>NZ_CP017640.1:4985000-6459145 GCF_001854385.1 Methylobacterium sp. C1 | reverse complement strand
GGGCATTGCGCGCGCGGTCGTAGACCGCCTTGCGGAGGGCGGGCGTTCGGTCCGGCAGCGCGTCGAGCGCGCGGGCCAGAAGCGGGTAGTAATCGGCCATGATACTCTGGTCCGCCCCTTCGGCCGCCGTCCGGCAACGCCGGTCGGAGGCCGGGGACCGAGGTCCGCGCCCGCCCGACAGGTCCGGTCGCGGCCGTCGGCCGGTTTGTCGTGTCCCGCGCGCGAGATCAGGGCCCGCGCGCCGGCTGCCTTCGAGGCGGCGGGCGGATCGCGATACGGACCGCCCGGCCGCCAGCCCGTTCTAGATCAAGCCCGCGCGGACTGGATACAGGCAGGGCCGCCGAAAACACGCGTCGTCAACGAGATAGCGCGCGGAGGGTCAATCCTCGAACGGGTTGTGCATGAGGATCGTGTCGTCGCGCTCGGGGGAGGTCGACAGCAGAGCCACCGGCGCCCCGATCAGCTCCTCGATCCGGCGGACATACTTGATCGCCTGCGCGGGCAGATCGGCCCAGGACCGGGCGCCCGCGGTCGTCTCCGACCAGCCCGGGATCACTTCGTAGACCGGCTCGATCCGGGCCTGCGCGGCCTGGCTCGCCGGGAGATGGTCGACCGGCTGGCCGTCCAGCATGTAGCCGGTGCAGACGCGGATCTCCTCGAACCCGTCGAGGATATCGAGCTTGGTCAGCGCGATGCCGTGGATGCCGGAGGTCCGGACCGTCTGGCGCACCAGCACGGCGTCGAACCAGCCGCAGCGGCGCTTGCGCCCGGTATTGACCCCGAACTCCCGCCCGCGGCTGCCGATGGTCTCGCCGATCTCGTCGAACAGCTCGGTCGGGAACGGCCCCTCGCCGACGCGGGTCGTGTACGCCTTGGCGATGCCCAGGACGTAGCCGATCGCCCCCGGGCCGAGGCCCGAGCCCGTCGCCGCCTGCGCGGCCACGATGTTGGAGGAGGTCACGAACGGGTAGGTGCCGTGATCGACGTCGAGCAGCGCGCCCTGCGCGCCCTCGAACAGGATGCGCTTGCCGGCCCGGCGCTCCTCGTCGAGCAGCGACCAGACGGTGTCGGCGAACGGCAGGATCTTCGGCGCGATCGCCTTCAGCTCGGACAGCAGCGCCTCGGCATTCACCTCGTCGATTCCGAGGCCGCGCCGGAGGGCGTTGTGGTGGGTCAGCACGCGCTCGATCTTGGCGGGCAGCGCGTCGGGGTCGGCGAGGTCGACGACGCGGATCGCGCGGCGGCCGACCTTGTCCTCGTAGGCCGGTCCGATGCCGCGCTTGGTCGTGCCGATCTTCAGCCCGGCATTGGCGGTCTCGCGGAAATGGTCCAGCTCGCGGTGGAGCGGCAGGATCAGCGTCGCGTTGTCGGCGATCCGCAGGGAGGACGGCGAGACGTCCACGCCCTGCGCCTTGATCCGCTCGATCTCATCGATCAGGTGCCAGGGATCGACCACGACGCCGTTGCCGATGACCGAGAGCTTGCCGCCGCGGACCACGCCCGACGGCAGCAGCGCCAGCTTGTAGGTCACGCCGTCGATCACGAGCGTGTGGCCGGCATTATGGCCGCCCTGGAAACGGACCACGATGTCGGCCTGCTCGGAGAGCCAGTCGACGATCTTGCCCTTGCCCTCGTCGCCCCACTGGGCGCCCACAACGACGACGTTGGCCATGCCTGCCTGCTTACCCGCGACGGAAACCGGGACGGCGCCGCCCACGGGTGCAGGCGGCGTACGTCGTGAGCCGTTTCCGCGATCCGGGCAGCGAAATCAAGCAAGGGGCCGCATGATCGGACCGCATGGCGGCCAGCCGGGGCCCGTCGCGACCGGCCTACTTGGCCTCGGTGCCCGGGTCCCGACCGGGAAGTTCGTGGGGCTTGATCACCGGCATGGAGCCCGACTGATCCGGCTTCACAACCGTGCCGGTCGTGCCGGAATCCGGCGGCTTGATCACGCCGTCGTTCTTCTGGAGCTTGTCGCTGAGCGACTGGTCCTGCGGCGGCGCGTCCGCGTTCGGGCGCACGCGCTCGGGCGGCGTCGGGGCCGGTCCGGTCGTCTGGGCGTGGACGGGCACCGCCGCGACGGCCGTCGCCAGGGTCGTCGCGAGGGCGACGAGCAGGGTCTTCTTCGGCATGAGGGCCTCCCCGGTTCGAGACACGAATTCGGGGAGGAACAGTCGGAGACGGGATCCGTTCCTGTCCGGCTGTCGGGCCCGATGCCCCAGCCTGTGGACGAGATACGACGGCCTCAACCCTGGCGGGCGGCCTCAATGTAGAGCTCCCTCAGACGCCGGGTCAGCGCACCCGGCCGCCCCTCGCCGATCGCGCGCCCGTCGATCTCGACGACCGGCATCACGAAGGCGGAGGCGCTGGTGTAGAAGGCCTCCTGCGCCGCGTAGACCTCGTCCACCGGGATCAGCCGCTCCTCGATCCGCAGGTCGGCCTCCTGCGCGAGGCGCAGCACCGAGGCGCGGGTGATGCCCGGCAGCAGCGCCGTGGAGAGCGGCCGGGTCACGAGCACGCGGTCGCGGCTGATGATGAACGCGGTGGAGGAGGAACCCTCGGTGACCGCGCCGTCCTCGATCATCCAGGCCTCGGCGACGCCGGCCTCGGCCGCCTGCTGCTTGGCGAGGACCTGCGCCAGCAGGGCCACCGATTTGATGTCCCGGCGCTTCCAGCGCAGGTCTTCGACGGTGATCACCCGGGCCCCGGTCTCAGCGAGCGGGTTGGCGAGCACCGTCTTGGCCTGGGTGAACATCACCACGGTGGGCTCGGTGCCGGCCTTCGGGAAGGCGAAGTCGCGCTCGGCCACGCCGCGGGTGACCTGCATGTAGACGAGCCCCTCGGCGACGCCGTTGCGGGCCACGAGCTCGGTCTGCAGGCGCTCCCAACCCGCCGCGTCGTGCGGGTTGCGGATGCCGATCTCGCCCAGCGAGCGGTCGAGGCGCGCGAGGTGCGCGGCGTTGTCGACGAGCTTGCCGTCGATGATCGCCGAGACCTCGTAGATGCCGTCCGCGAACAGGAAGCCGCGATCCATGATCGGCACCCGCGCCTCCTCGTAGGGGAGGAACTGGCCGTTGAGGTAGACGATGCGGGGAGCGGTCACGGGGAGCTGTCCTGTGTTCGTCGCGGGCCCGAGGTCTCAGGTCCGCGGTCGCGGGCCAAAGCAGGAATCGTGCGGGACCCTCAGCGGTCGCCGAAGACCCGCCCGAAGATCGTGTCCACGTGCTTGAAGTGGTAGCCGAGATCGAAGCACGCCTCGATCTGCTCGGGCGCGAGCGCCGCGGCGACCTCCGGATCCGCTTTGAGCAGCGCCAGGAAATCGCCCTCGCCGCGCCACACCGGCATCGCGTTGCGCTGGACCAGCCGGTAGGAATCCTCGCGGGAGACCCCGGCCTGGGTCAGCGCCAGCAGCACGCGCTGCGAGTGGATCAGGCCGCCGAGCCGGTCGAGGTTCTTCTGCATGTTGGCCGGGTAGACCAGCAGCTTCTCCATCACCCCGGTCATCCGCGCCAGGGCGAAGTCGAGGGTGACGGTGGCGTCGGGGCCGATCATCCGCTCCACCGACGAGTGGGAGATGTCGCGCTCGTGCCAGAGGGCGACGTTCTCCAGGGCCGGCGTGACGTAGCCGCGCACCATCCGGGCGAGCCCCGTGATGTTCTCGGTGAGCACCGGGTTGCGCTTGTGCGGCATGGCCGAGGAACCCTTCTGCCCCTCGGAGAAGAACTCCTCCGCCTCCAGGACCTCGGTGCGCTGCAGGTGGCGGATCTCGATCGCCAAGCGCTCCAGCGACGAGGCGACGACGCCGAGGGTCGCGAAGAACATCGCGTGCCGGTCGCGCGGGATCACCTGGGTCGAGACCGGCTCGCCGGTCAGACCCATCTTCTCGGCGACGTACTGCTCCACCCGCGGGTCGATATTGGCGAACGTGCCGACCGCGCCGGAGATCGCGCAGGTGGCGACCTCCTCGCGGGCGGCCACGAGGCGGCGGCGGTTGCGCTCGAACTCGGCATAGGCCTGGGCGAGCTTCAGACCGAAGGTCACCGGCTCGGCGTGGATACCGTGCGACCGGCCGATGGTCGGGGTCATCTTGTGCTCGAAGGCCCGCGCCTTCAGGGCGGCGAGCAGCGAGTCGACGTCGGCGATCAGGATGTCGGCGGCGCGTACCAGCTGCACGTTGAGGCAGGTGTCGAGGACGTCCGAGGAGGTCATGCCCTGGTGGACGAATCGCGCCTCGGGCCCGACGATCTCGGCGAGGTGGGTCAGGAAGGCGATGACGTCGTGCTTCGTCACCGCCTCGATCGCGTCGATGCGAGCGACGTCGAAGGCCGCGTCCTTGCCCTTGCTCCAGATCGTCTCGGCCGCCTCCTTCGGAACGACGCCGATCTCGGCGAGCGCCGTGGTGGCGTGGGCCTCGATCTCGAACCAGATCCGGAAACGGCTCTCGGGCGACCAGATCGCCGTCATCGCGGGGCGGCTGTAGCGGGGGATCATGGGGGCCTCGGCACGGTCCGGATTGCGTGCGAGGCCGGTAGCATGCGCCGGCCCGGCCGCTCAATGCGCATCGGCCATGTCAAGGCGGCAACGGGTGTGGACGCGGGCAGGCCGCGGCTCAGTCGATCCGGACCCAGCCCTGACCCATCAGGCGCTCCTGCGGGCGGAAGCGGGACTTGTAGTCCATCTTCCGCGAGCCCTCGACCCAGTAGCCGAGATAGAGATACGGCAGGCCCAGCCTGCGGGCCCGGCGGATATGATCGAGGATCATGAAGGTCCCAGGGGAGCGCGCGGCCTCCGCCGGGTCGTAGAACGAGTAGACCATCGACAGCCCGTCGGAGAGCACGTCCGTCAGGCAGAAGGCGAGCGGCGGGCCGGAGCCGCGGCCGGTGATCGCCGTATCCGGCCCGTGCCGGCGATACGACACCAAGTGCGTGTCGACGTGGCTGTCCTCGACCATCATGGCGTAATCGAGCACGGTCATGTCGACCATGCCGCCGTCGCCGTGCCGGGCGTCGAGGTAGCGGCGGAACAGGGCGTACTGCTCCGAGGCCGGCCGGTTCGGTTCCGGCGTGCCGACCCAGTCGGCGCCGCGCGCCAGGATGCGCCTCTGGCTGGCGCTCGGCTCGAACTCGTCGACCACGACGCGGACCGAGATGCAGGCCCGGCACGTCTCGCAGGCCGGCCGGTACGCGATGGTCTGCGAGCGGCGGAAGCCGCCCTGCGTCAGGATCTCGTTCAGGTCGCGGGCGCGCCGTCCGACCAGGTGGGTGAAGACCTTCCGCTCCTCCTGCCCCGGCAGGTAGGGGCACGGCGACGGGGCGGTGAGGTAGAATTGCGGTGTGTCGCGCGGATGGCTGGTCACGCTTCTCACAGACCCTGCGCCGGGTCCATCCTCACGGCGCCGGCGTGCCAGTGTACAGGCGACCGGCCGAGGCTCAATGGCCCGACCGGTCGCACCGTCGGATTTTCATCACCGGAATCGTCGCTCAGCGCGCGTGGACGACGGCCAGACCGAGGAGCAGGTCGTGCCCGAGGCGCCGGTCGGCGCGCATCAGCCCGAACGCGATGTCGACGCACCACAGCAGGAAGGTCGAGATCGCCACGTAGAACAGCAGCGCATGGACGGCGGCCGTGACGACGTCGACCCGAGCGCCGCTCTCGGGCGCGACGGTCCGCAGGCCCATCATCCGCTGGCCGATCGTGCTCTGTTTCGGCCCGCCCACCGTGATGGCGCTGTAGATGATGCCGCTCGCCGGAAGGACCGCGAACAGGGTCCAGCCGAGGCCGAACGTGACCACGCCGATGACGGTGATCAGCAGCGTCAGCAGGGCCGTGAAGCCGAAGATGAACACGATGTCGAGGAGATAGGCGACCGTCCGGCCGCCGAGGCTCGCCCGCACGAACGGGATCGGCAGCGAGGTGGCGTAGCCGGGCGCTTCGAAGCGCTGCGCGTATCCGGGTTGAGGGTTCTGCATGGTGTCGCGTCCTGCAAGCGAGGCTGCGGACGTGAAGGTGGGTGCAGGCGGCGAGCCCCGCAAGAGGAGCCGGATGCGCGGCCGCTTCTCAGCGCCCGGCCGGGTCACCGGCCGCGGCGTCGGGCGTGTCGAGGTAGAAGCGCTTCAGCATGTAGAGCGCCGGGCCGGACAGGGTGCTCGCCTCGGTGGCGAGGGCGACCAGGGTCGTGCCGGCATCGAAGCGGCAGGTCAGCCAGTGCTGCCGGTTGCCGTCGGCGTAGTCGACCCGCACCGAGTTTGCCGACGGCCCCGGCGCAGCGCGCAGGAGCCGGATGCCGTCCCGCGGCGCGATCGCCGGGAGCGCCCGGCGGCAGGTGGCGACGCGATCCCGGCGCAGGGTGTCCTGACAGGCGGCGAGGCCGCCGAAGAAGCCGACCACGACCGCCGCCCCGAGGAGCCAGCGGTGCCCGCGCTTCACGGATGGTTGCGCAGGCGCTCCGCGACCCGCGGCGCGTGGTAGGTGAGCACACCGTCGGCCCCGGCCCGCTTGAAGGCGAGGAGCGCCTCGATCATCGCGCGGTCGCCGTCGAGCCAGCCGTTGCGGGCCGCCGCCTCGATCATCGCGTACTCGCCCGACACCTGGTAGGCGAAGGTCGGAACCTGGAACTCGTCCCGGACCCGGCGGATGATGTCGAGGTAGGGCAGGCCCGGCTTCACCATCACGGAATCCGCGCCCTCGTCGAGGTCGAGCCGGACCTCGCGCAGGGCTTCGGCCGAGTTGCCCGGATCCATCTGGTAGGTGCGCTTGTCGCCCACGAGGGCCGCCTTGGTGCCGATCGCGTCGCGGAACGGCCCGTAGAAGGCGCTGGCATACTTGGCCGCGTACGCCATGATCTGCACGTCGAGGAAGCCGGCCTTGTCGAGGCCGGCGCGGATCGCGCCGACGCGCCCGTCCATCATGTCGGAGGGGGCGATGATATCGGTCCCGGCCTCGGCCTGGATCAGGCTCTGCTCGACGAGGACCGCCACGGTCTCGTCATTGAGGATCGCGCCGTCCTTCATCAGGCCGTCGTGACCGTGGCTCGTGTAAGGATCGAGGGCCACGTCGGTCATGATCCCGATCTCGGGCACGGCCCGCTTCACGGCGCGGACCGCCCGGCAGACGAGGTTGTTGGCGTTCAGCGCCTCCGAGCCGGTCGGGTCGCGCAGCGACACCTCCGTGTAGGGAAAGAACGACACCGCCGGGATGCCGAGCTTCGCGGCGCGCTCCGCGTCGCGGACGATCTCGTCCACCGAGAGGCGCTCGACGCCCGGCATCGAGGCGATCGGCTCGCGGCGCCCCTCGCCGTCGATCACGAACATCGGCCAGATCAGGTCGTCGACCGTCAGGGTGTGCTCGCGGACGAGGCGGCGCGACCAGTCGGCCTTCCGGTTCCGGCGCGGACGCTGGGTGATCTTCAGACCCTCCACGCGGGCGCCCTCGCGGGCGGCCTCCACGGCGAGAGGGCGCGGCTCTGGCAGGGTGTCTGACATGCGGCTTCGCTACCGTTCGCGCGGACCACGCCGCGGATCGCGCGGCGCCCGTGCGCCGGAGGCGTCCGACTACCACACCGGACTGGCGCAACGAAACCCGACCGTTGACGCAGGGCGGCGGAACCGCTTCAACCCGGCGACCCCCGTCCGATCGATCAGGATCCCGGCCCTTCCCGCATGAACCGCCGCATGAACCGGCCCCTCACGCCCGCGAGCCCTCGATAGTGCCCGGCTACCTTCCGATCCGGCGCAAGACGCCGAGGCCGGGCGGCATCCCGAGCGACCGCATCGAGCGCGCCCAAGGGCCGGCGCCCGGCACGTGGGACACGGTGCTGATCTGGTTCATGCGGCTCACGGCCCTGGTCTGGCTGCTTAAGAGCGTCTTCGCCTGGGCGACGATCCTCGACGTCCTGCCGGGCGTCCGCCCCTTCGAGGCCGAGCCGTTCGGCCGCCAGTCCGCGATCGTCTACTTCGCGGTGATCGACGCGGCGGCGGCGATCGGATTGTGGCTGACGAGCGCCTGGGGCGGCGTGATCTGGTTGCTCGCCGTCACCTCGGCGATGACGCTCGCGGTCCTGACACCGCAACTCTTGCCGTTATCGGTGCCGCTGCTCGTATTCGGGGGCTGTGTCGTGACGTTGTACTTCCTGCTGTCCTGGCTGGCCGCGCAGGAAGCACGGTGAACGAACCGTTCTTATCTTCATTCAGTTTGTCTTTACCGCGAAGAGTAAATCGCGAATTCATCCTGTCGCTTAAATCGCCTTTCATTCCCGAGCCCTAGCTTAGCCATCATCAACGGCGCCGTATCGAACGGGTGCCGGATCATCGGATGGCGAGGCAGAGATGAAGACCCAGAACGCCCGAGTCGCGCAGATCGAGGCTCCCGAGGAGGCCGCCTCCGCCAAGGGCTCCTACCTCGAAGCGCTGCACCTCGTGGAGCGGCTGCATCGCCGGCTCCTCGACGTGATCAAGGACGAGTTCGAGCGCCGCGGCCGCGAGGACGTCAACAGCGTCCAGGCGCTGCTCCTGTACAACATCGGCGACAAGGAGCTGACCGCGAGCGAGCTGCGGACGAAGGGCTACTACCTGGGCTCGAACGTCTCGTACAACGTGAAGAAGCTGGTCGAGGCCGGCTACCTCCACCACGCCCGCTCGAAGACCGACCGGCGCTCCGTCCGGATCAGCCTGACCGACAAGGGCCGCCAGGTCCACGAGATCATCCAGGGGCTGTACGACAAGCATGCCCGGACGATCACGCCGATCGGCGGGATCTCGGAGGAGGACTTCAACCGCCTGAACCAGGCTCTCACCCGCCTGGAACGCTTCTGGACCGACCAGATCCGCTACCGCCTCTGAGGCGCCCTCAGAGGTTCAGCAGGCCGACGATCCCGGCGATCACCGCGTAGGCGAAGCCGGCGTTGATGGCGACGCCGAACATCCCGATCACGAGGCCGCCCAGCACGACGAGACCGTCGCGCTCGACGAGACCGAGCCCGACCAGGCAGACGGCGAGACCCAGCGGGATCTGCCCGACGATGGGCGCGGCCACGATCAGCGCCAGTGCCAGGGCGAGCAGCACGATCCCCATGCCGCGCATGCCGAGCGCGGTCTCGAACACGCTGACGCGGGGGCGCGACCAGCGCTCCAGGCGGCGCAGGATCGGCACCGCGCGGGTGACGGCGCGCCGGACATCCGCCAGGGCGATCGACCGGCCGAGGAGCATCCGCGGCAGCCACGGCGCCGACATCCCGGCGGCGATCTGGATCGCCACGAGGAGCAGGAGCAGGCCGCAGATCAGCGGGATCGGCGGCGGCATGGGCAGGCAGTTCGGCAGCCCGAGCAGGACCACGAGCAGCGCGAAGGCACGGTCCCGCAGGACCGCGACGATGTCGCCCACGGTGAGGCGCTCGCCCTCCTGGCTCGCCAGCACGGTGAGGACGTCCGACGTTCGTGCACCGGAGGTCAAGGATCTGCCAACCTTCGCTTTCCCGCGGGGGCTCTAGCCGAGATCATCTGGCACGCCAAGCACGGCAGATTCGCGACAGCGCGATGGCGCCCGCCGGGCGGGCTAGCAGCCGCGTGCCCGCGAGGATCCGGCAAGCATCGCGCGACGCTTCGCGCGTTCTCTGACAGCATCGCTCAAGGTGACCGGCAGTCGATCGTGATCAGACAGGACAAAACCGGGGACAACGACGCGACGCCAGGTGCAACACAGTTAATTTTATCTTACCGCTATCCTTCGATGCCGGAGGATCGACTGTGTCGAGCCAGCGCCCCGCCCCGAAGCTTGCTCTTTGCGGCCCCGTCCTCGCGACGCTGCTCTCGGGCCTGGTCGGATCTACGAGCCCGGTCGGCGCCGGCGAGATCGACACGCTGCTGTTCGGGAGTCTCGACGCGGGCAGCGACACATTCCTCACCGTCGGCGCGAAAGCCGGCCTCACGTCCCTCGAACAGGACGGGTTCGCCGCGCTGGCGAGCGTCGGCGGCGGACGGCGCACCGAGCGCGGTCCGGACGGCCCGCGCGCGCGCTACACCGTCGCCGCCGCCGCCCTCGCCGGATACCAGTGGTTCTTCGACTGGGGCGCGGTCGCGGCCTTCGCCGGGCCCGAGACCGCGCGGGAGATGCTGATCGCGGGGCCGCAGTTCGATGCCTTGCCGACGCGCTACGGCCTCCGACTTCACGGCGAGGTCTGGGCACGCCCGACCGAGGCGACGCTGCTGCAGGCGAGTGCCGTCGCGGGATCGGCCCGCGACAGCCTGTGGGCGCGCCTCGCTTGGGGCTACCGGCTGTGGGAGACCTATCTGGGACCCGAGGCCGCGCTCTACGCGGACGGGAGCGGCTACGCGAAGTGGAGCCTCGGCCTGCACGGCACCGACTTCGCTCTCGGCCGGTACAACTTCCGGGCGTCGGCGGGCCTCCAGTCCGAGAGGGGCCGGGGCCGGGCCTGCCCCTACCTGACCCTGTCGGTCTGGTCGCCGCTCTGATCGGGTCCGGGGCGGGCCTGAAGTGAGTCGAGGAATGCGGCTGCGTCGCGGCGGATCTCGGCGCGGCGCCTGTCGCTCAGGCCGCGGAGCGTGCGGTACGGCATGGCCATGCGCTGATTGCCCGCCAGCCGTTCCTCGTTCTCGATGAGGAAGTTCCAGTAGAGATAATTGAACGGACAGGCCTCAGGCCCGGCTTTGACCTTCACGTCGTACGCGCACGACGCGCAGTAGTCGGACATCCGGTCGATGTAGGCGCCCGAGGCCGCGTAGGGCTTGGAGCCCATCACGCCGCCGTCGGCCCACAGCACCATACCGTGGACGTTGGGCAGCTCGACCCATTCGTAGGCGTCCGCGAACACGATCAGGTACCATTCCTCCACCTGCGCCGGATCGAGGCCGGCGATGAGGGCGAAGTTGCCGGTCACCATGAGGCGCTGGATATGGTGGGCGTAGGCGTGGGCGCGCGTCTCGCCGACGACCTGCGCGACGCAGTTCAGCGCCGTCTCGCCTGACCAGTAGAACCACGGCAGGTCGCGGCCCGCGCCGAGGGCGTTGCTGTCCCGGTACCCGGGCATCCGCGCCCAGTAGAGCCCGCGCACGTATTCCCGCCAGCCGAGGATCTGCCGGATGAAGCCCTCGACGCAGTGGAGCGGCGCCACACCGTCGCGGTAGGCGCGCTCGGCGGCCCAGCACACCTCCTCGGCGGTGAGCAGCCCGGCGTTGAGGGCGGGCGACAGGAGCGCGTGGTACAGGAACGGCGCGCCGGTCTTCATCGCGTCCTGATAGTCGCCGAAGGTCGGCAGGGCGTCGGCCAGGAAGTGCCGGAGCGCCGCGAGGGCATCGGCCCGGGTCACCGGCCAGGAGAAGCCGGTGAGATCTCCGAAATGGTCGCCGAACTCCGCCTCAACGAGGGCGATGACTTGGCGCGTCACGGCATCGGGCTGGAAGCCGATCCGGTCCGGCGGTTGCTGGCCCTTGGGCAGGCGCTTGCGGTTCTCGGGATCGTAGTTCCAGCGCCCCCCCGCGGGCTCGTCGTCGTCCATCAGGAGGCCGGTCCTGCGCCGCATGCCCCGGTAGAAGGTCTCCATCCGCAGATGATGCCGGCCCTCCGCCCAGCGAGAGAAATCCTCCCGCGGGCACAGGAAGCGGTTGTCGGCGCGGATCTCGACCGGGATTGCCAGGGTCTCGCGCCAGTCCTGCATCATCTCCCAGACCCGCCACTCGCCCGGCTCGGTGACCACGACTCGATCCGGCCGGTGGCGCGCCACGGCGCGCTCCAGCTCGCCGGTGAAGCTGCCGGTGTTGCCCGCGTCGGTCAGGCGGACGTAGTCGACCGCGAGGCCCTCCGCCTCGAGCTCGGCCGCGAAGTGGCGCATAGCGGCGAACAGGAAGGCGATCTTCTGCTTGTGATGGCGGACATAGGTCGCCTCGTCCCGGACCTCGACGATCAGGACCACGTCGCGCTCGGGATCGAGGTCGACGAGGCTCGACACCCGGCGGGTCAGCTGATCGCCGAGGACGAAGCGCAGCGTTCCGGCCGTTGCGGCACTGCCGCGGCGTTTCCCGGCCATGCTTCAGCCCGCGCCGTGAAGGGCGGAGCGGCAGCCATTCGCGGCGCGGGCGCGGGTCGCGGCGCGGCCGATCTCTCCGGTCGAGCCGTCGATGCTCACCCGAACCACGCTGTCCCCCCTTGCCACCGTCATCGGCCCAATCAAGGTAAGGCCGGGGACGCCGCCGGGCAGGCGGCGGATCCGCGCCCTCCACGTGCACAAGGTCGCAGGCGGCAAGCATGAAGTTCGCGTTCGCCGGCATCGACTTCCTCGGCGGGGTCTTCGAGGGGCTGCTCGACGCCGGCTGGACGCCGGTGAAGCTGTTCACGCGCCCCTGCGACGGGGTCTACGACCACAACGAGGTCATCGTCGCCCGCGCCCGGTCCCTGAAGCTGCCGATCCAGCTGTCGCGGATCCGCGAGCGGGACATCGAGGCGCTGCAGGCCGAGCACGGCCGGGACTGGGCGCTCGTGGTCGCGGGCTATCCCTGGCTCATCAAGGGCTGGAAGGGCCGCGCCGCCTACGGCCTCAACTTCCACCCCTCTCCCCTGCCCACGGGCCGGGGCCCCTACCCGCTGTTCCGGGCCGTGCTCGACCGCTACGAGACCTGGGGCGTCACCGCCCACGTGCTGGCCGACGGCTTCGACACCGGCGATATCCTGGCACAGGAGATCTTCGCCCTGAGCTCGCGCGAGAGCCACGAGACGCTGCTCGCAAAGTGCCAGATGGCGGCGCGCCGCCTCGCGGCCGGTCCCCTCGGCCGGGAGCTGCCCAACCGCTGGCGTCGCTCCGAGCCGCAGGGGGACGGCTCCTACTGGCCGCGCGCCACCGATACCGACCGGACGCTCGATTTCCGGCAGGACGTCGAGACGGTCCTGCGCCGGGTGCGGGCCTTCGGCACGGTCGAGACGATCGCGCGGCTCGGGGACGCCCGGGTCTTCGTGGCGGAGGCGCACGGGTGGCAGGAGCGCCACGCGCACACGCCAGGCGCGGTGGTGCACCGCCACCGCCGCCACGTCGTGGTGGCGGCCCTCGACGGGTACGTTCAGCTGACCCGCTGGTCGCCGGTCCCCCTCGCGGAGGCCGGGCAGATCGGCCGCTGACCGGCCGGGGCGGGAACCGAAGCGCGGACGCTGATGTTTCCGGCGGCCCGGCGATTCGCGCCCGGGCATCACGGGAGTCCGCCATGTCGACCCGCGCCAGCCTCGCCGCAGCCCTCGGGTTTGCCGCGCTGTTCACCGGCTCCGCCTTCGCGCAGGCGGTGATCGTCACACCCGACGAGTTCGGCCCCGACGACGACGTCGTGGTGCGCGACTACATCGTCCGCCGGCCAGTCGGGCCCGGACCGATCGTCGGATCGATCCCACTGCGGCCGGGCAGCATCGTGCCGCCCGACGTGCGGCTCGCGCCCTTCACGGACGCCCCGAATCCGCGCCTGCGCCGCTTCGGCTACTTCGTCGCGCCCGGCGACAAGATCGTGGTCGTCGACCCCGACACCCGCGCGGTGGTGCGCATCCTCGACCGCTGACGACGGGCGGGGTGCTCACCAGTCGCTGAGCGTCGCACGCTTCCAGCGGTCGGGCGCGACGCACCGGTACTCGTAGGCCTCGTCCCAGGCATGGTCTCCGGGGGTACAGGGCGCGCGGCTGCTCGCGGGCGGCAGCGGCAGGCTCTCGCGGAGGGAGGCGGCCTCGATCCGACCGCTATCGGTCACGCGCACGACCGGCCCCGCCCCCGTGCCGTAAACCAGATCGCGCCCGTCGAAGCCGAGGCTGCGGGAGAAGCCGCCCTCGCGATTGCCGTCGAGCCCGATCGCCTGTCCGGCCGCGAGCAGCATCGGGACACCGGTGAAGCGCGCGGCGGCGGCGTCGATCCCGATGCCGTAGGTGCCCTCTCCCTGGAACGAGATCGCCCGGTCGGTGATCGAGCCGGTGAGGTTGCCCATCAGGATCCCGTAGCCGGTATGGGCGCCGGGCACCCCGCCGGTGGAGATCTGCAGACCGACCCGCTGCCGATTGCGGTCCGTGGTCGGCGACTGCGCCGAGACGTCGATCTCGGCGCCGATGCAGGAGGCCACCGGATCGGCCTCGTCGGTCATGTCGACACAGTTGAAGTTTCCGGCCCACGACGGCCCGACCGGCCCCAGACCGTTGGGTTCCTTGAAGATCGTGCCGTTGACGGCGACGTTCTGCGCCCCGGTGCTGGCGAGGGCGCGGTTGTGCAGTTCGCCCGTGATCGTCCACTCGTAGCCGGCATTGTGCGGGCCGGTAGAGCCGAGCGCCCAGAGCGCCTTGTAGGTGTGGGTCGCCTCGCCCGACCCTTCCGGCACGTGCCGGTCGACCCGCAGGGTCGAGACCGGATCGAAGCCCTGCGGCCTGTTCCAGAGGAAGACGTGGCCGCCGTCCAGGCCGGGCACCCCGGTCCCTTGCACGCTGCGGGAGAAGTTCGGCGGCCAAGGCTGCGTCGCGGAAGCCGGATCGGTCGCGGGTGCGGCGCGGGGCGGTGGAACCGGCGCCTCCGCAGCGGCGAGCGTCGGCAGGCCGATCGCGACGGACGCCAGCAGGGCCGTGCCGGGGCGGTTGCGCATGATCGTCTCCGATGTCCTCTCAACGCGGCCCCGCCCGGGAACCCACTGGCAGAGGCCGCCCGCGGGACCAGATAGGTTTCAGGATCGCATCGGCGACGCCGGCCCCGGATGGTCGCGCACGGCCGCGGATGCGACACTCGCAACGCTGCCGGAGGGAGCCGATGACCACCCTGCGATTCCTGCGCACATGGTTCCTGGTGTCGATCCCGCTCGGCCTCCTGATCGGCCGGTTCATCAAGGCGGGCGAAGGGCCGCCGAGAGAAGACCGGCGGTGATTACCTGAGATCGATCTTATAAACCGGACGCGACTTGCCATCTCTCGGCGCTGCGACCGATTATCAATAACATGTTAGCGAATCCGGTGCATTTTTACTGATATCGCGCCATACCGGCCGACCTGGGCAGGAACCTCGGCCGTGTCCCGCAACGCCAGCCCCGCTGCCGCCTTCGTGGAACGCCGGGCTTCCGACCGGAAGCCCACCGCCCTGCTGGCCTTCGCGCAGAACCGGGACGGCGCGCGTTTTCCCTGCCAGGTCAAGAACATCTCCGATCGCGGCGCGATGCTCGAATTCCTCGGTTCCCAGGCGGTGCTGCTGGAGGACGTGTTCGACCTTGTGCTGGCGAGCGCGGAGATGCGCTACGCGGTCCAGCTCGTCTGGCGCAAGGAGCGGACGGTCGGCGTCCTGTTCTGCGGCGACGCGGTGTGAGACGGGAGTCCCGTGCGCTCAGACCGCGAGCGTCGCCATCAGCGTGAGCCCGACGGCCGGCAGTGCCAGGGCCAGAACCGCGAGGGTGTCGAGCGGCGCGGGCCGGCTCGCCGCGAGCCAGCGATGCTCGGCGAACTTCTCGGCTGCGAACCCCGCGAGAACGAGGCCGCAGCCGATGAACGTGACAAGCGCGGACATGGACCGGCCCTTTTTCGCGACGCCGCGCGGAGTGGTGCGCATGACGGAAGTACCCGCGGCGCGGCCATAAAGTTTCACCGGGAGGTCGGTCCGCGGGTGAAAAAGGCCGTGCGCCGCGGCGTGTCCGCCCCTCCCGCGGCGAAGGGGTTGCAATCCCGCGCGGATCCGTCGAGGCGGGACGTCCAGCGTCATCGACGGGGATTGTCGCGGGCAGTGGGAGGCCTGGAGCTTTGAGGACGAGCGGCAACGGCGTGGCCGTGGGACACGATGGCTGGCTCTACTGGGTCGGACGCGCCCGCGAGGTCGAAGCTTTCTACGGCGAGACTGCGAGGTCACGACGGATCCTGAAGCGCTGGACGCGGCTCATCGGGCGGCGGGCGCGCCGCCTGGACGCCCTCGGGATCCGGCACGTCCACACCGTCGTCCCCGACAAGCTCGCGATCTATCCGGACCTCCTCGGCCGCCCCTTCCCGGGGCTCGACGATCCGCCCGGGGTCCGGCTCGCCCGGCTGGTTGCCGGCGACAGCGGGGCACCGATGGTCGACCTGCAGACGCCGCTCCTGAAAACGCGGGGCGAGGAGCCGGTCTACTTGCGTACGGACACGCACTGGACCTACCGGGGCTACCTGACGGCGTACCGCGCGCTCTGCGAGGCGCTGGACGCGCCGGCGGCCGCGCACGTCTTCGCCGGAACCAGCGTGACCGAGCGCTTCACCTTCGACCTCGGCGAGAAGCTCGTTCCCCCGGTCGATGAGGCGTACGTCGCCTACGATTTCCCGCGCCGCGCGGCGCGGATCGAGGCGAACGCGCTTGTGGCGGTACGGGAATCGGGACGGGCCGCGCGTCCGCGCGGGCTGTTCGTCGGATCCCGCGTCGTCCTTCAGAACAAGGAAGCGCCGGATCCGCGGCGCGTGGTGCTGTTCGGCGATTCCTACATCTACAGCCCGGGGGCCCGCCTCACCGCGATGCTGGCCGAGACCTTCGGGGAAATCCACGCGATCTGGTCGGCGAACATCGATTGGGCCTACGTCGAGGAGGTCCGGCCGGACATCGTGATCTTCGAGATCGCTGAGCGGTTCCTGCGGCAGGTTCCGAATGACCGGATCCGGATCGATCGCTTCGCCGCGGCGCGGGCGCGGCGGGCGGTCCGCCCGACACTGCGGGAGCGGATCCGGCGCTGGCTGCGCTGAGCCAGGCTGCCCTCATAAAGGAGAGTCCCGCCGCGGTGGCGGCGGAACTCTGCTCCGTCAGACCGCGACGGCTCAGTAGCCGCGGCCGTAGTAGCCCGGGCCCCGATCGAAGGCGCCCGCCGCGGCAGCGCCGGCGGCCGCGCCCGCGATACCGAGGCCGATCGCGGCCCCGGTCGACAGGCCGCGGTGCCGGCGATAGCCGAAATCGCGCCGGTGGCCGTAACCGCGATCGTAGCCGCGGCCGTAGCCGTAGCCGTGATGGCCGCCGTAGCCATAGCCCTGCGCCTGGGCGCCGGTGGCGCCGAGCGCGCCGAGGGACAGGGTGACGGCTGAGATGAGAGCGAGCTTCCGCATCGGTGACTCCTTCGCAGTTGCGTTGGGAGCCCAACCCAAAGCGCAACCAGGGGTTCCGATCTTCGTGCGGGCGGAGGGGTGACCGCGCCGGCTGTCGGGAACGACGGTCGAGGATTTAGTGAGCGCGCCGGGACTGATACACGAGAGCTCGATATTAGCCGTCCGTGCGCCGTGACACTGCGGCACCCTTGTGCATCGGGCATGTCTGGACCGCCGCGTCGACGCGGACGCACGGGAAGCAGCACCGATGCACGCATTCATCCTCGCCACCTTCGCCCTCGTCGGGGCCCTGGCTGTCGCATCAACCCTCCTCACGCTCGTCCAAGCGATGGCATAGGTTTCGACCGCGAAGCGGCAGACTTCAGGCGGGCCTCGGCGAACTCCCGTGCGGCGCGCCAGGACGGCCTGCGCGCTGTCATCCTGCACAGTGCCGGGGCCGACTTCGATGACGGCGTGCGCCGCGCGATTGCCGACAGGCGTCGCGTGATCGAGCTGCGGTCGCGGGATCGCACGTCGCTGTGGCGTCAGCCAGCCGCTCGCAAGTCGCATCCGTGCGGGGCGGCAGGGTCTCCTCGGTGGACAGCGGTCACATCGGCCGGCAGCAGCCGGAGCCCGAGCCGGCGGTCCGAGTCCGCGGATCAGGGCGGCGGTCCGGGCAGAGACGCCATCTGCCCGCGCCCGCTGACGATCCCGGCAACGTGGTGGCGCTGAGGTCCTGCCCCACCATCATGCCTTCGTTCGAGCCCAGTCGAACTTCGCGACACCTCGGCCGTTCCAGTGCCGCAGCAGCAGCATGGACAATCGCATGAACCGCACCACGATGGCGCTCGCCGGCGCTCTCAGTCTCGTCCTGGCGGGCCCCGCCGCAGCCCAGGTAGTCACGGGAGGTGCCGGCAACACCGGGGTGAGACCCCCGACCAGCACTGGTGGGGCGCCTCCTGGCGCTCGAGATCTTGGCCCGAGACCGTTCACTCGCGGCAACGAGGCCAACTCTAGCAACACCCCCGTGCCCGGCACCACGCCGGGCGTGAACATCGGCGGCACGCCCACAAGCGGGCCGCCTGGGACTGGCGGCACCTCCGGTGGTCCGTCGCTCGGCAGGTGAAGCGCTCCGCCCCGGTCAGATCTCCTCACAAGCGGGCGAACCTGTTCTCACCCGCGCGAGACCCGAGCCGATACGCGACGCCGCCCATGAGTATGGTGGCGGGCTCTGTCAGGGGGCGATCATCGATGGCAGGCCGGCGCTGTCGCGGGCCAGGGCTGTCCTGTGCCGATCAGTGCTACCCGCGTGCACCCCAGGCTTCGCGCTGGGCAGCAGCGAATTGTCGGGCCACTCTGAGAAACAGATCGTGCTGGCAGAATGGTGAGCGCGCTGGGACTCGAACCCAGGACCTACAGATTAAAAGTCCGTTGCTCTACCAGCTGAGCTACGCGCTCGCGTCCCGGGCCGCGCGGCGGCCCGTCGGGGACGGCGCGTCCGCAATAGGTGAGCGGGCCCGGGGGGTCAACACGACGGAGGTGGACAACCCTCAGGCCGCGTCGCCGCGGGTCCGCTCGACGATGTCGCGGGCCTCGTTGAAAGCCGCGTCCGCGTCGAGCTCCGTGGTGTCGAGCCGGACCGCGTCGTCGGCCATGCGCAGGGGCGCGGCGCTGCGCGACGCGTCCCGAGCGTCGCGGGCCTCGATATCGGCCAGGATCGCCGCGAAGGTCGCGGCCTCGCCGCGGCCAGCCAGTTCCCGGTGGCGGCGGCGGGCGCGCTCCTCGGATGAGGCGGTGATGAACAGCTTCACCGAGGCCTCGGGGCAGACCACCGTGCCGATGTCGCGCCCATCGAGCACCGCCCCCTGCGGGTCGGCGGCGAAGCGGCGCTGCCACGCGAGCAGACCGGCGCGGACCTCGGGCACCGACGAGACGCGGGAGGCCGCCTCGCCCATCGCCCGCTCGCGCAGTCGCGGGTCTTCGAGCCGGCCGGCGTCGAGGGCCTGGGCAGCCCGCGCCGCGGCCGCGGCATCGTCCAGCGACAGGCCCGCATCGATGACCGCCAGCGCAACCGCCCGATAGAGGAGTCCGGTGTCGAGATGCGGCAGGCCGTAATGATCGGCCAGGCGCTTGGCGAGGGTGCCCTTGCCGGACGCGGCCGGTCCGTCGATAGCGATGACGAGCGGCATGGCGGTCACGCCCCGATCCGGCCGCCGAGGGCCTGCATGGTCGGAAGGAAGCTCGGGAAGCTCGTGGCGATCATCGCGCCGTCATCGACCGTGACCGGGTTCCGCGCCGCGAGTCCCATCACCAGGAACGCCATGGCGATGCGGTGATCGAGATGGGTCTCGACCGTCCCGCCGCCCGGCGCCGCGGCGCCGTCGCCCTCGACCACGAGGTCGTCGCCCTCGACCGTGTGGCGGACACCGTTGGCCGCCAGCCCGGCCGCCACGGCGGCGAGGCGGTCCGATTCCTTCACCCGCAGCTCGTGCAGGCCGCTCATCCGGGTCCGGCCCTCCGCGAAGCTCGCCGCCACCGCCAGCACCGGGTACTCGTCGATCATCGCGGGCGCCCGCTCGGCCGGCACGTCGACGCCGTTCAGGCGGCTCGCGCGCACGCGCAGGTCGGCCACGGTCTCGCCGCCCTCCTCCCGCTCGGCCACGCGCTCGATCTGCGCGCCCATCTCGAGGAGCGTCGTGATCAGCCCGATGCGCAGCGGGTTCATCATCACGCCCTCGATCACCACGTCGGAGCCGGGCGCGATCAGCGCCGCCACCAGCGGGAACGCCGCCGAGGACGGGTCGGCCGGCACCACCACGTCGGTGCCGCGCAGGGTCGGCTGACCGGTCAGCGCGACCTTGCGGCCGTGGCCGCCCGGACCGTGCGGCTCGACGCTGACCGCGGCGCCGAACAGGCGCAGCATCCGCTCGGTGTGGTCCCGGGTCGCGGCCGCCTCGATCACGGTGGTGACGCCGGGCGCGTTGAGCCCGGCGAGCAGCACCGCCGACTTGATCTGCGCCGAGGCCGCCGGGGTCTCGTAGGTGATCGGGATCGCCTCCCTGGGGCCCCGCAGGGTCAGGGGAACCCGGCCGCCCTCGGCCTCGGACAGGACCTGCGTGCCCATCCGGGTGAGGGGGTCGAGGATGCGGCGCATCGGCCGCGAGCGGAGGGAGGCGTCGCCGTCGAAGGTCGCGGTTACCGGCTGTCCGCCGACCACGCCCATCATCAGCCGGGAACCCGTGCCGGCATTGCCGAAATCGAGCACGTCGGCCGGATCGCCGAGGCCGCCGATACCGACGCCCTGGACCCGCCAGCGGCCCGGACCGAGGCGCTCGACACCCGCCCCGAGCGCCTTCGCGGCGGCGGCGGTGCGCAGGACGTCGTCGCCCTCCAGCAGACCTTCGACCCGCGTCTCGCCCTGGCTGAGCAGGCCGAGGATCATGGACCGGTGCGAGATCGACTTGTCGCCGGGCGGGCGCAGGCGTCCGCGCAGCGGAGCGCCCGGCGCGGCGGTGAGGGGCTGGGGACTCGAATCGTGCGACACGGGACGTCCGTTCGGGCTCTGAGACGTGGGCCTGGATCCGGCGCGTCGCGCGGGCGTGCCGCGGCGCTGCAATCGGACGGTGAAATCGCCGCGCGGTTAACACGGGCACCGCCCGCCGTCATCCACCCGTCGCCCGCGCCGATCCCAGGCCGCGGAGCGCCGGCGCGCGCCGCTCCGAGCGCCCTGCGCGGGGTCGATTGACAGGGGCCGCCACCGCGACTAACGGGGCCCCTCCCCCGAGACAGTACTGACGACGAGGTGTCCGCCCGTGGCCCGACCGGAACTTGGCTTGAAGCGCCAGTGCATGAGCTGCGGCGCGAAGTTCTACGACCTCGCCCGCGATCCCGCCGTCTGCCCGAAATGCGGCGCGGTCTACCAAGCGGTCGCCACGTCCAGCCGTGCGGCGCCCCCGGCACTGTCGCGGGGGCCGGCCAACAACGACGATGAGGACGAGACGGACGAGAAGGGGCCGGAGATGGTCTCCCTCGACGAAGTCGAAGCCGCAGAGGACGACGCGGATCCGACGCCCGAGGACGACTCGGTCGAGGACGGGGACTCTTCGGACGACGACACCTTCTTGGAGGAAGAGGACGCCGGCGACGACGACGTCTCCGACCTGATCGACGGCGATATCGAGAACGACGAGGAGGGTTGAGGCGGCCTCCATACCCCCGACCCAGCCCCCCGCAGAAACCTCGGGCGGCAGCGAAAAAGGGGGTTGAGTCCGCGAGGCGAGCCGCCTATAGAACCGGCCTCGCCGGCCGCGACCCGGAACGGCGAGACCCCGCGGGACCCAAACCGCGGCGGGTGTTAAAGTGGGGCCTTAGCTCAGCTGGGAGAGCGCTTCCATGGCATGGAAGAGGTCATCGGTTCGATCCCGTTAGGCTCCACCATTCCACCCTTGCGTGACGCAGCCCTGTCGGGGATGCGGACCGCTGTTGAAAATATGGGGCCTTAGCTCAGCTGGGAGAGCGCTTCCATGGCATGGAAGAGGTCATCGGTTCGATCCCGTTAGGCTCCACCATTCCTCTCGCGCGCGACGCGGCCCTCTCGGGCCTCCGCCCCCGAGATCCTTCGGTCCTCTAGATTCGACACCGGGAGCCCAGGCGGTCGCCGCGCTCGTCAGCGGGTCAGGTGCCCGAGCGGCAGGGCGGTCGTGTACTTCACCTGCCCGAGCGCGAAGCTCGAGCGGATGTTGGCCACGCCGGGGATCCGCGTGAGGTGATCGAGGACGAGCTTCTGGTACTGGCCGAGATCCTCGACCACGACCCGGAGCATGTAGTCGGCCTCGCCGCTCATCAGGTAGCACTCCATCACCTCCGGTCGGCCGCGCACCGCCTCGTCGAACGCCTGGAGCGCGGCCTGGGTCTGCTTCTCCAGCGACACGTGGACGAACACGTTGACCGCGAGCCCGAGACTGAGCGGGTCGACCACCGCCACGCAGCCGCGGATCACGCCCGCCTCCTTCAGGTCGTTGACGCGGCGCCAGCACGGCGACGTCGACAGACCCACCCGTTCGGCGAGGTCCGCGACGCTGATCTCGCTGTCCTGCTGCAAGCATTCGAGGATGCGCAAGCTCGCGGCGTCGAGGGCGGCCGGACGTGCGGGCATGGGTTCGATCTCCGGTCTCCGGCCGCTGTGCGCAGCCACGGGCGCCGGATCGGGAGCAATGACCGGCGCGGCATGATTTGCCGCCTATAACCGGCATCGCGAAATATCAATCCGCGCAACGCGGAAACACAGCAAATAATCGGCATGTCCCGCCGCGGCGATCCCCGTATGATCGCGCTGAACAGGGAGGCCGCGCCGATGAACGCCATACCGCCGAAAGCCACGATCGCGCGGTCCGCCGAGGTGGATCACGACCCGGCCGAGACCCAGGACTGGCTCGCCGCGCTGGAATCCGTCTTCCGCACCGAGGGCGCGGCCCGGGCCCGGTTCATCCTCGACCGCCTGGAGCGGCGCTCGAAGGAGATCGGCATCCTCGACGAGGCCCTGCCCTACTCGCCCTACCGGAACACGATCGCGCTGGAGAAGCAGCCGCGCTACCCCGGCGACCTCGACATCGAGGAGCGCCTGACCTCGATCATGCGCTGGAACGCCCTCGCCATGGTGGTGCGCGCCAATATGGCCTACGGCGAGCTCGGCGGCCACGTGGCGAGCTACGCCTCGGCGGCGGAGCTGTTCGAGGTCGGGTTCAACCACTTCTTCAAGGGCGGCACGGACGGCGACCTCGTCTATTTCCAGCCGCACTCGGCGCCGGGCGTCTACGCCCGGGCCTTCCTCGAGGGCCGGCTCTCCGAGGAGCAGCTGAAGCACTACCGCCAGGAGATCGCCGGCGACGGGCTGTGCTCCTACCCGCATCCCTGGCTGATGCCGGATTTCTGGCAGGTCCCCACCGGCTCGATGGGCATCGGGCCGATCCACGCGGTCTACCAGGCGCGATTCATGCGCTACCTCGGCGACCGGGGCCTCGCCGACACCGCCGGCCGCCACGTCTGGGGCGTGTTCGGCGACGGCGAGATGGACGAGCCCGAGTCGATCGGCGGCCTCGCGTTGGCGGCACGCGAGAATCTCGACAACCTGACCTTCGTCATCAACTGCAACCTGCAGCGGCTCGACGGGCCGGTGCGCGGCAACGGCCAGATCATCCAGGAGCTGGAGAGCCTGTTCCGCGGCGCCGGCTGGAACGTCATCAAGGTGCTGTGGGGCTCGGAGTGGGACGGGATCTTCGCCCGCGACACCAACCACGCCCTGCTGCGCCGCTTCGCCGAGACGGTGGACGGCAAGTACCAGACGCTCGGCGCCAAGGACGGCGCCTACAACCTCGCGCACTTCTTCGGCGAGGACCCGGAGGTGCGCGAGCTCGTCGCCCACATGTCGGACGCCGACGTCGACCGGCTGAAGCGCGGCGGCCACGACTTCCGCAAGCTCTACGCGGCCTTCGCGGCCGCCAAGGCCACCAAGGGCCGGCCGACGGTGATCCTGGCCAAGACCAAGAAGGGCTACGGCATGGGCGGCGCGGGCGAGTCGCGCATGACCGCCCACCAGGCCAAGAAGCTCGACGTCGACGCGCTGCGGGCGTTCCGCGACCGGTTCGCCCTGCCGCTGTCGGATGCCCAGGTGGAGGGTCTCGCCTTCTACAAGCCGGCCGAGGACGGCGCCGAGATGCGCTACCTGCGCGAGCGCCGGGAGACACTCGGCGGCGTCCTGCCGGCTCGCCGCCGCACCGCGCCGACCGTCGCGGTTCCGGCGCTCTCCACTTACGCGGGCTTCGCCCTGGAGGCCGGCGGCAAGGAGATGTCGACGACCACGGCGGTGGTGCGCCTGTTCGGCAACCTCCTGAAGCACAAGGATCTCGGGCCGCGCATCGTGCCGATCGTCGCCGACGAGGCGCGGACCTTCGGCATGGCCAACCTGTTCCGGCAGGTCGGGATCTACGCGCCGCAGGGGCAGCTCTACGAGCCGGAGGATGCCGGCTCCATGCTCTACTACCGCGAGGCCCGGGACGGGCAGCTATTGGAGGAGGGCATCACCGAGGCCGGGGCGATCTCGTCCTGGACCGCGGCGGCCACGTCCTACAGCGTCCACGGCCTGTCGATGCTGCCGTTCTACATCTACTACTCGATGTTCGGCTTCCAGCGAGTCGGCGACCTGATCTGGGCGGCGGCCGACCAGCGGGCCCGCGGCTTCCTGATCGGCGCCACGGCGGGCCGCACGACGCTCGGCGGCGAGGGCCTGCAGCATCAGGACGGATCGAGCCACATGCAGGCCGCCGCGATCCCGAACTGCCGGGCCTACGATCCGGCCTTCGCGTACGAGATGGCGGTGATCGTCGACCGGGGGGCCCGGGCGATGATGGAGGAGGGCGAGGACGCCTTCTACTACCTCACCGCGATGAACGAGAACTACGCCCAGCCCTCCATGCCGCAGGGAGCGGAGGCCGGGATCCTGAAGGGCATGTACCGCCTGTCGGGGCCTGAGGCGGGAAGCGCCGCCGTGCGCCTCCTCGGCTCCGGAGCGATCCTGCCGGAGGTGATCGCGGCGGCGGCGCTGCTCGCGCAGGATTTCGGCGTCGCGGCCGAGGTGTTCAGCGTGACGAGCTTCAGCGAGCTGGCCCGCGATGCCCGCGAGGCCGAGCGGCAGGCGATGCTCAACCCGGAGGCCGAGGCGCCGGTCAGCCACGTGGCGGCGCTGCTGCCGGGCCCGGCGCCCGTCGTCGCGGCGAGCGACTACGTCCGGGCCTACCCGCAGCTGATCGCCTCCTATGTCGGCGCGCGATTCGTCGCCCTCGGCACCGACGGGTTCGGGCGGAGCGACACCCGCAACGCGCTCCGCCGCTTCTTCGAGGTCGACCGGCAGCACGTCGTCGTCGCCGCCCTGCACGCCCTCGCCGAGGCCGGCACGGTGCCGCGTGCGACGGTGGCGGACGCGATCCGCCGCTACAGCATCGCGGCGGACGCGCCCGCGCCCTGGACGATCTGAGGCCGGGCGCCCCGCCGAGGGGCGCCGCCCGTCCCACCCCTTCTCCGAACGCCCGACCTACGGACATCCGACCGCATGAGCGCCGCGCTGCAGATCGCCCTTCCGGATATCGGCGACTACCGGGACGTGCCGGTCATCGAGCTTCTGGTGAAGCCCGGCGACCGTCTCGCGGTGGACGACCTGATCCTGAGCATCGAGTCCGACAAGGCCACCATGGAGGTCCCCTCCCCGGTCGCCGGCATCGTGCGCGAGTTGCTGGTCGCGGTGGGGTCGAAGGTGTCGGAGGGAACGCCGATCCTGACGGTGGAGCCCGCGGAGGGCGGCGGGGCCGCACCGGTGCCTGACACATCGCCCGCTGTCGCGGCCTCGGCGCCCCCCGACCGGAGCGCGGCGCCCCTCTCCCGTGCGGGAGAGGGACAGGGTGAGAGATCAGGGCATTCCGGAGACGGCGCCCCCCTCACCCCGCCCCTCTCCCGGACGGCAGACGGAGTCGGTCGCGCCTCGTCGGAGCCGATTCAGGCGACCCGCGGCGACGTGCATGCCAGCCCGTCCGTCCGCCAGCTCGCCCGCGAGCTCGGCGTGGGTCTCGACCGCGTCGCCGCCACCGGGCCGAAGGGGCGGATCCTGCGCGAGGACGTGCACGCCTTCGTCAAGGCGGCCCTCGGTGCGCCGGCCCAGGCGCCCGTCGCCGCGTCCGGGATCGGCGCCGGCCTACCGCCCTGGCCGGAGGTGGACTTCGCCAAGTACGGGCCGGTCCGGCGCGAACCGTTGTCGCGCATCCAGAGCCTCTCGGGGGCGAATCTCAGCCGCAACTGGCTGACGATCCCGCACGTGACCAATTTCGACCGTGCCGACGTCACCGAGATCGAGTCGTTCCGGCTCGGCCTGAACAAGGAGACGCGCACGCCGCCTGCCCGGGTCACCATGGTCGCCTTCCTGATCAAGGCGGCGGCCTCGGCGCTGCGCGCCTACCCGCGATTCAACGCCTCGCTCGAGGGCGGCGACCTCGTCCTGAAGGGCTACGTCCATGTCGGCTTCGCGGTGGATACGCCGAAGGGCCTGATGGTGCCGGTGGTGCGCGACTGCGACCGCAAGGGCCTCATCGAGATCGCCACCGAGATGGCCGCGATGGCCGAGAAGGCCCGGTCCGGAACCCTTCCGGGCTCCGACATGCAGGGCGGCTGCTTCTCGGTCTCGTCGCTCGGCGGCATCGGCGGCGACGGCTTCACCCCGATCATCAACGCCCCCGAGGTCGCCATCCTGGGCGCGGCGCGCTCCCGCACCGAGGCGGTGTGGGACGGCAAAGCCTTCCAGCCGCGCCTGATCCTGCCGCTCAGCCTCTCTTGGGACCATCGCGTCGTGGACGGCGTCGCCGCCGCCCGCTTCCTCGGCCACGTGGCGTCGGTCCTGTCGGACCTGCGCCGCGCCCTCCTGTGACGGCCGCCGCCATGCCCGAGACCTTCGACATCCGCGTCCCCGATCTCGGGGACTACGCCGACGTGCCCGTCATCGAGATCCCGGTGGCGCCCGGCCAGCCGGTCGACAAGGACCAGACCCTGCTGGTGGTCGAGTCCGACAAGGCGACGCTGGACATCCCTTCCCCAGCGGCTGGCCGCCTCGTGGAGATGCTGGTCGGCCTCGGCGACACGGTCTCGGCCGGCACCCTCGTCGCCCGCCTCGCGGTCGAGGCGCCCGGCGCGCGCGCCGAGCCGCTCACCGCTCCGGTCCCCGCGCCGCGCCCCGCCGCGCCGCCGCCGGAGCCCCGGGCGGAGGCGGGCTGCGACCTCCTGGTGATCGGCGGCGGACCGGGCGGCTACTCGGCCGCCTTCCGGGCCGCCGATCTCGGGCAGCGGGTGGTCCTGGTCGAGCGCCACGCGACCCTCGGCGGCGTCTGCCTCAACGTGGGCTGCATCCCGTCGAAAGCGCTGCTGCACGTGGCCGCGGTCACCGAGGAGGCCGTCCGGCTGGCCGCGCACGGGATCAGCTTCGGCGCGCCGACGGTCGATCTGGAGAAGCTGCGGACCTTCAAGGCCGGCACTGTCCGCCGCCTCACCGACGGGCTCGCCCAGATGGCGCGCCAGCGCAAGGTCGAGGTGGTCCGCGGGACCGCCCGCTTCACCGGGCCCGACACGGTCTCGGTGACGCTGCACGACGGCGGCACGCGCGACATCACCTTCACGGGCGCCGTCGTGGCGGCGGGCTCGGCGCCGGTGGCCCTGCCGATGCTCCCGGACGACCCGCGGATCGTGAATTCCACCGGGGCGCTGGAACTGCCCGCGGTGCCGCGCCGGCTTCTGGTGATCGGCGGCGGCATCATCGGCCTGGAGATGGCGACCGTCTACAGCGCGCTCGGCGCGCGGGTCGACGTGGTGGAGCGCCTGCCCAGCCTGCTCGAGGGCGTCGACCGGGATCTCGTGAGCGTCTGGACGAAGCGCAACGCGCACCGTTTCGACCGCGTCCTGACGGGGGTCGAGGTCGTCTCCGCCGAGGCGAGACCGGACGGGATCGCCGTGACCTTCTCGGGTGAGGCCGAGCCCGGAACCTACGACCTCGTGCTCCAGGCCGCAGGCCGCCGGCCCAACGGGGCGACGCTCGGTCTCGACGCGGCCGGCGTGGCGCTGGACGGCGGCTTCGTGCCGGTGGACGCCCAGATGCGCACGAACGTGCCGCACATCTTCGCCATCGGCGATTGCGTCGGCCAGCCGATGCTCGCCCACAAGGCGGTGCATCAGGGCCACGTCGCCGCCGAGGCGGCCGCCGGCCACAAGGCCGGGTTCGACGCGGCCGTCATCCCCTCGGTCGCCTACACCGACCCGGAGATCGCCTGGGCCGGACTCACCGAGACGGCCGCGAAGGCGGCCGGGCGGGCCGTCGAGGTGGCGCGCTTCCCCTGGGCCGCTTCGGGCCGGGCCATCGCCAACGGCGCCGATTACGGCCTGACCAAGCTGCTGTTCGACGCGCAGACCAGGCGCGTCGTTGGCGGCGCCATCGTCGGCCCAAGCGCCGGCGACATGATCGGCGAGGTCGCGCTGGCGATCGAGATGGGCGCCGACGCCACCGATATCGGCCGGACGATCCACCCCCACCCGACACTCGGCGAGACCATCGGACTCGCGGCGGAAGCCGGCCTCGGCCTCTGCACCGACCTGCCCCCGTTGGCCCGTCGGTAGGCGCGTCGACGGGCCCAAACTCGGCCGTCCCGACGCGCGGCCGGCTCGACGGATCGCCGCGTGTTGTCTAGATCTCGCCCTCCGTCGCCGGCTCGGCCGGGAAGCGGCCCGGCCGGCGCGTTCTGCCGGGCCTCGGCGCTGCGGCAGCTGGCGAAGATCTGGTGGTTCAGCTGCGAGGATATAGCCCGAGATGCTGTGGCACACCGGAAAGTCTTCCCGCCATGCCGTCCGCATTGTGCCGTCACGGGTGCGGGATCGATCGGCGTGCAGGGACCGTCGGCGCACCGGGCCCGCACCCGGCCTCCGGGTGCCGCCCCTCGCCCTCGCGGTGCTGCTGGGATCGGTCGCGGTGACCGTGTCACCGGGCTGGGCACGCGATGCCGCCGTCGCGCCGAAGCCGGCCGACGCGCCGTCACCGGCCGAGGGACCGCAGGCGCTCATCGCCTCGCTACGCAGCCGCATCCTGGCGGCGCACAGCGCGACCTTCGCCCTTGAGAGCTGGTGTGCCGACTACAAGCTCGCCGGAGACCCGCACCTCGTGGCGGAACGCGTGCCCGTGGCCGACAAGCCCCTGACGGCCGCGCAGCGCGCCCGTCTCGGGATCGGCCCGGACGAGCCGGTGCGCTACCGCCGCGTCCGCCTCGCCTGCGGCGACCGCGTGCTGTCCGAGGCGGATAACTGGTACGTGCCGGCCCGGCTCACGCCGGAGATGAACGCGACGCTGGACACCACCCGCACCCCCTTCGGCCGGGTCGTGCGCCCCCTCGCCCCGGTGCGCAGCACCGTCGAGGTACGCGCGCCGGTGCGGAGCGCCGCGCCCGGACCGGACGATCCGCTCTTCGAGATCGACGCCGTGCTGTCGACCGGGGCCGGGCAGCCGTTCTGCGAGGTCGTCGAGACGTATCTGGGCGGTGCGCTACCGCAGGCATCGCGGTAAGAACCCGACCGCGTTCTCGGTTGGGAGGAACAGGAATGGGTTCGAGGCTTCGTCGCACGATACTGGCTCTGCTCGCGACGGGAGCGGCGTGCGGACCGGCGCTGGCTGTCGACCCGGCCGGCGTCTGGCTGACGGAGACCGGCAGCTCGAAAGTCCGCATCGCGCCCTGCGGCGGCGGCTATTGCGGCACGATCCTCAGCGCGCCCGGGAAGGGGCTCGACGCGAAGAACCCGGATCCGGCCCTGCGCGGCCGCAGCGTCGTCGGCGTCCAGATCCTCGACGCGCGACAGCCCGAAGGCGGCGGCTTCTCGGGGTCTCTCTACAACCCGAATGACGGCAAGACCTATTCCGGTTCGCTGAAGCTCACGGGACCCGACTCGCTCGAGGTCTCCGGCTGCGTCATGAGCGTGTTCTGCAAGCGGCAGACCTGGACGCGCGTGAAGTGAGCGCGCGCGGCCGGTGCCGAAGCGAGACGGTGCCGCGTCGCAACATCGCGGGATCGATCGCGCGCGACCGAGGTTGCCAGGGTCTGGAATCAGCAAGGATTCTCATGACCCGGACATGTCTCGCCGCCCTTCTCGCCCTCGCCACCGTCGCTCCGGCCAGCGCCCAGGTCGAGGCCCGGCCCGTCGCGCCCGCTCCCGGCGCGCCGGGCGTGGTGAGCCAGCAGATCGACGCCACCGGGAACGAAGCCGCCGTGAGCTACTCGCCCACCGGCCGGCCGGCGGACACGATCTCCAACAACTCGGCGGCGGCGGGCAATGCCAACCAGCCGTCGCGGGTCGCGCCGCAGGGCGGTGGTGGCGGCGGCAGCCGGTGATGGCGCCTGCCCCCCGGTGACCCGCGCGGTGCAGGACCCGCGAGGGGGGCCGCGGTGTTCGCCCGGGGCCGGAGCGGGCGCGGGGCCCTCTCGGGGCGACCGCGCCGGTCTCGCGGAGGACGATCGGGCCGCGCCGGTGACGCTGCGGCCGTTCCGCGGGCCGTCGCGCCTCAGGCGGCCTCGGTGAGGGCCTGCGCGACGGCGTCGAGGGCGGCCTCGGCCCCGGCCCCGTTCGGGCCGCCGGCCTGCGCCATGTCGCGGCGGCCGCCGCCGCCCTTCCCGCCGAGCGCCCCGGCGCCGGCCCGGACCAGCCCGACCGCGTCGTAGCGCGCGGTCAGGTCGTCGGTGACGCCGACCACCAGCCCGGCCTTGCCGTCCGGTCCGATGCCGACCACCGCCACGATGCCGGAGCCCAGGCGCTTCTTCTCCTCGTCGACGATCGGCTTGAGGTCGCGCATGTCGAGCCCCTCGATGACGGAGCGGCGGAAGGCGACGCCGCCGATCTCGGTCTGCTGCGCGCCCGTGCCCGGGCCGCCCTCGCCGCCCATGGCGAGCTTGCGGCGGGTCTCGGCCAGCTCGCGCTCCAGGCGCCGCCGATCCTCCATCAGCGCGGTCAGGCGGTCGGGCGCCTCCGCGACCGGCGCCCTGAGGATGCCGGCGAGCGCCGCGAGCGTCCGGGCCTCCTCGGCCCGATGGCGGCGCGCCGCGTCGGCCGTCAGCGCCTCGATCCGGCGCACGCCCGCGCCCACCGCGCTCTCCGCCACGATGGTGATCGCCCCGATGTCGCCGGTGCGCGCGGCGTGGGTGCCGCCGCAGAGCTCCACGGAGAAGTTCCTGGCGCGCGGTTGCGCGGCCTCGCCGTCGACCGGCAGCCCCATCGAGACCACCCGCACCTCGTCGCCGTACTTCTCGCCGAACAGCGCGCGGGCGCCCGACGCGATCGCGTCGTCGACCGCCATCAGCTTCGTGACGACGGGCGCGTTCTGCAGCAGCACCGCGTTGGCGATGTCCTCGACCCGGGCGAGTTCGTCGGCCTCGATCGGCTTCGGGTGGCTGATGTCGAAGCGCAGGCGCTCGGGGCTGACCAGGGAGCCCTTCTGAGCGACGTGGTCGCCCAGAACCTGCCGCAGGGCCTCGTGCAGCAGGTGGGTGGCCGAGTGGTTGGCCCGGATCGCCTTCCGGCGGACGTTGTCGACCTTGAGCTCGACCGGCTGGTCGAGGCTCAGAGCCCCCTCCTCGACAGTGACGTGGTGGACGAACACGTCGCCGAGCTTCTTCTGTGTGTCGGTGACCCGCGCCCGCACGCCCGGAGCCAGGATCAGCCCGGTATCGCCGACCTGGCCGCCCGATTCTCCGTAGAACGGCGTCTGGTTGACGAGCACGAGGCCGGTCTGGCCCGCCGCGAGGGTGGTCACCTCGGCGCCGTCGCGCAGGAGCGCCGTGACGATGCCCTCGGCGTTCTCTGTCTCGTAGCCCAGGAACTCCGTGGCGCCGACGCGCTCGCGCAGGCCGAACCACACCGTCTCGGTGGCCGCTTCGCCGGAGCCCTTCCAGGCCTCGCGGGCCGCCTGCTTCTGGCGCTGCATCGCCGCCGCGAAGGCGTCGGTGTCCACGCCGATGCCGCGGGCCTTGAGGGCGTCCTGCGTCAGGTCGAGGGGGAAACCGTAGGTGTCGTAGAGGGTGAAGGCGGTCTCGCCGGAGAGCTTGTCGCCCTCCCGGAGGTCGCGGCTCTCGGCGTCGAGGATCGACAGGCCCCGCTCCAGAGTGCGGCGGAAGCGGGTCTCCTCGAGCTTCAGGGTCTCGGCGATCAGGCTCTCGGCCCGCATCAGCTCCGGGTAGGCCTGGCCCATCTCGCGCACGAGGGTCGGCACGAGGCGGAACATGGTGGGCTCGCGAGCGCCGAGGATCTCGGCGTGACGCATGGCCCGGCGCATGATCCGGCGCAGCACGTAGCCGCGGCCCTCGTTGCCCGGCAGCACGCCGTCGGCCACCAGGAAGGAGGACGCCCGCAGGTGGTCGGCGATCACCCGGTAGGACGCCATCGTGGCCGGCTCCGGCGCCCGCGAGACCGCGTGAGCGACGGCGTCGATCAGGGCGCGGAACAGGTCGGTGTCGTAGTTCGAGTGGACGCCCTGGAGGATCGCCGCCATGCGCTCCAGGCCCATGCCGGTGTCGATCGACGGCCGCGGCAGCGGGTTCCGGACGCCCGGCTCCAGCTGCTCGTACTGCATGAACACGAGGTTCCAGAACTCGAGGAAGCGGTCGCCGTCCTCGTCCGGCGAGCCGGGCGGGCCGCCCTGCAGCGCCGGGCCCTGGTCGATGAAGATCTCCGAGCAGGGGCCGCACGGGCCGGTATCGCCCATCTGCCAGAAATTGTCGGAGGTCCCGATCCGGATGATCTTGTCGTCGGAGAAGCCGGCGATCTTCTTCCACAGGCCTGCGGCCTCGTCGTCGTCGGCGTAGACGGTGACGAGGAGCTTGTCGGGCTTGAGGCCGAACTCCTTGGTGATCAGCGTCCAGGCCAGCTCGATCGCGCGGTCCTTGAAGTAGTCGCCGAATGAGAAGTTGCCGAGCATCTCGAAGAACGTGTGATGGCGCGCGGTGTACCCGACATTGTCGAGGTCGTTGTGCTTGCCGCCGGCCCGCACGCATTTCTGCGCCGTCGTCGCCCGGTCGTAGGCGCGCTTCTCCATCCCGGTGAAGACGTTCTTGAACTGCACCATGCCGGCATTCGTGAACATCAGCGTCGGGTCGTTCTTCGGCACGAGGCTCGAGGACGGCACGACCTCGTGGCCCGCCTTGGCGAAGTAGTCGAGGAAGGTCGACCGGATCTCGTTGACGCCGCTCATCGGGGCTGACTCTGGCAGGACGGACGGGAAAGGGCGGCCGCGCGTCATCCGCCCGGCGCCCGCATGGCGCCCTCTTAAGGAGGGATGCCGCGCGAGTCACGGGCGGCCTGCCCCGAAATCTCCTCGGGACGCCGCAACTCGGCCACAAGCACGGCCGTGTTGTCGCCACATCTGTCAAGCGATGGTGAGTCCGTCGCGCCACGACGGCGTGTGGAGAGTCGGGATAACGATGCAGGGCCGCACGGTCGGATCGCCGAGGACCATCGCCGGTAAGCAGGGCCATTTCGGCTCGGGCCGCGCCGACGTGATCGCCGCACAGCCCATGCTGGGCCGCGCCCATGGCAGCCGCCCCGCGCTATTCCGCTCGCTGCTCACCGTCTCGATGATCGCGGGCGGCCTCAGCGCCGCGCTGATCGGATCGGGCGTGGACCTCGCCAAAGTCGGCCTGTCGCCCGCCGTGTCGGTGGCGGAGGCCGCTACCGAGATCCCGATGCCGCGCCCGCGCATCCACACCGTCGCCCTCAGCACCCCGCTCGAGCAGACGCCGCTGCGCGCAGCCGCCAGCTTCGCCCCGGTTCACGACCTCGACACCGAGCTCGGCTCCAACACGGTCGACCGGGTGTCGTACGACTTCCTGCTCTCGGAGAGCGCCGTCGGCGACCCGAACGACATCCTCGAGTTCGGCCCGATGAAGATCCGGCGCCACCTCGTGCAGACGATCGTCCGGGCGGCCCAGGCGGTCCAGACCGATCCGGTGCTGCTGATGGCGGTGGCCGACAAGGAATCGAGTTTCGTCACGGCGGTCCAGGCCAAGACCTCCTCGGCGACGGGCCTCTACCAGTTCATCGAGCGGACCTGGCTCGGCGTGGTGCGCGACTTCGGCGCCAAGTACGGGCTGGAGAAGGAGGCCGCGCTGATCACATCCGACGCCAACGACCGGCCGGTGATCACCGATCCGGCGGAGCGCGCCCGGGTGCTGGAACTGCGCCGCGACCCGTACCTGTCGGCCCTCATGGCCGGCGAGATGCTGAAGCGCGACGCCGCCCGCATCGCCCTGCGCATCGGCCGCGAGCTGACCCTCGGCGAGGTCTACCTCGCTCACTTCCTCGGGCCGGACGATGCCGAGGAGTTCCTCGCCAACGTCGTGAACAAGCCGGCCGCCGCCGCGGCGGCGCTGCTCCCGGGTCCCGCCCGCGCCAACCGCTCGATCTTCTTCGCAGCCGGGCGCTTCGTCGGGCGCGGCCGCCACCGCAAGCCCCTGAGCCTGTCGGTCGCGCAGGTGCACGAGAAGTTCGAGGCGATGATGAGCACCCGCGGGACGCGCTATCAGAACGTCCGCCAGGTCTCCGGAATCATGGCGTATGCCGACGCCGACGCCGGCCTCGTCACGCAGTAACGGCCCTGTGACGCCGGGCGGGATTCCGAACCCCCGGCGCAACCAGCGGCGGATTGCCGACTTTCCTCCTGTGAGCGCCGAGTCCTCGAGCGGCGCGGAAGTCGACTTCGGGGGGAGTCCTTGAAAAAGCACCAGACGAGCGCACCCCTGCCGCTCACCGATACGCTGTCACCGGGTATTCCGCTCGACCAGATCGGTCAGACACTGGCGTCGTTCTACGATAAGCTCGTCACCGAGGGCGTGCCGGAGCACCTCGCCGCCCTGGTCCGCCGCGTCCGGCAGAGCGAGGACGACGAGACCGCCCGGAGCGGGCCAGACGTCGCGGTGCCCGAGGCCGATCCGCCGCGCCTCGCCCTCGTCGTCGAGGACGATCCTGAGATCCGCGCCCTGGCCGAAACCCTCCTGGAAGAGACCGAGCTCGACGTGGTCGGCTGCGACAGCGCCGAGGCCGCCCTGTCGGTCCTCCAGGCGCGCGGCGGCGACGTCGCGCTGGTCTTCGCCGATGTCCGGCTGGCCGGACAGATGGACGGCCTTCAGCTGGCGCGCGCCGTGGCGACGCTGTGGCCGCGGGCCCGGCTGGTGATCACCTCCGGCCATGGCCTGCCGCGCCCCGAGCTGCCGGCCGAGGCGGTCTTCATCGCGAAGCCCTGGCGCCCCCTCGACGTGCTCGTCGAGGCGGAGCGCGCCGCGGCCGATCCGGCTCCCCCGGTGGTCTGAGGCGCTCCGCGCGGACGGGCCCGGCCCTTGCATCGCCGGTGAGCGTGTCGGCGCGAGCCCGGAGCCTGCGACCTTGCCGATCCTCTCCGTCCGCCACCGCACGGTCTACCGGTACCGGCGTCCGGTCGCCTTCGGCGAGCACCGGATCATGTTCCGGCCGCGCGACAGCTACGACCAGCGGCTGATCGCGGCGACCCTCGACATCACCCCGGAGCCGGCCTCGCTGCGCTGGCTGTTCGACGTGTTCGGCAACTGCGTGGCGGTCGCGACCTTCGACACCCGGGCCGAGACCCTGACGTTCAACTGCGGCATCACCCTCGACCACGCACCGGAGCACGCGCCGGTCTTCCCGCTGGCGCCGCACGCGACCCACTACCCGTTCGGCTACGGGGCCGAGGACATGCCGGACCTCGCCCGATCCATCGAGCGGCAGTGGCCGGACCCGCGGCACGAGGTCGATGCCTGGGCGCGGAGCTTCCTGCCGCCCGAGGGCCGGATCCCGACGCAGGAGCTGCTCGCCGCGATGACGCGCAGCGTGCGGGCGAACTTCACCTACCTCGCCCGCTCCGAGAAAGGCGTGCAGGACCCGCTGACGACCCTGCGCACCAAGCTCGGCTCGTGCCGGGACTTCGCGGTGCTGATGATGGAGGGCGTCCGGGCACTCGGCATGGCCGCCCGCTTCGTCTCCGGATACCTCTACAACCCGCGCAACGACCGTGCGCGCCACGTCGGCGGCGGCTCCACCCACGCGTGGCTGCAGGTCTACCTGCCGGGCGCCGGCTGGGTCGAGTTCGACCCGACCAACGGCATCGTGGGCAATCGCGACCTGATCCGCGTGGCCGTGACCCGCGACCCCGCGCAGGCGGTGCCGCTGCACGGCTCCTTCTTCGGCCTCGCCAGCGACGATCTCGGCATGCGCGTCGACGTCGACGTGGTGGAGCTGCCCGCCGACGGGCCGGCGGCCCGAACCGTGCAGGGGCCGCACACGTCCCTGGCGCGTTGAGTCCCCTCGAGCACCGGGACCCGGAACGAGCGTGCGTGGCGACCCCGCGCGGAAGGCGACAGAGCAAGGTGGCCGCGATGAAGATCAGGACCGGTTTCGATATTGCCTTCACGCTGTCGCAGCCGACGCCGATGATCCTGATGCTGAGCGTCCATCCCGCGCGGACCGGGGACGTGCTGACCCCGCAGGCGATCCGGTTCGACCCGCCGGTCGAGGCGCGCGAGTACCGGGACGTCTTCGACAACATCTGCCACCGCATCGTCGCGCCGCCGGGCCAGCTGACGATCGCGGCCGATTTCACGGTTCAGGATTCGGGTCAGCCGGACCCGGTCGTGCCTGAGGCCCGGCAGATCCCCGTCCAAGACCTTCCTGACGACGTCCTGATCTTCCTCCTGGGCTCGCGCTACTGCGACACCGACAAGCTCTCGCAGACCGCGTGGTCCCTGTTCGGCGGCACCCCGGAGGGCTGGGCACGGGTCCAGGCGATCGTCGACTACACGCACGAGCGGATCCGCTTCGACTATCAGCGCGCCGACGCCACCCGGAGCGCGCACGATGCCTTCATGCAGCGCGAGGGCGTGTGCCGGGACTTCGCGCATCTGGCGATCACCCTGTGCCGGTGCATGAACATCCCGGCGCGCTACGCCACCGGCTACCTCGGCGATATCTGCGTCCCGAAGGACCCGGCGCCGATGGACTTCTCGGCGTGGTTCGAGGTCTTCCTCGAGGGGCCCGAGGGACCGCGCTGGTACACGTTCGACGCCCGCCACAACCGGCCCCGCATCGGCCGCATCGTCATGGCCCGCGGGCGCGACGCCACCGACTGCGCCATCTCGACGAACTTCGGTTACGCCCACCTCGCGCGCTTCGACGTCCACACGGACGAGATCCCCTGAGCCGAACACGCCTTCGTGATGAGGCGCACCGCACGGCCAAGCTGGCCTGCGTATTCCGCCGGAGAGCGAATTCTTGGCGGGTGTATGGAACTGCCTGCCTATGCTCACGCTTGTAATGGCAAAGGTTATTGCACAGGTAGGCCACTCATGAAGACCACGGTCACCGCACTCGCCGCGCTCCTCGGCGTGTCTGTTCTTGCCGCCACGCCCGTTCTCGCCGCCTCGTCGTACGATCCCTTCGGCACGGACAATGCCGATGAGTACTACTCCGATCAGGGACAGTACGGTTACCAGGGCACTTACGCCCCGGGCTACGGCCAGGGCGTGCAGGCCGCGCCGCAGGCGCAGGTCCAGCCGATCCCCCGTGAGATCGTGGCGTTCAACGGACCCTACGCGCCCGGCACGATCGTGGTCTCCACCGCCGAGCGGCGCCTGTACTACGTGCTCGGCAACGGCGAGGCGATCCGCTACGGCGTCGGCGTCGGCCGTCCGGGCTTCAGCTGGAGCGGCACCAACAAGATCACCGCCAAGCGCGAGTGGCCGTCGTGGACGCCCCCGAAGGCCATGATTGCCCGTCGTCCCGACCTGCCGCGCTACATGGCGGGCGGCATCGAGAACCCCCTCGGCGCCCGGGCCATGTATATCGGCAGCACTGAGTACCGCATTCACGGCTCCAACGAGCCGGACACGATCGGTCAGGCGGTGTCGTCGGGCTGCATCCGGATGACGAACGAGGACGTCACCGACCTGTACGACCGCGTGAAGGTCGGCGCCAAGGTCGTCGTCCTGAACTGAGGACGCGGCGCGGAAATACTCGCGCCCAGGTCCGCCTGCGCCGCACGGGCCGCGTCATCCGAAAGGGGGGCGCGGCCCGTCGCCGTCGAGACCGCGTGCAATCAGGGAACGACGTGGCCGACGGCCGTCTGCGGCGGGCTGAACGAGGCGATCGGCAGGTCGCAGAAGCAGCGCACGCCGAGGGGACGCGGCCCCGGCAGCGGGCACGAGAACGGCTTCGGGCCCGTGATCCCCTGCTGGACCGCGTCGCAATTGTAGCCGACGGGGGCGCGCTGCGCCCGGCGCGGGACCGGGCGGTATCCGCCGTCGTAGCCCGGATCGTCGTAGTACTGGGCCCAGGCCGCGCCGCTCGGAACGACGGCGGCGAGCGCCAGGGCGGCGACCGCCAGGCGGAGAGGTCCACGCAGGCCGGATCGGCCGGAAACAGTGAGGCGCATCCCTGAACCCTTCAGTCGGCGCGGACCCAACGCGTCCGCCCGGCGGCTCTCGGCGGCAATACCGGCGAAAACGAGACGGCCCGCCCCCCTGGACGGGAGCGGGCCGCGGCTCGTTTCGTCGATGTCTGCCTCAGTGCGAGGCGCGCTCGGCGGCGTCCTGGGCGTTCTGAGCCGTCTGCTTGGCGGCGTCCTGGCCCTGCTCCATAGCCTTGCGGGCCTCGTCGGCGCCCTGCTGCATCGCCGACTTGGCGCGTTCGGCGCCCTGCTGCATCGCGCTCTGCGCGAGGCCGCTGAACTCTTTCGCCTGCGCCTGGATGGCGGCGAACTGGCTGCGGACGAACTCGGCCTGATGCTGCATCGCCTCCTGCATGTCCCTGGAGCGGACCAGCTTCTGGGCGAGGTCGAAAGCCGCGTTCACGTTCTGCTCGGCATATTCGAAGCCGCGGGAGGAGGCGTCCAGCGCGTTCGAGCGGGCCAGTTCGGCCGAACCCTGCACCGTGTCGGCGGTGCGGCGGGCGGCGCCGATGAAGCTGTCGAACGCCTTGCGGGCCTGCTCGACGCTCTTCTCGGCGAAGTCGCGCATCTCGGCCGGAACTTCGTAGTTCGGGGGGTTGCTCATACGTCGTCTCCTCTCTTCGTTGGCCTGTGGATGGCGCTTTGTGCGGTGCACAATAACTGATTCGCCGCCATATGCCACCCGCGCTCACGGCGTTAAGGTTGACATAACGTAAACGTGTGACGGTTGCGCCGAGAGTCCAGCGTCGCGGCGCGAGGGAGTTTACAATAGGGCTACGGTCGCGGGCGTTTCTCGGGCAAAGCGGGACCGCGGAGCGTCTGGATCGCGTTGGGGTTCGAGGTCGCGGGCTTTGGAGACGACAGTGACACCGACGGCCACTGCAGTCCCGGCCGGGCTGGCGAATGCCTTCGCGACCTGGGAGCGGCTGCCCGCCCTGGCGGCCGCGCTGGCCGCGCGCGACGCCGTGCATCTCGTGATCGATTCGACGGACGCGCGGATCCTGTCCGCGTCCGAAGCGGCGGCCGGTCTCGCCGAGTCGCTGGCCGGCCCCGCCCTCGCCGGTCTGAACCGGCAGATCGCGGCGGCGGTGGCGGGCGACGCCGCGCCCCGCCTCGCGCGCCTGCGCCTCGATGCCCGCCGGATCGCGCCGCCTGTTCTGTGCTGGCTGGCGCGGGGCGCGCAGGCCGACGGCCGGCCCGCGATCCTCGTCGTCCCGACCGCGCCGGTGTCGGCGGGCCGCGCCCGTCCCGCCCGCCCGGTCGAGGCTCCGGTCGAACCGCGCGCCGCGCCTTCTGGGGCGGAGGGCGCGCCACCCCTTCAGCCGCAATCGCCCTCAACGGTGCCGCTGCGGCGCGACGACCGCTTCCTGTGGCGCCTCGATGCCGCGGGTGTCTTGACCACGCTCACCGGCCCGGAGGCCCTGTCCGGGCTGGTCGGGCAGCGCTGGCAGGATCTGGCCGCGAGCGGGCGACTCTCCGGCGCCGACGCCGTGCTGGCGGCCCTGCGCGACCGGCGCACCTTCCGCGGCGAACCGGCGGTACTCGATGCCGGCACCGGAGCGTTCCGGGTCGATCTGTCGGGCGCCCCGCTGGGGCGGGGCGACGCGGCCTTCTCGGGCTTCGGCGGCTTCGGTCTGATCCGGAGCGTCCCGGCCGCGCCTCCGGAGCCGACCCCCGAGGCAGTACGGGAGCCGACGCCGATTGCGACACCGGAGCCCGCAGCCTGTGAGGATGCGGGGGCCGCGATAGTCCCGGCCGAGCCCGGCGAGGTCGCTATCCCTGTCGGGGTGGACGCGGACCCCGTCGCCGCGCCGCTGTCGAACGACGAGCACGCCGCGTTCCGCGAGATCGCCCGGGCGCTGGGGGCCCGCTACGCCGGCGACGAGGCCGAATCCGGTTCGCCCAGGACCGAGAGCGGTTCGGTGATGCCGTTCCCCGCTCCACAGGCCGGTCCGGCGGAGACCCGCGCCGTCTCGGACGATGTCGGCGCGGACCCGGACACGGCGGAGATCGCACCGGTCGACGACGCGGCACCGGCGCCCGCGACCGATCTCCTCGGCGGATTGCCGCTGCCGATGCTGGTCCATCGAAACGGCACGATCGTCGCGGCGAACGGCGCCTTCCTGGACCTGACCGGCTATCCTGATCTGCCGAGCCTCGCGCGCGTCGGGTTCTCGGGATTGCTGCCCGGTCTTCCCGCGGCGGAAGCACCCGAGCCGTCCGCACGCCGCACGACCGTCACGACGGCCGACGGCGGCGCCCGCCCCGTGGAACTGCTGGGGGGTGCCCTGCCCTGGGCGGGCGCGACCGCCACGTGCCTGGTCGCGCGCCCCGTCGAGGAGGCCGACGTCGCGGACGCGCTCAGGGCCGAGCGCCTCGCCCGCGCCGCCCAGACCGAGCGGACGGCCAGCGCCGAGGCGACCCTCGACGCGCTGGAAACGGGCGTCGTCACGGTCGACGCGGCCGGGCGCATCGTCGCGCTGAACCGCGCCGCGACCGACCTGTTCGGCTGCGACCCGCGCGAGATCGTCGGCAGCACTTTTGTCACGCTGTTCGACGGGGACAGCGTCCTGACGGTCGCCGATGCCCTTCGCGGCGCGGCGCCCGGGCGGCGCGTCGTGCGCCTCGCCGGGGCGCCCGTGTCGCTGACCGTAGCGGCGGCGCAGGGCCGACGGGTGGTCCAGATCGGGCGGGCCGAGAGCGAGGCGGCGGAGCGGGCCGCCGAGGGCCGCCCGGATCCCGCGCCGGCTCGCGCCGACGCCCTCGGCCGGCTCGAGGGCGCCGTCCGCCAACCGCTGACCGGGATCATCGACCTCGCCGCCGCGATGCTGAAGGAGCCGTTCGGCCCCCTCGGGGACGCGCGCTACAGGGGCTGCCTCGCCGAGATCAAGGCCTCGGGCGAGGCGATGCGGGAGCGCGTCGGGAAGCTCCTGGACCTCGCCGCCGTCGAGGCCGGGTCGCTCCACCTGGAACCGCGCGCCCTCGATCTCAACGACGTGGTGGCGAGCTGCGTCGCCCGGCTCCAGGGCGAGGCGGCCCGGGGCCGCATCGTCATGCGGACGAGCTTCTCCACCGATATCGGCGACCTGGAGGCCGACGAGCGTTCGGTCAGCCGCGCGGCCAGCTTGGTGATCGAGAACGCGATCCGGCGGTCGACCGCCGGCAGCCAGATCATCGTGTCCACCGGTTCGACGGAGCGGGCGGGTATCGCCGTGCGGGTGCGCGACACCGGTGCCGGCCACGCCCCGCGGCCGGAGGCTCCGCAGGACGATGTCGAGGACGGGCTGGCGCTGCCGCGGGCGCTGGTGGAGGCCAATGGCGGGCGGCTGGAGCTCTCCGCCCGGCCGGAAGACGGCACGCTCGTGGAGATCATCATGCCCACGCGCCGGGCGGCCAACGGCTAGGGTCGATCGCGACCACGGGCGGTCTCCGGCGGCGGAAACAGAGGGCTGCCGGTGACAGCCGCCTCGTGCGGGCGCGCTTGACAGCGCAGCATCGAAGCCTCAAGCAGCTCTTACATTGTGCCCAATCTATTCACGGGGATTGTGCTGCGCAGGTGCGCGCCAAACTGCGATGATATCGCCATCGTAGATTGTCGGCTACGTTACTTTGGAAGTCCTGGCTGCGCGGCGGCGACCGCGATACGATCGGGCACCAAAACAGGGATGGGACGCCATGGAAGGCAAGGTGATCGAGGTCCAATCCGCGTGGCGCGAGGGTGCGCACGTGGACGATGCCAAGTACCGGGAGATGTACGCGGCTTCCGTCGCCGATCCCGACGCGTTCTGGGCCGAGCACGGCAAGCGCATCGACTGGATGAAGCCGTTCTCGACCGTGAAGAACACCAGCTTCGAGCCCGGCAAGGTCTCGATCAAGTGGTTCGAGGACGGCACGACCAACGTCGCCCACAACTGCATCGATCGCCATCTCGAGACCCGGGGCGACCAGACCGCGATCATCTGGGAGGGCGACAACCCCGACGAGGCCAAGCACATCAGCTACCGCGAGCTGCACGCGCAGGTCTGCCGGATGGCCAACGTGCTGCGCAACCGCGGCGTCGGTAAGGGCGACCGCGTCACACTCTACATGCCGATGATTCCGGAGGCCGCCTACGCGATGCTCGCCTGCGCGCGGCTCGGCGCGATCCACGCCATCGTGTTCGGCGGCTTCTCGCCGGACTCCCTCGCCTCGCGCATCCAGGGCTGCGGCTCGAAGGTGGTGATCACCGCCGACGAGGGCCTGCGCGGCGGCCGCAAGGTGCCGCTGAAGGCCAATGTCGACGAGGCGATCAAGCGCCTCGACGCGGACTTGGTCGACCACGTGATCGTCGTGCGCCGCACCGGCGGCAGCGTCGCCATGGAGGCGGGCCGCGACGTCTACTACGACGAGGCCGCCGAGCAGGTGACGGACGAGTGCCCCGCCGTGGCGGTGGAGGCCGAGCACCCGCTCTTCATCCTCTACACCTCGGGCTCGACCGGTCAGCCAAAGGGCGTGGTGCACACCACAGGCGGATACCTCGTCTACGCGTCGATGACGCACGAATACGTCTTCGATTACCGCGAGGGCGACGTTTACTGGTGCACGGCCGATGTCGGCTGGGTCACCGGCCACAGCTACATCGTCTACGGGCCGCTCGCGAACGGCGCCACGACGCTGATGTTCGAGGGCATCCCGACCTACCCGTCGACCTCCCGGTTCTGGGAAGTGGTCGACAAGCACAAGGTCAACATCTTCTACACGGCACCGACCGCGATCCGCTCGCTGATGGGCGGCGGCGAGGGCCCGGTCAAGAAGACCTCGCGGCAGTCGCTGCGGGTTCTGGGCTCCGTCGGCGAGCCGATCAACCCGGAAGCCTGGGAATGGTACTACAACGTCGTCGGCGACAGGCGCTGCTCGATCGTCGACACGTGGTGGCAGACCGAGACCGGCGGCATCCTGATCACGCCGCTGCCGGGCGCCACCGCGCTCAAGCCGGGCTCGGCCACACGCCCGTTCTTCGGCGTGAAGCCCCAGATGGTCGACGCCGAGGGCAAGGTGCTGGAAGGGCCGTGCGAGGGCAATCTCTGCATCGCCGATTCCTGGCCGGGCCAGATGCGCACGGTCTACGGCGACCACGAGCGCTTCGAGCAGACCTACTTCTCGACCTATCCGGGCAAGTACTTCACCGGCGACGGCGCCCGGCGGGACGCCGACGGCTACTACTGGATCACCGGCCGAGTGGACGACGTCATCAACGTCTCGGGTCACCGCATGGGCACCGCCGAGGTCGAGTCGTCGCTGGTCGCCCACCCGAAGGTCGCCGAGGCGGCGGTGGTGGGATACCCGCACAACGTGAAGGGCCAGGGCATCTACGCCTACGTGACCCTCAACGACGGCGAGGAGGGCGACGACGCCCTGCGCAAGGAACTCGTGACCTGGGTCCGCAAGGACATCGGGCCGATCGCCTCGCCGGACCTGATCCAGTTCGCCCCCGGCCTGCCCAAGACCCGTTCGGGCAAGATCATGCGCCGGATCCTGCGCAAGATCGCCGAGGACGATTTCAGCTCGCTCGGCGATACCTCGACGCTGGCCGAGCCGGCCGTCGTCGACGACCTGATCGAGAACCGGCAGAACCGGGGCTGATCGCATCCGCGCCGCCCCGGCGGCGCGGGTCCGGACCGGGGCGGGTGCCGGGGCGGCGCCCGCCTCCAACAAGAACCACGAATCCCAACGCGCAGAACCGGGGGGCCGCGAGCGTGCCCTCGCGGGAGGAACACCCATGAGCGGCACGACACTGAACACCCGAGGGCGCACGGCGCCCCCGGGAACACGCCCACGCGAGATCGCCGCCGATCCGCAGGTCGAGCGGATCGCCCGAACCCCCGAGTTCCAGCAACTCGTTCACGAGCGCACCCGCTTCGCCTGGATCCTGACGATCCTGATGCTGGTCGTCTATTTCGGCTTCATCGGCTTGATCGCCTTCGACAAGTCGCTCCTCGCCGTGAAGGTCGGCGGCACCGCCTCCCTCGGCCTGTTCGCGGGCGTGTTCGTGATCCTGTTCGCCTTCGCGCTCACGGGGGTCTACGTCGCCCGGGCCAACACGCGCTTCGACGCGCTGAGCGAAGCCCTGAAGCGGAGCGTGGCCCGATGAACCGCCTCCTTCTCGGCCTGACGCTCGCCACGATCGTCGCGAGCGCCGCCTACGCGGCCGGCCCGGATCTCGGCGCCGTCGCGCAATCGGCCACGAACTGGCCGGCCATCCTGATGTTCCTGTTCTTCGTGCTGCTGACGCTCGGCATCACCTACCGGGCCGCCAAGGGCACCAAGTCGGCCGCCGACTTCTACGCGGCGGGCGGCGGCATCTCGGCAGGGACGAACTCCCTGGCGATCGCCGGCGACTACATGTCGGCGGCCTCGTTCCTCGGCATCTCCGGCCTCGTCTACACCTCGGGCTTCGACGGGCTGATCTACTCGACGGGCTTCCTGGTCGGCTGGCCCATCGTGCTGTTCCTGATCGCGGAGCGCCTGCGCAACCTCGGCAAGTTCACCTTCGCCGACGTGGCGAGCTTCCGCCTCGACCAGACCGCGATCCGCATCATCTCGGCGGTGGGCACCCTGGTGGTGGTGGCCTTCTACCTGATCGCCCAGATGGTCGGCGCGGGGAAGTTGATCCAGCTCCTGTTCGGCCTGCCCTACCTCTACGCGGTGATCATCGTCGGCGTCCTGATGATCGTCTACGTCGCCTTCGGCGGCATGAAGGCGACCACCTGGGTGCAGGTGATCAAGGCCTGCCTGCTGCTCGGCGGCGCGACCTTCATGGCCGGCGCGGTGCTGCTGAAGTACGGCTTCAACCCGGAAATGCTGTTCGCCAGCGCCGTTCAGGTCCACCCGAAGGGCGACGCCATCATGGCGCCGGGCGGCCTCGTGTCGAACCCGGTCGAGGCGATCTCGCTCGGCGTCGGCCTGATGTTCGGCACCGCCGGCCTGCCGCACATCCTGATGCGGTTCTTCACGGTCTCGGACGCCCAGGCCGCCCGCAAGTCGGTGTTCTACGCCACCGGCCTGATCGGCTACTTCTACATCCTGACCTTCATCATCGGCTTCGGCGGCATCGCGCTGCTGATGTCGGACCCGGTCTACTTCAAGCTCGGTCCGGCCGGCGCGTTCGACAAGCTGAAGGACATGATCGGCGGCACCAACATGGTGGCGGTGAACCTCGCCAACGCGGTGGGCGGCCCGTACTTCCTGGGCTTCATCTCCGCCGTGGCCTTCGCCACGATCCTCGCGGTCGTCGCCGGCCTGACGCTCGCCGGCGCTTCGGCGATCAGTCACGACCTCTACGCCCAGGTGATCGCCCGCGGGCGGACCACCGAGAAGCACGAGGTCAACCTGTCAAAGATCTCGGCCGTGGTGATCGGCATCGTGGCGATCTACCTCGGCTACGTGTTCGAGAACCAGAACGTCGCCTTCATGGTCGGCCTCGCCTTCGCGGTGGCGGCGAGCTGCAATTTCCCGGTGCTCGCCATGTCGATCCTGTGGCGGGGCACCACCACCTGGGGCGCGCTCGCCGGCGGCCTCGTCGGCCTGCTCGCGGCGGTCATCATGGTGGTGCTGTCGAAGGCCGTGTGGGTGACGACGCTGGGCAACCCCGCCCCGCTCTTCCCCTACGACAACCCGGCGCTGTTCTCGATGCCGCTGGCCTTCGCGACGATCTGGGTCGTGTCCCTCTTGGACAAGACCCGGCGCGCGCAGCGCGAGCGGGCCGCCTTCGAGGCCCAGTACGTGCGTTCCGAGACGGGCATCGGGGCCGCCGGCGCGCACGCGCACTGACGGCGATCCGACGGGTCTGACAGGCGGAGGGCGCGGCGCGAGCCGCGCCCTTCGTCGTTCCGGTGACAACTCGGTACGCGCCCATGTTGATGAGGGTCTTCACAATCGCTTTACCGGTTGACCGCCCCACCACGTGCGATAACGCATAGGTGATCTGCGCCTCGCGCAGAACCGCCCGGGAAACGGGCCGGTGAGCGGGCGATCCGTGTCTCGGGCCGCCCATGTGCGTCTGGGAGGACCTGTTTCATGCCTGTGGCAACCGCGATCCCGCGAGCGGGAGACGCTGCGAGGCCGATGACGTCGGCCGAGAAGCGGGTGATCTTCGCATCCTCGCTCGGCACCGTGTTCGAGTGGTACGATTTCTATCTCTACGGGTCGCTGGCGGCGATCATCGGCGCGCAATTCTTCTCGGCCTACCCGCCGGCCACGCGCGACATCTTCGCTCTGCTGGCCTTCGCGGCCGGCTTCATCGTCCGGCCGTTCGGCGCGCTGGTGTTCGGCCGTGTCGGCGATCTCGTCGGTCGCAAGTACACCTTCCTGGTCACGATCCTGATCATGGGTCTGTCGACCTTCATCGTCGGCATCCTGCCCAACGCGGCGACCATCGGCATCGCGGCGCCGATCATCCTGATCGTCCTGCGCCTCGCCCAGGGCCTCGCGCTGGGCGGCGAGTACGGCGGCGCGGCGACCTATGTGGCGGAGCACGCCCCCAATGGCCGGCGCGGCTTCTACACGAGCTGGATCCAGACGACCGCGACGCTGGGCCTGTTCCTGTCGCTCCTGGTGATCCTGGCGACCCGGACCATCACGGGCGAGGCCGCCTTCGCCGAGTGGGGCTGGCGCATCCCGTTCCTGGTCTCGGTGCTGCTCCTCGGCATCTCGGTCTGGATCCGTCTCCAGCTCTCCGAATCCCCGGCCTTCAAGAAGATGAAGGAGGAGGGCAAGACCTCGAAGGCGCCGCTCACGGAGGCCTTCGGCGAGTGGCGGAACGCGAAGTTCGCGATCATCGCCCTGTTCGGACTCGTCGCCGGCCAGGGCGTGGTCTGGTACACGGGCCAGTTCTACGCGCTGTTCTTCCTGCAATCGATCCTGAAGGTCGACGGCTACACGGCCAACCTGCTGATTGCGTGGTCGCTGCTCCTCGGGACCGGCTTCTTCGTCGTGTTCGGCTGGCTGTCCGATAAGATCGGCCGCAAGGTCATCATCCTGGCGGGCTGCGCGATCGCTGCGGCGACGTTCTTCCCGATCTTCAAGGGGATCACCTCCACGGCGAACCCGAAGCTCGAGGCGGCGATCGAGAACGTGAAGGTGACGGTGACGGCCGATCCGGCCGCCTGCGGTACCCTGTTCAACCCGGTCGGAACGCGGGTCTTCACCCAGCCCTGCGACCTCGCCCGCGACTTCCTGTCGAAGTCGTCGGTCCGCTACACGACGGTGCCCGGCGCGGCCGGCCAGCCCACGGCGATCCGCGTCAACGACACCGAGATCCCGTACCCGCAGGGCGGCAACGTCGAGGCCAACAAGGCCACGACCGCCGCGCTGCAGGCCGCGGGCTATCCGAAGGCCGGCGATCCCGAGATCGTCAAGATGTCGAACCCGTTCGACATCTTCCGGGCTCAGCCCGCGCAGGTGATCGGCCTGCTGTTCATCCTCGTGCTCTTCGTCACGATGGTCTACGGCCCGATCGCCGCCATGCTGGTGGAGCTGTTCCCGACCCGGATCCGCTACACCTCGATGTCGCTGCCCTACCACATCGGCAACGGTTGGTTCGGCGGCCTCCTGCCGGCGACCGCCTTCGCCATGGTGGCACAGACCGGCGACATCTATTTCGGCCTCTGGTACCCGATCGTCATCGCGGTCGCGACGGTGATCATCGGCGTGTTCTTCGTGCCGGAAACCAAGGATCGCGACATCTTCGCCGACACCTGACCGGCGCGAGCCGACCGGACCCCGGTCAGACCCGCGGCAACGGCGCCCAGGCAGCACACGCTGCCTGGGCGTTCTCGTTCGGGACAGCGCCCCGCGTCAGTCGCGCTTGTGTCGACCCAGCAACGCCGCGGCGAAATTGCGATCCGTGCGGTTCGACACGGATTGCGTTTTGTCGGATCCTATACGGAGGTGACAAGTATCGAGGCCCGGCTGAAACGTCGCCCCATCGGACGATGGCCGTAACTCCGACTGTTTTCGAAAAGATTATTGACGTTGTAAGAGGATGTTTATTGCAACTGAAAGTAAATTATCGGGCAGCCCCGGACTTCCCTGGAGGCGCGCCGACCACATGAATCTGTACGAATTTTAATTCGCCGACAATCGGCCCGGCGGAACCCTATGCGGTACAAGTCCGTATGAGGTTTCCCTCCGCTCCAGGCCCTTGGGATCTCGAACGTGAACACCGTCCTGGCACATCTGCGCCGTCAACCCGGGTCGAAGCCGCCGCTTCTCCTTGTGATTACCTGGTCCCTCATCGCTGCGGGGTTGTGGATCCTGATCAACAGTCTCGCCGGACGCGTCGTCTGGTGGTGGTGATTTACCTCAACGCCCCCCGCTGTTCTCGGGGCAGCCGCTGAGATAGGCGCCGAGGAGATATCCCGCCTGGTGCGCGGTCAGATATCCGATCACGATCAGCACGCGCAGCAGGTCGATCCCGTAGACGGACATGAAGATCGTCATGGCCGCGAACAGGATAACCGACGAGGTCATGGCGACGACGACCACCGAGTAGGATCGGCCGATCAGCCATCCCACGAGGAACAACAGCGCTGCGACCACCATCTCGTCACCCGACCCGGACCTGTTCCAGGAAGTTCTTCACACGAGCTTCCGGCGCATATCCGTGTGATGATGGCGCGCGACCGAGAAAATTTCAACCCAGGCAGCAGACGCCGAACATATTCGCGAAGACCGAGATATTACACCGGTAATAATGCCCGAAAAATAGCATTTCTGGATGCCAGACATCCATTGCCGAGCTTCGAACCGACCCGCACCTGTTCACGGCAATGCTGGCCGGAATCGCGCGCCCGGCTCAAAATCGGTCCGGCCGATATGATCGCGGCAAATCGTTAACGGCGCGCAACAGGGAGACCTCCGCGGTAGCCGGACAGTTCCGGACACCGCGGAGGTCGCGCGCCTTCTCGGAGAACCGGGGAACGGCCTGCCGGCTCAGTGCCGGAAGTGGCGGTGCCCCGTCAGGACCATGGCGAGCCCGGCCTCATCGGCCGCCGCGATGACGTCCGCATCGCGCATCGAGCCGCCGGGCTGGATCACCGCGGTGGCGCCCGCCTCGGCGGCGGCCATCAGCCCGTCCGCGAACGGGAAGAACGCATCCGATGCCACGACCGAACCGACCGCGAGGCTCTCCGCGACCCCGAGACGCTTCGCCCCCTCGGCGGCCTTCCAGGCGGCGATGCGCGAGGAATCGACCCGCGACATCTGACCCGCGCCGATGCCGACCGTGGCGCCGGCCTTCGCGTACACGATGGCGTTCGACTTCACGTGCTTGGCCACCCGGTAGGCGAACCGGAGATCGGCCAGCTCGGCCTCGCTCGGCGCGCGCTTGGTCACGACCGTGAGCGGCATGTCGTCGACGACCGCCGCGTCCCGGGTCTGGACCAGCAGGCCGCCCGCGAGGGTCCGCACGGTCTCGCCGCCGGCCCGCGGATCGGGCACGCCACCGGCCAGCAGCAGGCGCAGGTTCTTCTTGCCGGCCACGATCGCCGCCGCCTCGGGCGTGGCGTCGGGGGCGATGATCACCTCGGTGAAGATCTCGACGATCCGGCGGGCCGCCTCGGCGTCGAGCGTCCGGTTCAGGGCGACGATGCCGCCGAAGGCCGAGGTCGGGTCGCAGCTCAGCGCCCGCTCATAGGCCTCGAGGAGGCTGGCCCCCTCGGCGACGCCGCAGGGGTTGGCGTGCTTGATGATCGCCACGGCGGCGGTCCGGGCCGGATCGAACTCGGCCACGCACTCGTAGGCGGCGTCCGTGTCGTTGAAGTTGTTGTAGGACAGCTCCTTGCCCTGGAGCTGGCGGGCGGTGGCCACGCCCGCACGGACCTGGCCGGGCGCGCGGTAGAAGGCCGCCGACTGGTGGGGGTTCTCGCCGTAGCGCAGCTCCTGGCCCAGAGCACCCCCGAAGGCGCGGAACCGGGCCGGCGCGTCGGCGCCGAAGCGGCCCGCCATCCAGTTGGCGATGGCGGCATCGTAGGACGCGGTGCGGGCGAACGCCTTCTGCGCCAGGCTCCGGCGCAGATCCGCGCCGAGCGACCCGTCCTGCGCCTCGAGGGCGGCGAGCACGCCGGCGTAGTCCGACACGTCGGTGACGACGGCGACGTCCGCGTGGTTCTTGGCCGCCGCGCGGATCATCGCCGGGCCGCCGATATCGATGTTCTCGATGCAGTCGGCGTCCGACCGGTCGGCCGCGATGGTGGCCTCGAACGGGTAGAGGTTGACCACGAGAAGATCGATGGCGCCGATCCCGTGGGCGGCGAGCGCGGCCTGATGCTCCGGGTTGTCGCGGATGGCGAGCAGGCCGCCGTGGACCGCAGGGTGCAGCGTCTTGACCCGACCGTCCATCATCTCCGGGAAGCCCGTCAGGTCGGCGACCTCGGTGACCGGCAGGCCGGCCTCCACCAGGGCGCGGTGGGTGCCCCCGGTCGAGACCAGCACGATGCCGCGGGCGTGGAGCGCCCGGGCGAAGTCGACGAGTCCGGTCTTGTCCGAGACCGAGAGGAGCGCGCGGGAGACCCGCACCTGATCGTGCGCCATAGCTTCGTGCCGAAAGTTCGAGATTTTCCGGCGCGGTAGCATGGAAACGGTGACCCCGGCCAGCCGCCCCCGTCGCGAACCTGTCAGGGCGCCACGCCGCGCAGGGGCGCGGAGGCCTGGCGCTCGAAGGTCCACCGGACCTCGACGTCGTCGGCGACCCGCAGGTGAAGGACGATCTGGTCGGTCCGGCGCGGCCCGGTCAGCCCCGAGAAGTAGACGCTCTCCTCGATGGCGATCGCGGCGTTCTCGGCGCGGAACGTCCAGATCTCCCCGAGCGCCGAGGCGAGTTCCAGCCCCTCGGGGATGCTGCGCACCGCGATCCCGGGATGGAGGTGGAAGCGGATCGCCACGTCCTGCGGGCGCAGCCGCCGCCCGCGGCTGAGCCCCTTGCCCTGGCGCAGGAAGGCGTCGCGGCCCTCCAGGCGGGCCGTCGCGTGGAAGAGCTGCCAGCGGCGCTCGTGCACGATGCCGAACTCGGGGCCGTAGCCGTTGTGCCGGGCCGCGAGGACGACGCTGTCGGTCTCCTCGGCGCGCTCGGCGGCCACCGCGGACGGACCGCTCAGCACCACCGGGCCGCGCCGGCGGATCAGCCAGTCGGCCAGGAGCCGCTCGCCCCACCAGCCGGTGCGGGTGAGGAACCGGCAGGACGAGGCGTGGGCCACCGCGGCCGTGGAATGGGCCGGCGTCGAGCGAGCCAGGAGGCGCAGATCCGCGCCGCTGGCCGGCAGACCGCAATTGACCACGATGCGCTGCGGTCCGCTCGACATCTCGAAGGCGAGGCAGCCGGCACCGGAATTGACCGAGTAGGGCAGCGGCGGGCTGGCGCCGACATCGGCCACGATCACGACCCGGCCGCCCTCAAGGCGCTCGTAGCCGGAATTCGGCGCGTGCATCAGCGGGCGGGCGAGCGCGCCGTCGTAGACCAGCAGGGTCGCGAGATGGTCCGCGTCCGTGGCGCCCATGCCGTTGAAGTGGCTCAGCGAGGCGTCCGGGTGCCGCAGGAGACGCAGCAGCGGCAGCATCCGGTCGATTGCGCGCAGGAGCGAGAGCGGCGGCTCGACGCTGCGGCTCAGATAACTCTGGCGCAGGGGCAGCAGGTCGAGGAGCAGCTCCATGGCGAAGCGCGGGTCGCGGGAGCGGTGGCCGCCATCGGTCAGGATCTGCCGGTCGAGTTCCCGCGTCAGGATCCGGGTCGCCCGTCGCAGGATCGGCTGGATGCCGTCGCAGCACAGGCCGGCGTAGCAGAGCGCCACCGCGGCGTTCAGGCGCCATTGCGGCGGCACGCCCCGCCGGAGGTCACGCTCGAGCTGCTGCGCGTTGCGCCCGATCGCCTTCAGGAAGTTCTGGTAGAAGCCGTGGTCGGCGCCCTCCAGCACGAGGGGCGACTGGCACAGGAACGAGATCAGCCGGCGCGCCGCCACCGGCGTCTGCCGGGCGAGCACCGCGTCGCCGCGGCCGGCGATGAAATCGGCCACGAAGGCGCGGGCATTGGCCCGGGCGAGCGCGGTGTCGGCGGCGCGCAGGTGACGCAGCCAGCCGAAGCCGTAGAGCTCGTCGGCCCATTCCGGTGACGGCGCCGCGTAATCGAAGGGCGAGCCGCCGCTCGCCGCGAGCGACCGGCCGGCGAAGACGAACAATCCGGCATAGATGTCGTCCGCGAAGGTCGCGTCGGAGGTGCGCAGGTCCTGCGGCGCGATCACGAGCCCGGCCACCCGCATCCGGGCGAGGATGTCGGGCGAGGCGGTGACGCTGGCGCCGGCGGCGCGCACCGCGCGCGCGGCCTCGCGCGCGACGAGCCGATAGAAGCGCCAGCGGTCAGGCCCCCAAGCCACGCGATCTCCGAGCTACGCGTTCTGACAAGGCCCCAAGGCCTTGAGCCCTCGCGTACGAGGATCGGCTGGCACCCGTTTCGTAAGGCTAGTGGGGGCCTCTTAACCGGCGGTTTACGCTATGTCATGTCCGACGCCGCCAAGGCGAACGGCGGCGGCGGGCCTTCTCCGCGGCGGGGCTAGCCCGGCATCAGCGCCGCGTCGAACGCCTTGAGGTTCGACCGCATCAGATCGAGATAGGTCGCGGCCGGACCGCCCGGCGCCGAGAGCGCGTCGGAATAGACCTTGCCGCCGACGCGGGCGCCGCTCTCGCGGGCGATCTGCTGCATCTGGCGCGGATCGCTGATGTTCTCGAGGAACACCGCCGGCACGCGCTCCTTCCGGATCTGGCGGATGATCGCCGCCACGTCCCGCGGGCTCGCCTCGCTGTCCGTCGACACGCCCTGCGGCGCGATGAAGCGCAGACCGTAGGCCGCCGCGAAGTAGCCGAAGGCGTCGTGGGTCGTGATGATCCGCCGCCGCTCCGGCGGAATGCGGGCGATCGCCGCCCGCACGTCCCGCTCCAGCGCGTCGAGCTCGGCGAGATAGGCGGTGGCCGCCGCCCGATAGGCGTCGGCATGGGCCGGATCGACCTTTGCGAGGCCGTCCCGGATGTTCGCCACGTAGATCCGCACGTTGGCGACATCCTGCCAGGCATGCGGGTCCACGGCGTGGTCGCCGTGCCCGTGGTCGCCGTCGCCGTGGGCGTGCTCGTCCTGCGCGGGGATCGGCTTCACGCCCGCGGAGGCCACCACGACGGGGGCGCGCGTTCCGGAAGCTCGGATCAGCCGGTCGAACCAGCCCTCCAGCCCGAGGCCGTTGACGAACACGATGTCGGCTTCGGCGAGCTTGCGCGCGTCGGCCGGGGACGGGCTCAGGCCGTGGGCATCGGAGTCCGGCCCGACCAGCGTCGCCACCGTCACGTGCGATCCACCGACCTGCCGGACGAGGTCGCCGAGGATCGAGAACGTCGCCACCGCCCGGACCGGCCCGTCCTGCCCGGCAGCCGAGGCCGGCCCCGCCGACCCGAACCACAGGGACAGGATCGCGAGCGCCGTGATCCGGAATGTTCTCGCCACGCGCCGCACCGCTCCACCTGCCCGATTCCCCGTCGCGCCTGCCACTAATGTAACATTGTTACATACACAAGCGGGATACACGGTCGGTGCCTCATGCGCGGCGTTGGGCGCCGCCGCGGGCCGCGACGACGTCCCGAGCGTAAGACGGAGATGTTCATGTCCCGACGTATGAGAGCGGCCATTCTCATCAGCGGCGCCCTCGGCCTGGGGCTCGCCGGCGCGGCCTTCGCGCACGATCACGGGCCCGGCGGATTCCGCGGGCACGGGCGCTGGAGCGCGCTGACGCCCGAGGACCGCGCGGCCTTCACGGATGCCCGCATCGCCGCCCTGCATGCGGGCCTGAAGCTGACGCCCGACCAGGAGAAGCTCTGGCCGCCGGTCGAGGCGGCGATCCGCGACATGGCCAAGCTGCGCCAGCAGCGCCGCGCGGCGATGCGCGACCGGCCGAAATTCAGCGACGACGCCCCGGCGGCGCTGCGGGCGATGGCGGACGCGGCGAGCGCGCGGGGCGACGCCCTGCGCAAGCTCGCCGACGCGTCGCAGCCGCTCTACGCCAGCCTCGACCCCGATCAGAAGCGGCGCGCCCTGATCCTCGCCCGGCCGATGGGCCCGATGGGCGGCCACGGCATGCGGGGCGGCTGGCAGCGCGAGCACGACGACGATCGCGGGCCGCGCGGCGAAGACCGCTGAGCAAAAGCCTTGATCCGCGGCGGCGGCGGCGGCAAACCGCTGCCGCCGCGCATCCTGACCGGGGGCGGCACTGATCCGACCCGGTAGGTCTCATGGCGCGCCTTCCCGGCGACACGGCTCCCCTCCTCGCCCGGCTCTGGCGCACCTGGCTGTACCCGCACCGGGCCACCCTGGCGGTGGTGCTGGTGCTCATCGCGCTGGTGGGCGCCTCGACGGGGCTCTACCCCGCGCTGATCAAGGCCGCCTTCGACGCCTTCGACCGCAAGGACGCCGCCGCCATCGCGTACGGACCGCTGGTGGTGATCGTGGTCACGGCCACGCGCGGCTTCGCCCTCTACGGCCAGACGATTCTGACCAACCGCGTGGTGACCCGGGTCGAGGCCGATATGCAGTCCGCGCTCTACGGCCACCTGATCGACTCGGACCTCGCCCAGCTCGGCCGCGAGAGCCCGGCGGCGCTGACACAGCGCTTCACCACCGACTTCGCCTTCATCAAGGAGGCGCTGACCCGCATCTCGACGGTCCTTCTCCGCGACATCGCGATGCTGATCGGGCTCGTGGCCGCGCTGATCTGGATGGATCCTGTGCTGACCCTGGTGGCCGGTGTCACGGTCCCGTTCGTCGCCGGGCCGATCGGGCGGATCGGCCGGAAGCTGCGGCGGGTCTCGACCTCGACCCAGGAGCAGATGGGCGCCACCGCCAGCCTGATCTCCGAGAGCCTGCAGGGGGCCCGGGTCGCCAAGACTTTCGCCATGGAGAGCTACCTTAAGGGCCGCGCCGCCGCCGCCCTCGACGAGGTGCGCCGCCTCAAGATGAAGGCCGCCAACGCCCGCGGCCGCCTCGACCCGCTGCTGGAGATCGGCGGCGGCATCGCGGTGGCGGGCGTGCTGGTGCTGGTCGGGCAGCGCGTGCTGGCCGGGGAGAAGACGGTCGGCGACTTCACCGGCTACGTGGCGGCGCTGCTGCTCGCGGCGCAGCCGGCCCGGGCGCTTGGCAACCTCAACGCCATCCTGCAGGAGGCCGCGGCCGCGCTGCGGCGCTACTTCGACGTGATGGACGAGGTTCCCACGATCCGCGAGGCGCCGGACGCCCGGCCGCTGGCGATCGCGGGCGGCGGCATCCGGTTCGCGGACGTGCATTTCCGCTACCGGCCGGACGCGCCGGCGCTGGAGGGCATCGACCTCGCGGTTCCCGCCGGCTCCGTGACGGCGCTGGTCGGGCGCTCGGGCTCCGGGAAGTCCTCGCTGCTCAACCTCGTTCCGCGCCTCTACGACGTCACCGGCGGCGCGGTGACCATCGACGGCCAGGACGTGCGGACCGTCACGCTGGCCTCGCTGCGCGCCGCGGTCGCGGTGGTGTCGCAGGAGGTCGTGCTCTTCGACGACACGATCGCCGCCAATATCGGCTTCGGCCGGCCCGGAGCGACGCGCGCGGAGATCGAGGCGGCGGCCGCGGCCGCCGCGGCCCACACCTTCGTCACGGCCCTGCCGGAGGGTTACGGCTTCCGGGTCGGATCGGGCGGCGGCCGGCTCTCCGGCGGCGAGCGGCAGCGTGTGGCCCTCGCCCGCGCCTTCCTCAAGGACGCGCCGATCCTGCTCCTCGACGAGGCGACCTCGGCCCTCGATTCCGAATCGGAGCGCCTCGTCCAGGAGGCGCTGACCCGGCTGATGCGCGGCCGGACCACCCTGGTGATCGCCCACCGGCTCTCGACGGTGCGCGAGGCCGATCAGATCGCCGTGATGGACGCCGGCCGCGTGATCGAGATCGGGCGGCATGACGACCTGCTCGCGGCCGGCGGCCCCTACGCGCGCCTCCACCGGTTGCAGCTGTCGGAACCGGCGACAGCGGAGTGACACGCAGGGTGACTCGCATGTGCGGCGACGCCGTCATGCGCCGGCTCCGTAGATTCGCGCGCCGGAGCGCGCCATAAGGGCCTCAGTCGATGAGGACCACACCGTGAGCGACCTGACGTTCGAGATCCAAAGTCATCCCACGCCGCGGACCGCCGAGGAGCGGGCCGCACTGATGGCGAATCCAGGCTTCGGCAAGGTGTTCACAGACCACATGGTGGTGGCGCGGTACACGGCCGGCCGCGGCTGGCACGACGCGCGGATCCAGGCCCGCGAGGCCATCCCGCTCGACCCCGCCGCCGCGGTGCTGCACTACGCGCAGGAGATCTTCGAAGGCCTCAAGGCCTACCGCACCGCTGACGGCGGCGCGGCCCTGTTTCGACCCGAGGCGAACGCCCTGCGGTTCCGCCGCTCGGCCGAGCGCATGGCGATGGCGCCGTTCCCCGAGGACGCCTTCGTGGAGGCGATGCGCAAGCTCGTCGAGATCGACCGCGCCTGGATCCCCGACACGGCGGACGGCAGCCTCTACCTGCGCCCGTTCATGATCGCCAGCGAGGCTTTTCTCGGGGTCAAGCCGGCCTCGGAATACCTGTTCGTGACGATCGCCTCGGCGGTGGGCTCCTACTTCAAGGATCCGACCGGGACGGTCACGGTGTGGATCTCGGAGCACTTCACCCGCGCGGCCCCGGGGGGAACGGGCGCGGCCAAGTGCGGCGGCAACTACGCCGCGAGCCTCGCGGCGCAGTCGGAAGCGGCGTCCCAGGGCTGCGAGCAGGTGGTGTTCCTAGACGCGGCCGAGCGCCGGTTCGTCGAGGAACTCGGCGGCATGAACGTGTTCTTCGTCTTCGAGGACGGCACGCTGGTGACGCCGCCGCTCTCGGACAGCATCCTGCCTGGCATCACCCGCGACTCGGTGATCACCCTGGCCCGGGAGGCCGGCCTGACGGTCAAGGAGGAGCCCTACACGATCGACGCGTGGCGCGCCGACGTGCGGGAGGGACGCCTCACCGAGGCCTTCGCCTGCGGCACCGCCGCGGTGATCACACCGATCGGCACCGTGAAGGGCCGGGAGGAGAGCTTCACGATCGGGAACGGCAAGGCCGGCCCGGTGGCCCAGCGGCTGCGGAGTCTGCTGGTGGACATCCAGCGGGGCAATTCCAATGACGCCCATGGCTGGTTCCAGAAGATCTTCTAGGAGCCGTCTCCCGTCCGCGGCGGTGCATTCATCGTCGGGACGGCCGGGTTCACCGCTCGGACCCGGAGGGCGCCTGTCCAGCTCCTATCCTGAGGTCCCGGACGCCTCCGGGGCCGCCGTGCGGCCCCGCGGCCCGCGGCCGGCCGACCGGAGCGTCCGCCTCAGGATACGGCGGCCGCGCGCGTGACAGACGCGGCGGTCCGCTCCCCCGAGGCAGCGATCGGCCCCTGGAATCCGGGCGTCCGGTCCGATCTGCCGTCCGCGTTCGTGCCGCTGGTCACCGTCTACCGGCCAGAGCACGTCGAGACGCCGCTCCGCGACGCCCTGGATCTGAGCGACCTCTGCGGGCTGCCCGCCCGCCAGCTCACCCGGTTCCGGGCCGGCCGCCTCGTCGTCCACGAAGTCCTGATCCGGGTCATGTCGGACCTGTCCGTGCCGGTCGGCGCGGTCTACGCCGATCTCGGCGTGAACTTCCGCGCCATCGTCGCCACGATCCTGCGCGAGGGGATCGAGCCGCGCCTCGGCGAGATCGAGACCGCCCTCGCGGGGATCCGCGCCGAGGCCGACGCGGTGCTCGCCCGCGAGGTCGCCGCCATCCTGGACGACCGGCCTCCCCCGCCGCCGGAGCCGCGCTGGCTCGACCGCCTCCTCGGACGCCGCCCTCCGGCGCTCGAGGCCCCGCGCGAGGATCTCGCGACCCGCGCCCTGCGCCATCTGGAGACCTGGCAGCGGCGCGCCGCCGAAGCCGGCGACGCCCTGGAGATCGCCGCCTGCGAGGCTCTGCGTGCCGTCGTGGCCGGCCTGATCGCCCGGCAGAACACGGTCATCCGCGACGCGGCCCTGCTGCGGACCATCGCGGGGACGCTGGTCTCGAACGGCTACGGCAGCCGGCGCATCGGCGAGCAGATCGAGCCCTGGATCGACGCGGTCGTGGAGGCGCAGCGCTACCGGCGGCTGGCGCCCCAGGATCATCCGGTGGTGATGAACGTGAAGGGTGCCTCGGCGTCCGGGAAGAGCACGATCCGCCCCTACCAGCTCGGCCTCGCCAGGCGCCTGGGCATGGCGTGGTCGGATTTCGCGGTGATCACCCCCGATGTCTGGCGCAAGTACCTCCTCGACTACGACAGCCTGGGCAAAGCCTCCCGCTACGCCGGGACGCTGACCGGCTACGAGGTCGAGATCATCGATATGAAGCTCGACCGCTACGTCACCCGCAAGGCGGCGGAGCGGCGGATCTCGAACCTGCTGATCGACCGGTTCCGGTTCGACAGCTTCCAGGCCGAGGCCGGCTCGGACGGTGGCGGCCAGCTGCTCACTCGGTTCGGCGATCGGGTCTACATGCAGTTCATGGTCACGCCCCCGGCCGATACCGTGGAGCGCGCCTGGAAGCGCGGCGAGCTGTTCGGCCGCTACAAGGCCGTGGAGGACCTGCTGGCCCACAACGTCGAGGCCTATACCGGGATGCCGCGCCTGTTCTTCAACTGGGCGCTCGCACGCGACAAGCAGGTGGTCTGCGAGTTCCTCGACAACAGCGTGCCGCTGGGCGAGCGCCCGCGCACCATCGCGTTCTGGGCGGACGGGATCCTCAACATCCTCGACGTGAAGGGGTTGATCGACATCGACCGCTTCCGGAAGGTCGACATCTTCGCCCGCGGCCCCGAGGCGGTGTTCAAGGGCGCCGACCTCTCTGCAGCCGCCAACACCACCTTCCTACGGGAATGCCTGCGCCGGATGGCCACCGTCCGATTCGTTCAGGCCGAGACCGGGCGGGCGATCCTGCGCCTCGACCGAGGTCGGATCACCGCGCTGGATCGGGACACCCTGGCGGCGGTGAAGGCGGGCCCGGACTGGGAGGCCGCCTGTGCGGCCATCGGCTTTCCGGCCGATCCGAGTTCCATCCCTACCCTGGAGGAGACGCTGCACCCGGCTGACGCGCCGACGCTCGGCGCGTGGGGCCCGATTCCTGCAGCGGGGCAAACGGAATAATATCGCCGCCCTGACAGTTCATCCGGTCCGTCTCACGCTGGTATATTGCATACCTAGAACGGATGTGCATGATCGTCGGTGCACCAGAGACGCCGCCACAGCAAGGCCGCGCCGCCCAAGAGAGAGGCTCAGGGATGGAACGCCAGGATTCGCCGTCGGCGAAATGGTGGCAGCTCGCCTTCGGCGTGATCTGCATGGCCATGATCGCCAACCTCCAATACGGTTGGACACTGTTCGTGGACCCGATCGATCAGCGTTACCACTGGGGCCGCGCGGCGATCCAGCTCGCATTCACGCTGTTCGTCGCCACCGAGACCTGGCTGGTTCCGGTCGAGGCTTGGTTCGTCGACCGCTACGGTCCGAAGATCGTGGTCGCCTTCGGCGGCGTGATGATCGCCCTCGCCTGGACCATCAACGCGTACGCCGACAGCCTGGCGATGCTCTATCTCGGCGCCGTCATCGCCGGCATCGGAGCGGGCTCGGTCTACGGCACCTGTGTGGGCAACGCGCTCAAGTGGTTCCCGGATCGCCGCGGCCTCGCCGCCGGTGCCACCGCGGCCGGCTTCGGCGCGGGTGCCGCCATCACGGTGGTGCCGATCGCCCGCATGATCGCGTCCAGCGGCTACCAGGACGCATTCCTGTATTTCGGCATCGGCCAGGGCGCCGTGGTCCTCGCCCTCGCCTTCCTGCTGCGCAAGCCGTCGACCAACACGCCGGTCCAGCGCAAGAAGACGCGCCTGCCGCAGACCAAGGTCGACCGCAGCCCGCGCGAGGCGGTGCGCACCCCGGTCTTCTGGGTGATGTACGTGATGTTCGTGATGGTCGCCTCCGGTGGCCTGATGGCGGCGGCGCAGATCGCCCCGATCGCCCACGACTTCCAGGTGGCCGGCGTCCCGGTGAGCCTGTTCGGCCTGCAGATGGCGGCGCTGACGCTGGCGATCTCGCTCGACCGGGTCTTCGACGGGTTCGGCCGGCCGTTCTTCGGCTACGTCTCCGACAACATCGGCCGCGAGAACACGATGTTCATCGCCTTCTCGACGGCGGCGCTCGCGGTGATCGTGCTGCTGACCTACGGGCACATCCCGATGGTCTTCGTCCTGGCCACCGCGGTCTATTTCGGGGTGTTCGGCGAGATTTACTCGCTGTTCCCGGCGACCTGCGGCGACACGTTCGGCTCCAAGTACGCCGCCAGCAACGCCGGCCTGCTCTACACCGCCAAGGGTACCGCGGCCTTCCTCGTCCCCTTCGCCAGCATCCTGTCGGCGGCCTACGGCTGGTCGGCGGTGTTCACGCTGATCATCGTCCTCAACGTGACGGCGGCGGCGCTGGCGATGTTCGTCCTGCGCCCGATGCGGGCCCGCTACCTCGCCTCGGAAGACCAGCCCGCGGCGCTCGGCGCCCAGCCGATCCGGGCGGCCTGACCGGCCTCCCACCCCACGGCGTCGCGGAAGCGACGCCCAACCTTCCCGGATCTCCCGCCCGCCCCGTCTTCGGGAGCGCGGGGGATCCCCAGCCAGCCGGCGCCGAGCGCCGCCCGTCCAAACCGATCTTCCGGGAGAAACCGTGATGACCGCAGTCGCCAAGATCGTCCACACCGCCCCCGAGGTCGAGGCCGAGCCCGATCTGACCGACGGCTTCCACCTCGTCATCGACGCGCTCAAGCTCAACGGCATCGACACCATCTACGGTGTCCCGGGCATCCCGATCACCGATCTCGGCCGCATGGCCCAGGCCGAGGGGATGCGGGTCATCTCGTTCCGCCACGAGCAGCACGCCGGTAACGCCGCGGCGATCGCGGGCTTCCTCACCCAGAAGCCGGGCATCTGCCTCACCGTCTCGGCGCCGGGCTTCCTGAACGGCCTGACCGCGCTCGCCAACGCCACGACCAACTGCTTCCCGATGATCCTGATCTCGGGCTCCTCCGAGCGCGAGATCGTCGACCTGCAGCAGGGCGACTACGAGGAGATGGATCAGCTCGCCATCGCCAAGCCCCTGTGCAAGGCGGCCTTCCGCGTCCTGCACGCCGCCGATATCGGCATCGGCGTCGCCCGCGCGATCCGCGCGGCCTGCTCGGGCCGGCCGGGCGGCGTCTACCTCGACCTGCCCGCCAAGCTGTTCTCCCAGGTGATGGACGCCGAGGCCGGCCAGAAGTCGCTGGTCAAGGTGATCGACCCGGCCCCGGCCCAGCACCCCGCTCCCGAGGCGATCGCCCGGGCGCTCGAGGTCCTGAAATCCGCCAAGCGGCCGCTGATCGTGCTCGGCAAGGGCGCCGCCTACGCCCAGGCCGACGAGGCGATCCGCGCCCTCGTGGAGACGAGCGGCATCCCCTACGTTCCGATGAGCATGGCCAAGGGCCTCCTGCCCGACACCCACCCGCTCTCGGCCGGCGCGGCGCGCTCGACGGCGCTGAAGGACTCGGACGTGGTGCTGCTGATCGGCGCCCGGCTGAACTGGCTGCTGTCGCACGGCAAGGGCAAGAGCTGGGGCGAGCCGGGCTCGACCAAGTTCATCCAGATCGACATCGAGCCCCGCGAGATGGACTCGAACGTCGAGATCGTCGCTCCGGTGGTCGGCGACATCGCCTCCTGCGTCCAGGCACTGCTCGACGGCATGGGCCAGGGCTGGCAGCAGCCCCCGTCCGACTGGATCGAGACGCTCAAGACCAAGCGCGAGGCGAACATCGCCAAGATGGCGCCGAAGCTCATGAGCAACGCCTCGCCCATGAATTTCCACGCCGCGCTCGGGGCGCTCCGCACCATCATCAAGGAGCGGCCGGACGCGATCCTGGTCAACGAGGGCGCCAACACCCTCGACCTCGCCCGCGGCATCATCGACATGTACCAGCCGCGCAAGCGCCTGGACGTCGGCACCTGGGGCATCATGGGCATCGGCATGGGCTTCGCCGTCGCGGCCGCGGTCGAGACCGGCAAGCCGGTCCTCTGCGTGGAAGGTGACAGCGCCTTCGGCTTCTCCGGCATGGAGGTCGAGACGATCTGCCGGTACGGCCTGCCGGTCTGCATCGTGGTGTTCAACAACAACGGCATCTATCGCGGCACCGACACCGACCCGACCGGTCGCGATCCGGCCACCACGGTGTTCGTGCCGGATTCCCGCTACGACCGGATGATCGAGGCCTTCGGCGGCGTCGGCTACCACGTCACCACGCCGGACGAGCTGACCCGCGCGGTCAACGAGGCGATGAACTCGGGCCGCCCAGCCCTGGTCAACGCCGTCATCGACCCGGCCGCCGGCAGCGAGAGCGGCAACATCGGCAGCCTCAACCCCCAGAGCGGGATCAAGAAGAAGAAGTGAGGGCCGCGGGCGTCCTCAGCCCGGTCCCCTGACATCGACAGACCGGCCGGATCGCTCAGCGGTCCGGCCGTTCGTGAATGAGCGGCATCCTCTCAGGCCGATCCGCAGGTCCCCTCGCCCCTGTGGGAGGGGCAGGCCTTCGCGGCGGCAAGCTACGTCGCGCGATCCCAGACACCGATCCGACGAGTCCCCGCGATGATCGATCCCGACCTCGCCGGCCGCCTGCACTTCCGACACCGTCTCCCGACTGAGGAGCCCCTTCCCCCAGGCCGGCACGATCTCGGCCTCTTCGCCGAGCGCGACGCGGTGCTGGTGGTTCCCGAGGGTCTCGATCCGCGCCGCCCCTGCCCGCTCGTGGTGCTGTTCCACGGCGGCGGCGGCAGCGCCGAGCGGATCCTGCCGATGCTGGAGGCGCATGCCCGGACCGAGCGCTTCCTGCTCCTCGTGCCGCAATCCCTGTTTCCGACGTGGGACCTCGTCATCGCCGGTCACGGGCCGGACCGGGAGCGGGTCGCGGCGGCGCTGGATCACGTCGCTGACCGGTTCCTGCTCGATCCGCAGCGGCTCTGCTTCGCGGGCCACTCGGACGGCGGCAGCTACACGCTCTCCCTTGGGCTCGCCAACGGCGACGTGGCGCGCCACCTGATCGTCTCGTCGGCCGGGTTCCTGTCGGTTCACCTGCAGGTCGGGGCGCCGCGCATCTTCCTGTCTCACGGGACGCAGGACGAGCAGATCCCGATCGACCGGAGCGCCCGGGTCCACGTGCCGGCCCTGCGCGAGGCCGGCTATCCGGTGACCTTCGTCGAGTATGACGGCCCGCACGCCCACCAGCCGGCCGTGGTGGCGCAGGCCGTCGCGTTCTTCCTGGCGGACCCGGCCGAACGCCCCTGAGGCTCAGGCCAGGGCGGCCCGCGCCGGCGCGCGGGCGCGGACCGGTGCCTCGCGCGCGTCGGTCTCGGACAGGAGCGCCGGGATCAGGTCCGTCTGCGAGACGATCCCGACCAGGCGGCCGTCGGTGTCGACCACCGGCAGGTGGTGAAGCCCCGCCTCCGACATCCGCGGCACCAGCGCGGCCACGGGCGTGTCGGGACCGACCGGCTCGACGGCGCTCATGATGTCGGCCGCGCAGCCGTGAGGGGCGCGGCCGCGCTCGGCGGTGAGGCGCAGGCGGCGGCCGAGGCCGAGACGCGGCCCGTTCCGGTCCCAGGCGGCCTTGTCGAGCAGATCGGTCTGCGTGACGATGCCGAGGACGCGCGCGCCCTCGTCGGTGACCGGGAGCGCCTTGATCCGGTGACGGCGCAGCAGCCGCATGGCCTCGGACAGCGGCGCGTCCGGCGCCACCGCGATCACGTCGCGCGACATGATCGCCGCGCAGGTGATCGGCCCCGAGCGGCGGCCGTAGACCCGCATCTGCACGCGCCGCAGGATCTGCTCCAGGTCGCTCCGGTCGACGTCGAGAAGCTGGTCGAAATCCTCCAGCGCGGCATCGAGGTCCGAGGCCCGGAAGCCCACGCGGGCGCCGGAGGGCGGATCGGCCGTTCGCGGCCCGGCGGGTCGCAGGTGCGGGTAGGCGCGCCCGGTCAGGTTGTTGAACAGCAGGGCGGTTGTCAGCAGGAGCAGCGAGTTGGCCGCCACCGGCCACAGCACGAAGCCGTAGCCCAGCTCCCGGATCGCCGGGCCGCCGAGGACCGCCGTCAGCGCCACGGCCCCGCTCGGCGGGTGCAGGCAGCGCAGGGCCATCATCAGCGCGATCGCCACGCCGATGGCGCAGGACGCGGCCACGAACGGGTCGCCGATCCAGGCCGCCGCCGTGACGCCCACGAGCGCCGCCACGGTGTTGCCGCCGAGGATCGACCAGGGCTGCGCCAGGGGGCTCGCTGGCACGGCGAAGAGCAGCACCGCCGAGGCCCCCATCGGGGCGATCAGCACCGGCAGCGCCTCGGCCGGGACGGAGACCCGACAGACGAAACCGGTCGTCAGGATGCCCACGAGGGCACCGGCCGCGGAGCGCAGGCGCTCGCGCTTGCTGACCGGGGTCAGCTCCGGCAGGAAACGGCTGAGGAATGCGCGCATCGGATCCGGGGCTCGCACATGAAAAGGACGGCGCCGGGGGAGCGCCGTCCTGTCTCAGGAACGCTGAGGTCGGGCGGTCTCTATCAGACCGCGCGGGCCTCGTGCATCGCCCGGATCTGCTCCGGCGTGTAACCCAGGTCTGCGAGCACCTCATCGGTGTGCTCGCCCAGCAGTGGCGACGCCTTCACCTCGACTTTCATGTCGGAGAACTTGATCGGGCTTCCGACGGTCAGGTACTTGCCGAGCTTCGGGTGCGCCACCTCGACGACGGTGCCGCTCTCGCGCAGGGACTTGTCCTCGGCGATCTCCTTCATCGACAGCACCGGCGCGCAGGGGATGTCGTAGGTGCGCAGGATGTCGACCGCCTCGAACTTGGTCTTGTCGGCGAGCCACTCCTCGATCGTCTTGAAAATGTCGAAGATCTTGTCCTGGCGGGCCCGCGGCGTGTTGTAGCCCGGGTCGGTGATCCACTCCTCCTTGCCGAGCGCCTTGCAGATCGGCGCCCAGGCGTGGCCCTGGATGGTGAAGTAGATGTAGGCGTTCGGGTCGGTCTCCCAGCCTTTGCACTTCAGCACCCAGCCCGGCTGGCCGCCGCCGCCCGCGTTGCCGCCGCGCGGCACCACGTCGGAGAACTCGCCGTGGGGGTACTGCGGGTACTCCTCGAGGTAGCCGAGGGCGTCGAGGCGCTGCTGGTCGCGCAGCTTCACGCGGCAGAGGTTGATCACCGAGTCCTGCATCGACACGGCGACCTTCTGGCCCTTGCCGGTCTTGTTCTTCTGGTGGAGCGCCGTGAGGATGCCGATGGCAAGGTGCATGCCGGTGTTGGAGTCGCCGAGCGCGGCGGCGCTGACGGTGGGCGGCCCGTCCCAGAAGCCCGTGGTCGAGGCGGCACCGCCCGCGCACTGGGCGACGTTCTCGTAGACCTTCAGGTCCTCGTAGTGGTGACCGTCCGAGAAGCCCTTCACCGAGGCGAGGATCATGCCCGGGTTCAGCTCCTGGATGCGGGCCCAGGAGAAGCCCATCCGGTCGAGGGCGCCGGGGCCGAAATTCTCGACCATGACGTCGGAGTCCTGGATGAGCTTCTCGAGGACTTCCTTGCCGGCCTGGGTCTTGGTGTCGAGGGTGAGCGAGCGCTTGTTGGAGTTCAGCATCGTGAAGTAGAGCGCGTCCGCGTCCTCGACGTGGCGCAGCTGGGTGCGGGTCACGTCGCCGGCGCCGGGACGCTCGACCTTGATCACGTCGGCGCCGAACCAAGCGAGCAGCTGCGTGCAGGCCGGGCCGGCCTGGACGTGCGTGAAGTCGATGATCTTGATGCCTTCCAGCGGCTTGCTCATTGGGCGTTCTCCCTGTGCGGTTTGGTGATCGGGACCTTCGGCACGTCCGGCGGGATCAAGGTGCCCGGCGGTTCGCATCCGAGGAAGCTTCGAGTTCGGCCACGCGCTGGCGCAGGCGCTTCTCCTCGGCCCAGCGATCGGTCTCGTCGCGGATCACGGCGACGATCCCGGTCACGTGGTCGGAGGCGTCCCGCACCATCCCCACCGTGAAGGCGATGGAGAGCTGGTGGCCGTCCTTGTGGAGCGCCGGCACCCTCAGGGTCTCTGCCCCGTACCGGGTGACGCCGGTGCGCATGGTCTTGGCGTAGCCGTCCCAGTGGCGGCGACGGTGCCGCTCGGGCGTGATGAGGTCGAGGCTCTGCCCCAGCGCCTCGGCGGCGGTGAAGCCGAAGATGCGCTCGGCGGCCGGGTTCCAGACGGTGATGGCGCCGTCCGGATCGGACACAACCACGGCGTCGCCGATGGCCTCGACCAGACCGTCAAGTTCGGAGGGACCGGGCGCGGCCAGGGTCGGCCCGGTCGTCCTCATGGACGCCACCCGGTCGGCGGCGCGGATGAGAGGTGAATCGCGGCAGTCCGGCGCCTTGTCATGGGGCGGCCCTTCCTGAACGTCACGCGCGAGAACGGCGGTAAATTTCCGGTCCCGCATCCCTGAAGGGCCGTCACCCGCCCTCGTCGGTTGGTATTTGGTATGCCAAATGGGAAATGGCGTCAACCGAGGGAGTGACAGGTGGAACTTTTCTTCAAGCGGCCGAATGAGATCTCCGGCGAGGCCGAGGAGCGGTCGCACCCTGCCCGACCGAGTCGGCGTGTCTCGGCAAGGCGCTCATGTTGTTCTCAGATTCGCCGCTTTCGGCGAGCAGGAGATCGTGCGTCAGGCCGCTCGTACCGGCGGTTCGGCGAGCCGCCCGGGAGACCATTTCGGTGATCCGTTTCGAGAAAGTCAGCAAGGTCTACCGCACGGAGGGCCACCGGCGGACCATCTTGGAGCAGGTGTCGTTCACCCTGAAGCCGGGCGTCTCCTACGGCATCCTCGGCATCAACGGCGCCGGAAAATCGACCACGATGCGGCTGATCGCCGGCACCGAGGACGCGACGCGGGGCCGGATCCACCGCGGCCTCAGAGTGTCGTGGCCCCTCGGCTTCGCCGGCGGTTTCCATCCCAAGATGACCGGGCGCGACAACGTCACGTTCGTGGCGCGCATCTACGGCGAGGACCCGCGCAAGGTCCTCGATTTCGTCGAGGACTTCTCTGAGCTCGGAAGCTACCTCGACGTTCCGATCTACACGTACTCATCCGGCATGGGCGCGCGGCTCGCCTTCGGTATGAGCATGGCGATCCCGTTCGACTGCTATCTGATCGACGAGATCACCTCGGTCGGCGACGCGCGGTTCTCGAAGCGCTGCGACGAGGTCTTCTCGCAGCGTCGGAAGAACGCCGACATCATCATGGTCTCGCACTCGATGGAGACGATCCGCCAGTGGTGCACGCAGGGGCTCGTCCTGCTCAACGGCCGCGCGATCATCTACGAGGACGTGAACGACGCCATCGAGGTGTACCGGCGCCTCAACGCCTGACCGCGCCGGCGGCCGGCCGTGACGACATGCTTTTGCCGCCTCGCCGTGCGAGAGACGATCGCGGCGCCGCGTGCGGCGCGGTCGGGATCCCGGTGACGGATCGACCTTCGAGGCCGGGGAGGCCGGGAATCAGACCATGAACATGGAGATCCGGAAGGCCGAGGGGCAGCCGGTCACGCCCGCGGACCGCCAGCAGGCTGTCAGCGAGTCGCTGCGGCAGATCGCGCGCATGTCGCGCTTCGCCGACCGCAAGAAGGGAATCCGATCTTACCAGGCCGATGCCAAGAATGATCCCTGGATCCCGATCCTGTTCGTCGTCTGCTTCCTGCTGCCGACCCTCGCCGGCGCGGTCTATTACGGCCTGATCGCCTCGGATCGCTACGTCACCGAGGCGCGGTTCGCGATCCGGCCGGCCCTCGGCTCCGCCGAGAAGACGTCCTCGGAGACCGGGGGCACGAATTCCGGCATGGCGAACCAGATGGTGGCGCAGGACACGCTGATCACGCGCGAGTTCATCCTGAGCCGGCCGATGCTGGAGCTCCTCGAGGCGCAGCTGCCGCTGCGCCAGTGGTACAGCAACGATTCGATCGACTACTTCTCGCGGTTCGATCCGGAGAAGCCGATCGAGAAGTTCCTCCGCTACTGGAAGCGGCGCGTCGGCGTCGAGGTCGAGTCCGGATCCGGCATCCTGTCGGTGGAGGTCGAGGCCTTCGATCCCGAGGAATCCCTCGCCATCGCCAAGGCCGTCATGAAGGAGGCCGAGCGCAAGGTGAACGACCTCACCGTCAAGTCGCGCGAGGATGCGGTCGCCGAGAGCACGCGCGAGCTGCGGCTCGCCGAGGAGCGGATGACCAAGATCCGCCTCGCGACCCGCGACCTGCGCAATCGCGAGGGCGTGCTCGACGCTCAGAAGACGAACGACATCAACGTCAAGATGATCGCCGAACTGCGGGCCTCCCGAATCAACCTCGCATTGCAGCTCGCCATCGGACAGCGCGACCTCGGGCCCGACGCGCGCCGGATCATCGACATCAAGCAGCAGATCAAGGACATCGACGAGAACATCGCCCGGATCGAGCGGCAATCCGCCAGCCAGGATCCGGAGCAGAAGCGCCTGCTCTCGGACGCGTTGACCAAGTTCGAGGTCCTGGAGAACGACCGCAAGAACGCCGAGAAATACTATCAGCAGGTGCTGACCGCGCACGAGCGCGCGCGCATCATCGCGGCCCGGCAGATCGAGTTCTTCAGCCCGATCGTCGAGCCGGTGAAGGCGGAATCCTCCACCGAGCCGCGGCGGCTCCTGATGATCGGGCTGATCACCGCGGGCGCGGGCGTCCTGTTCGGCGCCGCGATGTTCGCCCGGAAGATGATGACCTGACCACCGCCCGGCCGGGCTTCCCGGGGACGGTCCGAGATCATCAGCGGCCGGACCCGGTGCCCCGGTCGTCGGCCGCCGGGCCGATCGTGCCGCCGGTCCAGCCCTGCGCCCGCCAGCCCTCGGCACGCTCGTCGAGATCGATCGACCCCGCATGGTCGAGAATGGACAGGACGCGCTCGGCCCGGGACTCGTCGGCGCGCACCGTCACCAGGGTGCCGCCCCGGCGCACGCCCTCGGCGTAGGTCTCGGCCTCGTCCGCGCTGAGACCCGCCGCCGTCAGGCCGCCGATCAGGCCGCCGGCCGCGGCCCCCACGCCCGCCCCCGTCACGGTGGCGACGAGCCAGCCCGCCGCCACCACCGGGCCGAGTCCCGGTATCGCCAGCAGCCCCAGGCCCGCGAGCAGCCCGGCGCCGCCGCCCAGCACCGTGCCGACCGTAGCGCCGGTGCCGGCGGAGTCGGCCGCATCCACCGGTCGGGGAACGGCGGCCCCCGGCGCCCGCGGCGGGGCCGCGGGCTCGTCGCGGTTCGCGATGATGCTGATGTCCGCGTGGGGAATGCCGGCGGCCTCCAGCCGGTCCACCGCACCTGCGGCGGCGTCGTAATCGTCGAACAGGGCGGTCAGGGCGCGCAGGGCCATCGAACTCTCCCGGGATTCGCGGGCCTGGGCCCGGAGACGTGGCGGCGGCGCGGGCGGCCCGGACGCGGGCTCGGTCGGATGCCGGATCGACGCTCTCGCCGTCCGATCAAGCGATCGCGGCGGCCCCGGTTCCCGTCACCGTCGGCCGTATCTTAACGCCGCGCTAACCATCCGGTCGGCAGATCTTGCCGGGTACGTCCCGGTCGCGTCCCGGGTGAGCGGCAGCGGGTGGCATCGATGGCAGAGACGGCGAGCGCGCCGGCACAGACAGGGGCGGCGGCCGTCCTCGGCCAGCTGACGCTGCCGACGCGCGGCGACCTCCAGGCACTGTCGAAGCGGTCGGACCTCCTCTTTGCCACCGGCGTGCTGGGGATCCTGGCGGTCCTCATCTTCCCGCTGCCGGCGATCCTGCTCGACCTGCTGCTGGCCGTGTCGATCATCATGTCGGTCCTGATCATGATGACCGGCCTGTCGATCGATAATCCGCTGGAATTCACCGTCTTCCCGACGCTGCTGCTCATCGCCACGATGCTGCGGCTCGCCCTGAACCTCGCCTCGACGCGCCTCATCCTCGGCCACGGCCACGAGGGCACGGCGGCGGCCGGCCACGTCATCGAGGCCTTCGGCCACTTCGTGATGGGGGGCAACTTCGTCATCGGGATCATCGTGTTCGCGATCCTGATCATCGTGAACTTCGTGGTCATCACGAAGGGCTCGGGCCGGATCGCCGAGGTCGCGGCCCGCTTCACCCTCGACGCGATGCCCGGCAAGCAGATGGCGATCGACGCCGACCTGTCGGCCGGCCTGATCGACGAGAAGGCCGCGAAGGCTCGGCGCGCGGCCCTGGAGGAGGAGTCCTCCTTCTTCGGCGCCATGGACGGTGCCTCGAAATTCGTGCGCGGCGACGCGGTGGCGGCCCTGCTGATCACCTTCATCAACGTGGTCGGCGGCATCATCATCGGCGTGGCGCAGCAGGGCCTGAGCTTCGGCGAGGCCGCCAAGAGCTACACCCTGCTGACCATCGGCGACGGCCTGGCGAGCCAGGTCCCCGCGCTGATCGTGTCGACGGCGGCGGGCCTGCTGGTCTCGAAGGCCGGCGTGCGCGGGGCCGCCGACAAGGCGCTCGGCAAGCAGCTCGCGCATTATCCCAAGGCGCTGGGCATGTCGGCGGCGGTGATGCTGCTGATCGCCCTCCTGCCCGGCATGCCGATGCTGCCCTTCGTCCTGCTGGGCGGCGGGGCCGGCTACGCGGCGTGGCGCATCAACAAGACCGCCAAGCTGGCGCCGCCCCTGGACGCTCAGGGCGTCCCGATGGATGCGGCCGCGGTCGCGGCGGCCAGCGCCGCCAAGGAGGAGACGGTCACCGACCTGCTGAAGCTCGACGACCTCAAGCTCGAGATGGGCTACGCGCTCCTCGCCCTGGTCAACGGCGAGGGCCAGGACCGGCTCACCGACCAGATCAAGGCCCTGCGCCGCCAGCTCGCCGCGGAACTGGGCTTCGTGATGCCGTCGGTGCGCATCCTCGACAACGTCCAGCTCGACGCCAACGCCTACGTGGTCCGGGTCAAGGAGATCGAGGCGGGCACCGGCCGGATCTTCCCGGGCCAGTTCATGGCGATGGACCCGATGGGCGGTCAGGTTCAGCTGCCCGGGCAGCACATGCTGGAGCCGACCTTCGGCCTGCCGGCGACCTGGATCGACGCGGCCCTGCGCGACCAGGCCCAGCTCAAGGGCTACACCGTGGTCGATGCCGCCACCGTCGTGTCGACGCATCTCACCGAAGTCATCAAGGCTCACGTCTCCGAGCTCCTCAACCACGTCGAGGTCTCGAAGCTGCTCCGCGAGCTGCCCAAGGAGCACGCCGAGCTGCTCAAGGAGATCGTGCCGTCGCAGATCTCCACCACCGGCATCCAGCGCGTGCTGCAGTTCCTGCTCGCCGAGCGGGTCTCGATCCGCGATCTCGGGGCGATCGTGGAGGCGGTCGCCGAGGTGGCGGGCGCCGTGAAGAACCCCCGCGACGTCGTCGAGCACGTCCGGGCACGCCTGGGCCGGCAGATCTGCGCGCAGTACCAGGATCCGAACGGCATGCTGCCGATCATCACCCTGTCGCCGGCCTGGGAGCAGGCGTTCATGGAATCGATCGTGGGCGAGCGCGAGGAGCGCTACCTCGCGATGCAGCCTTCGAAGCTCAGCGAGTTCGTCAACACCGTGCGCGACCGCTTCGAGACGGCGGCGCGCCAGGGCGAGATGCCGGTGCTGGTCACCTCGGCCCAGACGCGCCCCTTCGTGCGCTCGATCATCGAGCGCTTCCGCCGCGAGACGCCGGTGATGAGCCAGGCGGAGATCCACCCGCGGGCGCGGCTGCGGACGGTGAACTCGATTTGAGGATCGACCGGCCGCGGCGCCGGCGCTCTGCCGGGGCCGCCGCAGCCGCCACGTGGGCCCTCAGAGGCATCGGCGCGAACCGCGCACGCACGCGGCAAGACGATCCGGAGTGGTGTGCGGTGTGACGCTTGAGGGCCGACGTGACGGCGTGATGGCGCTCGTGGAGACGGCGTCCAGTCCTGTCAGATCGCCTTCTGCTTGAGCTCCCGCTCCATCTCGTGCGCGTCGAGGCCGGGAACGACGACGGGCGGCTCCGGCACGGCGGCCGCCTTGGGCCCGTGCGCGGCCGAGCCGATCGCCGCGGCCAGCCGCGAGCGCTCGAAGGCGATCACCACGATCACCGAGACCAGCGCCGGCAGCCAGAAATAGAAGATCCGGAAGATGATCACCGCCGCGATGATCGCGTCCTTCTGCGCCTCGTCGGTGATGTGCATCGCGGTGATGAACACGATCTCGAACACGCCGAGGCCGCCCGGCGCGTGCGAGGCCAGTGCCACCGAGAACGAGGCCAGGAAGATCGCCAGGACCGGGATGAAGCCGGGATTCATCGCCTCCGGCAGGGCGAAGTAGATGATGCCCGCCGCGCCCAGGAGCTCCAGCGGTGCCGCCAGAAGCTGGCGTCCCATGATGCCGGGCCGGGGATACTCGAGCTTGAACGAGCGGATGTGGAGCGGGCGCAGGTGCAGGATCGAGCCAAGCACGTACAGGCCGACGAAGCCCAGCATGCCGATGCCGACGATCAGCGCGGTCTTGGAATCGGTGAGGAAGCCCGGCAGCTTGCCCTCGAGCCGCGTCAGCAGGTGCGGATCGACCACCAGCGTGAAGCCGCCGAGGAGGACGGTCCCGAGGAAGAAGGTGAACGAGCAGAGCGCCACCAGCACGGCGACCTGCGCCGCCGTCAGGCCCTTGGCCGTGTAGGCCCGGTAGCGGACGAGCGCGCCCGAGAAGACCGAGGCGCCGATATTGTGCGACAGCGCGTAGGTCGTGAACGAGCAGAGCGAGACGAAGAGCCACGAGATGTGGCGGACGCCCAGATGCAGCAGGGCGATCCGGTCGTACCAGGCGAGTGCCGCGTAGGCGACCAGGGTCGAGAGGGCCGCCAGCAGGATCCGGTGCGGCGGGATCGCCAGAATCGCGGCCCAGATCGCCGAGAGCGAGGTCGTCTTCAATTCCTGGTAGAGGAAGTAGCCCGATATCACGACGGCCGCGAGGCCGATCAAGGGCCAGATGAACTCGCTGATCTTCTTCATGAACACCGACGCCCTGGGGAGAGCCCCTGATGCGCCGGCACGCGACGCGCTGCAAGCGGCATGAGACCGCCGCGATCCCCCTTGTCAGGTGATCGTGACGGTTTCGTGCCGCGGGAGCCGGTCAGCGGCCCGCCGGACCGCGTCAGCCCCGGGCGCGGTTGAGGCCGATCCCGTCCATGGCGGCCTGGTCGCGGGCCGATTCGGCAGCGCGCTCGGCGGTCCGCTCGCGATCGTTCAGGATCTCGACCTTCTTGAGCTCCTCGAACGCCTCGCCCAGTTCGGCCTTCGCCTCGGCGAGCTGGCCCTCGAGCGCCTGGGCGGACTGAATCATGTTGTCCCGGCGCGTCGCCGCCGCGCGGGCGTAGGTCGGGTAGGCGAAGTGACCGACGTCGGTGATGCCGGCCCGGGCCTCCTCGACGGCGACCTCGCGATCGAGCTCCACCGCCATGCGCTGGAAGTCGGCCATCATCATCTCGATCTGGGTCACGCGCCGGCGCTTCTCGTCGACCTGGAAGCGGCGCAGGCGGATCAGCGTGTCACGCGATTTCATCAGGACGCTCACTCCACGCAACGCTTGAGGCCGCGTCCGGGATCGTGCCCGGACCGAGCCTGTGCGCGAGCCTGCCCACGGCAGACCCGCCCGAATCCCCCACGTGCACCATGATCGCGCCGAAGCGTTAACGCCCCGGCCCACAGTGCCTAGGCCCCGCCGACGATCTCGGAGAGCCGTGCGTAACCATCGCCGATGGACGTTGCTTCTTCCTTACCCTGCCCCAGAAAAGCCTCAAGATGCGGCATGAGCGCGACCGCCTCGTCGACCTCCTGGGAGGAGCCGGCCCGGTAGGCGCCGAGGCGGATCAGCTCCTCCATGTCGGCGTAGGTCGACAGCAGCCGCCGCGCGCGCCGCACGACCGGGAGATAGGCTGGATCGCAGGAGCGCGGCATGGTGCGCGAGACCGAGCGCAACACGTTGATCGCCGGGTAGCGCCCGCGCTCCGCGATGGCGCGCTCCATGACGATGTGGCCGTCGAGGATGCCACGCACCGCGTCCGCCACGGGCTCGTTGTGGTCGTCGCCCTCGACCAGGACGGTGAACAGGGCCGAGATCGTCCCCTGCCCCACCCCGGGGCCGGCGCGCTCGAGCAGGCGCGGCAGCTCCGAGAAGACGGTCGGCGTGTAGCCCTTGGCGGTCGGCGGCTCGCCGGCGGCGAGGCCGATATCGCGCTGGGCCATGGCGAAGCGCGTGATCGAGTCGATCATGCACAGGACCTTGGCGCCCTGATCGCGGAAGTGCTCGGCGACCGACAGGGTCACGTAGGCCGCGTTCCGGCGCATCAGGGCCGGCTCGTCGGAGGTCGCCACCACGACCACCGAACGCGCGAGGCCGGCGGCGCCCAGATCGTCCTGGAGGAATTCCTGCACCTCGCGGCCGCGCTCGCCCACGAGGCCGATCACCGCCACGTCGGCGGCTGTGTAGCGGGCGAGCATCGACAGCAGCACGGACTTGCCGACGCCCGACCCGGCGAAGATGCCCATCCGCTGGCCCGCGCACATCGTCAGGAAGGTGTTGATGCATCGGACGCCGAGATCGAGCGGACCGCCGACCCGGGTGCGGGCATGGGCCGGGGGCGGATCCGCGCGCAGGGGGTAGACGTCGGGCCCCTGCGCCAGGGGGCCGAGCCCGTCGACCGGCCGCCCGAGGGCGTCGATCACCCGGCCCAGCCACGCGCCGGAGGGCCGGATCGCGCCGGCCGATTCGTCGCGGACATAGGCCGGGCAGCCGCGCCGCACGCCCTCGAGCGAGCCGAAGGGCATCGCGAGTGCCCGATCGCCCTGGAAGCCGATGACCTCGCACGGGACCAGCCCGTGGCCGTTGGCGCCCTCGACGTCGACCCGGCCGCCGAGTCGCATCGCGGCCACGGGTCCGGCGACCTCGACCAGCAGGCCGCGGATCGCCACGACCCGCCCGAACGTCTCCAGCACCTCGATCCGCTCCAGGGCGGCCCGCGCCGACGCGAGGGAAGCAACGGATCTTGCCGGATCCTGTGTCATCGGCCTGGCTCTCAACGCTTCGTTTACCGGCCTCCTTAACACTGCGGGTCACGGGCTCGTAGCGGCTCGATCCGGGTCGCGGCCGTGGTCGCGCCCGACGAAGTCGTACCGGTGTGTCCGACGGACAACACCGGGGATCGGATCGTTGCGGAGGAAGTACTTACGCCGAAGGGGGCGAGCGGCCTGGACGCGGACGGAACGGAATCGGGACCGTGGGCGTGACCGGAGAGGCGATGTTTCTCCTGTCAAGCTCGCGGAACTGCGAACGAGACGCTTGCGGGCAGGAATCAGGTTTTGTTAACGATTAATCCATAGCGTTCCACGTCAAGAGCGACGGAGCGCCCGTCCACAGGCCGGTGGCGGGCGAAGGCTGGGACGTGTCTGCGCGCTGATGCGGCCGGCGGGGCTGGGGACCGACGATGCGGGTACTTTTGATCGAGGACGACAGCGCGACCGCGCAGAGCATCGAGCTGATGCTCAAGTCCGAGAACTTCAACACCTACACCACCGACCTCGGGGAAGAGGGTGTCGATCTCGGCAAGCTGTACGACTACGACATCATCCTCCTCGATCTGAACCTGCCCGATATGTCGGGCTACGAGGTGCTCCGCTCGCTGCGCGTGGCGAAGGTGAAGACGCCGATCCTGATCCTGTCCGGCATGGCCGGCATCGAGGACAAGGTGAAGGGCCTCGGCTTCGGCGCCGACGACTACCTCACCAAGCCGTTCCACAAGGACGAGCTGGTGGCGCGCATCCACGCCATCGTGCGCCGCTCGAAGGGCCACGCCCAGTCGGTCATCACCACCGGCGACCTGATCGTGAACCTCGATCAGAAGACCGTCGAGGTCGGCGGCGCCCGGGTGCACCTCACCGGCAAGGAGTACCAGATGCTGGAACTCCTCTCGCTCCGGAAGGGCACGACCCTCACCAAGGAGATGTTCCTCAACCATCTCTACGGCGGCATGGACGAGCCCGAGTTGAAGATCATCGACGTCTTCATCTGCAAGCTGCGCAAGAAGCTCGCGAACGCCAGCCAGGGCAAGAACTACATCGAGACCGTCTGGGGCCGCGGCTACGTGCTGCGCGAGCCGATGGACGGCGAGGAGCGCATGGCGGTCTGATCCGCCGGTCGCACCGTCCCGTGAAAAACCCCGCGCGGTCCGGCCGCGCGGGGTTTTCGCGTTCCGGCGGTGTCCGAAGCCCTCACCGCGTCCCGGTGGCGGAGAAGACCTGCGCGGCCGGCGCGATCACCACGTAGCCGCCGCAGGGCGCGGCCCGGCTGATCACCGCGCTGGCCACGCCCCAGATGTAGGTGCCGCGGCGATCCTGCGCGACGACCGGGCCGCCCGAATCGCCGAAGCAGACCCGGGCGCCGTTGGCCCGGGCGATGGTCAGCCCGGTGCTGCTCGCCGCGACCGGCGTCAGCGTGGCGGTGCGCAGGCGTCCGACGGTCCGGCCGGAGAGGCCGGCTCCGGCGATGCGCAGACTCTTCGGAACGCGGCCGGGATCCGCCGCCAGCGGCACGGGCCGCCGGTCGCGCACCGGGTCGGTCAGGCGCAGGACCGCGAGGTCGAGGGAGAGATCGGAGAGGCTGACGCCCGACGCCTCGTTCGGCAGCATCTCCCCCGGATCGGGGCTGTAGCGGGCGGCGACCCGCGCGCCGTAGACCGGCCGCGCCGGCTCGCTGCCCCGGAAGAACACCACCAGCGCGCCCAGCGGATCGCCGTTCACGCAGTGGGCCGCCGTGAGCACGAGATCCGGCGCGATGAGCACGCCGGTGCAGCGGGTCAGCTTCAGCGCCTCCTCGGGCTGGGTGATCGTGCCGATCGCCACGGTGGCCTGCGCCAGGGCATCACGGCCGGCGGCCGACCCGCCGTCGATCGCGGCGGCCGGGCCTGACAGGCCCAGACCGAGGGCCAGGGCCGACGCGGCGGCGGCGCGCCGCGCCCCGACGGTCCGGAAGGTGGTCCCGAAGCTGGTCACGTGCTGCTCTTCTCCGCCGCGAGTCCCCGGACCACAGATGCCGCCCGCGCCGCGCCGCGCAAGCGGGCGCGAGGACGCGGCCCCCGTCACATCCGTGTCATCGGCCGCCGGCTCCGCGATCAGCGCGCCACCGTCCAGGTCGTGGTGCCGTCCTTGTTGTCCTTCACGGCGACGCCCATCGCCGCGAGGGCGTCGCGCGCCCGGTCGGAGGCGGCCCAGTCCTTGGCGGCGCGCGCCGCGCGGCGCTCGGCGATCAGCGCCTCGACCGCCGCGACGTCGACCCCCGAGGCCGCGACCTGATCCTGCTCGCGGTCGCTGCGGGTGCGCGCGAGGAAGCCGAGGAGGTTCGCGCCGGCGCGCAGCGCACCGGGCTGCGCCTCCGCGCCGCCCGCGAGCCGGTGCAGCTCGTTGATCGCCGCCGGCGTGTTGAGGTCGTCGCAGAGCGCCTCGACAACGCCGACGGGGATGTCGGGTGCGGCGGGCGCGTCGCCGGCGGCGTTGTACCAGCGGTCGAGCACGCGGGCCGATTCCTCCAGGCCGCGCAGGGTCCAGTCGATCGGCTGCCGGTACTGGGTCTTGAGCATGGTGAGGCGCACGACCTCGCCCGGCCAGTCGTTCAGCACGTCGCGGATGGTGATGAAGTTGCCGAGCGACTTCGACATCTTCTCCCCCTCCACCTGGAGGAAGCCGTTGTGCAGCCAGACATTGGCCATCACCGGCGTGCCGAAGCAGCAGCGCGACTGCGCCACCTCGTTCTCGTGGTGCGGGAAGATCAGGTCGATGCCGCCGGCGTGGATGTCGAAGGTCCGGCCGAGATGCTTGGCCGACATGGCCGAGCACTCGATGTGCCAGCCCGGCCGCCCGGCGACCGCGATCCCGGCGGGCGACGGCCAGGACGGCTCGCCGGGCTTCGCGGGCTTCCACAGGACGAAGTCGAGGGGCGAGCGCTTGTAGGGGGCGACCTCGACCCGGGCCCCCGCCTCCATCTCGTCGAGGGGCCGCTTCGACAGGCCGCCGTAATCCGGCATCGAGGGGACGTCGAACAGCACGTGATCCGCCGCCACGTAGGCGTGGCCGGCCCGGACCAGGGCCTCGATCATCGTCACCATCTCGGCGATGTGGTCGGTGGCGCGGGGCTCGACGAAGCGGGGCCGCGCGCCCGTGAGGTTCACGTCCTCCGGCATGAGCACGCCGAGGTCGCGCACGTCGCGGTGGAACTGCGCGAGCGTGCCGTCGGTCAGTTCGCGGATGCTGACGCCGCGCTCGGCCGCCCGGGCGTTGATCTTGTCGTCCACGTCCGTGACGTTGCGGGCGTAAGTGACGTGCTCCGGCCCGTAGAGGTGGCGCAGCAGCCGGAACAGCAGGTCGAAGACGATGATCGGTCGGGCGTTGCCGATATGGGCGGCGTCGTAGACCGTCGGGCCGCAGGCGTAGACGCGGACATGCTGCGGGTCGATCGGCGCGAAGGCCTCCTTGGCGCCGGTCAGCGTGTTGTAGAGCCGCAACATCGGCGCCATGAAACCCATCCCTTTTCCGGCGCCCGGGATGACGTCCGGACCGGAGCCGTGGCCGGAAATCCGGCCCTGCCTTCAACGACCTGAGGGCCCCGCGCGGCGAAGAGCGGCCGAAACGTGGCGGATCCGCCAGCCCCGGCACAGCATCCTGTTGCATCGCGGCGACGGCGCGGCCCGCGCGATGGGGCTAACTCAAAAGCGTGAGGAATTCGAGATGGCCTGCGCGCCATGCGGGTAAGGCTTCCTTAACCGCGCCGTCGGACCGTCCGGGCCACGATCCTCACGCCACAGATCCTGTGCCCAAGGACAATCCATGCGACGCTCGGCCGCCGGTTCCCTCGCTCTCGCCACCGTTCTCGCCTGTGCGGGCCTGACCCACGTCGCGCTGGCCGGCACCGACGGCGAGACGCCCGCGAAGGCGCCGGCCCACGTCGAGAAGACCTTCCTGATCCCGTCGAGCGACGGCTACGGCGTCGGCGAGTGCCTGACGACGCCGGGCAGCGCCTGCGGGCAGGTGGTCGCCAACGCGTGGTGCGAGGCCCAGGGCTACGCCGCGGCGAACTCCTACGGGGTTGCCGCCGCCGACGAGTACACCGGTGCGATCAGCCAGCCGGTCCCGGCGCCCTCCGAGCGCCCGATCCGGATCACCTGCCAGGACTGAGGGAGCCGCGGACGCCCCGGTCCCCGGGACGCCCTGTCGACCCCGCGCGGCTCACTTCATGAAGTCGGCGCATTTCTGCGCCGGTTCGGTGCCCCAGGGCGCCAGAGGGACGGCCGAAGTCGAGTTCTTGGGCGAACCCTGGATGACCTTGTCCGAGTAGACCATGTAGATCAGCGTGTTGCGCTTCGCGTCGCAGCCGCGGACGATCTGCATCGACTTGAAGATCAGCGACCGGCGCTCGCTGAACACCACCTCGCCCTGGCTCATCTTGCCCTTGAAGGCGATCGGCCCGGTCTGCCGGCAGGCCAGCGAGATGTCCGAGACGTCCTCGGCCAAGCCCAGCGTGCCCTTGATCCCGCCCTTCTCGGGCTGGGTGTACCAGCAGGCCACGCCGGAGACCGCCGGATCGTCGACGCCGTAGACCACGAGCTTGTCGTTGGGCGTCAGCGGGCGCCAGACCGTCGACTTGTCGAAGATCCGGTCCGGCTCCTGCGCCGAGGCCGTACCGGCCGCTGTCAGGCCCAGTGCGAGAAGCCCAACATAGGTGAGACTCCGAAACAACATCGCCGGTCAATTCCCCCTCACGCTTGCCGGCCGGATGTAGGAGGGGTGTCGCGGTCTTGCGAGGGGGCGTAGAATGGCCCCGCTTCCGTTCCGAAGCGCGGATGCGCGCGGGCCCGGGTTCTCCGGATCGCCGCGCACCCGATCAACGCGATGCAGCCTATGCCTCACCGCCCGATCGTCCGTACGCTCGGCCGCCTCGTCCTGAGCGCGGCCATAGCCCTCGGACTGTCCCACTCGCTCGCCGTCTCCGCCAGCGCGCAGGAGGCCGCGTCCGGACCGCCGCCCGCCGAGGCGCGGCCGGCGCCGCAACTGCCGTCGCCCCAGTGCCGGCGCTACCGGGCGGAGCTGGCCTCGATCCAGAGCGGCGCCAGCACGACGCGCGCCCTGAACGACGAGATCGGGCGCCTCGAAGCCTATTTCCGCGGCCTGAACTGCGAGGGCGGCAAGTTCCTGTTCTTCGACACGCGGCCGCCGCAGTGCGGCGCGGTGGAGCAGCGGATCCGCGCCCTCAAGGCCACCTACGGCGGCGCCGTGATAGACGACAGCGGCGCCCGCAAGCGCGAACTCCAGGGGCTGGTCGCCTCCACCTGCCCCCCGCGCGAAACCTCCGCGGGCTCCGGCGAGGCCTACGGCCGGGGCGGGCCGCAGATGGTCTGCGTGCGCACCTGCGACGGCGGCTTCTTCCCGATGAAGAACCTGCCCGAGGGCCGCGGCGGCGCCGACGAGATGTGCCAGGCCCTCTGCCCCGGGACCGAGGCGCAGGCCTATTCCATGCCGTACGGCGACGATGCCCTGAAGCACGCCGCCTCGGTGAAGGGCAGCCGGGCCTACGCGAACCTCGCCAACGCCTTCAAATTCCGCAAGGAATTCGTTCCGAACTGCTCCTGCAAACCGGAGGGCAAGTCCTGGGCGCAGTCGCTGGTCAAGGCCGAGAGCATGCTGGTCCGGCACAAGGGCGACATCTTCGTGACGCCGATGCAGGCCGAGGCGCTGTCCCGGCCGAAGGTGCGCCTGACCCTCGTCGGCCGGGCCGACCGGACCGCGGCAGAACTCGCCGCCGACGCCGCCGGCCGTGCGGGCGTCGACACGAAGGGCGGCCCCGGCCGCGACGACGCGAAGGTCGAGCCCGCCGCGGCCGACGGCGCGAAAGCCGCGGAGGCGAAGCCGGATCACGTTGCCGTGCGCATCATCGCGCCCGACGTGATCGCGGTGCCCCAGCGCCTCACGCCCTGAAGCCGGTTCCGCTTCCCGGGACGCGGAACCAATCGCGGCGTCCGGTGTTCGGCTCGGCCTGAACCGAGACGAGACCGCGATGCGCCTGCTCCGCCTGATCCTCCTCACCGGCACGGTGCTGCCGGCCCTCACGCTCGTGCAGCTCGCCGATGCCGCGCCGGGCCGGATCCAAGTGGCGCAGGGCGGACCGGACGAGCGCGGTCCCCGCGGCGGCGAGCCCCCGCACGGCGGTCCGCGCCCCGAGCGGCCGCCGCAGGAGCGTCCCGGCCCGCCGGCCGAGCGCGAGCGGCCGGAGCCTCGGCCGGAGCGTGCGCCGCCGCGCGAGCGTCCCGAGCCGCCCGCCAGCGCCAGCGCAGGCCGAACCGCCCAGCGGAGCGCGCGCCCGAGCGCCGCGCGAGCCGCCTGCGGCCCGTCCGCCGGCGCCGGATCGGCCGGACCGCCATTCGGATCGACAGCAGGAGCGGCAGCAGGAGCGGCGGGATCAGCAGCCGGATCGTCCGGATCGCGGGCCGCAGGAGCGGCCGACCCCCGGACGGCCCGCGCCCGAGCGCCAGCAGGCTCCGGATCGCGATCAGGCCCCGCCGCCCCAGGGACGCCCTGCGCCCGAGCGTCCGCCGGCGCCGCAGCAGCGCCAGGCACCGGACCGGGACCGCCCCGGCCCGGATGACCAGCCGAACCGTCCCGCGCAGCGCGACGCGGCTCCCGACCGATCCGTGCCGGATCGCGGTGCTCCGGGCCAGCGTCCGGGCGGTCCGGGTGCGCCCGGCGAGCGGCCCCAGCCGCCGAACGCGCCCCCCGGCGCACCCGGTCGGCCGGCCCAGCGCCTCGACGCGCAGCCCGAGAACCGCCAGCCAGAGAACCGCCAGCCAGAGAACCGCGCCCAGCCGAACGGCGGTCCCGGCGCCGAGCCCGGCCGGCCGCAGGCGCCCAACGCGGCCCCGGGCGTTCCGGGGCGGCCGTTCCAGCCGCAGGGGGCCCAGCCCGATGGACGGGCGCCGGCCCAGCCCAACGGCGCCCCCGCGGCGGAGCCCGCGCGGCCAGTGCCGCCCAACATGGCCCCCGGGATCCCGGGACGGCCATTCGTGCCGCCAAGCCAGGCGCCCGCTCCCGGACAGGCCCCGCCGCCCGGCGCACCGCAGCCCGGGATGGCGCCGGGCCAGCCGCCCGCGGGCGGTCCGGGCGGTCCGACCGACCCGAGCGCCTTCAACCGGTCGGGACAGCCGGGCTACGTGCCCGGCGGCTTCCGCCAGAACGACGCCGTGCGCGATTTCGAGCAGGTCCGCACCGACCGCCGCGAGTTCCGGGAGGACGGCCGGACCTATTACCGGGAGCCGGGCCGCATCATCGTGCAGGACCGCGACGGCTACCTGATCCGACACGACGAGAACGAGCGCTTCCGCACCCTGGACCCGCGCGGCTACAGGTTCGAGCGGCGGGGCGCCGACTTCTACAGCTACGTTGACCGGCCCGGCGGCGAGCAGATCGTCACCGTCACCAACGACGACGGGCGGATGCTGCGCCGCTACCTCCGCTATCGCGACGGTCGCGAGCTCATCCTGATCGACAACAGCTATGCCGGCCCGCTCCGCCCGATCTACGAGGACGTGGTGGTGCTGCCGCCCCCGGAGATCCGCATCCCGCGGGACCGCTACGTGGTGGATTACGCCCAGGCCGACGAGGCGGAAGTCTACGAGGCGCTGACGGCGCCGCCGGTGGTGCAGGTCGATCGCCGGTACACGCTCGATCAGATCCGCTACAGCCCGGACCTCCGCGCCCGGCTGCGCTCGGTCGACATCAACACGATCACCTTCGACACCGGCTCATTCACCGTCACGCCCGATCAGGCGGCCAAGCTGTCGGGGATCGCCGGCGCGATGAACCGCGCCATCCAGGCCAACCCGCGGGAGGTGTTCCTGATCGAAGGCTTCACCGACGCCGTCGGCTCAGCCCTCGACAACCTGTCCCTGTCGGACCGGCGTGCCCAGGCGGTGGCGACCGTGCTGACCGAACAGTTCCGCGTGCCGCCGGAGAACCTGACCACCCAGGGCTACGGCGAGCAGTACCTCAAGGTGAACACGCAGGGCCCGTCGCGGGAGAATCGCCGCGTCGTCGTCCAGCGGATCACGCCGCTGCTGCAGCAGGGGCCGGATCAGGGTCAGGGCCAGGCGGCACCGCCGCCGCCGCCTCGGTGAAACGGCCGCCGCGCGGGCATGTCCCGCGCGGCAGTTGACCGTCGAGCCTCCGCGCCTCACCACCGGTTGAGGACAGCGGTGCGGGACGACGATGGACAGCGAGGCGGATGGCGGGCTCATCCGGTCGGGCACACCGGTCTTCCGCCGCACGGCTCTGGCGCTGGCGGCGGCCGGCTTCTCGACCTTCGCGGTGCTCTACGCGGTCCAGCCGCTCCTGCCGATCTACGCGGACGATTTCGGCGTCTCGCCGGCCGCGAGCAGCCTCGCCCTGTCGCTGCCCTGCGGGCTGCTGGCGGTGGCGCTGCTGGTCGTCAGCCCGCTCTCGGAGATCTGGGGCCGCAAGCCGGTGATGCTGGCCTCGCTGGTCGCCTCGGCGCTGCTCACGGTCGTGGCCGCCCTGGTCCCCGGCTGGTACGGCTTCCTGGCACTGCGCGCGCTCACGGGGCTGACGGCCAGCGGCCTCCCGGCCGTCGCCATGGCCTATCTCGCCGAGGAGATGGACGCCAAGGCCATCGGCCTGTCGATGGGCCTGCTCGTCGGCGGCAACGCGCTGGGCGGCATGTCGGGCCGCCTGATCAGCGGCGTGATGGCGGATTTCGTGAGCTGGCGCGCCGGGCTCGCGGTGATCGGCGGCCTCGCGCTCGCCGCCGCGCTGGCGTTCTGGCGGTGGCTCCCGCCCTCGCGCCGCTTCGTGCCGCGCCGGCTCGCCTGGGCAGAGGTGCCGGGCAGCTTCACCCACCATTTCCGCGACGCCGGCCTGCCCTGGCTCTTCGCCGAGGCGTTCCTGCTGATGGGCGGCTTCGTCTGCATCTACAATTACATCGGCTTCCGCCTGCTCGAGCCGCCCTACGCGCTGAGCCAGGCGGTGATCGGACTGATCTTCTCCGTCTACCTCGCCGGCATGGTCAGCAGCCCGGTCACCGGCGAGCTGGCGAGCCGCTTCGGCCGCCGCCGCGTCCTCTGGGTCGCCACGGCCGTCGGCCTGGCGGGCATCGTGATGACGCTCTCGGATCACCTGCTGCTGATCCTCGCCGGCATCGTGGTGACGACGGTGGGCTTCTTCGGCGCCCACGCGGTCGCGAGCAGCTGGGTCGGGCGGCGGGCCCTGCGCGACCGGGCCCAGGCCTCGGCGATCTATCTCGGCCTCTACTATCTGGGCTCGTCGGTCCTGGGGACCGCGGGCGGCTGGTTCTTCGCCCATTCCGGGTGGAACGGCGTGGTTCTGTTCGTGGGCGGGCTGTACGGTCTGGCGCTGACGATCGCCCTGCGGCTGTCCCGCCTGCCGCCGCTCGCGACCTGAACCGGGAGATCCGCCGATGAACGCCCGCAGCCACACCCGACACGTCGTCGACCAGTTCGGCGCGCAGGCCTCCGCCTACGTGACCAGCGCCGTGCACGCGGCGGGCGCCGACCTCGACCGGATCGGCGAGCGGGTCCGCGCGCGGCCCGGCCTGCGGGTGCTCGACCTCGGCTGCGGCGGCGGCCACGTCGCCTTCGCGGCGGCGGCGGCCGGGGCCTGCGTCACGGCCTACGACCTGTCGGCCGAGATGCTGGCGGCGGTCGCCGCCGAGGCGTCGCGGCGGGGGCTCGACCGGATCGAGACCCGGCAGGGCGGCGCGGAGGCCCTGCCGTTCCCGGACGCGCGTTTCGACGCGGTCCTGACCCGCTACAGCGCCCACCACTGGCGCGACGTGCCTGCGGCCCTGGCGGAGGCGCGTCGGGTGCTGAAGCCGGACGGATTCCTCGTCGTCAGCGACATCGTCGCGCCCGAGGATCCGCTGCTCGACACGCACCTTCAGGCGGTGGAGCTGCTGCGCGACCCCTCGCACGTGCGCGACTACAGGGTCTCGGAATGGCGGGCCCTGCTGGAGGCGGCCGGCTTCGAGCCCGGCGACGCGACGCCGAGCCGGCCGCGCATGGAGTTCGCGAGCTGGATCGCCCGGATGCGGACGCCGGAGACCCACGTCGCGGCGATCCGGGCGCTGCAGGTCGCGGCGCCCGCGGAGGTCGCGGCGCATTTCGGCATCGAGGCCGACGGCAGCTTCCTGCTCGATGCCGCGCTGATCGAGGCGCGCCCCCGACCCGGCCGCTGAACCGCCGCCGAACGGCCCAGGATTACGAACGCCGGCGGGGCTGTCCGGGCCGGGTCGCTCAGGCGGCCGCGCCGGAGAGCCGGCGCGCCGCCCGCTCCCGCCCGATCAGCGGCAGCAGGCCGGCGAGGTCCGGCCCGTGCTCGAGGCCGGTCAGCGCGAGCCGGAGCGGCATGAACAGGCCGCGGCCCTTGGCGCCGGTGCGAGTCCGGATCTCGGTCGTCCACGCCTTCCAGGTCTCCGGGCCGAACGGCCCGGGGGGCAGGGTCTCGATGGCGGCCGCGATCACGGCAGGCTCGGTGAGCACCGGCTCGACCGGACCGGTCACGACCCGCCACCACGGCGCCGCCTCCGGAACCCGGCTCAGGTTGGCGCGCACCGCGAGCCAGAAGGCCTCGGCCCGGTCCTCAGGGATCCCGAGATCCGCGAGGCGCGCGGCCGCCTCCCGGTACGGCATGGCGTGGATCAGGCGGGCGTTGAGGCCGTCGAGCTCCGCCGGGTCGAACCGGGCCGGCGCCCGCGAGATCTCCCCGAGATCGACGAGGCCCGCGAGGGTGTCGAGGTCGGGCACCGCCCGGACCGATTCGGCCGAGCCGGTCAGCACCGCCAGCGAGCGCACCGCCGCGGGCTCGTAGCCGGCCTCGCGCAGGCCGCGCAGCGACAGGTGGCCGAGGCGCTTCGACAGGCCCTCCCCGTCGGCGGTCGTCAGCAGGTTGTGGTGGCCGAAGACCGGAACGGCCGCGCCCAGGGCCTCGAAGATCTGCACCTGCACGCCGGTGTTCGTGACGTGGTCCTCGCCGCGGATCACGTGGGTGATGCCGAGATCGGCGTCGTCCACCACCGACGGCAGCGTGTAGAGGTAGCTGCCGTCGGCGCGGATCAGCACCGGATCCGACAGGGACGCGCAGTCGACGTGGGCCGGGCCGCGGACGAGATCGTCCCAGCCGACGGTCCGCGCCTCCAGCAGGAACCGCCAGTGCGGCCGCCGGCCCTCGGCCTCGAGCGCCGCCCGCTCGTCGCCGGTGAGCCGCAGCGCCGCCCGGTCGTAGATCGGCGGTTGGCCGCGCCCGAGCTGGCGCCTGCGGCGGCGCTCCAGCTCCTCCGGGGTCTCGTAGCAGGGGTAGAGCCGGCCCGCTGCGCGCAGGCGGTCGGCGGCGGCGTCGTGCTGCGCCGTGCGGGCGCTCTGCCGGGCGAACAGGTCGGGCACGATGCCGAGCCACGCGAGATCCTCGCCGATCGCCTCGGCGAAGGCCTCGGTGGAGCGCTCCGCGTCGGTATCGTCGAGGCGGAGCAGGAAGCGGCCGCCGGTCCGGCGGGCGAACAGGGCGTTGAGCAGGGCCGGCCGGGCGTTGCCGATATGGAGATACCCGGTCGGCGAGGGTGCGAAGCGGACGAGAGTCATGGTCCGCTCTCTAGCCGATCTCCGCGGGAATGTGCGCGGGACTTCACGATCACACCGGCCCGATGCGTGACGCCGCGGAGCCCGCTACCCAGGACGCCGGAAACCCGTCAGAAGGGCGCGCGTGGTGCGGTGCAGGATGTGAGCGGCATGGCGACGGACGAGACGGCCGACATCGTGGTGGTCGGCGGCGGGATGGTCGGCCTCGCCAGCGCCGTCGCGCTGAGGGATCGCGGGCTCGACGTGGTCCTGCTGGATCCCGGCGAGGCGCGAGCCCGGACCTCCTACGGCAATGCCGGCGTGGTCAGCCGCGGCTCGATCCTGCCGATGTCGAGCCCGGCCCTGTGGGGCAAGCTCCCGGCCTACCTGCGCAACGCCGATCGCGGCCTGAGGCTGCACTACGCGCATCTCCCGCGAATCTTGCCCTACACGGCGCATTTTCTCGCGGCTGCGCGCGTATCCCGCTGGCACCGCGCGGCCGCGGCGCTGCTGCCGCTGACCAGCGCCGCCTATCCGGCCCACGAGCGGCTGGCGGCCCGGGCCGGCACCGGCGACCGGCTGCAGCGGACGGGCTGGATCAAGGCCTACCGCACCGAGGCGGCCTTCGCGGCCGCCGCCCTGGAGCGCGAGATCCTGGCCGCGCACGGGGTCGCGTTCGACATCCTCGACAGGGCGGCGCTGCAGGCCGTCGAGCCGGCGCTGGTGCGGCCCTACGCGCGGGCCATGCTGCTCACCGAGACGGGATCGGTGCGCGAGCCCGGCCGGCTGATCGAGGCGTGCGAGGCCCTGTTCACCGACCTCGGCGGCCGCCGCCTGCGTGGCAGCGTCGCCCGGTTGGAGCCCGAGGCCGGTGGCTGGCGCGTCGATCACGACGGCGGCGCCGTGCGGGGCCGGCAGGTCGTCCTCGCGGCCGGCGCCGCCTCCGGGGCGATCGCCCGGACTCTCGGCTACCGCTTCGCGGTGGCGGCCGAGCGCGGCTACCATCGCCACTACGCCCTGCATCCGGATAGCCCGCCGCTGACCCGGCCTGTCCTCGACACCGGCGCGGGCTCGATCCTGTCGCCGATGGGCGAGCACCGGGTCCGTGTCCTGTCCGGTGTCGAACTCAACGCCCGCGCCGCCGCCCCCGACCACACGCAGATCGAGGCGGCGTCCCGCGAGGCGGCCGGCACCCTGCGGCTCGGCGGGCCGCTGGACAACGCGCCGTGGCTCGGCTCCCGCCCGTCGACGCCCGACGGGATGCCGGTGATCGGCCGCGCCCCGCGGCACGACGGCCTGCTCTTCGCCTTCGGCCACGGTCATATCGGCCTGTCCACCGGCCCGATCACCGGCGAGATCGTCGCCGACCTCGCCACCGGCCGGAACCCGGCGGTGCCGGTCGCGGCCTTCGCGCCGGAACGGCTCCTGCGCTGGCCGCGGCTGCTCTGAGGGCGTCCGCGATCAGCGCCAGTCGTAGGGGTTGTAGGGCTCGAGCGCGGCCTCGACCTTCCGCAGGAAGTCCGGCTGGCGCTGCAGATCGGCCTCCCGAGCGAGCGCCCGGAGGAACGCCTGGGGCCCGTGCTCGAGGTCGCGCGTCAGACCGTCGTAGCGGTCGGCCGGCTCGACATGGGCGGGGTTGACCGCGACGCGGTAAGCGAGGCCGCAGGTCGGCGGATCGATCCCCAGGCGATAGCAGATCCGCACCCGGGCGAACGGCGCGTCCGGGCGATAATCGACCCGGTAGCCGCCGAGTCGGAAAGCGCCGCCGGTCGCGCGCTCGGCATAGGCCAGCGTGCGCGCCACGGTGGTGAAGCCGGCGGTGCGCCGGTCGCGCACGAGGTCGATCGCCGCCCGCTCCGTCGGCACGAAGGATTGGGCACAGGCGGGGCCGGACACCAGCGCGATCAGGAGTGCGGGGGCGGCGAATCTCATGGCTTCTTCATGCAGACCGCGACGGGCTGGGCATCCTTGGCGGCCTTGGCGGTCATGTCGAGGCAGCCGACCGTGGACACGCCGTCCGTGACGGTCACGGACGGCAGAACCGCCATGCCTCGGCAGTAGGCGCCAATCAATTCCTCGTCACGGCGGCAGGCCACGTCGAGACGCACCTGGCTGTTCAGGGCCGGTCCGGGCGGACCGGCCGGCCCGGCCGGACCCGGGTCGCCCGCGGGACCGCGAGCCCCCGTCGCGCCGTTGACCCCGGCCGGCCCGGCCGGCCCCGGCGGTCCCCGATCACCCTTCGCACCGGGAGGCCCGGCCGGCCCCGGCTTGGGCGCGTTGCAGGCGGCGAGCGCGAGCGCCGTCGCGCCGACCACGAGCGCGATCAGAGGGGATCTCATGCGGTTCTCCGGCCACGCCTGCGCGCGTGGAAGTGGTGCGCACCGGCGGGGCGTCAACCGCGCATCGCCGACTACCGCGCTCGACACAACCAAAAGTAGCAGGAACTCGATAAGCCTGTTGTAGTCGATCGAATTAAGAGTTTTGCAAAATCTTGGCGTCACATCGAACGCGATGGCTATTTTCGACTGATCTGCTCGCTCATGAACCGTCGAGGACTTTCACACGCGCAGGTCAGAGTTACGTCGGGTTGTCTCCTGAGGCGCCTCGCGCGCGACAGCGGCGGCGCGGCCGCGGTGGAGTTCGCCCTCGTGGCCCTGCCGTTCCTGGCGCTGTGCGGCGCGATCCTCCAGATCATGTTTCAGATGTGGGCGACGCAAAATTTCGATCGCGCCCTCCAGAACGCGGTCCGGACGATCTTCACCGGCCAGTTCCAGCTCGACACCGCGGGTCAGACCAATCCCGCGACCGTGCTCGCGACCCTCAAGACACGGATGTGCGGACCGAGCAGCAGCCCCGTCCCCACCGTGTTCAACTGTCAGAACGTCAAGATCGACGTCTCGACCTCGAGCAGCTTCGCGAGCGCGACCGCGGCCAAGCCGATCGACACGGCCACAGGCACGTGGAGCACGAGTTTCGGCTCCAACTACAAATGCGCCTCGCCCGGGACGATCGTGATCGTCACGGCGGCGGTGCCGTTCCCGACCTTCTTCAACCTGATGGGCCTGAACACGAAGCAGTTCACCAGCGGGCCCGCGGAGGGATCGAGCCTGCTGACGTCCACCGCGGTGTTCCGCACCGAGCCCTATCAGATCGTCGGAGCGAGCCCGTGCCCGTCCTCGCCGTCCTGACCCGGCGGGCGGCCCGGCTCGGGCAGGATCGGCGGGGCGGCGCGGCGGTCGAGTTCGCCGTCATCCTGCCGATCCTGCTCGCGATCTGGGCCGGGATGACCGAGGTGGGGCACGCCATCGACGAGTGGCGCAAGCTGACCCAGCTCGGCCGGACCGTGGCGGACCTGACGGCGCAGGGCGACACGCAGAACCCGATCAGCCGCACCGTGATGAACGACATCCTCGCCTCCGCCACGGCGGTGATGCGCCCGTTCGACACGTCGAAGGTCAAGATCGTGGTCAGCGCCATGGGCATCGACGCGAAGAACCCGGTCGGTCCCCCGGTGGTCTGCTCCAGCGTCGCCAACGCGAACGGGACCGCGCGGAGCCTGGGATCCGCGGCCGGCCTGACCGTGCCGGACGGCTACCGGATGCCGGGCATGCGGTACGTCCTGGCGGAAGTCAGCATCAGCTACACCCCGATGATCGGGAGCGCCCTGGTGAAGCTCGCCAAGGGCGTGAGCAACACGATCACGTTCACCAGCAGCGCGCCGTGGCCGACCCGCGGCGGCCAGGCCTACGGCACCAGCACCTACACGGAAGTCGTCCTGCCGGACGACGAACACGCGAACTGCGATGGCACGAAGATCGACCGCTAGTCCTGACGACCGCCCCGAGCGGCGCCGCGGCCTCCTGCGCGACCGCGGCGGCAACGTCGCCCTGCTGTTCGCGTTCCTGAGCGTGCCGATGGTGATGATCGGCGGCGCGGCGATCGATTACGGCTTCGCTACGCGGCTGGAGACGAAGCTCCAGACCGCGACCGACGCCACGGCGCTGCTGCTCTGCCAGACGCCGCTGACGACGTCGGAGGCCGAACTCAACACCCTCGCCCAGACGACGATGACCGGCGCCATGGGTGCCGCGAACCTCGTGGTCGACCGGCTGGCGATCACCAGCAGCCCGCGCAAGATCACGCTGACCGCGCACAAGCAGTCCACGACCTTCTTCGGGGGGCTGACCGGCACCCAGCGCATCAACCCGGGCGCCGTCTCGCAATGCGCCACGCCGCTGCCCAAGACCTTCGAGATCGCGCTGGTCCTCGACAACACGGGCTCGATGGCCGCGTCGAGCGGGGGACAGTCGAAGCTTCGGGCCGTCCAGACGGCCGCGACCGATTTCGTCAACTACGTCTACACGAGCCCGGCCTTCTCCAGCGCGACCAAGGTCGCGATCGTTCCCTTCGCCGCCGCCGTGGCGGTCGACCCGTCCGCGTACCGCTACGCGAGTTGGATCGATCAGAACGGCCTCTCCAGCTACCACTGGACGAACATCGTCCAGTCGAATCCGGCACCGTTCAAGAACCGCTTCGAGGTCTTCGCGAAGCTGCAGGCGGCGAACCGGAACTGGGGCTGGGCCGGGTGCCTCGAGTCGCTTCCCTACCCGTTCAACGTCCAGGACGGCGCGCCCACGACCAAGGATTCCTTCTACGTGCCGCTGCTCGCGCCCGACGAGCCAGGCGACGGGACGTCGGGCGGCGCGTCCTTCCCGGTCGGCAACCAGAGGTCGACGGCCTACAGCTACAACAGCTATATCGACGACGAGACCGGCCCCGACTGCCGGAACAGCAACACCTACAACACCGCGCTCGGCCAGGCCTGCAAGTACGTCAATCCGAAGGATCCGGCGTCCGGCTCGCCCCTCGGGATCCCGAACGGTCCGAATTTCGGCTGCACCACCCAGCCGCTTCAGCGGCTGACCAACAACACGAACGCGCTGAAGACCCTGATCAACAACATGGCGCCTTCCGGATCGACCAACATCCACGAGGGATTCATGTGGGGTTGGCGCACCCTCTCGCCGAACAGCGTCTTCGCGGACGGTCAACCCTACGCGTCCAGCGCGAACAGCTCGAACGCCACGAACATCAACAAGATCATCATCCTGATGACCGACGGCACGAACAGTTGGGGCACCAATTCGAGCGCGCCGACCGGCTCGCTCTACTTCGCGGCCGGCTATTTCCGGAACGCCAACGGCACGACGCCGAACCCGCGCCTGACGACGGCGTACCAGAACACCAACATCGCCGACGGCAACACCGCGCGGAAGGCGCTCGACGCGCTCACCGCCGAGGCGTGCGCCAACACGAAGGCGGTCAACATCTCGATCTACACGATCGGCTTCAGCGTCCCGACGGATCCGATCGATTCGGCGGGGCAGACGCTGCTGCGGAACTGCGCCTCGTCGCCCGACCAGTTCTACCTCGCCAACTCGTCCGACGACCTGATCAAGGCGTTCAAGTCGATCCAGGCGAGCATCGGCGCGCTGCGGCTCACGCAGTAGTCGCGCCGGGTCGGCCGCCGGATCCGGCGCGCGGCCGGATCCGGATCAGTCGTCGCGGTAGACGCGCTCGCGGCGCTCGTGCCGCTCCTGGGCCTCGAGCGACAGGGTCGCGATCGGCCGTGCGTCGAGGCGGCGGAGGGAGATCGGCTCGCCGGTCTCCTCGCAGAACCCGTAGGACCCGTCCTCGATCCGGGCCAGCGCCGCGTCGATCTTGCCCGTCAGCTTGCGCTGGCGGTCCCGGGCCCGCAGCTCGATCGCCCGGTCCGTCTCGGACGACGCGCGGTCGGCGAGGTCGGGATGATTCTCGTTCTCGCTCTGCAGCGCCACCAGCGTATCCTGCGCCTCGCGCAGGATGTCGTTCTTCCAGCTCAGCAGCTTGCGCCGGAAATATTCGCGCTGCCGGTCATTCATGAAGGGCTCGTCGTCGGACGGGACGTAGCCGTCCTCCAGCTGCACCTTCGCCATGCGTCACCCTCGCTGGATGGTAAACCGCCCACCAGGGGATGGCCGGTGTGCGGCGATAACGTGAGGTGCCGTATAGTCGAGGTGCCTCAGCGCCACAACGCACACGGATGCAGGGGCTGTAACTGGCTGTCACTGCATCGCCGCGTGCGGCAAACAGGCCACGGTACAGATGTTTTACGCTGTCATCTGGTCCGCAACCGTACGATCGCCTCGGCGATCTCGGTTGTCAGACTTCGGGCGATCGGCAGCCTGTAGTGGGTCTGGTCGAAGAACTGGTCGGGATCGGCCGCCGCGGGACGGCCGTCGCGCCAGTCGACCACCGTGCTCAGGGCGTGAGTCGCCAGCACGGCGCGCACCTCGGCCCGGCAGGTCGCCTCGGCCCGCGCCCGGGGGCTGCCGGGCGGCGGCTCGCCGCGGGCGTAGACCGGCGGGAAGACCACCACGACCGGGGTCCCCGCCGGGATCCGGGTCAGCTCGGCGCGCAGGCGCGCCGCGATCGGGAACGGGCCGCCGTGACGCGCCTCCGGCTCGGGCCCGACCGGCTTCTCCAGGGCCGCCTTCTTGGCGGGATCGACGCCGAAGCCCTGGCTCAGGTAGTTGCGCTCGTAGTCCCACCAGCCGTCGGCCGCGGCGGTCTTGCGGCGCGGGTTCAGGAGCCAGCCGAGGCGGTTGACCGTCTCCTGGGCGGCCGAGAAGCGGATCAGCCCCCGCAGGTAGGCGGGCCAGTCACCGACGAGCCAGTAGGGAAAGCCGTGCTCGCTCGGGAAGGCGGGGTCGTCGGCGCACCAGAACGCGTCGGCCGAGAGCACGATCGCGGCGGGGCGGGCATGGTGCTGCAGGTACCAGCCGAGCAGGGCGAACTGCTCGGAAGGGCCGGTGGCCGGCACGGAGAGCTGGAGGAAGGGGATGCCGGTGAGCCGCGTCAGGGCCGCCGGCTCGATGAGCTGGATGTGCGAGTTGCCGATCACCACGCCCGCGTAGGCCGGGTCGCGGCCGCGGACGGCCGAGGCGGTGCGGGGTCCCTGCGGCCGCACCGCGCCCCGGGACAGCAGCGTCGAGCGGCCGGTATCGTAGGGATCGATCAGCACGGCGAGCGCCACGTAGCCCGCGAACAGGGCGACCATCGACAGGAACAGGGTGCGGGCGAAGCCGCGCCAGTCTCGATCGGTCGTGCGGGGTGCGGGCGCCATCCTCAGAACTGGAAGTAGATGAACTCGTAGTTCGCATCGTCGCCGATCTTGAGCAGGACGAGCACGAACAGCAGCGCGAAGCCGAAGGCGAGGAGCCGCCGGGGCGGCAGGCGGTGCACCGCGTTCCACGCGGTGGGCCCGACCGTCGCGACCAGGGCGGCGATGGCGATGGTGCGCCACTTGAAGCCGGAGCCCCTGGGCGCCAGCCCGAACAGGCCCTTGAAGATCACGAGGGCCGCCTCGAAGCTCGTCGCCCGGAACAGCACCCAGGTCAGCACGACGAACAGGCTGGTCAGCGCCCAGCCGAGGGGCGCGGGCACCACGATCCGGGCACGGCGCGCCAGGACCCCGGCGCCGAGGCCGATCCCGTGGAGCGCGCCCCAGGCGAGGAAGGTCAGGCCCGCCCCGTGCCAGAGGCCGCCGAGCGTCATCGTCGCGACGAGCGCCCCGACCTGCCGCGGCAGCCCGCGGCGGTTACCGCCCATCGGGACGTAGAGGTAGTCGCGCAGGAAGCGCGACAGGGTCATGTGCCAGCGCCGCCAGAACTCGCGCAGGGAGGTGGCGCGGTACGGCACGTCGAAGTTCTGCGGCAGGACGAGGCCGAACAGCAGCGCGATGCCCAGCGCCATGTCGGTGTAGCCGGAGAAGTCGAAGTAGATCTGGAAGGTGAAGCCGAGCGTCGCCTGCCACGCCTCCACCACCGTGACGGCCTTGCCGGCGGCGGCGGCCTGGAACACCGGGTTCACGTACTCGGCGAGCGGGTCGCCGAGGAACACCTTCTTGGCGAGGCCGACGGTGAGCAGCATCAGCCCGCGGGCGAAGCGCTCGGCGGCGTCGGGCCGCGCGTAGGGCGACTCGTCGAACTGGTGCATGATCTCGCTCCAGCGCACGAGCGGGCCGGCGAGAACCTGCGGGAAGAAGGCGATGTAGAGGGCGTATTTCACGAGCCCGAAGCCCGGCGCCCGGCCGGCCCGCAGGTCGGCGAGATACATGATGTGGTGGAAGGTGAAGAACGAGATGCCGAGCGGCAGGGCGAGGCCGAGGCGCTGCGCTTCCAGGCCGGGGATCAGGTTGGCGAGGTCGGCCGCGAAGTCGAGGTACTTGAACACGCCGAGCAGCGCGAGGTTGGCGGCGATCGCCGCCGGGATCAGCCAGCGGCCCGGCCAGAGGCGATAGGCCCGGGCCACGCACCAGTTCGCGAGGATCGACCCGGCCAGCAGCGGCACGAACCGGATGTCCCACCAGCCGTAGAACACGAAGGACAGGGCGACGAGGAGCGGCAACCGCCACGCGGGCGCGGCGCGCGCCACCAGCCCGTGCAGGATCAGCGCGGTCGGCAGGAAGGCGAGGAGGAAGACGAAGGAGTTGAACAGCATCGGGCGGGGCGGCGCGGAGGAGCCCGGATGGGCCGCCGTAGTCTCCGAGCGGGAGGGACGGCCTTGTCGGGGATCGGGGCCGGCCCGTCAATCGGCGCTCGGCGTGCGGGGCGCTTCCGCGGCGGCCCCGGAGGGCTCCGCGGCGCCCGCGACGAAGCGGGCGCGGGAACGCCCGACTGGCGGCGGGCTCAGGCCCCGCGCCGGACCGCCTCGATGGTCAGGCCCAGCCCGACCGAGCCGAACGTGTCGCCCTCCACCACCCGGGCGGCGGGCAGCGCGGCCGTCAGCGCGGCGCGCAGGTGCGGCAGGCCGGTGGAACCGCCGGTGAGGAACAGGGCGTCGACCCGGTCGGCCGTCAGTTCCGCCTGCGCGAGGCAGCGCGCGATCCGCGCCGCGACGGCGCGGGCGAGGTCGCCGGTCTGGGCGGACAGGGTCGCGCGATCCACCGGCACCGCGAGCCCCGGCTCCAGGAGGCCGAGATCGAGCACGGTCGCGTCCCGCTCGGAGGCCGCGATCTTGGCGCCCTCCACCGCCCCGGCCAGGGCGTGCCCGCGCTCGCCCTCCACGGCCTCGCGCAGCCGCGCGAGCAGGTCGGGCCGGGCGCCGTCGCGGATGACCTCGTCGATCTCGCGCAGGGTCTTCGGGTTGTAGAGGCGGTTGATCGCCGACCACGTAGCGAGATCGTGATAGTAGGCGTTCGGCACCGCGAGGTCGCCGCGACGCATCGGGCTTCCGAGGCCCAGGAGCGGCATCACCGTGCCGAGGCTGAGCTGGCGGTCGAAATCGGTGCCGCCGATCCGCACGCCGTCGTTGGCCAGGATGTCGCCGGCGCGGTCCGGCCGCCCCCGGCGCTCGGGCGCGAGGCGCACGATCGAGAAATCCGAGGTGCCGCCGCCGATATCGGCGACGAGGGCGATCTCCTCCGCGCGGACCTGCCGCTCGTAGTCGAGCGCCGCGGCGATCGGCTCGTACTGGAACGAGACCTCCCGGAAGCCGACGTCGCGGGCGATGTCGCGCAGCGTGTCCTCCGCGCGGCGGTCCGCCTCCGGGTCGCCGTCGACGAAGTGGACGGGGCGGCCGTGGACCACGCTGTCGAGGCTCTGGCCGCTGGCGGCCTCGGCCCGCGCCTTCACGGCGGTGAGGTAGCGGGCGATGACGTCGCGCAGGCGCAGCCGCTGGCGCCCGACCGGGGTCGCCTCCTCCATGAGCGGCGTGCCAAGGACCGATTTCAGCCCCCGCATCAGCCGGCCGGACCGGCCCTCGACGTAGGCCGCCGTGGCGGCCCGGCCGATGATCGGCTCCCGGCCGAGCTCGAAGAAGATCGCGCTCGGGATCGTCCGGTGCGCGCCCTCCAGGGGCAGCAGCGTCGGACCGTCCGGGCCGTCATGCCCGAGGGTGGTGTTCGACGTGCCGAAATCGAGGCCGCAGGCCGCCATCGTGTCGTGGGTCCGGGAGTTGGGAGAAGGGCCGTGGGCCTACAGGGCCGACAGGCCGGGGTCCAGGCCGGAGGAGCGGGGCCCGGGGAGCCCGGGCGGGGGTTGACGGCGCGACCGCGCAGCGGCGGCGTCGCGGGACGGCGCGGGGCGATGCGACAGTCCACCGCCCGGGCGTTCCCATGCGGGAAGCGTGGACAGCGCGCCGGCGGCACACCCGGACCGGCCGGGCCGTGCTATGAGGCGCCATGCGTTCCGACATCGATCTCGGCCTGACGGGCGAGCGCCCCGCGCTCCTCGACCTCACCGAACTGCTCGCCACGCGGCTCTTGGTCCAGGGCAATTCCGGGTCCGGCAAATCGCACCTGCTGCGGCGGCTGCTCGAGCAGAGCGCCGGCCTCGTGCAGCAGGCGATCATCGACCCGGAGGGCGACTTCGCCAGCCTCGCCGACCGCTACGGCCACGTCGTGGTCGAGGCCGACGGCGACGACGTCGCCCTGCAGCGCATCGCCGCAAGGGTGCGGACGCACCGGGTCTCGGTGGTGCTGTCGCTGGAGAACCTCGACGCCGACGGCCAGATGCGGGCCGCCGCGGCCTTCCTGGGCGGTTTGTTCGACGCCGACCGCGACCACTGGTACCCGATGCTGGTGGCGGTGGACGAGGCGCAGCTCTTCGCGCCGGCTGCCGCCGGCGAGGTCTCGGACGAGGCCAGGCGCCTGTCGCTCGGCGCGATGACCAACCTCATGTGCCGCGGCCGCAAGCGCGGGCTCGCCGGCATCATCGCGACGCAGCGCCTCGCCAAGCTCGCCAAGAACGTCGCGGCCGAGGCCTCGAACTTCCTGATGGGCCGGACCTTCCTCGACATCGACATGGCGCGCGCCGCCGACCTCCTCGGGCTGGAACGCCGGCAGGCCGAGACGTTCCGCGACCTGCCGCGCGGGCATTTCGTGGCCCTGGGGCCGGCCCTGTCCCGGCGCCCGCTCACCATCGCGGTCGGGCCGACCCAGACCGTGAGCCGGAGTTCCTCGCCGGTCCTCGTTCCGCTGCCCGACGCCCTGGAGGATGCCCGCGCGCTGATCCTCACGGCGAGCCCCGCGGAGACCGTCGCGCCGCTGGCGCCGCGGCCGAAGCCGCGCCCGACCCCGGCACCCGACGTGCTCGTCCAGCTCGCCAATTACCGCCCGCCGGCGCCGGCCGAGGAGCCGGAGGAGGAGCCGATGGACCCGGAGGCCCGCGAGGCGGCGCTCGCCGAGGTCCTGGCCTCCGTGCTGGCGGATGCCGACGCCGCCGCCTGCACCCCCGCGACGCTCTACCAGGACTTCACGGTCCGCTGCCGCATCCGGCGCCTGCGCGGCGACACGATGGGCCTGCCCGAGTTCAAGCGGCGGCTCGCGGTCGCGCGGGCCGAGGCCGGGGGCGCGGTCGCGGACAATTCCGGCTGGGAGCAGGCCCAGGCCATCGCGGCCGGCCTGCCGGACGACCTCGCTGGGCTCTTCCTCGTGGTCGCGCGGGCCGCCATCGAGGGCGCCCCCTGCCCGACCGACACCATGCTGGCCGAGGCCTACGGCACCAGCTCGGGCGGCCGGGCGCGGCGGATGCTGGCCTATCTCGAGGAGCGCGGCGCCATCGTCACCCGCAAGGACCTGCGCGGCGCGCCGATCATCGCGGTGCCGGATCTCGGCGTCGAGACCGGACCGGGCGAGCCGCAGATGCTGCCGACCGGGCCGAAGCGGCGGGTCGTGTAACCGGATCGGGCGCCGGTCCGTCCAGGCGCTGGGAATCGCCCAGGCTCGGTCGCGGCTGCCCGTCAGACGCGCCGGGCCATCTCCAGCTTGGCGAGCTCCACCGCGGCCCGCAGCTCGATCTCGGCCATCAGACCGTCGAGCCGCGGATCTCCCGAGAGGCCGGCGCGCTCGTTCAGGCGACCGGCGATGGCGCGCAGATCCTGCGGCGCGACGCGGCCGCCGAGCAGCGCCGCCTTCAGCCGGTCGAGGCCGTCGAGAAGGTCCTGGCCGCGCTGGGCGGAGCGCCGGCGCCGCTCCTGGGGCGTGTCGGCCTCGGCCTGGAGAAGCAGGACCGCGTCGAGCCCGGCGAGGGTCGCGGCGGCGGCCGGCGCGCCGGCCGACGTCGGCGACGACGGGGTCGCGCCGAGGCTGAAGGCCGCGCCGCCCTCGGGCTTCCGGGCGGACGCGACACCGCCGGCGCTCTGGATCGGCTGGCGAGTCTCGACACGCATGATCCGGTTCGCGTTGCTCCAAGCGCCCCCGCGCAGACCCGGAAATTCGGCCGCCAGGGTTAAGCGCGGGTAAACAAGCCGGCAGAAGCTGCCGGGTCGGCAGGTTCGGTGCCGGTGCCGCGGGACGCGGACGCGGAGTGGGCGGAAGAAAACCCCCTCTTTTTCAACGCCTTGCGCGAAGCCGGCGGCTGGCACGACCCTGGCAGGATGGCGTCAGGTCCGTCACGGTCGAAAACACGGCATGCGCCCGCGTCACGCGTTCAGTCCTCTCCGGTCTCTCCTGGCGGCCCTCGCGGGCGCCCTGCTGCTCGCCGCCCTGTCCGTGCCGGCGCTCGCCCTGTCGCGCGTCAAGGATCTCGCTTCCATCGAGGGTGTCCGCCAGAACCAGCTCGTCGGCTACGGCATCGTGGTCGGCCTCAACGGCACCGGCGACACGCTGAACAACATCCCGTTCACCAAGCAGTCCCTCCAGGCCATGCTGGAGCGCCTCGGCGTCAACACCCGCGGCGCCACGATGCGCACGCAGAACCTCGCGGCCGTGATGGTGACCGCGAGCCTGCCGCCCTTCGCCGCGCAGGGCACCCGGATCGACGTCACGGTCTCGTCGCTGGGCGACGCCAAGTCCCTCCAGGGCGGCACCCTGCTGGTGACGCCGCTGCTGGGCGCCGACGGCGAGGTCTACGCCCTGGCACAGGGTTCGGTGGCGATCGCCGGCTTCGCCGCCGAGGGCGACGCCGCCAAGATCACCCGGGGCGTGCCGACCAACGGCCGGATCTCCAACGGCGCCAACATCGAGCGCGAGATCGCCTTCAAGCTGAACGACGCGCGCTCGCTCCGGCTGTCGCTGCGCAACCCGGACTTCACCACCTCGAAGCGGATCGCCGCCGCGATCAACGACTTCATGGGCGCCGACACCGCCGAGCCCACCGACCCGGCCACCGTCACGATCCAGATCCCGGCCCGCTACAACGGCAACATGATCCGCCTCATCACCGAGGTTGAGCAGCTGAAGGTGGAGCCCGACCAGACCGCCCGGGTCGTGGTCGACGAGCGCTCCGGCATCATCGTCATGGGCCGGGACGTGCGCGTGTCGACGGTGGCGATCGCGCAGGGCAACCTCACCGTGACCATCACCGAGCAGCCGCAGGTCAGCCAGCCGGCGCCGCTCTCCAACGGGCGCACCGTCGTGGTTCCGCGCACCGGGGTGAAGGTCGATACCGGCGACGGCAACAAGCTCGCCCTGGTGAAGGAGGGCGTCAGCCTGCGCGAGCTGGTCGACGGCCTCAACGCGCTGGGCGTCGGCCCGCGGGACCTCATCTCGATCCTCCAGGCGATCAAGGCCGCGGGCGCGCTCCAGGCCGATATCGAGCTGATGTGACCGAGCGGACGCGAAGGAACGATCCATGCTGCAACTCGCCAGTCTCGCGGCCAGCGCCGCCGCCAGCGTCGGGACCTCGGTGGCCGGGAGCGCCGTCGACGGGATCATCAAGACCGCCAACAAGGCCAAGGCCCTGAAGACGGCGACCGAGTTCGAATCGATGTTCCTGGAGAACAGCCTCGATCGGCTGACCCAGTCGGAGGGCACCGACGGACCGCTGGGCGAGAACGGCACCGGCGGCGGCGTCTACCGCTCGATGCTGACCAAGGAATACGCGAAGCAGATCGTGAAGAGCGGCGGCGTCGGCATCGCCGACTCGGTCTTCCGTGAGATCATGAAGATGCAGGGTGCGGCGAGCGATGGAGCGATCGATGCAAAGGGCTGAACCGCTGCGCGTCGGGGACCGGGTCACCGCCGAGGCGCTGGTGGCGGGCGTGCTCGGCAACATGGCCGCCCTTGAGGCCGTCCTCGCCGAGGAGGCGGCCTACGTCCGGGAAGGGCGGCTGCAGGAGGGCGTCGCCGCGGCCGAGCCGAAGGCCGCACTGGCGGCCGCCTACATGCAGGGGCTCGAGGTCGCGAAGGCGAACGCCGTCGCGCTGAAGCGCTTCCATCCCGAGGGAGTCGAGGCCCTGCGCACGGCGCACCGGCGGTTCACCGCGGCCGTGGAGGCGAACCAGACGGTGCTCGCCAGCGCCAGGACCGTCTCGGAGGGCTTGATCAAGACCCTGGCGGAGGAGATCGGCAAGGCGCAGCTCCCCTCCGGCTACGGGCGGCAGGCGCCGGCGCCCTCCCCGTACGGCCGCGGCGTGCGCAGCGGGCCGCTGGTCCTGTCGCGCAACCTCTAGGGCCCGCCCGGTCGGCGACCGGCGCCGATCCGGACGTAGGTGCGCACCTCGCCGAGATCGGTGTCGGCGCGGTTGTCGACCGCGATGCGTCCGGCGACGGCCGGCGACGCCGCGACGCCGCGGCCCGCCGCGAGATCCGCCCCCGCGACGACGCGGCCCGAGACGCGGATGCAGCTGTCGCTCCCCGGCAGGCGCACGAAGCCCTGGCCCTTGGACGGGCACGGCACCGGCCCCGGGATCGCCGGCAGATCCCGCAGGTCGAGGGCCGCGACCGGTCCCGCGCAGGTCAGGATCGCCGCGAGGGCGGCGCAGCTCCGGAGCCGGCCGCGCATCTCAGGCGGCTCGGCGGGCGAGATCCCGGTGAAGGAGGTCGATGTAGAGCTCGACCTCGCCGATGAACCCGTCGAGATCGGGCTCGTGGATGCGCAGGCGGGCGAGGTCGCGCAGCAGGATGTCGAGGGCGATCGCCCGCTCGTCGGGATGCGCGTAGCCGGCGAGATAGGTGTCGACGGCCTGCTCCACCAGCACGATCGCGCCGATGCGCGGGGCAATTCCCAGGCGGAGAACGAGTTCGATGGGTCCGGACAGCGCCATGCCGACCTCTCCTCAATCGAAGGACGGCGCGTGGGCGCGGCCGCAGGCTGCGCTTCATTCCCGGAAAGCGGCAAGACTATGGTGAACGAGACACGTCTCGTCATTTTTCGACCGTCAGGCGCTCGCTGACCGGTCCCGGCGATCAACTCAGCTGATGTAGTTCACCAGGGAGAGCTTCGAGAGCGTCGCGGTGACCTGATAGCTGGCCTGGAGCCGGTTCTGCACGTCGAGGAGCTTGGTGATGACCTCCTCGGGGGAGATCTGCTCGATCCCGTCCAGGGTGTTCTGGACGGTGTTCTGCAGAGCCTTGTTGGTCGTGCCGGCATTCGAGAGCCGCGTCGACGCGATGGTCAGCTGCGTGACGGTGTCCTGGACGCTGGGTGTCTGGTTGGCGGAAGAGAGGAGGTTGCCGGCCTTCGTCGCCACCGTCTGGTAGGTGTTGTACGTGTTGGCGTCGTTCGTGGTGGGGAGGCCGAAGGCCATCGTCGCCAGGCCGGCGAGCACGTTCTGGACCGTGGGGTCGTTGGCGCGGGCGCCGGTACCGACGCTCCCGGTCGCGCTCACCTGGACGGACTGCGTGTCGATCGCCGGGGTCGGCTTCCCGGTCGCGGGATCGTAGCTGTTCTCGCCCTGGTACCACAGCACCGTGTTCTGGGCCGTTGCCGGCGTGTAGCCGATCGGGTTCTTGTTCCCGTCATACGCGATGCGCTGCGGCATCACGCCGGTCCCCGACGGACCACCATTCGCCGCGCCCGAGAAGAAGTTCGACGCGGTCGCCGCGGTGGCGTTCACCGCCAGCGTGCTGTTGGCCGCGCCGGTCAGCGCGTTGCTCAGCGTCGTCGACAGGTTCGCCATCGTCTGGGCGGGCGTCGAGCCGATGGCGAAGCTGGTGATCGATTTCGGGTCCGCGCTCGTCGCGGCCGTGAGGGTGATCGTCGTGGAGGTGCCGTCCGCCATCTTCAGCGCGAACGACACGGTGTCGCCGGCACTCGGCTGCGTCGTCATACTGAGGGTGAAGTTGCCCGGGCTCGTGGCCGTGCCCGCCGCGTAGGTCGCGCCGATCGCCGTGCCGGTCGTGGTCGGCGCGCCCGCCAGGGTGAAGCCGAACTTCCCGCGCGTCGCGTCGTTCGTCTCCTCGGTGATCTGCACGGACGTGGTCGGATTGGCCGGCGTCTGCGTCAGGCGGCCGTTGCCCCCTGCGCCCAGCTCGGCGGTCACCCGCTGCGAGATCAGGGTCGAGAGTCCGTCGAGCTTGTTGCCGCTCGCGTCGGTCGTGCCGTCGAGGATCTTGCTCGAGTCGACCACGGGCTGGGTCGTGGTGTTGCTGCCGCCGAACAGGTAGTTGCCCGCCGCCGATTCGTTGAGCGTGTCGAGCGCCGTCTGCAGGTTGGCCAGCGCCGTCGACCGGCCGGAGACCGAGTTCGCCGCCACGCTCTGCAGGCCGTTCTGCAGCATCGTCCCGGTGGAGGTCCCGAGGGTCGCCACCTGCGTCAGGCTCGTTACCGCGAGGTTGGTCCGGGTCTGCGCGGCGGTGATGCCGGCGGCGTAGCCGGTGAGCGCGCTCAGGGTGGCCTGCGCGGACAGGGCCGTCGACCGGCCGGAGCCGAGGCCGCCGTAGGTCTGCGAGACCTGACCGCTGGAGAGCTGGTTGGTCAGGTCGTTGAGCTGGCCCTTCAGCGCCTGGAGCTGCGAGGCGTTGCGGGTGGTCAGGTACGAGCCGGCCGCGAAGGGGGTGATCGTCGTCATGATCAGATCTGCAGCAGCTGGGTGAGCATGTCGCGGGCCGCGGTGAGCACCCGGGCGTTGGCGCCGTACGCGGTCTGCAGGGCGATCAGGTTCGACATCTCCTGGTCGATGTTGACGCCCGCCCCGGCGGAGAACCGGCTCTGCGCGGTGGAGAGCGCCGTCTGCTGCGTGGCGTCGAGCGCCGACGCGTTCGACGCGTTGGCGCCCTGCGTGGAGACGATGTCCTGCGCGAAGCCGATCACGGACGTGCTGTAGGGCGCCGAGACGCCGCCGATGCCGCTCGACGACGAGAAGGTCTGCGGGGTCGCGGTCAGCGCCGTGAACAGCTTCTGGGCGCGGGCGCCGGACGCGCTCGTGTCCGTGGCGCTCGTCGCCGTCAGCGCGGCGGTATTGCCCGACAGGGCGCCGTTGACCGTGATGCGCTGGGCGAAGCCGGTGAGCTGCGAGCCGCCGTCGAACGAGCCGGTGTAGAGCTTGTTGCCCGAGCCGTCGACGAACATCGCCAGCGACGGGTTGCCGGTGTTCAGGTCCGACGCCGAGACGGCCGAGACGCTGGCGCTCGCCGCGCCCGCGACCTTGCCGGCCGCACCCAGCGTCAGCGTCGCGCTGGTGCCGGTCGAGGAGACGGGGGTCGCCGACAGGGTCGGCAATTTGTAGGCGCTGCCGGACGCGTTGAACGTGCTGAACGCCGACTGGATCGCCGCCGCGTAGGTGCTGGGACCGCCGCTGGCGTTGAAGGTCAGGGTGAGGCCGCTCGAATCCGTGGTCTGCGCGGCGGGCACGATCGTGCCGCTGGAGGTCGCCGACGCCACGAGCGTCACGTTGCGCACCGCACCGGTGTTGTCGGTGACCGGGAAGGTGATGGTGTTGCCGGGCTTCATGGTCGACACGCTGATCTGCGTATCGGTCCCGCTATACGTCCCGGTGGTCGCGGTGTTCGTGAGCGCGGTCGAGAGGCCGGCCGCGAGGTCGTCGAGCTGGCGCTGCGCCTGCGGCAGGGTCTGGTCGCGCATCTCGATCTCGGCGGCCAGGCTGCCGGACCGCAGCACGCCGGGAGCTCCGAGGTCGATCTTGCCGCCGCCCGGCAGCGTCGCCGTGATGGTCCCGACCGTCCGCTGCGCCGGATCGGTCGAGTAGGTCGCGTTGGGGCCGAGCACGCCGCGGCCGTCGAAGCTCAGGGTCGCGGCGTTCCCGCGATCCACCAGCGTCACGCCCGACTGGGTCATGACCGAGACCGTCCCGTCGCGCTGCGGGACCGTCTGAACGTCCATGTAGCTCGACAGGCTGTTGATCGCCTGGTCGCGCTGGTCCTGAAGGTCGGTCAGCGCGGTGCTGTCGGTGGTGTTCTGGATCTTGCCGTTGAGCGTCGCGATGTTGGACAGGATCGTGCTGGCCGCGCTCGTGTCGGTGCCCAGCTGCGCCTCGAGGCCGGTGCGCAAGTTCTGAACCGTGCCGGCGGCGCTGTTGATGAGGCTCGCGACGGCCGAGGCATTGCCCAGCACCGTCGTGCGGGCGGCCGCCGAGGTCGGGTTCGCGGCGAGCTCCTGGAGAGATTCGGTGAAGGTGTTCAGCGTCCCGTCGAGGGACGTGGAACTCCCGGGCACGCCGTAGAGGGCGTCGAGCTGGGTGGCGATGCCGGACTTGGTGCTCGTGTAGGCGGCGCCCGAGGTCTCCAGCCGGAGCTGGTTCAGCGCCGCGGCGTCGAAGCTGCGGGTGATCTGCCCGATGGCGACACCGGAATTGTTCGGGCCGTTGGCGACCGTCGAGAGCGTGCGCTTGACGTAGCCGGCCGTGCCCGCATTGGCGACGTTCTGCGAGACGATGTTGATCGCCGCCTGCGTGGCGGCGAGGCCTGCGGCCGAGGTGGAGATCGCATTCAGCGACATGTCACGGCCTCCGCGGCTCGATTCGCACCCTCACTCAGCGGATCACGTTCAGCAGATCAGACATCATCGTCTGGGCCGTCGACATGACGCGCGTGTTCGCAGAGTAAGCCTGCTGGGTTACGATCATCTTAGAGAATTCCGACGCAATGTCGGTGTTCGATTGCTCGTTGCTGGCACCCGAGATCGTGCTGCCGTTGAGCCCCGAGAGCGGCGGCCCCGAATCGACGGTCTGAAGATAGTTCCCGTTCGTATCGGCCTTCAGCCCGTCCGCATTGGCGAACTGGACCACACCGACCGAGGCGAGTGCCACGACCGAACCGTTGGAGAAGGTGCCGTTGACCTTGCCGTCCGGACCGACGGCCACGCTCGTCAGCGTGCCGGAGCTGTTGCCGTTCTGCGTCAGCGCGTTGGTCGTCGCCGCGCCGGTGGTGTCGGCGTACTGCGTCAGGCCGGACGAGCCGAGATTCATGGTGAGGCTGGGGAACGTGTAGTCGCCCATGGTGACGGGCCCGAGCGCGATCGGGTTCGTCGAGGGCGAGGTGAGCTTGCCGGTCGAGTCGAAGGTGAAGGCCGTGCCCACGTTGTTCCAGTCGGACGTGCTGAGCGCGCTCGGATTCGTGGAGTAGTAGAGGTTCCACACGGCCGGCTGAGCCGGCGTCGTCGTCGCGTCCTGGACCTTGGCCCAGCGGGTCGTCAGCGTGAGCGGCGCGCCGGTCGACGTGTAGACCGGCAGCGACGGGCCGGCGATGCTGTTGCTCATGAAGGTCGAGACCGCGCCGGTCTGGGTCGAGTCGACCTTGACGCCGGTCTGCCCCGATCCGGAGGTCACGACGGCCGCGGTGTTCTGATTGTAGAGATCGGAGCCCGACGTCGCCGACGCCGACGTGCTCGGTGTCGAGGGCAGGTTGGCGGCGTAGGTGATCGTCGTGGTGGCCTGCGCCGGCAGCGTCGCGTTGCCGATCTTGATCGGACCGATGCTGGTCGTCTGTCCGGTGATGGGATCGAGGTTGGAGCCGGTCAGGTATCCGCCTGCGCCGTTGACGAGGTAGCCGTCCTTGTCCTGGGCAAAATCGCCCCGGCGCGTGTACAGGTCCGTGCCGCCGAAGGTCGTGGCGCCGTTCGCGTCGCCGGTCTTCTGCACGACGGTGAAGAAACCCTGGCCGTTGATCGCCATGTTGGTGGGCACGCTCGACGAGACGATGTTGCCGGCCAGCGTGTTGGTGAGCTGCGACTTGGCCAACACCGAACCCGCGATTTCCCGGTCGGGCGTCTTCTCGGACATCAGGTCGACGAAGCTGGTGTCGATGCGCTTGTAGCCGGTCGTCTGCGAGTTCGCGATGTTCCCGGAGATGTTGCTGATGGCGTAGGACTGCGACTGGAGTCCGGAGACCGAGGTCTGCAGCGCGGAGAAAAGATCCATGGCGAACGATCCCGATGCGCGCCGCTTCGGCCCGCAGGCCGGGGCTGCCGCAACCGGCGTGCCAGGGCTAAGCCTTTGATAGATCGAGCGTGTGCTGCCGCCGGCCCGGCAGGGTTCGCCGGTCTCGACGGCGCGCCCGGCAGATCCTGCCGGGTCACGTCCACACCCCGTGCGATCCCGCCCGGCAGATCCGCCCGTCGCGTTTACGCGGTGTTATTCGGCGCGCGCGATGATGCCGCCGGGCCGGGGCCACGCGCGGTGAGTCCTGTCCGGAAGCGCTGAACGGGTACGGATTTCGGATCTCGGGATCATGCGGGCGAAACGGACGAGCCTCGTCCACATCATCTACTTCTCGCGCCTTAACCTGTCGTCGGACGCGGCGAAGCGGTCCGAGCAGATCAGCGAGATCGGACGCACCGCCCAGAAGAAGAACGAGTTCGCGGTGATCACGAGCTTCCTGGTCATCGAGGGCAACTTCGCCTGCCAAGTGATCGAGGGCGAGCGCACGTCGGTGCACGAGACCTTCGATCGCGTGAGCGCTGACAGCCGCCACCGCGACGTCCAGATCAGCGAGTGGCGGGAGATCGCCAAGCGCGAGTTCGTCCACTCGTTCAAGAGCGCGCAGCGCACGGTCGGGAACGACACGCTGTTCGCCAAGGCCAACCTTCTCCCGATGCTCCAGCGCGGAACGCCGAAGGCGTCCGCGATCCACGGGCTGTGCCTGTCGCTCCAATCCGACGCGATGTCCCGTCAGGGCATCGACCACCTCTTCATCTGAGCCGCCGATGTCCGAGAGCGATACGCCCCCGATTCTCATCGTCGACGATCAGGAGAAGCTCCTGCGGCTGATCGTGATGCTGATGACCCGCATCGGCTTCCCGGATGTCGAGGGCGTCACCAGCGCCCCCGAGGCGCTGGAGCGGATGCGGCAGCGCCGCTACGCCCTGGTGATCTCCGATCTGGACATGGAGCCGATGGACGGGATCAGCCTGCTGCGCGAGATCCGCGCCGACGACACGCTGATGAACACGCCCTTCATGCTCACCGAGTCGTCCTTCGACTTCGAGGACATCAACCTCGCCCACCAGGCGGGCGCGGACGCCTTCATCCTCAAGCCGTTCGACATGGCGGTGCTGAAGACCAAGCTGAAGCAGGTGCTCAACCGCAAGCCGCGCAAGCGCGAGGCGCCGATCGCGTCCGAATCGACCCTGAGCGTCGAATTTCCGATGCTCGGGAAGTTCTGAGGCCGCGCCGCCCCCGCGAGGGCCGCGAAGAGACCCAGGGCGGCGGGGCCTCACCGAAGGTCGGGATCCCCCGGATCGCTACGCGGCGCCCGCGAAGACGAGCCGGCGCCGCAACGCGTCACCCCGCCCGCTTCTGGTAATCCTTCACGTCGGTGAAGCGCACGGCCGGGTAGCGCTCCTCCTCGTAGCGGAGCGAGAAGGCCGTGGTCGCCATGAAGACCGGGGCGCCGTCGAGGTCCTTGGCCATGGCCGAGCCGTGCGAGTCGATGAACTTGTCGAGCTCGGCCTCTGAATCGGACGACACCCAGCGGCAGACCGAGAAGCGCGAGGTCTCGTAATCGACCGGCAGGCCGTACTCGGCCTGGAGACGCTCCTTCAGCACGTCGAGCTGCAGAGCGCCGACAACGCCGACGATCGCCTGGCTGCCGTCCTGCGGCACGAAGACCTGGACGACGCCCTCCTCGCCCATCTGCTGGAGCGCCTCGCGCAGCTTCTTGGCCTTCATGGCGTCGGTGAGCTTGATCCGGCGCAGGATCTCCGGCGCGAAGCTCGGCACACCGCGGAACACGATGTCCTCGCCCTCGGTGAGCGTGTCGCCGATGCGCAAGGTACCGTGGTTCGGGATGCCGACCACGTCGCCGGCATAGGCCTCGTCGGCGATGGCCCTGTCCTGCGCGAAGAAGAACTGCGGCGCCGAGAGCGAGATCGGCTTGCCGGTGCGCACCAGCCGGGCCTTCATGCCCCGGTTGAGCTTGCCCGAGCAGACCCGCATGAAGGCGATGCGGTCCCGGTGGTTCGGGTCCATGTTCGCCTGGATCTTGAACACGAAGCCGGTCATGCGCGGCTCGGTCGGCTCGACGAGCCGCTTGTCCGCGTCCTGGCCGCGGGGCGGCGGCGCAACCTTGGCGAGACCGTCGATCAGGTCGCGCACGCCGAAATTGCGCAGTGCCGAGCCGAAAAAGACCGGCGTCAGGTGACCCTCGCGGAACGCGTCGAGGTCGAACGGCTTCAGCCCGCCCTCGGCGAGTTCCACCTCTCCGCGCCACGCGTCGGCCGCGCCGTCCTCGGTGAGCAGTTCGTCGAACAGCGTGTCGCCGGGGCCCGAGACCGGGACCATCCCGGCATCCTCGGCCGCGTCGAGCCGGCGCACGCGGTTGCCGCCGAGCTCGTAGGTCCCGGAGAAGTTGCGACCGGTACCGATCGGCCACGTGACCGGGGCGACGTCGAGCGCCAGCGTATTCTCGATCTCGTCGAGCAGCTCGAACGGGTCGCGGGCCTCGCGGTCGAGCTTGTTGATGAAGGTGACGATCGGGATGTCGCGCAGGCGGCAGACCTCGAACAGTTTCCGCGTGCGCGCCTCGATGCCCTTCGCGGCGTCGATGACCATGACGGCCGAATCGACCGCCGTCAGCGTCCGGTAGGTGTCCTCCGAGAAATCCTCGTGGCCGGGCGTGTCGAGCAGGTTGAAGACGCAGTCGCCGTACTCGAAGGTCATCACCGAGGTGACCACCGAGATGCCGCGCTCCTTCTCGATGCCCATCCAGTCGGAGCGGGTCGAGACCCGGTTGCGCTTGGCCTTCACCTCGCCGGCGAGCTGGATCGCGCCCCCGAACAGCAGCAGCTTCTCGGTGAGCGTGGTCTTGCCCGCGTCGGGGTGGGAGATGATCGCGAAGGTGCGCCGCCGCGACACCGGATCGGCCGGCCTCGCCTCGGTCTTGGTCTGCATCAGCATGGAGCGAACGCCCTGGGTCGGCGGAACGTGGTGGTGCGCGGCGCGGCACTCGCGCGGTCTCAGGATCGTGTAGCGGCAAGCCCCGATATTGGCAAAGACGGCGGCAGAATCGGGCCGCCTTTCAGGCACCGTACAGGGGGGCGGCACCACGCTTCCCCGGCCGATCCCCGCTCCGCGAGGCCCCGATGTCGCGCGCCGCACCACGCTGCTGTCTGGTCACCGCCCTGCTGCTCGCCGCGGCGGGCCCTGCGCCCCGCGCGGCCGAGGCGCCGCAGCGCGCCGCGGCCGACGCCGCCTTCCTGGATGCCCTGACCTGGGGCGCCACGCCGTCGGCCTTCGCGCGGCTCACCGCGGAGGGGCGGGCCCGCTGGCTCACCGCGCAGCTCCACCCGCCGGCCGAATCGCGCCTGCCGCCCGCCGCCCAGGCGCAGGTCGACGCGCTGACCCCGCCGGGGAGCCTGTTCGAGCGGGCCCAGGCCCTCAACGCGCAGGCCAAGGCCGCCAAGGACATCGCCGATCCCGAGGCCAGGAAGGCCGCGCAGCAGGCTTTCCAGGCGGCGCTCAACACGGCCGCGCGGAACGCCGCCTCCGTCTGGGTGCTGCGGGCGCTCTACAGCCCCGACCAGTTGCGCGAGCGGCTGACGTGGTTCTGGTTCAACCGGTTCAACGTTCACCAGGGGAAGTCGACCCTGCGTGCCGCCGTGGGCGACTACCTCGACACGGCGATCCGCCCGCACGTGCTCGGGCACTTCCGCGACCTGCTGATGGCGAGCCTGCGCCACCCGGCGATGCTCCGCTACCTCGACAACGACTCCAACGCGGCGGGCCGCCCGAACGAGAACTACGCCCGGGAGATCATGGAGCTGCACACGATGGGCGTGGGCTCCGGCTACACGCAGGGCGACGTCGAGGCGCTGGCGCGGATCCTGAGCGGCGTCGGCCTCGACATGAAGCCCGAGACCCCGAAGCTCCGCCCCGAGCACGCCGCCGATTTCCGCCGGGACGGCCTGTTCGCGTTCAACCCGGACCGGCACGATTACGGCGACAAGGTCTTCCTCGGCACGCGCATCCGGGGCCGCGGCTGGGCCGAGGTCGAGGAGGCGGTCGACCTGATCGCCCGCAACCCCGCCACCGCGACCAACGTCTCCCGGGCGCTGGCGACCTACTTCCTCGGTCAGCCGCCCGACGACGCGCTCGTCGCCCGGCTCGCCGCCGTCTTCACGCGGACCGACGGCGACATCGCCGCCGTGATGGAGGCGCTGGTGCGCGAGCCGGCCCTCGCGGCCGGGCGCGCCGGCGCCTTCAAGGACCCGGTCCGCTACGTCTTCTCGGCCCTGCGCATGGCCTACGACGAGCGCGTCATCCGCAACGCCGGCCCGGTGCTCGGCTGGCTGAACCGCCTCGGCGAGGGCCTGTTCAACCGCTCAACGCCGGACGGCTACCCCCTCGATGCGGCCGCCTGGACCGGGCCGGGACAGCTCGCGACGCGGTTCGAGGTCGCCCGGCAGATCGGGTCCGGCTCGGCCGGCCTGTTCAAGCCGGCGCTGCCCGATCAGCCCGAGGAGCCGGCCTTCCCGGTGCTCGCGAACGGGCTCTACTTCGCGGCGTTGTCCGGCACCCTGTCGGCGGCGACGCGGGCGGCCCTCGCACAGGCCGTCTCGCCGCAGGACTGGAACACCCTCTACCTCGCCTCGCCGGAGTTCATGCGATGACCCGTCGCGACCTGATCCGCGCCGCCGCGGCCCTCGGCCTGTCGACGGTGGCCGGCCGCGTCTGGGCCGCCCCGAAGGCCGACGCGCGCCTCCTCGTGGTGTTCCTGCGCGGCGCCTACGACGCCGCCAACGTGGTGATCCCGACCGGCAGCGACTTCTACTACCGGTCGCGGCCGAACCTCGCGATCGCCAAGCCCGACGCGTCGGACCCGAGGGCGGCGCTGGCGCTCGACGCCGACTGGAGCCTGCACCCGGCGCTGCGCGAGACGCTCCTGCCGCTCTACGCCAGGGGCCAGGCCGCCTTCGTGCCGTTCGCCGGCACCGACGACCTGACCCGGAGCCATTTCGAGACGCAGGACACGATCGAGATGGGCCAGACGGTCGGGGCCGCCCGCGACTACAATTCCGGCTTCATGGCCCGGCTCGCCGCGGAGCTGACGCGGGTCCGGCCGATCGCCTTCACCGACCAGATGCCGCTGATCTTCCGGGGCGGCGAGACGGTGCCCAACATCGCCATCAACGGCGTCGGCAAGCCCGGCATCGACGACCGGCAGGCCCGCCTGATCGCCGCCATGTACAGCGACACCAAGCTGGCCGCCGCCGTGACCGAGGGGTTCCGGGTGCGCGACGCGGTCTACCACACGATCTCGGACCATGCCGGCCAGGCCGACCGCGGGGCGGTCTCGCCCAAGGGCTTCGAGCTGTCGGCCCGGCGGATCGGCCGCCTGATGCGCGAGAATTTCAACCTCGGCTTCGTGGATGTCGGCGGCTGGGACACCCACGTGAACCAGGGCGCCGGCACCGGCTACCTCGCCGACCGGCTCGGCGAGCTGGGGCGCGGCCTCGCGGGCTTCGCCGAGGAGATCGGGCCGGGCTGGTCCGACACGGTGGTGGTCGTGCTGTCGGAGTTCGGGCGCACCTTCCGGGAGAACGGCAGCCGCGGCACCGACCACGGGCACGGCAGCGTCTACTGGATCCTCGGCGGCGGGGTGCGCGGCGGCCGGATCGCGGGGCCGCAGGTGCGGACCGACGAGGCGCACCTGTTCCAGAACCGGGACTATCCCGTACTCACCGACTATCGCGGGCTGCTGGGCGGCCTGATCCGGCGGCTCTACGGGCTCGACCCGGCGAGCCTGCGGCGGGTCTTCCCGAGCGCGGACCCGGCGGATCTGGCGCTGCTGTAGGGGGCGAACCGCGGCCTCGCGCGGTTCCATTCCTCTCGAGCCCGGGTTTCCGATCCCTCCGTCATCGCGAGCGCACGTCGCGCCAGCGTACTCACACCGCTGAGGGAAACCCGGCACCGGCGCGCGAAACACCTCCGGTGCGGCTCCGAACCGCTGTGTCCAGCGGCTCAGGCCGCCGCGGCCGCCAGCGCGCGCAGGTCGCCGACCAGCTCGTCGACCCGCTCGGGCCGGGCATCCCAGGCGAACATGAAGCGCGCGCCTCCGCCGATGAAGGTGTAGAATCGCCAGCCCCGGGCGCGCAGGCCCTCCATCGTGGCCGCGGGCATCGTCAGGAAGACCGCGTTCGCCTCGACGGGAAACAGCGCCCGCACGCCCGGCAGCCCGGCGACCGCCTCGGCGAAGCGCCGGGCGCAGGCGTTGCCGTGGGCCGCGTTCCTGAGCCACGCGCCGCTCTCCAGCATGCCGACCCAGGGCGCCGCGAGGAAGCGCATCTTCGAGGCCAGCTGTCCGGCCTGCTTGCAGCGGTAGCCGAAATCCTCGGCGAGCGCGGCGTCGAAGAACACCACCGCCTCGCCGGCATGCATGCCGTTCTTGGTCCCGCCGAAGCACAGCACGTCGATGCCCGACCGCCACGTCATGTCGGCCGGGCTGCAGCCGAGACTCGCGCAGGCGTTGGCGAAGCGCGACCCGTCCATGTGCAGGGCGAGGCCCAGCTCCCGGCAGGTCGCCGACAGGGCCCGCAGCTCGGCGAGGCTGTAGACCTGCCCGGTCTCGGTGGGCTGCGTGATCGTCACCACGCGCGGCCGCGGGAAGTGGATGTCGCTGCGGTTCTGGGCGAGCCCGCGGATCGCCTCCGGCGTGAGCTTGCCGCCCTCCGTCCGGACGGTCAGCAGCTTCGAGCCGTTCGAGAAGAATTCCGGCGCGCCGCACTCGTCGGTCTCGACATGGGCCGAGTCGGCGCAGATCACGCTGTGGTAGGACTGGCACAACGCCGCCAGGGCCAGCGCGTTGGCGGCCGTGCCGTTGAAGGCGAAGAACACCTCGCACGGGGTCTCGAACAGGTCCCGGAACGCGTCGGCCGCCCGGGCAGTCCAGGCGTCCTCGCCGTAGGCCGGGGCGTGGCCGCGATTGGCCGCCTCCATCGCCGTCCAGGCCTCCGGGCAGATGCCGGAATAGTTGTCGCTGGCGAATTGCTGCGAGTCGTCGTGTCTCATCCGCGCAACCTAGCACGGCGCAGGCGCAGATGGATCGCGCGGACAGGTTGGAACTGGTGCGCGCTTGGTGTAATAGCCCCGTCAAGGCGTGAGCTCCACGCCGATTCGGAAACCGACGTTCCCGTCCCTCCCGGGTTCTCACCGGGCGAGGGACGTTGCCGGTTTCCAGATCGGCGGCGGGCCACGTGAACCCAGATATCCAGGTCCAGAGGATCAAGTCCGTTGCAGGTACTCGTTCGCGACAACAACGTCGATCAAGCGCTCCGCGTCCTCAAGAAGAAGATGCAGCGCGAGGGCATCTTCCGCGAGATGAAGCAGCGCAAGGCTTATGAGAAGCCGTCCGTGCGCAAGGCTCGCGAGAAGGCCGAGGCCGTCCGCCGCGCCCGCAAGCAGGCCCGCAAGACCGCGATCCGCGAGGGCCTGATCGCCGCGCCGAAGCCGAAGCCCCGCTTCCCCGCCGGCGGCCGCCGTCCCGGCTTCCCGTCGCCGTCCGCCGCGCAGGGCCAGGGTGGCAACGCCGCCGGCCAGACCCCGGTCAGCCCGGCCCCCGCCGCCTGAGCGACATCTCTCCGGTCACGAGAAAGCCCGGCCTGCGCGCGCAGGCCGGGCTTTTTCTTTGGGTTGCGTCGCGGCCGGATGGAGGCGCCCGGTCACGCGAGCCGCGTGTGGCGCGGGGTCCCCTCTCCCGCACGGGAGAGGGGGCATGGCGCGGCTGTCTCGAACCGGGTCACCCTTCCGACCCGCGGCGACACGAGCCGGAACAGCTCGAGGTCCCGGCGCCGCAGCCGGGCGGCGATCGGGTCGCAGCGCTCGCGATGACGTGAAGGGGGTCGGCCGGCGCGCGCTCGGGCCGCCAGCTCAGGCCGCCTTGGCCGCCAGCTCAGGCCGCCTTGGCCGCCATGGTGGCGTGCTCGGCCTGGACCAGCACGTCGAGGGCCCGCCAGGGCTTCTGCATGTAGACCGCCTGGTCCGGGAGCCGCGCGTCCCGGCTCGCGCCGGAGGTGACGACCACGCGCACGTCCGGCCAGCGCCGCTTCACCGCCTGGGCGAGCGACACTCCGTCCATGGCACCGGGCAGGCGCACGTCGGCGAAGAGAAGCGCCACCGTCACGTCCGCGCGCTCCAGCACCGAGAGCGCCGCCTCCGCGCTCTCGCAGGCGATCACGCCGAGGTCGGTCTCCTCGAGCACCGCCGTCGCGAGATCGCGCACAGCCGCGTCGTCCTCCACGACGAGCGCCACGGGGGCGGAACTATCGGGCGTTGCGCGATCCATTAAAGTCTCCTGATGCCGGTGCCTTGCCCCGCGTCGGGCGGTCGCCTGTAGGGCGAACTTCTGATTCCCCGATTCGGCCATGCTGATCCTTCATGAGGCGGCTCACAAGAGTCGCCTCGCTCGGACGGCGAATGCCTGCCCTGCGGACAGACGGCCCCAATTTCATGCGGAACGCACGAAAATGGCGCAGTTTCCGGGCGGTTAAGAAACTGTTCACCGGAGTGGACCGACTGTTAACGTCCTGCGACCGAACGTCCCCACCCGCGCGGGGGCGTCTCGCCGGACCGAACGCGGCCCAGAGCTGAAGGATCATCGTCCGACATGTGCCGTTTCCTCGCCTACAGCGGTGAGCCGGTCTTCCTCTCCGACCTCGTCTGCGCGCCGACCCACTCGCTGGTGCACCAGTCGCTGCACGCCGACGAAGGGAAGACCGAGACCAACGGCGACGGCTTCGGCATCGGATGGTACGCGGAGCGGCCCGAGCCGGGTGTCTATCGCGATATCTCCCCGGCCTGGTCCGACGAGAACTTGGTGAACCTCTGCGGGCAGGTGCGGGCGCGGACCTTCTTCGCCCACGTGCGCGCCTCGACCGGGACGGCCACCGCCCGGGCCAACTGCCATCCCTTCGTGTACGGACGCCACCTGTTCATGCACAACGGCCAGATCGGCGGCTACCACCGGATCAAGCGGCGCCTGGAGGCGCTGATCCCGGATTCCTACTACGACCACCGCCGCGGCAGCACCGACTCGGAGGCGATCTTCCTCCTGGCCCTCGCCAACGGCCTGGAGGCGGATCCCGTCGGCGCGATGGCGCGGACGCTGAAGACCGTCCGTGAGCTGATGGAGGCGGCGAATGTCTGCGAGCCGCTGCGCTTCACCGCGCTGCTCACGGACGGCGAGACGCTGACCGCCTATCGCTGGGCCTGCGACGGCCGTCCGCCGAGCCTGTACTACCGCGAGGGGCCGGGCGGCATCGTGGTGGTCTCGGAGCCGATCGACGGCTGCCGCGAGGGCTGGCGGGTGGTCCCCAAGGGCGCGACCCTGCGCGCCCGCCACGGCACCGCGACCCTCGTCGAGGCGCCGGAGCCCGCCCGCGCCGCCGCCTGAATACAGTCGGCGCCAGCCATGCCGCCGCGGGGATTGCCGGGGCGCGCCACATCGCCACATTCCGCCTGCGGCCGATGGTGCGGCCGAGCGGGAATCGACCGATGTATCCGGATACCGAGCTTCACATCGCCGGGCGCTGGCGCGCGGGTGCCGACCGGGACACCCTGGGGGTCCTGAACCCCGCCACGGGCGAGACGATCGGCCAGTGCGCGGTCGCCACCACGGCGGATCTCGACGAGGCCCTGGCGGCGGCCGCACGCGCCTTCCCGGCCTGGCGCAAAGTCGCCCCCTTCGAGCGCGCCAAGGTGATGCGCAAGGCGGCCGACCTGCTGCGCGCCCGCGTCGAGGAGATCGCCCGGATCATGACCCTGGAACAGGGCAAGCCCCTGGCCGAGTCGCGGATCGAGACCCTGGCCGCGGCGGACATCATCGACTGGTTCGCCGAGGAGGGTAAGCGCGCCTACGGCCGCGTCATCCCGGGCCGCGCCGACGGCGTGCTGCAGGCCGTGGTGCGCGAGGCGGTCGGCCCCGTGGCCTGCTTCACGCCCTGGAACTTCCCGATCAATCAGGCGGTCCGCAAGATCTCGGCGGCGCTCTGCACCGGCTGCACGGTGATCCTGAAGGGTCCCGAGGACACGCCGGCGAGCTGCGCTGCCCTGGTCCGCGCCTTCCTGGATGCCGGCATTCCGGGCGACGCGCTCTCGCTGGTCTACGGGGATCCCGAGGCCATCTCGACCTACCTGATCCCGCACCCGGTGATCCGGAAGATCTCGTTCACCGGCTCGACGGTCGTCGGCAAGAAGCTCGCGGCGCTCGCGGGCGAGCACATGAAGCGCGCCACGATGGAGCTCGGCGGCCACGCCCCCGCGATCGTGTTCGGCGACGCCGATGTGGAGAAGGCGGTGGCCGTCCTGGCCCCCTCGAAGTTCCGCAATGCCGGCCAGGTCTGCGTCTCGCCGACCCGGTTCCTCGTGCACGACTCGGTCTTCGACCGCTTCGTCGAGGGCTTCACCACCTTCGCCAAGTCGGTGAAGGTCGGCGACGGGCTCGATCCCGAGACCAAGATGGGCCCGCTGGTCCATGGGCGGCGCCTCGACGCCGTCACGGCGCTGGCGGCGGACGCCGAGTCGAGCGGCGCGACGCTGCGCGCCGGCGGCAAGCGCATCGGCAACCAGGGCAACTTCTTCGAGCCGACGGTCTTCACCGAGGTGCCGCTGACCGCCCGGATCATGAACGAGGAGCCCTTCGGTCCCCTGGCGATGATCAACCGGTTCTCCGACGACGAGGAGGCGCTCACCGAGGCGAACCGCCTGCCCTACGGGCTCGCGGCCTACGCCTACACCCGGTCCGCCGAGCGGGCGGCGCGGGTGTCGAACGCGGTCGACAGCGGCATGATCTCGATCAACCACCACGGCCTCGCCCTGCCGGAGACCCCGTTCGGCGGCGTCAAGGATTCGGGCTACGGCAGCGAGGGCGGCCCGGAGGCCCTCGACGCCTACCTGGTCACCAAGTTCGTCACGCAGGCGAATTTCTGACGTCTCGGCCGGTGCGCCGCGGCGCACCGGCCCCTCCCCTCAGTAGTGCGGCGGCGGCGGCTCCGGCCCCCGCGGCGCCGCCCGGGCAGCCGCCTCCTCCACCTGCTCCCGCAGCAGGTCCAGCTGCCGGACGAGCCGGTCGATCACGCGCCACTGCTCGGTCACGGTCCGGTTCAGATCCTCGATCGTCGCGTCCTGCTCGGTGAGGCGCATCTCCAGACGATCGATCCGTGTGGCCTCGTCCATGTCGGGTCTCCCGTCAGTGCCGTGCCGCGAATCGGCCTCGATCGCGTCGTGCCGCCGGCTCTCGGCCCCCTCCTAGCGCAGGCCGCGAGCCGGGCAACCGGGGCGGCAGCGCCCAGGCATGACCGGCCGCACAATCCCGGCCACGCGACAGAGAGCTGCAATATCCCGCGATCGACCGGGCATGATATATACGTCGACACGGATCGACGCCCGCGAAAATACATTTCTCTACAATCGATATAGGCTAGACAGACTTCCACGGTCGCGCGACCGCTCGCACCCCGGCGAGAACATGCCATTGACGGATTTTTAAGCGCGTCCCCCTATGATCGTCACCACTCTACAGATCAGGCGGGCACAGGCTCCGATGGCGATGTTTGGTTCACGCGACGACGCCCTGCTCGCGGCGATCGACCGGACGATGGCGCGGGTCGAGTTCGACCTCGACGGCACCGTCACCGACGCGAACGCGCTGTTCCTCGACCTTCTGGGCTACACGCTCGACGAGGTGCGCGGCCAGCACCACCGGGTGTTCGTTCCGGAGGACGACCGCGCGGGCCAGGACTACGCCGCGTTCTGGGACCGGCTGCGCGCCGGCCAGCACGAGGCCCGCGCCTTCCGCCGCGTCGCGAAGTCCGGCGAGGTCGTCTGGATCCAGGGCTCGTACAACCCGATCCTCGACCGGCGCGGCCGGCCGACCAAGGTCGTCAAGCTCGCCACCGACATCACCGAGGAGCGCGCCCGCAACGCCCGCCACGCCGGTCAGATCGCGGCGCTCGACCGCTCACAGGCGGTGATCACCTTCGCCCTCGACGGGACGATCACGGACGCCAACGCCAACTTCCTGTCCACCATGGGTTACACCCTCGAGGAGATCTGCGGGCGGCATCACCGGATGTTCCTGCCGCAGGCCGAGGCGGCGAGCGCCGGCTACGCGGCGTTCTGGGCCGCCCTCGGCAACGGCGAGTATCAGGCCGGCGAGTTCCGGCGGATCGGGAAGGGCGGCCGCACCGTCTGGATCTTCGGCGCCTACAACCCGATCCTCGACGCCGACGGCAGGCCCTGCGCCGTCGTCAAGTTCGCCACCGACGTCACCCGTCAGGTCGAGGATCGGCAGCGCCGGGCCGAGGGCCAGCGCGCCATCGACGCCGACATCGCGGCGATCCGCGACTCGATGAGCCGGGTTGTCAGGCAGGCCGACGACACCGCCGAGTCTTCGAGCCAGACCGCGCGGAACGTCGAGGCGGTCGCCGCCGGCTCCGAGGAATTCGCCGCCTCCATCGAGGAGCTGAGCCGCCACGCCCTGCAGGCGAAATCGTCGGTGGACCTCGTCGTCACCCGCGCCGAGGAGGCGGGGGCGATCGTCGTGGGCCTGACCGGTGCCGCCGACCGGATCGGGGCGGCGGTGAGCCTGATCCGCTCCATCGCCGACCAGACGAATCTCCTCGCGCTGAACGCCACCATCGAGGCGGCCCGCGCCGGGGTCGCCGGCAAGGGCTTCGCCGTCGTCGCCGCCGAGGTGAAGGCGCTCGCCGAGCAGACCGCCAAGGCGACCGGCGAGATCGGCACCCAGATCGCCGCCGTGCAGGCCGAGACCTCCCGGGCCGTGGCGGCGATCGACGGGATCGGCGCCACGATCGAGCAGCTCAGCGCGATCTCCCTGAGCGTGTCGTCCGCCGTCACCGAGCAGGCCGCGGTGACCCGCGACATGACCGAGAACATGCAGTCCGCCGCGCAGAGCGTCGCCGCCGTCCACGCCGCCATGGCGGAGATCGCGGCCTCGGCGGGCGTGGTCGACGCCTCGGTCCGCAAGGTCTCGGAAGCCGCCCGCGCCCTCGCGTGAGCGGCCCGCGCCCGCCTCAGGCGGCGCGGGTCGCGGCGGGCTCCGCCACGGCGACCCGGTCGCGCCCGCCGTTCTTGGCGACGTAGAGGGCGGTGTCGGCCCGCCGCATCAGCGCGTCGAACGCGATGCCGGCGCGGGCCTGCGCGATCCCGATGCTGACGCTGACGCGCAGAGCCGGAAGCTCGGGGATGCTGAGCTGCGCGAAGGTCTGGCGCAGCTCCTCGGCCCGGGCCAGGGCCTCGGCGGGCGACACGTCCGGCAGCAGGCAGGCGAATTCCTCCCCGCCCAGGCGGCCCAGCAGAGCCTCGCGGGGCAGCAGGGTCATCGCCATGGTGCAGAAGCCGACGAGGACCGCGTCGCCGACCCCGTGACCGAAGCGGTCGTTGACGGCCTTGAACCGGTCGAGATCGAACAGCAGCAGGGCGGCGTCGCCGTGCCGCGCGATCGCGGCCTCGGCGGCCTGCGCGAAGGCCCGGCGGTTGCGCACGCCCGTGAGCGCGTCCGTGGAGGCGGCGATGCGCTGCTCGCGCTCGGCCCGCTCCTTGACCAGCGCCATGAAGGTGAAGGCCGAGGCGATCGAGAACATGAGGGTGACGAAGCACAGGATCGCCACCCAGGGCGACGCGAGCGGGCTGAGACCCGGCTGCGGCGGCGCCACCAGCGTCGCGGGGATCCGCACGACGTAGAAGGTGCCGTGCAGCCCCAGGATGGCGGCGGCGGCGAACCGGGAGGCGAGCCGCTCGGCGCGACCGCGCCAGATCTCCGCGGTCGCCGCGCAGCAGTAGAGCGCCGCCACCGCCGAGGCGTAGATGATGCGGGCCTCGATCGACGCGTAGAAGGTCGGGATCAGGCACAGGACGCACCAGCCCAGGGCGCCGGCCGTCGCGATACCCAGCCGCGGCTCGCGGTGCTCGAACGAGCGGACGCCGCTCCAGATGAGACCGTAGGCGGCGAGCACCACGGCGTTGGCCAAGCCCACAGAGATCAGGTCGGGGATCTGATTGCGCAGCGCGAGGCCGGCCGATCCGGCCGCGCCCACGAGATGCGCCGCACCCCAGTAGGCGAGCACGCGCGACTCGGGCGCCTGCCGCCACGAGGCCATGAACAGCGTGCCGACCAGGAAGGTCGTCGCCGCGCTGACGACCAGCAGGGTGGCGGGATCAAGCTGCACGGACGACTGTCAATCCTCGACCCGGACGTCGGCGCCGTCCCCGCCCCGCATCGCAGTCTGGCCGAGCAACGATCCGGGCCTCGGCACGATAACACTCTATCCAAGAGGAAGCCACAATAAGCTAGATTAGAATTCCAACACGGGACAAAGGTGCTAGTACACCGGCATATTCGTCCCAGAGTCTAGCGGGGCTCTTGCGCAGATTTCGGCGACGCCGCCCGGCTCTGACCTTGGCCTGCCCCCTCCCCGCACGGTCCTGAGACGCCGGGGTCGGACAGGCCATCACCGTGCCGGCGTCTCCCGCAGATCGAGCCGCGGCGCTCCGACACGCCGCCAGCGAGCCGGAACCTTAGACGTGTTCCGTCGGTCAGGCGCGGTGGACCACCGGGACCGCGGGCGCGCCCTCCCACTCGGTGTTGGCGGGGATCGACTCGCCCTTCATGACGATGGTGAGCGGCCGCAGGCGGGCGTAATCCCCGACCTTCGTGTCGTACAGCACGGTCGAGAACGCGCCGACCGAGACGCCGCGCCCGACGACGACGCGGCCGATCTTCATGATCCGGTCCTCGTAGAGGTGGGTCTGCAGCGCGGAGACGCGGTTGATCGTGGCGTAGTCGCCGATGGTGACGCAGTCGAACTCGGTGATGTCGGTCGTGAGCATGCACACGCCCTTGCCGACCTTCACGCCGAACAGCCGCAGCACCCAGGGGAGGAAGGGCGTGCCCTGGAGGTGTTCGAGCAGCACCTTGCCGGCGAGGCCCCAGTAGGCCACCGCGATCGCCTCGGTGCGCATCGCCCACCACGACCACATCGGCTGCATGCCGGGCTTGTAGACGCCCATCAGCAGCCACTTCATGGCGATGACCGCCGAGGACTGGATCAGCGCGATGGCGACGCTCGCCCCGACGAAGCTGTAGGCCAGCCCCCACCAGTCCTGCTCCAGGATGGCCGGGTAGAAATACCAGTCGATCGCCGTGATCGCGAGGGTGATGTAGAGCATCGGCGAGAACGAGGTCGCGAAGGCCTCGAAGACGCCGCGCCGGATCTTCGGCCACGCGCCGGGCTCGTAGGTCTGGGCAGTCGAGCCGAGATCGACCTTCTGGCGGGCCGGCAGCCGGATCGGCGGCGAGCCGAACCACGTCTCGCCCGGGCTCATCGCGGCGTTCTCGGGCGGCTTCGACTTGATCCCGATGAGCACGTCGTCGGGGATGACGGCGCCCGGCGGCACCACCGCGTCGTTGCCGACGAAGACCCGCGCCCCGGTGCGGGTCGGCTCCAGGTGCATCCAGCCGCGCCGGATCTCCTCCTCGCCGTACACCACCTCGTCGGCGACGAAGTTCTTCGCGCCGACCTCGGCGAGGTCGTAGCGGCCCGCGAGGTTGGTCGAGATCTCGGCACCGTGGCCCATATTGGCGCCCATCAGCCGGTACCACGCCCGCATGTAGACGGTCGCGAACAGCGACGAGAGCGTCTCCAGCGTCACCTCGACCGCGAGGGCCAGCGACCATTTCCGCAGGTAGAACAGCGAGTGGACCGAGTAGGTGCCGGACCGCGTCCGCGGCAGCACGATCCAGCGGATGCCGGCGATCAGCAGCACCGTGCCGGCGGTCATCAGCATGGCGGTGGGCCACGTGAGGATCGGCAGGTACCAGTGGTAGTCGACGTCGGTGATGTCGGAGAGCGAGTCCGAGATCTGGTCGAAGATGAAGAAGGCCGGGAAGATCGGCAGCAGGCCGACCGCCGGGATGGCGCCGAGCAGCACGACGTAGGCCGCCAGGAAGGCCGCGCGGCGCGCGAAAGACGCCTCGGCGGGCGCGGGCAGGTCCGACGGCTCGGCCATGCCGACCTTGCGGCCGGGCGAGCCGTCCCAGCGCTCGGCCGCGCCGACCCGCGAGCCCGCCGGGATCGTGGTCAGGTCGGCGATCTCCGCCTGCGGGCCGATCACCGTGTCGTGGCTGATCACGCAGGAGGTCCCGACCGCCGCGTCCGCGCCGATCTCGGCCGTGCCGATGACCAGCTCGTTGCCGACGATCTCGGCGTTGGCGATGACGAGGCGGCCGCCCAGGGACGCGCCGTCGCCGATGGTCAGGAGGTCGGGCGCGCCGATCTCGATGTCGGAGATCAGGGTGTCGCGGCCGACATTGGCGCCCATGAGCCGCAGGTAGATCGCGATGGCCGGCGAGCCCTGCAGCCACTTCACGTGGACGAGGGGCGCCAGCCGCTGCGCGAGCCACCAGCGGTAGTAGTAGGTGCCCCAGAGCGGGTAACGGCCCGGCCTGGTCCGGCCGAGGATCAGCCACTTGCCGGCCACCGCCGCCACCGCGGTCACGCCGTTGATCGCCACGTAGACGAGGAGAAGCACCCCGAGCTCGGCGAAGAAGCTCAATCCCCCGCCGGTGAGCAGCAGGTAGGTCACGAACATGCCGAGCCACTGCGCGGTGGCCAGCGCGATCACGAAGGGTAGCGCGACGAGCTGCGCGAGGCCGCAGAGCGCCCGGCGCAGCAGCGGCGGCGGCTCGAAACTCAGGTCGCGCGTCGCGGCCCCGGCCCCCATCCCGCCCGTGCGGGCGATGAGCGCGTCGGCCATCGCCCGCACGGTGCGCAGGGCGTAGACGTCGGGCAGGGTGATACCGGCGAGCGGCGGATTCTCGCGCACCGCCGAGACGAAGCGGGCGGCCAGGAGCGAGTGGCCGCCGAGATCGGAGAAGAAGTCGCCCTCGAGAGCGATCGGCTGGTTGCCGAAGATCTGCTTGGCGGCCGCGACGAGGGCCGCCTCGGTCTCGTTGGCGGGCGGCTCCTGCTCGCCGTCCGCGGCGACCACGGTGAGCGGGGCGATCTTCAGCGCCTTGCGGTCGACCTTGCCGGAGGTCAGGCGCGGGAGCGTCTCGGCCACCTCGAAATGGCCGGGCACCATGTAGGGCGGCATCTGCCCGGCGAGCGTCCGGCGCAGGGCGGCGGCGTCGATGGACCGGCCCCGCTCCGGGATCAGGAAGGCCACGAGGCGGTCGACGCCGTCGTCCTGCCGGAGCACGACGGCGGCCTGGTTGATGTCGGGCACCGCGCGGATCCGGGACTCGATCTCGCCCAGCTCCACGCGGAAGCCGCGGATCTTCACCTGGTCGTCGATCCGGCCGTGGAACACGATCCGGCCCGCGGCATCGAGGGAGACCGCGTCGCCCGAACGGTACAGGACGGGGTCGGTCCCGTCCGACGCGAAGGGGTTGGCGATGAACTTCTCCGCCGTCAGCTCGGGACGGGCGAGGTAGCCCCGCGCGACGCCGGGACCGCCGATCAGCAGCTCGCCCTGCTGGTCGCGGCCGAGCAGGGAAAGGTCCTCGCCGGCGACGTAGACGGAGTAGTTCGGGATCGGGCCGCCGATCGTCACCGGCTCGCCGGGGCGCATCTCGGCCGCGGTCGCCACCACGGTGGCCTCCGTGGGCCCGTAGGTGTTGAACAGCTGGCGCCCGCCCGTCGCCCAGCGGGCGATCAGCGGCTCGGGCAGCGCCTCGCCGCCGAGCAGGACGAGGCGGACCCGCGGCAGGTCGCCGGAGATCATCGCCAGCAGCGTCGGGACGGTGTCGAGCACCGTGATGCCCTCGGCCTCCAGGATGCCGGGGAGCGATTCCAGGTCGCCCATCATGGCGGGACTCGCGACGAACAGGGTCGCGCCCACGAGGTACGGGACCCAGATCTCCTCCATCGAGAGGTCGAACGCCACCGAGGCGCCCTGGAAGACCACGTCGTCGGCGCGCATCCCGTAGAGGGCGTTCCCCGACCTCAGGAAGTGGCAGATGTTGGCGTGGCTGATGACGATGCCTTTGGGCACGCCGGTCGAGCCGGAGGTGTAGATCAGGTAGGCGGGGTGCTCGGGCGTCAGCCCGGCCGCGCGCGGGTCCGGCACCGGCGCGTCGGCGGGCGTTCCGGCGTCGAGGTCGGCGGGCGTCAACGCGGGCGCGGCGTCCGGCGCCGCGGCGGCGAGCGCCGGGGAGACGAGCAGCGCCTTCGCGCCCGCGTCGGTGAGGCAAACGCCTACCCGGTCGGCCGGCGCCTCGGCATCGAAGGGCAGCCACGCCGCCCCCGACATCGTGATCCCGATCTGCGCGACGAGGAGGTCCGGGCCGCGGGCCATCCACAGGCCGACGACGTCGCCGGGACCGATGCCGCGATGGACGAGGCCGGCGGCGATCCGGCCGGCCCGGGCGGCGACGTCCGCGTAGGTCAGGTGCGGGTGGACGCCCCCAGCCTCGACCCGGGCGCCGTCGACGAGGCAGGGATGGCCGGGCCGGGTCGCGGCCGAGTGCAGGAAGATCTCGGCCAGGACTTCGTCGCGGATCAGGTCGGGCCGGTGGTCGCCGCGCAGGATCGCCGCCGCGTTCCCGAGAGGCGCGGGCTCCCCGGCCGCCGGGCCGGGCCGGGTCTTCTCGGCGACGTCGCTCATCCGCTGCTCCGCTGGCCGGCCGCTCGAGCCGGCGCCTGTCCTGGCCGCCGCCCTATAGCCTGCCGATCATGCCGTTATCGAGGCGGCTTTGCACTGCGCCGGCGCACAGGATCAAGCCCAGCGCCAGCCACCGGGCTCGAGGATCAGGACCTCGCCCTGGCGGATGCCGAGGCGGGGCGCGGCGTAGATGTCGAGGTGGCCGAGGGCCACCAGGGCGGCCCGCGCGACGCCGCCATGGGCGACGATCACCGTGTCCCGCTCCAGGGCCGCGATCATCGGGCCGACGCGCTCGACGAGGCCGGCGTAGCTCTCGGCGCCGAGGCCGGGCGGGCGGTAGTGCCAGCGGTCGCGGTCGCGGCCGGCAGCCCCGGCCGGGTCGCGGCGCCGGATCTCCGCCCAGGTTGAGCCCTCCCAGCTGCCGAAGCCGATCTCCCGCAAGCGCGGATCGGTGCGGTACGCCTCCGGCGGCAGGCCGAGGGTCGCCCTGAGGATCTCCATGGTGCGCCGGGTGCGCTTGAGCGGGCTCGCGACGAACTCGGCCGCCGCCAGCGCCGGACCCGCCGCGGCGGCGAGGCGCTCCGCCACGGCGGCGGCCTGCGCCTCGCCCTGGGCGTTGAGGTCGGTGTCGCGCCCACCCTGGAGGCGTCCCTCGGCGTTCCAGGCGGTCTGGCCGTGCCGGATGAAGTAGATCGTACCCAACCTCTCAACCCCGTCCTGCACAGGCGTTCGGAACAGCCTGGATTACCGGCCGTTCTCGCCGTCGGTCGGCAATATCCGGAAACAGGTCCTGCCCCATGTCCAAGAAGCACGGCAAGCATCATCGCGGCCACAAACGCGATGACGGCATGACAGGTGAGGCCGATCTGCATGGCCCCACCGTGGATCACCGCCCGTCGACGGCCCGCTGGGCCGGCAGCGTCGACGCCGTGGCCGAGTCCGTCCCGGCGGCGCTCGGCCAGCACGGGCCGGTGCCGATCCGCCCCGCGCCGGGCATCGTGGCGGTGGAGCCGGGCGCGCCCGTCGATCTCGGCACGGTCGATCCCGACGATGTCGGCGGCCTCGACAAGGACTGGGCCAAGGACGCCCTCGCCACGGAGCGCGAGCGCATCGTCGCCCTCCAGGAACGCCTCTACGCCGAGCGCGCCCGGAGCCTGCTGCTGGTTTTCCAGGCGATCGACACCGGCGGCAAGGACGGCACGATCCGGTCGGTGCTCAAGGGGGTGAACCCGCAGGGCTGCGCCGTGGCCTCGTTCAAGGTGCCCTCGAGCGAGGAACTCGATCACGATTTCCTGTGGCGCTACCACGCCCGCGTGCCGGGGCGCGGCATGATCGGGGTGTTCAACCGCAGCCACTACGAGGACGTGCTCGTGGTGCGGGTAAAGGGCCTCGTGCCGGACGCCGTCTGGCAGAGCCGCTACGGCCGGATCAACGATTTCGAGCGCCTGCTCGTCGAATCGGGGACGACGGTCCTCAAGTTCTTCCTGCACATCTCCAAGGCGGAGCAGAAGAAGCGCCTGGAGGCCCGGATCGCCGACCCCGAGAAGCACTGGAAGTTCGACCCGGCCGACCTGGTCGAGCGGAAGTCCTGGGACGCCTACCAGCAGGCCTTCGCGGACGCCCTCGGCCGCTGCTCGACGGCCCGGGCGCCGTGGCTGGTGGTGCCGGCCAACCACAAGTGGTTCCGCAACTACGTGATTGCCCGGACCGTGGCGGATACGCTGGAGGCCATGGACCCGCGATTCCCCGAGGCCGCCAAGGGCATCGCGGATCTGACGGTTCCGGACTGAGGCGGGAGAGCCCGGGATGCTGGTGGTTCGGGAGGTCGCGGTCTCGGGCTACCGCTCGCTGCGGCGGATCAGCTTCCCGGTCGACGCGCTGTCGGTCTTCGTCGGGGGCAACGGCACCGGCAAGACCAACCTCTACCGGGCCCTGGAGCTTCTGCAGGCCGCCGCCCGGGGAACCCTGACCCGCGACCTCGCCGCCGAGGGCGGCATGGATTCGGCCCTCTGGGCCGGCCGCCGGCGGCAGGGCGAGGCCGCGCGGATCTGCCTGTCGGCGACCCTCCGCCACGACACGATCGCGCAGGATTTCGTCTACGCGGTCGAGATCGGGCTGGTGCAGCAGGTCGGCGGAACCACCTTCGGCGCCGCCTTCCGGAAGGAGCCGCAGGTCAAGACCGAGCGCCTGACGGTCCGCACCCGCGGCCGCACGGCCGTGATCCTCGATCGCGACGGGCGAAGCGGGTTCGTCCGCGACGCGGAGGGCCGGAAGCGCGCCCTCGGCGGGGACCTGCTGCCCACCGAGACCGCCCTCGGGAGCCTCCTCGACGCCACCGGCCATCCGGAGATCGCCGCGGTCCGCCTCGCCCTGACGGGGTGGCGCTTCCACCACGATTTCCGGACGGATGCCGAGTCGCCCCTGCGTCGCCCCTGCCTCGCGGTGACGACGCCGACGCTCGCGTCCGACGGCGCGGACCTCGCCGCCGTCTTCGCCACCCTGGCGCATATCCGGCAGGACACGACCGAGATCGACGCGGCCGTCGACGGAGCCTTCCCGGGCGCGGCGCTCGTCCTCCCGGAGCCCGGCCGTCACGCGAGCTTCGGCCTGCGCTTCCCCGACTTCCCCGCCCGGACCTTCGATCCGCCGGAACTGTCGGACGGCACCCTGCGCTACCTCGCCCTGACCGGAGCGCTGCTCGGCTACCGGCTGCCGCCGTTCATCGCGCTGAACGAGCCCGAGACCAGCCTGCATCCCGATCTCATGGATCCCCTGGCGCGGCTGATCGCGCGGGCCGCGGAGCGGACGCAGGTCTGGCTCGTGACGCATTCGCAGCGGCTGGCGGCGGGGATCGCGCAGCACGGCAACGTCCGGCCGCGCACCGTCATCAAGCGCGACGGCGAGACCTGGATCGACGGCCTCAAGCTCTCGGGGGAGTTCGACGAGGCGGACGAGGCGTGACGATGGTCAGCCTGGTCGCGCCGCCTTCCCCACGGGCGCGGCCGAGAGACCCGGGCGGAGGCGCCACGCAGGCCGTCGCGCCGTCGCAGATCACGGCGCCCCGGACGACCGAGGCCTCAATCCTTGTCGAGGGTGAGGTCCGGCGCCTCGGGGTTCTTCATGCCGACCACGTGGTAGCCGGCATCCACGTGGAGGATCTCGCCGGTCATCCCGGCCGCCATGTCGGAGACGAGGTAGGACGCGGTCTCGCCGACCTCGCCGATCGTCACGGTCCGGCGCAGGGGCGCGTTGTACTCGTTCCACTTCAGGATGTAGCGGAAATCGCCGATGCCCGAGGCGGCGAGGGTCTTGATCGGGCCGGCCGAGATCGCGTTGACCCGGATGTTCTTCGGTCCGAGATCGGCCGCGAGGTAGCGCACCGACGCCTCCAGCGCCGCCTTGGCGACGCCCATGACGTTGTAGTGCGGCATCCACTTCTCGGCGCCGTAATAGGTCAGCGTCACCAGTGAGCCGCCCGGGCGCATGATCTTCTCGGCGCGCTGGGCCACCGCGGTGAACGAGTAGCACGAGACCAGGAGCGACTTGGTAAAGTTGTCCTCGGAGGTCTCGATGTAGCGGCCCGTCAGCTCGTCCTTGTCGGAGAAGGCGACGCAGTGAACGACGAAGTCGATGCCGTCGGGGAAGACCTTCGCGGCCTCCGCGAAGACCGCGTCGATCGTGGCCGATTCGGTGACGTCGCAGTGCCCGATCACGTGGGCGTCGAGTTCCTTGGCGAGGGGCTCCACGCGCTTGCGCAGGGCGTCGCCCTGGTAGGTGAAGGCCAGTTCGGCCCCGTGGGCGCGGGCGCTGCGGGCGATGCCCCAGGCGATCGAGCGGTTGTTGGCGACCCCGAGGACGATGCCCCGCTTGCCCGCCAGAAGGCCCTGCCCGTGTTCCGCCATGATCGATCCCGAAGCCGCGCGACCCCTCTCGGGGCCGGGGGGCCTCCTTAGCGGAGGCGGCCCGGCGACGGAAGTCCGGGACGCCACCGAGCGCGGTCAGGCGCGCCCCGAAGGCTGTTCCCGCCCGTCAGGCCGCATTGGTGGCCCGGCGGCCGCGGGCGAATTCGGTCAGGGCCGCGTCCTCGCCCTCCGGCAGGACGATCGCCGTGGTGGCGAACAGGTCCCCGCGGGTGCCGTCCTTCTTCGGCAGCCCCTTGCCGCGGAGGCGGAAGGTCCGGCCGGAACTCGTCATTGCCGGAATCTTCATCTCGACGGCACCGGTGAGCGTCGGCACGCGGATCGTGCCGCCGAGCACGGCATCCTCCAGCGGAACGTCGACGCCGGTGCGCAGGTCGGCCCCCTCGACGGTGAACCGCGGGTGCGGCCGGATCCGGATGGTCAGCAGGGCGTCGCCCGGTTCGGCCCGGGGCCCGCCGCTCTGGCCGAGGCCGCGCAGCCGGATGGTCTGGCCGTCGACCACGCCGCGGGGAATGACGACGTCGACCTCACGGCCCGTGGGCAGAGCGAGACGCAGCTTCTCCTCGCTGGCGACCTGCTCCAGCGTCACCAGCAGCTCCGCGGCGACGTCCTCGCCCTTGGCCGCCTGGCGCTGGCCGCCCGGACCGGCGCCGCCGGCGCGGAACGCCTCGCCGAAGATGTGCGAGAAGATGTCCTCGCCCATGCCGCCGCCCATGCCGCCGCCGCGCTGGGCGCGCGCCATGTTCTCGAAGTCGAAATTGCCCCCGCGTCCGCCGCCGAAGCCTCCGAATCCCTCGAAGCCGGTCGCGCGCGGCTTGCCCTCGGCGTCGATCTCGCCGCGGTCGAACTGCTTGCGCTTCTCGGCGTCGCCCAGGATCTCGTAGGCCGAGTTCGCCTCGGCGAACCGGTCCTTGGCCTTCGCGTCGTTCTTGTTGCGGTCGGGGTGGAAGTCCTTGGCGAGCTTGCGATAGGCCTTCTTGATCTCGGCCTCGCTCGCCCCCTTGGCCACGCCCAGCACGTCGTAGGGATTGCGCATGGATCTCTTGGCTGTGCGGTTGGCTGTGCGATGTGGGTTCGCGACCGGGATGTGGGATGGATGTTGCATCCCTGCAACGGTCCTGGCGGCGAAAGTCTGCGGGTTCGTGCCGAACGTCAAGCGGCCGGTCTCGCCGCGGCTCCGCGCCGGCCCTATCGTCGGACCCGGCGCGCAGCGGCGCCTCCGGCGCGACGGCACCGGGGGCCGCACCCGCCCATGTCATCCGGGGCCGGAGAGCCGATGCACTACGCCTGCGACCACCTCCACCTGCGCAGCCGCGATGCCGTCGCGGCCGCTTCCTTCTACGTCGAGACGTTCGGGGCCCGGGAGGTGAAGCGCGTCGGCGCGGACCCCGTGCAGCGGGTCGTGCTCGACCTCGGCGGCCTCGCCGTCTTCATCGAGCAGGCCCCGGATGAGATCGCGCCGGCGACCGCCACGCCCTGTCTCGGGATCGAGCATGTCGGGCTGCGCGTCGCCGACATCGAGGCCGCGATGGCCGATCTCATCGCCCGGGGCGTGACGGTGCGGACCGGCATCACGGCGCGCGGTCCCGACCTGCGGATCGCTTTCGTGGAGGGACCCGACGGCGCGCTGATCGAGATCCTGGAGCGGAAGCCCGCCTGATGGCGCCGAGAGCCGGCCGCCGCCGCGCCCTGGCCGCGGCGCTGATCGCGTTGCTGGCGGCGTCCGGCGGGGCGGCGGCGCGCCCGTTCACGGACGCGGCCGGCCGCACGGTCGAGCTCCCCGAGCGGGTCGGGCGGGTGCTCGCCGCGGGACCGCCCGCCGCGGTGCTGCTCTACACCCTGGCGCCCGACCTGATGGCCGGATGGGTGAGCGCCCCGCATCCCGCGGCGATGCCCTTCCTCGAGCCCCGGACCCGCGCGCTCCCCGCCTACGGCCGCCTCACCGGGCGCGGCGGGACCGCGAATGTCGAGGCGGTGCTCGCCGCCAAGCCCGACCTGATCGTGGATTCGGGCAGCCTCGGGCCGACCTACGCGTCGCTCGCCGACCGGGTCCAGGCCCAGACCGGGATCCCCTACATCCTGCTGGACGGCAGCCTCGCGAAGACCCCGGAAGCCTATCGGCAGCTCGGCGCGGCCCTGGGCCGTCAGTCCGACGCGGACGCCCTGGCGGCGGAGGCCCAGCGTCTCGCCGACACGGTGGAGCGCGCCGTCGCGGCGGTCCCGGAGGAGAAGCGGCCCCGGGTCTACTACGCGCGCGGGCCGCGCGGGCTGGAGACGGGGTTCGCCGGATCGATCAACACCGAGCTGGTCGAGGTCGCCGGCGGCCGCAACGTCGCGCAGGACGGTGGCGGCCGCCTCGGCAACGTCTCGCCCGAGCAGGTTCTCGCCTGGAATCCGGACGTGATCGTCACCCTCGATCCGGCCTTCGCGGCCGGGCTGAGCGCCGACCCGCTGTGGCGGGACGTCCGGGCCGTACGGAGCGGGCGGGTCTACGTGGCGCCGCTCCAGCCGTTCCCGTGGTTCGACGCGCCGCCGGGGGTCAACCGGCTGATCGGCCTGCGCTGGCTCGCGGCCCGGCTCCATCCGGACCTGTTCCCGCAGCCGATGCCCGACGTGGCGCGCGCCTTCTACAGTCGCTTCTACCACGTCGACCTTGATGCCGGTCAGGTCGCCGCTCTCCTCGCCCCGACGCCGGGCGCTCGGCCGAGCTCGACACCGGGCTCGTCCCCGGGCCCGGCCCGGTGAGCCGCGTCCCGGCCGCCGCCGTGATGATCCGGGCGCGCGCCCGACGCCGCCTGCCCGCTGCGCTGTTGTCCGGGCTCGCCCTGCTGGCGCTGACCGCCCTCGCGCTGGCTGTCGGCAAGTACCCGGTCGCGCCCGCGGACCTCGCCGCCATCCTCGGGAACCGGCTGCTCGGGCTGCCGGCCCGGGCCCCGGCGACGGCGGAGACGGTCGTGATGCAGGTGCGCCTGCCGCGGGTGATCGCCGCGCTGGTCGTGGGCGCGGCCCTCTCGGCGGCGGGGGCGACCTACCAGGGCCTGTTCCGCAACCCGCTGGTCTCGCCCGACATCCTCGGCGTCTCGGCCGGCGCCGGGCTCGGGGCCGTGCTCGGGATCTATCTCGGCCTGCCGGTGGCCCCGATCCAGGCCCTGGCCTTCCTGGGCGGGCTCGGCGCCGTCGCGGCGGTCTACGGCGTCGGCCTCGCCGTGCGGCGGCACGATCCGGTCCTGACCCTGGTCCTGGCCGGGGTCGCGGTGGGGGCGGTGCTCGGAGCTGGCATCTCGCTCCTCAAGGTCCTGGCCGATCCCTACAACCAGCTGCCGGCGATCACGTTCTGGCTCCTCGGCAGCCTATCCTCGGTCACCCTCGGCGACGTCGCCGCCACCCTGCCGATGATGCTGCTCGGCCTCGTGCCCCTGGTGCTCCTGCGCTGGCGCATGAACCTGATGAGTCTCGGCGACGCGGAGGCGCGGGCCCTCGGTGTGGAAACTCGGTTGCTCCGTCCCGTCCTGATCGCCGGCGCGACCCTGATCACGGCGGCGGCCGTGGCGATGACCGGGGTCATCGGCTGGATCGGGCTGATCGTGCCGCACGTCGCTCGGCTCCTGGTCGGGCCGGATTACCGCCGCCTGCTGCCGGCCTCGCTGGTGCTCGGCGCGGGCTACCTGGTGCTGGTCGACCTGATCGCGCGGAATCTGGGCACCGTCGAGGTGCCCCTCGGCATCCTGACGGCGCTCGTGGGGGCGCCGTTCTTCCTCTGGCTGCTGGCGTCCGGGCGCCGGGGCTTCAGCTGATGCTGCTCCAGGTCCGGGACCTCGCCGTCGGGTACGGCGGCCGCACGGCCGGCCGCACCGTCGCCCAGGGCGTGTCTTTCGACCTCACCGCGGGCGAGGTGATGTGCCTCGTCGGGCCGAACGGCGGCGGCAAGACCACGCTGTTCCAGACGCTGCTCGGCCTGCTGCCGGCCCGCGCCGGGCGGGTGATCCTCGACGGCGCCGATCTGTCGCGGCTGTCGCGGGTCGCCGTGGCCCGCGCGATCGCCGCCGTGCCCCAGGCGCACGCGGCGTTCTTCCCGTTCACGGTGCGCGAGGTCGTCGTGATGGGCCGGGCGAGCCGGCTCGGCCCGTTCGCCGCCCCCGGTCGCGCCGACGTCGCGGCCGCCGAGCGGGCTCTGGCCGCCCTGGGAATCGGGCACCTCGCCGATCAGGTCTACACCGAGATCAGCGGTGGCGAGCGGCAGCTCGCGCTGATCGCGCGGGCTCTCAGCGGCGAGCCGCGGCTCCTCGTCATGGACGAGCCGACCGCCAGCCTCGATTTCGGCAATCAGGCCCGCGTCCTCGGGCAGATCCGCCGCCTCGCCGAGGCCGGCATCGCCGTGCTGTTCTCGACGCACGATCCCGGCCACGCCCTGCTCTGCGCCGATCGACTCATCGCCCTGCACGCGGGCCGCCTCGTCGCCGACGGGCCCGCCGCCGCGACGGTCACGCCGGACCTGCTGCGCCTGATCTACGGGATCGACGTGGTGGTGGCGCCGGTGCCGGGTCTCGCGGCGCCGGTCTGCGTGCCGGTCGTCGACTGACCGCGCGCCGGTCCCTCACCGGAGTCGCGAGAGCGTCTCGGCCGGCTCGGTCCGGCGGTTCGTGTCGGCCCCGTAGGCCGCGCCGAGCACCGCCTCGCACTGGATCCGCACGCGGGCGTGGCACTCGCAGGCGGCGTTGGAGACCGCCCGGCGGTCGAGGATCGTGATGCGCCCGCGGCCGACCCGGACGAGGCCCTGCTCCTGCAGCACCCGCAGGATCCGGGTGAGGTAGGTGCGCTGGACCCCGAGCATGGAGGCCAGCAACTCGTGGGTGATCGGGAGGGTGTCGCCGCCGGTCCGGTCCTGCAGCGACAGCAGCCAGCGGAGGCAGCGCTGCTCGATCGGGTGCAGGGCGTTGCAGGCCGCGATCTGGAACAGCTGGGCCAGGAAGCAGTCGGCGTAGCGCGCGAACAGGTCGCGGAGCGTCTCGGATCCGAGCGCAGCCTGCCGGAGACGCTCCGCGTCGAGGCGCAGCGCAGCCCCGCCGACCTGCACCAACCCGCTGACCGCGGCCGGCAGCCGGCCCTCTCCGATGATCCCGCCGATCGCACCCTCGTGCCCGACGCTCGCGATCTCGGCCGTCCTGCCGTCCCGCGTGGCGACGATCAGCGCCACGACAGTCTGGACGTGGGGGAAGATCACGTGGCTCGCCGCGACGGCCGCCGAGAGCGCCGTGTCGCCCTTGGCGAAGGTCACCGGCTCCAGATGGGGCGCGATCAGGGCCCGGTCCGAACCAGACAGCGCGTCGAGGAGCAGGTTGCCGGTGGAGGCGGCAGAGTCGATCGGCATGGGGGACGGAGAGGTGCGGGAGGAGAGTTTCCCGTCAGGATCCTCTCGAGGCTCGCCCGCCGGTGCGCGGGCCCGTCAGCCATACCCCGCGCTCTGCGCCCCTGAACTAACCTAGGTTTTGCCGAAGGCTTTCATCTACTTATCCGTGCAGAGACCCTGCTCCGAGAGCCGCTTGTGCTCGCGCGGGTCGCAGTCGGTGGCCAGGAACGAGGCCCACTCGGACGGCGTGCCGTAGAAGGCGTTGCGGTCGACGTCGCCGCGCACGCCCGGGACCCGGCCCGTGGAGGTGAACTGCCACAGCATCCACTTGCGGTTGACGAAGCGCTGCTCGGGCTCGGCCGCGGTGGAGCGCAGCCAGTGCGGGTAGTCGGGGAGCTCGCCCTCCAGGACGTCCTTGTGGAAGGTGATGTCGGTGTAGATGATCGGGCGCTTGCCGGTGTAGCGCTCCATCTCCTCGAGCATCTCGGTGACCATCGCCAGGGCCTGGGCCTTGGGCAGCTTCTTCGGGCAGGTCTGCGAGTGGCCGTTCCACTCGACGTCGAGGACCGGCGGGAGCGCGGTGGGGTCGTTCGGGACGTTCTTCTTGAACCAGTCCATCTGCTCCCTGGCGGAGCGGCACCAGAACACGAAGTGGTAGGCCCCGCGCGGCACGCCGGCCCGGGCGGCGGCGTCCCAGTTGGTCCGGAAGCGCTCGTCGACGTGGTCGCCGCCCTCGGTGGCCTTGATGAAGGCGAACTGGGTGCCGGCGGCCCGGACCGAGGCCCAGTCGACGTTGCCCTGCCACTTCGAGATGTCGATGCCCTGGATCGGGTGAAGCTTGGCCTTGGCCACGCCCGGATGGGGCTTCACGTCGCCCTTGGTCGGATAGAAGTCGTTGTTCGACGCGCAGGCCGCGAGCCCGGCCAGGATGGCGGCGGCGGCGAACCGGCCGGCGAGGCGACGGGCCGGCCTCAGGCGTTCGCTCAAGTTCCGAGCGACTTCCCCGAACGGCGACCGCGAAAGCTCTAAAATCCGCGACATCAGTGTTTAGCCCGCCACCGAAGAAGCGCCACAGACAGGCGTATTCGATGGCCCCGGCGCGGTTAACGGAGCTTTGCGATCATTGCGGCGGAATTCCGGGACGCGTTGCATCCCCGCGACATACGGCGCCGATCCCCGGCTGGTTCACAGGCCCGCATCCGGCTAAGTCGCGGTTCCGCAACGCGAGTCCGGACGGGACACCGTGAGTAAGCAACTCTTTACCATAGGCTACGAAGGCCTCGACCCGGAGCGCCTCGTCGGCGTCCTGCGCTCGGCCGGCGTCGCGGTGCTGGCGGATGTCCGGGCAGTGGCGAATTCGCGCAAGCGCGGCTTCTCGAAGGGCGCGCTCGGCACGTCCCTGCACGAGGCCGGGCTCGGCTACGCGCATCTGCGCAGCCTCGGCACCCCGAAATCCGGCCGGCAGGCGGCGCGGGCCGGGGACGCGGGGCTGATGCGCCGGATCTACTGCGAGGAGGTGCTGGATACCGCCGCCGGGATCGCGGCGCTGGACGAGCTCGCCGCGCTCGCCGAGGCGTCGCCGATCTGCCTGCTCTGCTTCGAGCGCGATCCGGCCGGCTGCCACCGGCGCGTGCTGGCCGAGCGCCTCGCGCCGCGCGGCTTCGTGGTCGGCGATCTCTACGGCTGAGCGGGCCTCACCGCCCGGACAGGGGCTGCTGCGCGCGCATGCCGAGCGCGCCGGCGAGGCGCCGGACGGGCCCGAGGGCGGCGGTCAGTCCCCGCGGCGCGGCCCTGCGCGGCGCGCGCGGCCGGCGCCGGTCGGCGTCCGGGACCGGCTCGACCGGCAGGTAGAGCGTGTCGAAGAAGGACATCTCCAGGAGAACGGCGCCGTCGTCGTCGGTGATCACCATCGCGGCCTCCATGAGGCGCGGGTCACCGCCGTGCTGACGCATCAGCCCCTGCACGATCGTGCGCGCGGTCGACCGGGCGGCCTCGGCATCCTCGACCCACTGGGCCGCCGAGGCCGGGAGCGAGGCGTTGCCGAGGCGGATGGTGAAATGGGCGCGGACCATGGAGCGCTCCTCGGAGGGGCCGGCGGGACACCGCCGGCAACGGGTGTCAGGCGGCCTGAGCGTCGTCCAGCGGATCGCCGGCGGTATCGGCGGCGGGCTCGGACCTGTCGGCCGCGGATTTCGGATCGAAGGCGTCCGCGAGCAGGCCGAGGCGCCGCGCCATGTCCCGCACCTCGTTGAGGGCGATCGACTTCTGGCCTTCCTTCACCGCCCGCGTGATGTCGCTGACCTGTGTGGTGGCGATCCGCTTCAGTTCGTCGGCGAGCTGCTGGCTGGTCATCATCGCATCCGGACTCGGCTTGTCGGGCTGAGCTGGGACCGTGAGGCGGCGGGGCTTACCAAGGCGTTTCCCCGAGCACCCGGGCCTGTGGACAAGCTTGGGGATCCGCGGCCACCGCAACCCTGCCGACCGGTTCGCGAGCGGGCTCAATCCTGCAGGTGCCGCGCCGCGATGATCGAGGCGGCCGTGCGGTTCTCCACACCGAGCTTCGCGTAGATGCCCTCGAGGTGCTTCGTCACGGTCCGGTGGCTGAGCCCGAGGATCTCGCCGATGTCGCGGCTCGACTTGCCCCGGGACAGCCAGAGGAGAACCTCCGCCTCGCGCCCGGTGACCGGCAGGCGCGCCCGCAGCCGCTCGACCCCCGCCGACAGCGCGTCGCGTGACAGGCGGAGCAGGATCTCGTCCGGGGTGCGGCCGATGAAGCTCAGGGCGTAGGCGACGCCGTCGCGATCGGTCAGCGCGAGCGGCTGGGCGGCGCCGGCGAGGCAGCCACGCAGCCAGTCGCGGGCGCCGGCGGGCAGCGCGCGGGCGCCGGACGGATCCGCGCCGAGTCCGGCGAGCAGACGCCCGGCCTGCGGCGTCGACCACAGGACCGTGCCGTCCTCGGCGACCGCGAACAGCGTCCTCCCGGCGGTGTCGAGGGCGGCCCGGGCGCTCTGCGCGGCGCGGGCGCTCGCCAGATGCACGCGGATCCGGGCCAGGATCTCGTCCGGGGCGATGGGCTTCGTGACGTAGTCGACCCCGCCGGCAGAGAGCCCCTTCACGATGTGCTCGGTCTCGCTCAGCCCGGTCATGAAGATCACCGGCACGCCGGCGAGCTGCGGCTTGGCCTTGAGCCGCCGGCAGGTCTCGAACCCGTCGAGGCCCGGCATCACCGCGTCGAGCAGGATCACGTCCGGCGTGATCTCGTCCACCAGGGTCAGGGCGAGATCGCCGCCGACCGCGACCAGCACGGTGGCGCCGGACCGCTCGATCGCCTCGGTGAGGAAGCTCAGCGTATCGGGTGAATCGTCGATCACAAGGACGATGTCCCGGTGCGGCTGAACCGTCGGCGCCTCAGCCATGGCGGGCGAGCTCCTGCAGGACCGAGAGGTAGCGGCGCAGGTCGTACCCCTCGACCAGTCCGCGCATGCGGGCGACGAAGGCGGGCGGCACGGTCGCATCCGCCTCCATCTGAGTCAGCTTGGCCTCGATGGCGCGGATGTGCCCGATCCGGCCGAGGCGCAGGAGTTCGCCGACATGTTCGGGCCCCGGTCCCGGGAGGTCCGCGGCGGCCGGGACGGGCTCGGGCCGCGCCGGCGCGGCGCCCTCGGTCCACTCGAGGTGCAGGAGCTTGCCGATCCGCTCCATCACGTCGCGCAGGTCGAAGGGCTTCGCGAAGATCGCGTCGTGGGGGGCGTCGTCGCCGCGGGTCGGGCTGATCTCGTGGACGTTGGCGGACATCATGGCGATCGGGCCGGTATGACCGGCCTGCCGCAACGCCGCCGCCGCCGCCCAGCCGCTCATCCCGGGCATCGCGATATCGAGGAGGACGAGGTCGACGCCACCCTGCGCGACCATCGCGAGGCACTCGGCTCCCGACCCGGCCTCCCGCACGGCGATGCCCTGCGGCTCGAGAATCGCGCGCATCAGCGCGCGGTGGGCGCTGTCGTCGTCGGCGACCAGGACGGTCCGGCGCGCCCCCGCGTAGGCCCGCTCCGGGGACGCCGTCGGCGCGGGCGGGGCGATCGGCGCGGGCTGGGCCACGGAGGCCAGCATCAGGCGCAGCCGCGCCTGCGTGCCGCCGCCCGGGGCGGCCGTCACGGTGATCTCGCCGCCCAGCAGCTGCGCCAGCAGGTTGGCGATGGTCAGCCCGAGCCCGGTCCCCGGCGTGCTCCGGGCGGCCGGGGTCGAGCCGCGCTCGAAGGGCTCGAAGATCCGCGCGAGATCGGCCTCCGGGATGCCCGGGCCGGTGTCGCGGATCGTGAAGACGGCGATCTGGCTCCGGTAGCTCAGGTCCAGCGAGACGGTGCCGGCTTCGGTGAACTTGATGGCGTTCGACAGGAGGTTGAGCAGCACCTGCCGCAGGCGCTTCTCGTCGGTGGCGACCACCGCCGGCAGGATCTCGGGCCTCGAGAACCGGAACTCCAGTCCGGCCTCCCGCGCCTGGAGACGGACCATGTCGACGAGCTGGTCGAGGAAGTCGGTCAGCCGGACCTCGTCCCGGTGGATCTGGAGGCGTCCCGCCTCCATGCGCGAGATGTCGAGGAGGCCGTCGATCAGGCCGGAGAGGTGCTGGGCGCTGCGCCGGATCACCCGCAGGCCGTTGACGCGGTGCGCCGGGATCGCCGGGTCGGACTCGAGCAGCTGGGCGTAGCCGAGGACGGTGGAGAGCGGCGTGCGCAGCTCGTGGCTGATCCCGACCACGTAGCGGCTCTTGGCCTGGTTGGCGGCCTCGGCCCGCTCCTTGGCCTCCTGCAGCTTGGCGTCGGTGACCTTGTGGGCAGCGATCTCGGCTTGGTAGAGCGCGGTCTGGCGCATCGTCTCGGCCTGGGCGACGCGCCGGCTCTCCTGGGCGAGCACGAACAGCCACGCCACGACGCCGAGGATCACCACCAGCGTGAAGAACACGCTGGTCAGCGCCGTGCGCAGGAACTCGCGATTCTCCGGGTGGGCGATCGTCGCGCCCGCGTGCACGATCCCGAGGATCAGCCCGATCACCGCGCAGAGCGTCAGCATCACCGCGAGGTAGCGGCCGAGCGGCGCGCCGATCCAGGCGGCGGTTCGGCCCGGCAGGATCCGGGCGACGGCGGCCTGCGCCTGCGCTTCCAGGCGTCCATGGGGCTTGCACAGGTCGCCGCAGCGGGCGTCGAGCGAGCAGCAGAGGGAGCAGATCGGCGCGTCGTAGGCCGGGCAATGGGCCATGTCCTCGCCCTCGAAGGGCAGCTCGCAGACCCGGCAGACCACCTCGGCCGCGCCCCAATCCTGCTTCGGCGTCCGGGCGAGATACCAGCGCCCGGCCGTGGCCCAGGCGATCGCCGGGGCCGCACAGAATGCGATGGCGAGAGTCAGCAGCGGCGCGAAGGGCTGCAGGGTCGCGCCGAGCCAGCCGACATAGGCCGCGCCCCCGGCCGCGAGGGCCAGCGCCATGGCCCCGGTGCCGACCGGGTTCACGGCGTAGAGATGGGCGCGCTTGAACTCGATGCCCGGCGGCGAGAGGCCGAGCGGCTTGTTGACCGCGAGGTCGGCGGCGAGGGCCCCGACCCAGGCCGAGACCACGGAGGCGTAGAGCGGCAGCGTGCTCTCGATGGTCTTGTCGATGCCGAGCTCCATCAGGAGCACCGCGATGGCGACGTTGAACACGAGCCAGACCACTCGCCCGGGATGGCTGTGGGTCAGGCGCGAGAAGAAGTTCGACCACGCGATCGAGCCGGCATAGGCGTTGGTCAGGTTGATCTTGAGCTGCGACACGAGGACGAACAGCCCGGTGAGGAGCAGAGCCGCCCGGCTCCCCTCGCCCGTCAGGTAGCCGAAGGCCACCGCGTACATGCGGGTCGGCTCGGCAGCGTGCTCGGCCGGGACGCCGTGGCCCAGCGCCAGGACCGCCAGCGCGGCGCCGAGCAGGATCTTCAGCATCCCGGGCAGGATCCAGCCCGCGCCCCCCGACAGGACGGCCAGCCACCAGCGGCGGTCGCGCGGGCCCTGTGGCTCCGGCACGAAGCGCAAGAAGTCGACCTGCTCGCCGACCTGGGCGAGCAGCGCCAGCAGGACGCCGGTGGCGAGCCCGAACCGGGCGAGATCGAAGTTGGCCCCGCCGCCGTCGAGGCCCGGGAAGCCGGCGAGCGCCCGCAGCGGCCCCGCGCCCTGCGCCGCCACGAAGATCAGCGGCAGCAGGCTCAGGCCGAGCCAGATCGGCTGGCTCCAGATCTGGAACCGGCTGATCAGCCGGATCCCGTAGACGACGAGGGGAATCACCGCCCCCGCGCAGAGCAGGTAGCCGATGCCGAGCGGCAGCCCGAAGCAGAGCTGCAGCGCCAGCGCCATGATCGCCGCCTCGATGGCGAAGAACAGGAAGGTGAAGCTCGCGTAGATCAGCGACGTGACGGTCGAGCCGAGATAGCCGAACCCCGCGCCCCGGGTGAGCAGGTCCATGTCGACGCCGTGCCGGGCGGCGTAGACCGTGATCGGCGCCGCGGTGGCGAAGATGATCAGGCCGACGACCAGCACGGCCGCGACCGTGTTGGGGAAGCCAGCCGTCAGCGCCAGCGTCCCGCCGATCGCCTCCAGCGCCAGGAACGAGATCGAGCCGAGGGCGGTCTGCGCGACCTCGAGGCTCGACCAGCGCCGCGCCTTCTTGGCGGTGAAGCGGAGGGCGTAATCCTCCAGCGTCTCGTCGGCGACGAAGCGGTTGTAGTCCCGGCGGATGGGGATGATGCGCTGCGGACCGCTCATGGGGTCCCGGCCGGGCCGATCCGACCGCCGGTCCCGGGCGGCAGGGCGCGTGGGCGGTCACGCGCGCGCGAAACATCGCGCACCGGCGCAATGCCCACACTATTCGCGCTCTCAGCCACCCCGACCTCAAAGTATTCCGCCGCGATGGTGCGACGCATGCAAGAGCACGGCCATACGCAAAATCGCGTATAGGCCGCACCGCAACCCAGGACCTAGCCTGCGCTCGTCGATCCGGACCGCCTCTCAAGGCCCGGACGCGAACAGGGGCAGGCACATGGCAGACGACACCGAGACCGGCGCCGATCACGGCTTGCGCTCCCCGCTGCGGCGCAAACTGCTCATGGGGCTGGCCGGCGCCCCGGCACTGGCGCTGATGCCGCGGTCGGCCTGGGCGGCCCCGCCGACCTCGGCGGTCAACACCACGGGCCTCGCGGTGACCGACAGCGAGGTGACCGTCGGCATCCTGCACTCGATCACCGGCACCATGGCGATCTCCGAGACGGGCGCGCAGGAAGCCGAGAAGCTGGCGATCCAGCAGATCAACGACGCTGGCGGCGTGCTCGGCCGCAAGATCAAGATCATCCAAGAGGACGGCGCCTCCGACTGGCCGACCTTCGCCGAGAAGGCCAAGAAGCTCCTCGTCAACGACCACTGCGCCGCCGTGATGGGCTGCTGGACCTCGGCGTCGCGCAAGGCGGTGCTGCCCGTCTTCGAGCAGTACAACGGCCTCCTCTACTACCCGACCTTCTACGAGGGCCTGGAGCAGTCGAAGAACGTCTTCTACACGGGCCAGGAGGCCACCCAGCAGATCCTCGCCGGGCTCGACTGGGTCCACAAGGAGAAGGGCGGCGACAGCTTCTACTTCATCGGTTCCGACTACATCTGGCCGCGCACCTCCAACAAGATCGCCCGCAAGCACGTCGAGAACGTGCTCAAGGGCAAGGTCGTCGGCGAGGAGTACTTCCCCCTCGGCCACACGCAGTTCAACTCGGTCATCAACAAGATCAAGCTGACCAAGCCGAAGGTGATCTTCGCGACGATGGTCGGCGGCTCGAACGTGGCGTTCTACAAGCAGCTCAAGGCGGCCGGCATCGACCTGTCGAAGCAGGTGCTGATGACGATCTCGGTCACCGAGGACGAGATCGACGGCATCGGCGGCGAGAACATCGCCGGGGCCTACGCCTGCATGAAGTACTTCGAGTCGATCCAGAACGAGAACAACAAGGCGTTCGTCGCCGCCTTCAAGAAGATGTGGGGCGAGAAGACGGTCATCGGCGACGTGACGCAGGCGGCCTATCTCGGCCCGTTCCTGTGGAAGATGGCCTGCGAGAAGGCCGGCTCGTTCGACGTCGACAAGGTGGTGGCGGCCTCGCCCGGGATCGAGTTCAAGGGCGCGCCCGAAGGCTACGTGAAGATCGACGAGAACCATCACCTCTGGTCGAAGACCCGGGTCGGCCGCGCCAAGCCCGACGGCCAGTTCGAGATCGTCTACACCAGCCCAGACCTGATCAAGCCGGACCCTTTCCCGAAGGGGTACCAGTAGTCGCGCGGTATGCGCGCCTCCAACACGCGACCTCATCCTGAGGTGCAGGGCGATCATCGATCGCCCTGCCTCGAAGGAGCTCTCCAGGACCCGCGCGCGTTCTGGAGCCCTCCTCCGAGGCCTCCGCTGCGCTCCGGCACCTCAGGATGAGGTGATCTGAGCGGGATCACGGGCCTCCGCCGCGGGCGGAGCGCATCTCGGATCGGAGATAACGGGACCATGCTCGGCGACTACTCCCTCGGCGACCTCGGCGCGATCTTCGCCATGCAGGGCTTCGCAGGCCTGATCCTGTTCTCCGTCTACCTGCTGATGGCGCTCGGCCTCGCGATCATCTTCGGCCAGATGGGCGTGATCAACATGGCCCACGGGGAGTTCATGATCCTCGGCGCCTACGTCACCTATCTCTGCTCGACCTTCTTCCAGACCTACCTGCCGGCGCTCTTCCCGATCTACTTCTTCATCGCGATGGGCCTGGCGTTCCTCGCCTCCGGGGCGCTCGGAATGCTGGTGGAATGGGGCCTGATCCGGTTCCTCTACAAGCGCCCGCTCGACACGCTGCTGGCCACCTGGGGCCTGTCGCTGATCCTCCAGCAGGCCTACCGGTCGATCTTCGGTGCCCGCGAGGTCGGCGTCGAGCTGCCGTCCTGGCTGATCGGCTCGGTGCAGGTCACCGACACGATCGAGATCCCGATCAACGGCCTGTTCGTCATGGCCGTCACGATCCTGATCACCGTCAGCGTCGCGCTGCTGATCTTCCGCTCGCGCTTCGGCCAGCAGGTCCGCGCGGTCATGTCGAACCGCGCCATGGCGGGGGCCGTCGGCATCGATACCGAGAAGGTCGACCGCTACACCTTCGGCCTCGGCTGCGGCATCGCGGGGATCGCGGGCTCCGCGTTCACGATGATCGGGTCGACCGGGCCGACCTCCGGCCAGCTCTACATCGTCGACACCTTCCTGATCGTCGTGTTCGGCGGCGCCGCGAGCCTCCTCGGCACCATCGCGTCGGCCTTCTCGATCTCCCAGACGCAGTCGACCCTGGAGTTCTTCCTCTCCGGCTCGATGGCCAAGGTGATCACCCTGCTCGCGGTGGTCGGCATCCTGATGCTGAGGCCCCAGGGCCTCTTCACCCTCAAGGTCCGGCGCTGAGGATTTTTCGACCATGACGAATCCGGTCCAGACCCTCACCAAATCCGTCACCGTCAACGACAACCCGTTCATGAAGCCGGTGGAGTGGCTGAGCCTGCTCCTGCTCGCCGGGGTGATCCTGGTCGTCCTGCCGCTGGTGCTCGACGGCTTCCGCCTCAACCTCGTCGGCAAGTACCTGACCTACGCGTTCGTCGCCCTCGGGCTGGTGATCTGCTGGGGCTACGCGGGGATCCTGTCGCTCGGTCAGGGCGTGTTCTTCGGCCTCGGCGGCTACTGCATGGCGATGTACTTGAAGCTCGAAGCGTCGAGCATCGAGAACACGAAGATCCAGTCCACGCCCGGCATCCCGGACTTCATGGACTGGAACCAGATCACGGCCCTCCCCTGGTTCTGGCAGCCGTTCAAGAGCCTGCCGCTGACGCTGATCCTGGCGGTCGCCGTCCCGGTCCTGTTCGCGATGCTGATCTCCTTCGCGATGTTCAAGCGCCGGGTCGGCGGCACCTACTTCGCGATCATCACCCAGGCGATCGCCGCGATCCTGACCATCCTGATCGTCGGCCAGCAGGGCTATACCGGCGGCATCAACGGCATCACCGACCTGCGCACCCTCCACGGCTGGGACATCCGCACCGACCACGCGAAGGTCATCCTGTACTTCGTCAATGGCGGCCTGCTGATCGCCTGCATCCTGGCGGCGCAGTACGTGAAGAAGTCGAAGCTCGGCCGCATCCTCGTCGCCATGCGCGACAAGGAGGACCGGGTCCGCTTCTCGGGTTACTCGGTCGCCGGATTCAAGGTCTTCGCCTTCTGCTTCGCCGCCGGACTGGCGGCCATCGGCGGCGCGATGTTCACCCTCCAGGTCGGGTTCATGTCGCCCTCCTTCGTGGGCATCGTCCCCTCGATCGAGATGGTGATCTACGCCGCGGTCGGCGGGCGCCTGTCCCTGTTCGGCGCGGTCTGGGGCACGCTGCTCGTCAATTGGGCCAAGACCAGCTTCTCCGAGAGTTTTCCGGATCTCTGGCTGTTCGGCCTCGGCGCCCTGTTCATCGCGGTGGTGCTGGCCTTCCCGAACGGCCTCGCCGGGATCTGGCGCGAGCATATCGAGCCGCGCCTCACCCGCCGGGTGAAGGGCCTGCGCGCCCCGCCGCCCGCCATCGTCCCGCCCCACGGCGCCCCGGCCGAGTGAGTCTCCGATGAACGCCGCGATCCTCTCCTCCCCCGTGGTCGGCGCCGAGGCGGCCCCGCCCGACTACCTCCTCGCCGTCGAGGCGCTCACGGTCTCGTTCGACGGGTTCAAGGCGGTGAACGACGTGTCGTTCTACGTCGATCCGGACGAGATCCGGGTGATCATCGGGCCGAACGGCGCCGGCAAAACCACGGTCCTCGACCTGATCTGCGGGCGCACCCGGGCCAGCGCCGGCTCGATCAAGTACAAGGGCCAGGAGCTGACCAAGCTCTCCGAGAGCGCCATCGTGCAGGCCGGCGTCGGCCGCAAGTTCCAGACGCCGTCGATCTACGACGACCTGACGGTGTTCGAGAACCTGGAGATCTCGTTCCCCCGCGGCCGCTCGGTCTTCGGCGCCCTCACGTTCAAGCGGGACGCGGAGGTCCGCGACCGCATCCACGCCATCGCCGAGACGATCTTCCTGAAGGACCAGCTCCGGGAGCGGGCCGAGTTCCTGAGCCACGGCCAGAAACAGTGGCTGGAGATCGGCATGCTGCTGATCCAGGACCCGGAACTGCTGATGCTCGACGAGCCGGTGGCTGGCATGAGCGTCGGCGAGCGGATCAAGACCGCCGAGCTGCTCAACCAGATCATCAAGGGCCGCTCGGTGCTGGTGATCGAGCACGACATGAAGTTCGTCGAGGACATCGCCCACCGGGTGACCGTCCTGCACCAGGGCAAGGTGCTGTCTGAGGGTTCGATGGAGCGGGTCAAGAACGACCCGAAGGTCATCGAAGTTTATTTGGGACATTGACGATGGCGTCTCTTCAGACCGCGCATCCGCCCCTGGTCCAGGCGCCCCCGCTCGCCATGATCCCATCCGCTACGCCGGCGCTCGCCGTCGAGGACCTGCACGCCGCCTACGGCCAGAGCGAGGTCCTGCACGGGCTGACCTTCTCGGTGGCCCCCGGCGAGATCGTCGCCGTGATGGGCCGCAACGGCATGGGCAAGACCACGCTGATGAAGACCCTGATGGGCCTCGTGCCGGTCAAGGCCGGGTCGATCCAGGTCGAGGGCGCGGACGTGGCCGGGCTCAAGAGCCACGCCCGGGTCGCCAAGGGCCTCGCCTACGTGCCGCAGGGCCGCATGATCTTCTCGACCATGACGGTCCAGGAGAACATCGAGACCGGCCTGACGGTCACCGGCACCCGCAAGGTCCCGCAGGACCTGTACGACATGTTCCCGGTCCTGCTGGAGATGAAGGGACGGCGCGGCGGCAACCTCTCGGGCGGCCAGCAGCAGCAGCTCGCCATCGCCCGGGCGCTGGCGAGCCGGCCGAAGGTCCTGCTCCTCGACGAGCCCACCGAGGGCATCCAGCCCTCGATCATCCGGGAGATGGGCCGGACGCTTAAGAAGATCCGCGACGCGCGCGGCCTCTCCATCGTGGTGTCGGAGCAGGTCCTCAGCTTCGCCCTCGACGTCGCCGACCGGGTGATCGTGCTGGAGAACGGGTCCATCGTCCACGAAGCCCCGCGCGACGGGATCGACGAGGCAGCCGTCGCCCGGTTCCTGTCGGTCTAGGGGCACCCGCATGGCGGATTACGAGATCTTCGAACTCGGCGACTTCGTGCTCCAGTGCGGCAAGACGCTGCGCGCGGCCAAGCTCGCCTTCAAGACCTTCGGGACGCTGAGCCCGGCCAAGGACAACGCCATCGTCTACCCGACCTGGTACTCGGGCCAGCACACCGAGAACGAGTGGTTGATTGGCCCCGGCAAGGCGCTCGACCCGGACAAGTACTTCATCATCATCCCGAACATGTTCGGCAACGGGCTCTCGTCCTCGCCGAGCAACACGCCGGCGCCCTGGAACGGGCCGCGCTTCCCCAACGTCACCGCCTACGACAACGTCCGCGCCCAGCACCGCCTGGTCACCGAGCATTTCGGCATCGAGAAACTCGTGCTCGTCACTGGCTGGTCGATGGGCGCGCTCCAGACCTACCACTGGGCGTCGATGTACCCCGACATGGTGCCGAGGATCCTGCCGTTTCAGGGCTCGGCCAAGTGCTCCCGGCACAATTACGTCTTCCTGGAAGGCGCCAAGGCGGCGCTGCAGGCCGACGCCGCCTGGGCGGAGGGCTGGTACGCGAGCCCGCCGACGCGGGGCCTGCGCGCCTTCGGCCGGGTCTACGCCGGCTGGGGCCTGTCGCAGACCTTCTACCGGCTCGAGGCCGACATCACCCACATGGGCTACGCCTCGCTGGAGGATTTCCTGATCGGGTTCTGGGAAGGCCTGTTCTACGAGCGCGACGCCAACAACCTGCTCGCCATGCTGTGGACGTGGCAGCACGGCGACATCAGCGCCAACGACACCTTCAAGGGCGACTTCAAGGCCGCGCTCGGCGCCATCCGCGCCAAGGCAATCCTGATGCCCGCCTCGACCGACCTGTATTTCCCGCCCGAGGACAACGCCATCGAGGCGGCCGCCATGCCGAATGCGGAGCTGCGCGTGATCGACACGTGGTGGGGCCATTTCGCGGGCGGGCCCGGCACCAGCCCGGACGACATCAAGGTCCTCGACGACGCACTCAAAGAGCTGCTCGCGAGCGGGTGAGAGACGCGCAGCGGCGCGCGGACGGGGCCTGCCCCGGAGAGTCAGGGAGCTGGAGACACGAGATGCCCGAGACGCTGATCAAGGTCGATCTCACGCAATCGGCCTACGACAACGACATGGTGCACAACCGCTGGCACCCCGACATCCCGATGGTCGCCTACGTGAAGCCGGGGGCGGACTTCATCGTCGAGACCTACGACTGGACCGGCGGCTTCATCAAGAACAACGATTCCGCCGACGATGTGCGCGACATCGACCTGTCGATCGTGCACTTCCTCTCGGGTCCGATCGGCGTCGAGGGCGCCGAGCCCGGCGACCTGCTGGTGGTCGACCTCCTCGACATCGGCGCCAAGCCCGAGAGCCAGTGGGGCTTCAACGGCTTCTTCTCCAAGAAGAACGGCGGCGGCTTCCTGACCGAGCACTTCCCGCAGGCCCAGAAGTCGATCTGGGACTTCGAGGGGATGTTCACCAAGTCCCGCCACGTCCCGGGCGTGCGCTTCCCCGGCCTGATCCATCCCGGCCTGATCGGCTGCCTGCCCGATCCGAAGATGCTGGAGACCTGGAACACCCGCGAGAAGGCGCTCTACGACACCGATCCGGAGCGCGTGCCGGCGCTCGCCACCCTCCCCTTCGGCCCGACCGCCCATATGGGCCGCCTGAAGGGCGACGCGAAGGACGCGGCCGCCGCCACCGGTGCCCGCACGGTCCCGCCGCGCGAGCACGGCGGCAATTGCGACATCAAGGACCTGTCGCGCGGCTCGAAGATCTACTTCCCGGTCTATGTCCCCGGCGCCGGCCTCTCGATGGGCGACCTGCACTTCAGCCAGGGCGACGGCGAGATCACCTTCTGCGGCGCCATCGAGATGGCCGGCTGGGTGCATCTCAAGGTTGAGCTGATCAAGGACGGCATGGCCAAGTACGGGATCAAGAACCCGATCTTCAAGCCGTCGCCGATCACGCCGAAATACGACGATCACCTGATCTTCGAGGGCATCTCGGTCGACGAGAGCGGCGGCCAGCACTACCTCGACGTCCACATCGCCTACCGGCAGGCCTGCCTGAACGCGATCGAGTACCTGAAGAAGTTCGGCTACTCGGGCGCGCAGGCCTACTCGATCCTCGGCACCGCGCCGGTCCAGGGGCACATCTCGGGCGTCGTCGACATCCCGAACGCCTGCGCGACGCTCTGGATACCGACCAAGATCTTCGAGTTCGACATCAACCCGGGCGCCGACGGACCGACCAAGTTCCTCGACGGCTCGATCCAGATGCCGCTCTCGCCGGATCTTTGATGCTTCGTTTCCCGGCCGGTCGCGGCTGACGCGACAGGCCCCCTCTCCCGGGCGGGAGAGGGTTGGGGTGAGGGATGCGACCTCTCCGGACAGGTCTCGCCCCTCACCCTGTCCCTCTCCCGAACGGGAGAGGGGACCCGCGCTTAACCCGGCAGCCCTTCTGGAAGCACCCCATGCCCGTCTACGATTACGCCTGCGAGGCCTGCGGCCCCTTCACGGTGATGCGGCCGATGGCGGAGTTCCGCGAGCCGCATGCCTGCCCGGATTGCGGCGGCACGAGCCAGCGCGCCTTCCTCACCGCGCCGCGCATCGCCGGCATGGATGCGGGCCTCAGGACCGCCCACGCCACCAACGAGCGCAGCCGCCACGCGCCCAAGCGCTCGGGCAGTCACGGAGCCGGCTGCGGCTGCTGCTCACCCAAGAAAGCGACCGCCGCCCCGGCCGCCGCCAAGAGCTTCCCGAAGGCGCGGCCCTGGATGATCAGCCACTGAGCCGCGCGCATCCGAGGGACGAACACGGTCAGGAGGACTTCACGCCATGATGCACGGAGACATCTCGTCCAGCCAGGACAGCGTCGGCGTCGCCGTCGTGAACTACAAGATGCCGCGCCTCCACACCCGCGCGGAGGTGCTGGAGAACGCCAAGGCGATCGGGAAGATGATCGTCGGGATGAAGACCGGCCTGCCCGGCCTCGACCTCGTGATCTTCCCGGAATACTCGACCCACGGCATCATGTACGACGCCGCCGAGATGTACGAGACCGCCTCGACGGTCCCGGGCGCGGAGACCGAGATCTTCGCCGCCGCCTGCCGGGAGGCCAAGGTCTGGGGCGTGTTCTCGCTCACCGGCGAGCGCCACGAGGAGCACCCGCACAAGGCGCCCTACAACACCCTGATCCTGATGAACGATCAGGGCGAGATCGTTCAGAAGTACCGCAAGATCATGCCCTGGACGCCGATCGAGGGCTGGTATCCGGGCGACCGCACCTACGTGTCGGACGGGCCGAAGGGGCTGAAGATCAGCCTGATCATCTGCGACGACGGCAATTATCCCGAGATCTGGCGCGACTGCGCTATGCGGGGCGCCGAGCTGATCATCCGCTGCCAGGGCTACATGTACCCGGCCAAGGAGCAGCAGGTCGTCATCTCGAAGGCGATGGCCTTCGCCAACAACACCTACGTGGCGGTGGCCAACGCGGCGGGCTTCGACGGCGTCTACACGTATTTCGGCCACTCGGCGATCATCGGCTTCGACGGCCGCACGCTCGGCGAATGCGGCGAGGAGGAGATGGGCATCCAGTACGCCGCCCTCTCCAAGTTCCTGATCCGGGATTTCCGCGCCCACGGCCAGTCGGAGAACCACCTCTTCAAGCTGCTGCACCGCGGCTACACGGGCATGATCAATTCCAAGGAGAACCGGCACGGGATGTCGGAATGCCCCTACGACTTCTACCGACGCTGGATCGAGGATCCCGACGGAACCCGCGACGCCGTCCGGGCCATTACCCGTCAGAGCGTCGGCACGGAGGAATGCCCGATCGAGGGCATCCCCTTCGTGGGCAAGGGTCAGGGTGCGCCCGACCCGGCGCGCTGATCGCCGGCTGGGCGCCGCGGGGGGCGGCCCTGGGCCGGACCTTGGACCAGGAGAACCATGGACACGACTCCCCTCGGCCCCACCGCCTTCCGGGCCCCCGCGGTGCTGCTCTCCGGCCCGGTCGATTACGACATGTACAAGGACTTCCGGCGCCAGCTCGGTGCGGCGGGGGACCGTGAGATCGTCGTGGTCGAGCTCACGACGCTCGGGGGCGATCCGGAGGTCGCCCGGATGATGGGGGAGGACATCCGCTTCAACACCGCGATGGACCCGAACCGGCGGTTCGTCTTCCTCGGCAAGGCGGCGATCTACTCGGCCGGCACGACCTTCATGAGCTTCTTCGCCCGGCCGAACCGCTACCTGACCTGCGGCACGCGGCTGATGATCCACGAGCGCAAGATGAACAAGCAGCTCCACGTCGAGGGGCCGCTCACCACCTGCATCGCCGCCGTGAAGGCGACGCTCAACGAGATCCTGTGCTCGATCGAGATCCAGAACGAGGGGTTTGCCAACCTCGTTGCGGGCTCGGACGTCACCCTCGACGAGGTGCTCGAGAAGGCGCCGGCCAACTGGTACCTCGAGGCCGAGGAGGCCAAGCGGCGCGGCCTGATCGAGGCGGTCATCTGAGCCGCGTCTTTGCGGATGCCGTGAAGCAACCCAGGGCAGCGCGACACCGGCGCGCGCGGCGCTGCTCGACGGCTTCGCTCCGCTCGCGAAGATGGCCGGGTTTCACGGCTGCGGGTAATCGGCCCCGAGGCTGGTCTCGCGCCATGCCTCGATCTCGGCGAGACGCTGCTTCAGCCGGCTCGTGACTGCGTCGTACCCCCAGGCGCCGAGGACGAGGTGGCGCGGCGGGTTCTCCATCTCGGTCACCCGGATCATCGCCTCGCCGGCCCGAACTGGATCGCCCGCCTGGGTGCCGCTCTTTTCCGAGGTCGCCTTGAGGCGCGCGCCGGCGGTCTCGGCGTAGTCGGGAATCGCGTTCGGCGTCTGGACGAGGGAGCGCCCGGCCCAGTCGGTGCGGAACGGCCCCGGCTCGATACAGGTCACACGGATTCCGAGGGGTCCGGCTTCGGCGGCGAGGGAATCCGAGAACCCTTCGACCGCGTGCTTGGTAGCCGCGTAGTAGCCCGAGGCCGGGAAGCCGACGAAGCCCGCCACCGAGGTGATGTTGAGGATGTGGCCGGAACGCTGCGACCGCATGACCGGCAGCACCGCCCGGGTCAGCGCGAACAGGCCGAAGACGTTGGCATCGAACTGGGCGCGGACCTTGTCCTCCTCGCCCTCCTCGATGGAGGACTGGTAGCCGTAGCCGGCATTGTTCACGAGCACGTCGATCCGCCCGAACGTGTCCGTCGCGGCGCGCACGGATTCGCGGATCTGACCGGCCTCGGTCACATCCAGGGACAGGGCGAGCACCCGGTCCTCGGCGCCCCGCGCGAGGTCGGCGACCTTGGCCCGGTCGCGGGCCGTCACCACCGCCCGCCAGCCGCGCCCGATGATGAGCCGGGCGAGCTCCAGGCCGAAGCCCGTGGAGCAGCCGGTGATGAACCAGACCGGATCGCTGTTCTGCGTCATGGCATGTCCTGAACTCGGGTGGCGGGGTCAGGGCGTCGCGGCCGGCTCCGTCAGGCGATCGACCGAGAGCAGGTAGGCGATCAGCGCCGTCTGCTCCTCCGCCGTCACGCCGGAGCCGGCATCCGCCCAGAAGGCGTGCCCCGTGCCGGTAACGCGGGCGATCCGCGCCGTATCCGAGGCGGCGTTCGCGGCGATCACCTTGGCCCGCAGATCCCGGTCGACCAGGGCGCGCAGACTGTTGGCGGGATCCGGGGCGACGCCCCTGTACAGCGTGCCCGGGACGCCGAGCTGGCCCTCGGCATCGGGGCCGACCGCGACGCCGGAATCGTGCAGGTACGGCGCCGTCCAGGCGAGGCCCACGAGGTTCGGCACCTTGTAGCCGCCCTCAGTGCCCCCCTGCCCCCAGGCGAGCTGCACCTGCGCGAGCGCCGCGCCCGCGAGCGGAACCGGGACGATGACGGGATCGGCCGGGGTCGGGAACGGCGTGTCGGTGGCGAACATCGCCGGCGCCGACAGGCGCGCCTCCATCTTGGCGCCCGCCCGGGCCCGGGTCGGCTCTGTGCCGATCTCGGCCTCCGGGACGACCCGGTGGTTGGTGAGCGCCGGGCCGGAATGGCAGGTGCCGCAGCCGGCCTTCTCGAACACCGCCCGGCCGGCCCGGACCCGGTCCGGATCCTGCCCGGCGGCCGGCGGGTGCAGCAGGTTCTGGAAGGCCGACATGGCGTTGTTGGCGTGGTTGACCGGCTCCCCGGGGACCGAGGTGAACAGGCCGTTGTCGGTGACGTAGTTGGTCGCCGGATAGGTCGGCAGCACCGCGTAGCTGTTCAGGCCCGGCGAGGCCGGGGTCGGATCGACGCTGCGCAGCACCTCCGACGGGCTGCGGCCGCCGCTCGGCTTGTAGCGGAACGCCTCGGTGGCCGCCCCGCGCAGCACGATGCCGAGATACGTCTCCGGATCCATGCCGAACAGCCAGGGCGCGGCGGCGGCGAGCTGGGTCGTGTCGGAATTGGCCGCGTGGACGTTGTTGTTGAGCGAGGACAGGCCGGCGAAGGGTCCGATCGCTTCGCGCCCGCTCCAGCTGTAGGGCTCGCCATAAGCGGAGAAGCTCGACGGGATCGAGGTCGGATTGGTGACCCGGTCGGCGGACGAGTCGAAGCTGCCCGGCGGCCAGCTCGCCACCTGCACCTTGGTGGCCGCCTCCACGGCCGCGGCGTCCGGCAGCGCCGGTCCCGCGTCGGTCGAGCCGGTATGCTGCGGGTCGGCGGAAGGTCGGGCATCGGCCTCTGGCACGCTGGCGTGCATGAAGTAGGCCGAGGAGTTCCTCGCGAGCGCCATCAGCAGCCCGGCATTGAGGTCGGTGTTGGGCGCGCCCTCAACCACCTTGCCGGTGCCGGGATCGACTGCGGCGTGGCACAGGGCGCAGGTGATCCCCATGCGCAGGTGACCGCGGTCGGAGAAGGTCTTGATCCCGATGATGAAGGCGCCGCCCTTCGGCACGTCCAGCCCGGTCGGGACCAGCTCGCCCGTCCGGTAGACGCGGTCGCCGACGCGCACGTCCTTCGCCATGGCGACCTGGAGGTTGGTCGTGCCCTGACCTCCGAGCTTCGCCACCGCCAGCGCGACGGCGCCGGGCGTGAGGCCGCCGTCGAGCATGCCCATGACGTCGGTCAGGAAGACCTCGTTGCCGAACGTCTCCTGATAGAAGGCCTGGCGTCCACGCTCGACCATGGCCGGATCGATCGCGACCGCGCCGCTCCTCGGCGAGAGCGCCTTCCGTCCGTCCTCGGTGGCTTCGAGCCCGTCGGCCTCCGCGCGCGAGACACGGCGGCCGAGAATGTCGAAAGCGGTCTGGATCGGGTATCGGTCCGGATTGAGCAGGTCCGCCCGGTCAGGCATCGGCGCGTAGCTGAAGCGGCCGAGGCTCAGCGTCGCGCCGGCCGCGACGGCCAGGAGCCCGGCGGTGATGAGGATGCGGCGCGGCCAACCCATGAGACCCGATTGTCCTTCCCGGCGCCCGCCCGCGACGAAGCGGGACCGGAGGGCCGGGCCTTTAACCGCCGGCCATTGTTAGGGTTCACCCCGGCGGCCGGGACCGGGTGTCGCGTCCCGGCCGACCCGGATCCTCAGATCTGGACCTGCCCGCCATCGGCGAACAGCTCGACGCCGTTGATGAAGCTCGCCGCGTCCGAGGCGAGGAACAGGACCGCCTGCGCGATCTCCTCGGGCCGGCCGACGCGGCCGGCCGGGATCTGGCCGGCGAGGAAATCCTTGGTGGCCGCCGCCTGATCGCCGCCGCCGAAGAGCTCGTCGAGCCCGGCGGTCTCGGTCACGCCCGGGCTGATCGTGTTCACCCGGATGCGCCGGTCCTTCAGGTCGAGGATCCAGTTCCGGGCGAAGTTTCGCACCGCCGCCTTGGTGGCCGAGTAGACGCTGAAGCCGGGCGTCCCGGAGCTGCCGGCGGTCGAGCCGGTGAGCACGATCGCGGCCCCGTCCCGCAGCAGCGGCAGCGCCTTCTGGACGGTGAAGAGCACGCCCTTCACGTTGGTGTCGAAGATGCTCTGGTAGTGCGCCTCGGTGATCGCGCCCAATGGCGCGAAGGTGCCGCCGCCGGCGTTGGCGAAGATCACGTCGATCTGCGCGTGCCTCTGCTGGACCGCATCGTACAGGCGGTCGATGTCGGCGAGGTTCGCCATGTCGCCGCGCACACCGGTGATCCGGCCGCCGATCTGCTTCAACGCCGCGTCGAGGGTCTCCTGGCGGCGCCCGGTGATGAACACCGAGGCCCCCTCGGCCACGAAGGCCTTGGCGGTGGCGAGGCCGATGCCGCTGGTGCCGCCGGTCACCACCACAACCTTGTCCTGAAACCTGCCAGCCATCGTCGTTCTCCGTGCTGCGGCCCCGTATGCGCCGCTGGCCGGAGAGATGCCGCCGGAACGATGATGCGGGTAGCCCGCGAATGTGGCACCCAGCGTTCCACTGGAGGAACGATGGTCCGCGCCGATCTGAACGACTACGTCTACTTCGCCGAGGTCGTCGCGCACGGCGGCTTCGCCGCGGCGGGCCGGGCGCTGCACCAGCCGAAATCGAAGCTGAGCCGCCGCGTCGCGGCCCTGGAGGCGCGCCTGGGCGCCCGCCTGATCGAGCGGTCGAGCCGGCGCTTCCGCGTGACCGAAGTCGGCCAGGGCTTCTACGAGCGCTGCCGGGCGATGATGCTGGAGGCGGAGCGGGCCGAGGCGCTGGTCGCGGAAGCGCAGACCGAGCCGCACGGGCGGATCCGCATGAGCTGCCCGTCGGGCCTCGCCGACATCGTCGCCGCGCGCGTCCGCGGCTTCCTCGTCCGCTACCCGAAGGTGAGGCTGCAGCTGGTCGTGACCGACCGGCCCGTCGACCTGATCGAGGAGCGGATCGACGTGGCGCTGCGTGTGCGGCGAGACCTGACGAGCGACGCGTCGCTGACCATGCGCACGCTCGGATCCTCGCGCTGGATCCTGGTCGCCGCGCCGCAGGTGGCGCGCGGCCTCGGTCCCGACATCGCCGCGCTCGGCGCTGTCCCGACGCTCGGCACCCGCGACGATCCGGGCGAGGCGGAGTGGCGGCTCGAGCACCGTGACGGCACGGTCGTCACCCTGCGCCACGAGCCGCGCCTGACCTGCGGCGACTTCGCCGCGCTCACCGACGCAGCGGCTGACGGTCTCGGGGTCGCGTTCCTGCCCGACCACGCCTGCACCGACGCCGTCGCGGCGGGTCGGCTCGTGCCCGTCTATCCGGACTGGCAGGGCCAGCCCGGGATCGTGCACATCGTCTTCACGACCCGGCGCGGGCTGCCGCCGGCCGTGCGCGTGCTGATCGACCACCTCGCGGCGACATTCCCGAAGCTGTGACGCGCGCGTCTCAGTACCCCCGCGCCGCGTCGACGCCGTCCGGCACCTGACCGGTCCGCCGATAGGCCCGCAGGTTGGCCGCCACCGTGGCGGCCGCCGAATCCATGTCGGTGGGCCCCGAGACGTGCGGCAGCACCGTCACGCGGGGATGGGACCACAGGGGCGACTCGGTCGGCAGCGGCTCGACCGCGAAGACGTCGAGGACCGTGTGGGCGAGATGGCCGGTGTCCAGAGCGGCGATCAGATCTTCGGTGACGACGATCGGTCCGCGGGCGAAGTTGATCAGCGCGGCGCCGGGCTTCAGGGCGGCGAGGCGCTCGGCGTTCACGAGGCCCCGCGTCTCCGGCGTCAGCGGCACGAGGCAGACGAGGATGTCGCACCGGCCGAGCATCGCCGGGAGGCCGTCGGCGCCGTGGAACGTCTCGAGGTCCGGCACCGCCTTGGGGCTGCGGCTCCAGCCGACGACGCGGAAGCCGGCTCCGGTGAGCCGCTCCGCCGCCGCGGTCCCGAGCGCCCCGAGGCCGAGCAGGCCCACCGTCGTCTCGGACGGCTTGCGGTAGGCGTGCGGGCGCCAGACCCGGTCGCGCTGCTGGCGGGCATAGGCCGGCATGTCGCGCTGGAGATAGTAGGTCCAGGCCAGCACGGCCTCCGCCATGGTGCGGGCCATCTCGCGGTCGACGAGGCGGACGATCGGCAGCGGCCGGTCGAAGGCGCCGACGAGCTTCTCGACCCCGGCCCAGAGGCTCTGCACCCAGACCAGCCCCGGCAGCGCCGCGACCTCGGCCGGATCGGGGTTGGCCACGACGGCGACTCGGGCCGCCGCCCGGGCCGCGTCGTCCATCGTCCGGAACGGGATTAGGCGCTCCTCGGGCATGGCCGCCGACAGGATGCGCAGATACTCCGCCTCCTGATCCGGCCCCTTGCACCCGACCAGGGCGATTGCCTCAGCCATCCGCGTCCTCCGCACCGTACCGTTCCACCCGTCCACGCGCGGGCGAAGCAGGCGCTGTGCCTGACAGGACCCGGATCGTCGAGACGGGCCGGGCGCCGGCGTTCTCAGCGCGCCTCGATCAGCGCCGGGTAGACGAGACGGACGTTGCGACGGTCCTCAGGGATCGCGGTCTCGGCCCGCCGGCGGATGCTGCCGGTCGTCGTCGCGACTGCGGGCTCGGTCGGCCGGAGGCGCCAGCGCTCGGCCGCCTGCATCGCGACGCGGGGCTTGGGCCGCTCGAGGTGCCGGTCCGCTCCCTCTGTGGGCGCGGTGGCGAGTCCGCCGAGCGTCATGGCGGACAGCAGGACGTACCGGGGCCAGGATCGGCGGGAACGGGCAGCACAGGAGGACATGGGAGGAGCACCGCGTGAACCTCCCTGTTCTGCGCGGCGCGCGTGAAGACGAAATCGAACCGAATCGATTTCCAACCCGTTCCCAACACCTGCCTACAGTCGCGGTAAATGCCGGCTGTCTCAGCAGGGTAAACACTTGGACCGGGAGGATACGCGGACATGGCGAGCAAGGTCGAGGGGGGATCCGGGACGCCGGAACGCGCGGAGATCGGCCGCGTGATCGACACCGACATCTCCGCGCGCCTGGACCGGCTGCCCTGGGGCCGCTTCCACGTACTGGTGATCGTGGCGCTCGGCATCACCTGGGTGCTGGACGGCCTCGAAGTGACGCTCGCCGGCTCCCTGGTGGGCGCGCTGCGCCAGCCGCCCATGTCGTTCTCGGAGTTCGACGTCGGGCTCGCCGCCTCCTGCTACCTCGTGGGCGCCGTCACCGGCGCGATCGGCTTCGGCTGGCTCACCGACCGGATCGGCCGCAAGAAGCTGTTCTTCATCACGCTCGCCCTCTACCTCGTCGCCACGGCCGCCACCGGCCTGTCGTGGAACATCTGGAGCTTCTGCTTCTTCCGCTTCCTCACGGGCGCGGGGATCGGCGGCGAGTACACGGCGATCAACTCGACCATCCAGGAGCTGGTCCCGGCCCGGGTCCGCGGGTGGACCAACCTCGTCATCAACGGCTCGTTCTGGATCGGCGCGGCGCTCGGCTCGTTCATGTCGATCGTGCTCCTCAAGCCCGAGGTGATCGACCCGGCCTGGGGCTGGCGCGTCGCCTTCTTCACCGGCGGCGCCATCGGCCTCGTGATCCTCCTCCTGCGCACCTGGATCCCCGAGAGCCCGCGCTGGCTCGCGACCCACGGCTACGCGGCGGAAGCCGACCGGGTCGTCACCGGCATCGAGAAGCGCTTCACCGACGAGGGCGTCACCCTGCCGCCGGTGGACGAGAGCAAGCGCATGAAGGTCCGCACCCGCGACCACACACCGCTCTCCGAGGTGTTCAAGGCGCTGTTCGTGACGAGCCGCAAGGAGACCATGGTCGGTCTCGCACTGATGATCGCGCAGGCCTTCTTCTACAACGCCCTGTTCTTCACGTACGCGCTGGTGCTGGAGCGCTTTTACCAGGTCCCCGGCAACCATGTCGGCTGGTACCTGCTGCCCTTCGCGCTCGGCTCGTTCCTCGGCCCGCTGCTCCTCGGGCGGCTCTTCGACACGATCGGACGGCGCAAGATGATCGCCTTCACGTACGGCATCTCGGCGCTGCTGCTCGCCGGTGTCGGCCTGCTGTTCCGCCTCGACGTGCTCGGGCCGGTCGGCCAGACCGCGGCCTGGATGGTGGTGTTCTTCTTCGCCTCGGCGGCGGCGAGCTCGGCCTATCTCACGGTCTCGGAGACCTTCCCGCTGGAGATCCGGGCCCTGGCGATCGCGGCCTTCTACGCGGTCGGCACCGGTATCGGCGGCGTCTCGGGCCCGCTCCTGTTCGGCACGCTGGTCGAGACCGGCTCGCGCGACTGGGTGCTGTTCGGCTACGGCCTCGGCGCTGTGCTGATGCTCATCGCGGCGGTGGTCGGAGGCATCTGGGGAACGGCCGCGGAGGGCAAGTCCCTGGAGGAGGTGTCGAAGCCGCTGGCAGCGGCCTGAGGGCAGGCCCGCGGCGACAGCCGTCCGCGCGGGCGGAGCGAGGCCGCCGGGCCTCGCTCCGCACAGCGCTCGCCGTCGCGGTCCGTCACGTTTCCCTGCGCCACACCTGCCCGTGGTAGACGAACTTGGCGCCCTCGTTCGCCAGGGCCGCCAGGCCCCGGAAGGCCGGGTCGTGGACGGTGATCACGCTGGTCGGGATCCGGCGCATCATCTCGGCGAAGGGCGCCTTCTTCTCGAAGGCGGTGCGGAAACCGCTCTCCTCGAGCACCTTGAGGATCCGGGGCGCGATGCCCCCGCCGATATAGACGCCGCTCGTCGCCAGGAAGGTCAGCGCGAGGTCGCCGCAGACGCGTCCGAGCACCCGGCCGAACAGCTCGAGCGTCTCGGCGGCGTGCGGATCGGTGGCGCTGAGACCGGCCTCGGTGACCGCGGCCGGCTCGATCTTCTCGTGCGGCTGCCCGGTCCGGACATGGGCGACGGCCGCGTGGAGCCGCGACAGGCCCGGCCCCGACAGCACCGTCTCCACGGTGATCCGGTCCTCGACCCGCTCCAGCGCGTGCCAGACCTTCTCCTCGAAGGCGTCGGCCGGGCCGATATCGGTGTGGCCGACCTCGGTGGACACGATGGCGAGATGCGCCGCGTAGGGGACCAGCGCCGCCGCGCCGAAGCCGGTTCCGGGGCCCAGCACCACGCGGGCGCCGCCGGGCACGGGCGGACAGGGCCCGACCGGCGTGAGGTCGTCGGGCTCGATATCGGCGGCGCCGGCCGCCACCGGCACGTAGTCGTTCACGACCGTCGCGGATGAGAGCCCGAAATCCTCGGCGATGCGCTGGCCCGCGATCTTCCAGTGCGCGTTCGTCAGCTGGATCTCCGGCCCGTCGACCCGGCCGGCGATCGCCAGGATGGCCGCGCGCGGCGCCGGGCCGCCGCCCTTCGCCAGCGACGCCCTGATCGCACTCGAAGGATCGGGATGGTCTGCGGTGGCCTCGTGCGCGAGGAGGCGGGGCTGGTCGCCGGCCTTCTCGATCAGACCGAACCGCGCGTTCGTCCCGCCGATGTCGCCGACCAGAACCGGAAACTCGAACATCGCAACTAGCCCCTGCTCTCTGGCCCGCCGCGACGGGACTCGCGCCCGGCACGGCTCCGGCGATTGATCGGCCCCGCGACCCCGCGCGGGCAAGTCCCATTCGGCGGCGATTGCACCGCTCAGGACGGCGCGATCGTCTTGTCACGCGGCCGGCCGATGACGCCAAGATGCGTATCACCGAATCCGCTGCCGTATTTGAGACCGTAACCGACGGCGCGGTCGAGACCGATATGGGCGAACCAGATCAAGGCCAACCCTACGGCCTCGGGATGGCCGACGGCGATCGCCAGGGGCAGGCCGACGAGCGGCAGCGCGAGCGTGTGCGCCGCATTGTAGAGCGCGGCGCCGACCGCGGGACCGGCCGCGTAGCCCAGCATGCTCAGGTCGGGAACGAAGAGCAGCGCCGCGAAGAGCCACCACGACGGCCCGAGCCAGCCATAGGCGAGCAGGGCGGCGACCAGGATGCAGGCTCCCTCCAGCCGCAGCAGCAGGCGCGGCCAGCCCGTGACGGAACGCCCCGTCATCGCGATCTCCCCTGGACGGCGCGGCGCGTCAGGCCGGCGGCAGCGCGTCCGGGTCGATCGCACCGCCGGCGGCCCAGTTGCTCAGCAGGGCACGGACGGCGGCGGGGTCGGGCAGGCGTCGCCGGGCGACGGTCTCGCCGTCCCCGACGCGCACCGCGACGCCGCCGTCCTCGTTCACCGACGCGAAGGCGATCTCGTCGGTGCGGTCGTCGCCGAAGAAGACGGGAATCCGTCCCGCGTAGGGCGCCTGCGCCATGAAGGCCCGGATCGCGTGGGCTTTGGTGGCCTGCGCGGGGACGATCTCGCCGACCGCCTTGCCGAGCTGGAGGCGATAATCGGCGCCGAGGACCTCCGCCGCGCCCTTCACCAGCGTCTCGGCCCGCAGCGCGTCGTCCGGGCTCGCGAGCCGCCAGTGGACCGCCACTGAGGCGCCCTTGTCCTCGATCAGGACCTGCGCCAGCGCGGCGGTCTCGGCCTGCAGGCGCGCGACCTGCCGGCGGAGGTCGGGGTGATCCTCCGCGCGGCCGCCGGTGAGCGCGCCGTCGACCCGGCGCTCCACGCCGTGAAGACCGGCCGCGTCGAGGCGCGCGGGCGTCAGGAAGCCGTCGATCACCGTGACTGGCCGGCCGGTGACGATGGCGAGGGCGCCGTCGAGGCGTGCCCGGAGACGCTCCAGATCCTCCACCAGACCCGGCTCGACCCGCACGGCATCCGGCCGCGGAGCGATCTCGGCGAGCGTGCCGTCGAAGTCGAGGAAGAGGGCGATGTCCATCGCGGGCGATCCCGGGCTCGAGTGTCGGCGACGGGCTAGCACGGGCGCGCCGGACGACAAACGCCGGCCGCGGCGCCCTATCTGGATCCGCACTGACACAGCACGAGGTTTCCCATGCGCGGATCGCCTTTCCGGCCCGTCCCCGATCCCGTCAGGCCGGGCGAGGAGAGCGTCTGGGACTATCCGCGGCCGCCGCGGCTGGAATCCGTCCCGGACCGGCTGCAGGTCGTGCTCGGCGGCCGCGTCATCGCCGAGACCGGTTCCGGCTTCCGGGTACTCGAGACCTCGCACCCGCCGACCTACTACCTGCCGCCCGCCGACATCGCGGACGGGGCGCTGGTGAACCGGCGGCGCGGCGGGATCTGCGAGTGGAAGGGACAGGCCGTCCTGTTCGACGTGCGCGCCGGCGACCGCCTCGTGCCCGGGGCCGCCTGGGCCTACCCGGACCCGACGCCGGATTTCCGCGCGATCGCCGGCTACGTCGCGTTCTACGCCGGCCCGATGGACGCCTGCTTCGTCGGGGCGGCCCAGGTGACGCCGCAGCCCGGAAACTTCTACGGCGGCTGGATCACGCCCGGCATCGTCGGCCCGTTCAAGGGTGGGGCCGGGACAATGGGCTGGTGATTTCGTTCCCCTCCCCTTCTACGCTTCCGGACCGCCACCACGAGGAGACCGCATGAGCGCGCTGACCGAGACCGATCCGACGGGTGCCGGGTTCAGCCCGGACGGGCTCGCCCGGATCGTGCCGTGGATGGACCGCCTCGTCGGCGACGGTCGGCTGGCCGGCCTGTCGGTCACCGTGGCGCGGCGCGGCCGCATCGCCTTCGCGCGTGCCTGCGGGCAGGCCGACCTCGCCCGGGCGACGCCGTTCACCCTCGACACGGTGACCCGGATCTACTCGATGACCAAGCCGCTGACCTCGGTCGCGGTGATGCAGCTCTACGAGCAGGGCCTGTTCCAGCTCGACGATCCGATCTCGCGGGTCCTGCCCGAGTTCGCCGAGATGCGCGTCGCCGTGGGCGGCAACCGGGCGAAGCTCGAGACCGAGCCCGCGCGCCGGGCGATCACCGTGCGGGACCTGCTGACCCACACGGCCGGGCTGACCTACGGCTTCATGGAAGCGACCCTGGTCGACGCGCAGTACCGCGAGCAGGGTGTCGACTTCCTGGCGCGCGAGGGCACGCTCGCCGAGATGACCGCGCGGGTGGCGAAGCTGCCGCTCCTCGCCCAGCCGGGCAGCGCCTGGAACTACAGCGTCGCCACCGACGTGCTCGGCCAGTACGTGGCGGCGCTCACCGGCCGCCCCTTCGCCGACCACCTCCGCGAGGCGGTGATCGGGCCCCTCGGCATGGTCGATACCGATTTCTACGTGCGGCCCGAGCTGATGCCGCGCTTCTGCGCCACCTACGCGTACGATCGCGCGCGGCAGCTGCGCCTGTTCGACGATTCGGTGGAGACGGCCTTCGCGCGCCCGCCCGCGATCGCGTCGGGCGGCGGCGGCCTCGTCTCGACGGCGGCGGATTACCAGCGCTTCTGCCGGATGATCCTCGACCGGGGCACCCTCGACGGCGCGCGCCTCCTGGGCCGCAAGACGGTCGACCTGATGCTGGCGAATCATCTGCCGGGCGATCTCGCCGCGATGGGCACGCCGCGCTTCGCCGAGACCTCCTACACCGGCATCGGTTTCGGTCTGGGCTTCTCGGTGATGCTCGACCCCGCCCGGGCCCAGATCCTCGGCACGCCGGGCGAGGTCGCCTGGGGCGGCCTCGCCTCGACGGCGTTCTGGATCGACCCGGCCGAGGATCTGTCGGTGGTGCTCATGACGCAGCTCGTGCCGTCCTCGGCCCTGCCGATCCGGCGCGAACTGCGCGTCCTGACCTACGCGGCCCTCGCCGATTGAGGGCCGGCCGCGGGAGGGCTGGCGCCGCTCACTCCTCCTTGGGCGCCTCGGAGGCGGCGGGCTTCTGAGCCGGCTTCGCGCCGGCCTTGGCGGTCGGCTTCGGGGCGGCGGTGGCGTACTCGGGATCGCTGCGCGGGCCGTTCGCGCCGTTGGTCGGGCCGGGAAGCTGGCCCGGCGCGAGATCGGTCACCTTGGTCCAGGTCTGCGACTTGCACAGGAACGCGATCAGGCAGCCGCGCACCGTCAGCTCGCCGGGCGTCTCGGTCCAGATGGTGACGTCGTAGGACTTGCCGTCCTCGGAATTGTAGATCTTGCCCTCGTAATGGGCGTCGGCGTTCGGCTTCAGGCCCATGATGAGCTGGTGCCCGAGGGACGGCCGAGCCTGCTTCTTCGGATCGGGGTTCTTGAAGTCGATCCGCGGCTCGCCCTTGTCGTTCAGCGGAACCTTCAGCCACACCACGTAGCCGCACAGCCGGTCACCCGCGGTCCCGCACTTCTCGAGGCGCACGCGCGCGCGGCCGTCCTCGGTGAGATAGGTTCCGCTGGGATCGGTCGGCGTCTTGGCCTGGGCCGTGCCCGCCAGCGCCGAGAGCGCCAGGATCGCGAGCGGCGCAACCCGGCGACCGATCGATGTAAACCGCATACCCGAACTCCCATCCCTCGCGAGTCGTGATGGAGCCTTGACCGCCCGCCCTCGCGTAAACCGCTTCCGCGCGCGGAAAGATCTCTCCCTCCGCGTCATCGCGCCCGCACCGCACCGAGAACCGGACGGCGTGCGCGTCATGCCCGCCCTCTCCCGCGCGAAGTTGTCCGCATCATGACAACTCAGCCGGGGTTTTGGACCAGAATCGCTCCCGCGATACTGGGACTGGCAAGCGATTGACGGTCAGATCCGCGTCGGCGGGAGGCTGCGGCCGGGTCCGAGGGAACGCTGCATGAGCGTCACGTCGAGCCAGCGCCCGTGCTTGTGGCCGACACCCGCGAGGGTTCCGACGGGCGTGAAGCCGAGGCTGGCGTGCAGCGCGATCGAGGCGGGAGAGCCGCTGTCGGCGATGATGGCGACCAGGGTCCGGCAGTCGATCTGCTCGCTCGCCGCGATCAGGGCCGTGAGCAGGCGCCGGCCGACTCCGCCGCCTCGGGCCGTCCGGGCGACGTAGATCGAATCCTCGAGGGTCGAGCGGTAGGCGGCGCGCTGGTGATAGGGCCCGGCATAGGCGTAGCCGGCGACCGTGCCGTCCCGGTCGGCCACGAGATAGGGAAAGCCGCCCGCGCGCAGCACCTCGAAGCGGCGGGTCATCTCCGCCAGCGTCGGCGGCTCCGTCTCGAAGCTGGCCGTGCTGGTGGTGACGGCGTCACCGTAGATCGTCGCGATGGCGGGGAGGTCGGCCTGCGTGGCCGGGCGTATCACGTCTGTCACGGCCGCAGGTTAAGCGAAGCCGCCTGGCTCCGGCAATGCGCCCCGCGGGGGCCCGGCGGGGCGCGGTCCTGCGGGCGGTCTCGCGGCCGCGGCGGGACCGGCGCCGCGGCGCAGATCCCGCGCGACTGGAGCGGTCGACGTCTTACTCGGCGGCGGACATCTCGGCCGTGAAGTGGCCGCACCAGTCCTTCGAGGCGACGACCGGCCAGAGGCCCTTCGACTCGGGGGCCGGCTGGCTGACCGGAGGATTGAAGCGGCAGAGGCCCTCGTCACCCTTCGCCTGGGCGCCGTTGAGCTTGTGATCGTCGAAGAAGCGGCAGCTTTCGCAGGCGGCGTTCGCGGAACCGGCCATCGGGTCTCTCCATCGGATGTTTCGGGTGGTGGGACCGCGTCGGCGGTGCGCCCTCCACAGTTCTTAATTAGAATAGCTCGAAAGTGAGGTCAACGGCAGGCCTGTGCGGAGCTTGCTCGGCCGGCGGCTCACGCGCGGAGCGGTGCGACGGATGGAGGGGGTGAGCGATCCGAGGTCGATGACGGGAGGTGATCCGGGCCGCTGCCTCCTGCGCCGGCGCTCCCGCCCTCAGGGCGACGACATCGGGCATGCCGCGATGGCGGCCCGGACACGTGCGACCCGGCACGGCTCAGAATGCAGCGAAGCCGGATTCCCGTCGGGAATCCGGCTTCGGAGAAGCGGCGGTGATCCGGTCATCGCCGGAGCGGGTCGATCCGATCGCCGTCGACGCGGACGGCGTCGGATCGGTCAGCCCTGCTTGGCCTTCTTGTTGGCGTTGTGGTGACCGATCGCGCAGCCCGCGGCCGCGCCCATCTTGCCGTGTCCGGCCATGTGCCCGGCGACACCGCCGACCACGGCGCCCTTGAGGCAGCCCTTCGCCTGGGCGGGCGCGCCGGCCAGCAGGCCCGCGACGGCCAGGGCGGAAACGAGTGCGATCCGATTCGTCATCGAGACTTCTCCTGTCGTTGGTGCTGCAACGGGCGGGTGGCCCGAGCCGTTCCCGCGCCGACCCGACAGCTCCGCGCGCCTCTCGGGACCGTGACCCGTCAGCGCGCGAGCCCGGCCACGAGCCGCACGAGGTCCGACTGGCGGCTCGCTCCGGTCTTGGCGAAGATCGCCTTCAGCTGCGAGCGCGCGGTCGCCGCGGTGATCGCGAAGCGCGACGCGGCCTCCGCGAGGGAGGTTCCGCTCGACAGCGCCTGGGCGAGCCGCGCCTCGGCCGGCGTCAGCCGGTAGGCCGCCTGGAGGATCGCGGTCGCGGGCGCGGCCGGGGTCCCGGGAACGCTCCCGAGGAGCAGCGTGCTCGCGCCGGCGAACAGGCCGCGGCTCGGTCCGACCAGCGGCACGACGTGGATCACGATCGGCGGCCCGTCGCGTCGCGCCGCCACGACGGCGGAGATCGGCGGCCGACCGAAGGGCCGCGCGAGCGCTTCGAGCTGCCGCGCGGCGTCCGGATCCTCCGCGGTGAGGCGGCCGCCCGCGAGCTTCAGGTCACGCCCCAGGAGGGCGCCGAACGCGTCGTTCCAGCGGAGCGCCCGCCCCTCGGCGTCGAGGATCAGGGCGGCGCGGTCGATCAGCTCGAAGGCCTGCGTCAGCCCCGCGAGCCGGGCCCGCTCGACCATCGACGTCAGCAGGCCCGCGCGCTGCAGGAGGGGCGACAGGGTCGCGAGGCGCCGCTGCTCGTGCGGCTCGTACGGCCCCTGCTCCACGGTCCGCTGCAGCGAGAGGCACCACAGACGCCCCTTCACGGCGAAGCCGATGCCGGCGAACCAGCGCAGGCCGCGGGAGGCCAGCAGGTCCTGGTAGAAGGGCAGGCGCGCGATCTCTTCCGGCGTGGTGAAGTCCTGATCGACCGCGATCCCGCGCGTCCGCATGAGCGGGATACCGCGGAGGCGATGGTCGTCGCGGTGCCAGCCCTCGTCGAAGTAGCGGCGCGAGGCGTCGGCGAGCGAGGCGGTGCAGAGCGATTCGAGGCCGGTCCGGTCTGAGCGCAGCAGCAGGGCGCCCTCGCTGCCGGATGCTCGCACAACGCGCTCGGCCAGGTCCGGCCAGCGCGCGGGGTCGACCACCGCCTCCTCGAGGTCCTCCCGGAAACCGGACTCAAGGTCATCGTGCAGGCGGGCGAAGAGATCCGGCCTCACGCCCGACATGTCGCGCGCCTCCCCCGTGACGGATACTGCCGCGCGACAGCGGCCCGCCGAACTATCGACCTCGATCCGTACGGCTTCATACCGTCGAACTATAGATCACGTTTCTAAATCCGAGCAAGCACCCCACTATTTACAGCTTTCGGTCGGCAGCGGACGGGCGGACTTCGCCGGCACTCCGCACCGCCGCGTCGAAATCCGCGCATCATTCGCCGGCGGAGGGAGCGACGGCGCCCGTCAGCACGACAGGTCGGCCTGAGCTGGGACCCGGCTTGCCGATCCCGCGCGGCTCTCGGGTCAGCACTCTGCCACGGCTTGCCATTTACAACTTCTGATAGAGTTGCCGTGAGCCGGGTTCAAGCCTCGTTAACCAAGCTTGGCGATTGTATCGCGGTGCGCGGTTCGATCACGAGTTGTGATGGGGCGAGCGCAGTCGAGCAGGATGCGGCTGAAGGTCGATGGCGTTTTCCTTGTCTGCGTTCCTCGGCGCGTCGCACCTGCGTGCCGGCCGACCATCCGGCGCCGCGGGGACCGCGCTCGCGCTCCTCGCCTGCGCGCCGCTGCTCGCCGGCTGCATGTCGGGCCGCCCGCAGAGCGCGTCGCGCTCAGGCCTCGACGTGACGCAGACCGGCTCGGTCACCGAGGGCCTCCCCGCGGCACTGGTCGCGGCCGCCCAGGAGGAGGTCGGGCGGACCATGCGCCTCGGGCTGGCGAACTACCGGCTGAACGTCGGCGACAACCTCGAAGTCTCGTTCCTGATCGATTCCAGCGTCGTCCAGCCGACCTACCGCCTGAACCCGAACGACGAGTTCGACGTCGATTTCCGGACGCACCCGGAATACAACCGTACGGTGATCGTCCGACCGGACGGCCGGATCTCGCTGCCGGGCAAGAACGGCATCAAGGTCGCGGGGCTGTCGCCCGAGGCGGCGGCCGCGCTGATCAAGAGTACCTACGACGACGTGCTGATCGACCCGGTCGTCACGGTCATGCTGCGCCGGTTCCGCACCGTGACCGACGATTTCCGCGACCTCACCCAGCGGGCCGACATGGGCCGCGTGAAGGTTCTGGCGATCGAGCCGGACGGCAAGATCAACCTGCCGATGGTGCCCCCCGTCCAGGCGGCGGGCCGGACCGTGCACGAGGTCATGGGCAGCCTGAACGCCGCCTACAAGCACCAGCTGGCCTCGGTGACGACCAGCGTCCGGCTCGCGAGCCTCGTCCCGGCCAACACCATGGTATTCGGCGAGGTCCGCGCCCCGGGTCCCGTCACCCTGCAGGGACCGCGGACCCTGGCGCAGGTCCTGGGCTCGGCCGGCGGCGTCCTCCCGACGGCGGCCGGCGAGGCCGTACGGATCATCCGCTTCGACGCCGAGGCGGCCGGCAGCGTGCGCATCGTCGACATCAGCCAGCCGGGCCTCGCGGATTCGATCGTGGTGCCGCCCAACGCCACGGTCTACGTGCCGCCCTCGCTGCTGGCCAAGACCGCCCGCGCGGTGGACCTCGTGGTGCGCCAGATCCTGCTCTTCAACGGGACGGGCTTCGGCGTGAACTACATCACCGGCCCGGCCGCCAGCACCTCCACCACCGCCACCGTGAGGTCCGGCACGTGAGGCAGACCGACCTGACCGCCGCCGACGCGGTCGAGGGCCCGGCCTTCGACCTCCGCGACGCCCTCGCGGCCCTGTTCCGGCACATCCGGCCCGCGCTGCTGATCCTGGTCGCGGCGATCCTCGGCGCCGGGATCTACCTCCTGCTGACGCCGGCCGAGTACACGGCCGACGCCAAGCTGATCATCCGTCTCGGCCGCGAGAAGGCGGGCGCCCCGCTCCAGGGCGGCGCGAACCAGAACTACATGTTCTCCGAGCGCGCGCAGAACGTGAACAACGAGATCGAGATCCTGCGCGACCCCAGCATCGTGCGCGACGAGTTCGCGGCGCTGAAGGCGATCACCCCGACCGGCGACCTCGGGCCGCCGCCGGCGGACTGGATCGACTGGCTGATCTACCAGGGCCGTCAGGCCGTGCGCGGGGCCAAGGCGGTCAAAACCTGGATCGTCGACACGGTGCGGATCCCGTTCGAGGCGGTGGGCCTGCTGCGCCACCTCACGCCGGACGAGAAGCTCTACGAGGCCTATCTCGCGGCGTTCAAGGTCGTCTTCGTGAAGGAGACGGACGTGATCCTCACGGGCTTCACCTGGACGGACCCGCACTTCGCCGCCCAGGCGCTGAACCGGCTGCTCGACGCCTACAAGCGTCGCCACGTCGAGGTCTACGCCGACGAGACCCCGGCCTCGTTCTACCAGAGCAAGCTGGACCGCGCCCGGGCCGACCTCGCCGCCATCGACGCGCAGCTCGCGACCTACCTCAAGGGCAACAACACCGCGAGCTTCGAGATCGAGCAGCAGAACGATCTCGGCACCCTGGCCGACCTCGCCAAGCAGAAATCGGCGGCGCAGATCGAGCGCGAGGTGGTCGAGACCCGGCTCAAGCGCACCCGCGAGGCCGGGCCCGACCGCTGGCAGCCGACGCCGCCCGACGCCGATCCGACGGTCACGGCCTTCGACCAGCGCTGGGCGGACCTGCGGACGAAGCGCGCCGAACTGGCGGTGCGGTTCCGGCCGACCGCCCCCGAATTCGTCAGCCTCGATCGGGACCTGGCCGCGCTGGCGCGGCAGAAGTATCAGGCACTCCTCGCCGCCGACACGGCGAAGCTCGCCGTCCTCGCCGAGAAGATCCAGAGCATCACGGGGATCGAGCAGACCCGCCGCCGGGCGGCCATCGGCCAGAGCGACGCGGCGCTGGCCTACGGCCGGCTGACCCAGCAGAAGGGCCTGCTCACCGACGAGATCACCGAGACCCAGAAGCGGATCGACGCGCTGAAGACCGGCACCGGGCTCGACGCGCAGGCCGTCACCTCCTCGGCCCTGGTGGCGCGCGCCGTTCCGCCGCGGCTGCCCTCCGGCCCGAACCGGCCGCTGATCCTCGGCCTCGCGGCCGGTCTCGGGCTGCTCGCCGCCCTGGCCTACGTCGCCCTCGCGGAGATCCTGGCCCAGACCTATCGCAGCGCGTCCGAGGTCGCCCGCTCGCTGCGGGTGCCCGTGCTGGCCGCGGTGCCGCTGCAGACAGGAGCCGCCGGATGATCGCCGCCGCAGCCGCACCCCGCATCGATCCGGCGATCCTCGAACCGGCACTCGTCCAGCTCACCCGGCACGAGGCGCGCGTCCGCCGGGTCGGCGTCACCGCGGTCCAGCCCGGCGAGGGCGTGAGCACCCTCGCCCGCGAACTCGCCGGCGCCTACGCCCGGCGGGGCCGCAGCGCGGTGCTGATCGAGGCGAACTGGTCGCGCCCGTCGCTGGCGGAGGCCTACGGCCTGACCGGCCGGCCGGGCTTCGCCGACATCGTCGCCGGCGCGGTGGCGCCGAGCCGCGGCGTCCACGCGGTTGCCGAGAACCTGAGCGTCGTGCCGGCGGGCAGCGCGTCGGCCATCCGCGAGGCGACCCTCGACGACGGCCGCGTCGAGGATTTCCTCGCGCTGATCGACGACCGCTTCGACCTCGCCATCGTGGATTGCGAGCCGATCACCGAGATCGGCGACGCCGCCGCGCTCTCGCCCTTCGTGGACGGCTTCATCGTGGTGATCGGCGCCGAGCGCACCCGCCGGGCGGTGGCACAGCGCGCCCTGGCCGACCTCAAGGCTGCCGGCGGTGCGCCGCTCGGCGTCGTCCTCAACCGCACCCGGCGACCGATCCCGAAATGGCTCTACCGATGGCTCGGGTGAGCGCGGCCCCCGTCCGCGCGCTGCGGGTCCTGCCGCTGGCCGGGATCGGCTTCGCGGCGGCGGCCGGCGCGATCGCCCTGAGCGCGGCGCCGCTGAAATTCGCCGTCGTCGGCCTCGCGGCGGCCTTCGGCGGGGTCGGCGCCCTGATCGTCGGGCGCCTCTATCGCCTCACACCGCTCCTGCTCGTGGCCCTCGCGGTCGGGCTGACGGTCAAGCTCGACGTCAGCTTCCTCCAGCATTTCGAGGCCGTCGGTCAGTACCTGCCGAGCATCGGCGGCGGGGCCGGCCTGACGGTGAGCGTCGCCCTGCTGGTGGCCGCGGCGCTGATCGTCGCGAAGCTCACGGGCCTCGGGGAGGCTTCTCCGGGCCTGCGCCTCGACCGGCCCCTCGTCCTGACGCAGTTCTGCTTCCTGGTCGCGGGGCTGCTCTCGCTCTCCAACGCCACCGACACGGCCTATCTCTGGTTCGACACGTGGCGCTTCGCCGGCCTGCTCCTGGTCTCGGTCGCGGTCTCGAACCTGTCCGAGTCCGACATCCGGACCCTCGCGCTGGCGATCTGCGCCCTCTGCCTCGTCCAGACCGCGGTGGCGGGCCTGCAATACATCTCGGGCTCGGAACTGGGCCTCTCGGTGCTCGGCGAGGAACAGATCGTCGAGGAGAACATCAACTTCTCGGCCCAGCGCCGCGCCGGCGGACTGAAGGTTCACCCGAATATCCTCGGCTACTACTACGAGTTCGTCTGGCCGCTCGCCCTGGCGCTGGCGCTGTCGCGCGGGCCGCTCCTCCTGCGCCTCGCGGGCGCCGCGGGCGCCGCCTCGGCCCTGGTCGGCGTGGTCCTGACCCTGTCGCGCGCGTCCTGGCTGACCTTCCCGGTCTCGGCCGCCCTCCTGATCCTGCTGGTCTACCGCGACCGCCTGTTCTCCCGGACGAGCCTGATCGTCTTCGGCCTGCTGGCGATCGTCGGCGCCGTCGCGGCGCTCTACGCCGGCCCGCTGATCTGGGAGCGGCTCACCGCCGACGACGGCGGCTCGGCCGCCCAGCGCGGCCCGCTGAACGCGGCGGCCCTGGCGCTGTTCGAGCAGTTCCCGATCTTCGGCGTCGGACTCAACAACTTCGGCAACCAGTTCGCGGTCCTCGATAGGACCGGCCTGTCCCGTCTCGCCGGATTGTTCGACCGGTCGAACCACGTGGTGCACAACCTGCACATCCTGATCCTCACCGAGGTCGGGATCGTCGGCTACGCGGCCTTCGTGCTGGTCTTCGGCACCGGCATCGTCCGGGGCTTCCGCGCCGCCCGCCGCGCGCCGGTGGGCGATCCGCTCGCGGCGATCGCGGCCGCCTGCGCGGTCGGCCTGATCGCGCACCTGCTGCACGGGCTGGTCGATCCGGGCTTCCGCCTGAATCTCGGCATCGCCGAGTTGCTCTACACCGGCCTCGGGCTGATCGCCGGGGTGCGGGCGGCGCAGCGGCGCAGGGCTGTCGAAGCGTCCCGGGCGGTCGCGTCCACCGGCATGATCGGCGCGGCGCGCGCTCGACCGGAGCGGAACCCGGCGCCGCGCAACCCTTCGCGCCCGGCGTCGCCCGGGGGGCGACCAGCCCTGGCAGCGTATGGAGACCGTTCGTGAGCGCCGTCAGCCTCAGCGTCCTGATCGTCACGTACAATGCCGGCCAGGACATCGAGACCTGCCTGGAACGGCTGGCGGAGAGCCGCATCGACCGCCCCTACGAGGTGATCCTCGTCGACAACGCGTCGACCGACGGGACACCGGAGCGGGTCGCGAGGGTCTTTCCCTGGGTCCAGGTGATCGCCGAGCGGACCAATCACGGCTTCGCGGGCGGCAATGCCGTCGCGCTGAAGCACGCGCGCGGCGCGGCGATCCTGCTCCTCAACCCCGACGCGTTCCTGCGCGACCCGGGCGCGCTCTCGGGCTTGCTGGACCATCTCGACGCGCATCCGGAGGTCGGGGCGGTCGGTCCGCGCCTGACCTTCCCGGACGGGACGCACCAGGTCGGTGACGCCGGCTACGAACCGCGCCCGCTCTCGATCCTGGTCCACGCCGCCGGCCTGTCGGGCCGCTTCGGGCTGCGCGGCCTCTACCTCGCCAGTCGCCAGGCCAAGGGCGCGCGGCCCCTCGACGTGGACTGGATCTGCGGGGCCTGCCTGCTCCTGCGCCGCTCGGCGATCGCCGCGATCGGCGGCCTGCAGAGCCCGATGTTCCTCTACGGCGAGGACGTGGATTGGGGCTGCCGCCTGCGCGATGCCGGCTGGCGCGTCGCCTACCGCCCGGACATCGCCGTCACCCACCTCCAGGGCGGCTCCGGCAGCACACGCTCGGCCCGCTGGCTCGATGGGCTGGCCGCCATCTACAGCCTGCGCAATGCCGGCCGGCCCCTGTCGTCGCCCGCCTTCTTCTCGGGGCCGCTCCGGCTCGGCTTCACCCTGCGGGCGCTCGCCTACGGTCTCGCGGCCCGGCTGCGCGGGCAGCCGGACCTCGCCCGCAAAGCCGACGACATGCGCAGGTTCGCCGGCCACCTGCGCAGTCTTCGTCTCTGATCTTATGAACCGTCACGGCCGCTTGCGGATGAACACCATGTGGTAGCCCTTGAACGGGCCCGGCGTGAGCCGGAACAGCAGCTCCCAGAACTTGCCCAGGACGATGTTCTCGCCATGATAGAACGGCTGCCCGTCGAAACTGTAGGTGAAGTGCTCGAACCGGTCAGTTGGGAAAAGCCGCTTCCGCGCCGCCTCCGTGTTCATCGTGTAGAGCGGCACGAACGAGTCGATCTCGACCCGCCGCGGCTCGACGAGGCGCAGCACCCGGGCGTGCAGCCGCTTCGGCACGAGCCGCGCCCCGATCCCGACATAGCCCCAGCGGTTCGGCGTCCAGGCGCAGAGCCAGCCGCCAGGGGCGAGCACCCGGCCGAGCTCCGCCGCGGTGACCTCGGGATGCTCGATATGTTCGAGGACCGAGAAGGCCGAGATCAGGTCGAAGCTCGCGTCCGGGAATGGCAGCACCCCGTCGTGACCGATCAGCCGGACCTCGTCGGCCGACTTGTTGCCGAGGACCGCCTCGTCGACGTCGCAGGCGACGACCTGGGCGCAGCGTCCCCGGAAGTCGCCGAGGTGCCGCCGCAATGGGACCGGGTCATCGCTCCACTTGCCGCGCCCCGCGCCGAACTCCATCACCCGCATGTCCGGCCGGAGCAGCGCGTTGACGCGCACGATGTACTCCATCCGGTGGTCGTGCCGGGAATAGCCCCCGGCTCCCATCTCCCGGAACAGACGCTGTTCGACCGTGACCATGCTTCAGGCTCCTCTGAACGTGCCGCGCCCACGGCGCGTGTGAAAGCGGGGGGATCGGGCGGGCGCCCGGCGGTGGCGATCCTCGGCACCCGCGGGGTGCCGGCGGCGCACGGGGGGTTCGAGACTTTGGCGGAGCGCCTCGCGCTGGAGCTCGTGGCGCGGGGCTGGCGGGTCGAGGTCTACTGTCAGGTGCGCGAGCCGGCGCCGCTGACGGTCTGGCGCGGGATCACACTCATCCCGGTCGCGGTCCGCGGCGACGGCGCCGTCTCGACGATCGTGTTCGACCTGAAATGCACCCTGCGGGCGGCTTTCAGGCCCGCCCTGCCCCTCGTGCTCGGCTACAACACCGCGGCGTTCTCGCTGCTCTACCGGCTGACGGCCAAGCGCAGCGTCATGAACATGGACGGCATCGAGTGGAAGCGGGACCGCTGGTCGAAGCCCGCCAAGGCCTGGTTCTGGCTGAACGAGCGCCTCGGCAGCCTGTTCTCGACCCACCTCGTGGCGGACCACCCGGAGATCGCCAAGCACCTCGCCCGCAGGACCTCCGCCGCACGGATCTCCACCATCGCGTACGGCGCCGACCCGGTGCTTGAGGCCTCGACCGACCCGCTTGCGAAGTTCGGGCTGCGCCCGCGCGATTACGGCCTGCTGATCGCCCGGGTGGTGCCCGAGAACCTCGTGCTCCAGATCGTGCGGGCCTGGAGCGAGGTCCGGCCGGGGCTGCCGCTGCTCGTGCTGGGCAAGCTCGCGGAGTCCGATCCGTATCACCGCGCCGTCCGCGCGGCGGGCGGCCCGGACGTGATCTTCGCCGGCGCGATCTACGAGGCCGAGCGCGTGGCCGCGCTCCGCTTCCACGCCCGCTTCCACATCCACGGCCACACGGTGGGCGGGACCAACCCCTCGCTGGTCGAGGCGCTGGGGGCGGGCTCGCCGATCCTCGCCCACGACAACCCGTTCAACCGCTGGGTGGCGGGGCCGCAGGCGCTGTATTTCGGCGACGAGACGGAGCTGCGGCGGGGTATTCTCGGCCTCGTGCGGGCCGGGCCGCGCCGCCTGGAGGTCATGGGCGAGGCGTCCCGACGCCGCCACGCCGAGGCGTTCACGTGGCGCGGCATCTTCGACGCCTACGAGCGCGTCCTGCGCCGCCAGCTCGCCCCGGAGCGGGAGGGCCGGGGCGCGCAGCGGACGGTGCGCCGGGAGCACGGTCGCGCGTGACACGGGCGCGGGCCGGGCGCGGCCGGTCCTAGCGCCCATGGCCCACCTCCGAGCCGCGCCCGCCGCTGCGGAGCTGCCGCTGGACCACCATCGTGACGGTGCCGGCCGGGACGTCCCGGAGGCTGCAGACCCCGATCCCGACCGTCGCGCCCGCGCCGATGGTCACTGCTCCCTGCACCGCGGCGTGCGCGCCGACCACGGCGCCGTCGCCCAGGCGGGGGCCGTCGGCGGGGAACGGCTGGCTCGGCAGGATCCAGTCCCGCGGCCCGACCAGTGTGCCGGGCAGGAGCGTCAGGTCGGCGCCCCCGGTGCCGCAGAACGCGACCCGCGCCGGGTGCGGCACGAACAGGCCGGGCCCGAGGCGCGAGCCCGGATGCAGGCTGGCGCCTGTGAGCCGCAGGGACAGGTCCGCCACCAGGGCGGCGCAGCGGCGCCAGCCCCGGCCGTGCAGCAGGTGCGCGGTCCGGTGGAGGATCGCCACCTGCATGGCCGGCAGCGTGAGGTGCATCAGGCGCCGGAGCCGCGAGGTCGGCTTCCCGCCCGTGGTCTGGCGCAGGACGCGGGCGAAGTCGGCCGCCAGGAGGCGCCGCAGCCCCGACAGGGTGAGGTGATCCGTCATCGGACCGCTCACGCCGCGACTCCCCGGCCGGGAAGCGGCCGCCAGGGCTGCGGCATGACCTCCTCGTCGGCCTGGACGGGCTTGAGGATAGTGGTCCGCGGACCGATCCGGGCCCGGTCGCCGATCGACACGGCCCCGAGCACGATGGCGCCGGCCTCCAGGACCACGTCGTCGCCCAGCACAGGGAGGCCGGGACCGCCGCCGATGTCCTGATCCGGCTCCTTCAGCAGGCCGCCGATGGAGGCCTGGATCCCGAAGGCGGCGTCGCGGCCCACGGCGCCGGCGATCACGGTTCCGTAGGGCTGCGGCAGGAACAGGCCGCCGGCGATGCGGCTGGAGGGCGGGATGTCGGCGCCCGTCCACCAGCCGTTCACCAGCCACAGCAGCCACGCCGCCATCCGCCAGCCGCGCTCGTGGGCGTAGCGGGACAGGCGGTAGAGCCAGACCGCGTGGTAGCCCCGGCGCAGGCGGGCCGGCCCGCCGCCGCGGCGGCGCCAGTGATCGCGGTCGGCGGACAGGGCAGCCCGCACCTCGACCCACCGGAGACGCCCCGCCTCCGCGTCCGCTCCGCGCGAGAGACGCAGATCCGGTCCAGCGGCTGTCTCGGACATACGCAGTCCTCCGGTTTTTCCCAACGCGACAACTCTGCAACCATAAATTGAGCTTGCGGTTGCAAGCCATACGCAGCCTGCCACGATGCAATCGTAGGTCGCAGTTTTCAGTCAGGCTTCACCGAGAGATGCTCCGCTTGGTAAACCGATTGTCGGGACGGAGGCGCGCCGGCGGGCTGCGCTACGGCGCGAACCTGCTCGGGCAGGCGGCGGGGCGCGGCGTCTACCTCGCGGCCGGCTTCGCGGCCTTCGTGATGGTCGGCCATTTCGCCGGCCCGGCGGCGCTGGGCCGCTACGGCCTCGCCCTGGCGATCCTCGCGGTGGCGCTGATCGCGGCGGATTTCGGCACCACGCTGACATTCGGGGCGCGGCTCGGCGCGGTCAGACCGGAGATGCGGGCGGCCGAGTTCGGCCGGATGCTGTCGGCGCGCCTCGTTCTCGGCCTCGGGACGGGTGCCGCGCTCCTCGGCGTCCTGCCGATGCTGCCGGATTCGATCCGGCCCGCCCTCGCGCTCGCCGCCCTGCTGATGCCGCTCGCGGCCGCCCGCTTCCTCGACGCCCTGTTCCAGGTCTGCGGGCGGCCGGGCTGGTCCGTCTGGCCGTCGCTCGCCAACGCCGCCCTGCTGATCGGCGGGACGGCACTCGCGCTCTGGCTTCAGCTTCCGGAGGCGGCGCTCAGCCTCGTGGCGGTGGCCGCCGGCATCGCGTACGGCGCGGTCGGGCTGGCGCTGGCGCTGCACCTCGTGCCCGCCCGCCCCGCCTCGCTGCCGCACGCGCTCGCGACGATCCGGGCCGCGGCGGGGGTGGGCGTCTCGAACGCCCTCGGCTCGCTCAACGGCCGGATCAGCCTGATGATGCTGGCCGCCTTCGCGGGCGCGGCCGAGCTCGGCCAGTTCACGGCCGGCTTCCGGTTCTTCGAGTTCGGCGCCGCGGTGGCGATCACCCTGTGCGCGCCGCTGGTGCCGGTCTTCGGGCGCGCCGTCGGGCCCCTGGTTGACGGACGGTCGCGCGCCGGCACGACCGCCCTGCGCGCGCGGGTCCGCGGCGCTTTGGTGCCGATCCTCGCCGCGTCCTGCGCCGGAGCGGTGGCGGCCTGCGCCCTCGCGGAGCCCCTGGTACGCCTCGCCTTCGGTCCGGATTTCGGCGGCGCCGTCCCGGTGCTGCGCGTCGCCACCGGGATGAGCGTCCTGCTGATCGCCGCCACGGTCCTGTTCGCGGGCCTCGTCCCGCTGGGCCGGACCGGTTTCGCGGTACGCGGCAGCGCGGCGGCCTGCGTCACCAACCTCATCGCCTGCACGCTGCTGATCCCCTGGGATCCGCTCCTCGGCGCGGGCCTCGCCGCGCTGCTCGCCGAGGCGGCGATGCTCGGCGTCCTGGCTCAGGCCTTCTGGCGGGAGGCCGGACCGCCGCTCGCCCTGGCCGACGTGCCGACCCTCGCCGCGCCGGCCCTCCTCACCGCCCTCGCCTGGGCAGCCGGCCCCGCCGCGCTGGTCCCCGTGACGGTGCCCGCCGTCGCGACCCTCGCGACCGCCGCCGCGGGGTGGCTGTGCCTGCGCCGCAACCCGTCCGATCCCCTCCCCCTCCCGCTTCCGGAAGCCTCGTCATGAGCGATGGACCCGTGCTCTCGGTCATCATCCCGACCTACAACCGCGCCGACACGCTGCGTCTGTGCCTGCGGGCCTTCGACCGGCAGGAGACGGAGGCGCCCTTCGAGATCGTCGTCTGCGACGACGGCTCGACCGATCACACCGGGACAATCGTCAGCCGCGCTGTCGCCACGGGCCGGATCCCCGTGGTGCACCTGCGCCAGGAGAATGCCGGGGCGAACGCCGCCCGCAACCGCGCCATCGCGGCGGCCCGGGGCGAGCGCCTCCTGATCGTCAACGACGACACCATCCCGGTGCCGAGCCTCGTCGAGGCGCACCGGCTCGCCCACACCCGGCGGGGCGGGCGGGAGACCGCGATCCTCGGCCGGATGACCATCGACCCGGCGCTGCCCTTCTCGCCGTTCTCGGCGCTCCACCACGACGCCTCCTACGACGCCCTGGCGGGCCGCGAGGAGGTCGGCTGGGACGCGTTCCTGACCTGCAACGTCAGCGTCGACCGGCACTTCCTGGGGGAAGCCGGGGGCTTCGATCCGAAGCTGTTCTGGCACGAGGACATCGAGCTGGGCGAGCGGCTGGCCCGGCGCGGCATGCGCCTGTTCTACGCCCCCGAGGCGCTGGGCTACCACCACCATCTCCTCGACGAGGCGGCCTATCTGCGCATCGCCGAGCGCGAGGGCGCGGCCCTGGTGCTGTGGTACCGCAAGCGCCCGGACCTCGTGGCCGATCTCGGCCGCCTCGGCCTCGTCGGGCCGCCGCCGCTCGGCGCGGCGGCGCGCCACCGGGTCGCCGACCTCGCGATGCCGCAGGCGCTCCTGCCCGGCTGGCAGATGGCGGCCCGCGCGCTGACGCGGATCAGCCCGGAGGCCGGCCGGACCGTGTGGCGGCGTCTGTTCCAGCGGCGCAAGCGCCTCGCCATCGCCCGGGCCCTCGCGGCATGAGGCGGCCCCGCACGGTCCTCGGCTGCGCCCTGTCGGCGCTGGTGCTGCCTCTCCTGGCCGCCTGCGGGCCGGCCGACGCGCAGGTGCAGCAGAACATCTTGGTCGACCCCGCCGGCGGCACGAAGCCCGGCTACACCACGGTGGCACGGCTCGCCGACGTGCCCTTCGCCGCGCTCGGTCCCGGCTCGAGCGTGCTCGTCCGCGGCGGCAGCTACGGCGACGTCGTGTTCGTCGGGTCGCGCGGGACCGCGGCGGCGCCCGTGACGGTGGCGGCAGAACCCGGCACGCAGCCGCGCCTGTCCAACTCCGTGGTGTTCGAGAACGCCGTCTACGTCACGGTCACAGGCCTCACCGTGCAGGGCGCGGTGAATTCCGGCTTCATCATCCGCCGGGGATCGAGCCACGTCACGGTCGCGGGCTCGACCGTGTCACGCTCCGGCCTGGGGATCTGGATCGGTGACGGTGCCGGGGCGGGTCACCGCATCAGCGGCAACACCCTCGCCGACAACCAGACCCACGGTGTGGCGGTCGACGTGATCAACGCGCCCCGGGAGGACCCGAGCTACATCCTCGACAACACCGTGACCGGCAACGGCATCCACGGGATGGAGATCAACGGCTCCGGCTACGTGGTGGAGGGCAACCGCGTCTCGGGCAACGGCGTGGGGATGTCGGGCACCTCCGGCATCCACGTCTACGCGAAGGACGCCGCCCAGGACGCGGGCGACCGCAACACCATCCGGTACAACATTGTCACCGGCCAGAAGGAGACGACCGGCCAGGACGGCAACGGGATCCAGATCGACCAGTGGTGCGACGGCAACGTCGTCGCGTTCAACGTCGCGGCCGACAATGACGGTGCCGGGATCAACCTGTTCGACGCCGGCTCTAACACGGTGGTGAACAACACGACTTACGGCAACATGCGCGATTCCGGCGGCAAGCACGTCTACCGCGGCGAGATCGTGCTCGCCTCCGACTACACCAAGCAGGTCGACCGCACGTCGAACAACCGGGTCCTCAACAACATCGCCTACGCGACGCGGCCGAACGTCGCCGCGATCGTGGTCGAGGCGACCACCACCGACAACAACAACGCGATCGGGCCGAACTTCCTCGGCAGCGCCGTCGGCGCCCCGCTCTACCGCTGGGACACGCAGGCCACCGGCGACGGGGCGAGCCTGCCGCTCAACGGCCAGGGTCCCGACCTCACCGGCACGCCCGCCTTCCGCGATCCCGCGAACCCCATGACCGGCGGACTCGCCCTGACGGCGCCCCCGGCCCGCGCCGGCATCCCGCTCGGCGCCACCCGCGACATCGCCGGCCAGGCCTACGCCCCCGGCGAGGCCCCGACCTTCGGCGCCTACAGGAGCCCGTAACATGCTTCGCATCGGCATCGACGCGCACGTGCTCACCGGCAAGCCGCAGGGCAGCCGGACCTGGCTCGTGAACATCATCGGGCGGGCCGCCGCCCGCCACCCGGACGCCACCTACGTAGTCTATTCCGGCGACCCGGAGGCCTGCGCCCGCATCGTCTCGGGCGACAACATCGAGCACCAACGGCTACCGCGCGTGCCCGCGACCGTGCGGCTGACCCTGGTCTGGCCGTGGCTGTTCCTGCGCGACCGGCTGGACACGCTGCTGACTACCTACATCGCCCCGCCGCTGGTGCCGGGCGACCGGCAGGTGGTCGTGGTCCACGACATCCTGTTCGAGACGCATCCCGAATTCTTCCCCTGGTCGATGCGCTGGCGGAACAAGATCCTGACCCGGCTCTCGGCGCGGCGCGCCAAGCTGGTCCTGACCATCTCCGACTACAGCCGCGACTCCATCGCCAACGTCTACGGCATCGCGCGGGAGCGCATCGCCGAGGTGCGCTGCGGCTCCACGCCGCCGCAGGCGGTCACGGAGCGGACGCCGCTCGCCGACGGGCGCCCCTACCTGCTGATGGTCGGCCGGCTGGAGCCGCGGAAGAATCTCGGCCTCGTCCTCGACGCCTTCGCGCGGCTGCCGCAGGGCGCGGCCCGGCTGATCGTCGTCGGCAAGGGCGACGGCGAGCGGCCCGAGACCCTCGACCGCCTCGCCCGGACGCCGGACGCGGTGCACATCGCCGGCATCGACGACCGGGGCCTGTCCGACCTCTACGCCCGGGCCGCCGCCCTGGTCTTCCCGAGCCGCGGCGAGGGCTGGGGCATCCCTGTCCTCGACAGCCTCGCCCGCGGGACGCCGGTGATCGCCTCGAGCCTCACGGCCATCCCGGAGGCCGGCGGCAGCGCGGCGAGCTACTTCGACCCGGACGCCCCCGACCGGGTCGAGCGGCTCACCGAGCTGATGGCGGCGGCGATCGAGGGGCGGCTGCCCTTCGACGCCACCGCCGCGCGCGCCCACGCGGCGCGCCACGACTGGGACGGGCCGGCCGCCACCTTCGTCGACCTGATGCGCCGCAGCTTCACGGCCCGCACGCACCTCCGCGACCTGATCCTCGCCGCGCCGAACCTGCGGGGGTGACGCGAGGGGCTGACGCCAAGGAAGCGCGGTCGGCCCGCCTAGCGCGCGGCCCCGAGCGCGCCGACGATCGGGCTCTCCGGTCCCTCGTCGGCGATGGGATCCTGGATCAGCGTCCAGTAGCCCAGGGCCGCCACCAGGGCGATCGCGGCCCCGGTGATGAAGGCCATGGAGAAGTGGCCCGTGCCGCCGACGATGAAGCCCGTCACGGTCGGCGCCAGGGCGCCGCCGATGTAGCCGCCGAAATTCTGCATGGCGCCGAGCGACGCCGTGCAGCTCGCCGGCGCCGCCACGGAGGCCATCGCCCAGGCCGACGACGAGCTCATGTAGACCAGGAACAGCGAGGCCGAGATGCAGGCGATGGCGAGGGTGTCGCTCGGCGTCAGCGCCGCCACCACCGTGAAGGCGGCAGTCGCCACCAGGGAGCCGACCATCGGGATCTTGCGGCTGCGGATCGGGTCGACGCCGCGGCGGACGAGGACATCGACGACGCGGCCGCCCAGGATCCCGCCCAGCACGCCGAAGGCGAAGGGGATCGAGCCGACGAGGCCGGTCTTCTGCAGGGTGAAGTGTCGCTCGATCTCGAGGTAGCTCGGCAGCCACGCGGTGTAGAGCCACGTCATGTAGATGCAGCCGAAATAGCCGACGATCATCCCCCAGCTGGTGCGGAACCCGAAGAGCCGTCGCCACGCGCTCCAGGTGACCGCGCGGCTCGCGTTCGGGGCGTCGCCCTCTTCCAGGAAGGCGCGCTCCCCCGGCGTCAGGTCGGTCTCGCGCGGGTTGCGGAAGACCAGGTAGACGATCGCGGCGAGCACGAGGCCGGCCGCGCCCATGATGACGAACATCGCCCGCCAGCCGAAGCTCACCATGAGGAAGGTGAGCAGCGGCAGGGCCAGGAAGGTCCCGAGCGAGGAGGCGCAGTTCCAGATTCCCGTGGCGGTGCCGCGCTGGCGGATGTTGAACCAGTCCCGGGAGACCCGGGCGCAGGTCGGAAAATGCGGCGCCTCGCCGACACCGAGCACGATCCGCGCGCTCACGAACTGCCAGAACGACGTCACCGCGCCGCCGAGCATCTGGCCGAACGACCAGCAGGTCAGGCCGAGCGTCAGCGTCAGGCGCGGGCCGAGCCGGTCGGCGAGCGCCCCGGCCGGGAGCTGCGCGAAGGCGTAGGCCCAGAGGAAGGCCGAGAGCAGCAATCCCATGTCGGGGATCGAGAGGCCGAGATCCTCGCGGATCAGCGGGTTGGCCACCGCCAGGGTGGCCCGGTCGACGTAGTTGACGACGCCCGCCGTGACGAGCAGGGCGAGCGAGATCGTCTGGATGCGGCGCACGCGCGGCGTTGCGGCCAGGGCCATCGTGTCCTCCCGGTATGACGGGCCCCTTGGGGGTCTCCGTGGCCGGCCGGTCCTTCGCGACTCGCGGCGGCCCGGGACCATTCTGCACCGAATGCCGCCGGACGGAAGGCCCGCCGCCCCTCGCCTCCCGGCGCCGGGCGTCGTAGACGGGCCGCTCCGTCACCCTTCGAGTCCGCCCGTTGCGCCTGATCCAGATCACCCACCACGACCTCGACGGCTACGGCGCCTCCACGGTCGCCGCCGCCTGCGCCACGGTCGAGCGCGTCGTCCACGTGCCGCGCTACAGCGATGTCGGCCCCGTCTTCGAGGACGAGATCAAGCGCCTCGGCCGCGCGGCGGAGCGCGAGATCCTGCTGATGACCGACCTCGGCCTGGAGGAGCAGACCATCGCGGGCCTGAAGAAGTTCGCCGCGATGAACCGGCGACGCGCGGACGGGCAGAAGCACCGGCTCGTGGTCCTCGACCACCACGCCTCCTCCCTCGACCAGCTGCGGCGCCTGGGCCTGGACGCGGCGCCCGACGCCGAGCGGCCGGCGCTCCACCGGATCGACCTGGGCGACCCCGAGATCGCCGTGCTGATCGAGGACGACATCTGCGCCACGCGGATGACCTTCGAGCACCGGGCCCTGTTCGCCACGCACGAGCCCGCGACCGACCTGTCGAGCCTGCTCACCGCGGTCGATGCCCTCGACCTGTGGCGCAAGGAGAGCCCCGCCTTCCGGGGCGGCCTCGCCCTGGACGAGCTGTTCTGGGAGGTCGTGTCGAGCTACGTGCCGGTCGGGCATCCCTGGCACGACCGCTTCGTGTCCGAGATCCTCCTCGCGGCCGCCGCCGCCCTGCGGGACGGGGCGAGCCCGGCCGATCTGGAGCGCCGCGCCTCGGCGATCCGCGCCGGCGTGGTCGACGCGCTGCTGCGCGACGCGCCGGACGACGACCCCACCCTGACGACGCGCATGCGACTCGCCCGGGCGCTCGCCCGCTCGGACTCCCTGTTCCGACCGCTGAAGGACGGCACGCTCCTGTCCTTCGCCCTCGACTCGGGCACATTCCAGCGGGTCTCCGACCTGATCATGGATGCGGGCCGGGCCAAGCGCGTGGTCAACGTCCAGCGGATGGGCACGCTGTCGTTCCGGTCCAACGACGGCACGGCCCTCGACGGCGCCCGCCTGTTCCGCGGCGGCGGCCACCGCGACGCGGCGGGCGGCCGGCTCCAGAGCGGGTCGGCCTTCTCGATGGCGGACGCGATCGCCCAGGTGGAGCCGGTGCTGAACCCGGAGAAGCCGGCCGGCTCGGACAGCCCGTTCGCGGCGCTGAAGAACTGGAAGGGCTGAGCGACCGCCCGCCCTGCCCGTGCGGGTGCGGCGGCCGGCTTAGAGCCGGAAATCCTCGCCGAGATAGAGCCGGCGCGCGTCCGGGTTCGCCACGATCTCCTCGGGCGTGCCCTCCGTGAGGATTCGGCCGGAATGGGCGATGTAGGCGCGGTCGATCAGGCCCAGCGTCTCGCGGACGTTGTGGTCGGTGATCAGCACGCCGATGCCGCGCTGCTTCAGATGCTTCACCAGATCCTGGATGTCGCCGACTGCGATCGGGTCGATGCCCGCGAAGGGCTCGTCCAGCAGCATGAAGGTCGGCGAGGAGGCGAGCGCCCGGGCGATCTCGCAGCGCCGCCGCTCGCCGCCCGAGAGCGCGATCGAGGGCGACTTGCGCAGGCGCGCGATGTCGAATTCCTCGAGCAGGGAATCGAGCTTGCGCGCGCGCGTCTTGCGATCGGGCTCGACCACCTCCAGCACCGCGCGGATGTTGTCCTCCACGGTGAGCCCGCGGAAGATCGAGGCCTCCTGCGGCAGGTAGCCGATCCCGAGCCGCGCCCGCTGGTACATGGGCAGGTGCGTGATCGGCAGGCCGTCCAGGGTGATGTGGCCGCGGTCGGCCGCCACAAGCCCGGTGATCATGTAGAAGATCGTGGTCTTGCCGGCGCCGTTCGGCCCGAGCAGTCCGACGGCTTCGCCGGTGCGCACGGTGAGGCCGGCCTCGTGGACGACCGTGCGGGCGCCGTAGCTCTTGCGCAGGCCGCGCACGCTGAGGATGCCGAGGCCACCCTCATCGGCCGCGGACCAGCCGTCGGACTCGGCGGCCTCGTTCGGCCGCGCGCGCCGGCCGAACAGGCGGCCGAGCCAGCCCGTCCGGCCCGCCGGCTCCTGCGGGCCCGCCTGGAACGCCACGGCGCCGCTCAATCGACCTGCGCCTTCGGCCTGGGCGGCGGCTGGGTGCAGCCCTTCGCCTTGCCGTCCTTGGCGTCGGACTTCTCTCCGGGCACGAACAGGGCCGAGACGCGCCCCCCCGCCACCGGGTCCATGTTCGCGCGCCCGGTGTTCATGTCGTAGACGAGCCGCTGCCCGCGGGTGACGTTCTGGCACTGGCTCAGGACGACGTTGCCGGTCAGCACGATCCGCTTGGCGTCCTGGTCGAACACCGCGTGGTCGCCGGTGGCGACCTGATCCTTCTGCACCACCGTCACCGGCCCGGCGCAGTCGACCTTCTGAATCCCGTTCTCGGCGGGGTTCCGCAACGCCGCGTCGGCGCCCTCGTCCCGCGCTTCAGTCTTGGCGTCGCCCCTGGCGCCCTTGCCGGGGGCGTCCCTGCCGCGCTTGTAGGTCACCGTCATGGTCGAGCAGCGGATGGTGCTGTCGCCCTGCACGGCCACGACGTTGCCGGCGAAGACCGCCTTGTTCTCCCGGTCGAACACGTCGAGCCGGTCGGCGTCGATCTTGATCGGATCCTTGCCGCCGCCGCCGATATTGCCGAAGGGCGAATCTTTCCGCGCCGGCTTCTCGGCCAGCGCCGGGCCGGCGAGGAGCAGCCCGGCCGCCAGGGCGGCCCAGAGGGTGCGGGCGGCTCTCATCGGGCAACGTCCGCGGCTTCGGCATCGGAGGTCAGAATGCGGGCCTGCGGCTTCTCCGCCTGCTCCTCGTTCGCGATGACCACGTGGACGTTGCCGATGAAGGAGATCCGCTTGCCATTCTCGACGACGTCGAGGGTGTCGGCCTTCACGTTGGCCCGCGGGCTCGAGACCGTGACGGGCTCCTGCGAGCTGATGGACCCGGTCTTGAACGCGACGGCGGCGGAGCGCAGGCGCGCCTCCTCGCCCTTGTCGGTCCAGATGCGGATGTCGTCCTTCAGGTCGAGCGCCTCGCGGGCGGTGTCGAACAGGCCCGACGTCGCCGCGAGGCGGGCGATGCCGCCCTGATCGTCGGTGGCGATGTGGCCGCGCATCTGCTGCAGCTCGATCTGGCTCGGCTTGCGCACGTCCTGGAGCGCGGCGTCGGCCGTCACCTCGTAGCCGCGGGTGCCCTGGCGGAAGCCCGAGAGCCGCGGATTCTCCATGCGGACCTTCGAACCGGCCAGCGTCACCGGACCGACCGAGACGCCCGGCAACGGTGCCGCGAAGGGGTTGAACAGGTAGGCCAACAGCAGCGCCACCGCGCCGCCGGCGACCACCGGGATCAGCCGGCGCATGGCGCGCACGCGTCCGCTGTGGCGATACGCCCGGGCGTGGGCCCGGGTCCGCGCCGCCGCGACCGCCTGTCCGTTGCCGGCTTCAGCCTCGACCGGGTTCATGCAGCGTCCGTGAGGCGCGCCCGAGGCGCGCGAGAGGGTTCGGCTCAGACGCCTGCGGCCCCCACCGCGCCCGCGCCATCGGCCGGGCAATGATCCCGACCGGTGGCGAAGTTATGGCTTGACCATTTCCGAATGATCAACCGAACCCACAATCATCCCGAACGGAGGTGTGTGGAGACACACGCCGCGCGCGGCCTCCCGGCGGCGCGCGGCGCGGGTCTCCGTAGTCCTACGCGCCCCGCGCGGCCGCGAGGGCCGCCGCCACCGTGCGGGCGAAGGCCGCCGGGTCGCGGGGGCTGTCGCCGTCCTGGATGCGGGCGAGGTCGAGGAGCGTGCCGGCGGCCTGCGGCACCTCCGATTCGGGCGCCGCGGCCAGCGCCCGGATCAGCGGGTGGCGCGGGTTGATCTCCAGAACCGGCTGCCCGGCGCCGGCCCGCCCGGCCCGGCGCATGAGCCGCTGCATCTGCAAGTCGGGCCCGCCGCTGCCGGCCGAGAGAACCACGGCCGAATCCACGAGCCGGTCGGTGGTGCGCACGTCCGAGACCTCGGCGCCCAGGGCCGTCTTCACGGCGGCGACGAAGGCGTCGATGCCCTCGGGCGCCTCCGGCTGCTCGCCCTCGAGCGCGAACTTCGAGAGGTCGAGCCCCCCCTTGGTGATCGAGCGGAGCGGCTTCCCGTCGAAGGTGCCGAGCTGATCGGGCCAGAAGGCGTCGACGTGGTCGGAGAGGAGCAGCACCTCGAGGCCGCGGGCCCGGAAGCCCTCCAGTTGCGGCGACGACTTCAGCGCCTCGGCATCGTCGGCGACGAGGTAGTAGATCGCCTCCTGGCCGTCCTTCATGCGGGACACGTAGTCGGGCAGCGAGGTCCAGCCCTCGACCGCCGAGGAGCGGAAGCGCAGGAGCGGCGCGATCTCGCCCCGACGCTCGAAATCCTCGTAGATGCCCTCCTTGAGGACGGGGCCGAAGTTCTCCCAGAAGGACTGGTAGCCCTCCGCGTCCTTGGCGCGGGTGGTGAGTTCGGAGACGACGCGCCCGGTAACCGCGCGGCGGATCCGGGCGAGCGCCGGGGTCGACTGCAGCATCTCGCGGGAGACGTTCAGCGGCAGGTCCTCGGTGTCGACCACGCCCTGGACGAAGCGCAGCCACGGCGGCAGCAGTTCGGCCTCGTCGGTGATGAACATCCGTCGGACATGGAGCCGGACCTTGCTCTGCCGCTCGTTCTCGAGGGCCTGGAACGGCTTCGAGCCGGGGATGAAGAGCAGGGCGGAGAACTCGAGCTGACCCTCGGCGCGCCAGTGAAGCGTCGCCCACGGCTTGTCGAAGTTCATGCCGATGGAGTGGTAGAATTCCTCGTACTGCTCCTCGGTGACCTCGGACTTCGCCTTGCGCCAGAGCGCGGTGCCCTGGTTGGCCGACTCGTCCTTGCCGTCGCGCACGACGGCGATCGGCACGGTGATGAAGTCGGCCCATTTCCGCACCAGATGGTCGAGGCGGTAGGGCTCGAGGTACTCGTCGGCATCCGCCTTGAGGTGCAGGACGATGTCGGTGCCGGGTTCGGCCCGCGTGGCCGGCTCCAGCGTGTAGCTGCCCTGCCCTTCCGAGGCCCAGGTCCAAGCCTCGTCGCTGCCGGCGCGGCGCGACGTGACGGTGACTCGGTCGGCGACCATGAAGGCCGAGTAGAAGCCGACGCCGAACTGGCCGATCAGGCTCGGTCGGTCCTCGGCCTTGGCGGATTCCAGCGTCTGCGAGAAGGCCCGCGTGCCGGAGCGCGCGATGGTCCCGAGGTTGGTGGCGAGATCCTCCTTGGTCATGCCGATGCCGGCGTCCGAAACGGTCAGGGTCCGCGCCTCCTTGTCGGGCGCGATTCGGACCTTGGCCTCCGGCGGCAGGGCGCTCGCCGCCGAGGTCAGCGCCTCGAATCGCCGCCGGTCCATGGCGTCGGCGGCGTTGGCGACGAGTTCGCGCAGGAAGATCTCGCGGTCGGAGTAGAGCGCGTGCACGACGAGGTCGAGGAGGCGACCCACCTCCGCCCCGAACTCGTGCCGCTCGATCGTCTCGCTCACGGGTGATGCCTCCGCTGTGGGGGAAATTGCGGTGGCGATATGCTGGCGAACGGGGCCGTTTTCAATGCGAAAGACGGCCGGCCTCGGCCTCCGCAGCGTGGCCCCCGCGCGCGCCGCGGCCGGTCAGATCTCGATCTCGGTGCCCACCTCCACGATCTGCCGGGTCGGCAGGCCGAAATGGGCGCCGGTGCGCTCGGCGTTCCGCTTCATGAAGGCGAACAGGCCCTCCCGCCACGGCGCCATGCCGGGATGGGTCGGCGACGGGATCACCACCTCGTGGCCGACGAAGTAGGTCATGTCCTCGAGATATTCCGGCGGCAGCAGCCCGCTCGCCACCGCGCATTGCAGCCCCTCGGGGATCGAGGCAATCTGCATGAAGCCGTAGCGCAGCACGACGCGCTCCATGCCCGGCGTGTACTCGGAGATCGCCCTGCGGATCCCCTGCGCCACCAGGGTGACCTGCGCCCGCTCGCTCGCCGGGATCACCGGCTCCTCCTCGTAGATGACGGTGATCAGCAGGATCCGCTCATGCAGGCAGCGGCTGCGCTCCAGCAGGCGGCCCAGCGCCATCGGGATGCCCTCGGTGGCGGCGGTCAGGAAGGCCGCGGTTCCGGGCAGCGTCACCGGCGGGTGCGAGCTGAGGCTGGACAGGAAGGCCGCCTCGGACATGCGCATGGTCTGCCGGACCGACTCGAGGACGAGGTTGCCCTTCATCCAGGTCAGCATCAGGAAGGCGACCGCGGCGGCGAGCAGCAGCGGAAACCAGCCGCCCTCGAACAGCTTCACGCTGTTGGCGGAGAAGAACACGAGGTCGATGCCGAGGAAGAAGCCGTTGACCGCGAGGACCAGGACCGGGTTGTAGCCCCAGCGGAGCGCGATCAGCGCGGCGAGCAGCGTGGTGATGCCCATGAGTGCCGAGACCGCGATGCCGTAGGCGCCGGCGAGCGCGTCGGAGGAGCCGAACACCACCACGGCCGTCAGGGTCGCCGCGGCGAGCAGCCAGTTCACCGCCGGCACGTAGATCTGGCCGCGCTCGTCCTCGTCGGTGTGCACCACCCGCATCATCGGCATGAAGCCGAGCTGGATCGACTGCTGGGTGAGCGAGTAGACGCCCGAGATCACCGCCTGCGAGGCGATGACGGTCGCCATCGTGGCGAGCGCCACCAGAGGGTAATGCGCCCAGTCCGGCGCGAGCCGGTAGAACGGATTCTCGATCGCGCTCGGGTCGGCGATGATCAGCGCGCCCTGCCCGCAATAGTGGATCAGCAGCGCCGGCAGGACGAGGCCGAACCACGCGATCCGGATCGCCGGGGCGCCGAAATGGCCGAGATCGGCGTACATCGCCTCGCCGCCGGTCACCGCCAGGAACGCCGCGCCCAGCATCAGGAAGCTGACGTGCCAGCCGGCATGGATCAGGAAGTCCACCGCCCGGAACGGGTTGGCCGCCGACAGGATCTCCGGCGCGCGCAGGATGCTCGGGAGAGCGAGCAGGACCAGGACGACGAACCAGACGAGCATGACGGGTCCGAAGACCCGGCCGATGGCGGCCACGCCCTTGTGCTGGACGAGGAACAGCCCGACCAGGATCACCAGGGTGATCGGCACGACGTACGGGCCGAGTGACGGCGCGTCGACCTTCAGCCCCTCGATCGCCGACAGGACCGAGATCGCCGGCGTGATCGCGCCGTCGCCGTAGAGCAGGGCCGCGCCCACCAGCCCGACCACCAGGAGCAGCGCCTTCCACGTGCCCGGCCGGGCCTGACGGGCGCCGAGCAGCGCCAGCATGGCGACGATGCCGCCCTCGCCGCGGTTGTCGGCCCGCAGGATCAGCACCGCGTATTTCAGCGACACGATCAGGATCAGCGCCCACAGGATCAGCGACACCGCGCCCGTGGCGGCTGCCGGCACCGAGGCGCCGCCCGCGGTCGCCGCCTTCACCGCCTCCTTGAACGCGTAGAGCGGGCTCGTGCCGATGTCGCCGTACACGACGCCCAGCGCGCCCAGCATGAGCGCGGCGCCCGGCCCGTGGCGGGTCGCGCCGGGCTTGCGCGCCACCGGCGCCGCCGGAAGATCGACCGCCTGGGCAGCCGCGGAAGGCAGAGCTTGGCTCACGGTCGGGTCCGGTCGATGGCGTCGCTGTGGGGCGAAATCTTAGCGAGTCGCGCGTTCGGCGATAGACTCGGCAGATCTCGCGAGCGACCGCGACGAACACTCGTCACCCGAACGTGATGACAGTCGAAGGCCCGCGGCGGCCCCGCCGCGCCGGTGGCGAGCGGGGCCCGCCGATCAGGCGGCGTCGAGCCCCAGGTCGATGATCGCTGCCGAATGGGTGATCCAGCCGCAGGAGATCAGGTCGACGCCCGAGGCTGCGACGGCGCCCACCGTCTCGCGGGTGATCCGGCCCGACGCCTCGGCGAGGGCGCGACCGTCGATCATCGCCACCGCGCGGGTGAGCCGGTCCGGCCCCATATTGTCGAGGAGCACCGCGTCGACCCCGACCGAGAGGGCCTCCTCCAGCTGCTCCAGGCTGTCGACCTCGCACTCGATCTTCACCAGGTGGCCGGCCCGGGACCGGGCGCGCTCGATCGCCGGGACGATGCCGCCGGCCACCGCCACGTGGTTGTCCTTGATCAGCACCGCGTCGTCGAGGCCGAAGCGGTGGTTCGAGCCGCCGCCGGCGCGGACCGCGTGCTTCTCCAGGGCGCGCAGGCCCGGCGTGGTCTTGCGGGTGCAGACGATCGAGGCCTTGCCGTGCGGGCGCGCGGCCTCGACGAGGCCGTGGGTCGCGGTGGCCACGCCCGACATCCGGCAGAGCAGGTTCAGCGCCACGCGCTCGGCCGTGAGGATCGCCCGCGCCGGGCCTTCGAGACGCAGCACCACGTCGCCCGGCGCCACGCGGGCGCCGTCGCCGCGCTCGACCGTGACGGTGACGGCCGGGTCCACCAGCGCGAAGGCGATGGCGGCGGCGTCGGTGCCCGAGATGACGCCGTCCTGCCGCGAGGCGATCACGCCGCGCATCCGCTCGCCCGGCGGGACGATGGCGTCGGTGGTGATGTCGCCGGCCCGGCCGAGATCCTCCAGCAGGGCGGCGCGCACCACGGGCTCCACGAGGAGCCGCGGCAGGGGAAGGATCTCTTCGGAGAGAACCGACTGAATCATGGCGTCAGCACCTCCTCGGTGGACGGAGCCGCGCGGGGCGCGGCGATCGCGTCAAACAGCGTCGCTTCGGTGTGCGCGGCCGGAGCGAGGTGGGGGAAGTCGCTGCGCCAGTGGGCGCCGCGGCTCTCCCGGCGGGCGAGCGCGCCGCGGGCGATGAGCAGTGCGACGAGGGCGGCGTCGCAGGTCTCCGCCCCGGGCTCCAGGACGGCGACGGCCTCGGCGAGCCCCCCGGCGTCGCGCACGACGCCGACTCTGCTCTCCATCAGCGCGCGGATCGCCGGCAGATCGCCGGCGGCGCGCGCGGACACGGCCTCCGGCACGATGGCGGCGGGCGGCGGCGCGTCGAGACCGTCGGCGATGAAGCGCGCGTAGGCCAAGCCCTCCAGCAGGGAGTTGCTGGCGAGCCGGTTGGCGCCGTGGAGGCCCGTGGAGGAGACCTCGCCGCAGGCGTAGAGGCCCGGCACCGAGGTGGCGCCGTGGGCGTCCACCTTCACGCCGCCCATGTGGTAGTGCGCGGCCGGACGGACGGGAATCGCCTGCACGGCCGGGTCGATGCCGGCGGCGGCGCAGAGCCCCGCCACCGTCGGGAAGCGCGTCGGCATCGCGGCCCCGAGTGCGCCCCGGGCGTCGAGGTACACCGTGCGGCCCCGCTGCAGCGCCTGGAAGATGCCGCGGGCGACCACGTCGCGGGGGGCGAGGTCGCCGCCCGCGATGCCGGCCATCACGGCCGCGCCGGTCTCGTCGATGAGGCGGGCACCCTCGCCGCGCAGGGCCTCGGTGGCGAGCGGCATCGGGTCGGCGCCGGCCGCGATGGCGGTCGGGTGGAACTGGACGAACTCCATGTCGCGCATCACCGCGCCGGCCCGGGCGGCGAGCGCCAGCCCGCGGCCGACGGCGCCCGGCGGGTTCGTCGTCGCGGCATAGAGCGCGCCGACGCCGCCGGTGGCGAGCACCACGGCGCGGGCCGGGATGCGGAACAGCGCGCCGTCGCGCTCGGCGACAACGCCCGCCACCGCCCCATTCGTGTCCCGCAGGAGATCGCACGCTCGCGCGGTGACGATCTCGACGGAGGGCGCCTCCAGCACGGCCCGCACCAGCCCTTCGAGGACGCGGGCGCCGGTGGCGTCGCCGCCGGAGCGGACGATGCGGCGGCGGCCGTGCGCCGCCTCGAGCCCGAGGGCCAGCGCGGCGTCGTCGGTGCGGTCGAACGGGACGCCGATCCGCACCAGCCAGTCGATCAGCGCGGGCCCCTCCCCGGCGACCCGCAGCGCCACGTCGGGCTCGGTCAGCCCGGCGCCGGCGGCCTCCGTGTCGGCGGCGTGGAGCGCCGCCGCGTCGTCGGCGCCGACCGCGGCGGCGATGCCGCCCTGGGCCCACCCGGTGGCGGTGCCGAGGCCGAGCGCCGACGCGGTGACCAGCGTGACCGGGCGGGGCGCGAGGCGCAGCGCGACGCTGAGGCCCGCGACCCCGCCGCCGACCACGACCACGCGGTCGGCGTTGTTGGGAGAGACGGCGTTCATCGCGTGCGCACCTGGAGCATGCGCTCCACCGCGGCCCGGGCGCGGTCGGCCAGCGCCGGATCGACCGTGACCTCGTGGGTCATCGTCTCGAGCGACCGCCGGATGTTGCGCAGGCTCATCCGCTTCATGTGCGGGCACATGTTGCAGGGCTTGATGAATTCGATGTCCGGGTTCTGCGCCGCGATGTTGTCGGCCATCGAGCACTCGGTGACGAGCACCACCTGCTTCGGCCGCTTCTCGACGACGAAGTCCATCATCATCGCGGTGGAGCCGGAGAAGTCCGACTCGGCCACCACCTCCGGCGGGCATTCCGGGTGCGCGATCACCGTGATGCCGGGATAGCTGTCGCGGACGTCGCGGATGTCGGCCGGGGTGAAGCGCTCGTGCACCTCGCAGTGGCCCGCCCAGGTGAGGATCTCGACCTCCGGGATCTCGGCCTGGACGTTCTGCGCGAGGAACTCGTCGGGGATCATCAGAACGCGGGGGGCGTTCAGCGACTTCACCACCGCGACGGCGTTGCCGGAGGTGCAGCACAGGTCGGACTCGGCCTTAACGGCCGCCGAGGTGTTCACGTAGGTCACGATCGGCACGCCCGGGTACTTGGCGCGCAGACCGCGCACGTCCGCGGCGGTGATCGAATCGGCCAGGGAGCAGCCGGCGCCCATGTCGGGGATCAGCACCGTCTTGCTCGGGTTCAGGAGCTTGGCGGTCTCGGCCATGAAGTGGACGCCCGCCAGCACGATCACGTCGGCGTCGACGTTCACGGCCTCGCGGGCCAGCGCGAGGCTGTCGCCGACGATGTCGGCCACCGTGTGGAAGATCTCCGGCGCCTGATAGTTGTGCGCCAGGATGACGGCGTTGCGCTCGCGCTTCAGGCGCAGGATCGCCTCGATGTCGGGGGCGAGCGCCGGCCACTCGATCGCGGGGACGTGCCGGCTGACGCGGGCGTAGAGATCCGGAAGGGGCAGCCCCGGGATCGTCGTGCGGGAGTCGGGTGCAACGGTCGCCGCCATGGCGTCCTCCATTATGCTCAGTTTGAGCATTGCGCCGTCTAACTTATGGGGGCCGCGCGCGCCTGTCCAGATATGCTAGCTGTGAGCATAAATCTTTTGCGGTGCGATGTTACGCTGCGCCGCCGAAGGCCGAAGCGATCAGCAGAAGGTCGCCGGGTCCGGCCCGATGCGGCCGTCCGGCCTGTCGAGACCGGCGATCCGCGCCATCTCGTCGGCGCCGAGCTCAAAATCGAACAGCGCGATGTTCTCGGCGATGCGTCGCGGGGTAGCGGTCTTCGGGATCGCCACGCAGCCGATCTGGATCTGCCAGCGCAGCACCACCTGAGCGGGCGTCTTCCCGTGCGCCTTCGCGATCGCGAGAATGACCGGGTCGTTCAGCTCCTTGCCCCTGCCCAGCGGGCTCCATGACTCGGTCACGATACCGTGACGGGCGTCCTCAACGCGCGGCTCCTCGCGCTGGAAATAGGGGTGCAGCTCGATCTGATTGACGGCCGGAGCCACGCCGGTCTCGCCGATCAGGGTGGCGAGATGCTCGGGCGTGAAGTTCGACACGCCGATGGACTTCGTGCGGCCCTCCTTCCGGAGTTCGATCAGCGTCTTCCAGGTCTCGACGAACAGGCGCCGCTGCGGACACGGCCAATGAATCAGGTACAGGTCGACATATGGGAGACCGAGCTGCCGCAGGCTCTCGTCGAAGGCGCGGCGTGCCTCGTCCCGGCCCTGGCGGTCGTTCCAGAGCTTCGTGGTGAGGAAAATCTCCGCGCGGGGGATCCCCGCGTCCCGGATGCCGCGCCCGACGCCCCCCTCGTTGCCGTACGCGGCGGCCGTGTCGATCAGCCGATAGCCGGCGCGGAGGGCTTGGCCGACCAGGTCCGGAGCCTGCGCGTCCGAGAGCTGCCAGCAGCCGTAGCCGATCTTCGGGATGCGGCGCCCGTCGTTCAGCGCGAGGGTCGGGGCGGTTGCGGCCATGCGGCGTGTCTCCGGTGACGGCTGTCGCTCAACCCAAACGGCGTCGGCGCAACACGTTCCGAAGCGGCACGCCGAAGCGGCACGTCGCTGCGAGCGGAGCGGAGCAATCCAGCGCGGCGCGATGCCTGCGCAGCGTGTCCTGCCCCGGGTGGGTTTGCTCCGCTCCCGATGACGGGACGCTATCCGCCCGCGCTGAACGGGCGCAGTCTGGACCGGATCTAATCGAGGCGGATGCACGTTGGCGCACCAGATTCCAAGCTGCGCGGCGTCCCACGCGCGGTGCACGGGCGGGATGGCAGCATGACAGACGCGACTCCGACGAAGCCGCTCGCCCTGACGCGGCGGGCCGTGGTGGAGGGCTGCGCCGTGGCCGGCGCTCTGGGCGCCCTCGGCTTCCGCCCCGCGCCCGCAGTGGCGGCGTCGGCGCCGGGCGATCCGGCTCCGCAGACCATGCCGGTGCGGCTCACCGTCAACGGCCAGTCGCACGATCTCGTCCTGGACACCCGCACCACGCTCCTCGATGCCCTGCGCGAGCACTTGGCCCTCACCGGAACGAAGAAGGGCTGCGACCACGGCCAGTGCGGGGCCTGCACGGTCCTGGTCGACGGCCGGCGCATCAATTCCTGCCTGACGCTCGCGGCGATGCACGAGGGCGACTCGGTCACCACGATCGAGGGCTTGGCGGACGGTGACAAGCTCCACCCGATGCAGGCGGCGTTCCTGGAGCACGACGGCTTCCAGTGCGGCTACTGCACGCCGGGCCAGATCTGCTCGTCGGTCGGCATGCTGAGCGAGGCGAAGGCGGGGTGGCCGAGCCACGTCACAGAGGATGTCGCGTCCACGCCGACCCTCAGCGACGCGGAGATCCGCGAGCGGATGAGCGGCAACATCTGCCGCTGCAGCGCCTACCCGAACATCGTCGCGGCGATCCGCGACACCGCCGCCAGCAACCTCTGAGGAGGCGCAGATGAAGGCCTTCGCCTACGAGCGCCCCGCCACCGTGCAGGACGCCGCCAAGCTCGCGGCCGAGCGGCCGAACGCCAAGTTCATCGCCGGCGGCACCAACCTCCTCGACCTGATGAAGCTGCAGGTCGAGACGCCCGCCACCCTGATCGACGTCAACCGGCTGCCCTTGGACAAGGTCGAGGCCACGCAGGACGGCGGCCTGCGCGTCGGCGCGCTGGTGCGCAACGCCGACCTCGCCGCCGACCCGCGGGTCCGGAAGGACTACGCCGTGCTGGCGAAGGCGCTGCTCGCCGGTGCGTCGGGCCAGTTGCGCAACAAGGCGACCACGGCCGGCAACCTGCTCCAGCGGACGCGGTGCTACTATTTCTATGACACGGCGATGCCCTGCAACAAGCGCGAGCCCGGCTCGGGGTGCTCGGCGATCGGCGGGTTTAACCGCATCATGGCGGTGGTCGGGGCGAGCGAGGCCTGCATCGCCACCAACCCGTCCGACATGAACGTCGCCCTGCGCGCCCTCGACGCGACGGTCGAGACCGTGAACCCCGACGGGCAGGCGCGCAGCATCCCGATCGCCGATTTCCACCGGCTGCCGGGCGACACGCCGCAGATCGAGACCGATCTGCGCAAAGGCGAGATCATCACGGCCGTGACGCTGCCGAAGCCGGTGGCCGGCACGCACATCTACCGGAAGGTCCGCGACCGCGCATCCTACGCCTTCGCGACCGTGTCGGTGGCCGCCGTGATCGCGGGCGCCGAGGGCGGCAAGCCGCAGGCCGCGCGCCTCGCCTTCGGCGGCCTGGCCCACAAGCCCTGGCGGGTGGCCGAGGCCGAGACGGCCCTGGTGCAGACCGGCTCGGCGGATGCCGCCGCCGACGCGGTGCTCAAGGGCGCCCGCGGCTACGGCAGCAACGACTTCAAGATCCCGCTGACCCGCCGGACCCTGCGCGCCGTCGTGGCGCAGGCGACGCGCGCGTAGCCCTCGCTCAAGGACCGTCCCATGGAGATGAACCAGCCGATCGGCCGGACGCCCCTCGACGACCGGCCTGACGGCCTCGTCGGCAAGCCGCTCGACCGCGTGGAGGGCAAGCTCAAGGTGACGGGCCACGCGCCCTACGCCTACGAGACCCGGGCCCTGGCGAATCCGGCCTACGGGTTCATCGTGCCGGCCACGATCGCGGCCGGCACGATCCGGTCGATCGACGCGGAGGCCGCCCGCAGGGCGCCGGGCGCGATCCTGGTTATGACCCACGAGAACGTGCCCGAGCAGGGCGAGAAGAAGGAGCAGGTCTGGCCCCAGCTCCAGGGAACCGAGGTCAAGTTCTACGGGCAGCCGGTCGCCTTCGTGGTCGCCGAGACCTTCGAGCAGGCCCGCGCCGCCGCCATGCTGGTCAAGGTCCGCTACGACGCGGCCAAGCCCAAGGGTCTGCTCAAGGACAGCCTGGCGGCGGCCTACGAGCCGAAGCCGGTCAACTCGCCGCCGGATTCGAAGCTCGGCGACTTCGACGCCGCCTTCGCGGCCGCGCCGGTAAAGCTCGACGTCGAGTACGTCACACCGAACCAGATCCACGTGCAGATGGAGCCGCACGCCACCATCGCGTCCTGGGAGGGCGACGGGGTGGTGCTCCACACGGCCAACCAGATGCCGAACCGGGGTCAGAAATCCCTCGGTTCGGTCCTCAAGCTGCCGCCCGAGAAGATCCGGATCGTCAGCCCCTACATCGGCGGCGGCTTCGGCTCGAAGCTGCAGGTCCAGCCGGAGGCGACGCTCGCGATCCTGGCCTCGAAGGTGATCCAGCGCCCCGTGAAGGTCGCGCTCACCCGGCAGCAGGAATTCCACGTCGCGACCCACCGGACCGACACGATCCAGCGGATCCGCCTGGGCGCCGACCGGGACGGCCGCCTCTCGGCGATCAGCCACGAATCGTGGTCCGACACCGCCGAGGGCGACGGGTTCTTCGAGACCTCGGCCAACGTCACCCGGTCGCTCTACGCCGCGCAGAACCGCGTGACGCGCCATCGGCTGGTGAACCTCAACATGCCGATCGCCTCGGCGATGCGGGCGCCCGGCGAGGCCGTCGGCCAGCTCGCCTTCGAGTGCGCCATGGACGAGCTCGCCGAGCAGCTGAAGATCGACCCGATCGAGCTCCGGGTGCGCAACGAGCCGGCCGAGGATCCCGAGAAGAAGGTCCCGTTCTCGACCCGCAAGCTCGTGCCCTGCATGCGCGAGGGCGCGCGTCTGTTCGGCTGGGACAAGAGGCAGGCGGCGGGTTCCCGGCGCGAGGGCAACTGGCTCGTCGGCATGGGCATGTCGGCGGCCGCGCGCCTCAACCCGCTGATGCCGTCCTCCGCGAAGGTCCGGCTCGGACCGGACGGCGTGCTCGTGGTGCGGATGGCGATGACCGATCCCGGCACCGGCACCTACACGATCCTCACTCAGATCGCCGGCGAGATGCTGGGGCTGCCGCCCGAGCGCGTGCGGGTCGAGATGGGCGACACCGACTTCCCGTTCGCGGCCGGCTCGGGCGGATCCTTCGGCGCCGGCTCGGCGGGCTCGGCGCTCTACGTCGCCTGCGACAACCTCCGGCAGGCCCTGCTCAAGGCCGGCGACCTCAACCCGGACGGTGCCACGTTCCGCGACGGCGCCGTGACGTCCGGCAACCGCACCGAGTCGCTCACCGACCTCGCCAAGACCGGGCTGGAGGCCTCCGGCGAGATCAAGCCCGGCGAGATGAAGCAGAAGTTCTCGCAGTACTCGTACGGGGCGCACTTCGCCGAGGTCGGCGTCGACGTCGACACCGGCGAGATCCGGCTGCGGCGGATGCTCGGCGTCTTCACCGGCGGCCGCATCCTCAACGCCAAGACCGCGCGCAGTCAGGCGATCGGCGGCATGACCTTCGGCGTCGGCGCGGCGCTGATGGAGGATGCGGTGGTCGATCCGCGCTACAGCTACTTCGTCAACCACGACATGGCCGAGTACCACGTGCCGGTCCACGCCGACCTCCCGGAGATCGACGCGGTGTTCCTGCCGGAGCTCGACGACAAGGCGAACCCGCTGAAGAGCAAGGGGCTCGGCGAGCTCGGCATCTGCGGCGCCGGCGCCTCGCTCGCCAACGCGATCTACAACGCCACCGGGATCCGGGTCCGGGACTACCCGATGACCCTCGACAAGATGCTCAGGGGCTTCGAGGAGCAGGAGGGCCAGACCCAGCGGCGGACGTGAGGGCCTGGTTCCACTGACGCTGCGCGCCCCCCGGCGTCGCGGTCGCCGGCGGGCCTCGCGCCGTGCGCGGCGGCGGCCCCTGTTGACGCAGGCGCGCCCAGGCGGGACACCCGGCGAAAAGCCCGCCCGCGGGGGAGCGCCCGGTGTCCGACAGCCAGCACGATGATCGCCGTCCGCCGGCCCGCTTCAACGCAGCGCGGTACTGCCTCGCCGAGAACGCGCGCCTGCGCCCCGACAAGACCGCCCTGGTGATGGTCGGCGACGGCACCGCGGACCGCCTCAGCTTCGGCGCGGTCGAGCGCGCGGTGCGCGGCATCGCGGCGGGCCTTCTCGGCCTCGGCCTGAAGCCCGGCGACCGGGTGATGATCCGCATGGGCAACGAGGCCGACTACGTCCTCGTCTATTTCGGCGCCCTGGCGGCCGGCCTCGTGGCGCTGCCCTCCTCGCCGCAGCTCACGGAGGGCGAGGCCGCCTTCCTGATGGAGAATTCCGGCGCCGCCGCCGTGGTCGTCGGGAGCGGCTGCACGGTCGCGCCCGAGGCTCTGGGCGGGCGCCTTCTGCTCGACGCCGCGGCGGTCGCCGCCCTGAAGGCGGGCCCGCCCCTGCCCGACTACGCCGACACCGCCGCCGACGACCCGGCGATGCTGATCTACACCTCCGGCACGACGAGCCGGCCGAAGGGCGTGCTGCACGCCCACCGCGCCGCCTACGGCCGCCGCCCGATGCTCGACCACTGGCTCGGGCTCACCGAGTCCGACGTGATGCTCCACGCCGGCACCATGAACTGGACCTACACGCTGGGCGTCGGCCTGAGCGATCCCTGGTCGGTCGGCGCGACCGCGGTGCTCTACAACGGCCCGCGCGATCCCGGGGTGTGGCCGCGCCTGATCGCCGCCTACGGCGCGACCCTGTTCGCCGCCGTCCCGACGCTCTACCGCCAGATCCTCAAGTACGGCGACCTCGGCGCCCACGACCTGTCGAGCCTGCGCCACGGCTGCACGGCCGGCGAGCCCCTCGCGGTGGAGCTTCTGGAGGCCTGGGGTCAGGCCACCGGCAAGCCCCTCTACGAGGCACTCGGGATGAGCGAGATCTCGACCTACATCTCCAGCGGCCCGACCATCCCGGTGCGCCCCGGCTCGCCCGGTAAGCCGCAGCCGGGCCGGCGCGTGGCGATCCTGCCCGTCGCGGGCGAGCCCGTGCCGCTTCCCGCCGGCGAGAGCGGGCTCCTCGCCGTCCACCGGACCGAGCCGGCGCTGATGCTCGGCTACTGGAACCGGCCGGAAGAAGAGGCCGAGGTCATGCGCGGCGACTGGTTCGTCGGCGGCGACCTCGCCCGTCTCGACGCCGACGGCTACCTGTGGTTCGAGGGCCGCAACAACGACCTGATGAAGGCGATGGGCTACCGGGTCTCGCCCAACGAGGTGGAGGCGGTGCTGTCGACCCACCCGTCCGTGGCGGAGGTGGGCGTCGCCGAGCTGCCGGTGCGTGCGGACGTCTCGGTCATCTGCGGCTTCGTGGTACTCCAGCCGGGCGTCGAGCCCGACGCGGAGGGCCTGCTCGCGTGGTGTGCCGAGCGGCTCGCCGCCTACAAGCGCCCGCGCGAGATCCGCTTCCTGGATGCCCTGCCGCGCACCGCGAACGGCAAGGTTCAGCGGAAGCGGCTGGCCGAGGCGGTGGCGGGCTGAAGCAGGCTCGAACGCCATCCGGACGGGAGGCGGGTCCCCGCTCCCGCACGGGATAAGGGGCCGGTCGCTCGCGGTCATCCACGGCATTGGCCGGGCTGCGCAGCGTCCGACCCAGAGGGTCGGCGCGCCTACAGAAGCGTCCCGCGCAGGATCAGCAGCGCCACCGAGAAGTAGATGACGAGGCCAGTGACATCGACCAGCGTCGCCACGAAGGGCGCCGAGGCGGTGGCCGGATCGAAGCCGATGCGCTGGAGCAGGAACGGCAGCATCGAGCCGGCGAGCGATCCGAAGGTCACGATCCCGACGAGCGCCGCACCGACCGTGGCGGCGACCAGCGGCCAGTGCTCGCCGTAGTCGTAGAGGCCGAGCTTCTGCCACGCCACGATCCGGACCACCGCGATCACGCCGAGGATCGCGCCGAGGAAGATCCCGGTCGGCAACTCGCGCAGCGCCACCCGCCACCAGTCGCGCAGGCGGATCTGGTGCAGGGCCAGCGCCCGGATGAGCAGCGAGGTCGCCTGCGAGCCGGAATTGCCGCCGGAGCTCATGATCAGCGGGATGAACAGGGTCAGGACGATCGCCTTCTCCAGCTCACCCTCGAAACCCTGCATGGCCGAGGCGGTGAGCATCTCCGACAGGAACAGCGCGCACAGCCAGCCGGCCCGCTTCCGGATCATCGTGAAGAAGCCGATATCCATGTAGGGCTCGGGCAGAGCCTCCATGCCGCCGAAGCGCTGCACGTCCTGCGTCTGCTTCTCGATCATCGCGTCGATCATGTCGTCGACGGTGACGATGCCGATCACGTGGCCGACCGCGTCGACCACCGGCAGCGCCAGGAGGTCGTACTTGGAGATCAGCCGCGCCGCCTCCTCGCGGCTAGCCGTCGGCGAGACCGCGAGCGGCCGGCGTCCCGGCGCGACGCTGAGGACGTTGTCGCCCGGATCCCCCGAGATCAGGCGTCGCAGCGGCACCGCCTTGGTGAGCGCGCGGGTGCGCGGGTCGAGCACGAAGATCGCGTAGATCGTCTCGCGGGTCTTCTCGACGTGGCGGATGTGCTCCAGCGTCTGGCCCACCGTCCAGGTGCCCGGCACGGTGACGAACTCGGTGGTCATGAGCGAGCCCACGGTCTCCTCGCCGTAGGCCGACAGCCGGTCGACGGCGCCGCGGGTCTCGGCGTCGAGGCGGGCGCGCAGGTCGGAGCGGCCGGGCTCCTCGATCTCGCGGAACACGTCCGTGACCCGGTCGGCCGACATGCCCGACAGGTAGCCCGCGACCCGGTCCCGCGGCAGCATCTCGATGATGTCGGCGGCGCAGTCGAGCTCCGGCTGGTCCAGCACCTCGATGGCCCGCTCCATCGGCAGGCCGAGCAGGATGGCGGCGGCGACCTCGGGGGCCTCGTCGTTGAGGGCCTCGACGATGTCGGGCGCCCGCTCGTCCGACAGGCGTGCGGCCAACACGGAGGGATCGACGCGCGTGTCGAAGGGGGCGATCTCGTTCATGGCCTCGCCTCGTGCATTACGAGGCGACGCGTCGCCGGTCATCCTAGGTCAGGGCCGTGACCGGCCGCCGCGTCGGTCGCCCCGCGGCCAGGCCTCTCAGCGGCTCAGGCGGGACGACGGCACGGGGCCGGGCACGGCAGGCACGATCGGTCGGGCACGTCGCTTCGCGGGTCGCTGCTGGAATGGGAGCGCGACACCGTCGAGGACACCGTCGCGCGGGTGCGTCGTGCGCCCGCGCGCAGAGCCCGTCAAGCCGAAACCGTGCCCATCCGCAGCCGATGCCGAACGGCGCCCCGGCGGGTGGCCGCGCGGCCACGGGACGGTTGCGCGCGGCTCCCGGCCGAGCTCCCTATGAGAAATATAAGTGTTGTGCTCGCTTGTATTGCGTCCAAGATATTGCCTATATGGATCGCACCAACAGCGAGGAGAAACGCCATGGCTTGGTCTGCCCCGATCGTGTCCGAGATCTGCGTCGGCATGGAAGTCACCAGCTACGAGTCGGCCGAGATCGACACCTTCCACTAAGTCGCGCCCGGCCTGGAGCGCGCGTCGCTCCGGCCCCGCGGCCTCTCTATCCACGCACCAATTTACCTGGAGGAAATCATGGCTTGGTCTGCCCCCGTCGTCTCCGAGATCTGCGTCGGCATGGAAGTCACCAGCTACGAGTCGGCTGAGATCGACACCTTCCACTAAGACGTCGCTCCGACGGTCTCGGGCGCCGCTTCATCCGGAGCGGCGCCCTTTTCTTTGGGCGCTCGTGGGAAGTCGCGCCTCGGCTTGACGGGCCACACCAAACCTGTGCCGCTGCGGCGTCCCCGGACCGTCCGGGCCTGCGGAGCGAGCGAGGATCAGTTTGGCGGACAGCGCCCGAGCGGCCGATCAGTCGATCCCCCCCTGCCCGATCACCGGCGCCCCCGCCCTGCGCTGCGTCGAACGCCTGGACGCCGCCTTCCTGACGCTTCTCTGGCACTATTCCGGCGGCGTCGATGTCGGGCCGCTGCTGCGTCCCGCCGGGACGTTCCGCCTCTGGGAATCCCCGACCGGGCTGATCTTCTTCGACCCGCCGGTCGCCGGCGACGCGGCTTTCTACCGGGCGTTCTACGGCCGGATCGCCGCGCACGATAAGCTCGCCGGGCCGGAGACGGAGCGCCTGGAATTCCGCCAAGCGGCCGCGCACGTGTCCGCGGGCGCCCGTGTGCTCGATGTCGGCTGCGGCCACGGCGGGTTCCGCGCCTACGTGCCGGACGCCACCTATACTGGCCTCGACCCGAACTTCTCCGCCGAGGACCCGACCGGCGCGATCCTCGACGAGACCGTGGAGGCGCACGCGGCGCGCGTCGGCCCGGTCTACGACGTCGCCTGCGCGTTCCAGGTGATCGAGCACGTGGCGGACCCGCTGAGTTTCGCCAAGGCGCTCGCGGCCTGCGTCAAGCCGGGCGGCGTGGTCCTGATCGGCACGCCGCTCTGGCCCTCGCCCAACACCACCATCCCGAACTTCGTCATCAACGCGCCGCCCCACCACCTGACGTGGTGGACGCCCACCGCCCTGGAGGCGCTGGCCGGCACGCTCGGCTGCACGCCCGAGGCCGTCCACGCCATCGGCATGGACCAGCACGATTCGCTGATCCACTGGATGGCCAAGGTCAGCCCCGTCCGCTGCCGCGACCGCTTCTTCCGGCGGACGTGGTCCTGGGCGGCGGCGCTCACCTTCGCGTACGGCGTCGGCGCGATCCTCGACCGCGTCCTGCCGGTGCCGAAGCGGACCCGCCCGAACGCGCTGCTGCTCGCGGCGCGCAAGGGCGCCTGATCCGTCACGCCACGAACAGCCCGGCGATCGCCGCGCTCGTGAGGTTCGACAGCGTCCCCGCCAGGATCGCCCGCAGCCCGTACCGGGCGACCTCGGAGCGCCGCTCCGGGACGAGGCTCGAGAAGCTCGCGAGCTGGATCGCGATCGACGCGAAATTGGCGAAGCCGCACAGGGCGAAGCAGACGATCGCCTGCGCCCGCGGCTCGAGGGTGCCGGCCTTCAGGACCGGCGACAGGTTGGCGTAGGCCAGGAACTCGTTGAAGGCGAGCTTCTGGCCGATCGCGCCGCCGACCAGGGTCGCCTGGTCCCAGGGCACGCCGAGGAGCCACGCCAGCGGGGCGAGCGCCCGGCCGAGCACGCCCTCGAACGAGGCGGACGGGTAGCCCATCCAAGCCCCGAGGGTGCCGAACAGGCCGTCCGCCAGGGCGATCAGCCCGACGAAGGCGATCAGCATGGCCCCCACCGAGACCGCCACCGCGAGCCCCTTCTGGGTGCCGTCCGCCGCCGCCTCGATGATGTTGGCCGCCCGTGTCTCGCCGAACTCCACCCGGGTGGTCGCGATCCGGGTCGGCTCCGTGGAGGGCATCAGGATCTTGGCGTAGACGAGCCCTCCCGGGATCGCCATCACGGAGGCCGCGAGCAGGTAGGTCATGGGTACGCCGAGCGCCGCGTAGCCCGCCAGGATCGATCCCGCGGTGGACGCGGCACCGCTCGACATGACGGCGAACAGCTCGGCCCCGGTCAGCAGGGCGAGGAACGGGCGCAGGGCGACGGCGATCTCGCTCTGGCCGATGGCGATCGTGATCACCGCGGAGAACGACTCGATCGGCGACGTGCCCAGGATCCGCCGGAGCACCGCGCCTAGCAAGCGGGCGAGCGCCTGCATCACGCCGAGATGGTAGAGCACGCCGATCAGCGCGGAGACGTAGAGGATCTGCGGCAGGACCCGCAGCGCCAGGATGAAGCCCGAGCCGCCGAACAGCTCGAACATCTTGGGCTCGACGAGCCCGCCGAACAGGAAGGCCGTGCCCCGGTCGCCGTAGGACAGCACGGTGACGACTCCGGCGGCGGCGGCCCGCAGCGCGGCTTGGCCGGCGGGCAGGAACAGGACCAGGGCGCCGAGGCCGACCTGCAGAGCCAGGCCGGTGAGGACCACGCGGGGACTGATCGCCCGCCGGTTCGTCGAGAACAGGAACGCGACGGCGAGCAGCACGAGGAGGCTGAGGCCGGCATGGGTCAGGCGGTCGAGCATCGCGTCCTTCGGGTCCGAGCTTGGCCGGGGCGCATGGAAGGATCGGGCCAGGGGCCGTCAGATGGGACCTTCCGGCACGAGATAGGGCGCGAAGAGGTCGCGCACCTGCGCGAAGCCCCAGTCCCGGTCCGCCTCCGTGAGGGCGGTGCCGCCCTGGAGGCGGTGGCTCATCCAGTGGCTGGACACGATCCAGGCATTGTCGATGAGCCGGCCGAGCGCGTCCGGGGCGACGCGCAGCCGCCCTGCCCGCACGGCCGCCTCGAACACGCCGCGGGCCAGCGCCTGGGTCTCGGCCCGGAGGGTATGGACCCGGGCGCGCAGGGCCGGCGCGATCTCCACCATGGCGATGCCGTCGCGGTAGACGCAGCGGTAGCGCCACATCAGGTCGAACCACGCCCGTTGATAGGCGAGCAGCGCCTCCGGCGCCGCGGGGTCGGCGGGCATCCGACCCGCGACCGCCACGGCCTCGGTCTCGAAGGCCGCGAACAGGGCTTCGATCAGGCCGCGCTTGCGCGGGAAATGGTACTGCAGATTGCCCTCGCGGATCCCCGCCGCGGCCGCGATCTCCGCCGTCGTGACGTGGCCGAGGCCGCGGGCATTGAACAGCGCGAGGCTGACCGCGAGGATCCGGGTGCGCGTATCGGGGGACGCGGCGGCGAGATCGGCCTCCGGATCGACATCCGCCCCGCGCTCACCCCTCCGAACCTCGCCCCGCGACATGATCCCGTCCCCGTCTAGGGTGCTCACCCTAGACAATCCGGCCGGCCGGGCCTATCCCCCGAGAACAGTCGATCCGGATCGACGGCACGGGGAGGCGCGGTTTGGCACAGCGGTTCCAACTCGCGGGCGCGGTGGCCCTGATCACCGGCGCGGCGAGCGGCATCGGCTCGGCACTGGCCGAGGGCCTGGCCGCGAAGGGCTGCACGCTTCTCCTGGTGGACCGGGACGAGACCGGCCTCGCGGCCGTCGCTGCCCAGATCCGCGGGGTCACGGTCGCGACGCGCGTCCTCGACCTCACGGATGCCGAGGGGATCCGCGCGCTGCCCCACTGGGTCGCGGAGCAGTCCGGGCACCTCGACCTGCTGATCAACAATGCCGGCGTCGCCCTCGGAGGCCGGTTCGACGAGACGCATCTCGACGACTTCGAGTGGCTGCTCGACATCAACCTGCGCGCCGTCGTGCGGATGTGTCACGCCTTCCTGCCGATGCTGCGCGCCCGTCCGGCGGCGCAGATCGTCAACCTGTCGAGCCTGTTCGGCCTGATCGCGCCGCCGGGGCAGGTCGCTTACTGCACCAGCAAGTTCGGAGTGCGCGGCTTCTCGGAGGCCCTCCGGCACGAGTTCGACGGCACCGGCCTCGGCGTGACGGTGGTCCATCCGGGCGGCGTCGCCACCGCCATCTCCCGCAACGCCCGCGGCCGGCGGCCGCCCACCGATCCGGAGGCGGCGAAGCGCGCGGCCGTGGAGGACGAGAAGGCCCGGGCGGCGTTCGGCAAGCTCCTGACCCTGGCGCCGGCCGACGCGGCCGCCGCCATCATCCGCGGCATCGAGGCCCGGGCGCCCCGGATCGTCGTCGGCAAGGACGCCAAGAACGCCGCGCTGATCCAGCGCCTGATGCCGGTGGGCTACTGGAAGACGATCGTGCGCCTGTCCGGAGGGACGCTCTGAGATGGCGAGCCTGCGCGCGTATCTCGGCGCCTACATGGTCCGCAGCCGGGTTCGGGGCCCCCTGTCCCGGGCGCGGGACGCGGCCGCGTTCCGCCGGATCTTCGAGGCGCCGACCTTCCCCGACCCCAAGGGCGTCACCTACGAGCCAGGCATCGTCGGCGGCGTGAAGGGCGAGTGGGTTCGGCCGAAGGCCGGGCCCGGCCGGCGGATGCTCTACATCCACGGCGGCGGCTTCATCGCGTGCTCGCCGCGCACGCACCGTCCCATCACCGGCGCGCTGGCGAACCGGGGCTTCACGATCTTCGCGCCCGACTACCGCCTCGCCCCCGAGCACCCGTTCCCCGCGGCGGTCGACGACGTGACCGCCGCCTGGGCGGCGTTCAGCGCCGAGGGCGCCGCCTGCGTGGCGGGCGAGTCGGCCGGCGGCAACCTCGCCCTCGTGCTGATGGGCCAAGCCCGCGCCCGCGGCCTGCCGATGCCCTGGGCGGCGGCCCTGTTCTCGCCGGCCACGGACTTCGTCTCCGAGGACGGGTCGCGGGTGACCAATGCGTGGCGCGACGCCATGTTTGACCCGCAGGCGCTCGCGGCGATCCGGCCGATGTATCTGGGCGCCGCCGATCCGGCCGATCCGCGGGTCTCGCCGCTCTTCGGCGACCCGACCGGCTTCCCGCCGCTGCTGTTCCATGTCGGCGCCCGCGAGGTCCTGCGCGACGACTCCGTGCGCATGGCGGAGCGGGCCCGCGCGGCCGGCGTCGAGACCGAGCTCAAGCTCTTCCCGGTCGTGTCCCACGCCTGGCAGTTCGCCGCCGGCGTGCTGCCCGAGGCGCGAACCTCCCTCGACGAGGCCGCGGCCTTCCTGACGGCGCACGCGCCCCACGCCCCCTTCGGGAGCCCTCAGCGATGACCGAGCCCGCGTCCGAGACCCTGGCCGTCCTGATCGTCGGCGCCGGCTTCTCGGGGCTCGCGATGGCGATCCGCTGCCGGCAGGCGGGAATCGGGCCGCTGCGGGTGATCGAGAAGGCCGACGGGATCGGCGGCACGTGGCACGACAACACCTATCCGGGTGCGGCCTGCGATATCCCCTCGCACCTCTACTCGCTGTCCTTCGCCCCGAAGGCCGACTGGAGCCGGATGTACGCGCCGCAGCCGGAGATCCTGGCCTACCTCCGGGACACCGCCGAGCGGAACGGGTTGATGCCCCTGATCCAGCTCGGGACGACCTTCACCGGAGCCACCTGGGACGCGGAGCGCGCCCTGTGGCACGTGGAGACCGACCGGGAGCGGATCACGGCGCGCGCGATCGTCGCGGGCATGGGCGGGCTCCACCATCCGGCCTTCCCGGACATCCCGGGCCGCGACGCGTTCGCCGGCCCCGCCTTCCACACGGCGGCCTGGGATCACTCCGCGGCGCTGGCCGGCAAGCGCGTCGGGGTGATCGGCACCGGTGCGAGCGCGATCCAGGTGGTGCCGGAACTCGCCGCCGTCGCGTCCCAGCTGACGCTGTTCCAGCGCACCCCGCCCTGGATCATGCCCAAGAACGATCACGCCATCGCGGAGCGTGCCCGGGACCGCTACCGGCGCCTGCCGCTCAGCCGGCGGCTCGAGCGGGCGCGGCTGTTCTGGCTGCACGAGGTGCGGGCGCTGCTCGGCTTCACCAAGGTCTCGAAGCTCACCGGCCAGGCCGAATCCCTCGCGCGGCACCATCTCGCCAAGGCTGTCCCCGACAAGGCCCTGCGGGCGAAGCTGACGCCGAACTACCGGCTCGGCTGCAAGCGGGTGCTGATCTCCGACGACTACTACCCCGCGCTCCAGCGCCCGAACGTCACCCTGGAGACGGACGGCATCGCCCGGATCACCGAGACTGGCGTGACCACCGAGACCGGGCGGCATCACGAGCTCGACGTGATCGTCTACGCCACGGGTTTCGACGTGGCCGCGACCTTCGCGCGGATGCACCTCGTCGGCCGCGACGGCCGGAGCCTGACCGAGGCCTGGGCCGGCGGCGTGGGCGCCTACCAGGGCATCACGGTCGCGGGGTTCCCGAACTTCTTCATGCTGCTCGGGCCCAATACCGGGCTGGGCCACAACTCGGTCGTCTCGATGATCGAGATCCAGGTGCAGCACGTCCTCGACTGTCTGACAGCGCTCGGGCGCGGGACGAAGACCGTCGAGGTCCGGCCGGAGGCTCAGGCCCGGTTCGTCGACCGGCTCCAGAGCCGCATGGCCGACAGCATCTGGCAGGCCGGGGGCTGCCGCAGCTGGTACCTCGACGCGACCGGGCGCAACACGACCCTCTGGCCCGACTCGGTCATGGCCTATCGCCGGAGCGCCCGCCGCGCCCGGCTGGGGGATTACAGGCTCGGCTGATCGGGGCGCACGCGTGCGCCGCCTCGGCGCGGTGTCAGAACGCGAAGCCGGCTTCCGCCGCGAAGGCCTCCAGATTGGGCAGCGACGCGTCGAACAGCGGGCGGGCCCCGAACGCGTCGCCGGCGCGCACGAAGAGGGTGACCTTGGCGTTGCGATGCGGGCCGAACACGCAGATCAGGCGGCCGTCGTCCTTGAGCTGGTTCAGCAGCGCCTGCGGCCGGACCTCGACGCGGCCGTTGATCAGGATGACGTCGAACGGGCCCTGCTCGGGGGCGCCGTCGGCGATCGGGCCCTCGATCACCTGGGCCGAGGCGCCGAGCCGGGTGCGCGCCGCCGCGGCGAGATCGGGCACCGATTCCAGCGCCGTGACCTGCGCGCCGAGCTGCGCCATGATGGCGGCGGCGTAGCCGTAGCCGGTGGCGACGTCGAGGGCGGCGACGCCCGGGCGGACCCGCAGGGCCTGGATCATCCGGGCCACGACCATCGGGGCCGGCATGCAGCGTGTCTCGCCGTCGGCCTCGCCGAGGTTCAGGGTCTGGTCGATATACGCGAAGGGCTCGCGGCCCTTCGGCACGAAGGCCTCGCGCGGCACGGTGTCGAACGCGTCGAGCACTGTGTTGTCGTTCACGTCGAAGGTCCGCAACTGGCAGTCGACCATCATCCGCCGCGCCTGCGCGTAATCGATCATCGATACGTGTCCTCGAACCGGATCGGAACGCCGCGTCGGCCGGGCTCCGGCGGACGGCCGGCATCCCAGGCCAAGCCTAAGCTTCCCGGACGGGGGGCGTTTTCGGAGATCATCGCCCAAAACGCAAGGTGAGCCGACGCGACAGCCGGCGATGGCCCTGGAGGGCGCGGCGGCGCACCTGATCTCGGCCCGCGTTACGGCGGCCGCGGAGTGTCGCCTCCGCGGCGCCCGGCCCGGTCGCGCTCTCCGGCCGACCGTTGAATAAAGAGTGCAGAGCGAGCGGACGGTCCGCGGGGCCGCCCCCACCGGGAGACATCATGACGCCGATCAGCCAGCCGATCCTGACCCGCAGCCTCACCGCCGCCCTCGCCGGACTCGGTCTCGGCCTGATGGGATCCGGCCCGGTCGCCGCGCAGGAGACGCCCGCGACCGCGGCCCCGCCGCCCAGCGTCCAGGTCGATCGCGGCTCGGCCCTCTACGGCCGCCCCGAGGGCGGCGCCGCGGCCAAGCTCGCGCCGGTGGCCGGACCGCCGCTGGCGACCGCGGCCGCCAAGCTGCCGCTCGACAAGCTGACGGTTCCGGACGGCTTCAAGATCGAGGTCTACGCCAGCGGCCTCGCGAATGCCCGCGAAATGACCCAGGCGCCGGACGGCACGCTGTACGTGGGCACCCGGACGGTGGGGAAGGTCTACGCCGTGCTGCCGAAGCCGGACGGCGACGGGAAGCGCGCGGTGAAGACCATCGCGACGGGCCTGCACCGGCCGAACGGCGTCGCGTACCACGACGGCGCGCTCTACGTCGCCGAACTCTCGAAGATCTGGCGCTACGACGACATCGCGAACCATCTCGATGGCGCGGCGAAGCCGACCCTGGTCTACGACGACCTTCCGAAGGACGAGGCCCACGGCTGGAAGTTCATCGCCATCGGCCCGGACAACAAGCTCTACGTCCCGGTCGGCGCGCCGGGCAACATCGTGATGCCGCCGGACACCCACGCGCAGATCCGGCGGATGGACCTCGACGGCAAGAACGCCGAAGTGATCGCCCGCGGCGTGCGCAACACCGTCGGGTTCGACTGGAACCCGAAGACCAAGCAGCTCTGGTTCACCGATAACGGCCGCGACTGGGTCTCGGAGGACATCCCGAACGACGAGCTGAACGTGCTCACGGAGCCGGGCAAGCAGCATTTCGGCTATCCGTACTGCCACCAGGGCACGTTCACGGATCCGGAATACGGCTGGGGCCACGCCTGCTCGGAATTCACCGCGCCGGCGGCGCTCCTCGGCCCGCACACGGCCTCGCTCGGCCTGCGGTTCTACACCGGAACGCAGTTTCCGGAGGCCTACCGGGACGCGATGTTCGTCGCCCGGCACGGCTCGTGGAACCGCACGACCAAGCTCGGCGGCGACGTGGTCGTGGCCAAGCCCGGACCGGACGGCAAGACCGCCGCGGTGGAGCCGTTCCTGACCGGCTTCCTTCAGGACAACAAGTATGTGGGCCGGCCGGTCGACGTGCTGGTCGCCACGGACGGATCGCTGCTCGTTTCCGACGACTACAACGGCGCGATCTACCGCGTCAGCTACGGCCGGTGATGCGCCGCCATCTCCGTTTGATCCGCGGGCTGGTCTATGCCCTCGGCGGGCTGCTGCTCACGGGCGCGACGCGCGCCGCCCCGGACGCGGCGATGCAGGAGCGCCTCGCTCCCTGCATCGGCTGCCACGGGGCCGGCACGTCGGCGACGGAGGGCGTGCCTTCGCTCGGCGGGCAGCTCCCGGACTACGTGGTCACGCAGCTCTTCCAGTTCCGGGAGAAGCAGCGGGAGGCGCCGCCGATGAACGAGGTGGCCGCCGGATTCTCCGACGACGACCTGCGCGGCTACGCCGACGCGGTGGCGACGCTGCCGCCGCCCGCCTGGGCCGGGCCACCGGCCGACGCGGCTCTGGCGGCGCGCGCGCAGGCGCTCGTCGCCAAGCACCAGTGCAATTCCTGCCACGGACCGGACCTCGCGGGCCGCGACGCGATCCCGCGGATCCGCGCGCAGCGGGAGGATTACCTCGCCAAGGCGCTCGCCGCCTACAAGTCGAACGCCCGGCCCGGCTACGATCCCGCCATGAACGAGGTCGCGCAGGGCCTGAGCGAGGCGGACATCAAGGATCTCGCGGCCTACGTGTCGCGGCTCTGACACGACCTCCCTCTGACCGCGACGACGGCAGCACCGGAGGGAAGAGTTAGCTCGTCACCCCACCACGCGCAGCGCGTCACCCTTCGCCAGCGTCCCGCCGGCGATCACCTCCGCGTAGACGCCGAGGTCGCGGTGGCCGAGGCGCGCGTCGAGGGTCCAGGGGATGTCGCAGTCGCGCACGCCGCTGACCGGGTCGACGTTGGTCGCCGCGCACCGCACCGTCCGCTTGGTGATCTTGAGCCGCAGCCCGCTCGGCGCCTCGATCACCCGGCCGACCATCTCCAGCTCGGCGAAGGGTTCGAGCCCCTCGACCAGCAGGTTGCCGCGGAAGCGCAGCGGGTCGACGGGCGCGCCGAGGTAATCCTCCACCGCCGCCACGCTCGCGCGGTTGATCAGCGACACGTAGCCGGTCGGCGAATCCGTGAAGCGGTACTGCGGCGGGGCGGCGAGCACCTTCGGCTCGCCGCGCAGGCTCTCGGGGACGTAGCGCCGCATCAGCTCCGCGAGCCCCTCTCGCCCCGCCTCGGTGTCGAGGCGGAAGGCCCGCGGCTCGCCGTGCCCCTCGACGGTCAGCGTCGCCGTGGCGTCGTCGTAGCGGGTGCGCAGGCGGGCGAGCGCCTCGTCGCGCATGAGCATCAGGTACTTGGTCTTGGGCTGGTGCCGGGGCGCCACTGCGTTGAAACCTGACGGCCCGTTCTCGATGGCGTAGAGCCGGTCGCCCGGGAAGAAACCGCTGGTCTCGAGTTCCGCCCGCGCGACGGGTTCAGGGCTCAGGCCCTTCACCGGATAGCGATACAGGGCGCTGACATGAATCAATGCGGTCATGCGCGGAGCGTGGCCCTGAAATGATCCGGGGCGCAAGAGCTTCGCCGCCCCTTGTGGTGCTGAATTGCAACACCACATCGGGTCTACCGGCGGCCACCAGCGGCGCCGGGGCCCTCGCGCGGCGGATAGCCGGAGGGCGACGTTTCGGTGGCGCCGCGCCTCTCATCGGGCGGCGGATGCCGGTACGGGAGGGTTGTGCATGAACTTCGAAAAGTACACCGAGCGCGCCCGCGGCTTCGTGCAGGCGGCTCAGAACCTCGCGATGCGCGAGGGACATCCCCAGCTTCAGCCGGGCCACCTGCTGAAGGTGCTGCTCGACGATCCGGAAGGCCTCTGCGCCGGTCTGATCGACCGCGCGGGCGGTCAGTCCCGGGTGGCGCTCGCTCAGACCGAGCAGTGGCTCGCCAAGCAGCCGAAGGTCTCCGGCAACGCCGCCGCCCCGCAAGCGACGCGCGAGCTGATGCGCCTGTTCGACACCGCCGAGAAGGCCGCCGAGAAGGCGGGCGATTCCTACGTGACGGTGGAGCGGCTGCTCCTCGCCCTCGCGGTGGAGAAGGATTCCGAGGCCGGCCGCGCGCTGCAGGCGGCGGGCGTCACCCCCGCCTCGCTCAACGCCGCGATCAACGCGCTGCGCAAGGGCCGCACCGCCGACAACGCCTCGGCCGAGAACGCCTACGACGCGCTGAAGAAGTACGCCCGCGACCTCACCGAGGCCGCACGGGACGGCAAGCTCGACCCGGTGATCGGCCGCGACGAGGAGATCCGGCGGACCATCCAGGTCCTGTCCCGGCGCACCAAGAACAACCCGGTCCTCATCGGCGAGCCCGGCGTCGGCAAGACCGCGATCGTCGAGGGGCTGGCGCTGCGCATCGTCAACGGCGACGTGCCCGAGTCCCTGCGGGACAAGAGCCTGCTGGCCCTCGACATGGGCGCGCTGATCGCCGGCGCGAAGTACCGCGGCGAGTTCGAGGAGCGGCTGAAGGGCGTGCTCTCCGAGGTCACGGCGGCCGAGGGCGGCATCATCCTGTTCATCGACGAGATGCACACGCTGGTCGGCGCCGGGAAGGCGGACGGGGCGATGGACGCCTCGAACCTCCTGAAGCCGGCGCTCGCCCGCGGCGAGTTGCACTGCGTCGGCGCGACCACGCTCGACGAGTACCGCAAGCACGTCGAGAAGGACGCGGCGCTGGCGCGGCGCTTCCAGCCGGTCTTCGTGTCGGAGCCGACCGTCGAGGACACGGTCTCGATCCTGCGCGGCTTGAAGGAGAAGTACGAGCAGCACCACGGCGTGCGCATCCAGGATTCCGCCCTGGTCGCGGCCGCGACGCTGTCGAACCGCTACATCACCGACCGCTTCCTGCCCGACAAGGCGATCGACCTCGTCGACGAGGCCGGCTCGCGCCTGCGCATGCAGGTCGACTCGAAGCCCGAGGAGCTCGACAACATCGACCGCGAGATCGTCCGGCTGAAGATCGAGGCCGAGGCGCTCAAGAAGGAGACCGACTCCGCCTCCCGCGACCGGCTGGTCCGGCTCGAGAAGGAGCTCGGCGACCTGGAGGAGCGGTCGGCGGCGATCACCGCGCGCTGGAAGGCCGAGAAGGACAAGCTCGGCACGGCCGCCGGCCTCAAGAAGAAGCTCGACGAGGCCCGCAACGACCTCGCGGCGGCGCAGCGCCAGGGCCAGTACCAGCGCGCGGGTGAGCTCGCCTACGGGGTCATCCCGGGCCTCGAGAAGCAGCTCGCCGAGATCGAGGCCAAGGCGGAGAACGGCCGCGACGCGATGATGGAGGAGGCGGTCACGCCCGCCCACGTCGCCGGGGTCGTCTCCCGCTGGACCGGCGTGCCGGTGGACAAGATGCTGGAGGGCGAGCGCGAGAAGCTGCTGGCCATGGAGGAGGCGCTGTCCAAGCGCGTCGTCGGCCAGCGCGAGGCGGTGGAGGCGGTCTCGACCGCGGTCCGGCGCGCCCGCGCGGGCTTACAGGATCCGAACCGGCCGATCGGCTCGTTCATGTTCCTGGGCCCGACGGGCGTGGGCAAGACCGAGCTGACCAAGGCGCTCGCCGGCTTCCTGTTCGACGACGACACGGCGCTCGTGCGCATCGACATGTCCGAGTACATGGAGAAGCACGCGGTCGCCCGGCTCATCGGCGCGCCTCCGGGCTACGTCGGCTACGAGGAGGGCGGCGCTCTCACCGAGGCCGTGCGGCGCCGGCCCTACCAGGTCGTGCTGTTCGACGAGGTCGAGAAGGCGCATCCGGACGTGTTCAACGTCCTGCTGCAGGTTCTCGACGACGGGCGGCTCACCGACGGTCAGGGGCGGACGGTCGACTTCCGCAACACCCTCTTGATCATGACCTCGAATCTCGGGGCCGAGTACCTGGTGAACCAGCCCGCGGGCCAGGACACCGACGCGGTCCGCGACGAGGTGATGGGCGTGGTGCGCGGTCACTTCCGGCCGGAATTCCTGAACCGGGTCGACGAGATCATCCTGTTCCACCGCCTCGCGCGGTCGGAGATGGGGGCGATCGTCGAGATCCAGCTCGGGCGCCTGCAGAAGCTCCTCGACGACCGCAAGATCGCCCTCGACGTGGATGAGGACGCCAAGAACTGGCTCGCCGACAAGGGCTACGACCCGGCCTACGGGGCGCGGCCGCTGAAGCGGGTGATCCAGAAGAACGTCCAGGATCCGCTGGCCGAGCTGGTGCTCTCCGGCAAGGTCCACGACGGCGAGACGGTGCCGGTCCGCCTGGGGCCCATGGGCCTGATGATCGGCGACGTGACGGTCGGCGCCGAGCGGCGGCCGGTCAACGCGACGCTGAACTGATCGCCCGAGACCCAACACCGAGGCGGCGCGCCACGCGATGGCGCGCCGCCTTCTTTTGCGCCCCGGACGCCAGGCCGACGGCGCCCGGGATCGGGTCCGGAGTTGCGGCACCGCGATGACCTAGTTGGCTGGACAGCGCCGACGGGACGGAGAATCCTGGCGGCACGCGTCGCGCCGTCGCGGTTCCCGGCTTCGCGGTATCACCGGCTGCCGCGGAGACGGGCGATCTGCCGCGCAGGCCGAGGCGCGCGGGCTGCCGGCTCCCCGTCGGCGACCGCGTGGGAGCGGGCGTCACGGTGCCGTGCCAGCGGCTCGAACCCGCCATCACATCCGCGACCGCCGCGGCGGACGGCGCTCGAACGGGAGGCAGGCGATTTGGTGACGTCTCATGTCGTGTGGGCGGGCGTTCTGCTGTGCATGATCGCGGCCGCGCCGCCCCTGAGGGCGGCGTCCCCGGGGCGGATCCGCGCCGTCACCCTGTCGAGCGGCGGCCTCGCGGAAGTCACCCAGGTCCACCCGGTCGACGGCGACGCGACGATCGGGCTCGACGCTCGCTCCGAGCAGATCGACGACATCCTCAAGAGCCTCGTGGTGCGGGATCCCGTCGGCACCGTCGGTGCCCTGCGCCTGGACGGGCTGGATCAGGCCGACGAGACGCTGCGGACGATGCCGTTCACCGCGGACGACTTGTCCGGGCCGGCACGCCTCCTGGGGAAGCTGCAGGGCGTTCCGATCAGGATCCAGAGCGGCGGGCGCACACTCGAGGGGCGAGTGCTCGGCGTGTCCGAGCGGAACGCCGGGACCGAGAGCGGCGAGGTCGCGATCCTGACTGTGCTGACCGGGACGGGCACGCTCGAATCCGTGTCGATCGAGGACGGCGCCGCCGTCACGATCCAGGACTCGGCCATGGCGGCCAAGATCGCCGAGGCGATCGCGGCGGCCGGGACGGCCAAGGTCGGAGACGCCCACCGGGTCGAGGTCGATGTCTCGGGGCGTGGCCAGCGCGAGATCCGGCTGACCTACGTGGTCGCCGCACCGGTCTGGAAGACGAGCTACCGCATCGTCGACGGCGGCGGCGGCCGCGCGAACCTGCAGGCCTGGGCCATCATCGAGAACGCCCTCGGGGCCGACTGGGCAGGCGTCGACGTCACCCTCTCGTCCGGCTCGCCGGTGGCGCTTCTCCAGCGCCTGCACCGGCGCTACTGGCGCAAGAGACCGGAGGCGCCGGTGATGGTCGAGGATGTCGGCATGCCGGACCTCGACCCAGGCACGGTCGCCCCGAGGTCGGTCGCGCGCCTGCGCGCCCCTGCGCCCGCCGCCGCGCCCCTTCCGGCACCGATGGCGCGGATGGACACCCGGGCGGAGTCAGCGGAACCGAGCTACGACGCCGCGGCCGCCACCGCGGGCGCCGCCGCCAGCGAGGGGGATGTGGCGGCGAACTTCACGCTGCCGCATCCGGTCGATCTCCGCGCCGGCAGCACGCTGTCGGTGCCGTTCATCGATACCGAGATCGAGGCCGAGCGGGTCGCCCTCTGGCAGCCGGGCCGAGGGATCCATCCGACCGCGGCCTTCCGGATCCGGAACAGCGCCACCGCGACCCTGCCGGCGGGCCTCATCACCCTCTACGACCGCGAGGCCGGCTACCTGGGAGATGCCCGCCTGCCCGCGACGCCGGTCGGCGAGCAGCGGCTCGCCAGCTTCGCCCTCGACCGCAAGGTCGCCGTCCAGGCGGAGACCGAGCCGAGCCAAGCCCTGACCCAGATCACCGTGGTCGACGGCGTGGCGCGCGCGACGGTGATCGCCCGGGAGGTCACGACCTACACGATCAAGGGCGCGCCGGACGCCGCCCGGTCCGTGATCATCGAGCATCCCCGACGGGAGGGCTGGACCCTCACCGCTTCCGCCCGCGACAGCGAGACCCCCACGGCCTATCGGCTCAAGGTCGCGGTCCCCGCCGGCGGGACGGCCGAGACCCGGGCCGTGCTCGAGCACGTCCAGATCGACGCCTACGATCTCGTCGACGCCGACGAGGCGCTGCTGGTCCGGTGGGCCGCCCTCGCCACCGACCCGGAGCTGGGCGGCAAGCTCAAGACCCTGTCCCGGGCCCGCGCCGAGGTCGCCGCGGCGACCCGGACCGTCGAGGAGATCGCCGAGCGCGAGGCGAAGGTGCAGGCGGAGCAGGAGCGCATCCGCAGCAATCTCGGCGCCGTTCCGAAGGACAGCGAGCTGGCGCGGCGCTACCTTACCCGCATGGGTGGCCAGGAGGACGAGCTGGCGAAGCTCGCCGCCGCCCGGGCCGAGGCCGAGAGCGGGCTCAAGGCGTCGCAGGCGCGGATCCGGACGCTGATCGCGGCGCTCTGAGAGCCGGCCCGGATCCTGTCGCGGTCCGGGAGGACCGCCCGTTCGTCTGGCCCTGCGCCCGGGCGCGGCCCTCACGGGCCCCGTCCTAGGCGCGGCGGATGGCCGTCGCCAGATCGGCGGCCTGGTCGCGGTCCCGGCACACCAGCCAGAGGTCGTCGTGGGCCGACAGCTCCGCGTCGAACAGGTCGACGAAGTCCGCCGGCGGATCTCCGAGGTCCGGCCAGTGGAACAGGCGGAAGCCCAGCGCCTCGAACAGCGGGAGGATCGGACCCAGGTCCCACAATCGGTTGTTGCTGAGGGTCGCGTCGAGGCGCCCGGTCGCCAGGAGCGCGGCGTCCGAGATCGCCCCGCCCTCGCTCCAGGGGAACCAGCCGCGGCCGTAATCCAGGGTGTAGCGCTGCGCCGTGACCGACAGCCAGCCGACATGGCCGGTCCGTCGCGCCGCGCGCTCGAGCGGGCGCAGCGCCGTCGTCATGCGGCCGCCGCGGATCGGTGCCCAGAAGGCGCGGCCCTCGCTCGCCGCCAGCAGGAGCCCCTCCGTAGCCTCCGCCGGAGTGCCTCGGGCCGGTGCCGAGCGGTCCTCGTTCCAGGCCGGCAGGCTCATGACGCAGGCTCGAGGCCAGCCCGCGCGGCAGGCCGCCACCATGACGCCCCAGCCCGACAGGCCGCCCGCGAAAGGCCGGGTCCCGTCGATCGGGTCACCCACGAAGGTCCAGGCGTCGCGGGCGAGCAGCGCCCGGGCCGCCGCCTGCCCGAGATCCTCGGCCGTCTCCTCCTCGATCAGGTCGGGGCCGAACCGCGCGTGCATCAGCTGGCTGACGGCGAGGTCGGCCTCCGTCAGGGCCTGGCCGAGATCGGGGCCCTTGTTGCTCATGGCGAGGCCGCCCGCCCGCATGGCGAGGGCCAGAGGGGCCGCCTCCTCGGCGAAGGCGAGCATCGCCGCGAGGACATCCGGCGCGGGTGCGGTGGGCGAGAGGGTCATGCGGCGAACAGTTCGGGGCTTCGGAGCATCAGGGCCTGGACGAGGGCCAGGGTCTTGAGGTCGGGCAGGCGGCCGGCCCGGGCCTGTTCCGCCAGCGCGGTCAGCGGCATCTCCACGACCATCACCTGCTCGCCCTCCGCGTGCAGCCCACCGCCGGGACCGACCCGGTCGGCGGCGCCGTAGGGCGCGAGGTAGAGCCAGAGGCGCTCGGAAGACACGCTCGGCATGCTGTAGGCGTGCGCGACCGGCTCGAGCCGGGTCAACCGGACGCCCGCCTCCTCCATCGCCTCGCGGATCGCGGTCGCCTCGGGGGCGTCCCCGTCGAGTCCGCCGGCCGGGGCTTCGTCGAACTCGGCCGACTCCCCCCAGAACGCGGGCCCGACCCGCGCCTGCCGGACGAGCAGCGCCACGCGCCGCTCGGGATCGTACGGCAGCACGCAGGCGGCCTGCCCGTGATCCTCCAGCGCCCGCCGCACGGCGCTGCCATCCGGCAGCGTCAGGGTGGCGATGCCGAAGGTGTTCCAGCCGCGGTGGATCACCTCCAGCGGCAGCGCGGGCAGGGTCTCGGTCATGGTCCGGTCAGCGCCTGGTGCTGGAGGCGGTCTGTCCGAACATCACCTTCTTGGCATCCTCGCTCATGGTCTTGCCGAAGTCGGGATTGACCTCCGGGGCGCGGGCATAAGCCGCCTTGGTGGCGGGCCGCTCGGCGATCGCCGTGAACCAGCGCTTGAGGTTCGGGTGCTCGTCGAGGTTCTGACCCTGCTTCTCCCACGGCACGATCCAGGGATAGCAGGCCATGTCGGCGATGGAGTAGTCCGGCCCGGCGACGAAGGCGCGGTCGGCCAGCCGCCGGTCGAGGACGCCGTAGAGCCGGTTGGTCTCGTTGACGTAGCGCTTGATCGCGTAGTCGATCTTCTCCGGCGCGTACTGCGAGAAGTGATGGTTCTGGCCGAGCATCGGGCCGAGGCCGCCCATCTGCCAGAACAACCACTGCAGCACCTCGGCCCGGCCCCGCAGGTCGCCCGGGATGAAGCGCCCGGTCTTCTCGGCGAGGTAGAGCAGGATCGCCCCCGACTCGAACAGCGAGACCGGCGCGCCGCCGCCCGCCGGCTCGTCGTCGACGATCGCCGGCATCCGGTTGTTGGGCGCGATCCTGAGGAAATCGGGATTGAACTGCTCGCCCTTACCAATATTGACTGGGTGAATACGGTAGGGAATGCCCGCCTCTTCGAGAAACATCGTGATCTTATGGCCGTTCGGCGTCGGCCAGTAGTGGAGTTCGATCATCGGTCGGTGTCCCGCTATGCCCCCGGCGGACGGGAAGTGGGTCGGCGCGGCGCTCCGGTCAAGCATGAGCCCGGCGGCGGGCTCGGGCCCCGGTATCGGGGCCTCACCCGCCAGCGCAGCCCTGGACGTCGACGTGGACGGCGTAGAGCGACTGGCTCGCCGCCATGAACAGGCGGTTGCGGTGCCGGCCGCCGAAGCACAGGTTCGCGCAGCGCTCCGGAAGACGGATGCGGCCGATCGGCCGGCCATCGGGGTTGAACACCATGACGCCGTCCAGGGCGTCGTCGCCCATGCCCCAGCCGCACCAGAGATTCCCGTCGACGTCGCAGCGCAGACCGTCCGGCGTGCCGGGCCCGGCGTCGATCAGGACCCGCCGGTCTCCGAGTGCGCGGCCGGCGACCACGTCGTACGCGACGATCCGCCGGGTCGGCCGGCCGCGCGACTCCACGAGGTAGAGCACGCGGCCGTCGGGCGAGAAGCACAGGCCGTTGGGGCCGGCGAGGTCAGTGGCCACCGCCTCCAGCACGCCGGTGACCGGGTCGAGCCGGTAGACGTTCTGCGGAAGCTCGGGCTCGGCGCGGACGCCCTCGTAGAAGCCGCCGATCCCGAAGGGCGGATCGGTGAACCAGACCGCGCCGTCGGCCGCGGTCACCACGTCGTTGGGCGAGTTGAGCCGGCGGCCCTCGAACGTGTCCGCCAGGACGGTGATCGCGCCGTCATGCTCGGTGCGGATGACGCGACGTCCTCCGTGCTCACAGGTGACGAGCCGCCCCTGCCGGTCGCGGGTGTTGCCGTTGGCGAAGCCCGACGGCTTCCGGTAGAGGCCGACGACCCCGCTCTCCTCGTCCCAGCGCAGGATGCGGTCGTTGGGGATGTCGCTCCAGAGCAGGTAGCGACCGTCGCCGAACCAGACCGGCCCCTCGCACCAGCGGAAGCCGGTCGCGAGGCGCTCGACCGCCGCGTTGAACACCCGGTAGCGGGCGAAGGCGGCGTCGAGGATCTCGACCGCCGGGTCGGGGTAGCGCGGGCTCGGTGTCCACACGGTCAAATCCATGTCGCTCGCGGTGATCGTCACCGTTTCCGCGAAGGCCGGCAAGACCCGCCGCGCGGGCGCGGACCTACGCCGCGGCGACGAGGACCGGAACCACCCGGCACGCCGATCCGAGCGCACCATCCTCCACCCCCCAGTGATGGCAGGCGCCGGTTCGACGGCGGGGAGGCCCAGCCCTCGTCCGGGAACCGACGCTAACGCCCTCCCATTTGTCTGACAAGTGAGGCGCCGCGCGATCTCTGCGCGGGGAAGCCGCCGCCGGCACAGGGCGCGCGCACCGCGCCGCGCCTTGCGGGGGAACGGCGGAACCGCTACGGCATTGAGGCCGTGTGGCAGTCGGGGTGTGGCGCAGTCTGGTAGCGCACCTGGTTTGGGACCAGGGGGTCGTAGGTTCGAATCCTATCGCCCCGACCATTCGATCAGGAGCTTGTCGAGTCAGATGCCGAGCGCCCGCATCTTCCGTCCGTCTCGGGATGCCACGCAGTCGGGCCTCGCCCGAACCAAGCAGTGGATCCTGGAGTTCGACCGGACCAGCCCGCGCGAGATCGATCCGCTGATGGGGTGGAACGGGTCCTCCGACATGCTCCAGCAGGTGCGCCTCGAGTTCGACACCGAGGAAGAGGCCGTGGCCTACGCGAAGCGCGAGGGGATCGCGTTCCGCGTCGAGCAGCCGGCCAAGCCGGCCCACCGCAAGGGGCTGTCGTACTCGGACAATTTCAAGTTCAACCGCACGGCCCCCTGGACGCATTGAGCTCCGCGCGGCCGGGTCAGGCCTCCCGGCGCGCCCTCCAGGCCGCGTAAGGCGAATCGCCCGGCGGACGGATCTGGGTGACCCGCATCGGCTGCGCGTCGAGGGGTCGGCACAGCTCGGCGTAGATCGCCGCGCTGCCGGCACCGTAGGTCTCGGCCTCCTCGGCCGAGAAGGCGAAGTAGCCCTCCTTGAAACCCGCGAGCCGCATCGCCGCGTGGCACATCGGGCACGGACGGCCGCTGGCGTACATCACGCAGTCGCCGAGGTCGCGGCGGCCGAGCAGGCGGCTGGCCTCGCGCAGGGCCACCATCTCGGCATGGGCGCTCGGGTCGTTGGTCGCGTGCACGGTGTTCGCCGCGCGGACCAGCACGGCGCCGTCCCGCACGATCACCGCGCCGTAGGGCGCGCCGCCGGCCTCGACATTGGCCGCGGCGAGGGCGACCGCCTCGCGGATATGGTCCTCGTGCGTCGACATGGCTGAGCTTTCCTCCCCTGGCGCGCCAACGCCGCGCATGCCGGGAAGTTCAGCCATCCGCGCTCAGAACGCGTAGCGCACAGTGCAGTAGGGCATCGTCTCGGCGAGCAGGGCCTTGAACCGCGCGAGCCACCGGCCCTTCCAGCCGGCCCGGTAGCGCAGATTGGCGCCGCCACCCTCCGAGACTTTCGCCTCCTGGATGTCCGGCCGCCAGAGCAGGTCCTCGGCCTTCGGGTGCCAGCCGAGATTGACCGCATGCAGATCCGCGTTGTGGGTCAGCATGATGATCTCGCACTTGAGCTGCGCCTTGGCGGCGTCGGACAGCGTCGCGTCGATCTCGGCGAACAGCGCCCGCCAGTCCGCCTCCCAGCCCTCGTAGAGGATCACGGGCGAGAAGTTGGCGTGGACCTCGTAGCCGGCGGCCACGAAGTCGTCGATGGCGGCGATCCGCTCGGGAATCGGGGCGGTGCGCACGTCGACGATCCGGGCGATCCGCGCCGGCATGAGCGAGAAGCGGATGCGCGTCTTGCCCTGCGGATCGTAGGCCAGGAGGTCGCGGTTCACGGCCTTCGTGGCGAAGGAGGCCTTGGCGTTGGGCAGGGTGCGGAACAGCGCGACCAGGGCGCGCGCGCCGTCGCTCACCGCCGCGTCCACCGACAGGTCACCGTTCTCGCCGATATCGTAGACCCAGTACTCCGGATCGATCGGATCCGGCTCCGGGAGGCGCCCCTGGCGCCCGGCGTGGCGGGCGATCGCCGCGCAGGCCTGCTCGACGTTCACGAACAGCGAGATCGGGTTGGAGTAGCCCTTGCGGCGCGGCACGTAGCAGTAGGCGCAGGCCATGGCGCAGCCGTTGGAGGTCGAGGGCGCGATGAAGTGGGCGCTGCGGCCGTTCGGGCGCATCGTGAGGCCCTTCTTAACGCCGAGGACGAGGGTCGAGCGCTTGATCCTTACCCAATCCTCCACCGAGCCCGCGTTGCCGTGGAGTTCCGGAATGTTCCAGTGCGACGGCACGACGATGCGCGCGGCGTCGGGAAAGCGCGCCAGGATCTCCCGGCCCAGCGGGAAGTCGCCCACGGCGGGCTCGTGATAGATCGTCCGGATGTCGAGCAGGTCGCGGGTCAGGGCCATGGACGATCCGGGGCCCGGAAGCGGCCCGGGACCCGATATGGTGCGCGCCGACGCGGCCGGAATGCCTTGCGACCGGTCGTCTCTGTCCCCGCGGCGCGGGAAAGGCGCGGGATCGCGCGCGGCGAACGTTGATCGTTCAACGATATCTTACGATTCGCTGCCATGAGTTCCTCATCTTCGAGTGGACGTGCAATGATCGTTCGGGACCAGGAGAGGTCCGTGCCGGGTTCATCCGGTTCCGGTGATTCTCTCGACCCTGCGGATCCGAGGTGGAACGCGCTGATCCGGCGGGACCAGCTGGACGCGATGCGCGGAAGCGTGCTGGCCGCCATACCGGTCAACATGCTGCTCGGCCTGGCGAGCATTTTGGTCGCCTATCGGAGCGGGCACGGCACCGTGGGGGCCGTCTGGTTCGCGGCCTCGACCAGCGTCAATCTCCTGCGCATCGCCCTCTGCCGGATTCCCTGCCTGGGCCTGGCGCTGACCGCCGACATGACGCCGAGCCTCGCCGCGGCCGCCGCGCGCTCTGTCGACCGGCACCTGCGCGCCTGCACGTTCGCCGCATTCCTCTCCGGACTGGTCTGGGCCTGCCAGCCGCTCCTGTGCGACGGCTACACCACCGCCGAGACCCTGTTCTATCTCACGATCACCTGCGGCGTGACCGCGGGGGCGGTGACGCACGGGACCGCCTACGCGCGCATCCCGCTCGCCTTCATCGCCCTGCCGCTGCTGTCGGTCACGGCCTGCCTCGCCTCTGCCGGCGACTTCGACCGGAACTGCCTCGCCGCCTGTGTGCTGCTCTACTTCCTCGCCCTGACGCACACGGCGTTCCGGAGCGAGGCGGTGTTCCGCGATGCGAGCCGGCTCAAGAACGAGGCCCACGCCCTCGCCCGCTCGCGCGCCGAGGCCCATGCCAGCGCGAGCGCCCTCGTGGACGAGATGCGGTGGCGCGCCACGCACGACGATCTCACCGGCCTGCTGAACCGCGCGGGCTTCCTCCAGGCGACGGAGAACCGGCTCCGCACCGGGACACTCAGCCTGCTGATGCTCGACCTCGACGGGTTCAAGTTCGTCAACGACGTCTACGGCCACAAGGCGGGAGACCGGGTGCTCGTCGAGGTGGCGCGCCGGCTGAACGACGCGCTCCCGGAGAACGGCCTCACGGCCCGGCTGGGCGGCGACGAGTTCGCCGTGCTGTACGATCCCGTGACGTCGGGCGTGCCCGACGCCGTCATGGCGGCGAACCTCATCACCGCGGTGTCGCAGCCGTTCGACGGTTTCGACGCGGGTCGCCTCGGGGTGAGCATCGGCGTCCACGCCAGTCGGGAGCCCAGCCTGACCGAGATGCTGAGCTGCGCCGACGAGGCGCTCTACGCCGCCAAGGCCGCCGGGCGGAACCGCTACCGCGTGTTCGATTCGAGCCTGCGCGAGCGGCTGCAGATGCGGCGGGACCTGGAGCGCGACCTGTCGCAGGCCCTGGTCGAGAACGCCCCGAAGGTCTGGTTCCAGCCGATCTACGCGGGCGACGGCCGGACCTTGGTCGGGCTGGAAGCTCTGATCCGCTGGGAGCATCCGCGACTCGGCTGGATCGCGCCCCCGGACCTGATCGCCGCCGCCGCCATGGCGGGCCTGACAGAGTCGCTGCTCCGCTACATCCTCGAGCAGGTCTGCGCGATGCTGGAGATCCTGCATCGCCGCGGCCTGGGCAGCGTCCGCGTGGCGATGAACGTCTCACCCCGGGAGATGGCACAGGTGCCGGTCGACGAGATCGTCATCGAGCGGCTGAGCCTCCTCGGCCTGCCGCCCACCATGCTGGAGATCGAGATCACCGAGGAGACGGCCCTCGACATCGGCGCGGTGCAGGGGAAGCTGCAGGCGCTGTCCCGCGCCGGCATCCGGGTCGCCCTGGACGATTTCGGGATCGGCTACTCGTCGCTCTCCTCGCTGCGGCAGCTCAAGGCGGACCGGATCAAGATCGACCGGAGCTTCGTCACCGGCCTGGGGGCGAGCGACGACAAGCGCGGGCTCGTCCTCGCCGTCCTCGGCCTCGGCCGGCTGCTCGGCCTCGACGTCGTGGCGGAGGGCGTCGAGTCGGCCGAGGACCTGAACATCCTGCAGGCGATGGGCTGCCCGTTCCTGCAGGGCTACCACCTCGGCCGCCCGATGCCCGTAGCAGACTTGGAAGCCACCCTGCTCGGCACGCGCATCGCCGCCGCCTGACCCGGCGCCGGTGCGCGGAGCGGTCACGGCCGCCGGCCCCCCTCAGAAACGCTCCGCATCCGCGGGATCGCGGGACGGGAGCCGGCGCGCCGCCGCGCGCCACAGGCGGTCCGGCATCCCGTAGAGCCACACGAGCCCCGCGCAGCCGGCGATCGCCAGCAGGAACAGCCAGGCCAGGGCTTCGAGGATGGGCCCCGGCGGCGCCCCGGACTCGGTCCGGTCGTACCAGAGCGGGTCCGTGTCCCAGGGCGGATCGCTGTCGTCCACGGCTGAACCCTCCACCGCGGATCGGACTCGGACCCGGGGCGCTCGCGCGGCGCTGACCGGTGGACCGGGGCACGCCATCCCTCAGCTGGCCCGGTCCGCACGCGCCTGACCCGGTCCAGCGCGGGCACGCTACGGGCCCCGCCGTGCGCCCTGCGAATACCCATTTCGGATTACGGCGTTCGGCCGGTCGCGCTTTTCCACATCCAACTTTCTCCGCAATTTATTGCCTAGTTTGCGGGCTATGGCATTCTGACTGTCGAAAAGACTGTGTGACCTGCCATGAGATCTGCCAGGCGCCTGTGGCGCGAGCGCTGGGCGCTCTGTTCGATGCTGGCCCTGTCGGCCGCCTGCGCGCTGCCGGCGCGGGCGGCGGAGATGCGCATCGAGGCCGCCAAGATCACCGGCGGCGACCTCTGGATCATCGGCTACGCCGACGATCCGGGGGTGGAGATCACGCTCGACGGCCAGTTCCCGCACAGGACCGACAGCCGCGGCTATTTCGAGTTCCGCGTCGTCTACCATCCGGCCACCTGCATCGCGACTCTGCGGACGCCGAAGCAGAGCCGCAGCATCGTAATCGGCGAGTGCGGCCAGCAGGGGCCGCAGGGGCCGCAGGCGCCGGGTCTGGTCGGCCCGCGCGGCGAGGCCGGTCCGCGGGGCGAGGCCGGGCCGCCCGGGGAGCGGGGCGCGATGGGACCGCCCGGACCGCAGGGGCCCGCCGGCGCACAGGGTGTCGCCGGACCGCCGGGTCCGCCGGGCGAGCGCGGCCCCGCCGGAATGGCCGGCGCTCCGGGGCTTATGGGCGCCACGGGTCCGGCCGGCCCGCCCGGGCCGCCCGGCTCCCGCGGACAGCCGGCTTCCCCGAGCGCAGCCCCGAAGCCGAAACCGTCGGAAGCGCTGACAGGGTCGGTGCCCAGACCGCGTCCGCCGGCGCGCGCGCGCCGTGCGCCCGAATCCGACTCAGCCCCCGAGGGCCCGCTGGAGCTGGAGCCCGACGCCGGGGGCGGCGGAATGGACCGGTACTAGGCGGGCGCCGGTGCCGTCGGCGGAGTCGAACGGTCGCGGACGGACCGCCCCCTCCCCTGCCGGCGCTCGGTCAGCTCCGAGTTCTCGCGCCTCCGCATGCCGGCAATAGTCTCTGAAGGGGCGTATTTATGAAACTAAACAGCTCAATACGCGTCCACGCCGCGGTGTGCGTGCGGGGTGTGTCACCTTAATGCCCCAACGCCGCACTTTCCGCCGCGGGACCCACGGCGAGGCGAGCCAAATCGCCCGGTTTGCGCTAAGCGTGACGGTGGGGCGGGCTTGATCGGAGACGAGCGAAACGCCGTACCTTGGCCGTTTTCGTCTCGGACTTCCGGACCGAAAGAGACCGCAAGGGCTTGTTCATCGTGACACGACGTCCACCAGCGAGTTGCCCGACGTTCCGCCTGGCCGGGATGGTGTCCGGACTCGCGATGCTGGCTGCGATGCCGGCATCCGCCGAGACTCTGGAGAGCGCTCTCGCGAAGGCTTATCAGGGCAATCCGAGCCTGAACGCCAGCCGCGCGGGCGTGCGCGCCATCGACGAGAACGTGGCGATCGCGCAGTCGGGCTACCGGCCGACTGTCAACGTCAACGCCGCGATCGGCGTCCAGTACCTTCAGACGCGCTCGTCCAGCTCCGTCGCGTCGGCGGGCACCGCCGGCACGACCGCGACCACCGCCGGAGCGGGCCTCGGAACGACAGGCGGAGGCCTGGGCGGGACGGCCGGCGCCGGGACGACCGGTACCGGGACCACCACGGGGATCGGGACGACGGGGATCGGGACGGCGGGCGGAACCACGGGCATCGGGACCTCAGGGGCCGGGGCGGCAGGATCCGCGACCGGCGGCGAGGGCTTGGCCGGCGGCGCGACGTCCGACATCGCGAGCCAGGTCATCACCTCCCGGCGGACGACGCGCACCACGTACCTTCCGAGTTCCGCCAGCCTGAACGTCACGCAGACGCTCTTCAACGGCTTCCAGACTGACAACACCGTCCGGCGCGCCGAGTCGCAGGTCTACAGCCAGCGCGAGAGCCTGCGCTTCACCGAATTGACCGTCCTGTACAACGCCGTCCAGGCGTACATGAACGTGCTCAGCAACACGGCGACGCTGGAGCTGAACCGGAACAACGTCGAAGTTCTGGAAGAGCAGCTCCGCCAGACCCGGGACCGCTTCAACGTTGGCGAGGTGACCCGGACCGACGTCGCGCAGGCCGAGGCCCGACTGGCCGGCGCGCGGTCGCAGGTCGCCCAAGCCGAATCGACCCTCCGCACGAGCATCGGCGTCTACCGGCAGAACATCGGCGTCGAGCCGCGCCAGCTCGCGCCGGGCCGCCCGCTGGACCGGTTCGTGCCGCGCAGTCTCGATCAGGCGATCGCCGTCGGCCTGCGCGAGCACCCGCAGGTCGTCTCGGCCATCCACAACGTTGACGCGAGCGAGGCCCAGGTGAAGGTCCTGGAAGGCCAGCTCGCCCCGCAGCTCAGCCTGCAGGGCTCGCTCAGCCAGCTCTACGATCAGAACGGGCCGAACCAGAGCTTCTTCGTCGGCTTCGTCGGCGGCCGGCTCTCGATCCCGATCTACGAGGGCGGCCAGACCTACGCGCAGATCCGGCAGGCCAAGGAATCGGTCGGCCAGGCCCGCATCCAGGTCGATCAGATCCGCGATCAGGTCCGCGCCCAGATCGTCGACTTCTGGGGCCGGCTCGAAGCCGCCAAGGCGCAGGTGATCGCCGCCCAGGCCCAGGTCCAGGCCAACGAGGTGGCGCTGAACGGCGTGCGCGAGGAAGCGCGCGTCGGCCAGCGCACGACCCTCGACGTCCTCAACGCGCAGCAGGAACTGCTGAACTCCCGCGTGAACCTCATCGTCGCCCAGCGCGACCGGGTGATCTTCTCCTACGGGGTGGTCCAGGCGATCGGACAGTTGACCGCGCGCTTCACGGCGCTCCCGGTCGAATACTACAGCGCCAAGGTCCACTACGATCAGGTCAAGGATTTGTGGTTCGGCCTGCGCACGCCGGACGGCCGCTGACGGCTTTTCCACGGGGAGTGTGTTGCGGGCGCGCTTGCCGCGACGAAACGGCATGGAATACTGATTGAAGATCGATCCGTTCGGGTCGCTTTCCAGTCTCCCATGCCCGAGTGCGCCTGCCGATGAGTGCAGCAAGCCCCAAGATCCCGGACTCGAAATTCCAGGACAAGGCTGCCGATAAGGCGCACGAGCCTTCCATGGAAGAGATCCTCGCGTCGATCCGAAGGATCATCGCCGACGATCAGGCCGCCAAGCCGGCCGAGGTCCCGGTGACCGCTCCGGAGCCCGACGACGTGCTCGACCTCGCGGAGGTCGCCGAGCCGGTGACGCGCCCGCGCGTGGTCGAGCCGGAGCCGGAACCCGAGCCGGCCCCGGACCTGCTCGACTTCGACGCGATCGACTTCGAGGATCCGGTCACCGCCGCGCCGGAGCCCGAGCCCGAGCCGCTCCCGGAACCCGAACCGGCCCCGGAGCCGCCCCCGCCGCCGCCGCCGCAGCCCGTGCTCCAGGCCGCCCGCGCCCCCGAGCCGGAGCCGGAAGCCCTGGTCTCTCCGGCCACCGATGCCAGCGTCAGCGGCGCGTTCAACCTGTTGGCCCATACGGTGCTGACGCAGAACGCCCGGACCCTGGAGGATCTCGTCAAGGAGATGCTCCGGCCGATGCTGAAATCCTGGCTCGACGACAACCTGCCGGCCGTGGTCGAGCGCCTCGTGCGCGCCGAGATCGAGCGGGTCTCGCGCGGGCGCTGAGCCGGCGGCCTGGCTCTGGTGGCCGCGGGCCACCCTCCGCGTGTTGACGGGAGCGGCGTGACGGTCGAAAGCGGGGCCACCCCCGTTTGGACAAGCGCCGGCCCGTACCCGCGATGATGGACAAGACCTTCGAGCCCACCTCCGTCGAGGCGCGGATCTCCGCTGCCTGGGCCGAGGCGGACGCCTTCCGCGCCGGCCGACCCGAGCGCGCCGGCGCTCCGCCCTACTGCATCGTGATCCCGCCGCCGAACGTGACGGGCTCGCTGCACATGGGTCACGCCCTCAACAACACGCTGCAGGACATCCTCTGCCGCTTCGAGCGCATGCGCGGCAAGGACGTGCTCTGGCAGCCGGGGACGGACCATGCCGGCATCGCCACCCAGATGGTGGTGGAGCGGCGGATGATGGAGCGTCAGGAGCCGGGCCGCCGCGAGATCGGCCGCGCGGCGTTCGTCGAGAAGGTCTGGGCCTGGAAGGCGGAGTCCGGCGGCGCGATCGTCAACCAGCTGAAGCGGCTGGGCGCCTCCTGCGACTGGTCCCGCGAGCGCTTCACCATGGACGAGGGCCTGAGCCGGGCCGTGCTCAAGACCTTCGTCGACCTGCACCGGCAGGGCCTGATCTACCGCGACAAGCGGCTGGTGAACTGGGACCCGAAGTTCCAGACCGCGATCTCGGACCTGGAGGTCCAGCAGATCGAGACCAGAGGCCATCTCTGGCACTTCGACTACCCGGTGGTGGACGAGGCTGGCAACGAGACCGGCGCCGTCATCACGGTGGCCACCACCCGCCCCGAGACGATGCTGGGCGACACCGGCATCGCGGTCCATCCCGAGGACGCGCGCTACACCGCGCTCGTCGGCCAGCGCGTGCGCCTGCCGCTGGTCGGGCGGCTGATCCCGATCGTGGCCGACACCTACTCGGATCCCGAGAAGGGCACGGGCGCGGTCAAGATCACGCCCGCCCACGACTTCAACGACTTCGACGTCGGCCGCCGCCACGGGCTCGGCCTGATCAACGTCCTCGACCCCGAGGGCCGGATGCAGCTCGACGGCAACGCCGACTTCCTCGACGGCGTCGCGCCCGAGCCGGAGGCCCTGGCGCTCCACGGCCTCGACCGGGCGCAGGCCCGCAAGGAGGTGGTGGCGCTGATGGAGGCGCGCGGTCGGCTGCGCGCGATCGAGCCGAACACCCACGCGGTCCCGCACGGCGACCGCTCGGGCGTGGTCATCGAGCCGTACCTGACCGACCAGTGGTACGTGAACGTCAAGCCGCTCGCGGAGCGCGCCCTGCAGGCGGTGCGCGACGGGCAGACCAAGTTCGTGCCCGAGAACTACGAGAAGATCTTCTTCCAGTGGCTCACCAACATCGAGCCGTGGTGCATCTCGCGCCAGCTCTGGTGGGGCCACCAGATCCCGGTCTGGTACGACGACGAAGGCGGTATCTTCGTCGCCGAGAGCGAGGAGGAGGCGCGGGCCGCGGCCGAGGCGCAGCGCGGCCGACCGGTCGCCCTCACCCGCGACGCGGACGTCCTCGACACGTGGTTCTCCTCGGCGCTCTGGCCGTTCTCGACTCTGGGCTGGCCGGACTCGACCCAGGAACTCGCGCGCTACTACCCGACCAACACCCTGGTGACCGGCAAGGACATCCTGTTCTTCTGGGTCGCCCGGATGATGATGATGGGCCTGCACCTCACCGACCGGGCGCCGTTCGAGACGGTCTACCTGCACACCCTGGTGCGGGACGCGTCGGGCGCGAAGATGTCGAAGTCCAAGGGCAACGTCGTCGATCCCCTGGAGCTGATCGATCAGGTCGGCGCCGACGTCCTGCGCTTCACCCTCTGCGCGCTGGCCGTTCAGGGGCGCGACATCAAGCTGTCGACCGACCGGGTCCAGGGCTACCGCAACTTCGCGACCAAGCTCTGGAACGCCGCCCGCTTCGCCGAGCTGAACGGCTGCCGCCTCGACCCGGCCTTCGACCCGCGCTCCGCCACCGGCGCGATCAACCGCTGGGCGCTCACCGAGGCGGCCCGCGCGGTCGACGAGGTCACGGGCGCCCTCGAGGCCTTCCGCTTCAACGACGCGGCGGCGGCGGCCTACCGCTTCGTCTGGAACATCTTCTGCGACTGGTATCTCGAGCTCGCCAAGCCTGTGCTCCAGGGCGAGGGCGTCGATCCCGCGATTCGGGCCGAGACGCAGGCGAGCGTGGCGTTCCTGATCGATCAGGTCGCCAAGCTGCTGCACCCGTTCATGCCGTTCCTCACGGAGGAGCTGTGGGCGATCAAGGGCGCCGACCTAACGGAGCGCGGCCTGCTGACCCTGGCCTCCTGGCCGGACCTCGGCGGGCTCGCCGACGCGGCCGCGGAGGCCGAGGTCGGGTTCGTGGTCGATCTGGTCAGCCAGATCCGCTCGGCGCGGTCCGAGACCAACGTCCCGGCCGGCGCGCAGATCCCCCTGGTCATGGTCGGCGCCGCCCCGGAGGTCCGGGCGCGGGCGGAGGCGTGGCGGGACACGCTCCTGCGCCTCGCCCGGCTGTCGGAGATCACCTTCGCGGAGACGCCGCCGAAGAACTCGGTGCAGCTCCTCGTGCGCGGCAGCGTCGCCGCCCTGCCGCTGGAAGGCGTGGTCGACCTCGCCGCCGAGGTCGCGCGCCTGAGGAAAGAGCAGGGCAAGGCGCAGGGCGAGATCAAGAAGATCGACGCCAAGCTCGGCAACGCCGACTTCGTGGCCCGGGCGCCCGAGGAGATCATCGAGGAGAACCGGGAGCGCCGCGAGAGCGAGTCGGCGCGGCTGGCGAAGATCGAGGAAGCTCTGGTCCGGCTCAGCGGCGACTGAGCGCCCGTCCGGGACGCGCCCCGAACCGTCAGGCCGCGTCCCGGCTTGGCCTCGGCGCCCTGCGCCCGCGTCAGCGGCGGGTGCCGAGCGTGCCGGTGAACGCCCGCGGCCCGCCCCAATTGGCGGCGGACGCGTCGTTCGGGGTCCAGAAGCCGTCCTGCGACGCGCCCCGCGGATGCAGGGAATAGTCCGGCGGAACGTAGCCGCCGGCCTGGTTCCAGTAGCCGGGCCGGAAGTTGGCTCCTGATTTCGCGGTGCGCTCATCGCCGGGGCGGCGCGTATCGACGCCGTATGTCCCGTCGGAAACGCTGCACGGCGCGCGACTTCTGAAGACAGGCTTCGCGTCGAAGTAATCACGGTAATCCGCGTAAGACTCGACCGCCAGCGCGCCGACAGTCGACCCGAAGAACATGGCAGCCGCCAGCAGCGCCTTCATTGTCGATCCCTCCACCTCCACGCTCGGTTCTAGCAGCACCGAGTTTACGCCGGCCTGCCGAATTGAGCGGTAATTTAGATCGACTCCCGGAAACTGCGGTGTCGGACGGCACGGGCCCGGATCCGGCTCGGCCGGCGCCGCGACGTCGGGCCTCCGGTATCGGTCGATCGCCGTGGTCGCGCCGGGGCTTCGCGACCGCTCGGCCACCTGTCCAAACGGTAATTTGATCGCCACGCCCGGGTCAGGCGCCACCCCTTAGACAGATCCCATCGACGGCCGCGACCGCCGGCGTCGTCCCGATCAGTCCCGAGAGGTTGAGACCCCCCATGACCGAGACCCGTCCCACTGGCCGCACCTCGCGCCGCGCCCTCGCCTCCGTGGCGGCCGCCGCGCTGATCGCCGGCGGTGCCGTCGGCAGCGGCTATCTGCCGGCCGCGACCCCGGCCTACGCGCAGGCGCTGCCCAAGTCGCCGATCGAGGCTCCCGAGCACCCGCCGGGCTCGTTCGCCGGCATCGTCAGCAAGGTGAAGCCGGGCGTCGTCTCGGTGAAGGTGAAGCTCGACGACTCGGCGAGCAGCGACGACGACGACGGCCCGAGCCAGGGGCGCAACCTCCAGAACGTGCCGCCGCAGCTGCGCGAGTTCTTCAAGCGCTTCGGCCAGAACGGCCCGGGCGGCATGCAGCCCCAGCATCAGGGCCCGCGCGGCGCGGTCGGCTCCGGCTTCATCATCTCGGCCGACGGCTACGTGGTCACCAACAACCACGTGGTCGACCATGCCAAGACCGTTCAGGTGACGCTGGACGACGGCCGCACCCTCGACGCGAAGGTCATCGGCAAGGATTCCAAGACGGACGTCGCGCTCCTGAAGATCACCGAGGGCTCGAACTTCCCGTACGTGCAGTTCGGCAAGGCCGCTCCGCAGGTCGGCGACTGGGTCGTGGCGATCGGTAACCCGTTCGGTCTCGGCGGCACCGTGACCGCCGGCATCGTCTCGGCCCGGGGCCGCGACATCGGCGCCGGCCCCTACGACGACTTCCTGCAGATCGACGCGCCCATCAACAAGGGCAACTCGGGCGGGCCGACCTTCAACGTCAACGGCGAGGTGGTCGGCATGAACACCGCCATCGCGTCCCCGTCGGGCGGCAGCGTCGGCCTCGCCTTCGCGATTCCCGCCGAGACCGTCCAGGCGGTCGTCGACCAGCTCCGCACCGACGGCAAGGTCGCCCGCGGCTACCTGGGCGTCCAGATCCAGCCCGTGACGCAGGATATCGCCGAGGGTCTGGGCCTCGACAAGGCCAAGGGCGCCCTCGTCGACCACGCCGAGAACGGAACCCCGGCGGCCAAGGCCGGCCTGAAGGCGGGCGACGTGATCGAGAAGGTCAACGGCGACACGGTGGACAGCGCCCGCGAGCTGTCGCGCAAGATCGCCGGCCTGAAGCCGGGCGCCAAGGTCGAGCTGAGCTACCTGCGCGGCGGCAAGACCGACACCGCCACGGTGACGCTGGGCACGATGCCGACCGACGGCACCAAGATGGCGAGCCGCGACGACGACTCGGGCAACGGCCAGCCGCGGCTCGGCCTGCAGCTCGCCCCGGCCGGCGATGTCGGCCTGTCGGATCAGGGCGTCGCGGTGGTCCAGGTCGATCCCGACGGCCCGGCGGCCGCCAAGGGCATCGAGGCCGGCGACGTGATCCTCGACGTCGGTGGCCAGAGCGTGTCCCGCCCGGCGGACGTGGCGACGCAGATCCGGGCGGCCGAGACGAGCGGGCGCAAGGCCGTGCTGATGCGGGTGAAGAGCGGCAAGGGCCAGACCCGGTTCGTGGCGGTCTCGCTCAACAAGAAGGCCGGCTGAGGCCGGTTCCTCCCGGCGCGGGGTCCGCCCCGCGCCGTCTCGTGGTGACCTCCGACTCGCGCCGGCCGTGCAGGCCGGCGCTTTTTTCGTGGCCCCCCTCACCGCGGCTGCGCGTCTCAGCGCTCCGGGGCCGGTATGCCCAGGCCCGGTCCGAGCCGTGTCCGGCACCGTCCCAGCGCCGCGAAGGCGGCGTTCGAGTCCCGAGCGAGGCGCATCAGGTCTCCGAGGCGCGCGCGGCCGCGCGCGAAGGCGAAGAACACGGCGGCGATGTCGGGCTCGCCGTCCGGCGTGAGCGCCGAGGCCGCGAAGGCCGGCAACGCCTGGTCGGCCGGATCGCAGATCACGCGCACGGCCGCGAAGGGCAGGCCGTACCGGCCCGCGAAGGACGCGGCCACGTGCGATTCCATGTCGACGGCCGCGGCGCCGGTGGTGGTCCGCAGGTCGGTCTTGCCGTCGACCGCGAGGACCGCGGTGTCGACGCCCGCCAGATCCGCCGGGATCACCCGCGGCCCGACGCCGGACAGGATGTTGAGCAGCGTGGCCGACAGGTCGAGATCGGCGGCGCGCCGCCCCTCCTCGCTGACCACGCCGGTGCCGACCACGACGTCGCCGGGCCGGAGCGAGGGATCGAGGCCGCCCGCGATGCCGAAGCTGACCACCGCCCGGCAGCCGGGCTGGGTGCGGGCCTCGAGGAGCTGGCGGAGACGGTGGGGATTGCCGCCGGCCCCCACCGCCTCGACCCCCTCCCCCGCCGCCATGCGGCGCTCGCGGGCGAGGCCGGTGACGGCCAGGACGGGTGCGGCGGGATCGATCATGGCGCGCTCGTGGACCAGTCCGGCGAGGTCCGCAAGCAGGCGCGAGCGCCGGGGCGGGGTCCGGGCCGGATCCGGCGCGGGGGGCGGCTCGTCCGGTCCCGCGGGATCGCTGTCAGAGGAGGCCACGTGTCGGGTACCGGGGCTCGCGGATCGGCTGTCGGGACGGTCGAACGCGCTGCGATCCGGCGGAGCGGAGCCGGCCCGCCGGGCCGGCCCCAGGACGTCGGCGGACGTCACATGCCGAACTGGACGCGCCGGCTGTTGCCACGCTTGAGGTTGCGGAAGCGCGCCATCGCCCAGAGCGGGAAGAACTTCGGGTAGCCATGGTACCGCAGGTAGAACACCCGCGGGAAGCCCGTGGCGGTGTAGCGCTCCTCCTTCCAGAATCCGTCCGCGCCCTGCGTGCGGGTCAGGAAGTTGATGCCCCGGGTCACGGCCGGGTCATCGACCGCGCCGGCCGCCATTAGGGCGAGCAGCGCCCAGGCGGTCTGCGAAGCGGTGGACGAGCCGGGCTCGAAGGCCGGGTCGATCTTGTACGAGGAGGCGTCCTCGCCCCAGCCGCCATCCGGGTTCTGGATCCGGATCAGCCAGGACACGGCCTTCTGGATGCGCGGATCGGCCGGGTCCACCCCGGCGGCGTTGAGGGCGCAGAGCACCGACCACGTGCCGTAGATGAAGTTCATGCCCCAGCGGCCGTACCACGAGCCGTCCTCCTCCTGGTCGTTCAGGAGGTAGTTCACGCCGCGGTCGAGGGCGCGGGAGGTCTCCCGGGTCTCGCCGAGCTGGGACAGCATCCCGACCACGCGGGCAGTCACGTCCGCGGTCGGCGGATCGAGCAGCGCGCCGTGATCCGAGAACGGGATGTGGTTGAGGTACATGTGGTTGTTGTCGGCGTCGAACGCCGCCCAGCCACCGTCCTCCGACTGCAGCCCCTCGACCCACTCGCGGGCGCGGGCGATCGAGGCCTTGTAGTCCGGCATGCCGGCGACGAGGCCGTGCTGGTGCATGGCCCGGTCCATCGCCATCACCACCACGGCGGTGTCGTCGAGGTCGGGATAGTGCGCGTTGGCGTACTGGAACGCCCAGCCGCCCGGCCGGACCTTCGGCTTGCGCGCCGCCCAGTCACCGACGATGTCGAGCACCTGGCGCGGCTTCAGCCAGTCCAGACCGGCGCGGGCCTGGGCCTCGGCCTCGGGGCCGCCCGCCTCGAGCAGCGCGTGGCTCGCGAGCGCCGTGTCCCAGACCGGCGAGACGCAGGGCTGGACGTAGGCCTCGTCGGCCTTCTCGACCACGAGCTTCTCGATGGCGTCGCAGGCGACGCGGACCTGCGGGTGATCGGGCCGGTAGCCCATCACCTCGTACATCAGCACCGAGTTGACCATGGCGGGGAAGATGGCGCCCAGGCCGTCCTCGCCGTTGAGGCGCTCGCTCACCCAGGCGCGGGCCATCTCCATGGCGCGCTGCCGGCTCTTGCGCGGCAGGTGATTCTCGACCCGCTGCAGCACCCGGTCGATGAAGCCGAAGATCGGCGTCCACGGCCACGTGGCGTGGGGGGAGCCCGGCCAGGAGCGGACGCTCTCCGGCGGCGTGACGAACAGCTCCTGCACGCTGATGCCGCGCGGGTTGCGCGCCCGGGGCTTGGTCGCCTGGAGCACGAACAGCGGCACCACGGTGGTGCGGGCCCAGTAGCTGATCTTGTCGAGGTGGAACGGGAACCACTTCGGCAGGAACATCACCTCGACGGGCATCACCGGCACGGCGCGCCACGGCACCTCGCCGTAGAGGGCCAGCATGAAGCGGGTGAACACGTTGGCGTTGGCCGCGCCGCCGCGGGACAGGATGCCCTCGCGCGCCCGGCGCATGTGCGGCGCCTCGATATCGTCGCCGATCATCTTGAGGGCGAAGTACGCCTTGACCGTGCAGCTCATGTCGAACGGCCCCTCGTGGACGAGGGCCCATCCGCCGTGCCGCCCCTGGGTGCGGCGGAGGTAATTGCCGATCTTGGCCTCGAGGTCGCCGGGGACCTGCGTGCCGCGGAAATGGTGGAACAGGATGTACTCGGACGGGATCGTGGCATCCGCCTCGAGCTCGAAGCAGATGTGCCCGTCGTCGTGCGCCAGGGCGGTCAGCGCGCGCGTCGCCTGCGCCACGCCGCGCTCGACGTCCTCGAGCGAGATCCCCTGAGTCTTGGAGCGCTGCAGCGCCTCGACTTTGCTTACGGCCTCTCTCATAGTCCTCGCCTCGAACGACCGCCTCGCGGCGGACGCCATGCCTCAAGCTGCGCCGCGCACCTGGGTTCCAGCGCGCACGACAGATCCCGCACGCAAGGAACGTGCGGCCGTCTGGCCCGAGCGGATCGCTCCCTCGATCGTCGACGGCAGGCCGGTGGCGGTCCAATCGCCTGCCAGGACGAGATTGTCGTAGGCGGTTTCGGCCTTCGGGCGCCGCGCGGCCTCCGCCGGCGTCGCCGCGAAGGTCGCACGCTTCTCCTTTACGATCTGCCAGCTGGGCAGGTCCGGTGCAAGGTTGTACAGCTGCGCGATCTCGGCCCAGATCTGCCGCGCGAGGTCTTCGCGAGGCACGTCGAGGAGCCGGTCTGCACCGCTGATCGTGACCGAATACCGGTCCGGATAGGCGAAAAGCCACTCTGTCAGGCTGTTGACGACGCCGAGGACGAGGGGGCTGCCGGGCTTCGGCGCCAGCGCGAAATGCGCGTTCACGATGGAGCGGAATTCCGTCGGGGCGAGGAGACCGGGCAACACCTCCCGGGCCACCCACGGCGGCAGCGCCAGCACGACGCCGTCCTCCGGGCCGAGGCTCTCGGGGCCGTCCGAGAACACGAGTTGCCCGACGCGGCCCTCCGCGCTTTCCAGTCCGCGCAGGCGCCGGCCGAGGCGGATCTCGCAGCCGCGCGCCGTGAGGTAGCGGATCGCCGGATCGACGAAGGCGTAGGACAGGCCCTCGACCGCGACGAGGGGACGGCAGGCCTTGCCGCCCGCGCCCAGGGTCTCGCGCAGGATCCGCGCAGCCAGCCCGACATCGCTGTCGCGGGGCTCGGTGTTGAGGGCCGCGAGCAGCACCGGGTGCCAGAGGCGCCGGTAGAGCGTGCCCTCGCAGGCCATGTGCGCGCCGATGGTTCCGCCCGCGCCCTCCGCCTTGCCGGAGGCCGCGCGCAGGATCCCGAGGGGCGCGAGGTAGTCCCGCGCCCGCGTCCCGGGGACGCGGCGGGCGGGACTCATCACCCACCAGGGCAGCCGCCCCGCGTTGGGCCGCAGCCGCCAGCGCTCGCCGGTCTGCAGGTCGGCGAAGTCGAATTCGGCCACATCCGGGCCGACCAGGGCGTCGGCCGGCGCGCCGACGGTCCGGAGGAAGCCGAGGGAATCGGCGTTGCCGGACAAGAGCAGGTGGTTGCCGTTGTCGATGGTCAGGCCGAGGGCCGGGTCATAGTACGAGCGGCACCGGCCGCCGGCCTGCTTGGCGGCCTCGTGCAGGACCACCCGGGCGCCGGTTTCGGCGAGCGCGACGGCCGCGGAGAGGCCGGCGAGGCCGGCGCCGACGACGTGGACGGTGCCCATCAGATCAGGCCGTGGCGGAGGACGACGCCCAGCAGCGCGAGCTTGCCGGGCTTCACCCGGGCGCGGGGCATCGCCCAGCCGCGCGCGAGGACCGCCTTGAGGTAGAGGTGATAGGCGGCGGCCATCAGCCGGGCGGCCTTGGTCGCCTTGCGGGGGCTGCGCCGGATGATCTCCCAGGTCGCCTGATAATGGTCCTCGGCCTCGCGGGCGAGGGAGACGCAGACCTCGCCGATGCGGGGATGGCTGATCGCCTGGACCGGCGTCGGGTCGGTGAGGCCGATCGCCCGGAGCTTCTCCCGGGGCAGGTAGAGGCGGCCGCGCTCGGCATCCTCGTCGATGTCGCGCAGGATGTTGGTGAGCTGGAGCGCGCGGCCCTGATGCCACGCCAGCCGGATGCCGTCCGCCTCCGGCATGCCGAAGATCCGCACCGACAGCCGGCCGACCGCGCTCGCGACCCGGTCGCAGTAGAGGTCGAGGGTCTCGGCGTCGGGGGCGACGATGTCCTCGACGGCGTCCATCGCCATGCCGTCGATGACCGCCTGGAAATCCTCGCGCTTCAGGCCGAAGCGGCGCACGGGCTCCACGAGGTCGCGCACGCGCGCGGCCGGCCGGCCGGCGTAGAGGGCGTCGATGTCGGCCCGCCAGCGGTCGAGCTCGACCTGCCGGACGGCGCGGGTGCCGCCGTCGTCGGCGACGTCGTCGACGGCGCGGCAGAAGGCGTAGACGGCGTACATCGCCTCCCGCCGCTCCTTCGGCAGCAGGCGCATCGCCGTGTAGAAGGAGGAGCCGGCGGCGGGCAGCGCCGGGGCGGCGCTCTCCGGGTCCTGGGCGGGCGTGGCGGTGGCGGTCACGAGCGGATTCCCTGAGCCGCGGCCCGGACGGTCCGGCCGCGGAAGGGCCGGCGCGCCAGGGTGGCGGCGATGCCGCCCAGCGCCGTCAGCGCGAAGGCGGCCTTGCCGTGATGAACTTTCTCGGAGAGCGGGTCGCGCTCCAGCAGGCCCCGGCTCAGCACGACGGCGAGCCGGTGGATGGCGGCGATCTCCAGTGACAGGCGCAGATCGTCGATCAGGTCCGGCAGGACCGCGCCCTCATCGAGGAGCTCGAGGCATCGCTGCGCGAGCTCGCGGATCGCGGCCCGGAGCTGCGGCGGCGCCTTGGCCTCGCCGAGCATCGCCACGGTGGCGCCGTGACGGTCCAGGCAATCCTGCGGGAGGTAGACCCGGTCGAGTGCGGCGAAGTCCTTGCCGCAATCCTGGAGATGATTGATGACCTGCAGCGCCGCGCAGATGGCGTCGGAGGCTCGGTAGACCCGGGCCGGATCCTCGCCGTGGACGTCGAGCACGAACCGCCCCACCGGCATGGCCGAGTAGCGGCAGTAATGGATCAGCTCGTCCCAGTCGGCGTAGCGGTTCTTGCGCGCGTCCATGCGGAACGCGTCGAGGAGCTCGAGCGCGTGCCGGGGCGGCAGGCCGCGGGCCGCGAGCTCGCGCTTCAGCGGCTCGGCCTCGGGATCGGACGGCCCGGCGCCCGTGAGCGCGTCGGCGAGGCGATCGAGCAGCTCGATCTTGCGCTCGGGCGACAGGGCGGCGTGATCGGCCACGTCGTCGCCGGCGCGGACGAAGTTGTAGAAGGCCAGGATCGCGCCCCGATGGTGGGGATGGATCAGGTGCGAGGCGACGGGGAAATTCTCGTCCCGGTGGCCCTTGCCGGAGCGCGTCGCGGTGGCGGAATCGAGGGTGCTCATGCGAGGTAGCCCGCCTCCCGGAACCACGTGATCGCGTCGGACAGGCCCTCGCGGTAGGGCCGGGCCGTGTAGCCGAGCTCGGCGCGCGCCTTCCGGTCCGAGAAGAACATCCGGTAGCGCGACATGCGGATCCCGTCGATCGTCGCGAAGGGCTGCCTGCCGGTGACCCGGGCGGCGAGCTGCGCGAAGAACGCCACCGGGTACACGGCGGCCCGGGGCAGGTTCACGGTCGGCGGCTTGCGGCCGACCATGCCGGCGATGTCGGCGAGCATCTGCGAGAGGAACACGTCCTCGCCGCCGAGGATGTAGCGCTCGCCGATCCGCCCCCTGCGCAGTGCCAGCAGATGCCCCTGGGCCACGTCGTCCACGTGAGCGAGGTTGAGGCCGGTGTCGACGAAGGCCGGCATCTTGCCGAGCGCCGCCTCCTGGATGATCCGCCCGGTCGGCGTCGGCTTGACGTCGCGGGGACCGATCGGCGTCGACGGGTTGACGATCACCGCCGGCAGGCCCTCCCGGGCGACCATCTCCTCGACCACGCGCTCGGCCACGACCTTGCTGCGCTTGTAGGCGCCGATCGCGGTCTCGGGCGTCAGCGGCATGGTCTCGTCGGAGGGCGTGACGCCGTCGGCCGGCGGTCTGATCGTCGCCACGCTCGACGTATAGACGACCCGCTCCACCCCGGCCTCGAGGGCGGCGCGCATCATGAGGCGCGTGCCGTCGCGGTTGGTCCGGACGATCTCCTCCATGTCCGGCGCCCAGAGCCGGTAATCGGCCGCGGCATGGATGAGGTAGCGCTGGCCGCGCATCGCCGCCGCCACGGCGGCCGGGTCGCGCATGTCGCCCTCGGCGATCTCCACGTCGGTCCAGGTGAGGTTCCGGCGGGGGCTCGAGGCGCGCACGAGGATGCGCACCGGGAAGCCGGCCCGGCGGAACACGTCGACCAGGGCTGAGCCGAGGAAACCGCTCGCGCCGGTGATCAGCACGGGACCGACCTCGGAGGGGCCGGAAGATGGGGCCTCTGCCATCGCGGATCTGGAGGATTACCGAAAAACCAGCGCGGCCGGGGATCCCCAGCCGCGCCGCGCTTGTGTCATCGAACCGCCCGAGCGGCAAGCCGCGGCGGGTCCGGACGGGGCCGCGCAGCGGCGCCGGGGCGCCCACACGCCGCCGCGAGGCATCGCACTGACAGAGGCTCCGGATCGGCATCCGGAATGACGGCGCACGGTCGGGCGAAGCGCCTGACACGGAACGGCCGCGCGCCGAGGGTCGATCCTGGTCGGCGCCGGACAGGGGCGAGGCCGCGCAGAGCCGCATCCGGCTCCGTGATGGGCAAGACGACCTTGCCACGCCCGCAAAAACCGACTATGCGCCGCCCCTCGCGTTCGCTCCGGCCGGGGGCTGAACGGACGGTGCCGCTCGCGGCACAGGGCTCTCCCAGATCCCGTCGTCCGGTGTCTCCGCCTTCGATCAACCGCTCGGGCCTGAAAATCGGCTCGAAGGGCTTGGCGCCGAGCGTAGCGCGAGATGAACCGGCCCGAATCAGCCGCCCTCCGGCGGCCGGGCTCCTTTTGACGATGAAAGGCCCGACGATGCCTCTCTACGAGCATGTGCTCTTGGCCCGCCAGGACGTGACGTCCCAGCAGGTCGAGACGATGATCGACACCTACAAGGGTGTGATCGAGCAGAACGGTGGCCGTCTCGAGAAGATCGAGATGTGGGGTGTGAAGTCCCTCGCCTACCGGATCAAGAAGAACCGCAAGGCGCATTTCGCGCTCCTCAACATCGACGCCCCGCCGGCCGCCATCGCCGAGATGGAGCGCCAGATGCAGATCTCCGAGGACGTGCTGCGCTTCATGACCATCCGGGTCGAGGAGCTCGATTCCGAGCCGTCCGCCATGATGCAGAAGCGCGACCGCGACGACCGCAAGGATCGCGAGCGCGGCCGTCGTCGCGATGACGAGGGCTTCGGTGGCGGTGGCGGCTTCGGCGGCGACCGGGGTGACCGCGGCGATCGCGGTGACCGCGGCGAGCGCAGCTTCGGCGGGGAGGGCTAACCCATGGCATTCGGTGCTGGTGCGGGCGGCGGACGCCGTCCCTTCTTCCGTCGTCGCAAGACCTGCCCGTTCTCCGGCGCGAACGCGCCGAAGATCGACTACAAGGACGTCAAGCTCCTGTCCCGCTACGTGTCCGAGCGCGGCAAGATCGTGCCGTCGCGGATCACCGCGGTCTCGGCCAAGAAGCAGCGCGAGCTCGCCCAGGCGATCAAGCGCGCCCGCTTCCTCGGCCTGCTGCCCTACGTGATCAAGTAGGCCATCGGAACCCGCCGGCCCGGCATCTGCCCGGGCCGGCCCTCTCAGAGGGCGGCTCGCGCCGCCCGATCGTTGGGGCGCGTAGCCGCCTCTAACCCTGCCGCACCGGCAGCGGGACAGCGGACTTCATGGCACAGCACATCGGCATCGGTATCGGCGCGGGCCTCGTCTCCGCACTCCTGTTCGGGGTGCTGCTGAAGGCGACCCCGCTCGCGATCCTGCTCTACCTCGTGGCGCCGCTGCCGATCCTGATCGTCGGCCTGGGCTGGAGCCACAAGGCCGCGCTCGCCGCGGCCGCCGCCGGCAGCCTCGCGCTGGTCCTGGTGATCGCACCCTTCATGGGATTGGCCTTCGCGGCCTACATCGCCCTGCCCGCCTGGTGGCTCGCCTACCTCACGCTCCTCGGGCGCGAGACGCGGGCGGGCCTCGAATGGTACCCGACCGGCCGCCTGCTCGGCTGGATCGCCGCCACGGCCGCCCTCGCCTTCATCGCCATCGCTGTCCTGTCCTCGCCGAACCACGCCACCTTCGACGCGCAGCTGCGCGGCCTCGCCCAGACCCTGGTCCAGACGCGGCTGCCCGCCACCCGCCCGTCCGTCGAGCCCCCGCGCACCGGGACTCCGCGCGCCGACGCGCCCTCGACCGGCAGCGAGGCGGCCGGCAGGGACGGGACGACCGCGTCCGATCCGGCTCCGCAGGCCGATGCCGATCCGGCGGACGTCACGCGGGCCGAGGTGGCGGACGCCCTCGCCCGCGTCGTGCCCGCCTTCGCGGCCAACGGCCTCGCGCTGCTCCTGGCCTTCTATCTCTGGGCCTCGGCCCGGATCGTGAAGATCTCCGGACGCCTGCCGCGGCCCTGGCCTGACATCCCGTCCACCGCCATGCCGCGCAGCACGCTCGTGGCGGTCGCGGCGGCCGTCGCGATGTGCTTCGCGCCCGGCTACGTCGGCGTGTTCGGGGTCGCGCTCCTCGGCGCGTTCAGCGCGGCCTTCGCGCTCCAGGGACTCGCCGCTTTCCACGACCGCTCGCGCGGCCGGCCGGGGCGCGGGCTCATGCTGTTCGGCATGTACCTGATCCTGTTCGTGACCCAGGGCATCGCTCTGGTCGCCCTCACCCTGTTCGGCCTCGCCGACACAGCCCTCGACCGCCGACGTCCCAAGGGCGATCCGGCGCCGTGAGACCCCGGCCCGCGTGGCCGAACACCTGAAGGAGAAAGACCATGGAAGTGATCCTGCTCGAGCGCGTGGCCAAGCTCGGCCAGATGGGCGAGACCGTGAATGTTCGCCCGGGCTTCGCCCGCAACTTCCTGCTCGCCCGCGGCAAGGCGCTGCGCGCGACGGAAGCCAACAAGAAGCACTTCGAGGCCCAGCGCGCCCAGCTCGAGGCCCGCAACCTCGACCGCAAGAAGGACGCGGAGGTCGTCGCCGAGAAGCTGAACGGCCAGAGCTTCATCCTGATCCGGCAGTCGGGCGAGACCGGCGTGCTCTACGGCTCGGTCTCGACCCGCGACCTCGCCGAGGTCGTCTCGAAGGAGGGCTTCACGGTGGATCGCGGTCAGTTCACCCTGAACCAGCCGATCAAGACGCTCGGCCTGCACACGGTCCCGGTGGTGCTGCACCCCGAGGTCGAGGTCGAGATCACCGTCAACGTCGCCCGCAGCCCCGAGGAGGCCGAGCGCCAGGCCCGCGGTGAGTCGGTCACCGAGCGCGAGGCGTTCAACCTCGACGACCTCGGCCTCGAGGTCGGTCAGGCGCTGGCCGATGCCGGCGAGGGTGCCGACGACCGCGGCTGATCCCGGTTCGAGGTCCCGGCCAGCCAACCGGCCGGCCGGGCGGCGGGGTCCTTGCCCGCCGTGTATACCGGTGAACACTGGGGATGATTGCCCCCGAGGCTTGACACGTTCCAGTTTTGTTCCAGCATGGACGCCCGTCGCTCGCGAGAGTCGGCGGGCGTCCGCTTTTCCGCGCCCCGGCCCGGGAGAACCGGCCGTCGGCTAGGCTTCGGTAACCATACCGGGGTCAAGGTCGTGCGGTGTGATCCTGGCGCGCCCGCCGCGGCGCCTGATACGGAGTCGTCCGCCGATGGCCCTGCCCAATGCGCTCACGGCCAAGCTCGAAGCGGTCCAGGCCGAGTACCGCGTCGCCCCGCACAACATCGACGCGGAGCAGGCGCTGCTGGGCGCGATCCTGGTGAACAACGACGCCTATTACCGGGTGTCGGACTTCCTGCTGGCCGAACACTTCATGGAGGATGCCCACCAGCAGATCTTCACAGTGGCAGCGTCCCTGATCAAGGCCGGCAAGCTCGCCACGCCCATCACCATGAAGACCTATCTGGGCGACGCCGATTTCGGCGGCCAGACGGTCATGCAGTACCTCGCGCGACTGGCCGCCGACGCCACGACGGTGATCAACGCCGGCGAGTACGGCCGCACGATCTACGATCTCGCCATCCGCCGCCGGCTGATCGCCATCGGCGAGGACCTGGTGAACGGCGCCTACGAGGCGCCGGTGGAGGAGTCGCCCCGCGACCAGATCGAGCACACGGAGCGGCGGCTCTACGAGCTCGCCGAGGCCGGACGCTACGACGGCGGCTTCCAGAAATTCTCGGACGCGCTGACCGCCGCGGTCGACATGGCCGCCAAGGCCTACCAGCGCGACGGCAAGCTCTCGGGCATCGCCACGGGCCTGTCCGACCTCGACGCCAAGATGGGCGGCCTGCAGCCCTCCGACCTGATCATCCTCGCGGGCCGCCCGGCCATGGGCAAGACCTCGCTGGTGACCAACATCGCCTTCAACATCGCCAAGGCCTACCGCGGCGAGAAGCAGCCGGACGGCACGACCAAGACCGTGAACGGCGGCATCGTGGGCTTCTTCTCGCTGGAAATGTCGGCGGAGCAGCTCGCCACCCGCATCATCGCCGAGCAGTCGGGCGTGCCGTCCTACAAGATCCGCCGCGGCGACATCCGGCCCGAGGATTTCTACAAGATCACCGACGCCGCCCGGGACATGCAGACGATCCCGTTCTACATCGACCAGACCGGCGGCATCTCGATCGCGCAGCTCGCCGCCCGCGCCCGGCGCCTGAAGCGCCAGAAGGGCCTCGACCTCCTGATCGTCGACTACCTCCAGCTCCTCTCGGGCTCGTCCAAGCGCAGCGACAACCGCGTGCAGGAGATGACCGAGATCACCACCGGCATGAAGGCGCTGGCCAAGGAGCTGGCCGTGCCGATCATCGGCCTGTCCCAGCTCTCCCGTCAGGTGGAGAACCGCGACGACAAGCGGCCGCAGCTCGCCGACCTGCGCGAGTCGGGCTCGATCGAGCAGGACGCCGACGTCGTCATGTTCGTGTTCCGCGAGGAGTACTACGTCGGGAACAAGAAGCCTCGCGAGGGCACGGAGGAGTTCTTCGCCTGGGAGGCCGAGATGCAGCGCGTCCACGGCAAGGCCGAGGTGATCCTCGGCAAGCAGCGTCACGGCCCCACCGGCACCGTGGAACTGCAGTTCGACGCGAACATCACCCGGTTCTCGAACCTCGCGCAGACGGACCGGATCCCCGAGCAGATGTGAGCGTCGCGCCGTCCTCGGGAGCGCAGCACGCGACCCAGGCCAGCGCCCCACGGGGAGGCCACGGCGCGACACGGGCCGGCTTCGCTACGCTCGCACCGTCGCGGAAGCCGTCCGCTCATCCGGCCCCGGAACGACGTCTGGGGCATCCGGGCCTTCGTCGGCAGACGCGAACCATCGCCAAGCCCGGCCGTTGTGGGAGGGTGAGTCCCGCCGCGGCAGGAGCGACGATGAGTGAGCCGACCCCTCCGAAGATGCCGTACTGGCACGTCTACACCGATGCGGAGGGTGTGAGCCGCCAGGAGCTGTTCCACCTCGAGCGGTTCAAGTTCGAGGGGATCAACCCCGAGACCGCGCCCCAGTGGAACGACAAGATGGATCCTGCGCCGTCGGTCGTGACCTTCACGGTCCTGCCGGTCGGCTGGGTCGGCGAGTGGCACGAGAACCCGCGGCCGCAATGGATCGCGATCCTCTCGGGCCGCTGGTTCGTGGAAACGATGGACGGCCACCGGGTCGAGATGGGCCCGGGCGAGCTGATGATGGGCGAGGATCAGAACACCAAGGAACGGGATGGCAAGAAGGGCCACCTCTCCGGCACGGTGGGCGACGAGCCCTGCACGATGATCGTGACCGGGCTCCAGGTTGAGCCGACCGTCAACCAGCCCGGCCGCTTCAAGTAAGGGCGGCCCCATGGACGGCTTCGAACTCACGCAGCCGCGCTTCAAGGCATACATCCTGCCGAACGCCCCGCTGCAGAAGCTCGCCGACGGGTTCCGCTGGACGGAGGGCCCGGTCTGGTTCGGCGACCGCGACGAGCTGCTGTTCTCCGATCTTCCCAACAATCGGGTGATGCGCTGGGCGGAGTACGCCGGCCTGAGCGTCTACCGGGAGGCGGGCGACTTCGAGAACGGCCACGCCCGCGACCGCCAGGGGCGGATGCTGTCCTGCTCGCACCGCGGCCGGCGCATCCATCGGACCGAGCTCGATGGCCGCATCACCAGCCTCGTGGAGCGCTACCGCGGGCGGCAGCTGAACTCGCCCAACGACATCGTCTGCAAGTCGGACGGGACGATCTGGTTCTCGGATCCACCCTACGGCATCCAGACCGACTACGAGGGTGGCAAGCAGGAATCCGAGCTGCCCGCCGCCGTCTACCGCTTCGACCCCCGCGACGGCTCGCTGCGGGTGGTGGCCGACGATTTCCAGGGCCCGAACGGGCTCTGCTTCTCGCCCGACGAGCGGCGGCTCTACATCGTCGAGACCGGGCTGCAGTTCGACACCGACCCGCTGCAGCACGTGCGCGTGTTCGACGTGGCCGAGGACGGCAGCCTGTCGGGCGGCTCGGTGCTCTTCAAGATCGCGCCCGGCAATGCCGATGGGATCCGGTGCGACGAGCACGGCAATGTCTGGTCGAGCGCCGGGGACGGGGTCCACTGCATCGACCCCGGCGGCGAACTGGTCGGCAAGATCCTCGTGCCCGCGACGGTCGCCAACCTCACCTTCGGCGGCCGCAACAACAGCCGCCTGTTCCTCTGCGCCTCGCAGGCACTCTACGCGATCTACGTGAACGTGCGGGGGGCACCGCTCCTGTGAGCGGCATCGCTCCCCCGAGCGGCATCGCTCCCAAGAGCGGCGTGCGCGCCCTCGTCGGCTTCGGCCGCACCGTCGCGGACCTCGCCGTCACCGAAGCCTTCTACCGGGACGGGCTCGGCTTCGCGCGGATCGCTCCACCGGAACCCCTGCCCGGCGCGCAGGCGGAGGCGATGGGCCTCGCGGGCCGGCGCGCCACGCAGCTGCGCATGCGGCTCGGCGGGCAGAGCGTGACATTCATGACGGTGGATCCGCCCGGCGCGCCCTACCCGGCCGATCCAGCGGCGACGGATCCGTTCTTCCAGCACCTAGCGGTCCCGGTCCGCGACATGGGGGCCGCGGCGGCGCAGCTGGCACGGCTCGCACCGATGCCGATCAGCCGCGGCGGGCCGCAGCGTCTGCCGGCCTCCACGGGAGGCGTGACCGCCTACAAGTTCCGCGACCCCGACGGGCATCCCCTGGAGTTGATATACTTTCCCGACGGGCCCGCCGCGACCCGCTGGCGCGACGCGCCGGGCCTGTTCCTGGGAATCGACCACTCGGCGATCACCGTCACCGACCTCGACGCCACCCTGGCCTTCCTGACCGGGTCCCTGGGGCTGTGGGTGGCGGAGCGCGGCCTGAACCGCGGACCGGAGCAGGCGCGCCTCGACGGCGTCGACGATCCGCAGGTCGACGTGATCGCCCTCGAGCCTCCGGAGCCCGCGCCGCACGTGGAGCTCCTGCATTACCGCACGCCCGCGACCGAGCGGCGGCTCGTCTTCGGGCCCGCCGACCGGGCCTCCACCCGCTCCGTGTTCACCGCGGCGGACCCGCAGTCCCTCTCGCACCGCCTGCGCGAGAGCGGACAAACTCCGCTGACCTCCGCCGACGGCGCGGCCGCCTATTGCGCCGGCCCGGACGGACACGGCTTCTTGTTCGTGCGCGGCTGAGGCCGCGCTTTCGGAAGGGGGCCTCCGGGCTTGACGCGTCGCCCCTCCGGCGTCCAAGCCGGCCGCCCCGGAGGTGAGATAGATGCCGCTCCTCGCCCTGCCCTTTCCGGCCATCGATCCGGTGGCGATCGCGATCGGGCCGATCACGATCAAATGGTACGCGCTCGCCTACATCGCCGGCCTGATCGGCGGCTGGTACTACGCGCGCCGCCTCGTCATGGCCGACGGTCTCTGGGGCGTGGTGAAGCGCCCGCAGGTCGCCGACATCGACGACCTCGTCGTCTGGGTGGCGCTCGGCGTCGTGCTCGGCGGGCGGATCGGCTACGTGCTGTTCTACAATCTGCCGATGTACATCTCCGATCCGTGGGAGATCCTGGCGATCCGCAACGGCGGCATGTCGTTCCACGGCGGCTTCATCGGGGCGATCCTGGCCTTCGTGCTGTTCGCCCGCGGCAAGGGCCTCAACGCCTACACGCTCCTCGATATCGGCGCCGTGGTGGTGCCGATCGGCCTGTTCTTCGGCCGGATCGCCAATTTCGTGAACGGCGAGCTCTGGGGCCGGGTCGCGCCGGACTTCCCCTACGCGATCGTGTTCCCGAGCGGCGGGCCGCTGCCGCGCCACCCGAGCCAGCTCTACGAGGCGGCCACCGAGGGCCTGCTGCTGTTCATCGTGATGGCGCTCAGCGTCCGCCGGTTCGGCTTCCGCAAGCCGGGGCTCCTCGGCGGCATCTTCGTCCTCGGCTACGCGCTGGCCCGGACCTTCTGCGAGTTCTTCCGCGAGCCGGATCGCCAGCTCGGCTTCCTGTTCGGCGACCATGTTGGTCCGATGGGCGGCGGCGTGACCATGGGCATGCTGCTGTGCGTGCCGATGATGATCGTCGGCCTCACCTACATCGTGCTGGCCGCGACCGGCCGGACACGTCCCCGCCATCCCGTCGAGGCGCCGGCGGCCGAGGCGGCCCGCAAGGCGGCCGTCGAGGCGTGACACCGCTCGGAGCCGAGATCGCGGCGCTGATCCGCCAGAACGGGCCGATCGGTGTCGACCGCTACATGGCCCTCTGCCTCGGGCACCCGGTCCACGGCTACTACCGCACCCGCGATCCCCTGGGCGCCCAGGGCGACTTCACCACCGCGCCCGAGATCAGCCAGATGTTCGGCGAGCTGCTCGGTGCCTGGACAGCCTACGTCCGCGGCTCGATCGGGGCGCCGGATCCGCTCCTCCTGGTGGAGCTGGGGCCCGGCCGCGGCACGCTGATGGCGGACGCGCTGCGCGCCTTGCGGGCGGCGCTCCCCGGGGTGCGCGTGGCACCGCACCTCGTCGAGACGAGCCCGGTGCTGCGGGCCGCGCAGGCCCGCGCCCTCTCCGGGACCGGCGCCGTGTGGCACGACAGCGTCGAGACGCTGCCCGAGGGGCCCACGATCATCCTGGCCAACGAGTTCTTCGACTGCCTGCCGGTGCGCCAGTTCGAGCGCCGGCCGTCGGGCTGGCACGAGCGGCAGATCGGCCTCGATCCGGCGGGCGGTCTCGCCTTCGGCCTGTCGCCGGAGCCGGTCCCGGGCCTCGTGGCGGACGGCCCGGACGGCGCGCTGATGAGCGTGCCGGCGGCCGGCCTCGCGCTGATCCGCGCGCTGGCCCGACGGCTGATTTCCGGTGGCGGCGCCCTGCTGGTCGTCGATTACGGCCATGTCCGCCCGGGCTTCGGCGACACCCTCCAGGCGCTGGCAGGACATCGTTTCGCCGACCCGCTGGCGGAGCCCGGCGAGGCGGATCTGACGCATCACGTCGATTTCGCCGCCCTCGCCCAGGCGGCCCGGGCCGAGGGCGCAGCGATCCACGGTCCGGTCGATCAGGGTGACTTCCTGGCGGCGCTCGGCCTCGGCGCCCGTGCCGAGCGGCTGAGGGCACGGGCCAATCCGGCGCAGGTCACCGCGATCGATGCGGCCGTCACCCGCCTGACCGATCCGGGCCGGGGCGGCATGGGCAGACTGTTCAAGATGCTGGCGGTGAGCGGCCCGTCCCTCGGGCCGCTCCCGGGATTTCCGGCGCCCTGAGCCGCCGGGAAGGTCCTCGGCCCCGAACGGGGTCGGGATCGCTCAGCCGAAGGAGCCGAAGCCGGAATCGGTCTGGCTGGCGGGCCGCGGCGTCGGCGGCGCGGGCGGGTTGAGGTCGGTCGGGTCGAAGGCGGCGGGCTCTCCCGTGACGGGGTGGGCAGGCGCGCTCGGGATCCGGGGCTCTTCGGCCTCGGGCGTCTCGGGCAGGGCGTCGGTCTCGATCCCTCGTGACATTGCGATCCTTCTCAAGGCGGAGCCGGATCGGCTCCATACTGCAATGCAGCAAGAATCTGACGCTTGAACGACATCGTCAAGGGTCCGCCCTTGCGCTATCGGGGCGCGACAGGGGCAAGCGCGAGGCCGACCGTGACCGCAGGCATGTTCATCGAGGCGCCGGAACTCTCCGCCCACGCGGGCATGCGCCACGCCTTCTTCACCCGCGTCGGCGGGGTCTCGGAGGGCCTGTACGCGTCGCTCAACGGCGGCCTCGGCTCGCAGGACGCGCCGGAGCGCGTCGCCGAGAACCGGGCGCGGATGTGCGCGCGGCTCGGCCTGCCGCCGGACCGGCTGGTGAGCCTGTATCAGGTCCATTCGGCCGAGGTGGTCACCGTCGAGGCGCCCTTCGCGGCGGAGCGGCCGAAGGCCGACGCCATGGTGACGCGGGTACCGGGCCTGGCGCTCGGCATCGCCACCGCGGATTGCGGGCCGATCCTGTTCGCGGACCCCGAGAACGGCGTCGTCGGCGCGGCCCATGCCGGCTGGAAGGGGGCGCTCACCGGCGTGATCGGCGCGACCGTGTCGGCGATGGAGGCGCTCGGGGCGCGGCGGAGCCGGATCGTCGCCGTCCTGGGACCGACGATCGGGCAGGCCTCCTACGAGGTCGGCCCGGACTTCGTCGCGCGGTTCCGGAGCGACGCCCCCGGCATGGAGCGCTTCCTCGGCCCCGGCACGCGGCCCGGACACGCGCAGTTCGACCTCCCGGGCTTCATCCTGGCCCGGCTGGAAGAGGCCGAGATCGGTGAGGCTACCGCCCTGAACCTCTGCACCTACGCGGATCCCGAGCGGTTCTACAGCTACCGGCGGACCACCCATCGCGGCGAGGCGGATTACGGCCGTCTCATCTCCGCGATCGCGCTCGTCCCCTAACCGCGCGGTTCCTCACGATGCGGGGGTGCGACACTTTGTCGACCGCGAGACCGAAAAAAGCGTAGCCGTAAATGAACCTTGGCCATTCGGCCGCGTTCAGGGGTTAAGGTACCGGGGAAAACGGCGGGTTGCCACAAGGGGCCGCGAGAGCGGTCGGCGACACCGCGGAGCGCAAAGCAACCCTGGAACCGCTGGAACGCAGCCAGACCCGGTTCCGCAACCGTTCCCGCGACGGACGGCGCGGACCACCAGTGAGGACCAGATCATGAAATCCATGCTCCGTGTGACCACGGCCCTCGCGGGCGTCGCCTTCGCCGGCTCGGCCTTCGCGGCCGACCTGCCGCGCCGCGCCGCCCCGCCGCCGGTGTTCACCCCCGTCCCGGTCTTCACCTGGACCGGCGCCTACTTCGGTATCAACGCCGGCTACGCCTTCGACGCCAGCGACCGCAACACCGGCAACACCTTCGCGGTGCCCTTCCCCTACGCCGCCCCCGGCACCGTCGCCTCCTTCCGCAACCGCAGCCAGGACGGCTTCTCCGGCGGTGGCCAGATCGGCTACAACTGGCAGATCACCCCGGGCTCCGGCGTCGTGATCGGCGTCGAGGCCGACGCCCAGTACCTCGACTTCGGCCGCAACCGGAACAACGCCTTCGTCTCCGGCGCCGTCGCCCCCGGCTACTACCTCACCGACCCGCGCGGCCTCTCCAGCCTCGACTTCTTCGGCACCGTGCGCGGCCGCCTCGGCTACGCCTTCGACCGCACCCTCGTGTACGGCACCGGCGGCTTCGCCTACGGCTCGGGCAGCGCCGACCGCTCCTTCGGCGGCTACGCCGGCAACGACAGCTTCCGCACCGGCTGGGCCGCCGGCGGCGGCATCGAGTACGCCCTGCCCACCGACTCGTTCCTGAACTTCTTCCGCTCCTCGGCCGTGACGCTGAAGGTCGAAGGCCTGTACGTGAACCTCGATCGCGGCACCCGCAACCAGGGCGCGTTCGTCATCAACGCCGCCAACAACTTCCCGGTCGTCTACAGCGGCGTCGGTCGCCGCGACGACCAGTTCGCCGTCGTCCGCGCCGGTCTGAACTACAAGTTCGGCACGTTCTAGGATCGCGCGGCCGCGGCCGCGCCCCACCGTCGACATGCGGGAAGCCCGGCCGGCAGGTCGGGCTTCTCGCTTTTCGGGGTCGGCGGATGAAGTTTTCGCAATCCCCCTGACAAAGCGTCGCCGCGCACCCATGTCCTAGCTGCCATGCGGCGCGTTCGGGCCCGCGGGTGAGATTCGAGGAGGACGACTCCATGAACAGCGAAGAACGCGACGTCATTTCGGGAATCTTCCAGCGGCTGGAGCAGGCGCAGACCCAGCCCCGCGACGCGGAGGCGGAGCGCTTCATCGCCGACAAGCTCCGCGCGCAGCCCTACGCACCCTACGCGATGGCGCAGCTGATCTACGTGCAGGAAGAGGCGATCAAGAGCCTGAACCAGCAGCTGGAGCAGGCCCGCAGCCAGGCGGCCTCGGCCCAGCCCTCCGGGGGCGGCGGCTTCCTGTCGAGTATCTTCGGCGGCGGCAGCCAGCAGCGCCAGGAGCCGCAGCCCGGCTACGGGCAGCCGCGTCCGGGTGGCCAGCCCTGGGGCAACCAGGGCGGCGCGCCGCAGGGTTACCCGCAGCAGGGCTACCCGCAGCAGGGCGGCTACCCGCAGCAGCAGGGCGGCCCGTGGGGCGGCCAGCCCCAGGCCCCGGCGCGCGGCGGCGGCTTCATGGCGACGGCGCTGCCCATGGCGGCCGGCGCGGCGGGCGGCATGCTCCTCGGCAGCGCCCTGTCGAACGCCTTCGCGGGCGGCCATTCGAGCCTCGGCAGCGCCGCGGCGGCCGGCCTCGGCGGCGGTGGGGGCGAGACCATCGTCAACAACTACTACGGCGACGGCGGCAACCAGGATCTCGGCTCGGCCCTCGACAACAGCGGCAGCGACCTGGGCGGGTTCCAGGACGCCGGCTACAGCGATCCGGGCGGTGATTTCGGCGGCGACCTCGGCGGCGGCGACGACAGCGACTGGACCTGATCGGCGCTGACATCGAGCGGAAGGCCCGGTCGCGTCAGGCGCGGCCGGGCCTTCTCCGTATCGGCGGGTTCGATCCGCGACGGCGCGCGCGTCGGGCGCTCAGAGCACCTCGACCCGGGTTCCGACCGGCACGCGGTCGTAGAGGTCGATGACGTCGTCGTTCATCATCCGAATGCAGCCCGACGAGACCGACTGCCCGATCGTGTTGGGCTCGTTCGTCCCGTGGATGCGGTAGAGCGACGAGCCGAGGTAGAGGGCGCGGGCGCCCAGCGGGTTCTCCGGGCCGCCGGCCATGTGGCGCGGCAGATCGGGACGACGGGCGAGCATCTCGGCCGGCGGCGTCCAGTCCGGCCACTCCGCCTTGCGGCTGACCGTCTTGAGACCGCTCCAGGCGAAGCCGGGGCGGCCGACGCCGATCCCGTAGCGCAGCGCGCGCTGCCCCGCCTGCACGAGGTAGAGATGCTTGCCGGCGGTGTCGATCACGATCGTGCCGGGCTTCTGCCGCCCCGCGAAGGCGACTTCCTGGCGCTGATACTCGGGCGGGACTGCGCGGCCGATCCGCCCCGGATCCGCCTGGGGCGCACCGGAGGCGGCCGCGGGCGGCGCGCCGTAGGGCTGCGGGGCACCGTAGGGCTGCCCGTAGGACTGGCCGTACGCCTGCCCGTACGCCTGCCCGTACGCCTGCCCGTAAGCTTGGGCAGGCTCCGGCTCGACCGGCACCAGCTCGCCGGAATAGGCGGCGACCCGCTGCTGCGGCGCGGCGCGCTGCGGCCAGCCGCGCCCGGCGCCGCCGGCGCTGCCGGTGACGAGGTACTCGATGAGGCCGCCGCCGTAGCCGCCCTCGGCGTAGCGCGCCTGCTGCGCCCGGGCGGGGCCGCACAGCACGAACGCGGCCGCAGCCACCCCCATTCCCAGACGGACTGAACGCCGCATCGCCGCATGCTCCCGAGCCGGAGCCCCTGCTCCCGGCCCGCGAACGATCCCGTCACATTTTACCGAATCGGGTGAACGAACGTGGTGAATCGTCTCCGCGGCCCGGCCTCTCCCCGGCCCGTCGCCGCCAGCGTGAATCGGCGGTTAAGCTTGGCGGCACCGCCCGGCCTCACCCCGGAGCGGGCGGAGCCCGCCGGAAGAAGCTCGGCAGTCACAGTCCGCTAACCGTTATGGTAGACAGTCTCGGCGACGGAACCCGAACGCTCACGCCCGGACGATGACCCAGAAGCGCTATCGCATCGAAGACAGTCTCGGGCTTCCCGCGGCTCCCCCTCCCGGGCCGGGGGCGTCCGCCTCGAGCGAGCGCCTGGAGGAGATCTTCAACGCCATCCAGGACTTGCGCCGCGTCACGCAGATGAGCGCGAGCGAGACCATCGAGTCGTGCCGGCGCGAGCTGCACGAGGCGCTGGCGATGCGCACCGAACTCGACGTGATGAAGGAGGCGATCACCCGCACCAAGTCGGAGCTGGCGACGCTTCACCGGACCGAGAATACCGGCAAGGGCATGCGCCGGGCGGCCGACGAGCTCGACGCGGTGGTCGACTCCACGGAGCGCGCCACCACGCAGCTCCTCGGCGCGGTCGAGGAGATCGAGAGCCACGCCGGCATGCTCAACGCTGCGACGCTGCCGCCCGGCATGAAGCCGCACGTCGACGTGATCCTCGAGCGCGTGATCACCGCCTACGAGGCCTGCAACTTCCAGGACCTGACCGGCCAGCGGATCACCAAGATCGTCGGCGTGATGAAGTTCATCGAGGAGCATCTCGACCGGCTGATCGCCACGTGGTCGGAGCTCGACAGCTTCAAGGAACTCATCACCGTCATGCCGGTGCCGACCTCCCTGGACGACGAGAGCTCGCTCCTCAACGGGCCGAAGCTCGACCACGACGTCGGTCACGTGGATCAGAGCGACATCGACTCGCTGTTCGACTGATTGATCGGACCGGGCGCGCGATTTTTGTCGCCGCCCCCGTCCCCCTGGCGGTCCGGAGCGCTTAGATCTGCGGTATGAGCCGCAGAGCCCTCTCAGACCTGCCCCCCGACACCTTCGACGACGGCCGCGACGCCGAGCGGGACGAGACCGTCGACGAGCCGGAAGCCGAACTCCCCGACACGGAGACGCCGGAGATCGACTTCGATTTCGAGCCGGGCGCCGTCCAGGCCGGCACGGAGGTGATCCGCCGGTTCTGGTCGACCCTGCCGTCGTCGCCCGGCGTCTACCGGATGTTCGACCATCGCGGCGACGTCCTCTACGTCGGCAAGGCCAAGAACCTGAAAGCGCGGGTCGGCTCGTACGCGCGGGGCCAGGCGCACTCGAACCGCATCGCCCGGATGATCTCGCAGACGGCGGCGATGGAGTTCGTCACCACCGCGACCGAGACCGAGGCGCTCCTCCTCGAGGCTAACCTCATCAAGCAGCTGAAGCCCCGCTTCAACGTGCTGATGCGGGACGACAAGTCGTTCCCCTACATCCTGGTCACCGACGACGGCCCCGCCCCGCAGATCGTCAAGCACCGGGGGGCCCGGCGCCGGAAGGGCAACTATTACGGCCCCTTCGCCAGCGTCTGGGCGGTGAACCGGACGGTGAACGCGCTGCAGCGCGCCTTCCTGCTGCGCACCTGCACCGACAGCTACTACGAGAACCGCACCCGGCCCTGCCTGCTCTACCAGATCAAGCGCTGCTCCGGCCCTTGCACGAACGAGATCGGGCCCGAGGACTACGCCGCGATGGCGGATTCCGCGCGGGCGTTCCTCGCGGGCAAGTCGAACGCCGTGAAGGACCGGATGCGCGCCGAGATGCAGGCGGCGTCCGAGGCGATGGAGTTCGAGCGTGCCGCCCGGTTCCGCGACCGCATCGCAGCCCTGTCGGCGATCCAGGGGGTGCAGGGGGTCAACACCCAGGGTGTGGAAGAGGCGGATGTGTTCGCCCTCGACGAGCAGGCCGGCCAGTTCTGCATCGAGGTGTTCTTCTTCCGGAACTTCCAGAACTGGGGCAACCGCGCCTATTTCCCGAAGGCCGACCGGACCATGACGCCCGACGAGGTGCTGGGCTCGTTCATCGGCCAGTTCTACGACGACAAGCCCGCGCCCCGGACGGTGCTGACGAGCCACGCGATCGAGGACGCGGAGCTGGTGGCGGCGGCCCTGTCGAGCCGGGTGGAGTACCGCGTCGAGATCCACCGGCCGAGCCGCGGCGAGCGGAAGAACCTCGTCGACTACGCCCAGCGCAACGCCAAGGAGGCGCTGGCCCGGCGCCTCGCCGACACGGCCTCGCAGGGCAAGCTGCTCGCGGCGCTCGGCCAGGCCTTCGGGCTCGACGGCGCACCCCGCCGGATCGAGGTCTACGACAACTCGCACATCATGGGCACGAACGCGGTCGGCGGCATGATCGTCGCCGGCCCGACGGGCTTCATGAAGGCGCATTACCGCACGTTCAACATCAAGTCCGAGGATCTCACGCCCGGCGACGATTACGGCATGATGCGCGAGGTGCTGCAGCGGCGCTTCAAGCGGCTCGCGAAAGAGGCGCCGCGCACCGAGCGCGAGGCGGCCGCATCCGCGGGCGAGGGCGAGGTGCCGGAGCCGGTGCCCGCGCCGGCGGAGGAGAGCGATGCGTTCCCGGCCTGGCCGGATCTCGTGCTGATCGACGGCGGCAAGGGCCAGCTCGAGGCCGCGCGGGCGGCGCTGGAGGAGGTCGGCGTGGCGGGCGTTCCCCTGGTCGGCGTCGCCAAGGGCCGCGACCGCGATGCCGGCCGCGAGACGTTTTTCGTGCCCGGCCGCCTCCCCTTCAAGCTTCCGCCGCGCGACCCGACGCTCTACTTCGTGCAGCGGCTCCGCGACGAGGCGCACCGCTTCGCCATCGGCAGCCATCGGGCCAAGCGGAAGCGAGAGATGGTGAAGAATCCCTTGGACGAGATCGCCGGCATCGGCCCGAGCCGCAAGCGCGCGCTCCTGCACCATTTCGGGACCGTGAAGGCGATCCAGCGCGCCGCCTTCGAGGATCTGGCCAGGACCCCGGGCGTGAACGCCGCCACAGCGCGGGCGGTCTACGACTTCTTCCATGCCGGCGCCTGAGAACCCGGCCGCGATGGCCGAGGCAGACTCAGAGGCGTTGACGCCCGGGCCCCGCTCTGATTTCACCCCTGCGATGAACGCCGTCCTTCCCCGACGACGGTCGCCGGCCTGGACGCTCGCGAATTGCCTGACCTACGGGCGCCTCGTTGCCGTGCCGGTGATGGTCGCGCTGCTGTTCTGGCCCGAATCCCACACGGCGCGGTGGACGGCGCTGGGGGTGTTCGTCGCGGCCGCGATCACCGACTACCTCGACGGCTACGTCGCCCGCACCTACCACCAGAGCTCGGCGCTCGGCCGGATGCTCGATCCGATCGCCGACAAGCTCCTCGTCTCGGCCTGCCTGCTGATGCTGGCGGCGGACCACACCATCGTCGGTTCGAACATCTGGGCGGCGATCGTGATCCTGTGCCGCGAGGTGCTGGTCTCCGGCCTGCGCGAGTATCTGGCGGAGCTGAAGGTCGGCGTGCCGGTCAGTCGGATCGCCAAGTGGAAGACCACCGTGCAGCTCCTGGCGCTCGGCTTCCTGGTGGCCGGCCCGGCGGGCGAGACGGTGCTCCCGGGAACCGAGGCGATCGGCCTGACGCTCCTGTGGCTCGCCGCCGCGCTCACGCTGTGGACCGGCTGGGACTACATGCGGGCCGGGATCAAGCACGTCATCGACGATCCGCGCTGACGGATCCGCCTCCGGGACGCGCGGTCCCTGCCCTGTCTCCGGTACGGTGATGCGATGAAGCTCGTCTATTTCGCCTGGGTCCGCGAGCGGATCGGCCGCTCCGAGGAGGAGCTGGCGCCGCCGCCGGAGGTCGCCACCGTCGCCGATCTGGTCGGGTGGCTCCGGGGCCGCGGCGAGGAGTACGCCTACGCCTTCGAGGATCCGGGCGTCGTCCGCGCCGCGATCGACCGGGCCCATGCCAAGCCGGACGCGCCGATCGCGGGTGCCCGCGAGATCGCCTTCTTCCCGCCGATGACGGGCGGCTGAGAACCGGCCGCGCCGCGCACGTAGTCCGCCGGGGTTGCAACGGGTCGGCTTCCGCGGACATTGGCGCCGTCGCTCCGGCTGCCCGTCAGCCGAACGGCGCGCGGGCCGAGCCGAGTTTTTTACGGGTTCGGCCCGCCTCGGGACGCCACAATCCGCGGAACGCCCAAGCTGGCATTGCCGTTACCCGCTACCGAAATCGGTATTGGAGTTTCAGCATGCGCATGACCTTGCTCGCGACCGCCGCCCTGTTGAGCCTCGGCGCCGCCGCGCAGGCCCAGACCACCGTCATCGAGCGCGACCGACCGGCCGTCGTCGTCGATCGCCCGGCGAGCGAGTCGAAGTCCGTGACCGTCCATGACCACGGCGACGGCTGCGTCACCAAGACGGTGCGCAAGGAGAACGACATGGGCGATACGAAGACCGTGAAGAAAGAGAGCTGCGACTGAGGCACGCGAGCGGGTCGGGCCGGAGCGCGGTCCCGCGCGCCCAGCCCGGCCAGGCCCCTGCGCGTCTTCGGTTCAGCGCCAGCCCGCGTCGATGAAGTACGGGTGGCCGGTGCACATGCGCGCGTCGTCCGAGGCCAGGAACAGGACCAGCGCGGCGACGTCGGCCGGCTGGATCCGCCCGTCCAGGCATTGCGCGGCGACGATCTCCGCCTCGCCCTCCGGCGTGTACCATCGCTCCTGGCGGGGCGTCTGAACGTTGCCGGGCACGACCGTCGCCACCCGGATGTTGTCGCGACCGAGGTCGCGGGCCAGGGCGCGTGTCATCCCCTCGATCGCCGCCTTGGCGGTCTGGTAGAGCGGCATCTCCCTGAGCCCGAGATGCCAGCTGATCGATCCGAAGTTGAGGATCACGCCGCCGCCGGCGCGCTGCATGGCCGGGACCGCCGCCTGGGCGGCGAAGAACAGGTGGCGCAGGTTCACCGCCATCCGGTCGTCCCAGTAGGCGGGCGTCACGTCCGCGAGGGCGTGGCGGTCGTCGTTGCCGGCATTGTTGATCAGGACGTCGAGCCCGCCCAGGGCCGCGTCGGCCTCGGCGACCAGCGCGCGGACCGCGTCGACATCGGTCAGGTCGCAGCGCCGGTAGAGCGGGGCGTGCGCGGCGCCGGGCCCGAGACGGGCCACCACGGCGCGGGCCGCATCGTCCGCGATATCGCAGAACAGGACGCGGGCCCCCTGCTCGACGAAGGCCTCGACCAGCCCCGCGCCGATGCCCGAGGCGCCGCCGGTCACGAGGACGCGCTTGCCGGCGAGGCTCGGATACCGCGCGCGCTGATCCGGCTGCGCCGCCATCGGACCTCCTCGAGGTTTTAAGGTAGACCGGAACTTGTCTGAGTTTACCACGGTGGCCGGCCGCCGCAACGGTGGCGGGGCCGCCTGAGATTCGCGAAACGTTAACGGTTCGCGAATGACATCGTCGGGTCTTCTAGAAAGGAACACCCGATGCCCCTGCGCCTGGAACTCAAGCCGTTCGAGCGGCTGATCATCAACGGCGCGCTGCTGCGCAACGGCGACCGCCGCTCGACCTTCCTGATCGAGACGCAGTGCAAGTTCCTGCGCGAGAGCGAGATCATCACGGAGAGCGAGGCCGACACGGCCTGCAAGCGTCTCCACCTGACGCTGACGGTCATCTACCTCGCCGACGACCCCACACAGAGCATCGACCTGTTCTTCCGGCAAGCCACCGACCTGCTCGGGCTGGCGCCGGCCGCGGCCGGGCAGATCGCCGCGATCGCGCAGGCCGTCGAGGCCGGCGAGTATTACCGATCGCTCAAGCTGAGCCGCAAGCTCGTCGAGTGGGAGGCCGCCGGCTCGGCATCGCAGGCCGTCGTGCCGGACCAGGCGGCCGCTCCCTGATGGGAGAGCCCGGCCTCAGCCGGGATTGCCCTGAAGACCGGCGGCGATGTGATTGTTGATCGACACCAGCGTGGCGATCTTCTCGGGCGTCGGCGCGATCATGGTGTCGATGCAGCTCTGGAGCACGAACACGCCCAGGCGGCCGACGCCCTGCTTCACGTCGGCGGGGAGCGGGTTCACGTCGGACGTCGCCTCGGAGGTCAGCAGCGTCCAGACCCGCTGGTTGAACGTCAGGGCCTCGTTGATGCGTCCGGCATCGCCGCTGGCGAGCCCCTGACTGGCGCCGATGAGCTTCTGTGCGGCCTTCAGCAGCACGGCGGATTCGGCCTCGCGGGGCGACAGCGCGCTGTGGGAAGTCTTGGCGTAGGCGTTGGCGGCGTAGTTCATCGGCGGTCCAGCCCCGTCGTCGGGCCTGCCACTGAGGCAAGCTAGCGCGTAGCTGTCGCAGACCAGGAGTTAAAAGCGCGTGAGCACCGCGTCCGCCATGATCCCGCCGGGTTGGTTATCGACGACGCTCTGCGGCCGAAAGAAACCGGCCCCCGGATCCCGACCCCGATGTTGAATTTCGTTCTCGGAACTGTTGCCGGCGGCCTGATCGCCTGCGTGCTGACCATCGCGGCGGCGCGGCAGCCCGAAGTTCAGTCCCGACTCGGTCTGATACCGGCGGCGCCCGCGACGCTGGCGGCCGTCACGAAGCCGGTCGAGCACGATTGCGGACGACGGACGGAGCCGGCCCCGAAGATCGGCTCCCAGGAGATGCTGTTCAACCGCCAGAGGTTTTGGTCGGTCGCGCCGTAATCAGAACGTGCCGATCAGCATCAGCAGCATCGTCGTGGCGACGGTGGTGCTGACGAAGCCGCAGAGGGCGGCCGCGAAGGACGGACCGGTGCGGGTGACGGCGGGCTCGATGTCGTTCGGGAGCGTGGCGGGGGTCATCGGCGCAGAACCTTCTCGGCGACCAGCGTCGCGCGTGTCGCGGTGATGCTTCAGGAACGGGACGTCCGAGGTGCGATCGCGCACCCGGTCAGTCGCAGCGGTTGATTTTCTTGGCGATCCGCAGACCCCGCAGCTCGCTGCGGAGATCGATGGCCACGACACCCTCGCCGCATCGCTCGAACGCGTCGCGGGCATCGTCGTAGCGGTCGCCCACCTCGTCGAGCGTGTCGCAGACGCGGTCGTGGTTGCCCAGGCGGGCTTCCTGACGCGCCTGGAAGCGCAGGGCGTTCGCCTCGTCGACCTTGCGCTGGGCTTCGATGCAGGACGGCAGGGCCGACGCGGCGGAAGTCAGGGCGAGGCCTGCCAGAAGGCTGGCGAGGCAGCGGGTCAGAGTGACCGACTTGGCACTCACGGGAACACTCACACACGGTTTGTGATGGCAGATCCGCGGGCGGACCTGCCGGGTTTCTCGGAGCGGCTCAGATCCACTCCCTCTCTGTCCGCTGAAACAGTGAAGCTGACGTGAAAGTTCCGCCCCGAATCACGCCTTCCGGCGCAGGCGGGAGGTCAGGATTACCGAGAGTTGCACGGGGGCCGCACCCATCGGATCGACGCCGACATCGTACTGCTTCGGCATCGGCTTGAGCTTGCCGTGGCTGTGGCCGTGGAGGTTGAGAGCCCCCCGGCTCATGCCGTTCCAGGTGCGGAACGCGTAGTGGCAGAGCACCACCATCCGACCCTCGACGGCGAGTTCCGCGTAGTGCCGCACCGACGCCCAGCCGGGCGCCGTCAGCGTGTCCGGCCCGTCGTTGTTGCCGACAATCAGGTGCTTCTCGCCGTTCAGTCCGGCGAGGATCGCGCGGATCCGGTCGCCGCTCGGTCCGAGGGCGAAATCGCCGAGGTGCCAGACCGTGTCGTCGGGCGAGACCGTCGCGTTCCAGGCCGCGATCAGCCCGGCATCGTGGGCCTCGAGATCCGGATAGGGCCGGTGATCGAAGCGCAGCGCCCGCGGGTCGCCGAAATGGGTGTCGCCCGTGAAGAAGATGGTCACCGCTCTGCTCCGCCATGCCTCTGCGTCTTGCTTCAGCGTCTCGCCCCGGCGCCTCGCCTCGGCGCCTTGCCTCGGCGCCTTGCCCGGCAACGCCGCCGGATTGCCGCCGAAATCGGCCTGCGGCCGCCTTGTTCCCGCGGACCCGCGTCCGCCTGGCGCGTTGACGGCCCGCGCGGCAGGGTCGAAGCCTCCCCCGGCGAGGCGCCAGCGGGAGGGCACGGGGCATGCTGGGAACGGTGGGATTCGCGTTCCTGGCCGGCCTGCTCTCGGTGCTCTCGCCCTGCGTGCTGCCGCTGATCCCCATCGTGCTCGGGACGGCGGCAGCCGAGCATCGCCTCGGTCCGGTCGCGCTGGCAGCCGGCCTCGCCGTCGCCTTCACCGCCATCGGGCTGTTCGTCGCGACGATCGGCTTCACCGTCGGGCTGGACGGCGACGTGTTCCGGCGCGCCGGCGCGGTGCTCTTGGTGCTCCTGGGCGCGGTGCTGATGCTGCCGCGACTCCAGGCCCGGGTCGCGACGGCGGCCAGCCCGATCGGCGCCTGGGCGGAGGACCGCTTCGGCGGCGCCGGCTCCGGGGGTGTGTCCGGCCAGTTCGCCGTGGGGCTGCTGCTCGGCGCGGCCTGGAGTCCCTGCGTGGGCCCGACCCTGGGCGCGGCCTCGCTGATGGCGGCGCGGGGCGAGCGTCTCGGGGGTGTCGCCCTGACCATGCTGGCCTTCGGGATCGGCGCCGCGGCCCCGCTGATGCTCCTCGGCTTCGTCTCCCGCGAGGCGCTGCTGCGCTGGCGGGGCGGCCTCGCCGCGGCCGGCCGGGCCGCGAAGGCCGCGCTCGGCGCCGTGATGGTCGTGCTCGGCCTGCTGGTGCTGACGGGCCTCGACAAGCGGGTCGAGGCCGCGGCCGTCGCGGCCTCGCCGGACTGGCTCAACGCGCTGACAACGCGCTACTGACCCGGCGAGGCCCCCGGGTTATCCGGAACGGAGTTCAGCCATGAGCGATGCCCCCCGCCTGACCAGTCTCGCCCACGGAGGCGGATGCGGCTGCAAGCTCGACCCGGCCACCCTGCGCCAGCTCCTCGCCCAGCAGCCGGCGGCGGGCCCGTTCGAGCGGCTCCTCGTCGGCAACGAGACCGCGGACGACGCGGCGGTGTGGGAGCTCGAGGACGGCACCTGCCTCATCGCCACCACGGACTTCTTCACCCCGATGGTGGACGACCCCGTCGATTTCGGCCGGATCGCCGCGACGAACGCCATCTCGGACGTCTACGCCATGGGCGGCCGGCCGCTCTTCGCGCTGGCGATCCTCGGGATGCCGCTGGGCAAGATCGACCCGGAGGTGGTCGCGCGGATCCTGCGCGGCGGCGCGGAGCAATGCGCCGAGGCCGGCATCCCGGTCGCGGGCGGCCACTCGATCGACGCGCCGGAGCCGATCTACGGTCTCGCGGTGATCGGAACCTGCCGCCGCGAGGCGGTGCGGCGCAACGCCGACGCGGTGGCCGGCGACGCCGTCCTGCTCACCAAGGCTCTCGGGGTCGGGGTCTACTCGGCGGCGATCAAGCGGGCGACCCTCGACGAGGCCGGCTACCGCGACTTCATCGCGACCACGACGCTGCTCAACCGGATCGGAACCGACCTCGCCGCCGATCCCGCCGTGCACGCCCTCACCGACGTCACCGGCTTCGGCATCCTCGGGCACGGCCTGGAGATCGCCCGCGGCGCCGGCCTCACGCTCGCCCTCGAGGCCGACGCCCTCCCGCTGCTGCCGCAGGCGGAGGCGCTGGCGCGCGCCGGCGCCGTCACCGGCGCCTCGCACCGCAACTGGGCGGCGTTCGGCGAGGCGGTGGACCTGCCCGCCGACCTCCCCGAGTGGCGCCGCCACCTCCTGACCGACCCGCAGACCTCGGGCGGCCTGCTGGTGACCTGCTCGGCCGACCGCGCCGACGCGATCCTGGCGCGCGTCCGGGCGGCCGGTTACCCGGCGGCCGCCCGGATCGGCCGGATCGAGCCCGGCCCGGCACGGATCCGCGTGGCGGCCTGAGGCACCGCCCGATCCGAGAGGCAATCTTCAACCTTCCCGTCCAATCTGCCGCCCCGCACGAGACCCGAGCCGCCGCCAGAGCCGCCTTGACCGACGCCGCAGACATGTCACCGCCCGCCCACGGCGTCGTCGGCTGGCCGCTCGGGCGCCGCGCCCACGCGCCGTCCCGCCCCGGGTCGCTGCCCGACGGGCGTCCGTGGCCGCGGATCCGCGTCGTGACGGTGGCCCGCGCGGATGCCGCCCTGGCCGGGACCGTGGCGTCGGTTCTGCGCCAGGGCTACCCGGAGGTGCGGCACGACGTGCTGGACCCGACGGCCGGCCGCGCGGCCGCGGCGCGGGTTTTGGCGGATCCCGACCCGGAGCTTCTGTTCTGGCTCCGCGCCGGCGACCTGCTCGCGCCGGGCGCGCTGACCGCCCTGGCGCTGGAGGCCGCGCTCACCGGCGCCGACGCGGTGGCGGGGCTGCGCGTCCTGTTCGACGCCGCCGTCCGCGGCCTCGACGGCCCTGGGGTCGCGGAGGACGCGCAAGGTCCGGTGCCGGCGGCAGACGGCATTCTCTGGCGGCGGGGCGCCCTCGCGGCCGGCGCGCCCCTCGATGCCGACGGCATGCTCGACGCCGCCTCCGCCTGGTCGACGATTCCCGAGAACCGGCGCAGTCTGATCGGCCGCCCGGTGCTGCTCCGCAGGCTCGACGCGCCGCTGCCCCCGCCCGCCGCCGGCCTGTCGATCGTGTCGCTGACCGGCACCGGCACCCGGGGGGGCGCGGGCGTGGCCCAGCGCCGCCTGGCCGAAGCGCTGACGCTCGCGGGCCATAGGGTCGCGGAGGTGACGCTGAGCGGGCGCCCCGAGGCCGCCGAATGGAGCGACGAGTTCCCGCGGGCGGAGGCCGCGGTCGCGGCGGCCGACCCCGATCTCGTCCTCGCCGGCAACCTGCACGGCGCCACCCGCAGCCTCGACGTTGTCGGCCGCCTCGCGCGGCGGGTGCCTGTCGGCCTCGTGCTGCACGACCTCTTCCCCCTGACCGGCCGGTGTGCCCACCCCCGCGACTGCGGGCGCGCCGCGTCCGGCTGCGACGCCGCCTGCCCCGGCCCGGACGAGTACCCGGAGCTGGCGCCCGGCCGGATCGCCGGGATGCACGGCCGCAAGCGCGCAGTGCTCGCCGGCGCCTCGCCCGCGTCACCGACCGAGTCCTCCGCGCCCTGGCTGCTGGCCAATTCCGACTGGACGCTGGCGCGGGCCCGCGAACTGGCACCGCCCGGCAGCGTGGTCGAGCCCGTCCGGCTGGCCTTCCCGACCGCCGTGTTCCGGCCGGGCGATCGCGCCGCGCTGCGCCGCACGCTCGACCTGCCGCCCGACGAGGTCCTGATCCTCGTTTCGTCGGTCATCGTCGACGGGCCCGACAAGGGCTTCGCCGACCTCCGGGCCGCGCTTCAGGCCGTCGCGGGGCCCGGCGTCGGCGTGGTGGCGATCGGCCGGCTCGACGACCCGGCCCGGCTCGGCGTCGCGAACCTGTTCGCGCCCGGCCTCATCGCCGACGAGGCGGTCCTGGCCGCGTGGTACGGAGCCTGCGACCTCCACGTCACCGCCAGCCGCCACGAGACCCTCGGGCAGACGCCCATCGAGGCCGGGCTGTGCGGGGTGCCGACGCTCGCCTACCGCACCTCCGGCCTGACCTCCGCGGTGATCGACGGCGTGTCGGGCCGCCTCGTGCCGGTGCGGCCCGGCGCCCTCGCGGAGGCGCTGGCCGCGCTGGTCGGCGACCGCGAGGCCCGCACACGGCTCGGCGCCTTCGCGCGCATCGCCCTGGAGAGCCGCTACAGCCCGGCCGCGTCGGCGCTGTCACTGGACGCCGTCTTCCGGCGTCGGGGTCTGCCGAGCGCCGCGACAGGCCCGCGCTTCGCCCCCGAGATGCTCGGACACTTCCCGTTCGCGGCGGCCCTGCGGCCGGGCGCGGCCGGCACCGTCCCGACCGTCTCGCGCCCGCTCGTGCGCCGGCTGCGGCGGGCCAAGCAGATGGTCTTCGGGCGGCGGATGCCGCTCCTCGTGCGCCGGTGCCTCTACCTCGCCGGCGCGCTGCGCCGGAGCACACCGTGACGGCGAGCGGCGCAGATGCGGGCGGCGCGCGGGCGGCGCCGGGGCGGCGGCGGATCTACCTCGATCAGACCCATCTGCGCGACCACGTGACGGGGATCGAGCGGGTCACCCTCGACCTGTTCGCTCCCGACCGGCTCGCCCCGCACGCGGTGCGGCCGGTGACCGCGGGCTCCCTGCCCGGCATGATCGCCGCGCAGCAGCTCGGACTGCCGGCGCGGGCGCTGACGGATCGGGACGCCCTGTTCCTGTTCCCGGGCTTCCCGCCCGGGCCGCTCTGCGCCGTCGCGGCGTCGCGCTGCCTGCTCTACGTCCACGACACCTTCCTGCTCACGCGGAAGGAGGATCTGAGCCTGCGCAGCCGGCTCTACATGAGCCCGAGCTTCGCCCTGGCCCTGCGCTGGTGCCCGAACCTGTTCGTCAACAGCCGCACCACCGGGGCGGACGTGCGCGCGCTCTGTGCCAGGCGCGCCCGCGTCGCGCTGCTGCGGCCGCCCGTCCGCGACGCCTTCGGCCTGGAGGACCTGCCCGGACCGGCGGCCTACGCGCCGGGCCGGACGCTGCGGATCCTGGCCATCGGCACCATCGAGCCGCGCAAGAACTATCCGGCGACCCTCGCGCTGACGGCGGCGCTGATCCGCGCCGGCATCCCGGCGGAACTCCATCTCGTCGGCCGGGTCGGCTGGGGGCGGCACGCCTTCCTGGAGGCACCGCCGCCGTTCCTGCACCGCCACGGATACCTCACCGACGCCGAACTGCGCGCCCTCGCGGGCTCGTGCCACCTGCTGCTCTCCACCTCCAAGGCGGAGGGGCTCGGCCTGCCGCTGCTGGAGGTGCAGCACGGCGGCCTGCCGGTGGTGGCGCCGGACGACCCGGTCTTCCGCGAGGTGCTGGGCGGGTCGGCCCTGCTGATCCGGCCGGAGCAGCCCGACGCGGCCGCGTGCGCCCTCGCCGGGTGGATCCGCGACGGCGCCCTGGCCCGCGCCGCCGGGATGAGTCGGGCCAACGTCGCGCGCTGGAACGCGGCCGCGGCCGAGGACGGGGCGCGCTTCCAGCGCTTCCTGGCCGGCGATCCCGCGGCCTACGATGCGCTGGAGTCAATTGTCGCACACGAGGGCGATGGCTGACGCGGCTTACGTAGTCCCCAACAAATCGGGAACTTTTCACGCCGGATTGTCGTGACAGTTAGGACTGCATCAGTAAGCGATATCTGCCAGCTTCCTGCTGCAGATGCCGCATCGGAGCGACACTACTGGCCCGGTATGTCGATTGCTGGGCTCCCGGAGAAGGCAGCGCCTCGGACGCGCACCTGTTCCAGACCGGCACGGAGCTGGTCAGAAAGGGAACGGGCGAAGAGGCTGGTGACGGGCGGCGGTCTCCGCCGAGGCAGGTCAGGGAGCGGGGCGTATGTTCGACTTCTCGACACGGATGAGCGGCGAGCAGCCCGTCCGGATGGTGCTGCCGCAGGTCGCGCCGCCGAGCGATAGCCGCGTGATCCTGCGGCGCCTGTGGCGCGGCAGCGGCTTCATCGTGCTGGGCGGCCTGTTCATGGTCGCGGTGGCGGTGGCGCTCCTCGGCCTGATCCCGCCGCGCTACACGTCGAGCATCCAGGTCCTGGTCGATCCGAGCGACCTGCGCGTCGTCGAGAACGACGTGAACGCGCGCCAGCCCCAGGCCGACAGCGGCGTGTCGATTGCCGAGAGCCAGGTGCGGGTGATCCAGTCGGACAGCGTCCTGCGCCGGGTGATCGCCAAGCTCCACCTCGACCAGGACGACGAGTTCGTCCTGCCGGACGGCAACAACCCGACGCTGACCTGGATCAAGGGCGCGCTGGGCATGCTGCCCCCGCCGGCGAGTCGCGACCCGGTCATCACCGCCCTCGACACGCTGCAGAACCGCCTCACCGTCCGGCGGGCCGAGCGGACCTTCGTGATCGACGTCTCGGTGCAGTCCCGCGATCCCGAGAAGGCCGCCCGCATCGCCAACGCCGTCGGCGACGCCTACTTCGCCGAGGAGGCCGCGGCCCGGACCGAGACCGCGCGGCGCGCCTCCGACGCCCTGGCGGGGCGGCTCAACAGCCTCAAGCGCGACGTCGAGCAGGCCGAGAGCGCCGTGGTGCGCTACCGCGAGGACCACAAGCTCGTGGCCGCCAGCGGCCGCCTGCTCACCGACCAGCAGCTCGGCGACCTGAACCAGCAGCTCGTCACCGCCTCGATCAAGACCGCCGAGGCCAAGTCGCGCCTCGAGCAGGCGCGCCGGATGCGCTCGTCGGATCCCAGCACCGCCCTGCCGGAGATGCTGCAGAGCCTGGAGATGCAGGCCCTGCGGCAGCAATACGCGACGCTGTCCCGCAACACCGCGGAGCTCGCCACCCGCCTCGGCGAGCGCCACCCGGCCATGGCCGAGCAGTACGCCCAGCAGCGCGACCTCCAGCGCCTGATCCAGCGCGAGAAGGAGCGGATCATCGAGACGACCCAGAAGGATTACGACCGCGCCGCCGCGAGCGAGGCGGCGATCCGGGCCAATCTCGACCGGGTGAAGAACGAGACCGCGTCCAGCGACCGGGCCTATGTCGGCCTGCGCGAGCTGGAGCGGACCCTCGACGCCCGCCGCGGCATCTACGAGGCCTACCTGAAGCGCGCCCGCGAGGCGAGCGAGCAGGAGCGGCTCAACACCACCAACGTCCGGATCATCTCGGCCGCGGTGCCGGCGCGCCAGCGGACCTTCCCGCCCTCGCCCAAGATCGTCCTGCCGGTGGCGCTGGTCCTCGGCCTGCTGCTCGGCGGCGGCATCGCCCTGCTGCTGGGCGCCGACAGCGACCGGCGCCGCAGCCTGCGCGCCGCTACCCGGCCGGCCGCGAGCTTCCGGGCCGCCGATGCGTGACAGCGGTGAGATCAGCCTCTACCTGGGCGCTATGGATCCGGTCCTCAGAGAGGCACACACGGTGAGCGCCCCGGCCTCCGCGGCGTCCGGGTCGCCGCAGACAGGCGCGACCGTCGAACTCTTCGGGCACCGGTTTCACACCGGTCCGGCCGCGGCCCTCGTGGCCGCCGTCGCGGCCCGGCGAGACGGCCGGCCGCGCATGATCGTCACGGCGAACGTCGATCACATCGTCCAGCTCAGCGAGAACGCGCCGTTCCGCGAGGCCTACGCCCGCGCCGCGGCCAGGACCCTCGACGGGATGCCGCTGGTCTGGCTGGCCCGGAAGGCGTGCGGCCGGCCCGTGCACCGGATCACCGGCCACGATCTTCTGGGCTGCGTCCTGGCCGATCCGCCGGCCTTCGCGCAGCGGGTCTTCTTCGTCTCGGCCCGCCAGGATGCGGCGGACGCGCTGGCGACCCGGCTGCAGGCGGCGGGGCTTCCGGCCGGCGCCGTGGCGAGCGCCGTGCCGCCCTTCGGCTTCGAGCACGACGCGGCCTACAGCCGCGCCCTGGCCGAGCGGATCCGCGCCCACGGGACGACGCTGCTGGTGATGGGGGTCGGGGCGCCCAAATCCGAGATCTGGGTGGATCGTCACGGGCAGACGCTCGGCGAGCCGGTGGTCTTCTGCGTCGGCGACGCCCTCAACGTCGCCGCCGGTTTCCTGCCGCGCGCGCCGCGGCTGATGCAGCGCCTCGGCCTCGAGTGGATCTACCGGTTCCTTCAGGCGCCGCGCAGGCTGTTCCGGCGCTACTTCATCAAATCCTGGCGCTTCATCGGCCTCGCCGCGCGGGACCAGCTCCGGCGGCGCCCCGGCTGACCTCAGCGCCGCTCCGCGAACAGGTCCGGCCGCCGCAATTGCAGCGCGAAGAGCAGCGTCAGCGACTTCATGTCGGTGATCGCCCCGCGGCGGCCCATGGCGGCCAGTTCCGGCAGCGGGATCTCGTGGACGGCGACGGCCTCGCCCTCCGCGGCGAGACCGCCGCCGGTGCCGGTCCGGTCGGCCTCGCCGTAGGCGGCGAGGAACAGATCCATGCGCTCCGTGGAGATCCCCGGCATCGACCAGGCGCTGGCGACGAAGTCGAGGGCGCTCAGGCGCAGGCCCGTCTCCTCCATCGCCTCGCGCCGCGCCTCGTCCTCGGACGCGCCCTCGTCGAGGAGCCCGGCCGGCACCTCGATGTGGCTCGGCGGCCCGCCCGAGTAGAGGACCGGCGCCCGGAACTGCGAGACGAGCGTGGCGACCCGACGGTCCGGATCGTAGGGGAGCACCGCGACCGCCCGGCCGTGATCCTCCATCTCCCGCGTGATGCGGCTTCCGTCCTCCTGCATCACCTCGGCGACGAGGTAGCGCGCCCAACCGTCATGTACGAGGCGCACGCCCCCGATCCGCGGTGCCATTCCGATCTCACCTCGCTCCTGGAAGCCCGACGGATCGTTCAGGAATGCGGCGGCCTTGCGGACACGGTGATGCGGAAGCGCAGGCGCACCGCGGGCGGCCCTCCGAGCCGCTCGGCGGCGTCGAGGCGGGCGCCCTCCTCGCGCACGAGGTTCGGGATGTCGAGGGCGGCCAGCGGGTCGGTGCAGGTCACCACCAGCGTCTGGCCGGCAGCGAGGCCGCGCAGCGCCTTGCGGGTGCGCAGAACCGGAAGCGGACATTTCAGGCCGCTCAGGTCGAGGTCGACGCAGTCCGGATCCTCGTCCCGCACACCGGAAGCTCCCGAACCGGCGCGGATGCCGGCCCCGGCGCGTCATAGGCACCGCCGCGCCCCGGCGCCAGCGGCGCCCTCACCACACGTGATAGCCGAAGGCGGGTCCGGAATAGCTGTCCGGCGCCGTCCAGACGTAGCGGGGGCCGTTGTAGCCGTACTCGAAGCCGCGGCTCGGGACGGGCGCGTAGGCGTAGCCGTAGCCGAACGGCGCGGGATAGCCGTACTCGCCGTAATAGCTGTACTCCGGCCGCCCCCGCGCGGCCACGGTGCCGGTGACGCGGCCACCGGCTCCGGTGTGCCAGCGACCCGGTGTCGGCGCCGGACCTGAGCCCTGGAACGGCGCCAGGTCGGCGGCCTGCCCCGTACCGGAGCTCGCCGGCACGGATGCCAGCCCGGCGAGGATGGCGGCGATGATGCGGGTCATGATGCGTCCTCTCCCCGAGCGCGGCGCCCTGTCGGAACGTTCCATTAGCACGTTCCAAGGCCGATTCGCGCGGGCCACGAGCGCCGCTCAGGCGGTCGCTAGAAGACGCACTCGGTGAAGGCCGGACGCACGCAGGCGCCCCAGCGTCCCTCGTAGTCGGCGAGGAGATCCTCGGCCCGGGTGCGCCCGGCCGCGACGATGGCCTCGAGCGGCTGCAGGTAGATCACCTCGTCCCGACCCTCGGCGTCGCGGCGGCCCCGCGCCCGGAGGCCCGCCCGGGCGATCGCCAGGGCCTCGGCGGCGACGGCCCCGAGCGTGGTGTTGGCCACCGGGGTCGCGAGCCCCAGGCGCGGCGCCGTGGCCCGCGCGGCCTCGCGGTTGGCGGGGCTCCACCCCTTCACGAGGTCGAGGGCCGCGTCCAGGGCCGACTCGTCGTAGAGGAGCCCCGCCCAGAAGGCCGCCTGGGCGGCGATCATGCCGGGATCGCCGACATCGGCGCCGCGCATCTCGAGGAAGCGCTTGAGCCGCACCTCCGGGAAGGCCGTTGAGGCGTGGTTGGCCCAGTCCGAGACCGTGGCGAACTCGCCGGGCAGTTGCGGGAGCTTGCCGGCCATCAGGTCGCGGAACGAGGCGCCCGACACGTCGTGGTAGGTGTCGCCCCGCTTGACGAAGTACATCGGCATGTCGAGCAGCCAGTCGACATAGGCCTCGTAACCGAAGCCCGCGTCGAAGGCGAAGGGCAGCATTCCGGTGCGGTGGGCATCCGTGTCGCGCCAGATCTCGGACCGGCGCGACAGGAAGCCGTTCGGCCGGCCGTCGGTGAAGGGCGAGTTGGCGAAGAGCGCGGTCGCGACCGGCTGCAGCGCCAGGGACGCGCGCATCTTGCGCACCATGTCGGCCTCGGAGGCGAAATCGAGATTCACCTGCACGGTGGCGGTGCGCAGCATCATGTCGAGGCCGAGGGACCCGACCTTGGGCATGTAGCCGGCCATGATCCGGTAGCGGCTCTTGGGCATGACCGGGGTCTCGTCGCGCCGCCATCGCGGGCTCATGCCCAGCGTCAGGAAGCCGATGCCGAGGGGATCGGCGACCCGCTTCGTGGCGGCGAGGTGCGTGGCGAGCTCCGCCGCCGTGGCGTGCACGTCGGGGAGCGCCGCGCCGGACAGCTCGAACTGGCCGCCGGGCTCGATCGAGATCGCGCCGCCCGCCTCCGCCGACAGGCCGATGATGTTGCCGAGATCGAGGATCGGCTCCCAGCCGGTCTCGCGGGCGAGCCCCTCCAGGAGCGCCCGGATGCCGCGGTCGCCCTCGTAGGGAACCGGCGTCCGGGTCTCGCGGTAGAACGGGATCTTCTCGTGCTCGGTGCCGATCGCGAAGCGCGCGCGCGGCTTCTCGCCCGCCGCGAACCATTCGATCAGTTCGGCGCGCGTGGTGAGCGGCGTGGTGTCGTTGCTGTCGCGCGCCATGCGCTGCCTGCCCGTGCGTCTGACCTGTGCCTGGGAACGGGCGCGCCGGACTGCTCCGGCGGATCCACCCGGTACGAACCCGCTCTCGCGAGCGGGATCCGGGCGGACACCCGCCCCCGACCCCGATGAGCACGCGGCGCAGGCGGCGTCCGATCCGGGACATAATCGAGCCGCCGTGAACCCACAACGCGGCGGTCTCCACCGGCGCGCCGCTTCACGTCCGATCCAGCGAAACAATCGCCCGGCGCGATCCTACCATGTGCGCGGGCACACATGGAAGGATCGGCCCGCCGTCAGCGCGCGTCGCCGAGCACCGCCTGCACCAGGGTCAGCACGGCGACGGCGGCGGTGTCGGCCCGCAGGATGCGCGGCCCGAGGGAGAGCGCCACGGTGTTCAGCCGAGCCCGGATCAGCGCCCGCTCCTCCTCCGAGAAGCCGCCCTCGGGGCCGACCAGCACGGCGAGCGGGGGCGGCGCCAGCGGGTCGCCGGCCGCCCGCAGGGCCGCGACGGGGTCGCGCACGGGCGCGTCCTCGTCGCAGAACACGAGGAGCCGCCCGGGCGCGAGGCCCGCGAGCGCGGCCGGGAGGCGCTCGGGCTCGGGACATTCGGGAATCGCCAGGATCCCGCACTGCTCGGCGGCCTCGACGGCGTTGGCTCGCAGCCGGTCGATGTTGACGCGGTCGCCCTGCGTGAACCGGGTGATGACCGGACGGATCGTCCCGGCCCCCATCTCCACCGCCTTCTGCGCGAGGTAGTCGAGCCGCGCGCTCTTCAGCGGGGCGAACAGGTAGTGCAGGTCGGCGCGCTCGGTCTGCGGGCGCGTCTGCGCGGCGACGTGGAGGTCGGCGCCCTTGCGCCCGGTCTGGACCAGGTGCGCGCGCCACTCGCCGTGGCGGCCGTTGAACACCAGGACCGGATCGTCCGGCCCGCGGCGCAGCACGTTGAGCAGGTAGTTGGCCTGGGCTCGGTCGAGGGGCAGAATCACCCCCGCGGCGAGATCGGCCGCGACGTGGAGGCGCGGAGCGGTGAAGTCGTAGGCCGGCATGGCGGCGTGGTCGCGCGGGTCGGCGGGCCTGTCAACGCGGGATGCGTTCCCGAAAGTGTTGCCGAATGGTTACGAGCCCCGGTTTTCCGCAGCCAGTCCACCGGCTCATGGCGCAGCCGGTTTGCCGCTCGATTGACGCCACAATCCTATGGCGAACCCAAGGGAACGGAAGAGAGCCGGCCGCTCGCGGAGTCGGCAGGGGCGTCGAGGGAGTCGCGGAATGGCGAAGGGGAGTCTGAAGCTGGGGGCGGCGGTGCTGGTCGGCACCGTCCTGTTCGGCACCGGCGCGTTCGCGCAGAGCGCGGCGCCGGAATGCGGCGCCATCCAGAAGACCCTGGCCGAGCGCAAGGCCCTGGTCGGCCGCGCCAACGCGGCGTCGCAGTCCAAGAAGAAGATGACCCCGCAGGAGGCCTGCGCCCTGTTCGGGAAGCTCCAGGCCAACGGCGCCGAGGGCATCAAGTGGATCGCCGCCAACAAGGAATGGTGCTCGATCCCCGATTCCTTCGCCGAGGGCTTCAAGGCCGACCACATGAAGGTCAGCGGCATCCGCACCAAGATCTGCAGCGTCGCCGCCCAGGCGACCAAGATGGAGGCGCAGGCCCGCGCCCAGGCTCAGGCCCAGGCCGGCGGCGGCGGCGGCGGGCTGCTCGGCGGTCCGGGCTTGACCGGAAGCTTCAAGCTGCCGCAGGGCGCTCTCTGAGATCGTCTGAGAGGATCACGGATCCGGCGCGGGTCCCCCTCTGCAGCGGCGGGGATTTCACGTGCGGGACGACCGGAGATCCGACCGATGAACGGCACGGTGTTTGACGACGGGCGGCCGGCCGATGCCGTCTCCGGGCACTGGGTCGACCGGCGGGCGCCCCGACCCTGGCGCCCGTACCTGCGCCTGGCCCGGATCGACAGGCCGATCGGCTGGTGGCTCCTCCTCCTCCCCTGCTGGTGGTCGGCCGCCCTGGCGGCGATCGCCGCGGACCAGGCCTTTCCCGATCCCTGGCACTGCCTCCTGTTCCTGATCGGCGCGGTCGCGATGCGCGGGGCGGGCTCGACCTACAACGACATCGCCGACCGCGACCTCGACGCGCAGGTCGAGCGCACGCGCCTGCGCCCCCTGCCCTCCGGGCAGGTGCGGCCGCGCCACGCGGCCCTGTTCCTGGTGATCCAGGCCCTGATCGGGCTCGCCGTCCTGCTGCAGTTCAACGCGGAGGCGGTGGTCATCGGCCTGTGCTCGCTGCTGCCGGTGGCGATCTACCCGTTCATGAAACGGGTCATGCCGATGCCGCAGGCCATCTTGGGCCTGGCCTTCGCCTGGGGCGCGCTGATGGGCTGGGCCGCGGTGTTCGCCCGCCTCGACCCGCCGGCGCTCCTGCTCTACGCGGGCGCCCTGTGCTGGGTGATCGGCTACGACACGATCTACGCGGTGCAGGATATCGAGGACGACGAGATCGCGGGGATCCGCTCCTCGGCCCGCCTGTTCGGCCGGCACGTGCGGCTCGCCGTCGGGCTGTGCTACGCGCTGGCGGCGCTGTTCGTAGTGCTGGCGGCGCGCGGGGCCGGAGCGGGGCCCGTCGGGTATCTGGGGATCGCCGCCTTCGCCGGGCATCTCGCCTGGCAGGTCCTGTCGCTGCGCGAGCGCGACGGGCGCGGTGCTCTGACGCTGTTCCGGTCGAACCGGGATGCGGGCCTGATCCTGTTCGTCGGCCTCACCGCCGACGCGCTGCTGCGCAACCTGGCCTAGGCGCGGGCGGCGCCCTCAGGTGCGGGCGATGATCTCGTTCTCGCCGCGGAAGATCTGCGGGCGCGCCGGCAGCCGGCCGGTCTTGCGGCGGGCCAGGAAGCGCGGGCGCCGGCGGCCGAGGCCGGCATGGCGGCGGCGGATGCGGACCTGACCGAGAATCAGCCGGCCGATCTGCTGGGAGACCGGGACGAGGAGGCCGTCCTCGCGGACGATCATCCGCACGAGTCCCGCCCGCGCCGCGATGTCGCGCCACACGGCGACGACGTCGTCCTCCTCGAAGCTGCCGAGGCGCTGCAGCACGTCCCCTTCGGCATCGACCAGGATCAGGCTGAACCGGTCGGCGCCCACGATCTCCGCGTCCTCGGCGGCGTAGGCGAGCGCGATCCCGGCGGCCCGGCGCGCCCCGGAGACGCGGCCGACGACCGGAAGCGGCGAAACGACGAAGCGGGGCGCGGTGTCGGCACCGTGCATCGGGTGTCCTGCGTGGCTTTTGTCCGTGGCCGGGGAAGTGTTCATCGGTCCGAGTCCCTGGAGCAAGTGGCGGCCGCTGTCGGGCCGTCCGTTATGCCAAGCAAAATCGCACCCGAACTCCTCCGCACCGCTTAAGAGCCGTCGTTAAGCGAATCTGGACAGCGCTGTCATTTGCGGAATGCTCAATGCTTCCTTGAATGCTCAACATTTCCTTGCGCAGATCGGTCGTTATCGATCGATCAACCAGCATCCTTGTGGCGCTGCGGGAGGCGCCGTACAACGGGGTGACCGGGCGCGCGATCCTCCGCGCCGGGTCTTCACAGCCCGAGCGGGTGAGCCCAGGCGGGCCCGGACGTCCGCGTCGCCGGACGGGCGGGACGGCGAGGCCCTCGCGGGCCGCACGGATTCCACGCGGAGCGCGATGCCCGAGCCTCTCACCGACGATGCCGTATCCGCCCTGATGCCGGAACTGCGCGCCGTGATGCGCGAGGCCGCCGACATCGCCCGGCCCTTCTTCAGGCTCGGCGGTCAGACCTCGGCCCGGATCTGGTCGAAGTCCGGCGGCTCGCCGGTGACCGAGGCGGACGTCGCGGTCGACGCCTTCCTGAAGGTGCGCCTGAGCGCCCTCGTGCCGCGGGCGGCGTGGCTGTCGGAGGAGACTGCCGACGACCCGGCCCGCCTCGGCCATGACCTCGTCTGGATCGTCGATCCGATCGACGGGACGCGGGCCTTCCTGTCGGGCCATCCGGACTGGTCGATAGCGGTGGCGCTCCTGTCGCGCGGCGAGCCGCTGATCGGCTTCGTCCACGCGCCGGTGGGCGACGCGGATTACGAGGCCGTGCGCGGGCGCGGCGCGACGCGGAACGGCGAACCGATCCGCGTCGATCCCAGGCAGAGCCTGCCGGGCGCCCGCATCACCGGCCCGAAGCCGATGCTCGACCGTCTGGCCCGGGGCGCCGGAGAAGACCCGGACTTCGAGGTGGTCGCGCGGATCCCGTCCCTCGCCCTGCGGCTCGCCCGCGTGGCGGACGGCACGGTCGATATCGGGATGATCTCCGGCAATGCCCGCGACTGGGACTTGGCCGCCGCCGACCTGGTTCTCCGCGAGGCGGGCGGCGTGGTCTGCGATTTCTCCGGCGCGGCGACCCCGTACAATCGCGCCGACCCGGTGCACGGCGAGCTGCTCGCCGCGCCGGTGGGTCTGCGCGACCCGGTCCTCGCCGCCTGGGAGCGCTGAGGCCGAGGCCTCGGACGACTCCTGAGGAAGGAGCCGCGGACGGCTCAGGCCGCCGCGGTCTCGCGGATCCTCACCGCGGCGGGCGCGAGCCCGAGACGCTCGGCGAGATGCCAGTGCAGCTCACGCGGGGAGTGGTAGTTGTAGGACCGGTCGATCAGGTCGCTGAGATCGGCCCCGGTCTGATCCGCGGTCTTGGCCCGCGCCAGCTTGCCCACCCGGAAGGTCGGGGCATCGGTGACGGGGGAACGGACGCCGCGGCGCCGTGTGTACTCGAATAACATCAATGTCTTTTCTTCTCTGGACCGGACGTTGGCTGCGTCCGGCGTCGTTTCTGGGATATTGCCTCCGACGCGACCGGAATCCGGGCAGTCTCGCCCGGGAAGGCAGCGTCGGAAGGGGGAACCGCGTCAGGCGGCCGCTTCATGCGTCCCCACGACCTTCGGTTGCGCGCGCTGGCGCACCGAGAGCCGCGGGAGGCGCTTCAGAACCCGCGACGGTCAGGCCGCCTGCAGGTTGCCGGCGGCGTCCTTGCCGCTGCGCTTGTCCGTGAGGATCTCGTAAGCGATCCGCTGGCCTTCGATCAGGTTGCGCATCCCGGCGCGCTCGACGGCCGAGATGTGGACGAACACGTCCTTGCCGCCATCGTCGGGCTGGATGAAACCGTAGCCCTTGGTCTCATTGAACCACTTCACAGTGCCGGTATTCACGTAGTGTACCTCGTTCGTCCATAGGCCATCCGCGCGGCGCGAGGGCCGCGTGATGCACCACGGTCTTTCTGGATTTGGCCAGTGCGGCGGGGCGCGAGTCGCTGAACCTTAAACAGCGTCAGCCTCGGTGGATGAGCCCCCCGAGGACGTATTTAGGCGCAGGCTGCGGCCGCAACAAGGCATGGACGGCGTATCATCTGCGCCGCAGGCCGGGATCGGGAGGCGACCGTGCGGCGCCGCCCCCTGTGATTCCGGGCATTCACGATGCATATACGGAATGCGCTCAAGCAGTTAAGGCGCGTGGCTCTGGACGATACATGGCAGGCATCTCGGTCTCGCTGGACGGTGCGAACATCCAGCTCTCCTTCCAGAAGGACGATCAGGCGACGGCGGTGGTGATGGATGCCCGCGCCGCCCGGGCGCTGGTGCGCGCCGTCGGGCAACTCCTCACGGCGATCGACGATACGGACGAGCCCGACATGGCCGACGAGATGGGCGACGAGGAGGTCGCCATGCTCGACGTGACGTCGTCCGCCATCGAGATCGGCACCGACGACGAGGGCCAGGCGGTGGTCGCCCTGCAGGCCGGCGCTCTTCCGCCGTTCCAGCTCCGCCTCACGGACGAAGAGGCCCGCCACGTCGTGACGAGCCTCTCCGAGATCCTCAACGCTCCGCGCGACGTGCGGACCTCGCACGGCGGCCACTGACGGCCGGGCGCGCCGCCGTCCGTGGCGCGGACACAGTCACATGCGCGTGCCGGGGTCCGTCGGCGTGCCGGGGAAGATGTCCGGCTCTGAGCCCGGACCACCGGGTTCTCCGATGCCCGGGTCGTTGACCGGGTAGGGCGTGCGCGGGCCGGTCGGGCCGATATCGGGCTCCTCTTCGGGCGTCGGCGGGGGCGGCGGCAGGTCGCCGGGCGTGGGCTCGGGAAGGCCGGGATTGGCCATGACGCGACTCCTGATGGTTGGGATGCGGACCAACGGGCCGTCCTCGCGGGGGTTCCGATCGCCGGACCGGCTTCCGCTCCCGGAGGCGGTCGGGCGGCCGAGGGCCGCGGGAACGGGCGGGACGACCCTCCGTTAGCCGGGCTGATCCCCGAACCGGAGACCCGCCATGCCCGACATCCGCCAAGCCAAGATCCTGATCCTCGCCACCGACGGTTTCGAGGAGAGCGAGCTGACCGTGCCGCAGGCGAAGCTGGCCCAGGCCGGCGCCACCGTGACCGTCGCCGCCCCGCAGTCGCGCCAGAGCAAGGGCACGATCCGCGGCTGGGACAAGACCGACTGGGGCCAGGAGGTCACCGTCGACGCCGACCTGGAGCAGGTCGACCCGGCGTCCTACGATGCCCTCGTCCTTCCGGGCGGCCAGATCAACCCGGACAAGCTCCGGCTCGAGCCGCAGGCACTCGCCGTGATCAAGAGCTTCCTGACGTCCGGCAAGGTCGTGGCCGCGATCTGCCACGCCCCCTGGCTGCTCATCGAGACCGGCGCGGCCAAGGGCCGCGACCTGACCTCGTTCAGCTCGATCCGGACCGACGTGATCAATGCCGGCGGCCGCTGGCACGACAAGGACGTCGTGACCGATCACGGCATCGTCACGAGCCGCAACCCGGGCGACCTCGACGCCTTCTGCGCGAAGATCGTCGAGGAGATCCAGGAGGGTGGCCACGGCACCCGCCAGCTGGCGGCGTGACCCGGGCGGGCGCCGCCGCTCGCGGCGCCCGGCCTCAGCCGCGGCCGCGCTCGCCGGTGACCTCCAGCACCGCGCAGCCGCGGATCGGACGGCCGTACTCGTCCGCGCCCTCCACGGTGACCCGGTGGGCGCCCGGGGCGAGGTCGTCCGGAAGCCGCGCCGTCCAGATATGGGTCGAGGGCATCGCCTTCACCCAGCTCTTCTTGGTCTCGGGGTAGCGCTCGTAAAGTTCCGTGACGAACGGGTCGAGGCGGCGGGTGCGCGCCATCGGCCGGGGCGGCGCGTCCCCGACCCGGAACGCGAGCTGCGTGCGCGGGCCGCCGTCGAACACGTTGACCACCAGGGTGGTGTCGGCGAGCGCGTCCTGCGGCACCGGCGGCCGCAGCCCCTGCACGGGCCGGGTCCAGCGCACCACCTCGGGCGCGCCGGCCCGCAGCTCGCTCTCGAACAGGATCCGCATGGTCTCGTCCGGCTGACCCTGCGCGGCGACGTAGCGCGACGTGTAGGCGGTGCCGCGGATCGACAGGACGTGGAACCCGTTCGGCGTGCCGTCGCGGCTGTCGGCTGAGGGGATGCCGGTCCGGGTGTCGGGGCCGCTCCACCACGAGCCCGAGACGGCCGTCAGCACGTGGTGATGGTGCCCGTCGGCGAGGTAGTGGTGCTCGGTCGTGTGGGTGTGGCCGGCGAGGCTCAGGACCTTGCGGCCTGCGAGCAGCTCGAGGAGCGCGGCGCGGTCGGCGGTGGTGGTGCGGGGATCGTCCGGCGCCGTGTCGGTGTGCAGCGGGATGTGCATGGCCAGCACGATCAGGTCGTCCCGCGGGATCTCGGCCAGGAGGTTGCGCAGGAAGGCCAGACCGCGCTCGCCGATCCGGCCCCGGTAGGTGTTGGCGCCCACCGGCACCGGCGGCCCGAGCCACTCGACGTTGTCGAGCATCACGAACCACGCCCGGCCGTGACGGAACGCGTAGGTCGGCGCGCCGAACACCCGCTTCCAGGTCTCGCGGCTGTAGCGCGCATCCGGCGCCTGCATGTTGAGGTCGTGGTTGCCCGGCAGGTTGTACCAGGGCAGGCCGATCCGCCCGACGATCCGGTTGGACCGGCCGTAGAGCGAGAGATCGTCGAACAGCACGTCGCCGGTGGTCAGGCCGAAGGCCGCCGGGATCGCCATGGCGCGGGCGACCGCGGTGTCCCGCACGTGGTCCAGCTCGAACCGGCTCTCGGGCTGGGGATCGGTGAACAGCACGACGTCGAAGTCGTCCGGCTCGTCCGCCCGGGTCAGCGTGAAGTCGATCGAGGCCGGGAGCGGGCCGGTGGGCGCGAGCCCGCGGTAGCGCAGGCCCAGCTCGGCGGGCGTGCCGCCGGGCTGGTGGATGTAGGAGTGACGCGGCACGTTGTCGGCGTCGCGCGGCAGGGCGTAGCCCGGCGGCTTGATGACGAAGACCGCGCCGTCGCCCGGCATCGGCAGGCGGTAGCGGCCCCGCTCGTCGGTCCGCGCGATCTCGCGACCGTTGGACACCAGCACGCCCGGCAGCGGGACCGGCTCCCCGCCGGCCGCGTCGCGCGCGGAGACGATCCCGGTGGCCTCGGCGGCCTCGGCGGCCTCCTGCGCGCCGGCCCGGCCAACGACGAGGCCGAGGGCGGCGGCCCCCGCCATGGTGCTCCGGCGGGTCAGGCCTCCGGGCTGGGTGTCGCGCGACATCGATGGCTCCTGCACGGCTTCGCGGCGCGGCGTCCCGCGGGAGGCCGGCAGCCGGCATCCGGGACGCTGCCTCCGGGGCCAATCAGACGCGTTTGACCTCCGGATGACAGGCGCGGCCCCGAACGCGCGAGGCCCGCGCCTCGGCAGAGGTGCGGGCCTCGGATCGGGTTCGACGGACGGGCGTCGCCGGGGGCGGCCGGCGCCCGCGGATCCGACTACTCCTCGTCGCCGGGCTCGAAGGTCTGCGGCATCGGCTCGGCGCTGGCGACCGGGGTCGGCGCGCCGATCGTCGAGGGCACGTTCACGCCGTCGCGCTTGTAGATGTCGTCGCGGAACTGGACGATGCCGTCCGGGGTCGACCAGGCGGTGATGTAGGTCCAGTAGACCGGCACGGGCTGGGCGATGTTGGCGTCGATGCGCTTGCCGCTCTCGATCGCCTCCTCGACCTTCTGGCGGTCCCAGCCGGGCGTGTCCTTCAGCAGCCACGTGATGTACTCGCGCACGTTCTGCACGCGCACGCAGCCCGAGGAGATGAAGCGGAAATCGTCGCCGAACACGCCCTTGGTGTTCGTGTCGTGCATGAACACGCCGTAAGGGTTCGGGATGTTGATGCGGACGATGCCCATCGAGTTGAAGTCGGCGCCCGAATCCTGCCGGTAGGTGTAGCGGGTGCCCTCGTCCGAGAACCAGTTCACCGACTTCGGCGAAACCTCGGAGCCGTTCGACAGGATCCGGATCTTGTTGTCCGTGAGGTAGTTCGGATCCTTCTGCATCTTCGGGATCAGGTCCTTCTTCACGATGGAAGCCGGGACCGTCCAGGTCGGGTTGAAATTGATCTGCGTCGCCTTGGTGTTCATGATCGGCGACTGGCGGTCGATCTTGCCCACGCCGGCGGCGTGGAGCGTGACGACCTGACCGTTCTCGACCGTCTCGACGAGCGCGGCCGGGATGTTGGTGATCACGAAGCGCCGGCCGAGATCGCCCGAGTAGGAGCGCAGGCGCACGACGTTGATCTCGAGCTGGCGCAGACGGACATCGGCCGGCACGTTCATGGCCTGCTGGGTGGCCATCGTCATGGCGCCGGTCTGGCTGAGGCCGTGCCGGGCCTGGAACCGCTTCACGCCCGCGGCGACGTAGGAATCGTAGACGCCCGAGCTGCCGGCGGCCGGGTCGAGGTCGCCGGTGACGATCAGGCGCTGGCGGATGGCCGCCACGGCCGGGCCGCGCGAGCCGATCCGCAGGTGGTCGGCGCCGGAGACCTGCCGCCAGCCGCCGCGGGCGACGATATCCTTGTAGCGCTCCACCATCTGCTCGGTGGATGCCACGGTCTGGGGCGAGAGGATCGGCACCGTCTCGCGCTGCACCTGCATGCCGGCGGGCGAGGCGTAGTCCTGCGCCCATTCGGCCTGGGCGTAGTTGCCCTGGTCGCGGGCTTCGGCGGCGCCCATGCCGAGCGCGCCGAGGGCGGCGACGCTCAGGATCGTGGTGAACCGGTTTTGTGCCTTCTTGCGCATCGGTCGCTGGCTCTGGTCCGGGGTTCGTCAGGTCGTGACGGGAGCGGATTGTCTCGGACGCCACGGTGTCGGGATGGCGTTAAGACTCCCTATCGAAGGGGCCGGAATGTGGCGTCGCCGTGCGCCAGCGCACGCCGCGTCCCCGTGCGGCACCCTGGCAACAGCCATCGTCGCGCCGGTGTGGCAGGGATGCCATAGCGGTCCGGCTCGGACGGCGCGCGGGAGCAGCATGGATTCGGGCGAGGCCCTTTCGGATCGCGGTGTCGGGCCGGCCCTGCGGGCCGCCATCGCCGTGCTGGCGCTCTACGCCCTGCTGCTCCAGGCCTTTCTCGGCGGCCTGATGCCGTCGCCGACGACGACCGACGGCCTCTGCGCGCAGCATTCCGACGCGCCCGCTCTGCCGGGCGCGCCCGTCCCCCGCGACCACGGCGAGTGCTGCACGGCCGCCCAGGCCACCGGCCCGGCGCTTCCGCCGCGGCCGGCCGCCGTCGGCGTCCGGTGGGCAGTGGCCGCGAACCGCCACCCGGCCTGGCCCCTTGCCCAGAGGGTCGGCGCCCGCGCGCCGCCGGGCACCATCGCGGCCCCGAGGGGGCCGCCGACCGCCTGAGCGATCACCACCTCTCGGATCCCTCAGGACGGATGTATTCCCATGAAGACCCTTGTCTCGGCCGCCCTCGGCCTCGGGCTGCTCGCCTCCGCGGCGCAGGCCCACGCGGTGCTGGAACGCAAGCAGGCCGCTCCCGGCACCTCGTATCGCGGCGTCGTCCAGATCATGCACGGCTGCAACGGCAAGCCGACGACCCGCGTGAGCGTCACCATCCCGGAAGGCCTGATCGGCGCCAAGCCGATGCCGAAGCCCGGCTGGACGCTGACGACGGCGCGCGGCCCGTATGCGAAGACCTACGCGAGCCATCACGGCACGGTCTCGGAGGGCGTGACGGCGATCACGTGGAGCGGCGGCTCCCTGCCGGACGATCAGGTCGACGAGTTCACCTTCCTGGCGCAGGTCGCCGGCACGTTCGAGCCCGGCGCGACCGTCTACGTCCCGGTCCAGCAGGATTGCGCGGAGGGCAGCTACGCCTGGTCGGAGATCCCCAAGGCCGGTCAGGACGCCCACGACCTGAAGGCGGCCGCGCCGTCCTTCCGGATCGTCCAGGTCGCCCAGGCGGGCGGCGCGCCGCCCGCGGGGACGGCCGCGGCCGCGACGACCGTGAAGGCCGGGGACCTGACGATCGAGACGCCGTGGCTGCGCGCCACGCCGAACGGCGCCAAGGTCGCCGGCGGGTACGTGCGCATCACCAACACGGGGCGCGCGCCCGACACGCTCACGGGCGCGACGGTGCCGTTCGCCAAGAGCAGCGACATCCACTCCATGTCGATGGAGGGCGGCGTCATGAAGATGGCGCCGGTCACGAACGGCCTGACCATCAAGCCCGGCGAGACCGTGGAGTTGAAGCCCGGCGGCTATCACCTCATGTTCGAGGACCTGACCGGCGCGCCGAAGGCGGGCGAGACCGTCGCGGGGACGCTCACGTTCCAGCGGGCCGGCGCCGTGCCGGTGACCTTCACGGTGGCGCCGATCGGCGCGGGCGCGCCGGGCGGCCAGCACCAGCACCAGCACTAGCCGCCCGGACGGAGCGTCGGTCGCCGGGCGACCGACGTGACGCGCGAAGCTCCACGGGGCCGGGCCGCGGCGCCCGGCCGTCGCGGCCGCGCGGCACCGCTCTGTTCGTGGATGCCGGCAACCTCACGAATGCCCGCGACGTCTCGGACATCGCCGCGGCGGCCGACGCCGCCGCGACTGCGGGCGGCCCGGGCGCGCTGGCCGCGCTCGATCCCGGGCGGCCGCAGCGTCTTCGACGGTATCCGCGCCTCGTTCCGAGCGCGGGTCGGACGGTTCGGGGCTCTTCTCCCGGCACCGGACGGCGCGTTAAGGTTAAAAAAACATGAACCCTGCTGTCCGGGCCGATCGGCGCTAAGATTGCGGCGTCGTCCGAAAGCCACGGACGGAGCGTCCCGGATCGGAACGAGCCGGGCCGTCGGACGGCACAGGAGAGGCAGATGAACGGCTTCGATGTCACGTTCCGGGACGATCAGGACTGGGTCGATTTCGGCAGGTCCTACGTCAACTCGGAAGCCTTTAAGGCGCTGTTCCGCGACGGGATGACCCTGGTCGAGGAGACGGCCGCCTATCTCGACGGCGAGGGCCGCGACGAGTCGCGCCTCGTCTCCCGGGACGCGACGCTCAGCTACGCGGCCGAGAGCATGCGCCTGACCACGCTGCTGATGCAGATCGCCTCGTGGCTCCTGGTCCAGCGCGCCGTCGCCGAGGGCGAGATGACTCCGGCCGAGGCCCTGCAGGAGAAGCACCGGGTCAAGCTCGGCACCGCAGAGCCGCCGAAGCAGCAGGATTTCAACCTGCTGCCGATGCGTCTGCAGCAGCTGATCGTCCGGGCCCGGCGTCTGCACAGCCGTATCCTGCACCTCGACGCGCTGATCGCCGAGGACCGGCCGACGCCGCAGCCCGTGGAGAGCCCCGTCGCCGCGCAGCAGGGACTGCTGCGGATGGCGTTTCGGATGAGCGAGGGCTGAGCGAAAGCCGAGCGACGCTCCGGGGAGCGCCGCCGCCGCGCAGGGCCGGCGCTCCGGCCCCGACGGTCAGAATGCCGGGAACTGACCCGGGAACTGCTCCTTCAGGATCTGGCGGATCGCGTCGTTCTGGAACGCGCGGACCAGCTTCGGCACCCAGGGCTTCTGCGTGTCCGCCTCGCGGACGACGATGACGTTGTTGTAGGGGTTGTCGACCTTGGACTCGATCGCGATGGAGTCCTTGCCCGGGATCAGGCCGGCATCGACGGCGTAGTTGGTGTTGATCACCGCGGCGTCGAGATCCTCGAGGCTGCGGGGCAGCTGCGCGGCGTCGACCTCCTGGAACTTCAGGCGCTTGGGATTGTCGACGACGTCGAAGACCGTCGGCAGCAGGCCGACGCCGTCCTTCAGGCGGATCAGCTTCTCGGCCTGCAGCAGCAGGAGCGCCCGACCGCCGTTCGACGGGTCGTTCGGGATGCCGATCAGCGCCCCGTCCTTCAGATCCGCGACAGCCTTGACGCGCTTGGAGTACAGGCCGATCGGCGTCACGATCGTCTCGCCGACCGGGACGATCTTGTAGCCCCGGGCCTTGATCTGGTTGGCGAGAAACGGCTTGTGCTGGAAGGCGTTGGCGTCGAGGTCACCGGCCTGGAGCGCCTCGTTCGGCAGCAGGTAGTCGGAGAACACCACCAGGTTGATGTCGAGCCCGTCGCGGGCCGCGATCTCCTTGGCCCTCGCCCAGAGGACTTCGGCATCCCCGCCCATGATGCCGACCTTGATCTTGTCCGCGGCCAGGGCCGGCGCGGCGGCCAGAGCGGCCAGGGCGAGGAACAGCAGCAGCAGACGTCTCATCGTGTCTCGATCCTAGCAGTGCGTCCGGAGACGATCGGGCCCGGACAGGCAGGGGCACCCGCGTGACCGCCGCGGCTCCGGCGCGGAGCCCGGGCGAACCGCGGGTGACCGGAGAAGGATACGACGGCCCGGCCGCGCTTTGAACGAACCGGCAGCGGCCGATTCAGGCCACGCGGGCCGCGAGCGCGGCCCGCACGAGAAGAAGCGTTCCGCCGGCGCGCACGGACGCGCGGTACGCCGCGCGGTCCGCGCGATCTTTGCAAACCCGTCCTGTGGATAACGCGCGCCGCGACCGCGCGACACCGCGCACGAAAACGGGCGGCCCCGCCAGGGACCGCCCGTCTCGAACAGCGTCACCGTGTGGGCTGCGACGCTCAGCGCTTGCCGAGGTTGCCGAACCGCGAATTGAAGCGCGACACGCGACCGCCGCGGTCGAGCATCTTCTGCTCGCCACCGGTCCAGGCCGGATGGGTCAGCGGATCGATGTCGAGATTGAGGGTGTCGCCCTCCTTCCCGTAGGTCGAACGGGTCTGGTACTCGGTACCGTCCGTCATCACGACCTTGATGAAGTGGTAATCGGGGTGCTCGGTCCCCTTGGCCTTCGCGGCCGCGTCCTTCGCCATGACCTTGGTCCCTGTCTGGCACGCCGGCGGGAAGCGCAGGAGGCGCCGCCCGGCCCGGAATGCGGAAGATGTCACCGGTTGCACCGAACCATGGGTTCGTGGCAACGGCACGTCCAAGCCGACCGTGGTGGCGGCCCGCGGCCATTGAACACACGCAATCGGATGAGCGGCGGCCTATACCGCAGCCGCTCCCCGGTCACAAGCGCCGCGGACCGGGAGAAAGAAGAACACGTGAGGCGTGATGGCCCGTAAGACCAAGGCGGCCGCGGCCGGCCGACCCAGAGCCCCGCTGAGCGCCCTCCGGCCGCTCCTCCCCTTCGCGCTGCGCTACCGCGCGCGGATCGCCGCGGGACTCGTCGCCCTCATCTGCGCGTCGGCCTCGACGCTCGTCGTCCCGATCGCCATGCGCCGGGTCATCGACCACGGCTTCACCGCCGACGGCTCGAACGTGATCGACGCCTACTTCCTCGCCCTGCTCGGCGTCGTCGCGGCCTTCGCGCTGTCGAGCGCGGCCCGCGTCTACACGGTGGTGACGCTGGGCGAGCGGGTGGTCGCGGACCTCCGCAGCGCGGTCTTCGCCCGGCTGACCCAGCTCGATCCGGCGTTCTTCGACCGGGCGCAGTCCGGCGAGATCGTCTCGCGGCTAACCGCGGACGCGACGCAGATCAAGTCGGCCTTCGGCGTCTCGGTCTCGATCCTGCTGCGCAACCTGTTCCTGTTCGTGGGCGCCACCGCCATGATGGTGGTGACGAGCCCGCGCCTGTCGGTGATGGTGCTGGCCGCCATCCCGATCATCGTCTTCCCGCTGATCGTGTCGGGCCGCGGCGTGCGTCGGCGCTCCCGGGCGGCCCAGGACCGGCTCGCCGAGGCCTCGGCCTACGCCGCCGAGGCGGTCGGGGCGGTGCGGACGATGCAGGCCTTCGGCCGCTCCGACTCGACGGCGGCCCGGTTCGCCGCGGCCTCCGAGGAGGCCTACGGCGCCGCCCGCGCCTCGGTCCGGGCCCGCGCGCTGCTCACCGGCGTCGCGATCTTCCTGATCTCGGCCTCGGTGGTCGGGGTGATGTGGTACGGCGCCCAGGGCGTCCTGAACCACACGATGACGGGCGGCGAGCTCTCGCAGTTCGTGCTCTACGCCGTGTTCGGCGCCGGCGCCCTCGGCCAGCTCTCCGAAGTCTACGGCGACCTCGCCATGTCGGCCGGCGCGGCCGAGCGGCTCACCGAGATCCTGGCCGCGGAGCCCGCGATCCGCGCGCCGTCCCCGGCCCTGCCGCTGCCCGAGCTGGCCCGGGGCGCGGTGGCCTTCGAGGACGTGCGCTTCGCCTACCCGACCCGCCCGGAACACGCCGCCCTCGGCGGGCTGAGCTTCGCGGCCGCGCCCGGCGAGCGCATCGCCATCGTGGGGCCCTCCGGGGCCGGCAAGTCGACGGTGTTCCAGCTGCTGCTGCGCTTCTACGACCCGCAGGGCGGCCGGATCCTGGTCGACGGCGCCGATATCGCCCAGGTCGATCCGGAGCGCCTGCGCGCCCGCATCGCCCTGGTGCCCCAGGATCCCGTCGTGTTCTCCGGGACCGTCACCGAGAACATCCGCTACGGCCGCCCGGAGGCCGGGGAGGCGGAGGTCCGGCGCGCGGCCGAGCTCGCCAACGCGCACGGGTTCGTCTCGGCCCTGCCGCAGGGCTACGCGACCCAGGTGGGCGAGCGCGGCGTGACCCTCTCGGGCGGCCAGCGGCAGCGCATCGCCATCGCCCGGGCGATCCTCAAGGACGCGCCGATCCTGCTCCTCGACGAGGCCACCTCGGCCCTGGACGCCGAGTCCGAGCGCGCCGTCCAGGCCGCCCTCGCCACGCTGATGCAGGGCCGCACCACCCTGGTGATCGCCCACCGGCTCGCCACGATCCGCGCCGCGGACCGCATCCTGGTCCTCGACGACGGCCGCATCGTCGAGACCGGAACCCACGAGAGCCTGCTGGCCCAGGGCGCGCTCTACGCCCAGCTCGCCAACCTGCAGTTCACCGACGCGCTGGACGAGACGGCGCGGGGCAAGGAGCCCCGCAGCCGGGGCGAGCGTCTTCCGGTCGCCGAGTAGCCGGACCGCTCCGGGAGCGGCCCGCGGCGGCGTCCGGCCGCGCGACGGATCGCCGGCGCTGACTTACCGCGCCGTGCGCGGATCAGTGCGCGGACGCGGGCGCCAGCTGGCGCGGCCCCCGGAGGCCGGTGTCCTGCGCCCGCTCCGCCGCGGCCTGGATCTGGCCGACCTGCGCCACGATCGTGTCGGTCGCCCGCGCCATCTGCCCGGCCAGGTCCCTGACCTCGGCGGCCGCGACCGCGAAGCCCCGCCCCTCCCCGCCATCGCGGGCCGCCTCGATCGCGGCCCGCAGCGCCATCAGGCTGGTCTGACCGGCGATGCCTGCGAGGAGGCCGGTCGCCGCGTCGGCCGCCGCCGCGGCCGAAGCCGCATCGTCCGCGATCAGGGCATTCGCGCGCAGACCCGCCAGCCCGTCCTCGAAGACCCGCACGGCCGCGGCGATGGCGCCGGCCTCGTCCCGGGGCTCACGGTCCGCTCCGGACCGAACCGGGTTCAGGGACAGGTTGGGCTTCGACATCGATACGGTCTCCCTGGATCGGCCGCACCATGAAGCGTCAAGGATAACGATGGGTTAATCCAGCAGAGCAGGACCGCCACCGAGAGAAACCGGCAGGCCCCTCACGCATTGCGGCCTATTCCTGCTGGACGCGGACAGTCGAAGCCGCCGAAACACATGTGGATGCTGTCTTCACCGGCGCGACAACGCGAGCGAGCGCAGCGAAATGATCGGAGGTCCGGTCCAAGGACGTCACGCGCTCCGACACGCCCCCCCGCGCGCCGCGACGGCCCGACAGCCCTAGCGCTCGGTCAGCTTCATCTCGATCCGGCGGTTGCGGGCGTAGGCCTCCTCGGTCGCGCCGGCTTCGAGGGGCTGGAACTCGCCGAAGGCGCCCGCCAGGAGGTGCTGCGGCGGGATCCCCTTGCCGGCGAGGAACTGCACCACCGCGATGGCGCGCGCCGCCGAGAGCGACCAGTTCGACGGGAACTGAGACGTGCTGATCGGGCGCGCGTCGGTGTGACCGTCGACGCGGAGCACCCAGGGCAGATCCGCCGGGATCTGCTTGGCGAGTTCCGAGACCGCGCCGGCGATGCGGTCCAGTTCCGGCCCGGCCTCGGGCTTGAGGGTCGCGGAGCCGGCCGGGAACAGCACCTCGGATTGCAGCACGAAGCGGTCGCCGACCACGCGGATGTCGGGCCGGTTGCCGAGGATCTGGCGCAGGCGGCCGAAGAAGTCGGACCGGTATCGGGCCAGTTCCTGAACCTTCTGCGCGAGGGCGACGTTCAGCCGGCTGCCCAGCTCGGCGATCCGGGCCTGGGATTCCCTGTCGCGGCTCTCAGAGGCCGCGAGGGCGTCCTCCAGGGCTGCGAGCTGCCGGCGCATGGCGCTGATCTGCTCGTTGAGCAGGTCGATCTGGGACTGCGCCCGCCGTGTCGCGCCGCGCTCCGTCTCCAGCTGCTTGTCGAGGGTGCCCGCCGCGCCCTGGCTGACCGTCGCGGCCTCGGCCTGCACCTTGGCCCGGTCGCGCTCGGCCTCGACGCCGGCGAGCGTCGTGCGGAGGTTGCGCACCTCGTCCTCCTGGTTGCGGCGGTTCGTCCGCTCCAGGGCCAGGAGGTCGGTGAGGTCGGCGATCTGGCGGTTGAGCTTGGCCAGGGTCTCGTCCCGGCCGGTCAGCTCCTGCGACAGGAAGAACTGCCCGACCACGAAGACCGTGAGCAGGAAGACCACCGAGAGGAGCAGCGTCGCCAGCGCGTCGACGTAGCCGGGCCAGACGTTGAGCGTCCGCCGGGTCCGGGTCGCCGTGGAGGCCACTAGACGCGCTCCCGGCCCAGCCGGTCGAGCACCTGCTTCAGCTCGCGCTCGCGGCTCGCCTGCGCCTCCACCCAGTCGCGGATCATCTGCTGCTCGGCGCGCATGTGCTGGACGAGGCCCTGGATGCCCTCGGCGAGGTTGGTCATCGCCTGCGTCGCCGCGCGGCTGCCGCCGCCCTCGGCCACCAGGGCACTCAGGCGGTCGACCGCCTCCTTCAGCTCTTGAGTCCCGGCGGCCGGCCTGGCACCGGCCGCCGCCGCGACCGGCGCCGCCTCCTGGGAAGCCGCGCCGGACATCAACCAGTCCTGCAGTTCGTTGTGGAACCGGGCATGAGCCTGGCCCGCCTGCAATTCCAGGAAGCCGGTGATCAGCGACGAGGCGAGGCCGAACAGCGAGGCCGAGAACGCCAGACCGATGCCCGAGAGCGGCACCGCGAGGCCGGATTTCAGCTCGTCGAACATGACGCCGGCATCGCCGCCGCCGCGCATGCCCTTGATGACGCCGCCGACCGCCGACAGCGTGTCGATGAGGCCCCAGAAGGTGCCGAGCAGGCCGAGCAGGATCAGGATCCCGGCGATGTAGCGCAGGATCTCGCGGCCCTCGTCGAGGCGCACCGCGATCGTGTCGAGATAGCCGGTCGTGCCGGGCAGGGTCGTCCCGCCGGCCCGCGCGGCGATCATCGGCGCCATCGGCGCCAGCAGGGCGGGCGGCCGCTTGACCTGCGCGCCGTTGGCGACGGCGTTGACGTAGGCGGTCTCGCGGAACAGCCGGACGACCTGCCCGAAGGCGATCAGGACGGCGATCAGCAGAACACCGAGGATCAGCCCGTTGAGCCCGGGATTGGCCAGGAAGGCCGGTGTGATCTGCCGGAACAGGATGAAGGCGAGGAAGCCTACGAGGATCAGGAAGATGACCATGCGCCCGAGATAGATCCCGGGCTGTGCCAGCGGCCCATTCTTGTCGTCGCCGGTTTGTCGGGCGGCCATCGATCGTTCTAGCCTGATCTCACCACGCGGCAGCCGGCCATCGGCGCCCCTCCGAGGCACTGTGGGGGTAGGCCCGCACGCGATCAAGTCTCGGGAAGGTCACCGCGGAGCTATGCCCAGGCCGATCGAGACCAGTCGCGCACAAAAGGCTTAGCTGCGCGCGACCGACTTACGCCGAACCGGCATCCGCCGGGCCGAACAGGGCGCTAATCCCAGAAATGCGGCGCTGTCTCCTCGAGATTCGGTCCCAGCCGGAGGGCCGCGACCCGCGTGGCGAGGCCGCGCGCGTCCGTCTCCACCGCGATGCCGCACAGGGTCCCCTCGCCGACGGCGACCTCCCAGCGGGAGCCCGGCGTCTTCTGGATCATGCGGCGGATCGGCTCGTCCTTCTGCATGCCGATCACCGAATCGTAATCGCCGCACATGCCGGCATCCGACATGTAGGCGGTGCCGCCGGGCAGGATCCGGTGATCCGCCGTGGGCGTGTGCGTGTGCGTCCCGACGACGAGGCTCGCCCGGCCGTCGAGATAGTGGCCGAAGGCCTGCTTCTCGCTCGTCGCCTCGGCGTGGACGTCGACGATGACCGCGTCCGCCGCCGCGCCGAGGGGGCAGGCGGTGAGCTCGCGCTCGACCGCCGCGAAGGGGTCATCCATCGCGTCGAGGAAGACGCGGCCCATCACGTTGACCACGAGCACGCGGGCGCCGCCCTGGGTCTCCACCACCGTGGCGCCGCGGCCCGGCGTGCCGGGCGGATAGTTCGCCGGCCGCACGAGGCGCGGCTGGCGGGCGATGAACACCATCGCCTCGCGCTGGTCGAAACTGTGGTTGCCGAGGGTGACCGCGTCGGCGCCGGCCTGGATCAGCTCGTCGCAGATGGTCTCGGAGATGCCGAAGCCTCCGGCCGCGTTCTCGCCGTTGACCACCACGCAGTCGAGGCGCCAGCGCTCCCGGAGGCGCGGCAGGTGCTCGCACACCACGGTGCGGCCCGAACGCCCGACGACGTCGCCGAGGAAGAGCAGGCGCATGGGTCAGGCGGTCCTGTCGCAGCGGATCACGCCGTCTTCGGTGATCACGAACTGGAGGGGGCGGTCGTGCGGCTCGGCCGGCACGCGCCCCACCTCCTGGGCGGCGAAGCCGATGCCGACGGTCAGGACGGGGCGTGTCCGGGACAGGCGCGCGATCGCGCCGTCGTAGTAGCCCCGGCCGTAACCGATGCGCTGCCCGGTCCGGTCGAAGGCGGCGAGCGGCACGATCAGCGCGTCGGGCTCCACCGGCGGCAGCGACGGGTCGGGCTCGCTGAGGCCGAACCGGCCGGCGACGAGGGCGTCGCCGGCGCGCCATTCCCGGAACACCAGGCCGTCCGGCGTGACGTGCGGCAGGGCCACGGCCTGGCCGCGGGCGCGTAGGCCCTCGGCGGCGGGCCGGGGATCGACCTCGCTGCGGATCGGCCAGAAGGCGCCCACCAGTCTGGCCCGGGCGAGCTCCGGCAGCGCGAGGAGCGCGTCCCCGATCGCCGTCGAGGCCGCCTGACGGGCCGCCGGATCGAGGGCGTCGCGGGCGGCGAGGGCCGCGGCGCGGAGTTCCGCCTTGCGGGCGGCGTCGGGAGCCTCGGCGCCGGTTCTGGGAGGGGTCGGGTGCGGAGCCACGTGAGCCGTTGGAGGATCGATCCCGGGAAACCTACAGCGTAGGTGGGCGCCGTGTTGGCCAGGTCCAGGGACGAGGCCAGGGACAGCTCCCGAGGGAGTCGATAAGGCCCCGGGGATAGTGCTCCTGACGAACTCTGCAGCCCCGCCCACGTCATGTAGCGGTCCCGGCGCGATCCCGCCAGGGCCGCGCGCACCAAAATCCGCGGGCTCGCCGTCAGGCCGGCTCGTCCGCGGTCCCGGCGGCCCGCGCCCGGGCCACCGCCAGGATCTCGCTGCGGCCCTCCGGGTCGGCGATCGACTGCCACAGGCCGATCAGCTCGCTGAGCTCGGCCATCGGCCGCGGTGCCGGCGCTCCGAAGAAGGCGGCGATCGGGACGCCGGTCGCGGCCGCGATCCGACGCAGGCGGGCATTGACGGCGCGCCGGCCGCCACCCCGGTCCTCGACGCTGATCGCTTCCATGGCAGAGCACCTGAACAAGAATTGAGGCCGCAGCTAGGGGCGATTGTCGCGTCTCGGACGAGCCAATACAATTTATCCAATCGGAGAATAGGGCAGCCCGAGAGCGTTATCCACGCCGATGACTCGCCGGATCCGTCGAACCCCGGGATCGGTGCGGCGCGGGCCCTCGGCAGGCCTGCGCGATGCGGCGACGCGTCCGCGTCGCGCGGTGTCGACATCCTGTAGCAACACGCCGACCTCGATGACGGACGCGTTTGCGCGGGCCCGCCGCGCGGGGGTTGTTTACCACGCTCCCAGTCATCCGGGCCGCCGCGGCGCGGATCGCGGCCTCGATACATTGTCAGCAGGCTGCGCGACTCTTGCAGTAGGGAAGGCGCCCGCGAGGGACCGACCAGGATTGAGACGACGGTGACCGATCGTGGCACAGATCGACCATAACATCGCTGTCGCGACGTGGCTCGGCCCGGTGCAGCCGGCGCATCCCGAGCGTCCGGGCCCGAACCGTCCCGACACCACGGCCGAACTGGGCGACCTGTGGCGGATCCTGTGGCGGCGCAAGCGGCTGGTCTTCGGGACGGCGCTGCTGCTCGGCCTCCTCGCCCTGGCCTACGCGCTGATCACGCCCTCGCTCTACACCGCCACGGCGCAGATCCTGATCGATCCCCGCGACCGCCAGGTCGTCTCGAACGACGTCAATCCGGCCGGACTGTCGCCGGACGGCGGCATCGCCCAGGTCGAGAGCCAGGTGAAGGTGATCGAGTCGGACGCCGTGCTGGGGCGCGCGGTCGATCAGGTCGGACTCGCGACCACGCCGGGCTTCGGCGCGCCGCGGGACGGCGTCGTGACGCGGGCCCTCGGCGAGCTCCGCGCGCTGGTGGCCGGGCCGAAGGCGGAGCGGCCCGTCGACGCCCGCGGCCGGGCGCTGGACCAGCTGCGGCGGCGCCTCGCGGTCAAGCGCGCCGACAAGGTCTTCGTCATCGACTTGGTGGTCACCACGCCGGATCCCGATCTCTCGGCGCGGATCGTCAACGCCATCGCGAACGCCTACCTGACGGACCAGACCGACGCCCGCTCGGACGCCGCCAAGCGCGCCGCGGGCGAGCTGCGCGGCCGCCTCGACGAGCTGCGGAGCGCCGTCAACGCCGCCGACAAGAAGCTCGAGGATTACAAGGCGCGCAACGGCCTGATCGCGTCGAGCGGCCGGCTCGTGAACGAGCAGCAGCTCACCGACCTGAACGCGCGGCTGGTCGCCGCGCGGGCGCGGACCGCCGACGCCAAGGCGCGTCTGCAGGGGATCCGGGAGGCCCGCGGGCAGGCGATCGGGTCCGGAGCGATGCCGGAGGCGGTCCAGTCCTCGGTGATCGAGCGCCTGCGCGGGCAGTACGCGGAGCTCGCCGCCAAGGAGGCCGACCTGCGCACCAATCTCGGCGAGCGCCACCCGTTCATCGCCGCCGTGCGCGCGCAGATGCAGGACGTCCGCCGGCTGATCGACGCCGAGCTGAACCGCATCGCGGGCGCGGCCGAGACCGAGGCCCAGCGCGCCCAGGCGAACGAGCGGACCCTCGCGGCGGAGCTGGAGCGCCTGCAGCGGCAGTCGGCGGTGAACGCACAGTCGTCGGTGCAGCAGCGCGAGCTCGAGCGCGAGGTCGACGCGGCGCGCTCCGTCTACAACGCCTTCCTCGTGCGCGCCCGGGAGATCAAGGAACAGACCAGCATCGACAGCTCGAACGCCCGGATCATCACCACGGCGCGGCCGCCGCAGGATCCGAGCTGGCCGCCGCGGCTGATCCTGGTCGCCGCCGCCCTCGCGGGCGGCCTCGGCCTCGGCGCCGGCCTCGCGCTGACGCGGGAATATCTCGCGCCGACCGTGCTCTCGCCGCGGCAGCTGGAGCGGCTGTCGAACGCCCCCGTGGTGGCCGTGCTGCCCGGGCTGCGGCCGCGGGGCGCGAGCGCGAGCGCCGCGAGCCTCACCCTCGACCACCTGGCCGCGACCTCCGGCATGAGCGGCCACGCGCTGGCGCTGCTCGTCACTTCGGGGGAATCCGACGAGGCGGAGCGCCAAGCGGTGATCGCGCTCCTCGCCGCGGTCGCCGTCGCGCGCGGCGACCGCGTCCTGCGCGTCGACGCCGACCTGCGGGCCGACGGCTCCGGCACCGGCGGCCTCCTCGACGTGCTCCGCGGCGAGCAGAGCCTCAACGCCGTGACCCGGACGGACCCGGCCTCCGGCGCCCGCCGGGTCGGGCTCGGCGACACCGAGAAGCCCCTGCGCGACGCCCTGACGCCCGCCAATGTCGAGCGCTTCATCGCGGGCGTGAAGGGACGCTTCGACCTCGTGCTCGTCGACGGCGGCGTGCTGACCGAGAACCTGCGGCTCGGCCCCCTGGCGGCGGCCGCCGACCGGCTGCTGCTCGTCGCCTGCAACGGCGCGACGCGCCAGCGCGACCTGATCGACCTCGTCGACACGTCGGAGGCGCTGGGCCGACCGATCTCCGGCTCCCTGCTCCTGACGCGGCGCAAGGCATGAGGACCCTCCGGCAGACCGGCTTCGCGCGCCGCCACGATCCGGTGGCGCGCACGGGTCCGGTGCTGCGCGCCCTGCTGCGGGCGGAATCGGTGGCCCTGTCGGTCTGGGCCCTGCTCCTCGTCGGGGTCTCGGGCGGCCTCCTGTGGGTGCTCGGCCTCAATTACGAGGGGATCACCGGCTCGGCCGCCTCGAAGATCCACCCCGCCACCTACCTGGCGGTCGTCCTGATCGGCTGGACCCTGGTGCGCGCGGGCAATCCGGTGATCCCGGTGGCCGGGGCGCTCAACCGGCGGCCGGCCAGCGTGCTCCTGGCCGCCTGCGGCGTGCTGCTCCTCGCGCTGATCGCGGCCCGGGGCGGCGCGGGCCTCGCCGGCTCCATCGACACCTTCGTGCTCGCCGGCCTCGTCCCGATCCTCCTGATGGACCGGGACGCCGCCACGCTCGGGCGGCTGGAGACGATCTTCCACCTCGTGATGCTCGCCAACGCCCTGCTCGGCCTGTTCGAGCTCGCGAGCGGCCAGCGCTTCTTCCCCTACCGGTTCGACGGCGTGGCGTTCGAGTCCGACACGCGGTCGGCGGCCCTCCAGGGCCACCCGCTGGCCAACGCGACCATGACGGCGTGCTACATCCTGGCGCTGGCCAAGGGCGGCGGTCGCCTCGCGCCGATGCCGCGCGCCGCCATGATCGTCCTCCAGCTCGTCGCCCTGGTCACGTTCGGAGGACGCTCGGCCACCGTCACGACGCTGATCCTCGGCGGCGCTGTCGGGCTGGTGGCCCTGAACCGCACCCTGCGCACCGGCCGCGTCCCGCTGGCGGCGGCGGCCTGCGCGTGCTTCGCCCTCACCCTGCTGCCGGTTCTGGTCGCCGTCCTGGCCGCGGCCGGGTTCTTCGACACCCTGCTGGACCGGTTCGTCTCGGACGGCGGCAGCGCGCAGGCCCGGGTCGACATGCTCACGGTGTTCGACGCGATCCCGTTCCGGCAGCTCCTGCTCGCGCCCGACTTCCTGCAGGTGAACACGCTGCGCCGGATCTACGGCCTGGAATGGGGCATCGAGAACTCGATCATCTCGGCCGTGCTCTACCACGGCATCCTGGTCACGGGGGTGCTGGTGATCGCGGTGGCGCTCTACCTCGCGGAGATCGCGCGGGATTGCCGGCGCGGCGTCTGGCTGCCGATCCTGGCCTTCGTGATCCTCGTGAACACCTTCGAGGGCCTCGCCGGCAAGACCACCCTGCTCGCCAAGTTCGCCCTGATGCTGATCGTCCTGTTCCCGCCTCTGCCGCGCCGCGGGCGCGGCTGAGAGCGGGCGGGCTTCGGCCCGATCGACCGCGCTCTCACGGCCGGGTCTTCAGCCCGAGGGCGGGGATCAGGGCGGGGTCGGCGACGTGCGCGTCGTCCATGAGACCGAGGCCGTCGAACAGGTTCCAGAACGACCACGCGAACCCGTTCGCCTCCGCCGCCAGCCGCACGTCCCGGATGTAGGCGGCCCGGTCCGGCGCCCGGGACGCCGTGAAGCGGGCGTCGGTGCGCAGGGCGCCGAACTCGCCCATCAGTACCTGCCCGCGCGGGATCCCGTAGAGGTCCGCCCAGGTGGCCACCGGCGCCATCGCGTCGGCGATGTAGGCCGGGCCGGGCGCGGCCTCGAAATATTCGTGCAGCTTCGCCTCGATCAGCGCGCGGTCGCGCGCCTTCTCGGCCCGGGGCACCGTGCGGTCCGCGTCCATGCGCGCTTGCACCGCCGCGAGCGCCTCGCGCAGCGTGCCGCGGCTCCCGGGCCAGGGCACGGCGGTGAGCCAGCGGTAGAACGGCTCCTCGGTGAGCCAGGTCGCCCCCTGGTGGGAGAACAGGTACGGCTCGTAGAAGTGGAACGTGTAGAGGAGCGGCGCGAACCGCGCGAGCGCGGCCGGGTCCAGGGCCGTCAGGCCGGCGACGAGGCTGCCGCAGGAGCCGGTCGCCACGAGGGTGAGCGCCGGCGCGGCCGCGCGCGCCGCCGCCAGGAGCCCGTCCTGCACCCGATTCCAGGCGCGCGCGCCGCAGGCCTGCGGCGGCTCGTTCACCGGCTCCAGGGCCAGGCGGTCCGTGCCCTTCCGCGCGCACAGGCGCGCGAGGTCTCCGACGAGGTCGCGATAGGCGGCGAAGAGCGGCGCCCGGTCCGAGTCGTAGAACGCGCCCGGCGTGTAGTGGTGGGTCGCGGCGTTCGCCTGGACATTGACCAGGACGCGCAGCCCGGCCGCCAGGGCCGCGTCGACGGCCTCCGACAGGGTGCCGAGGAGTTCGGCGCGCCGGGCCCCGGTGAAGGCCACGAACGGCCCGGGATCTAGGGGCAGCCGCACGAAGTCGAAGCCGAACCCGGCGATCCGGGCGAGGTCGTCGCGGGTGGGTATTGGCCGGCCGGCCTGGAAGGGCGGCCACGCGTAGTCGGTCCGCGGCGGCGGGTACTCGGTGGTCAGCGAGAACCAGGGCCAGAGGGCGATGCCTCGGCGCAGGGCGATCGGCGCGGGACTGCCCTGGACGGGTCGGACGCCCGCGCCCGCCGCGAGGGCGCCGGCGAGCACCGACCGCCGGCTGGGGCCTACCATCTCGGACCGGCCGGGGCGGCGACGGGCGCGACCGCGGTGGCGCGCGCCGCGCGGTCCGGTGCCGGCGGGTAGCCGCCGACACGGCGCAGCGCGTCCTCGTAGGAGGCCAGCACGGCGTCCCAGCGGAACTGCTCGGCGCGCGCCCGCGCCGCCGCGCGGGCCGCCGCGACCGCGGCCCCGTCGGAGAGCACGCGCTCGATGGCCGCCGCGCAGCTGTCCGGATCCGAGAAATAGAGTTGCGCGTCCCCGGCCGTGCCCCGGTTGAACGGATTGTCGTGGGCGACCACGGCGTTGCCCGCCCAGAGCGCCTCGACCAGCGACGGGTTGGTGCCGCCCACCGTGTGGCCGTGGAGATAGGCCCGCGCGTGGACCCGCAGGGCCTGGACCTGCTCGGGCTCGTAGATGGCGCCGGGGAACAGCACCTCCGGCGAGGCGGCCGCCTCCACGGCGCGATGGTACGGGTTGCCGACCCTCAGCGTGCCGAGCACCACGAGCCGCACGCCGCGGGCCCGGCGCGAGAAGGCCTCGACGAGCGTCAGGATGTTGTTGTCCGGCTCGATGCGGGCGATCGAGACGAGGTAGCGGTCCGGCGCGAGGCCGAGGGGCGGCGGCCCGACATCGGCCGCCGGGGGATCGCCGCCGTACGGGATGGTCGCGATGGCGCCGCGCGGCCTGCGACGGGCGAGGTGGTCGGCGATGACGGGATGGTCGGCCACCAGCCGCTGCGAGGACCACGCGGCGATCCACTCGCTGACGTAGAAGAAGGCGCGCACGGGCAGCGACCATTTCGGACGGCGCCACTCGATCCCGTCCATGTTGGTCAGGATCCGTCCGCCCCGCGCCCGCAGGTAGGGCAGGAACGCGGCACCGTTGTAGCCGAGCACGAGGCAGACGCCGCCGCGGGTCGCGGCGTCGTGGGCGCAGATGGCGTCGAAGGCGAGCGTCGCGACGGGACCGCGCAGGCCGATCTCTACGGTGATCAGCTCGACACCGTTCCAGGCGCTCCGCACGATGCGGTCCCGCACCGTCTCGACGTCCCTCTGGCAGTACACGCCGACCTGCCAGCCGCGCTCGACCAAGTAGAGCGCGAGACGTTCCGCGAAAGTCTCGAAGCCACCGTGGGCGGCCGGGATACCGCGCGTGCCGAGAATAAGTAGTTTCGGTGCGCGGTCAGGCATGAAACTTCCTTTCCAATGTGTCGGCCCTATTGTAGATCCGAAGGATACGATCCCGGCGACCGGCCTCTACAACTGCTAGTTGTTTATTTAATACAGAAATCATCTTATGGTAGATAACTTCGGACTGAGAGCGGCGCGCGACAGCGATCGTGCTGCCGCGCCCGCGCTGCGGGCCATCGGCAACGCCGCGGCGGCGCTTCGGATCACGTGTGTCCACCAGGGATTCGAGCTGTACGGCTCGGATCGCTGCTTCATCGAGACCGTCCGCACGATCCGGGCCGCCCATCCGGATGCGCGGATCGACGTCGTGCTGCCGCGAAGCGGCCCGATCGTGGCCGCCCTGGAGCCCTTCGCCAGCGAGATCGTGATCGCCCCGCTCTGGATCCTGCGGCGCAAGAACCTGGCGCGCCTCGTAACCCTGGGTCTGATGGCTCTGCCCATCGCGATGATCCGTGCGTGGCGCCGCATCCGCGCGAGCGACCTCGTCTACATCAACACCACCGTGGTGGCCGACTACCTGCTGGCCGCCCGGCTGGCCCCCGGGCGGAGCATCGTCCACGTCCACGAGATCCCCGAAGGCACCGTGCTGAAAGTCCTGCGCGGGCTGATCCGCTGGAGCGGCGCCAACGTGGTGTTCAACTCGCGCGCCACCGAGCGGGCCTACGCCCTGCCCCGCGGGGCGACCGCCCGGGTCGTCTACAACGGGATCGCGGGTCCCGCCGAGCCGAATCAGAACACCTACGACGGCTCCCGCCCGCTCCGCGTGCTGATGCTCGGCCGGATCAGCCGGATCAAGGGCCAGGACGTCCTCGTGGAGGCGCTGGCCTCCCTGCCCGAGCCCGTGCGCCGGCGGATCGCGCTGCGCATCGTCGGCAGCGCCTTCGAGGACGAGGCCCGCGAGCGGGCCCTGGTCGGGCGGATCGCCGAGGCGGGGCTCGCCGCGCAGGTCACGCTCGAGCCGTTCGTGGCCGATCCCGCCGCCCTCTACCGCTGGGCCGACGTGGTCACGATGCCGTCGCAGCGGCCCGAATCCCTCGGCCGCGTGGCGATCGAGGCGATGTCCTACGGCGTGCCGCCGCTCGTCACGGCGATCGGCGGCCTGCCCGAGGTCGTAGAGGACGGGAAGACCGGCTGGGTCGTCCCGCCGGGCGGCCCGGAACCGATCGCCGCCGTTCTCGCGGACCTGGTCGCCGACCCGGCGCGCTGGCGCGACTTCGGCCGGGCGGCCCGGGCGCGCTACCTGAGCCTGTTCTCGGAGGCCTCGGCGGCGGAGGGTATCGAGGCTGCGGTCCGGACGACGCTGCGCCGCCCGACCACGGAGGCGTCGCGCGTCGCCGACGTGCCGGCGCGACCGGCAGCCTAGGAGTCGGGGCCTTCCGGCCGGACCGCCGACGATCCGGCGGCGACGCCTGTCCGAGAGCCGGGCCCCGAGCATGACCGGGCTGACTCCCTGCGGGATCGCCCCCTCCGCGGCCGAGCGCCGCGGCCGCGCGTGCCGCCACGAGCGCGCGACGACGGGTTCATCGGCGTCCGCCTCGGCAGCCTCGGTCCGGAAGACCCCGGAGCGCCGCTCGCGACGGAGCGGAAACCGACCCGTGTCGCGGGCGTCACCCTGTGGACGATCAGCGGCGCGAGGATGCAATGCGGGCCCGCCTGACCGATGAGGCGTGCGGCGCGGGCAACCGAACCCGGGCAGGACGAGGAGCGAGGACGGGGAGCGACATGGCGGCCAAGCTCGCAGTTCAGGAGATTGCGGATGCCCTGGACTGGGACCGGCGGGTCTGGGCCTGCCCGGGCGCCAACATCTATTGCGGGACGTCCTGGGGCACCTACAAGGCGCGGCGCGGCCTCGAGGTGCGGCGCGCGGTCGTGTCCGGCGACGGCGCGGACCTCGCCTTCGTCCAGTGGCAGACGCGCCGCAAGGGGCCGGCGCGGTTCGTCCATGTCCAGGGCGGCCCGCTGCTGACCGCGGCGGGCGCGCACCGGGCGGAGGCGGTGTTCGCCGCGTTCATCGACCATCTCGCGCTCGGCCGGCTCGACGTGCTCGCGGTGGATTATGAGCAGTTCGAGAGCCGCGACGCGACGCTGGCGCTGCTGATGCACGGGTTCGCCCCGGTGATCGGCGCGCACGACCACACCCTCGAGCTCGACCTGACCCAGGATCTCGACGCCATCCAGGCCGGCATGGAGCCGCGCTGGCGCAAGGCCCTGCGCAAGGCCGAGCGCAACGTCGAGGTGACGACGCATTTCCTCGAGGACAGGGCCGAGCGCCTCGAAGCCTTCGACGACTTCACCGCGATGTTCGCGGCCCTGCGCGAGCGCAAGGGCTTCGCCACCACGCTGCAGCCGCAGGCCTACCGCGACATCGCGGCCGAGGACGAGCACCTGCTGTTCCTCGACGTCCGCGAGAAGGGACAGCGCGTCCTCGTGCGCATCGCGCACCTTTCGGACACACGCTGCACGGATTTCTACACGGCCTCGAACGACCGGGCCCGCGCGACGGGCGCCGCGACCCTCGCGGTCTGGCGCTTCGTGGAGCGGGCAAAGGCGGAGGGCTGCCGGGTCTTCGATTTCGGCGGCATCGACCCGGCGGCGAACCGCCCCGTCTTCGAGTTCAAGCGCGGCCTGTGCACCGACGTGGTCCAGCACAACCCGCTCTGGGTCTACAGCCGGACGCCGGCGCTGCGGAAACTGGCGCCGGTCCTGCTGGCGCTGCGCTGAGCGGCGGGCCGGCCGCTCACAGGGCGCCGAGGGGCCGCGCCGGTCCCGGGTGCCGCGCCAGCGTCCGGAAGGCCGAGACCGACCAGACCAGCGTCGCCACTTCGGAGGCCAGCAGGCCGACGAGCGCGGTGGCGGGCGGCAGCAGCAGCAGCGCCGGCACCATCACGGCCATGCCGAGGGCGGCGCTCGCCACCGCCCCCGCCGTGATGGTCCGGAACGCCGCCGAGGCCTCGAGGTAGGCGCGCGGGATCGCGTAGAGCAGCGACACGGTCACCACCGCCCAGACGCCGAGCCCGATCCAGCCCATCGGCTGCGCGGCGAACCGTCCCTTGAACAGGATGTCCTCGACGAGCGGCAGGGCCGCGGCCATGACCGCCCCGTAGGCGAGACAGGCGCTGCCGAGCAGGATCCCGTTGCGGACGACGAGCCGGCGGGCGGCCTCGACCTGCCCGGCCGCGAGCAGCCGGCTGATCTCCGGCAGGATCATGTTCAGCAGCGCGCTCGCGGGGATGCGCAGCGGCGCGTAGAGCACGATCGTGGCGGCGATCGGCGCGTAGGCGGCCGGACCGGCCAGGAGGGCCAGCAGCAGCGTCAGGCCCTGTCCCTGCACGGTCAGGCTGGTGACGCCGGCGAGCGACCACGCCAGCGTCCGCCAGATCGCCCGGTAGCGGGCGCGCGCCCGCGCGTGCAGCGAGAAGCGGATCCGCTCGCGCAGCGCCGCGTAGGCCACGGCGATCGCGGTCGCGTGGGCGAGCGCGATCGCCGTGAAGGCTCGATCGAGAAGGGCCGTGCCCTCTCCGTTCAGCCAGCGCGCGACGAGGAGACCGCCGCAGACCGCGTAGACCAGGTCGCTCAGGCCGGCGATCCGGGGCCGGCCGCGGGCGAGGAGAACGATCCGCAGGTAGCTGCGGAAGGCGTAGAGGCCCACGAAGGCCCCGGCCGCGAGGGCGCCGAGGCCGATCACCGGGATCAGGACGAGGCCGACGGCGGCCGCCATGATGCCGGAGACCAGCACCGCGCCCGAGCCGAACATCACGTCGTAGCCGAGCGCCGCCGGCCGGCCCAGGCTCCGGGCGACGTGGATCGTCGCCGGGACCGCCACCAGCGCGCGGATGTAGGTGATGCCGACCGCCCCGACCGCGAAGACGATGGCGAACAGGCCGTAATCGTGCGCGCCGAGCGCGCGCACCAGCAGGATGTTCAGGAGGAAGTGGAACAGGCTCTGGGTCAGCTCGCCCGACAGGATCACGGCGAACCGCCCCGAGAGGACGGCGCGCATCGGTCCGGGCAGACGGAGGCGGCCGGCGCCCGGGATCCGGAGCCGATCACCGGGACGCGGTATGGAGTCGGTCATGTGGGGGTGGACGGTCTCCGTGTGGGCGCGGGCCGTGCCCGGGCACCTGCGCCGGGGATCGGCCGGCGGCGCAGCATCCTCGTTCCTCCGGCCCGGCGCCCGTGCCGGAGCGTCCGTTTCCGGACCGTCTCAGGTGCTCCCCTGGCAGGCCTCGGACAGTGCGGCAAGGCATCGCGCGAGGTCGTCCCCGTCCGTCCACACGTGCGGACTGATGCGCAGGGCGCCGGAACGCTCGCTCACGTAGACCCGGTCCCGCTGCAGGCGATCGACCAGGCCCGTCGGCAGGCCCGCGGGCGGCCGCAGACCGAGGATGTGGGGTGCCCGCAGGGAGGCCGGCGGCGGCGTCAGGCCGAGGCCGGCGACCCCGTCCGCCAAGCGGTCGGTCAGCCCCCGCAGCCGGGCGGCGACCGCCGGCACACCCCACTCGGCGATCTGCTCCAGCCCGGTCACCGCCATGAACAGCGCCACCGGATCGTTCAGCTCGCCCCGGTCGTAGCGGCGCGCGCCGACGGCCGGCGGCCGGTTCCCGATATTCTCCTCGATGGCCGCCCCGTCCTGCCGGTGCGGCGCGGCGTACAGGAAGGCGAGGCCGTAGGGTCCGAGCGCCCATTTGTAGGTCGGGAAGGCCAGAAAGTCGGGGCGCCAGCGGGCGACGTCGACGGGCACGGCGCCCGCGGCCTGCGTGGCGTCGATCACCAGGGCCGCGCCGGCATGATGGACCAGGGGGGCGAGCCGATCGAGGTCGATCAGGCTGCCGTCGGTCCAGTGCAACGGGGTCAGGGTGGCGAGGGCGAGCGGCGGGGCGTCCGGCCGGGCGATCGCGGCCGCGACCGCCGCGGTCCAGTCGCCGTCCGGCGGGCGCGGAACCTCCTCCACCACCAGACCCTGCCGCTCGGCGAGCCGGTCGAAGGCGAAGCGCAGGGACGGGAACTCGTCGGCCACGCGGAGCAGGCGCCCGCCCGGCCTCACGGTCAGGTTGCGGGCGGCCACCGCCATGGCGTGGCTGACCGCGCCGACGATCGCGATGTCGTCCGCGGTGGCGCCGATCAATCGCGCCGCCGCCGCGCGCGCTCGCTCGGCCCAGGGCGGGATCGCCGTGCGGGGATGGTCCCAGGGGCGGCTCTTGACCAGGATCCCCGCCTCGCCCGCCGCGCGCACGGCCCGCGGCAGCGGCGACCACGCGGCGGCGTCGAGGTAGCAGACGTCGGCGGGCATCTCGAAGAGGTGGCGCTGGCACGGGAGCGCCGCGGCGACGGATTCGGTGAACGCCATGATGCGCGAGCCTAGAGGATCGGATCCGCCGGGACCACGGCCCAGGCTTGATCGCGCGGCGCCGATGCCGCAAGTCGCCGTGTCCCAGTCCGCGAGGCCGCCCGTGCCGACCCGCTCGCCTCACTCCGATCCGGCAGCGCCATGGGCCGCCTGAGCCCCGACTGCTTCGACGCCGCCACCGCGCCGATGCGGGTCGCCGACGCGGTCGCTCTGATCCGGGCGCGACTCCCGATCCTGTCCGGGACCGAGACAGTCCCGCTCGCGGATGCGGACGGCCGGGTCCTCGCGGACGATGTGATCGCGCCCCTCGATCTGCCTCCCTTCGACAACGCCGCGGTGGACGGCTACGCCCTGCGCGCCGCCGATCTCGCGGCCGGCGGCGAGACGCGCCTGCCCGTCGGCGGACGCGTGCCGGCCGGCCATCCGGCGGGCGATCCCGGTCCGGGCGCGGCCGTGCGCATCTTCACCGGGGCGCCGGTGCCCGCGGGGACCGACACCGTCGTCATGCAGGAGGACGTCCGGATCGACGACGGCAGCGTCATCCTGCCTGGAGGACTCGTGTCGGGCGCCAATCGTCGGCGGGCCGGCGAGGACGTCGCCCGCGGCAGCACGGCGCTCCGCGCCGGGACGCGCCTCGGGCCGCAGCACATCGTACTCGCGGCCGCCTGTGGCCTGGCCGCGCTGCCGCTGCGGACGCCCCTGACGGTCGCGCTCTTCTCGACCGGCGACGAGCTGACACCGCCCGGCCAGTCCCTGCCGCCGGCCGGGATTTTCGACGCCAACCGGCCGATGCTCGCCGCGCTCCTGAGACGCCTCGGCGCCGTCCCCGTCGATCTCGGCATCCTCCGCGACGAGCCCGGACCGCTGCGGGCGCGCATCGCGGAGGCGGCGGCGTCCCACGACCTGATCCTGACCTCGGGAGGCGCCTCGGTGGGCGAGGAGGACCATGTCCGCGCCGCGATCGAGGCTTCGGGGCGACTGACCTTCTGGCGGTTGGCGATCAAGCCCGGCCGCCCGGTCGCGCTCGGAACCGTGGCCGGCACGCCCGTCATCGGGCTGCCGGGCAACCCGGCCGCCGCCTACGTGACCGCCCTGGCGGTGCTCGGTCCCCTGGTGCTCCATCTCTCCGGCGCGCGCGACACGGCGCCCGAGCTGGCGATCCGCAGCGGCTTCGCCCGCGAGAAGCGCCCCGGCCGGCGCGAATACCTGCGCGTCTGCCTCCGGGCCGGCCGGGACGGCCTGCCCGAGGCCGTGCCGGCGCCCGGCGGCGCGCTGTCCAGTCTCGCGGGCAGCGACGGGCTGGTGGAACTCGCCGAGGATCTGACCGCGATCCGCCCGGGCGACGCCCTGCCCTATCGACCGCACGGTGCGGTCGGCGCCGGCAGCTGAGCTGTTGTTCCGGGCCGCGAGCCTGTAGAGCCTCGGGACACATCGCCACGACCCGACCGAGACCCCGTGACCCTGCTCGCCGATCGCGCCCCCGCCAAGGTCAACCTGACGCTCCACGTCCTCGGCCGACGCGTCGGCGACGGCTACCACGTGCTCGAGAGCCTCGTCGCCTTCGCGGGCACCGCCGACCGCCTCACCCTGGATCCCGACGCCCCGCTGGGCCTGACCGTCAGCGGCCCCACCGCCGGCCCTGCCGGTCCGACGGACGACAACCTCGTCCTGCGGGCCGCCCGGGGTCTCGCCGCACGGGTGCCGGGCTTGCGCGCGGGTGCCTTCCATCTGGTGAAGCGCCTGCCGGTCGCGGCGGGGATCGGCGGCGGCTCCTCCGACGCCGCCGCGGCCCTGCGCCTGCTGGCGCGCCTCAACGGGCTGCCCCTCGACCACGCGGCCGTCGGCGCGGTGGCGCGGGAGACCGGCGCCGACGTACCGGTCTGCCTCGACCCGCGGGCCCGGATGATGCGCGGCGCGGGCGAGGAGATCGGGGCGGCCCTCGGGCTCGAACCGCTGCCCGCGGTGCTGATCAATCCCGGCGTGCCGGTGCCCACCGCCCCGGTCTTCAGGGCTCTGGGCCTGAGCGTCGGCCAGGATCTCGCGGGCGCACCGCATCCGACGATCCCGCAGGCCACGGCGACCGACACGCTGCTCCAGGCCCTGGCCGAGGCCCGCAACGATCTGGAAGCGCCGGCCCTGACCGTGGCGCCGGTGATCGGTGACGCGCTGGCAGCCCTCCGCGCCCAGGGCTGCCGCCTCGCGCGGATGTCGGGCTCCGGCGCGACCGTGTTCGCGCTGTTCGCCGACCGGCGCGCGGCCGTCCGGGCCGCTGCCGCCCTGCGCGCCGCCCATCCGGGATGGTGGGTGGCGCCGACCTTCCTGCGCTGACCCGGCCCGCGGGCGGCGCTCAGCCGGGCGCGGCCTCGTAGACCGTGACGACGCCGCCCGCCTCCGGCACCATCACGCGCCAGCGGCTCGACCGTGGCAGGTCGCCGGGATCGATCGCGGTGGCCCGGCCGCTCCCGACAGAGAAGGTCGCGAGCCGGCCGTCCCCGTCGTGTCCGCGCAGATACGCGCGGCCGTCGCCGAGGTGGAGCGCGGCCGGAGCGGCGGTGAGGCCGAAGGCGATGACCGCGAGGGCGCCGCTCGGCGCCAGGACGGCGCCCCGCAGCGCCAGCACGTCGGCCCCGGAGGCGATCTCGGACTCGACCCGCAGGTGGCCGTCGACGGCGTGACGGCGGTTCAGCAGCAGGGCTTGCCGGCGTCCCTCACGCAGGACGACGAGGGCGAGATCCGGCCCGTCCCGGCCGGCGATCAGGTAGAAGCTGCCCGGCGCGAGCCGATCGAGGCGGGTGGTCCGGCCGGGACGGTGCGGGTCCAGGGTCATGCTTCCATCCGTGCGCGCCTTTCACCCCGCCCCTTCCGGTAGAACGCGCGGCGCTCGGCTTCGGCCCGCACCACCGTGGCGCGCACCTGGAGCAGGTCCTTGCGGGTCAGGAGCCCGACGAGGCCGCCGGTGCGCGGATCGGTGACCGGCAGGCGCCCCTGCCCGGCCGACAGCATGACGTCGAGGGCGTGCGAGACCACGTCGCCCGGATGGACGACGGCGAGATCGGCGTCCGAGACGCGCTCGCCGAGGGTGCCCTCCTCGGCCGCGCCGTCGCGCTCCTCCAGGGTCCAGCGGAGGGCGTCGTTGCGCGAGACGAGGCCGACGGGCCGGCCCGCGCCGTCGACCACCGGGTAGGCGTGGTGGGCGCCGGTCTCGATCGCCGCGAGGGCCTCGGCCAGGGGCAGGTCCGCGTCCAGGGTCTCGACCGTGCGGGTCATCACCGCCTCGACCCGGGCGAGATCGTAGGGATCGATCCCGTATTCCCGGGTCACGTGCTGCCCGCGCCGGGCGATCTTCTCGGTCAGGATCGATCGCTTGAGGAGGAGCACGGTCACCGCGTAGGCCGCCACGGTGGCGGCGAGCAGCGGCGCCAGGGCGGCGACGTCGCCGGTCACCTCGACGGCGAAGACGACGCCGGTCAGCGGCGCCGGCAGGGTGCCGCCGAGCATCGCCGCCATGCCGATGAGCGCCCAGAAACCGTGGGCGCCGGGCAGGAGGACGCCGATCAGCCAGCCGACGGCGCCGCCGAGGATCAGCAGCGGCGCGAGCACGCCTCCGGACGTGCCCGACGACAGGGCGGCGAGCCAGATCGCCGCCTTGACCACGAGGATCAGCACGACGGCGCTCGCCAGCATGTGGCCGGAGAGCAGGTCGTGGATGACGTCGTAGCCGACGCCGAGCGCCCGCGGCTCCACGAGGCCGCCCAGCCCGACCACGACGGCGCCGATGGCGGGCCACCACATCCAGTGCAGGGGAAGCCGCCCGAAGCCGTCCTCCAGCGCGTAGAGGGCCCGGGTCAGCCCCCCCGAGATGAGGCCGCAGGCTATGCCGAGCAGCGCGCAGGCGGGCAGCCCCCACCAGGGCAGGACCGGATTGTCGGCGAAGGGAAAGAGCGGGCCGGCGCCGAACAGGGCCGGCCGCCAGCAGGCCGCGGTGACAGCCCCGACGGTCACCGGTACGAGGCTCCGCGGCCGCCACTCGAACAGCAGAACCTCGACGGCGAGCAGCACGGCCGCCACGGGCGTCCCGAAGATGGCGGTCATGCCCGCCGCCGCGCCCGCCACCAGCAGCGTCTTCCGCTCGGCGGCGCTGAGATGGAAGAACTGGGCGAAGAGCGAGCCGACCGCGCCGCCCGTCACGATGATCGGCCCCTCGGCGCCGAACGGGCCGCCGGTGCCGATCGCCACCGCCGAGGAGAGCGGCTTGAGCACGGCGACCCTGGGCGACATCCGGCTGCCGCCGACCAGGATCGCCTCCATCGCCTCCGGGATCCCGTGGCCGCGGATCTTCTCCGAGCCGTAGCGCGCCATGGCGCCGACGATCAGCGCCCCGATCACCGGGATCGCCACCATCGAGGGCCCCGGCGCCGCGCCGGCCAGGGAGGTCAGGGCGGTGTCGAGCCGGCCGTACCACGCGAGGTTGGTCACGAGGCCGATCAGCGTGAGCAGGATCCAGGCGGTGCCGCTCGCGGCGGTCCCGGTGACGACCGCCATGCCGGCCAGCGTCAGGACCCGCCGGTCCGCGCTGAAATCCCCCAGTGCCCGGCGCGACGGGCTGCCCTCCCCGCTCCCGCTCCCAGTCCCGCCGATCATCGGGGCCTCCTTCCTTCGCGGCGGCTTTTATGTCGTAATCCGATATATCTTGCAACGGCGCGGCCATTGCGAGCCGGGACCAGCCCGTCGATACGGGGCACCGTCGGCGGCTCGAGGGACACACCACGGAGGCGATCATGGAGGCCGATGCCCCGGGACCGGAGGCGCTGTCGCGGGAGCAGTACGCGGCGCTCGCGGATTTCCGCTTCCGTCTCCGCCGCTTCCTGGCGTTCAGCGAGGCGGCGGCGGCCCGGGCGGGCCTGCCGCCGCAGCAGCATCAGGCCCTGCTGACGCTGGCGGGCCATGCCGGGCGCGCGCCGGCGACGGTCGGCCTGCTGGCCGAGCAGCTGCTGATCGCTCCGCACAGCGCGGCCGAGCTGGTGTCCCGCATGGTGGAGGCCGGCCTGCTGACCAAGACGCGGGCCGTCGAGGACAGGCGGCGGAGCGAGCTGTCCCTCACGCCGCGCGCCGAGGCCCTGCTGCGCACCCTGACGGACGCGCATCTCGCGGAGCTGCGCGACCTCGCCCCCGCCCTCGCCGAAGCCCTCGGGCCCGTGACGCGTTGAGGCCGACGCGGGTCGTCGGGCCGGCGCGGATCGGTGGCTGTCGACGCGGGAGCCCCGAGATCCCGCCTCAGCGCGCCCGCGCCACGCAGAACTCAACGGCCCCGATCAGCGCCGCCTTGACGGGCCCGTCCGGGAAGATGTCGAGGGCGGCCCGGGCCTCGGCGCCGTAATGGTGGGCGCGGGCCACGGTCTCCTCCAGGGCGCCGTGGCGCTGCAGGAGGTCGAGGGCGGTCTCCAGGTCGGTCTCGCCGATCTCGCCCTGCTGCAGGGTGCGCCGCCAGAAGCCGCGCTCGCCCTCGCTGGCCCGGCGATAGGCCAGGACGATCGGCAGGGTGATCTTGCCCTCGCGGAAATCGTCGCCGACGTTCTTGCCGAGCTCGGCCGAGGTGCCGCCGTAGTCGAGCACGTCGTCGATCAGCTGGAAGGCGATGCCGAGATTCATCCCGTAGGATCGGGCCGCCGCCTGCTCGGCCTCGGGTCGCCCGGCGAGCACCGGCCCGACCTCGCAGGCGGCGGCGAACAGCTCGGCGGTCTTGCCGCGGATCACCGCCAGATAGGCGGCCTCGTCGGTCTCCAGGTTCTTGGCGTTGGTGAGCTGCATCACCTCGCCCTCGGCGATCACCGTGGCGGCGGCCGAGAGGATGTCGAGCGCCCGCAGCGAGCCGACCTCGACCATCATCCGGAAGGCTTGGCCGAGCAGGAAGTCGCCGACCAGCACGGAGGCCTCGTTACCCCACTTGATCCGGGCGGCGACGCGGCCGCGGCGCATGTCGCTCTCGTCGACCACGTCGTCGTGGAGGAGCGTGGCGGTGTGCATGAACTCGACGCTGGCGGCGAGCTTGACGTCGCCGTCGGTGGCGCCCGCGTAGCCGCAGAGCCGGGCGCAGGCCAGCGTCAGGATCGGCCGCAGGCGCTTGCCGCCGGAGGCGATCAGGTGGTTGGCGACCTCGGGGATCATCGCCACGTCCGATCCCGTCCGCGACAGGATCGTGGTGTTGACCCGCGCCATGCCGTCGGCCACCAGCGCGACGAGGTCGTTGAGCCCCGCCTCCGCCTCGGGCTTCGGATTCTCGATGGAGAGGGCCATACCCAAGATCCGTGACCTCCAGACCGGTCGCCCCTCAGGGGGCGGGCGATCCCTTCGCACGCGCCCCGCGGCGCCGCAACATCGTCGCCGGCCGGATATGGGGTGTCGCCAGCGCGGATCTCACGCGACGAAACCGCCGATCCCCGCCCGTTCCGGAGCCGAGCCGCGATGATCGAGCTGATCCGCGCCAACGACGTCGTGCTGATCGGGTTCGCCCGGTCGATCCTCGAGGCGGCCGAGATCCCGGTCCTCGTGGCCGACAGCCACATGAGCCTGATGGAGGGGTCGATCGGCGTCTTCGGCCAGCGCCTCCTGGTGCCGCGCGACCACGAGGCCCAGGCCCGCCGCCTGCTGACGGATGCCGGCATCGCCCACGAGTTGCGCCAACCGTGACGGCCGAGGCCGACAGCGGCGCCGATCCCTTCCTCGGCGGGCTCCTGCGCCTGCACCAGCCGCCGCGGGGGGCGCACCGCGCCGGGACCGACGCGGTGCTGCTCGCCCGGCTGCTCGCGCCGCGGGCCGGGGACCGGCTCTGCGATGTCGGCGCCGGGACCGGCGCCGTCGGCCTCGCCTGCGCGGCCCTGGCGCCCGGCCTCCGGCCGACCCTGGTCGAGCGCGACCCGGCGCTCGCCGGGCAGGCCCGTGCCAACGCGACCCTCAACGGCATCGACGCGCGGGTCCTGGTCGCCGACGTGCTCGCGTCCGCGGCGGAACGCCGCGCCGCCGGTCTGCTGCCGGACAGTTTCGACGTCGTGCTCACCAACCCGCCGTTCTTCGCGGCCGGCGCTCACCGCGCCTCGCCGCACCCGGGCCGCGCCGCCGCCCACACCTTCGCGGGCGGCGATCTCGACAGCTGGATCCGCGCCTGCACGGCGGTCCTGCGGGCGGGCGGGCGTCTCGGGCTCATCCACCGGGCGGACACCCTCCCGGCCTGCCTCGACGCCCTCAGGGGCCGCTACGGCGGGCTGGCGATCCGCCCCGTCCATCCCCGGGGCGACGCGCCGGCGATCCGCGTCCTGATCGCGGCGACCCGCGGGAGCCGGGCCGCCCCGACCCTGCTGCCGCCCCTCGTGCTGCACGGCCCCGACGGCAGGTTCACGGACGAGGCCGAGGCGCTCCATCGCGGCGCGCCCTGGCCGACGCCCTGAGAGCGCGCCTCACGCCGCGAGGGCGACGGGCTCGGCGTCGCGGATGCCGAGGAACCGCTCGACTTCCGGAAGATCCGGGAAGGCGAGGAATTCCGGGCGCAGCGGCTCGGGCAGACCCTCGAAGTTGAGACCCGGGAACGTGTCGGGATGCGGGTAGAGCTGCCAGGCCGCGCCGGGCTCGACCGGGGGGAACAGGATCGCGACCTTCTCGGCGCCGAGGCGGACGATCCGCGTCGGGCTGTACGACAGCGTCTCGATGCTCCAGCCGTGATGGGAATCCCGGCGGGCCTTCATGGTGCGGCGGCTCGTCGCGCGATGCATGGCGGTCTCCTTCGGTGGGGGTGGAAGCGGGATCAGGCGGCGCTGCGGCGTCCGGCGCGCTTCGGCCAGCCCAGCGCCACGAGGCGGGCCTTGGCGTAGTCGCGCACCTCGTCGCGGGTGCCGGGCGGCATCGTCGCCAGGACGGCCTGGGTGGCGCCGTCCAGCATCAGGTCGGTGACCGCGTTGATGGTCTCGGCCTCGTCGATGCGGCGCTTGAGGTCGCCCTCGGCCTCGGTCACCTCGTCGAAGGCGGGCGCCTCCTCGAAATCCTCGTCGACGGCCCGGACCGGGACCTGATGGGCCCGGAACTCGTCGGCCTCCTCCTCGGAGTAGACGAGGCCGTGCAGCTCGATGAGCTTGAGGATGACGCGGTCCTTCCCGCGCTTCTCGGCCATGGCGTAGACGTAGGCCGCCTGCTTGCCCGAGACGCGGTAGTTCACGTTGACCAGCGCCTCGCCCATGGACCACTCGACCCGCTCGGTCCCGGGCTTCGCGCCGGGCAGCCGGCCGGTCACCAGGATCACGGCCTCGTCGCGCTCGGCCCGGATGACGGTCGGCGGCTCGAACACGATGCCGGCCTGGGCGGCGATGCGCTCCAGGGTCTTGTGGTAGATGACGGCGGTCCCCTGGACGCGCCAGACGTTGCCCCCGAAGGGCTCGCCGTAGCGGACGAGGATGTCGGCGATCTGCTTGTCGGCGGTTCGCATGGGGCGCTCGGTCCGTCAGGGTGAGGTCGCGTCGTCCACAGCTTTTATCGGGGACGCTCTTTCGTTCTCTTTTTGTTCACATCTATATGCGCAATCCGCCCGCGATGCGCAAGGCTCGGACGCGAAAAGCTGCGGCCGCGGACGTGCGTCATCGTCGGACATGTGCGGGCGTGGCGCGGGTCCCAACCCCTGCGGGAGAGCGGGCGCGTCGCGGATGTCTCAGGAAGACGGCTGGTCGTCGGCGCAGTCGTACAGCAGCTTCTCGGATCCGAAGGCCCGACGGGTTGCGGCCCGGCGCACGATGCCATTCCGGCGACCCCGCCGCCTGCGCCGCCGACCCGCATTGTTGCTGCACCGCACCCTAGGCTAGACCGCTTCCACGATGTCCGAGACAGCTGCCGCGATGACGCCTTCCCTCTGGACCCGCCTGTCGAACCCCAGCCACTTCATGCGGTGGTCGGGGGCGCTGGTGCCGTGGCTGACGGTCCTGTCCCTCGGCGTCCTGACGCTGGGCCTGTACCAGACCTTCTTCGTGGTGCCGCCCGACTACCAGCAGGGCGAGACCGTGCGGATCATGTACATCCACGTGCCGGCGGCGTGGCTCGGCGTGTTCTTCTACGGCGCGATGAGCGTGTCGGCGATCGGCACCCTGGTGTGGCGCCACCCGCTCGCCGACGTCGCTCAGCGGGCGGCCGCGCCGATCGGGGCCGCCTTCACGCTGATCTGCCTCGTGACCGGCTCGCTGTGGGGCAAGCCCATGTGGGGCACCTACTGGGTCTGGGACGCGCGCCTGACCTCCATGCTGATCCTGCTGCTGATCTACTGCGGCATCATCGCCCTGTGGCGGACCCTGGAGGATCCGAACCGCGCGGCGCGCGCCGTGGCGATCCTGACGCTCGTCGGCGCCGTGAACCTGCCGATCATCAAGTTCTCGGTGAACTGGTGGTCGACCCTGCACCAGCCGGCCTCGATCCTGCGCATGGGCGGCTCGACCATCGACCCCTCGATGCTCCACCCGCTGCTGGTCATGATCGGCGCCGCGACCCTCGGCGGCATGACGCTGCACCTCTACGCGATGCGCACCGAGATCATGCGCCGCCGGGTGCGGACGCTGACGATCCGCGAGGCCGAGCGCCTCGACCGCGCCCAGCCGCGCCTCACCCCGACACCGGCCGCGATGCCGGTCGGGCAGCCGGTCTAGGAGGACCGCGATGGATCTCGGGTCTCACGGCGGCTTCATCCTGGCCGCCTACGCCTTCACGGCCTTGGTGATGGTCGCCCTGGTGGGCAACGCCCTGCGCGACCGCCGCGCGCAGCGCCGCGCCCTCAAGGGGTTCGGCGAGGACCGGCGATGACCGCCCCCCTCGACGACACCGCCGGCCGGACGCCACCGGTCCGCCGCTCGCTGCTGCTGATCCTGCCGGCGCTCGTCTTCGCGGCGCTCGCCGCCGTGCTGTTCCTGCGCCTGCGCTCCGGCGCCGACCCGGCCGCCCTGCCCTCCGCGATGATCGGCAAGCCGGTGCCGCGCTTCGACCTGCCCGCCGTGCCGGGACTGACCGCCAACGGCGCGCCCGTACCCGGGCTGTCGAGCGCGGACCTCAAGGGCCAGATCACGGTGCTCAACGTCTTCGCCTCGTGGTGCGCGCCCTGCCAGGTGGAGCACCCGATGCTGATGCGGCTGGCGAAGGAACCCGGCATCCGGCTCGTCGGCATCGACTACAAGGAGCCGACGCCCGAGGCCGGCCAGCGCTTCCTGACCCGGCACGGCGTTCCGTTCAGCGCGGTGGGCGCCGATGCCGGCGGCCGCGCGGCGATCGATTTCGGCGTCTACGGCGTGCCCGAGACCTTCATCATCGGGCCCGACGGCGTGATCCGCGACAAGCTGGTCGGCATCCTCACGCCGGAGAATTTTTCCAGCGTGCTCGCGCGGATCCGCGCTGCCGGGAAGGTGGCGGCGGCGCAGTAGGCATCACGCCTCAGGCTGCGCCTTCTTGCGCTCGTAGCGGGTGAGCAGCGGCGTCTGCGCGAGGGCGAACAGCACGGTGATCGGCATGATGCCGAACACCTTGAAGTTGACCCAGAAATCCTCCGTCTGGGTCCGCCAGACCAGCTCGTTGAGCGCGGCCAGCACGAAGAAGAACACGCCCCAGCGGAAGGTGAGCTTGCGCCAGCCCTCCTCGGTGAGGCTGAACATCGAGTCGAGCACCACCGACAGCAGCGAGCGCCCGAAGACGAGGCCGCCGAGCAGCACGGTGCCGAACAGGGCGTTCACGATGGTCGGCTTGACCATGATGAAGGTCTTGTCCTGCAGCGCCAGGGTCAGGCCGCCGAACACCACCACCACCACGCCGGACACGAGTGGCATGATCGGCAGGCGCCGCACCATCACGTAGTGGATCGCCAGTGCCACCACGGTCGCCGCGATGAACACGCCCGTGGCCACGAACAGCTTCTGGTCCGGAGCGACGCCGAACTTCTCGGAATAGGCGTTGCCGAGGAAGAACAGCACCAGCGGCCCGAGTTCCAGCGCCAGCTTCACGAGCGGCGGCAGGTGGCGGTGCGGGGGGACGGATTCGATCTGCATACGCTCGGTTGGCTCGGCTGCGGCGCCCACGGTCGGCCGGGGGCGTCGGACGGGATTCGCCGGGGTGTGTGGAACGCGGAGCGCGCGATGTCCATGACATCGCGCACCCAGGAGCGGCGGCCGCCCGCGTGCTAGTCCTTCTCCAGTCCGGCGATCGCCCGGGCGAAGTCGCGGGCCGCGAAGGGCTCCAGGTCCTCCACGCCCTCGCCGACGCCGATGAAGTGCACCGGCAGGCCGAACTTCGCCGCCAGCGCCACCAGGATGCCGCCCCGGGCAGTGCCGTCGAGCTTGGTCATCACCAGCCCCGAGACCGGCGCCGCCTGCGAGAACAGCTCCACCTGGCTGAGCGCGTTCTGGCCGACCGTGGCGTCGAGGACGAGGAGCGTCGCGTGCGGCGCATCCGGATCCTGCTTGCGCAGCACGCGGACGATCTTCTCCAGCTCCGCCATCAGGCCGGCCTTGTTCTGGAGCCGGCCGGCGGTGTCGATCAGCAGCACGTCGGTGCCGGCCGCGCCCGCCTGCTTGAGGGCGTCGAAGGCGAGGCCCGCCGCGTCCGCGCCCTGCGCGCCGCTCACCACCGGCGTGCCGGTGCGCGCCCCCCAGACCTTGAGCTGGTCGATTGCCGCCGCGCGGAAGGTGTCGCCGGCCGCGAGCATCACGGTGCGCCCCTCCGCCCGCAGCTTCGAGGCGAGCTTGCCGAGCGTCGTGGTCTTGCCGGCGCCGTTCACGCCGACCGTCAGGATCACGAACGGCTTCCGGGCGGCGTCGATCGTCAGCGGCACCGCCACCGGCTCCAGCGCCCGCTCCACCTCCGCGGCCAGGATCGCCCGGACCTCGTCGGGCGAGATGCCCTTCTCGTAGCGGCCCTTGCCGACGGCCTCCGAGACCCGCATCGCGGTCTCCAGGCCGAAATCGGCCTGGATCAGCGCGTCCTCCAAGTCCTCCAGGGTCGTGGCGTCGAGCTTGCGCTTGGTGAACAGGCCGGTGACGCGGTCGGAGAGGGCCGACGAGGTCCGCTTCATCCCCGAGGTGAGACGGCTCCACCAGCCCTTGGCCTCCGGCTCGCGCTCCGGCCCGGCGCCGGCGTCGTGGGCGAGGGCCGCGGCGCTGTCGACAGGCTGGATGTCGGGCTGGACGTCGGGTTGAATCCCGGGCTGCATCGCGGCGGCCGGCTCGACCACCGGCGCCCGGTTCACGTCGCCGGTGTCGACCGGGTCGGCGCCGTGCGCGGGGTCGTCGCCGGCGGTGCCGGCCGGCGGGCGCTCCGCGTCGCCCTCCACGGGCAGCAGGTCCGCGCCCTCGACCGCGTCCGGGACCGGCTCCCCGGACTCCTCGGGCGGCAGCGGGACGTGCGCGACATCCTCGGCGGCGGTGGCGAAGTCCGGCTCCCCCTCGGAGGGCGAGGCCGCCCCGGCCGGCAGGTCGGCCTCGGGCTTGTCCTCGGGCCGGTCCTCGCCTCTGTCCTCGGGCGCGGGCTGGCCTTTGCGCCCGAACAGGCGTCCGAACCAGCCGGGCTTCTCCTCGCTCGCCATGAAATCGCGTCCTCGCCCCACCTTGCCCCGCCGACACCGACCCTCTAGCCGATCCGGATGTCCAACGCCTTCGACATAGGCGCGCGCCTCCTCTACCGCGATGCCCTGCTCCTCGTCATCGACAAGCCGGCGGGTTTGCCGGTCCATCCGGGCCCGCGGGGCGGCGAGACGCTCACCGACCACCTCGACGCCCTCCGGTTCGGCCTGCCCCGCCGCCCCGAGGCCGCGCACCGGCTCGACCGCGACACCTCCGGCTGCCTCGCGCTGGGCCGCCACGCCAAGGCGCTGGCGCGGCTGGGGAAGCTGTTCTCCGGCAGCGCCGTCGAGAAGACCTACTGGGCGATCGTGGCGGGCGGGCCCGCCGGGGAGGAAGGCAGCATCGACCTGCCGCTGGCCCGCCGCTCGGACGATCCGCGCTCGTGGTGGATGAAGGCCGACCCGGCGGGCGACCCGTCGCTGACGCACTGGCGGGTGCTCGGCCGCGCCGGGGGGCGGACCTGGCTGGAATTGAAGCCGGTCACCGGCCGGACCCACCAGCTCCGGGTCCACTGCGCCGCCTCCGGCTGGCCGATCCTGGGCGACGCGGTCTACGGCGGGGCGCCCCGCGGGAGCGCGCTGCACCTCCACGCCCGGGCGCTGTCGATCCCGCTCTACCCGAAGCGCGACGCCATCGCCGTCACGGCGCCGCCGCCCCCGCACATCGCCGAGGCCGTGGCGGCGATGCCGGCGTGAGCCGCGGGCGCTAGGCGCCGATGAGCCGCGCGCCGTCGTGCCCGGCGACGGCGACGTCGTGGAACGTCCCCGCTTCGGGGACGCCCGGAAGCCGAACCGCGGTGAAATCCGCGCTTCGCCCGACGCCGCCGCGCTCCGCCAGCACGGTGAGGCGGCGGCCGACCTGGGCGTCGAGATGCCGGCGCAGGGCGTCGGCGCCGGCCGCCCGCAGCCGCGCCGCCCGCGCGCGGATCGCCTCGGGGGCAACCGGCGGCATGCGCGCGGCCGGTGTCCCGGGGCGCGGCGAGTACGGGAAGACGTGCAGGTGCGTCAGGCCGCACGCCGCCACGAGGTCGAGGGAGCGGTCGAACTGCGCCTCGGTCTCGGTCGGGAAGCCGGCGATCAGGTCGGCGCCGAACACCGTGTCGGGCCGCAGCCGCCGCACGGTCTCGCAGAAGCGGATCGCGTCGACGCGCAGGTGCCGGCGCCTCATGCGCTTGAGGATCAGGTCGTCGCCGGCCTGCAGCGACAGGTGCAGGTGCGGCATGAGCCGCTCCTCCTCGGCGATCGCCGCGAGCAGCGCGTCGTCGGCCTCGACGGAATCGATGGAGGACAGGCGCAGGCGCGCGAGGTCGGGCACCGCCCGGAGGATCGCGCGCGCGAGGCCGCCGAGGGACGGGGCCGTGCCGGGGAGGTCGCGACCGTAGGCGGTGAGGTCGACGCCGGTCAGCACCACCTCGCGCCCGCCCCGCGCCACGATCGTCTCGACCTGCGCGATCACGTCCGCCTCCGGCACCGAGCGGGAGACGCCCCGCCCGAACGGGATCACGCAGAAGGTGCAGCGGTGGTCGCAGCCGTTCTGCACGGGCACGAAGGCGCGGGTGTGCCCGGCGACCGCCTCGACCCGCGTCGGCTCGGCCGCCCGCGCCGCCATGACGGCGCCCGGGCCGGTCGCGGCCGCCGACCAGCCCTCCGGCCGCAGCTTCTCGGCGTTGCCGACGAGGCGCGCGACCTCCGGCATGGCCGCGTAGGCCTCCGTCTCGACCTCGGCGCCGCAGCCGGTGACGACGATCTCGGCGCCGGGCCGCTCCCGGGCGATGCGCCGGATCGCCTTGCGGGCCTGCCGCCCGGCCTCGGCGGTCACCGCGCAGGTGTTCACCACCACCCGGTCGCGCCCGTCCGCCGCCGCGTGGGCCCGCAGGGCCTCGGACTCGACGGTGTTGAGGCGGCAGCCGAAGGTGAGGGTCTCGACCGCCATCAGGCCGCGCTGTCGAACAGCTCCGGCGCCAGGGTCCCCTCGGCGACGAGCGCGACCGGGCCGGTCATCAGGACGTGGTCGTCGGCCCGCCACTCGACGAACAGCTCGCCGCCCGGCAGTGCGACGCTGGCCTGCCGGCCGATCATCCGCAGGCGCGAGGCGGCCACCACGGTGGCGCAGGCGGCCGTGCCGCAGGCGAGCGTCAGCCCGGCCCCCCGCTCCCAGACGCGGAGCTTGATCGTCTCGCGGCCCGTCACCTGCGCCACCGAGATGTTGGCGCGCTCCGGGAACAGCGGGTGGTTCTCCAGCATCGGGCCGATCCGGGCGAGATCGAAGCTGTCCGGATCCTGCTCCACGAAGAACACCGCGTGCGGGTTGCCCATGTTCACGGCGCCCGGCGAGTGCAGGATCGGATCGTCGATCGGGCCGATCTGCAGCTCGATCCGCCGGGTGTCGGGGAACGGCTCGGACAGGGGGATCTCGTCCCAGGCGAGCCGCGGCCGGCCCATATCCACGGTGAAGGCCCGCTCCGAGACGCGGCGCACCCCGAGCAGGCCCGCCCGGGTCTCCAGGACGAGCCGGCCGCCCTCGGCCGGCCGGGCCATGGCCGGGTCGTCGAGCATCGCGTAGGCGACGCAGCGCGTGCCGTTGCCGCAGGCGCCCGATTCCGAGCCGTCGGTGTTGTAGATGCGCATGAACGCGTCCGTGCCCGGGCTCACGGGATCGTGCAGGACCATCAGCTGATCGAAGGTCGAGCCGGGATCCTGCGCGATCGCCCGCGCCTCCTCGGGCCGCACCTTCGCGGCGGAGCCGCGCAGGTCCAGCACCACGATCGCGTTGCCGGCGCCGTGCATCTTCAGGAAGCGTCTGTGGGCGAGTGCGCTCATGCGGTCCCGCGGTTGGAGGAAGGCGCGGGCTATATCGCAAAAGCCGCCGCCCGGCGCGAGGGGTGCCGCGGCGTGGCAGATGCGCCGCACCCGCGGCTCTCGTCCGCTGCGCCCTCGCGGGCCGTCCCGATCGCCATTAGGTTACGCCGCGGGAGCCCGCGCGATCATCCGCGGGCCTCGACCGGAGCGCCCACCGTGATCCGCCTTCGTCCGCTCGTCGCCCTCTCGGCCGCCCTCGTGCTCGCGTCGGGCGGCCCGATCGCCGCGCAGCAGCAGCCCGCGCCGCCGCCCTCCACGGCGCCCGCGCCGGCCCAGACGAACCCGCTGCCGACCACGACGGCGCCGAACCCGGTCGCCGATCCGGACAAGAGCGCGGCCCCGGCGCCCCAGCAATCGGTGGCGCCCCCGCCCGCGGGCCAGTCCGCGGTGGGAACGCCCCCGGGCACGAGCCCGGGAACGCCGGCGCGGCCGACGCTCATCGACAAGGCCGGCGAGCCCGGCGACGTCGACGAGGTCACCCTGCCGGCCAAGCCCGTCGCGATCCTGTCCGGCAAGACCAAGTGGGAGGAGGCCGTGCCGAACCTGAAGCAGGCTTTCGCGCGGATCGAGGCCGACCTCGCCAAGCTCGGCGTCGCGCCGACCGGGCGGCCGCTCGCGGTCTTCACGCGCACCGACGACGACGGCTTCGAGTTCGAGGCGATGATCCCGGTGGCGGCCGCGCCGAGCCCGGCACCCGCCGAGACCGACGGCCTGCGCTTCGGCACGACGCCCTCCGGCAAGGCGTTGCGCTTCGCCCACAAGGGGTCCTACGAGTCGATCGACAGCACCTACGAGACGCTGACCGCCTACCTCGACGCCAAGGACATCGTGGTGCAGGACCGGTTCGTGGAGGAGTACGCCACCGACCTCAAGGACAGCACCGACGACAACCTCGACGTGAACATCTACGCGCTGGTGAAGTAGGCGCGCACGAACCGGCGGCGTCCCCACGCGATTGCCACGACCGCTTCGGGACCGAGCGCGGGTCCCCTCTCCCGTGCGGGAGAGGGACAGGGTGAGGGTCATGCGGCTTCCGGACAGGGCACGCGCGTCGACGGCGCTCTCCGCCCTGAAGCGCCCGGTCCCTCACCCCAACCCTCTTCCGCACGGGAGAGGGGGCCAGGGCGCGCGCCGCTGCCGGCCCTGCTCTCCGCTGGAAGCGCGCGAACCCGACGAGGCGGACAGATCGCCGCTGCCCCGTACAGGCAGGAACAGGGGCATCGGCTGGCGGATTCGCCCGACATGCCCGCCGCCGACCTCAGAACCGCGACCGCCCCGCGCCCGCGCCGCAAGCCGGCCCCCGCCGTCACGGATCCGGCCCTCGCCGAGAAGGCGCTCGCCGTCCATGCCCGGTTGTGCCCGGTCTACGGCTGCCCGATCCCGTACTTCCACAGCCTGGATCCGGTCAGCGAACTCGTCTCCTCGCTCCTGTCGCACCGGACGCGCAACGCCGAATCCGGCCGGGCCTTCAAGGCCCTGCGGGCGCGCTTCCGCGACTGGGAGGCGGTGATCGACGCGGACGTGCCGGAGATCGAGGCTGCCATCGCGGGCGTGACTTGGCCGGAGCTGAAGGCGCCGCGCATCCGCGACGTGCTCCGGGCGCTGCGCGACCGGTGCGGCGGCCTCGACCTCGCCTTCCTGGCCGACATGGAGGTCGAGGCCGCGCGGGCGTGGCTGCAGGCAATCCCGGGCGTCGGGCCGAAGACCAGCGCGGCGGTCCTGTCCTTCTCCACCCTGCGAATGCCGGCCCTGCCGGTCGACAGCCACCATCACCGGGTGGCGCAGCGCCTCGGGCTGATCGGCAAGACGGTCGATGTCGGCCCGTCGCACCCGATCCTGCGGGCGCAGCTCCCCGCCGACTGGAGCGCGCAGGACCTCTACGACAATCACGAGATCCTGATGCTGCACGGCCAGAAGGTCTGCCATCATCACCGCCCGGCCTGCGGGCGCTGCGTCCTGGTCGACCTCTGCCCCAGCGCGAGGCTGCCCACGCGGGAGCCGTGAGCGCGTCCTTGACCATTCCGGGCTACGGGTGCGAGTAACCCCGCGCCCGGACGGCGCGGAGCCCCGGTCTTCCCTTGCTCAGGATCGGCGCCGATGGCCGCGTTCACCGAATTGGTCTTCTCGGGCGTCCAGCCCACCGGCAACCTGCACCTCGGCAACTATCTCGGGGCCGTGAAGCGCTTCGTGGAGATGCAGGATCGCGACGCGCAGTGCCTGTACTGCGTGGTCGACCTCCACGCGATCACCGTCTGGCAGGATCCCGAAGCGCTGCGCGGCCAGATCCGCGAGGTCACGGCCGCCTTCCTCGCCGCCGGCATCGATCCCAAGCGCTCGATCGTGTTCAACCAGAGCCAGGTGCCGCAGCACGCCGAGCTCGCCTGGGTGTTCAACTGCGTCGCCCGCCTCGGCTGGCTGAACCGCATGACCCAGTTCAAGGAGAAGGCCGGCAAGGACCGGGAGAACGCCTCGATCGGCCTCTACGACTACCCGGTGCTGATGGCCGCCGACATCCTGGCCTACCGGGCGACGCACGTGCCGGTCGGCGAGGACCAGAAGCAGCACCTGGAGCTGACCCGGGACATCGCCCAGAAGTTCAACACCGATTTCTCGGGGTCGATCACGGCGCACGGCCACGGCGACGCCTTCTTCCCGATCACGGAGCCGCTGATCGGCGGCCCGGCAGCCCGGGTCATGTCGCTGCGCGACGGCACCAAGAAGATGTCGAAGTCGGACCCGTCCGACAACGCCCGCATCAACCTCACGGACGATGCGGACGCCATCGCCCAGAAGATCCGCCGGGCCAAGACCGATCCCGAGCCCCTGCCTTCCGAGGTGGCGGGCCTGAAGGAGCGGCCCGAGGCCGACAACCTCGTGGGGATCTACGCGGCGCTGGCCGGCATCACCCGGGAGGACGTGCTGCGCGATTTCGGGGGAGCGCAGTTCTCGACCTTCAAGCCGGCGCTCGCCGACCTCGCGGTGACGAGCCTCGCGCCGATCGCCGGGGAGATGCGCCGCCTCACCGCCGATCCTGGCCACATCGACGCCGTGCTGGCCGACGGCGGCGCCCGGGCCGAGACCATCGCGGCGCAGACCCTCGACGCGGTCAAGGACATCGTCGGCTTCGTCCGGCGCGGTCCCAGCCTGCAGGCGGTGCGGTGACCGTCCGGGCGCTGGTCTTCGACGTCTTCGGGACGCTGGTCGACTGGCGCTCCGGCGTCGCCCGCGAGGCGGCGCGGCTGCTCGCGCCCGTCGCGCCGGACCTCGATGCCGGCGCCTTCGCGGACGCGTGGCGGGCACAGTACAATCCCTCGATGGAGACGGTGCGCTCCGGCGCCCGGCCCTACGTCGACCTCGACACGCTCCAGGCCGAGTCGCTGCCCGGCGTGCTGGCGCAGTTCGGCATCGCGGGCGTCTCCGAGGCCGTGCAGCGGGAGCTGGTCCAGGCCTGGCACCGGCTCGACGCGTGGCCCGAGGTGCCGGACGCGCTGCGGCGGCTGCGCGAGAAGCACCTCCTGGCGCCGGTCTCCAACGGGCCGGTCCGGCTGATGGCCGACCTCGCCCGCCGCAACGGCCTGGTCTTCGACGCGGTGCTCGGCGCCGGCTACTCCCGCGACTACAAGCCGAAGCCGGCGCTCTACCGCGACGCCGTCGCGGCCTTCGGCTTCGCGCCGGGGGAGACCATGATGGTCGCGGCACACTCGAACGACCTCGCGGCGGCGGCGGGCCACGGGCTCGCCACCGCCCACATCGCCCGCCCGCACGAGCACGGCCCGGCCGGCGGCGAGGCCGCGCCGACGGTGCCGGTCACCCACGCGGCGCGGGACTTGGCGGATCTCGCCGACCGGCTCGGCTGCTGAGGATTTTTTCACGGAAGGGTGCGATGGCCGACTGGAACCCCGCCCTCTACACCCGCTTCGAGGACGAGCGGACGCGCCCCGCCGCCGAGCTCCTCGCCCGCGTGCCCCTCGAAGCGCCGCGTCTGGCCATCGATCTCGGCTGCGGGCCCGGCAACTCCACCGCGCTGATCGCGGCCCGTTTCCCCGACGCCGAGGTGATCGGGCTCGACACCTCGCCGGCCATGCTGGAGAGCGCCCGCGCCCGGCTGCCCCGCCTCGCCTTCGCGCTGGCCGACGCCGCGACCTGGACACCCGAGCGGGCGCCGGACCTGATCTACGCCAACGCCGTGCTGCAATGGCTGCCGGACCACGCGACCCTGCTGCCGCGGCTGTTCGGCCTCCTCGCCCCGGGCGGCGTGCTGGCCGTGCAGATGCCCGACAACCTCGCCGAGCCCACCCACCGCCTGATGCGCGCGGTGGCGGCGTCCGGCCCCTGGGCGGCGGCGATCGGCGACCCGGCCGTGGCCGGCCGCCTCGGGCGGATGCTGGAGCCCGCGGCGTACTACGATCTGCTGGCGCCGGCGGCCGCCGAGGTCGATGTCTGGTGCACCGCCTATCATCACCGGATGGCCGATGCCGCCGCCATCGTGGACTGGGTCCGGGCCACGGGCCTGCGTCCCTTCCTCGACCCGCTGGATCCCGAGCACCGCGCCGGCTTCCTGGATGCCTACACGCGCGCGATCGACGGGGCCTACCCGCCGCGCAGCGACGGCCGGCGCCTGCTCGCCTTCCCGCGGGTGTTCGTCGTCGCCCGGAAGGCCAGCTAGCGCGCAGGCCGGTCCGGGCGCCCTCAGGCCGCGCGCACCGTACCGAGGAAGCGGCTGACCTCTGCCCGCAGATGCTCGGACTGACGCGACAGGTTCGCGGACGAATCCAGCACCTGACCGGCGGCCGAGCCGGTCATGTCGGCGGCGTCGGCCACGCGGGCGATGTTCGTGGTCACCTCGCCCGTGCCGGCGGCGGCCTGGGTCACGTTGCGGACGATCTCCTGGGTCGCGGCGCCCTGCTGCTCGACCGCGGCCGCGATCGTCGTGGCCACAGCGCTGATCTCGTCGACCCGCGTCGTGATGCTGCCGATCGCCGAGGCCGCCTGCGCGGTCGAGGCCTGAACGCGAGAGATCTGCCCCGCGATCTCGTCGGTGGCCCGCGCGGTCTGGGTGGCCAGCGCCTTCACCTCGGCGGCCACGACCGCGAAGCCCCGGCCGGCCTCGCCGGCGCGGGCCGCCTCGATGGTGGCGTTGAGGGCGAGCAGGTTGGTCTGGCCCGCGATGCCGCTGATCAGCGCCACCACGTCCCCGATCTTCATCACCGCCGCGCTCAGGTCCTCAACCAGCCGCACCGTGCGCCCGGCCTCGTCGGCCGCGGCCCGCGCGAGCTGCGCGGATCCCTGGACCTGCCGCCCGATCTCCTGCACGGAGCTGCCGAGTTCTTCGGCCGCCGAGGCCGCGGCCCGGACGTTGGAGGCGGCCTCCTCGGCCCCGGCCGCGACGGTGGTCGACTGGCCCGCGGTCTCCGAGGCCGTGGCGGCCAGCCCCTTGGCCGTGGCCTGCAGCTCGGTGGCCGCGTCCGTCACCGTCTCGACGATGCCGCCGACCGCCTGCTCGAAGGCGTTGGCCAGGTCCGCGGTCACCCGCTTGCGATCCCGGTCGGCGGCGGCCTGGGCGTCCGCCCGTGCCCGGGCGTCGGCCTGCGCCTGCGCCCGCAGGCCGTCGCGCAGCTGCAGCACCGCCCGCCCGACCAGCCCGACCTCGTCGCGGCGCCGCGCCTCGGGCACGTCCGCCCCGTAATCGCCCGCCGCCATGTCGCCGATGGTCCGGCCGAGCGCGCGGATCGGCCTCCCGACGAGGCGGTGCAGCGCGCCGAAGACGACCGCGCATCCGATCAGCACGCAGAGGACCGAGATGCCGATCAGCGTCGCGCGCGCCTGATCGGCGGCGGCCGTGAGCGTCGCCACCGGCACCGCCACGACGATGGCCCACCGGTCGGGCGTCTCGCCCGCCTGGATATGCTGCGCCATGTACCGCCACGGCGCCCCGTCCGGGCCCGGCGCGTCGGTCACCACCACGGCTCCCGCGCGGATCGCCTGCCCGGCCGCGTCGGCCGCCGCGCCGGTCGGATGCGCGACGGTCGTCCCGCTCGCCGAGATCACCGCGAGATAGCCGGTCCCGAACGGCTTCACCGCGTTGAGGGCGGCGTTCAGGGAGCCGAGATCGATGTCGACGCCGGCGGTGCCGCGGTACGTGCCGTCCACGGTGATCGGCGCGCCGAACGACATCATGACGACGTCCTTCCCGGCCACCGGGTAGATGTAGGGTTCGATGGCCACCAAGCGGTTCAGCTTCTTCGGCCGAAGGTAGTAGGCGCCGTCCGGCTCGGCCTCGTAGCCGGTGAGAACCTCCCGCTTGATCGTGCCGCTGCCGCGATTCCAGTAGGGCATGAAGCGGCCGCTCGCGTCCGAGGACGCCGTGCCGGCGAATGCGCGGTCGCGCCCGTCCAGAGCGTTCGGCTCCCAGCCGGTCCAGGTCGCGATCAGGTCGGGGTTGGCGCGCAGAAGCTCGCGCAGCATCGCGTCGTAGACCGCGCGGTCCTGGATCCCGCCGCCGCGCAGCGCCGAGGCGGCCGCCGCGAGACTCTCGGCGGTCCTGGCCGCCACGGCGAGGCGAAACCGAACCTCGCGCGCCTCGCTCGACAGCGTCTCCGACTGCATCCTGGCCGTCTGTTCCTCGAAGGAGGCGTTGATCCGGCGATCCAGGAAAGTCGTCCCGCCCGCGAAGACGGCCGCGATCAGGACACTACAGATTACCGCGACGCGCAGCGGGAGCGAGAACATGGCCTGTACGAACCGTGAGAAGGTACGATCGAGAGATATCGCACGAAATCTAACGACCTACCCTCACGGCGTCAAGAAAATTTGAAGAACGACGAAAGTAGAGGCCAATACAGTGCCGCATCATTGTGATGCGTAGGTTAAATATACTTGCGATCAACTCACGGCGTGAAAATTGGAATTCCGCCTCGTCAAGCACCGGCCGCCCTGCTCCGCGGGGCGGCCGGAACGGACCGTCAGGCCTCGCCGCGGGCGACCAGCGCCGCGTACTCGGAGACCTCGAGCTTGCCCTCCTTGGCGACGCGGGCCTTGTCGGCGTCGCTGATCACGTCGCCCGCGAGGTCGAGCCGCTTCCAGGCGGCGAGCGGGGTCTCGCGATCGGGCCGCGGCACGTACTTGTTCTGCTCGAGCTTCTTGTACTTGTGGATGTAGCGCGGGCAGTTGACCCAGATCTTGGTGACCGCGACCCTCACCAGGTACTTGGCCTCGGTATACTCGGCCATGAGGGCGTCGTCGCGCAGCAGCGACGCGTGCCCCTGCACGCGGATGCGGTGCGGCGTCTCGAAGTCGATGAACAGCAGGCCGACCTTGGCCTGCCCCTCGATATTGCCCATCGAGTAGAACATGCCGTTGCCGTCGAATCCGGGGAAGACGAGCGTCTTGTCGTCGAGCACCTTCACGAAGCCCGTGGGGCCGCCCTTGTAGGAGACGGTGGGCATCCCGTCCGGATCGACGGTCGACAGGAAGAACATGTCGCGAGAGCCGATGAACGCGGCCTCGTCCGGCTGGACGCTGTCGTGAACCCAGTCCTCGTCGAGGCGCACGGCGAGCTTGGTCGTGCCGAACTCCTCCTGGAGCGCCCGGTGCGCGTCGGAATAGAGCGATGCCATGGGTGTCCTCTCCGCTTGCCGGCCCTCGTGCAGGCGGGACCGCTGCGGGGCTTATGGCCGGGAAGCTTCGGACAGGGCAACCGGGAAGACGAAGGGCCGACCACGCTCACGCGTGACCGGCCCCTGGCGGCGCGGCCGAGCGAGGCCCGGCCGCACGGTTCGGGCTCAGTTGCGGGTCTTGTCGACGAGCGCCTTCTCGGAGATCCACGGCATCATGCCGCGGAGCTTGGCGCCGACCTCCTCGATCGGGTGGGCGGCGAGCTTGGCGCGGGTCGCCTTGAACGAGGTCTGGTTGACCTTGTTCTCCAGCATCCAGTTGCGCGTGAAGGTGCCCGACTGGATGTCGTTCAGCACGCGCTTCATCTCGGCCTTGGTCTCGGGCGTGACGATGCGCGGGCCGGTGACGTACTCGCCGTACTCGGCCGTGTTGGAGATCGAGTAGTTCATGTTGGCGATGCCGCCCTCGTAGATGAGGTCGACGATCAGCTTCACCTCGTGGAGGCACTCGAAATAGGCCATCTCGGGGGCGTAGCCCGCCTCGACCAGGGTCTCGAAGCCGGCCTTGATCAGCTCGACGAGGCCGCCGCAGAGCACGGCCTGCTCGCCGAACAGGTCGGTCTCGCACTCCTCCTTGAAGGTCGTCTCGATGATGCCGGCGCGGCCGCCGCCGTTCGCCGAGGCGTACGACAGGCCGAGATCGTGGGCGTTGCCGGAGGCGTCCTGCGCGATGGCGATCAGGGTCGGCACGCCGCCGCCGCGGAGGTACTCGGAGCGCACGGTGTGGCCCGGGCCCTTCGGGGCGACCATCAGGACGTCGAGATCCTTGCGCGGCTCGATCAGGTTGAAGTGGACGTTGAGGCCGTGGGCGAACAGGAGCGCGGCGCCCTGCTTCATGTTGCCCTCGAGGGACTCGCGGTAGATGTCGCCCTGCAGCTCGTCGGGGGTGAGCATCATCACCACGTCGGCCCACTTGGCGGCCTCGGCGACCGACAGGACCTTGAAGCCCTCGTGCTCGGCCTTCTTGGCGGTGGCGGAGCCCTCGCGCAGCGCGATGACGATGTCCTTCACGCCGGAATCGCGCAGGTTGAGCGCGTGGGCGTGGCCCTGGCTGCCGTAGCCGACGATGGCGACCTTCTTGCCCTTGATCAGGTTCAGGTCGGCGTCGCGATCGTAATACACCCGCATGTCTGTCTCCTCTTAAGCTTGGTGTTTCGGGTCGGGTTGGGCCCGGCCGTAGAGGGCCAGGAACTGCTCGACGGCGCGGCCCGCATCGCGCCGGATCTCGGCCCCGTCGAGGTCGAGGGTCTCGCCGAGCAGAAGTCGGATCTGGATATCCCGGCCGACGAGGCCGAAGAAGGTGCGGAAGGCGGCCTCGCTGTCGGCGAAGGTCAGCAGGCCGGCGGCGCGCCCCGCCTCCAGCACGGGCTTGACCCGCTCGCCGATGGCGAAGCGGCCGTTCGCGAGCACGATGCCGCCGAGGTTGCTCTTGCGCGAGCCCGCATGCGCGATGGCGATGCGGTTCAGCGCCACCGAGGTCGGGCCGGTGATGACCTCCAGCCACGTCACGGCGAAGTCCTGCAGGCGCTCCCGCAGGGTCGCGCCGTCGAGCACCTGCGCGGCGTCGTGCCCGGCATGGACCCGGGAGGCCTGCCAGCGCACCGTCGCGGTCAGCAACCCGTCGCGGTCGCCGAACCACTTGTAGAGCGTCTCCTTCGAGCAGCTCGCCCGGCGCGCGACGGCGTCCATGGTGAGCTGCTCGCCGTCCTCGACCATGAGGCCGAGCACGGCGTCCAGCACCGCCTGCTGGCGTGCCGACGGGGCTTCCTGCTCTGCTGTGGCGCTGGCCTGCATCATCTCGAATGGCGTACCGTACCGTACGGTACGCGCTCTAGGCCGATTCGACGGCCGCGGCAAGGGGGTGCCGCGGCCGAACCGGGTCAGCGCGGGAGCGGCAGTCCCTCGCGGGCGAAGACGGCTTGCACGGCCGGCCGCTCGGCGACGCGGCGGGCATGGGCGGTCCAGGCCGGGAAGCGGCCGGCCATGTCGAACCGGAGCACGGGCCCGTTGGCCCAGAACCAGAAGACCATCAGGTAGGCGTCGACGACGCTGAACCGGTCACCCACAGCCCAGCCGCCGTGCGAGAGGCGCACCTCGGTCATGGTGGCGAGATCCGCGTAGGTATTGGCGGCCTTAGCCTTGATGCCCGCGAAGGCGCTCTCGTCCTCGGTGTAGCGCTCGGGCCGGCGGACATGGGCATAAGTGACATGGTGGTTGCAGGCGAGCCAGCCGAGCCACTCGTCGGTGGCGGCCTGCTCGCGGAGATCCGTGGGCCACAGCGCCTTCTCCGGCACCTGACGGGCGACGTGGCGCAGGATGGCCGCGCACTCGGTGAGCACCCAGCCGTCCTCGGTCAGCGCCGGCACGCGGCCGCGATCGTTGATCGCGAGGTATTCCGGCCGGCGCTGGTCGCCCGCCGCGAGGTCGAGCTTGATGCCCTCGTAGGGGAGCCCGGATTCCTCCAGGATGATGTGGGCGGCGAGCGAGCAGGCGCCGGGGGCGTAGTAGAGCGTACGGGCGGTCATGGGTGGTCCTTGATCGACGAACTCAGGCGCGACGCGACGGCCTCGATCGGCTCCCCCCGGCACCGATGAGCCGCGCGTCGGAAGCTTAGAGCGGCTCCGCCCCGCGCCCCATCGCGGAGATCCCGGTCCGGCAGATCTCCACCAGCCCGATCACGCTCATCAGGCGCACGAACCGGTCGATCTCCTCGGTGGCGCCGGTCAATTCGAACACGAAGGAGTTGAGCGTGGCGTCGAGCGTCTTGGCGCCGAAGGCGGCGGCGAGCCGAAGCGCCTCGCTGCGGTGCTCGCCCTCGCCCTTCACCTTCACCAGGCAGATCTCGCGCTCGATGGCGTTGCCCTGGAGCGTCAGGTCCACCACCCGGTGCACCGGCACCAGCCGGTCGAGCTGCGCCTTGATCTGCTCGATCACGGCGTTCGTGCCCGCGGTCACGATGGTGATGCGGGAGATGTGGCGCGCCTCCTCGGTCTCGGAGACCGTCAGGCTCTCGATGTTGTAGCCGCGACCGGAGAACATGCCGGAGATGCGGGCGAGCACGCCGGGCTCGTTGTCGACGATCACCGCGAGCGTGTGCCGGTTCACCGGCTCGACGCGGACGGGCTCGGGATAGTGGGTGTTCATCGCGTTCATCGCGGGGCAAGTCCTCGTCGTTCGACCCAACGCCGCCGCAGCGGCGGATCGCGGCCCGGCACGGAGCCGGGCCGCCCTCCCTCACACCAGCATCTTGCCTTCCTCGGAGATCACGTCGCCGAGTTCGACGCCGGTCTCGCCGAGGTAATCGGACAGGAGCATCTCGTTGTGCGCCTTGCCCGACGGGATCATCGGGAAGCAGTTCTCGGTCTTGTCGACGATGCAGTCGAAGATCACCGGGCCGTCGTGGGCGAGCATCTCCGCGATGGCGCCGTCGAGGTCGCCCGGCTTCTCGCAGCGCATGCCCTTGGCGCCGTAGGCCTCCGCGAGCTTCACGAAGTCCGGCAGGCTCTCCGAGTAGCTCTGCGAGTAGCGCGAGCCGTGCAGCAGCTCCTGCCACTGGCGGACCATGCCCATGTACTCGTTGTTCAGGATGAACACCTTGATCGGCAGGCGGTACTGCACCGCCGTCGACATCTCCTGCATGTTCATCAGGATCGAGGCCTCGCCGGCGATGTCGATGACGAGCCCGTTCGGGTGCGCGAGCTGCGTGCCGATCGCCGCCGGCAGGCCGTAGCCCATCGTGCCGAGGCCCCCGGAGGTCATCCAGCGGTTCGGCTCGTCGTACTTGAAGTACTGGGCTGCCCACATCTGGTGCTGGCCGACCTCGGTGGTGATGTAGGTCTCGCGGTCCTTGCAGGCCTCGTAGAGGCGCTGCACGGCGTATTGCGGCTTGATGATCGTGCCCGACGGCCAGTAGGCGAGGCAGTCCCGCGCCTTCCAGGCGTTGATCTTCTGGAACCACGGATCGAGGTTCGACGTGTCGGGCCGCGACGGCAGGGCGCGCCACGCCTCCAGCATGTCGGCGAGCACCGACGCGCAGTCGCCGACGATCCCGACATCGACCTTGACGACCTTGTTGATCGAGGAGGCGTCGACGTCGATGTGGATCTTCTTCGAGAACGGCGAGAACGCGTCGAGCCGGCCGGTGATCCGGTCGTCGAAGCGGGCGCCGACGCAGATCATCACGTCGCACTCGTGCATCGCGAGGTTGGCCTCGTAGGTCCCGTGCATGCCGAGCATGCCCAGGAACTTCTCGTCCGTGCCCGGATAGGCGCCGAGCCCCATCAGGGTCGAGGTGATCGGGAAGCCGGTCTCGCGGACGAGCTCGCGCAGCAGGCGCGAGGCCTCAGGACCCGAGTTGATGACGCCGCCGCCGGTGTAGAAGACCGGCCGGCGCGCGGTCGCCATCAGCTCGACGGCCGCGCGGATCCGGTCGGCGTCGCCCTTGACGGCCGGGCGGTAGGTCTTGTGGCTCGCGATCTCGGGGCGCTCGTAGAGGCCGGAGGCGAACTGGATGTCCTTGGGCAGGTCGACCACGACCGGACCGGGACGGCCGTTCGCCGCGACGTAGAACGCCTCGTGCAGGATGCGCGGCAGGTCGTCGATCGATTTGACGAGGTAATTGTGCTTCGTGCAGTGGCGCGTGATGCCGACCGTGTCGCATTCCTGGAACGCGTCGGTGCCGATCAGGTGCGTCGGGACCTGCCCGGTGATGCAGACCAGCGGGATCGAGTCCAGCATCGCGTCGGTGAGTCCGGTGACGATGTTGGTCGCGCCGGGGCCCGACGTCACGAGGACGCAGCCGACCTTGCCGGAGGAGCGGGCATAGCCCTCCGCGGCGTGGACGGCGCCCTGCTCGTGGCGGACAAGGATGTGCTTGACGGCGTTCTGGTGGAAGAGCGCGTCGTAGATCGGAAGTACGGCGCCGCCCGGGTACCCGAACAGCGTGTCGACACCCTGATCCTGGAAGGCCCGGATGACCATCTCGGCCCCGGTCATGACCTCGCCGCCCATGCTCGTCTCCTCGCGCTCTCCGGAGCCACCGCGATCCCGTGATCGCCGCCCTGCCCCGTCCTCTCTCCCGGCACCCCCGTCACGCGGGGCGGTCTCCGCCTCGCCCGAAGGTGCCTCTCGCCTCGGATCTCCGTCCGTCCCAGTCCTGTCCCGCCCGGACGCGGGCAACAAAAAAGGGCCCCGAGGGACCCTGCATGCGCCACCGCCCGGATCGCGGCCCTCTCTCAGGGCCGCCCCGTCGGTGACGCTACCGCTACAATAAGGACCGTGGTCATCGGATATCCGAACCTGCCCCGCGGCGGCCCCATGATCCGGAACTGGCTCATGGTCGGCACGCGAAGTGTCGGGCCTCTTAGCGGAGAGCGCGGGGCGGGTCAACGCGTCCGGCGCTTGTTTGCGCCGGCTTGGTCGACGAGCCGCTCCCTCAGTTCAGCGGCGGCGGGTAGCGGCGGACCCAGTTGCTCGCCGCGTCGTAGGCGGCACCGAGCTGCAGGCAGGCGAGCTCGCCGTGGTTGGGACCGACGATCTGGATGCCCGCGGGCAGCCCGGCCTCCCCGAACCCGGCCGGCACGGCCAGCGCCGGCAGGCCCGACATCGTCGCGGGAATCGTGATCTGCATCCAGCGGTGGTAGGTGTCCATCGCGTGGCCGCCCACGGTCTCGGGCCAGCGCAGGCTCTTGTCGAACGGGAAGACCTGGGCGCTGGGCATGACCACGTAGTCGTAGGCCTCCATGAAGCGGCGCAGGGTCTCGTACCAGCGGGTGCGCCCCTCCAGCGCCGCGATGATCCGGTCGGCGCCGAGCGCCAGTCCCCGCTCGACCTCCCAGACCGCCTCCGGCTTGAGCAGGGCCCGGTGGCGGGGCTCGTCGTAGAGCGGGCGGAGGTTCGCCGCGACGGTGAGGGCCCGCAGCACCAGCCAGTCCTGCCAGAGCCGCTCCATGTCGTAGCGCGGCATCGCCTCCTCGACGGTGCAGCCGATCTCCGCGAAGGTCGCCAGGGCGGCGCGCCCGACGTCGAGCACGCCGGGATCGAACGGGATCTCGCCGCCGCAATCGCCGAGCCACGCGATCCGCGTCCCGCGGAAGTCGCGGGCGAGCGGGCGCGCGAAGGCGGACGGGTCCTGCCGGACGGCGTTCGGGCAGCGCGGATCGTAGCCCGCCAGCACCGAGAGCATCAGGCCGATATCGCCCGGCGTGCGCCCGATCGCCCCGAGCACGCCGAGATTCGGGCTGAACACGTCCTTGGCCTCGGCCGGGATCCGGCCCCAGCTCGGGCGCAGGCCGTAGCAGTTGTTGAAGGCGGGCGGATTCCGCAGGGAGCCGGCATGGTCGCTGCCGTCGGCCACCGGCTGCATCCGCAGCGCCACCGCCACGGCGGCGCCGCCGCTCGACCCGCCCCCGGTCATCGCCGGGTCGTAGGCGTTGCCGGTGGCGCCGTAGACCGGGTTGAAGCTGTGCGAGCCGAGGCCGAACTCGGGGATGTTGGTCTTGCCGATGAAGATCGCCCCGGCGGCGCGCAGGCGGGTGACCATGATCGAGTCCGTCTCGGCGACCCGGTCGGCGAAGATCGGCGAGCCCTGCGTGAATCGCAGGCCGCGGACCGGGTCGAGATCCTTCACCGCCAGCGGGAAGCCGTGCAGCGGGCCGACGGGCTCACCGCGCGCCAGGACGGCGTCGGCGGCCTCGGCCTCCCGCAGGAGCGCGGCGTCGTCGGCCAGGCCCACGAGGGCGTTCACCTGCGGGTTGATCCGATGGATCCGCTCCAGATAGGCGCGCATCACCTCGACGCAGGAGACGACCCGGCCGCGGATGGCGGCGGCGAGGTCCACGGCGCCCATGGCGGTGATGCCGTCCTGTCGCGCGTCCTGCATCTTACCCTCCTCCGGATCGACGGACGATCGGTAACCGGAGGTTGGATCCGGGCAAAGATGGCTTCGGCCGATTAGATGGCTGGCCGGTATCCGTCTGGGTGAGCGCGGCGAAGCAACCCCATGTCGCCCGACGGTCACCGATCTCGCGCTGCCCGGGGTCGCCTCGCCGCGCCCGCGATGACGGTGCGCGGTCCCAGCCTAGGCGGTCACGCCACCGACCAGGGCAGCGTCTCCTCGCCGCGGAACACCACCACCGCCGTGTCGTCGACCGCGACGGCCTCGGCGATGCGGCTCTCCCGGCGCTCCAGGGTGACGGTCCCGGCATTCGGCTCCAGACCGTGGAAGCGGGCGCCGTTGAGCGACGCGAAAGCCTCGAACTTGTCCAGCGCCCCCTCCTCGTCGAAGACCTGCACGTAGGTCTGGAGCGCGCTCGGGCCGCAGAACACGCCGGCGCAGCCGCAGGACGCCTCCTTGGCGCCGCGGACATGCGGGGCCGTGTCGGTGCCGAGATAGAAGCAGGCCTCGCCGGAGGTCGCGGCCCGGCGCAGGGCGAGCCGGTGCCGCTCGCGCTTGGCCACCGGCAGGCAGTACAGGTGCGGGCGCAGGCCACCCTGGAAGATGTGCGTCCGGTTGATCACTAGGTGGTGCGGCGTGATCGTCGCCGCGCACCGGCTCCGGTGCTCGCGGACCACGTCGAGGATCTCCGCGGTGGTGGCGTGCTCCACGGTGACCTTCAGCCCCTGATGGCGGCCGAGGAGCGGGATCAGGCTGCCCTCCATGAAGGCGGCCTCGCGGTCGAAGATGTCGATCTCCGGGTCGGTCGCCTCGCCGTGGATCAGGAGCGGCATGCCGATCCGCTCCATCCGCTCCAGCACGGGCGCGATGCCATTGAGGTCGGTGACGCCCGCGTGCGAGTTCGTGGTCGCGCCCGCCGGGTAGAGCTTGGCGGCGACCCAGACCTTCTCCCTGAAGCCGCGCTCGATCTCGTCCGGGTCGGTGTCGTCCCGCAGGTAGCAGGTCATCAGCGGCGTGAAGTCCTGGCCCTCGGGCAGGGCCGCCAGGATGCGCTCGCGATAGGCCTGCGCGGCCGCGACCGTGGTCACCGGCGGCACGAGGTTCGGCATGATGATGCCCCGGGCGAACTGCGCCGCCGTGTAGGGCAGCACCGCCTTCAGCATGGCGCCGTCGCGCAGGTGGATGTGCCAGTCGTCCGGCCGGCGGATCGTGATCCGGTCGACCGGCTTCGCCTCCTGGCGCTCGGCGGGGAACAGCTCGGCGACGCCCATCGCGATCCTCTCCTCAGGCCTGGCCGAAGGCGGAGATGCCGCCGTGGGCCGCCGACCACTCCGCCGGGGCGTTGAGGAAGCGCTCGACCTCCGCCAGGGTCTTCGGGTCGAAGGTGCCCATCTCCTTGGCCACCGCCAGCACGTCCCACCACGTGGTGAGGTAGTGGAGCTTGATGCCGATCTCCTCCATCAGCGCGGCGCTGTCGGGGAAGATGTCGTAGTAGAACAGCACGAAGCAGTGATCGACCTGGGCGCCGGAATCGCGCAGGGCCTTGCAGAAATTGACCTTGCTGCGCCCGTCGGTGGCGAGGTCCTCGACCAGCAGGGTCCGGGCGCCCTCGACGATCTCGCCCTCGATCTGGGCGTTGCGGCCGAAGCCCTTGGGCTTCTTCCGGATGTACTGCATCGGCAGCATCATCCGGTCGGCGATCCAGGCCGCGAAGGGGATGCCGGCGGTCTCGCCGCCCGCGATGTGGGTCAGCTTCTCGTAGCCGATCTCGCGCACGATCGTGGCGGTGGCGAAATCCATCAGCGTCGAGCGCAGGCGCGGGAACGAGATGATCTTCCGGCTGTCGGTGTAGACCGGGCTCGCCCAGCCGGAGGTGAACTTGAACGGCTCGTCCTTGTAGAAGAGGACGGCCCCGATCTCGAGGAACATCTTGGCCGCCTCGCGGGCGATCACTGTCCGGTCGAGGGGCAGGAAGGGACTGGTCATGCGGCGTGCGCGCTCCGCTCGAGACGTCCTCCGCCGGTCCGGTAGACCGGTCCGGCCGGGGAGAACGCGTTGAATAAGGGCCTGACCGCCCTCCTCCGCCCTGTCTCCGCCAGCGTCAACCCTGATCGCGGCGCTATCCGCGCCTCAAGCAGGTCTGCCGGCCCGCAGATGCGCGAGGTGCCGGATCGCCAGGGCGTAGCCGTGCGTGCCGAACCCCGCCAGCACGGACGTGGCCGCGAGGGAGATGTAGGAGTGGTGGCGGAAGGCCTCGCGCCGGTGGACATTCGAGATGTGGCACTCGATCACCGGCACCTCGCAGGTGTTCAGCGCGTCGAGGAGCGCCACCGAGGTGTGCGTGTAGGCGCCCGCGTTGATGACGATCCCGGCCGAGCCGACCCGAAATTCGTGGATCGCGTCGATCAGCGCGTGCTCGGCGTTGCTCTGCCGGAAATCGACCGCGAGGCCGAAGCCCGCGGCGGTCTCGCGGCACAGGGCCTCGACGTCGGCCAGGGTCTCGCGGCCGTAGATCTCCGGCTGGCGCTTGCCGAGCAGGTTCAGGTTCGGCCCGTTCAGGACCAGGACGGTGTCGTTCATCGTGTGCCTCGCGGGCCGAGAGGTGCGACAACCGCCGGCAAGACTCAAGTCCGGCGCGGCACGGGCCCGGCACGACACGGGTCGCGGCTGTCATCCGGCCAGAGATGTCCCGCACACGGACCTGCCGCCCGCGCCGGGCGGTTCAGATCCGGGTTCCGCGGCGCTATCCCGGTCGCGGAACCCGGATGAGGCAGGGAGGACAGGCGAATGGCAGGATCCCGGAGCGACGCACCCGTGGTGATCGCGGTGGCGATCACCGGCTCGGTGCCGCGCAAGAAGGACAACCCGGCCGTTCCGGTCACCGTGGCCGAGCAGATCGAGTCGACCCATCAGGCGTTCGAGGCGGGCGCCACGCTCTGCCACATCCACGTGCGCAACGACGACGAGTCGCCCTCCTCCGACCCGGACAAGTTCGCCGCCGTGCAGGAGGGGCTGCGCCGGCACTGCCCGGGGATGATCGTGCAGTTCTCGACCGGCGGGCGCGGGCGCGACCCGGCCGCCCGCGGCCTCTCGCTCAGGCACCGGCCCGACATGGCCTCCCTGTCCACCGGCTCGGTCAACTTCCCGACGATCGTCTACGAGAATTCGGCGAGTCTCGTGACCGACCTCGCCGGCCAGATGAAGCAGTACGGCGTCCGGCCCGAGATCGAGATCTTCGACCTCTCGCACCTGCACGGGGCCAAGCGCCTCGTGCAGGCGGGCCTGATCGACGCGCGCCCGCACGTGCAGTTCGTGATGGGCGTCCAGAACGCGATGCCGGCCGAGGAGCACCTCCTCGACATCCTGCTCGCCGAGACCCGCCGGATCCTGCCGGAGGCGACCTGGACGGCGGCCGGGATCGGCCGCAACCAGGCGATCGTGATGGACTGGGCGCTCGCCCGCGGGGCGGACGCGGTCCGCACCGGCCTGGAGGACAACATCCGGGTGACGAAGGACCGTCTGGCGGCCGGCAACGCCGAGCTCGTCGGCCTCGCCGCCGAGGCGGTGGCGCGCCACGGTCGCCGCGTCGCCACGCCCGCGGAGGCCCGCGCCGCCCTGGGCCTGGGCTGATCGCGCGCGGGTGTTCCCGCGGCCGCGCGGTGGAGACGGCGCCGGATCCATGCGCCTGACGACACGCACGCCGTCCCGACCGCGATCCCTGATCGTCGGCTGCGCCGCCGCGGCCTGCGCGTTCCTGGCGGTGTCCTCGGAGGCTCCCGGGCAGGCCGGACCGGGACCGGCGGAGGCGCTCGTGAACGGGATCCAGACCATCCGGCGCGGCGACACCGTCACGAAGGTCGACCGGACCGGCAAGGGTGCGGTGCTGTGCATGCGCGGCATCCTGCAGGCGATGCGCGCCGTCGGACAGGCGTGCCACGCCGGCGCCGACCCGGACTTCCAGCAGGAACTGCGCGCCGCGCTCGCGCGCATCGATCGGTTCATCGCCGACAACGCCCCGGACAGGGCCGTCCCGCCGCGCGACGGGACAACGGAACCGGAGCAGCGGCCCGGCGCGGTCTGCGGCCGCGACGCGGAGGCCCTGTACGAGGCCCTGCGGACCGGCGGCGCCGCGGGCCTGCGCGCCCAGGTCGACGACCTGCTCTCGATCCCGCGCGAGCCTGTCATGAACCCGTGCCTGTGAGCCGGCCGGCGACGCCGCGGATTCGGGACGTCGCCCGCGCGGCGGCGATCCCGCCCCACCTTCTCACGGCCGACCCGGCGTGCTAACGATCCGCCCGCGCGGGTGTAGCTCAATGGTAGAGCAGCAGCCTTCCAAGCTGAATACCCGGGTTCGATTCCCGGTACCCGCTCCAAGCCCGCCGCGCTCCGCGCCTTCGGGCTCACCCGTCAGACCCTGTCAGGCGACGCCCGTGAAGAAGGTCGCGTAGCCGTCGTCGTGCACCCGGGCGAGATAGGCCCGGTACGGCGCGTAGCCCGGCTCGTCCGGCCCGATCCGCCCGTACCCGTGCGCGCCAGCCTGCTCGGGCAGCAGCGCCAGGGGTGAAGCGGCCGGGGTCAGCTGCGTGCCGCGCCCCGCGTGGAGGGTGGTCAGGACCCCGTACATCTCGCCCTGGATGTTCGGGCGGCACAGCACCGCGAGGCGGTGCTGCCCGTGCCAGTTGGTCACCAGGTAGATCATGCCCGACTGGCTCGGCACGGCGACGCTGCCGGATTGCGCGAAGGGCGCGTCGAGCCGCTCGGCCTCGCGGAACACGAGGCGGGCGGCGTCCGCGTCCCAGGCGATCTCGGTGCGGTAGGCGAAGATCGCGCCCGCCGTCCCGAACGAGGGCCGCAGGGTGAGGTAGCGCCCCTCGATCCAGGCCACGCTCTCCCGCGAGTAGGAGCCGAGCTCGTCGGGCGCGTGGCGGGCCGCCTCCGGGGTCGGGCGCCCCGTTTCCTGGCGGAGGGACTGGCCCAGGGCCTCCTCCAGCCGGATCGTCGTCGCCAGGGTGAAGGGCCGGCGGCCGGCGAGCGCCTTCTCCAGGGTCGAGATGCTGATCCGGGCCTCCTCGGCCAGCGTCTGCCGGGAGATGCGCCGGCGAGCCAGCGCCTCGCGCACGGTCTGGGCAATGGCGCGGCTCTGCGCCTCGGACAGTTCGATCTCGCTCACAGGCACGGCTCGCACGGGCTTGGCCCGCACAGATCCGCACGAAACCGCACATTTGCGCAAGCGCGGCCGGGCTGGCCGTCCACGCCCACGAGTCAGGAGCGCCCCGCCTCCGAGGCCAGCTCGCTCTCGACGATCAGCCGCAGCGGGCCGGCCCGCAGCGCCTCCAGGGGCCAGCAGGTGACGAGGTCGAGGTGCCGGCCGGGGGCCTGCGGGTCGATGCCCGAGGCGTCCCAGCGCGCCACCCGCGTGCCGGTGACTCGGAAGCGCAGGGTCCGGCCGTCGCGGCCCGTCACCATGACCGGATCGCCGGGCCTGAGCTGCCCCAGCACCGCGAACTGCGTGTCGCGGTGGGCGGCGATGACCGCGGTGCCGGGCGCGCCGGCCTCCGGGGTGCCGTCCAGATGGCCGGGGCCGAAGGCCAGGGCCTGCCCGCTCCCGCCCCTCAGCACCACGAAGCCGCGGCCCGCGACGGTGAGCCGGGCGACCGGCTCGGTGTCCGCCCAGGGCCAGGGCCGGGCGGGCCGACCCTCGGCCAGGGTGCGGGCGAAGGCGCGCTCCAGCAGCAGCTGCGCCAGGGCGGCCTTGGCGGGGATCCAGGCGGCCTGCGCCGCCAGCCCGATTCCCGCGAGGGTGAGGAGGGCCGCGAGGGCCCTCCCCAGTCCGGTCCCCGGACGGCGGCTCATCGCGCGTTCCCGGTCCGCCGGCCGCCGATCGTCGGGCCGGTGCGCAGCAGGAGGCCCAACAGGGCGAGGAGCAGGCCCAGGCCGAGCTGCGCCACGATCCCGGCCCCGGTCTGCGGCAGGTCGACCGCCCCGCCGTCGGCGCGGATCGGCACGATCCGGGCCGCCCCGTCGTCGGCGGGCGCGGCGCCGGGCCGGTCCGTGCCGAACACCTTGGCGAAGTCCCAGCCCGCCGGCAGGTTCAGCGGCAGGTCGGCGGCGACGAGGGCCGTGCCCGGCGTGCGGCGCGGGGTCGCGTCGATGGCCACGAGGCTGGTCAGCCGCGTCGTCAGGCCGTGCTCCAGGGCCAGCGCCAGGATGGTGGCGTCGGCCGCGTCCGCGCCGAGCCGCCCGGTGATGCGCGCCGTCTCGGTCTCGCCGATCCGGGAGCGCGCCCAGACCTTGGAGATGCCGGCGCCCTCGCCCGCTCCGGAGAGCGGCAGCGTCCGGGTCCAGGTCCGGCCGCCCACCCGGCCCGATACGGTCACGGTCCCGTGGAGCCCTCCCTCGGCCGATCCCGGCAGCCGCGCGGCGAAGACCAGCGGCTCGCCGCGGTACAGGTCGGGCAGCGCGCCCGGCGTGACCGCGACGCCCGGGACCGAGAAGGTCGCGGTCAGGTCGGTGACGGCGGGGGATTCCAGCTTCTCGTACAGTGCCCGGGTCCGCTCGCCGACCTGCGCGAGGTCGCGGATCTCGGTGAAGCTGCCGCGGCCGATCTCGGCGGCGTGGCGCATCAGGTGGCCGTTCGGCGCCGAGCCGATGCCGACCATGAACAGGCGCGTGCGCCCGAGATCCGCGTGGATCGCCGCGAAGATCCGTTCCTCGTCGCCGACGGCGCCGTCGGTGAGGAACACGACCTGGCGGACGCGCCCGTCCTCCGGGTGCGGGTCGGCGAGCGCCGCCTTGAGCGGCGCCAGCATCTCGGTGCCGCCGCGCGCCTCCAGGGCGGCGACGAAGGCTTCAGCCTCGGCCAGGGCCGCCCGCGTCGCCGGGACCGGCTCGGGATGCAGCGCGTCCCAGGTGTCGTCGAAGCGGATGACGTTGAAGCGGTCCCGCGGGCTCAGGCGGCCGAGGCCGGCCAGCAGCCCGGCCTTGGCCTGCCGCATCGAGGCGCCCGACATCGAGCCGGAATTGTCGATGACGAAGGTGACGTCGCGCGCCGGCCGGGCGGCCGCGTCGGCCTCGATCGCCGGCGGGCTCACGGCGGCCAGCAGATAGGTCCGGCCGGCCACGGTCTCGCGGAACAGGCCGAGGCCGGGCATCCGGCTCGGGACCGGCGCCCAGGTCAGCTCGAGATCGCGGTCGGCCGGCACGACGCCCTCGGCGAGCGTGACGGTCCGCGCCTCCGGGCCGGTCTCGATCACGCGGATCGCGTGGGTCGCGCTCTGAACGGCGCCGACGGCGAAGCCCGCCCGGAGCCGCACGGTGACGGCGACCGGGTTGGTCGGCGGGGACAGGGCCGGGTCGAGCACCGGCGGGCTGATCCGGGCGCGATCCGGAACCGGGTCGCGGGCCGCCGCGGCCGTGCCGTCGAGGGAGACCGCGTCCACCGAGGCGGGGGCGGGCTTGTAGCGGGGCGCGACGACCAGGGGCAGGCGCAGCGTCCGCGTCTCGCCGGAGACGGGGATCGTCTGCTGATAGGTGATCTGGACCAGCACCGTCTCGCCGGGGCCGATATTGGCGACCGCGTTGGTGAACACGTTGGGCCGCTCCTGCGCGGTGAGCGCCGCCGCTTGCCCGGCCGCCTTCGCGGCCTCGTAGGCGCGCTTGGCCGCCGCCCGCTCGCGGATGTCGGCGACGATCACGCGGGAGCCGACGACGAGCTTCATCCCGTCGACGGCCGCGTCCTCCGGCAGGGGGTACAGGTAGGTGCCCTCGACCCACTCCGCCGTGACGTTGCGGAAGGCCTGGGTGACGGTGGCCCGGGCGGTCGGGCCGCTGACGTCGACGCTGATGTCGGTCGCGAGCTGGACGGCCTCGACCGGCGCGGTGCCGGACGGCCCGCGCAGCGTGAGGCCGCCCCGTGCCGGCCCCGGCGCCGCGTGGGCCGAGGCGAGCATGACGAGGAGCGCCAGCAGCGCGAGGAAGAGGGGTGACAGCGCGGCGTTGCGGGGGGGCTCGAACGCGGATCGTGGAGCGAAGAACGGCATCGGGGAAACCTCCTGCGCCGGCGGATCGGGGCCGGCCCGTCGCTGAAGCTCCCGCGCCCGCCGCCCCGCCGCCACGAGAAGCTTCGCCCTTTTCCCGGCTCGGGCCGTACCTGCCGGCCGCGCCCGGGCGGATCTGTCCGGCGCCGGTGCGGAGCTGTGCGCCGCGCGACGCGTCCTGACGGATCCGCTCCCGGCTTGACATATGCGCAATCCGCGTCTTAGTTATGCTCAACTTGAGTAGAAATCGGCCGATGACCGAATCCGAGTTCCTGGCAGGCTACGACCCTGAGGCCTACGAGCGGCCCGCCCTGGCGGTCGACCTCGTCCTGCTGGGGATCCGGGCGGGGCGGCTCGCCGCCCTCCTCCTGCGGCGGAGCCGGCAGCCTCAGGCCGGCCTCTGGGCGCTGCCGGGCGGGTTCGTGGACATCGCCGAGACCCTCGACGCCGCCGCGGGGCGCGTCCTGCGCGAGAAGGCCGGGATCAGGCGGGCGCGGCTCGAGCAGCTCTACAGCTTCGGCGCGGTGGACCGGGATCCGCGGATGCGCATCGTCTCGGTCGCCTATTTAGCGCTGCTGCCGGAGGCCGCCTTCACCGAGGCCCTGGCGGGCGGCGCCGCGCTGACGGCGGCGGCACTGGTCGTGCCCTGGGCGGGCGAGGCCGGCGGCCCGGTCTCGGCCGAGTCGGAGAACGGCGGCCCCCTCGCCCTCGCCTTCGACCACGCCGACATCCTGGCGCTCGCCGTGAAGCGGCTGCGCGGCAAGCTCGACTACACGGATGTCGGCTTCGCGCTGCTCCCGGAGCACTTCACCCTCCGCCAGCTCCAGGACGTGCACGCGGCGATCCGCGGCGCGCCCCTCAACAAATCCGCCTTCCGCCGCCGCATGCGCGACCGGGGCTGGATCGCGCCGACGGGCGCCCGCGAGGCCGGGACGGCGTTCCGCCCCGCCGAACTCTTCCGCTTCGACAGCTCGGGTCAGTTCTGAGGCTTTGTTTCAACGCGCTCTCTCGAGCCGAACCGGCACCCACTCCGGCGGAGAGCGCTTCGAGGAGACCATCATGGCCACGGTCCGCAACATCGGTGTGATTGCCCAGCTCCGCAGCGAGGCGAGCAGCCACATCGTCCGCTTCCGCAACGGCCGGGTCCGGCAGAGCGGGCGGGGTCTGGTCTTCTGGTTCCGGCCCGAGACCGCCAGCATCAGCGAGGTGCCGGTCGACGATCGCGAGATGACCCTGTTCGTCCGCGGCCGGAGCCGGGACTTCCAGACCGTCGTGGTCCAGGGGACGATCGGCTGGCACGTCGTCGATCCGGAGCTGCTGGCGAGCCGGGTCGACTTCTCGATCGACCTCCGCACCGGGCGCCTGCAGGGCGAGCCGATCGAGCGGATCGAGGGCCGCCTCGGCGGCATCGCCGGCCAGGCGGTGCTGCAGTATCTCGGCGCGAGCCCGATCGGCGCCCTCCTCGACGCCGGGCCGGAGCCGCTGCGCGCCGTGCTGGAGCGGGTGCTGGTCGCCGCCCCGGCGCTGGCCGAGATCGGCGTCGCGGCGGTGTCGGTGCGGCTCACCAACCTCGCGCCGACCAGCGAGCTGGAGCGCGCCCTGCAGACGCCGACCTTCGAGGCCCTGCAGCAGAAGGCCGACGAGGCGACCTTCGCCCGGCGCGCCCTCGCCGTCGAGAAGGAGCGCGCCATCGCGGAGAACGAGCTCGCGACCAAGACCGAGCTGGCCCGGCGCGAGACCGTGCTGATCGCGCAGGAAGCCGAGAACGCCCGCGACCGCGCCGCCGGCGTCGCGGAGGCGCGGGGCCTGGAGGCGGCCGCGGAGGCCGAGCGGATCCGGCTCGTCGAGGGGGCCCGGGCCGAGGCGGAGCAGCGCCGCGCCGCCGTCTACCGCGACATGCCGCCCGCCGTGCTGCTCGGGCTGGCGGCCCGGGAGCTCGCCGGCAAGCTGGAGACCATCGAGCACGTCAACGTCACGCCCGACCTGCTGGCGGCGGTCCTCGGCGAGTTCCGGGGCGCGCTTCCCGCGCGGCTCGCGCCGCGCTGAGGAGGCCCGCCGTGCCGGCCATCACCCCCCGCGCGGTCTTCGTGATCCGCGACACGGATTACGAGCTGCTCATCGCCCGGCACGCGACCCGCGGCCAAGTCCGGTTCTTCCTGGAGAGCCGGGACCAGACGCTCGCCGAGGTCGAGGCGCGCCACGCCCAGTTCCAGGCCGTGCTCGCCGAGGCCCGGGCCTGCGTGCCCCTGGACTGGCGGCAGGCCCTGGTGCGGCGCCCCGACCTCGACCGCTTCCTGTTCGCCCCCGAGGACGTGGTCGTGGCGGTGGGGCAGGACGGGCTCGTGGCCAACGTCGCCAAGTACCTCGACGGGCAGCCGGTGGTCGGCGTCAACCCGGCCCCCGACCTCTACGACGGCGTGCTGGCCCGGGCGCGGGTCGAGGCCCTGCGCGCGCTCCTGCCCGCCAGCGCCGCCGGCGCCGCGCCCCTCCAGCGGCGCACCATGGTGCAGGCGACCTTCGACGGCGGCGAGCGGCTGCTCGCCCTGAACGAGATCTTCGTCGGCCACCGCAGCCACCAATCGGCGCGCTACCGGATCGACGACGGGGCGCGGGCGGAGGACCACTCGTCGAGCGGCCTGATCGTGGCCTCGGGCACCGGCCTGACCGGCTGGGCGCGCTCGATCAGCGAGGCCACGCACCTCACCGTGGAGGTCGGCATCGAGGAGGCGGCGTTCGGCTACTGGGTGCGCGAGCCGTTCCCGAGCGTCGCCACCGGCACCGACCTGCGCGGCGGCAAGTTCGCCGGGTCGCCCCTCACCGTGGTGTCGCGGATGAACGAGGGCGGCGTGGTGTTCTCGGACGGGATCGAGCAGGATTTCGTCGCCTTCGACTGGGGGCGGCGGGTGAGCCTCGCGCCGGCCGACCGCACCTTCAACCTCGTGGCCGCGTAGCGCGGCCCCGACCGGGAGCCCCATGATCGCCATCCGGACCGACCGCCTGATCCTGCGGCGCTTCAGGCCGGACGACGCCGCCGACCTGTTCGCCTACCTGCACCGGCCGCGGGCGCGCTGCTTCCTGAGCGGCCGCCTCGACACGCCGGCGGACGCGCAGGCGGAGGCCGAGCGGCGCGGCCGCGACGACGAGCACGTGGCCGTGTGCCTGGCCGCGTCCGACCGGCTGATCGGCGACCTGTTCTGCCTCCCAGAACCGCCCGACACCTTCTCGGTCGGCTGGAACTTCAACGCCGCGTACGGCGGCGCGGGCTACGCCCGCGAGGCCGCGACCGCCCTGTTCGGACACCTGTTCTCCGAGCGGCGGGCGCGGCGGCTCTACGCCTATGTCGAGGAGGACAACGCCGCCTCGCGCCGCCTGTGCGAGGCGCTGGGGATGCGCCCCGAGGGTCTGTTCCGCGAGTTCATCTCCTTCGTGGACGACGACCGGGGCAACCCGATCTTCGAGAACACGATGCAGTACGCCGTCCTGCGCCGGGAATGGGCCGAGCGCTCCGCGCGCGGCTGAGGCCGGTCCGGCACTGTCCGAGGAGCCCGGCTGAATACGCCGGCGGCACTCAGCCGCTTTCGCGGGCGGCGGACCGGTCGAGACCCGGCGCGCCGACGGTGTCCGTCATCACGAGCGCAACGAAGTGAACCCAGGGCAGCGCGACGTCCGGAGGCGTGGCGCTGCTGGATCGCTTCGCGCCGCTCGCGAGGACGGCGGTGCGGCTCTTCGACGGCGCCGATCCCCGCGTCTGGCACGCTTCTTGGTTCGTATTCACCAGCGCAGCGTCGCCCCGGCGGCGGCTAGAGGTTGGCGTGCCGTCGATGTGGTGAGGTGCCGGGCGACCGGATCTCCGCGACTGCCTTGAGCCTGTCCCGAGCTCCGATCCCTCCGATTCAGCACCGGCACGCGCCGTCCGGCGGATCGCGCGATCCGCCCTCTGAGGAGAGTCGATATGTGCGACCGTCACGGCGATTATCGCGTCCCGGATTTCACGCGGTTCAAGCCCAGCCGCAGGCGCTTCCTCGGCGGGACCGCCGCCGCGCTGACCCTGGCGGTGGGCCCGGGACTGACGAGCCCGGCCGCGGCGGCCACCGGCATCCGGGCGACCCACGGCACCGGCTTCTGCAACCTGAACTTCTTCCTGGCCGAGGCGATGCAGCTCGCCAAGGATGACGGGCTCACCATCGACTTCGTCAACACGCCGACCTTCTCGGATCAGGTCACCTTCCTCGGGATGGGCCAGGTCGATGCCGGCGTGATGCCCTACACGAGCTTCATGGCGCTCTACGACGCCGGCGCCCCGGTGAAGATCGTGGCGGGCGGCGGCATCGAGGGCTGCGTGCTCGTGGCCCAGCCGGGCCTCGACAGCCCCGAGAAGCTCAAGGGCAAGACGCTCGGCACCTTCCAGCTCGATACGCTGGAGGTCCTGCCCTACGACTGGCTGAAGAAGAACGGCGTCGCCTTCAAGGACATCACGGTCCGCTACATGGGCTCGACCCCGGAGGCCGTGGAGGCGTTCCGCGCCGGGGCGCTGGACATCATCTCGACGATCGAGCCCTACGGCACCGCGCTGCTCACCGACGTGAAGGGCGCGGTGAAGCTCTCCGACGGCACCGACATCTACGGCAAGGGCTACACCGACTGCGTGCTGGCGGTCCGCAACGAGCTGATCGCCAAGAACCCGGCCGCCGTGAAGGCCCTGATCAAGGGCATGATGAAGGCCCAGGCCATGGCCGAGGGCGACCCCCAGGCCGCCCTGAACAAGCTCGTCGGCTCCTACTACAAGACCTCGATGAGCAACGCCCAGCTCGCCATGGGCCGGCAGCCGTCGGTGGTGGACGCCCGCAATCAGACGCAGTTCATCCTCGACCGGACCGATTCCGTGGCCGAGATGGGCTACATCAAGAAGAAGCCCGGCCGCGACGCGATCGACTGGACCCTGCTGGAGCAGGTCATCGCCGAGAACCCGGACCTCTACGGCAAGCTCAAGCTGAAGTCGGCCTGAGCGGATGGCCGTCGATCTCGCCCGCGCCGCCGTCCCGCACGTCCGGCCGCGCCTCCCGTTCGGTCAGCGCCTCGCGCTGCCCGACGGGCTCGTCCCGCTCCTGCAGCGGACCGGCTGGATGCTGGTCTCGGTCGGCTGCTTCGCCGGTCTCTGGGAGCTGCTCTGGGCGCTCGGCATCGCCGACGCCAAGCTCCTGCCGCCGCCGCACATCTTCCTCGGCAACCTCGCCGAGCAGGCGCGCTTCTTCAACACCGCGCAGCGCTGGCAGATCGGCACCGGGATGAATACCGGCCCGAGCCCCGCCATGGCGGTGCTGATCACGGTGCTCGCCTCTACCGGCCGCGTGCTGGCGGGCCTCGCCCTGGCGGCCTCCCTGTCGATCCTGGTCGGCGTCGGGATCCGCTACTTCAAGCTGTTCGAGCGTCTGACCCTGCCGACCATCACGCTCCTGGCGCCGGTCTCGCCGATCGCGTGGCTGCCGGTGGCGATCTTCATGTTCGGGATCGGCAACGCCCCGGCGATCTTCATGGTGTTCATCGCCCTGTTCTTCACGATGGTGCTCTCGACCATCCAGCAGATCGACGGGGTCAACCGGAACTACATCAACGTCGCCCGGACCATGGGGGCGACGAAGCGCCAGATCTACGCCCGGGTGATCGTGCCGGCGATCCTGCCGGGCCTGCTCGCGGTGCTGCGCCTCAACCTGTTCGGCGCCTGGATGGTGGTGCTCGTCGCCGAGGCGACGGGCGTCGGCTACGGGCTCGGCCAAGTGATCATGCTGGCGCGCAACACGTTCAACCCGTCGCTCGTCTTCTTCACCATCACGCTGATCGGCCTGCTCGGCTTCGCCTTCGACCTGCTGTTCCGGCTGGTCCAGCGGCGGCTGCTGTACTGGCTGCCGCGCGACGCGGGGTCCTCCCTTGGCCTCTGATCCTGCATCCCAGGACGCCGTCTCCTGCCGCGGCGTCGCCAAGGTCTGGGCGGCCGGCACCGCCCGCGCCCACGAGGCCCTGCGCGACATCGACCTCACCGTGCGGCCCGGCGAGTTCGTGGTGTTCCTCGGACCCTCGGGCTGCGGGAAGAGCACGCTGCTCTACCTGATCGCCGGGCTCGAACCCGCCTCCGGGGGCGAGCTCCTGGCCTTCGGCGAACCGGTCACCGGCCCGTCGCCGGAGCGCAGCCTGATCTTCCAAGAGACCTCGCTGCTGCCCTGGCTCAGCGTCTGGCAGAACGTCAGCTTCGGCCTGTCGCTGAAGGGCGTGCCGGAGGCCGAGCGCCGGAGCGTCGCCCGGGCGGCGCTCCAGCGCGTCGGCCTGGCCGAGGCCTTCGACAAGCGGCCGGACGAGCTGTCCGGCGGCATGCGCCAGCGGGTGGCCGTGGCGCGGGCGCTGGCCATGCGCCCGAAGGTGCTGCTGATGGACGAGCCCTTCGCGGCGCTCGACGTCCAGACCCGCCAGAAGATGCAGGACTTCCTGCTCGACGTCTGGCGCGACAGCGGCGCCTCGGTGCTGTTCGTGACCCACCACATCGACGAGGCGGTGGCGCTCGCCGACCGCGTGGTGGTGTTCACCGCCCGCCCCGGTCGGATCAAGACGATCGTCCGCAACGACCTCGCCCGCCCGCGCGACCCGTTCTCGCCCGAGGCCGAGGCGCTGCGGCGTCACCTCACCGAGCTCCTGCGCGACGAGGTCGACCGGGCCTTCGCCGAGCAGGAAGCGCTCGTCTGACCCCCTCCCCCAACACGGACACGACCATGGCCACATCGCTGATCCGCAGCCGGCGGATGATCACCCGTACCCTCGACCACGATCGCTGGGAGGAGATCGCCGACGGCGCGGTCCTTCAGAAGGACGGGGTCATCGCGGCGGTCGGCACCTACGCGGACCTGCACGCCCGCTACCCCGACGCCCCGGTGATCGGCTCCGGCCGCGAGATCCTGCTGCCGGGCTTCGTCAACGGCCACCACCATGTCGGCCTGACGCCGGTGCAGCTCGGCTCACCCGACATGCCCCTGGAGCTGTGGTTCGTCACCCGCATGGTGGCGCGCAACCTGAACCTCTACCTCGACACCCTCTACTCGGCCTTCGAGATGATCGGCTCCGGGATCACCACGGTCCAGCACATCCACGGCTGGATGCCGGGCAGCCTGGAGGAGGTCGAGGCGCGCTCCAACGAGGTGCTGCGCGCCTATCGCGACATCGGCATGCGGGTCTCGTACTGCTTCGCGGTCCGCGACCAGAACCGTCTCGTCTACCAGGCCGACATGGATTTCGTGGCGAGCCTGCCGGCGCCGCTGCAGGACCCGATGAAGCGCTGGTTCGAGCGCTTCCAGATGTCCCTGGAGGACAATTTCTCGCTCTTCCGCAGCCTGCATGCCGGCCAGGAGGGGGCCTCGCGCGCCAAGATCCAGCTGGCGCCCGCCAACCTGCACTGGTGCTCCGACGCGGCCCTCGAAGGGCTCGCCGGACTGTCCGAATCCTACGACGTGCCGATGCACATGCATCTCGTCGAGACCGCCTACCAGAAGGCCTACGCGGAGAAGCGCGGCGGCGGTACCGCCCTCGAGTACCTCGACCGGTTCGGGATGCTCGGTCCGCGCCTGACGCTCGGCCACGGCGTCTGGCTCAACGAATCCGACATCGACCGGGTGGCGGCCACCGGCACCTGCATCTGCCACAATTGCTCGTCGAACTTCCGGCTGCGCTCCGGCGTGGCGGCGCTCAACCGGTTCGAGGCGAAGGGCATCAACACGGCGATCGGCCTCGACGAGGCCGGCATCAACGACGACCGCGACATGCTCCAGGAGATGCGCCTCGTGCTGCGCGCCCACCGGGTGCCCGGCATGGACGAGGCCGACGTGCCGAGCATGGCGCAGGTGCTGCGGATGGCGACCGTCGGCGGCGCCCGCACCACCCCCTACGGCGACGGCCTCGGCACGATCGAGGTCGGCAAGGGCGCCGACCTCGTCCTGATCGACTGGGACCAGATCGCCTACCCGTATCTCGACCCGGAGACGCCGCTCCTCGACGCGGTGATCCAGCGGGCCAAGACCGGCGGCGTCACCGCGGTGCTGTGCGAGGGCGAGGTGCTCTACGCGGACGGGCGCTTCACGCGGGTCGACCGCGACGCCGCCCTGAAGGCGCTCCACGACGACCTGTCGCGGGCGCTCTCGGACGACGAGGTCGAGCGGCGCCAGCTCTCGAAGGCGCTGCTCCCCCACGCGCGGCGCTTCTACGCCGACTACATCGACCCGTCGCGGCACGAGCCGTTCTACCGCCCGAGCTCGCGCGTCTGACGGCGCGGGCCCGGGTCGGGCCTCAGCGGACCAGGCAGGGCTTCTTGTTGTCGAAGGTCCAGCCGGGGATCAGGAACTGCATGGCGGCCGCGTCGTCGCGGGCGCCGAGGCCGTGGTCGCGGTAGAGGGCGTGGGCCGCCTCCACCGCCGCCATGTCGAGCTCGATGCCGAGGCCCGGCCGCTCCGGCACCCGCACGAGGCCGCCGCGGATCGCCAGAGGCTCCTTGGTCAGGCGCTCGCCGTCCTGCCAGATCCAGTGGGTGTCGATCGCCGTGACGTTGCCCGGCGCCGCCGCGGCCACGTGGGTGAACATCGCGAGCGACACGTCGAAGTGGTTGTTCGAGTGCGAGCCCCAGGTCAGGCCGTGGTCGCGGCACAGCTGGGCCACCCGGACCGAGCCGGCGAGCGTCCAGAAGTGCGGGTCCGCCAGCGGGATGTCGACGGCGCCGAGCTGGATCGCGTGGTTCATCTGCCGCCAGTCGGTGGCGATCATGTTGGTCGCGGTGGGCAGGCCGGTGGCGCGGCGGAACTCGGCCATGATCTCGCGGCCCGAGAACCCGCCCTCGGCGCCGCAGGGATCCTCCGCGTAGGCCAGGACGTGGCCCTGGCCCTTGCAGAGGCGGATCGCCTCGTCGAGGGACCACGCGCCGTTCGGGTCGAGCGTCACGCGGGCCTTGGGGAACCGCTCGTGGATCGCGGTGACGGCGGCGATCTCGTCCTCGCCGCGCAGCACGCCGCCCTTCAGCTTGAAGTCGTTGAAGCCGTACTGGTCGTAGGCGGCCCCGGCGAGCCGGGCCACGGCCTCGGGGGTCAGCGCCTCCTCGTCGCGCAGGCGGAACCAGCCGTCGCGGGCACTCGGCGCCCGGTAGCCGAGATCCGTGCGGGTGCGGTCGCCGACGTAGAACAGGTAGCCCAGCATCTCGACCGCGTCGCGCTGCTGGCCCTCGCCCAGGAGCGCCGCCACCGGCACGTCGAGGTACTGGCCGAGCAGGTCGAGGAAGGCGGACTCGACCGCCGTCACCGCGTGGATGGTGATGCGCAGGTCGAAGGTCTGGAGGCCGCGGCCGCCGGCGTCGCGATCGGCGAAGCGGGTCCGCATGGCGTTGAGCACCGCGTTCCAGGCGCCGAGCGGCTGGCCGATCACGAGGTCCCGGGCATCCTCCAGGGTCCTGCGGATGCCCTCGCCGCCGGGAACCTCGCCGAGGCCGGTGGCGCCGGTGGAGTCGGTCAGGATCACGAGGTTGCGGGTGAAGTACGGCCCGTGCGCGCCCGAGAGGTTGAGCAGCATGCTGTCGTGGCCGGCCACCGGCACCACCGTCATAGCGGTCACGGTCGGCGTGTGGCGGGCGGCGTGGCGGCTCTCGTTCGACGTGACGTGATCCTTGGCGTGATCCTTGGCGTGATCCTTGGCGTGATCCTTGGCGTGATCCATGGCGTCCTCCTCGGGGGCCCCCGGCCGGTCTTCGCCGGGCGCGGGGCGGGATCGTTGCGGAGCCGGACCGGCCGGGGCCGGCCCGGCGGGCGGGTCAGTGGGCCTTGAGCTCGACGCGGCGGATCTCCCCGACCACCACGAGGTAGCAGAAGCAGGCGACGAGGGCGTTCAGGCCGACGAAGACCAGGGCGCCGTTGAACGAGCCCGTGCTCTGGACGATGTAGCCGATCGCGATCGGCGTGGTGATGCCGGCGGTGTTGCCGAAGGTGTTGAACAGGCCGCCCGAGAGGCCGCCGCTCTCCCGCGGCGAGGTGTCGGCGACGACCGCCCAGCCGAGCGCGCCGATGCCCTTGCCGAAGAAGGCCAGCGCCATCAGCCCGACCACGACCGCGTCCGCCTGGACGTAGTTGCAGCCGATGATGCTCATCGACAGCAGCATGCCGCCGACGATCGGGATCTTGCGGGCCGCCGTCAGCGAGAAGCCGCGGCGCAGGAGCAGGTCGGAGATCACGCCCCCGAGGATGCCGCCGATGAAGCCGCACAGCGCCGGCAGCACCGCCGCGAAGCCGGCCTGCAGGATCGACAGGCCGCGCTCCTTGACGAGGTAGACCGGGAACCACGTCAGGAAGAAGTAGGTCAGCACCGTGATGCAGTACTGGCCGACATAGATGCCGAGCAGCATCCGGTTGGCGAGCAGCTGGCGCAGCGTCCGGCCGGCATCGCCCTGCCTGCCCCGGCTCTGGCCGTCCATGTCGAGCAGCGCGCCGCCGGCCTCGATGTAGTCCCGCTCCGCCTGGTTCATCGCCGGGTGGTGCTTCGGGCTGTCGACGACGCGCAGCCACAGCACCGCGAAGGCGATGCCGAGCAGGCCCATGCTGGTGAAGACGTGGTGCCAGCCGAACGTGTGGACGATCCACGCCATCAGCGGCGTGAACAGCACCGTGGCGAAGTACTGCGCCGAGTTGAAGAACGCCGAGGCCATGCCGCGCTCCCGGGTCGGGAACCACGCGGCGACGATCCGGGCGTTGGCGGGGAAGACCGGCGCCTCGGTGAGGCCGACGGCGAGCCGCAGGGCGAAGAGCAGCACCACGGCGGTCAGGCCGGTGAAGAAGCCCACGGCGCCCTGGACCAGCGTGAAGGCCGACCAGAGGGCGACGGCGGCGGCGTAGACCCACTTGACGCTGTAGCGGTCGAGGAGCCAGCCGCCCGGGATCTGGGCGAGGACGTAGGACCACGCGAAGGCCGAGAAGACGTAGCCCATCTGGACCGGCGAGAGGCCGAGTTCCTTGGCCATGTCGGGCCCGGCGATCGAGATGGTCGCGCGGTCGGCGTAGTTGATCGTCGTGGCGGCGAACAGCATCGCCACGATCAGCAGGCGGACGCGGGTGCGGCGACCCGCGTCGGCGGCGGCGAGCAGGGTGCTCGGCGCGCCGGTCGAACTGGCACTCATGGACGTTCTCCCTGGCTCGTCGCCATCCGGTTGATCCGGGAAGCGGGTCGTGGCCGCCGTTGGCTCGGCGGATCCGTCTTGGGTGTCGAGGCGGGGGCTCAGCGGCGGTCGCCGATCAGGGCCGTCAGCTCGGCGCGCTCGGCCGCGTCGAGCTCGGTCAGCGGCGGCCGGACCGGGCCGGCGTGGCGGCCGACGGCGCTCATGCCCGCCTTGACGATCGAGACCGCGTAGCCGCGCTTGCGGTTGCGGATCGCGATGTAGGGGAGGACGAAGTCGCGCAGCTCCCGGTAGACCGCGTCGCGGTCCCGGCGGCGGACGCTGTCGTAGAAGGACAGCGCCCATTCCGGCAGGAAGTTGAAGATCGCCGAGGAGTAGGTGGTGACGCCCATCTCCAGGTACGGCAGCGCGAAGGTCTCGGCGGTGGGCAGGCCGCCGATATAGGTCAGGCGGTCGCCCAGCGCCGCGTAGACCCGGGTCATCAGCTCGACGTCGCCGACGCCGTCCTTGAAGCCGACGAGGTTCGGGCAGCGCTCGCACAGGCCGGCCAGCGTCCGCTCGTCGAGCTGGGCGTTGGCGCGGTTGTAGACGATGATCCCCAGGGCGGTCGCGCGGCAGACCGCCTCGATATGGGCGGCGAGACCGGCCTGCTCGGAGCCGACCAGGTAGGGCGGCAGCAGCAGGATCCCGTCCGCGCCGGCGGCCTCGGCGGCCCGGGCCATCTCGACCGCCAGGGCGGTGCCCTGGCCGGCGGGGGCGATGACCGGGGTCCGGCCGCGGGTCTCCTCGACGGCGGCGCGCAGGACGCGGTCGATCTCGGCGGGCGTCAGCGAGAAGAACTCGCCGGTGCCGCCGGCGGCGAACAGGCCCGACACCTTGTAGTCGGCGAGACGTCCGAGATTGTCCCGGTAGGCGGTCTCGTCGAAGCTGAGGTCGTCGCGGAAATGCGTGACCGGGAACGACAGCAGGCCGGAGCCCAGCACGCGCGCCATCTCGGCCGGGTTCATGCTCGCCATCGATCCTCTCCCTGGAACGCACCGTTCGGTGTCGCGTCCGGGGTTAGGCGCCGGCGTTAAATGCGTCCAACGTTGATTTTGGCTGGATTATCCCGGATCCTGCATCAATGTTCGATCTCGGCCACGCCCGCAGCTTCGTCGCCGTCGCCGAGGAGATGCATTTCGGCCGGGCCGCGACGCGGCTGAACCTGACCCAATCGCCCCTGTCGCGGCAGATCCAGATGCTGGAGCAGACGCTGGGCGTGACGCTGCTGGAGCGGACCACCCGGGCGGTGCGCCTGACCCCGGCGGGCCGCACCTTCCTGGCCGAGGCCTACCGGGTGCTGGCGGCGGCCGAGAACGCCGCCCGCATCACGCGCCGCGCCGCTCGGGGCGAGAGCGGGGTGCTGCGCCTCAGCTTCACCGCCGCCTCGGCCTACCGGACGCTGCCGCAGGTCGTCGCCCATGTCCGCCGGACGCTGCCCGAGGTCGACCTCGTGCTGGAGGAGATGGTCTCGGACGAGCAGATCCTGGCGCTGGGCGAGAACCGCACGGATCTCGCGATCCTGCGGCCGGCCCCGGTCCTGCAGGATCCGAAATCCGCGATCGCCACCGCGCCGCTGGCGCGCGAGCGGCTCCTCCTCGCGGTCCCGCGCGGGCACCGCCTCGCCGCGGCGCGCGCGCCGACCCTGAGGGACCTCGACGGCGAGGCCTTCGTGACGTGGTCGCCCCGGGGCGGCCGCTACTTCATCGACCTGCTCGACCGTCTGTTCGAGGCCGGGGGCGTGCAGCCCCGGATCGTGCAGCGGGTGAACCAGGTCCACGCGATGCTGGCCCTCGTCGGCGCCGGCATCGGCGTCGCGCTGGTGCCGGGCAGCGCCCGGGGCAACAGCATGGCCGACATCCGGCTCCGGCCGATCGCCCTGCCGGCCGCGACCGGACCGGAGCTGTGGCTCGCGTGGCGCAGCGACAACGCCAATCCGTGCCTGCCCTCGGTGCGGGCCGCGGCGCTGGAGACCGGCGAGGCGTGACCGCCGGCGCCGCCCTGGAAAGTCGCCGCCGCCGGCGATAGGCTGCCCGCTCGCCCCGCTTCCGGTCGCGCTGCCGGCCGGGGCCGCCCCTCCCGGATCAGGCAGGCACCATGAGAGTTTCGGCCGACCTCTGCATCGTGCCGATGGGCGTCGGCCCGTCGGTCTCGCCCTACGTGCGGGAAATCAAGGGGATCATCGAGTCGAGCGGGCTCACCGCCACGATGCATCCCAACGGCACGAACATCGAGGGCGAGCTGTCGGAGATCTGCTCGCTGGCGGAGCGGTGCGAGGCGAGGCTCGCCGAGCTCGGCGTCCAGCGGACCTTCTTCACGCTGATCTTCTCGACGCGCCGGGACAAGGACCAGTCGATGGCCGACAAGCTCGCCGCGGTCTCCTGACCGCGCGCCCATCGCCCGCCATCCCGGGGTCGCGCCGCGGAGCCGGTGATGCAGTGCCGGGGTCGGCAGGTCTCACACCGACGGAGCGTCGCGATTCCGGGCCCGCCTTCGGCGCCCCGAAACGAGAGCGCCTGACCCTCTGGTAGGCCTGATCTCACCGAGGTCGGGACGACGACGATCGCGGAGCCTGTCCCGAGCCAGGCGCGGGTCCCCTCTCCCGTGCGGGAGAGGGACAGGGTGAGGGATCAGGTCTGTCCGAACACAGCGCACCCTGACCGAGCCGCGACGGCGTGCGATCCGGAAACGTCGTGCCCCTCACCCCAACCCTCTCCCGGGCGGGAGAGGGGGCGCGTTGCGGCTGTCTCGACCGCAGATGCGTCGCGAGACCGTCGAGCCGCGATCGGGAGCGGCCCTAGCCGTGGCAGGCGCAGCCGGCATGCTCGCAGCCGGCGTGATCCTTGTGGCCGTCCGCGCAGTCGTCGCAGCAATAGGCCTTGCCGTCCCGCGACACGGCCTTGGCGACCGGGATCACGCAGACGCAGTCCTGGCAGGCGCACTTCACCATCTCGACGTCGACGCTGGCCATGATTTCCTCCTCCGGCGGGACAGTCCGCTTGTCGACGTTAGAGCCGCGACGGCGGCGAGGAAACCCTTCCCCGGGCGCGGTGACGCGCCCGTGATCCCATTCGCCCGCTCGCGCGTTCCCCCGGTCCGGTGATCGCTGCGCCGGGTGGGAGGGCGCTATGGCCGAGCAGAAGACCGACGACGTCCGGATCGAGCCCTATGACGGGCCGGCGGGCGGCTGGGGCTCGGCCCGCTCCCTCGTCGAGATCCTGACCCGGGAGGGCGTGCCGGTCACCGGCTCGGCGATGCTGCTGAAGCAGAACAAGCCGGACGGGTACATGTGCACGTCCTGCGCCTGGGCGAAGCCCGCCAAGCCGCTCGCCTTCGAGTACTGCGAGAACGGCGCCAAGGCGACCGCCTGGGAGCAGACGCGCCGCCGCGCGACGCCGGATTTCTTCGCCGCGCACACCGTGACGGAGCTCCTCGGCTGGAGCGACTACGCCCTGGAGGAGCAGGGCCGCCTGACCCACCCGATGCGCTACGACCCGGCGACGGACCGCTACCGGCCCGTCGCCTGGGCGGAGGCCCTCGCGGAGATCGGCCGGGAGCTGAAGGACCTGCGCGTGCAGGATCCGCGATCGGTGGTGTTCTACGCCTCGGGCCGGGCCTCGCTGGAGACGAGCTACATGTGGGCGCTGCTCGCCCGCCTCTACGGCAACAACAACCTGCCCGACTCCTCCAACATGTGCCACGAGCCGACCTCGGTGGCACTGCCGCAATCCATCGGCGCGCCGGTCGGCACGGTGCTCCTGGAGGATTTCGAGACCACCGACCTGATCTTCTTCTTCGGCCAGAACGTCGGGTCGAACGCGCCGCGGATGCTGCACCCGCTCCAGGAGGCGCGACGCCGGGGCGCGCAGATCATCACCTTCAACCCGCTGCGCGAGCGCGGGCTGGAGCGCTTCACCGACCCGCAATCGCCGGTGGAGATGCTCACCCGCTCGTCCACGAAGATCTCGACGCAGTACCACCAGGTGAAGGCCGGCGGCGACCTCGCGGCCCTCACCGGCCTGTGCAAGGCCCTGCTCGCCCTGGACCGGGCCGCGGAGGCCGCCGGCCGGCCCCGGGTGCTCGACCACGCCTTCATCGCCGAGCACACCCACGGGTTCGAGGCCTTCGTCGCCTTCTGCGACGGGCAGGACTGGGCCGCGCTGGAGCGGCGCTCCGGCCTCACCCGGACCGCGCTGGAGGCCGCAGCCGGGGTCTACGCCCGCGCGAAGGCGGTGATCGGCATCTACGGGATGGGCCTGACCCAGCACCGCAAGGGCACCGAGACCGTCCGGATGCTCGTGAACCTGCTGCTCCTGCGCGGCAATATCGGGAAGCCCGGCGCCGGGATCTGCCCGGTGCGGGGCCACTCGAACGTGCAGGGCCAGCGCACCGTCGGCATCACCGAGAAGCCCGAGCTGGCGCCGCTGGACAAGCTGCGGGAGCTCTACGGCTTCGAGCCGCCGCGGGAGAAGGGCCTCAACACCGTCGAGACCTGCGAGGGCGTCCTCGACGGGCGCGTGAAGGCCTTCGTCGGGCTCGGCGGCAACTTCCTGCGCGCCGTGCCCGACACCGCCCGGATGGAGCCGGCCTGGCGGCGGCAGCGCCTCACCGTGCAGATCTCGACCAAGCTCAACCGCTCGCACCTCGTCAACGGCGCCGTCGCCTACATCCTGCCCTGCCTCGGCCGGATCGAGATCGACCAGCAGGCGAGCGGCCGGCAGGCGGTGTCGATGGAGGATTCCACCGCGCGCTTCCACGGTTCCCGGGGCGTGGCCGAACCGGTCGGGCCGCACCTGCGCTCCGAGCCCTGGATCGTGGCGGAGATCGCCAAGGCGACGCTGCCGCCCAATCCCCGGATCGACTGGGATGCCTGGGTGGCCGATTACGGGCGGGTGCGCGACGCGATCGAGGCGACCTACCCGAGCGTGTTCCACGACCTGAACGGCCGGATGTTCCAGCCCGGCGGCCTGACGAAGCCGCTCGGCGCCCGCGACCGCAAATGGGAGACCGAGACCGGGAAGGCGAATTTCGCGGTGCCCGAGGGCCTCGAGGCCGACCCGGACCTGCCCGAGCGCGGCCCGGACGTGCTCGACCTGATCACGCTGCGGTCGAACGACCAGTTCAACACCACGGTCTACGGCTACGACGACCGCTTCCGCGGGGTGAAGGGCACCCGGGACGTGCTGTTCATGAACCGGCGCGACATCGCGCGGCTGGGGCTGAGGGACGGGATCAGCGTCGACGTGGCGACCGAGGCGGACGACCATGTGCCGCGGCGCGTGGGCGGCCTGCGGGTGATCGCCTACGACATCCCGGAGGGCAACTGCGCCGGGTACTACCCGGAGCTGAACGTCCTGCTGCCGCTCTGGCACCACGACGAGCAGTCCAAGACCCCCGCCGCCAAGGCGATCACCGTGCGGGTGACGGCCGCGACCGCCGCGCCCTGAGCGGAGCGTCTGGCGTCCGGTCGCGCCTTCCGGCAAGGAACGACGATGGACCAGGCGACTCCCCCCGACGCGCGACCGGACGCCCCGGCGGACTCGCGGCTGCGCGCGCTCGTCGGCCGGATCGCCGCCGCGGCGCCCCTGCGCGAGCCGGGCGCGGACCTGTCGCAGCTGAGCGCCGCGCCGGGCGCCCTCGCGGCCGTGCCGGATGCCGGCCTCGTCACCGACGCCGAATCCGGCGGCCTGGCGCTCGTCGTCGCGGACCTGTCCCGCGCCCGCATGGAGGAGGCCGACCTCTCCGGCGCGAACCTGCGCGGGGCGAGCCTCACCGGCGCGGTCGGGCGCTCGACCCGCTTCACCGGGGCGATCCTGGAGGCGGCCGACCTGTCCGAGGCCGATCTCTCCGGCGCGGACTTCACCGGCATCGTCGCCGGGCAGGTGAAGTTCGCCGGGGCAATGCTGGAGGATGCCCGGTTCGGCGAGGCCGCGATGCGCTTCGCCGACCTGTCCGGCGCCCTGCTCGACGGGACCGACTTCGCCGGCGCCGATCTCTGGGGCGCGGATTTCTCCGGTGCGGATGCGGACGACACGGTCTTCCGCGGGGCGCGGCTCGACGAGGCCAAGCTCGCAGACGCCAACCTGACCCACGCGGATTTCGCCGAGGCCAGCCTGACCAAGGCGAGCCTCGCCGGCTCGCGGCTGCGGGGCGCCCATTTCACCGGCGCGAAGCTCGACGGCGCCGATCTCTCCGGGGCGGATCTCTCCGACACCGACCTCGTGCGGCTCAACCTCGCCACCTGCCGGCTGCGGCACGCCCGCTTCGCCGGCGCGTGGCTCAACGGCACGCGGATGAGCGTGGAGCAGCTCGGCGGGGCGGTCGGCGAGGAGGTGGCCGGCGCCTACGAGGCCGCCCAGGCGAGCTACCTCGCCCTGGAGCAGAACTGGAAGAGCATCGGCAGCCACGACGCGGCGAGCTGGGCGTACAAGCGCGGCCGCCGGATGGGCCGTTTCCACGCCGGGCAGCAGGCCCGCGCCGCGTGGTCCGACCGGGACTGGTCCGGCGTCCTGCGGCACGGCTATCGCTGGACCGCCGACCGCTTCGTCGAGTGGTTGTGCGATTACGGCGAGAGCCTGTCGCGCATCGCGCGCGCCTTCGCGCTGCTGATCGTGCTGTTCGGCGGGCTCTTCGGCCTGACCGGCGGCCTGTACATCCTGGAGGGACCGGACGCCGGGCCGACCTACAACCCCCTCGATCTCCTGAGCTACAGCGCGCTCAACATGATGACCGCGAACCCGCCGGAGATCGGCCTGAAGCCCACCGGCCGCGTCACCAACCTTCTGGTCGGCATCGAGGGCGGCGTCGGCATCATCCTGATGGGACTCTACGGCTTCGTCCTGGGCAACCGCCTGCGACGGTGAGGCCGCCAGCTCCGGAGCGGCGCCCCGCTATCCGGGCTGTCCTCAGTCGTTCACGCTGAGCCGGTCGATCACGAGGCTCAGATCCTTGCGCAGGGCGCGGATCTCCGGCTCGCTGAGTTCGAGCTGGCACATCACGCTCTCGCGGACCGAGACCGCGTCGGCGCGCAGGGCGGCGCCCTCCGGCGTCAGGGCGATCTCGACCTCGCGCTCGTCGGACTGGCGCCGGGTCCGGAGCAGGAAGCCCGCGCTCTCCAGGCGCTTCAGCACCGGCGTGAGGGTGCCGGAATCGAGGCGCAGGCGCCGGCCGATCTCCGAGACCGTGACGCCGTCCTGCTCCCACAGCACCAGCAGAACGAGATATTGCGGATAAGTCAGTCCGAGCCGCTCGAGCAGCGGCCGGTACGACTTGGTCATCCGATGCGCGGCAGCATAGAGCGCGTAGCAGAGCTGGTTATCGAGCAGCAGCGGATCCGTCTCCGGCTGCGCCTCAGCCGTATCGGCACTGTACGCCATATCGTTCGCCCATCGCGGTCCACGCACCGCCACACTCGACCGCGACCGCGGGTTCGTCATCATACCATAACACGGGATGCCGGCGCGCAAGCTCCGAGCGTCGGGCCCGTTCTCTTAACAACCCTATGGGGTTCGTCTCCCGTCCACGACGGGCGGGAGCGCCGCCAGTGCGTCGAGGAAGCCCGGCTCGTCCTCGAGCGTCCGGAGATCCAGGCGGACGGCCTCGTCGCTGATCCGGCCGATCACCGGCACCGGGAGCCGGCGCAGATCCTCGGCGAGCCGCCGGCACCGCCCGCCCGCGCCGCGGCCGCCCGCGGAGACCGGCGTCAGGACCAGGGCGGCGCTGGGCAGGGTCTCCACCGGCAGGGCGCCGGATCCGATCTGGCTGATGCAGTCGGCGACCGCGACCGTGGCGCGGCCGGCGAGCCGCTCCGCCACCGCGGGGGCGAGGCGCTCGGCCTGCGCGGCGATCGCGTCGCGCGCGCGGGTCAGGAGCCGCAGGGTCGGCAGCTCCGCGCGCAGCCGCTCGGGGTGCAGGTAGAGCCGCAGCACGGCCTCGAGCGCCGCGTAGGTCATCTTGTCGACGCGCAGGGCCCGCTTCAGCGGGTTCTTGCGCACGCGGGCGATCAGGTCCCTCCGCCCCGCCACGATGCCGCACTGGACCGCGCCGAGCAATTTGTCGCCGCTGAAGGTGACGACGTCGGCCCGCTCCAGGGCGGCGCGGACCGTGGGCTCGGGGGGCAGCCCGTGGGCCGCGAGGTCGACGAGGCTGCCGCTTCCGAGATCGTCCGCCAGCGGCACGCCGCGCTCCCGGCAGAGGGCGTGGAGGGCGACGGGATCCGCCGCCGCGGTGAAGCCCGCGATGGCGTAGTTGCTCGGGTGCACCTTCATCACGAGGCCGGTGCGGGGCCCGAGGGCCTCCGCGTAGTCGCGCAGGTGGGTACGGTTCGTGGTGCCGACCTCGCGCAGGCGGCAACCGGCCCGCACCATCACGTCCGGCACCCGGAACGAGCCGCCGATCTCCACGAGCTCGCCGCGGGAGACCACCACCTCCCTGCGCATGGCGAGCGCGTTCAGCACCAGCAGGACGGCGGCCGCGTTGTTGTTGACGACGACCGCGGCCTCGGCGCCGGTCAGGCGGCAGATCAGGGCCTCGACATGATCGTCCCGCTCGCCGCGGGCGCCGGTCTCGAGATCGAATTCGAGGTTGCTCGCCTGCACCATCACGGCGGCCACCGCCTCCGCGGCCGAGCGGGGCAGCAGGGCGCGGCCGAGATTGGTGTGCAGAACCGTCCCGGTCAGGTTGAGGACCGGCCGCAGGGACGGGCGCCGCTCGGCGGCGAGGCGCGCCGACGCCGCCGCCCGGATCGCCGCCGCGTCCGGGACGGGACCGCCCCCCGCCCGGAGCCCGGCCACCACCGCCCGGATCGCGTCCGTGAAGGCCGTCCGCCCGTAGGTCTCGAGATCGGCGGGCGGCGCGCCGCCGACGAGGCGCTCGACCGAGGGAATCCGGCGCGGGGACGGCGCCGGGTCGACGGCCTGAGGGGTGGGGGCGGGTCCGTTCATGTCAGGCCAGAGATAACCATCCCGCTGCACGGAGCCAGCCCGTCGACGCGCGGATAATTCGCGCAGGTTGTTCCGGTCCCGGCCCGACGGTAAGGGCAGATCCTGAAATCGGCGCCCGAGAGTCCATCGCCCCCGCGCGGGGCGGGCTCGGCCACGCCAACCCCGCCGAGCCTTCTCGGGAGACGTCGCCATGTCCCGACCTTCGATCCAGATCCACCCGATGATCCTGTGCGGAGGGACGGGGACGCGGCTGTGGCCGGCGTCGCGGGAGAGCATGCCCAAGCAGTTCGCCCGGCTGGTCGACGCCGAGCGCTCGACCTTCCAGGCGACGCTGGCGCGCGTGTCGGACGCCACCGTCTTCGCGACGCCTACCGTCATCGCCTCGGCCGAGGCCCGCTTCATCGTCGCCGAGCAGCGCGACCAGCTCGGTCTCTCCGCCGACATCCTGCTCGAGCCGCAGGGCCGCGACTCCGCCGCCGCCGTGGCGGTCGCAGCCCTGCACGCCGCCGCCAGCGACCCGCAGGCCGTGGTGCTGATCATGGCCGCCGACCACGTCGTGCCCGACACGGCCGCCTTCGTGGACGCCGTGCAGCGCGCGGCCGCCGGGGCGCGCGCCGGCTACACGATGACGCTCGGCATCGAGCCCGACCGGCCGGCCACCGATTACGGCTACATCCGCCGCGGCGAGCCGATCGCCGAGGCCCCGGGCGCGGCCCGCGTCGCCCGCTTCGTCGAGAAGCCCGACCGGGCCGGCGCCGAGGCGCTGATCACCGACGGCGCCCTGTGGAACTCGGGCTACTTCCTGTTCCGCGCCGACCTGATGCTGGCCGAGCTGGAAGCGTTCGTCCCCGAGGTGCTGGCGGCCGCGCGCGCGGCCCTGGAGGCGGCGGTGACCGACCTCGACTTCGTGCGCCTCGACGCGACGGCCTTCGCTCAGGCGCCGAAGATCTCGATCGACTACGCGGTCATGGAGCGGACCGCCCGGGCCGGCGTGCTGCCGGTGTCGTTCGCGTGGTCGGATGTCGGCACCTGGGACGCGGTCTGGCAGGTGCTGGACCACGACGAGGCCGGCAACGCCGTGCGCGGCCGGGTGTCGCTGATCGGCACGAAGAACAGCCTCGTGCACAGCCAGGGCGAGGGCCTGACCGCGGTGGTGGGCCTGGAGGACGTGGTGGTGGTCTCGACCCCCGACGCGGTGCTGGTGGCCTCCAAGGCGCATTCGGGCCAAGTGAAGGAGCTGGTCGGCGCGCTGCGGGCCCGCGGGGAGCCGGAGGCGGACGCGCATCTGCGGATGTACCGGCCCTGGGGCTGGTACCAGCGGATCGACATCGGCGAGCGCTTCCAGGTGAAGCGGATCCAGGTTGTGCCGGGCGGGCGGCTGTCGCTGCAGAAGCACTACCACCGGGCGGAGCACTGGGTGGTGGTGCGCGGCACCGCCGAGGTGACGATCGACGAGCGGGTGGTGCTGGTCCACGAGAACGAGGCGGTCTACCTGCCGATCGGGTCGATGCACCGGCTGGCCAACCCGGGCAAGATCCCGCTGGAGCTGATCGAGGTCCAGGTCGGCTCCTACACCGGCGAGGACGACATCATCCGCGTCGAGGACATCTACGGACGCTGAGTGCCCGGGCGGCCAGCCTGCGACCCGATCACCCGCGGGTGCGCCCGGAACATGCGGCCGCCCCGATCGATAGCCTAGCGTGTGGCCGCTCCCGTGCGGCCGCGCCGCAGCGTCGGGGATATCGCATGAAGCACAAGCCGCTCCGCGAGCAGGTCATCGTGATCACCGGCGCCTCGTCGGGTATCGGCCTCGCCACGGCCCGGATGGCGGCCGAGCGCGGCGCCCGGGTGGTGCTGGCGGCGCGCAGCGGCGACGCCCTGGCGCGCATCCGGGCCGAGATCGAGGGCGTCGGCGGCAAGGCGATCGACGTCGTCGCCGATGTCGGCCGGCGGTCCGACGTGCAGGCCGTGGCCGACCGGGCCGAGGCGACCTTCGGCGGCTTCGACACCTGGGTGAACGTGGCCGGCGGCTCGATCTACGGCCGGCTGCGCGAGATCAGCGATGCCGACCACGAGCGCCTGATCCAGACGAATTTCTGGGGAACCGTCTACGGTTCCCTCGTGGCGACCGAGCACCTGCGCCAGCACGGCGGCGCCCTCATCAACGTCGGCAGTATCGCCTCCGACCTCGCCTTCCCGTTCCAGGGCATGTACGCGGCCTCGAAACACGCCGTGAAGGGCTTCACCGACGCCCTGCGCATGGAGCTGATGGACGAGAACGCGCCGATCTCGGTGACGCTGATCAAGCCGGCCTCGATCGACACGCCCCTGCCCCAGCGGGCGCGCAACTACATGGACCGCGAGCCGAGCCTGCCGCCGCCGATCTACCCGCCGGAGGAGGTGGCGAACGCCATCCTGCACGCGGCCGTGCACCCGCAGCGCGACATCTTCGTGGGCGGCGCCGGCAAGGCCTTCGTGGCCGGCAAGGAACTCGCCCCCGGCGCCTACGACTATCTCACCCCGGCGATCATCGCCCTGCAGAAGCGCGGGAGCGCGCCGCGCAACCCGGACGGCGCGCTGCACGCGCCGGTCGCGGCGGGGGAGACGCGGGGCGACCCGCCCGTCCCGGTCATGCGGACCAGCGCCTATACCCGCGCGACCCTGCACCCCCTCGCGGCCGCGGCCGGTCTGCTGGGCGTCGGCGCGGCCACGGCCTTCGCGGTGCTCGGCACCTCGTCCGGACGCCGACGGCGCCTGTAGGGGGAGGCGCGATGGAGACCCTGCCCGGCCCCGCCCGGGCGGCACGGGAGGCCGGGAGCGGGACCGGCGCCGAGGCCGATCCCCAGATCGTGCCGCGCCGGATCGTGTCCCTGGCCGAAGACCGGACGATCGCCTACGCGGAGACCGGCGCCGGGCCGGATCTCGTGGCGATCCACGGCACGCTGATGTGCCTGGAGGACGTCTGGCTCGGCCCCGTGCCGGCGCTGGCCGAGCATTTCCGCGTGCTGGCCGTCGACCGCCCGGGCCACGGTTTCAGCCGGCGGCCGCGCGGCGGCGCGGCCGACATCTGGGATCAGGCGGCCTGTATCCGGCGAGCGGTGCGGCACCTCGGCCTGGAGCGTCCGGTCATCCTGGGCCACTCGTTCGGGGCCGCCGTCGCCCTCGCCTACGGCATGCTCCACCCGGACGAGGTCGCCGGCATCGTCGCCGTCGCGCCGATCTGCTTCCCTGAGCCGCGGCTGGAGCAGGTGCTGTTCGGGCCGCGGGCGCTGCCGTTCGGCGGCGACGCCCTGTCGGCGCTCCTGGGCGCCAGCAGCGACCGGGCGCTGCTGCCGCTCCTGTGGAACGCGATGTTCTTCCCGGAGGCGATGCCGCCGCGCTTCGCCCGGGACTTTCCCTTCGCCCTCGCGGGCCGCCCCGCGCAGATCACCGCCGAGGGCGAGGATGCGGGCTGGCTCTGGCCGGGTCTCACGCGCAGCGTCCTCAACTACCCGGTTCTGCGCCGGCCCACCCTCATCCTGGGCGGCAGCGCCGACCTGGTGGTGAACACCGACCTGCACGGCCGGCGCGCGGCCGGCCTGATCCCCGGGGCGCGGTTCGAGCGCCTGGCGGGGGCCGGCCACATGCTGCATCACCTTCAGACCGACGCGGTCGTCCGCGCGGCGCTGGCGGTGCACGCGGCCGCCTGACGGCCCCGCGCGGGGGCCGCAACTCAGCGGATGAGCGCCTTGATCTGCTGCTTGGCGCCCGCCTTCAGCCGGGCGAGCCCGCCGCGGGCCTGCCGCTCGCGCTCCTGCCGCAGCGTGCGCTTCTCGGCGTTCCAGGGATGCTCGTGCCGGAGGGTATGCTCCGGCGCGCGGACCCCGAAGCCGAGGGCGTAGGCGCGCCGCGGTCCGGCACTGAGATTCGGCCCGGCGCAGTGCAGGGTCCGGCAATCGTGGAAGGTGGCGCCGCCCGCCGGCAGCGGACAGGGGACCGCGCGCTCCACCGGAACCCCCAGCGCCTCGAGGCCGTGGATCCGCGGGTCGCCGCCGATGCTGCGATGGGTGAGGAGCGGCCCCCTGTGGCTCCCCGGGACGTAGAGCATGCAGCCGTTCTCCGGCGACACGTCCTGCAGGGGCATCCAGACCGTGATCGCCCGGTAGTTCGTGTAGGCGGCGTAGAAGGCCTCGTCCTGATGCCACGCGGTCGCCGCACCGATCTTCGGCGGCTTGCGGATCGCGTGCTCGAAGACGAGGGCCGCGCGGCTTCCCAGGAGCTGGCGCGACATGGCCAAGGCGTTGGCCCGGAACAGGATGTCCCGGAGAAGCGGCTCGAAGCGGGACGGATTGAGAAGTTGCGGGGAGCGCGCCTCGCCGGCGCCGCGGTCGATGTCGACGAGGTCGAACAGGCTCCCGTCCTTCCAGCCGCGCGCCTCCTCGAACAGGCGGTCGTAGGCGCCGCGCAGCGTGTCGAGCTCCTCCGCGGTGGTGATCGCCGGGACGGTGACGAAGCCGTCGCGCCGGAACGCGGCGATCTCGTCCTCGGTCAGGAGCCGGCTCGGGACGCGCCCGGCCGCCCGGCTGCCCGCGATCCAGCGGACGAGCCGCGACCGCGCCACGGCCACGCGGGCGGAGAGGCCGTTCCCGGCATCGGGGACGCCGAGACCCAGGCGATCCGGAATCGTTGCTCGCATCGCACCCTCCGCTTCGAGATGATCCCGCGAGGATGCCCGCGTTTAGTCCGATGCCTACAGTACCTATTCCTAGGTATGACTGCCCATTCCAGTCTCATGCATTTGTCTTCATCTTTGCCGCCCACCACCTCCAGTTGAGATTTCCGGCGGCACGTCTTGCTCGTACCGGGCGGGCGCCGCGGTCGGCCGCGCGGCTTCCTCGCGCCGGTGCATCGCATTGACGGCATTCCCGAAACTGTTTCCTTTCATGTCCAATATTTAATGCGTCTCACAGGAATCTTTACGCGTTCAATGCGCGATGACGACGATAAATACGCATCGGTTGCTCGGAGAGAGATCATGAATATTTTAATGAAAGCTGCTGCGGTCGCGATCGTGTCGGCGTTGCCGGGGTCAATGTGCGTGACGGGCGCGCAGGCGATGCCGCTCCCGGCCGATCCGGGCCTCGCGGCGCCGATCACCCTGGTGGCGGGAGGATGCGGGCCGGGAGCTTGGCGCGGCCCCTGGGGCCACTGCCGCCGCACGCCCTATGTCGGGCCGCTGCCCGGCGGCTGGTACCAAGTGCGGGCGGGGAACGGCTGCCCGCCCGGCTACTGGCGCGGACCGTGGGGCCATTGCCGCAACACGCCGTATCACGGCCGACTGCCGAACGGCGGTTACCGGTAGCCGGTTACCCTTACCGTCGACGGTGCGCGGCGCCGGAGCGCTGGTGGGCGGTGAGGGACTCGAACCCCCGACCCTCTCCGTGTAAAGCCGAGACCCGGTGTGATCATAAGGCATCAACTGGCGGCATAAGCCGTTATAAGACAGAGATTTCTGCGTCTGACCCTCTTCCGGCTGGGATCATAAAAGCGCATTGGGAAGCGGGATCGTGCTTCCCAACCGCTTCCCAGCCGAGCACCCATGCGCCTCACCAAAGCGACTATCGGAGCACTGGAGATCGCGCCTGGAAAAACCGAACGGATCGTTTTCGATGACGCTCTGCCAGGGTTCGGAATTCGCCTCCGAGCAGGCGGAAAGCGAACCTGGATCGTCCAGTATCGGGTTGGGACGAAACATCGCCGGGTCACACTGGCGAACGCCGCGGCTTTAGATCCGGAGGAGGCTCGCAAGCGCGCCCGGGAAATTCTCGCCAAGGTGCAGCTCGGCGGCGACCCGCAGACAGAAAAAGTTCAAGCCCGCGCGCGGGCGGCCATCACGCTATCTGGCGTAACCGCCGACTACCTGCGGCTGGTCGAAACCCGCCTTAAGCCAACCTCCTACGCTGAAGCCGCACGATACCTGGGTCGCTACCTGGCCCCGCTCCACGATTCGCCGGTCCACTCAGTCGGGCGCCGAGAAGTAGCAAGTTGGTTGAACGGCGTAGCTGCGCAACACGGTCCCCATGCGGCGAATCGGGGCCGGACGTGTCTTTCCGCTCTTTTCACATGGGCAATGCGCCAAGGCCTCGTGGAAACCAATCCTGTTACCGCCACCGGAAAAGCGGTTGAGGAAACCAGCCGCACGCGTGTGCTAACCGCGAGCGAAATTGCCGAGATATGGCGAGCTTGTCGAGATGATGACTACGGGCGAATCGTCAAACTGCTGCTTCTAACGGGCCAGCGACGAAACGAAGTCGGGGGCATGCGCTGGTGCGAGATAGACAGCGCAGCTAGGGTTTGGCGGCTTCCGGCCGAGCGTACCAAAAACGGGCTTCCGCACGACGTGCCGCTTTCACTCGCTGTTCGCGAAATCCTCGAAACCGTACCGCGTCGCGCAGGCCGCGAGTTTCTATTCGGGGACTCGGGTGGACCATATCAGGGCTGGTCTCGTTCGAAAGCCTCACTCGACAAACGCATAACCGAAACACGCATTTGGCTGCATGGTAGAAACGCGCAAGGTATTGCCCCTTGGCGCCTCCACGACTTACGACGCACCGTCGTAACCCACATGAACGAAAACCTGCGGGTTTTACCCCATGTGGTGGAAGCTGTCGTGAACCACATAACTGGACCAGCCAGAATGGGCGTTGCAGGAGTTTATAACCGGGCAACCTATACGTCGGAGAAAACCTCGGCCCTCGATAAATGGTCAGAATATGTCGATCTGATTATTTCCGCAGATAGACAGGCATGACATTCCAAACCAGCGGGATACATTAGAGACGAGAATTTTCTGACTTGCCAGATCCAATAAGATCGCTCATGCTTACTCGTGCTTCGCTCGTATGCGGGGTCTTGGAGCGAGCGTATGGCTCAGACTTACCTTGAGGGCTTGCCGCCCGAAGTGGCCGCCCAGATCGTCCTCAACCGCGTGGTGGGCGCAGCCGAAGCTGCCGCGTTCTGCAACTTCTCTCTACCGCACTGGCGCCGGCTGTACCGTGCTGGAAAAGTGCCAAAGCCCGTCAAGCTAGGCGGTCGCAAGCTCGGCTGGAGACAGGGCGCGCTCATCGAATTCAACGCTCAGCGCGCCGGCTGAAGGCCTCGGTACAGCGATTACCCTTGCAGATTTCAGCTTGGGCATAGGGATGGCCCTTCCCCTACGCATCGGGCGAGTCGCGGCACTTGGTAAGGCGCCGAAAAGCGCGGCGTGACCGCTGTCCTCTTACGGCGACCGGTGCGCACTCATTCATAGCCGCAGTAGCGATGATGGATTCAGCTAAGAGGCTAGCCTGCCCCATGGAACAACGTGAGCGTGCAAAGGAAAAACCTCGGACCCGTGCTCCGGGGTTCGAGACAGCCACGGTACTGACCAAGCGAGGGCGGGGGCTGGCAGCAGATATCGCGATCGGCACGGCCCACCCGGATATGCCGCTTGAGCACATCGTCCGGGGGCTCGCCAAAATCGTTCAGAATGGCGTCCGTACCGTCGTCGCGCGGGAATGGGCCGGGTTTCCGGCCGTCTTAAGCCGAGACATTCCCGCCGGAACAATTGCATTGCGCACATCCGGTGGCATCACGGCCTATTCCCTCGAAACCATGCAGCCCGTTGCAGCCGTACCCTGCTAGGCGCGTGTCCCGATCGTAACCGCAAATAACCGAGAAGGGTTTTTCGCGGGCGCCAGCCGGTGCCCCTTTTCTGTCTGCGTGGCGTTTTGAGTTCGACAGATTTCGTTCGTTTTTGTGCACCTCGTTTGCTCAACAAGTCATTCATAGTTTGGCTTTAATCGGCCAACAGCTTGGTGTAAGCAATTGGGCCGGCCGCCTAATTTTGGTATAAAAGCGTATACAATGGCCCGGCTGGGTGTTTCAGCGCGATGGCCCTTCCGCGCGATGCCTCCCCCACCCCTGAGCTAATCTGCGGAGTGTAGTCGCGTGCCTGATATTTGTAGCCGAGACCTAGACCAGGAGCTTGTCGCAGTTTCTGTTCGATTAAATGAAATTGATTCTGTGCCATACGAAGCCTCGTTACCGAAAATGACTGAGGCTGAGGAAGAAATAGCCAAAGGTGTTGCAAGATTTGCGTTAAAGGCGCTGCATACAAGACGGTCTGAACCGGAGAATGCGGGAAAATTCCAGAACTGGATAGAGCATTTCAGTCTTGATCACATCTGCATTTGGGCAATGTCTGGCAAGTACGATGTATTCGTGGACCTATTAGGCCCATTCAAGCAAAATAGGTACTCAGAAACTCCGTTCAAGCGGCCTTGCCTTCACGGCGTTTCTCTCTTGGATGTTGAGAATCGGAAGGCTTTGCTTTCGAAGGCGATCGAGACCTACGCGGCCGAGGTCCGATCGCAGAACGCGAAACGGGAGCGTGGTCGGTAAACCTGCACTCCCGTTCCCCAAGGCTGGAATAGCAGGCGTCGCCAAAACGCTGCAACTCATAGCAAGAGAGATTGTAATGAAAGGCCGAGCTAAGTCAACACCGGTTTTCCACGACGCGACGAAAACTTTCCGCGACGCCGGTATCTCGATTAGTTACCTTCTACCGATCGCCCCACCCGATGGTCACATCGGTGCGACGGGCACCCTCAAACCAAAAAGTATGGGGAAAAGCCCTGGCCGGTATGACCCTCGCCGCAATGAGTGGCGGGGGTTGTGCGGCTCTTTCATCAAAGACGGCGTGCCCGAGCGCGACGCCGTGGAGTTTGAGGAGTGGCCCACGGAAAGCGTTGGCCTCCTCGGGCGGTATGTGCCGGCAATCGACAGCGACGCGGAGAGTGCCGCCGCCCGCGAACTGATGGAAACCGTCCTGTCCATCGTGTTCGGCGCCAATGCCGGATACGCGGAACGTCTGCGCGGCGATGGCCACCGCCGGCTGTACGCTTTCGAGTGCCCCAATCCGGACGATATGGAGAGCGTGGTTCGGGGCCGCCACCTGTCCTACCGCCTCAACGGGGTAGACAGCAAAATCGACGTAATCGGGTATGGAAACCAGTTCCTCGCGGCTGGCCTCCACCAAAACCGTCGCGATCGGTACGACTGGCACCCGGATCGGGACCTATTCGAGCTTTGGGACCGCCAGGAAATCGCCCTCCTCGATAACGCCACCGTCAACCGCCTCCTCGATACCTTCGTTGAGCAGCTGGAGCGGGCCGGCGGTGAGGTCATTCGCCAATCGGGCGGCGCGGCGATCGGCGAGGACCGGGACTTCCGGTACGAGGAACCCACGATGCCCCTCAGGGCCGTCCTAGACGGCCTGGACCGCCTCCCGAACACGGAAGCCAACTTCCCCCACCGGGACGACTTGGTGGGCGTCCTGGCGGCGATCCGCGCCGCGCTCGGGTCCGAGGCCGAGGCAGCAGCCGACGATATCGAGGAATGGGCCACTCGCGACGGTTGGTGCGATGGAGAGTATTTCCGGAAGTGCTGGGACAGCCTCCACCGCGGTGTGCGTGTCGGCCGGAATACCCTCTCTCACATGTTCCGGCAGAACAAGATTTTCCCAGACATGCGGAGCGTGTTCCCCGACGATGAGGTTTCGCAAGGCGCTCGCAAGCGCTTGTCTGCGGCGAAAGACGAGCTGGCCGAGCTGTTGGAGAACGTGGGCCGGAGCTACGTTTTCGGCCGGGTAAACATGCGGACCGACAATGGCACGCTCCGGATGCGCAACGTGTTTGAGCCGGGCGTGGAGTTTCGCGGGCTCGACTGGTGGCAGTCCCGGACGGAGGATCCGCGGCTGTCGCTGGTGGACAAGCTGCGCGGCCACTTCGGCGGGAACGAGGACGGATTTTGGAATTTCGTTCGCGCGATGCGAGAATGGGAAAGGGACCTCCCCCAGGATGCGCCCCGGTGCTTCTACGTCGGCGAGACGCGAAACCCGCTCTATGAGCGCGGCGCCGTCGTCCCCGAGCCGCAGCCGGACGGAAACCCGGCGTTCCTGCTCAACATGCGGTTTCAGTCTCCCGTCATCCGCTACGGGGAGCGCGCGCCGAAAAATGCCGCTCGGGCTGCGGCCGACCTGGAAACCCTCCTGGAGTTTATGGAGCGGGTTTTTGGGCCGGAACACGTCAAATACGAGCTGGATACCCTGGCGTACATGGCCCAAACCGGGAAGCGCCCCGGCCATATGCTGTTCCTCCAAGGGGACCACGGCGTGGGCAAATCGATCTATGTTGCCATGCTGGTTTCCATGTTCGACGGCACCGGCCGGGACCAGGGCGGCCAGATCGATGGTACGAAGATGATGAACGAGGCCTCCCGGCGCTTCGCAATGGCGAACGTTGAGGGGTGCCGCATCATCAGTATTAAGGAACTGCCGGACGGTTCCACTCTCGCGAACCAAAAGGCGGTAACTGCTGCCCTGAAACAGCTTGTCGATCCGGGGCCCGATGGCGACTTTTTCCAGATTGAGGAAAAACGGGTCAATGCCCGAATGGTTCGAAATTTCGCCCGTGTGGTGAGTACGTCGAATTACAACCGTGCGCTTGAGGTCGAAACTCAGGACCGGCGCATTTTCTATGTGGCCTGCGGGATCACACAGGAGAACAAACCCGAAGAACAGTATTACGCGGACCTAACCGCCGTAACCCTGGACCCGGAGCGGTTGGCGACACTGTGGCGGTTCCTGTCCAAGCGGGACGTGAGGGGGTACAACGCCGCTAAGGCCCCACCGGTTACTCGGGAAAAACGGGAAGTGCAGATTGCTGGCCTGGACGCGTGGGACCGGCATATGCAGGCGGCCGTGGAGGTTTTCCGGAACGCTGGACGGTGTATTTTCGATATGAAGGAATTCGCAGCGATCATGTCTCAAATGAGCGTAAACGAGCGCGAGAACACAAACGGCGACGTAGACGATACCCAAACCTATGACTTCGGAAAGACACCTGCTCTGGCGAAGCGCCTCAGTAAATACGCCCAAAAGATAAGTGAAGTCAGATCCAATGGAGCGCGCATCGCGACCGTTTACGGCCTGAGGACGGCCCGACCACTCATTCAGAAACTCGCAGAGGCAAATGGCCCGGAGGTTTTGGACGAGCTGGACCAGGACCAAGCTGAAAACCGGCTGTCGTCGGACCATGTGTGGCCGACGTTCTCAGGGCCGCCTAAACCTGCCGATCGGCGACAGTAGGATAGAGCGTCGCGAGACCCGAAACCGGTCTACGGGCCGGGTCTCGCGACCAAGAGTCCTTCTAGAAGGGAGCGTGCCCGAGCCAGCTCTCTACGTGGCGCCGAGTTTTGGCACTGGTCGCCATGGCACCGGGCTCTTGGTACCGTCCCCTACCGACCCAACCTCGCCGTTGCGCCTGCATTCTTCCGATCCGGCAAGCGGACGCTCAGCAAGCGTTATGCATCGGCTTCATCCTCGCCCGCATTGCTGGCAGCCAGTCTGCTGCGCAACACGCTGAGGACCCGAACGGCCGTCGCTAAATCGTCTAAGGACAGACCTGTCGCGAGATCGTCGGCAGCTGGGTCCCAGGCCCGGATCGCGTCATCGTAGGCACGCTTGCCCGCCGTCGTCAGAAGCACTAGTTGCGCCCGCTTGTGGTGCGGATTGTTCTCGAACCGCACTAAGCCTTCCTGTGCAAGCTCGTTGACGATGCGCTGGACGTTCTGCCGGTTCGCCCCGAGGTCGCGGGCGAGCCATGCCACCGGTTGCGGTCGGTCGGCGTAGGCGATGGCTCCCATGATCTGCCAGCGGGCGCTGGTCAGGCCGAAAGGTCGAACCAACCGGTCGCCCCAGACAAGGGACGCGTTGTTCACCCGGAAAAGCGTGAGGACGAGATCGGTCAGCGTCTCGGCCGAAGGCGATCTGCCGGGCATGTGGGCATCCTGTTGACATCATGGTGTCGATTTCATAAGTTGACACCATGATGTCATATCGGCACCATAAAGCCAAGGGACTGACATGCCCAGGTTTCTGGAAATGGACGCGACCGTCACGCTCGCCGACCAGCTTCGCGAGGACACGCACGGTCCTGTGGTGCTGGTCAACACATTCGTCGTCCCACCCGAGGACGCCGACGCGCTGCTGAACGCCTGGAGCCGCGATGCAGCGATTATGAAGCGCCAGCCAGGTTTCATCTCCACCCAGCTTCATCGCGGTACTGCGGGTAGCGGTACCTTCCTGAACTACGCGGTCTGGCAGTCCGCCGCGCACTTCCGCGAAGCCTTCGCAAACCCGGAGTTCAGGGCGCAGCTGGGAGCTTATCCGGACAGCGCGACGGCGACCCCACACCTGTTCCGCAGGGTTGAGGTTCCGGGCATCTGTGTGGCGTAAGCAGCAGAAGTATCCTGCCCCCATCCCACGCCTGAGGCCGGCGGCTATCAACTGCGCTCGCTTTCCAGCCAGCTCTGCAGGAAATTAATCTTCTTGTTCCCACCCCAAGTCGCTAATCCGATAGCGAGCCAACCCAGCCGCCGTGAATGCCGATGGCGCTTCTCCAAAGCGGCCGTTCGTCAGCACTCCGGCAAATTCGGCTCGGGGTGGTTTTCCGCCGGTCCGCTTTCGGACGGCAAATGCATCCAAGCGGACATAGCCGTGGGGATCGCTCTCGACCCATCCTAGCCGCCCGAACCTCCGTTCGCGCTTCCCCAAAGCGGCGGATCGTCTATCGGCCAGCGACGTCGGCTCAGGGCAGAACGCAGGCCATCCGTTAGATGTGAGTTCAGGGTTGCGAGGCGACAGCAGGAACGCTTTGCCGTAGACTCAGAAGAAGTAGGAACTTCGTTTCGGCTTCGTGAGGAAACATGTCGCAACAGCAAGACGGACAAAAGAAGGGTCAGGATGGAAAAGCAAAGTCGGTCGAGGAGGTGTTCATCCTTGAGCGCAGTTTTCCGAACCTGGATGCGATATTTAGCCCACTAAGGCCCGTGCATGTTGCGGCGGCTAGTACGCTAGTGGCGCTTGATACGAACATTTTGCTATTACCGTATCAAGTAATGAAACAAGATCTTGCTGCAATCACCAAAGTTCTTCATGGCCTTGCGGCAGATGAGCGTATTTTCGTTCCGGCTCGGGCTATCAGGGAGTTCGCACGACTAAGGGAAACTAAATTTGCTGAGATGGTAAGTGGCCTGAACGCGATGAAGTCGCGCTACAACGACATTGATCCCGTCCCCAATCTATTCAAGTCAGTGCCCGGTTTCGAGGAGCTTGAAGCCCAACATAAAGACGCTCGACAATCGCGCAGACTATACTTAGAGACCCTTGGAAAAATGGTTGAGACGGTGAAGTCCTGGCGCCAGGACGATCCTGTAACCAAGCTTTACAGATCAGTATTTCTAAAAGAGCGCATTATCGACAGCGAAGAGACGGACGAAGCGAAAATTCTTGAGTCTTGGCGGTTAAGAGTTAAGACGAGAACGCCTCCGGGATACAAAGATGCGTCGAAAGACGACGAAGGTATTGGGGATTATCTTATTTGGCTCTCATTGCTGCATCTTGGAAAGAAATACAAGAAAGATTTACTATTTGTGACTGGGGACGGAAAACCTGACTGGGCAGTAAGGGACGATAAGAAGGTGCTATATACACGGCCAGAGCTGATTTCGGAGTACGCGGAGGCGTCAAGCGGGGCAGTACTGCGCGTGTGCAATATGGAAGATTTTCTTCGCGAGATGGATGTTGACCCTGCGATCGTCGCAGATGTTGCGCACGCGGAGAGCGTCAATTTAGAAGGTACGGCGGAAGGGCATAGCTTTGCTACGGGCGCATTGAGCGTCGAAAGCTCACATCAGTCACTGACAGAGATACAGATCAGCTTTGATTATTCGAAGAATGATGGGTTCTTCGTCGTCGGCGAAGGAGTGATGCAGTTTGTTTTAAGATTTTCGAAGGCCAGCGACACATCTATTCATCTTTATAAGGACGGCACTAATCTTCAGAGAATTTCTCGCTTGAAGGGTGTGGGACCCGAAGAAATAGTCGATATGCGAATGCATGATTCAAGCTCACGTGCTTACACAATCATGATCAATGAGTATTTTTACGCGGAAAACACCCACGGCAATCAGCTTATCGGGAGGATAACCGGCATATCCGACGATACTAGAGGGGCCGATCGTGATAATCTGACCGCTCTATGCACACTATATGGGTCGAATGTAACATTATTTACTTCATAAACTAAATATCGAATGGTGATTCTGGTTTCCTCGTATCAGGGTCGCCATGGTTAGTGATCGGGAGCGGAAGCGATGTCTGCTCCCACGCTTTTCGGCCAGATAGCGGACTGACTGAAAGCCACCCTCTGCGGAAGTTGCTGCACGGCCGACGAGCGGCCGCCTTGGAGAAGCTCTGACGGGGATCCGGACGGCTGGGTTGGGTCGAAACCGGAATGGCTGCTTCGGAGAAGGTCTGCCGAAAAAGGCGGACGGCCTCCTAACGACCCAACCCGGCCGCCGGAAGCAATGTCGGCGCTCCCCCGAGGCGAACATTCGTCAGCCGTCCGGCAACTTCAGCTCGGGTGGGGAGCGGACCCTGGGCATCCGCCTCAAAGCGGAGATTCTGGTTCAGACCTAACCCGGTCAGCTGGAAAGCCCGCGGCGCTTCTCCAAAGCGGCTGCTCGTCAGGCCTCCGGTAACTTTGCCTTGGTGTAGTAAGCCGAAGCTGGCAACGCGACCAAAACCGGACATCCGATTTGGGCTCATGGAGACAGCCTCAGGCAATAAGTGAATGGCGGCGCCAAGTAATCACTTTAAACTTTTAAATATTGATGAAATGACTTGCGAATTAGCAGCGGATGATGAAGTCGGACCCCAATAAAGAACATAAAGTATCTTGTTGTTCTCTGGCGGTATATACCAAAGACTTACAAATGTCGGCTCCCCATCTTCTTTGGCATTCCAAGTTATCCGCGTTCCATCCCTCCCAGCTAACACGGCTTTTGCCTCCGCTTTCGTATTCTCGCTAAGAATCACCGATTCGCGTGCAAGATAACTCCTAACTTCTGCCAGCACCGCATTCGGCGAAGATGCATCAATCGCTTCGATAGCGATATACGTTGAACCGTCCGGAGAAGTAACGTCAACTCCTTCCTCGGTGGCTTCCGGTTTCCATATGTCAGGTATTTCAACAGTATATTGAGCTTGATCGTCGCTAGGTATTCGAAACTCGGCCGCCAATACTCCGGAAGATAATCCGGATACCAGGGAAGCTACCGCGATTAATATAAGTGAACATGATGAAACATCAAACACAATGTCTTGTTTGTTTCGGATATTGGCGGCGGTCTGTAGCAGTCGGAATAGGCGACGTGATGACATGATCCGCTCCCGCACAAAGAGAAAATTATAAACTTATCATCATTGCCGCTTTAAGAACAGTTATGAGTGCGACATCTTTGATTGTGATTTACCGTGAACCAGTCTGGTATTTTGGACCAGTGCAGATGATGAGGGTTCCCCGGATTTTGGTCCGGCCGGAAGGTGAGCCTCCGGGTCTCATTCGGCGGCCTGGATGGCCGCCAGGGCGAATTCCTGGGGCGCTCGCCACCCCAGGGCGGTGTGAGGACGGCTCTCGTTGTAGTACCGCCGCTACGTCTCGATCTTGCTCCTCGCATCGGCCAACGACAAGAACCAGTTCGCGTTCAGGCACTCATCGCGCAGCCGGCCGTTGAACGACTCGACCAGCGCGTTGTCGGTCGGCTTACCGGGCCGTGAGAAGTCTGACGTGAAACCGTTCTCGTAGGCCCAGCGGTCGAGTGCTTTTGAGACGAGCTCAGGCCCGTTATCGACCTGAATCGCGCACGGGGCTCCACGCAGCAGCGTCAAGCGGCCGACGACAGCCACGACCCGCTCGCCTTTGATGCCCTGGTCGACCGCGATCGCCAGAGCCTCGCGCGTGAACAACTCGACGACCATCAGCGCCCTTAGCCGTCGGCCGTCGAACAGCGCGTCGGAAAGAAGTCCATCGGCCAGACTGGCAATCAGCACGTCGCGAACGCAGCCTGAACCGTCCCGCTTGTCGAGACCGGCATGCCCACAAACCAGGCCGGATGCTTACGGCCATCTGGTTGAGTGAGAGAACAAGCTCGCTGCCATCTCGCTCGGACGGCCTGCGTGGCCGCGCGAGATCGGGCGGTTGATCGTGTACCTCGTGAGTGCCGACGTGGACTACGTCACCGCGCAGAGCTTCGTCGTGAACGGCGGCCTAAGAACCCGTCCGATAAGGGTCTGAGGCGGGGTTGAGTGGCCGGGATGGCGATGGTTCCAGGCGGGTGCTGAAGCCTGACCTGGACCTGCCATGTGGACCCCGACCACCCGGCGGCAGCATAGCCGCGCGGGCCTTCGCTATGAAACCGACCTGACCGATGCCGAGTGGGCGGTGATCAAGCCGCTGATGCCGAGGCCTGAGCCGCGCGGGCGGCCTCCGGTCTGGACGACGCGGGAGATCCTGAACGCGATCTTCTACGTTCTGCGCGGCGGTATCGCATGGCGGCTGATCCCCAAGGATCTACCGCCGCGTTCGACCACGTTCGGCTACTTCAGCCGCTGGCGCGACACAGGGCTGTTCGGCCGGATCAACCACCACCTCGTCATGGCTGATCGCGAGCGTGTCGGACGAGAAGCTTCGCCGTCCGCCGCAGTGCTCGACAGCCAGACCGTCAAAACGATGGAGAGCAGCGGGCCGCGCGGCTACGACGCCGGCAAGAAGGTCAAAGGCCGCAAACGCCAAGCGCTGGTCGACACGGACGGGCGTGCGCTCGTCCTCGATCCGCAGCCTGCCGACGTACAGGACCGGGACGGAGCCGTTCCGGTGCTGCGCCTGTCGCGCCGAAGCTTCCCGTTCATTACCAAGGCCTTCGCCGACGCCGGCTATGCCGGCGACAAGCCAGCGAGCGCGACGATCATCGCCGTCGAGATCGTGCGCAAGCCGCCGGATCAGGTCGGCTTTGCCGTGCATCCACGCCGGTGGGTCGTTGAACGGTTCTTCGCCTGGATCAGCCGCAACCGACACCTCTGGAAGGATCCGGAAGCGACCCTCGCCTCCGCCAGAGCCTTCCTCTACGCCGCAGCCGTCATGATCCTCGTCAGACGCCTCGCCCGATCAACCTGACTTCTCGGACGGACTCTAAGCATCAACGTCGGGCAGCGCGCGTGAGCGGCGAGACGAGATCGGCCGGGACGCAATTGGCGGAGCCGCAAAGTTTCTTACTGCCTGAGCAGGGCTTCGTGCCGGACAACCCAACTCTGCCGGCTCTTCTCTACCGGCGCGCGGTCATGGCGGAGGACGCAGAGGGGACTACTGCTGTGATGGAGACGCTTTTCGCGAGCAACGGCTGGCCGGCGCAGTGATGAGACGGCGTGTTCGGCCATCACCCCTACCACTCGACTGCCCATTCAGGAGTAAGCGTTGGCGGAACGGACGAACCCGACAACGAACCCTCTTCAACCGGAATAGACTTAGTCTTTCCTACTCCGCCCGCCACCAGGAATGGCCGTATCAAATCATGCTCTTCCAGCGCTTGCTGGTGGGTACAGGCACATGCATTTTGCGGCGGTGCCGGTTGCCGATGGGCGCTGATCGCTTGTACCGTGAGCAGCCAACGCACCTGTCGCCGACAGGTTGTACTCCCGGGAGGGTCGATCATGCTGGAGGCCGATTTTCGCCCGGTCAGACGCCCGAAGCGAAGTGCCATTCTGTTGTTCGCCGGCGCAACAATATCGTTTGCACCGACGCAATCGAGCGCGACGATCAGGGTCTGGCACTGCGGCGTCGACTCGGCTGCTTGCAGCGCACTAACTCACAGCAGTGTCCCACTTATTCAGATTCAGGCCAGCCCTGCATCAGCCCTGATCGACGCAGCGAAACGGTGGTTAGAAGTAGCTGAGCGGATCCGAAGCTCTGGCGCTCTCCTATCTCGAGGCACGCTCCCTCCCGATCTGACGACAGCCCGGACCGCATTCGAGCAGGCTTGGTACAATGCAGGGCTGCAAGACCGCCGTGAGGCCGGCCACCAGACGCTCGGCAAAGCCTTCTCAATGTTGATTCGATCCTACCGCACACAAGAGAAGGGCAATCCAGATCCCAGCATCGCTTATACCTGGTCGGACGAGATGATCAATTTTTTCCGCCAAACGGCCAGTCGGCGCGAGCTCGCTGACGCCATGCTTGAGAAGGCCGCGATCTATCTCGAAGTATCTCAGCTAAATCACACAGATCGAATTAGATTTGACCGCATATCAAGCGACGGGGATCGACTGCTCCAAGACTGCATGTCGATTTTCGAGGAAGATCAAAAGACAGAAGTACTTCGCTACTGGAGCCGTTTCTATTATAATCTTGCTAGACCTGCGTCGGGGAGGCTATCCGATCGCTGGGACGACCGATTTCTTATGCTAGCCGACGAAAGAATAGATAGCGCGCTGGATCGAGAGCCAGAGTTGCTCAAGAACTTGAACCAGAAGGCACGAGTGACCCAGCGTCGCGCTCGTAACACCCTTCAAGCCCCCTCCAAGCATTGGGCTGATGCGCTCTGGAAAGCTCAGCGAGCATACTCCGGCGCCTGGAGAAAGGTAGATTCCTCAATTCAACGAGCGGAAGATCGCATTTCACCGCTGAACGTGCTTGCAATGGTCACGCTCGACGCAGCAATGTACACACTTACAGTATCCGACGAAGACAGTAAACGGGTTGTGACTCCAAACCTTCTCAAAGAGCTGGATGACACTGGACTAAAGGCGCAGCTCAACGCGTGGGCCTTGATCCGAAACACCGAGCTTTCTAGAGCATATGGTTTTGACACTGCTTACGATCTTGCTCGAATATATGCGCTCCGCGGTATCCTCGCAGGTATCCAGGGAAGCGGCCGTCAGAACGAGGACGTCGACGCTGCTGCACTCTATCTACGCGAGGCGCGTCAGCTTGCAACTGTGGTTCAACTAGACGCTGCAAAGGCGAGCGTTGGAGGGGACCCAGTTTATGCCGGCCTTCCAAGCCACGCCACCCAAAGGCTGTTGCGAGTCTTGAATGGAGAAGAGCAATAGCCAGTCTACTTAGGTATTTGGCTGCTGATTAACAATGAGTTTAAGATCGATCCAGCCTCGGTAGCGATCAAAGAAAGGACCGCTTTTTAGGGAATAGGATACTTGCGCTTTCGTGCCATCCGGGGCGATTGTGATACTTGGTCCGGAGCTATTGTTCGCCGACCGGGTTTCCGGATTGACTGAAACAATCCGGCAGCCCTTGTCTGCCTCAATTAATTCGTAATAGTCCCTGGCCGTAGGTGCCGCTTCGTTCTGCGAAGGCTGCGTGCGGCTAACAATTTGTTCTTTGGTGCCGCAAGCCGGCGAATTTGCAACGGGAGGTACGCGAACGATCTCGTTAGTGGGTAGCGAGGCAGGACCTATTTGCGGGGGCTTTGCCCCACTCGGACATTGCTGACCCGAGCTCCTCATTAGGCTTTCACCGTAAAACAATGGTTGTAAAAAAGTGAAAGTCGGAAAGCCCGTCGCTGCCCCCGCGTTGACCGCGACAACATCGCCGTGCCCATCAACGACCGGGCCGCCGCTCATCCCCGGAACAATTTGGACGTTCGAGGGATACTTGTTGTCTGTGGCAAGCGGCCCGGTAATATCACCAGGAACTCTGATTGCAGGGTTCTGCTGGCCGAATGGAAAACCGAGGGCAACAACCCGCTCGGTATCGCCAAGTGGGCGACACACTGGCTGAAACACCGATTTCACATTGGCTGCATCAACGCTAGCCCGCTGAATACGAATCAGGCAAAGGTCTACGCTGTCGGTTTCGCACCTTACAACCTGAGCGTTGACTGGGAAGGACCCACGATCACGAAGAGCAACACGGATCCACCTAGGGCCGGGAATCTCCTTTTCTTTGAATAGCACCACGTGCTTCGCAGTGACGATATGACCCTCTCTATCAATGAGGAAACCCGAGCCTTGCGTAAGCTCTTTCTCCGCTTGTGTGATAGGATCAGTTACCCCGACCCGAATATACGCAAGCGCCTCCATCGGTTGAGCGTTGGCCTGAATAGACAATCCGCATACAGCTACGCCGGCAGCAAGCACATACAGCGCGAATTTCATCTGCCCCCCTTACGCGCTGTAGATGCCAACTGCGCAGGCGCGATCGTCTGGGGAAATCGAAGTGTTAGTGCCGGTACTATAACCGTCAAGTGTCCAACGACTTGGGATCGGATAAAGCATGATTGACGTTGGATCGAAATTTGGGCTGCCGACGCAGGCGTACTTCTGACCATAGCGAGCGAAGATGTTTGTCTCGCACATTTGTGGAGACCAGCCCTGAGCGGCCATTTCGGCAACAACGGCAGGTTTGTTCCACTTGATCGCTACAGTCGGGCTCTGGTGCTCATGCTGCAAGCCGATAGCATGTCCAAATTCATGAGCCGCAACGTACTCCACGACATCCTGTATGTTCATTGTAGGTTGCGCCTGCGCGTAATCTCCACTAGCGCGACCTACGATAGAATTATTTCCTTCCGATCCAAACAAGACTGTTATTTGCGCTTTATCTCTGGGAACATCAAACCGGAAATCTAACTTGTTAGCCAGCTCGCCGGTCCGCCAACGGTTTGCACCGCGCTCGACCACTGCACGCTGCTGACCGTCGCCGTTGAGAAAGTGGACGCCTAGGGTTATTATCCCTGTGTTCGGCGTTAGGCCGTCAGACCGGCGCCAGCGATGAGCGAGGTTCGCTGTTCCGAACGGGGTAAGACTGAATTGTCGAACCACGTTGTCGAGGTTCTGCCGTTCGAAGCCACCCTCGACGGAATAGAGGTCGAGTTCTGATTTCTGATCGATTCCTGCACCGCGATCGACGCTACCGCAAGCGAATTGTCGTTGCGGAGTTTGCGCGAATGCTGGGCTTGCGTGGGCTGCGCAACAAGCTGCCAAGAAGGTGCGACGGCTGAGCATCCAAAGCCTCCCTCTGCTATTAGGGAAAGTAGATCAGAGAAGCGCTCTCTCGTCCAGAGCTCAGTTTCGCAAAGCAAGTCTTCGAGCGGAATGTACCTCCGCCGGGTCATAGAACGCCCTCTCCGGCGAACTCGAAGGGCGGGATCGTGCGTAAGCTGCATCCCGTAGCTCCCCGAGGCTGCGCGGGCAGAATAGGGCGAGACGGTGCTGACCGTGGACCACGAGCCGTCCGCACGCATGCTGGTGACGGAGGTACTGGAGGGCCTCGGCTACACGGCGATCGAGGAGGGCGACAGCGCCGCGGGGCTATATGTGCACCAGACTGGATGGCCGACAAGCCGCGGCGGCTGGAAGCAATCCGCGCCGCCAAGGCCGCGCTGGAGGCGGAGGCGGCTGATCCGCCTGATCCCGAGGACGAGAGCGGGCCGGGCGCCTCGTCGGGCATGCGTTGGCAGGGCCGGCCACTGCGCGGCGAAGACGGGCGTCCGCCCGACCGGGCGCAGCGCAACTTCACCGACCCAGACAGCCGGATCCTGCCCACGCGTGATGGCTTCGTACAGGGCTACAACGGCCAGGTCGCAGTCGACGCGGCGCATCAGGTGATCGTCGCGTATCGGCTCGTGACCAACTCGGCCGATCACCGCGCGCTCGTGCCGCTTGTAGACGGGCTCCGCGCCCATCTTGGGCGCCAGCCGCGGGAGGTCTCGGGCGATGCCGGCTTTGCCAACGAGGCGAACCTCGCCGCGCTGCAGGAGCGCGGCATCACGGGCTACCTCGCTCCGGGCCGGGCACGTCATGGCGAGGCGGACGCAGCCGGCCGCCGGAGGCTGACCAAGATGCCATTGATGAGCGCGATGGCCGCCCGGCTGAAGCGGGTTGGGCGCCGCAGTCGGTACCGTCTCAGGAAGCAGGTCGTCGAGCCGGTGTTCGGACAGATCAAGCAGGCCCGAGGCTTCCGACAGTTCCTGATGAGAGGGCTCGATCAGGTCCGGGGCGAGTGGGCGATGATCTGCACCGCCCACAACCTGCTGAAGCTGGCACAGGCAGGCCGCTGAAGCCGCTGATCCGCCCTCATTGGCTCCCCTCTCGCCCCCCTCTACCGGGCTTCAAACCCCGTTACTCGGACAGGCTCCTGGGTATCTGCCTTTTGTAGCTTTGCGCCGGTTTGTAGGGAATCCGGACATGATGACTGGCAGGCCGGCAGCCTGACGTACCGCATAGCACGGTGACCGAGGGACCGAAGGGTAAGCGCGATCCCGGTAGAGCCTGCGCGGCGGCCAACCCTTCGGGACCATCGAGCTAATTTAGTGCCCATGGCGTGGGGCGCTGATTAATTTCGGTTCGGCCCCTTCGGGCTAACTAAGCCGGTCAAGCCGGGCGGTGGGCAGGAGAGGCGATAATTACGCGGCTCCAGCCAGATCGTGCGCAGTGACGCTATCAGGCCCGCAGTGACGCTACAGGGACGCTGTAGGGACGCATCCAGTGACGCATTTAGTGACCCTATTTCACGACCAAGATATTGATTTTATTGAAAGTGCCTTTTCTGAGCAAAACTCTCACGTATGCGCGATCCCCGGCAGACAGTGCCACCGTGCTCCTGCCAGGCCCCCGCCGCCAACTTGGAAAACGGCGCAAAGCGTTCCTGTCGAGGGCGAAAGCGTCACTGAATGCGTCACTGGAAGCGGCACTGAGGGCCCGATAGTGGCGCTGCCGGAAATAACGGTGCCAATAATTCGGCCGCGAGCGTGCGACCGCTCGTCGGATTCTCGAACCGAATCATTCCGGCTGCACCTCGGTGGGGTTTAGTATGTCAATTCGCAGAGGCTTCTGAGATCAGGCCAACCGCGGGCCGGCGCCGAATTAGCGGGCTCGGGTGCCGCCCTGGTTCGCCGCAGCCCGGCGCGCTCGGGCCGCGGCGCGAAATTCCAGCGTGCCAGCCGTGGTCTCAATTCAGCGCGGAAACCTCCTTGGGGGGGGGGCCTGTGTAACAACTCAATACGGACGTATAAGGATGTTACACAAGCCCGAGACGCCCCCATGTCGGACACCATTCGCCCCCTGGTCGCCTATCTCCGGGTCTCGACCGATCGGCAGGGCAAGAGCGGGCTCGGCCTGGAGGCGCAGCGCGCCGCGGTGACGGCCTTCGCGGAGGTCGGCGGCTTCACGATCGTTGGCGAGCATATCGAGGTCGAGACGGGCAAGGGAAGCGACGCCCTGGACCGCCGGCCGGAGCTGGCGGCGGCGCTGGCTGCGGCCCGTCGGCTGAAATGCGCCGTGGTGGTCGCCAAGCTCGACCGCCTGTCCCGCGATGTGGCGTTCATTGCCGGCCTGATGGCGCAGCGGGTGCCGTTCCTGGTGGCCGAGTTGGGCGAGGGCGTGGACCCCTTCGTCCTGCACCTGTACGCCGCGCTGGCCGAGAAAGAGCGGGCCATGATTTCCGCCCGCACTAAGGCCGCGCTGGCGGCCAAGAAAGCGCAGGGCGTGCAGCTCGGCAACCGCACCAATCTGGCCGCTGCCGCGGCTAAGGGCCGGGAGGTCCGGGAGGACAAGGCCGACGCCTTCGCGGCCAACGTCCTGCCCGTCATCGCCAGCCTGCAGGCGGCGGGCGTATCATCCCTGCGCGCCATCGCGGCCGAGTTGAACGCCCGGCGGATCGAGACGCCACGCAAGGGAGAATGGTCGGCCATGCAGGTCAAGCGCGTGCTGGACCGGGCGGCCTGAAACCTGGGGCTGCCCCCTACCGAATTCCAGGCCGATTTCCCGCGCGAGCCCCCCGCCCCCGGCAAGAGGCTCAGGCCCGTCTCTGAAACGGTGGTCACGCGACACGTACCCGCCAACCCAGCCGAGAAACCCTTTTGGCCCCCGCCCCAGGGCTTTTTCTTGAAAAGGGCTGCCGCCGCAAAAATCGCAGGCAAATTTTTATTGCCAACGATTCAGCCAGTTTAACGACAAACTAAAGCTGTTTTTCGGCGAGAAGAATTGAGTGTCCGACGTGATTATATATCCAATTTGTCAGCCAGAATGTTGGACTGACTTTCCTCGTTTCTGGCGAAACGAAGGGCTTCCCTAATTTTTTCCAGAACGTATTCTGTGCCGGAACTCTCCCTACTCGCAAATCCAGGGTGTGCCATCATCTCCTTCTGCTGTTTAGTCAGGTACCCCAAAAAACTTTCGGCTAACTGTCGTTGCTGATGAATGTGCAGTTGCCCAAATCGATTCTCCAGTTGCATGCCCTCGAAAACGCGCGCAGCGAGTTGCTTGTCGTTAATTGGCGTAGTCGGCATCACCGATGCAATGTATTCCACGCGAGAAGAAAGGATCCTCATGTGAGCCCAAGCGCTTGCTGTGGCCTTCAAACTGTCGTGCGCTCTTATGGTATCTGGTGAGGACGTTTCTACCTCAATGAGACCTTTCTTTAGACAGAACGTAGCAGCATCACGAACATCTTCCTCCACAAAGCCTAGCGCTTCCATTTCAAAGACGAGCCGAGCCACCGCCATAAAGCCAACTTGACCGTTGTCTCCCTTATCTTTTCTCTTCCTCAGCACATAGAATAAGATTTCCGGTATTATGAGGTTCGAGGGCCGAGCCCATTTGCTATCGCAGTTGAAAATATTAGCGACAAATCCACTGTAGTTGTTAAAATAACGATAGTCCTGCCTCATCAGAGCTCGAAGAATCCGGTACTCAGGGAAAGCCTGAAAGCCAGAGCCCTGTGCAACAGACGCAATTACATCCTCAGGCATATGGCCAGAGGTAATAATAGCCATGAACATATCTAGGGCGTTACGAACATTTCGCCCAGCTAACGCTTCTAAAATTCGAGATACATTGTTCGGTTTCTGAAAAAGCTCGATGTAAATTCCTTTGAGAAACTCGCCCGCGCGCGTGCTGGGATAGGAAATGGTAATGCCCGATCGAGTTTGGAATTTAACTTGTTCGGGGGCATGCTCAGATAAGGAGTCTAAGCAAAGTTCAAGTCTTTTACGAACAACATCGACAAACCTAGGGGGACTTATATGGAAAATTTGACCAGACTTATATGTGTCCAGAGGAGGTCTATCTTTATACGCCTCGAAAGTTGAGTCCCTCATCTGCAAAACAACTAAGCACCTTGTTTGATCCATAAACCATAGGGCAGTCTGAAATGCGGCGAGCTGCGTATTGACATCCAGTTTATCGACGTTATCGAAAACCACGATCAGGTTTTCGCCGCGGTCGCCTTGCAGATACCGCGCTATTCCTAGCGCAAGGCGGGAATGATCGGTTCGCCATTGCTCCAAATCACGAGCGCGCTCAAGCTCGCCGCGATCTACTTGTATTTTCTCCATTCTTTTGTAGTATGAGCTGCGATCAGCCAGATCTTTTGCGAAAATTCGCTCTTGATCGTCGCCGTCTCTAAGGTCAAAGGGGGCACCTTCTTCGACAATGCTCTCCGTGAATTGTTCGCAGACCCATTCGTTCCACTTAGTTAAGTCGTCTGGAGCATTTACGAAATCGAGAAATGCCCAGTGATTCTTCTCCTCCATCTGCTTCGGCTGCAGGAATTCCTTGTACCGCCTCGCGAAAAGCGACTTTCCTACGCCAACGCTGCCTGTAACAAGCTGAAGGTCGCCACCGATAGGTTTGGCCTCACCGAAAGTGGAAATTGCCTTAGTTATTTTGTCTGACTTGCGACGAGTTGTGGTAAGCTCAGTGCGTCTTCTAGCACGAGACAACCTGTCCTTCAGAAAAAATTCGAGTATCCTATCGTAGCTACTCACTTCATTTGAAGAGACATATGCTTTGCTATATATCTCAGGGTCGGTCGTCTGATCCCGGGAGGAAAAATATCTGCGAAGCACGGGAGACAGATCGGCGGCAAATGTGTTTGGCTCAAGCCGAGAAATTATCTGTGCTTGCCCGGCCCCTTGATTAAACGGGCGCCGAAAATCCTTTGCGCGCAACGCAACGCTGATAGGCTCAATTACACGCGCGAGCTGCTCCCGACCAGCTATCTTTATCAACTGATCCATGGCGGGCGTTGCTGGGTTTAGAGCAGCGACGGAAACAGAAACCTCGGGCTCAGCGTCCCAATAACCAGCAAGGAGGTGAGTGCCGTCAGTCGATATAATCCTGGAGCACGGATTAAGGTTATGCGGGAAGGAGCGATTTATTTCCGTCGCATAAAGTCTTGCTTCCCCATATGCTACGTGAACATCCCTGTGAGGCTTTTTGGCCTCAACGATAAGGACTGGAAGAGACTGAAGATATACACAATAATCGGGGATATATCCTATTTTCTGCTTGTTTCCTTTGCCGATATCGCGGGCTGATATGCCCTCCTTGCTGCGGATTCGCTCGTTTGGAATACCCAGGCACTCCGGGCGGGTCAGAAGCGGCAGCACGACGAGGGTTTCCACATCCCCTTCGCCAGCGTCAGCAGGAATTGGCCCCATCAGACCGAATCACTCCCACGGATCAAACGCCAGGAGCCGCTTCCCATACGCTTCCCAAACTGACTCTCTGGGAAGCTAAGATCGAGCAAGTCCCGGCTAACCCCTTAGAAAACATGGTGGGCGGTGAGGGACTCGAACCCCCGACCCTCTCCGTGTAAAGGATTGGCGTTCCCAAGCCTTAGAGCGCTGGCAGAGGGGGAAAGAGCCTTAGAGGGTCTTCCGAGACCCTTTCGGGCCCTCGTTTCCGGAGAATAACCGGAGAACTGTTCCGGGCTCGTTCGCCGGATGCCCCCTCCGTCGAATGCGCGGCCTTCAGGCGCCATGTGCGCCATGGGTGAAGAGGCAGACCGGCTCGCCGGCACGCATCGCCAAATCTATGGAAACGTCGGTGGCGGCCGATACCTCGGGTGGCCCTCGGTGCGTTCGCTCCGCGCAGCTTCCCAAAACAGCTCGGCGTAGAACTTGTACACGTTCGCCGTCTCCCGCGGGTTGTAGGCGGTGCTGAGCACCGCGTGGAACAATTCGCTGACCAGGGTTGCCATGTCCTCGTAGAGGGCCTCGATGTCCGCGTCGATCTGTTCTGGGGCGTCCGGTTGGGCCTGATTTTTCGCGCGATGAGCAAGGTGCTCGTGCCGCAGTCTGCGCAGGTACACCATAGTCGGCTCCCCCGCGCCGCCCTTCGAGTACCTGTCGATAATCTGAAAAGCCTTGTCGACGTGGACCTGTAGGCTCTCGCGTAGCCCCTCCTCGTCGAACGGCCAGGTCTGCATTCGGTCAGCGACGAGGGCATCGAACACCTGGGACTTCCGCAGTTGACGAGCGATTTCCTCCAGCCGCAGTTCGTCTTTGCGCGATCCCCAGAGCCTCATCAGACCGAGGTAGACCTCCCGCCGAAGTGCAATACGGATGAGGTGGTAGGCGTGTCCGGCAAACGAGGACTGCATTCTCGCCTGCAGGTCGGCATCGAAGACCGCCGGGCGCCATACCTCATGGAACGCAACTACGATATTGAACTCATCCCCAGCGGCCCGCACTTGATTTCTGAGATCTTCAATGACCGTGCTCATACGATCTCACTGTGCATTGGCCACCGACCGACTGCTTGGACTTCTCTCAGCTCCGCCTATCGTCCGCCACGCGACACAGTCTCGACGACGCCGCGCAGATGCTCTGGCAGGTGGTGGCCATAGACCTGCTCCACGACCTGCTCGGTGGTGCCGAGCGCGCGGGCGACCTTGCCGAACGGCACGCCGGCCATCACGGCCCACGTCGCGAAGGTGTGGCGCAGGACGTGCGGCGTGATCTCCTCGCCGAGGTCGGCGCCCTTCCGCGCCGTAGTCCAAGCGCGCCGGAGACGCAGGATCGGCTTGCCCTCGAACTCGATCACGTAGGCGCCGTTCTTCCGCCAGCGCCGCATGTGCGCGGCGAGCCGCTTCGACATCGGGATCGGGGTCCGCCGCTTCGAGGACTCGCCCTCGGCGGTACCGCGCCGGTAGATGATGCCGGAGCGCAGGTCGACGAAGCCGCCGTCGGTGCTCTCGATCCACTTCAGGCGCAGGATCGCCTCGTGCCGGGTGCCGGTATAGAGGCCGGCCAGGATGAACCGGGCGACGTGGCGCTGGACGAACAGCGCGCGGCCCCTGTCCTCGCCCGGCCGCGCCTTCTCGCGCGGCCGCCGCCAGATCTCCTTCCCCTTCGCATCGTGCCGCCCGGTCGGCCGGAAGCCCAGCGCGGCGAGCAGCAGTGCGGCCGCCTGCGAGCGGCTGAGCCACCGATCGCGCGCCGGCGCCCGGTCCGGCATCGTCACGGGGACCGGGTAGAGCAGCTTGTGCTCGCTGTGGGCGTAGCCGAAGGCGGCCGAGAGCACGCCCAGCTCGCGGCGCGCGGTCTGATCGCCGACCCGGGGCACCTCGGCCTCGGTCGCGTACCGGTAGCCAGGCCCGAACTTGAACCGCGCCTGCGGCTGCGAGGTCCGCCACTTCGCGTAGGCCCGGCACAGGTTCGGCGTGGCGTGTGCGACCTTCTTCCCGTCGAAGAAGGTGATCAGGTGCGGGAGCGCCGACCACGCGACGTCGGGCCGCTTCGTGCCGGCCGCGTGCTCGTCGGCGTAGAGCTTCAGGACGTCCGCGATCTCGACTGTAGCGGGATCACCGCGGCCGAAATCGGGGGTGTGCTTCTCGGAGAGGTAGGCTTGCAGCGCTCTTTCAGCCGCCTCACGCTCTCCATAGCTGCAGCCCGTGCCGCGTTCGATGCCACCGGTGTCTCGGATGACCCAGCGGTCGTCGGCGGCCTTGTAGTAGAGGCGGGCACCCTTGGCTGGACGCGGCATCGCTTCACCATCTTCTTGATGTCGCCGAGGGTCGTGTGCAGGCGCCCGAATACCTCGTAGGTCGTTAGCCGATCATGCTCGGCCTCGCGCCGCAAGGCCTTCGCCGACGCGCTCGTGACGACGCCATGGGTGACCGCGACCTCGGCCGCCACGCTGAGCGGCATCATGGTCTCGTCCGTGACCTCGTTCGGGGCGGGGATCCTGGCGCTACGCGGCACTGCCCCCTCCTCGCTCCGCCAGGCCGGCTGCTTCGGACTCGGCCACCCTCCGTAGACCACCCATCCCCGGATCGCCGTAGTGCTGCTCCCGGAGCCAGGACCGGACCTCCCAGTCCATGACCTGATCCGCCGGCCAATCCACCTTCGCCAGCCTGGTCAGCGCTCTGGCGGTCGAAACGCGCGCCGCCTCGAACTTGGCGCCGCCCGGCTCCCATTCTGGTCCGACGAGGCCGAGGGGCATATGCTCGAGGTGATGGAGGCGCGCGGGATCTGTCAGACGGCTCACGCTGCCCTCCCGCTCGTGTCCTCGGTCGGCCGAATGATGCCGTCGACCGGCTTCCCGGCCTTGGCCCGGATCACCTCAATGTCCGCAACCATCTTGGTGCGCCCGCGCTGCTGCGCGTCGAAGTAGCTGGCCCCGTAGCGGTCGGTCTCCAGCGCGCCGGCCTGGATCGCCAGGGCGCGCTTGCCCTTCGCGATGTCGAAGTGGACCCACGAGGCGTTGCGGTGCTTCCCGAACGAGAGATCCGGGTGGCCCTGGATCCACTTCCGGTCGACACCGATGCGGTCCACCATCGCCAGCAGCTCATTGAGGCTGTCGGCCCAGAGGTGGCACATCATCATGCGCCCGAACGGGAAGATGGGCTGGTCGACGTAGCAGCTCATTCCGCGGCCTCGGCGATCGGCGCGAACTGGTCGATGTTGCGCGCGTGGACGGAGAAGCTCACCGCACAAATCCACGGATTTTCACCCCAGAGACCGTCACCTTTCAGGTTCCAGCGCGGATCGTGCAGCTCGTTGATGAAGCTGCCGAACGCACTCCGCGGGTCGGAGAAGCAAATGTCCTCCTCGGAGAGCGTCTTGCCGTCGGCAGCCCACCGGCTCGCCCTGCCGACTGGTGACCAATCCATGCACCAGCCATCGCCACCGCGGTATGCGCGCGGCCTCATGGTGGCGCCCTCGGCGACCGCGTCCTCTCGGCTGATGTCCTGGAGGCGCTCGACCCGGACGTCCGTCACCAGCAACGTGAGGCGGGATCGGAAGCGAGGCAGGAAGAGCGACGAGAACCACTTGATGCCCGGATCTCGCCGTTCATCGTCGGCTCGGTAGATCACCCGGCCGTCGAGGGCGGTATGGCTATCCCGGACGGACCAGACGCCCTCGCCTGTGTGGCACCAGGTCTCCTTCACCCAGAGGCGATCCCCCGGGACGAACGGCACCCGGAAGGTCGGCAGGCACTGACGATCGTCGCGCGTCCACCAGCACCACTGATCCGACATGCCGCGCGGGTTGAGCGGCGAGCGCGGCCCGCTGCAGTAGGAGTCGAGGTACGGCGCCGGATGCTTGATCGTGTTCTTCGGGTGGACAGCATCCATGCCCGGAGCCTCGCGGATCTCGTCCTTCAGGACGCGCCGCGTCTGCGTCTTGCCGGCGCCGGGCTGGCGCGCCTCGCGGAGCAGGGCGAGCACCATCGGCGCGCTGAACAGGATGGGACGGTCAGCCACGGGCCACCTCCGGCTCAATCGTGAAGACGAAATCCGGGCTGTCGCCGAGCACGAGGAAGCGCGCGTCGGGGCGGCAGTACGCCTTGCTCCGGATGAACTCGACGAGCGCCGTGCGATCCTCGTCGGCTGGGCACTCGAACCAGTCGACGTTGGTGAAGGTGATCGGCACGCCGTCGCCGAAGCAGTAGCCCTCGGTCAGCTTCGCCGGCAGGCGGTAGACCCGGACGAAGACGCGCTTGGCGTCGAGGAAGCGGGACAGGGGATCGTCAGCCATGACGCACCTCCCCGCCGAACAGGTCCCCCTTCGCGCCCTCGGCATCGGCCTCCGCCCGGAGCTTGCGCGCGATCGCCTCCATAAGCGCGGTCTGACGGTCGGCCAGGGCCTGGGTCATGCGCTTGGCCTCGACCCATCGCGGGTAGGCACGCCGGCGCTGGGCAAGCTCACGCTCGGCGCAGGCGGCGAGGTCTGCGGCTGTGAAGGTCTCAGCCACGGGCGCCTCCCGTCGCGAGGGCGTCGAGCACGTCCTTCCGCCCCTGCTCACGCGCGGCGGCCATGAGCTTCCGCACCTCGTCCTCGGTGGCGAGGTAGGCGGGCGGGTCGAAGGCGGGCAGCTCCTCCTCGCCGTTGGTGCTCTCGAAGCCGTGCTGCTCGGCCGCCTCCAGCCAGAAGTGGCGCTCCTCGGTGCCGGGCGCGGGCACGGTGACGTTCACGGGCGGCGCCACGCCATGCCCCGCGCTGATCTCGGCCTCGGACGCCGGCAGGAAGTCGATCAGCCACTGCCGGAGCGCGAGGACCTCGGACGCCTCGATGTGCGCCACGTGGAGGTCGTCGCCTTCCTCCCTCACGAGATCCAGCTGCTCGTCCTTGAAGACGAGTTCCAGCGAGCCGTCGCGGAGGTGCAGGGTCGCGCACATGCCCTCTACGCCGGCGCAGGCGTGGGTATAGTACGGCCGGCGCTTGTCCCCGTAGGCAGCGGGAGCGAGGTCGCGTTCGCACATGTCGGCCGCAATGTTGCGAGCCAGCGAGTCCAGGACCGGAGCGTCGGCTCCAAGCCCGGCGAGCCCGAGCCAGTCGCGGACGAGGGTGAAGACGGACGAGTAGGCGGTGCTCGTCGGGGGCACGAAGGGTGTCTCGGCCATGCTGCTACTCCGCGGCTTCAAGAACGGTGGTGGTGAGGGCGTGTCCGATCCGCCGCCCGAGCCAGGCGAGCACCGGCCGCGGGTAGGCGTTGCCGAGCGCGCGGTATCGCGGGCCGTCCGGACACAGCTCTTCCGGCTGGCCGCGCCACGGGATGCGGGTGAAGTTGCGCGGGACGCCCTGGAGCGCCTCGCACTCGGTCGGCATCAGGCGGCGGACGCCGCTCGCCTGCGCCACGGCCGCGTGGCCGCCGCCATGCCCTTCGCCGCGCAGCGCGCCCGGCAGGTCTCCGATGGAGAAGCTCGTCTCGCCCCCGGCTTTGCAGTCGAAGGCGATTGCGGGCGGGTGCGCCTGCGCGGACAGCGGATGGCACGGCGCGCCCGGCTGCGGATTGCTCCGGTTGTGCGGGTTCGTGATCTGCGTCGTGTCGAACGCGATCAGCGCGGGTTGCCGGCCGGAGCCGTCCTCGCTGGCGTCGAACCCTTCCGCTCGGAGCGCACCGGCTGTCCGCGGCGCTACGATGAAGGTCTCGGTCTCGAAGTCGAGGCGCCCGTGCGGGCCACCGTGCGCGTTCAGGGCCGTCGCGACGTCGACCGGTCCGCTCTGCCGGTTGCCGCCGAAGGCGAGGATAGCCTCGCTGCCTCCACCCGCATCGCCGCCAGCCGCCCGCAGGGTCGGCAGGTCACCATCGTAGCTGCCGACGCCGTTCAGGCAGGCCGCTACCAGCCCCTCGGGGTTCACCCCGGCGCCGCGCGCCCGCGCTCCATGAGCAGTCAGTGTACCCGCGACAACCCGGCCAGCGATATCATCCTTGCCGCTGACGCCTCCAACGCTGCCCGTAAGAGTGGCGGCAACGTCTTCCGGCGCTTCTCGGCCCGCCGCAGGATCCCCAAACAGGCCTTCGGGCTCAAAAAGTATTTCGGCGGGATCGGGCCCGTCTCCAAGACTTGCGACAACGAACACGCGCTCGCGTCGTTGGGCGAGGCCGAAGTGTTGAGCGTCGAGAACACGCCATGCCGCCCGCCCCCGTGGCCCGGCAACCATACCTGCACTTGGCCAGCGGGGGATGTGGCCCTCGGTTCGCTCGACGAACCGCCCGGTCTCGTTTCCCTCGTCGTCGAGGACCGGGACGCGTCCGGCCGCGCGCCACCGCCAGAGCTGATTGCTCTTGCCTCGCGGAGGACGGGCGCCCGGTAGGACGGCATCGTCTGCCCCGACAATGCCTGCCAGGAAACAGCCGAAGGCGTTGTCCTCCGTCGTGAAGGCGCCGGGGACGTTCTCCCAGACGACGACGAGGCCGGGCTTCCCGGCGTGGGCGCGAGCAGACTGAATTGCATGGGCCAGCATGATGAAGGTGAGGGACAGCTCCCCGCGGGGGTCGGAGAGCGAGCCGCGTAGGCCGGCGACGGAGAACCCCTGGCAGGGCGTCCCGCCGACCAACACGTCGATGTCGGCAGGGTTGATGCCGAGGCGGCGAAGGAAGCGCATGCGCAACGCGGTGAAGTCGCCCCACAGCGCGAGGCTGTCGGCCGGGCGGGTGAACCGCGCGTCGAAGGCGCCGTGCCGGATCCGCAGGACCTCGCGTGGGAACGCCTCAATCTCGGAGACGAGGACCGGCTGCCACCCGAGGGGCACCCACGCGAGCGAGGCGACGTCGATCCCGGAGCAGACGGACAGGTAGCGAACGGGCGCGTTCATGCCGCCGCTCCCGGTGCGGGATCTGCGAACAGGTGCGCCTGGGCGAGGACGGACCCGAAGGCCTGCAGGCGGGCGGCCGCGCGCGGGTTAATCCAGAGGACCTCGGTGCGGGCGCGGGCGCCGTCGGCGTGGGCGGCCCGCTCGACACGGGTCCATCTCGCTAGCGCAGCGTCGTAGGTGGGCGCCGGGTAACCGGACAGCACCACCATGCCCTTGAGGCCGAGCAGAACCTCCAGCAGCCGGGCATGGTCCGCGTCGGTCAGCTCGTGGCGGTAGCAGCCGCCCCGGCCCCGCCCGCCGCCTCGGTTCTTCTGCGAGCGCGTCTCGAACAGGTATGGCGGGTCGACGTAGTGGAGCGTGTCCGGTGCGTCGTGCTGGGCGAACACGCCGGTCGCGTCGCGGTGCTCGATCACCACGCCGCGCAACCGCTCGACGGTGAAGGTGAGCGCGTCGGGCAGGTTGGCCCAGTCCTGCGCCGGCGTGGTGCCGGACCGGTGCGCGTTCGCGCGGAAGCCGGTCGTCACCTCGCGGTTGAAGCCGTCCGAGCCAAAGCCCATGAACGAGCGGATCACGAGGCGACGCGCCTCCTCCACCGGGTCGGCGGAGATCTCGTAGGCCCGCTCGAACTCGGCCCGAGCGAAGGGTGTGGCGCGCAGCGCGGCCAGCAGCTCGGGCGCGCGCTCCGAACGCAGGACCTGGAACAGGCCGACCACGTCGTCGTCGAGGTCGTTGTAGACCTCGGCATAGGACCGGGGCTTGCGCAGTAGGACGCTCGCCGCGCCGCCGAACGCCTCGGTGTATAGTCGATGGGCCGGAAAGTGCTGCACGATCCAGGGCGCGAGGCGCCACTTCCCGCCGTGCCAGCGGAGGACGGGGCGGGTTGGCGTCATGCCGCTACCCCTTCGCCGCTCGCCGGGGCGCGCCGCTTCCGACCGGTCGGTTTCCGCCCCTCGCCGAACTTCGCCCAGTCGCGGATCTCGCCGTACGAGACGCCCTTCAGCGCGGTCCAAGCTTCGCGGCACTGCTCCAGCGTGAACATCGCCGTGTGGCAGGTCTCGCGGGTGAGTCCCATGCGGGCGGCGAGGAAGCCGTAGACGCGGACTCGGGCGGCGCGCTGGACGGTCTTGATGCCCTCGGCGTCGAGGCGGCCATATCCACCGGTCCGCGGGGCATCCTTCCAGAGCGGGTCGATCCTGCGGTGATGCAGGAGGATCCGCGCCTCGCGCAGCGCGGCGTCGGCCGGGAACCCGAGCGGCTCCTCGGTGCCGGGATGGCAGCCGACGTACGTGTCCTCGCAGACCGTGCAGGCCCAGATCGGCTTGTCCGCGAGGTCGGGGCGGTGCGGGTAGATTTCGCGGCCGTCGGTGAGGCGCGCGGCGGTCCCGCAGGTCGGGCAGATAGGGGCGGCCATCAGCGGTCGCCCTCCCCGCGCTGGGAGGCGGCGCGCGCGGCGTCCTCGGCCTGGAGGGCGCGGTGCGAGGACACGAGCGACCAGACGGCGCCGGCCAGGGCGAGACCGATGGCGATCCCGATGAAGAGGCTGGGCCAGGACATCAGGCGGCCTCGTCCGAACCGCTGATCGGCCGGACCTGGAAGCACGTCGCCGTGCTCGCCTCTGCCTCGGAGATCAGGGAGCCGTAGCCGAGGAGCGTCTCGACCTTCTCGCCGCGGCGGACCGGGCGGACGGACAGCTCCAGCAGGGTGCCATCCGTGAACCGGACCGCGAACAAGCGGCCGCGTCCCTCGTACCTGGCGCGGCGGCGCTCGTTGATCGTCTCGCGGTGGACGACGCGGCGCTGGGACGATGAGTAGCCGGACCATTCGCCTTCGAGGACGTAGCGGGCCATCAGGCGATGCCCTCCCGCTCGCGCTCGGCCTTCGCCTCGGCCGCCCACGCATCGCGGCGGCGCTGCATCTCGTGGCGGACCGTGAACAGCACGTCCTCGTCGAAGTCGCGATCGGCGACCCACTGGAGGAAGCTGAAGTCGACCTCGGACCAGAGCAGGCCGCGGTTCTTGCCGATGTGGCAGCGGACCTGAAGCGCCGGCTCGCTCGACCAGCGGATGAGGTCCTCCATCGGCGCGAGGGCGAGGAGGTCGCGCAGGTGGTGCGCGGTGACGTAGGCGTCTGGGTAGGCCCGGTGCGCGAGCGCGGCCTGGGCCCGGTCCAAGCCCTCCGGCCGGCGCCAGTAGCGCAGGCCCATGTTCGAGTGCAGCGGCGCGTCCGGCCAGAGCCGAAGGGCGCACTTGTACGTGCAGATCCAGGGCAGGCCGCCGGTCACCTCGTCGGTGAACCACTGCCGCTCGAACTTCGCCGAGTGCGCGGCCAGGGCGACGATCGGCGCGGCCGTCGTCAGAACGCCCGGGAGAACCCGCTCCCACGGGCGCGCGTCCGCCACGTCCTCGTCGACGATGTGGTGCACGGCCGACGTGGCGGGCGTGATCGGGTGGCCCGGGTTCACGAAGGACCACAGGCCGCCCTCGACGCGCCAGCCGGTCGGAGCACCGGCCTCGTCCCGGCCCGCCGCGGCGAGGTCGCACCAGCCCACCTCGCAGACACCGGCCTCGGGCGGCTCGAAACCGGTGGTTTCGAGATCAACGACACGGATCAGCATCACGCGGCCTCCGCCGTTCCGATGGCCAGGAGGGACGCGACGCGGGCGTCGACCTCGCCGAGGAAGGCGCGCACGGCCGCCTCGTCCTTCGCGATCTGCTCGTCGTCGCGGTGGAGGCGCTTCACCCAGAGGCGCAGGGCCGGGGGCACGCTCGGGTGCCAGGAGGCGAAGTCGCACCACTTCCGGCCCGTGCAGGCCATCTGCCAGCGCATCTGCGGCAGGTACTGCTCCGGGATCGTGCCGGAGAGCAGCGTGTCGAGGTGCGTGCGCAGGGTCGGGCACTTGATCTCGACGAGGCCGAGATCGCCCACCAGCCGGTCCGGGCTGGCGCCGGCCATGGCGATGCTCGGGTGCTCGACGAAGCCGATCTGGTCGACGTCGACACCGTGCAGGAAGGCATAGGCGTCGGCGGCCTGCGGCTCACGCTCGGAGCCCTCCAGCATCGGGCCGGTGAGGTAGTGCTGGGTCGTGAGCCCCGTCAGCCGCTCGCCGACGAGCTCCATCAGGTACCGCTCGCGCTCCGCGGTCGGCTTGCCGTCCTTCTTCACGGCGAGGACGTCGTAGATGCGCGAGGCCGTGGCCTTACCGGCCCTCGCATCCAACCATTCGGGAGACCCTTGGATCATCTCAGGCATAGGTCGCGCCCTCCAGCTTTCCACGACGAAGGCGCATCAGAGCTGCGCCGCCACTGATCCCGAGTGCTCTGGCGTATTCGATGACGGGCACGATCCCGGCGTCAGTTTTCACCAAGACTAGACTGGCGCGATTGTGTGCCTGCACTTTCGGCGTTGCCCAGCGCACGTTCCCGGGCTCGTACCCGCGATTCCCGTCGATCCTGTCGAGCGTTGTGCCCGGCGGCCGCTCGCCGATGTGCGCGAAGAACGCCTGGAATGAGTTGATCCACTCGGGATGGACCGTGATCCCCTTCGCTCCGTATCGAGCGAAATCTTTATGGGATGCGTCCAAGCAGCGCCGCTTCATGGATGTCCATGAGCTATACTCAGGCGAGCCGTGCCTGCCGTGTTTCAGGGTGTTCGGAGGGATCTCCCGACGAAGGCAGCCGCAGGACTTGGTCGTGCCAGCCTTCACCCGACCGATGGCGACCTCGGTCTCGGCACCGCACGAGCAGCGGAACAGCCCCATCAGGCGCCCGTCGCTGGAGCGACGCTCGATCTGGCGCACGAAGGTCAGCCGCATATCGGCCATGTCAGCGGCCCTCCTGCTGGCGGGCGCGGTTGGCCACGGTGGTCTTGATGGAGGCGAGGACCTCGTCGAACCGATTGGCCGGCAGGTCTGGCACGCTCTCGACGCCGAAGAAGCGCAGCAGCCGGTCCGGCGGGATCTTGTGCTCGGTGAGCTGCTTGCGGATCTGCTCCGCCTGCTCGTCGCTGATGACGTCGTCGTTGCCGCCGGCCGGCACCCCGTCCGTGTCGTGCGGGTCGTTCGTCAGCGCGATGTTGAACACCTGCAGGACGAGGTAGCGCCGGGCATAGGTGATCGTGGAGCCGATCCCCTGGATGGGGGTCTTGTTGGCCTTGCCCTGGGCGCCGGCGGTGTCGGGCGGGAGGTCGAGGTGATAGGCGCGCTCGTGCCCGGCCTCGTGGGCACAGGTGCAGGTGACCCGGAGGTTGCCCTGGATCGGCGACGGCTCGGTGTCGAACGAGAGCGAGAAGCCGTGCCGGGCGATGATCGGCGCCGTAGCCTTGGCGATGCTCTCCAGGCGGGCGTAGGCGGCGCCGGAATGCGTATTGCGGGCGTCCCGCAGGACGCGTGGCAACTCGGCCTGACAGGCGGACATCGCGGCGTTGAATGCGATGCGCGCGCGCTCGGCCCGGTCCTCGCGCGCCATGACGAGGAACCGCTCGACGCGGTCCGGGTCGATGTTCGGGTCCCGGGCCATCCGCTCGATGATGGACAGGACGGCGGCGCCCTCGGCCGGATGAGCGGCCGGCACCTGCGCAGTGTCGGCGACGGCGATCTCTTGGCGTGCTGCTGACATGGTGCTCACTCTGCGGGGACGGTGACTGGCAGGCCGGCGACGCCGAGCCCGGCGTTGATGGCGGAGGCGAGCATCTCGGCCCGCTCGCGGTCGAGGCTCACTGAGCCGGTCGACAGGATCAGCGCGAACACCGTCCCATCGGCGTCGGCGAGGCCGCGCAGGGTGCTCTCACAGGCGCGGACCGGCGGGCGGATGCCGAGGAAGGTCGCACGGTGCGCCGGCGTCACGGCGCGGGGCTCGCGCATCTCGAAGGGGAGCACGGAGCGGGTCATCACGGCCTCGGTTTGGGTGAAGGGCGGGAGAGTCACAGGCGCCTCCCGGCAGCCCGGAGCCGCGTGCGCGCGTCGGCGAGCACGGTGACGTCGTCGCGCCCGTCGAGGTCGACGCGGGTCTCGGCGGTGAAGAGCGCGACGCCGGCGGCCATGCTGGCGGCCGCGGCCTTCTCCAGCGCCTCCTCCAGGATGAGCTCGACGACCTCGCGCGGCTGGTCGAGGCCGGTCCGGGCGAGGAGGACCTGCAGTTCGCCGACCTGGCCCTCGAGGGTGCGCAGGACGGCGTAAAGCTCGGCGCTGTTGCGCTCGGCCATCCCGTGGGCCGCGACGTGCCGCGGGAGCGCGTGGGCGATCTCGCTGTAGGTCGGCAGGCCGAGCAGGGCGGCCCGCTCGTCCACCGCCGCGATGAAGACCTCCTGGTTGAAGGTCAGAGGCTGGGTCACGCTCAACGGACGCCTCCATCCTGCAGGTTGCCGACGAGGGCGCGGTCCGCACGGAAGGCGGCGAGCTGCTCGCGCATGTCGGCGATCCAGGCGCTGTCCTCGCCCCCGCAGCGCCCGAACGAGCCGAGGTGGCCGTGGTCGAAGGCGCGCAGGAAGCTGGCGACGGCGTCGGCCAGTGCGACGCCGCTCGGAAAGGCGACGGGCTCATGCGCGTCGAGGCTCGCGGCCGGCAGGGCGTGCCGGTGCGCTTCACGGAAGGCGTTCACAGCAGGGCTCCGGTCGGCGACCGGACAGCGGCCGGCGCGAGGGACAGGTCGAGGCGGGTGTCGCGGGCCGGCGGCTCGGTGCAGCCGGTGGCGACGAGAGCCTCGGCGCGCGCGGCGTCCCACCGGCGGCGGTGGTCCTCCATCTCGGCGATCGCCGCGTTGAGGGCCGGGCTCTGGCTCGGGCGGAAGCGGGGGTCGGGCAGGTTCTTGCGACCGGCTTCGCAGCGAGCGGCGAAGCGGGCGAGGCTGGCGGCGCGCGCCTTGGCGGAGTGGGTCGCCATGGTCAGCGGGCGGCTCGGTAAGCGCGGACGTGATCGGCAACGAAGCCGGGCACGAACGGGCCGAGGCCGAGAGCCATGAAGCTCAGGACGCAGCCGGCGATCTGGGCTCCGGCCGAGGCGTGCTGGAGATTGTCGAGGTAGGCGGTGAGCATCTGGGGCTCCATCGGCTCGGTGAGCGGCGATGGGTATAACGTGCCCTATGTGGGCACGAACTACAAGCCCATAATGGGCACAATCGGGATTTTGTTATCCACCTTCATCCACAGGCTGTGCCCAGGCTCCTTGACCTGTTCACGTTCCGTTCTCAACCTGAGGGCGAGCCAACTGGAGGGACCCTGTGGCGCTTACATCCGAGCATGCAGTCCAACCCTATGTCCGCACGAAGAAGGGACGCGTAGGGCCCGACCACATCCGTGCCTGCTCAAGCGCAGATGCCGCGCGGGCGCTGGCTGAGAGGCTGGTGGCCGATGGGATCGCGATAGGCGCAGTCGCGCTGACCCGCACCTGCGATCCGGCGATGGGCGAATACGAGGAGCCGGAAATTCTGGTGACTGTCGGCGCCGTGCCCGGTGGAGAGACGGACCTGCCGTTCTAGTTCAGCGCTGCTGCGTGAAGCGGACGATCGCCGAATATGCGACCTCCTCATCTCTCATCGGGTCGTAAGACCCGGTGGAGACCAGGTCGAACGTTCCGGGGTCGCGCCCGCGATAGATCCTCTTCACGAAAACTCGATCGTCGGGCAGCCACACGACGCAAACCTTGCCCAGCCACTCGTCCGGTACGCCGCGCACGCGCTCGTCGTAGTAGATCAGCCACTGGTCCTCGGCGACGCCCGGCATGGAATCACCCTGAACGCGCACCGCGACGAGGCCGCCAGAGGACCGCGGAGGCCGTTCCGCGCGGTCGATGCCGCCCTGCTCCTCCCCGTGGTAGATGACCCGGCCGCCGGCGCCGACGTCCCCCACGACGGTCACGTCATCGAGCGTGGTGACCAGCGCGCCAGCATCCACGCCGAGCGCCTTTGCTGCGCGCTCGATCCAGACGTCGGACAGACGCCGCGATCCGCCCTCAAGCTTTGCGAGCTGGTTGCGTGTCGTGCCCATGAGGCCGGCGAGATGATCCTGCGACCACCCGCGATCCTGCCTCAGCCGTGCGAGATTATTCGCCATACGGCGATGAGTGCCCAAAGTGGGCTTCTCAGAACAGAGCACAAGGTGGGCACACTTCTCGATTGACCGTGTGCCCATCATGGGCATATACCTTCGGGCATGCAGCTCGACGCCTTCATTCGCGAGAGATCGCTGTCCGACGAGGGGTTCGCCCAGATCCTCGGGGATGACGTGTCGGAGTGGGCGGTTCGGAAGTGGCGATACGGCCAGCGCATTCCGCGCCCCGCCATGCAGCAGCGCATCGCGAAGGCGACCGAAGGCAAGGTCACGCCCAACGACTTCCTCGAAGCCGTCATGGCCTCGGACCAGCGCCGCGAGGAGGCCGCTGCGAAGCGCGCCGCCCAGACCGCGAGCGCCGCGTGATGGGCGCCGATCTCACTGCCGTCCTCGGCACCGATCGTGCGGTCCACACGCACGACGAGGCATGCCGCGTGATCGAAGTCGCGCTTGAGCGCCATGGTGGCCCGTGCCCGCGGGCCTACGCCGACGTTCTGAGCGCCTTCGTCGCGGCTACCGACCACGGCCGCGCCAACCTCTTCCTGGAGATGGCGTACCGGGCCGTCGGAGGCGAGCCGCAGCCGGCCGCTTCCGCTCCGGCTCGCTTCCGCCCGGATCTGACCGAGTGGATGGGTCGAGCTTATGCGCGGCCGCCGCGGCGCCCTGCGGAGGCCCGGCGCTGATGCTCGCGGCACTGTTCTTCCTCCTCAAGCTGATGGTCGTGGTCTCGGTCGGAACGGTCGTCGGCGGCCTGCTCGGCTTCCGGCCGATCATCGCGGCGATCACCGTGCTGCCGGCCCTGCTGATCGGCTGTCGCGCCCTGGCGGTGCTGTGATGAGCGCCGCCCCTCGTCTTTCGCCGCGTGCCCCTGCCGTCGCCAGCGTCGAGGCCTCTGCCTCGGTGGCGGTCTCCTGCCTGGAGCCCACCGTGACCGACGCGAAGAACCTACTGGCCCTTGGCTGTGCCTGCCGCCGCGCTGCGGGCGCGTTCGCGATCCTGGCGTCGCGTCTCGCCATCGAGGTCGAGCGCGGCGAGCATCCGGACACCGGCGCGCCGGCCGAGATGGCGCAGCAGGCCCTCGACCTGGAGCGCGCCGCGCAGCACCTCCAGGCCGAAGCCCAGGACGCCGAGCTTCTCGCGCTGCTCCCGCACCGAGACCGGTTCGCCGACCTGGTGCGCATCGCCCAGGCCATGGACCGCGGCATCAGCTTCGTTCCGGTTGAGCCGGTCGCGGCCCGGTCGGCCAGCCCCGCGGACGTTGTCGTTGTCGGGCAGGACAACGCCGCCTCGCTTCGCGAGCGCGTGAGCCGTGGCATGGCGCGTCTGAAGAGGCGCGCCTGAGATGTCGTTGCCGATCGCCATGGCCGGTTCTACCGTTCTCTTCCGCGAGAACTGTAACGCGTCGGCCGTGCCCTCGTCTTTACTGGCTGTCGCGCGGCTGTGCACAGCTTTCCCCCATCGCAGCGGTCGCAGGCTCACGCCTCCCGCCAGCGAGCGACCCGGCCGAGACCATCGCAAACTCGGACCCTCGGCCGGGTCGTCCCCTCTCCTGCGCGCCCGTCATCGCCTGCAAGCCGGCGGTCGCGCTGTGTGTCGTGCGTACCCTCAAGAACTCCCTCTGCATGTCGGCTCCCTCCGTCCGTGGTCGCAAGTAACCACGGGTGGATTTGCTGATGTGCAAAAGGTTTTTGCGGAAAGCTCAAATGCCAGACGCTGACGTGATCCGGGCGCGTAGCGCCTTCGACGAGCTGTTGCGCCTCGAGATCCGCGGACCAGGCGACACGGCCAACGCCATGCGCCGGATCGCGACGCGCGCCGCCATCCCGTTCGGGAAGCTGTGGGCGCTCCGCTACCGGCCCCCCAAGGAAATCGCCTCGCACATCCTGGCGCGGATCGAGGCCGCCCACGCCGCCGAATGCGAGCGGCAACTCAGGAGGCTCGCCCATGACGTCCAGGTCACCGCCGCCGTCGCTGGCCCTGCGCACCCTGCTGTGCGCGCGGGTGAAGCTCTTCTTCGCGCTGCAGACCGCCCGGCTGAAGGCGCAGCTGCGCGCGTGGCGCGTCCGCTTCGCCAGCCGGTTCAAGCGCTTCCGATGGAACTGAACGACCTGCCGCTGTGGCGGGCCGCGAACGAGGAGGAGTGAACATGGAGCCCTTCAAGCCGACCCACGTCTCTCACAAGCAGGTCGAGGCCCACCCGATCGCGGCGGCCGAGTTCCGGTCGGACGGCTCGGGTCGGATCGCGCTCAAGAGCGGCGCTCTCATCGACGTGCCGGCCGGCTTCGCCTCACGCGGCGCGCCGGCCGAGGGCGACATGCTGGTGCGGTACGAGCCGATCCCGGGCCAGACCGACGGCTACCTCTCGCACTCGCCGCGGATGGTGTTCGAGGCCGGATACGCACCGCTGTCACAGGAGGCTGATGCCCGCGGCGAGCCGGCGCTCACGCTCGGCGAAACGCAGGCGATCGTCGAGACGAAGACGGCGCCCCGCGTCACCGAGGCGTCGATCAAGGCCAAGATCGCGGATGTCGAGTACTTCCGCGTCCGGCACCTGACGATCTGCATCATCACGCTGCGGAACGGCTTCTTCGTCGAGGGGCACAGCGCACCGGCCGCGCCGGAGAACTACGACCAGCAGGTCGGCGAGCGCTACGCCTACGAGAACGCCTTCCGGCAGCTCTGGCCGCTGGAGGGCTATCTGCTCCGCGAGCAGCTCGCGGCGTCCGAGGCTGACCCGGTCCGGGCGGCTTGACCATGTCTGCCGGCGCCTTCGTCACCACCCTGCCGGCGCACTTCGCGACCCTACGCGAGGGCGTCGAGAAGCACGTGCCGTCGACCGCGGCGAACGTGCTGGTGCGGAACGGGCTGATCACGCTCCTCGTGTGGGCCGAGCGGATGGCGGAGATGCTGTCCGAGAAGACGCCGGCGGCAGCGCAGCAGCAGTTCCACGCGCCGCTCGGCGACCGCTCGCCCGTCGTCGAGGAGCCGCGTGTGCCTCGCCACGCCGGCCGCGACCCGCGCCTGCCGGGCAACCGCCCGCACCCCTGAAACGAGAACCGCCCGGCCTGCTGTGGGAGCGGGTGCCGGGCGGTCTGAACCGAATGGGCGTGGTGCCCATCCATGGAGAGAGCAATGGAAGCCACAACAGACGCCGTCGCGCAAGCCGAAGCCGCTGTAGAGCTCGGCATCGAGACCTTGCGCGGCGATATCCGCGACCGGATCCTCGACAACATCTGCCGGCAGATGCCGTGCTGGACCAAGATGTCCGAGCACGAGCAGCGGGTGATGATCAGCCGCTGCGAGGAGATCGCCGGGAAGACGGTGCGCGAGGCCATCGCGGTCGTGGCGCATCAGGGCTTCGACCACCTGGTGGTCTCGACCGGCAAGTGGACCGTGAAGGACGGCCTCAAGCTCGAGGTCGGCGCCTCCGGCTCGGTCGACGACATCACCAAGCTGGCCGAGCACGGCGCAAAGCCGGCGGTCCTCGTCCTGGCCGAGCCAAGCGTCTTCTTCGGCCAGCGCGCCGATGCGGTCGCGGACAAGGACCAGCCCGCCCTCCCGATCGACGAGGATGAGGCCGAGGGGGATGACGAGGACGGCGAGGAAGCCGTCGATCGCTCGCCCCTGCCGGAGCAGCCCGCCCGCGAGACCCGGTCGCGCCGCACGCGCGAACCCGCGGACGCTTGAGCCTGGAGGCGCGCGGTGTCCGAGACCGTCATCATCCGCCTGCCCGGCGCCCCTCGCGGGAAGGGCCGGCACCGCGCGCAGCTCGTCCATCGGGGAGGAGTGGCCCGCATTCACTCCCATCCCGATCAGAAGACCGAGGCCTACGAGAGCGCCCTGCGCCTCGCGGCCGGCGCCGTCATGCGCGGGCGCGCCCTCCTCGCCGGACCGCTGGAGGTCCGGATCTTCGCGACCATGCCGATTCCGGCGAGCTGGTCGAAGCGGAAGCGGCTGGACGCGATCGAGCGCCGCCTGCGGCCCACGACCAAGCCGGACTGGGACAACATCGCCAAGGTCATCGACGCGCTGAACCACGTCGTCTGGGCCGACGACGCGTCCGTGGTCGATGGCCTGGTCCGCAAGTTCTACGGCGAGACGCCCGAGCTGGTGATCCAGGTCACGGCGCTGGAGCCGCAAGCCGTGAGGGCGGCGGCATGACATGGCTCCTGATGAGCGCCAGCCGCATCCTCTACCGCGGCTCCTACGGGCAGGCGCTCGACGCCGCTGAATCCTTCTCGCTCTGCGCGCGGTCGTTCCACCTGGACGGCACCGAGATGGCGCCCCGCCTCGCGCCCGGCGTGCGCCTCGTCCCGGAAGACATGATGCCGGTTCGCCGCCGGAGGGCTGCATGAGCACGCTTCTCGACCTCGACTCGCTCATCGCCGACAAGGTGTTCGAGGCGCAGGGCGATCTCGCCCGCCTTCAGGACCTCTGCGCCGCGCTGACTGCCGGCGCCGGCCTCGCCATCGCGATCGCCGCCGAGGGCGACACCAAGGCTGCGAACGTCCTCTGCGAGGCTGTGGCCGCGCAGGTGTTCGAGTGCGCTGCGACCCACGCCGGACTGGCCCTCACCGCCCGGGGGCTCGCATGACAGTCCGCATCCACGTCGGCGACGTGCGCGAGCAACTCCGCTCGATGCCGGACGCCTTCTTCGACAGCGTCGTGACCAGCCCGCCGTACTGGGGGCTCCGCGACTATGGCGTCGCCGGCCAGATCGGGCTCGAGCGGACGCTGGGCGAGCACCTCGCCGTCATGGTCGACGTGTTCCGCGAGGTCCGGCGCGTGCTCAAGCCGCGCGGCACCCTCTGGCTGAACTACGGCGACTGCTACGCCGCGACGCCGAACGGGCGCGCTGCGGCCGACGTCGTCGGTGACGATCGCACCTTCCGGGACAAGCCCTTCTCGACGGTCGGGCCGGTCTACGAGGCTTCCTACAATCGCTCCCCACGCGGCCACTTCCAGGTCAGCGATCGCCAGTCGCGGATGGAGACGGGCGGTCGCGTGGTCGCTGGCGGCTTCCTGAAGCCGAAGGACCTCTGCATGATCCCGAACCGGCTGGCGATCGCCCTGCAGGACGATGGCTGGTGGGTCCGCTCGGAGATCATCTGGCACAAGCCGAACCCGATGCCGGAGTCGGTCTATGACCGGCCTACGACCGCGCACGAGAAGGTCTGGCTCCTCACCAAGAGCGAGGACTACTTCTACAACCACGAGGCCATCCGCGAGCCGGTGACCGGCGGCGCGCATGTCCGCGCGGCTGCCCGCGGGACCGACACGGGTGTGGGCTGGGGGCGCCTCGACCGCCTGGACCCCGACCAGCAGGACCGCGGGCGGGATCGCGTGAAGCGGCCCGGGCCAAATAGTCGGCAGAACGTCGACCGTACGCCGCGCTCGCGGAAGGGTCCGAAGGACCTCACCCGCGACGAGGCTGGCCTGAAGACCTCAGATCGATTCGGACGCGGCGCAGGATGGCGTGACCAGCCCGGCGTCACGCCGAAGCACGCGGGCGAGGACACGAACGTCAAGGCGAAGGGCTCCTTCCTCGCCTCGGTCACTCAGCTCGTCGAGACCCGCAACGCCCGGAACGTCTGGACGATCGCGCCGAAGGCCTATCGGGAGGCTCACTTCGCCACGTTCCCGCCGGCCCTGGCCGAGCGCTGCATCAAGGCCGGCGTCCCGGTGCAGGCCTGCGGCCTTTGCGGCGCCGCACTTCCGCATCCGCAGTGCGAGGGCCTGTGCCGCTTCGCTGAGCCGGTCGCGGGCCGCGTGCTCGACCCTTTCGGCGGCGCTGGCACGGTTGGCCTCGTCGCCGCCGGTCTCGGCCTGGACGCCACGCTGATCGAGCTCAACCCCGAATACGCGGCGATGTCCGCGCGCCGGATCGGTGCAGCGGCCGAGATCATCGGTCCGCCGGCACCTGTCCCGATGGCGGCGGAGTAGCTGCCATGGCCGTCACCGCAGAGATGATCGACGCCATGGTCGCCGCCGGCATCAGCCCGGAGCAGATCCTCGTCGTCGTTCGCTCCGAACTGGCCCGTGAGCATGTCACGGCCGCCGAGGCGGAGCGGGCGCGCATCGAGGCGAACCGCGAGGGCAACCGCCTCCGGCAGGCCGCCTTCCGGGCCCGGCGTAACGCGCGTAACGGCGAACGTAACGGAAGTAACGCCGATAACGCGAGTAACGGCGTTACGCCCCCTAAAAGGTCCCCCGCACCCCCTAAAACTACACCCCCAGGGGATTCCCCCTCGGACCCTAAAGGGTCCTCTGCCCCCAAGGGGGCGGACCGGCATCGGGGCACCCGCATCCCGGTCGATTTCGGTCTCCGTCCGGAAGCCCGGCAGGCCTGCCTCGATGCTGGCCTCGCCGGCCGAGACGTCGAGGAGGCGCTGGCCGAGTTTCAGGATTTCTGGGTCGGCGTTCCCGGCGCCCGCGGCATGAAGCTCGACTGGCTCGCCACGCTTCGAAACCGCCTCCGCGAATCCACCCGCCGCCAGGTCCGTCCCCGAGACGCCCCGACCCGCCGCGGCACCGGCAACGGCTTCCTCGACGCTCTCCTCGACGACCACGGGGGTTCCCATGACCCAGGTTCCAGCCAGCATCGCGCCGAACACGGAAACGTCCATCGCCTCGCGGCCGGCGGCCGCAACGCGGGCCGGTGACGTGGTGGTCGCGATCTACCGCAACCGCCTAGACCGCAGCGGCGGCTATGGCGTGCCGCCTGCGATCCGGGCGGACCAAGCCCCGACCGCGACGGACCGCGGCGTGATGACGGATCGCCTCGCCGCGCTCCGGGCCGGCCTCTCCGACGGTGAGGATCCGAGGCCTGGACAGGTGGCGAAACGCGACGTCGTCCTGGCGCTGCTGGCCGCGTTCCCGACCTTCGGCGTGGCTGCCGACGGTGCCCGGGCCACGGCGAACCTCTATGTCCGAGCCCTCGCCGAGCTGCCCACGTGGGCCGTTCGTGAGGCGGCCGCTCGCTTCCTCGGGGGCAAGACCCTGCTCCCGTGGACCGGTGAGCGCTGCCCGACGCCGCCGCAGCTCGCCGCGGAGACGAGGCGGTCGCTCGACGAGATCCACGCCGAGATCGCCGGGCTGGTGGAGGTCCTCAACGCGGTGCCGTACCGGCCAATCTCGGATGCCGAGCGCCAGAAGGTGCTCGACGACATCGCGGCTGCGCCGAACAGCCTGCTCATCGCCGGCGGGACGGAGCGCGGCACCTCACCGCCGATCCCCCGCCCCTCCGACGCCGAGATCGTGGCGCCGCTCCGCACCCTGGACGTCTCGCACCTCATGGCAAGCCTCGACCGCAAGCGGGTGCTGGCATGAGCAAGCGCCCCGACATCTGGAAGGCGGAGCTTCATCGCCGCGAGGCGGAGCGGCGCGCGGCTGAGGAGGCTGCGGAGCGAGCGGCGAAGGGAGGTGTCGACCGGACCTGCGCGTCCTGCGGGGTGTTCGGCGCCTCGTTCGGCTTCGGCGTCTTCCGGAATCGCAGCGACGGCATGTGGTCGTGCGCCGATCCGGACTGCCGCGCGATCGTCGAGGCGCGCGTGGCGGTGCCTCCGATGCCGGCCGCGCCCGCCCGGGCCAATCCGCCGGCGGCTGACCTGTTCGGCCGCTCGGCCGCGTAGGGAGAGCGCGTACCCGGTGCTGATGGCGAACCCGCTGAGGATCGAAGGCCCGGACCCGCCGGCCATGACGTGCGCGGAAGAATGAGGTCAGCCCATGAATCGTATCGCCGTCAGCCCAGGAGACCGCTTTGGCTTGTTCACGGCCGTCGCTCCTCGGCCTCGTGATCCAAAATCCAGCCTTCAGCGGTTCTTGTTCCGGTGCACCTGCGGCGTCGAGAAAGACCTGCGCGTGCGCGATGTCGTGCGAGGCATGACGAAGAGTTGCGGCTGTTCACGCCGCGGATCCGGCAACGGCAAGTTCCGCCACGGGCTCTCAAGAACATCCGAGTACGGCATCTGGCGCCATATGATCCAGCGCTGCACCGACCCTGAGGATGCTGCGTACTGCAACTATGGCGCCCGCGGCATTTGCGTATGCGAGCGTTGGGCCGCATCGGTGGACAACTTCATTGCTGATATGGGGCTGCGACCGTCTTCTGATCATAGTCTGGAGCGCGTGAACAACGACGGGAACTATGAGCCGGGCAACTGCCGGTGGGCCACGTGGTCAGAGCAGATGCGCAACACGCGCGCTAACAGGTTCGTCGACCACAACGGCGAGCACATGCTTCTTCTGGACGCCTGCGAACAGGCGCCCGTTTCGACCGCCACCGTCCGCCAGCGTCTGGTCGCCGGGTGGGATCCTCATCGGGCGCTCACGACTCCACGAGATGAATCGAAGGTCAGAGAGCGTTCCGTTCGCGCCGGCTGATGTGGAGCGGTGGCTGGTGGCGGCGTTCATGGCCTTCACCAGCTCGGGCATCTTCAGCGTCCGCCCGAACCGGCTGCAGCCGAACGACCCGCAGGAGATGCGGGCGACCTTCGATTGGATCGTGTTCTCCGCCGAGATCCTGGGCGCGGCCAGCCCGGAGCGGATCGCGCTCCTCACCTGGGCCCGGGCCAAGGCGCGGCGCCGGATCCGGCGACACCGTCGGCTCCGGCTGCTGCGGGAGGTCCCCGGGGGCACCGTCACCGATTACTGCAGCGAGGTCGGCGTCCAGCGGCGCACCTTCGACCGGCGCCGGAAGCGCGCCTGCCACCGCCTCGCCGATGCCTGGAACGCAAAGGTCACGGGCAAGCAGGAGTGACGCAGGCATAGATCACGCTTGCGTGTGTCCAAAAACGGGACGCAGATCAGGTGTCACGGATCGACGGAAGGTCGACCGCCTCAAGGGGCACCACCGTGGCAGCGTCCAGGACCAAGGCCATCACCCTCGCCGGCTCGCCGGCCACCCACACCCACGTGCGCGCGGCCAAGCCGGAGCGGCGCCGGGATCCGCGCGGCGATCGGTACGACCACGCCGGCGCCTTCGACCCGCGCACCGACCTGTCGAAGCCGGTCCGGGGCAAGCGGGGCCCGATCGAGACCGCGGCCGTCGCGGTCGACGATCCCTGGACCCCGGGCGGCCGTAGCCTCGCCGCTGTCAACCGCCGGGTCGACGTGCTGGAGATGGAACGCTCGCACGGGCGCCTCACCGTCTCGCAGTACGAGGTCGGGCGCCAGGTCCAAGCGATCTTCGAGCGCGCCTCCGGCGCCAGGCTCGGCTCCATGGACTTCGGGGTGCGCGGCTCGAAGGACATGACCATCGCTCACGAGCTGTCGGTCATCTACGCGATCGACGACGCCCGGCTGGTGGCGAAGCTGAAGGACAAGGTCGTCCGCGCCGTCGGCGTCCCCGGGGCGCGATTCCTCCACGAGGTCCTCACCGGCCGGCAGACCTTCGCGCAGTTCGCCGAGGCCCGCGGCAAGGGCGGCGACCGCGGCACCGCGTACATCGCGGAGCACTTCCGGATCCTGATGGAGAACCTCGACGAGGACTTCGCGGCCGAGGGCGTGGCGAATGTGCAGGAGCGGTTCTTCCAGGGCCAGAAGACCGGCGAGGAGACCGACGCGCGCGGGCGAGCTGTCCCGGCCGGCCACGGGCAGTACTGGGGCGCCGAGGAAGCGCGCTACGCCCCGCAGGCCAAGCCGGACGTCCAGCGAGCCATCGCGGGTCGCGGGCGGGTGCGGGACATCGTGGCGGCGCGCTGCCGGGTCGGCGGGGAGGCCTGACAGCGTGTGCAGCGGCCACCTCACGGTCTATCCGCCGCTCGGGATGCGGCGGGTGGAACGGCCGCGCGTCCGGTACGAGCGCCTCAACCGCTTCGCGGCCGACCGGATGCTGGCCGCGCGGTCGCCGGCCGCGCACCGCTTCTGGAAGCGCGTCTCCGATTCCACGGTGACCGTCGAGGCGACCTGGGTACGAGACGAGGCGTTCTATGCCGCGTGGCGACGGGCGAACGGGATGGATCCTTGACCCGTCGGGCGAAAACCGGCATTCCGTTCAAGTCGCGAGACGCACGCCCGGGGCTGAAAAGCCGCCGGGCGTTTGCATGTCCGCGTTGGAATGTAGCTCAGTCGGTAGAGCGCCCCGCTGTTAACGGGGTGGTCGCAGGTTCGAGCCCTGCCGTTCCAGCCATCTCTTCGAACCCGCTCAACAGCTTAGGCGTTGCCCCGTGAGACGCGGGCGGTGTTCCATGTCATGATCGGTCCCCGATGAGCGCCCACGCTATCGTCACCGCGATCGAGGAGGAGAGCCTCGCGCTCTGCCGCCTGCGCGCGACCGGGCGCCAGGACGTCGACCTCGCCGCGCGCGACCATCACTGCCGGCGCATCCGGTCGTTGATCCGCCAGCTTCGGCCGCTGATCGGGACCGTCGAGAAGCGTACCTTCGGCCTGTCCGGACAGAGCGAGAAGGGCAAGCCGTTCACCGTCGCGAGGCGGCGCCGGGCGGCCTGATTTCGAGGCCATTTCCAAGGTCTCCTGAGATCTTGGAAATATCGGCCATTTAGACGCTAAAACGTCAACAAATACAGAGGCTTGCAGGTGGTTTCGGGCTCACGCCGTGTGGGCCGCCAGCGGGCCCGGAATAAAATCCAGACCGAGACGAAGGCAGCCAGCGCCGTCCGGGCGCTCGGTTACCTGCGGGTCTCGACGGAAGAGCAGGCCGCGACCGGCCACGGGCTTGAGGCGCAGGAGAAGGCGGTCCGCTCCTTCGCCGAGAGCCAGGGCTACGAGCTGATCGAGGTCCTCACCGACCCAGGCGTCTCGGGCGCAACCCGGCCGGCAGATCGCCCCGCCTTCGGGCAGGCGCTGGAGCTCGCCGCGGCCAAGGCCTTCGACGTGCTGCTGGTGGCGAAGATCGACCGGCTGTCCCGCGACATCCGCCACGCCATGACGACGGTCTCGGATCTCGCCGAGCAGCACGAGGTCGCCTTCCGGTCGGTCACGGAATCGGTGATCGACACCTCGAACCCGATGGGGCGGACCTTCTTCGCGATCTTCGCCGGCATGGCGGAGAACGAGCGGTTCGTGATCCGGGACCGGACCGCCGGCGGCCGGGTGGCCAAGGCGGGCAAGGGCGGCTTTGCCGGGGGCCAGGCGCCCTACGGCTACACGAAGGATCTGGAAGGCGGCCTCCGGGTCGTCCCGGAGCAGGCGCGCATCGTCCGCCGGATCTACCAGGAGCGCCGCCGGAAGCGGACGCTCCAGGCCATCGCCGACGGCTTGAACGCCGAGGGCATCCCGGCGCCGAAGGGCGGCCGCTGGGCCGTCTCCACGGTCGCGTACGTGACCGACAACCCGAAATATCGCGGCGCGATCGAGTATCTGTTCCGCTGGAACGGGACCGAGACGCACGTCCTGCAGCCGGGCGCCCACGCCGCGATCATCGGCTGACGAAAGACCCACATGAACGTGCACTTCCAGGCCGCCGCTCACCGCGCGCGGGTCGACGCCCTGTGGAACCTGATCGCGCCGAAGCGCATCGCGGCCATCCGCTACCTGCCGAACGCCATCGAGATCCTGCACCCGACCAAGGGCTGGCGCCGCATCTCGCACAAGCGCCTCGGCATCGCGTGACCGCGCGCCCGGACTTCACCCCGGCCGACGCGGACCGGGCGCTCCGCCACGCGCAGCGCCTCCAGCGCGACCCGGCGGCCCAGGCCTACGGCGACCATCTCCGCCGCCAGGGCCTGATCCCGGCGCCGGTCCAGCTCCCAGCCGAGACCCCGTTCGACGAGGCCCGGGCCGGCGAGTTCGAGGTCCGCCGCTCCATGGCGATGCTGCGGGCCCGGTCATGCTGAAGCGCCTCGTCCTCCGTTGGCTGCTCCGCGGCGAGCCGGCCGCGCCCGCGCCGATCGTCCACCGCGGCGAGCGCGTTCTGTCGACCGGCTCCGACCTCGGCGCGCCGGCCGGCCCAGTCCCGAAGCTGTCCTACGACGAGGCGCTCCGGTGCTTCGGCGTCCACCAGGGGAGATGAGCATGTCCGTCGTTGCCGGTGTCATCGGCGGCATCGCCGCCCTCGTCGCGCTCGCGGCCGCCGCCGGTGTGGCGATCCTGATCCTGTCCGTGATCGCGAAGGGCTACGAGCACTGATGCCCCGCCTCTGCGCGGCCATCCTGCTCGCCGGGATCGCTGCGGCGGCCCTTCGCCCCCGGCGCCCGGCCGCCTTCGTGATGATCCGGCCCGCCCTCCCCGATGACGTCCGCGTGTCGGCCGAGCGCCTCACGCTCCTGTTCGGCGACATGCCGTCCCGGGCGGTGCACTGATGCTGCGGCTCTGCTCGCTCGTCTGGCTGGCGATGGCCGGCTGGGTGCTGTTCGACGGCGGCCAGCACGCCGATTTCCAGTTCGACCTCCTGATGTCCGGCCTCTTCACGGTCGGCGCCGAGGTCCGAGAGGCCCGGTCGTGAAGGGCGTCGTCGGCTTCCGGCACCTCGCCGGCATCGTCCTGGTGCTCGTCGCCGGCTGGGCCTGGGTGTGGGTGTTCGACCGCCCCGCGCAGGCCGCCTCCTCCGGCTTCCTGGCTGGCGCCCTCGCCTGCCCGGCCGGTGTCGAGGGCCCGGACTGCACCCGCGAGACCGCGCTCGACGTGCTCACCCAGCCGGTGGCGCTGGTCACCGAGTGCCCGATGGTCGGCACGCTGCTGGCCACGCATCTGAGCCTGCCCGCCGGTGGGACGCACAAGACGTTCTGCGAGCGGCGGAAGGGCTGATGCTGGCTCGCCCTCGCCCGCCGGAGCGGCTGCTCGGACAGGAAGGCGCGCTCACGGCGCTCCCGTTCGAGCCCGCCCCCGAGTTGGAGACCTGGGCCCGGGCCGCCTTCATCAGCGAGGACGCGGTGGTGCTGAACGAGGAGCACGCGCACCTCCGCGAGGCGACGCTCGGCTTCATGTGGACGTCCGTGCCGAACGCGCGCGGCGGGAACGGTGTCGTCGGACAGGCCGAGATCCCGTCCATCCAGGGCGGGAAGTGGGCCCGGGCCCGGTTCTTCCAGCAGGTCGAGGCGTGGTTCGGCCTCGTCCCGGACTTCATGATCACGCTCGACGCCGGCTTCGCGGACCAGGCCGACGACGCCACGTTCTGCTCCCTCGTCGAGCACGAGCTCTACCACTGCGCCCAGGCGAAGGACGCGTTCGGCGCCCCGCGGTTCTCGAAGGCGTCGGGCCGGCCGATCTTCACGATGCGCGGCCACGACGTCGAGGAGTTCGTCGGCGTCGTCGCCCGCTACGGCGTCGGCGCGGCGGCGGGCCAGACCGCGGCGCTGGTCGAGGCGGCCAACCGGCCCCCGATCGTGTGCGAGGCGGACATCGTCGGCGCGTGCGGCACCTGCGGCCGGCGCGTCTGAGATTGACCCAGCGTTGACGGATTCGCGGCCGTGACCACGCTCCCGGATGAGGTGAAAACCTTCATCGTCCAACAGCTTGCGTGCTTCGACGCCCCCTCGGCGGTGGTGTCGGCCGTCAAGGACGAGTTCGCCGTGTCCGTAACGCGGCAGGCGGTCGAGGCCTACGACCCGAACAAGGTCCAGGGGCAGCGGCTCTCGGAGGAGCTGAAGGCTCTCTTCGCCGCGACGCGCGAGCGCTTCCTCGCAGACCAGGCCGCGATCGGCGTGTCGCACCGGATGGTGCGGCTCCGGCGCCTGGATCGCATGGTCAACAAGGCCGAGGCGCAGGGCAACATGAGCTTGGCGGCGAACCTCCTGGAGCAGGCTGCTCGGGAGTGCGGCGACGCCTTCACCAACAAGCGCCAGAACGAGGTCAGCGGGAAGGATGGCCAGCCCCTCCTCGCCGGCGGCATCGCCGTCACCTTCATCGACGGCCCCGGCAAACCAAGCTGAGTTCCCGCGCAAGCTGGCGTTCCTGTTCCAGCCGAAGCGGTACAAGATCGCGAAGGGCGGTCGCGGCGGAGGGAAATCCTGGGCGTTTGCCCGTGCGCTCCTGATCCTCGGAGCCTCGAAGAAGCTCCGCATCCTCTGTGCCCGCGAGTTCCAGAATTCGACCGCGGACAGCGTGCACGCGCTGCTGAAGGACCAGGCGGACAAGCTGGGACTCGGCGCCTTCTACGAGGTGCAGCAAACCCGGATCATCGGGGCGAACGGCACCGAGTTCTCGTTCGAAGGGCTCCGGCACAACGTCACGAAGATCAAGTCCTACGAGGGCGTCGACATCTGCTGGGTCGAGGAGGCCCGCACGGTGTCGAAGTCGTCGTGGGACACACTCATCCCGACGATCCGCAAGCCGGGCTCCGAGATCTGGATCAGCTTCAACCCGGAGCTGGCCGAGGACGAGACGTACAAGCGGTTCGTCACGCACCCGCCGACGAACTCGGAAGTCGCGACCATCAACTGGTACGACAATCCGTGGTTTCCGGAGGAGCTGCAGCAGGAGGCGAAGGACCTCCTGGCCCGGGACCCGGTCGGTTACGAGACCGTCTGGGAGGGCCACTGCAAGCAGGTCCTCGACGGCGCGATCTACACCCACGAGATCCTGGCCGCGACGCGGGCAGGCCGGTTCCGGAAGGTCCCCTTCGACCCGTCGAAACGGGTGCACACGTTCTGGGATCTGGGCCGGGCCGACAAGACGAGCATCTGGTTCGCCCAGATCGTCGGCTTCGAGTTCCGGCTGATCGACTTCTACGAGAACCGCGGCTTCGCGCTCGGTCACTACCTGGAGATGCTCACGCAGCGGGCCGCAGACTGCGGGTACGTCTACGGGGAGCACTGGCTCCCGCACGACGCGCAGAACGAGCTCCTCGCCTCGGAGCGCACGATCGAGCAGCAGATGTGGGCCGCCGGGCACGAGGTGCGGATCACACCGAAGCTCTCGGTCGCCGCCGGCATCGACGCGGCTCGGCAGGTGTTCGCGCGGTGCTTCTTCGACGAGGACCGCTGCGCTGACGGGCTCCAGGCGCTCCGGAACTACCGGTACGACGTCGACCCCGACACGCAGGCCTTCTCGAAGAACCCACTGCACGACTGGGCGAGCCACGCGGCCGACGCCTTCCGCTACTTCGCCGTCGCGATCGCCGAGCCTCGCCCGGACGACCCGCCGCCGGAAACCCCGAACGACCGCTACGACCGGCGCCGCCGACGCGAGCGTGCTGAGACCACCGAAGGCTCCGGATGGGCGCAATGACCGATACCGACGACGCTCCGCTGTCGCCGGAGGAGCAGGCGCGCCATCAGGCCGACCTCGACGCGGCCGCGCTGTTCCGGAAGCTTCGCACGTGGTTCCGGGCCGACCGCGAGGCCTCCTCGGAGTGGCGCGCGGAGGCCCGCGAGGACTTCGACTTCGTCGCCGGCCATCAGTGGTCTGCGCAGGATGAGGCCGCGCTTCGCGAGCAGGGCCGTCCGCCGATCTCCTTCAACCGCATCCTGCCGGTGATCCGGGCTGTCGCCGGTTCCGAGGTCAGCACCCGCCAGGACATCCAGTACCTGCCCCGCCAGATCGGCGATGCGGCGCTGAACGAGGTGCTCACCGAGGCCTCCCGCTACCTCGCCGACGAGGCGGACGCGGAGGACGAGGAGAGCGATGCCTTCATCGACGCGGTGACCTGCGGCGTCGGCGTCGTAGAGATGCGCCTCGATTACGAGACCAACCCGGACGGCGATTACGTCGAGGACCGGGTGAACCCCCTGGAGATGTTCTGGGACGCCTCGGCCACGAAGCGCAACCTGTCGGACGCACGGCGCGTCTGGCGGGCGAAGTCGATGGACCGGGCCGAGGCCGAGAGCCTGTTCCCGGACGTCGACCCGGCCGACCTGGATGCAGCCTGGGCCGAGGACCGCGACGGAGGCGAGCCGCACCATCAGATCCAGCCGGGTGAGCGACGCTCGGACCGGCTCGGCGATACCGACCAGACCGGCGGCACGAAGCGCGTCACCATCGTCGAGTGCCAGTGGTGGGAGCGGGTGCGGGTCGCGGTGGTGATCGACCCGCAGAGCCAGCAGCTGATCGAGATGGATCCGGCCAAGGCGAAGGTGCTTATGGAGCGTGCCGAGCTGGTCGGCATGCCGGTGCAGGTGTTCCACCGGATGACGCGGAAGTACCGCCGCGCCTTCCTCGGCAACATCATCCTGGGATCGGTCGGTGACGCGCCGGCGGGCGACCGCTTCAGCTACGCCTTCCTGACCGGCGACCGGGACCAGAACCGCGGCTCCTGGTTCGGCATCGTGCGGCCGATGCGCGACCCGCAGCGCTTCGCCAACAAGTGGCTGTCGCAGACCATCGACATGCTGAACCGGCAGGCTAAGGGCGGCTACTTCGCCGAGACCTCGGCCGTGAAGGATCAGGCGGCTTTCGAGCGCACCGCGGCCAAGTCCGGCGCGGTCACCTTCGTGAACCCGGGTTCGCTCCGCACCGGCGCGATCAAGGAGAAGCCGCTGCCCGTGATGCCCGCCGGTCACTGGCAGCTCATGGAGTTCGCGATCAACTCCATCCGGGACTCCTCCGGCGTGAACATGGAGCTGCTCGGCCAGCAGCAGAACCAGCAGGCCGGCGTGCTGGAGTACCAGCGCAAGCAGGCGGCGATGAACATCCTCGCCACCATGTTCAACGCCCTGCGCCGGGCCCGGAAGCACATCGGCCGGGTGCGGCTCCACTTCATCCAGACCTACCTTTCGGACGGGCGCCTCGTGCGCATCACGGGACAGGCCGGCCAACAGGTGATCCCGCTCCTCCGCGACAAGACCGCGGGTGATTACGACGTGGTGATCGACGAGGCGCCGTCCTCGCCGAACCAGCAGCAGGTGGTGTGGCAGACCTTCGTGTCAGTGCTCCCGATCGTCCGAGACATGATCACGCCGCAGGTGCTCCTCGAGGTGCTGCCATACTCGCCGTTCCCGGACAGCTTCGTCGCGAAGATGCGCGAGCTGCTCGCGAGCCAGCAGCAGGATCCGGAGGCTCAGCAGCGGCAGCAGATCGCCCTGCAGGAGGCCCTCACGAAGATCGAGGAGACCGCGGCCGGCGCCGACCTGAAGCGCGCGCAGGCCCAGCACCAGCGTTCGCTCAGCCAGTACGACCAGGTCGACACGGTCGGGCGCACGCTGGAGATCGCGCACGGCCACGCGCAGGTGATGCAGGAGCGTCGGAACACCGCCGCGCCGCATCAGCACGGCGGCCCAGCCCCGACGCCGATTCCCGTCGACCGGCCGCCGTTCAACGCCTTGCCCGCGGCCGCCGCGCCGGGACCCCTGCTCTATCCGGTCCAGCCGAGCTTCTAAGCCATGCGCCTCGTCGAGCTTCGTACCTTTACCGGCGATCCGGCGGTGAAGGGCGACCCCGTGTTCGTGGCCCCCGACAACGTGGGCATGATCGCGATTGCGATGACCGACCCGCCCGCCGCCGAGGTGTGGCTGAAGGTCGGCACCCCGATGCTGATGGTCGACGGCTCGGCGCGGGCCGTCTCCGAGCTGCTCGCCGAGGGCAAGGTCGACCGCCTGCCCGCCCCGCTCAAGCCGATCGCCGAACCGCGGCGCCCCCGCGCCGACGGGATGACCTGGCGCACCTGACCCCTTCCGCCCGGCCGGCGCGTCAGACCGGCCTTCCGTCCCATCACGTCACGAGGACCTGGACCACATGATCGACAGCGATTTCTCCGCCCCCATCGACTCCGACGACGCCTTCTCCGCCGAGGAGCAGGCCGCATGGGATGCCATGCGCAGCGGCGCGACCGATCTGGAGCCTCTGGCTGGCTCGACGGTCGCCCCCGCTCCTGCCGCCGCTCCCGAGGGTGCCCCGGCCCCAGCCGGTGAGGCTGCCGCGCCCGGCGAGGTCGTGGATCCGGATGCCGAGGATGCCGACGATCCCGAGAAGAACCGCGGCCGGTTCGTACGGCATGGTGCGTTCCATAAGGAGCGTGAGGCTCGCAAGACGGCCCAGCGCCAACTCAGCGAGCTGCAGGAGAAGTTCGCCCGCGGCGACGAGCGCCTGCGCATCCTGTCCGAGGCGATGCAGCGCCCCGCCGCCCCGGCCCAGCCGGCGGCCGCCGCTGAGCCCGCCAAGGTACCGGATCCGAACGAGGATATCTTCGGCTACGCGAAGTACCTCGAGGAGCAAATCCAGGCGATCCGCACCGGCCAGACCCAGCTTACCGAGACCCAGAAGAAGGCCGAGGAGGACCGTAGGGCCGCGGACGAGCGAAACGACGTGATCGGCTTCTACCGCCAGGACCTCCAGCGCGCCGTCACCGCCGACGCGACGATCTCGGACGCCTACCAGCACCTGTTCTCGGGTCGCGTGGCCGAGCTGCAGCTCGTCGGCATGTCGGAGGCCGAGGCGGTTCAGACCGTGCGGGAGGAGGAGTTCAACCTCGCCCAGACGGCCCGTCAGCGCGGCCAGTCGCCGGCCGCCCTGATCGCCGCGCTGGCCAAGAGCCGTGGGTTCGCCCCGAAGGCTGCGGAGGCCGCTCCTGCCGCCGCGCCGTCCGAGACCGCAGCGGAGAAGGCTGCCCGCGTCGAGGCTGGCCAGAAGGGCCCCGGCATGTCGCTGTCGGCTGCCGGCGGGTCGCCGGCGGGTGAGGTCACAGCCGAGATGCTGGCCAACATGTCCGACGAGGAGTTCTCGGCCTTCCAGAAGGCCAATGGGCGGAAGCTCCGCCAGCTCATGGGCGCCTGATCAAACCGCGGCGCGCGGGACCGCTCGCGCGCCGCACCTTTACTGTTGACCCGACGGGCGAACACGCTCAAAGGACTACCGCCGCGAGACGCGCGGGCCTAGCCGGCCCCGTCTGCGAGCATCCCCAGTTTCCGACAGGTCGACGCGCTGCACCCTGCTGTTCTCCAGCGGGGCGCTTCCGCACGTCAGCCTGTCGTCCGCCTGATCGCACGTCACGCGATCCGCACGGCCGCGTCACAGCCTCCGTCCGCGCCACGTCACGGCGCCCGTCCGACCACCGTCCCCAGCGGTCACCCGGGGCCCGGCTTTCGTCTGCCCGCGACGTGACGCGCGGCACGAACCTTCCCGTATCCCCCGATTTCAAGGATCCCCGTCATGGGTGTGACCGCTTATGCGCTGAACGACGCGCTGGCGGCGAAGCTCTGGTCGAAGAGCCTCTCCGTCGAAGCCACCAAGGCCCTCGATATCGCCCCGCTGTTCGGCGAGTCGGCCAAGTCCGTCATCCAGATCAAGACCGAGACCCAGAAGGGTGTCGGCGACAAGGTCACGTTCGGCCTGCGCATGCAGCTCGCCGGCAACGGCTTCACCTCGTCCGACCGCGCCGAGGGCAATGGCGAGCAGCTCTCGACCATGTCCGACGCGATCACCATCGACGAGCTCGGCAACGTCGTGGGCATCCGCTCGAAGTTCACGATCGACCAGCAGCGCGTGCCGTTCAACCTGCGCGACGAGGCCAAGGACGGCCTGTCCGACTGGTTCCAGCTCCGCACCTCGGTGTCGTTCTTCAACCACGCCTGCGGCTTCACCCCGGCGAACGTGGTGCAGGTCGACGGCTCCGGTGGCGTGAAGTTCACCGGCAACAACGTCGTGACCGCGGCCACCCGGGTGATCCGTCCGAACGGCAAGGCCAACGACGGTGCCCTCGGTGCCGGTGACGGCCTCACCCTGGCGCAGATCGACGCCGCGGTGGAGATCGCCAAGACCGGCGGCGCCGCCGGTGCGCCGAAGATGCGTCCGGTCAAGATCGACGGCATGGGCGAGATGTGGGTGATGTACATCCACCCGACCCAGGTGACCCAGCTCCGGATCAACGCCGGTGCGGGCCAGTGGCTCGACATCCAGAAGGCCGCGATGCAGGGCGGCGAGATCACCAAGAACCCGATCTTCGACGGGTCGCTCGGTGTCTACAACAACGTCATCCTGCGCGAGTCCCAGCAGGTCACCCTCGGCGTCGCTCCCGACGGCAAGACCATCCTGCCGAACGTCCGGCGCGCGGTCCTGCTCGGCGCCCAGGCCGTCACGGCGGCCTTCGGCAAGGGTGGCGGCCCCGAGAAGTTCCGCTGGAACGAGGAGCTGTACGACCACAAGCGCGAGCTCGAGGTCTCGGCCTGGGCGATCTGGGGCATCAAGAAGACGACCTACAACGGCGTCGACTTCGCCGTGATCGTCATCCCGACCTACGCCGTCAACGCCGGCTGATCGGCCTCCCTCCCCGCATGAACCCCGCCCGCGGCCCTGACCGGCTGCGGGCTCCTCTGCCCATGCGCGTGAGCCGTCCGGCTGCGCGTCCATCTTCGAGAGGGGCCTGACATGGCCACCAACACCAGCCCGACCAAGCCGGCGGTGCGCTCGCTCCTGCACGGGCAGGTCGGCGAGATCCGCACCACCGTCACGTTCAACGACGTCAGCCGCCCGATGTCCGCCGCCTTCCCGGCCGGCGCGCAGATCCTGTCCACGGTCATCACCGTGACGCAGGCCTTCAACGGCGGCACCAACGCCCTCACCGTCGGCTCCGCGCCGGGCGGCAACGACCTCGTCGCCGCGGCCGATTCCGCGGTCGGCGCGGCCGGCGTGAAGCGCCCCGACACCGCCACCGCCCTCGGCCGCCTGGCCGCCGACACGGTGCCGTACGTCGGCTACGCCCAGACCGGCGCCGCTGCGACGCAGGGCTCGGCCGAGGTCGTCTTCACGTACGCCGCGCCGCGCGCCTGATGCGCGGCTCGATGCTGCTGCACCTCGCTGCGGCGGCCTTGGCGGCGGAGGCAGAGCAGCCCCCGCCGTCGCCCTCGAAGACGGAGACGATGCCCGATGCCGACACAGGACGGGCGGCCGACGCTCGCCGATCTGTACGCGGAGATCGCGGACGACATCGAGCGCGCGGACCTCGGCCCGCAGATCGCGACCGCCGTTGACCGGGCGATCCGGTTCTTCCAGCCGGACCGCTTCTTCTTCAACGACGGCTACGTGACGTTCCAGACTATCCCGGGGTCGGACGTCTACGCATCCGGCGATGCCAGCGGCATCCCCGACCTGCTGGCGATCGACAGCGTGGTGATGCTCGACGGTTCAACCCCGACCGTCCTGCGGCGCATCGACGAGGCCTCGATCGAGGGGGCGGACCAGCCCGAGAGCCAGTCTCAGCCCTGCGCCTACTCGTATTTCGAGCGGTCCCTGCGCCTGTGGCCAATGCCGTCCGACATCTGGACGATCCGGCTCATGGCGCATGTCCGCCTGCCGGCGCCAGCGCTCGACGAGGCCAACGCCTGGACGGACGAGGCCTCTGGCCTGATCGCGGCCCGGGCGAAGTGGCACCTCGCGCTGAACAGCCTGCGCAGCGCGCCGATGGCGCAGATGCAGGCCCAGATCGTCGACGACGAGCTGCGGGCGCTCCGCGGGCGATCGAACGCCATCGCCTCCACCGGCCAGATCCAGGCCTACGACCTCTGAGGCGCCCATGGCCGTCGAGATCACAGACTACCCGAGCCTGTCGGCCGCGTTCGAGAACTACCTCGCCCGCACCGATCTGACCGAGTTCCTGCCCTACTTCGTGCGCGTCACGGAGGCGTGGCTGAACCGGCAGCTCCGCACCCGGGAGATGATGGCCACCGCCGGCCTGCTCGGGGTCGACGGCACGCCTGGGTACGCGATCCCGGCCGACTATCTGGAGTGGATCGCGCTCCAGTGGTCCTCGGCCGACCTCTCGCGGGTGCAGATGCTGCGCTACGTCGAGCCGGACAGCCCGGAGTTCCGGCACCGGTTCCGGCCGAACGGCGACCCGCAGTACTTCACCGTGCTCGGCGACCAGGTGCAGACCCGCTCACTCCAGCCGGGCAAGGTCAGCCTGACCTATTACCGGCAGATCCCGGCGCTCTCCGCCGCGGCGCCGACGAACTGGCTCCTGACCAAGGCGCCGGAGCTGTACCTCTACGGCGTTATGGCCGAGGCCTACCGCTTCCAGAAGGACGAGGCCCGGAACCAGAAGTGGCTCGCTGACGGCATGGCGTTCCTCCAGGCGCTGATGGGCCAGGGCGACTCCCAGAAGACGGGCGGGCGCCCACGCCGCGCGGCCGAGGATCAGGCCGAGGCCACCGCCCGCGACACGCCGAACTAAGCCGTGCCCGATCCGATCAAGCTGGCGCCGTTCGCGCCTGACACGGCCTCGGTCGACGCCGCGGTCTCGGCGGTCGCGACCAACGTGGTGCCGCGCTCGGACGGCTACGGCCCGGTGCTGGCGCCGGTACCGCTGTCGCTCGCCCTGCCGGCGGAGTGCCGCGGCGCGATCGCGGTGTTCTCCCCGACCTACAACTTCCCGATCTACGTGGCCGGCACGTCGAAGGGCCTGTTCGTCTACAAGACGACGGATCAGGCGTGGCACGAGGTGACGAACCCGAGCACCTCCTACAGCGTGCCGCCCGGGGACTACTGGTCCTTCGCCGTCTACGGCACCCTGCTGCTCGCCTGCTCAGCCGGTACCCCGGTGCAGAAGGCGACGATTGACGTGCTCCAGGCCGGCACGCAGCCGTTCGCGGACCTCGGCGGCGGCCCGCCCCGGGCCCGGCACATGGGCGTCGTCGGCGACTTCCTGGTGCTCGCCGGCCTGCCCGACACGCCGCAGACGGTGCGCTGGTCGAACAGCGGCAACATCGAGCAGTGGCCGCTCGGTCAGCTCGACCAGACCGGCGACGAGCAGCAGCTCCCCGACGGTGGCGCCGTGACCGGCTTCGCGGGCGGCGAGTATGGCGTGATCTTCCAGGAGCGGGCGATCCGGCGCATGACGCTGAGCCCGGATTCCGGGAACGTGTTCGACTGCTCCGTGCTCGAGGAGAACCGCGGCGCGGTGGCGCCCTGGTGCATCGCCAAGGTCGGGCCGCGCATCTTCTTCCTCGACCGCGACGGGTTCTATGCCCTCGTGATCGGTGGCGGCCCGTCCACGCCGATCGGTGCCGAGCGGGTGAACCGGTTCTTCCAGGGCCGTGTCGATCCGGAGCGGGTCGGCATGACGGTGGCGTTCCGCGACCCGACCGGTGAGCGCATCCTGTTCGCCTACCGGCTGGCCGGCACCGATGCGGCGGACCCGTCGCTGCTGGGCGAGGCGCTGCTGTACGACTGGCTGCTCGACCGCTGGTCGTTCATCAACACCCCGATCCGCTTCGGCATGTCGGCGGCGACGCCCGACGTCTCGGTCGACAGCATCGAGGGGTCGATCGACGACCCGGCGCAGCCCTCACTCGACGACCCGATGTACCAGGGCGGTGCCACGCTGCTCGCGGTGATGACGACCGACAATCGCCTCGCCGTGCTCAACGGGGCGCCGCTTGAGGCGGTCGTGCAGACCCCCGACGCCATGCTGGCCCGGCCGAACCGAGCCTTCGTGCGCGGCGTCCGGCTCGACACCGATGCCGACGACTGGCGCGTGACGATGGGCGTCCGCGAGAGCCTCGGCGCCTCGACCCCGGTGCGCTGGCTCAGCGAGTCCGCGCCGACCGTCGAGCGGTTCGCCCCGGCGCGCGCCTCGGGCCGCTACCACCGCGCCCGGGTGCGGATCCCGGCCGGCACGACCTGGTCCTACGTCTCGGCCATTGAGCCGGACGCCACGGCGGAGGGGGCCCGATGAACGTCCCCGGCCGGAACGAGAAGGACCTGTCGCTCTTCAGCCGCGCGATCGACGACCTCGCGCGCGGTGCCACGAACGCGATCGCGTCCAGCACCTTCACCCTGGCCAACGGGGTCTCGCGCACCACCGTGCCCTGCGAGAACTGCGGACCCGGCGCCCTGCCGCGCTGGGTCCCGGTCACGGAATCCGCGTCGAAGGCGACGGTGTGGCTGATCTCGGCCGACCGCCGGAGCTTCACGGTCGGCCACGATCTGAACCCGGCGACCGACCGCACCTTCCGCTTCGAGATGCGCCGGGCCTGATGCGCCTCCAGCCCCTGTCGATGCCGCTCGCGCCTGACCTCGCCGAGCGCGTTGAGGCATGCCTGGGCGCAGCCTGTGCGCTGCCCCGTTGCGACCTGACCGTGGCCGGCCTGCTCGCGTCCTGCGCGGCCGGGCAGGCGCAGCTCGTCGGGATCTTCGATGGCGACCGCTTCGTGGCTGCGGGCGTGACGCAGGTCCGCCAGCACCGCGGCGGCCGCCTGTCCTGCTGGGTCCTGTCCCTCGGCGGGCGCGCAGCGGGCCCGTGGAGCGCCGTCATCGCCGCCGTCGAGCGCGGCGCCGCCCGGCTCGGCTGCACCACCGTCGAGTTCGTCGGCCGCCGCGGCTGGGCCCGCGTGCTGCCGGATTACACCGCCGCGCCCTGCGAGCTCGGCCACCACTTCACCAAGCGCATCGGGGCCTGACATGGGCGGCGGCACCAAGACCCAGACCACGGTCCAGCAGCAGAACAACGACCCGTGGGCGCCGGCACAGCCCGCGCTTCAGGGCGTGCTCGCCGGCGCGACCGCGGCGTACAACTCGGGCGTCGGCTCGCAGGTCTACACTGGCCCGCGCTACGCCGGTCTGGGCGACACCTCGCTCGCCGCGCTCGACACGATCGCCGGCAGCGCCAACGCGGGCCAGGGCGCGGCCAAGGCCGGCGACAGCTACCTGACCGGCCTACTCCAGAACGGCGGCACGACCTCCGGCATCCAGGCCGCGCTCTCCGGCCTCGACACCATCGGCAAGATCGACACGTCGCGGGTCAGCCAGCTCGCCGACCAGATGGCGGACCCGAACAACCTCGCCTACTCGACGGCGCGCGCGCTCACCCGGGGCGACTATAACCTCTCGACCGACGGCTACACCGGCCTGCTCAACGGGCTGTCCGGCCAGACGCAGACGGAGAAGTCGCTGCAGGATGCCGCCGACGGCAAGTTCCTGGGCGGGGCGAACCCCTACCTCGACGCGGTGATCGGCCGGAGCCAGGGCGAGGCGGCCTCGAAGATCGCCCAGCAGATGGGCGCGGCGGGCCGCACCGGCTCGGGCCGGTACGCCGCGACGATCGCCGACTCCCTCGGCGCGATCGGGACGCAGGCGCGGTACACGGACTACGACAACGAGCGCACCCGCCAGATGCAGGCGGCCACGGCGATCGACAGCTCGCGCAACGCCCGCACCAGCCTCCAGCAGGGGCTCTACGGCAGCATCAACAACGCCGAGCAGGTCAACGCCGGCCTCGCCCTGTCCGGAGCTGGCCTCTACAACGACACGAACTCGACGGCGCTCACGGGCGCGAACTCGCTGGCGAGCCTGGATAACCAGAACATCCAGAACGCCATGCAGAAGTCGACGATCAAGCTGTCGGCCGCGCAGGCGGACCGGGCCGCGGCGCTTCAGGGTCTCGGCATGGTCGGGACGAACATCGACAACCTCCAGCGTCCCGGGCTGACCCTGGCCGGTGTCGGTGCCGCCCTCGATGCGGACCGGCAGGCACAGCTCGACGCCGCGCAGGAGCAGTTCGCCGAGCAGCAGGCGTCGCCTTGGAAGCAACTCGGCCTCTACGCCGGCATCGTCGACCCGATCGCGGGCCTCGGCGGCTCCTCGAGCGGCACGTCGGTCCAGAAGATCCCGCAGCCGGGCGTGCTCCAGCAGCTGCTCGGCGGCGGGCTGGCCATCGCCGGCACGGCCTCGAAGTTCATCGGCAAGTAGGAGCGCGTCGTGTCCGCAGGTCTCTCGCCGTTCGGCGCCCTCTCCCCGGCCGACATCGCCCGCCTGATGCAGCAGGCGCGGCCGCAGATGGACGTCTCGGCCGACGACGTGCCGGCGGCCATCCCGCCGGGCTTCACCGGCTTCGTGCCGCCGACCGCGCCGACCATGCAGCCGCAGGTCGCCGCGGCGGCGCCGGCCGTCGAGCCCGAGGCACCGGCCCGCGCCCCGCTGCGCATGTTCGGCGCCCTGCCCCCGCAGATGTCGGCGCCGCTGGCCGCGGAGCCGGAGCGGTCGCCGCTGCCCAGCCTCGTCGGTTCGCGCGCGCCTGCCCTGCCGGTCAGCGCGCCAGCCGCGCCGCGTGGTGATGAGGCGCCGGCCGCCGCTGCGCCGCCGCGCCCGCTGAGTTTTGGCAGCCTGCCGGCGCCCACTGCTCCGGCGACGACCGGGTCGACGAACGCCGCCCCGGCTCCTGCGCCATCCTCTCCCGCAGCGGAGCCGTCTCTCCTCGACCGGATCGGCGACGGACTGCGAAATCTCAACGCGAACGGTGGCGGCGACCTGCTGACCTCGCTCGGCATCGGCCTCATGTCGACGCCCGGCTTCGGGCGCGGCGCGGCGGCCGGCCTGAAGGCCTACCAGGATAACGAAGGGAAGCGCGCCGCCTCCGATCTCGCCCGGGCCGAGTTCGGCCTGAAGGTGCGGAAGGACGCGCAGGAGCAGCGCCAGCTATCCGGGAATGCCCAGTACGTGGCAAGCAAGATCCCCGGCATCAGCCCGGAGCAGGCGCTCACCCTGGGCGGCAACAGCACCTTCATGAACGAGCTGTTCAAGGGCGTCCTGCCACCGTCGGAACTCTACAAGCAGTACACCGATGCCGACGGCAACCGCTGGAACCGGAACGAGCGCACCGGCCAGGAGACCGTCGCCCTGCAGGCGAGGGACGATTCCACGGCCGATCAGAAGAACTACGAGGCGGCGAAGAAGGGCGGCTACGAAGGCTCGTTCACCGACTTCATCAACTTCAAGGGCAACGCCTCGCGCGCCCAGACCGTGGTGAACAACTCCATCAACCCGATCCTGAAGGGGCTGGGCGACCAGTTCGTCGCGAGCGCCGACAATGCGCGCGCGGGCGCGGATCAGATCCGCGCCATCCAGAATGCGCGGGCCCAGCTCGACGGCTCCGGCGGCATCATCTCCGGGTTCCGAGCCGGCGACCGCTTGGCGCTTCAGAAGGTCGGCGCACTCCTTGGTGTGACCGATCCGGATGCCATCCAGAACACGGAGTCCCTCCGGGCCGCGCTGAAGCCGATGGTGTTGGCGGCGGTGAAGGGCCTCGGCAGCAATCCGTCGAACGGCGACCGCACCTTCGCGGAGGACTTCTCGGGCGACAACATCGCGCTCGACGAGGGCTCGATCCGGCGCATCCTGGATCTGAACGAACGCTCGGCACGCGCGACGATCAGCCGGCACAACGCCCTGGCTGATCAGATGCTGGCGACTCAGCCTGATCTCAAGCAGGTCGGCCCCATGATGCAGGTCCAGGCTCCTGAGGCTCAAAGCGCCGTGGGCCAGCGCCCGGGCACCCCTCAGGGCTCGGAGACACCCGCTATGGGGCCGCTGGATCAGGCGCGTGCAGCGATCAAGGCCGGTGCGGATCCGAACAAGGTCAAGACGCGGCTGCTGAAGTTCGGCATCGACCCGCGGGGGCTGTGACGTGGCGGACATCGACTTCAGCGATCTGATCCCGGCCAAGCAGCAGCAGGCCCCGACCGCCCAGGCCGCCCAGGCGCCGCAGATCGACTTCTCTGACCTGGTCCCAACTGGGAAGGTGCAAGCCTCGGTCGGTTTCGGCGACCTCGTGCCGGAGAAGCCCCAGGCAGGAACCGCGGCGGCCGCAGTCGGCCGCGGCTTGGTTGATGGGGTGCCCGTGATCGGGCCGTACCTGCTGGGTGGTCTAAACCGAGTGGCGGCGGGCGTCCGCGCCCTGAAGAACGACAGCCGGTACAGCGACGAGCTGAAGGCGGTCGAGGACTTCGGGCAGCGGACTGCGGCCGAGCATCCTTATGCGAGCGGTGCCGGTGAAATCCTCGGTGGCGTGCTCGGCACTGCTCCTCTGGTCACCGCTGCTCCGGCTGCGTTCGGCGCCTCTGGCGCTGCTCTGCCGGCCCGAATGGTGGCCTCTGGCTTCTCCGGTGCAGCGCTGGGCGGTGCCGATGCGGCTGTCCGTTCGGGGGGTGATGTCGGCGCCATTGAGGTCGGGGCAGGTCTCGGCGCGGGCCTCGGCGCGGCTGGCCCTGCTGCTGGCCGCCTAGCCGGCAAGGTCGTCACGGCCGTCACCGGCGGCGGCCGCGGCCAGGGCGTCGTACGTGAGGCCCTGGAGGGGCTCGACGAGAAGGACCTGGAAGCCGCGCAGCATCTGATCCAGCAAGCCCGGGGCCTCCCTGGCGGCGGCGTGCCGCTGTCGCTCGACGAGGCGCTGAACGCCGTGACGGGCGGCCGGGCCGTGCGGGCGTCGCAGCTCGCCCGCAACGTCGCCAATTCTGGTGGCGAGGGTGGGCGCGTCTTGAACGAGTTCTACGCGGCGCGTCCGGCGGCGATCGACAACGTGGGCCGGGAGGCTTTCGAGCGGCTCGCTCCGATACCGGAGGCACCCTCGACGCTCGGCCCTCAGATCCAGGAAGCCGCCCGGGCGGGCATGGCCCAGACGCCAGAGGGGATGGCGTTCTCGGCCGCGCGTGCGGCGACGGGGCCGCGGGTGACACCCGAGCAGGCCGGCCAGACGATCCAGGGCGAGTTGTCCGGGATCCGTGGCGGCCTCGAGGCGGCGCGGAAGACGGCGAGCGACCCGCTGTACGAGGCCGCGCGCAACGCCCCCGAGCGCGCCGGTATCGAGCGGATGATCACTGTTGAGCGCCCGGGCGATCCCATCGTGACGCCGCAGGCCTACTCGCGCCCGCAGTTCACCGATGCGGCTCCGCGTCCGCTGGAGGCCTTCGTGCGTCCGGATGCCGAGGCCGCCGCTGCGGGGCCCGAGAGCCTCGCGCGCTTCATCGCGCGCAACGGCGGCATCCGCCTCGACGGCGACGCCGCGGCGACGGATCTCCAGCGCTTCAACATCCCCGGCCACGGCAACGTCGCGCGGCCGACCGGCAAGGGGATCGACGACTTCTGGCGCGAGCGGCTGATCGAGGAGGGCTACTTCCGGCCAGACGCCGATGGTGGCATGGCGCGGGACATTTCCTCCGAGCTCCTGCGCAAGCTCCAGAACGAGCAGCGCGGCTTCCCCTCGTACCCGCTCGGCACGAGCCGGGGCGCGGGCGGCGCGCCGACGGCGGGACAGCTCGGCGACGATTACAGCCAAGCGGTGTCGCTGGCGAACAGCCGCCTCCGCGAGGACCTGGGCAAGGTCGGCATCGACGCGAGCACGCTTCACCCCGACGTCCGCGACCGGGTGGTCGGTTCGCTGGTGCGTGGCCAGCACGCCGACCCGCTCGACGCCTACGAGGCCGTCATCGGTGCGATGCGCGAGCCGCCCGCGCCCCTCGTGAAGTCAACGACCATCCAGGAGCAGATCCCGGATGTGCGGTTCGGGCAGGTGAACCCGCAGCCCGGCATCGCTGCGATCGACGACCTGTTGCAGACCGCGAAGGGTGATGTGCGCTCCGGCCTCCAGTCCGCGCGCCGCAACCTGTTCGAGGGGGCGAACCCGGACAGCCCGGTCGACATGACCGTGGCGGGCAATCTCCGCGCCCGCGAGCGGCTCGACCAGGACGTGCGGTCCGCGATCGAGATCGGTGACGGCACGAAGGCCCGCGATCTGACGATCGCGCGCCAGGGGATCGACCGCGGGCTCAAGGAAGTGCCTGAGGTGGCGGCGGCCGACGAGGTGTTCGCGCGCCATTCCGTGCCGCTCGAGCCCTACACCCGCCCGAACGCACCGCTCGGGCGCGCCACGGATCGGTTCGAGACGCCGGCCGGCGATGGCCCATTCCGGATGCCGGCCGAACAGGTGCCCGGCACCTTCACGGGCGCGACCGCCGCCCGCGAGCTGCTCGCGCAGCCTGCGCCCCTCTCGCGCGAGGCTCTGGAGCGGTACGTCACGACCCAGATCTTGGACCGTGCGGCGGGCGCCGAGGGCAACCTGTCTGCCGAGGCGATGCGCACCGCGATGCGCAAGCATGCCGACGTCCTGGATCAGCTCCCGGGCGCTCGCGATCGTCTCTCGAACATCGTGCTCGCTCGCGAAGGCTTAGCGCGGGTCGAGGCGTCGCCGCTCGGCCAGCTCGCGCGGTCTCCCGATGTCGGCAACGCCGTGCGGACGCTGTTCAACCCGAACCCGGCGCCCGGCAGCCACACCGAGGTGGCCGCGGCCATGCAGGCGCTGGCGGCCAATCGCCCGCAGCAGGCACGCGAGCTGTCGCGGACCTACCTGGAAACCGTGTTCAACGAAGCGACTCAGCAGACCAAGGGCCTCGCCTCGCAGTACGGGGGCGCCGGGTTCGCCTCGGCGATCCGAGGCAACGCCCAGCAGCGGCACAACCTCGAAGCCGTGATGCGCGCCCTTCCGGAGGGCGAGACCCGGTGGGTGGCGCTCGACAAGCTGCTCACCACCCTGGAGGCGACCGGCTATCGCCCGAACAAGGGCAGCGACACGACCTTCAACACTGCGATCCAGGAGCGCCTCAAGAACGGGACACCCCTTGCAGCGGCAATCTCCGATGCGGTGACCGGTGCCGCGGCGGGCGGCGTGGCGGCTGGCCCGGCCGGCGCGGCAGCCGGCGGCTTGGTCGGGATCCGGAAGGCAGCTTCACACGCTCTGGGCGAGCGGTCTCGGGATCTGAACAACGCCGCGATCGCCCGCATCTTCACCGATCCGCAGGCGGTGCCGGACCTGCGCGCGCTGGCGAAGTCAGCTCCGGGCAGCAAGAACGCGGAGCTGTTCACCCATCGGCTCCTGACGCTTGCGAATGGCGGCGCTGCTCCGCTGCGACAGTCAGCGGCGGCGCGGTAAAAGCGGCTTCATCCGGCCAGCTCGGTCGCGCGGCCAAAAGCCGAAGGCCCCGCAGAGAACGAGGAATCCGACTAGCAGAACCACGTGCGCCGTGTGCCCCACGGTCTTGTCCATCCACGCGGTGAAGTCTGGAACCGTGGCGTGAAGCCCAACGACCAACGCCGCCCGCACGGCAAGCATGATCCCAGCGAACAGAACGAGCGTGAAAATGATCTGGAGCCAGCGGGGCATTTGCTCAGCGTAGCACGGATCAGTTGCAGGTCGTGCTTACAAGCGTGCCGGTTCGCATTGAGGTGCAGTTCGCCTGCACGTTCACGGTCTGTGGCTGCGTCGCCTGGAGCGATGCCCCAGCAGCGATCAGCGCATCGGCAGCTCGTTCACGGCGCGCCGCCGCGTCAGCGTTCTCGCGATCTCGCAGGTTTCCGGTTGCCGACAAAGCCACTTGCTGAATGTTGGCAGCGCACGCTTCGAACTCGGGCGTCTTGGCCTTGAACCCTCGGGAGAGGCACGACAGTCCACCTGCGACCTGCGAGGCCTCCAGCTCGTTCGCCTCCTTCACCAAGACATCGCCTCGATAGACGGCATACTTCGCTTGATCGCCCTCGCCGCAGCGCCAGACCGATAAGTCACCCGCTCCCGCCATCGGCCGATCCTTGCCGTGACAGGCGTCCTTCAGCGCAGTCATCTGGGTTGGGATCGTCACGGCTTGGATGCAGCCGCCAAGCGCCAGCAGCCCCGCCAGCGCGCACACCGATCTCAACCGCATCGTCGTCCCCTCGTCGCGGCGATCAACCTACGCGGGTGGCTGGCTTGCTGGATATGACGTGCCAGCCACACACTTGACCCGACGGGCGAACCGCGGGAATAAGCCACCGTCCGCAGCGCTGCGCGCCGGACCCTGAAAGCCGCTCCGCAAGGGCGGCTTTTGTCGTTTCGGGACCTTCAACATGCCGACTGCCGCAGACCGCGACGCGCTGATCGCCAGCGCGCAGCGCATCGGCGCGGACCCGCTCGACCTCGCGACCGTGATGTCGTTCGAGAGCGGGTTCAGCCCTTCGATCCGGGGCGGCTCGGGCAACCGGCACATCGGCCTGATCCAGTTCGGGCCGACGGAGCAGCAGCAGTACGGCGCGAGCCAGGATCAGAGCTTCTCCGACCAGCTCCCCGCCGTCGAGCGCTACCTGACCGACCGCGGCTTCAAGCCCGGCATGGGGATGCTGGACCTCTACTCGACCGTGAATGCCGGGCGGCCCGGGCTCTATGACCGGAGCGACACGGCGAACGGCGGCACCCCCGGCACCGTCGCCGACAAGGTCAACACCCAGATGGCCGGGCACCGCGCGAAGGCAGCGGCCTTCCTCGGCGGGGCGTTCTCGCCCGGCTCGGCCGCGCCCCGCGGCGCCTTCGGCCTGTCCGGGCCGGTCGCAGCCGGTACCGAGGGCTCGGTGACCCCGGCGGGCGGCGCGGCGATGCAGTCACCCGAGGCTGACCGCACCCTCCAGGTCGCCTCGCTGCTGCGCACACTCACCGCCGCCGATGCGCCGGCTGCCTCACCGGTTGCGCAGGCCGCCGCGGCGCCCGCTCCGGCCCCGGTCCAGATGCACCCGGCTCGCCGGCAAGCCCCCGCGTTCGATGCCCAGCGCTTCTTCGCGCTGCTGCCCGGCGCCACGACCCGCTAACCCGAGGACGGCTCTATGCCCGGCGCCATCAACTGGGACGTCGCGCCCTCGGGCAACGACGTCTCGGATCCCCCGATCATCTTCAACGAGGGGCAGCCGGCCAAAACCATCAACGACGCCATGCGCGCGCTGATGGCTTCCATGAAGCTCTGGATGCTCGACAACGCGGGCGTGAACCAAGCCTACGGCTCGGACGCCTACACGGTCATCACCCGCCAGGGCGTCTCTGCAAAGGCCGCGGGTCAAGCGCACACGCTCAAGTTCCGGACCACGACGACCAACCTCAACCCCTGCACGCTGTGCGCCGACGGCAACACCCCGAAGCCGTGGCTGCGCTCGGACGGGAGCCAGTTCGGACCGGGCGACATCTACCCGACGGTCTGGTCGGTCGTGTTCGACCCCGACGCGCAGGTCTACCGTACCCTGTCGCCGACCACGCTGCCGGCTGGGATAATCCAGGCCTTCGGCGGCCCCAACGTGCCCTCGGGCTGGGAGATCTGCGACGGCCGGCCGGTCTCGCGCGCCTCCTATGCCGCCCTGTTCGCCGCGATCAGCAGCCTGTGGGGCGTGGGTGACGGATTCCAGACCTTCAACCTGCCCGATCTGCGCGGCCGGTCGCTGTTTGGCGCGAACCGCGGGCTGAACCTGCTCACCTCGGCCGGCGGCCTCGTCGGCTCGCTGGGCTTCCTCGGCGGTAGCGAGGTGGTGGCGATGCTACCGAACCAGATGCCGCGGCACATGCACACCTCGACCATGTCGCCGGCCGGCTTCTTCCAGCCGGAGATCCAGTCCGCCGGATCGCACAACCACGGCGGCACGAATATCGACGGTGCCCACGACCATACCGGCTCGACGAACCTGACCGGCAACCACGCCCACACCGGCACGACCGACATCAGCGGCGATCACGCCCACGTCGTCCAGTACGGCTACGGCCTGGTGAGCACGGCGACGCCGAACAACGCCCAGGTCGTCACCGGCATCAACCTGGGCTCGCAGGGCAACGGCCAGACCACCCAGAGCGGCCCGCACTCGCACACCTTCACGAGCAACGCGGCCGGCAACCACGCGCATAGCTTCGCGACCGATCCGGGCGGCACGCACAGCCACGGCATCTCGATCGACGGCGACCACGCCCACACGATCGATCCGACGCCGAACCACGTCCACACGCTGGTGATCGACACGGCCGGTTCGGGCGATCCGCACCCAAACGTGCCGCCGGGCGCGGTGGTGACCTGGGCCATCAAGACCTGAGGACCCGATGAGCGCTTTCGACTGGTCCACCAACGCGGGGCTCAACGCCATCGCGGACAAAGCCATGCCCGTTCCAGACGGCGTGTCGGCGCGCGCCTACGCGAGCCTGGTGCGCGGGCTCATGGCCGGCGTGGCGCAGCTCATCGCCGACACGTCGGGCGCGCTGGTCTCGGTCGGGCTCGGCGACCTCTACGCGGTGAACACCTTCTCGGGGCTGAAGCCGAAGCCCGGGACGATGATCGCCTTCTGGGCGCACCGCACGAACGAGGCCGAGCCATCCCTGATGGTCGATGGCTACGGGCCGGTCGCGTTCCTGTCGGCCGACGGCAACGAGCTCGCCCCCGGCGCGGTCGTGCAGGGCCAGCTCCAGATGGTCGTCTGGGATGAGGCCGTGTCGCCGGAGAAGCCGGCGTGGCGCAAGATCAACCCGGCCACCACCGACCTCCAGGTGCTGAACGCGCAGACCGCGCTCGAGGCGCTGGCCGCCTTCCTGCCGAAGGAGGCGCCCGACGGCGCCGGCAAGCTCTGGTACTCGAACGGCTCCTTCCAGGTCACGACCGGGGCGCAGTCGTGAGCGTCTTCGACTGGTCGACGCGGCCCGCCGCCAACGCGGTCTCGGATGCCGGCGTGCCGGCGCTCGACGGTGCCTCCGCCCGTGAGCTGCCCGGCCTCATCCGAGACCTGATGTCGGCCCTCGCCGGCTACGTCGGCGACCAGGGCGGGGCGGTCCGCACGGGCGGCATGTTCAACGCCTACGTGGCGCGCACCGCCTCGGGCGTGCGGGTGCTCCGCCCCGGTGTCGCCGTCCTCGTCCAGGTCGACCGCGACAACACCGAGGCCCCGACGCTGAACGTCGACGGCACCGGCGCCCGGCCCTGGCTCGACATGGACGGTACCCCGCCGCCGTACGGGGCCGTGCGGGCGGGCGCCTTCTACCTCGCCATCGCGTCGGGCCCGGGTTGGGTCAGCGACTTCGGCGGCATCGCGCGCAGCGATGCCGAGGATGCGGCGATCACCGCGGCCCTGGTCTTCGGCGGGATCTGAGCATGAAGCAGATCGACCTCACCGGCGTGGTGCTGAACCCCGCCGCGGGCACGCTCGACTTCTCGGGCGTGAACATCGACCCGCGGACCGTGCTGGCGGTTCTGCACGAGCCGACGAACCAGTGGATCTATGCCGTCGGGCGCCGCGGGCTCGGCCGGAAGTCGATCAACGGCCAGGTCCTGACGCTGGCCTTCAGCACCAAGCTTCTGTCGCCCGGACCGATCATCGGGTTCCGCGACGACGGCGTGGACGTCGCGAGCGATGTCAGGCTGGAGGCGTGCCGGGCGCTGCTCGCCACCGGCAACGTGACGCTGTCGAATATCTCGACCGGCATCGGCACGCCCGCGGACGCGGCGCCCGGCTCGGATGCCGGTGCGGGCTCACTGATCGCCAAGCTGACCCGCCTGCTCGGGACGCAGACTGGCATCGCCACGGTGCTCGCCGCGATCCGCGATCGGTTACCCGCCGCGCTCGTCGGCGGCCGGCTGTCGGTCGACGGGTCGGGGGTGACGCAGCCGGTTTCGGCCGTCGCCCTCCCCTTGCCCGCGGGCGCCGCGACCTCAGCGCTCCAGGGCACGGGCAACGCCAGCCTCTCGAACCTCGCGACCGGCCTCGGAACGCCGTCGGACACGGACCCCGGCTCGGACACGGCGCCGGGCTCGGTCCTGGCGCTGCTCCGCCGCGGCCTTGGGAACTGGACCACCCTGCTCGCCCGGGTGCCGGCCCTCGTCGCCGGGCGCATTCCGGTGGATGGATCCGGGGTCACTCAGCCGATCTCGGCCGCAGCCCTCCCCCTCCCGGCGGGCGCGGCCACCGACGCGAAGTCCGAGGCGATCCGCGCCCTCCTCGCTGGCACGCTGAAGGTCGCCACACCGACGCCGGCCGGCATCGTCACCGGCCAGGTGAAGATCGCCACCACCGGTACCGCCGTGGCGCTGCCGAACGTGTCGCTGGTCAACGGCATCGTCGTGAAGGCCAAGACGTCGAACGCGGCGCAGACCTCGGCCTCGCCCGGCGTGGTCGGGCCCGCCGGCGTGACGACGGTGATCGACGGCACCGGCTCCGGCTACCCGCTCGCGCCGGGCGAGGCCGCCTCCTTCGCCTGCTCGAACGCCAACGCCGTCTCTGTCAACGGCACGGCCGGCGACGTCTTCTTCTACGAGGGGAACTGACGATGGCCGCGCCCGCGATCCCGCCGCCGACCCCGCTGCAGTTCGCCACCACCGGCCAGGCGCAGGCAGCCCTCGACGCCGGCACGGTGATCAGCCCGGCGCTCGCCCTGGCGCTGCTCAAGGCTCAGCCCGGCGCGGTCCTGCGCGCCGCCTACGACCTCCTGCCGAAGTCGCCGGACGGTCTCAGCGTCGGGGATCCCTGGATCTCCGGCAACACCCTCCAGTTCGTCGCCTCCTGAGGACCGCCATGCGCTTCCGTCTCCTCGCGGCGCTCGCCGCGGCCATGATCGCCGGGCCGGCCGTCGCCTACGATGCTTCGAGGGCGCCGCGGTACGCATCACCGGACATGTACCGGCCGAACGTCGAGGGCCTGACCATCAACGGTTCGGGCCTGACCTGCGCGCCCGGCGCGGCCTGCGACATCTCCGGGATGAAGGTGACGCTGCCGGGCGGCGCGCCGTCGCCGCTGCCGAGCGCCTTCATCCCCAGCGCCTCCAACCTGCCGGCCTGCGTGCCCGGCAGCACCGCAGCCCCGGTTCCGGCCGGGCAGCCGTTCGCCTGCGGCGGCTTCGTCCTGATCGCACAGTGAGGCCGTTAGCGATGCCGCTGCTCAACTCCCTCCTGACCCGGACGAAGATCCGGGAGCCCAAGCCCCTTCCGGCCGAGCCGGTGGCCGATCGCAGGCGGTTCGCCCCGCTGTTGCTCGGCCTGGCCGGGGCCACCGTGCTGACGCCGCGCGCCATGGCGCAGACCGCGGCGAACGGGACCGTGCCGAAGCTGCCGATCACGGCGGGCGGTACGGGCGCGGCCACCCCCAGCGATGCCTTGAACGCGCTGGGCGGCGTGCCGTCGACCAACTCGCTCAGCAGAAGTGGCGCCATCGCGCGACCGTATCTCGCCCGCTCGCAGGATCAGCCCTGGTCGATCCCGGAGTTCGGCAGCTACGGATCGACCAGCACGGATCACACGACCCTCGTGCAGAAGGCGCTGTCGAGCGGCGAGGTCGACCTGCTCGTCCCGCAGATGACCTTCAACCTCTCGGATGTCGTCTCGCTCGCGGCCGTGGGCACGCGCCTGGTCGGGAAGGGCGCGGGGTCGGTCTTCGTGAACCGACGCGTGACGGGATCGGCCGCGGGGCCCTTGATCCTCGTGCCCGCCACGGCGACGGACTGCCTGCTCCAGGGTCTGACGGTGCAAGCGGTCGGGGCCGACAAGGTCAACCCGACCATCGGCGCCGGCGACACTTACAGCGTGCCGTATGGCTCGGCAGTGATCGTCTGCGCGGACCGGACCACGGCGCGCGACCTGACCATCTACGATGCGTGGGACAACGGCCTCTCGGTCGCGGCGCAGGCGTACGGCCCCGGGGGCGCGGCCGGAAAGCCGGTCGATTTCCTGGCCGAGATGATCCGCACCAGCAATTGCGGCTGCGGCACCCACGTGGCCGGTGGTCCCGGTCGGATCGGCTCCGGCATCAACCTCGTCTCGGCGGCCAACTTCACGGTTGTGGCCTGCATCGACCGCAAGTCGAACGGGGCCGTCACCGTCGACGATGGCGGCGGCGCCACGGGCCGCATCATCGGCTGCTCCAGCTTCGAGTCGGCGCAGAACGGGACCAGCGGCAACCCGATCCAGAGCGCGGCCTTCTACACGGGAACCAACGAAGTCGAGTTCGACGGCTGCCAGGTCTTCTTCCCGGCCGGCGGCGGGTTCTGGCTGGCGGGCGCGGCGACGGTCAAGGGCGGCCTCGTGGTGGGCGCCAACGACTTCGGCATCCTGATCACCCGCAACCACTGCATCATTGACGGTGTGCGGTTCAAGGAGATCGGCTTCCGCAGCGCGACGAACACGGCGGACGTCATCAGGGTCCAGCCGATCGAGAACATCGACGACCTCGGCATCGAGAACGTGCGGTCGTGGTCGACCCAGGCGAACCTCCCGCGCTACGGCTATTACGAGGTGCCCACCTCCTATGCGATCAGCGCCGACGTGTCGGGCCGGCTGCGCGGGCGGACGGCGAACTACCTGACGCAGGGCTTGAGCCGGGCGAGCGATCCCCGGCGCATCGTCAGCCAGCAGCTCGGTCCGACGGGCTACATCGTCTGGTCCACCGGCGAGATCGAGCAGTGGGGCACCGTCGGCTCCTCGGGATCGGATCCGGTCGTTACGTTCCCGAAGGCGTTCCCGAACGCCGTGTGGTTCCTGCAGGCGATGATCCAGGGCGCCTCGTCGAGCGCGAGCACCCTGGAAGGCGTCTCCGCCAGCACCGCGTCGCTGACCGGCTTCACGGCATACCCGCGCTACAACAACGGCACGACGACGGCCCGCGCGGGCGAGCCCTTCACCTGGTATGCGCGGGGCAACTGACGTGCAGGCGCTCGTGACCCGGGCGCGCGCGCTGAGCGCCTAAGCTCTCCTCTCAAGCTCCCCTCCTCCGAGATCCTGATGACCCTGCGCTTCCCGGCGCTGGCCGCCCTCGCGTGCCTCGTGCTCGCGGGATCGGCCCCGTGCGCCCTGGCCGAGACCGCATCCTGGTACGGCACCGGCCACCGCACGGCGAACGGCGAGCGGTTCGTGCCCGACGGCCTGACCGCGGCGCACCGCACGCTCCCGTTCGGGACCCTGGTGCGGGTGACCTACGGCGCCCGCTCGGTGGTCGTGCGCATCAACGACCGCGGCCCGTTCATCGCCGGCCGGGCGATCGACCTCTCGCGCGGCGCGGCCCGGGCCATCGGCCTGTCGGGCGTCGGCCGCGTCCACCTCGCCATCCTCGGCTGACCCGGAGACCACCATGGACGTCTCGCCCATCGGACGCGCCGCCCTTGAGGGGCGCGAAGGCACTCGGCTGACCGCCTACAAGGATTCCGTCGGCGTCTGGACGATCGGGACCGGGATCACGACCGCCTCCGGGCTGATCAAGGTGGTGCCGGGCCTCACGATCACGCCGCTCCAGTCCGACGCGCTCTTCGCCGCCGCGCTGGAAAAGTACGCGGCCCCCGTCCGTGCCGCCCTGGCCAAGCCAGTCCCGCAGCCGTTCTTCGATGCCTGCGTGAGCCTCGCCTACAACATCGGGCCGGTCGGCTTCGCGCACTCGACCGTGGTCCGCCGCGCCAACGCCGGAGATCTTCCGGGCGCCGTCGAGGCGTTCCTGATGTGGAACAAGCCGGCCGCGATCATCTCGCGCCGGCAGGGTGAGCGCGATCAGGCCGCCCTCGCCTCCTACGCCGGCGCCAAGGTCTACGCGCGCCGCGGCGACCGCTCGCCGGTCAAGGCGATGGCCGGGACGCTGCCGGCGCCGGCGACCGCGCCCGATCCGCTCGCGCCGATGACGGGCGCGAAGCCGGCCGCCGCGGCGCGGCCCAGCCTCTTCACCCGCCTCGTCGACCTCTTCCTCGGACGAAAGGCCGCCTGATGCCCCGCTCTCGCTTCCACCGAGCCCGCGTGTTGTGGCGCCGCCTCAGCGGCTGGCGCACCTTCATCTTCTTCACCCCGGCCTTCCTGCTGGCGCTGCTCGACGCGCTGCACGCCGTCGACTTCCGGCAGCTGCTCATCGACATGGGCGCGCCAGAGGGGACCGCGAAGGCGATCGTGGCCGGGTGCTTCCTGATGGGCCTCGTGATGCGAGCCTACACGACCACGCCGCCCATGCGCGCGCCGGACCGTGACGCGCCCGGAGGGTCCCGCTGATGATCGCTGCTCTCCTGACCCTCGTCCCCGGCCTGCTCGGCAAGATCCTCGACTTCGCGAACAAGCGGGCTGACACGGATCTCGCCAAGCACCAGGTCGATGTCGGTGCCGACGTCTCGACCAACGCGCAGATGTTCCAGGCCTGGATCGTGGCCCAGCAGCAGGTCGCGGCCGCCCGCAACGCCGACCGGGCTTCCCTGCTGACCGCCTGGATGATGCCGGTCGCGTTCGCGATCGCGATCATCCATTTCGGCGCCGTGACCTTCGATTGCTTCCCCTGGGACGGTCACACGGTCGGCTCCTGGAAGATCGCCGCGATGCCGGGCGAGTACCTTGAGATCCAGAAGACGATCATCTGGGCCGGCGTCGGGCTGATCGGCCTGCTCGGCGTCAAGAAGACCTTCACCCGCTAACCCTCTCCCGCCCCGGAGAGGGGTAGGGCCGCGAAAGACCGCCGCCATGGACACGTCCTTCCTGTCGCCCGGGCCGATCACCTGGGCGCAGCTCATCGCGCTCGCGCTGTTCCTGTTCTCGGTCGGCAAGGGCGTCGACTGGGTCGTGGGGAAGCTGCGCACCGGCACGAAGGAGGCGGTCTCGCCGCTCACGATCGACATGGCCGCGGCCAAGATCGAGATCAGGTCCATCGAGGAGAAGCTGAACGCCTTCAAGATCGAGGTGGCGCGGACCTACGTGACCGGCGACGTCATCACCCGCCTGGAGCGGCGCATCGACGACATGGTCATCTCGGTGCGGGACGAGATGAAGGAGACGCGCGAGGCGATGCTGAAGGCCTTCATGCGACGGCCGCCCGACTGATCGGCCGTATCCACATCGTGCATACGCGCGGGCGCCCTGGCTTCGGCCGGGGCGCCTTTTGTGCGTTTGTAATTGCCTGCCTACCGAGGCTCTTCTCTCAACTTAACGGAATGCCTTTTCTTTTATCTAAGTGGCATCATTTTGCGGGCCCATAACGTGTGTCGCGTAATTAGGCGAAGAACTTCCATTCTCTCCGGTTCGGAACCCATCATAACTTATGCGTAAAGTGACCTCGGTTTCGCAAATACGACTTCTATTGAACGTAGTTGCATATTTGACCGATGACCACGCTACAATATCAATATTTCCCTCTGCAAAACTTTCCCAAATATCAGGAGGGAGCCAAAAAAATGAAGTAATAACAGTTCGCCCTGGACCAATTGTTCCTGATCTAAATTCTTCTTTTATATTATTTTCGAAAAATGGGATTTCATCGTTCTTTCCTATGTATTGTATATTGCTAGTGATGCCGTTTTTAATCGATGGGCTACGGCCGGTGTTTTTCCATTGTATCGCAATTCCATATATTTTTGGCTCAATTTTACCATTTCCAATTGGAGCATTTAACATCGTCGCTGGCTGTATGCCTTCGAATGTCATCCATGCTCGCTCAGCGCCTACAGCATCTACTGCTGCTTGAGCTGCGATGCTTGCGGCCTTGCCTGTCCAAGCCGTGACCCCTAGGGTTGCCAGAACGAGTACAAGGCCTACGAGCGCGCCGCCGGTCTGGATCCGAGTCCAATGCAAAGCGCTTTCGGCAGCATCTGCAACGCGCCTCTGTACACACAGATCGGCTTCGGGCTGGCTCTTGGGCTTCCCGCAATCGGGCTCATACACCTTGGTCTCAGCCAGGCTCTCGTCGGAACGCTGCGGCTGAACGGTGACAGCCCCAATCTCCGGTTGCGGCGGAGAGGGTTCAGCCTTTTTGGAGTTGGCGTCTTGCTGTTGGCTTTCAGTCTTTTGGGGGTTCCCTGGGGATTGAGCTTCTGCAGTCCCAGCCATCGCCAGCAAACATATCGTGATAACGCGCAGATTTTTCAGTATCATCCCACATCCATCGGTTGAGTCGCATCTCCGAGGATGACCGGGCCGGGCCGCTGTCACAAGCGCCCGGCCCAGCTTTTATTAACCTCAAGTGAGTAGCGCGGCGGGCATGTCTGCAAGCGCCGCCCCAGCCGACCTCCCGCCCGCTGTCGCTTCTTGGCGCGACCAGATCGAGCGCCTGTCCGAGCACGCCTCGCCGTGCCGGTACCTGACCCCGACGCGATGGGCGGCGATGCGCGCGAACGCTCTGGCCTTCCTCGACCAGCACGGCGCCGAGGCGCACCGGCTGGGCTGGACCGCGCCGCAGCTGTTCGGCGTCCACCTGGAGCACGGCTTCCTGCGCGTCGAGTATGCCGGCGCGCTGATGGTCAACGACAGCCGGGTCGTCGGCGTGGAACCGGACCGGATCGTGTTCGACCGCTTCTCCGGCTACCGGACGAAGCCCGGGCAGACCTGGGGGCCGCCGGTCTGGGAGTTCGCTGCTCGGGTCAGCCGAAGCGCCTGACGGGTCTCGGCTTTCCGAGCGCCATCCACACCGCTCCACCATGATCTCGCGCGCCTCGGCTGCCGCCGGTTGAAGCGCGCCCACACCTCAGGCTTGTTCCGTATTCGTTCGCGAGCGGAGGGCCACCAGAATGGCGCGCCTGAGGGATGCGGGGCCCGGTCGGGTGTACGTCGACTGCGCGACCTGCAAGCGCTCGGGCCGGTACACCGTGGCCAGCCTGATCAATCGCCATGGGGCCGACATCTCGACGCTCGACCTGCTGCGGCATCTGACGGCTTCGTGCCGCTACCAGCGCGCGCCCGGGGCGCCACCCGCGCGGAAGTACGAGCACCTCTGCCTCGCCGCGATCACGCTGCCGCCGGCCGCCAAGCAGATCCCGCCGGTGCCGCCGGGCGTCCCATACACGATCGAGATCTGGCGGGAGACCGGCGGCAACGTCGAACTGCACCTCGCGACGATCTACCCGCTGTCGATGGCCAAGGCGGCGTTCGATGCCGCGTGCCTGGAATGGCCGACGCACGAGGTTACCCTGCGAGATCGAGCGCGGATCATCGATAGGCGGGAGCGGCCGCCGCGGCGCGCCACCGGATCCGCGTCCGGCGGATGACGCTGTAAGCCAGTCCCTCAGCCTCCAGCTGCTCCAGCGCGCGGGTCGCCTGCACGGCGCGCTCTCGGCCCGGAATGCCGGCGCGCTCGGCGATTTCGGTGGCAGTGGACGGCTCGGACGTCAGCGCCGCCAGTACGCGTGGCCGGATGTCCTGGCGCGGTCGGGCGCCGGTGCGTTCGACAGGCACAGCTACTGCAGCCGGCCGACGCCGCCGTTCAGGCCGAGCACGATAGCCCACGCCAGCAGGTCGCCCGTGCTGAGCCAGTCGCCTCCGTCGACGCGCCAATTCTCGAAGTCGTCGTCGGGCTCGACGGTGTGCCCGCGCGAGATGAGGACCGTGACGGCCTCGGCCACGGGATCCTCTTCGAGAATCATGCCTTCACCGGGTGCGCCAGCAGGATGGAGGTCCGGACCATGTTGCGCTTCCAGGCCGGCTTGTCGGTGGTGAGCGCCTCAGCCGCTCGGGTGTTCGTGCGGAGCGTCTCGACGAGGTCGAGGGACCAACCCTTCGCGAGCGGATAGGCCTCGGTCGCCAGATCCGCGAGCACCGCGTCGACCGCGGCGTCGATCTCTTGGTCGGTGATCTCGGCGGCCTTGCGCAGCTCGGAAACCGTCGGGGGTTCTTTGGCCATGGTGCAGCGCAAAATCCGGGGTTCTTGGAGAATAACCGGAGACTTGAGCTGCCAAGTCGTCGGAAATCCGCGCTAAGTCATTGCAAACAATGGTGGGCGGTGAGGGACTCGAACCCCCGACCCTCTCCGTGTAAAGGAGACGCTCTACCAACTGAGCTAACCGCCCGGCCGGCGACCGTTACGGCATGGCGCTGGTCCGGTGCAAGGGTCCGCGCCCCGGATCCGCGTCAGAGATCGATGAGCCGCGCCGCCAGGGCCGGTCCGAGGCCGACGCTCTCCACGGGATCGGGCCTGGATCGAATCGACGCGGACGCGCCCGAAGCGAGAACCGCGCGGGTCCCGGCCTCGACCGAGCAGATCACCGGAACGGGAACCTGCGGGGCGATCCGCGCCGCGAGCCCCGCCAGACCGGCACCGCCCAGGATGACCGTCTCCGCGCCGGACGCCGCGCAGGCACGGCAGGCCTCGGCCAGGATCGCCAGGGCCGCGTCGGGGTCCCGGGCGATGGCGCCGCCGCTCGGAGCCACCGTACGGAGCGCCGCGAGGGCGTCGGACAGCCCGAGCGCCGCCACGAATTCCCGCAACATCCCCTCCCAGGCCGCCCCACCGGTGACGATGCCGAAGCGGCCGGCCGCGGCGGCCTCGTGGCAGGCCGCCTCCGCCATGCCGATCACCGGCACCCGCGACAGCTCGCGCAGCGCGAGAAGACCCGGATCGCCGAAGCAGGCCAGGTAGACCGCGTCGCACGCGCCCCCGTGCTCCGCGAGGGCATCGAGGGCCGCGTGGCCGGCGATCGCCGCCGCCGCCCGGCTCGCGATGTAGCGCGCGCCGAAACGGCCGGTGACGGCGCGCAGCTCCGCCCGGCCGCCGAGCTGCCGGCCGACATGATCGGCGACGAGGTCGGTGACGTGCGCGCTGGTGTTCGGGTTGATCAGCAGGATACGCATCCGGTCCTCCGTGCCTGGATCCGCGCACGAAGAAGCCCCCGGGGCTCAGGGCGCCGGGGGCTCGTCTCACTCAGTCAGGACGCTCAGTGGGCCACGAAGGCCGCGCCGTCCTCTTCGGTGCGGGCGGGCTTGGCCACCGGCAGCGGCTCCTCCCACTCGATCGCCTCCGGTTGGCGGACCAGCGCCTTCTCCAAGACCTGATCCATCCGCGAGACCGGGATGATCTCCAGGCCGTTCTTCACGCTGTCGGGCACCTCGGCGATGTCCTTGGCGTTCTCCTCGGGGATCAGCACCGTCTTGATGCCGCCGCGGAGCGCGGCGAGCAGCTTCTCCTTCAGGCCGCCGATCGGCAGGACCCGGCCGCGGAGCGTCACCTCGCCGGTCATCGCGACGTCTCGGCGGACCGGGATCCCGGTCAGCGTCGAGATGATCGCGGTGGCCATGGCGATGCCGGCCGACGGACCGTCCTTCGGGGTCGCCCCCTCCGGAACGTGGACGTGGATGTCGCGCCGGTCGAAGAGCGGCGGCTCGATGCCGAAGTCCAGGGCCCGGGAGCGGACGTAGCTCGCCGCCGCCGAGATCGACTCCTTCATCACGTCCTTCAGGTTGCCGGTGACCGTCATCTTGCCCTTGCCGGGCATCATGACGCCCTCGATCGTCAGCAGCTCGCCGCCGACCTCGGTCCAGGCCAGACCCGTCACCACACCGACCTGATCGTCCGCGTCGATCTCGCCGTAGCGGAACTTCGGCGGGCCGAGGAAGACCGGAAGGGTCTCCGGGGTCACCGCGACCGACTTGGTCTTGGTGATCAGGATCTCCTTCACCGCCTTGCGGATCAGGTTGGACAGCTCGCGCTCCAGGTTGCGGACGCCGGCTTCCCGCGTGTAGCGGCGGACCAGCATCATCAGCCCGTCGGCATCGATCGACCACTCGTGCGTCCCGAGGCCATGCTTCTTCAGGGCGTTCGGGATCAGGTGCTTGCGCGCGATCTCGACCTTCTCCTCCTCGGTGTAACCGGCGATGCGGATCACCTCCATCCGGTCCATGAGCGGGCCCGGGATGTTGAGGGTGTTGGCCGTGGTCACGAACATCACGTTCGAGAGGTCGTAATCCACCTCCAGGTAGTGGTCGTTGAAGGTGCTGTTCTGCTCAGGGTCGAGAACCTCGAGGAGCGCCGCCGACGGATCGCCGCGGAAGTCCATGCCCATCTTGTCGATCTCGTCGAGCAGGATGAGCGGGTTCGAGGTTTTGGCCTTGCGCATCGACTGCACGATCTTGCCGGGCATCGAACCGATATAGGTCCGGCGGTGACCGCGGATCTCGGCCTCATCGCGCACGCCGCCGAGCGACATCCGGACGAACTCGCGACCCGTCGCCTTGGCGATGGACTTGCCGAGCGAGGTCTTGCCGACGCCGGGGGGACCGACGAGGCACAGGATCGGGCCGGTGAGCTTGTTCGCCCGCTGCTGCACGGCGAGGTACTCGACGATCCGCTCCTTGACCTTGTCGAGGCCGAAATGGTCCTCGTCGAGCAGCGCCTGGGCGCCGAGCAGGTCCTTCTTGATCTTCGAGCGCTTGCCCCACGGGATGCCGAGCATCCAGTCGAGGTAGTTGCGCACGACGGTCGCCTCGGCCGACATCGGCGACATCTGCCGCAGCTTCTTCAGCTCGGCGGTGGCCTTGTCTCGGGCCTCCTTGGAGAGCTTGGTCTTCTCGATCTTCTCTTCCAGCTCGGCCAGCTCGTCGCGGCCATCCTCGGAGTCGCCCAGCTCCTTCTGGATCGCCTTCATCTGCTCGTTCAGGTAGTACTCGCGCTGGGTCTTCTCCATCTGCCGCTTGACGCGGGTCCGGATGCGCTTCTCCACCTGGAGCACGGAGATCTCGCTCTCCATCAGCGACAGCACGCGCTCGAGGCGCTGCGCCACCGTCGGAGTCTCCAAGATGCCCTGCTTGTCGGAGATCTTGACGAGCAGGTGCGAGCCGATCGTGTCGGCGAGCTTCGACGGCTCGTCGATCTGCGTCACGGCGGAGACGACCTCGGGGGAGATCTTCTTGTTGAGCTTGACGTAGTTCTCGAACTCCGAGAGCACGGAGCGCGCGAGCGCCTCGGCCTCGACGCGGTCGCCGAGCTCGTCGTGGAGCGCCTCGGCGGTCGCCTCGTAGAACTCGTCCGAGCGGGTGAAGTCCACGACCTTCGCGCGGCCGACGCCCTCGACCAGCACCTTTACGGTGCCGTCGGGCAGCTTCAGCAGCTGGAGCACCGAGGCGAGGGTACCGATCTTGTAGATCGCGTCGGTCGCCGGGTCGTCGTCGCCCGCGTTGATCTGGGTGGCGAGCAGGATGTGGCGGTCGGTGCGGACGGCCTCCTCGAGGGCGCGGATCGACTTCTCGCGGCCCACGAACAGGGGCACGATCATGTGCGGGAAGACGACGATGTCGCGCAGGGGGAGGACGGCGTAGGAGCCCGTCGAACCCGGGACCACCGGCTGGCGCGATTTCGACTGTGACATGCTGACTTCCTCTCAGGGACGCCCGGTTCGGCGCCCCCATGCACGGAGCGCGCCTACAGCCAGGTGCCGACCGGGCCGCGAGGGTCGGATTTCGCTAACTTTGCGGCTGGCGACGCGGACCGGACCTCGAAGGAGCGTGCGGCCACCGCGCTGAGCCTGAGGTGGCTGCGGGGGGGAGCGTTTTCAAGGCGGCCCCCGCAGCGCGCCCGGCCAGAGCCGGGCGCCTCATGCAACCCTACCGAGCGCCTACGCGCTGACGCTGGCGGGCGCGTCCTTGTTGCGGTCGCCGTGGATGTAGAGGGGGCGCGACTTGCCCTCGACCACCTCCGGGCCGATGACCACCTGCTCCACGGACTCGAGGCCCGGCAGGTCGTACATCGTGTCCAGCAGGATCGTCTCCAGGATGGAGCGCAGGCCGCGGGCGCCGGTCTTCCGCTCGATCGCCTTGCGGGCGACGAGCGACAGGGCCTCGTCCTGGAAGGTCAGGTCGACGTTCTCCATCTCGAACAGCCGCTGGTACTGCTTCACCAGGGCGTTCTTCGGCTCCTGCAGGATCTTCTTCAGCGCGGCCTCGTCGAGGTCCTCCAGCGTCGCCAGGACCGGCAGGCGGCCGACGAACTCGGGGATGAGGCCGAACTTCAGCAGGTCCTCTGGCTCGACCGAGCGGAAGATCTCGCCGGTGCGGCGGTCGTCCGGGGCCTGGACGGTCGCGCCGAAGCCGATCGAGGTACCCTTGCCGCGCTGGGAGATGATCCGCTCCAGCCCCGCGAAGGCGCCGCCGCAGATGAACAGGATGTTGGTCGTGTCGACCTGCAGGAATTCCTGCTGCGGGTGCTTCCGTCCGCCCTGGGGCGGGACGGAGGCGACCGTACCCTCCATGATCTTCAGGAGCGCCTGCTGCACGCCCTCGCCCGACACGTCGCGGGTGATCGACGGGTTGTCGGACTTGCGGGAGATCTTGTCGATCTCGTCGATGTAGACGATGCCGCGCTGCGCCCGCTCGACGTTGTAGTCCGAGGCCTGGAGCAGCTTGAGGATGATGTTCTCGACGTCCTCACCGACGTAGCCGGCCTCGGTCAGCGTCGTGGCGTCCGCCATGGTGAACGGCACGTCCAGGATGCGGGCGAGCGTCTGCGCGAGCAGGGTCTTGCCCGAGCCGGTCGGCCCGATCAGCATGATGTTGGACTTGGCCAGCTCGACGTCGTTGTGCTTCGTCGCGTGGGCGAGCCGCTTGTAGTGGTTGTGCACCGCGACCGAGAGGACCTTCTTGGCGAAGTCCTGGCCGATGACGTAGTCGTCGAGGACGCGGCGGATCTCCTTGGGGGTCGGCACGCCGTCGCGGCTCTTCACCAGCGAGGATTTCGATTCCTCGCGGATGATGTCCATGCACAGCTCGACGCACTCGTCGCAGATGAACACCGTGGGGCCGGCGATCAGCTTGCGGACCTCGTGCTGGCTCTTGCCGCAGAACGAGCAATACAGCGTGCTCTTCGAGTCGTTGCCGCCAGTCTTGCTCATATCGGTCTCCGATTCCTCGCGTCCGCAGCCGGCAAGGGGCGGACGCGCATCGCATGAATGTAGGGGGCCCGTTTAAAGAAACAGTGTGCTGCGCGCCTTTGACCGAAGGGCCCGAACCTCGATGCAAACACGCTGCCGCGGCGGGATCAAGGCCGCGCCGCGGCGGTCAGGCGACGCGGGGCGGTCAGGCGGCCGCCGGCTCGGGACGCTTCTCGATCACCTCGTCGATGAGCCCGAACTCCTTGGCCGCGTCGGCGGTCATGAAGTTGTCGCGCTCCAGCGCCGTGTGGATCGTGTCGTAGTCGCGCCCGGTGTGCTTCACGTAGATCTCGTTCAGGCGCCGCTTCAGCGCCTCGATCTCGCGGGCGTGGATCAGGATGTCGGTCGCCTGGCCCTGGAAGCCGCCGGACGGCTGGTGGACCATGATCCGGGCGTTCGGCAGGGCGAAGCGGTGGCCCGGCTCGCCGGCTGTGAGCAGCAGGGAGCCCATCGAGGCGGCCTGGCCGACGCAGAGGGTCGTCACCGGGCAGCGGATGAACTGCATCGTGTCGTAGATCGACAGGCCGGAGGTGACCACGCCGCCGGGGGAGTTGATGTAGAAGGAGATCTCCTTCTTCGGGTTCTCCGCCTCGAGGAACAGCAGCTGCGCCACGATCAGCGACGCGCCGTAATCCTCCACGGGGCCGGTGAGGAAGATGATGCGCTCGCGGAGCAGGCGGGAGTAGATGTCGAAGGCGCGCTCGCCGCGGCTCGACTGCTCGACGACCATCGGCACGAGCGCGTTGTTGTAGACGTCGATCGGATCTCTCATCTCGTCCTGCCCCGGAGTGAGGCCCGGGGCTGCCGCGAATCAGGGCAGCCCCGGGCATGTCAGCGAACACCGGCGATGCTTAACCATCGCCTAACCCTTGCCCGCCGTCCTGGGACAGAGCGGGACTCAGTCGGCCTTGGCTTCGGTCTTGGACTCGTCCTTGGCCTCGGCCTTGTCTGCCGGCTTCCCGCCGGTCGTGTCGTCGTCATCTTCGTCGGCGAAAAGCGCCTCTTTCGAGACGGGCTCCTCGACGAGCTTGACCTGCCCGAGGACGTGGTCGACGACCTTCTCCTCGAACAGGGGCGCGCGGAGTTCCGCGAGCGCCTGCGCATTCTTCCGGTAGAAGTCCCAGACCTGCTGCTCCTGGCCCGGGAACTGCCGGACCCGGGCGATGAGGGCCTGGTTCACCTCCTCGTCCGAGACCTTGATATCGGCGCTCTCGCCGACCTGCGCAAGCACGAGACCGAGACGGACGCGCCGTTCCGCGATCTTCCGGTACTCGGCCTGGGCCTTCTCCTCGGTGGTGTCCTCGTCCTCGAAGGTCTTGCCGCGGGTCTTGAGGTCCTGCTCGACCTGCGCCCACACCGCGGCGAATTCCTGCGCCACCAGCGACGGGGGCAGCTCGAAGGCGTACTTGCCGTCCAGCGCGTCGAGGAGCTCCTTCTTGAGCCGGCGGCGCGAGGCGGCCTCGAAGTCCCGGCCGATCGCCTCGGACACGGCCTCGCGGAGCTTCTCCAGCGACTCCATGCCCATCGACTTGGCGAACTCGTCGTCGATCTTGGCTTCGCCCGCCGCCTGGATCTTCGTGACGGTCACGTCGAACTCGGCGTCCTTGCCGGCGAGGTGCTCGGCCCCGTACGACTCGGGGAAGGTGACCTTCACGAGGCGCTTGTCGCCGACCTTGGCGCCGACGAGCTGATCCTCGAAGCCCGGGATGAACGAGCCGGAGCCCAGCTCGAGGTCGATGCCCTCGCCCTTGCCGCCCTGGAACTCCTCGCCGTCGATGCGGCCGACGAAGTCGATCGTGACGCGGTCGCCGCTCTGGGCCTCGGCGCCCTCTTCGCGCTCGGTGAACGGGCGGCTCTGGCCGGCCATGCGGTCGAGGGCCTCGTCGACCTCCGCGTCCGACGGCTTGGCGACGAGCTTGGTCAGGCTGACGTCGGAGAGGTCGGCGAGCTCGAAGCTCGGCATCACCTCGAGGGCGACCTTGAAGGCGAGGTCGCCCTTGGCGTCCAGCGCCTTCTCGACCTCGGCCTGGTCGGTCGGGAACTCGACCTGCGGCTCCAGGGCGAGCTTGAGGCCGTTATCGGTGACGATCTGGCGGTTCGCCTCGTTGACGGCGTTCTGCACCACCTCGGCCATCACGGAGCGGCCGTAGACCTTGCGCAGGTGCGCGACCGGCACCTTGCCGGGACGGAAGCCCTTGAGCTGCACCTTGTCCTTCATGCCGGACAGCTCGTTGGTCAGGCGCTCCTCGAGTTCCTGGGCGGCCAGCAGAACCTGAAACTCGCGCTTCAGCCCCTGGGCGTTGATCTCGGTCACCTGCATCGTCGTCGTCGCTCTTCAAAGAAACCTGGGGTCGCCGGCCGGGCCGGCGTCGTGCTCGCGCGGACCGGGATGCCGAGATGTCGGGTACGGGGCGGAGGGTCCCGAGGGGACCGCAACCTCAGCAGAGGTCCTGGTGCGGGCGGAGGGGCTCGAACCCCCACGTCTTGCGACACTGGAACCTAAATCCAGCGCGTCTACCAGTTCCGCCACGCCCGCGCGCGCCGACATCCGGCGCATCGCCGGCCGCCGGAAGCGCGCCCTATAGCATGGGCCGGCGGGCCCGCAGCAAAAAACTTGCCCCTGTGGCGCGGCAGCCCGCGCGCCGCTAAGGAGCGGGCCCACCGCGAGCCGCAGCCGAGATCCCATGCCGCCATCCCGCACCGTGCCGCCGACCGATTCGCGTGCCGGCACGCCGTCGCGCCGGACCCTGCTCGCCGCCGCGGCGGCCTTCGGCTCGCGCCGGAGGCCGCGCGGGCCCAGGCGCCGGCCGCCGCGCCAGGGGCGCGGCGCCGTCCTCCGCGCAGCCGGAGCCCGCGGCGGCGCCGGCGGCCTGCCGGCGGCGCCCGGCAGGACGCGGTTCAGGCCGGAACCGGCGCCAGAGACGCCGGTCTGGTGCTTCGACGGCAAGGCCCTGCCGCCCGTCATCCGCGTGAAGCTCGGGCAGGCGGTACGCCTCAAGGTGGAGAACCGGACCGACAGGGCGCTGTCGCTGCACTGGCACGGGGTGCGCAACGTCAACGCCATGGACGGCGTCGGCGGGGTGACCCAGGCGCCGATCCCGCCGGGCGGCGACTTCCTCTACACTTTCACGCCGCCGGATGCCGGCTCCTACCTGATCCGGCCCCTGGTCGTCGGCGGGGCGAGCGAGCCGTCGGGCCGCGGGCTCGCGGGCATGCTGGTCGTCGAGGAGACGAACCCGCCCGCGGTCGACGCCGACGTCAGCGTCGTGCTGCAGGACTGGCGGCTCCAGGACGACGGCACCCTGATGCCGTTCGGGCAGACGGCGCTCGCCGCCGCGCACGGCCGCCTCGGCAACCTCGTGACCGTCAACGGCAAGCCGGTGCCGGGCGCCTTCGAGGCCCGGCCGGGGTCACGTATCCGCCTGCGCCTCGGCAATGCCTGCAACGCCCGGGCGACGCGCATCAAGTTCGAGGGCGTGAAGGTCTACGTGGCGGCGGTCGACGGCCAGCCCACCGACACGTTCGAGCCCCTGCGGGCCACCCTCCCCTTCCCGCCCGGCACCCGCTACGACCTGCTCGTCGACCTGCCGGAGGAGGAAGGCGCCACCTGCGAGATCCACGCGCTGATCGGCAAGGGCCTGGTCCTGGCGAGCGTCGTCACCAAGGGTGCCAGGATCACCGAGAAGCGGCCCCCGATCGGGCCGATCGGCGAGAACAAGCGCCTGCCGGCCGAGATCAAGCTCCAGAACGCCCTGCGCCGCGACGTGGTGATCACCGGCGGCGCCTTCGTGCCGAAGGGTAAGGACGGGGCCAAGGACGGCCCCGCGCCCGACCCCGTCTACACGGGCGACCCGCAGAAGATCTGGTCGGTGAACGGCGCGAGCGGCGCCGCCGGCCTCGCGCCGATCTTCTCGGTGAAGCGCGGCCAGGTGGTGGTGCTGGCCCTGCGCAACGAGACCGCCTTCCCGCAGGCCCTGCACCTGCACGGCCACTGCTTCCGCCTGCTCCACCCCCTGGACGACGGCTGGGAGCCCTACTGGCTCGACACCTTTCAGCTGCTGGAGGGCCGCACAGCCCGGATCGGGTTCCTGGCGGACAATCCGGGGCGCTGGCTGATCAGCGCCACGGTGCTGGAGCGGTTCGACACCGGCCTCTGGACGATGTTCGAGGTCACCTGAGCGGTCAGCCGCCGGTCGACGCGACGAGGTCGCGCAGCACCGCCGGCATCAGCTCGGGGATGTCCTCGGCAATCAGGCCCGGCCCGTGGCGCAGGCCGGCATCCCCGTGGAGCCAGACGCCGGCCGCGGCGGCCGCGAAGGGCTCCATGCCCTGCGCCAGCAGGCCGGCGATCAGGCCCCCGAGGACGTCCCCGGACCCGGCCGTCCCGAGATAGGGGCTGCCGTGGTCGTTGATGGCCGCACGGCCGTCGGGGGCCGCGATCACCGTATCGGCCCCCTTGAAGACCACCACGGCGCCGGTGAGCGCGGCCGCCGCGCGGGCCCGCGCCACCTTGTCGGCCCCCTCCACCACCGCGTCCGTCCCGTCGAAGAGCCGCGCGAACTCGCCGGCATGCGGTGTCAGCACGGCCCGCGCATCGCCGTCGGCGAGATGGGCGGCGAGCAGGGGCGCCTTCCCGGCGAAGCTCGTCAGCGCGTCGGCGTCGAGGACGAGGCCGCGCCCGGCCGCCGCCGCCACGGCAACGCGCTCCCGGGTCGGCTCGCCGGTGCCGAGCCCGGGTCCGGCCAGGATCACGTTCAGCCGCTCGTCGGTGAGCAGGTCGTCGAGGTCGTCGGCGCTCTCGCAGGGCCGCAGCATGATCGCCGTGAGGTGGGCGGCGTTCTCAGCCAGCGCGGCGACCGGGGACGCGACGGTGACGAGCCCGGCGCCGACCCGCAGGGCACCGCGGGCGGCGAGCCGGGCGGCGCCGGTCTTGGTGGCGGGCCCGGACAGGACCAGGGCGTGGCCGCGGGTGTACTTGTGGCTCGCGCCGGTGAGGTGCGGGAAGTCCCGGCCCCACAGGGCGGGCCCGTTCCGGTCGAGGGGCGCGCAGGCGGCCAGGCCGGCCTCCAGCGCCGCCGGGCCGGTCCCGATATCGGCGAGGCTGAGCTGGCCGCAGAGGCTCCGCCCGGGCTGGAGCAGGTGTCCCGGCTTGAAGGTCACGAAGGTCACGGTCTCCACTGCCCGGATGGCGGCGCCGCGCACCGCGCCGGTGTCGCCGTCGACCCCGCTCGGCACATCGACCGCGAGCACCGGCACCCCGGCGCGGTTCACCGTCTCGACGAGGGCGCGGGCGGCACCGTCGAGGTCGCGCGACAGGCCGGCCCCGAACAGGGCGTCGATCACGAGGTCGCAGGACGGCAGCGCGCCGCCCTCGGCCGCGCGCACCGGCCCCGTCCAGGCCTCGGCCGCCAGCGCGGCGTCGCCTGTCAGCGCCGACACCGCGCCGAGGCAGAGGAGGTCGACGGCGTAGCCGGCTTCGGCCAGCAGGCGCGCGGCCACGAAGCCGTCGCCGCCGTTGTTGCCCGGCCCGCACAGGACGACGACCCGGCCGCCCGCCGGCAGGCGGGCCCGGGCGCGGGTGGCCACGGCGGCCCCGGCCGCCTCCATCAGGGTCAGGCCCGGGACGCCGCCGTCGATTGCCGCCGCATCGACCCGCCTCATTGCCGCGACCGTCAGCAAGCGCATGTCCGCCTCCGAGTGTGCCCGTGCACCGATCAGACATGACCAAAACCGCGCCAGATTCCGGCGAGGCGCCCTAAGGATGTGCGTGAAACGCACAGCAAATAGGCACTAAGGTCGGACACGCCGCGAAAACGGCATGGCGAAGGCGTCACGAGGATGTTAGAAATGCCAGGCACCGCAGCGCAGGCCCGAGCGGCATGAAGAAGATCGAAGCGATCATCAAGCCTTTCAAGCTCGACGAAGTGAAGGAGGCGCTCCAGGAGGTCGGTCTCCAGGGCATCACCGTCATCGAGGCGAAGGGGTTCGGCCGTCAGAAGGGCCACACGGAGCTCTACCGGGGCGCCGAGTACGTGGTCGACTTCCTGCCCAAGGTGAAGCTGGAGATCGTCCTGTCCGACGCTCTGGTCGAGGGCGCCGTCGAGGCGATCCGCAAGTCGGCCCAGACCGGCCGCATCGGCGACGGCAAGATCTTCGTCTCGACGATCGAGGAAGCGATCCGCATCCGCACCGGCGAGACCGGCACGGACGCGATCTGACAGATCCCCGCGCGGTCCCGGGACTGCCGGCGACCCGTTATTCCACGACACCTGCCCAAGATTTCGCACTGCGCGAATGTCCGGCATCGGCGCTTCCGACTCTGGAGCGCCGTCTTCCGCACCCCACATCATCGGGAACGGTCGGCCCGATCGGCCGCTTGAACCCGATGCAGGAGGAAGTGCGATGGCCGCCACGGACCCGCGCGAGACCGCCAAGATCTACGATCTGTCCGCGTTCCGACGCGCGCGCGAGACCGCCCGGGCGGTTCCGAACGCGAAACCCGCGTCCGTGCCGAGCTTCGGTGGGGGCGCCTGGTACCACGAAGCCGCCATCCGCGAGGACGAGCGCCCGCGACGTCCCTGAGGCGGAGGCGTGGGGCGCGATGGCGCCGCCCTCCCCCGCAACCCTCGAACAAGCTCGACCGGGCCGCCTGCCCCAGCTCCCCATCCTGAGGTGCCCGCGCCAGGGGGCCGCGAAGGAGCACTCTGCCGAGCAGTCCGGCCCCTGAGGCCTCGTTCGAGGCCTGGGGCGCGCTCAGGCAGCTCGGGATGAGGGCGCTTGCCCGGGAGTCCATCGCCCCGGAAACGGCGAAGCCGGACCCGAGGGCCCGGCTTCGCTAGCTCTGTCGGGAGACTGGGCGCCTCCCCCCGCGTCTTACGCGGCTGCGGCGGCCTCGGTCGGCACGGAAGCGATCGTCTTCAGCACCTGCGAGGCGATCTGGTAGGGGTCGCCCTGCGAGTTCGGACGGCGGTCTTCCAGGTAGCCCTTGTAGCCGTTGTTGACGAAGGAGTGCGGCACGCGGATCGAGGCGCCGCGGTCGGCCACGCCGTACGAGAACTCGTGGATCGAGGCGGTCTCGTGCTTGCCGGTCAGGCGCATGTGGTTGTCCGGACCGTAGACGGCGATGTGCTCCTCGCGGGCGTTCTTGAATGCCTCCATGAGCTTCTCGAAATAGGCCTTGCCGCCGTGCTCGCGCATGAACGCGGTCGAGAAGTTGCAGTGCATGCCCGACCCGTTCCAGTCGGTGTCGCCGAGCGGCTTGCAGTGGTACTCGACGTCGATGCCGTACTTCTCGCAGAGGCGCTGCAGGAGGTAGCGGGCCATCCACATCTCGTCGGCGGCCTTCTTGGAGCCCTTGCCGAAGATCTGGAATTCCCACTGGCCCTTGGCCACCTCGGCGTTGATGCCCTCGTGGTTGATGCCGGCATCGAGGCAGAGGTCGAGGTGCTCCTCGACGATCTTGCGGGCGACGTCGCCGACGTTCGAGTAGCCGACGCCGGTGTAGTACGGGCCCTGCGGCGCCGGGTAGCCGGAGGCCGGGAAGCCGAGCGGGCGGCCGTCCTTGTACAGGAAGTACTCCTGCTCGAAGCCGAACCAGGCGCCGGCATCGTCCAGGATGGTGGCGCGCTTGTTGGACTCGTGCGGGGTCACGCCGTCCGGCATCATCACTTCGCACATCACCAGCACGCCGTTCTTGCGGGCCGGGTCGGGGAAGTGGCGCACGGGCTTCAGCATGCAGTCGGAGCTGCCGCCCTCGGCCTGCTTGGTGGACGAGCCGTCGAAGCCCCACATCGGGAGCTGCTCGAGGGTCGGGAAGCTGTCGAATTCCTTGATCTGCGTCTTACCGCGGAGATTCGGGGTCGGCGTGTACCCGTCGAGCCATATGTACTCGAGCTTATATTTGGTCATTCCGGTTCTCTCGTCCGTATCGATGCGCGACCGGGGTAACCCTGGGCAACGCGAACGGCTTGCCGCCTCTCAGACGGCCGCAGCCGCCTTTGCATGGATCGTGCCAGGAAGGCCATTGCCGGAGAACAACGGTGCCCTAGAAACGGTGCGGCCCGATCACGCTTGCGAGATCGGGCGCGAGAACAGACTGATCGCTCTATCCGGCAACCGATTCCGATCCCCGGCGGGTGGCAAGGCACGCCCGCGCCGGATATCAAGCGCCGCCGGCCGGCGCGCGCGACCGCGTTCGGGTGCGCCACGAGAGACGGTTCAGAGATCCCTGGAGGATGCCCACGATGACCACTGCGGCCGAGGTGCTGAAGACGATCCGGGACAACGACGTGCGTTACGTGGACTTCCGGTTCACCGACCCGCGCGGCAAGTGGCAGCACGTCACGTTCGACGTGTCGCTCATCGACGAGGAGATCTTCGACGAAGGCACCATGTTCGACGGCTCCTCGATCGCCGGCTGGAAGGCGATCAACGAGTCCGACATGTTGCTGATGCCGGATCCGGTGACCGCCACGCTGGACCCGTTCTTCTCGGCCGCGACCATGTCGATCGTCTGCGACGTGCTCGAGCCGGCGACCGGCGAGCCCTACGGCCGCGATCCGCGCGGCACCGCCAAGCGCGCCGAGGCCTACCTGCAGCAGACCGGCATCGGCGACACGATCTATGTCGGCCCCGAGGCCGAGTTCTTCGTGTTCGACGACGTCAAGTTCGGCGCCGACCCGTACCGCACCGGCTTCGAGCTCGACTCCACCGAGCTGCCGACCAACGGCTTCACCGACTATGAGGGCGGCAACCTCGGCCACCGGGTGCAGACCAAGGGCGGCTATTTCCCGGTGCCGCCGCAGGATTCGGCGCAGGACATGCGCGGCGAGATGCTCGCGGCCATGCAGTCCATGGGCGTGAAGGTCGAGAAGCACCACCACGAGGTGGCTTCGGCCCAGCACGAGCTCGGCATGAAGTTCGACACGCTGACCCTGCTCGCCGACCACATGCAGATCTACAAGTACTGCATCCACAACGTCGCGCAGAGCTACGGCAAGTCGGCGACGTTCATGCCGAAGCCCGTCTACGGCGACAACGGCTCGGGCATGCACGTCCACCAGTCGATCTGGAAGGACGGCAAGCCGGTCTTCGCCGGCGACAAGTATGCCGGCCTGTCCCAGGAGTGCCTCTGGTACATCGGCGGCATCATCAAGCACGCCAAGGCGCTCAACGCCTTCACCAATCCGTCGACCAACTCGTACAAGCGGCTCGTGCCGGGCTACGAGGCGCCGGTGCTGCTCGCCTACTCGGCGCGCAACCGCTCGGCCTCCTGCCGCATCCCGTGGACCAAGAGCCCGAAGGCCAAGCGCGTCGAGGTCCGCTTCCCCGACCCGATGGCCAACCCCTACCTCGCCTTCTCGGCGCTGCTGATGGCCGGCCTCGACGGTATCCGGAACAAGATCGACCCGGGCCCGGCCATGGACAAGGACCTGTACGAGCTGCCGCCGCGGGAGCTCAAGAAGATCCCGACCGTGTGCGGCTCGCTGCGCGAGGCCCTGAACAGCCTCGACAAGGACCGGGCCTTCCTCAAGGAGGGCGGCGTGTTCTCGGACGACCAGATCGACTCGTTCATCGAGCTGAAGATGACCGAGGTGCTGCGCTACGAGATGACCCCGCACCCGATCGAGTTCGTGCAGTACTACTCGCTGTGAGGTGACAAGGGGCCGGGCGCGACGCCCGGCCCGGCACCCTCTCCCGGGCCGGGGCCTCTCGCGGGGCTCCGGCCTTCTTCTTGCGGCCGCTCCGGCGTTATCCATCCCCGGCCGATCCCGATGCGCCCGTCAGCGCGAAGACCGGGTCGGGACCCGCGCGGCCCGGGGGAAGGTCCGGCGACCGCGCCGACGCCGGCGGTCACGCGGAGCCCGCCCGATGCTCACCCTCGACCACCTCGTCGTCGTCGCGCCCGATCTCGCGGAGGGCGTGGCGTATGTCGTGAACTGCCTCGGCCTCGCCATGCCGGAGGGCGGCCGCCACCGCGAGATGGGCACGCGCAATCACCTCCTGCGCCTCGGCGACGCCCTGTTCCTGGAGGTGATCGCCGTCGATCCCGAGGCGCCGCCGCCGTCGGGCGCCCGCTGGTTCGGCCTCGGCGACGCCGCGCGGGTGCGGGCGGACTGGGACGCGGGCCGGCGGCTGCGCGGCTTCGTCGCCCGCGCGGACGATCTCGACGGCGTTCTCGCCGCCCACGGCGCGCTCCTCGGCGCGGCGGCGACGATGACCCGCGGCGACCTGTCCTGGCGCTTCGCGGTCCCTCCAGGCGGGGCGTGGCCGGCGGACGGCGCCGCGCCCTGCGCGATGGATTGGGGGCCGCGCGGCAACCCCGCCACGACGATGCCGGATCTCGGCGCCGATCTGGAGGCGCTCGTCCTGACGCACCCGGATCCCGACGCCGTCGCGGGGCTTCACGCCGCGCTCGGCCTCGTCGACCCGCCGCGGGTCGTGGTGGGCCCGGGCCCGCGCTGGACCGCCCGGATGACGACGCCGTCGGGCCCGCGGAGCCTGACCTGACGGCGACGGACCCTCCTCGCCGGCCTGATCGGGTGGGTGACCGGCGAGGAGGGCCTGGCCGGGGCTCGCAAGCCCAGGCAGCCACAACCTACCAGCGACACATCGCGGTGCGGTGACAGGAAAGTCTCACCCCGCACAGGAAGTGTGCGGGATCCTCGCGACTCTCAGGTGTGCGCGAAGATGTCGGTCTCGGGCCAGCCGTCGAGGTCGAGGCGCGCCCGCGTCGGCAGGAAGCCGAAACAGGCGGCCGCGAGATCGGTGCGGCCTTCCCGGGCCAGCATGGCGTCGAGCCGCTCCCGGGCCGCGTGGAGGTGGAGGACATCCGAGGCCGCGTAGTCGAGCTGGGCCTGCGACAGGGTCTCGGCGCCCCAGTCCGAGGATTGCTGCTGCTTCGACAGGTCGACGCCGACCAGCTCGCGGACCACGTCCTTCAGCCCGTGGCGGTCCGTGTAGGTGCGCGCGAGCTTCGAGGCGATCTTGGTGCAGTAGACCGGGCTCGGCATCACGCCGAGGGCCCTGTACAGGACCGCCACGTCGAACCGCGCGAAGTGGAAGATCTTCAGGATCCCGGGATCGGCCAGGACCCGCTTGAGCACGACCGGCTCCGGCCCGGCTTGCGGGATCTGGACCACGTCGGCGGTGCCGTCGCCGGTGGAGAGCTGCACCACGCAGAGGCGGTCCCGATGCGGGTTGAGCCCGAGCGTCTCGGTGTCGATGGCCACCGCCCGGCCCGCGTCGTAGCTGGCGGGCAGGTCGCCGCGGTGAAGACGGACGGTCGGGCTCGGCATCGTTCTCGGACCTTGCGGGGTTTTCGGCCGGTAGCATCGGTGCCAAGTGCCGGCAAGCCGCGGACGATTCGCGCGGCCGGGACCGACAGGGAGCTGGACATGACGGCAGCCGAGGTGATCGCGACCCTGGGGTTGAAGCCCCATCCCGAGGGCGGCCATTATCGCGAGACGTTCCGCGATCCCCGCACCGTCGACGGGCGCTCGGTCGGCACAGCGATCTACTTCCTGCTCGATCTCGGCGAGGTCTCCGCGTGGCACCGGGTCGACGCCGCGGAGATCTGGCACTGGCATGCCGGCGCGCCGCTCGTGATCACCACCAGCCCGAACGGTCACGACGCGGCGGCGCAGCATCTCGGGCCGGACCTCGCCGCCGGGCAGCGCCCGCAATGCGTCGTGCCGGCCGGCCACTGGCAGACCGCCACCAGCCTGGGCGCCTGGACCCTCGTCGGCTGCACGGTCTCGCCGGGGTTCGACTTCGCCGGCTTCGAGATGGCGCCGCCCGACTGGCGGCCGACGCCGCGGGGCTAGACCGGCTTCGGCGACGCCCGCGAGGCGCGCACCGCCGTCAGCGCGCCGGCCACGATCAGCAGGCAGGCGAGCGCGAGGCCCGGTCCGGGGCTGGCATAGCCGGTCACCACCAGGATCAGCGTCGAGAGGACCGGCGCGGCGTAGGCGATGACGCCGAGCAGCCGGACGTCGCCGTGCTTGCAGCCGATATCCCAGAGGTAGAAGGCGGCGCCGACCGGCCCCAGTCCGAGCAGCAGCACGGCGCCCCATTGCGCGGCGTCGGCGGGCCAGATCGTCGTCTCGAAAGCCAGGTGGCAGGCGAGGCTCAGCGCCGCGGTGACCAGGCAGAAGCCCGCGACGGCGTCGGTCGGGACCTGCCCGACGCGGGCCGAAAGGACCGAGTAACCGGCCCAGACGAACGCCGCCGCCAGGGCGACGGCGTAGCCCGGCAGGGCTCCCGCGGCGAAGCCGAGATCGCCCCGGCCGGCGAACAGCACCGCGATCCCGGCGAGGCCGAGGAGCGCACCGATCAGATGACCCGGGCGCAGCCCGCCGGCCTCGGGCAGGCGCGCCGAGAACAGGACGATGAGCAGGGGCCACAGGTAGCTGATCAGCCCGGCCTCGGCCGGTGGCGCGAGGCGCAGGGCGCTGAAATAGAGGGCGTGGTAGCCGAACAGGCCGCCGACCCCGAGGATCCAGACCGGCCAGGGCTGGATCAGCGCGCGGGCGCGGGCGGGCCGGGCGATCCAGGCAACGCATCCGCAGACCGCGCCGATCAGGAAGGTCGTGGCGGCGAGCTGGAAGGGCGGCATCGCGCCCGAGGCGGCGGTGAAGAGGGCGAGCAGCGACCAAAGCGCGATCGCGCCGACGCCCGCGATCGTCGCGGCGGAACGGGGCGTCGGTCGGGACGGGATTCCTGCAGGCGCGGTCATCGGCGTCCGCTACCATGCGGCCGCCCGAGTCGGCGAGGTCGAGGGTCACGCCCCTGTCACCGTCCCCCTCTACCGGCGGCCTGAAACGGGAGGTTCGCGATGCGTGCGATGATGTTGGGGCTGGGGCTGCTTCTGGGGGCGGGCCCCGCGCTCGCCGGCGAGGCCGCCCAGCTCGGTCCCCGGCCCTTCTACCTCGTCGACCAGCTGAAGCCCGGGCCGCTCAAGGACAGGCTCGCCGCCTGCGGCGTCGACCGGACCTACACGCCCCGGACCTTCTCGATCTCGCACCGCGGCGCGCCGCTGATGTTCCCCGAACACACACGGGAGGGCCTGCTCGCCGCGTACCGGATGGGTGCCGGGATCATCGAGTGCGACGTGGCCTTCACCAGGGACCGCCAGCTCGTCTGCCGCCACAGCCAGTGCGACCTGCACACGACCACCGATATCCTGGCCCGACCCGACCTCGCGGCGAAGTGCACGCAGGGCTTCACGCCGGCCGATCCGGCCACCGGGCGGAAGGCCTCGGCCAAGTGCTGCACCAGCGACCTGACGCTGAACGAGTTCAAGTCGCTGAACGGGAAGATGGACGCGTCCGACCCGGACGCCACCACGGTGGCGGCCTACATGAACGCGACGCCGCGCTGGCGCACCGACCTCTACGCCGGCAGCGGCACGCTGATGTCGCACAGGGAGTACATCGCGCTGGTGAAGGGGATGGGGCGGAAGTTCACCCCCGAGCTGAAGGCGCCCCAGGTCCCGATGCCGTTCCAGGGCACCTACACGCAGGACATGTACGCCCAGCAGCTGGTCGACGAGTACAAAGAGGCCGGGATCCCGGCCTCCGACGTCTACCCGCAGAGCTTCCAGCTGCGCGACATCCTCTACTGGCTGGAGAAGGATCCGGAGTTCGGCCGTCAGGCGGTCTTCCTCGACGACCGGGACGAGACCGCGAAGGGCTTCGACCCGGAGAAGCCCGCAACGTGGCAGCCCGGCATGGCCGAACTCGCCCGGAAGGGCGTGAAGATCCTGGCGCCGCCGCTGTGGATGCTGGTCCGGCCGGGGCCGGACGGGACGATCGAGCCCTCGACCTACGCCCGGGAGGCCAAGGCGGCCGGGCTGGGGCTGATCGCGTGGTCGCTGGAGCGCTCCGGCCCGCTGAAGGGCGGCGGCGGGTACTATTACCAGTCGATCAAGCCGGTGGTCACCGGCGACGGCGACATCCTGCGGCTGCTCGACGTCCTGCACGGACAGGTCGGCGTGCTGGGGGTCTTCTCCGACTGGCCCGCGACCACGACCTTCTACGCCAACTGCGTCGGCGCGCCGTAGCGACGCGGCTCAGTCGGCCCACAGGGCCACGAGGGAGAAGAAGCCGGCCATCGCGAAGTTCACGATCAGGAAGCCGGTGATGATGAGGGCGAGCGTCATGGCGGCCTCGGAGGCGGAGCGGTCTGGGGGATGGGGGCGCGGCGCGGCCAGGCCTTCGTGGACCTGCGCCGCCCGCCGACGGACCCCGCGGCGCGTCCGCGGGGCGTGCGCGGTGTCCGCCTAGTACGGGATCAGCACGTAGATGAGGTTGGACAGGTACTCGCCGCTCAGCGGCTTCCAGCCGAGCCGCCGCCGGATCAGGCCGTAGCCCGCGCAGGTCAGCGCGGCGGAGCCGAGGACAGCCAGCGTGAACCAGGCCAGGCTGGCGGTCGCGAACCCGACGGCGCTGCCGAACAGGGCCACCATCACGAAGATGATCCGGCTCGGGTTGCGCGGGCCGCGCGTCGTCATGTCGGACATGGGGACCTCCCTCGATCCGGATCAGCGGGCGCGGCAGTTCGGGCCGTACCAAGTCATGGTCCGGCGATCCATGCCGCCGTCCGAGGAGGCGCCGCAGACGGGGAAGCGCGGGTCGCCGGTGCGCTGCAGGCTCATCACCTTGTAGAGGTCCTGCTGGGCCTCGCGGCGGCGGTTCTGCTCGGCGAGCTGAGCCTGCCAGTACAGGTTGCTGTTGGACTGGGCGACGGCGCGCTGCTGGTGAAGGCCCATCATGCACTCGGCGAAGCCGTCGGTGCCGGGCTCGAAGCCGAAGGTGTAGCACTGGTTCTGATCCAGCGCGTGGCGCTCCTGCGGCGTGACGCAGGCCGCCAGCCCCAGGGCACAGGCCGCAGCGAGCCCCAGCTTCGCGATCGCGGGCAGCGCGGGGCTGCGGCGGGCGGCGGAGCGGTCGTCACGCATCGCGATCGTGCGGGAAGAACAATTCTGGCTCGCGCCGATAAACTGAACGCCGAATTTACCGTGAAACCAGTTGTTCATGATCCTCGGGACCTCGATTTCTATCGGCGGGACCATCCGTGAGCCGATGGAAGGAGATCTATACGAGGCCGCTCGAATTGTTCGTGTCTCAGAACACGCGGGCCGTCGCGCCGATCGTTGCCCGCAATGCCCGTTATCCCGGCCGACGCGCGCTTCCGCACGCGGCGAAGGACTTTCGTCACGCTTGATGGTTCGGATGGTGCGGGCCCGCGGCCGGCGGCACGCGCGGCGCGTGGGCCGGAGCGGCGCGGCCCGGGACGGTCGCCGGCAGGCGGGGCCCGGCGCGGGGAGCGCCGTCGTCGGGCTCGGCCGCGCGGAGTGTGGGAAGGAACGCTCTTCGGACGGAGAGATGCGCGCCCGACGCGGTGGGGCTACTTGCCCACAGGGCAGGCGCGCCGGTTCGATCCGGCGCGCCCGCGGCGATCAGACGAAGTGCTGGCCGCCGTTGATGGTCAGTGTCGAGCCGTTCACGAAGCCGGCCTCGTCGCTGGCGAGATACTCGACCGCGTGGGCGATCTCGTCGGACTCGCCGAGGCGGCCGGTCGGGATCGTCGAGATGATCTTGTTGCGGATGTCCTCGGGCACCGCCATCACCATCTCGGTGGCGATGTAGCCCGGCGCCACCACGTTGACGGTGATGCCCTTCGAGGCGCTCTCCTGCGCCAGGGCCTTGGCGAAACCGATCACGCCGGCCTTGGCGGCCGAGTAGTTGGTCTGCCCGGCCTGGCCCTTCTGGCCGTTGATCGACGAGATGATGATGATGCGGCCGAAGTTGCGGCTGCGCATGCCCTCGATCAGCGGACGGGTGCAGGTGAACATCGAGTCGAGGTTGGTCTTGATGACCGCCTGCCACTTCTCGAACGTCATCTTGTGGAAGGCGCCGTCCCGGGTGATGCCGGCGTTGTTCACCAGGATGTCCACCGGGCCGAGTTCGGCCTCGATCGCCTTGATGCCGGCCTCGCAGCTCGCGAGATCACCCACGTCGAACTTGAAGACCGGGATGCCGGTCTCGGCCTTGAAGGCGTTGGCCGCCTCGTCGTTGCCGGCGTAGTTGGCGGCGACCTTGTAGCCCTTGTCCTTGAGCCGCTTCGAGATCGCCGCGCCGATGCCGCGGGTGCCGCCCGTCACGAGGGCGACGCGTCCTTGAGCCATTGTTTCCTCCTGTTCGCATCACTTGATGCCGCGTGCGGATGGCGTCCGCACGCGATTTTTTCTGACTTCGGCCTTAAGTCTATGTTGTGAGCCGATACTGTCGTGACAGACCGATCAGGTCCGCTCGACGCACATCGCCACGCCCATGCCACCGCCGATGCAGAGCGTGGCGAGGCCCTTCTTGGCGTCGCGGCGCTTCATCTCGTGCAGCAGGGTGACGAGCACGCGGGCGCCCGAGGCGCCGATCGGGTGACCGATGGCGATGGCGCCGCCGTTGACGTTCACCTTCGCGTCGTCCCAGCCCATGTCCTTGTTCACGGCCAGCGCCTGGGCCGCGAAGGCCTCGTTGGCCTCGATCAGGTCGAGGTCGGACGGCTTCCAGCCGGCCTTCTCCAGGGCCTTGCGGGAGGCCGGGATCGGGCCGGTGCCCATGACCTTCGGATCGACGCCGGCGGTCGCCCAGGACTTGATCCGGGCGAGCGGGGTCAGGCCGCGGCGCTCGGCCTCCGAGGCCGACATCAGCACCAGGGCGGCGGCGCCGTCGTTGAGGCCCGAGGCGTTGGCGGCCGTGACGGTGCCGTCCTTGGTGAAGGCCGGCTTCAGCTTGGCCATCGCCTCGATGGTGGCGCCGTCGCGGATGTACTCGTCGGTGTCGACGACCGTGTCGCCCTTCTTGCCCGGCACGGTGACGGGGACAATCTCGTCCTTGAACCGGCCCTCCTTGCGGGCTGCCTCGGCCTTGTTCTGCGAGCGGGTCGCGAACTGGTCCTGCTGCTCGCGGGTGAGCTGGAAGGCCTGGGCGACGTTCTCGGCGGTCTGACCCATGTGGTAGCCGTTGAAGGCGTCCCAGAGCCCGTCCTTGATCATGGTGTCGACGAGCTTCACGTCGCCCATCTTCTGGCCGCCGCGCAGGTACTGCGCGTGGGGCGACAGGGACATCGATTCCTGACCGCCGGCCACGATGACCTTGGCGTCGCCGTTGGCGATCTGCTGCATGCCGATCGCGACCGTGCGCAGACCCGAGCCGCAGACCTGGTTGAGGCCCCACGCGGTGGCCTTCTCGGGGATGCCGGCCTTGATGGCGGCCTGCCGGGCGGGGTTCTGGCCGGCGCCCGCGGTGAGGACCTGCCCGAAGATCACCTCGTCCACCTCATCGGGCGAGACCTTGGCCCGCTCCAGGGCGGCCTTGATCGCCGTCGCGCCGAGCTCGTGGGCCGGCACCGCCCCGAAGGCGCCGCCGAACGAGCCGACCGGCGTGCGCGCCGCCCCGACGATGACGATCTCTTCGCTGCCTGCCATGTGAACGTTCTCCTCTCGCGAGCCGGCGCGCCTCCACGTCCCGGGGCGCGCTCTGTGCCGGCCCTGGGATGAAGGGCTTGAGGTCGGCGAAGTCAAGGTTGTGCATCGATGCGCCAAACGCGCCGATGACGCGACCGCGAGACTGAAATGGCGCGACCGCCCCGACCACTCTGCATTATTCTGCGTTGAAGAGCTGCAGTTTGCTGTTTTCTGCGCCCGGGGAAGGCTTTAAGGATCGTGTTGCGGGCGCGAAGACAGCCCCCGCCAGACAGCACCGCGCGTCTGCAACGCCCCCCGGTCCCGAGTCCAGAAAGGCCGTTCCCGATGGCGGATACCGTCAAGGCCACCCAGACCGTCATCAAGAAGTACGCCAACCGGCGCCTCTATCACACCGGCACCTCGACCTACGTGACGCTGGAGGACCTCGCCACGATGGTGCAGAACGGCGAGGATTTCGTCGTCTACGACGCGCGCACGGGCGACGACATCACCCGCTCGGTCCTCACGCAGATCATCTTCGAGCAGGAGAACAAGGCCGGCGCCGAGAACCTGCTCCCGGTGGCGTTCCTGCGCCAGCTGATCCGCTTCTACGGCGACAGCATGCGCACGATGGTGCCGAGCTTCCTCGAATTCTCGATGGCGAATTTCGCCAAGGACCAGGACGGCCTGCGCGAGAAGTTCGCCCAGAGCTTCGGTCCGGCAGCGTTCCAGAACGCCATCGAGCAGCAGGTGCGCACCAACATGAACTTCTTCGGCGACGCCATGAAGATGTTCACGGGCTTCGCGCCGCCCGCGCCCGGAGCCCAGCCGACGGCGCCGGCCCCGACACAGTCCGCGCAATACGGGGGCGGCGAGCTGGACGATCTCAAGCGCCAGATGCTGGAGATGCAGCAGCGCCTGGAGGCGCTCGCGAAAAAGTAATTCGGCCGGACCGGCCGGACGAAGGGTTGACGATCCGTAAACGTCGGCCCCACCTTTGCGACATGGGCACGGAAACGTGCGGAGAATGTGCGCATGGTGCGGATCGGAACAGTCAGCCGTCTCGGCCCGACACAGGTCCGGTCCACCCGGCGCGCGCCGGTCCCGGACGCGGACGGATCCCCCGAGGCGGCGCGGACGGAGGTCCAGGCTCTCGCCCTGATCGACGGGGGCCGGTCCGACGAGTCGCCCGCCCCCCGGACAGCAGAACGCGCGGCCGCGGGGAGACCCCGCGCCGGCTTCATCGCGCAATTGCTGACGGCGGGTGATCCGACGCTGCTGCCGTCGCGCCTGGAACGGACCCGGATGGCCGCCGCGCGCTACGCGGAGGCGGCGCGGCGCCTCGCCTGAGGCGCCGCCCTCGCGAAGGCTCAGGCCTCGGCGGACTTCACCTTCAGCACCTGACGGCCGCGGTACATGCCGGTCTTCAGGTCGATGTGGTGCGGGCGGCGCAGCTCGCCGGAATCCTTGTCCTCGACGTAGGTCGGCGCCTTGAGGGCGTCGGCCGAGCGGCGCATGCCGCGGCGGGAGGGGGAGGTCTTTCGCTTCGGAACGGCCATGGCTGGATCCTTCGTGACGCCGCGGACAAAGCGGCGCGCGGGCGGCTCCTCGATCGAGGATCGCCACGCACACCGCGGGATACGGATGAGGGCCGGCTTATAGCTCCGGCGCCGGCCCGTGACTAGGGGTGCCGGACCACAACCGTTAAGCGCGGGTTCAATCGGGGCGGCGCAGTTCTGACGCGACGGCACCGCGGTGCGGGCCGCGCCTCTCGGGAGAACGCCATGGCCTCCTCCACCAAGACCCTCGCCCTCCTCGCCCTCCTGTCGAGCCTCGTCGCGGCTCCCGCCCTGGCGCAGGCGCCCCAGGCGCCGACGACCGCGGCCCCCGTGGCCCCCGCGAAGCCCGCGGCGCCGAGCGCACCGGTCGCCGGATCGCCGAACGCCGCCAAGGGGGCACTCATCGACCTCAACAGCGCCAGCGCCGAGGAGCTCGACGCCCTGCCCGGCATCGGCGCGGCCCGCGCGGCCGCGATCATCAAGGGGCGGCCGTATCGCGGGAAGGACGACCTCGTCTCCAAGAAGATCATCCCGAAGAATGTCTACGACGGCATCAAGGACAAGGTCATCGCCAAGCAGAAGTAGCCGCTACTCGGCGATCGCCCCCTGAGGCATGGAGAAGCCGGGGGGCGTCTTCGGGGCCGCGGCGGCTTTCGGCGCCGCGTGCCGGGGCGCCTTCTTGCGGGCCTCGGCCTTCGGCACCTTCGGCGCCTTGACGGCGGGCGGCGCCTCGCAGGCGCGGAACGTGAGCTGCGCCAGGGGCGTCCCCTCCTCGGTGACGATCGCGATCGGATCGGGGAAGGTCGGCAGCGTCGGCTCCCACTGGATCGGGCTGCCCAGCATCGCCTCGACGCCCGACGCGGCGCCGCCGCGCCGCAGCGTCGTGAAGTCCGGCCCGTAGGCGGTGGCGACCTTGCCGGCGATCACGACCTGGAGAACCTCGTTCACCTCGGTCGTCAGCGGCCTGAGCGGGTTCGTCGTGCGGACCTGCCCGGCCCGCGTGATCACCATCTTGAACCCCTTGGCGCTCTCGAACCGGGCCGCCTGCGTGCCGCAGGGCTGCTCGAGAGTCGGACCGGCGGCCGGCGTGGGGCTCGCCGCCCGAGGGTCGATCTGACCGGGCGTTGCTGGCGCCGCCGCCGCGGGCGCCGCAGGGACAGGCGGGACTTGGGCAGGCGGGACTTGCGCAGGCGCGACCTGGGCAGGCGCGACCTGGGCAGGCGCGGCCGGCTTGCCGGCGGGCGCCGCCGGAACGCTCTGCATCATCGACAGGCAGAGAGGGCCGGCGAGCAGCAGCCCGGCCACCCCGCGCGCGCGCAGCCTCATCGCGCGGCTCCCGGCGGATCCCCGCGGAGCGGCTGGTTGCGCTGCGTCCGGTCGAGAGCTCGGATCGGCTCCAATTCAATCGCTTCCAGATCGAGCACCCGCGGGTCGAGCACCTGTGCGCTGCGGTCGATCGGGCTCTTGCGCGGTCCGACCGAGCCGATGAGCAGGTCCTCGTCCTCGATGTCGAGTTCGGAACCCATGCGCAGGGGCTCGCGCCGGCCGCGCGCCGCCATCGCGGCGACCGCGACGATGGCGACGGCGAAGACCAGAATAGCCAGGATGATGAACAGGCGCTCCATCAGGAGGCCAGCTCTAACCTGCGGTTCGGGCCACCGCCACCCCATCCAGGCCTCGATGTCTCCCCGCCGCGTCGCGGCCGTGTCCCCGATCGCGCGCGGAACGCTCCTTGCGTGGGCCGTCGGACCGGGTAGATGCGGGCAGACCGGAGCCGGGACCGACCGATGCAGCACGAGCCGAGCCGCGAGCCCGAGGAACTGGAGGCGCACCTCCTCGGCCTGATCGAGGCCGCCCGGGAGCAGGCCCGGGAGGATCCGTTCCGCAATCCCGTCCTGGCGGTGACCTTGGCGATCACCCGGCGCTTCGACCGGGACGAGATCTCGACCGGCGACCTGGACGGGCTGTTCGTGCGCCTGCGTGCCGCGGCCCTGGCGGCGCGGGCGGAGCGGCTGCGCGCCTATGTCGGGCTCGACGCCGGCCCGGACGACCCGCAGGCGGGAATTCCCGCCCGGCTCGTGGCGGCGGCCCCCGACCGGGCGGACAGCGTCGAGACCTTCGCGGCCCTGATCCACCGCACCGCCTTCGCGGTGGTGTTCACGGCCCACCCTACCTTCGGCATGCCCCGGGCCGTCGCCGGCCTCCTCGCCGAGGCCGCGAGCCTGCCCGACGCCAAGGACCGCGCCGGGCTGATCGCGCGCGCGGCGGCCCTGTCGACGCGGCCGGACGCGCCGATCACCCTGGATGTCGAGTTCGAGCAGGCCTGCGCGGCGGCCAATAACGGCCGGCTCGCCCTCGACGCCTTCAACGGCGCCCTGCTCGACGCCGCCCGCGCCCGCTGGCCGGACCGCTGGACGGAGCTGACGCCACGCCCCTTCGCCATCGCCAGCTGGGTCGGCTGCGACACCGACGGGCGGACCGATATCGGCTGGTGGGACACCCTGCGCTACCGGCTGATCTCGAAGCGCATGCAGTTCGACCGGGTGATGCGCGACCTGCCGGAGATCCCCGCCTGCCGGGAGGTCCGGGCCCTCGCCGAGAACGCCCTGGCGGCGGTGAACCGCCAGCTCACCGTGGCGCCGCGCCTCGGTGACCAGCCGTCCCTCGAGGCGGTGCACCGCTTCGCCCTGGCGCTCATCATCGAGCGCGAGCGCGCCCAGACCGATGCCGGCGCCCTCGTCGCCGGGCTGACCCAGGCCCTCGAGGCCGCCGACGACGCGGGCGACCAGCGCCGGATCGCCATCCTGCGCGCGGGGGTCGAGACGCACGGCCTGTCGAACGCCCTGCCGCATTTCCGGCTGAACGCGAGCCAGATCCACAACGCGGTGCGGCGGGTGATCGACCTGGAGGGCGAGCCCACCGACGCGGCCCGGCGCCGCTCGCACCTCGCGACGATCCACACCCTGCTGAACGACGTCCGCCCGGTGGCCGTCGATTTCGGGGCGCTCGCGGCCGAGCGGGCCTCGGCGGCGCGGCTGATGATGACGATCGCCCAGATCCTCAAGCACGTGGACGGCACCCATCCGGTGCGCTTCCTCATCGCTGAGACCGAGACCGGCTACACCCTGCTCGCGGCCCTCTGGCTCGCGCGCCACTACGGCATCGCCGACAAGCTCGAGATCACGCCGCTGTTCGAGACGGCGAGCGCCCTCGAGCAGGGTATCCGGGTGCTCGACGACGCCCTGCGCAACCCGCACTGGCGGCAGTATCTGAAGCGCATCGGCCGGCTCACCGTGCAGTTCGGCTACTCCGATTCGGGCCGCTACGTCGGCCAGCTGGCGGCGACCTTTTGGATCGAGCGGCTGCGGCTGCGCATCACCGAGATGCTGGTCCAGAACGGCCTGTCCGACGTCGAGCTCGCGATCTTCGACACGCACGGCGAGTCGATCGGGCGCGGCGCCCATCCGACCTCCCTGCGCGACCGCCTCGCCTACCTCGCCCCGGAGGATGCGCGGGACCGGGCCCGCAAGGCCGGCATCCGGGTCCGGCTCGAATCGAGCTTCCAGGGCACCGACGGCTACCTGCTGTACGGCACCGAGGCGCTGGCGCGCGCCAGCGTCGCCCGCATCGCCGAGCACGTCTACGCGCTCGACGTGACGGAGGAGGATTCGTTCCCGGACTACGCCTTGAACGACCGGCCGAAGGCCTCCGACGGCAGGGTCGATCCGATCTACGCCGAGCCGGATTTCGCCCTCGAGTTCTTCACCGCCGCCCGCCAGGACATGGAGGCGCTGGTCGACGACCCGGGCTACGCCGCCCTGCTCGGCACCTTCGGCCCGAGCCTGATCGACCGGACCGGGTCGCGCCCGGTGGCGCGCCAGACCGACAACGGCGGCCCGGCGCGGATCACCCATCCGCGCCAGATGCGGGCGATCCCCAACAACGCGATCCTGCACCAGCTCGGCTTCCTGGCGAATTCCCTCCACGGGATCGGACGGGCCGCCCAGCGCGGCCCGGACCTGTTCCGCGACATGCGGCGCGATTCGGTGCGCTTCTCCCGGGCCTTCCGGCTGGTCCAGCACGCCGCCTCGGTCGGCGACCTCGACGTGCTGCGGGCCTATATCGACACCCTCGACCCGGCCGTGTGGCTGGAGCGGGCGCGGCGCACCCAGAAGGATTTCCGCCGGGACGAGCTCGTGGTGATCTCGGGCGCGCTGGAGCGCCTCGACCTCGCCCCCGCGCTGCGGAACCTGTTCGGACGCCTGACCCGGGACTGGCTCGCCCTGAGCGCGGCCGCCCCGGACCTGCCCGCCATGTCGGCCCGGCTGACGCTGCTCCACGCCCTGCGCCTCGCGCTGATCCACCGGATCTGGTTCCTGGCGGTGCACATCCCGGGCTTCCGGCCGCAGGCGGGCATCTCCCGCGAGCAGCTGCTGGAGCGCTTCCTGCGGCTGGACATCGACGGCTGCCTGAAGCTCCTCGACGCGATCTTCCCGGTCACGCCGGACCCGACGCTCGGCCTCAATTTCGGCGAGCCGGCCGGCCCGCGCGACGTCGGCACCTACGAGTCCGAGCACGCCAACCTGTTCCAGCCGATTCGCCGGATGTTCGATCAGGTGCGGGAAATCTCGGGGATGATCCAGCACGAGGTCGGGGCGTTCGGGTAGGCGCGGCCCTCAGGCCGCCTCCACGCGCAGGACCGTGCCGCCGATCCCGGTGACGCGCACCCGCCGGCCCGCCGGCAGGTCGGGCCCCTCGACCCGCCACAGCGTGTCGTCGAAGCGGATCCGGCCCGCGCCCCGCACGATCGGCTCGTCGAGCACCCCCTCGCGCCCGATCAGGCCCCGGTCGGCCCGGTTCAGCTCCGGCCCGGTACCCTTGCCGCGCCGCTGGAGGCGCGTCGCGAGCGCCACCAGGGCGACGGCGAGACCGGCGAACAGCAGGGTCTGGCCCTGCCAGGGCATGGGGAGCGCCGCCGCCGCGAGGCCGGTCGCGACGGCGGCGAGCCCGAGCCAGATCAGGAACACGCCGGGCAGCAGGATCTCGGCACCGGCCAGCACGAGGCCGGCGATCACCCAGCTCCAGGCCGCCCCGAGGGCCTCGAAGGTTCCGGCGAGGGAGGCGATCGTCACCGGCGTCAGGCCCGCGGCGCAGCGACGTTCGGCGGGGTCCCGGTGCGCCGGGGCGCGGCGGCGCCGTCGCCGAAGACCGAGCGGGTGAGTTCGCCGATGCCACCGAGGGTGCCGGCGAGCGCCGCCGCCTCGATCGGCACCACCACGACCCGCTGGTTCGGCGCGGTGGCGATCGCCCGCACGGCGTCGACGTACTTCTCGGCCACGAGGAAGTTCGCCGCCGCGATGTCGCCCTCGGCGATCGCCCGGCTGACCATGCCGGTCGCCGTCGCCTCGGCCTCGGCGGAGCGCTCCCGCGCCTCCGCGTCGCGGAAGGCGGCCTCGCGCCGGCCCTCCGCCTCCAGGATCGCCGACTGCTTGCGCCCCTCGGCCCGCAGGATCTCGGCGGCGCGCTGCCCTTCCGCCTCCAAGATCGAGGCGCGCTTCTCGCGCTCGGCCTTCATCTGCCGGGCCATCGCCCCGGCGAGATCGGCCGGGAGCACGATGTCCTTGATCTCGATCCGGTTGATCTTGACGCCCCAGGGCGAGGCCGCCGCGTCCATCACCCGGAGCAGGCGCTCGTTGATCTCGTCGCGGTGGGCGAGGAGCTGGTCGAGATCCATCGAGCCGACCACGGTGCGGATATTGGTCATGGTCAGCGTCGTGGCGGCGAGGTCGAGGCTCGAGACCTCATAGGATGCGCGCGCCGCGTCGAGGACCTGGTAGAACACGACCGCGTCGATGGTGACGCCGGCATTGTCGCGGGTGAAGGCCTGCTGGCTCGGCACGTCGATGACCTGCTCCATCACGTTGACCTTGCGGCCGACGCGCTCGACGAAGGGCGTGATCAGGCCGAGGCCGGCGTCGAGGCTGCGGGCGTAGCGGCCGAAGCGCTCCACCGTGTAGACGTAGCCCTGGGGCACGATCTTCACGCCCGCGGCCAGGGTGACGATCACCAGCGCCGCCACGCCCACGGCGAACACGCTGAGCCCGAACGGAAGCCCCATCGACACCCCTCCCCTGCCGACGCCACGGCCGGCGCGGCCGGCGCGGCCCGCAGCCTAACAGGCCGCTCCGGGCTCCGCGACCGCGGACGCAGGGGCGCCCGGGGGCGTGCCGCGCCGCGGCGTGAACGGCCACCCGCTCATCTCGATCATCAATGGTTCAGGCCGCCGCGCTTACGAAGCCGGCAAGCGTCGCGTTCGTCGTCGCTCAGACCCCGTCGAAGCAACGCTTGTTGAAGAAACATTCGGCATGATCCCCGCCACCCTCGCCGCGGAAAGAAGTCCTTTCACGTCGCTGCGGGCGGCAGAAATCCCCACCCAACCGGACTCGGTGCGCGCGTGAAGATCGCTGTCCTCGCACATCTGAAATACCCGATCGGCCAGCCCTATGCCGGCGGCCTGGAGATGCACACGCACCTCCTGACCGTCGCGCTGAAGCGGCACGGGCACGACGTCACGCTGTTCGCCAGCCGCGGGTCGGACCCGGCGCTCGATCCCGTGACGCTCTGCGATCCGACCGGGGACGCGCTCCTCGATCCCGAGCGCGAGGAGGTGATCGACCGCACCGAGGAGGACGCCTACCGGCGCATGATGGAGATGGTCGCGGCCGGCGGCTTCGATCTCGTCCACAACAATTCCCTGCACGCGCTGCCGCTGCGCGAGAGCGCCCGGCTAGGCCTGCCCTGGGTGACCGTGCTGCACACGCCGCCCTTCGAGTCCCTGGTCAGCGGCGTGGTCCAGGCCGATCCCGACATGGCCTTCCTGGCGGTCTCGCCGTCCCTGGCGCAGGAATGGGCGCATCTCGTGCCCGGCGCCCAGGTGGTCGACAACGGGGTGGACCTCTCGACCTTCGCGTTCTCACACGCTGCCGACGATCCGCCCTTCGCCTTCTGGTCGGGCCGGATCGTGCCCGAGAAGGGGCTGCACCTCGCGATCGACGCGGCCCGGGCCGCCGGGCTGCCGCTGACCTTCGCGGGTCCCAAGCTCAATCCCGGCTACTGGGCCGCCGAGATCGCCCCGCGCCTCGGTCCGGACCTGACGCATCTCGGTCATCTCTCCCACCGGGACCTCGCCCACCATCTCGGCCGGGCCCGCGTGGCGATCGTCTCGCCGCGCTGGGAGGAGCCCTTCGGCCTCGTCGTGGCGGAGGCGCTCGCCTGCGGCACCCCGGTGGCAGCCTTCCGCCGCGGCGCCATGCCCGACATCCTGGACGCGTCCTGCGGCCGCCTCGGGCGCCCGGACGATCCGCAGGATCTCTCGGTGGCGATCCGGGAAGCCGCCGGCCTGTCGCGCCGGGCCTGCCGCGACCGCGCCGAGGCGCTCTACGACGCCGCCGCCATGACCGGGCGCTATCTGGAAGCCTACGACGCCGTGATCGCGCGCTGCGCCGAGCGGGCGCGGCCGGCCCTGCGCGTCGCCGGAGGACGCGGCTGAACGGCGCGGATCCGCGCGCCGCAATTCGCACCCGAGCCCGGAGCCCGGCGGCATGACGGGCCGCCCTCGACCTCCGCGGCGCACGAGGGTGCCACGGGAGACCTGTCATGACCACCGACGCCGATCACCCGGCCCCACCGCCCTGCGTCGTCTGCATTCCCGCCCGGAACGAGGCCGAGCGCCTGCCCCGCCTGCTCGCCTCCCTGGCGGCGCAGAACGGCGTCTCGGCGCGGGCGCCGCTGCGCGTCGTGGTGCTGGCCAACAATTGCACGGACGGGACCGTCCAGGCGGTGCGGGACGTCGAGGCCTCGGGCATCCTCGCGACGCTGACCCTCCGGCTGATCGCGGTCGACCTCGTCGGCGCGGACGCCCATGTCGGCACGGCCCGGCGGATGGCGCTCGATGCCGGTGCCGACTGGCTGGAGGCCGACGGTGAGCCGGACGGCATCCTTCTCACCACCGACGCGGATGCCCGCCTGCCGGCCGAGTGGGTGGCGGCCAATCTCCGCGCGCTGGAGGCCGCGGACATCGTGGGCGGCCGGCTGGTGATCGACGACGACGGCACCCCGGACCCCGCCCTCGCAGACCTGCACGCACGCATCGAGCGCTACTGGTCCGGCGTCCGCCGCCTGGAGGACCTGCTCGACCCGCCGCCCTACGACCCGCCCCCCCGCCACGGCGACCATACCGGCGCGAGCCTCGCCGTTCCCGCGATCCTGTACCGGGCTGTGGGCGGACTGCCGGCGCTGCCCTGCGGCGAGGACAACGCCCTCGTCGGGCTGCTGCGCGCCAACGGTGCGCGCCTGCGCCACTGCCCGGACGTGCAGGTCCTGGTCTCGTCCCGCCATCAGGGACGGGTCTCGGGCGGCATGGCCACCGAGATGCTCCGCCGGACCCGCGTCCTCGACGGAGAGGCCTACCTGCTGCCGGAGGCGGCCCACTGGCAGGCGCTGATCCTGCGCCGCGCGGCCCTGCGCCGGGCCTTCCACCTCGACCCCCAGGCCCGCGCCGCGGCCTGCGCGCGGCTCGGGCTCGACGCGGAGGATCTCGCCGCCGTCGGGGCCTGCCCGAACGACATCGCCTTCGTGGAGCGGGCCGACCGGATCCTCGAGTCGCGCAGCCCGCCCGCGCGGGAATGCGCCCTCGATCTGGCGGTCGCCGATCTCGACGCCCTCGCCCTGTCCCTGAGGGACGCCGCGTGACCCGCGGCATCGGCTGGTACGTCCACCACCAGGGCGCCGGCCATCTCCAGCGGGCCCGGGCGGTCGCGGGCGCCCTGAACCGGCCCTGCACCGTCCTCGGCACCCTTGCCGGGTTCGACACCGCAGGCCTCGACATCGTCGACCTGCCCGACGACCGCCCCCTCGGCGACGCGGCCTTCGACGGCCGGGACGGCGCCATCGAGCGGCCCGAGGCCCTGCACTACGCGCCGCTCGACCATCCGGGGGTCCGCGCGCGGATGGCGCGCATCGCCGCCTGGGCGGAGCGGGCCGACCCGGCCCTCCTGGTCGTCGACGTCTCGGTGGAGGTGGCGATCCTGGCGCGTCTCCTGTCGGTGCCGACCCTGGTGGTGCGCCTCGCGGGGACACGGACCGACCGGCCGCATCTGGAAGCCTTCCGCAGCGCAACGCGGCTGCTCGCCCCGTTCCCCGCCGCGCTCGACGGCGCGGCCGTGCCGGACTGGGTCCGGGCCAAGACGCTCTACGCGGGGTTCCTCGGCGCGCCGGCGCAGGCCCCGACCGAATCGGGGCGCGAGATCGTGGTGGTGTTCGGCCGGGGCGGCGCGGGCGGCAGCCTCGCGGAGCTCGCCGCGGCGGCGCGGGCGGTACCGGACCGGCCGTGGCACGTCCTGGGACCGGTCTCGGGCTCGGGCCCCGTGCCAGACAACCTGCACCTGCACGGCTGGGTCCCCGACGTCGAGGCGCGGGTCGCGCGGGCGGCTTTGCTGGTGGGCGGCGGCGGCGACGGCGTCGTTGCCCTGGCCGCCGCGCAGCGGAAACGCTTCCTCTGCCTGCCGGAGGAGCGGGCCTATGGCGAGCAGACCGAGAAGGCCGAGGCGCTGGCCCGGCTCGGGGCCGCGATCGTGCATCCCGGCTGGCCCTCGCCCGCGGCGTGGCCGGGCCTGATCGCGGCGGGCCTCGCCCTCGACCCCGCGTTTATCGGCGGCCTGCACGATCCGGACGCGGTCCGGACCTGCGCCGCGACGATCGACGACCTAGTGCGGCGCCTCTGATCGGTCGGCCAGCGAAGATCCGAACGTCGGCAGCGCCGAAGCGGGATCCGCTCCGGCGCGGGTAGCGCAGTCCGAGATCAGGAGATCAGGTCGAGCTTCGCCGCCTCGATCCCGTCGGCGCGGATCGCGTCCGGCAGGGACGAGAAATCGCGATATCCCGCCTCGCGCGCCATAGCGTCGAGGGCCGTCTGCTCATCGGCAGCCGCGCCAGTCCAGAGCACCGCGCCGCTCTTTTTCTGTCTAATCTGGAAAATGCTCATCGATCCCTCCCCGGTCCCGAGAAGACCATCGATCTATTAACGTCGCTATTCGTGGCGGGTTGCAGCTGGATCGATCTAAACCGCCGCGCTCCGGCCGCCACGATGACCTGCGGCGCGAGGCCCGGCGACGGCCTCGCGCGACGGCGCTATGCTCGGCACCGTCCAGGATGGCTCGCCATGAAAACGCCGACCTGCCCAGCGAGGGAGAGGCAATACCCGTCCAGCGCCGACTGCGAGGTCCCCGCCGTGAACTCCGTCCGTTGGCGCGCGTCTCGCCTCAGTCTCCTGTGCGGGCTCGCGATGCTCGCGGCGGCGCCGGCCCGGGCGGTCGAGACCGCCGCCGTTCCCGACGCCGCCGCCATCGCGCCCGCGGTCACGGTCGTGCCGGCCGAGAGCCGCGAGATCGTCGAGCGGGCCGTCGTCACCGGCACGCTGGTCCCCCGGGACGAGATCCTCGTTTCCCCCGAGGTCGAGGGTCTGCGCATCACCGATCTCCTCGTCGAGGAGGGTGACCGCGTCACCAAGGGACAGGTTCTCGCCAAGCTGTCGCTGGAGATGATCGTCACCCAGGAGGCCTCGAACGCGGCGGCGATCGCCCGCGCCGAGGCGGCCATCGTCCAGGCCCGGAGCCAGATCGTCCAGGCGGAGGCCGCCAACCTGGAGGCCAAGCAGGCGCTCGAGCGGGCCCAGGCGCTCGCCAAGACCGGCAACGCCACCGCGGCCGTGCTGGAACAGCGCGTCTCGGCGGCGCAGGGGGCGGAAGGCCGCCTCGCCGCCGCCAGGGGCGGCCTGCAATCGGCCCAGGCCGACCTCGCCACGGCGCGGGCCGCCGGGGCCGAGATCGCCCTGCGGCGCGCCCGCACCGACATCCGCGCCCCCGAAGCCGGGATCGTCAACCGCCGCACCGCCCGGATCGGCGCCACCGCCACGGCGGCGGGCGAGCCGCTGTTCCGGCTGATCGCCCGGGGCGAGATCGAATTGGAGGGCGAGGTGCCCGAGACGTCGCTGGCGCGCATCCACGTCGGCAATCCGGCGAGCCTCGACCTCGATGACGGTCGCCGCCTCGCCGGCAAGGTGCGCCGGGTCTACCCGGAGGTCGACCGGGCGACGCGGCTCGGCAAGGTGCGCATCCGCCTCGGCGATGATCCGGCCCTGCGCATCGGCGCCTTCGCGCGCGGCAGCGTGGAGATCGCGCGCCGCACCGGCGTCGCCGTCCCGGTCTCCAGCCTGCTCTACGCGGCCGACGGCCGCGCCAGCGTGCTCGTGGCGAGGGACGGGCGCGTCGAGGCGCGGCCCGTGACCACGGGCCTCTCCGCCGACGGCTTCACGGAACTCCGCTCCGGCGTCGCGGCCGGCGAGAGCGTCGTGGCCCGCGCCGGAAGCTTCCTGCGCGACGGCGACCGCGTGCGCCCCGTCCCGGCCGCCACCAGCACGCCGATCGCCGACGCGGCGCCGCGGTAGGACGAGTCGAAGGATCCGGCCATGCGCCTCAACGTCTCCGCCTGGGCGATCCGCAAACCCCTGCCCTCGGTGGTCCTGTTCCTGGTCCTGATGATCCTCGGGCTGGTGAGCTTCCGCTCGCTGCCGATCACCCGGTTCCCCAACATCGACATCCCGATCGTGTCGGTGACGATCACCCAGTCGGGTGCCGCGCCCGCGGAGCTTCAGACCCAGGTCACCAAGTGGGTCGAGGACTCGGTCGCCGGCGTGAAGGGCGTCAAGCACATCCTCTCGACGATCACGGAGGGCACCTCCACCACCACGATCGAGTTCCGCCTGGAGGTGAACCAGGATCGGGCGACCAACGACGTCAAGGACGCCATCGCCAAGATCCGGCAGAACCTGCCGCGGACGATCGACGAGCCGATCGTCTCGCGCGTGGAGATCGCCGGCCTGCCCATCATGGTCTACGGCGCCTCCGCGCCCGCCATGACGCCCGAGGACCTGTCGTGGTTCGTGGACGACGTCGTCGCCCGCGGCCTGCAGAGCGTGAAGGGCGTCGGCGGCGTCGAGCGGCTCGGCGGCGTCGCCCGCGAGATCCGCGTCACCTTGAAGCCCGACCGCCTGCTCGCGCTCGGCATCACCGCCGCTGACGTGAACCGGCAGCTGCGCCTGACCTCGGCCGACATGGCGGGCGGCCGCGCCGAGGTCGGCGGCCAGGAGCAGTCGATCCGGGCGCTCGCCGCCTCGGCGAGCCTCGAGACGCTGGCCAAGACCTCCATCGTGGTGCCGGGCAACCGCAAGGTCCGCCTCGACGAGCTCGCGACCCTGTCGGACACCGCCGAGGAGCCCCGCACCTTCGCGCGCTTCAACGGCGAGCCGGTGGTCGCCTTCGCGATCTCCCGCGCCAACGGCGCCAGCGACGCGGACGTGTCGGTGGGCGTCGCCAAGAAGATCGCGGCGCTCCACGCGGCCAACCCCAACGTGCGGTTCGACCTGATCGACACCAGCGTCGACAACACGATCGGCAACTACCACTCCGCCATGATGGGCCTGATCGAGGGCGCCATCCTCGCCGTCGTGGTGGTGCTGCTGTTCCTGCGGGACTGGCGCGCGACCCTGATCGCCGCGGTGGCGCTGCCCCTCTCGGTGCTGCCGACCTTCTGGGTGATGAGCGCGCTGGGCTTCTCGCTCAACGCCGTCAGCCTCCTGGCGATCACGCTGGTCACCGGCATCCTGGTGGACGACGCGATCGTCGAGATCGAGAACATCGTCCGGCACATGCGGATGGGGAAATCGCCCTACCGCGCCGCCCTGGAGGCCGCGGACGAGATCGGCCTCGCGGTCATCGCCATCACGGCGACGATCATCGCGATCTTCTCGCCGGTGTCGTTCATGGGCGGCATCGCCGGCCAGTACTTCAAGCAGTTCGGCCTGACGATCGCGGCGGCGGTGTTCATGTCGCTGCTCGTGGCGCGCCTGATCACGCCGCTGCTCGCGGCCTACTTCCTGCGCGATCACGGGCCGGACCACGAGCGGGACGGCCTCGTGATGCGCGGCTACACCCGCCTGGTGGCGTGGTCGGTCCGGCACAAGTTCATCACGCTGGTGCTCGGCATCGCGTGCTTCGCCGCCTCGATCGCCTCCACGGGCCTGCTGCCCGCGGGCTTCCTGCCGGCGGAGGACCAGGCCCGCACCCTGTTCGTGGTCGAGCTGCCGCCGGGAGCCCGCCTCGCCGACACGGTCCGGGTCACCGACCGCATCGAGGAGAAGATCCGCGCGCTGCCCGAGGTGAAGAGCGTGTTCGTGGACGGCGGCCGCCAGCTTCCGGCGAAGAAGGAGGTGCGGCTCGCGAGCCTCACCATCAACCTCGTCCCGAAGAACACCCGCCACAGGACCCAGAAGCAGCTCGACGCCGAGGTCGCGGCGATCCTGCGGGAGGAGCCGGACCTGCGCTTCTGGGCGCTGCGCGAGGGCGGCCAGCGCGACCTCGCGCTGATCATCGCCGGTCCCGACAAGGCGGTGGTGGCCGAGGTCGCCGCAAAGCTCCAGCGCGAGGCCCAGCAGGTCCCGCACCTCGTCAACGTCATGTCGACGGCGCCCCTCGACCGGACCGAGGTCCGGATCCGGCCGAAGCCCGCCGTGGCGGCCGATCTCGGCGTCAGCACCGACACCATCGCCGAGACCGTGCGGGTCGGGACGATCGGCGACATCGGCATGAACCTCGCCAAGTTCAACGCCACCGACCGGCAGATCCCGATCCGCGTGCAGCTCCCCGAGAGCGTGCGCGGGCGGCTCTCCGACCTCGAGACCCTGAAGGTGCCGGTGAAGGGCGGGACGGCCGTGCCGCTCGCGACGGTGGCCGACATCAGTCTGGGCCAGGGCCCGACCGGCATCGACCGCTACGACCGCGCCGTGCGCGTCGCTCTGGAGGGCGACATGCAGGGCAGCGACGCGCTGGCCGAGCTGATCGGCCAGGTGATGAACCTGCCGACCGCCAAGAACCTGCCGCCCGGGGTCACGATCAGCCAGACCGGCGACGCCGAGGTGATGGGCGAGGTCTTCGAGGGCTTCGCGCTGGCCATGGGCGCCGGCCTGATGATGGTGTTCGGCGTGCTGATCCTGCTGTTCGGCAACTTCCTGCAGCCGCTGACCATCCTGTTCTCGCTGCCGCTCTCCATCGGCGGCGCGATCCTGGCACTGCTGATCTGCCACATGCCGATCTCGATGCCGGTGGTGATCGGCATCCTGATGCTGATGGGCGTCGTGACCAAGAACGCCATCATGCTGGTGGATTTCGCCGTCGAGCAGATCCGGGCCGGCGTCGACCGGAACGTCGCGATCGTCGATGCCGGCCGCAAGCGCGCCCGGCCGATCGTCATGACCACGATCGCCATGGCGGCCGGCATGGTCCCGTCCGCGATGGCCTACGGGATCGGCGGCGAGTTCCGCGCGCCCATGGCGGTGGCGGTGATCGGCGGGCTGATCGTCTCGACGGTGCTGTCGCTCGTCTTCGTGCCGGCGATCTTCGTGCTGATGGACGACCTGTCCCGCCTGCTGACGCGGCTGTTCGGCCGCTTCGTGGGCGAGCGCGACGATCCGGAGGATGCCCCCGTCTACGATCCGGCCCATCCGGCCAACGACGGGCACCCGCCGCCACGGATCGCCGCGGAGTAGAGCGGTTCAGCGCGGGACGCGCACGCTGTCCCGGAGGAGCGCCGCGCGGGAACCCGGATCCGGGCCCCTGTCGACCGGCGGCGCATTGCGTCGCGCGCCGCGATGGGCTGTGACTCGGCCCCGCCGAATCAACGGAGACGAGCGAGACGATGTCGGGTGGTCACGGGGCGATCGAGGGGTCGAACAAGCGCGTGGCGCTGCTGATCTCGGTGCTGGCGCTGTTCCTCGCGTTCAGCGAGACGCTGGGCAAGGCGTCCCAGACGGATTCGATCGGCGCCAACGTCGAGGCCGCGAACCAGTGGGCCTATTTCCAGGCCCGCACGATCCGCGCGACGGTGCTCAAGACCGCCGACGAGGCCCTGGCGCTGGTGCCCCCGGGGCCGAACCAGGACGCGATCGCCGCCAAGCGCGCCGAGTGGTCCAAGACCCTGGCGCGCTGGGATTCCGAGCCGTCGACCGGCGAGGGCCGCAAGGAACTGTCCGAGAAGGCCCGCGCGTCCGAAGGCCGGCGCGACCTCGCGCTGCTGCGCTACCACCATTACGAATTGGCTTCGGCGGCCTTCCAGATCGGCATCGTGCTGGCGTCGGCCGAGGTGATCACCGGGATCAGCCTGCTGGTCTTCGCCGGCGGATTCCTGGGCCTCGCCGGGGCGGCGCTGCTCGGCTTCGGCTACCTCGCGCCGCACGCCCTGCCGTTCTTCCACTGATCGGCGTCGGCCACCGGCAGCGACGTAACGCCACTCCCGTTCCCGATCGATTGAACCCGCGCGCCGCCGGGCTGGACGCGCGGTGCGGAAGCTGATCGTCTCGGCACATTCCAGGGGGGAATGATGTCCGAACACTCAGAAGATCAGGGCCGCCTGACGAAGATCGCCAGCGCGATCTTCCTGCACACCGAGCACGCCATCTACGCGGCGCTCGGCATCCTGTTGGCGCTCACCGCCCTCGTGGCGCTGATCGAGGCCGCCGGCATGACTTGGGAGGCGATGCGGGCGCTCGGCGGCGCGCAGCAGATCCTGGAGGTGATCGACCGGCTCCTCTTCCTGCTGATGCTGATCGAGATCCTGCACACGGTGCGGGTCTCGATGCGGTCGGGGACGCTGACCTGCGAGCCGTTCCTGATCGTCGGGCTGATCGCCTCGATCCGGCGGGTGCTGGTCATCACCCTGCAATCGTCGGAGATCATGCACGCCAAGGACTGGTCGCCGGAGAAGCAGGCGCTGTTCCAGGCCTCGATGATCGAGCTCGGCGTGCTGGCGGGCCTGATCCTCACGATGGTGTTCGCGATCTTCCTGCTGCACCGCGCCCGCGACGACGGCAGGCCCGCGGGCGAGGAGAAGCCCGAACACGTGTCCTGACAGCCGTGCCGGCGCGCGGTCGGGCGCCGGCGGGATGGGCGGTCAGTTCATCCGCAGGATCGCGGCGTTGAGGAGCGTCGCGAACGCGACCCAGGCCGCGTAGGGGACGAGGAGCCAGGCCGCGAGCCGGTCGAAGCGCCAGGTCAGCCGGATCGTCCAGAGCACCATCACCAGCAGCATCGCGACGACGATTAGCCCGGCGCCGATCGCGTGCGCGGTGAAGAAGACCGGGGTCCAGGCGGCGTTGAGGGCGATCTGCACCAGGAACGCCGCGAGGGCGAGCCACCAGCCCTCGCGGCTCGGCCCGGTGCGCGGCATGGCGCCGAGCAGCCGCCAGAGGGAGACCGCGATCATCGTGTAGAGGATCGTCCAGGCGACCGGGAACACCCAGTTCGGCGGGTTGAAGGCCGGCTTGTTCAGGCTCGCGTACCAGCCCGGGATCTCGGCCTGGGTCGCCATCGAGCCGACGGCCGCGGTGGCCGCCACCGGCAGGATCGCGGCGGCGAGGCGCAGCCAGCGCGGCAGGGGCGATCCTCCGGGGACGTGTGTGGCGGCGGTCATGATCGTCGGTCTCCACCGGGCGCGGCGTGTGGCGCGGCTTGCCGGGGGCCACGCGCCGTGGCACGCGCCCGTCTCCATCCGCCGAGAATCGCCAGATGTCACAGCCTTACGCGCCGCAGGGTCGGTCGGATACCCGGAGCGACGCCGAGCCGGACTTCACGCGCCGGAGCCTCGCGGCCCAGGCCATGGGCCGGATCGAGCCGGAGACGCGGGCGGTGGTCATGCCGCTCCACGTCGCCACCACCTTCATCCGCGATCCCGACAACGGCTACAGCTCCGGCTACAGCTACGCGCGGCCCGACAACGCCACGGTGCGCGAGGCGGAGTCGGTCCTGGCGATGCTGGAGGGCGCCGGCGCCGGCGCGCTGCTGTTCGGCTCCGGGATGGCGGCGGCGACCGCGGTGTTCGGCGCGCTGGAGCCCGGCGACCACGTGGTCGCCGGCACGGTCATGTACTGGGCGCTGAAGCGCTGGCTGCGCGAGGAGGCGCCCCGGCGCGGCCTCACACTGACCTTCGCGGACACGGACGATCCGGACGCCCTGCGCGCCGCGATCGAGCCCGGCCGGACCAAGCTCGTCTGGATCGAGACACCCGGCAACCCGCTCTGGACGGTCACCGACATCGCCGCGGCGGCCGAGATCGCCCACGCGGCGGGGGCGCGGCTCGCCGTGGATTCCACGGCCGCCTCGCCGGTCCACACCCGGCCCCTGGAACTCGGCGCCGACATCGTGATGCACTCGGCCACCAAGATCCTCAACGGCCATTCCGACGTGGTGGCGGGCGTGCTGGCGGGCGCGCGGGCCGACGCGTTCTGGGAGCGGATCCGGGGGATCCGCGCCGGCAGCGGCGGCATCCTCGGGCCCTTCGAGGCCTACCTGCTGATGCGCTCGCTCCGGACCCTGCATCTCCGGGCAGCCGCGCAGGCGGCGGGCGCCCTGCGCCTCGCCGGGCGCCTGAGCGGACACCCCCACGTGACCCGCGTCCTCTACCCGGGTCTCCCGGACGATCCCGGCCACGCGGTCGCCTGCCGGCAGATGCGGGACGGGTTCGGCTTCATGCTGTCGATCCGGGTGGCCGGCGGCGAGGCCGGCGCCATCGCCACGGCGGCGCGGGTGCGGCTCTGGAAGCGGGCGACCTCGCTCGGCGGCGTCGAGAGTCTCATTGAGCACCGCGCCTCGGTGGAAGGCCCGGGCAGTCCCTGCCCGCCGGACCTGCTGCGCCTGTCCGCCGGCATCGAGGACACGGACGACCTGTACGGCGATCTCGATCAGGCCCTGCGCGGCGCCCACGCGGGGTGATCGTCGCGGGCGCTTGGTGCCGAACGGGTTCCTGGCGCGTTGTGCCGGCAGTTCCGGCGGCGCGAACCGCCACAGATCGCGAGTCTGACGACATGACGACCCGTTTCCGCACGATGGTCCCCGGCACCTTCGCGCTGCTCACCCTGGCGCTCGCGTCGGCCTCCGCCCGGGCCGACGCGGTGCCCGATCTCGACGTCGAGCACACCTGCCAGTCGGCCCAGGTCACGAACACGACCATCAGCGACAAGGCGAATTACGACGGCTGCATCCGCTCCGAGCGCGACGCCAAGAAGGAGGCCGAGCGGCACTGGAGCAGCTACACGCCCGCCGCCAAGCGCCAGTGCCAGAACCAGTTCAAGGCGGGCGGCTTCCCATCCTACGTCGAGATGGTGACCTGTCTGGAACTCGCCTCCGGCACCGTGCCGACGCAGAGCACCGAGGGCGGCCGCGCCGTCGGCGGGCCGGGCGCGCCGCAGGACGTCAAGGTGCAGCGGGAGGGCGGCGCCAATCTGACCAAGGAGCCGCCCGCGAGTCAGCGCACGGATCCGATCAAGGTGCTGGAGAACAAGTAAGCCGACCTCGACGCCGTCAGGCGCGCACGCTGCTGTAGGCCGTCGTCACGTAGGGGAAGTCGAGCGTCGCTCGGCCGGCGAGTTCGGGCGTGTCGGCGATGAGGGCCCGCACCGCTGCGGCGACGCGGGCGCGCTCGGCGCTGGGAAGCGCCGCGATGAAGCTGACCGAGAGCGTGCGATCGAGGATCACGGCCTCGGGGGTGCCGCTGTGCGCGTGCCGCCAGCACCGCTCGCGCAGCGGCCCGAAATCCGGCGCGGGAAACGGGGCCCGCCACGCGCCGGTGCGGTAGCGCGGCGCGCCGCCCTCGTGCGGATCGGTGATCCGCGACAGGGCGGCGACCCAGGGCACGGTCTCGTCGCGCACGTTCCAGATCAGCCCGAGCCGGCCGCCGGGACGCAGCACCCGGGCGATCTCGGTGAGCGCGGCGGCCGTGGCGAACCAGTGGAAGGACTGGGCGCAGACCACCGCGTCGAGGCTCGCCGCGTCCAGCGGGATCGCCTCCGCGGTCCCGGCGAGGGCCTCGACCTCCGGATGCGCGCCCGCGATCCGCGCGCGCATGGCGTCGACGGGCTCCACCGCGACGACGGAGGCTCCGGTCGCGCGCAGGGTGGGCAGGAACTTGCCGGTGCCCGAGCCCAGGTCGAGCACCCGCCGCCCCGGCCCGAGACCGAGATCCGCCGCGAGCCAGCCGGTCACGGCCGCCGGATAATCGGGGCGGCCCGTCACGTAGGTGTCCGCCTCGGCACCGTAGCCCTGCGCGGCGGCGCGGTGAATCGCCGATCCCCTCTCGTCCGACATGCCAGCACAGCTCCCGACGGTGCGCGACGCGGCGCGCCGGCGTGCTATGGGCCGAGTCGCCCCCCGCGCACCAGACCCTTCTCCCGCCGGCCCCGTGAACGCCCTCGCCATCATCGCCCCGATCTTCGGGATCGTCCTGATCGGCTGGGCGGCCGCCCTCGCGGGGCTCCTCTCCGACAAGGTCAGCGACGGGCTGTCGGAATACGTCTTCGCCGTCGCGGTCCCGGCGCTGATCATCGCCACGCTGACCAAGCCCGGGATGAGCGGGACCGTCGCGTGGTCCTACTGGGTCGCGTATTTCGGCGGCGCGGCGATCTCGTGGTTCGTCGGCACGCTGATTGCCCGGCGGCGCGCCGGGATCGAGCGGCGCGGCGCGATCCTCCACGGCTTCGCGGCGAGCCAGTCGAACACGGTGTTCGTGGGCGTCCCGATGATCCTGCAGGCCTACGGCGAGGAGGGTGCCTTCCCGCTGTTCATGCTGCTCGCCGTCCACCTGCCGCTCATGATGGGCAGCGCCACCTTCCTGATCGAGTCCGATTCCGGCCTGCCGGTCCTGGCGCGGATCCGCGGTCTCGCCCTGGTGCTCCTGCGCAACCCGATCTTCGTGGCGCTGCTGATCGGCATGGCCATGAAGGCCCTCGGCCTCGCGCCGGCCGGCATCGCCCGGTCGCTGATCGACGCCTTCGCGGGCACCGCCTCCACCTGCGCGCTGGTGGCGCTCGGCGCCGGCCTGAAGCGCTACCGGGTACTGTTCGACCTCAAGGGTGCCCTGGTGATCGCGCTCCTGAAGAATCTCCTCCACCCGCTCGCGGTCTGGGTCCTGGCCTTCCACGTCTTCGCCATGCCGGCCGCCTACGCGGGCGTCGCCACCCTGTTTGCCGCCATGCCGGTGGGGATCAACGCCTACCTGCTGGCGGCGCGCTACCGGACCGAGACCGGCATGGTCGCGGCCTCGGTCCTGGTCTCGACCCTCCTGGCGCCGCTCACCACGCTGGCCTGGCTCACGCTCCTCGGCCGGGCGTGACGGCAACGCCCCGGCGTCACCGCGCGCGTTGGACCGGGCGCCGCGCGGGTCTAGGGTAGGCCCAAGCGCGCGGGCCGCGAGGACCCGCGCTTCCCTGCAGGCGAGGAATTTCGATGAACGCTCCGATGCGCCCTCCGGGCAGCGCCTCACCGTCGGCCCCGGCCTCGGCCCGCTTCGTCTGGGACGATCCCTTCCTGCTGGAGGATCAGCTCACCGAGGACGAGCGGGCGATCCGCGACGTCGCCCAGAGCTTCGCGCAGGAGCAGCTTCTCCCGGGGATCGTCGAGGCCTACGCCACCGAGAAGACCGATCCCGGCCTGTTCCGGAAGATGGGCGAACTCGGTCTCCTCGGCGTGACCCTCCCCGAGGAGTACGGCTGCGCGGGCGCCTCCTACGTGGCCTACGGGCTGGTGGCGCGGGCGGTCGAGGCGGTGGATTCCGGCTACCGCTCGATGATGAGCGTGCAGTCCTCCCTCGTCATGTACCCGATCCACGCCTACGGCTCGGAGGAGCAGCGGCAGAAGTTCCTGCCGAAGCTCGCCTCGGGCGAGTGGATCGGCTGCTTCGGCCTGACCGAGCCCGATGCCGGCTCGGACCCGGCCGGGATGAAGACCAAGGCCGAGAAGATCGACGGCGGCTACCGGATCTCCGGCGCCAAGATGTGGATCTCGAACGCGCCCTTCGCGGACGTGTTCGTGGTCTGGGCGAAGTCCGACGCGCACGAGGGCGCAATCCGCGGCTTCGTCCTCGAGAAGGGCATGAAGGGCCTGTCCGCACCGACGCTCAAGGGCAAGCTGTCCCTGCGCGCCTCGACCACCGGCGAGATCGTCATGGAGGGCATCGAGGTCGGCGAGGACGCGCTCTTGCCGAACGTCTCGGGGCTCAAGGGGCCGTTCGGCTGCCTCAACCGGGCGCGCTACGGCATCTCGTGGGGCGCGATGGGCGCCGCCGAGGATTGCTGGTACCGCGCCCGCAGCTACACCCTGGAGCGCAAGCAGTTCGGCCGGCCCCTGGCGCAGACGCAGCTCGTCCAGAAGAAGCTCGCCGACATGCAGACCGAGATCGCGCTGGGCCTGCAGGCCTCGCTCCGGGTCGGGCGGCTGATGGACGAGGGCCGGATGGCCCCGGAGATGATCTCGCTGGTCAAGCGCAACAATTGCGGCAAGGCGCTGGACATCGCCCGCACCGCCCGGGACATGCACGGCGGCAACGGCATCATGGGCGAGTACCACGTGATGCGCCACGCCCAGAACCTCGAGACGGTGAACACCTACGAGGGCACCCACGACGTCCACGCCCTGATCCTGGGCCGGGCGCAGACGGGGCTGCAGGCGTTCTTCTGAGATCCAGGAACGCGCCTCCCACCCGCACCCACATCCTGAGGTGCGGGCGGGATATCACCGCAGCGCTGGGGTGGGCTTACTCCCCGCCCTCGTCGCCGGCGAGCGACCATTCGAGCACCCGGGCCAGGTGATCGTAGGCGCCGTACTTGCTGGCATATTGCGGGTAGGGCCGCGCCGTGTAGGCCGCCTCGCCGGTCATGAACCGGGCCACCAGCCCCTTGAGCCGCGCGGCGTGCTCGGCCACGATCGCCTCCACGCCGCGCTCCTCGCCCCGGGGCGGCTTCACCGGGATCGGGACGAAGGGCTTCCGCCCGCCCGAGGCGTGGACGTAGAGCAGGTCCGGCGTCGTCTTCGCGGCCGGGAGGTCCGCGAAGGCGCCGTGCATCAGCATCGCCGCCTCCAGGGTGAGCTGCGGCGAGAACCCGGTGAAGATCATCTTCGCCGAGGGCGGCGTCCCGGTCTTGTAGTCGACGATGCAGGCGGTGCCGTCCGGCCGCAGCTCGATCCGGTCGGCCCGGGCGCGCAGCGTGAAGGTCTCGCGCCCCATCGGGATCACCCAGCGCCCGGAGACCTCCGGGTAGACCCGGGTCAGGCCGGGCCGGCGCTGCGCCTCCCAATCGAGATAGGCCGAGGCCATGCGCTCGTAGCGCGGCCACCACTCGGCGTAGAGGTTCGGGTACTCCGCCTCGATCTCGCCGAAGGCGTTCACCGCGAGGTTCAGCAGACGCTCCGCCGCGTCCGGCGGCAGGTCCGCCGGGTGGCGTGCGGCGAACTCCGCGAAGACGTCGTGCACCAGGGAGCCGCGGGTGGCGACGCCCGGCGCCGCCGCCAGGGGATCGAGGGGATCGAGCCCGAGAACGTGGCGGGCGAAGATGCTGTAGGGATCGCGCACCAGCGTCTCGATCTCGGTGACGCTGAGCGAGCGCGGGAACAGGGCCGGGTCCGGCTTCGGCGCGGGGCGCTTCAGCCGCGGCTCCGGCGGCGCCGCGTCGAGCCGCGCGGCGAGGCCCGTGATCCGGCGCCCCGCGCGCAGGACGGCGTCCCAGCGGGCATCGCCCGAGAGGGCGCGCAGGCGCTGGATCAGGCGCGACGGCACGGTCGGCGCGCCCTCCCGCTTCAGCGCCCGGGTGATCACCGCGTCGCGGCAGCCGAGCGCCTGCACGAAGTCGTGGGCCATCTGCCCGATCCGCCGCTCGGGCGGATTGAGGCCGACCCGCTCGCGCATCGGCCGGTTGAGGAACGAGTCGGTCAGCGTGCGCACCGGCCAGACGCCCTCGTCCAGCCCGCCGAGCACCACGCGGTCCACCGAGAGCAGGCGCGCCTCCAGCAGCCCGAGGATGCGCAGGCGCGGATGCGGCGCCTCGCCCGAGCAAGCGACCTTGCGCTCCCGGGCCAGCGACGTGAAGAAGGTGGCGTAATCGTCGAACCGCCCCGGCATCAGGCCGGGTTCGGCCATCTCCAAGTCGTCGAACAGCGCGTCGAGGCAGGACAGGGATCCGTCCGTCTCCGCCGGGGAAGCGTCCTCCGGCCCGGCGATCAGGCGGTCGCACGCCTCCCGGTGCCCCGTGGCGGTGGTGACGAGGTCGCAATCCCCGGCCCCGTCCGGGCCCGGAAAATCCCGGAACACCACATCCAGCCGGTCCAGCAGGTCCGCCGCCAGCTCCCAGTCGACGTCCTTCAGGCGGCGCTTGGCCCGGGGCCGGTGCTCGGGCGGTCCGGCGCGCTCGGCGGCGAGGGCCTTGCGCAGGCCGTCGAAGCCCGGGGCCGGGACCGGGCCGCGCAGCAACCCGATCTCCAGGGCCGCGGCGCCCCGGACCACGTCGGGGCGCGGCAGCCCGAGATGGACCATCGGATGGGAGAGCAGTGCGATCAGCCGGGCGGGGATCGCGTCGGCCTGATCGCGCGCGAGGTCGGCGGCGAGTTCCGCCGCGAGCCGGGCGAGCCGCCCGGCGGCGCTTCCGGCGAGGGACAATCCGGCGGAATCCTCCGCCACGATGCCCCAGCGCAGCAGTTCGACGGCGACCCGGCCGGCGAGCCCGCGGTCGGGCGTGATGAGGGCCGCGGTGGCGCCGGGGGTCTGGAGGGTCTCGCGCAGCGCCAGCGCCGCGACCAGCGCCTCCTCGCGCTCGTCGGCCGCCTCGGCGAGCGCGAGCCCGTCGAGGCCCAGGCGGGCAACGGTGTCGCGCTCGGCCGGGTCGAGGGCGGCCCACGCATCGGTGGTGTCGGCCGGACGGAGGGCCTGCGACAGGAGCGCGGCCCGCGCCGCCTGGCCGGCATCGGGCTCGCCGAGGGCGACGACCTCCGCGCGGCCGATGTTGAGGTTCTCCGGCCCGAGCAGCCGGTGCAGCACCGCCTGCGGGTGGCCGTGCGCGATCACGCGGGAGAAGCCCTCGCCGGTGTCGATGCCGTCCCATCCGGCCGCGTCGAGGTCGAGATCGAGCCCGGGCAGGACCACGGCGCCGTGGGGCAGCTTGGCCACGGCGGCGATGAGCCGGGCCGTGGCCGGCACGGAGCCCAGCGACCCGGCGACGATCACCGGGTCCTGGGTCGCGCTGCGCGACAGGCGCCGCTCCTCCGCGAGGACGAGCCCGCGGGCGCGGGCGACCGGATCGGCGAGTCCCCGCTCGGCCAGGAGCTTCGGCCAGTTCTCGGCGGCGATCTTCACGAAGTCGAGGGTCAGGCCGAAATAGCGGGAATACTCGGCCTCGACGGCCGCGCCGATCTCCGACCAGGGCAGGCCCTCGACGGTGAGCGCGTCCATCAGGCGCTCGAGATCGCCGGCGAGCCCGACGGCGTCGGCGGGGGAGGACGGCACGAGGAACGGCACCTCGGCATCCAGCGGCAGCAGCGTCCGGTCGACGGTCTTGGCCCAGGCCTGGACGAGGCGGGCCAGGATCAGACGACGCTCCAGCGGCGGCATCGGGATGCTCAGGGGGTCGGCGTTCTCCTCCAGCAGCGGCTCGGCGGCGAGGTCGAGTTCGGCCTCGTCGGCCTCGCCGAGGGGTATCATCCGCGGCAGCAGCGTCGCCTGGCCGGGCGCGTCCCGGCCGAGCCTCTCGGCCAGGATCGCGCCGAGGGCCCGGGCCGCGCGGCGGGTCGGCAGGTAGATCGTGACCGCGGCGAGGGCCAGCGGATCGCCCGCCACCGGACCGACGAGGCGGCCGGAGAGCAGCGCCTCGGCGAGCGTCGGCAGGAACGGAACGCCGCGGGAGATGGTGAAGACGGCCTGTCGGGCGGGCATGGGGGCTTCTACGCCCCCGCCGGGCTCGCGGACAGGGGGCGATGGGCCGCTGGGGAAACGATCGCGCGGCTCCCCCCACCCCGCGTAGGTCAGGGATCCGGGCGCGTTCCGCCGCGGACCTCAGCCCTTCGCCCTCGCGGCGGCGCCGTAGCCGGCGCGGCGGCCGAACACGACGCCGGAGGTCAGCCCCGAACCGCCGGGATAGCCGTTGAAGAAGACGCCGCCGACCATCTCGCCGCAGGCGTAGAGGCCGGGAATCGCGCCGCCGTCCGCGCGCTCCACGCCGCCGTCGTCGCCGACCTCGACGCCGCCGTAGGTGAAGGTGATGCCGCCCGTGACCGGGTAGGCCTTGAACGGCCCGGTCTCGATCTTCTGCGCCCAGTTCGACTTCGGCAGGGCGAGCCCCCGTGTGCCGCGCCCGTCCTTCACGGTCGGATCGAACGGCACGCTCTCGTCCACGGCGGCGTTGAACGCCGCGATGGTCCGCCGCGCCGCCGCCCGGTCGATGCCCTCGAGCCGCTCGAGGAGCCCGTCCAGCGTGTCGGCCTCGACGTAGTGCGCGTCGTGGAACCGGTACTCGCTGTAGAGCAGGTGATCGACCTTGGCGTCGAAGATCTGCCACGCCACGTGCCCGGGCTGCTCCATGATCGAGCGGCCGAACTGGGCGTAGGTGTAGTTGCGGAAATTCTTGCCCTCGTCGACGAAGCGCTCGCCGTTCGCGTTCAGCATCAGACCCAGGAAGTAGCAGATCTTCCGGTAGTGCTTGCGCTCGCCGTGCGGCAGGTCGAGGTTGCCGTAAGCGGGGGTGTGCAGGTCCATCGGCGTGGCGTGGCAGCCGCCGTAGAAGCCGTGGGCCTTCGCGCCGAGGTCCAGGGCCATCTGGAGCCCGTCGCCCTGGTTGTGGGGCGTGCCGCGCACCCGCGCCCTGTCCCAGCCCGCGCCGATGAAGCGCGTGCGGAGGGCGGCGTTCGACTCGAAGCCGCCGCAGGCCAGCACCACGGACGCCGCCCGGACCGGCCCCTGCGGCGTCTCCACGCCGACGACGCGCCCGTCCTCCACGATCAGCCCCCGGGCCGGGCAGCCGTAGCGGATCTCGCCGCCGGCCCTCGTGAAGGCCTCAAGCTCGGCCCGTGCGAGCCCGAAGCCCTCGTCGTGCGTGGCGAGCGTCAGGCCGCCCCAGAACACGAAGCGCCCGTCCTTCTCGAAGGATTGGCGGGAATAGATCGGCTCGAACTTCACCCCCTGCGTGGCGAGCCAGCGCAGAGCCGCGCCGCTCTCGTCGATCAGGATGCGCTGCTCGCGCGAGAGCGGCCGCCCGTCGTTGAAGCCGAGCAGGTCCTCCTCGAACTTCTGCGCCGTGTAGGCGCCGAAATCGGTCCGCGGCAGGCGCGGATCCTCGGGATCGACCAGCAGCGGAATCAGGTCGTCGTTGCCCGCGTAGACGAAGCGCATGGCGCCGGCCGTGTAGGCGGTGTTGCCGCCGGCGAGGTCCCGCTCGGCCTTCTCGATCATCAGCACCGAGGCGCCGCGCTCCAGGGCGGCGAGACCGGCGCTCATGGCGGCATTGCCCGACCCGACCACGACCACATCCCACCGCGCATCGTCCGGACGCTGCATCCCTGCCTCCTCTCACCGGCCTCTCTCGCCTCATTGTATACGACTGCATGCAATTGGCGGCAAGCGTTTCGGCCCCCTCGGTTTCGCGCTATGGCCGAGCGAGGAGAGCCGGACATGAAGGCCAGCGAAGCGGAGCGCTCCAGCGGCGCCGGCGCCTATGAGCGGCTGCTGCGGGCGATCGAGGAGGGCGAACTCGCGCCCGGCAGCCGCCTGCGCGAGGCCGAACTCGCCGAGCGGTTCCAGATCAGCCGCACGCCGGTGCGGGAAGCCCTCGGCCGGCTGGAGGCGCAGGGACTCGTCGCCCACGAGCCGCATCGCGGCGCCAGCGTGGCGCAGCTCGACTACGGCCAGGTGAGCGAGCTCTACGACCTGCGCGAGGTGCTGGAGGGGACGGCCGCGCGCCTCGCGGCGATCCACGCCAGCGCGGTCGAGACCGAGATCCTGGAGGAGATGGTCGCCCGGGACCGGACGCTGCTCGGGGACGCGCCCGCGCTGGCCCGGACCAACCGGCTGTTCCACCGGCAGATCCACGGGGCGGCGCGCAACCGCTTCCTGCAGAGCACGCTGGAGACGATGCGGCTGTCGCTGGTGCTGCTGCCGGGCGCCACAACCCTGGCGGCCCCGGATCGCGCCGCGGAGTCGCTCGCCGAGCACGCCGCCATCGTGGCGGCGATCCGGGTCCACGACGGGGATGCCGCCGAGGCCGCCGCCCGGGCCCATATCCGCGCCGCCTTCAAGGCGCGGATCCGGATCTGGCAGGAGAGCTGAGCGGCCCCGGCCCTCAGGCGTGGGCGGGCACGCGCTCCAGTCCCGCCCGGCCCCGGAACAGGGCGAGCGTCGCGACGATGCCGCAGGCGGCCGCCGCCATCAGCCAGTAGCTCGGCGCCGCCCGGTCGCCGGTCTTCTCGATCAGGAAGGTCGAGACCATCGGCGTGGCCGTGCCGAACAGCGCGGTGGCGAGGCTGTAGGCCAGCGAGAAGCCGCTCGCGCGGACGTGCGGCGGCACCACCTCGGAGAGGGAGACCACCATCGCGCCGTTGTAGACGCCGAAGAAGAACGAGAACCACAGCTCGACGGCGAGCATCTTGCCGAAGGTCGGGTCGGCCACGAGCCAGTGCAGGGCCGGGTAGGTCGTCAGCAGCGACAGGGTCGAGATCGTCAGCAGCACCGGCTTCCGGCCGACGGCGTCCGACAGGGCCCCGCCCACGGGCAGCCAGATGAAGTTCGTGATCGCCACGAACAGCGTGACGATCAGGCTGTCGGTCTCGGTGAGCTTGAGGACGTTCCTGCCGAAGGTCGGGGTGTAGACGGTGATCATGTAGAAGGTCACCGTCGTCATCGTGGTCAGCATCATGCCGAGCAGGACGATCCGCCAGTTGGCCGCCACCGTGGTCAGGATCTCGCGGGTGCTCGGATGGTGGGTCCGCTTGGCGAAGTCCTGCGTCTCCTGGAGCGAGCGCCGGATGAAGAAGATGAACGGCACGATCAGGCAGCCGATCAGGAACGGGATGCGCCAGCCGAAATCGCCGATCTGCTGCTTGGTCAGGAAGGCGTTCAGCCCGTAGCCGATCAGGGCGGCGAACATGATCGCCACCTGCTGGCTCGCCGACTGGAACGACGTGTAGAAGCCGCGCCGACCGGGCGTGGCGATCTCGAACAGGTAGATCGAGACGCCGCCGATCTCGACGCCCGCCGAGAAGCCCTGCAGCAGGCGCCCGGCGAGGACGATCAGCGGGGCCGCGACGCCGATCGTGTCGTAGCTCGGGCAGAAGGCGATGAGCACCGTGCCGCTCGCCATGATGGCGAGCGTGATGATCAGGCCCTTCCGGCGACCGATCCGGTCGATATAGGCGCCCAGCACGATCGCCCCGAGCGGCCGCATCAGCGCCCCGAGCCAGAACGTGCCGAAGGTTAGGAGCAGCTCGGTGGTCTCGTTGCCCGAGGGGAAGAACGCCCGCGCGATGTAGGTGGCGTAGAACCCGAACAGAAAGAAGTCGAACATCTCCAGGAAGTTGCCGCTCGTCGAGCGGAGGATCGCGCCGATCCTCGACTGGAGCGTGGCCCCGACGGCCCCGGGATCACCGGCCATGACGACGTCCTTTCCGGGTGCCCATCAGGCACCGATCCACTTCATGGCGACGATCGTGCCGGTCACGGTCAGCGCGCCGCCGATGCGGGTGGCGATCTGCGCGAAGGGCATCAGCGCCATGCGGTTCGCCGCCGTGAGGATCGCCACGTCGCCGGTGCCGCCCTGACCGCTGTGACAGGCGTTCACGATGGCGGTCTCGATCGGGTACATCCCGAGCCAGCGGCCGACGAAGAAGCCGACTGCCATCAGCGTCACGACGGTCGACACGATCGTGATCAGATTGACCAGGGTGAAGGCGGCCATCAGCTCGTGCCAGGGGGTGAGCGCCACGCCGATGGCGAAGAGCAGCGGGTAGGTCATCGAGACCTGCACGAACTTGTAGACGACGAAGCCGCCGGCCTGGAGGTGGGGCGACACCGCGCTGGCGAGCTTCGCCAGAACGGCGAGGAACAGCATCGCCACCGGCGCCGGCAGGCCGACGAGGTGATGGGCCATGACACCGAGCAGGTAGAGGGTGATCGCCGTGAGCCCGGCCGCGCCGATCGTCGCGGGGTCGATCTGGCCCTTGGCGGCCTCGGCCCTGGCCTGGGCGTCGCTCGACTTGATGCCGTCGGAATCGGGCTGGAGACGGCCCTCGCCGGTGAGGTGCGGGTAGCGCTTGCCGACGGAGTTCAGGGCTCCCGACAGGATGATCGCGGTCAGGGAGCCCAGCATCACCGGCGGCAGCACCTGGGCGAAGACCACGCCCTGCTGCAGGCCGAGGATCGCCGCGTAGCCGATGGAGAGCGGAATCGCCCCCTCCCCGACGCCGCCGGCCATGATCGGCACGACGATGAAGAAGAACGTCTTGTAGGGGCCGAGGCCGAGCAGCGTGCCGACCAGCGTGCCGACCAGGGCCGCCGCCACCGAGCCGAGGGCGAGCGGCGCGAAGATCTTGAGGAAGCCCTTGATCAGGACCTCGCGGTCCATGCCGAGGATCGAGCCGACGATGATCGTGGCGATGTAGATGTAGAGGAAGTTGGTGAACTTGGTGAAATCGGTGATCGCCTTCACCATCTGCGGCGGCACCAGCGCGTAGTAGACCAGCGCCGACGGGATGAAGGTCGCGAAGATCGCGCCGGCACCGATGTTCTTCAAGATGGGGATCCGCTTGCCGATCTCCGCGCAGGTGAAGCCGCCCATCACCAGCACGGCGATCATGGTCGGCCCGTCGGGCTTGATCTCGCCCTCCTGAACCAGGACGGTGAGGAGGATCGCCAGAATGACGAAGATCGGGAGCGGTATGATGCCGATCTTAAAGTCGATCAGGCGCCACCAAACGTCCGGCCAGAACCGGGCCGCGCGCCCGTTCTCCACCCGCCCCTCTGCCGGCGAGGGGATCGGGCTCGGTGATGCGGTGCTGGTCATGGCGTCCCCCCGGATCTCTGACCGCTTGCGGGCCGTTTCGCCGCGCCCTCGCGACCGCGGCCTGAACCGCGATTCGTCGAGTCCCGCACGATTGGCGGCGGATTGAGTGATCTCCGGCGTAGCAGCGCGGATAAGGGGCGGCAACGCGATCCAGGGAACAAAGGACGCGACCTGTCCCGTCGGCCGGGATTAAGACCCCGGCTCCGTCGTGGTCACCGGGCACGGAGATGGCCCGGCGTCGACCGGGCCATGACGGCATCGCGCGGGGACAGGCGACGGGACCGAGGCCCCGCCGCCGGGATCGTCGATCAGAAGTCGCGCTGGACGCGGAAGCGGACCTGCGAGACCGAGTCCTGCGTCACGGTGCGCGGGACGAAGGTGCCGTTGTTGATGCCGGCGACGTTGGCGTAGGCGGTGGGGCTCTTATCGGAGTCGATGGCGCGTCCGTGCTTCACGCCGATCTGGGTGTAGAAGGCCTCGACGCCGATATCGAGATCGCGCATGGGCGACCAGATGATGCTGCCGCCTGCGACGAACTGGTAGGTGTCGCGCAGAGCTTGGCTCAACTGGTAGAAGCGCGTTCCGGGCGCGCCGACCGCGTTGGAGCCGAAATTGGCGGCGCCGTTGAAGTTCAGGACGTTGTAGAGCGCGCCCTGGGCGAGGCGGGCATTGCGGGAGAAATCCTGCTCTCCGTAGGAGCCGAAGACCGCCGAGCGCCATTCCGGCGTCCAGTAATGCAGGAACGACGCGACCGCCGAGAAGGATTGCGATGTCTGCAGCTGGCCGGTGAACGGGTTGACCGTCGCGTCCGAGAAGCTCTGGTAGATCTTCTGGCCATGGAAGCCGTTGTTGAGCTGCGTGTAGCAGCCGGTGAAGGCGCAGTACCCCGTGTACATCTGCGCCCCGTCGGCGTAGGCGCCCTGGAGATAGAGGGCATCCCCCAGCGCGACGAAGGGTGCGTTGATCTTCAGGCCGCCCTGCACGGCCCAGCCCTCGACGCTCTTGGTGTGCGCGACGCTGACATTGGCGCCCGGCGCGGGCGTCGCCGCGATGTTGCCCACGTTCAGCTCGTGCACCGCGGCGGAGAGCTGCGCCGAGCCCCAACCCTGATCGACGCGCAGGACGCCGACGACGTCGGGCAACCGCTCGCGCTGGACGCTGTCGATGCTGCCGACCCCGATCGGGGCACCTCCGAAGTAGCCGACGAAGACCGGGCTCGCCGGCGACGCGGTGCCGGCCGGCGCGTAGATCGGGCTGCGCCGGAAGACCGGGTCCTCGACCGACAGCGTCGCCGACAGGCCGTAGCCGGCCGACACCGTGTAGGCGAGAAGGTTGGTGGAGGAGACATCCGAGCCGGAGGTCGCGCCGTAGATCTCGAAGTCGTGGGCGTAGAAGTCGAAGAAGGACGACGCGCGACCGGCCGTGAGGCCGGCGAACTGGATGAACGCCTTGTCCACATTCATGAATTGCTGCGCGTGCCCGGCCTCGTCGACGCCCGTGGCGTCGTAGGCCTGCCCGATGCGGGCCTGGGTCCCCGAGCGCGCGTACCCGGTGCGGGACCCGGCATCGAGGCGAACGAAGGCGCGCAGCGTGCCGTAGGCGGTCTGCGTGCGGGCATCGAGGTTGATGCGCAGACGGCCCTGATAGCCCGCACTGTCACCGGCGTTCGTTCCGGCCTGCCGCGTCGACGCTGTCATGTATCCGCCCTCGAACCGGGCACGGCCGGAGATGCGAAGGCAGGTATCGGTGCCGGGAATGTAGAAGAAGCCTGCGCCGTACGCGCCGCAGACGCGGACGTACTCGACCGGCACACCCTTCCTGATCGGCAAGTCGGCGGCGTGTGCAGCGCCCACGGCCGCGAACGCGGCAGCAGACCCCAACAGCGATGATCTCAGTAACGGCATCGACGTCTCCGGATTTTGAAGCTCAAATCTCGCAAACGGATGAGCAAGACCGGAAATTCCAAGTATAATCTGTGATTATCTCACGGACTTATGGGTAGTTCTAGCTTGCTACGACGGTTCTGTGGCCCATTTGCCGGGATACACTGTGCATCGGCCGTCGTACGCGCAACAAAGATTCGATCTTTTCTCCGATCTTCCAAGATAATGTTGTACGATCGCAACAAGACGCGCCAAAATAATACAAGAAAGATCGATCATTACTGATTTTATCAGCCGACCCGAAGATTAAAGGCGCAGGTCAGATAGTGTTATTTCAAGTTCTCTCGCGCGATCCCCACCAATCGACGGGCGCCGGTCCGGAAGGCGGGTCAGGGCTGTCGCGCGGGCCGCATCCGGCCAGTGAGTCATCGCGGCCGCGGTCGAAACCGGCTCGGCGTCCCGCAGCGGACCTGCGGCCGCCGGCAATCGATTCGAAGCGCGTGCCGCGCTTGTCCGGCTCGTCGGCCTGAAGACCGGATTGTCCGTCGGATGGCGTGCGCCGCACGACGCGGCGGCACCGTTTCGGCTGGATAGAAGCGGAGCACGCTCGGACAGTGGAACCGGTCAAACGAGGCCGCGCAGCGTCAGCTGCCCGCGCGCGGCGCGGAGCAGCGCCGGCGCTCCTCACCGGCAGGTCATCGACCGGGGCACGCGCAGCGAGTCGCCCGGCGGGACGCCGGACTGTGCCCGCCCGGGAACGGCGGTTCCGTCAGCGGACCCGCGCCCGGTCACCGCTCCGCGCGACGCCACGACGGCGCGGCGGCGGTCGCGCCGGATCGCGTCGGCGACCTCGTCCGCGGGCAGACCGCCTCACGGGCCGGGAGCGGCCCGACACAACGAAAAAGGCCCGGCCGAAGCCGAGCCTTGAGGTTTCTGAAGCACGGGGACCGGCGCGGAGGCCGAAGCCCCGGCGCCGGTGGAGTGGCTTAGAAGTCGCGCTGGACGCGGAAGCGGAAGGTGGAGACGCTGTCCGCCGTCGTGGTCCGCGGCACGAAGGTGCCGTTGTTGATGCCGGCGACGTTCGCGTAGGCCGTCGGGCTCTTGTCGCGGTCGATCACGCGGCCGTTCTTCACGCCGATCTGGGTGTAGAAGCCCTCGACACCGATATCGAGGTCCTTCACCGGCGACCAGATGATGCTGCCGCCCGCCACGAACTGGTAGGTGTCGCGCAGCGCCTCGCTGAGCTGGAAGAACCGGGTGCCCGGCACGCCGACGCCGTTCACGCCGAAGGAGTTACCGGTCGGGTTGGCGAGCGCGAAGGCCGCGCCTTGGGCAAGACGGGCACCGCTGCTGTAGCTCATCTCACCGTACGACCCGAAGAAGGCCGAGCGCCACTCCGGCGACCAGTAGTGGAGGTACGAGGCCGTCGCGGTGAAGCTCGTGGACTACTCCAGCTGCCCCGTGAACGGGTTGAGCGTCGCGTCGTTCATGTACTGCGCGAACTTCTGGCCCTGGATGGTGGCCGGGTTCTGCGAGTAGCAGCCGCTGAAGGCGCAGTAGCCGGTGTACATCTGCGCACCGGAGCCGTAGGCGCCCTGCAGGTAGAGGGCGTCGCCCGGCGCGATGAACGGCGTGTTGATCTTCAGGCCGCCCTGCACCGCCCAGCCGTACGAGTTGCTGGTGTGCGGGATGCTGACGTTCGAGCCGGTGCCGGTGCCGGCGCCGTTCGCCACGTTGCCGACGTTCAGCTCGTGGACGGCGGCCGAGACCTGAGCGGAGCCCCAGGCCTGGTCGAGGCGCAGGGCGCCGACGAAGTCGGGCATGCGCGAGCGCTGGATCACGTCGACGAAGCTGTACCGGGTCGGCACGCCGTTGGTGTAGCCGATGAACACCTCGGCCGGCGACTGGGACTGTGCGAAGTTCGCGATGTTGGCGTTGACCGTCACGCCGCCCGGGTTGTTCGTCTGCGAGAAGATCACGCTGCGGCGGAAGACCGGATCTTCGGCCGAGATCGTCGCGGACAGGCCGTTGCCGAGCGTGGCCGTGTAGGCGAGCAGGTTGGTCGAGGCGATGTCGGAGCCGAGCGTGGCGCCGGCGAACTCGAAGTCGTGGGCGTAGAAGTCGAAGAACGACGAGGCGCGACCGGCGGTCATGCCGGCGAACTGGATGAACGCCTTGTCGACGTTCACGAACTGCTGGGCGCGGCCGAACTGATCGATGCCGAGGCCCGGGAAGGCCTGGCCGATACGCTGCTGGGTGCCGGAGGTGCCGACGCCGGAGTAGCCCGTGCGTGAGCCGGCATCGAGGCGGACGAAGGCGCGCAGCGTGCCGTAGGCGGTCTGGGTGCGGGCATCGAGGTTGATGCGCATCCGGCCCTGGTAGCCCGACGTGTCGCCGTTGCTGCCCTGACGCGAGTAGCTGGTCATGTAGCCGCCCTCGAACCGGGCGCGGCCGGAGAGACGCAGGCAGGTGTCGGTGCCGGGAATGTAGAAGAAGCCTGCGCCGTAGGCGCCGCAGACGCGGACGTACTCGATCGGGACCGCCTTCTTGACCGGCAGGTCGGCGGCATGAGCAGCACCCACCGCCGCGAACGCAGCAGCAGACCCGAGCAATGAGCTCTTCAAGAGCTTCATAGACATCTCCAAAGCTTCGAGACCCAATGATGCGGACGTGCCCGGTTATCCGGGTCTAGCCGCACGTTCTGTAGGTTTGGCCCGCGTCTTAAGTGGCAGGCTCCTGCGGGCTCTCGCTTGGCGATGCCCCCGTGCACGATCACCATGTGCGAACGGGTTTCTGCGAGCAACGAGGATTCGCGGCCGCCTCGGCAGTTCCAGCGCGATGTTGCGGCCTGGCAACATTCTCGGGGTGCTTTAGTCGGCAATGGTTCGCCGAATGTGCACGAATGCTGTCCTGAGCGGCTGACCTGCCGCTCCGACGGGCAGCGGCCCGCCCGGACCCGATCCGGGTCCGGGCGGGCTCTCGCCGTCTCAGGCGATTCGCCGGCGCGGCGGCACCGGAAGGCCGCCGCTCGTGGATGTGTCGGGCGGCGGCCTCACCATGGACCGACTCACATGGGCGGCGTCAGTCCATCCTTGCCGACGGCGACGCGCCGGGCGGTGATGCGCCCGTCATCCCCGCGCGCGGCGATCACGAAGACCTTGGCGCCGGGCGTCACGGCCGAGGCGCTGGCGGGCTCGAAGCTGACGACCGGCGCCTGCGGCGGCACCAGGATCTGCAGGGACTGGCCCTGGCCGTAATCGACCGTGAGGGTCCGCTCCGCCCCGCCGCCGCTCGCCTTCACCGTCCCGTTGGTCATCGCACTCTTCACGCGGGGCGCGTCCGGCGCGGTCGAGCGCATGTCCGTCTTCACCGTCCCGTTGGTCATGGCGCTCTTCACCGGCGCGCCGCCCGCGGTGCGGTCGGGGATCATGTCCCAGTCGTAGTGTCCCTCGCCGGTGCCGCGCATCGCCTCGGGAAACAGCACCACCTCCAGGGCCACCGGCGGCTCGCCCTTCGTGGCGGTGCCGATGAAGACGCCGTCCTTGATCGCGTCGAGGCTCGACGGAACGACCCAGGAGACCTTCGCGTCGGGGGCGAGCCCCACGGTTTCCGACGCGCCGTCGATCGTCTTCAGCGTGAAGCCGCCGCCCGCGACCGCCTCGACGGTGCCGCGCAGGCGCTCGACCTTCGGCGCCGCCTGCGCAGCGGTGGTGACGGCCAGCAAGCCCATCAGTGCGAGCGTCGTGAGTTTTGCCATGGGTATTATCTCTTCTCGCTGCCGGGATCGTCGCGACCGGCGGGACGTGGGGCGGGATCGCGTGACGACAGCCCTGGAGGGCCTGTGACATCGCACCCGGGTTTCGCGCCCGCGCCCGGCCCGGTTACGCGTCCCCGGCCTCTCCCAGGCGACTCAGGAACGGCGCGGCCGCCGCCTCCGCGGCCGCCTCCACAGCGCGGTACCGGCGCACCACGTCGGCGCCCAGGGCGGAGAGGCGCGCGCCCCCGCCGGCCCGGCCGCCGGTCTGCGCCTCGACCACGGGCCGGCCGAAGCCGGTGTTCATCGCCTCCACCAGCAGCCACGCCCGGCGGTACGACATGCCGAGCGCGCGGCCCGCGCCGGCGATGGAGCCGTGCTCGGCGATCATCTCGAGAAGCCGCACCTTGCCGGGACCGAGGCGGTGTCCCGGTCCGAGATCGATGCGGATGCTGAGCCGGGGCGCCTCGCCCGCGGCCGGGGCGGGGCTCCGGAGCGGGCCGGGTGAGGCGCTCAGGCGGGGAGCGCCAGCAGCGCGAGGCCGGCCGCGGCGAGGCCGGCGCCGAGGGCCGGGGCGGCCCGCGTCGCTCCGATCCGCGACGCCGCGACGCCGACGCCGATCCCCGCGGCGTGCAGGAGCGCGGTGGCCGCGAGGAAACCGAGGCCGAAGGAGAGGCCGGAAGCGGTCTCCGGCATCTCGGCCCCGTGGGCGTAGCCGTGGAACACCGCGAAGACGCCGACCAGAGCGGCCAGCAGGGCGACCGGCGCGCGGAGGCCGACGACGGCGGCGAGACCGAACACGACGATGGACAGCGCGATCGCGATCTCGACATGCGGCAGCACCACGCCGGCCAGGCCCAGGCCCGCCCCCACGCTCATCAGCGCCAGGAACGACAGGGGCAGCGCCCAGAGCGCCCGCCCGCCGCGCAGGCTGGCGAGGAGGCCGACCGCGACCATCGCGAGCACGTGGTCGGCGCCCAGAAGCGGATGGAGGAAGCCCGCCTCCGCGCCCGTCGCGGCGCCGTGGCCCGGGTGGGCGAGCGCCGCCTGGGGCAGCAGGATGAGTGCCGCCGGCAGGAGCGCCAGGGATGCGGCGGGTCGGGAGGAGAGCAGGCGCTTCATCGAGGATCCTTCGCTGGACCCGCGAAGATGTAGCGCCCTTCCGCCGCCGCTGCGAGGGGCCGGCGAACGATGATGCGGCCGCGCGGCGGCGCCGCGAGCCGGGGCCTCAGAGCGACATCGCCTCGTGGACCGCGGATGGGGCGAACGGCTCCGAGAAGGCGGCCCCGACGCCGTGGGTGAAGTGGCGCATCACCGTGGCGGTCTTTCGCCCGACGCGGATCATCGCTCCGATCTCCAGCTCGTGGTCGACGAGCAGGGCGACGCCGGAGGCCGAGACATTGAGGACGTGGCCCTGGAAGGCCTCGCCCGTCGCGGTCGTGACCTGGACGATCTTCTGCCTCGGTACGATTCGCCGGTGAGCCCGGACCGGCTCGGGCTGCAGATCCTGGGCGCGCGCCAGCGTCACGAACTGCCGGGCGAGATCGGTGAGGATCGCGCGCCCGCCCCGGACACAGACGATGAATTCCTGGCCGGCCACGCGGGCGATGCGGGCCTCGAGCGTCCCGATATGGCGGATGCTGCAGGTGAGATCCTCACCCGGCGCCAGGAGCGAGGAGGATCGGAACCGGATACCCTCGGTCGAGACGTCGGCGGTCACGGCGTAGAAATCGCGACGCCGCTGGTTCCAGCACAGAGCAGGCAACATGACGATGTGCCGCCGAACCATCGCACCCGTATCATCATGAAGAAGACATCGGTGACCTTCTGGGGCCCGAGATTTTTCCGGGCTGTTCAGGCAAACCGTAAAATTGGCCTGATCCCGATCTCCGGCGGGCCGCGTTCCCGATGCCGGGCCGCACGGCGCGGAACCAACCTTTCCGTCCCACCTCGGCGCTCGGCGCGGGGTGCGCGAACGTCGCGCTCCGAGGGCCGCCGACCGCGGCGGTGCGATCGCGCCACCAACTGAATACAAGATGCATCTTGACCCTATGGCACGGATGCTGCCTTGGGATTGTGCATGCCACACGGCCGCGCAACACTGCCGGTCGCTCCTGGAACGGACGCGGCCGATCCGCACCGCTCCTCCCGCCGCCATCCGGACCGGTCTCATGTTGCGTCTCGCCGCTTGTCTCCTCGCCGGGTTCGTCCTCGCCGGCCCCGCCGCCGCGCAGACCCTGCGCTACGGCATGATGGAGGATCCGGACGCCCTCGACCCGACGCTCGCCCGGACCTTCGCGAGCCGGATGGTGTTCGCGGCGCTCTGCGACAAGCTCGTGGATATCGGGCCCGATCTGAAGCCGGTGCCGCAGCTCGCCACCTCCTGGGAGCTGTCGCCCGACGAGAAGGCGCTGACCATGCACCTGCGCCCGGGTGTCCTGTTCCACGACGGCGAGAAGCTCGACGCCGCGGCGGCCAAGTTCTCGATCGAGCGGCACATGAAGATGCCGGGCTCGCAGCGCCGCTCGGAGATCGCGCCGATCGACTCGGTGGACGTCGTCGACGACCTGACCTTCCGGATCAACCTGAAGCAGCCCTTCGCGCCGCTGCTGGCGCAGTTCACCGACCGGGCCGGCATGATGGTCTCGCCCAAGGCCGCCGAACGGCTCGGCGACAAGTTCGCCACCGCGCCGGTCTGCGCCGGACCGTACAAGTTCGTGGAGCGGGTGCCGCAGGACCGGATCGTGGTCGAGCGCTTTCCCGACTACTGGAACAAGGACGCGATCCACATCCAGCGGGTCGAGTTCCGGCCGATCCCCGACGCCACCGTGCGGCTCACCAACCTGCGCGCCGGGCAGCTCGACCTGCTTGAACGGCTCGCCCCCACCGACGTGGCGCAGGTGAAGCGCGACGCCAAGCTGAAGCTCGACTCGACCACCGAGCTCGGCTTCCAGGAGATCCTGTTCAACCCCAACAAGGCCGGCTCGCCGGTCTCCGACCCGAAGGTGCGCGCCGCCTTCGAGGCGGCCATCGACCGCAACGCCATCAACCAGGTCGTCTACAACGGCGAGTTCCTGGCCGGGAACCAGTGGGTCAACCCGAAGAACCCGAACTACGTCGCCGAGTACCCGATCCCGAAGCGGGACGTCGCCAAGGCCAAGGCGCTGCTGGCCGAAGCCGGCAAGCCGAACCCGCAGATCACCCTGACCGTCTACGCCAACAGCGAGTCGCCGCAGGTGGGCCAGGTGATCCAGGCCATGACCAAGGAGGCGGGCTTCGACGTGAAGATCCAGGCCGTGGACTTCACCACCGCGCTCGATGCCGCCGACAAGGGCAATTACGAGGCGCAGCTCTATTCCTGGAGCGGCCGCTCGGACCCGGACGGCAACACGTTCAGCTTCCTGGCCTGCAAGGCGGCGCTGAACTATCCCAAGTACTGCAGCCCCGAGGCCGACGCGGCGCTCCAGGCCGAGCGCGGCACCGTCGATCCGGCCAAGCGCAAGGCCGCCTGGAAGGCCCTGGCCGATCAGGTCCTGAAGGACCGGCCGGGCATCTACATTCTGCACCGCAAGCTGCTCTGGGCCTACAGCCAGAAGATCACGGGCTTCGTGCCCTACCCGGACGGGCTGGTGCGCTTCACCGGGCTGAAGCTGAACTGATGCTGCGGTTCCTGGCGCGTCGCCTCGCCCTGGCGGTCCCGACCCTGATCCTCGCCTCGATGATCATCTTCGCCCTGCAGCAATTGCTGCCGGGCGACGTCGCCACCGCGCTCACCGGCGAGGAGCGCGACCCGCAGGTGATCGCCTTCATCCGCGAGAAGTACCACCTCGATGAGCCCCTGCCGGTGCGCTACGCGTACTGGGCCGGCGGCGTGCTGCGGGGCGATCTCGGCGAGTCGATCCGGCTGCAGAAGCCGGTCTCGGAGCTGATCGTCGAGAAGCTGCCGGTGACGCTGGAACTCGCCTGCCTCGCCATGCTGGTGGCGCTCGCCATCGGCGTGCCCATGGGCGTGCTCTCGGCGGTCAGGCGCGGTCAGGCCGCCGACACGATCGCCAACGGCGTGGCCCTCTGGGGGCTGTCGGTGCCCAATTTCTGGCTCGGGATCCTGCTGATCCTGCTGTTCTCGGTCGAGCTCGGCTGGCTGCCGGCCTCCGGCTACGTCTCGCCCTTCGAGAGCCTGTCGGACAACCTCGCCGCCATGGTGATGCCGGCCTTCGTGCTCGGCAACGCCATCGCGGCGGTGATGATGCGCCACACCCGCGCGGCGATGCTGGGCGTGCTGGGCTCCGACTACGTCCGCACGGCCCGCGCCAAGGGCGTCTCGCCCCTGCGCGTTACCCTCCGGCACGCGCTGCCCAACGCCGCGATCCCGATCATCACCCTCGGCGCGCTGGAGTTCGGTCAGCTCCTGTCCGGGGCGGTGCTCACCGAGCAAGTGTTCTCCGTGCCGGGCTTCGGCAAGCTGATGGTCGATGCCGTCTTCAACCGGGACTTCGCCACCGTGCAGGGCGTCGTGATCTGCACGGCGGCCACCTACATCGCCCTGAACCTCGCCGCCGACCTGCTCTCGGCCGCCGTCAATCCGAAGCTGAGGCGGGCATGAGCACCGGCAGCGAGATCGCCCGCGCCGAGGCGGTCGGCCTGGAGTCCGCCCCGTCCGGTACCCCCGCCCCCGCCATCCTTCAGGAACCCGGCACCCGCGCGGCCTTCTGGCGGCGCCTGCGCGCGCGCCGGAGCGCGGTCGCGGGCCTCATCATCGTCGGCCTGCTGGTGCTGATGGCGGCGTTCGCGCCCTGGATCGCCCCCTACGACCCCACCGCCACCGACTGGGGCAATGTCCGCGGCGCGCCGAGCCTCGCGCACCCGTTCGGCGGCGACGAGGTCGGGCGCGACGTGCTCTCGCGGATCATCTTCGGCGCCCGGGCCTCGCTCGGCGCCGGCCTCGTCTCGGTGGCGCTGGCCGTCTCCCTCGGCCTGCCCCTCGGCCTGCTCGCCGGCTACGCGGGCGGCTGGATCGACGGCGCGATCTCCCGGCTCACCGACGCGCTCCTGGCGATCCCGTTCCTGATCCTGGCGATCGCGCTGGCCGCCTTCCTGGGCCCGAGCCTCGTCAACGCGATGATCGCCATCGGCCTGTCGGCGACCTCGACCTTCATCCGGCTGACCCGGGCGCAGGTGCGCGCCGTGGCGGCGGAGGAGTTCGTGGAGGCGGCCCGCGCCATGGGCAACCCGCCCTGGCGGATCGCTCGGGTCCACATCCTGCCCAACATCGTCCCGGCGATCCTCGTCCAGGCGACCCTCACCATCGCGGCCGCGATCATCGCGGAGGCGAGCCTGTCGTTCCTGGGCCTCGGCCAGCAGCCGCCGGAACCGTCCTGGGGCGCGATGCTCAACACCGCCAAGAACTTCATGGACGAGGCGCCCTGGATGGCGATCTGGCCGGGCCTGTCGATCTTCCTGGCGGTGCTCGCCTTCAACCTGTTCGGCGACGGATTGCGGGACGCCCTCGACCCGAGGCAGCGCACATGACCAAGCCCCTCCTCGACGTCCGCGACCTCGCGGTCGCCTTCGACACCGACGGCGGCGCGGTCCACGCGGTCAACGGCGTGTCCTACACCCTGCACGAGGGCGAGACGCTGGGGATCGTCGGCGAGTCGGGCTCCGGCAAGAGCGTGCACGTGCTCGCCATGCTGGGCCTGATCCCGCGCCCGCCCGGCCGCATCACCGGCGGGCAGGTGCTGTTCGAGGGCCGCGACCTCCTCGCCCTGAAGGAGCGGGAACTCCGAAAGATCCGCGGCGGCGCGATTGGCTTCGTCTTCCAGGACCCGATGAGCTCGCTCAACCCCGGCATGACCGTGGCGGCGCAGATCGTCGAGCCCCTGCGCATCCATCTGGGCCTCGACGCCCGCGCGGCCCGTGCCCGGGCGAAGGAGCTGCTCGACCTCGTGCGCATCCCGAATGCGGGTTCCCGCCTCGATCAGTACCCGCACGAATTCTCCGGCGGCCAGCGCCAGCGGGTCATGATCGCCATCGGTCTCAGCTGCCGCCCGAAGCTGCTCATCGCCGACGAGGCGACCACCGCCCTCGACGTCACCGTCCAGGCCGAGATCGTCGCCCTGGTGCAGGAGCTGAAGCGCGAGCTCGGCATGGCGATCATCTGGATCACCCACGATCTCGGCGTGGTGGCCGGCATCAGCGACACCGTGCAGGTGATGTATGCCGGCCGGATCCTGGAACGCGGCCCGGTCGACGACATCTTCTCGGATCCGCGCAACGCCTACACGCTGGGGCTGCTGCGCTCCCTGCCGGACCTGTCCGGCGGCCGGGCCGGGCGGCGGCGCCTGCACCAGATCGAGGGCGCGCCGCCGGACATGCGCCACCCGCCGCCGGGCGATCCCTTCGCGCCGCGCAACGCCTTCGCCACGCCCCGCTGCCGGGCCGAGATGCCGTCCCTGGCGCAGGCGCCCGGTGCCGCTCCGGGCCACCTCGTCGCCGCCTGGTACGACCTGCCGAAGCTCCTGAGCCGGGAGGCCGCACGATGAGCGGGCAGGATTACCCGGTCGTCTCGGTGCGCGACCTGTCCAAGCACTATCCCCTCCGCTCGTGGTGGGGCGGCAAGGCCTCGGTGTTCCGCGCCGTCGAGGGGGTCAGCTTCGACATCCGCCCCGGAGAGACCCTCGGCCTCGTCGGCGAATCCGGGTCCGGCAAGTCGACCATCGGCCGGGCCGTGACCATGCTCAACCCGCCGACCTCGGGCACGATCGCCTTCGAGGGCACCGACCTCGCCAAGCTCTCGGCGGGGGCGATGCGGAGGATGCGCGCGCGCATCCAGACCGTGTTCCAGGACCCCTACGCGGCCCTAAACCCGCGGATGAGCGCCGGGGAGTACGTCGCGGAGGCCTTCAAGCTGCACCGGCGGGATATGCGGGGTCCGGAGCGGCGGGAGGCCGTAGCGGCCCTGTTCCAGCGGGTCGGACTCGATCCGCGCTTCATGGGGCGCTACCCGCACCAGTTCTCGGGCGGCCAGCGGCAGCGCATCTGCATCGCCCGGGCGATCGCCCTGAAACCCAGCTTCATCGTCGCCGACGAGCCGATCGCGGCGCTCGACGTCTCGATCCAGGCGCAGGTGGTGAACCTGCTTCAGGATCTGCAGGACGAGATGGGCCTCTCCTACCTGTTCATCTCCCACGACCTGCGGATGGTGCGCTACCTCTGCCACCGGGTGGCGGTGCTCTGGCGCGGGCGGATCGTCGAACTCGCCGAGGCCGATGCCCTCTACGAGGATCCGCGCCATCCCTACACGCGCCGCCTGCTCGCCGCCGTGCCGGTCCCGCACCCGGCCGAGGAGCGCGCCCGCCTCGCCGCGCGGGACCTCGCCGGCCACGACCAGCCGCCGGATGGGCCGCTCACCGAGGTGGCGCCGGGGCACTGGGTGGCGCTGCCCGCGGGGCAGCACGCGTGACAGGCTTACATTCTCTTTCCCGCCCTCCTCCCTCATCCTGAGGTGCGAGCGCAGCGAGCCTCGCGGGATAGCTCAGGCCGGCCTTGGGATCCCTGGGGCCCTCCTCCGAGGCCTCCGCTGCGCTCCTACACCTCAGGATGAGGTCGCGTCTTGGATCAAGCCATCCCGTCTCCCTGAGGCGGTCATCACAGCAGGACATCCCGTGAGAGACTTCTCCGCCCCCGGCCGCTCCCCGGTCTACGCCGCCAACGCCGCCGTCGCGACCTCGCACCCGCTGTCGACGCTCGCCGCCGTCGAGGTGCTGCGCGCGGGCGGCAACGCCGTCGATGCCGGCATCGCGGCGGTGGCCGTGCAATGCGTGGTCGATCCGCTGATGACCGGCATCGGCGGCGACTGCTTCGCCCTCTACGCCCCCGCCGGCGCCAGCAAGCCGATCGCCCTCGACGGCTCGGGCCGGGCGCCGGCCGCCGCCACGCCCGAATGGTACGCCGAGCACGGCGTCGGGATCACGCCGACCTCGCCGCACGCCGTGACGGTGCCGGGCGCGGTCGCGGCCTGGGACCTGCTGGTGCGCGAGCACGGCACCCGCTCCCTCGGCGAGCTGCTCCAGCCGGCGATCCGCTACGCGGAGGACGGGTTCGTCGTCCAGCAGCGGGTGGGCTGGGACTGGCTGCGCGGCGCCGAGCGCGTCGCCGCGGACCCGCACGCCGCCGAGACCTACCTGCCCGGCGGGAGACCGCCGGCGATCGGCAGCGTCGTCCGTCTGCCGAAGCTCGCCGCGACGCTCCGGGCGATCGCCGAGGCGGGTGCGCGCGCCTTCTACACGGGCCCCGTCGCCGAGGACATGGTGAGCCGGCTGAACGCCCTCGGCGGCCTGCACACCCTGGACGACTTCGCGGCCGCCAGGCCCGACATCGTCACGCCGGTCTCGACCCGCTACCGCGGCTACGACGTCTACGAGTGCCCGCCCGCCGGCCAGGGGCTGGCGGCGCTGATGATGCTCAACGTGCTCTCGCACTACGACGTCGGCGCCCTCTCGGACCTCGACCGGCTCCACCTCTTCGCCGAGGTGTGCAAGCAGGGCTACCATCACCGCGACGTCCTGTTCGGCGACGCCGCCCTCGCCAACGTGCCGATCGAGCACCTGCTCTCCGACGCCTGGAAAGCCGCCGCCCACGGGGCGATCGACATGGGCCGGGCCCGGGAGCCCGAGATCTATCCCGAGATCGCCCGCGAGATGGCCGAGGGCCGCGCCCACAAGGACACGGTCTATCTCTGCGTGGTCGACCGGGACGGCAACGCGCTGTCGCTGATCAACTCGATCTTCCAGGGCTTCGGCTCCGGCATCCTGGCACCCGAGAGCGGCGTGCTGCTGCACAACCGCGGCCTATCGTTCCGCACGGAGGGCGGCCACCCGAACAGCGTCGGGCCGGGCAAGCGGCCGATGCACACGATCATCCCGGGCATGCTGATGAAGGACGGGCAGGCCGTCGCGCCGTTCGGCGTCATGGGCGGCCACTACCAGGCCATGGGCCATGTCGAGCTGCTCTCCGGCCTGCTCGACCGGGGCCTCGACGTGCAGGAGGCCCTCGATGCGCCGCGCAGCTTCGCCTACGGCGGCAGCCTGGAGGTGGAAGGCGGGATCCCCGATGCGGTGATGGCGGGGCTCAAGGAGCGCGGCCACCCGGCGATCCGCGCGCCGCTGCCGCTCGGCGGCGGCCAGATCATCTGGATCGACCGGAAGGCCGGCACGCTGGCGGCGGGCTCGGACCCGCGCAAGGATGGGGCGGCGCTGGGGTATTGATGCGTGTGTGAGGATGGGCGCCTCCGGCGCTCATCCTTCGGTGCGGGCAACGGCGAGCCTTGTCAGCACATCGTCTTTGCGAGCGGAGCGAAGCGATCCCGGGTGGCGCCACGCTGAGCGATCGCGTGCTGCCCTGGGCCACTTCGCTCCGCTCGTGATGACGGCGTTGCGGATCGAGACCGCCGATCAGTCGATATCCTCGACCGCCTCGCCGCCGCCGTAGACCCGCTGGGCCAGCGAGGCCTCCATGAACGGGTCGAGGTCGCCGTCGAGCACCTCGTCCGGATCGGTGGACTGGGTGCCGGTGCGCAGGTCCTTCACCAGCTGGTACGGCTGCAGCACGTAGGACCGGATCTGGTGGCCCCAGCCGATATCCGTCTTGGCGGCGGCCTCGGCGTTGGCCTTCTCCTCGCGCTTCTTCAGCTCCAGCTCGTACAGGCGGGCGCGCAGCATGTTCCAGGCGGTCGCCCGGTTCTTGTGCTGCGAACGCTCCTGCTGACATGCCACCACGATCCCGGTGGGATTGTGGGTGATGCGCACCGCCGAGTCGGTGGTGTTGACGTGCTGGCCGCCGGCGCCGGACGACCGGTAGGTGTCGATCCGGCAGTCGGATTCCTTGATCTCGATCTCGATCCGGTCGTCGATCACCGGGTAGACCCAGACGCTGGCGAAGCTGGTGTGCCGCCGCGCGCTGGAATCGTAGGGCGAGATCCGCACCAGCCGGTGCACGCCGGACTCGGTCTTGAGCCACCCGTAGGCGTTGTGGCCCTTGATCAGGAGCGTGGCGCCCTTGATCCCGGCCTCCTCGCCGTCGGTCATCTCGACGACCTCGACCTTGTACTTCCGGCGTTCGGCCCAGCGGGCGTACATGCGCTGGAGCATGTTGGCCCAGTCCTGGCTCTCGGTGCCGCCGGCGCCCGCATGCACTTCGAGATAGGTGTCGAAGCCGTCGGCCTCGCCGGACAGTAGGGTCTCGACCTGCCGGCTCGCGGCCTCCTTCTCGACGGCCAGGATCGCCGCCTCGCCCTCTCGGATCGAGGATTCGTCACCCTCCATCTCGCCGAGTTCGATCAGCGTGGCGCCGTCCTCGAGGTCGCGCTCGAGCTTCTTGATCGCCGTGACGGCCTCGTCGAGCTGCTGGCGCTCGCGCATGACCTTCTGGGCGGCCTCGGCATCGTTCCAGAGGTCGGGGTCCTCGGAGGCTGCGTTCAGCTCCGCGAGGCGTTTATCGACTGTGTCCCAGTCAAAGATGCCTCCTCAGCAGCCCTATAGACTGCTTGGCGGCATCCGAGGCTTGCTCGATCTCGGCGCGCATCTGGTTTTTCGGGGATGGGGTGCGGGGAAGGGGTTTGGTGTCGGGCGGGGGTGATAGCCCCCGGGGACCGACCTGTAAACGCCGCCAAGCCGTCCAACCCTCCCCCCGTGCGGCGCCCGACCGCAGGGATGCGCGCGAGCCGGTCCGCGCCGGGCGCGTTGTCGGGCACGGACGAAGGAGGCTTGTAGATGGCGGATGACGATCACGCGGCGACGTGGAAGGACTTCAACGAGGCCGTCAACATGACGCCGGCCGCGCTGAAGAAGCACCTCGACAGCGACGCCAGCAAGGAGGTCGGCCAGAAGAAGGACGGCAATGAATCGACCGGCCACGAGATGGGCCGGCGCATCCTGGCCATCAAGGACAAGAAGAAAGCGGATCTGACCGACGACGACTACACTGCCATGCGCAAGGTCGTGGGCTACGTCCACCGCCACCTCAAGCAGGGCGGCGCGGCCCGGAAGGATCCGGACTCACCCTGGCGGATGTCGCTGATGAACTGGGGCCACGATCCGCACAAGGATTGAGGCCCCGGAGCGCCCGGCGGCTCAGTACCGCGGCGGCACGATGTAGGACGGGGCGATCACGTACTCCCGCGGCCGCTTGCGCGCGCCGAACCGGCCCTCGGTGATCTGGTCGTTGTAGTAATCGAACCCGGTGTAGCCGAAGCCGCCGCCGTTCATCACCTCGGCCACCGGGACCGCCGGCTGGGCGAGGTCGGGCCGGCCCGGCGGTACGACGACCTGGCAGCAGCCGTCGGTCTCCAGGACGGTCGGGCCGTTCGGGGCGGTGAACACGAAGGCGCGAGGTTGGAAGGGCGCCGCCGGGTAGGCGGCGTCCGAGGCCGAGGCGCCCTGCCCCGCAAGGAGGGCGAGGAGTCCGGCGGCGATCAGGGTCTTGGTGCTCACGCGATGCTCCGTCAGGGGGCCGGACGAGCCGGCATCCGGCCTACAGTCTAGCTGATCGCGGGCGGCTTGTCCGTCGGATCCGAATCGACCGGTTACCGAAATCCCGGGCGGGATCAGCCGCGCGCGCGCAGCACGACCTGCGGGCTCGCCGGAACGGGGCGGCAATCCGTCATGAAGGCGTTGACCGGCAACGGCTTCGAGTCGCACGCGTACACGTCCGCCGGTCCCGGCGCGGGGATCGGATCCCGGGCGATGATCGGGTTCGGCGCGCAGGCCGAGGCCGCGGCGGCGAGCAGCAGGGCGGCAATCAGGTTCAGGCGGCGCATGCGACACTCGGGACGCGGGAAGACCCCCGCACCTGACCCTGGCCATCGCGCCCCGCCCTGACAAGCGCCGGCGCGGGGCGCCGACACCTTTGACCGGGTCTGTCGCCCCGCGGCAACAATCTGCGCGGGCCCGGCTACCCGGCCCGGGCCATCGGCACGACGTTGTGCAGCGTCTTGTCGGTGCCGTCGAAGAACCGCCGGATGTTTCGCGCCGCCTGCCGGATGCGCTGCTCGTTCTCCACGAGGGCGATGCGGACGTACTCGTCGCCGAACTCGCCGAAGCCGATGCCGGGCGCGACCGCCACGTCGGACTTCTCCAGCAGCAGCTTGGAGAATTCGAGGCTGCCCAGCTCCCGGTAGCGCTCGGGGATCGGGACCCAGGCGAACATCGAGGAGGCGGGCGACGGGATGGTCCAGCCGGCCTTGCCGAAGGATTCCACCAGCGCGTCGCGGCGCTTCCTGTAGATGCTGCGCATCTCGTGGATGCAGTCGTCCGGCCCGTTGAGCGCGGCGGTCGCGGCGACCTGGATCGGCGTGAAGGCGCCGTAATCGAGGTAGGACTTCACCCGGGTGAGTGCCGCGAGCAGGCGCTCGTTGCCCACCGCGAAGCCCATCCGCCAGCCGGCCATTGAGTAGGTCTTCGACAGCGAGGTGAACTCCACCGTGCAGTCGATGGCGCCGGGCACCTGCAGGACCGAGGGCGGCGGGTTGTTGTCGAAGTAGACCTCCGCGTAGGCGAGGTCCGACAGCAGGATCAGCTCGTGCTGCTTCGCGAAGGCCACGAGGTCCCGATAGAAGTCGAGGCTCGCCACGTAGGCGGTCGGGTTCGACGGGTAGCACACGACCAGCGCCACCGGCTTCGGGATCGAGTGGCGCATGGCCCGCTCCAGGGCGGGGAACATCGCGGGAGTCGGCTCGGCCGGCACGGAGCGGATGACGCCGCCGGCCATCAGGAAGCCGAAGGCGTGGATCGGGTAGCTCGGGTTCGGCACCAGCACGACGTCGCCCGGCGCGGTGATCGCCTGGGCCATGTTGGCGAACCCTTCCTTCGACCCGAGGGTCGCCACCACCTGGGTGTCGGGGTTCAGGGTCACGCCGAAGCGCCGCTGGTAATAGCCCGCCTGGGCCTTGCGCAGGCCCGCGATGCCCTTGGAGGCCGAGTAGCGATCCGTGCGCGGCCGCCCGGCCGTCTCGCACAGCTTGGCGATCACGTGCTTCGGGGCGTCCAGATCCGGGTTGCCCATGCCGAGATCGATGATGTCGGCGCCCTGCGCTCGGGCGGCGGCCTTGATCCGGTTGACCTGCTCGAAGACGTAGGGCGGCAGTCGCTTGATGCGGTGGAAGTCGGTCATGGGCGTGTCCATCGGCGCGTCCCGGATCCGGCGTCTCTCGTCTGGGCCGGTCGGGCGAACCACTTGCTCTAGCAGAGTTGCGGGCCGTCGCCGACCCAGAAAAAGGGCCGGCTATTGCGGCGCCGCCGGGGCCGGCTTGATGGTGGCGGCCGCGCCCCGCCCGGCGCTCGCGGCGGCGCGGCCCCGGGCCTCGTTGCGTCCGCGGGCGCCCTCCAGCTCCGCCTCCAGGGCCTTCTGGCCCGTGACCGACTTGGCCCGGACCGGCCGCTTCGGCGCGTCGACGCCCACCGGCATGAAGTCGGGCTGCACCTTGCTGCGCGTGTCCGCGACGAAATCCGGGGCCGCGACGACCCGCGGCCCGTAGCCTGCATCGGAGGCCAGCGAGCGGACGACGTCGCCCGAGCAGGCCCCGAGCGCGCCGACCAGCACGCCCAGGCCGGCCACGCGCGTCAGGCGGCGCAGCGGACCGGCGCGACGCGGGCGGACGGCGGGGTTCAAAATGGCACGATCCATCGTCACATGCGTATGAAAAGATCGGCCGGATGTTTCGGCGACGTCCTGAGCCGGGCTGGCGAAAACTCTGGCTCGCTCCTTATTTTGTCGGAAACGAGGCCCGCGCCATCGGGTCAACAGATGAAGCACAGGGAGGCACGTTTGACGAGCCCGCAGGCGCCGGATCGGACCGCCCCTCCGAAGTCGGTCTCGAACGGCGCGATGCCGGACGGCACGGTCGCCCCGATGCCGGATTTCGAGGCGCTCTCCCGAAATGCCGGGCAGTTCGTCGAGGCGATGGGGCGCAACGTCGCCCGCCTCCTCGGGCCCGAGGGCCAAGCGGGCGCGCCCGGCAGCGAGATGAACGAGGCGGCCAAGGTGCTCGGTCAGGTGGCCGAGGCCTGGCTCGCCGACCCGAACCGCAGCGCCGAGGCGCAGGCCCGCCTGGCGCAGGCCTTCCTGTCGCTCTGGGGCTCCACCTACCTGCGCCTGCAGGGCCAGCCCGCCGATCCGGTGGCGCTGCCCGAGCCCCGGGACGCGCGATTCGCCCATGCCGAGTGGTCGACCAACCCGTATTTCGATTTCATCAAGCAGGCCTACCTGCTCGCAACCCGCTGGGCCGAGAGCCTCGTGGACGAGGCCGAGGGTCTCGACGCGCATACCCGCCACAAGGCGCAGTTCTACCTGCGCCAGCTCACCAGCATGCTGTCGCCCTCGAACTTCCTGCCGACCAACCCGGAGCTGATCCGCCACACCCTGCAGGAGAACGGCGCCAACCTCGTCCGCGGCCTCAAGATGTACGAGGAGGATCTGCAGGCCGGCGGCGGGCAGCTGCGGGTACGCCAGACCGACCCGAGCGGGTTCGAGGTCGGCCGCAACATGGCGGTCACCCCCGGCGAGGTGGTGTTCCGCAACGACCTGATCGAGCTGATCCAGTACGCGCCGACCACCGAGACCGTGCTGCGGCGCCCGTTCCTGATGGTCCCGCCCTGGATCAACAAGTTCTACATCCTCGATCTCAACCCCCAGAAGAGCTTCTTCAAGTGGATGGTCGATCAGGGGCTGACGGTCTTCTGCATCTCCTGGGTGAACCCGGATACGCGCCACGCCGACAAGGACTTCGAGTCCTACATGCGCGAGGGGATCGAGGCGGCCATCGACGCGATCGGCGTCGCCACCGGCGAGAACGAGGTCACGGCGGCGGGCTACTGCGTCGGCGGCACGCTGCTCGCCGTGACGCTCGCCATGCAGGCCGCGACCGGCAACCGCCGGATCAAGAGCGCGACGCTGCTCACCACGCAGGTCGACTTCACCCACGCGGGCGACCTGAAGGTCTTCGCCGACGAGGAGCAGATCCGCCAGGTCGAGGCGCGCATGGCCGAGCAGGGCTATCTCGAGGGCGCCCGGATGGCGAACGCCTTCAACATGCTCCGGCCGAACGACCTGATCTGGCCCTATGTCGTGAACAACTACATCAAGGGTAAGGCGCCCTCGGCCTTCGACCTGCTGTACTGGAATTCCGACGCCACCCGGATGCCGGCGGCCAACCATTCCTTCTACCTGCGCAACTGCTACCTCAACAACACGCTGGCGCAGGGCCGAATGGTGCTGGGCAACGTCCGCCTCGACCTCCGGAAGGTGCAGGTTCCGATCTTCAACCTCGCCACCCGCGAGGACCACATCGCGCCGGCGCTGTCGGTCTTCGAGGGCTCGAAGGTGTTCGGCGGCAAGGTCGATTTCGTGCTCGCGGGCTCGGGCCACATCGCCGGCGTGATCAACCCGCCGTCCAAGCCGAAATACGGCTACTGGACCGGCGGCCCCGTGAAGGGGACGCTCGAAGAGTGGATCAGGGCCGCGGTCGAGACCAAGGGCTCGTGGTGGCCCTACTGGTTCCAGTGGATCGAGGCGCAGGCTCCGGAGCGGGTGCCCGCCCGTCAGCCGGGCGGCGACGCTCTTCAATCCCTGGGCCCCGCGCCCGGGACCTACGTGCGGATGCGCGCCTGAGGCGCGCGACGCGCGCGGGTCGACGGGTGATCGGCCGCGACGATCACGGAGCCGCCCCGCCATCACGAGCGGAGCGACGTCACCCAGGGCAGCGCGACACCTGTCAGCGCGGCGCTGCCCTGGATCGCTTCGCTGCGCTCGCAACGACGGCGGCAGCGAAGCACGCAACCTGAGCTGGCTGTCAGTACTTCCGCACGAGCGGCGCCGGAGCCGGGGCCGGCGGCGCGCCGAAGACGTAGCGGAAGCCCACCGAGACGATGTCGGCGCTGGAATCCACCACGCCCGCGAAGGCGATGTTGCTGATGTTGTAGTCGCGGCCGATGCCCGCGAGGATCCGCGAGCGGTCCAGGAAGAAGTGCGAGTAGGCGAGGTTCAGCGTCAGCTGCTGGCTCCAGCGGTAGCTCGCGCCGACCGAGACGTTGTACCGGTCGCCGTCCGGCAGGCGCACCGAGCGGTTCCGGAAGTCGATGGGCGAGGTCTCGTAGGCGAAGCCGGTCCGCAGCGTCAGGTTCGGCGAGGCGTCGTACTCGGCGCCGATCGCGTAGGTGAACCCGTCCTTGTAGTTGAGCGGCAGGTTGTTCACCGGCAGGCCGATCGTCTTCGACACGATGCCGATGGTGCCGAGCCTCGACCAGTTGTCCCACTCGAAGCCGAGATTCACCCGCGCCACCGGCGAGACCGCCTGGGTCAGGCCGACGCTCAGCTTGTCGGGCGTGTTCAGCTTGGCGCGGACCTGCCCAGCCAGCGGCGCCAGGGCGACGAGCGGCACGCCGATCGAGCCGTCGATGTCGTGGTGCACCGAGGAGCGGTAGCCGATGCCCAGCACGGTCCCGTCGCGGGGCGTCAGGGTGGCGCCGGCGGTGAAGCCCGCGCCCCAGGACTCGCCCTTGAGGAAGGAGCTCGGGTACGAGGTCGGCAGGATGCCGGGGATCGGCAGCGCCTGCCGGAGGGTCAGGCGGAAATACTCGATGTTCGGGCCGGCCGCGATCGAGAGCCACTCGTTGACCTTGAAGCCGATGACCGGGTTGATCGCCAGCGAGAAGATCCGCGACGAGCGCCCGTAGACCTCGCCGGCCCACACGTCGCGCGGCTTGGTCACGAGGCCGAACGGGGCCCCGGTGGAGAGGCCGAGCCAGAGGCGGTCGTTGAGCTGATAGGACGTGGCGCCCGCCGGCACGACGGCGCCCTGGCCCAGCTCACCCGAGCCGCCCAGCCGCGCGAAGCCCGGATTGGTGCCCGGCGCGGGCCGGATCTCCGAGGAGAGGCCGATATAGGTGAAGTTCTGCTCCGCGACGAAGCCCGGGTTCATCGTGATCGTCGCGGGATTCCAGAAGATCGACGAGACGCCGCCCGATCCCGACGCCGCGCCCGCGAAGGCCAGTCCCTGGGCCTCGGTGCTCTGCTCCCGGATCCCGAACGCCCCCGCCTGCACCTGCCCGGCGCCGAGGATCACCGCCGTCGCCGCCAGCATCGCAGCGCGAACCGTCCCGCCCATCTGTTCCCCCAAGCCTTCGTTCTGCTGGGCGCCGTCGATTGTTCGAGACCCGTTATGCGGCGACCTTTCGTGCATGGTGCCGTTTTCGGGCGCAGGACCGCAATGACCCTGATCATTTTCGGCACCGAGAGGAATAACAGTAGATTACGATCGGTAAACGGCACCTTCACAAGCGAAAGCGCGCGATCATCGAGACTCTTCAGTCTTGATCCGGGGTCTCGCACCGAGACGGCGGCAGGAACAATATATCCAGATGTCGCCGACCCTGCACTTTTCCGCCGTCCTGTGGCCCGGCTGCGACACCCGATGGGCGGACCCGTAGCCGCGGCCGGCCTTGCACCCGGGTCGAGGCCCGGCCATGGTCCCGGCGTCCGGCGCAGACCGGTTCAGGGAAGGATGAGGAGTGCGACCATGAAGCTCTTCCGGCACGGCCCGAGCGGCGACGAGAAGCCCGGCCTCGTGGATGCCAGCGGGGGGCTGCGCGACCTGTCGGGCATCGTGCGCGACATCGCCGGGCCGGCCCTCGCGCCCGACTCGCTCGCGCGGCTGCGCGCGCTGGATCCCGAGACCCTGCCGAAGCTGCCTCCGGACGTGCGCCTCGGCCCCTGCGTCGGCGGCACCCGGAACGTCGTCGCCATCGGCCTGAACTTCGCCGATCACGCCGCCGAGACCGGCTCGCCGATCCCCGCGGAACCGATCATCTTCAACAAAGCCCCGTCCAGCCTGTGCGGGCCGAACGACACGGTCATCATCCCGAAGGGGTCGCACAGCACCGACTGGGAGGTTGAGCTCGCCGTGGTGATCGGGCGGCGCGCCAGCTATGTCCACGCCAACGAGGCGCTGAGCTACGTGGCGGGCGCCTGCATCTGCAACGACGTCTCCGAGCGCGAATGGCAGATGAACCGCGGTCCGACCTGGACGAAGGGCAAGAGCGCGCCGACCTTCGGCCCCCTCGGGCCCTGGCTGGTGACGCTCGACGAGATTCCCGACCTGAAGAACCTCGCCATGAGCCTCGACGTGAACGGCGAGCGCCGGCAGACCGGCTCGACCGCCACGATGATCTTCGACGTTCCCCAGCTCGTCGCCTACACGTCGCACTTCATGCTGCTGGAGCCGGGCGACGTGATCACCACCGGCACGCCGCCGGGCGTCGGCCTCGGCATGAAGCCGCCGCGCTACCTCAAGGCCGGGGACGAGATGGTCCTGCGCATCGACCGGCTCGGCGAGCAGCGCCAGAAGGTCATCGCGTTCGACGACTGGACCGCCAAGGTCTCGGCCGGGGAGCCGACGGACTGACAGGCTGGGCCGCCGCCTGCGCCCGGGCGGCGGCCTGTTCTCCGGGACACCCCACCGATATCGGTGATCGCCCGACGCCGGGTCCGGACGGGGTTTCTACATACCCTCGATTGAATTCTGATTTTATTTTAACATTGCAAGTTAGATCAGGAATATCGGCCAATTAAGACAGCGTTATAGCATCGATGTAAAATGCCCGCATCGCCGATCGGGCCAGACATGACGACCAACATTGATTTTTCAAGAGGCCGGACGTTCAGATCGGAGTCCGAGCCGCCGACGCTCAGGTCGATCGAGATCCTGGCCGATGCCGTGAAGCAGGCGGCTCAGGAGAAGACAGGTCGGATCCGGCGGATCACGGCGCGGACCAAGATCCTCGCCCTCAACGCCCTCATCGAGGCCGCACGGGCGGGAGACGAGGGACGCGGCTTCGCGGTCGTCGCCCAGGAGGTGCGCGCCCTCGGCGAGTCCGTGGACGTCATCGCCGGCGAGCTGGAGCTTCACCTGGCGGGCCGCATCGTCGAGCTGCAACGCACCGTCGAGACGATGGCGGGCCGCGTCCAGGGTGAGCGGCTGGTCGATCTCGCGCTCAACGCGGTCGAGCTGATCGATCGCAATCTCTACGAGCGCACCTGCGACGTGCGCTGGTGGGCGACCGACGCCGCCGTCGTGACCTGCGCGGCCGATCCCGGCCCGGCCGCGGCGGCCCTCGCGGGCGAGCGCCTCGGCATCATCCTCTCGGCCTACACCGTCTATCTCGATCTCTGGGTCTGCGACCTGGACGGCCGCATCCTCGCGACCGGCCGCGCCGATCGCTATCCCGGCCTGCGGGGCCGGAGCGTCGCGGGGGAAGCGTGGTTCCGGGACGCGCTCGCCCTGCAGAGCGGCGACGCCTTCGTGTGCGCCGACGTGCGTCGGGAGGAGGCGCTGGGCGGCGCGCAGGTGGCCACCTACGCGGCGAGCGTGCGGGCGGACGGCCGGGCGAACGGCGCCCCGCTCGGCGTCCTGGCGATCCACTTCGACTGGGCGCCGCAGGCGCACGCGATCGTCTCCGGGATCCGCGTCGCGCCGGAAGACCGCGACCGCACCCGCGCGCTGCTGGTCGACGCCGGCGGCCGGGTGCTGGCCGCCTCGGACCAGGCCGGGCTCCTGACCGAACGGGTCTCCTGCCGGATGGACGGCCAGACGAGCGGCGTCGCGCGGGATCCGCGGACCGGCACGGTCACGGCGTTCCATCGGACACCGGGCTACGAGACGTATCGCGGGCTGGGCTGGTACGGCATGATCGTCCAGACCGACCCCTCGGTCGGGCGTTCGGGCGCGCGGCCCGCTTGATTTCTGGCCGCCGATCCGGCTCAAACACCGGATGAGCGCGACTTCCCTCCCCGGTTCCCAGCAGCCTGACCTCGGCGAGATCCGCCACGACTGGAGCGTGGCGGAGATCCGCGCGATCCACGACCTGCCGCTGATGGACCTCGTGTTCCGGGCTGCACAGGTGCACCGCCGGCACAACGACCCCGCCGACATCCAGCGGGCGTCGCTCCTGTCGATCAAGACCGGCGGCTGCCCGGAGGATTGCGCCTACTGCCCGCAATCGGCCCACCACAAGGGCGCGGGCGTCGCCCGCGAGCGGTTGATGCCGGTGGAGACGGTGCTGGCCGAGGCGGCCGCCGCCAAGGCCGCCGGCGCCCAGCGCTTCTGCATGGGCGCCGCGTGGCGCCAGCCGAAGGACGGCCCGGAATTCGACGCGGTGCTCGCCATGGTGCGCGGCGTGCGCGGCCTCGGCATGGAGGCCTGCGTGACGCTCGGCATGCTCACGCCCTCGCAGGCCGGGCGCCTCGCCGAGGCCGGGCTGACCTCCTACAACCACAACCTCGACACCGGCCCGGACTTCTACGAGGACATCATCTCCACCCGAACCTACGACGAGCGTCTGCAGACCCTCGCGAACGTCCGCGAGGCCGGGATCGGCGTGTGCTGCGGCGGCATCGTCGGCATGGGCGAGGGCGTCACCGACCGCGCCGCGATGCTCCAGGTGCTCGCCAACCACGCCCCCCATCCGGAGAGCGTGCCGATCAACGCCCTCGTGGCGGTGCCCGGCACGCCGCTGGAGGATCAGCCGGCGGTCGATCCGTTCGATCTCGTGCGCATGTGCGCCACCGCGCGGATCGTGATGCCGCGCTCCCGCGTGCGGCTCAGCGCCGGCCGCAAGAGCCTCACCCGCGAGGCCCAGGTTCTGTGCTTCCTCGCCGGTGCCAACTCGATCTTCTACGGCGAGCGGCTGCTCACCACGGCCAATAACGGCCAGGACGACGACGCGGCTCTGCTGGCCGATCTGGGCATCCGGGTCGGCGAGCCCGTCCGGGCCGCGGCCGAGTAGGCAACAGGTCGCCGTCTCGCCCTTCCCGGCCCCTGCGCGCGGCGCCTCAGCGGCGCCACGGAGCCCGGCATCGCCCCCCGACCGGGCCCCTCCCGGTTCACGGCGGTCGCCCGCGGGCGATCGCGTCAGCCCTCCGGCAGCACGATCCGGAAGCGCGCCCCGCTCGTCCCCTCGTCCTGGTAGGTGTCGAGGGTGAGGGTTCCGCCGTTGATCCCGATCAGTTCGGCGGCGATCGGCAGACCGAGGCCCGTGCCGCCGGACCGCATGGATCCCTGGAACGGCGCGAACAGGTTCTCCCGGGCGCGCGCCGGCAGGCCGGGGCCGTTATCGGTGACCAGGATCGTGATCCGACCCGACGCCGCGCGCGAGGCGACCACGCTCACGGTGGCCTCCGGCACGGCGGCCCCGTCCAGCGCCTGCACGGCGTTGCGCACGAGATTGGCCAGCGCCCGACCGAGCTGCTCCGGATCGGCCTGCACGGAGAGATCGCCCGCCGCGACCTGGACGCTGACCGGGTGCGCCGCCAGCGCGGCGAGATCCGGGAGCTCCGCGAAGATCGGCGCCAGCGGCGTGCTGGTCAGGAGCGGCGTCCGCTCGGAGACGCGCCCGTAGGCGAGGGTCGCCTCGCAGAAGCGGATCGCGCGGGCCAGCGTCCCGACGAGGCGGGGGGCCACGCGCTGCACCGTCGGATCCTCGGTACCCTCCAGGCGGTCGCCCAGGAGCTGCGCGCCGGTCAGCAGGTTGCGCAGCTCGTGGCTGATCTTGCTGACCGCGAGGCCGAGCTCGGCGAGACGCCGCTTCTGCCGGAGCTGGTCGGCGAGGCTGCGCTGCATCCGCCCGAGCGCCCGCTCGGCCTGGCCGATCTCGTCGCTGCGGCGGGACGGGGCGATGATCCGGCCGGCATCCTCCGGATCGTCCGCGAAGACCGTGATGCTGGTGGCGAGGCGCCGCACCGGCCGCACGATCAGCACCTGCAGCACCACGAAGACGAGACCGGCCGCGGCGGCCGCGATGATCAGCGAGGAGACCAGCAGGCGCAGCGCGTAGTCGATCATGGCGGTGCGCAGCGGCGCCTCGTCGAGCAGGATCTCGACACGGTCGAAGCCGATCCCGCCCTCCCCGACCACGCGGATCGGCTCGTGGACCGGCGCCACGAGGGTGCGCCACGCGCCCCGGATCGCCGACAGGGCCGTGACGTCGCGCAGGTCGACGGTGTCGGCGACCTGCTCGGGCATCGGCTCGATGGCGAGCAGGCGCTGGGCGCCGCCCCCGCGGACCGCGATCGCCCGGGCGTTCACGCCGGCCAGGAGCCGGCTCTCGAGCGGCTCGGAGACCGGCTCGCCGGTCCGGCCATCGAGGACCAGGGCGGCGACCTGCGCGGCCGCCAGCCGGTCGGACATCCACTCGATCCGGTAGTTGGCCACCGCCGGCACGTAGGTCAGCACCTCGGCCACCACCACGAACGCGACGGTCACGAGGAACAGCCGCCCGGACAGGCCGAGGCGCGCCGTGCGCCGCTCGGGCAGGTCGCGGGCCGGAGCGGGCGCCGGCGTCGCCGGTGCCGCGGCCTGATCGGACTTGACGGACACGCCGGTCACGCTCCGCGCGGGCATCGCGGATGAGGATCGGCGGAGAGAGGATTGAGAAAGCTCGAGCCGGGTCCGGCCTTCGCGGGATACATGTTCGCAAGCCACAGATTCGCAGGCGGGAATACAGGCTCTCGGCGGCGAGCACTATACGATATCCACCCCCACGCGGTTGCATGTGCCCTTAGACACGGAAAAACGGATCCGGCGGTGGATCGCGTATCCCGGCGGCGCCTGTCAGCCGCGCCTGTCAGCCGCGCTTGGCGCGCCGGCTCAGCAGCATGCTGACCAGGGCGAAGGCGGCCAGCATCCCGAGACCCGCCACCATCTTCGGCGTGACCAGGGCGCGCAGGGTCAGAGCCGTGTCGCAGCCGCCCGACCCCGCCGCCAGGCAGGCGGCCTTCGCGGCCTCGTGGGCGGCGACGACGTCCTCGATGCCGGCGCCCGTGGTGGCGTACACGAGAGCCCCCGGCAGCAACCCCAGGAACGTCGCGAGCACGAAGACCCGCATCTTCACCCCGAAGGCGGCGGGTGCGAGGTTGGTCACCCAGAATGGGAACAGCGGCAGGAGGCGCAGCACGGCGATGTAGCCGAAGGCGTCGCGCCGGAAGCCCTCGGCCAGCCCGGCGAGGCGCGTGCCGCCCATGCGCCGCAGGAGGTCGGCGCCCGGCCCGCGGCCGATGGCGAACACGATGGCCGCTCCGGTGGTGGCGGCACAGACCGCGGTGAGCGCCCCCGGAACGATGCCGAACAGGAAGCCGCAGACCATCGTCAGGATCAGCGTGGCCGGCACAGACACGACGACGGCCCCGACATAGAGGCAGTAGGCCGCGACCAGCGCGCGGAGATAGCCGGCCTCGACGAAGCCCCGCAGCCAGAGGCGCGAGGTGAGCAGGCGGTCGAGGCTGAGGAGCTGCGCGGCCCCCGAAACCAGGACCACCGCCGACACCGTCAGGAGCAGCACGAGCGGGAGCCAGCGCCGCAGCCGCTTCCAGCGTCCTTCGCGGCTCTCCGCGCGACCCTCGGCGACGGGCGCGTTGCCGGTCTCGCTCACCCGGGCTTGCGCATCCGCAGGATCTTGAAGAACCCGCCCGGGAAGGTCGGCTTCAGGCCCAGGACCTCGACGCCGTTGCGCCGGGCCCAGGCCTCGATCCGCGTCGCCTTGAAGTCCGACGACCAGCCGATCTTCGTGCAGAGCGGCGCCACGATCTCCTCGACCCGCGCGACCGGGCCCTCGCTCTGGCCGAAATGGTTGGCGAGCACGATACCGCCGCCCGGGCGGACCACCCGCAGGAACTCCGACAGCGCGGCCTCGGGATCGGGAACCAGGGTGATCAGGAACTGCGCCACGACGGCGTCGAAGCTCGCGTCGGCGTAGCCCAGGTGGCAGACGTCCATCACCTGGAGGCCCTTCACGTGCGCCAGGTTCCGGCGCCGGACCTTGGTGCGGGCACGCTTGAGCATGTCCTCGGAGAGGTCGACGCCGCAGACGAAGCTCGCCTTCGGATAGTAGCCCAGCGCCAGCCCGGTGCCGACGCCGGCCTCCAGGATCCGCGGCCCGTGCTCGGCCGCCGCCTCCACGGCGGCGCGAGCCGCGGGCTCGGTGAGCTTGTCGTAGACCACGTCGTAGACGGGGGCCCAGCGGGCATAGGCCTTGCGCATCAGGGCCGTGCTCGGCCCGGCCATCTGCGGCTCGCTCAGCATCGTTCGCAATTTCCAGAGGTTGAGATCAGGCGGCCTCGCGGGGCCGGGCCGACAACGCGTCGACACGCCGGATGGTGCCGCCGCCCAGGACCCGGGCCCGGGGGCCGTCATCCGCGTAGATCGCGCAGGCCTGGCCCGGCGACACGCCGTCCTCGGGCTCGGCGAGCACGACCTCGACCGCGCCGTCCGGCCCGACCGTCAGCGTCGCCGGGCGCGGCGGCCGGGTCGAGCGCACGCGGACCGCCACGGGCTGGTCGCGCACGGCTTCCGCCGGCCCCTCGCCGAGCCAGTTCAGGTCCGACAGTCGGATCCGGGTCGTGGCCAGCGCCGTGCGCGGCCCGACCACCACCCGGGCCGCGTCCGGCTCCAGCCGCACCACGTAGAGCGGCTCGGGTCCGGACAGGCCGAGGCCCTTCCGCTGGCCCACCGTGTAGTGCACGATCCCGTCGTGCCGGCCGAGAACGTGGCCATCGAGATTGACGATCTCGCCGGGCCGCGCCGCGTCGGGGCGCAGACGCGCGATCACGTCGCTGTAGCGGCCCTGCGGCACGAAGCAGATGTCCTGGCTGTCCGGCTTCTCGGCGAGCGACAGGCCGAGTTCCTTGGCGAGCGCGCGGGTCTCGGTCTTCTCCATCTCGCCCAGGGGGAAACGCAGGAAGTCCAGCTGCTCCGCCGTGGTCGCGTAGAGGAAGTAGCTCTGGTCGCGGGCGGGATCGAGGGCGCGGTGGAGCGCCCGGCCGCCGCCAGGAAGCGCCCGGCTGGCCACGTAGTGGCCGGTGGCGAGCGCGTCGGCGTCGAGATCCCGGGCGAGGCCCAGCAGGTCGCGGAACTTCACCGTGCGGTTGCACTCGACGCAGGGGATCGGCGTCTCGCCCGCGAGGTAGCTCTCGGCGAACTTCTCGATCACCTCGTCGCGGAAGCGATCCTCGTAGTCGAGGACGTAGTGCGGGATGCCGAGATGCTCCGCCGCCGCCCGGGCGTCGTGAATGTCCTGGCCGGCGCAGCAGGCGCCCTTGCGGTGGCTCGCCGCGCCGTGGTCGTAGAGCTGGAGCGTCACGCCGACCACGTCGAAGCCCTGCCGCTTCAGCAGGCCCGCGACCACGGAGGAATCGACGCCGCCCGACATGGCGACGACGACGCGCGTCTCGTGGGGGGCTTTGGGAAGATCGAGGGCGTTCATCGCGAGGGTCCGCAGCCGCCGGCCCGGAAGCTCCCCGGCTGCACGGGCCGTCTATAGCGGGACTTCGCCCGGCTTTCCAGGGCGGCCGGGCCGGACACTCGGCAGATCCTGCCGGGCGGGCGGCAGCTTCGATCAGGCCCGCTCCGCGCATCGCGGGAAGAGAACGAACGTTTCCAGCACCTTAGCGGACCGTCCCGGTGGCGCGCGCCTTGCTGCGGAGCGGCTCAGAGGAGTCCGGTATGGCGAGCGGCGCGGCGGATCGGTTGGATGTCACCACGTGGATTCCGTCCGCGCGGAACGCGCAGGCGCCGCGTTCGGGCTGGGAGGCCGCGGGCGTGGCGGCCCGCGCCGGCAATTCCGCGCAGGACCGCTTCGGCGCCGCCCTGAGCGCGGCCCAGGCCGCACGCGCCGCCGCGGGCGGCCGCGCCGCCGATCAGCGCGACGTCACCGACGCGGCCCGCGCCCGGCAGGCCGACTGCGCGATCAGGCCGACGCCGCGCGGTGCCAGGACCGCGCGGGATGCGGCGCTGCGGAGCGAGGCCAGGGCCGCAGACAAGAAGGCCAGCCTCGCCAAGCCGGCGGACGCCGCGGCCCCGGCGGAAGCCGCGGCTCCGGCGGACGCGGCGGCTCCGGCGGCGCGGGCCCGGCAGGCCGAGGGGCAGCCCTCCGTCGCGGGTGCGCGCACCGCCGAGACCGGACGGACCGAAACCGCCGGTCGGCAGGGTTCCGAGGCCGCCGCGGCCGGGGAGGTTCCGGCCTCCGAAATGGCCGCCACGGCAGACCACGAGGCCGCGTCGATCGACGCGGCGGCGCTGCCGCAGAAGGCCGAGACCGCCGCGCAGCCGGCGGGGTCGAGCCCGTCCGCCTCCCTGCTGGCCCTCATCGCCGCGCTGTCCGAGGGCGGCGCCGCGACCGGGACGGTCAAGGTCGAGGCGGACGGGGACACCGGCACCGCGCCGGCGCAGGACGGCGCGGCGGCGCTCCCCGGAACCGGCGTGGCCGCGGGTCCTCCCGGCACGGACGCGCGGGGCAGCGGCCGCGCGGGCGGAGCCGTCTCGGGGGTCGCCGGATCCGGCCCCGCCACAGCGTCGGCCGGCGGTCACGAACCCGGCAAGGTCGGGCCGGGCAGCGTCCCCGTCGACGGCCCGACGGCCGGTGCCGGCGGCGCGGCGGCCGCGACGTCCGACGCGGCGACCCAGGACTTCCTCACCGTTCTGACCGACGCGGGCCAGGGCGCAGGCCCGCTTCAGACGATGCCCGCGGCGGCGCAGGGCGGTCCGACACCGCCCATACCGACCGGCCAGGCCGTGGACACGTCGCGTGCCGCTCAGGAGGCTGCCGCGCCGAACCAGAGCGCCGCGTCGGTCCGGACCGATCCGCCCATCCCGATCGGCCAGGTGCCGATGACCATCGGCCTGAGGTCCCTGCGCGGATCCAACGAGTTCCAGATCCGCCTCGATCCGGCCGAACTGGGACGCATCGACGTCAAGCTGGAGATCGACAAGGCGCACGGCCGCGTCATGACCCACTTGGTGGTCGACCGGCCCGAGACCCTCGCGCTGCTCCAGCGCGATTCCGGCCAGCTGCAGCAGGCGCTGTCCCAGGCCGGCTTCGATCCCGCGGCCGGCGGCATCAACCTGTCGCTGCGGGGCGACGGAAGCGCCCAGAGCGGCGGCAGCGGTGGTCAGCCGGGCGATTCCCCGCGCGGGGGCGGCACAGGCTGGTCGCGCGATCAGGCGGACGCCCCGCAAGAGATCGCCCCGATCCGCCACCTGCGCGGCTACGGCGGCGTCGACATGAGAATCTAGGCGGGGCGCAGGGCGCCCGCATCGCGGACCGACACGGACACCGACACAGCGCGCATCCGGCCCCTGCGCCAGGACGCGGCACGGGAGAGATCAGCATGACGAGCGGCATATCCAGCCTGACCAGCACGACGAACACCACGGGCTCGTCGACGAGCAGCAGCGGCAACGCCACCGAGATCGCCAGCAACTTCACGCAGTTCCTCACGCTGCTGACCACGCAGCTCAAGAACCAGAACCCCCTCGACCCGATGGACACCAACCAGTTCACGCAGCAGCTGGTGCAGTTCGCCGGCGTCGAGCAGCAGCTGAAGACCAACGACCGCCTCGACAGCATCCTCAGCGCGTCGCAGTCGGCGAGCTCGGCCTCGGCCACGAGCTACATCGGGAAGACCGTGACGGCGGACGGCAGCGCGTCGCAGCTGTCCGGCGGCTCCGCCTCCTGGACGCTGAACCCGGCCCGGGCCGCCTCGAAGGCGGTGATCACGGTCCTGGACTCGAAGAACAACGTCGTGGCCACGCAGACCACCGCCCTCAGCGCCGGCAGCCAGACCTACACGTGGAACGGCAAGACCTCGGCCGGCCTGACCGCGCCCGACGGGAACTACTCGATCAAGGTGGCGGCCACGGACGCCACCGGCTCGAGCGTCGCGGTCGATACGAGCCTGACGGGGGCCGTCGACGAGGTCGATCTCAGCGGAACGTCGCCGGTGCTGGTGATCGGCTCGCAGAGAGTGCCGCTGTCCAGCGTGCAGACCATCGGGTTGTCCACAAGTGGCACTTAACGAATCACATCCGAGTGACTCGCTTCAACATCTCTTAAGCGGGCACAAGTACCTTCAATGCTCGACAGGTCAGTCGAGTGTAGAGCGTATCATGACCGAACCGAGCCGCCCGAGAGTGAAGTACGTGATCGGGCCCGACGGCAGCCCCCTGACGATCGCGGACCTTCCGCCCCCGAGCACCCGTCGCTGGGTGATCCGGCGCAAGGCCGAGGTCGTGGCCGCGGTGCGCGGCGGTCTCCTCAGCCTGGAGGAGGCGTGCAAGCGCTACACGCTGACCACCGAGGAATTCCTGAGCTGGCAGTTCTCCATCGACCAGCACGGCCTTGCCGGCCTGCGGACGACCCGGATCCAGCATTACCGCCACTGATACGCGACGCCCCTGCCGGGCGCCATCGTCCCGGGACGCCGCAGGCGATCCCGGGGCCCATCGAGACCGAGGGTGCCGAGACCCGGCGCATCGGCGGCTCTGGTCGAGGGACTCGCCTCGCGGCCCCGGACCGACGCGAAGGCCTCACGCCCGCAGCGACGACCCGAGACGGCGCCCAGGGACTGGCCCGGTCGACTCCGAGATCCCACGAAGCCGCGTCCGGACCCCGGGCGCGGCTTCGTGCCGTTCCGGGCCCGCCTCCGGACCGGCCGGACCGTCGGCATTAACGACCCGCTAACCACGACCTGGGCAATTTCTGCCGAGCGGACCGCCGGGGTCCGCCAGCGTTAGAGTGCAGCGAATCCTCCCGTGAAGCCGGTTCTCGATCTCGTCACGAAGTTCGGACCGGCCCGAATCGCCGCCATGGCGGCGGTGACGCTGACGCTCATCGGCTTCTTCGCCTTCATCATCCTGCGGGTCTCGCGCCCCGATATGGGCGTGCTGTTCTCCGACCTGTCGATGCAGGACTCCGCGTCCGTGGTCCGGGAATTGGACAGCCGCGGGATCCGCTACGAGACGCGGGGCGATGCCGGGCAGACGATCCTGGCCCCGCGCCCGGACCTCGCCAAGCTGCGCATGGACCTCGCCGGCAAGGGGCTGCCGACCCAGGGCGGCGTCGGCTACGAGATCTTCGACAAGGGCGACGCGTTCTCGTCCACCAACTTCGTTCAGAACGTGAATCACCTGCGCGCCCTGGAGGGCGAGCTGGCGCGCTCGATCCGGGCGATCGGCCGGGTCCAGGCGGCCCGTGTCCACCTCGTCCTGCCGGAGCGCCGCCTGTTCGAGCGGGACCGGGAAAGCCCGAGCGCGGCGATCGTGCTGAAGCTGATGGGCGACCTCGATGCCGGGCAGGTCCGGGCGATCCGCCATCTCGTGGCCTCCGCCGTGGAGGGCCTCAAGCCCGAGCGGATCTCGATCGTCGACGAGCGCGGCCGGCTCCTGGCGGACGGCGCGCGGGATGCCGCGACCGACGTCGCCAGCGGGTTCGAGGACCGGCAGGTCGCCCTCGAGCGGCGCCTGCGCGGCCAGATCGAGGACGTCGTCGCCGGCATCGTCGGCCCGGGCCGGGCCCGCGTCCAGGTCAACGCGGAACTCGACCTCAACCGGGTCGAGAGCCGCTCCGAGACGTTCGATCCCGAGAGCCGCGTCGTGCGCTCCGCCCAGACCCGCACCGAATCGGCGGTCACCGGCAATGCCGAGGGGCAGGTCAGCGTCGGCAACGAGCTGCCCGGCGCCAATGGCGGCGACAAGGCGCCGACGCCCAAGGACGCGACCAACAAGAACGAGGAAACCACGAATTACGAGATCTCCCGGGTCACCAAGACCGAGATCGCCGAGGGCGGCCGGATCAAGCGCCTGTCGGTCGCGGTGGTGCTCGACGGGGTCTACGCCGCCGCGCCCGACGGCAAGCAGACCTATAGCCCGCGCACGCCCGCCGAGATCGAGCGGATCACCGCCCTGGTCCGCGGCGCGGTCGGTTTCGACAAGGCCCGCGGCGACCAGATCGAGGTGGTGAACCTGCGCTTCGCGGAAGCGCCGAGCGTGCCGCAATTCACCGAGCCGACGCTGATCGAGTCGCTGCTCGCCCCCACCAAGGACGACGTGCTGCGCATGGCCGAGCTCGCCGTCCTGGCGCTGCTGACCCTGATCGTCCTCCTCACGGTGGTCCGCCCCCTGGTGCGCCAGGTGCTCGCGCCGGTGCCGGAAGCGCCGGCCCTGACCGCGTCGGGACTGGCGATCCCCGGCGACGCCGCCGCGGTCGCGGGTCCGGGCGGGACCGTGACGGTCATCGACCGCGACAGCCCGACCGCGCGGCTGATGGAGTTCGCCAAGATCAACGGCCAGGTCCAGGCCGAGACGGTCCAGCGCGTGGTCGACATGGTCCGGGCGAGCCCGTCCGAGACCGTCGAGGTGCTGCGCACCTGGATCCAGGAAGAGTGAAGCGTAGGGCGTCGAGGGCAACACGATGGCGGCAGGTGCGGGACAGGGTCTGGCGAACACGCTGGCGACGGCGGGCGGCGATTCGTTCGCGTCGATGCCCGGCCCGCAGCGCGCCGCCGCGCTCCTGCTGATGCTCGGCGAGGAGGAAGGCGCGCCGATCTGGCAGATGCTCGAAGAGGAGGAGATCAAGAAGGTCAGCCACGCGATGGTCCAGCTCGGCACGCTGGAGGCGACCACCGTCGAGAAGCTGATCATCGAGTTCGTGACGAAGCTCAGCAACAGCGGCGGCATCTCGTCCAACTTCGAGCGGACCGAGGCGCTGCTCCTGAAGATCTTCCCGAGCGACCAGGTCTCGCTGATCATGGCGGAGATCAAGGGCGCGTCCGGCAAGCGGGTCTGGGCCTCGATCGCCCAGGTCGATCCGGAGATCCTCGCCTCGTTCCTGCGCAACGAGTACCCGCAGACCGTGGCGGTGGTGCTGTCGCGCGTGCGGGCCGACTACGCCGCCAAGGTGCTGACCATCCTGCCCGAGGATTTCGCCATCGACGTCCTCAACCGGATGCTGCGCATGGAGACGGTGCAGAAGGAGGCCCTGCGCCACATCGAGGAGACCCTGCGGGTCGAGTTCGTGTCGACCATCGCCCAGACCCAGCGCCGCGACGCCCACGAGATGATGGCCGACGTGTTCAACGCCTTCGACCGGCAGACGGAGGGCCGCTTCCTCGCCGCGCTCGACCAGGCCAACCGCGGCTCGGCCAAGCGGATCCGGGAGCTGATGTTCACCTTCGAGGACCTGCTGAAGCTCGATCCGGGCAGCGTCCAGACGCTGCTGCGCGGCATCGACAACGACACCTTGTGCCGCGCGCTCAAGGGCGCCAACGAGCCCACCCGCGGCTTCTTCCTGAGGCAGATGTCGACCCGCGCGGCCAAGAACCTCACGGACGAGATGGCCTCGCTCGGGCCGGTCCGCCTCAAGGAGGTGGACGAGGCGCAGGCCAAGATGACCGAGATCGCCAAGGACCTCGCCGAGAAGGGCGAGATCATGATCGCGAAGAATAGCGCCGAGGAGGAGCTGGTCTATTGAGCGCCCAATCCGCCCGGAGTGCGAAGCCGTTCCTGTTCGAGACCGACTTCCGCAGCGCCCGCCCCAGCGCCGAGGCCCAGCGCGCCGCCGAGGCCGCGGCCCGCGTCGAGGCCGAGGCCCACGCCCGCGGCATGCAGGAGGGCCGGGTCCAGGCCGAGGCGCAGGTCCAGGGCCGGCTCGCCGATGCCATGACCCGCCTGGCGCTCGCCACCGCGGGCCTGATCGCCCAGGCCGACGCGCGCGACCTCGAGCGCGAGGCGCAGGCGGTCGAGGTGGCCATGCTGATCGCCCGGAAGGTGGCCGGCGACGCCCTCGACGCCGCCCCGCTCGCCGGGATCGGCGAGGCGGCCCGGACGGCGCTCCAGCACCTGCGCGGCGTGCCGCACTTGGTGGTGCGGGTGCACGACAGCCTCGTCGAGGACGCCGAGGCCCTGGTGAAGCGCCTTGCCCGCGAGCGCGGCTACGAGGGCCGGCTCGTGGTGCTGGGCGATCCCGACATGGCGGCGGGCGACGCCCGCATCGAGTGGGCGGACGGCGGCATCGTGCGGGAGCGCGCCCGCATCGAGGCGGCGGTGCTCGACGCCCTCGGCCTGCCGACGAGCCCGTGAGGAGATCCTGATGTCCGACGATTTCAGCCTGCCCCAGCTCGGCGAGCACGACACCGACTACGCGGCGGGCTCGATCCGCGACGCACCCACCACGCCGAAGACGGCGGCCGACCTGGAGCAGCTCTTCGACGTGCCCGTGATGGTCTCGGCGGTGCTGGGCTCCGCCCGGATGCCGATCGGCGACCTGCTCCGGCTCGCGCCCGGCGCGGTGCTCGAACTCGACCGGAAGGTCGGCGAGGCGATCGACGTGTTCGTCAACAACCGGCTGGTCGCCCGCGGCGAGGTCGTCCTCGTCGAGGACCGCCTCGGCGTGACGATGACCGAGATCGTCAAGGGTGAGTGATTGTTCGGTGCGGATGCCGGGGGGCTGTCCGCGCCCGGGTTTTGAGAGGGACGAACCATGCGGCTCCTGATGATCGGGCGGCTCAACGGCGAGCTGATCACCGCCTCGAAGATCGCCATGCAGCGCGGCGCCGCCGTCACGCAGGCCGACGCCGTTCCGCAGGGCCTCACCGTCCTGCGCGCGCGGGGCGCCGACCTCATCATGATCGACGTGGGGCTGCCGATCCGGGAGCTCGTCACCGCGTTGGAGGGGGAGCGGATCCGCACGCCGGTGGTCGCCTGCGGCGTCTCGGCGGACGCCTCAGCCGCCGTGGCGGCGATCCGGGCGGGCGCCAAGGAATACATCCCGCTCCCGCCCGATCCCGAGATGATCGCGGCGGTGCTGGAGGCAGTCGCCACCGACCGCGCCGCCTTCGTCTGGCGCGACCCGTCCATGGAGCGGGTGGTCAAGCTCGCCGAGCAGGTCGCCCGCTCCGAGGCCTCGGTGCTGATCACCGGCGAGAGCGGCACCGGCAAGGAGGTGCTGGCCCGGCACGTCCACCAGAAGTCCAACCGGGCGGGCAAGCCCTTCGTCTCGGTGAACTGCGCGGCGATCCCCGAGGCCCTGCTCGAGTCCGAGCTGTTCGGCCACGAGAAGGGCGCGTTCACCGGCGCGGTCGCCCGACGCATCGGCCGGTTCGAGGAGGCCAACGGCGGCACGCTGCTCCTCGACGAGATCTCCGAGATGGACGTGCGCCTGCAGGCCAAGCTGCTGCGCGCCCTGCAGGAGCGGGTGATCGACCGGGTCGGCGGCACCGCCCCGGTCCGGGTCGACATCCGCGTGCTCGCCACCTCGAACCGCAACCTCGCCGAGGAGGTCCGCAAGGGCACGTTCCGCGAGGACCTGCTCTACCGCCTCAACGTCGTCGGGCTGCGGCTCCCGCCGCTGCGCGAGCGACCGGCCGACATCCTCGAACTCGCCACTCACTTCGCCCGGAAATACGCCGCCGTGAACGGGATGCCGGTCCGCCCGCTCTCCGCGGAGGCCCGGGCGCTCGTGCTGCGGAACCCGTGGCGCGGCAACGTGCGCGAGCTGGAGAACACTCTGCACCGGGCGGTGCTGCTCGCCTCGGGCGACGCGATCGGCCCGGAGGCGATCCTCTCGCCCGAGGGCGAGACCTTCGCGGCGGAGGGGCCGGCCGCGCGCGCCGCGCAGGTCGCCGAGGCCGCCACCCGCGGGCTGGTGGGCCGGACCGTGGCGCAGGTCGAGTGCGACCTGATCCTCGACACGCTGGACCATTGCCTCGGCAACCGGACCCACGCGGCCAAGATCCTCGGCATCTCGATCCGGACCCTGCGCAACAAGCTCAACGAGTACGTCTCGGCCGGTCTCGACGTGGCCGAGCCCGGCAGCGTCCGGGCGAGCGTCGCCTGCGGCTGACGCGCGTGTCCCTGTAGGGGCTTCGGGATCGGCTTCACCCTGCCATCCCGGGGCCGGGCGGCGGAGCCCGGGATCCCGACGCGCCAGCGCAGGGCGGACCCGGGCCGTGACGGGAGCGGAGCGGGAGAGACGCTCTAGCGCCGCCCGCCCTGGGCCGCCTTGTGGGCCTCGGCCTGGGCCGCGAAGGCAGCGTCGAGCTTGCGCAGGGATTCGTAGCGGGCGACGTCGCCCTCGACGTCGCGGATCGTCTCCTCGACGAGGTGGCGCTGAAGGGCGACCCGCGGATCGTCGGGCGGGAACGCCTCCCGCTCCTGCAGCCGGAGCACGGCCTGCCGCACGACCGTGTAGACCGCCTCGCGCTCCTCACGGGTCATCGACGGCTGGATCGCCTTCGCGACGAGATCGGAGAAATCCGACATGGACCGTTAGACTTCGCTCATCCAGGGGCGCCCGGTTCGCCGGGCCGCCTCCCTCTACAGATCGCGCGCCCCGGGATCCAGATCCCGGGGCCGCGGTCCCCGCGACTACATCCGCTGGTCGCGGATGCCGGCGATCAGCAGCGCGGACGAGCTCCAGATCACCAGGAAGCAGAAGAACGACACCAGCAGGGAGTGGCCCCGCTCGGGATAGAGGCTGTCGGTCGGCAGGACCGGCGGCACGAACGTGGCCAGGAAGATGTGCTGCTTGCTGGCCGAGATGCGGGCCCGGTCCAGCAGGCTGTGGGCCGACTCCTCGAGCTTCTCGGCGATGGTCCGCTCGACCAGCAGGCCCTCGTACTGGAGCAGCGCCTCGGTCATGTTCTGGCCGCCGGCAGCGGCGTTGGCGCTCGTCAGCTCGTCCTGAAGCGCCTTCATCTGCTGATCGATGGCCGCGATGTTGGCCACCAGCGTCTGGATCGAGCGCGAGCGCTCGTCGAGATTGGAGCTGCGCAGGACCTGCAGGTCGTTCTCGGCCTTCAGCTTGTCCTTCCGCAGGAGGGTCAGCGTGGTCAGCGTCCCCTCGGCGGTCTTGATCGGATCGATCACGCCCCACTGGTTGCGGAACGCCTGGAGCGCCACGTGCGCCTTGCGCAGCCGGTCCTGCGCGGTCTTCGCGTCGGCCTCGGCCTGGGCGACCATGTCGGCCTGCGCGCGCTTCGAGATGTCGTTGATCAGCGCCTCGGAGCGCGACACCACCGCCTGTGCGATGGTCAGGGCGTCCTCGGGCGTGAAGGCGCGCACGGACAGCCGGATCACGCCCGAGATCGAGTCGATATGCGCCTCGACGTGCTTGCGCCAGTATTTGGTCAGGTCCTCGATGGGATCACTGGGGTCGAAGCGGGCCCAGAAATCCGCCTCGGACCGGGAGAACATCTTGGAGATGCCGATGCTCTTCTCGAGCGCCTCGACCAGCGTCTGACTGTTGATGAAGTCGCGGACGATGAAGCTGTCCTGGCTGTTGTGCTTCTGAATGAGGTTCGTGTACTGGCCGAGCGAGATGTTCTCCATCGGCTCCACATTGCCGCGGACCGCGAACTGGGCTTCGGCGACGTACTGGTTGGACGCGAACGCGAACAGGTAGAGCCCGACCACGAGGGTCGGCAGGAGCACGAACAGGCCGACGCGGCGGATGATCCGCGCGCCGTAGGTCGAGGTGTCCTCCTCGCGGGGGCGCAGGCCCGGCAGACGGCTCCAGTCGAGACGCTGCCGCACCGTGGTCACGAGGGCCCGCGCGGTGCGCTTCTCCGGCACCGGCCGGATCGTCTCCGCACTGCGCCGCAACTCCGTCATGGTCGGAGCGGCGAACGTCACGATCTCGCCTTCGCGCGTGTCGTCCTTGACGTCGTCGAAGCTCATCCGCTCTTTGTTCCTGGGTCTGCGCCGGTTCCGCTGCCGCGGCGCCGGCCGAGGGGCGGCCCGTGCGCGGTGACCGGGATCCCGTTCTTTTAGGCCCTTTTTATGGCGCCCGGCCCGACCGCCTCTCGGCTGCTGCACCGCGGCGACGGGGGCCGTAGCCCGGGACGGGTATCGCGTCCTACAGTCTCTGAATGATGACAGAACCGCGTGCCGCGGCCCCGGATGGCCGCCCGGCCGGCCGCACGGCCAAGACCAACCTGTCCGAGATCGTGGTCGTCTGCTCCAAATGCGCCAAGCGGCAGGGCCTGCGCGGGCGCGATCTCCGCGCGCTGCTGAAGAAGGCCGGGAAGCGGGCCGCCCGCGACGGGGGAGCCGGGCGCCGTCAGAAGCTCCGCATCGTGGAATCGGGCTGCCTCGGTCCCTGCCCGAAGCGCGCCGTGGCGGTCGCGACCGGCGCGAGCCTGGCCGCGGGCCGGGTCGTCCTGCTCGACCCCGCGGCCGATGCCGCCGAGGCGCTCGCCGCGGTGCTCAATCCCGTCCTGCCGCGCCGTGCGGTCCCCGAATTCGGCCCCAATACGACTCTAGCGGCGATACCACCCGACGAATCGCCGCCGGTCCGCTGACCGGTACAACCTGGAGCGCGCTCTTGCCCGCCTCTCGACGCGAGGCCCTCACACCGTGACCGGCGACCGCGTTTCCCGGAAGCGGCGGGCGGCCCACGCCGCGCTGCGTCGCCTGCCGCTGTTCGGCACCCTGATCGGCCTCGGCCTCGCGGTCTGGCTCGTGGCGACCAACGATCTCGCCGCCGTGGCCGCGGCCTTCGGGCGGATCGGCGTGGCGGGCTTCGCCGGCGTCACGCTGGTGCGGATCCTGGTCATCCTGCTCTGCGGGCTCGCCTGGGCGCGCATCCTCGACGGTCTGGCGCCCGCGACGGCTCCGGCCTGCCTGATCCTGCGCTTCGTCCGCGAAGGCATCAACGTGCTCCTGCCCGTGGCCTCGGTGGGCGGGGACGTCCTGGGCGCCCGCCTCCTGACCTTCTGGGGAGTCGCCGGCTCCCTGGCGGCCGCCTCCGTCCTGGCCGACATGCTGTTCCAGGTCGGAACACTCGCCCTGTTCGCCGGGCTCGGCGCCGGCCTCCTGAGCCGGGTCGAGGGCGCCGAGGCGGCCGCCCTCGCCAGCTGGACGCTGCGGACGCTCGTCGTGGCCGGGCTGGCGGTGGCGGCGTTCTTCGCTCTCCAGCGGACCGGCATCGTGCGGGTGCTCGAGGACCGCGTCGCCGCCCTCGGACGGCGCTTCGTGCGCGAGGCCGAGGCCCGCCCCGAGCCGAACCGCCGGATCCAGGGCGCGCTGGACGCGGTCTGGGCTCCGGGTCGCCGGGGCCATCTCGCCCAGTCCTTCGCCCTTCACGCCCTGGCCTGGCTGCTCGGCACGGCCGAGGTCGCGGTCGTCCTCGCCTGCATCGGCGTGGACCATGTCGGCTGGGCCGACATCCTGGTGATCGAGGCGCTGAGCCAGGCGATCAAGGCCGCTGCCTTCCTGGTTCCGAGCGGGCTCGGCGTCCAGGAAGGCGGGCTCGTGCTGGTCTGCGGCCTGTTCGGCATCGACGCCGGGACCGCCCTCGCCCTGTCGCTCGCGCGCCGCGTGCCCGACGTGGTGCTCGGCCTGCCGGCCCTGCTCGTCTGGCAGAACCTCGAGGCCCGCCGCGCCGGCGTGCGCGCGGCCACACCCAGTTGCGACCGTCCGTGACCCGAGACCTTCCCGTGCCGACACGCCCGATGCGCCGGACGCGCGAGGTCCCGAAGCCGCGCCTGCTGCGGATCGCGCTCGCCGCGCTCGCCGCACTGGGCGCGGTGGCCGGAGGACTGCTCGCCGCCGGACCGGCCGTCGCGCAGAGCGTCACCCTCGATCTCGGCGCCGGCGGCACCACCGAGCGCGCCCTCCAGCTCGTGGCGCTCATCACCGTCCTGGCGGTGGCCCCCTCGGTGCTGGTGATGGCCACGGCCTTCACCCGCATCGTCGTGGTGCTGTCGATCCTGCGGTCGGCGCTGGGCACCCAGACGGCGCCGCCGACCGCGGTGCTCGTCAGCCTCGCGCTGTTCCTGACCGCCTTCGTGATGGCCCCGACCGGCCGCGCCGCCTACAGCGCCGGCATCGAGCCGCTGATCGCCGGCCGGATCACGCAGGCGCAGGCGTTCGAGCGCGCCTCGGCACCGTTCAAGACCTTCATGCTGCGCAACGTCCGCGAGAAGGACCTGAAGCTGTTCCTCGACCTCGCCAAGGTGCCGGCGCCGAAGGGCCCCGAGGATGTCGGCCTGGAGATCGTGACACCGGCCTTCATGATCTCGGAACTGCGCCGCGCCTTCGAGATCGGCTTCCTGCTGTTCATCCCGTTCCTGATCATCGACCTCGTGGTCGCCTCGGTGCTGATGGCCGTCGGCATGATGATGGTCCCGCCGGCCACGGTCGCACTGCCGTTCAAGCTGATCTTCTTCGTGCTGGTCGACGGCTGGACCCTCGTCGCCGGATCCCTGGTCCAGAGCTACGGCGGATGACGGCGGCGTCCCGGGCCGTCAGTCCGCCCGGGACGCCGCGTCGACGATCCGGACCGCCGCGAAGCCCTCCGCGCGCGAGGGCGGCTCGAACAGTCGGTCGACGGAGCGGACGCTCGCCTCGGGAACCTGCCGGTCGGCGGCGCGCCGCCGGTTCCGTTCGAGGGCGACCGCGAGCGGCGCGCGGATCCAGACCGCCTCCGCGGCGACACCGCGGGCTCGCGCGATGGCGAGGATCGGCGCGCGGTGCTGCCGGCCAGGCAAGGCCGCGTCGAAATAGACGCGGCCGAGCTGAGGTCGCTGCCGGGCGATCCAGGTGGACTTGCCGGCCCCCTGCAGCCCGCACACGACCACGAGCCGCTCGACCGAGTCCGCCGCGAGCGCCGCGCTCAGCGCCGCGAGGGCCAGCCGCCACGCCTCGGCGTTCCGTTCGGGCGTCCAGACGCGGCCGCGCTCGGTCTCGAGGAAGGCGTCCGGGTCGATGACGACCGCCGCGCTCACCCGGGGGGCGTACCGGGTGTCTCGGCGCTGCTCTGCTGCTGGCCGCCCTGCGCACCGTCGGCCGCCGCCTCGCCGCCCGCCCCCGGCGCGTCGGGGCGGCCGCGATCGGGGGCGGCGGCATCCGGATAGCGCTTGCGATACTCGGCGAGGAAGGCCGACAGCGTCTGGACTTTCGTGGCGCGCGCCGCGATGTCCCGGAAGCCCGGTGCCCGGGTCGGGTCGGTGCCGGTCAGCAGCGCGAAGGTGCGGGCGTCCGGACTCGCAGCCATCCCTTCCGAGAACTTCGCCTTGAGCCGCTCCAGGCCCATGGCCTCGTGCGCGAGATCGTAGGCGATCGCGGCGCGCACGACATCGGCGCGCGCCTGCTCGTCCAGCGGCTGGCCGGACTGCCACGCGTCGCCGAGCAGCGCCTCGTGGGCCTCCCCGGCCTCGCGCCAGCGGCGCGCGCCCCAGTAGATGTCGGCGCGGAGACGGTCGATGTCCGGGCCGCTCTCGTCCTCGATCGTTTCCAGCGCCAGATCGGTGCGGGTGAGGTCCGACAGGGCCCTGGCGCGGACGAGCCCGCGGGCGCGCCTCAGCTCGCCCGGAAGCTCGGGGAGCTCGGTGGCGTCGAGGACCTTCAGGGCCTCCATCGGCTTGTCGTCCATCAACCGGATCGTCGCGAGCCGCGCCGCTACCGCGGATCGCGCCGGGCCGGTGAGGCGATTGTCGATCTGGTACTGCAGCAGGTCGGCGGCCGGATCGAGGAGGTCGAGGGTCACGAGGCGGTCGGCCAGCCGGCGCACCACCTCGTCGCCGCGCCGCCCGATCGGGCTCAGCTCGCGGAAATCGAGGAAGAGCGCCACGGCCTCGACCCCGGGCAGCGTGTTGCCCTTGTCGGTGAGGTAGAGGTTCTCGAAGGCCGTCTGCGCCTCCCGCGTCAGGGCCGCCGTCCCGGGGGCGTTGGGGGCGGAGACGTTGGCCCGGCGCACCGCCGCGAAGGCGTCGCGCCACCGGCCGGCGGCGAGGTAGAGGCGGGCGAGGCCCGCGGTGATGCCATCCTCGGTCGGGCCGCCGTGCCAAGTCAGGCCGAGCCGCTCCAGCTTCTCGATGGCGGCCTCGGGGGCCAGCTTGCCGGAAGCCTGAGCCAGGAGCGCGCCGCGCAGGGCGGCCTCGACCGAGACCGGGCGCACGGCCGAATCGTCGAGCCGGGCATAGGCGTCCAGGGCCGCCTCGGTCTGGCCGGTGGCCTCGGCCACGCGGGCGCGAACCAGGGCCAGCCGATCACGGATCCAGGGCGGCAGGGCGCGCTCCGCCTCGGCGCGCGCGGCGGCGGTCTCGGCATCGCCGTTCTCGATCGCCGATTCGGCGGCGCGGGCCCGGATGAGCTGCGCGACGTCCGCGGGATAGCCGTTGGCCAGCGGCAGCACCTTGAGGAAGCCCAACTCCGCCGTCTTCCAGTCGCCCGCCCCGGCCGAGGCCATCGCCCGCCACAGAGCGGCCTCGCGGTCGTCGACCAGGGGCGGGACGCTGAGGGCCTTCAGCGCCTCGGCGTTCCGGCCGATCCGCACCAGGGCGATGCCCCGCAGGAGGGCGGTCTCGCGCTGCGTGGCCAGGAGCGGATCGTCGGCGGCCGCGATCTCGAGGGCGATCAGGCCCTCGTAGTCGAGGCCGTTGGCGAGGTCCGCGCGTGCCAGCGCGAGGCGGGCCGGGCCGCGCTCCGACGGCGGCGCCGCCACAGCCGCGTCGAAGAGGCCGCGCAGGGTCTCGCGGACATTCCCCATCCGGGCGCGCTCCCAGGGCTCCCGCGCGATCGCGAGGGTTCCCGCGTCGGTGAGCACCGTGTCCGGCTTGCGCGCCGCCATCGAGGCGGCGAGGCCGCCCTCGCGGCCGATCGAGACGCCCTCGAACTCGGGCCGCACCGCCAAGTCGTCGGCGCCGGCGAGCACCGCGAGGCCGTGCCGGCTCGGCAGGATCTCGAAATCGACGAAGCGACGGTTCTTGGGATTGCCGACGGGGCGCTGCGCGGCCGACGTGACGACCGCGATCCGCTCGTCGTCGAGGGCGAGCCACGTCGTCGATCCGGGATGCGGCAGAGTCAGGGTGACGGCGATGCGGCCGGACGGGTCGGGCTTGCGGACGGGATCGATCGTGTCGCTCGGACTCAGCGTATCCCCCGCCGAGAGTTCCCAGGCCACGCCGGTCCCGGTGGTGACGGCGTTGAGATCGACGAGGCGGCCGGGCGGGACCGGGAACCGCACGACCGTGAGCGGACCGGTCCGGGTGGGCGCGCCCGTCGGTGCGAGACCCTGGCTCGACGGCGGGACGACCACCGGCTCGGCGGTCTCGAAGGCCAGCGTCGCGATGCCGCCGCGCTCGAACAGGACCGCCGGCGGGAGGGTCTTGAACGGGAAGAGCAGGCCGCCGCCGGCCCGGCGCGTCGGCGGCGGTTCGGGCGGGCGAGACGCGAGTGACGGCGCCGGGGCGGGGGCCGGACGCGGCGCGACCGGGGGCGACGGGGCCGGCTTCGCGGCGGCGGGCCCCGGCACCTCGACGGCGGCCGTGGCCGGCTCCAGCGGCTTGCGGCGGACCACGTCCACCAACATGGCGCCGTCCTCCCGCTCCGTGCCGATCGTGAACCCGTCCTCGGGCGTGATCAGGAGGCTCGCCGAGTTCGCGTCGGTCTCCGTCGCCAGCTTGGCGATCCCGGGCCGCGGACGGCCGCGGGTTCCGCTCGGATCGATGGTCCAGGCGCCGATCACCCGCACGCGCGTCGCGGGCCCCTCGGCGGTCACCGCGGAGACGGCCTCCGCGGGCAGACGCAGCGACAGCCGCGTCAGGGTCGGGAGCAGCGCCAGCTCGAGCGACAGCGTCCGGCGCACCGGTTCCGGGGTGCGCGCCCTGAGCGCCTCCTCGGCAACCCGGGCCCGACGGGCGAGCTCGGCAACCACCTCGGGCGGCAGCGGCGGCATGAGGCCGGACCACCCTTCCGGAAGCAGGTCCACGAACACGCGCTCGCCGGCCGACTGGACGTTGACCCGGAAGGGACGCTGCAGGGCGAGGCGGAGACCCGTGCCGTCGGGATCGCGGCGGACGCTGGCGATGAAGGCCGGCATCTCGTCCACGAGATGCTCGGGTCCGGGCGCGACCCGCTCGCCGTAGCTGACGAGCAGCACGCCGCCGGCGAGCTTCGCCTTGACCGTGACCGGCTTGTCGAAGGTGAGCACGATCCGGCCGTAGCCGCCGGCCCCGGTGCCGGCCTCGCTGCCCTTCATGCTGACGAGCCGCGCGGCCAGCGCCGGAGCGAGCCCGGCCAGGAGGGCGAGCAGCGCCAGCGACGCGGTCAGCAGCCGCGCGCCACGTCCTCGACCGACCCGGGGTCGCCCGCCAACCGATCCCATCGCCTCGCCGATCCGAACCCGGCGCGCGGCCCCTGAGGGGCTCGCGGCGCGCGGCGCCACATCTCGGCGGCATCGTGATCGACCGCGGCTAACACTGGCTTAACCGTAACCGGAAAAGGCCGCGGGCCGCGGCGGGCTCAGCCGCTCAGGGCGACGGCGCGGTCGAAGGCCTGCGGGAAGCCTGTCAGCGGCACCGTGATGGTGGCCGGCTCGGTGCCGCCGGCCTTCTCGCCGGTCACGGTCAGCGCCTTGGCGGTGCGCATGCCGTCGAGGGCGAGCGTCGGGAAGCTGATCGCCACGATGCAGCCCTCGGCGCTGCAGGTCGTGTAGGGGGCGCCCTTGCCGAGGGTCTGCTCGTCGAGCTTGAAGGTCACGCCCGGCTCGATGGCGAGCCCGAACGGCATCAGCACGATCCCCTCGGCCCGGCCGTTCGCGGGCGTCTGCAGCTCGAAGCCGAACTTGCGCCGGCCGGTCCGCGAATCGCCCTGCGCCTGGGCCACGATGCAGGTGACCTTGTCGCTCGGGCGCGTGCAGGTCATCGTCCAGTCGCCGTAGCTCTCGCTGACGGTGCTGGCGCCGGTGGGCCACGCGGCGTGCGCGGCCGCAGGCGCGGCGGCCTCCTCGGGCTTCGCCGCCTCGGCTGGCTTGGCCGCCTTGTGGGGAGCCGGCTTCGGCCGCGGTTTGGGCTTGGGCTTCGCGGGCGCTTCGGCGGCCGGCGCGGCCGCGGGCTCGGCATCCTGCGCGCGCGCCGCCAGGATCGGGACCGCCGTGAGCGACGTCGCGATCAGGCTGAGACGCAGAAGCGCACGAAATGTCGGCATGGAATCACGATCCCCCGGAGAGCCATTGGGCGGCAGTGCCGCCTAATGCTCAAGCCGGGGCGACGCAATCGCCAGGGGCAGCGCCGGTGGGTTGCGCGCTTCTCAGAGAGGATTCGGGCCGCCGATGGAGCGGGCGAGGGCGCAGCGGCGCGCGAAGGCACTCTCCGCGCCGCTGCGCACCGTGCGGGCGACAGCGAAGACGAGGGTCAGGAAGCCGGGATCGCGATCGGCGGTCTCGACGGCCGGGCCGGGGATCCGGGATGTGATGAGCGCGAGCATGGCGGACTCCAGATGCGGGGTGCCGGGCGTTTCGGAGTTCCCCAGTTCCTGCGGTCCTCTGTGCGACCTTGCTGCACCGCAATATGAGACCTGCATCCCGAGCCTGCCACTGAGCAGACGTTGGGGGACGCATGCATCGAACTCATGGCTTGCGCCGCGTCCGGGAAAGGACGCGTTAACGAACGGTCGGGCGGGCGCGGTTGACCGGCGACGGGCGAGCCGCCATTGAGCGCGTTTCCGGCGACTCGGACCCTGGACCGCCCCGGCCCCGCCCCGGCGGCGCGGGCCTGTCGCCGCACTGTCACACGCGCGCCATAACCCGCCCGCGAGCCAGATGAGCGGACGCGCCCGGCGCCCGCCAGACGAGGATGTCCCGCATGACCGATCAGCCGACCCGTCACCCGATCCATGGCCGCATCACCGGCCCCATCGTGATGATCGGCTTCGGCTCGATCGGCCGGGGCACCCTGCCGCTCATCGAGCGCCATTTCGAGTACGACCGCGCGCGCTTCACGGTGATCGACCCGGTCGACACGCATCGGCCTCTCGCCGAGAAGCACGGCCTCCGGTTCGAGAAGGTCGCCCTGACGCCGGAGAACTACCGCGCCGTGCTCACGCCGCTCCTCACCAAAGGTGGCGGCCAGGGCTTCTGCGTCAACCTGTCGGTCGATACCTCCTCGCGCGCCATCATGGAGCTCTGCCGCGAGCTCGGCGCCCTCTACATCGACACCGTGGCCGAGCCCTGGCCGGGCTTCTACTTCGACAAGACCAAGAGCCAGGGCGACCGCACCAACTACGCGCTCCGCGAGAACATCCTCGACGCGCGCGCGCAGAAGCCCGGCGGCACCACCGCGGTCTCCTGCTGCGGCGCCAATCCCGGCATGGTCTCGTGGTTCGTCAAGCAGGCGCTCCTGAACATCGCCCAGGATACCGGCCTCCAGCGGCCGGAGCCGAAGACCAAGGCCGAGTGGGCCGCCCTGATGAAGGACCTGGGCGTCAAGGGCGTCCACATCGCCGAGCGGGACACCCAGCGCGCCAAGACCCCGAAGCCGCGGGGGGTCTTCGTCAACACGTGGTCGGTCGAGGGCTTCGTCTCCGAGGGCAATCAGCCGGCCGAGCTCGGCTGGGGCACGCACGAGACCTGGAAGCCCGCCAACGCCCGTGAGCAGGAGAAGGGCTCGCGCTGCGCGATCTACCTGCTGCAGCCGGGGGCCGACACGCGGGTGCGCACCTGGGTGCCGACCGCCGGCTCGCAGTTCGGCTTCCTCGTGACCCACAACGAGGCGATCTCGATCTCCGACTACTACACGGTGCGCGAGGGCGATAAGCCGGTCTTCCGGCCCACCTGCCACTACGCCTATCACCCGGCCGACGACGCCGTGCTGTCGCTCCACGAGATGTTCGGCAAGGCGGCCCAGGTGCAGGAGCAGCACCACATCCTCGACGAGACCGAGATCGTCGACGGCATCGACGAGCTCGGCGTGCTCGTCTACGGCCACGAGAAGAACGCCTACTGGTACGGCTCGCAGCTCTCCATCGAGGAGACCCGCCGGGTCGCCCCCTACCAGAACGCCACCGGCCTGCAGGTGACCTCGGCGGTGCTCGCCGGCATGGTCTGGGCCCTGGAGAACCCGGAGGCCGGCATCGTCGAGGCCGACGAGATGGACTTCCGCCGCTGCCTGGAGGTCCAGACCCCGTATCTTGGCCCGGTCGTGGGCGTGTACACGGACTGGACGCCGCTCACCGACCGTCCGGGCCTGTTCCCGGAGGACATCGACACCAGCGATCCGTGGCAGTTCCGCAACGTGCTGGTGCACGGCTGAGCCTCCGCGCCGAGCAGGCGCAAGCCGCTGTCGGCGGCGCGGATGTCGGGCAAGTCCGAGATCCGCGCCGGCCGTGACCGGGTCGCCCCTGCCCCGCCGCGATGGGGCACGGCCCGACGGCGGAGCTGTGCCGGACCGGGCGATGCCTCCCCTCGGCCCCGCGCCGCGGAAGCACGGACACCGCGGGCCGCGAGCGATCGCGGCGCGTCGATGGTTCGGCTACTCGGCCTGACGCCGCGTCACGAGGGTCCGGCCCGGCTCGACCTCGTTCTTGTCCTGGTACAGCGGCACGATCGCGCGCAGCCAGCCGCGGACCTCGCGGCCGCCGTAATTCCGCTCGACCACGTCGTGGGTGAGGTAGGCCTGCAGGTTCACCGGCCCGAAATTGTAGCCGACGAGCCCGCCCACCGCGATCTGGCCCTGCGGCCGGTAGCTCGCCACCCCGGTGGGAAGGTCCGTCGAGCCGAAGGCCACCGCGCCGATCTGCCAGGAGCCGAATTTCTTCGTCATGGTCAGGTCGAGGTTCATGTAGTCCGGGTAGAGGGTGCCGCTGGGCGAGCGCGTGTCGAGGAAGACGCCGTAGAGCAGGTTCGCCGTCAGGTTCCAGCCCTGACCGGTGTAGCTCAGCGCGAAGCGGTGGGTCAGAGAGGCTGACTGCGTCAGGAACCGCGTCTGGATCGGCAGGTAGCCGCCGAACAGGTAGCTGAAGCCGACATCGCCGCCGAGGTCCCAGGCGAGCTGGGCGGCCAGCAGCTGCTGCCCGACGCCGCTCTGGTATGGGGCGCCCCGGCTGCTCGCCGCCGCGATCGGCTGGGTGAAGAAGAACTGGAGGCGCGCGCCCGCGACGTTCCAGGGCGTCGCCCACGCGAAGGTCGGCAGGTTGACGTTGGTCGACGAGTCGCGCGGGAGGGTACCGCGCACGCCGAAGCTGGACAGGTTCACGAAATACAGGCCGACCGGCAGCTGGTCGCCCACCGGCAGGCCGACCGTCTGTCCCGGCTGCGCCGCGGACGCCGCCCGCGCGGTCGTCGCCGTCGACGCGGCGGTGATCGGAGCCGAGACGGCAAGAGCCGCCGCCGTGATCCAACGTGACGTCAGGCTAAAACCGGCCATGGGAACCCTGAACCCGAGCCCCGTCATCCGGGGCCGATCAGGGTTTGACGGGCGCTCACTCCGACAGCATCCGGCCGTTACGGCCGAGCTGTGCGCGATCGCACCGCTTCGACAGACCGATCTCTCGGCGGGGGACTAAATCACTGATCCTCGACTTCGACGACGAAGTCGCCGCGATAGGTCGTGCCCTCCACCGGGTTCGAGATCCAGCGGCAGCGGCCGACCCGCACATCGTGGCCGGCGTGGAAATGCCCGGAGATCCACAGCCCCGGCCGCTCGGTCTCCGCGAGGTCGTCGAGGGCCGTGCTGGCGTAGAAGGCCGGCACCCACCAGGGGACGCCGGGCGCGTCCCGGAAGCGATCGGCCGCGAGCGGGCTCGCGGGGTGATGGGTCACCACCACGGTCGGCCCGTCGTGCGGGGTCCGGAGCGCCGCGTGCAGGGCCGCCCGCTCGATCCGGTGCTCCGCCATCGCGTCCGCCGGCTGCCACGGGCTGCCGTCGGCCTTGCGGATCGAGCCGAGATACTCCCGCGAGCCCGTCACGGGGTCGGTCATGCGGGACGCCGCGTAGGCCACCGGATCGTCGGGCCGGTTCGGCGCGTCCGGTCCGAGCCAGCGCCCGGCGAGCGCCCAGTCGCTCCAGAGGGTGGTACCGACGAAGCGGACGCCGTCGATGACGCAGCTCCGCGCGCGCTGGAGCAGGTGGATCCGCGCGCCGAGCCCGTTGAGGCGGCCGACCTCGGCCTCGAGGGCGGCGAGCAGCTCCGGCGCGGTGCGCCGATCCCCGGTCGGCGCGTAGCGCTCGTGGTTGCCCGGCACCAGCACGACCGGCCGCCCCTGCGCGAGATGCAGCAGCGCCGCGAGCCCCCGCTCGGGATGCCCCTCGTGGAGGTCCCCCGGGCAGGCGAGCAGGTCGAACGGTTCCGCGGGCGGCGCGATCAGGTCGAGGCGCCGCCGCTCCAGGTGCAGGTCCGAGATGGGGAAGATGCGCATGATGGTCGCTGCCGTGTCGCCGCTCGGGGCCGCTAGCCCGCGGCTCTGCGCTCGGCCGCGGCCGCCTTGAGGATGTCGGCGGCCGAGTCGGCGTTGAGGATCGCGATCCCGGCCGCCACGACGAGGTCGGGCCAGGGGGACGGGTGGAGGGCCGTCACCAGGCCGGCGGCGATGATCGCCAGGTTGGCGACGGCGTCGTTGCGCGCCGAGAGGTAGGCCGCCCGGGTCAGGCTGCCCGAGCCGGAGCGGTGCCGGGCGAGCATGAGCGCGCAGGTGAGGTTGACGGCGAGCGCCCCGAGCCCCGCGAGGGTCAGAGGCAGAGCGGCGGGGGCAGTGAAGTCGGCGATCTTGCCGTAGGCCGCCCAGGCCCCCGCCAGCGCCGGCAGGAGCAGGATCCCCGCCATGGCGGTGCCGAGGCGGGCGCGGTTGCGCGCGCTCCAGCCGAGGCCCGCGAAGATCAGCAGGTTGATCGCCGCGTCCTCGAGGAAGTCGAGGCTGTCGGCGATCAGCGCCACCGAGCCGATGGCGAGCGCCACCGCGATCTCGATGCCGAAATAGCCGAGGTTGAGCGCCGCCACGCGGGCGACGACCGGGCGGAGGGCGGGCGGCGCGGGCCGGGGCGCATCATCGGCGATCACGGGACGCCTCTTCGCCGACGCGCGCGGCCCTGTCGAGCGGCTGTTGAGAAAAGCCTGTCCGCGGCTCAAGAAAGTTCGAGGCCGTTACGCCTTTGTCCGGGTGGATTCGGCGCCGCGATCGTGCGACGCCGTTGCCGGAGCCGGCAACACGAGACGCATGACCGGCCGGAACCGGAGGTCTGCCGCGTCATGCTGCCCGAACTGCGCGTGCTCTATTTCGAGGATCTCGAGGTCGGCCTGTCGGAGACCCTGTCGAAGACCATCGCCTCCTCCGACGTGGTGGGCTTCGCCGAGATCACCGGCGACCGCAACCCGATCCACCTGTCCGAGCACTTCGCCGCGCGCACGCCGTTCGGCACCCGCATCGCCCACGGCCTCTACACGGCCGGGCTGATCTCGGCGGTGCTCGGCACCCGCCTTCCGGGGCCCGGCGCCGTCTACATCTCCCAGACCCTGAACTTCCGCGCCCCGGTGCGGATCGGCGACGTCGTCGACGTCACCGTGACGGTGGCCGAACTCATGCCCGAGCGGCGGCGCGCGCGCCTCGCGTGCCGGTGCTCGGTGGGCGGCGAGACGGTCCTCGACGGCGAGGCGCTGGTGAAGGTGCCGACCAAGGCCGAGGCCGACCCGCTGGCGAACCGCTCCGACCGGTCACAGGGCTGAGGTGCCCCCGGCCCCGGAGCCCCTCACCGACCCGGACGACCCCCGCCTCGAGCCCTACACCCGGATGCGCGAGCGCGACCTCGTGGGCCGCGCCGGGCGCTTCATCGTCGAGGGCGAGGTGACCCTGCGGCTGCTGCTCGGCCGCCGCAGCCGGTTCCGCGCCGAATCGATCCTCCTCGCGCCCGAGCGCTGGCCGGGCCTCGCCGCCGACGTCGCCGCCTGCCCGGAGCCGCCGCCGATCTACAGCGCCTCCAAGGCGGTGATGAGCGCCGTGACGGGTTTCCCGATCCACCGCGGCGTCCTCGCGGTCGGCCTGCGCGGGCCGGGGCTCGACGCGGCCGCCCTCGTGCCGCCGCCGCCCGCGCCCGCCCTGGTGGTCGGCCTGGCCGGCCTGACCAATCACGACAATGTCGGCGCCGCCTTCCGCAACGCGGCGGCCTTCGGGGCCGACGCCGTTCTCCTCGACGGGGCGACTTGCGACCCGCTCTACCGCAAGAGCATCCGCGTCTCGGCCGGGGCCGCCCTGATCCAGCCCTTCGCGCGGCTCCCGGACGGGCAGGACTGGCTGCGGCTGGCCGAGACCCTCGACCTCCGGCCGCTCGCCTTCAGTCCGGGGGCGAGCGAGACCCTGGACGCGCGCGCCGCCCCGCCGCGGGCGCTCCTGATTCTCGGCACCGAGGGCCCCGGCCTCGACGCGGCGACGCTGGCCCGGGCGCGGCCGATCCGGATCCCGATGGCCGCCGGCTTCGACTCGCTGAACGTCGCTACCGCGGCGGGCATCGCCCTCTACACCATCGCCCGCGGCCAAGGGCGCCTCGGCGAACCGCGAGCGCGCCGCGGCGGCGAACCGTTCGACCCGGGGCCGGCAGGTTCTTGAAGTCAGTATTCCCCGCGTAGACGCCGCGGAACAGGGCCGGAGAACGCGCCTCCAGCTGGAACACATTGACATCTCGACGCCGCGCGCGGGCGCGCGCAATCTGAGATCCGACGACCGTCCCGACGCCGCGCCGGATCGCATGTCGAATATCCCGACGCTTCACTTCAACACCGATCATCTCGACCCCGCGCACGCCTTCGCGGCCTGGCGCGACCTGATGGCGCCGATCGTCCGGGTCGAGCGGATCGCGGGGGCGCCGGTGCCCCGCGGGAACCTGTCCTGCACGGTCCTGGGGGATATCCTCGCCAGCCGGATGGTCTTCTCCGCCCAGCACATGGTCCGCGATCGCCGCCACGCCGCGGCGACACCGGATCACTTCACGTTCATGCTCTACGTGTCCGGAGGCCTGTCCGGCGACGTCGCGGGCAGCCCGGTGGTGCAGCAACGCAACCGGATCATGGCCGCCAACATGGGCCGGGAACTGGATGCCCGCGGGGTGCGCTCCAGCGCGATCGGACTGACTGTACCGCGTCGTCTGCTGCCAGACTGCACGATCGAGCGGATACCGATCTTCCTCGACAGGGAACGGAACCGTCTGCTCGTCGCGCGGCTGCACGCCCTGTACCGGCGGCTGCCGACGACCACGGCCGAGGAGGAGCCGGCGATCGCGGGCGAGCTGGCCGGTTTCGTCCGCCGCCTGTTCGATCCATCGGCGGCCTCGGACGTCCTGCGGGGCCCGGAATTCGACGTCGGCTTCGTCGCCCTGGCCGAGCGCCTGATGGACCTCCATCTGGCCTCACCCGACCTCTCGCCGGACTGGCTCGCCGACGCTGCGGGCGTCTCGCGGACGGTGCTGTACCGCGCCTTCCGGAGCACCGGGGGCGTCATGCAGCGCGTCTGGGAGAAGCGGCTGGAGGCGATCCGGCTCGCCTTGGAGGATCCGCTGGAGACCCGGGCGCTCGCGCGCTTGGCGAGCGAGCACGGCTTCAAGGATCCCGCCCATCTGAGCCGCGCATTCCGCGCCCGGTTCGGGGAATCGCCGCGGGCATGGCGCCGGACGCGGGGAGCCCACGGCGTCCGGACCTTCGAGCGGACGCCGGCCCGGGCCCACGCGTGGTACGAGCGCCTGGGCCAGCGCTGAAACGCCTCCGCGGGCCAGGACGAACAGGACACCGGATCCTGCGCTCGCCAGGCTGCCGCTCAGAGCCCGCGACGGCAGGCGCCGCATCCGGCCTTCACAAACCTTACGGATGCGTCTCCACGGTATGATCGTGTACAGCGTTCTGCGCGCGACAAACGGCTGCAATTGCCGCCCGATGATGCGAAGCTAGCTTGGCCGCATGGGGTATCGGGATTCTGTGAGGAGTCGAGGACGTTGCTTCAGTCTGGGGACGGGTTGCGGGCGCTGACCGGACGCCGGGTGGCCGTGGTCGGGGCTGGGCCGGGCGGACTGGCCGCCGCCCTGCTGCTCGCGCGGGCCGGGATCCACGTCACCATCTTCGAGAAGGACCCGCAGGTCGGGGGTCGGACGAAGACCGTCGAGGCGCCCGGCGGCTACCGGTTCGATATCGGCCCGACCTTCTTCCTCTATCCACAGATTCTCGCGGACATCTTCGCGAGCTGCGGCGAGCGGCTGGAGGAGCACGTCAAGCTCGAGCGGCTCGACCCGCAGTACCACCTCGTGTTCGAGGGCGCGGAGGGCATCACGGGGACGATCAGCGCCACCGGTGACGTCGAGCGCCTGGAGCGCGAGATCGCCCGCCTCGCGCCGGACGACGCCAAGAACGTCAAAGACTTCTTCGCCGAGAACCGGACCAAGCTGAACTACTTCAAGCCGGTCCTCGAGCAAGCCTTCCACACCCTGCGCAGCATGGCGAGTCCGGCCATGCTGGCCGCCCTGCCCTACCTGCATCCGGGTCGGAGCGTCGACCGCGACCTGAAGCGACACTTCGCCGACCCGCGGGTGCGGCTCGCCTTCTCGTTCCAGACCAAATACCTCGGGATGTCGCCGTTCCGGTGCCCGAGCCTGTTCACCATCCTGTCGTTCCTCGAATACGAGCACGGCGTCTACCACCCGGTGGGCGGCTGCGGCGCCGTCTCCGAGGCGATGGCGGGCCTGGCCGGCCGCATGGGCGTCGATCTCCGGCTCAACAGCAACGTCGAGGAAGTGCTGTTCGACGGCAAGCGCGCCAGCGGTCTCGTGGCGGACGGTGAGACCTTCAACGCCGACGCGGTGCTGATCAACGGCGACTTCGCGAAGGTCGTCCGCGCCCTCGTCCCGGAGCGGCACCGGCCGCGCTGGCGCGATGCCAAGATCCGGAAGGCCCGGCTCTCCTGCTCGACCTTCATGCTGTATCTCGGCCTCGAGGGGAAAATGCCCGACAGCCTCGGGCACCACACGATCCTCCTGGCCGACGGCTACGAGAAGAACATCCGCGAGATCACCGAGGGCACGCTGCCGATGCAGCCGTCCCTGTACGTGCAGCACGCGGGCTACACCGATGGCGGCATGGCGCCGCCCGGACACACGGCCCTCTACGTGCTGGTGCCGGTGCCCAACCTGAAGGCGGGGATCGACTGGGCGGCGATGCGCGAGACCTACCGCGCCCTGATCCTGGACCGGCTGAAGCTCCTCGGGATCGACGATCTCGAGTCCCGCATCCGCTACGAGCGGATCATCGACCCGACCCAGTGGGAAGAGGATTTCGCCGTCCACGAGGGCGCCACCTTCAACCTCGCCCACGACCTCCTGCAGATGCTGTATTTCCGGCCGCACAACCGCTTCGGACCGGGCCTCTACATCGTCGGCGGCGGCACCCATCCGGGCTCCGGCCTGCCGGTGATCTACGAGGGCGCCCGCATCTCCGCCCGGCTGCTGATCGAGGAACTGGCGGGCGCCCGCGCCGCCGCCGCGGCCGGCATCCCCGATACCGCCCCGCTGGCGACCTCCGGCGAGGCCTCGTGAGCGCGGCGACCGACCGGAGGTATCTCCGGAGGCTGGCAGGCCGCGCGACGGTTGCCTCCGCGGTCTGGCTCTGCGCCGCGACCGTGCCGGCCTGGGCCGCCGTCGTGCAGGTCGAGGTCGACGGGATCGAGCCCGGCGGCGGCCAGGTGCGGGTCGCCCTCTGCCAGGGCGGTCTCTCGGAGTCGTCGTGCCTGCGCGGCGACGACGCGCCGGCCACCGCCGACCGGGCGCGGTTCACCTTCCGGGATGTCCCGCCGGGCACCTACGCGGTCGCGGCCTACCAGGACGCCAACGGCAACGGGCGCCTCGACCGCACCGGTCTCGGCCTGCCGCTGGAGCCCTACGGCTTCTCGGGTACGGTCGGGCGGCGGGCGCGCCCCGATTTCGCCGAGGCGGCCTTCGCCCTCCGGGAGCCCGGCGCCGCCGTGCGGGTGCGCCTCGGCCGTGCCCTGCCGAGCCGGTGAACCGATGGACGATCCCCTCGTCCGGCTCGCGGACGTCGGCCTCGACCTCAGCGGCCGACGGGTGCTGGATCATGTCGATCTCGACCTCGGGGCCGGCGAGACCCTGGCGCTGCTCGGACCGAACGGAGCCGGCAAGTCCTCGCTGATGCGCCTCGTGGCGGGGCGTCTCGCCCCGAGTGCGGGGTCGGTGCGCGTGGCCGGAGCGGATCCGTACCGGGCGGGACAGGCCCGCCGCGCCATCGGGTGGGTGCCGCAGGAGATCGCCCTCTACCCGCGGCTGACCGTCTCGGAGAATCTCGGCGTGTTCGGGCAATTGGCGGGGGTCTCCCGGCGCGAGCGGAAGGCGGCCGTGGAGGCCGCCCTGGCCATGGCCGACATCGCCGACGTGGCCCGGCGCCCGGTCGGCGTCCTGTCGGGGGGGTACCGGCGCCGGGTGAACATCGCCGCGAGCCTGATGAACCGGCCCCGGCTCGTGCTCCTCGACGAGCCGACCACCGGCGTCGACCTCGCCGCGCGGGCCGCGATCCACGCGGTGCTCGACCGCCTGAAGGCCGCCGGCACCGCGATCCTGATCGCCACACACGATTTCGCCGAGGCGGAGCGCCTCGCCTCCCGGGTGGCGTTCCTGGCCCAGGGGCGGGTCGTGCGCGCCGGCCGTCTCGCCGAGCTGCTCGCGCAGCTGCGGACCGGCGCGCCCGAGCGGGAGCTGAGCCTCGCCGGTCCGGCGTCGGGACCGGCCGAGGGCGTGCTGCGCCGGGCCGGCTTCGTGCCCGCCGAGGCGGGGGGCCTCGTCTGGCGGTCGGTCGAACGGTCCGGCCTCGACGGCGCGGCCTTGCTCGGCGCCCTGCGCGCCCAGAACGTTCCGGTGGCCGAGATCCGGGTGCGGGCGCCGCGGCTGGAGACGCTCTATCTGGACGCCCTCCGCCCGCGGGAACTGACGGATCCCGAGGCCGCCCCGCTCCGGGCCGGGACCGCCGGATGATCGGCGCCGCCTTCCGCGTCATGCTCCTGACCCTCCTGCGCGACCGGGCCGCGCTGGTGATGGCCTTCGTGCTGCCGACCGTGATCTTCTCGATCTTCGCGGCGATCTTCTCGGGAGCGATCGGCGACCGGATCCGCATCCATCTCGGCCTGGCCGACCTGGCCCACACCGCGGCGACGGGGCGCCTCGCCGACGCGCTCGCGGCCGATCCCTCCCTCCGCGTGACGCGGTTGCCCGCGACCGACATCGACGCCGTGGCGCAGGCGGTGCGGGCCGGCGAGGTCGACGTGGCGCTTGTCCTGCGCGGGGACCTGAACGCCGCACCTGCGGAGGCGGCGCCCGGCGCCGCGGATCAGCCGGTGGTGCTGGTCGAGAACCCCGCCAAGGCACTGGCGACGCCGATCGCCCTCGGACAGCTCCAGAGGGTCCTGAACGAGGCGCTGCCCGACGTGGTCCTGTCGCGGGTCGTCGCCGACGTCGAGCGCACGGGCAAGATCGGTCCCGACGAGCGCCGCTTCCTCGACGAGGCCTTCGCCGAGCAGCGCGCCAAGAAGGAGCCGTTCAGCTTCGCCTCCCTGGTGGAACGCCGCAGCACGGCGTCCGGGACCGCCAATGCCCGGGTGAGCTACTACGCCGGCGCGATCACCGCGGTGTTCCTGCTCTTCGCCGCCATGCAGGGCGCGATGTCGCTGGTCGAGGAGCGCGAGACGGGCCTCACCGAGCGTCTGATGGCCGGGCCGGGCGGTTTGCCCGTCGTGGTGCTCGGAAAGTTCGCCTTCCTGACGCTGCAGGGACTCGTCCAGGCCGGGCTGATCTTCCTGGCCGCCGCCCTCCTCTACGGCGTCGAGATCGGGCCGCACTGGCCGGCCTTCCTGGCCGCCTGCCTGCTGGTCTCCGCGATGGCGGCCGGCCTGGCGCTCGCGGCCTGCGCGCTCGCGGCCTCGCGCCAGCAGGCGCATCTCGCGTCGACTTTCGGCGTGCTGCTGCTCTCGGCCGTCGGTGGCTCCATGGTCCCGCGGTTCCTCATGCCGCCCTGGCTGCAGCAGGCCGGATGGCTCACCCCCAACGCCTGGGCGATCGAGGCGTACCAGAGCGCCCTGGGCGAGGGGTTCTCCGCCGCGGCCCCCGCCCTGGGGGTCCTGGCGGCGCTGACCCTGGCCGGTCTCGGCTTCGCCCTGGCGCTGGCGGCGCGGCGGACGGCCTAGGACCCGGCGCCGTCCCGACCCGGACGGCGCTACTCGACGTAGACGCCGGCACCGACGAGCGCCTCGACGCCCGCCACGCGCGTCGCGCAGACGTAGCTCCACTTCACGCTCGGCCCCGCCTGGCCGGGCTTCGGGAACATGTAGTCGACCCAGCCGGACCCGAACCGCGTGACGGCGTCGATGAAGTCCTGGTGGAACTGCTTCCCGTCGGCGTCGCGCTCGTGGAGCAGGTCGTGCCCCTCGCGGTTCGGGTGGGCGGCGTTGAAGAGAACGATCCCCCGCAGGTCGACGACGAACAGGTAGACGTCCCCGTATCGCCAGACGCCTCCCCGACGCCGGAACGCGTCGAACGCCCGCGCGCCCTCACTCTCCAGCACGTCGGCCGCCCTGTTGACGAGGGCTTCGATCTCGGCCGCCCGGTGCAGCGGCGGGGGCGTTCGTCGGGCGTCGGCCGGAATGGCCGCGTCCGGGACGAGCAGCAGGACCCAGATCAGCAGGGCTCTCGCCAGGCCGGCGTACCACCGCGCCGCCGGCCCCACCGGATCTCCCCGTCGCGCGCGACAGGGCTCCCCGCGCGAGATCCGGCCGATCGCGAGCGCGCTGACCGGCATGCGCGGGATCGGACGCCCCGCCGCGACGGCCCTAGGAGTGCGCCTCGATGCCATGGCCGGGGTGCCCGCCGCGCGGCCGGAGGAAGATCAGCCAGTTCCGCCTCTGCGGCGGGGGTGGGCCCGGGGTCGGGCCGACCGCGTTGGGCAGGGACTGGAACGTCAGGCGCCTGCGATGCCGCTCGATGATGCGCTCGAGGTTCCGCAGCGCCGCGAGGCCCTGGCTCGCCATCATGCGGTGCCCCTCGCAGGCACCGCTCCGGCCCAGGTCGTGAACGATGGCCTCCGCGTGGGCGAGGAGGTCCCGAGCTTCCGCGCAGTAGAGCTCCACCTCGGCGAGATCCGGCATCCTGTCCTCCGCGATGATCGCTCCTCGAAGTCCGACGCGGCAGAGGTAAACCCGGAGCGGGGGCGCGCATCACCCGTTTGAAGGAGCCGGGCCCGATTTCGACGCCCGCCTCCCGCGACGATCCGCGCCGTTCCTGCGACGCGGTGCGCACCGACATAGAGGCGCTTCCGCTACGGCCGCGCTCCCCGGAAATCCCGCATGCTCCGCCTGCTCATCGCCGACGGCAACGATCGCGCTGCCCGCGACCGCCACGTCGCGGCCACCGGACGAACCTCGGCCGAGTCCTACGCGGCGGTGGTGCGGGACCTCGCGCCGGGCTCCGTCTGCCGGCACATCAACGCCGCCGACGCCGACGCGACGCTGCCGGCAGACCTCACGGATTTCGACGGGCTGATCTTCACCGGGTCGACCCTCAAGGTCTCGGAGGGTACGCCGGCCGTGATCCGGCAGCTCGACCTGATGCGCGCGGCCTTCGAGGCCGGGCGCGCGGTCTTTGGCTCGTGCTGGGGCGTGCAGGTCGCGGCTACGGTGGCGGGTGGCCATGCCGCCGCCAACCCACGCGGGCCGGAATACGGCTTCGCCCGGGCGATCACCCCGACCGAGGAGGGTCGGACACACGCCCTGCTGGCCGGCCGTCCGGCGACCTGGGATGCCCCGGCGATCCACTCCGACGCCGTACTGGAGCCGCCCCCCGGCGCCCGCGTTCTCGCCGGCAATCGCGTGCTCGGCATTCAGGCCATCGAGATCCGCCGGGAGCGCGGCTGGTTCTGGGGCACCCAGTATCATCCCGAACTCGACCTCGACGAACTGGCCGCGATGCTGCGCCTCTGCGACACCGCCATCGTCGCGGCGGGGCTCGCCGAGAACCCGCGGGCCGTGGCGGCCTACGCCGACGAGATCGCGACGCTCCAGGGACGCGACCCGGAAGCCGCGCGCCGCCTCGCCTGGCGTCACGGCATCGGGCCGGAGGTGATGGAGGCCGGCCTCCGTCGCCGGGAGATCGGCAACTTCCTGGCGCGCCTGTCCACAGGCGAGCGCCGCCGGTAGGCTGCCGCGACCGGGTGGCGCGTTGACCCGCCCGGTCTCAAGTCTAGCTTCGCCCTGCGGGCCACGCGTTCTTCGGCCCGGGGAGCCAGCCAGCAGGATGAGCCAGGATTCCACGGTCGCCGTCATCGGCAGCGGGCTCGGCGGACTCGCCGCCGCGTGCGTCGCCGCCGCGCGGGGCCACCGCGTGACGGTCTACGACAAGAACGGCTGGCTCGGCGGCAAGGCGGCGGTGCTGCACGAGGGCGGCTTCCGCTTCGACATGGGCCCGACCATCCTGACCGTTCCGCGGGTGCTGGAGCGGATCTTCGCGGAGGCCGGCCGCTCGGTCCACGACTACATGGACCTGCGCCGCCTCGACCCGCAGTGGCGCTGCTTCTTCGACGACGGAACCCACATCGACCTGATGCAGGACGTCGAGCGGATGGCCGGCGACATGGAGCGCTTCGCTCCCGGCACCGGCGAGGGCTACAAGAAATTCCTCTCGATCTCCGAGCATCTCCACGGCGTCTCGGAAAAATTCTTCTTCTGGAAGCCCGTCGAGGACCTGTTCGACACGATCAACATCCGCGCCAACATGAACCCGGGCACGCTGCGCGACGTGCTGTCCCTGCGCATGCACGCCTCGGTGGCCTCGACGATCCGCGGCAAGGTCAAGGACGCCCGGCTCGCGCAGATGCTCGACCACTTCGTCCAGTATGTCGGCTCCTCGCCCTACGGCGCGCCGGCAGTGCTCTGCGCCATCGCCCACATGCAGACGGCCGACGGCGTCTGGTACCCGATGGGCGGCACGCGCGCGGTCGCGGAGGGCTTGGCGAAGCTCGCCCAGGAACTCGGCGCCACCTGCAAGACCGACACCGAGGTGACCGGGATCGAGACCGCCAACGGCGCGGTCCGGGGCGTGCGGACGGCCGCGGGGGTCACGCCCTACGACGCGGTGATCTCCAACATGGACTCGGTGCGCACCTACCGCGAGCTCGTGGGCGGCGAGGCCGCCAAGGCCTACGCCAAGAAGAATCCCGAGCCGGCCTGCTCGGGCGTGGTGCTCTATCTGGGCCTGAACAAGCGCTACGAGCACCTGAACCACCACGATTTCGTCTTCTCTCGCGACCCGGAGGAGGAGTTCGACTACATCTACAACAAGGGCGAACCGGCCCCGGACCCGACCGCCTACCTGGCCGCCCCCTCCTCGACCGACCCGAGCGTGGCGCCCGAGGGCGGCGAGGCGCTCTACGTCCTCGTGCACACGCCGTATCTGCGGCCGCACCACGACTGGCGCCCGGACGGGCCGCTGTTCCAGAACTACCGCCGGACGATCCTCGACAAGCTCAAGCGCACCGCCGGCATGCCGGACCTCGAGGAGCGCATCGTCGTCGAGCGCCACCTCACGCCGCAGGACATCCACGAGCGCTACAAGGTCCTCAACGGCGCGATCTACGGCCTCGCCTCGCACGGGCGCGTGATGGGCGCGTTCAAGCCCGGCAACCGGTCGCGGCAGGTGCGCGGCCTCTACCTCGCGGGCGGCGCCGCCCATCCGGGACCCGGCATGCCGATGGTGATGATGTCGGGCTGGATCGCCGCCGACGCGCACGACCAGGACGCGCGCGGCGCCCTGCGCGCCTCGGCGTGACCGCGACGCCGCCATCTCCGCCCCCCGCCGCGGGGGGTGCGAGAGGCACGCGCGGCGCCCCCCTGCCCACGGTCTCGCCCCGGATCCGCGCCTTCATGGTGGCGTGGTTCGAGCGCTACCTGCACCGCCACCTCGACGCCCTGCGGCTGCCCCTGTGGAGCACGCCGCCCGTCGCGAGCCATCCCGGCGCGATCGTGGTCTACTGCAACCATCCGGCGTGGTGGGACGCCGCGCTGATCATCGTGCTGGCCGGTCGCCTCTATCCGGAGCGGGCGAGCCGCGCGCCGTTCGACGCCGCGATGCTGGCGCGCTACCGCATCTTCGAGCGGATCGGCGCCTTCGGCGTCGACCTCGACAGCCCGCGCGGGGCGGCGCAGTTCCTGGCCGCCGCCCGGTCGATCCTGGGGGCGCCCGACGGCATGCTCTGGATCACCGCGCAGGGCCGCTTCGCCGATGCCCGCGCGCGTCCGCTGGCCCTGCGTCCCGGCGTGGCGCGGCTCGCCGAGATCGCCCCCGACGCGCTCTTCGTCCCCCTCGCCGTCGAGTACACCTTCTGGGACGAGCGCGGCGCGGGGGCCTTCGCGGCCTTCGGGCCGGGGATCGCCGGATCCGAGCTCGCCGCGCTCCCGCGCGACCAGCGCCTCGCGCGCCTGGAAACCGACCTGACCCAGACCCTCGATCGCCTGAGCGCCGACGTGATCAGCCGGGACCCGGCCCGCTTCCGCACCCTGGTCTCCGGCCGGAAAGGCGTCGGCGGCCTCTACGATCTGTGGCGGCGCCTCGCGGCCCGGCTCTCCGGCCGACGGTTCGATCCGGCGCACCGCGCGGCGGGTGGACAGGATCGCGCCGGATGAAACCTTCCGCTCGCGTCCGGCCCCATGCGATGCCTCATCGCGGCGCGACACCTTCCCGGCGGGGATGATGACCGACTCGATCCTCACGGTCCTGGCCCTGCTCTGCCTGATCGCGGCCCTCCTGCCGGCCGCGCTGGCGGCGGTAAATCTCTCGGTCCTGCGCCGGCCCGCGGCGGAGAGCGGCGCGGGCCTCGTCTCGATCCTGATCCCGGCGCGCAACGAGGCCGGCAACATCGACGCCACCGTGCGGGCGGCGCTCGCCAGCGTCGCGGTTCCGGTGGAGGTGATCGTCGGCGACGACCATTCCACCGACGCGACCGCCGAGATCGTGCGCGCCGTCGGCGACCCGCGCCTGCGTCTCGTCTCGGTCCCGCCCCTGCCCGAGGGATGGACGGGCAAGAACCACGCCTGCAGTCACATGGCCGGGATCGCCCGCGGCGACCACCTGCTGTTCATCGACGCCGATGTGCGGCTCGAGGCCGGGGCGGCCGCCGCCCTCGCGGCGCAAGCCCACCACACCGGCGCGGCCCTCGTCAGCGGCGTGCCCCGGCAGCGGACCGACACGGTCGGCGAGATGCTGACGGTGCCGATGATCGACTTCCTGCTCCTCGGCTTCCTGCCCGTGCCGCTGATGCGCCGCCTGTCGGACCCGTCGCTCGGCGCGGCCTGCGGTCAGTTGATCCTGATCGAGCGGGCTGCCTACGCGGCCACCGGCGGCCACGGCGCGATCCGCACCTCCCTGCACGACGGGGTCCGGCTGCCCCGGCTGCTCCGGGCCGCGGGCTACCGGACGGATCTCGTGGCCGCCGCCGCGCTGGCCACCTGCCGGATGTACGAGGGCTTCGCCCAGGCCTGGGCCGGCTTCTCCAAGAACGCCCACGAGGGCATGGCCACGCCCCGCGCCCTTCCGATCTGGACCCTCCTCCTTGGCTGCGGCCAGGTTCTTCCGCCGATCCTCGTCCTGGCCGGGCTGCTCGGGCTGCTGCCGGCCTCCGCCCTGGCCCCGGCCGCGCTGGCCCTCGGCCTGTCCCTGGCGACCCGGACGGCCGTCACCGTGGCGGTCCGGGCGCCGTGGGCGACGATCCCGCTCCATCCGGCGGCGGTCGCGGTGGCCCTGGCGATCCAGTGGAACGTGCTTCTGCGCCGGGAGCGGGCCGGCGCGGCGACCTGGAAGGGCCGCAGCTATCCGGTGAGCGGCGGCTGACCCGCGCGGGCCGGCGGACCAGAGGGTGCCGGCCCGCGCCCGGGCCTCACGGCTGGGACGGCTGGCACGGATCGGTGGAGCGGGCCTTCCCGGCCTGCGGTTTCAGGGAGACGATGAGCTGGACGTTCGGCACGTCGCCGACCTGCCGGGTCAGGTGTCCGACGTGGCCCTCGGGCCCCTGCGGCGTCGATCCCATGTCGGCGTTGAACTCCACCTCCCCGGGGCCCTGCTCCAGCACAGCCCCGTCCGTGGCCTCCACGGACCAGCGGCCCGACAGGGTGATCACCCATTGGGGACCCGGCGCCGTGTGCCACGTGCCGACATAGCCGACCGGCAGGACCGCGTACTTGATCGACGTCACCTCACCCGGCGGAAAGCCGACATATTGCGGCGCTGCCGGAGGCGCGTAGCTCTTGAAGATGAAGTTCTTCAGGTCGCAATACTGGACATGGCTGTGGCCCTTGTCGTCGGCATAGAGCACCCCGTACCGCAAGGCGGGCGGGTCGGCCGATGCGAGGCCAGCCGGACCGGACGGCGCCGGCGCGATGGTCATCAGCGGCTCGCTCTTCGGCGCCCCGGCCGCGTGCGCGTGCAAAACACTTATGGCCGACGCGAGCAGGGCCAGCTCGACCCGCCCAGCATTCCTGAACCATCCCATGATTTCCCCTCCGCGCCGTCTCGCGCACGGCGAACGCGCGAAGATTTTCTAGGTCTTCGGATCGAGAGAACGCAATATACCACCCAGCTTGCCTGGAACGATTGCTTATGATCATAGATCTATTCTGGATACTATACTCGCGGATGAACAGGGTTTGTTCACACATATCGGGCTTCACGGGCGCGGCGTCGGTACTGCTCTCCGATGGGCCGTCGAGGCGACCGTACCGGCGGCGCGGCGCGCTTGTCCACAGGCGTCTGCCCGGCGGTCCGGGGCCTTGCCAGGACCGGCCGGGGCGGAAGCGATGCGGCTCGGTCGGGTGGGTCAGTCCGCCTGAGGCCCGGCGCCGGCCGGCCCGCAGGGCCGCGTTTCCGCCAGGATCCAGGCAGCGGTGTCGGCGTCCGCCCCGGCGACCGGCAGATGCAGGATGATCGGCGTATCGTAGGGGTGGCGCGCCTTCAGCGCGACCGCCAGCGCGTCGGCCAGCCCCTCGCGGCTCTTGAGGATGGCCGCGACCTCGGCGCCACGCTCCACCGCGCCCTTCCAGCTGTAGACGGACTGCATGCCCGGAAACACGTTGATGCAGGCGATGAGACGCTCGCGGACCAGGGCCTCGCCGATGTTCATCGCCGAGGCGAGGTCGGGGAAGGTGGTGTAGACGAGGAGCGGACGCTCCATGCTATGCCTCCGTCGGCGCGTGTGCTCGCGGAGTGAGGCGCATGCCGGGTAAGGACGTCAACCGGGCGGTTCGCTCGCCAGACTGGAGCCGTGACGTGAACCCTGAGGCGATCCCGACGCGCCTGCGCGGCTGCGCCTGATCCATGCCGCGCTTCCAGAAGATCGCCTTCGTGGCGAGCCCGACCGGCTACGCCCGCGAGGCCGCGGCCGCGCTGATGCGGCGCTACGACCACGTCCCGCCCGAGGAGGCCGACGTCGTCGTGGCCCTGGGCGGTGACGGACTGATGCTCCAGGTGCTGCACCGCTTCATGGACCACCCGAAGCCGATTTACGGGATGAACCGCGGCACGGTCGGCTTCCTGATGAACGAGTTCCGCGACGACGATCTCCTGGAGCATCTGGAGAATGCCCAGCGCAGCGTCATCCACCCGCTCGTGATGGACGTGCTCGATACGGAGGGCCGATCCCACCGGGCGCGGGCGATCAACGAGGTCTACCTGCTGCGCCAGACCCACCAGACCGCCAAGCTGAAGATCGCCGTCGACGGCAATGTCCGGCTCGACCTGCTGATCGCCGATGGCGTGCTCGTCGCCACCGCGGCGGGCTCCACGGCCTACAACCTGTCGGTCGGGGGACCGATCCTGCCGCTCGACGCCAAGCTTCTGGCGCTGACACCGATCTCGGCCTTCCGCCCCCGACGCTGGCGCGGCGCACTTCTGCCGGACTACGCGCGGATCCGGATCGACGTGCTCGACGCGCCCCACCGCCCGGTCGCGGCGGTCGCCGACCACACGGAGTTCCGCCGGGTCTGCACGGTGGAGACGTCCCTCGACCGGGCCACCGAGCTGGTGCTGCTGCACGATCCCGGCCACAGCCTCGACGAGCGCATCCTGCGGGAGCAATTCGGGTGAGTCTGCACATCCGGGCCGCGCGGGCGGCCGACCACGCGGCCATCACCGGCATCATCGTGCCGACCATCCGGGCCGGCGAGACCTACGCGCTGGACCGCGACCTCGGCGAGGCCGAGGCCCTCGCGTACTGGACCGGCCCCGACCGCGAGACCTTCGTGGCCGAGGAGGCGGGCACGGTGCTCGGCACGTATTATCTGCGCGCAAACCAGGCGGGCGGGGGCGCCCATGTCGCCAATTGCGGCTTCATGACCGGCGCGGCCGCTCTCGGCCGCGGCGTCGCCCGGGCCATGTGCGCGCACGCCCTCGATCGGGCGCGGGCGCGGGGCTTCACGGCGATGCAGTTCAACTTCGTGGTGAGCACGAACGTCCGGGCCGTTCGCCTGTGGGAGAGCTTCGGCTTCGATGTGGTCGGCCGGCTACCGGGCGCCTTCCGGCACCCGGACCTCGGGCCGGTCGACGCGCTGGTGATGTTCCGGACGCTCTGAGGCGCCCGGATCAGGGCCGCGGGGCCGCGACGAGGTCGCCCTCGCGGATCGCCCGCTCGCCGGTCTTCGTGCGGATCCGGTAGCTCGGCTCGCCGGTCTGATCCTCCGGCATGAGCCGCAGGATCTCGAACACCTCGCCCTCGCCCGTCTCGCCCGGGATGCCCAGTCGGGGTCGGCAGACGCGCTCGCCGATCTTGAACTTGTGGGACATGCCGGGCTCCTGGACAGGTATGGCTGCGGTCGCGCCTCAGCGCTTCTTCTGAGCCTTCGCCTTACGGGCGAGATAGCGCGCGTCGCGCTGGGCCTTCTGCTCGGCCTGCAGCGCCTTGGCGCGCTCCTGGGCGGCCAATTGCTCGGCGTGCTTGCGCTCGATCTCGGCGAGGCGTTCGGCCTCGGCCAAGGCGGCGGCGCGCTCGATCTCGGCCTGACGCTGGGCAGCGCGTTCGGCCGCGCGGGCCTCGCGGGCATCGACCACCGCGCGGCGGGCGGATTGGCGGGCGAGGACGGCCGGGTCATCGGCGGACGGGCGCGCCCGGAACCGGGCCAGCATCTCGGAGCGCGCCTTGGCGGCGGTCTCGAGGCGATCGGCGACACCCTGCTTGTTCAAAAAGCTCACAGACACTCCTGGATCAGGTGCGGCGAAGACCGTCACCCGCAGAGGGGAAAGTAGAAACACGACGGCAGATACGAAGAAGCCGCTCCCAGAGGAGCGGCTTCCGGAGAAACGCTGAGGACGGCGATCAGGCCGTCTGGAGCTGACCGGCGGACTGCTTGCCGCTGCGACGGTCGGTCTCCAGCTCGTAGGAGACCTTCTGGCCCTCGTTCAGGCCGCGCAGGCCGGCGCGCTCGACGGCCGAGATGTGGACGAACACGTCCTTGCCGCCGTCATCCGGCTGGATGAAGCCGTAGCCCTTGGTCTCGTTGAACCACTTGACGGTTCCGGTGCTCATGGAAGTCCTTGATCTTCGCAGGCATAGTGAGAGATGGCGCCCTCCCGAAGGAGCGGGCGCCGGCATCGACCGATAGCGATAGGAAAGTCAGAACCGCCCTGCGAAGGCGTAACGGTCCAAGATATCCGGACACGTGCCGATGCGGTAGAAGTAGACCGCCGGCGGTTCTTTGGCAAGCGCGGGGAAATATTTCCCCCGGCCAGCGCCGCAGCGATGCGGGAAATTCTTTCCGCAAATTCCGGTTGAGCAGCGCCAGAACGGTCGCTTGAACAACGGGATAAGGGATTTCGATGCGGCGCGGCCGCGCGAAACCTGTGCTGCCGACCGGACGATCGGACGCGGCCGACGCGCACCCGGGCGGCGGGTTCGCTCAGGCCGGGACGAGGCGCAGGACACCCTCGCCGCGCCGGTGGCCGACGGCGGTCACGGCGACCTCGCGGGCGCGGCCGTCGGCGACGAGGGCGGCGGCGAGCGCCGCCCCGAAGGGCGCCGCCACCTCGAGCCCGTGCCCGATCACGTCCCCGAGGGCACGCAGGCGCGCGCGCGGCGCGAGCTGCGCCAGCGCCGCGCGCTCCTCCGCGGTGATCGGGGCGACGCCGGTGGCACCGGACAGGACGTGGTCGGGAGCCGAGAGGCCAGCCCGCCGCCAGAGGGTCTCGAGGCTGCCGGCGACGCTGCCCGGCACGCGCCGGGTCCGGTCACTCGCCACCGGCTCCAGCCGGGCCAGGGCGCGGGCGCCGCGGGCGGCGGCGTGCGCGGCGGATTCGAGCATCAGGAAGGCCGCACAGCTCCCGAGGATGAACCCGCCCGCCTCGCCACCCGCGTCGCCCCGCGCGAAGACCGGGCGGTAGGCGTCGCGGGCGAGATAGCCGCCCATCTCGTGGATCACCAGAACGTCCGGCCGCTCGGCGCTGTAGGAGCCGCCGACCAAGATCGCGTCGATCTGGCCCGAAGCCACCCGCGCCTGGGCGATCCGCAGGGCGTCGACGCCGGCGGATTCCTCGCCCATGAACGTGCGCGAGGCGCCCGTCACCCCGTGCACGATGGCGATGTTGCCGGCGAGCAGGTTCGAGAGCTGGGCGAGGAACAGCGTCGGACGGAGATCGTTCTGAAGGCGCTCATTCAGGTAGGCGCCCGGATCTGCGGCGTCGCGCAGACCGGTCAGGATCGCGCCGTCCGCCGCGTAGTCGCGCTCGCCGCCGCCCGCGGCCACGACGAGGTGAAGCGCCTGCTTGAAGGCGGCGTCGTCCTTCACGCCCGCCTCGTCGAGGGCGAGGCCGGCGGCGTAGACCCCGAGCCGCTGCCACGCCTCCATCTGCCGCTGGTCGCTGCGCTTGGGGATCTGGCCGTCCCACGCGATCGCCGGGGCCGGATGGACCGGATAGGGCGCGAAGGTCTCGCTGTCGGTGCGCGGGGCAGCCTCCCCGGCGAGGGCGGCCAGGTGGGCGTCGACGCCCTCACCCGCGCAGGAGACGAGGCCGAGGCCGGTGACGACGACGGGGCGGCTCATGGCTGACTCAGGGCTCGCGTTCGGCCGGCGCCGAATCGGGAAACAGGCCGATCGTCCGCGCCCGCTCGCGCATCGGCGCGTCGAGCCCGTCCGGGAACGGCATGGTGCGGAAGCGGAGCTCCGCGTCGCACAGCGCCTTGCCGTCGTGGCTGATCGCCGCCTTGGTCACCGCGTAGCCCGAGCCGTCGTGCTCCAGGGTCGCCGTGACGAGGAGGTCCGCGCCGGGCCCGACGAAGGACCGGAAGCGCGCCTTGTCGACCCCGGTGAGGAACGGCATCCGGGCGAAGTCGAGATGGGCGAGCACGAGGTACCCGGAGGCCTGGGCCATCGTCTCGGTCAGGAGCACCCCCGGCACGAGGGGATGGCCGGGGAAATGCCCCTCGAAGACCGGGCTCGCCATCGGAACCCGGGCGAGCGCCTCGATGCGGCCGGCGGCCCTGTCGAGGAGCCGCACGGAATCGATCATCTCGAAATATTCGAGGCGCATGACGGGTCGGATCGGCCTTGGTTCAGACCTTGGCGGCCTTCTCGGCCACGAGGCCGTCGATGCGCGCGCACAGGTTCTTGAGGACGAAGTACTCCTCGGCCGGGACCTTGCCCTCGTTCACCTCCTGGGTCCACCGCTCGAGCGGCAGCTTGATCCCGAAGGCCTTGTCCACCGCGAAGGCGATGTCGAGGAAGGCGAGGCTGTCGATGCCGAGGTCGTCGATGGCGTGACTCTCGGGCGTGATCTTGTCCCGCGGGATGTCGGCGGTCTCGGCTATGATGTCGGCCACGCGCTCGAAGGTGGCGCTGCCGTGGACGGGCTCGTCGGACATGTCTACTCGCGGGCTGTTCGAGTTCCGGATCGGTCGTGCGGGAGCCCCCTCGCCGCCCGGGCAGCCCGGCGCAAGCGCCCCGCGCGGCCGCCCTACGCGTGGACGGGCCCTGGAACGCGGCCCGGTCGAATGGCGGCGACCTCTACACGAGGGTGTCAGAAGCGGCAACCGCGGCGCTTCCCCGGCGTTTCAGCGCCTGTCCACAGGCGTGCGCTGCCCGGTGCGGGGGCGCGCGTACGCTCCGGACGCGCGGGCCCTAGCTTGACGGCGAGACGAGGCGCGTCCTCAGGAGACCAGACGGATGCCACCGATCACCAAGCCCGCCGCGCCGCCGGCGCGGATCGAGACGCCGCCGCTGCCGCCGCAGGAGCGCGCGCGCTCCCAGGGGGCGGCCCGCGTCCTGCTGGTCCTGGCCCTGACGGCCCTGGGCCTCTGGATCCTGCACGAGTTCCTGCCGGCGCTCGCCTGGGCGGTGGTCCTGGCGATCGCCCTCTGGCCGATCTACCAGCGGCTGGAGCACCGCTTCCCGCCGGGCAAGCACAACATCCTGCTGCCCACGCTGATGACCGCGGCCGTGGCGCTGGTCTTCCTGGCGCCGCTCGCGATCCTCGGCATCCAGGCCGCCCGCGAGGCCCACGACGTGGCGGAGTTCGTCCGGAACGCCGAGGCGAACGGCATCCCGGCTCCGGAATTCCTGCAGCACCTGCCCTACGGCGCCGCGCAGGCGACCGCGTGGTGGAACGACAATCTGGGCCACGCGCAGGCGGGCTCCGATCTGCTGCGCCGCTTCGAGAATCACTCGGTGCTCGGCGCCTCGCGCAATGTCGGCCGCGAGGTGGTGCACCGGATCGTGCTGTTCGGCTTCAGCCTCGTGGCGCTGTTCTTCCTGTTCCGCGACTGGCGGACGGTTCGGGACCAGTCGCTCACCGCCTGCCACCGCCTGTTCGGACCGCGCGGCGAGCGCGTCGCCCGCCAGATGGTGGCCTCGGTGCACGGCACGGTCGACGGGCTGGTGCTGGTGGGCCTCGGCGAGGGCTTCGTGCTGGGGATCGTCTACCACTTCGCGGGCGTGCCCCACCCCGTTCTGCTCGGCGCGTTCACGGCGGTGGCGGCGATGATCCCCTTCGGCGCCGCCGTGGCGATCGCCTTCGCGGCGCTCCTCCTTGTGGCGGCGGGGTCGGTGACGGCCGCTCTGGTGGTGGCGGCGGCGGGCCTCGTCGTGACCTTCGTGGCCGACCACTTCATCCGTCCGGCGCTGATCGGCGGCACGACCAAGCTGCCCTTCCTGTGGGTGCTCCTCGGCATCCTCGGCGGCGTCGAGACCTTCGGGCTGCTCGGCCTGTTCGTCGGGCCGGCCGTGATGGCCGCCCTGGTCCTGCTGTGGCGAGAATTCACCGAGGGACAGGACGCGACGGCCTGAGTCGCGCGAGCCGCTAGTCGGCCGCGCTCGTCCCGGCCGCGGCCTCGACCCGGCGCCGATCCTGGCGCCAGTCGGCCGGCTTCTCGAAGGTGCCGGCCCAGATGCCCCGGCGGGTCGCCCAGGCGTGGCCCTCCTGCCGGATGTAGGGGGCTGTCACCTGGCGGCTGGCCAGCGCCAGCCCCTGGCCCACCATCCAGGCGGACAGATCCTCGCCCTGGACATGGCAGATCCCGGCGACGCGGCCGGCGACAGTGCCCTCGCGCCGCTCGCAGGTGACCACGCCGCCGCCGATCCGCGCGCGCAGGGCCTGCGCGGCCTCGCGGCCGCAGCGATACTCCCGCCCCTTGGCGGTCTCGCAGCTCTGCGCGGTCTCGGGGGCGTCGATGCCGTAGAGATGGATGCGCGTGCCCTGCACCTCGATCGTGTCGCCGTCGATGACGGTCGCCGGGCCGCTGACCGTCCCGGCCGCGGCCGCGGGGCCGCAGAGGAGGAGCAGGGCAAGCATCGGTCTGATCATAACGGGGATGTCCACGCGGGTGGCGAGAATCTGGTGACGAGTTCGTCGAGCCCGAGACGGTGCCCGGCCAATGTGGCGAATTTGCCGGGCGACCGAATCGGCCTCGCAGGCGCGCCGCCGAGTTTCGGCCGTCATGGTTGCCAAAGCGTTCCGCCCGCCGGAGCGAAGCTTGGCAACGGAACGACGGCCCGGAGCCGCTCGTTATGAGTCATGACCTTCCTCAAGACCCTGCTGGCCAGCCTGGCCCTGTGCGCGGCTCTCCTGGTCTGGGCCGGCTTCGAGATCGGTCCGGAGCGGCCGACCGGCAGGACCGGACCCAGCCTGACCGCCGCCGCGGTGCTGGCCAGCGACGGCATGGCGCCGGACGGTCGGCCGGGCGGGCCCGCCGCGGACGGTGGCGGCCTGGACCGTGCAGCTCTGGACCGCCTCGCCGGACGCGTCTCCGGAGAGGTCCGCGACGCGTCCGCCGCGGCAGCGCCGGCCGGCTGACCGGCCCGGCGATCGGCGTCGGCCGCTCAGGTCCGGTACTTGCCGTTGCGCTTGATGAGAACGCGGGTGCCCACCGGCACGCGCTCGTACAGGTCGGCGATATCCTCGTTCAGCATCCGGACGCAGCCCGACGACATCTGCTCGCCGATGCTCCAGGGCTCGTTGGTGCCGTGGATGCGGAACAGGATGTCGCGGTTGCCCTGGTAGAGGTAGAGGGCGCGGGCGCCGAGGGGGTTGTCCAGGCCGCCCTTCCGGGTGCGCGGCAGGTCGGGATGCAGCGAGACCATCGTGACGGTCGGGCTCCAGTCCGGCCAGACGCCCTTGCGCCCGACCCGCGCCTCGCCCTTCCAGGAGAAGCCGGCCTTGCCCACACCGACCCCGTACTGCATCGCCGTGCCGTCGGCCTGGACGAGGACGAGCTGACGCTTGTCGATGTCGACCACGATCGTCCCCGGCTGCTCGGGACCGTTGTAGCTGACCTGCTGCCGGCGATACTTCGGATCGAGGCGCTGCGTGTCGACCAGCGGAATATCGAAGGGCTTGTCGGGTTTGCTGCCGATGTACCAGGCCGACTCGTCGTCCTGGGCAACTTGGACCGGACGGGTCTGGCACGCCGCCAGGGGGGCGATCGCCACGACGGCGAGGAGGACTCGCGAGAGAACGATCCGGCGCAGGCGGCTCCAGGCCGAGGGAAGCGTGGCGATCATAGGTCCTGTCGTGCGGGATACGGTCGTCGCGCCATGCCTACCGTCTCCGCGCCTGTGACGATGTAGCTTTTCCGCCGCAGCCGGCCGCGCGCGGGCCGCTCCCGCGGCCACGGTTGCGCCCTAATTCTGAATCGCAGAGGCGCTCTATTGCGCCCGGCGCGGAGGTGAGCGATGCCCGAGACCGAAACTCTTCCGACCGAGGCGACGGTCGCCCCGGATGTCCCGCTCAGACCGGCGATTCACCTCGATCACTGCGTGATCCACGTCAGCGACTGGGCGCGCTCCAACACCTTCTACCGGGACGTGGTGGGTGCCGAGATCGTCGAGCGCGGCGCCGGCTTCGCCTACCGGTTCGGCGGCGTCCAGCTCAATTGCCACGGCCCGGGCGTCGAGGCCGTGCCGGTGGCGGCGACTCCCGTCCAGCCGGGCAACAGCGACCTGTGCTTCCGCTGGTCGGGCGCGATCGAGACCGCGATCGCGCATCTCGAGGCCGCCGGGGTCCCGGTGGAACTCGGCCCGGTGGAGCGGCACGGCGCCGCGGGTGCGGGGATCAGCGTCTACTTCCGGGATCCGGACGGCTCGCTCCTGGAGTTCATCACCTACGCGGGATGATCAGCCCCGGCTCTCGGCCAGCGCCTGATTGGTCTGCTCCAGCCGCAGCGCCAGCACGCGCATCAGGGCGATGCTGATCTGCGGAAACTGTGCCAGGAGTTCCAGGAACACGCCGCGGTCGATGCGCAGGGCGGTCACCGCGGATTGCGCCGTCACGGTGGCGGAGCGGGGCTGCTCGGCCAGGATGCCCATCTCACCGACGAGGGCGTCCTGGCCGAGGAGCGCCAGCCGCACCGGCCCGGCGGGACCGTCGATGCTGACCTCCGCCGTGCCCGAGAGGATCACGTAGGCCGCATCCGCCACGTCGCCGCGGGCGAAGAAGCGTTGCCCCGGCTCGAAATGCACCCGCTCGCTGGTGAAGGCGAGGAGCTTCAGGCGCGCCGGCTCCACCTCGCGGAAGAGCGGCACCTGCTTCAGGGAGGAAACCTCGGTGTCGAGGGTCATTCGGGGGCTCCGCGACGGGTCTCACGCCCAGGACGGCGGGGCCGGACGGGCGCGCTTATCCATGCGGTTCGTCAGGCACTTGTCCAGCCCCGCGCCTGCCGCAACCTGTCGGTGTGGTCTGGGCGCCGTCCTGACGGTGGGCCTCGCCCTGGCCTCGGGCCCGGCCGCGGCACGCCTCGTCCAGGCCGATCTCGCCCGCGTCGCGGTCGCGCCGCCCCCGGGTGCCCGGGCCCCGCTCGACCTCGCCGCGACCGACGCGCGCACCGATCGTACGACCACTCTGGGGCAGGCCGTCGGGGGCCGCGCGGCCCTCCTGCTACCGGTGGACTACACCTGCGGGAATGTCTGCGACCCGATGCTGTCCATGTCGGCGGACGCCCTGGCGGCCACGGGCCTTCCGATCGACGACTACACCCTCGTGCTGGTCGGGATCGACCCGCGCGACGACGCCGCGGCCGCGCGCCGCATGCTGGCCGAGACCCTCGGGGACCGGGCGAAGACCGTCCGGCCCCGGGCACTCCTCGTGTCGGACGGCGCGCTGGCGCGCCTCACCGGCGCGCTGGGCTACAAGGCGGTGTACGATGCTGGGACCGACAGCTTCGCGCATCCCGCGGCGGCGCTTCTCCTCGCCGCCGACGGCCGGCTGTCGCGGGTCCTGTCGCCCCTGGCGCTGACCGGGCGCGACCTCCGCCTCGCCCTGATCGAGGCCGGAGAAGGCCGGATCGGCAGCATCGCCGACCGGCTCACCCTGCTCTGCTACGGCTACGATGCCGCGCGCGGTATCTACACGCCGCTGATCCAGCGAATCCTGACGGTAGCCGGGATCGTCACGATCCTGGCAATCGCCCTTCTGATCGCGGGCCTGACGCGCCTCGCGCGCCGGCGTCAGGCCTGAGACCTCTCCGTCCGACTCAGCGCTTCGTGGCGAGGCCCAGACCGCCGGGAGGGGGCGCGTCGCGCTTGAGACTGGCATTCAGGTGCGGCGAATCCGTCGGCTCCTCGCGCGTGGTCGGCGTGGCGGAATCTTCCGGCGCGGGCATCGGCGGCAGCGGTGGCGTGTTCGGCCGCGGCGCCGAGGCCTCATCCTTGACCATGTTGCGGTTCGTCATACGCGAAAACCTTTCCCTCGCGCCGCGCGGCGGCGCCATCCACCCGGAACAAGCCGCCGAACCTCCGGGGCAGCCGGAGCGAACGCGGACATCAACCAGCGTCGAATGTCGACCAACGCGGGACACAAGTCCGGGTTGCTGCCAAGCTTAGCTGGCGGAAGCTTGAGCAGGTCTCAGGATAGGAACCTTGGTTATTGCTGAAGGTTGTTGCGGGGTGAAGCGAAGCCTGAGGAGGAACTGATGGCATCCGGGAATTCGACCTCGAAGCGGGGCTTTGCCTCGATGGATCTGGAGCGGCAGCGCGAGATCGCCAGCAAGGGCGGCCGCAGCGTGCCGGCCGAGAAGCGCTCCTTCTCGCAGGACCGTGAGCTCGCCTCGTCCGCCGGCCGCAAGGGTGGCCAGTCCACGGGGACCGGCCGGGCCGAGTGAGGCCGCTGCCGAACCGAACCGCGTAGCGGCGCCGTGTCCCCCGGGACCGGCGCCGTTCTCGATTCCGGCCCCGGGCCGAGAGAGTCCCGCCAGCGTCGTTCACACAGCAAAAGGCCCCGCCGAAACGGCGGGGCCTTTTGCTGTGGGACTCCCGTCGGCGCCGATCAGGAGATGCAGCGGCCGGGGGTCATGCGCCGCGCCTCGGGGCCGACCAGTGAACTCAGGGCCGCCTCGCACCCCTCGCGCATCCGCCGCGGCGGCTGCCGCAGGATCGGCTTGATCTCGAGATCCTGGGCCTCACCCGCGACGGGCGCGTTCCGGCTCTCGAGCCGCTGCACGCCCGCCACCCGCGTCGGGCTGATCGACAGGGAGACCGGGCGCATTCCGGGCAGCGGGGCCTGAACGGTCTGAGCCGTGGGAACCGGCATCGTCCAGCGATCCGCCGTGTCGCGAACCACCGGCTGGATCAGAACGGTGAGAAGAGCGGCAGGAGCACTCACGCCCAGAATGAAACCAGACCGCAGCATCGCCCCGACCTCATCGCGAGAGCTTGACAGGATGTTCGTACAACGCGCCCTGCAATCGCAGGTTCCTAGACTGTGCCGCGTCTACGCATCCTGAGTATTCGAACGCAGCTCGGCCGTTGGTGCGGCGGCGCACGCCCGCTATCCACAGACCCGAACCGTTGCCGAAAAACCACTCGCTACGAAAAATCGCCCGCCCTGGAACCTCCTGGGCCGGCACCCGTTCCCTCTGCACCCGGCCACCTGGTCCTCCCCGCATTCCCCTTGTGCATCGGCCGGAACCTTCGCGACGGGCTGGAGCCTTCTCCGGCCCGTTTTTTTGCGCGCTTCCGGACACGGGCGGCGGCCAGGCAACAAAAAACCCCGGCTCGCGCCGGGGTTTTTTGTTGCCACCGTTCCCGGTCGCGGGCGGCCCGGGCGAACCCCGGGCGCGACCCTACAGGCCGGCCTCAGGCCGTCTTGGCCTCGCGCCGACGGGCGGTCTGCTGGAAGAACAGCGCCTGGCTGATCACCGCCGAGACGTTGGCGGGCTGGAACGGCTTGGCGATGAGGAAGGCCGGCTCGGGCCGCTCGCCGGTGAGGAAGCGCTCCGGATAGGCGGTGATGAAGATCACCGGCACCTCGAAGGACTTCAGGAGGTCGTTCACCGCGTCGAGGCCGGAGGAGCCGTCGGCGAGCTGAATGTCGGCCAGGATCAGGCCGGGGCGCTTGCCCTCGCCGGCGATCTTGATCGCCTCGGTACGGGTGCGGGCAACGCCGATGACGTTGTGGCCGAGACCCTCGACCAGAGCCTCCAGATCCATCGCGATCAGGGGCTCGTCCTCGATGATGAGGATCTCGGTCGCCATGTCGGCGGCGAGCTCACGGCCGGCCTCGTCGACGAGGTCGCGAACCTCGGACACGTCCACGCCGAGGATGATGGCCGCGTCCTCCTCCGAGAAGCCCTCGAGGCAGGAGAGCAGGAAGGCCTGGCGCGGCAGCGGCGTGATCTGACCGAGGCGCACCTCCGCAGGCAGGTCGTGCTGAACCTGCTCGCTGCGGCCGTTGACCGAGAGCGAGTTCCAGATCCGCGTGAAGACGCGGAACAGGTCGGCCTTGATGTTGGTGCTGCGACCGAGCGTGTCCGGCTCGTTGACGAGGGTCTCCAGGGTGGCGGCGACGTACGCGTCACCCGCCACTTGGCTACCCGTGAGCGCGCGCGCGTAGCGGCGCAGGTACGGCAGGTGCTGTACCACGAGTTGCGATGTCGACATTCGATCCCCTGTGCCTCGCCGTGTTGCCCGGCCGCGAGCGCCTCGATCCGTTACCGAGGGCCTGCCGGGGCCGGCTCTGTGTCCTGCGCAGCCTACCGCCCAACGCGGAGGCCCGCACTCCGTTCCACCCCCCGGCGGAACCGATGCCGGCGCGCAGGCGTTGCCGGCGCAGCCATGGCGTATGTCGAGCCGCAGCACAATGCGGCCGGGCCGACTTCGGCAACAAGGGGCGTGTTGATGGTGGACCAGGGGAAGGAGGCAGGTCTTCGCGCGCGCGACCCGCACGCCGAGACTGCTTCGGATCGCTCATCGGCGCCCGAGAACAGCTCCGGTGACGCATCCGCTTCCGACCAGCCCGACCGCGCCCGGAGCAGGAACGGCCTGAGCGATCAGACCCGCAATCGCATCGCCGCGCAGTTGCGCGCGATGTACGACACGGTCACGCAGCAGCCGGTCCCCGACCGCTTCGCCGAGCTGATCGCACAGCTCGACAGCGCCGACCGCAAGGGCTGAGCCGCCGACGCATTGATCGGCCTGCATGCGAGCAGCGCTCGGACCGCCCCCACCTGTCCTCACACGATCGTGGAGACCGGCCCGGCCAATCACCATCGCGCGCGGCGGCATCATCCCGACGGAAGAAGCCGCCGCCCTGAGGCGACGGCTTCTCCTGCGTGCCCGTGCGCCGGCCCGCGTTCGGGGCCGGCATATCCGGTCAGTCGTCAGAGGGTCGGCGAACGGCCCCGCATCAGGCCGACGACGGCGGAGATCGCGAACAGGACGATCGCCACGAAGAACACCAGCTTGGCCGCTTCCATAGCGGTGCCGGCGATGCCGCCGAAGCCAAGCAGAGCGGCCACGAGGGCGACGACGAGAAAAGTTACGGCCCAACCGAGCATGGTTCGTATCCTTAGAAAGTACCAACGCGGGCGGGCCGCGTCGTTCTGAACACGAAAACGCCAAGGTTTAGCTCCGGTTCCGCCCCTATTGCGAAGTCCTGTGAGTCCCTACGGCCGCGCGCGCCGTCCGCGACACGGGGTGACGGAACGAGACAGGGGCGCTAGCGTTCGAAGATAGGTCTCCAGGCTCGATCCGGGATTTGCGATGCTGCAATCTGCCAAGAGTGCCGTTCGATCGAAGGCCGCCGCGATGGCGGCGCGCGTGACCGAGATCGTCGACAGGGCCGGCGATGCCCTGCGCGCGGCCGCGCTCGGACTCGTGCCGGCACCGGCGCCCGTACCGGTCCGCGTGCGCGCGCGCCAGCCGCGCCGGCAGGACTGACCGCACGGCGGGCGCGCCCCGCGGGATCGGACGCGGCCCCCTCCGCGTCCATCCGGCTCGGCGCGCGGTGGGATCGCCACCCCGGCCGCGATGGCCAGCACCGCGGACGGGTCCTGACGGCGACCGACACTCCCTTTGCCGTGGCCGCCGATCCGCACAGCCTTCGGGGTGATTGCCACGCGGCCGCCGAGCGTCCATGGAACCGCCGTTTCGATCGCACGGGATCGCGATGGCGGACACCGACGAGACCACCCTGACCTTCGATCCCTCGATGCCTCCGGCCGGCCGGCTGGACCGGGTCGCGCCGCTGATCCGCCGACGGGTCGCGCCGAACGGCGGCCCGTTCACGGCGAGCGGCACCTGCACCTACGTGGTGGGCCAGGAGCGCGTCGCGGTGATCGATCCGGGCCCGGACGATCCGGCCCATGTCGACGCGCTGCTTCAGGATCTCGGCACCGAGCGGGTCGAGGCCATCGTGGTCACCCACACCCATCGGGATCACTCGCCCGGAGCAAGGCTGCTCGCCGCGCGCACCGGCGCGCCGATCGTCGGATGCGCGCCGCACAGGGCCGCGCGGGCCCTGTCGGAAGCGGAGACCCCGATGCTCGACGCGAGCGCCGACCGGGCGCACGCGCCGGAACGGATCATGGTGGAGGGCGACGCCGTGTCCGGCCCGGGCTGGACCCTCGTGGCCGTCGAGACCCCCGGTCACACGATGAACCATCTCGCCTTCGCGCTGCCGGAGGCGCGGGCGCTGTTCTCGGGCGACCACGTCATGGCGTGGTCGACGACGATCGTGGCCCCGCCGGACGGCGCGATGCGGGCCTACATGGAGTCCCTCGACAAGCTGCGCGGCCGCGACGAGGCGGTCTACTGGCCGGGGCATGGCGGCCCGGTGCGCGAGCCCGCCCGGTTCCTCCGGGGACTGGCCGGGCACCGCCGCCAGCGCGAGGCGGCGATCCGCGCACGGCTGGCAGCCGGCGACGGGCGAATCGCCGACATCGTCGCGGCGATCTACCAGGGGCTCGACCCCCGGCTCCGCGGCGCGGCGGCCCTGTCGGTCTTCGCCCATCTGGAGGATCTGGTCGGACGCGGGCTCGCGTCCTGCGACGGCGCCCCCCGGCTCGACGGCACTTACGCGCCGGCCTGAGGCGCGCGGCGGCTCACTTCACCGCGAGGGCGAGGTTGGCGACGTCGTCGAGATAGGCCCGGATCCGGTCGGCGTTGCTGCCGAAATCCCGGCCGCCGAGCCGCGAGGCCGAGCGCACGTCGATCCGCGCCCCGTCGGCACGGGGGCGGATGCGCACGGTGACATCGTCGGGCAGGTTCAGGATCAGCCCCCGGGCCACGGCCTCGATCCGGCCGTTGCCGGTCCGGCCGCCCGGCCGGATCGCCTCGACGATCTGCCAGTGCCGCTTCAGGGCCGCCTGCCGGGCGAGTTCGAACGCCTCGTCGGCGCCGATATCGAGGGTCAGCGGCGCGATCTGCGGATAGGCGCCGCGCTGGCTCTCGCGTGCCGCCGGGCTCGGGTCCGCCGGGTAGCGTCCGCCGCGGGCCGCGAAGGCCGCCCGCGAGCGCGAGAAGGCCGGCGGATTGTCGATGTCGGTGGTGATGTCAGACAGGGCGGGCAACCGCAGGCCGCGCAGGCCCAGGAAGGCGGGGTAGCCCAGCACCGCCAGCGCGAGGACCAACCCGGCGAGGGCGGCCCCGAGGCCGCGGGCGCCCTCGCGCCAGACCCGCACGAAGGCGAAGATCGCGGCCGCGGCCGCCAGCAGCGCGACGCCGAGTCCGGCCAAGAGGGCCACGAGGGCGGCGTTCGTGTCGGAGCGCGGATCCCGGACGAGGACGAGGGCGATCCCGGTGGCGATGACGGCGAACACGGCGAGCCGCCGGGCCAGCGGCCCCGCGCGGGTGACGGGTTCCTCGATGAGCAGACGGCGCATGGGGATCATGGAGGCGTTCGAGGCCTGATCTTAGAGCTTGGCCGGGGCCGGCACCATGGCGCGGCCGTCACGGGGCATAGGCGCGGGCGTTGCCGGGCAGTCCGAGCGTCGCGGGCAGCTTGAGCGGATCGGGGAGCATCGCGTCCCCGTACCGGCCGGCCGGATCGGAGGCCTCGCTGTGGGCGACCGTCTGGGCCGTCAGGGCGCTCCAGGGCCCCGTGACCGCGAACAGGATCCCGCGGGAGGCGTCGCCGGGCGGGCGCAGGACGAGGTCGCCCTTGGCATCGAGCCGCCGCTCCGGCAGCGAGACCTGACCGTGCAGGGTCGCCCCGACGCTCGGCCCCAGGAGCCCCGATTCGGCGATCTCGCCCACGCCGTCGACGAAGCGCAGCGTCACCACGGCCCGCTCGAAGGCCGTCCGGCCGTTCCGGCGCGCCAGGGCTCCGGACGCCACCGCACCGTTGCGGTGGACGACGTCGGCGAGGTCGAGGCCGGCGATGGCACCGCCGTCCATGGCGAGCGTGGCCCGACCATTCAGATGCGCCAGCAGCCCGGCCGTGTCGCGGGCCCTGGAATCGAGGGCGAAATGCCCCTGCACGGGCCCGATGACCCACCGCGCCGCACCGATCTCGCCGAGGAGCGCGCCGAGATCGACGCGATCGAGGCTCCCCTGCGTGCGCAACTCGGTCGCGGCCGGGTCGGCGCCGCTCGTCAGGTTCACGCGCCCCTTGAACGTGCCATCCTGGATCCGGGCCCGGTTCACCGCCACTTCCAGGGCGGCCTCCCGCACCAGGACGCTCGCCGCCAGATCCTGCACCCGGACCGCGCCGGCGCGTCCCTCGGCCGCCGACAGGCGCAAGTCGAGGTCGCCCCGCGTGAAGGGCGCCAGGGCGATCGACACGGGCGCGGGGTCGAGGAGTCGCGACAGATCCGCGACGAGCGGCGTGAGATCGAGTGTCTCGGCCGCCAGGGTCGCCTGCACCGAGAGGCGCGGCGCCTTGCCGGGCCCGAGTGCGACGGCGCCTGCCCCCTCGAGCACGTTCTGGCCCAGGCCGATGCGCAGGCTCGGCCACGAGACGGACCGCTCGGCCGTCTCGAACCGGCCGTCGACCGAGAAGGCCCCGGCGAGCGGCGCCAGCGGCACGTCACGGCCGATCCAGGCCAGGCTCTCCGGCAGGGATCGCGTCTCGAACCGGACCTGCCCGGACATGACGGGCAGCGCGCCCCCCTCCGCGGGCGGCGCCAGCGTTCCGTCCGCCGCGAGGCTGCCGTTCGGCCACGTGATCTCCGCGGTGAAGGGGCTGCCGCGGCGCTGGGCCAACGCGGCCGGACGCAGGTGAGTCAGGGCGATCCGGGTCGGTACGCCCCGCCAGATCAGGCTGGCCCGGCCCTCGGCGGCCCTGCCCCAGAGCGGCCACGCGATGTCGAGGTCGATATCCCGGGCCGCGTCGCCGGCGGCGAGGCGCGCGTCGCGCAGGACGATCCGGCGCGGCCGGGCCGTCTCGCCGGACCGGGCCTGCTCGGCGAGGCGCGCGAGGGCTGCGTCCCAGCCGACGGGATCGTCCGACAGCCGCGCGCCCTCCAGGCGGAGGCCGCTGACGGCCGCGCGCCCCCCGAGGAGGCTCAGCGGGTCGAGGTCGATGGTCAGGCGGCCCTCCTCCGCCAGGACCGGGCCGGCGGAACCGGCGGCGAGCCGGACGCGGTCGAAGGTCAGGCGCGGCCAGGGCAGCACCGCGAGGCGCGCCGGCCCCTCCAGCGTCAGACCGAGGCCGTAGGCATCGAAGGCGCGGCGGGCGAACGCCGTGACCCGGCCGTCCTCCACGGGCCAGTCGCGCAGGCCGAGGCCGGCAGCGATCAGGCTCCCGAGAGCGAGGACGAAGATCGGGCGGCGCAGCGACATCATGCTCCGAAGGGGCGGCGGCTGTGGCCGGAAGCCGGGCGCCGCGCCGGCCCCTCGGGCTGCCACGGCCCGGCAGGGTCTGCACGTCGAGGGGGCAACTTAGCGTCCCCGGCCGGCTTTGTCTGCCGCGCCCGCGCAGGGCCGCCCTGCCCTCCCCAACGCAGTGCCGGTTACGGATCGCCCGGGACCGCACGGACCGGTGCGGCGCACCACTGGATTTCGCGCGCGGAATCGGGGAGAGCAGGCGCGAGGACACGCGCTTCCCAAGGTTTCGGCCGGTCGGATCCGGCGGGAAAAGGACGGTTCGATGAAGAAGGTCTACACGGATGCCGCCGCCGCCCTGGCCGGCCTCCTGCACGACGACATGATGGTGATGTGCGGCGGCTTCGGCCTCTGCGGCATCCCCGACGAGCTGATCGAGGCGGTGCGCCTCTCGGGCGTCAAGGGCCTCACGGTCGTGTCGAACAATGCCGGCATCGACGGGGTCGGCCTCGGCAAGCTCCTGGATACCCGCCAGGTCGCCAAGATGATCTCGTCCTACGTGGGCGAGAACAAGGAGTTCGCCCGCCAGTATCTCGGCGGCGAGCTGGAGATCGAGTTCAACCCGCAGGGCACGCTGGCGGAGCGGATCCGCGCCGGCGGCGCGGGCATCCCGGCCTTCTTCACCAAGACCGGCGTCGGCACCAAGGTCGCCGAGGGCAAGGAAGTCCGCGAGTTCGACGGCGAGCAGTACGTGATGGAGCGCGGCCTGTTCGCCGACCTCGCCCTGGTCCACGCCCACACCGGCGACACCGAGGGGAACCTGCGCTACCGGATGACCGCCCGCAACTTCAACCCGATGATGGCCACCGCCGCCAAGATGACGGTGGCGCAGGTCGAGCACCTCGTGAAGCCCGGCGAGATCGACCCGGACACGATCCACACGCCCGGCATCTTCGTGAAGCGGATCATCGACGTCGGGCAGCGCGACAAGCGCATCGAGCAGCGCACCACGCGCAAGCGCGGCGACAGCACCCCGGCCGCGGCGGCCGGCGGCGGCACGCACTGATCGGACGGGAAGGGAGCGAGAACGATGGCCTGGACCCGCGAGCAGATGGCGGCGCGCGCCGCCAAGGAGCTGGAGGACGGCTTCTACGTGAACCTCGGCATCGGCATCCCGACGCTGGTGTCGAACTACATCCCCGAGGGCATGTCGGTGCAGCTCCAGTCGGAGAACGGCATGCTGGGCATGGGCCCCTTCCCGTACGAGGGCGAGGAGGACCCGGACCTGATCAACGCCGGCAAGCAGACGATCACGGCGCTGCCGACGACGAGCTACTTCTCCTCGGCCGATTCCTTCGGGATGATCCGCGGCGGGCACATCAACCTGTCGATCCTCGGCGCCATGCAGGTGGCCGGCAACGGCGACCTCGCGAACTGGATGATCCCCGGCAAGATGGTGAAGGGGATGGGCGGCGCCATGGACCTCGTGGCGGGCGTGAAGCGCGTCGTCGTGGTGATGGAGCACGTCGCCAAGAACAAGGACGGCACCGAGAGCCCGAAGCTGCTCAAGGCCTGCGACCTGCCGCTGACCGGCACCCGCGTGGTCGACCTGGTGATCACCGATCTCGGCGTGTTCGAGATCGACAAGAAGGGCGACGGCGGCATGAGGCTGATCGAGCTCGCCGACGGCGTCACCGAGGACGAGATCCGCGGGAAGACCGAGGCCGACTTCACGGTCGTCCTGAAGAACTGACGCCCCTGGGCCCGGCGGCCGACGTCGCCGGGCCCGTCGCGGGACGCGTTACCGGGGTCGGACGACCGATCGTCTAACGGTCCCGCGGACGCGGCCGACGCGCCCCTCACGCCTCGACTCGGACGCGAAACACCCCCTGCCACGTTCGGAACAGGAGGTGTTTCGCGCGGTCAGTGCAGGCCCGGCCGCGGGGCTCGGTCCCGTGAGTCCGTCCGGCCGCGGCCGTGTCAGCCCGCGTCGCTGGCGCCCGCACCCGCGAGCTGCGGGTCCCGGGTCGCCGGGCGCACCGGGCTGTCGGCCGCCGGCTCCGCGCCGTGCAGCGCCCGCCGGACGTAGCCGTCGACCCGGTCGCCCTGCTCCGGCAGGGCAGCCTCGAGATGGGCGATCATCTTGGGCGTCCAGAACGCCTTGATGTGCTTCTGGATTCCGGCCACCGCCTCCTCCTCCGGGTAGGACCGGAAGAAGGTGGCGATCTGGTTGGCCATGCGGACGAGCTTGTCCGCCTGCGTCACGGCGCTCATCGGGTACTCTTACTCTGCCGCGTCCAGGGTCTGTGCGATCCGGGTCAGGGAGAAGTCCTCCTCGTAGAACTTCGCCTGCCAGTCGGAGGGCCGGTTGGTCCGCCGGACCTGCACCGCCGTCACCTTGTACTCGGGGCAGTTCGTCGCCCAGTCCGAGTAATCCGTGGTGATGACGTTGGCGCCGGTCTTGGCGTGGTGGAAGGTCGTGTAGACCACCCCGGGCTGCATCCGCTCGGAGATCTTGGCCTTCAGGGCGATGTCGCCCGAGCGGCTCTCCAGGGCGACGAGGTCGCCGTCCACGATGCCGCGCAGCTCCGCGTCGAACGGGTGGATCTCCAGCACGTCCTCCTCGTGCCAGCGCGAGTTCTCGGTGCGCCGGGTCTGCGCGCCGACATTGTACTGGGAGAGGATCCGGCCCGTGGTGAGGATCAGCGGGAACTTCGCCCCCGTCCGCTCCTCGGTGGCCACGAACTCGGTGATCATGAACCGGCCCTTGCCGCGGACGAACCGGTCCACGTGCATCATCGGCGTGCCGAGCGGCGCCTTCTCGTTGCAGGGCCACTGCACCGAGCCGAGCTCGTCGAGCTTGGCGTAGGACACGCCGGTGAAGCTCGGGGTGAGCGAGGCGATCTCGTCCATGATCTCGGACGGGTGGCTGTAGGTCATCGGGTAGCCCAGCGCGTTGGCGAGCAGCACCGTGCCCTCCCAGTCGCCGTAGCCGCCCATCGGGGCCATGACCTTGCGGACCCGCGAGATGCGGCGCTCGGCGTTGGTGAAGGTCCCGTCCTTCTCGAGGAACGAGGCGCCCGGCAGGAAGACGTGGGCGTACTTGGCGGTCTCGTTCAGGAACAGGTCCTGGACGACGATGCACTCCATCGCCATCAGGCCCGACGTCACGTGGTGCGTGTCGGGGTCGGACTGCGCGATGTCCTCGCCCTGGATGTACATGCCCTTGAACGAGCCCTCGACGGCCTCGTCCAGCATGTTGGTGATGCGCAGGCCCGGCGCGTTGTCGAGCTTGGCGCCCCAGAGGGCCTCGAAGCTCTCGCGGGTGGCGTCGTCCGAGACGTGGCGGTAGCCGGTGAGCTCGTGCGGGAACGAGCCCATGTCGCAGGAGCCCTGGACGTTGTTCTGGCCGCGCAGCGGGTTCACGCCGGCGCCGAGCTTGCCGATATTGCCGGTGGCCATGGCGATGTTCGCCATGCCCATGACCATGGTCGAGCCTTGGCTGTGCTCGGTGACGCCGAGCCCGTAGTAGATGCCGGCCGCGCCGCCTTTGGCGTAGAGCCGGGCCGCTCCGCGGACCTGCTCAGGGTCGAGGCCGGTGAAGGACTGCTGGTTCTCCGGGGAGTGTCGCTCGTCGGCGATGAACCGCGCCCAGGACTCGAACTCGGCGAGGTCGCAGCGCTCGCGGACATAGGCCTCGTCGATCAGCCCCTCGGTGACGATCACGTGCGCCAGCGAGTTGATGAAGGCGACGTTGGAGCCGGGCTTCAGCGGCAGGTGATAGTCGGCCTTGATGTGGGGCGACTTGACGAGGTCGATCTTGCGCGGATCGGCGACGATCAGTTTCGCGCCCTGCCGGAGGCGCTTCTTCATCCGCGAGCCGAAGACCGGGTGGCCGTCGGTCGGATTGGCGCCGATCACCAGGATCACGTCGGAATGCTCGACCGACTTGAAGTCCTGGGTGCCGGCCGAGGTGCCGAGCGTCGACATCAGGCCGTAGCCGGTCGGCGAGTGGCAGACGCGGGCGCAGGTATCGACGTTGTTGTTGCCGAAGGCGGCGCGCACCAGCTTCTGGACGAGGTAGGCTTCCTCGTTGGTGCAGCGCGACGACGTGATGCCGCCGACCGAATCCTTGCCGTACTGGGCCTGGATCCGCTTGAACTCGGAGGCCGCCCGATCGATGGCCTCCTCCCAGGAGACCTCGCGCCACGGATCCGTGATCTTCTCGCGGATCATCGGCTTGGTGATGCGGTCCTTATGGGTGGCGTAGCCGTAGGCGAAGCGGCCCTTGACGCAGCTATGGCCCTCGTTGGCCTTGCCGCCCTTGTACGGGACCATGCGGACGACGCGCTCGCCCTGCATCTCGGCCTTGAACGAGCAGCCGACGCCGCAATACGCGCAGGTCGTGACCTCGGCGTGCTCCGGCTGGCCGTACTCGTGGATCGACTTCTCCTGCAGGGTCGCGGTCGGGCAGGCCTGCACGCAGGCGCCGCAGGACACGCACTCGGACTCGAAGAAGTTGGTCGGGCCGGCCGCCACGCGGCTGTCGAAGCCGCGACCCGCGATGGTCAGCGCGAAGGTGCCCTGCACCTCCTCACAGGCGCGGACGCAGCGGTTGCAGACGATGCACTTCGACGGGTCGTAGGTGAAGTACGGGTTCGACTCGTCCTTCGGCAGGTACTTCTCGGAGCTCGGCCGGACGTGGTTGTCGCCCTCGTAGCCGTAGCGCACGTCGCGCAGGCCCACGACGCCCGCCTGGGTCTGCAGCTCGCAGTCGCCGTTCGCCGCGCAGGTCAGGCAGTCGAGGGGGTGGTCGGAGATGTAGAGCTCCATCACGCCCTTGCGGAGCCTGGCGAGCTTCTCGTTCTGGGTGTGGACCACCATGCCGTTCTCGGCCGGCGTCGTGCACGAGGCGGGCGTGCCGCGCCGGCCCTCGATCTCAACGAGGCAGAGGCGGCAGGAGCCGAACGGCTCCAGCGAGTCGGTGGCGCAGAGCTTCGGGATCTGCGTCCCGGCCTGCATCGCCGCCGCCATTACCGAGGTGCCGGCGGGCACCGTCACCGACATGCCGTCGATCGTCAGCGTCACCGTCTGCGCGCTGACGCGGATCGGCGTGCCGTAGTCGATTTCTTTGATGAGGGCCATGCGCGCCGCCTCACTCAGCCGCCGCAGGCAGCGAGCCCGCACGGCGAAAATCTTCGGGGAAATGGGTGATCGCGCTCATGACGGGCATCGGGGTGAGCCCGCCCATGGCGCAGAGCGACCCGTCGGTCATGACCTCGCAGAGGTCCTCGACCAGCTTCAGGTTCGCGTCCGGCCGGATGCCGGCGATCACCTTGTCCATGGTCTCGACGCCGCGGGTCGCGCCGATGCGGCAGGGGGTGCACTTGCCGCACGACTCGGTGGCGCAGAACTCGAAGGCGAAGCGGGCCTGGGCGGCCATATCGACCGTATCGTCGAACACCACGATGCCGCCGTGGCCGACGAGGCCCTTCTTGGCCGCCATCGCCTCGTAGTCGAGGGGCGTGTCGAGGAGATGGTCGGGGAAGTAGGCCCCGAGCGGCCCGCCGACCTGCACGGCCCGGACCGGCCGACCTGAGCGGGTGCCGCCGCCGAAATCCTCGATCACCTGACGGAGGGTGATGCCGAAGGCCATCTCGATCAGGCCGCCGTGCTTGATATTGCCGGCGAGCTGGATCGGCAGGGTGCCGAGCGAGCGGCCCATGCCGTAATCGGCGTAGGCCCTGGCGCCGTTCTCCAGGATCCACGGCACGGCCGTGAAGGTCATGACGTTGTTGACCAGCGTCGGCTTGCCGAGGAAGCCCTTCAGCGCCGGGATCGGCGGCTTGGCCCGCACGATGCCGCGCTTGCCCTCCAGGCTCTCCAGCAGCGAGGTCTCCTCGCCGCAGATATAGGCCCCGGCGCCGAGGCGCACGTCCAGGTGGAAGCTCTTGCCCGAGCCCAGGATGTTGTCGCCGAGCACGCCCGCCGTCACGCCGTTGGCGATCGCCTCCTTCAGGGTCGCGAAGGCCTGCGGGTACTCGGAGCGCAGGTAGATGTAGCCGCGGGTGGCGCCGGTGGCGACGCCCGCGATGGTCATGCCCTCGATGAGGTTGAAGGGATCGCCCTCCATCATCATCCGGTCGGCGAAGGTGCCGGAATCGCCCTCGTCGGCGTTGCAGACCACGTATTTCTGGTCCGCCTCGGCGAGCATCACGGTGTTCCACTTGATGCCGGCGGGGAAGCCGGCACCGCCCCGGCCGCGCAGGCCGGACTCGCGCACCGCCGCGACAATGCCCTCGGCATCGAGCTTCAGGGCGGCCTCGAGGCCGCGGTAGCCGCCATGGGCCCGGTAATCGTCCACGGAGACCGGGTCGATCACGCCGCAGCGGTGGAAGGTCAGGCGCTGCTGCCGGGCGAGGTAGGGGATTTTTTCAGGATCGCCGAGGCGCAGGGCGTGGTCGCCGCCCGTGGTCAGGCCGGCATCCAGCAGGGCGTCGACGTCGGCGAGCGTCACGGGTCCGTAGGCGACCCGCCCCTCGGGCGTGCCGATTTCGACCATCGGCTCCAGCCAGAACAGGCCGCGGGAGCCGGTGCGGACGATGGTGACGTCGAGGCCGCGGCGCTCGGCGCCCGCGAACAGGGCGCGGGCGACCTTGTTGGCGCCGAGGCCGAGGGCGACGGCGTCGCGCGGAACGTAGAGGGTCACGCTCACTGGCGCACCTCCGTCAGGGCAGCTTCGAGGGCGTCGGCGGTCAGGTGCGCGACCGGCTCACCGTCCACCAGCGCGGCGGGACCGTTGGCGCAGAGGCCGAGGCAGTAGACCGGCTCGACCGTGGCGCTGCCGTCGGCGGTGGTCTCGTGCCAGCCGCAGCCGAGGCGGCCGAGGATCTCGCGGTGCAGCTTGTCGGAGCCCATGGCCTGGCAGGCCTCGGCCCGGCACAGCTTCACCTCGTGGCGGCCGGCGGGGTGGGCGCGGAAGTCGTGGTAGAAGGTGATGCAGCCGTGGACCTCGGCGCGCGACAGGTTCAGCGCGTCCGCGATCAGCGGCACGGCGCCGGAATCCACGTAGCCGAAGGTTTCCTGCAGCGCGTGCAGGATCGGCAGCGTGGCCCCTTCGAGATGGGTGTGCTCGGCGATGATCCCGGACGCGCGCTCCGCGCTCCAGGGCTTGTGACGCGCCATGGTTTCCAGCCCAGTCTGTTCCTGTTCTAATGCGAAGAGGAACAGAAATGCCGAATGGCATCAATCGCGCTGTCCGGTCGGGCGACAAAGGACGTTTGTCGAGCTGTAACGCGCAGGCCAGACGAGCGGAGACACCTCGTTAACCTGTTGCCACAGCGCGATTTTTCAGATCCTATACGCGGTTAGAATTTGTCGCGTGCATCGCAACATAAATTTGTGCCATGCAAGAAACTGCATCCTGTCACGTCGGGTCCGGAACGTCCGGTGAGAGCCCTCCGTCCTTGCGAGCGGAGCGAAGCAATCCAGGGCAGCGCGACCTCGGCAAGCGTGGCGCGACTGGATCGCTTCGCTCCGCTCGCAAGGACGGCGGCGGGCCCCGAGACCGGAGCCTCGGCCGCCTCAGAACTCCATCTCGAGTTCCTCGATCTCGTCCGGCTCGTCGGCGGCGGCCTCAGCCCACTCGACCATCAGCGGCCAGTGCAGGATCGTGTCGCGGTAGGCGGCGGCCCGGGGCGGCAGCGCGACGTCGTAGGTGCGGAAGCGCGTGCAGACCGGAGCGTACATGGCGTCGGCCAGGCACGGCCGCGCGCCGAACAGGTACGCACCCTCGTAGCGGTCCAGGCAATCGTCGAAGATCGTGACGATGCGCTCGATATCGGCCTTCGCCCCGTTGAACACCCGGAAGTCGGGGTGGAAGGCGCGCAGGTTCATCGGCAGCGCCGAGCGCAGATTGACGAAGCCGGAATGCATCTCGCCGGAGATGGACCGGCAATGGGCGCGCTCCGCCACGTTGCCGGGCAGGAAGCCGGCCTCCGGGAAGGTCTCGGCGAGGTACTCGGCGATGGCCAGGGTGTCCCAGACGACCACGTCGCCGTGGCGCAGGCGCGGCACCAGGAAGGACGGCGAGAGGTGAAGCAGCTCCGCCCGGGTGGTGGCGTCGGCGCCGGACAGGACCTCGGTCTCGAAATCGAGACCCGCCATCCGGCAGATGAGCCAGCCCCGCAGGGACCACGAGGAGTAGTTGCGGCTCGAGATGGTGAGCGTAGCGGCCGTCATCGTCCTGCCCCGGGCGCGTCGCCGATCGTGCGGTCTGCGAGGCCCGATCCAAGACTCGTGCCGAACGGGGCTGGCGAATCGCTTCCGCCCGCGATTCTACTCCCGTCGCAGCAGCGCCGCGACCTCCGCCTCCTCGGCCGCCGACAGGTTCCGGGCCGGCGCGGGCGGGCGGCGGCGGGCGAGGCGCCAGATTCCCAGCCCGCCGAGCAGGACCGCGAGCACCGGGGTGAGCCACAGCAGCAGGGTGTGCAGCGCGAAGACCGGGCGCAGCAGCACGAACTCGCCGTAGCGGGCCACGACGTAGTCGAGCACCGCCGTGTCGCTGTCGCCCTTCTCCAGCCGCTCGCGGACGATCAGGCGCAGGTCCTTGGCGAGCGGCGCGTCGGAATCGTCGATCGACTGGTTCTGGCAGACGAGGCAGCGCAGTTCGGCCGAGATCTCCCGCGCGCGATGCTCCAGGACGGGATCCTTCAGCACCTCGTCGGGCTGCACCGCGAGGGCCGGCAGCGACGCCAGCAGGGCGAGCGCCGCCAGCGCGGGCCGGAGCGAGCGGCGCGCCATCACTCGGCCGGCACCGCGACCGGGAGCGGCCGCGCCTTCGCCTTGGCGGGGACGCCTACGCGCATCCGCCGGTCCGTGAGCGACAGGCCGCCGCCCACGGCCATCACCACCGCCCCGAGCCAGATCAGCAGGACCAGCGGCTTGTAGTAGAGGCGCAGGCCGACGCCGCCGTCCTGCCCGATCTCCCCGAGACTCGCGTAGACCTGGCTGGCGCCGACGGTCAGCAGGCCCGATTCCGTCACCGCCATCTTGCGGCTCGGGTAGAACCGCTTGCCGGTCTCGACCTGCCCGACCTCGTCGCCGCCGCGGGTGCGGATGGTCAGGTAGGCGGCGGCCTCCTCGTAGTTCGGTCCCTTGCGCGGCGCGACGCGATCGAGGGTCGCCACGTAGGGTCCCGTCGCCAGGCTCTGGCCGGCCTTGAGGGTCGCCAGCCCCTCGGTCGCCCAGCCCTGCGCGGCGATGCCCAGCACCACGACGCCGACCCCGGCATGGGCGATGGCGGTGCCCCAGGCCGAGCGCGGCAGGCCGACGGCGCGGCGGCCGATCTGGCCGAGGGAGCGGGCGCGGCTCGCCCCGTAGCCCCGGGCGCGGGTGACGATCTCCAGGGCGGAGCCGATCAGCAGGTAGGCGCCGAGGCCGATCCCGACCGGCGCCATGACCGGCCCGCCCCAGGTCAGCGCCAGCACCCCGAAGCCGACGACGAGGGCGACCGCCAGCGCGGCGAACAGGCGCTGGGCGGCGGCGAGCACGTCGCCGCGCTTCCAGGCGAGCGACTGCCCCATGGGCACGATCAGCAGGAGCGGGATCGCCAGCGGGACGAAGGTGGAGTTGAAGAAGGGCGGCCCGACCGTGATCTTCTCGCCCGTCAGCATCTCCAGCACGAGCGGGTACAGGGTGCCGACCAGCACGGTGGCGCAGGCCGCCACCAGGAACAGGTTGTTCAGGACGAGCGACCCCTCGCGAGAGATCGGCGCGAACAGGCCGCCCTGCCGCAGCAGCGGCGCCCGCCACGCGAACAGCGTCAGCGAGCCGCCGATGAACAGCACCAGGATCGCCAGGATGAAGACGCCGCGGGTCGGGTCCGTGGCGAAGGAATGGACCGAGGTGATCACGCCCGAGCGGACCAGGAAGGTGCCGATCAGCGAGAGCGAGAAGGTCAGGATGGCGAGCAGCACCGTCCAGACCTTCAGGGCGTCGCGCTTCTCCATCACCACGGTGGAGTGCAGCAGCGCCGTGCCGGCGATCCACGGCATCAGCGAGGCGTTCTCCACCGGATCCCAGAACCACCAGCCGCCCCAGCCGAGCTCGTAATAGGCCCAGTAGGAACCCATCGCGATCCCGAGCGTCAGGAAGCACCACGCGGCCAGCGTCCAGGGCCGCACCGCCCGCGCCCAGACGGCGTCGATCCGCCCGTCGATCAGCGCGGCCACCGCGAAGGCGAAGCTGATCGAGAAGCCGACATAGCCGACGTAGAGGAGCGGCGGGTGGATCGCGAGACCGGGATCCTGCAGCAGCGGGTTGAGGTCGTTGCCCTCGAGCGGCGCCGGGATCACCCGGGTGAACGGGTTCGAGGTCGTGATGATGAACAGCACGAACACGAAGGTGATCAGCCCCTGCACGCCCAGCGTGCTGGCCCGCAGCCGCGGCGGCACCGAGTTCTTCGCGGCCGCCACGCAGGCGCCGAACAGGGTGAGGATCAGCACCCAGAGGAGCATCGAGCCCTCGTGGTTCCCCCAGACGCCCGAGATCTTGTAGATCAGCGGCTTCTGCGTGTGCGAGTTCTCGACGACGTTCTGGACCGAGAAGTCCGAGGTGACGTGCGCGTAGGTCAGCGCCGCGAAGGCGAACAGCACGCAGGCGAACGCGCCGAGCGCCGCCTGCGAGGCGATCTGGCGGAGCGCCGGATCGCCCGAGCGGGCGGCCCAGATCGGCATCACCACCTGGACGAGGGAGATCGCCAGCGCGAGCGCGAGGGCGAAGTGGCCGGTCTCGACGATCATGCGGGTTCCCTCACCGCTCGCTGCGGGGACCGAGGGTGCTGTCCGCCGCCGCGGTGGCGGGCTTCGGCGCCGGGCCGCCCCTGTTCGGGCCGCCCTCCTGCCAGCGCCCCTGCGCCTTCAGCGCGTCGGCCACCTCGCGGGGCATGTAGGATTCGTCGTGCTTGGCGAGCACCGTGTCGGCGCGGAACTGCCCGCCCGGCTCCAGCACGCCCTCGGCGACCACGCCCTGCCCTTCGCGGAACAGGTCCGGCAGCAACCCCTTGTAGTGGACCTCGACGGTCTCGTTCGTGTCGGTGACGGCGAAGTCGACCGTCTGGTCGGGACCGCGCCTGAGCGAGCCGTCCTTCACCAGACCGCCGAGCCGCAGGCGCGTGCCCGGGGCGATGGCCTGCTTGGCGATGTCGGTGGGCGAGCGGAAGAACACGATCGAGCCGCTCATGGCGTACAGGATCAGCCCCACGGCGAGCGCCAGGACGCTGCCGCAGGCGGCGATCAGGATCAGGCGGCGTTTCTTACGCGTCACGATACTTCCACCCCGCGGTCCGGCGCGCGGAGACCCGCCCCGACCGGAACCGTTCTCATTCTAGTCTTGAGGGTGTCGGCTCCAGGCGCCCGCGGGTCAAGGGCGGGCGTCGGGACCGATTGTCGTACGGACCGCTCGGCGGAGGCGGCCTCGCGATCTCGTGGTGCCGGGGGCTGGGCCTGGCGGGGGTCCGGCCTGTCAGGGATTGGGCTTGGCGGGCAGGTCCAGCTCCCGGGCGAGGCCGTCGAGCCGCGTCACCGCCTCGCTGTTGGCGGCCAGCGCCATCCGGGCGCGGTCGAGGGCCTTCACCGCTTGGTCCCGCTCGCCCAGCGCGCTGTAGGAGCGCACGAGGCGCATCCACTCGTCCGGCGTGCCGCCCCGCGCGGCGAGGCGCCGGTCCAGCCCCTCGACCATCCCGCGAATCGCCGCCTGCTGCTCAGCCTGCGGCATGGCGCGCACGGCCGCCATCGCGGCCTCCTTCTCGGTTTGGGCGCCCGATCCCGGCTGGCCGGATCCGGCCGGCGCGGGCGCCTCGCCCTCCGTGCCGAGCCCCACGGCGCGGGCGGCCTGCTCCACCTGGGCGAGCCCCTGCGGGTCGCCCGCCAGGGCCGCGCGCGCCCGGGCCAGGGCGTCGGCCGCCTGCTCGCGCTCGCCGAGGACCGCCCGGGACCGGACCAGCCGCAGCCACTCGTCGGGGGTGCCGCCGCCGGTCTTGAGCCGGGCGTCCAGCCCGTCGACCATGCCGCGGATCGCCGCCTGCTGCTCCGCGGGGATCTGCGGGGCGGTCTGCGGAGCTGCGGGCGGCGGCGGCTCGCCCTTGAGCCGGGCGAGGCTCTGCTTGACGATCCCGAGCCAGGGGGCATTCGGCGGGCTCGACGCCTCGAGCTCGGTGAGCTGGCGGATCGCCTCGCCGGTGTCGCCGGCCTGCTCGGCCGCGCGGGCCAGGTAGAATCGGGGCTTGGGCGCGTTCGGCTCCTTGGCCTGCGCCTTCTCGAACAGCGCCCTGGCCTCGGGCGAGACCGTGCCGTTGCCCGCCGCCGTGAGGGCCTCGCCCTGGTCGGCCAGCAGATCGGCGGTCTCACCCTTGATCCGCGCGATGTTGGCGTAGGCGCGGGCGGCGTCGTCGAAGCGGCCGGTGCGCATGTAGACCGGGGCGAGCACCGCCCAGCCGCGGGCGTCGTTCGGGTCCCGGGCGAGGCGCGCCTCGATCTGGCTGACCGCCTTCATCAGCTCGTCCGCGCCGCCACGGGCGGCCTGCCGGTCGGCCTCGGTCTGTGCCGGCACCTCGGGCGAGCCGTAGAGCCCGTAGGCGATCAGCGCCACGAGGGGGATGGTGGAGAGCGCGAAGGCCGAGGCGGCGCGCCGGCGGCGCAGGCGCGGCTCGGCCGGGCGCGCGGCCTCGGCGATGCCGGCATCCTCGGCCTCGCGCTGCGCCTCGCGGCTCGACCGGAGCAGGCGGCGGCCCGCCTCGGCCTTGGCGGTCTCGGCCTCGTCGGGGGCGATCAAGCCGCGCTCGAGGTCGCGCTCGATCTCGGCGATCTGATCCTCGTAGAACGCCGTCTCGGTGGCGAGCCCGGTCCCGCCCGCCTCACCGGTCGGCACGGCGGCGCGGCGCGACATCGGCCAGAGCAGGCCGAGCACGGCCGCCGCGGTCATGGCCGCCAGGATGAACCAGATCGCCGTCATGGACCTTATCGCCAACGAGCCGGACCGGCCCGCCCCTCCCCACGCCATGTGGAGCCGGCAGCGTGACGCCACGACGCCTCCCGGCGGCGGCACGGTGTCACGCAACTCTGTTGCGAAGACAAGGGGCCGGGCGGAGCCATGAGGCCGCGTCCCGCAGCTCGATCCGTGCCCGGCCCGTACCCGGAGGCGGCGGAGGGCCTCAGTGGGTCGGGGTGCCGACCGGCAGGTCGCCCGGCACCTCCAGCACCGCCCGCAGGCCGCCGAGCGCCGCCTCCTCCAGGGTGAAGCGTCCCCGGTACAGGGCGGCGAGGTCGGCCACGATCGACAGGCCGAGGCCGGAGCCGGGCTTCGATTCGTCGAGGCGCCGCCCGCGGCCGAGCACGGCCTGGCGGGCCTCCGGGGGCAGGCCGGGGCCGTCATCCTCGATGGCGACGACGAGGTGGGGATAATCGTTCGTGTTCACCGCCTCGGCCCGGATCGCGACGCGGCCGTGGGCCCATTTCGACGCGTTGTCGACGAGGTTGCCGACCATCTCCTCGAAATCCTGGCGCTCGCCGCGGAAGCGCAGGCCCGGCGGCACGTGGACGTCGTAGGCGATGTCCTTGTCCCGGTAGATCTTCCCGAAGGTGCGCACGAGGCCCGCGAGCGCCGGCTCCACCTCCGTCGAGGTGCCGAGCGTGCCGGCGAGGGCGGCGGCCCGGGCGCGGTCGAGGTGGTAGTTGACCTGATCGCGCATGACCGCGGCCTGCTCGCGGATCTTCTGCGCGAGCTCCTCGGGGGCGTCGGAGGCGCCGACCTCGTTGACGATGATCGAGAGCGGCGTCTTCAGGGCGTGGGCGAGGTTGCCGACCTGGGTCCGGGCGCGCTCCAGGATCTCGCGGTTGGTCTCGATCAGGAGGTTCACCTCGCCGGTGAGCGGCGCGATGTCGCGGGGATAGGTGCCGGTGATGCGGTCGGCCTCGCCCCGGCGGACGGCGCCCAGCGCGGCGCGCATCTTCTTGAGCGGCGCGAGGCCGAACCGGATCTGCAGCAGGGTGGTGATCGCCAGCGACAGGCCGAGCAGGCCGAAGGTGATGGTCAGCGAGTTCCGGAACCGGTCGACGTCGTTGACGATCTCGTCGGCGGGGCCGGCGACCCGGACCGTGTAGCGGCCCTCCTCGCCGAGATCGACGTCGCGCTCCATGATGCGCAGGAGGCGTCCGTCCTGCCCCTTGCCGTAGCCCTGACGGATCTGCCCGACCCCGACCTTGCCGTCCGAATCGGTGGCGGGCGGGAGCGGCACACCCACGAGGGAGCGGGAGGTGCGCACGTCGCGCGGCTTCGCGTCGGGCTTGCCGACCTGCCAGTACCAGCCCGACAGGGGCAGGTCGAAGCGCGGGTCGCCGAGCGAGAAGGTCCGGCTCTCGGGATCGTTGGGCGAGACGAGGTCGGTGGCGAGATTGTTGGCGAAGACGAGGAGCCGGCTGTCGAAGGAGCGCTCGGTGTTCTCGCGGTAGAGGGTCGTGAGGATCCAGGCCGCGATCAGCAGGATCGCGGAGCTCGACAGGAACGCCGACACGGCGAGCCGCACCGCGATGGAGCGGCGGCGCAGGGAGAAGAGGCCGATGAGGTCGATCATGGATGCGTCGGTCGCTCAGACGGGCGGCGGCGCGTCGTAGAACACCGCGCCGCGCATCAGCGGGCGCGCCGTGCGGAAGAAGGCGCCGCGCTCGGCCCGCCAGCCGTCGGCCCCGCGGGTCACGGCGGCGTCGGCGGTGAGGATGCCCGACGGCATGCCGACCCGCAGGGCCGCGCCGGTGGGGCGGGCGGCCTCGTGGACGAGACTGCCTTCGAGCCGGGCGGCGACCGCGAGGCACAGGGTGGCGGTCAGCGGCAGCGCCTGATGCGGCACGCCGTTGGAGATGACCCGGGCGGTCAGGTCGATCTCGGCGGCGCGGATCGCGTCGCCGGAGAGGCTGCCGGACTCCTGCGGCGGGGCGACGAGGCCGACGAAGGGCACGTGGACGACGCGCGCCGCCGCCTCGACGTCCGGCGCGATGCCCATCGCCACGGAGCCGGCCCGGCGGATCCGCGCCAGCCGATCGAGGAGGCCCGGCACGGACTCCAGGGCTGCGGGCAGCTCGGTGCCGGCCAGCCCGAGATCGGCGGCGCGGACGAACACGCAGGCGTTGGCGGCGTCGATCAGGGAGGCCTCGATCGCGCCGAGGCCCGGCACGTCGAGCCTCTGGCGGACGGTGCCGGTCGGGAGCAGCCGGCCGGTCGTGGCGCCGCCCGGATCCAGGAAGTCGAGCTGGATCGGCGCGCCGGTGCCAGCGACGCCGGGGATCGCGAGGTCGCCGCGGTAGACGCTGCGGCCGCCCTCCACCGCGAAGGTCGCCGCGATCCGCTTGCGCGTGTTGGTGTTGAAGATCCGCAGCCGCACCGGGCCGTCCGGGACCTCGACGAGCCCCTCGTCGACCGCGAACGGTCCCACGGCGGCGAGCATGTTGCCGCAATTGCCCGACAGGTCGATGCGGCCGTCCCGGACCACGACCTGCACGAAGGTGTAGTCGATGTCGGCGTCCGGCCGCGCGGAGCGCTCCACCACGCAGATCTTCGAGACCGACGAGACGCCCCCGCCCATGCCGTTGAGCTGCCGCCCGAACGGGTCGGGGCTGTCCATGGCGGAGAGGAAGACCGGCTCCCAGGCGGCGAGATCCCCCGGCACGTCCCGGCGGTGCAGCATCAGCGCCTTGCTGGTGCCGCCGCGCATGAACACGGCCGGCAGCGTGCCGGAACGCGGAGCCGCGCTCACATCCGCGCCGGCGGCTGGTTGGGATCCACGAGGTAGCCGAGGCCGCGCACGGTCTGGATCAGGTCCACCGCGAGCTTCTTGCGCAGGCGGCCGACGAACACCTCGATCGTGTTCGAGTCGCGGTCGAAATCCTGGTCGTAGAGGTGCTCGGTGAGTTCGGCGCGGGACACGACCCGGCCGGTATGGTGCATCAGGTAGGAGAGCAGCCGGTACTCGTGGCTCGTCAGCTTCACCTGGGCGCCGTCGACGAAGACCTTGCCGGAGCGCGTGTCGAGGGTCACCGGCCCGCAGGCGATCTGGCTGGTGGCGTGGCCGGCGGCGCGGCGCAGCAGGGCGCGCACCCGGGCCATCAGCTCCTCCATGTGGAAGGGCTTGGTGACGTAGTCGTCGGCGCCGGCGTCGAAGCCGTCGACCTTGTCGGACCAGCGGTCGCGGGCCGTGAGGATGATCACCGGGGTCTTCACGCCGGCCCGGCGCCACTTCTGCAGCACCGTGACGCCGTCGGCCTTGGGCAGGCCCATGTCGAGGATGATGGCGTCGTAGGGCTCGCTCTCGCCGAGATAGCCGCCCTCCTCGCCGTCATAGGCCTTGTCGGCGACGTAGCCGGCCTCCTCCAGCGCGGCCACGACCTGCCGGTTGATGTCCTTGTCATCCTCCACGACCAGCAGACGCACGGCTCACTCCCCTCCGAAACGGTTCCGGCGCCCGCTCAATACTGTCCCGCCACGGTGCCGGTGCGCGCGTCGACAATCACGTGCACGAAATGCCCGTCCCGGCGCAAGGCGGTGAGCATGTAGACGAGGCCGTCCGCGTGACGGCAGAGGCTCGCCCGCTGGATCTCGGCCCGGGGGATCACCGTGCGGGCCGCGCGGATCGCCGCGACCGGCGGGATCACCCGGCGCTCGCCGACCTCCTCGCGCAGGTCGGCGGGGGACAGGCAGCTCTCGATCCGCAGCGGCGCCTGGCTGGACACCGCGCCCGTCTGGGGGGCCGGCCCGTCGTCGGCCATGGAGCCGAGGCCGCCCGCGGCGAGGGCCGCGGCGGTCAGGCTGATGGCGACGAGGGCGATGGCGTAGCGCATTGGCAGATGATGTGCGCCCAGGGCACTGAATGCGTCCTGAATACGTGGCCGTGCGCCGCCCCCGGCGGTCGTCGGTGGCGGTCCGGACATTCCTCGCGCGGTTGACGCGGCTGACTTGGCGGCGGACGGCATCGTGCGGACATGACGGCCGAGGCGGCGCCCGGTTCCACGGCGCGGGCAGCTTCGCACAGGCGCGCGCGCGGGTCTCACGGCGGGCCGCGGGGCGGTCCGCAGGCGCGCGCGCGGCCGACGGCACGGCCCGCCGGCGCGCGCCGGCGCGCCTGCGCGCGCCGCCGGCCCGAGCGTCCAGCGCGCGCCGGCCGACCGCACCGCCCTCGTGGACGCGACCGTCACCGCCGCGGCCGACGCCAGGGCGAGCCACGCCCGGTCGAGAACCCTGTCCCAGCGCAGGCGCATCTCACGCTCCCGTCAGCAGCTTCCAGAGGGCCCGCAGGGCCGGGATGTGCGCGGCGAGCCACGCGACCTGGTCGGAGAACCAGTGCGCGGCCGCCGCCGCGGCGACGAAGGCGAACACCGTCGCGTGCTTGAGCCGGCGCAGGTAGCGGCGCAGCGCGCGGCGCTCGAGATGCGCGTCGACCAGCTCGTCGAGGGCGGCGAGGCGCGGCTCGGACTGGCGGGCGAACCACGCGTGCCAGACGGGCGGGAAGCGGATCGTCCGGGGCCGCCCGCCGAGGGCGACCCCGGGGCCGGCCGCGTCCTCGGGGGGCGCGGATCGCCGCGTCCCGGTGCGGAGGGGCTTCATGGTGATGTTCCCTGTCTCACGGCCCCTCTGTGCCGCCGGAGCGGCGACGCCCGGCTTCAGGCCGGGCGCGTGTCCGCCCCGCGCAGCTGCGCGAGCGCCGGCGCGAGGACGTTGGCGGCGCTCGCCTCCGGGTCGAGCGGCAGCGCCCGGAAGATCCGCGCGGCCACGCCCGCGGGTCCGCCCGCTTTCCGCACGACGTGCGCGGGGGCGGTGGCGAGGACGTGCCGGGCGCCGGCGGCCACCACCGCGGCGCCGAGATCGGCGCTGACGGTCCGGCCCCGGGCGGCGCCGGCCACGGCGTTCTGGCCGAACTCGGCCCCGGCGCGGATCGCGGCCTCGATCCGGTCGCGGGTGAGCACGGAGGCGGCCCATGGCGCGACCCGGGCGATGCCGGCGGTGACGGCGGCGGCGGCGAGCGGCACGAGGGCGGCCGTGACCGGCTGGAGCAGCCCGGCGAGCCAGTCGCCCCACGGGAGCGCCGGGCCGGCGGCGGACGCGGAGGGGGCCGCGATCGCGGGCGCGGCGAGCGGCAGGCTCGTGACGGCCAGGGCGAGGGCCGTCCGGATACGGTGCGTCATCGTTGGACTCCGTGGTTGCGCGCGGCGGACCCGGCCGGCTCGGGATCGGGTGCGGCGGGTCAGGGGCTGCCCGGCGGCGGGGCGGCGGGGGCGTCGCGCAGGGCGGCGAGGGCCCGGCGGGCCCAGGCGAGGCGGTCTCTCGCCGCCACGACGCCGGGCCGCTCGTAGCGGCGCCAGACCGCCGCGGTGGCGGACGCGAGGGTGGTGGTGGCCCGCAGGGCGGCGAGGGCCGGCGCCTCGGGCCCGCGCAGCTCGGCGCAGAGATAGCCGTAGCCCGCCTCGGGATCGGCGGGATCGAGGCCGCGCGCCCGGCACCACGTCTCCATGGCGACGCGCCGGGACCCGGTCCACTGGGCGAGCCCCCAGCCGCCGCGGGAGCCCGGCACCGCGGGCGCGACCTCCTGGAGGTGGCGGAACCCGCCGGTCTCGCGGCCGAGATTGCCGAGCAGGCCGGCGGCCTGGAGCTCGCTCAGGCCGAGATCGCGCATCAGCCGCGGGCCGAGGCGGCGGCAGGCGGCGGCGAAGGGCTCCTGCGCGGCCGGAACGGGAGGCGGCATCGGCCCAGGTTCGGGCCTGGGTTCGGGCCTGGGTTCGGGCATGGGCGTGCTCCGGAAGCTGGCCTCCCCGGTCGCGCCGGGCTAAGGCGGCCCGCGCCGTGGGCGGCGCCGAGGGGGATGCGTGGGACGCGGACAGGACCGGCCGCTCGTGTTCATCGGCGACTCGATCACCGCCGCCTGGGGCGCGGTGCGGGCCGAGACCTTCGCGCGCCACGGCTTCGTGGCCCGGGGCGTCCCGGGTGAGACGAGCGGGCAGATCCGGGCGCGCTTCCTGCGCGACGCGGCCGGGGCCCGGGGCGTTCACCTGATGTGCGGGATCAACGACATCGCGGAGATCGGCGGCCCGGTCCCGGACCGGGCGATCGCCGGGAACATCATGGCCATGGGGCGGATGGCCTTCGCGGCCGGGCTGCCGCTCACGATCGGCACCGTGATGCCGAGCGACTTCTGGGGCTGGCGCCCCGAGCTGCGGCCGGTGGCGCGGATCCGCGCCCTGAACGGGTGGCTGCGCGCCTACTGCGCGGCGGGTGCGGCCCGCCTCGTCGATTACGGGCCGCCGCTCGCCACGGAGGCGGGCGCGCTCCGGCGCGAGTTCACCGACGACGGCATCCACCTCAACGGCGCGGGCTACGCGGCGGTGGAGCCGGCGATGCTCCGGGCCCTCGGCGCAGGCCCGGAATGACGGCGGCCGCGGGGTCGGGCGCTCACGCGCCCAGCGCCAGCCAGTAGGTCGGCACCGACCCGACGCCCGCCACCGAGCCGGCCGCCGCGCGGCGGGTGCGGAGCGTGAACCCGGTGGCCGCGACGTCGCTGACCTGCGCGGCGTGGAGCGCGTCGCCGGCGCCGGCGACCGGCTGCGCCCAGACGCCGAGGCAGCTCCCCGGGAAGGCGATGCCGAACGCCACCGCGACATCCGCCTCGGCGGCGGTGACGAGCCCCCATTGCGCGATCAGGCCGCCCGGGAGCCGGATCGATCCGTTCGCGCCGAGCGCCTGCGCGCCGGCCGCGAGCGGCGTCCCGTCGGCGCGCTGGTAGTGGCGCACGCGCCAGCGGCCCGCCGCGTCCGAGGTGGCGATGCAGGTGTCGTCGGGGGCCGTGACGAGGTCGGCCCGGGTCGGCAGCGCCAGCGCCTCGGGATCGTGGACCAGGGTCGCGGCGCCCGAGAAGCGCACGAGCCGCTCCCGGTCGGCCGCGGCGCCGAAGCTCGCGATCCGCCCGGCGCCGGTGACGAGGACGCGCCGGGTGCCGGCCGCGCCGAGGTCGGTGGTGGGGGCGGCCGCGAGCGCGGTCTCGGCCGAGGCGAAGTCGATCCCGCCGGTCCGCGCCGACGCCGTGAGCGCCGTGGCGAAGGCGGCCCCGTCGGGCGAGACCTTCAGGGTGAAGTCGTCGCTCCCGAGGTTGCCCAGCAGCGCCCGCGCCGCGTAGCCGGTCTCGAAGACCAGGGCGGCGTCGCGGGCGGCGGATTTCCGGTTGACGGAGACCCGCATGTCGCCGGTGCCCGGCGTGGCGTCGTCCCAGGTCAGGAGGGCGGAATCGGACTTCACCGCGAGGCGGTTGCTGGCGTCGGCCGCCGTGTTGATCCCGAGGCGGCCGACGCTCTGGAGCGCCGTCAGCGCCCGGCGGAGGCTCGTCCAGGCGGCCCCGTCGAAGACGTAGAGGTCGGCCTCGTCGACCAGCCAGGCGAGCCAGCCGGCCCGCGGCGCCGCGCCGGTCCAGATCCCGTCGGCGTAGCGCACCACCTGGCCCGCGAGCCCCGCCCAGGCGCCCCCGGGCGCGTCGGCGGTCACGAGGTAGCGGTCGCCCTCCGCGGGGCCCGGCGGCGGCGCCGCGAGGTCCTTGTCCAGGCAGGCGAGCTGGACCAGCGCGTCGAGGAGGGCGAGCGCCTCGTTGTGGGTGACGTGCTTCTGCGCCTGGCTCGCGGCGATCAGCGGCAGGCCGAGAAGGGGCGTGGCGTCGGACATGGGGCAGCTCCCGGGCGGTCAGGCCGAACGGACGGGGATTCGGGCGCGGCAGGCGGGGCCGGGGCCGGCGACCGGCCCGATCTGCGTCACGGCCACGTCGAGATGCGTCTGGGCCCCGCCGAAATCGGCCGCCTCGTCCCCGTAGAGACAGTGCTGCGCCGCGGATCGGAGCGTGCGCAGGGCCGCGCCGGCGGCGGAGAACACCGTCACGGCGTAGGCGTCCGGCTCGTCGAGCGGGATCTCGGCCGGCTCCCAGGCGTCGCCGTCGCGGCGGGCCCGGCGGATCCAGGAGAGCCGCACGCCGTCCGCCGCGCGCCGCGCGCGCAGGTGGACCGGCCGCAGGGGCGTCAGGGCCGCGAGGCCGGCCGCGGCGGTGAGCTCAGTGACGGCCGGATCGGCCGGATCGCTGTCCGCCGGCCCGATCCGGTAGCGGAACGCGCGGCCGACCTCGTCCAGCCGGTCGACCAGGGGCGTCACGGCGCCGTCGTCGAGGCGCACGATCAGGCTCCCCGCCGGGCTGACGCGCCCCGCCGCCGCCTCGCTGCCCGCGAGCCCGCGCAGGAAGCCGGACAGCCGGTAGGTGTCGGGCCCGGTCAGGACCGCGGACGCGGCGCCGAGCAGCTCCACGGCTCCGTCCGCGCCGAGCAGGGCGAACAGGTTGCCCCCAGCGAGCATCGCCCCCTCCCCGATCGACGCGAGGGCCGCGCCGCGCCGCAGGGCGACGTCGAGGTGGACGCCCCTCTGGATCCGCCAGAGCGGGCCGGCCGGCAGCGCCGACAGGGTGCGCCCGAGGCAGGCCGGGTAGTCGACGACGCGGTGCAGGGCGAGCGGCCCGTCGCCCGCGGCGCGCCAGATCGCGACCGCGCCGGGCCAGGGCTCGGCCGCCACCGCGCAGTATTGCAGGGTGACCGGGTCGCCGCGGTCGACCGGCAGGTCGAGGGCGAGGGCGAGCGGCGGTCCCGGGAAGGCGGGCGGCGCCACCGCCGCCTGGGCCATCGGGCGGGGCACCCCGCGCCCGGGCCCCGCCCGGGGCGGCACGCCGCTCGCCTCGATCCGGCGGCCCGTGGGCGCGTCGTCGATCCGGTCGATCCGGCGCAGGACCGTGCCGCCGGGCACGTCGGCCGGCACCGCCACGAGGTCGCCGGGCTCCAGCTCGACCCGGCGCGGGCTCACGGTGAACACCGCGCCGTCGCGGGCCGCGATCAGCCGGTCGAGCAGCGCCTCGGCGAGGCCGTCGCCGGTCTCGCGGCGGGTGACGATCGCCGCCTCGATCCGGGTCTCGCGCCGCCGCTGGCCGGCGGGCCGCACGGCCGAGGCCGCGGCGCGGCGGTAATCCGGGCTCTCGGAATCGGTGATCCCGAGCTCCACGGAGCGCGGCAGGGCGCTCTCCTCGGCCCGGACCTGGTGCAGGACCGGCCGGTCCTCGGACAGCCGGACGAGGTCGGCCTCGGCCAGGACCGCGGGCCGGTCGCGGCGGGGACCGCGCAGCCGCAGGGTCCCGGCCACCGCCGAGACGTCGAGGCCGTAGACCTGCGCCAGGGTCTCCAGGGCGCCCCGCGCCGTGAGCGGCCGGTCGATCACGTAGCCGTCGAGATAGGCGGCGGCCTCCACGGAGACCGGCGCGTCGAAGCCGAAATCCGCGAGGATCTTCAGGACCAGCAGGTCGAGGTCGCAGCCCTCGATCCGGCCGGTGATCCAGTGGCCGACGCGCCAGTTGGCGGCGTCGGCCCACACGCCCCGCACCGTCGGGAAGGCGGGGAAGGGCCGCGCGTCCCAGGCCCAGACGAAGATCCCGTCGGGATCGACCATGCGGCCGCCGTAGACCGGCGAGACCGGGTTGTCGGCCTCCCGGAAGCCCGGCACGGCCGGGTCGAACCGGGCGATCACGGCCTCCAGCCCGCGGAGCTGGATCAGCTCGTCGCGCAGGGCGCGGGATTCCGGCGGGAAGGCGCTCTCGGACGATTTCGGGTCCGGGAAGACGTTGGGGCCGTTGGTGCCCTTGTCCACCGCCGGCACGCCGATCTCGGTGAGCCAGATCGGCTTGCCGGCCGGCACCCAGGCGGTGGTGCGGGTCTCGACGCCGCCGTCGCGCTCCACGTGCGGGCTCGACCACCACGCGACGAGGTCCTTGGCCCGGTAGATCCAGGGCTTGCCGGCGGCGCCGTCGGTGATCGGCCGGCGCCGCTGGGCGGCGCGGTCGGACGCGTCGGCGTAGTACCAGTCGAAGGCCTCGCCGGACGCGCCCCGGGCCTTCAGATAGGCCCGGTCGGCGATGTCGCCGGTCACCGCGAGGTCGGCGTGGTCCGGGTCGTCGCGCCAGTCGGAGACGGGCGGGTACCAGTCGATCCCGACGGCGCCGATATTCGGGTCGGCGAACAGGTCGTCGAGGGGGAAGCGCACCGTGGCGCCGCCGTCGCCGACATGGGCGCCGTACTCGGTCCAGTCCGCGCCGTAGACCAGGGTGACCGCCGGGCCGAGGCGGTCGCGGAGCGCGGCGGCGAGGTCGCGCAGCGCGCGCACCGCCGGGTAGCCGGCCGCGCCGCGCACCCGGGTCAGGCCGACGAGCTCGCTGCCGATCACGAAGGCCGCGAGCGGCGCGCCCGAGGCCGCCCAGCCGGCCGCGAGGTCGGCGTAGTGCAGGACCGCGGCGCGGTAGCCGCCCGCGAAGAAGGCCGCGACCTGCGCGTCGGCCGCGGCGGTGCCGTCCGGGCTCCCCGGAACGCCGGGAGCCGGATCGCAGGTGATGCGGCCGCGCCAGGGATAGGCGGGCTGCGCGGCGCCGGGGCTGTGCGGATCGGGCAGCGCGTTGCCGGCCGGCACGTCCATCATGACGAACGGGTAGAGCGACACCGCGAGCCCCCTTCGCGCCAGCTCGGCCACCAGCCGGGTCAGGCCCGCATCCGCCGGGGTGCCGCCGTAGGCGGGGCTGCCGTCCGGCAGGGTCGAGACCGTCTCGGCCCGGTCGCGGGTGATCCCGGCGACCCGCCAATCCTCCGGCCGGGCGCGCTTGTCGGCGGCCTCGACCTTGGGCACCACCCGGCAGGATCCCGCCCGCAGGTCGGTGCCGAACCACGTCGCCACCACGGCGACCCGGCGCAGGTTCGGGCAGAGTGCCTGGAGGGCGTCGAGCGAGGCGACGACGTCGGTGCCGCGCTGGAGCTGGTGCCGGTTGGCGGCCTCGGTGCGGCCGAGCCCGAGATCGACGGTGACGCGGTCCGGATCGAGGCCGAACTCGCTGGCGCCGGGGATCAGGTCGACGGCGCGCACCCGGTCGAACAGGCCGTTGACCGGGCGGATCACCTCGAAGGCGAATTGCGGGACGCGGTTGCCGAAGGCCGCGAGGGCCAGGTTCTCGAACACCACGTAGGCGAGGCCGCGATAGGCCGGCGCGTCCCCGGCCCCCTCCTTGGCGACGATCAGCGGGTCCGGCTCCTGGCCGGGGCCGCCGGTATGGACCCGCAGGGTCAGGCCGGCCTGGTCGATCTCCCGGCCGTCCGCCCAGATCCGGCGGACGCAGGCGATCTCGCCCTCGCACAGGCCGACCGCGAGGTTGGCGAAGTAGCTGTAGCGGGTCGTGACGGTCTTCGGGCCGCCCGCCAGGCCGCCCACGCCCTTGGCGGGTGCGGCGGCGCGCTGCACCGCGGTGTTGGCGAGCTCCAGCGGACGGGTCGCCCAGATCAGGGTGCCGCCGATCCGCGCCCGCCCGTAGACCCGGGGGATCGGATCGCCCTCGGTGGAGGTGAGCCCGGCGACGTCCGCGAGCCGCGGCCCCTCGACGAGGCGCGCGTGCCGCCCGGACCCCGACAGGGCGCCGCCGAGGGCCGCGCCCGCGACCGAGCCGAGCGCCCGCCCGACCAGGCCGCCGATCGGGCCGCCGAGGGCGGTGCCCGCGGCCGCGCCGGCCGAGGACAGGATCAGCGTCGCCATGACGGGGCTCCGGGCCAGTTTGATGCGGATCTCGGGTGGGCTTTATCGGGCGAGCCGACCCATCGGGCTCTCGGTGGCGCCGCGCCAACCCTGTAAAGGATCGCCGCGACCGCTGGGGGCTCAGAGAAGCTGAAGCCGCGCGGACCCTGGGACCTCGGCGAGCCCGCGTGTCGGATCTGGGGCGCGGAGCGATCCATCTGCGCGGCATTGACCTGCCCGTCGCGGCGACCGCAACGCGGGCAGCGCGGGGTCAAGGATCGAACTTCCTGCCGTCCCGGAGGCGTCAACCGTCCGAGGCCCGCCCCTCAGTCCGGGACGAATCCGGTCGGAGTTTTCCGGAAGCGTGTGTCACCGACACCGTAGCCGCGGCCGCCCCGCTCCCACCGGACGACATAACCGTCCGACGTCGGATAGCCGCAGATGAGACGCATCCATGGAAGGCGCTCCTGCTCGGGACCAATGACATCCGTTCTGAGAAACGGCTCGCCGGGATCCGCCATGCGCCCTGGCAACGCCCTCACTATTCCGCCGGGAAGCTCGGCCTGCTTCCTGGCGATTCGAGCGTCCGAAGAGCCACATTGAATCGCGGGATCCACCGGCTGGGCATGCGCCGCGATCGAAGACAGCGCAGGGATCAGCCAGAGCAGGATTGACTTGAGGCAGATCGGCATATCGACCCGAGGGATCAGGGCACCATCCATCGGCCGCGCCGTCTCGCAGCCTGCGCGCCCTCCTCACAGGCCTGCTGACGCGGCCGCCCCAAGCTAGACTCGAAGTCGGAGCCTGTCTCGCCCGCGAAGCTCAGCGGCACGTGGTGCCGTCGATCGGCGACGACCGACGAATCCTGCTCCAGACCCTCCGCAAGTCCGGCCATCTCCGGAAACCGGAACACCCCCGTCGCGTGCCGCCGCCACCACGCGGTCAGCGCCACCTCGGCGACCGCCGCCCCGTCGTGGGCGTGGATCATCGCGCCGTCGCCGGTGGCGATGGCGCAGTGGCGGGCCGGCAGGTGGCGGCGGAAGGCGAAGAGCAGGACGTCGCCCGGCCGCGGCGCGCAGGCCGCGGGCCTATCCGGCACCGGCACGAGGTGGCGGGCGGCCGCCTCGGTCAGGGGGTCGGTCCCGGGCGCGGCCGATTCCGCCCAGGTGCCGGAATAGGGCGGCGGCGCCTCGGGCTCGGCGCCGTAGAGCCCGCGCCAGACCCCGCGCAGCAGGCCCAGGCAGTCGCAGCCCACGCCGCGCAGCGACGCCTGGTGGCGGTAGGGGGTGCCCAGCCACAGCCGCGCCTCGCCGAGCGCCGCGACACCGATCTCTCGGCCGATCTCCCGCCGCATCGCGCTCATCGGAACAGGCTCCCGCCGTCGAGGACGTGGTCCGAGCCCGGGACCGACCGCATCACCGCGTCGTTGCCGGGCATGTGCGGGAAGCCCTGGAAATTGACCGCGTTGGCGAAGCGGTCGCGGCAGGTGGCGAGGCGCTTGTCGCACCCGGCCGTGAGGCTGAACCCGTCGCCGGGATCGACCGGCCGGGGCGGCGCGGTCCAGAGCTCGATCAGCGGCCCGAGTTGGAGGCGCACATCCGCCGCGAGCCCGGCATTGGCGCCCGTGGTCCAGGTCAGCCGCCCGCCGGTGAACAGGCCGTCCGCGAACGGTCCGGCGAGCGTCGCCGCGAGCGTGGCCGGCTCCGGGACGCCGGTCACCCGGCCGGCGGTCGTCCACGCGCCGCGGTCGACGCGGCAGCGCCCGTCCCCGAGATCGGCGCCGCAGGTCGCCCGGTAGGTGCGGCCCCGCTCGGCGCCGAGCCGGTGCGTCAGGCCGCGCAGCTCGGCCACGAAGGCGTCCCCGTCGCGGCGCACCTCGCCGATCGTGGCGACGTCGAGGAGGAGCCGGGTCTCGGGCTCGGTCCAGTCGACCAGCCAGGTCTCCACGGCGGCGCCGTCGTAGAGGCCGCCGGCGATGTCCGCCTCGGTGAGGCCGAGGCCGCTGAGCGCCCCGGCGACGTCGCCGCCCGAGACCGCGAAGCCGAGCTCGGCGCCGGCCTCGGCCGCCTCCAGCCCGGTGCGGGCGGCGTGGACGAGGCCCGCGACGGTGAGGTCGCGGTCGTGGTCGGTGAAGCCGAGGGCGAGCCCGTCCCGCCGCCGCAGGGACCAGCAGCGGCACAGGGTGGTCACGCCGCCGGCGAGGTGGGCCGCGAAGGCCTCCGGGATGTCGCGCATGGCGTCACGCCTCCTCAGGGCACGATCTCGACGAGCGGCACCCGCGGGATCTCCCCGGCCGTGAAGGCGGCCAGGTCGACGGTCAGCGCGTCGGTGTCGAAGCGGACCGGCACGTCGAAGCTGAAGCCCGCCGTCACCGCGGTGCCGGGCGGCGGGACCTGGCCCGCCGCGAAGGTCACGAGACCGGTCGTCGGGTCGCAGGCGAAGCCACCGGGCTCCACCTCCCGGCCCGCCACCGCGACCCGGACGCTGCCCGCCACCGGCTTGGCGATCCGGCGGCGGTAGGGCGCGAAGCCGGACCCGTAGGTCTTGAGCAGCGGGAAGGACGCGGTGGCGCCGTCGCCGGTGCCGAGGGGCTGATCGAGGGGGCCGATCGGTCGGCCGGGCGGTCCGGACCGGCTGTCGACCCGGTCGCGGAACCGGAAGCCGTAGAGCCGCCCGCGCCGCTCCTCGAAGAAGGCCAGCACGGCGTGCAGGGCGTCGAGGCCGCGCATCCCGAAGCCGGCCTCGTAGCGGCGGCGGGAATCGGCCCAGCGGCCGTTCCGGTGCTCCCGGCCCGAGGCCAGGGTCACGATCTCGGTGAGCCGCTGCGGCCCCCCGCCGGCGCGCAGGGACACGTCGAGGGGGAACAGCACCTCGTGGAAGTCTTCGGCCATGGCGGGCCACTCCGGTTGGGGTCGCGCTGTTGCCGCGCCGGTCGTCCGGGTCCTCACCGTCGTCGCGCGCAGCGAAGCGACCCAGGGCAGCGCGACATCGGTGACCGTGGCGCCGCGGGATCGCGTCGCTCCGCTCGCGGGGACGATCGCGGTGCCCCGCCTCGGCCGGCCCCCGCGCGACGTCGGGGAACGTGATCGCCGCCGGACGGGACCGGCTGAAAAGAGTCTTCCGGGCGAGACCGGAAAATAAAAAACTCCGTTCATCGACAAAGGACAGCGATCGATCGAAGATCGACGTGCCGGAGCGTAGGTCGTCCGAAGTTCTCCCGGTCCGAACACCTCGGTTCATCGCGCGATCCGCGCATCCCGTCGCCGCCCTGCCTGGGAAACCTTTCGATGAGCGCCGTCCCCCAGCCCCTCCACGCGCCTGTCCCCGCCCTCGACATCCGCCGCGTCGCCGGCCGTCTCGGCGCGGAGATCCGCGGCCTCGCCCTCTCGGGAGACCTGGACGACGGGACGGTCGCGGCGATCCGGCAGGCGCTGAACACCCACAAGGTGGTGTTCTTCCGCGACCAGGACCTCGACGAGGCCGGGCAGGAGGCCTTCGGCCGGCGCCTCGGCGACCTCGTCGCGCATCCGACCGTCCCCTCCCTCGCCGGCACGGCGGGGGTCCTCGACATCGACGGCAGCCGGGGCGAGCGGGCGAGTTCCTGGCACACCGACGTGACCTTCGTGCCGGCCTACCCGGCGCTCTCGATCCTGCGGGCCGTGACGCTGCCGCCCTACGGCGGCGACACGCTCTGGGCCAACACGGCGGCGGCCTACGCGGACCTGCCCGAGCCCCTGCGCGACCTCGCCGACAAGCTCTGGGCGCTGCACTCCAACGTCTACGACTATGTCGGCGGCCGGGTGAACGTGTCGGAGGCCGGGCGGCGGCGCTACGACGAGGTGTTCACCAAGACCGTGTTCGAGACCGAGCACCCGCTGGTCCACGTCCACCCGGAGACCGGGGAGCGCTCGCTGATCGTCGGCCACTTCATCCAGCGGATCCTGGGCCTGACCACCGCGGATTCGCAGCATCTGCTGGCGATCTTCCACGACCACGCGACCCGGCCCGAAAACACCGTGCGCTGGTCGTGGCGGACGGGCGACGTGGCGATCTGGGACAACCGCGCCACGGTCCACCGGGCGGTGGACGATTACGGCGAGGCGCCCCGCGTGGTCCGCCGCGTGACGATCCAGGGCGTCGCGCCGGTGAGCGTCGACGGCCGCACCAGCCGGGCGCGGGAGACGCAGGCGCGCGAGGCCGCGTGACCCGCGACGGGCCGCGCGGCGGCCGTGCCGGCCGCCGTCACGTCGCCCGCTGGCCGCGCGCCACCGCCCGGGCGAGGCTCGCGGTCACCTGCGCCTCCGAGCGGCGGAAGGCCCCCGGATCGGGGGTCGCGATGTTGACCGTCACGGAGACCGGCCGCGTCGGGGCGCCGCCCGCGGCGACGCCGAGGCGCCCGTCCGGCCCGCGGCCGAGGGGCAGGATCGCCTCCGGGCCGGCCTCGCCCATGAGGCCGGCACCGCCCGCCATCGGGAAGTAGGTCGGGGCGGCCACGACGCCCCCGGCGGCGAAGGGCTGGACGCGGCCGCCCCGGAACACGCCGCCCCGGGCGAAGCCCGTCTCCGCGCCGGAGCCCAGCATCGCGCCGACCAGGCCCGTGAGGCCCGACTGGATCGGCCCGGCCGCCGCCCGCGCCGCCACGCCCGCGAGGCGCGCCCCGATCGTGCCGAGCACGCCGTCGAGGCTGCGGCCGGACGCGGCCCCCCGGGTCAGCGCCGTGTCGAGGCTGCGGCCGAAACTCTGCGCCAGCCGGTCCAGGGTCTCGAGCTGCCGGATGCGGTCGTCGGCCTGCGGGTCGGTCTGCGCGTCGGTCTCAGCCATGGCGGCGCCTCACGGTGGGTCGGGATGGGCGGCGAGGAGCCGCGCGAAGGCGGCCCGGGTCAGAGGTTCCGGGCCCGCGCGCCGGCCGAGCGCGGCGGCGAACTCGCGCGGCGTCGCCGACCAGAAGTCGCGGGGTCGCCAGCCCAGCGCGCCGAGGCCGAGGGCCAGGGCGTCGTCCCAGGGGAAGCGGTCCGGGGCCGGACGCGGCGGCTTGTCCGCGCCCGGCCCTAGGGAGGGTTTGCCGGGCCCGGCGCCTCCCCGCCCGGCGCTTCCCCGAAGGCGGCCGCCAGGACGTCGCCCAGGGCGACCGAGACGGCGTCGAGCCCGCCCGCCAGCGGCAGCCGCGCCACCGCCGCGTCGTCGAGGTCGTGGCCGCCGCCCCGCAGGGCGACGCCCAGGAGGGCGATCAGGTCGCGGGCCGAGACGCGCCCGCCCGCGAAGCGCGCGGCGAGGCCCGCGAGGTCGCCGGCCTGGAGCGCGGCCTCCAGCTCGGCGAGCGCCCCGAGGGTGAGGCAGAGGGTGTAGCGCCGCCCGCCGAGGGTGAGCGGCACCTCGCCGCGGATCCGGTTGGCCACGGCGCTCAGACCGCCGCGAAGGCGAGCGCGCCGCCGGATTCGAGGCTCATGTCGAAGGTGACCTCGCCGGCATGGTCGCCCCGGTACTCCAGGCTCGCGATCTGGAACGGACCCTCCAGGATCCCGAAGGCCGGGATCACGATCTGGAACGCCTCGACCGCGCCCTCGAAGAACAGCAGCCGCAGGCGCGCGTCCGAGGCCTGGTCGCGGAACACGCCGGAGCCGGCGATCGCGGCCCGCCGCACCCCGGCCCCGGCGAGCAGCTCGCGCCAGCGCCCGGCGGAATCGGCGTTGGTGACGTCGACGGTCTCGGCGTTGAGGGTGATCTGGCGGCTGCGCAGGCCCGCCACCGCCGCGAAGCCGCCCGCGCCGTCGCCGGCCCGGATCAGCAGGTCCTTGCCCTTCTGCGCGCCCATCGGCACCCTCCTCACAGGTTCTCGGTGACGGCCTCGACCGTCAGGGTCGCCCGCGCCTCGCCGGTCCGGGCGTCGCGGTGGGCGCGGACGGCCCGCACCCGGAGGGTGACGAGCCGGCAGCCAGCCAGCGGCAGGACGAGGGGCGTCGCCCCGTCCGCGAGCAGCGCCGCCATCCGCGCCGCGGCGTCGAGGGCGGTGCGCACCGAGCCTGCCTGAGCGATCACCGCGATCGCGTGGCTGTGCCGGTGGCGCTCGGCGCCGTCGACGGACGCGTCGGTGATCTCGGACTCGCCGAACAGCGCGTAGACCGGGAGCGTGCCCCGCGGCGGCTCATCGTAGAGCCGGACCCGGCCGCCCAGGAGGGCGGCCAGGGCGGCGTCGGCGGCGAAGCGGGCGATCAGGCCGGCGCGGAGCGCCAGGAGCGGGCCCGGATCGCTCACGACCGGCCCTCACCGGGCAGTTCCTCGACGTGACAGACCAGGTCGCGGCCCCGCGCGTCGGGCTCGGCGACGGCGCGGATCGCGAAGCGGCGCGGCCCGGCGGCGAGGCGCATGGTCGGGTCGAGCGCGGCCCGGCTCCGCAGGGTGACGCGGTAGGCGGGCCGCGTGTCGGTGCGGCCGCCGGCCGGGCGGTCGGCGAGCCCCGCCGGGGCCATGGCGCCCCACAGGACCGGGCCGGCCACGTAGCGGCGCAGCACGCCCCCGAACCCGTCCGGCTCTTCCAGGGGCCGCTCGAGCACGAAGCGGCGGCGCCGCGCGCCGAGGGCTGGGCGTTGGGGCGAGATCGCCATCGGGGCAGCTCCGGGTGCGAGGATCACAGCCGCAGGCGCCGGAACGGCGCGGCGAGGGCGGCGGTGTCGGTGCGGGCGGCGTCGGGCTCGTCGCCGCGATGCTCGTAGCGGGCGGCCGCGAGGCGCAGGACCGCGAGGCGCAGGGGCTCGGGGAGCGGGGGCCCGTCGCCGCCGTACCCGGCCGCGACCTCGATCAGGATGGTGCGGCCGGCGGGATCCGGCGCGGACGGGTCGACCCGCAGGGACGGCGCCCCGTCCGGGTCGGGGCCGAGGCGCACCAGCCCGGCGTCGAGGTCGGTGACGCCTCCGGACGGATCCGCGAGGCCGGCGCGGAGGACCGCGACCAGCGGGCTCAGGGGCAGCGGCACCTGCCCGTCGGGCGGCCAGGCGGACAGGGCGATCCGGTACCGCCCCGGGACCAGGATCCGCCGGGTCTCGACCTCCAGGCTCGCGCGCGCCGCCGCGATCAGGGCCTGGAGCAGGCCGTCCTCGTCGGCGCCCGCGTCGGAGTCGACGCGCAGGTAGGCGCGCAGGTCGGGCACGCCCACCGGCTCGACGGCGGCGGCGGCGATGCGTAACGGGATCATCGCGCGTCTCTCTGCAGGTGGTCCGATGACGATCTCGAAGCGCCGCCCCGCGGCCCGCGCCGCGCCGGCGACGGCCCTGACGGCGATCCTGGCGGCGATGCTGACGGCGATCCTGGCTCTCGCGGCCGTCCCGGCGCGGGCGATCGTCGGCGGCACCGAGGCGCCGGCCGGCGGGGCCGTGATGGTCCTGTCGTCGAGGGGCGGCGTCTGCACCGGCGTGGTGCTCGCCCCCGACACGGTGCTGACCGCCGGCCACTGCCTCGCCGACGCGCGGGAGCACCGCGTCCATTTCCGCGACGCCGCCGGGGCGCCCGTGCTCGTCGACGTCGCCGCGCAGGCGCTCCATCCGGGCTACGATGCCGGCGCGGCCGCGGCCCGGCGGCGCTCCGTCGACCTCGCGCTGCTGCGCACCGCGACGCCGCTGCCCGCGCGCTTCGCGCCCGTGACCCTGAGCGCCGCCCCGGCGCGGGCGGGCGAGACCCTGACCCTGGCGGGCTACGGCGCGGCCAGGCCCGGCGACCCGCGCTCCACCGGCACCTATCGCAGCCTCGGCCTGCCGGTGATCGAGCCCTACGGGCCGAGCCGCATCCTGGTCTGGCTCAAGGGCGCGGGCGGCGGCGCCTGCCAGGGCGATTCCGGCGGCCCGATCGCGGGACCGGACGGGGCGGTGCTGGCCGTGTCGGCCTGGATCGGCGGCGCCTGCGGCGGCCTGACCCAGGGCGTCCTGGTGGGGCCGCAGCGGGGCTGGATCGACCGCGTGCTCGACGGCTGGAACCGGACGGCGCGCTGGGCGCAGTAGCGTCGCGGCGCGGTGCGCGCAGGGAACCTCAGCTTGGCCGGGCTATTGCCTTGCTCTAGGCTCGCTTCCTCTAGGGTGCCGTGCCCTAGGCCGTCTCGGCGCCGCCTCCGGCGTCCCCCACCCGCGCCCGCGCGCGCCCGGAGTTCCCGATGTCCCCTCGCCCGATCCGAAAGGCCGGCCCCCGCGAGCGCAGCCTGCGCGGCGGCCTGTGGGGCGGGATCCTGGGCCTGTCGCTGCTCGGCGCCCTCGGCGGCCTGCTGCCCACGCCCGCGGCGGCGGTGATCAACGGCACGACGACGCGGGACCCGAACGGGGCGCGCAGCTTCGTGGTGCGGATCGAGAGCACCGAGGGCGAGATCTGCTCGGGGACGCTGATCGCCCCGGACCTCGTGCTCAGCGCGGCCCACTGCGTGATGCGGCCGGCCGGCTACACGGTGATCAGCGTCGACCGGAACTTCCGCCAGCACCGGACCGCGGTGATCACCGCCTCCATGCACCCGGACTTCGTGCCCGGGACGACCCCCGAGGACCAGCCCGGCGTCGACCTGGCGCTGCTCAAGCTCGAGCAGCCCCTCGGCACCGATTTCGTGCCCCTCGATCCCCGGGGCGCGGCCTCGATCACCGACGGGCAGCCCGTGGACATCGCGGGCTTCGGTGTGGTGGCCGAGAATCGGCGGAACTCGGCGCGGATCCTGCGGCTCGCCCACCTCGTGTCGATCGGCTCGCTCCAGGTCGCCAACCGGGTGACCGTCGTGACCGATCGGCGGCGCATGGCGGAGACCTCGGGCGCCGGCGCCTGCCTGGGCGATTCCGGCGGCCCGATCCTGACCGGCGGCCCCGGCGGCTACCGGATCGTCGGCGTGGTGAGCTGGTCGAGCGGCGCCCTGCAGCAGGGCGCGCGCCGGACCGCCTGCGGGGGCTTCACCGCCGTGACGCCGGTCGCCGAGCATGCCGGCTGGATCGCCGCGCGCTCGGCGGAGCTGTCGCGCATCCAGGTCGGCGAGACCGCGCCCCGCGGCAACCGGTCCGACTGGATGGCCCGCCCGGGCCGCCGGCGCTAGAACGGCCCGGCCCCGCCGCGGCAAAGCCGCCGCCCTCCCGCGGATCCTTCGCGCCTGCGGGAACCTGGGGGCCGATCGGCACTTTTCGCATCCGAACCTTACCGGCTCACGGAGCGAGAGCATGGCCGACACCGGCACCAGCAACACCCCGCGGACGCACAAGACCCGCAACAACACCGACTCGAACGCCAAGAAGGTCTCGATCGAGGCGCTCAACGCGCGGCTCGCGGACGGCATCGATCTGGCCCTGGCGATCAAGCAGGCCCACTGGAACCTCAAGGGCCCCCAATTCATCGGCGTCCACGAGATGCTCGACGGGTTCCGCACCCAGCTCGACGAGCTGAACGACAGCGTCGCGGAGCGCGCGGTCCAGCTCGGCGCCACGGCCTTCGGCTCGACCCAGGCGGTCGCCGAGCGCACCAAGCTGCCGGCCTACCCGACCGGCATCTACGCCATCGCCGACCACATCGCCGCGCTGATCGACAGCTACGCCGCCTACGCCAACGCGGTGCGGCAGAACATCGACGAGACCGACGAGGCCGGCGATCCCGACACCGCCGACCTGTTCACCGAGATCTCGCGGGCGGTCGACAAGCACCTCTGGTTCCTCGAGGCGCACGTGCAGGAGCCGACCGGCACCCTGCGCGACGGCAACGCGGGCCGCTGACCGCCGACGCGGGCCGCGGCCACGCCGCGGCCCGCCTTGCCGTGGGCGCTCAGGAGAACTTCAGGAGCTTGAGCGCGTCGAAGTCCTGCACCCCGCCGCCGACGCGCCTGGTGGTGTAGAACAGCACGTAGGGCTTGGCCGAGTACGGGTCGCGCAGCACCCGCATCCCGGTCCGGTCGACCACGAGGTAGCCCCGGCGGAAATCGCCGAAGGCCACCGACAGGCTGTCCTTGGCGAGATCCGGCATCGCCTCGGCCTCGGTGACCGGGAAGCCGACCAGCGTCGCGGCCCGGCCGGCGGCGAGCGGCGGCTGCCAGAGATAGTTGCCCTCCGAGTCCTTGAACTTGCGGATCGCGCTCTGGGTGCGCCGGTTCATGACGAAGCCGGCATTCTGCCGGTAGGCCGCGCGCAGCCCGTAGATCAGGTCGAACAGCACGTCCCCCGGGCTGGCCGACGGGTGTGAAAAGAAGGTAAGTTCGGCCGAAGCATGCGCTAATGAGTTGTTTTTGTTAGAGAATTTTTTGAGCGATCGACTTTTTCCCCTGAAGTTTGGGAGTGCCACCACCGAAAGTCTGGGTAGCAACGGGTTTTCTTTTCGCCTATCACAGCCTCGGGGAGACCACAGATGGAAAAAAACCCGCGCCTAGGCGCGGGTCCGTAATGGTCGGGATTTAATTGCTAGAATATGATGGTGTTAGATTGTAGTTCCTCCTGACTCTGCACCTTCTTTCCCTGCTTCAGCACCACCATACTTCCTGCGATTGATTTTAAATCGTCAATTTTATACAAATGGCATCCTCTAGCCGGATTTTTCCTCCCCGTGTTCATAAGCCGTCGATAATATCCTCCTGTCACGAACGTACTTTGCACGCCTCGTCGGCGCAACGCAGCATGGAGAGCGTTGGTTTGGACGCCAATTTTCCGAGCCAAAGATGATACGATAATGTAATTCTTTTCAAATAAAATTATACTGGATGCATCTATGAGACGATATTTCCCTCTTACAGGAGGTGATCTTACTGCTATCAGATGCCCACTGCTTATCAACGCATCTAGAGATTGACAGCCAATCCCAAAATATTTTGCGGCAAAATTGAAACTGAAACCTGATGAATTCGCACGAAGTTTCATGACCGAGTCTAAATCGACATGGATCTCGGGAATCGTATCGACTCCACGCAACCGAAACGCCGGCAGGTGGCCACTTAAGATTTCCGAAGCCAAATCGGCAAATGTCATCGAAAAATAGCGCGCGGCGTGTCTCAAGCCAACGGCATAAAAATTTTTTGGGAATTCCTCTACTTCCGTCGCAGATGAAATCATACGCTGCGAGAAATCGACGATATCATTGTTCCAAAAGCGAAAAGCACCATTGTTTCGCTGACTCACGATCGGGGATATCATTTCGGCGCCGACGAGTGACAAAGCTTCCTTGCGAGTGAGGCCAAGGGTCTGCTGAAGCTTTGCGAGATTTACGCTGTTTGCTGCCTTGCGGAGAATCAAATCGTTCTGCTCGTTTGCTGCAAACAAGGTGGCTTCAAAAGGTGCGTCCAAGTCGTTCGGGATCACGCCAGCTTCCGTGAGAAGACGTGAAACTGTCCCCTGGGTAAGCCCGAATTTATTCGCCGCCGACGTCACACTCCAGAAGCGCCGGTCTGGCAGAGCCCTGCCAAACACCACAGTTCCCGCCGGCAGGGCCGTGGTCGAGAAGACCTGCTCCGCCGCGATATCCCGAATAGGATCGAAGGCCGGCCCGGCATGCGTGAGCCATCGATAGAAGGCGCCCAGATCGGGACTGTGCGACGCCCGGCCGGGAGATCCGCGTCGTTGTTTGATCCACTGCTCGAAGGCATCGGGGCCGCCCGCGAGGACTGAAAATCCGACGCCTCCCGCGCGCCACCATCCGTCGCTGTCGACCGAACACCAGGGCACTTCCTGTCCGATCGTTTCCAAGTATCCAATCGCCTCAGAGGTCTTTGCGACGACGTGCAGGGGCAGACCGTCCAGGAAGGGATCGCCCGTATCGCGGGCCCGAAGCCGTAGGCGGAGATAGTCCTCGAGCCTCGAGCATTTACGGGCAGCGAGACCGAAGGCGAGCCTGTCGAGGCGCGAGAGGAACGGCTCGTACCGCCTTGCCAGATCATGGGAGCGCGTCTTCTCGGTGGCATGTGTCAGCGTCGCCAGGGCGAGGCCATGCTCGGGGCAGGTCCTGAGCGACGCCACGTGCCACCAACCCCTTCCGAACGCAGCGGTGGCTGGATTTCGGGCGCCTCGGGCGTCGTTCGCGAGGCACATGGCGCAGGCGCGGATTTCCGACCTCGACAGCGCGCTCTTCGGCAGCGGCACCCCGCCGAGAGTGAACCCATCTTCGCCTTTGCGGAAACTGTTCGCGAGGAGATGCATGTGGTCGACGTCAGCGGCCTCCGACAACGAGCGGATCGTGTCGTCTCGCCCCACTAAGACGTGACCGAACAAGGCGCCATGCGCCGCACAGAATTCCATGGCGTTCGAACAGCCCGACCTCACGGCGAGACGGGAAACGAAGGAGTGGGCGGATTCGCCCTCTCCCAGTTCCAACGAGCGATAGATCCGCGAGAACGGCATAGTCAGCTTCTCCTCGAACCTTTCTGGCGGTCGGCTGCCACACCTACCTCCGTCGTGGCCTCAAGCGCGTTGCCGAGAAGCTTCTGGACATCGATCTTCCACCACTGCGTTGCGAGATAGGGATTGGCCAAGGCCGGCCACGCATATCTGCGATGAAGAGCATCCGCGAATGACGCGACGCGAATAGTCCGATCCTGCGAAGTGAGCGCCAGATTGACGGCGTCCATGATGATTTCGACCGACCTACCGAATGCGCGATTGCAAGCATGACCGTGTCGAAACACGAACTCCGCATCTTCCGGTAGGTCTATCTTGAGGCCGTAGACAGCCGCGTACCTTGCGATGAGGGGCCGGATGGAAGTGGTCAGCTCGACGTCCGACATGGGTTTGAAATGAACGGTCGCGTTCAGTCGGCGAAACATGCCCCCTTCGGTTTCAAACAGAGGCGCGATCTCCGGAGTACTCGATATCAGCAGACCGAACGGGCACCCCTTCCAATCCTGTATCTCTGCGAACTTGTCGCGAATACCAACGAATTCGGATTTGGAAGCAGACCTTCCAATCCGATAGCTGTCATCGATATGTATGATGTAGCGCCCTGAGGCCTCCCAGTTGCGTATCACCATATTCCAGACCTTCGTATTCACGAGACTTGTGCGTGGATTTAGTCCCGCCTCTTCCAGGATGTGCTCGCCGAGCGATCTATGGGTTCCTTGAGAATTCGCATTGAACGTCACAATCGGACAGTCGGAAAAGCGCTCGCCGTATCCTGGAAAGAGGTCGGGATACGACCGAATTGCCATTTTGATCGCATAGGTCTTTCCTGCCCCCGGCTGGCCGACGCAGAACAGGCTTGGCGCCGTCAGGTCTTCCATGACCTTGTCGGAGAAGGCTTCCCACGGCGCCTTCCGGGCCTCCTCGACAGCCTCGAACCGTCGGCAATATGCATCCCAGGCGGCTCTCGACAATGCTATGTTTTTGCGGGCCAACGCCGTCTCCGAGAGAAGCTTTAGTATCCCCAGACAGGTCTCGTGGTAGACGGGAGTTTCAAGCTGTATTTCACGGAGTCGAGACATCGTTCAATCACTCCCTGACCGACCAGTAGGGCTGCGACGGCTGCTGATCGCTCGACGACTCGTCCCGCTCAGTTGAGGGCGACGCCGAGAACTTGGCCAACTCCGAGGAGGACGCAGTCGGGACGCTCTGTTCGGACCGTGCAGTCCGGAAGCGAAGCGGCATCTTGTCCGTTTGGTCAGATGCACGACTGGTCGAGTACTCGCGCGCCGTGATTGCAATCGAAATTGAGCCTTCGGCTCGATTGACAGTTGCCTCCGTCGGCCTGGTCGGACCGAGCGCTGCCTTTGCAATCGCGTCCTCACTTCGCTGCCTGATGGCGAGCCGGGCCTCGTGGACCACGTGGGCATGAACTTCCGCCTGGTCGCCGAAACGCACGCGCATCTGTCGCATCGCCTCGACATGAAGCGTGAGCGGTATGCCGTCGAGCGTCTCGTCCATCGCGGGCAATTCGTACCAATCCCGCCCGAGACGGACGCTCACGGCGCCGAGATCATGCTGATCGACTGAAATCTCCAATCCCTCAGCCGGAATATCGCTCGTGTCTCGAATGTATTGCTGGATGTCAGTCGACTGGTAGTGGTTCCCGAGAACGACGACACCCCGTGGTCCGGGCTTGCGAAAGACTCGTATGCCAAACAAGACCCTGCGCTGGTTCGAGTTCAGCGGCGGGACGATCCCTCTCGTACTTGCAAGTCGCCGCCAGCGATCGATTGGTGTTTCACCCCTCATGGCCGGCGAAGGCGTGAGGTGATGGACGTCGACCAGCCACCTTGCGATGTCGAGAGCGAGATCGTCTCCGTCGATCGAAGCGCGGGCTTCACTGTCGTAGTCGCCGCGCACTACGGGATTCGAGAATGTCTGACCGGTGTATCCAGCGAGTAGATCGGTGTTCACGACGCCGAAGAAGCGCTCCTTCGTACCGCGCAACTGCGGCTGCCCGACTGGGCCGATCAGATTCTTGCTACCCATTCCAATGATGGCGCCCCGAACGTCATCGCTCGTGACTGCGGCGCCGGCATCCGTTGCAATCGTATCCGCACCACAGGCCATATCCCACCTGGAGCGCGCACCGGTGCCGCGAACGATCGCCGACTTGTCGCGTGTAGCGAGAGACAGAACGGAAAGAAGGGCGTCCGCACCTGGATTTCTGGTGAGGACGAAGCCTAGAATGACACCGGTCGCGACATCGATCGCAGAAACTATCCAAAGTCGTTGCACACTCCTGAGCAGCTCTTGCTTCAAGTCGCCAAGCGATTCCCAAATCCCCGCCGACTTGAGTAGAGTCATGATCGGCAGCTTCGACTCGTCTATCTCGACTCGAGCCCCTGGCCAGTCCGCGTCTACCCCGCTGGAAACAACTCCGAATCGACGCTCGGCCGACCGAATGCTTTTCCGAGCCGCCTCGATCTGAAACGGCGTGTATTTCCTTTTGATCGTGCTTGTCAGCGCCTTGTCCGACGGAACGATGAGGAGTGGTTCACCGTTCTCCGCGCGCTTGATGTTGTCTTTCTCGATCTCAGCCTTCATATCCCTGTGGAGCTTAGGCACACTCGGGCGGCGCTCATCAAGATATGATGCCGCCGTTCTTGCCAGTATAGCCAATATTTCCGCTTGGAGAGGAGATTCGCTACGACCACATCGAAAATGTTGCTTCCGCAGCGCCAATGGATGAAGATTATGCGCTTCATAGGTCGGCACCCAGCGCTCAAGATTGCGGCCGCTCGCGGCCCGAAGCACTGTCACAGGATCGCCGGCACGAGCCCGACGCTCCTTCGCGGCGTCGATCGCCGGGGCAGCCCTCTTACTCCGCGACGCCTGATGCGGCCGCTCCATCGCCTCGGAGTATTTGAGCGCCCCAATGACGCGTGCCGCCCTTTCGTAGCCTGGGCGTGTCCGGCAATACGTGTCCGGGTCTTCATTGTGGAGCCGAAGAAATTCGTCGCAACAACTGGCCGCATGTAGGCAAAATGCTCTCTCTTTCTCGGGGAGCTGATCCAACGAATCGACCCCCGACAAAAGTTTCAAGGCCGCGGTTGCCCTACTGAAAGATCCACGCTTGATTTCCAGTCTACCAGCCAGATGATAATTCCATATTTCCTCGTAGGTGAATGCCTCCGCTCTCAGTTTGGCGTCGTCGCGAGCGAGAATGTACCCGCTAGCTGTCGTTTCCACCAGAACGTAGCCACGGCCACAGATCTCAATTTTATCATGCAATTCAATTCTCAAGATTGTGCCGAGAAGGCTCATCGCCCGTCACTCCATTCCGGTGCATGTTTGACCAAAGATTGGGGAGTTATGCGGCCAGGCACGACCAACTTCAGAATCCCGGCATCGATCAGGCGGACGACTGCACGAAAGGCAGCTCCATCGGCGAACGTGCCGACGATCCACGAGATACGCACTGCTCCGAGCGTGTCGGCCAAGAGCTCGAGAATGCGTCCGTCGAGAGTGCTGGGTGGGTCGCGACGTACCGACATCACCAGCTCGGCGTTGTAGATCTCATTCGGGTGCGGATTTCGATCGGTGAAAATCTCAACCCAATCGGCGCGATGGCCATTTTGGGATGCGATCAGACTCATTTCCGCAATGAAAGTTTCGGAAATGAACAATTCCGGTTTTACCTGTACGAAGCATTTTTCGGCGCTTTTCATTGTGACGAGCAAATCGAATGTGTGCCTCTTCTCTATACCATTGGAATTCACGTAGCTCACGAATTCGGGCTGCTCGATGAGACTGACGAAATCCGATTGTGCGAAGTAGAATTTCATGGCCTTGGCTTCGAGATCGGCCTCGAAAACGTATTCGCGCCAATCAGGTCCAACGAGAGAGCCGCGAGCGGACGCCGCCGAGCGTAAACTCGGCATGCGGGTAGCGAGGCTTTCGTCCGGATATCGGTAAGGCGGCGACGTCCACCTCGTGTTGTAGTGTTCGGATTTCATGACGCTGATTCCGGGCACGCTCCTCCCCGCCGCCACTCCCGGCGAGGGCGCTCAAAGGACAGAATGAACGAGGTACGCCCGGCGTCTGCCGGGCGTGGGAGAATGCCGGCCCGCTAGGACCGACCGATCCGGAACTCGCGAACGGTACAGTCCGGGTTCAGGATCGCGTCCACGTTCAGGCCGCGAACAAGAAGGCCGCTCTCTGGCGTTGCATCGGAGCGGTCGTTGGGATTTTCGATAGCTCTCGTCTCTGCATCCGCGCCGTCGGCCGAGCGGGCACTTGCAACGAAGGGCTGGGCGTTCTGCGAGGCTCGAACGAATCCTGTACGAAATTCATCACATACGTGGCGCATGAGGGCTCCCCGGCTTCGTCGAACCGCGCCTCCTCCCCACCGCTGTGGATAACGGCGGGTCGGAATGGCGTCGGCGTTTGCAGGGCCCGGCGAACGATGGCAAAAAAGGATCGTGCCCAATGGCACGACTCGGCCCTCCTTATCCTGGCAAGAACAAGGTTGGTTGAGCCACCGGATCCGCAAGGATCCTGCTGGTGTGGAGCTGCTGTCTGGTTCCTAGGCCGTGAAGCAGCGGCTCCATTTTAATTAGGGCGCGACGGCGACGTCGCGCCCTGTTCTCGTTCAGATCATCACCTTCCTCCGCTTTGGGCGATTGCCCACAGGCGTTGAGTCGGCGCATCCAAGCGGATGCGACGGCCCGACAGGGCAAAATTTTGATTGAGATTTTCGAGCCCGCGCTATGGAGTGCGGCACAGCCATCCGGCTATGCAGGTTCCGCAGTCCTAAGCCGCACCGCGCGAGGGCAGATGCGACTGCGTAGCGCCGAGGGTTGGCAATCCCCGGCTACCGCCCGCGTCCCTAAGGATGGCTCCCACCTGCGAGAGCAACGCGAACGACCGCGCGAAGGACTGAGCCAGGCCTGGAAACCTATGGCAAGCGGAAGTCCCACAGATTCTTCGCCGACCTATCGGTTCCTGTGGACAATCAAAGGAACCGACTACCCGGTGATAGGCGCTCCTGAACTTCGGAAGGGTCCCGCGATCGGCGCCTCCACACCCTCGTTTCCGGCCGAATCCCGTCCGAGATCGCGAGCGCCAATTCGCCCAGGCACGCCATGCCAAGGATGGCATCGACACCGTCGGCGGGGGCTCGGACGCAGGCGGCGAGATGGGACAGCGTGCGCTGTTCAACCTGCTCGAACGCGGCCAGGATCCTGACGCGGTCGCTCGCCGCGACAATTTGATGTCGTGTCGCCCAGACCGCCCGCGCATCGCTCGCGATCGGTTCCGACAGAACGGTCGCCCTCGCGACGTGGACGATCTGAAGATCGCACTCGATCACCGGTTTGATCGTAGTGTCATCGACCCCGACGACGAGCATCCGTCGGGCTCCTTTTTGGACCACGAAGGCGAGACAACCCGGGACTTCGATCTCGACTGGATCCATCGCATCGACCGCAGGATCGAGGGCGGCCTGGAGGAGCAGATCTCGATGCCAGCGATGCCGGTATCGGATCGGGTGTCGGCATATTCCGCCTCTGAACCCGGGATAGCGCGCATGGAGCGATCGAACATCGGTTGACGGTAATATTTCTTTCATCGCGATCTGCGGCATTGCCTGTCCATCAAGATATGGTTCCACACGGACAGGAATCCACATCGTCGGATCCTGCCTATCCGGATCGAATTCGTTTCATCGAATCCCTTCCTGCAAGGCTCGGCTCGCGAACCCAGGGGAACGGCCGGACTTCATCCGATCGGTACGCAGCAAAAGGGGCTAAATATGCCCCTTTTGCAACTACGTCTTCTGCTCTTTGCCGGCTCGACATGGTGGATAAACGGGACGTCCGATACTGCGTCTCGTCATGGCGAACGCGAATCTTCGATTGGAATCATGGAAATAACCTCCGATAGGAGGATCGCGGATCTTATCCACACCCAAGCTTTCTCTCGGCCGACGGCATTCGGCCAGAGCGGCCTGCCTAATGGCGTCGAGGAGGCCACGCGAGAGCGTTGGCGAGCGCGGCAGGTCGAAGGTGGCGCGCTCGATGACCCTGACCCAGCAAACTGGTCCGCGCCGAGCGCAAGTTTTTCGGGCATCCTGAACCCTGAAGGAGGGTGGATGCCATGCCTCGCAAACGCTTCACGAACGAACAGATCGCCTTTGCCCTGCGGCAGGCGGAGAACGGCGCGACGGTGGACGAAGTCTGCCGGAGGATGGGCGTGTCCGAGCCGACGCTTTACCGGCGGAAGAAGCAGTTCGTCGGCATGGGCGTGCCGGAGATTCGGCGGCTGAAGCAGCTGGAGGACGAGAACAGCAAGCTCAAACGACTGGTGGCCGACCTGACGCTGGACCGCTCCATGCTGCAGGATGTGCTCAAGCGAAAGTGGTGAGGCCCGCCGTTCGCCGCGAGGTCGCCGGTCATCTGCAGGCGGCCTACGACATCAGCGAACCATCTCCTGGCCTACTGCTTTGGACTTCCCGCCGCGAACAAAGCGGAAAGCGGGACGGGAGACGCCCTTCCGTGGCCCGCAGCCGAGTTTGCGACACGCCCCCCAGCTATGGCCAGAAAGATCCCGAGCGTCGGCGACCTGCGCCGCAAGTCCGAGTTGTCGGACGAGGAGAGCGAAGCAGCCACCGCTGCCTCCTGCAGGACGAGGGCGCCCCGCCGTTCGCCTTCAAATCCGGCCATTGGGTCGACGTCGCCAAGGCCATCGAGATGCACCCGCACGCCAAGAAGCTGCTGGCTGAGGAGGCCGCCACGCCCGGCCTCCGCCGCACGATGGTGACGACCGCCGTGATCATGAGGTTTCCGGTCGCGAACTAGATTACCTGAGCCGTTCTCAATCTGGATCACGCTGACGGGAGGTAGCCTATGACCAAGGACATGAAGAGCGAGTTCCCTGGTTCTTTGCGAGAGCAAAAGGACGCGGCGAAGGCTGAAGCCGAAAAGGTGAACTCGAAGATTGATGAGGCGTTCGAGAAGCTAGCCAAGAAGATGCGTGATCGCGCGGACAAGGCGAAGGCGAAGATTGACGGCACAAAGAAGCCGGAGAAACGTGCTGTGCTGTTGCGGCGCTTTGAGTTGTACGCGGATGCTGCGACCCACCTCGAAGAGCGTCTTGCCCATCGCGGCGAGTCGTCTGACGGTTAACGCCAAGAAGCCGATCAATTCCAGGGGTGCGTCAGATCAGGCGCACCTCGTCCGGCTTCAGCCGCAGCTGCCGGGCTAGAGACCTCGATAATCGCCCGACTTCCCGGAGCTTGGATCGCGGAGCAACAGCAGCCGCAACCGCGTCCAACGCTTCATCGGCGGTGCTCGCCAACACGGCATAAACGGGCGCCGTCCCGCGTCGATGCTCGATGGCGATCAGGAAGCAGTGAAGCTTAAGCGGCTTGCTCACCCATACCGGGAGGTGGGCTGCGACTTTGACGTCGTCATCCTTGAGGGCATCTCGTCCAACACCGATGAAATCTGCATCGAGGGACATCCTGAGGCGGAGACGCACCGCCCCGGCTGCGTCGCGAACAGCCGCGATGAAATCCTGGCGCCCTGGCTCATCCGAGAAGCTGTGGGCGAACTGTGTGAGGACGCAGACCGCATGAGCGCGCGCAGCGTCGAGGTTGAGTAGCTCCTGACCTTCCGCGTCGCGAACCGCCTTGGTTCCGTCGTGCAGATCGATGAAGTAGCTGGGCATCAGCCAGACCCGGTCGCCGCAGCGCGGCGGCAACATAAGTAGTTTTCGCGCTGCGGGCCGTACCTCTTTCTGGCACGCAATTTTGCCTGCTGCCCGACGGCTGTTGACACGGGTTCCCGAACACCACCGCGACCGTGATCCGCATGCGCTTGGCCGAGGGCTGGCAGAGTGTGCGCAAGCTGAATGACGACCTCTACGCCTTCCTGCTCGCGGAGCCGAACGCCGAGGTCGGCGCAGTTCACCGTAGGCGATGCCGGTGATCCTGACGAAGCCCGAAGAGTGGATGGCATGCATGGCTTTCGGCGCCCTAGCCAAGGCGTTGTAACGGTCGCCTAAGCAGGCGGTGATGGCGTCTTGTCCTGGCGGAGAAGCTCCAGTTCCTCGGCGCTGCGATCCTCGATCCCGATCAGCCGCTCGTCCGTATCTTCGACCGCGCGAATAAGCTCATCGAGCTTGATCTGGATCGCAGCAGTGTCGCGGGCGCCGGCCACGAGGATGACGCCCGCTAGGAGCATGGCGGCGATTGAGAGGAACAGGTTGAAGACGAGCGCCCAATGATCGTTGAAGCTCAGGAAGAAGCCGGCTCCGAGACCTGCCGTGACGGTGAAGCAGGTGACCAGGAAACCAATGGGCTTCGAAAGCCAGACAGCCAAGCCGATGATTGGTCGGTCGAGCATCAATCCGTAGGCCTCGGCTGAGAGACTACCCCAATGAGCCATCGACTTCCTTCGCGGCAATGAATCCGAAGCCGACGATAGTTCCAGCGATGACGAGGATGTGAGCAGGTCAAAGCCCGGCTCCGCCGCCCGATCTGCCAGGCGCGCAGACGATCGCCTGCGAATGCCGGCGGGACGTCGTCTCAGGCTGCCCGCCAGCCCAGCATCGCGCCCGCGGCCAGCCGCGAGTTGCGGTAGCGTTCGTCCGCCGTCACCTCGCGCTCGACCCCGGGGCGGCAGTACCAAGAGCTGATCCTCGCGTGTCATCTCGATCTCCGCCAGGATCAGCCCGCCGAGGGCGCCGCCGAACACGTCCACGTCCCAGATCGCCCCGGCATGCTCGACCCGGTAACGCATCTTCTCGATCCGAGCCTGTGGCGGCACGCTGGCGAGCAAGGCTTCTCCGGCTTCCCAGGCAACCTCAAACTCCGTTTCCGTGCGGCTGAAGCCCTGGCGTGGCCCCTTCCACGCCATAAGCATCTGGTCTCCCGCGCGGCGGATGCGGACCGTGGTTGTGGCGTCGGTGAAGAGGTAGCCCTGTGTGAGGAGGGTTCCAGATTGGCAGAACGCCCGTACCGCGGGCCTTGCGAGGAACTTGCGCTCGATCTCAAGGGCCATGGGGCACCTCGCGTCTGGAGACGGGCCTCACGCACTGACAAACGCAGAACAAGTCGGCATGAGCGCCGCACCCACATCATTGTGGGATGACCTTCCTCGGCAAGCGAGGGATGATGCGCGCAACCTAGATCAAGATGCCGCACGGGCAACCGATGCGGGCATTCCTCCCGTCGAAAAAGAAGGCCGCTCGGGGGAGCGGCCAGAAGTCTTGGGAGGAAACGAAGCCCTAACGGGCCCTAGCACTACTTTGGCAGAAAGGCGTACAGACCTAAGAAAGCGTAGAAGGCGGACAATTGTCCGCTTCAGCCGCGACCAAAGGTGATAGAAAAGAGCGGCATTCTGGCGTCATTGCCTACCGTCAGGTAGCGCGACGTCGACACCCTGAATGGGACTGCCAAAGTAGTGCTAGCCCGGAAGAGCACAACGCCCATGCGTATGGCGCTGCATCGCACCAACTTGTGTTGCGCCGCGTCGTTCCGTTTGGTTCCGAGAGTATGCGAGGTCCACCGGCCCGGCTCGCAGGGATGGGGGGGCCTGTACAACCGAGCCGGTGGGTGTCTCTTGGGAGGACCACCCCAGTTTGGTGCGGCGGTGCAGCAAGTGAAGGTCGAGAATTGGCACGCCTGCCCTGATGTAACAGGGAGGATGCGACTGCGCCGGCGAGGCCGCGCCAGGACTGGGCGTGGTCGCGCCCTGGTGCTGCTGCCGACGCTCAGCCCTCGGCCGATCGCCTGGGCAACCTGGGGCAGCATCGTTAATGGATCGTGGCCGGTGCCGATCTGAACGGTGTCATGGAAGTGACTTCCAACGGTCGCACGGCAGGCGTATCCGCGGCCTCCCGCAGCTCTCGCGCAGGTCCGCCTATGACGCTTCCCGCTGCCCCTTCCCGCACCGTCGCCGAGTGGTTCAACTCTGGCTATCGTGGCCTTCGGATCCCTCGCTGCCCAACCTGCCATATCTCGACATCGGCGACCTGGGATCAGCTCCAGGCGGAGGCAGTCGAGGACGTGGTGGACGTTGCCCGGCGCTTCCGGTGCTCTGCATGCGGCGAAGTCCCGGCCGGGCTTGGTGTTGTAGTGAGCACCGGAGACGAGCCTTCCGGACAGCGGCCCAATTAGCCGCGAGCATCAGGATCACCGGCTGCATCCGTGCTCAACGGGCGGGCATAGAGTGTGTCGGTCATACGTTCACACCAAAGACAAGGCGCCGCAAAAGACATCCGATGAGCGAAACCGAACAGCTCCAGCCCTTCTCTTTCGAGCTGGTTCCCTCGAAGCGCGAAGCGGGCGGCTATCATTGGGCCATCCGCAAGCACGGCAAGCTCGTCCAGCGCTCCGATACCCCACTTCAGACGGAAGCTAAGGCGCGCGATCAGGCGCTGGCCATGATTGAGCGACTTCGGATCGGGCAGGTGAACTGGTAGGAGACTAGCTGCTGGGCAGGAGCCCGCCGCAGCTGTGCCGGGCGGGCTCCCTCCCTCGGACCATTTGTGTCAACGCGGGGCCCGATGGCTCGCTGGCGTCGGCTGTTGAGACGGACGCGCAAGGAAGCGTAGCATAACCGTGCGATCAGAAAGCCATGCAAGCAATCTGAAGGACGGGATGGGCGAAGGCTTTTCGCCTTGGCGCCTACTCCTACCATTGTGAGCGCGACAACCGCGTGACCGCACACTCAAAGTCGCCTTTTGGCCAATCATCCGATCGAGATTTTTGCCAACTCAGGTCAGAGTGCTAGTAGAACTGAGCTGTCTGTTCAGAGGCCTTTGCCGTCCCGAAGCGGACAGACGGCAAACCACCCGTTGCAGACGGTACCAAGTGTCAGATTTCGCCCACTAGGGCCTGTTGGGAATCATCGTGAGGCGATGACGGCAGCGGCCAGATGGATCATGGCTGCAAAGCTTCGATCGGTTTTATCTGCACGCATCGCGATGCGTTTGAATTCCTTCAGCTTGCAGAAGAAATTCTCGATCAAGTGTCGCCATTTGTACATCTCGCCATCAATGTCGCGCGGCTTGGTGCGGCATGGATGCTGTGAGATCACGATCTTGGCCCCCCGCTGATCGAGGCCCGCGACGATCGCGTTGCTGTCAAAGGCCTTGTCGGCGATCAGAGCCTCGAAGCTCACCCCGTCGATCAGAGGCGTTAACCCGACCGTATCGTGGCGCTGCCCCGGCAACAGCACGAAGCGCACGAGATTGCCCAGAGCATCGGTCAAGGCCAGAACCTTCGTGGTCATGCCGCCCTTGGAGCGACCAATGGCTTGGCTTGAAGTCCCCCTTTTGCGCCCTGGCCGTGGCGATGGACCTTCACGATGGTGGCGTCCACCATCGCATACTCCATGTCTGGCTCATCCGAGACCGCTTCGAACAGCCGCGTCCAGACATCGGCCCTCACCCAGTCGCGGAAGCGCGAGTAGATCGAGTCCCACTTTCCGAACCGCTCCGGGATGTCGCGCCAGGGACTACCCGTGCGCACCACCCACAGCACCGCTTCCACGAAGCGACGGTTGTTCTCGCCACTGCGACCCGGATCGCCCGGCTTGCCCAGGCAGTGCGCTTCCATCTGTGCCCATTGGGCGTCCGTCAGTACGTCGCGGTCCATCGTGAGCTTGAATCACACGCTCACCCGCGCCAACAACCCTGATTCCCAACAGGCCCTAGTCCTCACTTGGAGGGCGACTTCCGCGGTCCTCGTCCCGGGACATGCCGTCGGGGGCGCGAGCCGGCGATTGGCGACGGTCCGACGGGGAGGAGCGGGTTGACGCGATCGGCGTCGGACCCGCTCCCAGGCGACTTCGGGCGCCGCCGGTCAGCCGTGGACCGGTCGGTTCCGGCCGACGGTTGCCTTCGAAGCCGACACCAGCTGGACGGCGGCGATGCCGACGACGCAGGCGCCGAGTATGACGTGCGCCCACATCGGAGCCTGCACCGCGCCGAAGCCGAGCACGAACGGGGCGGCCACGGCCCAGCAACCCAGGCCGATGTTGGTCCATTCCGCCCAGGCTCCGTAGCGGGCCAGGGCGGCCGCCGAGCAGCAGGCGATCAGCACGCCGACGGTGCCCGCGTCCCAGGCTGCGGCTGGCAGGCCTCCCATTGCGAGGGCTGCGCACGCCAGGCAGCCGCCGAGCAGTAGGTTCGTCCATTCGAGCGGTCGGTTAGGGTTCTGCTTGGTCATAGGCTTTCTCCTTTTAATACGGCAACGTACCGTACCACGAAGAACGATCTGTCCAGGGCTTGGTTCCCGAGTTTCGTCCCGCGGTTCCAGGCCGAGGGTGCCATCTCCGCAACGGCTAGCACCGGTATGCCCCTTGATGGCGGATGGCTCGACAGCTGCGTGCTCACTCGGTTCCGGCGGCTCCGGCGGCGCGCTGCGCATCACGGGCGGCCGTCCCCGTGGATTCCGGGGACCACCGGCAGCCGAACGGGCCCGCCGAGGAAGTCGATGCGCCAACGCTCGCAACCGTCGCGCGCGACGGCTGTGTGGGCCTTGGGCGCCGCTGGGATTGCATCGCTGGGACGGCCGAGGTCCTGGACCGCGCTCATGGGAGGCGGAACTCCGGGGCGTCGCACAACGAGCGCCCGGCCCGTCGCATCGCAGCGGGCCTTCGAGACTGCGGCCGAGGACCGGGCAGGTCGGCCTCGCCCGCAGGTCGATCTCGGCGAGGCGCCGGCTTCCGGGCATGGCGTCGACGCCCGTCGTTGGCGCGACGTTTCGAAAAGCCGGCGCCTATCCGACCTGGTGCTTCCGAAGCTCGCCTGCGATCGGCGCTCCCCTCGACGGCCTCGGCGTCCGCTCCCGGCCGATGGCTGGTGCCGTCCGCGTAGCGGAGACCTTCGAGGGTGAGATACCACGTCGGGCGGTTACTGGGATCGAGACGACCGCGTGTGGCCGACGACGGCTTTCGGGGACCCCTCGACCTGCCGATCGGCGTCCCGCACCGCCATCCGGCGTCCTCGCGCACGGACGGACATCCCAACCCGCCGATCTCTCAGCTCCCCCGCGTCACTCCTTGAGAGGCGATGGTGGTTCCGATTCGGCCCTTCGCCGCATCGGCTCCGTGTTTCCTGCCGGGGCCCGGTCTCCGGCATCCAGATCCACTTGGAAATGCTGGGCGCTCGCGTCGATCAGCTGGCGCAGGGCTTTCGAGGCCCGGTCGAACCTTTCATCGGGAATGGCCTCGGGCAACCGGCCGCCGGTCTTCGGGTAGCGGAATGCGGTGGCGTAAGACTTCAGGAAACCCAGTCCCTGCATCGCGGACCGAAGGGGATGTTCTTCAGGAAGCCTATCGGCCAAGCGATCGAGGATGTGCGTGTCCCTGATCTCGACGTGCGTGCCTTCCGAGGTAAGCAAGGCCAGGAGTAGCTTCTCCGCCGCCTGCTCCAGGTGATAGGCGTCGTTCCTGCTCCGACACCTGTGTAGAATTATCGAATCCTTCAGGTCCCCATCCGCCAGCCTGAGCTGGTTTGCGATGTGGAGGTTAGCGGGTGAGGACACGGACGGCATGTCCGACGATTTCACGGGTCCTCGAATTCGCCACGGTGATGTCCGACAGGAACTCGCTTCTCAGCGAGCATAGCACGTCGGCGTAGACCCCCGATCCCCTCTGGGTCTCGTAGCCGAGGGACGGATCGAGCAGGCGCTCGTCGGCGTCGTCGGGAAGGACCACGAGGACGTCCCAATCGCTGTCGGGACCTGCTGTGCCCTTCGCACGGCTACCGAACAGAAGCACTTCCTCGGGGTCGTAGATCGCCTTGATGCGATCCATGAGCGTCTTCAGCACAGGATACTCGGCCGCGGTGGGCACGAGTTCCGCTACGGATGCCGGCATCGTCATGGTCCGATCCTCGCTGGCCGAAAGGATAGCAAGCGCCCCAGCTCGCGTCATCCGCTATCGACGCCGCTTGAAATGAAGCCGAGAGGCTTGCCAGGCAAGCCAGGATTGGAAGTATCTTCACCGCTGCGGACGAACCGACGAGATGCGCCTGCGGTGCATCGATCATCGGCTCGCGTCCCGGTCCCCGCCCATCGACCATGGGCGGGGATCGATCGTATCCCGGGACAGGACCAGGGGCGGTGCCGCTACTGCCCCCAGACCCCGAAGCCGGACGGCGGCTGGTAGGACCACGCACCCGGCGAGAGGCGGCCGGTGAGCGTCGACCGGCCCGACATGCCGGCGATGGCGTACGTCCAAGGCCGGTTGTAGGCGTTGCCGTAGATCAGGAGGGGCTTGGCCGGCAGGGCGAAGCCGCGGTGGCCGGGTTCTGGGTGCCGGAGCCGAACCAGGCCCCGTTGTAACCGAACCAGACCTTGGAGGCGCCTAGGTCCACCGCCATCATCGCCGTCCCGCCCGTGAAGTGCGGAGCGTTGCTGTAGAGGGCGCCGTAGGCGTTCGAGGCGCTGTAGTTGCGCACCCCCGCGGTGCCGTCGGACTGGACGTTGCAGTACATGACCGCGGCCGCGGAGTTGCCGGTGGCCGTGGAAGCGGCCTGGACGCCAAGGCACCCGTCGTCCCCGGCGTCGAGGACGGCCTCCGCGTAGAACCGGCCGGAGCTCTTCTGCCCGAGGGCGCGGCCCGACGTGTTGGAGTCGGCCACCGGGCCGGTCATGGTCAGGTTGCCGTTCGACAGCGTCGTGGCCGAGGTCACGTCCGCAGGGTTCCAGGTGGTCGGCAGCGACTCCAGGACGGTGACCGAGACGGCCGCCAGCCGCTTCAGGTCTGCGGGCGAAAGTCCGATCGAGATCTCCTGCGTGCCATCGCGGATGTGGAGGGTTCCCTCTGGGGTTTCGACCGGGAACGGGGTTCGAGAGGGACGGACGCATTGGCGCCGGTTCCCTTGCAATCGAGTTCAGGGATCGCTGCCGACGCAGCGGGACAGCGAGAAATCAAGCTGGGAAGACAGCATGACAGCTTGCTGTTTTGGATCGCTTCGAGAGTGAATGTGCCGAGGCGCTCAGAACGGTGACGTATCGGAGCGGTTTCCGACGGAATTCCGCCGCCACTGACTCCCAGGTCGGCTCCACGTCCGAGCGGGCGGTGGATGCCTGACCGGGGCGGCCGCTTTCGTCAGCGCCTGGTGGCGCCGGGCTGGTTCGAGTTGGCCGACGAGCCGCGACTGGTACGGGCTCGCGGCCCGCCGCCGCTCGATCGATCCTTGCCTTTCACCCCGTCGAGAAAAATTCCGACCGCGGTCGTGACGGACGTCTCGATCTCCGCCGGCGATAACGGTGGGCGCATACCGAGCACCACCTGCAGGTGGAGGTTGTCCCTGAGCATGCCGACGAAGTGGTTCGCCGCCGTCGCGAAGTCGTCGAGCCCGATCTCGCCGCGTTCTCCGGCATCCGCCAGAACCTCCGCCAGCCGGTCGGCCGCACGCCCGGGCCCCTTCTCGTAGAACGATCTCGCGAGGGCCGGGAAGCGCGACGCCTCGGCCATGACCGCCCGGTAGGTCCCGAGCAGGGCCGGCGACATGTACACCGTCATCAACTGCCGACCGAACTCGTGGAGGAGGTCGTCGAGGCTGGAGTCGGAGGACCGCTCGGCGGGCAACGCCGCCAGGATGGCGTCCGCGTTCTCCGAGACGAGGGCGGTGAACAGGCCCTCCTTGCTGCCGAACTCATTGTAAATGTTGCGCTTCGAGCCGCCGACACGCTCGATGATGGCGTCGATGCTGGTCGCCGCGTAGCCCTGGTCGAAGAAGACGGCGGCGGCCGCGTCCAGCATGGCGGCGCGCCGGCCGTCACGGGAGGCGCGCTTGGTGACGGATCCGTTCATCGGCTTCCCCCATTCCAACGGATGCCGAGACGGCACGGTATCCTACCCGGACCATGGCCGTGATCCCGACGCCTGGGTCGACGGCGGGTTCGCGGCGCTTCCGGCGTGCTCGCGCGTCTGGTGGATGACGCCTCCCTAAGTGGTACGGTACGTTACCAATCAGGTCAAGGCGCGGGCCGCCGGGCGGGGACGAATGCATGGAATGCCCGGTTTGCGCGGCATCATGGGACGCGCATTGGTAGGAACGGTCCGGCTGCCGCCCGCGCGGCAGTGGCGGCTACGCGCCCGACGCGAGGCGTCCGGATGCCGGCAACGGCGGTCGAGAGGGGGACGTCGCCGGGCGCATACGGGCGACGGCAGCCGATCTCAGGCGGGGAAGGGCGTTCCTTCTCTCACGGTCGCGTGCCGATCCTCGCCTCGGCGTTGTGGTGGGCTGCCACGCTTGCGACCGTGGGCTCACGGTACCTAGTCCACCCGAGCTTCGGATCGGCGTGAAGCCGGGACGACCTCCTTGATCGCGAATCGCGTCGACTTCCACCTTCTTGCGGTGGACCCGGTCGAGGGTCGATGGCGTCGGCCCATCGCCTCCCTTCGTCTAGGTACCGGTGCGATCGTAGCGATACAGAAGCGTGATCACGGGTCGCAGGATGAGAAGATCGGCGACCAGCGCGAACAGCATGGCCAGAGCGCTCAACCAGCCGAACAGGCGCAGCATCGGCAGATTCGACAGGATCGTGATCGCGAAAGCGCAGCTCAGCACGACCGTCGTCAGGATCAGGGGCGGCCCCATCTGGACGGTCGCCTGCTCGACCGCCAATCCCGGCCCTTCGGCCGTGACGAGGTCCAACGTCATTCGGTTCAGGAAATGGATGGTCGCGCTCAGGCCGAGGCCGAGAGCCACCGTCAACGCCACGACGCTCGCGAAGCGCAACCCGCCATCGGTCAGCCACAGGAGGCTGCCAGTCGCCACGACGGGGAAGATCGCCGGCAGTATGCTGGCGCACATCACGCGGAGCGAGCGGAACGCCACGCCGATCGCCGCCGCGATGAAAACCACCTCCACGGTGATGCCACGGCTGAGCTTATCGATCATGCGGGCGCTGTTGCGCGCGGCGATGGCCGACAGGCTCGTGACCGCAACCGTATATCCCGGGTTGCCTTGGCGCACGGCGGCGAGGGTACGGTCGAGGTCCTGGACGACGGGAAGCAGGTCGCTCGCGTCGACGTCGCGCACGCGGCCGGTCACGAGCAGCGCCCTCTCGTCGGCCGAGACGAATCGCCGGACGAGGAAATTCGGCAGGGCGTCGACGTAACCTTTGATCGTGTCCGGGTCGGCGCGCTGTCCGTTCTCGGCCAGCCACGCCCGCAGCGTCTCCAGAGACCACACGTTGCCCACCCCGGGCTGCCGTCCCAGCATCCGGTGGACCTCGGCGACGACACCGAGCGTCCGCGCGGAGTACAGGCTCTCGCCCGGGGGGATCTGGATCATGACGTCGATCGGGTTCGCTCCGGTCAGGTCACGATCGAGCCGATCGCTGGCCGCGACAGCCTGCTCGTGGCCGGGGACCTCGTCGGCGAGGCGGTAGCGCGGCTGCAACTGCAGGTAACCGATCGCGAGCAACCCTGTGAGCGCGAGGCCGCATCCCGTGTAGAGCCCGGGACGGTGGACCATCCAGCCCGCGATGAGCGCGCAGAAGCGCCGCAGGACGCTCACGCCCGGATCGGCCCTTCTGGCGCTGCGGGCGAACGCGTCCGCTCGCCCGAGCAACAGGAGGCCGAGGGGCGGCATCAGCGTCAGCACGGCCGCGAGTGCGATCGCCGTGGCGAGCAGGCCCGCCTTGCCGAAGTCGCGGATCAGGTCCGATTCCGAGGCCTGCAGGGCGATGAAGGAGATCGCGGCCGTCGCGTGGGTCAGGACGCACGCCGGCCCGACGACGAGCAGGGCGTCCCGGATGGCCTCACGCTTGTCCGTCCCCGCGATCAGGCGCGTCCTCACGTGGAAGGTCAGCTGCATGCTGTCGGAGAAGCTGATCACCATGATCAGCGGCGTCATCATGTTCAGGAAGATGTTGAGCCGCAGATCGAGCCAGCCGAACGCCCCGAGGGCGAGCAGGATCGACACTAGGGGCGGCCCCGCGGCGATGAGCATGAACGAGACGCGGCGGAAGAAGACGGCCGCGATGAGGCAACCGACCAGCAGCCCGGCCGCGTTGTAGAGGACGCGGTCGCGCTCGATCGCGCGACGGATCTCGAGCTGCATCACGGGCACGCCCGTGAGCTGGACCTTCAGGCCGCTCCCGGCGAGATCGGAATCGATGGTGGACTGGATGTCGTGAACGGCGGCGGCCAAGTGCGCGCTCTCGACGGCCTCGGGCGCGAGCGCCAGCACCATCAGGGTCAGCGCGCCGTTCGAGGCCAGCAGCTTGTCCTTGAGGATCTCGTTGGACCGCACGCTGTCCAAGAGGCGTTGGTAGGCCTCTCCTTCCGGCAGCGGTTCCGGGAACAAGGGGGCCGGCAAGCGGCCGCTCGTCGGCGCGGTGCGGGCCGAGAAGATCGACACGAGGCCGCGCGCGCCGTCGACGAGTTGGAGGTCGGTCGCGAGATTGCGCAGCGCCTCGAGCGAGGTTCGTTCGAGCACCGGACCCGTCACGACCGCGAGGATGTCGTACTCGCTGGACGGAAACCGTTTCGCGACCGTCTCGTACTGCCTGAATTCGGTGCTGTCGGATCGGAAGAACTGACTGAGCGAGTCGTCGACTTGCAGCTTGCCGATCCCTAGCAGCGCCAAGCCGACCAGGATCGCGGCCGCGACGCCGACCGTCACGGGATGCCGGAGAGCGAGGAGGCCGAGGCGTTCGGCGCCCAAGCCGATCGACGGCGGCACTCGCGTGCGCCGTTCCGTGACTTTGTTGCTCAAGGACGACCATCCTGCGCTGGGGAGCCGGCGGCCGGCGCCGGTTCCGGATGCGGTGAAGCGCCGATCCGTATGCGCCCGCGGGCCGCTAGCCCCGACGCAGGCGGATGCTGACCTGCCTGACGTCGTTGCCCTGCGGCGTGATCACCACCTCCTGGGTGTTGCCACGTGCGACGAGGCTCAGCCCGGCGCTGAAGATGGGCGCGGTCACGACGGCCTGCAGCCGACCGCCGTCCAACGTGCCCGCCAACGTTCCTGAGACGTTTCGGGTCGTCTCGGACCAACTTCCGGACACCCGTCCCCCGGCCTCGCTCGCGCGGCATTCGATGTCGAACTGGTAGCTCGCGCTGGCACACACGAGGTGCTGTTCGACGCGCGTGCCTCCGTCTGCGACACCGTACCGGGCACGGCAGCGGATCGTCTCGCTGCCGCCTGCCGAGTCGACGCGCCCGGAGCCGGACCAAGAGCCGGCGAAGTCGGCAAAGCCGCCGCGCGGAGCCGAGTATGACGGCCCGGCTCCGATGGACGCGACGACGATCGCAACCATCGTCGCTGATCCGAATCGCCCCAGGAGGCGCATGGCCGACATCTCCAGCATAAAAGGCTTAGAAGCGATACATCCAGATCATTGACTCGGCAACAAGTTGCCAGAAAAGGATCAGATGCAAGACGACGTTGATTGGAACTCGAAGCGTAGAAGATAAAAACATCGTGATGACTACGTGCGGAAAGCCGCACGAGACCGGAAAGCCGCACGAGACCGGATGGACGCGCGCGACGTGATCGATCGCCGAGCCGGAGACGAACACGGATCAGAGTGGTTTCTATCGAACGTTCTCGTACGACCTTTCGAACCTCACCAGGATTTCGGTTCGAGCACATACGTGCGGTGGTTCCTACCAGCACGTCCATCGCCACGGACATCATGGCTTCGACATAGCTCACCGCCGCCCCCCATCCATGCCGCCGCGGTCGATCGCCGTCACCTGCTTGCGTCGGAGGCGAGTGATTCGTAACGCGCTTCCGTGACGCTTCGGCAAAGGTTTCCCAACCGCGAATAAGCTGCACGGAGCGCCCGACCGATCCGGGTCGCACGCCTCACACCGCGGAGCTTCGCATGCCCCGAAGGCACGGAGTGCGACTCTTCGAGTCGAGCGGCTCGGAAAACCTTCGCTCGCCCGACGCGGCGGAAGACGCCGGCCATCCGATGGAAGTCCTGGGCCTCCCGAGGTTGGCTGGATGGCAGGGACGAGCGGAAGGCATGAGAGGGTTCGTTCGTGGCCTTTGCCACCCGGAACGCGAAGGCTGAAACATGGAAGGCCCGGCCACCAGCGGCAGCCTCTCTCCTTGACAGAGCCGAACGGCTCTGGAAACGTTTCCAAAGCGGGTGCGAGGGATGCGATCGGGTGACTCGCCCCAGCTATCGCGGGAGGATGGATCGTGACGACGCTGTCGCTGGCCGCACATCCGACCGCCGCCACCGACCTGCGCAAGGCCGTCATCGGCGCGATCGTCGGGACGGCCATCGAGTGGTACGACTACTATCTCTTCGCGACGGCGGCCGCGACCATCCTCAACAAGCTGTTCTTCCCGCAATACGATCCCCTCGTCGGGACGCTGCTCTCGTACGCGACCTTCGCCATCGGCTTTCTCGTCCGCCCGCTCGGCAGCGTCCTGTTCGGCCGGATCGGTGACCGCATCGGCCGCAAGAACACGTTGCTCATCACCCTCGTCCTCATGGGCGGGGCGACGACGCTCATGGGGCTGCTGCCGACCTACGCACAAGTCGGCCTCTGGGCGCCCATCCTGCTGATCCTGCTGCGCGCGGTGCAGGGTCTCGGGTCAGGAGCTGAGTATGCCGGGGCCGTCCTGATGGTCATCGAGAACGCACCGCGGGACCGACGCGGTCTCTATGGCTCCATGCCGTATATCGGCGTGGCGCTCGGGCTCCTCCTCTCGCTGGGTACGTTCACGCTCTCGTCGACCGTCGTGACGGGCGCGGCGTTCGACGCCTGGGGTTGGCGCATCCCGTTTCTGCTGAGCCTGATCGCGGTCGCCGTCGGCCTCGTGCTGCGCTCCACCCTGCACGAGACGCCGGTGTTCGAGCAGCTCGCCGCGCGCAGGAAGGCGCACGCACCCGTCAGCGAGGTCTTCCGGAATTATCGCCGGCCGCTCTTCTGCGCCTGGGGCGCCCGCCTCGGCGACGGGTCCCTGGCATACTTCTACGAGTCGTTCGTCATCGTCTACGCGACGCGCCATCTTGGCCTGGACAAGAACCAGATCCTGCCGGCCCTGATGGTCTGCACCTGCGCGCAGTTCGCGACGGTGCCGTTCTTCGGATGGGTCTCGGATAAGGTCGGCCGCAAACCGGTCTACCTGCTCGGCGGCCTCCTGTCCGGCGCGCTCGTGTACCCGTTCTTCCTCCTGATGGCGACGAAGTCGCTCCCGCTGATCTACCTCGGTCTCCTCATCGTCTCGGCCGGCGCCAAGACCATGATGACGGCAGCGCAGGGACCGTGGTTGACCGAGATGTTCCCGGCCCAGATCCGCTATACCGGGTTCGCGCTGGCGCGGGAGGTGACCTCGCCCATCGCCGGCGGCCTGGCGCCGATTATCGCGACCGCGCTCCTCGCCTATGACTCGTCCGCGACGCTCGTCGGCCTCTACGTCGCGGCACTCGGCCTGATCACCGCCATCGCCGTCTGGCTCGGCCCCGAGACGCGCGGCCGCGACCTCGCGGCGACCGCCTACCCCGATCCCGCGCCGAACCTGTCCTGATCCGCGCGCGAGTCGAACCACGTCGCCATGACCTCCGGCGGCGGGGTCTCGCCGGCGATGCGGGCCAGAAAGGCGCGCGCTGCGGCCCGGCCCATGCCGTCGGTGTCGCGCATCACCGTTGGGATCGGTGGCCGGTGCAGCCGGCCGAGCGGGATATCGTCGCAGCAGACGAGGGCGAGGTCCCGGCCGATCGCCACGCCGCGGCCCTGGGCCGCCTCGATTGCGCCCTCGAGGAGCTGATTGCCGCCGAGGATGATCGCGGTCGGTGGCTCTGCGGCACGGAGGAGTTCGCCCACCGCCTCGGCGCCGCGGGGGGCCGACAGCGGGCCGAACGTGAAGCCGAACGGCGGCACGCCCGCGCGCGAGTGGGCGTCGGAGTAGGCGCGCAGCCGCTCCCGGGCCGGCCGCATGTCGGGCCCGGCGACGAGGGCTACGCGCTGGTGGCCGGCCTCGAACAGGTGACGGGTGGCGGCCAGGATCCCGGTGTAGTGGTCCGACAGGACGACGCTCGCCTCGGGCACGCCCGGCAGCTCCCGGTCGATGGCCACGACCGGAACGCCCGCGCCGGCGAGCGCCGCGATCGTGCCCGGATCATCCTCGGACGCCGGCAGGACGATGAGCCCGTCGACCTGCCGGCGCAGCAGCAGGCCGATGCGCTGCGCGTCGACCTCCGGGCGCCCGCCGGAATTGGTCAGCAGGACCGAGTAGCCCGCCTCGCTCAACACGGCCTCGGCACCGCCGACGATGGCCGCCAGCAGAGGATTGGTGATGTCCGAGATGACGAACCCGATCGTGTTCGTCGCGCGGCTGCGCAGGCCCCGAGCTAGCAAGTTCGGCTGGTAGCCGAGGCTCTCGGCCGCCTCGCGGACGCGCCGCAGCATCTCCGGGCTGACCGAGCCCTTGCCGGACAGGACGCGGGAGACTGAACCGAGACCGACGCCGGCGCGCTCGGCCACGGCGGTGATGCTGACTGGCTTCCCACCCGGCAGACGTCGCCCCTCGCCCAACGACCGACCTCCTCTATCGTCCCACAAGCACATCGCACCTTGACGGGGCGCGCGCCGCGGCGCTAGCTGGAAACGTTTCCAAAGCGAGCGCGATCGGCGAGGTGGTCGTGCAAGGGGCGATCGCATGAAGATCACGAAGATCGAGCCGCTGCACGTCGGACAGTTCATGTATGCCCGCGTCGAGACCGACGAGGGCATCACCGGTGTCGGGGAGGCGGGGATCTGGGGCCACATCCGGACTGCCGGCACCGCGATCGAGCGCTTCGCCGAATACCTCGTCGGCAAGTCCCCCTTCCCGATCGAGCATCACTGGAACGTGATGCACCGCTTCAGCTACTTTCAGGGACTCGCGATCAACTCGGCGATTTCGGCGATCGACATCGCTCTTTGGGACATCAAGGGTAAGGCGCTCGGGGTGCCGATCCACGAGTTGATCGGCGGGGCTGCGCGCACGAAGGCCCGGATCTACGGCCACATCTACGAGGACACGATCGAGAAGGTCCTGGAGGAGTGCCAGCGCAAGATGGAGGCCGGGTTCAACGCCTTCGGCCACATCAACCCGTTCCTCGACGAGGGCGACGACCAGGTCTGGTTCAAGACCCACATCCGCAAGATGCGCGACGCCATCGAGAACGTGCATCGCATGCGCGAGGTCGTCGGCGATCGGGTCGACCTGCTGGTCGAACTGCACCGCCGCCTCACGGTGCCGGAGGCCATCACCTTCACGAACGGCATCGAGGACACGCTCCCGATGTTCGTCGAGGACCCAATGCGCCCGGACGGCCCAGACGCGATGGCGCGCATCGCCGAGAAGATTCGCGTGCCGATCGCCACGGGCGAGCGCTTCTGCACGATACACGAGTTCGAGACGATCCTGGCGCGCAACGCCTGCGAGTTCGCACGGGTGGATGTCTGTACCTGCGGTGGCATCACCGGCATGAAGAAGGTCGCCGCCATGGCCGAGGCGCGCCACGTTCAGGTCGTGCCGCACAACCCGCTCTCGCCGATCGGCCTCGCCGCCTGTCTCCAGGTCGCCGCCGCCATCCCGAACTTCGCGATCCAGGAATACGCCACAGGCTTCGAGGCCGGCACCTTCACCTCGACGATGAAGCACCTCGGCCACGACGTGGTCGACGCGGTGCCCGAGCCGAAGGACGGCTTCGTCGAGATCCCGCGCGGCCCGGGCCTCGGCATGAGCCTGCTGCCGGACGCGCAGAAGATCCGGCCCCCGCTGGTCAAGCCGATCGCCATGCGGCCGCACCTCGACGGCTTCGTCATCGATCAGTGAGGCGTGGTGAGCGGAGCGGGCCGGGCGTTCGCCCCGCTGGCGGCGCCGGGCGCGTGATCCGGCCGGACGTTCGGCAAGAAGGAGAGCAGGTATGATGGGATGGCGGGCACGTCTCGGCTTCCTGGTTCCTCCGGGCAATCCGACGGTCGAGGTCGAGATGGGCGCTCTGGCCGCCGTGCCGGGCGTCTCGGTCCATTACACCCGGATGAACGCGACCGGCGCGACCGGAAGCCTCGCGGGACAGGACGCGCGCAACCGCGAGCAGATCGCCGGCCTCGACGCCAACATGGACCTGCTCTGCCTGGTCAAGCCGAAGGTCGTCGTGCTGGCACACACCGCGACCAGCTACACGCTCGGGCAGGCCGAGGAGGCCGCCCTCGTCGCGCGGATGGAGGAGCGCTACGCCACACGCTTCATCACCGCGTTCGGGAGCGTCGTGGCCGGGCTCCGGCACCTCGGCATCCGCTCGATCGCCTTCGGCACGCCCTACGCGATGGAGGCGACCCTGCAGGGCAAGGCGCTGCTCGAGGCGCACGGCTTCGCCGTCGTCAGTCACGGTAATCTGCCGGGCGTCCGCAACATCTACGATGAGACGGCGGAGCGGGCCTACGGCCTCGGCCGCCTCGTGGACCATCCCGATGCCGAGGCCCTGGTGCTGAGCGGCGTCGGGATGCCCACCCTGGCGACGATGGCCACGCTGGAGCGCGACATCGGCAAGCCCGTGATCTCCGCGACCTCGGGCATGATGTGGAACGCACTGCGCGCGGCAGGCCTGCGCGAGGCCATAGCGGGGTACGGCGCCCTGCTGGCGGGAGCCACTGGGTCGGCCTGAGGTGCACGGAACGCCCCCATAGCGATGCGCTGCACGTCGCCGCGTGAGGCGGCCCAGACAACAGCCGGAGGCCTCCTTGCGGACACGAGCGGAAGCGATGGGCTGGTACGGCCAATTGGATGCGACCGAGCGCCGGACGTTCTGGGCGTGCTTTGCCGGCTTCGGCCTCGATTCCATGGACAACAGCATCTACGCGCTGGTGATCCCGGCCCTGATCGCCACGCTCGGCCTCACGCGGCCCGAGGCGGGTTACCTCGCGACCGCGGCCCTGGTGGGCGCTGCGGTGGGGGGCTGGGGCGCCGGCGTGGCGGCGGATCGGATCGGTCGGATCCGGGTCCTGCAGGGGACCATCCTGTGGGTCGCGCTGTGCACCTTCGGTGCCGCGTTCGCGACCGGGTTCGCGCCGCTGGCCCTGCTGCGCTTCGGCCAGGGCATGGGCTACGGCGGCGAGGCGGCGGTCGGGGCCACCCTGATCAGCGAGGTGGTGCGGCCCGCCCTGCGCGGGCGCGTCGCCTCCGCGGTCAGCAGCGGCTACGCCGTCGGCTACGCGGGCGCCGTGGCGCTGTTTCCGGTCATAGCCAGCCTGTTCCCGCAGGACCTCGGTTGGCGCGTGTTCTTCGCGATCGGGCTCATCCCGGCCGCGGCGGTATTCCTCATCCGCCGGTTCGTGCCGGAATCCGGCGTGTACGCCGAGAGCGCCGCCGCACCGCGCCGTACCGGCGGACTGGATGCAGTCTTGCGGATCTTCACGCGTGCGCATCGGCGGACGACGCTCGTGGCCGCGACCCTGTCGACGGGTATCTTCGGCGGCAACTACGTGATGATCATCTGGCTGCCCACGTACCTGCGGACCGCGCTCGGCTTCACGGTCGCGACCAGTGCGGGATACCTCGCCGCCAACATCGCCGGCTCGCTGGTCGGCCCTCTTCTCTACGGCCAGTTGGCCGATCGGGTCGGCCGCCGGCCGGCCTTCGGCGCGTTCCTGCTCCTACAAGCCCTCAATGTCAGCCTGTACGTGTTCGCCGCGCCGAGCCTCGGCTCCCTGATCGGGCTGAGCTTCGCTCTCGGCGCCTGCCAGAACGCCCTGGCGTCGGGCATGACGCCGACCTTCGCCGAGTTGTTCGAGACGAGCCTGCGGGGGAACGCCCAGGGCTTCTGCCTCGGTGGCGGCCGAGGGTTCGGATCGGTGATGCCGGCCCTCGTCGGGCTCATCGCCGCGGCCGCTCCGCTCGGCACTGCGATGGGCGTATGCGCGTTGGGCGCCTACGCCGTAGCCTTGGCCGCGACCCTGGCGCTGCCCGAGACGACTGGCATCGAACTGGGAGGCGTCGGCGAACCGCCCACGACGGGCCGTGATGGTCCGGGCCGCACCTGCCGTGCGCGATAGCCGTTCGCGCGGAATGGTCTACGCAGCTCGCCGCGATCCGCCTGATCTGCACGCCGCCGCGGCCCCAGACGCGTCCGAACCGAATCCTCCGCGTGCGCACACGCACCACCGCAGGACGTCACACGACAGCGCGCCGAGACAATGGCAGGAGAGACCCATGGACATCGATCGACGCCTCCTCCTCGCCGGCGCGGCCGCGCAGCTTCTGCCGGCCCGCGCAGCCTCGGCCCAGGAACGCCGCATCACCCCGGCCGAGGCCCGGATGAAGGCCATCGTGGTCGGACCGGACGGGGCGAGCCTCGCCGAGGTCGATACCCCAACGCCGAAGGCCACGGAGGTGCTCGTCCGGGTCCGGGCGGCCGCCCTCAACCGTGCCGATCTCGCCGTCGCCGCGGGGCAACCGCACGGCCCAACCGGTGGGCCCGGCGCGATCCCGGGCCTGGAGTGGGCCGGAGAGGTCATGGCCGTCGGCGCGGCCGTGAGCGACATCCATCCCGGTGACCGCATCATCTGTTCCGGCGCCGGCGGCTACGCCGAGTATGCCGTCGCGGATCACGGGCGAACCCTCCCGCTTCCAGCGGGCCTGTCGTTCGAGATCGCCGCGACCCTGCCGGTCGCCCTGCAGACGATGCACGATGCCCTCATCACCCAGGCGCACCTGCAGCCGGGCGAGACCGTGCTGATCCAGGGCGCGAGTTCCGGGGTCGGACTGATGGGGCTTCAGATCGCCCGGTGGCGCAAGGCTGCGGTGGTGATCGGCACGTCGCGAAGCCCCGAGCACCGCGCGCGCCTGCCTGAGTACGGTGCAACCCTGGCGATCGACACCAAGGATCCGGCTTGGCCCGAGCAGGTGCGGGCGGCGGCCGGCGGCCGGGGCGTCGACGTGATCATCGATCAGGTCTCCGCGCCGGTGGCCGACGGCAACCTGCAGGCCGCGGCCGTTCTGGGCCGCATCGTCAACGTCGGCCGCCTCGGCGGGAGCCGGGGCGAGTTCGATTTCGACCTGCACGCCACGAAGCGCATCAGCTACATCGGCGTGACCAACCGGACCCGGTCGATCGAGGAGCAGCGCGCGATCACCGCGCGCGTCCGTGCCGACCTGTGGCAGGCGATCGCGGCCGGAGGTTTCAGCCTGCCGATCGACAGCCGCTATCCGCTGGCCGAGGCGCCGGCCGCGCTCGCGCGCATGAAGGCGAACGCGCATTTCGGAAAGATCGTCCTCGTGACGTGACACCGAGCATCGGTCCCTGAACCGAGGCGAGAATGTTTCCCGCAAGGAGGTCGTCGGTCCCCACTCCCGCACCCGGATCCGCTTGTGCGTGTCCCGAGCACCCGCGTTCCGGGAGGGCGCCACCTCAGGCACTCCGCCAAACGTCAGGACGCCCTCCCTCTTCCCCCGATGCCAAGTGGACGATCGCGGAGGCGTGCCTCGCTGGATTCGCCTCCTGTGTCCCGAGGGTCGCTCCCGAGCGGACGATCTGCGGACCAAAATGGTATCCGGGAATGCAGGGCGGAACAGCGGCGCGAGGTCGATCCTCGATGAGGCGCCGAACCATGCTGACCGCTGGGACGGGTCTCCGGACTTCAGGCACGCCCCGTTCCGGACCGTCCGGCTGCGTCTAGGCTCGCGTTTCCCACCTCAAGCGGATATCAATTCAACGATCGACGTTCTCCCTTTCCGCAGTCGCTCGCAGGGCCTGGCCCGCCACAACGTAACGCGTAGGGCGCAAGCCCACGCCCCGACGATTTCCCGAAGGTTCCTGGGAATAGCCTCCGGCAGCCTGTCCTGCACCTCATCGGACGAGCGTGACGGGACCGACGACGCCCGGCCTCGCGAAGATCTGGCAGCCGGCCTCGATCCGGACGGAGCACCGCAGCCGGACGATCAACAGCACGGCGAAGGTGATGTCACGCTCCCCGGTCACCAGGTCGACCATCGACGCCACGTCCTCCCGGCTCGGCATCACGGGGAAGCTCGGGTGGGAATGCCACTCGCCGAGGTAGTTGAACCGCCGATAGTCCGCACCCGTCCTCCGGAAGAACGCGTCGAGTGCCGCGCGATGATGCTCCGGGCTGCGCACGAAATGGGCTCCCGTGCCGCTGGTCTCGTCCACGGTGAACTCGACGACGCGGAAGCGGTCGTGCTCCAGTTGCTCGCCCATGAGGATCCCGCCGATCTCGCGTCGCCCGGCCCGGCGCAGGTGGCGCCCGAGTCGGGCGCGCTGGTCAGGCGGCAGGCTGATCGTCGTCATCGACCACCGCCGGCATCAGCTCCCGGATAAGGGCCAAGCTCTCCTCGGCCGACGCGGTCGTCGCCTCGGGCGACCATTCCCTTGCGCCCAGAAGGTCGATGGGCCACGTCTCGAACGGTGCGTCGAACATCCATCCCGCCCGCAACGCGACGACGTAGGCCGGCGACGGGAAGATCGTGTCCGCGGGACGCGCGAGCGCATCCGTCGCGAACCGGGCGAGGTGGGCGGCGATCGCGCCCACCTCCGCGTCGTCGGCCACCCAGGTCCCGTCGGGGCCGCCTCCGTAGGGATCGGCGCCGGGGTCGGTCTGCACGGGGATGCCCCGCGCCTCGAACCACGCCGCGATCCGGCCCCTGGCGACCTGCGGCTCAGGTTCCAGGTCGGGCCGGACGCGCGCCACGAGGCCGCCGATCCCGCCCGCGAACACCTCTCCCCACACCAACGGCCGGCGGTTCCGCGAAGCGACCGCCGCACAGAAGTTGAACGCGTGCGGATCGGCCGTGGCGTCGACGATCACGTCGCAGGCTGCGAGGTCCGCGAGCACGGACTCGGTCGTGCCGGAGCTTTCCTGTCCGCCGAGGGGCACGCGCCGCTTGGTCACCTCGACTTTCCCTCGGACGGCCGCGAGCCGGGCCGCGAGCGCATCGACCTTGTGGATGCCGATCGCCGCCAGGCCGAGCTCGTTACGGACGAGGTTGCCCGGCAGGAACACGTCGTCGTCGATCAGGACGAACCGCCCGAACCCGGCTCGGGCCAGCGTCACGGCGACCTTCGAACCCAGGGACCCCGTGCCGACGATGCCGACGGTCTTGCCGCGCAGGGCGTCGTAGGCCTCCGGCAGCCGACGCCCCGGGTCGGTGATCGGCAGGGTCTGGTATTCGACGATGCTCCGCACGCCCTTGCTGTCGTAGACGTAGTAGACGACCACGTCGCCCGGCGAGGCGAGGACGACATGCACGCCACCCGGCATCCGGACGAGGCGTGCATCCTCCACGAGGCCGAGCCCTTCGAGCGCCGCCGCCAGACGTTCGACAGTGAGCCCGCGTTTCGGCGCAGCGGGATCAAGGGATACGACCCGGGCCGGGAACTGATCGGAGCCTGCCGTGCCCGGCTCCCATGCCCCCGCGATCGCTTCGCCGCCCACCTGGACGAGGGTCGACACGAAGGTGCCGGCACGCAACCTCTCGGACACGAGCGCCTCGACGGACGCTCCTTTCGGAACGAACGACAGTCGGCGCTCCGCCTGCGGCATGAGGAGGAACCGGAACGGTTGCCCCCTCGTCCGCTGCCCGAGCGTCGCATGATGGGCCGACGGCACCCCTCGATCGCCCTCGCCCCGTTCCCCGGAGATGAGGCGGTGCGCGCTTTCGATCAGCATCGCGCCCGTGACGTCCGGCACCCAGTTGTCTGGCCTGTACTCCAGGCACAGTTGCCCGTCTGCGTATTGATGCCCGGAGAGGCGACCGCCGTCCCGGGGCACGATCCGCGGCGGGGCATGGGGATGCAGCGCCGCGTAGGTCATCGTCAGCGGGAAGGTCTCGGCCCCGTGCGCGACGTCGAAGTCGACGGTCAGGGCCAGGTCATCTCCCACGTACCAACGGATGCCGCCCAGCCATCCCGCCCCTTCGGCGAGTTCGGCCACGGCGGCCTGTTCGGACCTTGCGCGGCCCGGATCTGTCACCCACCAGGCCATTATGCCGCGCCGAACCCCTGCGGCTTCGATGGCGCCCGCTGCTTGTCCGGGAACGAGAAGCCGGCGCCCGCGGGCGCTACGGACGCCGTCCTGAGCAGAGGGGAACCCAGAGACGGCTGGCGCCGCTTCCGGGCCCTCTCGGCGATAGAGGTGCCCACGCCACGGCCGACCGACGCGGTGATGACTTGGCGGTCGGTGGTCTGGGCCGCCTGCCCGAAATCGCGGCGGGCCTGCCCGAGCCATTCGAAGAACGCCTCGGCCCGCTCCGGATGCTTCTCCCACTTGTCCGCGAAGTTCTCCAGGGGGTCGGTCGGGTTGGGTATCGAGTACCGACCGCCGGTTTCGGAGATGTGCGCGTCCATGCCCTCAAGGATCGCGATGAGGGCCTGTCCGGTCGTCTCCTCGCTGCCGTAGGCGTGTGCGGCGAGGGTCGTGACGATAATCGAGATGGGCCGCACATCCGGCCGCTTCTCGAACATGTGGTCGCGATGGCGCTTCAGGATCATCACCGCGGCCTGCAGCGGCGTGCGCACCTTGTGATCGGGGATTTCCTCCACGCTGGCGTGGACCCTTTCCGCGAGCTTGCGCTTCCTGCGCTCCAGGGCGATCGCCATCCGGCCGCGGAACCAATCGGCGTATGCCTTCGGGTTGGAACGGGGCCACTCGTCGGTCACTACCGTGTAGGTCGGGACCTCGCGGTCCGTGATGGCGATGGCGGTCTTCGACCACTTCGGATCGTGACCCCGCGCCTCCAGGAGAAGGCGCACGGACCGCTCGTTCGGAAGCGCGGGCACGATGTCCATGTGGAACTGCGCGCCATCGGCGTAATCGAGGACCCAGCAGCGCCGCCCCTCGCGCACCGGCTTCGTCATGCTCTGCGCGTCGTGGTAGGCCTCGATCTCGCGACCGAGCATGGCCTTCAGCGTTTGCTGGCTGAGCTGGGACTTGCCGAGCTTCCTCAGCTCGCAGACGGAGTCGATGTCGTACTCCTCGGCCTCCGTCAGCGGCCGGATCGTGGTGCCCAGCCTGAAGGAGCCCTGGACATAGACCTGGGGATCGTACTGTCGCACCGTCGACGCGGGCCGATGCAGCCATTCACCCAGGGACTTGTAGCTCCGCTCGGCCTGCTCGTAGCGGCTCTCCGGCACGGCGAGCTCCTCTGCCAGGTCGTCGAGGTAATCCTCGCTCTCACGGGTCGGCTTCGGCAACGGCTCCTCCTCGGCCACATCGTGCCCGGGTCGCGCGACCCTGCGGGCCAGCCCGGGCTTGAAGAATGAAAAGGGAACATCCTATACCCTGCTGCGGAGGGGGACGCCATGGCAAAGACCCGGATTCCAGGTAAAACCCAGATCGAGCTCTGGGCGCGGGCGGCAGGTCGGTGCGAGTATCGCGGCTGTAACCACGACCTCGTCGGAGACTTGATCGCGGGGCGGGAGGACGGAACCTTCGGGTTCATCGCCCACATCGTCGCCGACAGCCCCGACGGGCCGCGCGGCGACGCGGTCCGCTCTCCCCAGCTCGCCAGGGATATCAAGAACCTGATGCTGCTGTGCGCCACCCACCACAAGGGCGTCGACGTCGATTACCTCGCCAGCCACCCGGAGGCCGTCCTGCTGGCCATGAAGGCAGAGCATGAGGACCGCATCGCCATCGTCGCCGGCATCGACGAGGACCGAGCCTCCTACGTGATCCGCTTCGCGGCCAGCATCGGCACGAACAGCGCGCTCGTCGATACGCGGTCGATCTTCATGGCCATGCCGCCCGACCGCCACCCGGCCGAGGGGAAGACCATCGACCTGGAGCTGTCCGGGTGCGACTATCAGGACCACGAGGAGCCGTACTGGACGTTCCAGCGCGACAACCTGCGTCGCCTCTTCGCGCGGAAGGTGAAGGAGCGCATCGAACAGGGCGAGGTCCGTCACCTCAGCGTCTTCGCGCTCGCGCCCCAGCCCTTGCTGATTGAGTTGGGCTGCCTCCTCGGGGACATCGTGCCGACGACGGTGCACCAGCGGCATCGGGAACCCGCGACATGGCGTTGGCAGGCCGCCCAGCCGGCCATCGCCTTCCGAACCACGGATCCGGGGGACCGACCCGGCGGCACCGTCGCGCTCAAGCTCGCACTCAGCGCCACGGTGAACGACGAGCGCATCCAAGCCGCGCTGGGGCCCGACGCGGCGATCTGGTCGCTCACGGCCGACACCCCCCACAACGACATCCTGCGCCGCCCCGAGGACCTGTCCGCGTTCAAGACGCAGCTTCGGCAACTGCTGAATCGCATCAAGGCGGTGCACGGGGAGGGCGCGACCATCAACGTGTTTCCCGCGCTGCCGAACTCCGCCGCCGTCGAGGTCGGGCGGGTTTGGATGCCCAAGGCGGATCTGCCGATGGTGATCTACGACCAGAACCGCTCGGCCGGCGGTTTCATCAGGACGATCGAGATCCGACCCTGAGGACCGGCGACGATGCGGCCAGGTGGGCATGGGCCCATGTCATCGCACGCGCACCGGCGCGACTTCGATCCCACATAAACCAATGCGTCGGATGGCGACACTCGGCGGTTGTAAACTCTCTAACCAGAAGACTCTGGAGCCGGTGGAGGCGCCCCCTTGTCGGACCTTGAACGGATCACGGATGCTCCGGGCATAGCATTCCGCCGCACCCTGATGCCGTCGTCACCGGATCGGCCTGCGGTATGACGATGCGAGGATCTCGAACCGCCAAGCGCACGATGCGTGGCGATGCCGGGACGTGAAGGTCGCCGCCTCGTCGTTCGCCACGCGGGAGCGAGGAGCGGTTCATGGCGGATCGGAGTGGGCGGGGTCACGCGATGGCGAAGCTCAAGCGCATCATCAAATGGACGTGGCACGTCCTCGTCGCCGCGACCGCCATTTCGGCCATGATCGCGGTCGGCGTCCTGATCGGCAGGCCGTCCGAGAAGAGTGGGAACCAGCCGAATTTCGCAGGCACGGACCAGCAGAAGAAGCGGCTAGTCGTCTTCCTCGACGGGACGTGGAACAGCGTCGAGAGCAATACGAACGTTTGGCGCATGCGCGCGCTCTGCGCCGCGAAAGGTGGCGACGGGAAGCCGCAGCTCGTGTACTACGAGGTCGGCGTCAACGGGTTCCTCGGCGGCGTCTTCGGCCAGGGTCTCGATGAGAACATCCGCCTCGCGTACGAGTGGCTCATCGAGAACTACAACGACGGCGACGAGATCTTCATCTTCGGATTCAGCCGTGGGGCGTTCACGGCCCGGAGCCTTGCGGGCCTCGTCGCGATCGATGGCATCCTGAAGGCCGGGTCGCCGATTGGCATCAGCGAGCTGTTCTCGCGGTACAAGAAGGGCGACGAGGAGAGCATCTGGCAACTCAGGGAGGTCGAGAAGGCCGGGCACGCGGGCACGCTGAGCGTGCAGGAGCGGTGGCTGCTGAAATACTCTCAGCCTGCCGAGGTGAAGGTGATAGGCGTCTGGGACACGGTGGGCTCCGTCGGCGTCGCGGCCGGGCGGATCCCCGGGATCAGCCGCTCGTCCTTCGACTACCTGCAGACTGGACTGCGCATCCACATCCTGAACGGATACCACGCGCTCGCCATCGACGAGCACCGCGCGGACTTTGCGCCGACGCTCTGGGACGTGCATCGATCGAAGGACGAGCGGGCGGTCTTCGCCGCGCCGCGCTCCCTCTCCAGCGTCGAGCAGCGCTGGTTCGTGGGTGCTCACGCCAACGTCGGCGGCGGCTACGAGACGGACCTCCTGGCACAGGCGCCCCTCAGGTGGATGATGAGGAAGGCAGAGGGGCAAGGCCTCAGGTTCCGCTCCGAGGTCGAGCTGGATGGGGACGCCCTGAATGCCCCGATCGCGGACTCGTACGGCTCGTTCGGCGGGGGGCTCTACGCCTGGGTGTCCTCGCCCCTGTACCGCACGATCGGCCAGCCGCCCGTCGTGCGCGAGGATGGCAGCCATACGAACGTCAACGAGACGATCGACGCCACGGTCTTCGAGCGGTGGCGCACGGACCCGGCCTACCGCCCGGCCAACGTCGCGGATTGGGCTAAACGGAAGAACGTCGACCCGGCCGGGCTGCTGACGTCTGTCCGTGCGGACGATCCTGCTACGAGCGTCCCCGATCCGTAGGCGGTGCGGTACGGTACGGTAACCTGCGGGGCGGGGCCTATATGTCATCCCCGAGTCATGGATTCCGCTCGCCGGGGAGTTCGGCCGTCGCGTCGGTCCGGCGGCAGGAGCCGGCATCGAGCGGCCGCCGCCCTCGGCGAGGATCTCGATGAACGAGACCCAGTGGCGCTGCGCGCGCGACGGCACGCGGACCCGCGGTGTCGGCCTCGGCGCCACCGTCGTGGCCTTGTCCGTCGGACCGGGCATTGGGATCGTATCTCTCCGTCACGGATCCGGCGGGCCTGGCCCTGGCGGGGATGGAACGTGATCCACGCTGTAGGCGGTCCAAGTCCGAAGCCCTTGCCGACCGTTTCCATGATCGCTCGGCAGGTCTTTGGGCCGGATCGCCACGAATGGCACGCCCGACCGGCGAGTGGCCTGCGGCTGGGGTCATCCCGGGGATCGACGGCTGGCCGACAGCCCCGTCATGACGCGCGCTTCCTGCAACGCGAACGCAGACCCATCACCTAGTCAATACGCGCCCGCAACCCACGGATGCTCGATGCCTACCTCCAGCGACGCCTCCATGCCAATCTGACCCGCGCCGAGCGCGACGGACTGCGTGCGCATCTCACCGATCTGCTCCTCGCCGGACGCTTCCCTACCTATCGAGGCCGTTGGGTCGATGCCAACGAACTGGCGGTCGGGACCGGCGTCCCGGCCGAACGCCTCCGCGCGGTGCGGACCAAGCTGCCGCCGCTCTGCGATGCGATTTGCCGGGCGGCCGCTGCGGCGCGGCCCGACGTCGGGCACGAGGCCCCGGTCCGCGCCGCCCCGAGGCGGTTGCCGAAGCGCGCTTCCAACGGGCGCGACTCCCCTCCCGCCAAGGAATCGACGCAAGTCCCCGCGTTGGACGACGTATCGGCGGTGTCAGACGAACCGCCCGGCTTCGCCGAGGCGTTGCGGTTCCACATGGTCTCTCGCTCGTCCGGGCCGAGACGGGCTGGTTGCGCCAGACCCCGACGGTCGCCGCTCGCCTCGTGCCGATACCGGGGCTCCTTTCGCCCGCCGACGTCGCGGCGGCCCGGGCCGACTGAGAGGGCACATGCGAGGCGATGTCTCAGCACGACCACGGCCGGATGTGGGAGATCATGCGCGTCGCCCGCGCGTACCTGCCCACGGATGCCACCGCCCGAGGCCATGCGCGCTCCGGACGCTCCGGCACCGGAGGTTGCGTGCGGGACGCGAAAGCTTAACGGCTGGACCTATCTGGCCTCCTCCGAACGTGCGTCGGGGCCTCGGCCCGGGGTGGGGGATGGCGACGGCGCACCACGTCCGGTTCGCGTACGTCCCGCGTTCGCGCAGGACTTCTCGCGGTCGAGCAATCCGGGCGTCCGGGCGAACCACACGCATGCCGCCGTCCGCGTGCCGGCCGCGCACGCAGGCCCCCGATGCCCGGCCACGCCTTGACCTCGTGGGCTGGCCGTCAGGTCGGTTCCCTCGCCACGGATCGATCGTCGGAAGCAGAAGGGGCGGCGCCGTGCGGCGCCACATCGGCGAAGCGCGGGGCGCCAGCCAGCGGCGGGCGACGTCGGGCGCGAGCCGACGGGTCGGGTCGGCTGACGCCGCCGGCCATCTTCCGAACCCCGGCGAACGGCCGAGCGATGCCGGATCCGACACCGTCGACGGCGTGGTCCGTCCGAGATGGTTTCGAACGCCGATCCCAGTCACCGCTTGCCGGCCAGAAGTATTCGAGGCGGAAGCGTGCGGACGGGCAGGATCAGGACTATGCCGATGACCACCAGGGTCAAGATCCCGAAGATGAGGTACGCGTCGCTTGTCGTCAGGATCTCGACCTGTTGCTTGACGCTTTCCGCGAACCCGGACAGGCTCCCGGGTACGCGTGGGATGCCGTCGGAGCGCAGCGGTGGCGGGTGCTGCGGCAGGACGCCGGGGCCTTGGATCAATCGCCAGCGGTCGAGCCCGACTTGATCGACAATCCGGTCGGAGTGGAAGTGGCCGCGCCGATGCTCGATCACGTCGAGCAACCACGGCCCCACGACCTCCGCGACCGAGCGGGGGAAGTTGATCCCAGCCGAAGCGAACGGCGCTTCCTCTTCCGACTTCACCGTGTTCGTCGCCATCATCAGCAGCGACATGACAACCATCGACTGACCCACCGACTGCAGTCCCTGCCAGAAGTAGAACTGTTCGCGGTTCCAGTAGACCGTCACGGACGCGCAGCCGAGGCAGGCGGCGGCCATCAAGCCCAGCCCGACGACGCTCACGACGCGGGAGTCGACGCTCCTTCGATCGAGCAGCGGTGCCATCAGCGGCAGCAGGAGAAGCTGGGAGGCGGCGATGACGAGCGTGACCGTCTGGGCCTGCAGCGGCCGGAGTCCGTCCACCTCCGTGAGGAACCTGAGCGGCAGCGGACCGGAGGCCTGAGCTATGACGATGAAGGAGAACAGCCCGACGACTCCGTAGGCGAAGTTGCGCCGGCCCAGCATCTGCAGCTTGATGAACGGGAGTGGATGGAACCACTCGTTGACCAGCAGCAGCGGGATGCCGACGGCGCTGATCAAGGCGAGAACGCAGATCGTCCTGGAATTGAACCAGTCGAGCCGGTCGCCCTGGTAGAGCATCGTCGTGAGCGAGCCGATGCCGACGACGATCAGCACGACGGCGCGCCAATCGAACTGCTTGAACCGTCCGTACTTCGGTTTCTCGGGTGGCAGGCCGTACCAGACCAGCAAGGCCCCGAGCGCACAGAGCGGCAGGGACTGATAGAACGCGAATTTCCATTGGACGACGTCGGACCAGAACGCGCTCACGGTGGGTGCCATCGCCGGGACGAAGGTCGCCGTCAGCGCGTAGGCAGCGAGCCCGTAGAGGCGGATCGGCGGTCCCAGGACGAACAGCGCCGTGTCCATCAGCAGCGGCGTCATCAGACCGCCGGCCAGGCCTTGCAGGATCCGAAGCGCGTAGAATGCCCCGACGTTCGGGCTGAACGGTAGAAGGATGCTCGTCGCCGCGATCAGGGCGATGACTGCGAGCGCCCAGCGCCGCAGGGTCAGGGTCACCATGAACCACGCCGAGACCGCCATGCCGAGTGGTTGCGCCGATAGGTAGAGGCTCTCGATCCAGGTGCCGGCGTCCAGGCCTATGCCGAGGCTGCCGCGCATGTCCGGCAGCGACACCCCCGTGACCTGGTCGTTCAGGTCGCTGGCCATGACGGAGAGCAGAACGCCCGCGAGGCCAAGCAACGGTCTGACGTTCATCGCGCGTGTCGCCTCCGACGCGTCATGGCTGGACGGCTGCGCTCGCCAGACCGTCGAGCAGGCTCGGGATTGCGAGCGGGGGACCGGCGACGGGCGGCGGCGGCCGGAGGCCGTCCGGCCCGTCCGCGACGTCCCAACCGCCACCGAGGGCTCGGTACAGCTGCACCAGGGTTGTCGCGATCTGCACCTCCGCCTCGGCGAGGTCGTTCTGGCTTTGCAGCAGTTGCGCCAGCACGGTGTTGACGTTGAGGAAGTCCGACGCGCCCTCGGTGTAGCGCTGGCGGGCGGCCGAGAGGGCGATCTGGTTCTGGGCGACCGCTCGGGCGAGCTGTCCCCGGCGCCCCTGCGCCTGCGCGTAGGCGGTACGCGCGTCGTCGACCTGCTGCCAAGCCGTCAGCACCACCTTCTGGAAGCGCACGGCGGCTTCCCGTTGCTGCGACTCGCGCAGCTCCAGGTTTCCCTTGAGGCGCCCCCCCTCGAAGATCGGGATCGTCACAGATGGGCCGACCTGCCAGGCCGTCGAGGCTAGATTGAACAGGCGACCGAGCGTCAGCGACTGCACATCGAGCGTGCCGTTCAGCGAGACGCTGGGATAGAAGCTCGCCGCCGCCACCCCCGTCTGCGCCACGGTCGCGCGCAGGCGCGCCTCCGCCTCCCGCACGTCAGGGCGCCGACCGAGCAGGTTCACCGGCAACCCGACCGGCACCGCGCGCGGCACCCGCGGCAGGGCCCTGGCCGGGCGCAGCGTGCTCTCCAACGCGCGTGGGACCTCCCCAAGCAGGAGCCCGATCGCGTTGATGAGTTCGGCCTCCCGGGCGAGCAACGGCGGCAACGCCGCCGCGAACGTGGCCTCCTGCGCCCGCGCCTGGGCGAGGTCGAGGGTGTTGGCCACGCCGTTGGCGAAACGGCTCTGCACTAGCGCGACGTCCTGACCCGCGAGCGAGAGGTTGCGCCGGGCGATGGCCAGCCGCGTCTGCACTCCGCGCAGCTGCAGGTAACCCTGCGCCAGCTCGGCCAGCGCGGCCAGCGCGACGCCGTGCCGGGCCTCGACCGAGGCCAGCGTCTCGGCGTCGGCAGCCTCGACGGCGTGGCGGATCCTCCCGAAGAAATCGAGCTCCCAAGACGCGGCGAGGCCCTCGTTGTACAGGGTGAAGTCGGGCTTGGAACCCGGGGCCGGCTCGACGAGCCTGAGCAGGCCGTTGGGACTCGCTCGCAGATACGCCTCCTGAGACGTGCCTTCGACACGCGGCAACCCCTGGGCGGCGGTGATCCGGATCTGCGCGGAACTCTGGACGACGCGCTCGTAGGCCGTCTTCAGATCGAGGTTCTGCGCGCCTAGCCGGTCGACAAGGGACACGAGCAGGGGATCGCGGAAGCTGCGCCACCAGCGCAGCTCGACATCCTCCTCGCCCTGCACGGTGCGGCTCGCGGACTTCGGCTCCGGGCCCCAGCGCTCCGGTGCCCGGATCACCGGAGGCGCGTAAACCGGCCCCGTCACGCAGCCGGCGAGCAGGGCGCCGGCCAGGGCGGCGGCACCGATCGGGCCGCCGCGCCGGGTGCCAACGCTGCGAGGCGGCGGCATCGTCAACGGCCCGTGACCGCGCGGCGATCATGCGCCTGCTCGGCGACGACGTCCTCCAGCCCGGTATGGACCGTGGTCTCGACGGAGAGGCCGACGCGCAGCAGCTTGGCGAGCGGCTGGTCCGGCTCGAGGTCCACGCGCACCGGGAGGCGCTGCACGATCTTGGTGAAGTTGCCCGTGGCGTTGTTGGGCGCGATCGGCGCGAACGAGGCTCCGCTCGCGGCGGGGATCGCGTTGACCCGCCCCCGCAGCGTGATGTCGTAGGCGTCGACGTGGATCGTCACCGGCTGGCCGGTGCGCATGTGGATCAGGTCCACCTCGCGGTAATTCGCGTTGATGTACACCTCCCGCAGGGGCACGACGGTCATCAGGGTCGCGCCCGGCGACACGACGTTGCCAACCTGGACCGATCGCTGTCCGACCATGCCGTCGATCGGGGCGAGGATGCGCGTGTAGCCGAGGTTGAGCTTGGCTTGCTCCAGGCGCGCTTGGTCGCCCTTGGTCGTCGCGTCGGAGGCGGATTTCTGCTTCTTGAGCACCTCGAGTTGGCGGCGGTTGGCTTCGAGCTGGGCCTGGGCGCCGCGCAGGGCGGCTTGGGCTGCCTTGAGCGTGGTGTCGGACTGCTGGCGCTGCTGGCCGGTGCCTGCGCCCGTGGCGGCGAGGTTGTCGTAGCGGCGCGCGTCGGCCTCCGCGAAGGCGAGGCGGGCACGCGCCGCGTCGACCTCGGCGGCGGCTTGGTCGATCAGGGCCGGTTGGCGTTCGATGTTGGCGCCGATGTCGCCGGACTGCGCCTGGTCGCGCTCGACCTGCGCCTCGGCCGCCGCGACCGCGGTCTCGAAGTCGTGCGAATCGAGCTGGGCGAGCACGTCCCCGGCCCTGACCACGTCGTCGTCGTCGACCGGGACGGCAGCGACGTGCCCCGAGACGCGCGGCGCGATCGTGGCGTAATGAACGCGCACGTAGGCGTCGTCGGTCCAAACGTCGGGCTCGGGCCGGAAGATCACCCACAGGACGCCGCCGACGAAGCCGACCACCACCACGGCCGCCAGGACGAAGGGCCAGCGCGGGATACGGGGCTCGCTCCCGGCATCGGAAGCCCCCTCGTCCGGGGATCCATCCTTTTCCTTCGATCGCTCGTCGTCCTTCCTCGACGGTCGATCGCCTTCGCCCGAGGCGTCGCCTTCCCGTCTCGACGGCTTCGCGTCATCCTTGGACGGTCCGGCGTGTTCGTCCGGGGAACCATCGCCGGGCTCGCGGTCGCTCTCCCTAGGCATCGCGGGCCCGGGGCTCGTCACCGGAGTACGGCGTCTGGAACCTTGTGTCCGCCAGATGCTCGAGGACTTCGGCGACGGCATGAACGACGCCCTTCGCGGATTTCGAAGGGCCGTACATCACGAAATCCACGTCCGGCAGGGAAGGCAGACCACTCTCGGGTCCAAGCACCGGCACGTGCTGATGGGGCATGCTGCTTGGCCCACCGACGACGCCCAGCCTGCATCGGAGCGCCGACTCGATTCCGGCGATGCCGGAACTTTCGAACATCACCTTCCAGGGACGCTCGGCGGCGTTGAGCGCATCGATGATCGCGGTCCGCATCGGGTTGGGGGCGAGCGGCACGACGAGGGGCACCGGATCCTCGACCCGCGTCGCGAAATAAGGGTGGCCGTACCAGACCGAACTGTCCGTCCAGAGGAGCTTCGTGTCCGGGAAGCGGTCCCAGCGGCGCATCACGACGAGGTCCAGGGACCGGGCGGCGATCGCCTGCGCCAGCAGGTCGTAACTGCCGGACACGATCCGCACGTCGACGGTCGCGAAGTTGTGCGCGAGTAGCCCGAGTACCGCGGGCAGCGCGGTCCGGCAGAAGTCCTCGCCCATCCCGATCGACACCTTGCCGCTGGTGCGGCCTTGGTCGAAGTGCCGGCGCATGTCCTCGGTGAGGCGCTCCATGGCGCGGGCGTAGAAGATCACCGTCTCGCATTCGCTGGTCAGGTCGATGCCCCGCCCGTTGCGCCGGAACAGCGGGAAGCCCGCGAGCCTCTCGAGGCGCTTGACCTGCTGGCTGATGGACGACTGCGTGATGCCGAGTTCGACCGCGGCGCGGCTGAAGCTATGCCATTTGGATATAGCGAGCAGCAACTTGATATGATCGGACGCAACCAACGCCCCAATGTCGCGGTCAGCCAAGATCGGCACCCATGCGCATCATCGCGTATTTCTCCGCCCTCGACGCGCAGCATCGTAGTCTCCTTTGCTTGATACCGCCAACGCTTGCCCGGAATTATCGATGCAATTCGACATTCTGTGTCGGGTGTACCACATTACTAAAGTCTTATATCAGATATTAGCTGGTATAATGACCGAAATAGTGTTTGTCTTGGAGCGCTTCACCATTTACCTCATTGATCGACGACGGTGTGCGGAAGGCCGGACTTGGCTGGGAATGCCACTCGAGCGACGCAAGATGCCGAGCCACTGTAAGCGGACGCCGCGGAGGGCCGTTTCCTGGCCCGCATGTCGTAGCTCGTCGACGCACGAGCGCTGCCGGGCCGCGCGGATGGCACGTTCCGGACGTTCGAGCGCGTGACGATCGCGCTCGAACGAAAGTTCGGCACGCTGTCCAAGGTGGCCGAGCCGGAGACGGACGCCTTCCTCGGCAAACTGTCCCAGGCATCGACTCACCTCGCCCTTAGCCACGCGGCGGCGCCCTTGGGCGGCATCGAGCCGCGAGACGCACTCCGGGGTGCGGACATGCGAGAGATCCTCATCGCGGGTGCGGACGCGGTAAGCCACGCGAGGTGACATGACCGCCGTCGCCTTGTTCGAACTGATCCTCACCCTGCTCGGCGCGGCCCTGTGCCTGTCGGTGGCGGCGGGACGGCTCGGGTTCCCCCCGGCCGCCGCCCTGGTCATCGGCGGCATGGCGCTGGCTGTGGCGCCTGGCCTGCCAGCCTTCGACCTCGATCCGGACCTCATCCTCGTCCTGTTCCTGCCGCCATTGCTCCTCGAATCGGCCTATGCCACCGTCTGGCGCGACTTCCGGGCCTGGCTGGGCCCGATCGTGTCGCTCTCGTTCGGCGCGGTGGCGTTCACGACCCTGGTGGTCGGGCTCTGCGCGCGCGCGGCGATGCCGTCCTTGCCCTGGGCCGCCTGCTTCGCCCTCGGCGCCATCGTCTCGCCGCCGGACGCGGTCGCCGCCAAGGCGGTCCTCGCCCGCGTCGCCCTGCCCCGACGGCTGGTGACGGTGCTGGAGGGCGAGAGCCTGGTCAACGACGCCTCGGGCCTTATGCTCTACCGCTTCGCCGTGGCGGCGGCGCTGACGGGCAGCTTCAGCGTCTTCGCGTCGGCGGCCAGCCTCGCGTGGCTGGCGGCCGCCGGCGTCGCCCTTGGACTGGCATTGGGCTCCTGCGTGAACGCCGCGATACGGTGGTTCGACGAGGCCAATGCAGCCACCGTGTTGAGTTTCCTCGCCGCCTACGTGGCCTACATCGCGGCGGAAAGGGTTCACGCCTCCGGGGTTCTGGCCGTGGTCGCCTGCGGTTTGATGATCGGCGGACGCGAGCACGAGACCTTCGACGCGCACGTCCGACGCCACGCGACGGCGGTGTGGACGTTCGTGGCGTTCGTGCTGGAGGCCCTGGTCTTCGTGCTGATCGGTCTGGCGCTGCGCGGCGTGCTCGCACGGATGGGTGGCAGCCTCGACGCCTTCGAGGCAGCGTTGCCCTTGGCGCTCGTGGTCATCGCGGCCTGCGTGGTCGCGCGCCTGTTCTGGTTGTATATGGCCGTCTACCTCCCGCTCCTGATGCTGCGGAAGACCCACGCCCCCCGCCCGCGCGCGGTCGTGCCCTTGATCGTCGGATGGGCCGGCATGCGCGGCGTCGTCACGCTGGCCGCGGCGCTCGCACTCCCGACCGACTTCCCGGGACACGATCCGATCCTGGTCGCGTCCTTCGCCGTCATCCTGTTCACGGTGCTGGTGCAGGGCACGACGCTCGGGCCATTGATCCGCGCGTTTCGGCTCGATCCCCCGGGGGAACCCTCTGACGGACAGCTCGACGAGCCGATGGCGCGTGTGGTGATGAATCAGGCTGGACTCGCGGCGCTCGAGGGCATGTCGGATGAGGGATCGGACCTGGCCCGGCACACGCGTTTGTTGGAGGAGTACCGCCATCGGGTGCGCGCAACCACGCGGGTGCGCGATGAGCGCGGTGCGGTCGACGCGGAGCGGGCCGCTCACTTCGCGGCAGCCCTCGCGGCCGTGCGCGCCGGACGCGACGCCTTGATCGCGCTGCATCGCGAGAACCGCATCCACGCTTCGGTGCTGCGCACACTGGAGATCGAGCTCGATCAGGAGCAGATCCGCTTGGAGCATCTGGACGGCAGGACCAAGACGAACGACTGACTCGCGCGAGTCGGTCGATCCCGCCTCCGTCGTGGTCGGCGACAGCTGCCTCTCCGCGCCACCGTTCTTCGACGTGGAGAGGCGGCGTCTCGGGGATCGGCCGCCGGTGGTTCGGCGTGCCGCTCAGCGAGCTGGCTCCGACACGGCCGCCCGGCGCGATTGCCTCCCACGCCGAGGGCGCCCGGCTGCCGGACCCGTCCGACGTGCCCGCGGGCGCGGGAGGCGGATGGCCGCTGCGCCCGGCCTGCGCGGGGCGGCCGCACAAGCGAGATCATTTCCGCGACCGAGGTTTGGGCGGTCCGACAAGTCGCATCGATTCGATGGAAGCTGGTGCGCGATCTCGGGGACCGGTCCACGCCTCAGAGCCCACCCCGCACCAAGCTCGGTCTCGAACCGAGGCAGATCGTGTCCCAGCCCGTGCTGCACTGGGGTTACGGGCTCACCTTCCGGGAGCCTCGCGCGCGACTCGGGGCCGCGGCCACGGTGGTCGCGCGAGTCCGTCGCCCGCACCGCGTCCGCTCGCACCGTTCTTGACCGGCAAGCCGCTCGCGGCGGGGGCGCCACGGGCGTTTGGTACGCCGCGGGGAGGCCGGCCCTCGTCGCCCTCGCGGCCGCTCGCTGCGCGCGCGAACAAATCGCTGCAGCGTCCTGCCGGCGGCGCCGAGGCCCATCACGACGCTCCGTCTCGCCCGACCCTCGGCTTGGTGCCATGCGCCGCGCCGTGCGGTCGGCCAAAGCCGAGCCGGATGCGGGGAGCGTCTCCCCGTTCGACCTCGCGTCGCGAGGCGGTACGCCATCGATCGGCCTGGGCGCATTCGGACCGCCTCATCGCGCGGGTAGCCTCATCGGCTCCCGTGAATGCGAGCCGTTCAGGCCTCGTGATCGATGGCAGGCGCTTGGAAACCCACGTCCGCCAGTTGCCGGAGGACTTCGGCGACGGCATGGATGACGCCGTTGGCCGATTCCGACGGGCCGTACATCACGAAGTCGACGTTCGGGAGGGCTGGAAGTCCGCTCTCCGGCCCGATCGCGGACACGCCATGGAACGTCATGCTCCGCGGCACGCCGATCACGCCCAGCCCGCACTGAAGCGCCGCCTCGATGCCGGCGATGCCGACACTCTCGAAGCGGACTTTCCACGGGCGCGATGCGCCGTCGAGCGTGTCGAAGATCGTCGTTCGTGTGGGGTTGGTGGCGAGCGGCACGACGAGGGGCACCGGATCCTCGACCCGCGTCGCGAAACGTGCATGCCCCTGCCAGACGAGGTTGTCCGTCCAGAGGAGTTTCGTGTCCGGGAAGCGGTCCCAGCGGCGCATCACGACAAGGTCGACGGACCGGGCGGCGATCGCCTGCGCCAGCAGGTCGTAGCTGCCGGATACGATCTGCATGTCGACGGTCGGGAAGTTGTGCGCGAGCAGGCTGAGAACCGCGGGCAGCGCGGTCCGGCAGAAGTCCTCGCTCATCCCGATGCGGACCCTGTCGTTGATCCGGCGCCGGTCGAAGTGCCGGCGCATGTCCTCGGTGAGGCGCTCCATGGCGCGAGCGTAAAAGACCACCGTCTCGCATTCGCTGGTCAGGTCGACGCCCCGCCCGTTGCGCCGGAACAGGGGGAAGCCCGCGAGCCTCTCGAGGCGCTTGACCTGCTGGCTGATGGCCGACTGCGTGATGCCGAGTTCGGCCGCGGCGGCGCTGAAGCTGCGCCACCTCGCTATGGCGAGTACCAGCCTGATATGATCGGACGCGATCAATGCCCGAATATCTTGCTCAGCCAAGGTCGGTACCCGTCAGCAAGTGGCGGCAGTCCCGTCACCTTACGTACGACGGCTCCGCTCGGCGGATCAATGTCCAGCGCATGGCGTACCGTCGGGTCGTGAGACCCGAAGGGACGCCTCGATGCGGCGTCCGTCCGCCGTGCTTGAAGCTCCCACGATCGACGTCGATGGGCGCACGGGAATGAAGTTTGCAACCGGGGAGCGGCGGGACGGTTTCCGAAGCCCCGGCCGTTTCGCCGTATCTCGGCCTTGGGGTCGAAGTGATAGCCGAACCAACGTTCCGCGTTCCGCTTTAGGCCCCCAAAGTTCCGTGATTTGGCAACCTAGGGCATTTGAGGCCACCCGCTTGCCGGACGGCCTTTTTCTTTGCCTATTTCATCTGTTGGCCCTTCCCTGCGTGGACCTATTTCGTTTGCGCGAGTCATCACACGGACGGCGTGGGTCAGCCTCGGTCCGTTCCTGCGGGACGGTCGGCGTATCCCTGCGCGCTGGCGGACGAACCGCTACGGGATCCGGAACGGCGGAGGCTCCGAGACCTCGATCTGGGCATCGGACCAGGTTCGGGAACAGGCGTTCGCGGTAATCGAGCGGAAAGACGTTCTCCGCGAACCGGACACGCCTGCCGCTGACCGCGACGCCCATGAAGGCGGCGGCCGGGTGGCAGTCGAAAACCAGCCGGCTCGCGATCCGGTCGCCCTCAGCCACCACTAGCTCGATCTCGAATCGAGGGTCAGGGATCGTGGCGACGTCCCTCTCCAGCATGGCCCGATAGCCCATAACGCCGAGTTGGTTGCCGTTGCGCGAGAAGCGTTCGCCGACGAAGCCGCCGAGCTCGTGCCAAGCCCTGGCGGATTCACCGACATCCTCCGGTCGCTGCCTCGCGGCGTAGGCATCCTCAGCGAGATAGTCGACCCGGAGACCGGTGACTTCCTTGGCAACACGCCCCAGGGCCTCCGCCACCTTTCCCTGATCCACGCCGCCTGCACCCTGGGCGGCGACAGGGCTCCGCATATCGGGAAGCCATGATGGTCCCGAGCGGATGCCACCGAGCCGCTATAGGCGCCAGGTCCGGTTCAGGAGGGTGTAGTTTTCCTCCGCCCACACGCACAGGCCGGCCAGCGGTTTCGCGAGGCTCACGCCCAGCGGCGTCAGCGAATACTCGACCATCGGGGGCACGACCGGGTAGACCTTGCGCGAGACGAGCTTGTCCTTCTGCAAGCCGCGCAGCACCTGCGTCAGCATCTTCGGCGAGATCTTGCCGACCTGATGCTGCAGTTCGCTGTAGCGTTTCGTCCCCTGGCTCAGGGCGTAGATCACCAGCAACGTCCACTTGTTGCCGACACGGGCGACGACCTGATGCGCCGGGCACTCGACGTTGAAGACGTTGATCTCGCGCACGCGATCCAGCGCCGAATCGGGTTCCATCGTCGAGCTCCAAGGGACGGCCATCGCACCGTCGAGATTTTATACCGGCTAAGGCATTGCGATAGCGCAGTTCTTACCGATAGGTAATAGCTACACTTTTCGGTGCATTCTTCCAAACGGGTAGCGCCAGAGGTACCTCAAGCCATGCCCGAAGGTCGATCCGGTTCGGTCGCCCAGGCAGCGGTTCGGAAGAGGATCTCGCCATGAACATGCACACGCCCACGCTCACGCCCAAGCTCGCCCCGGCCATCGCGGCCTACCTCGACGGCGCCCCCAAGCTCCTCATCGATGGCAAGCTGGTGTCGGCCAAGGCCGGCGGCCTGATCGACGTCCGGGACCCGGCTACCGCCCAGGTCGTGGCCCGGGTGCCCGAGGCGCAGGCGGAGGACATCGACGACGCCGTGCGGGCGGCGCGCAAGGCGTTCGACGACGGTCCGTGGAGCCGGATGACCGCGGCGGACCGCGGAAGGCTGGTCCATCGCCTGGGCGAGATCATCGAGCGCCACGCGGAGGAGTTCGCGCAGCTGGAGTCCCTCGACAACGGCAAGCCGATCGCGGAGGCCCGGGCCGCCGACATCCCGGTCGCCTACAACACCTTCTACTACATGGCCGGCTGGGCGACGAAGATCGCCGGCTCGACCCTGTCGCCGTCGGTGCCAGGCGAGGTGCACTCCTACACGCTGCGCGAGCCCGTCGGCGTCGTCGGCCAGATCATCCCCTGGAACTTCCCCCTGATGATGGCGGCCTGGAAGCTGGCGCCGGCGCTCGCGGCCGGCTGCACCGTGGTGCTGAAGGCCGCCGAGGACACGCCGCTCTCGGCCCTGCGCCTCGCCCAGCTCATCGTCGAGGAGGCCGACTTCCCGCCCGGCGTGATCAACATCGTCACCGGCTACGGCGAAGGCGCCGGCGCGCCGCTTGCCGCCCACCCCCTCGTCGACAAGATCGCGTTCACCGGCTCGACCGACGTCGGCAAGCTGATCGTCAAGGCGGCGGCCGGCAACCTGAAGCGGGTGACGCTGGAACTCGGCGGCAAGGCTCCGACCATCGTGTTCCCCGACGCCGACCTCGACCGCGCCATCCCGGGCGTGACGCTCGGCAGCTTCTTCGCCCAGGGCCAGGTCTGCGTCGCCGCCACGCGGATCTACGCTCACAAGAGCATCTTCGACAGGCTGATGCAGGGCGTGTCCGACGCCGCCGCCAAGATCAAGGTCGGGCCGGGCCTCGACCCGACGACGCAGATGGGCCCCTTGGTCAGCGCCGAGCAGCTGCGACGCGTGTCGGGCTACGTGCAGTCCGGGCGGGACGAAGGCGGCCAAGTGTTGACCGGCGGCGATGGGCTGCCGGGCACCGATGGTTATTTCCTCAAGCCAACCATCTTCACGAACGCCAACCCGGACATGAGGATCGTGCGCGAGGAGATCTTCGGCCCCGTCGTCGTGGCCCAGGCGTTCGACGACAGCGAGTTGGACGCACTCGCCGCCGAGGCCAACAACACCGAGTACGGGCTCGCCGCCAGCGTCTGGACGCAGAACGCCGGCGTCGCGCACAAGATGGCCAGGCGCATCAAGGCCGGTACGGTCTGGCTCAACTGCCACCACGTGTTCGACCCGGTCCTGCCGTTCGGCGGCTACAAGCAGTCGGGCTGGGGCCGCGAGAACGGGGCCCAGGCGCTGGAGAACTACCTCGAGACCAAGGCGGTGACGATGGCGCTCTGAGGCGCGCCTCCGACGAACCCGGCGGGCCGCCACGGCGTGGCCCGCCCCGACCGCGCCACCGGGCGAGGTCGGATGAACATGGCTCGCTTCGACGGACCGGACTGGAAGACGGTCTCCGAGGATGTCGACCGGCAGGGCCGGGGCGTGCTGCCGAGATCGCGGCCGGCACGTGAAGCCGCTAACGTGCCGCTCGAATTTCCCCGGTGGCAGAGGGGCTTCGCCGTTCAAGGGCCTATCTGCCCGCAAGCGCCGCCATGGCCTCGTCGACGGCCCTTTGGCCGCTGTCGTGGGCCCCGTGGGCCGTCGTGAAGTCGCGCGGGTGGGTCGCCTCGCCCGCGAAGAAGAGCCGGTCCTCGAAGGGACGGGCCAGCCGCGCCCGTTCACCGGATCGGCTCGGCAGGGCGCAGCTATAGGCGCCGCCGATGGACGCCATCCGGCTCCACGAGGTTGCTGCCACCGGACGGATTGCCGACGTCACGTCGCTGCCGAACGGGGGGGCCAGCTCGGCAGACGCATGGGCGAAGCCCGCGGCTGGGCTTTCCTGCGCCACGATGCGGGCGCCATCGCCCCCGAGGAACGCCTCGATCACCGGCCAGCCGTTGGGGCAGATGACCGCGTCGCCGCGCGGGACGTCCCCCGGCACACACGGTGGCGAAGCGGGCGCTGCGAGGAGGCGCCTCGCATCGCCCGTCGAGCGCGGTCCTTCGGTGATTCGCATTGGATCGAGACAGCTGACACCTGCGCGGTCGCAGGCCACGTTGCGTCCGCCACGCCACGTTCCCAGGGGATCGGGCATCCTGGTCATCGATCGCGACGGCGCAGCTCCCCCGGAAGCTGCGACCGCGACGCCGAGAGGTTGACCTCGCGACTTTCTCAGGCTGGAGATCCGCCCGACCGAACCAATGATGGCCGAGCGCGACGGCGGCGAACCCGTGCCGACATGGACCGACGCGGCCCAGCGCGAGCGGGGTCGGTCGGCCAGCTTGACACGGGACGGCGGTCGACGGGCGATCGCCGCGGCCCTGTCGCTGCCTGGGCGAAACCATCCCCGACCTTCGCGCCTCGGCACCGCAACCATGTCCCGACGCGTGATCGAAACTGATGGATCGGTGCGAATTAATCGATTGTCAGCTCGGACCTTCGGGACGAAATTGCCGGCCCGCATTCGTGAATTACGTCGATGGCCGACACGAAGAGCAATAGAATTCTACTCCAAGTGCAAAGAACGCGTGACCTGAGCGCGTGGGTCCGCGAGTACGAGCTGTTCTCGCTCGACGGGTCGATACTGATCCCATATGAAGCGGGAGCGCACATCGATCTCCACGTTCCGGGCATTGGCAACCGGCAATACTCGCTGGTGCAGATGTCACGCCCTGGGGCGCCCTACGTCGTCGCAGTCCAACGCGAGGACACGGGCCGCGGCGGATCGACGTGGATCCACGCGAACCTGGAGGTCGGCGGAGTCGTCGAGGCAGGCGGACCGCGGAATCATTTCCCACTCCTCGATGCGCCGCACACGCTTCTCATCGCCGGCGGCATCGGCCTGACCCCGCTCATGTGCATGGCGGAAACCTGCGAGGCGCTCGGTCGCTCGTGGCATCTCGTCGTGTGCGGCCGGGACGAAGGCCGCTTGATCTTCGTGGAGGAACTCCTCGGTCCGAAGAACCATGGACAGGCTCGGTTCGTGCTCGACGGCGGAGACCCGACGAAAGGCCTGGACATCGCGGCCTTGCTGGCGGGACAGCCGGCCGGCACCCGGGTTTACTGCTGCGGTCCGGACGGGCTGATGGGAGCCGTGCGCGAGGCCGGGAAGGACCTCGCCGGCATCGAGATGCATTTCGAGTCCTTCGGCGCGGCCGCCGCGCCGCTCGCCGACGACGCGGACTGCGGCCCGTTCTCCGTCGAGTGCGTCCGGAGCGGGGTCACCGTCGAGGTTCCCGACTGGAAGTCGGTGCTGGACGCCCTCTTGGAGGCAGGCATCGACGTCGATCACTCCTGCCGGGAAGGCTACTGCGGGACCTGCCTCACGCGATGGAGCTCGGGCGATCCCGTTCATCGGGACACCTGCATGACCGACGCGGAACGAGCCAGGTACGTGGCCGTCTGCACCTCCCGGGCCCGAACCGGCTCGAACCTCGTGCTCGATCTCTGACTTCTGCGGCGGACGGCGCAACATGACCAAGAAGATCACCTGCGGGTTCGGCATCGACGTGGATGCGGTGGCCGCCTGGATAGGAACGTTCGGCGGGGCGGACTCGCCGCATGACATCTCCCGCGGGATGTTCGCGGGCGAGGTGGGGAGCCTGCGCCTGCTGGACCTCTTCGATCGATACGGGCTCAAGACCACCTGGTTCATCCCGGGCCACTCGATCGAGACCTTCCCCGCGGAGATGGCCGAGGTCGTCGAGCGCGGCCATGAGGTCGCCCTGCACGGCTACACGCACGAGAATCCCCTGGCTATGTCACCCGCCCAGGAGCGTGACGTCCTGGACCGTTGCATCGAACTCATCACGGGCCTCGCCGGCCGCCGTCCCGTCGGCTACGCGGCACCCTGGTGGGAACTCAGTTCGAGCACGCCGGACCTGCTCCTCGAGCGGGGTATCCTGTACGACCATTCGATGATGCACCGCGACCACGCCTGCTACAGGTTGCGCGTCGGCGACAGCTGGGTTCCGATCGACTACGGCCAACCGGCCGCCAACTGGATGAGGCCGCTCCTACGCGGAAAGGAGACCCGCCTCATCGAGATCCCGGTAAGCTGGTATCTCGACGACCTGCCACCGATGATGTTCATAAAGAAGTCGCCGAACAGTCACGGTTTCATGAACCCCCGGGATATCGAGGAGCTCTGGCGCGAGCAGTTCGATTGGGTCTACGAGGAGATGGACGAGGCGGTATTCACGTTCTGCCTGCATCCCGACGTCGCCGGGCGTCCCCAGGTCCTGAGAATGCTTGCGCGCCTGATCGAGCACATGGCCCGCCATCCCGGCGTCGTTTTCCGCACGCTCGAGGAGATCGCCCTGGACTTCGACCGGTCGAACCCATTCCGCGGCTGATCCATGTGCGGCATGTGCGGGCTCTGGGGCGGCATGGCCCACTGGTCGAACGCCAGCAGCCTTCCGGGGCGGGCGAGAGCGAGCGGCCAGCCGATCGCCCTACGATTGGCCCAGGCCAGGGACCTGTCGGAGGTCGCGGCGCATCGAGGGGTCTCGGTCCGGGACTGGATGCATTCCTCCTGGATCCTCGAAACGCAATCGGGCGCGAGCTTGATCGCGGAGAGCCTCCCCCAGGTCTGGGAGGGCATCGAGCGCCTCGCGGGCAAGCCGCTCGACCCGCTCGAGCCCGCCTTCATAGCCCACCTTGAGAATGCCGGGCGCCGACGGCGATGACCGAGGGTTCCAGCGATCACCGGATCCCGGTGACGATCGTCGCCGGTCCGCTTGGGAGCGGCAAGACCACGTTCCTGCGACGCTCGCTCGCCGATGGGGCGCTCTCCGGCGCGCTGTTGGTGGTGAACGAAGCCGCCGATTACGGGGTGGACGACCTTATCCTTCGGACGAGCGCCGACGCCGTGGCCCTCCTCTCCAACGGCTGCCTCTGCTGCAGGGCGGACAGGGGCGTGCAGGAGGAGCTGCAGCGCATCCTGTCGCTCGACCGTCGCTCGTCCTCGTTCAGCAGCGTCGTGATCGAGCTGAGCGGTCTCGCGGAGCCGCTGCCGGTGATCGCCGCCATCATCTCCAACCCTTACCTCAATGGCCAGTTGAGGATCGCGCTGACGGTCACGATGGTGGACTGCCTGCAGCCGGCGGAGAACGTCCGGTCCGCCCAGGAGCAGAGAAGGCAGATCGAGGCCGCGGACGTCGTGCTGCTGACCAAGACCGATTTGGTGGGCGACGACCGGGTTGAAGCCATGCGAGGGCTCGTCGGCAGCATCCTGCCGCAGGCGCCATGCCTTACGGCCGGGAAGCTGCTCATGCACGAGCTTCCCGCACTCGTGCCGTCCATACGGCCCGGACGCTCCGGACCTGACCTCCCCGCATGCGCTCCGTCCGGCGCAGGTTCGTTCCGGATGTCACGGCCGTCGAGGGCCGCGCGCCCGCCCTATGCCTGCGACGCCGTGGAACGGATCAGCTTCTCGCTCCATGTCGAGGAGACCCTCGACTGGACCAGGCTCGCGCTCTGGTTGTCCATGCTGCTTCACGCGCACGGCGACCGCGTCCTGCGCGTGAAAGGCTTCCTCGCACTCGAGGGCGCAGCCGCACCGGTCTTGATCAATTGCGTGCGCCACATGGCGTACTTCCCCGAGCATCTCGATGAGTGGCCCGGCGACGATCGGTCGTCGTTCCTGATATTCATCGTCGAGGATCTCTCCCCGGATCTCGTCGCAGAGTCGTTCGACGCCTGCGTGCGGCGCGCTCGCTCAGGCGACCCGGGTCACGGTTTGTCCACCGATAGGGAGTTTCGATCATGAAGCCCTTGTCAGAGGCCAGCGAGGCGGATCCCGTCGGTGCGTTCATGCCGGGACCACGCCTGCTGCTGCCACCCACCGCCTCCGGCCCGCTGGACGGAGTCGTTTGCGCGGTCAAGGATGTCTTCGACATCGATGGGCGTGTCTCGGGCTACGGAAACCCCGATTGGGCGGCGACGCACGCTCCCGCCTCCCGGCACGCGTCGGCGGTGGGCCATGTGTTGGGGCATGGGGCGCAGGTCGTCGGGATGACGATCACCGACGAGCTCGCCTTCAGCCTCAGCGGTGCGAACCACCACTTCGGCGCCCCTCGGAACGCCACGGCACCCGGTCGCCTGACGGGCGGGTCGTCCTGCGGGTCCGCCGCCGCCGTGGCGGCCAGGCTGTGCGACGTCGCGCTCGGCACGGACACGGCCGGTTCCGTCCGGGTACCGGCCAGCTTCTGCGGCATCTTCGGCTTCCGTCCGACCCATGGTGCCGTGTCGAGCGACGGCGTGCGTCGACTCGCCCCTTCGTTCGACACGGTCGGTTGGTTCGCCCGGGATCCCCGTCTGCTCGTGGCGATGGGCGACGCGCTCCTGCCCCCGGACGGCATCCGGCTCGACGCCTCGGCCGCCCTTTGGGACCCCGGGGCCTGGGAGTTGCTGGACGAACCCCAGGCCGCCGACGTCCGGGCCGTCGTCGAGGGGTCCTTGCCGGCCGCACGATTCCTCGACCGACGCCTGGCCGACGACGGCTTCGGTCCCTGGTTCCAGGCCTTCCGCACCCTGCAGTTCGCGGAGGTCTGGGAGGAACTCGGCCCCTGGGTCTCGGATGTCCGGCCGACCCTCGGGCCGGGCGTTTCCGACCGGGTGGAGGCCGCGCGCCGCATCACGGCCCCCGAGGTCGAGGCCGCACAGGCGACCAGGGACCAGATCTGCGCCCTGGTGGCCGCCGTATGGAAGGAAGCCGGCGTGATCGTCGTCCCCACCGTCCCCGGAGCCGCTCCGCTCCGCACAAGCTCGATCGAGACGTTGGAGCGTTACCGCGGGATCGCCATGGGTCTAACGTCCTTGGCGGGCCATACCGGCTGCCCCCAGCTGTCCCTCCCCGTGCTCCGGATGTCGGGAGCCCCGCTCGGACTGTCCCTGATCGGGCCACGCGGGAGCGACCGGCAACTGCTCGCGCTCGGCTCGGAACTTGCGGGAGCCATCGCCGCCATACCCGAGCCGCCCTCGCCCGTGCATGCTTGGTGGCGGCGCGATGGAACCGGCTGAATCGCTGGCACCCGATCCTTCAGGTGTGTCAGGATCAGCGCCCGGGAAGTCACGTCCCCACCGGACAGGATCCGGGCGCAACGCGTAGCAGCCTGATGAAACGTCGCCTTCCACCGTTGCTGGCGCTCCGCGCCTTCGAGGCCGCCGGGCGACACCTCAGCTTCTCCAAGGCCGCGGACGAGCTGAACGTCACGCAAGGGGCGATAAGCAGGCAGGTGAAGCTGCTGGAGGAGTTCCTCCATGCGCGGCTGTTCAGGCGACTGACGAGGCAGGTGGAGCTCACGTCGTTCGGGCAAGACTATCTGGCGGCAGCAACGAGCGCCCTCGACGTGATCGAGCGCGCGACCGCTCGGAGCCTTTCCGAGGCGCGCGTCCTCTCGGTGAGCGTCCTGCCCACGATCGGCGCGTTATGGCTGATGCAGCGGCTCACCGCCTTCATGATCGGCCATCCGGAGATCCGGCTCCAAGTCTCGTCCTCCCTTGAGCCCGTCAATTTCAAGCGCGACGGCATCGACGTCGCGATGCGCGTCGGGAAGCTTCCGGGCAACGCCTACGACGCCCTGGCGCCGCAGATCGACTTCCGCATGACGGAGTCGTGGGACGACGTGATCGTGTCGCCTCTCTGGGAAGATCGGATCACGCCCGTGCTAAGCCGCAGGCTCGCCGACCGCGTAGGACCGGTCGCCACGCTCGCCGACCTGAAGCGCCTGCCCCTGATCCACAACCTCAGGCGTCCGGACTGCTGGCCCGCTTGGTTCCGGGCCTCCGGCTCCGACATGGCGGACGGCGCCGGGCGCATCGATGTCGGCCATTCGTTCATGGCGGTCATGGCGGCGCGCGAAGGCACGGGCGTCGCCTGCGTTCCCACGGTCGAGATCGAGAACCTGGAATGGCGGGACGAGCTTCTTCGCCCGTTCGAGCTACAGGTTCCGAGCGCAGGTGCCTATTACATCCTGTATCCGAAGGATCGAGCCGGGTCCAAGGACGTCAAGTTGTTCGCGGGATGGCTCGTCGACCAATGCGATGGCGTTTGATCGCCGCTCACGCAGGGTCGAGCCGTAGCGTGTCGCCGGGCGCGATGCAGCCCTCCTCCTCCACCTCGGCATAGAAACCGAGATCCCCGTGATCCCGGTACTCGCGGATCGCGAGCGGGAGGTTCGCGTCGCGTTCAGCCGTCCTCGGATTGACGTTCGTGGCGGCGCACCTCTTCGTGCGCCGAACGACCTTCAGCACCGTGCCGCCTATGCTCAGGCGCCTGCCCAGCCAATCGAGCTCCGACCATGCCTCGGCTCCGTCGAAATAGATGTTCGCGCGGAAGCGGATCGGGTCCAGATCGCGTCCCAGGTGCGTTCCGAGATCTTCGACGGTCGCAAGATTGATGAGGGACACGGAACGCATCAAGCTCACGGAATGGACGCTGACGTCGGTGAACTGATGGCCTTGCGCGCTCACGACCCGAGGCGTGCCGGGCAACGGTTCCTGCACGACCTTCGCGAGGTAGTCAGCCAATTCCTGGCGCCCAAGCTCCGGCTCTAGGTCGAAGGTCCGCGCGCCGTCGCCGTCCTCCACCTCGAGGCGGTCCGGAGAGGGGCGGAAGCGCGTCTTCAACCGGGCGAGGCGATGGTACTTCGCCAGCATCAGGAACTGGGTCTTCGGGGCCGGGACCGGATGCTCCGGATCGAACGCGAGCGACCCGTCGGTGACGGCGTACCGGCGATCGTCCGGGAACCCGTGGCCGGCTCGCAGCTCGACCTGCGGCAACCCCTCGGCGGACAGGCCCTTCACCGGATATCGAAATAGGCTGACGATGTTCATGAGCGATCCCGAGTTTGAACGCACCGCGACCACGGCATCTGGCCGCGGCTCTCAACGCGCAGCGGCGCAGGCTCCTTCGACCGGCGGCGAGAACGCCTCATCAGCCGAGACCCTCGACCTGAAGCTGTAATAATCCCAGGGATACTTCGAGTCTTTGGGTTGTTTGACTTCCATCATGAGCATGTCATGCACATGAAGGCCATCGCTCCTGATGTGGCCGCCGCGCGAAAAGAAATCGTTGATCGGCCGCGACTTCATGTTCTGCATCGTGACTGTCGCGTCGTCGGTTCCGGTTTCCGCCACGCTTTTGAGATAGTGCATCGCCGCGGAGTACATACCCGCCTGCACCATCGTCGGCATCCGGTGCACGCGCTCGAAGAACCGGCGGGACCATCGCCGGGTCTCGTCGTCGAGGTCCCAGTAGAAGGCCGTCGCGAGCAGCAGGCCCTGTGCTTGGTCCAATCCCATGCTGTGGACGTCGGTGATGAAGGTCAACAGCGTGGCCACCCTCTGGTCACCGGCGGCGAGCCCGAACTCGGCGGCCCCCTTGATCGCGTTGATCGTGTCCGCCCCGGCGCTGGCGAGCGCCACGACCTTGGCCTGCGAGGCCTGGGCCTGGAGCAAGTAGGACGAGAAATCCACCGTGTTGAGCGGAAAGCGTGCGCTGCCGACGACCTTTCCGTGTCCGGCCCTCACGACGTCGGCGGTGGTTTTCTCGAGCCCATGACCGAAGGCGAAGTCGACGGTCAGGAAATACCAGGAACTGCCCCCCTGGCGAACCAGTGCCTTGCCGACAACGTTAGAGAGGGCATTGGCATCGTATATGTATTGTATGCTGTTAGGCGTGCAGGAATCGGTGGTCACTTTGGGCGTGCTGACACCGCCAAGCATGACTATTTTGTTCTTCTCCTTCGTCACGTTCATGACCGCTAATGCGACCGCAGAATTCGACACATCAAGGATGGCGTCGACCTGTTCGACATCGTACCAAGTCCGCGCTATCGACACGCCGACGTCGGTTTTGTGCTGGTGGTCCGCAGCCACGACCTTGATCGGGACACCCGCGACGCTGCCACCGAAGTCCTCGACCGCCATCTTCACGGCCGTGAGCGATCCTTCCCCGGAGTAGTCCGCGTAAGACCCGGACATGTCCGTCAGCACGCCAAGCTTCACGATTCCGTCGGAGATCCTGGGCTTGTCCGGCGTCTGGGCGTACGCCGGCGAGGCGACCGCGAGGAAGCTCGACGCGACCAGACAACCCCTCAACCATCCTGGCTTTCCCATGGAGCTCCCTCCCGACCGGTCCCGCGGGCCGAACGCACGCGGCTTCCTGGACCGCAGTCTGAGCAAGGCGGCGAGGTCGACAAACGATTTTTCGGAGGCCATGCATGATCTCCGGTCATGCGAAACGGGGCGATCCGAGCCGCGCCCTGCCCGTTCGGCGAGGCTCGCCCGCGCGCGGCCTCGGCCGCCCGACATCCGGCGGGGTCCTCGGTCGCGGATCGAAACAGCGCCCGCTCGCCCCGGCCGCACGGTGCGGTCACCCAGCGGCGAACCGCAGGTCGACGACCGGAGCGGCGCGTGAGGGTCCGCGGACTTGCGAACGACCGGCGTCGGCGGCGCGGTTTCCGGCGCGACAGCGCGCGACGTGGCCGCACCGCCGAATAGGCGGCCGAGCCGCACCGGTCCCTATCGTTCGCGGCCGGCCCGGCCCCCAGCGGCCGAGGCCAGGATTGCGGTTCTGCCACGGTGCGGCAGGAGCCCCGGCCGGACGAGCAGCATAGCCGCCATACCGATCCCGGTCGCGACAGCCGTCGCGATGAACATCGCTTGGTAGCCATAGGCGCTCGCCAGGATCCCCGCCAGCGTTGGCGCGAGCACCGAGCCGATATTGGCGAAGAAGTGCATGAAGCCGCTCCAAGCCCCGAGGTGCTCGCGGGGGGCGGTGTCGATCACCACGGTCCAGTACACGGTGTTGACGAGCGCGTTCAGGCTATTGCCCAGCGTCATCAGGGCGATCACGGCGGCGGGGCTCGTGGCCTGCGAAACCCCGAGAAAGACGACCGTCGTCAGGAGCAGCGTGAGCGCGGCGAACCAGCTGCGCGCGATGCGCAGGTTTCCGGTCCGTTTGAGAAGCCAATCGGAGAAGCGGCCGCCCAGCAGGACCGTGACACACGGTCCCGTCCACGGGATCATGCCCAAGTACCAGAGCGAAGCCAGGTTGAAGTGGAATTGATCTTGCAGATATTTTGGGGTCCAGGTCAACAACATGAAATTGACGTAGATGAAGGCGAAGTAGCCGATGGTATTGAAGATCATGGTTCGGCTAGTGAAGAACACCCACCACGGGATGTCGGTCGCGCCACCGAAGGCCGGGGCCGATCCGACGCCCCGATCGTCTGTCGCGCTCCGAATCTCGGCGAGTTCTGCCGCACTGACACGCGGGTTTTCCTCGGGACGGTTGGTGAAGATGCGCATGAAGGCGAGGAGCGCGATCAGCCCTGTCAGACCAAGGATCCAGAACATCGCGCGCCAGCTGCCGGTGAGCAGCAGCAAGCCGACTGCCATGGGTGCCGTTAAGAGCGCACCCAGGGGCGTGCTGAGCAACCCGATCGCGACCGCGAAGCCGCGCTCGCGCGGCGTGGCCCAGTTCCCGACTGTCTTGTTGATGATGGAGTAGGCCGGCCCCTCCGAGAACCCGAACAGGACGCGGACGACAGCGAAGCCTGCAAGGGCCGAGCCACCCAGTGCCGCCACCCCGAAATCGCCCGCGTAGGCCGTCGCGATCTCGAACAGCGACCAGGCGACGCCTGCGACCAGCCAGACCAGCTTGGCGCCGAAGCGATCGCCCAGGGCGCCGCCGATCAGAGCACCGAATATGTAGCCGTACCCGAAATAGCCGAGCACGGCGCCCCAGGCCGCACGATCCAGGTTGTACTCGGCCGTGATGTCGGCCGCCGCGTAGGAGATCGCACCGCGGTCGATGTAGTTGATCATCGCGATCACGACGATCGACGAGAATATCACGAACCTGAATTTTCCAGATCTTGCATGATCCATATCGCTGTCCTCCCGACGGATCGTTGATTGGGAATCGCGCATCCGGGCCGTCTCCCGCACTCGCCTCGATCACCTCCGCCGGCCGAATCGGAGCGCCCGACCGGCAGTGGTACTCAATCGCGATCCGCGATCCGCACCGGCATCGAGTCACCTGGGCCATGGAGGCATGGGCGACGGTCCAATCCGGCACGCGGGGCCAGGCAGGGCTGAGGCACAAGGGCCGGTGGCCATAGGGCTCGTTCCGGAGCGGCGACGGCGGGGATTCGGCGAGCGTGAGGATGGGATTCCCGAGCGGGGGACCCGGCGGCCAGCCGCGCTCCTGCAGGAGGTGCCGATGACGCATCACGATCGGATCCCGCCCCCGCGAGCGGGCCCTTCGAAACCAGACCCCCTGTAGCCGGGCAATCCCGCCATAAGGCAACCGATTTGTTTTCGCCGATCGATGACTTGCGGTCATGCGTCCGGCAGCCCGGGGCTGCGCCCTGGAAGGCGGCGCGGCGTGCGGGAAAGGCAGCGACGGCGCCTGCGTGCCGTCCATGCCCGCGCCAGGGCGATCATCAGGCGCAGGGCCAGCGCACTCGCTTGCCTCCGACCTGCTACCCCCTATGGATCCTCGACAAGAACAGCACGAAGCGGCAGCGCTATCGCGACTTCCCCGTGCAGTCGCAAACCGCCTGGGTCGAGGTGAAGCGCCAGCGGTTTCGCTGCCCGAGTGCGGCGCCACCCACTACGAGATCTTGCCCGACACCGACGCGGGCAGCCCCTTTGGTCGATGGGGACGCCGTCGCCAGGACCGGAACCGCGCGTCGGCTCGGAGAGCCAATCTCGCCGAGCCGACGCTCTCCGTCGAGCGGCCATGCTTCATGGCTTCGCGTGAAGTATGGTACTCAGGAACGAGGCGCCGGCAGAGGCATCCGGACTGAAACCCTCAGCCCGTCCGAGGCGAAGGCGACGTCCACCTCCGCCCCGGTCTGCGTCGCCAGGACCTTGTTGAGGAGGCGGGAGCCGAAGCCCTCGCGCGTCGGAGGCGCGGCGGGCGGCCCGTCGTGCACGCTCCAGTCCCAGCGCAGCGCGCATCCCGCGGCGCCGTCCTCCAGCCGCCACGTGACCTGGAGGCGGCCGTCGGGGTCGGCGAGCGAGCCGTGCCGCAGGGCGTTGGTGGTGAGTTCGTGCAAGGCCATGCTGACCGGCACCGCGAGCGCGGAGGGGAGCCCGACCTTCGGGCCTTCCAAGGTCAGTCGTCCCCGCTCCCCGTACGGGTCGAGCTCGGCGCGCAGCAGCTCCTCGAACGAGGCGGCCTGGGCGAGGTCTTCGGTGATCAGTGCGTGGGTGCGGGCCAGCGAGGCGATCCGGCCCGTGAGGGCCCGGGTGAACTCGGGGATGGAGAGCGACGAGCGGGCGGTCGCGTTCAGCACGGCCTGAACCGTGGCGAGGGTGTTCTTCACGCGATGGTGCAGCTCGCGAACCATCAGCGCCTGCCGGTCCTCGACACCGCGCCGCTCGGTGATGTCGCGCTGGGCGGAGACCCAGTGGGTGATGCGGCCGTCCGCCTCGCGCACCGGCGTGATCAGCCACTCGACGACGTAGGTCGAGCCGTCCTTGCGGTAGTTGAGCGCCTCGCCCTGGCCCGGCTCGCCGGCTTCGAGGGCGGCGCGGAGCCGGTCCAGCTCGGCACGCTCGGTGCCGGGGCCCTGCAGGAACCGCGGCGACCGGCCGAGCACCTCGTGCGCCGCGTAGCCGGTCATGCGGGTGAAGGCGGGGTTCGCATACTCGATGCGGGGGCCGGGCTCGTCGAGTTCGGCCGAGGTGATCAGGATGGCCTCGCCGGATGCCTCCACCGCCGCACGCAGCAGACGGAGGTCGACCGCGCCCCTCTCGCACTCGTCCCGACCCATGCGGTCATCGTCCTCGAAGGTCGCCGCACACGGCGCTGTTGCGTGCTCAGCCCGACCAAGCCGGCAGGTGCCAACTAACCCATGATGCCTTTCGAGGTTGCTGGCAAACTCCCGTTCGTCTCGGCGCGGCGGGCTGCTCCGCGTCCCGGTCGACCGTCTGTTCGGCTACGGGCCGAGGTCGGCGACGCGGTGTTCTTGACGGGATTCGGTCGACCGTTCGCGTCACACCTGCGAGGCCGCACCGAACGCCACGAGGACGGTTTTGCCTGCGGCGTTCGCATCCTCGGGGGAAGAGTCGGCCTCCGGCGATACGCGAATGGACACGCCGCCGGCGTTAGGCTTGTGCCAGCGGTAATCGTATGGTTCTGACCGCCGCCCTCGACCGTACCGGTGACGGGGTGAGGTCGTCCATTCCTCGAGCGCCTTTGGGCGTCTCGTGGCCCCAGTACATCGGCGACCCCCGCGGTGTGAATGGCGGGTCAGCCGCGCCCTTCCAGCTAGCGAGCGGCGCACACACCATCTCGTGGGAGCAGGTGCAGATAGTCCGGGTTGAAACCGCAGAACGCCCTCAGCCGCTCGATGTCCGGCACGTCCAAACGCCGGCTGCGCAACACGATCAAGTTCTCGTCGCGGAGTGCCTGTAGAGTGCAGTTCACGTGCACGTCGGTCAGACCCGTCATGTCGGCGAGGTCTCCTTGCCGGATCGGCATGGGGCAGCCGTTCGCGCCACCGGCCATCTGGAGCCGTAGCAGCAATTCGCAGAGAAGGTGCGCCAATCGCTGATCGGCTCCGCGCCGACCGGATGTCGACCAGCCACTCGCGAAGCACGGCCTTGTCCACCGCCGTGGCCCACCAAAGGGCACGGGCGATGCCCGGATGGTTCTCGGTCAGCTCCAGGATCGTGGTCCGTGGGATCTGGACCATCGTGCAGGGCGTCAGCGTGGCGATGCCGTGATCCATCCTGCCCAGGATGGCGACGTGCAGATCGCAAAAGTCGCCGGACACCATCAGAGCCACGATCTGGCGAGCACCGGTCGTCAGAACCTTGTAGCGGCAGGCGAAGCCGTCGAGCACGAGATGGACGTTCTCAAATCGGTCCTCTTGTCGGATGAGGTCTCGTCGCGATTCGACCGTTCGCGTCGTCGCGCATACGCGCCGGAGTAGGTCGCGATCCGCTTCGGTCAGGCCGCCGGCGCGGTCGAGTTTGCGGATCAGCGGATTGATTACCGTTCCGACACAACGATGCCCGACAGTTGTCGGTGCCCGTCGTGGCTATCTCAGCGGCGATCGCATGCTGCGGACAGATCGACCGGGCTGCCCGCAAACCGTTGCAATGCGGGCCGCTCCTCCGCTCGCCGGGCGATGATCCATGCTGGGGCGATGATGTCACGACACGGCTGCCTCATCTCCTCGACGGAAGGGTGACTCCTGCCTCGTTCTTCCTCGACATCACGATGACAGATCGACGGTAGGCGGCGAGGGTCTGGAATTCCCGGATGCTCATGCCGCCCGCGACGCCGCACCCGCGATCCCGCCCGACATCGCATGCGACGAGCTTCGTCCAAGCCCGATCCGGGAAGCGGTCGTTGGAGCATGCGGTCTCAACGTCTGCATCGGAGCCGCCGTCCCGGCTACTCCGGTCGCGGCGTGAAGCGTGCGAAGGTGCGCGGCAGCGGCGCGTAGCCGGGACCGAAGATAGCTTTGATCCGATCCGTCTGGCTGTCGCGGATAAGCGTGTCGAGCGTCGCCCCGCCCGGCCGGACGGTCGAGCCGTCGTATCCGAGGACGTAGATGCCGTACTCATCCGAACCGGGGCGCACATCCCAGAACAGCCTCTCGCCATTGTAGCTCATGCCGAAGAAGCGCGCCCGGCCGAGGATCGCAGGGTCCACGCCCTCGTAGACGTCGACGCCGAACACGAAGCCTTCCTCGGCATGCCACGCCATGTCGTGCCGGAAGCGTTGGTCGGCCCTTGGGTTGGTGACGGTGATCGCGAGCGGGTGGTCGGAATCGGGCATCGGCGTCGCGACCGCGAAGTGGCCGCCGATCAAGCCTGGTCCGTAAGTCAGGCAGAACCGGCGATAGGACGGGGGAAAGGCAAAGCCAAGAGCGGCTTCGGCGGCCGCGACCTCGTCGGGCGTGCAGGGGCGCTCGATCACGGAGGTGTCAAAGAGCGGTTCCATGTCCGGTCAGGCTCCGCGCGTTCCGAGGTTCCACCGCAAGCGCTCACCCTGCCAAGGGATCGACTGAGATCGTAACGCCTCTATCCGCGTGGCGCCCGCTGCGGCCTCGGCTGCCTTCATCTGCCCGGCATCATCAGCACCTCGCCCGGTTCGGTTTCGTCGCGCGGCGCTTCGACGGGCGTTCATCTCTGCCGAGGTCCGCGTCGCTCGTCGAGCTGCTTCGAGGCACGGCGCAGCAAGGCGAAGGGGTCGAACTTCGGCATCTCGCCCCGGGGCTCGACGGAGACCGTCGCGGTCCTGCCCGAGACCAACCTCGTCTGGTCGGGCGCGCCGTCCAGCTTGATCCGCACGGGAATGCGCTGGGCGAGCCGCACCCACGCGAAGGTCGGGTTGACGTTGGCGAGCAGGTTCGCGCCGGCCGAACGCTCCCGGTCCTCGATGCCGCCGGCCACGCTCTCGACGTGGCCGGTGATCAGGCCGTCCTCGCCCATCAGGTGGATGCTCGCCTTGTCGCCGACGTGGATGCGCGGCAGCTTGGTCTCCTCGAAGTAGCCCTCGACCCGGAGCGTGTCGCGGTCGACCAGCGCCATCACGCCCTTGCCGGTGTTGACGTAGTTGCCAGGGCGCAGTTCCATGTTGGTGATGCGGCCGTTGACCGACGCCTTCACCGCCGAGCGCTCGAGGTTCAGCCGGGCGAGGTCGCGGTCGGCCACGGCCTGATCGTAGGCGGCCTTGGCCGCGAGGTCCGTCGCCCGGGCCAATTCCACCTTCTGCTGCGAGACGGCGGCATCGCTAAGCTTGCTGTAGCGCTGGTAGTCGGCCGCGGCCTGCTCGGCGGTCGCCATCTTGCCCTCGACGATGGCGTCGGCCTGCCGCAGGGCCAGGGTGAAGCGCGCGGGATCGATTTTGAACAGCACGTCGCCGCGCTTCACGGTCTGGTTGTCCTCGACCAGCACCTCGGTGACGAGGCCGGAGACGTCGGGAGCGACCTCGACCACGTCGGCGCGCACGCGGCCGTCCCGGGTCCAGGGCGCGTCCATGTAGTAGTCCCAGAGCGCGAGGCCGACGACGGCGGCCGCGGCCACCATCGAAAGGGTGACGGCGAGGCGGACCGAGAGGGTGAGGAACCGCGGCATGGTAGACCTCACGGACGAGGCGGCGACGAGTGCGAGGGAGTTCGGGCGGGTTAGCTGGCAAGCAGCTTCGCGAAGCGCACCACGAAGCCGGGCAGGACGACGTAGGGGGCGAGATCGTGACGGACGATGCCAGACCAAGCGATAGGATCCGGTCCGGGCGAGGAGCCACCGCAGCGGCGGTCGGACGGCGAACGCGAGCAGCATTCAGGGCGCCAGGCTTGGCACGAACACACCGTGGGGATCGAACTCGCTGGTCATGCCGCGAGCCCCGGAAGCGGCTTGGGACGGGACGTCCGGTAGCGTCGCGCATCGGGGAAGAGGCCGCGGCGGATGCCCACGAGAGCCATGAGCGCCGCACGGCCCGGGGCTTGGGCCGCCTCGGCGCAAACGGCGTCGAGGGCCCCGTCGATGATGTCGAGCAGCCCGGGCGGCGACGCTTCCGCGGCGCTTTCGAAATGGAGCGCCAGGGCAACGAGGAGTCGTTCGACCGCGACTTTCGCAGGGTCCGGGAGCCTCCCTCGGTCGCGGCGCAACTCGACCAGGTTGATGCCGACGCGGACCTCGGCGAGCAGGTCGGCCGTCCACTCCGCGTCGTCCGCTGGCAACGCGGCCAGGCGCGAAGCGATCAGGCCGACGCGATCGAGCATGAGCGCCGCGAGTTCGAGGCCGTTCTGGGCGCCCTGCCGCTCGGCGGCCCGCGCGAGGCTGCGCCGGTTGACGCCCCGGAGGCGCCGGACCGACCGATCGGCCCCGACCGAGCGGACGAGGCGCATGACCACGGCCGCCGCCCACATGCCGACGACGACGGCGATCGACGAGTTGGCGAAGGCGGCGAACTCGCCGGTGTAGCTGCCCTGGAGGGCGAGCGTGGCTGAGCCGTTGACCGCCGCGCCCATCGCTATCGGCGCCGTCCGCGACTGCGTCGTGAAGACCCCACAGAGCAGGAGGCCCGGCGCCAGGGCCAGCGACAGCATCTCGAAGGACGTCGCGAGCGGCAGGATCGCGAACAGGTAGACCCCGGCCCCGATCGCGCCGACGATGGCCGAGTTGGCGAAGCCGACGATGAACGGCGCGGGGTCGTCCTGGGCGGCGAAGAAGCAGCATCCGACCGCCGCCATCATCGGGGCAGCCGAGCCGTCCGACCATCCGGTGGCGATCCAGACCGCGCTGGTCAGGAGGACGGCGAGGAACACGCCGATCGCCGACAGGAGGGCCATCCCGCGGTCGCGATGGCGGATCGTGCGCGCCTGGGCGGTGTACCGGAAGGCGAGATCCTTGCCGACCGGACTGCCGTCCGCGATGTGGCGCTGGAGGAGGCGGGTGTCCTGGCGCAGGTCGATGAAGTCGCGCAGGCGCGCCAGCAGGCTCGCGAGGACGAGGTCGTCCCACTCCGCCCCTTCGGCGAGACTGGGCTCGATGGCGTCCGTTGCGGCACGGAGGCGGGCGGCCTCGGCCGGGTCGGTCGTCCCGGACGCGAGCCATGCGGCCATCTCGTCCAGCAGCGCCCGGACCCGGGCCGGGAGCGCCCGGTCCCTTTCCAGCGCCTCGATGCGGTCCGAGACCGCCGAAGCGATGGGAAGGAACATCAGCATGTGCTGGCGCAGCGTCGCCATGGCCGCGACAGAGCGCTCGGCGCCGGTCATGTCGTAGCGCAGCGGCGTCGCCAGGGCATCGAAGCTGATGGCGTCCGCGGCGAGCTTCAGCCGCTTGGCCTGCGTGTCCCTCGTCGGGTGCGCACGGCCGAGGACGTCGGCGACCCAGCCGCGTGCGTCGCGCAGCCAGAGGTCCAGCCGGGCGGCGATCGTCGGCGCCACGGACTGGGGCAGCACGACGGTGTTGACCAGGCTGGCGCACAGGATGCCGAGCGTGATCTCTTCGGCGCGCGCCACCGCGGTGTCGAACATGGTCCCGGGGTCGCCGACGCTGGGAAAGCCGATCAAGGCCGCGGTGTAGCCGCCGAGCATCATCAGGTAGCTGCGCGGGGTCCGGTCGAGCAGCGAGAAGTAGAGGCAGACCGACACCCAGAGTGCGATGGCGAGCGTCAGGAGCTCCGGCGAATTGACGAGATTCGGCACGAGCGCGACCGTCACGACCGCCCCGAGCAGGGTGCCGAGCACCCGGTACAAGGCCTTGGCCCGGGTCGCGCCGGCGAGGACCTGGCAGGTGATATAGACGGTGCCGAGGGCCCAGTACGGCCGAGGCAGGTCGATCCACATGGCGAGGTACAACGCGAGCACCGCCGCCGCGAAGGTCTTGATCGAGAACGCCCAGTCGCGCCAACCGGGAAGGGTCACCCCGCCGCCTCTCCGCCCTTCGCCTCGCTTCGGACGGCATCGAACCACGACATCACGCGAGCGGGGCGCCGCACCACCACGAACGCTCCCAAGGACGTCTTGAGACATGCGGGATCGACCTCGGCGGACATCGCCTCGGGCCGGCACCCGAGCTCGCCCCCGGCCGATCGGCCATGATCCTGCCGGGCTGCGTGAGGCTTGGCACCTCTCGTGTGGTGGTCGGACGAATTTTCCTCGCGCGTGACCTGTCCAGCGGCGTCACGCCAGTTCGGAAGGCGTACGGAATACGGCCCCTCGATCCCGGACGCTTCCTCGAGCGCGTTCCGGCGAGGATCCGCGCCCACCCATCCGAGTTTCGCGAGCGCCCTAGCATCGCAGATCCCTTGGCGATCGGTCGCCGTACCGGCGACGCGCCGCCACCGACGCCGTATCGGGAGCGGGACATGCGAGCAGGCCTGATGCGATTGGCACGAGACCGTGGCGGCCACCTCGTACCTCCTGGTTCGACGTCGATGGAACGCTTCCCAAGGTCCCGTGTCGACAACCAATGGTATAATACGTCTTCGGCCGGAACATAATCGGGCGTAGGACGATCCATCGTCCGGTCGCGAGGACGATGCTGCCCGCGAACGACGCGGCGTGCCGGACGCCCCGCCGATCGAGCCCGAGTCGCCCTAGAACCCGCACGGGCTCAGGATCCTGGATCGGGTCGACCCCACCGGCCGCGACGTTCGGTTCAGGCAGGGGCGGCCGGTCGCGGGCTCCGGCGGCGATCGTCGGCCGTGACTCCGGCCAACGCCGGGGGAAACGTCACTCGCCGACCGGGATCAGGTCGTCCAGTCGGCCCGCGGACACGACCATATGCCGGCGCGTTCCGCCGACGGTCGGCGTCGACCCGAGCCCATGCGACGCTCGCCGCCGTGATGGGGCGCGTCGCTGCCGACGATCCGCTCGATCGTCAAGCGCGGTTCCCAGCTGCCGGAGGTCCGCCGGCAGGTCAGCGCGAGATGCTTACCGAGCGCGTCGGCGAGCAACTTCGTCAGGTCGAACATGCCAAGCCCTCGCGGTGGGGATCGGCAGCGCCGGACAACGCTCGGCCGGATCGATGTCGTTCACGCGGGAAGCTCCCCGCGACGGACGAGGCGCTCCTCGAGGTAGGTCGCCGCATCGGCGTAGAGCTCGAAGCGTCGCACCAGCATCGCGCGCCTGTCGGCCTGCATCGCGCCGGCAAGCTTCGCCTTGGCCTTGACGGCCCGACCGCGCATCTTCTCGGCCAGCTTGCCGAAGGCCGCGTCGATCTCGGCATTCACCTTCCTGGCCTCGTCCCTCGCCGCGTCGGCAGCGCCCTGAGCGCGCCCGGGGATGGTGCACTGTGCGTCTCTCGTCACGACACATCTCCAGCCGTACTGATCCATCCTGAAGCCACGCAACGCCGCGATCGAGCCTCCCTCGAAGCGGCTTCCGGCGAGGTCATCCGGGCGCTCGGACGACCGGATCCCGGATATGGCACCGCATGCGGTCTCGACGTCATCGCCCTGCCTTCGCTAATGGAGGGCGGCGTTCAGCAATGCGGCCAAGCGGAAGCCCGCCTTGGCGAGCTGCTCGCGCGCGGTGGCCGAAGCCCGTCGCTCGTAGGCCTCGTCCAGTCGATAAGCCGGCGTGCCGTGCTCGTCCGGCACCGTCGCCGTCGGCAGCGCGTAGGCCGCCGCCTTGGCGGCCGCGAAGCTTTCCAGCGCCCAAGCGGCGGGTCGACCCTGCTGCCAAGCCTCGCGTTCGGCAGCGAAGCCCGTCGCCAGGTCGTCCGCGACCTTTGCCTCGTCGTGCCCGATCCGCTGCACGACGGCTGTGTCCCAATAGGCGTGCAGCCGGCCGGCCACGCGGTTGTGCCCGTAGAGCACCTGCACCTGGTTGCCGCCCTGGTCATGGTTGTCGGACGCGTGCAGCGGCTGGTGCAGGTCGCCGGTGAAGTGGAGCAGGAACTTGAGCGCCAGGATCCGCTCGGTTCGCGGCAGGCTCCCGTCAGCGAGTTCGGCGGCGAACTGCTCGACCTTGTCGACGACACAGTCCCGCGCCGGCCCCTGGCTCGCAAGTGTACCGTCGGGCAGCGGCTTACGCCCCGCACAGGCGTCCGACAGGTCGGGACGCGCGAGTTCGATGTCGACGAAGTGCCACTGCTCGGTGGCGCCGTAGCGCACCTTCGTCGAGTTGCGGTCCGAGTCGCGCCAGCGGTCGGCCCATACAGTCCGGAAGACGAAATCAGGTGCCGTGAGCGTGTCGTCGTCGGCCGCCAGCAGCGCGTCGACCTGGTTGCGCGCCGCCGATGTCAGCAGCGGCAAGGCGATGCGGCCGACGATGCGATGCCCCTCGTCACCCCAAGCCAAGGCATGGCCTGGAGGGACCGCCCCGGCCAGCGCGCAAAGGAGGAAGGCGGTCGTGCCGCGGCGCGACATGGAAAGGCTCCCGCGCGGTCGCCTACCCGCGGGACCGGCCTCGCGGCACCGCGCGATCGCCATACCTGCGGGACGCCGGGACGACATGCTGCGGCGTGCCGAGGACCGGTTCATAACCGCGACGAAGCCCGAACTCGTTCCGGCTCCGCGAGCAAGACGGCGGCCCGCACGGCCGCGTGTCGAAGCCCCTCGCCGGCCCAGGATTGTTCGATCAGCGTGCGAGCGAACGGATGCGAGGCGACGGCGGCAGCGGGGTCGATGCGATAGCCTTCCCCGAACGCCGCCGTCCTGGACGTGGGATCGGCCAGATAGGCCTCCACGAGCGCCGACACATCGTCGTCGATGATGTCGAGCGTGAGGAACGGGTCGAGGGTCATCGGCCGCCTTGCCATGGCGGCCATTTAGGCGCCCCTGCGCGACAAAGCGACAACCATGGGTCTCCGACGCCGTCGCCCCCGGTTCACGTTTGAGCTAGCCGGGCGGAGATCTCAACGTCGATGGTGGGCCGGGCCGCGGCGCGCGCCGAGCGATCGAGGCGCAACGGAGACGGGGCCGTTCCAGTCGGAAGGCGCGTTCCGGGCTCGGGAGGCCAGTCCCGAGACGACCTCATGCATGCGTGACCAGGATGAAGGGGAGGGAACTCGGCCCGCGTCCGTGTCGGTGCGGGCTCACGTAGGCTATTCGTCCCGACTCGGAAGCCCGACGCCTGTGGAGCGTCGCATAGCCGTCATTGAGGAGATCGTGGCGGCTCCGTGCGATATCCTGAGGCCAGGTATGAGGTCGAAGGCGATCCGCACGACGGTGCGGGACGGACATCCGGACGCAACGGGGAAGGATATTGTTCGGGCCACCTTCCATCCCATGGCGAAGGCGCCGGTTCAGGGCGCCGCCGCGGATCCGCACGACATCGCTCTGGCCGGGATCGGCCGCTGGCCCGGTTCGGCCGCCCGCGAGCGGATCATCCCGACTTCGGAGCAAACCGCGGATCGCCCCTCGCCGCCGGTTCCGAGCGACGGATCTCGATCGCCATGATATGCGATCCCGGCCTGCGTCCAGTCCCGGACGAAGTCGAGCGTCCGGCATGGCCCCATCCGTACGCTCCTCGAGACCGGCCGAATCCGGTCGGTCGTCTATGAAGGCGTATGTCTGTCGCCTTGCGCAGAGAAGTGAGCCGGCCAAGGCGGACGGTCGTCCCAAGTCGCGGTACGACGATCGCGTCCGGCGGCTTCGATGTGGTGCGGGCGCGATCGTCGATGGATCGCGGACGTAGATGATCGGCGGCGGCCTTGCTTAGATGAACCGGGGACGATTGGTTTGCCGCATCGAGGGCATGGGAACGCGATCGGGGACGACGGACCCTCGACCGTCGCCGACGGAAGCGCCTCTTATCACCGGGCGGGATCATCCATTCTAAACCTATCAGGTTCTAGCGTGGCTCTCATGAGACCATCTGTTCGACGGAAAGCCTGCGTCGTCGCAGTTGCACTCGCGGGTTTCCTCGGCTTCCCCGGCCCACCCAGAACCATCCTCGCATCCTGGGATGGGGAGAGGCGTGCAGCGTACCGCGTCCCGGCCGAAATCCCGTTCCCCGCCGACAATCCTTATTCGGCTGCGAAGGCCGAGCTCGGCCGCAGACTGTTCTTCGACCCGATCCTGTCCGGCGATCGCACGCGGGCCTGCGTGACCTGCCACCTGCCGGACCTCGCCTGGGGCGACGGGCGCTCACGTGCCGCCGCGCTCGACCAAACGGACATGGACCTGCGCAGCCCGACGCTCCTGAACATGGCTTGGCAGGACGGTCCGCTCGGTTGGGACGGGAAGTTTCGTGACCTGGAGGCGGTGACCCCAGTCCCGCTCATGGCGCCTGCAAACATGAATCTGACCATGGCGGAGGCCGTCGAACGCTTGTCCGAGGACGAGAGCTACCGTGCCGCCTTCGCGGCGGCCTTCCGAGACCCGGAGGTTACCCCCGAGCGGCTCGAGGCGGCGATCGCGACCTTCGAACGATTGATCGTCCCCGGTACAAGTCCCTTCGACCGATGGATCGCCGGTGACGACGAGGCGATCGCCGCGTCGGCGCAACGCGGCTTCGCCCTCTTCAACGGGCGCGCGGGCTGCGCCGGGTGCCACTCCGGGTGGTCGTTCACCGATGGATCGTTCCACGACATCGGGGTGGGTACGGGCGCGGACATCGGCCGCGGCCGCTTCATCAAGTCGTCGACGGCGCTGCGCTACGCCTTCAAGACGCCGACGCTGCGGGACGTGGCGAAGCGCGCGCCCTACATGCACGACGGTTCGGTGGCCACGCTGGGCCAGGTCATCGACCTGTACGATCGCGGCGGCATCGAACGGCCCAGCCGCTCGCGACAGATCAGACCGCTCGACCTGACGGCGACGGAGAAGGCGGACGTTCTCGCGTTCCTGGAAGCGCTGTCGTCCTCTTCGCGGCCAGACTTGGCGTCCGCAACCTTCGGCGACGTCCCGCCGACGCCTTGACGAGCCCGGGACCGATATATCCGGCCCGGGCGCGTGGCGAGGCGCGAGGGCGGCCCCGTCGTCCTGCCACTTGACCTTTCACCTCCGCCGAGCGGCGGGGGCGCGCCTCGGCGGGGCCAGACGCCCCCTCGATCTGGACGGCGCGCCTCGCCCCGCGGCCCCCGTGCTCGAAGGTATGGGCCCTTCCCGGAGGTCCAGGACCGCCGCGCGGTGCCGTTCGAGATCGGTGTAGGTCGTAGGCCAGCTTCTCGGGACGCCGACCAGCCGAAGCCGAGCGATCGCTACGCCGCGACACCCGATCCGAACGATAACGCACCTCGATCGGCTTTCGTCGATCGCACTCATCCGCGAGATTGCCGCGGATCGATGATGACGAACCGCCTGTCTGCGCCCCCGTCAGGGCCATCGGCTTCCGTGCCCCGCCAGCGCCCGATCGCTCCCGGTGGCTGGCAGCCCGTCGCCGAACGCCGTCGTCCTGGGTTCCGCGGCCTTCGCCGCGTCCGCGCGCAAACTGCGGTAAGCGTTCGGACCCATTCCGTAGGCCGCCTTGAACGCATGCGAGAAATAGCTGCGGCTGGCGTAACCCACACTCGCGGCAACCACCTTCACAGGCATCGGCGAGGTCGCCAGCAACTGTGCCGCCAGCCGCAGACGGACTCGGTGCAGGTACTCGATTGGGCCCTCGCCGAACGTGGTGGAGAAGCGCTCGGCGAATACGGACCGGCTCATTCCGCAGAGTGCCGCGAGGCTGTCGACCGTATGGGACTCGCCGGGCGCATCGAGGATCGTCGCGAGAGCCGGCACGAGCCGGGGATCCCGCAGCGACTCGAAGATCGGCGAGCGCGTGCCTCTCTCCTTCAGGTGCACGCGCAGCAGGATCGCAAGACACTGCTTCATCAGCGCGCTCGTCACTTCCTGCGTCCCCAGCCCGGGCTGGACCAGCTCCTCGATCATGAAGGCGAAAGCGTGCCGGAGCCGATCGTCGCTCGACAGATCCTCCACCAATGCGCCGTGCAACCGGTCGAAGAGGCCGAGCGCGCCGGCGTAGCTGGCCGAGATCGAGCCGCACGCCAGAAGGATATCGCGGCTTCCATCGCCGGCCGTGAGAGCGACCAGGCCGTTGGGGAGGACCCTGAGTGCCTCCCCGGCTGTAACCGTACGGATAGCTCCCGCGAAACCGAGCGAGTGGGGCACGCCGCGCGGCGGAATGACCATGCAGTTCGGTCCGAACGACACGGGCGGCTGATCGCCGACGACGATCGTGCCGGAACCAGCGAGTACATAATGGACGAGGAGCGCGTCCGACGTCCCTTGTTTCGCCAAGCGCCAATCTGCTTGGATTTCGCAGAATGCGAAGGCATGAACCTGTACCGTCAACGTCGAGAGAAGCTCCGCTAGAATATTTCCAGACATTCGGTGCCGCTCATAAAAGTCTCACGTCGCCGAACCCGATACGTCGGGCGGCAAACAGAATCAAAGGATAGTTCGCTCGATGTATCGTTACACCGCTACGGCGTCAGCTCGTCGCTCGCGCGACGGTCGGCCGTCCGAACCGCATACGCGCGAGCGCCGGTGATGTCCTCGATTAAGGGCCCACTGGTGGGCGCAATCCCGGATGCCGTCGCCGCGTCGCGCCGGCTCCATCCCTGGCCGGTGCGGGTGATGCACTGGACGAACGCCGTGGCGATGGTGGTGCTGATCGGCTCCGGCTGGGGCATCTACGACGATTCCGTCATCGTGCACGGCCTCTACTTTCCCAAGGCGATCCGGCTCGGGTCCTGGGCGGCCGAGAGCCTGCTCTGGCATTTCGCCGCCATGTGGCTGCTGGTTGCGAACGGCGGCGCCTATCTCGTCTACGGCGTCGCGACCGGGCGCCTGCGCGAGCGGCTCCTGCCGATCCGTCCGCGCGACGTGGTGCAGACCCTCCGCGACACGCTGCGGCTCAAGCTCGCCCACGACGACCTGACGACCTACAACGCCGTCCAGAAGATCCTCTACATCGTCGCCATCCTGGCCGGCATCAGCCAGGTCGTCAGCGGGCTGGCCATCTGGAAGCCGGTGCAGTTCTCCGGCCTCGTCGCGCTGCTGGGCGGCTTCCAGGGCGCGCGCTTCGTCCACTTTGCCGGCATGACGGTGCTGGCCGGCTTCATCGCCATCCACGTCGTGCTCGCCCTGCTCGTGCCGCGCACGCTGTGGGCGATGCTGACCGGCGGCCCCGTCCGCCGCCCGGCCCTCGCGGCCGCGGCGCGGGAGGCGACGCGATGAGGTCGCCCTTCCGTCCCCTCAAGGTGCCAGATCCCGGCATCCTCGACGATCACCGGCCGCTGGTCCGGCGGATCGAGCGGCGCGGCCTCCTGCGGGGCGGTCTGTCGCTGGGCGCGCTCACGATGCTCACCGGCTGCGACGTGACCGACACGACCGCGGTCGGCCGGGCGCTCCGCGCCGTCTCGGACTTCAACGACGGCGTGCAGGCCGCCCTGTTCGATCCCCGGAAGCTCGCGCCCGAATACCCCGCCTCTCAGGTGCTGAAGCCGCCGCGATTCAACGCTTATTACGACGTCGAGGACGTGAAGCCGGTCGACGGAGAAGCGTGGCGGCTCGAACTCGCCGGCCTGATTTCCGACAAGCGCCCCTGGACGCGCCGCCAGATCGCGGAACTTCCCGAGCGCGAGATCATCATCCGCCACGTCTGCGTGGAGGGCTGGGACTACATCGGGCAGTGGTCGGGCGTGCCGCTCCGCGCCTTCCTGGAGCGCGTCGGCGCCGACCTCACCGCCAGGTACGTCGCCTTCAAGACGGCGGACGACTACCCGAGCAGCATCGACATGGCCAGCGCGCTGCACCCCCAGACGCTGCTCGCCACCCGCTACGCCGGCCAGGACCTGCCGGACCCGTACGGCTATCCGCTGCGCCTGCGCACCGCGGTCAAGCTCGGCTTCAAGAACCCGAAGTGGATCACCGCCATCGAGGTCACCAACACCTATCCCGGCGGCTACTGGGAGAGCCGCGGTTTCAGCTGGTTCGCCGGCCTGTGAGCGCCCACGCGATCCGAAGCGCTCTCGGCGCCGTCCTTCTGACGCTGGCTACCGCCGGGCCGGGGCGGGCGCAGACGGCCGGCCCCTCGCCGGCCCCCGAGCACATGCCGAAGCCCGGCATGACCGCCCCCGAGATGGCCGGTCGCGCGGCCAGCCGGTTTCCGCAGCCGGTACGCGCCGGCGACCTCGCTGGTCGCTTCCTGCTCCAGCCGGAGGAATCCCAACCCGTCCTCGGGCGCGTCACGGGCCTCGTCCGCCGGGGGGACGGCGCCGTCGCTGTGCTCGTGCGCCTCGACGGTGCGCTGGGGCTGACGTGGCTCGGCCTGCAGCCGATCGCCTGGAGCGGGACCGGATCCCGGCTCGTGGCTGTGCCGGTCGAGGCGGTGGCGCTGCTCGGCGAGTACGTCGCCCTCATCGGTCTGACGCCGGAGCGCCTGCGCGCGCTGCCGACCTACACGCCCGGCTCGGCCACCGAAATCCCACCGGACGAGACGCTCCGCATCGGGATCGTCCGCCCCTTCCACTGATCACGCAGGAGGCTCGGAAATGGCACGAGGACCGATGTCCGGACCGGCCGCGACCTGCGCGATCGGCGTCATGGCCAAGGCTCCGCGGAGCGGCCGCTCCAAGACGCGGCTGTGCCCGCCGCTGACCCCCGACCAGGCCGCGACCCTGAGCGCCGCCTTCCTGCGCGACACGACCGCCAACATCTTGGAGGCGGCGCGCGCCGCGCCGATCGCCGCCTACGCGGCCTACGCGCCGCATGGCGCCGAGACCTCGGTGGTCCCGCATCTGGCCGTCGGAACGCACCTCGTCCTGGCGGATGGCAGCACGCCGGTCCCGGCGTCGGTCGAAGGCTTCGGCCGCTGCCTGCTGCAGGCCGTCGAGGCCATGCTGGCGCACGGCCACGCAGCCGCCTGCGTGCTCAGCTCCGACATCCCGACCCTGCCGACGCACGTCCTGGTCGCGGCAGCCCGGATCCTGCTCGCGCCGGGCGAGAGGGGGGTGCTCGGCGCCTGCGACGACGGCGGCTACTACATCCTCGGCCTCAAGCAGACCCATGCCCGCCTGTTCGCCGAGATCGCCTGGAGCACCGACACCGTCGCCGCCGCGACACGCGCCCGGGCGCGCGAGATCGGCCTCGAGCTCGTCGAGCTGGAGCCCTGGTACGACGTCGACGACGCGGTCTCGCTCGCCCGGCTCTGCGCCGAGTCCGCCGGCTACGCGGCACCGGCGACGCGCGCGGTCCTGGCGCGGCTGTCGGAGCCCGTTCCGGCATGACCCGGCTCCTCGCCAGCCCCGCGCGCCGGCTCGGGGCGCTCGGCCTCCTGCTGCTGGCCGTCACTGTCGGCGCGCTCGCGGTCCACGTGCCGGGGGCGGACACCGTCGGCTCGGTGGCCCGCGCCAACGTCTTCGTCGGCGTGGTCGCGGTCGGCCTCGCGGTCTACCTCCTCGCCGTCCGCCTGGTGCTGCGGGAGCACCTGCCGCGCACGGCCGTGTGGATGATCCTCGGCATCGCCGTGCTGATGCGGGCCGTGCTGCTGCCGGCCCCGCCGTTCCTGTCGAGCGACATCTACCGCTACGTCTGGGACGGGCAGGTCCAGGCCGCCGGGATCAACCCCTACCGCTACATCCCGGCCGATCCGGCACTCGAACAGTTGCGCGATCCGGCGGTCTACCCGCTGATCAACCGGAAGGATTACGCTCGCACGATCTACCCGCCCGCGGCGCAGATGGTCTTCGCCGCGGTGGGCCAGGTCTCGCACGGCGTCACCGCGATGAAACTCGCGATGCTGGGCTTCGAGGCCCTGGGCGTGCTGGCGATGCTCGCGATCCTGCACGGCGCCGGCCTGCCGTCGGTCCGCATCCTGATCTACGCCTGGAACCCGCTCGCGCTGTGGTCCTTCGCCTGCGACGGGCACGTCGACGCCGTGGCGATCGGCCTCCTCGGCCTCGCGCTGCTCGCCCGCACCCGCCGTCGGTACGGGCTCGCGGGCGCGGTGCTCGGCGTGGCGACGCTGGTGAAGCTGCTGCCCGTCGCGGTGGCGCCCGCCTTCGTGCGCGGTGGCCGGCTGTGGCGGCCGATGCTCCTCGGGGCGGCCGTGATCGCGGTCCTCTACCTGCCCTATCTCGGCGCCGGCGCGAACGTGCTCGGCTTCGCCGGGGGCTACGGGGCCGAGGAGGGGTACGAGACCGGCGCGGGCTACTGGCTGCTCGCCGGACTCGGCCACCTGGGACTTAGCCCCCCGGGCCTGCTGCGAACCTATATGGTCTGCGCCGGCCTGACGCTCGCCGCGCTCGCGCTCCGGATCGCCTTCGGCCGGGACCGGGCACCCGCGCCCGACGCGGTCGCGCTGTGCCGCGATGCCGGGCTCCTCGCCGCCCTCACCACCTGCGCGGCGAGCCCGCACTACGCTTGGTACTACCCCTGGCTGGCGCTGCCCGCGGTGGTCGCGCCGGCCCCGGTCCTGATCTGGCTCGGCGCGGCGCCGATCCTGTTCCTGATCGATCCGTTCAACGACCGCTTCCTCTGGCCGTCGCTGGTCTTCGTCCCGGCCCTCGTCCTGGCCGCCCGCGCGCTGTGGCAGGCCCGCACCACACCCCTCGCCGCCCTTCCGGAAGGAACCGCCCGATGACGGCCTCAGCCGCCCTGAAGGATCCGCGCCGCTACTTCGAGGCGGTCGGCGCCGACCGCGCCTCCGAGGCCGTGGCGCCGCCGGTCTGCCTCTATCTGGAGGTCACGAACCGCTGCAACCTGCTGTGCGAGACCTGCCCGCGCACCTTCGAGACCCTGGAGCCCCCGGCCGACATGAGCTGGGATCTGTTCACGCGGATCGTCGACCAGGTGCCGAACGTCGCCCGGGTCGTGCTCCACGGGGTCGGCGAGCCGATGCTGGTCGAGGACCTGCCGCGGATGGTCCGCTACCTCAAGGATCGCGGCACCTACGTCCTGTTCAACACCAACGGCACCCTGATGCAGCCGAAGCGCTTCCGGGAGCTGATCGACACCGGTCTCGACGAGTTGCGCGTGTCCCTCGACGCCGCCGACCGGGCCTCTTACCGCAGGGTGCGGGGCAAGGACTTCTTCGACCGCATCGTGCGCGACGTCGGCAGGTTCGTCGCGTTCCAGAAGGCGGCCGGCGCCACGACGCCCCGGGTGTCACTTTGGCTGACGGGCCTCAAGGAGACCGTGGACCAGCTCCCGGCCTTCGTGCGGCTCGCCGCCGAGATGGGCGTGACCGAGGTGCACCTGCAGCGCCTCGTCTTCGACGAGGCCGGGTACGGCATGGCCCGCGCCGACCTGTCGCTGTTCGAGAGCACGCAGGCCGAGGAGACCGCGGCCATCGAGGCGGCGCAGACGCTCGGCCGGGAACTCGGTGTTACGCTCGACGCCTCGGGTGCGACAGAGCCCGGGATCAGCCTGAAGCGGCAGGAGGACCGCGCCTGGGCCACCTGTCGGCGACCCTGGTCCTTGATGTACTTCACCGCCCACGGACGGGCACTGCCCTGCTGCATCGCGCCGTTCTCGGTGCGCGGCTATTCCAACTACACGCTGGGCGACGCGACGCAGGCCACGCTCCGGGAGATCTGGAACGGCCCGGCCTATCGCGACTTCCGCACGTCGCTCCTCTCCGACGCGCCGCCCGCCCCGTGCCGGAACTGCGGCTTGCGCTGGAGTCTCTGAGTGATGCATCCGGTCAGCATCGTCATTCCGACCCTGAACGAGGCCGAGGCGATCGGCGCGGTGATCCGCGAGATCCCGCCGGCCTACGCGGCCGACATCATCGTCGCCGACAGCGGCTCGACCGACGGGACTCAGGACAGCGCCCGGGCCGCGGGCGCCCGGGTGATCAAGGCCGGACGCGGCTACGGCCGGGCCTGCGCGCTCGGGGCGGCCGCGGCCGCCCCGGCCTCGCGCGTGATCGTCTACCTCGACGGCGACGGCGCGGACCGCGGTGACCTGATCGACCGGATCGCCGGGCCCGTGCTCGCCGGCAGCCATGACCTCGTCCTCGCCTCGCGCACGCTGGGCAGGCGCGAGCCCGGATCGATGCTCTGGCACCAGGTGCTCGCCGGCCGCCTCGCCGGCTTTGGCATCGGCCTGCGCTACGGCGTCCGCTACACCGACATGTGCGCCTTCCGCGCCATCGACCGCGCCACGCTGCGGGCCCTCGACCTGCGCGAGCTGACCTACGGCTGGAACATCGAGATGCAGATGCAGGCCGCGCGAGCCGGCTTGCGCATCCGCGAGGTGCCGATGCCCTACCGGTGCCGGCTGGGCGGATCCTCGAAGGTCGCGGGCTCGCTCGGCGGGACGCTGCGGGCAGCGACGCGGATCGGCGCGACGTACCTGCGCGTGGCGGCCGGGCCGGTGCGCGGAGCGTGAGGCCGGCCATGACCCTCCAGGATGACGCTGCACCGGGTCCGCGGACCGGCAACCCGACGGAGGTCGCCGCCCCCGAGACGCGGCAGGATCGCGGGATCGCGCCCGCCGGGTCGTTCGCGTTGGCGGCGTATCTGGAACGTTGGTCGGCCTGCGCGCATCCCGACCTCGCCGCCTCGGACTCGGAGCCGCTTCCGCTCGCCGCCTTGCTGCGCCTTGCCGGCCCGGAGGATCGGCTGCGCTGGCGCAGGGCCGACCTCGGCTACGCCGACCCGCGCGGCGCCTCCTGGCTGCGCGCCACCGTCTCCGCCCGCTACCACCGGCTCGAGGCGGACGACGTTCTGATCAGTGCGGGGGCGCAGGAAGCGGTCGCTTGCGTTCTGCGCGCGCTGCTCGGTCCGGACGACCATGCGCTGGTTGTGGTGCCGATCTATCAACCTTCGGAGCTGGCCGTCACCTGTCTCTGCGCCGCCGACGGCATCCCCCTCGATCCCGGCCGGGCCTGGGGTCTCGACCTCGAGCGCCTCGCGGCGGCCATTCGGCCGAATACGCGGCTGGTGCTGATGAACTTCCCCAACAGCCCGACCGGCGCGACATTGGACCGGGCGACGCTGGAGGGCCTCGTCGCCCTCTGCCGTCGGCACGGGCTGTGGCTCGTCAACGACGAGGTTTACCGCCAGACGGAGGTCGAGCCCGAGCGCGCCGTTCCGCCGGTCGTCGACCTGTACGAGCGCGGCATCTCCATCAACGGTCTGTCGAAGGGCTTCGGGCTCCCCGGCCTGCGCGTCGGCTGGGCCGCCTGCCGCGACCGTAGGGCGCTCGACCGCGTCCTCGCGGCCAAGAGCCTGCTGTCGAGTTGCCTCGCCCGGCCGAGCGAGATCCTGGCGCAGGTCGCGCTGCGGGCCGAGCCGCGCCTGACCGAGCGCGCCCGCGCGATCGGGCGACGCAACCACCGCCGGCTGCGTACGCTTCTCGACCGCCTTCCGGAACTGTTCGAGCCGGACGAGCCGAGGAATCTCGCCTTCGCCTTCCCGCGTTTCCACGGGGCGGAAGGCGCGACCGCATTCGCGCGGGTGGTCGCCTCCGAGGCTCGCCTGCTGGTGTTGCCTTCCGACTTGTGGCGGTCGTCGCTGGCGACGGTCCCCGTGGACCGCTTGCGCCTCGGCCTCGGCCGACGCGGCAGCGGCGCTGCGCTCGGGATCCTTGAGCATCACCTGCTCGGGCGCAGCCGCCGATGAGCGCCGGCCTGGAGCGTGGCCTCGGCGCCCCTACGCCAGTCGGTTATGCCAAGTCGATCCCGCGCGGGATGTGGCGAGCGGCGAGACGTCTCGTGCGCGTGGTCGGGGCCGGGATAGCAGCCGTCGCGTTCCTCGCCTTCGGTATCCTGTTCCTGAACTACGGCGTGCTCTCGACGCCTCAGGACCGCGCCTACCGTGACCTCGATCCCGCCGTCCCGGAATGCCGCGAGGGTCTCAAGACCGGTTGGGCCGTCCTCAGCGAGGTCGGCCGCGGCGTCCCGCAGTCGTCCATGCTCGATGGCGACGGCTGGCGCGATCCCACCAACGACGAGAACGCGCTACGCGCCGATCCGCTCTGGCGGACGCGGCTGCGGTGCGCCCTCCAGCGGCACGTCGTTCCGTCGATGCGCGGCGAACGACCGCTGGAGTACACGCTCGGCTTCCTGGAATTCAAGGAGGACGGCGAACCCTACGCCCTCGTGTCGCGCTCCGGCGGCAACGACGTCGCCATCGACAGCGCCATGCTCCGTCACGCGATGGAGAGTGGGCTGCACGACAGCGGCGCGCAGGCGACGCGGCTCAAGCCGGTCATCACGCAGCTGGATGCCCTGGTCCAACACCTCGCCACGGGCCGTCACTACGTCATCGCCTTCGTCCATGGCTGGCGCCACGATGCCCGAATCGGCGATGCCAACGTCGCGGACCTGCGCTTCTACGCCGCGCACGCGGCCCGCTTCCTGCGCGACCGTTGCCGGAGCGACCCGAACGCATGCGAAGCCGAGGTCACGGCGATCTACGTCGGCTGGCGCGGCGCCCGCGTCGACGAGCGCGGCCTGCGCGACAGGTTCGGGACGTCGCTCGGTGGCTTCTTCGGCGACCTCTCCGCGGCGGCGACGCTGTTCGACCGCAAGCCCGTGAGCGAGGCGGTCGCCCCGGCCGCGATCTCCGCGTTGCGCACCGTCGAGAAGACGCTGAGACGGCCGGCGCCTGACGGGACCGATCGGCGCAACAGGCTCGTGGTGGCCGGCCACAGCCTCGGCGGCAACATGCTCGCCGCCGGCTTGCGGGACGACCTGCTGAAGGCGGTGAGGCGCCATCGCTTCGGCGAGGCGTTGCCGCCGGTGCTGGGCGATCTCGTGGTTCTCATCAACCCGGCCGCCGAGGCGAGCAAGTGGACGGCGGTCCAGCGCGCGGTCTGGGAACGCGTCGCGACCGCAGCCGACTTGGGCGCCACGCCCGAGGAGGTGGCGCGCGACGGCGGCCTGTTCCCGATCGGCCAGCGCCCGGTGATGGTCTCGGTGACCGCGGCGCTCGCCTTCCCGGCGGGCGGGCTGCGGCCGGGCGACTGCGCCTGGGTCAACCTGGACGTCGAAGACGGATTCAAGGAGGCGCGGGCGCGCATCCGGCAGCGGCTCGCCGGCACTGATGCGATGTTTGATGCCGGCGTGGACTACGACTGGGCGACCCACGACCTGTTCCCGGCCTTCAAGTTCGACTTCAGGCCCGCCGCGGGCTTTCTCGAACGAGCCGCAGCGCGCTTCGAGCGCAGGTCACCGCGCGGCATGAGCTGCGCGGCCCCACGGGAGCCCGATCCCGTCGACGCGATCCTGACGGCACCCTTGCGTGGCCTGTCGCTCGTCGCCGCGACATTCCCGTTCCAGGTCAGCCTGCCGGAGGAGTCGCATACGATCGGCAACCTCGATCCGCCGCGGCCGGCCGCCGGGGTGCTCGCGGACGCGCAGCCCTCCGGCGCTCCCTTCGGCACGACGCACGAGATGCTGGGCCTGACCGCCAGCGGTAGCGAGCGCCATCACGCCTACGGGACCTTGGCGGACGCCGACATTACATGCCCGCGGACGACCGGTTGGCTGAGGCGGGCCCGACAGCGGCGCGCGGCGCAGCAGGGGCTCGGGTGGGACAGCCAGGATTTGGGTCCGCCGGAATCCGGGGGCGAGGGCCAGGACGCACCCGCGGTGCGGTTTCAGCATGGGCTGCCTTTGACTGGCATAGCCCCGATCACGCTGGGCAACGACCCGTTCTGGAACGTCCGCGCGTTCGACAACGCTCTGTCGCGCCACGACGGCTACCGGCTGTCCTCGTTCATCTGCGCGCTGAACCAGTTGGTGATGGACGACATCGTGGGCGGAGGATCGCGCACGCGATGACCCATCGCGGCCACGCGATACATGGCGGTGCAACCCCGGCGGCACCTAGATCGCCACGGGCCTGCCGCGGACATGGGAAGCCACGGTTTCCCTCGAACGCGCCCGAGTTCCTGCCGGCGATCAAGGCGGTCGGTGCCCGGGATTGGGCGGCCGCCAGGCCCGCCGCCGCCGCGGATCCCCGGGACTGCCGAATGCAATGGTCCGGGCCCGGCGGCCGTGTCGCCTTCCTCGCTCACCGATGATTCATCGCCACACGCCATACAAGGCGCATGACATCATAGATATCAATCGATGACTTGAGCCATCCATGAATATAATCTTAAATATCCATAACATTCGTTTGCATATATAAAGGATTTTTACGGTCAGAACTTGTGATTCGCAGTTCTTCAGCGCAAATCGCGCCCGAGGGCGCATATCAGGAACGCACGAAGTGTCTGAAAAATACGATTCGAATTTCACCGTGTTGGCCAGCAAGATCGTTGCCGCCTATGTCTCCCACAACCCTGTTCCGGCTTCGGAGATTGCAGGTCTCATCCAGGGCGTGCACAGGGCGGTCGCCAACCTGGCCGCCGGCGGCGAGCCCGCCGTGGATACGTCGGCTGCCGGGGTCAGGAAGGCTAGCGCGACCCAGATCCGCAAGTCCGTCCAACCCAGCGGCATCGTGAGCTTCATCGACGGCAGAACCTACAAGACGCTCAAGCGCCACCTGAGCGCCAATGGACTCGACCCGCGCAGCTACCGGGAGCGCTTCGGGCTCCCGATGGATTATCCCATGGTCGCCCCCGGCTACGCCGAGCAGCGCTCGGCGCTCGCCAAGGCCATCGGCCTGGGCCGACCGAGCGCGATGGCGTACAGGGCCACGACGGACCACGGCGGCACCGCTCGATGGGGCCATGACACCGGTGGTACGCATCGCTGACGACCCGACCCCGCGCGCCACGGGCCGCGGGGACCTGGGACCGGGCGGGTGTCACGACGGCTCGGCCGGCTTTCCGCGGCGTGCCTTGCCGCGTGCGCGACGTGAGTTGAGCGTCGCCTGCCATTCCGAGACCCTTCCGGCGAGTTGGTCGGTCCCGTCCCGGCCTGCGACCGGACCGCACCGAGGCCGACGGGTATGGCGGCTGCCGAGGCAGGCGGGCTGAGCCTTCGGGGCATCCGCTCGGATCGGCACGCCTGTAAGCCGCGGAGACCATATGAAGCCGCGTCGCTCGAATGCGCCCGCAAAGCGAGGCCGAGTTGCACTTGCCGCGCCTCTGCCGAGCGGTTTCGGACCTGGTTGGCCCCCGCGCCCGATGCATCCGTCGGGTCGGACAGGTCAGGGTTGGACCTGTCCCGTGCCCGCCAGCAGGGCCACCGCCCGGGCGCTCGGCCACGCCATCCAGCGCCACAACAATCAACGGGCTTTCGATTGTCCGGCGTCGATGAGCGCGATCGCAGCCACGACGCCGCCGAGCGTCAATCCGGCCGTCAGGGCAGGATGCATGGCCGCGGTGGTGACGAGAGCACTCTCCCCCGGATATTGGGTCGAGGCGCGGCGTGCCAGTAGGTGATCGTAGAGCCGCGTGAACGCGCGGTCGATCGAACGCGTCTCGGACAGCGTACGCTCGAGGAGTTTGGCCGCCTTGGCGTGTCCGAGCGCTCGCGCGGTGCTGCGCAGCGCGCCGTATCTGGCGATGTAGAAATGCGCCGCCACCTGGCCGTACTCGATGATGACGAGATCACGCTCCTCGGCGCCCGTGTGTTCCGACATCTGCGATTGGTTGAGGTCACAGATGCCCTGCATGGCGTCATCGTTTCGCGGCCGGGATTCGGCGCCGACCAGCGCGAGGACCTGCTCCAGCCGCTCCAGCTGAACGAGGTTTTGCCTCGCGCCCGTCTGCAACATCTGCTTCAGCTTGGGCAGCGTGGCGCACTCGTCGTTGCGCCTTGCCTGCGCCGCGCCTTGCCGGTGCGCCCCGAGGAGCAGGTGCAATCCATCCTCGAAAAGGTGTCGCTTCGCCGACATCGCATTATTCCTCATACGTTTGATCCGGGATTGGATCATGGCTTCGATCCGGCTCCTTACCGGCCGGACCTACGAGTTCATTTCGCGATCAGTTTCTTCTGAATTTCGAAGGAATTTGCTCCGAAGAGCAAAATACATCCACGATATCGAGAGAAAAACTGGCTCATTTGATCAGATTGGCATTCGAGGTCCTCGGTATACTGCAGAACATCTTGGACTCTGTGCCGATACCGTCCAGAGCGGGGACGGTCGCCGACCCGTTGCGCGTCAAGGCGCCCGCTCGGTCGATTTCTTGATCCACGCAATCATCCCTGCTGAGGAGGCATCGTCGATCGGAGGTCATTCGCCGCGCGACACCGACGGCCGACACGCTCGCCGCATGAGCCAGGATTGTAACGGCGTATATCTCAAGATGTTCCCGCCGAGGAAAGGCCCAAGAATTACCGCTCGATTATATCAGATATTAGTTGTCGGCCACGATATCCTGTCGAGCTGGTCTGGTGACTTGCAGGAGGCCCTAGGCTGGAACACGGCGACACCGATCGCCCGGATCGGGTCGCCATGGGTGTGCGCTGTCCCCGCGCCGGGATTCGGAACGGGATCTAGGGTTGCGGTGTCAGGCTGGCCGTCTTGGCCTGCGCCGCCTCCCGATGCTGGCCGACGACATCGGCGAGCTTCGTCTCGATCGTCGTTTCCACCGACAGTCCGACACGCAACAGGCTCGCCAGGGGTTGGTCGGGATCTATCACGATCTCCACGGGCAGCCGTTGGACGATCTTCGTGAAGTTGCCGGTCGCGTTGTCCGGCTGGATCGTCGCGAACGTGGCGCCCGTGGCGGCAGGGACGCCGACGACCGTGCCTTCCAAGTCGATGTCATAGGCGTCCACGTGGATCCGCGCGTGCTGCCCAGGCTGCACGTGCCTCAGCTCGACCTCGCGGTAGTTCGCCTCGACGTAGACCTCCGACAGCGGAACCACGGCCATCAGGCCCATGCCGGAGTTCACGTAGTTCCCCACTTGGACGCCCCGTTGAGCGACCATTCCGTTCACGGGTGCCACGATCTTCGTGTAGGAGAGGTTGAGGCGCGCCTGCTCGAGCTGTGCCTCGCTGCCCCGGACATTGGCCGTCGCGGACATCTTCTGCGCCTGCAGGACCTTCAACTGCTCCTGCGCGGCCAAGAGAGCGGCCTTCGCGCCGTCGAGCCCAGCCTTGCTTTGCTTCAAGGCGCTGTCGGCCTGCTGTTGGGTCTTGATGGTGCCGGATCCGGTCGTGGCGAGATACTCGTAACGCTTGGCGTCGGCTTGCGAGAACGATAGCTGCGCCTCCGCCGTCGCGACCTGCGCCTTCGCCTGTTCGATGAGCGCCCCCTGCCGGGCGAGGGACGCCTCCGCGTTCTCCACCATCGCGCGGTCGCGGGCGAGGTTCGCTTCGGCGGAGGTGACCGCAGCGCGATAATCGCGATCGTCCAATTCGACCAGCACTTGGCCGACCTTCACGACGTCGTTGTTGCGGACGCGCACCTCGGCGACCTGACCGGGGACGCGTGGCGCGATGGCGGCGTAATGCACGCGCACGTAGGCGTTGTCGGTCCGGACGTCCGGGTGGGGCGCCAGTATGTGCCAGGCGACGCCTCCGCCGAATCCCGCGACGACGAGGGTCGCGAGGATCCAGGGCCAGATCCGCCGGTGCAGGGCCCGCTTGCGGGCCGGCTCAGGGGTCGTGGGTTGCGTGGCCGCCTCGTTTGAGGCCGTCGGCGGGGACGGCAGGGTCGCGGTGGTGGACATGGGCGCCTCAATGCTTCGCGAAGAGGATGCGCGGCGGGTATGTGCGAACCGGGAGCAGCAGGACGAGCAGCGCGAGGAGGAGACCGAAGGAGGAGAGGATGAGGAACGTGTCGGCGGCCGTCAGCACGTCGGCTTGCGTCTTGACCGCTTGCGCGATGCGGACCGCCCCGGCCCCCGTTCCGTCCGGCGAGATCGGGACGGCGTTTCCGGGCAGGAAGCCGTGGGCGAGCTCGGGCCGGAAGCGCATCTGCCCGAGTTGGTCGACCAGACGCTCGGAATGGAGCCCGCCCCGGAATCGGTCGATCAGTTCGAGAATGCAGGTTCCCACCGGCGCTGCGAGGCTTCGGGTGGTGTTGATCAGGGCCGAGGCGAACGGACCTTCCGCGGGTCCCTGGACCGCGTTGGTGGCGATCATCAACAGCGGCAGGACGACCATCGGCTGGCCGATCATCTGCAGCGATTGCCAGACGTAGAACTGCTCCCGATTCCAGGAGGCGTCGACGAGCGCGGAACCGAGGCAGGCCGTCACGATCAGCGTCAGGCCGCACAGCGTCACGGCGCGGGCGTCGGCCCATTCCCGGTCCAGCAGGACGGCCACGGCGGGCAGCATCAGGAACTGGCCGAGGGCGATGAGGAGGGTGATCCAATGCCCCTGCAGCGCACGGTAGCCTTGGATGCTCGCGAGATAGGTCTGCGGCACCAGGCTGGCCGATAGACTGACGACCAGGAAGAGGAACAAGCCGACGACGCCGTAGGCGAAGTTCCGCCGCTTGAGCATCTGCAGCTTGAGCAGCGGCAGGGGGTGGTACCACTCGTTGACGGCGAGAAGCGGAAACGCGATCACGCACAGCATCGCCAAGATGCGGACCTCGTCGGAATTGAACCAATCTTGATGGTCGCCGTGGTACATCAGGGTCGTCAGCGAGCCCGCGCCGACGGCCAGGAGCAGGGCCCCGCGCCAGTCGAACTGCCGCAGCCGCTCGAGGCGGGGCGGGTCCTGCGGCAAGCCGTACGAGACCAGTACGCTCGCGACCGCACCGAGCGGCAACGCTTCGAGGAACACGAACCGCCAATCGACGAGGTCGGTCCAGAAGGCCGCGATCGAGCTGCTGACGTTCGGCGAGAACGTTGCGGTGAGGGCGTAGGCGGCCAGTCCGTAGAGGCGGATGGGCGGGGCGAGGACGCGCAGGGCGGTCGTCATCAGCAAGGGTATGGTGAACCCGCCGCCCAGGCCCTGGAGCGCGCGCAGACCCAGCATCATCGGCAGGTCCGGGACGAACGGGATGGCGAGCGTCACGGCGCAGGTGAACCAGACCGTGAACAGCGTGAATCGGCGCAGCGTGAACGTCACGGCGAGCCAGGGCGCGAGGGCCATGCCGAACGCGAGACCGGACGCATACACGCTCTCGATCCACAGCCCCGGATCGTGACTGATCCCCAGCGCGCCGCGCACGTCCGTGAGAGCCGTCGACATGACGAGTTCGTTGAACTCGGCATTGAGCGCCGCCACGAGCACGCCGAGCAGTCCAATCAAGGGCCTGAGAGTCATGGTCCAACTCCTCGACCGGCATGTGGAGCCCGACATAACATTCTTCAAATGAATTGATGTAATGTGGACATGCATGCAATGAATTTGAGTCGAGTGGACCTGAACCTGCTGGTGGTGTTCCACCACGTCGCCGAGTGCCAATCGGTGACGGTGGCGGCCGACCGCCTCGCACTCAGCCAACCCGCGGTCAGCCACGCGCTCAATCGGCTGCGCCAGCTCTTCGACGATCCGCTCTTCGTCCGCGAGAAAGGCGGCTTGGGGCTCACGCGGCGGGCGATGGAACTCGTCGAGCCCGTGCGCGGCGTGCTCGACGCCGTGGAGTCCGTCCTGGCACCCCGGACGTTCGATCCGAGCACCACGAGACGCCGGTTCCGCATCGGCGCGAGCGAGTACGTGTCAGCCACGCTCCTGCCACCGATCGCGTCCGCGCTACATGCCGCGGCCCCGCATGCCAGCTTCGCCTTCGAGGCCGTGGACGCGTCCGTCTTCGAGCATTTGGCGAAAGGCGAGTTCGAGGCGGTTTTCTGGGGGACAACCCCGCCGGCCGATCCATTCGTCGTCACCGAGCTCTTCCGCGAGCCGCATGTCGGGGCCGTCGGTTCGCATCATCCGCTCGCGGCGCAAGCGCGTTCGGGGACGGTCGGTCTCGAGGACTACCTGAGCTTCCCGCATTGGCGGGTGAACTACGCCGCCAGCATGCCCAGCGTCATAGACCAGACGCTGAACGACATGGGCCGCGTGCGGCGGGTGGCCCTCGAGACGGCGAGTTTCGGGAGCAACACGGCCTTGCTCGATGACGCACGCTTGATCCTCACCCTGCCATCCCGTGTCTTCAAAGGGAAGAACCGCGATGACGTGATCGTATTCTCCCTGCCTTTCGCGTCGCCGGAGTTCATCTACTACTTGATCTGGCATCCACGTTCGAAATCCGATCCAGGCAGTCTATGGCTGAGGTCTCAATTGATCCGCGAAGTGGAAAAAGAACTTTAGCTGAAGATCGGCTTCGAGGTGGAGCCTCTCACGGGGACACCGGCATCCTCGGAGAAAAACGATCCCCGATCTAAGGCGGGGTTCCGGTCGGCGCCGACCGGAACCCTCTCATATTGTCAATTCTTGCAGCGACATCAAAGAACTGTCTCGGTTTTTGGTCGCGACTCGCTTCGAAGCCGATCTGCAGTAGCGATTTCATGCGTCAAGTCGATTACCACCTGTGTTCGCGCCGAACAGTGCGAGGGAAACGCCGTGTCGAGCTTGCAAGCTCCGCGACCTATTGGGCAACACGCAAGTCTGCACTGACGAATGCTAGACCTTATTTAGAAGCTTAATATTGGGTCGAAAATTCTCCAAACTAAGCGCTTAAACATTTCTCTATAATATTAAATCGGCTATTCCACGCCGCAGTCGTTAATTGTCGCACGCAAGGTGAGGATCGAATTCTCAGGTGTTCCCCTCGGTGTCGGCAGTCGCAACCCGCCGTTCCAACGTCCCCGTCCCGGAGAACGACGATGAACGACGATGAACGACGACGCTCTCAAGACGCTCGTGGCTCAAGGGCTCGCCGCCATGAAGAACGGCGGCAAGGTCGCCGCTGCCGCCTCCGGCGAGATCCGCAACAACGCTCGCCATTCCGACCTCAAGGCCGCACTGGAGCAGGGCAACCAGACCTCGCAGCAATGGACGCAGCGCATCGATCAAGCCCTGCAAGAGGCCGGCGGCAGCGGCGAGCAGAAGAACCCGGTGCTGGAAGGACTCTACGAGGTCAGCCGCCAGATCCGGCAGCAGGCGCCCGACGACGTCTCGCGTGACCACGGCATCGTCGCCAACGGCCAGCTCGCGCTGCACTACTGGATCGCGGCCTTCGGCACGATCCGCGCCTATGCCGCGTAGCTCGGCTTGAGCGGAGTTGCGGACGCGATGCAGAGGTCTCTTGATGAGGCCAAGGCGGTCGACGAGCGGCACAACGAGATCGCCCGGACGATCATGGCCGGCTGAGCCTCCGGGCGCTTGCCGGGTTCGACCGTGCCAGACCGGCAAGCGCGTCGGCAGGCTGGTGAATTGACGTTGCGGCGGCTCTTCATGGAGAGACAAGTCCGGCACCGGCGTCTGCCGCTCCCGACGGACTGCCTCACACCGCCTGCTCTGGGCGCGCGAGCAGGATGGCAGCGCGCACGGCCGCCCGGCGCAACTCGTCCGTGGCCCAGGGCTGCCGAAGCAACTGGTTCGCGAACGGATGGGCCTCGACCGCGGCGGCGGGGTCGATCCGGTAACCATCCCCGAAAGCGACCATGCGAGGCCGAGGGTCGGCTAGATATGCATCGACCACGGCGCGGACGTCGTCATCGACGATGTCGAGCGTCGCCAAGAGGTCGAGGGTCATCGAGCCGGGCTTCATGGCGACGCGTCTGGAGAGCTGCGGCGACCGTTTGGTGACCACGCCTCGACCCTGGCGTGCATCGCCTTCACGGTTCCGTTATTGCCATCCGCGAACGAACCTCCGGATGGGAACCCCGATGCCCAAGGTCGAGACGCTAGCCGCTACGCTCTGTGACGTCGCCGTTCCCGGCATGAGCCGGAAGGACCTCGTTGCCGCCGTGCGCGAGCGGCACCCTGAGGTCACGAAGAAAGAGGTGGTGCGAGCGGCGTTCTACGCTCTGACCGACGCCGATGCTATCCGGGAGGAGCAGGCGCGACACCTGCATGAATTCGCCCTGGCCGAACGCGTCTCGGACGTCGGGCATGCAGAGCCGGCCCAGAAGGCGTCGCGTAGGGGAAAGAAGGTCCGGAAGCGAGACGCATCCGCGAAAGCTGCGGCGGCCCCCTTGGAACCGTAAGACTTCGCCCGGCGCCCGAGGTACGGCCGCCCTGGCCATTCGGATCGAGCGTGAAGCTCAGAGGCACGCCTCCCTCGTCATGTCGAACGCGCCGCTATAGAACCCCAGGATCGAGTGCGGGAGGCCACCTTTGAGGCGATCATTGTCGCCAACCTAGAGTTTCGGCAGCGCCTTCGCGCCCGACAACAGTCGGGTCAGATGTGGCCTCGCAAATCCTGGTCGGCGCGGTAGCCGAACGCATCCTCCAAGCCGCGCCGGCCTGCTTCGGTCACCGTGATGGTGCGGTCGCCGCGGATCCGCTCGATCCATCCGAGATCCTCGCAGCGTCGGCAGAGGGCGGGGCCCGGTCGACCCGCAAGGTGCGGCCTCCGCTCGCTCCAGTCCAGGCACGGCCTGCAAAAGGGACGCCGACTCCGCTCGGCCCGCTCGCCCGGGATGCCAAATCGATCGAGCCATGTCCGGCCCGCCTCGGTCGGCTCGCCCCCAGCTTGGCCCAAGACGATCAGGTCGCGCGCCACTAAAGTCTCGGCAATGGCGACGCCGAGGCGACCGGCGAGGTGGTCGTAGCAGGTGCGCGCTTCCTTCAGCGCCGGGTCGACCCGCGGCGTGGCACGTGTCCGGTCCAGATCGGGGTCGACGGCGGCCACCACCATGATGCCCTCCAGCATCCCGGCGACCTCGCGCGAGACGAGCCGGAAGTAGCGGTGGCGCCCCTGTCGAGCCACGCTGAGCAGCCGCCCGTCGACGAGCTTGGCCAAGTGCCCGCTCGCGGCCTGGGCGCTGATGCCGGCCGTGTGGGCGAGCTCAGTCGCGGTCAGCGCGCACCCGTCGAGGAGCGCGGTGAGGATGTTGGCACGCGCAGGGTCGCCGATCCGGGCGGCGGTCCCGGCCAGGACAGTGGCGTTCGTCATGGCGCGATCATAGTCCGCTCGACACCGCGCCGCACGCCCGAACGCTTCGACCGAGACCGAAGTGTTCGGGGCTGACCATCGGGATCGGATGCGCCATGTTCCGAGCAGCGGCGGCATGGCCAAGTGGGCGTCCCGTCGCCCGATACGGGCCCAGGGAGCCACCGGGACCCATTCGCGCCGTCAGCGTCGCCGCCTATCGAGCGGCCGCAGGACAGTCGGAGGACCTGCCGAGCACGCCGACCGGCCCGTCTCCGGGCGAGGCGCCGACCGCTACTCCCGACGCTTCGGTCGGAGCTGAAGCTCTCGAGCCCAACACATCGCCGCCTCGGACCTCACCTGACGGCGGATACCAGAGGAGATCGCCCATGCACACGCTCATCCTCCGCTACACGATAGACCCGAACCGCCTCGCGGCATTCCGCACCTACGTCGAGGACGAGACGCCGGTCATCCGGGACTGTGGTGGGCGCGTCGTTGGCTACTACCTGCCGACCGACTTCGGCGGTCCGACGAACGTCGGATACGGGCTCATCGAGTTTGACACCCTCGCCGACTACGAGCGCTACCGCGCGGACCTGGCCGCGGACCCAAACCATCAACGCAACGCCGCCGCCCTCGCCGAGAGCGGGGCCGTGCTCGTCATCGAGCGGTCCTTCATCCAGCGTCACGGCTACGCCGAGGCGCGGTCTGCGGCCTGAGGAGCGATCCATGACGCTCGATAAGATGGACGCGCGAGAGGCGCATCACCGCATCGACAGCCCGCATCCCGGCCTGTCGCTGTTCCTGCGCCGGCTCACGCCGGTCTCGGGACACGGGCGGCCGGTCCTGTACGTGCACGGCGCCACCTTCCCGTCGGCGCTCTCGGTCGCGCACAGGTTCGAGAACGGGTCGTGGCGGGACGCGCTGGTCCGGGCCGGGTTCGACGTCTGGGCGCTCGACTTCGTGGGCTTCGGCGGATCCGACCGGTACCCGGCGATGCACGAGGCCGCCGAGAACGCGGGGCCGCTGCTGCTCGCGGAGGACGCCGCCGGCCAGCTCGAAGCGGCGGTGACGTTCGTCCGGGAATGCGCGGGCTCCGAACGGGTCAGCCTCGTCGCCCATTCCTGGGGAACAGCCGTGGCGGGTCTCCTCGCCGGGCGTCGCCCCGAACTCGTCGGCCGCCTCGTCCTGTTCGGGCCGATCAGCCGGCGCGACCCGCCCCGCTACCTGCCGAGGCCGGACGGGCCGGCCTGGCGGATCATTACCGCCCAGGCCCAACAGGACCGCTTCGTCGAGGACGTCCCGCCGGGCGAGCCGCCGGTCCTGTCCCCGGTCGAGTTCGACCGCTGGGCAGAACGGTATCTCAACAGCGACCCGGAGAGCCATGGCCGTGAGCCGGCCGGGGTCAAGGTTCCCACCGGACCCTTCGTCGAGATCCTGCGGGCCTGGCACGGCGAGCTGCCCTACGACCCGGGGCTCGTCAGGGCTCCGGTCTGCCTCATCCGGGGGGAATGGGACGGGCTCGCGACGGACGCCGACGCACGTTGGCTGTTCGACGCCTTCGCGCAGTCACCCGAGAAGCGGGACGTCAAGATTGGCCGCGGCACACACCTCCTGCACCTGGAGGCGAATCGGACGGCCCTCTGGCAGGAATCGGTCGCGTTCCTGCGGGACGAACCAGCAGCTTGAGGCATCAACACGGGAGGAAGCCATGTTCTCGGTGATCTTCGAGGTCCATCCCGGCGAGGGCAAGAAGGACGAGTATCTCGGCTACGCCAAAGAGCTGAAGCCGGAGATCGAGACGATTGACGGGTTCATCGACAACGAGCGCTTCGAGAGCCGCCTTCACCCGGGCTGGGTGCTCTCGCTCTCGACCTGGCGCGACGAGAAGTCGGTCATCCGCTGGCGCACGCAGGCCAAGCACCACGTCATTCAGGAGAAGGGGCGGTTCGAGGTCTTCTCGGACTATCACCTCCGGGTCGGCGAGATCACGCAGGACACCCACCCGCCGCTCCCGCTGCGCGAGGAGCGGTTCGACACCACGGAGGTGGGTAAGTCGAAGCTCTGCACCATCGTCGAGCTCGTTCCCGAGAAGAGGCGGGACCTGCCAAAGGACGACGACGCTCTACTCGGCGCCATAGGGCTCGACCGCGCGGCGACGGGCCTCAACGAGATCAACGTCTACGACTCGATCTACAACTCGGGGAAGGTTCTGGTCCTCGGGTCCTGGGCGGAGCCGGAACATGCCGAGCCGTTCCGGCCCGGTGCCGTGGAAGGCGCCGAGACGGTCCGTCGCCGGGCCGTGCGGATCATCCGGCAGTATGGCATGTTCGACCGGCGGGAGAACACGATGTACTACTCGGAGGTCCAGCGGAAAGGCTGACCGGAGCCCCGGACCGCGCTAGACCGCAGGTGAGCGCACGCTTCCGCCTCCCACGAGGAGGCCCGATGCGGTTCGAGATCGAACGCAAGTTCCTGGTGGCCACGAGGGTTGGCGCGCCGGTGTCGTCAGTGAGCGGCGTATGACCGACGGCTTCGTCGCCCAGTTCACGGGCGGCAAGGTGCGGGTGCGTCTCGAGGACGAGTGGACGTGGCTGACGGTGAAGGGTGCGCAGGCCGGCCTCGCCCGCTCATCGCCGATGCGAAAACCATGCCGACGATGGTCTGCGCCACCTGCGTGATCGAGCGGAACCGGCCCTTCGTGCCCCATGCGGTCTCACCTGGGTGGCGGACGACTATGCCGGCGCGCTCCCGGGGACGGTTCTGGCCGAGGTCGAGTTGGAGCGAGAGAACCAAAATGTGGTCGTGCCCGGCGGCATGAACGACTCGCAACTCGCGCTGGAGGCGCAACGGCTGCGCCCGGCCATCAAGGTGCTGCTCACCTCGGGCTACGTCTCCAGCCTTGATGAGGGACAGGTCATCGGCCTCGGCGAGCCACCGGTGCGGCACAATCCCTACCGCTGTGACGAGCTCGCCCGCTCCCTTCGGCTTGTGCTCGGAGGGGAAGGTCGCTGACGTCCCCGACCGACGAGGAAGGCGGTCGGCTGACCCTGGCTCAAGCCGTCCGGAAGCCCTGGTCCAACCCGAGCTGATCGACCAGGATTGCGCGCGCGCGCGGCTCACGCGGCTCTTCACCGTCCCAACCTGGCACCCGAGCAGGGTCGCCGCCTCCTCGTAGGTGCGGCCCTCCGCCCCGCTGCTTAAGCGCTTGAAGCGCCGCGCTCCCGGCATCCCAGTGCTGGTGGGCCTGCGGCCGGTGGGGGAGAAGGTGCTGACCGACGCCGCCATCGGCCGCGAGGTTGGCGCAGACTTCTACGTCTCCTCGCTGCGCGATGGCGTCGAGGCCTGCCTGAAGGCAGCGGATGCCACGGGTCGCGATCCAGCCGTCCCGTCCGGCCGCCGGGCGTTCGGGGTCGTCCAATGACGGCGTTCTGCTCGGCCCCATTCGAGGGCGGGACTGAGAGGTAGGCTTGGGAAGCGGTCCTAAGTAGCCTCTCGGGCGATGTGCCCGTGTCTGAAGATTGGCTTTGAAGCGGGACCCTCACACGGGAGACGCCAACATCCTCAAAGAAACAATGATTTTTGATCTGGGTCGGCGTTCCGGTCGGCGCCGATTGAGACTTTCTCATCTTTTCCAGTCTTCACAGCGACACCATGGACTATCTCGATTCGTGGGAAGCGTCCGCGTCGAAGCCGATCTACATCTTGTCCGGGAGGGCCATTCATGTCGGTCGCCGGGCGGGAGGGCCGTTTCGTCGAGGCGGACCTCGGCCGTCGCGGGAGGCGGTCGACGGACCGAGGCTGGCGGCTCTCATTCGCCTCACCCCGACCATCGCGTCCGCTGGGTCGACCCGGGAGCCGCGAAGGCCGCGGGACCGTGGATCCCCGCGTGAACGGCGCCCATCGGATCCGGCCCCCGCAGCCGCGGAATCCCGACCGGCGGCTTAAGGCGCGGGCTAGCCGAGGCTTCCTGCGATCGCGGCGATGCGCTGGCGCAGCCAGACGTGCGCCGGATCGCTCGTGTAGCGCGGATGCCAGTACATCATCTCCTCCAGCTCGTTCAGGGGATACGGGGGCTCGACGATGACGATGGACTCGAGGCCGGACAGGGTCCTGACGGCGCGTTCCAACACGAGGCTCACCAGGTTGGTCCCCTGGATCAGGAACGGTGCCAGCAGAAAACTCTCGATGGTGACCTCAACCCGGCGCGTGACGCCGGCCTGGACGAGCTCCATGTCGGCTGTATTCAATTGCTTGTCCGGGCCGATCGAATAGATGAGGTGCGGAAGCTTCAGGAACTGTTCCTTGCTCATGCTGCCGGACCGGCCGACCTGCCGGTCCACGGCACAGACCCAGCGATCCACGAAGAGCTTCTGGTTGGGATAGTCCGTGTCGCCGAAGAGGGCCCGCGGCTCGATGACGATGTCGGCCTTTCCGGTTCGCAGGGTCCCCGCCGCATCGCTCGTCCTCGGCAGCAGGTGGATCGTGATGTTGGGCGACTCCACCGACAACACCCGCACGAGGGGCGCCAGCAGGATCAGGATCGCGTAGTCCGAAGCCGAGATCGAGAACGTCCTCGCATCGGCGGAGGGGTCGAAGGGACGGTCGTGAGCGAGCGCCCCCTCGATCGCCGCCAGCGCGTCGCGCAGCGGCTGGATCAGCGACTCCGCCTTGGCCGTCAGCTCCATCCTGCGGCCGACGGGAGTCAGGAGAGGGTCGTCGAACAACAGACGCAATCGCGAAAGCGCGGCGCTCGTCGCGGATTGGGTGAGGCCAAGGCGCTCTCCCGCACGGCTGACGTTCTGCTCCGCCAAGAGCGCGTCCAGGATAACCAGCAGATTCAGGTCCACCGACCTCAGGTTCAAGGGCCGACCCTCCCGTCCGAACGTGTCCAGCACTTTCCGTGCCCGGCTTCCGCTTCCCGCGGCGAAGCAGTTCTCCCGGCCGCGATATACAAATCGCATCAATAGAAGGGATGTTTATTATCGATTTGACGCATCCTAACCCGAGACATAGCGTCCGACAACCGCCTGAGAACGAGCTGCCGAGCAGAATAGCTTGCTCCGGAAAGCCATCCGAACCGGCAGGTCCGCTCCGCTACGGCGAAGTGAATGGGAGGGTTGATGTGAATACTTCGGACTCGGGGTATGCTCGTACGGCACGAGTGGTCGCCAACGACAGCGCGAGCGCCTTCCGAGGCGCGATGAGGAAAGTGATCTCCGGCGTCACGGTGATCACGACGCTCCACGAGGGCCGACCGTGGGGCATGACCGTGAGCGCCTTCACGCCGGTCTGCATGGATCCGCCCACGCTTCTCGTCTGCGTGAACAGCGAGACGACGACGGCCAAGGACATCCGGCGGGAGAAGCACTTCGGGGTGAACCTGCTGAGCAAGGGCCAGCAACACGTGTCGCAGCTCTGCGCGACGCAAGGTGAAAGCAAGTTCCTCAACGACCATGTCATCGCCGCCGACCTGTTACCGTTTCCCATGACGGCGCCTGTCATCAAGGACTCGCTGGCGACCTTCGATTGCGCGCTCACCGACGCGTTCGTGGTGGGGACCCACTTGGTCGCCATCGCGCGGGTCAACGCCGTGCTGTCGGAACAGCCGGTCGTGCCGCTCCTGTACGGACAGGGCCGCTACCACCACGGGGTCCTGATCGAGGAGCCGACGGCGCTCCGGGCAGCGAACGCATGAGCGAGGAGATCGCCCGCGCTTTCTACGCCGCTTACGCGGCCCACGACACCGAAGGCGTCCGGGGCCTCTACGCCCCGGACGCCACCCACGAGGACGTCGCGTTCGGGAAGCCGAAGTCCGGTCGCGACGCGATCGTCGCCGGCCTGGCTCTATTCCTGACTTGGTTCCCGGATGCCAAGTGGTCGATCGCGGATCAGGTGATCTCCGCCTCGACCGTGGCGACCACCTACCTGCTCACCGGCCATCTGCAGGCGGATCTCGGCAATACGCCGGGCAAAGGCCAAGCCATCTCACTTCGCGGCGTTCAGATCCTGAAGATCGAGAACGGCAGGATCGTGCGCAGTGAGGACTACTGGGACGCGGAAACTTTCAAGCGTCAGATCAACACCCACTGAAGGAGAGGAAAACATGCGTACGGGACAGCAGTATCTCGAATCCCTGCGGGATGGCCGCAAGGTCTATGTCGGCGGCGAAATCATCGAGGACGTGACAGCGCACCCGATGACCAAAGGCTACGCCAACGCCATTGCGGAGTACTACGACCTTCATCTCAAGCCCGAAAATGAGGATATCTGCACCTTCGTCGACGATAGCGGCAAGCGTCAGTCCATGCACTGGTTCCTGCCGAAGTCGAAGGAGGACGTGATCAAGCGGCGCAAGTACACAGAATTCCTGTGCCGGCATTTCAAGGGCGGCATCTTCACCCGTCCGCCGGCCGGCATGAACGTCGTCATGCTCGCTCAGGTCGATGACCAGGATCCCTGGACCGAGGGTTCCCGCTTCAAGACGGTGAAGCCCGACCTGAAGGGGAACATCCAGCGCCAGTGGGAGGAGGTCACCTCCAACGACTACGCCATCTCGCCGATGTTCCTCGACGTCCAGTACGACCGCGGCCGCGAGGACGCGATGTCCGAGACGCCGATGCTGAGCGTCGTCGAGGAGCGCGAGGACGGAATCGTCGTGCGCGGCTGGAAGGCGATCGGCACCTCGGTTCCCTTCGTCAACCACCTGCTGATCGGCAACCTGTGGCGTCCGGGCCAGACGTCGGAGCAGACCGTCTACGCGCTCGTACCGATCGCCACCGAGGGCGTCGTCATCGTCGCCCGCAAGTCGCGCGCCGAGCCGGACGCGGATCCCTACGACCGTCCCCTCGCGACGATCGGCGACGAACTCGACTCGATGGCCTACTTCGACGACGTGTTCATCCCGTGGGCCCAGGTCCAGCACGTCGGGAACCCCGAGCACGCCAAGTGGTACCCGCAGCGCCAGTTCGACTGGGTCCACCTCGAGACCCAGATCCGTCACTGCGTCCACGCGGAGCTGATGGTCGGCCTCGGGCTGCTGCTCACGCAGTCGCTCGGGACCGCCAGCAACCCGATCGTGCAGTCACAGCTCGCACAGCTGATCCGCTTCCGCGAGACGTGCCGCGCCTTCATGATCGCGGCGGAGGAAACAGGCTTCGCGACGCCGGGCGGCCTGTTCAAGCCGAACAACATCTACATCGATTTCGGCCGGGCCCACTACCTCGAGCACCAGCACGACATGGTGAACTTGCTGATCGACTTCTGCGGCCGCGGCGCGGTCATCCAGCCGACCAAGAAGGAGCTCGATGATCCGTACATTGGTCCGAAGCTGCAGGAGGCGCTGCGCGGCGCCGAGATCAGCGCCTACGACCGCATCAAGATCTTCCGTCAGATCTCCGAGCGCTTCCTGACCGAGTGGGGCCTGCGCCACGAGATGTTCGAGAAGTTCAACGGCACGCCGCTGTATCTCGTCAACCTCCTGACGATGCAGCGCACCGAGTACCAGGTCGACGGCCCGCTGACCCAGCTCGCCCGCGACGTGCTCGGCTTCGGCGACACGAAGGATCTCGGCAAGCGGGCCCGCGAGGCCGAGATGAAGTCGAACTACGCGAGCGTCCGCTATCAGCCGGGCTACGCCAGGGCGCAGGACGTCCGCGCCGGCTACATCGGCGACGACGTGCCGGGCTCGGTCGCGGCCGAGTGAGAGACCGGGTGCCGGGGCCGAGGCCCCGGCACCCTCCCCGCCGCTCCGGGACGGACCATCCCGGACGCCATCGACGCGAGCGCGCCATGCTACCCTTCGACCTGGACCTCCTGCCATCGCGCGTCCTGTTCGGGCCCGGAACCCTCGCCAGGCTACCCGCCGAGATCGAGCGGCTCGGATGCAAGCGCGCGCTGGTCCTCACCACGCCCCAACAGGTCGAGCTCGGCACCGAGGCCGCCGACCTGATCGGCGACAGCCAGGTGGGCCTGCTCTCGACCGCGACGATGCACACGCCCGTCGACGTGACCGAAGAGGCGCTCGTCGTAGCCCGCGACCGCGGCGCCGATTGCCTCGTCGCGATCGGCGGCGGTTCGACCATCGGGCTCGGCAAGGCCCTCGCGCTGCGGACCGACCTTCCTCAGATCGCGGTTCCGACGACCTATGCGGGCTCCGAGGCGACCCCCATCCTGGGCGAGACGCGCGAGGGCCGCAAAGTCACGCAGCGCAGCTCCAAGGTCCAGCCCGAGACGATCATCTACGATCCCAACCTCACGTTCGAACTGCCGGTCGGCCTGTCGGTCACCTCCGGCGTGAACGCCATCGCCCATGCCGCGGAAGCGCTCTACGCGCGGAACCGAAACCCGCTGATCCAAGCCGTGGCCGTGCTCGGCATCAAGGCCCTCTTCACCGCGCTGCCGAGGATCCATCGGCGGCCGGAGGACGAACGTGCGCGGTCGGACGCGCTGCTCGGCGCGTGGTGCTGCGGGGTCTGCCTGGGCACGTCGGACATGGCACTGCACCATAAACTCGCCCATACGTTGGGCGGCCACTTCGACCTGCCCCACGCAGAGCTCCACTGCGTTCTGCTGCCCTATACGCTCGCGTACAACGCGGCCGCCGCGCCGGAGGCGATGCGGCATCTGGCGTCGGCTCTCGACACCCTCGACCCGATCCGCAGCCTGAGGCGGCTGCTGCAGGCGCTGGACGCACCGCTCTCGCTCGCCGAACTCGGAATGCCGGAGGAGGGCATCGCCGTCGCGAGCCGCGCCGCGCTCGAGAACCGGTATCCCAATCCTGCGGATCTCACGGAGGACGGGATCCGGAAACTGCTCACGCGCGCCTATCACGGGGCCGATCCGCAAGAATAGACTTTTAGGGACAGGACCATGCGCGACATAACTGAGTCCACGATCACGGATGCTGTCCTCGAAAGCTTCGGATCGACGGGCGACGCACGCCTGAAGCAGTTGATGCAGAGCCTCGTGACCCACCTGCACGGCTTCGTGAGGGAGGTCGAACCCACGACCGCCGAATGGATGGCCGCAATCCGGTTCCTGACGCGCACAGGCCAGATCTGCGACGATCGACGCCAGGAATTCATCCTCCTTTCCGATACCCTCGGGGTCAGCGTCCTCGTGGACCTGATCAACCATCGCATGCCGATCGGCGCAACCGACACGACCGTGCTCGGCCCCTTCTACGTCGACAACCCTCCGGGATACCCACTCGGCGCCGACATCGCGGAGGGGATGACCGGCAAGCCGATGTACTGCGACGGACGGGTATTGACCGCGGCGGGCGAACCGATCCCCGGCGCGCTGGTCGATGTCTGGCAATGCGACGGCGACGGCCACTACGACATCCAGCTCGGTGGCGGGAAGCTCGGGCTACGCGCTCGGCTCGTAGCCGACGAGCAGGGTCGCTTCGCCTTCTGGTCGGTCGTGCCGAGCCACTATCCCATCCCGGAGGACGGTCCCGTCGGCGAGATGCTCGGGGCGACCGGTCGGCACCCCTATCGCCCCGCCCACGTCCATTTCATGATCTCGCATCCGGGCCACGAGACGCTCGTCACCCACATCTTCCTCGACGGCAGCCCGTATCTCGAGAGCGATACGGTGTTCGACGTGAAGACCAGCCTCGTGACCCGAGTCGCGCATCACGACGCCGGCACCGCGCCGGACGGCAAACGGATGGACCGGCCTTGGGGCCGCCTGCACTACGATTTCGGGCTCAAGTCGACCGCGGGCGATCCACCCGTCGCGACCCCGGCCCGCGAACTCACGGGGGCGAGGGCGTAGGATCATGGAAACGGCATTTCCCTTGCCGCGGGAGCTGCGCGGCGCCGTCGCGGCGCTCGGCAACTTCGATGGCGTTCACCTCGGGCACCAGGCCGTCGTCGGCCACGCCGTCGAGCTGGCGCGCTCCCTGGGGCGCCCCGCGATCGCGGTCACCTTCTCGCCGCACCCCGTACGGTACTTCGACCGAAATCGCCCGGCATTCCTTCTGACCGGCGTCCCGGAGAGGCTCCACCTGCTGCGAGCCTGCGGCGTGGACGAAGCGATCGCGCTACCGTTCGACGGGGCGATGGCGGCCTTGCCGCCGCGGGAATTCATCAGGCGATGGCTCGTCGAGACCCTGGGCGCGTCGGTCATCGTGACCGGGCAGGATTTCCATTTCGGCAGGGCGCGGTCCGGTACGTTGGAAATCCTCGAGAGCGAGGGGGCCCGGTACGGGCTCACGAGCGAAGCCGTGCCGATCCGCAACGATGGGGGCCAACCAGTCTCGTCGACCCGGATCCGGGGGCTCGTTCGGGTCGGCCAGCTCGAAGAGGCGGCGTGCCTGCTTGGCCGCCCGTTCCGCCTGGGCGGAACCATGTACCGACGGACCGACGGCGACCTCGGGCTCGGGTCCGACGACCGCCTGCTACCGCCCCGCGGTCGCTACCGGGCCCGCGTCCAGGCCGGCCAGCTTTGCTTCGGGGACGTCGAAGTGCGGATCGAGCAGGATCAGGTGCGTTGCATCCTGTCCGACGAAGGCCGGGCCCGTCTGATGGCCTTGACCGTGGGCATGCCCGTCACGCTCGCCCTCGCGCACCCGCATCCGGACATCGACGTGGTCCCCATGTCGCTCGAGAGGACGCTCAGGCGCCTCGGGTCCGTCGAGGGCCCGTCGATGGTGGGCGCCTGATGCCGCACGTCGAGTGAGGCGACGAGTTTCCGAGGATTCGATCGGCGCCGCGCGAGGGCGCCCTTAACCCCCCGCCGGGCCGCCGTAGGGACGGCGTCCGTGCGACGATGGAGCGAGCCCGATGCCCAAGGTCCTGGTCCTGTATTACTCGAGCTATGGCCATACCGAGTCGATGGCGAACGCGATCGCCGAGGGCGCCCGGACCGAGGGAGCCGAGGCGGTGGTCAAGCGGGTGCCGGAGACGGTCCCCGAGGACGTGGCCCGGAACAGCCATTACAAGCTCGACCAAGCCGCGCCGGTCGCCACCGTCGACGAGCTGCCCGGGTACGATGCCATCGTCGTCGGCACCGGAACCCGCTACGGTCGCATGACCTCGCAGATGGCGGCCTTCCTCGACCGCACAGGCGGACTGTGGGCCAAGGGCGCCCTCAACGGCAAGGTCGGCGCCGCCTTCACCTCCACCGCGACCCAACACGGCGGCCAGGAGACCACCCTGTTCTCGATCATCACGAACCTCATGCACTTGGGCATGGTGGTCGTCGGTCTGCCCTACTCGTTCCAGGGCCAGATGCGGCTCGACGAGATCACCGGGGGCACCCCCTACGGCGCCACCACCATCGCCGGTGGCGACGGATCGCGTCACCCCAGCGCGAGCGAACTCGACGGCGCCCGCCATCTCGGCGGCCACGTCGCCCGGACCGCCGCCAAGCTCACCGCTTGATCCCGCCGCATCGGAAGGGGGAAGCAGCCATGCCCGTCAACGGGATCCATCACGTCACCGCCATCTCCGGACCCGCGCGGCGCAACGTCGACTTCTATACCACCGTCCTCGGCCTGCGGTTGGTGAAGCGGACCGTCAACTTCGACGATCCGGGCACATACCATCTCTACTACGGCGACGAGGTCGGCTCCCCCGGTACGATCCTGACGTTCTTCCCCTGGGCGGGGGCCGCCCAGGGCCGGCTCGGGGTCGGCGAGACCCAGGAGACCGCGTTCCGGGTGCCCGCGGGCTCGATCCACGATTGGCGGCGTCGCTTCGCCGAGTGCGACGTCGCGCACGATCCGGTCGAGGAACGCTTCGGCGAGGAGGTACTACCCTTCCGTGATCCGGACGGCATGCGCCTTGCGCTCGTCGGTGTCGCTGGCATCGAGGCGGATCCGGCTTGGACCGGCGGCGTGGCTGCCGAGCGGGCCATACGAGGCTTCCATTCGCTCCGCCTCCTCCTGCGCGACAGCGCATCCACCGGTGCGATACTCGCCGACGTGTTCGGCTTCGCGGAGGCCGGGAGCGACGGCCCCGCCCGGCGTTTCGAAGCGGATGCGGTCCCGGGAGGGTTCGTCGACCTGGTCGCGGAACCCGGCGCCGAGCCCGGCACGCCGGGCGCCGGCTCGGTCCATCACGTGGCCTTCCGCGCCGCCGACGACGCGGACGCGCTGGGGATGGGCCGCAGGCTCCTCGAGGGTCACCGCATCCAGACGACCGACCAGAGGGATCGCAACTACTTCCGGTCCCTCTACTTCCGCGAGCCCGGCGGCGTGCTGTTCGAGATCGCTACCGATATCCCGGGCTTCCTCGTCGACGAGCCGTCGCCCGCCTTGGGGCGGGCCCTGAAGCTGCCCGCGCAGTACGAGCCGCGGCGCGAGGAGATCGAGGCCGTCCTTCCGGACCTGGGCATCTGAGCCCCTTCTCGCGCGGCCGCCCCCACGCCGTGTCACACCCCCTGCACCGGCTGCGGTCGGTGCCGCCATCCGGTGCGCGCCATGACCGACAGCCAGCTCTCCCACGTCCATCGCCATCGGCCGGCGACCGTTCCGGGTCGGGCGCCACTCCTGCTCCTGCACGGGACGGGCGGCGACGAGAATGACCTGCTCCCGCTGGGGGAGGCGTTGTCGGACGGGGCCGCGCTGCTCTCGCCGCGCGGCCCCGTCCTGGAGAACGGGATGCCCCGCTTCTTTCGACGCCTGGCCGAGGGCGTCTTCGACGAGGCGGACGTATGTCGCCGCGCCGAGGAACTTGCCGACTTCGTCAGCGCGGCGCGCGAATCATACGGACTCGCGGCACCCATCGCGGTCGGGTTCTCGAACGGGGCGAACATCGCCGCCGCTATCCTGCTGCTCCGTCCGCGAGTGCTGGCCGGCGCGGTGCTTCTGCGCGCCATGGTGCCGCTCAACGCGGCGCCCGCCGCCGACCTCGCCGGGAAGCCGGTGCTGCTGCTCTCGGGTGCCGCCGATCCCATCGTACCGACGCGAAACGCCGCCCAACTCGCGTCGATGCTCGCTGGGGCCGGCGCCGCGGTCGACCACCAGGTCCTGCCGGTCGGACACGGCCTCTCCCAGGCCGATATCGCCAAGGCGAGGGCCTGGCTCGACCGGACCTGATCCACCCTCCGGCCTTTCCTGGACCCACGCCATGCACCTCACAGGCATCCACCACGTCACGGCCGTCACGGCCGACGCGCGCTGCAACCACGCCTTCTACACGGGCGCCTTGGGTCTCCGCCTGGTCAAGAAGACCGTCAACCAGGACGACGTCTCCGCATACCATCTGTTCTACGGCGACGGGCAAGGCTCCCCCGGCAGCGACATCACGTTCTTCGACTGGCCGGTCGAGCGGGAGCGCCGGGGCGCGAACAGCGTCGGCCGCACCAGCTTCCGTGTCGGCGGCGCGAACGCACTTGATTGGTGGGCGGGCCGCCTGCGCGAGCTGGGCATCGGGCACGGGGGGGTCGTCGAGCGGGGCGGTCGGGCCGTCCTGGACTTCGAGGATCCGGAAGGCCAGAGACTTGCGCTCGTCGACGACGGCGGCGTGGGCGAGGGCCATTCCTGGGAACGCAGCGCAGTCCCGGCCGAGTACCAGATCCGCGGGCTCGGACCCGTCGAACTCTGCGTGCCCTCGCTGGCTGGAACGAGCTTCGTCCTGTGCAACGTGCTGGGCATGCGCCGCCGCCGCGAGGAGACGACCCCGTCCGGGGCATTGCATGTGTTCGAGATGGACTCCGGGGGGGCCGCCGGGGAGCTGCACGTGGCGGTGCGGCCGGATCTGGCGCCCGCGCGACCGGGTGCGGGCGGCGTCCACCACTTGGCGCTCCGTACGCCGACCGAGGCGCAGTATCACGCCTGGGCGGACAAGCTCGCCGTATGGGGCGTGCCGAATTCGGGTCCGGTCGATCGCTACTACTTCCGGAGCCTGTATTTCAGCGAGCCGAACGGCATCCTGTTCGAGATCGCCACCGATGGTCCGGGCTTCGCGACCGACGAGGTGGCCGAGTCGTTAGGCGAACGGCTGTCGCTGCCGCCGTTCCTGGAGCCCGAGAGGAATCGGATCATGGCAGGGCTCGTCGCCCTGCCGACGAACTGACGGGTGGCGTGGACGCCGCAGCCCGTTCGGGAGGATGTGCGCCGGACGGACGCCCGGATCAGTTGCCCCTCAAACCCGCATCGACGCGTCCTGTAAGCAAGGAGAACCACATGTCCGATCACATCTACAAGGTCGTCGAGCTCGTCGGCTCATCCCCGAACTCGATCGAGGACGCCATTCAGGGCGCCGTCAGCCGCGCCAGTCAGACGATACGCAATCTCCGATGGTTCGAGGTGCTCGAAACGCGTGGCCACATCGAGAACGGGAAGCTCAGCCATTACCAGGTCACGCTCAAGGTCGGATTCACGATGGAGGGAACCTGAGGCGACGACCCTCGCCGAGGGCCTTCGCATCCTGCTGCCTCCGGGCACCTGCCTTGGCCGTGGCGTTCGCCTGCGAAGGCTCGCCGGCGCGGCGAAACCATCGCCGTACGGCGTTCAGACATCGTCATCCGGGCGTGCCGAACACTTCGATCTCGGCATCCATGCAGTTCTCCGGGATAACGCGAAGCGGATTTTGTTTCGTTTCCGGATTTGAATTGTGCATCGCGGCAGTTAAATGTGCATCTGCGAGATCGCGATGGCGTCGTGATCCCGCAGCCCAACCAGGGCGTTTCCTCCCAAGACTTTAGACCGCTCCTCCCGGAGCGGTCTTTTTTTGGGAAGCGAGGTCGCTTTGCTCGATCCGCGAAGCCAGTCGGAGACCAAGACAGGTTGGATCGGCTCCCCTCGCCGACCGCCACGGCCGAGGATCCCACGTCGGTGCTCCGCGGATCGAACGGCCTGACAACTGCCCAGCCCCACCGTTTCAAGCGATCGACTTCCGCCCCGAAGGTCGTACCCGCGCCGAGCCATTCCTGCCGATGGGACGGCCTCGACGCCCTGAGTGATCCCGCCGACGTGGATCCCGACGCCCTCCGTGGAGCGGGGACAAAGAGGTTCCTGTCGTATGATTGGCGTGTTGAGCCGAGAAATCCCGAGGCGCGTTCCCCCGGCGTGGCGCAATAGTCGATACCTTGTCCTTCGAAACGCGAAGGATGCGCAGAGTTTGCCTGCGCTTTGACGATCCGTCGACGTCGCGACACCGCCACCACGCGCAGTGCGGCGCGGCGATGATGGGGGTGGCGACGGAAATCCGTGCCCTGCAGATCCCTCGCACGCGTCAGGATGGTTCCCACATGACCGACCAGAAGGGTTCGACCGTCGGCACCGGTCGCGTCTTCGGCTTTCGCATCTTCAGGCCCATCCTCGCGGGAGCCACCCTCCGGGAACGGCTCGTCGCCTGTCTGGGCGCGCTGATCGGCATCGCGCTCACGGGTCTCGTCTGCGGCTGGGCTTTCGGGGAAGGGGTGCACATCCCGTTGATCGTCGCACCCATGGGGGCGTCGGCGGTCCTGCTCTTCGCCGTTCCCGCGAGCCCCCTTGCCCAGCCCTGGTCCGTCATCGGCGGAAATACGATCTCGGCCTTCATGGGCGTGATCGCCGCTCGATTCGTTCCGGACCCGATCGTGGCGATCGGTGTCGGCGTTGCGCTCGCCATCGCCGCCATGTCGGTGACCCGCTCGCTACACCCGCCCGGGGGGGCGGCGGCCCTGACGGCGCTGATCGGAGGTCACGCCGCGACGTCCGCGGGGTTTCTGTTCCCGCTGTTCCCGGTCTGCGTGAACTCGGTGATCCTCGTGACGTTGGGCGTCGCCTTCCACAAGCTCTCGGGCCGCAGCTACCCCCATGCTCCCGTCGAGCGACCGGTCAACGACCACGGGACATCCGACCTCCCGGCCGCGCTGCGCGTCGGCTTCCGGGATGAGGACGTCGACGCGGCGCTGACGGCGATGAACGAGACGCTGGACATCGACCGGACCGATCTCGACCGCCTGCTCCGGCAGGTCGAGTTGCAGGCGCTCGTCCACGCCCACCGCGGGCTCGCGTGCGAGGACGTGATGTCCCGCGACGTCGTCACGATCGCGGAAGGCGCGACGATCGAACAGGCTACGGCGGTCCTGCTCGACCGCAACATCAGGACCCTGCCCGTGGTCGACGGGGAGGGTCGGCTTCTGGGTACGGTCGGGCTTCGGGAACTCGCGAAGCGGGGTGCGTCGCGCGTCGCCGACGCGGTCGTGGGCGCGAAGACGGCGGGAAGGAACGATCCGGCGGTTGGACTGGTCGGGACGCTGACGGACGGCCGGACCCACGCGATCGTCGTCGTATCGGTCGACAGGTTGATCCTGGGGGTGATCACCCAGACGGATCTCCTTGCCACGCTCGCACGGCAGGCCACCTTGCGGGCGATCGGACGGAATCCCGGACCGGCCGCGGCCTGATCCCGTCGAAGGTTGCGACCCGCGGCCGCCAGACCGGAAGCCGATCACGAATCGCGATCGGCCGCCGACTGCGCAGCGATAACCGCGTCGCGGTCGGGTATGATCTTCGGCCGCGGCCGAGGCTGATGCGATGATACACCGCCGAGCCCGGCGGCGGCTGGCGGACGGCAGGTTCGATCGCGGCACGGATGCGAGCGAGCGTGGTTCGATGGGAGACGCGGGTCGATCCTTCGGCCTCGGTCAGAGATCGGGGGCCATGAAAACGTCCCACCTCCGATCGAGCACCCTTGCCCCGTTGCACGCAACACGCACTTCGCCGGCGCGATACAGGCGATCGTCGAACGACGGTGTCATCCCCGCGTCATCAATCCCATAAAAGGGTGAGGCATCCCAAACGACGCAACGAGGTCGATGTTGTCCGCCTTCGATGCCGGTGAGACAGGCGTTCTCGTCCTGCAGGGAGGCGGCGCACTCGGTTCCTACCAGGCTGGCGTGTACGAGGCGTTGGACGAGGGTGGCATCGGCCTCGACTGGATCGCCGGCATCTCGATCGGCGCGATCAACGCTGCCCTGATCGCCGGTAACGAACCGAAGCATCGCGTCGAGCGCCTCCGGCAGTTCTGGCAGCAGGTCTCGTCCGGCGTCACGGGCTCACCCTGGATACCCGGCGAGCAGGCGCGCATCGCCTTCAACGAGCTCTCCGCCAACATGGTCGCGAGCTTCGGCGTGCCCGGGTTCTTCACGCCGCGCGTGCCGCCCGCCTTCCTGTACCCGCCCGGCGCGCCGGAGGCCCTCAGCCTCTACGACACCGCGTCGCTCAAGGGCACGCTGGAGCGGCTAGTCGACTTCGATCGCATCAACCACGGCGAGATCCGGCTCAGCGTCGGCGCGGTCAACGTGCGCAGCGGCAACTTCGTCTACTTCGACAGTCGGCGCGATCGCATCGGCCCCGAGCACGTCATGGCCTCCGGCGCGCTGCCGCCCGGCTTCCCGCCGGTCGAGATCGACGGAGAGTCGTACTGGGACGGTGGCCTGGTCTCGAACACGCCGCTCGACTACGTGCTCGAATGCGAGCGGCAGCGCGACCTCGTGGTGTTCCAAGTCGATCTGTTCGCCGCGCACGGGATGATGCCGCGGACGCTCGTCGAGGCGGCCGAGCGCGAGAAGGACATCCGGTACTCGAGCCGAACGCGGCTCAACACCGACAAGAACGTCGAGATCCGCAAGGCGAAGCTCGCCTTCCGCAACCTGCTGGAGAAGCTGCCGCCCGAACTCGCCGGCGACGAGAGCGTCGCCTTCCTCCGGCAGGTCGCGCATGCGAACTACCTGACGGTCATGCAGCTGATCTACCGGCGCAAGACCTACGAGGGGAATACCAAGGACTACGAGTTCTCCCGCGCCACGATGCTGGAGCATTGGACCGCCGGACGGAACGACGTGCTGCGCTCGCTGCGGCACTCCAAATGGCGCGAGCGCCGCTACACGGATCACGGCGTCGCCGTCTTCGATCTCACGCGCGACGCGCGCGATTAGGTCCTCAGCCGGAGCATAGGCTCATGAACCGCGAAGAGATCCTGTCCCAATCCTCGATGCCGGTCTTCAGTCCGAGCTATCCTCGCGGTCCCTACCGCTTCGTCCGCCGTGAGTATCTGATCATCAATTACGAAACCGATCGCGACGCTCTACGGCGCGCGCTTCCGGAGCCGCTGGAGCCGCATCCGGACAATTTGGTCTTCTACGAGTGGATGAAGATGCCCGATTCCTCGGGCTTCGGCGACTACCAGGAGAGCGGATCGGCCGCTCACGCCTTCTACGACGGCGAGCCCTGCAACTTCTCGATCCAGATGTACCTCGACGATGAGCCGCCGATCACCGCGGGTCGGGAGATCTGGGGCTTTCCGAAGAAGTGGGGGCAGCCGCGCCTCGACCTTCGCAAAGATACGCTCACCGGCACGCTCTACTACGACGAGGAGCGCGTCGCGATGGGCACCATGACCTACAAGCACAAGAGCCTCTGCCACGACCTCGACGGCGTGAAGCAGGGCCTCAAGAAGCTCAACGTGAACCTCAAGCTCCTGCCGGATGTCGACGGCTCGCCGAAGGTCGCGCAACTGGTGGGCTACAGGCTGGAAGACATCCACGTGCACGGCGCCTGGGATGGCGAGGGTCGCCTCGATCTAATCCCGCACGTGAACTGCCGCGTCGCCGACCTCCCGGTCCGCCGCATCGTCGGCGCGCGACACATGATCGTCGACTTCACGCTGCCGTTCGGACAGGTGCTGCACGATTATCTCGCCTAACGAGCCGATTGGAGGCTGTCATGGTTTTGAAGTCCAAGAGCGCGATCGTCACGGGTTCGACGAGCGGGATTGGGTTGGCCATCGCCAAGGGCTTTGCCGCTGAGGGCGCAAACGTCGTCATCAACGGCTTCGGTCAGCCAGCGGACATCGAGCGCGAGCGCGCCGCCTTGGAAAACGAATACGGCGTCAAGGTGCTGTACTCGGCGGCCGACATGACAAAGCCGGAGGACATCGCCGGCATGATCAAGCTGGCTGATGATAGCTTCGGCTCGGTCGACGTCCTGGTGAACAATGCCGGCATCCAGTTCGTCTCGCCGATCGAGGAATTCCCCGCCGCGAAGTGGGAGCAGATCATCGCGATCAACCTATCATCGGCCTTCTACGCCATGCATCATGCGATACCGCTGATGAAAGCCAGAAAGTGGGGTCGGATCATCAACACCGCTTCGGCGCACTCGTTGGTCGCCTCACCCTACAAGTCGGCCTATGTCTCGGCCAAGCACGGCATCGCAGGCCTGACCAAGACCGCGGCGCTGGAGACGGCCGCTTATGGCATCAACGTCAACTGCATCTCGCCGGGCTACGTTTGGACACCGCTGGTCGAGAGCCAGATCCCGGACACCATGAAGGCGCGAGGATTGACCAAGGATCAGGTTATCAACGACGTGCTGCTGCATGCCCAGCCCACCAAGCAGTTCGTGACCGTGGACCAGATTGCGGCACTCGCGGTGTTCCTCTGCTCGGACGCGGCGAGCCAGATCACGGGCGCCAACATACCGGTAGATGGCGGCTGGACGGCGCAATAAGACGGTCTTTAGCGTCTTATCGCGCCCTATCTCAAGGAATGGCGTCTATGCTTTGAGTTGGTCCCGGCACGGCGGGGGTTGGCCATCGATCCGGTCGGCGTCTCGATCCATCATCGGACGCCCCGGAGGGACGCGAACGGTATGCGCTCGGGAATCGATCGCGGGACCCGTCGGTGGCGACCTTCGCCCGCGACGACGGCCGGCCCGGCGGTCCCGCACGCGATTTTGAGTGACGTCCTTGGTCGCCCCCACCGGCGCGGTCGCGGGCCGCGTCCGGACGGCATGCCGCAGCCCGGGGTGTCGTGCTCAACCCGGGTCGTGCCGACCCGCGTAGGCTGCGATCTGCCGACATCCCGGGTGCGCGGACCGATGCGGGATCGCCGATCGCCCTTCGTTGTGCCTCGGCGCGTGGCCCCTTCAGCGCGAACTCGCGCGAGAGACGAGGCCGTGGAACGCCGGACGGATCCCGTCGGGGCTCTCGGGCATCGCTTTGGCGCCCCAAAGGTGGCGGGGCGCATCTGAGGGAGCGGATACCGTAAATCGTGGTCATTTTTCGTAAGACCGATCGGCCGCGCTGCTCCAACTTCTATCCTGCCAGGCAGCCGGAAGCGCGGGTGAGTCGCCTTGACCTTCGGAGTGATTCGAATGCAGCAAGTTCTGATTGTGGGCGCGGGCCCCGTAGGGCTCACCTTGGCGTCCGAGCTCGCCAGGTACGGGATCAGACCGCGGATAATCGATCGCAGCGCGCATCAATCCACGAAGTCGAAAGCCCTCGCCATATGGAGCCGCACGCTCGAGCTGATGGATCGCATGGGCTGCACGCCCGCGTTTCTCGATGCTGGCGTGCACGCGCACGGCGGCTCGTTCCACAACGGAAGCGTCGTGCTTGGTCACACCCGGTTCGATACGATCGCGAGCCCTTACAACTTCGGCCTCATGATACCTCAGACCGACACCGAGCGCCTCCTCATCGACCATCTCCAGTCGTTTGGCGTCGCCGTAGAGCGTGAGGTTGAGCTTACTTCGTTTAGTCAGATCGAGGACCGTGTCGAGGTCCATCTCAAGCATGCCGATGGACGCGAAGAAAATTTGCAAACGTCCTGGCTGATCGGCTGCGACGGAGCTCGAAGTACGCTACGGACGGCGCTAGGTCTAGAATTCAAGGGCACCACAGATGGTGACGACTGGATGCTGGCCGACATCCGTTTGGAAGGCGAAAATCAACCGCCGCGCGACGAGATCGCGGCCTTCCTGCATCCCGATGGCCCGTTCGTTGTATTCCCCATGCCGAACGACCGGACTCGGATCATCGCGGGCTTCAACAAGACCGAATCGGGCGGGGCTAAGCCTGAGCCGATCCTGGAGGACGTGCAGCGGCTTTCCGATAAGCGCATCGGACGCGGTTGGCATGTGACCGACCCCGTGTGGCTGGCCAATTTCCACATAAACGAGCGCAAAGTGTCGGAGTACAGGAAAGGGCGGGTATTCCTCGCCGGAGATGCCGCTCACATCCACAGTCCTGCGGGCGGGCAAGGCATGAATACCGGCATGCAGGACGCCATTAATCTCGCCTGGAAGCTGGCCCTGGTCGTTCGAGGTGAGGTGTCAGCTCAGCTGCTGGACAGCTATACGCCGGAACGGAGCTCGGTCGGCGAGAAGGTGCTGCGAAACGCTTCCTGGATTACGGAGCTGGGGACGCTGACGAACCCTGCTGCCCAGATGGCGCGCAATCTCGTCATGAAGCTTATGTTTGGCTTCCAATCCGTGCGGGATCGAGAGGCGGCCTCCTTCAGTGAGGTGGAGATCGCTTACGCCCAGAGTCCCTTGTCGACTGGCCGGCACGCCGGCAATCGCCTGCCCCCAGAGCAATATGACGGTCCGCCGCCCGGCAGCGGAAGCGTGCCACGTTTCGTCCTATACTCCGATGACAAGCAGAAAGGCGGCGCGCTCACGACGCGGTTCCCTGGGCTGCTCGAACCGGCTCCGCGTAGGTCGCCGACGCAGCACGATCTATTGATCGTGCGACCGGATGGCTACGTCGGTTTCGCTGCGGGAGCGGACAAATGGGGCGAAGCCGAGAAGTACCTCAGCAGGCTGGCCGCCTAACCGGGCTCTGCGCGGCGTCGGCACGATCGCGGCCCAGTCTGAAGTCCCACGGCGACCATTCGAGCTACGGCAGATGAAGAACACCAAACATACATCGATATGGGCCGACCAGGATTCCAGCTTGCTAAAGGCGGCGCGTTTTGCGCCACTCACGAGGACTTTGCCCCGTAAACTTCCTGAATATCGCCGCGAAATGATTTGGCCTCTCGAAGCCGCACCGAACTCCAATCTCGATCATTGGAAGATCAGTCTCCTTGAGGAGCTCGCACGCCCGCTGCAATCTCAGGCCGATCAGGTAACTGTGCGGTGCCTTGCCTGTGGTCCTGCGGAAGGACCGGGCGAATTGCGTCGGGCTTAGGCCGCAGAAGCGCGCGAGTGCCACGATGGGAAGCGCCTCGTCCATATGGGCTTGCATATGCTCGAGCACGGCCTGCATACGGCCGCCTTGGAGCGGAAACGTCGGCTGGAGTGGCCGTGGCGCCAGATTGGAATGATGTCGAAGCAAGCTTACGGCCAGAGCTCGCGTCAGTGAATCGGCGATGAACGTGGTGCCACGATCGCCGACCTCGGCCTCGGCAAGGATCAATCGGCCGATCTGTTCGAGTTCCCTACCGGGCACGGGAAGACATCGATCGAGCGATACATCCGCCGCATCGACGCCGTACACGCTCTGAGCCACCTCGGTGATCACGCAGGGCTCGATATGGCTGATGAGTACGTCAGGTCGCCCCATGAGCGTCCTCGAAATGGACTGCCCGGATGGGATGACGCTGATATGACCGCGCTCTCCCCAACTCCGGACACGCCGCCCCCCGTCGCGCCGTTCCTCGACCAGCACAGGTCCACTCAGCAGGGTTACGATCACGTGATCACGTAAGGGCGGGATCTCGAGCGTGCAGGGTGGCTGCTTGTATCGCTGCAGGGACAGGCCATCCCAACCCAACCCCTGGCTTGATACCAACGGCCTCGTAGGCATGTACCCAACGAACTCGTCGGGACCGATCGAGGACAACACGACAGGCTGCAATCGGGTCTCCCCACGGAAAATCCCTCGGACTCGACTCAGGCCGACTCGAGGTGCACCGAATGCCGGACCGCAGGGATCTCGCAGTCCTCGAAAATCTGCCGGTGCGATCAAACTAACGTGCATCAACTACGCGCGGAGTTCATCATCGGTTCATTCGAACCGATCCCGGGTCACGGATTCCGGGCATCACGTCCGATATGAGGTGGCGATATGGAGAGGATCGCCTGTCGATCCATGGGCGCGCGATGCGTTCACCGCGATGAAGATGCTCGATACACGCCGCGAGGAGGCTCATGCCGAACGGCTCGATCCAGTTCGACCGGCGGATCAAAGCAGCAGTCGTCAAGCGCAATAGATATCGCTAAAATTCAATTCAAAGCATTCATCTGACGATGTATCTCTGGCTTGCCCCCCGATCTTGCGCTCGTTGCGCCAATCTCTCGGAGTCATCCCTGTCGATTCCCGAAATGTGGACGAAAAATAATTAGGCCACTCAAATCCACATTTCAGGGATATTTCGTTCACTGGAATGTCCGTTTTCCCTAGGAGTTCGCAAGCCTTTTCGATTCGCAAATCTGATAGGAACTGATGTGGCGATTTTCCGGTCGCTTCCTTGAAAGATCTACGGAATTGCGATGGGCTCAAGCCACTGATCGCGGCAAGCTTCGATAGGGGCATGGCTTCATCGACGTGGATCGCCATGAAGTCGATCACCCGCCGAAGTCGGACGCTGGGTGATGATGGCGGAGGGCGCGGTGAGCGTCTTGAGGCATCGGAATGACAACGGAAAAGGTGTGTGACCAGGGAACGTGCAAGCTTGTCCGCAACGTAGCCTGTGCCGGGACCGCCCCTCTCAGCCTCCGTCAACAACGCTCTACAAAGTCCGTCGACGCAAACATCCGCGATTGCGAGGCGTGGGATCAATGCTATATTATGAACTGCAACGCCATATACGGTGAACGCCACATCGGCCATCAGGTCTGTCGCCACGTGAACGACGACAATATCGTGCTTACCCTTGATCGTGCAGCGAATAGGACGCCCGGCGGGAATAAGGCTCATCTGCCCACGTTCCACCCAGCGACGCTCAATGCTGCCTCGCTGATCCAACTCAAGCCTGATGGGCCCCTCGAGATACAATACCACGATTGGATCGCGGGACCGCGGCAGATCGATGCGGCAGGGCGGGTTGTAGAAGCGTTGCAGCACGATGCCCTCCCATCCGCGCTCATAGCTGGACTGAACGGGAATGCTCGGCATCAGCCTCGCCAGGTCGGCAGGGGTCGAGAGGCATTTCGATTTCATCACAGATGTCGACACGCTTATCTACCGCTCGTCCCACGGGATCTCGCCGATATGCGAAGCCATGCGAAATAAAGCAATTCACCTGTTAGTTAGATTTTCATATCGATACAGATCCTTAAATCCGCCATACGTCGTTCAAATTAATTGAACTGACGCCATACCATAAAACCTCATCCTGTTCGGTACGATCAAAGACCCGCGGCGACTTGATCTCACCTCGCCCGCTTCACGGCAGACGCGGGCCGCATTTGCCTCGCCCGGCTACGATCATGACTTGGCGGTCGCTACATGAACGGTCAAGGCTATAACGGCAGGTAAGGGCGATGCCGTCCACTCCGAGGTCGTCCTCTGCGCGGCCGACCCCGACCCGCGTGGTGTCCGGGTCGTTTGGAGCCCGAGGAGCCTCGGCCCTGTTCCGCACGGACGAGACAAGCACCTGTCGGCGGAGCCACGGGCGCTGCTGGAGGCGAGCAAGGTTCCGAAGGTCAGCGACGCGGCGCGTCAATCGGCTTGACGGCTCCGGGATGTTGAAAGCCTCTTTTACGTTTTCATGCTCTCCTATCGCCAGCCACCGCGCAGCTTTGAGTGGTGGCGGGAGCGGAGACGATGCCGTCGCGGATCAGGAGATCAGTCGCGACCCTGGGCTTGAGCGGGTGGTTGCGCGTCGCCGCTCTCGCAGTCGGCCTGGGCATCCCTTCGCTCGTCACCTGGACCCTGGACCGGCAATACAGCCAGGATCTCGCCTACGCTGAGAAGCGAGCTGCGAACACCGCTCGCGCCCTCGGTCAGCACGCCACGCGCAGCTTCGAGACGATCGACACATACCTGCGTGCCGTGGTGTCCCTCGTCGGTCCGCGCGCCGATACCCTACCGTCGCAGGCGCTGCACGCCGCCCTCCACGAGCAGTTCGTCCACTCGCACCTCAACAACATCATCATCATCGATCGTGACGGGCGGGCGATCGTCGAGGCAGACACCTTCCCGAGCCGGTCCCTCGACGTGCACGACCGTGACTATTTCCAAGCCTTGCGTGATCGGCCGGACGAAGACCTTGTAATCGGACGCCCGGTGATCGGGCGATTGACCGGCAAGCTCCTGCTCCCGGTCGCCCGCCGCATCGACAATCCGAACGGCTCGTTCGCGGGCATCGTCCAGGCGATGCTTGACCTTGAGACCTTCCAAACCGTCTACGCCGACATCGACAACGGTCCGGGGGCGACCCTCAACCTGTGGCACGCGGACGGAACGCTGCTGGTGCGCTCCCCCAGGATGCCGGAGTTGGTCGGCAAGAACTACGCGGACAGGACGAATTACAGGGAGCACGTACTGTCCAGGGATGACAAGCCGTTCTGGTCCCCCGGATTGACGGACGGTGTCGTGCGGGTGATCGCCTACAGCTTCCTCGACGGCTTCCCGCTCTACGTTGGCGCCGCGCTCTCCCGCGCCGACGCTCTCGCCGACTGGCGTCGGTCGGCCCTTACGCAAGGCGCTGTCGCGGGCAGCCTCACCATCGTGCTCGTGGTCGCTCTGCTCCTGCTCGCACGTGAGATCGAGCAGCGTCAGACCGCTGACGCGCAGACCAGGGCGAGCGAGGCGCGTTTGCGTGCGCTGACAGACACCCTGCCGCAAATGGTCTGGTCCATGGACGGTGAGGCTGGCGCGACCGTGTACCGGAACGCGCAGTTCGAGGCGTATTACGGCCCCATGGGTCCCACGCTCGCCGACCGATTGGCGGCTCACCATCCCGACGACGCCGGGGGCATGGCCGAGACGCGAACCGCTACGATCGAAAAGAGTCTCACCTACAGCGTGGAAGGGCGCCTACGTCGTCACGACGGCTGCTATCGCTGGCACAGGCTCGTGATGATCCCGGTGCGTCGCGACGGGGAAGTCGTGGAGTGGATCGGCACGGCCCTCGACATCGATGACATCGTGGTGGCGCGTAAGGAACAGGCAGAGACGGCCGCGCTGCTGCGCGCGACCTTGGAGACCATGGATGAGGGGCTGATCCTATACGGGCCGGACCTCCGCGTGCGCTTGCACAACCGGCGCGCGCGCGAGCTCCTCGACCTGCCCGAGACCGTCCTGCACGAGGGCAGCCCCTACAGCGCGATCAACGCCTTCCAGGTCGCGCGCGGCGAGTACCGGACCAGCCCGAACACCCTGGAAGGCGCGCTCGTGGCCGCCGACCTCGCGAGCTTGCCGGACGTGTTCGAGCGTCAGCGACCGGATGGGACGAGCCTGGAGGTGCGCGTCGTGCGGTTGCAAGGGGGCGGCTATCTGCGCACCTACATCGACACGACGCGGCGCCGTGAGGCCGAGGCGCGCTTGCGGATGAGCGAGGAGCGGCTCGCGCTCGCCCTCGACAGCGGCGAGGACGGGATCTGGGATTGGGATCTCGCGGCCGGTGAGATCTGGGTCTCGGACCAGTGGATGCACCGGCTGGGAGACGGGGGCTGCCAACGCATCGCGATGTCCGCCTACGCACAGTTCGTGCATCCCGAGGATCGCGAACGGATGGCTCGCGCGTTGCGCGAGCACCTCAAGGGCCTGACGCTCGCGTTCACCTGCGAGCACCGGCTCTGTCGCAGAGATGGCGATTACTTTTGGGTCCTGACCCGCGGCCGTGTCGTCGAGCGCGCCGCGACGGGGCACGCGACACGGATGGTCGGCACGCAGATCGACATCTCGCGGCGCAAGGAGGCCGAAGCGCGCGTCGAGCACATGGCCTACCACGACGCGCTCACCGGGCTGTCCAACCGCTTGCTGTTCCGCGAACGCCTCGATTGCGCCATCCGGGCAACCGCGACGGCCCCTGGTCGTTTCGCCGTCCTGGTCTGCGACCTCGACGGATTCAAGGCGGTGAACGACACGCTCGGCCACATGGTCGGTGACCGCCTGCTCTGCGTGGTGGCCGCGCGCATGCGTGCGGTCCTGAACGAGGGCGACATCGCAGCCCGCCTCGGCGGTGACGAGTTCGCGCTGGTGCTCGGAGGCCTGGACGGCGAATCCAGCGCGCGACGCGTGGCGGAGCGGATCATCGCGGCGGTCAGTGCCCCTGTCGAGATCGACCAAGCACGCGTCGAGGTGGGCATCAGCATCGGCTACGCGATGGTGCCCCAGGGCGGCGGCGATGCGGACGAGGTGTTCAAGCACGCCGACGCCGCGCTCTACGAGGCCAAGGCAGCCGGGCGCGGAATCTGCCGCCTGTTCCGACCCAACGTACACCGGCGGGCTGCGGTGCGGGGCTCGCTGGCGCTCGATATGAAGGAAGCGATCCGGCGTGGCGACTTCTCCCTCGTCTACCAGCCGGTGATCGACGTGACCACGAAAGCGGTGGTCAGCTTCGAGGCGCTGATGCGCTGGGACCACCCCGAGCGTGGCGCGATCTCACCCGCGGATTTCATCCCGGTAGCCGAAGAGACCGGGCTGATCGTGCCGCTCGGCGCCTGGGCGCTGGACCGAGCATGCCGCGAGGCGCAGCGCTGGCCTGCACCGATCCGGGTCGCGGTGAATGTATCGACGGTTCAGATCCGCGACGGATTGGAAGAGGCGGTGATGACCGCGCTCGCGGGATCGGGCCTGGACGCTCGGCGCCTGACGCTGGAGGTCACGGAAAGTGTGTTGATGCGCGATGCGGACGATGCGCTGACACGCTTGCATCGGCTGCGCGGGCTGGGCGCCGAGGTGGCACTCGACGACTTCGGCACCGGATTCTCGTCGTTGAGCTACCTGCGCCGGTTCCCGTTCGACAAGATCAAGCTTGATCGCGCCTTCGTCCGCGACATCGCCGAACCGGAGACGGCGGCGATCGTTCGGGCGGTAGCGGACCTCGGCGAGCGGCTCGGCAAACGTGTGGTGGCCGAGGGCGTGGAAACCTGGGAGCAATTGGATCAGGTGAAGCAGGAAGGCTGCACGGAGGTGCAAGGCTTCCTGTTAAGCCGACCGCTCGCCGCTGCCGACGCGCTCGCCTTCGCGATAGCCGACGCCGAGCGGAGGGCCGCATGATCGCTCGACTTTCCGAGCACCGTCCGCCGACGGCTGCGAGATGTCAGCGGCGCCGGTGCAAATCATCCGCGGGTTGGTGATGCATCCGCGAACGGATGCGGCGGGGCATCAGGCGTCGAGCGGCTCGCCGCCGACGATCTCGATGCCGAAACCGGTCAAGCCGACATAGGATCGCGGCGAGCCGCTGATATTGCGGATCGAGCTGACGCCCAGGTCGCGCAGGATCTGGGCGCCGAGACCGACCTCGCGCCACTGGCGGACGCGCTGCGCCTCGGCGCCCCCCTCCGAGCCGGCCGCGAAGCGCGATAGCGGCACGCCGGCGGTGCCATCGCGCAGATAGACCAGCACTCCTCTGCCTTCCTCGGCGAAGCGGCGCATCACGGACCTGATCTGTCTGCCGCCCTCGATCGCGTCGGCGACGACATTCGAGCGATGCAGACGCACGAGCACGTCGCGCCCGTCGCCGATCTCGCCGTGGACGAAGGCGAATTGCTGGACCGCGTCGAAGGGCGTGACAAAGGCGTAACCGGTCAGCGGCCCGAACTCGGTCTTGATCGGGAAGCTGCCGATGCGCTCGACCAGCCGGTCTCGCGCCTGTCGATAGGCGATGAGGTCAGCCACCGACACCTGCTTGAGTCCGTGCTTCTCGGCGAAGGCCTCGATCTGCGGCCCCTTCATCACGGCGCCGTCGTCGTTGGCGAGTTCGCAGATCACGCCGACGGGCGGCAGCTCGGCCAACCGGCAGAGATCGACCGCGGCCTCGGTGTGCCCCGAGCGCATGAGCACGCCGCCATCCCGGGCGATCAGCGGGAAGACGTGGCCTGGCCGCACGAAGTCGCCCGCGCCCATGTTGCCGTTGGCGAGCGCCCGCACCGTGTTGCAGCGCTGCTCGGCCGAGATGCCGGTCGTCAGGCCGTGTTTGACGTCGACCGTCACGGTGAAGGCCGTGCCGAGCGGCGCGTCGTTTGAGGCCACCATCGGGTCGAGCCGCAGGCGGCGCGCCTCGTTCTGAGTGATCGGCGCGCAGACGATGCCGCAGGTGTTGCGGATGATGAAGGCCATCTTCTCTGGCGTGCAGAGCGAGGCCGCGACGACGAGGTCACCCTCGTTCTCGCGATCGTCGTCGTCGGTGACGACCACGATCTCGCCGCGGGCGAAGGCTGCCACAGTCTCGGTAACACGGGAATAATGCACGGTGATCGTCCGGTTCGACGGGGTCGTCGGGCACGTCGATCGACGCGCCCTCGATGGCGCAGATGATGGCCGGCGGGGACCCGAAGGCTTGGCGGCCGTCGCCGATGCCGTCCATCGAAATGCGGCGCGGATGGCCCTCCCCACCGCCCTGGGGAGCCCCTCAGACGCGTTCGAGCGCGATCGCGATGCCCTGCCCCACACCGATGCACATGGTCGACAGGGAGTAGCGACCGCCGGTCTCCAGCAGCTCGAGCGCGGCGGTGCCCGTGATCCGCGCGCCCGACATCCCGAGCGGATGGCCGAGCGCGATGGCGCCGCCGTTGCGGTTGACGCGCGCGTCGTCCCCGTCGATGCCGAGTTCGCGCAGGACGGCGAGCCCTTGCGAGGCGAAGGCCTCGTTGAGTTCGACGACGTCGAATCGTTCCTGCCCGAGGTCGAGCCTTGCCATCAGCCGGCGCGAGGCTGGTACGGGTCCCATCCCCATGATGCGGGGCGGGACGCCCGCTGTCGCACCGCCGAGGATGCGCGCGATCGGGGTAAGGTTGTGTTGCTTGGCTCCGGCCTCGGAGGCGACGATCAGGGCGGCGGCTCCGTCGTTCACGCCCGAGGCATTTCCCGCGGTGACCGTGCCGCCCTTCCGGAACGGGGTCGGCAATTTGGCCAGCGCCTCCACGGTCGTGGCTCGCGGATGCTCGTCCGTTTCGACGAGAACCGGATCGCCCTTGCGCCGCGGGACGGTGACGGGCGTGATCTCCCTCGCCAGCCGGCCGCTGGCCTGGGCGCCCGCGGCGTTGGCCTGCGAGCGGACCGCGAAGGCGTCCTGGTCCTCCCGGCCGATCCCGTAGGCCTCCGCGACGTTCTCGCCGGTTTCCGGCATCGAATCGACGCCGTATCGAGCCTGCATCAGCGGGTTGACGAAGCGCCAGCCGATGGTGGTGTCGTGGATCTCCGCCTTGCGGGAGAAGGCGGCATCGGCCTTCGGCAGGACGAAGGGCGCCCGGCTCATGCTTTCCACGCCGCCGGCGATGACGAGGTCCGCCTCGCCAGCCCTGATGGCCCGGGCCGCGGTGACGACCGCATCCATGCCCGAGCCGCACAGCCGGTTGATCGTCGTGCCGCTCACCGCCACCGGCAAACCCGCCAACAGGGCGGACATGCGGGCGACGTTGCGGTTGTCCTCGCCGGCTTGGTTGGCGCAGCCATAGATCACGTCGTCCACCGCCTCCCAGTCGAGCCGGGGATGCTTCGCCATGAGGGCCTTGAGCGGAACGGCGCCGAGATCGTCGGCCCGAACCGCTGCGAGCGACCCGCCGAACCGGCCGATCGGGGTTCGGACGTAGTCGCAGATGAAGGCTTCCGGCATTGTGGCTTCCCTCACAGTTCCGGTGCGACAAGGTCGGCCACGGCGCCGTCGAGGTGCAGCGGCGCGCCGGTGATCGACTGGAGACCGTCGAGGGACAGGCCCGGCAGCTTCTCGCGCAGCACGAAGCGTCCCTCCACGACGTCGACGACCGCATGGCTCGTATAGATGCGGGTGACGCAGGCGACGCCGGTGAGCGGGAAGCCGCATCGCTCGACGAGTTTCGGCTCGCCGGTCTTGGTGACGTGCTCCGTGATGACGAAGACCTGCTTGGCGCCATGCACCAGGTCCATGGCACCGCCGACGGCGGGGACCCCCTTGGCGCCGGCGCGCCAGTTGGCGAGGTCACCGCGCTGCGACACCTGGTAGGCGCCGAGGATGGCGACGTCGAGGTGACCGCCACGCACCATCGCGAAGCTGTCCGCGTGATGGAAGAACGCTGCGCCCGGCTTGAGCGTGACCGCCTTCTTGCCGGCGTTGATCAGGTCCCAGTCCTCCTGGCCCTCGGCGGGGGGTTCGCCGAAGTTCAGGATGCCGTTTTCCGTGTGGAAGACGGGCTCGCGGCCCGGAGGCCGGTAGCGGGCCACCATCTCCGGGAAACCGATGCCGAGGTTGACGTAGGCGCCGTCGGCGATGTCCTGCCCGGCCCGCCAGGCGATCTGGGCGTTGGACAGCTTGGCGTCGCGACCGATGCTCGTCATTGGTAGATCGCTCCTGCCCGGATGAGCTCTTCCTCTTGGCGGGGGTCCGGCACCTCGACGATCCGGTCGACGAAGATGCCCGGGGTCACGACGGCCTCCGGGTCGATCCCGCCGGCCGGGACGATCCTCGAGACTTGGACGACGGTCATCGCCGCGGCCATGCACATCAGCGGGCCGAAGTTGCGGGCCGCCTTCCTGAAGGCAAGGTTGCCGAGCGGATCGCCCACCTCGGCTTTCACGAGGGCGAAATCGGCCTTGAGCCAACGCTCCTGCACGTAGGGACGGCCATCGAACTCGGCGACGACCTTGCCCTCGGCGAGTTCGGTGCCGTAGCCGGTCGGCGTATAGAAGGCGGGGATGCCGGCCCCGCCGGCCCGGATGCGCTCGGCCAAGGTTCCCTGCGGTACCAGTTCCAACTCGATATCCCCAGCGAGGTAGCGCTCAGTGAAGGCCCGCGGATCGGACGAGCGCGGGAACGAGCAGATCATCTTCCTGACGATCCCGGCATCAATCATCGCGGCGATGCCGATGCGACCGCTTCCCGCATTGTTGTTGATGACCGTGAGGTTCTGGGGACGCCGATCGATCAGCGCGTGGATCAGCTCGATCGGTGCGCCGGCGCCTCCGAAGCCGCCGATCATGACCGTCGCGCCATCGCCGATGCCGGACACCGCGTCGTCGAGCGTCCTCGCCGTCTTGTCCATGGCCGAAGCGCCCCTTGTCCGCCCTATGTTCCCGGCGATGGACCGATAGGACCCAAGCGATTCGACAGCAATAGAAAAGTGCGGCATGTGAACTTTGTTCATATGCCGCACTTTTGGAGACGCCGATGAAGCAGACCGATTTCCTCGCTGGGTTTGCCAAGGGATTGAGGGTGATCGAGGCGTTCGACGCCGGCAGTCCCCGTCAGACGATCACGAGCATCGCCGCGTCGACCGGATTGGACCGCGCCGCCGCGCGCCGAAGCCTGTTGACCCTCGCGGAGCTCGGTTATGCACGGTACGATGGCAAATACTTCGAGCTGACACCCAGGGTGCTCCGTCTCGGCCATGCGTACTTGGTCGCGACGCCACTGCCGCGCCTAATACAGCCGCATCTCGACAGATTCTCGGAGGAGATTGGGCAGAGCGCCTCCGCCAGCGTGCTCGAGGGGGCGGAGATCGTCTACGTCGCGCGGGCCGCGCAGAAGCGCGTGATGTCGATCAACTTGGTGCCGGGCTCGCGCCTGCCGGCTTGGTGCGCGTCCATGGGGCGGGTGCTCCTCGCCGCGCTCCCGGAGCCCGAAGCCCACGCCGTACTCGAGGGTTCCGCCTTGCGGGCGCACACGCCCCTGACCAAGGCGTCGGTCGAAAGCCTGCACATCGAGCTCGCGCGGGTGCGCGAACAAGGTTACTCGCTCGTCGATCAGGAGCTCGAGCTCGGACTTTGCTCGATCGCGGTGCCCTTGACCGATCGCCGCGGACGCGTGGTGGCGGCCTTGAACGTCGGGGCCCCGGCCCCGCAGGTCGCCGCGACCGAGATGGTTGCCCTCTACCTCCCGGGCCTGCAACGAATCCAGCAGGAGATCCGCGGAGTGCTTGTTTGAGGATCGATCGGCCGCCTCGGCGCCTGATGATCGGCGGAGGCCGCGACGTCGGCCGGCCGAGCGCCGATCTGGGGAAACGGCATCCAACCTTCGATCCCCGGTAGGCACGGTCGGGAGCGTGGCCTCCCTCGCAAGGCGCCCTCGCGGCCGGGGGCGCGTGTCCGCGACCCTCGGATATCGGGACCGCCGCCGCGTCGCGGCGTTTCCCGACGGGCTCGCGTGCAACCATGCTTCGGCGGTGGCCCTCAGCGACCCATCGCCATCCGGAGCCGGTTGGCCGGCTTCCTGTCACCCCTCAAGCGACACCGGTTTCGGCATCCCGGCCATCGTGGCCCCGAGCCAACGGCGATCCCTCCGCGCAGCAACGCTCCCGGACGGCGACTACGCGACGACCGATGCAGCGGCCGATCCCGGGCGCCCCCACGATCGGAAACGGCTTCGATGCCGATGGCAGAGCGGCCGTCGACCGCAAGGACGATCGACGGATCGGAAGATCCGACACCGGAAGATCACGGATCCAAGCTCCCATTGCGGGAAGATATCTCATGCCTAATGGCTCATCGAGCGCTATATCTCTGCAAATCTTTGCTCGATAGGCACTCCATAATCAACGCCCGTTCTCAATGATATATGCTCGCAATTCGAGACCATAATCGGCATATCTCCTCTTTATGCAGTCTATCATCCTGTTTTATCAACACATTACTGATATTGATACGTGGTATTTGAATTATCGATTAGACGGCTCTGCGCTGGCTTCATAGCTTACTTGCAAAAATCGAATAGCGGCGGACCGAGTAGGTCATCGCGGGATTTCTCGAGTTGTGGTGGCAGCAACCCGTGATCGCGGGCGAGGGGGAGAAATTGTCATGAAGAATGATCCTTTTATTCAACGCGATATCCTTAGATATCAATATTTGGCCGTCGCAGCATCATTGGGTATTCTTGCGTTTACGAATACGGCGTCCGGAACCGAGAACGGCAATACATATTGGCCACTCGGTGTTCAGACGATCGTTCCCGGCGCCCTGCCACCACCCGGCCAGACCGAATACTACGATTATTTTCTGTACTACCACGCGGGCAGCCTCAAGGGCGCGAATGGCGAGAGGCTGCCGGTATCGTTCGACCTGAACGTGGTCGCGAACGCCAGTCGTGCCGTCCATACCTGGAAGACGGACACCGGCCCGTGGAACTTCTCGTCGGGTCTCGTGATCGTGGGGAACCACGTCGACGCACGGGTTGGCAGTCAGCGAGATTCGCAGAACACGCTCAATTACGCCTACGTCACGCCACTCTACATCACATACAACACCGAGAATCTGCATCTGATGGCGGGGCCTGGCGTGTTCCTGCCGACCGTCAGCGCGGGATACAACCCCAATTCCGTAGCGAACGGCGGCCTCAACTACGTGAGTTTCAACCAAGAACTCGCCATCACCTACTTCCCGACGCCGCGCCTCGAGCTGAGTGCCCAGACCGTATTCACCGTCAACGGCAAGAACGGTGCGACCGGCTACCGCTCCGGCAGCATCTTCAATATCGACCTTGCCGCGAACTATGCTCCGTTCGAGTCGATACCGAATTTCTTCATCGGAGCCACCGGCTTCATCACGCGACAGCTGAGCAAGGATACGATCAATGGTATCGTCTATAACGATGGAAACTACCTGGAGAAGAACGCCGCCGGCGTGCAGATGATCTACTACTTTTCGAAAGCGGAAGCGATCGCTTTCAAGTATCAACGCGAGTTCGCCGTGCGGAACGGCCCGGAGGGTGATCGCTACTGGGTCCAGTTCGCGGTCCCCCTCCCCGCGTTCTAACGTTGGTGCTGGGGAACGGCTCGGGAAGGGTGCCGCGATCGCACGGGGACGTGGCTTGGCGGAGCGGACGATGGCCCGGTTCCGCGACGACGTTCCGGCCTTTCCGGCACAGACCGACCGCGACGATTGCCTGTGCCGGCCCTTGACGGACATCCAGAATCCCGCGCCGGGGCGTCCGCGTCGATCCCTGCAGCGCCTTGGCACGACGGATCATGGGCCGCCGCAGTTCGACGCCGGGGCCATCCGCCGCGTTCGCTTTTCGCGGGGGCGGCCGCCGGCGTCGGTGAGAGCGACGCGATCCCTAACGCTTGTGCACGGCCTGCGGCATGCTACGAAAACTTATGGCCACTCGGTTGTAGGCGTTCATCAGGCCCACCGCGATGGTCAGATCGGTGAGTTCGCGCTCGTTGAAAGCTTGTCGGGCCGCTCGATAGTCGGCATCGGGCACCCCGGTTTCGGCGACGCGGGTCACCGTCTCGGCCCAAGCGAGTGCGGCGCGTTCCCGCGCATCGAACAGGTCGCCGGCCTCCGCCCATGCCTGCACCAACGCCAGCTTCTCGATGCCGACGCCCTTGTCGACGAGGCTGCGGGTGTGCATGTCGAGGCAGAAGGCGCAGTTGTTGATCTGCGATACCCGCAGGTAGACCAGTTCGACCAGCAGCGGCGGCAACCCGCTCCGCGCGATGTAGCCGTACACGCTCCCGAGCGCCTTGGCGCCGTCGGGCGCGACCGCGGAGTAGTCGATGCGCTGGCTCATTGTTCGGGCTCCGGTTCGTACGGTCACTGCTGTTCGGGCGTGACCAAAACCTTGTCGTCGGTGTCGACCACGAACACGGCGAGCAGCCGCGCAGGCTCGGTGGAGCTCGCGTTGCGGCTGACGAGGTGTCGGGAACCGGGGTCCTCGTAGAAGCTGTCCCCGGCTCGGTAGACCCGCCTGGGGCCCTCATCGACCTGCGACACGATGGCTCCGGACACGACGTAAGCGAAGATGAAAGCCGATCTCGCGTGGCGGTGGGGAGGCGATGCGGCACCGGGTGGATAGTCGACCGTCACGGCGATCAGTGACTTGCCGGGGACATTCGGCAGCTCGCGATGGAAGGCCGGGGTGGCCTTCTCCACCAGATCGCGAGCGGCCACCGGACTCGCCGCGACCAGGGCAACGGCTAAGGTCAGGACTGACGGTCTCATCGCAAACTTCTCCTGTGCCCGCACAGTGGCTCGCGCGTGGGCTTCGATAAAGTACCAAAAACCGCCGTTGATCGTGTACCACAGGGCATGGAACAGCCGCTGCACCTGGAGATCGACCGCGCCGCCAAGACATCCCTGGCCGAGCAGATCCGGACGGGTATCGAGGCCGCCATCGAGAGCGGGATCCTCGTCCCGGGCGCCCGCCTGCCGTCATGGCTCGACCTCGCGGCACAGCTTGGCGTCGCGCGGGGCACGGTGCGTGTGGCCTACGAAAAGCTCGCAGCCGCGCAATTCGTCGTGGCATCGCGCACTGCGGGTACGCGCGTTGCCGACCGCCCGCATATGGCAAGGCCGCCGGGGCAACCCTCCGATGCCGGTCCCTTCATGGAAACCTACCGGGAGATGACCGCGGGGCCGGCGGTCTTCCAGATGGGCGTGCCGGGCCCCGACACCTTTCCGGCCACCCTGTTCGCCCGCATCCGCGCCCAGGCCGTACGGGCCGAGGCGAGCGCCCCCGCCCTGTACCCGGACCCACGCGGCGAGCCGGAACTGCGGCGGGAGATCGCCGCTTACCTCGCCCTGGCGCGGGGCGTCGCATGCTCGGCGGACCAGGTCCTGGTGACCGCCGGCTTCGCGGGTGGCCTCGGCTTGACCCTGCGCGCCCTCCGCCTGGAGGGACGCGGGGCGTGGGTGGAGGATCCCGGCTTCCCGTTCACCCGGCATGGGCTTCGCCTCGCGGGGCTGACCCTCGTTCCGGTGCCCGTCGACGCCGACGGCATCGATGTCGACCGGGGTCGACGCTTCGCTCCGGACGCGGCGTTGGCGGTCGTGACGCCCGGGCAGCAGGCACCGCTAGGCGTCACGCTATCGCTCGGCCGCCGCCTCGGCCTGCTCGATTGGGCCAACGCGGCGGGAGCGTGGGTCATCGAGGACGATTACCTCGGCGAATTGCAACTGGGGGGACGGGCCGCCCCGGCCCTGGCCTCGCTCGACCGCGCGGGACGCGTCATCCACATCGGTTCGTTCAGCAAGACGCTCAGTCCGGCGCTGCGCCTCGGCTTCGTCGTCGTTCCGGCCGCGCTGGTCCCGCGTTTCGCCGAGGTCGCGGCCTGCCTGGCGCCGGCGCCGGGGCCGTCGCTGCAGACGGCGGTCGCCGCATTCATGCGCGAAGGGCACTACATGCGCCACCTGCGGCGGACCAAGCGCGTCTACTCGGCGCGGCGCGACGGACTGTTGGCGGCGCTTCGGCCCCAAGTCGGCGAGGTGTCGACCGCCGGCTTGGCCGCCCTGGTACCGCTGGCGCGGGATGCACCGGATCCCGCCCTCGCCAAGCAGGCGTCAGCGTTCGGCCTGGCGCCGATGCCATTATCCCCGTGGTACGCCGCGCCCGACATGGGCCGGCCGGGTCTGTTGCTCGGCATAGCGACCGCCCCGCGACGGAATCTCGTCGAGGCGTGCGAGCGTCTCGGCGCGATCATGAGCCGCTTCCGCTCGGAAACCGGGTTCGCGGCCTTGTGGGATACAGGCGCGGCGCCGGACGGATGATAGCTTCCGGGCGCTTCCCGCCGCGCGCCTCGGCCAACCGGGCGGGGCTCGGCGGCTTCCTGGGGAGGACGCGACGTCCCCGAACCGAACCGCCGGTTCGGCCGTCAGGACGGGATGGCGCGGGTCGCCGGCAGGGCGGCGAGGCGACCGGGTCTGAGTAGGAGCGCGACCAGACCCGTCCAGCCCGTCTGATGCATCGCCCCGAGCCCGGCGCCGGTATCGCCGTCGAAGTATTCGTGGAACGGGATGCAGTCGCGCACGTGCGGATCGTCGGCGAGGGTGCCGTAGGAGCGGAGCACCGGCCGGCGGCCGTCAGGACCGAGCAGGAACGGGCGGCACAGGCGCCTGCTCAATTCGTCGGCAATCTCGGGCAGGCTGAGGTAGCGACCGGATCCGGTCGGGCACTCGAAGCGGATATCGTCCCCGTAGAACGTCCCGAAGCGGTCGAGCGCCTCGATCAGGAGGATGTTGATCGGCATCCAGACCGGTCCACGCCAGTTCGAGTTGCCGCCGAACGTGGCCGTCGTCGACTCGGCCGGCTCGTAATCCACGGCGTAGCGTGCGCCGTCCCAATCGAGGGCGAAGGGGTGCGCGGCATGCGCCTTCGACAGGGAGCGGACACCGTGGTCGGACAGCAACTCGGTCTCGTCGAGCATGCGTGCCAGCAGTGCCTTCATGCGATGCCGGCGCAGCAGCGACAGCAACATCCTGTCGCCGTCCGGGCCTGGGAGCGGGCCCTCGCCCGCGCCCTGGCTCCAGTGCGAGACCAGGGCGGCGAGGTCCGGCCGGTTGCGCAGCATCCACTCGGTCCGGCGCGCGAAGCCGGGAAAGCGGTCGCGCAGCGCGATGTCGAGCACCTCGACGGCGCACAGGGGGATCAGCCCCACGAGCGAGCGCACGCGCAGCGGCAACGTCCGGCCATCGGGTAGGTTCAGGACATCGTAGAAGAACTGATCCGCCTCGTCCCAGAGCCCGACCCCGCTGCCGCCGATGTCGGTCATCGCCTCGGCGATGTAGAGGAAGTGCTCGAAGAACTTGGTCGCGATGTCCTCGTAGACCGGATCCTCGGCGGCCAGCTCGAGGGCGATCCGCATGAGGTTGAGCGTGTACATCGCCATCCAGGCGGTCCCGTCGGCCTGGTCGATGGTGCCGCCGGTCGGCAGCGGCGCCGACCGATCGAAGATGCCGATGTTGTCGAGCCCGAGGAAGCCGCCCTGGAAGACGTTGCGGCCGTCCGCGTCCTTGCGGTTCACCCACCAGGTGAAGTTCAGCATCAGCTTGTGGAACACCCGCTCCAGGAAGGTCCGGTCGGGACGCCCCGTGAGGGCGGCGTCCATCTGGTAGACGCGCAGGGCCGCCCAGGCGTGCACCGGCGGGTTGACGTCGCCGAAGGCCCACTCGTAGGCCGGCAACTGCCCGTTGGGATGCATGTACCACTCGCGCGTCAGCAGCACGAGCTGACCCTTGGCGAATTCGGGGTCGATCAGCGCGAAGGTCACGCAGTGGAAGGCGAGGTCCCAGGCCGCATACCATGGGTATTCCCAGGTGTCGGGCATCGAGACGATGTCGGCGTTGTTGAGGTGCATCCAGTCGTGGTCGCGCCCGTTCCGACGCTCCGGCGGGGGCGCCGGCTGCGTCGGGTCGCCCATCAGCCACCGGCGCACGTCGAAATGGTAAAACTGCTTCGACCAGAGCATGCCGGCGAGCGCCTGGCGCTGGACGAGGCGCGCGTCGGGATCCGCCATGTCGCTCTGCAGCGCGGCGTAGAAGGCGTCCGCCTCCGCGATCCGGCGCGCGAACACCGCCTCGAAACCCGCCTCATCGAGGCCCGGCGCATCAGCCGGGCTCAACCGGTAGCGCAGGACGATCGTCTGACCGGGCGCGAGCCTGTGCTGGCTGAGCGCCGCGCATTTGGTGCCCTCGTGCAGCGGGTTCACGCGGTGCCGGGTTCCCGCCACCACGTCGTCGTTGATCGCGTCCTTGGGGTGGTACGATCCGCTCGCACCGAAGAGCCGCGAGGCGTTGGTCTCGTTCTCGCAGAACAGGAACTCGGCCGGCTGCAGGGCCGTAAAGAGCCGCCGAGGACCCGCCGGCCGGGTCGCCTCCACCGACGGGCCCTCGACCAGGCGTAGGAGCGGCCGTTTCGGATCGGCGCGCCACGACCACGTGTTGCGCGACCAGAGGTGGGGCAGGACATGGACCTCGGCCGCTTCCGGGCCGCGATTGACCACCGAGACCCGCATCAGCACGTCCTCGGGGGCCGCCTTGGCATACTCGACGGTGACGTCGAAGCAGCGGTTCTCCGCCAGCGCGCCGGTGTCGGCGAGCTCGTATTCGGGCATGCTGCGGCCCTTGCGCCGCCCGTTCTCGGCCACGAGGTCGGCGTAGGGAAACGCTGCCTGCGGGTACCTGTAGAGCATCCGCATGTACGCGTGCGTCGGCGTGCCGTCGAGGAACCAGTAGAGTTCCTTCACGTCCTCGCCGTGGTTGCCTTCCGCGTTGGTCAGGCCGAACATCCGCTCCTTGAGGATGGGATCGCGCCCGTTCCAGAGGGCCAGCGCGAGGCACCAGAGCTGCTTGTCGTCGCTGAACCCGGCAATGCCGTCCTCGCCCCAGCGGTACGCCCGCGAGCGCGCGTGGTCGTGGGGCAGGTAGTCCCAGGCGGTGCCGTCCCGGCTGTAATCCTCGCGGACCGTGCCCCATTGCCGCTCGGCGAGATACGGCCCCCAACGGTGCCAGCCCTCCGCGGCACAGGCCCGAAGTCGGCGCCCTTCCTCGGTTTCGAGCAGGGGGGATGGGATCCGGTCCTCGGCCATCGCGGTCTCCCTCAGAACGCTTCGAGGCCGAGCATTCGGCGGATGCGGACGTACTCGCCGAGCGACCAAGCCTGGAAGGGGCAGCCGCCGGGCCTGTGGGGTGCGTCGCCGTCGGCGACCTCGCTGACGTGGCCGAGGCCGGCCTCGCCGAGGTGCTGCTCCAACGGCGGCAGGAAGCGAGCCCGGCCCTCGGCCAAGGCCGCCTCGCTGCGACCGCGGACGGAGAGCCACGCGTCGACGAAGGGGCCGAGCAGCCACGGCCAGACTGTGCCCTGGTGGTACGCCCCGTCCCGCGCCCGCGCATCGCCCCCGTAGCGGCCGACATAGGCGGGATCGTCCGGCGACAGGCTGCGCAGTCCGAGCGGGGTCAGGAGCCTGGCCGCGACCGCATCGACGACGGACCTCGCGTCGTCCCCGGTCAGCAGCGGAAACGGGAGGCCACCGACGGCGAAGATCTGGTTCGGGCGCAGCGCCGCATCGTGCGTGCCGGGAACGTGGTCGACGTCGACGACGTCGAACAGGCCGCCGGCCGGGTTGGGAAACCGCCGCGCGAAGCTCGCCCGCGCCGTCGACTCCATCGCGGCGAACCGCGGCTCCCAGCGCGCCGCCGCGATGTGGAGAGCGTTGACCCAGAGGGCCTGGATCTCGACCGGCTTGCCGACCCGGGGCGTCACGACCCAGTCGCCGACCTTGGCGTCCATCCACGTGAGCTGCGTCCCGGGCTGGCCGGCAGCGATCAGGCCGTCCGCATCGGCCCGGATGCCGAAGCGGGTGCCGGACGCGTAGCCGTCGAGTATCGCCAGGCAGGCTTCCCGGAGCGCCGGCTCGGATCCGGCGCCGCGCCCGGCCGCGCCCGAGGCTTCCAGGAAGTCGTGCACGGCGACCACGTACCAGAGCGAGGCGTCCGCGGAATTGTATTCCGGCTGCTCGCCGGAGTCGGGGAAGCGGTTGGGCATCATGCCGGCGCTCACCGCACCGGCCCAGGCGGTCAGGATGGCCTCGGCGGCGGCGAGTTCGCCGGTCGCCAGCAGCAGGCCGCGCAGGGCGACGAAGGTGTCGCGGCCCCAATCCGTGAACCAGGGAAAGCCGGCCACCATGGTGCTGCCCCGGCCGCGATCGACCCGGTAGCTCCCGGCGCTCCGGCGGAGGTCCGGACCTGCCCGCGCCGCGAGCGCGGCGGCGACCATCCGGTCCGCCAGGGCGCGGACCCGGACCGGCGCGCTTTCGCCCGCGCGCAGCAGCATGAGTCCCGGCCCGGATTGCCCAAGGTCGAAGCGGAAGCTGCCGGGCGCGGCGAGATCCTCGACGCAGTCGAGCCCGCGGTCTCGCTCCGCGGCGTAGAGGAACTCGCGGTACCAATCCGGTTCGTGGCGATAGAGGCCTGTGGTCAGGGCGGATATGGCCGGTCGATCTCGGTAGGGACGCCACGTGACGCAGGCTCCGACCTCTGTGCCGCCGATCCGCGGCGTGAAGTCGAAGGCCGGGTTCGCCGATTGCAGGCCGTGATAGTCCCGTCCCGAGAGCAGCGGGACGACGACGAGCGTGCAGGGACCGCTCCCCGAGATCCGCCGCCATCGCAACAGCGTGTCGCAGGAATCTGCATCGACCAGGATCTCCTGGACGATCTGCGTCCCGTCCGGCATCCGGAACGTCCAGGACGGCCACGGATCGTGCGTGAATGCGACGATCCGTTCGAAGCCACGCGGATGGACGACGTCCGGCAGGTAGCGTTGGGTGGACAGGTCGAACCGTCCGGCGGCCGTCTCGACCCAAGCCTCGATACCGTTGATGAGCACCGCTCGCCCGGTCGGCGGATGGGCCGCCGTGAGCAGGAGCGCGTGGTAGCGCCGCGTCCTGACGCCCGCCGCCGTGCCCGATGCGAAGCCGCCGAGCCCGTCGGCCTCCAGCCACTCGCACGCCTCGCCCGGCAATGGCACCGCTTCAGGCATCCCGCTGTCCCGCTCCGTCCCCACGCCACCCGGCGTGCGCAGCCACACACCGATCCGGTCTCCTGCCGGCACTGAGGATCATGGCGCGATCGTCGCGCCGAGGAGAAGTCCGATGTTCGATCCCGCCCGAGCTCTTCCTCCGATCGTCGGCGCCCTCGTGGCCTTTCTCAGCCTGATGATCGTCGCCTTCGCCTGAATGCCCCCCGCTCGAACGTTCACGAGGACCGAGACCACGACCAGGGCCGCTATCGCTGCCGTCGCTCTCACCGGCCTGGTCGGGGTCCCGGCCCACTCCGCGCCGATCGATCCCATGCCGGGGCGTCGGTCCGGCGCGGACGATGCCACGGGCGCTGTTCCGCCACATGACGACCAACGGTACCACCAAGCCGGCGGGCCCGGCCCCCGACGGACGCGGCGGGACCACCGCCGCGCTCGACCTGAAGAGCCGTGACCTGCACGCCCTGATTGCGACCTCAATCTGCACCGGCTGCTGACGGAGCCTCATCGCGAGGCGGCCCGCACCGCCGCCACGATTGCGTCCTCGCAGGCGGGATCAAGGGGCGGAGGAGAAAGCCGACCGAGGGTGTCCCGAGTGTGTGCGATCTGTTCCACGAAACGACGGCAGTCCCCGCAGATCGCGAGATGGAGGCGGATCCGCCATCGCATCCGTCCGGGCACCTCCGCGTCGACGAATCCGCCCGCCTGCCCCGCCGCTTCCCGACACCGCATCCGGTCCTCCCCGTCGACAGGGTACCCAACCCCCGCACCGTGTCGCGGGTCATCGTCTCGAACACCCGTCGTATCTTCTGCCTCGCCCGGTCGAGCAGCGCGCGCTGACGGGCCTCGCCGAGGCCGAGCAGGTCCCCCGCCTCGCCCGGGCCGAAGCCCTCGACGTCGCGAAGCCGGAACACGGCGGCCTCGTCCGGCGATAGGTCGGCGATGGCCACCTCGACCGCGTGCCAGCCTTGGCGACCGGCAAGCCGGCGCTCGAGGTCGATCTCGCTCCAATGCCAGGGAGCCTCGCGCCAATGACCGTCCGCGAGGAAGGCGTCGGAGGCGAAAACGGATTCCGCACCGTCCGGCTCCGGGCGACCCAGTTCGTTGAAGGGTGCCGTTCGCCTGGCCTGGATCGACGCCTTTCGCGCGATGTTCAGGACGATGCCGGTCAGCCAAGTGCGCAGGGACGAGCGCGGCTCGAAACCCGCGATGTTGCGCATCACCGCGATCCAAGCCTCCTGCACCGCTTCCTCCGCCGCGTCCGGCCGAAGGCGCGCGCCGCGGGCGACCCCCACGAGGCGCGCGTGATGGCGCCGCACGAGGATCCGGAAGGCGGCTTCCTCGCCGAGCCGCAGGCGAGGCAGCAGCGCGTCGTCGCTCGGTTCCAGGGCGGCCGGCGGCATCGGATCAGCCAGGTCCGACAGGGGCAGCCCCGGTGCCGACCCCACGCTCGACGCGGGTCCGACCGTGGGCCCCGTGCGGCGCGGCGGCGACGGCAGGGCCTACGCATCACGTCCCTTCGCGCCGACGCACGCATCCACGACGCTCCCAACGATCCTCGGGGTAGGCTCCGCGCCCGGTCGGCCGAAGGCGCGGGGTCGGACACGTCCTTCGCGGGACCGAATCCCGGAGGTCCGATCGACGATCGACCCGGCGAATGGACCGGTGGCGTCGCCGTCCCGTCACGGCACCTCGCATATCGGCCTCGACGCCGGTACCGCGATCGCGGCCGTGCGGAGCACCGCCGACCGTCGCGCGGCACCGGACGGTCCTTCCATCCGGTGCCGGGGCAGGGACGAGGGCCGCGCCGATGGAAGCGCTCATGCCGCCATGGGCGTGAAGCCCAACGCCACACCGTTCATGCAATACCGCAAGCCGGTCGGCTGCGGACCGTCCGCGAAGACATGCCCCAGATGGCCGCCGCAGCGACAGCACGAGACGGCGGTCCGCAGCACGCCGAAGGAGCGGTCGTCGTCCTCGACCACGGCGCCGTCGAGCGCCGCCCAGAAGCTCGGCCAACCGGTGCCACTGTCGTACTTGGCCACGGACGAGAAGGTCGCGAGGTCGCAGCCCGCGCAGGTGAACACACCCCGGCGATGCTCGTCGAGCAGCGCGCTCGTGTAGGGTCGCTCGGTGCCGCTGCGGCGCAAGACCTCGTACTGTCCCGCAGAGAGGCGCCGGCGCCATTCGGCATCGCCCCGATCCCCTTCGAAGATCCGGGCCGTACCCGGTCTGGCCGTCCCCAAGCCGGCCGCCAGTGCCGCAGCGCCTCCGCAGAGACCGGTCGTTACGAGAAAGCGCCTGTTGACCATGGCCGTCTCCGTAGTGGTGTCGAAACGCGTTTCCATCGGCCGGTCACGGGCAATCGGATACGACGCGCGCTCGATCCGGCACCCTCGAGGTTCGTCGGGCGGCGGGCGGGGTTACGCCCGAACCCCTGGCTGCGAGACGATGTGGCCGGTCAGCGTGCCGAGGTCCTGGCTCGCCGTGGGACAACGTCCGCCGCTAAACCTCTTCCGTCGTGCGTCGCGTTCGCACGTTCGCGGGAAGGGCTTCACGAGGTCACCCTGCGCCACGCGATCGCGCAGCGACGCGTTCATGGCACCGATGGAAGACACGGGCTTCGCGCCCGGCACCGGTGCCGCCGACCGCACCCTTGCGGACGATCAAGCTCCTGACGAGCCGGCCATCTCCCGGATCCCGATCGTTGCAGGTATCCGCGAACGACTCCGGCTTGACACCGTGGACGCCCGTGGTCGAACCCAGGATATGGACGTCGGTACAGCCGCTAGCATTCTCGAAGCACTGGGGAACCCAACCCGGCTGCGCATCCTGATCGAGCTCAGGAGCGCCGGGGATGCCGGACTGTCGGTCGGTGCCCTTCAGGAGCGGCTTGGGATCGATGCAAAGTCCACGCTGTCGAACCACCTCAGGCAGCTCGTCGATGTCGGGCTGGTCACTCAGGAGAGACGCTCCACGACATTGCTGTGCCGAGCGCCGCTCGATCCCATGACCACGCTATTGGAGTTCCTGACCCATGATGCGTTGCGGCTAGGTGAGCGACGGCGCCCGTAGGCGTCGGTCGACCATGTCGCGGCGGCGATTGCGCCGCCGACCGAATGGCCGGTCCGACGGTCGGCACCAAGGTTGGAATGACCCCAGCGGCCGCCTCGCGTCGAGAAGTTTGGGACCCGAGGTAGCATCATCCACCACCGAGCCCAAGATGGCGGAAAGGTAGTTCGCTTACTCGGAACGCGCTGCGATGACGGACCTATGGCGCCGTCGAGAGATGAACATGATCCGGGGTCCGCAGCGCTCGCGGCCACCGCCTATCCGATGTTCGTCTGCACGGCAGTGGCTCCGCTCGGCCCGGTGGCCCTGGTCGCCGGCGCCGCCGCTGGCTCAATCGCCTTCGTGCCCGACAACCGGTTGTGGGCCGGCGAGCAGACGAAAATCGAGCATCGCCGGACCAGGCCGCTGCGCGTGGACGAGCGGTCAATCGAGCGGATGAACCGCATCATTGAGAGCCGCACCCGATCGCGTTGCAACGGGCTGGACAATGGGCAGCCTCTGTCCGGTTCGGCGCGACGGACCCCTTCTCCCGCACGGGAGCGGGGACCCGCGCCCGCCTCGGCAAGGACGCGGCCGACGGTCCCGTTGCAACGCGATCGGGAGCAGCTCTGACGCTGAGGTCATGCGCCATCATCACTTGAGCCATGATGGACTTCGGCAATACGTGCGGCTACTCGTGGGTGCCTCCAACTACGGCCGCCGGCTCCACGCCCTTCATGGCCTTAAGTCCTATGAGCTGGTCTGCCAACATTAGGTGGGAGCGCCGAAATGTTTCAGGCTCGACGCGTCACACCGCCTGCTGGAACCATGCGTCGAGGCCAGAAACTGCCACCGTATCGTCGGCCTGATGGCCGCGGCATGTCGGCTTGACCATGCGTCCGATCCCACCAGGGGCGCACTTCCGAAGGAGCGCAAACGTAGATTTTCCTTAAACGGTTTTCGGTAGGTTCGACCGTAATTACTCACGGGGTGGATCGGTCGGCGGCCGAGCGACCACCGCTGGGCGGCTTGCCGGGACGAGCTTGCCTCTTGCCGGGAGCCGATTTCGCTGATTCTCTCGTGAGATGGGCCGCAGCGAACTGGAACGGCTGAGCCGCGAGGAGCTGATCGAGCTGGTGCTGCGGCTGCAGCGTCCAGAGAAGACCTCGCGCACCTCGTCCAAACCGCCCGCGACGGATCGCAAAGAGCAGCGCGCGCAGTCCAAGCCGGGCGGCGCCAAGCCCGGTCACGAGGGTCACAGCCGGGTGCTGAGCGATGATCCCGATACGATCGTCCAGCATCGTCCCGAGGCGTGTGCGTGCTGCGGCGCCAGCCTGCACGCCGCTCTTCCGGCAGAGCTCGTCAGCGTCTCTGAGCGGATCGAGCTGCCCGCGGTGGTGCCGGTCGTGACGCAGCACCAGCGGCTCGCGGTCCGGTGCCCGAGCTGCGGGGAGCGGGTCGTCGCACCGGTGCCGGAGGCGGCGCGCGGCACGCCCTTTGGTCCGCGGCTGCATGCGGTGGCGACGTACCTCAAGACCTTTCAGGCGCTCTCGTACGAACGGCTGCAGGCGGCGCTCTCCGATCTGTGCGGCCTCACCCTCAGCCAGGGCGGGCTGATGAACCTGCTCCGGCGCGCGCAGGACCGCTTCCGTCCGGGTCGCGACGCGGCCATCGCGATCTTGCGCAAGGCTGAGGTCGTCGCCTGCGACGAGACCGGCGTGCGCATCGAAGGCTCGAACGCTTACCACTGGCTGTTCCACTCGGCCGACGCGGTGGTGCACACGCCGTCTCCGACGCGCGGTGCTGTCGTGGTGCGCGAGATGATGGACGGGCACCGGCCCGCGGTGTGGATCTCCGACCGCTACACCGCCCAACAGGGCCATGCGGCCGAGCACCAGACCTGCCTGGCGCATCTGGCGCGCGACGTCGCCTACGCCGTCGAGGCCAGCGACGATCCCGTCCCCTGGCGCGTGCAACTCTGGTTGCAGAGCGTGTTCGCCCTGGCCGAGCGCGTCACCCACTTGGCTGCCGCGACGCTCTCGGCCAAGCGCCGCAGCCTGGATCGGCAACTCGGCGCCATCCTGGCCACGCCGAGCCGCTGTGACCTGACCCGCGAGCTGCAGGCCAAGATCAGCCGCGCCCGCGATCAGCTCCTGGTCTTCCTCGCCTATCCCGGAAAGGTCGAGCCGACGAACAACGGCTCCGAGCGGCTGCTGCGTCCGGCTGTCGTGCAGCGGAAGGTCACCAACGGCTATCGCGCCATGTGGGCGGCCGAGGGCGAGGCCGCCATCCGCACCGTCGTCGATACCGCGCGCCTCACAGGCAGCAGTTCCTTCGGCGCCATCCTCAAAACCGTGGGCGCCTGAACCCGGCCATCACAGGCCTGGGTAATTACGTGCTTTCCGAAGACGGTAAGTCGTTGGTCGCTCAGTAACTCCGGCTCGGGAGGCAACCGGACCTTGATTGTTAATCTGGAAGCCGACGTTCTATCCCAGTTTCATCCGAATTTTTTCTAAAATGTTGAGAAATAGGCGGGAGAATGCCGGATAGCGTCAAAGCGCGGGACAAAATTTTTCGCTTGCACGCCCATGACCACTGCATGAATGCATATTGGATGATAAAATGCGCGAACTACGTCGATGGATCATGGCTTTTCTAGCCATCGAAGCAGCATGGATGATCTATCTCATGATGGCCTTCTCTGCGACAGATATCACTGTCGGCGACGATGCAGGAACGTCAGAACTTGGACCATTCTATCAAATGCCATTTGTAATATTACTGTTTTTTAGCGTGGGATTGTGGATGATAGCCGCCGCAATTCGCATTTCTACTGTTCTGCTTCGCTCCTTTATTCGTCTTTAAATGATTTTTCTTTTGTCATGATGGATGATGTACTATAAAAATTGGTTGATTCTGCGCGCGCTTGCTGCTCGACGTACAATTACTCTTGTAGAACGCTCTGTTGGAACTAAGCTCTAGATCGCCGCCAGCGCTGCGGGGAGACTTATGGAATATTAACTGTATGATGAAGTAAGGCAGCAAACTTTAAATCCGAAGCTGTCGCACCAGTGGCTATAATTTGATGTTAATGTGGTTGAGGCACATGTGAGCGCGAGTGTTGCGCAAATTCGTAGTCCTCAGGAGAAAGTGCCGAGGGGTCCTATGCGGCGAAATAAATGGCGCCGGCTGACGGCCTCGGAAAACGGCGAGGGTGGTAATGTTTTAATCATTTTCGGTCTCGGCCTGCCTCTGCTCCTTGGTGCAGGCGGCCTTGTGATCGATTACGGGAATGCCATACGCATCCGCGCTGTCGAGTCCAGCGTTGCCGACGCCACCGCCCTCCTCGTCGCCAGCGCCGACACCGTCGCAGCCGCAAATGAAGGTCTTCGTCTCGCTAGCGCCCAGCTCACGACACGGCTTGGAAGTGCGGGCACGACCAGCGGCTATCAGGTCGATGGCAAATGGATTGATGGTGCGAATTATCGCGTCACCATTTCGGCAACTTTGAAAACTACCTTGCTGCACCTGCTGCCCGGAATGCCTCGTCAGATCATAGTCGGGACCGCAGTTACTGTTAACCGAGTCGCGCCTGTCTATCAGACTTCATCGCCCGCGATCAGCCAGCTCTCGCCAGACGCCGCGGATTACAACCAGATCTCTATGTACTGTTATTCTTCCGACCCAGTCAAACAGGCGTCGGCCACTAAAGGCCGCACAACTCCTGTTCCCATCGCCGATAACGCCACCCCACCCACCAACTTCGGAACCAAGCCGCCGGTCTGCGGTGCAAACGAGGCACCCGCCTATATGCTGCGCAACGTCCGCAACGCGCGCAACAACAAATCCGCATGGAACGACCCACGATCAGAAAGCTACCAGTATTATACTGATACGGTGATCGACACTGGAACGCGCGTGCAGACAAATAATATAAAATCTTACAGTGTTAATTCCAACGGAAATTTGTCACCGACAAATATGTCAATTCCAATTCTAGAGACAATTGTTTGCGACAACCTTGATCAATGTAAAAATAAGAACAACGGCGGTATACTGCCAAACAATAACACACCACATACGCCGGCCACGGCGACTGCGAGTTGCAGCGAAGGCAAGTACATGTACTTCGGTTGGGAGGACCGGCCGGACGCGGGTAGCGACCATGATTACGACGACATTCGCATCGTCGTCTCCTGTCCAACCATGGTGAAGGTCGCCGACAAGAAACTGCGGATTGTCGAGTAGCTCAGATGGTCAGCTCATGATCATGCAGCCTTGCCGAGCGCTCAACGTGGCCACCGCCTCCCAGACCTCAGCTCGCCTATTTCGTGTCTGCACGATTGCCGTTCGCCGCTTTGGTACGCAGGACGGAGCGACTGCCGTCGAGTTCGCGTTGATAGCCTTGCCGTTCCTGAGCCTGCTCGCGGTGATCGTGCAGACCGCTATTATGGTCTGGACGGCACGCAACCTTGATGATGCACTCCAGCGCGCCGGGCGGACGATCTACACGGGCCAATTCCAGAAGGCGAACACTGGACAGTCCGACTCCGCCACCCTGCTCGCCGCCATGAAGACTGCCATGTGCGGTACAAACGCGTCGCGCATCGCAGGCTTGTTCGACTGCGGTTCGCTGAAACTCAACGTCGCCGTGAGCAGCACCTTCGCCAGTGGGGCCGTGCCGACTCCGCTCGACCCAAACACGAAGGATTGGTCCAAAGGCTTCGGCACAAATTACAGTTGTGCCCAGCCTGGGGACATTGTGGTCTTCACCGCCGCGGTCAAATACCGGCTTGCGTTCAGCTTCCTCTATGCGGGCATGCCCGGCTTCAGCGACGGGTCGAGACTGATCCAGTCCACAGCGGTGTTCCGGACCGAACCCTACGACACCTCGTCGGGGAAAGGATGCTGAGGTGATGGGGCCCGCAACGGATATTATCCTTGGGCGGGGTCGAGTGACCCCACACTTTGGCGACGATGCGCGCGGTGTTGCGGCTATCGAATTCGCGCTGGTCCTGCCGATCATGCTGGCGCTGCTTTTCGGCACGACGGAGTTTGGGCGCGCGATCGATCATTACCGCAGAGTTACGCTTCTGGCACGCGCGGTGGCCGACCTGACGTCCCAAGGAGACGGACAGGCCACGATGGCGGCGGCGTCGATGACCGATATCGTAGCTGCGGCCAAACTGGTGCTCACGCCTTACCCCAGCAGCGGGGCCAAAATCGTCATCAGCGCACTCAGCGTTCCCGCTGACGGTGCCGGTCAGCAGCCGCGCGTGTGTTCCAGCTACGCCAGCAGCAACGCTACGAAGCGGACGGTCGGGGCAGCGAGCGACCTCAAGGTACCCGAGGGCTTCCAACTCGCCGGAATGCGCTACGTGTTGGCTGAGGTGAGCGTGCCGTACCCAGCGATTTTCGGCAGCAGCGTCATGCGGCTCGTTGGTGGGGCAAACAACCAGTTCACCTTCAAGGCAAATGTGCCCTGGCCAGTTCGGGCGGGACAGAACTATAAATCGACCTATAATGAGATCGTTTTGCCGAACGGGACGGCGTGCCCATCCTGAATGCTGGCGTCAAACTTTCTGAAGTTTCCAGCGAACCGCCGGACCCCTCGCCTTCGCGATCCGAGGCTTGTAGTGGAGAAGCCACATCCGGCCACGACCGGTCGTCTGGGCTGGTCGGGCTGCCGGCAAGCGGACCTTCCGAACGTCTGAGAGAGGTCGGTAGGAGACTGTCTGCTTTTGCGGCAGAGCTACTCCGAAGCGGACCTGCCGCTTTCGGCCAGCTTACGTCATGCTGAATCGACAATACGCGCAGAACCGGACGTTCGGCTTTGCGCCATCCCGGTCATTCAAAGCCGGAGGACAACTTCTCTGAAGCAGACATCGCGGCCTCAATCACCATCAATAGCTCTCTCGTGTGAGGCTGAAGCGGCCCATCGCCCCGAGGAGATCGAGGACCGTGAGCCCTTTCTCATCTCGTAGAGAAGCTCCAGGCTGAGAACGCCGCGCTGACCGCCCGCGCCACGGCGATCGAAGCCAACGCTGGCCGCGTCCAAGTGCGCCTGGCGAAGATCGAGAGCAGCTCGAACGCTTCCGAGCCGAGGAGTTCTAGGACCGCGTCATGCAGGAGATCAGTTCGTGGCGAGCGATGCTGCAAGGTGCTCCACGATAGCCCGGACCTTCGCCGATGGCCTCGGACCTGCCGGGAAGATCGCATGGACCTGGGCCGGATCGAGCCGGTAGGCTTCGAGCACCTGGGTCAGCTGGCCGGTTTGCAACTCCTCCCCGGCCATAACGCGGGTCGCCAGCGCGATGCCCAGCCCGGCCACCGCAGCGGATAGGATCCCCGACGCCGAGTTGATCCAGAGCTTCGCGGGCACATCGACGAAGGTGACGGTCTGGTTGTGCGTGAAGCGCCAGCTCTCGCGACCGAACAGGCCGTGCTGGACGATGCAATTGTGTCGGGCGAGCTCGGCTGGCTTGTTGGGTGCGCCATGGGCTGCAAGGTAGGCCGGTGCCGCAACCACCAGTCGCTCAACCATCGCAAGTCTGCGGGCTCCGAAGGTGGAATCGTCCAGCGGTCCGACGCCCAGGCGGATGGCGACATCGACCCCATCGGTGATGAGGTTCTGGCGCGCGTCGCTCATGATCATCTCGACCCGGAGATCCGGATGCCGGGCCAGGAACGAGGAGAGCGCGGGAATGACCGCGCGTGAGCCGTAGAGCACCGGTATCGCGAGGCGGATGACGCCCTGCAGTGAGTCCACTCCCCGGGCCGCCTGCTCGGCCTCCTCGACCTCCGCGAGGAGGGATCTCGCGCGCTCAAGGTACAGGCTGCCGGCGTCCGTCAGCGAAATGCTGCGGGTGGTGCGCAGCAGCAGCTTCGTGCCCAGCCGCGCCTCCAGTGCACCGATGATGCGCGACACGGAGGGCTGCGAGAGCGTCAGTTCGCGGGCCGCGCGCGAGAGGCTGCCGGTCTCGGCCACGCGGACGAACACGGCCATTTCCTGCCAGCGGTCACTCATTTGAAATCCGGATAGATGTTGTTCGCGCAGAGCGGATACACCGGATTAGACGGATGGCCTACTTCCCGGCTCACGGCGCCACCACGGCGCTCGGGAGAACGGCGATGAGGCTCCAGGACAAGCTCGACGCCTTGCGCGAGGCCTTCGAGAACGGACGCTTTCCGCTGGTGCCGACCCGTGACCAGCTCGACACGATGCAGCGCGCGACTCAGGCGCTGATCGACGGTCGACAGGCCGATCAGGCGCTTAAGGCTGGCGACACGGCGCCCGCGTTCACGCTCAAGGATGCGGACGGCAACAGCGTGAGCTCGCAGGCGCTGCTCCAGCGGGGACCGCTGGTCGCAACCTTCTATCGCGGGGTCTGGTGCCCCTACTGCAACTATGACCTCCAGGCGCTGGAGAGGGTTCGGCCGGAGATCGAGGCGCGCGGCGCGGCCCTCGTCGCGGTCTCCCCTCAGACGCCGGCGAACAGCCGCAAGTCGCAGCGCGACAACAAGCTCGGCTTTCCGATCCTGAGCGACCCCGGCACGACCGTCGCCGCCCGGTTCGGCCTGCGCTTCGCGCTGCCGGACGACCTGATCGAGGTCTACCGCCAGTTCGGCAACGATCTGGCCAGGATCAACGACGATCCGGCCTGGGTCCTGCCGATGCCGGCCCGCTACGTGATCGGGTCCGACGGCGTGATCGCCTACGCCGAGGTCAACCCCGACTACACGCGGCGCCCCGACCCGGCGGAGCTTCTGCCGGTGCTCGACCGTCTGCGCGCCGGCGTCCCTGCCTGACCACCCACACCATCACCCAACAGAAGGAGTGTTTCGCAATGGATATCAAGATCTACGGCGACCCCGGTTCGGGCAGCCGGCGTCGCGTGACGGCAGCGGCGGCCGCCATGGGCGTCGACATCGAGATCGTGAATATCGATCTCTTTAAGGGCGAGAGCCATACGCCCGAGTTCCTGGAGCTGAACCCGCACGGGCTGTCGCCCGTGATGGTGGACGGCGACTTCGTGCTCTACGAGTCCGCGGCGATCAACCTCTATCTCGCGGAGAAGGCGGGAAGTCACCTGGCGGGTCGAACGGCGCGGGAGCGGTTCGAGATCCTGCAGTGGATGTTCTGGTCGGGCGAGCAGTGGCGGGTCTTCGCGACGCTCACCTTCGACGAGGTGCTCGCCAAGCGCTTCATGGGTCAGCCTGCCGACGAGACCATCGTCAAGCTCGCGGCCGACAAGCTTCGGGCGGCGGCGTCCGTACTGGATGCGCATCTCGCCAAGCACGACTACATGGTCGGCGACCGGCTGACGCTCGCCGATTTCGACGTCGCCGGTCCGTTCTCGCAGAACGAGCGGACGAAGATCCCGCTGAACGAGTTCCCGAACCTAGTCGCATGGCAGCAGCGCTTGCTGGCCACGGTGCCGGCCTGGGCCGCGACGAAGCGCGAAGTCGACGCCCGCATCGACGGTGCCCTGGCGGCGGCGGGCATCACGCTCTGAAGTATGGCGCCGGCACCCACGTGGTGACCGGCGCCAACGCAGGAGGACGGACCCATGAAGATTGATCTGAGCGGCCGCACGGCCATCGTGACAGGCTCCACCGCCGGCATCGGCCAAGCAACCGCGGAGGGGCTGGCGCGGGCCCACGCCTCAGTCGTCGTCAACGGCCGCACACAGGCGAGGGTCGACGATGCGGTACGGCAGATGCACGCCGCGTTCCCGGAAAGCGCCATCTCCGGCATCGCCGCGGTCCTATCGACCGCGGAAGGTGCGAACGACTTCGTCGCGCAAGCGCCAGATGGCGACATCCTCGTGAACAACGTCGGCACGGCATTCATCCGCGACTACAAGAGTATTGAGAATAGCGCGGCCATACCCGACGAGGACTGGCGCGGCCTATTCCAGCTCAACGTCATGAGCGGTGTTCGCCTGTCGCTGTACTACTTGCCACGCATGGCCGCTTGAGACAGCATGAAAGCGGACCATTTGGCGGTCTGCTGCGGGTCCAGGCCGCGTCAAAACGCCGGGAATGGGCTTTGCGCTCGGGTGACCCCCTATTTTGCGAGAATGGGCGTTGCATCGCTTGGAGCGACCGTTTTGTGGTCGAGCGACAATCCGTCTGAGTTGAAGGCGCTGCTGGACGGCTTTTCAGCTCCTCAGTGAGCGATCCAAGACCCTTGTTCAGGCGGGGATCGCTGCCAAGAGCTTCCGGCTTTCCATGATGTTGAGAACGCGCGTCAGATTGTAGGCCAGGACCTGGAGTGCCATCTCGGTCGAGACGCGCGGCAAGGTCTTGGTCAAGAAGTGCGTCGCCCCCATCCGCGCCTTCAGCGTGCCGAAGGGGTGCTCGACCGTCTCGCGCCGGACCCGCATGGCCAGCGGATCGCCGTCCAATCGGCGCTGCACGGCCTCCAGCACGTCCTCATGTTCCCACCGGGTCACCCGGCGCTCCTTGCCCGTCGTGCAGGCCCCCTTCATCGCGCAGATCGAGCAGACATTCGTCCAGTAACGATGCAGCGTCAGGCCATTTTCCACCGAGGTGTGCCGATAGGACAGCGTCTGACCCGCCGGACACAGGTAGGTGTTGTCCTGACGACGGTAGAGGAAATCATCCTTGCCGAAGCGCCCGACGGCCTTCGCGCCCGAGGTCATCGGCCGGGGCAGCGTCACGGCGATGCCGGTGCGTTCGCAGGCCAGGATCTGTTCACTGGAATAGTAACCCCGGTCAGCCACCGCATCGAGCGTGTCCGCTTCCAGAGCATCTTTGGCCCGCGCGGCCATGCCGCTGAGCTGCGCCCGGTCCGAGCCAGCATTGGTGACCGCGTGCGCGACGATCAGGTGATGCTCGGTCTCGACTGCCACCTGGACGTTGTAACCCACCACGCCCGATCCGCGGCCGCTGGTTGCCATGGACCGCGCGTCGGGATCGGTCAGCGAGACCTGCCGGTCGGGCGCGGCCTTCATCTGCTCCTCCAACCCCGCCAGCCGCTCCATCTCCTGCCCGAGGCGGGCGACCTTCTCCTTCAGCCTCTCCACCTTGGCTGCGAGTTCCGGCGTGGGATCCTGACGATCGGCTGTGTCGAGCTGCGAGAGGTAGCGTGACACGCTCTCCTCGATCTGCTGGCGGCGCCGGTCGAGCTTGCCTTGCGTAAAGTTGCGGTCGCGATTGTTGACCGCCTTGAACTTCGAGCCGTCGATCGCGACGCACGTCCCCGTCAGAAGGCCCATCGTGCGGCACAAAGCGACAAAGCGGGCACAGACTCGCCCGATGGCGGGGCCGTTCTGCCGACGGAACTCGGCAATGGTCTTATGATCGGGCGAGAGCTGGCCGGTCAGCCACATGACCTCGACGTTGCGGCCCGCTTCGCGCTCCAGCCGTCGGCTCGACGGGACCCGGTTGAGATAGCCGTAGACGTACAGCTTCAGCAGGGCGGCCGGATGGTAGCCCGGTCGACCCGTCCGTGCCGCATCGACGCCCGCAAAGCCGAGCGCGCCGAGTTCCAGGGCCTCCACGAAGGCATCGACGACGCGGACAGGGTTGTCCTCAGCGATCCAGTCTTCCAGGCAAGGCGGAAATAGCGTCGTCTGATCGCGCTCGGCACCGACAACGAACCGTCCCATGCCGCCCTCCGGTCGTGCAGAGGAAAGCTACCACCATCGGGGTTTTGACACAGCCTGGGTCGCGAGCTGCCGCCTGCAGATGTCGGGCAAGCGGTGGCTCTTCGGCAAAGGCAATTTGGAGAAGCTTGCGAGATGTTAGGCACCCACACGTTGGTGGTAGTGTGCCAGAACCTGATCGGCCCCATTTGGGGAGAACACACTCGCTAGTCCTGCCGCGGCGCCCTCTGCCGCCGGTGCGGCACGCGCAGCCATTGTCGCCTCATAGGCTTGGATCCCAGCCCAACCATCCTCGCCGGTGATCGCGTCCGCGAGGTCCGTCGCATCCGCGAAAGCGAGATTGACCCCTTCGCCGCTGAACGGCGACATCAGGTGCGCCGCATCTCCGAGCAGCGTCAGTCCCGCTCGCGACGGCCAACGATGTCCCGCCGGCAGCGCGTACATCGGACGAATGCCGAGGATATCGCCCCGCTCCACCAGATAGATCAGGGATGACGACCATCCCGAGAAGGTTTCACCGAGCCGCTGGCGGACGGTGTCCGGGGGCGCCCTCATCCAGGCACGGGCCTCGCCCTCCTCCAAGCGCAGGCCAGCGTACCCGCGGATGTGACCAAACCCGTTGCGTTGCGCAATCAGCGCTCGATTGTCGCCGACCGCAAACATCTTGCCGCTGCCGACCAGGGCATCCACCTGCGGATGCCGCGCCGTATCAAAACCGAGTTCCACCAGGGTCACGCCCTCATAGCGCGGCTTGGTCGCGGTCAGTAGATCGCGAACGCACGACCACGCGCCGTCGGCACCGACGACCAGATCGAACCGCTCCGTGGTATTGCCGTTCGCAATAGTGAAGCCGCCTTCGGAAGATGGGACGATGGCTTGGACGTGGCTTCCCCAGCGGACGACTCCGGGCGCGAGCGCATCGAGCAGGATCTGCCGAAGCACGGTCCGGTCGATCTCAGGGCGGTCGTCGCCGCTGTCATCCCGGTCGAAGAGCAGGTGGCCCGCCGCATCGTAGAGCCGGTCGCCCTGGTCCTCAGGTCGAGCGGCCTTGTGGAACGCGGCTTCCAATCCCGCCAGCCGCATGGCCCGCTGCCCCGTCTCGGCGTGCAGGTCGAGAGAGCCACCCTGGGGGCGCTCCCCGGTGTGGGCGTCCCGCTCATAGACGACCGGGGTGAGGCCTCGGCGCTGCAGGAGCCGCGCGAGCATCAGCCCACCGGGGCCGGCTCCGACGATGGCAATACGTGATGGACGGATCATGGGCTCGTCTTCTATAATAATAGGAGCCTATATACATAACCATAGGAGCCTATGCAATGCCGCAGGACGAATGGGATCCGCTCGCACATCCTGGCCACTACCTCAGTCGGATCAGTCGGGGGCTGACCCGGATCGGTGACGCTCGCTTGCGGTCGATAGGGTTGGCTACAGCGCAGCTGCCGGTTCTCTCGATGCTTCGCGACGGCGCGCAGCTTTCACAGATCGAGCTGGCTCGCCGGGCAAAGGTGGAACAGCCGTCGATGGCGCAGCTTCTGTCGCGGATGGAGCGGGACGGTCTCGTAAAGCGGAGGTCGGACCCGAACGACCGGCGCAGTAGCCTGATCTCGCTGACCGAAGAGGCGGAGCGGCGCCTGCCCGCTGGTCGCGCCGTGCTGCGGCAGGGCAATGCCGAGATGACCCGAGGCCTCACGCGCACGGAGGTCGATCAGTTCGTGAGTCTACTGCAGCGGGTGCTGATCAACGTCGAGGCAATGGAGGAGCATGGAAACTCGGGGGGCTCGGCTGCCGGCGACGAAGCAGGATTGCCTCTGCGCAAGGCGACGCCCCTTTGAGCCGGAAAGAGGAATTTCTCATTAGGACTGCATTCAACCGTTCAGCCAATGCCGCACGCCCGGCCGCTTTCCCTCTGCTTTTGCTCCGAAGCGGATAGGCCGCTTCCGGCCGATTTCGTTGAAAAACTCGCGGCCGGCCTGGATCGAGGTTTGATCGGGGCTTGGCTGAGGGCCTCCCCCAGCCGATCAGGCTAGGCTCGGCTGCCCCAGCGGGATCAGCTTGGCCAGCTTCCGTAGGTTCTGGGCGGCGGCCGCGAGGTGGAATTCGTCCCGGGCTCCATCCGGCCCCCGCAACCGAAGCCGATCCAACTTCAGGATCCGCTTGAGGTGGGCAAACAGCATCTCGACCTTCTTGCGCTCCCGCCGCGAGGTACGGCCCGCCTCCGAGGCGCAGATGTCGCGCGCCATCTGCCGGGCGCCCTCGTGGATCGAGCGTGGGATCTTGCGGGCGGATGCGTTGGGGCAGCATCGTGGCTTCAGCGCGCAAGCTTCGCAGTCGTGCTTGCTCGCGCGGTAGCGCAGCATCCCGTCTGCGTCGACGAGCGGAGGCGGTGACCTGTAGACCTTCTGACGTTGCCGCAGGTGCTTGCCGGCCGGGCAGGTGTAGGCGTCAGCGCCAGGGTCGTAGGTGAAGGCTGATCGGCTGAAGGTGCCGTCGCGGCGCTCAGACTTGTCGAAGACGGGGATGTGCGGCTCGATGCCCTGCTCGTGGACGAGCCAGCCCAGCATCGCGGCCGATCCGTAACCACTGTCGCCGGCGAGCCGTGCCGGGTAGAGGTCGAAGCGCTCGCGCGAGCGCACGATCATGCGCTTGGCGGCTGTGACCTCGGCCTGCCGGATCGCGGTGGTCGGCTCGACGTCCACGATGACCGCGTGGTCGAGGTCGATCAGGTAGTTGGCCGCGTAGGCGAAGTAGGCCAGCCCACCGTCCGCGCCCGTCCAGCGCGCGGCCGGGTCGGCGGGGGAGACGAGCTTGGGCACGACCGGCGTCGCAGCCCCGAACGCGGCGTCGTCGAGCACAGCCAGGTACTCCCGGGCGGCGCGGCTGACGCTCTCGGGTGGCAGGCCGTTCGTACCCTCGACACCCTTCTGCCGGTTGGCATCGGCCTTGATCAGGCTGGCGTCGACCGCGAAGCCCTCGCCGCCCACGAGCCCCTCGGCGATGCAGCGGGCGAGCACGGTCTCAAACAGGCGCCGCAGCAGGTCGCTGTCGCGGAAGCGGCCATGGCGGTTCTTGGAGAAGGTCGAATGGTCCGGCACCCGGCCGTCGAGCCCGAGCCGGCAGAACCAGCGATAAGCGAGGTTGAGGTGGACCTCGTCGCACAGGCGGCGCTCGGAGCGGATGCCGAAGCAGTAGCCGATGAGCAGCATGCGGATCATCAACTCGGGGTCGACCGAGGGTCGGCCCGTCGAGCTGTAGAACGGCTGCAGGTGCGCGCGCAGGCCCGACAGGTCAACGAAGCGGTCGATGGCGCGCAGCAGATGGTCGGCGGGGACATGGGTATCGAGCGAGAACTCGTAGAACAGGGCGCCCTGCTCGACTTGCCGAGGTCCCATCATCTGCTTCAGTCTCCGCCTCTCGACAGGAGTGAATCACCTCACGACTACCGCTGCAACACCGAGTTTTTCAACAGAATCGGCCAAGTTCGGTCGTTCGCGGCCGATCAGACTGCCGGCAAGCAGACGTTCCGAAAGTCGGAGAAGGATCGCGAACGGACGGTTCCAAGTGTCTGATCTAGGCCACTGGTGTGCGGTAACCGGAGCGCCGGCGCCGAAGCAGGAATCCCGCACCTCACGTTTCACTGCTGGGATCGCCCTCGAAGAGTTCGATCAGCCTGTAGGGTGCACGCTCGCCCAGGCAGAGATCGAGGATCTCGTGCATTTCGGCCGCCTCGGCCGCGCTGCGAGCGAACATGGCCTCCTCGTAGCCGGCGAGCGCCACCTCGACGTCGTCGGGCCGGGCGGCGACCTCCCCGATGGCCCATCCGAGGTCCGTTGAGCTCCGCTCCTGGGAGATCGGAATCACCCTCGCTCTGTTGTGGGCTGCAGGCGCGGCGTTGCGCATCACGATCCTGGCCCTGCCGCCAGCGCTGCCGGCCGTCGTGGCCGCAGGACTTTCGCCGTTCGCTTGTGGACAAGCCTTGCGTCCGCTGGCGTTTGTTCATGATACGTTCCATGAACGCACATCGCCTATGGCGCAGGTGATCTCCTGACGCGTCGCCTGCAGATCGTCTCGATTCCATCGAGACAGCCGCGTCGCCTCATCACCCCCAGCATCCACGCTGCCGGCCGGCGCTCCCGCGTACGGCCGAGGGAGATCTTTTATGCTCGTCTCATCATATGCACTCGCCCCTGCGATTTCAGCACCGGCGGAAGGTGAAGCTTCCGACCAACTCGCCCGCGCCTTCCTGCAGCAGCTCGCGCAAGATGAGCGGAAACGCCTGAAGGCAGGCCATCGCTCCACGTCGTACCCGTTCGAAGACGATGCTCCGCTCGACGACAGCGATGCCGTCGAGCAGATCGTCGCCCAGGACGAGGCGAACCGCGCCGAGACGGCACATGTGCCCATCCCGGCCGATCTCGCGGCCGTGGCCGTGATGCTCGCACGGGCCGTGGCGGCCGAGACCGGCTTGGTCCGCCGTCTACGTCGCGAAGCGCCCGTGGTCGCGCTCGCGACGAATGTCTCCGACCTCGTCGAGCCGGTCCGGATCGTCGCCGAAAAGTGCCTGTTCCGCTCCCAGACCAAGGTCGTCGACCTCGCCGTGGCGCGAGGCGGCCGGGAACTGAGCCGCCGGCATGCCGCGCTTTTCGTCTGCGACGGGATCGGTCGCGATGCTCGGCCGGACAAAGGCAACGAGGTGATCGGCAGCGCCCTGCATGTGCGTATTCCGATCGTTGGCATCGCGCCCGACCCGAAGCGACAACTGCCACGAGACCTGATGCGCTCGGCCGAGCACCGGATCGCATTGCCCGGATTGGATCAGACTGGCCTCGCATTCGTGGTCGAAGCCGTCGTCGGCGGCCTTCCTTCGCGGAGACTCGATCCGGACCTTCTGCGCATGATCGACATCGCCGATCTGCCCGTCGCATTTCGGAGAACCGGTACGCCCGATGCGTGTATCGACGCGCTTGAGCGGATCCTCGCCGCCAAGGCCGACTTTCTCGGGGACGGCCCGGCACTGGAGGTGCTCGACGGCTACGGCGAGGCCAAGACCTGGGGGCTGGCTGCCGCCGCCGATCTTCGGGCCTATCGCGCGGGACGGTTGGGATGGGCGGAGATCGATCATCGCGGGCTTCTCCTGTCGGGCCCACCCGGCGTTGGAAAGACGAGCTTCGCCAGAGCCTTGGCAAAGAGCGCGCGCGTGCCGCTGGTGGCGACTTCCGTCGCCGAGTGGAACGCGTCGGACTACCTGTCCGGGACCTTGCAGGCCATCCGCAAGGTCTTCGCCCAGGCCAGGTCGCAGGCACCCTGCATCCTGTTCATCGACGAGCTCGACGGCATCTCCGATCGTGCCCAGATCCGGGGAGAATTTGTCCAGTACTGGACGCAGATCGTGAACCTGTTCCTCGAGTTGCTCTCAGGCGTGGACGAGCGGCCGGGCGTCGTGGTCGTGGCCGCGACGAACCATCCGGAGAAGATCGATCCTGCGGTGAAGCGGGCGGGTCGCCTGGATCGTGAAATTGGAATCGAGAAGCCTGACACGACGGCGCTCGCCCGGATCTTCCGTCACCATCTCGGCCGCGAAGTCCTGTCCGATGCTTCAACGCTCCCGCTGGCGCTGGCTGCCCGCGGCATGACGGGTGCGGACGTGGAGGCTTTCGTCCGGCGAGCCAAAGGCACGGCGCGCCGCAACAGCCGGGAGGTCGCACTCGAGGACCTGCTCGTCGAGATCCGTCAGGGGCGCCCCCCGCTTGCTCCTGCCGTCAGGCATCGCGTGGCCATCCACGAGGCCGGCCATGCGATCGTCAGTCGCGCATTGGGCTTCGGTGCCGTTATGGACCTCTCGCTGCACGACGACGGGGGGCAGGCGTGCCTGGAATTGGTTGCCGACGGTGCGGCGACCTTGACGAGGCTGGAGGCGGCCTTGTCGTTTCTCCTGGCGGGTAGGGTTGCGGAAGAGATCGAATTCGATTCCGGTTCGATCGGTTCCGGGATCGGATCCGGTTCCGATCTCGCCAGTGCGACACGGCTGGCCCGCGACATCGAGCTCCGCTATGGCCTCGGCCACCTCGGCAACATTCACTTGGAACACGTCTCCGGCGAGATGGTCATGATCGCAGGCCTGCTGCCGGCCGTGACGGAGCGCCTGAATCGCGCGGGCCAGCGGGCACGCACCATCCTGACGGCACACAGGCCGGCACTCGGCACGATCGCTCGCCTGCTCGAAGAGAGCGGCTACCTGTCGCGCGAAGATATCGAGCCGGCGTTGGCCTCGGTCGGTCCTGACCCGGATCCGAAGGCCGACGGATCCCTCGCGTATGCCGAGGAGGTACGATGATGTTCGCGCTGCCACCTACCGACCCGGACGCCGGCGACCTGCGGTCTCTCTCCGACGCGATCGACCTGCTGTGCGACGTGCTCGATGGCGATCGCGGGGCTCTCATAGAAGGTTTGGCCGAGATCGTGAGGAGGCGAGCGGAATTCGAAGATTGCAGGCTGGATCTGGATCATGGAGCGATCCGGAACTAGGAACCTTCAAGGTCCGCCGCAGTCGAAAAGCCGGCTCGGCCTACCGAAGCCCTGGAAAGTGGCTGGCTTTCGCGCTCCGTCGGTCGAAACGCTCCGTGTGGTTGCGTTCAGACCATAGCTCGGCTCCCGTCGCGAGGACGCATATCCTTCGCGATGGGGCCATCGGGCATTCGACGGCTCGCCTCCGAACCACCGATCAGGTCCCATGCTGCCGCTCGAGATCGGCTCCGACCTTCGAGCGCTATTTCTTTGCAAATGGCAGTCGGGGCGGAGGAGATGCGATCTTCGGAGGCGCCTGTCTTTCGATCGCATCCGCCGGACGTTTTTCCCTTCTGATCTTTTGAACGACTTCGATCGCCGTCAATGCCGAAGAGGTGATCGGTGCCGCGCCAGCGGATCCTGCAGTGCGCCGACCCTTGGTTTCGACCACGACCGTCCTGCGCCGCACGACGGATGGAAACTCGGACTCTTCGCCCACCGAGCCCTCGGCTTCGAGGCGATCGGCCTCGGGGTCGTATTTGAATCCCATATGCACGCGCCCGATTTGGAATCGCTCGTGGATCGAGAACTCCAATCCTATCGGAGAACGGCTGTACGAGATGTTACCATTCCTTCCGCAGGGCGTCCGATTGAAGCAACGAACGAATTCGCATTCTCGGAGCGTGGACGGTAGGGATCGCCTCCTGCGCCTCGTTCGGAAAGACGACGATCCGTCATGACAGGAGCCGAATTTAAAGGCGCGTTGCGTCGGCTCGGGCGCACCCAGATCGGCTTTGCGCAGGAGATTGGAGTTTCCCGACGAACCGTTCACCTCTGGGTCGAGCGAGGTCCACCGGCCTACGCCATCCATCTCCTCGACCTCATCGAGCGTTGCGGGATGCTGCCCGTGCAGGGTCGTCCGGTGAAGCAATCGTGCTCGGACTTGGCATCCGTGCTCGGCGACATGTACGCGCGAGCGAGTTCCGAGGGCGCAGGTCCGGACTTCGTCCGCGCTGTCGAACGATGGCTCGAGATCCATCGGGACATCCGCTAGAGCCGGTCCCGATCGTGTTGCAACGGTCGGGAAGGACGGCGAGCCCGGTCTCGCAAGCCGCGCCAGGCCCCCTCTCCCGTGCGGGAGAGGGTTGGGGTGAGGGACGAGACGGATCAGGATAAGGCGCGCCCTCAGGCTGCCGACAGGGCGTGTCCCGTCCGGAAGGGCCTGCTCCCTCACCCCGTCCCTCTCCCGCACGGGAGAGGGGACCCGCGCCTCCTGCGGCACGGGCTCGCCGATCGCCTCCGTCCCAACCCGATCGGGAACGGCCCTAAAGCGTCATCGATTCAATCCGGTGTACCGCCTGCGGATTGTGAGACACCGATCTGCAGCCTACGCGGCGATGGCCGCGGGTGGTAGCTCGCGGCGCGGATTTCGGCCGGTGGCCGGAACCCGTGTCGCTCGATCAGCCACGTTTCATTGGAGAGATCCCAGAACGCCAGCAGCGCGTGGCGCAGATCCTCGACCGTATCGAAGTGCTCGACCCACAACAGGTTCTCCCTGAGGGTGCGGATGAAGCGCTCGGCGCAGCCATTCCCATCCGGGGCGCGCACGAAGGCGGGCGAGCTCGCGATGCCCAGGAACGCGAGCTCCGCCTGGAAGGCGTCCGCCATGTACTGGCTTCCGTGATCGTGCCGGACGCTCAGGCTCGAGGCGATCTCGGCCGCGAAGCCGCCGAAGCGCTGCCGCACTCCTTGGCGGATCAGCTCCAGCGCTTCGAAGCGCGTGGCCCGGCGCCCCGCATGGATGCCCACGCACTCGGCCGAGCCGTGATCGATGGCCACGAACACCGCGACCTGCCCCTCCGCGGTCCAGGTGGTGGTCAGGTCGGTGCCCCACATCGTGTCGACCCGCTCCGGAATGATGGTGCCGTCGTGGTTGCGCGGACCGCGCGGCGTGCCGACCCGCGTGGGGGCGAGCAGGTCGTGGGCGCGCATCAGGCGCAGCACCCGGCGCTTGGAGGTGCGCACACCCTTCATGCGCAGCCGTGCCCAGACCTTGCGATGGCCTTCGTCGTGGAAGGGGCTATCGGTGAGGAGGGCGCGGATCTGCAGGAGCAGCGCCGCATCCGGCATCGCCCCGACCGGGCCGGGCCGCCGCGCGGGATCGGGCGCGGCCTCCAATCCGAGCCCCGAGCGGGGCGGTGAGAGATGCCGGTGGACGGTGGCGCGCGACACGCGCCAGATCCGGCACACCCGAGCCAGCCCGTAGACTTTGCCGCTCGCCGGCGAGACGGTCCGGCTCATGGCCGCGACCGCCTGCGGGCCAAAGGGCCGGCGCCACGCGCCTCCAGGGCGGCGACCTTGGCCTCCAACAGCTCGCGCTCCAGCAGCATCTCGCCGAGTTTGGCCTTGAGACGCCCGCTCTCCAGAGCGTCCGCATCGAGGGGCCGGGTGGACAGGCTGGCCTCGCCCGCCGTCAGAAAGGCATCGCGCCAGCCCGACAAGGTCGCCGCCGTCACGCCCAGGCCGCGCGAGACGCTCTCCAGGTCCTCACCACGCAGAAGCCGCAACACCGCGTCCCGCTTGCGCTGCCGGGACATGCGCCCACCGCGGCCAGGTCCGACCGCACCGGCAACCGCTCCTGTATTCGTCGTCATCGTTCTCACCCCTGAAGCGGAGACCGTCCGCTAACGGGGTGTCTCAAGCAACCGTGGAGCGGTGGACACGGAAACATTGCAATAAGCCGGACCGCGCGTTCCGCTGCGTTGTCCGAGAAGCAGATGCGGTCCTCCTCGAGGAATCGGGCGAACTCCCTTAGGCGCTCAAGCAGCCAGACGATTGCCCTGTAAGCTGCAGCCCTGTCGACAGCTTGATGCGGTTCACACACAGCCAGCCGAGATGATTGGGCCGTAGCGCCTCACCATACCGCTCACCCAAACTTTCGTTTCCGAAATACCCAATCAGTCCGGCAAAATACCCAAACTCACGTTACATCCACAACGGGAACGCCCCGGCCGCCCCGGTGGCGACCGTGCCGATCTTGCCCGGCACCCAGGCGGCGTTGGCGACCGTGTCGTAGCTCAGGAAGCCCCGCGGGCGGCTCGCGCCGTTGCCGGACACGAAGGCGACGCCCTCCTGCTCGGCGAAGGCGGTCTCCACCTCGGCCGAGAGCCACGCGTCGAGATCCACCACGGCATCGTCGAGGAGCGTCTGGGTGGCGGCCGGCATCGCGTAGAGCTCCATGGCGGGGAACGCGATCTCCGACAGGGCCGGCGCGGCGGTCTCGGGCCGCGGCGCGGTCTCGGCGGCCCAGCCGGTGACCGGCGCGCCGACCGAGACGGCGCGCTTGTACTGGGCGCCCGAGATCGCCTGAACGCTGGCGATCGACCGGATCGGCGAGACCTGGCCGAGGCGCGTCAGCACGGTCCGCTCGATCGTGTCGGGGACGAGGTAGCCGCCGTCCGGCCCGGAGCCGGCCGACAGCGCCTTGGCCTCGAGGCGCTTGAGCCCGGCGCTCTCGCCCGCCCGGACGTAGAGGTCGAAGGCGGCCTTGTGCTCGTGCGCGGTCCCCGGCCCCCGCGCATCCGGCTGCTCGAGGGGCGGCCGGGCCCGCTCCAGGGCGATGCGGTCGAGGCGGGTGCGGGCGGCGTCGAGGGCCGCGTCGATCCGGGCGAGCTTCTCCTCGGTGAGCACGTCGACGCCGAGGCGGCCCTCGATCCGGTCGATCCGCGCGTCGTTCGTCTCCTTGAAGGCCGCGAAGGCGGCGGCGAGCTCGTCGAGGGCGGAGCGGACCGGGCCGCCCTCGGGGTGGGCGGCCTTGTTCTCCAGCGGCGGCAGGCCGCGCGGCGGCGCGAGGGCGGGTTCGGCGATCGGGGTCTGGGCGTCCATGGCGGGCCTCGTCGGGGGTGGAAGTCAGGATCGCGCGGCCGGCAGCGGCCGAGTGGCAGGTCTCGCGGCAGGTCTCGCGGCGGGTCTCGCGGCGGGTCTCGCGGCGCGCGGCGGCGCGATCAGGCCGGCGAGGTCGCGGATCGCGTCGGCCTCCGGGCCCGGGCCCGGAACCGGGGTTGGGCGCGCCCTGGCCCCCGGCTGCAGCGGGAAGGTCACGAGCGAGATCTCCCAGAGGTCGACCTGCTGGAGCCGGCGCTCGCCGCCGGCGCCCTTCCGGGCGCGCAGCGTGCGGAAACCGATCGAGAGCCCGTCGAGGCCGCCGGCGCGCATCAGGGCGTCGACCTCCCGGGCGCGCCGCACGGCGAGGTTGAGCTGGCCCTCCGCGAACAGGCCGCGGCCGTCCTCGCGCAGGGCGAGCCAGCGGCCGATCGGCTCGGCCGGGTCGTGCTGGAACAGGAGCCGCACATCCGCGGCCCCGCGGCGGGCGAGGCTCGCCGCGAAGGCGCCCGGCACCACCACGTCGCGGCCGAGATCGGGCACGCCGAACAGGCTGGCATAGCCGGAGAAGTGGCCGTCCATAGGGGATCCTCGGGTGGGCCGGTGAGGGGACGTCCGCAGCCGACGCGGAGACCCGCGCCTCAGGGAGTGCCCGGCGCCGGCGGCATCGCGGGCGGGTAGCCGACGGCCTCCCGCTTCTCCGCCACCGACAGGAAGTCCGCGGCCTGGACCCGGCGCCACAGGGATTCCCGCTCGCCGGCGAGCGCCTCGATCCGGTCGAGGTCCGGCTCCAGGTCGATCGCGCCGAAGGCGGGCTCCAGCCAGCCGGCCAGCGCCTGGGCGGTGCGGGCCGCGAGGGGGACCAGGGTCTGGCGGTAGAGGGCGCGGTTGGCCTCAGCGTAGTTGGCGTGGGTGTTGTCGCCGGGGAGGCCGAGCAGCAGCGGCGGCACGCCGAAGGCCAGGGCGATCTCCCGGGCGGCCGCGTCCTTGGCCGCCACGAAGTCCATGTCCCGCGGCGAGAGCGCGAGCGGCTTCCAGTCGAGGCCGCCCTCCAGCAGGAGCGGCCGGCCGGCATTGGCGGCGCCCTGGTAGTTCGCCTCCAGCTCCGCCTTCAGCCGGTCGAATTGCGGCTCGGACAGCGTCGCCCCGGCGAAGACGAGGGCGCCGGACGGACGGGCGGCGTTGTCGAGCAGCGCCTTGTTCCAGGCGCTCGCGGCGTTGTGGATGTCGAGGGCCGCGGCCGCCGCCGCGATCGGGGCGAGGCCGCCGGTCTCGTCCTCCGGGTGGAACAGCGCCAGCGCCAGGATCGGCGCCACGGCGGTGCCCGGCTCGGGGAGGTCGAACCGGCGGCTGCGCCCGCCCGCCGTGTACAGGTAGGCCGCCGGCCAGCCGTCCGGGCCCGGCAGCGCCCGCATCCGCCCGGGCCGCAGGGCCTGGAGCGCGGCGACCCGCCCGTCGAGGCTCACCGCCTCCAGATAGGCCGTGCCGGTGAGCAGGAGGTCGGCGTAGAGCGTCTCCAGGAGGTGCGGGCCGCTCTCCCGGGGGTTCGGCCGCGCCAGCAGGGCCAGCAGGTCGCCCGCGCGCGCGGCGCCGGGGCCGGTGGCGATCAGCGGCAGGCTCGCGGCGCTCTCGGCGACGAGCCGCACCGCCCGGTGGACCACCGGGTTGGCCTGGTAGCCGGCCCGGGCGAGCGCCGCCGGATCACGGGGCGTCCAGCTGGCCCGGCCCTCGGCGTAGAGGGCGAAGGCCGGGGCCGCGGCGGCCTTGGTGGCGAGGGCCGGGCCGCCGACGGCGCGGCGCGCCACCCGCGCCAGGCGTTCGAGGAGGGTCGACATGCCGGTCCGTTCCTGAGCTATGGTCACGCGATGCAGCCCCGGATCCCCACACGGCCCCAGGCGCGGTTCCGGGCGCGCGCCCGCGCCGCCCGTCTCGGCGGCCTCGTCGCGGCGCTCCTCGCCGCGCCGGCCCGGGCGGCGGATGCGCCCGCCCCCGTGCCCCTGTGGCCGGAGCCCGACGGGACGCTGATCCTGGCGCACCCCTTCGGCCGGTCCGAGATCAGCCTGCGCCTGTCCCGGCGGGTCGCCGGGGCGGTGGACACGCTGACCTGGGACGGCGTCACCTTCCTCGCCGACACCGAGCCCGGCGACGCCCTGCAGGCGCGGGCGGAGGTCGGGTCAGGCGCGGGCTGCCGCCGTGCGAGCGAGGCCGGCACCCCGCAGGACGGGACCGGCGCGCCGGCGGCCCGCCGGCTCCGCGCCCTGCGCACCGGCCGGAGCTGGGCCGAGACCGAGACCCGCATGGCCTGGGACGGCGCCGCCGACCCGGCCGACGAGCTCCCCTCGGACTGCCCGACCGCGCCCGCGAGCCCCGCGATCCCGGCCCCGATCCTGCGCAAGCGGGTCGCCCTCGGCCTGCCGGGCCTCGGCAACGCCGTGGAGGTGCAGACGAGCTTCGTGCTGGCCGAGCCCGCGGCGGCGCTCCGCCTCGAACCCCTCGCCGCCGCCGTGCCGGCGGACTTCTCCGCGGCCTGGCGCTTCGACCCGGCCACCGGCGGGATCGCGCCCCTCGACCCCGGAGCGGGGGAGCGGCCGGACCCCGTGATCCTGGCGACGCCGGAGGGCTCGCACGCCCTCGCGGTCTGGGCGCCGGGCCCGCCGGAGCAGGAGCCCGACGCGCCGCGGCCCGCATTCGCGATCGCCCCCGAGGCCGGGGCGAACCGCCTCAGCTGCCGCTTCCGGCTGGCGAAGGCCGCCGCCGGCGCGCACGACTTCGCCTGCTACGCCCTGGTCGGCGCCCTCGCCGACGTCCGGGCGGCCCTGCGGAGCCTGACGGCGCCCCCGTGACGGCCCCGGCACCCGCCCGTGCTGGAACGTCCGGACCGACGAACCGACGGCGGCTCCGATGGACGGGAGGCAGGCCCTCGAACTCGCGGTCTTCGTCGTCGCGCCCGTCCCCTTCCCCCGCTGCGGGATGCGAGCCGCGCGGCGCTCGCGGCGCGCCCAGGGCTCCCGCCCCTCCGGAGCCGGCAGCTTTGCTTCGGGCGCCGGCGGCGCCTGCGGCGGTGGCGGCGGCGATGGCGGCGGCGGGGGCGACCGGGCGCTCGATCGGGCTCCCGGCGGCCAGGCACGCCGATGTGCCGGCGTCGGGCACCGATGACCGGTCAGGATTGAGGGTCCGCCCGCGGCGCCCCGGAAGGACGGCGCGGATCATCCCGACAAATCCGCCGCTCAATCTGCCCGTCGCCGCCGCGCAATAAGGAGAATTACGGTGGGGATTCCCAGCACAGGACCGCGTGCCGTGGCCTGATCGCTACAGATTTGGCGCACGACATTGTGTATACAGCATGCAGTTCGTTCCAGAGACCACGAACCGACTCCGGCGCGCTTCTCCCGAAGCGCGCCGAATTGTTTCGGGCCCTCCCCGTCAGAGCCGCCGGATCCGCGGCGCGGCCCGGGGCTCCAGCATCAGGTGCGTGAGCGCCCAGACCAGGGCGTCGAGGCGGTCGGGCGACGCCCCGCCGGACAGCCCGTCCGGCCCGAAATCGCACAGCTCGTCCTCCAGCGCCGGGAAGGCGCCGACATGGTGGACCAGCCCGCGGGCGTAGAGCAGCGAGACCGGCTCGGCGCGCAGGTACTTGCCCCGCGTGGCGTGGACGCGGGTGACCGGCACGGCCGGGTCGCACTGGCCCAGCACGGCGGCGGCCATCTCGCCGCCCTGGTTGACCTCGACCACGAGGGCGTCCGCCCGGAGCCGGTGGTAGAGCGCCAGCGCCGCGGCCGCCCAGGCCTGCGGGGTGGCGCGGGCGAGGCTCGCGTCGGCCAGCACGTAGGCGTGCCCGCCGGCGCGCCCGGCCGCCACGATCCCGCAGGCATCCGAGCGCGCGCTCGAGGCGGCGGGCGGGTCCACCGCCACGACGATCCGGCCGAGATCGGGGGCGGCGGCGATCCGGTCCGCCTCCAGGGCGGCGCGCGTCCACAGGGCGTCGTCCCGGTCGGCGATGAGTTCGCCGTCGAGTTCCTGCCGGCCGAGCCGCGTGCCGGCGTAGCGCCCGACCACCTGCTGGAGGAAATCGGGCGCGAGATGCGCGGCGTTGTCGTGGGTCCGGGCGCGGCTCACCACCGTGCGCGGGTCGGCGAGGAGGCGGCGGATCAGCGGTACCGGCCGGGGCGTCGTCGTCACGAGGTTGCGCGGCCGGGCGCCGAGGCGCAGGCCGAACTGCAGCATGTCGAAGGCCGCCTCGGTGTAGGGAGTTGGAAAAAACTGCCCCCGGCGGCTGACAAATTCCCAATGCCAAAAAGGGGTTAGGCAAAACCCTGTTTAAATTACACACCCCCGTCCCGCGGAAAAAGCTACCCATCCCACGAATATGATCAGAATAAATTGCCCCGGCGCGTCAGACCCCGCGGCAAGGCGCACGAAGTTGTACCGCGGCGGCCATCCGGCTCCTTAGAGTCCGTCCGAGAAGTCAGGCTGATCGGGCGAGGCGCCTGACGAGGATCATGACGGCTGCGGCGTAGAGGAAGGCTCGTGCGGAGGCGAGTGTCGCTTCCGGATCCTTCCAGAGGCGTCGATTGCGGCTGATCCAGGCGAAGAACCTCTCAACGGTCCGCTGTACAACGTTGCCCTCTGCGAGCGTCGGCCTGATCCGGCCCGCTCGGGGGTGGTGGCACGCGGAAGACGATCTCGATGTGGCCATCATCGATCTCGATGCGCCGAACCATGAGACGAAGAACATCGCGCTTGGCCGTCCAGTCCAGAACGTTGAGGCTCTCGCGCACGCGAGCGGAGAAGAGCTCCAACTGGCCAACAATCAAGGTCAGTTCGCGCTCGGCTTCGCTCGCAGCCCGGATCTCCTCGCGCTGCTCCTCCAGTTGCGCCACCCGACCCCCTCAGATCGGCGATGCGCGGCTCGAACTCGCTCCGTTCGATCACGCCCTCAGCATAACCGTCGATGAGCCGACCGATCCCGCGCCGGAGTGTGGCGATCCGGCGCTCCGCCTCGCCCAAGTCCGCGGCACTGCCCACCCTGGCGCTCACCGCAGCTAAGCGTTGCTGGTATTCGTGGGCCACCCGCGCGGGATCGTTCAAGATGGCCTCGACCTCGGTCCAGACAGCGCGCTTAAGGCGATCGCTGCGGACGGGCCGGTTGGTGCAGACCGGCTTCCCATCGAACCGATGGCCGTCGCTGCCGATGCAGCGATAGGCACCGTAGCCGAACGTGGTCGAGCGCGGCGGCAGATCCTTGGGGATCATCCGCCAAGAGATCCCACCTCTCAGAACGTAGAAGATGGCGTTCAGGACCTCCCGTGTCGTCCAGAGCGGAGGCCGACCACAGGGCGCCGGCCTCGGCATCAGTGGCGCGATCACCGCCCACTCGGCGTCGGTCAGTTCGGTTTCATAGCGAAGGCCCACGCGGCTATGCTGCCGCCGGGTGGTCGGGGTCCACATGGCGCTTCCAAGTCAGGCTTCAGCACCCCCCTGGAAGCATCGCCATCCCGGCCACTCAACCCCGCTTCAGACCCTTACCGGACGGGCTCTTAGGGGCGCGGTGCTATGATCGTGTCCAGCGCATGCCCGGCCAGCGATTGATCTCACGTTCCTTCAAGGCAAGGTAGACCGGATGCATGATCCAAGATAGCCATAAGTGCTCCGTTCCGACAGCTTCAATCACTCTTCAAATCCAGACAGCGACGGAAGCGGCTGGCGCGCATGCGATCCCATGCATCTAACACCGGATCGAGAGGTTTCATGGCCGGGGACGATCAAGTTAAACCGGCTGATGCACAACTCAAGGTCAATATGGCGTCGGGATCGTGGTCGTTCCTCAAAGCGCAGGCTGGCCGGTCCGTTGGCTACATAAGCCAAGCATGGGAATCGGCGGTGCTCCCATCCGAACTTCCGTCGTGTCACGGGTGGTCGTGTAGCTCGCGGGGGTGGGGGGCATCGGCGAATGCCGGGTAAGGTTCGGCTGCGAGCACCTGCCTCAAACCTAGAGCCCCCGATGATTGACGAGATGATGAGCGTTCGCGGCGTGTTGGTGAAGTGCGCCGACGCCGAACTACTGTGCCGGGGCGCAGCCTGCTGACTGTGTTGGACGGTCACGATCGATTCGGAGCCATTCCGTCCTATACCGCGGCAGCGCGCTGGGCAGCTCGGCCTGCAGGAAGCCGACCATCTTCTCCCGGACTTCACATCGCAGATCCCAGGCCTGCGAAGCATTGCGAGCGCTCATCAGCATTCGAATTTCAATCACGTTCTCTCGCACGTCTGAGACCTGGAGATTCACGACCTTTCCGTCCCAGAGATTTGATTGCGCGGCGATCTCTGCAAGCTTTTTCCGCATGGCTGGGATTGGCGCGGTGTGGTCGACGTAGAGGAAAGCGCTTCCGATGAGCGACGAACCCTCGCGCGTCCAGTTCTGGAATGGCTTTTGAATAAAATATGTCAGTGGCACGACAAGCCGACGCCAATCCCAAAGCCTAACAACCACGTACGTCGAGTTGATTTCCTCGACCCAACCCCATTCGTTCTCAACGATGACCGCATCTTCGATCTTGATAGGCTGCGTTATCGCGATTTGGATTCCGGCAACGAGGTTCGAGAGTACCGGCTGCATCGCTAGACCGAGGATCAGGCCCGCGGCTCCCGCCGAGGCCAGAAGGCTTACGCCGTATTGCCGCACGGGCTCGAACGTCATCAGGCACACGGCGACCGTAATCAACGCCACGAGCGTCACGGCCGCGCGTTCGAGGAGGCGCACCTGGGTGAAGTGCTTGCGCGCGAGAAGGTTGTCTTCAGCGTCGAGTTTGAATCGCCGCAGGTAAATGACGGTAGCGATGTGGATCGCGATGCAGCAGCACCAACCGGCGAGCGCAACGAAACCAACGAGCAGAAGATGGTTCACCAAGACCCGGACCTCCCGGGACACCGGTGCGACGGCGGAAGCGGCACCAACAGCGACGATGATGAGGCAGAGACGGGTGGGACCTTGCGTCCGTCGAACGAGTGAGCGCCAGAACAGGCCTCGGTCTTGAGACGCTCGTGTCAGGAAGCGATACGCGAACTGATGAAGTGGCAGCACAACAACAAAACATCCGAGAACAAGAGCGACACTCTGCGCCCAGCCCGGCAACCAACGCAGCCATCGCATAGCGTCAGTAAGCACAATATCCGCATGCTGCATCGACTCTCCACATCTTGTAAAATGAAGCGTGACGCGCGAGCGACGGGGAAGACGCTTCCGCTCGAACTGTCACCCTCGTTGCCTACCGACCGCGAGTGCCGTCGGTGTCGTCGGCCCCAGGACGCTCGACACCAATACGATCAACCGGTGAATACACGTCTCGGCAAACAGGCGTGACATATTGGACCGCCTTATCGGAAGATATAATCCGGCAAGTGATCGTAGTCATCGCGGCGACGGAACATAATGCTGCAGGACGGCGCGGACTGGCCGATCCCACCTCGCCCACGAACTGGACCTGCCGCGAACGCCAGGTTCCGGAGGCGAGACAGACGGCGGTCGCCTCGAATGTAGCCGACCGTCTGTTCGTCCTAGTGAGGGCGCGGCCGGTGTTGCCGCCCTCCTGCGAACGGGACGGCCGGCAGGAACGTGTTGGAGCGAGGACCGCGATGGAGGCCAAATCTCGCAGACCCGTGACTACCCCCTCGGAATGCGCGATCGCCGCCGGGAGGCGAACCATGGTCGCCTGCCCGACCCCAGTCCGGACCACCGCCATGGCCGCCACGCTCGAATGCGAGGGCGGCGGTCGCACTCGATACTGTCGCGACGAACATGAATGCGGCCGTCAAGTACTCGACAGTTTGTTTCATCATCTAAAACTCCGTGTCGGCTGCGGATTGTCTGGAGACGTTCGAAAGTTCGGATAAACGGACGCGGTCTGGCTCTCGAAGACTACGATAGCTGGGTGGCCGAGCACGGCAGGGCTCGGTATTTCTGAGCCGTTTTGCCGAGGCGTCGATCCTCCTCGGCCGTCTCCAGGGGGTAATCCTTGGCATATTCGGCGTCGGTCGAAAGCGCGACGATCAAGATAGATCGCGGGTTTGTCTCCAGATCCTCGCGATCGTGACAAAGTGTGTCTGACCGAACAATTCCGCCGTTGGCCCGAATCTATCAGTTACCCTTAGGTTGTCGCATCCATCTACACTCACGCAATATGCCCCACGATGCTCCGATCCCTTCGGAGCATTTGCATAATCGCCAAGAATGACCCGAAGCACTCTCAGTTTTGCCGAGGCGTGCGCGCAAGAGCGCGTCGAGGTGCTCACCTCGGTGCAGCGCCGGCCGCAGGACCACGCGAGAGAAGTTGCGCCTGGTCGAGCCGACGTATCTCCCCGGCCAATCCGTCTGGCTCGGTGATCGCGCCCGACAATGACGCATCAGGCGTCCGCGGCGTCAGCAGCTAAACTCTGAAGCTGCATGGCGCTTGCGCCGCCCTGACGTTTGTCCCTTGCATGATCAACCGCGAACCTCGCTGCGACACACAGGAGGTTCCCATGCCCATCGCCACAGAAACATGCGTCGCGAATGTCGAGATACACGAAACTCCTTTCGGGACGCGCCACGTCGCGGCCGCGTTCGGCGACGAGGTGTGGGTGAGCGTCGTCCCCTTGGATTCGCTGCCCTACACATTGACGGATAGGCCTTACCTGCGGCCGCACTCCCAAACGGTCATGTTCACCGTACTTCGGTCCGAGGACGGCAGCCGCGATGTGGTGCTGCGCCACAATCCCAGGAGGCGGCCGCCGGCGATCGACGCCGCGTTCAACCATGCGCGGGGGCTCGCGACCGCCTACGCAAACGATCATGCCGGCTACATGGACGAGCTGCGCGTGACCCAGCGAGACGAACGGCTCGCCGAGCTTGCGAGGCTCGTCGCCAATACACCGACGAGGAACGAGAAGTGGCTCACCGATGAGCTCAAGAGGAAAGCCGAGGGCAAACTAACGATGCTGCCCGAGGCGTGGCAGGAACTGATTCGCGGGACGGTGCCAACGCATCAGGGGCTGCTGGCCGCCCCTGAGCCGCTCGGTCCGCTGCTGCGCCGAAATTCGCCTGAAAACGAAATCGAAAAGCTGGTCTTCCAGGTTTGCGGGCACTTGGTCGGGATTCAGCGCATCGAACACCAGGAGGAGCAGATCAGGGCTAAGTACCTCGCCGAGGCCGAATCGTTGCGCGATGAAGCGGACCGAGAGGCGGTTCCGTCGGGTCCATCCCTTCCTTGATCTCGGCGGCTGCGGCGACCTGCTCCGCGACAGCACGCCCGAAAGCGTCCGAAACGCCGCGAGCGCCGCGCATCGCGACATTCGCGGGGTGGCTGACGGCCCCACGGCTACCCTGGACCGACGCGGGCTCGGAGGCCCGGTCGGCCCGACGATCGTGAGTCGCACTATCTGGGGGGGGCGTCGAGCCTATGCCAGGGGTTCGAGCGGCGTGACCGCACGGCCGGTTGCGTGGTGATCGGACAGCCGCGATTGAGCCCCGGTCTCCCCTCCCGCCGACGACCTTGGCGCCGGGAGGCTTCCGGCACGGCCGATCGCCAAGGAGTCGCTGATCTCGCCGTTGTGAGCGGCGACCATGACAGCCAGGGCGTGGGACAGTGCCGCCTGACTTGTATCGTCGGGGTTCCAGTCGTCGTGGAAGTACTGGCGTTCGAGCCAAGTGGCGAGATCGTCGGCGAGCGCGTCGACCGCCCTCGCGCCGCATGCGTGGCCATCCCCCACCCCCGGCACGCTGCGCGAGGCTGCCCCGCCACCCGCCCGAAGGGCTGTCTCCCGCCCCAGACGAACTGTGCCGCCCGCCCATCCGCTTCCGACGTCGAGATGCGCCTTCACCGTACGCAGTGCAAAAGCACTCGTCACGTGGAACGTCGCCCCGTCGGGGCGGAATGCCAATCCCGCCAGGGCACGGTCTATCGCGGATCTCGACGCCGAGCGCTGACGTTCGACCTCGCGTCTCAGGAAGGCGCGCCTATCTCCGGCATCGCCGGAGCCCGCGGTCGGCGCCGCCTGCCTGCCCCCGCCCAGGATCACACTGGAGGAGGCGATGCGTGCGCTCCCACGCTCCGTGATCACCGCGAGGGCGACGTGCCCCCTCCAATCGGGATCCGACCACCACGCCATCGTTTCCGGCGAGTCGATGTCACCGAGCGTTCGCGCGAACAGGTCGAAATGCGGCAGGGTCCCAGGCCTGGGATCCATGACAACCCCGCCCCCGACCGACTCCATCTGCATGTTCGCCTCCCGGACATCCTTCCTTCGGCACGATGCGGCGGCCCGGCTTAACGGACGCCTGAGCGGGGTCGGGTAGTCGATCCATTGGTTGACGAAACGTCGATGTCTGGCGTGGCTCGCGGCGTGGCATCCGTGGCCGACCGGCCGATCCGGCTTGGACCCACGACGACGCCTGGACGGCGACGGATACCCCGGTCTCGACGGCGACAGCGGCGTGGGGCCCACACGCAGCGGCAGCGTTTCGCCGCCCCTCGGTCGTGCCGTCCGCCATGGTCCCGAACGACGGCGGGCCCGCGATCTCGTTCGGCCGGGCGTTCGAAGGCCGTCCGCACTTTCCGCCACGGCGTCGAGAACGGGGGATCGATCGTGCGCGAGCGCGCGCGCCGCCGAGTCCGTTACTCGATCTCTGGCGGGCTCGGCGAGCCGGTGCCCCCCCGGGAAGTTCCACGGCGGCGTTCGCGCAACGCCACAGCGCCTCGTTCGCCGCGGGATCGCGCTCGATTCTCCCGAGATGGTCCACCGCGCAGTACATCGGCTCATCGTCAGCGTCGGGATGGCAGAAGGGCGGACCGACCTCCATGTCGCCATGCGTGCGGACCAGATAGGCGCTCGTGGATTTCTGTCGCAGAAGCGTCGCCAACTCTCCGGAAAGCGCCTCGACGATCTCGAATGCGCCCCAATCGTTGATCTCGACGAGGTCGCAATAGCACGACCCCTCGCCATCCTCGTGACGTCCATTCGGCGACGGGGTGGAGATACGTAACGGCAGCGTCACGGCATCGCTCCTCGTGGATCGTCGGGCTCGAATTGGCGGCGACTTCGCTCGGCTGGAGGAGGGAGATCCCGCGGCCCGGCGAGCGCGAAGCGTCATGCCGCCCGCACCGGTCGCGCACCCCAAGTTCGCCTAGGGCGAAGCCGCGACCGTAATGGGGATCAGGGACACGGACCCCGTCGCCGCGGGCGGTGTGGCAGGATCACAACCGTGACGGGGCCACAGACAGCATCGGCGCTCGCGGCGTCGCGCGAGGGCGTAGCGACGAGAGGTCGGCTTCACCCGTTGATAAGGCGCCACGATGTCAGGACGATCCTCGGCAGAGGACGATGCGATCCGGATCATCCAGGCGGCCGCACGCCGCGTGAACGGACGCGTCATCAAAGCGCGGCGCGGCCAGGCGAGAGCCCGCTTTGGCCATGACCACTCCGGGCCCCCGCTCCCGGCTCCGGGGACAAGGTGGGTTGGAGTCGGACTTGGACCCGCGACCGGAGCGTCGAGCGCGTCGGCTTCCGCGCCGGGGCCGACGACGTGGGCCGGGCTCGTGCTCGGGACTTCGGTCCGCCCGGACCGAGACGACGGAACTCGCCGACACGCCCGGGACCGCCGGATGGCGCCGCCTACCCGAAGACGAGGTGCTTCCGGTACCCGCGCCTGAGGAACAGGGGGAGCCAGGGTTGCCCGGCATAGGCGCCGGGACACCACAGCGCGGTGATCGCGTGCGAGGGGGCGCTGGTGGGCGTGACCATGACGCTGCCGATGCCGCCGTAGCCGACCGCGTCGGCCGCGAGCGCCGCGTCCGCCGCGGCGTCGACCGGAGCGTCGCCGTGCCTGATGGCCCGCAACAGGCCACGACCCACCTCGGCGAGGAATTCCCGCAACGGTCCCGACAGGATCGGGCTCGCCGGGATCAGTCGGTCGAAGACGACGTCGAGGTCGGCGAAGCCCGCGGACCGCGCGGTCTCGACGACGCGGGTACGCCCGGACTCGGTGCCGTGCACGAACATCAGCCTGACCCTGCCGGACCGCAGCAGCTCCAGCGTCCGGTCGCCGGGGGCGCTCATGTCGATGTTGCGCTCGCCCTGGATCGCGGCGGGCCATCGCTCGCGCGGGACGCCGGCCCAGTGCAGGATCTGGGCGCTGGCCTGGCCGCCGCTGGCGAACTGGTCGTCGACGAAGGCGACGCAGTCGGCCGGACCACCCGCCAGGCGGACCTCAAGCTCGGCCAGATTTCGGACAAAGCCGTGGCCGGCGCCGAGATAGGTGTCCCGGCGCTCCTGCTCCAGCGCGATGCCGGTCACGTTGCCGCTGTTCGGCGAGAAGCGGGCGAAGACGATTCCACCCTCACCCCGGGCCCGCGACGCGGCGGTCATCCGATCGAAGGCTTGCCCGACCGCGCCGCGGGTGATGATCGTCCCTTCCGCCAGCAGGGACAGCATCTCCGGACGCAGGCCGACCGGGAACTGGCGGACGAAGGCAGCCACCGATCCCGGGCTGACCTGCCAGCCCCCCTCCCCCCGGAACGTGGCGTAGCGCGCCGCGACGGTGCCGCACCGCGGCAGCAACCCCCCGTCGAGCGGCACGATCCGCTCGGCGGCCCCGAAATAGCCGGCGCGGGCGGCCGTCGCCATGTCGTCGAGCAGCCTGCCGTGGTCGACGCCCGTGCGCGAGCAGACCTCTTCCAGGCGCAGAAGCAGGCGCGGTCGGACGGGGAAGCCCTCCCGGGCGGAGCCGTCGCCCGTTGCCGCCCCGTCGGGGATCGACGACGCCATGGTCCCCGCGTGCAGGTCGTAGAGCACCTTCGTGCACGCGACCGCGACGTAGGGGAGCCATTCGCGGTCCGCGTGGACGTGGTCGACGCCGCGCCCGAGATTGTCCGCGTTGGACAGCTCCTCGGACTTCGTCCACTGGCCGCTGTGGCCGATCGAGTTCTTCTCGCGGACGAGCACCTCGTTGATCGGCTTGAGCTCGAAGCGCGGCGACAGGCCGACGTAGGGCTCGGCCGCGTTGGGCGCCGGGGGTACGAAGCCCGGGTCGACGCTGCGTCGGACCGCGATGGCCTCGCGGCGGATCAGGTCCCGCAGCTCCGCCAGCCGCCGCGGCCTCTCGACCGGGTCGACCGGCACGAGCTGGTCGAACAGGCGCCAGCACGTGGCGCGTCGGTAGACCAGTTCGAGGTCGGCCAGCGCGCCCCGGGCGTCGTGCACGTCCCACTCGCCCGCGTCGAACACGTCGCGCAGGCTCACGAACGGCTCGCAGGCGTCCCGGTAGATCACGAACGCCCGCTTCGGCAGATCCCGGGTGACCAGCCGGGCGGCGATCTGGCGCGAGCCCCGCTCGCGCGACAGGCGCGCCAGCAACTCGTCGTCGCCGTACCCGAACCACGTGAAGATGTCCCTGGGGTCCGGACCGGCGGTCGCGGGCGCATCGCGGATCGCCCCGTGGACGGCCTCGGACAGGACCTGCTCGGCGTTGCGCGTGAGCTGGTGCAGGTAGACGCGCTGGTAAAGGACCGCCTTGGCGTTGGCGAGCTCGTCGTAGGTGTCGATCCCCGACGAGTTGACGATGAAGTGCACGCCGGCGGAGAACCGGCCGCCTCCGGTCTGGCCGATGCGCGACCGGCTCAGGGCGAGTGCCTGGTCCTGCGAGATCCGGACCAAGGCCGAGTTCAGGAACACGCGTGACACGTCGACGCCCACCGGGATGCCGCATTGGCGGGCGTCGCGGTTCAGGTAGTCGATCTTGTCGGCGTCGACGGCGGCCCCGGAGATGAGGTTGGCCAGGCCGGGGTACCGGGGGTCGTGCGGCACGCCGCCGATGAAGCAGCAGATCTCGCGCAGCCGGCCATCGACGTCGTCGGCGCCGAGCACGCGCCCGTAGAACGCCCGGAAGCGGGGCGACAGGCAGACGGCGATCGACAGGCACTCGGAGAGGCCCGACTCGAACCCCTCCTCCCTGAAGCAAGCGATGAAGTCCTCCAGCTCCATCCCGCCGACCAGGAGGCCCGCCCCGGCGGAGAAGGCCGTCTCCCCCGCGTGCGAGAACGCGAGGTGACCGACGTCATGGAGCAGTGCGGCGTGGGCGAGGCTCCGTGCGACAGCACCGTCCGCCGACGGGTCATAGAGCTGGTACTCATCGTTGCCGGCCCGCAGGATCGGCTCCCTGCGCGCGGCGTCGCTGATGGATGCGACCAGCCGCTTCAGGACGTGCGTGACGCCCAGCGTGTGCGAGAACCGGCTGTGCTCGGCCGAGGGATAGGTCAGGAACGTCAGGCCGAGCTGGGATATCCGCCGCAGCCGCTGGAGCAGCGGGGAGTCGATGATGGCGAGCTCGTGCGGCTCGAAGTCCATCATGCCCCAGACCGAATCCTTGACGTACTTGCGACGGCCGCCGTGCGGCGGCGCGGTCAGCCGCTCCACGTAACCTCCGTCGAAGCCGAGGGCGTCGAGGGCGCCGTGCAGGGCCGGCCAGAAACCGGTCGCCGCGTCTAGCCTCTCCTTGATCCGCCTGACGCCCATGCCCGTCACGTCATCCGGCAGCCAGGTATCGGTCGACGCTGTCCCGGGCGAGATCAGACGTGGCGTCGTCAAGGCCGGCGACGATCCGGTCGGCCATCTCGGCCGGCAACTTGATCACGATGTCCTGATAGTACGGGTTGGGATGGTCCGTCAGGTACACCTGCTTGGCGCGCAGCAGCGTCTCGAAACGATCGAACGAGCCGATCGGACTGGGCCTGAAGACGTTCCTGATGTTCACGATCGAGCGCCTCAGATCCTTGTCCGCGGCCCCGTCCACGCCGGCGAACCCATCGAGGAACAGGTAGACGCGGTATAGGCCGTCCCGGACGTCGGGATCGTTCAACCTGACCATGTTGCGCCCACGCTTTATCAGGTAGGCGGCGAACGCCTCGATGAAGCCGTCGAGCGTTATGCGTGCCATCTCAGCCGACCCCGAATCGATCCCGACATGCGTGCCTGCCACGGAACATATCAAGAACTCCTTAACCAGCCATCGTGCACCGCGCCGCGGTCCGCGTCGGGCTTGGCAGGGCCAAGCCACCGAACCGACGGGCCTTGGCGCCCGAACGTCCGTTCTCGACCGCTGGGCTAGGACTCCGGCCCCGCGACATAACCGCAACTCGCGTGACCGGCCAGCGAGGCGGGCGGCGGATCATCGCGGCGGAGCTGACCGAGGCCGATTCCGTCCGCCCAAGCATCGGCCCTCGCTGCGTCCTTGTCACGAGCGCTGCCCGGGCCCGGAAAACCTGTCGGGTCTCCTCGGGTCACAGCCGGTCGCGCTCGTCGACGAACCCTACCCGCCTTCCCAAAGCGGCCCGCACATCCGTGAACGGTTCGTAGACCCGATGCCACGCCTCGGCGGGGGGCGGCAGCCGGTCGACGCAGGCCACGCAGGGGCGACCTTTCGCTGTTAGGCCCGCGCGTCCGGCCCCTGTCGCCGCACCTGCCGATTGGGAGCGTCGAGCTGCCGGTCGGCTTGGAAGCGGCTCCCAACCAGAACCGAGTTGGCCCGTTGGTTCCTCTGCCAAGATCGGGAAGGCCGCAGGGTCCTGACCGGCGCCGACCGGGGCCTCACTTCGAATCGAGATTCCTTCGGTCTTCGAGGATGTTGGCTCTCCCGAGGGAGGGCGCCCTTCGGCTCCGACTCACATCTATCTAAGCTTTCAGGACGTCGATCGTCGCTTGCTCGATCCGCTCGAAGGCGGAGACCACGTCCAGGTTCTTTTGGTAGGCGCCGATGGCGTTGCGGAGATCCATGGTTTCCGCAACGCTGTTCACATTGGGCAACTTCACCAAGCCCGCGGCGTCCGCGGCAGGGTGGTCGGCCATCCGCCTGAGCGGAAAGGCCGACGTGTTGGCGGCGACGCGCAGCCTTGGGGACGGATCCTCGCCGACGGGTTCGAACAGGACATGCCTGCGTCGATAGGGGTCGCCTCCCGGCGTGGCCGCCGTCGATTCTGCGTTAGCGAGATTCTCCATAATGACTCGCAAGCGCGCTGCCTGCACCCGCATGCCCCCGATCGCCAGATCGCGCCCCGTGACCTCACCCATCGATGCATCAAACCCGCTTGTGCACTGAGGCCCCTCGCGGACAATTGATCGTCGGCATGGTTAACGATTGGTGAAAGCCACCCCTCCTCGATCCGGTGCAAGCGCGAGAGATAACGTTCCGACGCTGGCCCCGTTGCTTGTGCAAGCATCCGGCGGACTGCGCGCGACCGCATTGCCGCCCACAACGCAGGCAAACCAGGACGTCCGCAGCTGAGCCGCCACCGACGGTTGGCAACGATCGTCGACCTACCCGTGCGACGTCGTCGGACCTGTCTTCGAACTCGAACCGACGACCCGACAGATCAATCGACGCCGGGTCGTCGCGATCATCTCATAGATCCCCGGCCCCGGTTGGGATGGGCAGTCGAGATCCGCGTTGACCACGATCTCGCCACCGCGGTCTCGCGCCTGCAGGACTCAATCGGCGGAAAGATCGCGATCAGTGCAGGCATCAGCCCATTCGGGCGAGCGGCCGAGGCTCACGATCTCGACAAGACGCCTGCGACGCATGTCGTACTGTCGTCGTCCGCCGCGGCGACGGGGTGCGCACGATCACGATGCTGTCTCGGACACCTCTCGGGCTGGCCAGTCCCCCGTTCCCGATCACTTGGCGGCGGCTTCGTGTCTTTCAGAACAACGCAAACACCCGCGCTCGCTTCGCCCCTGAGACGTCCGGAACCAAGGGCGATCCCGAGGCGTAGCGGCGCATGCGAGGAACCGGTTCGATGGACGGCGGAGTCGATGCAGCCGGGGCGGACGTGGGGCTCCTCCGGGGCCGGGCCAGTCCTACCTGCTCGGTATGATCCTTCCGTCAGCCCCGACCTTGACCTCGTGCCCCTCGCCGTTAGTCACCACCGTGATTTTGTATTGCACGCCGTCATCCTCGCGTTCGATTTGAGCTTCCGCGACCTTGTCGCCAGTTTTCGCAGCGATGACGGCCGCTTGCCTTAAGCTCAAATCGACATCTCGCAGGTTAGACGGTTTCAATGAAGTGAAATAGCTTTCGATCGGATGATCGTCGCTTTTGGTCACCTGACCGGAATTAGCGTCGACACGATGATGGGTGAGCTTGCCATCGTCGCTGAGCAGCTTGACCTCGTAGCAAGGCTTGCCAATCCCGCCCTCGAACTCGGCCATGATAGCGCGGCCAGGCCCCTCGCCCTCGGCAATCTCCAGGGCTTCGACCAGAGAGACCTTGGCGGCCGGCAGCCCTTCGTAATCGCGCTCTCTGTGGCCGGTCGTGCCGTGGGCCAATTGCACGCCGCTCGAAGGGATAGCCGCCGGCGCCGCAATTCGGGCGATCGCGCCCGTCTGAGCCGTGGCGAGGCCAACCATGATTGGCAGCGCGATGGAAAGGGCAATTCGGGACATGGCGTCTTCCGTCGGTTCTCGAACAGTTACGAAGCAGTGCGGTCGCGGCGCAAGTGCAACAGGGCGGCCAGAGGCAGCAGCTCCGGCCGTTAGAGATTTCACGATGCCTGGTTCAGGCTTGCACCCGAGCCGATGATCGTCTTCCTCGCATCGATGTTTCCGCCCGACGGATGCCGCAGCGGATGGGATTGCTGCGCTTTTTACACTGCGTATCGATGCCGCCCCATACCCTGCCGCGCAATATCAAGACTCGCATGAGAGAGCGCGTCGAGACCTACCACATGGCGTTTGGCACGACCGTCGCGGACATCCTTCGCAAGACCCAGCTGTCGCTCGGTATCCTCAAGCGCGTGATCGGTTTGGACGACAGCCTTAGCGTCGGCCCGATCGACACACCCGCCCCGGGTATCCGACCCGCCTGGGGCCGGTCCATCCTGGGAGCGAAGTCCTTTCACCCAGGCGAACTCGATGGCGAACCGGATAGGCTGCCGTCGGGCACAGGTACACGGCGGCCACGGTACGGCGCGCGCGAGATCGGCCGCGTCCGGCGGCTCGATCCGGACGCGGCGCTCCATGCGGCCACACCTGGGGATCGCCAGGCACGCGCCCGCCGCGACCGATTCGGTCGAAGGAACTCATTTCGCTGGAACTCGAAGTCGTCGATCCGTGGCGAGCGACCATCGGTTCCGTCGGCTGGATCAAAAGAGAGAGCGTGGTGTTGCAGTCGGCATGCCGCCGACTGCAGCATCTAACCAGGCTATCGGCGCCGCCGGCGACCATCACAGTCCGATGGTGACAGCTTAGATCGACCGCGGCTGTCAACCAAGAAGGGGCGCCGCCGACTACGAGCGTATTCATCGGTCACCCATCCCCTTCGCCCACGGCCTCCGCAACGTTTCATAGAACACTATCTGCGCCGCCCATGAATTGGTCCCCATCGATTTGAAGCCTACGTGATCGAGGCTTCAGTTTGTATTCGCGCAGCTCGTGCATGATGGAAAGGTGAACGTGACTTCGTTCATGGGTCGTCAGCCGTATCCGCCGCGCTTGCCGCTCCGTTATTGGGACCGAGCCGCATGCCCCTCACGTTCTCGCCGCCATACGGCTTCCGGACCGTTTCGAGGTTAGAGGCTGCGTCGGCCTCTCCGATCCCTGAACCAGGCGCGCAAAGAACAAAATACCAGGCTCTCATATCAGGCCTTCGCGAGAAGCGGCACATAGGATATTGAATCTCAACAACTAATATATCTATCCTTTGATGGCGAATTTTTGTTTGCTATAGGCCTTCAGATTTTTTCATATCGTCACCGAAATTAGAAAAAATATACATTTTGGCGTGGTCTACCATGGAAAAGCATCGGACCAAATCTATCAGACTGCACAAGAAAGTGATAATTCAAAGTTTGGTTCATCAATCAACAAATCTTGTCTGAAGAATCAGCAGAGAAATAACATTTATAGGAGAGAATATGGCCTATTACTCCGATATGTTTGGAAATCATGACCGCACCCCCGTCACCATTCAAGGAATGCTGCGGGATCGGCTACACGGTGGCGCTTGGCGGCCAAGGCGTGCATCGCAGCCCGCCAGACCGGCTCGGGCCGCTCGGGGTCAAGAAGCTCACCGTCGCTCAACGGCTTCACGACCTCAACAGCTGATGCGTCGAGCGGGACCAGGGTACGCCCCGCCTCCCGGCGCAGGGCCTCGATCGTGGTGATGAGCGAGCCCGTGCGGGAATGCGATCTTGCGACCTCATCCGGCGGAACGCCGAGATGCTCGCCTAGAAGAGCGTTCCGCAAGCCGCGGATTCCCGCCGCGACCGCTCGATCGGTTCCTTGATCGGACGCGGCTTCGACGGCCAAATCACATTCCGTATCCAGACCCATCGAGCGGTTGTTCAGGTTGGATGAGCCGATCTTCAGCACCCGGTCGTCGACGATCATCACCTTTGCATGCACGTAGATCGGCTGCCCGTTCGCCGTCACGGGACGGTAGATGCGGAAGCGCCCATAGCGATCCGCGGAGCGGATGTGTGCCAGGACGCGGCTTCGGCCCCGCCCCATCGCCTTTTCCTCAAGCCAACCGACGGCGCGAGCTGGGTTGATGACAACGATCTCGGCTCCATCCGGCTCCTGTAGGCGGGCAGCAACGGCCTCGGCGACGCAGCGTGCGGCGAAGTATTGGCTCTCTATGTAGATCGTGTGCCGAGCGGCTGTGATGGCGGCGAGGTAGAGTTGCTCGATCTCATGCACGCCAGGGCGGCTATGATAGGCAGGCGCGGTCCGAGCGATTCCGACCGCCACGTCGCGCAGAAGCGGCGTCAACCCATCAGGCCAAGGATCTTGCACGGGCGGACCGGGCGGCGCGATCCGCTCGCCGGTGGCATGCCGCCAGCGCTCGCGAGCGAGGGTACCCAGGGCCGCGGCAGCCGCGCCGTCTACCGCGACCGTGGCATCGTGGAACGGCGCGTAGGGTCGCCCTGACGGGCGCACCCTCCGTCCATCATGATCATCGTGGGCGCGGGTATCCCAGCGGTCGTCTGTCATGTCGATGCCGCCGCAGAAGGCGAGCGCATCGTCGATCACCACGATCTTTTGGTGATGCGAGGCCCCCGGCGGGTGGGCGCTGTCGAGTCGGAACTGGAAGCCGCGAGCGCGCATCCAATTCAGGAGGTAGAGTGGCGTAGTTCCGCGCGCCAGGGTGCCAAGGAGCCCCAAATTCCACTGCAGCACCCGAATGCTGAGCTCTGGCCTGCGCCGACCGAGTTCCGCCAGGAACGGCCCAAGCTCCTCCGGCAAGCCCGGCAGCGGGTGATCGGGATCGAGCTTGATGCGAGTATCGAACTCCCAGCCGATGAACAGGATCGCATGGCGGGCGCCCAAGAGAGCGCTGCGCAGATGAGCGAAGTATGCGGCAGCATCGATGATCGGGGCAAAACGCGCTGTCCGCTCGATACGCCAGCAGGTCAAGCTTGGCTGCAGCAACTCTGTGCCGCCTGTGAGCGCGACCGGTGCCGTGTGGGGTGGATGATGCATCAGCGCGTCTCGTTCTCCCGATACCTGCTCGCTGCATCGTCGCGCTGGCACGATGCGGGCTTCGCTTTGGCGCCCCGGTATGAACCCGCGCCTACTCGGCGCGTTCCCGACGTGAACCGCGGCGGTGAAGGCCGCGGCTCGGTGCCGCTTGAGGGGAGATTGCGCTGGTCGACTGGATTGTGATTGCGATCGAGCAGACCGGCTCCTTCGGCGTCTTCCTGCTGATGCTGGTCGACAACATCTTCCCGCCGATCCCCTCCGAGCTTATCATGCCGTTGGCAGGCTTTGCCGCGGCACGCGGCGAACTCAGCCTCGTCGGCGTGTTCCTCGCCGGCTCGGCCGGATCGCTCTCCGGAGCGCTGATCTGGTACGGCGTGGGGCGCTGGCTGGGGCGCGAGCGCCTGAGACGCTTCGCCGCCCGGCATGGTCGTTGGCTGACCCTGAGCCCGGCGGAGGTCGACCGGGTCGGCGCCTGGTTCGCCCGACGCGGTGGCGTGACCGTTCTGATCGGTCGCGTCGTCCCGGGCGTGCGCAGCCTCATCTCGGTGCCGGCCGGGGTTGCCGCAATGCCGCTCACGCCCTTTCTGGTCTGCTCGACCCTGGGCACGATCGTCTGGACCGGGCTGCTGACGGCGGCCGGATACTGGCTTGGCGAGAACTACCTCCTGGTGGGCCGTTTCGTCGAGCCGATCGGCAATGGCGTGTTGATCCTGGCGCTCGTGCTCTATCTCTACCGTGTTGCCACCTTCGAGCCCGGGACGGGCGCTCGGGGCTGAGGCATGGACAGGCGGGCAGGCCGAAGCATGATGCGAAGGATCCCGCGTGAAGCGCTTTCTGATGCTGGTTGCCGTCGCTGTCGCGGCAACCCTTCCGGCCGTCATCCTCCGCTTCGGGGGCTGGCGGTTGAGCCCCTTTGTCGATGTCGCCGCATTCGGCATCGCCATCCTGGCCGCTGGCTTTTTGCTGTCCTGGGGCGCTGAGACGGCCGAGCAGTACGTCTCCCAAGGCCTCATCCTTGCAGCAGTGGCGCTGGTGACCGTGCTGCCGGAATACGCCGTCGACATCTACTATGCCTACATGGCTGGCGCTTCCGGCCCGGACTCGCGGTACGCGCAGTACGCGGCCGCCAACATGACGGGCGCGAATCGGTTGCTCGTCGGCCTGGCCTGGCCGCTGATGGTCGGGCTGCACTGGATGAAGGACCGCCACCGCTCGATCGGCCTCGCGCCCGGCAACGCCGTCGAGGTCGGGTTCCTATTGGTTGCCAGCCTCTACGCCTTCGTGATCGTCCTCAAGCGCGCCATCTCGCTCGTCGACTTCGTCGTGCTTCTCGCGATTTTCGGAACCTATGTCTGGCGCGTGCGCAGCATGCAGAAGAGCGACAATCCGGAGGAAGCCGAGGAGCCGGGACCAGCCGCGGCGCTCGACACACTGTCTCCGGGCCTGCAATGGGCGGCAATGGCCGGACTTGTGGCGACGGCGAGTGGCGTGATCCTGGTTTCAGCCGAGCCCTTCGCCGAGGCCATGGTCAACACGGGCCGGGCGATTGGGCTCAACGAGTTCCTGCTGATCCAGTGGCTGGCCCCCCTGGCCAGCGAGGCCCCGGCGATAACGGTGGCGGTTTTGTTCGTGCGTGCCAACCGTGCCGGTGACGGGCTGATCGCGATGATCAGCGACAAGATCAACCAGTGGACCCTGCTCGTCGGCATGCTGCCGCTCGCCCTGAGCATTGGTGCGGGCGCGACGAGCCCCCTGCCACTCGATACGCGCCAGAACGAGGAGTTCTTCCTGACGGCGGCCCAGTCGCTGCTCGGCATCGCGCTCCTGCTGCGCCTGCGCTTCGGGTTGGTGTCCGCGCTAACGTTGGCTGGTCTGTTCGCCGTTCAGGTCGGGCTGGCCTTCGTCTACCGCAACGACGAGGCGCGCACGATCACGACGCTGACTTGGCTGGCTTGGACTTACCTTGGGCTGGCCGGCCTCCTGTTCCTGATCAATCGGCGGCGGCTCGTTGCTCTGCTGCGCAGCGCAATCACGGGCGATGTCTCCGACGTCGAGCCGTCCGAAGACAGGGACGATCCGGCCCCGCGGCGGGGCGGGCGAGAAGCCAGTTCGCTCGTCGGCTGAGACGATCTAGCCCAGGCGGCGGAGGGGATTCCGCCTGGGCTAGATGTTTGGTCGCGGAGCTTGGTGGTGCGGGTTCTGGATAAGTAGGGGGGCGCGCCCTTCCAGGCTTTGCAGATCGCTCCGTAGGGCGTGAGGCCGCATGGCCCCGTTCGCGTTCGGGGCAGCTTATTCGCGGCCGTCGATGACTGGCGCGGTCGCTCTCGAAGAGCGCACAGGGCTCAAGGGTCGTTTATTCCGATCTCAAGGGGCGCTTATTTCGCGCCACGCTATGCATACCGGCGAGCCGAAACGCGTCGCCGGCAATCCGCAAGGTTGAGACCCCGCGCAGCCAACCCCGTCCGGCAGGAAAGGCGAGGGCAAATGAGGCCTGGCGAAGGGGCATGCGCCACACGGATCCCGCGCTGTCGACGCGGCCAGATCCGGGCATGCGCAGGTGCGATGCCGCCTCTCCGCTCCAAGAAATCGCTGCGTCGCCCAACTCGGTTGTCAGTAGTTGACGCTGATCTGCCAAACGGCGCCCGGGAGCGTGTCCTCGGCGCGATGCCCGCCGCTAGCGTCGATGCCCTCGTATCCGTTCGACGTCTCAAAAAGCAAACCGTGGGAACGGCCTTCGATCGAGAAGACTTCCCAGGCCGATCGAACGGTCGCCACTTTACGCCCGTACGAGAGTTGGGCCGGGTGAGACTGCCAGGTCTCGATCGGGTCGATGAGAACGACCGTCTCGGATCCCTCGACGTCCGCTAGCCGATAGTGCGACGGCGCGGTCGCCACCACCCTCGCCGGGCCGTCTCGCGGTGGCCCGAAATCATTGGATCGCTCGCGGACGGTGCGGAGCCGACACCGGTTCCAGGGCCTCACCGCCTTCACCCTGCCCATCGCGGGGAACAGCGCCATGTCGCCCCGGCTCAACCTCGCGGCGAGATCGAAGCCATGTTCCGTCAGGTTGGCCCCGGTCGGCGTACCATCGGCCGCGCGGCACACCACCGCCAGGTCATCGGTCTCGAAGGCCCGGAGAACGTACTCAAGGCGGCGCTGCAACGTCGGCATGTCACGCGGCGCGACGCGCAAGCGTTCATCCGCCTCAGCCATCCGCCGCGCCAGGTCGACCGCGCATGTTCGGTCCTCGAACTCAGGCCAGCGGTTGTCATTCGCGCTCATGTTCGGCCTTCGCGGCGATGTCATCACGCCTCGTCGGTCCGCACCAGGCCGAGGAGCGCGGCCTCGTCATCCGACGCGATCGCCGCGGCGCCCGCCGTCAGGAGCCTCGGCCTGGGGGCTTGCCGGACCCGACCGGTCAGGGTCGCCTGCCACCGCGCGAGCCGGGCCCGGTCGAAACCGGCCACGTGATGGTACTCGACGATGAAGGCGGCCGCCTCGGCGATGCGCCGCCCGACGAGTTCGCGTGGCAGGTACCCGTCGTCGTGCCAGGCCGGCGGCACGACGTGGTCGCGATCATGCCGGACCAGCGCGTCGACGAGCCGTCCGATGACCGGCGTGGCGACCTCCCGCGCCTTCCGGTCGAGCGTCTCCGCCCGTCGGGCCTGGGCTCGCTCGCCGCGAATCTTGCGGGCCTGCTCCTGTTGCGTCAGACCGCGGATCCGGACCGCGCGGCGGCCCTGGAGCGCGAACGACATCTCCCGGTCGATCAGCCGGTGGCGCGGCTCCCCGCCTGGGCCGGCCTCGACCGAGAGGAGCCGCAGGCGGTGGCACCGGCCGGCGAAGGCACCCGCCGCCTCGTATGCACGCGGATCGGGATCCGGCCGGGGGAACCGTTCGATGCGGCGCGACCGGCTCGCCATGAGCCGTGCGTGGCGGTCGACGAATTCGCGGATGCCGAGCACCCCGTCGGGGCCGAACGTCTCTAGCAGTGACGCGTTCAGGTCGACGGGATGGACCGCGGCGGGATCCGCGTCTTCACGACTGAACGCCAGATCGAACGCCTGCCGGCACTGCTCCGGATCGCCTTGCGGTCGCGCGCGGTCATCGCCAGTGTGCGGGAACGCTCCCTGTCGGTCGAGGGCGAACATCCTCGACAGGTCGCTTCCCGTGCCGGGCATGTGACCATCGCATTCTTCACTTCGGTCGGGCATCGCGATCGTCTCCGGGCCGGCGACAGGTCCAGGCGGCTCCGACGCCATGCTCACTGCCGTTCGCTCGCGAGAAAAGCCCGAGGCGGTAGCAACTTCACCGAGCGCATGGCCCATGCTGCCCGAGGCGGCCGAGGCACAGTCGAAGGGCCTTGCGAGGCTTCTTGAGGGCCGCCCGAACGCAACTCCGGGGCGGGAGATGAATCCCGGGTCGCCGAACACAAACCGATGAGCGGGCGGCTGAGGGGCCTTCCCGGCTGCGCTCAAACCTGTGGACAAACCCCGCGACCGGCCGCGGCGCCGCCCACGATGCGCCCGCCGATGAGCCGCGAGCGCTTCGCATGGCCCTCGGGCAGGCCTTCTTCACCGCGATCATGCGGCTTCCTCCCCCGCATGACGCCCGCACCCACGTCCAGCCTGTGGCGGCTGACCACGAGGCCGCCCAGGGAGGTCGGGACCCGACGGACCGACCGCCCGCGCCGGGATCGCCGAAAGTCCAGGGGCCCGGGGACGCGCTCGACCGTCCTCACAGGTCCTCGGTGTTGCGGCACGCGTCCGGGTACCCGGAACAACCCCAGAACTTGACCCCGACGCCGCTGATCCTGACGCGCATCGTACGGCCGCATGCCGGGCAGACCTTCCTCGCGAACGTGCGCTGGTCCTTGGCCAGGGCCATGATGCGGACCTCCGAGGCGCCGTCGCCGAGCAACGCCTCCGCGCACGCGGCGGTCGTGCCGCCCGTCGTATAGACGTCGTCGACGAGCAGGATCTTGGCTCGCCCCCAGGTGAACTCGGACTCGAATGCGCCCTTGACCGCCTCGCGCCGTTCGAGGGGACCGAGCGCCTTGTAACCCTCCACCTCCCGCGTGCAGCGCAGCCCGTCGCGCTCGACCTCCACCTCGTCCGGCATGTGCTGCGCGGCGACGCCGAGCAGCGCGGCGAACCTGTTGCGCGCCTGGGAGGGCTTGGGGGGAACTGGAACGACGATGTCGGGGGTCCAGTCCAGGCGGTCGACCGCCTTGCCGAGGGCGCGGCCGAGCGCCTCGGCGGGCCCATCGTCCTCCTTCAGCCTCAGCACGGCCTCGGACAGCCGGCTCCCGGCGTGCCTCGGGTCGGAAGTCGTGAAGTACCGACCCAGCGCATAGACCCCCGGGCCGTCGTCGCATCGTAGGATGGACCCCCAATGGCCGTAGTACGGCCGGCCCGCCGCGAGGCTCTCGCCGACGTAGGGCAGGCTCCCGAGCCGGTCGGTCCTCAGGAGGGTCGACGGCCTGCCGACGAAGATGTCGGGGGCGGCCGACGAGAACTCGAAGGGCGACGTCGGGCTCCACCCCACCCCGACGGACACGATCCCCGCATGGTACGATGCCTCCACATCGCCCACGTCGTCGCCGACGTAGTGGACGTCCGCCCCCGCCGCGACCCCGAGCCGACTGAGCGCCTCCAGGAGGGGGGCGGGGTCGGGCTTATGGTCCGCGGTGTCCTCGTAGCAGACCAGCACGTCGTAGGGGATGCGGAACAGCCTCGTGATCTCCTCGGCGTAGGGGCGCGGGGAGGACGTGACGATCCCGACGCGGTGCCCCGCCATCGACAGGGCCGCGGGCATCTCGTGGGGCGCGACGCCCCCGGGAAGCGCGCGGAACGCCCTGACCAGGTGCATGTTGGCGGCCACGAGGTGCCACTGCTGGGTCTTGCGCAGCGTCGCGAGGGCGGACGTGTCGACGAGGGTCATGTCGAGGTCGAACAGGAAGGTCTTGGTCATGGCGTCCGCCGGCCCCCCCGCCATCCGCGCCAGGGACACGCCCCGGGGCGGCGGCCACGCGTCGCGTGCCGTCGGGCAGCCTGGCGCCACCCGCAAGACACGCGCCGGACGACGTTTGGCCCGACTCGGCGTGCAAGCGCCCGCCAGGCTATCGGCGTACCGTGACGTCGGCAACGTCGGCGGTCCGGCCTCGACCCTCGGCCGCCGGCCCGGGTTCCCGCCGGGACGCCGCTCAGATCATCGATATCTGAGCCGTCGCCCTCCCCTCCCCTCCGGGGCGCGCCGGGGACAGCCGCCCCTCGATGGCGTCGAGCATCGCCGGGTAGTCGTCGCCGCTCTCCAGCGGGATGGCGACGGCATTCTCGCCGAACCTCCGGAGGAGCAGTTCCGCATACTCGCCCGTGGCCCCGACCATGGCCGACAGCCTGCGCCCGGGCACTTGCGTCAGCGCGAGGATGCCCCGGCTCTTGGGTTCCTCGGCGTGCCGGGCCCGCGGCACCGGCGCGAACAGGAGGCGCCCCTGCATGAGGGTGAAGCGCACGGTGTGCATCGACCCGCCCTTGACGTCGGTCTGCATGACGAACGTCGCCACGGACAGGCCGCTTTGCAGCCGATCCCTCTGCACGAGGTTGCGGGGGGCCGGCGGGATCCCGAACGCCTGCTCGCTCAGCAGCGCGCCGCCCCCGTCCACGATCTCGTCGGCGAGCCTCGCGTTCTGCCGGGGATACACGCCGTCCAGGCCGCCGCCCATCACGGCTACGGTCCGCCCCCCCGACCGAAGCGCGGTCGCGTGGGAGAGCTCGTCGACGCCGATCGCGAGGCCGCTTACGATCGTCCAGCCGGCCTCCACGAGCCGCCGCACGATGGCGGCCGTGACCTTCCGGCCGAATTCGCTCGGTTCCCTGGTGCCGATGCAGGCGACGCTCCGCTCGATCGCCCGGAGGTCACCCTTCGCGTAGAGGATCGGCGGTCGGTCCTGCAGGTCCCGGAGCGCCGCGGGATAATCCCCGTCGTGGACCGAGAGCACGCGTACCCCGAGCCGGTCGGCCTGATCCAGGGTCCGGGCCGCCCTGGCGAGCGCATCCGCGACGGCGTCCGCGTCCCGGAGCGACGCCGCCGCCGCCGCCGTGACGATGCCACGCAGTCCCCGCGGCTCGGCGTCGAAGACCTCGCCCAACGTGCCGAAGCGCTCGGCGAGCCGCTCCGCGCCCGTCGGTCCCAGGCCGCGCAGGGACATCAGCGCGACGATGCCGGCGGGGCTCTTCGTGTCGATGTCCCTCATGAGCGGCACTTACCCCTGTCCGTCGCCGACGCGCGGGCGTCGGCGCCCGCCGAATCCGGCGCGCATCGTACCACGGCGTCGTGAACGACTCCTCCGCCGCGGCTCGGCGTCGCGCTCGTCCGTCGCGTCCGTCGCTCAGGCCGAACCCGGCGCGCGCCGCGAGCGGTGTCCGGGCGGGTCTCGACCCTTTCGCCCGGACCGCCGGGATTGAGGTCACGGGCCGGTGGCATCGACCTGGATGGCCGCCAGGGCCGCCAAGCCCCTCGCGTCGGCGGCCAGCGCGTCCCAGTCCTTCGAAAGGCGAGCCATCCTCGATCGTGAACTGCAAGGCCCCGTCGATGACATGGCCCCGGCGGATCGCCGCGACGCAAGGCGCGGGGCCAGCCCACGAAACGATCGGGCGATCAGAGCGATCTCGGATACATCGCAGGCTGCCTAGCCCGGCTCGATTCGGCTTCGCGCATGTGGGGACGCGATCCGCCGACGCCCGCCCGACTTCGAACCGGGCAGACTTCGAGCCTGGCAAAGCGGACTGCACACCGTCCACCTCGATAAGGGAATGGATCGACCGGTCAAACCGGGCCGGTCAAGGCAGGCGCGGATGGTCCGGCCCCATGACCCCGTCGCGTATATCGAGGCGCCAAACCCAGATGGGCCGGCCCGCGACGATCTAGCCGACCCAAGCATGATCGCGACGCGGCTTTCAATCGCAAGTGGAGCTGGGTATGCTGATGCAGCTCTCTGGTTCGGCGGGATAGGCGGAGCTAGACGATGCCGGAAAAGCGCGAGACGATCCACTCCCGCCTGCAAATGATCGCCAGCCTGCTGGGCGTCCCCGTACAGGATTTGATTTCCGGGACGGTGCCCCGGCGGTTGTGGGCCGACAACGAGTGCATGCGCCTATGGCGCGGCCTCAGGACCGAGGCTGGCCGCGATGCGGCCCTCGATGCCCTACGCAGCATCTTGGAAGCGGAACGGCGTTGAGTGGTGTGCGGCTCCCTTGCCGGCGCGATCCACTTCGTTCCGGCTAAACGGGTGGCTGCTTCCTTCAGCGTGCCGGCTTAGCTTGCGGCCACGTCAGGGGCGCGCGTTTGTTTCTCCGGGTGAAGGCATCCGTACCGGGCTTACCGGGCGAGACAGGATCGTCAGCCTTGGCGACGACCAGTTAACTCACGCCGCAGCGTCGCCCGCGAAGCCCGAGCCGGCGGCCGGTCAGGATGCCCTGTCGGCGCCGTCGAGGGAACCACCGCCGATCCGGACCAGTCCCAGCAAGACACCCACCGCCCGCGTCTCAAGCGATGGTCTCCGAGCCGGCCTGGGCCGGGACGACCATCGCACGACCAGCGGAACAGAGCCGCCAAGCGTCCACGAACCGCCCCAGGTGGGGGCTCGCCGCCCGCGCGCGGTCGAGGTGGTCCATGAGGTCGAGGACCGATCGATCGTGCCCGGCCGCGTCCGTCCGTCCGGACAGGTGAGCCCAGCGCAGGTAGAGCGCGTAGAGGTTCAGGCAGTCCGTCTCGCAATACGCCCTGACCCTCTCGGTCTCGCCCGCGGCGACCATCGCCGACACGCGGGACCCGTGCTCGCCCATCTTGCCCGGCAGGCCGATCGAGGCCGCGGCCTCGTCGAGGGTCAGCCGCTGCGCCGCTCCGTGCTCGGACGTCGCGTCCATCAGGTCGTTGTGCCAGTCCAGGGCGAACCGATGCCGGTAACCCTCCCACCGCGTCCCGCGGCGGAACCAGGCGGGCGCCTCGACGCCGTGCATCATCGACCGCGCCAGGATCGTCGGCATGTCGAACGCCCGGCCGTTCCATGTCACCACGCGGTAGCGGCGCGCCTCGAAGAACCTCCAGAACGCCCGGAGCAGGCGCGCCTCGTCCCAATCCCCCTCCCCGCCGCTGCGGCACGCCGTCACCGCGTACGATTCCCGCCCGCCGGGCTCGCGCAGGATGTCCGCGGTGACGAACGAGATCGCCACGATCCGGTGCCAAGCGTTCTTCGGGAAACGGTCGGGAGGCCAGTCCGGGGGCACCAAGGCGGCGTCGGGGACGGTCTCGATGTCGAGGGCCAGCAGGGCGTCGTGTGGAGCGGCCCCATCGACCGGTCGGGGCCGGACCGGGCGGGCGGCGTCGGCGACGCGCGTGGACGCGGGACGCGGGGTCGGCGCGGGTTCGGGATCGGGCGCGGACGCCGGGCAGGTCTGCATGTCGTCTCCCTCGTCGTTACGGGCCGGCCCACCGCGGCGCCTCAGTCGGCGTTCGGGTCAAGGTCGTCCCAGCCTCGCCTCGAAGAACCGCGCCCGCCGGGCGACGGCAAGCCGTCGAGGCCGTGTGCGAGGTCGTCGCGCGCGTCGAAGCCGGGATCCAGCTCGATCTCGTAGGGCACGCGGAAAAGATCGTCCGGCCGGCGGCCAGACGCCGCCCGCCGAGGCACAGCGAGGAACCCGCGGCCGCGCACGGGGACCGCACGCCTGGCGCTCGTCCCGCTCGGTCCCCGCGCACGGCGGCAGCCCGCTCCCTCCCCGGCGCCGGTCTCGGGCCGGGACGGCTTTCGCGGGGGGCATGACAAGGATGTCCGTGCGCTCATTCTACGCTCCTCGGTGCAAGGGCCGGCCCGCGCCCAGCGGCATGCCGCAGCGGGGTCCGGAACGGCGACCGTCCCCGCATCGGGAACGGCCGGGGGCTTGATGGGACGGGCGCCCGGGCTGGCGCCGACGCACCCGGGCGAACTCGGCGACAGGCGTCGGACCACGTCAGGCCCGGCGCGGCATGATGCCGGCCGGCTCGCCGTCCGAGCTCCGACGGGCATGCGTCGCGCCGACCCGCGCGGGCAGCGCACGCCGGCCGGGCGCGCACGCGGCATGGCGCGGCCAACCCATCGCCTCGACGGCGGCGTCGAGCTCCTCATAGGCGTTGGCCAGTCCGACGAGCCGGTCGGACAACGCCAGCTCGGCGGGCAGCGTCCGCGCGGCCATCAGCGTCGCGAGGTCGGCGGCCTCCAGCCGCCTCGCCCCGGGATCGGCCGCGACGCAGAGCGCCAAGGCGGCGAGGAGCATGCCCATGCGGATGACAGTCGCGTCCGCCTCCCAGGCGGCGAGGCGACGACGCTCGGCCGGCGACAGCCAGGGCAGCGCCATCGGCAGCGCCCGGGTCGCGAACGGCAGGCGCGGCCCCACGGCCGAGGCCAGCTGCGCCCGGGTCCGGAGTTCCGACTGCCCCGGCCCCGCCAGGAACCAGGCCGGGGGCGCCGCGGCGAAGGCCCCGGCGTCCTCCGCGGCGAGATACCGCGCCGCCCTCAGCGCCCGGGAGGCGGAGGCCTCCTGGAAGCCGACCGTGACCACGGCATCGAACTGATTCCGCAAGGCGCGGTCGCGCACGCTGGTCAGGGGCAGCGCGGCGACGAAGTCGCCGCCAAGCGTGGTCGCCGCGCGCGCCGCCCGCTCGACCTCGAACGCATTCGCGTTCGGGGCGAGGGCGACGACCGACGTCCCCCCGGGCGCCCCGGCGCCCCCGGCCGCGGGGGCCGCCCCGGCGAGGGCGAGGGTGGTGTCGCCGTGCAAGGCGGACAACCCGAGGCAGAGCATGCGGCCGCACAGCGCGCCCGCGTCGTCGTCGGAGAAGAAAGCGATCTTGGTCACAAGCATGCCCTCCTTAAACGCGTCCCCGGAACGGGACGATGCCAATATACCCATGGGGGGTATTGTTGTCCGCCTGTCGCGGCCGCCTTCAGTCGAAGATGAGTCACGAGTCCGTAGCGCGAAGGCAGTCATTCTCCCTTCGCGCTTAGCGCCGTGTTCACCAATCGCGCCCTCCGATCAGTCGATGCGCCAGGTAACTCAGTGAGGCGATCGGCGCACCGCCGCCGATGCCTCGTCATGTTGACTCGTTTTGAGAACCCTCCCGCATCGATCGCCGCTCTACTGCACGCGACACTTGGATCAACTTGGGATCAAGATCGACTATCGCCGCAGTCGATTTCGCTGTTTGCTCGCAGATCGAAGACGAGACTATTTCAGTCCAGCGCACTCGATCGCGGAAACGCCGTGTATTCGACCGCGGCCGGGGGCGCCGCGATCGTGGATCGACGACATTGTCCACAGGCGCCACGGCTCACCTGTCGGCGTCCGGCTCGCCCCGGCGGCGCGAGCCCCGGATTATCTTTCTGATCGCCGCGTCGCCGATGTCGCCCTGGCGATCCAGGGCATCGGCCAGCCGACCCAAGGCCGCCCGCCGGGCCCGAACGGCCCCGGAGGCACGCCCGTACGCCGCCGTCAGGCGAAGGTGCACGGCGGCCGCCACGCCGGGGACGCGCAGCAGGTCGGCCGTGGCCGCCTTCGGGAGCGCCACCAGGGGCGTGCGCGGCGAGAAGCCGAGGTGGGTCTCCATCGCGACGGCGAGGCGCGTCGCCGCCGCGAGGTCCTCCGCGGCCCCGGCCGTCACGTCGCCGAACACGGCCTCCTCCGCGGCCCTGCCCGCCAGCATGATGGCGAGGCGCTCGTCGAGCTGCGCCTCGGTGACGGGACCCGCCCCTTCCCCGGCCCCGATCCACGCCGCGCCGCCTTCGGCGCCGATCGCGGCCGACAGCGACGCCGCCCCCGCCCCGATCGTCGCGGCGGCGAGCACGTGCCCCGCCTCGTGGACCGCGACCCTGCGGCGTACGCTCGCGGGCAACGGCGGCCACGCCTCAGCCGCCGCCGCGGCAAGATCCGCCGCGTCGAGGTCGCGCCCCGCCCGGCGCGCAAGCCCGCGGGCCCGGCGGACCACCGCCTCGGCGTCGGCGCCGGTGGCGCCGAGCAGCTGGCCCGCGAGGGGCCGCAGGTCGAGGCCCGGCAGGGCGCCGGCGAGGTATCCGCGCAGGATGAGGGCCAGGTCGACGGCGTCCGGCGGCTGGATCCGGACGTGGCGCTCAAGCCGGCCCGACCTCAGGATCGCGGGGTCGATCCGGCCGGGGTGGTTGGTCGTCCCGACCACCACGACCCCCTCGCGGGAGGCGGCCCCGGCCAGGTGTTCGAGCAGGGCGTTGACGACCTGCGTGGCGTAATCCCGGCTATGCTCGGGAAAGCTCGCGCGGTCGCCGAAGGAGTCGATCTCGTCGACGAGGGCCACGCAGGGGGAGCGGCGGGCGCGGTCGAAGAACGCGCGCATCGCGCCCAGGGTGTGGCCGAGGTGGCCGTCGCGGGCCGCCTGCCATTGCGCGAGCGAGCCCGCGATCAGGGGGAGTCCGGCGCTGCGGGCCAGCGCCGCCGCGAAGGCCGTCTTGCCCACGCCCGGGGGACCGGACAGCAGGGCCGCGGATTCGAGGTCGGCCCACCGCGGCGCAGCCGGCCCGCCGGCGAGCCACGCCCTCAGGTCGAGGACGAGGGAAAGGCCCCAGTCGCGGGCGGCGCCGTAGCCGTGCAGCTCCTCCAGCCCCGGTCCGCCCCGGTCGGTCCCGGCCTTGGCGGACACGATCGCGGCGAGCCTGCTCGCGGAGCCTTCGCCGCCGCGCGCGGCGTGCACGGCCAGGCTCAGGTCCCCGGGATCGCAGAGCGCGGCCCCGGCGGCGGACAGGCGCGACCGCGGCGCCGCGCCCGTCACCGCCTCGACGACGAGGGCGACCTCGGTCGGGTCGAGGGCCTCCACCTCGATCCGGAGCTCGGCGCCGCGCACCAGGTCGCGCGGCAGCAGCCGCGCAGGATCCTGCGAGACCCCGATCACGACGGCGCCGTCCTGGAGCGCCTGCCGGACCTCGCCGTTTCGCCTGTCCGGCTGGTGCCCCGACGACGAGCCGTCGGCCTGCACGACCAGGGCGGTTCCCGCACGGCCGTCGCCGCGCGGGAACCGCCGCCCCGGGTCGACGAGGCACAGCGCGGACGCGGAGGCGACCGGCTCGACCCATTCCATGGCCGGCACGGTCACCAGCAGGATCGCGGGGCCGAGCCGGGGAAGCGCGCCGACCCCGCCGACGGCGTCCACCGCGCGGCCGAGGGCGACGGCCGCGCCGGCGAGGTCGGCGCTCGGGCGCCGGGGGCCGTCGAGGAGTGCGTCGACCGCCTCGTCGAAGCTCGCCGCCGGACGGCCGTCCTCGACCAGGAGGGCGAGGAACGCGCGCGCCGTCGCCTCGCGGCGCGGGATCGCGGACGCGGCGCGGGTCGGACCCACCCCGGCCGTCACGCGCGCCTCCCGCGGCGGGGCCGCGCCGCGCGTCCAGACCGCGCGGTCCACGCCCGCGCGATCCGGGCCAACTCGCCGTGGCCGGGGCGCGACCGCGACAGGGCGCGCAGCGCGTGGGACAGCACGACGCCCGCGGTCGGGTCGCCGTCCCGGTGCGCCAGGACGAGAAGGTTCCCCATCACCAGGTCGGCGAGCGGGCCCTCGGGACCGTGGTGGCGGATCCGGTCGATGGCGACGGCCGCGGCCGCGGCGGGATCGCCGGCCCGGGCCGCGGGCCAGCGGCGCTCGTGCAGGATCGCGGTCGCGGCGACAGCGCCCGCCAGGGCCGTCACGTCGGACTTGGCGATCTCGGACGGCGCCCGGGTCCGCCACAGGGTCAGCGGGCAGCAGCGCGGCGGCATCGTCCCGCCCCGACGCGCCAAGCGCGGGCCGCGTGCTCTCGACATGTCCATGTGCGCTCCCATTCCCAGCTCCGGTGTTCGGGATCGTGGCGGCGCCTCAGGCCGTCACGACGAGGGTCGGGTCGAAGGCGTGCGCCGCCATCGCGTGGTCGCGGCCGCCGGTCCGCGGGTTGGCCACCACGCGCGTCTTGGCGACCCGGTGGTCGGCGGCCGCCGGCACGTTGCCGTGTACCCACAGCGACGGGGCCCCCCAGGCCGCCATGGCGGCGGCGGCCTCCGACGCCAGGGACGCCGGCAGCCAGGGGTCGGCGTGCCATCCCTCCCAGTCGACGGGGAGCGAGCGCGGGGTCGGCGCGTGGCACGTCACGACGACGGCCGCGTCGCCCGGCAGCGCGGTGTCGACGCACGCGTTCGGGCCGGGCGGGAGGCCCAGGGAGCCGATCGCCGCGCTCGTCAGCGCGTCCTCGATGAAGGCACGGCTGCGCGCATGCATCGCGAGGGTGTCCAGGGGCGTCAGGGGGCGTCCGCGGCGGAGCTCGATGCGCCCGGCCTCCTCCCAGGCCGTGCGGGCCGCGACGCGCGCCGGGGGCCGGCCCGACGACGCGCCCAGCTGCCAGTCCGTCCACAGGGTGGCACCGACCACGACGGTCCCGTCGCCGTGGGCGGGCCCGAACCGGAACGCGTCGTCGGAGAGCAGGACGAGGCCGAGATCGGCGGCGAGCTCGCGACCCCGGGCGAGCGCCTCGGCCATCGGCGTGCCGGATCGGTATTCGACGTTGCCGGGCACGACGCAGACCGGCCGACGGCCTTGCCGGCCGTCGAGCGCCCGGGCGAGCCAGGTCAGGGACGCGGAGAGGCCCGGGCCGACGTTGCCGGCGACCAGCATCGCGTCGAAGGCGGGCAGCGGCTCCGGGAGCGCGAGGTCCGGGCGGAGGTCGACGCGCAGGTCCGACAGCACCCAGAAGGCGGGGCGCGGCGAGACCCGCTCCGCGGCCCGCGCGTGCGCCAGGATCCCGGCCATCGCGGCCGGGGCGAGCCAGCACACGCCCGGCTCCGCCCGGACGGGCGTCCCCGTCCCGTCGGCGCTCGGGCGGATGTTCATTGCGGGCTCCGGGTCAGCGCGCGATCCCGCACGCGCAGGATCGCCTCGACCGCCCGGCGCAAGCGCCGCAACGAGCCGCCGCGCCAGCGCGCCCGCAACGCGGCGCGCTCGACCGCGTCGAGGGGCAAGTGGAATCGCGGGTCGAACCCCGCCTCCATGGCGACCCCGGCGAGGATGCCCGGGAGCAGGGCGTCGAGGTGGTCGGCGCGTGCCTCCGGGAACCGGACGACCCGCATCCGGTCCAGCAGGGGCGCCGGCAGGACGGCAGGCGCGTTGGCGGTGCAGATGACGGTGACCCACGAGAGGTCGAGCTCGACCTGCAGGCAGGGGTCCGGGAAGCGGGCGGCGTTCTCCGGGTCGAGAGCCTGGAGCATCGAATCCCAGAGACGCCCATGATCGGTCCGCGTCGCCGCCTTGTCGACCTCGTCGACCATCACGATGGGGTTGGCCTGGGCATGCCGTGCGACGGCCATGAACGGCCGGCAGGGCTCGGACGAGTACCAGCGCCGCTCGGTGCCGCCGAAGGAGCCTCCGGCGTCGTTCGCGCCGTCCACGCGGTAGACCCCGACGCCGAGCGACTCGCCCAGCCGCCGGACGAACCGCGACTTGCCGGACCCGGGCGGCCCCGCGATGACCATCGGCGGGGCGTGGACGTGCGGACGCGCCGCGAACGCGCCGAGCGTGGCGTCCACCGCCGCGACGGCGTGCGGGAACTCCTCCAGGAGGGCACGGCGCACGCCGGCGAGGTCAGGGGTCGGGACCAGCGGCAGCGCCGTGCCGATCGCGTTCTCGTAGCCGCGCGCCACCTCCTTGGCCTTGCTGTGGCCCGTCCGATTCAGGTGGGGGCAGACCAGGACGTGGCCTGCGGGGACGTCGGCGACCGCGGCGGCCCCGCCGTCCTGCCGGCGGTCCGCCTCGTCCCGGTAGGCGCGCACCATGTCCCGCAGGTCGGCGATCTCGGATTGGGCGCGCGCTTCGCCGGCCCGGCGTCCGTCCCGCTCGGCGGCGACCGTCAGGGGCTGCGCGACGGCCTGCCCGACGACCGCCGCGACCTGCGCGAGCGTGCCCGTGGTCCAGAGGCCGCGGGACCGGCCCGTCGCGACGGCCGAGAGGCCGACGGCGAGAAGGCGCGCCTCCTGGCAGATGTCCGCGAACGCCGATTCGAGTTCCGCGCGCCAGGACGCCCCGGCCTCGTCGGTCGCCTGGGTCGCGCCGTCGGGAGCCGCCGCCGGCCTCCCGAGCGGGTCGAGGTGCGCCCACGGCGCGCGCGCGGCGTCCCCGCCGGCCTGAGCGCCTGCGGGGACGGGCGCAAGCCGGTGGAGCTGCGCCCCGACCTCCGGGAGCCGATCGAGGTACGACCAGGCCGCGGCCGCGGCGCGCCCGGCGTGCTCCGCGACGCGCTCGAAGGCGCCGAGCAGGACGAGGGCGTCGGCGATCTCCCGGAGGGTGGGGTCGTCCCCGAGCGCGGCCGCCCGGTCGAGGGCGCCGAGGCCGCAACCGTCGGCCTCCCCCGGCCCCGCGGCACCGTCCTGCGGCGGCACGTCCAGCCCGGGACACGGCCCGACGTTCTCGCGAAGCCACGCCGTCACGCCGGCGCCCAGCCCGGGCGTGGCCGCCTCGGCGTCCGCGGCGAGCTGCGCCGGGAGCGGACCGTCCGTGGCGTCCGCGTCGAGGCCGGCGCGCAGGGCCCGCGGCAGGTGCCGCAGGACGATGCCGCGCGCGATGTCCGGGGTCACGTCCTTCATGGCATTCTCCAGGCGGTTGCGGCGGGACGGGCGGCGGACGCTCAGGTCGTGGCGTCGAGGACCAGCGCGGGGTCGAAGGCCCGGTTCTCGCGCCCATACCCCTTGGGGTTGCAGACAACCCGGGTCCGACCGACCACGTGGTCGCGGCTGGCGTGGACGTGCCCGTGGACCCAGACGGCAGCCCCCAGGCGACCGATCGTCCCCTCCAGGCGCGAGGCGAAGGCCGGGTTCAGCGGCCGGCCCGCGAAGGCCGGGTCGAGGGACGCCGCGGCCGGGGCGTGGTGGGTGACGACGACCCGGGCCCGGGCCAGGGTCCACGCCCGGTCGAGGGCGAGCGACTCCAGCCGGGCGCGGCTGGCGCGGTGGACCGCGGCGGCGTCCTCGGGCCGGAACGGCATGGCCGCCGGGCGGCGCGCCCGGTCGATCCGGCGGTGATCGGCGAGCATCCGCCGGGCGTCGTCCATCGAGGACGCCACCCGCCCGTCCCCGTCCAGCCGGTAATCGGTCCAGAGCGTGCACCCGGCGAACGCGACGTCGCCGATCCAGGTGGCCTCGTCCTCCAGGAAGTCGACGCCGGACCGCGCCGCCGCGATCCGCCCGGCCGCCAGGGCGTCGGGACGGCACGACCGGTAGTATTCGTGGTTTCCCGCCACGAAGACCACGCGCATGTGCGGGCGTATCGTGCGCGCGAGCCAATCGAGCGAGGTCTCGATCCCCTCGCCGACGTCGCCCGCGACGACGGCGACATCGGCCTCAGGAATGGCCTCAGGCGTCCACGGGACGCCCATGTCGCGGTGCAGGTCGGACAGGATCCAGAGGCGCATGCGCAAGACTCCGTCAACCGACGCCGCGTGCGGCTCGGCTCGGCTGGACTGGGCTTGGAACTGGGACTTGGACCGGGGGCCCGGGGAGGCCGCGCCGACCTAGTGCACGGCGCCCGCGGAATCGCCGGCCGGCGTGCGCAGGACGTACCAGCGCGACAGCGTCCGGGCGAACGTCGCGCGATCCGTGAGGTAGACCTCGCTGGTCCGCACCCGGTGCCCCTCGGCGATGCCGGGGTGGCCGGTGACCCGTCCCTTGAGCACCGGGGCGAAGACGGCGTCGCACGACCAGCCGTCGAGCACGGGCGCGCCGGCCAGGTCGTCGGCGGTCGGCTTGAGCCCGGCCTCCGCCGCCTCGACGTCGTCGGCGAGGTCGCGCAGCCTCTCGGGCAGCGACCGGACGTCTGCGGCCTCGCCGATGCGCCTCGCCTCGTCCTCGCGGGCTTCGGGCGGCAGGTTCCGCCCGGGAGCCCCCGTGGCCCGCCGAACGGCGCCCAGCAGCGTCAGCGCGACCCGCAGGGCATGCCCTCCGGGGGTCCCGTCGGCCAGGCCGGAGGCCTCGCCCCGACCTAGCGGCGGCACCGCGCAGGGAAGCGTCGGTCCGTCGGGATCGAGGAGCGCCATCGCGGCCGCGAACCGCGCCGCCGCCGGCGCGCCGCCGGCGCGTCGGCAGCCGAGATACCACGTCGGTACCGGGGTCGTGTGTGCGGCGCGCCATGCGGCGGCCTCGCGCTCGTCCGCGGCGTGCGGGCCGACCACGAGGACGGATGCGTCCAGCAACGCGCGGACCGCTCCCGCGCGCAGGTGCCTCGACGGCAGGTCGACGAAGACGGGTCCGCCGCCCCGCAAACACGCTTCCGCCGCCCGGGCGACCTCGCCCGCGGACGCCGTCTCCCGGAAGCGGACGTGGCGCAGGCCGGTGCGCGATCCCGGCACGGCGACGCGCTCGGACGCCAGCAGGGTCGCCGCGCCGTCCGCGACGGTGGCCGCGTGCGCGGCGAGGAGGGACGCGTGTGACGCGTCCGTGCGCCCCGAGGCGCCGGAGAAGGCGATCAGCATGGTGGAACTCCAAGCACGCCGGGACGACGTCCGGGATGGACGCCATCGGCGGCACATCGCTGGCCGGGCCGCGCCGAGGCGCGGCTGGTTCAGGGAACGACGACGCGCCGCCGCGGACAAGGCGATGGTCGAGGTCAGGGGATTATGGAGGGCCCGGGCGCGCACCTGCACGTCTCACCGGGAGAAGCGTCCACTACAGCAGAAGCGCTTCGATGTCTAGACTTTACCGGGCAAAACATCTGTTGATTGCGGGGATATCGACAAATATTTTCCCGTCGGAACAGTCGATCCTGATCGTGGGTCCGGTCCGCCTTCACGCCGCATTGGCTTCGTCGCCCGCGCGGCGATGGCGGGAGGGCGAGCCGCGACGCCCGCGCACCGAGCCATTCGATGAATGGCCGTGACGCCCCGCGAAACGGCGCCCCGGCTCCCGCGTCCGGGGGGCCGGGTCACGCAGCGCGTGGCTTGCGCCGGAGGCGGCGGAGTGCGTCGGTCGTGCCATTGCCGTGACCCGACCGGTGACGCGGCCGTCCCGAAGCCGGCCTCGGGACGGCCGCCTCGTGGACACTTGGCCCTTCCGGGCAGGCCCGGGCAACCGCACCGAGGCGCATGCCCCGATGACGGCATCGGCCGGGGGCGAACGCCCGCGCGGCGCGCGGGACGTTTCGGGGCGCGGCGGGCGGCTCCACGCTCACGTAACGCCCGGCCGGCGCCTGAACGCGAACGGCTCGATCTCGTGGATGAGTTTGTCCCCGTGCCAGAGCTGCGCCCTGCCCGTTCCGCTGAGCGCGTGTGCCAACTCCACAGCCTCGTCGCCATCCATGGCAACGATGTCGTGGGTCTGGATCGTCCTACCCCGCGCGTCGAGGCGCCTGACGCAGTACCGCCCTTCTGGGGAAGCTTGCTCCTGACCGCCGGCCCGGGAGGCCGGGGACGGATCGACATCATCCACCACAGCAAACCTTCGGAGTTTCAGCGCGGCGTCGGCCGGATGCCCCTCAAGAGGCCTCACCGCGACATTGCATCGCCACACGGCACGCCGACGCATGACTTGTCGCCGGACGGCCAGCACACCTCGTATGTAGTCTCGGATCCTGTGCGCCCGTACATGGGCGCATATCAGGCGAACTCTATACTTTGGTTCACCCCGGATGGCCAGCATGCGGGCGCCCCCGCAGGGTTGGAAGCAAGCCGTCGTACCCGGCAGACGCCCCATGCCCGGCCGATCCCGACTGATCAGCATCGGGCCCGGGCGACGGAGCCGGGGCGCGAACCGGTGCCCCGGCGGAACGGTGACGTGAATCGGCCGGCATCGAGCTTCAGGCCGGGACGCTAATCCTCGCCACCAGAGAATCGTCCTTCGATGTGCGTCGCCGCGTCTGCGTATAGCTCGCAACGTCGGAGCAGGACGGCGCGCCTCTCCGGCTTGCGCGTCCCATCCGCCTTCGCTTTCGCCTTGTCGGCACGCTCGCGCATCTTCTTGGCGAGCTTGCGGAAGGCCTTGTCGATCTTCGAGCTGACCTGCTCGACCTCCGCCTTCACCGCATCCTCATGGTCTGGCATCGGCCCGGGAAGCGTGCTCCTTTCGTCCTTGGCCAAAGGCATCTCCATCGACCTGCCCGCACCCCTTACCCGATCCACTGCGACAATGCGATCACGGTCGCGATGCATGCCGACCGGCGGGCGCGCCGACCGCCCAGCCCGCGGGCATCATGCGTGAGGTCCGGATCGTCAGGTCGGCCGCGAGGATCGCCGGCGGCATCGAGCCGTTCCCGCGAGTGGCGGCGGGCCCTGCCGCGCCGGCTCGCACGTCAGGCAACCATCGGGATCGCGGCGGCATCCGGTTCGGGGGAGGCCCGCACCGTCGGCGGCAAGCTGCCGAGGCGCAGGCCCCCCTTGCCCCCGGCCTTGGCGGCGTACATCAGCGCGTCGGACGCACGTAGCGCCGCGGCGAGGCTCTCGCCCGAGCCGGCCGCCAGGACGATCGCCCCCATGCTCGCGCCGACGCCGCGGCCGGCGAGCGCATGCACGAGGCTTTGGTGCAACGCCTCCGCCCGGACTGCCGCCAAGGCGTCCGTCTCGGCCTGCAGCAGGAAAGCGAACTCGTCCCCTCCAAGCCGAGCGATCCGCTCCCCGTGGGAGAGGGTTGCCCCTGCCGCGGCAACGACCCGGCGCAGAACCTCGTCCCCGGCGGCATGGCCTTCCCGGTCGTTCAGCGCCTTGAAGCCGTCCAGGTCGGCCATCACCACGACGTGGCGCCCGCCGCGCCGCGTCGACAGGACGGCCTGCGCGTGATCCTCGAACGCGATCCGGTTCAGGGCGCCTGTCAACGCGTCCTGGCGGGCGGCCTCCCGCTCGCGGTCGTAGGCGCGCCGCAAGGTGCAGGTGGCGAAAACCACGAAGGCATAGGTGCCGAGGCGGAGGAAGGCCCGGGCGACCGCGACCGCCGGAGGCAGTGCCGCTTCCTCGGGCAAGGCGGGCAACACGTTCAGCAAAGCGGCGGCCAAGGCGACGCCACAGGCGACCGCAGGTCCGAGCCGCCAGCCCGCCAGGACGATCAGCGGGATGTAGGCGGGCCCCATGCCGATCCCAGGAACCATGCGGTCGATGGTGGCGAGCGCGAGGCCGGCCGCGGTCAGCACCGCCCACGACGCCGCCAGCGGGTATTCCCTCGGTGGGATGATCGGACGCCGGTCCGGCAACCTGCCCCGCGACAGCATCGCCTTCCCTCCCATCGGTCGCGGAGCCAAGCGCCGCGCCACGAGATTGCCATGCGATTCCTTAAGGTTGTCCTGGGCGGCTGGCGCCGGCGACAGTCCGCGGTCCCGTTCGCCGGAACGACGGACGCCGCCTGGATTCGGCATCCCTTCGGTCCCGTCGGGTTCGGGTCCCGACCAATGGCCCTTGGCCGTCGTCCCGCGGACGCCGCCGGATCAATGACGCCACTCGCGGGCTTCACCCGACCGAGGCCTATCAGGTTCGATGACGCTGCTTTCGCAGCGTCTCGGCGGATGTATTCCGCAGGCCGGAGGCGATGATGGCGATGGCGAATCCCGGCGCGCCGATCGCGGCGCTGCGGGGGGGCGACCCCGAGGATGGATCCGGCCTTGCGCGAAGCCCGCACCCGCTACGATCACCCCACCGGATGGCTCGGCGTCGACATCGCCGACGCCCTGGTCGCGCGGTGGCTGATCACGCCGGGCGATGAGGCCGGCACGGTGGCCACGCCCCACGGCGGGCGACTGGGTTCGTCATCGAGGCCGAGCCGGCCGGACGGAGCCACCTGCCCCGCCGCCCGTTCCGGCACTGGAGCGAACGACGGCCGCATCTCGTCAGCCGGCCCGGCGGCGCCCAGTGTCGCCGCCGCGGGGGGACTTGTATCGAGCGAGCGTCGACGGGGCGGGCGCGCCGTCCGGGTGACCGAAGCGGGCCCAACGGCCAACGGACCTTTCGACGGCGGCCGCCCCTCCCGATCCCCGACGACGGGCGGACAGGCGTGACCCGCCCCCGCCACTCTTGCGGGGCGCTCCTCCCCGGGCATACGGGCCGCGGCTTGGATCACACCGGGGACGGACCGCCCGCTACTCGGCAGGTTGCTCCATATCCGCGAGCGCCTCGATCACCCGGCAGTCGCCGACCCGCCCTCGGCCACAGGTGTCCAGGGCGCGCCGCAGCTCGCGTCGGAGGGCCACGAGCCGGGCGATGCGCCGGTCGATGTCCTCGACGTGACGGCGGGCGATGCCGTCGACCTCCGCGCACGGGCGGTCCGGCTGCTCACTCAACGCCAGCAGTTCGCGCACCGCGGCCACCTCGAACCCAAGCTCGCGCGCGTGCCGGATGAAGTGGAGCCGCGCCACTGCGGCGGCGTCGTAGCGGCGCTGCAGTCCACCCGTGCGCGCCGGGACGCGCAGCAAGCCAACGCCTTCGTAATAGCGGATCGTCGGCACCTTTACCCCTGAGCGCCGCGCCAGCTCGCCGATCGATATCTCTGCCATGGCCCTTGAACCTTTGGTGGCTATAAGAAGTAGGTGAGGGCCGAAGGCGAGTCACCCCATAGCCGACGGCTGCTGCGAAAGACGCGTTGCCCGCTGCCAACCACCCGCGCCCGCACCGGCGGGACATCCCTCCCCCGCCATCGCCCACGGCGCGGCGGCCGCTGCGTGCTGCACCGGCGGCGTCCCGGTCTTCGATGGCGGGAACCCACGCCACAAGCGCATCCTCTGGACGGTGATCGGCCCGGAACGGGGCGTTGTTCCTCGGAGAGATGGCGGCGGGCCGGCTCGCTGGGTCTCAGGCGCTCAGGCCGACGCAATGGCCTTGCTCGCCGACACGGTGACCTACGGCCTCTGGCTGGCGGTGATCGGAGCGAGCCTGCGCACCCGTGCGTCGGCCGCGCTCACCACGGGCGTGCCGCCGTCGCTGATGGCGTTCGGCTCGACGGTCTGCCAGACGCTGGCCCTCGGCCTGCCGAAGGCGGAGGTCATGGGTCTGGCCGGCGAGCTGGCGCTGGCGGTCAACGCTGCCTCGGTGCTGCTCCCGAGCCCGTACAAGGACGGCGGTGCGAACATGCGCTCGCTTTTGGTCGTGCTCGCGCAACGACGCGATCGGCAATGTCATCGCCATGGGCGCGGTGCTGGCGGTGCGGGGCACCTCGACCGCGTGGCCCGACCTTCCGGCCGCCGCCCTCATGCCCGGCATGTTCCTCACCTCCTCCGCGCAGTTGCCAAGGCGGGCATGGTCGGAGTACCGCGAGGGCGAGCGGGTGCGCCCGGCGCCGGTGGAGTAGCCGATACGGACCGGTGCCAAGCGCGGACTGACTGGGCTCCGTCGGCCGGAGCGTTGCGACGTGGCATGGGCCGGCGACCGCCGGGACGTGGGCCTCGGTGCGGCCGCCGAACCGGCCGAACCGGCGCGTCTCACCGGCCGTCCGTCGGATCGGTTCGGTCGACGTCGCTGAAGATCGACCTCCGAGGCCGCTCCCGCGGCGGCGGCGGGGCGGCGGCGATCTCGGGGATCGTGGTCGCGGAGGCGAAGGCCCATTCCTCCTCCTCGTCGCCGGGCTCGGTCAGGGCGTGCCGCTCCCGCCGTCGCTGCACTAGATCGTGGACGGCTTCCGCCATGAGGTCGCGCGCCTCCTCGATGAGTTCCTCGGCCCCGTCGTCGAGCACGCCGATGTCGGCGAGCGCGCCGAACCCCTCCTCGAAGCGCTCGAAGTTCCTGTCAGGGTCCTCCTCGGGATCGGCCGTGGCCGCCGCCTGCCGGATCAGGCCGGCGACCGCCGGCAGGGCGCGCGTCCTGAGTTCCAGCCCGAGCGCGACGAGGCCGCCGGGCGGCAACAGCGCCAGGAAACCGGGATCCGGCAGGAACGAGAGCTCGAAGCCGTCGACGGCCGCGGCTGCGAGCTCGGCCGCCGCCCGGGCCCGGACCGTCTCCGGGAGGAGACGAAGCCGGTGCGCCCGCGCGACGAGATTGAGCCACGGGTCGTCGGCGGCGCGCTCGGTCCGCCAGGTCGCCCTGTCCAGGAGTCCCGGGTCCGCCGCGACCACGCGGGCGAGCAGGTCATCGCTGGCCCGGCGCGCCAGAAAGAGGAACAGCGAGCGGTTGGTGTCCTGCCTGTCCTCCACTCCGGCGATCCTGGCGGCGACGACGTCGTTCATCGACGCCGGGATGATGCCGGCGTCCCTGGCGGCCGGCATCCCCTCCGAGACGAAACCGGACAGGATGTTCTCGGGGGCGATGCCGCGCAGCAGCGCCGCGACCATGTGGGCCTGCCCGCGCAGGATCTCGGTCAGGGCGTCGCCGATGGTCGGATGGGAGAACGTCCAGGTTCCGCCGCCGGCCGACCGCTCGACGACGAACGAGCCCGCCAGCTCGGCGATGCGGTTGCGCACGTCGGCCAGGCGGACGCCGAGCAGGTCCGCCACGGCCCGGCTCGTGTCGTCGTCCCAGCCGTCGGCCGACAGTCGCCCCTGATGGACGTAGACGAGCATCAGGGCGGCGCGCAGCGTGTCGCCCAGGGAGCCGATGGTCTCGACGAGGTGCTCGCGCGGCTCGCGCATGAACCGGAGGAGACCCTCCACGGTCGGCCGCAGGCCCCGCGTGAACGCCGGGTCGCCGAGACGCTCGGCGACCCCGGGCAGGAAGCCGTCGACCTCGGCCACGGCGTCGAGGCAGGGCTTGACCGACGCCTTCCATGCCGGCGCCTGGCCGCCGAACGCGACGTGGTTGTACAGGATCTGCGCCCTCTCGGCACCCGTGAGCGCACCGACGTCGACGACCGCCCGCCCGTCGACGAAGGCGGCGAGGTTGCGCTGCCCAAGGAGCGGCTTGGCGCGCTGGTAGATGTGGCGGCGCGAGGTGAGCAGGAAGCGGTTGCCGTGCGACAGGGCCGCCTCGATCTTCCGGAAGGCGGAACTCCAGTCCTGGACGTACTCGTCCCGCATGACGTTCGGGCCGAAAGCGTCGTCGATCCAGAAGAAGCGCTTCCGATCATTCGGATTCCAGCCGTCACCGAGCTCCCGCGGCCCGGTCAGGTGCAGCACCGTGCAGCCCGCCTCCTCGCTCGCCATCGCCGAGAGGATGGCGCCGATGGTCGACTTGCCCGCCGAGGGGTTGCCAAGGAGCAGGACGGCTCCGTGCTCGTTCAGGGCGTGGACGGCACGGCGGTGCGCCTCGGTCGGCACGTACGAACGCAGCTTCGGCAGCCACTGCTCCAGCAGCGCGCGCGACTGCGCCGCCATGCGCTCGTCCAGGATCGCCCCGAGGTCGCCGAGGCCGTAGACCTGCGGGACGAGGGCGCGCAGGCGGGCGCGCGCACGTATCGACCGGATCAGCCATTCCCGGCCGAGGACGTGCGGCCTCGCGACGCCCCGCGCACGAAGCCGCGCGCGTATCGCGCAAGCCACCGGGGCGTCCACGCCCATGCTGGTCATCAGGATGTAGGTCTTCGCCTGCCCCAGGGCGACGAGCCGGTCGACGCTGGCGAGCTCCGCGGCGATGTCCCCCACCCTCAGGCGCCTCCGTCCGTCCGCGGAGTGCTTGCACTGGATCGTCGCGTCGTGGCCGCCGCCCGGCCCCGACAGGAACACCGCGTCCTGCCCGCCGTCCTGCGCCTCCCGATAGACCTGGACCGGGCGCCGCAGCACCTCCTCGCAGACCTGCGCGCATAGATCCTGGAAGGCCTTCCACCCGATCGTATGCAGGGCGAGGTCGCTCCAGGGCCCCTCGGCCCGCACCCGCATCGTACCGGCCATGCCGTCCCTCCGACCCAGGGCAGCAATCGTTCGCCCAGGCCCAAAGGATAGGCCGGCATCGCCTACCCATTCGATAGCGCATTCGGCCGCCGCACTGGAAAGCCCGGCGCGACGGGGCCGCGGACGATGCCCCCCGATGCTCGGCTAGGTCGGGAGTCCCCTTCGGCCCGCGGGGACGATGACCGGGCATGCCCCTTCGCGGAGCGGCGTCGCCTCCCCGCTCGCCCGCGGCGCGTCCGGTCCGCCACGGGCCCACGGATGCCGGGCGCCGGCCCTCCCGGTCTCCCGCATCGGCGCCTCCCGCCGCCCTGTCGCCCCAGGGTCGACGGCCCCGTCCGGCTCAGCCTATGGTGCGGCGGGAGGACCGTGACGTGGGGGATACGGACGCAGGCAAGGCGAAGCTCGTCGCGCGCATCCGCCGGGTCATGGGACAGGCTGGGGCCGTGGAGCGGTCGATCGTCGACGAGGGCGACACCCTGGAGCTGCTCATGCTCCTGTCGGCGTTGAGCGGGGCGATCGACGGCCTGACGGCCGAGGTGATGGAACGGCACGTCCGCCGGACCCTGGCGGACCCGGCGACCGACCCGGATCCGGGCCGAGCCGACGGGGCGAGCGTCCTGATCAAGGCGATCCGGACGTACATGAAGTGACCGGGCGCCGAATCCGGATCTCGCCAGCAGCGGCTGCCCGGGGACGTGTGCGTGGCCCGGCCATCGTCCGACCGAGGCGTTCATCGACGGCAGGACGCGAGGTTTCGGCGGACGCGCGCCCCGGCGCCGCGGCCGGGTCCCCCGGATCGAGTTCCCGTCCGTCGGCAAGGTGCGCCGATGCGAACCACGGCGGACGCAGCGGTGCCGGCTCACGCCCTCGCCAGGGGCGCCGCCCAGCGGCAGAAAAGGGTCACGGGCGCCCGACGGGCCCACGGCGCCGGCCCGTCCGTCGCCGATCGCGGCGCCCCGTCAGCCACCGCCGATCCCTGCAGGACCCACAAGCGACTGGAACCTTCGCTCGCACCTCTTGCTCATGCCGAGCGAGGACAGGATCCTGGATGCACCCAACGAGTCGACATTCCTGACCCTGTACCGATCCGAGAGTATGTAATTTATCGTCGCCGGCATGCTTCTCCTGATCTCGGGATCGTTCGCCGACGGAATGGAAAGCAAGCGTTTTGCCGCGGCGTAAACGACGCCCTCGACCCCCAATATGGTCAAGGCCTTCTCGTTGACGTCCATGGCTATCAGCCTCAGGATCGAAGAGTTCGAGAGGGCCTGCCTGTGGGTGAAGAGGATCTCCGCACCTTCCTTGAGCGGCAGTATCTCCGGCACGCGCATATCGTCGGTGTGATCCGGCCACGCCTCCAGCGCATCTCGGATCCCGTCCCCTCGCGAGAGGTCTTCCGCCGCGCCGCTCGCGATCGCGTCGCGGTGCGCGATGCAGTTGCGAGCGACGCGAAAGTATACGTACAGGGGCAGCAGGAACTTGACGCCGTCGAGGTCGGCGCCGATCCGCTCATAGTATCTGGTCAGCCCAGCCTCGGCCGCGGCCGCTCCGTCGTCGGTGCCGTCGCCACCCTGCCTGGCAGGGAGACGCCCCTTGGGCTTCGGCTTGGCCCCGCGGAAGCGGCCGTAGCTCTCCAGCTCGGCGCTCAGGTTGTCCAGGAACAGGTCGAACGCCGAGAAGCCGCGAACGACGCCCGCTCGCCCGATATCCAGCCTCCCCTCGTCGATCAGCTCTTGCGGGCGGCCCCAGTCCGGCATCCCGCCCCAGAGGTCGTTCTGGGCGTACAGGATCTCCTTGATGCCGTCGCGGGTCTCGCCCTTGTCGATCGCGTCCTTAAGCATCCCCAGCCCGATGACCTGCGTCTTGAGGGAACGGTTGAGCCTCTCGTGAAAGCGATGAAACCGCAACGACGCCTCGGTGTTGGCCCCCGCGAGACCGTGCTGCGTCTGCATCCTGTCCTTCCGTTCCGTCATCGGCGGGGGGATCGCCCGCCCCTGGGCGCGGCGCGTCTATAGAGGCCTGTCACCGAAGCGTCGATTCCGGGGGAGCGCGCGCCGGCGACTGGCGGCGGCGGAGATCCGACGCGAGGAACCGTGCCCGGCCGCCGCGACGGCACGTATCGGGTGGCCTCGGCATGGAGCCGCGGTTCGAGGGTCGATGACCTTCATCGCCGCAGCGCCGCCGATGCGGGCGTCGCCCCGGCCGGGTCGGCCAGGGATCGGGTCAGGACGAGAAGCGACGCAACCGTGCGGTCCCGGCCCCGTCGGCCGGCCCGCTCGCGGACGTCGCTCGCCAGCCGTGGACGGGGCGCGACGCCGCCGGCCGGCCCTTCTTCCCGGTGCCCGATCTTGCCTCGGCGCGCGGATGGGTGGAGCTGCCCCTAGCCGGGCCGCGCGGCTGAAGGCTTGACGCCGAAGGGGGAACCACCCTTGGGATCGGGCGTCAGGCCGGTTTCGTCAGCACGCCATCACCATGCCACATGCGATCCGCGTTCCGCCGCGGCCGGGGGAGCCCGCGTACGAGGCGTTCGAGCGGCTGGCCGCCCGTTTGGGCGATGCCGACGGCGACCGGCTGGCCCGCTCGCTGGGAATCGATCGCAAGGCCTTGCGGCACGGCGTAGGCGTGGACCGGGTCGGCGAGTTGCTCGGCCTGGAAGCCCGGTCGTTGACCGACGCGACGTTCGTGCGGGAGGCCCGCGGCATGCGGCTCGGCGGCTTCGTCGTGCCGTTCCGGGGCTGGGCGCCTTCGAAGCGCGTCTGCATCCCGTGCCTGGTACAGGATTCAAACGGCGATGATGACGCAGCAACGCTCTGGAAGTACCGTCGGACGTGGTGGGACCTTCGGGCCGTCGACCGCTGCGAACGCCATGGCTGCGCCTTGCTCGACGCCTGCCCGGGATGCGGATCGCCCCTCGCATGGCGCGATCGCCCCCCGCGCCTGTGCTCGTCCTGCGGTCACGACCTTCTCGCCGCGTCGGGGGCCTCGGCCCCCGACGCGGGCTGGGAAGCCTACCTGGTCGGTCGGCTGGGCTTCGGTCCGGCGCGTCCCGCCGCGATCCTCGACGCCATGCCGCTCACCGACGCGCTCTCATGCGTCCTGGCGGTCGGCGAGACGCTGAGCCCTCGTTCGGCGTCCAGGAGCAGCCCGCAGGTCGACCGCGCGCGCGCGACCCTCGGCTTCGGCCTTGTCGGGGACGGGGGCCGCGCGCTGCGGGCCGGCCTCCTCGGGCTGGAGCCACCGTCTCCCCACCTCGACGGCCGGCGCCTGCGCCGGTTGCTCGACCCGCTGCTGGGCTGGCTCGAAGCGCATCCCGGCGATGCGACCGGTCCGATCAGGGACGCGCTCCTGTCCCACGTCCGATCCGCCTGGGTCGTGTCGCGCGAGCTCCCCCTGCTCGGGGAGACCCTCGCGCCGGTGGTCCAGGAGCACCGCCTCGCCCTGGGGCGCCGGCTCGGCCTCGACCCGACGATCCTGGATCGTCTCTTGCGGCACGCCGGCCTCGCCGCCGCGGGCGAGCGAGAATGCAGCGCGGAGGAGTTCGCCAGGCTCAGGGACGCGGTCGAAGCCTCCGTGTCGGTCCCCGAGGCGAGGCGCATCCTCGACCTCGACACGCGGACGCTGTCGGCGCTTGCGGGTATGGACATCCTCCCGCGGGTCCCTTGGGCCGAAGGCGAGGCGACCCGCGGTCGCTTCGTCCGGAGCGCCCTCGAACGCCTGGCGGCGTCGTTGCGGTACGATGTCCCGACGGTGGGTCGCCGGACCGCGGACCATATGACCTTCGACGACGCGTCGCGGGCCCTGCGCCGCGGGTCCCGCCACCACGATCGCGCGCGGGCCATCCGGCACCTGCTGAGCGACAGGATCCGGCCGTGCGCACGGCTCGACCGCGGGCAGGGGCCGACGACGCTTCTGTTCGACCGGCGGACGATCGAGGTTCTCCAGGACGCGGACATGCAGCCCCCAGATCTCTGAGCGTTCGGGCGCCGCTTCAAGCCTCCGCGCTCAGTGGGCGAAGACGCTGCGGGAAGTAGCATCCTGCGTCGTCGATGCCACGAGCGCCACCTGCCTCTAAATAGTGGCTTCCCCGATGACGGCCGCCGCCGCGGAAGGCGGGGCATGACCGGCCCGGGGAACAGGTCCAGCGCGGGCGCGGCGACCGGGGTGCCGCCCCCGGTCCCGAACCGCCCTCGTCCGTACGGCCGATCACCCGGCGGGCCGGCCCTGCTCGATCTCCTGCACATGCGCGGCATGAAGCGCCTCCCCTTGCCGCAGGAGCCAACGCATCGCGGCCGGGATGGCCTCGACGTCGAGCCCTTCCGACCGGGCCCGGCCCGTCAGGGCGGCGGCGATGTCGGGGTGCCTGCCGAACTTCAGCCGCAGGACCCAGAGATCGATGGCCAGCGACCGATGGCGGACGAACTCGGCCTCGGCCACGGCCAAGGCCAGATTGGCCCGGTCGCACGCCTCCGCCTTCGCGACATCGATCTCGGGCTTCTCGTTGTCGCGCACCTCGCCGAGGCATTCGCGCATGTCCTCCAGCGTCAGCGTAGGTCTCCGATCCACGACGGGGCGGGCGGACTGCAGCCTGGAGGAGACGTCGCCGCAGTCCGAGCAGACGTATACCTGCCGGCGCAACGCCACGACGAGCCCGGCGCCGCCGTGGCCGTAGAGCGCATGCCTGAACTCCCGGCTCTGCGGGTCGGTCTCCAGCTCAAGATGCGAATGGGTGCGCAGCTCCGCGAACCATTTGCCGCCGCCGGAGATACGCAGGATCGCGGGCTTGCCACGGCCGCAGCACGGGCAGGCCCAATCGGGCGGCGTCCGCTGCCAGCCCTTCCCGGCCTGTCTCTCGAACGCGGCGATGTCGGCGGCGGTGGGACGCCGCCCGGCGACCGGCTTGCGCGCCCGTCCCGAGTTGCCGACAGCGTCGCGGCGCACGGACCTGGCGCGCAACCGCGCCTCGATCCCCAATTGCCAGGTCCGCATCGCATGCAGGTCCGGGTCGTCGCGGACCCAACGGTCGATCATTCGTTCGTCCGCCGGCCTGGCGAACGCCATGACCGCGTCCGGCCCGCGCTCCTGAGCGAAACTCCCCGAGGCCAGCCGCTCGACCAGGAGCGCGGCGAACGCCAGCCGGTCCTCGAAACCATGCCTGACCTCGCTCCAGGTGCGGCAGGCCGCCTCCACGTCGACCTCGTGGAGCGCATTGGACCGCGGCCGGATGAACCGGCCGATCTCAGCCGGGGAGAAGGAGAAGGCGGGGTGGATCTCCGATCCCAGCAGCCGCTTCGCGGTGCCGTCCGCCGCGTTGCACGCGTCGCAAACGAGCGTGTCGCGGAAGCGCACCACCAGCGCACGCATGTGCTCGCCGGCATGGGCCGACCCGGCGCCGGCGCCCTCCACCCGGGAGACGCCCACCCATGCGCCGACCAGGCTCTGCAGGTGATCCCGGAGGTGGTCGTGATGCAGGTCGAGATGCGCGAGCAGGACCCCGTTCCGTGCCTTGCGCACGATCATCGGCTTGGGCCTGCGACAGCATGTGCAGTGCCAGTCGGCCGGCACGCCGGCCCAATTCGCGTTCAGGTCCAGTCCGGTGGCGCCATGCGCCCGCAGCAACGTCTTGGTCTGCTCCGTCCATTGCCCGTCGAAGCCCGGGAACCAATGCGCGAGCCCGGCATCATCGAGGCCCGGGACGTCGGGCAAGCGCAGGTCGGCCCTGATCATGCCGGCCTCTGACGTAGCCATCTCCAACCCGCTCCAATTTCATGCCGGTCGACGGATCTCGCGCCGCCCCCCCCGCACCCGCCATGGACGTGGCAGGATAGCCGGGCGTCAAGCGCGCCCGGCGCCATCACGCGCGCGCGACGGCGCCGGAGGACGCATTGGGCGCCATCGCGGCCGGTGCCGGTCTCCGAACCGAAGGTCGCGCGGGTCGCGGGGAGCGCTTCGAGCACCACCGTAACGCATGGTTCATCGTATTCGAGGCTCGGCCAGGGGAAGTCGATCGACCGGTAAGATTCTCAACGCACCCGGCCCCAGAAGGCAGCCGGGACGTGCGAAGACATAAGGGGAGCCTGTTGCCGGTGCCGGGACCTCGGTCGATGCTCGCCTCCGCGCTTCGCCCCGGCGCGGCTCTCGCCGCCGCGCTGGCCGCATTGGCCCTGGCGATCGCGTCGGCCGCGGCGCTGCTCGTGGTCGACATGAACCGGCAGGCCGTTCAGGACGTCGAGCGCGGCCTGGTCGGGCTTTCGGCCGTCCTCGCCGACCAGGCCGACCGCTCCCTGCAGGCGATGGAGATGGTGCAGGATGCCGTCATCGACGGCTTGCGCGAGGCGGGCGTCGCCACGTCCGAGGAGTACGCGGCGGCGGCGGGCCGGCAGGACCTCCACCTGGCCCTCAGGGCCCGCATCGCCGCGCTCCCGCAGGTCAACGCGATCACGATCGTCGACCACGCCGGCAAACTGCTGAACTTCAGCCGCTACTGGCCGATCCCCGACGTCAACATCGCGGACCGAGACTACTTCAAGGCGCTCGCCGCGGACCCGGGGCGCGGACGTTTCGTCGGCCGACCGGTTCGGAATCGCGGCGACGGCGCATGGACGATCTACGTCGCCCGCAAGGTCTCAGCCTCCGACGGGACGTTCCTCGGCCTCGTGCTCGGCGCGGTAGAACTCGGCTACTTCGAGGGCCTCTACCGGCAGATCTCGCCGACCGACGACGCCGTCGTCTCGGTCTTCCGCGACGACGGCATGCTGCTCGTGCGCCACCCGCACCGGGCGGCCACGATCGGCAAGGTCCTGCCCACCGCGGCGGCTGCGCTGATCGCCGCGCGGGACCGGGCGGGCGGCGTCCTGCGCAACGTCAGCCCGATCGACGGCCACGAGCGCCTCGTCGCGACGAAGGCCCTCGCCCGCTACCCGCTCATCCTCAGCGTCAGCCGGACGGTGGAGGCGAGCCTCGCCCCCGTCCGGCGCCAGGCTTTCGTCGTCGGCGCGTCGGCGGCGCTCCTGGTGTCATGCATCGCCGCCCTGTCCGCCCTCTTCCTCCGTCAGGCCCGCGCCTTGCGGCGCGCCGCCGCCGCCGAGGAGCGCGCCCGCGGCGAACGCGACCTGCGTGAGCATTGCGAGCGCTTCGGCTTCGCGCTCGACAACATGATCCAGGGCCTCTGCCTCTTCGACGCCGACAGGCGGCTGGTCGTCATGAACCAGCGCTTCGCCGAACTGTACGCGGTCCCGCGCCATCTTCGCGAGCCAGGCGCGAAGGCGGAAGACCTCCGCCGGGTCGTCCTGTCGCTGCGGGGGGAAGCGGGAGGCGACTGGGACATGGTCGTCACCCCGCCGGGTTCGGACGCCCCTTCGTTGACGGCCTCCGTCGTCCGCCTGTCCGACGACCGGGACGTCAGCGTCATGCGCGTGCCCGTTCCCGGCGGGGGGTGGATCTGCACGCACGAGGACGTCACGGAGCGCCGCAGGAGCGAGGAGCGCCTCGGCTTCCTCGCGCGGCACGACGCCCTGACCGAGCTGCCGAATCGCGTGCAGTTCGCGGACGTGGTAGCCCGCGAGCTGGCGATCTGCGCCGGGACGGGGCAGGAGGCCGCGCTCCTCTGCCTCGACCTCGACGGGTTCAAGCAGGTGAACGACCTGTTCGGCCATCCCGCCGGGGACCGCCTGCTCGTCGAGGTCGCCAAACGACTGCGGGGGCTGCTGGGCGAACGCTGCGTCGCCGCGCGCCTGGGAGGCGACGAGTTCGCCGTGCTCGCGACCGGCCTCGATGGCCGCAGGACGCCCGCCACGACCGCACGGGCCGTCATCGACGCGCTGGGCGCGCCCTTCGCGGACGGCGAGCGGCGGATCGACGTCGGCTGCAGCGTCGGAATCGCTTCGTTCCCGCGCGACGGCGACACCTGCGAACGCCTTCTCTCCGCGTCCGACATGGCGTTGGTGCGCGCCAAGCGTGACGGCAAGGGGGGCTACCGTTTCTTCAAGCCGGAGATGGACGCCGCGGCGCGCGAACGGCATCAGCTGGCGCTCGACCTACGCGCGGCCATCGGCACCCCGCAGTTCGCGCTGCATTACCAACCGCAGTTCGAGGTCGCCACGGGCCGCGCCTGCGGCTTCGAGGCCCTCCTGCGCTGGACGCACCCGATCCGGGGAGCGATCCCGCCGACACTGTTCGTGCCGCTCGCCGAGGAGACAGGCGCGATCCTGCCGCTCGGCGAATGGGTGCTGCGGGAGGCCTGCCGCGAGGCTGCAACCTGGGGGCTGCCCCTCGGCATCGCCGTCAACCTCTCGATTGCGCAGTTCCGGCAGGCCGACCTGTGCGACGTGGTCAGGCAAGCGCTCGCGGAGACGGGACTGCGGCCCGATCGCCTGGAACTGGAGGTGACCGAGAGCCTGTTCCTCAATAGCGCGGCGCGCTCGCAGGAGGTGCTGGGCGACCTCAAGGCGCTCGGGGTGCGCATCTCCATGGACGATTTCGGGACCGGCTACTCGTCGCTGGCCACGCTGCAGTCATTCCCCTTCGACAAGATCAAGATCGATCGCTCGTTCGTGGGCCAAGTCGGCGTCACGAGCAAGGGTGGCGCGATCGTGCGCGCGATCATCAGCCTCGGCGAGAGCCTCGGCGTCCCGGTTATCGCCGAAGGGATCGAGACGGAGGAGCAGCTCGCATTCCTGCGGCGGCACCGCTGCGCGGAGATGCAGGGCTATCTGCGCGGCATGCCACGGCCGATAGCGGAGTATCTCCCGCTGCTCGCTGCGGAGGTGGACCTTCGCGTCGCGTAGGCGCGCAGCCGGTGCACCGAACGCTCGGCGGAAGGCGGCGCCGGCACCCGCGACGCGAGCGCTGACCTGGGCGAGACCTGTCAGCAGGCACATGCCGTTCAGGGGTGCCATCGATCTTTTCCCGATGCCGCCGAAGTCTTCATCCGGGGGGCGGTTCTGACGCTCGGCATCCACTGCTGGCGCGATCGAGCGAAGCGCTCGTCCTTCAGCGACCGTGGCGTCAGAACGGTGGCAGGGCGGCCCATTCCGAGGCGCTCCTCCGCCGGTCCATCGACGCCGCGATCACCTGCGATAGATGTCCGACCTCGACGACATCGAGCGGTTTCCGTTCTACCGGGAGCCCTACGTGCTGGTCGTGCCGCGCGGGCTCAGGGAGGAACTCGAAGGGCAGGAATTGGCCGCGATCTTCGAGAAGCATCGTCGCGTCCGGCACAGCGAGCGCTCCTATGTCGGCGGGCAGGTCGAACGGCACCTCAGCCGCTCGGGTCTCCGGCCTCCACGGGCGTTCGAGTTCGACACGTCGGACAGTCTCGTCGCGATGGTGGCGACCGGCATGGGGGTCGCCATCACCACGCCCCTGTGCCTGCTGCAGGGCATCGCGCATGCCAGCCACGTCAGCGTCCTGCCCCTGCCCGGTCCGGGGTTTTCCCGGGAGCCGCTGCTGGTCACGCGCCGAGGTTATCTGGTCTCATTGGCACCCCGGATCGCCGAGCTGGCTCGGGCCGCGATCATCCAGCGAGAGCTGCCCCGCATTCACGCGCTCGTGCCGTGGTTCTCGCCTCCCTCTTCCCCCGCAGCGCCTTCGATGGCTCGATAAGCCCAAGGCTCTGATCCAGCACATCAATACGGCATCAAATCTGCTATGTTTATTGGTGCTTTAAATCTTTTTGATGTGCGTGTATAGATAACCGCGCCACAAGCAGATTAGCCTCTAAGGGCGTTCAATGATTTGTTACTATGTACGCCAAATACAAACTTTTGATACTTCGCAAGTGTCTGCTTTTGGCAAGCGCCGACACTCGTTCTCATGGCTGACATGGGTCGTAGTCTGAACGTCCGGTTGCGTGGAGCGGGTCAGCTTCCGCTTCTGAGCCTGCTTTGATTTTCCGGGCTAGCCACGAATGGCCGCCTACCGGAAGCGACGATCGCAATCCGCGCAGCTGGCATGGTCCGGATCCGAGAGCTGGCATGCGTCGAGCGCTGCCGCGGCAGATGCAAGCGGCTGTGCACGAAACCTGGGCGAAGCTTGTCTGGGAAGCCTGAGCCCATGCCCCGCGAAGCCGCGTTTCGGCCAATGCCTAGCCTGACGCGCTCAAACACAGCATGGCCACCTCGACCCGTCGTACGAAAGCTGCCTTTCGGATTGCTCCGCAGCCCTGGGTTGTGTTTCAAATGCCTTCGGCGGTCTTGGAACCTGGACAGAGCATGCCACGCCGATCAGCGGACGCCCATCTCTCGGCGGCCTCCCTGCCGCTCACGACGCTCGACATCGGCCTGTGGGAAGAAGACGTCGACGCCGACCGGGTCCGCGCCGACGAGGTGATGGCACGGATGTTCGGGCTGTCCGGCGCGGCGGTCACAGAAGGCATCTCGCGCGCGCACCTCCTTTCAATCTTCCATCCCGAGGACGTGGCCCGGGACCCAGAGCGCCGCCGCAGCGTGCGGGAAGAAGGCGGGCTGTTCGTATGGGAGCACCGCATCCTGCCCGCGCCGGGCGTCGTGCGCTGGGTTCTCGCCCGCGGACACTACGAGCGGGACGTAGATGGTGGGATGCGCGGGCGCGGGATCGTCATCGACGTGACCGACAGCCGGACAGACAGCCGCATCGATGGCCCCGCGCACTTCCTCGCGGCCTTCGAGACGTCGGGGTCCGTGTTGGAACGCATCGCGGACAATGCGATCGAGGCCTGCGACCTGATCCGCTCCCTGGACGCGGACAAGGCGGCGCGGCTGCGGCTGCTGGTCGACGCCTTGCTGCACGAACTCGGACGCCAGCTCGCGGCCTCGCTTCACGAGGACGCCGCGAGGCCCGCCATATCGCGCGGTTCCAAGGTACACTGAAGCGGCCCCGCGCGCCGACCCGGTCTGAGTCGAGTATCCGGGCGCTGATAGCCGACCCAATGTTCCGCGTTGAGAACGTAGGGGATGAGAGGCAAGCAACACCATAGTTGCGTGCCTCGAACACCAAAGATCCGCACATGTTTCGAGGCTCTGCGCAACCTCACATGTGATGAGGCTTCGGACGGTTTTTGGGTTGCAGCCCGGGATCAGAGAATCGCTTGACCGGCCGGCGCTCCCGCCGTGGGCGGGACGAGGCTTCGCCATGGGCTACAAGCATAGCAATCCGCAGAACCGGGCGAAGGCGGCGTCCCTGCTCAGGCAGCTGAAGGGCCAGCTCGTGGACGTGACGGGCGTGCGGGTGGAAGCCCTGAGCAACGTCTACGCCGCCGCCGAGGCGTACTGGCAGCTTTCCAAGGCAGCCGGCGTCCACCTGTACCAGGAAGGCGGCGGCTGGCACGCCGACCTGGAGTTCAAGGGACTGCCGCACGGCATCCCGAGGATCGTCGGAACCCCCGAGCCCGTCGCGACGCGGGCGGAGGCCATCGAGAGCGTGGTCGAGATGATGTCGATGTGCGCCCAGCGCGACAACGTCCCGCCCCCGGATCCGGCGACGGGGCTACGCTGGTTCCGGTTCGACGAGCATCAGATCCCGGTCGACCCGCGGATGCTGCAACACTTTGTCTCCCGCGTTCCGGAGGTCGCGTTCGACGCGGATCACATCCGGAAGGAACTCGACGTCCTCCGGGCCGACATCTCGGGCGACGCCCCCGTCACGGCCGATGCCTGGGAGGCTGCCGAGTTCCAGCTCCGTTACGACGCTAGCCGGATGTGCTGCGCCGCCATGGCCTTCGGCATCATGCAGATGTCGTACGATCCGCCGGCGGACCTCGATCTGGCCTTGGCGGCCGCCCCCGGAATGCACTGAACGCCGCGGCCGGTCATGCGGCGTCGGCCGCCGACAGGCAAGCCGTCAGGTCGCGGCGTCGGTAAAGCTTCATCCGGACCCGGTCGTACGCCGCCGCGTCCCCGATGCCGGCTTCAGCGAGCCGACGCATCGCCTGCTGGGGCGCGAGGCCCAGGACGGCGGCCGCCTCCTTCAGGGTGACGTACTCCGAGGCGAACGCCTCGACGCTCGCCCTGGTCAACGCCCTCACTGACCGCGGATCGCGCGGGCGGTATCCGGGTGACCATTCCAGCATCCCTTCCCTGACCGGGCACCACAGTCTCCCCGGGTCCACGCCGGCCAGCATGGCGGCCGCCTCGGTCTCGGTGACGTCGTCGGGGGAGCCGGCGCCCTGGAGGACCGTGGATAGCTCGTCGCGGTCGATCAGGAGGTCGCCGTAGCGTCCGCCCGTCGTATGGCGTCCGACCCATGCGAGCCGCTCGTCGAGGATGAGGTTCAGGATCTCGACGGTGCCGACGCGCAAGCCGGGCGCCGCACGCTCGATCGTCATCCTCGGCTCGGCGGGGTTGGCCACCGGCACCGCGTTCCTAAACAGCCTCGCCATGAAGGCGTCGACGTCCGGACGGAGGAATCGGCGTTTCGAGCCCGCGTTCCGGTCGGCCTCGGGCAAGGGCGACAGCAGTCCCGCCTCCTCAAGGTGCCCGACCTGCTTCGCTGAGAAGCCGGTCCTGGCGGCGACGTCCTTGGCCGTGAGGTGGTCCTCGACGTCGGCGACGACCCTCCCGAACTCCTCGACGGTGATCCAGAGCCGCCGCCCGTCGGCGACCGCCTCGGGGCCGACCAGCCGGATCAGCCCGGCGTCGGACCGGGAGCTCGAAAAAGCGGCGCTCCTTTGCGTGTGCATGCGCCGCTCGTCCAGCCGCACGCCGAGGAAGGCGGTCCCCGGGCTTATGGGGAGCCTCCCGAAGGCGTGCTCCCGCAGGACGTGGCGGAATTTCTCGAACGCGACGTCCTTGGGATTCGCCCGCAGGACTGCGTGGACGCGCCCGTAGACCTTGCCATGGCCGACGGAGCCGCGCTTCCCGAAACGGACGCGCCCGACGATGCCGTCGAGGGCGCTCCCGACCGCCTCGGCCCCCTGCGCGGCGGTGCGGTAGCCCTCCTCCGCGGCCCGCGCGAGGTCCGCCATGCCCATGTCCGAGGGATGCGTTCCCGGACCGTGAAGGACCGAGGTCCCGAGCCCCTCGCAGAAGGCCGAGGCGGCGTGCAGGGGCACGTCGTCGAGCCAGTTGCCGGGATTGCGCATGCCATCGAGCCTGGCGACGAACCAGTCCACGAAGGCGGTGCCAGTGGCGGGTTCAGCCTCCGCCCGGAGCCGGTCGAGCACGGGGAGCACGCGGCGCGCCAACGTCGCCGAGAAGTCGTGACCGGCCCGGAGCGTCGCATCGGCCTCGACGTGGACCAGCACGGCCCCGTGCCGGCCGCAGACCCGGACCGGTAGCAGCAACCATTCAAGCCTCGACCACGGCCGGGCCTTCGTGGGGTTCTCGAACCGGGCGAGGTCTTCCGCGACGCAGTGCGGGCAGACCCTCGTCGCGGAGGTCAGGACCGATCCGGGCGGGAGCCGGTGACCGCCGACCTCCGCGGCCTTGTCGCCGACGGCGTGCGTGGGCGTGTAGCGACCGAGGTCGAAGCGGCTCACCGGCGTCGGCCGGCGCAGGTTGGCCAGGAGATCGGCCCGATCCTGACGTAGAGGTCGGCGGATGCGACGAGGGTCGCAGGCAGGTAGCGCGCCGGGCTCTGCGAGACGCCTGCGACGCGCGCGCCGTCCGAGAGCAGGCGCCCGACCTTCTCATTGCCCTCCGTCGGTCTATCCTGAGTGCGTGAGGCGCCGGATCTGCAGCAGATGTGGGCGAAATCGGTGAGACTCCGGAGCGCCAGTTCGATGCCGGGGATCCAGTCCGGGCTCGGAACCTCGACCACGACGGCGATGCCGTCCGCTTCCCGCAGGCGGCGCAGACCCGCGGGGCCAAGGGCTTCGGCGAGCGCCACGGTGGGAAGCACGTCGCGGGCGGGGCGTAGGCCGTTCAGGCAGGCGGCGACGTAGGTGTCGTCGGCCGCTTCGACGGGGAACTCGACATCGATGGGGTCCGCCGGCGGGCGACGCTTGCCGAGGATGCGGCTCTCGATGGTCTGACGGGTCATGGCTGCCTCCAAGCGCGAGGCAGCCATCCGCTGACGCGGCGAGCTAGGCCTCGGGAGGTTTCTGGGTCTGGCGAGGGATGCGCGGCCGGCCGGCTATGCCGACGGGCGTCGCGGACCGGCGGGAACGCCGGCGATCCCGTTTTCGCGGGCACGTCCAGGGCATAGAAGGGCTTTCGAGGCTGGGGCCGCCCGAGCGTCAGCTACGAGGGCGGTATGGGTGCTTCCGCATCGGCGGGGGCACAGGAAGCGCCTTCGACGCGCCGAGAACACATACAGAACGCCGCGAATCGGCGTCAACAGATTTGGCAGTTCCCGAACTACCTTTCATGCGTTCCCGTGGATAGCGGGGATGACGCTGGGGGCTCTCTACCGATCGCGCGAACCCCAAGCTCGCTCGCGCCCTAGCCCAAGGGTTGCCTCGGATCACCCCGAGAGCGTGCGAGCCGCCGATACTTGATGGCCAATGGGCGTCCTAGCCATATCGGCGGCGGCAGGCACGACCTACTCGATGCCGTGTCCCGCGCCGCACGTAGAGCAAAATCCATGAGTTGCCTTCCTCAGGTGTTCTCGACATTCCGACCCGTCGTCGAACGATGGTACCTCGCCTGCTGTGACGATGCCGGCGTGACACCGGCCGAAGTGCCCTTGAAGCTTGAGGACTTGGCTCTGGAAGTTCCTCGGACCTTCAGGTCGGAGTTCGCGGCCGTGACGCCCCCGCCTGCAGTGAGGATCACCTGGAACGGTCTTGCGAGCCTGTGGGCTTTTTCCCAGGCGGTCGTTCGGGTCGGACGTCCCATGTTCGAGGCCCAGAGAACAGCCGACCCTACCGCAGGCCCTCCGCAGCTTGCGATCGGCGGAGAGCTTGAGGAGGGGCTGCATCTCTTCGAACTGTCGTCGAGACTGAGCAGGAACAAGTTCGACGGCTGGGTCGATTGGGCTCCGGTGCCGGACCCCGACGCCGTCGGTGCCAGCCTTGGCGGCAACCGCACCTTCGAGAACGCACTCGGCTGGATCATGCGTCACGAGTTGGCTCATCTGAGGCTGAACCATCATGCCGTGGCCGAGCCGTTGCCGCACGAAGCCAAGGAACAGGAATTCCAGGCCGACGCGCAAGCCACGCATTGGATGAAGGGATCGTTGCAGGTCGATCCGGGCAGGGCTCTGGAGACGCGACCCTCGGAGACCGAGCTGGATCTGGAGCGGCGTGCCCTCGGCATGTTCACCGGGCTTGCCTGGGTGGCGCAATTCGAACTCGTCCCTCATGGAAACAGCTCGACGCATCCGCCCGTGATGGATCGCATCGGTAGGATGATCGGCGACCTGAGACTCGCGGATGACAGTTTCGCCTGTGAGATGCTCTCTTACGTGACCAAGGTGTTGGTCGATCCGGAAGGCGTATGGCCTCCGGACCAGGAAGTCCCGACCGCCAAGGACGCGGCGATGGAAGCGATGTTCAGGCTGAGCCGTGCGGTGGCCGCCTTCAAAGGCTGACGCGCGGTTCGAAAGGCTCGTAGATCCCGGTGACCCGGGCCGGCCAAGCCATGCCCGGGTGTGTCGCGCTCTCGGGCATGGCTTGGCATGCTTGAGGCGTCGCCTAACGAGATTTCGACGCCGGCGTCGCGGTCAGCACCACTCGACCCTGCCCTTGCGGAGCCAGAAATGGCTCTTGCATCCGACCTTGCGCCAGACGCTGGGTGCGAGCGACGCGGTGCCGTCCCAATGATCCCTCAACTTCCAGCCGGGACGGTCGCCGGGGACGAGCGAGAGCTTGATGGTCTCGCCGCAACCGCAGGGGCAATCGAAAGCCGCGAACCAGCGATGGCCGTCCTCGCCCACGACGTAGACGGTGCGCGGGGCGAGCGCGTCCGGCTCCTCCTCAACGAAGGCGGCGGTGTGGCGTCCCCGACGACGGGAGACCCAGCCGAGGGCGGCCCGGATCTTCGAGAGCATGGCATCCCTCATCACGCTGCCCTCGCGAGCATGTCGAGGGCGGGCCGGTTCAGGAACGGCACCATGTCGCCGCGGCCGACGTAGCGGGCCAACGCCTCGTCGACGCCCTCGTCCGGCAGGTTCTCCCAGTAGCCGGCCGTCAGGCTGAACGTCTGGGTGGCGAACCCGCCGTTCGGGTCGAGCCGCGAGGGATGCAGCCTCAGCAGGAACTCCATGACCGCCAGGCTGGAGAAGAGCCCGTTCAGCGCCCCGACCGCCGGTCGGTCCTCGGGAACCCCACGGATGTAGCCGCGGGCGAGCCGGTCCTCGTAGGCCGCCGGATCCTGCCTGCGGAGGCTCTCGGCTTCCAGCATGCCGTCCGTGTAGAGGCCCCGGCCCCGCAGGCTGGAGCGTCCGGGTTGCAGGTAGTGGACCGAGCCGCAGATCTGCCCGATGCCCCCATGTCCGTCGGCGTCGAGCATCACGCCGACATCGAAGTAGGCCAGGCCGTAAAAGGTCGCGAGCCGGTTCAGCAGATCACGCCCCTCGACGCCGTCCATGCATCCGAAGACGACGTCGCAGGTCGAGATCGCATGCAGGGCGGCGGGGTGGGAGAGGTCGTGGGCGAAGGCCTCGACCCGCGAGCCCAGGCCGAGCCGTTCGACGAAGCCGGCGAGCACCTCGACCTTCGGTCGTCCGATGTCGCCCCGCGTCGTGTTGACGATGCGATTGAGGTTCTTCTCCTCGACCTTGTCCGGATCGACGAGCACGATCTCGCCGACGCCGAGCCGGGCGACCTGATCGACGAGTGGACTGCCGGTGCCGGAGCAACCGACTACGCCGAGCCTGAGCCCACGGACAGCCTGGAAGGTGCCGCGTCCGAAGGCCTGCGCGTGCCGCCGGGCGAACTCGGGGATCTCGCGATCCGCGTCCGCCGGCGGCCTCCAGAAGCGGATGTCGTCGCCCACGACGCAGACGTGATGCAGTTCGCCATGCGTCCCGTCGGCCCTGTGGGCGCGGGCCAGCACGGCGCCCGAGGGCACCATGACGGCGCTGAGGTGCGGGGCCCCGTCGTCGACCCAGGCGTGGACGCTCCCGAACAGGGCGGCGTCGGCCTCGTCGTCGACCTCGCTGAAGTGGAGATTCCCGCCCGGATGGGAGTGGATCTTCGCCACCGCCATCCCGCGCCGCGCCGCCTTGTCGAGCAAGGGTTCGAGGTAGGAGGTTGGCCAGGTGACGCGCCGGTCGGTGCGCTGGCAGGCCTCGTGGGGCACCGGGACGATCTCGTGGACGACGAGCTTGGTGCGGCCGGGCGACACGGCCCGACCGCACAGCATCAGGGCGACGGCCTCGCGGCCATCCCCCGGGAAAAGGTGGGCGTGGATCGCGGCGTGCTGGGCGCCGGTGAGGGCGAGCGTGACGCGCATCAGGCGGCCCCCACTTCCTTGGCGAGGTTGTGCTCGACGACGGCGAGGTGGGTGCCGATGTCGTCGATGTCCGGCCGCCAGGGGTTCAGGCCGGTGCGGTGGCGCGACCAGCCCTGCCAGTGCTTGCCCTCGAAGATGTCACCGACGAGCGCCCGGATCTGCGCGCCGTCCGTGCGGGCCAGGGGCGGGTGGAAGTACCACATGTCGATCTGCGAGGTCGGGTATCCCGGCAGGAGCCGCAGCATCAGGTCCGTCCGTTCCGGCGCGTAGCCGGCCCGGACGGGATAGCCGCGGATCACGACGCGGGGGACGCCCATGTCCTGGACGGTCTCCCAGCGCAGTCCCGTGGCGTCGAGGGTCTCGCGATCGCCCTCGGGCAGCACGAAGTCCCGGCGAAGGGGGAGCGCCTGCTCCCCCTCGGTCTGGTCCAGCGGCAGGGTGATGAAGCGCTCCTCGCCCTTGTCGCTGACGTGCACCACCTCGTCGAGGGCGATCGGCTTCATGGTGGCGCCGATCTTCTGGAGGAGCTTGAACCGCTCCGGGTGGTGCTTGCCGGCGATGACGAGGAGGTCGCGGCCGGTCAGGTCCGGAAGCGGGTTCTCGTACTCCGTCTTGTCGATGCGGAAGCGATAGACCTGGACCTTGCGGGTGCCGTCCTCGTCGCGGTCGTTGTCGTGGCCGTTGGTCGTCATGACTGTTCCTTTCGATCTCTCGGTGGGTCGGGTGCTCCCCGCACCGTCGAGAGGTTGATCGAAAGGGACCGGCGGATCCGGAAACGGCCGCGCTCACTTTTTTTCCAGGATTGATCGCGGCCATCTTGCCGGCCGGCCGAGCCTCAGCGCTCCCTGGACAGGGGGTGCCGCACGAAGGCGCCGCCGGCCGGTAGGCCAGGGCAGGCGAACAGGTGCGGGCAGCGGAGGCAACCGCGCCCGGGATTGGGGGCGAAGCGGCCAGCGCCGACGTCGGCCATGTGCTGGGCGACGGCGGCCACGAGTTCCGCCCGCTTGTCGGGCGGGACCGGTCGGCGGGTCGCGCCGGTGAGGTGGATCGCCTCGACCGTCACGGGCTCGCCGAAGGCCTGCTCGGCGGCCGCATCGAGGATCGCGTATTCGATCTCCTTCTCAAGCGAGGCCATGGCCTTGCGCGTGGCGACGCGCCTCACGACGAGGCGGCCGTCACGGGTGCGCACCACGTCGTGCGCCCGTGACAGGACATGTCCGCCGCCGGCGCCCAGGCGCAGGGCCCTGGGGGGCTGCCGGCCTTCCTCGGCGCGCGTGCCCACGAGGAAGCGGAGCATCTCCTCGGCGATCTGCCTATAGGCGTTGGCGTGGCCATGCTCGGCCGGCCCGTGCCCCTCCCAGGCACCGTCGAACGCCGCCGCGAAGCCCGCCGGCTCGGCCTGCGCCGCGTCGAAGTTCCGGTCGAGCCAATCGATCATCGCCCGGACGGCGTTGTGCATCCGGATGTAGGGGTTCTCGTCGCGTCGGCCGCCGAGGCCGAGGACGTAGGTGTAGAGGAAGCGCAAGCCGCACTTCCCGTAGGAATCGAGGTGCTGGTGATCGAGTTCGACCGGCACGCTCCAGGCCACCGCCACCGGTGGCGGCGCGGCCGCAGCCGGCGGTGCCGGGAGAGGAGCGATCGGGGGCGCGGGGTCCAGCGTCGCGGCGATCCGGGCGTTGTACGCGGACGGGTTGCGCCTCCTCGCTCCACCCTTCTGAAGCGTGGAGCGGTAGAGGCGCAGGCCGTCCCGCGCGCGGGAGAGCAGCACGAAGAACAGGCAGGCCTCCTGTTCTTCGTGGCCGGCCACGCTGGCCTGGAGGCCGGTCAGGCCCGCGCTGCCGGCGATGAGACCGTCCGGCGGCGGGCAGTCCGGCGCCTTCGCGCTTCTGGGCAGCCCCGTCGCGATCATGCCCGGGGCATGGACGAGGTCGAATTCGAGGCCCTTGCTGCCGTGGATGGTCATCAGCCGGACGGCATCGAGCTCCAGGGCGGCGTCCGGGAACTGGCGCAGCGAACGCTCCTCGTTCAGCCGGATCAACCTCCTGATCTGACGCGAGACCTCGGAGGTCGGGAACTCCCCCTCGATCGGCAGGGATCTGAGGAAGTTGAGGAATTGCCAGACCGCGACGCCGGCCATCCGGTCGGCCAGCGTCGTGGCCCCGCCGATGCGGCGCGCGATACCGAGCCTGTCGAGCACCAGGGCGCTCGCTACGTTCCAGGGATGGGCGCGGGCCTCGAAGCCGCCGCAGGCGTCGCGTAGGCGCCTGAGGGATTCACGCCCGGCGAGGCTCAAGCCGGGGAGCGCGTCGGCGTCCTCCAGCCAGGCCAGCGGGCCGCCGGCCGCCTCCCTGAGGTGGACGGCGACGAGGGCGACGTCGCCGAGGCCCATCGCGACCTCCGGGATCATGGCGACGCGCACCAGCGTCGCGGCGCGGGGATCGTGGAACAGGGCGAGCAGGCTGAGCAGGTCCTTGATCTCGGGCCGCTCGAAGAGGGGCCCGAGGTAGAGGACGGGGATGTTCCGAGCCGTCAGGCCGGCGGCGAACGCGGCGAGCCGGTCGTTGGCCGTGCAGAGGATCGCCTGGTCGCGATAGTCGATCCCACCGTCGTTCGCCTCGGCGACGGAGGCGGCGACCAGCGCGATCTCGTCGTCGGGCGTGCCGGCCTCGTGCATGACCGGTCGCCGGCCGCAGGCTCCTCGATCGGCGGTGAGGCGGAGATCGCCGAGGCGTCGGAAGGCCTCGACGCTCGACGCGAAGGCCGAGAAGGTGTCGATGATCTCGCCGCGGGAGCGATAATTGACGGTCAGTGCGCCGTCCGTCGCTTTGGGATAGTCGTCCTTGAAGGCACCCATGCTCGCCGAGGTCGCGCCCCGGAAGCGGTAGATCGACTGGCGGGCGTCGCCGACCACCCAGAGGCGCTCGCCCTCGTCCGCCGCGAGTGCCGCGATCAGGCGCACGGTGGCGAAGTTCACGTCCTGGTATTCGTCGACGAGGATGTGACGGTGCCGGAGCGCCAAGGCCCTGGCGACCTGGGGATGGTCGGCCATCAGGCGAACCGGCTTCATGATGAGGTCGCCGAAGTCCAGGGCGTCGCTGTCCGCCAGGAGGCGTTCGTAGGCCGCGTAGACGAGTGCCTCCTCGGCCGCGCGCTTCGCCCGCAGGCGTGTCGCATCGTCGGTCGCGGCTCTCTCCATGGCCTCGGCGAGCTCGGCGTAGCGGACGTGATCGACGAGTTCGTCCTTGGCCCGCGAGATGGCGGCGAGGATGTCCGCGAGGTTCTCCTCGGGATCCCAGAGATCGCGGTAGTGGTCCAGGGCCAGGCTCGGGATCACCCCTTCGAGCATCGTGATGGCCGTGGCCTTGTCGACGAGGCGCGGGCTCGCAGGGAGCCGGAGCCGATCGTGGAAGCGGCGGACGATGTCGAGGCCGAAGGCGTGGAAGGTTCCGATCCAGACTGAGGCGGCCGCCTCGGGATGGGACAGGGCGAGCCGGTCCATCAGCTCGCCGGCCGCCTTGTTCGAGAAGGTCAGGACGAGGATGCCGTTCGGGTCGACGCCCTCGTCGATGAGGCTGGTCACACGCCGGATGAGGGTCCTCGTCTTCCCCGTGCCCGGGCCTGCCTGAAGGAGATAGGGGCTGCCGCGGTGCGCCACGGCGATGTCCTGGCTGGGGTCGCGCCGGAGCGCACCGCCGGAGGGGACGGCGACCGCGTCTGGGACCGGCGGAAGCAGCAGGGCATCGAGCAATTGCTGGGTGACGACGTCTTCCGTGATGCCGAGGCGGGCGGCGATGTCCGCGACGCTCATGCCCTCCGCGTGACGATCGCGCGCGACCGATCGTGGCAGCACCAGTTCGCGGGCGAAGAGGTCGGCCTGGACCTCCCGACGCTCGCCTCGCCCATAGTCGACGAGCTTCTCGACGGCGGTGCCGCTCTCCGCCGAGCGGCTGGGATCGGTGTGGTGGGTGAGGACCGGGTCCGTGCAGCCGTGCATCGCCACATGGCCGAGCTCGTGCCCGATCAACAGGGCGTCGCCACCCGCCGTGCCAGTCTCGCCGTACAGGATCCCCTTCGTGTCGGGATCGATGCGCGCTTTGCATCCATGCAGCGACACGTCGCCGGCCTGCACCGGTTGATGCCACAGGTCGTGCGTGGCGATGGCACGTACGACGATGTCGAACGGCTGCCAGGGATCACCGCCGTCGGCGACGATCTCCCGGTGGATGCGTGCAGCTCGTTTCCTCGCGGCCTCAATCGGATCCACGTTCGGCCCTTGCCATGTTGAGCAGCCGTTCCTGCTGCTCGGGGGTCAGGCCGGACGTGGCGACGGCTTCCTCGAAGCTCTGCTTCGCCCCGGCTTCCGGTTTCCCGTCCGATTTGGCCATCATGCCGCGGGGTATCGCGGAGGGTCGTCCGAGGCTGGCTATTATGAGGTCCACTTCATGCCCGACCTCATCGGCGACGAGCTTCGAGAAAGCCCTCGGGAAGCGGGCCGCCTCGATGAGGCCGTCCTTCATCTTGATCAGAAAGAGCGGGGTCACATCCAGGCGCGCCGCCAATCGCGGGAAGGCCGCCCCGCTGAACCCGGCGAAGACGTTCGGCAACGCCGCCGCGCTGCGCACGGGGGCTCTCTCGACGTCCGACCTTGTTCCGGCCTGGAAACGGGCCCATGCGGACGCCACCGTAGCTTTTGTCGAGGCATCGGCGGGCGGTAGCGGGCGGGAGGGTTCCAGCACCATCTCGACCGCCAATTCCGTCAGCTCCCGGCGCAACTCGGGGTGATCCTTCGCATACGCTTCGAGGCGTCTCGGCGTCGGCTCACCCTCGGTCGCGAACATCATCAATACGTCGCGCGCGCCGCGCGCGGTGCTGGTCGTCGTCATCGTCCCTCTCCGAGTTCACGACGCAGCTTCTCGTACGCCTTCTGGAGGCGATACCGTATCGCCCGGTCGGAGACGCCGCAAAGCTTCGCAATGGTTTCCGCGTCGTCGCCCTCGATGGGATGCCCCTTGAGGACGAGCGTGACAGCCACCCTTTCGTGGTCTGGCAAACGGTCGATCGCCCGAAGAAGCTCGTTCCGGAAATGTTCTTTTTCCTGTTCGGCGCCCTCTGCCTGGGAAAACTGCCTGAGTTGCTTGGCCAGCGCGGGAAGTGGCTGACCCTCCTGGTCGTGCATGTCCTCGACGTGATCTTCCTTGGCGGCGAGGCGTCCGGACGCGCGCAGCACGTCGATGCGCAACGCGGCGAGCGCGCTTGCGAAACGCACCTCGAAGTAGTCGAGACCGTCCCCAGGCTGGTTTCGGTCCTCCACCAGGAGGTCGACGAACCTGTCGGCCACCTCCTGTCGCAACTCCTCGGGATCGTAGAGGGAGCTCGGCCGGATGGATCCTTTCAACGACCGGGCGACCCGATCGAGGAGGATCTCGAACAGCTGCGCGAAGCGGTCATCGGAATTGTCGAGGCGGGTCGACCTGACGAGGTGGAGCAGGCACTCGGGCTCCATGAAGCCCGGCGCTCCTCGATCGTCGACGCGGGCCTCGCGGATGACGGCGTCGAGATCGAGCCCTGCGGCACGGTCTATGGCGGCGTCGACGGAAGCCGTCCTGACATAGAGTTCCCCCGTTTTCTTGCGCTTCGTGAGAGGAGGCGGCATGCCGGATCCGTGTCGCGTTCGAGCAATGCTACCTCAAGATGATTCGCCGCCAAGCTCGAAACGTCGGGCGTGTCCTCTTCTCCCCGAAGTGCGTCTTCGGAGTGCGCGGCCCTGCTGACCTTCCGGTGGCCGATCAAGGCAGGTCGATGGTGCGACCATCCTCGAAGCCGCTGGCTTCCTCGTGGTGGCCGCGCGAGTTGCAGACCATCCGGGTCCGGCCGACGTGGTAATCGACGCTCCGGTGGATGTGGCCGTGGACCCACAGGTCCGGGCCGCACGCGTGGATCAGGTCACGCAGATCCGAGGTGTAGCACCAGCCGAGATCCTCGTGCGGACGCGGCAGGCTGTCGGGCTGCGGCGCGTGATGGGTGACGACGACCGTCGGGCCGTCGTGCGCCGTCGCGAGCGTCGCCTCCAGGAATACACGCGTCTTCCTGTGCAGGGCGAGGATCTCGCCCGGCTCGACACGGTGCCGTGACCGCGGCCCGTTCCGGATCCGGCGATAGTCGTTCATGCCGCCGCGGCCCTGGGCGGCGCGCATGGCGGCGTGAAGCCCGAAGGGGCCGAGCCGGAAGTCGGTCCAGAGCGTGCCGCCGGCGAAGCGCGTGCCACCGATGACGACGGCGTCGTCGAGCAGCAGGTGGATGCCGTGGCGCGCGGTGACGTCCCGGCCGCGGGACAGCTGGTCGACGAGCGTGTAGCGGTCCTCGCCCCGGTCCCACCAAAAGACATGGTTGCCCGGAACGTAGACGACCAGCACGTCGGGCAGGCGCTCGGCGAGCCAGTCGAAGGCGCGCACGAGCGGCGTATGGACGTCGCCCGCGACGACGGCCACGTCGAAGCCGTCGGGCGGCGCGTGCGCCGCCGGATCCCAGGCGTTCTCGGGCCATTCCTGATGGAGGTCGCTGAAGACCCAGAGCTTCTGCGTCATGGCGCCCTCCCGTCGTTGGCGGCATTCTCGGCGAGGCGGATGCGGATCTCGTCCAGGGTGACCGGGCGGAAGCCGAAGCAGTCCACGCCGACGTCGGTGCTCGCCGCGGTGCCGGGCAGCGTGCCGTGGGAATGGCCGTAGAGATGGATGTCGCCGCGGTGCATTCGGGGCCAGACTCGGTGGGCATAGTGGCTGCACCACACGCCCTGGACAGACCCGTCCGGCAGCGGAACCTGCACGTGGGCGACGTCGAAGATGCCGTCCCAGGGCAGGCGCGCGCCGATGCGGTCGTGGTTGCCGCGAACGAGATAGCGCCTGGCGCCGTTCAGTCGCGTGAAGATCTCCCGGGCCTTGGCTTCGGAGCAGCGGTAGCAGAAGTCGCCGAGGTGCCAGACGGTGTCGCCCGGGCGGACGTCGGCGTTCCAACGCACGATCAGGGCCTCGTCATGGGCCTCCATCGTGTCGAAGGGGCGTCGCAGGCCCAGCCGGTCGCCAAGGGTGGCCCGGTGCGCGAAATGATGGTCGCTTGAGAAGAGGATCCGAGGGGGCATGAGAGCCTCGCGCGCTTGGCGGAGGCTCGACGCAGGTGGTCTCGCGCTCCGGGTTTTAGGGGGGCGTGGGACGACCGATGCGTATCATGGCGGGCTCCTGGGTCGGGGCGGTCCTTATTCCCTGGACGGTCCCGGGGCGCAAGGAGCGCGACTCGGTGGGGTAGCGGTAGCGGTAACGCGACCATGATTTGCTACCGAAATCCATAGGCTCGTTAACCATCTTGGGTGATGCTCGTGGCGTGGCGGGGGGCGGGCCATGAATGAGCAGCGGAAGCAGGAACTGTTCAGGGCGGCGGACGGGCTGTTAGCCAGGACCGGACGCGTGTCGCTGCGGACGCTGATCCCGCTTCTGAAGAAGGGCGGCTCGAACCGTGAGGTCGGGCCGGCGCTGGCGGAGTGGAAGGCGGCGAAGGGCTACGCGCCAGCGCTGAAGATCAAAGAGCTGCCGGTGCCGCTGCAGGATGCGCTGGCGAAGGTGGCGGGGGATCTCTGGGCGGCGGCGCAGGCCGAGGCGGCGGCGCGGCTGACCCGGGACCGCGAGAACCTGGCGGTGACCGTGCGTGCGAGCGAGGAACTGCTGGCCGAGGCGCTGGATCGTCTGGACGCGGCCGAGGCGGAGATCGCGGGGCTGCGCGAGAGCGTCACGCGGGCCGAGGCGCGGCTGGAGCGGGGCCGGTCGGAGGAGTTCTGGGACCGCGTCATGCGGGAGATCTACGAGATCCTGCGCGCCTCCGGCACGATGACCGCGGCGCAGATCCTCCGGCTCCTGAAGCCGGCGACGGTGCGCGGGGCGGCGGATCGCCGGGAGCCGCTGACGCCGAGGACACTGCACAAGAAGATGTCGGTGCGGGTGAGCCACGGCTGGTATTTCGAGCGCGGCGAGACGGGATTCTCGCGCGGCACGTTCCCGACGCTCGGCCGCGCCAGGGAAGCGGCTCCCCCAGCTTGAGCGAAGCGGCCACGGTCGTTGCCGGCTGGCCCGCCGGAATTGTGCCGACTTTATCCGCGCCGGCATATTCGGGCGCAGACGACGGATCCGCCCGGCGTTTCTCTGTGACCGCCGGCCAGCGAACCGCTCAATCGGGATCGCTCAAATTCATGGGCAGGGGCTCGAAGCGATCGCGAAACTGCTTGCCGAGATCCTGACACGCCATGAAGGCATGGTGGTTCAGCTTCGAGCAAAGCTCGTAGATGCGGAAGATCTCATCGAGGTCGAAGCGCGGCCGCTCCTCGAACCGCGGCATGAACAGGTTCATCTCCGCGCCGTTGTGATTGAACACCTCGTGGAGATACAGCATCCGTAGTTCCACGGCGTCGGCGTCGGAATGCCCGTAGAGACTATTGCGATGGGCGACGACCTTCTCGTGCAGGGCCAATTCGGCCGAGGACAGTTCGACGCCGAGCGCCTTCCAGCCGAGCTTCGGGACCCGTCCCTTGGATTGCGAGAACGGTCGTGCGTAGGCCACGACCATCGTTGTCTCGTAGCAACGGAACTTCCGCCAGGCCGGCAGGCCGTAGACGACGTCGTCTTCCAGTTCCTGCAGGAGGAAGGTGGCCGCGCTCATGGCCTGCGCGAAATCGGAGCAGGAGAGCTGAAGGCGCGTGAACCGATGGAATTCGGCTTCGTCGCGAGGGCTCGGCGCGGCTGCTGCCCCGTTATCCGGTTCGTCCATGCTCCGATGCCCCCGATCGTATCGTCCCGTTCGAAACCTGACCCGATCGCGGCATGATCGGGAAGGGGCAGCGTGATCGGGCCGGACGGTTCCTCAACGCTTCACGAAGCCGATGTCGGCGACGACCGCCTTCAGGCGCTCGGGCTCCCGTTCTTTCCGCTCGCTGTAGCGGTCGGCGCGCTCGCGGGTACCCGCACTGGGGAATGTCGGGCTGGCTGCCGCCCTATGGCGCGTGTGCGGTCCCGATCCGAAAAACAGCGTTTGACCTCCCGCCGGCGGGAAGCGTCGCGAAGGCTGTCGCTCCTGATTGGCGCGCTTCATCCACCGTCCGGAACCCGACGATACGCGAGAACTTGGCTTCGAGGACCGGGCGGTTTGCCCGGCGGGAGCACGCATCATGTCGAGTGACACCGAAAAGCATCGCGAACTGCTCAGCGGCCTGAAGCAGGCCCGGGGCAAGGCGGACGGCTCGTTCGAGGCAGCCATCACGGCCGCCTTCGAGCATGTCTTCGAGCATCTGGAGCGCTTGAATGGCCACGTCTCGTCGGGCGGTCCCGGCGGAGCGGACCGGCATCTCGAACCTGACGAGAGCGCAACCCTTCGCTGACGAAGGTCGCGATCCGACGGCCGTGGACTATCGGGTCTTCCGAAACTGGTCGGGACCGCCGACCTTCGTGTTCCGGACCCGCGCCACGTTCGGCTTCTTGTCGGGCTCCAGTTCGCGAGCCCGCTCGATCCCCGCCTTCTGGGTCGGCGTGATGGCGCTCGCGCGCTTGGATCCCTCGCGGCGCACGGCGAAGTCGCCGTCCTCGCGCGGCTCCACGTAGATGTTTCCTGGCTTGGTCATCGGCAGTCTCCGTCACCAACTAGGCGTGACGTGATGGCTGGCCGCCACGCTTTCAATGCACGGGTCAACCATTTGACCCACGCCAAGGGAGAACCCCGTGACGCCTACGGAGATCAAGGCCAAGGTTCAGGACACCCACCGCCGGGCGATGTCGAACGCCTCCCTGCAGATGTCGCGCGACGGCGGCGTCCACCACCTGTTCCGCGACGTGAAGCTGTATGGCCGGGACGCCGGCGTCGACTTCGTCGAGACGAATATAGGCCAGATCGTCCAGGAAGCGGTGTCGATGGCCGAGTGCAAGCGGCCTTCCTTGGAGATCCCGGCCTACGGCTTCGGGAAGGCGGCCGTCGCAGGCATGGCTCAGGCGCTGGAGGACCTCACGGCCCTGAAGATCGAGGTCAAGGGGAACACACTTCAGCTGATCTGGGCGCAGCCGAACCCGGGCTACGTCTAGGCTACCTCCGCCGCGGGGCGGATCAGGTCTTGGTGCCCGCTTTGGAAGGCTTGCGTGCCACGTTCGCCCGGGCACGTGGCTTCTTCGCCTTCGGCGGCGCCGAACCCTTGGCGGCCGCCTTCGCCGTGGCCTTGGCGGCGGCCCGCTTCGGCTTGGCCGGCTGCGAAGCCGCCGCGATTTCCCGTCGGACGGCGGCCACTACGCGTCGAATGCCCTGAGCGACATTGAGATAGGCGGCATCCGCACTGCGCCAGCGGGTGACCTCCCGCCCGTCTTCCGGGAGCAGCTTGAAGCCTGCGGCCGGGGTCGACTTCCAGTCGCAGGGCCGGACGACGACGGCGACCACCCGCATTGTGCCGCGGGCACGCCGGTTCATGGCGCGCCTGTACTCGATCTTCCAGCAGTAGTGGCTCGCCAGGTAGTCGGGGCTCAGCAGGCCGACGAAGACGTGGGCGTTCCTGAGTGCCCGGGCGATGGCGGTATCGAGCTTGTCGCCCGCGTTCATGTCGCCGTCGAACCAAGTCGAGACGTTGTCGCCCTTCAAGGGGGCCAGATGCGTTTCGAGTTTCCTGCGCGCGTCGGCGTCCATGTGCGAGTAGGACACGAAGATCCTGACCTCGGACTTTTCCTTCCTGCCGGGCTGCCCGGACGGCCTCGTCGTGCGCGCCGGCGGCCGTGCCGCCTTGGGCCGGGGGACGGCCTTCCGTGTGGATAAGGAAGCGCGGGCGCGCATCGTTGCCCCCGTTTGGCTAGCGGCCAAGGTCGCGAGTCATGCTCCCTGGACCCGGTTTGTTCCCAAACCGGAAGGGTTTCGGTCGTCGGCCTAGGCGAGGTGGGGCAGATATCCCGGTCCTGGTTGGACCAAGCGCCTGTCGACGAGGATGGTCCGCCGGTTGGTGGCCCCGGGATCCGAGAGACGGGGGGTCAGCGAGATGATCGCGACCTTCCAGTCCGGGATACCGGGGATAGGGGCTTCCATCACGGCGACCAGCACGGTCACGCCTCTCCTTCGCAACTCGGACACCGATGCAAGGACATTCCCGCATAGATCCCGCCTGCGGTTGAACTCGCCGCCGCCTATGGAATGCGGCCCCATCACCCATGAAACCAGATCGATCCATTCCGTCAGGGCTTCGACGTCGGCGTCGTAGGCGGGCCCGAGTTCCGGACGATGGATCAAGAACGCCTGCGTGCCGGCGACCATCCGGACCTGCCGGTGCGTCAGAAAGGGCCGTACCGGAACCGCTTCGAGGTTACCCATTTCCTCGACGAACTCGGCGGCGGCCTGCTCGCGTGGAATGGGAATGCGGGCGGCCGTGAAGGCCCCCTTCTCATAGCCGAGCGCGAGGGCGACCCTGTCCAGGCTTTCAACGCCGACCGGCTCGGCGCGCTCGACGCGTTCGATCGTAGACAACGAGACACAGGCGAAATCGGCCAGGGTCTCCTTCTTCCACTGTCTCAGGCTTCGTCCCATCCGGGTCACCATCGCGACCAGCTCGATGGGCGGCACGGCAGGAACCCCCGGCGGCCGAGGCGGCATGGCTGCCAGGCGCTCGATGATTTCCTTGGACTTCATGACGTTCTCCTTCCGACAAGGGGAAGGTGACCCGGGACGCTCGTCCAAAGGAGATCGAAAAAACCTTCAGCGACGAACGCCGGTGACGGCTGATTCGGGCGCCGCCCACGCTCAAAGGCAGCGGGCCGTCATCAAGTGATGGCGGCCCGCTTTACTCTAGGCTGACCCGACGTGGAACTTAGATGTCCGAAAGCGGATCTTTGGATCGGCTATCAGGCGCGCGGCCCAGCCAGCGAAGTCCTGGAGTTGGCCGCCCATTAACCATCCGCTCAATCCGCGATCGCCAACGTCGGCCAGAACGGCTTTGCTGCCCCCCGACCCGGAACCGCCACAGGGCCTGCGCGGCCAGACGCGGATCGGCCCATGGCCGCGGCGCCTACGCATCGCGCCACCTTCGGAACCGGCTCGCTCACGGCGTCCCTGACCCCGTTTCCGCCCTGGCCATAGTCGGACCAGGCGCCTGGCCACGCGGGGGAATGCGGGTGCCGACCATCCCGCACCAGGAGTCACCAACTATGCCGGAGCCCACTCAGATCCCCCGAAGACCGCCGCTGCATCGCGATCGGCTGGAGGCATTCGAGCGCGTGAGGCGCGCTGTCGCGTCGGGAACGTCGACCTTCGCGATCGATCACGGCGAAAACCGGCGGACCTCGGATCGGGCCGCGGAGATCGTTCGCGCGCTGGAGTCCGACAAGACCGCGACCGTTCGGCGAGGCGGTGGCGCGGACGTGACGCGGGTGCTCGTGACGATGGCGGGACGCCGCCTCGCCGTGGCGCGGGATGCGGGCGGCGTCGCGCTGTTCCCCCTGGACGGACCCATGCGGGTCGTGGATCGGCCGCAGCGATGGGACGCGGACGTCGACCTGGCGCGACAGGATCGGCGCGGCCTCGTTCGCGCGATGGCCCCCGACGAATACGATGACGACACGCGTGCCGGCTCCGCCGTCACCGTCGTGCTCGACCCGGTGGTCGATTGGCCCACGCATCCCGTCTACGAGGCCCGCCGGCACAGCGCCGGCGACGCGATCCGTGTCTGGGAAGTCTTCACCCTGGACGGCGAGTCCCACGGCCTGCTGCTCATGATGGAAAACGGCTTCCACGGGGTCGAACCGTGCGGCGCGGTCAGCCCGGAAGTCAGCCCCGGCGCGGCCGCTTGGCAGATCGTCATGAACGGCTAGGGGCTCGGCCGGAGGCCCGGGCCGACGACGGGATCCGCCAGCCCACGGGGCCGGAGATGGCCGGCACGGAGGGCGTGTGGGAGTTCCCCTGGCGCGGCTCCGCCGCGACCTGAAGCGCCATCCCGCGGAGGATCCGTCCGTCGCCCGGGATGCCCGCGCCGCCGCGGAACCGGCCGGAGCACGGCTGCGCGGTCTGACGTCGGCGAAGGAGAGGCCGGGCCCGCGGACCGACCATGCCCCACGCATGGCTGGCCGACGCCCGCGGCTCCTGCTTCTTCACCGCCGCCGATGTCGACGCGGTCCGACCTGCGACGGGCAAGGCCCGGAATCGCCGCAGTGTGCGGGCGAGCCTCGCGGTGGCGGTCGATCAATCGATCGGGCGGCGCCGCTTCGACGGGCGGACCGTACGCGGGGCCGCCCGCTTCCGAAGGGTCGCGCAGCTTCGACCGAGCCGATCGGCGGGACGCCGGCGCGCTTCTCCCCGCGACCGGACGCGAACGAAGCCGGCCGCGCCGTTTGTCGATCTTTAGATAGTATTAACGATGTACAAAACGCCTTATCCACAGTCTTGCGGACCTTAGCGCATTTTCTCACTTGCATACATCCGCTCTCGCATGTATTACGACCGTGAGCGTCGCTGCGACACCCGTCCGCGCTCAACCCTCCCCCAAACATACATCCCTGCCCGACCGCGGGCATGGCGACCTGTCCTGGTCGCATTCTCCGGTCGGGGCCGCCCCGGTCAGCCGGATCCAGGCGGCACGTTCGCCCCGCCGGCGCCAGCCGTTCGACGCCGCGCGAGCCCGCCCGTCCCCGATGTGCCCCCGTCCGTCAGCGTCCCCCTTGGGCCGCGGCGGTACGACGACGACCCGCACGGGTCCGCCCGTGCAGCGGCGCCCGAAGCCGCCGGTCGGCGGCCGCCCCGTGCCCGCCCGGCATCCGCTCGTCCCGCAAGCCGCCAGGCAAGGAAGATCCATGCCCCCCCAGAACGACTTTCCCACCCGCCACGCCGCGCCCGCCCCCAGCGAGCGTCTCGCCGCCGAAGTCGAACGGCGACTCGTCTACGTCCGCGCGATGCGAGGCCTGGCCCGGCGGCCTGCGCTGACCAGGGTCGCCGCCGTCGTCGCGGAGGTCGCGGCGGAGGTCGGCGGCAAGCCGCCGGCCCCCCGGACCGTGGCCGCATGGTGCCGCCGGTACGAAAGCGCCGGCCGCGACCCTGCCGCTCTGATCCCGGTGCTGCGCAGCCGCGGGACGGCGACGCCCGTCAGGCCTGTCCGGATGGGCGACGGCGCACAGCTGCCGGACGTCATGGGGCCGGCGAGACCGGCGAAGCCCGGCACGACGCCTGATCACGGCGTCGTGTCGATGACGACGCCCGCGCGCACGGTCATCCCGGAACAGCGCCGCTCCCGCCAAGCCCCGCATCGACGCGCGGCCGAGCCGGCCGTCGATCCTGCGGATGCCCCGCGGCGCTTCGGCAGGATCGACGGCGCGCGACGCCCCGACCCCCGGCTTCCGGAGGGCGCGGTTCGCATGGACATCGTCCGCCTGCGGGACGCTTCGGGGGAAACGGCGGACCTGGCCCTCGCGTGGGACCGCGGCGGGCGCCCGTTCGGGGCCGCGCTCGGACGGTCCCTCGAAGCGGGCGAGTTCGTGCGCCTGCTCCATGGCGGCGTGTCCGCCGCGGGCGTCGAGGTGATCGGACTCGCGGCCCTCGCCCCCACCGCCGTCCTGGTCGACAACGCCCGCGAGTTCCATAGCGCGTCGTTCCGCGAGGCGGCGCACGCCCTCGGGGTCAGCATCCACTACGTGCCGACCGGCGCGTCTCAGCGGAATCCGTCCGAACGAGTCCTGCGCAAGGTCGCGGCGCACATGGGCATCTCCGGCATCCGCGGCCTCGCCGAACATCTTCGGCGGTGGCTCGGACCGGACGGCGAGAAGATCGCCGCGACCGCGGGCTGACCGCGCCGCAGTCCCGCCTGCGCCGACCGTCGGTCGGCGGGGCGCCGCCCGCCGCGCCCCGGATCGCATGCCGGGGCCTACCTCGCCCCGACGGAACGGCCGCGACCGCCCCCACCCTCGGGATCGCCGCCGCCGATCCAGGATCTTGCCATGACCGAGAGCAGACACGCCATGTGTGCCACCCCCTTCGCCGCCGAAACCCATGAGTTCGTCAGGGCGATCGCCGACGGATACCTGTTCCGGGAGCGGGCGACCGGGATCCATGTCGCCGTTTCCCCGGCGGGGATGGTCGCGTCCTGGTGCCGCAACGTCTCGGGCCACCGGACGGTCGCGGCCGCCCCCGACGGCGGGCGGCCCGGCCCGGCCGTCTCCGGGACACCCCCGGCTGTCCTCCCGCAGGGTCGGCCTCGGCCGCAGGAGGCGGCCGGCACCCTCGCGACCTGGCGCGGCGCGTTCGCCGCGGATCCGGCCGCCGCGGCGCCGCCCCCCGGCTATCGGCGCCTGCGGCGCCGCCTGGTGACCGGCCGCCGCGACACCTTCAGCGGCTTCCGGCCGTCGAGGAAGACGGGGCGGATGGTGGCCTACGAAAGCCTTCTCGAACGGACCGCCGCGATCCTGCTGGAGGAGGCGCGGGAGGTCTCCGACTACCTGGAGCAACCGGCCTCCGAGTCGTGGGACGACGCGGGGACGCCGCGCCGATACACCGCCGACTTCGGCGCGCTGACCGCGCTCGGGATCGCCTACGTCGAGGTCAAGCCGCGGCGCCTCGCCCGTCGGCCCGGGACGATGGCGCGTCACAGGGCCGTCCGCGAGGCCCTCCACGCCCGGGGGATCGGCTTCGTCGTCTGGACCGAGCGCGAGATGGCGCGGCCGGCACGGGCGATCGCCCTGCTGCTGTGCGCCGCCCGGCGCGCCGAGCGGGACCGGCGCGCCTGATCGCCCGTCCCGGCGGCGGGCCGTCCCGGCCGCCCGGACCGCACCCGTCGCCGTCGATCCCCTCCCGCGCCCACCGCCCAGCAAGTCGGCAGCGACCCATGATCGTGCCCTTCATCAACTTCCCCCTCGGCTCGTCGGTCAGGATCGAGGACGTCACGCATACGTACATGTCGCGCGAGCAGGCCGGCTGCGTGTTCCGGAGCGAGGTGGACGGGCGCACGGTGACGCACGGATCCAAGGAGATCGCGTCGCTCTACTTCTCCGGGAAGTTCGTGATCCCGAGGCAGCTGCACCCGGCCCTGCCGGCCGGCATCCGCGAGAACCTGCGGCGGAGCCTGTCCGAGTTCCCCGACCACAGGCAGGCGGAGGCCGAGCGCCGCCTGGACTACGTCATGACGATCGACGGGCTGGAGGAGCGCCGGAAGAACGGCGACGGAACGCTGTTCCGGCGCAACGCACGCCGGTACGCGTCCGTGGCCCGGGCGGTGGCGAGCCTCAGGCGGCGCCGGGCCGGCGTCCCGGGCCTCCTGCCCGACGCCGCGGCGCGGAAGCAGGCGAGGGCCGAGGCCACGCCGTCCGCCCCCACGCTGCGGGATTGGATGCGGCGCTGGGAGCGGTCCGGCCGCGAGCCCTCCGCCCTGGTGCGGCTCGACGATCGCAAGGGGCGCAAGCCCAGGGAGCTGGCGCCCGCCCTCGTCGACCTCATGGCCGAAGCCGTCAGGACCTTCTACCGCCAGGAGGAAGGGCCGACGATCCGCCTGCTCCACGAGTACGTGGCGGGGCGCGTCCAGCAGCACAACCGGGAGACCGGCGACAGGCTCACGCCGCTCACGGAGACGGCGCTCCACCGTTTCGTCACGGGGCGCTTCGGCGCCCGCGAGCTCGCCGAGGCCCGGCTCAAGCCGCGCAAGGCGGCGATGCGCTTCGACGCCAAGCGGCGCCGGGCCTCGCCAAAGAAGGCGTGCGAGGTCATCGAGATCGATCACGTCCTCCTGGACGTGACGGTCGTGCGCGACCGCGGCGGCGAACCGCTTGAGACCGAGGAGGGCTCCCATCGGCGAAAGCGCGGCATCGCCGGGCGGCCCTGGCTGACGCTCGCCATCTGCACGGCGACGCGATGCGTGGTGGGATGGTCGATCTCGCTGGATCCCCCCTCGTACGTGTCGGTGATGCTGTGCCTGCGCAGCATGCTCTCGGCGAAGGCAGACGTGAGCGTGAACGGGCGCGCGGTCGTGAATCCGGTCTTCGGGATGCCGAAGGTCCTGAGGCTCGACAACGGCAAGGAGTTCCACAGCCTCGCCCTGAAGGCCGCGGCGGCCAAGCTCGGCTTCGAGCTGCTCTACTGCCCGCGGCGGGCGCCCTGGGAGAAGGGGCGCGTCGAGCGCTTCTTCGGCGAGGTCCAGCGCAACTTCGCAACGATGCCCGGCCGAACGTTCGGAAGCCCGGAGCGGCGCGGCGACTACCGCCCGCACGACCGCGCCCGCATGACCATGGGCGAGATCAGGGTGCTGTTCGCGATCTGGGTGGCGGCCTACTACCATCAGAAGAACCACCGCGGGCTGTTCCACAGGACGCCGATGGAGGTCTGGCAGGAGATGTCGCCCCTCGGGGTGGACATGCCGCCCAGCGCGCGCGACGTCGTGGTGGCTACCGCCCTGCCGCTGCTGAAGCCGATCCAGGACACCGGCATCGAGTACCTCGAACTGCACTGGGACTGCGCCGAGCTGGAGCGCCTGCGGGAGCTCCACGGACGCAAGCGGAAGTGGCGGTGCGCGCTCGACCCGCTCGACCTGACGACGATGACCGTCTGGGACGACACGGTCGAGCCCAACGTGGAGATCCGGGCGACCTGCCAGGAGCCGGACCTGATCGAGGGCCTCGACCTCGACATGTGGAAGCGGCTCAGGAACCGGTCGAAGGAGCGTACGCCCGAATCCGAGCGGGTCCGTCGGGAGACGCTGGCGGACGCGCGCGTGGAGATGTTCGAGCGGGCCAGCCGGGACGACCGCGCCGGGAAGCCCCTGGGCAGGGGGAAGCAGAAGTTCGCCGACGCCGCCCGGCCGGCCCGTGCCGTCGCGGCCCTGCCGACGCCCGAGGCGGCCGAGGCACCGTCCGCCGCGGCGACGCATTCCCCCGCCGAGGCTGCCGGCGCGCCGGCCCGCCGCGGCTCCGTGGCCACCCGCTCGCAATACTACGACTGAGGACGACACCCATGACACACGCCATGACGCCCGACGCCCACGCCTCCCGCGAGCCGGTCCCCGGATCCGCGCCCCCCTCCGGCGCGGCCGCGCCCGGCGGCCCCGCGGGGGGCGGCAGGACGAACTGGGACGCGCCGCACAACGCCGCCCGGCTCGACGCCTTCGTCCTGGCCATGCGGGAACGCATCCACGTCCCCACCGTGGCGTACGGGGAGGCCCAGCGGGAGATGCGCCTGCTGCGCGACCGCGCGCGCCGGCGGGAGCGGGGCAACGTCCTGGTGATCGGCGGCGAGGCCGGGGCGGGCAAGAGCTGGGTCCTCGACCGCGAGCTGACGGCGGTCGACTTCCCCGACGTCAAGACGAGCTGGGCGGACCCCCTGCCGGTCCTGCGCCTGGACGCGCCCTCGCCCGGCCGCATGAAGGCGCTCCTGGTCAAGATGCTGTCGCAGGTGGCCGGGTACGAGGCGAGCGACCGGCCGTCCGAGCCGATGCTGATGCGGCAGTTCGTCAAGGTCGCGCAGGCGCGCGGGGTGCGGGTGGTCAAGATCGACGAGTTCCAGCACATCGTGAACCTGGCGCGCACGGACAGGCACGAGCGCACCGTGTCCGAGACCCTCAAGACGCTCCTGAACGAGACCGACATCCAGCTCGTGCTGGCGGGCGAGCCGTCCGTCATGACCTTCTTCGATCGCTGGAAGCAATTCGAGCGCCGCGGCGCGAAGCTGCCGATGACGCCGTTCGCCGGCGAGGCCGCCCGGGAGGAGTTCGCCGACTTCCTCAATCATTACGACGACCAACTCGTGGCCCTGCATTTCCGGGCAAGAAGCGGCTTCGCCGAGAAGGTCGACCGCTTCCGGCTGGCGACGGACGGCTATGTCGGCCTCGCGTCCAAGCTCATCCACCTCGCCGCGGAGATGTCGTTCAAGGCCGGTCACAACTGCGTCGACGACACCCTCGCCGTGGCCTACGAGCGCTGGCGTCGCCGCGGCGACGGCGCCAACCCGTTCCTCATGAAACCCGACGCGGTGTGCAGGGCGCTCCGGCGCCCGGCGACGCCGGCAGGGGGCGACCTGACCCGCCTGCGCGGGACCGGCGGCGTCCCGGAGCCGAGCTATGGCAAGTAGGCCCGAGCCGGCGGCCCGCCTGCCGCTGCACCTGGCGCCGGGCAGCGGCGAGCCGGCCTACGCCCTGCTCGAACGCCTCTCGCGGCGGTACGGGGCCGGGAGCCCGGCGGCGTTCGCGGCCGCCAACGGCCTGGACTGGAGGTCGGTCGTGGCGGGGCGCGACACGGACCGGGTCGCCGCGCTGGCCGGCGTCGACGCCGGCGCCCTGCGGGCCGCCACCTTCGTGGTCGAGGGCGCGACGGTCCGGCTCGGCGACGAGATCGTCGCGCGGGCCGATTGGTCGCCCCCGGCCCGGCGACGCTGCCGCGCGTGCGAGGCGGAGGACGCGGCACGGCTCGACGCGCCGCCCCCCCGGGCGTTCCGCCGGGCCTGGTGGGACGTCCGCTCCCTCCGGCGCTGCCCCCGGCACGGGACCGACCTCGCCGCGGCGGCGGCGGGGGACGCCGGCATGCCGGATCCCGCCACCACACCCTGCGAGGCCGGATTCCCCGGCGAGACCTACGTCCTCGGACGCCTCGGCTTCGGGGGACGGCGCCGGGTCCCGCTGCTCGACGCGCTGTCGCTGGCCGCCGCCATCCCCCTCGTCGAGCGCGTCGGCGCGATGCGCCTCCACGGACGCCGCGCGCGGAGCGACGCCAGGCTGGTGGACGCCGGCCCGCTGCTGTCCGCCGGCATGGCGGCGTTCGAGGGCGGCCCCTCGCCGTTCCGCTCTTTCCTCGACGGCTTGGTGGCGACGGCCCGGCCGGACCGCGACGAGTTGACCCCCGGCGTGGCCTACGGCCGGCTCTACGGCTGGCTCGTGCACGACGAGCGGGACCCGGCCTACGGGCCGGTCCGCGAGGCGCTCCGCGCGCACGCCATCGCGTCCCTGCCCCTTCAACCGGGCAGGGACCTGCTCGGCCGGCCCGTCACGGAGCCGGTCCTCGGGACGGTCGCCCGTCTCAGCAGGGTTACCGGCCTGGAGAAGGCGACCGTCGAGCGTCTGCTCGCGTCTCTCGGGGCGGTCCCGGCGCCGGGGCCGAGCCCGATACCGCTCTACGCCGCCGCGGACTGCGCCCGTCTGGCCGACCTCGCCGCCGCGACGTGCTGGTCGGCCGAGGCGCGGCGGGCGCTCGGCCTGACCAACGAAGGGATGGCCTCGGTCGTGTCCGCCGGCTGCCTGGTCCCTGTCCTGCCCCGGCACGGGCGCGAGGTCCGCGAGGACCGGTTCGACCGGGCCGCCGTGGAGCGGCTCGCCGTCGGGGTGTTCACGGGGGTGCCGCGCCTGCGCGACGTGCCCGCGGGCTGCGCCCCGCTGCCGGAGGCCGCGCGGCGCGGCATGTCGTCGATCGGCTCGATCGTGCGGGCGGTCCTGGACGGCCGCCTTGCCCCCCGGGGACGGGTGCGCGGCCGGGCCGGGCTCCCCGGCCTGGTCCTCCGGGTCGCCGACGTCGCGGCGCTGCAACGGGCGCCCAGCGACGACGTCCCCTGGACGGAGGTCGTGGCCCGGGTCGGCGACCGCGGGCTCGCGAGGTCCCTGGTCGCGTCGGGCCGGCTCGGGCTGCGCCGCGCGCCCTGCGGCTTCCGGAACCGGCACCGGCGCGAGGTGGCGCGCGCGGACTGGGCGCAGTTCCGGCAGGGCTTCGTGTCCGCCGGCGAGCTGGCGCGCGCCGAGGGGACGTCTGCGGCGGCGATGGCGCGGAGGCTGTCGCGGTCCGGGATCGGGCCGGCCTTCGGGTCCGGGTCGCCCGGCGGCCCGACGTTCTATCGCAGGGAGGACGTCGGAACCCTCCCGCGCGCGACGCCGGCCACACGGCGGAGACGGCCGCCGCGACCCGGGCCTGGAGTGGGCTCCCGACCGGTCGTGCGCCCGTCCGCCGGGGCCGTGGCCGACCGGTTGCCAGGAACCCGCCGCCGCGCAGCGCCATAGGGCGCCGCGGAACGGCGCGAGGCCCCGGCCCAGCGTCCGGCATCGATCCGAGCCCGCCGTCGGGGCCGCCGGCCGACCCCGGCGCCGTTCGACCGCGGCGCCGACGACCGGCAGCGTGGAAGCGGCTCAGCCGATGGTGTTCGCCGGAGGTTGCGGACTGTCATGGGCGCAGCGACGCGCGATCCGAGCCGTCGACCGGCCCGCGCCCGGATTCCCCCCGAGGAACCCGCAAAGCCTTGTCCGCGGGCCCCTCGCTCGACCGGACGCGGGTCGGTGGACAGGTTCGCCGAGCCCCGGGGGCTCATGGCGGATCGTCGACGGCTCGCTGGCGGTGACATCGGCATTCCACCGTCGACCCCTCGTTCAGGGTGTCCGTCCTTGAACCGAAGGGACCTCTCGCTGACCGTCGCAGCCGCAGCCGGCTCGGGCCTGCCGAGGCGGATGCGCACGCATCGGAGAGCTGCCAGGCCGTTCGGACGTCGGGCACGCAGGCGGCCGCTCCAGATGGGGCCGGGGCCCCGAACGTTGCGGCACTCCCCACCCATCGACGCGACGCAGGATGTGGACGTGCCGCCAAGCCGAACGACCGGGCCATGCCACAGACGCACGCTGGGATTGTTGCGCTGCACGAAACTCCATCCGGCGTGGTGCGGTTTGAGAACCTTGTCGGGGCGGCAGGCTTCGGCCATCGCCCGTAGGTCCCCACCGCACATGACGACCGAGCCGAAGTCGAGGTGGCGCCCCACCACTAAACGCCCGACCGGTGGATGCGCGACCAGCACTGGCGTCGCCGAAACGCCGACCGCTCATGGAGCGGACCGAACAGCTCTCGGCCCCGCGTCCCATGCCTCCGTTCGGCGCCGACCAGCGGACGGGGCGGTGGGCTACAGGACCGGCGCCGATCGCCTGCAAGCCATCGCGGATCGGCTGCGCGTCCCGGTCGCGACCTTCTTCGTCGGAACGGTCGGCTCGATCGAGGGCGTATCGCCGGTCCTCGACCTGCTGCGCCATCCGGAGACGGCAAGGCTCGTCAGGGCGTTCGCGGCGATCTCCGACCCGGTGACGCGCCATCGCGTGCTGTCCGCCGTCGAGGCCGCTGCGGCGGGCGCCGAGGCGCCGGATGAGCCGCCGTCCGGGCCGGCGACCGAGGCCGCATGCGACGGTTCGCAGGAGGGCCAGGGGTAGCGGTGGGTCTTCGTGTCCGGTGACCGCATCCAGTCCGCCGCGACGCGGGTTCTGTCCTGGTCGGTCAGTTCAGCGACCGGCCTTGCATCCGCATCCGGGCGGCAAGGGCAAGGCCAACTTCAAGTAGGGCGATCCGCGCGCCCGGCAGCGCTGCCTTCGCCCCGTCGTCCTCCTCGATCAGCGAATGGGTGATGATCAAGTGATCGGCGATAAGGTCGAGGGTGTCGATCGGCATGGTCGCCGGGTGGGGTGGGGGCGGCACGAACCGACCGACGTTGCCATAGGCCGCGATCGTATCGGTGGCCCCCCCGGCCAGTTCGGTGATCGAGCCGAGATAGCCGATGAACGCGCCGTTCTCGATGCCGAACGAGGGCACGCCACCCGCCCCAACCCAGCGCGGGGTATCGTCGGGCTTGAGCAGGCGATACCGGATGCTGAACTCCGCCCCGCTCGCGAGGGCCTCATCGAGAATGCCGGTGGCGGTGCCGCGGTCGTCCGGGTGAACGCGTAGGACCCACCCCCGATCGAGGGCCTCCGTGCTTGGCTGGCCGGTGAGTGCCTCCCACTCAGGGCAGGCGTAGACGCATCGCCCGCGAGCGTCGGTCACGAAGATCATCGTCGCATGGTCCGGCCGTGCTCCCCGCGCGCGATGAACGGACGCGAGCGGTTCTCGACCCCAGGGCGACGCCACGAGCGGTCGGTCCTGACGAATGCTGCGGCTGTGGCACGGACTGCGGACCGACGCGGGCCGCGCGGTCGCCCTCGACGCCCACCGCGAGGTCGCGGACCGGGAAGGCGGCCGAACGGTGAAACCTACCGATCCTACATCGGGACCGCGCAGTCGGGCAGGGCCATCGCCGCCAGGGGAGGCACCGGTAACCTTGGCCTCGCGATCGCGGTTCGGGACTCCCTGAGGTTGGATGGGGGCGATGCACTTCCGGATGCGCCGGTTGAGAAACGAGGCGACCGAGATGGGCTTCCTGGTCCTGGCCTACGGTCCGGAGCGGGTGATGGCGGTCCTTGGCACCGGTCCCCGTCCACGCCGCCCTCCGCGTGTGAGCGCACGCGGCACCGCGCGCGCTGTCACAACTTCGCACCGACACACCGAAACCCGTTTCCACCCGGCCCCCACGCCGAGAAGGACAGCCGCTTATGAGGGGAGCTGCCAGCGCTCTCGGCGGCTCGGTTGGGTCGGAAGCGGGCAGGCCGCCTTTCCCGGGTCGTGGACGCCGACCGGAATCCGGGGGTGATCACACCGGCCTCGGCTACGATCATTGCGCTGCCTGCGAGTGGATGGGGAAGCGCCAGCCGGCGCGAAGGCGAGAATGACCAAGCAGTCGATGATCGGGTTGATCCGCCGACGTTGGACGTCGGAACGACCCTTCGAAGGCCATACGACCGATAGCCTGAACCGCAAGATCGCAAATCCCGCCACACGAAACGACGTTCGAGAGTAGGCCCGGCGTGAGCTGCAGATCCGGCGACAGCTGGAACCCCTCACCTGAGGCTTCTGGCGTGCGATCGCTTCCGAGCAATTCTGATCTGGCGGCTCACCCATCCTCCCAGATCGGGCATACGCGGAACGTTCCCTTTCCGGCCAGGAACCGGGGTCCCTTGAAGTCCGGCCCTGCCTTCGGCGGCGGTCGCCGTGTCCGTGAAAGCGCGCTGCCGCAGCGACACCGGCGCCGCGGCGACCTCGGCGGCGAGGGCCGCACGAGGTTCGGGCGGCGGCGGGACCGGCGTGATGTCGCCGAAGCCGCTCCGGTCATGCTCGTCTGGGACCGGGATCGCGCGCGTCCGCCGCATGATCTGAGGCCACCGATGAGCCGTGTTGAGGATGCCGCGCGCGGTTTCTTGGCACAAGGCAACGGATCGCCGCCGCTGCGGCGCGGCCCATTCCCGGCGCGCGGAAACACGGCATCTGAAACGTCCCGTCGTCGCGGCCCCGGGGCGGGATCCCGTGGACGGACGCATCGTCGTCCCCCCGCTGGTCGTGGACGCTCAAGTCCTTCGCGGGCGAGACTTCGATGCGCGTCATGGGGTTGGATGGCCACTCGGGGGACGTGCCGCCCCTTTCCTGGGACGCCACGCGCGGCTCGGCTCGTCAGGCGACCGAGGGGAATGCGGTCCGAGCCGATCCACGCCGGACCTTCAGCATCTCGTGGGGAGCGGCGAAGCGCCCGACACCCGGGGCCGTGGCCCGGGCCACCGCGCACCCGGCCAAGGCCGGGCGGCACCCGATGGCCGAGTCGGAGTGTGGCTCGGTGGCTTGACCGAACGACGGTCCCGGACGCCACGACGCCGCCAGGCCGCAACGGCGGCGCGCTTCCGGCGCGCTTCGGGATGCGAGGACGGAACAGTTGGCCGCCCGCCCATCGGTCCCGCGCAGCACCGCCCGGCCCGCGCAGGGCGGCTGCCGGCCTGGCCACCGGGATGCGCAGCCGTTGCGGCAGACCGCGGTCAGACGCAGATGTCGGGGACGAGCAAGCCTCCCCGCAGCCGGCGGCCCGCCCGGTGGACGGCATGGGGCGCACGGCTTGGGACCGGCGCCCTGGCGTTCCGCCGGCAGCGCCCGGTGCGTGCCGGCCTCAGCCCGGCCTAGCCGTCGGCCACCGGGGATGCAGGTCGTCGATGACGAAGGCGTGGACGTGCCGGCCCCGGCCGGCGCCCGCAAGGTGGGGGTGGTCGGGCGAGAGGTCGGGATGCGCGTGCTCGACGACGTCCGGATCCGAGGCGGGCCACAGCACGGCCGCCGCCGCGACGGCCGCCAGGGTGAGCGCAGCCAGGACCGCGAGCGTGACCGGCAGGCCGGCCTCTGCGCCGAGCCACCCCGCGAGCGGATAGGTGATGAGCCAAGCGACGTGAGACAGGGCGAACTGCGCCGCGAACACCGCGGGCCGATCCTCGGGCGTGGCCGAGCGCCGGAGCAGCCGCCCGGTCGGGGTCTGGGCGGCGGAGTAGCCAGCCCCGAGCACGAGCCAGGTCGTGAGGAGCATCGGCCAGCCGATCACGCCTCCCCAGGTCGTCGCGGCGAAGGCGAGCAGCCCGACGCCGAGGAGACCCGCCGCAAGCAGCATCACGGTCCGGTCCGGCAGCCGGTCGAGCGCCCGCGGCAGGAGCAGGGCCGCAACCATCGAGCCACCGCCGAACAACCCGAGCGCCACGGCGACGTCGTTCTGGGGCCGGTGCAGGATGGCTTGCGCGATCACGACTGTGTTGACGATGACCATCGAGCCGGCCGCCGACACCGCGAGGTTCAGGGCCAGCAACCCGCGCAGGCGGGGCGTGGCGAGGTAGATGCGCAGACCCCTCGTGGTCCGGTCATAGATCCCGCGGCGCTCGGTCGACTTCGGGCTCGGCAGGCTGACTGAGACGACGAGCGCCGCCGAGCACAGGAAGCCCACCACGGTCCCTTCGAACAGCCAGTGGAAGTCGATGACGGTCAGCAGGACCGCAGCGAGCGCCGGGCTGAGCAGGTTCTCCAGGTCGTAGGCCAGCCGTGAGAGGGAGAGCGCCCGGGTGTAGTCGCGCTCTTCCGGAAGGATGTCCGGGATGGTCGCCTGGAAGGTCGGGGTGAAGGCGGCCGAGCAGGACTGAAGCACGAAGACGAGGACGTAGACCTGCCAGACCTGGCCGACGAACGGCAGGATCAGGGCGACGGCGGCGCGGACGAGGTCGGTCGAAACCAGGAAGGCGCGACGCGGCAACCGCCCGGTGAATGCGTTCGCCACGGGCGCCACCAGCACGTAGGCGACCATCTTGATGGCGAGCGCCATGCCGAGCACCGCGCCGGCCTCCGGGCCTGCGAGGCGATAGGCCAGCAGCCCGAGTGCGACCGTCAGCAGGCCGGTGCCGATCAGGGCGATGACCTGCGCGGCGTAGAGGTGCCGGTAGGTACGGTCGGCGAGGACGCTCAGCATCGGGCGAGCCTCACAGGTACTTCGCCAGCGCCTTGAACTCGGCGAGCGCGGCCTTGGCTGTCGTGCCGCCGTCCCCGACCCCGTCGCCGATGCAGTGTTCCATGTGGTCCTCGATGAGGACGCGCTTGGCGCTGGCGATGGCGCTTTCGACCGCGTGGAGCTGCTGCGCGAGGTCCACGCAGGCGCGGCCCTCCTCGATCATGGCGATGACGCCGGCGAGGTGGCCGTTGGCGCGCCTCAGGCGCTTGACGATGTCCGGGTGGGAGGCGTGCGCACGTTCCATGTCGACGTGCTATCCCCCCGGATAGGATATGAGAAGGGAAATCGACGTTCCGGCGTCGGCTGGCTCGCTCCGAGAGAGGGGGGTCGGGTGTCCTCGTGGCGGCGTCTCATGGCGGCGGCCCTCGCATTCGCGCCGATGGCCGTCCTGGTCATGCCGACGATGGTCGATGGTCGTCGTGGGGCTACGACGCCTGTCGTGCACGCGTTCGCCGACCACGACCATGGCGCGGGCCGGCATGCCGAGGACGACTTGGCCGACCACGCCCAATCCCGCGCGCAGGACGCGATGCCCGTTCTCGCTCCGGCCGCCGGGGGCGCCGCCTGGACGGCCACGACGTTCCCGGTCGGCGACCGGCCCGTGCATGCCGCTGGCAGGGTCCGGGAGCCGTTCGAGCCACTGAGGGCGTGAGGAAGCCTGTCCGGTACCTGCACTCGAACGGCGGCACCGCGCGCCCACGCCTGCGGCCGACCGCCCATGGCATCGACATGTTCAGGCGTCCCCTCCCCGCGCCGCTGACCATCGCCGACGGCTTCCTGATCGCGACGTGGCGGCTCGGGGCGCAGGATGCCGGCCGCGCCCATCACGGCGAAGACGACCGGCGAGGTCGCCAGGCTGCGCATGGGCCGCGGCGACCGGATGGCGAAGGGCGAGGTCGTCACCCCGCTCGACGGCCGCGAGATCACCGAATCGAAGGGCGAGCACCCCGTCGCCAGGGTGTCCGCCGCCCCCCGGAGGCCGGTGTTCGAGCGCGACAAGGTCCTCTGTGCCAAGCGCATCATGTCCGAGCGGCAGTACCTGCGCTCGCAGGCGAGCTACCCGACCTCAAGGTCAGGGAGGACGCCGCCCGGCGCAAGCTCATCTTCCCGGGCCCGGGCACGGCCGAGATCGACGCCTGTCGAACCAGCCGGAGGCACAGTGCGAGCGTCAGGAGATCCGCTCACACATCGCGGGCAAGATCGTCGAGCGCCGCGTCGACCCTGGGGCCGCGGTCGGGCGGGACAACCTGGAGATCGAACTCTACTCGGTCGTCGACCTGTCGAAGGTCCGTGTCGGCCCCGCGGTGCGCGCAGGCGGCATGCCCCTGGTCGGCGAGCGTCCGGCGGTCACGGTCCGCGGCGAGGCGGCGAGGCGGCGAGCGGGCGCAACGTCTTCAACGTCGCCGCTCGGTTCTGGGATGTCGTTCCGAAGCCGGCCGGCCGGGGCTGGTGCGAGCTGTCGCCCGCGATGCCGGTCCGCCGCGGCCCCGAACAGGAGTCGTCATTGGCCCGGCCCGCCAGGGGGCGCCAACGCCAGGGCGCGCGCGAGGGCCAGGACCTCCTGGCGGTCCGCCCGGTGGCGCAGGCCCTGCCACGCCTGCAACATCGCGGCCGTCTCGGCGTGCTCTGCCAGCGCCGCCGAGCCATCGCGGAAGGCCGCCTCGGGGACGCCGAGCGCTGCGGCCACGCCCGCCAGGAGCACGGCCGTGGCGGGCCGGGCCGGCCGCGCGGGCTCCCCGGGCCCACCATCGACGCGGCTGCCGGAACGGCGCCGCCGAGAACGTCGGTCCCTCGAACCCATCGATATCCTCATGGCACTTCCGAGGGCCGTCCCCCCGAGACATCCCCCGATCGGACCGAGGTCCGCCCGGCGGGGCGGGAAGGCGGTCGCGCGGCGATCTTCGCCGTTCCGGGAGCCGCGGGCCGGCCGCACCGGGCCCCCGGCGTCAGGGATCCTTTCGGTCGAAGGTCCGGCGCAGGTCCCGCGCGAACGCCTTCGCGAGCTCCGGCGCCTCGGCCACCACCTCCTCGTAGAACCTCGTCCCGACCGGGCTCTCCTGGGTGTAGTCGGGGGGCAGGTCGCCGATCGTGCTGGCGATCTCGCGGAAGACCACTTCCCGCTCGTGAGGCGGCAATTTTTGCATGACGAGATGCATCATCGCTATCGTGGATGTCCGCAATACCGCGATCATCGCCGTGGTGGTCACCGCGAAGTGATGCGTCTGCTCGCTGTTCATGATCTATCGCCTCGCATCGCCCCCGAAACCTCCCGTGCGCCCGCGCGCGATTGACAAAGGCCGGCCTCGCCGGAGCACATCCCGATCCACGACGGGCACCTCAATGAAACCTGCCCTTCATGGCCATGATCAGAAGCAGCGCGACAGCGATCCCCATCGAGTAGACCACCATCGCCCGGTTGGCGGCCTTGCGGACGTAGGGCCTGACGCGTCGCCTGCCGCGTGGCCTCGACGTCCAGTCGGGTTGGAGCCGCTCCGATTTCTTGCTCATGTCCGACGCCCCCGGTCACACCGGCAGGTGCGCGCCCTCGGCCGCGAGCGCCTCGTCCTCGACCTGGACCGTGACGTGCTCGATGCCGTGCCGCTCCTTCATCAGCCCGCGGACGGCCCGGATGACGGCGGGACCGCCGGCGGGGTCGTCGACCACCACGTGGCCGCTCATCGCGTCGAACCCGGAGGTGAGCGTCCACGCGTGCAGGTCGTAGGCGCGCCGGACGCCCGGCATCGCCTCGATCTCGGCCTTCAGGGCCGCGAGGTCGACGCCCGGGGGCGTCCCCTCCAGCAGGATGTGCAGGGCCTCGCTCAGCAGGCGCCACGTCCGCGGGACGATGAACAGCCCGATGCCGGCCCCGACCAGCGGGTCCACCCAGCGAACGCCGGTCCACATCACCACGAGCGCCGCGACGATGACGCCGAGCGAGCCCAGCATGTCGGAGAAGACCTCGAAGTAGGCACCCTTGACGTTGAGGCTCTCGGACGATCCGCCCGACAGAAGTCGCATGCTGGCGAGGTTGACGCCGAGGCCGACGAGCGCCACCAGCATCATCGGCCAGCCGAGGATCTCGGTCGGCTCGACGAAGCGGCGGTAGGCCTCGAAGAGGATGTAGACGGTCACCCCGAGCAGCACGACGGCGTTCGCGAGCGCCGCCAGGATCTCGAAGCGCATGTAGCCGAAGCTCTTGCCCGGCGTCGGGGCCTTGCCCGCGTAGTGGATGGCGAGCAGCGACAGGGCGAGACCGCCCGCGTCGGTGACCATGTGCGCGGCGTCCGCGAGCAACGCCAGGCTGCCGGTGAGCAGGCCGCCCACCACCTCGGCGAACATGTACGTGAGGGTCAGCGCCAATGCCCAGGCGAGGCGCCCCTTGTTCCGGGCGGCCGCCGAGCCGGAGGGGATGCCACCGCCGTGCGAGTGCCCATGGCCGCCGCCGTGCGCGTGTCCGTGTCCCATGCCTACCTTCCGGATGTGCTGCGTTGCGAGGGGGGCGGCCTCACGGACCGTCCGTCCCGATGAGGTCGGCGACGTGCGCGCCGGCCGGATGCCCGGTCGCGGCGCGATGGGCCTGCGAGCAGGCCGCGTAGCCCGGGCCGAAGGCGGCCATCACGAGCTGGCGCCGCCCGTCGGCGGTCCCGCGGCTGGCAAGGAGCGCACGGCCGCCGGGCCAGACCTCGGAACCTGCCGACGGGCCGGGCCCGGGCTCGCCGTAGCGGCGCACGCCCTCGTCGTGGATGGTCCTGCGCGAACGCTCCAGCGCCTCCCCGGACAGGGGCACGCCGACCCAGACCATCTCCTGGAGTCCCTCGTCCCGGCAGACCACCAGGACCACCTCCGCGGTCTCCGATCCGGTGGCCGGCCCCCACCCGCTGGGATAGTAAAGGCCGGTCAGGTTCGCCTCGCGGTCGACCTTGAGCGGCCGCGGCACGGTGGCGACCGGGCCCCAGGCGAGACCGAACGGGGCCTCGCGGCCGGGGGCCTCCTCCGCCCGCGCCGCGTGCGACAGGTTCAGGACGCACAGCGCGGTGGCCGTCGCGAGTCCGGCGATTTCCCGCATCGCGCCTACTCCGCCGCCTTGAGGTGCCGGGGGGCCGCCTCGCCCGGCCGCTGGGCCGCCTTCGCGGGCTCGACCTTGCCGAAGCGCGCATAGAGGGCCGGCAGCACCACCAGGGTCAGTAGGGTGGCGCTGATCAGGCCGCCGATGACCACGGTGGCGAGCGGCCGCTGGATCTCGGCGCCGGTCTCGGTGGCGATGGCCATGGGCACGAAGCCGAGCGACGCGACGAGGGCGGTCATCGCCACCGGCCGCAGCCGGGTCATGGCGCCCTCCAGGATCGCCTCCCGCTTCGGCCGGCCCTCGGCTACGAGCTGCTTGATGAAGGTCAGCATCACGAGGCCGTTCAGCACCGCCACGCCCGAGAGCGCGATGAACCCGACCGCCGCCGGCACCGAGACGGGCATCCCGCGCAGCCACAGGGCCACGATGCCACCGGTCAGCGCCAGCGGCACGGCGCTGAACACGAGGAGCGCGTCGCGCGGGCTGCCCAGCGCCGAGTAGAGCAGCAGGAAGATCAGGAAGAAGCACACCGGCACCACGACGGCGAGCCGCTTCTTGGCCGAGGCGAGGTTCTCGAACTGCCCGCCCCAGGTCACGTAGTAGCCGGGCGGCAGCTGCACCTGGCTCCCGACCTTCACCTGGGCCTCCGCCACGAGCGAGCCGATGTCGCGCCCGCGGACGTTGGCGGTGACGACGACCCGGCGCTTGCCGTTCTCGCGCGAGATCTGGTTCGGCCCCTCCGCGACGGAGAAGCTGGCGACCTGCTTGAGCAGGACCGAGGTCGCCCGGCCGTTCAGGCCGGGCGGCAGCGGCACCGGGATGTTCTCCAGGGCTTCCCGGTCCTCGCGCACCGTGTCGGTGAGGCGCACCACGATGGGGAAGCGCCGGTCGCCCTCGAACACGACCCCGGCGTCCCGGCCGCCGATCGCCGCGCCGATGACGTCCTGGATCGCCCCGGTACTGAGGCCGTAGCGGGCCGCCTCGGCCTTGTTGATCTTGATCTCCAGGAACGGCAGGCCCGCCGTCTGCTCGACCTTAACGTCCTCGGCGCCCTCGATGCCCCTGAGGATGGCCGCGACCTGGTTGGCGACCTTGAGCATCGGCTCGAACTCCTCGCCGAACACCTTCACGGCGAGGTCGCCGCGGCTGCCGGCGAGCAGCTCGTTGAACCGCAGCTGGATCGGCTGGGAGAACTCGTAGACGTTGCCGGCGAGTTGCCCGACCGCCTTCTCGATCTGCTCCTGCAGCTCCGCCTTGGGCAGCTCCGGATCCGGCCACTCCTCCTGCGGTTTGAGGATCACGAAGGTGTCGGACGAGTTCGGCGGCATCGGGTCCGAGGCGACCTCGGCGGTGCCGGTCTTCGAGAAGACGTAGGCGACCTGCGGGAACTTCGAGACCACCTGCTCGACCTTGAGCTGCATAGCCTGCGACTGGCTCAGCGAGGTCGAGGGGATGCGGGTCGCGTTGAGCGCGATGCTCTTCTCGTCCAGCGTCGGGATGAACTCGGTGCCGAGCCGGGTGAACAAGGCTCCCGCGACGACGAGCAACAGCAGGGCCCCGCCGACGAACGCGAAGGGCGCCCTGACCGCGGCGCCGAGCACAGGCCGGTAGGCTCCCTTGAGCGCCCGGATGATCAGGTTGTCCTTCTCGGTGACCTTGCCCGTGATGACGATGGCGATCAGCGCCGGCACGAAGGTCAGCGAGAGCACAAAGGCGGCGACCAGCGCGATGATCACGGTCAGCGCCATCGGCTGGAACATCTTCCCCTCGACGCCGGTGAAGGTCAGCAGGGGCACGTAGACCAGGATGATGATCGCCTGCCCGTAGAGGGACGGCTTGATCATCTCCTCGGCCGAGGCCCGCACCGTCTGCAACCGTTCCTCGGTGTCGAGGGTCCGGCCCAGCGCATGCTGTTTCTCGGCGAGGTGGCGCAGGGCGTTCTCGGTGATGATCACCGCCCCGTCGACGATCAGCCCGAAGTCGAGGGCGCCGAGGCTCATCAGGTTGGCCGAGATCTTCGCCTCGACCATGCCGGTCATGGTCATCAGCATGGCGACCGGGATCACCAGCGCCGTGATGATCGCCGCCCGGATGTTGCCGAGCAGCAGGAACAGGATGACGATGACGAGGGTCGCGCCCTCGGACAGGTTCTTGGCCACCGTCTTCACGGTCGCCTCCACCAGGCGGGTCCGGTCGAGGACGGTCTGGACCTCGACGCCGGGCGGCAGGCTCTTGCGGATCTGGTCCATCTTGGCGTCGACGGCGGCCGCGACCGTGCGGCTGTTCTCGCCGATCAGCATCAGCGCGGTGCCGACCACGACCTCCCGCCCGTCCTCGCTGCCCGAGCCGGTGCGCAGGTCGCGGCCGATGCGGACCTCGGCGATGTCCTTGATCCGCACCGGGATGCCGCCGCGGGTCGCGACCACGACGTTGCCGATGTCGTCCATGTTCTCCAGGCGGCCGGCGGCGCGGACGACGTAGCCCTCGCCGTTGTCCTCCAGGTAGCGGGCGCCCTGGTTGGCGTTGTTGGTGTCGAGGGCGCGCCCGACGTCCGCGAAGGACAGGTCCAGGGACGCGAGCTTCGTGGGATTGGGCTGGACGTGGTACTGCTTCTCGAAGCCGCCGATCCCGTCGACCCCGGCAACGCCGGGCACGGTCTTGATCAGCGGCCGGATGATCCAGTCCTGGACCGTGCGCAGGAAGGCGGTCTGCTCCAGCGGGGTCCTGAGGCGCTGGCCCTCGGGGGTCAGGTAGCTGCCGTCCGGCTGCCAGCCGGGCTTCCCGCCCTGCGAGACCTTGCGGTCGCCCGGTTTCGCGTAGTGGATCGACCACATGTAGATCTCGCCGAGGCCCGTCGAGATCGGGCCCATCGCGGGCTCGGCGCCCGGCGGCAGGTCTTTCTTGACCTGGGCAAGGCGCTCGGCGACCTGCTGGCGGGCGAAGTAGATGTCGAGGGTCTCGGCGAAGACCGCGGTGACCTGCGAGAAGCCGTTGCGCGAGAGCGAGCGGGTGTATTCGAGGCCCTTGATGCCGGCGAGCGCCGTCTCGACCGGGTAGGTGACCTGCTTCTCGATGTCGACCGGCGACAGCGACGGCGCCGTCGTGTTGATCTGCACCTGGTTGTTGGTGATGTCGGGCACCGCGTCGATCGGCAGCTTGGTCACCGCGTAGCCGCCGAAGCCGGCGGCGAGCAGGGACAGCAGGAGGATCAGCCAGCGCTGGTGGACGGAGAAGTCGAGGATGCGGGCGATCATGGTCCGTCCCCTCAATGGTCGTGGTCGGCTTCGGACTTGCCGAGCTCGGCTTTCAGCAGGAAGGTGTTGCCGACCGCGAGTTCGTCGCCGGCCTTCAGGCCCGAGGCGACCTCGACGGCGTCGTCGTCGGACCGGCCGAGTTCGACCTCGCGCTTCTCGAACCCCTCCGGCGTCCGCACGAAGACGACGCTCTTGCCCTCGACCGTCTGGACCGCCGCCTTGGGCACGCGGACGGCGACGTCGTCGCGCGAGACGTCCACCTCGGCGGTGACGTAGGTCCCCGGGCGCCAGGACATGTCCTTGTTCGGCAGGGCGACGACGACCCGCGCGGCGCGGGTGTCGGCGTTGAGCAGCGGGCTGACGAAGATGACCTTGCCCCGGGCCTTCCGCTCGCCGTCCCCCTGGTCCGGGGTGACCGTGACCTCCGCGCCCTCCTTCACCTTGGCGAGTTCCGAGGTCGGCACGGAGAGCTCGATCCAGACCGTCGAGAGGTCGGCGACGGTGTACACGTCGGCGGGGTCGCCCTCCTTGCCCACCGCGGTGCCGACGTCGACCTTGCGTTCGACGATCCGGCCCGCGAGCGGCGAACGCAGCTCGTACTGGCGCAGCGTCGAGGCGTTGGGCGTCGCCTCGTCGCGCTTCTGGGCGGCGGCGACCTCCGCGGCGTTCAGGCCGAGCGCAGAGAGCTTCTGCCGGGCGAGGTCGACGCGCAATTGGTTCTCCTGGAACACGGCCTTGGCGTTGTCGTACGCGGCCTGAGACGCCGCCGCGGACGCCAGCAGCTTCTGCTGGCGCTCGAAGTTGATCTTCTGCAGGTCCGACTGCACCATGGCGGTGAGGTACTCGCTCTTGGCGTCGGCGACCTCGCGGCTGTCGAGCACGGCGACGACGTCGCCCTTCCTCACGTCGTCACCCAGGCGTTTGCGCATCTCGGACACCGTGCCGACGACCCGGACCGGGACCCGGGCGATCCGGTCGGTGTCCGGCGTGATGGTGCCCGGCGCGAGGATGTGCCGGGAGATCGTCCCGCCCTCCGCCTTGGCGACCTTGATGTCCTGGTTCTCCACCTGCTCGGCGCTCATCTTGATGTGGCCTTCCTCGCCCTCCGACTCGGAGTGCTCGTGCTCGCCGCGCGCCTGGCCGTCGGCCTTCCCGGCCGAGGGCTTGCCGTGGTCGTGGCCGTCGTCCGCGGTCTCGGCGGGTCCCTTGGCTGGCTCCTTGGCGGGGGCACTTGTAGCCGGCCCTGCGGCGTACGTGACCATCGACGGCGGCACGCCGACCGCGGTCAGGAGGCCGCGGACGAAGCCGGAGACGGCGGGAAGGGTGGCGCCCGCAAAGACGCCGGCGGCCACGAGGACCGCGGTCAGAAAGATGCGCATGATGTTCGCTCGGCCGAGACCGTGCGCCGTCAGGGACGGCGCCGTCGTTGATGCTGGGTGACGTGCGGCGACGCCCCGGAAGCGATCAGCTCCGCGCGGACGCGCCCGTGGCAGCGTCGCCTCAGGCGCGCGGGGGCCTCGGCAGGCGGTCCGGGAAGACCGAGCGGACGGACGCGGCGACCCGCGCGTAACTCAGGCGCGAGGCCATGACAGGCGTGGCCGCAGTCGTGCCATGCGGACTGACGGCGAGGTGACAGCCGCAATGGAGATGGCTGTGCACACCCGGGTCGGCGGCCCTATCCGCAGCCGCCCCCTCGTCGGACGCGACGGCGAGTTCCGTGCGGCCGTGCCCGTGATGCCCCTGGTGGTACGCTAGGTCAGAGGCCATTCCGGCGCTCGGCGCCGCCATGGCGAGCGCCAGGACCAGGGCGAGCGCGCGCGCGGCGGTCGACCACCACCCCATGACCGCCCCGAAGGACCTATGGCTCCGCGCCGCTGGCATCACCGCCCTTATGACCGATTAGAGGATTCGACCGCAAGCCATCGCCATCCAGGTCGCCGGCCGGAGCGAAGGTTGTCCGGGCGCCCCCACGTACCCGCCCCGACTGGCGTCGGGGCGGGCGTTCCACGGCACGCTTGAGGGGCAGACGACGCACCGTGAACCCTTTGTCGCGCGGGCCGGCTCAAGCGAGCGCGTAGCCGATGCTCGCGGCGAGAACCGCGAAGACGACGAGGAGGGGCAGCAGTCGCATGACGGCATCTCCACCCTTCGCCTCCACCGCCCGCGCGGCTGTCACCTCTTGCCGCTGGCGTCCTGGCTGTGCCCGTGGGCGTGGCCGTCGTTGGCGCCGTGCGCCGGCGTGCCGTCGGACCGCCGCTCCTGCGACTCACGGACCCGCGGATCGTCGCGGTGGGCGGGTCCGCCGGAGACGCCGCCGGTGTTCGGGACCGCGCGCTCGGGGTTCGCCGCGTTTCCGTGCCCGTCGATCGCGAGCGCGGGCAGCGCGGCCGCGGCGAGCGTCGCGACGGCGAGGGCGGCGGTGAGCGTCCTCTTCATGGGTCCATCTCCTGTCCGGTCTGCGGTCGGGCCGACCGCTTCGGGACCCGAGATAGACGACCCGTATGTCTGCCGGTCGCCGCGTCGGTGACGAAGTGTGTCCGCTCCGCACACGGGCATCCGGGCCTGTCGCAGCCCGGACGATCGCGTCGACACACTTCGTCACCGTCCGGAAAAGCCGCGACCACGGGGCGGCCTTAACCCTGGCGGCAGCCCGGCGCGACCGAGCGAGGCCGGAACACCCACCCGAAGATCATAGGTGACGAATGGACAAATCCTTCCCGTCGAGCCCAGCGACGCGCGTGCCGCTCGCCATCGCGCTGGCCGCGCTGGCGGGCTCCGCGGACTCGATCGGATTCCTCGAACACTCGCAGCTGTTCATGTCGTTCATGAGCGGGAACACGACCCGCTTCGGGGTCGCGGCCAGCGGTTTCGACTGGCCGGGAGCCATGCGCTTCGGCAGCACCATCTCTCTGTTCTGCTTCGGCGCCTTCGTCGGGACGCTTCTGGCGGCTTGGGCCGGCCGGTGGCGCCTCTCGGTCCTGCTCGGCGTCCAGGCCGTGCTGCTGTCCATCGGCAACCTCCTGCCGGAGGGACCGGAGGCGTTCCCGCTTCACGCGTACCCGGTCGTGCTGGCGTTGGGGATCCTCAACGCGACGCTGCAGGACGAGGGCGGCCGAAGCCTTGCGCTGACCTACGTCACGGGAACGGTCGTGCGCTTCGGGACCGGGCTCGCGAACATGGTCCTGCACGAACCCGCGCCCTCCTTCTGGCTCCAGGCCCCGCTCTGGGGGGGCCTGACCGCGGGGGCGGTCGCGGGCGGCTTCCTGCAGAGGCTGCTCGGGCCCGACGCCTTCCTCGTGCCCGCCGCGCTCTCAGCGGCGCTGGCGGCAGCCACGCTGCTACTGACGCTGGCGCTGCCGGGCAGCGCCTACGTGTCCAACGCGCGGTCGGCGCAGCCGGACGCGCACCCCGACGCGCCGGCGACCGCGCGCTGAGGGCCGGCCGGGGGGACGCCGCCCTGACCGCGCCCGCCCGGCCGAGGCAGGCGGATCTCGGCCCGTAGGCCTCCCCCGGGCCGGTTCGCCAGGCGGAGGCTGCCACCCTCGGCCTCGACCGCCCGTCGCGCGATGGTCAGTCCCAGGCCGGTCCCGCCCGTGTTCCGGTTTCGCGACGCCTCCAAACGCACGAACGGCTCGAAGGCCCGGGCCACGTCCTCCGACGGGATACCGGGCCCGTCGTCGTCGACGTGCACCACGAGGTCACCGTCTTCGAAGCCCAGGGCGATGCGCACCCGGTCGCCGTAGCGGACGCCGTTGTCGACGAGGTTTTCCAGTGCCCGCCGAAGCGCGACCGGCCTCACTTCCGCCAGCGCCCGTCCGGGGCCGGCATACGCGACATCCCGGCCGGCGTCCGCCGAGGCGTCCGCCACCCCCATCAGGAGGCTCGCGACGTTGACGGCCTGCCGCGCTTCCGGGTCGTCGCCGCCGCGCACGTAAGCCAGGGTCGCCTCGACCATGGCCTGCATCTCGTCGAGGTCCGCCGCCATCGCGCGACGCTCGTCGGCGTCCTCGACCCGGTCGAGGCGCAGGCGGAGCCGGGCGATGGGCGTGCGCAGGTCGTGCGAGACCGCCGCCAGCGCCTGGGTCCGCTCGGCGACGAGACCGTGGATGCGGTCCTGCATGGCGTTCAGCGCGCGCCCGATCCCACGCGTCTCGTCCGGCCCCACCTCCGGCACCGGTACGACCGCCCCGCGGCCGATCCGCCCGGTGGCGCGGGTCAACTCGCGCAGGGGGCCGGCGATGCGGTGAACCACGACCACGGCGGCGACACCGACCAGGATGGCCATCGCCGTCGCCAGGTAGGCCCAGGCCCCCAGGCGGGCGAGGCCCGGCGCGTGGGCCGAGCGGAAGGTCAGGTAGCCGCCGTCAGGCAGCGGGAAGGCGCCGCGCAGGTCCCGCTGGCGCAGCGGCTCGTCCGGCGCGGCCAGGGTCAACGCAAGCTTCGGGCCGAGCACCGGCTCGACCTCCAGGACACGGTCTCGGAGGTCCAGCAGCGCCGGGTCGGTCCCGACGGCCCCGGCTGGCGGCCCACGTTCCCAGCCGATCTCGAAATGCGCCGAAGAGAGCGCCTGCGCCTCGGTCCCGCGATCCTCCGGAGGCCGGCGCAGCACCGCCTCGCGCGCCAAGACGAGTTGGTGGGCGATCTCGGTCGCGAACGCGTCATCGGCGGCGGCCGACGCCGACCGGCGGTAGAGCGCGAGCGCGCCGCCGTGCACGGCCAGGACCGCCAACAGGAGGACGGCGACCGTGCGCCCTTCCAGGCTGCGGGCGAGGCCGGCCAGCCCCCTCAAGTGCGCCCGACCTTCGCGGCCAGCATGTAGCCGGAGCCGCGCACCGTCTTGATCACCGGGGCCGCGCCCTCGGGCGGTTCGAGCTTGCGCCGGAGGCGGCTGACCAGGGTGTCGACGCTGCGGTCGGATGGCGCGGCGAGGCGCCCGCGGCCCATCTCAAGGATCTGCTCGCGGCCGAGCACCCGCCCGGGATGCTCCAGGAAGACCAGGAGCAGGTCGTGCTCCGCCCCCGACAGGTCCACGGCGGCTCCCTCGGGATCGGTCAGGGCCCGGCTGCGCAGGTCGAGGCGCCAGCCGGCGAAGGACAGCGTCTCCGGCCGCGCCGCGGCGTTGGGAGCCGGCGCGATGGTCGCGCGGCGCAGCACCGCGCGGATGCGGGCCAGCAGCTCCGGCCGTCCGAACGGCTTGGCGATGTAATCGTCGGCGCCGAGCTCCAAGCCAAGGACCCGGTCGGCCTCCTCGTTGCGGGCGCTCAGCATGATGACGGGTACGGTGCCCTTCACCCTGAGGGCCTTGAGCAGGTCGAATCCGGAGGCGCCCGGCAGCATGACGTCGAGCAGGACGAGGTCGACGGGCACCTCGGGCAGGAGCGTCCACATCTCGGCGCCGCTCCGGCAGCCCGTCACGCGGTAGCCGCTCTCCCGAAGGATGCGCGCGACGAGCACGCGCATGCCGTCATCATCCTCGACGAGGAGGATGTGCTCCGTCGGGGAAGCCCCGCCCCGTTCACCGCCCTGCTCCATCAGGCGCCTGTCCCGCCGGCCGGCGAGGGACTGCCCGTCGGGGCCGCGGCAAGGAACCTCTTGGCCGCCGGCCACCAGGGGGCTGTCCGAAGGGGTGCGGCAGGGGAGCCGCAAGGTCGGCCGGCCTCGACGGCCCGAGCCTCGGCCTTGTCCGCGTGTGGCGCCCTCGTCATGAACCCTCCACCGTGTCGGCCGAGGACGGCCCATGCAAGGGCAGGCTTCCCGGCCCTCGACGGGATCGTCGCGCCCTGCCGCGGGGCGCGGTCGCCCCCCGAGCCGGCCGACCGAGACCTGTCCCGTTCGCGTCAAACCGTGTCAAGGCCGCCTGTCCGCACTGAAGGCCGTTATCATCGCGGTTCTAGTAGGTCCGAGGACGCTCCCGCCGGTCCCCCCGGGGCGGCCCATCTTGACCACGCCCCTTTCTCGTCGCGACGCCGCATGCCGGTCCTGGCCATGACGCCGTTCCAAACGAACGCGCGGTCGGTGGCCTCCCACCTCATCCGCCCTTCATTGGCGCCCGCGATCCCGATCGGATGAGACCGCGAGCGGAATGCGCGCTCCGCAGGGATTCGGACCTTCCCCCTTGGCTCCATCGCCGCCTGCGGCTTCGTGTGGGTCGCCATTCGGGCCGTCGGGATCGACCCCGGCAATCCCGCCAGCATCATCGAAGGCTTGGCCACCGGCGTAGGCTTCATCGGCGGCGGCGCGGTCCTCCAGCGCGCCCGGCGTACGTCGGGTACGGCCACGGCTGAGAGCTTGTGGGCGACGGGCGCGGTCGGCGCGGCGGCGGTCTCAGGCCTCCACGACGTCGCCCCCATCCTGATCATCGTGATGTTCCTCGCCTGCGCCGACTCGCGCCCCTGAATCGGCCATGGGCGTCGCATCTGCCTGGATCTCCCAATCCGCGGAAGCGATGCGCCGCGCCTATTTCGGCGGGAGCGTCGAAGTGAAGCGGCCCCGGTCCAGAAACCCGTTCCAGCCGTGTTTCTGGACGCGAACGCATGCTATAGGCTTCAGGCCGATGCCAGTCTGGAGAGCTCGCTCGGGACCGTGGCCGTACCGCACAAGCCGGACGCGCCCTTCCGGCAGCCGCAGATCCTGCATCGCGCTCGGGACGACGTCCGCTTCCATCTCGAAAGCTTGAGCGAGCGGGCGGCGGTCGCCGGTGCGCAGCACCTCTACCGGGCGATCGTCGACGTCCTCGGGCTGACGAAGCCGGACGACGTTGGGCGGTGTCTCCATGCCGGATCGCTCTCGCCGAGAGGTTCTGGCAGGCCAGGACACCCGCCCCGATACGCCGCCTTCAAATCACCGCCGTCGCTCGATCTCCGGCATTGCTCGATGGCGGAAGCCCCCGGCATTTACCTTGGTGGCAGCCCGACAGGCGGCCGAACGACACCTGGAGACTCACCCTTCGGCCGGACCAGGATCGGATGCGGGGTACCCCCGGCGGATCGTCGGCTTCTTGAGCCCGGCGCGACACTCAGGAGCGCGGTGGACCTCGCCCCGAACATGGGGCTTGAACCTCTAGTCGGTAGAGGTCGTACACGCCCTGGCGAGGCGACAAGGACCACGTTCCATGAATCCCACACTGGCTACCTCCCGCTACCGCATCGCCGGCATGGACTGCGCCGCCTGTGCGGCCAAGATCACGAACGCCGTGCGCCGCGTGCCCGGCGTCTCCGACGTGTCGGTGTCGGTCACAGCCGGGACGATGACCGTCGAGCATGAGGATGACCCGCATCTCGGAGTCGCCGTGGTCCGCCAGGTCAACGGCCTCGGCGGTTATCGCGCCGCGCCCCTGTCCCAGGCGACTCAGGCCGACGTCGATGGCACCGGCACCCATAGCCATGGCCCCGACAATGCGAACGGGCAGGCCCAGAGCCACGACCATGGGACGCCAGCGGCGGAACCGTGGTGGCAGGGTGCCAAGATCCGCTTGGCAGCCGCGAGCGGCTGCGCCTTTGCACTGGCCTGGCTCGCCGCCAAGGTCGTCCCGGCCTACGAGCCCTGGTTTTACGGCGCCGCCGTCCTCGTCGGGCTCGTCCCCATCGCCCGGCGCGCCTTCGCCGCAGCTCGGTTCGGCACGCCCTTCACCATCGAAAGCCTCATGACGATTGCGGCCGCGGGCGCCCTCGTCATCGGGGCCGCCGAGGAGGCCGCCGCGGTGGTGTTCCTGTTCCTGATCGGCGAGCTGCTGGAGGGCGTGGCGGCCGGCCGGGCCAGGGCCTCGATCCAGGGCCTCGCGGCGCTGGTTCCCAAGACCGCCCTGGTCGAGCGCGACGGCACCACGACCGAGGTGCCCGCCGAGCAGCTGACCGTCGGTTCGGTCATCCTGGTGCGGCCCGGTGACCGCATCGCCGCCGACGGCGAGGTGGCCGAGGGGACCGGCGCCGTCGACGAGGCGCCGGTCACCGGCGAGAGCACGCCCAAGCGCAAGGGGGTGGGCGATGCCGTCTTCGCCGGCACCGTCAACGCGGATGGGGTGCTGCGCGTGCGCGTGACGGCGGCGGCGGCCGACAACACCATCGCGCGGATCGTGCAGCTGGTGGAGGAAGCGCAGGAGGCCAAGGCTCCGACCGAACGTTTCATCGACCGCTTCTCCACCTATTACACACCCGCCGTCGTCGCGGTCGCGGCGCTCGTCGCGGTCGTGCCGCCGCTGGTGTTCGGCGGGGCCTGGGGCGAATGGATCTACAAGGGCTTGGCGATCCTGCTGATCGGCTGCCCCTGCGCGCTGGTCATCTCGACGCCGGCGGCCATCGCCGCTGCCCTCTCGGCCGGCGCCCGGCGCGGCTTGCTGATGAAGGGCGGCACGGTGCTGGAGGGGCTCGGCGCCATCAAGGCCGTGGCCTTCGACAAGACGGGCACCCTGACCGAGGGCAGGCCCAAGGTGACGGACATCGTGGCGATCGGGCGGTCCGAGGACCAGGTGCTGTCCCTCGCCGCGGCGCTGGAGACCGGATCGAGCCACCCGCTGGCGCTCGCCATCCTGGGGCGGGCCAAGGCCGCGGGCGTGCCGGTGCCCCCCGTGAGCGACGCTTCGGCCCTTGGCGGCAAGGGCATCCTCGGCCGGGTCGGCGGCAAGGCGGTGTTCCTCGGCTCGCCGGCCGCGGCGGCGGAACGCGTCACCGTGCCCGAGGAGCACCGAACGCGCATCGCGGCGCTCAACGGCGAGGGAAAGACCGTGTCCGTGCTGCTCGACGGCGACGCGCTCGCCGGCTTCGTCGCGATGCGCGACGAGCCGCGCGCCGACGCACGGGCCGGCATCGAGGCGCTCAGGGCCTCGGGCGTGGAGCCGGTGATGCTGACCGGCGACAACCGGCTGACCGCCGAGGCGATCGGGCGGGATCTGGGCCTCGCGGTGCGGGCCGAGCTGTTGCCGCAGGACAAGCAACGCATCGTCCGCGAGTTGCAGGCGGGCGGCCGGAAGGTCGCCAAGGTCGGGGACGGCATCAACGACGCGCCGGCCCTCGCCGCGGCCGACATCGGCATCGCGATGGGGGGTGGCACCGACGTGGCGCTTGAGACCGCGGACGCGGCGGTGCTGCACGGTCGGGTCACGGATGTGGCCACCATGATCGCGTTGTCGAAGCGGACCATGGGCAACATCCGTCAAAACATCGCGGTCGCGCTGGGGTTGAAGGCGGTATTCCTGGTGACGACCGTGATCGGCGCGACGGGGCTGTGGCCGGCGATCCTGGCCGACACCGGCGCCACCGTGCTCGTCACCATGAACGCGCTTCGGCTCCTAGCACCCATCCGGAGCGCCTGAGACGTGGCGGACCGTCCGCGCCGCTGACTTCCGGCAGTCAGCGTCCGTTGACGGCCGCCCCGTGCGGGTAGCGCCCCGCCTTGGACGAAGGACGTGGCGTCGGAGGGCGCTGCATCGGCCCTCCGCCTCAGCGAGCGATCAGCCGCCTCAGCTTCAGCAGGCGGGTTTCTCTCGGTTCGTGGGGGTCGAGCGCGTTCGCCATCCCGCCCCCAGGGCGCATCAGGTAGGTCGTAGCCGTGTGGTCCATCGTGTAACCGCCGCCCTCGATCGGGACTTTTCGGAAGTAGGCGTGGTAGGCCCTCGCGGCCGCCTCGACCTCCGCGATCGTCCCGGTGAGGCCGACGATGCGCGGGTCGAAGGCCCGGAGGTAGTCGGCGAGGATCTGCTTTGTGTCCCGTTCGGGATCGACCGTGACGAACAAGGCAGTGACCTTGTCCGCATCCGGGCCAAGCGCCGCCAAGAGCTCGGTCATCTCCAAGAGGGCGGTCGGGCACACCTCCGGGCAGTGGGTGAAGCCGAAGAAGACCGCGAGTGGCCTGCCTTCGAAGTCACCATCCGTCAGCACCTCGCCCTTGTGGCTTGTCAGACGGAAAGGGCCTCCGATTTGGGTTCGGTCCGGTGTCGACGCCATCCGCCGTGGCTTCGGCTCGAAGAGGCCGTTGCCGTAGAGGCCAAACGCGACCAGGGCCGCCAGGGAGAGCGTCCAGGGACCGGCCCGCACGATGCGAAGTCTCTTCATCGGAGTTTCCCATGATGCCCGCGCCCTTTTGACCGACCATGCTTCCGGCGGCGCGATGGAGGATCGCGCCGGGGAGGAGGCGACGAATGGGGCAGCGCGGGAGGTGATCTCCGCATCCCCAGGATCGAACAGAGTGGGAGCACGCGGCGATCCTGAAGCAGCATCGCACCGTGAGCGCGCCAGGGACGGGACATGGGACGCTGGAGTGATACTTGTCCTCGCGGGGAGCGGAACGGCAGCTGGCCTGCCTCGAACGATTTGTGTGAGGAGCTCTCGCATCGGAAGAGGCGATCGGCGTTTGCCGCAGAGATCGGCCGTAGCACCTGTCGGGCTATCCGATGCAGCCCGCTCCGGGCTGCTGGCCTCGATGGGTTCGGCAAACAGGGGCTCGATCTGCGCATTGGGCTATGTCCCGCCGAAGCTGAGACGCGCTACTTTGCTCCAGCCGAGGTGCGAGCCTCGGCCGCCCGACCCAAACCAAAACGTCTCCGGGAAACCTGGGCCGGTTCACGCAATCCGCGGGCGGCACTCGTCCGGAGCCATGAGGAGGCGATGGCAATGAGCGGCAGCGATGAGCGGCCGATAGACACGCTCGTGATCGGCGGTGGCCCTGCCGGGCTGACGGCAGCGATCTATCTCGCCCGCTACCACCGGACGGTTGCGGTCGTCGACGACGGCAACAGCCGGGCCAAATGGATCCCGCGCTCGCACAATCACGCCGGCTTTCCCGACGGCATCGGCGGGGAAGAACTCCTGGCGCGCATGTCGGCGCAGGCCGGACGCTACGGCTCTCGGTTCGTGAGGGGCCGCATCGACGTGATCGAGGGGCATCCCGGCCGCTTTCTCGCGCGGGGAGACGGCATCGCCCTGGTGGCACGCACCCTCATCCTCGCGACCGGAACCGTGAACCGGCGGCCAGACGTCGATCCGGACACGCACCGACGGGCCCTCGATCGCGGCCAGCTCCGGTACTGTCCGGTCTGCGACGGCTTCGAAGCAACGAGCCAGGCGATCGGCGTCATCGGCGCTGACGCGCGCGGCGTCGCGGAGGCCTTGTTCCTACGCACCTACTCCGCTGACGTCACGCTTCTCCCGACCGGCCCGATGGAGATCACGGCCGGCGACCGCTCGCTTCTCGAACGGGCCGGCGTCGCGATGGAGGCACGTCCGCTGGCGCGGCTTGTCTTCGACGACGACCGCGTCACCGCGCTTTTGGAAGGTGGCGGCGAGCGCCGCTTCGACACCGTCTACCCCGCGCTGGGATCGGACTCGAACGACGGCCTCGCGCACGCGCTCGGGCTGGAGATGGGAGACGGCTGCTGCATCGCGGTCGACCAGAAGCAGCGCACGAGCCGCGAGGGCATCTATGCCGCGGGCGACATCGTCTACGCTCTCGATCAGATCAGCGTCGCCATGGGCCACGCCGCGATTGCGGCGACGACCCTGCACAACGATCTGCGCGCGCAGGAAGGCCGTAGTCAGCCGGGCCTTCCCTGACAATGCTCATTGCCAACCTCTTCATGATGGCGGTTGAAGCGTCGGGCGCGCAGGTGCAGTGCTTCGGGATGACCGATGCTCGGCAGATCGGCTGGACGGCGGTCATAGCGGTTGTGAGGGGCTGAGCTGGTTGCGCCGCTGGGGGGGACAGCGCCCCTGCACACGGCGCGCTCGGGCGACGACCTCGACACGACCGTCGCTCCGGATGAGGCCTTCGATGGTGGAGCATGGCAGGGATGGGGACAGGATCATCTCACCTCGTGAAGCAGCCCGTGCCCCCCTCGCAGCAACCTTGCCACCCGAGAGGCGAGTGAACCACCGAGCCGCTACTGCTGGCGGATTACCCCGCGCCGGCCGTTGGCTGGGGCATCCGGCAGATCGCGCTGGAGGAATTGGCGGTCGCGAACATGGTGTGCCCGGCCTCCGGCGCCATGCCTGAGCCAGGCACGCACATGGCGCAGAAGGAATGGATGAACCGGTCCATCCAGGACGCGGGCTGGGGGACGTTGACCGGGATGGTCCGCTACAAGGCCGCGAGAGCCGGTGCCGCGCTGATCCTGGTCGATGCGTAGAGCACGCCCGCCGAGTGCGGGTGGTGCGGCGCGGCTCCGCCGGCGCCGCTGCCCGTGCGGGGCGGACGAGCACCGTGACGTCAATGCGGCCAGGGTGATCCTCGGCCGTGGTCGCGCGGCGAAGGCCGCTGGCGAAGGGGTCACCCCTCGGGGGCGCCGACGCGGGCCGTCGGGCCGTGCGTCGCCCCGGGATGCACGGCCCGGCGTGAACCGCGCCGGAGACCGGCGGGCGAGGTCATCGGCCTCAAATGACGACTGACCCGAAAAGACCCTCGTGCCCACCGAGATGCCGGAGCCGGCGGGCAGCGTCCGACTTCCGGATGGCGAGCTCCCCGATCCTGAGCACGCCGAGCCGGTCGGGCGCGTGGCGGGGCGGGCTGTGCGGGTCCGCCTCGCCGGCCCGCACCGGCGGCCTATCCCTTGAACGCTGTGTTGAGCTGTAGGGTCGCGAACGTCACGATCGATAGGATCGCGGCGATGTCGTAGAGCCCGTAGCCGACGGCTGCCCCGAGCGCACCCGTCGCCCACAGGCTCGCCGCAGTGGCGGTGCCGGAGGTTCCCCCGGCGCGCTTGAGGATCGCGCCGCCGCCGATGAAGCCGACGCCGGTGATGAGACCCTCGATGATCCGCGCCTGACCAGCCGAATCCTGGCCCAGCACTCGGATGGCGACGATCACGAAGCCGCAACTGGCGATCGCCACGAGCGGGAAGGTGCGCAGCCCTGCGCTCCGAGCCTCATGCTCGCGGTTCCAGCCGATAGGCAGGGCCAGGGCGTACGCGACCGCGAGGGCGATGAGGTGGGAGGCGACCTCCCAAAGGTCGAAGTTGCGTCCTGGCATTCGGTCCCCCTGCCCGACCGGGCGATCCGTCTACGACCTCAGGACGACGAGCGTCGCCTTCTCGATCCGCGCGAAGACGGCGATCACATACACGTACTTCGGGCAGGCCCCTACCGCGGAGCAAAGCCCCATGCGCTCGGCCATCGCGAACCCCGAGGCCCCCTTGCGGGCGGAGCTGGCAGTCACATCACGGCACCGCCCGATCCCAATGGGGGCGGCCGAGCGACCGTCCCGTTAGGTGGATGTTTCCGATGGCACTTCCGTATCGCCGGGCGCGGCATTCGGCTTCCCGGCCTCCCGCACGGACGACCGCAGCGCATCGCGAATGTCCTCGTCATCGGGGAGCGGATCGTAGCGACCGTTGCGGTGGCGGTAGAGGCGACAGGTCAAGGCGGCGGGCTCATCGCCGACCGGCGCGATGTCGCGGCCATCGACACGGATCGTGGGCGAGCCGACAAAGTTCTCGTCCCTCGCCTCCCGCAAGACCAAGATCTCGCGCAATTCGATGGCCTGTGGATCCAAGCCGAACTCCGGCAGGAGGCGGCGCAGCTGGGTCAAAGCCTCCGCGTGAGACGGGCAGTCCTCCCAGTAAAGCAGTGCGACATGCGGCGGGGTCATCGCTCGCTCCCGCCAGGACCGGACCCGAGGGTCCACTTCACGGTGCAACCGACGGGTTTGGTCTCAGGGACTGCCACATCCCTTCCGGCGAGCACGGCGTCCAGGGCGGCGCGCAGCCATCCGGCGTCGCGGGATGGGTCGCGGTGGTCCTCATCCGGCGCACCGTGATAGGCGACCCGTCCGTCGGCATCGAGCACGAACGCCTCTGGGGTATGGCGTACGCCCCATGCCCGAGCAACTTCCTGGCCGGCGTCCATCAGGTAGGGACTGGCCATTTCCCCGGCCGTCACCCGATGTCTGCAGGCATCCAGCGTGTCATGGGGGGAAACGATCGGGTCGTTCGCGTTGATCTGCAGGACGCGGACCAACAGATCATAATCACGCGCCACGTTTTGTATGCGCTCATGCCAGGCAAGTGCCCAGGGGCAGTGGTTGCAGGTCCAGACGATCAGGGTGGCCGGGACCCGCCCTCCGTGCAACGACGTCGACCGGTCGCTCGTATCGCGCAGCACGAACGGCGGGGCACGATCCCCCACGCGGAGGGCAGGCTTGAGATCAGCAGGCTCCTTGTGGTGCGGCGAAGGCTCCAGATGTTGGATGCGCCCGTCGTCTCCGAGAGTGAAGGCGACATCGAGCGCCGAGAGGCCGTTGGGACCAGTGCGCCCATCCGCCCCGCCGGTGAACCTCGCGCGAAGGGCCAGCCTCGTGGCGGTTGCGGCGGGCAACAGGCGCCATTCCAGCGCCTGCATCGCAGGTCCGGCCGGCATCCGCGCTTGGTGAGCCAAGACCGCATCGATGCCGACGACCGTCTGGCCGGCAAAGGTCAGTCTCACGTCGTCGCTCAGCGCGGAACGGCGGGCGGCATCGGCCGAGGGCCCGGTCTGCCCGAGGGCGTTCATCCATGCGGCGACGGCAGTCGGGAGCTTGTCAGGCAACACCATGGTTCGAATCTCCTCGTGGGACACGTCGCTGGTCTGGGTCAGCCGCCCCATCGCTCGGAGCCGTCCCGGTCGTTGCGCCAAGGGGCGTCACGACCGACGCGACACAGGGTGATGGCGAACAGTTGGACCGACGATCCATCGAGCGAGTAGACGCTGTCCTTGCAGGCAAAGTCGGCGCTTCCGGTCTCGCGCTGCACCAAGACTTGCCCCGTGACGGGACTGGTCCAAGGCAGAAGGGGCTTGGCCGTCCAAGCGGCCGTGGCTCCGGGCGGGAGATCGGCGACTGCGCTGCTGATGGCGGCCATCTCTCCGGCGTGTATCAGGCGCTGCCAAAGTCGGCCCGCGGCACCGACGACGGGTAACGGCACCAGCAGCACCGCCGGGATCAAAAAACGGAAACGTCCTTGCGGCAACACGACCCTTAACCTAGCGAATGAACGTTGCCTCGATGCGACGCGGCCCCGGTACCGCCGATCCCGCGGTCCAACTCGCGCCGCACGAGTCGGCTGACCTCCGCGCGAGACGCTCCCTTGGCCCGGTGCGGGGAACGATCCGATGCCTGCGGCACACCCGACGGCATACCGGCGTCCCTGCGCGACCGCCAATCGTCATTGATGCAGGCTGTGATCAGGATCGATGATCAACCTTGAGCTTCGGCACCTACGATCGTTCGTCTGTCTCGCCGAGGAACTACACTTCGCGCGAGCCGCCGCACGCCTCAACATCGTGCAGCCGGCGCTCAGCGCGCAGATCCGCGGCATGGAGGGCATGCTCGGCGTTGAGTTGTTCGATAGAGGCCGACACAAGGTGGCGTTGACCGAACCAGGGCGCCTCTTGCTGGCCGAGGCCCGCGCAACCCTGGCGCAGGCCCAACACAGTATCGAGGTCGTTCAGCGCGCCGGGCGCGGGGAGGCCGGCCACCTACGGATCGGCTACACCGGCGCCGCTGCGTACTCGGGACTGATGTCGCGCCTGGTCCGCGATTTCCGCCGACGCGCGCCCGCCGTCACCTTCGGCTTCGAGGAGCTGTATCCGACGCTGCAACGCGATGCGCTCCTGGCAAGCCGCATCGACATGGGACTGATGGTGTTCCTGCCCTCGTTCCGCGACGAGCGGCTGGCCCATCGCGTGATCGAGCATTGGTCGCTGGTGGTTGCGCTGCCTGCCACCCATCCGCTCGTGTCCTGCGATCGGATCCGCCCCGATCAACTTCAAGGAGATGCGTTCGTCGTCTACGCGGCGCACGGCGGGGAACTCGGCGGGGAAGTTTTGGACCGGATCGGTGTGGTGCCGACCGCCGTCCATAGAGCCGCAACCGTGACCTCGCTCCTTGCCCTCGTTGCAGCCGGGCTTGGCCTTGCCGTCGTTCCCTCGGGTTTGGCAATCAGCACGACCGCCGACGTTGTTTTCCGATCCCTCGACTTATCGATTCCACCGCTGGAGGTTTCAGTCGTCTATGACGCGACGACCATGGTCCCGGCCCTGATGAATTTCATCAATGCATTCACATGACGGTCGCTGGCGAACGTTTCCGGCACAAAGACGCTCACTTCGCCATGTCAGCGAGATTCCTCGCAGGGATTGTATGTCGGAAGCGGGAAGATCGATTGGGTCGGTTGTCGTGATGAAAGCCGATCGCGGCCGCGATCGGCGACAGGTGGCATCAGCCCTCGACCTCGGCCATTAGCCCTTCAACCGATCCGGCGGCGCTCGGCCGCGGCATCGGGATGATCGTGGCGACTTTTCTCGGGTTCGGGGCGGTCGCTGCGAGACGGAACTCGTATCGCGGTCGGTTCGGTCCTCGCAACCGCAGGCAATCCAAGCTTCACGCAGCAAGCCCTGCCGGCCTCGTCGTGGGCGACATTCCGACGGACACGTCCGCGTCCCACAAGCCAAGCCGGCGCGTCGTCGGCATCGTTCTCGGCCCTGACCCCGGTGGACGTATCTTACGAGTACCGTCGCTCACGGTACAGGGTGCATCGTTTCGAGTCCTGTCTCAGTTTGAACCAGCCCGCGGGCCGGCGCTCCTGCGATTCCGTCCCACTTCCCGGACGCGCATGCGCGGCGGGGTCTGCGGCCCAGGCGACACCACGGACTGGTGGCCGGGGCCCGGCCGGGCGGATCCTCGCCCGCGAGCATGAGGCCGCGGGCGGGATCGGCGCCCCCTCGCAGTTCGGTTTCCCGGTCCCCGCTGGCCATCCGCGACGATTTGCCGATGAGTTGGCGTCGGGGGAGCCCAACGCAGGAGGTGACCTGTCGCCGCTCGCGGAACCTTTGTCGTCCCCCCGGAACGGGTGGGCGTCGGCCCCGGGGCAGACATGGCTCGCCCTTCAGAGATCTGCTGGCGGATCCCGGTCGGCGTCAGGCGCCCCCCTGATCGCGGAGATCGGAACCCATGCGGCGCCCGGGAACGGGCCGCACGACGGGTGACGGGCGGCCGGCAGCGGGCGAGCCTCGCCCGCGGGGCCTCATCCCACCAGCTCGTCGAGAAGAAGCAGCAGCAGGAAGCCGACGAAGAACATGGCGGTCACCCAGGGACGGTCCTCGGACTCGTGCGCCTCGACCAGCAGTTCCTCGGTGACGAGGTAAAGCAGCGCGATCAAGCCGAAGGCCAGGAAGCCGCCTTGGACGGGGGCGGGCATGGAGCCCACGGGACCGCCGAGCAGGGCGCCGAGCGGCAGCAGCAGGACGAGACCCGCCGTCGCGCCGACCACCTTCCACTTCGATGCGCCGCCCTCGCCGAGCTCGCTGGCCACCGTGAGGCCCAGGAACAGCACCTCGACGGTGAGAGCCACGGTGAGCAGGAAGCCGGCCCTCGCGGCGGATGCGAAGGCGATGCCCAGCACGAGGCCGTCCACCAGGATGTCGATGCCGGTCACGGTCAGCAGCCCCACCGGCCCGGCCGCCCGCCGCTCCAGCATGCGGACCCCGAGCATCGCCGCCACGCCGACGGCGCCCCCGACCAGCGTGGCCCAAGGGGAGCCGACATGCTTCAGGTCTGGCAGGATCTCGCCGGCGGCAGCGGCGAACACCACCCCCGCCGCGAGATGCTGGATGGCGCTGACGAAGACGGCCCCCGGCCGCAGGTTGGCCGCGATCGCGGCCCCGAGGATGGCCGCCGCGGCCGGGATCAGCGTGTAGATCCAGGCTTGCATCGTGGCCTCACGCGGCGCCGTTCGGGCGGGCGGCGACGGGCCCGTCGTTGCACCCGAAGCGCTGCCCCTCGCCCCCGCGGAACTTCCGCCGGGCCTGCCGCGGGACCTGTGCGGACGTGGCCGGCGAGATGCCGGCCCTCGTCCTGGCGACCGCGAGGCCGGTCCACGCGCTCGACGGGTCGCGGAGGCAGTGCGCCGCGGCCGCGGCGTCCCCATCGTGCCGGAACGGCCCGGCAGCAGGCGCGCCCGTTGGCCCGCAGGCACGGCCGATCGGGTCCGCGTCGCGGCAGAGGCTGGCCATGTCACGCTCCCTTCCGAGGTCGAGCCGCGAGCCCTAGATCATCCAATGGCCGGTGGGGCAAGCCTCCCGGGCCGTGCGGGAAGCGAAATGAATCGAGCGACCCCGGCGCCATCGCGCCGGGGTCGCTCGGTCTTCCACGTCGCATCCTTCCCGGCCTCGCCCCACCTCGTCGCGTGCCCGATGCGCGATCGCCGCCGCGACGGAGATTCCCGGCGCGGCCTGGCTTGAGCCGGGGATCGATCCCGCGCCGACGCCGATGCCGTTCGTCACCTTCCTGCGGGTGCCGCTGCGAGAACCCGGCCGCGTCTTCGACCTGGCCCGCATCCGCGGGGCCCTGCTGGCCGCCGCCTCCTCGTCGGTGCCGCTGTCGGGCACGGCCCCCGATCTGGTATCTGCCAGCCGACCCGATGCTGCCCGCCGGCCTTCCGATCTACCGGTTCCGGGATTTGGCGACGGTCTACGGCACTGCCTGCCAGGAGCCGATCCAGGGGAGTTCGGCGACGGCATCATGTCGGCGATCGGCTCTGGACATGGACGTGGCTCAGAAGGCCAAGAACGAGCGCGACCGCGTGCGGCCCAGGATGTCGGGGAAGCTCCCGCTATACAAGCGTCACGGCGACGACGACACCTCGAATGCGGTTTCAAGGAGGACCAGGGACGCGGGTCCGGCCGGCGGCTGGCGAGCCGTCGCGCCGGTCATATCGAGGCGGCGGGCCCACTCCGTCCCACCAGGCATCCCGGTCGGGATATGCGTCATGACGGTCGAAATCGACAAGGACCCGTCGGCCGCCCCACGAACCCGCCGAGGCATGGAAGTGAATGAGGTGCGTCGGTTCGGCGGGGCGACACTCGACATCTTAGCCGAGACTAACAATCACAGTCCGGCCCAAGAAAATGCGGCCTAACTTGCTCATCCGTCAATCGGATTCATGATTTTTGGGCTTGACCGCCTCGGCCCTTCGTTTACTGGAATGCCGTCGCCGGCGCGCCTGTGCCGCCCGCGTCGCACACCGGAACCCTCTCCACCCCATGCCCAGCGACAGTCACAGTCGATCGACTGTGCCGCGCGCCGGCTAGGTCGCACGGACTCGCCCTGGAAGGGTGAACCCGGGACCTGGCCGCACGCGCGGCCCGTCCCAGGAGACCCTCATGTCCATCGTCCATCTCGCGTGGGCCGCGTCCGCGCCCGCCATTCCCCCTCGCGAAGGAACGGCGCCTCCTCGTCTTTCGGCCCACTGGTCGCTGAATCCCGCCACGGGTCGCCTGGAGTGTGCCTGGGTTCGGGCGCCGGGCCCACTGCAGGCGGCCGCGGTTGCCCAGGATCGCCCTGGACGTCTTGCGTTGCCGGAAGCGGCGTGAGACGGGGGCCCGCAAAGCTGCCCTCCCCCGACCCGCGCGGACAGGCGAGGCGTCCTTCGTTGGCGGATCTGCGCCGCGACGTCAGCCGGCCCGCGCGCGGCGGCCGCGGGCGCAAGACATCCGTACGACGCCAGTGACCGAATCGAGGCTGCGGTGGATTCCGGGGTTGCCCGCCAGCCCATCGCCGTCCACGACGGGCCGGAGGGGCGCCATGGCGCGATCGGGATCCGGCCGTCATCGAGATGTCTTGCGGGTTTGTGACTGACGCCCATGCCTTCGGGGCGACGTTCGCGGGCCTCGCCCCGTCGGAGCGAAAGCCGCCAATCAGACGATTCATCGCCGGCGTGCGACGTTCGGAAGTTTAGCCATGCGTACCCTAGTCAGGCTTGCGATCGCCGCTCCATGGTGCGTCCCGTTGATCCCGGAGGCGGGAGCCGCGGACCTGGGGATCCCCGCGCCGTCCGCGGCCAGCTTCGTCGATTGGTCGGGGCCGTACCTGGCCGGGCAGGCCAGCGGGGGCGCGTCGTACGGGGGCTTCGACCTCGGCGCGCCGCGCGTCGGGGGCCGGACCCTCCCCGATTTCCGGACAGGCGACGGGGCCGGGCGCAACGACGCCGGCCGGCGGGCGACCTCCGCGGTCGGCGGCCTCGCCCTCGGCTGGGACTGGCAGGCCGGGCAAACGGTGATCGGGCTGGAGGCGGACCTCTCGGCGGCATCGCTCAAGCGGCCGGTCCTCGGCACGACCCCCGGCTTCGGCTACGAGCGCCGCGACGGGCTGGACGGGCTCGACATCGTGCGGGCCAAGACCGGCGCGTACGGCACGCTCCGCGCGCGGCTGGGCTACAGCTTCGACCGCTACCTCGTGTACGGGAGCTTCGGCCTGGCGGCCGCCGACAGCCACGTGCTGTCGACGTTCCCGGGGCAGGACGGGACCGCCCCCGACCGCGGCCGGCGCGAGTTCGGGTCGGTCGGGTTCACGTTGGGCGCGGGCATCCAGTTCGCCATCCTCCCGAACTTCGCGCTCGGCATCGACTACCGCTACCTGGACCTCGGGCGGACCGACCGCCTCGGGCTCGGCTTCGTGCCCGGCGCCGACGGGGGCCCCTTCTCCGCGCGCGTCGGCGCCGCCTCGAACCAGGTGTTGGCCCGCCTTTACTGGTTCCCGGGGGGCCTCGCCCTGCCGCCCGAACCCGACGACGCGGCGCCGCACGATCCGGACACAGGCAATTCCGACCGCATCTCGGTGCACGGGCAGACGACCCTCGTCGCGCAGGGCGTGCCAAACTTCCGTTCGCCCTACGTCGGCCCTCAGAGCCTGGTCCCGAGCCAGACCCAGCAGACCACGACCGCGACCGTGTTCCTCGGCCTGAGGCTGACCGACAGCACCGAGCTCTACTACAACCCGGAGTTCAGCCAGGGCTTCGGCCTCAGCCGGACCACTGGCGTCGCCGGCTTCCTGAACGGCGAGGCGCAGAAGGCCGGCGCCGCGGCGCCCCGGCTGCGGTCGAACCGCTACTACGTGCGCCAGACCTTCGGGCTCGGCGGCGAGACCGAGACCGTGCCCGACGGGCCCAACCAGTTGGCCGGGACGCGCGACGTCGAGCGGGTCACGGTGGTGGCCGGCAAGTTCGCGCTCGGCGACTTCTTCGACGGCAACGCCTACGCGCACGACCCGCGCGTCGACTTCTTCAACTGGTCGCTGTGGGCCTCCGGCGCCTACGACTTCCCGGCCAACCTGCCAGGCTACACGCAGGGCGTCATGGTCGAGTACAACCGGAGCGCGTTCGCCGTCCGCGGTGCCTACACGCAGGTCCCGAAGGAGCCGTCCAGCGACGTCCTGGACCCGAGGGTCCTCCGGCGCGGCGGGGCCACGCTGGAGTTCGAGGAGCGCCATACCCTTCCGCTCCTCCACCAGCCGGGCAAGCTGCGCGTCGGCCTGTTCAGCAACGAGGGCGTGACCGCGAACTATCGCGACGTCGTCGCCCTCACGCAGGCGGGCGCGTTCGCCGACGCCAACGAAGCCGCGGCCGCAACGCGCCGCCCGAGGCGCAAGAGCGGCTTCTACGTCAACCTGGAGCAGGCCCTGACGGCCGACCTCGGCTCGTTCCTCCGGTTCAGCGACGGCGACGGCCGGACGGAGAACCTGTCGTTCGCCGACATCGACCGCTCGCTCTCGGGCGGCCTCTCGCTGAAGGGGGCCGGCTGGGGAAGAGCGCAGGACACCGTCGGCGTCGGGGCCGTGATGAACGCCCTGTCGCCCTCGCACCGGGCATACCTCGCGGCGGGCGGCCTCGGCCTGGTCGTCGGCGACGGGCGGCTTCGGTACGCCGCCGAGCGCGCGTTCGAGGCGTACTACGCCGTCGGCGTCAGCAGGGCCGTGACGGTGACGTTCGACTACCAGCACGTCGACAGCCCGGGATACAACCGCGACCGGGGGCCAGTGGACGCCTTCGCCACGCGCCTGCACGTCGACTTCTGACGGCATCGAGACCAGGGAGACGAGCCGACGGGCTCGACGGCAAGCCGTCGTGGCGGATGCGGCAGCGCCGGATCGGACCTGACGCCAGGGCCGTCTGGGTCAGCGCAGTCGCAGGTGGGATCCCGCGAAGGGCGGGAGTGCGATCCATGCGTCGGTTTCGGTCTGGCCCGATGCTGCATAAGCCTCGGACAGCCTCTCGAAGGCGATCTCGTCCCACGCATAGCAGTCGACTGGCCGAAATCCGATCGGTTGGCTGCGGCCGGTCCTGATCGCGTCGAGAAATCGGGGATTGGCGACGTACAAGACGTCCGGCCCCGTCGCGAGGATGACGCGTTTCAGGGGCTCCCCGTCGTAGGCTCGTACCAGGGCGAGATGCGCGTGATCCATCGAGGCCTCCATGGCCTGTTCGTGCCACCGATCCCCGTTTGATCAACCCTCTGGTTCCGCGGCGATTCGAGTGGCTGACCTTAACGAAACAGTAAGGCACCTTTGGCGAAACAGAAGGGCTTTGACGATGCCGCGACTTGCTGAGGGGGTGCGAATTCCGCCGGCCCCGTTTATGTTTCGCTGAGCGCCGTCTTGGCTGTAATCACTGTCCTGCGCGATCACGGCACGCCAAATCCCATCGACGAAATGGCGTTGCAGCACGTGTCTCAGAGTATGCGACGGCAGGTGCTCTCGGGCCTGAGGTTTCTGCGGCTGATCGATGCCCGTGGCCGTGCGCTGCCGAGGCTGAAATCCCTGGTTGTGGCGTACGAGACTCCGGCATGGCCGACCGTGCTGACGGGCGTGCTCAAGGCGGCTTACGAGCCGCTGTTCCAGCATGAGCTCGGCACGATGTCGCCGACTGTGTTTCAGCGCCTGTTTCGCTCGCAGTATCCCTCGACGGATGGCGTAACGCGGAAGGCCCTGACGTTTTTCATCAGCGCGGCGCGGTCGGCCGAGATCCCGTTGAATGGGGATCTCTTCGAGGGCCGCCGCGTGCGACGGGGTGGGCAGCGGCGGGAGGCTTTGGGCCGCGAGAATGGCGGCCGTGTCGAGCCCGTCGACGACGCACAGGATGAGACCCCGAGCCTTGGCGAATCGGGGGGCGAGGAATCCCCAGGAAAGGTGATCGCGGCCGATGACGGGCACGCGGCGCTCGCCTTTCTGACGGACCTTCTCGACGAGGCCCGTATGACGGGACAGGAGCAGGAGGCCGTGTGGACCCTGGTGAAGTATGTCCGCCGCTGCCGCGACCACGCGCATCGCGCTGCGTGACGACTCTTGATCCGGTTCGTGCCTGACTGCGTCTGGTCTCATGGCGTCGTCAATTTGACCGGTCTCGGCCAGGGGACGCCCCGCGCCGCCGGAGCTTGGGGCCCGTCGCGCGCAGGATCCGCGCCGCACGGATGCGCCGGTAGCGTGGGTTGTCGATCCGCCGCAGGCGCTTCAGGCGTTTGTCTTGAAGGACGGGGAGGAAGGTCCGGTCGCGGCGAAAACCTTCGGGCAGGCGGAGGATCTGGCGCGCGAGATCGCCGGGCCGGGCGACTTTTCGGAACATCCGCTGAGTGAGCCCGGCTTCGCCGGCGGCAGTGAAGAAGCGGCGCGGCCAGTCTTCGATCCACGCCGCGACGGTCTCGACGATGACAGCACAGTCGCCGGCACTGAGACACCGCGGGCAGATCTGAAGCGCGTGCCGGATCCGTGTGCGGCGATAGATCCCGGCCGACAGGATCAGGGACGCATCGCCCGATCCCCGCCCGAACCGACGGCGAGGGGCATCCAAGGTCATCGCGCGGACCCGGTCGAGCGTCAGGCCGGCGCGACCCGCGAGATCGGCGAGCCATGCGGTGTCCGCGACCTGGTCGAGATCGCGGTTCCACACCGGTCGGTCCGGCCACCACAGTGCGGCGAACGGCTTCACGACCTCCAGGGTGATGCCGTGATCGGCGGCCGCTTCCGCCGCGCGCTCAGGTATAGAGCCCTGATCGACACAGGCGAGGTTCACGCTGTCACTGGTTGCCCTCTGCACGGCACAAGCGAGCGCGGCCACGGCTGCGCGATCATCGGCGTTGGCCGGTGTGACGTGCAGAGCCAGCACTTGGCCGAGCGTACCGACCGCTGCGTGCAGCTTCGAGCCACGGGTGCGCTTGTGACCGTCCCAAGCGGCGCGAGCGACGCTCTCAGGGGTCGAACGCGGGGTGCGGCTGTCGTGCACCACGGCCGAGGGCTCCTCGGCACGACCCGCAGCCAGGCGCAACACGGCGCGCAGGTTGTGGATCAAGCTCTCGAAGCAGCCGGGCCGCAGCCAACGTTGCGCCTGATCGTACACGGCGTGCCACGGCGGCAAGTCATGGGGCATCGCGCGTTGACCTGACCGGCTGGCTTTGGACCGGGCTGATTGAGAGGATCAGCCGGGACCGAAGGAGCTGGGTATGAAGCGGGGTCAGAAGACGAGCGCAAAGCAGGTCGTGCTCAAGCTGCGCCAGATCAAGATCCTGACGGCACAGGGCAAGAGCTTGGCGCTCGCATGCAAGGAAGCCGAGATCCCAGAGCAAAGCTACTATCGCTGGCGCAAAGATTACGGCGGCTTACAGATCGATCAAGCCAAGCGAATGAAGGAGCTGGAGCGCGAGAATACCCGCCTGCACCGGCTGGTCGCCGATCTGTCCCTTGAAAAGCAGGTGCTCGCGGACTTCGCCGCGGGAAACTTGTAGCCCCCGAACGACGCCGGCAGGCGGTCGATGGTGCCCGAGAGAAGCACGGTCTCTTGGAGCGCCACGCCTGCCGGATCGTCGGCCAGCACCGGGGCACGCAGCGTTACGTGCCCACGGTTGCGGCCGACGAGGATGAACTGACCCGCGCCATCATCGCCCTGGCGTCCGAGTACGGCCGCTACGGCTACCGCCGCGTGACCGCGCTGCTGCAGGCGGCCGGCTGGCGGGTGGGCAAGGACCGGGTTCAGCGCATCTGGCGTCGTGAGGGGCTGAAGGTCCCAAAAAAGCACCGACCGCGCAGCCGCCTCTGGCTGAACAACGGCTCGTGCGTGCGGCTGCGCCCGCTCCACCCCAACCACGTCTGGAGCTTCGACTTCGTCCAGGCGCAGACCCATGACGGGCGGAGCCTGCGCGTCCTGACGCTGATTGACGAACACAGCCGGGCCTGCCTCGCGCTGAAGGTGGCGCGGCGCATCGGCAGCCTCGGCGTGATCGAGGCGCTGGCCGACGCGATGTGCCTGCACGGCATCCCGGAGCATCTCCATTGCGACAACGTCCTACGTAGCGATGAAGGACGGCTGGCCAGGCAACAGGTCTCCGTCCGCGAACATGCGCCCGCGGTGTGTTTGTCGTCAACGTCGATCCAGGCGGCTCCTGCCGATCCGGAAGAACTCTCGGCCATAGCGAACACAGGATCCAGCCGATGCACGCGGCACCGTGGTCCTCACCGTCCTCAACACGAGATGTCGATCCAGGCAGGAGACCCGAGCATTATCTACAGGGTCGTGGTTCTCACGCCCTCACGGCTCTGCTGAGAGGGGTTCTCCCACCTGGCACCGGCCCCTCGACGAAGGGCCGGTAGTCGGCACCGGTCTTGATGACGGCGTGCACCACGCGCGCCATCTTGGCGGTGATCGCGGTCAGCGCCTTACGCCGCAGGTCGGCATTGTGCCGGTCGCGGGCGATGTAGCGCTCGAACTTGTCGCGGAAGCCGTTCTCCCGCTGCCGGATAGCGACCTGTCCGGCCAGCCAGAGCGTACGCCGGAGCCGGGCGTTGCCGTACTTCGACAGCTTGGTCTGGCCGCGGAAGGTGCCGGATTGCTGGGTGGCCAGATCGAGCCCGCAGAACTTCAGGAACTGCCGGTGATGGCTGAAGCGGCGCAGGTCGCCGGCCTCAGCCAGGATGGTCAGGGCGTTGATCGGGCCGATGCCGGGGATGCGGCGCAGCAGCTTGTAGTCGGAGCTGTCGGTCAAGAGGGCGTCGGCCGTGGCCTCGATGGCGTCGCGCTGCTGGATCAGCCCGCGCGCCTCGCCGATGACGAGCCGGAACATGCTCACCGCCGGAGCGTCAGGCGGCACCGGCAGGCCGATCGAGCTGTGGGCCGTCTCGTAGATGTCGCCGAGCAGTTGCGCCTTGGCGACCTTGCGCCCGACGACATCCCAGGCGGCGGCGATGAAGGCTTCCTTGCTCAGCGCGGTGATGCAGGCGGGCGTGGGGAAGCGATCGAGGAAGGCGAAGAACCAGTCCGAGCGGCTGTTGTGGCGGAAGCGGTCGACCTCTGGGAAATACAGCGGCAGGTAGTGGGTCAGGATCCGATGCAGCACCTCGGTCTTGGCCCGCGAGACGGCGTCGTGCGTCTTGGACAGCTCCTGCACGTCGTTGATGCCGGCGGCGAGCGGGTCGTGATACACCTGCGAGGCGCCGATGCGGATCATGTGCAGCATGACTTGGGCGTCCTTCGGGTCGTTCTTGTCCCAGCCGTTGTGCAGGGCCTCGCGGGTGCGGGCGAGCCCCACGGAGGAGATCAGGCGCACGGCAAAGCCGGCCTGGAGCAGGCGCCAAGCGATCGGGCGGTGATAGTTGCCGGTGGCCTCGAAACCGCAGGTCACCGGCTGGCCGAGGTTCGACAGGAGCGCGATCAGACGGTCGTGCTCGGCGCGGGTGTTGAGGACGCTCAACCGGCGTCGTCGGCCGGAGCCGGGCACCTCGATGAGGACCTCGTTGCGGGCCTTGGCGACGTCGATGGCTACGAGAACGCCGGCCGGCGGCGTAAGCTGTGGTCTGGTCATGGTCGATCCGTCTCCGGAATGAGGCTTCGAACACCGTCATTCTAGAGACCTGTCGATCGGCCATGACCGCCCAGGGCGGCGCGCTGCGCTCAGCATGGCTTCGCGCGCCGCCCCAGAGCCGTCGAGCCATCTTCCCGATGTGCTATGGCCCCGAGATGATTGCGAAGGCGCTGCGCAAATGGGTCGCCAAGACGGGCCCGCAGATCCAGTACATCACCCCAGGCTCGCCGTGGAAGAACGGGTACTGCGAGAGCTTCAACGGCAAGCTGAAGGACGAGTGCCTGAGGCAGGAGATCTTCTACTCGCTCAAGGAGGCGCAGACCGTGATCGGGATCTGGCAGAACACATACAACCGCGTCCGGCCGCATTCGTCCTTGGGCTACCGGCCGCCCGGGCCCGTCACCTTCCCGGATCTGGCCTTCCGGCCTCCATGGTCGCTGCCATGCAGTAGCCTCTCACTCGGCCCGGTCCAAAATACCGGTCAGGTCACCCGTGCCGACGGCCGGTGAGGAAACTCGCAGGGATCGACAGGTTTCGCGAAGCGGCTCGGCCGTTCGAAGCCTAACGATGTCCAGGGCGCGGCGAACACGCCTACGGCGCGGAAGGCCCACGGCAGCTTGGTACGCGTTTACCGAACCTCGCCCCGAGACGACGGCCCGTCCGATCGGGGAGCCGCGGAGGGGGCAGCGGGTCAGATGGACGGGCTCGGTCCATCGAGACCCGGACGATCGTCGGGCGATGGCGCCGTCTCTTGGTCCGGAGCACCTGCGGCGATGAAATCGAGGAGGGCTTGTTCCCGGTCGATTGGCCCGTTCGTCGCCGCCGGACGGCGTTGGCCATCGACGTCGAATGCCTCGAAGTGGAGTTGCGCGTTGCCGACGTCGCCGAAGGCCGCCCTGATCGGCTTGGCGTGGTATTGGGGGAGTCGGTTCGCGGCGAGCTCGTACCAGACTTTCTCCCGGATCGTTTCCACCATGCCCGAGGGTGCGAAGAGCAGGCCGCGAAGGCCCTCCAGATCGTCCTGCGCCTTCAGGGTCGCGACGACGCACGCGATGTGCCGGGCGAGCTTGCGGGCGTTGCCGACCTCGAAGCGCTTGCTCCCGTCGCCGGGACGATCGCCTCGGAGAAGCAATGCCGTCATCACCGGGTCGCGCCTTACGAGTCGGGCGATGTCGTCGGCCGCCGCGAAGGCGGCCACGGCGTCGCCGGCCTCGATCGCGCGCCGGGCCTCGCGGACGCCCGACATGAACGCCTCTCCCGTCGGGGGCAACGGCCTGCGGGTTGCCAGCCGGTTCCGCACGCACTCCTCGTAGGTGGCGCCCGGGTACACGGTCTCGGTCTGCGTCTCGGATCTGACGGTCGGCCGCTCAGTCCCTGCCGGCATCAGGGAGGCCAGGTGGTCGGCGAGCTTCCGACCCAGGCGGTCGACATCCCCGTCGGGGCCGCTGAGCATGACTTGGTAGTTCACGTGCACGAAGGGATCGACCGGGGCGAAATAGAACGCGCGCGACAGCCCGAGGACCTGCTTCACCCGTTCGCGGATGTTGTCGGGCGCGGCATGGAGCACGGTTCCGGGTGCGACCGCCTCGATCCTGGATGTCCAGGACACATGCACGCCACAGGCGCGGGCCTCCTCCATCGCCTCGGTCATTGCCCCCCGGACGCCATCCTTCAGGCGAGCGGCCTGGACGGAGACGCAGGCGCCGACGATGCCGAACAGCTCGTCCATCCGGTGCTCCACCATGGATTGGTCGAGACACTGCACCGCTTCGTCGCCGCCCGCCTCGGCCAGCGACGCGCAGAGGTCGTCGAGGACCGCGCCGCGGTTCGCCTTTGGGAGGGCCTGGTTGAGGGCGAAGGCGCGAGTCTCGTCCGGATGTCCCACCGCCGGAATCGAGCGCGAGAGTCCGATATGGCAAAAATGCGTGACCCGCACGGTGGGGCCGACAGAAGAACTTATTTCCATGGATGTCATGACTGGCCCGTCCCGCTCAGTGCACCATCGAGCCCGATGCCCGATCGTCCCGGCGAAGGTTGGTCGGGGGGCTTGCAACCCACAACCTCGGCCCACGCCGCCGACGGGAATGGGCCACCCGGCTGATCCTGCCCCGCCGACGGCCCGGCCACCGCGCCGGGACCGCACAAGAAAGTTCCGCGATCACCGGGGCACATGCGTCACCGCCCTCGCACCGTGCCAGAGCACAATGGCTGGGCCGTCTAGGGGCCGGGAACGGCTGCGCGGCGCTCGGCTTCACGATGCCGGTGATGGACGGGTTCCACTCTCTCGACAGGCTCCCGGGGCTGCCCGGCTGCGCGAAGGTCCCCGTGGTGGCGCTCAGCGCACGGGACGTGACGGCGACCGAGCGCGACCGCCGTCCGAGGCCGACCAGGCTGGCGCAACGGCGAAACGAGCCCGCAGAACATCGCCACGGGAGATGCGCAAGCTCGACAATCAGCAGACGGACGGCGCGAACGCCGCCACGACGCACGAGCCGGCACGGGCTCGGCGGGCTGACCACTGCGACGGCCTGCCCGTCGTCGCCGCTACCCGGGACACCATGGGTTCGACTTCGGCTCAGCCCGCGAATGTCTGGAGCGCGGCTTCGATGCGGCGGGGGTCGAACGGCTCGCCGAGCACGATCCCGCGCTCCGGAATCTTCGAGGCGTCCAAGGGCCGCGACGGGACCATCAGCAACTCGATAGGCGGCCAGCGGTGGCGGATCGAAGGCGGGCTGCATGCCCGCGGTGGAGCCGCGCATGTCGAGGCCGGTGAACACCGCGTCGATCTCGCTTGTTGGCCGGCAAGGTCGACGAGCCGTGGTCCCATGCCGCGCCCCTCGACGACACCGTCCCGACGCCACGACGATGACCGGGAGGCCCACCGGAAGGGGGGCCTGGCCGATCCGCGGCACCCATCGGCGATCGCCTGTGGATCCACGACATGGTCGCGCACGCTTAACTCGTCCGACAGGGACTTGTGCGATCAGAGGGATTCAACGGGTTTCGAGGCCGCGCCATGCTCAACGTCGTCGGATGCCTCGTCGAAACCCATGATCTCCGCCTCGTCGTCCTGGCGGCCGCCACCTGCGGACTGTCGGCGCTGACGACGGTCTGCCTCGTCGACCACGCCCGCCGGACCGCCGCCTGGGTCCAGGTCGGCTGGCTCGCCGTGGCCGCCTTCGCGGGGGGATCCGGCATCTGGGCGACGCACTTCATCGCCATGCTCGCGTTCGCGCCTGGCGTCCCGGGCGGCTACGATCTCGGTCTCACCGCGCTCTCCCTCGTCCTCGCGATCGCGCTGGTCGGCGCCGGCGTGGCCCTCTCGGTCTCCGTCGGGGGGCGTGCGGCCGCATGGGCCGGCGGTGGCGTCGTCGGGCTCGGCATCGCGGCGATGCACTACACCGGCATGGCCGCCTACGACGTCGCCGGGCACAAGGCGTGGGACCCCGCCGCCGTCGCGGCCTCGCTCGCCCTTTCCGTCCTGCTCGGCGGGGCCGCCCTGTCGGCCCGGCCGGGCGGGCGAGGCCTCGCCCGCCAGCTTCCCGCCGCGCTCCTGCTGCTGCTCGCCATCTGCGGGCACCATTTCACCGCGATGGGCGCCGTCACCGTTACCCCGGACCCGACCATGGCCGTCTCCGAGGCCGCGGTCCCGAACGCGTGGCTGGCCGTCGCCGTCGCGCTGGCGAGCTTCACCATCCTCCTCATGGCCGGCGCCGCGCTCGCGCTGGACCTCCGCGACCGCCGGCATGCCCAATTGGAGGCCGACCGCCTGCACAGCCTCGCCAACGCCGCCGTCGAGGGGCTCGTGGTCTGCACGGGCGACACCGTCGTCAGCGCCAACCGCAGCTTCGCCAAGCTCGCCGGCCGGCCCCAGGCCGGCCTCCCGGGCTCGTCCCTGTCCGCCTACCTTCCCGGGGAAGCGACACGCCTCCTCATGGCCGGCCATCCCGAGCGACCGGTGGAGGTCGAGCTTCGGCGCGCGGACGGCACCTTGATCCCGGTCGAGGTGATCATGCAGCCGGTCGAGCATGCCGGGCGGCCCCACTACGCCGTGGCCGTGCGCGACCTGCGTGCCCGTCGCCAGGCCGAAAGCCGTATCGCGTTCCTCGCCCACCACGACGCCCTCACCGGCCTCGCGAACCGCGCCAGCTTCGGCCAGCGGCTCGACCTTGAGATGCGGGCGGCGGACGTGGGGGGACGCAAGCTCGCCGTGCTCTGCCTCGACCTCGACCGCTTCAAGGAGGTCAACGACCTGTTCGGTCACGCCGCCGGCGACGCGATGCTGGAGGCCGTCGCCCGCATCGTCTCCGCGGAGCTCGACGGCACCCAGACCATGGCGCGCCTCGGCGGCGACGAGTTCGCCGTTCTGATGCCGTGCGAGCATGCGACCGCCGCGGGGGGACTCGCGGAGCGCATCCTGGAGGCGCTGCGCGCCGGCCGGGCTGAGGGGGGCGGCCCCAGCATCGCGACCAGCATCGGCGTCGCCCTCTACCCGGACGACACCCGGGAACGCGCGGCGCTCCTCAACTTCGCGGACACCGCCCTGTATCGGGCCAAGTCGGAGGGCCGCGGCACGTACCGCTTCTTCGAGGCCCGGATGGGCGCGGAGGTGCACGAGCGCCGCTCGCTGGAACATGACCTCCGCCATGCCGTCGCCCGCGGCGAGATGGAGCTCGTCTACCAGCCCCAGACCGAGGTCGGCACCGGCGAGGTCATCGGCTTCGAGGCGCTGCTCCGTTGGAGGCACCCCGAGCGGGGCCACGTCCCGCCGTCCGTGTTCATCCCCATCGCGGAGGAGAGCGACATCATCCTTCGGATCGGCGAGTGGGTCCTGCGCGAGGCCTGCCGCGAGGCCGCGGGCTGGCCAAGGCCCCTGTCCATCGCCGTCAACGTCTCGGCGGTGCAGATCCACTCCCCGGACCTCGTCGGGCTGGTGCACGAGGTGCTCCTCGGGACCGGGTTGGCCCCCGGACGGCTGGAGGTCGAGATCACGGAGACGGCGCTGATCAGCGACCCGAACCGGGCGCTCCTCACCCTGCGGCAACTCAAGGCGGTCGGCGTGCGTGTCGCGATGGACGATTTCGGGACGGGCTACTCGTCGCTCTCCAACCTGCGCTCCTTCCCGTTCGACAAGATCAAGATCGACGGCTCGTTCACGCGCGCCGTCGACACCAACGAGCAGACCGCGGCCATCGTGCGCTCGGTGTTGGGCCTCGGCCGGGGCCTCGGGCTTCCGGTCCTGGCCGAGGGGGTCGAGACCGAGGCCGAACTCGGCTTCCTCGCCGCAGAGCGATGCCATGCGGTGCAGGGCTATCTCCTGGGACGCCCGTCGCCCATCGCGGCGTTCTCCCGCCATACCCATGGGATCGTCAGGCAGGATGCCGCGTGACACCCCCGGCGAGCGAGAGGCACGCCATCACCGAACGGTCGCGCGACGGATCGCCCGAATGGCCAAGCGGGCGGAGGACGCGGTCGCCGCCGACCTGAAGCAGGCTTTCGCCGGAGAGGCAGCGGAGCGACCGCGCCCCGCGACTGAGCGGCGTTCGGCCCGATGACCATCATGCTCGCCCCGGCCTCGAACACCGCCTCGCGCGGCCTGGTGAACGCCGGTCCTCCGTGACGCGCGGCGCAATCAGGGTCGCGGGCCGTCTGCCCTCGGGCTCGTCATCGAATCCTCTCTGACCGACCGGTCCCTGGCGTCGCCGTCCTCAGGCCGGGATGCGGTCGATGCCGCCAGTTTCCTCTTCCGCCACGCCGTTCTCGCGATGGCGGAACGCGCTGAGCGCCCTGTACACCTGCAGCCGCGCCCGCATGACGGAGCCAAGCGGCCGGTGCGCCGCGAGGCTATGCGCGGGACGGAAGGTCATCACCTCGTCGAAGTAGTTCACCCGCTCCGGGGAGTAGGCGTCCTGGGGCGGCAGGCGAACCGTCGCCACCGTGCGGTACGGGCTGACCGAGACCGGCCAGTCGACCGAGGCGTCCTCGATGGGCTGCTTGTCGGCGTCGGCCCAAAGCTGGACCCTCAGCTCGTAGACGACGTCGTGCTCCCGAAAGAAGTCGACCGTGGCGTGCCGGAACCCGTTTTCGTCCTGATGGGGGTCGAGCCGCCATTCGGAGAGCGCGCGCTGGGCGTCGGTCACCGGCACGGCCCCGAGCTTGGCCACGTAGTCCCCGAAGCGGACCGGCGCCTGGCTGAAGTAGCTGTCGGCGAGCGGATGGCTGTAGGGGTGGCCGAAGAAATCGGCCATGGCGCTCTCCGTGCCGAAGGCGTGTAGGACACGGTTGAGGTTACGCGCGGTCGAGGAGACTGCGCTCTTCACCCCCTCCGGCATCCCCGTCGACTTGCCGATGACCGTGCCGTCGCGCAGGAACCCCGCCGCCGTGCCGGACGGGAAGGTCGTGCCGGTGGCGAGGACGAAATCCTGGGTGTCGACCGCGTGGCCGGGCAGCTTCTCGCCGGGCACGTCGAAGACCTTGATCGACATGCCGCGGTGGGTCGAGACGCGGTCCCCCAGCGTTTCGCCGGGGCCTTGCGCGAAGCGCACCGCGACCGGATGCGTCCCCGGAGTGGCGAAAAGGCCCTGAGCCAACTCGGGCGGCAGACCCTCTGCGACCACCAGTTCGCCGGTCACGCAGGCCGAGCTCTTGGCGTGGCTCGCGCGCACCGCATGGTGCTCGCGCGCCTCGACGGCCCGTGACTGCCGGGTCATCCCCTCGATGATGCCGTCGATGGTCTTCTGCTCGTCCGGCGCGGGGGTCTCGATCTCGGCTGCGTAGCGCAGGTAGTCCATGGCCGACCTCCTCAAGGATGTGCCCGTATCGGGCGCCACGCTCGACGCGAGACGATGGCTGCACCGGGCGGACGTGCCGGCTCCCGGGTCGCCCCCGGGACTGCCGCGCGCGTGTGCCATGATCGGGGTACTGGCGGCATCGCCAACCGTACCTCGACAAACGCAGCCCAGGCCCTTCGTTCCCCGAAACTCGGCGACGGACGATTGAGTCATGCCCAATTCGGAGCGCACGTACGCCCTGGCAATTCGATCCCGGGTGTTCCGCCGACTGCGACCAGCGGCGCCGCACAGCGGAGACCCTGTCGTTCGCGCAGGCGCAAGGCCTCCGGCGGTCGAAATCCGCCCCCTCGTACCCACCGCCGGAGGCTGAACGGCGCCCGCGGCGGCGCCGGCCCTCGCTGGAGGGCAAGACGTCGATGCGCCCTCGACCGCACCGCAGTCCGAACGCCTTGCGTTCCGGATGTCGAGGGCTGACTCTATGAGCCCAGCGTACCGGCGCGGTCAGGGAGAAGCGCTCATGCACCTCGTCATGCTACCGGGTGATGGCATTGGACCTGAGATCTCACATGCCACCCGCCGCGTGCTGGAAGTCGTCGACCGGGCGCTCGCCCTGGGGCTCACCTTCGAGGAACACGAGATCGGGCTGTCCCGCCTCGCGAGGGATGGCTCGACGTTCCCGGAGGCGGTGTTGGAGCGCTGCCGGGCGTCGGACGGGGTGATCCTTGGGCCGGTCTCGCACTCGGACTATCCGCCCCGCGAGAAGGGTGGGATCAACGGCTCGGCGCTGCTGCGGCGCGAACTCGACCTCTATGCCAACATCCGGCCGTGCCGCTCGCGTGAAGGGCTGGCCTATTACGGCCGCACGCCCATCGACCTCGTGATCGTCCGCGAGAACACGGAAGGGTTCTACGCCGACCGCACGATGCACATGGGCACCGGGGAGTTCATGCCGACGCCCGACGTCGCCATCGCCATGCGCAAGGTGACCGCCAAGGGCTCCGAAAGGATCGCCCGCGCCGCTTTCGAGATCGCCCGCACCCGGCGTCGGCGGAAGCTGACCTACGTCCACAAGGTCAACGTGCTGAAGATGTCGGACGCCCTGTTCCTGAAGGAAGGCCGCCGCGTGGCGGAGAGCTATCCGGATATCGCCACCGACGACCAGTTGATCGACTCGATGACCGCGATGCTCGTGCGCGATGCCGCCCGCTTCGACGTGATAGTCACCACCAACATGTTCGGGGACATCCTGTCGGATCTCGCCTCCGAGTTGTCGGGCAGCCTCGGTTTGGGCGCGGCGATCAACGCAGGCGACCAGCACTGCGTGGCGCAAGCTCAGCACGGCTCGGCGCCCGACATCCAGGGGCAGGACAAGGCCAACCCATGCTCGCTGGTGCTGTCGGCCGCGATGCTGCTCGATTGGTTGGCAGATCGGCTCGACCGTCCCGATCTTCGGCGGGGCGCGGCGGCGATTGACGCGGCCGTCGATCACCTGGTCAAGGACCCAGCGACCCGCACACGCGACCTCGGTGGCCTGCTCGGTACCCAGGCTTTTGCGGAGACCCTCTGCAAGGAAGTCGAAAGCCGGCTTCGTCATACGCGGTAGGTCGTCAGCCAACGACGCGACTGGCCCGCCTTCCCCCGGTGCGGACCTCGCGAGTGGGTGCGCGGCTCGCGTCGTCGACCCTGCGACGAGCGCGACGGCACGGTTCGATTCGACCTGCGAGGAATCGGGCCGGCCTGTGGCCCGTCTCGACGGGCAGGCGCGGCGCGATGCGGGGCCAACGGCCCGAAACCGCGCGCCCTGTCCGGGCCGGATCGGCCACGATCGGACCGCGCGCATCCGTGCGACCCGCACGGCCGGCTATCCTCAACCTAGGATAGCGGACCCGGAACGGCGCGTTCGGTCTTGGATTCGCGGACCAAATCAGAATACGGTCGTGGGCCAGGCGGCGACAACGCGCGGCGGCCCGCGGAGCCAGATCACGTGGCAAGGGTAAGCAGAGCCAAGGGGCGTTGGGCCGCCCTGGTCTTGGTGATGGCGTTCGTTTCCGTCCCCCCGTCGGGTGGGGATGCCTCGGCGCAGGGGGTCGATCAGGCCACCCGCGCCGCACAGAACGACCTCAGGGACCTTGGCTTCGACCCTGGCACGATCGACGGCAGGTGGGGCCCGCGGTCGTTGGCTGCCCTCAGACGCTTCCAGCGCGGCGAAGGTCTCCCCGAGAGCGGAAGGGCCGATCCAGACACGCTGGCGCGCTTGCGGCAACGATCCAGGCAGCCGTCTGCGGCTTCGCCGATCGCCAAGGCCCCGGAGCCCGACGCGACCGCGCGCTCCCCGCTGCCATCCGTCGGTGTCGCACAAGTCCCGGATCCCGATGCGCGAGCCAAGGAAAGCCCGGCGCCGACGTCGTCGGCCCAGGATGCCATCGATAGCGACAGCCCCGACGGACACACCGGGGGGGCGAAAGCCGCCGCGCCTTCGGTCTCCGGTCAAGCGTCGGGAGAGTCCAGGGCCAACGCGCCGAACCCCGCCGCCGAGCCACGATCGCAAGCGCCGGGGACTTCGAGCCAGTCCCCGGCCCCCGCCTTCCCCCTCGCCACGCTCGCGCTGGTCGGCGCCATCGTACCCGGCGCCCTGCTGGCCGCCTGGGGCGTGCGCCGCAGACGCCGCCAATTGGTCCCGTCCACGCCGGAGACCATCGACGCCGGGCTTAGGGACGGCGAGCCGGCTCCATCGACCGGCCTGCCGCGCGAGGCACCCGTGGGTTTGCGCGCTGCACGGCCGGCGGCCTCGAACCACGTCGCCGTCATTCCCGAACCGAGGACGCCGATGGCCGACCCGAGCCCGATGACGGGGCTCGTCGGCTCCACGGAGGTCCCGGCGCCGGACGCCGTCGCCGATCCGCCGGCGGATGATCCCATTGAAGCGACGGATCGATCCGGCGCGATCGATCCCGGACAGGGATCCGGAGAGCCGCCGCGCGCCGGTCCGGCGCCTGCCTCGAACCCTTTCGTCGCGCGATCGCCGGAGACGGCCGACGACCGCTCGTGCCACCCGCCGGCCATCGCCCCGCGTTCCCCGGATGCGGCCGCGCCACCCCGGGCATCCGAACCCGCGACGCGTCCATCGAAGCACAGGCTTGCCGGCGACCGGACGTGGGTCCCCGCCGGCGTCGGCGTGGCCGTCGCGGGCCTGACCCTTCCCGGGCTCGTCTACGTCGGCAGGACCTTGCCGCCGGCCAAGGGGGGCGAACAGAACGACAACTGCCTGGTCGACCCCGGGCTCGCCGTCCCCAGGACCACCTCCGACACCGCCGGCCGGCACCTGGAATACTGCCCGTCCTACGGGAGCATGAAGCCTTCGTCCCGTCGGGCCTACCTCGAATGGCTGGCCGGCGACCGGGCCGCTCCGGGGACGCCCATCGGCTACGTGTTCCTGTACCTTTACGGGCTCGAACGGCGCGGGGTGCTCGAAGGATCGGCCGAGGACAGGCCCGCCATCCGAGCGGAAGTCGAGCGGCTCCTCTCGGTCTACGGCGACAACGGCTCGTTCCGCCACTACGCGAGCTGCCTGCTGGCGGCGCTGGACGCCCTGTCGCTCGTGCCCGGGACGGATCCGGCGCCGGTCTTCGAGCCCAGCGGCTACGAGCTGCCGCTGTCGGTGCGCTTCGCCGTCGGCTCCCGCATCCGCGACGGCAAGCCGGTCGAGGGCGTCTGGCTGCTGGCATGGACGATGTCCCACCCCGAGACGCGCGTGCGCACGCCGGCGCGCCGCGCCTTCGACCGCGTCAGGGACGAGTTCGTGGCGGAGTTCGAGCGCCGGCATCCGTCCGGCGGCCTGCCGATCAAGTGGCGCAAGGGCGCGCCGTCCCCGGCCTTGTACCGGGCGGCGAGCCGGACCTTCGAGGTCGACCTCGCGCTCTTCGGGTCCGAGCGGATGCCCGACCTCGCGCGTCACGCGGACGCGCTCGCCCTCGGGCGCGAGCTGCTCGACCTGAGCTCCGACCGGCTGGACGCCTACAGCCGACACCTGGGCAAGGAGGCGGGCCGAGCGTCCCCCCTCTCGCTCCAGGCCCTGGCCCTGTTGCCGGCCGGCCAGCGCGAGCGCGCGGCGGACGCGCCGGCCGCCGCCCACCTCTCGTGGCTGCGCGAGCGGGCGGAGGCGTGCGCCCCGGTGCCGCTGGCCGAGCTGGGCAGGCGCGTGGCCGGGCGGTCCGATGCGGGAGCCACCGCCGCCAAGCCGCGGGAGCTGGCCGACGTCCTGTGCCGCTTCGGGATCGGCCTGATCCCCGACCCCCGCTTCCCTGTCCGAGCCCCGGCGGCGGACGTGACGCTGTTCGCGTTGACCGGGCCTCGGGACGCCGTGGACGCCCCGTCCGCGGCTTACGAGGCTGCGTTCCTCACCCTGTCCGTCGGCATGCTGATGGCCCGCGCGGACGGCGTCGTGACCGAGGACGAACGCGCGGTCCTGCGCGACCTGGCTTCCGATGCGCCGGGCCTCGGCCCGGACGAGCGCTTGCGGCTGGGTGCCGACGCATCGTGGCTCGAAGCCCACCCGACCGAGCTCACCTCGATGCGCGCCCGGCTCGCCGGGCTGGACCCGGAGCGGAAGCGGGCCGTCGCCGACACGCTCGTGCGCGTGGCGTCCAGCGACGGCCGCCACCACCGGGCCGAGATCGCGCTGCTGGAGAAGGCGTTCCGTCAGATGGGCCTGGACCTCAACGGCTTGTACTCGGCGCTGCACGGGGCCGCGCCGGCGGCGGCGCCGGACGGGCCCGTGCTCGTCGCGCGCGGCCCGGCGCGCGAGGCGGCCTTCCTCATCCCCGGCGGCCCCGAGGACGGGCGGGAGCCGTCGGGCCGTGCGGCCGCCGACGCGTCCCGACGGGCGGAACGGGGACCGCCCGCGCCGGCGGGACGCGTCGATGCGGAGCGCCTGGCCGCCATCAGGTCGGAAACCGAGGCGGTGAGCTCCGTCCTCGCCGGGGTGTTCGACCTGGACGCCGACCCCATCCGTGAGGCGCAGGGGGCGCCCCCCGAGGCCGAACCGGCCCCGATGGCCGCCCCCGGGGCCCCCGACGGCGGGTTCGATGGCCTCGACGCCCGGCTCGCCGGCCTGATGCGCGCCCTCGCGGGGCGACCCGAGTGGCCGAGGGACGCGTTCGACCGCCTGGCCCGCGAGCGCGGGCTGATGCCCGGCGCGGCGATGGAGGACCTCAACGCGTGGTCCTTCGACCGATTCGACGACCCGCTCGTCGAGGAGGGCGACCCGGTCCTCGTGAACGTCGGCCTGATCCCGGCCCACCTTTTGGAAACAGCATGACCGTCACCGTCACCAAGCCCGCGCCGAACATCAGGCCCCGGGACCGCGACACCATCGTCAACGCACTGCGGGCGGGGGTCGTGCCGCGCCTGGGCCTGCAGCACATCCAGGTGGGGCGCCGAAGGGAGATCGAGGCGCTCCTCGCGGACGTCTCGCGGGTCGCCGACGGCGGCGCGGCGTTGCGTTTCGTCGTCGGCGAGTACGGTGCGGGGAAGACGTTCTTCCTCTTCCTCGTGCGCCAGCTCGCCCTGGCCAAGAACCTGGTGGTGATGCAGGCCGACCTCGCCCCGGACCGCCGGCTCCACGCGACGGGGGGCCAGGCGCGGCTGCTGTACGCGGAGCTCGCCCGGAACCTCGCGACCCGCGCGGCGCCCGACGGCGGGGCCATGCGCAACGTCCTCGAACGTTTCGTCGCCAGGGCCGTCGAGGACGGGAAGCGCCCCGGGCGCGCGACCGAGGACGCGATCCGGGCCGGCCTCGCCGAGTTGCAGGAACAGGTGGGAGGCTACGACTTCGCCACCGTGGTCGCCGCCTACGCCGCGGCCCACGAGGACGGCGACGAGGCACGGCAGGCGAACGCGCTGCGCTGGCTGCGGGGCGAGTACGCGACGCGGACCGAGGCGCGCCAGGATCTCGGCGTCCGCGGCATCATCGACGACGGGAACGTCTACGACAGCCTGAAGCTCCTCGCCCGCTTCGTACGCCTCGCCGGCTATGACGGGCTGTTCGTCTGCCTCGACGAGCTCGTGAACCTCTACAAGCTCCAGAGCCCCCAGGCCCGCAACCAGAACTACGAGCAGATCCTGCGCGTCCTCAACGACGTCCTCCAGGGCACGGTCGAGGGCCTGGGGTTCGTCCTCGGCGGGACGCCGGAGTTCCTGCTGGACACGCGGCGGGGCCTCTACTCCTACGAGGCGCTCCAGTCCCGGCTCGCGGGCAACAGCTTCGCGACGGACGGCCTTGTGGACCTGTCCGGTCCCGTGGTCCGGCTGCAGAACCTGACCCCCGAGGAGATGCTGGTCCTGCTCGAACGCCTGCGGGACGTGTTCGCGGGCGGCGACCGGGCCCGCCACCTGGTCCCGGACGAGGCGCTGCACGCGTTCCTCGACCATTGCCGGGCCAGGGTGGGCGACGCCTACTTCCGCACGCCCCGCAACACGGTCAAGGCGTTCGTGGACCTCCTGGCCGTGCTGGACCAGAACCCGGGGGCGGACTGGCGCGAACGGCTCGGCGCCGTGGCCATACCCGAGGACGGCGCCGCCGACGCTTCGGCGCCCGCGGACGACGGCGACGGCGAGGCCGCGGGGACCGACGACCTCGCGCGCCTGCGGCTGTGACAGGCGCGCGGGCGCCGGGCGCCCACGTCGTCCCCGACGCGGCCTCGACGGCCTTCGAAGCCCTGGCCGAGCCGGTGCGCCGCTGGATCTGGCGGCAGGGCTGGACCGCGCTGCGCGAGGTCCAGGAGATGGCCGTCCCGGCGATACTGGCGGGCGGCGACGTGATCCTCTCGGCCCGCACGGCCGCGGGCAAGACGGAGGCGGCGTTCCTGCCGTTGCTGACGCGCGTCCTGCCGCGGCTGGACGGCGGGAGGCCCGGGTTCGCCATCCTCTACGTCTGCCCGCTGAAGGCGCTGATCAACGACCAGCACCGGCGCCTCGAAGGCCTGCTGCAGGCCTGCGACGTCCCCCTGCACCGTTGGCACGGCGACGTCCCGGCCGACGCGAAGCGCAAGGCGCGCGAGCGCCCCCAGGGCGTCGTGCTGATCACGCCGGAATCCCTTGAGGCGACGCTGGTCCGCCGCGGACCCGACGCGGCGCGGCTGTTCGGGGCGCTCGACGCGGTGGTGGTGGACGAGCTGCACGCCTTCGTCGGCACGGAGCGGGGCCGCCAGCTCCAGTCCCTCCTGACGCGCGTCGAGGTGGCCTGCGGGCGCGACCACGTCGACCGCGTCGGGCTGTCGGCCACGTTGGGCGACATGCGCCTCGCCCGGGAGGCGTTGCGGCCGGGCGCCCCGGATTCGGTCCGGCTCGTGGAGAGCCGCGAGGGCGGCGCCGACCTGCTGCTGCAGGTCCGCGGCTACGAGCGCCCGCCGCGAAATGGCACCGGGAGCGAAGCCGCGGACGCGCGTCGCGAAGGCGCCCCCGACGCCGACGGTCCGGAGCGCGCGGAACCCGTGAAGCCGGCCCCGGACGCGAACGGGGCCGACGAGCCGATCGCGTCTCACCTGTTCGAGGTGCTCCGCGGCCGCCGCAACCTCCTGTTCGCCGGATCCCGGCAGCGGGTGGAGGTGTATGCGGACCGCCTGCGCGCCCTCGCCGAGGACGCGCGGCTCCCCAACGAGTTCTTCGCCCACCACGGCAACCTCGCCAGGGCCGAGCGCGAGGCGGTCGAGACCCGCCTGCGCGAGGACGGCCGGCCGACGACCGCGGTGGCGACGACGACCCTGGAGCTCGGCATCGACATCGGCGACGTCGAGAGCGTCGCGCAGATCGGTCCGGGCCCATCCGTGTCGTCGCTCCGCCAGCGGCTCGGGCGGTCCGGCCGGCGGCCCGGCATGCCATCGGTCCTGCGCATCTACGTCGCCGAGGAGGCGGCGGGGCCGACGCTCCATCCGGCGGACCGGCTGCGCCTCGACCTCGTGCAGGCCGTGGCGACCGTCGACCTGCTCCTGGAGCGCTGGTGCGAGCCGCCGCGGGTGGGCGGGCTGCATCTCTCGACGCTCACACACCAGGTGCTCGCGCTCGTCGCCCAGACGGGGGGCCTGCGGCCGGACGCCGCCTGGAGGACGCTCTGCGGGCGCGGGCCGTTTCGAAACGTCTCGCGCGACCTGTTCGTCGAGCTGCTAAGGGCGATCGCGCGTCCCGAGGCGGCCCTGGTCGAGATGTCGCCGGACGGCTTGCTGATGCTGGGGCCGGCCGGCGAGCGTCTCGCGGAGGGCCATCAGTTCTACGCCGTCTTCCAGACGGACGAAGAGTACCGGGTCATGGTCGTCGGCGGGAAGGTCCTGGGCACGGTGCCGCTCGACCTGACGCTGGCGCCCGGGCAGACGATCATCTTCAATGGCCGCCGATGGCGGATCGAGTCCCTGGACGCACGGGCCAAGGTCGTCGTGGTGGCTCCCACGAAGTCGGCGTTGCCGCCGAGGTTCGGCGGCGGATGGTCGGGCGTGCACGACGCCGTCGCCGCGGCGATGCGGCGATGCCTGTCCGGCACCGGGATGCCCGCCTACCTCGACGCCGGGGCTCGCGCGCTGCTCGACCAAGGCAGGGCGGCCTTCCTGGGGTACGGCCTCGACGGGACCTGCATCGTCGAGGTCGGGCGTGACTGCACGGTCCTGCCGTGGGTCGGCGCGGCCAAGCTTGAGACGTTGGCCTTGACGCTCCTGGCCCGCAACCTGCAGGCCACGCCCTACGGCCACGCCGTCGAGGTGCGGGGTTGCTCCGCGGGCGACCTGCGCGCCGTCCTCACCGACATCGCCGGCTCCCCGCCCCCCGACGCCGGCGCCCTTGCCGGCCTGGCGGCGAAGCCCGTCCGCGAGAAGTACGACGGCTACCTGACCGACGCCCTGCTCGCCCGGTCGCTGGCGGTCGAGCGGCTGGAGGCGGACGCCGTCCCTGACGTCGCGCGCCGCATCCTCGAACCCGGCGCCTGACGCGGTCGGCGCGGCCGACCGCGGCATCCGGGACACGGGACGCCCCCCGCACGCGTCGATCGGCGGCGCAAGCTTGACCATAAGGATCGCGTGCTCCGATAATGCCCGCAATCCGAGGTGGGGGTTGGCGATGGGGTTTCGCCGGACGGTTGTGGTCCACGGTCGACTGGCCGTGGCGGACGAACGGCTGGCGGCGGCTCGCCGGGGCGAGCACGGCGTGCAGGTGCTGACCGTGGAGGCCCTGGCCGCGCGCCTCGCCGGCGGCTTCGCCCGCCCCATCGACGACGAGTCCCTCAGGGGGGCGCTCAAGGAGGCCCTGGACGAGGTCGAGATCGGCGAGCTCGACCCGATCAAGTCGCTCCCGGGCATGGTCGACGCCGCGGCGGAGACGCTGCGGAAGGCCTGGGCTGCCGGGTTCGCCCTGGACGGCGCGGGCGCCGGCCGCGTCGCGTCCCTCGCCAGGCTGGAGGCGGCCGTCGTCGGGAAGCTGCCGTCAGGTATGATGCGCCCCACCGACCTCGCCGCCGCCGCGACGGCCCGCGCCGCCCACGCCGGGCGCGTGCTCGGGCCGACGACCTTCCAGGGTATGGCGGACCTCGCGCCCTGCTGGCGAGGGGTCGCCGCGGCCCTGGCCCGGCACGTGGCGGTTTGCTGGGCCTCGGGGCCGCGCCCGGTTCCCGAATGGGTGCCGGCGGCGGCCCTTCGCGTCGTCGACGGGCCCCGCTCGGCGCCCGCGGTCGAGGTCTGCACCGCGGCGACGCCACGCCACGAGGTGCTGGAGGCCTTCCGCTGGGCGAGGTGGCTGATGGCGACCGGCCGGGCCCGGCCGTCCGAGATCGCGGTGTCGTCCTGCAGGACGGAGGATTACGACGACGTCGTCCTCGCGCTCCGCGCGGAGGCGAACCTGGACGTGCGGTTCGTCCACGGGGTCCCTGCGACGGCGGTGCGCGAGGGGCAGGCGGCGGCGGCGCTCGCGGACATCCTGGTGAGGGGCGTCACGCAGGATGGCCTGCGCCGCCTCGCCGCGCTGCTGCGGCACGCCCCCGGGCCGTTCGCCGCCCTGCCGGAGGGATGGACGCGGATCCTGCCCCGCGAGGCCCCGCTTTCCGACCTCCCCGCCTGGGAGCGCCTGCTGGGCGGGGAGGGAGTGACCGGCCACTCGGAGGGTCCCGCGCTGGCCGCCGGGCTTCGCGCGATCCTGGCGCTCCTGGCCGCCGGGACCGCGGGGGCCGCCCGGGCGGGGGAGGCCCTGCTATCCGGGCTCGCGCTCCGGATCTGGCGGAAGGCCTTGCTGGAGGGGGCGCCCGCCGTGGTCGACCTGACGCTGTCACGGCAGCGCATCGACGACGACGCCGACGCCGGCACGTCGGTGGTCTGGGTGCCGGCGTCCTCCCTGGCGAGCGCCCCGCGGCGGTTCGTCCGGCTCCTCGGGCTGAGCTCGCGCGGCTGGCCGCAGGTGGCCACGGAGGACCGGCTGCTGTCGGACCATCTGGTCCCCTCGCACGTCCTGGATCCGCAGCCGCGCTCGGCCGTCGACCGGGGCGACTTCGACGCGATCCTCGCCACGAGCGCGGACGCCGTGGTGCTGTCGCGGGCCCGCCGCGGCGCCGACGGCCGGCTCCTCGGCCGCAGCCCTCTTCTGCGCGACCACCCCGACGGCGCGCACCTCGGGAGGAACCGCGTCCCCGAGCATGCCGCCGGCGAGGTCGACCGGCTCACGGCGCGGCCGGAGGAGTTCGCGTCCACGGCCCAGGCCCGGTCCGCCGCTTCCTGCTGGGCGTCGTGGGCCTCCCACTCCCCGACGCCGCACGACGGCCTGGTCCGGCCCGACCACCCCGTCATCCTGTCGGTGCTGGGCCGGGTGCACTCCGCCAACTCCCTGCGCAAGCTGCTGCGCGACCCCCTCGGTTTCGTGTGGCGCTACGGCCTCGGCCTCCAGGCCGCCGATTCCAGCCAGGAGACGCTGACGCTGGACGATCGCGCGTTCGGCAACCTCATGCACGAGGTGCTGGAGCTGGCGGTCATCGCCCTTGAGGCGGGGGACGGGGCCGCGTCGTCCGAGGCCGCGCGGCGGGCGGCACTGGAGGGCGCGGTCCGGGCCGTGGCCGACGCGTGGGAGCGCGGGCGGGCGATCCCGCCCGCGGTGGTCTGGCGCCGGGTCCTCGACGACGTGTCGGTCGCGTCGTGGAGCGCGCTCACGCACCCCGACGACGCCTACGAGGGGCAGTCCAGCTGGGTCGAGGTGCCGTTCGGCGGCCGGGGCCCCAAGCGGGCCGGGGGCGCCGTCCCGTGGGATCCGGACCTGCCCGTGGAGATCCCGGGGACGGGCTTCCGCATCTCCGGCTACATCGACCGCCTCGACCTCTCGGGGGACCGCGCCTCGGCCCGCGTCCGCGACTACAAGACCGGCAAGCCCCGCGGGTCCGACGACGTGCTGGCCGGAGGCCGGGAGCTGCAGCGCTGCATCTACGGCTACGCCGCCCGGGTCCTGCTCGGCGGCGACGTGGCCATAGACGCCTCGCTTCACTACCCGCGCGAGCGGACCTGCATCGCCCTCGAACGCCCCGACGCGGCGCTGGCCGACCTGGCCCGGCACCTCGCGGCGGCCGGGCGAAGCCTCGGGGCGGGCAACGCCTTGCCCGGACCCGACACCGAGGCCGGGTGGAACGACCTCGCCTTCGCGCTGCCGGCCAACGCCGGCGAGGTGTACTGCCCGCGCAAGCGGGCGTCGGCGACGGCGGCGCTCGGCGACGCCGCCCTGGTGTGGGAAGCGCCCTGATGACCGTGCACGACAGGGCCTTGGCGGACGCGGGGCAGCGCGCCCTGGCCATCGCGCGGCACGACCGCTCCATGCTCGTCGAGGCCGGCGCCGGCTCCGGGAAGACGGCGGTCCTCTCCGGCCGGATCGCCATGATGCTGGCGTCCGGCGTCCCGCCGCGCGAGATCGCGGCGGTGACGTTCACGGAGCTCGCCGCGAGCGAGCTGCTGGAGCGGATCGGCGACGTCGTCCACCGCCTCCTCGCCGGGGAGGTCCCCGAGGAGTTGCGCTGCGTCCTGCCGCATGGCCTGACGCGGGAGCAGGAGGGGAGCCTGGCCGCCGCGCAGGGCCGGATCGACGAACTGGTGTGCACGACCATCCACGGGTTCTGCCAGCGGCTCGTGAAGCCGTACCCGGTCGAGGCCGACATGGACCCCGGGGCGCGCGTCGCCGACGACGCCGAGGCCGACGGCCTGTTCCGCGACATCCTGGACGGCTGGCTGCGCGAGACGCTCGCGGGCGGCCGATGCCTCGTGGCGGAGATGTTCCTCGCGGATCCCGTCGCCGCCGAGAAGGCGGTAGAGCGCGTCGCCGGCTGCCTGCGCGCGGGCCGCGCCGTGGGCCCGCCGCCCCCGGTGCCGTCGTCCCGCCTCGCCGAAGGCTTCGCCGAAAGCGTCGCGGCCTACGCCGCCTTCGTCGCGGCGTCGCCCGCCGAGGCCGAGACCGCGGCCGCCGCCGCGGCCTTCGGCGCGATGGCGTCCCGGACGCCGGCGCACGGCCCGGTCGGGGACGCGGAGCTCCTGGGCGTCCTGACGGCGAAGCCCGACCCGGCGCTCTGCACGTCGAAGGGCGCGTTCGCGGCCTACAAGGGCGGGAAGGGCAAGTGGCAGGCCGCGGTCCGGAGCGCCGGGCTCCCGAAGGTCGAGGCGGACAGGCTCCATGCCGCGGCCAAGACGCTGCACGGGGATTGCTGCGCCGCGTGGGACGGCATGCGGGCGTCCGCGGCGAGCGAGCTCCTGGCCAGGCTCGTGCCCCGGGTCCGGACGGTCCTCGACCGCTACCGGGAGCGCAAGCGGGCCGGCGGCCTGCTCGACTTCGACGACCTCGTCGAGGCCGCGGTGCGCCTGCTCCGGGACCACGAGCCGGTCCGGCAGGCGCTGGGGCGGCGGCACCGGCACGTGCTGGTGGACGAGTTCCAGGACACCGACCCGCAGCAGGCGATGCTGTTCTGGCTGCTGTGCGGGGAACGGCCGGAGGGGGCGCCCGCCGACGACTGGACGGCGCGCGTGCTGCGGCCCGGCGCCCTGTTCCTCGTCGGCGACCCGAAGCAGGCGATCTACCGCTTCCGCGGCGCCGACGTCTCGACCTACGTCCGCGCCCGCGAGCGGATCCTGGCCCGCTCGCCCGACGACGTCGTGCCGATCTCCACGAACTTCCGGTCCTGCCGGTCGATCCTCGCGTTCGTCGACCGGTGCTTCCAGGACATCCTGGCCGGACCCGGCCAGCCCGGGTTCGCCCCCCTCGCGGCGTTCCACGAGGACCACGACCGCGGCCCCTGCGTCGCCGCCCTCGACGTGCCCGGCCCGGCGGACGGGACCAAGCGCAAGGCGGGCGCCCTGCGGGACGCCGAGGCGGAGGCGGTCGCCGAACTCTGCGCCCGCCTGATCGGGACGCAGCTGGTCACGTGCAAGACCCACGGCACGCGGCCCCTCCGGCCCGGCGACATCGCCCTGCTGGCGCCGAGCGGGAGCGACCTGTGGCGCTACGAGGAGGCGCTGGAGGCCCGGGGCGTCCCCGTGTCGACGCAGGCCGGCAAGGGCTTCTTCCGTCGCCAGGAGGTCCAGGACCTCATCGCCCTGACCCGCGTCCTCGCCGACCCGCGCGACACCCTGGCGCTCGGCGCGTTCCTGCGCGGGCCGACCGTAGGCCTGACCGACGAGGAACTGCTGGACCTGGTCCACGGCCTGCCGCGCGACCCGGACCGGCCGGACGCCGTGCCGCCCCTGCGCCTCGGGATCGACGTGGCCGCCGTCGCGCACCCGGTCGCGCGCCCCGTCCTCGAACGCCTCCAGGCGTTGGCGCGGCAGGCGCTGGGGACCACGCCGTACGACATCCTCAGCCGGGCGGTCGACGCCGTCATGCTGAGGCCGGTCCTGGGCCGGCGTCACGACGGCCACGCCGAGCGCGCCCTGGCCAACGTCGACCTGTACCTTGAGATGTCCCGCCCGTACGCCGTGCGCGGACTGCGCGCGTTCGCCCGCGCGATGCAGGCCGCCTGGGACGGCCGGACCCGCGCGGTCGAGGGGCGTCCGGACGCCCAGGCCGAGGCCGTCTCCCTGTTCACCATGCACGCGTCGAAGGGCCTCGAATGGCCCGTGGTCATCCCGATCAACACCTCGACGCTCACGATCCCGGCGAGCGGCGCCTTGGTCGACCGCGCCTCGAACTGCCTCTACTGCCCGGTCTTCGGGGTGCGGCCGGCCGGCTACGACGCCGTCCTGGCCGCCGAGGACCGCGAGGTCGGGAACGAGCGCGTGCGGCTCTGGTACGTGGCCGCGACCCGCGCGCGCGAGACCCTGGTGATCCCGCGGTTCCCCGACCCGGCCCACGACGACGCCTGGGCCTCGGTCGTCGGCCTGGGGCTGGACCGGCTGGCCGCCATCGACATGGACCGGCTTCCGGTCCCGGGCGCGAGGACCGGTCCCGCGGGTCGCAACGCCCAGACGCGCGAGAGTTTCGCGGAGGAGGCCGCGCGGGTGGCAGGCCACCGCCGGTTGAGATGGGTCGTGCCGAGCCGCCACGAGGGCGACGAGGCCGCGCCCGGCGGGGCCCTCGACATCGAGGCGCCCGACATCGAGGCGCCCGTCGCGCCGCCCGGCCTCGCGGCGGCCGTCCGCGGGAGCCGCGATCGCGGGCTGATCCTGCACAAGCTCATCGAGGAGCTGCTGACCGGCGAGACCGACGAGGGCGGCGATCTCGCGCTCCGCGCTTCCCAGCTCGCGATGCAGCTCGCCGTCCGGGACGTGGACCCCGACGAGGTGGCGGCCTGCGCGGCCCGGGCCTTGGCCGTGCCCGCCATCGCGGCCCTGCGCGCACGCCTCGTGCCGGAGCTGCCGGTGTACGCCTTGGAGGAACGCGACGGCGAGGACCACGCGACGGCCGGCATCGTCGACGCGATGGCCTACGACGAGTCCGGGCGGCCGGAGGTCGTCGTGGACTGGAAGAGCGACGTCGCGCCGACGGAGTCCGCGGTCGAGGGGTACCGGGGCCAAGTCCGGCGCTACATGGCCGCGACGGGCGCCGGCATCGGCCTGATCGTGTTTGCCACGGACGGGCGGGTCGTTTCGGTAGCTCCCCCGGCGGGGGCCCTGGCCGGGGCCGTACGTGAGGCGTGCCGCACCGAGGCTCCGCCGTCACTCGCCGGCGGCGCATGATCCTCCCCGTCGCCTGACGTCGGGAGCCGGCAGCGGAGCCGGCCCGGCCTGCGCGGCCGGCCGAAGATCCGGGCGGCCAAGGCGGACACGGCGTCCCTCACCGCGACCCCGGCCGGCGCGGAGGACCCGGATCGCCATGGCCCGCTACGGCGTCACCTCGTCGACGACCTCGACCCCGACGGGGGCGACGCCCCTTGGCCGCCGGGCGCCGGGTGCCAGCCTCCAGGCTCCGGCGCGCCAACCGTCCGCCCCGCGGAACAGGATCATCATGGCCGGGTCGGGACAACCCAAGGGGGTGAAGCCAGCCAGCTTCGCCAGGGTCGCGACGTCCAACCGGCTCAACGCGGCGTCCGTGGCGTCCGGATGGGAATGCCAGTCCGCCAGGAACGCCACGTCGCCGCCACGGTCCGCGAGATCGCGGATCCGGCGATTCTGCCAGTCGTGGTCGACTTCGAGCCAGGTCCGGGCCCGGCGCGCGCCGGGCCCGGACCCGATGACGTGGCGTACGAACCGGTCGCCGCGGCCGTCCCGCGATCCGAGCAGGATCCCGCCCTCCTCGTGCGGCAGGGCCGCGTCGGCCGCCGCGACGCAAAGTTCGAGAAGGCGTTGGGGGATGGCGAGACGGGTCAACCGCAGGCGCAGGCCGGATGGCGTTCGAATGGATCGAAGCGCCAGGCGGGCCTCCGGTCCTCGCCGACGAAGTTCAATGTCTCGACGAACGACGTCGCCGGCGCCGCGCGGAGGGTTCGGACCGCGACGCGCACCGCGTGCATCGACAGCTCGCCCAGGTCGTGCGAGGCTCCGGAGAAGGTCGCGTCGGCGCAACCGGGCAACCGAACCGCGTGCGCGTCCCCCCGCTCGCCGGACGGCCGCGCGATGGCGCCGGACCCGTATTGGTGGAGCAGGCAGTTCGGGCAGCCACCCCCGGGCGCGAAACATGCCACGACGCCGCCGGTGAACGCCGCCGTGCCGTAGGCGGAAATCAGCGGCGCACCCATGCTCCCGGCATGTCGGGCGAGGAGCCGCTCGACCTCGAACGAGGTGCTGCAGTCGACGACGAGATCGGCCTGGTTGAGGGCGGCGACGAACTCGCCCCCCTCCCCCTCGGCCGTCCGGAAGTCGAGGTTGCCGATCGGCATTCGGGCGACCGCCGTCCGCGTGGCCGCATGGTTGGCCGCGATGAAGTCGGCGAGGGCGTCGACCTTGAAGCGTCCCCATGCCGACTCGCCGAGCGGCCAGCGCACGGCATTGCCCGGCGTGACGATGTCCAAGTCGGCCATCGCGATCGAACGCGCCCCGTTGCGCGCTAGGTCGAGGGCGACCGGGGCGCCGACGGCGCCGAGGCCGACGATCGCGATCCGCTTCCCCGCGATGACGCCTGCGGACGGGGAGCGTGAGCGGCGGTCGTCCAACCCCGCCCGCAACGTCCGGGCCGTGCCGGAATGGATCTGGTCCGCGCGGCCGTGCTCGAACGCCCGCCGGCTGCCCGTGCGGACCAGGAGGATCCAGGACAGGCCGCGCTCGCCGTGCGTGATCTCGGTCCTGCACGCCACGGCCGCGATGCGGGCGCGCAGACTGTCGGCGAGCGGGATCAGCCCTGTCGTGCCGGTGCCGGGCGACACGGCGCCGAACACGCGTTCGTATTCGTCCGGCTGGGGTTCCTCGTCGAGCAGTCGCCACGGGACACGGATCGAACGCGCTGCGGAGAACTCCAGGGGAAGCGGACCGGCGTTCCGGGCGATCTCGCCGCCGCCGCCGTCCAGGACCCCTTCCACGAACGCTCGCAGCGCGGGGGGGCGGCCGGGCACCACCCCGACCCGCAAGGCCAACGTGCCGCAGGTATGGGTGCCCAATTCCCATCCCGACTCGATCACGAAGGCCGAGCCCGGCACGGCGAGCGCCGCCCACCAATCCTCCATGGGCTCGGCCACCGGCTCGCCGTCGGGGGTGCCGTCCAGGATCATCGGCAGCCGATCCTCGATGTAGGATGCGACCGACGTCTCCGGCTGCCAGGCATGCCGGTCGTGCGCCAGGAAACAGAGGTTGCCGTTCACCGGGTTGCAGTGGTTGCGCGGGCGATCCTCGACCCGCAGCATCCGGATCTCGGGTCGCGTCAGGGGAAAGCCGGGCGGGTAGATGATCGCCAGCGGAAGCGTGCGGCCCCGATGGTCCCACTCGTATCGGACGACCAGGAATCCGGGCGGCGCGGTCTCGCGGCCGGCGCCGGTCACGCGCCCCCGCTCGCGCAGCCGGGCGAGCTCCCAGGTGAAACGGTCCGGCCAGGCCGCCCCGCACGGCGTGTCGCCGCCGACGGGGCCGCCCGACCGGGCCATGGGAGCCGGCACGCTCATCCGACGCGACGCGGGGGGACCACCGGCGGGTTCCCGGGGCCGGGCGCGGGGGGAGCGGCCGGCGGCACGGGCTGACCGCCATGGGCGGGCGGGCAATCGCCGCCGTTCAGGGCATCGCGAATGTCGCGGTCGTCCTCGGCGATCCGCCGCTCGTCGGCGGCGATCGCCGCGTGCGCCTTCGTGGCGGCGTCCTCCTGGATGACGCGACGGCGCGCGAGCTCGGCCATCTCGGCGTCGATCCGCGCCGTCTCCGAACGGGCGTCCAACTCGATCGCGCGCTGCCGCTCGATGTCGGTCGCCGCCTCGACGATGTCCGCCGCATCGTGCTGGATCCGATCCTGCTTGTTTCCGTCCTGCATCGCCGCTCCTTTCGCCTCGCCGCCTGTGTCACCTATGTCCGGATGACGCCGCCTCGCGCCGGTCGCCGGCATCCTTCCGTCGGTCGCCGCGCGAGAATCGGCGACCCGTCTAGTCCATAGATGGGTATTGTTGCTATACCCGTCAAGTGAGCGGAGGGGTAGACATGGCCGAGCCGGAGCGGCGCGTCTGGGCGAGGAACGTCCGATACGAGTTCATGGAATGGAAGCTGTTCTGGGAAGGGCAGCTCAACCGCAGCGACCTGGAGGCGGCCTTCGACATCTCGACGCCGCAGGCCTCGGTCGACCTCAAGAATTACCGCGGCCTGGCGGAGGGCAACGTCGAGTACGACTCCACGGCGAAGTCGTTCGTGCCCGGCGCCGCGATCCGGCCCCGGTTCCTCGTGCCGTCGGCGGACAGGCTCCTGCTGCAGCTCCGGGCGCTGATGTCCGGGGCCCTCCCCCGGGACGTCGTGTGGTTCAAGACCTTGCCGGCGATCGACATGGCGCCGGACGTCGCGAGGCACGTGGATCCGGAGTGCCTCCGGCTGATCCTCGGCGCGATGCGGTCGCGCAGCGCCCTGCGGATCCGCTACCAGTCGCTGACGAACTCGCGTTGGCGGGTCATCGCGCCGCACGCGCTCGCCTTCGACGGTGCGCGGTGGCACGTGCGCGCCTGGGCTTGCGACCACAAGGATTTCCGGGACTTCGTCCTGAGCCGGATCGACGAGTTCGGGGGGGCGGAGGCCGCCAGCTACGAGCCCGCCGACGACGTCGAGTGGCACACGACGATCACCTTGAGGGTGCTGCCGCATCCCGGGCTGACGGACGACCAGCGCCGGGCGATCGAGCGCGACTACGGGATGGTCGACGGCGCCAGGGAGGTGGAGGTGCGTCTGTCGATGGCCTTCTACTTCATCAAGCGCCACAACCTGGACCTGATCGACCTGCCGCCGGAGCGGGTCCAGTTGCGCCTGGAAAACCTCGCCGAGGTCGGCCTGCGGGTCGCCGCGGCGAAGGAGGAGACCCGCAGGCGGGTCATCCCGTCCGGCGGCGGCGGTCCCGCAGACGGTTTGAGCCATGCCGCGGACCCGTGGGATTCAAGCCCGGCATGAACCTTCCGAATGCATCATGCACTGGGACGCGTCGATTCCGTGGATCCTGCCAACGCCCCCGGCCCCGGAATATGCTTTCGCGCGCAGAGTTCCGCGCCACTATGCCAAGAGTTTCCTCACGCAAGATTTTTGACTTCAAGCCCTTCCGAGGGTTCGTGATATCGAGCGGGGCGTAGGCTTCGGCTCGACAAAGCGCCATGGTGGCTCGCGCCCGGCTGATCTCGCTGGCGCTGCTGGCCTACTTGCTCACGCCTGTGGAAGGCGAGGCCGCCGGCCGCGCCGACGCGGCCTACGGCGGCTTCTGCATCGTTGCGGCCATCTTCCGGCTCCGCGTCTTCGAGGGCCATCGCCGAGACCGGTGTGACGTAACCCGCGGCTTGGTGTGCCTGCCCGGCGGTACCCTCAACCTGTTCGCTCCGCGCGGTTCGTAGGCCGCCGGGCTGCCGGCCCACAGCGCCGCGGCTGGCGCGACCATGGACAGTCCCCGCCGATGATGCCGGCGCCTGGTCAGCGAGGCGCCCTGGTCGCATGGGGGCCATGGATGGCAGCTCCGGGTGGGCCGCCGGTCAGATTCGTGCGCGCAGAAGCTGCAGAGCGTTGCCCGTCACCGGAACGGTCGCCCCGGTGTCGGCCAGGATCGCCGGCAACAGGCCGGTTATGCCGACGATGGTCGTCACCAGGAAAACCAGCTTCAGGCCGATGGCGATATCCGCCCGGATGTTGCCGAGCGTCTAACGGGCGAGCGCGACCATGCGGGCCACGTCCGCGGCCCGTCCGTGCAGGATCGCGGCATCGGTGGTCTCCTACGCGACGTCCGTGCCGCCACCCATGCGATCCCGACATCGGCGGCCGCCAGCGCCGGGGCGTCGTTGATGTCATCGCCGACCTTCGCCACGACGGCGCCCGCGCCCTGGAGCTCGCGCACGATGCGCAGCTCGTCCTCCGGCAGGAGCTCGGCCCGGGCCCCGATGCCGAGCGCGCTGGCGACGGCCTGGGCCGTGCGGGCATTATCGCCGGTCAGCATGATGGCGCCTGCGCACGCGGCCGCGACGCTGTCAGCTGCATCGACGGCATGAACCTGAAAGATGCTCTTGGCCAGATGGATGCCGACAGTGGTGATCTCCATGGGGATGGCTCCTGCACCTGCGTGGCTGCGGATTCGGTAGCAACCACATCTTGGCACCGACATGCCGTCAGTCGGAGCGGGAGCCATCCACTCCATCTGCTTCCGGGAGGCTGCCGGCTTCATCTGACTTCCGGCACTCGCCGCAAAGCCGAACGACAGGTTTCGCGCGCCCGGCGATCCGCTATGGCGTAGTCTCGCCAAAAGCCGTCGGTCTGCTTCGGAGAGGCCACGCCGGACAAGCGGACCAACCTCTATCGACCCAACACGGTGGTGCGGGTGTCCACCGGAGCATCCCAAAAGCAGCCATCCGCGGGCCACATGGCAACTCCGACGTGGATCAGAGAGCCATCGTAAAGCGCTGAACCGAACGCCGCAGTGACGTTGCGATGGCCCTTCGCTATCAGCGCGCTCAAAGGACGACATTATTCGCCGGGGGGCGGGCGTAGTTTTAAATGAACAACGATCTGCATGGCCTCTCGCGCGAGGAACTTGAGGCAGAGGTCCTGCGCCTTCGGGCGGAGCGAGGCGAGCGGACCGCTCACGGCGCAGAAGCGTTCAGCCGGCGTGACCACTCTCCTGTATCTGATGCCGACGTGCTGTTCTCCGCCGTCGACAAGACCGGCCTGCCGATGATCCTCACGGATCCCAACCAGGACGACGACCCCATCGTCTTCACCAACCGCGCCTTCCTCGACCTCACGGATTACGGGATCGACGAGGTCGTCGGTCGCAACTGCCGGTTCCTCCAGGGTCCGGCCACCGAGCCCAACCACGTCGACGAGATCCGCGCGGCGTTGCGCGACAACCGCGACCTCACCATCGAGATCACCAACCATCGCCGGGACGGCACGCCCTTCGTCAACGCCCTGTTCATCGGACCCGTCTTCGACGGCGAGGGCCGCCTGCGCTACCGCTTCGGCAGCCAGATCGACGTCACCGAGGCGCACCGCAACCGGCGCCGTCTCGCCGAGAGCGAGGCGCGCCAGCGCGCGATCTTCGACAGTGCGAGCGAGATGGCCATCGTCGTCACGGATGCCGCGGGCAAGGTGACCGACTGGAACGTCGGGGCGGAACGCATCCTGGGCTGGAATGCCGAAGAGATGCGCGGGCAGACCATCGAGCGGATCTTCACGCCCGAGGATAGGGCGACGGGTCGAGCCCGGGAAGAGATGGCTCTCGTCCTCGACGAGGGGCATGCCGAGGACATGCGCTGGCATCTGCGCAAGGACGGCGGCCGGTTCTACGCGGTCGGCGACATGACCTCGCTGCGGGGGCTCGACGGGACGCACCAGGGTTTCGTCAAGGCGTTCAGCGACCGCACGCAGGAGCGCAACGCCGCCACGAAGGAACAGGCCGACGCCGAGTTCATGCGCAGCGTCCTGGCGTCGTCCGCCGACTGCATCAAGGTGCTCGACCTCGACGGCGGCCTGACCTTCATGAGCGAGGGCGGCCGGAAGGTGATGGAGGTCAGCGACTTCAATCACATCAAGGGCTGCCCATGGCCGAGCTTCTGGCAGGGCCGGGGGAACGCCGATGCGCTCGCGGCGCTGGCAGCGGCCCGGGACGGGCGGATCGGTCACTTCCAGGGGCGCGCGGACACCTTCCTCGGTAACGCCAAGTGGTGGGACGTCCAGGTGACGCCGATCTTCGGCCCCGACGGGCGGCCGGAGCGGATCCTGTCCGTGTCGCGCGACATCACCGAGCGGCGGTCGTTCGAGGAGCGCCTCGCGACGAGCGAGGCCCATTGGCGCGGCCTGTTCGAGCGCCTGAGCGAAGGCTTCGTCGTCGGTGAGGTCGTGCGCGACACGACCGGGCGCATCACGGATTGGCGCTATGTCGACGTCAACTCCGCCTGGGGCCGTCTCGTCGGCATCGCCCCGGCCGACGTCGTCGGCCGCACGGTCCGCGAGGTGATCCCCGGCGTGGAGGACGCCTGGGTCGACGAGTTCGCCGACGTGGTCGAGACCGGGGAGCCCGTAACGTTCGTCCGGCAGGTCGGCACCCTGGCGCGGTGGTACGAGGGCCGGGCCTTCCCGCTCGGGAGCGGGCGCTTCGGCGTGATCTTCATGGAGGTGACGGAGCGAGTGCAGGCCGATGCCCGGCGCAGCGGCCTCCTGGAGTTCGGGGAGCGGCTGCGGAGCGCCATCGGCACCGACGCGATCGCGATGGCGGCCTCCGCCATCCTCGGGCGTGTGCTCGGAGTCGGTCGGGTGGGCTACGGCACCGTCGGCCCCGACGGCGAGGGCTTCGTGGTCGAGGAGGACTGGACCGCTCCCGACTTCCCGACGCTCGCCGGCCGCTACCGCATGGACGATTACGGCCTCTACGCCGAGGACCTCCGGCAGGGGCGGACGGTCGTCATCGGCGACGTGCGCGAGGACCCGCGAACCGCCGCTTCCGCCGCGACCTTGGAGGCGGTCTCCGCGCGAACGCTGGTCAACGTGCCCATCGTCGAGAAGGGCCGGACGGTGGCGGTGCTGTACGTGAACGACGACCGTCCGCGCTCCTGGGGGGAACCGGAGGTCGCGTTCATCCGCCAGATCGCAGAGCTGACCCGCCAGGCCGTCGAGCGGCGGCGCGCGGAAGAGCGGCAGGACCTGCTGAACCACGAACTCTCCCACCGCCTCAAGAACACGATGGCGATGGTCGTGAGCATCGCGCACCAGACGCTGCGCTCCGTGTCGGAGCGCGGACCGGTCGAGGCTTTCGAGAAGCGCATCCAGGCGCTGGCCTCGGCCCACGACCTGTTGCTGCGCAAGGACTGGACGGCCGCCGACCTGCGAAGCGTCTGCCGGGAGGTTCTGGGCACCGCGGCCGAGGCGCGCCGCTTCACGCTCGATGGCCCCGACGTGGCGCTCGGCCCCAGTGCCGCGCTGTCGGCGTCGCTGCTCCTCCATGAACTGGCGACCAACGCGGCCAAGTACGGCAGCTTGTCCGGCGAGGAGGGCGAGGTCAAGGTGCGGTGGTGGATCGACGGCGATGCGGGAGAGCCGGGGTTGGTGCTGCGGTGGCGCGAGCACGGCGGCCCTCCCGTGGTGGCCCCGACGCGGCGCGGCTTCGGATCGCGCCTGATCCGGACCGGCCTGGTGGGAACGGGCGAGGTCGACGTGACCTATCATACCGAGGGGCTCGTGGCGGCGATGCGTGCGCCGCTGGTCGAGGTGCAGCGTCTATGACAGCGAGACAGCCGGACGGAGCGAACCCGAAGCCGGTCGTGCTGGTGCTCCAGGACGAGCCGATCCTGGCGGGGATCATGAGGGACTTCGTCGAGGAGGCGGGATGCGAGGCCGTCGTTGTCCGCACCGCCGAGGCGGCGGTCCGCACCCTGGAGGGGCGGACGGACATCCGGGTCGTGTTCGCGGACCTCGACGTTCGCGGCTCGACCACGGGGCTGAAGCTGGTGGCGATGATCCGCGACCGGTGGCCGCCCATCGAGCTGGTCCTGACGGGCGCCCTGGCACCGGACCTCGACGCCATCCCGGCGCGGGGCGTGTTCTGCGACAAGCCCTTTCGGGAGAACAAGGTCATCTCCGCCATCCGTGGCTTCGCCGCCTGAGCGCGAAAGCTGCGCCCTCCCGGGGCGTCGCTTCACCCGGGCCTATCGCGGGCCGGTCTCCGACCGTCCCGGTACCGCCCGGAAGGCCTCGGCGACTTGCGCGGCCGAGTAGGGCTTGCGCACGAGGTCGAAGCCGTGCGTGCCCTCCCGGGCCATCACGTCGCTGTAGCCGGACGTGAGGATGATGGGCAGGTCCGGCAGCATCGCCCGGATGCGGTGGGCCATCGCGATGCCGCCCATCCCCGGCATCACCACGTCGGAGAACACCGCGTCGAACCGGTCCGGGTCGCGCTCGATCTCGGAGAGGGCCTCCTCGCCGTTCCTTGCCCAGACCGTGGAATGCCCGAGCTCCTCCAGGATCTGCGTGCAGGTCCGCCCGACATCGAGGTTGTCCTCGACGACGAGGATGCGCAGCGCCCGGCCATCGGACGCCGCCGTTTGCGTGTCCGGTGCCTCGGCGGCGGGGGCGTCGGCTTGGGGCAGGTACAGGGTGAAGGCCGTTTCGCGGCCAGGGACGCTGGCGACGTCGACGTCGCCGCCGGACTGCTTGGCGAAGCCGATGACCTGGCTGAGTCCGAGGCCGGTCCCCTTGCCGATGCCCTTGGTGGTGAAGAACGGCTCGAAGATGTGGGGGAGCGTCGCCGGGGGGATGCCCGTACCCTGGTCGATGACGGAGACCGCGACGAACGGCCCGCGCGTGCCGGCGTGCCCGCGGATCTCGGGCAGGCTCCGCCGGCATTCGAGCCGCAGCGTCAGCGTGCCCTCGCCGTCCATCGCGTCCCGGGCGTTGACCGCCATGTTAATCAGCGCCGTGTCGAACTGGGTCGGGTCGGCGAAGACGTGGCAGGTCGCCGTCGGGACCTCGACGACGACCCGGATGCGGGCCCCGGTGACCGATGACAGCATGTCGGCGGTCGAGGCGATGCGCGCGCCGACGTCGAACGTCTCGGGCATCAACGACTGACGGCGGGCGAAGGCGAGGAGCTGGCCCGTGAGCTTGGCGGCCCGGTCGACGGTGTCGGACACCGCGTCCATGTAGCGCCGCCGCCGCTCCTCCGGCAGGTCGGGCTTGCGCAGCAGGTCCATAGACGAGCGGATGATCGTCAGCAGGTTGTTGAAGTCGTGGGCGACGCCGCCGGTCAACTGCCCGACGGCCTCCATCTTCTGGGCTTGGCGCAGGGCTTCCTCTGCCTTGGCGAGCTGCTCCAGGTCGCGCAGCCGCTGGGTCACGTCGGTCGCGTACTGGAAGGCGCCGATGCGTCGGCCGTCCGCGTCGCGCAGCGGGGTGAAGGCGAGTTCGTAGTAGGGCCGCTTGCGGTCGGGGTCGCCGAACTCCTCGACCAGCGTGAAGGCATCGTCCGTCAGCGCCCGGGACCAGACGGCCCGCGCCTGGGCCTGCTGGTCGGGGGCGTGCGAGAGCAGGCCGATCAGGTCGTCGCCGACCTGGGGCCGGATGCCGTAGATGGCCTCGAACTCGTCGGCGTAGGCCCGGTTGAGGGCGAGCAGCCGGAACTCCGGGTCGAGGGCGCAGACGAGGGCGTCGGTGATCTCGAACACGTCCGCCCAGAGCTTGCGCTGGGCGAGCGCCTCCTCGATGCGACGCTCCAGGTGCGCGTTGAGCTCGCGCAGGTCGCGCTCGGCGAGCTTGCGGTCGTGGATGTCCTCGACGACGCCGTACCAGGAGACGATGGCACCGGTCCCGTCCCGGCGCGGCTGGGCGCGGGCGCGCATCCAGCGGTACTCGCCTGTCGAGCCCATGCGCAGGCGGTAATCGACGTCGACCGTGTCGCCCGAGGCGAGGCAGGCCGTGAAGACCGTGACCGTCGACGGGATGTCTTCGGGATGGACCGCCTTGATCCAGCCGGACCCGTAGGGCTCGCGCGGCCCCTGGCCGGTCAGGGTCAGCCACCGATTCGAGAACGAGGTGACGTTCCCTTCCGGGTCGCAGGTCCAGGGCACCTGCGGGTTCAGCTCGACCGTGTGCCGGTAGTGGTCCTCGCTCTCCCGGAGCGCCGCCTCGCCGACGACGCGGGCGGTCGTCTCCGCGGTGACGCAGAACAGGCCCGCGATCCGACCGTCCTCGTCGAAGGCGGGCGAGTAGGTGAAGGACCACCAACCCCGCTCCGGCCTGCCGTCGCGCGAGAGGTCGAGCGGCATGTCGGTGACGGTTGTGCCCTCGCCGGCCAGCGTCGTGGCGACGAGCGGGCCGATCTCGTCCCAGATGCTGGCCCAGACCTCCCGGAAAGGACGTCCCAGCGCCGTGTCCCCGCGGTAGCCAAGGATCGGCCGGTACGCGTCGTTGAAGAAGCACAGGAGATCGGGCCCCCAAGCGAGAAACATCGCCGTGGGGCACGCGAGCATCTGCGCCAGCGTGCCCTTGAGCGCCGGCGACCAGGTCCCGGGCAGTCCGAGCGAAGTGCTCGACCATTCGCGCTTACGGATCTCGGCGCCGGTGACACCGCCGGAGGGGAGGAACTGGAACGGGTCGATCACGCCGGGTCGGACCCCGCTATCGCGGCGCGGCGGGCATTCCGGCAAGGGCTCGTTCCTCGGCGGCGGAAGTCGCCGCCGGGAGCGGGCGAGCGGAAGATCGATAGGAGTGGCCACATGCGGCGGCTATCGCCCGTGATGGTGGGCCGGGCAATCGGACGGCCTGTCACGCCTTGCCACCAGCAGTTGGTGCAGGTTCGTCGCCTTCTTGACCCCTCCCGCCCTGGTTCGGATCGGGCGGAGGCAGGTGCGGCGGGGGCAACCGACCGGGGCTGGGAGGCGTCGGCAGGCCGATGTCCTCGGTCACCGGCGGGACTTCGCCGGATTCAATGTCGTTTCCCATCGCCTTGCCCTACGCTCGACAGCGAGGGACAACGCGGAAGTATCCGGAAGGTCGCTGGCCCAATCCTAAACCGAGAAGTCGAGACCGGAACGGCAAACGGCCAGACCGTTCGCACCGGAGAGGTCGTCCGTGCTGCCGCCGGCTGCACAACACCTCGCCGGTGCCGCAGCTTGCCTTCCATACGGACAAGGGCATGTGAAGCAGGTGCTTGCTCTGAGACCAGCCCCAGCCCACCGCACGACGCGTGGGACCTGACTCTACCAGCCGCTTCCCGTAGCCGGCCGCAGGATCGCCGAAAGGCAGTCCTAACCGGGCTGACGGCTCAGGTCGTCTCGGAGCTGCAGCGACTTCGTCCGGTACGAGACAGGCTTATCAGCGCCTCAAGCTCCCATGGTCATGACCGAGCCACCGTCGACCCGTAGGAACTCACCGGTGATGAAGCTGGCGTGTTCCGAACAGAGGAACGTGACTGCGGCGGCGACTTCCTCCGCGCGTCCGCGGCGCTTGGCGACGATGCCGGGGCGCTCCTCGTCCAGCGTCACCTGGACCGCCTCGTCGAAGGAGATGCCCTTCTCCCTCGCCTTCTTTTCCATCTGGGCGTCGGTCATCGGCGTGGCGATGAAGGCCGGCCCGACCGCGTTCACGAGTACGCCGTCAGGCCCGTAGGCCTTGGACAGTCCCTTAGCGAGGTTCAGGACGCCCGCTTTGGCCGCGGCATACGGCAGTTCCTCGACGTAGGGCTGCACGGCGTCCTCGGAGGAGAACAGCACGACCCGGCCCCAGCCGGCCTTGCGCATGTGTGGGATGAACGCCCTGGTCGCGCGCACTCCGGCCATGAGATCAGTTTGAATTGCCTCAAGCCAGTCGTCGTCGGTCAATTCGAGGAAGTCCCCCGACGCCCCGGTGATGCCTGCGGCGCAGACGAGGATGGTGGGCTTGTCGTCGAAGGCCATGTTGGCGAAGGCGGCGAGCACGTCGATCCCCTTGGCCGTGCTCAGGTCCGCCTCAACGGCGCGAACCTGGCCCAGCGCCGCCAGTTCGTTGGTCGTCGCCTGCAGCTCGGGACCTTCCTTGTCAGTCAGGACGACGTGGACGCCCTCGCGCAGAAGGTGTTCGGCGGTCGAGCGGCCCATGCCCGACTTGGCCCCCGTCACGACTGCGACCCGTCCGCTGATGCCGAGATCCATCTCTACGGTTCCGTTAATCCTTGGGAGGTCCACCCGGGGGCCCGGCAGGACCGGTAGTTGAGAAGTCCGCCTTTTGACGGGAGTTCCGTTCCCTTGATCCTCCCCGGGGGGAGCACAAGCTTGACGTTTGCGTGCGCCTGGACCGAACGACCACTTCAACTGGTGCAACGACCCCGCGTCGAACCGATGCACCCTGGACGATGCAGGCCTGCAAACCTGCAGGGCGGTGTCCGACTGGGGGAACCTCCTTTACGCTCCACTATTGCCGCCTCGACACAGTGGAGCACAGGCATGGCGACGAGCAGCACCCCGCGTACTCACCAGACCCGCAACAACACCAATTCCAACGCCAAAAGGGTTTCCATCGAGGCGCTGAACGCACGGCTGGCCGACGGCATCGACCTCGCCCTCGCGATCAAGCAGGCCCATTGGAACCTGAAGGGACCGCAGTTCATCGGCATCCACCTGATGCTGGACGGCTTCCGTGCCGAGATCAGCGACCTCAACGACAAGGTAGCGGAGCGGGCGGTTCAGCTCGGCGGTACGGCCCTGGGAACGGCGCAGGTCGTGGCGGGATCGACCAAGCTCCCCGCCTACCCGACCGGCATCTATGCCATCGCTGACCATATCGCCGCGCTGATAGACAGCTATGCCGTGTACGCCAACGCCGTGCGCGAGAACATCGACGAGACCGATGAGGCGGGAGACCCCGACACCGCCGACCTGTTCACGGAAGTGTCCCGCGCCGTCGACAAGCAACTGTGGTTCCTCGAAGCCCACGTCCAGGAGCCGACAGGCCAGATGCGGGACGGCGACGCCCGCAGCTGAGTTGTGTGCCGCCTCTCCGTGACCGACCGAACGGGGGGCGGCTACGGTGCTCATCGACGAGCGATGCGCTCGGCAGGTCGGTCATCCCCGACACCCAAGCCGCGACCTGCCGAGGCTGCGCGGGAGCTGACCCAGCGTTGCCTGCCCCGCGAGCGACGGGCGTCCCTCAGCCATGACCGGGATTCCGCCGACGCCTCGCGGTCGAAGCAGGGCGGCCGCATTACCGCGCAACTCCATGGCGCGGATGCGCTGGCTGCGAACCAGTACGCACAAGGTTGGAACGTGGATGTCCCCGGGCCTGCATACCGCCAGGTCCACCAGGGCTTCGGCATGAAACTCACGCCCGACTGCCTCGTCCAGCAAGCGGCGCATCGAACCGTATTCCCCGTCGTGCATCCCGATCCACGTCGCTTCGCGGTCCAAGTGAGCCGGGCCCGCTGCCGCGGAGATGTCGACGCGACCACGGCTAGTCAATTCAATCACGCTACGACAGGCCTTGCCGCCACCGCTTTGTCACGGCATGGGGCGTCACGCCTATACCGAAGTGGGCGGGCGTCATCTTCCCCGCCAATCTATCGACCAAGGAGAGCTTGCGTGGAGCGAGCCGCGAACCTGACTGCGGACGACTTCCGGGCGCTCGCCGACGCGCTGCCGCAGATGGCCTGGGTCGCCGAGCCGAACGGCGACATCATCTGGTACAATCGGCGCTGGTACGACTACACCGGCACCACCATCGAGCAGATGCGCGGCTGGGGCTGGCGCGACGTCCACCATCCCGACCATGTCGAGCGCGTCGTTGCGCTCATCAGCGAGGCGTTCCGCACCGGCGAGCCGTGGAAGGACACTTTCCCGCTGCGCGGCACCGACGGCGAGTACCGTTGGTTCCTGTCGCTGGCCGCACCCTACCGCGGTCCGGACGGCGCCATCCTGCGCTGGTTCGGCACCAACACCGACATCACCGAGCGCAAGGGCTTGGAGCGCCGCCTCGCCCGTCACGCCATCGACCTGCGCCGCTCGAACGAGGAACTGGAGCAGTTCGCCTACGTCGCCTCCCACGACCTGAAGGCGCCCCTGCGCGGCATCGAGAACCTTGTCGGGTGGATCGAGGAGGACCTGGAAGGCTCGCTGACCGGCGACGTCCAGACAAACATGGAGTTGCTGAAAAGCCGTGTGCGCCGGCTGGACAGCCTGCTTGACGACCTCCTGGCCTACTCACGGGCCGGGCGGGCTGATGCGACGATGGACACGGTGGACACGAAGTCCCTCGTCGATGAGCTCGCCGTGCTGGTAAGCCCTCCAGAAGGCTTCGCCATCACGGCAGATGCGTCCCTCCCGACGTTACAGGCGGCGCGTGCACCGCTGACCCAGGCCTTGCAGAACCTCATCGGCAACGCCATCAAGCACCACGACCGGCCGGCCGAGGGGCACATCCGGGTCGAGGCGAGGCCGGCAGGGGACGTGGTCGAGTTCGTCGTGACAGACGACGGCCCCGGCATTCCCGAACAGTTCCGCGAGCGCGTGTTCGGCATGTTCCAGACGCTCAAGCCCCGCGACGAGGTCGAGGGCAGCGGCATGGGGCTCGCCATCGTGCGCAAGCTGGTAGACCGTCAGGGCGGGAAGGTCTGGCTCGCCGACGGGCCGGACGGGCGCGGGCTGGCGGTGCATTTCACGTGGCCGCTCGACGGCCGGAAGGGACGGGCGGATGGGATCGACGGTTAACATCCTGCTGGTCGACGACGACGAGGTCGACGTGCAGGGGCTGAAGCGGGCGTTCAAAAAGAGCAAGATCGGCAACCCGATCACGGTCGCCCGCGACGGCATCGAGGCCCTGGAGATCCTGCGCGGCCAGAACGGGCGCGAGCGCCTGCCCAAGCCGCACCTGGTCCTGCTCGACCTGAACATGCCGCGCATGAACGGCATCGAGTTCCTGGAGGCGGTGCGCGCCGACGAGGACCTGCGCTCGGCGGTGGTGTTCATGATCACCACGTCGAAGGCCGACGAGGACCGGATGCGTGCCTACGGCCACAACGTCGCCGGCTACATCGTGAAGCGGGACCCGGCCAACACCTTCATGGAGGCGGTGGCGCTGCTGGAGCACTACTGGAAGGTCGTCGAGTTTCCTGCATAGTCGACCCGTGACGAATCCGACCCGCATCCTGCTGATCGACGACGATGCGGTCGACCGTGCGGCCGTGCGCCGGGCGCTGCGCAAGTCCGGGCTCAAGCATACGCTGACCGAGGCGTCGGGTGGCGAGGAAGGCCAGCGCCTCGCCGCCGAGATGGCCTTCGACTGCGTCCTGCTCGACTACCGCCTTCCGGGTATTGATACCTTCGCACTGCTCAAGACCCTGCTCGCGGCGGAAGGCGATGCGCGGGCGGTGCTGATGCTGACCGGCGAGGCCGACCCGGAGCTCGCGACACGGCTGATGCGGGCCGGCGCGCTGGATTACCTCGACAAGGCCGAGGTCACGCCGTCCGGCCTAGCCAGGGCTATCCGCTACGCCGAAGCGAGGCGGGCCTTTCAGGCGGAGCTTGCCGCCGCGCGGCGGGAGGCCGAGGCGAAATCCCTCGAACTCGACACGCTGAACCGGCAGAAGTCCCTCTTGTTCTCGATCATCGCCCACGACCTGCGCAACCCGTTCCAGGCCCTCCTCGGGCTGTCGGAGGTGCTGGGCAAGGCTGTCGCGGCCCGCGACCCCGCCTCCATCGAACGGCGAGCGAAGGGCATCCACGAGGCGGCGACGCAAGCCTACGCCCTGCTGGAAAGCCTGTTCTCCTGGGCGAGCCTGCAGATGGACACGATGGCGGTCACCCTGACCGACGTCGACCTCGACGCCGTGACCAGTGAGGTGGTGCGCGGCGCGGCGGAGGCCGCCTCGGACAAGGGTTTGAAGATCGAGGTTTCCTGTGGCGGGATCATCGTTCGCGCACAGCGGGACATGCTGACCACGGTGTTGCGCAATCTCGTCGGCAATGCCGTCAAGTTCACGCTGCCCGGCGGGACCATTTCCGTCACGGGCCGCCAGGATTGGGACGACGTCGAGATCTCCGTTACGGACACCGGGGTCGGCATGCCGCCAGGCAAGGTCGACGACCTGTTCCGGCTGGACAGGCGGACCACCACGAACGGCACGGCTGGCGAGCGGGGAAGCGGGCTCGGCCTGCTGCTGTGTCGGGACCTGGTCGAGCGACAGGGCGCCGTGCTGACCGTGACGAGCGCCGTCGACCGTGGCACGACCTTCCGGTTCCGTCTGCCTGCACCGCTCATGGCCAGACAGGTCCCCGCCTCCGCCGCATCGACTTCCTGAACTCCTCCAACGCCCCTGGCTTTTCGGAGGTGACGAAACGTCCGTCGCCCCGGGAAAAAGTCGCGCCTCCTTGGACGACTTTGGCTCCACTCGTCAGGTATCGGACTTCTTCGCGCCAGGAAATCCGCTAGTTCGCAACCCGACGACCAGCGCTGCGACCATCCCCCCGTGAACATCCGCCCTTCATCGACGGCAACTTGCTGCTCGAAGCCCTCGATGCCGACGACCGCAACCTGCCGGCTCTGCACGCCGAGCGGCGCGAGGTCGAACGGGGCGACGTCCTGTTCCGTGCCGGCGACGACGTCAGCCACGTCACCTTTCCGGCTCACGGCTGCGTCGTCATCCTGGTTGTGCCGCTCATGGACGGGAAGTCCGTCGAGACCGCCACGGTCGGTCGCGAAGGCGCCATGCGCGGCGTCGTCAGGCATGGATACCTGCCGGCGTTCGGGCAGGCGGTCCAGGTCGGCGGCCCGGTCGTCCGGATCGACGCCGCGCGCCTGTCCGAGGCCAAGCAGGCCTCGAAGGCCATCCGCGACCTGTTCGTGCGCTACGCCGACTGCCTGCTGGCGCAGGTGCTGCAGTCGGTCGCCTGCAACGCCGCCCATACCATCGAGCGACGCTGCCTGCGCTGGCTCCTGACCCGGCAGGACCGCCTCGGCACGCCCGACTTACCGGTGTCCCGTGAGATCCTAGCCGACATGCTCGGGTGCGCCGCGCCTACCTTACGGAAGTGCTCGGGCGCATACATCGGGAGGGTTTGATCGAGATCGGCCACCGGCGCCTGACGCTGCCGGACCGTGCACGCGCGGAAGCCGCGTCCTGCGAGTGCCATGCCGCCGTCCGACATCACCGCATCACCATCGAGACCGCCAACCGTTGGATCGACGAGGCCGGCGGCCGCCAGCACGACCTCGCGCCCGGCCAGTACCTGGGCGTCTGCGTGACCGACACCGGCACCGGCATGGCCCCGGACCTGATCGGCAAGGTGTTCGAGCCGTTCTTCACGACGAAGCCCACCGGCGAGGGCACGGGCCTCGGCCTGTCCATGGTCTACGGCTTCGCCAAGCAGTCCGGCGGGCAGGTGCGCATCTACTCCGAGGTCGGCGAGGGCTCGACCGTCTGCCTGTACCTGCCGCGGCACTACGGCGAGGCCGACGAGGACGAGGTCGTGCGCAGGCTCGCCGAGGTGGAACAGGCGGGCCAGGGCGAGACGGTGCTCATCGTCGACGACGAGCCCTCGGTGCGGATGCTGGTTACCGAGGTGCTGGAGGATCTCGGCTATACCGCCATCGAGGCGGCCGACAGCGTCGCCGGCCTCAAGGTGCTGCAGTCGGACGTGCGCATCGACCTGCTGGTCACCGACGTCGGTCTGCCAGGGGGTATGAACGGGCGCCAGATGGCCGATGCCGGCTGCGAGCGTCGCCCAGATCTCAAGGTGCTGTTCATCACCGGCTACGCAAAAAAATGCCATGCTCGGGAACGGTTACCTGCGCCCCGGTATGCAGGTCCTGACCAAGCCGTCCGTGCTGGAAACCCTTGCCACCCGCATCAAGGATCTCATCGCCGAGAGTTAGTCTCCCGCGCATGCGCCGACCCCTGATCGCCGCAGCGGGTCAGATTCCCGCGTACCAAGCGTAGCCCTGGTCTTCCCAGTATCCGCCCTTGCCCTCGCCGATGTCGGCGAAGCTCTCCACCACCTCGATGCGCATCACGTACTTGGCTTGCTTGTAGCCGAGGTTGCGTTCGAGGCGCAGCCGCAGGGGAGCGCCGTTCGCCACGGGCAGGGTCTTCCCGTTCAGCTCGTAGGCGAGGATGGTCTGGGGATGGAAGGCGTCCACGAGGTCGATGCTCTCGTAGTAGCGAATGGGCGCGTCGTTGCCAGTGGAGCTTCCCTCGGCGGCCTGCTGGCCTCCGGAATCCCGCTTGTCCTCACCCCCGCCCGATTGCTTCGTCATCGCGGGGTTGGCGTTGCCGCCGGACGAGGCGTCCTCCGTCCCGTCACCCTCGGCGCCATCGTCCTCGCCCTGGTCCATCGTGTCGGCGCAACGGAACACGACGTAGCGCGCCTGCGGTTTCAGCCGTGCCCGGTCCAGGATCTCGGACAGTGGCACGCCGGTCCACTTGCCGATGCAGCTCCATCCCTCAACGCAGTCATGCCGGGTGATCTGCGTCCGGGAAGGGAGCTTGCGCAACTCGGCCAGGGAAAGCTTCAGCGGGGTCTCGACGAGGCCGCACACCTCCAGCCGGTAGTCCGCGAACTTGCGCCGCTCCAGCGCCTTGTAGGCCCGGTCCGGCGGATCCTCGGTGCCGTTCGGCTTGAACCACGGCGAGATGTCGGCCTCGGCGTACTCGGGCGCGAGCGTTCGCTCCGTGAGGAGCAGCCGCTGCACGAACAGGTTCGCGTCCTCGCCGGCCTTGAGCGTGCGCCGGAACCAGTCGGCCTCGCCGAGGCGGTCGCAGCCTCCGAGCATCGCTGCTCCGGCCGCGGCGGTGGCGCCGAGCAGGAGGGAGCGTCGGCTGGGCTTCCGGGTCATGCCCGGTCTCCCGCGCGGTCCGCCGATGCGGGCTCGACCTTGCGCTCAATCACGAACCAGCCGGTGAGCATGCCGCGCATGTTGTTCCAGAACCCCGAGAGCACGACCAAGGCAACGTGGACGACCACGAACAGAACCAGCAGGGCCGCCACGACGAAATGGACCGTGCGGGCCGACTGCCGCCCGTCGAACAGGGTCAGGAGGAACGGGAACGCCGCGTCCATGGCTGGAGACATCGCCAGCCCGGCCAGAACCTGCATCGGCAAGAGCACGAACAGCACGATGGCGTAGGTTAGCTTCTGGATGACGTTGTAGCGCTTGGCCTCGTCGCCTTGCGGGAAACGCAGGGTCACGTGCTCCCACACCGAGGCGGCGAAATGCCGGACCTGGTCGCGCTGCGGGACGACGCGAAAGCGAAGCTGGCCGCTCAGCAGCCCGTACAGGAGGTACAGGGCGCCGTTCAGGACGAAGGCCCAGGCGAAGAAGAGGTGCCAGGAGCGCCCTCCCGTGAGGTCCTGATCGCTGGGAAGCGTCAGCCAGGAGGGGAAGCCGCGGTCGGCCGGCTCGCCGTCAGCGCCGGGCGAGGAGCCTAGCCAGCCGGTGGTGTCGAGGCTGTGGCCTAGCAAGGTCGTGACGCCCTTGGGCGGGTCGTCGTCAGTCGAGGTCATCGACAGCAGCGGGTGATCGAAGGTCGAGACCTTGCCCCAGTACAGGGCCGGGTGGGCGTTGAAGATCTGCAGGCCGCTCATCAGCAAGACGAGCAGGCACAGGGCGTTGACCCAGTGGGTGATCCGGATGACGGCGGGGTGCCTGAACATCCAGCGCCGATGCTCGACCTCTCCGGTGTCGGGGGCGGAGCGCGTCAGGTAGGTGCGGGGCACAAGGGCGGCTCGTCCTGAGGACCGAGGGGCGCGGCGACCGGACCGAGGGTCGGGCCGCCGCGTTCGGGATGGCCGCTTACATGCGGTTCATCATCATCTTCCGCTTCATCATCCGGCGCTTCATCATCTTCTTATGCATCATGCGCTTCTTCATCATCATGCGCTCGCTGTGCGTCATGCGGACCTGCGTGATGCCTGCCGGGCCGGCCTGAAGGCCGTTCGGGCCCATCGGGGCGGCCGAGGCGGCGCCAGTTCCAAGCGCGAGGCTTCCGAGGACCGAGGCGGTGAGCGCGAGGGTGGTGATCTTCATTCGGTATCTCCTTTACAGGGTAGAATTTCCCTTTCGCACAGTGGAGCAAGAAGGGAAATACGTCACAAGTTCCTGATTTATCGAATTAATTTCTTTGATTAGTGGCCTATGGGCGCAACTCTCCGGGCGCCGGGGCGAGGCGCCGCGCCACGCCCCAACCGGGCGTACCCCGACCTGTACGGAGGCTCGCCGCGGAAGGTTTCAGGGGGCGGGAATAATCTGGTCCCGGGCATGAATGGGGTTGTTGGCATTTTACACCCTATTGGCATCACGGACGGGAGCGGACCGGAAGCCGAGCAGCTTGACCTGCGCTGGCCTGTTACTGAATGGAGCGGACTAACCTTCCTTCTGTTGCCTCGCCACCGACAAGGGGACGGCTTCCTCCCCGGCCGGATCTGGGGGATTCGGGCAACCGCGGCACCAAGAAGGCGCGACCGCGAACGTCGCGTGGGCCGGTGCGTTCTCCCAAGGCCAGGCTGCGGACGGGAATAGAGTTGGCACAGGTTCCTCGACGAGCGGACAACACGGCTGCGGCGGGTCCCGCGGCAAGGGCAAGGGCCATGTCCCGGGCGCTCGCCTACTTTGGCATCGCGGTCTCGATCACTGTCGCCTCGGGCTGGGCGTTCCGATTGCCTCTCCTGACGACGATCCTACCGGGCGAGGCGCCGATGGTGGCGCTGACCGCCCTCGCGGTGCTGATCCTGTCGGTCTCGTTGCTGCTCTCGGCCCAGCCCGAGGGGCGAGAGGTCGACAGGTCTGTGGGCCGCTGGCTCGCCGTCGTCGCCGTCGCGGTGGCCGCCGGCGGAGGCATCCAGTACGCCAGTCCGCACGGTTTCCGGCTCGACGACTGGCTGCAGCGGCTCGTGTCAGGCCCGCTCGGGCCGGACAACGGGATGTCGCTCGCGACCGTGGCCTGCGTCCTGGGGGCCGCGGCCGGTATCATCCTCGGCGACGCGCGAGGCCGGACATTCACCCGCCTCGGCGTGGCGACGGCTGCCTTCGCCTTCGTCGCCGCCGCCGTCGGCGGCCTGGGCTACGTCTACGGGGTCGGCGCCCTCCATCAGGGCGGCCCGTTCTCGCGCATGTCGCTGCTCAGCGCCCTGGCCCTGGGCCTGCTGTCGGCCGGGGTGTTGCTCTCCAGGCCGCACGGGCCGTGGGTCGCGACCGTACTCCGCGGCGGCGAGGTCGCGCGTGTCCTCCTGCCGGCCGTCGTGGTCGCACCGCTGCTGCTCGGGGCGCTGGAGATCTACGCCGTCCGTTCGAACCTGCTGGAGCCCGAGACCGGGACCGCTCTCCTCGTCACGGTGCTCGCGATCTGCCTCGCCGCGCTCGCCCTCCGCCTCGCGCGTGACGTCGAGCGGCGCATCGTCGGAGAGAGACGGCTCAGGGATGCTCTCCAGGCCATGAACGAGGCGCTTGAACGGCGGGTGGAGGAGCGGACCCGCGACCTCGCCCAGGCGCAGGACGCCCTGATCCAGGCCCAGAAGATGGAGGCCATCGGGCAGCTTACCGGCGGCGTGGCCCACGACTTCAACAACCTCCTGACCATCATCCGGTCGTCGGTCGAGTTCCTCCGCCGGCCGAACCTGCCGGAGGAACGGCGTGTTCGGTACATGGACGCCGTGTCCGACACCGTGGACCGGGCGGCGAAGCTCACCGGGCAGCTCCTCGCCTTCGCCCGGCGGCAGCCGCTGAGGCCCGAGACCTTCGACGTCGGCTCCCGCCTCGTCGGTCTGGCCACGATGCTGGACACCCTGACGGGGGCCCGCATCCGCGTCGTGACGACCAAGCCCGAGTGCCCCTGCTTCGTGCACGCCGACGCCAGCCAGTTCGACACCGCCATCGTCAACCTCGCAGTGAACGCCCGCGACGCGATGGACGGCGAGGGCACGCTGACCCTCACCCTGTCCTGCGGCAGGGAGAAGCCGGCGATCCGCGGCCACGCTGGCCTGTCGACGCCGTTCGTAACGCTCGGCGTCGGCGATACCGGCGCGGGAATCGCGGCGGAGAACGTGGCCCGCATCTTCGAGCCGTTCTTCACCACCAAGGAGGTCGGCAAGGGCACGGGCCTCGGCCTCTCCCAGGTCATCGGCTTCGCGAAGCAGTCCGGCGGCGACGTCGACGTCGCGAGCGTCGTCGGTCATGGGACCACGTTCACGCTGTACCTGCCGCAGGGCCAAGAGGCGGTCATGGACGTCGTCGAGGACGCCGTCCATGACGACGCACAGGCCGACGACGAGGCCCGGTGTATCCTGGTGGTCGAGGACAACGTGGAGATCGGGCGCTTCTGCACGCAGATCCTGCACGACCTGGGTTACGGCGCGATCCTGACGGAGACCGCGGAGGCGGCGCTCGCGGAGATCGAGGCGGTGCCGTCCCGCTACGACGCGGTGTTCTCGGACGTCGTCATGCCGGGAATGGGCGGCTTCGAGCTGGCGAAGCGGCTGCGGGAGACTCACCCCGGCCTGCCGGTGGTCCTGACGTCCGGCTACAGCCACGTGCTGGCGCAGGACGACGCCCACGGCTTCGACTTGGTGCGGAAGCCCTATTCCGCCGCCCAGGTCGACGGTGCCCTACGTTCGGCGACGCGCCGTCGACGACGCGCGCGCGCACTCGGCATCCATGCGGGAGATGAGCTCATGACCACCTCGAAGCCTCGCCTCGTCGGGCTGAACCACGTCGCGCTTGAGGTCGGAGATATCGGGGAGTCACTCGGGTTCTACCGGGCCGTGTTCTCGTTCGAGCTCCGGGGCACCCATGAGGATGAGGCAGGCCGCACGGTCATGGCCTTCCTCGACATGGGCGACCAGTTCCTCGTCCTGTCGGCCGGGCGGGAACAGCCGGCCGACACGGAGCGGCATTTCGGACTCGTCGTCGATGATCGGACCGGCGTCATGGAACTCGCCGAGAAAGCGGGTGCGAAGGTCCTGGACCGCCCATTCAACTTCCTCGACCCCTGGGGCAACCGCCTGGAGATCGTCGCCTACCCGGATGTCCAGTTTACGAAGGCGGGCGAGATTCTCGGAGGCATGGGCCTGAATCTCGGGAAAGGCGATGAGGCGTTGGGGGAGTTGCGGCGCAAGCTGTCTTCGCCTCCGGCACGCGCCGAAGATTGAAGGCGTGTTTTTCGGGAAAGGCGGGCATCGGATCACCCGCATAAGCGATGGACGGTCGCAGGTCTCCTGGCGCGAACTACAAGAACGATGGCCCCATCCACATACGGAAAATGGCGACCGAGGGGCTGTCAGTCGCCCCTTTCGTTTCCATCCTGACGATTTGGCCTCGAACCTCCGATGACTCCGCAATGCCTCAGTAACCGTAGCCGTAGGCCCGGCAACCGTACCTATAGTTCGGCGCGTAGCCATCACCGGCGTATGAATTTGCGTCATCGACACGCGAAGCCGGTCACCGCCTCCTCGCGAGTATCCGGTCCGCCGTACGCAACGCGACCGCTTGGATCGTGAGCGAGGGATTGACCCCCCCAACCGTCGGGAAGACCGAACCGTCGCAGACGTACAGGTTCGGGATGTCCCAGGACCGGCAATCGGCATCGACCACGGAGGTCCGCGGGCCGGACCCCATCCGGGCGGTGCCGTTCAGGTGGCAGGTGTCATCACCCTGGTCCCAGACCTCGCGCCCGCCCGCGGCCGATAGGGCCTCGCGCATGAACTTGAGCGCGTGCCGGTTCAACGCCTTGTCGTTGTCGCACCAGGAGTAGGTGATGCGCGCCACCGGCAGCCCGTACTGATCCTTCACGTCCGCGAGGGTCACCCGGTTGCGCTCCTGCGGCATGTACTCGGAGACGACCTTGAGCCCGGCGACGTGGTTGTAGCGCTGCATCTCCGAGACGAGCGCCTCCCCCCACAGGCCGTGCGCCGAGGCCTGTGTGTTTGCCCAGAGCTGCGGCAGCGGCCCCTGGCTCATGTAGGAATAGCCACCGAAGAAGTCCTTTACGAAGGGGCCGTGACCCTTGTCGTCGTAGTTCCAGTGCTCGCTGATCGCCAGAGATGGCGGGCCCTTGTAGCTACGGATCTCCTCGTCGAAGACGCCCCAGACCGCTTGGTTGCCCTGGACCATCAGGTTCTTGCCGACGAGGCCCGAGGAGTTGGCGAGGCCGTCCGGGAACTCCTGGTTCGCCGAGTTCAAGAGGAGCCGCGGCGTCTCGATGGCGTAGCCCGCCACCACGACGTTCTTCGCGCGTTGAAACCGCCACTTCCCCTCGCGGAAGTAGTGGACGCCGGTGGCGCGCCCATTCCTCGTCTCGATCCGCCCGACCATGGCGAGGTCGCGGATCTCGGCGCCCGCCTTCAGGGCGCGCGGCAGGTAGCTCACGAGCACGCTCTGCTTGGCGTTGGTCGAGCAGCCCAGCGTGCAGAAACCCCGGTAGACGCAAGGCGGTGCGTCGCCGTGCGGCGCCGAGACCGTAGCGAGCGGCGTCGGCGTCCAGTTGATGCCCATCGCCTCCGCGCCCCGGGCCAGCACCTTGGCGGCGGCGTTGATCTCGTGCGCACGGCGGTGATAGCGGCGACGGTGCGGTCCCCATGGGTAGGAGACCGGGCCGGAGATCTTCAGGTCGTCCTCGACCTGATCGTAGTAGCGCCACATCTCCCGCCAATCGAGCGGCCAGTCGGCGCCGTAGCCCATCAGGGTGCGGGTCTTGAACCATTCCGGTCGGAAACGCAGGGCGACCATGGCGTAGTGTACGGTCGAGCCACCCACCGCCTTGCCGGAATTGTTCGAGCCCATCTGCAGCGGGTTCTCGCCGTCGACGATGCGCTCGTCCGTCCAGTAGAGCTTGGACTGATGGCTCTCGTCCGAGGCGAAATCCTCCAGCGGCCGGAAATACGGTCCGGCGTCGAAGGCCACCACCGACACGCCACCCTCCGCGAGCCGGCAGGCCAGGGTGCCGCCGCCCGCGCCGGTGCCGACGATGGCGAAGTCGACCTCCTCCTCGTCCCGGTGCTGGCGCATCGGCACCCATTCGCCGATCCGCATGACGTTGGGCGCGCGGCCGTCGCGGGCGCGGGGATGGTGCTCCGGGTCGTCGCCGGGCGTGGCGTGCTTGGGGTTGTCGGCGGCGTTGCCGAGGCCGGGGATGCGCATGGACGGAGGTATCCTTATCGACCGACCCGAAGGTTCTCTTGGTAGGCCTCGTCCTCGCGGCCGGGCTTGGCCTCGGCGGCCTCCCAGGGGTCGCGGCGGTCGAAATCCATGCGCACGTAGCCGCGCGGGCTCGCCGGGCCGCCCCAGCCGATCTCGTTCCAGGCCGTGGGGTGGGCGTAGTACGCCTTGACCACATCGGCGAGGACGCGCTGGTGGAAGAACAGCTTCGAGGGCATGCCCTCCCAGACCGCACCGGTCAGGTCACCCTTTTCAGCAAGCTTCAGAAGCTCGTCCTGCGCCCAGGCGCCGAGTTCGTGGAAGCGTGCCCCGAACCGTGCCCGTGCCTCGGCATCGAGGGCGCGCAGTCCCAGGCGCCATGCCTCGCGCTCCCCGGGCATTTCGGCGTTGCGGTAGCCGTCGCGGGTATCGGTCGCGAGCTTGTGGTCCACGAGGGCGGCCACCGGAACCGGATCCCCCCGGTCGGCGGGTTGCGGGACGATCCGCTCGGCCAGCGACTTCATCGTCGACCATTCGGCCTCGTCGAAGAAGCGGCGCGTCTCAGGTCCGATGGCGAGCCGTTCCTCCAAAACCTCGCGGGTCTTGGCGTTCCAGGACGGGCCGTCGCGCTTCGCGAGCACGTCGTAGCCCGGATAAAGGTCCAGTCTCGGACGCATGATGATCTTTCGGGTCAGAAGCGGAAGCGGCTGCGTTCGATGAGTTCGAGGGCCGCGAGCCCCCCGAGCGCCACCCCCGAGAAGGAGGGCGGGGCCGGCAGAGGCGGCCCGTCGATGAGGTTCTGGCGCCAGTTGGACCAGCCGCCCATCATCCGGGCGACGCCGTAGCCGTGGAACGCGACGCCACCGACGCCCATCGCCGAGACCGCCCACATCCCCCACTTGGCGCCCGATTGACTCGCTCCCTCCGGTTTGGTCGCGGCGCGGACGAGAAGGGCGGCGGCAAGCGGCGGCAGGGTGACGGGAACGAACATCGCCGGGTTCTGGAAAGCACCCCGGAAGTGAAGCAGCCCGGCCTCCAGGGTCGTGCCGGCGAGCATGCCCGCCGTGGCGACTGCAAGGGAGCGCCCCGCCGGCAAGCCACCGAGCCGCGGCTCGTCGGGGTCGGCGTCGCGCACGCGCTCGGCGATGACCCCGAGGACGCCGGCCAGCGTCAGAGCCATCGGCGCGCCGATGGGGGCGGAATAGAACAGGTTCTGGAAGGAATACCCACCCTCGCGCTTGCCGACGTTGTAGGCGTGGAAGCCGAAGCCGATCAGCCCTGTCAGGCCGGCGAGCGCCTGCACCCCGTGCCGGACGCGGGAGCTGCCGGGGTCGGTGTCGCCGGCCCCGTGCAGGGACGCCGCCAGGATGACGCTGGACACGACGATGGGCGTGTACATCGCCCGGTTGAAGAACTGGCCGCGGTAGTGCTCCAGGCCGGAATCGAACAGTACCGAGGCGGCGAGCATCGTCGAGGCGTGGTTCAGGCGCTGTGCCGCGCTCGCGGTGACCTCGCGCCCCCGCGGGCTGTAGCTGCGGCCGCCGGCGGCGTGACCTAGGGGCTTGGAACGCCCGGCGGCGAACCAGGTCAACAAACCGGCCCCCGCCGCCACCGCGGCGAGGACCACCACCGGGTGGACGGCCGCCTCAACTCTCACAGGTGCGACGCGCCGCTTCATGCCTGGCGCATGTTGACGTTTCGGCGGGGGTGGGCCGCGATCAGACGGCATAGGCATCGGCATCCCGGGTCTTGAGGGTGAGGCCGTGTCCCGGCCGGGTCAGATCGGGGGTGATCACGCTATCGCGCGGTGCGGGCGCCCCGTCGAACAGCATCCGCTCGATGCGGACGTGGTCGTGGAACCATTCGAGGTGTCGGAAGCGGGGAGCCGCAACCGCCACCGGGAGGTGCAAGGCGGGGGCGCAGTGGCCGGACAGATCGATATGCGCCGCCTCGCACAGGGCCGCGATCTTCAGAAACCCGCTGTAGCCGCCGCAGCGGGTCACGTCCGCCTGGGCCACGTCGACTGCCCCTACGTCGAGCAGTCCACGCAAATCGTTCAAGGTGTAGATGTACTCGCCCGCGGCGACTTCGATGCCGGCAGGCGTAGAGGCACGGACGGAAGCCATACCTGCGGGATCGTCACTGGACACGGGTTCCTCGAACCACGCCACGTCGTAGCGGTGTGCTTCGTGCGCAAGGGCGACGGCGCGCTTCGGGGTGAAGGCGCCATTGGCGTCGATGAACAGACGTGCATTGCCGATGGCTGCCTTCGCCACCGCCATGCGCGCCGGGTCGTGCTCGGGAGCGCTGCCGACCTTCATCTTCACCGCCCGGCAGCCGTCTCGCTCGACCCACCCGGCAAGCTGCTCGCGCAACTGCCGGTCGCCGTAGCTCGTGAAGCCGCCGCTGCCGTAGATCTCCGCGTGTTCCCGCGCCTGCCCGAACAGGCTCGCCAGGGATACGTCGAGGAGGCGTGCCTTGAGGTCCCACAAGGCGGTGTCCAATGCCGAGATCGCCGTGGCGGCCAGCCCGGAGCGCCCGAGGTTCCGCACGGCGCCCCACAGCACGGCATTGGCCCGCGGGATGTCGAAGGCGGACAACCCGGTAAGACGCGATGCGAGCGTGCCTACAATCAAGCGCGCGACACTGGCGTCGGTGTAGCTGTAGCCGAGGCCGGTCTCGCCCCCGGCCTCGACATGGACGACAACGAGCGTCGTCCTGTCCCAGCTGAACGTCCCGTCCGCCTCCGGCGCGTCGGTGGGAACGGTGTAGGCTCGCGCCCGCACCGTTCCGATCCTCGGATCGTCATGCATGCCGTAGAAGCCGTCCTACTTGCTGCCCGGTAGGACGGAACTCAGCACCTGTCGGGCGGTGTCGACAAGGAGATGACGCTCCTTCGGGTCGCCCTTGCCGAGCATCGACATGAAGTTCTGCACCTGCTGGAGCGTGAAGAACGGCGGCAGCGGCGGCACCTCGGGGTCGGTCTTTACCTCCAGCACCACCGGCACGGGGCTCGCCAGCGCCTCGTCCCAGGCCGCCCCCATGCGCTGGGGATCATCGACGTAGATGCCCTTCAGGCCGATCAGCTCGGCGAACTTGTGATAGGGCACGTTCGGGATAGTCTGGCTCGCCTCGAACTTCGGGTTGCCCTCCATCACCCGCTGCTCCCAGGTCACCTGGTTCAGGTCCTCGTTGTTGAACACGCAGCAAATCCAGGTCTTGTTCGACCAGCGATGCATGTACTTTGAGACCGTGATCAGTTCGGCCATGTTGTTCATCTGCATGGCGCCGTCGCCGACCAGCGCGATCACCGGCCGGTCGGGATGGGCTACCTTGGCGGCGATGGCGTAGGGGACCGCCGCGCCCATGGAAGCGAGGCCGCCCGACAGCGAGCACATCTGGCCGCGGCGCATCTTCAGGTCGCGGGCGAACCAGTTGGCGCAGGACCCGGAATCCGAAGTGATGATCGCCCGCTCGGGCATGCGCGGCGAGAGTTCCCAGGTGACGCGCTGCGGGTTGACCGGGCTGGCCTTGGCCATCGCCCGGTCCTCGGCCTCCTTCCACCAGGAGACCATCCCCTTCTCGATGCCGGTGCGCCAGGAGCCACCCTCCTTCTTCTGCTCCAGCAGCGGCAGCAGGGCACGCAGGGTCTCGGCGGACTCGCCGCAGAGCGGCACCTCCATCGGGTACCGCAGCGACAGCATCTCCGGTGAGATGTCGATCTGCACACCGCGGGCCTGCCCCTCCTTCGGGAGGAACTCGGCCCAGGGAAAGCCGGAACCGATCATCAGGAGGGTGTCGCAGTCCTCCATCATGTCCGAGGACGGCTTGGACCCGAGCAATCCGATGGTGCCGGTCACGAACGGCAGGTCGTCCGGCAGCGCCGCCTTGCCGAGCAGCGCCTTGGCGACGCCGGCCTGAAGCTTATTGGCGACGGCGATGACCTCGTCGGTGGCGTGCAAGGCGCCCGCACCGACCAGGATCGCGACCTTCTTGCCGGCGTTCAACACGTCGGCGGCGCGGCGCAGATCGGCGTCGAAGGGCACGACCTTCGGGGCGGTGTAGCCCACCCCGGAGAAGGTGTTGCCGTGCTTGCGTACCGGCTCCTCGTAGGGAACGTCCTGCAGGTCGTTCGGTAGAATGATGGCCGAGACCTTCCGTTCGGCCTTAGCGATCCGCATGGCGCGGTCGACGATGTGGCGGACCTGCGCGGGCGAGGACGCCTGCTGCACGTAGGCCGAGACGTCCTTGAAGACGCTCGTGAGGTCGAATTCCTGCTGGTAGTGGGCGCCATTGACGTTGCGCGCCTGCTGCCCGCAGATGGCGAGAAGCGGCACGTGGTCGAGATGGGCGTCGTACATCCCGGTGAGCAGGTGCGTCGCGCCGGGACCGGAGGTCGCCATGCAGACGCCGACCTCGCCGGTGAACTTGGCGTAGGCCGCGGCCATGAACGCCGCCATCTCCTCGTGGCGGACCTGGATGAACTCGAACGGCAGGTCGTTGCGCTGGAGGGCGCCGAGCAGGCCGTTGATGCCGTCGCCGGGATAGCCGAAGATCTTCTTCACCCCCCACTCGGCCAGGCGCTTCCAGAAAAAGTCGGCGACGGCTTCGGCCATGGCGGATCCTCGGAATAGGTATTGGTGCCGCCCGCTGGGCGAACGTGGTCGGGGGCGGCATGGGATGAAGCCTGCGTGTACCGGCACACGGCTTCCTTAGTCCGAGGCCAACCTCGCGTGGGAACCCAGGTTCCTAGGAGTTTCCGGAGCGTTCTGACGATGCCGTGATTTCACCCCGATCTACTGGGCGGCGAGGTCCAGGGCGTACAGGTGCTGTTTGGACGTGATGAACAGCCGTTGCTGCTCCGGGGAGAAGCAGAGATTGGAGCACACCTGAGGCGTGGGAATCAGTCCGAGCCGGTGCCCCTCCGCGGAGAGGACTTGAACCCCTGCCTCCGAGCTCGTCCAGATCCAGCCGCGATGGTCCACGCGGAACCCGTCCGGCACGCCGGGCTCGACCTCGGCAAAGACCCGCGGTTCGCCCAGGGTTCGGTCATCCACGACCGCGTAGGCGTGGATCGTGTGCCCGTCACCGCCCTCGGTCCGTGAAGTGTCGCTGACGTACAGGGTGTGCCCGTCCGGCGAGAAGGCCAGCCCGTTCGGTTGGCCGAGGTCGGCCATGCGCCTGACGGAGCCGTCCGCCGGGTCAAATCTGTAGACGCTGTGATGGCCCAGGTCGGACGCGGCCAACACCCCCTGCCTGGGTAGCCGTAGCCCATAGGCTGGATCGGTGAACCAGAGGGCGCCGTCGGCGGCGCAGACCACGTCGTTCGGAGCGTTGAACCGGCGGCCCTCGTAGGTCTCGACCAGGGCCTCGTAGTGTCCGTCCGGGGATGTGCGTGACAGGCGGCGGTTGCCGTGCTCGCAGTGGATGAGGTTGCCGTCCCGGTCGACCGTGTTGCCATTGATGAACGGGGTTGCGTCGATGACGACCCGCACGCAGCCGTCGGCGTGCCAGCCAAGCACCCGGCGCCCCTCGACATCGGACCAGACCAATATGTCCCGCGCGGGCCACCAGGTCGGCCCCTCGCTGAAGACGGCCTGATCGTAGAGCGAGACGAGACGGGCGTGGTAGGGCACTACCTCGGTGAAGCGCGGGTCGGACGCCCGGGGTGGATCGACGTGGTGGACGGGCTCGGGCGGACCGGGTCGCCGCAGCAGATTCGACGCGGGTTCAGCGTTCATGATCCCTCCCTGATCGAAGTTTTAGGGCACCTCAGTGGGTGCATGTCTCGAACGGTTAATCCCTCCGGGTTGATGTCGTTCTCCCGCCACCCCCGGCTGACTTGTCGGGTACGACCTAAAGAATGCGGGATCGTCGAAGATCATGAATCAAGAAAAACGCCGATCTTTTCGATGACGACTGCAGCCGGCACCTTGGGGCTAGGTTACTGTCGGCGCACGTCCCGAAGGTCGAACGCAATCGCGAACCTCGTCTTCAGGGCGGCATGGAGACCATTTTAGAAATGGGTGCCCAGCTAAACGCAAGCCCGACCGTGGAATATCGTTCCGTAGCGTCGCCTCATGCGAATGGCCGATCGCAGCTGGTAGCGTCCACTTACGGGATATTGTCAGAACCATCTGAATGACCGGGATGGGCGCGAAGACGAATGTCCGGTGTTGCGCGCTCCAGCGGTACGGCGTGACAAAGTGGGGCCGAAAGCGACTGGTCCGCTTCGGAGAACTCCCGCGGGAAAAGCGGACAGCCTCCTATCGACCCAACTGCGCCGTAGAAGCAGTCCGACGTCGTTCTCGAAAGCAGACATCGAAACTGGGCTCGCGCCGCCAAGGTACTCTTATGAGTGTTCGCCTTCCGAACTAGCGCCCCCCACTCGATCAATCCACAGTCTGCATCTGGACGACACTGCCGAGTTCACCGGGCTTGCCCGAGACCACCACGAGGTAGCGCCGGCTAGCGCCGGCATCCGTGCGGGTGACCTGTCGGATCGGGCCGATCGCGTTGACGATGGCCGCGCCGGCCGGGTTGGTCATGAAGGCGGCGAGCGGCTCCAGGCCGGTCGCTCCCTTCGGATTGGCGGCGAGCGCCAGCACGAAGGGCATTTTCGCGGGCAGTCCTGTGACCGCGGCCTGTAGCGTTTGCAGCACGCCTTGGTCGAACAGGGTGACCTGCGTCGCCGGCTTGTCATCGGAACCGGTGAGCGTCAGCGCGCTGGTCTTGCCGGCAGCACCCAGCGGCTGGAGGTTCTGCTTTCCGTCGCCCTCCGGCACGGCGTTCGGGACGTAGGCGACGCCCTGCGGACCCTGCCCGATCGGCACCTCAGCGATCACCGTGTTCGACGCCGTGTCGATCACCGCCGCCATGTCGGCGTTCTCCAGGCCGACATAGACGCGGCTGCCGTCGCCCGAGGGCCAGAGCCCGTGCGGCAGGGCGCCGGTCGCGATGGTGGCGACCTGAGAGAAGTCGTCGGTGCGGAACACCTTGAGCTGGTTCAGGCCGCCGATCGTCACGTAGGCGAACTGGCCGGCCTTGGTCGAGACGATGTTGACGTGGTTGGTGATCGGCCCGGTCTCGATCGTCTTCAGCGGCGCGAAGGGCGGACGCGCCGAAAACACTTGGGTGCGGCCGACATCCTTAAGGGTGAACCACACCTGCTTGCCGTCCGGCGTCGCGGCGATGTCGGGGCAGAACGGGCTCTCTTGCTTCACGCGGCCGACGATGGTGTGGGTCTTGGTGTCGATGACGACGGTCTCGGGGCTGAAGCTGGAGCAGACGTAGCCGTAGGCGCCGTCCGGCGAGAAGATCGTCATGCCGGGCCCGTTCGGTACGGTGATCCGGCGGGTCTCCTTGGCGGTGGCGGCATCGAGCACCGCGATATGGTCCTCGCCGCGCACGCTCACCCAAACCTCTCGGCCGTCCGGCGTGAAGAAGGCTTCGTGCGGCGAGCGGCCGACATAGGCGGTGTGGCGGACCGCGTTGGTCGCCGTGTCTATGAAGCTCACGGAGTTCGAACCGATCGAGACCGCGAGCAGGGTCCTGTGGTCCGGCGAGAAGCCCATGCCGTGAACCAGAAGCTGCCCGCGATAGAGCGGGCTCAGGTTCATCGGCGTCGGGTCGCCGAGCCGGATCACCCCGAGCAGGGTGTTGGCGGCGGGATCGACCACCGAGACCGTGTTGGAGAACTGGTCGGAGGTGTAGAACCGATCCTTGCCGCTAACCGGCACGTCCGGGGCGGAAGCTGCGCCCGGGGCCTGCCCGGCGAGCGCCGGGCCGGAGAGCAGCGCGAGGGCGAGGATAGTCAGGGCGGTCTTCATCGGCGGGTCTCCGAGGGCATGGCGGCGGGGGCTGCACTGTGGTCGTGGGAATGGGCCGCACCAGTCGATGGCTGCGGCGCTTTAGGAAGACTGGCGAGCGCACGGCGCATCACATCGATCTCCTGGCCCTGCTCGACGACGATTCCTTGCGCGAGGCGACGCAGGACCGGATCCTTGCCGTAGAGCAGCTCCGCCTTGGCCATCGCGATCGCGCCCTCGTGGTGGGGGATCATCATCGCGGCGAAATCGCGGTCGGGATCGCCCGAGGGCGGGACCATCATGTCGGCGTGCATCCGCGTCATCGACTGCGCCATCATCGCGTCGAACGACGTTGACGACGCGGCCGGAGGCTCGCTGGCGGCCAGCGTCGGGCGCATCATCATCCGGCCGCCGACGAGGCCGCTCGCCATCAGCGCCGACGTCACGGCAAATCCCAGTGCTCCGCGCATGCGGCCTCCTCGCGATCCGGTATCAATGGAAGGGATGCCAGAGGACCGCCTTTATTCCGCGGCGGGGCCGAAAAAGCGTTCGCGCCGATGGGATCGCCTTTTTTCGTGTGTCAGCGGAATAAAGGCGCCCGTTTCGCATCCCTCCCGATGCGGTCATGCTCGACCGCGGGAGACTTCACCCATGCGCAATCTGCTGATCCGCACCGCCTTCGCGGCTATCGCCTTCTCCGCCGTGGCCGCCCAGGCCGCCGCGCCCGCCATGACGGCCGAGACCGCCAAGGGGCCGGCGCTCGTGGATGCCAAGAGCATGACCCTCTACACCTTTGACAAGGACATGGGCGGCAAGTCGATGTGCAACGGCCCCTGCGCCGCCAACTGGCCGGCCCTGACGGCTGCCTCCGGATCGGCGGCCTCCGGCGATTGGACGACGGTGACCCGGGACGACGGCACGATGCAGTGGGCCTACAAGGGCAAGCCGCTCTACACCTTCGCCAAGGACACCAAGCCGGGCGACACCACCGGTGACGGCTTCCTCAACGGTGCGTGGCACATCGCAAAGCCCTGATCGGTGAATGCCCGGATCGGCTCCCTCTGATTGGGACACGTCGTTGGACGAGATCGCCCCCCTGATCGAACCGCAGATCCCGGCCCTGCGGCGCTACGCGGTCGCGCTTCTTCGGGATCGCGAAGCGGCGGACGACCTCGTCCAGGACACCCTGGAGCGGGCATTGTCCGCCTGGTCCGGGCGTCGCCGCGACGGCGACCTGCGGGCGTGGTTGTTCACGATCGAGCGCAACCTGTTCCTCGCCGCCGTCCGACGCCGGGGCCGGCGCGGCGCCGATCTCGGCGCGGAAGTGTTGGAGCAGGTGCCCGATCCGAGCGCCGACCCGGGGGCAGCTTTGGGAGCCCGTGACGTACTCGCAGGGCTCGACACCCTGCCCGAGGAGCAGCGCTCGGTGTTGCTCCTCGTGGCGGTGGAGGACCTGTCCTATGCCGAAGCGGCACAGGTGCTCGGGGTGCCGCTCGGCACGGTGATGTCACGATTGAGCCGGGCGCGCACGCGGATGCGCGGATTTGTGGAGACGGGCCGGACAGGCCTGCTGAGGAGGGTTAAATGAGCGGGGATCCGCGCCCGGTCGGCGAGGACGATCTGCACGGCCTGATCGACGGCCGCCTTGAACCGGAGCGGCAGGCGCTGGTCGAGGCGTGGCTCGTGGGGAACCCCGCGCGTGCGGCTGAAGTCTCGACGGACCGAGTTCTGCGCGAGCGCCTGCGCGCCCGCCTCGCGCCGATCGCCGAGGAGGCGATCCCGGCGCGACTGCGGGTGGCCAACATCCGCTCGCGACACCTGTACCCTGGCGCACGCTGGTTCCCCATGGCGGCTGCGGCCGTGCTCTGCCTCGCGCTCGGCAGTGCCGGCGGCTGGGTTGGCCATGCCCTGCACGGTGTGCCCGCGGCGGCGGCGGTGGCGGAGGCACCGGCGACGCAGGACGCGGTCGCAGCCTTCCGCACCTTCGTGGTCGAGGCGGTGCATCCGGTGGAGGTGCGCGCCGACGAGAAGCCCCACCTCGTGACGTGGCTCTCGAAGCGTCTCGGTCACGCGGTCGCGGCCCCCGACCTCTCGGCGCAGGGCTTCCGGCTGATGGGCGGGCGCCTGTTGCCGGCCGGCACCGAGCCCGCGGCGATGTTGATGTACGACGACGACCGCGGCACCCGGCTGACGCTCTACAGCCGCGTCGGTGACGGCGACGGCCGCACGCTCTTCCGCTTCGCCCGCGAGGGCGACATCGCTGCCTTCTCCTGGGTCGATGGTGGCATGTCATACGTCGTCACCGGCCGCACCGACGAGGCCCGGCTGCTCTCCGTCGCGCAGGCGGTCGATGCGCACGTCCGCGACCTCGCGCCGGATCGTCGGCAGCCATGACCCTCGATCAGCTTCGCATCTTCGTGGCGGTGGCCGAGCGACAGCACGTGACGCGGGCCGCCGAGGCGCTGAACCTCGTCCAGTCGGCGGTCAGCACGGCGATCGCCAACATCGAGGGGCGGCACGCGACGAAGCTGTTTCACCGGGTTGGCCGCGGGATCGAGCTGACCGAAGCAGGGCGCGTGTTCCTCGTCGAGGCCCGCGCCGTGCTCGCCCGGGCCGAGGCCGCCGAACTTGTGCTCGCCGACCTCAGCGGCCTACGACGCGGGACGCTGGCGCTTTTTGCCAGCCAGACCATCGCCAGCGACTGGCTGCCTCGCCACCTCGTCGCCTTCCGCCGGGCCTACCCTGAGATCGCTATCCGGTTGGCGGTGGGCAACACCACCGACGCCGCCGACGCGGTGCGCGCGGGGCAGGCCGAACTCGGCTTCGTCGAGGGGGCGCTGGACGACCCGACGCTCGCAAGCACGACCATCGCCCAGGACAAACTCGTCCTCGTGGTCGCCCCAAACCATCCCTTCGCCGGGGCGGCTGCACTCGCACCCGAAGACCTCGCCGGGGCCGACTGGGTGCTGCGCGAAGCGGGATCGGGAACCCGCTCGGCCTTCGAGGCGACCCTGGGTGCGGCCGGCCTTGCCGCGGCCCAGCTCCGGGTCATGCTCGAACTGCCCTCGAACGAGGCAGTGCGCGCCGCCGTCGAGGCCGGGGGCGGGGCCGCCGTCCTGTCCGAGACCGTGGTCGCCGCAGCGCTTCGAACCGGGACCCTGGTGCGGGCGGCGTTCGACTTACCGAGCCGGCCGTTCCGGGTGCTGCGCCACAAGGAGCGCTACCGCAGCCGGGCCGCCGACGCGCTTCTCGACCTGATCGCGACGGCGAACATCAAATGAGCGAGCCCGCGAAACCAGTGCCCCCCGACGACCCGCGGGTGAGGCTCGCCGAGGACCGGACGGTGCTGGCAGCCGAGCGTACGTTCGTGGCGTGGCTTCGAACCGGGCTCGCCTTTCTGGGCGTCGGCTTGGCCGCGCAGCGCTTCCTGCGGGAGGTGCTGGCGGTCTGGCCGCTGAAGGTGCTGTCGCTCACGTTGATCGGCTGCGCGCTTGCCTCGTTCGCCGGCGCCGCATGGCGGGACCGGGCGATCCGGGCGCGTCTCGCCCATGCCGAGATCCCGATGATGCCGCGCATCCTCACCATCGGGATCGCGGCCTTGCTGATCGCGATCTCGGGCCTCGCGGCCACCGCCTTGCTCTGGGCGTGATGATCAGGCCACGGTGACCCGCACCCGGTGCCATGCGGCGCTAAGGTAGCCCTTGTAGTTCCAGGTGTCGTCGGGGGCGGCCGGCTGGGTCTGGCCGGCGGAGTCCCAGGCCCGCACCGCAAGTTCGTGCTCGCCGGCCGTCAGCTCGCGCTCGATCTCCCAGAATGTCCACGCGTAGGGCGCGTCGGCATCGCGGTCGATCCGGGCCTGCGCCCAGCTGCGGCCGCCATCCGTCGAGACGTCGACGCGGGCGACCGCGCGGTCGCTGGCGATGGCATAGCCGCGGATCGCGTGCCGGCCGGCCTTCAACGCCGCGCCGCGGGCGGGCTCGCAGATCGCGCTGTTGAGCGGCATCGCCTCGATGGTGATGCCGTGGGCGGGGTCCGCGGTCTCGGCCGTCACGTCGGGCGGAAACAGCTTGTAGTCGTCGGCCTGCATCGGGTTGTCGGAGGGCCGGTCCTGCACCGTGATCCGGGCGAGCCATTTCGGGCTGCGGATGCCGGCAAATCCCGGCACCACCACGCGCAACGGATGGCCGTGCTCGGGGGCGAGAGGCTCGCCGTTCATCGCGAAGGCAAGCAGCGTCTCGGGCGCCAGCGCCTTGGCGAGAGGGATCGAGGCGCCGAAGCGCGTGTCCGTGTCCGCGATCCGGTCGTGGCTCTCGAAGGCGACGTAGCGCTCTTCATCTGCATCGATGCCGGCCGCGCGCAGCACCTCGGCGAGCCGCACGCCGGTCCATTCCGCGTTGCCGATGGCACCGGGCGCCCACGGGTCACCGGAGACCGGCGCCACCGCCAGCATGTCGGCCCGTCTGTTGCCGGCGCATTGCATCACCGCCGTGACGGTGGCGTGCGCAAAGCGCGCCTTGAGTTCCGCGAGGGAGAGTTCGAGCGGCATGGTGACCATGCCATCTACCGTCAGGCGGTAGCTGTCGGCGTCGAGGTCCGGGATGTCGCCGTGGCTGCGGACGTAGAAGTCGGCCTGTTCGGTGAGGAACGCCGCCCGCAGGCGATCGAGCGGCGGCTCGGCGTTGTAGGGCGCCTTTCCGTGGACGATGAGGCGGTCCTTGCGCTGGAACAGGCGGAGCATGGGGTCTTTGTCCTGCGTACTTGACATGTCGACGACGAGAACGCGCCGGGGGCGATAAGGCCCCCGGCGCGCGTCGCCTCAGGGCTTCATTGTCGAGACCACCGCATTCTTCGCGCGATCGACCACGGCGACGCTGAGATCGCGGTTGAGGACGTAGGCGCGGGCGTTGTCGGCCGAGAACGCGATCGCCTGGCGCGGCTCGTTCAGGCCGGTCACCGTGGCGACAACCTTGAGGGTGCCGGTGTCGATCACTGAGAGTGAGTTGTCCTTGAGGTTGCCGGAATAGACGAAGCGACCGTCCGGTGTCAGTGCGGCTCCGTAGGGGTCCTTGCCCACCTCCACCTCGGAGGTGACTTTGCGGGCGGCGATATCGACCACGCCGATGGTATTGCGGCCGCTGTTGGCGGCAAACAGCGTCTTGCCGTCCTTGGTGATCGAGATGGCGCGCAGCTTGTCGAACCCAGCGATCTCGCCGGTGATCTTGTTGGTGGCGGTATCGACCAACGTGATTTTGTCGCCGAGGAAGTTCGTCACGAACACGGTCTTGCCGTCGGGCGACAGCTTCACGCCCTGGCGCGGCTGCGCGAAGCCGGGAATCACGGCATCTGCCAGCATAGTCTTGGTGTCGAACACGGTCAGCGTGCTCGCGGCCTCGTTGTTGACGTAGAGCTTGCCCCCGTCGGCCGAGAGCACGGTGCCGAAGACCCCGGGCCCGGCGGCGAGAACGCCGGCTTCCTTGCCGGTGGCGGTCTCGTAGACCGTGATCCGGCCGGTGCCGCTGTCGGAGACGTAGAAGCGGGCGCCGTCCGGCGCGAACACGATGTTGCGCGGCGTGACGAAGCCGTCGAGGCGGCGCAGCACCGTGCCCTTGGCGACGTCGTAGACGACGACGGCGCTCTCCTCGCTGTTCGATACAGCGGCGACGGTCCCGGCAGCGTTCAGCGCCAAGGCGTTGTTCTTGATCGCGCCGTCGAAACCAGCGGCGGACCCGGGCTGGCCCTGGGCGAGAAGCAAGGCAGCTCCGGCGAGGAAGGCGCGGAGACTGGTGCGGATATGGGTCATGAAGCGGGTCTCTTGGGCATGCGCGCTCGTTCGGCGGCCGGGGCCAGCCGTGCGGGCGGGTTCGAAATCGGATTGCGTCGTGCGGGACCGGTCCGGCCATGCATCGCCTTAAGGAGATGCCAGCGAGGGCGGTCTATTCCCCGAGGCCGGCGAAAAAACGCGGCGGCCTCGGGATTCGGGAGTTCAGGGGGTCGGCTTCAACGCCGTGAGGTAGTCGACGATGGTCTGCACGTCGGCCTGATCGACCGGAGCCTTGTAGATGTGGACCATCTTGTTCACGGTCTCGGTCCACTGCGCCTTCGTGAGCTTGGGCTGGGTCAACACCATCCCGGCCGAATGGCAGGCGAGGCAGTTGTTGTTGACCGCCTCGGCCCCGGGCCCGTCGGGGAAGATCCGGTCGGAGGTCGGCATCTCGATCGATTGCGAGGTGAAGCGCATCGGCTCGGGAGCCGGGGCGGCGAGCGCCACCAGGGGAGACAGTATGAGCGCGACGCTGAGGGCTGCAGAGCGGATCGGGGTCATGGCTGTTCTCCTCAAGCGGCCTGGAAGGACACGGTTTCTATACCGTTCTGCATGAAGCCGGCCCCGTTCCAGACCCGGTCCGTGGGCTGCGCGACGCCGTTGGTGTTGGTGCAGCGGACCTTCACCGTGTGGGTGCCGGCGGCCAACGCCGGCAGGCTGCCCTCGAAGCGGCGGAAGCTGTAGGGGCCCTCGTCCGCGCCGAGCTGTGCTGGAAACCACGTCGCGCCGCCGTCGCCGGAGAAGTCGACCGCCTTCACCCCGCAATCGCCGCCGAAAGCGATGCCGCGCAACGCCACCGGCGCGCCGGCCGTCACCTTGGCGCCATCCTGCAGGTTGGTGACGAACGAGCGCGGTACCATCTTGTTGATCGGCACCGTCTTGAAGCCGGTCTGGCCGGGCTTGATGTTGGCGCCCGGCACGTCCGGGATGCGGTAGGCGGTCTTCATCCAGTACTGGTCGTCGGGCTTGTCCAGCACCTCGATCTCCGACAACATCTTGACCCAGTAGGTCGAGTACCAGCCCGGCACCACGAGGCGAAGCGGGAAGCCGTTGAGAAGCGGCAATTGCTCGCCGTTCATCGCGTAGGCGATCATCACCTCACCGTCGTAGGCGTGGTCGAGATCGAGCGACTTCTTGAAGTCCGGCGCGTCGTCCACGACCGGCTCATCGAGGCCGCTGAAGCGCACCTGCACGGCACCGGCCTTCACCCCGGCCTTTTCGAGCACGTCCTTGAGGCGCACCCCGGTCCAGCGGGCGTTTCCCATCGAGCCGTTGGCCCATTGCGCGCCGGGAACCCGCGGCTCGAACAGCCCGCGGGAGTTGCCCGAGCACTGGTTGACCGCGGCGATCTCGAAGCGCGGCAGGCCGGCGATGGCATCGAGGGAGAGCGAGAGCTCCTTCTCGACATGACCGTGGACCTTGAGACGGAAGGTGCCGGCATCAACCTCGGTTGGGATCGAGGCCCAGTGCCAGCGCACGTAGAAGCGGTCGTTGGGGGTGAACACGCCCTCATCGAACACCGCAAACGGCGTCTCCAGCAGCGGCGGATGGGTACGCTGGAGGATCATCTCGCCCTTGCCGGGAAAGGCCGTCGTGAGATCCCGCACATCCGGGCCGCCGGGTAGCGGCAGCTTCACCGAGCCCGCGGCCCAGGCCGGCATCGCGGCGGCAAGGCTGCCGAGCCCGAGCCCGCCCAACAGGAGGCGGCGGTTCGTCGGTCTTTCCAATCCGTGCATGGTCTCTCCCTTCAAAGTTCGTCGGCGTCGATGCGTTCGAGGGCACCGGACCCGTGGCGATTCCTTGCGACTAGGGAGATGCTACGGGATGCGTTTAATTCCCACCAACGGTCTTTCGCGATGCGAACGATCTCCCAATGCGATGATTTGAGAATTTTGGATCTCCGCGCCGGTGGTGCCAGATATCGTCTCGACGTCAGACCGCCGGTGCTTCGACAGGCGCGGTCCTGCGACACCCGAACAAGGCGTGACGCTCGGCGAAACCGCGAAGGGCGACAATGCCGAGCGGTTCGAGGGCATGCGCCAGGCCGTGGAGGAAGGTGTCGGTGGCGATCAGCGGCGTGTCGTAGGTCTTGCACAGGCGCTCGACGCGAGCGAGCACGTTGAGATCGCGGCCGATCGCCGTGAAGTCGACCCGGTCGCCGCCGCCGATATTGCCGTAGGCGACCTCCCCAACATGAAGTGCGACGCCGACCTCAAAGGCAGCCCTGTCACCGTCGCGCAGGGTCGCAAGCGCATCGAGTGCGGCCTCGGCGGCACGCAAGGCGGCACGGCGCGCCTCGGCCTCGTCGCGATCGGCATCGAACACGGCCAGCAGCCCGTCACCAATATACTTTAGCACCTCGCCGCCTTCCGCCTCGACGGCCGGCACGATGGCATCGAACATCCGGTTGAGGGCGGCCACGACATGGTCGGGGCTTTGCCGGTCGGACAGTTCACCGAACCCGCGCAGATCGGTCAGCATCATCGCGGCCCGCATGAGGCGTACGTCGCCGCGCCGCACTGTGCCGGCCAGGATTTGCCGCGCCGGGTCGCGCCCGACATAGGCGCTCAGGACCGCGCCAAGCATGTCGTCGAGCGCCTTGATTTCGAACAGCAGCGAGAACGGCTCGACCAGCGCTAGCAACGTCTCGATCTCGATCGGCGTGAAGCCGCCCGGTCTCGCCGTGGCCCAGGAGGCGGCACCCATGCGTCCACGCGCGGCATGCAGCGGCGCGATGAGGTAGTCGGTCAGACCCTCGTTGCGAAGCTCGCCAAGCACGGGAAACGGCAGCGGCCCATCCCCGTCGAGACGGCATTGGAGTGGGGTCCGCGTCTCGACCACGTGCTCGACGGTGTTGCCGTGGAAGGTCGGCGTGCCCTCGATGCCGTGGCGGCGACGCAGGGCTAGGCTCGACGTTCCTGGATGCCAGACGCGCATCACCCACCGGAACGACGGATGCAGGGTCGGCGCGTGGGTGGTGGCGCGGGCCAGCGGCAGGCCAAGCCCCGAGAGGCACGCACTGAACCCATCGAGAAGGGCTGCCGCGTCCACCGCTTCGCGACCCGGCCCCATCAACCATCCCGTCGCCTGCGCGACTGCCTCGGATGAAGATTGGGACGAACGTGTCACGGCAATTCTTCCATCAAGGGGTCGGATCGATGCCATAGCGTGGATCAGACGAGGCCGAGCACATGGATCAGGCCGAGGCTGACGGCGCCGAGGGCAAGGAGCGAGGCGACCACAGCGAGGGTCACCCGCGCCCCGGCCTTGGCGACGCTGCGCACGTCGACCCCGAGGCCGAGTGCCGCCATCGAGACTACGGTCAGCACGTTGGCGGTCTCCGACATCGGCGCGAGCGCGACTTGCGGGATCAGCCCGGCCGAGCGGAGTCCCGCGAGCGCCAGGAAGGCGAGGATGAACCACGGCACCAGGCGGTGGATCGCGAGGCCGCCGGGGGCCGGGCGGTCGCCGGTTGTGACGCCGGGGGCGGCCTCGTCGGTCTCCTCGCGCAGCCGGCTCGCGCCGAGGGAGAGCATCAGAACGACCGGCCCGAGCATCAGCACCCGGACGAGCTTCACCAGGGTTCCGACCTGGACGCTGAGCGCCGCGACCGGCGCGGTGGCGGCGAGGACCTGCGGCACGGCGTAGACGGTGAGGCCGGCGAGCACGCCGTACTGCATCGGCGACAGGCCGAGCAGCGGCACCAGCAGCGGCAGGCCGAGCACCACCAGCACGCCCAGCACCGCGGTGAAGGCGATGGAGGCGGCGACGTCCTCGCCGTCGGCGCCGATCACCGGGGCGGTGGCGGCGATCGCCGAGTTGCCGCAGATCGAGTTGCCGCAGGCGACGAGGATCGCCATGCGCGAATGCAGTCCGAGCGCCCGGCCGATGCCGTAGCTCGACAGGATCGCGACCACGACGACGCCCGCGATGCCGAAGAGCAGGCCCGGGCCGGCGGCGAGGATCGTCGCGAGGCTGAGCGACGCGCCTAGCATTACGACCGCGATCTCCAGCACGGTCTTGGCCCCGAAGGCGATGCCGGGAAAGAAACGCTGCGACGGGGTCCAGGCGGTGCGGATCGCGCTCCCGAGGAGGATCGCCAGCACCAGGGCTTCGAGCCAAGCGCGACCGAACAGGTGCGTCTCGACGGCTTCGAAGCCGACCGCTGCGGCGGTAACTGCCACGCAGAGGCCCAGTCCTGGAAGGATGGCTCTCGTGCCGGCCAGGGCACGCATCGATCGAGGGTGGGAGACAAGTCTGGGGGCGGACATGGGTGGCTCCGATGTGATGCCGGAGAATCCCACTTCCCTTTCATTCACTCCAACGGAATGATTAGATAATTCCAATCACTTAATTAGATCAAATGGGGATCCCTTCGAAGCGTGAGGCGACCCATTCTTGGGGGCCTACAGGCGGATTCAACCGTCGATCCAGCGGGCCTCGATCGTCGTGTCCGCAGCAAACTCATAGATCCTGACGGAGCCCGTCGCGAGTTCGAGTTGCTCGACCTCCGCCGGGCTGAGGTCGTCGAGCGCCATAACGAGCGCCCGCAGGCAATTACCGTGGGCGACGACGAGCACGTCCCCGCCCATGACCGCCGGTAGGATGGATCGGAGGTAGCATGGCACGATGCGGGCGACGGTATCGCGCAGGCTCTCACCGTTCGGCGGCGCCTCGGCGTAGGAGCGCCGCCAGGTCTCGATCCGCTCCGCCCCCCAGCGCGCATCGGCGGCGGTCTTGTCGAGCCCGCTGAGGTCGCCGTAGTCTCGCTCGTCGAGCGCGGCGAAGCGTTGAGGGATTAATCCGGGTTGCCCGAGCGTATCGAGGATAAGCCGGCCGCTCACGACGGCCCGCGTCAGCGTCGAGGTGAAGGCATCGGAAAAGCGCCAGCTGCGCTCGGCCAAACGCCGCCCGGCTGCCACGGCTTCTATCCGACCCTGCTCGGTCAAGGGCGAGTCCAGCAATCCCGTGAACAGACCGGATCGGTTGGCTACGCTCTGGCCATGCCGGACCAGCACGAGACGTCGCGTGATTGGGGCTTTGCGATCGTGAATCACTCTGTCTCCCAAGGCAACGCACTTTCGCGTCGGTCGCATCGCCTCTGATGAAAACGGCATCCGGCTTTAACGAACTTCGACCCTGAGATGGGTTGGACCGTCCATCCGGAGACGGCGATTCATCCTAGGTCCGCTTTAGAACGTCTTGCGACCGAAAGCAGCCAAGCTGCTTCCCACCCCGAGCGGTCATACGGCGAGCGCCCCGTCCGTGATCACCGGGTCGAGCACGGCTGCAAATCGTTCATGCCCGCGGATAGCTCCCTCATTCGGTTTGGTTCGGCGACGCCCTAGGTGAGTTTGAAAGGGAGGCCGACCACGTGGAGCAGGACAGCGGCGAGGATGACGGGCAGCCTGCCGCCCAGGTGCGAAAGCCCATCTCCAGACCTCTCGATCTCCTGAACTTCCTGCTGATCGACGTGAACGGGGCGATCAAGCCCTACCTCAACGTCTACCTCTACGTGCATCGCGGATGGGACGACGCCTCGGTCGGACTGGTCAGCACGGTGTCAGGCATCGTCGGCATCGTGGCTCAGACACCCATCGGGACGGCCATCGACGCAGTGCGGGACAAGCGAGTCATCCTGCTCGGCGCCCTGGTCGCGCTCTCGCTGGCCACGCTCCTCGTCGCGCTCTTCCCGCAGTTCTGGCCCGTGCTCGCGGCTTCCTGCGTGTTAGCCGCCGTCGGGGGCATGCTGAGCCCGGCCATCGCAACGCTGACCCTCGGCCTTTTCCCGGCCGACAGGCTCGCCCGGCGCTTCGGCCGCAACGCCGCACTGGAGCGGACCGGGAACGTCGCCATCGCCGTGCTAATCGGGCTCGTCGGTTGGCTGTTCCCGGACCGGGCGGTCTTCCTCTTGGTCCCGGCCTGCGCCATCGTCTCGGCCGCGGCGCTCTACTCGATCCCGCGAGGTGCCATCGACGCGCGTCGAGCCCGCGGTGGCGGCGAGGGTGAAGGCGAACAAGCCCCGGCCGGATGGCGAGCCCTGCTGACCTGCCGGCCGCTCATGATCTTCGCCGCCTGCGTGGGTCTTTTCCATCTTGCTAACGCGCCGCTGCTGACCCTTGTCGCTCAGGAGATCGGGCAAGCGCGCCCTGACTGGTCGTCCGTCATCGTGTCCGTCTGCATCGTCGGCGCGCAGGCGGTTATGGTGCCGATGGGGCTCATCGTCGGCCGCCGGGCCGAACATTGGGGCCGTAAGCCTCTTCTCGTGATCTGCTTCGCCGCGCTGCCCATGCGCGCCTTGCTTTATCTCGTCTGGCGCGACCCGTATTGGCTGATCGCGGTCCAGTGCCTCGACGGCGTCGGCGCCGGCCTGCTCAGTGCGGTGAAGCCCTTGGTGATGGCCGACATCACCCGCGGGACCGGCCGCTACAACGCCGCCCACGGCCTGATCGGGACCGTTCAGGGCGCGGGCGCTTCCCTATCGTTCGTGATCGCCGGAACCTTGGTCCAGCAGGCGGGGTTCGATGCCGCCTATCTCGCGTGCGCCGCCGTCGCGGCGGTCGCGCTCGGGGTGCTCGTGGTGATGCTGCCGGAGACCGCCCCCGGGAAAGCCTTGGAGCTGGCCGGCGACGTGACTGCGGGCGGTACGACCTGACACGGCGTGAGGAGGGGCGGTGAAACATCGGAACTTCGTCAGGGGCTGCCAGCGATTCACTGCGACGCTGGCGGTGGTCCTGTCCCTTGCCCTGCCTGCCGCCGCCGCCGGGACGCTGCGCAGCACCTACATCGACCCGGAGGCGATGGCGCTCCAGCGCGTCCTACCGCCCCCGCCCGAGGCCGGTTTGGAAGCAGCCAAGGTGGACTTGCAGACCGTGGAAGCCGCCGTCCGTGCCCGCACGCCCGAGGACGAGCGCCGCATCACCGCGAACCTGCCGTGCACCCTCGACCGCTTCACCGGTGTGCTCGGCCCGGCCTTCACGGCGGAGACGATGCCGGTCACCGCAGCGCTGATCGAGCATGTGTTCCAAGACGGCGAACTCGCCGTGCTGGCGGCCAAGGCCACCATCGCCCGGCCGCGCCCCTATAAGGTGAAGCCGGACCTCGCCACGTTCGGCCATCGCTCCGACAGCACGTCCTATCCGAGTGGGCACGCCACGTTCGGGTATCTCGCGGCCACGGTGTTGTCGCGCCTCGTGCCCGAGAAACGCCAGTCGCTGTTCGCGTTCGCGGCCTCCTACGGGGAGAACCGCATGATTGCCGGAACCCATTTCCCGTCAGACCTCGAAGCCGGGAAGATCGCCGCGGCCGTCATCGCGGAGGTGCTGTTCCGCGATCCTCGCTTCGAACGGGATCTCGACCGGGCGGCCGCGGAGATCGCGGCCCAGGGAGCGTCAGGTCGTTGAGGCGGACGCCGCTTCGGTGAGGATCACGAAGGCGGGAGCCGGGTTGCGACGCCCGCCCGCGTGTCCATCTCCGATTCCAAGCACCCCGGGCGTCCGCGCGCCCTTCGTCGCCGCATGCACTTACCCCGGAGACAGGCCGCTCGACGTCCGAGCCCCGAACGACAGGAGGCCGACCATGCACTACGTCACCAAGGAAAAGGCGGCCGACGGGCACTTCATGGTCAAGGTCGCCGGTCGGCCAGTCATCGAGACCTGCGAGAAGCGTCAGGCCAAGAAGCTCGTCCGCGCGATCAGGAGCCTGCGCCGCCTGAAGAAGGCCAGGAAGCAGGCTGGAGCCTGGCGCCTGTACTGAACGGGCCGGGGGGGGGGGCTGGGTCGCTCAGACGAGCCTCATATCGCCCGGCTTGAGGCCTAGACTCCGTGTCAGGTCCCGTGAGAGGGCGCTGGGATATCGACGCGTCAGGACCGAGGTCAATCGACACGCTCAGGGCGCCCCCGCTCACGTGCGAACTCCGAATCGGCCGTGAAGGCGAGCTTGACGCTCCACGGCCCGATGCGTCCGGCCTTGGTCTGGGCGAGGAGCCGGGAAGGTCAGCGAATGGCTTGCATACAGGTCGGAGATAGCCCCAAGCACCGCGTTTGGGGGTAGCTTATTCGAACGGCGCGGCAGGCGATGGCACTGCTTCAACTCGGGTTGCAAGGGCGAAGGGGTAGCCTATTCCGTCAACCGGGGGACGTTAAACCCTATTTGGGGCATGTTAAACGCGCTCCTGACACTCGGGCCGGCGCCACTTGGCGGCCTCGTCGCACCACGCGGCGCCGAATTGCGGGCCGCGCAGGGCGTCGGGCTCCTCCGCCGAGAAGGCGAGCGCGACGGCGCCGTTGCTCCACTCCACCCGGCGGCGGCTCGGCGACCAGGTGGGCCGGGCCCGCCCCCGCGCCGGCAGGCCGAGCAGGCCGGAGGGCCCCTCGACCATCACGTCGCGCACGTCGAGATGGGTCTCGCCCACCAGGGCGATCCGCCCGACCGGCGCGGCCGCGAAGGCCGGGTCGCCCCGCGCGAGGGCGTCGACCCACTCGGCCCCGGTGCGGGTCTTGCCGCTGCCGCGGCCGCCGATCACCGCCCAGGTGGTCCAGGGCTCCGCGTCGGGCGGCGGCAGCTGGTCCGGCCGGGCCTGGTGCAGCCAGTCGCCCGCGAGCGCCCGGAGGAGATCCGGCGGCAGCGTCCCGAGGAAGTCAGGCAGCCGCCCGGCCGCCGACAAAGCCAGCAACGCGTCGCGCGATCTCCGCGCGCAGGGCGGGCAGGTCGGGTTCGGGTTCGGTGCCATCGCCCCCCTCCCCCGCGGCGGCGCGCGCGCCCGCCGCATCCACCGTGTCGAGAAGCCGCTTGAGCCCGCCGAGGTCGCGCAGGACCCGGGCGGAGTCGCGCGCGCCCGGCCCCGCCCCGCTCAGCGCCGCGTCGAAGGCGGCGATCTGCCGGGCGATGTGGGCGCGCAGACGCGCCCGCAGGGTCGCCGGATCGGCCGCCGGGTCGCCGCGCCCGGTGACCGCCGGCGGCAGCGGCAGGTCCACCCCGAAGGCCGAGGCCATCATCCCCGCGTCGAGCCGGCCGAGACCCAGGACCTCGGTGACGTCGCCGGGATCGGCGCCCGGGGTGCAGAGCAGGCGGATCAGGGCGGCGCGGCGCGCCGCCGGCCAGCGCCGCGTCAGGAGTCGCGGCCGCAACCGCCGCGGCCTCGGCCAGCCGGCCCGGGCGTTCCAGGTGCGGACCGTTCTCGGATGGACGCCGAGGCGGTCCCCGATCGCGTCGAACGTCAGGTCGGTCTCCCGCAGGAGCGTCAGCGCCTCGGCGCGGCTGTCCGCCCGGCCGGGAGGGGGTGGCCACATCGGCGTCTCTCCGCACACGTCTCGACCGTGCCGAGGTGATACCCCGACAGCGCGCCGGTGTCAAGTGTAAATTCCTAATTTGCGGCGGTCATAGGATTTAAGGCAGGGCGCGGAGCCTCAACCCTCCCAGTGCGCCACGCCGCCGTGGCGGGAGCAGGTGCCGCGATGCGTGTGGCTGAAGCTCCACGTGCCGTCCCGGCACTTGGCCGTGGCCCCCGCGGGCTTCCCGCCGTCGAGGCTCTTGGCCGGCCGGTGCACGTCGGACCCGTCCCGGCTGCGGTAATGGCCGTGGCGGTCGAGGGTCCGGTCGTCGGGCTCCGGGAACGGCCGGGCGACGGCGCTGCCCGACAGGCCGATGAGGACGAGGCCGGCGAGCACCGGCCAGCGGGCGGCGCTCCGAGGGGGGTGACGGACAGGGCGCCGTCCGCGGCGGGCGGCGCTTGTCGCGGTCGGGGCAGGCAGCACGGTATCCTCAAGGTTGTGTCTGATGCCAAAAGACACAACTGAGACGAGGCGTCACGCACGATCTACGGTTATCCCATGACCGGCTACAGGTTGTGCGCGGGGGATGTGGCCGGTCCGCCGGCCGGGCCACGCGGCGGGTCGTTCGACCTGTGCGGGCCCGCACGACGGCGGGATGCTGAACGGGCTCGAAAGGTATTGCCGCTAATGTCCCGCTGACTGGCGGATCTGAAGGCGGTTCAGGACCGGAACGGCCGTCCGGTCGACACGTTGACCGGCGCCATCCGCACGCAGGCGTCGCCTTTCACGCAGTTCGTCAGAGTGAATCGGGTACAGAATGGTCGGTGAGCCACCAGGGTCCGGCGCGGAAGACTCGCCGGGCAACGGCCCCGCGGGGAACCCGGGTCGGGGTCCGGCACAGGGTACCGCGGAAGCCGCCGCCCTGAGCGACAGCTTCAAGCGATTCGCCGACGTCGTGCCGCTGATGATGTGGCGCTCGGACGAGGCCGGCCACGCGATCCACCACAACGAGTGCTGGCTGGAATTCACCGGCCGCCCCCTGGAGGCGGAGCTCGGCCTCGGCTGGCGCAGCGGGCTGCATCCCGAGGATTTCGAGCGCCACGCCCGGATCGTCGCCGAGGCCTTCGCGACGCGGGCGCCGTTCACCGTCGAGTTCCGCCTGCGGCGGCACGACGGCGAGTACCGCTGGCTCCTCGACACGGCCCGCCCGCTCGTCGAGGACGGCCGGTTCCAGGGCTATCTCGGCTCCTGCTTCGACATCACCGACCGCAAGCACGCGGAGGAGCATATCGAGCACGCGCTGGCCGAGAAGGAGGCGCTGCTGGCCGAGGTCTATCACCGGGTCCGTAACAACCTCCAGGTGATGGTCAGCCTGATCGGCCTCTACGGGCGGGCGGCCCCGGACGCCTGCCGCGGCAGCTTCGAGGCGCTGGGCCAGCGGGTCCGGGCGATCGCGCTGGTGCAGCAGCACCTGCACGAGGCACCGCACATCGCGTCGATCGACCTCAAGGACTACCTGCACCGCCTCGCCTCGGGGCTCGGGCAGCTCCGGCGCGCCGGGCGGATCGGCGTCCAGGTCGGCGGCTCCGGGAACGGCCTCGTGGAGCCGCGCACCGCCAACGCGCTGGGCATGATCGTCGCGGAGATCGTGGCCGAGTGCCTCGACGCCACCGCCGAGCACGTCGCCTGCTCCATCGCCATCGACATCGAGGCCGGCGCGCCCCTGCGGCTCGCGATCGTCTCGGGGGTGAGCGACATGGCCGAGTCCGGACGGCCGAACGTCCCGAAGCTCGGCCCCCGCCTCATCGCCGCCTACGCGGCGCAGGCGGAGATCACCGTGGCGGGCGATGCCAGCCCGGGCGATCCCCTGTGGCTGACCCTGCCGCCGGCGCGGCCCGGCGCGCAATGAGCGCCCGCGGCGCCGGACCCCGTCGCCACGGCGGCGCGGCCGGCCTATAGCGGCGCAGACCTCTCCGGACCCGGCCGAGCATGCTCCCTCCGATCGACACCATCATCGAGAATTTCGAGATCGTCGAAGACGACGACATGCGGCTCGAATACCTGATCGAGCTCGGCCGCGCCCTGCCGCCGATGCCCGAGTCGGAGCGGACCGAGGCGAACCGCGTCCACGGCTGCGAGAGCCAGGTCTGGATCGACACGCGCGCGGAGCGGGCGGACGGCACGCCGCGCCTCGTCCTGCACGGCTTCAGCGACTCGTTCATCGTGCGCGGCTTCGTGGCGCTGATGATCGCGCTCTACACCGGCAAGACCCCCCGGGAGGCCGCCGAGACCGACGGCCTCGACCTGTTCCGACAGCTCCGCTTCGGCGCCCACGTCACGTCGAAGCGCTCCAACGGCGTGCGGGCGATGGCGGAGCGCATCCACCGCGACGCGGTCCGGCTCGCCGCCGAGGCCTGAGCGGCCCGGGCGGCCTCACCCCCGCCAGAGGCGCAGGCGGGCCCGGTCCGGTCCGGTCGCCTCCCGCTCCAGACCGTAATGCTCGGCGAGCCGCCCCAGGGCGATGCGGGCCACGACTTTGGCGGACCGGGCCGGCCAGCGCCGCTCCGCCTCGATCCGCTCCAGCCCCTTCAGGAAGCCGCAGAGGTCGATCAGCAGGCCCGAGAGGTCGCTCCCGACCGCGTCGAGGGCGCCGCGCACCCGCTGCCGGGCCGCGATCACGTGGTCGGCCGCGGAGGCCGGGTCGCGCGGGCCGCCGCCGTCGATCCGGGGCGCCCCGAGATCCGCGCCCATCCGCGGCAGCAGGGCGGCGGCGGTCATGTCCCGCCGCAGCCGCTCACCGGCCTCGAAGGCGGCCGCGTCGATGAGCGGCGCGCCGTCCCGGTCGCGCCGGCGCACCATCCAGGCCAGGGGGTTCTCGGCGGCGTTGCGCAGGGTCGGTCCGGCGCCGCCCTGCACGACGGCCAGCTCCCGGTGCTGGTCCGCGAAGGCCAGGTCCCCCGGCCTGGCCTCGCGGCGCAGGCGCGCCCGCCCGGCCTCGCTGATCGTCAGGCGCGTGCCGGCCGCGTTCCACGTCGCCAGATCGGCCGCCGCCAGGGCCCGCCCCGAGGCGGCCGCGAAGCGCCCGCTCCCCACCGAGATCCCGTCGCCGCCCCGCCGGGTCACCAGCGCCTCCTCGACGAGGGGGTCGGGCCGCGCGTAGGCGCCCGGCTCGCCGAGCCGCGCCAGCAGGCGCGACGCCTCCGCCGGGAGGTCGCCCGCGGCGGCGCCGCGCGGGCGGGCCCCCGCGGTGGCTGAACGGCCGCCCCTGAAAGATTTGTTCATGTTTTGTTCCGTGCATGCTACGACGGACGTGCGAAGCCCCCAGTGTCTCAGGAAAACTTAGAAGGTCAAGGCTTTTTTACCTACAACCCACAGCTATCTCGCGGCGGCGCGCGTCGGAGGCCGGTGCAGGACGTCGGCGATCTCGTCCTCGGACTTGCCGCGGACCTCGTACCCCATGGCCTCGAACCGGTCGATCAGCGCGTCGCTCTCGGCGGCGGAGCGCGCCGCCCAGACGGCGAGGATATCGTTGACGCGCTCCAGGTCCGCGGCGGGTTGATCGTCCTGCGGATCGGGCTGCGGATCGGGGATCGCGTCCATGTCGGCACCTCGGGATCGAACCGGCGACCGTGATGGGTGCCACGGCCGGCGGTTCAACGCCCGAGGTCGGAACCGGCTCCCGGCCAAGCCGGTCTCGCCGCCCGCGGCCGCCCTCAGAAGTCCCGCTGCACGCGCGCGCGCACCTGGATGACGTCGACGTGGCGGGCGGTCGAGACCGGGTTGGCGGGGTTGTTGACGTAGGCCGCGTTCTGGTTGGGATACCGGCCCAGGTCGAGGATGCGGCCGCTCCGGGGCCCGTAGCGCGTGTAGATCGCCTCGACGCCGATATCGAACTCCTTCACCGGCGACCAGATCAGGTTGGCGCCGGCGACGAAGCGGTAGCTGTCCCGCAGCACTTGGCTCAGGTCGAAGAACCGCGTCCCGGGGGTGCCCGGCCCGGTCCCGGTCACGCCGAAATAGGCGCCCTGCGCCGCGCGGGCGCCGCGGGCGAAGCTCAGGGCGCCGTAGGAGCCGAAGAAGGCGGAGCGGACCGCGGGCGTCCAGTAGTGCAGCATCGCCGCCGTGAACGAGTAGCTCGTCGACAGCTGGAGGCGCTGGGTGAAGGGATTGATGACGCCGTCGTTGAAGAACTGGGAGAAGGCCGCCCCCTGCACCGCCGTGGCCGACTGCGCCCAGGGGCCGTTATAGGCCGGCAGGCCGGTATACAGGGCGGTGCCCTCCCCGTAGGCGCCCTGGAGGTAGAGGGTGTCGCCGGTCGCTATCGCTGGCAGGTTGATCTTCACGCCTCCCTGCACGGCCCAGCCGAGGGCGGAGGCTCCGCCGGCCGGAGCGCGGTTGTTGCCCACCGAGACCGGCGCGCCCAGGTTCGAGCCGGCGAACGCGACGCTGCTGAGCAGGCCGTGGTTGACCTCGTGCACGGCGCCCGAGAGCTGCGCGGAGCCCCAGGACTGGTCGGAGCGCAGCACGCCGACGAGGTCGGGCATGCGGCTGCGCTGGACCGTGTCCACGAAGCCCACGCCGGTCGGGCGGCCGGCGGCGTCGTACCCGACGAAGATCGGGGCGACGGGGTTCCCGGGCGAGAGGATCGCGCCGGGGTTCGGGAAGGCCGAGGCCGGAGCGTTCTGGGACGCGTAGACCGGCGTGCGGCGGAACATCGGGTCCTCCACCGACAGCGAGGCGGACAGCCCCTTGCCCAGCGTCGCCGTGTAGGCGGCGAGGTTGGTCGAGGGATTGTCCGAGCCGATGGTGGAGACGATGAACTCGAAGTCGTGGGCGTAGAAATCGAAGAACGAGGAGGCGCGGCCGGCGGTGATGCCGGCGAACTGGATGAACGCCTTGTCGACGTTGAACTGCTGCTGGGCCCGCCCGAACTGGTCGACGCCCAGGGCCGGGAAGGCGCCGCCGATCCGGTTCAGCGCGCCGGCATGCATGGTGGCGAAGCCGGTCCGGCTCCCAGCGTCGAGGCGCAGGAAGGCGCGCAGGGTCCCGTAGGACGTCTGGGTCCGGGCATCGAGGTTGATCCGGAGCCGGCCCTGGTAGCCGCTGTAATCCCCCGGGGTGGCGGCAGCGGTGCCTGAGCGGCTGTAGGAGGGCTGGTAGGCGTACTCGAAGCGCGCGCGGCCGGAGAGGCGCAGGCAGGTATCCGTGCCGGGGATGAAGAAGAAGGCTTGGCCGTAGGCCGAGCAGATCCGCACGTGCTCGATGAGCTGCGATTTTCGCCGATCGGGAAGTTCCGCCGCCGCCACTGGCAGACTCAGCACCCCCGCGACACCCGCCAGAACGCCCGTTGTCCCACGCTTCGTACGATGTTTCCGGTAATCCGCAGACACAACATGCATCGAATCGGCCATTCCACCATCCGCACATCCCCCTTTAGGTCGGACGGATCGCGGCGCCGGATAATCCCAGGCCGGTTATCTCAGGCCTGTGCTCGGCTCGACTTGTCACGACCTGTGCAGCACCCGGGGCGATCCGGTGCCGGGACGCGGCGGAAAACGGCCGCTGCGCCAAGTCCCTGGCGGGTTCGCGGTCCCCGCCGAGACCGCCCGATCCGGCCGCCCCGGCGCGGCTCCGGACGCCGCTCCGGCGCGGGACCGGACGCGCGGATCCCGTCCGCGGCCCGGCCGTTTCCCGCGCCACCGATGCCGCGAGGCAACGGGTCGGCGCCGGTCCCGCGGCCGCGCCGACCCGGCCGGCGGCACAGGGCTCCCGCCCCGGCCCCGCCTCCGGACGCCTTGCATCCGCGCGCCCGGCGGGACACATCCGCTCACCCGGACGCGACACCCGCGCGCGACGGGACCCGACGGGAGAGACGATGACGGAGATCGGCCACGGCTTGCTCGCTCACAGGACCGGCGCGCCGGTGGCCGAGGCCCGGCCGCGGCGCTTCAGCGTCCACGGGCAGGAGATCATTGACGACTACGCGTGGCTGAAGGCCGAGAACTGGCAGACGGTCCTGAAGGACCCGGCCGCGCTGCCGGACGACATCGCCGCCTACCTGAAGGCCGAGAACGCCTTCGCCGAGGCGGCGCTCGCCGGGAGCGCGGAGCTGCGGCGCCAGCTGGTCGCCGAGATGCGCGGGCGGATCCAGGAGGACGAGAGCGGCGTCCCCGAGCCCGACGGGCCCTTCGCGTACTACACGCGCCACCGCGAGGGCGGGCAGCACCCGCTGATCTGCCGGCGGCCGGCCACCGCCCCCGACGTGCCCGAGTCGGGGCCGGACCCGGACGAGACGATCCTCATCGACGGCGACCGCGAGGGCGAGGGCCTGCCGTTCTTCGAGATCGCCGCCGCCGTCCATTCCGACGACCACGCCCGCCTCGCCTGGAGCGTCGACACCAAGGGCTCGGAACTCTACACGATCCGGGTGCGCGACGTCGCCACCGGCCTCGACCTCGACGACCGGGTCGAGGCGACCTCCGGCGAGGCGGTCTGGGCCGCGGACGGCGCGAGCTTCTGGTACGTGGCGGTCGACGCCAACCACCGGCCCGCCAAGGTGATGCGCCACCGCGTCGGCACGGGGCAGAGCGAGGACGAGACCGTCTACACGGAGGCCGACGCCGGCTACTTCGTCCACATCGGCAAGACGCAGTCCGGCGCCTTCCTCGACGTGACGGTGAGCGACCACGAGACCTCCGAGGTCCGGCTCCTCGACCGGCACGCGCAGGACGCCCGCCTGCGCCTCGTCGAGCCGCGCACGCCGCTGCTGATCTACGGGGTCGAGCACCGCGGCGACCGCCTGTTCATCCGCACCAACGCGGACGGCGCCGAGGACTTCAAGATCGTCACCGCGCCGCTCGACGATCCGGGCCGCGCCCACTGGACCGACCTCGTGCCGCACCGGTCCGGGGTGATGATCCGCCACCTGCACCTGCTGGCCGGCCACCTGATCCGGCTGGAGATCGAGAACGCCAGGCCGCGGATCGTCGTGCGCGACCTCGCCGACGGTACCGAGCACACGGTCGCTTTCGCCGAGGAGGCCTACTCCCTCGGCCTGCGGGCCGGTCTCGCCTTCGACACGGCCACGATCCGCTTCGTCTACTCGTCGATGACGACCCCGTCGGAGACCTGGGACTACGACTGCGCGGCCCGCACCCGGCTCCTGCGCAAGCGGCAGGCGGTGCCAAGCGGTCACGACCCGGCCGCCTACGTGACCCGGCGGCTCTTCGCCACCGCGCCCGACGGCGAGCAGGTGCCGATCTCGCTGCTGCATCGCCGGGACCTCGCCCTCGACGGCGGCGCGCCGCTGCTGCTCTACGGCTACGGCTCCTACGGCACGCTGATGCCGGCGGCGTTCCGCACGAACCTGCTGAGCCTCGTCGACCGCGGCTTCGTCTACGCGATCGCCCATATCCGCGGCGGCACCGAGAAGGGCTGGCGCTGGTACCTCGACGGCAAGCGCGAGAAGAAGCCCAACACCTTCACGGACTTCATCGCCTGCGCGCGGGCGCTGATCGAGGCCCGCTACACGTCCGAGAAGCGCATCGTCGCCCACGGCGGGTCGGCCGGCGGGATGCTGATGGGGGCGGTGGCCAACCTCGCGCCGGAGCTGTTCGCCGGGATCGTCGCCGACGTGCCCTTCGTCGACGTGCTCAACACCATGCTGGACGCGGAGCTGCCGCTGACGCCGCCGGAATGGCCCGAATGGGGCAACCCGGGCGAGAGCGAGACCGCCTTCCGGACGATCCTGTCGTACTCGCCCTACGACAACGTCGCCGCCAAGGAATACCCGGCGATCCTGGCGCTCGGCGGGCTCACCGACCCGCGGGTGACCTACTGGGAGCCGGCCAAGTGGGTCGCGCGGCTGCGCGCCACCATGACGGGCGGCGGGCCGGTGCTCCTGCGGATCAACATGGAGGCCGGCCACGGCGGCGCCGCCGGCCGGTTCGACCGGCTGGAGGAGGTGGCGCTGATCTACGCCTTCGCGCTCATGGCGGTGGGCAAGGCCTGAGCGCCGCGCGGGCGCGGCGTCCGCGACGGGGTGCTGCGCCCGAGGCTCTCGGGGTGATCGCCCCCTTCCACGCCCTCATCCCGCGGTGCCCGCCCCGGCGAGCCTCGAAGGAGGGCTCCGGGGGTCACCGTCGGCTCTGGACGGCCCCTTCGCGGCCTCCGCGTCGCCCCGGCCCGTCGGGACGCGGCCGGGGCTTCACGGCCGGGCCTCGGCGGGCGCCGGCGGCTGGGCGATCCCCTCCTCCGGATTGCGGACCCGCTTCGCCGCCTCCTCGGCGGCCTTGTCGGCGGCAGCCCTGTCGGCGGTGGCCTTCTCGGCCGCGGCCTTGAGGGCCGCCGCGCGGGCGCGGTCCATCTCGATCCGGGCGCGGCGGCGCTGACGCTCCACCTGGTCGGCCTCGGTCAGCTCGATCGTCTCCAGCTCGCGCTGGAGCACGAAGGCCGCGAGGCCGTTCGACAGGGTGCCGACGTCGAGCGCGCGCTCCGGCGCGCTCAGGGGCCCGGTCAGGCCGAACTGGACCGCGGGCGGACCGGCATTCCAGCCGCGGGGCACCGGGCCGCCCACGAGCGTGCCGCGGACGTCGAGGCGGCCGGCGCGCAGGTCGTAGCCGACGGTGCCGGCCCAGCGGGCCGGCCCGAGATCGAGGTCGAACGGCCCGGCCCGCAGCACGCCCCCCACGATCGTGGCGGCGGCCCGGGCGGATCCCCGCGCCTGCGCGCCGCCCCGGGCGAGCTCCTCGGTGACCAGGGCCTGGAGCCGCCCCTCGCGGAGCGGGTCGTCCATCTCGGCCGCGCGGGCCAGCGCCCGGCCGAGGGCCGCGGGATCGGCCGCGGGCAGGCTCAGGTCCGTCAGGGTGAGCGCGCCGCTGCCCGAGAGGCTGTCGGCGAGGCCCGACAGGGTCTCGGCCGTGGCGGCGAAGCGCAGGTCGGCGCTCAGGCGGCCGCCGAACGGTCCGCCGGCCAGGATCGGGAGCGCCGCGCCGTCGAGGCTGCCCGAGCCCGAGACCGAGGCCCCGGCCCCGGGCCGGGCGACCGTCACCGAGCCCGCGAGCCGGCCGCCGGCGAGCTTGCCGGTCAGGTCGCGCAGGGTGAGGCCCGCGTCGGCGAGGCCGAGGGCGGCGGCCGCGTCGGTGGCGACGAGGCCGCGGCCGAGATCCAGGCTGGCGACGCGGACGTCGAGGGACACGGCCGGGTGGGCGGTCGGCGGCGCGAACGCGCCGTTGGCGCCCGGCGGGATCACCAGGGCGGCGGCGAGCTGCGGGATCGACAGCCGGTCGAGGGCGAGGCGGCCGTGCAGGGCCCCGCCCGCCGCCCGCAGCAGCGTCCCGTTCACCCCCGCGCCCGCCACCGTGCCGGCGAGCGCGGCGGCGGCCTCGCCCTGCTGCCGCGACAGCGTGACGGTGAGGTCGGCCGGCCACGCCCCCGGCGCCAGGGTCGCGGCGCCGGCCAGCGTCAGGAACGGCGCCAGGTCCGCCGTGTCGGCGCGGAGCGTGCCGCCGGTCGGGACGAAGTCGGGACCGACCAGGATCGGGCGGCCGGTGGCGAGCCGCAGGCCCGCGACCGTGCCGTTCGCCGTCAGGGCGAGGGCCTGGCCGTCCGGCCTCTCGGCGGTCAGGTGCAGCTCGGCGGGCTGCTGGAGCCCCGGGATGTCGGTGCGGCCGAACCACGGCCCGGCCCGCGGCGCCGCGAGCATGGCGGTGCCGCCCTCGATCCGCGCGCCGCGGCTCGCGAGCGTCAGGTCGAGGGTGCCGCCACCGGCGCTGCCCCGGGCCTGGGTCCGCAGGGCCGCGGCCGCGCCGCCCTCCCGGTCGAGGGTGACGGCGAGGTCGAGGGGCGCGTCCCGCAGGAAGGCGGGCAGCAGGCGGATCTCGCCCACCCAGACCCGCTCGAGCAGGCCGAGCAGGGGCGCCGCCGCCGGCGCCTTCAGGCGCCCGGAGACGCGGCCGGTCCCGTCCGCGCCGATCTGCCCGGACAGCCGGGCGCTGGCGCCGGCGAGGTCGGTGACGTCGAGGCTGTCGACCGTGAGGCCGGCGCCGTCCGACTGGATCCGCGCCGCGATCGTGCCGGTGCCGGAGCCCGCGGCGCCGAACCGGACGTCCTTGGCCTCCAGGGTCAGGGCGAGGTCGGTGTCGCGCAGGGTGCCGAGCGCCGTCCCGAGGGGCGGCAGGCCGGCGATGTCGAGGCCGGTGGCGCGGATCTGGGCCTCGAACCGGCCGCGCTCGGTGCCCTCGGCGGCGGTGTAGCGGGCGTTGCCGGTGATCCGCGCCGGCCCGAGGCCCAGGCGCATGTTGCGCAGGGACAGGCCGGTGCCGGCGGCCGACAGGTCGGCGGCGGCCTCGATCTTCCGCCCGTCGAGGAGCGCGACGAGCGGCCCCTCGGCGCCGAGGCGGCGGAGGTAGCGGCCGAGCGCCTCCGAGTCGGGGGCGGCGAGCGCCACCGGACCGGAGAAGCGCAGCGGCGCCGTCTCGACCTGCCCGCTCGCCGTCACGGTGGACTCGGCCGGGCCGGTCACCGCGAAGCGGCGCAGCAGCAGGCCGCCGGCCCGCTCCAGGGTGCCGGTGAGGGCGAGGTTCGACCAGTCCTCGCCGCCCAGAACGGCGCTGCCCACGGTGAGGTCGAGGTCGAGCATCGCCGGCAGGCTGCCGGCCGAGCGCGGCAGGCCGCGGGCGATCAGGTTCTGCCCCTCCGCCGAGGCCAGGAAGGCGTCGAGGTCGAGGCGGCGGGCGTCCAGGGTCAGACCGGCGCGCCACTGGCGCAGGTCGAGCCGTCCGGTGCCGCCGAGCCGCAGGGCCCGGCCGCCGGGGTCGATGGCGAGGTCGATGGCCTCGAACCGCACCTGCGTGCCCCGGGCCTTGAAGGTGCCGGCCAGCGAGAACGGCAGGTAGGCGCCGGCCGCCTGGGTCGGCGGCCCGACGACGAGGCGGGCGGAGCCCTCGGCCTCGACCTGGGTGCCGCCGGCCTCGGCAGGGGCGAGGCCGAACCGCGCGTCCGCCTCGAAGCGCGGCGCCGCGTCGCCGCCGCCCGAGATCTTGGCGGCGAGGCGCCCGTCCGGCCCCGGCGTGCCGCTGACCGCTCGGAACGGGATGCCGCCGCTCGTCCCCTCGATCCGCCAGGGCCCGACCAGGGCCGGCGCCTGCAGGCGGAGGTCCTGGACGTAGAGCTGGTCGGTCCGCCCGGTGGCGGGGACCTGCGTGGTGACGAGGAACTGCTGGATCTGCAGGTTCTCGATGGCGAGGTCGCGGTCGCGCAGGGCTCCGCCGAAATCGGGCGGCAGCTTCAGCGTGTCCGGGCCGGCGACCGGGAGCTTGATCTCGGCCCGGCCGATCCGGGTCTCGGTGAAGCGGAACTCGCCCTTCAGGAGCGGCGCGAGGGCGATCTCGGCCTTGACGAACCGGGCATCCAGGCTCGGGCGGTCCGGATCGGTGCCGAGGTGGAGGCGGTCCACGCGCAGCCGCGGCGACGGCAGCAGGCGGACCTCGATCCGGCCGTCGGTCCGGACCGGCACGCCGAGGGACCGGGCGAGCGCCCGGTCGACGAGCCCGCGATGGGCCTGCCAGTCGACGAAGGGCGGAACCGCGAGCGCCGCCACGAGAACCAGGATGACGGCGCACGCCAGCGCGGTCAGAAGATCACGCAATGGTCCCGTTCCGCACCATCTCTGCGCGAGGCCGCGACCTCACCGGGCCGCCGTGCCCCGCGTGCCCCCGCGAGTCAGTCGCCACGGCCATAGCACGATAAGCCGCCGGGGGCGCCAGCGGCGATGCCACGGTCGGGAGCGGCTCGCGGCACGCCGGGCCTGCGGCCTCCGGACCCGGCGCGGGTCCCCTCTCCCGTGGAGGAGAGGGGGCTCGTCGCGCTCCGCCGCTGGCGGCCCCCGGTCGCACACGTGCCGATCCGCGGCCGCCGAGGGGCAGGCGGCGCGCGCCTGCAGACCCCGGATCGTCCCGGCGCGGACAGCCGCGTTTCACGGCTCCGCCCCCCTCCGCGGCGCGAACGGCCTCGACGCCGTTCGCGATTTGGTCCAGGGAAGCGGGATGCAGAACCGTCCGCATCCGCAGGCCGCCGGGGACGGCGCGCCCGCCACGTCCATCGCCGCCCGCGCCATGGGCGCCCTCCGCCGCGAGGCGGCCGGCTACCTCGAGGGGCTGAACCCCGAGCAGCGCCGCGCCGTCGAGACCACGGAGGGCCCGGTCCTGGTGCTGGCCGGCGCCGGCACCGGCAAGACCCGGGTGCTGACCACCCGCATCGCCCACCTGATCGCCACCGGGCGGGCGCGTCCCTTCGACATCCTGGCGGTGACCTTCACCAACAAGGCCGCCCGGGAGATGAAGCACCGGATCGGCGCGCTGATCGGGCCGGCCGGCGAGGGCATGCCCTGGCTCGGCACCTTCCACGCCATCGGCACCAAGATCCTGCGCCGCCACGCCGAGCTGGTCGGGCTCAAATCCGACTTCACCATCCTCGGCACCGACGACCAGCTCCGGCTGATGAAGCAGGTCATCGCCGACCAGAACGTCGACGAGAAGCGCTGGCCGGCCCGGGCCCTGTCGCACGCCGTCGACGGCTGGAAGAACCGCGGCCTCGGCCCCGAGCAGGTGCCCCCGGGCGAGGCCGCGGCCTTCGCGTTCGGCAAGGGCGGCGCCCTCTACACGGCCTACCAAGCCCGGCTCGCGACGCTGAACGCCGTCGATTTCGGCGATCTCCTGCTGCTCTGCCTCAAGCTCTGGCGGGAGAACCCCGACGTCCTGGCCAATTACCAGGACCGGTTCCGCTACATCCTGGTCGACGAGTACCAGGACACCAACGTCGCCCAGTACCTGTGGCTGCGCCTGCTGGCGCAGGCCCGGAAGAACATCGCCTGCGTGGGCGACGACGACCAGTCGATCTACGGCTGGCGCGGCGCCGAGGTCGACAACATCCTGCGCTTCGAGCACGACTTCCCGGGCGCGGTGGTGGTGCGGCTGGAGCGCAACTACCGCTCCACCGGCCACATCCTGGCCGCCGCCTCCGGGCTGATCGCCAAGAACGAGAGCCGCCTCGGCAAGACCCTGCGCACCGACGACGAGCCGGGCGAGCGCGTCACCGTCACGGGCGCGTGGGATTCCGAGGAGGAGGCGCGGATGCTCGCCGAGTCGATCGAATCCCTCCAGTCCAAGCAGCACCCCCTGTCGGAGATCGCCGTGCTGGTGCGGATCTCCGCGCAGATGCGCGAGATCGAGGACCGGTTCGTCCAGCTCGGGCTGCCCTACCGGGTCATCGGCGGCCCGCGCTTCTACGAGCGCGCCGAGATCCGCGACGCGCTGGCCTACCTGCGCGCCACCGTGAACGTCAGCGACGACCTCGCCTTCGAGCGGATCGTGAACACGCCGAAGCGCGGCCTGGGCGACGCTACCCTGCAGCAGCTCCACACCTACGGCCGCGCCAACCGGCTGCCGCTGCGGATCGCCGCGGAGCGCCTGTGCGAGACCGACGAGCTGAAGCCCCGGGTCCGCTCCACCCTGCGGGCGCTCACCGAGAGTTTCTCGCGGTGGGCGCGGCTCGTGGAATCGCAGCCGCACAGCGAGGTCGCGCAGACCATCCTTGAGGAGTCCGGCTACACCGAGATGTGGCAGAAGGACCGCTCCGCCGACGCCGCCGGCCGGCTGGAGAACCTGAAGGAATTCGTCCGCTCCATGGAGGAGTTCCCCGACCTCGCGGCCTTCCTGGAGCACGTCTCCCTGGTGATGGAGGCCTCCGAGGCCGAGGGCGCCGAGCGGGTCTCGCTGATGACGCTCCACGCCGCCAAGGGGCTCGAGTTCGACACCGTGTTCCTTCCCGGCTGGGAGGACGGCCTGTTCCCGAACCAGCGCGCGCTGGACGAGAGCGGCCGGGCGGGCCTGGAGGAGGAGCGGCGCCTCGCCCATGTCGGCCTGACCCGGGCGCGCAAGCGCGCGAAGCTGTCCTTCGCGGTCAACCGGCGCATCCACGGGCTCTGGTCCTCGACCATCCCGTCCCGGTTCATCGACGAGCTGCCCGAGACGGCGGTCGACGTGGTCGAGGCCCCCGCCCACTTCTCCGCCGGCGCCTCGCGGTTCGACCGCAACCCGGCGCCGTTCGGGTCGAGCTACGGCACGCCGGGCTGGCAGCGGGCGCAGGCCAACACCGCGCCGGGCGGCCGGTCCGGGTTCGGCGCCGCGGGCGGCTTCCGCGCGGCGACCCCGGGCGGCCGGTCCGGCGGCCAAGCGGGCGGTCCGCGCCAGATCGAGGGCGAGCTGATCGCCAAGTCGACCGGCGCGCCCTCGGCCTTCCAGGCCGGCCAGCGGGTCTTCCACACCAAGTTCGGCCCCGGAACGGTCGCCGCGGTCGACGGCAACAAGCTGACCGTTGACTTCGACAAGGCCGGCCGGAAGATGGTCCTCGACAGCTTCGTCCAGGCCGGATCGAGCTAGTCCCGCCGACCAAGCCCGGACGTGTCAGGGCGGCAGGGTCGGCCGGCTTCGCCCGTGCGGGCGGGGAGGATCGCGATCGTGCCGGATGCCGCGTCACCGCGACACCACCGTCCCGAACCTGATGCATCCGCGCCAGCCGCGCGGCTTTTCCGAAGCCTCTCGACCGACCGTCACCCCTTAGTCACACCCGACGCGCAATCGTCGGGCGCGAATCGCGATGGTGCGTCAGTTGCATCGCGTATTCGGCCGCGCACGAAACGTCGTGACGCTCTCCACAGGCGGACGAGCGCGGGGCGGAACCTTCGGCCTGGGGCCGGTATTAAGTTCCGCAAACGAGTAGACCCGGGAGCACGCAGGTAAACGGCAGTTCAGATACAGATCCAGGTTGGCAAGTCCCGTTGGAGTGTACATCCATGAAGAGACGCCGCGCACGACTTGAACTGGTTGAAGACCGCACGTCCCGCATTCATCGCACACGCTTCGACGAAGAACGCAATCTCGCTCCCATCCAACCGCTCACCGAGCGCCAAGCCGAGTACCTCGACGCCCTCGCCCGCTCGCCGCAGGTCATCGTCCTGGGGCCCGCCGGCACCGGCAAGACCTTCATCGCCGGCACCCGCGCGGCGGACCAGCTCCGCCAGCGCCGCATCGCCAAGGTCGTCATCACCCGCCCGAACGTGCCCTCGGGCCGGTCGCTGGGCTACTTCCCCGGCACCCTGGAAGAGAAGATCGCCCCCTGGGTCGCCCCGCTCACCGAGGCCATGAAGGAGCGCATGGGCGCCGCCGCCTTCGAGATCGCCCTGAAGACCGGCGACATCGAGATCGTCCCCTTCGAGGTGATGCGCGGCCGGACCTTCAAGAACTGCCTCGTGATCCTGGACGAGGCGCAGAACACCACGATCAACGAGATCAAGATGTTCCTGACCCGAATCGGCGACGATTGCCAGGTCATCATCAACGGCGACGTCTCGCAGACGGATCTCCGCGAGACCTCGGGCCTGCGCACCGTCATGCACATGGTCAAGAGCCGGATGATGCCGATCCCGGTGGTGGAGTTCACCCGCAACGACATCGTCCGCTCGGGCATCTGCGCCGAGTGGGTGAAGGCGTTCGAGGAAACGAATCTCTAAATCGAAAGTTGATGGCGGCGGGTCCTCGCAGGCCCGCCGTGCCGTCCCCCGGCACGAGACGACTCTCCGCACCTCCCATCCGGGAGGATGAACCGGGCGCCGAGCCCGGCCTTCAGAGAACTGGAGTCTCCTCGTGAGGAAACTGACCTTCGCCTTCGCCGTGCTGGCCTCCCTCGGCGGCGCCGCCCTCGTCCAGCCGGCCTCGGCGGCCCCCGCGATGCCCGGCGCCGTCGCGGCCCCCGACGCGGTGACCCACGTCCGCCTGACCCCGATGGAGCGCCGCATGATGCACCGGCGCATGGAGCGTCGCATGATGCACCGCCGGATGGAGCGCCGGATGATGCATCGCCGCATGCACCGCCGCATGATGCGCCACATGTGATGGCGTCGGCGGAGCGGGCCTCGACGGCCCTGCTCCGCCTCCCCGCTCGGTCCCGGACCGGGCCGGGCGTTGCTCCCCATCGCGAAGATTCCTATCTCGTCGGCTCGAATCGCGCCGTCAGGCGGCCGCCGCGGCAGCCGGCCGATCCGGGAGACCCCGATGCCCCCCTCCAATCGACTGTTCGACGACCTCGCCCGCCTGATGACCGACGCCGCCGGCGCCGCCCAGGGCGTCCGCCGCGAGGCCGAGACCGTGGTCCGGGCGCAGCTCGAGCGCGTCGTCCGCGACCTCGACATCGCCTCGCGCGAGGAGCTCGACGTGCTCCGCGACCTCGTGACCCAGCTGCAGGCGCAGAACGAGGCCCTGACGGCCCGCGTGGCGGCCCTGGAGGCGCGAGCCGGCAGCGCCGGAGCGGGCGCCGCGGGCCTAAGCGAGGTGGTCTGAGTCTCCGCGGCAACGCCGCGGGCTTTTACACAGGAAGCGGCGTCGACGATCCGGTTTCCTGTTCACTGAATGTGACCTGCACTTTGTGTCGCGAGTCACGGCCGGTCTATAGTCGGGCATAGGGTGATTCGGGGGCAGCGGGGCAATGTCCGCAGAGCTTCGACAGTCGATCGCATCACCGCCGGCCTAGATCTGCCGGTCGTTCAAGTTCTCGGAGTGTTCTCGCGCTCCGGTTTCGCGTCACCGCCACGTCGGGCCGGATCTCGTCCGGGCCGTCCATTTGGATCGTCATGCCGCTTCTCAACGTCGACTTCCACGACCCGGACCGGAACGAGCATCCGCTCGACGTCGTCGAGCGGCTGGCCTCCCTGCGCGACTGGATCTTCGACCGGGCCGAGACCGACGAGATGTCGGTCACGAGCCCCGGTCGCTGGACCGACTACAACGTCGCCTTCACGTGGATCGAGGACGTCGAGGCGCTGCACGTCGCCTGCGCCTTCGACCTCAAGGTGCCGGAGCGGCAGCGCACCGAGGTGATGCGCCTCATCGCCCTGATCAACGAGCAGCTCTGGGTCGGCCACTTCGACCTCTGGACGACCGACAGCGTGGTGATGTTCCGGCACGCGCTGCTGCTGACCGGCGGCGCCGTCCCGACCCATCCGCAATGCGCCACCATGATGAGGACGGCGGTCGACGCCTGCGAGCGCTACTTCCAGGCGTTCCAGTTCGTCCTCTGGGCCGGCAAGAGCGCCCGCGAGGCCCTCGACGCCGTCCTGTTCGAGACCGAAGGCGAGGCGTGACCGGGCCGGGCGCCTCGACGGCGCGGATGCCCGCCTCCCTGGTCCTGGCCGGGGCCGGCAAGATGGGCGGCGCGATGCTGGCGGGCTGGCTGGACGCGGGCCTCGACCCGCGCCGCACCACCATCGTCGACCCGGTGCCCGCGCGCCCGATCGTGGATCTCTGCACCGAGCGGGGCATCGCCCTGAACCCGACCGACCCCGAGCCCGGCGCCGTCCTGGTCCTGGGGATCAAGCCGCAGGGCCTGGACACGGCGGCCCCCGGGCTCGACCGGCTCATCGGCCGCGACACGCTCCTCGTCTCGATCCTGGCCGGCAAGACCGTCGCGGATCTCCGCGGCCGGCTGCCGCGGGCGCGCGCGATCGTCCGGGCGATGCCCAACCTCCCGGCGAGCATCGGCCGGGGCGCCACCGGCGCCTGCGCGAGCCCCGAGGTCACCCCGGCGCAGCGGGCGGCCGCCGAGGCGCTGCTCGCCGCGAACGGCGCGGTGGCGTGGCTCACCGACGAGGCGCAGATCGACGCGGTGACGGCGGTCTCGGGCTCCGGACCGGCCTACGTCTTCCTGCTGGCCGAGACCCTGGCGGAGGCCGGCATCGCGGCCGGCCTGGAACCTGAGGTCGCCCGCAGCCTCGCCCGGGCGACCGTGGCGGGGGCCGGCGCGCTCCTCGATGCCAGCCCGGCCGAGGCGGCGGAGTTGCGCCGCAACGTCACGTCGCCCGGCGGCACGACCGCGGCGGCCCTCGAGGTGCTGATGCGGCCGGACGGCCTCGGCGCGCTGATGCGGGAGGCCGTGGCCGCGGCCCGTCGGCGGGCGGGGGAACTGTCCGGCTGACATCGGGCTGATGGCGGGGGCTGACATCGGGCAGCGTCCGTGCGGCATGGCCGCGCGACGGACCTGCCCTTCGCGGCCCGTCCGCCTACATGAGGCGACACGACCGATCAGACCGGGCGACCGACTCATGACCGACAGCAAAGCCCCCTCCAAGCGGCCCCGCAAGGCCGCGAGCTCCGCCAAGGCGGGCACCGATCAAGAGAGCGCTGCCCACGCGAGCGTCGCGCCCGCGGGCGTCGCGCCGGGGGCCGCCCGGGCCGGTGCGGCCGAGGCTGCCGATGCGGGGGCGAAGGGCGGTGCGCCGAAGCTGCCGCCCCGGGAGGCCGCCGTCGAGGCCCTGATGCGCCTCGCCGCCGAGCAGCCCTGGAACGACATCGAGGTCAGCGACATCGCCCGCGAGGCCGGCCTCACGCTGGCCGAGCTGCGCGACCTCTTCCCCTCGAAGGGAGCCGTCCTCGGCGGCCTGACCCGCATCATCGACCGCAAGGTTCTGGAGGGCGACCTCACGGGCCTGGAGGAGGAGCCGAGCCGGGAGCGGCTGTTCGACGTGCTGATGCGCCGCCTCGACGCCATGGAGCCCTACAAGCCGGCACTGCGCCGGATCGCCTACGCGCTCCGCGGCGAGCCGCTCTCGATGCTGGCGCTGAACGGCGTCATGCTGAACTCGCACCGCTACATGCTGGCGGCGGCCGGGATCGACACCGAGGGTTCGCTCGGGCAGCTCAAGCTGCAGGGCGTGGTCATCGCCTTCGCCCGCGTGACCCAGGTCTGGCTGGACGACGATGATCCGGCCCTGGCCCGGACGATGGCGCGGCTCGACAAGGAGATCCGCAACGGCGAGCGCATCATGGAGCGGGCCGAGGATGTCCGCCGGCTCACGGCGCCGCTGCGCGCCATCGGCCGCTCGTTCCTGGATCGGCGGCCGCGCGAGCGGCGGAGCCGCGACGGCGACGAGACCGATCCCGCCGCCGCGATCTAGGCCGCCCGCTCACGCGGCCTGGATATCGCTGAGGAAGCTGGCGACCTCGCGCTTGACCGTCAGGGACTGGGTCGCCAGTTCGGACGCCGCGCTCTGGACCTGCGCGGCGGCGCTGCCGGCCTCCCGAGCGGCGGCCAGCACGCGCGCGACGCTGGCCGAGACCCCCTCCGTGCCCCGCGCGGCCTCGCCGGCATTGCGCGAGATCTCGCCGGTCGCCGCCGTCTGCTGCACCACGGTCGCCGCGATGGCGCCGCTGATCTCGTTCACGGCGGCGATCGTGCGGGCGATCTGCGCCATCGCCTCCGCGGCCTGCCCGGAGGACGCCTGGATCGCGGCGATCTGGCCGCCGATCTCCCCGGTGGCCCGCGCCGTCTGCGCGGCGAGCTCCTTCACCTCGGAGGCCACGACCGCGAATCCGCGCCCCGCCTCGCCGGCCCGCGCCGCCTCGATGGTGGCGTTGAGGGCCAGCAGGTTGGTCTGGTTCGCGATGCCGGAGATCATGACCACGGCGGCGCCGATCTGCTCGGCGGCCGCGCGCAGGCCCGCCATGGCGGCGTTGGTCGCCTCGGCCTCGTGGGCGGCGTGACCGGCCACCTCGTTGGAGCGCACGACCTGCCGCTCGATCTCCTGAAGCGAGGAGACCATCTCCTCGGCGGCCGACGCGACGGTCTGGACGTTCGCCGAGGTCTGCGCGGCGGCCGAGCTCGACGTCATCGCCTGGCTGTTGGTGTTCTCGGCCACCTGGGTCATCGCCTGAGCGGTCGCGTCGAGCTCGCTGGTCGCCGCCGTGACGATGTCGAGCGAGGCGGCGATCTTCTGCTGGAAGGTCTGGACCCGCTGCTCCACCCGCTCGGCCCGGCGCAGGCGGGCCTCCCGCTCGGCGGCCTGCGCCGCCTCCAGCTCGACCCGGGCGACGGCGTTCTGGCGGAAGACGTCGACGGCCTTGGCCATCGCGCCCATCTCGTCGCGCGCGTCGCGGTGCGGCACGGCGACCTGCAGGTCGCCGCCGGCCAGCCGCGTCATCGCCTCCGTCATGCCGGCGACCGGCCGGATGATGCTGCGGGCCAGCACGAGGGCTAGGACACCGCCGAGGAGCAGGGCCGCGGCGACGAGACCGATCAGGATGTACCGGGCCCGCGAGGCGGCCAGCGCGGTGTCCCGGGAAATCCGCTCGCCGGCGGCCACGATCCGGTCGCGCAGCGCGACGCCGAGCCGGTCGATGGCGTCGGCGTGGGGCTTGATCCCGGTCTCGAACGTCGCCTTCGCCGACGCCACCGCCTGATCGTACGCGCGGAAGCCGGCCGCGGCGGCGATCAGCGCGTCGCGGACGGCCCTGAGCTGCTGCGCGAAGGCCGCGCCGCCCTGCGTGTCCTTGAACGCGTCCAGGGTCGCCAGAGCCTGCTCGGCCCGCTGCTCGAAGGCGCTGCGGTCCTGCGGATCCAGGCCGATCACGAAGCGGGCCGACGCGATGCGGGACCGCAGGATCGCATTCTCGACGTGCTCGGTCCGCGCCAGCATCGCCTCGCCGCCCCGGGCGCGCACGTCCGCGAGCATGTTTCCGAGAAGGACCGTGAGGGTATTGCCGGTCTCGTAGAGTCTCGCCCTGGCCTCACGCAGGCTCGCACCCGTGTCCGCGAGGCGCTCCAGCTCCGGCTTCATCGCGCGGGCGGCTTCCCGCATGTCGTCGTACAGCTTCCGCCCTCCGTCCGTGATGGCCAGCGAGAAGTACTTGTCGCAGGTCTGCTCGATCGCCCGCCGGGTCTGCTCCATCGCGACGATCAGATCGGGATCCGGCTGGAGCCGGTACCGTTCGGCAGCTCCGATGAGGCGCGCGGCATGACCGTCGATCAGCAGGACCGATTGTGCACCCCGCTCCACCCGCTCCTGAAGCGCGTGGTCGTCACTGATCACACCCTGCTGGTAGATCGCGAATGCACCGATGATGCCCGTGATCATGACGAGCACTGCAAATCCCGCGTAGACGCGCGCGCGTATCCCAATTGTCACAGGCGTATCTTCCACAGAACAAGCCAATTTCTCGGCCGGATGATAGACGACACGATCATGACAACATCGTGTCACTCGATCAAGTTCAACTTGTACTATAGATATAGGGTGTCCCTGTCCGAGAATAGACTTGATATCTCGGCCGGACGAGGCGGCCGCAGACCCTGGGCCGCGCGCGCAGACGGCAATCGGGGCGTTCTCGCCGCGATGGACTAATTCTGACCGCGCGTCCCGGGCCGCCCGACAGCTTCGCCTTGCGCGTGTCCGCTGCCGAGCCGCGTCAGAACTCCGCGCGGATCCCTCTCACCGGATCACGCGGGTGCTGCATCTGGATCGCCGCGCGGCGCCGCGCGCGTTGCTGACATCGGGCGGGAAGTTCCGATCGCGACAGTCCCGAACCTGCGCGGAGGCGCGGCGACGCCGTGAGTCGCGTCGGGCACGATTCGAGCGCCGCGCCGCGAGCCTTCTCGGGCCGTCGCGCCGGACTTCAGGCCGCGCGGTTCGCCAGCGCCTCGCGCATGGTCGTGGCGACCATCCCGTTCTGGAGCTGGTCGCGCCGGACGAGCAGCGCGTCCGGCACGCGGGCCGACGCGTCCGGCCCAACCGCGTCGACCGGGTCGCTGGCGAGGATGATGCGCAGGGCCGGGCGCAGGGCCCGGGACTCGACGGCGAGCTGCGCGCAGCACAGGCCGCCCTGCAGCGCGGTGTCGACCACCATCACGTCGACCGGGAGACCCAGGGCCAGAACCGTCATGGCGTCGACGCCGCGGTCGCAGGCGGTGACCTGATAGCCCAGCATCCGGACCTGGGTCGAGACCTCGTCGCGCCAGCGCTTGTGGCGGCCCACCACCAGGACCTGGATCCGGTAGCAGCTGCCCTGGGGAAGGCTGCTCGAGGCAGTCTCGACGTCGGCTGGGGGCATTCCGCACTCGACTTCGCGCTGGCTTTGCGATGCAGCATGCTAAGCTGGGATGCAATCCCCACGCAAGCCCGGCGCCGTGATCGCGCCGCATTCGGCGCCGCCGTTGCACAAAGGCGATGCACTCCGGCAGCCTGACCATAGGCTAGGCACGGAGTTGACGCCGGAGGGGTCGCGCGGGCAACACCGGGCCGCCGCGGAACCTGTGCCGCGCGCTGCCGGAGCCTGAGCCGATGTCGTCCGCGAAAGCCCCTCCCGTCTCCCCGCTGGCGCCAACCGCGATGCCCGACCTGCCGCCCCTGCCGGGGGTGCGAATCGCGACCGCCCAGGCGGGGATCCGCTACAGCGGCCGCACCGACGTGCTCTACGTCGCCCTCGAGTCGGGGACCCGGGCGGCGGGGGTGTTCACCCGGTCGAAATGCCCCTCGGCGCCGGTGGATTGGTGCCGCGACGCCCTGGCGGACGGGTCGGCGCGGGCGCTCGTGGTCAATTCCGGCAACGCCAACGCCTTCACGGGCCGCCTCGGGCGCGACGCGGTGGCGCGCACCGTCGAGATCGCCGCGGCGGCGGCCGGCTGCGCCGCGCGCGAGGTCTACGTCGCCTCGACCGGCGTGATCGGCGAGCCGCTCCCGGCGGAGCGCTTCGCCGGCGTGCTCGCGGATTGCGCGGCGCGGGCCGAGGACGGGCCGGCCGCCTGGACCGCGGCCGCCCGGGCGATCATGACCACCGACACCTTCCCGAAGCTCGCCACCCGCACGGCCGAGATCGACGGCGTCCGCGTGACGATCAACGGCATCGCCAAGGGCGCCGGCATGATCGCCCCCGACATGGCGACGATGCTGTCCTTCGTCTTCACCGACGCGGCCCTGCCGCAGGACGTGCTGCAGGCGCTCCTGTCCGCGGGGACGAAGACCAGCTTCAACTGCGTGACCGTGGACGGCGACACCTCCACCTCCGACACGCTGATGCTGTTCGCCACCGCCAGGGCCGGCAACCCGGCGGTCACCGATCCCGCCGACGCGCGGCTCGCCGGCTTCCGGGACGCGCTCGACGGCCTGCTGATCGAGCTGGCCCAGCTCGTCGCCAAGGACGGCGAGGGCGCGCGCAAGTTCGTCACCGTGCGGGTCACCGGCGCCGAGAGCGACGCCTCCGCGCACCGCATCGCCATGTCGATCGCCAACTCGCCGCTGGTGAAGACCGCGGTGGCCGGCGAGGACGCCAACTGGGGCCGCGTGGTGATGGCCGTGGGCAAGGCCGGCGAGCCCGCCGACCGCGACCGGCTCGCGATCTGGTTCGGCGACGTGCGGGTGGCCGTCCAGGGCGCCCGCGACCCCGACTACAGCGAGGCGGCGGCGAGCGCCGTGATGCGCGAACCGGAGATCACGGTCCGGGTCGATCTCGGCCTGGGCGACGGCACCGCCCGCGTCTGGACCTGCGACCTGACCAAGGCCTACGTCGAGATCAACGGGGATTACCGCTCGTGAGGGCGCTCCTGTCCGGCGCCCTCCTCGTCCTGGGCCTGGCGACCGCGGCGCGGGCCGACGACGCGGCGTGCAAGCGCCACATCAGCGTCGTCGGGCGCGCGTCGGAGACGCGGGCGCCGGACTTCGCCGAGGTGACCGTCGGCATCGAGGCGCGCGGGGCGAGTGCGGCGGCCGCCCTCGACGCGGCCTCGAAGGCGGTGACCGGCGTGTCGGCGCAGGCCCGCGCCCTCGGAGTCCCGCCGGCCGATATCGGCACCGCCGCCGTCACCCTGCAGGCGGCGACCCGCCCCGTCGCCCGGCCGGGGGGCGCCGTCACCGAGGAGCCCGACGGCTACCGCGCCGGCAACCTCGTCACGGTCCGGCTCGCCGACATGGACCGCCTCGGCGACCTGCTCCGGCAGGCCCTCGACTCCGGCGCCAACCGCATCGACGGCGTCAGCTTCGGGCTGCGCGACCCGGACAAGAGCGAGGCGGCCCTTCAGGTGGCGGCGACCCGGGACGCCCGCAGCCGGGCCGAGGCCCTCGCCGAGGCGGTCGGCGCCAAGCTCGGCCCGCTCTGCACGCTGAGCACCGCGGCCGCCACGCCGTACCGCCCGGCGCCGGAGATGGCCCGCGCGGCCCCGATGGCCGCCAAGGGGCGGCGGGTGCCCCTCGAGGCGGGCACGATCCAGATGTCCTCCGAGGTCTCGGCCACCTTCGCGGTGGCGCAGTGAGCGCGCCCGATAGCGCCCCCGCGGCCGCGCCCCTGCGCCTGCTCCTCGTGGTCGCCGTCGCCCTCGTCGACGTCGACGGCCGCGTCCTGGTGAGCGAGCGCCCGGCGGGCAAGCAGCTCGCCGGCCTGTGGGAGTTCCCCGGCGGCAAGGTCGAGCCCGGCGAGCGCCCCGAGCAGACGCTGATCCGGGAGCTCGCCGAGGAACTCGGCATCCGGGTCGAGGAGCCGTGTCTCGCGCCGCTCACCTTCGCCAGCCACGCCTATCCGGACTTCCACCTTCTGATGCCGCTCTACGTCTGCCGGCGCTGGACCGGCACGCCGCGCCCGATGGAGGGGCAGGCGCTCAGATGGGTCCGGCCGAAGGCGCTGCGCGATCTCGCCATGCCGCCGGCCGACGCGCCGCTGATCCCGTTCCTGATCGACCTGCTCGAGGTCTGAGAGGGTATCCGGCTGAGGCGACCGGGTGACGGACCCGCACCGTCCTCGCGAGCGCAGCGAAGCGATCCCGGAGCCGGGTGACATCAGCCGGCGTCGCGCCGACGGGATCGCTTCGCTCCGCTCGCGAGGACGGCGGGACGGGAGCGATCACCGCAGTCCTCGGCCGGCCCGGCGCCCTCCGGCTGACGCCCGGCAACGCCGGCCACGTCACCGCCGCTCCGGCCGTCCTGGCCGAAGCGCCCGGCCGGATCCGCCGCCTGAGCGCCGACAAGGGCTACGACGCCGACGGGCTGCGCGCTGACCTGTGCAAGCGCGGCAGCAAGAGAAGGATCCACCACGACAAGCGGCACGACCGGGACCGCGGGCGCATCGAGGCAACCTTCAATTACCTCAAGGACTTCCGCCGCATAGCCACGCGATACGACACGCTCGCCCGCAACGACGCCTCAACCGTCGCCCTGGCTGCCGTCATCGCCTTCTGGTGCAGAACGAGTCCAAACCCTAGTCCGTCGGATCCAAATTCTTTCTTATCCAAGCTCCGGCCGCACCATCAAGTCGGAGAGCATAAGCTCCGTTTCCGCACAGAACGGTGTTATAGTATCCATTCGGCTGCCCGCGAATAAGAATGCCTATAAGATACTTTACACCATTCTTGCGCGCAAAGACCGGCGACCCTGACTGGCCCTGGCATATCAAATCCGAGCGATCGACGATCATGTTCTCATGCATGTTGATCGAAAACGCCATCGATCCGGCGCTTTTCGGACCAGGAAGACTGATACGGCTCTGCTTATCGAGAGGCAGAAGGACGATATCATCGTATCCCTTCGAGTAATGCATCGGCACAATTTCGACGATCCGGGAACGCGCGTCATGTCCGCTGGCGTCAAATGTCTTTAATTCGATTGAGAAACTCTGCTCGTCATTGAAATTCTCGATCGGCTCAGCATCCCCGATGGCGATAACGCCATCGACTTCGGCCGCGAGAGTTTTATTCGCCTGAAATATGGCTATGTCAGTAATAGGCGAGCGAGAATACAAAGTTTTTACTCTCGAGACTTCAGAAAATCCGACCCGACTGCCGACAAAATATCTAACTCCGAGCCCCTCTCTACCTCGAAAACAATGGGCCGCCGTTATGATATCGTTGCCGATTTTCAGCCCTCGACAAACAAATTGATCTTTTTCATATATACCTACGTGTGAATATTCAAATACTTTGCTCGCATACGATGTCGAAACTGAATGCAATAATACTACGATTCAAACAAGCACAGACAAAATCGTGCAGAAATATTTCATATGACCTAATGCGATTGTGGGCAGGCACCCCGAAGAGCGCCTGCCAAGATTTATAATCCTCTATTTCAAGGCTCGTCGCCAGGATACCCCGGACCATACGGCGGGGGATCATAGGGAAGCATTGGAGTTGGCTCCGGGTAGTCCGGAGGGTTCGGAATGATTTCCGGCGGGTTGTCGACGGGATTATTGGGAGGAAGGTCGTCACCTGGATTTTGCGGCATGTTTGCAGTTTAAAATATTAAATCTCTGCTTGCCGGAGACAGCGTCAGAGTCGATCGCGGATCGGCCGACTGCTTCAGCTGTGTTGTTTCGACATCGTCCAGAGAAGGCGCTGCCAAACGATCAGTCGGCAGGGGCACTGTCCGAAGGCGAGATGTCGTGACAGAGGAAATTGCAGCACTCATTCAACGGCTCCTACAAAGACGTGAAATGACTGATGTTTCCTTTGACGACAGCTATGTTCGCTGCAGCCGAGCCGCGTTTCGCGATCTTACGATCGCATCCGCCCGCCAATGATCGATCCGGACCGATTTCAGATTCCGAGCCCGCATGGAGTCGCCGGGCTGTCATGCTCGATAGACCGCCACTGATACTTCACGTGCAACCACAGCAACGTTGCCGGATATGGCGGTAGGACAATCGTCTTAGTTCGTCAAGCATCGTGCTGCACGACAGCGCAGATTATCACTGTTGGCGCGCAGAAGCTCTCAAGCATTCCTCGCCGAATATTGCCGGGCGCGATCTTCGAGTTTGTAAGGTCAGCTCTGTGAGATGTAGCGAACCGCGATCATGGGAGCATGCGATCGCAATTCCCAATCAGCCGCGCCTGGGATCCTTGCACGGGGTTTGCCCCACACTCCGAGCGACCGGGCGCATATACGCTGCCTCTGGTACCGTCATCGTCGCGGTCGTGCCCAAGCTGACGACGCGGGTGGCGGACGGGCCCTCGGGCGGCGCGCTCCCTTCGAGGGTTGCGCCCCTGGATCGCTTCGCTCCGCCCGCCAGGGCGGCGGGGCCGAAGCCATCACCCGGACAGGGTCCGAGGGCCTCCGCCCTCACAGCGCCAGGATAGCCTCGACGACCTCCTGCACGTCGAGCGCCTCCGCGAAGGTGGCGAGGTGGTGGGGCTCGCCGCGCGCCATGCGGACGACGCCCTCGAGCTGGCGCCGGAGGGTGATCGGCCGCAGCCGCTCGTTCGGGATCGCGTCGGGCTCCGGCTCGAACCGCCCGTCGGCGCCCCGACGCTCGGCGATGGCCCAGTCGCGCAGCCGGACGGCGCCCGCGTCGCCCTCCAGCGTCCACGTGTTGTGGTCGTCGGCCTCGACGCCCCCGACCCGGCCGGTCAGGGTGACGGGGATCCCGCCCGCCGTGAGCGTCACGTCGATCGCGCGCTCGGACCGGCCCGGCTCCGGGAAGGCGATCCGTCCGGCGAGCCCCGCGAGCGGGCCGAGCTGGCGGCGGGCCAGGAAGAGGAAGTGCGAGACCACCTCGCGGGTGAAGCCGCCCTCGCCGCGCGCGTCGAGCCAGCGGGCGGCGTCGGCCTGCCACGGGCGGGGCCAGCGGGCGAAGGCCACCGCCACGGTGAGCGTCCGGGGCGTGCCGACCGCGCCGGCCGCGATCCAGCGCTCGAGGGTGGCGACGCCCGGCGACGAGGCGAACGGGAAATTGACCGCGCCCGCGCCCCCCGCCTCCGCCACGAAGGCGCGGGCGTCGGCGCGGTCGATGGCCAGCGGCTTCTCGCAGAAGACGCTCCGGCCGGCCGCCAGGGCGGCGCGGGCGTAGCCGAGATGCGAGGCGGGCGGCGAGGCGACGTAGACGCAGTCGCTCGCCGCGACGACGGCGGCGGGATCGGCCACCCGCGGCACCGCCGGGAACGCCGCGCCGATCCGGGCCAGGGCCTCCGGGGCCGGGTCCCAGATCGCCGCGACCCGCACGGGCGAGTCCGCTGCCCCGTGGATCGCGCCGAGCAGGCGCTCACCCATGATGCCCGCGCCGATGATCCCGAGGGCGAGCGGTGCGGCGGAGGTCGGCATGCGGGGATCCGTGCGGAGGTTCGGGATGACCGGCCGCGCGGCGCGGCCCGTCGCAGGCTTTAGGAGCCCGGGCCGGCGCGGGAAAGGCCGCCGGTCTCCTCAACCTTGGATGAAGGCGAGCAGGTCGGCGTTCAGCCGGTCCTTGTGGGTGGCGGCCAGGCCGTGCGGGGCGCCCGGATACTCCTTCAGCACGGCGTTCGGCACGAGCTTGACGGCGGCGCGCGCCGCGGCGTCGATCGGCACGATCTGGTCGTCGTCGCCGTGCACCAGCAGGGTCGGCACGTCGATGCGCGTCAGGTCCTCGGTGAAGTCGGTCTCCGAGAAGGCCGCCACGCAGGCGTGCACGTTCCGCAGCCCGGCCATCATGCCCTGCATCCAGAACGTGTCCCGCATACCGTCGCTGACCGCGGCGCCGGGACGGTTGGCGCCGTAGAACGGGCCGCTCAGGTCCTTGAAGAACTGCGACCGGTCGCGCAGGACCGAGTCCCGGATCCCGTCGAACACGTCCCGGGGCAGGCCGCCCGGATTCGCGTCGGTCCGGACCATCTGGGGCGTCACGGCCCCGACCAGGACCGCCTTGGCGACGCGCGCCGTCCCGTGCCGCCCGAGGGTGCGGGCGACCTCGCCGCCGCCGGTGGAGTGGCCGACCAGCACCGCGTCGCGCAGGTCGAGATGGGCGATCAGCCCGGCGAGGTCGTCCGCGAAGGTGTCCATGTCGTTGCCCGACCAGGGCTGCCCGGAGCGACCGTGCCCGCGCCGGTCATGGGCGATGACCCGGAACCCGCGCTCCGCGAGGAACAGCATCTGGTCCTCCCAGGCGTCGCCGTTGAGCGGCCAGCCGTGGCTGAAGACCACCGGCTGCCCGGTGCCCCAGTCCTTGTAGTAGATTTGGGTCCCGTCCCGCGCGGTGAAGTAGGGCATCGTGGTCTCCCGAGGGTCGAAGGGCGGGGGTCGAAAGGTGGAGGGCGAGAGGCAAGGGTCGCGCGGATCGCCGGACTGGTCAGGCCCGGCCCTGCCGCGCGTCGAGGCTGAGCGGGCCGGCCCCGAAGGCCGCGACCTGAAGCAAGCCGCCGGCCATGGCGAGGTTCTTCAGGAAGTGGAACATCTGGTTCTGGTCGCCGAGGGCCGCGTGGAAGGTCACCGCGGTGGCCACCGCGAAGAGCGCGAGGACCAGGGCGACCAGCCGGGTGCGGTAGCCGGCGACGAGCAGCAGCCCGCCGACGACCTCCACGCCGGTCGCCGCCGCGTAGGCGAGAGGCGGCAGCGGCAGGTGGGCGGCCTCGATGGTGGCGAGCGTCGCGGCCGGGGCCGCGAGCTTCCCGGCGCCGCTCACGAGGAAGATCGCGCTCATCAGGACCCGGCCGGTCACCGGCAGCAGGGCGGTCGCGCTGGAAGAGGAGATCGGGGACATCGTCGAACGCTCCGTCCTGTCGTGCGCGGCCGAGTCAGGCCGCTTCGGGAAGTGCGAGGCCGCGAAGCCAGTTCAGCGCCAGGCCGATATCGGCCTGCGACAGGCCGTGGCCGACCGGCAGGATCCGGTGCTCGACGCGGGCTCCGGCCGCGGTGAGCTGCTGCGCGAGGCGCCGCGCATTCTCCGCGGGCACGATCGGGTCCATCGCCCCGGAGAGGATCAGGACCGGCCGGCCGGCGAGATCCGCGACCGGCGGCTCGGCGAACGGGACCATCGGGCGGAGCAGGACAGCGCCCGCCAGGGTCTCGGACCGGAGCAGCAGCAGCGACGCGGCGATGTTGGCGCCGTTCGAGAAGCCCAGCGCCAGGGGCGCCCCGATCCCGTACCGCGTCCGGGCGGCCGCCACGAAGGCCGCGAGGTCGCCGGTGCGGCGGCGCAGGTCCGCCTCGTCGAAGACGCCCTCGGCCAGGCGCCGGAAGAAGCGCGGCATGCCGTTCTCGCTGACGGCGCCGCGGGGCGCGAGCAGGGCGGCCTCCGGCGCGACCGTGCGGCCGAGGGGCAGGAGGTCGTTCTCGTCGCCGCCGGTCCCGTGGAGGAGCAGCAGCGGACGCGCGGTGTCGGGACCGGGCTCGAAGCGGTGGATGAAGCCGGCGGTGTCCTGGGTCATGATGGCCTCACGGGTGGCGGGGAGAGGTCCCGCCCCGCGCGGGCGCGGGGCGGGCGTGGTGGTCGCGGCTCAGGCGACCTTGGGCAGCACGGCCTCGATCTCGGCCCGGTGCGGCTCCAGGCCGGCGGGGAGCTTGAGGGCCTGGCCGAGGGCCTCGATCGGCTCGTCCACCGCGAAGCCGGGCGCGTCGGTGGCGATCTCGAACAGCACGCCGCCGGGTTCGCGGAAGTAGATCGAGCGGAAGTACTGGCGGTCGCGCTGCTCGGTGACGTGGAGCCCCCGTGCCTCGAGAGCCCGGCCCATCGCGGCCTGCGCGGCGTCGTCCGCCGCCCGGAACGCGATGTGGTGGACCGAGCCGGCCCCCGGGCGGCCGGGCAGGAACCCGCCGACGGCCCGCAGGGTGACGAGACCGCCGAGCTCGGCGCTGCCCGCGAAGCGGATCAGGTTGCCCTCGCGGCCGACCTCCTCCAGCCCGAGCACCTCCGTGAGGATCGCGGCGGTCGGCTCGGCCCTGTCGATGAGGAGGGTCACCCCGTGCAGGCCGCGGATCGCGTGCTCGGCCGGCACCTCGCTCGACGCCCAGCCCTCCGCGTCGCCGACGTTCACGCCCACCAGCGCGAGCATCATGCCGTCCGGGTCGCGGAAGCGCAGCGTCGGCGCGCCGAAGACCTGGACCAGCGGCTCGTGGGCGACGCCCTTCTCGATGAGCCGGTGGGTCCACCAGCCGATGGAGGCGCGGGGGACCCGGAAGGCGGTCTCCTGGGTCTCGCCGATCCCGACGCGGCCCGGCGCGGCGTGCTCGACGGGGAAGAAGGTCAGGATCGTGCCGGGCCGACCGGCCGCGTCGCCATAGTACAGGTGGTAGGTGCCCGGATCGTCGAAGTTGACGGTCTTCTTCACCAGCCGCAGCCCGAGGATCCGGGTGTGGAAGTCGAGGTTGCGCAGGGCCGGCCCGGAGAAGGCCGTGACGTGGTGGAGGCCGGTCTGAACCATGGCGATGTCTCCCGACGGAAGGCCGCGACGGGCGGCCTGTTGCGATGACGGGAATGTGCCCCTTGCCATGAGCCGCGAAAATAGAAACGATGGAAACCTATCGTTTCTGGAAATGGCTGATGAGACTGCCCGATTTCGAGGCCTGGGCCGTGTTCGCCAAGGTGGTGGAGACCGGCTCATTCGGGCGCGCCGCCGCGGAGCTCGGCCTGTCGAAGGCCACGGTCTCGAAGGCGGTGAGCCGGCTCGAGCTGCGGATCGGCGCCCGCCTGTTCAACCGCACGTCGCGGAAGCTCGCCCTCACCGAGGCCGGGCAGGCCGCCAAGGACGGCGCCGCGCGCATCCTGGCCGAGGGCGAGGCCGCGGAAGCCCTCGCCACGGCCGGTGCCGCGGAGCCGCGCGGGCTGGTGCGGCTCGCAGCGCCGATGACCTTCGGGGTGATGCACGTGGCGCCGATCCTGCCGGCCTTCTTCCGGGAGTACCCGGCCGTGTCGGTGGATCTCCACCTGTCGGACGCGGTCGTCGACCTCGTCGGCGGCGGGTTCGACATCGGGCTGCGCATCGCGGCCCTGCCCGATTCCTCCCTGCGCGCGCGCCGGCTCTGCGGGATCCGCCGCTCGCTGGTCGCCACCCCCGCCTATCTCGACCGCCACGGCCGGCCCGAGCACCCGGACGACCTCGTCCGCCACACCTGCCTCGGCTACGCCTACCTGCCGACGCCCGACCGCTGGCGATTCGTGGACGGGAGCGGCGCGGAGGCCGTCGTGGTGCCGGCGGGCCAGCTGCGGGCGAACAACGCCGAGGCGCTGGCGCCGGCGCTGCGGGCCGGGCTCGGCCTCGCCCTGCAGCCCGACTTCATGATCTGGGACGACCTCGAATCCGGGCGCCTCGAGCGGGTGCTGCCGGCCTGGTCGCCGCCGCCGATCGCCCTGCACCTCGTGACGCCCCCGGGCGACCCGAGGCCGGCCCGGGTGACGGCGCTGATCGCCCATCTCGGCCAGGCCCTCGGCCAGGCGCCCTGGGCCGCTCCGCAGCCGCGGCGCGACCCGGCGGACCGGTGAGCCGCGCGTCGGCGCCCTCCCCGCCGCCGGCCCCGATCCGTGCGCCTCATTCACCTGGATCAGTGTCGGGGTCGTGCGCCTGCGCTATCGGCGCGTCGCACGGATCCGAATCGCGGCGCGGTCCTTGCTGCTCGGCGTTCCGGGCGACAGCCGCGGCGCGCGGTCCCCGTGCAATCCGTCGGCCCATCTAACCTCAGGTTTATTCGGGACAATCTGGCATTGGACAGACGCGCGTTTTCCGGGCAAGAGGCTTCCGTGTATACATGTATACCGTTCTCCTGAGGCACTGATGTCCCCCACGGGCCCTGGACGTCCCGCACCCGACCGGCTGCGGCACAAGACCGTGGCGGCGGCCGTCGCGGATTCCCTGCGCGAGCAGATCCTGAACGGGGATCTGCCGCCGGGGGTGCAGCTGCGCCAGGACGCCCTGGCGGAGGAGTTCGGGATCAGCCGCATCCCGGTCCGCGAAGCCCTGCTGCAGCTGGAGGCCAGCAAGCTCGTGCGGATCGTGCCGCATCGCGGGGCGGTCGTGACGGGCCTGTCGCTCCAGGAGGTCGAGGACATCTTCCAGCTGCGCGTTCAGCTCGAGCCGCAGCTGCTCCAGCTCTCGGCACCGCACCTGACCCCCGACGACATCCGCGATCTCGACGCCCTCTCGAAGCAGTACGGCGCGGCGCTGGAGACCGGCCAGGTCCTCCGATGGGGCGACCTGAACAGCCGCTTCCACCTCGACCTGATCCGGCACGCCGGCCGGCCGCGCTCCCTGGCGATCGTGTCCGCGCTCCTGCAGGATTGCGAGCGGCCGACGCGGCTGCAGATCTCGACCTCCGAGGACGCGACCCGCGCGGTCAGGGAGCACGCGCAGATCCTGGCCCTGTGCGAGGCCGGCAAGTCCGACAAGGCGGCCGCCTGCCTGCGGCGCCATATCGAGCATATCGGCGTCTCGCTCATCGCCCTCTACCGGGGCGCGCTCGTCGAGGCGTGAGGGGGCCCGCCCCCGCGCGGCCGGGTCAGTCCGGCTTGGCCGACCGGCCGCCGATCCGGCCCGGCAGACGGGTCAGGCGATCCTTCATCTCCAGCACCTTCTGGACCTTCGAGCCGAGAGTCAGGAGCTGGACGAGGCGCTCGGTGTCGAGGCGGCGCACGTCCGCGTACCATCCGGCGAACAGCTCGAAGAGGTCGTGCATCTCCCGGAGCCGCGCCTGGGCGTGCCGCTCCTCCTCGGTCCCGGGCTCCTGCATCAGGAGCTCGCGCAGGAGTGTCAGCGTCGGGTCGACCTCGCGCTTCTTGCGCTCCTCGACCAGCGTGCGGACGATCTGCCAGATATCTTCGGGCGTCGTGAAGTAGTCGCGCCGGTCGCCCGGCCTGTGCTGGAGCCGGACGAGGTTCCAGGCCTGGAGCTCCTTCAGGCCCATGCTGACGTTCGAGCGCGACACGCCGAGCCGCTCGACGATCTCGTCGGCGTTGAGCGGCCGCTCGGCCACGAACAGCAGGGCGTAGATCTGCCCCACGGTCCGGTTGATGCCCCAGCGCGAGCCCATCTCGCCGAAATGCAGCACGAAGGTCTGGACGAGCGGGGGCAGCTGCACGGCAGGGATCCGACGCGGGGAGAGGTCAGGCGGGCGCCCCCCGGCTTATCAGCTCTTGAGCCAATACCGGAGGACCGTCGCGACGAAGCCGAGGCCGACGATGCTCGAGGCCCAGAGCCCCGCGAACCACGCGAGGCGTTTCCAGAGGGGCTGTGCTGCTGCGGGTGCCATCAGTGATATCCGTGCGCGTCGACTTTGCCGCGGAAGACCCAGTACGCGTACGCGGTGTAGGACAGTATGATCGGGATCAACACCGACGCGCCGGCGAGCAGGAAAATCTGGCTCGCCTCGGGGGCGGCCGCCTGCCAGATCGTGATCCGGCCCGGCACGACGTCGGGGAAGATGCTGATGCCCAGCCCCGCGAAGGTCAGGGCGAACAGCCCCAGCGCGATCAGGAAGGGCGCCCGCTCGGCGCCGCCCCGCAGGGTGCGCCACAGGGCGAAGGCCGCGAGCGCCACGAGCAGCGGCACCTGCGCGGTGACGAGCACGTTCGGCATCGCCAGCCAGCGCTCGTAGTAGCGGCCCTGGAGGAACGGCGTCACCGCGCTGACGAGCGCGATGGCCGCGACCGTCGCCGCGGTGAGGCGCAGGGCGAGGCGCCGGGCCCGCGCCTGGAGCAGGCCCTCGGTGCGCATCACCAGCCACGTCGCCCCGAGCAGCGCGTAGGCGACGACGAGGCTCGCGCCGACGAGGAGGCTGAAGGGCGTGAGCCAGTCCCACCAGCCGCCGGCATAGGCCCGCCCCTCGACCGCGATGCCCTGCAGCAGCGCGCCCAGCGCGATGCCCTGGGCGAGGGCCGCCACCAGCGAGCCGCCCGCGAAGGCCACGTCCCAGGCGGCGCGGTGGCGGGGATCGCGCCAGCGGAACTCGAAGGCGACGCCGCGGAAGATCAGGCCGAGGAGCATCGCGATGATCGGCGCGTAGAGCGCCGGCAGGATCACCGCGTAGGCCAGGGGGAAGACGGCGAACAGGCCGCCGCCGCCCAGCACCAGCCAGGTCTCGTTGCCGTCCCAGACCGGGGCGACCGAGTTCATGGCGGTGTCCCGTTCCTCGCCCGGCCGCAGGACCGGGAACAGCAGGCCGATGCCGAGATCGAACCCGTCCATGACGATGTAGGCGAAGACCGCGAAGGCGATCACGAGCGCCCAGACCACCGTGAGGTCGAAGCTGTAGGCCATGGGTCCCTCACTCGGCCGGCTGGAGGTGACGGTCGGGATCGATCGCCGGGGCGGGCGTGATGCCCGCCGTCCGGATCGGCGCGCCGGGCTCGATCCCGCTCTCGCCGGCGTGCGGGGGCTGGCCCATCAGGCACAGGATGTAGCCGGTGCCCATGGCGAAGACCGCGAAGTAGATCAGCACGAAGGCGGTGAGCGAGGCCGCCACCGCCGGCGCGTGCAGCGGCGAGGCCGACTGCGCGGTGCGCAGCAGGCCGTAGACCGTGTAGGGCTGGCGCCCGACCTCGGTGGTGATCCAGCCGGCCAGCACCGCCACGAACCCCGCCGGGCCCATGGCCACCGCGAAGCGGTGCAGCGGGCGCCACGCGTAGAGGGTGCCGCGCCAGCGGGCGAGGAGGCTCAGGGCGCCCAGGAGCAGCATCAGCATCCCGAGGCCGACCATGACGCGGAACGACCAGAACACGATCGGCACCGGCGGCCACTCCGCCCGCGGCAGGCTGTCGAGCCCCTTCAGGGGCGCGTCGAGGGCGTGCTTCAGCACCAGCGAGGACAGCTTCGGGATCTCGACCGCGTAGCGCACCGTGCCGGCCTCCTGGTCGGGCAGGCCGAACAGCACCAGCGGCGCGCCGTCCGGGTGGCTCCGGAAATGGCCCTCCATGGCCATGACCTTGGCGGGCTGGTGCTCCAGGGTGTTGAGGCCGTGCGCGTCGCCCGCGAGGATCTGGACCGGCGCGACCAGGGCGGCCATCCACATCGCCATCGAGAACATCGTCCGGGCGGCCGGGTTGGCCCGGTCGCGCAGCAGGTGCCACGCGCCGACCGCGCCCACCACCAGCGCGGTGGTGAGGTAGGCGGCGAGCACCATGTGCACGAGGCGGTACGGGAAGGACGGGTTGAACACGATCGCCCACCAGTCCAGCGCCACGAACTGGCCCTCGGCGTTGGTGCCGTAGCCCGCCGGCGTCTGCATCCACGAGTTCACCGCCAGGATCCAGAACGCCGAGAAGAAGGTCCCGAACGCCACCATCAGCGTCGCCGCGAAGTGCAGCCGCGGCCCGACCTTCGTCATGCCGAACAGCATCACGCCGAGGAAGCCGGCCTCCAGGAAGAAGGCCGACAGCACCTCGTAGGCCATCATCGGGCCCAGGACAGGGCCGGTCTTGTCGGAGAAGACCGACCAGTTCGTGCCGAACTGGTAGGACATCACCAGCCCGGACACGACGCCCATCGCGAAGGCGATCGCGAAGATCTTTATCCAGTACTTGAACAGGTCCATGAAGACCTGGCGGCCGGTGGCGAGCCAGAGCCCCTCCAGCACGGCGAGGAAGCTCGCGAGGCCGATCGAGAAGGCCGGGAACACGATGTGGAAGGCCACCGTGAACCCGAACTGCATGCGGGCGAGGATCAGGGGATCGAGGTTGGCGAGCACGTCGGGCCTCCGGCTCTGGGCGCGACTCGTCCTATAGCAATTTCAGAAATATCTGAAAAGTCGGAACCAACGGGGCCCGCGCGGCGTCGGGCCGCGCGCCGGCGCGCGGCGGCGATCCGGGCATCGGGGGTCTGGACGTCCGCGCCCGAACGCGTCAGGGTCGCGGCATTCCCTACAGGTCGGGACCGCGCGGGCCCCTGGACGCGCGCCGCGCGACGGGACGCCGCGTCCCGACGCAAGGAGAGCACGCGCCCCCATGGCCGAAACCCCCGTCTCCGCCGCGCCCGTCGATCTCGCCGCAGCGCTCTCGGCGCGCATCCGCGGCATCGGCACGAGCCAGATCGGCCTCGTGGCGGATCGCGGGCGGGACGACCCGGAGGTGGTCAAGCTGTGGATCGGCGAGGGCGACCTGCCGACGCCGCCCTTCATCGTCGAGGCCGCGCACCGGGCGATGCTGGCCGGGCACACCCGCTACACGACGTCGCTGGGGCTGCCGGCGCTGCGCGCGGCGCTCGGCGCCTACCACGCCCGCCACTGGGGCGTGGAGATCCCGCCGGACCGGTTCGGCGTCACGGCGGGCGGCATGAACGCGATCATGCAGGCGGCGCAGGTGCTGCTGGAGCCGGGCGACGAGATGATCATCCCCTCCCCGGCCTGGCCCAATCTCGGCGAGGCGGTCCGCATCGCCGGCGGCGTGCCCGTGACGGTGCCGTACCGCCGCCTGCCGGACGGGCGCTTCGCGCTGCCGCTCGCCGACATCGCGGCGGCGATCACGCCGCGCACCCGGGTGATCATGGTGAACTCGCCCTCGAACCCGACGGGCTGGACCATGCCGCTCGCCGAGATGAGAGCCCTGCGCGACCTCGCCCGGGAGCGCGGCCTCTGGATCCTCTCGGACGAGGTCTACGCGCACTTCACCTACGGCAACCGGATCGCGCCGTCCTTCCTGCAGATCTGCACGGAGGACGACCGGCTGATCGTGACCAACACCTTCTCGAAGAACTGGGCGATGACCGGCTGGCGGGCCGGCTGGGTGATCTATCCCCGCGGCCTCGCGCCGACCTTCGCCAAGCTCGGGCAGTACAGCACCACCTCGATCCCGACCTTCGTCCAGCACGCCTGCATCGCGGCCCTCGAGGAGGGCGACGGCTTCATCCGCACGATGGTGGACCGCTGCGCCGAGGCCCGGGCGATCCTGGTGGAGGGGCTGTCGCGCCTGCCGGGCGTCACGGTCGCGCCCCCGGACGGGGCCTTCTACCTCATGGCCCGGATGGGCGGCGCGGAGCCGAGCCTCGACCTAGCGCTGCGCCTGCTGCGGGAGGCCAAGGTCGGCGTGGCGCCGGGCACCGCCTTCGGGCCGGAGGGCGAGGGTCTGGTGCGGATGTGCTTCGCCATCAGCCCGGACCTGGCGCGGGAGGCGGTGCGCCGGCTCGCGGGCGTGCTCGGGACCCGGGCGCCGGCCGCCGCGGCGCAGTGAACCTGGCGGGGTCCGGCGGCCCTTCCGCCGCCGTGCGGTCCCCGCCCGCGCCGGCTCAGCGACCCCAGCGCAGGACCAGCGCGTCGTTCCGCCGGGCGAGCTCGATCAGGCCGGCCCGCGTCGCCGGGTGCAGGGGCTGGATCGGCAGCCGCGCGGTCTCGCTCGCGATCACCCCGCCCTCGGCCATCAGCGCCTTGCAGGCGAGCAGGCCGCACTGCCGGTTCTCGTAGTTGATCAGCGGCAGCCAGCGCGCGTAGGCGTCCATCGCCTCCTCCCGGCGGCCGGCCGCGTAGGCGTCGGTGATCTGGCGGATGCCGTCCGGGTAGCCGCCGCCGGTCATCGCACCCGTAGCGCCGGCGTCGAGGTCGGCCATCAGGGTGATCGCCTCCTCGCCGTCCCACGGACCCACGACGGCGTCGCCGCCCAGCGCGATCAGCTCGCGGAGCTTGGACGCGGCGCCGGCGGTCTCGATCTTGAAGTAGGCGACGTTCGCGATCTCCCGGGCCATGCGCGCCAGGAGCGGCGCCGACAGCGGCGTGCCCGCCACCGGCGCGTCCTGGATCATGATCGGGATCGCGATCGCGTCCGAGACCGCGCGGAAGAAGTCGACGATGCCGAGCTCCGGCACGCGGATCGTGGCGCCGTGATAGGGCGGCATGACCATCACCATCGCGGCGCCGGCCGCCTGGGCGCGGCGCGAGCGCTCGGCGCAGACCTGCGTGGCGAAGTGCGTCGTCGTCACGATCACCGGCACGCGGCCGGCGACGTGCTCCAGCACGGCGTGCATCACCCGCTCGCGCTCGTCGTCGGTGAGGACGAACTGCTCGGAGAAGTTGGCCAGGATGCACAGGCCCTGGCTGCCGGCGTCGATCATGAAGTCGACGGCCCGGCGCTGCCCGTCGAGGTCGAGGGCGCCCGACGCGTCGAAGACCGTGGGGGCGACCGGGAAGACGCCGCGATAGGCGTGGGCGGGCGAAGTCATGCGCGATCCTCCTGCCGGGATCGCGCATCCGGCGGACGACCGTGTCCGCGGGCGGGATCCGGGCGCCTCTTAGCACGCGGCCTCGATCCTGGCGCGGGCCGGGGCGCGCGCACCGAGCAGTCGACAAGCGCACCGGCTTTCCTGTACGGCCGAGCTCTTCTTTGCTTTGTCCCTCGACAGCCGAGATCACGCGCGGCGGCCGCACGAGAACAGCGTTTTCTTTTCGGAGCTACTGTAATGCGATTTTTCTCTGCCAGCCGCGTCGCGGCGTTCGTCGTCGCGGCGCTCCTCGGCGCAGCCGCCAGCGCGCCCGCGAAGGCCGACGATCTCGACGCGATTCGCGCCGCCAAGACCCTGCGCATCGGCACCGAGGGCACCTACGCGCCCTTCACGTTCCACGACGCGTCCGGGCAGCTCGTCGGCTTCGACGTGGAGATCGGCCGCAAGGTCGCCGAGCAGCTGGGCGTCACGCCGCAATTCCTCGAGGGCAAGTGGGACGGGCTGATCGCCGGGCTCGACGGCAAGCGCTACGACGTGGTCATCAACCAGGTCGGCATCACCAAGGAGCGGCAGGCGAAGTTCGACTTCTCCGAGCCCTACATCCGGGCGCGGGCCGTGCTGATCACGCGGGCGGACCGGTCCGACATCAAGTCCTTCGCCGATCTCAAGGGCAAGAAGGCCGCCCAGAGCCTCTCCAGCAACTTCGCGCGCCTCGCCGAGCAGTCCGGCGCCGAGCTCGTCGGGACGGACGGCTTCGACCAGTCGGTCCAGCTCGTCCTCACCGGCCGCGCCGACGCCACCGTCAACGACAGCCTGTCGTTCCTGGACTTCCACAAGCAGAAGCCGAACGCCCCCGTGAAGATCGCCGCCGAGCAGGCCGACGCGGACGCCTCCGGGATCATCATGCGCAAGAACAACCCGGCGCTGAAGGCCGCGATCGACAAGGCGCTGGAGGCGATCCGGGCCGACGGCAGCTACGCGGCGATCGCCCAGAAGTACTTCGGGGCCGACGTCTCCAAGTAACCCGTCCGCGGCGCGCCCGCCCGGGCGCCGATCCCGCACAGCCCGCCGCTCGATCCGCCCGGTAGGAGACGCCGCCCCGTGCCGCACTGGCTCGACCTCATGCTCCAGTCGCTGGGGCCGCTGCTCGCGGCCGGCCTGCGCTTCACGGTGCCGCTGACGCTCATCGCCTTCGCGCTCGGCCTCGCGCTGGGACTCGGCACCGCCCTCGTGCGGCTGTTCGCGCCCCGGCCGCTGGCGGCGTTGGCGTGGCTCTACGTGTGGATCTTCCGGGGCACGCCGCTCCTCGTGCAGCTGTTCGTGATCTTCTACGGCCTGCCGAGCACCGGCATCCTGATCGACGCCTTCCCGGCCGCCGTGATCGGGTTCACCCTCAACGTCGGCGCCTACACGTCCGAGATCGTCCGCGCCGCCATCGCCTCCATCCCGAAGGGGCAGTGGGAGGCGGCCTACGCCACCGGGATGACGCCGGTCCAGGCCCTGCGCCGCACGATCCTGCCCCAGGCGGCGCGGGTGGCGGTGCCGTCGCTGGCGAACTCCTTCATCGCGCTGGTGAAGGACACCTCGCTCGCGGCCGCCATCACGGTGCCGGAGCTGTTCCAGGCGGCCCAGCGCATCGTCGCCGTCACCTACGAGCCGCTGATCCTCTACATCGAGGTGGCGCTGATCTACCTCGTCCTGTCGACGCTGCTGTCCTGGCTCCAGACGCTGCTGGAGCGGCGCCTCGGGCGCTACGGCGGCTACCTGGAGGCCCGCGCGTGATCGCCCTGTCGGCCATCGAGAAGCGCTTCGGCGACAACCCCGTCCTGCGGGGCGTCGACCTCGCGGTCCCGGACGGGCGGGTCACGGCGCTGATCGGCCCGTCGGGCTCGGGCAAGTCGACGCTCCTGCGCTGCGTGAACCTGCTGGAGGTCCCGCAGGCCGGGACGCTGACCCTCGGCGACGTCCGCCTCACCTTCCGGCCCGGCAGCCCGCCGGCGCGGCGGGACGTGCTCGCCGTGCGCCGGCAGACCGGCATGGTGTTCCAGAACTTCCAGCTCTTCCCCCACCGGACGGTGATGGAGAACGTCACCGAGGGGCTCGTCACCGTGGCCAAGTGGCCGCAGGCCCGGGCCCGGGCGCGCGCGCTGGAGCTGCTGGAGCGCGTCGGCCTCGCCCACAAGGCCGTGGACTGGCCCGCCAGCCTGTCGGGCGGCCAGCAGCAGCGGGTGGCGATCGCCCGGGCGCTGGCCCCCTCCCCGCGCCTGCTGCTCTGCGACGAGCCGACCTCGGCCCTCGACCCGGAACTCGCCGCCGAGGTGGTGGACGTGCTGGCCGGCCTCGCGGGCGCCGGCACGACCATGCTGATGGCGACCCACGACCTGCGCCTCGCGCGGCGCGTCGCCGACACGGTGGTGTTCCTGGAAGGCGGGCGCGTCGTCGAGCAGGGCGCGGCCGCGGACGTCTTCGCCCGGCCGGCCGATCCGCGCACCCGCCGGTTCGTCCGGACGCTGCTCGGCGAGGCGGCGGACGAGGCCTGACCGGCACGGGCCGGACGCGCGGATCAGCGCGACAGGCAGCGCAGGGTGAGAAGATCCTCGACGGTCAGCGCGGTCCCGAAGATCAGCGGCCGCCAGGCCGGCAGGGTGGCGAGGATCAGGCCGGCCGTCAGGGCGAGCCAGGGCAGGACCGGTCGGAGGCCGGGGCCGGCGGCCCTCACGCGGGAGACCGCGCCAGCGACGCCTCCTCCCCGCGGCCGACCAGCACGAGGCCCAGGCCCGCGGCCAGCATCGCCCCGCCCCAGAGCAGGAAGCCGAGGTCCCAGTACAGCCACTGCTCCCGGGGCGTCAGCTCGTTGACGTGGTGCACGCCGAGGATCTCGTGGTCGATCACGCCCTCGACGAGGTTGAACAGGCCCCAGCCGATCAGGAGCGACCCGGCGAGCAGCTTGCTGGACCAGTAGAGGTGCGTGCGGTGCGCGGCGCGCCAGAGGATGAACAGCCCGAGGACCACGAAGACGTAGGTCGCGCTGTGGAAGATGCCGTCCCAGCGGGTGTTCAGTTCGAGGTTCGGGATCGTGTCGATCGGGTACCAGCTGCTCAGCATGTGGTGCCATTGCAGCACTTGGTGCAGCACGATCCCGTCGAAGAAGCCGCCGAGGCCGAGCCCGAACAGGATGCCCGCGCTCAAGGGGAAGACCCGTTCCCGGGTGTCAGCCGCTCTCATGCGCAACTCCAGCGTGGCGGATGCCGAGGTAGCGCGTCGCCCTCCTCGCGGCGGGCGCAGCGAAGCGCCGCGGGACACGCGGCATCCGTGAGCGTCGTGTCGTCCGGGCGGCTTCGCTCCGCCCGCGCGGACGACGGCGTCCTGGGGGAACCCGCTCCGGAACCCGGCGGATCCGTCACGCCCCCCGCTGGGCCGCGGCCGGCGTCGAGACCATCCGCAGGTAGACGGCGAGGCCCGCCAGGAACACGGCGAGGCCGAGCCCCGTGGCGTAGGGCGCGAAGCCCTTGCCGGCGACGGCGATCGCCGAACTGTGCCCAGCCAGGAGATCGGTGCCGGCGAGCAGCACGCCGATGCAGCTCTCGCCGACGAGGAATCCGGAGGCGAGGAGCACGCCCCGCCGGCGGGCGTACCCCACTGCCTTGTCGGCCTTCGCGTCCCCCTTCGGTCCGACGCGGGCGCGCAGCCGGCGCTCGGCGATCCAGCCGAGGACGCCGCCGATCGCGATCGTCATCTCCACCGAGAGCGGCAGGTACATGCCGATCCCGACCGTCAGGGCCGGGAAGGTGAGGTCGCGCCGCTTCAGCCAGGTCTCGGCCGCCACCAGCACCACCCCGAGCCCGGCCCCGATCAGCACCATGGTCCAGGGCAGCTCGCCGTGCGTGATGCCGTTGGCGATCTGGGTCATCAGGGCCGCCTGGGGCGCCGGCATGGCGCTCCCCGCGTCCTGCCCGTCATGCGCGGGCGCGCCGACGAAGCCGTAGGCCTCGTAGAGCAGCGACAGGAGCGGGGCGATCACCACGGCGCCGACCCCGACGCCGAGGATGAGCGCGACCTGCTGGTGCCAGGGCGTGGCGCCCAGCACCTGCCCGGTCTTCAGGTCCTGCAGGTTGTCGTTGGCGATCGACGAGGTGGTGATGATCACGGACGTCAGCAGCAGCGCCATGCCGGTCACGAACCGGTCCCCCTCGGGCCCCGCGGAATGCCCCAGGATCAGGGGCAGGAGCAGCGCGGTCGCCATCGTGGTCAGGATGCCGATCCCCGAGATCGGGCTGGACGAGGAGCCCAGCAGGCCCGCGAGGTAGCCGCAGGCCGCCGCCATCAGGAAGCCGAACAGCACCGTGAACAGGGTCGCGGCCACCGCCAGCACGATCATCAGGCCGCCGAGGTCGGCCGGCGCGGCGAAGTACGCGAACAGGATCGCGAGCGGCACGCACAGGGCCAGCGTCGCGGCGGCGACCCAGGTGATCGGCAGGTCGCGCTCCTCGCGCGGGTGATCCTTGCCGAGACCGCCGCTCCCGGACAGGGCGGCGCGGATGCTTCCGAAGATCGGGCGCGCCAGCGAGCCCACGGTCCACAGCCCGCCCACCGCGATGATGCCGGCGCCCATGAGGCGCACCTGCCCGGACCAGACCGCCTCGGCGGCCGCACCCGCGGACTTGCCGGGGTCGGGCGACAGGGCGGTCAGCATCGGGACCGCGATCCCCCAGGCGATCAGGACGCCGGTCAGCAGCGCGAGGCAGGCGCCGATGCCCACGAGGTAGCCGACGCCGACCAGCGCCAGCGAGAAGCCGGTCCCGGTGCGGAACACCGCGCCGCCGAGGCTGACCGCGCCGTTGAGGCCCTCGCCCAGGACCTTCAGCCCCGTGGTGGCGAGCCCGATCGTCCCGGCCGCCGCGGCGGCCCCGAGCAGGTCGCGCAGGCCGCGGCCGCCCTGCTCCTCGTGCCCGGTCTTGAGAACCTCCGCGGCGGCGATGCCCTCGGGATAGGGGAGATCGCTGCCCGACACGAGGGCGCGGCGGAGCGGGATCGAGAAGGCGACGCCGAGCAGACCGCCCAGCAGGCAGACCGCCGTGGTCTGCCAGAACGGGAAGCCGTGCCAGTGGCCGACGAGGACGAGGCCGGGGAGAGCCAGGATGACGTTGCACAGGGTGCCGGCCGCCGAGGCCTGGGTCTGCACGATGTTGTTCTCGAGGATGCCGGCGCCGCCCATCAGCCGGAAGGCGCCCATCGAGATCATCGCGGCCGGGATCGAGGACGAGAACGTCATCCCGGTCTTCAGGCCCATGTAGAGGTTGGCGGCCATGAACACGACGGTGATGGCCGCGCCGAGCGCGATCCCCCGCAGGGTCAGCTCGGCCTGACGGTCCTGCGTCTTCGGCGTGATCGTCGGGCTGCGGGCGTCCATCATCCACTCGGGCTGCGGAAGGCACAGCACGCGAGGGGCCGGAAACGTTCCCGCGCCGTCGCCGGCCGGGCGGCCTCGCCCGGTCCCTGGGGCGATCTGTCCCGCCGCGGACCGAGCATCGTGATGCAGTCACCCGGCGCGGCGGCGGGTTTGACAGCAGACCGCCCCGTCCGGGTGCGGACCTCTCCTCCTCCGGAATGCGCCGCCGTGTCCAAGTGGTACCTCTACGGCATCGCCCTCGTGGCCGGGGTCGCGAACGCCATCGAGCCCGGCCAGAACGCCACGCTGGCGAAGGTCACGGGGCAGCCGATGCTCGCGGGCCTCTTCTGCTTCGGCCTCGCGATCGCCTGCTTCCTCGCCGCGATGGTCGTCGCCCGGCTGCGCGGCCGGACCCGGGCCGAAGCGGCCACGCCCGTCCCCTGGTGGGCGTGGCCGGGCGGCATCCTCGGGGCCACGGTCGTCCTGGCGCAGCTCTACATCTCCGAGAAGGTCGGCGCGGCGCCGTTCCTGGGCTGCGTGATCACGGCGGGCGTGGTCGGCTCCATCATCCTCGACCATCGCGGCCTCGTGGGCTTCGAGCGCCACCCCGCCGGGCGCTGGCGCGTCCTCGGCGGCGCGCTGATGGTCGCGGGCGTCGCCCTCGTGGCGGCGTTCTGACGGGTCGGTCGATCCGAACGCCTCGCACCCTCAGGATCCCAGCATGCTCTTCCTCTACGGCTTCGCGCTGCTCGCGGGCGTCGCCACCGCGATCGAACCGGGCCAGAACGCGGGCCTCGCCAAGTCCCTCGCGCGGCCGCTTCTCGCCGGCGTGGTGAGCCTCGTCGTCAGCGTCGCGGCGATCTCCGTCGCCATGCTGGTGACGGGGCAGTACGGGCTGCCGCCGGTGGACCGCCTCGCGCAGGTGCCCTGGTGGGCGTGGCTCGGCGGCCTGATGAGCGCGGGCCTCACGATGGCGCAGCTCTCCGTGTCCAAGCGGATCGGGGCCGCCACCTTCCTCGGGCTGATCGTGACGGCGGGCGTCGTCACGTCGATCCTGCTCGACCATTTCGGCTTGGTGGGCTTCAAGGTCCACGAGGCCGGCCTGTGGCGCGTCCTGGGCGGCGCCCTGATGATCGGCGGCGTCGGGCTCGTCGCGCGGTTCTGAAGCCCGCCCGGTCAGATCGTCCAGCCGCCGTCGATCACGACGGCCTGGCCGGTCGTGTAGGTCGCGCCCGCGAGGTAGACGGCGAGGTCGGCGATCTCCTCGGGCGTGCCGAGCCGGCCGATCGGCTGGCGCGCGATGAAGGCCGCCCGGGTCTGCTCGTAGTCGCCCTGCTGGCGGATGCGCTCCTGCAGCGACGGGCTCTCCACCGTGCCGGGGCAGATCGCGTTGCAGCGGATGTTGTGGCCGACATAGTCGGCGGCCACCGCCTTGGTCAGCCCGATCACCGCCGCCTTCGTCACCCCGTAGGCGCAGCGGTTGGGTACGCCCTTCACCGAGGAGGCGACCGAGGCCATGTTGACGATGGCGCCGTCCCGGCGCTCCAGCATCCCGGGCAGGACAGCCCGGATCGTGCGGATCATCGCCTTCACGTTGAGGTCGAGGGCGAAGTCGAGCTCGTCGTCGCGCATCTCCAGGATGGTGCCGGCGTGCACGGTGCCGGCGCAGTTGAACAGGATGTCGACCGCGCCGATGCGCGCGACCAGGGCCCTGACCGCGTCCCCGTCCAGCACGTCGAGGGTCGCGGTGCTGAGGGTGTCGGCGCGCAGCGCGGCGAGGGCGTCGGCGTTGATGTCGGTGGCGTGGACCCGCGCCCCGGCGCGGGCGAAGGCGAGCGCGCTGGCGCGCCCGATCCCCTGCCCCGCCGCCGTGACCAGGACCGTCTTTCCGGAAAGATCTGCCATTGCTCGCTCCAGCAGGCTGCGCGTCGCCGCGACGGTGTCCGGACCGGGTCGCGCGGGTCGCGCCCGGCGGGGCCGCCGATCAGGTCCGGAGGCCCGGCTGAGCGGCCCATCCTTGTAGGTTCTGACCGCGCCGGGCTCCAGGCCCGATCGTCCCGCGCGCCCCGCCCGGACACGACAGAGGCGGCGTTTCCAACATAGGCTGTCGCCCGCCCGCATCCGGCCCCGTATGGCGACTGCGATCACGAGCGGGGCAGCGCGTGCGCCGAAACCTACGACGCCTCTGGTCGGGCGAGGCCGGGATCACCTGGCGCGCCGCCATGCTGCTCGGCCTGCTCAGCAGCACCGTCTCGACGCTGTTCAGCCAGCTCACGGCGGCCCGGATCGGCCGGGACGCCGCCGTCGACTGGATGGTGGTCGCCGCGATCCCCCTGCGCGACGGCGCCCTCCAGGTGGATCCGTCCGGTCCGGTGATTCTCGCCGGCATCCTGTTCCACCAGTGGGCGGACTTCTCCTGGGCCGTGGTGTTCTTCGGCCTGCTCGGGCGCTGGACCGGCCGCCTCGGCCCCTGGACGCTCGCGCTGGTCGCGCCGGCCTGGGCGCTGCTCACCTCGGCGAGCGAGTGGCTCGTGCTCGTTCCCCTGCTGCCGTTCCGGCAGCCGATCTTCCCCCTGGAGCAGCCCTACTGGATCGGCTTCCTGGTCCACGCCACCTCGGCCTCGCTCTACCCGCTGTTCCCGTACCTGCGGGACGCCGTCGCCGGGCGGCGCCCATCGCCGCATCGCCGGTTCGCGGCCGGCTGGAGCGGCGCCACGCTGCTGATCGGCGGGTTCCTCGGGGTGCTGGCGCTCCTCGGCGCGCAGGGTCGGGAGATCGCCTGGATGGGCCGCGACCCGGCCTTCGACCAGGCTTACATGCGGCGCATGATGGCGCACCACCGGCAGGGAATCGACCTCGCGAGGCTCGGGGCCGAGCGCGCGCAGGACGCGCATCTCCGGGCCCTCGCCCGCCTGATCGCCGCCGCCCAGAGCGGCGAGAACGCGGTCTTCGATCAGTGGTGGCGCAGTTGGTTCGGGGCCGCGTCGCAGATCTGCGCGCCGGCGGAAGAAGCGTCGATGCCGGGCATGCTGGAGCCCGGCCGGATCGACGCGCTCCGCGGGATGCCCGGCAAGGCCTTCGACGCGCAGTTCGTGGCGCTCATGACCGTCCACCACGTCGGCGCCATCCGGATGGCCGACGCCGCGATGGCCGAGGCGTCCGATCTCCGCCTGCGGATCATGGCGCAGGCGATCCGCCACGGGCAGCGCGGGGAGATCGCCCTGATGCGCGGGGTCGAGGGGCCCGAGGCGGTGCGGGTGGCGCTGGGCAACCTCGTCCTGCCGGCCGGCGACGCGGCCCCCGACCGGGCGGCCGCGGATCGGCCGGCCCCGTAGCGTCGGATCCGGGGCCGGCGTTCGGGCGTTCTCCCGGAATCGTCGTTCTATGGAGGATCGCCGTGGGGCTCGCCGCCTTCGTCTTCTTCGTCGTCCCGTGGATGGCCGTCGCGATCTGGATGTCGATGCGCCCGTCCGGCGCGCGCCTCGGTACGCCGGCCGCCCCCTGGCGCCCGCTGACCGATTACCCGCCGCCGGCCCGGGACCAGCGGCGGGCCGGCGAGACGCGGAGCATGGAATCGGGCTCCGCCCACGACGGCAAGCACGCGCCGATCGAGGCCGTCTAGGGCGCTCGCCGCCGCGGCGGATGCCGGCTCGGCGCGCGCGTCAGAACGCGGGCTTCGAGCCGGGTCAGGGCTCCGCCTGCAGCAGGTGGAGGTTGAAGTCTCCGCCCTCGCCCTTCCAGAGGGCGCGGGGCTGCCAGCCGCTCTCGACCGCGAGCGCCCGGAAGGCGTCCGCCGGGTACTTGTGCGAGATGTCTGTCCGGATGCTCTCGGCGGCCGCGAACGCGATCGTCCGGTCGCCCAACCGGTAGGTGGCGGGCCGCGTCGCGACGAGGTGGGCCTCCACCCGCAGCGGGTCCGGGCAGATCCGGACGGCGTGCCGGAAATTGTCGCGGTCGAAGTCGGCGCCGAGTTCCCGGTTCAGCCGCGTCAGGATGTTGCGGTGGAACGCGGCCATCAGGCCGTCGGCGCGCCCGTAGGCGCGCTGCAGGCGGTCCGGGTCGGCGGTGCCGTCCGCGCCGACGAGGAACAGGCTCGGCCCGAGCGTCGCGCGCGCGCGCTCCAGGAACAGCCGGGCCTCGCGCGGATCGAAGTTGCCGATGCTCGTCCCCGGATAGAAGCCCAGGATGCCGCCCGGCCCCGCCGCGCGCGGCAGCCGCACCGGCTGCGAGTAGTCGGCGCAGACCGGGATCATCGGGATGCCGGGGTAATCGGCGGCCAGCCGCCGGATCGCGGCCTCCAGGTACGCCCCCGAGATGTCGATCGCCACGTAGGCCGCCGGATCGGGCAGCGCGTCGAGGAGCGTGCGGATCTTGCGGCTCGCGCCGCTGCCGAACTCCACGACCGTCACGCCCGGCGGCACCCGGCGCGCCACGTCGGCGGCGGCCTGGGGCAGGACGGTCATCTCCTGCGCGGTCGGGTAGTAATCGGCGCTGTGGCAGATCCTGTCGAACAGGTCCGAGCCGGTCTCGTCCCAGAGATACTTTCCCGGCAGCGTCTTCGGCTCGGCGGTCAGGCCCGCGAGGGCGTCCTGGAGGAAGGCGTCGGTCGAGGCGTCGGTCGAGCTGTCGGTCGAGCTGTCGGTCATGGCCGGGTCGCCGGGCGCGTGGCGGTCAGGATCACGAGGGCGAGCCGCTCGACCGCGTCGTAGGCGTCGGTCGCCAGCTCCTCGCCGTACTCGTCGGGGTCGAACTCGCGGTAGGTCCAGTCCAGTCCGGACCGGCCGCAGAGGTCGGCCACGGCGTCGCGGAACGGGTCCTCCCCGTCGACGATCGCCGCGCCGGTGAACAGCACGAGGCTGCCGCCGGGCGCGAGCCGCCCGGCCGCCTGCTCGGCCACCGCGAGCGACAGCCCGGCCCCGAGGGGACCGCCGCCGTGCCGGTAGGCCCGCTCCGCCGTGTCGATCATGAAGGGCGGGTTCGACACGATGAGGTCGAACTGGCCCTCGACGTCGCGCAGCATGTCGCTGCGGCGGACGTCGACCCCGTCGGTCCCGGCGAGCCGGGCGTTGACGCGCGCCGCCCGCATGGCCGCCGGGTTGATGTCCACGAGCACCACCTCCGCGCCCGGCGCCCTCTTGGCGACGCAGATCCCGGCCGCGCCCGAGCCGCAGCCGATATCGACCGCCCGGCGCACCGGCCGCGACCGCCCCTCGAGATGCGCGATCACAGCCGCGGCGAAGCGCATCGTGTCGGGACCGAAGAACACCGCGTCGGCCGCGCTCGGGGGATACGCGGAATGCGCGAACAGCTCGCCGTCGAGGCTGGAGAAGCGCAGCGTCGGCCGCAGCAGCGGGCCGTCCTCGATCACGGCGCCGGCCGCCCGCATCAGGCGCAGGATCGGCTCCGGGACCAGGTCGGCGCGGAACGGCCGGCTCCAGCCGAACACGTCGCGCAGGCTCCGGGCCTCGGCGTTGCGCGGCCGGGCGTTGACGTGCGCGTGGGTGGCCGGCGTCACCGTGGTGAAGCTGTAGCCGGTCTCGCGCAGCGCGCGCCCGAGCGACAGCACCGCCTCCTCGTCCTCGGGAAACGGAACGGCGGTCGGAACGGAACGCGTCATCGGTCGGCCCTCAGCTGTCCATCTGGCGCACCACGAAGGCGCCCGATGCGAGATCGGCGGCGACCTGCTGGGCGTCCCAGGTCGGGGGCGCCTCCCCGCGGCGGAACGGGCAGGCCCAGTCGTCGGGAACGGCGCGTCCGCTGAACTGACGGGCTGCCGAGCTCTCGCCGTGCTGGGCGAGCATGGGATTGATCGTCCCGGTCCAGGCGGCGTCGCGGTCGACGATCGCGGTGCGCAGGCGCTCGTAGCGGCCCGCCGCGCGCAGCCGCTCGAACTGGTCGTGCAGGTTGAACACCAGGGCGGGCGTCTCGAAGCGCCGGGCCCGGCGGCTCGCCCCGGGATGCAGCCCGACCAGGAAGAACCCCTGGCCGCCGAGGCTCAGCGAGAAATGCGGATCGTCCGGGTCGGCGGCGACGCGGGGATCGTAGGCCTGACCGAGGCGCTGGTCGGTGTCGGAGAGCGACTGGACCCGCCGCCACAGCGCCGCCTCGAAGGCCTCCTCCGTGAGCGTGCGCGGCCCCTCGAACAGGACCGCGAAGCTCTGGAACAGGCTCGGCTGCGCGCGGTACCGACAGATGAAGGCGAGCAGCGCCGGATAGATGCGGGTATCGTCCCGGTCGGAGGTGATGTCGCGGGCGACCACGATCTTCATCTGACCGCGCGAGAGGGCGGATTTGGCGCCGACGCAGGGAAACGGGGCATGCTGGATGAAGTCCCGGAACCGCGCGGCAACGGGATGATGCTCGTCATTCGTGGGAAGCTGCATGTGAGCGTTGGTTCACACCACCGAGATCGGGCGCGCACGCACACCCCCGCCCGACCGGCCGAGGTGTCGTCCCGACTTGAATGCCCGGAAAACCGGAGCCCGAGGGCATTGTTCCCGATCGAACACAGCCATACCGCGATTAATGTATGTTAATCCCCGAATTGATAGATAGGAAATCGACTGAATACTTGGGTGGCGGCGACGGTGATCTCGATCGACCGGTGGCCGAATGCTCGGGGGCGCTCACAGGGCGCGCGGGATCGCGGTGCGGCAGCGCGGCCACGCTCGCCGCGTCGTGATCCGTGCCGGAGACGGCGTTAACCATCCGATTACCGCGCGATCCTAGCGCGATCGACTGAAACGGCGCCGTCGCGCCGGCCGGTCGCGCACGATGAACGCCGCATCTTACCTGTATTCCTGGTCCGCCGCCGCCGCGACGCACCTCGATCTGTTCGGTTCCCTGGGCCTGATCCTGGGTTTTACTGCGGGGGTGATGCCGCGGCGGACCTGGATCCTCGCGGCCTCGGCGGCCTGTGCGGCGTGCTTCGGTGCCCATTACCTCACGCTCGGTGCGCTCACCGGGACGGCGATGTGCGCCATCTCGGTGCTGCAGAGCCTCGTCTCCCTCCGCTGCGTCGGCGCGCCCGGCCGGAGCGGCTGGGTCCCGCCCGTCTTCGCCGCGAGCACCCTCGCGGCGGCGTGCCTGACGGCGGCCACGTGGAACGGGTGGCCCTCGGCCTGCGCGGCGACGGGCTCGCTGCTCGCCACCGGCGCGCGCCTCCAGGCGGCGCCGCAGACGATGCGCCAACTCTTCCTCGGTGCCTCCCTGTGCTGGGCCGGGCACAATCTCCTGGTCGGCTCGGTCTTCGGATTGACCTGCGACGTGCTGACGATCCTCGGCCTCGTGATCGCGCTGCTGCGCGCCGTCCCGGTTCCGCCGCTCGAGCCGGTCGGGCCCGACTGCGCGCGGGCGTGAGGCGCACCGGGCCTGCGGCGATCGATCCGGGAAACCCGCCGCGGCTCCGCTGTTGCACAGGTGCGGGGCCGTGCCGGCCCGCGGCCGAGGAAGAGAGCGGGACTTGCCCGAAGCGACCTATCCGCCCCTCGACGTGCTCAAGCCGGTGGCCGACGGCGTCTGGATCGTCGACAGCGGGCCGCTCCGCGCCCTCGGCATACCCCTGCCCGTCCGGATGACCGTCGTCCGCCTCGCGGACGGAGCGCTCTGGCTGCACTCGCCCACGCGCTTCGACGCGGGCCTGCACCGAGCGATCGCCGCGCTGGGACCGATCCGCCATCTGGTCGCGCCCAACATCGCCCACTGGACCTACCTGAAGGACTGGCAGGCCCAGTGTCCGGAGGCTCTGACCTGGGCAGCCCCGAACCTGCGCGAGCGTCGCCAGGTCCGCCGCTCCGGCCTGCGCGTCGACCGGATCCTGGAGGACGCGGCGCCGCCCGATTGGGCGGCGGACCTGCGCCAGGTCGTCGTGCCGGGCGGGTTCGGGTTCCGGGAGGTCGCGTTCTTCCACGGCGCGAGCCGCACCCTGATCCTGACCGACCTCGTCCTCAACCTGGAGCCCGCGAAGATGCCGGCGCTCCTGCGCCCGTTCCTGCGGCTCGCCCGCATGACGCCGCACGGCGAGCCGCCGCCCTATCTGCGCCTCGTGATCAGGCTCCGGCGGCGCGACGCCGCGCGGGCGGCCGCGGATCTCGTCGGCCTCGCGCCGGAACGCGTCGTGTTCGCGCACGGCCTCTGGTTCGCCGCGGACGGTGCGGCACGTCTGAGACGCTCCCTCCGCTGGCTCGGGACGCCGTCCTGAGCATGGCCGCCGTCGGCGTCAGGCCGCGGCGATCCGCTGCCGCATGATCCGGGCCCGGCCCCGCCGGCAGGTCCGCGGACAGCGGCGGCGCGACGGGCCCGATCGGGCCGAACCCGGCCGCCAGGAACCACTTCCCGGCATCCGCGTCGCGCCGCGCGATCAGCCCCTCGCGGCGAAGTTCCGGCCCCGCACCGCTCCGGAACACCGCCGGGACCGCGCGGTCGGCCAGCCACGGACCGGCGGCCGCGCAGGGCGGGATCGCGGCCGTCCCGGCCGGCTCAGGCGCGGCCCATGGCGACCGATCCGTCCGCCCGGTTCAGGGCGCTGACCCGGGGCCCGCGGAGACGCGGGTTCTGCTGCTCCAGCGCGTCGAGGACGGCGTTGGCAGCCTCGATGATCGCGCCCGGCGATCCGCCCGGGATCTCGGGCCGGATCGCCTCGGCGAGACGCGCGAGGCAGGTCTGCTCGATCTGCGGATGATCGGCGCCGGCGGCCTGGCGCCAGTAGGCGGCGTAGACGTTCTCGGCGATCGTTCGGGCCGTCCGATCGTCGCCCGGCGTGTCCTGCTCCATCGCGTCCCTGCCTCGATCGCGTGATGACCGGCACAAGGGCGGCGACGGCAGCGGTGCGTTCAAGGCTCTCCGGGGAAGTCCTTTTCCGGACCGTCCGCCCCGCCGCCCTCCCCGCCCTCCCCGCCTTCGGCGGGATCGGCTCCCTCGATCGCGCGGGCGAGCTCGGTCAGCACCTCCTCCACCATCGGCGGCCAGGGTGCCCGCTCCTCGTCCATCAGGCGCGCCGCGCCGACCAGCGCCGAGATCTGCGCCTCGTAGACCGGCCGGCCCACCAGCTGCGCGTAGCGAACCCGCGCCGCGAGCGCCGTGGCGAGGCGCTGAACCTCCGCGATCTTCGCGCTCGGCGCGCCGCTGCCGTCGCCCATCCGTCCACCCCCTCGGGATCCTCAGAGATCCTCATAGGCCATGGCCGGGATGCAGTCAGGACCGGCTACCAGGCTTCGAGGATCCGGCCGCCGACGAGGGCGACCACGAGGCCGACCAGCAGCGCCAGACCGATGTCCCGGAGCGGCGCGGTGATCCAGCCGGTCTCGGGAACCGGGGGCGCCACGAAGCGCGTCAGGCTCTCGGGCAGGGCCGGCGCCGGCGGCACGGACCTCCGCCGCAGGCCGTTGCGGATGCGGTGCATGGGCGCGATCCCCGGGCGACCTCAGGCGGTCTCGACTTGGCGGGACGCGGCCGCCGGCTGGGCCTTCCGCGCGGACGTCTTCGGGCGAACGAAATCGCCGAGCGGCTTGCAGGTCGGCAGGCCGATCACCTCGACCGAGCGGGGCGCGGCCTGCGGCAGCGCGGTGTGCGGAACCGGGGTCTCCGTCCCGTCCGCGGCCTCGGCCTGCCCGTCGGCGGAGTCCGGCAGCTCGACGCGGTGCCCGATCAGGTAGGCCTCGATGTCGATGAGGCGGTGGCGCAGGCGCCAGATGTCGTTCTCGACGCCGTTGATCTGCACGAGGAGGTCGGAGACGGTGCCCTGACGCGCCGCGATGGCCGAGAGCACGGTGGCCCGCTCGTTCAGCAGAACGGCCTTGACGGTCGGGTTCATGACGTACGCCTCCGAATGTTACGGCACCACGATTCGCGAATTCGGAAGCGAAGACAGTTCTCAAAATGGCTTAGCCGTTACGCCCGAAGGTGAGCCGCCGCATTCGCTCGCCGAACGACTCGCGCCGCGACGGCGATCGCGCGGATGGCTGACGGAGGCGGACGGGAACTTCTCGCGCGCGCGTGCGTCAGTTTCGCACAGACCGACGCACGCAGCGCTGGGAGCTTCACATGCGCAGATCCGCGACTCTCGCCATGGCCGCCGCCCTGACCCTGGCCTCCGTCACCGCCTGGGCCGATCCCGTGAGCCAGACGGGCACCGGCGGCGGCCCCGCCACCACCGCCAAGGCGCCCCACACCGCCGCGACCGGCCAGACCGTGCCGAATCCCGGCGCCCTCGGCCCGAACGAGACCGGCAGCATCGAGCGCCGCGACGCCGTCGAGGAGCGCAACGACGCGATCACCCGCGGCATCTGCATCGGCTGCAGCCGCTGAGGTGTCGGTGCGCCGAGGGCGGGACGTCGATACGGCCGCGTCATGACCGCGGTTCATGGCCGGGGCGCCGCGGCCGCGGCCGGGGCTTGAAGCCGCGGCCGTCCTGGCCCACATCAGCGCGCCTCACCAACCATGAACAGGAGTGAACACGTGGCAAACGAGTCTGTCGAACAGGCGGCAGAGAAGACCTATTACGGCCTGACCCTCTCGCAGCACGCCGAGCGGATCCGGAAGCTCGCGACGGAACGCGGCCTGACCGGGGAGACCTTCGACCGCGTGACCGCCCAGGCCGTGGCGATGATCCCGACCATCAAGGTGACCGACGCCGCCCAGCGGTGAGCCGGGCCGGGCCGATCACTGCTCGGCCCGCAGCCCCTTGAGGATGCGCCGGGCGATGGTGCGCACGGCCTCATCGTCCCGCGCCTCGCCCTCGACCGTATCCCACAGGTGGGCGAGGCTGCCCTCGAGCTCGTCCAGCAAGTCCGGGTGCCGCCGCGCCAGGAACCGCATCGTCCCGAACAGGAGATGCTCGGTCGCCATCTCGCGCCGGCGCGCCTCGGTGACGGGATCCGCGTGCGGTTTGGTGGTCTGATCACTCATGGTCGGGCAACGGCCCGAGCGGGCCGCGGTTCGCCGGGCCGAGCGCGGTGCGACGCCGCGGATGGCACCGCGCTCGGCCCGGCGCGCGCGACCGGGAACAGCGCCGGACCGGCCCGGTTTGCCGGTCAGGACAGGGCGTCCGGAGAGGGCAGACGATGGCCGAGGCGGATCCGCGCAAACCCGGGGACGAGGCCCCGCCCGGCACGCCGGGCACCGGCGAGAACCTGTGCCGGACCTGCGGCGGCACCGGCAAGGTCGCCGACGCGCAGTGCTCCGAGTGCCGAGGCACCGGCACGGTGACGACCGGCATCGGCGGGGCCTGACGCCGCACCGCCCCGCTCAGGGGTCCGCTCGGAGCCGCGGCGGGCTCAGCGCCGCAGCGCGCCGAACCACGCGGTGAGCGGTTCCACGAACGCCGCCCAGGTCCGCGACCACACCGTGCCGGTGCGCGCGTCCGCCGGGCGCGAGCCGGACATCAGGGCCGCCACCAGGGCATCCTCGCGGGTCTTGCACTCGTCGAGGGCGTTGCGCTCGTCGCCGGCGCGGCTCTGCCCGGTCGGCTGATGCCCCGAGGCGTCCCGCAGGCAGCGGTGCCAGGCGCGCTCCAGCTCGGCCGGATCGGTCGCTCCGGCGGCCGGCGCCGCAACCGCAGGTCCGGTGGCCAGGAGGAGCATCGCGGACAAGCTGAGCACCGGCATGCGCATGCTCGCTCTATGCCCGATTCGCGTCCCGGAGGGATAGAACGTAGCAGCAACAGTGGTCGCGGCTCGGCGCGGTCGCCGGTCAGCCGGACCGATCGTGCTTGGCCATCCGGCAGCTGTGATCCATCAGGTACTCGGCGCTGGCCTCCGGCTCCCGATACGCCAGCAGAATCATCCCGCCCCGCGGATCCCCGGGATCGGCTTCCACCGCCGCGAAGCTCGCGTCGTGCAGCCGGCCCTGCCAGCCGGGCACGCGGGCCAGCGCGGCGAACGGGTTGAACGCCGCCATCGCGTCCGCCGGGACCCGCATGGCGACGTAGGGCACCTCCTCGAGCGGCACCGGGAACGGGGCCCAGCTCTCGCCGACGGCGTCGCCGTGGGCCTTCAGGGCCGCCACGACGCTCCGGCGCATGCAGTCGAGGTGGATGTGCAGCTGATCCTGGCTGCGGCCGCCCACGGAATTGACCTCCAGGCCGACCGCAGAGGCGGGCAGACGGCCCTGCAGCGCGTCCGACACGTAGTGCCGGGCCGCGAGCGCCGCCCGCCAGTAGGCCGCTCCCCGAGGCCCCTGGAGCACGGAGGCCTCGATGCCCGAGACGCTGTCGGTGGGCATCACCACCGTGTGGGTGGGCTGGCCCGGCGCGCGCAGCACCGCCGTTCCCGGGCGCGCCGCGTCGCCGAGGTCGACCGCGAGGCAGGGAAAGCTCCGGCCCGCGGCCTTTTTGGCGAGCACGCAGCCCTGCAGCGCCACCCAGAGCACGTCCCGGACCGGGTTGGCCGCGATGGCCGCCGGCATCGCCGCGAAGGCGAGGAGGGTCGCGACGACCAGAGTACCACGCATGATCAGATGTTCCGGTCCCCGGCCGTTGTTATGATACGTCCGGCGGCGCGCCAGCAGTGTACGCGGCCGCCGTCGCCGTGAGGTTACGTTTCCGCGATGCTGAGATGGAACGCGCAGTGGCAGGGCCTGATACGGGTCGCGGCCTGGATCCTGGTGGCGCTGATCGCCGCGGTCACGCTGGTGCCGATCGGCCTCCGCCCGGTGGTCACGGCCGATCCCAGCTTCGAGCGCGTCGCGGCCTACGCGGTGGCCGGGCTGCTCATGACGGTGGCCTACCCGCGGCACTGGCTCTGGATCCTGGCGGGCACCGTCGTGCTGGCCGGCGGCTTGGAAGCCGGCCAGACCCTCACCGGCACCCGCCACGGCCGGTTCGACGACTTCCTCGTCAAGGCCGCCGCCGGCCTCGTCGGGGCCCTGGCGGGCCGCCCGCTCGCGATCCTGGCCGACCGCTACCGCGCCGGCGGCACCGTGACCGGCACCACCCTGGCCGGCCGCGATCTGGGCGACCGCACCTGCGGCTGAGTCGCGGCGGGCCCGGTCCGCCGCCATCTCGGACACGGACGGCGCGCGGCGCCGCGGGCCGTCACCGCGCCCATGCCGCCGGTGCATGGCCGCGGCGCCGGTCCGGTGCCGGGCGACGGGCTCCCGGTGGAAACCGCCGAGCTTGACCCGCGTTGCCCGAAGGGGCTCTCACGCGGGGTGCTGCATGTTCGGCGCGGCCAAGCTCACGGGACGGTTCTGGTTTCGCAAGACGTGGACGGGCAAGCTGGTCCTGCTCGTCGAGGAGGAGAGGCCGCGGTGGTTCGGCCGCTCCGGCCTCACCAAGCTTCGCTGGCGCGACGCCCGCCTCCTCGACCTGGCCGAGGCGCCGATGCGCACCCTGATGACTCTCGAGCGCAGCTACCGGGCCGACTACGCGGCCGGGCCAGCCCGGGTCCTGCAGGCCGTCGTCCCGCCCGGGGCGCGCGGCGCGATCACCACACCGATCGGGACCGCGGCCAACGCCTGAGCGTCGCCGCGGCGCGAGGGCGCGGGCCGAGCATGGAGGGGCAGGGCTCGGCCCGCCTGTCGTTCGGCTTCTTACCCCCAAAGCCGGAGCGACCCTGCCAGTCACCATGGCAGGGTTAACGCTTCCTGAAGAGCCCGCGGCTGGCCGGTCGGTGGGCGGCGGCGGAACGCGCGCCGCGACCCGCGGGTCGGCCCCGGGGCGGCGGAAAGATCGGGCACGAAGAGCGCCATTGATCTATGTTGGTATTCGCCACTCCATTCGGTAGATAACAGGCATAATGGGTTATCTCCGTGCAGATAAGGCCTTGACTGTCGAGAAGCGAATCCACGTTCATGAATCACTCACACGTGAGAGGCGCCCATGGAAGATAGCAATCCTGCACCGCATCAGGACCCGATCGATTTCGTCGAGCTGACTGCCGATATTGTTTCGGCTTATGTCGCCAACAACTCCGTTCCGGTTCCCGACCTCCCGTCGCTCCTGTCCGGCGTCCACGCCGCGCTGGCCGGTCTCGGCCACACGACGGGCTCGTCCGAGCCGGAATTCAAGAAGGCGACGCCCGCGCAGATCAAGAAGTCGATCACGCCCGACGCCCTGATCAGCTTCATCGACGGCAAGCCGTACAAGACGCTGAAGCGGCATCTCACCGGCAACGGCATGACGATCGAGCAGTACCGGCAGCGCTACGGGCTGCCGCCGGACTACCCGACGACCGCGTCCAACTACTCGGCGATGCGCGCCGAGTTCGCCCGCAACGCCGGCCTGGGGCACAAGCGCCGCAGCCCGGCCGCCAAGCGGAGCGAGCCCGCGGACTCCGTCGCGGCGGATGCCGGCGCCGGCACCGGCACCGGCACGAAGGCCACCAAGAGCCGCAAGACCCGGAAGGCTACCGCGGAGGCGTGAGAGCCCCGGCCGCGCGCTCCGGCGCGCGCTCTGCCGGCGCCCACCGCGCCAGGACCTGAGATGACGGGACCGGGTACGGCCTCGCCGGACCCACCCGTCACCTCCCGGCCGGTCCCGGACCGGCCCGCGCCACACCGGCCCGTCCCGTGCGGGCCCCTCCGCCGGTCGGCGCGTCGGAACGACGCCTGCGGCCAGCCGTTGGGCCGGTTGAACGCCCGACCGCGCCCGACGGAGCCGAGCTTGACCCGATCGATCCCCGCCCTTCTCCTCGCCGCCGCCACGTTGGCCGCCCTTCCGGCCGCGGCCCTCGCGCAGGATCGGCCCGGAGCCGGAGCGGCGCCTCCGGTCGAGACCGCGCCGAAGCCGGCAGCCGACACGAAGGATCCGGGCAAGACCGCCACGGAGGCCGTCACGCATCCGTCCGCCGTGCCGCCGGCGGAGGGCGAGGTCGGCACCGGCAAGCCCCCGGCCACCGGGGACGCCCCCACGACCGGCCGGTAACGTCCGCCCCCGCGAACCCCACCCTGTTCGCCCGTCCGCCTGCGCGGCCGGCGGGCCTCTCCCTGTCGCGGCCGAGCCCCGTCGCGGCCAAGCATCGGCCCTGTCGGGCGAGGTGAGCCGGATCATGCGTCCAGACCGGGTCGTTCACACCGGCCGCGAGCCCATCGTCCCCGTTCGAAGCCCCGCCGGCACTGGGTCGCGCCTGCTGCGCCGGCACAGCGCCGGCATCGCCGCGCCGGACCCGCGTCTCTGGGCGCTGACCCTGGCGATCATCGCGGTCGACGCCGTCTGGATGGCGGCGTCCGGCATGGCCGTCGAGCCCCTGGGCTTCGGCCTCGCCGCCTTGGCCGTCCTCGTCCTGCTGCTCGCCGCGGCCTGCCTGAGCACGGTGAAGTCCGATCCGCCCCTGCGGGGCATGGCCCTGGCGAGCGCGTTCCTCATCGCCTTCACGGTGCCGGTGGCGGTCCTGCATTTCCTCGCCGCCGGGATCGGGCTGCCCTTCGTCGATCCGGCTTTGGCCCGCATCGAGACCGCCCTCGGCTTCGACTGGACGGGCCACGTGGCCTTCCTGGCGCGGCATCCGACCCTGTCGTGGTGGCTGGCGCTCGCCTACCATTCCAGCGGCCCGCAGGTCGGGCTCGTGGTGATCGCGCTGAGCGCGACCCGCCGGCTCGGCCGGCTCTGGACCTACATCCGGCTGTTTTCCGCGACGCTGCTGTGCGTGATCGGCCTCGCCGCCCTCCTGCCGGCGCTCGGCCCCTACGCCCACTACGCCCCGCGGGTCGTCCCGTCCGAGCCCCTGGAGACGGTCGGCGCGCTCTGGCACCTCGAGCCGGTGGCGCGGCTGCGGGCCGGCACCCTGCACACGCTGGCGCTCGGCGACCTGCGCGGCCTCGCGACCTTCCCGTCCTTCCACGTCTGCCTCGCGCTCCTCACGGCCTGGGCGCTGGCGCCGGTGCCGCTCCTCGGCCCCCTGGCCGCCCTGCTCAACGCCGCCGTGATCGTCGCGACCCTCGGGTCGGGCGGCCACTACCTGCCGGACGTGCTGGCGGGGGGGCTCCTGGCCCTCGCGGCCCTGGCCTGCCGGGCCCGGCGGCGCGGGCCGACGGCCGATCCGGCCGCGCGCGGTCCGGCCGCCCGGAGGATCGAGGCGCTCGACGCGATCGAGACGATCCGGCCCGCCGACGCCTGAGGGCCGGTCCGGCCGCGAACAACCCCGCGCCCGGCGGATTAGCCGAGGAGCGGAGAGGCGCGACGATGACCCGGACCCGGTGGACGACCCGCGACATGCCGAGTCAGGCCGGACGGCACGCGATCGTCACCGGCGCGACCAGCGGGCTCGGCTACGAGGCCGCCCTCGCCCTCGCGGGGGCGGGCGCCGCGGTCACCCTCGCCGCCCGCGACGGCGAGAAGGCCCAGCGCGCCATGGCGTCGATCCGGCACCGTCACCCGGAAGCGCGGCTGGCCTTCCGCCGCCTCGACACCGCCAGCCTCGCCTCCGTGCGCGCCTTCGGCGAGGCCTGCCGCGCGGACGGGCAGCCCGTCGACATCCTGCTGCTCAACGCCGGCATCGCCTCCGTGCCGCGGCGCGAGGAGACGGGGGACGGGTTCGAGCGCCAGTTCGGCACCAACTATCTCGGCCATTTCGCGCTGACCGGGCTGCTCCTGCCCCTGGTGCCCGCGCGGGTGACCTCCCGGATCGTCCCGGTGGCGAGCCTCGCCCACCGGCCCGGACGGATCCACTTCGACGACCTCCAGCTCCGGCGCGCCTACGGGCCGCAGAAGGCCTACCGGCAGTCGAAGCTCGCGATGCTGATGTTCGGGCTCGAACTCGACCGCCGCCTGAGGGCGGCGGGGGCGCCGATCCGCGCGATCCCGGTCCATCCCGGCGCCGCCCGGACGGACGTGTTCCGCCGCGGCGACCGGGCAGGCCCCGTCCAGCGCCTTGCCGGGCACCTGATCTTCGCGGTGATCGGCCAGCCCGCGGCGCGGGGCGCGCTGCCGCTGCTCTTCGCCGCCACCGCGCAGGAGGCCGAGGGCGGCGCCTATTACGGTCCCGACGGGATCTGGGAGCTGCACGGCCATCCGGCCCGGGCCGACATCGCCGCGCAGGCCCGCGACACCGCCGCCGCCGCGCGGCTCTGGTCGGTATCCGAGGCCCTCACGGGCGTCGACTGCACCGTCTGATCCTGCGCCCCCGACGGGCGCCGCTTGCCCCCCGACCCCGCTCTCCATAGATCCCGACGATGACGGCACTCCCCTTCGACAACAGCTACGCCCGCCTGCCGGAGCGCTTCTACGCGCGCCGGCCGCCGACGCCGGTGGCGGCGCCGCGCCTCGTCCGGCTCAACCGCCCGCTCGCCGAGGAGCTCGGCCTCGACCCGGACTGGCTCGCCGGCCCGGACGGCGTCGCGGCGCTCGCGGGCAACACCGTCCCGGACGGCGCCGACCCGATCGCCGCGGCCTATGCCGGGCATCAGTTCGGCCAGTTCGTGCCGCAGCTCGGCGACGGCCGCGCGGTCCTCCTCGGCGAGGTCGTCGACCGCAACGGGCACCGCCGCGACATCCAGCTGAAGGGCGCGGGCCCGACGCCGTTCTCCCGGCGGGGCGACGGGCGGGCGGCGCTCGGCCCGGTCCTGCGCGAGTACCTCGTCAGCGAGGCCATGGCGGCGCTCGGCATCCCGACCACCCGGGCCCTCGCCGCCGTGACGACCGGCGAGCGGGTCGTGCGCGAGACGCTCCTGCCCGGCGCGGTCCTGACCCGCGTGGCGGCGAGCCACATCCGGGTCGGCACCTTCCAGTTCTTCGCGGCGCGGGGCGACGTCGAGGGCCTGCGGGCGCTCGCCGACCACGTCATCGCCCGGCACCATCCGGACGCCGCCGGGGCCGCCAACCCCTACCGCGCGCTCCTGGAGGGCGTCGTCGCGGCCCAGGCCGACCTCGTGGCCCGCTGGCTGCACGTCGGCTTCGTCCACGGGGTGATGAACACCGACAACATGTCGGTCGCCGGCGAGACGATCGATTACGGGCCGTGCGCGTTCCTCGACGCCTACGATCCCCGGACGGTCTACAGCTCCATCGACCGCAACGGCCGCTACGCCTACGGCCAGCAGCCGCGGATCGCGCTCTGGAACCTGACGCGGCTCGCCGAGACCCTGCTGCCGCTCCTCGCCGAGGCCGAGGACGCCTCGGTCGCCGAGGCCGAGGCGGCGCTGGCCACCTACGCGCCGCGCTTCGAGGCGGCCTATCACGGCGGCCTCGCCCGCAAGCTCGGACTCGCCGAGACCCGGGACGGCGACCCGGCCCTGGCGGGCGACCTCCTCAAGCGCATGGCCGAGAACCAGGCCGACTTCACCCTGACGTTCCGCGCCCTCTGCGCCGCCGCGGAGCGCCCGGACGCCGATGCGACCGTGCGCGACCGGTTCGTCGATCCGACGAGCTACGATGCCTGGGCGGCCGACTGGCGCGCGCGGCTGGCGCAGGAGGCCCGCGACCCGGCCGAGACCGCCGCCGCGATGCGCGGGGTGAACCCGGCCTTCATCCCGCGCAACCACCGGGTCGAGGCGATGATCGAGGCCGCCGTGGAGCGGGACGACTTCGCGCCGTTCGCGACGCTCCTCGCCGTGCTGGCCCGCCCCTACGACGACCAGCCGGATCACGCCGCCTTCGCCGAGGCGCCCGCGGGCGGCGGCGTCGGCTACCGGACCTTCTGCGGCACCTGAGCCCGGGCGCCGCCGGTCAGGACCGCGGCCAGGTGAAGATCTCGCGCACCCCGCCCGCGTGGCGAAACCAGTGGACGCGGGTCGCTGGATTGAAACCGTGATCCTGGTACGAAGTGGCGATCACCGACACGAGAGTCTCGGCCGCCGAGCGGTCGTGAATGTCGTAGGCCAGAAGTTTCGGAGCACCGTCGGTCTCGCGGGTGAGATCGCGAACCAGAATCGAATACGACATATCCCCCCTCCTTTCGACACGAAGCATGTACTCAAGATTATATCTCCAACGCCAGGATCGTTCGCGGAAGGATCATGTAAAGGTTAAACAACGTTAACGGGAATGTGTTGATTTGATACGGCCCCGGTTGGACTCGCCGAGCGCGGCGGTCATCCCGGCGGTTCCGCGGGTCGCGACGCCGGATCGGTCCGGGGCGAGAGGCGAGGCTGTCGACCGGGCTCGAGCACCGAATCACGCCGCGGCACCGGCCCGAGAGCTGCTCCCGATCGTGTCGCAGCGGTCTGGACGGACGACGATCCGGGTGGAGAAAGTCGCGCCATGCCCCCTCTCACGTGCGGCACAGGCTCGGCGCGCCTCCGCCTCAACTCGATCGGGACCGGCCCTAGATGAAGGCGAGCGCCCGACCGGACCTGACGGGCGCCGGAGCGGACCCGGAGGCCATGGTGAAGCGGATCCGGGCGGGTCTCGTCGCGGCAGGACTCGCGCTGCTGGTCGCCCAGTGCGCGCCCACGCCCGGCGCGCCGGCGGCCGGGATCGTCGTCGCCTCCAAGCTCGACACCGAGGGCGGGGTGCTGGGCAACATCATCCTGCAGGCGCTGCAGGCCCGGGGCCTGCCGATCGTCGACAAGATCCAGCTCGGCGCGACCGCGATCGTCCGGCAGGCCCTGATCGAGGGGCAGATCGACGTCTACCCGGAATACACCGGCAACGCGGCGTTCTTCTTCGGGAAGGCCGATCTCCCGGTCTGGAAGGATCCGGAGGCGGCCTACCGCACGGCCCGGGACCTGGATCGCGCGGCCAACGACCTCGTCTGGCTGACGCCCGCCTCGGCCAACAACACCTGGGCGATCGCCGTGCGCCAGGAGATCGCGCGGGCCGCGGGCCTGAGGACCATGAGCGACTTCGGCCGCTACGTGGCGGGCGGCGGCGCGATCAGGCTCGCCGCCTCGTCGGAATTCGTGACCAGCCCGGGGGCGCTGCCGGCCTTCGGCCGCGCCTACGGCTTCACCCTCCGGCCGGACCAGCTCGTCATCCTGGCCGGGGGCGACACGGCCGCCACGATCGCGGCGGCGGCGCGGGGCACCTCCGGCACGAACGCCGCCATGGTGTTCGGCACCGACGGCAGCATGGCGGTCGCGCGCCTCGTGATGCTGGACGACGACAAGGGCGTCCAGCCGGTCTACCAGCCGGCGCCCGTGGTCCGCGGCGCGGTCCTCAAGGCCCATCCGGAGATCGCCGCGGTGCTGGACCCGATCTTCCGCAGGCTCGATCTGGCCACGCTCCGGGATCTCAACGGGCGGGTCCAGATCGGCGGCGAGCCGGCCTCCGCGGTCGCGGCGGACTTCCTCCGGCGGAACGGGTTCGCGCGCTGAGCCGGTCACGCGGACAGCGCCGCGACCCGCGCCTCCGCGGGCGGGGTCGTCGGCCGCCCGCGGGATCCCGCGTCGACAAGCCGGGGCTCCGTCGGCAAGGATGCGCGGCGGGGCGCCCGAGAGCGTCGCGACGCCGGTGACCCGCCTCATGAGACCCGTCCCGCTTCAGTCCACCTGTGCGTCCCGGGACGCCGTCGGCGCGTGAGGACGGGATTACTGTCCGCGACCGGGCGGCCGCGCCCGGGCGTCGATCCGCTGGGCGCGGCCTTCGCGGCCGTGCTCGGGGTGAGCCTGCTCGCCCTGCCGCTGATGACGACCCGGCCGAACCGGATCGCGGCCGGCACCGCGCTGTCGGCGTGGTCGGCGCTCCCGACCGGCGCGGCGCTCCTCCTCGGGGGCGTCGTCGCCCTGGCGCTGCCGCTGCTGGCCCTGCGGTCGGCGCCGCTCCTGCGGCTGGCCGCCGCCTCCGCGATCCTGCTGCTGCTCGGCCTCGCGGCCGGCTGGGCGGCCGACCACCTGACCGCGCCGGGCGACCGCTACGGCCGGGTCTCGCCGGATGCCGGCTGGTGGCTCGCCTCCGGGACGGCGGCCCTGGCGGTCGGCGACGCGCTGGCGCGGATGCGGCCGGGGCCGATCCCGCGGATCGCCCTGCTGGCCCTGCTGGTCGCCGCGACGGGGCTCGCCCTGCGCACCGGGTTCTGGGACAACCTCTCGGTCCTGCGGGAATATGCCGGCCGCTCCGACACGTTCGGCCGGGAGCTGCGGACCCACGCCGCCCTCGCCCTCAGCTCGGTCGCGGCCGCCGCCCTCATCGGGATCCCGGCGGCCGCGCTGGCGCGCCCGGTCCCGCCCCTGCGGGCGGGCCTGCTCACGGGCCTCAACGTCGTGCAGACCGTCCCGTCCATGGCCCTGTTCGGCATGCTGATCGCGCCCCTGGCCTGGATCGGCCGGGAGGTCCCGGGCGCATCGGCCCTCGGCATCGCGGGGATCGGCGCCGCGCCGGCCTTCGTGGCGCTGTTCGCCTACGCGCTCCTGCCGGTGGCCGCCGCGACCGTCGCGGGCCTCGACGCCGTGCCCGGGCCGGTGCGCGACGCCGCCCGGGGCGTCGGCATGACCCAGCGCCAGCGGCTGTTCCAGGTGGACCTGCCCCTCGCCCTCCCGGCGATCCTGACCGGGATCCGGATCGTCCTCGTCCAGAATATCGGCCTCGCGGTGATCGCGGGCCTCGTGGGCGGCGGCGGCCTCGGCGTGTTCGTCTTCCAGGGCATCAGCCAGAATGCGGGCGACCTCGTCCTGCTCGGCGCGCTGCCGACCGTCGCCCTGGCGACCGGCGCCGCCGTGCTGCTCGACGCCGTCATCGACCTGAGCCGCGGCCGCGCGGCGGAGCGGACCCCATGATCGATCTCGCCGGGGTGAGCCGCGTCTTCGAGGGGCGCACGGTCGTGGCGGACGTCACCCTGCGGGTCGAGGCCGGGACGATCCTGACGGTGGTCGGCACCTCGGGATCCGGCAAGACCACCCTGCTGCGCATGATCAACCGCCTGATCGAGCCGAGCGCCGGGACGATCCGGATCGCGGGCCGGGACGTCCGGGAGGTGCCCCCGCACCTCCTGCGCCGCGGGATCGGCTACGCCATCCAGGGACACGGGCTGTTCCCCCACCGCACGGTCGCGGAGAACATCGCGGTGGTCCCGAAGCTCGTCGGCTGGGAGCGCCGGCGGATCGCCGCGCGGGTCGACGAGCTTCTCGGCCTGTTCAACCTCGATCCGGCGGTCTACCGGGACCGCCTGCCGGCGGCGCTCTCCGGCGGCGAGCAGCAGCGGATCGGCGTCGCCCGGGCGCTCGCGGCCGAGCCGCCGATCCTGCTCATGGACGAGCCGTTCGGCGCCCTCGATCCGATCATCCGCGGGCGGGCGCAGGCGGATCTGCTGGCGATCCAGGCGCGCTACGGCACCACGATCGTGCTGGTGACCCACGACATGACCGAGGCGCTCCATCTCGGCGATCGGGTCGCCGTGATGGATGGCGGGCGCCTGGTGCAGGAGGCCGCGCCGGCGGACCTCATCGGCGCACCCGCCACCGCCTTCGTCGGCGCCCTCCTCGGCAGCGGCGAGCGGGCCTTCCAGCTCATGGCCCTGCGCGTCGTGGACGATCTGGTCGAGCCCGGCCCGGCGCCGGGCCCGCCCATCCCGGCCGGGACCACGGTGCGGGCCGCCCTCGCCGAGAGCCTGTGGTCGCGGCGCCCGGCCCTGCCGGTCAGCCGCGACGGCGTCGTCCTGGGCCGGGTGACGCGGGAGGCCCTCGCGGCGCGGGGTGCCCGGCCGTGATCGGCGCCCCGCGGATCGCCCGGGCCGCGCTCCTCGCCCTGCTGGGGGCGTTCCTGGTCGCTCCGGGCCTGTTCGCGCCCCTGTTCCGGCCCTTCGCCCCCGGCGACGCGCCGCCGATCTACGCCCAGACGCCGCTGCTGACGCTCGCCGTCACCCACCTCCTGCTCGTCGCCGCCGCGACCACGATCGCGGCCGCGATCGCCCTCGGCCTCGCGGTCGCGGCCACGCGGCCGGCCGGCCGCGACGTGCTGCCGTTCGCCCGGTCGGTGGCCCGCATCGGGCAGACCTTCCCGCCCGTCGCGGTCCTGGCCCTGGCCGTCCCGATCCTCGGGTTCGGGGCGGTTCCGACCCTGATCGCCCTGGTCCTCTACGGACTCCTGCCGATCTTCGAGACCGCCCTCACCGGGCTCGAGGATCTCGACTCGGCGCTGATGGAGGCCGCGCGCGGCATGGGGCTGACCGACCGGCAGCGGCTCGTCCGCGTCGAGCTGCCCCTGGCGCTGCCGATGATCCTGTCGGGGATCCGCCTCGCCGCCGTCATCGGGCTGGCGACGGCGACGATCGGCTCGACGGTCGCGGCCAGCACCCTCGGCGAGGTGATCATCTCCGGCCTGCTCACCGGCAACACCGCCTACGTGCTGCAGGGCGGCCTCGCCGTGTCCGCGCTGGCCCTGCTGATCGATGGCGGCTTCCGAAGCCTCGAGCGCGAAGCGGCACGACGGGCTGGATTTCGTTCCTAGACGCGACTAGAACGCCAGCGGGGCCGTACGCGCGGCCCTGGGGCGTGGAACCCCCTGTCTGATGGTCGGTGCCGACCACAACGGCACCCGTATCCTTGACCACACGGTCGGGGAGCCTGCGGCGTATGTCCAGGCGTTCCGGCGCTAAAGGTCGTAGGGACCGTTCAGACACGGTTTTCCAACTCCCCGACTCGGGATGGTCGAAGGCTCGCTCGCGGGGGCGCACCGCGAGCCAGGGCCTGCCGGGAGGATGGGCCGTGGGTTCCAGCGATCCCGAGACGCGCAGGCGGCAGCTCGACCGGCTGCGCGCGGCCTACGAGGCCCATCCGGGCCGGCCGGACCGCGCGACCATCGGCAACGGCGCGCGGCACTCGCGGGCGCTCCTCGGACGGATCCTCGTGGCGCTCGGCGGACTGCCGGACGGGACCGGCCTGCCGGCGATCGGACCGCGCGGGAGCGGACGCGTCCGGACGTAGCGGCACGAGCCGCGGCGCCACCGCCGGGAGACCTCACGGAGGCCGCCGTCCGGATCGTTTGCGAGAGCCTCGGCCGCTTCGCCGGCACGGTGGCCGGCGCGCCGCCGCACTGACGGATCGGAGCGACGGGACAGGCGGGCCGACTTGGCGGTAAGACGCCGCTCATGACCCCCGCCGACCGAGACCGGTTCGAGAAATGCCTCGCGCTCGCCGCCCAGGGCGCCACGGCGGGCGAGCGGGCGGCCGCCCGGGCCGCCGCCGAGCGCATCGCGCGGGGCGCCGGAATGACCCTCGCCGAGGCGGCCGAGGCGCTCCGGCGTGACGGGCAGGCCTCCGCCGACCGGGCGCCCCGCCCGCCTCCGCCGCGGCGGCCCTATCCCTGGGCGCAACCCAGGGCGCCCGTGACCCCCATCACGGTCGAGGAGTTGCTGCGCCAGAAGGCCGAGACGGAGGCGTGGCGCAAGCGGAGCGCGGCGGCCGCCGACCGCCGCCGGAAGCGGGAACGCGCCGACGAGAACGCCTACGTGGCGGAGCAGCGCGCCCGGCAGGCGCAGCGCGACCGGACTGGGCGCCGCCCGCGCGGATCCCCGGCGCGCCGGGCGACGAGACTGAGCGCCGGCCGGCCGGCTCAGCGGTGATGCCGCGGCCGCGCGCTCCGGTGCGCCCGCGCCCTGCGGTGCCGCGGCGCGACCCGCGGCGGCGGCGGCTCCGCGGCGGCGACCGGGGGCCGGCGCGACGCCGTCATGGGCCGCGACGACCCGGCGGGCCTCCTCGACGCTCATGTCGCAGGCGCTCGTCATGCCCTGCAGGGCGCCCAGGGCGCGGTTGTACTCGGGAAGGTTGGTGCATCCGGGGACGCCCCACGCCCAGGCGGGGGCCGGCGCCGCGCCCGCCGCCGCCAGCACGAGGGCGGCAAGACCGTTCCTGACCGACACGGATCCCTCTCCTCTTCACCGGCGCCCGGAATCCGGCCCCGGGAGGCCGCGCGCTCGTCCGAGCGGCGGGTTCACGGAGGCCCGTTCAGGCCCCGCCGCACATGTGCTGCGAGTCGGGCAATGTCCAGGAATCCAGCGTGCGCAGGTTGGTCGTCGTGTACATCTTGCCGCGATCGTCGCCCCTGGGGCAGCCGGTCGGCAGGAGAACGAGGCAGGTCATCACCCGGTCGCCGACCCGCGAGCGCGCGACCGCGTCGACATACGCGTAGGACACGCCGTAGACGCCGTTCTTCAGATCGACGCTCGTCCCCTCGTCGATCCCGTCGCCCTTCGGCTTCGCGAGCGTGTCGCTGAACCGCGTCCCGATCCGCGCGATGGTTGTCGCCGCACAGGTGCCGACCCGCGTCGGCATCTGCGCCTCGGCGGCGGGCGCGAACCCGAGACCGCCGACGACCAGCGCGCCGGCCACCGCGCCGGCCAGGATCGCTCCGGGGCGAAGGCGCATCAGGCGGCTTCGAGGAGGAAGTTGGCCCGGCGGAACATCAGTTCGCGCCGGTAGAAGTAGACGCCGCGGCTCCGCATCGCCGCGTGCGCGGCGTCCGCGTCGAACCCGTACGGCCTGTCCCGGGTGATGTCGATGCAGCCGACATACGTCCAGCGCACACCGTCGAGGAGCGACGGGATCGGCTGATCCTGCCGGACGGCGCAGAACTGCTCACCGTCCGAGGCCGAGACGAAAATGTAGAAGGTCTTCCGCGCGCACATCCGAACCTCCACGGGACTCGGGGGTGTAACCGCAACGCCACGGTCAAGCTATAAACCGATCACGGCAGAATAGTCAAGCTTCTGCCACATTTTCGTCACGTGTGAGACGGAACGCCCACGCCCTCCGCCTCACAGGCAGCCGACCCGCCGCAGGGCGCCGATCAGCTTCCGGCCGACGCGATAGCCGTTGAGGGATTCCGATCCGAGGATGCGGACGGTCTCGGCCGTGTCGGTCCGGTCGTACAGGAACAGGTGGTAATCCGCCCGTCCCCGCTCGGCGGGACCGCTGCTGACCTGACCGCAGAACGCCACCGTGGGCCCCGCCTCGGCGGGGATCGGCCGGATCTTGCGGAACAGCACGAGGCCGGCATCCGGGAAGGCCGCGGCGACCCGCGCCCGCATCTCGGCCTCGGGATCGTCCGCGGCCTGCCCGTGGGCGAACGGGGCCGCGAGCAGGCCACCGAGAAGCGCCGCCAGCACCGCGCATACACGGCCGGCTCCGGGCGCGGCGCGGAACGTCCGGACCTTCGATCTCGGCGCGGGCGGGCGGCGTGTGGCGACCATGGAGAGATTTCGCGATGCGCTCGAACCGTATTGGACCACGAAGATCCGCGAATCGGAAGCGTCGGAGCCCGGCCGGTGCCGCACGTCGCGCGCGCGTCGAGAAATTCGACGGCTACCCTCGAAACCTCAGACATGACGACGGGCGGATGATCGGCCAGAGGAAGCAGATCACGTCGCAATAATTCTGCATTCAAAATTCGTTACTTGCCGATCCCGTCATTCTTCATTGACATCGGGTAATGTCCGAGTATTCATGGTCTATATCAGGTATCGCGGAGATCGAAGAAGGGGCCGATCGAGTTGCGCAAGAATCAGGATCATCTCGAACGGACGATCAGCGACGTGGCCCTGCGCGTCGTGACCGCCTACCTGTCGAACAACGCGCTGCCGCACACCGGCATACCGCCGCTTCTGGTCACCGTGCACGGCGCGTTCTCCGCGCTCGCCGTCCGGCCGGCGGTCACCGAGGCGCCGCCCGAGCAGCCCGACGCCGCGCGGATCCGCGGCTCGGTCCGCCCGGACGGCATCGTCAGCTTCATCGACGGCCGGTCGTACAAAACCATGAAGCGGCACCTCACCGCGCACGGGCTCACGCCGGAGCGGTACCGCGCGCGCTACGGGCTCCCGGACGATTACCCGATGACCGCGCCCGGCTACGCCGAGCGCCGCTCGGAGATCGCCAAGGCGATCCGGCTCGGCAAGGCCGCCTGACCGACGTCCCCGTCCGCCGAGCCCCCCGTGAGCCGATCGCCCGCACGGACGGAGATACGCGGGACGGGGCGGCGCGCGGGCGCCTTCACCGAGGGTTCGCCCGTCGCGGCAACGCGCTCGGGCGGGAGGTATCGGGCCATGAAGGTTCTGTCGGGCTGCGTCACGCTTCTTCTCGTCTGCGCGGGGCCGGCCTCGGCGCAGACCGTCCTGGCCCCGTCCGGCGATTCGGCCGTGACCCAGCCCGGCGGGATGGCGGGTCGGGCCGCGCGACACAACATCCGGGAGGCCTATCGCAACGGCGACGTGGTCGGCCATCGGCACGCCCCGGTCACCCCCGCGCCGCGGCCGGACCAGCCCCGCCGCACGAACCCGCGCTTCTAGAAGCCCGATCCTCCGCGCCGGGGCCGGGCACCGCCTTCGGCGCTCGGGACCGCGCCGCACGGCGGACATCGCGTTTCCGCGTCCGCGCGGGCCGCGGTCTGAAATCGTCGTGTAATCCGGGCCGGTCACGGTCCGCGCGCATATCGACCGCGGATCGCGGTCGCGGCGGGTCGAGGAGGACCGGATCGCTCCGGCAGCCGGTCCCGCCCATGACGGACAGGCGCTCGATGCTTCGGATTGTGATCGTCCTGACACTTCTGCTGGCCGGCGCACCGGCCTGGGCCGGGGCGCGCTGGCAGGACTTGCCGCCGACCCCCGCGCCGGTCGCCGGCACGACCCCGGGCCGGGCCGCCATCAACGGCATCCGGCTGTATTACGCCACGATCGGCAGCGGTCCGCCGGTCGTCCTGCTGCACGGCGGCCTGTCGAACTCCGATTACTGGGGCCATCAGGTCGCCGCGCTCGCCGCCCGCCGCACGGTCATCCTCGTGGACAGCCGCGGGCACGGCCGCAGCACCCGGGACGATCGGCCGTTCGGCTACGACCTCATGACCGACGACGTGGTCGGCCTGCTCGACGTGCTGAAGATCCCGCGCGCCGACATCGTCGGGTGGAGCGACGGCGCGATCCTCGGTCTCGACATGGCGATGCGCCACCCCGACCGCGTCGGCAAGGTGTTCGCGTTCGGCGCCAACGCCGATCCGTCGGGCCTGATCGAGGGTGTGGAGAAGAACCCGACCTTCGCCGCCTTCATCGACCGGGCCGGCAAGGAGTACGAGGCCCTCTCGCCGACCCCGAAGGACTACGCCGCCTTCGTCGACGCCGTGGGCCGGATGTGGAGCGGGCAGCCGCGCTGGACCGAAGCCGATCTGAAGCGGATCCGCGCGCCGGTCCTCATCGCGGACGGCGACCACGACGAGGGGATCAAGCGCGCGCACACCGAGTACCTCGCCGCCACGATCCCCGGGGCGGGCCTGCTGATCCTGCCGAACGCCAGCCACTTCGCGTTCCTGCAGGATCCGGCGCTCTTCAATGCAGCGCTTCTCGCCTTCCTGGACGGGCCGTGACCGCCGTGGACAGCCGCTCACGCGCGTGACGTCCGCCGCGCGCGCAACACGGCGACAGCAACGCACGGGCAGATACCCCACCCCACAACCTGGATGGCCCGCCTCGACCCCGTCCGCCGCTGCGGCCGGTCGCACGGATCGCGGCCGCGCGACGCTCCGGGAACGGCGGCGCGATGTGGCCCCCGCTCGGTCAGGCGATCGCGAGATGGAGGAACTGGTTGAATTCACTCGGCAGGTAGGTCCCGAACGCGGGGCCGTTCACGAAGCCTCGACGCCGATAGAGTGCGAGCGCGGGCGCGAATGCGGGTCCGCATCCGGTCTCGAGGCTCAGGCGCCGCGCGCCGCGGGCGGCGGCGGCCGCGATGATGGTGTCGAGGATCGCCGCGCCGGCTCCCTGACGGAGGAAGTCCGGATGCGTCCGCATGGACTTCACCTCCGCCCAGCCGTCCGTCGCCATCCTGAGCGCCCCGACGCTCGCCACCCGCCCGCCCCGCCGCGCCGTCCAGACGGTCACGCCCGGTGCTCGCAGGCCTGACAGGTCGAGAGCGAACACGCTGCCCGGCGGCGAGGATGCGTGCATCCCGGCGAGATGGAGCGCCAGCAGCGCCCGTGTCTGACCATCGGACAGATCGTCCTGCGCGACCTCGAACATCGTGCCCCGACCATCCGCCCCGACATCCCCCGCGCAGGATGTCCTCCCGACCGACGATCAGCAAGGCGCGTGATGGCGGTGCCGGCCCGCGCGCCGAGGCTCCCGGCGGAGGGCTCGTCGGCGGATCCGCGCGATCCGCGGATCGCCGGACCGGGCCGCCCCGGCTTCCGCGCGACCCGCGACCGTGGCGCGCTCGGTGCATTTGTGAACGCCATCGCGTTCCCCGGTGCGGAACACGCCGCTATGGCGGTGCGTCACCGGGTGCGCGCACGCTCCGGTCGCAGAGGATCCACACGCTTGGTCGACGCCCGAATCCAGGCCGCGCGCCTCTCCGACCCCCTCGCGCCGGTGGACGGGTCGGTCGCGGCCGTCACGCGGCGGCTCGATTCCCTGCCGATCACGCGGCTCCACGCGGCGGCGCTCGCCGTCTGCACGCTGGGCCTGTTCACCGACATCGCCGAGGTCGCCCTGAGCAACGCCCTGGCGGCCATCTTCCTCGCGCCGCCCCACAGCATGCCGCGGGGCAGCCTCTCCCTGCTCCTCGCCTCCGTCTTCGCCGGCGGGGCCGTGGGCGCGCCCGTCTTCGGGATGCTGGGGGATCGCCTCGGCCGCGGGCGCGCGCTCCAGGCCTCCCTCGCGCTGATGGCCGCCGGATCGCTGGCCGCGGCCGCGAGCCAGGGGCTCACGGCGCTGACGATCGCCCGCACGGTCTCGGGCTTCGCGATCGGCGGGTTCCCGCCCCTGGTCGCCACCTACCTCGCCGAGGTGACGCCCGCGCGCCACCGCGGCGCGACGCTGCTGGTCTGCGCCGGCCTCGGGCTCCTCGGCGGCCTGGCCGCCATCGGCCTGGTCCAGATGCTCGCACCGGGCGCGCCGCTGGGGATCGAGCCGTGGCGCTGGGCGCTGATCCTCGGGGGCGCCCTGGCGGCGCTCGGCGGCCTCCTGTTCGCGCGGCTGCCGGAATCGCCGCGGTGGCTCGCCTCGGTGCGGCGCTCCGCCGAGCGACGCGCGCTGCGCGGTTCGAGCGGGCGGCCGGCCGGGTCCGGGTCGCCGCCCCCGCCGGCCCGGACCCGGCGCGGCCGGCCGGGCCGCGGGTTCCGCGGCCTGTTCGCCGGGCCGCGCCAGCTGCGCCGGACGGCGCTGTTCGTCGGGCTCTACACCCTCGCCCCCCTGGCGACGATCGCCTTCCCGCTGCTCAGCGCCGTCGTGATGGTGGAGAAGGGGTTCAAGATCGACCAATCCCTGGTCTTCGCTGCCCTGTCGATGCTCGGGCCGCCGCTGGGTACCCTGCTGACCGCGCTGGTGATCGACCGGCTCGAGCGGCGCGCCTGCCTGACGGCCCTGGCGGCGGCGATGGCGGCCCTCGGCACGGCCTTCGCCGCGAGCGGCACGTTCCTGACGCTGGTCCTCGTCGGCATCGCGTTCAACACCGCCGCGGCGACCTACGGCAGCATCCTCGCCGTCTACGCGACGGAGCTGCTCCCGACGCCGCTGCGGGCCTCGGCCATGACCTGCGCCTGGGCCGGCGGCCGGGTCGCCGCCGCGCTGGCGCCGATCATCCTCCTGCCGGTCCTCTCGGCCTACGGGCCGCACGCGATGTTCGCGGTGATCACGGTCGTCCTCGCGGCGAGCGCGGCCCTGCTCCTCTCCGGACCGCGCGGCCTGTCGGGGCGGGCCGTTGCGTAGGGAGCGCCAGAGGCGGCGCGGGCCTCCCGCAGGCGGGACCGGGGCGGATGGCGCCGGTTGCCGATCCGGCACGATTCACACGATAGGGTCGCGCAGGCGGCCGAAAGGGCGCGCCGGGAGTGCCGCACGTGTCTAGCCCGGAGCTCGTCCCGAGCCTCGTCGAGACGACCAGCCACGTCGACCCCAAACGGGCCTTCGAGTTCTGGCGCTGCACGGCCCTGGCCAGGTTCGGCGATATCGGCCGGCGGCACCCCCGGGAGCGGTTCTCGGCCAAGCGCCTGAGCGTGGCCTCGGCCGGCTGGTCGCTGACCCACACGGTGAGCAGCCCGGTCGAGCTGGAGTTCCGGTCCCGCCACGTCGACCGCAACGCCCGCGCCATGGTGGTGATCGGCCTCGGGCTCGACGGCGTCGGCTATCACGAGCAGCACGGACGGGGCGCCCAGCTGAACCCGGGCGACATCAGCTTCCTGACGCGGAACCGGCCCTTCGTGGCCGGCACCCAGAGCGCCTACGAAGAGATCCGCCTCGCCGTCCCGCGCGAGATGTTCGAGGCCTGGATCGGCGCCGCCGACGCCTTCGCGGGCCGCAGCCTCGGCCCGCACCCGGCCGGGGCGGAGGTCCGGGCTCGGCTGCGCGGCGTGGCCGGCTCGATCGCCTGGATGTCCGCGGACGAGGCGCAGGCGGCCGTCGAGGGCGTGCTCCATCTCCTCGGCCACCTCGTCGACGGCGCCGCCCGGCGCGGCGACCCGGAGGCGGTCTCGCAGGCGGCCGTCGTCTCCCTCGCCCGCGCCCATATCGCGCGGCGGATGCACGATCCCGACCTGAACCCGCAGGACATCCAGCGCGCGCTGGGCCTCTCCCGGACCAGCCTGTACCGCGCCTTCGCGGAGACCGGCGGCATCGCGGCGGCGATCCGCGACGCGCGCCTCGACCTCGCGCGCCGGCGCCTCGAGGCCCGCCGCGACGACAAGGTCCGGATCGCCTCGATCGCCTACGCGTGCGGCTTCACCGACGTGCCGACCTTCAACCGCGGCTTCCGCAAGCGCTTCGGCCTGGCCCCGGGCGACCTCCGGCCCACGCTCCCCTAGGCGCGGCGCGTCAGCCGGCGGCGGCGAGATCCGCCCGGCCCCGGACCTCGGCGGGGAAATCGAACACCGCGTCCGCGTGCGCGATCGTCGCCGGGCGATGGGCGACGATGACCCGCGTCATCCGCAGGTCCCGCAGGGCCCGGGCGATCACCGCCTCGGTGGCCTCGTCGAGATGGCTCGTGGCCTCGTCGAGGAACAGGATCTCGGGCCGCCGGTACAGGGCGCGCGCCAGCACGATGCGCTGCTTCTGGCCGCCCGACAGGGTCGAGCCCATGTCGCCGACGAGGCTCTCGAAGCCCATCGGCATGCGGCGGATGTCGTCCAGGATCGCCGCCCGAGCGGCGCACTCGGCGATCCAGCCCGCGTCCGGATGCTCGTCGAAGGCCGCGATGTTCTCGGCGATCGAGCCGGCGAACAGGCCGTCGCCCTGCATCACGCCGGCGATCCGGCGCCGGTAGGACCCGGCCGCGGTGCGGATGTCCTGGCCGTCGGCGGCGACGATCCCCTCGCTGGGCGGCGTCAGCCCCATCATCACCTTCATGAGCGAGGTCTTGCCGCATCCCGAGGGGCCGGTGATCGCGAAGCAGGCGCCGGCCCGGACCGACAGCGAGACCCCGCGGAAGATCCAGGGCTCGTCGGCGCCGTAGCGCAGCGCCAGGCCCGCGCCGGCGAGCGCGCCGGCCCCGATGGCGGCGACCGGGGGCGCCCCCGGCTGCGCGCCGGCGGCGAGATCCTGCTCCTCGGGCTCGCACAGCACGATGTCGGCGAGCCGGTCGGTCTGCACGTCGAGCATGCGCAGCTTGAACCACGCGTCGATCAGGCTGCCGATCCGGGTGGCGAACTGGTCGCGGTAGGCCAGGAACGCCACCAGCATGCCGAGCGACAGGGACCCGCCGATGACCGCGCGGGCGCCGAGCACCAGCAGGATCAGGCGGTCGAGGCCGAACAGGAACTCGTTCGCGCGGCCGAACACGAGGTCGAGGCGCTGCAGCCGCAGCCGGGCGTTCAGGGCCGTGACGAAGTGGTTCATCCAGGCGTTGCCGCGCCGCTCGCGCAGGTCGAGGAGCTTGACGCTCGCCATGCCGCGGACCGTCTCGATGAAGTGCGTCTGCTGGCGGGCCTCGGCCACGAGGGCCTCCTCGCTGCCCTCCCGGTAGGCGCCGTAGGCGAAGACCCGCAGGACCGCGTTGAGCGCCGTCGAGGCCAGGACCACGGCGACCAGCCAGCCGCCGTAGACCGTCAGCATCACCAGCATGCCGACCGCCATGAGCCCGTCGAGCATGGCCTGGACGAGGTCGGTCGTCAGGCCCTTCTGGATGGTGGCCAGGGAGCCGAACCGCGAGATCACGTCGCCGACGTGGCGCTTCTCGAAATAGTCGAGGGGCAGCCGCGACAGGTGGTCGAACAGGCCGGCCGACCACTGGTAGTTCAGCCGGGTCCCGGCCAGCATGATCGCCCAGGTGCGGGCGATGCTGAGGCCGAGCTGGAGCAGCAGCAGCAGCGCGAGGCCGATCGCCACCACGAGGAGCAGGTCGTGGTCGGCATTCACGATCACCTCGTCGATCACGACCTGCGAGGCGATGGGCATCAGGAGGGCGACGAGCTCGATCCCCAGCGACAGGGCCAGGACCTGGGCCAGGGCGGCGCGGATGCCGGCCATGTTGCGGAACAGGTCGCGCAGCCGCAGGCCCGGGGCGGCCCGCTCGCGCCGGAAGCCCGGGTTGGGCACCGCCTCCAGGGCGACCCCGGTGAATTCCCGCGACGCCTCCGCGAGGCTGACCCGGCGCCGGCCGCGGCCCGGATCGTTGATGACGAGGCCGCCGCGCTCGACCCGGGTCAGCACCACGAAGTGGTTGAGGCCCCAGTGCAGGATGCAGGGCAGCCGGAGCCGGGGCAGATCCGTGAGCTCGACCCGCAGGGCGCGGGCGGTCAGGCCCTGCGCGCCGCACAGGTCGATCAGGTTGCGCAGGGTCATGCCCTTGAGGGACAGGGGATGGCGCCGCCGCAGCGTCGCGAGGTCGATCTGGCGCCCGTGATAGGCCAGGACCATGGCGAGGCAGGCCATGCCGCACTCGGCGGCCTCGGCCTGGAGGACGACCGGCACCCGGCGGCGGAGCCCGAAATCCAGCCGGGCGGCGCGGGACGGCGCCGTCACGGCGCGGCCTTCCGGACCGGCAGGGCGTCGAGGCCGCCGCGCGTGACGAGGGCGAGGCTCTCCCGGACATGCGCCACGGGATCGAGCAGCCAGCGGTACAGCGACCGCTTCTCCAGGGCGATGTCGGCCTCGACCCGCATGCCCGCCTCGAGGCTGCGCCGCTCGCCGTAGGCCAGCACGGTGTCGGAATCGGGCCGGACCACGATGCGGTAGAGGTCGGTCCCCTCGCCCCGGGCGGCCGCGCGCCGCGCGAAATCGGGCGCGTCGTCGCTTCCCAGCGGCGCCCGCGTCACCTCGGTTACGACGCCGCGGTGCAGGCCGAAGCGCTGGAACGGGAAGGCGGCGTAGCGCAGCATCACCGGCGCGCCGGCCTCGGCGAAGCCGATGGCCGACGAATCCACGAACAGGTTGGCCTGGAGGCGCCCGGCGCTCGGCAGCAGGGTCAGCAGCGTCGCCCCGGCCGCCACGGTCTGGCCGACCTGCGCGCGGATCGACGTCAGGGTCCCGGCCTCCGGCGCCCGGACCTCGATGGCGCGGCGCGCCTCGCTCTCGGCCTTCTGCTGCGCCAGCTGGGCGGCGGTCCGGTCGAGGTCGGCGAGGTCGCGGGCCAGCCGGTCGTCGTAGGCGGCGAGCTGGGATCTCGTGTCGGCGAGCTTGCCGTCGATCTGGAGGCGGCTCTGCTGGAACTGGGCGAGCTGCGCGCTCGCCTGCATGTAGAGGTAGTTCTGGCTCTGGAAGTCGGCGGCGCGGGCGTAGCCGCGCGCCACGGCGTCGGCGAGCTCCTCGACCCGCGCCCGGAGCGGCGGAACCAGCTTGTCCTGCAGGTCGATCTGCTTGGCGAGCTGGGCCGACTGCTCGCTCAGATTCGCCACCTGCTCGCGCAGCGCCTGCCGCTCCGTGCCGGCGAGATCGGCCCGGGCGGCCCGCTGCCGCTCCACGCTCTGGCGCTGCCGCTCCAGCTCGGCGATCACGCGCTCCTGCGTGGGGCCGCTCGCCGACACGGCATCGAGGTCGATCGTGTACAGGAGCTGCCCGCGGGCGACCTTGTCGCCCTCGCGGACGCCGGTCGAGCCGACGCGCCCCGCCACCGGGCTGGCGAGGCTGATCAGCCCGATATCGGGCGCGAGCAGGCCGACGGCGTGGATGCGGCGCGTGTAGGTGCCCTGCCAGGCATAGAGGCCGAACGCCGCCACCATGACCACGCAGGCCAGGGCCACGATGCGGACCGGCAGAGGCTGGATGATCTGCGCCTCGCCCAGCCACGCGTTGCGTCGCGCCTCGATAACCTCAAGTCGAAAGAGCGGACTTGGCACCCGGAGAAAGCAACCTTCCTGAAAGAGACAGCCGTATTCGAGGACTATGCGCTCAGCATGCGCCGCCATACTCGGTCGCACCACGTGATCTGTGTGTCAACACTTGTTGCCACAACGAATTTTGAATACTTTCTCGTGCGTCAGAACGTCGCGGTCAGCCATAAATCTCAAACACAATCAGAGACTTACTCAGAAATCAGGCATCGCCGAGTTTGCGTCGCAAAATCGGGTCAATTTTTGCGATATCAGATGCTGCACCGCGAAGATCCCGCGGGAGGGGCCGCGCGGGAATCCGCCGTTCCGCAGCGCGCAGGCCGTCGAGTCCTGCGACGCCTGGAGCAGCGTCCGCGAATGGCAAGCCCTGTCAGTTTTTGCGCAGTCGCCGATATCGGTCGTCCGCGAACGGCATCGGCCGTTCCAGACCGATTGACACGAAGCACATCTCTGTAATCCTAAGGGCAGGCGCCGACGTCCAAGGCGCCTCGACGCTACGATCAGGCAATAGATCGAAGCAAATAACCTTCTTCCTGAATTCCAATCTGGAGAACGATCATGCAGGACAGCATCGATACCGTCCGCGAGCTGAGCGCTGCCGAGCTGGACCAGGTCGGCGGCGGCCTCGGGGTCGGCCTCACCGTCGGCCTCGGGGTCGACGCGAGCCAGGAGCTCGGTGCGGTCTCGGGGGTCGTGGGCCAGGTCGGCGGTCTAGTGAGCGGCCTGGTGGGCAGCGTGCTCGGCGCGGTCGGCGGTGTCGTCGGCGGCGTGACCGGATCCCTGCGCTGACGGTCTGACACCGGGAGGGCGGCCGCGGGGCCGCCCTCCTCCGTCGTGGGGAAGACCGCGACGATACCGGGATCGATGGGCCCGCATGGACGACACAGCCGAGAGTTCGGCCGAGAATTCGGCCGCGACCACCGACGGGACGTTCGCGTACGCCACGAGCGGCAGCACCGGGCATCTCTCCGGCCGTCCCGAGCTGACCTGCTACGCGCCGAGCGACCGCGGCCTCCCGGAGATCACCTTCATCGATTTCCGCTTCCCCGTCGGCGGGTGGAGCACGCACGCGGTCACCGGCCTCGAGGTCGCGGCCAGCACGCAGCCCGCCGGGGCGCACCACGCGGTCGATTACGAGATCGCGGCGCGGCTGAGCGAGCGCGAGGGCCTGCTGGTCCGGCGTCCGGGCCTGACCGGCACGACCCGGTGGGTGGGTCCGTATGCCGGCCGGGTCCTCTCCTTCTCGGCCGCGGCCGTCGAGCGGCTCGCCGAAGCGCCGGTCGGCAAGATCGCCTTCGCCGCGGACGGGCGCGATCTCCGCGCCTGCCGCAGCACCTGTCACATCCTCGACGCGCTGGCTTGCGCGCACCGGGACGACCCGTCGCCCGACCCGCTGCTCATCGAGAGTCTCCATCTGGCCGTCCTGCGCTCGGTCGTCGCCGCGCGCGCGCCGGGCCGGTCGGCGGCGCCCGACCTCTCGGCGTCGCAGGCCGGACGGGCCTGCGCGTATATCCGGGAGCACCTGGACCGGGAGATCACCGTCTCTGCCCTGGCCGGCATCGTCGGGCTCAGCGAGGGCTACTTCATCCGGGCCTTCCGCCAGACCACCGGGGTCACGCCCTACCAGTACATCATGCGCGAGCGCGTCGGCCGGGCCGAGGCCCTGATCCGCTCCGGCGCGGGATCGATGGCGGAGGTCGCCGCGCGATCGGGCTTCACGAGCGCCGGCGCCATGAGCCGCACGTTCCGGAAGCTCGTCGGGCGCTCGCCGACCGGGCGCACGGCGGGCCGGCGCGCCTGAGGCTCTGGAGCCGCTCACGATCGCTCAGGCAACGGTCTGGAACACGGGCATCTCCGGTTCGGACGGCCGCGCCACGAACCCCTCTCCCGCAAGGGGAGAGGGACCCGCGCCTCGTGCGGCGCGGGCTCGGCAATCGCGTCCGACTCATCGCGGTCGGGAACGGCTCTACCCGGCGGGCCGCCCCGTCGCCCCGCGGAACAGGTCCTCCATCTCGCGACGGACGCGGATCGCCTCCTGACCGGCGTCGTAGGCGACGTCGCTCCAGCGCACGGCCCGGCCCGCGGGCACGTCGGTCTTGAGGACCATGTTGTGGGCGAGCCCGATCGGCAGGGCGTCCTGCGCCAGGGACTCGGCCGCCGGCATCAGCTTGCCGTAGACGGTGAACCCGCCCTCGCCGTCGAGCCGCTCGCCGGCCCGCAGCGCGCGCTTGGCCGTGGCGGCGACGTCGCCGCGCCACTCGCCCGTCGCCCCCGTCGCCTCGCCGCGGACCGCGATGGAGGCGACCGAGATGCCGAGCTCGAGGCCGATCAGGTGATAGGGCTTGTAGGTCGCGGCGAACCGGCCGCTCGAATCGGTCTTGAGGCCGTACTGGGCGAAGCAGTCGCGCACGTAGGGGCTCGGCGCCTCGAACACCGCGTAGACGCCCCAGCGCAGGTCCCGGAAGACCGGCCGCCCGTCCCGCTCCACCGACGAGACCACCTCGACGGTGCCGCGCTCGGTGAGGAGGCCGCCGTCGGCCGCCGGCTTGAGGATGCCCGGCAGGTCGTCGACGCCGCAGGGCGGGAAGGCGAGGCCGTCGCGCGGCGGGGTGAGCCCGCAGGCGTTGGCCACGGCGGCCATCTCCAGCGCCGACTTGGTGCCGTCGAGGAAGGAGTTGAACATCTGCGGGTTGAAGTCGCCGCCAGCGACCTGGCTCTCGCTGAAGCCGTAATGGCCCCAGACCGTGTCGGGCGTGGAGGCGTGGTAGGCCGGGAGGTACTTGGTGCCCTTCCCGGCGCAGATCACCTCCAGCCCGATGGTGCGGGCCCAGTCGACCAGCTCGGCGATGAGCGCCGGCTGGTCGCCCGAGGCCATCGAGTAGATCACCCCGGCCTCGGCCGCCCGGCGCGCCAGCAGCGGCCCGGCCAGCACGTCGGCCTCGACGTTGACCATGACGATGTGCTTGGCCGCCGCGAAGGCCTGGAGCGCGTGGCGGATGCCGGCGGCCGGGCTACCGGTGGCGTCGATGACGATGTCCACGAACGGGCTCGCGATCATCGCGTCGGCATCCTCGGTCACGAGGGTCGTGCCGCCGCGCGCGGCCGCCTCCAGCGAGCGCGCGGCGAACCGGGCGTCGTCCCAGCCGACCCGGCGCAGCGCTTCGCGCGCCCGGTCCGGCGACAGGTCGGCCACCGCGACGAGGTGGATGCCGGGCGTGCGCGGCGCCTGCGACAGGTACATCGAGCCGAACTTGCCGGCGCCGATCAGGCCGACCCGGACAGGCCGGCCCTCGTCGGCGCGCCGCCGCAGCTTCGCGAAGAGGGACATGGGGCGTTCTCTCCCTGGGCGGGGCGGTCGGGACCGGGCCCCGCCGCGTTCGCCGCGTTGTTGGACAGGGACCTAGTGCGGTTCCCGAGGGCGTTGAGGGCCGCGGCCTGACAAGTCTGGCCGTCGGTACGGACGACGCGCGCCCTCGCCCGTGCCGGCGAGGGTCGGGGCGAGGGATCAGGTCTCTGCGCCTCGGGCCGCCCCCGCCCGGCTCTCCGCCTCCACGTCCAGGAGCCAGCGCCGGAAGGCCCGGATCTTCTCCAGGGCCCCGTCGCGCTCGCGGTAGCAGATGAAGTGGAGGTCGCGGGTCAGGCTCGCGGCCCGATCGCCGCCGAGGCGCACCAGCTGCCCGGCGGCGAGCTCGTCCCGGGCGAACCGCAGGGTCTCGAGCGCCACGCCGAGCCCCTGAGCGGCCGCCGAGATCACCAGCGAGCCCCGGTCGAAGGCCGCGCCCGCCGCCCCGGTCGGCATCGGCAGGCCGTTCCGGGCGAACCAGTCGGGCCAGCGGACGGGACTGAAGGACGAGTCGAGCCGCGCGAAGGGCCCGATCGGCCCGGCCGCGTCCGGCTGCGCGGCCCGGGCGACCGCCGGCGTGCACAGGGCGGCGATCTCCTCCGGTCCGAGGGACTCGACGGTCAGCCCGGGCCCGCGCGGCGGGCGGCCGTAGGCGATCAGGATGTCGATCTCCGCGTGCCGGCCGAGATCCACCGGGTCGGCGCTGGTCGACAGGTGGATGGCGATGCCGGGATGCGCCTCCACGAAGGCGGGGAGCCGCGGCCCGAGCCACTTCGCCGCGAAGCTCGGCGTGCAGTGGACGGCGAGCGCCGCGGCGAGGGCCGCGGGCGGCGGGCCGAGCTCCGCGCAGATCGCCTCGATCGCGTCGAAGGCGCCCGTCAGCCCCGCGAGCAGGCGCCCCCCGTCCGGCGTGAGCGTCGCCTGCCGGTTCGCCCGCCGGAACAGGGCGCGCCCGAACCACCGCTCCAGGGCGCGGATCTGGTGGCTCACCGCCGAGGGGGTGAGGTGCAGCTCCTCGCTCGCCCGCGCGAAGCTGCCGAGGCGCGCGGCCGCCTCGAAGGCCCGCAGGGCGGGGAAACTCGGGATCCGGCGCATCGGCGATCCGTGAATTGAATTCACGAAAAGCGTGAGAAATCGTCGTTTGTCAACGGAACGGGTGCGCAAGAGAGTGCCGGCGACTGCGCGCTCGGCCGCCGGACGGGCGCCCCGACGGGAGGATACGCCATGCTCGACGATCACGCCCACGACGCGGCCGTCGCCCTCGACCTGCCGAACGACGATGCCGGCCGCAGGCGGACCTCGATCTACCAGCCCGAGCAGGCCGGCCTGATCTTCCCGGAAATCCCGGACTTCGCCGACCACGCCGAGGAGCGCGCCTACCGCAAGCAGCACCTCGTCGCCGCCTGCCGCGCCTTCGCGCTGCACGGCTTCGACTACGGCTTCGCCGGCCACCTGACGATCCGCGACCCCGAGCGCCCGGAGCTGTACTGGACCAACCCGATGTGCGTGCACTTCTCGCAGGTGCGGATGTCGAACCTGATCCTGGCCGACCACAAGGGCCGGGTGGTCGAGGGGCGCCACGCCATCAACCGCGCGGGCTTCGTCCTCCACGCCGCCGTGCACGAGGAATACCCGGAGGTCATGGCGATGTGCCACGCGCACACGACCTACGGCACCGCGTGGTGCGCCACCGGCCGGCCGCTGGACATGATCAGCCAGGACGCGGCGGCCTTCTACAACAGCCACGCGGTGATCGGCGCCTCGGCGGGCGCCGTGGCGGTCGAGAAGGAGAGCGGCCTGTCGGTCGCCCAGCAGATCGGCCGCAACCGCGGCGTGCTGCACCAGAACCACGGCCTGCTGACCTGCTCGCAGCACAGCATCGACGACGCCGCCTTCTGGTTCATCGCCCTGGAGCGGGCCTGCCAGCAGCAGCTCCTGGTCGAGGCGTCCGGCATCAAGCCGCAGCTCCTCTCGGAGAAGACCGCCCGCTACAGCCGCGAGCACGTCGGCAGCGACTATATCGGCTGGCTGCACTTCCAGACGCTGTACAACCACATCGCCGAGACCCAGCCCGACATGTTCGCCTGAGACCAAGATCGACCCGAGCGGGCCGGCCCTCCCGCTAGGGGCCGGCGCGATCCGCCGGCCCTCGCCGCCCCTCGTACCGGGCCCGCGGCCGGATCAGGCTGCCCTGGCGGCCCTGCTCCATGGCGTGCGCCGCCCAGCCCAGGCTCCGGCCGAGCAGGAAGATCGTGAACGGCGCGCTCCGCGGCAGGCCCGCCGTCCGCACGAGCGCCGTCAGCGCCAGGAACGGCGTCGCGGCGGCGCCGGCCGGCACATCGAAGAGGGTCGGCTCCGGGCTGTCCCACAGCAGGTCCGCCGTCGCCTCCAGGCTCGCGTCGCGGGCGAAGGCCACGGCGTCGCGGCCGCGATAGATCAGGCTGCCCCGGTGGACGGTGCTGATCGCGGTGACGACCGACGGCTCGCCCCAGGCCATCGCCCCCGCGGCGATCGCCGCGCTGGCGCGGCTCCGGCCGCGCCGGTCGGCGAGCGCCGCGACGTCGGCGGCCCGGTACTGGCTGCGGCGCCCGCCCGGGGCGCGCCGCGCCTCGATCAGCCCGCGGCTGACATAGGCGTAGAGCGTCTGGGCCCGGATCCCGAGGGCGTCGAGGGCTTCGGCGCGGTCCAGCCAGTCCGTCATGTTGATCAGATGTATCAAGATTGATCGGTCCGTCGACGGCCGGCAGCGTGCGCGAACCACCCGAGGGCCGCGACCATGCGCGAACGACATGCCGACCACGACGCCCTGCCGCCGATCCTCACCGAGGCGCTGGCGGCCCTGGCGCTCCCGCCCGAGGCCGGGCACCGGCTGACGGTGACCGGCACCGGGAGCCTGCCCTCCTGCTTCCCGGTCACGGCGCTGGCGACGGCGTCGATCGCGGCCGCCGGCCTCGCCGTCTCCGAACTCCTCGGCCTGTCCGGACGTGCGCCCGCCGTCACGGTCGACCGGCACCTGGCCTCGGCGTGGTTCGGCACCTCGGTGCGGCCGCAGGGCTGGACGCTGCCGGCCGCCTGGGACCCGATCGCCGGCGACTACCGGACGGCGGACGGCTGGATCCGCCTGCACACCAACGCACCCCGTCACCGCGCGGCCGCCCTCGCGGTGCTCGACTGTCCGGGCGAGCGGGAGGCGGTCGCGTCGGCGGTCGCCCGGGCAGCGGCGGAAGGCCTCGAATCCGCCATCCTGCGCGCGGGGGGCTGCGCCGCGGCGATGCGCGGTCCCGACGAGTGGCCGAGGCTCGACCAGGGCCGGGCGGTCCGGGGCGAGCCGCTCGTCGCGGTCGCGGACCGGCCCGTCCGGCACCGCGCGCCCTGGCGCCCGGACCCGGACCGGCCCCTCGCGGGGATCCGGGTCCTCGACCTGACCCGCATCCTGGCGGGACCGGTGGCCACGCGCTTCCTGGCCGGCCTGGGCGCCGACGTCCTGCGGATCGACCCGCCCGGCTGGGACGAGCCGTCCCTGGCGCCCGACGTCACCCTGGGCAAGGTCTGCACGCGGCTCGACCTCCGGCAGGCCGCCGACCGCCGGCACTTCGAGACCCTGCTCGCCGAGGCCGACATCCTCGTGCACGGGTACCGCCCGGACGCCCTGGAGCGGCTCGGCTACGGCGCGGCGCGGCGGCGGACGCTCAACCCGGACCTGATCGACGTCGCGCTCTGCGCCTACGGCTGGGCCGGGCCCTGGGCCGGACGGCGCGGCTTCGACAGCCTCGTCCAGATGGCGGCGGGCATCGCGGCGGCCGGGCAGCGGTGGATGCGGGCCGAGCGGCCGGTGCCGCTGCCCGTCCAGGCGCTCGACCACGCCACCGGCTACCTGATGGCGGCGGCCTCCATCCGCGGCCTGATCGCCCGGCGGAGCGAGGGGCGCGCCGTCACCGCCCGGCTCTCCCTGGCCCGGACCGCGTGCCTGCTCACGGATCATCCCGGCAGCGCGCCGGGGCCCGCCTTCGGCGGATATCGCGACCGCGATTACGCCCCGCGGATGGAGCACACGGCGTGGGGACCGGCCCTGCGGCTGCACCCCCCGGTGCGGATCGGCGGCGCGCCTCTGCGCTGGGATCACCCGGCCGGCCCACTCGGCGCGACGGACGCGGCGCAAGTCCGGACGTTCGATAGCGCACGATTGTCCGGCTCGATCCGCCATCTCGGGGAGCAGAAGCGCTAGAAATTGACCAATCCTGGGAATGTTTTTGCAGCCGCCGCGCCGGCGAACGCTTGACACCGATCTATGTTATCTGGCAATCCGCATTCATGATTTGAAATCCGATCTGTAGCCGCTTTAAATATTGACTTTGATCTATCGACAAGCATCCAATTTTTATAAACACGATTCAGATCCGCAAAAAGCAGAGTAAATCACCACCGTTTACGTCAAAGCGCACCCGGTTCGCCGACCCCGTCTTGCACTGTGCCACACGGTTCGATGCCGAGAAGGATGACGATGAACGCGCCCGTCCCGGACCATCCCGTCCTGCGCGATGTCCCGATCGGCATCTCCGCCACGGGGATGCGGCGGGAGACGGATTCGATGGGCGGGATCGACGTTCCGGCGGACCGCTACTGGGGCGCGCAGACCCAGCGCTCGCTCCAGCATTTCTCGATCGGCAACGATCGCATGCCGAAGCGGGTCTACCACGCCTACGGCTACGTCAAGAAGGCCGCCGCCCTGGTCAACGCCGCCGCCGGGCGGCTGGAGGATTGGCGCGCGCAGGCCATCGTCCAGGCCGCCGACGAGGCCATCGCGGGGAAGCTCGACGCGAACTTCCCGCTCTACGTCTGGCAGACCGGTTCCGGCACCCAGTCCAACATGAACGTCAACGAGGTGCTGTCGAACCGCGCGATCCAGCTCCTCGGCGGTGAACTCGGCTCCAAGAGCCCGGTCCATCCGAACGACCACGTCAACATGGGCCAGTCGTCGAACGACACCTTCCCGACCGCGATGCACATCGCCACGGTGCTCGAACTCGACGAGGTCCTGCTCCCGCAGGCGCGGGCGCTGGCCGACGCGATCGACGCCAAGGCGCGGGCCTGGATGGACGTGGTCAAGACCGGAAGGACCCACCTCCAGGACGCGACGCCCCTCACGGTCGGCCAGGAATGGTCGGGCTACGTGGAGCAGATGCGCGACGCGCTGGCCCTGGTCGAGGCGTCGCGCGCCGGGCTGTACAAGCTCGCGGCCGGCGGCACCGCGGTCGGCACCGGCCTCAACGCCCCGGAGGGCTTCAGCGCCGAGATCGCCGCCAAGATCGCCGACCTCACCGGCAGGCCGTTCGTCACGGCGCCGAACAAGTTCGCCGCGCAGGGGTCGCTGGACGCCATGGTCGCCGCCATGGCGGCGGTGCGCGGGCTCGCCGTCGCGCTGATGAAGATCGCCAACGACATGCGCTGGCTCGCCTCGGGGCCGCGCTGCGGGCTCGGCGAGCTGCTGCTGCCGGCCAACGAGCCGGGCTCCTCGATCATGCCCGGCAAGGTCAACCCGACCCAGTGCGAGGCCATGGTGATGGTCTGCATCCAGGTGATCGGCGAGGACAACGCGGTCGCCTTCGCGGGGGCGCAGGGCAATTTCGAGCTGAACGCGATGCGCCCGATCATCATCAACAACACGCTGCACGCGATCCGCGTGCTGGGCGATGCCTGCGAGAAGTTCCGGACCTACTCGGTCGCGGGCACGGAGCTCAACCGGAAGCGGATCGACGAGACCGTGAACCAGTCCCTGATGCTGGTCACGGCCCTGTCGCCGGTGATCGGCTACGACCTCGCCTCGAAGATCGCCCACCGCGCCAACGACGAGGGCACGACGCTGCGCGCGGCCGCCCTGGCCGAGGGCGTTCCGGCCGAGCGCTTCGACGCGGTGTGCGATCCCAAGACCATGATCGGCCACGGGCTGGCCGGCGCCTGACCCGCCGGGACCGTCCGTCCTGCCCCCTCAGCTGAGCGAGACACCATGAGCACGAAGGTCGCCGATCTGTTCGTCCGGGCGCTGGCGCAGGCCGGCGTGAAGCGCATCTACGGCGTGGTCGGCGACAGCCTCAACGGCCTGACCGAGGCCCTGCGCCAGGACGGCTCGATTGCCTGGATCCACACCCGCCACGAGGAGAGCGCCGCCTTCGCGGCCGGCGCCGAGGCGCACCTGACCGGCGCGCTCGCGGTCTGCGCCGGTTCCTGCGGGCCCGGCAACCTGCACCTGATCAACGGCCTGTTCGACGCGCACCGCTCCCGCGTGCCCGTGCTGGCCATCGCGGCCCAGATCCCCTCGGCGGAGATCGGCCGCGCCTACTTCCAGGAGACGCACCCGCAGAACCTGTTCCAGGAATGCAGCCACTACTGCGAGTTGGTCTCCTCGCCGGCCCAGCTGCCCGGCGTGATCGAGACCGCGATCCGCGTCGCCGTCGCCGAGCGCGGGGTCGCGGTGGTGGTGATCCCCGGCGATGTCGGCCTCATGGCCATGCCGGGCGGGGCGCCCGACCTCTCGGCCGCCCTGGTGCCGCCCCCGCCCGTGGTGCGCCCGCGCGACGCCGAGCTGGACGCCCTCGCCGGGATGCTCAACGCGGCCGGGCGCGTGACCCTGTTCTGCGGCCGCGGCTGCGCCGGCGCCCACGCGGAGCTGCTGCAGCTCGCCGAGGCGCTGAAGGCCCCGGTCGTCCACGCGCTCGGCGGCAAGGAGCACGTCGAGTGGGACAATCCCTACGACGTCGGCATGACCGGCCTGATCGGATTCTCGTCGGGCTACCGGGCGATGCTCGACTGCGACACCCTGCTGCTGCTCGGCACCGGCTTCCCCTACCGCCAGTTCTACCCGGAGGACGCCAAGGTCGCGCAGGTCGACCTGCGGGCCGGGAGCCTCGGGCGCCACTGCCGGATCGACCTCGGCCTGATCGGCGACGTCGGCGCGACCATCACGGCGCTGCTGCCGCGGCTGCAGGCGAAGACCGACCGGGCGCATCTCGACGACAGCCTCGCCCATTACCGCAAGGCCCGCGCCGGGCTCGACGCGCTGGCGGTGGGCAAGCCCGGCGGCAAGATCCACCCGCAATACGTCGCCCGGACGCTCAGCGAGGCGGCCTCCGAGGACGCGGTCTTCACCTTCGACGTCGGCACGCCGACGATCTGGGCGGCGCGCTACCTCGCCATGAACGGCAAGCGCCGGCTGATCGGCTCGCTCAACCACGGCTCCATGGCCAACGCCCTGCCGCAGGCGATCGGCGCGCAGGCGGCCTATCCCGGGCGGCAGGTCATCTCGTTCTCGGGCGACGGCGGCTTCGCCATGCTGATGGGCGACCTGCTGACCCTCAACCAGCACAGGCTGCCGGTGAAGATCGTGGTGCTGAACAACGGCACGCTGGGCTTCGTCGAGATGGAGATGAAGGCCGCGGGCTTCCTCGAGACCGGCGTCGCGCTGGTGAACCCGGACTTCGCCGCCATGGCGAGCGGGGCCGGCATCTTCGCCCGGCGCGTGGAGGATCCGGCCGCGCTGCCGGACGCGATGCGCGCGATGCTGGACCACGACGGCCCGGCGCTCCTCGACGTCGTCTCGGCCCGCCAGGAACTGTCGATGCCGCCGAAGATCGGCCTCGAGCAGGCGACGGGCTTCGGGATGTGGCTCGCCAAGGCGGTGATCGACGGGCGCGGCACCGAGATCATCGACCTCGCCAAGACCAACCTCTGGCGCTGAGGCGCCCTTCCGAAGCCGGAGCTCTGCCCGATGATCCGCTGCGTACGCATCTGGACCGGTGACGACGACAATTCCTACTTCGCGGAAGGTGTCATCGACCTGCCCCACGGCGAGCGCGGCGACATCCTCAGCGGCACGACCGACGTGGTCTCGATCTCCTTCCGCGAGACCCAGGCCGGCGGCACCTACGCGTGGCACGCGGCGCCGACCCGGCAGTTCGTCATCACCCTGCGCGGCACCCTCGACTTCCAGACGAAGGCCGGGGCGCACTTCACGATCCGGCCGGGGGACATCCTCATCGCCGAAGACACGGCCGGCTCCGGCCATTCCTGGCGCCTCGTCGACGACGAGCCCTGGTGCCGGGCCTACGTGATCCTCGCCCCCGGCGCCGAGGCCAGGCTCCCCTTCGTCCCGAACAAGACCGCCTGAGGAGGGGCCCGATGGCCGACACGAGCGACGACGACAATCCCGACGTGGTGCTGATCGGCGCCGGGATCATGAGCGCGACCTTCGGCACGGTCCTGAAGGAGCTGGAGCCCTCGCTCAGGATCGCGATGTTCGAGACGCTGCACGACTGCGCGCAGGAGAGCTCGGAGGGCTGGAACAACGCCGGCACCGGCCACGCGGCCAATTGCGAGCTGAACTACACGCCCCAGCGCCCCGACGGCAGCGTCGACATCGCCAAGGCCCTGGAGGTCAACACCGAGTTCGACATCTCGCGTCAGCTCTGGGCGCACCTCGTGCGCAAGGGCGCGATCCCCGATCCCCGCGCCTTCATCCATCCCTGCCCGCACATGAGCTTCGTCTGGGGGGCCGAGAACGTCGCCTTCCTCAAGGCGCGCTACGCCGCGATGTCGGCGCACCACTGCTATCACGGCATGGAGTACAGCGAGGACCCGCAGGTCATCGCCGGCTGGGCGCCTCTGATCATCGAGGGCCGCGCCCCCGGCGAGCCGATCGCCGCCACCCGGATCGTCACCGGCACGGACGTCGATTACGGCGCCCTCACGCACCTGCTGGTCGGGCAGCTCGCGGCGCAGCCCGGCTTCGCCGTGCACTACAACCGCAAGGTCGTCGCCCTCGACCGGGTCGACGACGGCCGCTGGGCGGTGACCGTCGAGGACACCTACGACGCCACGCGCCGGACCGTGACGGCCAAGTTCGTGTTCATCGGCGCGGGCGGCGGCTCGCTGCCGCTGCTGCAGGCCTCGAAGATCCCGGAGGGGCGCGGCTACGGCGGCTTCCCGGTCTCGGGCATCTGGCTGCGCTGCGACGTCGACGCGGTCAGCGCGCGCCACCACGCCAAGGTCTACGGCAAGGCGGCCTCGGGCTCGCCGCCGATGTCGGTGCCCCACCTCGACACGCGCATCATCGGCGGCAAGCGCTCGCTGCTGTTCGGGCCGTACGCGGGCTTCTCGTCGCGGTTCCTCAAGCACGGGTCGCTCACCGACCTGTTCACCGCGCTGACGCCGCACAACGTCGTGCCGCTGCTCGACGTCGCCAAGGACAACGTCGCGCTCACCGAGTACCTCGTAGGCCAGGTGCTCCAGAGCTCCGACCACCAGTTCGCGACCCTGAAGCAGTTCTTCCCCAAGGCGCTGAAGCAGGACTGGACGTCGGCGGTGGCCGGCCAGCGGGTGCAGACGATCAAGCCGACCGGCCGGTCGAACCCGCTGGAGGAGGGCTACCTCGAATTCGGCACCGAGCTGGTGGCCGCGGCCGACAACTCGATCTGCGCGCTGCTCGGCGCCTCGCCCGGCGCCTCGACGGCGGCCTACATCGCGGTCGAGGTCCTGGAGAAGTGCTTCGCCGACCGGCTGACGCCGGACGCCTGGCTGCCCCGCCTCAAGGCCGTGATCCCGACCTACGGCATCGACCTCAAGCAGGACGCCGAGGCCTGCCGGCGCAGCCGGGCCGAGACCGCGCCGGTCCTGCGGATCGACAACGTCTGACAGTTCCGCGAGGCGCGGTTCCCCGCGCCCCGCCGGCGGACATCTGAGGGGGCGACGCGCCCGCTCCGGGGCGGCGGACCGGCGAGCTTCGGCCGGAGGGAGGACCGATGGACATCTCCGCCCTGATGCTGTCGCGCATCCAGTTCGCCTTCACGGTCTCGTTCCACATCATCTTCCCGGCCTTCACGGTCGGCCTGGCGGCCTGGCTCGCCTTCCTCCAGGCGCGGGCGATGATCTCGGGCGAGCCGGTCTACGACCGCCTGTTCGACTTCTGGCTCAAGATCTTCGCGGTCGCCTTCGGGCTCGGCGTCGTCTCCGGCATCGTCATGGCGTTCCAGTTCGGGACCAACTGGAGCGAGCTCGCCCGCCGCACCGGCCCGATCCAGGGGCCGCTCCTCGGCTACGAGAGCTTCACGGCCTTCGCGCTGGAGGCCTCGTTCTTCGGGGTGCTGATGTTCGGCCGCAGGCGGGTGCCGCGCTGGTTCTACCTGTTCGCCTGCCTGATGGTCTGCCTCGGCACCAGCCTGTCGTCGTTCTGGATCCTCGTGAACAACTCGTGGATGCAGTACCCGACCGGCTTCGCCCTCCGGCCGGACGGCGTGTTCGTGCCGACCGACTGGTGGGCGATCATCTTCAACGGGGTCGTCTGGGTCCGCTTCCCCCACATGGTCCTGGCCGCCTACGTCACCACCAGCTTCTGCGTGGCGGCGACGGGCGCGTGGTCGATGCTGCGCGGTCGGGACCGCGCCGAGGCCCGCGCCATGGTCCGGATGGGGCTCGGCCTCGCCGCGGTCCTGGTGCCGCTGCAGCTGTTCTTCGGCCACCTCACCGGCGACTACGTGGTCAAGCACCAGCCCTCGAAGATCGCCGCGATCGAGGGCCACTGGGAGAGCCGGGCGCCGGCCGGCGAGATCCTGTTCGCGTGGCCCGACGAGGCGCAGGAGAAGAACCACTTCGTCATCGCCCTGCCGGCGCCCGCCGGCAGCCTGATCGACGACGGCACCCTCACCGGCAAGGTGATCGGCATCAAGGACATCCCCAAGGCCGACCGGCCGCCGGTGCTGATCCCGTTCTTCGCCTTCCGCATCATGGTCGGCTGCGGGCTGCTGATGCTGGCCCTGGCCTGGGGCGGGATCGCCTTCTACGCCACCGGGCGGCTGGAGCGGGCGCGCTGGCTGCAATGGGCGATCTTCCTGTCGTTCCCCTTGGGCTTCGTCGCGACGCTGACCGGCTGGTTCACCGCCGAGGTCGGGCGCCAGCCCTGGACGGTCTACGGCCAGCTGCGCACCGCCGACGCGGCGACGCCGTTCCTGACCTCCCCGCAGGTGGCGACCTCGCTCGCCGTGTTCGGCGCGGTCTACGCGCTGATCTTCGCGGCCGGCACCGTCTACATCTACCGCATGCTCAGGGCCGGCATCCTGCCGACGCCGGCCCATGTGGGGAGCGCCGCCAACCCCAAGCGGCCGCTCGCCGTGCCGGGCAACAGTCCCGGCACCCCCAGCAGCAATCCGGCGGAGTGAGCGGCCGTGATCGAATTCTGGGCCGCCGCCCTCGCCCTCACCCTGATGCTCTACGTGCTGCTCGACGGGTTCGACCTCGGCGTCGGCATGCTGTTCGGGATCGCCCCGGACGAGACCGCGCGCCGGCACATGATGCAGGCGATCGCCCCCGTCTGGGACGGCAACGAGACCTGGCTGGTGCTCGCCGCCACGATCCTGTTCGGCGCCTTCCCCACGGTCTACGCGCTGCTGCTCTCGGCCTTCTACCTGCCGCTCCTCCTGATGCTCGCGGCCCTGATCCTGCGCGGCGTCGCCTTCGAGTTCCGCTACAAGTCCCGGCGGCTGCGGCGGGTCTGGGACGCGGGCTTCGTCGGCGGCTCCGCCTGCGCGGCCTTCGTGCAGGGCGTGACGGTCGGGGCGCTGGTGCAGGAGCTGCCGGTGCGCGACGGGCTCTACGCCGGCGGGGCGTTCACGTGGCTCACGCCCTTCTCGCTGCTCTGCGGTCTCGGCCTGTGCCTCGGCTACGCGCTGCTCGGCGCCGCGTGGCTGTGCGGCAAGACCGAGACCGACGTGCGCGACCTCGGCTTCCGGCTGCTGCCGCGGCTCCTGCTCGGGGTGCTGGTCTTCCTCGGCGCGGCCTTCGCGTACGCGCTGGCGATGAACCTGCGGGTGCTGCACCGCTGGCTCGAGCGGCCCGAGATGCTGGTCCTGCCCCTCGTGGGGGCCGCGGCCTGCGCCGGGCTCCTCTACGCGGCGCGGCGCCGGAACGACGCCCTGCCCTTCCCGCTGGTGGCGCTGATCTTCGCCGCCGCCTTCGCGACGCTCGCCGCCTCGTTCCTGCCCTACATGGTGCCGTTCAGCGTGACGGTGACCGAGGCGGCGGCGCCGGAGGCGAGCCTGTCCTTCATGTTCTGGGGGGCAGGCGTCGTGGTCCTGCCGATCACCCTGATCTACACCCTGGTGGTCTACCGGGTGTTCAAGGGGAAGGTCGACGTCGCCGAGCATTATGACTGAGCCCGCGACCGGACACCCGGACCCGCCCCGGCCGGTGAGGCCGCGCCGTGGCCGGTGAGGTCGCGCTCCCCGACGACGCGCCCGGCCTCCTGCAGCGCGCCGCCGCGTGGTGGCCGCGCGAGGCGGCCGAGGCCGTGCGCATCGCGCTCACCGCCATCGCGGCGGTCTGGCTCGCCATGTGGCTCGAGCTGGCGCTGCCGCACTGGGCCGGCTGGACGGTCATCTCGGTGACGCTCGCCACCCGCGCGGCCTCCCTGCGCAAGAGCCTGTGGCGGGCCGGCAGCACGCTGGTGGGCGTCACCGTCGCGATGGTGCTGGTGGCCAATTTCGCCCAGGCAACCCTGGCCTTCGACCTCGCGCTGGCCCTGTGGATGGGCCTGCTCACCGCGGCCTCCAGCGTCGAGAGCGGCCAGCGCGCCTACGGCTTCGCCTCGATGGGCTTCACCGTGCCGATCATCGCGCTGGCCGACGTGCAGAACCCCGAGGCCGTGTTCCAGATCGGCGTCGACCGCTGCTCGACGATCCTCCTGGGGATCGGCTGCGCCTACGCGTCGAACGTGTTCGTGGCGCCGGGCGTCCCCGCCGTCAGCCGCGCCCTGGCGGGGCGGCTCGAGGCGGCCGCCGCGGCCTGCGATGCCTGGATGGCCGCCCTGCGGCGGGGCGAGCGGCCCGGCCCGATGCCGATCGCCGCCGTCATGACCCTGGGCGAGGAGGTCACCGACGCGTTCACCGAGCAGCCCTCCCTCCGCTCCGGCGGCCGCGGCATCCGCAACGCCGCGCCCCGGCTGCGGCGGGTGCTCGCCGCGGGCCTGCTGCGGGCGCTGCTGCCGGACCGGCCGGGATCGCGCTCGACCGACCTGATCGGGGCCGGCGGGGCGATCGCCGTCCGGCAGATCGGGCGCGTCCGCGTCTCGGCCCGGCTCCTGCGGGCCGGGGGCCGCGTGGGCCGGCGGCGGGTGCCGTTCCGCCCGCACCTGCTCCTGTGGAACGACCTGGACTGGGACGGCTGGCACGCCTTCGACAACGGCCTGCGCACCGCCGCCGCCGTCCTGCTCGTCAACGGCTTCTGGTACGTCACCGGCTGGTCGCACGGGGCCGGCGCCGCGACCTGGGCGAGCCTCGTCTGCGTCCTGCTCGCCGCCCATGCCGACCCGCGGGCGGAATCCCGCGCCTTCCTGGTCGGCGCGCTGCTCGCCGGCGTGGTCGGGCTGACCCTGCGCTACACCCTGCTGACGACCACCGGGAGCTTCGCGCTCCTGGCCGCGGTGCTGCTGCCGGTGGCGATGCTGGCGGTGGTCGGCCGCGCCGACAAGCGCGCGATCTACGGGATCGGCTTCGGCTTCTTCGTCTTCGGCGTGCTCGATCCCAAGAACCCGATGACCTACGACCTCGCCGACTCGCTCAACACCGTGCTGGCCGAGCTGCTCGGCATGGCGGTGGCGGCGATCGCGTTCGCCGCCCTGCCGCCGCCCGTGAGCGCCGCGACCCTGCGGATGCGGGCCCGCCGGCGGCTGGTCCGGTCGGTGCGCGGCGCGGCCCTCGACCCGGCGCCCCTGCTGCCGCCCCTCGACCGCTACCTCGCCCGGGGCTTCGGCCGGCTGGCCCTCATCGGCGCGGACGACGCGGCGGCCCGGAGCGGCGAGCGCCTGCTCGTCATCGGGCTCCTGCTGCTCGCCCTGCGGGAGACGGACGACCGGGAGGGCCGCCGCGTCGGCCGGGCGGTCTGGGCGCGGCTCGCCGCGCCCAGACCGGCGGGGCCGGAGACGGCGCCGGATCCCTTGCGCGATCTCGCCGACCGGGCGACCCTGCCGCTCCAGGCGGAGCGCATCGGGGCGCTGGCCGCCCTCGTGTCGGATCTCGACCGCGCGGGCTGGCCCAACCTCGATCCGGGAGGGCGGGCGTGATCGGCGTGGTCGGGTTGCGGGCGGTCGACGTGCTGGGGCTCTACGTCGAGCCCGCGGTGATCTGCCTGCTCGCCGCCCTGGTGATCACCTGGGGCCTGCGCTGGATCCTGGACCGGATCGGCATCAACCACCTTGTCTGGAACCGCGCCCTGCTCGACTTCAGCCTCCTGACCGCCGTGACGGCGCTGCTGATCCTGTCCCTGCGCGTCCAGGGTCCGTGACATGGCCGCGAACCCGCGATCGTCCCTGCGCGACTGGCAGCCGCCGCCCGCCTACAACGTCGCCGCCACTCTGCTGGCGCTCGCGGCGGCCGTGGGCCTCGCCTACCTCGCCTTCCTCTACTACGCCTACACGCCCTGGACCCGGGACGGGCGCGTGCGCGTCTACACCGTGCAGGTGGCGCCCGAGGTCTCGGGCACGGTGGTGGCGGTCCGGGTCCGCGACAACCAGTTCGTCCGCAAGGGCGACGTGCTGTTCGAGATCGACCCCGGCACGTTCAGGAACGCCGTGACCCAGGCCGAGGGCGCCCTCGCCAGCGCACGGGCGCAGGCCGGATACCTCGCGGGGATCGCGCGGCGCACCGCCGATCTCGACGATCTCGCCACCACGCCGGAGCAGAAGCAGACGACCAGCGGGCAGGCGCAAGCCGCCCAGGCCAGCGTGGTCCAGGCGGAGGGCGCCCTGGCGCAGGCGCGGCTCAACCTGGAGCGCACGACCCTGCGGGCCACCGTGAACGGCTGGGTCACCAACCTGCTGCTGCAGGAGGGCGGGTTCGCCGCCACGGGGCAGCCGGCGCTGACCCTGGTCAACGGCGACAGCTTCTGGATCGAGGGCTATTTCGAGGAGACGCAGCTCCCGCGCATCGGCGAGGGCGACGCCGCGCGCGTGTCGCTGATGGCGTGGCCGGACCGTCCGATCCGGGGCCGCGTCACCGGCCTCGGCCGCGGGATCAGCGTCGCCGACGCCGCCCCGGGCGTCCAGGGGCTGCCGACGGTCAACCCGATCTTCACCTGGGTCCGGCTGGCGCAGCGGGTGCCGATCCGGGTCGAGCTCGACGACGTGCCCTGCCCGATCGTGCTGGCGGCCGGGATGACGGCGAACGTCGCGATCCTGGCCGAGAAGGCCGGACCGCCGGACGCCCTGCCGCCCGACCGGCGCACCGGCGCGGCCGCCGGCCGGCGCTGCGACGGGGCGCCGGTCGTCGAATCGCGGCGCTGAGAGCCCGCGTCGGGCCGCACCGTCCGGGAAAGCCGGGGCGTCTCGCCGCGTTAGACCGGCAGGCGCGCCGACGCGCGGCGCCCGCGATCGCGACGAGGATCCGATGGACTACAGGCAGTTCGGACGCTCCGGCCTCACCGTGCCGGTGCTCAGCTTCGGCACCGGCACCTTCGGCGGCACGAACGAATTCTTCCAGCGCTGGGGGCAGACGGACGTCGCCGAGGCGACCCGCATGGTCGATCTCTGCCTCGATTCCGGGGTCAACTTCTTCGACACGGCCGACATCTACTCCGGCGGCGCCTCGGAGGAGATCCTGGGCCAGGCCCTGAAGGGCAAGCGCGGCCGGGCACTGATCTCCACCAAGGCGACCTTCCGGTTCAACGACGACCTGAACCAGGTCGGCTCCTCGCGCTACCACCTGATCCGCGCCTGCGAGGCCAGCCTGAAGCGGCTCGGCACCGACCATATCGACGTCTACTTCATGCACGGCTTCGACGCGCTCACGCCCGTGGACGAGACGCTGCGGGCGCTGGACGACCTCACCCGCGCGGGCAAGATCGGCTATATCGGCGCCTCGAACTTCTCGGGCTGGCAGCTCATGAAGGCGCTCGCCACGTCCGAGCGCCACGGGCTCGCCCGCTACGTCGCCTACCAGGGCTACTACTCGCTGATCGGCCGGCACTACGAGTGGGAGCTGATGCCGCTCGGCCTCGACCAGGGCGTCGGCCTGATGGTCTGGAGCCCCCTGGGCTGGGGCCGCCTCACCGGCAAGATCCGCCGCGGACAGGCCAACCAGAGCGGTCGCATCGCCGCCGGCGGCGCCGAGGGCGGGCCGCCCGTCTCCGACGACTACCTGTTCGGCGTGGTCGACGCCCTCGACGCCGTGGCGGCCGAGACCGGCAAGACGGTGGCGCAGGTGGCGCTCAACTGGCTGCTGACCCGGCCGACCGTCTGCAACATCGTGGTCGGCGCCCGCAACGAGGAGCAGCTGAAGCAGAACCTCGGCGCCCTGGGCTGGACCCTGACGGCCGAGCAGGTCGCCCGCCTCGACGCGGCGAGCCAGGAGACGCCGATCTACCCGTACTGGCACCAGCGCGGCTTCGACGAGCGCAACCCCAAGCCGACTCCCTGGTAGACCGCCGCCTCGGCCGGGACGATCAGGCGTCGATCGGAAACGATGCGTTTCGATCGTTTCTGTTTCAACTCACTCGGTCCCGGTCCAGGATGCCTGCGGATGGCGGGCCGGCTCGCGACGGCGTCGGCCCGGCCCTCCCCCCGCGCGAAGGAGCAAGGCGATGAGCTGGCACAGTGCCGAGGACCCGATCCCGGGCGACCATTTCAGCTGCGACGCGATCCGAACCCTGATCGTGCCCCGCTCGCGCGATCTCGGCTCCTTCGCGGTGCGGCGGGCGCTCCCCTCCACTGAGTGCCGGATGGTCGGCCCCTTCATCTTCTTCGACCAGATGGGCCCCTCGGAGTTCCTGCTCGGGCAGGGCATGGACGTGCGGCCGCACCCGCATATCGGCCTCTCCACCGTCACCTACCTGTTCGACGGCGAGATCATGCACCGCGACAGCCTCGGCACGGAGCTGCCGATCCGGCCGGGCGAGCTGAACTGGATGACCGCCGGCCGCGGCATCACCCACTCGGAGCGCACCGCCCCGACACTGCGTCAGACCGGCTCCCGGCTGTTCGGCATCCAGAGCTGGGTCGCCCTGACGGACCGGGACGAGGAGAACGCCCCCGCGTTCGAGCACTACGACGCCGCCGCGCTGCCGGTCCTCACCGGCGAGGGCAAGACCGTCCGGCTGATCGCCGGCGAGGCCTTCGGGGCGCGCTCGCCGGTCCGGACCTCGAGCCCGATGGTCTACGCCGACGTGGCGCTCGAGGCCGGCGCGGTCCTGCCCCTCGATCCGACCTACGACGAGCGGGCGATCTACACGGTCGCGGGCGCCATCGAGATCGCCGGAGACGGCTTCGGCCCCGGCCAGCTGCTGGTGTTCCGGCCCGGCGACCGCATCAGCGTGCGCGCCCTGGACTCGGCCCGCTTCATGGTGCTGGGCGGCGAGCCGATGGACGGTCCGCGCCACCTGTGGTGGAACTTCGTCTCGTCCCGGCCCGAGCGGATCGCGCAGGCCAAGGAGGATTGGCGCCAGGGCCGGTTCGACACCGTGCCGAACGACGCCGAGTTCATCCCGCTGCCGGAGGACCCGCAGCCCGTCCGCTACCCGTGAAACGGGCCGCGCCCCGACTGTCCCGCGCGGCACCCGCGCGGGCATCGCCGCACCAACGCAACCCTAGCGCGAACATTAAGGAGTTGTTAACCATTTTCCGTCGGTGTGAGACGGACCCCGATGCCTCACCGAAGGCTTGCGCTGCACCCTGTCGGCAGGACGCGTGATGGAACAGACGAAGCACCCCAAGGCCGAGGCGCTGGACCAGATCGACGCCGTCGCGCGCGAGGCCCGCGAGCCGACGACCCGGATCCGCACCGGCAACCTCGTCCTGCTCGCCGCGGACGAGCGCGTCTCGGCGCAGGGGCGCAACCAGAACCCGTCGCCGGTCGAGCGCTGGCCCGACCTGCTGGAGCGGGTGCAGGGCGCGGCGCGCTACATCCGGGACGTCGAGGACCGGGCGCAGGAGCAGGAGTCGCACGTCCAGCAGCTGCTGCGGCAGGTGCGCGCCGACATGGACGCGGCCCGCGCCCAGGTGCTGGCGGCCGAGCGGGAGACCCACGAGGTCCACGCGCAGGCCATCAAGCTGATCCAGGCCGCCGAGGACCGGGCCGCGGCCGCCGAGGAGCGGGCCGCGGCGGCGGAGCAGATGCTCCAGCGCATCGCCGAGACGATCGACGCGGAGTTCGTGATGCAGCCGGGCGGGCAGGCGGCCGGGCAGGCGGCCGGGCAGGCGGCCGGGCAGGCGGGCGGCACCCAGGACGCCCGCACCCGGGCCTCCGCGACGCGGGCGGCCTCGTGACGGGCGCGGGTCCGGCGGGGTCGCCGCGGCGATGAACGCGGCGTTCTGGGCCGAGCTCGATGCCCGCATCGCGCGCGCCCGCGATGAGCCGGCGGAGCCGGCCCCGGCGCTCGCCGACGGCCCCGGGACGGCCGACGCGCTGAGCCCGGCGGCGCCTTCCGGAGCGCCCCCCGAACCCGCCGCGGATCGCCCGTCGCGGCCGGTGTCGGACTGGAGCCAGATCCTCGACACGCTCTCGGCCGCGACCGTCGCGGCCCAGGCGCAGGATCAGCGCCTGCGCCGGCAATCGACCACCTGCGAGACCCTGGCCGCGGATCTCGAGGCCGCCCAGCAGGAGATCCAGACCCTGAGGGCGCTTCTGGAGGAGACGCGGGCGCAGGCGGCGCGGCAGATCCACGAACGCGAGACGGAGGCCGACCGGCGCGTCCGGGAGGCGGAGGCGCGCGCCGAGGCCGCGACCCTGCGGGCGGCGGCGGCCGAGGACTGGCTGAGGCGGATCGAGCAGGCCAGCCGGGACCTGCGGCCCGACGGGCGGCACGCGGCCGCCTGAGGCGGGGAGCGCCGGCCGGCGCGGAGGCGACCGGGCGTCGGCCGCGAATCAGCGGCGACCTGACGGGGCCGGTCGGCTCAGGCGGCGCGCTCGCTCGGCACGCCGAGGCCGATGGAGCGCGCCAGCGCGGACCGACGCTCGGCATATTCCTGCGCGACCATCGGATAGTCCGCCGGCAGACCGTAGCGCTCGCGGTAGCTCTGGGGGTGCAGGCCGTGGGCCGTGAGGTGGCGCTTGAGCGTCTTGTAGCGGCGCCCGTCGATGAAGCTCACGATGGCGTCGGGCCGGATCGAGTTGCGGATCTGCGCAGCGCTGGGCCGGTCGCGCAGCGCGTCCAGATCCGCCGCCGCGATCGACGCCTCGCCGCGGTTGGCGAGCGCGGTGATCGCGTCGTGACACTGCGCGATGAGGGCCGGGAGATCCCCGGCGGAAACCCGATTGTTCGATACGTAGGCAGCGACGAGCCCGGCCGTCAGCTCGATATTGGTTTGCGGGCTGACGAGGGTCGAATCGGACACGGTCTAGGCTCCTGGGAAGGTCAAGAACCTTCATAAGTCGGCCCGCGCCGTTGCGCTTGCCTGAGAGCGTGCTACCGTTTTCCCGAGCGCGCGCGGCGAAGCATGAATACAAGAAGTTGCGATGAGGACTTTGTTCTCGACGGCGGATTTCAAGCCGAAAGACAGTTTCCGTCTCTGGCGTGAAACGATCTTCGAGCGCATCGTGCCGGTCGAGCTGACCCCTGCCACGGCACACGCCTTCGCCGGCACCCTGGAGGCCGCCGAGGTCGGACCGCTGCTGATCACGCGCGTGACGCAGAGCGCCGTCACCACCGTCGCGACCCCGGACACGATCCGCCGGCACGGCAAGCACGAGACCCTGAACGTCGCGATCACGCTGAAGGGCCGCGTGTACAGCGCGCAGGACGACCGCACCGCCATCCAGAATCCCGGCGACATCGTCGTGATGGACCGGCGGCCGGCCACGATGGCCTCCGACGTCGACACGCAGACGCTGTTCGTCGAACTGCCGCGCGAGTCGCTGGAGCGCGCCCTCGGCTCGACGCGCCGCTTCACGTCCCTCACGATCGGCGCGGATCAGGTCGGCACGTCGATGGTCACGACCTTCTTCCAGGAACTGGTCCGCAATGCCGGGCGGCTGACGCCCGACATGTCGAACCGCATGGCGTCGGTCGGCATCGATCTCATCGTCGCGAGCATCGCGGAGCGCCTCGCGCACGACACCCCCAAGAACATCCAGGGCGTCCTGATCTTCCAGCGCGCCCTGGCGCATATCGAGGCCCATCTCGGCGACCTGAACCTCGACCCCGCCCGGCTCGCGGCGGCCGTGGGCGTGTCGCTGCGCCACCTCCAGGCCCTGTTCCGCGAGCAGGACAGGAACATCGCCGACTGGATCTGGCGGCGGCGCCTGGAGATCGCCGCGCAGCGTCTGGCCGATCCCGGCTTCGCCCATCTCGCCGTCGGGGAACTGGCCTATAGCTGCGGCTTCTGCACCCAGAGCCATTTCAGCCGACGTTTCAAGGACAGCTACGGGATCTCACCGAGCGAGTACCGGTGGCGCAACCGGAGCGCGCCCGAACTCGTCGGCTGACGATCCGCTACTGCAGGACGGCGCCCGCCGTGTTCGCGCGGATCCATCCCGGAGCGAGGATGTCGCCGCCCTCGGTGATGATCCAGGGATTGGCATCCTCGGCGTCGATCGCCGCGATCGCGGCGGCGAGGGCTGCCCGCAGCGTGGGGAAGTTGTGTGACACGGCCACCCGGGCGGGCGCGTAGCCCGGCCAGAGGGTCAGTTCGGCGGGCCTGTCGAGGTCGGTCGGCATCATGGGTCGCGCGGGGCTGGGAGAGCACGCCGTCCGGGTCGCGGGCGTGCGGGAAAGGGGCGGAGGACGCGTGCGGTCAGGCGGTTTTCGGCTTCGGCCGGGGCACGCGCACCTCGACCATCTGTCCGGTCATCGGGTTCAGGATCAGCATGACAGCACGTCTCCGGTGGACCTGCCCGTAGAACGCCCGCCGATCGCGCCCGGATCGGGGCGGTCGGCGCAATTGTGCGGTTTGGGTAAACCAACCGTTCACCGTGGCGGCACGCCGTTCATCCGCCCCGTATCCGCCGGAGGCTACAACCGAGCGTCGTGCAGGCGGAGGGCCGCGCACGTACCGTTTTAGGCGTAGGAACCGGCGGAACGCTGCCGCCCGACACCGGGATCGGATGCCGCACCGATCCGACGCGCTCCGTCGCGAAGGCCGTCCCGCGGGCAGACAAAAGCCCGCCGCGGCAGGACCGGGCGGGCGAAGTGGCGGCATAGGGTCGGGAGGTTCGCCGTGGCGGCGACCTGCCATTCTGCCCATGACAGCCGCATGACAGGCGCGTGACTTGTCGCGCGGCCGTCGCGTGACACACGGCCGGTCGGGTCAGGCCCGTTCCGGCTCCGCCAGCAGGATGGCGGCGCGGATGGCGGCCCGGCGCAGCCCGGCATCGGCCCAGGGCTGATCGATCAGCGTCCGGGCGAAGGGATGCGAGGCCACCGCCGCCGCGGGGTCGATGCGGAAGCCGTCCCCGAACGCCACCGAACCGGGCGTGGGATCGGCCAGATAGGCGTCGACGACGGCCGAGACGTCGTCATCGACGATATCCAGGGTCGTGAACAGGTCGAGAGTCATCGGGCGCTTCGCCATGGCGGCGCTATAGCCGCGCCACCGCGACAGGATCACGACTCCCCTGCCGCTCTCTGCGCCGCGGTCAGGACGCGCTCGGCCCGACCATCGCGGTGGAAGAGGCAGATGAGAGACGTAGCGCTGGAAATACCATCGCGTCCGCTCGTGCTCGCTCGGGGCGGGCAAGGCGGCCACGCGGCAGACGCGGGGATTGAGGCGCTGCGTGATCCGCTCGATCACCCCGCCCTTGCCGCCCGAGTCGCGGCCCTCGAGCAGCACGACCACGCGCAGCTTCCGATCCTGCACCCAGTCCTGCCGGGGGACCAGCTCGTGCTGCAGCCGGAGCCGTTCGCGGACGTGGACCTTGCGGTCGAGGCGACCGGGCGGTGCGCCGCCGTGGTCCGCCGCCAGCCGGTCGAGGCGCTCCTCCTCGAGCCCGAGGCCCGGCTCCTCGTCGCAGCTGTCGGCGAGGTCGCGCCGGATCGCCTCCAAGGTGGCATCCGGGGTGGCATCCGGGGTGGCGTCCAGGACGGCGCTGTCGTCGGGCCGCAGCGCCGGTCCTCCTGCGCGTCGCGGGACCGAGCCAGGGCAGTGTTCCGTGACACGCCTGAGAAAGCGCCGCGCCGCCGGCGGCCGTTCCCGTGTCGCGCCGGTGATCGTTCCGTCATACGGTTCCGCCACCGATCAGGGCGACCGGAGATGCGTCATGGCTGGAGAAGCGACGAGGGCCGCGCCGAAGCGTCGGCGGGACGATCCGGATCCGGCGCGCGCCGAGGGCGAGAAGGTCGGCGCGCGCATCGATGCCGCCTTCGAGAAGCTCGCCGGGAAGCTGCGCGCCCGCGCCGACAAGGCCCACGCCAAGCTCGACGCGGCGACGAAGGCCGACAAGCGCGCGGTGCTGCTGCGCCGCTACGAACTCTACGCGGACGCGGCGGCCTATCTCGAAGAGCGGCTCGTCGATCGCGGGGAGCGATCCGCGTGATCTCCATCGACCCGGCCGGGCGCGCCGCCGCCCACCGCAGCTGACCGCGAGGATTCCATGTTCGACGCGACGAAGATGCTCGCCGACGCCCTCGGCGAGCACCTCGCCCTCACCTACCAGCGGACCTTCGGCAGCCGGGAGCCGCGCTACGCCGAGATCATCGAGGCCGCGGCGCGCCTGACGATCGAGCGGCTCGTCGGGAGCGACGCCCTCTACCACGACGGCGACCACACGGCCCTCGTCACCCTGGTCGCCCAGGACATCCTCCGCGGCCGCTTCCTGCAGCAGGGCATCACGCCCGAGGACTGGCTGCACATGATCCTGGCCGCCCTCTACCACGACATCGGCTACGTGCGCGGCGTCTGCGCCGGGGACCGGCTGCAGGCCTTCGTCATCGACGCGCAGGGCACGACCGTCAGCCTGCCCCGGGGCGCCTCGGACGCGGCGCTGGCGCCCTACCACGTCGAGCGCTCGAAGCTCGCCGTGCAGGAGCGCTTCGGCACGCACGATCTCGTCGACGCGGCCCGGGTCATCCGGGCGATCGAGCTGACCCGCTTCCCGGTGCCGGAAGCCGATTCCCATCGCGAGACCGGAACCGAGGCCGGCCTGTTGCGGGCGGCCGACCTGATCGGTCAGCTCGGAGACCCGCTCTACCCGCGCAAATTGAACGCCCTGTTCCACGAATTCGCCGAGATCGGCGTCAACGCCGAACTCGGCTACGACAGCCCGGCCGACCTCGCGGAGCGCTACCCGTCGTTCTTCTGGGGCAAGATCGAGCCCGTGATCGGGGACGCGATCCGGTTCCTCGACCTCACGGTCGAGGGGCGGGGCTGGGTCGCGAACCTCTACGCCCACGTCTTCGCCATCGAGCACGACCGCCGGCGCATGGGCCCGCATCCGGGACCGGGCCCCCTCTGAGGCCGCGGCGACCTCAGGGGACCGCGACGAGCTTGGTCAGCGCCCGGACGAGCTCCGACGCCACGAACGGCTTCTCGAGGATGGGCCGGCTGGCTCCGGCCGAGGCGCCGGAGACCCGCACGTCGCCGGTGGCGAACAGGTACGGCACGCCGAGGACGCCCAGCCGGTCGGCGACCGGATAGACGGTGTCCCCGTCCCCCAGATTCACGTCGAGCACCGCGGCGTCGGGCTTCCGCTCCGCGATCAGATCCAGCGCGAGATCGGCGCGCGAGACCGGACCGATCACCTCGGCCCCGGCGCTGCGCAACCAGCGTTTGACCTCGCTGGCGATGAGATACTCGTCCTCGACGACGAGGACGCGGCACCCCGAGAGCGGGGGAACAGCCTCGGGCACGACCCCTCCCGTCCTTGCGCGACCTTCAACCGCGATCCCGCGCAACCACCGGAGGTTCGCCCGTCCAGAGGATCGGCCGCGCGCTCGAAAGCGTGGCCCCACCCGGCTGTGTCGGAGGAACGTCGGGGCGGGGCCACACCGACGGCGAACCGTCGGCGGATCGAGCATGTCACCGGTCGCGCCGGCGCGAACTTACCTGTGTCAGATCCCGCGCCGCAAGTCTCAGCGATCCGATTTCGGCAGCAGGTTGCGGGCCTCTTGCACGGCGTCCCGGCAGCCCTGGTCGCCCTTCGCGTTGAGGTCGACGGCGCGCTGGAGGGCGGCTTTGGCCTGCGAGACCTTGTCCTCCGACGCGAGGCCCGGCGCGGCCTTGGCGTCGCCGCCCTGCGCGGCCGCGGCGGCCGCGGCGGCCGCCGTCGGCCGGTTCTCGGACTGGCGCCGGACATCGTCCGGCGAGGTCGCGACCCGGCCGCTCGCCACGTCGTCGGCCTGCCCCTTGCCGCTCGCCGCCCCGACCGGTCCCGACACACCGCCCACGGTGCCGGGCGTGCCGCCGCTCTCGCGGGAGGCCCCGCCCTTCTGGGCGCGGTCCGTGTCGGGCGTGCCGACCGGCTTGGCCGCGCTACCCGTGGTGGTGCCCGTGGTCGTGCCCGTGGTCGTGCCGGCCGTCTGCCGGCTCGCGGCGTTCTCCGGCCCCTTGCGCTGCCCGTAATCGGGCTCGGAGGTGGGTGCCCCCATCCCGACTTGGTTGCCCATGTCCCGCCTCAGCTGGGCGATGGCGTCCGTGCAGGGGCCGCCCTCCTGGGCGAGGGCGGCGGCCGGGATCGTGGTGAGGGCGGTCAGGGCCGCGGCCCCGCGAAGTAGGTTGAACAGGCGCATACAGGTTCCCTTCAGACGCTTGGGATCACCTGTGGTTCAACCCCCGCTTCTCGGCGTTGTTCGGCGCCCGGCCGCGCTCATGCGGGTGGCGGGGCGCCGGGCGGGAAGAAGCGGTTGGCCGGTCGCGCGAGGCCGAGATGGTCGCGCAGCGTCGTTCCCGCGTAGTCCCGGCGGAACAGCCCGCGCCGCTGCAACTCCGGCACCAGCCGGTCGACCACGTCGTCGAGCCCCTCGGGCACGAACGGGAACATCACGTTGAAACCGTCGCAGGCGCGCGTCTCCAGCCATTCCTCCATCCGGTCGGCCACCTGCGCGGGCGTGCCGACCATCTGCAGGCCGCCGTAGCCGCCGACCTTGCGGGCGAGCGCCCGCACGGTCGCGCCGGTGCGCCGGGCGTAGTCGACGATCTGGGCCTGCCCGCTCTTGCTGGCGTTGCTCTCGGGGAGCTCCGGCAGCGGCGCGTCGAGGTCGAAGCCCGTCGCGTCGACGCCGAGGCGGACCGAGAGGTTGGCGAGGCCGCTGTCGGGATGGACGAGGTCGTCGAGGCGCGCCTTCTTGGCCCGCGCCTCGTCCTCCGTCTGGCCCAGGACGACGAAGCAGCCGGGCAGGATCTTGAGCTGGTCCGGGTCGCGCCCCGCCGCCGGCATCCGACCCTTCACGTCGGCGTAGAAGGCTTGCGCCGCCTCCAGGGTCGAGCCCGCGCCGAACACCATCTCGGCGGTCTCGGCGGCGATCTGCTTGCCGGCCTCGGAGGCGCCGGCCTGGACGATCACCGGCCAGCCCTGCACCGGCCGGGCGACGTTGAGCGGGCCCTTCACCTTCAGGAAGTCGCCGCGGTGGTCGAGGACGTGCATCTTCGCCGGATCGAGGAACAGGCCGCTCGCCGGATCCATCGTGAAGGCGTCGTCGGCGAAGGAATCCCACAGGCCGGTCACCACGTCGAAGAACTCGCGGGCGCGGGCGTAGCGGGTGGCGTGTTCCAGATGCGCGTCGCGGCCGAAGTTCAGGGCCTCGTCCGGGTTGCCGGAGGTGACGAGGTTCCAGCCGGCCCGCCCCTTCGAGATGTGGTCGAGGGAGGCGAACTTGCGGGCCACGTGGTAGGGCTCGTTGTAGGTGGTCGACGCGGTGGCGATCAGGCCGATCCGCTCGGTGAGCACGGCGAGCGCCGGCAGCAGGGTCAGCGGGTCGAACGACGTCATGGTGGCCGAGCGGCGGAGCGCCGCCACCGGCATGTTCATCACCGCCAGATGGTCGGCCATGAAGAACGCGTCGAACTTCGCGGCCTCCAGCCGCCGGGCGAAGTGCGCCAGGTGCTCGAAGTTGAAGTTCGCGTCCGGATAGCCGCCCGGATAGCGCCACCACGCGGTGTGGATGCCGACCGGGCGCATGAAGGCGCCGAGATGCAGCTGGCGGTCCCGGCTCATCGCTCTCCGCTCCGGTCTCTCACGGATGCTTGTGGATCGGGTCGACCCAGTACACGGTCTCGGGCGCCTCGGCGGCCTCGACGTCGGGCAGGTTGACCACCACCGCCTCGTTGTCGGAGCGCACCAGCACGCAGTGCAGGGGCTCGTCGGTCGAGGCGTTGATCTCCTGGTGCGGCACGAAGGGCGGCACGAAGATGAAGTCGCCCGGCCCGGCCTCGGCGACGTATTCGAGCCTGTCGCCCCAGCGCATCCGGGCGCGGCCCGAGACCACGTAGATCACGCTCTCCAGTTCGCCGTGGTGGTGCACGCCGGTCTTGGCGTCGGGCTGGATCGCCACCGTGCCGGCCCAGATCTTCTGGGCGCCGACCCGGGCGGCGTTGATCGCCGCCTGCCGGTACATGCCGGGCGTCTGCGCGGTGTTGGCGTCGAGCCGGTCGCCGGGGATCACCCGCACGCCGTCGTGCTTCCAGCGCTCGGACGCCCCGTGGTCGTGGGCGTGGGCGTGGTCCTGCGCGTGGCCATGTTCGTGCGCGTGGCCGTGGTCGTCGCCGCTGTCGTGCATGTCGGATCCTCCCGCGCCATCATTGCACGGCGGCGGCGGTTTGCGAGACGCTCGTGTCGAGGATCGCCTCGGCCCGCGGCGCGCGGGCCTTCGGGATCAGCCCGGCGCGGACGTAGAGATCGATGCTGCGCTGCTCGTCGGCGATCACGGACGCGTCGATCGGGACGGCCCGGTAGGCGGCGCGGCCGAACCAGCGCAGCGGCACCGCCTCCGGCAGGCCGATGAGCTTCGACCAGACGGACGCGTAGGGCTTCGGATCCGTCAGGGCCCAGGCCCGGGCGCGGGCGAGGCGCGCCCCGAAATCGGCGAGCAGCGCCCGCTTGGTCCGGATCGCGTCGTCGCTCGCCACCGCGAAGGTCAGGCCCGGGGTGATGCCGTTGCCGTCGCGGATCACCCGGACGAGGCCGGCGAGCTCCGCCGTGGAGGTGTAGGGCTCCCAGGTCGACCAGGCGTCGACCGCCCCGGAAGCCAGCGCGATCTTGGCGTCGGCCGGCGGCAGGAAGCTGAAGGTCACGCTGTCGGCGGGCAGCCCCGCCTCCTCCAGCGCCGCCAGGACCACCTGATGGCCGATCGAGCCGCGGTTCGTCGCGACGCGCTTGCCCTTCAGGTCGGCCACGGTGCGCAGGGGCGATTCCTTCAGGACCAGGATCGCCAACCCGTCCTGCCGGTTGCGGAAGGCCAGGAAGGCCTTCACCGGCACCCCGGCGGCGGCCGCGAACGTGAAGGGCGCGTCGCCGACGCCGCCCGCGTCGATCGCGCCGGCGTTCAGCGCCTCGAGCAGGGGCGCGGCCGCCGGGAACTCGCTCCAGTCGAGCCGGTAGGGCAGCCCGTCGAGCACGCCGGCCGCCTCCATCAGCGCGCGGGCATTGCCGCGCTGGTCGCCGACCCGCAGCACGTCCTGGGCCTGCGCCGGCCGGACCGCCAGGATCGCCAGCAGGGCGAGGATGACGGCGCGCATCAGGCGGCCTCGGCGGCGCCGCGGCGCCCGAGGGCGTCCCGGAAGGCGGGCAGCAGCGCCCGGCCGTACTGGAGCGCGTCCTCCAGCGGGTCGAAGCCGCGGATCAGGAAGGTCCGCACGCCCAGGTCGTGATAGTCGAGCAGGGCGTCGGCGACCTGCTCGGGGGTGCCGACCAGGGCGGTCGAGTTGCCCGCCGCCCCGGTCTCGGCCGCGATGGCGGTGAACAGGCGCTTGTCGTGGCGCGGCCCCGCGGCGGCGGCCGCGAGGAGCCGCCGGGAGCCCTCGTTCTGCGGCGTCGCGGCCGGGCCGAGCCCCCTGGCGGCCCGGACCGCCCGCGTCCGGGCCAGGGTGTCCTCGGCGCGCTCCCAGGCGCGCGCCTCCGTCTCGGCCAGGATCGGCCGGACCGACAGGCTGAAGCGCGGCGCCCGCCCGTGGGGCGCGGCCGCCGCCCGCACCCGGCCGATCAGCTCGGCGACCTGCGCGTGCGTCTCGCCCCAGAGGGCGTAGGTGTCGGCGTGGCGGCCGGCCACTGCCAGCGCCGCCGGCGAGGCGCCGCCGAAATAGACCGGGATCGCGTTGACCGGCTTCACCTCGGAGAAGCCGCGCTCCACCCGGTAGTGATCGCCCGCGTAGTCGAACGGCTCCGCGGCGGTCCAGCTCTGCCGGACGATGTCGAGGAACTCCCGGGTGCGGGCGTAGCGCGCGTCCTTGGTGAGGTGGTCGCCGTCCTGGGCGAGTTCCCGGTCGTCGCCGCCGCTGATCACGTGGATCGCGACCCGGCCGCCGGTGAGCTGGTCGAGGGTCGCGAACTGCCGCGCCGCCACGGTCGGTGCCGTGAATCCGGTGCGATGGGCGATCATCAGCCCCAGCCGCTCGGTCACGGCGGCGACCTGCCCGGCGAGCAGGAGCGCGTCCGGCGTGGTCGCGTGGAAGGCCACCAGCACCCGGTCGAACCCGCCCCATTCGTGCGCCTGCGCCAGGAGCTTCAGGTAGTCGCGGTCGATGGCCGGCCCCGCGGCCGGGTGGATCTCGGAGGTGTGGCGGGGCGCGACGAAGCCGATGAACTCGACGGCGTCGGGGGGAAGCAGGCTCATGGGGCGATCTCCGGGTCGAGGGCGGGTTCAGGCGCCGAGGGCGTCCCTGCCGGCGGCGGCGCGGACGGCGTCCCCTTGCGGCCAGTGGATGCGCGCGCACAGGACGTCGCGCAGGTGCCGCTCCAGCGGGTTCGCCCGGGACAGGGCGGCGTTGCCGCACAGCTCCGCGGCGCGCTGGACCGCCGCGACGGCGTTCTCCGTTGCCGTGAGCTTCACGAATCCGGACTCGCGCGGCGGCGGGGGATGTCCCGCGTCGACCTCGGCGGCGAGCCCGGCGACGAGGCGCGCGTTGACGGCGAGCAGCCGCTCGTTCTCGCCGACCGCCTCGTGGAAGCGCGGCAGGCTCGCCAGCGGCGCCCCGAGGCTGCCGGGCCGGCGCGCCCGCAGGAAGCCGATGAACCAGTCCTGCGCCGCCCGGGCCACGCCGTCGTAGAGGGCGGCGAGCAGGGTGCAGCTCCAGGCCTGCTGCCAGGGATCGGGCCCCGACCAGCCGCCCGGCGGCCGCAGGTCGACGGCGTGGTCCCCGGGGATCGGCACGTCCGTGAAGTGGACGTCGTGGCTGCCGGAGGCGCGCAGGCCGAGATGGTCCCAGGTCTCCGCGATGCGGATGCCCGGCGCGTCGAGCGGCACCAGGACGTTGCCGGTGCGCGGCTCCGCCTCGTCGGTGCGGACGAAGACGAGGCCGTAGGCGAGCCCCGGCGCGCCGGTCGCGTAGATCTTGTGCCCGGAGATCCGCCAGCCCGCGCCGTCGCGGCGGGCGACCGTGGCCGGCAGGCCGCCCCGCGCGGGCGTGCCGAGTTCGGGCTCGACCCGCAGGGCGTTGATCAGCGCCCCCCGCGCCACCGCCGCCGCGCCGACCGCGTCGGCGAGCGCGCGCGGCCACGGGGTATCCGGCCGGTGGATCAGCCCGTGCTGGAGATACTGCATCGCCACGACCAGGGCGGTCGCCGGGTCGGCGGCGCCGAGCGCCCGCACCAGAGCGGCGGCCCGCGCGAGGCCCACACCGCCGCCGCCGAGACGCCGCGGCACGGTGAGAGCCAGGAGCCCGGCCTCCCGGAGCGCCGCGAGGGAGTCGTGCGGGAAGGTCCCCGCGCGGTCGTGGTCGGCCGCGCGGGCGGCGAGCCGCCCGGCGAGGCTGCTGACGATGTCGGGGGGCGGGACGGCGACGGTCATGGGGTGTTCGGCGACGTGATCGGCGGGCGGCCGCGCGGCGCCATCCCGGGAGCCGCGATGGTCCGCCCGGACCCGGATCGCGTCAACGGAATGCCGTTCCGAATATTCATGGATCGGCAGGAGGATGTTGCCGCGTCGTCGGTCGGCGAAGAAGAACGTGTCTCCGCCCACAGGGGGCCGGCATCGAACCTTTCCCCGTCATCGTTCGGTATCCCATCATCGAGAGACAGACGAACGACGCCCCGTGCCGATGAGCCGAGCCGCCCGAGCGCCGCGCGACGGCGCCGATCCGTGAATGATCTTACCCGATCGCGCGAAAATAGAGGAAACGCTTTCGTTGACTCGGTCTCGCAGCGATCGAATACTCGGCACCCTGATCCCTCGACGGATCATTCCCGAAGACGAGGACGCCAGATCCGCCCGGTCGCGCGACCGGGGCGGTGACGCGCGCCGTTCCCGCCGCGCGGTCGCGCGGCCCGGAGACCCGAGATGACCGACGCGCCCTCCCGACCGGGCAGCCCCTCCTCCGATCCCGCGCCCTCCCGGCGGCGCCTGCTGCAGGTCGGCGCCGCGGCCGCGGCCCTGCCGCTCGGCCTCGGCATGGGCACCGGCCGCGCCTGGGCGCCCGGACCGGGGGCACCGTTCGATCCCGGCCCGCTCTGCCGGCCCGCCGCCGCGGAGGCGCCCGCGGGCCCGCTCCGGATCGTGAAGCTGGCCTGGAACGCCACGGCCATCTGCACGGCGGCCGCGCCGCTCGCCAAGGAGCAGGGGATCTTCGCCCGGCACGGCCTCGACGTGGAGTTCGTCAATTTCGGCGGCTCGACCGAGGCCCTGCTGGAGGCGATCGCCACGGGCAAGGCCGATGCCGGGATCGGCATGGCCCTGCGCTGGCTCAAGCCCCTGGAGCAGGGCTTCGACGTGAAGATCACCGCGGGGCTGCACGGCGGCTGCCTGCGGCTGCTCAGCGCCAAATCCTCCGGCATCGCCGACATCGCCGGGCTGAAGGGCAAGACCATCGCGATCAGCGACCAGGCGAGCCCGGCCAAGAACTTCTTCGGCCTGCTGCTCGCCAAGGCGGGGATCGACCCGGAGAGCGGGGTGGAGTGGCGGCAGTACCCGGCCGACCTGCTGAACCTCGCGGTGGAGAAGGGCGAGGCGCAGGCGCTGGCCGATTCCGACCCGCGGACCTGGATCTGGCTGAAGGACCCGCGCTTCACCGAGGTCGCCACCAACCTGTCCGGAGAATACGCCAGCCGGACCTGCTGCGTCGTGGCGGCCCGCGGCAGCCTGATCCGGAACGACCGCGCGGTGGCGCGCGCGCTGACCCGGGCGATCCTGGAGGGCGGCCACGCCGTCCACCGGGATCCCGAGGCCGCGGCCCGGGCGTTCTCCGGCTACGGCGGCAAGGGGTCGATCGCGGATCTCGCCGCGATGCTGCGCAGCCAGCAGCACGGCGACAGCCCGGTCGGCGGGGATCTCAAGCAGCAGCTCGCGCTCTACGGGGACGAGCTGAAGCAGGTGAACGTCCTGCGGCGATCCACCGACACGGCGAAGTTCGCCGAGCGGATCTACGCCGACGTGCTGAGCTGAGGCGCGCCATGTCCGGAAGCATCGCCGCCGGCGTCGCCCCGCGGGCCGCCGCCCCGTCCCGAAAGCTGCCGCGGCCGCCCTGGCGGATCGTCCTCGCGGGTGCCGCCTGGCTCGCCCTGGCCGGGGTGACCCTCGGCCTGCCCGAGGCCGACGACCTGCCCGAGACCGCGGCCCTCGGCTCCGGCGCGGCGGCGCTCGGCCTCGCCCTCCTGGTCCTCGCGCCCGCGGCCGGCCGCCTCGGCACCCTCGGGGTGCGGCTGCGGCACGGGAGCCCCTGGCTCGCGGCGCTGGCCCTGGCGCTGATCGCCTGGGAGGCGATCACGGCGAAGCTCGCCCTGCTGCCGATGCCGTTCTTCCCCTCGCCCCAGGCGATCCTGGAGGTCTTCCTCGATGACTGGCCGAAGCTCGGCGGCAGCATCCTCAACTCCCTGATCCTGCTCTCCGGCGGCTACGCCATCGGGGCGGCGACCGGCTTCGTCCTGGGCGTCGCCATCGGCACCTTCCGGGCGGTGGGCTACTGGGCCCATCCGGTGCTGCGCTTCGTCGGGCCGCTGCCGGCCACGGCGTGGCTGCCCCTCGCCTTCTTCGTCTTCCCGTCTTCGTGGTCGGCCAGCACCTTCCTGGTGGCTCTGGCCACCGGCTTCCCGGTCACGGTGCTGACCTGGTCGGGCGTGGCGGGCGTCAACAAGGCCTATTTCGACGTGGCGCGGACGCTCGGCGCCTCGCGCGGCTTCCTGATCCTGCGCGTGGCGATCCCGGCGGCGCTGCCGCACGTCTTCGTCGGGCTGTTCATGGGGCTCGGCGGCTCCTTCGCGGTGCTGGTCGTCGCCGAGATGCTCGGCGTGAAGTCCGGCCTCGGCTGGTACCTCCAGTGGGCGCAGGGCTGGGCCGCCTACGCCAACATGTACGCGGCGCTGATCGTGATGGCGCTGATGTGCTCGTCCCTGATCACGCTGCTGTTCCGCCTGCGCGACCGCCTGCTCGCCTGGCAGAAGGGGCTGGTGCAATGGTAGCCGCCGCGACCCTCGAACGCCCCGAAGCCGGCGCGGCCGGCGCCCGCCTGACGGTCGAGTCCGTCAGCCACGCCTTCGCGATCCGCGGCGCGCCCCTGCCGGTCCTCGACCGGGTGAGCCTCGACGTGGAGCCCGGCGGCTTCGTCGCGCTGCTCGGCCCCTCGGGCTGCGGCAAGTCCACCCTGCTGCGGCTCGTCGCCGGCCTGGAGCCGCCCGACCAGGGCGCGATCCGGGTCGACGGCGACCTCGTGGAGGGGCCGGACCCGTCCCGGCTCCTCGTCTTCCAGGACCCGACGCTCTACCCGTGGCGGACCGTGCGCGGCAACGTCGCCCTCGGGCTCGAGGCCCGCGGCGTCGGGCGGTCGCGGGCGGCCCGGGTCGACCGGGCGCTGGGGCTCGTCGGCCTGTCCGGCTTCGCGGATGTCTACCCGCACCAGCTCTCCGGCGGCATGGCGCAGCGGGCGGCCCTCGCCCGGGCGCTCGTCAACGAGCCGCGCCTGCTGCTCCTCGACGAGCCGCTCGGCAAGCTCGACGCCCTGACGCGGCTGGCCATGCAGGCCGAGATCCTGCGGCTCTGGCAGGAGAAGCGCTTCACCGCGCTCCTCGTCACCCACGACGTCGAGGAGGCGCTGGTCCTGGCCGAGCGCGTGATCGTGCTCTCCGACCGCCCGGCCGCGATCCGGGCCGCGCTGCCGGTCGCGGTGCCCTATCCGCGCCACCGCGACGATCCCGAGATCGTGCGGCTGCGCCGGGAGATCCTGGGAATCCTCGGCCAGCCGGCCTGAGCGTCGCCGCCGCTTCAGCCCCGCGCCGCCGACGGGGCCGCCCCGACGGCCGCTGCCCGCGGCCGGTGCCGGCCGATCCAGAAGACCAGGGCGCAGCCGGCGCCGGTGAGGGCGCAGAGCGGGAGCAGGGCGACGGGGAAGCTGCCGGTCTGCTCGCGCAGCACCCCGATCAGCGAGGTGATCGCCCCGGTGCCGAGATGCGCCAGGGTGTTGATCGCCGCGATGCCGGCGGCCGTCTGGGCCGGCGGCAGCGTCTCGGTCGCCAGGGCGAAGAACGGGCCCTTGATCGCGTAGTTGCCGAGCAGGACCAGCGAGAGCAGGACCAGCGTCATCCAGAGCGAGCCGGTCAGCAGCGTCAGGGCGAAGCTCACCGAGGTCAGCGCCAGCGGCAGGGCCGTGCTCCAGATCCGCTCGCCGCTGCGGTCCGCCCGCAGGCCCCAGACGATCATGAAGACCGAGGCGATGCCGAACGGGATCATGTTCAGCAGGCCGGTCTGCAGGTTGCTGAGGCCGAACCCCTTGAGGATCTGCGGCATCCACAGCGACAGCGTGTTGCTGGTGGCCGAGCTGCCCGCGTAGATCACGGCCAGCAGCCAGACCTGCCGGCTCGCGAGCACCGCCCAGACCGCCGCGAGGCCGTGGGCGTGGTGCCCGGCGCTCGCCTCGGCGGCGCGCCGCTCGGCCTCCAGCCGGTCCGTCAGCCAGCCGCGCTCCGCCGGGCTCAGGAAGGTCGCCTCGGCCGGCCGGCTCGGCAGCAGCGCGAGGGCGGCGACGCCGAGGATGACGGCCGGGACCGCCTCCATGATCAGCAGCCACTGCCAGCCGCGCAGGGACGCGACGCCGTCGAGGGTGAGCAGCGCCGCCGAGAGCGGCGAGCCGAAGAAGCTGGAGAGCGGGATCGCGACCATGAACATCGCCACGATCCGCGCCCGGTAGGCCTTGGGGAACCAGTAGGTCAGGTACAGGATCACGCCCGGGAAGAACCCGGCCTCGGCCGCGCCCAGCAGGAAGCGGGCGGTGGCGAAGCTGACCGGACCGGTGACGAAGGCCGAGCCGATGCCGACGAGCCCCCAGGTGATCATGATCCGCGCGATCCAGATCCGCGCGCCGACGCGCTCCATCGCGAGGTTGCTCGGCACCTCGAACAGGACGTAGGCGACGAAGAACAGGCCGCCGCCCAGGCCGAAGGCCGCGGCGGAGAGGCCCAGATCGTGGTTCATGGTCAGCGCCGCGAAGCCGACATTCACCCGGTCGACGTAGGCGATGAAGTAGCAGAGCACGAGGAAGGGGATCAGGCGCAGGCCGACCTTCCGCATCGTTCGGCTCTCGAAGGCGGCCGCGTCCGCCGCGTGTGGCGTGGTCGGTGTTGCCATGGTCCTGTCCTCGCTGGAATTCGGGCGGGCGCGCCCCGGCCTAGCGGTCGAAGCGGAAGAGTTCGGCGGGCGTCTCGGCCAGGACGATCCGGCGCTCGGCCGGGTCCGGCACCCAGGCGTCGAGGTCGCGCCGGGCCTCGGCGGGGCTGGCCTGGGTCTCGAACTGCGTGTGCGGCCAGTCGCTGCCCCAGAGCAGGCGCCGCGCCCCGAAGGCGCCGCGCAGGCGCTCGGCGGCCTGCAGCGCCGTCTGCCGGCCGGCCTCGCCGCTGCCGATGCGGTAGGCGCCCGACAGCTTGACCCAGACGCGGCCGCCGCGGCCGAAGCCGAGCAGGTCGGCGAAGCCCGGATCGGCGATGCCGAGGGCCGGGTCGATCCGGCCGAAATGGTCGACCACGACGGGGACGCCCGCCTCGACCAGCGGCGGCAGCAGCCGCGCGAGGCGCCGCGCCTCGGCCTGGACCTCGATCTGCCAGCCGAGATCCGCCACGCGCGCGAGGTGGGCGCGCCAGACCGCGCCGGCGAAGTCCGGGTCCGGCCGCCCGATCAGGTTCAGGCGCAGGCCGACGACGCCCTGCCCGGCGAGGTCGCGCAGCGCGGCGGTCTCGGCCTCCGGGGCCAGCACGGCGATGCCGCGCAGCCGCTCCGGCGCGGACCGCAGGGCCGAGACCATGTAGCCGTTGTCGGTACCGAGGAAGCTCGGCTGGATTAGCACGCCGCGCGCCATGCCGTTCCGGTCCAGCATGGCGCGGTAGTCGGCGATGCTCGCGTCGTAGTCGGGGGCGTAGCGGCGGTCCCCCGTGAGGGTGAGGGACCGGGTGAAGACGTGGGCGTGGGTGTCGACCGCCGCCACGCTGTCGGCGGCGGAGCCGGGCCCGGCCGCGCGGCCGCGGGCCGGAAGCGCGAGCGTGACGCCGCCCGCGAGCAGGGTGCGGCAGAAGCGGCGCCGGTTCATCGGATCATCTCACGGTCTGGGGGATCAGCGCGCCGCCGGACTGCCGATCCGGCAGGAGCGCGACGGCGAGGAGGACGAGCCCGTAGGCACCGAGGGCCGACAGGCCGATCGCCGGGCCGAGCCCGAGGATCTCGCTGAGCAGGCCGACGCCGAGGGGCAGCAGGCCGGAGGCGAGGCGGCCGGCGTTGTAGCAGAAGCCCATCCCGGTCCCGCGCAGGCCGTCCGGGAAGAGCTCGCTGAACAGGGCCGCGAGGCTCGCGGGGATGCCGGCGGTGCAGAAGCCGAGGGGGGCCCCGAGGAGGAGCAGGCCCGTGCCGCCGACCGGCAGCAGCAGGTAGACGACGACCAGCGCCATGCAGCCGGCCGCGTAGAGCGCCACCGTCCGGCGCCGCCCGAGCCGGTCCACGAGCCCGCCGGCGACGAGGCAGCCGAGGCCGAAGGCCGCGATGATGATCGCGAGGTAGAGCCCGGTGCCGAGGACCGAGGCGCCGCGCTCGACGCTCAGGTAGGTGGGCAGCCACGTGAACAGGGCGTGGAAGCCCCCGTGGGCGCCCAGGCCGAGCAGCGTCGCGAGCACCGTGACCCGGCGCAGGCCGGGCGCGAAGATCGCGAGCGATCCGGCCGGCGGCCGGGCCGGCCTTCCGACCGGCCGCGCCGGCTCCGGGACCGAGCGGCGCAGGTAGAGCAGGAGGAGCGCGGGCGCGAGGCCGCAGGCGAACAGGGCCCGCCAGGCGGTCTCCTGATCCAGCACCGAGAAGGCCGCGGTGGCCAGGAGCACGGCCGCCCCCCAGCCGAGGGCCCAGCCCCCCTGCACGGCGCCCAGCGCCCGGCCGCGGTGCTCGGGCCCGATCGCCTCCGCCATCAGCGCGGCGCCGGCCGCCCACTCGGCGCCGAAGCCGATCCCCTGCAGCGCCTTCAGGGTCAGCAGCTGGGCGAAGCTCTGCGCGAAGGCCGCCAGGAAGGTCGCGACCGCGAACCACAGCACCGTGATCTGGAGGGCCCGGACGCGGCCGATCCGGTCCGCCGCGAGGCCGCCGAGCCAGCCGCCGAGCGCCGCCGCGACGAGCGTGACCGCGCCGATCAGGCCGGCCTCCGAGCGGCTGAGCCCGAAGCTCGCGACCAGCGCGGGGATGGCGAGGCTGAACATCTGCACGTCCAGGGCGTCGAGCGACCACCCGCCCAGACAGGCCCAGAAGGTGCGACGCTCGGCCGGACCGACGTCGCGGTACCAGCGGAACACGGGCTTTCCTCCGCCCTCCGAAGAGGACTAGTCATTTATATGAATAAATGAGCACGCGCGCGCCGGCGCGTCAAGGCGCCGGCCTCTCAGCGGATGTCGACGTGATACCGGAAGTCCTTGGCCGCACCGCGGGTCACGCGCCACTCGATCGGGCGGGCGTCGAAGCCGAAGGCGAGGCGCTCGATGACCACGACCGGGTCTCCGTCCGCGATCTCGAGGCGCTCGGCGTCGGTCGCGTCGGCGATGCCGACGGTCAGGGTCTCCTCGGCGCGGGCGACGATCTCGCCGCAGAGGCGCTCGTAGGCGGGGTAGAGGAGGTCGCCGATCTCCGTCAGCGGGGCGGTCAGGATCGGTGCGAACCGTGCGGCCGGCAGCCAGATCGCCTCGGACAGGATCGGGCGGCCCTGCAGGTGGCGCGTCCGGATCAGGCGGATCGCCGCGCCGCGCGCGTCGAGACCGAGGGCCTCGCGTGCGGCCGCGGGGGCCGGACGGGCCTCGCGCGACAGGATCCGCCCCTCCGGCACCGCCTGCGTGCCATCCGGCCCGAGATGCCGGAAGAACCGGAACAGGGACCGGTCGAAGCGCGGCCGCCGCACGAAGGTGCCGCGGCCCTGCTGACGCTCGACGAGGCCGTCGGCGACGAGGACGTCGATCGCCTTGCGCACAGTGCCGATGGCGACCCGGTGGGTCGCCGCCAGCTCCGCCTCCGTGGGGATCGGCTCGCCCGAGCGCCAGACGTTGCGGGCGATCTGGAAGGCGATCTCGTCCCGCAGGCGCTGATAGAGCGGCAGACGGAGATCGGGCTGCGGCGCGGACGTTGCGGTCATGTGTATGACTGTATGACCAACGCCGGCGGACGCCAATGGGTGGCACAGCGGTGTCGGCGTGCCCGAGGGGCCGGTCCACAGCGTCGCAGGACTGGATCTATCCGCGGGGTCGCGGGTTCTCGCCGGGATTTCCCGGAACCAACCTCCAGCGAGGCGCGGATGGTCGAACGTCACACGGCCCAGGAGAGCCGACAGGGCCGGCGCGGCAGGCCGGTGCTGGTCGTGCTGCTCGTCAGCGTGGGGCTCATGATCGCCGCCCTGGCCGGGCTGATGATCTGGCAGGGTGAGACCGCGCCGCCCGATTACGCCAGCCAGAGCCAGGCCGCCGCCCGCACGGCCGTCACCGGCTCCGGGAGCGGCGCGGGCGCCGCGCCGTCCGGCTCGCGGTCCGCGCCCTGACCCACGACGACGGGCACCGGCGGCCTCGCCCGGCCTTCGAGGGGAGCCGAGACGTCCCTCATGACGCTCGACGACGCCCCCAAGACGAAGGGTAATGCCCGGGCGCGGGCCCGCGTCGACGTCGAGTCGACGCCGTCGCTCGGCGATGCCGGCGACAGGGCTGATCGCGACAACGTCATCGCGATCATTGCGCGGTTGTCGACCGGACGCCCGGGCAAGACTTCGGCGACCCGAACTTGATCCCGCCGGGAACCGCCTCATTTCGTCACGAGGCTCGAGCGCGACGGGAAGCGCCTGAGGGTTCGGACCGCCTGCACCGCCCAACGCCGTCGACGTCCGAGCCCCGCGCGCCCGGTCGTCGCGCAACACCCAAGGGGGACCACCCGATGAGCGAGACGATCGACAAGACGGACACGACGACGTTTCACATGGAAGGCAAGTGCCCGTTCGGCGGCGACCGGATCGGCGGCGCCCTCGGCAACCGGCCGACGCTGGAGAACTGGTATCCCCATCGCCTGCGGGTGGAGGTGCTCCACCAGAACGGGCTGGCGGCCGATCCCCTCGGCCCGGATTTCGACTACGCGGCCGAGTTCGCCAAGATCGACTTCGAGGCGCTCAAGCGCGACATCAAGCAGTTCCTGACCTCGTCGGTGGACTGGTGGCCGTCCGACTACGGCAATTACGGCCCGCAGATGATCCGGATGGCCTGGCACTCGGCCGGCACCTACCGGATCGCCGACGGGCGCGGCGGCGCCGGCACCGGCCTGCAGCGCTTCGCCCCGATCTCCAGCTGGTGGGACAACGGCAACACCGACAAGTCGCGGCGCCTCCTGCAGCCGATCAAGCACAAGTACGGCAACGCCCTGTCGTGGGCCGACCTGATGGTGCTCACCGGCAACTGCGCCCTCGAGATCATGGGCCTGCCGACCTACGGCTTCGCCGCCGGCCGCCTCGACGCCTGGGAGGCGGACAACGCCACCTACTGGGGTCCGGAGGTGGTCGAGATGGGCTCGGTCTCGAGCTTCGACGACATGGTGAACCGCGACAAGCGCTGGCGGGGCAAGAACGGCGACGCCGATTACGACCTGGAGAACCCGCTGGCCGCCTCCCACCAGGCGCTGATCTACGTGAACCCGGAGGGCCCCTACGCGAGCGGCGACCCCCTGGCCTCCGCGCGCGACATCCGGATCACCTTCACCCGCATGGCGATGAACGACGAGGAGACGGTGGCGCTGATCGCGGGCGGGCACGCCTTCGGCAAGAGCCACGGCATGACCCCCGCCAAGGAGATCGGTCCGCCCCCCGAGATGGCGCCGATGGAGGCGATGGGCCTCGGCTGGCACAATCCGAAGGGGTCCGGCGCCGGCAAGGACACGATGACCAACGGCATCGAGGGCAGCTGGACGCCCGATCCGACCAAGTGGGACAACGCCTACCTGGAGAACCTCTTCAGGTTCGAGTGGGAGCAGACCAAGAGCCCGGCGGGCGCCCTCCAGTGGACGCCCAAAGATCCCGACGCGCCGAAGACGCCGGACGCCCACGTCGCGGGCCAGATGCACCCGCTGATGATGATGACCTCCGACATCGCCCTGAAGGTCGATCCCGACTACCGCAAGGTCTGCGAGAAGTTCCTCGACGACTTCGACGCCTTCACCCAGGCCTTCTCCAAGGCGTGGTACAAGCTGACCCACCGCGACATGGGTCCGAAGCACCGCTACCTCGGCCCGGAGGCGGTGATCGAGGACGGGCTCCTGTGGCAGGACCCGCTGCCCGAGCGGGACTACGCGCTCGTCGGCGAGGCCGAGATCGCCGCGCTGAAGCAGGCGATCGCCGCGACCGGCCTGTCGGTCTCCGATCTCGCCTTCACGGCCTTCTCGGCGGCCTCGACCTACCGCGACAGCGACAAGCGCGGCGGCGCCAACGGCGGCCGCCTCGCGCTCGCGCCGCAGAAGGACTGGGCCGTCAACCGGCGGGCCGCGCCCGTGGTCGAGGCCCTGCGCGGCGTGATGGCGACCTTCAACGACGGGCGCAGCGACGGGAAGAAGATCTCGCTGGCGGACCTGATCGTGCTGGGCGGCTGCGTCGCCGTGGAGAGGGCGGCCCGCGACGCCGGGGTCGAGACGCCGGTCCCGTTCACGCCGGGCCGGGTGGACACGACGCAGGCGCTCACCGACCTCGAGATGTTCGAGTGGCTGAAGCCGGTGGTGGACGGGTTCCGCAACTACGTCGACGACGGCTTCGGGCAGATGACGCGCAGCGTGTCGCCGGAGGAGATGTTCCTCGACAAGGCCAACCTGCTGACGCTGACGGCCCCGGAATGGACCGTCCTGACCGGCGGCCTGCGCGCGCTCAACGCCAACCACGACGGGTCGAACCGGGGCGTCCTGACCGACCGGGTCGGGGTGCTGACGACCGACTTCTTCCGCAACCTGACCGACGTCGACCTGGTCTGGGAGAAGGCGGACGCGGACGGGATGACCTTCGCGCTCAAGGACCGCGCGAGCGGGCACACGAAGTTCGAGGCGACCCGCAGCGACCTCGTCTTCGGGTCGAACGCGCAGCTCCGGTCCATCGCCGACGCCTACGCGGGCAGCGACGGCCAGCGCCGCTTCGTGGCGGACTTCGTCAAGGCCTGGGACAAGGTCATGATGCTCGACCGCTTCGACGTGAAGGGTCACCGGCGCTACGGGCCGATGGCGGCCTGAGACCCGCCATCGGGACCGCCCGCGCCTCCGGCGCGGGCGGTCCCTCAGAGCGCTCGCCTCACGGCCTGAGGCTGTGCGACGCCAGCGCGGCCCAGTACGCGGCGCCGACCGGCAGCGCCTCGTCGTTGAAGTCGTAGCCCGGATTGTGGAGCGGCAGGCTCCGCTGCGCCCCGTCGGTCCCGATCCAGGCATAGGCGCCGGGACAGGCCTGGAGCATGTAGGCGAAATCCTCCGACGCCATGGAGGGTCCGACCTCGCCGCGGCGCGCGGTGATGTCCGGGACGGTCCCGGCCGCCTCCAGGGCGGTGCCGACGGCGTCGGCGGTGTTGACGGTGGCGGGGTACCCGAACCGGTAGTCCACCTCCGCGCGGGCGCCGTGCGTGCCGGCCGTCCCGCCCGCGATGGCCGCGACGAGCTCCGCGACGCGCTTGCGCACGGCCTCGTCCAGGCACCGGACCGTGCCGCGGATGACCGCGCGGTCGGGGATGACGTTGTAGGCGTCGCCGCCGTGGATCTGCGTGACGCTGAGCACGACCGGGTCCGTCGGGGCGATCCGGCGGCTCACGATGGTCTGCAGGGCGAGGACGATCTCGGAGACGACCACCAGCGTGTCGGTGCCGCGCTCCGGCATGGCCGCGTGGGTCCCGAACCCGGCGACCGTGATCTCGAACGTGTCGAGGGAGGCCATGATGGCGCCGACCCGGGTCGCGAAGGTCCCCAGCGGCAGGCCCGGCCAGTTGTGCAGGCCGTAGACGGAATCGCACGGGAACAGCCGGAACAGGCCGTCCTCGACCATGGCGCGCCCGCCGCCCTCGCACTCCTCCGCCGGCTGGAAGATGAAGTGCACCGTGCCGGAGAGGTCGGTGCGCGACGCGAGGTGCCGCGCCGCGCCGAGCAGCATCGCCACGTGGCCGTCGTGCCCGCAGGCATGCATCACGCCGGGCGTCCGGGAGGCGTAACTCGCGCCCGTCGCCTCCTGGATGGGCAGGGCGTCCATGTCGGCCCGCAGGCCGACGGTCGGCCCGTCGCCCCGGCTCAGGGTCCCGACCACGCCGGTGCGGCCGAGCCCGGTCTTCACCGAGAGGCCGCAGGCGGCCAGTTCCCGGGCGACGAGCTCCGCCGTGCGGACCTCCTGGAAGGCCAGCTCGGGGTGGGCGTGCAGGTCGCGCCGCCACGCGACCATCCGCTCCACGGTCTCCGCCTCGATGCCCATGCGACCTCTCTCAAATGCCGGCGCTGCCGGAGCGCCTCGATCCCCCGTCCGGACCCTACGCCGATCGGCGCGGCGGTTCACCCCAGCGGGGCGTGCATGAAGAACTGGGCGATCAGGACCGCGCCGAGGAAGGTCCCGGCATTGGCCATGAACGAGACCACGACGATCCGCCAGCCGAGGCGGCGGAAGGCGGGCACGTCCTTGGCGACCGAGAGCCCCGCGAAGGTCAGGATCGGCGTGGCCAGCGCCAGGAAGTTGAGCTTGCCGGTCAGGGCGGCGATCTCGGCGGCGTAGGGCGTGCCGGGATAGGTCAGCGCCATGCCGATGATCGAGACCCAGAGGACGGCGGGCAGGCGCCGGCCGAGGAGCAGGTAGAGGCCCCAGCCGGCGAGCACGGTGCCGATGATGATCGCCATCCCGGCCACGACCTGCGCGTCGGGGACGACGCCGTAGGTGAGCCAGTTGCCGATGAGCCCGTAGGCGCCGATCAGGATCCAGGCGAGCACGGTCTCGCCGAGGCCGATCCGCACCTCCTGATGGGCCGGCGCGGCCGCCTGCGCGGCGCCCTGCGGGTCGGCGGCCGCCGGGCGGGCGGCGTCCGGCCGGTTGCGGCCGAGGATCGGCTCCAGCTTGCCGTAGGCCCAGATCGTGAAGGGCAGCGACAGGAACAGCGTGAAGTACGTGCCGATCGTGGTGGTGACGAGGTTGCTGGCCGCCGCGAAGGTGGCGACGTCCTTGGCGACCTCAGGCGTCTGCTGGGCCGCGATCGCCCCCGAGGCCGCGGCCATCATGCTGCCGGAACCGACGCCGGCGCCCATCGCCAGCGCCAGCGGGTTGAAGATCCCGAGGCTGGTGACCAGCCCGGCCAGCAGGGCGATGAACACCGCGCCGAACACCGTGCCGGTCAGGTACTCGGCCAGCACGCCGCGCCCTTCCGGCGAATCCATGCCGTAGCGCTCGCCGATGATGGCGAGGCTCGGCTCGCGGCCGACCGAGAAGGTCGCGCCGATCGCCTCCCGCTTGATGCCGAGCAGGAGCGCGACCGGCAGGCCGAACACCATCGTGCCGAAGAAGTGGCCGAATTCCTGGAACGCCAGGGCCCAGCCCGAGGCCAGGATCTTCGGCAGCGACCCGCCGACGAGCAGGCCGAGCTTGGCGATGAAGATCAGCAGCGCCGGCTGCAGGTAGGCGCCGGCCGCGTTCTGCAGGGCGCCCGACAGCCGCAGCGGCGCGGGCAGGCGCGGGCTCATCAGCCCCAGCGCGCCGCCCAGCAGCAGGGCCCAGAGCAGCGGGAGCAGCACGATCTTGCCCGACCCCACCGGGATGCTGACGTTGCCGATCGCCTCCGCGATGACGACGATGACCAGGGCGAGCAGGAACAGCGTCAGCTTCCCGCCGCCCGAGACGGCGGGCGCGACCGGTCTCGCCTCCGCCGCATAGAGTTCGCCCGCCATCGTCACTCTCCCCTGCCCTGCTCGGGCCTGCCTGTTGCTCCGCCTGCCGGTCTCGATCGCCGGTCTTGTCGCTTGATCCTGTCGAACGGTCCGCCCGGCGTCGGGCTCAGCCCACGTAGCCGAAGGTCACGGCCGGCGCGGCGGCGGTCTCGACCCAGACGCTCTTGGTCTGGGTGTAGGCCATCAGCGCCTCGCGGCCCGAGGAGCGGCCGAAGCCCGAGCGGCCGAAGCCGCCGAAGGGCGAGGCCACGTTGATGGTCTTGTAGCCGTTGACCCAGACGGTGCCCGACCGGAGCGCCGCCGCGACCCGGTGGCCGCGCCCGCCGTCGCCGGTCCAGACCGCGCCGGCGAGGCCGTAGGGCGTGCCGTTGGCCAGCGCGACCGCCTCGTCCTCGCCGTCGAACGGCAGGACCGCCAGGACCGGGCCGAACACCTCCTCCCGGGCGATCGCGGCGTCCGGCGCGACGCCGTCCACGATGGTCGGGCCGTAGTAGAAGCCGCCCGTGTCGCGTAAGGCGGCGGGGCAGGCCCCACCCGCCGCGATCGTCGCCCCCGCCCCCGCGGCGGCCTCGACCATGGCGGCGATCTTGTCCCGCTGGCGCCGGTTGTTGATCGGGCCGATCTGCGTCGCCGGGTCGGTCGGCGCGCCCACCGGGATGCGCGCGGCGGCGTGGGACAGGCGCTCGACGAAGGACGCGTGGATCGAGCGGTGCACGAGGAGCCGGGAGCCGGCCACGCAGCTCTGCCCGGCGCCGCCGAAGATCGCGGCCTGCGCGCCGATCAGCGCCCGGTCGAGATCGGCGTCGGCGAACACGATGTTGGCCGACTTGCCGCCGAGCTCCAGCACGCTCGGCACGATGGCGCGGGCCGCCGCGGCGGCGATCTGCGCACCGGCCTCGGCCGAGCCGACGAACACGACCAGCCGGGTCTCGGGATGGGCCACCGCGGCGGCGCCGGTGGTCGGGCCGGCGCCCGCCAGCACCGAGACGAGGCCGCGCGGCATCCCCTCGGCCCGGTCGCAGAGCAGGCCCAGCGCCAGCGAGGTCAGGGGCGTCAGCTCGGAGGGCTTCAGCACCACGGCGTTGCCGGCGCAGAGCGCCGGCGCGATCTGCCAGCCCGCGGTGAAGATCGGGGCGTTCCAGGGGGTGATCTGCACCACGGTGCCGAACGGCTCGTGGCGGGTGTAGTTCAGGTGCGAGGTCGGGACCGGGATGACGTCGCCGTGGAGCTTGTCGCACCAGCCGGCGTAGTACTCGAACATCTCGGCGACCTTGGCGACCTCGCCGCGGGTGTCGCGGATCGGCTTGCCGGCCGAGAGGGTCTCCAGCTCGGCGAGCGCGCCGGCGTGCTGCCGGACCAGGGCGGCGACCGCCCACAGCGCGCGGCCGCGGGCGGCGGCGCTCATGCCCCACCACGCGCGCTGGGCGTCGCGGGCCGCCGCCATGGCGGCCTCGACGACCGACGGGCCGGCATCGGCGAAGGTCGCGAGCACGCCGCCGTCGGCGGGGTTGGTGAGATCGAGGGCGGCGCCGGTCCCGGCGAGGATCTCGCCGGCCACGACGCTGCCGATGCGGCCGCCCGGCAGCAGGTCGGCCAGGAGGGCGGCGACCCGATCGGCGGCGGGCGAGTGCGGCGTGCCGGACATCAGTGGGCTCCCTTGGGATCGCGGTAATCGGCCATGCGGGTGAAGTCGGCCGCGTCGGGGATGGCGGCCTGCGTCGCCTGCCAGATCCGCTTCACCTCGGCGGAGAGCGGCAGGTCGATCCCGCACGCGGCGGCGAGTTCGAGGGCGAGGCGCACGTCCTTGCGCATCAGGCCGGCCGAGAAGCCGCTGTCGAAGGTGCCGGACTGGACCCAGCGCGGGACCATGACCTCGCTGATCGCGCTGCGGCCGGTCGCGGTGTTCACGACCTTGACGGCCTCCTCGGCCGAGAGGCCCGCCGCCTCGGACAGGCGCAGGGCCTCGCCGGTGGTCACGAGATGAGCCGCCACCAGCAGGTTGTTGACGAGCTTGACGATGTTGCCGGCGCCGGACGGCCCGACATGCGGGGCGCGGGCCGACATGGCTTCCAGGACCGGACGGGCCAGTTCGTAATCCGCCTCCGCTCCGCCGATCATCATGGTCAGGGTGCCCTCGGCGGCGCCGGACGGGCCGCCGCTCACCGGGGCGTCGAGGAGCGCGTGACCGGCCGCGGCGAGGCGCTCGGCGAGGCGCCGTGTCGTGCCGGGATCCGAGGTCGAGGTGTCGATCACCACGACCTTCCGGTCGGTCCGGGACAGGAGGCCGCCCTCCGCGGTGACCACCGCCTCCACGTCCCGCGCCAGCGGCAGCGAGAACACCAGGGCGTCGGCCCGGCGGAGCACGTCGTTGAGGGCGTCGAGGGTGGTGACGCCGGCCGCCTCGGCAGCGGGGCGCCGGCCCGCGTCGATGTCGTAGCCGAGGACCGCGAAGCCCTTGCGGGCCAGGGTCGCGGCCATGCCCAGACCCATATTGCCGAGCCCGACGACCCCTACCGTTGCGATGGTCATACCGATCCGTCCTCACCGTGCGGGAGGATGATCTCGGCAAACGAGCGTTGCTACAATCATGGATTTTTGCACGTAACGTGCGGAAATCCAGCACGGTAGGGTCAGGCCGGTGGCGGACGGAACGCCACCATGTGGTCGGCCAGCCAGCCTAGCAGGCGCGCCGCGCCCTCGGGCAGCCGTCGCCCGGCCCGGATGACGAGGTGGGCGGTCGCCTCGGACAGGATGCTGTCGCGCAGCGGCACAGCGTCGAGGAGGTCGGCCCGCAGCTCGGCCGCGACCACGAAGCGGGGCAGGAAGGCGACGCCCATCGCGGCCATGACGAAGCGGCGATGCAGCTCGAAGGACGCCGTCTCCAGCCGCGGCACCAGCCGGAAGCCGCCATCCGCCTCGACGCGGCCGATCAGCTGGCGCACCCCGTGGTCGGGCGGCAGGAGGGCGGCGGGCTCGGTGGCGAAGCTGCGCAGCGGAACCGGCGCCGATCCATCCGCGAGGGGATGGTTTTTCGGCAGGATGGCGAGCAGCGGCTGCCGGGCGGTGACGATTCCGCGGACATCCGGATGCGCGGGCGGGTTGTAGACGAGGCCGATATCCGCGTCCCCCCGGGCTATGGCCGCGAGGATCCCGTCGGTGGTGCCGATCTCGACCTGATAGGCGATGCCCGGATGGTCCTGCGCGAACCCGGCGAGTGCATTGTCGAGGAGGTCGATCAGGAAGCCGGCGCCGCAGCGCAGGCTGACCGTGCCCCGCTGCACCCCGCGCAGGCGCTTCAGCTGGTCCTCCAGCAGCGCCGCCTCGTCGGCCTGCCGCTGCGCGTGCGCGGCGACCAGACGGCCGGCCTCGGTGGGGACGACACCCCGGGGCAGGCGCTCGAGCAGGGTCTCGCCGACCTGCGCCTCGAGTTCGATGATCTGCCGGCTCACCGCCGAGGCGGCGACGTTCAGCACCTCGGCGGCCGCCCGGACAGAGCCCGCGCGCACGACGGCCAGCAGGTAGCGCAGGGCGCGGTCGTTCACGGCGGCGGGTTCCCGTCTGCCGCGCCGCGCCGGTCGACCGCCACGGCGCCCCGTGCGACGACGAGCACGGGCTCCTGGCGCTCGACGATCACCTGTGGCACGCCGCCGGCCGCGAAGGCGATCAGGTCGGCCCGCGCGCCGGGCGCCACCGCGCCCGGACCGATGCCGAGCACCTGTGCCGGGACGGCGGTGATCGGCGCCAGCAGCGCCGCGAGCTCCGCGTCGGTGCGCAGGTCGAACCGGTAGGCGGCGAGCTGGGCACGGGCGACCATGCTGGTGACGGTGGCGGGGTTCCAGCAGTCGCGGACGTTGTCGGTACCGAGGCAGACCGGGACGCCGAGCGCCCGCAGCCGCGGGATCGGCGGGCATCGGGCCCCGCCCGGCACGCTGCTGAGGATTGCGACCCCGGCCCGGTTGAGGGCCTCGGCGATCCGGCCGAGCTCCAGGTCGTCGGCTTCTGCCAGGGCGAAGGCGTGACTGATCGTGACCTGCCCGCCGAGCCCGGCCGCCACTGTCCGGGCCGCGATCGCCGCGATCGTGGCGAGGCCGGCCGCGCCGCCCTCGTGGAGATGGATGTCGATGCCCCGTCCGTGCCGCTCGGCCAGGGCGAAGACGACGTCCAGGTGACCGTCGCGGTCGCCGTCGATGCCGACGGGGTCGAGGCCGCCGACGAGGTCCGCGCCCATCCGCAGGGCGGCGTCCAGGTCGTCGGCGACCGGCGGGCATCCCAGGATCCCGCTCTGCGGGAAGGCGACGATCTGGATCTGCAGGCAGTCGGACCAGCGCGCCCGGAGCTCGAGGATCTGGGCGAGGTGGTCGAGCCGCGTGACGTCGTCGACGTCGACATGGGTCCGCAGGCTGGTCGTGCCGCCGCGGAGCATGCGTTCGAGCAGCGCCTCGGCGCCCTGCTCGGCGAGCGGGATCCGCGTGGCGCGGCGGAACGCCTTCTCGTCGTCGATGATCGCCCGGACGGACCCCGCCGCCGCGTGCGGGCGCCACGGGAGGCCGAGCAGGCACTTGTCGAGATGGACGTGCCCGTCGGTCAGGCCCGGCAAGACCAGGGCGCCGCCGAGATCGATCGTGCGGCCGGCGGGCGGCAGCGGCGCGCCGGGATCTCGCAGCGCCGCCACGCGGTCGCCCAGGATGTCGACGGTTGCCCGGCTTCCGTCGGCGAGCGCGGCGTCGCGGAGGCGCAGGTCGCAGGGAGCGTCCGCGGGCGGTTCGGCGATCGACGTCATGGCGGGGGCTTCCTTCAGAGCGGCCGGCCCGCCGCCACGACGGTCCGGATGGCGAAGCTCGACTGCAGCCGGGCGACCCCCGGCAGCCGCGACAGCACATCCTTGTGCAGCCGCTCGTAATCGGCCGCGTCGATCACCTTGAGCTTCACGAGGTAATCGGCCGTCCCGGTCATCAGATAGCAATCCTGCACCTCGGGACAGCGCCGGACGGCCGCCTCGAACCGGTTGAGGTAATCCTCGGTCTGGCGGTCCAGGGTGAACTGGGTGAGGACCACGAGGCCCGGCCCGTCGACCGCGCCGCCGATCAGCGCCGTGTAGCCCCGGATGGTGCCGGATTCCTCCAGCAGCCGCACGCGGCGGTGGCAGGCCGAGGCCGACAGGCCGACCGCCGCGGCGAGATCCGCGTTGCTGATCCGGCCGTCGCCGCGCAGGGTCTGGATGATGCGGCGGTCGATCTCGTCCACGCGCGACTCGCAGGATCTTCGAAGAGGCCGCAGAAACTTGCACAGCCAAGCTTCGAATTCAAAGGCCTTCGACAGCACGCACGCTCATTCGACGATCCTCCGTGTAGCCTTCCGGCATCGCATCCGAGCGCTGTCCCGAGGGCCGCCATGAGCATGATCGATCGCGATCTCCGGCCCGATGCGGGCCCGGCCGGGACGGCCTCCGCACTCCTCACGATCGATCTCGCGGCCCTCGCGGAGAATTACCGCCTGCTCGCCGCCCGGGCGGGGACCGCGACCTGCGCGGCCGTCGTCAAGGCGGACGCCTACGGGCTCGGCGCCGACCGGGTCGCGCCGGTTCTGGCCGCCGCGGGCTGCCGGCACTTCTTCGTCGCCCAGGTCGGCGAGGGCGTGGCGCTCCGGTCGATCCTCGGACCCGGCGCGGTGATCGCCGTGCTCAACGGCGCCGCCCCGGGCAGCGAGGCGACCTGCGCGGACCACGACCTCGTGCCCGTCCTCAACGACCGTTCCCAGCTCGACGGCTGGCAGGGCCTGGCCCGGCGGCGCGCGCGGCGCCTGCCCGCGATCCTCCAGGTCGACACCGGCATGGCCCGCTTCGGCTTCGCGCCGGACGAAGTCGGCGTGCTGCTCGACCGGCCGGACGCCCTCGCGGGCCTCGACCTGCGGCTGGTGATGAGCCACCTCGCCTGCGCGGGCGAGCCGGACAGCCCGGTCAACGCGGCGCAGCTGTCCGTCTTCCGGGCCGTCCGCCGGCGCCTGCCCGCGGTGCCGGCGAGCCTCGCGGCCTCGTCGGGGATCTTCCTCGGTCCGGACTTCCACTTCGACCTGGTGCGCCCCGGCGCCGCCCTCTACGGGATCGCCCCGCAGGAGGGCGCGCCGAACCCGATGCGGCCGGTGATCGGGCTGCGGGCCCGGGTGATGCAGACGCGCAGCGTCCCGGCGGGGACGCCGGTCGGCTACGGGCACGCGGCCACGGTCGCCCGGGACAGCCGCCTCGCCACGGTCGCGATCGGCTACGCCGACGGGTTCTTCCGCAGCACGGCGGGCGGCGCGGCGTGGTTCGGCGGCGTTCGCCTGCCGGTGGTCGGGCGCGTCTCGATGGACAGCCTCGTCCTCGACGTCACCGACGCGGCGCCCGGCACCCTCGGCCCGGGCGCGCTCGTCGACATCGTCGGGCCGGAGCGCGACGTCGACGCCGCCGCCGCCGCGGCCGGCACGATCGGCTACGAGGTCCTGACCAACCTCGGCCACCGCTTCCACCGCGTCTATCTCGGAGCCTGAGGCCCGCCATGCACGTGCTCATCCTCGGCGGCGGCGTCGTCGGCGTCACCTCGGCCTACTACCTCGCCCGGGCCGGCCATCAGGTCACCGTGCTGGAGCGCCAGCCCGGCGCCGGCCTGGAGACCAGCTTCGCCAATGCCGGCCAGGTCTCGCCGGGCTACTCGGCCCCCTGGGCGGCGCCCGGGATCCCCGTGAAGGCGCTCAGGTGGCTGATGATGCGGCACCGGCCCCTGGTGCTGTGGCCGCGGCTGGAGCCCCGCCTCTACGCGTGGCTCACGCGCATGCTCGCGAACTGCACCGAGGAGGCCTACCGGCGGAACAAGGGCCGCATGGTGCGGCTGGCCGAGTACAGCCGCGACGCGCTGCGCGACCTGCGCACCGAGACCGGCATCGCCTACGATCACCGGGAGAAGGGCACGCTGCAGCTCTTCCGGACGCGGAAGCAGCTCGACCATGTCGGCGACGACACCCGCGTCCTCGACGCCTACGGCGTTCCCTACACGGTGCTGGATCCGGCCGGCTGCATCGCGGCCGAGCCGGCACTCGCCGCCGTGCGCGACGTCTTCGTCGGCGGCCTGCGGCTGCCGGGCGACGAGACCGGCGACGCGCACCTGTTCACACAGCGCCTCGCCGCGCTCTGCGAGAGCCTCGGCGTGACCTTCCGCTACGGCACGGCGATCGCGCGGCTGCATCACGCCGGCGACCGGGTGACGGCGGTCGAGACCGCCGACGGGGCGCTTCTGCGGGCGGACGCCTACGTGGCGGCGCTGGGCAGCTACACGCCGGCCCTGCTGCGCCCCCTCGGGATCGCCCTGCCGGTCTACCCGGTGAAGGGCTACTCCCTGACGCTGCCGATCACCGACGCGGAGGCCGCGCCGGTCTCGACGGTGATGGACGAGACCTACAAGGTCGCGATCACCCGGCTGGGCGACCGCATCCGCGTCGGCGGCACCGCCGAGCTCGCCGGCTTCAGCAACGCCCTGCGCGGGCCGCGCCGCGAGACCCTCGCGCGCTCGGTGCAGGACCTGTTCCCGGCCGGCGGCGATCTCGACCGCGCCGCGTTCTGGACCGGCCTGCGGCCGATGACGCCGGACGGCACGCCGATCGTCGGGGGCACGCGGGTCGGGAACCTGTTCACCAACACCGGTCACGGCACGCTGGGCTGGACCATGGCCTGCGGCTCGGGCCGCCTGCTCGCCGACCTCGTGTCCGGCCGCGCCCCCGAGATCGCGAGCGACGATCTGGCGCTCGGCCGCTACGCCGCGTGAGCCGCGCGGTCATGGCAACGCCGGCGCGCCGCGCGACGCGTGTCGTTGCGCACCAGCACAACCCTACCCCGCGCAGTGCAGAACGAGATATGACTCTGCGTTGAAAAACACGCCGCGAGTCACCGCGAGGCATGTTCGAGACCCCGGCACGGTCATTCATTATTCATCGCGATACGACCAACGGTTGATTACATGATGTCCATGAATCGCGGAGTCGCGACATCGCGGCATAACTTCTGACAGACTCGGGCAACCCCTCGCACCGAATCGAGTTTAGGATCTGAACGAACGATCCGGGTGCGCAGATGAGTTTCATCGTCGTACAGGGCCAGGAAGATCACGAGCAGGCGGACGCCGTTCTCCGGGGCGTCGCCGACGGGCTGGCCCGCCTGTTCCGCGTGCCCGATCACCCGCCCGGCGTTCAGGACCTGCTGGATGCCGGAACGCGGGACGAGGATGACCGCCCAGGGCAGGTCGTCCAGCGCGGCGCGCGGCGCGGCGGGAGCCAGGGGCCTCCCGGGGCCCGGTCGGTGAAGACGGGCACCCGCGGGACGCGTCGCGGAGCGGCTCGACCGTCCAGCCGCGCGCGCGGGCGCCGGGCGATGGCCGAGGCGCAGTCCGGGCAACGCGACCCGTCCTGAGTCCGGCCCCGGCCTCAGCGCGCCGCGGACAGGCCGAAGCGCCGGATCTCCAGGTGCATCTGCTCGAGCGGCAGGACCTTGGCGGCCGCGCCGCGGTCGATCGCTTCCTTGGGCATCCCGAACACGACGCAGCTCGCCTCGTCCTGTGCGACCGTCTGCGCTCCGGCCCGGCGCATCTCCAGCAGGCCATTGGCGCCGTCGTCGCCCATGCCGGTCAGGAGGATGCCGAGGGCGTTCGCGGCCGCCGCCCGGGCGGCCGACCGGAACAGGACATCGACCGACGGGCGATGGCGCGCGACGAGAGGACCATCCTTCACCGACACCGCGTAGCTGCCGCCCCGGCGCTCGACCATGAGGTGACGCCCGCCGGGGGCGATCAGGGCGCGGCCCCGCATCACGGGATCGCCGTCCTCCGCCTCCTTGACGGTGATCGCGCAGAGGCCGTTCAGGCGCTTGGCGAACGCCGCCGTGAAATGCTCCGGCATGTGCTGCACGATGACGAGGCCGGGGGACTCGGCGGGCAGCACCTCGAGCACGTCGCGCAGGGCCTCCGTCCCACCCGTCGACGCGCCGATGCAGACGATCCGGTCGGTCTCGACCACCACGCGACCGGGGACGGGCGGCGGCAGGACGGCGTCGGCCGAGAGCTTCGCCTCGACCAGCTGCCGGGGCGGCCGGCTCCCGCGCAGCTTGGCCCGCGCGGCCGCCCGGACCGCGTCGCAGACCCGGACGGTGGACTCGAGCAGGAACTGACGCGTGTCGACCCGCGGCTTCGGCAGCACGTCGACGGCCCCCGCCTCCAGGACCTCGAACAGCATCCGGGAGCCCGCCCCGGTCAGGGTCGAGCAGACGATCACCGGGAGCGGCTTCTGCGCCATGATCTTCCGCAGGAAGGTCAGTCCGTCCATGCGGGGCATCTCGAGATCGAGGATGATGACGTCCGGGATCTCCTCCTGGATCCGGCGGGCGGCGATGAACGGATCGGCGGCCGTTCCCAGGATCTCGATGTCGGGCGCCGTCTCCAGGATGCTGCACAGGGTCTGGCGGACGGAGGCCGAGTCGTCGACAACGAGGACGCGGATCGGTCGGGACGCGCTCACCGGCTGGATTCCCTCAGCTTGCTGAAGACGGTGGAGGAGACCTGGTCGAGGCCCGCCACGCCGACGCCCGCCATGGACTCGGAATGGCCGACGATCAGGTAGCCGCCGGGGCGCAGATGCGCGGCCAGACGCGCGACCACGGCCTTCTGGGTCGGCTTGTCGAAGTAGATCAGCACGTTGCGGCAGAAGACGAGGTCGACGTCCCGGTCGATCGGGTAGACCTCGTCCATCAGGTTGAGCTGCTGGAACCGCACCCGGGCGCGCAGCTCCGGCACGATCCGCCCCTCGCGCCGGGCCCGGTCGCGCGCGACCATCACGTAGCGCCGCCGCAGGTCCGGCGGCACGGCGGCCAGCATCTCCTCCGGGTAGATCGCCGTGCGGGCGCGGTCGAGCACCTCCGACGAGATGTCCGTCCCGAGGATGGCGTAGCGGAACCGGTCGGCGGCCATGTCGTGCAGGACCATCGCCAGCGTGTAGGCCTCGGCCCCCGTCGATGCCGCCGCGCTCCAGACCTTGAGCAGCGGCCGGTCGCCCCGCGCCGCCAGCCGCGGCACGATCGTCGTGCGCAGCAGGTCGAAATGCGCGGGCTCGCGGAAGAAGTCGGTCTTGTTCGTCGTCACGCAGTCGACGAGGTGCGGGAACTCGTCCGCGAGATGGCCGGCCTCGAACAGGTGGCGGCCATAGGCCTCCAGGGTCGGGAGATCGAGGGCGCGCATGCGCTTGCGCAGCCGGCCCTCGACCATGGTGCGCTTGGCCGGCGGGAGCTGGATGCCGACGTGCTGCTGGATGAGGTCGGCGACGGAGCGGAAGTGCCGGTCGCTCAGGTGACCCGGATCGGCCTCCATGGTGGCGGATCCCTCAGGCGGCCTGCGAGGGTGCGGCCTGCGAGGGTGCGGCCAGCGCCGGGCCGTCGCCGTCCATGAGCGCGACGAGGTCGAACACGACCACGAACGCCTCGCCCCGGCGGCCGATGCCCGCGATGTAGCGCGCGTTCCAGCGCCCGCCGACCTCGGGCGCGGCCTCCATCTCGGCGCTGTCGAGTTCCGTCACCTCGATCACCCGGTCGGCCACGAACCCGACCCGCAGCGCCCGGCCCGGCATCGGAACGTTGAGCAGGATGATCCGCGTCGCCGGCGTGCGCGCGACCGGCGGCAGGCCGAGCTTGGTCCGCAGGTCGACCACCGGGTAGCTCTGCCCGCGCACGTCGATCATCCCCAGCAGGAAGGCCGGCGCCTGCGGCAGCGCCGCCGGCACCCGGTAATCGAGGATCTCGTGGACGTGCTCGACGTCGATCCCGAAGGTCTCGGCCCCGAGGCCGAGGGTCAGGTACTGCCACACACTGGACATGCGGGATCTCCGGATGGATCGGGGCGCGGCTGCGGCTGCGGCTGCGGCGGCGGCCCGGCGGCGGGATCCGCGCGGCGACAGGTGCCGCGCGGATCCGGGCTTCGGGCGGCGGGTCAGGCGACGCGGGTGAAGGCGGCGTCCTGCGCGTCGCCCGCGCCCATGTCGAGGGCGAAGCCGCCGCCCGCGGCCGGGCCGCGCCCGCCCGCCCGCTTCGGGCTCGGCGAGCGGATCGCCGCCGAGGAAGCGCCCGAGGCCGGGCCCGCCGAGGCCGTGCCCATCCGCGCCGCGGTCGCGCGCAGGCGCGTCACCGCCTGATCGACGCCCGCCAGGGGGACACCCGCCAGGGGCGCGCCCGGCGCGGACGCCTCGGCGAGGCGGAAGTAGGCGATCGTCGCCTGCAGCTTCTCGGCCTGGGTGGCCAGCTCCTCGGAGGTGGCCGAGACCTGCTCGGAGGCGCTGGCGTTCTGCTGGGTGACCTTGTCGAGCTGCTGGATCGCCTGGTTGATCTGGCCCGAGCCGACATCCTGCTCCCGGCAGGCGGCGGTGATCTCCTCGACCAGGCCGGCGGTCTTCTTGATGTCGGGCACGAGCCGGCCCAGCATGTCGCCGGCCTGCTGGGCGGCCTTGACGGTGTCGGCCGAGAGCGTGCCGATCTCGGCCGCGGCCGCCTGGCTGCGCTCGGCGAGCTTGCGCACCTCGCTGGCCACCACCGCGAAGCCGCGCCCGTGCTCGCCGGCCCGGGCGGCCTCGACGGCGGCGTTGAGGGCCAGGAGGTCAGTCTGGCGGGCGATCTCCTGCACGATGGTGATCTTCTGGGCGATGGTCTGCATGGCCTCCACGGCCCGGCCGACCGCGACGCCGCTGGCCTCGGCGTCCTGGGCCGATTGCCGGGCGATCGTCTCGGTCTGGCTGGCGTTCTCGGCGTTCTGCTTCACGTTGGCGGCCATCTCCTCCATCGACGCCGAGGCTTCCTCGGTCGAGGCCGCCTGCTCGGTCGAGCCCTGCGACAGCTGCTCGGCCGACGCCGACAGCTCCTGGGACCCCGCGGACACGTTGCTCGCCGCCGCGCTCGCCTCGGCCACGACGGCGCGCAGCTTCGTCAGCATGGTCTGCAGGGCGAGGCCCATCGTGTCCTTGTCGGAGAGCGGCCTGGCCTCGACCGTGAGGTCGCCCCGCGCGATGGCGTTGGCGAGCGCGGCCGTCGCGTTCAGGTTCTCGGTCATGCGGCCCATGGCGCCGACGAGGTCGCCGAGCTCGTCGTTCGAGGTGACCTTCGCGGTCTGGCTCAGGTCGCCCATGGCCACCGCGTCGGCCAGGGTCACGGCGCGGCCGAGCCCGCGGGAGATCGAGAGGGCGAGCCAGGTGGCGATGCCGAGGCCGAGGAGGAGGGCCGCCGCCGCCACGGTCAGCAGGATGGTCTGACCCTGGGCCGATTCCGCGTTGGCCTGGACCGCGGCCTCGTCCATGAAGCGCTTCTGCCGCTCGGCCAGGGCCTCGAACGCGTCGATCGCGGTCGTGCTCACCTTCGCGTAGTCACCCGAGGCCAGCTCGGCCGCCTTCACCGATGTCCCGGTCTCCACGACGGCCAGCGCGCGCTGGAACGAGGCCGCCCAGGTCGCGAACCGCTCGCGGACGCCCGCGACGGCGACGCCCGCCGTCTGGGCCGCCGGGGCGAGTTCCTCCAGGGAGCGGTTGATCTCCTCGCGCGACTGCTTGGCGAGGGCGACGCGCTGCTGCAGCGCCTCGGCGCTCGTCGTCCCGGTCGCGGAGGTGAGCTGGCCCCAGGCCCGCTCCACCCGGCCCTTGAACACCGCGGCGACCCGCGCCAGCCGGTCCGCGGCGGGGTTCTGGGCGTCCGCCGGCGCGACGATCAGGGCGTCGAGGTCCGTGCGCAGGGCGGCCAGCGCCGGGCGACCCGCGGCATTGATCTCGGCCCAGGTCTTCCCGTTCGAGTTCTCGCGGGTCATCTCCAGGGCGCGGGTCCCCAGCTCGGTCTGCTTCTCGAACTTGCCCATCAAGTCCTCGAACAGGCGCCGGCCCTCGTCGGACATGAGGAGCGGCCTCACCTTGGCCAGGGCCGCCATGGCGTCGGCCCGGTTGTTCGTCACGCGCTTGGCGAACTCCGCCATCTGCGCCTCGTCCGGGCTGAGCAGGGCGCCGCGGACGTTGAACCCGGCGCGGATGGCGTTCGCCTTGCCCTCGAGGACCAGCTTCTGCACCTCGGCGCGGCTGAGGACGTACTTCATCGTGGCGTCGGCCGCGGTGAGCCGCTGGTAGCCGACGCCGCTGGCGGCCCCGAGGAGGACGAGGATCGCGCCGAAGCCGACCCCGAGCTTGGCCTTGATCGAGAAACGCATCGTACTCACCCCTACGCACACAACGCTTCGAGAAGACTGCACCAGGACTTCAGTTGAGGATCTGCTCGAGGTCGGGGACGATGATGAAGTCGTCGCCCGCCTTGACGATCGCGCGGATGTACTCGGGCCGCCACGTCGTCCCGACCGGCGGCACCGCCTCGCAATCGGCCGGGTCGACCTCGGTGACCGCGAACACCTTGTCGGCCACCAGCGCGACCACCACCGGATCGCCCGCCACCGCCACCTCCAGGACCAGGAAGCGCGTGTCCGGGCTGTCGGCCGCCGCCGGCATCCCGAACCGCCCGCGGATGTCGGCCAGCGGCACGACGTTGCCGCGCACGTTCACGATCCGGTCGACATGCGCCCGCGCCCCCGCCACCCGGGTCGCCGGGATCGGGTCGATGATCTCGCGCACCATCCCGGCCTCCAGCGCGAAGCTCTCCGTGCCGATCCGGAACATCACCACCTGCCGGCCGCCCCGCTGACCCGCCGGACCGCCCACCCGCGCGCCAGGCTGAGCGCCCACCTGCGCGTCAGACTGCGCGCCCGCCTGCGGCCCGGACCCGGGAGACCCGCGCGTCACGCCGCGCGTCACGCCGCTCATCACGCCACTCGTCACGCCGCCGCTCATCACGCCACCTCCTGGTAGGCGCGCGGGCTCTCGCGCGGGCTCTCGTGCGCCCGCTCGCCGCCGCCCACGAGCCGGCCGACATCGACGATCAGCGCGGCCGTGCCGTCGCCCAGGATCGTCGCCCCCGAGAACGTCGCCACGTCCGCGTGCAGCTTCGACAGCGACTTGATCACCGTCTGGTGGTTGCCGATGATCTGGTCCGCCACCAGGCCGACCCGCGCCTCGCCCGCCGACACCACGATCACCTTCTGGTGCTCCTCCGGCTCGCCCGGCGCCCCGAACAGGTCGCGCAGCCGCAGGAACGGCACCAGCGCGCCGCGGATGTTCAGGAAGTCCCGCCCGCGCCCGCCGCGCTCGCCCGCGGGCAGCGCGACGCACTCCTCCACCGCCGCCAGCGGGATCACGTAGCGCCCCGCGCCGACCCGGATCAGCAGCCCCTCGATGATCGCCAGGGTCAGCGGCAGGCGCAGCGCCACGCAGGTCCCGCCCCCCGGCTCGGTGGTGATGTCGATCGTGCCGCGCAGGCTCTCGATCGTCTTCTTGACCACGTCCATGCCGACCCCGCGCCCCGACAGCGCCGAGATCGTCGGCGCGGTCGAGAAGCCCGGCGCGAACAGGAACTGGTAGATCTGCTGGTCGCTCAGCACCGCGCCGGGCGCGCACAGGCCCCGCTCCTCGGCCTTGGCGCGGATGCGCGCCGCGTCGAGCCCGGCGCCGTCGTCGCGCACGCTCACCAGCACCTGGGCGCCGACATGCTCGGCGGTGAGCGTGATCCGGCCCGTGGCGGGCTTGGCGGCGGCCGCGCGCTGCGCGGGCGCCTCGATGCCGTGGTCGATGGCGTTGCGGATCAGGTGGACGAGCGGGTCGGCCAGGCGCTCGATCACGGTCTTGTCGAGCTCGGTCTCCTCGCCGCCGGTGACGAACTCGACCGGCTTGCCGAGGTCGCGCGCGAGGTCGTGGACGAGGCGGCGGAAGCGGCCGAACAGGGCGCCGATGGCGACCATGCGGATGCTCATCGTGGTGTCGCGCAGGCGCGCCGAGAGGCGCTCGATCTCCTCCGCGACGGTCTTGAGGCCGGGATCGGCGTGCAGGCCGGCGAGCTGGCCGAGGCGGGCCTGGGCGATGACGAGTTCGCCGACCCGGTCCATCAGCTCGTCGAGCCGCTCGGCCTCGACCCGCACGCTGCTGGCCGGCCGGTCCTCGGCCCGCCGCGCCGGCGCCCGGGCATCGGCCGGCGCGGCAGCGGCGACGGGCGGGGCGGCGACGGCCGGGGCGGCGGCGGCAGCGCAGCGCAGCGCGGGCGCGGGCGGTTGAGTGGTGCCGGCTCCGCCGCGACCGGAGCGGGGGCGCGCGCCTGGGCCGGCACCGGCTCGGGCGGGGCGGCGTCCGGCAGCGCCGGGCCCGCCGGCTCCAGGGTCAGGACCATCTCGTCGCGCACGAACAGGAACACGTCCTCGACCGCCGCGCGGCTGACGGGCCCGCGCAGCGTGACGTCCCAGCCGAGGGCGAGGCTCTCGGGATCGAGGCCGGGCAGCTCGGGCAGGGCCTCGAGCCGCGGCACGACCGTGCAGGCGCCGAGGTCGCGCAGCTCGTCGAGGAGGGCGAGCGGGTTGGTGCCGTTGCGCAGGACGTCCGGGGCGAAGGCGATGCCGATCCGCCAGCCGGCCTCGGCGGCCGGGGCGGCGGAAGCGGCGGCGGTATCGGCAGCGGTATCGGCATCGGCGGCGGTATCGGCAGCGGCCTGGGCCGCGTCGGCGCCCGCGGCGCCGAGGAGCTGCTCGAGCTCGGCCAGGATGGCCTCGCCGATGATGGGCGCGCTGGCCTCGGGCTCCTCGATGAGGCCGCGGATGAAGTCCTTGGCCGAGAGGGAGACGTTGACGAGGTCGCGGCCGACCGGGACCTCGCCGCGGCGGACGCGGTCGAAGGCGGTCTCGAAGTCGTGGGTGAAGGCGGCGACCTGCTCGAAGCCGAACATGGCGCCCGAGCCCTTGATGGTGTGCAGGGCGCGGAAGGCGGTGTCGATCAGGGTCCGGTCCTCGGGCCGGTCGCCGAGGTCGAGCAGGGTCGTCTCCAGGCAGGCGAGCAGCTCGGCGGCCTCGGCGCGGAAGATCTCCGCGGGATCCAGGGCAGTCATGGGACGATCGGACCCTCGCACACAGCACGCAGATACAGAATGAAGCGCCCCATCCCGAGCGGGGCGAGATTCCAGCTCCGAACGCGGGCCGTTTCCTTCGCGACCAGGCAGTCGAACGGACTATCCCGGCGCGCGACGCCCGCGCGGCGACGGGGAACGACGAGCACCCGCCGCCCGACCTCTCCGGTTGTATACGATTGGACCCGAAATTTTCCGTTAACGGCCAGATTTCGACCCTGGAAGCAAAGTATATCTCGCCAAGCCATGAAGCAAAAGATTGTCGGATACAGCGATCGCGTGAGCCACGGATCACAGGATCGCGGGCGCGCGGCCTCCGGCACGCGGATGAGCCCGGCACAGCGCGTCGACGCGCAGCCGCGCGGATGCGGGCCGCGACAGCCCCGTGCGGGAGGCGGCGAGGAGATCGGATCGGGAGCGGTCGTCGGACCGGGGCCGGTCGCGGCCTAACCGGCGCGGGCAGGCCCGGCCGCGATGCGACCGCCGGCCGGGCCGGAGCGGGCCGCGCCCGGACCGCGGCTGCGCGGCGCGCCGGCGCCTAGAACAGGTCGATGCCGTCCAGATCGTCGGCGGCCGCAGCGTCGGCGGCCGGCTTCGCGGTGGCCGGGGCACCGCCGAGCAGGCGCTCCGTCAGGCGCGCCCGAACCTCACCCAGCGTGCAGCTCCCGATCGCCGCCTCGATCCAGGCCGGGTCGGCCGCCGCACCCGGCGCCGCGACGCGGTCCGCGCTGTCGGCGGAGAGCCGGCCGAGTTCCGCTCCGGCCGAGCGCAGCAGGCCCTCGACGTTCTGGATGCGCTGCTTGGCCCGGTCCTGGAACTGCATCGCCACGATCGCCGCCGACACATCCTGCGTGATGGCCTGCGTGGTCTCGGCGGTCTGCTGCAGGATGCCCGCGACCTGCGCGTTCTGCTCGACCAGCGCCCGCATCACCATGCGGACGCGCGTCTCGGCGGTCCGGCTCTCCTCGGACATGTCGATCGCCGCGATGTCGCCCAGCAGGGCGTGGCTGCTGCGCAGGCCGGCCGCCATGGTGCCGATCTGCTGCTTGATCACGTCCGACAGGGCGTTGATGGTCGTGGCGAGGCCGCGCACCTCGTCGGCGACCACCGCGAAGGCCGCGCCGCTGGCGCCGGCCCGGGCCGCCTCGATCTTGGCGTTCAGGGCGAGGAGGTTGGTCTGGCGGTTGATCCGCTCGATCTGCGCGACGCTGCCCTCGACCGACGTCAGGCCCTCGAGCACCCCCGTGAGCCCCTGGGCGAGGGTCGAGCCGCGGGACGACATCAGGGTGATCCGCTCGATCAGCGCGGTGAGCGTCTCGCCGAGGCCGGCGGCGACGTCGCCGAGCTGCAGGGTCTTGTCGTCGATCTGGACGGTCTGAACCGAGGCGACGAGCCCCCGGACGATCTCCGACTGCTCGCAGGTCGAGGCGGCGATGTTCTGGAAGCGGTTGGACAGGCCGTGGACGTTGGCCTCCACGTCGGTGGAGACGATCCCGAGCTCGGCGACGAGGGCGTCGAGCAGCGCCCGCTGCTGCGCCGAGAGGCCGAGCCAGGCCTGGAGCAGGTCGGCCGCCCCCGCGGCGGGTGCCGGCTCGGCCGGCATCGCGACGTGCGGCGGCGCGGGCTCGGACTCGATGGATGACGCGGCCGCCTCCGCGGGCGGGGCCGGCGGGATCGCGGCGCCGGGCGCCGCGCCCGATCCGGGCCGGTCTTCGACCCGGCCATCCCCCCGGCCATCGGGCCGCAGCTCGGAACGCATCTGGGGCCGGCGAAACCGGCCCGGGACCTGCCTGAGAATGTCGTGGGCGGCTTGGAAGGACATCGGCGGGCGGATCTCTCGGCGTCGACCGATGCGCGCGGGTCAAGCGGCAATCCGACGGTCGGTGCCCGCCCGAGGCTAAGGATCGCCGTTAAAGAAAGCGTTATCGGTCGGCCGAAGGCTGCAACGGGAGACGCAGATCGCAGTATTAAATCAGGAAGACTATTCAATGCAGGGCAGACCTCCGTCCTGTGCTGGACCCGCCCCCGCGTCAGCCGCCCTCGATTGGCCGAACCTTCAGGAAGAATTTACCCGCCACGGTGTTGACTCGAACGGGGCGGCGCGTCGCCCCGCAAGTCTGTCGTCGAGATCACGAACCCGCATGTCCGAGGCTCCCGCCCTCACGCTCGCTCCCGACTGCACCATCCGGACCGTCCGGTCGCTGCAGGACACGCTGGCGGCGGCGCTCGCCGGCGCGGCGCACCTCACCCTCGACTGCGCGGCGGTCGAGCGCGCGGACATCACCTTCGTCCAGATCGTACTCGCGGCCGACAAGGCGGCGCGGCGGCGCGGCGCCGGCGTCGCGCTGGTCAACGTCCCTCCAGCGGTGGAGAGCGCGTTCCGGCGCGCCGCGATCGCACTCCCCAGCGCGCCGGTCCTCTAGGCGCGCGCTCCAGGCGCAAGAACGGAATACGTGTCATGGCCACTGTCCTCGCCGTCGACGACTCGCCCAGCATCCGGCAGATGATCAAGGTGGTGCTCGGCCCGGCCGGCCACACGGTGATCGAGGCCGGCGACGGCGCCGAAGGCCTCGCGAAGGCCCGGAGCGAGAGCGTCAACCTCGTCATCACCGATCTCAACATGCCGGTGATGAACGGGCTGGAGATGATCAAGCAGCTGCGGACTCTGCCGAGCTGCACGGGCGTGCCGATCCTCTTCCTGAGCACGGAATCCGACGAGGGGATCAAGCAGCAGGCGAAGGCGGCCGGGGCGACCGGCTGGATCACCAAGCCGTTCAAGCCCGAGCAGCTGCTCGCCGTCGTGGGCAAGCTCGTCCGCGCCTGAGGCCGCGCGGCCGGGACGGCCGCGCCCCGCCCCGCCCCGCCCCGCCCCGCGCGGCGGGCCTGCGGAACGCGGTGCAATCGGCTATGGACCTGGATCGACCGGCCGGGACGCCTCCGGCCGCGGGGTCTTCCAGTTCGCGGGCCTTCCATGCTGAATACCGGTTCGAACGCGCCGACCGAGGACGGCAAGAGCCTGGAACGGGCCCTCGGGCACCAGGTCCGCGCCCTGCGCCGCGAGCGGGAACTCTCAGTCGCCGATCTCAGCGCGGCGGCCGGCATCTCGCCCGGCATGGTCTCGAAGATCGAGAACGGGCAGATCTCGCCGTCGCTCGCCACGGTCAACGCGGTGGCGAAGGCGCTCAACGTGCCGATCACCACCCTCTTCGCCGCCTTCGAGGAGAGCCGCGACTGCTCCTACGTGAAGAAGGGCACCGGGGTCGTCATCGAGCGGCGCGGCACGAAGGTCGGGCACATCTACGAACTGCTCGGCGCCGGCATCCGCGGCGAGACCGTGCTCGAGCCCTACCTCATCACCCTGGAGGAGGATGCCGAGGTCTATACCGGCTTCCGCCACGCGGGCATCGAGTTCATCTACATGCTGAGCGGCGAGGTGAGCTACCGCCACGCCGGGCAGGATTACCACCTCAAGCCGGGCGACGCGCTCCTGTTCGACGCCGAGGCGCTGCACGGGCCGCAGGCGCTGATCAAGCGGCCGATGACCTACCTGTCGATCATCGCCTATCCCCGGCAGTGAACGCGGCGCGCCCGCCTGCCCGACCTCGCCGCAGCCGGTGGCTAATTTCTCGGCAGGAAATTTTCGTGATCCTCAGTTGACGAATCCGGGACGCCGTGCGAGCCGTATGCCGGCAGGCGGCACGGAGTTCGCAGCGTCATGTGCGGGATCGTCGGACTATTCCTGAAGACTCCGAGCCTGGAACCGCAGCTCGGCGCGCTGCTGTCCACGATGTTGGGGACGATGACCGATCGCGGCCCCGACAGCGCCGGCTTCGCCGTCTACGGCGACGCCGCCGCCGGGGTGAAGCTCACCTTGCGCGGGGCGGATGCGCGGGCGCTGGCCGCCGTCGTGACCCGGCTCGAGGCCGAGACGGGCCAGGACTGCGCGGCGCGCGCGCGGGATACCCACACGGTGCTGAGCGTGGACGCGGCGGCGGCGGACGCGGTCCGCGCCTGGCTCGCGGACCACGCGCCGGAGATCGACGTCGTCTCCGCGGGCCGGCGGATGGAGATCTACAAGGAGGTCGGCCTGCCCGCCGCGGTGGCGGACCGCTTCGACCTCGCCGGCATGGCGGGCAGCCACGGCATCGGCCACACCCGGATGGCGACCGAGAGCGCCGTGACCACGAACGGGGCGCACCCGTTCTCGACGGGGCTCGACGAGTGCCTCGTCCATAACGGCTCCCTGTCCAACCACAACGACCTGCGCCGGCGGCTGCGCCGGGAGGGCGTGCACTTCGCCACCAGCAACGACACCGAGGTCGCCGCCGGCTACCTGAGCTGGCGGATGCGCGCCGGCGCCTCCCTCGAGGAGGCCCTGCAGGCGAGCCTGACCGATCTCGATGGGTTCTTCACCTTCGTGGTCGGCACCCGGACGGGCTTCGCGGTCCTGCGCGACCCGATCGCCTGCAAGCCCGCCGTCATGGCCGAGACGGACGCCTACGTGGCCTTCGGCTCCGAGTACCGCGCCCTCGTGGGCCTGCCCGGCATCGAGGCCGCCCGGGTCTTCGAGCCGGAGCCCGCCAAGGTCTACGCCTGGGAGCGCCACTGATGCCGACCGTCGACCTGCGCGCCGAGCCGCTGCGCGCCCTGAACCGCGCCCTCCACGCCCTGCGTCCCGACACGAACGAGACCCGCTGGACGGTCGTGAACCCGGACGGACGGCACGCCATCGCGGCGGGCCTCGACGCCCCGGTCCACGTCGAGATCGAGGGCAACGCCGGCTACTACTGCGCCGGCATGAACAAGCGGGCCACCGTCGTCATCGGCGGCAATGCCGGGGTCGGCGTCGCCGAGAACATGATGTCGGGCGTCGTCCACGTGCGCGGCGACGCCAGCCAGGCGGCCGGGGCCACCGCCCAGGGCGGCCTGCTCCTGATCGACGGCAATGCCGGGGCGCGCTGCGGCATCTCGATGAAGGGGGTCGACATCCTCGTGAAGGGGTCGATCGGCCACATGTCGGCCTTCATGGCCCAGGCCGGAACACTGACGGTGCTGGGCGATGCCGGCGAGGCGCTGGGGGATTCGCTCTACGAGGCCCGGCTCTATGTCCGCGGCGCGGTGACGAGCCTGGGCGCCGACTGCGTCGAGAAGCCGATGGGCGACGCGCACCGGGAACAGCTCTTCGCCAAGCTCGCGGCCGCGGGCCTCGCGGGCGAGGTCGATCCGGGCGAGTTCCGCCGCTACGGGTCCGCACGCAGCCTCTACCACTTCCACGTCGACAACGCCGGAGCCTACTGATGGCCGAGACGCCCCCGCGCACGGTCCCGCGCACCTCGGCGACCTTCACCCCCGAGGTCATGGCGGAGATCCGCCGGGCGGCCGCGACCGGCATCTACGACATCCGCGGCGCCGGCGCGAAGCGCGCGCTCCCGCATCTCGACGACCTGCTGTTCCTCGGCGCCTCGATCAGCCGCTACCCGCTGGAGGGCTACCGCGAGCGGTGCGGCACCGAGGTGGTGCTGGGCGACCGCTTCGCCGCGAAGCCGATCCGCCTGAAGACCCCGGTGACCATCGCCGGCATGAGCTTCGGCTCCCTCTCGGCCAACGCCAAGGAGGCCCTCGGCCGGGGCGCGAGCCTCGCCGGGACCTCGACCACCACGGGCGACGGCGGCATGACCCCGGAGGAGCGGGGCCACTCGCAGACGCTGGTCTACCAGTACCTGCCCTCCCGCTACGGCATGAACCCGGACGACCTGCGCCGGGCCGACGCCATCGAGGTGGTGATCGGCCAGGGCGCCAAGCCCGGCGGCGGCGGCATGCTGCTCGGGCAGAAGATCACCGAGCGAGTCGCCGGGATGCGCTGCCTGCCGCCGGGCATCGACCAGCGCTCGGCCTGCCGCCACCCGGACTGGACCGGTCCGGACGACCTCGCGATCAAGCTCGAGGAGTTGCGCGAGATCACCGACTGGGAGAAGCCGATCTACGTGAAGGTCGGGGCGAGCCGCCCCTACTACGACACCGCCCTCGCGGCGAAGTCCGGCGCCGACGTCGTCGTGCTGGACGGCATGCAGGGCGGCACCGCGGCCACGCAGGACGTGTTCATCGAGCATGTCGGCATCCCGACCCTGGCGGCGATCCGGCCCGCCGTGCAGGCCCTCCAGGACCTCGGCCTGCACCGGAAGGTCCAGCTCGTGGTCTCCGGCGGCATCCGCTCCGGCGCCGACGTCGCCAAGGTGCTGGCGCTCGGCGCCGACGCGGTGGCGATCGGCACCGCGGCGCTGATCGCGCTCGGCGACAACGATCCCCGCTGGGAGGCCGAGTACGCGGCGCTCGGCACCACGGCGGGCGCCTACGACGACTGGCACGAGGGCAAGGACCCGGCGGGCATCACCACGCAGGATCCGGAACTCGCCCGGCGGCTCGACCCCGTGCTCGGCGGCCGGCGCCTCGCCAACTTCCTCGCCGTCATGACCCTGGAGGCGCAGACCATCGCCCGCGCCTGCGGCAAGAGTCACCTCCACAACCTGGAGCCCGAGGACCTCGTCGCCCTGACGATCGAGGCCGCGGCCATGGCCCAGGTCCCCCTCGCCGGGACCGACTGGATCCCCGGCAAGGCCGGGCTGTGAGCGCCGGGCCATGAGCGCCGGGCCATGAGCGCCGGGCCGTGAGCGCGGGACCATGAGCGCCGCGCTCTGACGACCGCGCTCCGAGAGACCGGGGCCGCCGCCGGGCGACCCCTCCCCCGTTCCGGCCCTCGTCGGCCCTAGTGAGGGTGCACGCGATGTCGCTCGATCTCGAGACCGCCGCCAAGGAGCGCGGCATCAAGTACTTCCTCGTCTCGTACACCGACCTGTTCGGGACCCAGCGGGCCAAGCTGGTCCCGGCCGCGGCGATCGCCAGCACCTGTCGGAACGGCGCGGGGTTCGCGGGCTTCGCCACCTGGCTCGACATGAGCCCGGCCGATTCCGACCTCCTCGCGATCCCCGACGCGGACGCGCTGATCCAGCTGCCCTGGCGCCCCGAGGTCGGCTGGCTGCCGGCCGACCTCGTCATGGACGAGCGCCCCGTCGAGCAGGCGCCCCGCAACCTGCTGAAGCGCCTGATCGCCGAGGCGGCGGATCTTGGCCTCGCGATGAAGACCGGCGTCGAGTGCGAGTTCTTCCTGATCACCGCCGACGGCGCCGAGCCCGCCGACATGTCCGACCGGCAGACGAAGCCCTGCTACGACCAGTCGGCGCTGATGCGGCGCTACGACGTGATCAGCGAGATCTGCGACGCGATGCTCGCCCTCGGCTGGAACCCCTACCAGAACGACCACGAGGACGCGAAGGGCCAGTTCGAGATGAACTGGGACTACGACGACGCCTTGGTCACCGCCGATCGCCACGCCTTCTTCAAGTACATGACCCGCTCGATCGCCGAGAAGCACGGCCTGCGCGCGACCTTCATGCCCAAGCCGTTCGCGGAGCTGACCGGCTCGGGCTGCCACGCCCACGTCTCCCTCTGGCGGGACGGGCGGAACGTCTTCGCCGACCCGTCCGACCCGACCGGCCTGTCGCCGACGGGCTACCACTTCATCGGCGGCCTGATCCACTCGGCCGACGCGCTGGCGGCGATCACCAACCCCTGCGTCAACTCCTACAAGCGGATCAACGCGCCCCGGACCAATTCGGGGGCGACCTGGGCGCCCAACACGGTGACCTACTCGGGCAACAACCGCACCCACATGATCCGCATCCCCGGGCCGGGGCGGTTCGAGTTCCGCCTCGCCGACGGGGCCGTCAACCCGTACCTGCTCCAGGCGGCGATCCTGGCGGCCGGCCTCGACGGGATCCGCAACCACCGGGATCCGGGCCCGCGCCTCGACATCAACATGTACACCGACGGCCACACGGTCGAGGGCCTGAAGCGGCTGCCCCTCAACATGCTGGACGCCCTGCGCGCCCTGTCGGGCAGCGCGATCCTCGGCGAGGCCCTGGGCCCCTTCGTGCCGAGCTATCTCAAGCTGAAGAACGAGGAGTGGAACGCCTACTGCCAGCACCTCACCCAGTGGGAGCGGGACACGACCTTGGATTGCTGAAGCCGCGCGGAACGGCCCGCGCCGCGACCGGCCGTCTCATTTCAGGTGGTAGGCCACCCCGGCGATCAGCGCCTTCTCCTCGGTGTTGAGGGTGCGCCGCGGGTCGCCGCCGAACTTGTTGTGCCAGTACTGGAAGCCGGCGAAGACCTCGACCCGGTTGGGCGTGTCGGCGAGCAGCTGCCCGACATCGAGCACGAGGTTGGTCTGCGAGACGAATTCCAGCTGCGTGTCGTACTGGTTGATCGTGCCGTAGCGGCCCTTGGGCAGGACGATCGTGTTGAAGCCGGCCAGCGACAGCGGCAGCCCAGTGAACGGCAGCGGGATCGTGTAGGTGATCTCGAATTCCGGCGTCATCTTGAACTCGACGCTGCGGAAGTGCGCGTAGTCGAAGCCCGGTACGGCATCGCGCCCGGAATTGCCCGGTACGGGACCGTTCCCCGCCAGGCCGTTGCGGGAGAATTCCTTGTAGCCCTGGACCTTCAGGTTCACGAACCCGGCCGGCACGTCGAAGGCGAAGCTCAACCCGAAGGTGCCGGCGCGCTTCTCGGAATCGAAGGTCGTGTCCTTGGTGTTGACGTCGGCCCCGAACGACAGGCCGATATCCTTGACGATACCGGGAACGGCGAGGGCCTGCGTGTCGAAGACCTGGTTGAGGCTCAGGACGCCCCGGTAGATCAGGTAGAACTCGGTGGCGCCGACGCCCTCGAACCTGCCGACCCGATTGCCCGCCGGGTCCTGGGATCCGGACCGGAGGATGTCGAGGGAGAGCAGGTTCGTCCCGTAGGCCCACGAATTGGCGTGGAACAGGTTGATCACGTTCTTGGGGACCTCGCGCCCCACGAACTGGCCGTCGGGACGCTGGACCCGGAGGCCGGGCTCCGCGGAGGGCCCCTGGAAGCGGTAGCTCACCACAGTGTCGGAGAAGGCGAAGACGGACGGCGGCGGCGCCGCCATCACGGTGGCGGCCGCGACGGGAACGCCGGCCTCCTGGCGCCTCGTGCGGGCCGCGGCCGGCGTCGGCGCCGCGGCTGAGGCGGTGGCCGGGGCCGGCTCGGGCTCGGCGCGGGCCGGACCGGCCAGCCCGGTCCCGCAGGCCAGGATCAGCAGCCCCGCAGCCGAGAGCGGGCTCACCCGGGACACCGACCGGAGCATCGCGCGCGCCTCCCCTGGCCCGTCCTCTGAACGGCGCCCCGCGGACCGCGACCGCCCCGGCGCGACGCCGGTCACAACAGCTTCCAGAACACGAGGATCATGACCGCGTAGGCGGCGGTCAGCAGCGCGGCGCCCTGCAGGTTGACCCGGGTCCGCCGCGCCGGATCCGGCGTCAGCCACCAGTCCAGCCGCCGGGCCGTCCAGGGCACCATCAGGGAGGTGAGCAGCACGCTGAACACGTTGCCGATGAACAGGGCGACCGGGAAATCCACCTTCAGCAGCCCGGCGAGGATCGGCGTGCCGACCAGGACGCCCCACAGGAACACGGTCGGGTAGAGCGTCAGCACGACGATCATGTTCATCTTCCACGCCGCGGGCGCCACCCCGCCGGGCGGCGCGACGTTGCGGAACCACTGCTCGAAGCCGCTCTGCACCGTCCGGGTGTGGAATTCCGCGGTCATCGGCACCGCCTCGGCGACCAGCGCCTGCCGCTCCGGCGAGTCCATCCAGGTGCGCAGGTTCGCCTCGCTGTCGAAGCGCAGGATCGCGACGTAGTCCTCCTGCACCCCCGGCACGGCCGGCTCGAACCGGTAGCCCTGCATGCCGGGCGCCCGCGACTGCGCGGCCGCGATCTTCTGCTCCCAACGGAGGTAGGCCGCCTCCATGCCGGGCTTCACGCGGGTGCTGATCACCGCGCTGACCGGCGAGGTCCGGGCCGCGCTGGCGTCGTCCTTGACGATGTGGACGTCGTCGCGGCCGACGAGCATCGGCGTGGCGCCCTGGATGCGGGCCTGCCGCTCGGGGGAGGCCAGCCAGGCCTTGGCCTGCTCCAGGCTGTGGAACCGCTGCACGATCACCCAGTCCACCTGCAGCGGCGGGCGCGGCGGGATCAGCTGCTGCTCGATGAAGCCGGGAAAGGCCGCCACGACGGCACTGGTGTCAGTCTGCCATCGGGCGAAGGCGTCCGCGCTCTCCGGCCGGATGGTCGTCTGCGTCACGATGCTGACGGACGTTGTGGCACCGCTCATGACCCTACGCGCTTCCGTTGCACGGCTGTCTGCACGCGCGCGTTCGTGCGGAGAGGCGGACGGCCCTCGGCCCCGCCTCTGGTCACCGCCCGGCGGGTCCGGGACGGTCCCGACGGGCTCCACCTCCGGCGGACCGGGCGACGGGTTCGTGGGCCAAGACACCGGGACGGCGACAGACTCGCGGGGACCTGCCGCTCCGCGAAACACGAGGAGAAACAACCGAGAATTGATCTTGCATCCAGCGTTCACCACTTGACTGGCGGCACTGCCCTGCAAGCCTGCATCAGCAGACAAGCCTCTGCCGAAGTCAAGACCTCAACACGGAAGACAAATATATTATTTGTAAATACGATACGTTCTCTACAGCACTCGTCTTTTTAGCCGAAAGTCTTCGACGATATTTATCTCGCGCGCGCGGGTCCTGGAACGCCGAAATTTTTCGGCTCCAGCCCGGCCCGGCGCCCGCCACGCTGGGACGGAGCGACAACAAAAAAGAGGCGGGCTGGAGACGTTCGTTCCCCGACGCGCGCCGCCGAGGGCCCGGCCGGACGGTCCTCACCGGATAGCTTGGCCGGGTAGCCCTGGCCGGGCAGCCTTGGCCGGGCAGCCTTGTCGGGCACCCTTGGCCGGGCAGCCCCGGCCGGACGGGCCGGCGCCCCGTAAGGCAGCCTTAACACTAACCGACCATACCCGGGGGCTGTCGTAGGGCCTCTGGGGTGTGTGCGTGCCGCAATGAATGCCGTGTCAGGACCGCCCGCCGGGCTCAGCACGTCCCTGACGCCGCGCGTTCTCGACGGCAGCACCCCGCACGCCGAACCGGTGACCGGCGTCGTGGCGGGCGAGGCGGCCCGGGCGGCGTCGAGCAGCGCCGCGACGGCCCCCGCGGCGCCGGCTCTCGACCCGGCCCGGATCCGGGACCGCATCGACGCCCTGATCGACAACCAGATCACCGCCGGCCGGATCACCGGCGACCAGGGCGGCGTGCTCCGCCAGCTGCTCACCGCGCCCGAGGCCGGGGCAACCGCCGATCCGGCGGATGGACCGGCCTCGCAACCGGCGCGTTCCGCCACCAGCGGAACTCCCGACGCGTCCCAGGACCCGACCGCGTCGGGCGACGCGCGCCTCAGCCCCAGCGAGACGCTGGCCTCCTTCATCCAGCAGATGCAGCGGACGCAGAGCCGGACCATCGGCTACGGCAGCGACGGCGCCCGCAACACCGATTTCGCCAGTTCCCGGCTGCTCGACTTCAACACCTGAGCGCGGCGCTACCAGGATCGCGCGATCCGCGAGACCCGCTGCACGGCGAGGCTGTAGGCCTCCGCATCCGCGTCGACCTGGACATGGACCCCGCGCGCGCTGGTCGTCACGACGCGGGCGCGCACGGTCCCGAGGATCGCCGCGTCGATCACCAGCTCCGTTCCGGGCGCGGCCGCGAACGCGTCGGGCATCGCCATGAGCAGGCCGCCCGCGCTGACGTCGAGGATCGCCGCCCGATAGCTGCGCCCCGCGTCCCGGACCCGAGCGGAGAGCGTGACCGGAAAGCGGGGCGCCGCGCGGCGGTCGCCGGCCTCACGCATGGTGCCCTCGCGGGCAGGACGACTTCATCTCGACTATAGACACCCACACCGACCTAATAGAGACAAATACATTCTCGGTTAAGGTAAAGAGCCGGTTAACCTTCTGCCACGACACTGCGCCCGCGCGCACAGTTCCGCGCCCGCCCGTGTCGGAGCCGATGAGCGCAGACCTGCCCCTTGCCCAGCCCGCCCGCCCCGGCGCCCCCGGTCCGGAGACCGAGGCCCTGCGCCAGATCGTCGACGCCGCGGCCGGGCTGATCCTGCGCCTCGACGGTGCGGGTCGGGTGACCTTCGCGTCCGCGGGGGGCCGGTCGATCCTCGGCGCGGGCGCCGAAGGCCTGGTCGGGCATCCGCTGCGCGACGCCCTCCACCCGGACGATGCCGGCGCCCTCGCGGACGCCGCGGGCGCGGGCCGGTCCGACACGGCGCTCGTGCGGATGCGGGGTGATCCGGGCTGGGTCGCGACGGTGCTGGTCGTGCGCGCGATCGCCGGCACGGCGGATCGGGTCGTCACGGTCCGCGCGGCCTCGGAGCCGGAGCAGACCTACGCGAACCTGCGCACGAGCCGCGACCATTACCGGGCCCTCGTCGACACGCTGCCGCAGCTCGTCTGGATGGAGCGGGCCGACACGGGCGAGACGATCTACGTCAACCAGGCCTTCGAGGCCTATTGCGGCCCGATCCCCACCACCCGCGCGGCCCGCACGGACCGGTTCCACCCCGAGGACGCCGGCCGGATCGCCGGGGCCTACGCCAAGGCCCGCGTGCAGGGCCGGTCGAGCGAGATCCAGGGCCGGGTCGCCGACCGGGCCGGCCGCTTCCGCTGGCACCAGTTCGTGGTCCGGCCCCTGCACATGGGCAGCGACCTGATCGGCTGGCTCGGCTCCGCCCTCGACATCGACGAGATCGTCAGCGCCCGGGAAGCGCTGGTCGAGAAGGGCGAGCTCCTGCGCCTGGCCCAGGAGGCGGCGGGCGCGGGCCTGTTCGACCTCGACCTCGCGAGCCGCGACCTGATCCTGTCGCCCGACAGCGCGCGCCGCCTCGGCTTCTCGGGGGACCGTCCGGCGGTGGTGAACGTCGCCGAGGGGATGCGGCGGGTCGTCCCCGCGGATCGCGCCGCGACCCTGCGGGCGGTGCGGGCGGCCGCGGCCGAGCGCAGGACCTTCGACGTCGCGTTCCGGGTGCCGGACGCGGGCGGCGGCTGCCGCTGGATCCAGGCGATCGGGCGCCCCCATCGCGACCGCGACGGCGTCGCGGCGCGGATCGTCGGCCTGACCCTCGACATCACGGCCCGGAAGGACGGCGAGCGCGCGCTGATCGCCGCCAAGGCGGCGGCCGAGGCGGCCCGCGCCGAGGCCGAGCGCGCCGACGCGGCCAAGACCGAGTTCCTCTCGGCGATGAGCCACGAGATCCGCACGCCGCTCAACGCGGTGATCGGCTTCGCCGGGCTGCTGGCCGAATCCGGCCGGCTCGACGGCGATCTCCGGCGCTACGCGGAACTCGCCGCGACCGCGGGGGCGAACCTCCGCACCGTCGTGGACGACATCCTGGACTTCTCGTCCGTCGAGGCCGGGGCGATCAACCTCGACCCCGAACCGGTCGCGCTGCGCCCCCTCGTCGATGCCTGCCTGGGCATCGTCGAGGCGCCGGCCCGCGCCAAGGGCCTCGATCTGGTCGCCCAGATCGACGCCGCGGTGCCGGACCGGCTGGTGTGCGACCCCGGGCGGCTGCGGCAGATCCTGCTGAACCTCCTCAACAACGCCGTGAAGTTCACGCCGCGGGGCCGGGTGACCGTCGACCTGTTCCACGAAGAGGCCGGTCCGCGCGGCGACACGATCCGCTTCAGCGTGACCGATACCGGGATCGGGATCGCGCCGGACCGCCAGGAGCGGCTGTTCCAGCGCTTCTCGCAGGCCGACAGCTCGATCCGCCGCGCGTATGGCGGCACCGGCCTGGGGCTGGCGATCAGCCGGCGGCTGGTCGAACTGATGGGCGGCACGATGGGTCTCGTCTCCGCGGAGGGACGCGGCTCGACCTTCTGGTTCGCCCTGACCCTGCCGCGGGCGCCGGCCGCCGCGGCCCCCGTCCGGTCGGCGCCGGCGCGGCCCGGACGCACCGGGCGCATCCTCCTGGTGGAGGACGTGGAGATCAACCGCGAGCTGGCCTGCACCGTGCTCAGGGCCGCCGGTCACGTCGTCGACGTCGCGGCCGACGGTATCGGGGCGGTCCGCGCCGTCGAGGCGGCGCCCTACGATCTCGTGCTCATGGACGTCCAGATGCCGCGCCTCGACGGCATGATGGCGACGCGGCTGATCCGCTGCCTGCCGGGCCCCGCCGCGCGGGTGACCGTCGTGGCGATGAGCGCCAACGTCCTGCCGGACCAGGTTCAGGCGTTCCGGGCGGCCGGGATGGACGACCATTTCGGCAAGCCGTTCGAGCCCCAGGAACTCTGCGCCGCCGTGGCGCGGTGGCTCGGCGACCCCGCCGGCGAACCGGCCGGCGAATCCGCCGATGCGGCCCCGGAAGACGAGCCGACCCTCGACCGCGCCCGCTACGCGGACAACATGGCGCTGATCGCCCCGGACACGCTGGCGCGGCTCCTCGGACAGTTCCAGAGCCGGGCCCGAGAGGCGTTCGCGGCCCCGGATCCCGGAACCGCCGGCACGGCGGCCGGGCGCGCGACGCTGCGCGCCGAGGCGCACGCGCTCGCGGCCGCGAGCGGTCTCCTCGGCTTCATGCCGCTCAGCCGGGCCTGCGCGGCCCTGGAACAGGCCGGCGACGACGTGACCTTCGACGCGCTGCTCGCCCGCGCCCGCGACCTCGCCGTGGCGGCCGTCGCGGAGACCCGGACGCTGCTCTCCGGCGGCCCCGCGTCCCTCCGGACCGCCTCGGGAGCGCGGTGATGACGACGACCCGACCGGGCGCCGGCGCCGAGGGCCGCGTCGCGATCCTGGCCGACGACGACGAGTTCTTCCGCCTCGCCATGGCGTCGCTGCTGTCCCGGCAGCTCGGCTTCGCGCGGGTGATCGAGACGGCGAGCCTGGACGAGGCGCTGGCCGCCCTCTCGGGGACGCCCGAGACCGCCCTGGCGCTGTTCGACCTGCAGATGCCCGGCATGGCGGGCGCGGGCTCCGTGGCGGCGGTGCGGGAATGCTACCCGGCGGTCAAGGCCGCCATCGTCTCGGCCTCCACCGCCCGGGCCGACGTGCTGACGGCGCTGGCCGCCGGCAGCCACGGCTACGTGCCCAAGACCCTCGGGACCGCGGAAGTGCTGCGGGCGGTCTCGGCGATCCTCGACGGCGCGATCTACGTGCCGCCCTTCATGGCGGACCCGCCGCCCAGCGCGGCCGCGCCGCCGGTCGGCGAGGTGTCGCTGACCCGCCGGCAGCGGGAGGTGCTCGAACGCATCGTGGCCGGGCGCTCCAACAAGGAGATCGCCCGGGAACTCGATCTCGGCGAGGGCACCGTGAAGGTGCACGTCGCCGCCCTCCTGCGCACCCTCGGCGTCGCCAACCGGGCGGCCGCGGCGGCCACCGGCCCGCGGATCCTCGCCGGACTAGGCCGGCCGGCCTAGTCCCGGCCGGCCCGTCCACAGCCTGTGGGCATCGCCGGGCCGCGGAGGAATGCCTGCGGGTGCTGCGCGGTCCCGGCGAGATCTTGCGGCGTCTACTGGATCGACTGCGAGGAAACCGCCTAATAGCGGCCTAGTCCTTCTTCGCTCTGTATTGTCCGCGTCGCGGAAAGGGGTGGTTAGGGATAGAGGCCGGATTCTGTCGGTGTCCCGCAAGTCACGTAGCGTATCGACATGCATCGCAGCCTCATCGGGTGGGCCGCGGCCCTGGCCGCGGCGGGATGCCCCGCGGCCCGGGCCGCCGACTGGTATACCGGGGCCGAGACGCCGGCCGGCCCGGATGCCTGGATCGTCGCCGTCGACACCTCGGCCGCGATCGCCTCGCAGGGGTCGCAGTTCGCCAGCGCCACCGTGACGGCCGCTCCGGCGGGCGACCTGCTCACCAGCGGCGTCCGCGTGCGGGTCGACGGGCTGATCGGATCGTACCGGGCCGAGAGCCCCGGCGCCCCCCGCGCCGTCGGCCAGCAGGCCGACCTCGCCGCGATGGCCGGCTACGCCCTCGTCGGCCCGGACAGCGTGCTCAGCGGCTTCGTGGGCCTGGCCGTGCGCCGCGACGAGGTCGCGCAATCCGGGCTGACCGAGACGGTGGCCCGCACGGGCGTCGGCCTGAAGACGGCGCTCGACTACTACGCCCGGCCGACCGCCTTCACGATGTTCCACGCGACCGGCACCTACAGCACCGCGTTCAACGCCTATTACGGCCGCGTCCGCTTCGGCATCGCGGCGCTGGCGGGCGGCTATGTCGGGCCGGAATTCGCCGCCCTCGGGGACGACTACTACCGGCAGTGGCGGGTCGGCGCGCATCTGAGCGGCATGCAGATCGGCGCGGTGCAGCTCGGCCTCTCGGCCGGCTACGTCCACGACCACGTGCGCAAGGGCGGCCTCTACACCGCCCTCGACATGCGGACGGGCTTCTGATGGCCCGCGCGACGCCCCTCGGCGGCCCGGCGCCCGCCCAGGCCCTTCCAACCGCCATCCCGGGCGCCATCACGGGCGCCATCCCGGCCGCCCCGGCGGCGCGCCCGCGCCTCCTGATGGCCCTCCTGTGGGCGACCTGGGCGCTCTGCGCCGCCCTCGCCCTCGGCTTCCTGACGCAGCCGGTGGGCCTGACGGCCCAGGGCGTGCTCTGCGCCGCCGCCGGAGCCGGGATGCTCGCGCTCTGGCTGCTGTTCCCCCGCCGGGGCCTCGCCCGGATGGCCTTCCTGGCGCTCGGCACGGCCGTGGTCATCCGTTACGCCTACTGGCGGGTGACCGGCACGCTGCCGACCCTCGACGATCCCGTCAGCTTCGGGCTCGGCGTCGTGCTGGCGCTGGCGGAACTCTACTGCGTGCTGATCCTCACGGTCAGCCTGATCATCAACGTCGCGCCGCTGGCCCGCGGCGCCGCGCCGGTCCTGCCCGAGGCGGACCTTCCCACCGTCGACATCTTCATTCCGTCCTACAACGAATCCGCCGAGATCCTGGGCCTCACGCTGGCGGCGGCGCGCAACCTCGACTACCCGGCCGGCCGCGCCACCGTCTGGCTGCTGGACGACGGCGGCACGGACCAGAAATGCGCCGACCCGGACCCCGCCAGGGCCGGCGCGGCGCGGGCCCGCCGCGCCGCGCTGCAGGCGCTCTGCGCCGGGCTGGGCGTCCGCTACCTGACCCGGGCGCGCAACGCGCACGCCAAGGCCGGCAACCTCAACAACGGCCTGACCCAGGCCCGCGCCGACCTCGTTCTGGTGCTCGACGCCGACCACGCGCCGTTCCGGCCGTTCCTGCGGGAGACCGTGGGCCTGTTCGCCCGCGACCCGAAGCTGTTCCTGGTGCAGACCCCGCACGTCTTCATCAACCCGGACCCGATCGAGCGGAACCTGCGGACCTTCACCCGGATGCCGTCCGAGAACGAGATGTTCTACGGGGTCACGCAGGCCGGCCTCGACAAGTGGAACGGCTCGTTCTTCTGCGGCTCGGCCGCGCTCCTCCGGCGGAGCGCCCTCGACGCGGTCGGCGGGTTCTCGGGCGTCACGATCACGGAGGATTGCGAGACCGCCTTCGAGCTGCACGCCCGCGGCTGGACCAGCGCCTACGTCGACCGGCCGCTGATCGCCGGCCTCCAGCCCGAGACCTTCGCCGACTTCATCGGCCAGCGGGCGCGCTGGTGCCAGGGCATGTTCCAGATCATGCTCCTGAAGAATCCGCTGTTCAAGCGCGGCCTGAAGCCGATCCAGAGGCTCTGCTACCTGTCGAGCATGACCTTCTGGTTCTTCCCGCTGCCGCGCCTGATCTTCATGCTCGCGCCGCTGCTGCACATCTTCTTCGACGTGAAGATCTTCGTCTCCTCGATCGACGAGGCGCTGGTCTACACGGCGACCTACGTGGTCGCCAACATGATGATGCAGAACTACCTCTACGGCCACGTGCGCTGGCCGTGGGTCTCCGAACTCTACGAGTACGTGCAGGGGGTCTACCTCGCCCGCTCCATCGTCTCGGTGGTGCTGTCGCCCCGCAAGCCGAGCTTCACCGTCACCAACAAGGGCCTCGGGCTCGACCGCGACCACCTGTCGGGGCTGGCGTGGCCGTTCTTCGCGATCTTCGGGGCGCTGGCGGCGGGCTGCGCGACGGCCGCGTGGCGCTACCTCTACGAGCCGGGCGTCACCAGCCTGATGCTGGTCGTCGGGCTCTGGTGCCTGTTCAACCTCGTCATCGCGGGCGCGGCCCTCGGCGTCGTGGCCGAGCGCCGTCAGACCGAGCGCAGCCACAGCCTGCCGGTGAACCGGCGCGCCGTCGCGTCGGTCGGCGGCGCCGTGTTCGAGGTCGTGGTGGAGCGCGCCTCCGCCGAGGGCTGCCGCCTGCGCCGCTGCGACGGGTCGACCTGGCCGGCCGCGGCCGAGGCCGGGAGCCCGGGCCGGATCGTCCTCGCCGAGGGGTCCGGCGCCGTTCTCGCCTTCCGCCCGCGCGCCGGCCTGTCGGGCGACACCTGGGAGGTCGCGTGGGAAGTCGCGCCTGCGGAAGCCGGCGCCCCGCTGTTCCGCGGGCTGGCCGAGCTGATCTACGGCGACGTCTCCGCCCTGCAGGCGTTCCTGTCGGGCCGGCGCCGGCCGAAGGACCTGCTCTCCGGAAGCCTCCGCTTCCTGGCCTGGGGCATCACCGAGCCGGTCCGGGCCGTCACCTACGCGCTCCGGGACCGCGGCGCCGCTCCGGCGGCCGCTCCGGAAGTCCCGGCCGCGATCGTCCCGGCGCCGGCGGCCCCCGCGGAGATCCCGCAGGCGGCGTCGATCCCCCTGCCGGTCGTCGACGTGCCCGTCGCCGAGCGGGCTGCCGCGGCCGCCGCCCCGGCGGTGCCGGCGCCCGTCGCGGTGACCGCTCCGGTCGGCGCCCCGGCGACCGCCGAGCCGGCGCCGGCCAAGCCCGTGCCCGTGCCCGTGCCCGCGCCCGCGCCCGCGCCCGCGCCGGCGCCGACCCCGCTCCCGGCGGCCGAGCCGGACGTCTCCGTCGCGATGCCGCTGACGGAAGCGGCGTGGAGGCAGGCGGTCGCCAGGCTCGCCGCGGCCGAGCCCCCCGCCGCGGCATCCGGCACGGACGCTCCCGAGCCGCGCCTCGACCCGGCCGCCTGGCTCGCGGGGATCTTCGCCCTCGCCGGCGCCGAGCGCCCCGAGCCGGCCCGCGCCGCCGACATCGTCCGCGGCCCCGACTTCCGCGCGCTCGTCCGCGCGCCCGCCGATCCCGCCGCCATCCGCTCCGCCGCCTGAGGTCCCGATGCGTCACGGCCTTCGCCCGGTCCTCGCGGCCGGCCTCCTGACCTGCGCCGCCGGCGCCTCGGCCCAGACCTTCTCGGGGGTCGGGGCGGCCCCGGTCCTGACGCTGCCGTCGCCCGAGCGGGCGCCGGTCGCCGCGCCCGCCGCGCCGCCCCCGACCGCGGCCGGCGCGGCGGACCCGGTCGTCGCCGAGCGCGGTCCGACCCTCCGGCGGCTGCCGTCGATCGCCGAACCCATGCGGCTCTGGGGCGAGAACGGCCGCCTGAGCTTCGCCTTCTACGCCACCGAGGCCGAGGCGCGGGCGGGCGGGCGCTTCCAGGTCGGCTACATGGCCGCGGTCTCGATCCTGCCCGACACCGCGCGGCTGACGCTCAGCGTCAACGGCGCCGCCCTCGGCAGCGGCGCGATCGACGGCAGCCGCGGTCTCCGCAGCCTCGCCTTCGACCTGCCCGCGGGGACGCTGGCCCGGGGCTTCAACCGGATCGACATCGCCGTGGCGCAGCGCCACCGCGTCGACTGCGCGGTCCCGGCGACCTACGAGCTGTGGACGCAGATCGACCCCGAGACGACCGGCCTCCTCGCGGTCACGGACGGCCCGCAGGCGCCGGCCGATCTGGCGGCGATCGGCGGCGGCCCCGACGGAGCGGTGCCGATCCGGCTGCTCCAGACCGGCGGGAAGCTCAGCCCGCGCGCCGTGGAGCGGGCGCTCGCCGCCCTGCAGGCCGCGGTTCTCCTCGGGGGCTTCCGGCAGCCCGCGGCGGAGTTCGCGCCGGCCGTCGAGGCCGGCGACGGGCTGGCGCTCGCGGTCGGGCGCGTCTCCGAACTGGCCGCGAGCCTGGATCTGGCGCCGCTCGGCCCCGTGACCGGGCCGCGCCTCGCCCTGCTGCCGCGGAACGCGGAGCGTCGCCCGGTCCTGGTCGTCACCGGGCCGGAGGACGCCGACGTGACCGCGGCCCTGGGGCAGCTCGAGGATCTCGCGCGCGCCGACCGGCCGGGGACGCCGCAGGGCCGCCGGGCCCTGGCCGATGCGGGCGGCCGCCCGGTCTCCGGGGGCGAGACCCTGACCTTCGCGGATCTCGGCATCCCGGACGCCCACGTCGCCGCCCGCACCCACCGGATCGCCTTCGACCTCGCGCTGCCGCACGATTTCATGCCGGCCGATTACGACAAGCTGATCCTCGACCTCGACGCCGCCTATCCGGCCGGTCTCGCCCCCGGCGCCCAGATCGTCGTGGCGATCAACGGCGCCACCGCGGCGAGCACGCCGCTGGGCCGGCCGGGCGGCGAGGCGATGACCCGGCGCGCGGTGGTCCTCCCGCTGCGGCTGCTCCGGCCCGGCCAGAACCGGATCGCGGTCCGCGCGGAGCTGCCGCGCGGGGACGACCGGGCCTGCCCGGACGAGGCGGCGGTGCCGACCGAGCGGCTGTTCCTGGCCGCCACGAGCCGCCTGACCCTCCCGCCGCTCGCGCGGATCGGCCGCCAGCCCGAGCTCGCCGAGACCGTCGCCGAGGCCTTCCCGTACGCGACGGCCGGCCGGCGCCCGACCCTCGTGGTGCCCAATCCCGATCGGGACACGATGGCGGCGGCCGCGACCCTCGCGGCGCGGCTCGGCCTCGCCGCCGGGCGGGTGCTGCCCTTCGCGTTCGCGGCCGGCCGGGCCGGGATCTCCGGGCCGGCCGTGGTGGTCTCGCCCGCCCCGGCCCTCGACGGCACCGTGCTGGCCGCCGCCGGCCTCGATCCCCGGGCCGTGTTCGACGCCTGGGCCGGGCGGGACGCCGTGCCGGCGCGCGAGAGCGGGCCGGCGCTGCGGCGGCGCGTGCTGCGGACCGACGGCCTCGCCGCCTGCAGCGCCCTGGTGCGCCCCGCGCCCGACGCCGTGGCCGAGGCCGCGACGCGGTCCGGCGCGCGGCCGCCCGCCCCCGTCCTGACGGATGCCGCCGCTCTCCTGGCCCAGGGCGTGACCGGGCCCGCCCCGGACGATCTGGTGACCCTGGTGACGGCGCCGAGTTCGGCGGGCCTGCGCGAGGCGGTGGCCTGCCTCGTCCATCCGCGGGTCTGGACGCGGCCCGCGGGGCGTCTCGCCGCGCTCTCGTCCGTCGACGGCGGCGTGGCGGTCGAGGCGGCGGCCGAGCCCCGCTACGTGGCGACCCTGGCCCCGGCCCCGGGCAACCTCCGCCGCGTCGCGGCGGGCTGGCTCTCGCTCCACGCCGGCCTCTTCGGCCTCGCCGGCCTGCTCCTGGCCGGCGGCCTCGCCGGCTCGACCCACCTGCTCGTGCGCAACCTCGGTCGGAGACCGGAATGAGCGTCCTGATAAGCGTCCTCCTGCGCGGCCTCGCCGGCCTCTGCGTCCTGACCCTCCTGGCTGCCCGCCCGGCGCTCGCCGCGACGGCCTCGGCCCCGCCCCTCGCCGGCACCCTCCGGAACGCCGAGGCGTGGCGGGCCTACAAGGCCCGGTTCGTCAGCGAGCAGGGCCGCGTGGTCGACACCGCCAACGGCGGCATCAGCCACAGCGAGGGCCAGGGCTACGGGATGCTGCTCGCGGTGGCGGCGGGCGACCGCGAGGCCTTCGAGCGGATCTGGACCTGGACCCGGGCGAACCTGATGGTCCGCGACGACCAGCTGATCGCGTGGCGGTGGGAGCCGGACAAGCGCCCCGCCGTGGCCGACATGAACGACGCCTCGGACGGCGACCTGCTCGTCGCCTGGGCGCTCACCGAGGCCGCCGAGGCGTGGCACGAGCCCGAGCATCAGGTCGCCGGCCGCCGGATCGCCGTCGAGCTCGGGCGCAAGCTGCTCCTGCCGCGCGCGCCGCAGGGTCCGCTGATCCTGCCGGCGGTGGCGGGGTTCTCGGCCGAGGATCGGGCGGACGGCCCGGTGGTGAACCTCTCCTACTGGGTCTTCCCGGCCCTCGACCGGGTCGGCCTGCTCGCGCCCGAGTTCGACTGGCGGGCGCTCGCGCGCAGCGGGCGCCGGCTGATCGCGGCCGCCCGCTTCGGGTCGCAGCGGCTGCCCGTGGAGTGGATCTCGCTGTCCGGGGCCGCGCCCCGCCCCGCCGACGGGTTCCCGGCGGAGTTCGGCTACAACGCGCTGCGGATCCCGCTCTACCTCGCCATGGCGGGCATCACCGAGCCGGATCTCTACGCGCCGTTCCTCGCCCTGTGGCAGAAGCCCGAGGCCGGGCTGGCGCTGGTCGAGACCGGGACCGGACGGGTCGCCGCGCGGCTGACCGAGACCGGCTACGCCGCCATCCCGGCGCTGGCCGCCTGCGCGAGCCGCGGTGCGCCGTTCCCGGCGGCCCTGACGCGCGTCCGCGCCGAGAGCGAGAACTACTACCCCGTTACCCTGCAGCTGCTGGCCCTGGCGGCCCTGAACGCGCGGTACCCGGCATGCGCACCGCGCTGATCCTCGCCGCCCTGCTGGCCGCCGCTCCGGCCGCCGCCGCCGGCGCGACCGCCGGGCCCGCCGCCAGGCCGGACGAGACCGCCCTGCGCTACTACGCGAGCCAGCACCAGCGCGCGCGGGTGGAGGCCGAGACGGAGCGGCTGCGGCGGCGCCATCCCGGCTGGCAGCCGCCGGCCGATCTCTGGACCGCGCGCGCCGGCGGCGAGGACGAGGACGGCCTCTGGGACCTGCTCGGCGCCGGCCGCGACGCCGATCTCGCCGCCGCGCTCGCCGCCCGCGCCCGGGCCGAGCCGGGTTGGACGCCCTCCCCGGCGCTGCAGTCCGCCCTGTCCGCGCGCGCGCTGCGCGAATCCTGCCTGTCCCTCGCCAGGGCGGGCCGCTGGCCCGACCTCGCGACCCTCGCCGCCGGCCGCGCCGCCGACATCGCCGCGGCCGACGCCGAGGTGGTCTGGGCCGTCGCCGAGGCCTACGGCCGGACCGAGCGGCCCGAGAAGGCCTACGACCTGCTGCGCGGCGCGCTCACCGGCGGCCGGTTCGGGCCCGAGGAGCGGCGGGTCAGCCTGCTGCGGGCGATGCAGATCCTGCCGATGGCCGATGTCGACCGGCTGGCCGCCCTCGGCGAGGCCCGGGACCTGGACGCGATCCGCGTCGACCTCATCCGCGGCCGGATCGGCGCCGTGCTCCACGACGAGGCCGGGCAAGCGGTCTCGGCCCACGACCTCGCGGCGTTCGAGGCCTACGCGGAGGCCGCGCACGATCCCGACCAGGCCGCCCTCGTCGCGTGGCTGGCGTTCAAGCGGCGCGACCTGCCGACGGCCCTCGCGTGGTTCAAGCGCGCCGTCGCGCGGGGCGGCGACGCCATGGTGGCGCACGGCCTCGCCCACACCCTCCGTCTCCTCGGCCGGCGGCGCGACGCGGAGGACGTCGCCTACGCGTGGCGGGCGCCGCTCGTGAACAACAGCCTCCTGTTCATCGACCTGCTGGAGACGGATCTGACCCGGGCGGACCCGCCCGCCATCGAGCCGGAACGGCTCAGGCGCTACGCCGAGGTCACCCTGGCGACGGCCTCGGGCGAGGGCGCGCAGGCCCTCGGCTGGTACGCCTACAACCGCTGCCAGTTCGACACGGCCCTGGGCTGGTTCCGGCGCGCCGTGGCTTGGTACCCCAAGGAGGCGACGGTCTACGGCTACGCCCTGTCGCTGCGCCGGACGCGCCAGGAGCGCACCTTCCTGGAGGTCGTGAACCGCTACGACGGGCTGTTCCCGCGGGTGGTCGACCTGCTGTTCCAGAGCGCCGCGGCCCGGCCGATGCCCTGCGAGGCGCCGGAGTCCCGGACCGCCAGGGCCGAGCCCGCGGCGAGCGCCGGCTATCTCGAACTCGCCGCGGTCACCGGCCCGGCCGCGCGCGGCCGCGTGCCGCCGCCCGACGAGATCGCCGCCGGCCGGACGCCGGCGCCGCCGGCGATCCGGCGCAGCGACTTCCCGGTGGCGGTGCTCATGGAGAACGACCTGCGCGCCGCGCCGACCGGGAGCCCGGTCACCGAGGCGCGCTGGTCGGCGCGGCCGCGCGGCCGCGCGCCCACGGTCGCCCGCCGCGTGCCGGGCGTCGGGCCGATGCCCTACGAGCGCTACGGCTTCGCGCTCCTGCCGGCCTGGAACGGCGGCGAGCAGGCGAGCCAGCCGAGCGCCGCCGACAGCCCGGCGCCGCGGGGGACCCTCTGGGCCGAAGAGCAGGCCGCGCGGGCCGGAACGGAGCCGGGCGGCCCCGCGGACCGGGAGGCGCCGGCGACCACGGGCGCCCTCGGCGCGCGGCAAGCGATGCGTAACCAGACCGTGCGAGAGACGACGCCGTGACGTTCCCTGTCCGCCCCCTCCGCGCCCTGGCGCTGACCGCCCTCCTCCTCGGCGCCTGCACGGCCCGGGACGCGGCGCGCTCCGTCGCCGGAACCCCGCGCTACGCCAGCCTGGACGCGATCGCGGACGGGCGGCTGCCGGCCTCGGCCGATCCCGGCCGTCCCGCCACGCCGATGGCCGTCCTGCCGGACTGGGCGGGCCGGCCGGTGCGACTGCGGGAGCACGACGGCGCCGACGCCTTCGAGCAGGCCGTGTCGCTGAGCCCCGCGCCCCGCGGCGCGGGGGGCGAGAACGGCATCCTGCTGCGCATGCCCCGCGGCAGCGCGGCCGGGGAGGCGAGCCCCGCCGGCGGCCGGCCGACCGAGACCGGCATCCGCGCCGAGCTCGCCGCGGCCTTCCCCGGAACGGCGATGCAGGTCGTGACCCGGCCCGCCGCCAACGCCTACGGGCCCTACGGACTCGCGGTCGGCCGGGCGGCGGGGGGCGCCCGCTGCCTCTACGCCTGGCAGTGGATCGCCGCCGCCCCCGATCTCGACCCGGCCTCCGGGCGATCCGGCCCGGTGTCCCTGCGGATCCGGCTCTGCCGCGACGACATCACCCTCGAGGCGATGGCCGCCGCGATCACGCAGATCACGCTCGTGCCACGCCACGCGGGAACGCCCGTCGCGGGCCCGTCGGCGGCGCGGCCCGTCCCCGCGGCGCGGCCCCGCACCGCGGGCCGTATTCCGGCCGCGGCGCGGGATCCCGCCCCGGTCGCCCGGGCCGCGGTCGCCGCGACCGCCCCGCCGCCGGGCCGGCGCTACCTGGGCGTCGCCGAGGCGCCGGACGGCGGGCGCGGGCCCCAGGACGCGGGTCCGGCCGCGCTGCGGCAGGCCTCGATCGGCGCACCGCCCTCCATCCAGGCCGAGGCGAGCGGCGCCGACCTGCCACCCGAGGCGCTCCGCGGCCCGGTCGCCCGGACCGGGATCCGCCCGTGAGGATCGCATGACCGACCGTATCCTGCTGGTCGAGGACGATCCCGGCTCGCGCGACCTGATCGGCGCCCTGCTGGCGGCGCGCGGCGACGCGTTCGACTGCGCGGCCGACGGGTTTCTGGGCCTGCGGCTCCTGAGCGAGCGCCGCCACGCCGTCGTGCTCATCGACTACCACCTGCCCGAGATGGACGGGTACGCTCTCGCGCGGCTGATGCGCGAGATCGTCGGCGCGCAGGGGCGCGTCCGCCTCGTCGGGATCACGGCCGACCGGCACGGCCTGGCGTCGCGCCGGGGCGCCGACGCGCTGTTCGACGCGATCCTGGTCAAGCCGGTCGAGCCCGACCTGCTGTACGCGACGCTCGACCGCCTGCGCGCGCCCGACGCGGCGCCGGACGCGGCGTCGGACGGGCCCGCGGGCGTCGCACCGGACCCGTCGCCGAGGCCCGCCGACGAGGCGCCGGCCGAGGCGCTGTGGCGGCGGCGCGGCCTCCCGGGGCGCCCGCGCGCCGCCCTGTACCCGGATCTCGGCGCCGAGGCGGCCGCCGCGGTGGGCCACGCCTTCCGCCTCGCCCCCGTGGCGGAGGCCGATCTCATCCTGATCGGCGCGGCGGAGGGTCTCGCGCAGAGCCGGGCGCTGCCGCCGGGAAGCCCGGGCCACCTGCTCCCCACCGTCGATCTGACCGGACGTCTCGGCCACGCCTGCGACGCGACGTTCCGGGTGGACGATCCGGCCGCCTGGACGGCGCTGGCGCAGACCTGCCGCGCCTTCGCCGAGCGCCGCGCGGGACTCGCCGCCGCGGTTCGGGATTCGGACGATCCGGCCTGCCGGCTGCTCAGCTGGCTCCACGTCGGCGCCCGCAGCCTGCCCCTGTCGGCCGCCGAGGCGCCGGCGCCCATCCTGGCGGCCGGGCTGGTCCGCAGCGCCGCCATGGCGGCGATCCTGGCCCTGACGGAGCAGGAACTGGCCGCCTGCGTGCCGGCCGGAGGCGGGCTGGCGGTCAGCCTCACGCCGGCCGGGCTGTCGGCCGCGGCGGCCGGCCTTGCGGCGGCTCCGGCCGCGCGCCCGGCGCCCGATCCGGAACCTGTCCGCGACGCGGCGCGGGTCGAGCGCCTCCGCGACGCGATCGGCGCGGCCGAGGTCGCGCGCCTGACCGGCGACCTGCGGGCGCGCCTCGAGGCGGCGTTCCCGCCCGGAACCCCGCGCCCGACGATCGCCCAGGAGGCGCACGCCCTGATCGCCATGGCGGGCAGCCTCGGCTACACGCGCCTGGCGGCGGCGTGCCGGACCCTCGAGGCCGCCGTGACCGGCGGCTCGGACGAGGCGGACGCCCTCGGGCACGTCAGGGGCGCCATCCGCGACGTCCTCGCGGAGCGTCCGGCCGCCTGATCGCCCGATTCCGGGACGACCCGCGATCCGGGCCGGCACCAGCGACTGGAAGATCGCCCCGCGAAGCCTGGAGGTCCCGGATCGGTCGCGCCGTCGCCCCGCGCGGCGGCGCCGCCCCCTCCGACCCGGATCGCGGTGCCCTGAGGCGGGATTGCCCGGCCGTGACGGGACGGATTATTTCTTGTCCGTCCGTCTCAGCCGGGGCGCCGCCGCCCCGATCGAGGGCCGCGGCCGCGGCCGCAACGCGCCGGATGTGCTGCCCGGATCGGCCTGCCGGCAACATTGATCAGCTATTCACGGCCGCTCTATTGCATTCTTGGACATTTACAATTCCACCGCGATCGATTGTCCGGAAGCGTTGACGGGGCTCCGTCGACCCTGTCTATCCTGTCGACAGAGACATCGTAGCCGCGCGTTATTGGCTGACGAACATGCGCTTCGCGGGACGCACGGTCTCAGCCGGACGTCCCGCACCGCGCCACGCCCCGTCGCCGATCCTGCCCGCGCAGATCGACGGCGGTCGCGTGCCCGTCGCGGCCGACACCGCTCGGCCGTACCGCGCGGCGACGTTGCTCAACCCGACGGCAATGTCGGCCGGCCGATCCCGAGTCGTTAAGCACGCCTTGAAGTCTAGTGCGGTTCGACACAACAAACGGGATCGCCCCTCGATAAGCAAGTCTCCGCGGTTCACAGTCTCGATCAGCCGACCCGTTTCGCGACGACAGAGGTTCCAATGTCTGACAACCACGAGAAGTTCATGGCCCGGGCGATCGCCCTGTCGGAGAAGACGTCACTGGTCGACAGCGCCGGCGGCGTGTTCGGCTGCGTGATCGTCCAGGACGGCGAGATCATCGCCGAGGGCGCCAACCGCGTCGTCGCCGAGAACGACCCGACCTGGCACGGCGAGATCGAGGCCATCCGGAAGGCCTGCAAGGCGCAGGGCAGCTTCAAGCTCCGGAACGCGACGCTCTACACCAGCGCCGAACCCTGCCCGATGTGCATGGCGGCCGCCTACTGGGCCGGCGTCAAGAACGTCTACTACGCGGCGCAGGTCGAAGACGCGCTGGAGTACGGCGGCTTCGACGACAGCATGATCTACGCCGAACTCAAGAAGGATGTCGGCGAGCGCTCCATCCCGACCCAGCAGATCATGCGCGAGGAGGCCGTCGAGGTCTGGAAGAAGTACGCGCAGAAAGCGGACCGCGTCCCCTACTGAGGGCCGGATCGCGAGATCGGCCGTCCTGTTCCGCCCGCTCAGGCCCCCTCGCCCGAGCGGGTCTCCCCGCCCGCGCAGTGCCTGGACATGAATGCTGAGAGCCTGAGGACGGTCTGCAGAGGCCCGGTCATCGACGCGGGCGACCCGCAGTTCCGGGACGCCCTTCACGGGAACCTGTGGAACAGACTGATCCCGGACCGGGCACCGCAGATGATCGTCAAGGCGGCCGACGAGGACGACATCGTCGCCACGGTGACGTTCGCCCGCGCGCACGGCCTCAAGGTGGTCGTCCGCGGCGGCGGCCACAATTGGTGCCAGCCGACCCTGCGCAACGGCGGGATCCTGATCGACCTCGGGAGCCTCGACAAGATCCTGGCGATCGACGTCGCGCAGCGCCGGGCCGTCATCCAGCCCATTCTCAGCAACCGCGACATCCAGAAGGCGCTCAACGGCCACGGCCTCGCCTTCCCGACCGGCCACTGTCCTCAGGTCAAGGCCAGCGGCTACTTCCTCGGCGGCGGCATGGCCTGGAACCCCACGGTCTGGGGCTACGGGACCGAGAGCCTCGAGGCGATCGAGCTCGTCACCGCCCAGGGCGACTTGATCCGGGCCAGCGAGACCGAGAACCCGGACTTCTTCTGGGCCGCGCGCGGCGCAGGCCCGGGCTTCTTCGGGATCGTCACGAAGTATTTCCTCAAGCTCCACGCGCTGCCGAAAGCCATTCACGGGAGCGAGTACTTCTATCGCCTCGAGGACGCGCCGGCCATCGGCAGGTGGCTCGGCGAGGCGGCGCCGACGATCGCGCCGAGCGTCGAGCTGACCCAGTTCCTCGTCAAGGCGCCGCCCGCGCTGGCCGCGCAGGCGGCGGCCCAGAACGGCTGGGTCTGCATGGTCACCGCCACCGCCTTCGAGGACACACCGGAGGCGGCGCGGCGCGCGCTGGCGCCGCTGGACGGCGCACCGGTCGCGCCCCTGTCGCGCGCGCGGGCGACGCCCCTCGACTTCGAGCAGCTCTTCGACGCGTCCGGCGCGCTCTTCCCGGAGGGCGTGCGCTCCCGGGTCGAGGCCACCTACTCCAATCACTGCCCCGGCGCGCTGATGGCCGCCATCCTGCCGCTGTGGCGGAGCGCGCCTTCGGCGACCTCGGTGTTCCTGTCGACGATCTTCTGCGGGCCCGACGTCCCGGGGCCGCAGCGGGACATGGCCCGCTCCATGACCTCGAAGGTCTATGGCGGCCCCTGGACCATGTGGCGCGAGGCGGACGACGACCAGGCCAACGCCGCGTGGCATCAGGCGGTGATCGCCGCGCTGAAGCCGTTCAACATCGGCTACTACATCGGCGAGACCGACACGGTCGAGCAGCCCGAGATCGTCGCCCAGGCGTTCACGCCCGAGAAGTGGCAGAGGCTGTGCGCGCTGCGCGACAAGCACGATCCGGACCGCGTGTTCTTCGACTACTTCGACGGTCTCCGCTGAGCCGAGGTGCGGTCACGTCGGCGTGTCGATCGCGTCCCACGGCGTGTCGCGGTCGTTCTGGAAGCCGGTCAGCCAGTTCAGCGCGACGTGACGCTCCGCCACGACGTCGCCGTTGAGCCCCGCGGGGGCCACTCCCTTCTGCCGCGCCTGCCGGACGACCCAGTGCTCCCGCCACGCGCGGTCCAGCGCCTCCAGGATCTCGCCGGGCGGCCGCAGGCGCGCGACATCCGCCGCGCCCGCGTCCTGCGCGAGCGGCGCGACTGCCCGCCAGAGCGCGTCCACGTCGGCCGCGGCGTCGCTGTCGGCGATCCGGGCCGCGCTCGCGCCGAGCGTCCACAGCAGGGTGTTCGCGGCCTCGTAGCGCCAGGACGCCGCCGCGGCGTCCCTGGGGTCCGCCGCCTCGATCCGGGCGCGCTCGGCCGGCGACAGGGAAGCGAAGCCGGTGGGATTCAGCGCCCTATGTCCCGGCGCGATCAGCGTCGTGCCGGCGCCGAAGGCCTGCCCCCAGGCGGCGATGTAGAGCAGTGCCAGAGCCCGCCGGAGCACCTCCGCCGGTGGTCGAAGTGCCAACTCCGCCTCGCCGAGCGCGGGGGGCATGCCGGCCGGCGGCTTCGGGTCCAGGTTCCCCAGCCGCTCCAGGGTCCGGGCGCGGCGCGCGACGGCGTCGGGCGGATAGGGCAGGCGCGCCGCGGGATCCGTCTCACCCGCGGCCGACATGAGGAGCGCCATGTCGGGCGCGCGCACCGAGCCGTCCGGCAGGAAGAGGACGGCGTTCGCCGCGAGCGCCCAGGCCTCGACGCGCGGCAGATCGGGCGCGGCGACCGCGAAGCTGACGTGGTTGCGGACGCGCTGCAGGTGGCGCCACAGGTGGTAGCGCAGGGCGGTCATCTGGCCGTCGCCCCGTCCCATGACGTAGCCGATGAACCCGTCGAGATGCGGCTGCAAGGCGGGGTCGGACAGGTCCCGACGCCCGTTCGGCTCGTGGGGGAAGGCCAGCGCGGGCAGGTCGCGCACGGTCGCGTAGGCGTTGACGAGAAGCGGCTCGTCCGGCGGCGCCTCCGCCGCCGGTGCCGCATCGGCGCGTCCGAACAGCCGCTTCAGCAGATTCATGTCTCTCCCTTCCGGTCTTCCCGTGAAGCGGCGCCGTCGGGTCTGCGGCCGCGGAAGCGGGCGCGCGCACAGTGAGGCGGGCGCCCCGGCCGGGCAAGGCGCACCGCGCGCGCCCGGACGATCCTCCCCGAGCCGGCCGCGCCGGCGCCCGGCGAACGCTCACCCGAACGGCCCGGGCGCCGGGCCGCGGACGCGAGCCCGCCCGCTCCGCGCCGGAGGCGGAGCCCTCGCCGACAGGATGGGCGCGCTCAAGCCCGAGGCCCTCGTCGTCGGCCGCACCGGGGGCTTCTTCGTCAGCGCAGGCCCGGCGCCGGCCGACGACACGCCGACGACACGCCGACGACACGCCGACGACGGCGGGCGCGGCCCGAACGATTGTACAGTCGCCCCGCGCGCACGCTGAACCGATCCAGCGCCCGGGAACACGCTTATACTTTATATAATAACCTTTTCTCTCTATCGATCTTACGTATCCGGTGGATATCGCAGATATCGCCTCGCCGATATGCCGGTCGCCGGCCATGTTAGGTAGTATGCCCTGGTTGATAACAATTTTTGTTGCGACAACTCGGCGGCGAGCTATGCTATCGATACAGGATAGGCAACCGAATCGAGTCGGTCTTGCGTATCGAACCTGTATTGCCGCAGGGCACGGCAACCGTTCGGGGCTGCCAAAACACGGATCGACCGGGCTACCCGGTCGAGGCGACGCGCGGGTGTGCCGATCATGATGTTTGCTGTCCCCGCCCTGCTGTTGGAGCTGGCGTTGACGACGCCGGCCTCGGACAAGATGCCGGTCTTCGACGTTCGTGGCAGCTGCCGGGCGGCGACGCAGGAGATGACCCTCGATGTCGGTCGGCAGAAACTCTGCCTCCAGGACGAGGGATCGGCCCGCGCCGAGGTGGCCAAGAAGTGGTCCAGCTTCCCGGCGGTCGACCGGACGCGCTGCGCGGCGGAAGCCCAGCTCGACGGCCTGCCCAGCTACGTCGATCTGCTGGAGTGCCTGACCCTCGCCCGGGAAGCCAAGGCCGAGGACGGCCAGTAGCCGCGGCTGGACCGAGGCCGAAGACCGTCCCGTAACGCTCTCAGGTTGAGGGTCGACCGTGCCGATCGTGTTTCAGCTCCCCGGATCCCTCCGTCTCCTCGTCCTGGCCGCCATCGCGGGACTCGCCGCCGGCTGCCACGATTCGAACCAGTACGTCCCGCCGCCGCCGCCCACCGTCTCGGTCGCGCAGCCGGCCATGCGCACGGTGACGCGCTACTTCGAGCTCACCGGCAACACCAAGGCCTTCGCGGCCGTCGAACTCGAGGCGCGGGTCCAGGGCTTCCTGGAGGCGATCACCTACAGGGACGGCGCCGTCGTGAAGAAGGGCGCGCCGCTCTTCTCCATCCAGCGCAACACCTACGAGGCGCAGCTCAAGCAGGCGCAGGGCGCCCTGGCGGCGCAGCAGGCCACCCTGGCGAACGCCCAGTCCGAGTATCAGCGCCAGTCCACGCTGGGCCGGCAGGAATTCGCCTCGCAGGCGCGCGTCGAGGACGCGAAGACCAAGCTGGACCAAGCCAGCGCCGCCCTCATGGAGGCGCAGGCCAATCTCGACATCGCCACCATCAATCTCGGCTACACGCAGGTCTCGGCGCCCTTCGACGGCGTGGTCACCAACCACCTCGTGGATGTCGGGGCGCTCGTCGGCATCAGCGGGCCGACCAAGCTGGCGCAGCTCGTGCGCATCGATCCGCTCTACGTCTACTTCAACGTCAGCGAGCAGCAGGTTCTGCTGGTCAAGCAGCACCTGCTCGCGACGCAGCGGACGCTGGGCGACCTGTCCAAGATCCCGGTGGAGATCGGCCTGCAGACCGAGACCGGCTATCCCCATACCGGCAAGCTCGACTACCTCGCGCCGCAGGTCGACCCGTCCACCGGCACGCTGATGGCCCGGGCGCTCATCGAGAACGGCGACCACGCGCTCCTCCCGGGCCTGTTCGTGCGGGTCCGGATCCCGGTCGGACGCCAGGATAAGGCCCTGCTGGTCCGCGACGACGCCATCGGGACGAACCAGCAGGGCAGCTACGTGCTCACGGTCGGGGCCGACGATGTCGTTTCCCAGCGGGTGGTGACGCTCGGCCCCCGGGACGGGCGCTACCGGGTGATCGAGACGGGGCTCGCGCCCGGCGACTGGGTCGTCACGGACGGCATCCAGCGGGCGATACCGGGCGCGAAGGTCGCCCCCCAGAGGGCGGCCGTGGCCGACGCCTCGTCCGAACCGGCGCCGCCCCAGCGGTGAGAGATCGGCCGCGGGACCCGGCCGCGCCGACGCGGCCCCGGGTCTGCGGCGCCGATCCTCCCCGCGCCCGGGGGCCGGCCTCCGCCAAAGCGCGTCCCGCCGATGCGGTGGGACGGCCCCTGAGACGCCGGCACCGAGGGCCAACGGCATGATCTCGCGCTTCTTCATCGAGCGGCCGGTCCTGGCCAACGTGCTGGCCCTGGTCATGGTGCTGATCGGCGCGGTGTCGCTGCTCAACCTGCCGGTGTCCCAGTATCCCAACGTCGTGCCGCCGACGGTCCAGGTCACCACCCGCTATCCGGGCGCGAGCGCCCGCACGGTGGTCGACACGGTGGCGCTACCGATCGAGCAGCAGGTCAACGGCGTCGAGGGCATGCTCTACATGCAGTCGACCAGCGCGAGCGACGGCACCTACACGCTCACGGTCACCTTCGCGATCGGGACGGACGGCGACCAAGCCCAGGTGCTGGTGCAGAACCGGGTCGCGATCGCGATGTCGTCGCTGCCGCAGGCGGTCCAGGTTCAGGGCGTCACGACCCAGAAGAAATCCACCGCGGTCCTGCAATTCGTGACACTGTCGGCCAGCGACGGGAAGTTCGACAGCCTGTTCCTGTCGAATTACGGCGTCATCAACGTGCAGAACGAGCTGGCCCGGCTGCCCGGCGTCGGCAACGTCACGGTGTTCGGCGCGGGCCAGTACGCGATGCGGATCTGGCTCGACCCCGACCTCGTCCAGGCCCGCGGCCTCACCCCCGACGCCATCATCAACATCGTGCAGCAGCAGAGCCAGGAGGTCACCGCGGGCGCCGTCGGGATGCCGCCGGTCCCGGCCGGACAGGACTTCCAGTACACCCTCAACGTCAACGGGCGGCTCAACAACGCCCCGGACTTCGAGAACATCGTCATCAAGGCGGACGCGCAGGACGGGGGCCGCATCACCCGCCTGCGCGACGTCGGCCGGGTCGAGCTCGGCGCGCAGACCTACAGCCAGTCCTTCACGCTGAACGGGCAGCCCGCCGCCGGCATCGGCATCTACCAGCTGCCCGAGGCGAACGCGCTGACGGTGGCGAACGCGGTCCGCGCCCGGATGGCCGAGCTCGCGAAGACCTTCCCGTCGGGCCTCGTCTACGCCATCCCGTTCGACACGACGGAGTTCGTGCAGGCCTCGATCCACGAGGTCTACAGGACGCTGTTCGAGGCGGCCGTGCTGGTCCTGATCGTCATCCTGGTCTTCGTCCAGGACTGGCGCGCCATGCTGGTGCCGGCGACGACGGTGCCGGTGACCATCATCGGCGCCTTCGCGGCCATGGCGGCGATGGGCTTCAGCGTTAACCTCTCGACGCTGTTCGCCATCGTGCTGGCCATCGGCATCGTGGTGGACGACGCCATCGTGATCGTCGAGGGGGTGTCCCACCACATCGACGCGGGCCTCTCGCCGCGGGCGGCGGCCGAGAAGGCGATGGAGGAGCTGTTCGGCCCGATCATCGGCATCACCCTGGTGCTCATGTCGGTGTTCGTGCCGGCCGCGTTCCTCCCCGGCCTGACCGGGCAACTCTACAAGCAGTTCGCCCTGGTGATCGCCGCGACCGCGCTGATCAGCGCGATCAACGCCGCCACCCTGAAGCCGACCCAGTGCGCCCTGTGGCTGCGCAAGCCGGTGCCGCCGGAGAAGCGGAACGTGTTCTACCGCGGCTTCAACCGCGTCTACGGCGTCCTGGAGAACGGGTACGCCCGGCTGATCGCCAGCATGGTCCGGCGCAGCGGCCTGATGGTCGCCGCGGCACTCCTGCTGATCGGTCTCGCCGGATGGGGGCTCACCCGCCTGCCCACCGCCTTCCTGCCCACCGAGGATCAGGGCTACGTCCTGATCGGCGCGCAGCTGCCGGACGGGGCCTCGAAGGAGCGCACCGACGCCGTGATGCAGCGGATCAGCGCCCAGGCGAAGGCGACGCCGGGCGTCGACAACGTCCTCTCGATCAGCGGCATCTCGGTCCTCGACTCGAACGCCACCCTGCCCAATGCCGGCGTCGCCTACGTGGTTCTCAAGAACTGGGACGCCCGCGCCGGGGAGAAGGGCCAGGATCTGCGCAGCCTCTACGAGCGCTTCAACACGATGCTGGCGGGCGTCGAGGACGCCGACACCTTCGTGCTGATCCCGCCGCCGATCCAGGGCATCGGCAACGCCAGCGGCTTCACCATGCAGATCGAGCTGCGCAACGGCGACTTCGACTACCCGCTGCTGGAGAGCCTCGCCCGGACGATCGTCGCCGACGGGAACGCGCAATCCGGGCTGCGGAAGCTCAACACCTCGTTCCGGGCCGGCGTGCCGCAGATCGCGATCGCGGTGGACCGGGTCAAGGCCGAGGCCCTCGGCGTGACGGTCGGTCAGGTCTTCTCGACGCTCTCGAGCTACGTGGGCTCGTCCTACGTCACGCAGTTCAACAAGTTCGGCCGAACCTTCCAAGTCTACGTGCAGGCCGCGCCCGATTACCGGCTCCGTCCCGAGGACGTCGAGAACCTGAAGGTGCGCGCCGGCAACGGCGTGATGGTACCCCTCGGCACCGTCGTGGAGATCAGAACCGTGCAGGGCCCGTCCCTGATCAGCCTGTACAATCTCTACCCGACGGCGACGATCGTCGGCGGGGCGGCACCGGGCTTCAGCTCCGGGCAGGCGCTGGACCTGATGCAGCAGATCGCCGCGAAGGTGCTGCCGCCGGGCACGGGCTACGACTGGACGGCGATGTCGTACCAGGAGAAGGCGGTCGGCGCGCAGATCTACCTCGTGTTCGGGCTCGCCATCCTCCTCGTCTACCTGGTCCTGGCCGGCCAGTACGAGAGCTGGATCCTGCCGCTGGCGGTCCTGCTCGGCGTGCCGCTGGCGCTGCTGGGCACGGTCGGGGCGCTGCTGCTGCTCGGCGTCGCCAACAACCTCTACACGCAGATCGGCCTGATCCTGCTGATCGCGCTGGCGAGCAAGAACGCCATCCTGATCGTCGAGGTCGCCCGCGAGAAGCGGCAGTCCGGCCTCGACATCGCGGCCGCCGCCGTGGAGGCGGCGCGACTGCGCTTCCGCCCGATCCTGATGACCTCATTCGCCTTCATCCTCGGCGTCCTGCCCCTCGTCACCGCCTCCGGGGCCGGGGCCGCGGCGCGCAAGTCCATCGGCATCACGGTGTTCAGCGGCATGCTCGCCTCGACCTGCCTGGCGGTGCTGTTCGTCCCGTCCTTCTACGTGATCCTGCAGCGCCTCGAGGAGCGCCGCGCGCGCGGGCGGCAGCCCGGGCCGGTCGCCGCCCCGCCCGCGCCCGGGACAGCCCCCGAGACCGGTCCCGCGTGAGCCGGAGCGCGGATACGGCTCACGCCCGACCGGCCCACGACCGGCGCCGCGGCCGCCGCGCGCCGCCGCTTCCTCCGGCGCGCGCCGCGCCGGATCCGCGGCCGGACCTTCGTCGACCCGCCCATACGGCACGCCCGACCGTTGACGGCCTGGCATCGCCAACCCTATTAGATATAGCATCAGCTATAATGATGGGTCAGGGCTATGACGCACACCGGCACTCCGCGTCGACGCTCGGCTCCGGGATCGGTCCTGTGCGGCCTCGCCGCGGCGCTCGCGCTCACCGCGGCCCCGGCGCGGGCCCAGAGCCTGCCCACCGCCGCCGAGAACCTGACGCCGGGCGACCTCGACAGCGAGCATCTGTTCGGCTTCACCGAGGGCAGCGACCTCGGCGTTCCCGGAGAGGCGGAGCTGGAATGGGAGACGAGCGGGCGCCTCGGCCGGCGCGTCGCCCGCTTCCTGACCGTGGACAGCTCCCTGGCCCTGAAGGTGCCGCTGACCCACGATTTCCGCTTGGCTCCGGGCGTCACCTTCAACGCCTACGACATCGGTGCGCCCGGCACCCCGACCCGGACCACGGGCGGTTTCAACGGCGGCTTCCTCGAGACCCGGCTGCGCCTGCTGGACCGCCGGGCGGCCGCCTTCGGTCTGACCCTCAACATCGTGCCGGGCTACGGAACCGTCGACGGCGGGTCGGGCGTGCCGGCGCGCAGCTTCGGCACCGAGATCGGCCTGCTGGCCGACCGCGAGATCATTCCCGGCAAGCTGATCGCCGCCGTCAATGTCGGCTTCGCGCTCTCGACGACGCGGCTGACCGCGATGGACGCGCCCGTGCGCGGTTCGGGGATCGAGGTGGCGGGGGCACTGGCCTACTGCGTCCGGCCCGGCCTCTTCCTCGGCGGCGAGGCACGCTATGCCCGGACCTACGACGGTCTGGCGCTCGATAGGTTCGCGGGCGAGGCCGTGTATCTCGGGCCGACCGCCTACACGACCCTGTCACCCCAGGCCTGGGCCTCGTTCACCTGGAGCTTCCAGGTCGCCGGGCGGGCGACGGGCGAGCCCGGGCCGCTCGACCTGTCGAGCTTCGACCGCCATCAGATGCGGTTGCGCGTCGGGTACAGCTTCTGATCGCGGCCTGCGGGCTCCACAGAGGTCACGGACGGGCGCCGGTACAGCGGGAGGACGCCGGTCCTCGAGCGCTTTGAAAGAGAGACTGGCGGAGAGGGGGGGAGAATCCCCCACGTGAAGCCGGTTACGGCGCCGAGCCCTCGAATGCGCGAGGCTGAGACGGGCCCCCGCGGGCCGGCAGGTCCTGTGGAGGCGAGCGGAAGGCCGCCTAGGGCGCGCTTCGCTCCGATGCCGTCTGTTGGCCTGGCGCTCATCATTTCGATCAGGGCGGCGCGATGTGCCCGCACGTCCGGTCTGGAGACCGGGCCGCGCAGCGCGTGCCGCCCGCAGTGGGACGCGGAGATCGACTCACCGCCCGCCGGCGGACGTTCCGCCCTCAACCTTCCCGCGCCGCAGAAGCTTCCATTTCGCGCAGCGCCGTCCGTACGATTCTGCCCTGTGCCTCGCCGGCATTGACCGGCGACGCGCCAGCACAACTTGCGCTGGGAGATCGAACGTTTCTGACTAGATACCGACGACGGAATGGTGCCTCCTTATGCTGGATCGTTTCCTCCGCAGGCTGGCATATGGTGCAGATCTCACCGCGGAGGATCGCGCCTGCCTGAATCGCCTTCTTCGACAAACGCGGGTCGTCGAGCCACGCCAACAGCTCGTCGCGGAAGGCGATGCAGTCCAGCGCGTTTTCGTCATGCTGGAGGGCTGGGCCTGTCGGTCAAAGCTTCTCGCCGATGGTCAGCGTCTCATCACCGACTTGATCCTGCCCGGTGACATCAGCCACGTGCAGACGAGCCTGCTCGGTTACGCCGATCATTCCGTGACCACGCTGAGTGCGGGCCTCATCGCGGAAATCAACCCGGCCGAGATCGCAGAGGCGGTGCAAGGTCGCCCGGGTATTGCCCAGGCCTTCCGCTGGTCCTCGCTCCAGACCGACAGCATCTTGCGCCAGTGGCTCATCAACAATGGCCGCCGCTTGGCGGCCCCGCGCCTCGCTCACCTGATCTGCGAGATACAGGCTCGGCTACAAGCTGTTCGCGTGCCAGTCGAAGATGGTTTTCCCTGGCCGTTGCGACAGGAAGAATTCGCCGACGCCGCGGGCCTGACTCCCGTGCACGTCAACCGATCGATCCGCGTGCTACGGGATGACGGGTTGATCGTGCTGAAACAGCGCTGGATGCACGTGCCGGATCCAGAGCGGCTTGCAGCCCTCTGCGACTTCAAGCCAGACTACCTTCATCTCGCCCCCGCGCGGGCGATGGTGATGCGCTGAGACGATGCCGCTGTTCTACTTCCACCTGCGCACCCCCAGGAGGCTGGAGCGGGATACGGACGGGCTCGACAGACCGAGTTTGGAGGCCGCCTACCTGGAAGCCTGCCGGGCGATCCCGGATCTGTGCGTTGATCTCCTGCACGAGGGCACCGCCCCCCTGGCCTGTGCGTTCTTGATCTGCGACGCCGCGCAGACTGAGCTGATGGAGGTGCCGTTCAACGAGCGCCTTCACGACGGGCGCAAGTCTGAGCGGGCCCCCCAGGCCCCTGACCTATCTCCTTCGGCGCAGGTGCGGCATGGACGCGCGATGGTGGCTGAGATGCGGGCTCAGATCGCCGAGATGCGAGCGGACGCCACAGAGATGCGAACAGCCGTGGAACGGAGCCGCGTGCTGCTCAAAGAAACGGAAAACGCTGCAGCAAAGCCGTTGCGCTGATTGACGGCCAAGCGCCCGCCGAGCGCGAATTGCGGTGCATGGACCATTCGCTTCTTACCGAGTGATCCTTTGAAAGCCTGACGGCAGAACCTTCCCGGGTCCGCGTTGGGTCAGCGGGGGTCCCTACATCCATGCCAGCATCGATGCATCCGCTCTCCAGAAGCAGAAAGGCTTGAAACCACCCGGAGCGGCTCCCGTTTCCGCCCCTATCCGGCCGCCGCCTACGGCTCATGCGCACTGGCGAAGCGGACGCTCATGACTCGGTCGCGAAGCTAGGCCGAGAGAGCCATCGGCACAGTGCTGTCCACCAATCGCTGCGGCCGTCCAATCAGGTAGCCCTGGATCGCATCGCAACCAATCTCGCGCATGAGGGCGAGCTGCGACGGCGTCTCTACGCCCTCGGCTTGCAGCACGACATCCAGCGCCTTCGCGATATGCATGATGCCTTTCAGCACCGCCAACGAGTGACGGTCCGTCTCGGCCGTGGCTACGAAGGAACGGTCCACCTTGATGCGGTCGAGCGGAAAGTCGCGCAGATGGGCGAGCGACGAGTAACCCGTGCCGAAATCATCCATCGCGACCGTCACGCCGAGGCGGCGGATAGCGGCCAGGATCTTGGCGATCCGAGGGCCGTCCTCGACGATCGCTGTTTCCGTGAGTTCGATCTCCAAACGCTCGGCCGGCAGGCCACTTCTGGCCAGAGCCTGCGTGAGATCAGACAAGAGCTGCGGAGAGCGAAACTGAACCGGTGAAACGTTGACCGCGACGTAGACATCGTTCGGCAATCGCGCGGCCTGCCGGCACGCCTCCTGCAACACCCAGGCTCCGATCGGAATGATCTGCCCGGTCTCCTCTGCCAACGGAATGAACCGGGCCGGAGACACGGCTCCGAGCTTCGGGTGATCCCAGCGGATCAACGCCTCGTAGCCGATGATCCGGTCGTCGACGAGGGCGATCACCGGCTGAAAGGCCAGATACATCTCTCCCCGTTCGATCGCGGCACGCATGTCCGTTTCCAGCTGAACCCGATCGGCGACGGTCCTCAACATGTCGGGCGTGTAGCAGCTCGTTCGACCTCGACCCTGGCGCTTCGACTCGTAGAGCGCGATGTCCGAGAACTGCATGAGTTCGATCGCATCCTGCGCGTCATCCGTGCAGCACAGACCGATGCTGCAGCCGATCGACACAGTGAGGTCGTCGATCCCATACGGCAGGGCCAGTGCCTCGATCACCGCGGTGGCGACAGCCATGGCCTGGGTCTGATCGCCGTAGACCAGCACCGCCATCTCGTCACCGCCGAGCCGGGCTACGAAGCCGTCCGGTCCCGCGATCGTCCTCAGCCTGTTGGCGACCTGGATGAGGAGCTGGTCGCCGACCACGTGACCGTAGGTATCGTTAACCTGCTTGAAACGATCGAGATCGATCAGCAGGAGCTTGACGACGCGCTTAGGTGTAAAATCGTGCTCCAACCGTGCACTCAAAGCCCGTCGATTGGCGAGCTTGGTCAGGGGATCGCAGAAGGCCAATTCCGCAATCCGGCGCTGCGCCTCGCGCTCTTTGGTCACGTCGTCGAAGGTGACGACATTGCCGCCGTCCTCGATGGGGCGGATCTCGACCTGTAGAACGCGGCCGTCCTCCAGCGGGTAGTCGATCTGTTTGGAGTTCTTGACGTTCCGCCAGTCGTCGACCCGCCGGCGCGCCGCCTCTCGCCGCTCTGCGGTCCAGCCGTGACGATAGCCGACAAGGTCGATGATCTGATCGATGGTCATGCCCGTAAGATCGACATCGACAGGGATGTGATAGATCTCCAGGTAGCGCCGGTTGTACAGGCGCACGCGTTCAGCCGGGTCCAGATACAGCAACCCATTCGACATATTGTCGAGAGCGGTTCTCAAAATTGATGAATGGGCACGCTCTTGGGCGTCGAAGCGTCGTGCCGCGAGGATCGTCAGGAATGCCCCGAGGAAGAGGACAGCAGCGCCTCCCGTGGTCAAGATGCTGAGCACGATATTTTCGTTCGGCAAGCCGCGATAGCCCTGGATGGGCACCAGCGTCGTGCCGGCAATCGCGACGAAGTGAGTACCGGTGACTGCCAGGGTGAAAAGAGCGCAGACCACCCAAGGCGTCGCCAAGCGTCGCGGCAGCCCACAAACCAGCGCGAGACTGCAAGCACCGATACCTGCGGCCAGAACGTTCATGACCGGCGAATGGGTCTGCTGGCATCCCTCGAGCGCTGCCATGCCGGCGTGATGCATCGCGCCGATACCGAACCCGGCGGCCGCGCCAGCCAGGGTCCGGATACGCCAAGACGGAAAGAGCCTCGCCAGGGCCAGCGGCAGCCCCACGACCAAGATGGCGACCAGCGCCGAGAAGATGGTGGTCGTGTCATCAAAGCCCAGCACCATATCGGGCCGGTAGCCCAGCATGGCGACGAAATGGGTTGTCCAGACGCCCAAGCCGGCCACGACTGCCGTTCCCGCCAGCCAGCGGTACCGCTGAGCCAGATCGGCCTCGCTGATCGTGCGCATGAGTGCGGCGACCAGCCACCCGGCCACGAGGCAGATAGCAAGAGCAGTGAAAACAAACGCGCGCGAATGGTCGGCGGCTAGACCGGCAGCACCATAGATCATGTCTTGCCTGTACGTGCCGCCCCCTGAAGTCGGTATGAAAGAAGACGATGAAAATACCGTTCATAACAGGCCCGGCCTTGAGCCTGACATTCCCGTCACGCCTCTCCTGTCCGAAACGGCGGCCTGGGTCGCGGACGGCTGCCACGGCTACGTCCGCCTCGGTGCATCCGAACTCTCGAAGCGGACGGGCAGGAGTCCCCCCGAACTGCCGTTCCGGAAGCGACCGAGGCCGTGTCAGAACGCGTTGCTCGTGGCCGGCAGCGTCGCTCGGCAGGACGATGACGGCGGCGCGGTCGGCCAGGTCAGGCTCGAACGGCCTGGATGAGCCAGGTTGTGCCGAACAGGCGGATCATCCGATTCACGTTGTAGGCGAGGAGTTGGGTCCGGTCGGGCCCTCGTGGACGACCTCATGGGCCACGACGAGATGAGGCTCGCGGGGTCGACGGCACTCGGTTGAGATGGCCGTAGAGGTGGAGCTGCGGAAGCGTGGCCGGATCATAGGCAGGCCGTCCCGTCGCCGCGGGCTCGAAGCGGGTGAAGCCGGGACGCCCAGATCGCGTTCCTCGATGAAGACCTCGATCACCCGAACCGGATTGCCGGCGGTGACGTCGTCATCCAACGGACTGGGCGACAACCAGGACTGCCGACGGTCCTGTCCTTCGACGAACCGCCCCGTGCTGGCCTCCGCAGGCAAGGCCGAAAGTCTGTCTCGGGAGGGACTCTCGACACAGCCTCGGCCGCAAGCGGATGACCGCTTCGAAGCAGATCCTCTGGAAGAGGCGGATCGCTCCTGCGGACCCGTGCCAGCCATACGGACGAGCATTGGCGCTGCCCAGAAGCGGACACTCGTCGGCTGCCCGGCAACTCGGACAGGGGTAACAAGCGGGCCTCGAATGTTCGCCTCGAAGCAGCCACCGCTCGATGAGCGAATTTGACGACTCATTCTAGGAGTTGCATGAAGGCGCGCAGGAACCGCGCAATGGTTGAAATCGAAACTCGCTTCTCACAACTCCGGGCTTCGGTTGAAGCGACCATAACCCGTGCCCGGGAGTTGCAGGCGGTCAGTCTTGCATTACAGCAGCGTCTTTCAGCGATACGGCGAGAACTGAAGGAAGTATCTGACCATACTCAGGAGACGCTCAAGGCAGTGCGTCTCCACCGTGCATCGCTGCGCGCTGAGCCAGCCAACCAGAACGGATCCGAACCAGCGCCATCCGATGCTGTGCTCAGAGCGATATCCATACTCGGGCGCGACGAGAGCGATCTCGAAGAGATGACCGACGACCTGATCGCGGCCTTCAAAACTGCGAGCGCCGTGGGCGACGATGACGGACGAGCATTGTTCGCGAACGCCCTCATGCTCGTCGGCCGCCATCTCGCTACGCAGGTCAGCCCCAAGGCTGCGGGCGTGGTCATGAACTAGGGCCAGCGTGGCGTCGCGATGGCATAGGTTTGTGATGGAACGCGAGATACCCACCGCCCGCCTCGTCCAGCGGATTGCCGCTGAGCTCGGTGTGCCTGTCGCCTCCTTATACGATCAGGCAGGATCTCCATCCTCCGACAGCGACGCGATGCAGAAGGCTATTGCGGCGCTCCTGAGCGCATTCGCTGCGGTACGTGACCCCAAGAGCGTCAGCGCTCCGTCGCGGTGCTGACCGCTGAAGCAGAGCGTCTCCGCGACCTGCCGGATGCCAGCGACAAGGCGTAGGACTTCGGCAGCGTCCGACCCGGCTCCGAACGTCCTCACAGCTCCCTAAGCGTCGTGATCGGCTCCCGCGGCTATGTCCGCACGAAGGCATCCGCCAGCCGGAAGCGGGCGCGCCGATTTCACTGAGCGGCGACCCCGATGTCTGGCCGGCGCGGATGCCGCGACGGGAAAAGGGGACCGCGCGCTCCCGGCGCCGCCGAAACCCGCGCGTCTTCCCACTATTCAGAAAGGATCTGTCGCTTCTATCTAGATGAAAGGTGCGTCGGCCTCGAGGCTCAGGAGGATACGGCCAGGCGGCACGAGCATGCGGTCCTGATACTGCATGTGCTGGCAGGTCGCGTACACATCGCGCAACTGGCGCGCGAACGGCAGCGCCTCGAGAACGGCGGAACTGCCCGCCGCTTCGTACATGCTCGTGACCACCTGCTTCCCGACGTGGCCTGCGTACCAGCAGGCCTGCCGAATCTTGGCCTGCCACGCGGGGGTGACCGGGCGGCCGTTCTCGGCTTCAGACCAGAGACCGGAGACCGTATCGCGGGCGAAGGCGCGGGCGGCGCCGAGACTCGTCTCCGCGCGCGCGACCGCGACCTGAACGTCCTCGCGAAGTCGCAAGGGCACCTTGCCGCCATGCGGCGTCTTCGTCTGCGCGAGATCGATCAACGCGTCGATCGAGGCCCGAGCGAGTCCCAGCGGAACGCCGGCGGCGGCAATCGCGGCCGCCGATGCCATCGGCAGCATGTAGAGCGGCTCCCTATCGTGCGGCATCATGATGCGCGCGCCGTCGACTGTCCGCGCGTCCGGCACCCAGATGTCGGTGCAGACGACGTCGTGACTCCCGCTGGACCGCAGCCCACCGGCGTTCCAGTTGCCGACGACCTCGACGTCCTTCGAGGCCATGAAGACGCCCCGCACAGACGGCCGCCCGTGCGCGTCGAGTTTCGGTTGTCCCCCTTCGATCTCGAGACACATCAGTGCCGAGACCGAGCTGAAGCGGCAGAAGCTCGCCCAGGACCAGCGTCCGTTGATCCGCCAGCCGGCCCCGTCGCGAACCGCCGTTCCCGTCGGCTGGCCGCTGCCGCTGCCCGCGAACTTCTTGCCGGCGGGCATGAGCGCGCGCATCGCGTCCCGATCGATGAGGTCGGCGAAGCGTGACGCGCCCCCGGACGAGATCGCGGCGCACCAGGCAACCGAACCGTCGAGTTCCGCCAAGGCCTCGATGGCGGCGAGAACGCGCAGCGGATGGGTCTCAGGACCGCCCAGGCCCCGGGGGAGCCAGAGTTGTGTGAGACCGGCCTCGACGAGCGCCTCCGCGACCGGCTCCGGCAGGTCCGGTCCGACAGCCAAGGCCGACCGGTGCTCCGCGATCAGAGGCCGAAGTGTCTCGACAGTCGCGAGCAGCGCCGCGTCCGGATCTCCGGCCCTCGCGGCAGGGGCAGGCGAGGATGCTACGACGTTCATTCTCAGACCTCTCATCCGTCCGAGATGCATATTAGATTCGGCAATCGATCCATTTCGTGTCGTTCGGAAGATCATTCGGTTACGGTTGTAACCTGGAACTCTGGCAGCTGGGACGTCGATCGGATCTGACATACTCGAGCGCGCCATCGCGGCGGCCCTTGATCTAGGCGCGGGGCCGATCCGCCGCGATGATGCTTGGATGATACGGGGGCGCGATCTCGGGATCGCGATCAGGTCCGACGTCCCTCGGAGGTCCGCGTCCGAGACGGCGCGATCCCGATGGCGCCCGGACAGCTCGAGCCCGCGGCAGAGCGTCGGCACCCGGAGATCCCGAGAGCTCCTCCCGCGCGCACCGCGGGCCGCCCGCAGTCTCCGGGACGGAGCGCGTGTCGACTCATGCCGCGAAGCCGGAACGCTCGCCCGCGCGGTCGTCGGTAGCCAACCAGCCCGCGTAGTGGACCATCAGCCCGACGAGTGGCAGGACGATCGATACGTCGAAGTGGAACAGCTCGGCCTCTTGCCACTCGCGGGCGGAGGCGCGGGGTACGAAGGCCAGCGGAAGCGGCAGGCGGGCAACCGACCAGCCGCGCAGCACCATGCGCAGCCCATCGCCGTCGCTCGCGAGGTGGAACCGGAAGCGGAACGGGCCGAACCGTTCGACCACGCAGCCGCGCTCTTCGAAGAACGCGCTCGCGAACCGGCGACCGGAGAACGTCCGCGTCCAGCGTTCCACTCCGTGCCTCTCGCTGAAGCCGACGTGGACGGCATGTTCGCCCGTGGCCGGAAACCCGAGCAGCGCGGCGAGGGCTCGCGCGATCGGGTGACGGCCGCGCGTCACGACGGCGCGACCATGCGCCCCTGCCTCGCGCAGGACGCCGTGCAGGGCCGCGACGCGCGGGGCGAGCTTGGCGAAGCGCGGCCCCATGACGGTCGCGTAGAGCGCATCGGCCTGGACCGACTCCCGCACGTCGTGACGGATCGACAGGCCCGCGAAGATCGGCTCGAAATCCGTCAGATCGAGCAGGGTCCCGGCGTCGCGCGCGCCGGGGGCGATCGAGCCGGCCAGGATCCGCTCGGCGAGGATCGCCGCCGGCAGCACGGGGATCTCCGGGCCGTGACCGTCGGCCGCGAGGAGCGTCCAGCACCGCTCGACGCGGCGCCCATCGGCCGAGCCGAACATCCGGACGACCATGCCGGACCGATCCGAGCCCCGGCGGGCGGTCAGCTGCTGCGCCAGGAGGAGACCGCCCGCGAGCGTCTGCAAGGAGGGGATCCAGCGCCAGCGCACCGGCCAGCTCGCACACCAGAGGCCGATCACCTGCAGCGCGCGATCGGTCCCGGCCCTGAAGCTGACCGCCGGCCGGCCAGGAAGCCGACCGGGCAGGAGTTCGAGGTCCGGGACGTCTGCCAGCGCCAGCCAGCGGCGGCCGAGGGAGGAGCCGTCAGACAGGGCGAAGCGTTCGCGCCGCAACTCCTGCCAGCCGATGGCCACCGACCAGCGCTGCCCGCGCCAGAGCCGGATCGGCCTGCCCACGTAGCTCAGGATGGCCGCGGCGACCGACGTTCCGGCGGTCGCGCGGTTTGAGGCGCTGATGGCGATCTCGACGGCGCTGACAGCGTCCATCCCCTGGGCCAAGCGCCGCGCGGCGGCACCGGACAGGGCCGGGACGCTCGACGCGCCGGCCAGGATCGCGACGCCGGCCGCTCGCGCGGCGTCGTCCAGCTCGCCGATGCCGGCCACGAACGCGCGGCCGTCCGCGAGATCGAGATAAGGGATCGCCGCGGCGATGCAGGCCCGGGGCAGCTCGTAGCCGCTGCCCTGGAACGGACCGGCCGCGTCGATGACGAGGTCGGGACGGACGCGCTCCAGCACGGGCGCGACCGCCCCGCCGCGGTCGGCCTGGAGGGGTCGGCACGGCGGATGGGCCGCGCAGAACGCCTCGGCGCGCGCGAGGCGCCGGCCGGCGACGACGACCGCGTGCCCGGCGGCCGCGAGCCGGCGCGACAGGCGCGCACCGAAGCCGCCATAACCGCCGAAGATCAGGATCGTGCTCACGCCCCGCCCTCCTGCGCTGCCGGCTCAGCGTCCTGGAAGATCGCTTCCTGGCGGATCAACCGCCCGAACCAGGGATGGACGATGTCGAGGATGAAGCGGAAGGCGTCCGCCGTCGCGTCCGGGGCAGCATCGGCATGCGTGACGGTGATCGCACCGGGGGTGAGCCAGCCCGGCAGGTGCAGGCGGAGCCCGAGGCAGTCGATGAAGTAGCGGTGGCTGCGAAACACCAGCGCCCCGTCCGCGACCGCGACGGTCAGGGTCATACCGACGCCGGCGCCGACGTGCTCCTCCAGGCCGGTGGGGCCAGCGAAGCGCTTGGCCGAGTGGATCACCTGCGGGAAGCCGGAGGCGCGCGCGTACAGCCGCGTCCAGATCTGACCGCCCCCGTCCGGATCCTCGGTGACGGTGACGACGCCGGCACGGCCGGTCCCGCGCTCCAGGGGGAGCGGGGCGCCGACGAGGCGCGTCGCCTGCGCGACGAGCCAGCCGAGGCGGCTGACGCGCATCGCGACGACGTGGCCGACATAGACCGCGCTCGCCCCCTGCGCCAGGCGCTTGCCGAAGCGTCGGCGCACCGCCGGCGACAGGCTCGCCCACGCGCGTTCCGGGATCAGCGTCCGGAAGCGCAGGTCGAGGAGGTCGCCCGGCCCGTCGAACGACGGCGCGGTGCGGGTCTCGCGGGACGGCCCAGCATCGGCTCGACGGACGCTTCCCATCGCGGTCACCTGATTCCTCGATCGTTCGGGCTCTCTGAGCGCGATCCTCGGACCGTCACTCGGTCTTGGCCGGCAGGAACTTCACGATCCGGGCGCCCATCCGGATCAGCTTGGCCAGCGTCCCGCGGGGCACGTTGAGCATCTGGCCGTACCAGCGCTCCATCGACTCGGTGAAGTCGAGCATCGCTTGCAGGCGCCGCTTGGCGACCGCCCCGAGGGCCGGGTCCGCGTTCGCCTCGGCGACGCAGGCGCGCAGGGCCGCGAGGGCGGGATCGATCTCCCGCTCCTTGCGGCCGGCGGCGATGCGCGTGACCATCTCCCAGAGGTCGGTCTCGGCGACGAAGTGGTCGCGGCGCTCGCCCATCACCGGCACGCGGCGGATCAGGTTCCAGCCGAGCAGCTCGCGCAGCGAGTTCGAGACGTTCGAGCGCGCGATGCCGAGCAGGCCGGCGATGTCCTCGGCGGTGAGAGGACGCTCGGAGAGGTAGAGGAGCGCGTGGATCTGCGCGACGGAGCGGTTCACGCCCCACTGGCCGCCCAGGTCACCCCAGTGCAGTACGAAGCGCTCGACCGCGGCGGGCAGGGGACGCGTTGCATCTGTTATTTCTGTCATGACAGAAATAACAGACCTAAGTGACGCCCATGTCAAGCGGTGGGACCGGGGGAAGCCGATGCCGCGGCTCGGCCCGGAACCGCAGCCCCGGAGAGTCACGGCAGGATCGGCGCGTCCCCGGACCCCCGCCGGTCCCGGCTCGGGCGCTTACGCTGGGGACCAGGCGCGTGCCGGACGACTCCGTCACCGTCTCACGACCCCGTGGCGCTCGGCGGCGTGCCTCCGCGGCGAGTCCGGGACCGGGCCTCCGCCAGCCATGTCGTCCCGTCGGGGCGGTGCCGGATCGTCCGCAGCCGAGAGGAACGCCTAGCGGCGCTCCCCGGATTCTCCGACGCTGGTCCGGTTCGTGCCTAGCGGGGCCGCACTCCTCTTTGCGCCCGGTTCCTCATGCCCGAATGCCTCGTCTTCCGCGTGCCCGCGCAGCATCCCGCCGACGTTTCCGGGGTGATGGACCTCGTCACCTCCGGGACGGTGGGTGCGCCCGAGATCGTCGCGATCTTCGGCAAGACCGAGGGCAATGGCTGCGTGAATGACTTCACCCGGCAACTCGCGGTGATGGCTCTGGAGACCGCGCTCGCCTCCGCACTCGGCTGCACGCCGGCGGAGGCCGGAGCCCGGATCGCCCTCGTCATGTCCGGCGGCACCGAAGGCGGGCTGTCGCCGCATTTCCTCATCCTCGCCCGGCGTGAAGGACCCGCGGCGCCGGAGCGGAAGGCGCTCGCCATCGGCACGGCCTTCACCCACGCGTTCCGGCCGGAGGAGATCGGCCGGATGTCGCAGGTCGAGGCGACCGCGGCGGCGGTCGGCCGGGCCATGGCAGAGGCGGGGCTCACCGATCCCGCCGACGTGCATCTCGTGCAGGTGAAGTGCCCGCTTCTGACGAGCGCCCGGATCGCCGACGCGGCCGCCCGGGGCCACGGCGTCGCCACGCACGACACCTACGCCTCGATGGGCCTGTCCCGGGGCGCCTCGGCGCTCGGCATCGCCCTCGCCCTCGGGGAGGTCGATCGCGAACAGCTCACGGATCCCGCCATCGGCACCCGGCGCGATCTCTTTTCCGGCCGCGCCAGTGCCTCGGCGGGGATCGAGCTGATGCGCAACGAGATCATCGTGCTCGGAAACGCCCCAGGCTGGACCGGCCCGCTCGCCATCGCCCACCGGGTCATGGACGACGGTATCGACCTGCCCGCGATACTGGGGGTCCTCAGCGACCTCGGCTTCCCGGAAGCGGGGCCGTTGTCGCGTCAGGAGTCGGAGCGCGTGATCGCCCTGCTCGTCAAGGCCGAGCCTTCCCATGACGGCCTGATCCGGGGACGGCGCCACATCATGAACGACGACAGCGACATCAACGCCACCCGGCACGCCCGCGCCCTGGTCGGCGGGGTGGCCGCCGCCGCAATCGGCCGGACGGACCTGTTCGTCTCCGGCGGCGCCGAGCATCAGGGGCCAGACGGTGGCGGCCCGGTCGCGGTCATCGCCCGCGTGAGGGACTGAAGCGGCGCCCCGGAACCGCAGAAATCCGATCAGCGGACGTGCGAGCGCCAGGAGGTCGGAGCCGATCCTGCGCGAAGACAGACGGCATGACCTTTCGATGTTGCAACGCCTGGTGCTGGCCATCGCGCTGACAGCCGCGACCTCGCCCTAGACATACCTGCCGACACCGCCTTCCGTGACCGCGCAGGTCATCGGCGGCCGGCGGCCGCCAGGCTGGCGCGGTCGACGATCTCGACCGCGCCCCGGCGAAGCTCGATGAGGCCCGCCTCAGCCCACTGCGCCAGGATCCGGCTCACCACCTCCCGCACGCTGCCGACATCGTCGGCAAGCTTCTGATGGGTTACCGCGGCGATACCCCGCGGCTCGGACTCGGCCAGGAGCCGCTGCACGAGGCGCTGCTTCAGCGGTGCGAAAGCGACCTCATCGATCAGCGTGAACAGGCCGGACATCAGCCGCGTGTAATCGTCCATGACGAAGCTGCGGAAAGCGGCGCTCTCGCCCATCAGGTGCTGGAACGTGCTCACCGGCAGCGCCGCCAACTCGGTCCTCTCCTCGGCGACGCTCTGCGCCGGGAACGTGCCGCCGGACAGCAGGCACTGCGTGGTCAGGGCACACGTGCCGCCGGGACCGACCTTGTAGATCAGCACCTCGCGCCCGCCCTCCGACATGCGGAAGATGCGCGTGCGACCCTCCAGGCACATCAGGTAGTTGGCGCACTCGCCATCCAGTTCGTAGGCGATGGCGCCCGCGTCCAGCACCGGGAAGTGCACGGTTCCCCGGGCGATCTGGAGGTGCGCCGGGCTGAGCGCCCGAAGAAGCGGGAACCGGTCGATCCAACGCTCGACCTTCTGAGCATCCGTCATGGCTGGCGTCGTCCCCCCCGGCCATGACGACGGGCTGATCGTCCGGCTAGCGTCGCGTTCTTCTCCCGCCGCGCCGGACTTGTGTGACCTGGGTCACCGACCGGGCGCAGCGGGTCGGCATAGCATCCGACCACACCGAACACGATAAGGGCGCCCGCCATGTGCGGCACCCGCCGGGAGTGAACCGATGCGCCGCCTCGCCCTCAGCCTCACGCTCGCTGCCGTCGCCGCCGGCCCCGCCGCGGCCGAACAGGACCTCCTGCTCGGGGCGGACATGTCCTCGCCCGCCATGACCAAGGCCGACATGAGTCGCGCCGACGTCGAGGCGCTGATCGAGGGCGCGGACGGCAAGCCCGTCGATCTGCACGACAGGTCCCTGTCCGGCCTCGACCTTTCCGGGCTGAACCTGCGGGGCGCCAACCTGCGGACGGCGCGCCTGAACAGGGCCAACCTGCGCGGCGCCGACCTCAGCGGGGCAAACCTCGAACAGGCGTGGTTCCTGAAGGCCGACCTGGCCGGCGCCAAGCTCGCGGACGCGAAGATGTTCGGCATCACGGCGCGGGACGCCGACCTCAGCGGCGCCGACCTCAGCCGCTCCATGCCCATCGGCGACTTCAAGGGCGCCAACATGAGCGGCGCGACGCTGGTCGACCTCAAGGGCGGAGCCGACATCAAGAACCAGTCCATGGGCCTGATGCGGGCGGTGTTCACATCGGTGAACCTGGCGGGCGCGAACCTCAAGGGAGCCGACCTCGGCCGGTCGCGCCTCGAGTATGCCAACCTGAAGGACGCCGACCTCACCGACGTGGTGCTGATAGGCTCGGATTTGTCGGGCGCCAACCTGACCGGCGCTACGGTGACGGGCGCGGACTTCAAGAACGTCGACGTCAGCGGCGCCCGGTTGATCGACCTCAAGGGTCAGTCCGAGGCCAAGGACTGGACCGAGCGCGTGAACGTCGACCGCGCCGTCACCCAGGCTTCGAACTGAGCCGCCCGTCGCCGCGGACCCCACCTGGTCGGCGCCCTCCCCGCCGGCCTCGCGCTGTCCGTCGTGGCCATCGGCCCGATGACCGCCACGGGCTACGACAAGTCTGCGGAGACTATCCCGGTCGACGCCTCACCAGACTGGCTGACAAACCTGACTACCCGCCGCTGACCGGGTTGGATCGTCAGGGAGATGTCCGCTTCGGCGCCCGTGTCGCGCAGAAGCGGACCGACGGAAATCCACCCTGAGCGGTCCTCCCGCTGCCGACCGACCCCTTCGATCAGGGGCCGGCCGTGATCCACGCTCCAGGAGGAGATCCGCGGCCGTCGAGCGGCGCGGGCGCGGCCAACCGCCATCGCCCGCGCGCCCAAGATCTCACGCCGCAGCGTCTATCGCACCCTCGAGGGTGCGGCATCACCAGGCGCGGTCGCGCCGTCCCCGAACCTGGTATGAGTGCTGGTTCATTTCGCGACCCTCGTGTGAGTAGTCGATCGGCCCCCAGAAGCCGTCCGGCGACCAACTGCGCGGCTGCACGGGAACATACCCACCGTCCCAGTTGCGAGGCCTCATATCGGCGATCAGCCTGGACCCATGGTCGTAGCGGTACATCCCGCCGCGGTTGCCCTTGGTGGGGCGTCGCACGGCGTTCAGGTCAGCGGCGATGTCGACAGGAGCCGTCTTCTTGAAACCTCTGCTCGGCGCGCGCTTCACAGTCACAGACTTCGTATCGAAGTAGTCACGATAGTCCCCATATGACTCGACCGCCGTCGCGCCGACCGTCGATCCGAGCAATATGGCGGCTGCGAGCAGGTTCTTCACGGCCCAACACCTTCTGCCTTTCAGCTGGCATCTAGCCGATCCGAATTTACGCTGGCCTGCCGAACTGTGTAGGATTGTAGGCGCTCTTCCAGGGATTGCGGTGACGTGCAGCACAAGCCGGCCGCTGCTCACGACGCATGAGCGGTCCGGTTCTCCGATTCCCAGGATCCTGCCGATGGAGCTCGATCGGCTGTTTTCGATGCGGCCCGATCCCGCCATTCAGCTGGCTTGAAACGGGCCTGCGAGCAGCCGCGGCCGTGTCGTTCGCTTCTCCGCCCAGGAAGACGTCTCCTATCCCTCGACGTTGCTTCCGCGCCGGCCTGATGGCGATCGCATGGTGAATCAACGATTTTACGGCCTCGCAACGGCGCCCAGTTTATCTGACTACTCGCGTCGACCGAATTCGGTGCGAGAATTTAAACCATCACCCAATGAAACAAATCGCACCGACGGGCCGCGCCACAATCGCCACACGATTATCCTCACCTCAGCGTACAGTAGATCTCTATTTACCGGTCGAGAACAAATCCCTCTTCCTCCATCGAAGGCTCTCAAATGCAAGGCGATCTGATCCCACGGCGCATCCTGTTCGGAAATCCCGAGCGTGCCTTTCGGCAAATCAGCCCGGACGGCGAGTGGTTGACCTGGGTCGCACCCGCCAATGGGGTGATGAACATTTTCATCGCGCCGCGCGCGACTCCCGACCGCGCTCGGCAGCTGACCTTCGATCAGGGCCGCGGCGTCACCGCCTACTGCTGGACGATGGGTGCGACGCATCTTGTCTACGGCCAGGACACTGACGGCGACGAAAACACCCGCCTCTACGCGCTGAACATCGCCGACGGGAGCGTGCGCAACCTGACGCCCGAACCCGATGTGAAGGCGAACCTCGGCGGTGTGAGTCGCAAGATCCGCGACATGATCATGGTCTATCTCAACGACCGGGATCCGCGGTTTCACGATCTATACGCGATCAACCCGGCAACAGGCGAGCGGCGCAAGCTCGCTGACAATCCCGGCTTTGCCGACATCATGGTCGACGCGGCGTTCCGGCCGACCCTCGCGGTCGCCCTGCACCCGAACGGCGAGATGCACCTGCTGCGCAATGCACGCGCCGAGGGGCCACCCGCGCCCGAGGACTGGCAGCCGTGGCAGACCATCCCCCGCGAGGATGCACGCACCACGTTCCCGCTCCACCTGAGCGCCGATGGGTCGATCCTCTACATGGCCGACAGCCGCGGTCGCGACACCGCCGCGCTCAGCGCGATCACCCTCGCCACGGGTGAGCGGACCCTGATTGCGAGCGACCCGCGGGCCGACATCACCGAGACCTTCACCGACGCCGAGACGCAGGAGATCCTGGGCTACGGCGTCTCCTACCTCGTTCGCGAGTTCCATACGGTCGATCCGCGCGCCGGCGATTTCGCGTGGCTGGCAGATCAAGGCCTCGAGAACCCCGTCGTGGTCGGTCGCACCGAGGCCGACGACATCTGGCTCGTCGGGACCTATTCCGACGTCTCCCCGGGCGAGGTCTTCGTGTTCGACCGGCCGAACCGCACGCTCACGCGGCTGCCGCCAAGCTCGCCGGAGCTGGCAGCGGCAGGTCTCCGTCCGATGGAGCCGCACACGATCCCGACCCGGGACGGGCTGAACTTGATCTCGTACGCGACCCTGCCGGAACGCGCGGGCCCGAGTGAGCGCGTTCCGCTCGTGCTCGTCGTCCACGGCGGCCCCACGGCCCGTGACGAGTTCGGTTGCAACCGGGAGCATCAATGGCTTGCCAATCGCGGTTACGCTGCGCTCAGCGTCAACTTCCGCGGCTCTGCCGGATTCGGGAAGGCGTTCGTCAACGCCGCCGAGGGTGAGTGGGGGCGGCGGATGGACGACGACCTCATCGAGGCCGTGACTTGGGCCAAGGATAACCTGCCCATCGATCCGAACCGGATCGCCATCTACGGCGCGTCCTACGGCGGCTACGCTACCCTCGTCGGGCTCACCCGAAACCCGGATCTCTACGCCTGCGGTGTCGACATCGTCGGACCGTCGAACTTGGAGACCTTACTAGAGACGATTCCTCCTTACTGGGAGGCGGGCCGCCATCAGTTGAAGCGGATGATCGGCGACCCGGACACCGCCGAGGGCCTGGCACGCCTGCGAGATCGCTCGCCGCTTCATCAGGCGGACCGCATTCGCCGGCCGCTCATGATCGCGCAGGGCGCCAACGATCCGCGGGTGAAGCGGGCAGAGAGCGACCAGATGGTCGCGGCCCTGCGCAGCAAGGCCATCCCTGTCACCTATCTGCTGTTCCCCGACGAGGGACACGGGTTCGAGCGGCCGGAGAACACTCTCAGCTTCTATGCCCAGGCCGAGGCGTTCCTGGCTGCGCATCTTGGCGGCCGCTGTGAGCCGGACGATCCCGTGACCCGGGAGCGCAGCAGCATGCAAATCCTCTGATCGCGCCGCCGAGCCGTCACCGAGGCCGGCGATGGTCTCAACGGCATCGCCGGATCCCTCGCGAGGGCCCGAGCGGTTGACTGAACCATCGTGTGTCCGCTCACGGCTCACCGCCGAGCCGGAGCGGACGGGCAGAGAACGACCCACCCGGCCAGCTGTGGTCCGACGCGCTTCGCTCAGGAGCGGAGATGCCGAGGTGTATCAGGGAAGCGAGCAGTCGACGGGACGATCGGTGTGGCGGGCGCTCACGAAGGAGGATCGGTGCAAGAGCGAACCTTCCTCCTCAAGAATGACGGCTTTCGGATACGTAATGTATCCCTGCATCATCAAGGCTTCGGAACGGCACTGAGATGTCCAGGCCCCTCTTCTTCGCGCGCTGTCGCGAAGGCCTCTAGCGGCTCGACGTGCGCGTCGGGCCGCAGCACCACGACCTTCGTATTCACGGGCACGCGCTCGTAGAGGTTGATGATGTCCTGGTTAAACATCCGGATGCAACCGGACGAGACGTTCGTGCCGATGGTTTGCGGCTCGGTCGTGCCGTGAATGCGGTAGAGGGTGTCCCGATCGCCGTCGAACAGGTAGAGCGCGCGCGGGCCGAGCGGGTTCGTCAGGCCCGGCGCCATGCCGTTGCGCCAAGGGCCGTTGCGCTCGGGCTCGCGCCGGATCATGTCGGCGGTCGGCGTCCAGCGCGGCCATTCCGCTTTGCGCTTGATCTCGGCGGTCCCGTTCCACGCGAGACCGGCCTTGCCGACACCCACCCCGTAACGCAGGGCCCTGCCGTTCTCGCGTACGAGGTAGAGAAACTTGTTGCCCGGATCGACGACCACGGTACCCGGCGGCTCGCTGCGCGGGTATGCGACCTCCTGGCGGAAGTAGCGCGGATCGACCGCGCTGATGTCGGTCGCCGGCAGCGGGAAGCGTTCGGCGGGCTTCGCCGCGTACATGGCGAGGAAGCTCGGGTGCACCGGCGCGACGCTCGCGATCGCCCCAACATCACGATCGGTCGCCATGCAGCCCGCCGCCAGCAGCGTGAGCGACAGCACGGAAGCGCCGCGCAGCGCTCGGGCACGGGCCGAGCGCAGACCATTGCAGAGATCAGGCATCATGGCTTCGCAGTCGTCTCCTGTCATCGCGTCATGCTTCTTCGACAGCCGGCACCTTGGCGCCGGAGTCGCAGCGATCACGAAGCTATAGGCCGATTTTCTGAGATCGTTTCTTCGAATGATGCGAGCGTCGATCTATCACCCGACCATATCTTCGCAATGGAGTGGGAGCATCAACTTACATGATCCGCATAAATTGCGATTCGGCCCGTATCCGCCTGCACCACTTGCACATGAACCGGTCCTTTCGAGCAACCGGCGGGCAGGCTCGGCAACAGGCGGATCATCGCGGCCTCGATGGCCGACATTGAGGCCTGATGCAGTCTCAGCCTCGCCGTGCCGACTGAGCGCAGAGGGCCGGGAGGGGGCGAGCAGGATGGAGGCTTCGAGCTTGGAGCCGGGCTAACGGCCCTCGCGCTGAGCCGTTGTCTGCCGTGACCGTCACACGAGCCGCCCACCAGATCACAGCGGCGGTGCTCACCGGTAGCGGGCTGCCGCAGGGTGAGAATGGCCGGCCGGCGCCCACGGCGTTCACAGCGCAGATCCGCAGGCCGTGGCTCTACGCACAGGCCGTCGCGCCCGGGCGCCCCCCAGGATCGATGCGCGCGTCGCTTCAACGACACCGACGATCGTGGAAGCCGCTGCTGATGCGAGCCGCCTTCTCTCCTACTCACTCCTCGTCTTGCCATCGGCGCAGATCAGTTTGGTCATGATAGGCCATGCGGTCCGGCGTGGTGATGAATTCTACCGTCGTGCCCCAGGGCATACGGCAGTAGCAGACCTTGTTTCCCGGACCTTTCTCGGTTGCATAGGGAATGACGCGTGGCGCGGTGAGAGGGGTCCCCCCGGCTCTCTCGAAGCGCTCGACCGAGGCGTCGATGTCGTCGGTGTAGAGACCGAAGTGCGTGATGCCGAAGTCGCTCGCTCGGACCGGCTGGGCTTGCTCGGGGCCGTGCATTTCGAAGAGCTCGATATCGGGTCCGGTTCCGATCTTGACCATCGCCTGCCCGCGCACGACCGTTCCTGGGTATGCGCCGACGGCCCGCTCGAACTCGGGCCCCTGCCGCGGTGGATCCTGCGGTCCGAAGGACTGGTAGATCACTCGGGCGCCGAGAGCTTCCACCAGAAACGACTTTGCCGCTTCGATGTCGGGCACCGTGATGCCGATATGATTGACCCCGCGCGTGACAGGTGCCGTCATGACAGTGTTCCCTTCTTGATTGATCAACCGCGATTCGCCCTGGCGACACGGGCGCGGGAGCAGAACCTCAATCGGCCTCGAGGAAATCGATCAGAGCGGCCGCGACTTCGTTCGGCCGCTCATCCGCGACATAGTGGCTGCACCGCGCGATCGAGCCGCCGGTCACGTTGATCGCGAATTCCTTGAGCATCGGCACCATCTCCGCACCGAAACGCTGATCGCCGCCGAGACCCAGCACCGGTATTTCGAGCGGCTGCTTCTTGTACTCGAGCGCGGCCGCATGGTCGGCGGCGAGGGTGCGATACCATTCCATGCCGCCGCGGGTGCGGCCAGGAAGCGCCATCGCTTTCGCGTAGATCTCGATGTCCGCCGGATTGAAGGTGCTGTGGTCGTAGAACCGCTCAGCCATGAAGGCCGATACATAGTCATATTCGCGGCCATGGATCAGACGCTCGGGCAGATCCCGGTTCACATGGAAGCTGAAATGCCAGAGCCTCGCGGTCGTCGCCTCCCACTCGGTCCAGCCGGGAAGCGGCACGTCGAGGACGGCGAGATGCGTGACAGCCCTTCGATGAAGGGCCGCCTGCGGCAACGCCACCATGCCGCCGATGTCGTGTCCGCACACGGCATAGCGTTCGTGTCCGAGGGCGACCATGACTTCGTGCGCGTCGCGCGCCATCGTCGCCTTGTCGTAGCCGCCGAGCGGGCAGTCGGAAAAGCCCGCGCCGCGCAGGTCCATGGCCACCACGCTGAAACGCTCGGCCAGCAGCGGCATCACGTGGTGCCATTCCCACCATGTTTCCGGCCAGCCGTGAAGCAGAAGGATCGGCGGGCCTGAGCCCCCTGTGACGGCGTTGATCTTGATGCCATTCACCGGCATCGACTGCTGGGTAAATCCCTTCAAAGTCGCGATCATGATCGCATTCCACACGATGTTGAAGTTCGGACAGAGCTCGCGGCCGGCGCTCAGCGCTCGCCGGAATCGGTGGCGGTCGCGATGTTACGAACCGTCATGTCGGCCATGATCGACCAGTCCTTCTCGCCGAGGCCCGCTGAGACAGCGTTGGCGAGTCCTTCTCGGACAGCCTCAAGCATCGGGAGCGTGCGTCCGATCTGGTTGCCGGCCTCGACCGCCAGGCGCATGTCCTTGAGCGCGAGCTTGGCTTTGAAGCCGGGCTCGAACGATCGGTCCGTGATCTGCGCGCTGTAGCTCTCGTAGGCACGGCCCGAGAAAAGGGTGCCCAGGATGAGCTCGAAGAAGTCCGCGCGGTCCAAGCCCACGCTCTCGGTCAGCACGACACCCTCAGCCATCGCCTCGATCGCCATGGCGATCATCATGTTGCAGGCGATCTTGGCGGCGTTCGCGCGCGCCGGATCCTCCCCCAACTTCCAGACTCTCTTGCCGATCGAAGCGAGCAACGGCTCGATCGCGGCAACCGCATCGGCCTTCCCGGCTGCCAGGATGTTGAGCTGGCCGCTCGCCGCTACGTTCGGCCGCCCGAGCACGGGCGCGGACACATAGCCGAGGGCAACCTTCTCGTGCAGCACCTCCAGCTCTCGCGCGAGAGCGACCGAGATCGTCGATGTGATGACATGGGTCAGCCCTGGACGCGCCTTTGCGAGCAGACCGGCATCGAGGATGACTTCTCGAATGGCAGGATCGTCGGACAGCATCGTGAAGACTGCGTCAGCCTGGAATGCATCAGCCGCGACCGGGACCAGCGTTATTCCGGGAACGCGATCCTGGACGATCCTGCTACGGTTCCAGGCCCGCACCTCATGGCCTGCCTTCACCAAGTTCAGGGCCATGGCTGAACCCATACTGCCGAGACCGATGAACCCGATCTGCATGATCTATCTCCTGCCGTTCGGACGAGGGCCGTGCGCGGGATCGGACGCAGGCTGTTGAGCGATCATCGGGCTGAGACCCGCGCCCTCAGATATCGGCAGCAACCTAGATGGTCAGAATCGTTCTTGAAGTGACAGAACTGTATTCCTAGCGTTCAGTTTTGTGTGGGTGCCGCGATGGAATGGAGTGACGTCAGAATCTTTCTCGCTATCGCGCGATCCGGCACGCTCGGCGGCGCCGCGCGGTCTCTTCAGACAAGCCATCCCACCGTCGGCCGGCGTCTGCGCGCGCTTGAGCAGGCGATCGGTCACACGCTCTTCCAGCGGACTGCGGACGGTCTCGTTCTGACCGAAGAGGGTCACGGGATCATCGCGCTGGCGGAGCAGATGGAAGAAGGCGCGCTGGCCATGGAGCGCCGGCTCGCAGGGCAGGAGCAGAACCTCAAGGGCAGTCTCCGCATCTCATCGGCGGACTGGTTCGGGGCCTATGTCCTGCCTCCCATCCTGGCGGACTTCTCGAGGGCCTACCCCCATGTCGACGTCGAGATCCTGACCGGCACGCGCCTGTTCAACCTCGCCCAGCGGGAGGCCGACCTCGCTTTCCGTATCGTGCCGTTCAACACCGCCGATGTGGTCCAGCGGCGACTCTTCAGGCTCGAGTATGGCGTCTACATCGCCGAGGAATCACCTGACCCCAGATACGGCGATGGCACGGGTTTCCGGCTGATCACCCACGAGACATCGACGGGTCACTTCCCGGACATCGCGTGGCTCATCGAGACTTTCCCCAACGCAAGACCGGTCCTGCGCTCGAACAACCGCAACGTCCAAGGGCGCATGTGCAGGCAAGGCGTCGGCATCGCGGTCCTGCCCCGCGTCGTCGGCACGCAGATCCCGGGTATCCGCAGGCTGGACCTGCCGACGCAACCGCCAGCGCGAGATATCTGGGTGGGATACCACCGGGATCTACGGCGTCTTCGGCGTCTTCGTGCGTTCGTCTCGACCGTATCGGACCATCTCGGGAACGCGACCGTATGATGGGTCGCCGGGAGAGCGATCAAGGCTGCCGGAGGGCTTGAGCCGAGGCGTCTGATCGCGACGCGCGCGGTGTCGCCGGTGGAACGCCGGAGCGGGTCCTGACGCGAGCAGAGGACAGCCAAGCCACGCTGACGCCTACTGCCACCTGTTGCCGGAAGACGCCCGCACCGGCCACGTCGTCCCCGGCAGCCCCGCATCGCCGCTCAGGCCGAAGCTCTGAAGCGGCACCGCCGCGCCCTGGCTCCCTTCATCCCCGACGTCTGGCGCTAGCGGCCCGGGCGAACGGCCGACATCCTGGGCGCCGTGCCGAGGACAGCCATGCCGAGCGAGATCACCCTCTTCGAGGCCCGGCGGGTCATCACGATGAACCCGTCGCGGCCGGACGCGACGCATATCGCCGTGCAAGACGGGCGCGTGCTGATGGTCGGGACGCAGGCCGAGTTCGACGGGCTCGACGCGGTTCCGGACCGCCGCTTCGCCGACAAGGTCATCCTCCCCGGCTTCGTCGAGGGGCACGCCCACGTGATGGAGGGCACCCTCTGGCGCCAGACCTATGTCGGCGCCGGCGACCGCCGCAGCCCGGACGGGCGCCGCGTGCCGGGCCTGCACGACATCGGCTCCGTCGTGGACCGGCTCTCGGAGGCGGACCGGTCCATCGCCGATCCGGACCAGCTGCTCTACGGCTGGGGCTTCGATCCGCTGCATCTCGGCGGCGCGCGCCTGACCCGGCACGACCTCGACCGGGTCTCGACCACCCGGCCGGTGATGGTCCACCACGCCAGCCTGCACATCACCAACGTCAACAGCCTGCTCCTGGAGATGGCGGGCTTCGATGAAACCACCGCCATCGACGGCGTGCCGAAGCTGCCGGACGGCACCCCGTCCGGCGAACTGCAGGGGATCGCCGCCCGGCTGCGCCTGTTCCGGGGGCTCGGCTACAACCCGATGAGCGGGACCCTCGACGCCGCCGACGTGGCCCGGTTCGGTGCGGCCGCGCAGCTGCAGGGCATCACCACCATCGCCGACCTGCACAACGACCTCACCGACGCGACCGTGGCGGTCTACGGCGCCGCCTGCGTCGAGGGCCTGCCGGTGCGGATCGTGCCGGCTCTGGCCTCGGTCTCGTGTCCCCCGGAAGACGGCGTCGCGAGGATCGGCCGCCTCGTCGCCGCCAACACCGATCGCCTCCGCTTCGGCATCGTCAAGATCGTCGTCGACGGGTCGATCCAGGGCTTCACCGCCCGGCTCCTGCCGCCGGGCTATCACAACGGCGCTCCGAACGGCCTCTGGTACGTCGCCCCCGAGGATCTCGACCGGATCGTCGGCGTCTACCACGCCGCCGGCATCCAGCTTCACATCCACACCAACGGCAACGAGGCCACCGAGGCGGCCCTCGACGCGGTCGAGAAGGCGCAGATCGCCCATCCCCGTCCCGACCATCGGCACACCCTTCAGCACTGCCAGATGGCGACCGAGGCGCAGCTGCGGCGGGTCAAGGCCCTGGGCCTGTGCCTCAACCTGTTCTCGAACCACCTCTATTACTGGGGCGACGCCCATCACGACCTGACGATGGGACCGGAACGGGCGGCCCGGATCGACGCCGCCGGGAGCGCGGCGCGGCTCGGCATCCCGCTGGCGATCCATTCGGACGCCCCGGTGACGCCGCTCGGGCCGCTGTTCACCGCCTGGTGCGCCGTCAACCGGACCACGTCGTCGGGGCGCCTGCTCGGCCCCGAGGAGCGGCTGAGCGTCGCCGAGGCCCTGCACGCCGTGACGCTGGGGGCCGCCTACACCCTGCGGATGGACCATTGCGTCGGCTCCATCGAGGCCGGGAAGTTCGCCGACTTCGCCGTGCTCGACGCGGACCCGTACGAGGTGCCCCCGGAGGCGCTCAAGGACGTCCCGGTCCACGCCACGGTGCTCGGCGGCCGCGTCTTCGCGGTGCCGCCGGCATGAGGCGCGGGCTTCCCGCGCCCGCGACGCGCTGCCCGCTCACGGTCGTCGGCGGCTTCCTCGGAGCCGGCAAGACGACGCTGCTGAACCGGCTGCTCGCCGGCTCGCAGGGCCGCTACGCGGTGCTGGTCAACGATTTCGGGGCGATCAACGTCGATGCCGGCCTGATCCGGGACCATGACGGCCAGACCCTGCGGCTGACCAATGGCTGCGTCTGCTGCAGCCTCGCCGACGGCTTCCTCGACACGCTGATGCGCGTCCTCGCGGAGCCCGAGCCCTTCGACCACATCGTCATCGAGGCGAGCGGCGTCGGCGATCCGGGCGCCATCGCGGAGATCGCCCTGGTGGAGCCCGGCCTCGTCCTGCGCGGCGTCGTCGTGCTGGCGGATGCCGAGCGCCTGCCCGGCCTCGCCGCCGACCCGCGCCTGGGCGACACGCTCGCCCGCCAGATCCGCGCCGCCGACCTCCTCGTGCTCAACAAGCGCGACCTCGTGGACGCGTCCGGCCGCGCGGCCGCCCGGGACACGCTCACCGCCCTCGCGCCGGGCGTCCCGGTGGTCGAGACCGTGGCGGCCGCGCTGCCCGCGGCGGTCTTCGATCTCAGCGGCGCGGGTCCGGAGCGGGTCCGGCCGGGATCGAGCGGGCTGCGGGCCGAGGCGGTCCCGCACGAGGAGATCTTCCAGCGCCTGCTCTACCGGCGCGCGGGCGCGTTCGACCGCGTCGGGCTCGAGCGCGCGCTCGCCGGTATGCCGGCCTCGCTCCTGCGGCTGAAGGGGCGCCTCGGTCTGGCCGGCCGATCCGAGACGCATCTGCTTCAGATGGTCGGGCGCCGCTGGAGCCTGTCGCCGCTGCCGGAGCCCGCGCCGGACGGGGCCGAGCTCGTCGGCATCGCGGCGACCGATCCCGAAGCCGGCCCGGCGCTGGCCGGCCTCCTCGACGCCGCGCTGCGACCCCCGCAAACCCCACACGGAGACCGAACCCGATGCGCCTGACCAAACGCACGCTCCTCGGCGCCGGCCTCTCGGTCCTCGCCGCGCCCCTGACGGCCCCGATCCTCGACCTGCCGAAGGCGCTGGCCGACGACGCGATCGCGCCGCTGGTGATCGGCACCAACCAAGTGCCGCGCCACTTCAACGGCGCCGTGCAGTCCGGCATCGCCACCGGGATGGTCTCGACGCAGATCTTCGCGAGCCCGCTGCGCTACGACGATCAGTGGAACCCGCAACCCTATCTGGCGAAATCCTGGACTATCGCCCCCGACAACTTGAGCGTGACGCTCCACCTCGTAGAGGACGCCGTCTTCCACGACGGGCACCCGCTCACCGCGGAGGATGTCGCCTTCTCGATCGGGGTGATCAAGGCCAACCATCCGTTCCAGACCATGCTGGAGCCGGTCTCGACGGTCGAGACCCCCGACGCCCACACGGTCATCATCCGGCTCGCGCGCCCGCACCCGGCGCTGCTGCTGGCCATGTCGCCCGGCCTGATGCCGATCCTGCCCAAGCACGTCTACGGCGACGGCCAGGACATCAAGACCCATCCGGCCAACCTGAAGCCCGTCGGATCGGGCCCGTTCAAGTTCGTCGAGTACAAGCAGGGCGAGTCGATCCAGCTCGAGCGGTTCGACCGGTTCTTCATCCCCGGGCGGCCCAAGCTGGCGCGGCTCGTCTACCGGATCCTGCCGGACCAGAACAGCCTCGTCATCGCCACCGAGCGGCGCGAGATCGGCATGCTGCCGTTCCTCTCCTCGGTGCGGGACATCGAGCGCCTCGCCAAGGCGCCGACCCTGACGGTGACGGATCGCGGCTTCGAGGGGATCGGCCCGATCAACTGGCTGGCCTTCAACTGCGGGAAGAAGCCCCTCGACGACGTGCGCGTCCGTCGGGCCATCGCCCTGGCGGCCAACCGCGCTTTCATCACCGGCAAGCTGCTCGGCGGCACGGCGAAACCCGCCACTGGCCCGATCGTGCCGGGCTCGCCGTTCTACGAGCCGGCCGTCGACCTCTACACGCTCGACATCGCCAAGGCGGACGCCCTGCTCGACGAGGCCGGGCTGAAGAAGGGGCCGGACGGCACGCGGTTCCCGCTCACCATCGACTACATCCCCAACGACAACGACCAGCAGCGCAACGTCGCCGAGTACCTGCGGGCCGGCCTCAAGCGGATCGGCATCGCCCTCCAGGTCCGGGCCGCGCCGGACTTCCCGACCTGGGCGCAGCGCGTCTCCAACTCCGACTTCGACCTGACCATGGACAACGTCTTCAACTGGGGCGACCCCGTGATCGGCGTGGCGCGGACCTACCTGTCGACCAACATCCGCAAGGGCGTCATCTGGTCGAACACGCAGCAGTACAAGAATCCGAAGGTCGACGAGCTGCTGAACGCCGCCGCGGTCGAGACCGACCTGGCGAAGCGCAAGGCGCTCTACAGCGAATTCCAGAAGATCGTCGTGTCCGAGGCGCCGATCGCCTATATCAACCTCACCCCCTACAAGGCGGTCTACGACAAGCGCCTGACGAACCTGCCCCTGTCGATCTGGGGGCCGCTCTCGCCCCTCGACGAGGTCGCCTGGGCGCAGGGCGCCGCCGGAGCCGAGCGATGACGGGCCTGCGCAGGCTCGGCGCGACGGCGGCGAACGCCGCCGGCCTGCTGCTCGCCGTGGTGGTGCTGAACTTCCTGCTGATCCAGGCGGCGCCGGGCGATCCGGCGCAGGTCATCGCCGGGGAGATGGGCGGCGCCTCGCCGGAGATCATGGCCGAGATCCGCACCCGCTACGGCCTCGACCGCGGCCTCCCCGAGCAGCTCGCGACCTATGTCGGCAAGGTGGTGCGGGGGGATCTCGGCTACTCGTTCTACTTCAACGAGCCGGTCTCGCGCCTGATCCTGGGTCGTCTGCCGGCCACCGCGCTGCTGGTTCTGAGTTCCCTCGCCCTCGCGGTGCTGGCCGGGGCCGGCCTCGGGATCCTGGGCGCCCGCAGGCCGAACGGCCTCGTCAGTCACGCCGTCTCCCTGGTGGCGATCGCCGGCAACGCCGCTCCGGTGTTCTGGACCGGCCTGATGCTGCTGGTCGTGTTCGCCTCCCTGTGGCCGGTGCTCCCGGTCGCCGGGATGGAGGACGTGGCCACCCCACGCCACGGCCTCGCCTACGCCCTGGACGTCGCCCGCCACCTGGTCCTGCCGGCGCTGACCCTCGGCATCGTCTACGTCGCGCAGTACAGCCGCCTGATGCGCGCCAGCATGATCGACGCGCTCAACGCCGACTACGTCCGCACCGCCCGGGCCAAGGGCCTGCCGGAGCGGACCGTGATCGGCAAGCACGCGCTGCGCAACGCGCTGATCCCCCTCGTCACCATGGTCGGGCTCCAGTTCGGGCAGCTCTTCGCGGGGGCGATCCTGGTCGAGACCGTGTTCGCGTGGCCGGGGCTCGGCCGGCTGACTTTCGACTCGATCCTGCGGCGCGACTACCCGACGCTGCTCGGCATCCTGTTCTGCTCGGCGCTGCTGGTCATCGCCGCGAACCTCGTCACCGACCTCCTCTACCGCCTGATCGACCCGCGGATCCGCGCCGGGAGGCCGGCATGAGCGCCCTCGCCGCGGCCGAACCGGCGGTGCGGCCCCAGCCGGTGCGATCCGAGGCGCCGCCGATGCCGCGCCCGGCGGCGGATCCCGGCCTCGCCGCCTTGCGCCTGTTCCTGCGCAACCCGAGCGGGCTCCTGGGCCTGGCCATCCTGATCGGCCTGCTGTTCGCCGCGCTGGCGGGCCCGCACCTCTACGGGGTCGACCCGTTCGAGATCGTCGGCGCCCCGTTCCAGCCACCCGGCGGCGACCCGGTGCTGGGCACCGATTACCTGGGTCAGGATATCCTGGCGGCCCTGCTCCAGGGCGGCCGCGCGACCCTGCTGGTCGGGTTCTCGGCGGCGCTCATCACCGTGGTGATCGGCGTGACCTTCGGGGCGCTCGCGGGCTTCTTCGGCGGCCGGGTCGACGCGGCGCTGATGAAGGTCACCGAGTTCTTCCAGGTGCTGCCGACCCTGCTGTTCGCGATGGTTCTGGTCACCCTGTTCGGCCAGAAGATCGCCATCACCACGATCGCGATCGGCATCGTGTCGTGGCCGCCCACCGCCCGGTTGACCCGGGCCGAGTTCCTGCGCCTGCGCGGCCTCGACTTCGTCAAGGCGGCCCGGGCGGCCGGTGCCGGACCGCTCTACCTGATCGGACGGGTGATCCTGCCGAACGCCGCGCCGCCGATCGTGGTCTCCGCGACGCTGGCGATCGGCACCGCCGTGCTGTTCGAGGGGGCCTTGAGTTTCCTCGGCCTGGGCGACCCCAACGTGATGAGCTGGGGGCTGATGATCGGGCAGAACCGCGCCTACGCCCTGGAGGCGTGGTGGACCGTGCTGCTGCCCGGCGCGGCGATCTTCCTCGCGGTCCTCGGGGTCAGCCTCGTGGGCGACGCGGTCAACGACGCGGTCAATCCGCGTCTGCGCAAGCGGAGCTGAGCGATGGCCCCCGTACTCGCCGTCGAGGACCTGACTGTGACCCTGACGCGGCCGGACGGCCGCGTGCCGGTCCTGGAGCGGCTCAGCTTCTCCGTCGAGGCCGGCCGCACCGTCGCGCTGGTCGGCGAATCCGGCTGCGGCAAGAGCATGACCGCGCTGGCGATCATGGGCCTGCTGCCGGAGGGCTTCGCCCGCGCCGGCGGCCGGATCCTGCTGGCCGGGGAGGACATCGCGGCCGCCAAGCCGGCCCGGCTGCGGGCCCTGCGCGGCAGCGCCCTGTCGATGATCTTCCAGGAGCCGATGACGGCCCTGAACCCGGTCTACACGGTCGGCGACCAGATCGCCGAGGCGCTGCGGCTGCACCAGCGGCTCGGGCACCGCGCCGCCCTGGAGCGGGCGCTGGCGATGCTCAGGGCCGTGCAGATCCCGGCGGCCGAGCGGCGCCTGCACGCCTACCCGCACGAACTCTCCGGCGGCATGCGCCAGCGGGTGATGATCGCCATGGCGCTGGCCTGCCGGCCCAAGCTCCTGATCGCCGACGAGCCGACCACGGCCCTCGACGTGACCGTCCAGGCGCAGGTCTTCGACCTGCTGAAGGCCCTGCAGGACGAGATGGGCACCGCCATCGTGCTGATCACCCACGACCTCGGGGCGGTGGCCGACATCGCCGACACCGTGGCGGTGCTCTACGCCGGGCGCTGCATCGAGCAGGGCGACACCCGGTCGGTCATGCGCGCGCCGCAGCATCCCTACACGCGGGGGCTGATGGGCTGCACGCCGCACCTGCGCCTCGGCGCGGCGGCCGATGCGGGTGCGGGGATGCTGCGGGAGATCCCGGGTCTCGTCCCGCCGCTCGGCCGGCGGCCGGCGATCTGCGCCTTCGCGGACCGGTGCGGCCGGGCCGACGCCACCTGCCTGGACAATCCCCAGCCGCCCCTGGCCGAGGCCGGCCCGGCCCGGGCGGTGGCCTGCTGGCACCCGGAGGCCCGCGCAGCATGACGACGGACGCCGCATCGACCCCGATCGGGGCCGACCTCCTGCAGGTCAACGACCTGAAGGTCCATTTCCCGGTCCCGGGCGGAGGGCGGGTCCACGCCGTCGACGGCGTGAGCTTCGTCGTGCGGCGGGGCGCGAGCTTCGGCATCGTCGGCGAATCCGGCTCGGGCAAGTCCACCACGGCGCAGGGGATCATGCGCCTCGTCCCGGCGGCCGCGGGTCAGGTGGTCCTGCGCGGCGAGGACATAATCGGCCTCCGGGGCGCCCGGCTCCGGCAGGCGCGGCGCCACATCCAGATGGTCTTCCAGGACCCGTTCGCGTCGCTCGATCCCCGCCGCTGCGCCGGCGACCTCGTGGCCGAGCCGCTGCGGCTGCTGGAGGGCCTATCGCGCAGGCAGGCGGCGGCGCGGCTCGACGCGCTGTTCGCCGCGGTGGGCCTGCCGGCCGAGGCCCGGAGCCTGTTCCCGCACCAGTTCTCGGGCGGGCAGCGCCAGCGCCTGTGCATCGCCCGGGCGCTGGCGACCGAGCCCGACATCATCGTCTGCGACGAGGCGGTCTCGGCCCTCGACGTCGCGATCCAGGCGCAGATCCTCAACCTCCTGGCCAAGCTCCAGGCGGAGCGCGGCCTCGCCTACATCTTCATCTCGCACGACCTCGGCGTCGTGCAGCATCTCTGCGACGAGGTCGCGGTGATGTATCTCGGCCGCATCGTCGAGCAGGCGCCGACCCGGACGTTCTTCTCCGCCCCGCGCCATCCCTACAGCTGGTCGCTGATCTCGGCGGCGGTACCGGCCGGTCCGGCGCGGGATGCCCTGAAGGCGCGCTACCTCGTGCGCGGCGAGCCGCCGAGCCCGATCGATCCGCCCGCCGGCTGCCGGTTCGCTGCGCGCTGCCCGTTCGCGGTCGAGCGCTGCCGCGCCGAGGATCCCGCCCTGCTGGCGACCGGCCCGGGCCACTACGTCGCCTGTCACCGGGTCGGCGAGATCGAGGCGCCGGACTTCGACCGGGCCCAGGCAGCCTGATCCCACCGGGTTCCCCCGTGCGAGAAAGGCCGCCCCGAATGCGCGGGGCGGCCCGTTCAATCCGTTCTGTAGCCGGCTCAGGCCGCCTCGTCGCGGTGGTGGTACCAGCGATACAGCATCCGCTGCCCGATCCGCCGGAACGGGGCGAACGGGTGGCCCGGCAGCGCGCCCTCGAAGATCGGCAGGCCCGCGGGCCTGCGCCCGGCCACCAGCCCGGCGAGCCGGCGGCCGGCCTGGGCCGAGAACGAGACGCCGTTGCCGCCGTAGCCCAGGGCGTAGAACAGGGGCTCGCCCGGTTCGGGCTGGACGATGCGGGGCATCATGTCGTGGCTGACATCGACCCAGCCCCACCACGAATAGTCGATCTCGATCCCCGCGAGGGCCGGGAACTTCTGGTGCAGGCCATCGACCAGCAGGCGCAGATGGCGCGGATGGGTCGCGTCCGCCCCCGTGATCGCGCTGCGGCTGCCGATCTGCACCCGGCCGTCGGGGAGCCGGCGATAGTAGAACCGCAGGGTGCGCGTGTCGGTGACGAAGGTGGTGGTGCGCAGCGTCGCCGCGATCTCGTCGGCGGTCAGGGGCCGCGTGACCAGGGAATTCGACAGGATCGGCATGATCCGGCTGCGCAGGCGCGGGTGCAGCCCCTGGCTGGTATAGCCGCCGGTGGCGATCGCCACCGCGCGGGCCCGCACGGTCCCGTGGGGCGTCCGCACCCGGAAACCGCCGCCGTCGCGGTCGATCCCGAGCACCGGACTGGCCGGATGGACCTTGGCCCCGGCCGCCCGCGCGGCCCGGAGGTAACCGAAGGCGAACTTGGCCGGATGGATGCCGATCCCCAGCGGCTCGTGGAGCGCGCCGACGGCCCCGGCCTCGTCCATCCAGTCGCGGCGCAGCTCGTCCGCGCCGAGCATCCGGGTGCGGTAGCCGAAGACCGTGTTGGCCACCTCGGACTCGGCCGAGAGCTTGGCGAAGGTGCGGGGCCGATGGGCGACGTAGATGTGGCCGCCGGGCTGGGGATCGGGGTCGAATTCGCGCACGAGGCCGGTGAAATACGCGAAGCCCTCCAGGATCTCGGCGTGGAGCCGGAGCGCGGTCTCGCGGCCGTAGCGGGCGATCCACTGCGAGCGGCTGAGCCGGCCCGAGGCGTTCTGGCCCTGGCCGCCATTGCGGGTGCTGCAGCCCCAGGCGACCCGGTTGGCCTCCAGCACGGTGGCCTTGATGCCGTGGTCCCGGGCGAGGCTGAGGGCGCAGGACAGGCCGGTGAAGCCCGAGCCGACGATCACCACGTCCGCGTCGACGTCCCCCGTGATCGGGCCGTCATCCGCCGGCGGCGGGCCGGCGGTGGCCACCCAGTAGGTCGGCGCGTAGGCGCGGTCCGTCCCCGGGGTGACGCTGGTCAGCGGGTCGTAGGTCGGATCGTAGGGCGCGCCGGTCGGGCTCGGAACGGGATCGGGGGTCAGGCTCACGATCCGCCTCCCTCAGGCCGCCTGGACCGGGCGGTCCTTGCGGAAGGCGCTCTTGCGGGCGATCAGCCGGCCCTCGAACACGAACAGGTCGACGCCCTCCACGGCCACCCGGCCACCGTCGGCCCGGGTGCCGGTGAACAGCCATTCCGACGTGGCCCGCTCCCCGGCCAGCGTGTGGCGCGACACCGTCCAGGCCACGTCCGGCATGTCGGTCCACACCGCCACGAAGGCCGCCCGAACCGCGTCCTGGCCGGTCAGCCGGCGGCCGTGCGCCTCCGGTCCGGCTGCCGTGTCGAACACGACCCCCGGCGTGAAGCAGGCCATGACGCCGTCGGCGTCGTGGCGGTTGAAGGCCGCGAACAGGCGCTCCAGGAGGGCGTGGCGCTCCGCCTCGGTCGTCGCTTCAGTCATCGCACTGCGCTCCCCTTGCGCGCCCGCAGGCGGCCATCGTCCGCCACGACCTAGCGCCGCCGCCGTCCGCCCGACGAGGTCCAGACGGATGCCAACGACGCATCCAGTTGGCGGGTCAGCCGAGGCGCCCGACAGGAGCGGCGGAGCGGGTCCGGTCGGCCGGAGCCCGAGGACACCGGGCTGCGCCTGGCCCGCTCACTCGCCACCGCCTGGACCTGTCGCGACGCCCGGGGCGCTCGTATCGACGCCCGGACGCCCCAGTCCGACCGCGAGCGAGCCGCCCATGTCGAATGAATCCGAGAGCCTGGCGGGTGGCCGCGCGCGCCTCCCCCAGGGCGTGCGTGACCTCCTGGCCGCCCTCGCCGGGCGCCACCTCGTCGGGAACGCGCTGGTCGGCCCGGTGGACGGAGCCTGCCTCACCGTCCTCGATCCGGCCACCGGGCGCGCCCTGGCCCAGGCGCCCGCGGCCGGCCCGGCGGACGTCCAGGCGGCGGTCGCGGCCGCCCGAGCTGCCGGACAGGCCTGGGCGCGGGTTCCGGCCCGCGAGCGCGGGCGGTTGGTGGCCGAGGGCGGGCGCCGGATCGCGGCGGCGTCCCCGGATCTCGCCCCCCTGCTCGCCGCCGAGACCGGCAAGGCGATCCGCACCGAGTGTCGCCCCGAGATCGCCACCGCGGCCGATATCCTCGCGATGTTCGGCGGTCTCGCCACGGAGCTGAAGGGCGAGACGCTGCCCTTCAGCCCTGACATGCTCGCGCTGACCACGCGCGAGCCCCTCGGCGTGGTGGCGGCGATCCTGCCTTGGAACGTGCCCCTCGTGCTGATGGCGCTCAAGATCGGTCCGGCCCTGGTCGCCGGGAATACCGTGGTGGTGAAGGCCTCCGAGGAGGCTCCCTTCGCGACGATCGAGGCGGCGCGCCTCCTGGCCGATCTCCTGCCGCCCGGAGTCCTCAACGTGATCTGCGGCACCGGTCCCGCCTGCGGGGCGCCGCTGGTCCGGCACCCCGACGTCGCCAAGGTCACCTTCACGGGCTCGCAGGCGGTGGGCGAGGCGATCTACCGCGAGGCCGCCGACAAGCTGATCCCGGTGAGCCTGGAGCTCGGCGGCAAGAGCCCGATGCTGGTCTTCGCGGACGCGGACCTCGACCGGGCCGTCGCGGGCGCGGTCGCCGGGATGCGCTTCACCCGACAGGGCCAGAGCTGCACCGCCTCGAGCCGGATCTACGTCGACGCTGAGCTGCACGACCGGTTCGTCGAGCGGCTGGCCGCCGCCGTCTCGAATCTCCGGATGGGCGATCCCCTGGAGGAGGCTACCGACATCGGCACCGTGATCAACGCCCGGCAGCGCGCCAAGATCATGGACTACATCGCCCGGGGCGAGGCGACGCCGGGCGCGCGGGCCGTGCGCTGCGGGCACCTGCCGGCCGCGCCGGATCTCGCCGCGGGCCTGTTCGTCGAGCCGGTCCTGTTCACCGGTCTGACCGAGGACAGCCCGCTCATGCGCGACGAGATCTTCGGACCGGTCGCCTGCATCGTCCCGTTCTCCGACGAGGACGACGTCCTGGAGGCCGCGAATGCGGGGGAATTCGGCCTCGCCGCGACGGTGTGGACCCGGGACCTGCGCCGGGCGCTGCGGGTGTCGCACGCGCTGGATGCCGGCTATGTGCAAGTCAACCAGAACCTGACGATCCAGCCGAACCTCAGCTACGGCGGATTCAAGAAGTCTGGCCTCGGCAAGGAGGCCTCCCTGGAGTCGATGCTGGAGCACTTCACCCGCAAGAAGACCATCGTGGTCGACATGCGCTAGGGCGGTGGCGCCCGCTCTACCGATGGCTGAACCGGCAACCCTGATCGCGATCGCCGCCGCAATCTTCGCCGCGGCGCTCATCCGCGGCTTCACGGGCTTCGGGTTCGCCCTGGCTGCCGTGCCGCTGCTCGGCTTCACGCTGCCGCCGAGCCAGTGCGTCCCGCTCGCCGTCGCCCTCCAGTTCTGCGCGAGCCTGTCCGACCTGCCGCGGGCGCGCCGAACCTGCCATTGGCCGTCGCTCGGCTGGCTCGTCGCCGGCACGGTGGTCGGATCGCCGCTCGGCGTCGCCGCGCTGGCTGCGGCGAGCCCGGACGTCGCCCGGCTCGGCATCGCGCTGGTCTGCGGCTGCGGGACCGTCGCTCTCCTGCGCGGCTTTCGCTTCGCCGGGCTCCCGCGCGGCGGCGCGACCCTGGCGGTCGGGCTGGCCGCCGGCCTGTGCAACGGGCTCGCGGCGATGCCGGGTCCGCCCGTGGTCGCCTACTATCTCGCGACGCCGCTCTCGCCGCAGCAGGGGCGCGCCTCGCTGCTGGTATTCTTCCTGGCGACGTCGATCGCCAGCGCCGTCAGCCTCGCGACCGCCGGGCTCTTCGGGGCCTCCCTGGTGCTCCCGGTGATGGTCGGCATTCCGCTCATCGTCGCCGGCAGCCGGCTCGGCGAAGCGGTTCTCAGGCTCGGTGCCGGACGGGGTCATCGAGCCCTGTCGATCCTGCTGCTCTGCACCGTCGCCGTCACGAGCGCGGTGCAGGCGGTCTCAGACCTGCTCGGCCATCCCCTGTGACGCGGGGATTTCGGCCGGCGTGACCAGCTCCGCGAGGCGGGTGAGGCCCGCCTCGATCCGGTCGGTGCGGATCGAGGCGAAGCCCAGGCGGAAGCAGGCCCGGCCGGCCTCCGGATCGGCGTAGAAGATATCGCCCGGCTCGATCAGGACGCCGCGGGCGCGGGCGCGCACGCTGAGATCCCGGGCATCGAGGTCGGCAGGCCCCTCCACCCAGAAGCTCGTGGCCCCCGGGTCGCGCCGCCAGCGGAACGCGGGCAAGAGGCGGGGCAGCAGACCGGCGATCCGGACGGCGCGCTCCTCCAGCACGCCGGCGGTCCGGCGCAGATGCGTGCGGTAATGCCCGAGCGCCACGAACATCGCGGTGGCGCGCTGATTGTTCGACGGCGGGTGGCGCAGCATCAGCCGCCGCAGCACGCGCAGCTCCGCGATCACGGCCCGGGGCGCCACCACGTAGCCGACCCGCAGGCCCGGGGCGAGCACCTTCGAGAAGCTGCCGACATAGATCACGCGGCCGTCCGCATCGAGGCTCTTGAGGGACGGGATCTCGTCCGCCAGGGCGAGGTCGGCCTCGTAATCGTCCTCGACCAGGACGACGTCGTGGCGCCGCGCGGCCTCGAGGAGGGCACGGCGCCGCTCCAGCGGCATCACCGCGGTGGTCGGGCACTGATGCCCCACGGTGACGAACGCCACGTTCCGGCTGGCGAAGGCGGCATCGGGCACGACCCCGTGCCGGTCGATGGCGAGCGCCGCGAGGTCGTCGGTGGCGAGGGTCAGCATGTTGCGGGTATCGGGATAGCTCGGGTCCTCGACGCCCACCGGCGTGTCGCGGCCGACCAGCAGCTGGATCAGCAGCGAGAGCGCCTGCTGCGAGCCGATGGTGACCATCACCTCGTCGGCGCTCGCGAAGATGCCCCGCCGCGGCAGCACCTGCAGGCGAAGCTGCTCCACGAGATCGGCATCGTCCTCGTCGATCAGGTCGCCCGCCCAGGCGTTGATCTCGGACACCCCGGAGGCTGCCCGCACACTCTCGCGCCAGTCGTTGGCCGGGAACAGGGACGGATCGAACTGGCCGAACAGGAAGGGATAGGGATAGTCGAGCCAGTCCCGGGGCTTGGTGATCTGCCGCAGCTGCGCGGGCCGGACCGCGAAGCGCCGCGACCACGCGATCGTCCGTCCGTGGGACGGGCCGCGTGTTTCGGAGACGGTCAGATCCGGCGCCAGGAAGATCCCGCTGCGCTCGTGAGCGACCAGGAAACCCTCGTCGATGAGCTGCTGATACGCGTTCACCACTGTGTTGCGGGCGACACCGAGCAGGGACGCCAGCTGGCGCGTCGAAGGCAGCCGGGCCTCCGCGGTGAACAGCCCCCGTTCGATGGCCGTCACGATCGCCCGGCGGATCTGCAGGTGTAGCGCCAAGCCGCTCCGGTCAAGCTCGCCAAACAGCTGCGTCCAAGCGAGGGCATGATCTGTGATAGCCATGACATCCGGCTCCTGCTCGGGGACGGGTCACCCAAGGCAAGGATGGCGCCAGCGCTTCAGGATCGGCTCCTCTCCTCGCGGAGCCCTGTGTGGATGGCTCCCGCATCGCCGCTGGCGAACAGAGCTTCTGGCGCGTGGGTCGGGTGCAGTCCTGTGTCCGGCCTGTCCATGCAGTCGCTCGTGTTGACCGCTGGCCCTCACGGTCTTCGCGAGCTGGGCCCCGCTCTGCTTCGCGGGCTACGACGTCCGAGACCTTACGCGGGGTATCCCGGCTCCCGGTCTGACCGATGCGCCATCGACGCTCATCGTCCTCGCGACCGGGAAGAACCTCCTCGTCCTGCTGCCAGGCGGCCGCGGCCGCAGGTCCGCGGCAGGTGCCGCACGAGGCCGCGAACTGCCGACCGGAGCGGCAGCGCTCGGGCTCGCTCACCGAGGCGGCCAGCGCGGTCGCCGAGACGATGCCAGGCCAGCAACGCCGTCTCCAGTCGGGTGAGCTGCTGCGACGGTCCGCGAATTCGGCACGCGCCCGAGGGTGATCCCTCTAGGGACTGGTGTGGCGGAGAGGGGGGGATTCGAACCCCCGATGCCCTTGCAGGCATGCCGCATTTCGAGTGCGGTGCATTCAACCGCTCTGCCACCTCTCCGCAAGGTGCCTCGATGAGACGGGCGGTGCGTAGCACGCGCGGTCCGGCTTCACAAGCGAGACGTCGCGCGCCGGCGCCAGCTCAGACCACCACGGTGATCGCCTGCGCGGCGCGGGTCAGGCCGGTGTAGAGCCAGCGCGCCCGGTGCTCGCGGAACGCGTAGGATTCGTCGAACAGCGTCACCCGATCCCACTGCGACCCCTGTGCCTTGTGCACCGTCAGCGCGTAGCCGTAGGTGAACTCGTCCGTCTCGCGTCGCAGGAACAGCGGGATCTCCTCGTCCGTGCCGGAGATCATCGCGCGCAGCACCTTGATGTCGGTGGGCTTCCGGCGGAGCGCCGGGTCGTCCTCCGGCACCACGTCGAGGCGGATCAGGTCCGGACGCGGCGGCGCGCGCAGGGCCTGCACGGTCCAGGTCGAGCCGTTGAGCAAGCCCTTCACCCGGTCGTTGCGCAGGCAGACCAGCTTCTCGCCGATCGCCGGCATCGGGTCCGTGTGGCCCGCGAGTTCCCGGAGCCGGGCATTGTAGAGGCGGCGGGTCTTGTTCAGACCGACCAGAACCTGGTCGCACTCGAGCACCTCGGCCGGATCCAGGGCGCGGCGTGACACGATCCGGCTCTGCCCGTAGCTGCCGAGCTCCAGCCGGCCGCCCTCGCGCACCGTCATCGCCATGCGGACGATCGGGTCGTCCTTGGCCTGCCGGTGGACCTCGGTGAGCATCACGTCGGGCTCCGCCTCGGTGAAGAAGCCGCCGCCGCGCACCGGCGGCAGCTGCGCCGGGTCGCCCAGAACGAGGACCGGCCGCTCGAAGGACAGGAGATCGTTGCCGAGGTCGGAATCGACCATCGAGCACTCGTCGATGATGATCAGGTCCGCCTTGGCGGCCGGGCCCGACCGGTTCAGCGTGAAGGTGGGCCCGCCCTCCTCCGCCTCCTTGGTGCGGTAGATCAGCGAGTGGATCGTGGCGGCGTCGTAGCAGCCCTTCTGGCGCATCACCGAGGCCGCCTTGCCGGTGAAGGCCCCGTAGACCACCGTGCCGTCGACGTCCTCGGCGATGCGGCGGGCGAGCGTCGTCTTGCCGGTGCCGGCATAGCCGAACAGCCGGAACACCTGCGATCTCCCGTCCCGCCGCCACGCGGCGATCGCCTTCAGCGCCGCGTCCTGCTGCGGCGCGTAGGCGGCCGGCAGACCCGCACTCACGGCCAGCGCACAGTCGGCGGCATCGAGGAGAGGATGGAGGCGACGTTGCCGCCCGTCTTCAGGCCGAAGATCGTGCCCCGGTCGTAGAGCAGGTTGAACTCCACGTAGCGGCCCCGCCGCACCTGCTGCTCGTGGCGGTCCGCCTCGGTCCAGGGCGTGCCGAGATTGTCGCGCACGATTTTCGGGTAGGCCTCCAGGAAGGCCTGGCCCACGTCGCGGGTGTACGCGAGGTCGGCCTGCGGCGTCCCGCTCCAGAGGTAATCGTAGAAGATCCCGCCGATGCCGCGCGGCTCGTTCCGGTGCTTGAGGTGAAAGTACTCGTCGCACCACGCCTTGTAGCGGGCGTGATCGATGCCGTGCGCCGCGCAGGCCCGCTCCAGGCAGGCGTGGAAGTGGCGGCTGTCGGGATCGTCCTGCGTGCGGCGCCGGTCGAGCACCGGCGTCAGATCGGCCCCGCCCCCGAACCACGCCCGCGTCGTGGCGACGAACCGGGTGTTCATGTGCACCGTCGGCACGTGCGGGTTCCACGGATGGGCGATCAGCGAGATGCCGGTGGCGAAGAAGCGCGGATCCTCGGCGGCGCCGGGCATCTGGGCGCGGAATTCCGGCGCGAACTCGCCGTGCACCGTCGAGATGTGCACGCCGGCCTTCTCGAAGACGCGGCCCCGCAGCATCGCCATGACGCCGCCGCCGCCCGGCCGCCCGGTATGGTCGGTCCGGTTCCACGGCGTCTTCTCGAACGTCCCCGGGGCCTCGGGCGCGTCGGGGTGGAACGGACCCGCCGCCTCCGCCTCGAGGGTCTCCAAGGCGGCGACGATCCGGTCGCGCAGCGTCTCGAACCACGCCGCGGCCTCGGACTTCATGGCCGTCACGTCGGCCTCGGAGGGAGGCGCAGCCAGGGCTGCGCGCGCGTCGTCCGGCATCGTCATGGCACAGGCTTTTCCACCCTGCCGGGCGCACGTCAATGCGGTCGCGACCCCGCGTGACCGCGCCGGCCTCCCGCGCCGGCCTCCCGGCCGCGGACCGCCGCCCTACGCGGGCGCCGACCGCTCGCCGACGGGCTTGAGCAGCCCCGTGGCGGTCGCCACCAGTTCCCCGGCCTCGTCGCGGATCTCGGCCTCGCAGAAGATCACCGACCGCCCGGCCCGGGTGACCCGTCCCTCGGCCGTCAGGACGCCGCGGCCGGGCGCGAGGAAGCGGGTCTGCATGTCGAGGGTCACCACGGGGCGCCCCGCCCGCAGCCGCGCCGCCGTCCCGAGGGCGACGTCGAGCAGGGTGCAGAGCGCGCCGCCATGGGCGATGCCGAGGTTGTTGGCGTGCTCCGGTCGCAGGGGGAGGCGCAGCCGCGTCCGGCCCGCGCGGACGTCGAGCGCCTCGATCCCGCAGTAATCCACGAACGGGATGGTGGCGCCGAAGACGGTGCCCGGTTCCGATTGCTGGTCCACGTCGATCGCCCCGGCTCCTGCCCCGCCCGGCTCCTTACCGCCCGGCCGCCCCCGAGGCCATGACCGGACCGCCGCAGATCACGTGACAGTCGGGCCGAAACGTTCGTCCCGCCCCGACCGGCTCACGGGCCGTCCCGGCGGGCCCCCGCGTGAAGTTCTGCGCCTCTCATCTGACCGGAGACGGATCTTCGCAGAGGAAGCCGGCGGCGAGATCGCGGCAGAAGGCATAATCGATGCCCGTCCGCGTAGCCCGGTCTCATCCAACCTCGGCTCCGGGGTGTCGGTTTGCTCCACCGTCGATTTCAGCTCGACCCTCGGTTTGAATAATATGCGTGTTCATGGCGGGGGCATTGTGTAGGGAAATGCTCGACGACGACTTGATTTTGCTGCACAGACGTTAGAACCGTCTCACCACGGTCGGATAGAGGGAATCATCGATGGACGACAACGCCACTGAGCAGCAGCAGACCTTTATCGAGCAGGCGTCCGACATCGTCTCGGCGTACGTCTCGAACAACTCCGTGCCGATCAGCGAATTGCCCGGTCTGCTCGCCGGCGTTCACGCCGCGCTGACGAAGCTGTCCGCCCCCGCGGCGGCCGTCACCGAGACGGCCGACAAGCCGACGCCGGCCCAGATCCGCAAGTCTGTGACACCGGACGCCCTGATCTCGTTCATCGACGGCAAGCCGTACAAGACACTGAAGCGGCACCTGTCGCGCAACGGCCTGACGATCGAGCAGTATCGCGAGCGCTTCGGGCTGCCGCGCGACTATCCGTCGACGGCCGCGAGCTACTCGGCCCAGCGCTCGGAACTCGCCCGCAGCCTCGGCCTCGGCCAGCAGCGCCGCAAGTCCGCCGCTCCGGCGCCGGCTCCCGAGCCCGTCGCGGAGGCGACCGAGAAGCCGAAGCGCGCCAGCCGCTCCCGCAAGGCCAAAGAGACGGCCTGAGGCCGCCCGACGCAGGCCCGAGCCCGGCACCCGCCCGGGGCTCGTGGATACCGGCCGGCGCGCGCCCCGCGCGTCGGTCCGTTACGCGAAGTCGGCGAGGTCGTCGGCCACGTCGCCCGCGGCGATCTCCGTCTCGGCCCTGTGCCGCTCGTCCGGCTCGGCCTCCGCCTCGGTCCTCCCGGGCCGCGGCACCGGCCGCTCGGGCACCGGCGCGGGCTCCGGCCGCGCCTGATCGGCCTCCGCCTCGGGGAATCGATCCGTCACCCGCCCCGCCATGCTGCGCGCTCCCCGACCCGACGACCGGAGGGCAAAGCGCGGACGGCCCTCCGCGTTCCGCCCAGGGCGATCGCGCCGGCTTGATCGGGCTGGCCGGAGGGGAGATCCGGGAGGTCGGCGCTGTCGGAGCGGACGCGCCCGACGGGCCTCCGGCATCGGCGACGGAATGCCCGATGATCGACACACCCGGGCGGAGACACGCCGCGCCATGCTGAGAGGCACCGCGAGGCGCCGAGAGGCGTCGCGATGCGTTGAACGGCCGGACAGGCCGATCGGGAGCGGGATTTGGGCAATCGCTACGGGCTGGAGATCCGCGCCGCCGCGGGGGCCGATGCCGCGGGCCTCGCGGCCCTGCTGGGCGAGGCGGGGGTCTCGGTCGGTGCCGCCGACCTCGCGGCCCGGCTCGAAGCCCTGCAGCGGGGCGGCGGCAGCGCCCTCGTCGCCGTGGAATGGGGACCGCCGAGCGGCGTCATCGCCGTCGCCCCCGTGCGGACCCTCGACGCGCCGCGGCCCTTCGGCCTGATCACCGGCCTCGCGGTCGCCGCCGAGTCCCGCCGCCGCGGCATCGGACGGGTCCTGCTGAAGGCGGCCGGCCGGGCGGCGCGGCAGGCGGGCTGCGACCGGCTGCTCCTGGCCGCGGGGCCGGACCAGGAGGCCCTGCGCGCCTTCTGCGCCGCCGCCGGCTTCGCCGCAGAAGGGACGATGCTCGCGCGGCCGCTGCTGAAGCGGGGCGCCGGGGACGGGTGAGATCCGCGACATCCTGGCCGAAGCCGACACGGCTCACTGGGCGTTGATCTCGGAGAGTGGAGCCCCCCGATGACGCTGCGATCCGAGACCCCGCCGCCCCCCGCGAACCTGCCCGTCGATCCGCCGCCGGATTCCGAGGCGCCGACCGCCGCGCAGCTCAAGGGCGACATCGACAGCGGCCGCACCGCCGACAAGACCCCGCACATGGATATCGGCGCGGCCCCGCTCGGGACCTGCGAGGAGGCCGGCGGGACGCCGCCGACGCCCCGGGAGGTCCGGATCGCCCGGCAGAACGAGCGGGCGCCCTCGGAGCGGGTGGCCCAGGGCTACCCGCACCAGCGGCAGCCCTGGGTCCTGCCGCTCTACGCCGGCCTCATCGTCGCGGCCGCCGTGGGGCTCGGCCTCGTGCTCTGGCTGACGCGCTGACGGCGGGGCCGGGGCGGAACCGGGCCGGTGCCATCCTGGCGCAGGACGGCACGGTCGCGGCGGAGGCGGCTTAAAGGTCGATTCACGTCGATGCGGTTAGCGTGACCTTACTGCAGTCTTGCGTAACCGATCCTCCATGCCCCCATCCGTCGATGCTCCGCCGGACCTGTCCGGGCTCCTCGAACTGTCGCGCATCGAGAATCTCGATCTCAAGCCGGTGATCCTCCGGGTTCAGACGGACCTGTTCGTCCGGGCCGCGGCCCGGGACCGGACCGAGATCGAGATCTTCGAGTCCCTGGCCTGCGGCCTGATCCCGACGGTGGACGAGGAGACCGCCCGGGTCGTGGCCCGCAAGCTGGCCCCCTGCCCCGAGACACCACCCGCGGTGCTGGAGGCGCTCGCCCTGCGCGGCGGCGGCGCCCGCGACGCGGTGGTGGAGCTGGCCCCGACCCTGAGCCACCGCCTGATCGAGGCGGCCCTGGCCGAGGGGTCGGACATCGCCGCCCGCATCGCCGCCCGGGCCGGGCTGAGCCGGGAGGCGGTGGACGAGCTGTCCCGCGAGGGCCGCCCCGAGATCGACCGCGCGCTGGCGGCCAATCTCGGCCACACCCTGCGGGGCGCGGCCCTGTCGCGGCTCGTGGATCGCGGCCGCGGCGCCCCCGACCTCGCCCGGCTGCTGCTGGTCCGGCCCGACGTGTCGGCCGCCGACCTCGTGCCCCTGTACCTGCACGCCGACCCGATGCGCCGCACGGTGATCGGCCGGGCCGTGGAGGCGACCGCCGCCCTGCGCCCCTGCCCGCCGCCGCCCCGCGGCCTCGGCGAGACCCTGACCGGCCTGTCCGCGGCCCGCGACGTGCCGGCCTTCATGGCGGCGCTGGCCGACGGACTCGGCCTGCCCCGCGATTTCCTGACGGTGGTCGCCGACGCGAGCGCCCGCTACGATCTGCTGACCCTCGGCCTGCGGGCCGCCGGCCTGCACGAGGAGGAAGCGGTCTACATCTTCCTGACCCTCAACCAAGGGGTGGCTCGCTCGGCCGAGCGCGTGGCCGACCTCGTCCGGCTGTTCCGCACCGTGAGCCGCCCCGCCTCCCGGGACCTGATCGCCGCGATCCTCGACCGGCCGCTGGCCGAGCGCGGGCGGAGCGAGGCCCACCAGCCGGCGCACGGCCCGGAGGCCAAGCTGCGCCAGGGCGCCGAGCGCGTCGCCGCGCAGCGGCCGCCCGTGCCGGCGCGGGCCCGGACGGCGAGCGGCGGGGAGCCGGCCTGACCGGCCGGCCGTCAGCGCGGCTCGGTCCGGAGATCGCCCTTCGGACCACTCTTCGGATCGCTCTGCGGCTCGGCGCCCCGCCAAGCGGGCTGCCGGTCGGTCTCCTGCAGGGTGTCGTTCGAGGGCGGCGCCTCCGCGGCGCGGCGGCTCAGCTCCGCCATCAGGCCGCGGGCCAGCACGGCGCGCACCGCCCGGTCCCGGGTCTCGGGCGGGACCGCCTCGAGGGCGGCCGGCACGACCGCCTGGGCGCTCGGGACCGCCCCGGCGAGCTTACGGGCCTCCGCGGCCGGATCCGCGCCGGTGCGAAGCATGGCGAAGTAGGAGAGCACGCCGATCACCAGCGCGGCGCGCAGCAGGACGGTCATGAGACGGTTCCTCCGCTCGAGATCGCGCGAAGCATTCGACGGATTTCGTGAACCGGGCCTCTACCAACCCGAGCTTTCCCGCACGATGGTGAACGAAGCTTGTTCGCGATCGGCTGGTTACCTCGCGGAAAGCATCCCGACCATTCGGACAAGTCCCGCAACACTCGTTTAAGCCGGCTCTGCGACCGTCCGGTAGTCGTTCGAAGTCGAACCGGAGGCGCGACGGATGCGGGAACGCAGCCAGCGCGACGCGTGCCAACCTTGACCATCAAGACTGTCCTGACGTCTCTGATCGACGACCGGCTCGCGGGTCTCGTCCACGAATCCGTGGCCGACAATCCGGCCGCCCGCGCGCGCCACCAGCGCTTCCTGGTGTCGCGGCTGGCGACCGGCGCCGTGATGATGGCCGGGCTGCCGCCCTACCTGCTCTGGCGGGGGGTGCCGTCGGGCTTCGAGGTCCTGGCGATCGCGAGCCTGCTGCTGCCGGTCCTCGCCGCCGTCCTCCTCACCCGCACCGGCTCCCTCTGGGTCGCCCACGCGGTCTCGTCGGCGGGCCTGACCGGCCTCGTCGTCGCCCTGGCGGGCGTCACCGGCGGCGTCACCTCGCCCGCCGCGGTCTGGCTCGTGGCGATCCCCCTGGAGGCGCTGGTCTCCGGCTCGCTCCGCGCGACGATCGCGGCCGCCGCGATGGCGGTCCTCGGCGTGCTGGCCGTGGTGGCCCTCGGGGCCTGGGCCGGCTCCCTGCCGGTCATGGACATCTCGGCCGCGATCGCCCTGCCGGCCTTCGCGATCACGGCGATCGGCCACGTCGCCGCCCAGGCCCTGGAGCACATGCGCAACGAGGGCGTCTGGCGCGAGCGGCTGCGCGACAACGAGGCCCGCGACCGGCTGCTGCTCTCGGCGATCGACGACCTCGTGACCTGGCACGACCGCAACGGCCGCGTCCTGGAGGCCTCGGTCTCGGCCGTGCGGCTCCTCGGCAGCGACCCGGCCCGGCTGCGCGGCCACGGCCTGCTGGAGCGCGTCCACGTCGCCGACCGTCCGGCCTTCCTCAAGGCGGTGAGCGACGTCGCCGCGACCGGGCGCCCCGCGACGCTGCCCCTGCGCCTGCACGTCGAGCCCGAGACCGGCCGCGCCGACGGCGCGAGCCTGATCTACGCCGAGATGCGCGCCCACCGGATCGAGCACGGCCCGCACGACGCCGCCATGGCGGTCGTGGCGGTCACCCGCGACATGACCGAGCACCACCGGCACGCCGCGGAACTGGAGCGCGCCCGCGCCGAGGCCGAGCGGGCCGACGCGATCAAGGGCCGGTTCCTGGCCAACGTCACCCACGAGTTGCGCACGCCGCTCAACGCGATCATCGGCTTCTCCGAGGTCCTGGCGGGCGAAGGCGCCGTCAGCCTCGGGCCGGTCCAGGCGCGGGAATATGCCGGCATCATCGGCGCCTCCGGCCACCACCTGCTCGGCGTCGTCAACACGCTGCTCGACATGAGCCGGATCCAGAGCGGCAACTTCGACTGCGCGCCCGAGACCTTCGACGTCGCGGACCTGCTCCGGGGCTGCTGCGACCTGATGCGGCTGAAGGCCGACGCCGCCGGCGTCGCCCTCACCGCCGCCCCGTCGGGACCGGTGGAGATCACGGCCGATCCCGCCGCCTGCCGGCAGGTCCTGATCAACCTCATCTCGAACGCCGTGAAGTTCACCCCGTCGGGCGGCCGCATCGACCTCTCCCTGCGGCGCGGCGCGGGCAGCCTGGACATCGTCGTGGCCGATACCGGCGTCGGCATCGGCGCGGACGACCTGCCCAAGCTCGGCACCCCGTTCTTCCAGGCCGGGAGCGGCGGCTACAAGCGGCAGCACGAGGGCACCGGCCTCGGCCTGTCGGTGGTCCAGGGCCTCGTCGGCCTCCACGGCGGCTCCCTGCTGATCGAGAGCGCCCCGCAGGCCGGGACCGTGGTGACCGTCACCCTGCCCCTCGTCTGCCAGGCCCCCGCGACCGCGCACGGCCCGGCCCCGATCCGCACGGCCGTGCGGGGCGCCCCGGCGCCGCGCCGCGTGGTGCGCCTGCCGCTCGGCCTGTTCGACGCGGAGCCGGGCCCCGCCGCGGCCCCGGCCGAGCCGGTCCTGCGCCGCACCGGCTGACCCGAAGATCCCCGGAAGGAGACATGATGTCAGGCTACCGCGAGATCACCGTACCGGGCGAACCCGGCCGCGCCCGCCGGTCCGCGCCGCGCCGCGCCGCGGTCCAGGGCGACTGGCGCGCCGTGCTCGTCGGCGCGCTGAAGGCGACGGGCGCCACCTGCCGCACCAGTCCGGGCACCGTTCTCGGCAGCCTCGTCGCCCTCGGCGCGGCGGGCTTCGTCTGCGTCAACGCCCTCGGCTACCAGACCGGGCGCCACCCGGCGCCGATCCTGCCGAAGCTCGCCCAGAAAGCGCCCGCCCCCCGCGAGGCGGCGCCGGCCGCCAAGGAGGCCACCCGGGAACCCGCCCGGGAACCGGCCCGGGAGCCGGTGCGCGTCGTCGAGGCCGACCGTGCCGCCGCACCGCTCCAAGCCAAGCCGGCGGCCCGGGACGCGATCGGCGAGCTGATCCGGTCCGAGGAGACCACCGCCTCGGTCACCCCGAAGGCGTCGCCGGTCCGGCCGGCCGCCAAGCCGACCCCGAAGGACACGAAGGACGCGAAGGACGCGAAGGACACGAAGGACACGAAGGACGCGAAGGCGGCCAAGCCCGAGAAGGACGGCGATCCGGTGCTGCGCGCCCAGAAGGCGCTGTCGAAGCTCGGCTACGCGGTGAAGCCCGACGGCGCGATGGGCCCCGGCACCCGCGCGGCGATCGAGAAGTTCGAGCGCGGCGCCAAGCTGCCGGTGACCGGAGAGGCGACCGGCCGGACCCTGCGCGAACTGGTGGCGCGGGCGGGCCACGGCTAGCGAGACCCGGCGGCAACCCGCGCCGGAGGGGCGGCGCGGGTGCCGATCGTCGCGACAAGTCGGTGCGCCGCCCCTCAGTACTGCGTGCCGGTGAACCGGCAGATCGTCTTGCAGCGCGGGCCGCCATTGGCCTGCCAGGACTTCGCGTGGCCGATCGATCCGGTCATGTCCTGCGTGGGATTACCGCCGGGCCGATGCACGACGATGTTGCAGGCATCGCTCGGGGTCCGCTGGTAGCGCGGGCAGGACGTGGAGTCGCGGTTGCCCAGTAAATCCATGAGCGTCTCCGGACGGGCGTGGGCCGACGGCACAACACCGCACAGGCAGGCGACGATCAGCGTCGCGCGCGAGGTCATTCTCCGCATCGGAGTGCTCCTTGAATCATCGTGAACTGCGAATTCGGGCGCCCTTTGCTCAGTTAATCAGCAAAAAATACTGTAGATGTGCGCTGACGCACACGGATCAATCCTTTTTTAATCCCGAAGAATACTGGTTTTTCTGACGGAATATTTTGCGCGCTGAAGCGTTCATGCCAGATGGCCGACGCGGCGCGTCCGCGCTGGCCCGCGCTTGCCCGCGCCGGCGCTTTCGCGCATGGCGGAGGCCGCACCGCTCCGAGCCCGCGGGGTTCGAGGGACGACCGCCGCGTCGGACCGCCTCCCGCGGCGAGCCGAGGTTCACAGGGCTACAGACGCATGCGCCTGCGCTCCGATTTCTGGGTCTCGGCCCATCTGCGGCGCCTGGACGTCGCGGGCATCCCGGCCGTGCTGCGCCGGCGCGGGTCCGCGGAGGCGGGCGCGATCTTCGTGAAGGTCGACCGCCTCGACGGCAGCGCCGATCTCTACGGACCGGCGCCGCAGGCCCTGTTCGAGGCCGAGGAGAGCGGCGACCGCCGTTTCACCGCGATCGTCACCGGCGGCAGCCCGCTCGACGTGGAGGAGCGCCTGACCAAGGAGATCCGGTTCGATTCCGATCTCTGGATCATCGAGATCGACGACCGCCAGGGGCGGCATTTCCTGGATCTGGCGGAGTAAGGTGAAGGCGCGCCGACCGTCTCTGCGAGCGAGAGCGAAGCGACCCGGAGGCGCCACGCCGACCGACGGCGCGCCGCCCTGGGATCACTTCGCCCCGCTCGTGAAGACGAGAGCACAGCAAACGCCGCGCGGCGCTCCGCACCGCGTGACAGTGACGGGGCCGATCAGCCCTCGATGATGCGCTCGTCGAGCTTGCGATCGACGGTCTCGACGGTGCGGTCGATCTCGGCGTTCGGCTCGCCGAGCTGGTGCGAGATCAGCTTCACCAGCAGGTCGACCCGCTCGATGTAGGGCGCGCCGTTCGCCACCGCCCGCGCCGCCGAGGACGGCTTCAGCAGGCTCTCGGCGGCCTTAGCGTACTTCTCGAACGGCACTTGGTCGGCCGGGTCGGCGCCGAGCTTCCGGGCGATGCCGTCGACGTGGTCGTAGATCGCCCGCGAGCGCGCCAGGTCGCCGTGGACGGCGTCGTGGATCGATTGCGGCTCGCCCGGGGTGATGCAGCGGTAATTGCCGGTGAGCAGCATCGACCACTTGGCGAGCGGCACGAACAGCGAGTCGAACACCTTGAGCTTCACCGGCACGTCGTGCCCGTCGAGGCGCACGGCGTCGATGTCGGCCTCCAGCTCCCGGAGCAGCCGGTTGTGGGCCTCGTCCGCGAAGGTCGCGGCCTTGAAATTCGTCGGCAGGCCGACGTGGAGGACGTTCGCCTCCTCCTCCGGCGGCCGGAAGGCCTGCGGATCGGGGGAGCAGAGCGACACCAGCCCCGGCTCGAACCGGTCCCACACGCCGGCATTGGTGTAGGCATCCTCGAGGTCCATGGCGGCGAGCGCCGGGATCCGCTTGAGGTAGGGCAGCGGCGGCATGTTCATGATCGACAGGCACGGCAGCCTCGCCGCCGCGATCTTGATCATCAGGACGCGGATCGTGTGGTTGTTGTACTGCGGCTCCTGCATGGCGAGGCCGACGAGGTCGTAGCGCGACACGTCGACCTCTTCCGGCGGCATCGCGTCGACCTTGCCGGGCAGATCGCGTGAGTGGATCGCCCGGTGCTCCTTCTCGTCGCGCAGCTTGATGCGGACCTCGGTCCCCTCGCGGTTGATCAGGTCCGCGGTCTTCCGCCGGCACACCAGGGTCACGTTGTGACCGGCCATCAGGAGCTTGGTCCCCAGGAGCGAGCCGTAGGAGGCCCCCAGGATCAGGATGTTTCTGGCCACGTCTTTCCTCCCCAGCATTGAAGACTTGCTGTGTGTTGTCTGGCTGCTGGGAACAGCGCGTCCACGCCACGCCCCGAGCGCACACGCGATGGATGGCAGCCGGGCGAGAGGAAGGCAAGCCTTCTGGTATACCTAATCCCAAACCCTTTGTGAGGCCCCGCCGGTGACAGGCGGGGCGATCCCTATCGTCCGCACCTGGGATCTCCACAGGGCCGAGCCTCCGAGATCTCGCGCTGGGCGGTCTCGGACCGCGGACGGCGACCGCTCCGCCCGCGTGCCCTAGCCCCAGAGCTCCGGCGTCGGCGGGTGCATCAGGCTGCCCTCGTAGCGCAGCGGCGGGTCACGGTCGCGGGCCAGCAGCAGCGGTCCGTCGAGGTCGACGAACTCCGCGGCGTTGGCGAGCAGTGCCGCCGGCGCCATGCCCAGCGAGGTGCCGAGCATGCAGCCGACCATGATCGAGAGCCCCCGGGCCCGCGCCTCGCGGGCGAGGAGCACCGCCTCGGTCAGGCCGCCGGTCTTGTCGAGCTTGATGTTGATCGCGTCGTAGCGCCCGGCCAGCGCGTCGAGTCCGGCACGGTCGTGCAGGCTCTCGTCGGCGCAGACCGGCACCGGGTGGGGGATCTCGGCCAGCAGGGCATCGGCGTCGGCCGGCAGCGGCTGCTCGATCAGCGCGACGCCCGCCTTCAGGCAGGCCGCGAGGTTGGCCTCGACGTTCTCGGGCCGCCACGCCTCGTTGGCGTCGACGATCAGCCGGGATTCCGGCGCGCCGGCCCGCACCGCGGCGATGCGCTCCGGATCGCCGTCCCCGCCGAGCTTGACCTTGAGCAGCGGCCGGTGGGCGGCCTTGCGGGCGGCCTCCGCCATGCTCTCCGGCGTGCCGAGGCTCAGCGTGTAGGCGGTGATCGCCGGCCGGGGCTCGGCGAGACCCGCGATCTCCCAGGCGGGGCGGCCCTGGCGCTTCGCCTCGAGGTCGAACAGCGCGCAGTCGAGGGCGTTGCGCGCGGCGCCCGCCTTCATGCGGGCCATGAGCGCGTCCCGCTCGATCCCGGCGGCGATCGCCTCTGCCTGGCCCTCGATCAGGGCGCTGACGCTCTCGACGCTCTCGCCGTAGCGCGGATAGGGCACGCACTCGCCGCGCCCGACCGCGTCGCCGTCCGCGATCGTCGCCACCACGACGGCGATCTCGGTGCGGCTGCCGCGCGAGATCGTGAAGGCGCCGGCGATGGGAAAGCGCTCGACGGCGAGGGTCAGGCGGCGCGCCATGTCAGGCCTCCGGGAAGTCGGCGACGATCCGGTCGACCAGCCCGTCGACGCCGAAGCGCACCGGGTCGGTGGCGGGCAGGCCGTGCTCGGACGCGAGCTTGTCGAGGAGGGCCCGCGCCTCGCCCTCGGCGAGCGCCTGTGTGTTCACCGCGATGCCGACCGGCCGGATCGCCGGGTTGGTCAGGCTGCCGAGCTGCACGGTGAGGTCGATCACCTGCCGGATGGTCGGCAGCGGGTGCTTCACGCCGCGCATGTTGGTGCGGGTCGGCTCGTGGCAGACCACGAAGGCGTCGGCCTGCGCGCCGTGGAGCAGGCCGAGGCTCACGCCCGCGAAGGACGGGTGGTAGAGCGAGCCCTGGCCCTCGATCAGGTCCCAGTGGTTCGGGGCGGCTTCGGGCGCGATCGTCTCGACGGCGCCGGAGATGAAGTCGGCCACGACGGCGTCGATGGCGACGCCCCGGCCGGAGATGAACACGCCGGTCTGGCCGGTGGCGCGGAAATCGGCGTCCAGGCCGCGCGCGCGCATGCCGCGCTCCAGGGCCAGCACGGTGTACTTCTTGCCGACGGAGCAGTCGGTGCCGACGGTGAGCAGGCGCCGCCCGGCCCGCTTGGTGCCCTTGCCGGTGGGGAAGCGCTCGTCGGTGTGGCGGACGTCGTGGAGCTGGCGGCCGCGCCGTGCCGCGGCCTCGGCGATGGCCGGGACCGTGCCGAGCTTGACGTGCAGGCCGCTCGCCACGTCGAGCCCGGCCTCGATCGCCGCGACGATCTCCTTCACCCAGTGGTCCGGCAGCACGCCGCCGGCGTTGACGACGCCGATCACCAGGGTCCGGCAGCCCTTCGCCAGGGCCTCGGCCAGGGTCATGTCGGGGATGCCGAGATCGGCGGCGCAGCCGGGCAGGCGCATCTGGCCGACGCACCACTCGGGGCGCCAGTCCTTGATCCCGTAGGCGGTCTTCGCCGCCAGCGTGTCGGGCACGTCGCCCAGGAACATCAGGTAGGGCGTGGCGATCTGCATCGGTCGAGCAACCTTCTCCGGGAGGCCGGCGGACCGTCTATGCGGGATCGCGGGCGCCCGGCGCAATGCACGAGGCCGGCCAGGCGCGCAGATGCGGCCGCATCCCCAACATGCCTGGCCTGCACACCGTCGTCGCGGGCGCAGCGAGGTGACCCGGGCATTCGCGGCGCTCGGGGACCGCGCTGCCCCGGATAGCTTCGCGGCGCTCGCAGGGACGGCGCGGTCGTCGCCTCAGGCTTTCGGCGCCTGTCGATCCCGCTCAGGCGGCGCGTCGTCGCGCCACCCCCGCCTCGTTGGCCACCGCGCCCGCCGGCGACAGCACGCCGGTCGCCCGGACCATCCCCGCGGCGCCCGCCAGCGCCCCCGCGCGCAGCTCCAGACCGAGGAAGCGCGCGCGCTCGAACGGTCCCGGCAGGGTCAGGCCGTCCGCGAGCGCCCGGTCGAAGCCGAAGCGGGCGTAGTAGGGCGCGTCGCCGACCAGCAGCACGGCGCCGTGGCCGAGGGATTCGGCACGGCCGAGCGCCGCCTGCATCATCACCGAGCCGAGCCCCTGCCCCTGGATCGCCGGATCGACGGCGAGCGGGCCGAGCAGCAGCGCCGGGCGGGCGAGCCCGGCCTCGACGTGCCACAGCCGCAGGGTGCCGACGAGGCGCCCCGCCCGGGTCGCCGCGAAGGCGAGGCCGCGGGCCGGCAGCCGGCCCTCGCGCAGGCGCTCCGAGGTCTTGGCGCGTCGATTGCCGGGAAAGCACGCGTCGAGCAGGCGCTCGCGCGCCGGGACGTCGTGAAGGTGCTCCGCGCGGATCTCGATCATGGCTGTGCCCTCCCCGGGCCGGCAAGCGGGAGAAGCGATGGATCGTCTCGACGAGCGATCAGGGCTGGCCGCCGCTTCCGGAGAAACGGCAGCGGCCCTTAACGCAGCGTGACCGCAGGGTGGTTCCAGACGCACGGGATCCGTGCGTCCGCCTCCTGCCGCCTGTCACCCGCCGGGAGCAGTCTCGGAAGGATGCCGCCCGGAGTGTCCCGGGCGGCGCGCGCGATCAGATCACGATCTGCTGAAGGGGCGGGAAGCCGTTGAAGGCCACCGCCGCGTAGGTCGTGGTGTAGGCGCCCGCGCCCTCGATCAGCACCTTGTCGCCGATCGAGAGCGAGACCGGCAGCGGGTAGAGCTGCCGCTCGTAGAGCACGTCCACCGAGTCGCAGGTCGGGCCGGCGATGACGCAGGGCTCGGTCGCGTCCCCGTCCCGCGCGGTGCGGATCGGGTAGCGGATCGCCTCGTCCATGGTCTCGGCCAGCCCGCCGAACTTGCCGATGTCGAGGTAGACCCATCGGACCTCGTCGGCATCCGCGGACTTGCGCGACACGAGAACAACTTCCGCCTCGATCAGGCCGGCATTGCCGACCATGCCGCGGCCCGGCTCGATGATCGTCTCGGGGATCTGGTTGCCGAAATGCTTGGTCAGGCCCCGGAAGATCGCCTCGCCGTAGCTCTCCACGCCCGGCACCGCCTTGAGGTACTTGGTCGGGAAGCCGCCGCCGAGATTGACCATCGACAGGCCGATGCCGCGCTCCGCGCACTCGCGGAAGACCGCCGCCGCGGAGCCGAGGGCCCCGTCCCAGGCCTCGGTGTTGCCCTGCTGCGAGCCGACATGGAACGAGATCCCGTAGGCCTCCAGCCCCTGGCGGTGGGCGTGCTCCAGCACGTCCGCGGCCATCTCGGGCACGCAGCCGAACTTGCGGGACAGGGGCCAGTCGGCGCCCGCGCCGTCGCAGAGGATGCGGCAGAACACCCGGATCTCGCCGGCCGGCACGTCCACGGCCTCGGCGGCCCGGGCGATCTTCTCGACCTCGGCCTGGCAGTCGACCGCGAACAGGCGGATGCCGAGCTTCAGGGCGCGGCCGATGCAGCGCTCCTTCTTGATGGTGTTGCCGAAGGAGATCCGGTCGGCGGTGGCGCCGGCGGCCAGCACCATCTCCATCTCGGCGACGGAGGCCGTGTCGAAGCACGAGCCCATCTCGGCCAGAAGGCGCAGCACCTCGGGAGCCGGGTTCGCCTTCACGGCGTAGAACACCCGGGTGTCCGGCAGGGAGCGCGCGAAGGCGGTGTAGTTGTCGCGCACGACGTCGAGGTCGAGGACCATCACGGGGCCCTCGTCCTGACCGAGGTCGCGGCGCACGCGCAGGTAGTCACGGATGCGGTCGGTCATGGTCGTCTCCCGGCACGGGTTCGCGGGCGCCCTACGCGGGGCGCGCTGTCGAAGATGACGGCCTGACAGGCCGCCGGCGTCAGGGGGCGATGCGTCGCGCGGACCCACGCGCTTTGGAGACGCGTGCGTCAGTGCGGGCGCAGAGCACCCGGAAGCTGCCGTGGATTGGAAGGGAGGACCCCCACCGCACGCCGGGCAAAGAGAAACAAGCCTCTTCGGTGCCGGCCTTTGGAGGGCCGACGAGACCAAAAAAGCCCGTTCGTCGTTGCTTTAAGCTGCGTCCCCCGTGGAGAGCGGGGTTCGCCGGTTTCGCCTCCGGCTGCCGGTTGTTGTCGGGGTCCGGTGTTGCCACCTGGATGCCGGCCGTAGGGATCCACCCTTGCGACCATCGATCCTTTAAGACCCCTGGCGGCTGTCCGGCAGTTGACCGGATGCCCACCAACCGACACGCGGCCACAGGCACGTGCGAAATTGGGCACGGCGCATATACGGAGACGGGTCCCGCGCGACAAGGGGAAACCGCCCCGAAACGCCCGCTTTTCCGCCCGCAATCCACACCCCGCGCGCTCCGTTGCAAAAACGACGCATCCCGCCGGCGCGCGGCGGGCCGCGCGGGCTTCCCAAGCGCGGCGGAAGCGGGCATCTGACCGGAGGGGGCAGAGGACTCAGGCGAGCGAGCGATGGCCGGGCCGATCAGATCCACCGCGACGGCGCGGGCGTGAGCGCCCCCCTGTGAGCGCTCCCTTGCGCAGCCCGGTCGGCGACGGGCTCCCCGAGCCGACGATCCGCACCGCCACCCTCGCCGATCTCGACGCCCTGGTCGCCCTGGAGCACGCCGCCTTCGCCACGGACCGGGCCGAGCGCCGGGCGATCCGCCACGCGATCCGCTCGCCCACCATGGACGTGCTGGCGGCCCTGATCGACCCGCCGGACCGGGATCCGATTCCGGTGCTCGTGGGCGCCGCGGTGCTGGAGCGGCGGCGCGGCAGCCGGATCGCCCGGCTGGCCTCGATCGCGGTGGCACCGAATCGCGGCGGCCTCGGCCTCGGCGGCCGGCTCCTCGACGCCGCGGAGGCCCGCGCCCGCGCCCAGGGCTGCGACCGGCTGCGGCTGGAGGTGCGCGCGGACAACGGCGCCGGCATCCGGCTCTACGAGCGCCGGGGCTACACCCGCTTCGCCGTGCGGCCGGACTATTACGAGGACGGGATGGAGGCCTGGCGCTACGAGCGCGCGCTGTAGGCGACGCGCGGGGTGCCGCCGGTCCGCGGGCGGCCCGCGGGCCGGCAGGCCCCCGCCGATATCCGGCCCCGATCGAACGGTCCGTTCTCGCGACCCGATCCGCCATGACGAGGGCGCGCGACGGCCGGACGGGCAGGACGCCGGCAGGTTGCCGGCAGGACGCCGGCAGGCCGGCCCCGCGCGGCCCCGGGCCCGGCCCGGGGCTCCTCGCGGATGCGGCGCGGGGCGCCAGATCCGCTCCCCGCCGCTCCCGGGGCGGGAGCCGCACCGCCGCGCCGCCGAAGAGCGGGCCGATTTCGGCCCGTCGAAATTCGGCGCGATTTCGTCAGACAAGTCTTCGCGCGGACAATCTCTGTGTTTATCCATATAAACGGCGGATCATAAAATATCCTAATCTTTATTACGGATAGCGCGATCGCTCGATTGCCCGACGAAACCTGACGTTATAGGACCGAGCATCGCAGATCCTGAGATTTTCTCCCATGAGTCGCTGGCTGGGACGCTTCTCGATCCGGACCTTGCTGTGCCTGGTGATCGTCATCATGGCCTGCATGGCGCTGGGCAACGCGGTCAGGTCGCTCGTCGACGCGCGGGCGCAGGCGGCGCGCGCGGCCCGCGCCGTGACCCTGACGGAGGCGAGTCAGGGCCTCCTCAGGGCGATCCTGCCGCTGCGGCTCGAGCGCGGATCGTCCCTCGCCCTCGGGGGTGAGGCGCCCGCGGACGCGAAGACCCTGTCGACCGTCGCGGGCAGCCGGCAGGCGCTGACCGAGAATTACCGCCGGGCCCAGCGCAGCCTGAGCGATCTGGCCGAGCCGGCGGTCAGCGCGACGCTCGACCGCCTGACCACGGCGCAGGAGGCGATGGCGGCCCTGCGCCCCCGCATCGACGAGGCCCTCCGGCTGCCGAAGGCGCGGCGCGACCCGGCGCTGCGGGAGGCCGCGATGGCCGCCTTCCAGGACCTGCTCGAGGCGCTGACGGCCACGCTGAAGGCGGTCGACGCGTCCATTCCCCGCTCCGATCCCGCCCTGCAGCGCTATCTCGCCCTCAAGCAGGCGGCCTGGGACACGCGCGTGGCCAGCGGCAACGTCGCGGTGCGGGTGCAGAGCTCGCTGGTCGCCGGCGCGTCGTGGTCCCTGCCCGAGACGATCGCGGCGGCCGAGGAGCGGACGGAACTTCTGGCGGCGTGGCGGCGCACGACCGAGGCCGCGACCGGCGTCTCGGAGGCGGTGCGGGCCGCGTTCGAGCGGGCGAAGGCCAGCAATTTCGAGGGCGAGACCAGGGCCATCGGGCAGGCGGTCTTCGACGCGCTCAGCACGCACACGCCCCCGCGCCACTCGTTCGCGGAGCTGCGCGACCGCAACACCGAGAACCAGCGCTCCCTCGTGGCCCTCTGCGACGCGGCCCTGGACGCGATGGTGGCGCGCGCCGAGGCCCTCGCCGACGCGGCCCGGAGCGACGTCGCGCGCAGCGGGGCGGCGCTGCTGGCGGTGATCCTGCTGGTGGCCCTCGGCCTGTGGACCCTGTTCGGCGGCGTGCTGCGCCCGCTCCGGGCGCTGACCGCGACGATGCGGGCGCTGGCCGACGGGGACGCCTCCGTCACGGTCCCGGCGCGCACCTACCGCAACGAGATCGGCGCGATGGCGCGGGCCGTCCAGGTGTTCAAGGACAACCTCATCCGCAGCCGGCAGCTCGAGTCCGAGGCCGCGGAGGCGCGGCTGGCGGCGGAGGCGCGCCGCCGGTCCGACCTGCGGGCGATGGCCGAGCGGTTCGAGCGGACGGTCGGCGGCATCATCGCCCAGGTCTCGGACTCGGCCACCGCGCTGCAGGGTACGGCCCAGACCATGACGGCCACCGCGACCCGGACCGCCAGCCAGTCCAGCACGGTGGCGGCCGCCGCCGAGGAGGCCGCCGCCAACGTCAGCACCGTGGCGGCGGCGGCCGAGGAACTCGGCGCCTCCGTGGAGGAGATCGGCCGGCAGGTCGAGGGATCGACCAGGCTCGCCCAGGGGGCCGTCTCGGAGGCCGGGCAGACGGGCGCGCTGGTCCGCGACCTGAGCGGCGCGGTCGCGCGGATCGGCGACGTGGTCGGGCTGATCGCGGCGATCGCCGGGCAGACCAATCTGCTGGCGCTCAACGCCACCATCGAGGCCGCCCGCGCCGGCGAGGCGGGCCGGGGCTTCGCGGTCGTCGCCGGCGAGGTGAAGGCGCTGGCGGCGCAGACCGCCCGGGCGACCGAGGAGATCGCCGGCCAGATCGCCGGCATCCAGGGCGCGACCGGCGGGGCCGTCGCGGCGATCGGCGCGATCACGGGGCGGATCCAGGAGATCAGCGGCGTGGCGAGCGCGATCGCGGCGGCGGTGGAGGAGCAGGGATCGGCCACCCGGGAGATCGTCCGCAACGTCGGGCAGGCGGCCATCGGCACCGGCGCGGTGACCAGCACCATTCTGGGGGTCGCCGGGGCCGCCGAGGAGACCGGCCGGGCGGCCGCCGCGGTACTCGCGGCGGCGTCCGCGCTGTCGCGGCAATCCGAGACGCTCACCGCCGAGGTCGCGCGCTTCCTCGACAGCGTCCGGGCCGCCTGACCGAACGGTGCCGGGGCCCGCGGGCCTCCGCCCCGATCTCGCCCGTTTAGGGGAGTCTTACGGCTCGCGCGCTACAGCGTACGCAACGGGCGGGCGCAATCCCGCCGCGCATGAGTCGCCGTCCATGGCCGTGATCGTCGCCTTCGTCATCAATGCGGGGCTCAACTTCGTCCTCGGCCTGCTGATCGCCAAGCTGCTGGGCCCGGCGGATTTCGGCCGGTTCGCCCTCGCGACCACCGGCGCCATCGTGCTGAACACGGTGCTGTTCGAGTGGCTGCGCCTGTCGGCGACGCGGTTCTACTCGGGGCGCGTGCGCGTCGACGAGCCGTGGATCCGCCACGGGCTCGACCGGGCCTACCTGCGCATCGGCGCCCTGCTCCTGGCCGCCGCGGCCCTGTGCGGGGCCTTCGGCTTCGCCGGCGGCGCCGACGGGCGCGAGGCGGTCCTGTGCGGCACCGGCCTCGCGGCCCTGGGCATCGGCGTGTTCGACTATCACGCGGCCCTCGCCCGGGCGCGCTTCGACGGCAAGCTCTATCTCGGCCTCGTCGCGGTGAAGAACGTCCTGTCCTTCGCCCTGATGGCGGCGGCGGCGTGGTGGCTGCCCCAGCCGGCCTGGGTGCTGGCGGCGGCGGGACTGAGCCAGCTCCTCGCGGTGGTGGTGCTGCGCCACCCCCTGCGGGACCCGCGCACGCCCCTCGAGCGGCCGCGCCTGTCGGCGACCTGGCGGGTCTTCGCGCGCTACGGCCTGCCGCTCATCGCCGCCAACACCGCCTACCAGTGCCTCACCTTCGTCAATCGTGGCGCCATCGCGGGCCAGGCCGGCTTCGCCGAGGCGGGCTACTTCGCCCTGGCGGCCGACGTCACCTCGCGCGCGCTGATGACGCTGGGCACCGCCCTCGACCTGCTGCTGTTCCAGCTCGCCGTGCAGGCCGAGGAGCAGAGCGGCCGCGCCGCCGCCGAGGCGCAGGTCGCCGCCAATGCCGGCACCGTGTTCGCCCTGCTGGCGCCCTGCGCGGTCGGCTTCTGGGCGGTGCTGCCGGCCCTCCAGGGGCTGGTGGTGCCGGACGCCTATCGCGGGCCGTTCGAGACCTACAGCACCGTGCTGATGCCGGGCCTGTTCTGCCTCGCGATGATGTTCTACGCCCTCAACCCGGTCTTCCAGATCCGCCGCCGGACCCTGCCGGTGGTCGCCGCCGCCCTGGTCGGCCTCGCGGTGAACGGCGCCGGCCTCCTCGTCCTGCCGGACCGGATGGGCGGTCTCGGCGTCGCGCTGGCGCAGAGCGCCGGGCTCGCCGCCGCCGGAACGTGGCTCGGCTGGCGCGCCCTGACCGGCGCGGAGCGGATCGCGCTGCCCTGGGGGGAGATCGGCGTCGCGGCGCTCGCCTGCGCGGCGATGGGGCTCGCCCTCGCCCCCTTCCGGCAGCTGCCGCCCGCCACCGCGCTGGCGGTCCTGGTTCCGGCCGGGATGGTTCTCTACGGGACCCTGGTCTGGATCCTCGACATCGCCGGCCTGCGCCGCCAGGTCCTGGCGCGCCTGCGCCCGGCAGGGACCGTGGCGGCGGAGTAGGCTCGCGCGCCGCCGCCGCAGTGGAAATCCCGCCGCTGAAACCCCGCGACTCCACCTCCGCTTGAATCCGCCGCCGGATCCGGCGACACCCGTCCTGGAATGGATACAAACAGGACCGGGGCGGGAACGATGGGCGTGTACGAGCCCGGCACCGAGGCGGAGGCCGGGGAGATCGTGCGGGCGGCCGCGGGGCGCGGCGAGCGCCTGCGCCTCGCCGGCGGCGGCACCGCCGCGGGGCTCGGCCGGCCCGCGCAGGACAGCGCGACCCTCTCGGCGAAGGCCCTCACCGGCGTCACGCTCTACGAGCCCGCCGAGATGGTGGTGGCGGCCCGGGCCGGGACGCCGCTCGCCGAGGTCGAGGCGCTGCTCGCCTCCCGCGGCCAGATGCTGCCCTTCGAGCCGATGGACCTGCGCGGCCTCTACGGCAGCGCCGGGGAGCCGACCCTCGGGGCGGTCGCGGCGATCAACAATGCCGGTCCCCGGCGGATCAACGCCGGCGCGGCCCGGGACAGCCTGATCGGCGTCCGCTTCGTCAACGGGCGCGGCGAGGCGATCAAGTCGGGCGGCCGGGTGATGAAGAACGTCACCGGCCTCGACCTCGTGAAGCTGATGGCCGGCGCCCACGGCACGCTGGGCCTGCTCACCGAGATCACCTTCAAGGTGCTGCCCGCCTGCGAGCGGGTGGCGACCCTGGTCTTCTCCGGCCTGGAGGACGCCCGGGCGGTGACCGCCCTGGCGGAGGCGCTGGGCTCGCCCTTCGAGCTCACGGGGGCCGCGCACCTGCCGGCGGGGATCGGCGCCCCGGAGGCGCGGACGCTGATGCGCCTCGAGGGCTTCTCCGACTCCATCGACTACCGCGCGGGCGCGCTGAGCCGCCTGCTGAAGCGCTACGGTCAGCCCGAGACCCTGGACGGTGAGGCCGGCGCCGCCCTCTGGCGGTCGGTGCGCGACGCGGCGCCGCTCGCCGAGCCCCGGGAGGCCGCCCTCTGGCGGATCTCCACCGCGCCGACCCGCGGGCCGGCCCTCGCGGCGGCGGTCGCGGCCGAGCGCGAGGCGCGCTGGTTCTTCGACTGGGGCGGCGGCCTGATCTGGCTCGCCACCGGCTCGGCGGGCGATGCCGGCGCCGCGACGGTGCGCCGGGCGGTGAAGGCCCAGGGCGGCCACGCCACGCTGGTGCGCGCACCCGACGCCGTGCGCGCCGCCGTGCCGGTGTTCGAGCCGCTGGCCGAGCCGCTGATGCGGCTCACCGCCGGCATCAAGGCGGCGCACGATCCCGCCGGGGTGCTCAACCCCGGCCGGATGTACGCCGGACTGTAAGCATCAGATTTCGCCCCTCCCCGACCGTGGGGAGGCGTGGCGCCGAGGACGCGACCCGTGCAGACCAACTTCGCCCCCGCCCAGCTCGCCGATCCCGCCATGGCGGCGTCGGAGAAGATCCTGCGGACCTGCGTGCATTGCGGCTTCTGCACGGCGACCTGCCCGACCTACCTGCTTCTCGGGGACGAGCTCGATTCCCCGCGCGGGCGGATCTACCTGATCAAGGACATGCTGGAGGGCGGCAAGCCGGCCTCGCAGGAGGTGGTCAAGCACGTCGACCGCTGCCTCTCGTGCCTGTCCTGCATGACCACCTGCCCGTCGGGGGTGCACTACATGCACCTCGTCGACCACGCCCGGGCGCATATCGAGGAGACCTACACCCGCCCCGCCGGCGACCGGTTCCTGCGGGCGCTGCTCGCCCAGGTCCTGCCCTATCCGGGCCGCTTCCGCCTCGCGCTCACCGCCGCCAGGCTCGGCGCGCCGTTCCGGGGCCTGGTGGCCCGGCTGCCGCGGGTCGGCAACCGCCTCGCGGCCATGCTCGACCTCGCGCCGGCCGGGACGCCGCCCCGCGAGCCGACGAACCGGCCCGGCCGGTTCCCGCCGGCGGGCGCGGGGGCGGCCGGGACGGCCCCCAAGCGCGTCGCCCTGCTGCGCGGCTGCGCCCAGAGCGTGCTGCGGCCGGACTTCAACGCCGCCGCGATCCGGCTGCTCAACCGGCACGGGATCGAGGTCGTCCACGCGAACGAGGGCTGCTGCGGGGCGCTGACCCACCACATGGGCAAGGAGGACTCGGCCCACGCCCACGCCAAGCAGGCGATCGACGCCTGGGACGCCGAGATCGCCAAGGGCCTCGACGCGATCCTGGTCACGGCCTCGGGCTGCGGCACGACCATCAAGGATTACGGCTTCATGTTCCGCGACGACCCGGCCTACGCCGAGAAGGCGCTGCGGGTCTCGAGCCTGGCCAAGGACGTGACCGAGTACCTCGCGCTGCTCGACCTGGCCCCCGTCGCCGAGACCGACCTGGTGGTGGCCTACCACTCGGCCTGCTCGATGCAGCACGGCCAGGGCATCCGGCTGGAGCCCAAGACGCTGCTGAAGCGCGCGGGCTTCACCGTGAAGGACGTGCCCGAGGGCCACATCTGCTGCGGCTCGGCGGGGACCTACAACATCCTGCAGCCGGAGCTGGCCGCGAAGCTGCGCGCCCGGAAGGTCGCCAATATCGAGCGCGTGCGCCCCGACGTGATCGCCACCGGCAACATCGGCTGCGCCACGCAGATCGGGAAGGGCACCGGCATCCCGATCGTCCACACGGTCGAGCTGCTCGACTGGGCCACCGGCGGCCCGAAGCCCGCGGCGCTGGCCGGGGTGGCGCCGCGGCTCGAAGCGGCGGAGTAGGCACACGCCTGTCGCGACGCGGCAGGCCGTCATCGCGCGCGCAGCGAGGCGATCCGGCGATGCGGCCCAGGGATGCGGCCCATCCGCGATCGTCAGCGCCGCCCTGGATCGCTTGGCTGCGCTCGCGACCGCGGACCGGCCGCCTCCGCGCCGTGACAGGCCCGTGACATCTATTCACGTTGACCCTTGCCAAATCCGCGCAGCGGTCTGTAATGATGTCGACCCCTCTCCGGTCCCGCCGGTCGCCGCAACGGCCCGCGGACGTGACCGAATTCCTCGCGAAATCGGTCGTGGTGTCGCGGCGGGCCCTGTCGGTCCGCCTGGCGGCGGCCCGTGCCGCCCGCGATCGGGCAGGTGTCGCACGACGCGGCGGAGTTCCTCCGTCGCACCCAGGAATTCACGGCCGGTCCCCCGCCGGCCGAGATTGTTTCGCGAGGTCGGGACCACGATGGACGGACGCACGGCCCAGCATAGAGCTGCGCGTGCCCCGGAGGCGCACGAGGCGCGTCGCACCGGTCCGTCCGTCCGCCCGGCCTGTTTCAACCCCAGGCGCCCAGGGCGCCGAACGGCGGTTGACGGCAATTTCCCCTCGAACCCATCCGCCTCGGCGACGAGGCCGGCATCCCGCCCGACAGGTTTGACGTCGGGCGAGGCGCCGCCGGGACCACGGGCACGGAGAACGACGTCGGCCGCCATGCCGAGAGTCCGACATGGCCAACAAAATGCTGATCGACGCGATGCACCCGGAGGAGACCCGGGTCGTCACGGTCCACGGGTCTAGGGTCGAGGAGTTCGACTTCGAAGCCGCCAACCGGCGCCAGCTGCGCGGCAACATCTACCTCGCCAAGGTCACCCGGGTGGAGCCGTCGCTCCAGGCGGCGTTCGTCGAGTATGGCGGCAACCGCCACGGCTTCCTGGCCTTCAACGAGATCCATCCCGACTACTACCAGATCCCGCTGGCCGACCGGCAGGCGCTCCTCGAGGAGGAGGCCCGCGACGCCGAGGAGCACCGCGAGCGCGAGGAGCGTCGCCGCCGGTCGTCGTCGCGCCGGTCCCGCGGCCGCCGCGCCGAGGCCCGTGCCCGCGGCGCCGACGAGACCGTGAGCGCCGAGGACACGCACGCGGCCGCCGAGGGCGAGGATCAGGCCGAGGTCCGGAACGAGTCGGGGATCGACCCGGCCGTCCAGCCCGACACGCTCGCCGAGAACCCCGAGGCCGTGCAGGAGGCCCTCGCCTCCGAGGCCGCCGCCGGCGACATCCCGGCGGACGGCGAGCCGGCGCGCGCCGCCGAGCCCGCGGTCGACGCGGCCGGATCCGACCTGTCCGAGACCGCTCCGGTCGAGGCGCAGGCCGCCCCCGCCGGGGCCGAACCGGTCGCCGCCGAGTCCGGATCCGACCTGTCCGAGCCGGAGGCCCGCATCGCCGTCGCGGAGGCGCTGACCGTGTCCGACGCGCCGGGCGAGACCGTCGCGGACGCGCTCGCGACGGAGGCGAGCGAGGCGGAGGAGTCCGCCGCGCCGACCGCCGCCGACGCGGCGGACGAGGCCTCCGAGGAGGACGACGAGGAGTCCGACGACGACGAGGATGAGGACGAGTCGGAGGACGACGAGGACGAGTCCGACGACGACGAGGAGTCGGACGAGGAGTCGGACGATCCCGACGCCGAGCCCAAGATCGCCCAGGTCGGCGGCAACGGCGACGCGCTGGCCGAGATCCCCGAGCGTCCGCGCCACTACCGCCGCCAGTACAAGATCCAGGAGGTGATCAAGCGCCGCCAGATCATCCTGGTGCAGGTCGTCAAGGAGGAGCGCGGCACGAAGGGCGCGGCGCTCACCACCTACCTGTCGCTCGCCGGCCGCTACTCGGTGCTGATGCCCAACACGGGCCGCGGCGGCGGCATCTCCCGCAAGATCACCTCGGCGGCCGACCGCAAGCGCCTCAAGGAGGTCGTGCAGGACCTGGAGGTGCCCGAGGGGATGGGCGTCATCCTGCGCACCGCCGGCGCCTCGCGCTCCAAGCCCGAGATCGCCCGCGATTTCGAGTACCTGATGCGGCTGTGGGAGTCGGTCCGGGAGCTGACCCTGACCTCCATGGCCCCGGCGCTGGTCTACGAGGAGGGCTCGCTGATCAAGCGCGCCATCCGCGACCTCTACAACAAGGATCTGGACGAGGTTCTGGTCGCCGGCGAGGACGCCTACCGCGAGGCCAAGGACTTCATGCGGATGCTGATGCCCGGCCAGTCCAAGGTCGTGAAGCCCTACCGCGACTCGACGCCGATCTTCGCCCGCTTCGGCGTCGAGCAGCAGCTCGACGCGATGTTCTCCACGCACGTCTCGCTGAAATCCGGCGGCTACCTCGTGATCAACCCGACCGAGGCGCTGGTCTCGATCGACGTCAACTCCGGCCGCGCCACCCGCGAGCACGACATCGAGGACACCGCCCTCAAGACGAACCTGGAGGCCGCCGAGGAGGTCGCCCGCCAGCTGCGGCTGCGCGACCTCGCGGGCCTGATCGTCATCGACTTCATCGACATGGAGGAGAAGCGGAACAACCGCGCCGTCGAGAAGAAGCTCAACGAGTGCCTGAAGAACGACCGGGCGCGCATCCAGGTCGGCCGGATCTCGCCGTTCGGCCTGCTGGAGATGAGCCGCCAGCGGATCCGCACGGGCGTGCTCGAATCCTCCTCGATCCCCTGCGCCCATTGCGGCGGCTCGGGCTTCGTGCGCGCCACCGCGTCGGTGGCCCTGCACATCCTGCGCTCGATCGAGGAGGTGCTGCTCAAGTCGGCCTCGCACAACCTCGTCCTGCGCACCCGCACCGAGATCGCGCTCTACATCCTCAACCAGAAGCGCGGGCACCTGCGCGAGCTCGAGGTGCGCTTCGGCGTGACGATCACGATCGCGGCCGACGAGCGGCTGGCGGCCACCACCCCGTTCCAGCTCGACCGCGGCGAGCCGGCCCAGCGGGCGGAGGGCCCGGTGACGGGCGTGCGCGCCCAGGCGATCTCGCCCGCGATGGAGTTCGACGACGAGGACGAGGAGGCCGACGAGGCCGAGGCCGAGACGGAGTCCGAGGGCGAGGCCGACGAGGGCCGGGCCGAGGCCCGCGAGGACGGGTCGCGCGAGGACGGCGAGGGCCGTCGCCGCCGCCGCCGCCGCCGGCGGCGCGGCGGTCGCCAGGAGGGCCGCGGCGAGGAGGGCCGCGCCGAGGACGATCGCGGCGACGACGATCAGGACGACTCGCAGGACGACCCGCAGGACGGCGCCCGTTCGGACGCGGAGAGAGGCGACGGGGACTGGGACGGCGAGCAGCCGGCCGGGACCGAGGCCCCCGCCGCGGCCGTCGCCGCGGAGGCCGGCGAAGCCGACGAGACGGTGGCCGGTTCGGACGAGGCGGCCCGGTCCGAGGACGAGGGCGGCCGTCGCCGTCGCCGCGGACGCCGCGGCGGGCGCGGGCGCAGCGAGGGCCGCTCCCGCGACGCGTCCGCGACGGACGACGCTTCGGAGGCCGCGGGCGACGTCGTCGCCCTGTCGGCGGAGGAGCCGGTGAGCGCTGAGGCGGTGGCCGAGGCGGTCGGATCGGCGCCGGCACCGGCCGCCGACGCCGAGACCGCGGTGGACCTGCCGGTGGCGCCGGCCGAGTCCGCGGCGCCGGCGGCCGACCGGGCGAGCGTCGGCGCGCAGGCAGAAGCCCCGTCGCCCGAGCCCGCGTCGCCCGAGGCCGCCCCCGCCGAGCCGGCGCCCGAGCCCGTGGCGATCGTGCTGACGCCCCCGTCCGACCCGGATCGGCCGAAGCGCGCCGGCTGGTGGTCCCGCACCAAGGCGGCCCTGACCGGCGAATGAAGCATTGCGCCCCTCGATAGAGCGCTATCCGGGGGCGCAACTTCTCGAAGAAAAGCTGTTGCGCCGCAGGGATGCCCCGCAACGCTTGTTCGGAGACTAGTCTATCCTTCACCATTGGTTGAAGGTTCTGTGTGACCATGCGCTCCGATTAGAATGTCGGAGAGGCCCGCATGTTCAGTTTGCGCCGGCAGCGTCAGACCCCTGACGCGCTAGCAACCCCGGTGACGGCGATCGCACCGGTCGAGACGGCCGTTGCCGCGCCGGTCGAGACGGCACCGAATCCCGTCGCGGAACTGGCCGTCGACCGGGAATGGCTGACCCTCCTGGCGCGCCTGTCCGCCTCCGCGTCCGATGCCGGCACCTCGATCGGCTGGATGACCCACGACGCCTCCGGCACCGCCGAGCAGGCCCGTCTCATCGCGGCCGCCAGCGAGGAACTCGCCGCGACCACCGGTGAGATCGCGGCCCGCTCCTCGTCGGCGGCCGAGATGGCCGAGACCGCCCGGGCGGGCATCGCCACCTGCGTGGGCGACCTGCACCGGGCCACCGACGGCATGCGCGGGATCGAGGAGGGCACCGAGGAGATCGGCAGCCGTCTCGACAGCTTCTCGACCGCCGCGCTGCGGATCGAGGAGATGGCCGGCACGATCGCGGCGATCTCGGCCCAGACCAACCTGCTCGCGCTCAACGCCACGATCGAGGCGGCCCGGGCCGGCGAGGCCGGGCGCGGCTTCGCGGTGGTCGCCGCCGAGGTGAAGACGCTGTCGGCGCAGACCGCGAAGGCGACGGACGAGATCCGGGCGCGGGTCAGCGGCCTGCGCGAGGAGATGGCCGCGATGCAGGCGGCCGTGTCGCGCAGCCGCAACGCCGTCGAGGCCGGCGCGGCCGCGATGGTGCGGGCCAATGCCCGCGTCGAGGCCGAGAGCGGCGCCGTCGCGAACGTCGCCGCGCAGATGCGCGAGGCCTCGGAGATCCTCGGCCAGCAGATGCAGGCCACCGGCGACATCGCCCAGAACGTCGGCCGCATCGCGGAAGGGACCGACAAGGCGCGCCGGGAGATCGGCGACGCCCTGGCGCAGCTCGGACGGATCGAGGATCTCGGCCGCACCCTGCTCGACCGGCAGACCGGAACCACCGCGGATCAGCGGGTGATCCGCCTGTCGGCGGATTGCGCCGCGTGGCGGCGCGCCGTCGCGGCGACGCTGGTCGGCATGCGCTCGACCGACACGCCGCCGGAGGGGATCCCCGCCGACGCGACGCGGCCGGCCGCCATCGAGACGCCCCTGGCGCAGGCCCGCGAGCAGGCGGCCGCCCTGGTCCGCCACGTGCGCAGCCAGGCCTGGGACTCGGCGACCACGGCGTTCGTGGCGTTCGAGGCGGCGGTGAAGGAAGCCCGGGCGGCGATCGAGGCCTGAAGGCCGGCCGGCCCCGGGTCCGCCGCGACCCGGGACCGTCTCAGGAGGCGATCGGACGCCGTCAGCCCGGCGGCGGCTCGGATCCCGGAGCTGCCGGCGCCGCGTCGGCCCTCTGGCGATCCCGCTCCTTGCGCAGTTCCCGCTCGGCCAGCAGCCAGAACTCGATCTCGAAGCCCTCGGGCCGGTGGTTGCGCTCCCAGAGTTCGTAGGCCCGCTCGCGGATCTGCTCGAAGGTGATCGTGTCGGGCGACCGCGGCGGGGGCTGCGGTGCCGACGCCTCCACCCCGGATGGGGGTTCCGGCGCGGTGCCGGTCTCGGACGCGGGCGCCTGTGTCCCCGCCATCGGGTGATCCGGAGGCGGACGGAAATCGGGGGGCACTTCCATGGCGCCGGCCTCAGGAGGCCGGCTTGTCGAGATAGGCGGCGACGCTGGTGATCCGGCTCCCGACCATCGTCACCGCCTTGCGCAGCCGCTCCTCGCTGACACCGAAACGCTGCGCCCACTCCTCGCGGGTGGCGCGGTCGTAGATGTCGATATGCGTCTTGCCTCTGGCCTCGGTCGACATGCTGTGCCCGCTCCGGTTCGCCGTCAGGCGCGGCCGTGCCGCGCGCCCTGGAGGGACAACCGGGCTCGGAGACTTCGGTTGCCGCCGGTCGCGCGGGACGGGCGGCCGGGGCGCGCGGCGGATCAGGGTGCGGTCGGCGCGGGGCTCGGGACCGGCGCCGGATCCGCTTCGGCCGCGTCCGGGCGGACCCGCGCCGCCACGAAGGCGGTCAGCAGCGGCACCAGCAGCGCCGTGACCACCACGCTCGCCGCCACCAGCACGGTGGCGGGACCGGCGGCCTCCCTGTAGGCCGGGTTGGCGGCGGCGATGATCGCCGGCACGGCGGCGGCGTTGCCCGCCGTCGAGGCGGCCGCGACGCCCGCCACGCCGTTGCCCCCGGTGAGCCGGTCGGCGACGAACAGGGCCGCCCCGGTGATCGCCACCACCGCCACGCCGAGACCGATGCCGAGGAGGCCCGCCTGCCAGATCTTGGCGAGGTCGAGTCCGAAGCCGAGGGCGAAGGCGAAGAACGGGATCATCACCGGCGCCGCCCCCGACAGGAAAGCGCGCATGTCGCGGTCGAGGTTGCCGAGGATCATCCCGATCAGCAGCGGCAGGATGCTGCCCACCAGCGTCGGCCACGGGAAGGCCGACAGACCCGCCAGCCCGAGGGTCACCATGGTGAGGAACGGCCCGGATTCGAGGCTCATGATCGCGTAGGCGCCGGCATCCTTCGGGCGGCCGAACTGCCCCATCAGCGCGAGGTAGAGACCGCCGTTGGTGTCGTTCATGGCGGCGACGATCGCCAGCGTCGAGATCCCCGCGAAAGCCCCGCCCACCACCGGCGCCTCGCCGAGGAGCTGGCCGAACACCACGCCCATGATCGCCGCGATGCCGACCTTGGCGGCCAGCAGGACGCCGCCCTTGCGGGCGATCGCCGGGGTGGCGCGGAAATCGATGCCCGCGCCCATGCAGACGAAGAACACCGCCAGGATCGGCAGCGCGCCGTTGAACAGCGCGCCGGTGAACGAGCCGAAGAAGGTCGCGGTGTTCGGGAAGAGCGTGTGGAGGATCGCGCCGAGGAACAGCGGCACGACCATCAGGCCGCCGGGCACGCGCTCCAGGGAGCGCTTGATGGGTATCTGCATAGGTCGCCCTTCCGGTGCCGCCCTGCCCGGGCCCTGGCACCCACTCTTCCCCCCGGGCGGGCTGCTACAACCTTTCGACAAGTCGGCGCAACTGGCGCCCGGATCAGCACAAATGTTGACAAGTCCGCCGGCGCAACGCTGACTCGGCGCGGATCGGCTCGATCCACGGAGGCGTCCCCGGATGTCGTCAGCGATGTCCCCTTCCCTGTCCGGCTCCCCTGACCCGGCGGAGGCGCCCGGGCAGCGGGCGCTCCGCGGCGCGGAGCCGGCACGGCCCGCCTCCCTGGCCGACGGCCTCTATCAGGCGATCCGCACCGGCATCGCGAACGGCACCTACGGGCCCGACGCGCGGCTCCCGAGCGAGCACGACCTCGCGGGACGCTTCCAGGTCTCGCGGCCGGTGGTGCGGGCCGCCCTCGACCGGCTGCGCCGGGAGGGCGCGATCGTCTCGCGGCAGGGGGCCGGCAGCTTCGTGCGGGCGCGGCCGGTGCGCCCGGCCCTGGGCTTCGCCCCCGTGGAGAGCGTCGCCGACATCCAGCGCTGCTACGAGTTCCGCCTCACCCTCGAGCCGGAGGCGGCCTACCACGCGGCGCTGCGCCACGACGCGGCGGCCCTCGACCGGATCGCGGCGGCCCTCGACCGGCTGGCGGTCGCGACCCGGCAGGAGCAGCACCGGGCGGACGCCGATTTCGCCTTCCACCACGCGATCGCGGCGGCGTCGAACAACCACTACTACGCGGCCTGCCTGGAGGCGCTGCAATCCCACATCGCCGTGGGCATGACGATCCACGGCCTCGCCCTGCAGGGCCCCCGCTCCGGCCTGCGCGGCGTGCTGGAGGAGCATCGCGGGATCTTCGCGGCGATCGAGGGCCGCGACGGCGCGGGCGCCCGCAGCCGCATGGCCGCCCATATCGCCGGGTCCCGCGACCGGCTGTTCGAGGGGCGGCTCCTCGATCTCTCGCTCGGACGGCCCGCGGAGGCCGGCGCCGCCGCGCCGCCCGCTTGACCGCCGCGCCGGCCGGTCTGTATGCCTCGCGACAACCTGACAACAAGGACGCGAGCCGCGCTCGGCCGGGCGGCGCGGCCGGCGAGGCTCCCGCCATGATCCGCCCGACATGACCCGCCTGCGCCTCATCGCCGACGATCTCACCGGCACTCTCGACACGGCCGCGGGCTTCACCGGCCTGTGCGGGTCGATCCCTGTGGCGTGGCCCGAGATCCTGGCCGCGGAGGCCGCCGAGGGCTCGAGCGGGTGCCTGGCGATCGATTCCGGCACGCGGGAACTGTCGGCGGAGGCCGCCGGGCGGATCGTCGGCGCCCTCGCGCCCCGGCTGGACGGAGCCGGCATCGCCTTCAAGAAGGTCGACAGCCTCCTGCGCGGCCCCTGGGCGGCGGAACTCGCGGCGGTGCTGCGGACCGGGACCTGGGAGCGCTGCGTCGTGGCGCCGGCCTTCCCGTACCAGGGACGCCGCACGGCGGGCGGGCGGCAGCTCGCCCGGCGCGGCGCGGGCTTCGAGCCGGTCTCGGGCGACATCGCCGAGGCCCTGCGGGCGGTCGGGCTGCCGGCGCGTCGGGTCGACCCGGCCGACGGCCCCGTGGCGGGCGTCGCCGTCTACGACGCGGCGAGCGACGCCGATCTCGCCCGGGTGGCGGGTCTCGGTGGCGGCGGCCCGGTGCTCTGGTGCGGCAGCGGCGGCCTCGCCGCCGCCCTGGCGCGGGGCGCGGCGCCGCCGGGCGACGCCCGGCTGGCCGGTCCCGTGCTCGGGCTGTTCGGCTCCGACCGGCCCGAGACCGCGGCGCAGCTCGCGGCCTGCGGCACCCACCACCTCGTCCTGTCGGCGGACGATCCCGACCATGCCGGCGCTGTGGCCGCGCGCCTCGACCGGGACGGCGTTGTCCTGGCGAGCCTCGCGCTGCCCGCCGGCACCGCCCGGGAGGACGCCGCGGCGCATATCGCCGCGACCTTCGCGGGCGTGATCGACCGCATCCCGCGGCCCGGTACGCTGCTGGTCGCCGGCGGCGAGACCCTGAAGGCGCTCTGCCTCGCCCTCGCCGTCGCGCGCCTCGACGTCACCGGGCAGATCGCGCCCGGCCTGCCCCGCTCGACCCTGCGGGGCGGCCGCTGGGACGGGCTGCCGGTCGTGTCGAAGTCCGGCGCCTTCGGAACAGAGGGCGTCTGGCGCGACCTCCTCCACCAGAACGGCTTCCCGCACGACAGGAGCGCCCCGTGACCCAACATCTCGCCATCACCATGGGCGATCCCGCCGGCATCGGCCCCGAGATCATCGTCAAGGCCGCGGCCCGGCTGAAGGACCGGATCGCGGCGGGCGACCTGAAGCTCGTGGTCATCGGCAGCGCCCCGGCCCTGCGCCGGGCCGAGCAGGCGCTCGGCCTCCTGCCGGAGGCCATCCCGGAGGTCGCCGAGGCCGGCGACTGGCCGGCGCTGTGCTGCCTCCAGGCCGACGCCGAGGGCGCGCCGATCGAGCCCGGCCGGCTCTCCGCCGACGGCGGGCGCTTCGCCTACAAGGCGATCGAGGCCGGCGTCCGCCTGGCCATGGCGGGGCGGATCGGCGGCATCGTCACGGCGCCGCTCAACAAGGAGGCGCTCAACAAGGCCGGCTACCACTATGCCGGCCATACCGAGATGCTGGCGGAGCTGACCGGGGTGCGCGGGTCGGTGATGATGCTGGCCCACGGCAACATGCGGGTCTCCCACGTCACCACCCACGTCGCCCTGGAGGACGTGCCGAAGCGCCTGACCCCGGAGCGGCTGCGCCTCGTCATCGACCTCACCGACAAGGCCCTGAAGGGCCTCGGCCTCGCCAAGCCCAAGATCGCGGTCGCCGCGCTGAACCCTCACGCCGGCGAGGGCGGCCTGTTCGGGCGCCAGGACATCGACGTCAGCACGCCGGTGATTGAGAAGGCCAATGCCGAGGGTCTCGACGTGCACGGGCCGGTGCCGGGCGACACGGTGTTCGTGAAGCTGCGCGCGGGCCAGTACGACGCGGTGGTGGCCATGTACCACGACCAGGGGCACATCCCGGTGAAGCTGCTCGGCTTCGAGATCGACCCGGCCACGGGGAAGTGGATGGACCTGTCGGGCGTGAACATCACCCTGGGCCTGCCGATCATCCGCACCTCGGTCGATCACGGCACCGCCTTCGACATCGCCGGCACCGGCGTCGCCAACGAGCGCAGCCTCATCGAGGCGATCGAGTTCGCCGAGAAGCTCGCGGCCAGCCGCGCGGCGTGAGACTCGGCGGCGTGAGACTCGGCGGATGACGGGGGCGGCGATCCGCGCCCCCGTCCCGAGGTGCCGCGGCGGTCGCGATCATCGCCGGAGCCGGCCTCCGTGGAACGCGAGCCGGTCGTCCCGGGCCACGGGCTCGGCGAGCGTGTTTCACGTGAAACAAACCGGGAACATCGGCCTAGCGGATGTCGGCCTCCTGCCCCACCGCCTCGCAGGCGAACGGTGACGGCGGCGCCTCGACGCCGCGCCAGCGGCCGTAGGTCCAGGGGCGATACCACGCCGCTCCCGCGGGCAGGCGCTCCGGCACGAGGTCGATGCCGTGCGTGCCGAACGGCCCGCAGCGGCAGATCCGGGCGAAGCCCATCCAGCCGCCGGGCCAGAGCCCGTGCCGGGTGATGGCCGTGTCGGTGTACTCGGAGCAGCTCGGCCAGTGGCGGCACTGGCGGCCGACCAGGCCCGACAGCGTCAGCTGGTAGCCGCGGATCGCCCAGTGGGCGGCGCGCCGGACCATCCCGTCAGGCGGCCTGCCGCTTGGCGGCGATCTGGTCGAGGGCGTCCACCACCGCGTCGAAGGTCAGGAGCGTCGAGGCGTGGCGCGCCTTGAAGTCCCGCACCGGCTCGAGCACCGCGAGGTCGGACCACGCGCCGTCGGGCGCCGGACCGTTCTCCTTGAGCATGGACCGCATGGTCTCGCGGACGCCGCGCAGCTCCTCCGCGCTGGCGCCGACCACGTGCCGACCCATCAGCGACGAGGAGGCCTGCCCGAGGGCGCAGGCCCGGACCTCCTGGGCGAAATCCGCGACCCGGCCGTCCTCGCCCAGGACGAGGTCGACCGTCACGGTCGAGCCGCACAGGCGGGAATGGGCCGTCGCGGTCGCGTCCGGGTTCTCGAGCCGGCCGAGCCGGGGGATGTCGGCGGCGAGTTCCAGGATACGGCGGTTGTAGATGTCGTCGAGCATCGGGTCCTCGGCCGGAGGCACAATGTCCATCGGGACTCTGCCGCGTGCGACGCGCATTGCGCGTTGCCCCGCGAACGATGATATAGGCGCGATGCGGCCGCTTCGCGAGGAGGCGGGCCGTCGACCAGGGTCGCGCCCACGGCCACGGTGGTTCCCACGGCCTTTCGTCCATCCCGGGGCGCCGGCTTGAAACCTTTTCGAGCCCGGGATCTTCCCTCGAACGCCCGACGCGATCCGACGATGTACGCCAAGCCCGACAGCACCCCGATGAAATCCCGCATCGCGCGGGCCGGAGATGCCATGGATGCCGCGCTCAAATCCTTGTCCTACCAGGGTGACGGCCAGGGTTTCGACCGGAACGGGATCGACGGGCAAGGTCTGAACGGCATGCGCAATGACAATCGGCCCGCCGATGACGGGCGGCCCGTCGAGGTGGCGCCCGAGCCGACCTCCGCGACCCGCGTCCCGGACGGGATCGAGACCGGCCGCCCGAGCCGCGCCGAGGCCGAGGCCGCCGTCCGCACCCTCCTGCGCTGGGCCGGCGACGACCCGACCCGCGAGGGTCTGCTCGACACCCCGGCCCGGGTCACCAAGGCCTACGAGCAGCTGTTCGGCGGCTACGCGGTCGACGCCGAGAAGTTGCTGGAGCGCGTCTTCGAGGAGGTCGAGGGCTACTCGGACATCGTGCTGGTGCGCGACATCCCGTTCCACTCCCACTGCGAGCACCACATGGTGCCGTTCATGGGGCTCGCCCACATCGCCTACTATCCGACCCGGGGCGTGGTCGGCCTGTCGAAGCTCGCCCGCGTGGTCGACACCTTCGCCCGCCGCCTGCAGACGCAGGAGACCATGACCGCCCAGATCGCCGACGTGATCGAGAGCATCCTCAAGCCCCGCGGCGTCGCCGTGATGGTGGAGGCCGAGCATCTCTGCATGGCGATGCGCGGCGTCCAGAAGGCCGGCGTCTCGACCATCACGAGCCAGTTCCGCGGCGTCTTCAAGGACAACGCCAACGAGCAGGTCCGCTTCCTGACCCTGGTGCGCGGCGGCGCCAAGTAGCTCCGACGAGCGAGCCGGATCACCCTGCCATGACCGCGCGCGACATCGCCTTCGATCCCCCCGGCACCCGCGCCGAGGTCGAGGAGGGCGCGGCCCTCACGCCGCGCTTCGACCGCGACGGCCTCGTCGCCTGCATCGCGGTGGACGCGCGGGACGGGCAGGTGCTGATGCTCGCCCACATGAACGCCGAATCGCTGGCGCGCACCCTCGAGACCGGCGAGGCGTGGTACTGGTCGCGCTCGCGCCGGGAACTCTGGCACAAGGGGGCGACCAGCGGCCAGATCCAGCGCATCGTCGAGATGCGGGTCGACTGCGACCAGGACGCCCTGCTGATCCGCGTCGAGGTCGGCGGCGACGGCGGCTGCTGCCACACCGGCCGGCGCGACTGCTTCTACCGCAGCGTCGTCCGGGAGGCGGACGGCCGGGTGGTCCTGAAAGCCGCCGGGCGATGAGCCGCCCTCTTGCCACCCGGTGGCAAGACGAGTCCGCCGACCCGCATTTCCCGCCCGGAACCGTCGAGCCGCTCCGGCCGCCGCCGAGCCCCGGTCCGCTCGTCGGGCTCGCCCTCGGGGGCGGCTCGGCCCGGGGCTGGGCGCATATCGGGGTGATCCGCGCCCTGGAGGAGGCCGGCATCCACCCGTCCGTGGTGGCGGGCTGCTCCATCGGCGCCGTGGTCGGCGCCTGCTACGCGGCCGGGCGCCTCGACCGGCTCGAGGCCTTCGCCCGGGCGCTGACCCGGCGCCGGGTCGTCGGGCTCATCGATCCCCGCCTGCCGGGCTCCGGGCTGATCGCCGGCAACCGCCTCCGCCAGCGCCTCGCCGCCGATCTCGGCGAGCGCCGGATCGAGACGCTGCCGGTCCGCTTCGGCTGCGTCGCCACCGAGTACGGCACCGGCCACGAGGTCAGCCTGACCGCGGGCCCGGCGGTGGACGCGGTGCGCGCCTCCTACGCGATCCCCGGCCTGTTCCCGCCGGTGGCCCATGACGGCCGCGTGCTGATGGACGGGACACTGGTCAACCCGGTGCCGGTGGCGCTCGCCCGCGCGCTCGGAGCCGACTTGGTCATCTGCGTGAACCTCAACGGCGACACCGGCGGACCGGTGGTGCGCGAGGCACCGCACCCGCCCCCGCGCCGGGGCTTCCTGCAGGGGGTGCGCGGGCGCCTGCCGGGCTTCGACCGGCCGGAGCCCGAGATCGCCGTGCCGGGCATCGCCCGGGTGGTGCTCGACGCCTTCAACACCACGCAGGACCGGATCTCGCGGGCGCGGCTGGAGCGCGACCCGCCGGACGTGGCCATCGGCCCGGATCTCGCCGCCTTCGGGCTGTTCGATTTCCACCGGGCCGCGGAGGGCATCGCCCTCGGGCACCGCGCCGCCCGCGCCGCCCTGCCCCGGATCCGGGCCGTGCTGGAGGGTGCGGCCGCGCGGGCCTGAAAGGTCCGGGCGCGTCCCTTCGGAGGAGGCCGTCATCCGGCTGTCGTGGCCGCCTGCGATGGGCGCCGTGCATGCTGGAGGACCTCCAATGTATACGAGTCGCCGTCAGATCCTGCTGTCCGGAGGCGCGGGCCTCGTCGGGCTGGCCTCGGGCCTCGGACGGCCCGGCCTGAGCCGCGCCGCCGACCGGCCGGTCCTGACCCACGGTCTCCAGTCGGGCGATGTCGGCACCGACTCGGCGGTGGTCTGGGCCCGGTCCGACCGGCCCGCCCGGGCGATCGTCGAGTGGGCGACCACCGAGAGCTTCGCCGACATCCGCGGCGGCGTCTTCGCCGACGCCCTGCCGGAGACCGACGGCACCGTGAAGGTGGCGCTGACCGGGCTGCCGGCCGGCCAGGACGTGTTCTACCGGGTCCGCCTGGAGGACGTCGCCGCGCCGACCATCGTCGGACCGGCCCAGGTCGGGCGGTTCCGGACCGCGCCGGCGGACCGGCGCTCGGTGTCGTTCTGCTGGTCGGGCGACACGGCGGGCCAGGGCTGGGGCATCGACGAGGCCCGTGGCGGCATGACGATCTACTCCGCCATCCTGAAGAACCGGCCGGACTTCTTCATCCATTCCGGCGACACGATCTACGCCGACGGGCCGATCCAGTCCGAGGTGAAGCTCCCCGACGGCAGCCTGTGGCGCAACCGGGTGACCGAGGAGGTCGCCAAGGCCGCCGAGACGCTCGCGGAGTTCCGGGGCCGGCACAAGTACAACCTCACCGACCGGAACGTGCTGGCGATGAACGCCGCCGTGCCGATCCTGGCGCAGTGGGACGACCACGAGGTCACCAACAACTGGTGGCCGGGCGAGCCCCTCACCCGGGCCGAACACCTGAAGAAGAAGTACGCCGACCCGAACGTGCTGGCCCTGCAGCTGCGGGCGGCGAAGGCCTTCCACGAGTACATGCCGATGCGCTTCGAGCCGTCGGAGCCCGGCCGGGTCTACCGCAAGATCGGCTACGGCCCGCTGGTCGACGTGTTCATGCTCGACATGCGCTCCTACCGGGGGCCGAACGGCGAGAACCGGCAGACGGCGTACGGGCCCGAGTCCCACTTCCTCGGGCCGCAGCAGATCGCGTGGCTGAAGCGGGCGCTGCTCGAATCCCGGGCCACCTGGAAGGTGATCGCCGCCGACATGCCGCTCGGCCTCGTGGTCACCTACGACACGGACCGCAACTTCGGCTCCGAGGCGGTGGCGCAGGGCGACGGCCCGCCCCTCGGGCGCGAGCTGGAGATCGCCGACCTCCTGCGCTTCATCAAGAGCGCGGGCATCCGCAACACGGTCTGGCTCACGGCCGACGTGCACTACACGGCCGCCCACTACTACGACCCCGACAAGGCGCAGTTCCAGGATTTCGAGCCGTTCTGGGAGTTCGTCTCCGGGCCGCTGCACGCGGGCACCTTCGGGCCGAACGCGCTGGACAACACGTTCGGGCCGCAGCTGCGCTACGTGAAGGCGCCCGACAAGGGGCAGGTGAACCTGTCGCCGGCCGCCGGCTACCAGTTCTTCGGCCACGTGGCGGTGGACGGTCGGACCGAGCAGATGACCGTGACCCTCAAGGACGCGGCCGACACCGACCTCTGGCACGTCACGCTCGATCCCGTGAAGGCCTGAGACGGACCGCGGGTGATACGGGCTCGCGATGTCGGCCTGCTGGCCCGTCGACGCGAAGGGGTGCGGGTCCCCTCTCCCGTGCGGGAGAGGGACAGGGTGAGGGGTGCGACCGCTCCGGAAAGACCTGATCCCTCACCCCAACCCTCTCCCGCACGGGAGAGGGAGCGCGTCGCGCCCCGGCCCCGGCGGCCTGCCCAGAACCGGCGAGGCCCGGGGGCGGAGGGCGAGAGAGACGCGCGGTTCCGGCGCCGCTACGCCATCGTGATGTAGTCGCGCAGGGCCTGGTGCTCGGCCTCGACGGTGGCGATCTTGCGCGCCACCACGTCGCCGATCGACACGAGGCCGATCAGCCGCCCGTCCTCGCAGACCGGCACGTGGCGGAAGCGCCCGTCGGTCATCAGCGTCATGACCTCCTCGATCGTCGCGCTCCGGCCGCAGGTCGTGACCTCCGCGGTCATGTGCGCCGAGACCGGCGCGTCGAAGGCCGAGCCGCCGTGCCGGGCGAGCGCCCGCATGATGTCCCGCTCGGAGATGATGCCCGCCACCGTCCCGTCGGCCTGGGCGACCACGAGGGCACCGATGCGCTTGTCGGCGAGGATCTGGATCACCTCATCGAGGGTCTTGTCGGGGCCCACGGTGACGACGGAGCTGCCCTTCTCGGCGAGGATGCGTGCGACGGTCATGGCTCTCTCCCTATGTGACGCGTCCGGTGCGCCGTCAGCCCGCGGCGCCCTGATGGCATTCTCGGCCGGGTTGGCCCGGCTCGTTCACATTGTGGCGAGTGTGTGACCGATCCGGCCGGATGGCAAGGTGCCGGGCGCCGGGGCCGGGACTCAGTGCCGGCGCGGCTCCCGGGGATCCACCAGGGGGAACAGGAAGAAGCCCGCGATGAAGCCGCCGAGATGCGCGTCCCAGGCGATGGCGGCGTTCTCGCCGACGAGCGGCACGCTGACGAGGCCGAAGAGCAGGTTGGTCAGGAGCCAGATCACCAGGAACGACACCGCGGTGCGGTTGCGCAGCAGCTCCGGGATCGTCTCGGCGGGCCGGGGCGGCGGCACCTGCCAGGCCGGCGCGCCGTAGCCGGAGACCGGCGGCTGGAACACGAACCGGGCGGCGGCCGCCATCAGGGCGGAGATCCCCGCCGAGGCGCCGACCAGCGGTCCCGCGCTCAGCGGGTCGATCAGGATGTGGAGAAGCCCGCCGGCCGCCGTGCCGGCCAGCGCGAGCACGCACCAGCGCAGGGCGCCGCAGCGGCGCGCCACCGGGGCTCCGAAGGCCGCGAGCCAGACGCTGTTGAAGATCACGTGCATCCACGAGCCGTGCAGCAGCCCGTAGGTGACGAGCGTCCAGGGCTGGAGCGCGTGCTCGCCCACGATGTAGCGGGCGAAGGCCTCGCGGGCGGCCTCCAGGCCGGGATCGCCCGTATCGGCGGCGGCGCGGATCACCTCGGAGGCCCGGCCGGGATCGAACCAGAGGGTCCAGCGCGCCGGCACCAGCGCGAGGTCCAGGACCAGGCGGATGTCCCAGGTGTCCGGCAGCAGGAACTCGCGGACCGCCTGGATCGCCAGGAGCAGCCCGATCGACGCGGTGACGATGCCCGGCATGTTGAACACGGGCACGCGGCTCTGCCGCGGGAAATCGGGGGAGGCATCCATCGCGGCACCATGTCGGGGTGCGGCGCGATGGGGCAAGCCCCGGCGACGTATTGAAGCTCGCGAAGACCGGCCGGATACCGGTCCGCCACACCGGACCGGCCCGTCTCCGAGCCGGATCCACCGCGGGCAACCGCGGCGCGCCCGGCGGGGTGCGACGATTGTGTCGCCGGCCACGACGCGCTACCCCCCGCCCGGTGCGTCGCCGGTGGCCCGGCGACGCGCGGGTGCGGGGCCGGCACGGCCCGTGCGCCCGGACGCGGTGAACGCCCGGATCGGCCGGTCGCATCCCCGCGGATGTGCCAGAATGATCCGGGGATGAACCACAGGCGTTGAGAATCGGGACACCGATGAAGCATCCCACCAGCCGCATGCTCCATGCCTATTGGGAGCGCCTGCGCGGAGAACGGGCCGCGCCGGAACGCGCCGAGATCGAGCCGGGCGAGATCCGGCACCTTCTCGCCGACAGCCTGATCCTGGAGCTCGACATGCCGAGCCGCTCGGCGAGCATCCGGCTCGCGGGGACGCGGGTCTGCGCCCTGTACGGCCGCGAGCTGAAGGGCGAGCCCTTCGCCCGGCTGTGGGGCTCCCGGGCGACGGATCCGTGGCGGATCGTCGAGATCGTGGCCAGCGACACCCTCGGCGTCGTGGCCGGCCTGCGCGGGACCAACGCGGCCGGCGAGGCGGCGGATCTCGAACTCCTGCTCCTGCCCCTGCGCCACCGCGGCCGGACGCAGGTCCGCGCCCTCGGCACCCTCAGCCTCGACGGCGCGCCGCACTGGCTCGGCCTGCGCCCGCTGGTGGAGGCCGAGACCACCTCCCTGCGCATCCTGCCGAGCCGCCGGACCGAGCCGGTCCCGCCCGCCCGCACCGCCGTGCGCACGAGCGCGGGCTATCCCGGCCCGGTCCGGCACGGCCACCTCCTCGTCCATGCCGGCGGGCGTGCCTGAGGACCGTATTCGTCCAAGGTTACGCCCGGGCCGCACCGGCCAGTTGGATCGAATCAGCGCGCGCGCCCGCGGAAATCTTCGGCGCACAAGTCGATCGCGCGCGCCGCGACGGCGCTCGATAGTGGATGTTTCTACAAGGCCGATAGACCGCGAGACAGGAAAAAAGGGTTTCGTAACAGTCCGCACCTAGTCTGCACCGGCCATTCTCCCGGCGCAGGACCAAACTCGGAATGATCGCGGTCGCGGCCACCGCTGGAACTGATCTGCGCGGCCTCGCCGCCGAGCCGGCGCGCGGCGCCGCCGACCAGCGCCGCCACCAGCGCGTGCGGGTCGCCGTGCTCGGCCGCTACATGCTGGCCGACCGCCGGGAATATCCCTGTCAGACCGTGGACATGTCACCGGGCGGCGTGCGGCTGACCTGCGCGGTCAAGGGCGAGGTCGGCGAGCGCGTGGTGCTCTACCTGGAGCATATCGGCCGGATCGAGGGCGTCGTCGCCCGCACCTGCCCGGACGGGTTCGCGGTCCAGCTCAACGCCACCTCCCGCAAGCGCGACAAGCTCGCCTCCCAGCTCACCTGGCTGGCGAACCGGGAGATGCTGGGCCTGCCGGAGGGACGCTCGCACGAGCGCCTCGTGCCGACCAACACGGCGGTCGTCCTGCGCGTCGAGGGCGGCCGCGAGATCCGGGCGCGCCTCATCGACATCTCGATGTCGGGCGTGGCGATCTCCTGCCCGGTGCCGCTGCCCCTCGGCGCCGCCGTCACGGTGGGCAGCACGCCGGGACGGCTGGTGCGCTACTTCGAGGGCGGCTTCGGCGTGCAGTTCCTGCTGCCGCTCTCCCCCGACCGCTTCCACGCCGGGATGACGCTCTGACGCGCCTCCGGCCGGACCGGCCCGCGGTCAGATCTTCTTGGCGAGCTGCGCGGCGACCTCGTCGGCCGGCCGGGTCAGGTCGAGGGCGCCGACGAAGCGGTTCTGCGCGTCCATGACGTAGACGAGCGCGGTGTGCTCCATCGTGTAGTCCCCGTCCTTGGCCGGCACCTTGCGGGCGTAGGCCCGGTACGCCTTCTCGGTGGCGGTGACCTGCTCGGGCGTGCCGGTGAGGCCGGTGATGCGCGGGTCGAAGCTCGACAGGTAGGTCTTGAGGCTCGCCGGATCGTCCCGCTCGGGATCGACCGTGACGAAGGCGACCCGCATGGTCTTGCCCTTCGGGCCCAGGGCGGCCAGCACGTCGGAGATCTGCTGCAGGGTGGTCGGGCACACGTCCGGGCAGTGGGTGAAGCCGAAGAACACGAGGTGCGTCGCGCCGGCGAAGTCGCGCTCGGTGACGGTGCGGCCGTCCTGGTTCACCAGCGTGAACGGGCCGCCGACGCTCGGCACGCCCACCGGCGCCTTGTCGGGCAGGAACGCGAACACCGCCGCCCCGGTGAGGCCGACGAGGCCGAGGCAGAAGGCGACAAGCGGGACGAGGGCGCGGCGCATGGGACGGGTTCCGACCTCCGGGGGAGGCCGGCACAGCACACAACGGCGCGCGGAGGCAAGCCGGCGCGGTGCCGCCGGCCGCCCGGCGCCGCGCCGGCGCGACCGCTACGGCTTCGACGCCGGCTCCCCCGCGGGGCTCGCCGGGGCGGCGCCCTTCGGCGGCTCCTTGCCGAGATAGACGTATTCCGGCGCCGCCCGGAGCTGATCCTTGGTCGTGTCGATCCGCGCCTGGAGGGTCTTGCCGTCGGTGCGGTCGAGCTTGAGCACGGACGGGTCGACCGCGACGTATTTCGAGCCGATCCCCAGGAAGCCGCCGACCCCGATGATCCAGGCCTTCACGGCGCCCTTCTGGTCGAGGACGAAATCGGCGATCTGCCCGATCGTCTCGTTGGCGCCGTTGACGACGCTGGAGCCGATCAGCTTGCTGGCGACCATGTCGTCGGGATTCTGCGCCACGAAGGTCGGGCGCAGGTTGTCGGCCATGGTGGCGGGCGCACCGGGAACCGGGGTCGCGGCGCTGCCGCCGTCAGGCTTGGCGCCGTCGGTCTGCGCCGAGGCGGTGGCGAGGCCGGCCAGCAGGAGGGCCGAGGCGAGGAGCGGGGTGCGCATCGGAGCAGGTCTTTCAGAGAGGCCGAACACGGGGTGGCGCCGCCTCAAGGTTCTGGCGGGGCTTAAGTTCCGCGCGGTCTCGGCGCCGGCCGGGGATGCCGCGGCGGTTTGCCGGCTGCGCGTCGGCGCGGCGCGTCTTTGACGGCCGGGCCCGCGCCCCGCACAAGGCCGGCGCCATGCTCCGCCTTGCCCTCTACCAGCCCGACATTCCCCAGAACACCGGCACGATGCTGCGCATGGCCGCCTGCCTCGGGCTGGCGGTGGAGATCGTGGAGCCCGCGGGCTTCGACGTCTCGGACCGCCACCTGCGGCGCTCGGGCCTCGACTACCTCGACCACGTGGCGATCACCCGGCACCGCTCCTTCGCGGCCTTCGCGGCGTGGCGGGCCGAGGCCGGGATCCGGCTCGTCCTCGCCACCACGGCGGGCGCCGTACCCTACACGGACTTCGCCTTCCGCCCGGACGATTGCCTGATGGTCGGGCGCGAATCCGCCGGCGTGCCGGAGGCGGTGCACGCGGCGGCCGACGCGCGGATCGTGGTGCCGATCCGGCCGGGCCTGCGCTCGCTCAACGTCGCGGTCGCGGCCGCGATGATCGCCGGCGAGGCCCTGCGTCAGGTGGGCTAACCGCCGCCTAAGACAGCGCGCACGATGACGGCTTCCCGCCGTTTTCGCGAGCGGACGGAAGCGATCCAGGGCCGCGCGCCCTCCGTGACCGGGGCGCCGGCTGGCTTGCTCCGCTCCGCTCGCAAGGACGGAAACCGCAACGGATCCCGTTCCGCCGGCTTGGTAGGACGTGGTCTACCTTCCGACTGGAGAGACGCGCCGCCGCATGGACGACACCGCCTTCACGCCTTCCCGGCGCCACGCCGATCTCGGGCCCGCCTTCTTCGATCCCGTCACCCCGGCCCGGTTCCCGCGGACCATCCTGCGCTACCGCAATCAGGCCTGGGCGGAGCGGGTCGGCCTGGGCAACCTGTCCGACGAAGCGTGGATCGCCCATTTCGGCCGGTTCGAGCCCCTACCGGGCAGCTTCGAGACGCCGCTGGCCCTGCGCTACCACGGCCATCAGTTCCGCTCCTACAATCCGGACCTCGGCGACGGGCGCGGCTTCCTGTTCGCGCAGCTGCACGACCGGCTGGACGGGCGCCTCCTCGACCTCGGCACCAAGGGCAGCGGCACGACGCCCTGGTCGCGCGGGGCCGACGGGCGGCTCACCCTCAAGGGCGGGGTGCGCGAGGTGCTGGCCACCGCCCTCCTGGAGGCGCAGGGCGTCTACACCTCGAAGAGCTTCAGCCTGATCGAGACCGGCGAGGACCTCGTGCGCGGCGACGAGCCCTCGCCGGCGCGCTCCTCGGTGCTGGTGCGCCTGTCCCACGGCCATATCCGCATCGGGACCTTCCAGCGCTTCCTGGCGCTCGGCGAGCCGGACAACATCGCCCGGCTCCTCGACCACGCGATCGCGACCCACCGGCCGGAACTCTGGCGCGACGGCGCGGAGGATCGCGCCGTCGCCTTCCTGGACGACGTGGTCGCCCGGGTCGCCCGGATGGGGGCGCAGTGGGCGGCGGCCGGCTTCGTCCACGGGGTGCTCAACAGCGACAACATCAACGTCACCGGCGAGAGCTTCGATTACGGGCCGTGGCGCTTCCTGCCGCATTTCGACCCGGACTTCACGGCCGCCTACTTCGACGAGACCGGGCTCTACAGCTTCGGCCGCCAGCCGGAGGCGCTGTTCTGGAACCTCGCCCGGCTCGCCGACTGCCTGCTGGTGCTGGCCCCCCAGGCGCGCCTCGAAGCCGCCCTCTCGGGCTTCGGCCCGGCCCTGCAGGAGGCGTTCGCCGAGGCGCTGTTCCGCCGGCTCGGCCTCGCCGCGGCGCCGCGGCCGGAGACCGACCGGCTGGTCTCGGCGGTCTGGCGGTTCCTCGCCGAGACGCGGGCGCCCTTCGAGCGGTTCTTCTTCGACTGGTACGGCGGCCTCGCGAGCGCGCCCCGCGCGCAGGCCGGGCCGTCCGCCGGCCACTACGCGCACGAGGCCTTCGCGCCGGTGCGGGCCGCGCTGGAGCCGCTCGCGCCCGCCCCGGGGGCGCGGCTCGACCACCCCTACTTCGCGGAGGCGCCCTGCACGCTCCTGATCGACGAGGTGGAGGCGTTGTGGGCGCCGATCGCCGCGGCCGACGACTGGTCCCTGTTCGAGGCCAAGCTCGAAGCGGTGGCCCGGATGGCCGAGGCCTGCGGGACGGTGCCCGCCTCGGCCTGAGCGGCCTCCTCCTCGGCGAGTCGCCGGCGCTCCTCGGCGTAGCCCCCCGCGATGGCGAGATCGACCAGGCGCCGGGTCAGCCGGAAGGCCAGCCAGAACAGGGCGAGGCAGAGCAGGGTCGCTGCGGCGGCCTTGAGCGGGTCCACGGGGTTGCTCCGGTGATGTCTCCTCGGGCGGAGCGGTCCTCTTAGGGCCGCGGCGGGCCGCGGGGCAATTGGCCTTCGTGCCGAGACCGAGCCTGCGGCGCGGCGCCCAGGAATCGCCGCGCGGCGCCCCGACAGCGCGGCGCGGTCAGCCCACGCGGGGCGCCGAACCCGGTATCCGACCGGAACATGCTATGGCGGCCGCCGGCCGGATCCCGATATCCGGCGCTGAACGTCCCTCGATCAGGCGGATACCCGTGCGCGAGACCTTCCACATCGAAGTCCTCGGACCGGAGCCGGACGAGATCCAGACGCGGATCTCCGTGCGGGTCGGCAGCCTGGAGAGCGCGCAGGAACGGGCCCTGCGGCTGTTCGCCCGCGCGCGGGTGCCGCAGCGCTCGGGCGAGCCGGCCGAGGCCGTCCGGGTGATCGACGGCGCCGGCCGCGAGGTGTTCTATCGGACGCGCTTCGACGTGGGGGATTGAGGCGTCCGGAGCCCGCCGATGCGCACAGCCCTGATCCTGCCGATCCTCGTCCTCGCGGCCTGCGCGCTGTTCCTGCGCAGCTACACCCTGCCGCCGGCCCCGGACCGCCGGGGCGGCACCACGCTCCTCCTGACCTGGCCGAACCGCCCGGCCTTCGGCAGCCCCCGGGCCGAATGCCTCGCCGGACCGCCCGACGGGCCGGTCCTGCCCTGCCTCGTCGCCTCCGTCGCCCGGGCGCGCGACGACGGGTACGCGCTGCTGCAGCTGCCGTTCTGCGCGACCTGCTACGACCTGTCCGGGCGGATCGCCGTCATGGGCCGCGACGCGGCGGCGACGCGGGCGCGGCTGGAGCAGATCGCCCGCTTCGGATGGTGACGCGGGCCCGGGCGACGCCCTCCCGGGCCCGCTCCAGGATCCGGGCCACCGGGAACAGCGGATCGCGGCCCGCCTCCACCAGGAGATGGGCGATCGGCCGGCGCGCGGACCAGAAGGTGGTGCCGAGGGCGAAGCCCGGCGGCGCGCAGGAATCGATCCGGTCGATCGGCCAGTCGCCCGCGGCCACCGCCTCGGTCAGCCGGTGGACGAGCTGGACGCCCGGCGCGGTCTCCGGCCGCGTCTCGTCGTTGGCGATCTTCAGAACCCAGGCCTCCCGGCCGGTGACCGGCAGGATCAGGGAGGCCAGGAGCCGGTCGCCCCGGCGCAGGCGCGCGATCCGCACGCCGTCCGCGGCCCCGCGATCGGCCCCGAGATCGGCACTGAGATCGGCCAGCGCGGCGCGCAGGAACGCGACCTCCGCCGGCCGCTGCGCCAGGCTCGTGCCGGCCTCCCCCTTCCAGCCGGCGGCCTCGAGGGCGACGTGGGCCTCGAGGGCCGGGCCGAGGGCGTCGGGCGCGGCGAGGATGTCGAAGGTCACGGGCCCCGCAGCCTCCAGCCGCGCGCGGGCGCGGCGGAGCTTGCGGCGGCGCTGCCCGGAGAGGTGCCCGAGATAGGCGGCCCGCGCCTCTGGCCCGAGCCCGGTCAGGTCGAGCAGCCCGCGGTCGTGCGGCCAGAAGGCGGCGCGGCGCCCGCCCCGCGCCGCCAGGAGCTCCGGCAGGGGGCCGTCGGCCGGGGCGTTCGGCAGGAGGAGGCGCGGCGGCAGGCCGAGGGCGCCCGGCGCAGCGAGCAGCCCCGCCAGGGCGGCCTCCGGGGCGGTGCCGTCGAGGAGCGGCGCCCCGAACGGGGCGTAGCCGTGAGTCCAGCCCATGAGCAGCGGCAGCGGCACGCCCCAGCGGCGGCGCGACGGCCGGAACGGCCAAGCGGCGACGAGCCGGGCCCCGGCGGCCTCGGGGGGCCGGTCGGCGACGAGGAGGAGCCGGACGCCCGCCCCGAACGCGTCGCGGGCCGCCAGGGCGTAGCCCGCCTCGTAGAACGGGTTGCGCACCAGGCTCGCCCGGCCCAGGGCCCGCCAGGCCGGGACCCAGGGCGCCGCCCCGTCGAGGGGCCGGACCGCCGCCACGAGCCCGCCGGGAAGCGCGGCCGTGTCCGATGGGGTGCCTGACGCGGGGCCTGCCATCGCGGGACCGTCAGGCCGCGAGGCGGTGACGGATCGCGCCGGCGAAGCCGAGCACGTCGTAGCGCCACGCCGTCACCCCGGCGGCGGCGGCGAGCAGGACGAGGCGCAGGGCCTGCCCCGGCGGCATCAGCCCGCCGGGGACCAGGGCGATGCCGGCATTCACCGCGCCGCAGGCCAGCGCGATCCCGGCGATGCCGGCCATGTCGGCGAGCGGCAGCGGCATCGTCGTGCCGGTCCGGCGGGCGCCGAGCACCAGCACGAGGCAGGCCGCGCTCTGGCCGCCCGCGAAGGCGAGCGCCGCCCCGGCGGCGCCGAAGCGCGGGATCAGCAGGAGCGACAGCGCGGCGACGGTGGCGAGGGTCGCGAAGGCGGCGGCCGCCTCCAGGCCGCTGGAGCGGGCGAAGTAGATCACCTGCCCGAAGTAGTAGGCGCGGAACATCATCAGGATGCTCGCCAGGATCAGCACCGGGGCGAGCTCGCGCGCCTCGGCCCGGTAGTCGGGCCCGAGCAGCACCGCCACGACCAGATCGTCGAAGCACAGGAAGAACACCGCCCCGAAGGCCGCGATCAGCGTCATGGCCCGGGCGGCGTCGCGCAGCACCCCGGAGGCCGCCGCCATCCCGCCGACCCGCGCCTCGCGCTTGGCGATCGAGATCAGCGACAGGGCGATCGCCTCGCCGAACACGATGAAGCTCTGCTTCAGGAAGTCGGCCAGGGCCCCGTAGGCGCCGAGCCCCGCCGGCCCCACCGTCTTGGCGATGATCAGCCGGTCGAGGCTCTGGGCGAGCGCCGCCGTCCCGAAGGACAGCACCAGCGGCCAGCCGTAGGCGAACAACCGCAGGGCCTCCGCCCGGCTGCCGCGGCCGGGCATCATCGGGGCGATCGTGGCGGCGGCCGGGAGCGACGCCAGGGCGTTCGCGGCCGCCACCGCGCAGGCGAGGTGCAGGGGATCCTGCGAGAGGTGCAGCGCCAGGCTGCCGAGGGCCAGGATCAGGACGGCGCGGCTCATCACCGAGGCCGCCACCGCCCCGGCCCGCAGGCGGGTCCGGGCGATCTCGGTGGAGCCCTCGAACAGGGTGGTCCCGAAGGCCAGCGCCAGGATCGCGGCCGCCATCCGCGCCGGCATCAGGCCGAGGGCGGCGGCGAGCGCGCTGCCGAGCCCGGCGAGGAGCAGCGTGCCGCCCAGGATCCGCACCACGGTGCCGACCTGCGCGGGCTCGCGCGCCTCGTCGTAGAGGGCGAAGAACGCGAATTTCGGCCACTGGCAGGTCGCCCCGTAGAGCACGAGTGCCCAGGACAGGACGTACAGGTAGGTGCCGTAGCTCTCCACCGGCGCGAGCCGCGTGAACACCGCCACGGAGGCCATGTTCAGGGCGGCCGCGAAGCCCCGGGAGCCGACGTAGATCAGGCTGTGCCGGGCGATCATGTCCTAGAACCGGTCAGACGCACCACGACCTCGCACCACGCTGGGACAGACCGGCCCGTGGCGGGAGGTAACGCAGGGACGGCGCGCATGACAGCCCGGCCGTTGCAGGCGGCGTGCCGCCGGCCCTCAGCCCTGGCCCCGCGGGCGGATCAGCGACGTGCCGGTCATCTCGGCCGGCTGGTCCAGTCCCATCAGGTCGAGGAGCGTCGGCGCCACGTCGGCGAGCCGTCCGTCGGCCAGGGTCACGCCGTCGACGCCGACGAGCGCGGCGGGCACCGGGTTGAGGGTGTGGGCGGTGTGGGGCTCGCCGGTCTCGGGATCGCGCATCATCTCGCAATTGCCGTGATCGGCGGTCACCAGCAGCGCCCCGCCCTGGGCCGTCACCGCCTCGACGACGCGGCCGAGGCAGGTGTCGACGGTCTCCACCGCCTTCACGGCCGCCGCGAGGCTGCCGGTATGGCCGACCATGTCGGGGTTGGCGAAGTTCAGGATGATGAGGTCGTAGCGCCCGGAGCCGATCGCCTCCACGGCGCGGTCGGTGAGCTCCGGCGCCGACATCTCCGGCTGCAGGTCGTAGGTCGCGACCTTCGGCGAGGGCACGAGGACCGCGTCCTGCCCCGCGAAGGGCTCCTCGCGGCCGCCGTTCATGAAGTAGGTGACGTGCGGGTACTTCTCGGTCTCGGCCATGCGCAGCTGCGCGCGCCCGGCCCGGGCCACGGTCTCGCCGAGGCCGTTGGGCAGGTCGAGGGCCCCGAACAGGGTCTCGGCGAAGGCGTCGATCTCGACGCTGTACTGGACGATCCCCAGGGCGGCGGCGAACCGAACCGCGCGCGCGCGCTCGAAGCCCGCGAAGGCCGGGTCGAGGAGCGCCTCCAGGATCTGCCGGGTCCGGTCGGCGCGGAAGTTGAAGCTCAGGATGCCGTCGCCGTCCCGCATGCCGGCATAGTCGCCGATGATCGCGGGCTGCATGAACTCGTCGGACACGTCCTGCGCGTAGGACGCGGCGACGGCCTGCCCGGCCCGCTCGAACCGGGTTCCCCGCGCCTCCGTGAGGGCGTCGTAGGCTCTCTGGACCCGCTCCCAGCGCCGGTCGCGGTCCATCCCGAAATAGCGGCCGCACAGGGTGGCGATGCGGGCGCCCTTCGGGAGGGCCGCCTCGACGTCGGCGATGCAGGCGGCGGCGGAGCGGGGCGGCATGTCGCGCCCGTCGGTGAAGCCGTGGAGCCGGACCGGGATGCCGGCCGTCGTCAGCGCGCGCGCCAGCGCCACGGCGTGGTCCTGGTGCGCGTGGACGCCGCCGGGCGACAGCAGGCCGACGAGGTGGCAGGTTCCCCCCGACGCGCGCAGCGCCTCGATGAACCGGATCAGGGCCGGGTTCCGGGCGAGGGAGCCGTCGGCGACCGCCGCGTCGATCCGCGGCAGGTCCTGCAGGACCACCCGGCCCGCCCCGATATTGAGGTGGCCGACCTCGGAATTGCCCATCTGACCCTCGGGCAGGCCGACATCGGCGCCGAAGGTCTTCAGCCGCGCCCGGGGACGCTCCCGCATCAGCGCGTCGAAGACCGGGGTCCTGGCCTGGTGGACGGCGTTGTCGGCCACGGCGTCCCGCAGACCCCAGCCGTCGAGGATCACGAGCATCACGGGACGCGGGGTACTGTCGGGCACGGTCACAACTCTCCTGGGCTGCCGCGCGCGGCGCGCGGCCGGTCTCCGGGCCCTCTGCGCGGCCGGATCGTTGCGCGTGTCGATAATCGCCTTGGCCGCGCGAGACCACCGCCCCGAAGGGCCAACGGGCGACGGATGCGTGAGAGCGTCGGGTTTCTGACACGCCTCGTCCGCGCCCCGAACAGGCCGGGCGCGCGGACGACGGGGCCTCAGCCGGTCAATTGACGCGCGCCGCGTCGGATCCCGGCGGCAGGCCGAGCAGGCGGCGCTTCCGGCGCAGGGCGGCCCGGAACAGCGTCCGCCGGTAGCCCGGGTAGGACAGGAACCCCGCCGCCCAGGACAGGTGCATGGTCACGGCCGCCGGGCCGCTCATCACCAGGACGGGCTCCCGCGCCTTCAGCGCCAGGGCGAGGCCGCTCAGGGCGCAGCCTCCGGCATAGAGCAGCAGGGGAAGCAGCAGGGCGGGCATCAGGGCCGCCAGCGGCAGGGCCGCGACGGCGTAGAGCAGGACCAGGGCCGGCAGGATCTGGCGCGGGCGCGGCAGGCTGGCGTGCTTCTCGAGGGTCCGCGCGCAGCCGCGCCCGTAGTGGAGGTACTGCCGGGCGAGGCTGCCCAGGCAGGCGCGCGGGAAGTACGTGATGGCGAGCTCGGCGGCGAGGTAGATCCGCCCGCCCGCGGCGCAGAGCCGCCGGTCGAGTTCGGCATCCTCGTTGTGGGTGAAGGTCTCGTCGTAGCCGCCCACCCGCAGGAACTCGCGCCGGTCGAAGACCGCGTGATGGCCGTGGGCGACGTAGCCCGAGATCCCACCCTGCCGGTGGGCCGAGCCGCCGTTGCCGAGGCGGCTGTTCTGCGCGGCCGCGATCGCCCGCTGCAGCGGTGTGACCCCGACGGTCCGGAGCGGCACGACCACCGAGACGGCCTCGCGCAGGCGTATCGTGCCGACGAGATTCTGCACGAACCCCTCCGGATAGACGGCGTGGCAATCGGCGCGGACGAGGTAGGTGGAGGCGGGATGCGCCAGCCGCGCGGCGAGATTGATCGCCGCCGCCTGGATGCGGCGCTCGTTGTGGACGAGCCGGATGCGCGGGTCCCGGACGCTCAGGGCGGCGACGATCGCGCAGGTGTCGTCGCGACTGCCGCCGTCCAGCACCAGCAGCTCGCAGGCGATCGCGTCCCGGTCGGGCAGCACCGACGCGATGGCGTCGGCGATGTGCGCGGCCTCGTTCAGGGCCGGCATGGCGATCGTCACGAGCGGAGCGCCGGCGGCGCTCACGGGGTCCTGCATGGCGGTTCTCCCGAAACCTGGCCCCGGTCGCCGGCCGATCAGAGCCGGTCGTCCCGGACGGGGACCGGCGCCGCGCGCGGCGCCCCCCGAGGTCTCATTTGACGTGATTGGCTACGATTACGGTCGTTGATCACAACCACCACTTCAGTCGGCCGGACCGATACGACGAAAGGTGTAATTCGGACCGCCGCACCGCGATGATAGCCCGTTCCGGCGGGACGACCGGACGGCACAACTTCCGATTCGCACCGAGTCCCCCGAGCTCGACCACGGGCTCAGAGCGTCATGCGGGACCGCCTCGAATGATGAAATCTCTGGATGCGCTTGCCCTCGGCACGTCGGAGCGCGGGCCGGCCGAACAGCGGACCGACCCGTCGACGCTGCGGGTGACCGAGATCGCGCCCGACGACCGGATCGTCGCCTTCGACGCGGTCGGCCTCTGGCAGTATCGCGACCTGCTGCGCGTCCTGATCCTGCGGGACCTGAAGGTGCTCTACCGGCAGACTGCCATGGGCGCCTCCTGGGCGATCGCGCAGCCGCTCTTCACCGTGCTGATCTTCACGGTGATCTTCGGGCACTTCGCCAAGATCCCCACCGACGGCGCCCCCTACGCACTCTTCGCCGGCAGCGCGGTCGTCCTGTGGACGTACTTCTCCGAGGCGGTGCGGCGCAGCGCCAACGGCCTCGTGGCGGAGGCCGAGCTCATCCGCAAGATCTACTTCCCGCGGCTGGTCATCCCGCTGGCGACGGTGGTGTCGCCGATGGTCGACTTCGCCATCGCCCTCGGCGTGCTGCTGGCCCTGATGGCCTGGTACGGGGCGGTGCCGGACTGGCACCTCCTCCTGGCCGTCCCGACCCTGATCGTCACGGCGATGCTCGCCCTCGGGGTGAGCCTCTGGCTCGGGCCCGTCAACGTCCGCTTCCGGGACATCAAGCACACGCTGCCGTTCCTGATCCAGATCTGGATGTACGCCTCGCCGATCGTCTACGCGTCGAGCATCGTGCCCGCCTCGGTGCGCTGGATCTACGCGCTCAACCCGATGGTCGGCCTGATCGAGGCGTTCCGCTTCGCCATCCTGGGCGGCACGCCGCCCGACGTTTTCGCGGTCGCCGTCTCGGTCACGGCCGCGCTCGCCCTGCTCGTCAGCGGACTGATCTTCTTCCAGCGCATGGAGCGCTCCTTCGCGGATGTAATCTGATGTCGATGGCAATCAGCGTACAGGATATCGGCAAGCAGTACTGGCGCGCCCCGCGCGCCGCGCACCAGAACTCGCTGCGCGACGCGCTGAGCGAGGGCGTCCGCGGCCTGGTGACCCGCCGCTCCGCCGCCCGCCCATCGCAGGAGAGCTTCTGGGCGCTGAAGGACGTCAGCTTCGGCATCCGGCACGGCGAGAATGTCGGCATCATCGGCCTCAACGGCGCCGGCAAGAGCACGCTCCTCAAGCTCCTGTCGCGGATCGCCGCGCCGACCACCGGCCGGATCCGCCTCGAGGGCCGGGTCGGGGCCCTGCTCGAGGTCGGCACCGGCTTCCACCGGGAGCTGACCGGCCGCGAGAACATCTTCCTCTACGGCTCGATCCTCGGGATGGACCGCCGGGAGATCGCCGCGAAGTTCGACGCGATCGTCGCGTTCTCGGAGATCGGCGACTTCATCGACATGCCGGTGAAGCGCTACTCCAGCGGCATGTATGTCCGGCTGGCCTTCTCGGTCGCCGCGCATCTCGAGCCCGACATCCTGCTCCTCGACGAGGTGCTGGCGGTGGGCGACTACACCTTCCAGCGCAAGTGCATGGACTTCGCCCGACGGCTCCAGGGCAAGGGTTCGACGATCCTGCTGGTCTCGCACAACATGTTCAGCATCAAGACCATGTGCGAGCGGGTGATCTACATCAAGGGCGGCCGCGTCGCCTATGACGGCCCCACCGACGAGGGCCTGACCCACTACGAGCGGGACAGCTACCTCGCCGACACCGCGTGGTTCCGCCCCGACGCCGGCGACCTGCCGGTCCGGATCAGCGACGTGACGATCGCCGACGAATCCGGCGCGCCGCGGACGCTGTTCCGCCACGGCGAGCGGATGCGGATCCGGGCCCGCTACAGCGCCGCGGAGCCGGTCGCCGACCCGCACGTCCTGTTCTCGATCACCCGGTCGGACGAGCTGCTCTGCTGCAATTTCAGCACGCAGGCGGACGGCGCCGGCCTGACCGCCCTCTCGGGCGAGGGCGAGGTGGAGCTGCTGACGCCGCCGCTGACCCTGACCGCCGACACCTACACGGTCTCGGTGGTGGTCCGGCAGCGCGGCTTCGAGCGGCTCCTCGCGGCCAAGATCGGCGGCCGCTTCCACATCGAGCACCCCGTCTTCGCGCCGGACGTCTTCGGCGTGTTCCACGAGGCGGGGACCTGGACAACGTACGGCGCCGCGTCGCAGCGCTGAGGCCCGGAGGGCGTGATGGTCAAAGGCGCGTCGGAACTCTGCCGTGACGGCGATGGGGGAACCGCGGGCGGGACGGCGTCCCGCGCCGGGCGGATCCGGTCGAACTTCGCCGCCTTCGATGCCCGGGTGCGGCACGCGGAGCGCCTCGCGGCAGCCGGCGACCGGGCCGGCGCGGCCGTCGAGACCGCCATCGCGGCGACCCTGGCGGCGCACCGGCACTGCGGCGTGTTCGCGAGCCCGCGCCTCGAACGGTTGATGACCGGGATCGGCCGAACCCTCGACGGCGGCGGCGACGCCCGGCACGGCGCGGGCGCCGACGGGGCCCCGTACCGGCGCGTCCTCCACGTCTGCACGCAGCTCGCCCCGGTGGGCGGCCTCACCAAGATGCTCGCGCTCTGGATCGGCGCCGACCGCGACCGGGTCAACGGCGTCGCCCTGACCCAGCACCGCGGCCCGGTCGACGCGCGGATCACCGCCGCGGTGCGCGAGAGCGGCGGCGGGATCCACCACCTGAACCACCACAAGGGCGACAAGCTCGCCTGGGCGCGGGAGCTGCGCCAGATCGCGCGCGGCTACGACGTCGTCGTCCTGCACATCCACTGCGAGGACGTGGTCCCGCTGATCGCCTTCGCGGATCCGGCGAAGAGCCCGCCGGTCCTGCTCCTCAACCACGCCGACCACCTGTTCTGGATCGGGACGCGGATCAGTCACGCGGTGATCAACCTGCGCGAGGCCGCGCGCCGGCTGGCCGTCACGCGGCGCGGCGTCGATCCGGCCCGCAGCCTCCTGCTGCCGACCCTGATCACCCTGCCCGAGCGCCAGCGAACCCGCAGCGCGGCCAAACGGGCCCTCGGTGTCCCGGAGGACAGCGTCCTCCTGGTCTCGGTGGCCCGGGGGGCGAAGTACCGCAACGTCGGGGCGGTCACCTACGCGGACCGCCACGTCGACCTCCTCGCGGCGCATCCGCAGGCCCGGCTCATCGTGGTCGGCCCCGGCGAGCGGGCCGACTGGGAACGGGCCCGGGCCGCCACCGGCGGGCGCATCACGGCCCATGCTGAGCTGCCGGACCCGCGGGTCTTCTTCGAGGCGGCCGACATCTACGTCGATTCCTACCCGTTCGTGTCGTCGACCTCGATGCTGGAGGCCGCCGCCTACGGGCTGCCGCTGGTCACGCGCTTCGAGGCCCCCGCGGCGGCGGAGATCGTGGCGATCAACCATCCGGGGCTCGACGTCACGGCCCGGGTCGCCCACGACCAGGCCGCCTACGAGGCCCACCTCACGGCGCTGATCACCGACGCCGCCGCGCGGGACGCCGCGGGCGCCGAGAGCGCCGCCGCGGTCGCCGGCCTCTACGCGCCGGCCGCCTGGCTGGCGGGACTCGACGCGATCTACGCGCAGGCGCGGGCCCTGCCCCGGCTGCCCCCGGAGACCGACGCGGCCGGCCCGGCCGAGACGCCCCATCTCGGCGAGCCGGACCTGCGCCACCAGGACATGTTCGGCTCGGACTTCCCCGTGTCGGAGATGACCAAGAACTACATCGGCATGCTGCCGCTGCGCCAGCGCGTCGCCTCCTGGCTCGTCCTGCGCCGCGCGGGCGACTTCTCCGGCCTCTGGGAACCGGTGCGGCTGCTCCTCCCGGAATGGCTGGTCCGCAACGTGAAGGACCGGTTCGGCCCGATGCGGGTCCGGGCGCAGGTCCCCAGCACCTGAGGCCGCCACCTGGGCCCGGGCGGCCGCAAGTCGGTCATGCGGGGACGGGGCGCGTCGCGACCGGCGACGCGGTCCCCTCCGACTCGCGCGGCGCCGGAGGCCGGAGCGGTCGTCTCCGGGCCCTCACGGGCGTCCGCCGCGACGGCCCGCGCTTCGCCGGGAGCGGCGGTCGAGCCTCGCAGGACGGCGCGGCCTCCCGGGCGGCGGCGCGCGCCGGGTACGACAGGGACACAGCGAGCGCGCTCCGGCGGCCGGGCCCCGGGGAGGCCCGCGCCGCGGAGCGACAGTCCCGTCCGGCTCAGCGCGTCTTCGGGTCGGCGGTCAGCGGCCGGGCTGCCGGCCCAGCGGCCAGCGCCAGCAGGGCCGCGCGCACGCGCGTCGGCCGGAAGGCCTGCCGGATCGCCCGGTGCGGCATCAGGCGGAAAGCCGTGAGGAAGGCCCCCGCGGCCGCGCGGCGGTCGCCGCGGGCCATGTGGGCCTCGGTGGCGTCCAGCAGGGCGTCGTAGTAACCCTGCACGGTCCCGAAATAGAGCCGCAGGGCCGCGATCCGCGAGACGCCGAGCGCCGGCGCGTGGCGTCGGAAGACCACGCGGGTGAAGTGGATCCGGCGTGCGATCAGGCGGTCGAAGGTCCCCGCCGGCCGCTGCCGGAAATGGACGCAGGGCGCCGCGACGAAGCCCACCCCGTGGCCGCGGACCGCGCGCAGCTGCCAGTCCCAGTCCTGATCGCCGAGCAGGGCCTCGTCGAACAGGCCGATCGCGTCCACGACGGTCCGGCGCACCACGGTCGCCCCGATCTGCGGGAAGTAGCCGCTCAGCATGCGGCGCAGCAGCGCGCCCTTGTCGGACGGAAGTTCCGGCGGCCAGGGGCCGTAGGTCGGCACGAGGTCGTGGTCGGCGGTGACGATCTGCCCGAACACGACCCCGAGCTCCGGATCGGCCTCGAACAGGCGCAGATGCTCCCGGATATGCGCCGGCTGCCAGACGTCGTCGTCGTCGAGGAACGCCACGTAGGGCGCGCTCGCCCGGGTCAGGCCGGCGTTGCGGGCCGCGCCGGCGCCGGGCCGGTCGACCGGGACGTGGATCGCGCCGAACGCGGCGGCGACCTCGGCGGCCGGCCCCGGCTCGCCGTTGTCGCCGACGATGATCTCGAAGGCGAGGTCGGGGCCTTCCAGGGCGCGGATGCTCGCCAGGGCCTCGCGCAGGAAGGCGGGCCGGTTGCAGGTGGGCACCACGACGGAGACGCGGCGCTGCGCGGGTCGGTTCATACCCACTCCTCCCAGGCGTCGTAGGCGCCCCGGAGCAGGGCACCGAAGACGAGATCGTTGTCGAACTGCGTGACGAAGCTGCGCGCCACGGTTCCGGCGGGACGGGTCTCCACCGCCTGCGCGTAGACGATCCGGTAGCCCGCCTCCCGGGCCGCGTGGGCGGCCGCCCGCGTCCAGTTCGCCGACTGCCCCAGGGGGATCGCGAAGGAGTCGGGCAGGACGCCAAGGCGGGCCCCGATGGCGCGCCGGGATTCCTCCAGCTCCTCGGCCGCCTCTTCCGCGCTGAGGCGCCCGAAATCCGGGTGGGTCACGGAATGGCTGCCGATCTCGACCCCGTTCGCGGCGAGCGCCTCGATGGCGCGCCAGCCCAGGATTCCGGGCGGCGCGCTCTCGGGCCGGTCGAGCCAGCCCGACACGACGAACAGGGTCCAGGGGATCCCGAGATCGCTGAGGACCGGCGCCGCCCCGCTGAGGACGCTGCGCCAGCCGTCGTCGAAGGTGACGGCGAGATCCCGCGCGCCGCCGCGCCCGTCGGCGATCGTGGCCGCCGGCACGAAGCGGTAGCCCAGACCGAGCGCCCGCTCGAGCTGGTGGCGGAAGCGCGCGGGGCTGACGTCGTTGACGCCGCATTCCGACTGGCCCACCGAGTGGTAGCAGAGGATGCGGCCGCCCGGCGCCGGCCGCCGGATCCGGGCGAGGGCGAGCGTCGTGCGCTCGCAGGCCATCCGGGCGGCGGCGACGCGCGGGCGCGTCAGGCCGACCGTCCGGGCGAGGCTCTTGACCGGTGCGGGGATCATCGCAGGGCGTCGCGCAGGGCGTCGACGACCTGATCCTGCTCCGCCTCCGTCATCGCCGCGTAGAGCGGCAGCAGGATCGCGTGGTCGCGCGCCCGCTCGGATTCGGGCAGCGCGAACCGCCGCGGCGCCTCCGCGTAGGGCGGCTCCAGATGCGCGCACATGATGCCCCGGCGGGTGGCGATGCCCCGGTCGAGCATCGCCTGCATGACCGCCTGCTGGTCCGCGTCGTCCGGGAGGCGGACGCAGTAGCTCTGCCAGTTGCTGCGCAGCCCCATCGGCTCGGGCGGCGGCGTCACCCCGGGAAGGTCGGCCAGCCGCGCGCGGTAGCCGTCGGCGAGGGCGCGGCGCCGGGCGATCAGGTCGGGCAGCCGCTTCAGCTGCTCCCGGCCGATGGCCGCCTGCACGTCCGTCATCCGGTAGTTGAAGCCCGCGATGGCGTACTCCTCGATCACCACCCGGGCGCTGCCGTGGCGGGCGATGTCGGAGACGCTCATCCCGTGCTGGCGCAGCAGCCGGAAGGTCCGGTCCCACGCGGCGCTGGCGGTGGTGATCATGCCGCCGTCGCCGGTGGTCAGCACCTTGCGCGGGTGGAACGAGAAGCAGGCGATGTCGCCCGCCGGGCTGCCGATCGGCCGCCAGACGTCGCCCTGGAGCCGCTCGGAGCCGATGGCGCAGGCCGCGTCCTCGATCACCGGAATGCCGGACCGGCGCCCGATCGCGGCGATCGCCTCCAGGTCGCAGGGCATGCCCATCTGGTGGACGCAGACGATCGCCTTCGTCTTAGCGGTGATCGCCGCCGCGGCGGCGTCCGGAGCCATGTTGAAGGTGGCCGGGTCGATGTCGACGAAGATCGGCGTCGCCCCGCACTGGGCGACGGCGTTGGCGGTGGCGATGAAGCTGTGGCTCACCGTCACCACCTCGTCGCCGGGGCCGACCCCGACGGCGAGGAGCGCGAGATGCAGCGCGGTCGTGCAGTTCGAGACCGCGCAGGCGTGGGGCGCGCCGACGGTCGCGGCGAACTCCGTCTCGAAGGCCGCGACCTGCGGCCCCTGGGTCAGCCATCCGGAGCGGACGACGGCGGCGGCGGCCTCGGCCTCGGAGTCGCCGACTTCGGGCTTGGCGATCGGGATCATGCCATCGCCCGCCGCAGATGCTCGGAGCGGGACTCGTCCTGCCACCAGGCGACGAGGTCGGCGAGGCCCTCGGCGGCCCCGATCTTCGCCTCGAAGCCGATCAGCTCCTTGGCGAGGCTCGTGTCGCAGAGACGCCGGGGCACCGGGTTCACGGCCCGCTCGGCCTCGTGGATCAGCGGCGTGCCGTCCCGGCCCATGATCCGGGTGAGGTGGCCGGCGAGGTCGACCAGCGAGGTCTCGACGCCGGTGCCGACGTTGAGCACCACGTCGGTGGCCGGCGAGATCGCCGACAGGATGTTGGCCCGGGCGATGTCGCGGACATGGACGAGGTCCATGGTCTGCAGGCCGTCGCCGAAGACGATCGGCGACTGGCCCTCGGCCAGGCGCTGCATCCAGCGGACCATGACCTCGGTGTAGCGGCCGGTCAGGTCCATCCGCGGGCCGTAGGCGTTGAAGTACCGGAGCGCGACGTAGTCGAGCCCGTGCATGTCGTTGAACGAGCGCAGCAGACCTTCGCCGAAGGACTTGGCGGCGCCGTACAGGGTCCGGTTGTCGTAGGGGTGGTGCTTCTCGGTCGTCGGGAAGACCTCCGCCATCCCGTAGACCGAGGCCGAGGAGGCCATCACCACCTTGGCGACGCCGGCCTCGACGCAGCTCTCCAGCAGGTTGAAGGTCGCGGCGGCCATCACCTCGAAGGCGTGGCGCGGCTCCGCGGCGCACTGCGTGATCCGCAGGGCCGCCTGGTGGAACACCACGTCGGTGCCCTTGATCAGCGTGTCCATCAGGGCGCGGTCGCGGATGTCGCCCTGGACGAGGCGGACGCGGCCGGAGCCGAGGGCGTCCCCGAGATTCTCGGGGCGGCCGCGGATCATGTTGTCGATGGCCACGATCTCGTCGCAGCCGGCCTCGACCAGCAGGTCGATGATGTGGGAGCCGATGAAGCCCGATCCGCCGGTGACCAGGATCCGGGTCCCGCGCAGGTCGCCGCTGAACCGGCTTCCCTTGGTGACCTCACGCAGCTTGGGCATCGGCGACCTCGCAGTAGCTGGTGACGGCCCGGCAGACGGTGTCGATCTGCGCGGACGTCATCTCGGGGAACATCGGGAGGGACAGGGTCCGGGCGGCCAGCCGCTCGGTGACCGGCAGCCGGCCGGCGCCGTCGTCGAGGTGGCTGTAGGCGGGCTGCCGGTGGACCGGGACGGGGTAGTGGATGCCGGTGGCGATGCCGGCCGCGTTGAGGTACTGGCGCAGCCCCTCGCGGTCCGCCGTCGACACGGCGTAGACGTGGAACACGTGGTCGAGCCCGGCGGGGGCCGGCAGCTCCAGTCCGAGGCCCGCGAGACGGGCGCCGTACTCCGCCGCCACCGCCTGGCGGGCGCGGGTCCAGGCCTCCAGGTGCGGGAGCTTGACCCCCAGCACCGCGCCCTGGACGCCGTCCATGCGCAGGTTGAAGCCGTGGCGGACGTGGTTGTACTTGCCCTGCTGACCCCAGTCGCGCAGGCAGCGGGCCGCCGCGGCGAGGTCGTCCCGGTCCGTGACGATGGCGCCGCCCTCGCCGTAGGCCCCGAGATTCTTGCCGGGATAGAAGCTGAAGCAGCCGATATCCCCGATCGTGCCGGCCTTGCGGCCGGCGCGCTCGGCGAGGTGCGCCTGGGCGGCGTCCTCGACGAGGGCGACCCCGTGGCGCCGGGCGATGGCGCCCAGGGCGTCGAGGTCGGCCATCCGGCCGTGGAGGTGCACCGGCAGGATCGCCTTGGTGCGGGGCGTGATCGCCGCCTCGACCAGGGCAGGGTCCATGGTCCAGTTGACCGGGTCGATGTCGACGAGGACCGGGGTGGCGCCGGCGTACAGCACCGCCGCCACCGTCGCCACGAAGGTCGACGAGACCGTGATCACCTCGTCGCCCGGACCGATGTCGAGGGCGAGGAGGGCGAGGTGCAGGGCCGCGGTGCCGCTGCTGACGGCGATCGCGTGGCGGGCGCCGCAGGCCTCGGCGAAGGCCGCCTCGAAGGCGCTGACCGCCGGGCCGAGGACGAAGTCGCCGCTGCGCAGGACGTTGAGAACCGCGGTCTCGACGTCGCCGCCGATCGCCGCGTACTGCGCCTTGAGGTCGAGGAAGGGGATCACGAGGCCCTCGCAAGTGGCATGAGGTCGATGGGGTGGCCGTTCTGGCGCAGGGAGCGCATGGCGGCCTCGAGCATCTCGACGACGCGCAGGCCGCTGTGGCCGTCGGTCATGGGCGCGGTGCCGTTCTCGATGGAGTCGGCGAAGTGCTCGATCTCGACGATCAGCGCCTCGCGGAAGGACAGGTGCGGCGACCACATGTCGCCGGTCCGGTAGGAGACCATCAGCTCGGTGATGTCGTCCGAGCCGCCGCCGACGGTGACGCCGCGGTCGTAGACCTTGACCTTCTCGATCGGGTCGAGGTCGTTGTAGACGATCATCTTCTTGCTGCCGCCGATCAGCGTCTGCCGCACCTTCACGGGCGCGAGCCAGTTGACGTTGATCTGCGCGACGACGCCGCGCGGGTAGAAGACGGTCAGGTGGGCCATGTTCTCGGGGCGACCGCTGAAATGGCCGGTGCCGCTCGCCGAGATCGCCACCGGGGCGAGGTCCAGGATGTGGTCGAGGATGGCGAGGTCGTGGACCGCCAGGTCCCAGATCACGTTCACGTCGCGCTGGAACAGGCCGAGATTCACACGGGTCGAGTCGTAGTAGAACACGTCGCCGATGGCGCCGGTCGTGACGAGCTCGTGGATCTTCTCGACCGCGCCCGTGTAGACGAAGGTGTGGTCGACCATCAGGGTCAGGTTGCGCTTGGCCGCCTCCTCGATCAGCAGCCGGGCCTCGAAGGCCGAGGGCGTGATCGGCTTCTCGATGAAGACGTGCTTGCCGGCCCGGAGCGCGTTGATGGCGATCTCGAAGTGCGAGCTCACGGGCGTCGCCACCATGACGGCGTCGATCGCGGGATCGGCCACGAGGTCGCGCCAGTCCTGATGGAGCTGGACGGCGGGGTAGCGCTTGCCGGCCCGGGCGAGTGCGGCGGGCGACTGGTCGGCGATGGCCACCAGCTGGCAGCGCTCGCTCTCCGAGGTGCACCGGGCGAGGTTCGGCCCCCAGTAGCCGTAGCCGACGATACCGATCGAGATCATGACTGCATTCCCCTCAAGCAACCTGCAGAGGCTCGGCCGGCTCGGGCCGCGGCGACTGGACGGAACGGGCGCGCGCGGCGCTCTCGGCGCGCTTGGTGCGCGTGTCGCCGACGACCCGCGCGGGGCATCCGGCGACGATGGCGAAGGCCGGGACGTCCCGGGTGACGACGGCACCGGCGCCGACCAGGGCGCCCTCGCCGATGGTGATCCCCGCCACGATGGTGGCGTTGGAGCCGATGGAGGCGCGGGCCTCGACCACGGTCTCGACGAGCTCCCACTCGCCGTCCCGCTTCAGGCTGCCGTCCGCGTTGGTGGCTTCCGGATACAGCTCGTTGGTGAAGACCACGCCGTGGCCGACGAACACCTCGGCCCCGATCGAGACGCCCGCGCAGATGAAGCTGTGCGAGGAGATCTTGCAGCGCGGGCCGATCCGGCTGCCGCGCTGGATCTCGACGAAGGGGCCGATGCGCGAACCGCTTTCGATTCGACATCCATAAATATTGACTAGATCCGGGTAGAAGATACCCACATCTGACCCAATATCCGCATCGGTAATCGGCATAACCGCCGCTCCTTCCGCACAACTTCTGTGCGTCAAAACTGCACAGAGCTGCGGACGGCCGGGAACCCAGGCTTTCGATGCGGTTCGTCCGTCGAAAGGCGAACGGCGCCCATCCGGGGCGGCCCCTCCCGGCCCCGGCGCGCCGTTCCGGACAGGGGGGCTACGCCGAAAGGCGAAGCCCCCGCCCCGGCATGGATGCGCGCGCCCGCCTTTTGGAGGGGTCCCGGCCGGCTCGGCCGTTACGCATCATGCCGTCTCAGCCCTCAGGAGCCCGTGAGGCCGGCGCGCGGTCCCGCCGCTCGACCGCCGCGCCCGGGCTCCGAGGGCGAGCCTCAAGGGGACGATGCGTGTCGAAGACGTCGACGAAGACCGCGGCCACCCGCGCCACCACCCGCACCGGTCTCGCGGCGTGCCTGCTCGCCCTGTCGGCGCTGCCGGCGGCCGCGGAGTACCGCATCGGTCCCGGCGACACGATCGAGGTCACGGCCCTCAGCATCCCGACCTTCAAGCAGGAGGCGACGGTCTCCACGGACGGCACCGTCATGGTCCCGCTGCTCGGGGACGTGCCGGCCGCCGGGCTCACCGTCGCGGAGCTGCGCCAGAGCCTGCAGAAGGCGCTGCCCGCCAAGGCGGTGCGGCAGCGCAACTCCGAGGGCAAGGAATCGATCGCCGTGCTCGAGCCCGACGAGATCGGGGTGCGGATCTCGAAGTACCAGCCGGTCTACCTGAGCGGCGACGTGACCAAGCAGGGCGAGCACCCGTTCCACCCGGGCATGACCGTGCGGCAGGCCATCGCCCTGGCGGGCGGCTACAACCTCCTGCGGTTCAGGATGGAGAACCCCGTCGTCGAGACGGCGAACCTGCGCGCCGAGTACGACAGCACCTGGGCGAGCATCCAGCGGGAATCCGCCACGATCTGGCGCCTGAAGGCGATCGTCGCCGCGTCGCGGGGCGACAAGTCCCCGCCGCCGGCGGACGTCGCCCCGGGCAGCCGCGCGACCCCCGCGCAGAAGCTCGCCGAGCAGCAGCTCCGGGTGCAGATGACCGACATCGCCAAGGAGAAGGACCACCTGCAGCGGTCCCTCAACCGGACGCAGACGCAGTTCGCCAGCCTCAGCGAGCAGCAGGCCAAGGAGAAGGAGGGCGTCACCGCCGACGCCGAGGATTACGACACGGTGCGGGCGCTGTTCCAGCGCGGCGCGGTCGTCACGACGCGCCTGACCGACGCGCGGCGCGCCGTCCTGCTCTCCTCGACCCGCGCCCTGCAGACGACGGTCCAGCTCACCCAGCTCGAGCGCGACAAGAGCGAGGTCGGCCGCAAGCTCGAGCGGGTCGACGACGTGCAGGCCATGGACGCCCTGGAGAAGCTCCAAGTCGCGGAGAACAACCTCGCGACGTACCGGTCGCGCCTGAACAGCATCAACGACAAGCTGGTCTACACCGGCGCCCTCCGGGCGCAGCTCCTGTCCGGAAGCCGGGCGCAGGCGGCGATCGCCGTCTACCGGCAGAGCGGCCCGTCCAAGACGCAGATCGACGCCGCCGAGGACACGGCGCTCCTGCCGGGCGACGTCGTGGAGATCGCGCTCAAGCCGGATCCCGCCATGCGGGGCGTCGGCGACGGGGCCGGCCAGAACTGACCCACCACCCCGGCTCGACGCGCCCATCGGGCCGAGCCGGCGTCCCCTTGACGGAGAGCGCTCCGGGGCGGTGACCGCCGCGGCGAGGAGAGATCCATGAACCGACACTCGACCAGCGCGTCCTTCCTGCCGATCGGTGCGACCCGCCCCGGCGGGACCGGAGCCTGGCGCGGCCAGCCCTTCTCGCCCGAGACGGAGTCCCAGGTCTCGATCCTGACCATCGCGCGGCAGAACTGGCGGTCGATCCTGGCCTTCGCCGCCGTCGGGCTGGTCTGCGCCGGGATCTACGTCGCGACCGCGCCGGCCATCTTCACGGCCCGGGCCCGCGTCTACATCGAGAGCCGCTCCAGCCCGGTCACGGCCCGCGACACGCCCAACGCCGGGACCCCGCTCGAGATCGCCGAGGTCGAGAGCCAGGTCGAGTACATCCGCTCGGAGAAGATCGCCCTCGCCGCCGTGCACAGGCTCGACGGGTCGGCCCTGCGGGATCTGGCGACGCCGACGCACCCGCTCGTCGCGAAGGTCCGGGAGTTCGTGAAGGCCGCCAAGGCGCAGGCCCTCCGGCTGATCGGCGCCGAGCGGCCGGTCCGCGAGCCCGCTCCCGTGAGCCCGGACCTGCGCCAGGCGCGGACGCTGCGCGAGAACGTCGAGGCCAGCCGCATCGGCGCCGCCTACGTCATCGAGGTCGGCTACAGCGCCGACAATCCCGCCACGGCGGCGGCCGTCGCGAACGCGGTGGCCGAGGCCTATGTCAGCACCGAGCTGGAGAACCGGGCCCAGGTCTGGAAGGTCGCCGGCGAGTGGATGCTGCCGCGCCTGAAGGAACTCCAGCAGCGCGCCAGCCAGGCCTCGCGCGAGGCCCAGACCTACAAGGCCGAGCACACCATCATCGACCTCGGCAAGCGCGGCCTCGTGGGCGAGCAGCAGGTCGAGGAGCTCAACACCGCCGTGGCCGCCGCCCGGTCCAAGACCGTCGACGCCCGCGCGGTGCGCGACCAGATCCGCGGGCTCCTCGATTCCGACATCGCCGATCCGGGGATCACCGAGGCCTTCAAGGACAGCGTGATCATCCAGCTGCGCCGGCAGTACGTCGACCTCGTGCAGCGCGCCGACGACCTGAAGCGCCGCCTCGGCCCCGACCACGAGGCGGTCCAGGCGATCCAGCGGGACATCCAGGCGGCCAAGCAGTCGCTGCGCACCGAGCTCGAGCGCCTCGCCGTGTCCCTCGACCACGATTACGAGGTCGCCAAGGCGCGCGAGGACAGCATGACGGCGGCCTTCGACGCCCTGATCTCGAAGACGCTGATCATGAGCAACGCCCGGGTCAAGGCGAAGGAACTCGACCGCACCGCCGAGACCTACGACCAGATCTACACGAACCTGCTCCAGCGCTACATCGACGCCGTCAACCAGCAATCCTACCCGCAGCCCTCCGCCCACGTGATCACGCCCGCGACCGTGCCGGAATCCCCGAGCGCGCCCCGCGGCAGCCTGATCATGCTGCTCGGTCTGCTGGTCGGCACCGGGTTCGGCGTCAGCGGCGCCTTCGCGCGGCACTGGTTCGACCGGACGATCCGCACGCCCCGGCAGCTGACCGGGCACGGCCTGACCTGCCTCGCCGCCCTCCCCGAGCTGCGGCGCGAGCCCGGCTTCCGGGCGGCCCTGGCGCTGGCGCAGGCCCACGCCAACGAGGCGCAGCGCCCGGCCAGCGTCGAGGCGTTCCGGGCGAGCGCCGTGCGGTTCATGCCGCAATCGGTGTTCGTCGAGCGCCTGCACAGCCTCAAGGCCCACGTCCTCGGCAGCGACCGCCGCGGCCCGGTCTTCGCGATCGGCGTCACCTCGGTGGGGACCGGCGCGGGCAAGACCCTGTTCGCGAGCAATTTCGGCCAGCTCCTCGCCCGCGCCCGCTCGAGTTCCGGGCGGGTGCTGATGATCGACGCCGACGTGCGGCAGGCCACGCTCTCGCGGCTCAGCCAGGCCACCGAGCAGCGCGGCCTCCTCGACGTGCTCGCCGGCCGCTGCTGCGCCACCGAGGCGGTCCGGCCCCAGCCCGGCGAGGTCCGCCTGCTCGCCTGCGGCAACCGCCACCCGAACGATCCCCATTTCAGCGACCTGATGACGCCGGAGGGCGTCGCCGCCGTGGTCGGTGACGGACGCCCCGCCCTCGACCGCGTCGTCGTCGACCTGCCGCCGGTGGACGAGCTCCCCACCCTCCGGCCGCTGCTCGACGGACTCGACGGCCTGATCATCGTGGTGGAGGCGGGCCGGACCAGCATCGACGACGTCGCCGCCGCCGTGCACGACCTCGAGTCGGGCGGCAGCACCGTTCTGGGCATCGTGCTCAACAAGACCAACGACGGCCCGACGGTCCGGCGCGGCGGCCTGCGCGGCGCGCTGACCCGCTGGGCCGCGGCCCGGCGCAACGCCCGCGGCGCGACTCAGGCGGCCTCGTGACCGGCCCGCGCGCCGAAGGCCTCGACCCCGTGGCGGCCTACGCGCCGGCCCCGGTCGCCGCGCTCGCGACCGCCCCCGCGACCGCGCGCGGCCGCCGCGTCGCCTTCTTCGGACACGACAGGGCCGAGCCCACGGTCCGGAAGCGGGTCGACGCCATCCGGGACGCCGGGTGGTCGGTCACCGTGTACGCCTTCGAGCGGGACCGCCCCGGCGGGGTGGTGGCCGAGGCCCCGGTGGCGGACGACGTCGTCCCCCTCGGCCTGACCGTCGACCGGAACTACGCCCGCCGCCTGCCCCGCCTCGCCGTCGGCATCGCCCGGGCGCTGCGCCGCCGGCGCGACCTGCGCGCGGCGGACGTGATCTACGTGCGCAACCTCGACATGGCTCTCGTGGCCTGGGCCGCGGCGCGCCTCGCCGGGAGCCGCGCGCGCCTCGTCTACGAGGTGCTCGACATCCAGCGGCTGATGGTCCGGCGGGACGCCCCGGGGCGGATCGCCCGCGCGGTCGAGCGCTGGCTCCTCGGCCAAAGCGACCTCCTCGTCGTCAGCGCCCCGGATTTCATCGACCGGTATTTCCGGCCCGTCCAGGGCTTCGCCGGCGCGTGGCACCTCCTCGAGAACAAGGTCATGGGCCACCGCCTCGGCGAGGTGTCGACCCGCCTGGACCGCACCCGGACGGCGGAGCCGCCCTGGGTGATCGGCTGGTTCGGGACGCTGCGCTGCCGCCGGAGCCTGACGATCCTCGCCGCCATCGCGGACGCCCTCGGCGACTCGGTGCGGATCGTCCTGGCCGGGCGCCTCTCCGAGGAGGACATCGCCCCGCGCGCCCTGGCGGACACGCTGGACGGCCGGCCGAACATGTCGTTCCGTGGTCCCTACGCCAATCCCCGCGATCTTCCGGAGATTTACAGTGGGATTCACTTCAGTTGGGCCGTCGATTACCTCGATGACGGACTGAATTCGGACTGGCTCCTGCCGAACCGGCTCTACGAGGGCGGCCTGTGCGGCGCCCTGACTCTGGCGCGCGCCGCGACGGCCAGCGGCCGCTACGCGGTGGCGGAACGCCTGGGCTGGGCGTTTCCCGAGCCGCTCGCGGACTCGGTGACTTCGTTCCTGCGGACGCTGACGCCGGCCGCCTACGCGGAGCGACATGCCGACCTGCTCGCCCGCGACCTCGCCGCGTTCGTCGATGTCGGCGGCATGCGCGACCTCCTGGTCCGGCTCGACTAGGTCGCCGCCGCGGCGGCTCCGAGCCCGGCCGGGACTCGCCGGTGATTCGCCCGCCGCGCCGGACAGCGCACGGGGCGGCTGTCCCGCCCGCGGCGCGTGCCGTTCGGTACAGCGCCGTACCAACGAAATCAGTACTCGGACCCCAACATGGTAAACAACCGTGTACGCATGTTGCCTTTTAGCCTCAGCCAGGTAAAGCGAGCCTAAACCGACCGAATACTATCGCCCCGAATAGGGACATCGAACCCAGATCACTGAATTGCGATCGAAGCCTTGCCAAGACGCACTCGCAATAAGCAGAGATACAGGAGGCAACATTTCCATATTTCTAAATCTGGCATTCGCGCGCCTAGATTCGGAAAGATCTTGCGTCGGGTCACCGACCGCTGGCGGATGACCTTGCGAATGCATCTCTCCATCAGCGCCGCCCCCCGCACCCAAACAAATCACCGTGTACGTACGTAGTGCCCGATGATTGTATTTAGCCCCGCAATTTAAGCGTTTAGATTCAGATAGGGTATTTACAGACGATTTTACGAAAGCTAGCATTGTTTCCGTGGTCATCGGCAATCGCCCAAGGCGACCGGCGCCACCGCGTATCTCAGTGTCACGCCGTCGGCGAGCGCATTGGGTATCCCGTCATCGCTGACATTCGGCTTCCTTCGAAAGGAGGTAATTCTCTATGGCCAGTCTTGGTACTCGAGACGCGCTCACCCTCGTTGAGCGGGACACGGCCGAAAGCCGCGGCGGCTTTTCGGGTGCACATGCCGGTGACAGCCCGGTCGTCGTCGAGCAACGGGACCAGTCCCGGGGCCGCTCCAGCCGCATCGTCATCATCGATCGACGGCAGCTCGTCGGCCGATGCCTCGCCGCCTCTCTCAGCGAGGCCGACCGGCAGACCTCGTTCGAGGTCTTCGCGGACATCGAATCGTGGAAGCGGCAGAAGCCGTTCGTCCCCGCGAGCGTGGTCGTGCTCTGCCGGCCCGACGGCAACCTGACCGAGACCGAGTGGACCGAGATCACGCGGGAACTGGCGTTCCTGCAGGGCGAGGCCGGCGCTCCGCCGGTGGCCGTCATCTCGGACGGCGAGAACCTCGACCAGATCGTGCGGATCATCAAGCTCGGCGTCAAAGGCTACATCCCGACGACGACCTCCGTGGACATCGCCCTGCAGGCCCTCCAGCTCGTGCAGGCGGGCGGCGTCTACATCCCGGCCGAGTGCCTCCTCCCCCTGCTGGCCAACATCAAGGTGGACGAGCCGGTCGAGGCCGGGGACGACGATATCTTCTCGCCGCGGCAGCTCTGCGTGGCCCGGGCGCTCCGGAAGGGGACGCCGAACAAGATCATCGCGTACGAGCTCAACATGTGCGAGAGCACCGTGAAGGTTCACGTCCGCAACATCATGAAGAAGCTCAAGGCCAAGAACCGGACCGAGGTCGCCTACCTGACCAACAAGTACTTCCTCCGGGAAGATTCCAGCCTGGCGAGCGTGAAGGCCCCGGCGGCCTGACCGCTCCGGCGCTGGCCCCGCCGCGGCGGGGCCGCCCGGGCAGAGATCCGGTCCGGCGCGCCGGACGGAGCTTCGGGGCCCCCTCGCGGGCCGCCTGTTCGGGCGGCCCGCGAGGGGGTCCGTTTGTTATCGGACCGGTCAGGGAGGCGGGCGGATCACCCGCCCGGCGCGATCGGCGCGGCCTCGACGCCGCAGGTCGGCGTCGCCGCCGTCTCGACCCGCCCGCCGGCCGGGCGGAGATCCCGCGTGCCGGAAAGGTCGCGCGCCGGGTCGGCGATCCCGAGGATCTGCGGGGCTTCCATCCGCCGATGTCGGCCCCGCCTCACGCCGTCGCGGCGGCGTCCGCGCGATGGGGAGCCGGCGGGATCTCGGCCTCGTCCCCGGGCGCGGCGGGGCGGCCCACGCTGCTGTAGGCGAAGCCGTGAGCCCGGACGTCGTCGGCCCGGTAGACGTTGCGGAGATCCACGAGGACCGGTCGCTGCATCACCGCCCGCAGCCGGTCGAGGTCCAGCGCCCGGAACGCGTCCCATTCGGTGACGAGGACCAGCACGTCCGCGCCCTCGGCGCAGTGATAGGCATCCTCCGCGAAGGCGACGCCGGGCAGGAGCGGGCGCGCCTGCTCCATGCCCTCGGGATCGTAGGCGCGGACCACGGCGCCGGCATCCTGCAGGCCGGCCACGATCGCCAGCGAGGGCGCGTCGCGCATGTCGTCGGTGTTCGGCTTGAAGGTCAGGCCGAGCAGCGCCACCGTCTTGCCCCGCACCGAGCCGCCGCAGGCCCTGATCACCTTGCGCGCCATCGCGCGCTTGCGCTGGTCGTTGACCGCCACCACCGTCTCGACCAGCCGCAGCGGCGTGCCGGCGTCCTGCGCCGTCTTGACCAGCGCCAGCGTGTCCTTGGGGAAGCACGAGCCGCCGTAGCCCGGCCCGGCGTGCAGGAACTTCGACCCGATCCGGTTGTCCAGGCCGATGCCGCGCGCGACCGCCTGCACGTCCGCGCCCACCGCCTCGCACAGGTCCGCGACCTCGTTGATGAACGTGATCTTCGCCGCCAGGAACGCGTTCGCCGCGTACTTGGTCAGCTCGGCGGTCCGGCGGCTCATCGCCACGATCGGGGCGGCGTTGAGGTAGAGCGGGCGGTAGATCTGCTCCATGACCGCAACGGCCCGCGGCTCATCGGTGCCGACGACGATGCGGTCGGGGCGCTTGAAGTCGGCGATGGCCGCGCCCTCGCGCAGGAACTCGGGGTTCGACACGACCGCGAACTGCGCCCCGGGGTTGGTCTCGCGGATGATGCGCTCGACCTCGTCGCCGGTGCCCACCGGCACGGTCGACTTGGTCACCACCACGGTGAAGCCGCGCAGCGCGCGCGCGATGCTCCGGGCAGCCGCGTAGACGAAGCTCAGGTCGGCGAAGCCGTCGCCGCGGCGGGAGGGCGTGCCCACCGCGATGAACACCGCGTCCGCCTGCCCGACCGCCGCCTCCAGGTCGGTGATGAAGGACAGGCGATCCTGACGGACGTTCTCGGCGACGAGAGCCTCGAGGCCCGGCTCGTAGATCGGCATCCGGCCGGCATTCAGCGCGTCGATCCGGCCGCGATTGCTGTCGACGCACACGACCCTGTGGCCGAAATCCGCAAAGCACGCGCCGGAGACCAGACCGACGTAGCCCGACCCGACCATCGTGATGTTCATGGAGTCCTCGCCGCGAGCGCACCGACGCTCGGGTCTACGGCGGCCCGACGGGGCGACCAACATCATATCTTAGGCGTACGCGACTCTGCCGATCCGGCGTAGCGCCGGCGATTCGACGATACCGGCCCGAACCCGCCGCGGCCCGGCCCGCACGCGCGACCGGTCCGCGGCGGACTTCGCCATCCGGCCATGGCGGCGGCCGGGCAGCTACGCCATTCGGCTTACAGGGCGCCGCCGGCCGACGATCGCGCGAACATTTCCCCGGCGCATCACCCGAATTGTCAGAGACAGGCTGCTTTTTCCCGAGCACTTTGTCGGGGAGCGCGACCGGCTAAGATGCTAACACCGATCTATAGAACTGAACTCCCCGAAGAGTTCCGGCGGAGGAGAACCCTGTTGGCGGCGCGTTTCTACTTCGAGATCGCAAATGCCGAGGAGACGATCCACGACCTTGTGGGGGTTGAGGCTGCCGGCCTTGAAGAAGCCCTGTTCGAGGCGCGCAGCGTGATCGCCGAGATGGCCGACGAGATTACGGGAAGCGGCCAGGAGCCGCCCTGGACCCTCCTCGTGCGCAACGAGGAGGGCTGGCTGGTCGGTCGGCTGCCCATCCGGAAGTAAGGGCCCGGCCGGAGCGGCCGGTGCCGCGGAGCGGGCCTTAAGATATCGTTAACGGATCGTCCGGAGGATCGGGCCTGCCCTCGAACCGTGGCAGCCATGGCCGGAATGCCCCTCTCTCAGAACGCCCCGAACGCCGCCCATCAGGCGGACGCGATGGCCGCCCAGATGGCGCTCGCCGCCCACACGCTGCGGATGCGCGGCGATGTCGGGACGGCCGAGTCGCTCCTCGCGATGGCGCGGCACAACCGGATCCTCGGGCTCAAGCTGCGGATCGAGCAGGATCTGGCGCCGCGCCGGGACAGCGCCGGGCGTCGGGCCACCGCCGGCCGCTAGGGCCGGACCGGACGACACCGGACGGACCGCGCCTCGGAGCGGCGCGAACGGGGTGGGCGTGCCGGCGATCCGCCGCCCCTGCCGCGGCGCGGCCCCGCTGGCGGGAGCGTGCCGATCCCGGCCCGCAACGTCCCCGCGCCGTCTCGGCTTCCTGAAGCCGACGCCCCTCGCCGCCGCGAGCCTGCCGCTGGCCGCGGGGACCCGATGCAGAATCCACACCGCCGTTCTTCGGCGCGGTTGGCGCCGAATAAAGTCCATGTTAGTGTAGAAAACTAACATCCGACAGGAAATTCAGTCGTCGTGTCGACCCCGGACGCCGGACATTCTGAGGTCAGCACGACCCTGGCGCTGGACATGGTGGGGCGCGCCTACCTGGCCCTGGCGCTGCTCTACGAGACGGCCCATCCGGGTGAGTTCGGCGACGTCCAGCAGAAGATCCGCTCGTTCGTCGAGGACAATTTCCGCATCATCCAGGAAACAAGCCGCAACGAGAGCCTGACAACCGGGACCGTTGACGGCGCCATTCACCTTGTGAACAGCGTCCTGGTCGAGGTCGAGAACAAGATCGCCACAATGATCCGGCCGACGCGGCACATGCGGGGCTAGACGAAACCTTGAACTGACGCCCTCTGATCATCGACTGTTGCAGTCGAGCCATGCCGCTCGGATAAACGGCCCCGCGCCATAGGGGATCGAAGATTGCAACGCTCCCCAACGTCGACAGTCTTAGGTCGGCATGTTACCCGGCGAAAGGGGCAGCGATAAATTATCAAGCACGACGATGGGCAGCGATAATTGCGATCGAGCGGCGCGCAGTGCGGATGTCGCACTCGAGGTTCTCGTCCGAGCCTATCACGCCCTCGCGGTCGTCTACGAGTTGTCCAGCCCCGGCGCCTACGCGGCGCTCCACGGCAAGATGATGCCCTACCTGCTGGACAGCTTCCGTCACGGGACTGCGCCGGGCGCCGTCGACCCGGACCCGGACGCGACGTTCACCACGGCCCTGGAGCGGGTCCGCAGCGCGCTGGACGACGTCCGGTCCGACGTGGCGGCCGTGCGGGCGCGCAAGGAAGACCGCGACCGCTGACGGACCGGGCCGGTCCGAGGCGCCGACCCGGCTCGAGGCGCCGGCTCAGCGCGCCGGCTCGAGGCGGCGCTCCGGCCCGAGGAGCAGGCGCGGGCCGGTCTCCCGATCGGGCGCGGGCGCCGGCACGAGGCGCCCGAGCTTGGCCGCCAGGGTCACCGACAGGATGTGGCGCCACGCCAGGGGCGTGCCGAGCAGTTCCCGCAGGGCTGCCGCGTACCCCTGGGCGCGCCGCCGGTCGAGGACGCGCCGGTGCTGCCAGCGCTTCGCCGTCGCGGCGCGGTGGGCCCTGAGAGCCGCCCGGGCCTCCGGGCCGAGACCCGGCCGGGCCAGCACGGCGTCGTCGAAGGCCAGCATCGCCCCGAGGTCGTCGGTCCGGTGCTGCGCGCTCAGCGAGTTCGACCGCTCGACCGCCACGTAGCCGCAGGGCGCCGTCACGGCGAACACCGCCCCGGCCGCCAGCGCCTCGACGTAGAGGGCGTAATCCTCCCCGAGCCGCAGCCGCGGATCGTAGCGCAGCCCCTGCCGGTCCAGGAAACCCCGCCGCATGATCGGTTTCAGGAAGCCGAGTTCGCGCCGGCTCGCGCCGGGGCGGGCGATGTTGCCGGTCACGAAGGTCGCGAGGGTGAGCCGCTGCGGCCGTCCCGGTCCGGTGACGAGGCCGGCGGCGGAGGCGGCCTCGCGGCCGCGGACCATGACGATGTCGTCGGCGATCAGATCCCAGGTCCGGGGCGCGGACAGGAGCCGGCCGAGCCGGCCGTCGAGGAAGTAGTCGTCGGCGTCGAGAATGCAGAGCAGCGGGGCCCGGGCCGCCGCGATGGCGCGGTTCCGGGCCTCGGCGGGCCCGACATTCTCGGCGAGCCGGATCACCTGCAGGCGGCCCGACCCGTCGTCGGCCGCCGCGGCGGCCGCGCCGGTCGCGTCCGCGGAGGCGTCGTCCACGACGATGACCTCGGCGACCTCCGGCTGCCGGAGCGCCGAGGCGACGGCGGTCCCGATCGTGTCCGCGGCGTCCCGCGCGGCGACGATGACGCAGACCTCCGGGACGGGGGACGAGGCCTCTAAGCTGCGCACCGGACGACTCCGCGACTCTCCGGCCGGTCCGCGCCGCGGCCGGTCCGTCGGCACGGTAGGGCGACCCCGGCGGGGCGCGCGAGATCGTCCGAAAGGAGGGGGCCGGCCCGGGCCGGATCGTCCGAATGATCGCCGGCCGGCATTGCCCCCGCCGCTACGATGCGCGCCGCCGCGATCCTGCGGCGACTGGTTTGAGGACGTGCGCATGACGATCTGGTCCGCCCCGGGCCGCCGCCTCTGCGTGGCGGCGACGCTTCTCCTGCAGGCCTACCCCGCGAGCGCGGGCGAGACAGCCGCGCCGCCGGCCGCCGCTCCGGCCGCCCAGGGCGGCCCGTCCTTCGTGGAGCTCTTCAGCAGCCTGAACGACCGCCGCTGGTACGTCTCGGACGGCTGGGTCAACGGCGACTGGCAGGGCTGCACGTGGTCGAAGCACCGCGCCCGGATCGCGACGCCCGGCGCTCTCTCGCTGTCCCTGACGGACATCACCTACAAGGAGCGCCCGTTCAGCTGCGCCGAGATCCAGACCCGCGAGCGCTACGGCTACGGCACCTACGAAGTCCGGATGCGGGCCGGGGCCGGGTCCGGCATGGTCTCGGCGTTCTTCACCTATAACGGCCCCGAGAACGGCGACCGGCGGACGAACGACGAGATCGATTTCGAGTGGCTCGGCAAGGACACGAGCAAGGTCCAGCTCAACTACTTCGTCGGCGGCGTCGGCGAGCATGTCAGCCTCGACGCCCTCGGCTTCGACGCCGCGACCACCACCGCGGACTACGCCTTCGAGTGGCTGCCCGACCGCCTGCGCTGGTACGTCAACGGGCGCCTGCTGCGCGAGGTCATCGGCACGCCCGACCGGCCGATCCCGTCGCACCCGAGCAAGATCATGCTCAGCGTCTGGTCGGGACAGGGCCCGGACTTCGCCTCCTGGCTCGGACCGACGGAGTACTCGGGACAGCCGGTCACCGCGCTGTTCGAGCGGGTCGCGTTCACCCGGATGGGCGATCCGTGCGGCTTCAAGGAATCGATCGTCTGCCGCTAGCCACACCGGCGGGCGGACGCCGCACCGGAGACCGCCCCTGACATCGACCCGGACATCGCGCCGGACATCGCCCCGCACACGGCTCCGCACAGGCCCCCGCACACCGGAACCGAGACCGGGCGGGGCTAAATCTTAACGTCTCCGCGGCAGGCTGGGCCCTCGAACGCGCCCGGAGCCACGCGATGCATTGGTCGAGCCTCGTCATCGCCGCGTACGCCGCCGGCTTCGTGGAGTTCTGGCGCCTCTGCCTTCAGGCGCCGGCCGCCGAGGAGGATCCGGCCTGACGTGCCCGCGTCGCCGCGCCGGGCCGCGCTGGGCCGGTTCAGCGCTCGTTGGCGATCGGCCGCAGCAGGGCGCCGAGCAGGAAGGCCAGCTGTCCGCAGATCAGCAGCGCCGTGCCGCGCCGCAGGCACGCGCCGGCGCTCAGGTTGTAGACGACGAGGCCGTAGCCGACCTCGGCCGCCACGATCGGGACGAAGACCAGCAGACGCCAGACCGAGCCGAAGCGGCCCAGCATCACGCCCAGCAGGGCGTTGAGCATCATGCCCTTCATCGGTGCGCTCCGCGGCGGGCGCGGCGTGGCCGCCCGGTCATGGCGCTAGCGGCTGCCGCGCTGGCACAACACGGCCGGGACCGTCTTGAACAGGATGGCGAGGTCGCGGGTGAGGCTCCACTGACTGGCATAGGCGCAATCCAGGGCGACGCGCTCGGCGTAGCCGGTATCGCTGCGTCCGGAGACCTGCCACAGGCCGGTCAGCCCCGGCGGGACGGAGAAGCAGGCGGTGAAGTCGGCGCCGTAGCGGACGACCTCGGCCTGGACGATCGGCCGCGGTCCCACGAGGCTCATCTCGCCGCGCAGCACGTTCCAGAGCTGCGGCAGCTCGTCGAGGGAGGTCTTGCGCAGGACGTGGCCGAGCGCCGTCACGCGGGGATCGTGGGTGAGCTTGAAGGACGCCTCCCACTCGGCCCGGGCCTCGGGATTCTCGGCGAAATGCCGCGCCAGCACCGCGTCGCCGTCCGCGACCATGGACCGGAACTTCAGGCATCCGAAGGGGCGCCCGTACCGGCCGAGGCGCTTGTGGCGGAAGATCGGCGACCGGCCGTCGCTGCCCCAGATCAGCAGCGCGATGAACAGCAGCAGGGGCAGCAGCAGGAACAGCGCCGTCAGCGCGATGCTCGCGTCGAGGACGCGCTTCATCGCCCAGCTCACCCGGAGGCCGGGGCCGGCCTGCCGCGGGGCCGGCAATGTCTTGACCAACGCGTCGTTCAGCGTCTCGACCATTTCCTGCGGCGTCGACGACTCGATCGGCGTCGGGGTCCCAGCCGGGCGCAACATGTCGGCTCCTTGACTCGGGGCGAGACGGGGTCGGAACTTGCGGAGCGACGGGCGCAGCCGGCCGGTCCGGCCAGCGTCGCCGCAGCCGGCTTCGGCGGCTCTCGGCCGGTCCGAAGGGGCGTCGATCGCAGGCAAAACCCTTGCGACAACACTGGGCCCACGACAGGTTCGGCAACAAGACGGCCGCCGATCCATCAATGGAGGTAAGGCGTTGCTGGTCGTGCTGGTCTTCGCTGCGCTGATTGGAGGAGCGATCGGCTTCGCGGTTGTTCTACCGAAGGGTTTCCTGCTCGCGGTGCTCTCCGCCCAGGCTGGGGCGGCCGTCGCCGTCGGCCTCGTCGTCCTGCTCACCCGGCGCCGCTGACGGCCCTGCCGGGCGGCGGGACCGCTTTCGGGGAGGTCCGGTCCGCCGATCGAGGTAGGGGCTCCCGCGCGAGGCCCGGTCTAAGGCGGGGTGTCCGGCCCTCCCGGCCGGACCCGACCGCGCGGGCGCGTTCTGCCCCGGCACGGTCGATCACCGGACGGGACGCGCCGTGGCCCCTTCAGAGCGCCGCATCAACGGGTTCGACGGCCTGCGGGCCCTGGCGTTCCTAATGGTCTTCGTCAGCCACAAGGCGCCGAGCCCGAGGACCGAGGCCCTCGGCACGACCGGCGTGTGGCTGTTCTTCGTCCTGAGCGGCTTTCTGATCGTCCGGATCCTCGCCGCCGCCCGCACGGCCGTGGAGGCGGGCGCGTCGACGCCACTCGGCAGCCTCGGGCTGTTCTACCGGAACCGCCTGGCCCGGATCGTGCCGGTCTACTACGTCTTCCTGTTCGTGCTCTACACGGTCCGGCCCGGCGATCCGGCCAGTCTCGGCGACGAGGCGTTCAAGCTCGCGACGTGGTTCTACGTCACGAACATCTACATCGAGCAGAACGGCTGGGGGACCGAGCTCGGCCATCTCTGGAGTCTCGCCGTCGAGCAGCAATTCTACCTTCTGTTCGCGCCGGCGGCCCTGTTCCTGCCGCGGCGCCATCTCGGCGCGCTGTGCTGGCTCCTGGTCGGGATCAGCGTCCTGATGCACGGCGCCCTGTTGTGGGCGGGCGCCGCGCCGCGGTGCTTCGACGTCGACACCCTCGCCAATCTCGGGCTGATCGCGCTGGGCGGTCTCGCCGGCCTGCGCACCCGGCCGCTCCCGGCCTGGCTTGCCCGCGACGCCGCCCTGGCCGGCGTGCTGATCCTGTTCGTGACCCTGCCGCTCCTGATCGCGCCGACCGGCTGGTGGCTGATTCTCGGCCGCCTCAGCGGCGTCCTGGCGGCGCTGCTGCTGCTGCAGGTGGTCCAGCTGCGGGACGGCCGCGCGGTCGCCCTCCTGGAGATCCCGTGGCTGCGCCGGATCGGCGTGATCAGCTACGCCGCCTACCTGTTCCACGTGCCGCTCCACGCGGAGCGGGTGCTGGCCCTCGTCGGCATCGACGTCGCCGGACCGCGCTCGGTCTCCATGGCGCTCGACCTGCTGCTGACGCTGCTGCTGGCGGACCTGTCGTGGCGGCTCCTGGAGCGGCCGGCCCGTCGCCTGCTGCGGGCCCCGCGCCGGCGTGTCGGCGCCTCCGCGCTGGTCAGTCCGTAATCCCGTCGCGCAGCGACCGGGACCGCCCTCCGGCTCAGCCCTTGATCGGCAGACGGCCGACCTCCGCTCCGGTGGCGTCGCGCACGACGAGCGTCCACGCGCCGCCCGGTCCCGCGGCCTCCAGTTCACCCGCCATTTCGTCGATCACGCTGCGGGCCTCCGCCAGCGCCTCGGACAAGTCCTCGGCTTCCACGCCCTGGGCGTCGCGGATCGTCTCCTCGCCGTTCTCGATGTCGAAATAGAAGCGACTGGGCACTCATCTCCTCCCTGAATGCTGCCCTCGGGAGGGCCCTCGGATACTACCTACGTAGTTCGCCCACGTCCGACAATGCTCAGTAGGAGACATAAACCTTAACAAACACCAAAACTGTTTTCGTTGGTTGCGTTGCAATAATGTCGAGATTCCAGCCAAATAATCCATTATAGGTATCGCCGATCACCCTTCCGGCCGCTTCGGCGATGGCGGCGCGCGGTGACGGGCCTCAGGGGCGTTCGGCATGGCAGCCTCCGGCGATTCGAGCCTCGAAAAAGATTCTCCCGCCACGGCGGCGAGAAAACAAAGATTGCGCGCCCACGTCCGGGCGATTCTGGCGAAGGGCCTCACCGTCCGGAATTCCCGCGCCGCCGGCGACACGGCCTCCGACGAACGCTGACCGCGGCCGGCCGCCGGGGCCATCCCCCGCAATGGGAGGGGATGGCCGCCGCCCTACGCCCTTTGAGCGTCGTGCACCCGGATCGCTTCCGGCCAAAGTCGGGGGCGGTCTCGGAGGCCGCGCCCGGCGGCCCAGGAAGCGCGATGGCGGATCAACTCTTGTCCGATGCTCGGGGCACGTTCGTGGACGTCTCGTTCATCATGGCCGCGCACGATGCGGCGCCGTGGATCGCGACGGCCGTCCGCTCCGCCCTGGCCCAGACCGGCGTCGCCGTCGAGGTCGTGGCGGTCGATGACGGCTCGCGGGACGGGACCGCCTCCGTGCTGGCGCGCCTGGCGGAGGCCGACCCGCGGGTCCGCGTGATTCCCCTCGCCGAGGCCGGGCCGGGCGCCCCCCGGGGCCCGTCGAGCGCCCGGAACGCGGCCCTGAACGCCGCCCGGGGCCGCTGGATCGCGATCCTCGACGCCGACGACCTGATCCTGCCCGACCGCACCCGGACCCTGCTCGATCTCGCGCTCGCGGCGGATGCCGACATCGTCGCCGACAACCCGATCCCGTTCACCGACATGTTCGACCCGCAGGGGCCGGGCATGCTGGATGGCGGCCGGGAGCCGTACCTGTTCGAGATCGATCTCGCCAAGTACATCACCAGCAACCACATGCTCAGCCGGGTCACCAAGCTGGGCTACCTCAAGCCCATGATGCGCGCCGAGATCCTGCGCCGGCACGGCATCCGGTACGACGAGGGCGTCCGGATCGGCGAGGATTTCCTGCTGTGCCTGGAAGCCCTTGCGGCCGGGGCGCGGTTCGTGGTCACCACCTATGCCGGTTACGGCTATCGGCGCGGACCGAGCTCCCTGTCGCACCGGCTGCGCCAGGGCGACATCGCGCGCCTCGACGCGGCCTTCGCGGCCCGGACCGAGCGTGGCCGCCTCGCGGAGGCCCGGTCGCGGTCCGCCGAGGTCCGCCACGGCAGCCACGCCTACCGAGACGGCCTCGCGATGACGCGGCTGATCGCCCAGGTCATCGAGGCGGCCCAGGCCGGGCGGTGGCTCGCGGGCACCGTGCTGGCGCTTCGGCATCCGCGGATCTGGCGGTTCCTGGCCGCGACGCTGCTGGAGGCGGCGGGCAAGCGCCTGCGGCCGCGGCCGCACGCCCTCCCGATCGGACAGAGGTAAGACGATGCGCCTGTGCATCTGCATCTGCACCTGCGAGCGGCCCGTCGGGCTGGCGCGCCTGCTCAAGGCCCTGGACCAGCAGCGGCTCGGCAGCCTCGCCGAGACCGCCCTGCGCATCCTGATCATCGACAACGGGCGCGGCCGCGCCGCCGTCCCGGTGGTTGAGGCCTACCGGGCGACCGGCCGCTTTCCGGTCACCTACGTCCGGGAGGAGACCCGCGGCCTCGCCGCGGTCCGCAACCGGAGCCTCGCGGAGGCCTCCGCGGCCGGCGCGGACTGGGTCGCGCTGATCGACGACGACGAGTTCCCCGACCGCGACTGGCTCCGCAACCTGCTCGAGACCGCCCTCGCCGCGGGCGTCGCGGCCTGCGTCGGGCCGGTCGTGCCGTTCTTCGACCGGGTTCCGCCCGCCTGGGCGGCCGCCGGGGGCTTCTTCGCCAAGCGCCTGCCGGTCCGCGACGGCTTCGTGGAGGACGGCTACACCGCCAACGCGCTCCTGGACCTGCGGGTGATCCGGGCGCTGGGCCTGTCCTTCGACATGCGCTTCAACACCATGGGCGGCGAGGACACGTTCTTCTTCCGGACGCTGATGCTCGCCGGGCACCGGATCGCCTGGGCCGAGAGGGCCCTGGTCTACGACAGCATCCCGACGCACCGGATGCGGGTGCGCTGGCTGCTGGCCCGCTGGTACCGCAGCGGCAGCGTCGAGGCCTATCTCGGCCGGCTCCGCCCGGAGACGGTGAGCGGCCGGCTCGCCAACGCGGGCCGCGGCTTCGCGCGCCTCGCCGGCGGCCTGCTGCGGCTCGGGGTCGCCGGCCTGTCCCTCAGGCCGGCGACCCTGATCGGCGGCGGCTACACGCTGTGCCGGGGAGCCGGCCTGCTCGCGGCCGTGATCGGCCTGAGCTACCGGGAGTACCACCCGTCGCGCTACCGCTAGCCGCGCCTACCGGGTCGCGAACGCGATGCTGAGCGACGCCTTGGCGACGAGGCCCGGGCTCGCCAGCGCGTCGTTGTACGCGCGGTAGCGCCGGTCGAGGACGTTCTGGACGGCGACGTCCGCGGTGATCCGGTCGGTGACCGCGCAGGTGGCGAAGAGGTCCACCAGCCCGTAGGCCTTGGTGGCCCGGCTCCGGGCGGCGGCGGGCAGGTCGGTGCGGGCCTCCACCAGGGTCAGGCGCGTGCCCACGACGAGCCGGTCGGCGAGGAAGCGCAGGCCCAGCGTCGTGCCGATCCGGTCCGGCGGCACCGTGAGCAGGCTCTCGCGGGTGGCGCGGTCGCGGCCGTCGACGTGGGTGGCGGCGAACGACACGAAGCCCCGGCCCCAGTCGTAGGTCCCCTCCAGCTCCGCGCCCGACAGGTCGGCCCGGGCGACGTTCCGGTACTGGTAGGACCGGGCCGGGATCACGCAGGGGAAGCGCCCGGGCCGGGCGGCGCAGATCGAGGCCGGGACGCCGGGAATCGCCGGGACGTAGGAGGCCGGCCCGACCGCCTGCATGTCGATGAAGCCGTCGACCGCCGTGTCGAACAGCGCGAGCTTGGCCCGCAGCGCGTCCTCCGGCCCCACCACCCCGTCGGCGCGCAGGTTGGCGCCGCCCTCGACGGTGCGGGCCACCTCCGGCCGCAGGGCCGGATTCGGCAGGATCGCGAAGGCCGGGAACGGGTGGATGCCCTCCATCAGCGTCTCGGTGATCGTGGGCGCGCGGTAGCCCTCGGCATAGGTCCCGTAGAGTTCGAGGCCGCCGACCGGCGCGACGCCGACCGTGATCTTCGGCGAGACCCGCGCGCCGCGCGCGCGATAGGCCCCGCCGTCGAGCCGGTAGCCGTCGTGCCGGAGCGCGCCGACGATGCGCAGCCACGGCGCGGCGCGGATCTCGTCTTGGAGGAAGGCGCCGGCCAGCTCCCGCCGTCCCGACGGCGTGAAGGCCGCGCCGAAGCCGCCGGCCTGGTCGGTGGTCCGGACGCGATTCGCCACGCCGTCGCCGCCGAGCGTGAGCGCGTGCGCGACCGGGCCGGTCTCGAACCGGGCGGTGTTGTGGGCGTCGAAGCCCGCGGTGGCGAGGTCGTAGGTCAGGCGGTCGCCGGCCCGGGTGCCGAGCCGGCCGTAGAGACCGCGCGGCGAGTCCTGCAGGAAGGTCAGCGCGTCGCGGGTCGTGGTCGCGTAGCCGTCGAGGCTGAGGTCGACGAGCGGCACGTCCGGTCGGGCGAACCGGTAGCCGAAGGTGACGGTGTCGGCCTGCACGGCGTTGGCGAAGCGGGCCCCCGCGCCGGTATCGCCGCCGTTGACGAAGGCGAATCGCTGCAGGAGCGCCGTGGCGTGGAGCGCGTGCCCCTCGGCCGGCCGGAGGGTGAGCTTGGCGAGGCCCGCGTTCAGCTCGCTGCCGGTGTCGGGCACCGGCAGGCCGGCACCGTCGCGATAGGGCGCGGTGTCGCGGAAGACGAACTGCCCGAACACGTCCGCGGCGGTGCCGATGCGGGCGCCGAGCGCCGAGCTGTTCACGAAGCGCTGGCCGTTCGTGCCGAAGCCCTGCTTCTGCACGAAGCCGGTACTCTCGTCGGGAGCCAGGATGTCGTCGATCGACCGGGTGCGGAACGCCGCGACGCCCCCGATGGCGCCGGAGCCGTAGACCGTCGCCGTCGGCCCGCGGGTGACGTCGACGCCGCCGACGAGCTCGGGATCGAGGTAGAACACGCCGTTGGCCCCGTGGCCCGAGACCTGGAAATCCTGCCGGGCCCCGTCGACCAGGACGTTCACCCGGCCGAAATCCTGGAGGCCGCGGATGTTGATCGCCTGCGCCGGGTCGTTCCGGTTCTCCTGGGTGATCACGCCGGGCACGTCGCGCAGCACCTCGGACAGGCGCCCGGGCTGGAGACGGTCGAGCGCGGCCCGCGGGACGACGCTCGTGCCCGCCAGGGCGTCGACGGCCGGGACGGCGGTCTTGGTCGCGGTGACCGACAGGGTGTCGAGGCCGATCGCGGGCTCGGGGAGCGCGGCCTGGCCGGCCTCCTCCGCCCGGGCGCCCGGCAGGGTCGCCAGCACGACGCCGAGGGCGACGAGCGCCCGGTGAGAAGCATAAGGCATGATGACAGCCGCCCGCACACAGTCGTTCCAGAGAGCTGGCTGGCGGATGGCTGGCTTGCTGAAGATTGTCTCGCCGATCGCGACAGAGATGTGCAACCGGCATTTCCGGGATTGCTGGCCCGCGCGCCGCGCATTGCCTGCCCGCGCGGGCCGGACGCCGCCCGGGAGCCGCGAAGTCCGATCAGTCCCGCGCGCGACCGGCCGCACTCCGGTGCGGCAGCAGGAAGGGCTGGCCGCCCGCGGGCACCCGCCCGACCGGCCAGCGGACGCCGAAGACCCCGGCGATCAGGTCGTCGGTCAGGACCTCGGCCGGCCGCCCGCCGGCGACCAGCCGGCCGCCGTCGAGGACCAGCAGCCGGTCGGCGTAGGCGGCCGCGAGGTTGAGGTCGTGGAGGATCGCCACCACGGCGACGCCGGTCGCCGCCAGCCCGGCGGCGGCGTCGAGCAGCGCGCCCTGGTGCCGGAGGTCGAGGCTCGCGGTCGGCTCGTCGAGGAACAGTACCTGCCGGTCGGCGACCGTGCGGCCGGCCTCCAGCTGACAGAGCACCCGGGCGAACTGCACCCGCGCCTGCTCCCCGCCCGAGAGGGTCGGGTAGGCCCGGTCGGCGAGATGCGCCACGTCGGCCCGCGCGAGGGCCCGCGCCAGGATCGCCGCCCGGTCGCGGGCCCCGAGGCCCCGGCCGATGCCGTCGAGGCCGATCCGGGCGACCTCGGCCGCCGCGAACGGGAAGGCGAGGCGCGCCGCCTGCGGCAGCACCGCCCGCATCGCGGCGAGCCGCCAGGGCGGGATCGTCGCCACGGGCGCGCCGTCATAGGCGACGGTGCCGCTCGTGGGCCGCAGGGCGCCGCTGAGCAGGCGGACGAGGGTCGACTTGCCGGCCCCGTTCGGGCCGACGATCACCTGCAGGCTGCCGGCCTCCACCGCCAGGGAGACGTCGCGCACGAGCGCGCGCCCCGCCACCGTGACGGTCAGGTCGCGGGCCGCGAGCAGGGCCGGATCAGGCATGGTCAGACATCGTCAGACATCGTCAGACATCGTCAGACATCGTCCACCCGCACCCGGCCGAGGAGCAGCCACAGGAAGACCGGCGCGCCGACCAGCGCGGTGACGATCCCGATCGGCAGCTCGGCGGGCGCGGCGACGAGGCGCGCCACCACGTCGGCGAGCACCAGGAAAGCGCCGCCGAGAAGCGCCGCGGCCGGCAGCAGCAGCCGGTGCCCCGGGCCGATCAGCAGCCGCAGGGCGTGCGGCACCACGAGGCCGACGAAGCCGATCACCCCCGCCGCCGCCACGCTGGCGCCGACCGCCACCGCCACCAGCACGATGCAGGCGCGCTTCAGCCGCTCCACCGGGACGCCGAGGTGGAAGGCCTCGGCCTCGCCGAGGACGAGCGCGTTCAGGCCGCGGCCCAGGAGCGGGACCGCGGCCAGCACCGGCAGGATCAGCGGCGCCGAGGCCGCGACCTTGGACCAGGTGGCGCCGCCGAGGCTGCCCAGCGACCAGAAGGCGAGATCGCGCAGTTGCCGGTCGTCGCTGACGAAGGTCAGCAGGCCGGTCAGCGCGCCGCTCAGCGCCCCCAGCGCGATCCCCGCGAGCAGCATCGTCGCCACCGCGGTGCGCCCGGACCGGGTCGCGAGGGCGTAGAGGATGAGGGTCGCGCACAGGCCGCCGAGGAAGGCCCCGGCCGGCAGCGCGGCGTAGGGCAGCGGTCCCAGGACACCCAGGCGGGCGAGGATCCGGTCGCCGAGCACAATGATGACCGCGGCGGCGAGCCCAGCCCCCGACGAGACCCCGACCAGCGCCGGGTCGGCCAGGGGGTTGCGGAACAGCCCCTGCATCAGCGCTCCGGAGACCGCCAGCCCGGACCCGACCAGCAGCCCCAGCAGGGTGCGGGGCAGGCGGATCGAGAGGATCACCAGCGCGTCCCGGGCGCGGGCCGGATCGCTCCCCTCCCCGGTCAGGGCCGCGAGGACCCGCTCCGGCGGGATGCGGATCGCCCCGAGGCTCACGGAGAGCAGGGCGGCGGCGAGCACCAGGGCCGCCAGGATGCCCAGCACCCAGGGCGTCGCGGAACGGCGGCTCACGCGCCCCGCCCGCCGCGGCGCGGCTCAGTCACGCGGCAGGTCCGGATAGAGCGCCCGCATCAGGTCGGTGGCGGCCTCGGGCGTGCGCGGCCCGAAGCCGAGGAGGTAGAGGCCGTCCATGGCCACCAGCCGGCCCTGCGCCGCCGCCGGCGTCTGGCCGAGGGCCGTGCCGGGGGCGAAGATGCTCTCGGGCCTCGGCGGCTCGGGGCCGTTCTGCATCATCACCACCGCGTCGGGGGCGGCGGCCAGGATGGCCTCGTCGGTCATCGGCTTGAAGCCGTCCAGGCCCGCCGCAGCGTTGGCGATGCCCGCCAGGGTCAGGATGCCGTCCGCCGAGGAGCCGGTGCCGCCGACGACGGTCCGGCCGCCCTGGACCGACAGGACGACGAGGGCCCGGGCCGTCCGGGCGATCCGGGCGCGCCGGACCGCGAGGTCGGCGAAACGGGTGCGGACCTCGGCCTCGAGGGTCTCGGCCTCCCGCTCCAGGCCCGCGAGGCGCCCGACTGTCTCGATCTTGTCCAGCACGCCCTCGGGGCTCGGCGGCTCCGTCACCGTCTCGACGCGCAGCCCGGCCTCGCGCAGCTGCGTCAGGACCGCGGGCGGCCCGGCCCCCTCGGCGGCGATGATCAGGTCGGGCTGCTGCGCGAGCAGGCCCTCGGCCGAGAGCGCCCGCAGGTAGCCGACATTCGGCTTCTCGCGCAGCGCCTCGGGCGGGTAGAGGCTGGTCGTGTCGACCGCGACGATCCGGCCGCCGGCGCCGAGGCGGTAGAGGATCTCGGTGACGGCCCCGCCCAGGGCGGCGATGCGGGTGGCCGCCTGCGCGGCGGCGGTGCGCGGAGCGAGCGCCCCGGCCGCGGCGGCGGCCAGGAGGGCGCGGCGCGACAGAAGGCCGGGTGCGCTCATTTGGTCAGGATCAGCTTGTCGCTGGCGGTCACCCGCAGGCGATAGGCGTGGTCGCCGTGGCGGATGACGATCTCGCGGCGCCCCTGCAGGAGGCGCGCGGAGCCGATCTCGCCCGCCACCTCGGACCGCGGAACCGGCTGGGCCGCGCCGGGCCCGGCGCGGGTGCCGGCCGGAACGCCGCGCTGCCCTTCTCTTTCGGCACACAACATGGACCGATCGCTCCAGATCTGTTCTTTGTAAATTTTCAAATGAGAGAATGGTATCGACAGAAAGGCAGCGTAACGGCAATTGATCGCGGGCGCCACCCCGCCGAGAGGTGGCGGTTTTACTTGAGACATCAGCGGTGAAAAGCGGGCGATATCGCTGTTCGGCCACGGAGATCGTCGCGCGCGCGCCCGCGGCCGATTCCGAGCGGCGGACATTGGTACAGACGGCGTCCGCGGCGCAGGCGGATCGCGCGACGGCGCGGCCGGCCGCACGGCTCCTTCGAGGTGCCCGCCGCGCGGCCGCGACGCCTCTCCCGGGCCCGGGCATGGCGCGGGCCGGATCGCCGGCCCGAGGATCGCCGGCCCGACGCCGCTGTTGGATCGATCGATGCGCCGCCGGACTCGCCAGTCCCGGACACGGCGCCGGATAACGGGCCGCCTCAGGCGGCCGCCGCCGCTCCGTTCTGGGGAAACCGGAACGCCACCAGGGTCATGTCGTCCCGCCGGGTCTCGGCGCCGCGATAGGCGTCGAGGTCGGCCTCGAGGGCGGCGGCCTGGGCGGCGAGGGGCAGGTCGGCGTGGCGCAGGAGGCTGTCGGCCACGCCGCGCTGGCCGAGGAGCCGCGGCGCCCGGTCCGGCGCCGCGCGGCCCATCTGATCGGTGATGCCGTCCGTCATCAGGTAGAAGGTGGCGCCCGCCACCGGAACGGCGATGTCCGCGATGACGTCCTCCCGCTGGCCCGCCCGGGCGGGGCGCGGGTAGCCGAGACCCCGGCGGCCGCCGCGGACGCGCTCGGCCACGCCGTCCCGGACCACCGTGAGCGACAGGCCGGCGCCGGCGAAGTGCAGGGTGCCGGCCGCGCGGTCCCAGACGCACAGGCCGCAATCGAGCCCGTCATCCGATTCGGCGCCGCGGCCGTCCTGGCGGAGCTGCGTGCGGACCATCGCGTCGAGCCCGGCGAGGATCGCGGCCGGCGCGCGCAGGCCGCGCTCGTGCAGCAGCCGGTCGAGGGCGGTCGCGACGATCAGGGTCAGGAACGCGCCGGGCACGCCGTGGCCGGTGCAGTCGGCCACGGCGATCACGCAGAGGCCGTCGATCTCCTCCAGCCAGAAATAGTCGCCGCCGACGACGTGGAGCGGTTCCCACAGCACCGCGACCTCGACCCCGGCGCCCGCCAGGGCGTTCCGGTCCGGCAGCACCGAATCCTGGATGCGCCGGGCGTAGCCGATGCTCTCGACCACCTGGCGGTTGGCGCGCTCCAGCCTGTCGTGGGCCTGCTCCAGCTCGACGAGGAGCTGCTTGGCGGCGTCGCCGCTCCGCAGGCCCTCGACCATGCGGTTGAAGGCCTGGCTGATGACGTCGATCTCGTTGCTCGGCCGGTAGGCGCCCCCGAGCTCCACGGTCGTCCAGCGCTTGTGCTCGATCTCCCGCATGGCGAGCAGCAGCCGCATCAGCGGCGCCATGACGTGGCGGCGCACGGTGGCGTGCAGGGTGATCACGAAGGCGATCATCAGCCCGACGCTGGCGCCGAGGGCGAGCATCACCTGCCACGCCGCGTTGTCGCGCAGCGCCCTGGTGGAGACCGTGACGGTCAGGCTGCCCGCCGGGCCGGCGCGGCCGGGCACCGAGAGGTCGGCCTGGGCCGAGAGGGTGGACCAGCCCCGCGCCGGGGGCGCCGCGCCCGCCGTCCCGACGACGTGGCCCGCGGCGTCGCGCAGGACGGCGTGGGCGAAATCGGGCTCCGCGGCCAGGGCCTTGAGCGGGGCGTCGTAGGCGTCCGGGTCGCGCGCCCAGTCGGGCCGCGCGATCGCCGCGGCGGTGAGCCGGGCGAGGAGGTGCGCCCGGTCGCCGTACAGGCGGAGCTGGTCGGTGTAGGTCACCCAGGCGATCCCGAGCTGGGTCAGCAGCAGGAGGGCGCCGATCACCGGGTAGATGCGCAGGAACAGGGTGTGGGACAGGCTGTCGAGGTCGCGGCCCCGGGCCGCCCCGCGCAGGGCGCCGGGCTTCATCAGCTCGTCCGCGGGCGCCCCCGCGGCCAGCACGTCGGCGAAGCCGCGCTTCGACAGGGGATCGCCCCGGCGGATCGGGCCGGCCCCGCGCAGGCCGCCCGCGCGCCCGGCGCCGCCGGCGGCCGGGACGGGGTCGATGTCGGCGAAGCCGAGCTGCGCCAGGGCGTCGCCGGTCCGCAGCGGTCTCGCGCCGCGGATCCCCCCGACGGGACGCGGGCTGTCCAGGGCCGTGTCAGGTCCGCTCACGCGACGTCACTCCGTGTCACAGCGGTTGCGCGCATGCGCCGGGCGGCACCTCAGGTCAGGGACGCGCCCGGCTCCGCCGCGCAGCGCACGCAGTCGCGGCCGGCGTGCTTGGCGGCGTAGAGCGCCGCGTCGGCCCGCCGGAGCGTCGCCGACATCGACTCGCTCGGGCCGAACGCCGCGAGGCCGATGCTCACCGAGATCGGCAGCGGCCCGTGCTCCAGGCGCACGGGCCGCTGCGCCACCGCGTGGCGGAGCTGCTCCGCGATGGCCTGCGCCTCGGCCAGCACGGTGCCGGTGACGAGGATGGCGAATTCCTCGCCGCCCATGCGGCCGATCACGTCGACCGCGCGCAGGCTATCGCGGCAGGTCTCGACGAAGGCCTTGAGGACCGTGTCGCCCGCGCTGTGGCCGTAGCGGTCGTTGATCAGCTTGAAGCGGTCGAGGTCGAGCATCAGCACGCTGGAGGGCGTGTCGCCCGACTGGGTCCGGGCCCAGACCTCCTCGCAGATCTGCAGGAAGCGGCGGCGGGACAGGGCGTCGGTGAGGTGGTCGGTGTCGGCGAGGCGGCGGAGCTCGGCCTCGAGGCGCGCCCGGTGCTCGATCTCCGCCGAGAGGGCGTCGTTGAGGTGGCGCAGGGCGCGCTGCTGCTCGGCGAGCCGCTGGTTGGCCCGGTGCAGGTCGAGCTGCATCCGGTCGCTCAGCCGCACCAGCCGGCGCTGCTCGTGGTAGCTGCGCCGGTAGGCGCCGGCGAGCTCCCGCACCCCGTCGCCGACCTCGGCGAGGCGGGCCAGCATCACCTCGGACCGGCCGAGGACGGCCTCCTCGGTGTCGAACAGGCTGAAGGCGTCCGCCGGCTCGGACAGGAGATCGTGGGCCGGCGCCCGGTGCGGGCTCACGCGGGGACGCTCGCGATCATCTCGAACCGGGCATGCGCGAAATCGGCCGCGAAATCCTCGCCGGCCTCCTGGATCACGTCGTCGTCGGCGCCGAACATCCAGCGGATCGTCACCGGGCGCCCCTCGGCGGCGGCGTCCTCCAGGGGCATGAACAGGTTCATCAGCGCCTTGGCGCTCGACGAGTTGAAATAGGCGAGCGCGACGTCGAAGGTGATCGGGCTCGCCTCGGTCGCCGCGAGGTGGCCGCGCAGGGCCTGCAGCAGCGGGCCGAAGAACGCGGCGGCGTCCTCCGGGTAGGATTCGCCGCGCAGGACGAGCCGCCCCGACGCGAAGTCGAAATCGACCTCGGGCGAGCGCTCGGTCCGGGGCAGCGTGATGCGGTCCATGTCCGTGCGATCCTCAGATGAAGGCCTTGAGGCAGAACAGGCTGCGCTCCGCGCCCAGATCCTGGAAGTCGTACTCGACAGGGGCGCTCGACCGGCGGGCGATCTCGATCAGTCCGATGCTCCCGCCGAGGCTGCCCTCGTCCGGCGGCTGGCGCAGCTTCTCGCGGTAGACCTTCTTGAGTTCGTCGCTCGACAGGGTGGCGATCTCGTCGAGCCGCTCGCGCAGCCGCGGGACCTCGGTCTTGCCGACCTCGTTGCCGCAGACCACGAAGAACCGTCCCTCCTCGGTGCCGACGGCGATCATGCCGGCGCTGACCCGGGCGGGGCCCGGCGGCTCGGCGGGCGCGACCTTGTCGGCCGAGTAGCGGATCACGTTCTGGGCCTGCTCGACGAAGATCGAGAAGACGCGCTTGGCGACGGCGGCGTCGGTCTCCTCGTGCTGCATGCGCAGCTTCAGCACTTCCCCGAGCGAGAACAGGATGTTCTCCGACAGATCTCCGCCGAACGACAGGATCACGCCGCTGCGCTTCGACGCCTCGTGGAAGGATCTGAAATCGCTCGCGCGCAAGGAAGCCTCTCGACCGCTTCGTCGCGGCAACACACCGCGTGTGTGGCGACCACATTAATGCGGGAATAATCAAAGCTTTCTTACCGGTACTGACCGGTTTCTGGGCAAGATTGCTCGTATAGTGAGCACGACAGCAAGCTTTACGCTGGATCCCGTCGCCGACCGCGCCTGTGAGCTTCGGGGCCGCCGGCCTCAGGCGGCCGCGCCCCGGAGGCTGCCCGCGTCCCAGTCGGCGCCCCAGTCCTGCACGACGTGGCCGGGCGCGACTTCCCGGTAGAGCCGCTCCGGCGCCACGTAGTCGGGGGCCCGGATCGGGCTGCGGATCTCGTCGTCCGGCAGGGCGTGGCGCGCGCCGCGCCGGGCCGGGTCCGGGACCGGCACGGCGGCCAGCAGCTTCTTGGTGTAGGGGTGCTGCGGGTTGCCGAAGATTGCGGCCCGGGGGCCGATCTCCACGATCTCGCCGAGATACATCACCGCCACCCGGTGGCTCACCCGCTCCACCACCGCCATGTCGTGCGAGATGAACAGGTAGGCGAGGCCGAGTTCCGCCTGGAGATCGAGCATCAGGTTCACGACCTGCGCCTTCACCGAGACGTCGAGGGCCGAGACCGCCTCGTCGGCGACGATCAGGCGGGGGTTCAGGGCGAGCGCCCGGGCGATGCAGATGCGCTGGCGCTGGCCGCCGGAGAACTCGTGCGGGAAGCGCCCGGCGGTCTCCGGGGGCAGCCCGACCCGGGCCAGCAGGTCCTCGGCGCGCCGCCGGGCCTCGCGGGGCGTCGCGAGGCGGTTGATCAGCAGCGGCTCCGCCACCGCCGCGCCGACGCTCAGGCGCGGGTCGAGGCTGGCGAACGGGTCCTGGAAGATCATCTGCATGCGCTGGCGGCGGGCGCGCAGGGTCTTCGGGTCGAGGCCGGTGACGTCCTCGCCGTCGAGCAGGACCGACCCAGAGAGCGGCTCGACGAGGCGCAGGATGGAGCGGCCGGTGGTGGACTTGCCGCAGCCGGACTCGCCGACGAGCGCCAGGGTCTCGCCGGCCGCGAGGCTGAACGAGACCCGCTCCACCGCGTGGACGCGGCCGGTCACGCGGCCGAGGAGGCCGGAGCGGATGTCGAACCGGGTGGTCAGGTCGCGCACCTCCAGCACCGGGCGCTCGGCGGCCCTGACGGTGTCGGGGGTCTCGGGCGTCGGTGCCGCCAGGCCAGTGGCCCGGTCGACCACCGGGAAGCGCATCGGGCGGGGCCGGCCCGCCATGGTCCCGAGGCGCGGGACCGCGGCGAGCAGCGCCCGCGTGTAGGGCTCGGCGGGGGCGTCGAAGATCCGCGCGGTCGGGCCGGCCTCCACGGCGCGGCCCCGGTACATCACCACGGTGCGGTCGGCGATCTCGGCGACCACGCCCATGTCGTGGGTGATGAACAGGACCGACATGCCCTCCTCGTCCTGCAGGCTCTTGATCAGGTCGAGGATCTGGGCCTGGATCGTGACATCCAAAGCCGTGGTCGGCTCGTCGGCGATGAGGAGCTTCGGCCGGCAGGCGAGCGCCATGGCGATCATCACCCGCTGGCGCATGCCGCCCGAGAAGCGGTGCGGGTACTCGTGCAGGCGCGACCGGGCGGCCGGGATCCGGACCTTGTCGAGGAGCCGCAGCGCCTCCGCCTCGGCGGCGGACCGCGACAGGCCCCGGTGCCGGATCAGCGCCTCGGCGATCTGGAAGCCGATCGTCAGGACCGGGTTCAGGGAGGTCATCGGCTCTTGGAAGATCATGGCGATGGAATCGCCGCGCACCCGGCGCATCTCGGCCTCGGGGGCGGCGAGCAGCTCGCGGCCCGCGAAGCGCACGCGCCCGCCGATGCGGCTCGCGTCCCGCGGCAGGAGGCGCAGGATCGACAGGGCGCTGACGCTCTTGCCGGAGCCGGATTCGCCGACGAGGGCCACGGTCTCGCGCGGGCCCACGTCGAACGAGACGCCGTGCACGACCTCGCGCCAGCGCCCGTCCGAGCGGAAGGAGACGGTGAGGTCGGAAACCGAGAGGATCGGGTCCACCGGATCTGCCATCGCTAGAGAACCCGCCGCGGGTCGAGGGCGTCGCGCAGGCCGTCGCCGATGAAGTTGATCGACAGCACGGTCAGGAAGATCGCGCCCCCCGGGAACAGCGCCCAGTGCGGGGCGACGTCGAGGTGGTCCTTGGCGTCGAACAGCAGCCGCCCCCAGGTCGGGATGTCGGGCGGGAAGCCGAGCCCCAGGAAGGACAGGGTCGATTCCGCGATGATCGCGGACGAGACCTCGATCGAGGCCGCCACGATCACCGGCCCCAGCGCGTTCGGCAGGATGTGGCGGCGCACGAGGTGCCCGGTCGTCGCGCCCTGCGAGCGGGCCGCCTCCACGAACTCCTTCTCGCGCAGGCTCAGGAACTGCGCCCGCACCAGCCGGGCGACCGGCATCCAGCGTAAGCCCCCGATCACCGCGACGATCATCAGGAACACGCCGCCCTGGCTGCCGAACACGGCCTTCAGGCTGTCGCGGAACAGGTAGATCACGAGGAGCAGCAGCGGCAGCTGCGGCAGCGACAGGAACAGGTCGGTCAGCCACATCAGCACCGGGTCGAGGAACCGGCGCGACATGCCGGCGAGCGCGCCGACCAGCACGCCGATCAGGCTCGCCACCGCCATGGCGGCGAAGCCGACCGCGAGCGAGATCCGCCCGCCGTAGATCATCCGGGCGAGCAGGTCCTGGCCGAGATCGTCGGTGCCGAACGGGTGGTCCCAGGACGGACCCTGGAGCTGGGCCGCGAAGTCGATGTCGTCGATGGCGACCGGCCAGAGCAGGCCGCCGAACACCACGCCGGCGACCAGGAGCGCCAGCACGCCGACGCTGGCGAGCGCCAGCCGGTGCCGCCGGAAGCGCCGCCACGTCTCCCGCCCCGGCGAGGCCGGCGCGCGGGCGACGGGCACCGCCTCATCGGAGGGCGATGCGAGGGTCGAGCCAGCCATAGAGCAGGTCCGCGACGAGGTTGAACAGGATGACGAGGCCGGCGAACACGAAGGTCACGGCCATCACCACCGGTGTGTCGTTGGCCAGCATGGCGTCGATCAGCAGCGAGCCGATGCCGGGAATCCGGAAGATCTGCTCGGTGACGATGGCGCCGCCGAATACCGCCGGGATCTGGAGGGCGACGAGCGTCACCACCGGGATCAGGGCGTTGCGGGCGATGTGCCGGCGGGTCACCGTGCCCTCGGTCAGGCCCTTGGCCCGGGCCGTGGTGACGTAGTCGAGGCGGGCGACGTCCAGCGCCGAGGCGCGGACGTAGCGGGTGTAGGAGGCGGCCTGGAAGAATCCCAGCACCGCCACCGGCATGATCGCCTGCCGGACATTCGCCCAGATCCAGGGCAGGCCGGAGCCCGGCAGGTCGGCCTGGTAGACGAAGGGCAGCCAGCCGAGCTTGATCGAGAACAGCAGGATGAACAGCAGGCCGGTGAAGAAGGTCGGCAGCGAGAAGCCCACGAAGGCCAGCGTGTTGGCGACCTGGTCGGCGAGCGAGTAGGGCCGGCGCGCCGCGGTGAGGCCCACCGGGATCGCGATCAGCAGCGCCAGGACCTGGGAGGAGCCGACCACGAACAGGGTCGTCGGCAGCCGCTGCAGGATCAGCGTGTCGACGTTCACCCGGCTCGCGAAGGAGAAGCCCCAGTCGCCCTGCAGCATGGCGGTGAGCCAGTGCAGGTAGCGGGTGAGGATCGGGTCATCGAGGCCGAACTTCACCCGCAGGGCCGCCCGCACCTCCGGGGGCACGTTCGGGTTGCTGGCGAGCTCGCCGAACGGGTCGCCCGGCGCGAGCGCCAGGACGGTGAACAGGATCAGGCTGATGCCGAGCAGGCTCGGGATCGCGATCAGGAGGCGTCGCAGGATGTAGGCGCCCATGGCGCTCAGGCTCCCGCTCAGGCCTCCCTGTACCAGTCGGGCAGGAACGACAGGTCGTTGTCCCAGCCGCTGCGGGGCGCCGTGAGCGTGGCGCCCACCGCCGAGACCTCGGCGCGGTGGATCAGCGGCAGCACGTTCTCGGACACCGCGAGGTCGTTGCAGGTGATCAGGAGCGCCGCGCGCTTGACCGGGTCGAGCTCGCTCTGGGCGGCGTTGTAGGCCTTGTCGTAGGCGTCGTTGCGCCAGCGCACGACGTTGCGGCCCTGCCACTTGTTGGCCTTCTGGGCCACCTCCCAGGAGGCGTACATCAGCAGCCAGATCGCCGGATCGGCCTGCGTCATGCTGTAGGCGTACATCTCCATGTCGGCGTAGAAATGCGTGCAGGTGTCGGGGTTCGCCGGGTCGGAGGAGAAGAACACCGAGCCGGTCACCGATTTCAGCTCGATCTCGATGCCGGCCTTGGCGGCCGCCTGCTTGATGATCGCCTGGGTCTTCTGGCGCGGCGCGTTGATCGAGGTCTGGAAGACGAGCTTCAGCTTCTTGCCGTCCTTGGCGCGGATGCCGTCGGAGCCCTTCTTCCAGCCGGCCTCGTCGAGGAGCGCGTTGGCCTTGGCCGGGTCGAAGGCGAAGCTCGTGTTCTTGGAGACGAAGCGCTCCGGGCCGTTGACCGTGTTGGCGGTGGGCTTGCCGGTGCGGCCGTAGATGTAGGTCTGGATCGACTTGCGGTCGACCAGCAGGTTCATCGCCTGGCACACCTTCGGGTCGGAGAAGGCGGGGTGCTTCGTCGTGATCGAGGCGCGCTCGCCGTCGACCTCGACGTTCGGGTCGGTGGCGTTGAGCAGCAGGAACTCGAGCTTGCCGCCGTAGACCACGTCGACCCGGCCCTTGCCGCCGGTCTCCAGGCGCTTGAGCACCTCGTCCTCGATCAGCATGTTCCAGGCGTAGTCGTACTCGCCGGTCTGGAGCACGGCGCGGGCGGCCGAGACCGCGTCGCCCCCGCCCTTCATCTCGACCGTGTCGAAGTAGGGCCGGTTCGGCAGGTGGTAGTCCGGGTTGCGCTCGCCGCGGACGATGTCGCCGGGCCGGAACTCCACGAACCGGTACGGGCCGGTGCCCACGGGGGCGAGGTTCTGCGGCGCGTCCCGGGACTTGGCGCCGCTGTACGGGCCGAACAGGTGCTTCGGCAGCACCATCCCGACGATGCCCACGAAGGCGTCGCACCAGTAGGGCGTCGGCTTGTCGAACAGCACCCGGACGCTGAGGTCGTCGACCTTCTCGACCTTGCAATCCTTGTAGGACCCGGCCGTCACCGCCGCGGTGGCGGGGTCGCGGGCGTACTCCCAGGTGAAGACGAGGTCGTCGGCGGTGAGCGGCTTGCCGTCGTGCCACTTCACGCCGGGCTTGAGCGTCCAGACCACCGAGCGGCCGTCAGCGGCGAGCGCCCCGTTCTCCTTGGACGGGATCGCGGCGGCCAGAACCGGCACGAGGTTGCCGTCCGCGTCCCAGGCGGCGAGCGGCTCGTAGAAGATCCGCGAGGCGTCCTGGTCCTTGGTGCCGATGGCGAAATGCGGGTTGATCAGCGTCGGCGCCTGCCACCAGAGCAGCTTGAGCGCGCCGCCGCCGCCGGCCTTGGTCGGCTTGTAGCCGGACCGGATATCGGCCGCCATCGCGACACCGTTCCCGGCCAGCATCAGCCCGGCCATGGGCGCGGTGAGGCCGACAGCCACCATCCGCTGCACGAAGGCCCGCCGCGACAGGCGACCGTCCTTCACCCGCCCGATGAGGCCGCGCAGATCCCGCTCGTCCATGTACGCATCCCGTTTACCGCCGTGACAGGCACAGCAACATTCCGGCAGCGGCCTTGGCAAGGGGCGGGCCAGTGACGGTTCAATCGGAACGTGTTGACGGACGCTTGGTTCGGGCAGGAGCATGGCCTGGGCGGTGCATACGGTCAGGCAGCAGCAGCGCTCGCGCCGCATCCGTCCTTGCGAGCGGAGCGAAGCGAGCCAGCGGCGCCACGCTTCCCGAGGGCGCGCAACCCTGGGTCGCTTCGCTGCGCTCGCGATGACGGCGCGGAGGCCGCTATGGTGGCGCGACCTCGATGCGCAGCTTTCCCGGAGACGACACGATGGACAACCGCAACGCCGTGTGGCGCCACGTCGACGCGCAGTCGGAGCGGCTGATCGCCCTGTCCGAGCGGGTCTGGGGCATGCCGGAGGTCTGCTACACGGAAACGCGCTCCTGCGCCGAGCACGTCGCCGAGCTGCGCCACCAGGGCTTCCGGGTCACGGAGGCGGTCGCCGGCATTCCCACTGCGGTCATGGGCGAGGCCGGGGACGGCGGGCCGGTCATCGCGTTCCTGGGCGAGTACGACGCCCTGCCGGGCCTGTCGCAGGAGGCGGGCGTCGCCGAGCACCGGCCGGTGGAGGCGGGCGGCCACGGCCACGGCTGCGGCCACAACCTCCTCGGCTCGGCGGCCTTGCTCGCCGCCACCGCCCTGAAGGACTGGCTCGCCGAGACCGGCACGCCGGGCCGCGTGCGCTACTACGGCTGCCCGGCGGAGGAAGGCGGCGCCGCCAAGGCGTTCATGGTCCGCGCCGGCGCCTTCGCGGACGCCGACATCGCGATCTCCTGGCATCCGGGCAGCTTCTGGGAGGTGGCGCCGCCGGTCGCCCTCGCCAACACCCGGGCCGACTTCGTCTTCACCGGCCGCACCGCCCACGCGGCGGCCGCGCCCCATCTCGGGCGCTCGGCGCTCGACGCCGTCGAGCTGATGAGCGTCGGCGTGAACTACATGCGCGAGCACATGCCGTCCGACGCGCGGGTGCACTACGCCTATCTCGACGCCGGCGGCATCGCGCCGAACGTCGTCCAGGCCGGCGCGACGGTGCGCTACTCGATCCGGGCCCGCGACCTGCCGGGCATGCTGGCGCTGGTCGAGCGGGTGAAGAAGATCGCGCAGGGCGCCGCCCTGATGACCGAGACCGCGGTCGAGGTGCGGATCGTCAGCGCGGTGTCGAACCTGCTGGCCAACGATCCCCTGGAGCGGGCGCTGCACGACGTCATGGAGGAGCTCGGGCCGCCGCATTTCGACGAGGCCGACCGGGACTTCGCCGGGCAGATCCGGGCGACGCTCACCGACGGCGACATCGACGCCGTGTTCCGCGCCATCGGGATGCCGCGCACCGAGGCACCGCTCGCCGATTTCCTCGTCCCCCTCGACGCGCCGCGCAACCCCGCGGTCGGGTCCACCGATGTCGGCGACGTCAGCTGGGTGGTGCCGACCGTCCAGGCCCACGCGCCGACGGTGGCGATCGGCACGCCGTTCCACACGTGGCAGGTGGTGGCGCAGGGCAAGACACCGGCGGCCCACAAGGCGATGGTGCAGGTCGCCAAGGCGATGGCCGCCACCGGCGCCCGGGCGCTGACCGACGCGGCCCTGCGCGACGCCGCCAAGGCGGACCTCGCCCGCCGGGTCGGCGCGGCGGGCTACGTCTCGCCGCTTCCGCCGGAGGTCGAGCCGCCGCTCGGCATGTCGCTGGGGCGCTGACGGGCCCCCGTCTCAGAGCGTCCGGGCGCGGAGCGCCGTCACGACGATCTCGGCCAGGATGACGACGCCGAAGATCGCGGCGAGCACCACGGCGACCTGGTCCCAGTAGAGCAGGTTCAGGGCGGTATCGAGCGCGACGCCGATGCCGCCCGCGCCGACCAGCCCGAGCACGGCGGATTCGCGGATATTGATGTCCCAGCGGAACAGCGCGATCGACCAGAAGGCCGGCTTCACCTGCGGCCAGTAGCCGAGCAGCAGCGTCGACATCCGGCCGGCGCCCGCGGCCTGCAGGGCCTCGATCGAGCCGCGATCGGCCTCCTCCAGCGCCTCGGCGAACAGCTTGCCGGTGAAGCCGACGGAGCGGAGCGCGATCGCGAGGGTCCCGGCCAGCGGCCCCGGGCCGAACACCGCCACGAACAGCAGCGCCCAGACCAGGGAGTTCACCGAGCGCGAGGTCACGAACACGAACTTGGCGAACAGGTTCAGCGCGCGGTTGGGCGCGACGTTGCGGGCCGCCATCAGCCCGATCGGCACCGCGATCGCGATGGCGATCAGGGTGCCGAGCGTCGCGATGTGGAGCGTCTCCACCAGCGCCCGCAGCGTCGGGCCGACATAGCCGGCATCCATCGGCCACATCCGGCCGAACAGGTCGGCCAGCTGGTCGGGGGCGTCGTAGAGGAATTCAGGGATCACCTCGATGGTGCGCAGGCTCGCCACGAAGGCCGCCACCGCGCAGAGCGTGAAGGCGAGCCGCGCCAGCCGCTTCCACAGGGGGAAGCGCTGCCAGCGGCGCGGGCCGGCGGAAGCGGGCGCGAGGGCGACGCTCAATGGAACACCTTGCGGGCCCAGCCGGAGACGATCTCGGCCACCATGATCAGGGCGACGATGACGATCAGGATCGCCAGCACCACGTCGAAGTCGAAGCGCTGGTAGGCGGTGAACAGCGTCGCGCCGATGCCGCCGCCGCCGACGATGCCGACCATGGTCGAGTTCCGCAGGTTGGAATCGAGCTGGTAGGTGGCGAAGCCGATGAAGCGCGGCAGCACCTGCGGCTGCACGCCCATGATCAGGGTCGACAGGAAGCCGGCGCCGGTCGCCCGCACGGCCTCGACCTGCTTCAGGGAGATCTCCTCGATCGCCTCGGCGAACAGCTTGGCGATGAAGCCCACCGAGGCGACGATCAGCGCCATGACGCCGGCGAGCGCCCCGAAGCCGATCGCCTTCACGAACAGGATCGCCACGATGATCGGGTGGAACGACCGGCAGAGCGCGATCAGGACGCGGGTCGGCCACGTCACCCAGGGCGGCATCAGGTTGCGGGCCGCCAGGAAGCCGATCGGCAGGGCGACCGCGATGCCGGCCACCGTGGCGATCACGGCGATCTGCAGGCTCTCGACGATCCCCGACTGGATCAGCTCCCAGCGGGAGAAGTTCGGCGGGAACATCCGCGCCAGGAATTGCCGCCCGTGGGCGAGGCCGCCGGCGAAGCGCTCGGGGGAGAAGCCGAGCTGGGTCGCCGCGTAGACCGCGTAGACGGCGAGGAGCGCCCAGCCGGCGCGGGCGGTCCAGTTGGGCCGGAACGCGACGCGGTCGGGGGAAGCGTCCGGGGAGGCCGGGCGGGCGGGCGTGCTCATTCGAGCCAGTTCTCGCCGCCGTAGATGCCGCGCAGGTCGGCCTCGCTCAGCCGGTCCGGCGGCCCGTCATAGACCACGTGCCCGCCCGACATGCCGACGATCCGCGCGGCGAAGCGCTGGGCGAGCGCCACGTTGTGGATGTTGACCACCACCGGCACGCCGCGCTCGGCCGCGAGCCGGGACAGGATCTCCATGATCTCCACGGAGCTCTTCGGGTCGAGGGACGAGGTCGGCTCGTCGGCGAGCACGATCTCGGGCTCCTGCATGATCGCCCGGGCGATGCCGACGCGCTGGCGCTGCCCGCCCGACAGGGCGTCGGCCCGGCGGGTGGCGAAACCCGACAGGCCGACCGCGTCGAGGAGGTCGAAGGCGCGGGCGATGTCCGCCTCGGGGAAGCGCCGCAGCCACGCGCGCCACGCCGGCACGTAGCCGAGGCGGCCGCAGAGCAGGTTCTCCATCACCGAGAGGCGCTCGACCAGGTTGTACTCCTGGAACACCATCCCGATCCGGCGCCGCGCCCGGCGCAGGGCGGGGCCGGAGAGCCGGGCGAGGTCCTCGCCGCGGAACAGGATCTCCCCCGAGGTCGGCTGGACCAGGCGGTTGATGCAGCGGATCAGGGTGCTCTTGCCGGTGCCGGACGGCCCGATGATCGCCGTGAGCCCGGTGCCGGGCACCACGAGGTCGATGCCCTTCAGGACCGGCTGCCCGGCCCGGTACGCCTTGGTCAGCCCGCGGATCACCAGCGCGCGCGGATCCTCCGCCCGGGGTTCGCCGTCGGGTCCGGCCGCCACCGCGCGCGCGGCGCGTCCCGCCGTCACCGCTCGCGTCACGGCTTGGGCGCGCCCGCGGCCTTCTTGCGGGCGGCCTCGGCCTCGCGGGCGGCCTCGCGCTCGTAGGCGGCCTTGTTGTACGGCGTGCCCGATTCCTCCGCGACCTTGCGGACGATCGCCCAGTCCTTGAGGTAGGTGATCGGCGCGAACCGGTCGTCGCCCTCGAAATCCTTCACCATGTCGGGCGGGAAGCGGAAATCGTAGAAGCACTGCTTCAGCTTCTCGGCGAGTTCCGGCTTGAGATCGTGGGCGTAGGCGAAGCCCGAGGTCGGGAACTTCTCGCTCGTGTAGATCACCCGGTAATCGTCGCCCTTGATCGTGCCGCGGGCGACCATCCGGTAGAACACGTCCGAGGCCACCGGGGCGGCGTCGTAGTCGCCGGTGCCGACGCCCAGCGCCGACTTGTCGTGGCCGCCCGAGTAGATGAGCTTGTAGTCCTCGCCGGGCTTCAGCCCCTGCTCGGGAAACAGCGCCTTGGGCGCGAGGTTGCCGGAATTCGACGACGGCGCCGTGTGGGCCACGCGCTTGCCCTTGAGGTCGGCCAGCGTCTTGTACGGGCTGCTCGCCTTCACCACCACGATCAGGTTGTAGCCCTCGGCGCCCTTCTCGGTGCCCTTGGCGGCGAACGGCACCGCGCCGGCCATGTTCACCGCGAAGCCGAGCGGGCCGGTCGAGAAGCCCGCCACCGTGAGCCGACCCGAGCGCATCGCCTCGATCTCGGCCGAGTTCGACTGGACCGGGTAGTAGACGACGCGCTTGCCCGTGCACTGGCTCAGGTAGGTCGTGAACGGCTTGAACGAGTTCTCGTAGACCGCGGGATCCTCCACCGGCGTGTAGGCGAAGACGATCACGCTCGGGTCGCGGGTCTTGGCCGGGACGTCGGCGACGAGGTCCTTGTTGGCGTCGCAGTAGGCGTCGTCGAGCTGGCCGCGGTTGGGGCACTCGTCGGCCCTGAGGGGCGACGGGAAACCGAAGCCGCAGAGCAGCGCCAGGGCTGCGCCGTATCGGGCGATCGTCACGCGCTATCCTCCCTGCGGGGCCGTGCCTCGGGCCGGCGCCGTCATGTCCCGCCCGGTCCGGGCCGAGCTTGAGCCGGCAAAGGTGTAGGCGCCGGCTGACGGGAGACGCAAGGCGCGGCATCGAGCGGAAGTTGAGGGAAGCGGCGCGCTGACAGGGCGCCGCGGCCGTCCGGGCAGCCCGCGTCAGGGCGCGAGCCGCGTGAACACGTAGTCGTGGTCCCGGACATTCGCGCTGTGGCAGGCGAAGCAGGTCTCGTGCTGGGCCGCGTCCGCGGGTTTGCCGTCGACGAAGCGCCCGAACCCCCAGCCGCCCGTCGCCGCGTAGCGCCGCGAATCCTTCACCATGACCTGGATCGTCGTGGCGCCGCCGGGCACGAAGGCCGGGGCGAACTCCGCCGACGGCACCCGTGTCCAGGCGCGCTTCACCAGCACCGTCCCGTCCGGGAACGGCAGGGTGCCGGACCGGTAGGCGTCGAGCGCCCGCGCGTTGCCGACGACCGCGCGCAGCTCGTCGAGGGCCCCGGTCTCCTGCGCGACGCCGACGAGCTGCCAGTCGCGGTACCCGTCCGGGACGGTGACGCCGTAGATCGGCGAGGCCGCCGGGACGGTCCCCGCCTCCACGGCGCGCACCGCGGAGCCGGCGAAGAATGGGCCTGCAGAGAGCAGGCCGGCAGCGAGCAGGGCCGGCAGCGCGACAGCCAGGAACCGCATGGCAACCTCCGTCATCGTCTCGGGATGGTCGTGTGTCCGGGGATGACCCGGCCGCGCCGGCGCGGTCAGGCCGCGGCCGCGTCGATCACCGCCTGCGCGAAGGCGCGCGGGGCCTCCTGCGGCAGGTTGTGGCCGATCCCGCCGGTGATCAGCCGGTGCGCGTAGCGCCCGGTGAACTTGGCCGCGTAGCTGGCGGGTTCGGGATGCGGGGCGCCGTTCGCGTCGCCCTCCAGGGTGATGGCCGGCACGCCGATCGTGGGCGCCTCAGCGAGGCGGCGCTCCAGCGCGTCGTACTGGCGCTCGCCTTCGGCGAGGCCCATCCGCCAGCGGTAATTGTGGATGACGATGCTGACGTGATCCGGGTTGTCGAGGGCCGGGGCGCTCCGCGCGAAGGTGGCGTCGTCGAAGCGCCAGCGCGGCGAGGCGGTCTGCCAGATCAGCCTGGCGAAGTCGGCGCGGTAGGCCTCGTAGCCGGCCCGCCCCCGGCTGGTGGCGAAGTAGAACTGGTACCACCAGGACAGCTCGGCCCGCGGCGGGAGCGGCTTCTTGCCGGCCTCCTGGTTGCCGATCAGGTAGCCGCTGACCGCCACCAGCGCCCGGCACCGCTCCGGCCACAGCGCCGCGACGATGTCGGCCGTCCGCGCGCCCCAGTCGAAGCCGCCCAGGATGGCCTGGGGGATCTTCAGGGCGTCCATCAGGGCGATGACGTCCACCGCGAGTGCCGCCTGCTCGCCGTTCCGGACCGTGTCCGATGCCAGGAAGCGGGTGGTGCCGTAGCCACGCAGGTACGGCACGATCACCCGGTGCCCGGCCGCCGCGAGGATCGGCACGACCTCCGCGAAGGCGTGGATGTCGTAGGGCCAGCCGTGAAGCAGGATGACCGCCGGCCCGTCGGCGGGACCGGCCTCGACGTAGCCGACGTCGAGCACGCCGGCCTCGACCTGCTTCAGGACGCCCGGCATGACGCCGGGGACCGGGGCGCCGGGGGCCGGGGCACCCTGCGCCCGCGCGGTCCCGCCGACGCCGAGTTCGGCGAGGGCGGCGGTGGCTACCGCGCTCTTCAGGAGGCGGCGGCGGCTCCAGGCGGATGTGTCGGGATCGGTCTCGCGGGCCATGGACGGCTCCCTCGTCGGAAAGTCTTCGATGGAGCGAAACCTATCCCGATGTTCGACACCGCGCTTTGAGAGGGCCTTGAGGACACCTTCAGAGGCCCATGATTTATGCCCGCCCGGGCCCGTGCTAGAGCGCCCTCCGCCGCGGAGACCGGTTCGGTGAGCAGGGCGCGGAACGCGGACATAGCCCCGCCCAGGAACGCCCCGTGATCTACCGGTTCGGACCCTTCACCCTCGATTCCGCCCGGCGCGAGCTGAGCCGGGACGGCGCGGAGATCGCCGTCGAGCCGCAGGTCTTCGACCTCCTGCGCGTGCTCATCGAGCGGCGCGACCGGGTGGTCAGCCGCGACGACCTGCTGGAGGCGGTCTGGAACGGGCGCATCGTCTCCGAGGCGACACTCGGCAGCCGGATCAACGCGGCCCGGACGGCGATCGGCGACACGGGAACCGGGCAGCGCTGGATCCGGACCCTCCCGCGCAAGGGCGTGCGCTTCGTCGGCGCCGTGCGGGAGGCCGCATCGGAGGTCTCGCCCGGGATCGCTCCGGAAGACGCGGCGGAGCCGGGCGTCACGTGGCGCGCCGGGCCGCGCTTGCCCGCGGTGGCGGTCCTGCCCTTCACCAACATGAGCCCGGATCCGGAGCAGGACTACTTCGCCGACGGGATGACCGAGGAGATCATCACGGCGCTGTCCCGCGTCAGCGGCCTGTTCGTGATCGCGCGCAACTCGACCTTCACCTACCGGGGCGCGGCGATCGACGTGCGCCGGGTCGGGCAGGAGCTCGGCGTCGGCTACGTGGTCGCGGGCAGCGTGCGCCGCGGCGGCTCGCGCCTGCGCATCACCGGCCAGCTGGTCGATGCCGGGACCGGCGCCCATCTCTGGGCCGACAGCTTCGACGGCGGTCTCGACGACGTCTTCGCCCTGCAGGAGCGGGTCGCCGCGCGCGCCGCCGCCGCGATCGAGCCGACCCTCCAACTGGCGGAGATCCGCCGGCTCGGCCGCGACGCGCCCGCCCATCCGGACGCCTACGACCGGCTGCTCCGGGCCAACGCCCGGCTCGCCGACTTCACCGCCGCCGGCATGGCGGCCGCGCTCGATCACCTGGACGAGGCCCTGGCGCTCGACCCGGGCTACGCACCGGCGATGGCCGCGGCGGCCTATTGCCGGGCGCAGTGCCACTTCCAGGGCTGGATCGCGCAGGGCGAGGCGGAGCGCGCGGCGGCCGTGCGGCTGGCCTGGGGCGCGGTCGAGCGCGCGCCCGGGGACGCGCAGGTGCTGTGGATGGCGGCCTTCGCGGTCTGGAACATGTCGGAGACCGGGCGGGAGCGGGCGCGCGACCTGTTCGGCCGCGCGCTGCTCGTCAACCCGAACTCCGCCCTGGCGCTCACCCTCGCGGGCTGGATCGAGACCATGTGCGGCCGCGCCGAGGCGGGACGCGCCATGGTCGAGCGGGCGCTGCAGCTCAACCCGCGGGATCCGCGCGGCTGGCTGATGTCGGGCGTGATGGCGGTCGCGGCGGTGAGCGAGGCCGACTATCCCGAGGCGATCCGGTGGGCCGAGCGGGCGCTGGCGCAGAACCGGCGCTTCGCCGTCGCCCTGCGGGCGCTCGCCGTGGCCCATGTCGGGCTCGGCCAGCCGGAGCGCGCCCGGCAGGCGGTCGCCGAGCTCCTGGAGATCGAGCCCGAACTGACGGTCTCGGGCTTCCTGGCGCGGATCCCCTTCCCGGTCGCCGCGCTGGGGCAGCGATACGCCGAGGCGCTGGCCCTTGCCGGCCTGCCCGCCTGAGCGGGGCGACGGTCAGGCCCCTTCCCGTTCAGGTCCCTTCCCGGTTGAGCCGGACGACGAGCTGGTCGGCGAACTTGGCGGCGGCCACCGAGAGCGAGCGCCCGCGCAGCTGCGCCAGGACCAGCGTCATCGGGGTGAGATCGCGGGTGTCGATCGGCCGGCTGTGGAGGCGCGGGTCCTCCGGGATGCCGCTGGGTACCTGCAGGCTGACCACGTCCTCCCGCAGGGTGAGGTTGCGCAGGAACTCAAGCGAGCCCGACTCCACCACGGGCCGCAGCTCGACGCCCCGCCGGGCCAGCGCGTGCTCGATGTGGTGGCGGATGGCGAGCGACCGGTCGGGCAGCGCGAGGGCGTGCGCGAGGCAGTCGCGCAGGCGCACGGGCCCGCGTTCCGCCGCCAGCGCGTGGCCCCGGCGCATCAGCGCGCACAGGGTCTGGTGGCCGGCATAGAGCGGGTGCAGCTCCGCCGAGGGCGGCGGCTGCAGGATCAGGGCGAGGTCGGCCTCGAAAGCCGCCAGGGCGGTGACCGCCTGGGCGTGGTCGCGGACCTGCACGGTGAAGCCGACCTGCGGAAAGCGGGCGCGGTAGGCCTCGACCTCCTCGGGCACCACCTGGGTGACGAAGGCCTGGCTGCAGGCGAGCGCCACATGCCCCCGCCGCACGCCCGACAGGTCGGCGATCTGCGAGCGGACCCGGTCGAGATCGGCCGCCTGGTCGCGGATGTGCCGGGCGAAGAGCTCGCCGGCCGCGTTGAGCCGCATCCCCTGCGGCAGGCGCTCGAAGATCGGCGTGCCGAGCTCGTACTCGAGATCCTGGATCTGCCGGGTCAGGGCCGAGGGCGTGAGGTTCAAGCGCTCCGCGGCGCGCCGGATCGAGCCGGCGCGGGCGACCTCGGCGACGTAAGTGACGGTGCGCAGGTGCTTCACGCCCGCACCCTGCCCGACCGTTGCCCGCGAGGCAACGGTACGCTCAGAAAATAGCACTTCCTCGCAACAGGTGGTGCCCGTAGCGTCGGCACATCGGGACCCTGCAGGAGCCGTTCGATGATCCGCCGCCGCACCCTCCTGGCCGGTCTCGGGGCCGGCCTCGCCCTCGGCCCCCTGGCCCGGGCCCGCGCCCAGGGCGCCCCCATCACGATCCGGATGGGCTCGCTCAAGCTGATCCACTCGATCGCGCCGAGCTTCTACGAGCGCTTCACCCCCGCGGGCGTGAAGGTCGAGGTCGTGCCCTTCGAGAGTCCCACCGAATGCAAGAATGCGGTGGTCACCAAGTCGGTGGATTTCGGCACGTTCGGCATCGCCGCCGCGACGCTGGGCGCGGCCGCCGGCGAGCCGCTCGTGGTCATCGCCTCCACCTGCAACCGCGGGATGGCGGTGATCGCCAAGAAGGGCTCCGATATCCGCGCCATCAAGGACCTGCGCGGCAAGCGCGTCGCGATCTGGCCCGGCAGCACCCAGGAGGTCTTCGTCCTAGAGCGGATGCGCATGGAGGGCCTCTCGGTGAAGGACATCACCCCCGTGCGCGTCTCCTTCTCGGAGATGCACATCGCGCTCGCCCGCGGCGACGTCGACGCCTATGTCGGCGCCGAGCCGGGCCCCGGCGTCAGCCTCGCCTCGGGCGTCGGCCAGCTCGTCGAGTACCCCTACGGCACCGAGATGGGCGCGCTGAACATGGTGTTCGGCGCCCACCGCGACACGGTCGCCGAGCGCCCCGACCTCGTCCGGACCATGCTGGAGATCCACCGCAAGGCGACGGACTTCGCGGCCGGCGACCGCGACGCGATGATCGCCATGGCAGTGGCGAAGCTCGGGCAGAAGCGCGAGGCGCTCGAGCTCTCGGCCCCGAACGTCGAGCTGACCTGGCGCCTCGGGCCGAACGAGGTCCGACAGGCCGACGCCTACGCGCAGCACATGCTCGCCCTCAAGCAGATCAAGCGGCTGCCCGAGCCGGGGTTCATCGACACCCGCTTCGTCGACGCGCTGGGGCGGGCGTGAGCACCGGGATCGAGGCCGGCGCCCTGCCGGCGGCGGTGACGCCGGGCCCCGCCCGCCGGGCTGGATCCGGGCCCGGGCTCGCCCACCTGCGCCGGCTGGCGCTCGCCTGCGTGGTGCCGGCCGCACTCGTCGCGGTCTGGCAGATCACCACCGCGGGCCGGCCCTACAGCCTGATCCCGCCGCCCGCGGAGGTCTGGGCGGAGATGCGGGACCTCGCCGTCGGCGGCGTCAACGACGACGCGTTCAGCGGCACGCTCTGGACCCATCTCGCGGCGTCGCTGAGCCGGGTCTACGGCGGCTTCGCGCTGGCGGCGGCCGCCGCCCTGCCGCTCGGCCTGCTGATCGGCCGCGTTCCGCTGATCCGGGCGCTCCTCGACCCCGCGCTTCAGGTCCTGCGCCCCGTTCCGGTCACCGCGTGGCTGCCGCTGGCCATGATCCTATTCGGCCTCGGGCCGCGCTCGGCCTTCTTCCTCGTGTTCCTCGGGGCGTTCTACCCGATCCTGGTCAACACCGTGTTCGGGGTCCGCTCGGTGGAGCCGCGCCTGTTCGAGGCTGCCGCGATGCTGGGCTGTACCGGCCCGGCGCAGTTCGTCCGGGTCGTGTTGCCGGCGGCGCTGCCGTCGATCTTCACCGGCCTGCGGCTCGGCCTCGGCTTCGCCTGGGTGGTGATCGTGGTCGGCGAGATGACCGGGGTCCAGACCGGCCTCGGCGCGATCATCATGGAGGCGCGCCAGCTCTCGCGCACCGAGATCGTGATCTGCGGCATGGCGGTGATCGGGGTCGCGGGCTTCGTCTCCGACTGGCTGGTCATGCAGCTGGGCCGCCGGCTGCTCGCCTGGAGCCCCAACCATGGCTGACCCCACGATCCCGATCCTCGACATGCGCGCGGTCTCCAAGACCTACGCGGCGGGCGGCCGCCGGACCGAGGCCCTGCGCGAGGCGAACCTCACGGTGTCCCGCGGCGAGTTCGTCTGCCTGCTCGGCGCCTCGGGCTGCGGGAAGTCGACGCTGCTGCGGGTCGCCGCCGGCTTCGAGGCCCCGAGTTCCGGGCAAGCCCTGATGTGGGGCAAGCCGATCGCGGGGCCGGGGCCGAGCCGCGGGATGGTCTTCCAGGATTACGGCCTGTTCCCGTGGCTCACCGTGCGCGACAACATCGGCTTCGGCCCGAAGGCGCGCGGGCGGCCCGCCGCCGAGGTGCGCGACACCGCCGAGCGCTACATCGCCCTGGTCGGCCTCCAGGCCTTCGCCGACGCCTACCCGCACCAGCTCTCGGGCGGCATGAAGCAGCGCGTCGCCATCGCGCGGGTGCTCGCCAACGAGGCCGAGGTCGTGCTGATGGACGAGCCCTTCGGGGCCCTCGACGCCATGACTCGCGAGCGGCTGCAGGACGAGCTGCTCGACCTGTGGTCGCGGACGGGGCTGACGATCCTGTTCGTCACCCACGCCATCGAGGAGGCGATCTTCCTGGCCGACCGCATCGTGATGATGTCGCCCGGCCCCGGCCGGATCGAGGCGATCCATCCGGTCGAGCTGCCGCGGCGGCGCGACGTGTCGAGCCCGGCCTTCAACGACCTGCGCCGGATGCTCGCGGCCCAGCTCCACAGCCACCACGCCCCGCGGGCCGCTGCCTGATGGACACCGCCCCCGACGATCCCCGCCGGCCCGAGAACCGCCTCGCCTACCGCGCCGCCGTGGACCGGCCGCGCCTGACGCTGCCCGGGGGCCGGCACGTCGCCGTCTGGCCGGTGGTCAACGTCGAGCACTGGCTGATCGACCACCCGATGCCGCGCCAGATCCTGGTGCCGCCGACCGCGGCCAGCCTGCTGCCGGATATCCCGAACTGGGCGTGGCACGAGTACGGCATGCGGGTCGGCTTCTGGCGGTTCCTCGAGGCGTTCGAGAGCCGGGGCATCCGCCCGACCCTGTCGATCAACGGCTCGGTCTGCACGGCCTATCCGCGCATCGCCGAGGCCGCCCACGCGGCCGGCTGGGAGTTCATGGCCCACGGCTTCCACCAGGTCCCGACCCACAGGGTCGCGGACCAGCCGGAGATGATCGCCCGCACCGTCGCAGCGATCACCGGAACCACGGGGCGCCCGCCGCGCGGCTGGCTGGGGCCGGGCCTCACCGAGACCCTCGACACGCCCGACCACCTGCGCGCGGCCGGGCTCGAGTACGTCGGCGACTTCGTGGTCGACGATCGCCCCTGCCGGGTGGCGACGCGCACGGGCGACCTCGTCGCCCTCCCCTACTCGGTCGAGCTCAACGACATCCCGCTGCTGGCCATCCAACACCACCGGGCCGACGAGTTCGTGGAGCGGGCGCTCGCCCATCTCGACCGGCTCGCCGCCGAGGCTGCCGGCTCCGGCCCCCTCGGCGGCGCCAAGGTGATGGGCTTCGCGATCCACCCCTACATCACCGGCGTCCCGCACCGGATCCACCTGCTGGAGCGGCTGCTCGACGCCATCCTGGCCCGCGACGACGCGGTGTTCATGCAGGGGGTCGAGATCCTCGACTGGTACCGCGCCACCGGCGACGCATCCTGAGCCGTCCGGGCGCATCGGGCCGCGGGGGAGGACGACCGTGCGATCCACCGCTGCACCTCGAGATGCGGGCGCGGGCAGGGCCTAGCCCCCCGCGCGCCGAATCCCCTCGCGCGCGAACTTGTCTGCCGACCTGAGAACGAGGAGCCGCCGTGCCCCCCTTCCCGACGATCCCGCTCCTGCACGCGGCCTACGCCGACGGCCTCGACCCGCGCGCCGTCGTGGCCGAGGCCTACCGGCGGCTCGCCGCGGTGGACGATCCCGGCATCTTCCTCGCGCTCGTCCCGGAGGCGGACGCCCGGGACGCCGCGGCGGCGCTCCCGCCCTTCGACCCCGCTACGATGCCGCTCTGGGGCGTGCCCTTCGCCGTGAAGGACAACATCGACGTCGCCGGCCTGCCGACCACCGCCGCCTGCCCGGACTTCGCCCACACCCCCGCCGAGACCGCACCCGCGGTGGCACGGCTCCGCGCGGCGGGCGCGATCCTGATCGGCAAGACCAACCTCGACCAGTTCGCCACCGGGCTGGTCGGCCTGCGCACCCCCTACCCGGCCCCGCGCAACGCGATCGATCCGGCCTACGTGCCCGGCGGGTCCAGCAGCGGCTCCGCCGTGGCGGTGGCCCACGGGATCGTCGCCTTCGCGCTCGGCACCGATACGGCGGGGTCGGGCCGGGTGCCGGCGGCGCTCAACAACGTCGTCGGGCTGAAGCCCTCCCTCGGGGCGATCTCCAGCCGCGGGATGCTGCCGGCCTGCCGGACCCTCGACACGCTCTCGGTCTTCGCCGGCACCGTCGCGGACGCCGACGCGGCCTTCCGGGTCATGCTGGGTCCGGACGGGGCCGATCCCTGGTCGCGGGCCCTGCCGGTGCCGGCCGCCCCCGCCGGCCTGCCGCCGGGCCTGCGCCTCGGGCTCCCGGACGCGGCGAGCCTCCGCTTCGGCGGCGACGGGCTCTCGGAGGCGGCCTTCGCGGCGACGGTCGCCGATCTCGAAACCCTCGCCGGGGCGGCGGCGCCGGTGGATCTCGCGCCGATGTTCGCCGTCGCGGCCCTGCTCTACGACGGCCCGTGGGTCGCCGAGCGCTACGCGGCGATCCGTGCGGTGATGGAGACGCGCCCCGAGATCCTGCACCCGACGACGCGGACGGTCATCGCCGCCGCCGAGCGCCACAGCGCCGCGGACGCCTTCGCGGGCCTCTACCGCCTCGCGGCGCTGCGCCGGGAGGCGGACGCGGTCTGGGACCGGATCGACGTCCTCGCCGTGCCGACCTACCCGCGCCCGCAGACCTGCGCGGCCCTGGCGGCCGACCCGATCGGGCCGAACAGCGAGCTCGGCACCTACACCAACTTCGTCAACCTGCTGGACTGGTGCGCCCTGGCGGTGCCGGGGCGGCCCCGCGCCGACGGCTTCCCCGCCGGGATCACCCTGCTGGCGCCGCGCGGCTCGGACGGGCTGCTCGCCGCCCTGGGCGCGCGCCTGCACGCGGCGTCCGCGCCGCGGATCGGCGCGGGCACGATCCCGGTGCCGACGGCGGAGCCGGGACCGGCCGCGGCCGGACCGGACGCGATCGAGCTGGCGGTCGTCGGGGCGCATCTCTCGGGGCTGCCGCTGAACCGCGAGCTCGCCGGGTGCGGCGCGCGCTTCCTGCGGGCGGTGCCGACCGCGCGGGACTATCGCCTCTACGCCCTGCCGGGCGGTCCCCCGCAGCGCCCGGGCCTGCTTCGGGTGGCGGCCGGCGAAGGCGCCGCCATCGAGACCGAGGTGTGGGCCCTGCCGCCCGCCGCGTTCGGACGCTTCGTCGCCGCCATCCCGGCGCCGCTCGGGATCGGCACCCTGCGGCTCGCCGACGGTACGGCGCCCAAGGGCTTCCTGGTCGAGCCGGCCGGCCTCGACGGGGCGGCCGAGATCACGCGCTTCGGCGGCTGGCGCGCCTACCTGGCCGACCGCGCGGCCGCGTAGCCTCCCGGGCCCGGGACTGACATCGGCCGCCGAAGGGAAACCGGCTCCGGCCCGTCACGCGGGGACAGGGCGCCCGCGCCGCTGCTAGGCTGCCGCCCGGTGGCGGAGGGCTCCGATGCAACGACCGATCCTGTTCCTGGCGGCCTGCCTGCTGGCCGGCATCCCGCGGGCGGTCTCCGCCGGGCCCGCGCCGGACGGCGTCGCCGATCTCGGCAGCTACGCCACCCGCGTGGAGATTCACCCTTTCGAGAGCCTGACGTTGACCGACCGGCAGTTCCTCACCGGCACGTCCGAGGGGGCGAAGCCGGTCACGGTCGCGGGGCTCCTGCGCGTCGCCAAGGCGGGGACGGAGCGCCTGCCGACCGTGATCCTGATGCACGGCTCCGGGGGCCTGGGCGGGAACATCGAGTTCTGGCAGCGGGCGCTGGCGGCGCGCGGGATCTCGACCTTCGCCATCGACGGGTTCACCGGGCGCGGCCTGACCAGCGTCAACACCGACCAGAGCCTCCTGGCGCGCACGAACCTCATCCTCGACATCTACCGGGCGCTGGGCGTGCTGGCCCGGCATCCGCGGGTCGACCCGGCGCGGATCGCCGTGATGGGCTTCTCGCGCGGCGGGCAGGCCGCGCTCTACGCGAGCCTCAAGCGCTTCGACGCGGCCTGGAACCGCTCCGGCGTCACCCCCGCCCTCTACCTACCGGTCTATCCGGACTGCTCGATCCGGTTCCGGGACGACACCGCCGTCGTGGACCGGCCGATCCGGATGTTCGGGGGCAGCGGCGACGACTACAATCCCGCCGCGACCTGCGCGGCCTACGCGGAGCGTCTGAAGGCGGCCGGCGCCGATGTCGACCTCACCGTCTATCCCGGGGCGCAGCACGTCTTCGACAACCCGACCGGGCCGAGCCAGCCCGTGGTCGCCAGGGGCGCGCAGACCGTCCGCGCCTGCGCGATCCGCGAGGCGGCGGACGGCGCCCTCGTCGAGGGCGCGAACGCCGCGCCGTTCACCTATGCCGACCCGTGTGTGCAGCGCGACCCGCATATCGGCTCCGACGCCGCCGCCCGCGCCGCGGCCCTGTCGCGCGTCTCGGAGGCGCTCGACACGGCTTTCCGGGCGCGGTGAAGGACGCCGCGCAGCGCCGCGTCCTTGCCTGATCCTGCGGGCAGAGCCGCCGCGGGATCCGCCGCGTTGTCGCTGCCGCGGGCAACAGGACGATCAAACTGGGCGGCTCGCTCACGCTGCAGGTTTGAAGGCCCGAGACCGACGCCCAGCCGCTCTGCAGAGCCGTCCGACTCTCCCGGTGCAGCGACAGGACTCCCTGCCTGAACCTCGGCGATGCCGGTCGATCCGGGGCTTCAGCCTGCTTCCGTGCCAACCCGCTCAAGGTCCAGCGGATCGAGCCGGACGCGTCGCCGACACGAGACGGCCGCAAAGCCCAAACATAATGCAAATTGTGGCCCTATAGGCGCGGAAACGCCCAAAAAGGTGACTGTTCGCGGTAGGGAATCCGGCGAACGTCCCTGCTGCCCGAATTCGCCGAGACGATCGGATCGTTCCCTGTGCCGCGTGACACGATCGAACACCGGCGGACCGAAGTGTGGACTCCCTCTCTCATGAGTACCCTTGCCCCGCGTGTTGAGAGAGGCGCCCGCAGGAATAATTTCGGCTCTCTTCGGATCGCACTCGCTCTGTTGGTCATTATCGGACACGCGCCGGAACTGATCGACGGCGATCGCGCGCGCGACTTCCTGGTACGGATCACCGGCAGCTTCTTCTCGGGAGACTTGGCCGTTGACGGCTTCTTCCTGATCAGCGGCTACCTCATCACGAAGAGCCTCCAGTCCTCACGATCGTTGAAGAGTTATCTGTCCCGGCGCATCGCGCGCATCTATCCCGGATTCATTGCCGCGTTCATTGTATCGATACTGCTCTTTGGAAGCCTGTCGGGCGGATCACTGAGCGACATTCCGGTCGTCAAAAGTGTCACGAAGCTCTTCATTCTCGGTCTGCCTGTCGTCCCAGGCGCGTTTGCCGGCCTGCCGCATCCGGACCTCAACGGGTCGATGTGGACCATCTCGTACGAGTTCCGCTGTTACGTGCTCGCGATCGGTATCGGCGCCCTCTCGACGCTCGCCGGACGGCGTTACTGCCTCGCGATCATCGTCGGGCTCGGCATCCTCTACGGCTTCCGTCACGCGGTGCCAGACATACCGCACGGAAGCCCCATCTTCGGCAGCTCGAGCGCAACGATCCGGTTGACCTTCATCTTCCTCATCGGATCTGCGTTCTACCTCTGGCGGGACGTCATCCCTCTGACGGGGCGCGGAGCTCTACTGGCGCTGATTTCCTGTACGGGCCTCCTGTTTGTCCCTCCTCTGGCAGAGCCGGCCTTCGCGATCTTCGGCGGCTACCTGATCTTCTGGTATGCGCTGGCAACGCCTGCCAATCGCCTGAGCCAGTGGGTCGACCGCACGGATCCGAGCTATGGTCTGTACCTCTACGCGTGGCCGACGCAGAATCTCCTCATTCAGAAGATTCCAGGGATCACGCCACTTCTGTTGATCGTTTTGACCATACCGATCGCGTTCTGCTTCGGGATCCTGAGCTGGCACTGGATCGAGCGGCACTTCGTGCGGCGGCGCAACGCGGGTAACCCGAACTTCATCTGCGCTGACCCGGACGCTCTGCTCCCCAGGCTCCGCTAGGAACCGGCCTTTCCAGGCTCCGGCCCTTCGTCACCGACGATGCGCGAATCCGAACGGGGTGTTCCCGCACGGGGCAGCGGCGCTCCGCACAGGGCAGTCCTGATCGCGGCGCTTTCGCGTGAAGGCCGGCCCGCAAGAGGGGCCGCCCGGGCGATCGCTCGCGCCTGGCGGGCAGCCAGCCAATGCGCCCGCGCGAGGAACCTTCGGGGTCCTCGGTCGAGACGGCTCGGCTCGCTCCGAGATCTCGACAGGACGAACAACGCCCGATGATGCGCTCGCCGACCGGGTCCTCCCGCTGTGTGCGGCGCGTCGTCCGTTTCAACAGACCGCATCTCGTATCCTAGCCCATGTCCTGTGCACCGTCGGACTGTCCTGATCCCGTGTCCGGCGAGGCCAGTGGGCGGATGTGTTTCGATGGCGAGCCGCCCGATCCGGCCAGAACTGGACCGGCCCACCATCTGAGAGCCCGTTCTGGCAGGGCATGACATCGTCCGCGCGGAGCCTCCCAGGCGTGCCTGCTCGGTACAACGAAGTCACTCAATATTACTTCCACACGATCTCGCAATTTCAGAATTCAAGCGAGAGAAATTTTCATAGCATTACTTTACAACGACTTTAACGATGACAATCGCAGCGGGAAATTACGCCAGAATCCGTCGCCGCGAACCGACCCACCTCAAGACTGGTTCCGCCAAGAACGGTTGCCGAAATTCGTACTACTTTCGGCTATTTCAGACCATGGGTACTGCCATGAGCAGTTTATAAGGGTTGGACTCGGGCGTGCCAACACTGGTATGCCGGGTCCGAGCTTGGCTAGAATGGCCGGGCGCAGCGCGAGGGCGGCCATGGCTTTCAGACGTATCGGAACGCTCGCGGTGGTGCTGACATCGAGCGCGTGCTCGCATGCGCCGCCGATGCCGACCGCCTACAGCGCCTTGCCGCCCCTCACAGCGACACCCGCCGCAGCCGCGTCGACGGGACCGCTCGTGGACGCCGCCGCGCCGCGTGCTGATGCCGATATCGGTCCACCGCCCGTCATCATTCCCGGCACGCTGAAGCTCAGGGATGCGGAGATCGGCCAGCGCGGCGTGAATCCTCTGGCGGTGCTCGATTCCTCGATGCGCAACCGCATGAGCTGGAAGAGTCTCCATCCGGAGAATCTGACGAAGCCGCCGATCTATTCCGGCCTGTCCCGGATGGCGAACGGTGTCGACGTCGGAGAGACCTCAGCCACACGGAAAGACAACATCCCCGGTTTCGACCGAGAGCTCGCCACGAAGCGGATCATGTCGGAGTACAATCGCGAAGCGGCTATGGCAGCGCTCCTGAAGGGCGGCCGGGACGCTTCGAAGAGCGTATGCTCTGGATGCTAGCGTCGCCCTCCGACGCGGCCGGGGCGGTGGACGGCGAAGTCTCGATCACGATCAGGAAGCGTCTGGCGCGCTCTCACCCGCCGCCTTGACCTGCCCTCAACGCCCCCATCACGCGAAGCGGCGATCCCTCTCGCAGAGAACTCTCTCAGCCGACGCCACCCAGAAACCGGTCCGCGGTCGTCACCGACGATCGCGCCTTCACCGGCGACGAGGGCGCCTGCGCTGCAGCCATCGCCCCGGCCCTCTGCGCCTCTCTCCGACCTGCGGCGAGGCGTCAGTAGCGCGGCGAGAAGTCCATCCCTGTCACGACGGTGAACACCGGCGGCGTACGGTCAGCGAGCTCGATGCGCGTGGGATCTTGCGATCGCTCGGTCTGAACCGAGGGGCAGAACAGAGTGGAGGGCAACTCGGCCTTCGGCGAGAGGACCCGGTCCAGAGGAGCCGGCCTCGTCATGGCGGGCTTCGGATCCAGCCAGGTGCCGGGCATCACCTGCTGTCCACAATTGCCGACGACCGCCTCGTGTATCGTCCCATCGATCGCGGCGGAAACCACGCAACTGGCGGGGTGATACACCAACTCGTACTGGAACCTCCTGCTCGCGTCGGACTCGGTTCGGAACCGGTCATCCAAGACCACCGCCGTGTGGGGGCGGTCGGTTGTACCGACGACATAGAGCCGGCCAGTGGCGATGGCAGCGACCGTGATATCGGAGGCGGCCGAGGCGGACATGCTGAAGACAAGCGCCAGCGCTCCTGAGAGCGCCGCAGTCGAAATCAAGCCGAGCATCCTGCCCTCACCCTCAACCCGTCACCTGACCAGACCCGACGCGATCGTATCGCAGATATCGCGAGCCGCGGCCGCACTCTGAACAACGAAGCCCACGGCCATTTTACCTAGCGATGATCAGTACCCATCACTCGATAGAGGTACATCGACATGCCATCCACCGGAATATCGGGCCGGATGGTCCGTAGATCCAACGCACGGGCGCCGGCCCGTACCTAATCGCGTGCCAACACGCTCCAATCTCGACGAGAGCCTATACGGGACGGGCCCCGAGGCATCAACGAACGCACTTGCCCATACTGGAAATCGGGCACCGTCTCGATCACTGATCGATAACTTCCAGATCTCGGACCGAGACGCGAGTTCCAGCCGCCAAGTTCGTCGGCGCAAGCACTTGCCTGGACCTGCGGCGCCCGCAGACTTCGCCGCGACGGTGCTTTAACCCCCACTCCTTCCGGCTGCGGCGCCGTGATCCGCGCGCGTTCGGACGGATGGCGTCGCCGACGTCCCGCGTCGATCGGTGCGCGCTTCACGCCCGCTGAGAGCCGACCGCGCCGATGAAGCGAAGGCTGGGCAGGAGCGGACAGTGATGCATCGCTAAAATCCCACATTGAAAAATCTCAATACATAATAAACAGCACCAGACAGAACCACACCCGCAGCGATCCAGATAAATATCAACACCCAGCGATCGAAATACGCCACATCGTCGTCGGCATAGTTTATTGCACAGGGAACACAATAAATTCCAGAATGCTCCACCTTTGCACCACACGTTTGGCAAACACTGATCGAAGAAGAGCGCTCTCTGGCGGTCATTCTGCGCGTGCGCAGAGGCAGGCCAAAGTGCCAGCGTCGAACGCCAACTCCCGTCTCCCAAAGCCTCATACCAGCACTCGCCATCCCACACAGGCGAATACATTAGACCCGACCGATGAGTCCCCACGCTTCGCCGACTTTACATACCAACAAAACATATATCAAAATGTGAATATTGTCAATTTCAGCACGATGACGCACCAGACCCGAAGCCTCAGTCCGGACATTTCAGAGATCTTCCGTCCGCAGGAAGCTTAGTCGTTCTGGCGACCAAGGTCGAACGAACACTCAGATCAAATCCGCCGAAAATCGCGCAGCCACCGCGGGTCATCGCGCGCTCCGATCCGTGCGATCCACGACTCATCGCTGCGCCCGAACGCCCGCAGGGCACCGCCTGCACAGCAGAGGTGCCGAAGGGATCGAACGTCGGCGACTCCGTTGCGATCGCGCCTCCGGCTGAGGTTTGGCTCGTCAACGGCGATCATCGACGCAGTGCCGATCTGTCCCCGCCGCGATCCGGTGCTTCGACGGTGGGCAGCCGCGGCGACGGGCCCGGGTTTGTGAAATCCCGGGATGGGCCGCTTGAGCCCGGCGAAGGCTCGGCCGGGCCGATGTTGCGCTCGCCTCAGAAACGCTTCGCCGCGGCGGCCCGACGGTGCAGGACCCAGCGCGAAGCCCGACACCACAGCTGCGTTGGCAGCCAGTACAGCGTTCTTGCCGCACCGATCCCGGCCATGATCGCCACGAACACGTGCGCCAACAGATCGAGGATCAAGCCGGGCGGCTCGTCCACCTCGATCCGATCATACCAGATCGGATCCTCGTGCCGGCACGGTTCATGGTTGACCATCGCTGGATTCTCCGCGGCTCGATCCGACGAACGAGCAAGCTGTCGACCGGTCTCGTCGAGGCCAAGACCCGAGTCTCAGGCTCCGCGCGCCGCGTGGCCGTCTCCGGCGCTGCCGGGTGATGGTCTCGCGCACCCCGAGGTCCGTGATATCGTCCACGTCGCGACGCGGCGCGAATAGCCGCCCGGCGACGTTCGTCCCGTCGATCCGCACCTCGGAAAGTGGTTCGGGTCACGCCGTCGCACCGCGCCGGAGCCGAGGCCAGGGCCAGCGGCGTCGGAGCCGTCCCAACCCCGATTGCGCCGGGGCGCGCCGCAATCCGGCGAGGTGCGGCGCCGCGGGCCGCCCGTGTCTCATCGGCTCCCGCGCTGCGCCAGAACCGCGGGAACGGTGCGCAGCATGATGGCGAGATCCCGGTGCAAGGTCCACCGGGTGGCGTAGTCCAGATCCAGCGCCACGCGCTCGGCATAGGTCGTGTCGGAGCGGCCCGAGACCTGCCACAGCCCGGTCACCCCCGGCGGCACGGCGAAACATGTGGGGAAGGCCCGCCCGTAGCGGGCGACTTCGGCCGGCACGATCGGGCGCGGACCGACCAAGCTCATCTCACCGCGCAGCACGTTCCAGAGCTGCGGCAGCTCGTCCAGCGACGTCTTGCGCAGCACGTACCCGATGGCGGTGACGCGCGGATCGTCGCTGAGCTTGTGTGTGGCCGCCCATTCGGCCCGGGCTTGCGGATTTGCGGCCAAGTGCGCCGTCAGAACGGCGTCGCCGTTCGTCACCATGGAGCGGAACTTGAGACAGCCGAAACGGCGCCCGTCCCGTCCCACTCGCATATGGCGGAAGATCGGTGCCTTGCGATCACCGGCATAGACCAGCGCGGCGATCAGGAGCAGCAGCGGCAGGAGCAGAAACAAGGCCGTGGCCGCCACGGTGATGTCCAGACCGCGCTTGGCGGCCCAGCCCAGCCGCAGACCCCGCGCCACGAACGGCGCCGCTGGCAGAACGGCCTCTGCGACCGCCTCTGCCGCCTCGCCCACTTGGTCCGCCAGCTCAACACTGTACTGCGGTGCACGCAAGGTAGGCTGAAGCGGTGGGCCGACGTCGCGCAGCATGGTTTTGGCTCCTCGTGACGGCAGGGGGCCGCCGGGTGCAGCAACGATTAATCAATTGTTAACGATCCGATATCAAATCATCGCGTCTGTATCAAGCTTAGCCGCGCCCTATATGTCAGTACATTTTTCACTGTAAATTGTAAGAATAGATTTCGATCTTGCAGGCTGAAGAGAAGTGGCACCGTGACTCTGTCCCGCGACGCCGCAACGAATCGGGTTCAGCGTCGCCATCCCCGCAATGTCGCGAGACACCTACCTCGGCCGGATGCTCACCCATCATTGTGCACTGCGTGCGTCCGGGCCGAGGAATGCCGCGCATTCCAACGGTTGATGATCGAGAGCTGAGCCACGCCCGGCTCTGTGCTTTTTCCGCGCGAGCGGCCCTCATCCGGATCGGGGCGTCCTCGCGTGGGGAACGCTGTGCAATGTCCGGAATCCCCGGCGCAGGTATTCCGGAAGGTGGCCGCGGCGGCGATCGCCAGGATGCCGCGGAATGGCTCCGCCAGATCAATTTCGTCTCGAACGCGGCCATGACAACGGAGAGGGCGCTCTCTATGGGTGGGCTGACGATACAGTACGTCGAACGCCGTCGACGGGCGGGATGCGCACCGGATCGTGGAAATCGGTTGCCGCGCCGCAGCAGGACGCGCGTGCGCGGCCGTGGTCCGACGCCGTCGGACTAATCACTATGGCGGCGGCAGCCTCGGCGTGACCCGGATGGACGAACTCAGTATCCTGCGGATGGCTAAGCGGCATCCGACGTGCAGGAGCGGCGACAATGCCGAAGTCAGTGCGGGTTGGGGCGGCTTATGACGCATGCGCCGAGAGAGAGAGAGAGCAGGGTGCCGAGGTGCGCGGCGCGCAGAGCGGTCTCCGCCCGTTCGGGCGAATGCCGGGAGACCCGAGCCTGATGCGGATCCAGAGAATACCCGCCCGGTCGGCACGCCCTGTCCGGACCACCGCCGCACAGCGGATGTCGTGAGACTCATCGCGACCTTCTGAATTCCGCCACCGCCGGCAGCACCCGAGGCTCGGCTCAATCTGGTCCAGCTGATGGCGCCCGTATCCGATCAAGCTGAGAACATCGCAATCATGGTCCCTTGCCTATGGAGCAGCTGCCTGACAGCGGCAGATTGGACATCCGCCGGCCCGACCTGCGCGATGACCGTGGAAGCAGGGTCCGATCGATGAGGGTCGCGATCGTCCATTACTGGCTCGTCGGGATGCGAGGCGGCGAGAAGGTCATCGAGGCGCTCTGCGATCTCTATCCGGAAGCCGACATCTTCACGCACGCCTACGCGCCGCAATCCATGTCGCCGACCATCAGGGCACACCGGGTCAGAACCTCGTTCATCGGCAGATTGCCGTTCGCGACCAGCCGCTACAAATCCTATCTGCCCCTGATGCCGATGGCCCTCGAGCAGCTCGACCTGCGGGGATACGATCTGATCATCAGCAGCGAATCGGGTCCGGCGAAGGGGATCATCCCGCCCTCGGACGCGCTGCATATCTGTTACTGTCACTCGCCGATGCGGTACGTCTGGAACATGTACCATGACTATCGCGAACGGACTGGGCTGCTCACGCGCATGCTGATGCCGCCGGTGGCCCACTACGTGCGCAACTGGGACGCGGTCTCGGCCGGCCGGGTCCACGAGTTCATTGCCAACTCGGACACGGTCGCGCGGCGCATCGAGACCTACTATCGGCGCCAAGCCAAAGTCATTCATCCGCCGGTGGATACCGCCGCTTTCGAGACTGTTCCGGACAGCGAGCGCGGTGACTACCATCTGATGGTCGGCGAAATGGTCCGCTACAAGCGGCCGGAACTGGCGATCCAGGCCTTCAACCGGTTGGAGCAGCCGCTCGTGGTGATCGGCGGCGGCGAGATGCTGCGCGAGCTGCGCAGCATGGCCGGCCCGCACATCAAGATCCTCGGTCCGCAGCCCTTCGAGGTGTTGAAGCACCACTACGCACGGTGCCAGGCCCTGATCTTCCCCGGGGAGGAGGATTTCGGCATCGTTCCCGTCGAGGCCATGGCGAGCGGCCGGCCGGTGGTCGCGTTTGGCAAGGGCGGCGTCACCGAGACGGTCATCGACGGCGTGACCGGGACCTTCTTCCACGAGCAATCCGTCGACGCGCTGATCGATGCCGTCCGACGCTGCCGGTTGATCGGCGTGGAACCCGAGCGCCTCGTCCGCCGCGCCGCCGACTTCGGCGTCGGCCGCTTCGCGGACGAGATCAGGCATTTCGTCGACGGGGTGCTGGCGCGCGAGCGCCTCGCGGCGCCGCGCCCGCCGCGCGAGTCCAGCCGCGCCTACCTGGTCCAGTGACACGGTCCCGCGACAGCGGCGGGCGGATCCGGGGGCTGCGCTGAACCGCCGAGGCGACGACCGACGAGCGGGTGGCACCGGTCTCAGAGGGCGAGGCGGCGCGTCCTCTGGTCGGATCGCCTCGACTAAGCGTCGGCCGTGCCGGCCGGCATCAGATGGGCCGCCGCGTTGAGGGTCGAAACACGGGCCGTCGGCTGGTAGTCGAAGCCACCCTGCCGACCGAACGACTCGATCCCGAAATCGCTGAGCTGCGAGAGCGCGCGCGACACCCGCTGATGGGCCTTCCCCGTGTAGACGGGATAGGCACAGGGCACCATCTGACTGCCCTCGCAAACCAGATCACCGGCGAAGAGCCCGTTCTTGGCGACGTGCGCCCGAAAATCCTGCTCGGCGATCGTCACGGAGTCGCCGGCATGTCCGGCAATGACCTCGACTCCGAAATACTCCCGCCCTTCCACCCGACCGTAGAAATCCGAATACATCGTGAGCCGCTTCCACGCCCCGTCGTGCGCGAAGTTGTAGAGCACCGAACAATCGAAGCCGCGGGTCCCGCTGAAGCTGAAATACAAGCTGATCAGCGTCACCGACGCGAGACCGGGATCCTCCCGGATACCGCAGAGCGCAAGCGCCCGAGCAATGGGAATCGTCGAGATGAGTCGATTGGCGGTGAAGCGGCCGCTCTCGGTGCGGACATCGAATTGCGTCCCGCGCCGCGTGATCGATACGATCCGCTGACCCATGTGAAAGGCCGAGCCGCGCTGCCGGAGGGTCCGCGCGGCCACCTCGTAGAGGGCGTTGAAGCCTTCGCGGGGCCGCGCCAGCTGCCGGTTGGTCGGACCCGGCGAGCGATGCCGGCGGACATAGCGCAACAAGACGCGCGGCGTGGCGTGCTCCTTGATCCAGAGCATCCGCTTCTCGGCGAATTCCAGATCGACCCAGTCGGCCGGCACGCCGAAGAACCGCTTCATGTAGCTCTCGAGGCCGGACCGTCTGAGCAGATAGTCACCGATCCAGTAGCGGGCGAACTCCCGCGCATTCCCGATCTTGCGCCGCGCCACGCGCGAGAACGCGGCCGACAGCGCGATCCTCACGATTCCCCACGGGCCCGCCCGGACAACATCGTCCCGGATCGACAGCGGGTATGAGGTCACGAAAGCCTGAGGTGTCAGCTTTCCCCACGTCGGCTTGATCGGAACGTAATGCTCCAGCAGTTCGGGAAAATACTTCAGCAAAGGCGAATCGTCTTGAAAGATCAGGCTTCCGACATCGAAGGTATACCCCTTGATAGCCCGGTCGATATGGTTTCCCCCAAGATTGGGAAATTCATCGATGACGGCAATTCTGCGACACCCGAGATCGTGCAATATAGAGGCTGAGACGATGCCGGTAATCCCGGCCCCTAAGATGATCGCATCGAACATCTCATCTTCGGATCGCCCGTCGCCGTCGAGATTCGAAGAGTCGGTCATGCTTCTCTTTGCACCGGCAATGGCGTCAGACGAGATAGGACGATGGCGGAGCATGGTGATCGCCCGGGCAGAACGTGATTACCACCGCCGAGAGCTCGAATCATACCGAAGTTTTCGCATCGACACCATAAGAACCGACCGGAACCAAGTCGTCACCAGCATTAACGATCCGGAATATGTAAACATGCCATGGCGCGGGCCGAAACACCGCCTATGGTCCAACGACAACCCTCGCCACCCGTTTCGAACGGGCCGAGCGGCGCCCGCCGCCGTGCGGCCGGCAGCGGCAGCAACGACCGCTCGGCAGCAGAGTAAAATGGATGATAAGCCCGATACATACCCTTGAGCCACCGGATCAAGAGAGTCGAATCTGCCCAGCAGCCCCAGGTGTTTCCTCAGAACCGCGAGCCATGTCGGTGTCGGCCATCGCGGCGCGACGGCGCGGACCTCAGTGTTTCTCCCGGAGCGGCACGCGGACAGGCGGCTTCCGGTGCCCGTCATCGGCTCGCCGAATCGGCGTTCAGGCCCGCTCCGACGTGCCGAGTGATCCACTCCGAGCCAGCTGCCGAGCTGGCTCAACGAGCCGGGCCTGTATCGCGGCTGCGGCCGGCGCGATCGAGGCCGCGGAAACACTGCGCCCCCCGACCGGACCGCGTACGGGATAGGCGCACGCGGTCGCGGCAAAGATATAGAACATCAGGCCCTGATCGACCGTCGGACCCGCGATGATGCTGCCGGAGAGCAGGCACAGGCAGGCGACGCGGCCAGCGGCGCGGATATCGCTCGCGTAGGTGCGCGGCGCTCCGCGCCGAAATCCGAACACAGAAGCCAGGAACAGCACGTAGAACACGGCTCCGGGTATCCCGACATTCGACAGCACCGCGAGAGGAAAGCTCGACGTGCGGTTGGTTCCGAGGCCGACGCCCAGGCCGTTCGAGTCGACGAAGTTCCGCCACGCGTAGGCGTTCCAGGCCGAGCGCTGAACACCCGAGCTTGTCTCGGCTTTGCTCAGAACAAGCGTATCGACGTAATCGTAGACGCGCTCGGCCACACCGTTGACGGAGAGGGCCAGGAGCACGAGGACGCAGAGGACCAGCGGACCGGCCACCACCAGTCCGGCACTGAAACGGTCCTGCCGATGCGTGCTGCAACGCATCAGCGCGATCGTGTAGAGGATCGCTATCAGGACCGCGGCGCCGACCAGGCCGGTCGAGGATGTCGATAGGATCACGAACAGCAGCGAGATCAAGGCGAGCGGTCCCGTCACCGAGGGCTTGCGGCCACAGAGCCAGAGCATGCCGGTGAAACCGCAACCGCCCAGCGTCATCCCCGCGAAGGCCGACGCCTCCGGCCAAGCCCCGATGATCCGCCGCATACTGCCGACACTCTCCTCGTCGTGGAACGTGTACTGAGCGTTGCGAATGAACTGCAGGACCTCCTGAGTGCCCGTCGCGGCGGTCAGCACATCGATGATGCCGAAGCAGATATTAGCGGCCACATAGATGATGAGCGCTCTCGCGAGCGTCTCGATCCCGTTCTTGGTGGATCCGAAAGCGGTGATGACACTGAAACAGACCAGATCGCCGATGAGATAGATCGGCTGCGTGAAATTGCTGGAGACCGGGCCCAGGGGAACGACGCCGTCGCTCGTGATCAGATGTGACGAGGTTCCCAGCGGCACGATATAGGTCTGGCCGGCGAAGAGCCGGGGCAGGATGTAGCTGCTCGCCACCCCGTAGAGCGTGAGGCAGAGAAGCCAGAAGCCCGCTTCCGGCAGGCGGAAGGAGCTCAGGACCAGTGTCGAGATGTTGCGATAGAACAGTGTCGCAATCATCAGAAACACGAGGAAGAGATGCGCCGGCTGCACGTTGGCGCCGCCCAGAAGAAGAGCCGCGGCCGATCCGAGATTACAGAAGACCACGAAGGCGATCACGACCGATTCCCGGCCGAGCAGGAGACAGAACAGGCCGACGACGACCGTGATGGCACCTATCGGTTCGAAGCTCATGTCAGGCCGGTCCAGGCATGATCGACGACGGGTCGGCAGCGGCGCTCGGGCGACGCATCACCGGTCGGACGGTCGAGGCCGGGCCTGTATCGGACGATCGCGTCGCCTGATCGCCCCGCCGATCGATGCGACGCGCACGCACCGGCCAGCTCAGCGATTGGCGCTGTCGGTCGGCCGGTGTGGCGCGTCCGAAGCGGCCGGACCGCGACTCACCGGCGCGCCCGCCGATCCGTGCCGCGGCGTCGGGGATGACCGCGTCTCCCCGGGTTTATCGGCCGGCTGACGCACGAGCGTCACGCGCACGACGTCGCCGGGTTCGACGACGGCCTCCTCCGAGGCGAGCCATGTGCCCGCCTTCACCCCCTGCTTTCGAGTGATCTCGTAGCGCGCGCTCAAGGTTTCGGACGCGTCATCGGTGTTGCCGACCATCTGCGACTCGGCGTCGGCCGTGAGCCGCTCGGCCGTGCGCGTCTTCTCGTCGATCGAGGCGAGTTTCTGACGGACATCTGCGGCCTCCGACAGAGCTTCGCGGCGGAACCGGGCTTTGAGGTCGATGATATCGCGCTCGGCGCGCGTGAGGCTCTGCTGAGCGCGCAGCATGGCAACCTGCACGTCGAGCCGGCTGCTCTCGAACGACGCCTGACTCTGCTCTGCGGCGAGCTTTCGCGGGGCGATCGTGAGCCCCTTCGAGACCAGATCGTTGATCAGACCGAGTTCGCCGCGGCTGAGCTCGATCTGGCGGTCGAGGGTTTTGGATTTATTATCAAGGGTGCTCATCTCATTCTGGAAGCTGGCGATCGACTGCTCAATCGCCTTGATCTCGGCCTTCAGCGCGTTCCGACGCGTGTCGAACAGGAGCTGTTCACCGCGAACGGCCTGCTCCGCATACGTCTTGTCCACTGTGCCTCTCAGATCGCCTCCGAACGCGATCGTCTCCGCGCCCCCGATCTCCGCCTCGAGACGGGCCAGCTTGGCGGCCAAGCCGACGCGCTCCGCGGCCAAGTTTCGCAGCTCGCCGCGCGACGTGACCGCGTCGCGCTGGATGCTGCGCGGATCGGTGCCTCGCATCAGGCCCTGAGCCGTGCTCACGGCCTGCAGTACGGTCAAGCCAGGTTGGTACTCGTACTTGCCGGGCTGCTGGACGGCGCCGATGATGTAGAATGGACGGTAGGTCGCGACCTCGACGGAGGCCGCAGGCTTCTCCGCGAGATCGGCCACCTGCTTCAGCGCGACACCGATGGCGTTCGCGAGATCGATCGGCGTCCCGCCCGCCGCCTTGATCTGTCCGATCAGCGGCATCGACACTGTTCCATCCGCCGCGACGACGAATTGACCGTTCAGTGCCGTCCACGAGTACGCTTCGCCGGTGTTGCGACGCAGATCATAGACGCGGATCGTCAGATGATCCTGAGGGCCGAGCACGTATCGACCCGCCTCGTCGGCGGCCGCATTCGCGAGCGGGCCGCCGAACAGCAAAATGCAAGCCGCCGCACCTACACGCAGACGCATCAAATTCTCCTCGACCGCACCCAGATCTTGAGTATGAATCTGTGCGCCGCGCCGGCCCTACGGTATCCGAAGCACAGAGTCCCGAGAGCCATATTGAATCGTAGCAGACGCGGCCAGATTAGCCAAGATTTATCGATCCCAGGTCTGTCTTGCGGCCGGCGCCTTTCCGAGTGGTCGGCGCAGGTTCCACTAAGATTTCATGGCGCGCGGCCCTGTGTGTCAGACCGATGACCCCGATGAGTCCAGCGATATTCGCCCCCGGCCCGCTCGAGATTGACCTCAGGGACGCAAGGTCCGCAGGCGAAATCCGAGCAGAAGCATGGTCAGGCTGTAAGCCGCCACGCCGCTGAAGATCATGGCTGTCAGAAGACCGGTGAGCCCGATATCGACGCGGCTCAAGACGACCCGCAGCGCGAGAACCGCCGCCGTCATCACCAAGCACGAGAGGCCGATCTGCCACAGATTGCGGATCTGTCTCGCCACACCCGCGCCGACGAGACGCCGCGCATAGAAGGCGCTGATCAAGAAGTGAAACAAGGCGGTGGCAAGACGCGCGTAGATCATCACCATCACGCCGCCGAGGTAGAAACCTATTGTCATGCTCAAAACTTTCACGATCGACTCGTAGAGCGTGATCTTGAGCATCACATTCGGCTCGTCCATGGCCAGACAGAGAGATGAAACCGGCTGATAATAGGCGGTGAACATGATGGCCAGCGACAGCCAGCGCAGATAGGGTGCTGCGGAACTCCACTGCGAGCCGAGGACGACGCTCACGATCTGGTCGGCGGTCAATGCAATTCCCACTCCAGCCGGGAGCGCGATGATCATCGTGAGTCGGGCCGCCTTCAGGAAAGCAGATTGCAAGCGGAGGCGGTCATCGGCGATCGTCGCGAACGCGGCCATGACGGGCCGCATGGCAGGGCCGATGACGCTCTGGGTCGGAAGGACGGAGAAGTCGCTCGCGACCCCGTAGCGACCGAGCACGGCCTTGTCGACGTGGTAGCCGAGGAACATGCGATCATACTGCCAACTGAAGGCAGCGAGGATCTGAGAGGATGTGAACCAGCCCGTGAACGCCGAGAAGGCGCTCAATCGCTCCAGGGAGAGCCCGGGGCGGTAAGGCGCCAGCACGTAGGACAGGATGGTCGGCAGGATTGCGGATGCGGCCGGATTGATGACCAGGGCCCAATAACCGGCCCCCAAATAGAGGGCTCCGATGGAGATCAGGGCCGCGACCGCCTTGCCGGAAAAATCCGCCAGAAACGACGCCCGGAAGTCGATGTTGCGGAACAGGTGCACCATGGCCGGGCTGTAGAGGCTTCGCGCGATCGGGGCCGACGAGAGCGCGAGCGTGATGGCGATGAGGCGGGCATCGCCGTAGATGTGGGCGACGGGCCATGCGGCAGCCACCATCAGGACGGCGATCACCCCGCCTCGGAGAAGACCCAGCGTGAATGCCGTATCCAGATGCGACTTCTCGATCTTCGGCAGGCGCAACAGGGCTTGAACGAGCGGGATCTCGAGGATCATCTCGACGATGGAGACCAGGGACGCGGCGATGGCCGTCAGGCCGAAATCGGCCGGTGACAGGACCCGCGCGAGAATGAGCAGCGTGCCGAGGTCGATCGCGCGCGCTGAGATCCGTGCGGCGACACTCCATCCGGCGCCGCGCAGCGTCTTAAAGGCGAGCATGAACGTGTCCCACGGAGCGATGACCGTCGTCACACCCGCCCGAAACGACGCCGCGCCTCGTCCTCACGACATCGATCCGGATCTGGGCAACATGGCGTCTCCGATCCTGACCCGCTCTGCAAGGCAGTCCTGGACCAGCATCCGGCAGCGGCATCAATCTAGTCACTTCGGTCAGCTTGCAATCGAGCCGCGGTGCGTCGCGGACGCGGCCCGGTGCCCGGGTCCCGCGCACTGGAATGCGCATCACCCCGCGAGGCCGGCAGCGCGCCGATAGACCGTCAAGGTCTCGTCAGCCACCCGGGCGATGCGCAGGTTATCCAGGTTGATCTGACTCCTCGCCCTCCACGCGCTCAGCTGCGCCGGGTCGGTCGTGAGTGCGATCAGCGCTTGCGCAAGCTTGTCCGGATCGCCGGCCGGGACAAGAACGCCCGCCTCCCCCCCGCCGAGCAGCTCGGGAATCCCGTCGACGTCGGTGCCGACGATCGCGCAACCCGCCTCCCGGGCTTCTGACAGCACGAGCGGAGCCGGATCGGCGTGGGACGGGAGGACGAAGATGTCGGCGCCCAGCATCCAGCGGTAAGGATCATCCCGCGGACCGGTGAAGGTGATGGCATCCGCGCAGGCGAGCGCGCGCGCGGTCCGCACGTAGGCGTCCTGGTGAGGACCACCGCCGACGACGTAGAGCCGCATGGCGCGATTGTGGGTGAACGCCGTGTCGAAGGCCTTGAGCAGATCGGGCAGTCCCTTCCGGGGATGCAGGCCTCCGACGAAGACGATGGCGGGATGATCCAGGCTCTGCGGTTCCTCCGAGCGGCCGCGCATGCGGGCCGAGCCGATCGTCCCGTTGAGCACGACGTCGATGCGGGAATCCGCGATGCCGCGCTTCCGCATCGACGCGGCGACCGCGCCGCTCACCGCGATGACCCTGTTTCCAAGGCCCATGAGGATCGCGCCCTTCTCGAACTCATTGTGGACGGTCGTCACGAGGGGAACGCGCAACAGCTTGCAGGTTGGCCAAGCCAGGACGGCGCTGGTCATCATATGGGCATGGACGACATCGGGACGCCAACGCCGGAGCACGCCGCCACATCCGAGGAATGACTTCAGGATCTGGGCCGGCGCGCGCGCGTGGCTCGCGAAGATCGACTCGACGCCATTGGACTGGAGCAGAGCATCGAAATCCCCCCCCTGACTGGCGATCGCGACCTGGTGTCCGGACTGCGCCTGCTGACACGCGAGATCGACGGCCGCGTGGACATGGCCGTTCAACCGGCGCGTATGGTTCAGCAGATGGAGAACACGCATGATTCACTAGCGCTCGTGTCAGATCCGAGCCTCGGCCTGCGCTGGGGCCCATGCAAGCTGCGGCGCTGATTAAGGCGCGCGATACGACTCCAGCCGAACAGGAGAGCCGCTACATATTTCAGGCATTTAGGTGTAAAAACGCGACCCGACGCAAGAGAAAAATCCGTCGATTTACTGATTTTCAACAAAGCCCCGCGCCTATCCTGGCGCGCAGGATCTGGCGGACCGGCCGGCGCTTGATCGAGAAGCGGAAGGCGAGCAGCGCCTGTGCGCAGCGAACGGGCGCGAGAAACGTCGCGGCAACGAAGAGCGCGTTCGCGACCTTCCACTTCAGCGAACGCGGCTCGGTCAGGACAGATCTGAGCAGGCACAGGAACGGCCGACCACCGTACCGGACACCCCGGAGGATCGCCATGCAGAACTCGAGGAACTGAAAATAGTACGTCTTCTCCGGCTCGATGAGCGAGACCCCGGGCCGCCAATTCCGGAGCAGATCTCGCAGATGTTTCAAACGCGACTGGAAGCGCTGCAGGTCCCGCTCGAAGGTCGCCGCCTGCGGGACGCGCCCCAGACCCGAGTCATTCCGGCCGTGGACGCGGTAGAGCCCGAGACTGTCGGAGAGACTGACGATCTCGCCCATGAACGGGGCGGCCAGCAGGATCACGCCGTCGACAGCTTGGTCGTAGTCACATTGATGGAGCAGGTCGCAAACGTCGCGACGGAACACATTCCCGGACGTGGGCGGCGTCTGGTAGACTCCGGATCTAAGGATGTCGTTGACAGTCCTGTCCTGCCCGCGGAACGCGTCGAGAGCGGGATAACGATCCGCCAGCACTGCTCCCGCGGAATCGACGCACGTCAGACAAAACTGAAGTTTGGCGACATTCGCGTCCAGCGCCGGCAGGATGCGGTCGAGCGCGCCAGGCAGGAGCTCGTCGTCCGCGTCGAGAAAGAGCAGAAACGGGGCCTGAGTCTTGGCCAATCCATAGAGGCAGGCCGCCCTCTGACCGCCGTTCGGGATCCGGAACGCGGTGATGCCGGACCGCTGGATAATTGACCACGAGTCATCCGTCGACCCATCGTCAATCACGACGATCTCACAAGCGTCATTACCCTGAGCGATGACGCTCTGGATTGCTTGGCCGACATAACTCGCGTAGTTGAAGCAGGTGATGATGACTGCGAGTTTAGGATCCGTGGCCACGACAGATGTCTTTCTCGCTCGTCGCTTCGCGCTCCCGTATCTCACCGCCCCGAGCGCCCGACACAGGGTGGCTACCACGACACCTCACTGAAATCCACAGTCAAAACCCTGAAAGAGCGGCAAAAACTCAGTTCTGATTGCTGAATTTGGCACTGCCCATCTCGGCACTTGACGATGATCCGGGGCAAAGATCAACTCTCCGTGATCGCGAATTGATCGATAATCATCCCCGGCCGAGCCGGGACGCGGAAGATCGAAGCGCCGTCCGAGGACGCGAAGAACGTCGGTCGTCGCGGCCGGCGGTGTCAGCCCGTCCGCCTTCACGATGGTGGTTGTACCTTTGATCCCCGCGCCTCCACCAAACGGCGGTCTTGTTGGCCGTTTCCAGGCCTCGTATGGGCCCTCGATCCCGGGAGGCGAACTCCGCGGCCGGGCCGATCAACCCGCCTTTCCGGGGGAGCGTTGCCGTCTCTTCAATGCTTATGGATGTAGCAGCACGTCTTCATTCATGTCGGACGGGACAAATTCTTGTTATACTGCTCAGAGTACGGTTGTCGTGCGCGGCTTCGCGCCGACACGGCACCGTCATTGCAGGAGGCTGCCGGACACCGTCCGGCAGCCGGAAATCGGGTTCGGTCGCAACCGATCGGGAGAGATCAAGCCACCATGCACCTACCCGAGACGGCGGCCCGAATCGTATCCTGCGACGTCTTCGACACGCTGCTCCATCGCGACCACCGATCCGAGCGCTGCCGCTTCCACGACATCGCGACGGTCGCGTCGCGGGCGCTCGCGGCGGAGCACGGCACGGCGCCCCGTCCCGGCGCGATCTACGCCGCGCGCCTGCAGGTGCAGCGCGCGGCCTACCGCGCGCTCGACTTGGCCAATCCCTCGGGCGACGTGCGCTTCGCCGACATGCTCGCGGCCATGACGCGCGTCCTCAGCCTCGACGATCGTGCCGCGGACATTCTGTACCGGGCCGAGATCACGGTCGAGCTTGCCCAGTTGCGCGCGAATACCCCGCTGATGACCTGGCTGAAGCGGCGGGCGCAGGCCGGGGACAGGATCATCGCGGTGAGCGATACCTACCACCGCGGCGCGACGATCGCGCATCTGCTGGACACGCTTGCTCCAGGCCATCCCGTCGCGCACATCTACACCAGCGCCGATCACGACGCGACCAAGCGGACCCGGGCGCTCTTCGACGTCGTTCTCCGGAACGAGAAGGTGGCGCCCGCCGAGATCCTCCACCTCGGCGATGACACGCTGGCGGACGTGACCATGGCCGCCGCCGCGGGCCTGCGGACGGCACAGCTGCTCCGGCCGCGCCACGTGGTACTGCGTCGCCGCCTCGATGCCGTCCGCGCCCGCGCGATGCACCGGCACTGGATCGGTGTCGCCCGGAACGGGACCAGGAGGACCGGGCCGTGACCGCCGCCGACGCCGCACGCCGCGCCGCCGGCGACGACGCGGTCGCGTTCGGGCAGCGCGTGCTGGGTCCGATCCTCGCCGAGTTCTGCCTACGCCTCTGGCTCGTGGAACGCTTCCTCGCGCCGGACAGGACCGTCCTCCTGTTCTGCGCCCGGGGCGGCCTGCGCCTGCAGCTCGTCTACGCGCGATTCCTCCGACAGACCGGTCTGCCGCAGAATCTCCCGCACGCGTCCCTGATGGTGTCGCGCCTCGTGGCCGCCCGCACCGCCTTCGATCCGCCGAGCCCGGGCGTTCTCTCCGAGCTCGGCCGGGAGTTCAGCGGCCGGTCGATGTCGGAGATCGCGGCGGCGCTGGCGCAACGCGACGATCTGGCCCTGCCGGCGTCCTGGGACGCGCCCTTTCAGGACGCGACATTCGCCGCGCTCCTGGCCGGCAACGAGCCCGGCGTGGCCCGACTGCACGCCGCGGTCGCCCAGCAGGATGCCTGTTTCCGCGCGCATCTCGATGCCTGCGCGGGCCCGGCGCGCCATTGCGTTCTGGTCGATACCGGGCTCTACGGCAGCACGGTCCGCATGCTTCAGGAGGGCCTGCCGGAGCGGACTTGGTCCGGGCTCCAGTTCGCCCGCTGCAACTACAAGCGCCTCGCCACACCGCATTTCCGCCGCACGCTCGGCCTGAGCGTCGAGAGCGATTGGTACAAGCCCTGGGACGCGCGCACATCGGTGCTGCGCTTCTGGCACCTGATCGAGGCCTGCCTGGAACCGGACCTGCCGAGCGTCCGCACCTTCGCGCAGCCCGTCCCGGGATCGCCGCCGCGGGCCAATCTCCAGGAAGACGGCTGGGAGGCGCGGATCGCATCGACGCGGCCGGACCTCTTCACGGGCGTCCTGGCCCACATCGACCGCCTAGGCTCCGAGAGCGTCGCGGCGATCCCGGACGACGCGGCGCGGGCGTGGACGGCCCTGAAGAAGGCAATCATCTGGCCGGATGACCGGGCCGTCTCGACCTTGAGCCTCGGCGGCAGATCCCGCGATTTCGGACGCGTCGAGTTGAGCGCGCAGTACGCCGCGCCACGACCGACCCGGCCCGTGCAGCAGATCCGCGACAGTCTCTGGCGCGAAGGCGCGCTTCTCCGCTGCTTCCCGCGGGCCGGTCGGCTCCTGCTTCCCGTCATCGAGGCGGTCTACGCGGGACGCGCCGTCCACAGAGAGGCCACGTCCCGTCTCCGGCGAAGCCGCGAGCCCGCGCTCGAGGCGCGCGCGGACCCGCCCCTGTGGCGTCGGCAGGCCTCCGGCGCGAACTGAGGACTTCCAGGTGCCGTTGAATGCAGCGCTCAGGCCGCCGCTTCTGCATTCGGATTTTCTTGTAGAAAGTCGAAGCGCTGGCTATAAAATAATTAGCGCCGCGATTTTTTGCCTATATTAAATATAGAATTTCTGCGTGCGATCGGGGTCGTGCGCGATCCCGGCTTCCGAGATCGCGGGCCCGACCGCGCCGCTCTCGCGAAAGGTGAAACACTCTTGTTCTCGCATTCGATCCAAGAAGCGGGCCTCCGACGGGAGTAGAGCGACAGCATGACGGCAGTCGGATCGTTTGGAATCAACGGTCGGTTCCTCACCCAGCCGATGACCGGGGTTCAGCGCTACGCGATGAACGTCACCCGGGCGATGAGCGCGGCCCTGGCCGCGCGGGGCGAGAGCGCCCCCTTGCTGTCCGTGCCGGACGCGGAGGATCCCCGGCTCGCGGGCACGCCGCTCCGCACCGTCGGACCCGCGGCTGGGCATGCCTGGGAGCAATTCGTCCTGCCGCGCGCGTGGCCCGGCCGGTTGCTCAACCTCTGCAACACCGCACCCGCGCTGAAGACGGATCAGGTCGTCTGCATCCACGATGCGAACGTGTTCAATGCGCCGGAGAGCTACAGCGCGTCGTTCCGGACGTTCTACAGGACACTCCAGCCGCTTCTGGCCCGCCGTGCCGCGCGGATCGCCACCGTCTCGACCTTCTCCGCCGGGCAGATCGCGAACCATCTCTCTGTGAGGGCCTCCGACATCGCCGTCCTCCCGAACGGGCACGAGCACGTGCACGCCTGGGATCCGCGACAGGCCGTCCGAGCCCCGGCGGGCCTGGACCGGGACTCCGACGGCCTGGAACGCCCCTTCGTGCTGGCCCTCGGGTCCCGCGCCCGTCACAAGAACCTCGATCTGCTCTTCAAGCTGGCGCCGGCCTTGGGCGAACTCGGGCTCGACCTCGTGGTGGCGGGCGGCCAGGCGACCATCTACGCCGCCGAGGACTTGAAGCGCGGCGAGAATGTCCGCCACCTCGGCTTCGTCACCGACCACGATCTCGCCTACCTGATGGAACGCGCCCTGTGCCTGGCCTTCCCCTCCCTCACGGAGGGGTTCGGGCTCCCGGCACTGGAGGCGATGGCGCGCGGCTGCCCCGTCGTCTCGACCGACCGCGCGAGTCTGCCGGAGATCTGCGGGTCGGCGGCCCTGCTCGCTCCGCCGGACCGGCCGGACCGTTGGATCGCCCAGATCCGCGCCCTGGCCGCCAGCCCGGACCTGCGATCGGACCTGATCGGCCGCGGTCGCGATCAGGCCGCCCTCTTCTCGTGGGAGGCTTCGGCGCAGGGCTACCTCGATCTCATGCGCGGGCCGAAGGTGCGGCCGGCCGCGCAGACGGCGGCGCGCGACGCGGCACCGGCGCCGCCGCCGAGCATCGCCGTCGCCATCGCGACGCTGGGCCGCCCCGAGGTGGTGACCGGCACCCTCGGGCGGATCCTGGATCGGCAGACCCTGAAGCCCGCCGCCATCCTGATCTCCTGCGTCACCCCGGACGATGCCGGCGAGGCGGCCACGTGGCCCGGCGTGACGGTGGTCACGGGGCGTCCCGGCCTCGCCACTCAGAGAAATGCCGCCCTCGCCGCGCTGCCCGAGGCGATCGATATCGTGGTCTTCTTCGACGATGACTTCGTCCCCGAGGCCGGCTGGCTCGAAGCGGCCGCGCAGCGCTTCGAAGACGAGCCGGACATCGTCGGCCTGACGGGCGACGTCGTCGCGGACGGCATCAAGGGGCCCGGACTGCGCTTCACCGAGGTCGACCGGATGCTCGCCGCGCTGGGTCCGGTCGAGCCGGCGGCGCCCATCGAGGCCTTCAGCCCGTACGGCTGCAACATGGCGTTCCGTCGCTCGGCCATCGGCACGCTGCGATTCGACGAGCGGCTCGTCCTGTACGGCTGGCTCGAGGACCGCGATTTCGGCGCCGCTCTGGCGGCCAAGGGCGGCCGGCTCGTCAAATGCCTGGAGGCCCGCGGCGTCCATATGGGCGTGAAAGGCGGCCGTATCTCGGGCGATCGGCTCGGCTATTCGCAGATTGTCAACCCGTTATACATGCTGCGGAAGGGCACGATGACCCTGTCTCAAGTCTTCGGCCAGATCACCCGCAACGTTCTCAGCAACGTGACGCGCTTCGCGGCCCCCGAGCCGTTCATCGACCGGCGCGGCCGGCTGCGCGGCAACCTGCGCGGCGCCGCGGACGTGCTCCTGGGACGGCTGGAACCCGAGCGCGCCCTGCAGATCCGGCGGAAAGCGTGAGATGAACATCTACAACACCACCCGGATCGCGCCGGACCCTTCCCAATCCGTTACCCATTTCCCGGAGGCGGCGTCCGTCGGCGTGCAGGACGGCCCGCTGGCCGTCGTCTCGGCGGCCCTCAAGGCGGCCCGCCGGCACAAGTTGGCGGTGGCCGTCTGGGTGGTCTTCTGCATCGGCTGCGCGGCGCTCTACACCGTGACGGCGACCCCCTCCTACACGGCGACCGCGGTGCTGCTGCTCGAGCCGCGGCGCCCGGTGGGCGCGGGCTCCTCCGAGGGCGCCCTGATGCCGAGCCTCGATGTGGGCCGGGCCGAGAGCGAGCTCCAGGTTCTCCGCTCGGAACGGCTGCTGGCGAACGTGTTCAACAGTCTCCAGCTCGCGAACAATCCGGAATTCGGCCCTCCGGAAGCCGAGAGCCCGAGAGAGCCGGCTCCGAGCGCCTCGGAATTGTCGGGGCTGCGGACCGCCCCGCCGTCGACGGCGGCCATCCTGCAGCAGAGGAAGTTCGAGAACTTCGCCGAGCGCTTCACCGTCCGGCGCGTCGGCCAATCGTACGTCGTCGAAGTCTCGTACACGTCCAGAGATCCGAACCTGGCGCGGCGCGTCGCGAACGCGGCCGTCTCGGCCTATCTCCTCCAATCCATCGCTGCCAAAGCCGATGCGGCGAAGAACGGCGCCGAGTTCCTCCAGGGACGCGTCAACGCCCTCGCCTCACAGGCCCGGTCCGCCGCGGCGGCCGTCACCGAGGGCACGCTGCCGGACGCGCCGACCCCCGATGCCGATGCGCGGGTGATCGGCGCGGCACTGCAGCCCCTCAAGCCCTCGGCCCCGCGCAAGACCCTGATCCTCGGCCTCGGCGCGATGATCGGCCTCGTGGGCGGGTTGCTGGCCGTGGCGCTGCTGCAGGCGTTCGACCGCAGGATCCGGACGCCGCAGGATCTCGTCCAGCGGGCCGGCATTCCCTGCCTCGCCGTGATGCCCGAGGTCCTGCGCAAGACCGCCGACGGGCGCCGCGAGACGGTGGATCTGCGCAACGTCAACGCGCCGTGGTTCCTCAACGTCAAATTCTCCACGGGTGTCCGCGATCTGCGGACGTCGATCCAGCTGGCCCTCTCGGCGCGCGGTCACGATACCGACTGCGTCATCGCCCTCATCGGCTGCACCCCGCGCACGGGCACGACCCTGATCGGCCTGAGCTTGGCGCGCCTACTGCAGGAGGGGGGCCGGACCGCTCGGCTGATCGACACCAACATCCACGGCGCCGGAACCTTCTTCCTGACCCCGGACTCCAAGGCCGGCGTCGGCGCGAGTCTGGCCGACCTGATCATCAATCCCAGCCATCTGGCCTTGGCCAAGTTCGTGGATTTCGGCGGTGTCTCCGTGCTGCCGTCGCGGTCGCCGTACACGGCGGTCGGCACCGGCGTGTCCCTCAGTTCCTCGATCTTCCAGAGCGTCATCGACCAGATGCGCCGGGGCGGCTACGTCATCCTCGACCTGCCGCCGCTCTCCGTCTCGGCCGAGTCCCGGGTCGCGGCCCGTCGGGCGGATGTCGTGGTGATCGTCGCCGAGGCCGGGCGGACCACCGTCGACGAGCTGTCGGACGCGGTGAACGGCCTGATCGGTGCCGGCGCGAACGTGATCGGCGCCGTTCTCAATCGCGCGTGAGTCGGGCCCCGGCACCGTCGACGGGTCCGCGCCCGGATCGTCGGAGCTCTGAACGGAAGGAGTTGGTTGGGATGCCGGCCGGAAATCGTGAGAAGTTCCAGATCCTCTATCTTCAACCTGGGACCTCCGTCTTTGCCGGCATTGAGCGGGTGGTCGACACGATCGGCGCGGAGCTCGCGGCGACGTGCGGCACCGAGTTCGCCATCGACGTGCTGCGGGTCACCCAACACGAGAACTATCCGGCGGAGCCGCGACATTACAGAAGCATCTTCAGGCCGGTCACGTCGCGCCTGCACCTGATGCGGATCTTTCGGGATGTCAGCAAAGGAGGTCGCTACGATCTGATCATTGTTCCGCAGATCGAGCCGACAGTCGTCTTCTGGCTGGCCCGGGTGGGCATCCCGCAGCGGATCACGATGCACCTGCACGGCAACCCGCGGCGCGAATCCGGCAGCCTGAAATCGAAGATCAAATTCTTTTTCCTGAAATACTACGTTCTACCGCGGATCACTTCCGTTTTCGGGACGTCGCCGCGGCAGCTGAGAGCGTTCGAAGCCGATTTCAAATGCAGGCGTCCGATGTATTGGGTTCCCAATCCGGTCAGGCACTTCGAGGCTCCGGGCGAGGACATCAGGCCCGACCCCGCCGTCATCACCTTCGTGAACGTCGGACGTTACGCCTTCCAGAAAGGCCAGGACCTTCTCATTCGCGCGTTCGCGAGAGTGTACGAGCGGCGCAGGAACGTGCGCCTCAACCTGGTCGGCCACGGATCCGGCAAAGCGGCGCTGGCGGAACAGATTCGGGCGCTCGACCTGTCCGACGCCGTCCGGCTGATCCACTACCCGGACGACCCGCAACGAGCGCTCTTCGTCAGCGACGTCTTCGTCGCGACGTCCCGATGGGAGGGCTGGTCGCTGGCCATCTGTGAAGCCTTGCGGTGCGGACTGCCCGTCATATCCACCGATTGCGAGTTCGGTCCCAGCGACATCTTGGTCGATCAACGCCTCGGGCGCCTGGTCGCGCCCGACGACGAGGACGGACTCGTCAGAGCCATGGAATATTATTGCGACAATATCGAGCCAGAACGGTCGTTTTCCGATTTCAGGAAGGACTACATTGACCAGTACAGCGCCGAAAAGGTCGTGCACATTCACGCCGACGCGATCCGGCAATCGGCATGCTGAACCTCGGTCAGCCGTCGGTCGAGCAGCGGCCCCGTGCTCCCTCGGCCCCTGCCGTTGGACGGCCGTCGCATCTGCGAACCGCATCAGCGACGTTCAACACCCGGACCGCGCCGCGGCGCGTCATGGACCACGGTCCGCACGATCGCGCGCATCCATCGCGTCGGGATGGGGGCGGATCTATCCATGGCACACATCCGCTTCGCACCGCGAACTCCGAATATTTTTCCCTATCTTGGCAGAAGCCGGCTGAGAAAATCGGCCACTCGCCGATCGTTTGAACGATTATCGCCGCGCATCAACCGTGCGTCCGCGCCGATAGTCTCGATGGAATGAGCCCGGGAGCCGCTCACCGTGATCCAGCTGCGTGCCGCAAGTGAAATCGAGGGTCTTCTGGATGCGGCTTGCGATGTCTGCATTGTTGGAACGGGGCCGGCCGGGAGCACCCTGGCCCGCGAGCTGTCCGGCAGCGGCCTGAGGGTCGTGCTGCTGGAGAGCGGCGGCCTCGACCGGATGGAGAGCGCGGACGCGCTGGATGCCATCGTGAATGTCGGGCGGCCGCGCGCCACGCAGTGGGCCGTCCGGAACCGGATCGTGGGCGGCAGCTCTCACACGTGGGGGGGCCGGTGCGCGCCCTTCGACACCATCGACTTCGAGCAGCGTGCCTGGGTCCCGGAGAGCGGGTGGCCGTTCCAGCGCGACGCGCTCGATCCCTATCTCGAGCGGACGGCCAAGTATCTCGGGCTCGCCTACGGCAACCATTTCAGCGACGCGCGCTTCTGGGAGCTGTTCGGTTCGCGGCCGGCCTGGTCCGAGCCGGATCCGCGGCTGCTCCTGCCCTTCTTCTGGCAGTTCAGCCGCGACGATGCGGAGTCCTATCCGTTCGAGTACACGCGCTTCGGGCGGAAGCTGGACGAGCAGCTGGGCGCCAACGTCACGTTGATCAGCGGCGCGACCGTCGTCGCGATCGACGTGGATGAGGCGGGTGACAGGGTACAGGGCGTTCAGGTCGCGGCGCCCGACGGCGCGATCGTCAAGCTGCCGGCCCGCCGCGTCGTCCTGTGTGCCGGCGGGATCGAGAACGCGCGGCTTCTCCTCGCCTCCGACCATCAGATCCCGGGCGGCCTCGGGAACGCGTCTGACCTCGTGGGTCGCTACCTGATGGATCATCTGCGCGGGCCGGTCGCGCATTTCGACGTTCGCCGGTCGCGCGCCCTGCAGCGACGGTTCGGCCGCTACACCATCGCGGATCGGCTGTTCCGGGGCGGGCTCCGCCTGAGCCCGGACGTCCAGCGAAGCCGCCAGCTCCTGAACTGCGCGGTGTGGCTCGGAGAGACGCTGGCTCCGGACGACCCGGGCGACGCGATCCGGAGGATGCTGGTCGGCAAGCCGCGGGCGAAGGACGTCCTGACCCTGGCGTCGAACCTGCCGCTGCTCCTGCGCGGCTGCCGGGATCATTTCATCGCCCGCAACGGCTTCCCGCGGAAGCTCTCCGAGCTGAGCCTCGAATGCATGGTCGAGCAGCGGCCGGATCCCGAGAGCCGGGTCATGCTCTCCGATCAGCGGGATCACCTGGGCAGCCGGCTGCCCCTGATCGACTGGCGCAGTCACGAAGATGAAGGCCGCACCATGCGCGAGACGGCGCGGCTCGTCGTCTCCGAGTTCGCCCGCCTGGGCCTGCCCGCGCCCGTGCTGGCAGACTGGGTGCGCGACGAGGCGCCGATCCCGGTGAGCTTCGTCGATGTCGCCCACCCGACCGGCACCACCCGCATGTCCGATGACGCCACCAAGGGCGTGGTCGATGCCCAGGGCCAAGTTCACGGGATCGACGGCCTGTTCGTCACGGGAAGCTCCGTGTTCCCGACGGCAGGCCACTGCAATCCCACGCAGATGATCGTCGCCCTGGCGATACGTCTCGCCGACGCGCTGAAGGTCCGGGGGCAGCGCGACACCGCGGTATCCGGCCTCCGAGCGTCCCCGCCCGTCCCGACCGGTCTCCGCGTCCTCGTGACGGGGGCGACGGGGCGGATCGGCCGGATCCTGGTGGAGGACCTGCTGGAACGCGGCTACGCGGTCAGGGCCGTCACGTCCCAGCCCCTGACCGAGGCGCAGCCGCGCACGGGTCCGATCGAATGGCGGACCTTCGACTTCACGGCGGATCAGGATTACGCCGCCCTCGTCCGCGGCTGCGAGGCCGTCATGCATCTCGCCGCCGAGCTCGGGAAGCAGGACCGGATGCCGGCCATCAATGTTGAGGCGACGCGGCGCCTGGCCGAAGCCGCGGAGCGGCACGGCATCAAGGCCTTCTGCTACATGAGCACCGTCTCCGTGTATGGCAGCGGCCGCACGCGCACCATGACGGAGACGGCACCGGTTCTCACCAGCAGCGTCGACGTCAAGTCCGAATACTGGGCCCTGGACTACGTTCGCGCCTACGGTCGAACGAAGCTCGCCGGCGAGGAAGCCATCCTGCGGGTCGCCGCGACCCTTCCCTACGTGATCTTGCGCCCCACGGTCGTCGTCGACCTCCATAATCTCATCGGCTTGCGCGACTGGGGTCTCTCGAAGCGCCTCTTCGCCGCGCACCGGCCCTCCCATCACGTCTACGTCCGGGACGTCACGGACGCGGCGATCTGGACGATGACCCAGTCCCTGAGCGGGGCTTGGCCGGCCGGGCAGGTGCAGATTTTCAATCTCTCCGACCACGAGACGCGCGATGCGCGGATCGGCGACTTCATGCGACGGGCGTACGCGATCAGCCGCGATCGCCGCTTCCGGGTCATCCCGATGCCCGCCGCCGTCGACTGGCTCCACGATTTCCTACGCAACCGGACGCTGCCCTTGCGCAATCCTCTCTGGCGCATGCGCTTCCCCAACGATCGCCTGCGGCAGGCCGGGTATCGACACCGCTACGGCATGGCCGAAGCCCGCACCAGGGCGCTGGAGGTCCTGCGAGCGGAAACACGGGAGCGAACAGGGGCCTGAAGGCCGTCAGCACCGTTTCCATCGGCGTGCCCTCGGGCACCGGCACACCCCAGATCATGGTGTCACGGTGAGAGGGATGTCGCTGCCGCGAAGCTCTTACGCCCTTGCCACGCCGCAACTCGGAGCCTGAGCCATGACGAAACTTCGCTGGGTCCGCCGCGATCTGCTGAAATCGTGCTTCCGGGATCTACCGATCTGCGCGGCGGCGTCCCTGTTGCCGACCAGCCGCTCGAGCGCGGCGATGGACGCCTCCTCGGATCCGACGCAGGGCCGCACGCTCGTCTTCGACGAGCCCTTCGCGGAGATCAACGGGCGGATCTGGAATGGCGGACCGAAGGCCACGACGGGCCCCTCCGGATTCTACGGCCGTTCCGCCTTCGCTCCCCTTGCCGGGGCGGAAGGCTTCAAACCCTACGCGATCGTCGCGGACGCGGACGCCACGGGCGGCACGGCCCTTCAGATCTCCGCAAAGTATATCGGGCGCAATATGGGCGTCGTGAATTACTATGGAAACAATATACCTGACTTTCAGTGGATTTCCGGGAACCTACAGACCGGCAGCCGGAGCGGCGTCGTATCGGTCGGCTGGCGCCAAGGCTATTTCGAAGCGCGGATGCGATTCCCGCAGCATCCGCTCACGTGGCCGGCGTTCTGGCTTCTCAACCGGGACGGCATCACCAATGCCAAGCGGAGCATAGAGGTCGACATCGTCGAGCACAAAGGTTTCGAGCCGAAGCTCTACGGGGCCTATTTGCATGAATGGGGACAACCGGGTGAGCACAACGAAGGAACGGGCGTCCCCACCCCCGTCGACATGACCGAGCAGTACTGCCGCTACGGCGTACTGATACAGGACGGAAAATGCATCCCCTACTTCGAGCGTGCGCCAATTATCAATCCAAAAACGGGTCAGCTAAATATCTGGACACTCACACGCGCCTCGGAGATGGAACAGACCGGCGACGTCTTCTGGCCGCTCCTCACACTGGCGCTGCGGACGGACGTCCCGGCGCCTCAACTGACCGAGGCCCAGAAGCTCGTCCACATGCGCGTCGACTACTTTCGCGTGTACGCGTAGTCGAGCACGCCGTGTAGACGAAGCCGTGAGGGCGCCGCGGCTCGCGCTCGCAACCGGATTTCCTCGCGATCGACACGCGGAGCGCATCGCTCCGAGATCGCTGACGCCTGTCGATCGGGCTCGGTGCCGCCGATCCGCCCGCTCGATCCAGACCTCTCGAACCGTAGCGCGGCCGCAGATGCTCCGCCGCGCACGCGTCGGGAGGGGTGTGCGGCCGCGAGCGGACGCGACGATACTGTTCCTGTTTCCGGCCCGGCCGCGGAATAAATGGCTTCGCGAAACGTTCGAGCTCTAATCAGATTTTCGTCGCGCCGCCGGCCTATAACGTCCTTGAAATCCGATCTGAAATGCGCGAAATATAGTTTATTGCCGGGGAAGCCCTGCGCCTGATGAGTCAATCGTGATGATGAGCTGCAGCTCTCGTTCTGCGAAGCATACATGAGCACTGATGCGGTCGCAGCCGAGGTCCTGACAGGCACGAGGCCTCCAGCCCTGGCAGTCATCATCAATTGCTTCAATTACGAGCGCTATATTGAATGCGCGATCCAGAGCGTCGTCTCTCAGAACAACCCCGACTGTGAAATCGTCGTCATAGACGACGGCTCAACAGACGGATCTTGGACAATAATACAGAACAGCGGCGTTCGCGCCTTTCGCAAGACGAATGGAGGGCAGGTCAGCGCGTGCCTTCTAGGGATTGAGAAAACGACAGCGCCCTTTGTTTTATTTCTCGATGCCGACGATCAACTTCTACCCGGCTCTCTGGATGCGATCATAGACGCGCTCGATGCGGACATTTCTAAGCTCCAGTTTCAATTGGTGCGGATCAATGAGACCGGCGCGGTGATCGCACCCGCTTTTCCCGCACTCCCGATGGGACGGGATCGGGATAAATTTCAGGCGCATGTGAAAAAATCCGGCACGTACATCTCTCCACCAACGTCCGGCAATGTGTTCCGGAGAGATGTCTGCGAGTTACTGCGGAATGCGTCCTACGACACAGCCGTCGACGGTGTTATCCTCACGGCGGCGCCGTTTTTTGGCGATATTGTCAGCCTGAACCGGCCGCTCGGATGCTATAGAATACACGGTCAAAACAAGTCGGGAGTCCAGAACGGGGTATCCCAAGCGCTTCTCGAGAAGCACAAGCGCCGTTTCAACGACCGCGTCATCCATCTCAAATCAATATTGCGGCAAAACAACTGGAGCGACACGATTAGGGACCCGAAGTCAATGTATTTCTACAATATTTATGAGATCCATCAGGACATGATCTCGGGACGTCGCGTCTCGGCCAGGAAGGCGCTGGGCGCCGTGAAGCAACTGCCAGCTTGGTACAGCCCTCTCAGGCGAGCCGTCACGGCTGCTGCACTTCTGACCGCCCCCGTCCTACCGAACGCCATCAATGTACGCTTCATCAATTCTTGGCGCCTTGTTCTTGTACGCCTCGTCTCTTCCTTTGCGCGTATGCAGGCGCTGACGGTTGCGCCGCGTTCCTATCCCCGCTGCCCTCTTCCCGGCGGCCCGCGCTGACGGCCTTGCGCCCAAGCGCCCGCGTCGTCGGCGGAGCGCGGCGCATGAATGGCGTGCGTGCGGTCGCGGTATCGCCTTCGACAATCATCGAAGCGGATGCTCCGCGGAGACGGCCGGCTTCCGCGCGGTCAGAGCGCCGCTGTGACCTGCACCGCGCGAACGGGGCAACGGTCAGGGCGTGTTCCGAAGATAACGGTCAATCGGATCCGAGGACGGAGGTCGGGCGACCTGAATGCGCTCGAGCGAGCACCGTGGGTCTTCGACTCTGGTGCTGATGCACCCGTCTACGTGGGCTTTCCTGCCCGACCACGGGAAAATGCAGGGAATGGCGCGCCCGAAAGGATTCGAACCTCTGACCCCCAGATTCGTAGTCTGGTGCTCTATCCAGCTGAGCTACGGGCGCCTGACACGGCGGCGGGCTCTCGGCCCGCCGGTGTGAAGGGGCTTCTAGAGGCTCAAATCCGGCTTGGCAAGACACTTCGGGCAACGACTTGTGCGGGCCGTGCGCGCGCCTCGGATTTCGCGGGGCCTACGGCGTCCGGGCGCTCGCGCGCACGCGCTCCTCCGCGGCGCGGATCGCCTCCGGCGTGCCGACATGCAGCCACTGGCCGTCGAGCCGCATTCCGAACAGCCGTCCCGCCGCGATCGCCCGGTCGAACAGCAGGTTGAGCGAGAAGGCGCCCTCCGGCGTGTCGGCGAAGAGGCCCGGCGTGAGGATCGCCACGCCCGCGTAGATGAACGGGGCCACCGCGCGCTCGCCGCGGCGCTCCAGGCGGCCGTCCGGATCCATCACGAAATCCCCGGCCCCCTCGTAGCCGAGGCTGGTGGCGGTCGGCGCCACCAGCAGCAGGCCGTCCATGCGGTCGCCGTCCCAGGTCTCGACCAATCGCCGCAGGTTGGAGGCCGGCCCCTCGAGCCAGAACGAATCCGAGTTCAGCACCGCGAACGGCGCGTCCCCCAGGAGCGGCAGCGCCTTGCGGATGCCGCCGCCCGTCTCCAGCAGCGCCGCGCGCTCGTCGGAGACGGTCGTGGCCGGTCCCGGGGCCGCCCCCTCGGCCCGGCGCGCGAGGTGCCCCTCGATCAGGTCGGCGAGATAGTGGACGTTGACGACCGCGGTCCCGATCCCGGCCTCGGCGACCCGGTCGAGGGCGTGGTCGAGCAGGGCCTTGCCGGCCACCTCCACCAGGGGCTTCGGCACGGTGGCGGTCACCGGCCGCATGCGCTTGCCGAGGCCCGCGGCCAGGACGAAGGCGCGGCTGACGGCGGGGCTGGGATCGCTCATGCGGTCGGGAATCCGGAGGTCAGGGGTCGGGCGCCGGGGCGACGAGGCCCGGCAGGTGGTCCGCGTGCCAGGCCCGCAGCCCGGCGAGCGCCGGATGGGCGAGGTTGCGGGCGAGGTAGCCCTCGATCCGCGGCAGGTGCGCGAGGTAGCCGGGCTTGCCGTCGCGCCGGTCGAGGCGCGCGAAGATGCCGAGGATCTTGGTGGCGCGCTGGGCCGCCAGCAGCGCGTAGGCGGTGGCGAAGGCGCCGACGTCGAAGGCCGGGTCCCGGCCGCGGCGCTCGCGGGCGTAGAGGCCGAGCAGCCGCAGCTCGAACTCCGCGCTGGAATCGACCCGGGCATCCTGCAGCAGCGAGGCGACGTCGTAGGCCGGGTGGCCCATGACGGCGTCCTGGAAGTCGATCAGCCCGACCCGCTCCAGACCGTCGCGCTCGGGCAGCCAGATCAGGTTCGGGGAATGGTAGTCGCGCAGGGTCCAGGTCGGCCGGTCCGGGATCGCGCCCTGGAGCGCCGCCCGCCACAGGTCGACGAAGGCCGCCCGCGCCTCCGCCGACAGGCTGACGTTCCGGATCGCCGGGGCGTACCATTCGGGCATCAGCTCCGCCTCGAACAGCAGCGCCTCCATGTCGTAGGGCGGCAGCCTGTGCTCGGTCCCCTCGGCCACGGGCAGGACCGGGGGAAGCGGGTTGGCGTGGAGCTTGGCCAGCACGCGCACGGCCTCGGCGTAGCGCTCGGGCCGCGGAGCGCCCCCCTCGACCACCGGCTCGCTGCCGAGATCCTCCAGGATCAGCAGGCCCTCGGTCAGGTCCTCGCCGTAGATCTTCGGGGCCGAGAAGCCGAGCGCCCGCAGACCCCGGTCGAGGGCCACGAAGGCGTGGACGCTCTCGGCGAGGTGCACGATCGCGCTGTAGGGCTTGCCGTCCCGCACCGGCGGCCCGTCGGGCCGCGGCGGCGCGATCATCAGCACGGCGCTGGTGCCGTCGGGCTTGGTCAGGCGTTCGTAAGCGCGAGAGGAGGCGTCCCCCTGCATCAGGGTCCGCTCGGCGATGTCCCAGCCGCTGCGGTCGAGGAGGCGGCGCACCGCGCGGGCCCGGTCGAGGCGGGCGCGCATGCCGCCGGCGCCGTCGATCCGGGCGAGACGCGCCTCGGGGCCGAACTCCGCCCGCAGGGACAGGTCCACGGTCAGCACCGGGCCGTCGCGGGGCGGCATCCGGTCGGGCCACTCGACCAGGGTGATCGCGCCCTCGGCCATCTCGTCGAAGCCGAGTTCCACCAGCTCGTCGGGATCGCGCAGCCGGTACAGGTCGGCGTGGACGATCGGCCGGCCGTCGCGGGCCGCGTAGGGCTGGATCAGCGTGAAGGTCGGGCTCGGCACCTCCAGGCGCGCGTCGCCGGCGAGCTCGCGGATGATGGCGCGGGCGAGCGTGGTCTTGCCGCCGCCCAGCCCTCCGGACAAAGCCACCACGTCCCCGGGCATCAGGAACTCGGAGAGAAACAGGCCGAGATCCTCGGTGGCCGTCTCCTCCGGCAGCACGAATTCCCAGGGCGCCGGCCGCGCGGATGCCCCCGCCGCCTCTTCGGTCATCTGCCCGTCCCGCTCGTCTCCGCCCAAAGCCCGCCTCCGAGACCCGAAGACGCATGGTCCGAAAACACGCACCGGATGCAAGCGTTTCCGCCCGGAACCGCGCGCTTCCCGCCCGCCCGGTGCATCGAAAGCACGCTCGCGGAGGCGGCGAGAGATCGCGCCGCCCCCCCCAAATCCCTCAGCCCTGGGCGCGGACCCTCGGCCGGCCCTGGCCGGTCCCTCGGGGCAGCCCGACGCGCCACGCCTCGGCGTTCCAGGCCGCCGCCGCCGCGAGGGCGTCGGCCTCCGGCATCGGGCGGCCGAAATGGTAGCCCTGGCCCAGGGCGCAGCCCAGGGCGGCGAGGGCCTCCGCCTCGGCGCGGCCCTCGATGCCCTCCGCGACCGCCACCACGCCGATCTCCTCGGCGAGCCGCAGGATGGTCTGGACGATCCGGCGATCGCGCGGCTCCGCCAGCATCGCCCGGACGAAGGCCCGGTCCACCTTCAGCGTGGTGATCGGCAGGGTGCTGAGATGGCTGAGCGAGGAGTAGCCGGTGCCGAAATCGTCCACCGCGATGCCGAGGCCGGCGGCGCGGCAGCGCGCGAGGGCGGCCGCTGCCCCGGCCGGATCCTGCATGAGCGCGCTCTCGGTGATCTCGAGCTTGAGGGCGTCGGGCGCGATGCCGGTCCGGCGCAGCATCACGTCGATCAGGGTGGGGATGTCCGACCGGGCGAGGTCCTGGGCCGTGACGTTGAAGCTCACGAACAGGGACGGCTCGACGGCGGCGGGGGCTTGGAGGCCGGCCTGCAGGATCCGGGGCACGATCCGGCCGATCGCGTCGATCACCCAGGCGGTGATCGCGAGGATCAGGCCGTTCGCCTCGGCGGCCGGGATGAAGGACGCGGGCGCCACGAGCCCGCGCTCGGGATCGTGCCAGCGGATCAGGGCCTCGAAGCCGGCGAGCCGCCCGGTGGCGAGCCGCACGATCGGCTGCAGGAACAGCGCGAACTCGTCCCGGGCCAGGGCCCGCCGCAGGGCGCGCTCCTGCGCGAGGGACGCGACCGTCGCGTCGAAATCGGCGCGGGCGGAGGGCGACAGCGGCGCCGGAGGCCCCTCCACCACGGCCGGCCCGAGGCGCGGCAGGGTCTCGCGGAACCGGGCGATGAGCCCCTCGAGGCAGAGGCGCAGGATCGGGTCGGCGCCGGCGAGCCGCTGTTGAATCTGCGCCGCGCTCACGGGGACGAGCACGCAATCCGCCTCGGCACGCGCGCCCGCGGAGCGCGGGAGGGCGTCGAGGATCGCCATCTCGCCGAAGATCTCGCCGGCCCCGCGCCGGGCGAGCACGGTCTCTCCGCCGTCGCGCCGCCGGAAGATCGCGATGCGGCCGCTCAGGATCAGGTAGGCGCAGTGCCCGATCGACCCCTCGTCGAACAGGACGGCGCCGGCCGGGAGGGTGACGGGATCGGAGAGGTCCTGCATCGGTCGGAGACGCTGCGCCTCCGCGGGGAAGGCCCGGCGCGATCGTTGGCACAGCGACCTTAAGATCGGATCAAGGGGTGGCCGGATCAGCCGCGCGGGATCCCGTGGGCCTTGATCCGCGAGGCCAGCGTCGTCGGCCGCAGGCCGAGGAGCGCGGCCGCGCCGCCCGGCCCGGAGATCCGTCCGCCCGCCAGCGCCAGGGCCGCGACGATCTCGGCGCGGTCGCGCGCCCGGCGCTCGGCCTCGGTGGCGGGCCGGCCATCCGGCGGAGCGGCCGGGGCGGCCGCGTCGGCGGGCCCGGCCGCCTCCCCGTCGGGCAGGTCGAGGCGGAGGCGGCCCCGGGCGGAGAGGATCACCGCCCGCTCGATCACGTTCTCCAGTTCCCGGACATTGCCGGGCCAGGGATAGCGGCAGAGACGGCGGACATCCCCCTCCGTCAGGCGCGGCTCCGGGACGGTGAGGCGGCGCGCGGCGACCCGGAGCAGGTGCTGGGCGATGGGCGGGATGTCCTCGGGCCGCTCGCGCAGGGGCCGCGCCTGGATCGGGAAGACGTTGAGGCGGAAGTAGAGGTCCTCCCGGAAGCGGCCCGCCCGGATCTCGGCGCGCAGGTCCCGGTTGGTGGCCGCGACCACGCGCACGTCCACCGCCCGGGTGCGCGCCTCGCCGACCCGCTCGAACGAGCGCTCCTGCAGGACGCGCAGCAGCTTGCCCTGGAGATCGAGGGGGATCTCGCCGACCTCGTCGAGGAACAGCGTGCCGCCGTCGGCGAGTTCGAACCGGCCGACACGGTCGCGCAGCGCCCCGGTGAAGCTGCCCTTGGCGTGGCCGAAGAACTCGCTCTCGAACAGCTCGCGGGGGATGGCCGCGCAGTTGACGCGGATCATCGGGCGGGCGCTGCGCCGGCTGGCCTCGTGGATCGCCCGGGCGATCAGCTCCTTGCCGGTGCCGGATTCGCCGGTGATCAGCACGGTGGCGTCGGTGGCGGCGACGCGGTCGACCTGCCGGAGCGTCGCCGCGATGGCGGGCGAGCGGCCGATGATGCCCTGGTGCTGGCGCTCGGCCCGGATCTCCTCCTTCAGGTACGCGTTCTCCAGCTCGAGGCGCTCCCGGAGCGAGTCGACCTCCGCGAGCGCGCTCGTCAGGCGGGCCTCGGCCTCCCGGCGCTGGCTGATGTCGCGGAACACGATGACGGCGCCGAGCAGGCGCCCCCGGTCGCGGATCGGCGTCGAGGTGTACTCGACCGGGAAGGAGGTCCCGTCGGCGCGCCAGAAGACCTCGTGATCGACTTGGTGGACGATCCCGTCCCGGAAGGCCGCGTAGATTGGGCAGTCGCGGTGGGGGTAGTGGCTGCCGTCCGGGCGGGTGTGGTGCACGGCGGCGTGCATGTCCCGGCCGACGAGGTCGCCGGCCTCGCAGCCGAGCATGCGCGCGGCGGCCGGGTTGACGAAGGTGGTCACGCCCTCCGCGTTGACGCCGTAGATCCCCTCCCCGGCCGCGCGCAGGATCAGCTGGTTGCCGCGCTCGATGTCGCGGAAGATGCGCTCCACGCGCTGCCACTCGGAGAGGCCGGCGCGCATGTGGGCCTCGGCCTCGCCGTCGACCTGGCGGCGGTGGAGCGTGTCCGGGTCCGCCAGGGTCACGAGGAGGCGCATCGCGTCGCCGGGGAGCGGGTAGGCCGCCGTCTCGACCCGCAGGTCGCGGCCGGCCGCGTCGCGCGGCGCCAGCGTCCGGGTCCACCAGTGCCCCTTGGCCAGGACGGCCTCGGTGAAGACCGTGAGGGCCGGGCGCTGGCCCGGGAACAGGGCGCTGGCCCGCGCGCCGCGCAGCGCCGGCCGGCCGTAGCCGAGGAGGCGCGCCGCCGCCGGGTTGGCGTCCGCGACCCGGTCCTCCTCGGGCGCGAGGACCAGCATGGGATCGGGACTCGCCTCGAAGACCGGCCCGAAGGTTCCCGCGGCGCCGGGCTCACGAAATGTCGTCATCCGCTCACGATATCTCGTTTTCGACGAGATGTCGTGAGCGACGTCTGCCGCGCCAACGCGTTGTCATCTCGCGCGATTTCCCCGGGAAACAGACTGGCATACCGTTTGCCGAGAGAGCCTGTCCGCCCGTCGGCCGGCGCGGCTCCCGAAGCCACGCCGCGACGATGCCCGGCGGATGTCCGCGTCCGGACGCGACCGTTCCCCCTCACCGGTCGCGATCCGGACGCGCACCCGCATCGGGTGGGTGGGGCCGCGGAGCGCGCGGCCTCACCGGACCCATCGCAGATCGAACTCCGGGAGCCGACGATGAAGCGCGAAGACCTCACCGAGAAGCTGCTCGACATCAAGCGCGAGAAGGGGTGGAGCTGGAAGCACATCCACGAGGAGATCGGCGGCCTGTCGCCGTTCCTGATCACCGCGGCCTGCATGGGCCAGATGAAGCTGCCGAAAGCCCAGGCCAAGCGGGCGGCCGAGCTCTTCGGCCTCACAGCCGCGGAGGAGCGGATGCTGAACGAGCCGCCCTATCGCGGCTCGATCCCGTCCATGCCGCCCACCGACCCGCTGATCTACCGGTTCTACGAACTGGTGATGGTGTACGGCACGACCTTCAAGGAGCTGATCCAGGAGGAGTTCGGCGACGGCATCATGTCGGCGATCGACTTCAACATGGACATGGCCCGCGAGGCCAACAACAAGGGCGACCGCGTGAAGCTCACCATGTCGGGCAAGTTCCTGCCGTACAAGTACTACGGCAACGACGACGACACCCCGGAATACGGGTTCAAGGAGGGGTAAGGGATCCGGAGTGCGCCCCTCCCCCCGGGGAGGGAGCCGCAGCGGACGCCGCGGTCCCCTATGCGGTCGCCGGCCGCCCCTCCGGCTCCAGGTAATCCTGCACCGGCTGCGCCGGGCCGCCGCGCATCAGCACGTAGAGGAACGGCACCAGCAGCAACGTCGCGGGCGTCGCGAAGGCGATGCCGCCCATGACCGCGCGGGCGAGCGCGGCGTTCTGCTCGCCGCCCTCGCCGGTGCCCAAGGCCATCGGGATGAGGCCCAGAAACATCGCCGAGGCGGTCATCAGCACCGGCCGCAACCGGGTCTCGCCCGCGGTGATCGCCGCCTCCAGGGCGCCGCAGCCCGTCGCCTCCCGGTGCTCCTTGGCGAAGGTCACGAGCAGGATCGAGTTCGCCGAGGCGATGCCCACCGACATGATCGCCCCGAAGATCGACGGGATCGAGAACGGCGTCCCGGTCACGAACAGCGCGAAGGTGATGCCGCAGAACGCCATCGGCAGGGCGGCGATCACCACGAACGGGTCGCCCCAGCTCTGGTAGTTCACCGCCATCAGCAGGTAGACGGCGATCAGCGCGATGCCGAGGCCGATCTCCAGGCGGAGGAAGGCCGAGCGCATGTTCTCGATCTGGCCGCGGACGACGATCTTGTCGGGTGCCTCGAGGTTCTTCTGCTCGTCCTCGACGATCGCGTCGATCTCGCGGGCGACCGAGCCGAGGTCCCGGTCCTGCACCGAGGCGAAGATGTCGAAGGTCGGCTGGATGTTGACGTGGCTGATCATGGTCTGCGTCGGCGTCCGGCGGATGTCGGCGAGGCTCGACAGCAGGGTCAGCACCCCGGGGCCGGAGCCGGCGGTCGCGGCGGCGCGCACGAACATCGGCGTGTTGCGCAGGTCGGTGAGCGAGCTGTTGCGGTACTCGGGCGTCTGCACCCAGAGCTGGTAGGGGATGCCGGTCTTCGGGTCCGGCCAGAAGTTCGGCGTGACCTGGTAGCTGCCGGACAGCGAGATGTTCATGTTCTGCGCCACCTGCTGCTCGGTCAGCCCGAGTTCGGAGGCGAGGCGCCGGTCGACGTCGACGTAGAATTGCGGCTCGTTGACGATCTGCTGCAGGTGGACGTCGACGAGGCCCTTCGTGTGCTTCAGCCGCTGCACGATGCGCTGGGCGACCTCCAGGTCCTTCTCCTTGTGCCGGCCGGAGACCTGCACGTCGATCGGCGTGAGGACGCCGAAGTTCAGGATCTGGGTGATCATGTCGGCGGGCTGGAAATACACGATCACGTCGGGGAAGCGCTTCATCAGCACGTCGCGCAGGCGCTTCGTGTAGCCCGCCACCGAGCCGTGCCCCTCCTTCAGGCTGATGAGCATCTGCCCGTCATTGTAGGAGACGAACGAGCCGTCCGAGAACGCGAAGTTGTAGTTGTTCGACGGCAGGCCGATGTTCTGGAGGATCTGGTCGACCTCACCCGCCGGGATCACCTCGCGGACGGTGTCCTCGATCTCGGCGAAGACCTGCCGGGCGGTCTCGATGCGCATGCCGACGCGGGTGCGCAGATGCATGGTCATCTGGCTCGCCTCGATCTGCGGGAAGTAGTCCTGGCCGACGAAGACGAACAGCACGCCGGTCATGCCGAGGACGCCGCCGACGGCGCCCAGGGTGGCGACGCGGTGGCGCAGCACCGCGTGGAGCAGGCCGACATAGCCGCGGTGGAACCGCGCGAAGCCGCGCTCGAAGGCGGCGTGGATCCGGCCGGCGAGCCGCATCAGCGGGGCGCCGACGAGGCCGGCGGCGCGGGCGATCCGGCCCCGCCGGGGCGGCTCACGCGTGTCCCGATCCTTGGCGTGCTTCTGCCGGTATTCCGGCGCCACGATCACGTCGATCAGCAGCGGCACCAGGGTGCGCGACAGCAGGTAGGAGGTCAGCATCGCGAACACGACCGCGAGCGCCTGCGGGGTGAACAGGTACTTCGGCGTGTCGGTGAGCGCGAACACCGCCGTGAAGGCCGCGCAGATCGCCAGCGTCGAGATCAGCGCCGGCTTGGCGATGCCGGCGGCGCCGTGGACCACGCTCTCGCGGAACTCCTCGCCCTCCTCGAACAGCCGGTAGGTGTTCTCGATCGCCACCGTGGCGTCGTCCACGAGGATGCCGACCGCGAGCGCGAGGCCGCCCAGCGTCATCACGTTGATGGTCTCGCCGAGCGCCGCCAGCACGGCGAGCGAGGTCATGACGCAGAGCGGGATCGAGATCAGCACGATGATCGTCGAGCGCCAGGAGCCGAGGAACAGCAGGATCGCGAGCCCCGTCAGGGCCGCCGCGGTCAGCGCCTCGTGCAGCACGCCCTCGATGGCGTTCGAGACGAAGACCGACTGGTCGAAGAGCTGCTTGATCGACAGCCCCTCGGGCGCCGCCGCGCGGATCGTCGGCATCGCCTTCTTGACGTTGTTGACCACGCCGAGGGTCGAGGCGTTGCCGTTCTTGATGATCTGCATCAGCACGGCCTGCTGGCCGTCGGCGCTGACCACGTTGACCTGCGGCGGGCCGCCGTCACGGACATAGGCGACGTCGCGCACCAGCACGGGCTGGCCGGCCACCACCTTGATCGGCGCGAGGTTCAGGGTCTCGATCGACGGCGGGGTGCCGTTGAGCTGGACCGGGTACTGCTGCTCGCCGATCTTGGCGAGGCCGGACGGCACGGTCAGGTTCTGGGCCGTCATGGCGTTGGTGACGTCGAGCGGCGTCAGGCCGAGCGCCTGGAGGGCGTTGAGGTCGAGGTCGACCATGATCTGCCGGGGCGCGCCGCCGAAGGGCGACGGCAGGGTCGAGCCCGGGACCTGCGCCAGGGTCTGGCGGATCCGGTACTGGGCGTAGTCGTAGACCTGGTTGAGGCTGTCCTTGGCCGAGGTCAGGGCCAGCTGGATCACCGGCACCGAGGAGGCGGAGTAGCGCACGATCACCGGCGGCTGCGTGCCGGGGGGCATCACGGCGCGGATCGAGTTGGTCGATGAGACCACCTGGGCGATGGCGAGATCGAGGCTGACGGTGGGCTCGAAGTAGATCCGCTGCACGGCCGTGCCCTGGAGCGTCGTCGACTCCATGCGGCGGATGCTGTTGACGTTGTTGGAGATGCCGTACTCGGCGTAGGTCGTGATGCGCTGTTCCATCTCCGGCGCCGAGAGGCCGGTATAGGTCCAGACCACCACGACGACCGGGATGTCGACGACCGGGAGAACGTCCTTCGGCGCGACGACGATCGCCCCGACGCCGCCGAGCATCATCAGGACCGCGAGCACATAGGTCGTGATCCGGAACTTGAGCGCGTAGAGGACGAGGCCCATGCGGTCTCCGCCGTCCGGCCCCGGGCCGGCCGCTCCGCGTTGCGTACCGGCTCACCGGCTAGAACCGGAATGTTTCGCTATCACGTCCGGATAGGCAAAGGACGGGCCGCGTCGCCGCAGGGTTGTGATCGCGGCCCGTCATACCTCGTCGCCCCCGCACCCAGGGGCGCACGCGTCAGCGGTCCTCGCAGGCGGGTCCCGTCGCGGCCTCCGCCGCGCTCCGGCACCTCGGAATGAGGGCGCGGGGCCGGAGAGGGATCCGCGCGCACCGTCCCCGAGGCGGCGGGATCAGCGCAGCAGGGCGGACTTGTCGACCTGCAGCGCCCCGGCGATCTCGTCGAGCGCCCTGTGCTCGACCTCGCTGATGCCGTCGATATCGGCCACGTCCGCGCCGATCAGGAACACGTCCTGGCGCTGCTCGATCGGCCGCTCCGCGATGGCGCCGATATGGCGCAGGTTCTCCAGCCGGCCGGCCCGGGTCTTGGCACGGGCGATCGCCTCGTAGAGCTCCTGCTCGACGCGCAGCGTGTCGTAGGACTTCTCGAGGATCGGGTTGGCGCGGATGCCGCTGATCGCCGACTCGATCTCCTCCTCGCCCACGTCCCCGTCCGCCACGATGACGTTGGCGGCGGACGAGACCGCGGCCTGCAGGAAGACCGCGTCGCCCGCGTACGACATGATCGTGCGGCCGAACCGAAGGATGGCGTCCTGGAAAATGCTCATGCCGACCTCCCGTCGGGCCTGAGATGGCGGATATTGTGGCGGCCGAGTCAAGATGCGGCCGAGCTTATGCCCGGGATCGCGGAGGACTAGTCCTCGCGCGGGGGCCGGGGTCCAGCTTCAGGTGGCGGGCTCGTGGCCCGGCCAGTCCCGTCCGAGATGGGCGGCCACGCGGGCCGGATCGTCGCCGACCGCCGCCACGGCGGCCTCGACCTGCTCCACCGGGACCATGAACCGGCGCGCCCAGTAGGCCCGCTCCCAGGCATGGGTGGTGTTGACGGCCCGGGGTTCCTTCGCGTCCTGCGCGCTGTCGTCGGTCATCGGCCCTCCGCATCCGGCGAGGGCCCGCGGCCCCCCGGCGTGGAGAACGCCGGCCGGGCCGGATCGGGTCCGCGCAGCGAGCGGGACTCGGTCCGCCGCGAAGACGCGCCGCCGTCCCTGCGGGCGGAGACGACCAGGCTCACCGGCCGCCGCTCAGCAGCAGCGGAACCCCGCGGTGTTGCCGACCCCGAAGCGGGCGTTCTCCCGGTTGCGGAAGAACTCCACCTCGGTCATCGGCGCCCGATCGGGATGGGTGCGGCGGACATGCTCGGCATAGGCCGCGTAGTCCCCCTGCCCGACCATCAGCCGGGCGCCGTCGCAGACGCACTTGGACAGCGTCCGGATCCGGTCCCGCAGGTTCGACGACGGCAGCATGGGACCTCCTACTCCGCCGCGACCATGTGCGGCTCGGTCTCCAGCGCGGTCCAGCGATCCGCGCGCCACGCCTTCAGGCAGGCGGCGATGCCGAAGCCCGCGATGGCGACGACGAGGCCGATGAACAGGGCCGCCAGCACCGCGTCGATGCGGTCGTTGAGGATGATCTGGCTCATCTGGTCGGCGTTCTTGGCCGGGGCCAGGACCTTGCCCTCCGCGGCGGCGGCCGCGTAGCGCTGGGCGTGGGCCAGGAAGCCGATCTTCGGGTCGGCCGAGAAGATCTTCTGCCAGCCGGCCGTGAGGGTGCAGATGCACAGCCACGCGGTCGGGATGATGGTCACGAACGCGTAGCGCTCGCGCTTCATCTTGAAGATCACCACCGTGCAGAGGGTCAGCGCCACCGCGGCCAGCATCTGGTTCGAGATGCCGAAGAGCGGCCACAGGGTGTTGATGCCGCCGAGCGGGTCGGTCACGCCCTGGTAGAGGAAGTAGCCCCAGGCGCCGACCGAGATGGCGGTCGCCGCGATGCTCGGCCCCCACGACGTGGTGTTCTTGAACGACGGGATCGCGAGCGCGACGAGATCCTGCACCATGAACCGGCAGGCGCGGGTGCCCGCGTCCACGGCCGTGAGGATGAACAGGGCCTCGAACAGGATCGCGAAGTGGTACCAGAAGGCCATCATCGCCTTGCCGCCGATGGCCGACGAGATGATGTGGGCCATGCCGACCGCGAGGGTCGGCGCGCCGCCGGCCCGCGAGATGATCGTGTGCTCGCCGACGTCGGCGGCGGTCTGGGTGATCACCTCCGGCGTCGTGGCGAAGCCGAGCTTGGTCACGGCGGCGGCCGCGGTCTCGGGCGTCGTGCCGATCAGGGCCGCGGGCGAGTTCATGGTGAAGTAGACGCCCGGGTCGATCACGCAGGCCGACACCAGCGCCATGATCGCCACGAACGATTCCATCAGCATGCCGCCGTAGCCGATGAAGCGGGCATCGGCCTCGCTGGCGATCAGCTTCGGGGTGGTGCCCGACGAGATCAGGGCGTGGAAGCCCGAGACCGCGCCGCACGCGATGGTGATGAACAGGAACGGGAACAGGCTGCCCGCCCAGACCGGGCCGGTGCCGTCCACGAACTTGGTGACCGCCGGCATCTGCATGTGCGGCGCCACGAAGGCGATGCCGAGCGCGAGGCCCACGATGGTGCCGATCTTGAGGAAGGTCGACAGGTAGTCGCGCGGGGCGAGGAGCAGCCAGACCGGCAGGATCGACGCCACGAAGCCGTAGCCGATCAGCATCCAGCAGAGCTGCGGCCCCGTGAAGGTGAAGGCCGGGCCCCAGACCGGGCTCGACGCCACGGAGCCGCCGGCCACGATCGCCAGCATCAGCAGGACGAAGCCGAGGATCGAGACCTCGCCGATCTTGCCCGGCCGGATGTAGCGGGAATAGACGCCCATCAGCATGGCGATCGGGATCGTCGACATCACCGTGAAGGTGCCCCAGGGGCTCTCGGCGAGCGCCTTGACGACGATCAGCGCCAGCACGGCGAGCAGGATCACCATGATCAGGAAGGTGCCGAACAGGGCGATGATGCCCGGCACGGTGCCGAGCTCGGCCCGGATCAGCTCGCCGAGCGACCGGCCGTCCCGGCGCATCGACACGAACAGGACCATGAAGTCCTGCACGGCGCCGGCGAGGACCACGCCGGCCAGGATCCACAGCATGCCGGGCAGGTAGCCCATCTGGGCGGCGAGCACCGGGCCGACCAGCGGGCCCGCGCCCGCGATCGCCGCGAAGTGGTGGCCGAACAGGACGCCGCGGTTGGTGGGCACGTAGTCGAGCCCGTCGTTGTGGCGCACCGCGGGGGTCGCGCGCTTCGGGTCGAGCCGCATCACCTTGTCGGCGATGAACTGGGAATAGTAGCGGTAGGCGATGAGGTAGACGCAGACCGCCGCGACCACGATCCAGAGGGCGTTGATCGTCTCGCCGCGCTCGCTCGCCACGATCGCCAGCGCCGCGGCGCCGAGCGCCCCCACGAGGGCCCAGGGCCCGTGCCTGCCGATCGCCGAACCCATGTCCCACTCCCTGACCGACCGCCTCGCGCGCGGGGCCACGCGGGGGGCTCCGGCTGGGACTTCGTGGTCCCGGGCTACACGGGCGGGTTATCCTATTGGTCCGCCGTTGACGCAAGCGATCCGAGCTGTGATGCAGCGTCGGCGGCGGCACGACGCCCAATCTGTCACATCGGGTCCCCGGCACGGCCCCGCCCCCTTCACGGCCCGGCCGCCGCGCTCCGGGGCCGCCCGCCGTCGGAGAAGGAAGGGCGCCGGCGCGGTCCGGGCCCGCGAGGAGCGCACGACAATGGCGAAGGTCGCATTCCTGGGTCTCGGCGTGATGGGCGGCCCGATGGCCGGACACCTCGCCAAGAAGGGTGGCCACGACGTCACCGTCTACAACCGCACCACCCCGAAGGCCGAGGCCTGGGTGAAGACCTACGGCGGCGCCTTCGCGCCCACGCCCCGGCAGGCCGCCGAGGGCGCCGAGATCGTGTTCGCCTGCGTGGGCAACGACGACGATCTGCGCAGCGTCGTGCTGGGCGACGACGGGGCGCTCGCCGGCATGAAGCCCGGCGCGGTGTTCGTCGACCACACCACCGCCTCGGCCGAGGTCGCCCGGGAGCTCGCCGCGGCGGCCGAGGCCAAGGGGCTCGGCTTCATCGACGCCCCGGTCTCCGGCGGTCAGGCGGGCGCCGAGAACGGCGTGCTCACCGTGATGTGCGGCGGCGACGCGGCGACCTACGCCAAGGTCGAGGGCGCGATCGGGTCCTTCGCGCGGGCCTGCCGGCTGATGGGCCCGGCCGGGGCCGGCCAGCTCACCAAGATGGTCAACCAGATCTGCATCGCCGGCCTCGTCCAGGGCCTGTCGGAGGGCGTCCACTTCGCCAAGCGGGCCGGCCTCGACGTCGAGGCGGTGCTCGACGTGATCTCCAAGGGGGCCGCCGGCTCCTGGCAGATGGAGAACCGCGGCAAGACGATGAACCAGGGCAAGTTCGACTTCGGCTTCGCGGTCGACTGGATGCGCAAGGACCTGGGCATCCTGCTGGACGAGGCCCGCCGCAACGGCGCCAAGCTGCCGGTCTCGGCCCTCGTCGACCAGTTCTACGCCGAGGTGCAGGCGATGGGCGGCAACCGCTGGGACACGTCGAGCCTCGTGGCGCGGCTGGAGCGCTGACACCTCCGGCCGTTCTCCTGGACCTCGAGGCCAGGGTGAGACGCGACGGGCTCCCGCCCCCGTGCGGGAGAGCGGCGCGGGCCGATCGCGGCGCCGGGCGAGCCTCCTTCGCCCGGCGGAGGGGACGATCGCGTCAGAGCAGGTCTTCGACCGTCGCCCCCTCCGGATCCACCCAGCGCCACGCCTCCCCCATCTGGTGGCGGAACCACGTGAACTGGCGCTTGGCGTAGGCGCGCGTATCCGCCTGCCCGCGCGCGATCGCCTCGTCGAGGCTGAGCGCCCCGTCGAGATGGGCGATCAGGCCCGGCACGCCGTGGGCGCGCATCACCGGCAGCATCGGGTCGAGCCGTCGCGCACGCAGGCGGGCGACCTCGTCCAGGGCCCCCTCGGCGATCATGGTCCGGAAGCGGGCGTCGATCCGCTCCCGCAGCGCCGCGCGGTCGGGCGCCAGGAAGATTCTTCGGAGGTCCCGCCCGGCCAGCGGGCCGGGAACGGGATCGCCGTAGAAGCTGGCGATCGGTCGGCCCGTCGCGAGAAAGATCTCCAGGGCGCGCATCACCCGCATCCGGTCGCTCGGCCGCAGCCGGGCGGCCCCCGCGGGATCGTGCCGGGCGAGGTCGGCGTGCAGCGCCTCGGTCGGGCGGCCCTCGGCCGCGTCCCGCACCCGCGCGCGCACGGTGTCGGGAACCGGCGGCAGCTCCGAGAAGCCCTGCTCCAGCGCCCGGAAGTACAGGCCGGTGCCGCCGACGAAGACCGGCAGGCGCCCGCCGAGCGTCGCCAGCAGCGCCGCCGCGTCGCGGGAGAAGTGCCCCGCGGAGTAGTTCACCGCGCCGTCGACGTGGCCGTAGAGCCGGTGGGGCACCCGCGCCTCCTCGTCCGGGTCGGGCCGGGCGGTCAGGCGGCGCAGGTCCGCGTAGACCTGCATGGAATCGGTGTTGATCACCACGCCGCCGTGACGCTCCGCCAGCCGGGCGGCCAGCGCCGACTTGCCCGAGGCGGTGGGCCCTGCGATGAGGATCGCGGCCGGGCGCCGCCCGGCTTCCTCCCGGTCTGGCGGCAAGGCGAAACTCCACGATGCTGGTCGCGGTCCTGATAGCAAACCCGGATCGGCCGTCCATCACCGACGCGGTGCTGGCCGAGACGCGCGCCGTGCTGCGGACGGAGCACCAGCCGCGGATCCTGCACGGGGAGGTGGCGGCCGAGCTGCTGGTGCCGGGCGAGCCCGCGGCCGCGGCGTCCCTCACCGACAGGCTGCGGACGGCGCTCGCCGGCGAGCCGATCGACCTCGCGGTGCTGCCCGCCGACGCGCACCGGCGCAAGCGCCTGTTCCTGGCCGACATGGACTCCACCATGATCGAGCAGGAATGCATCGACGAGCTCGCCGGGACGCTCGGCCTCAAGGACCGCGTGGCGGCGATCACCGAGCGGGCGATGCGGGGCGAGATCGCCTTCGAGCCGGCCCTGCGCGAGCGCGTCGCGCTGCTGAAGGACATCCCGGTCGGCGCCGTCGACGGGCTGATCGCCGAGCACCTGACCCTGACCCCGGGCGGCCGCACGCTGGTGCGGACGATGCGGGCGCACGGCGCCCATACCTGCCTGGTCTCCGGGGGCTTCACGCTGTTCACCGGCCCGATCGCCGCCATGATCGGCTTCGACGAGCACCGGTCCAACGTGCTGGGCGTGGCGGACGGGCGGCTCACCGGCCGCGTCGAGGACCCGATCGTCGGGAAGGCCGAGAAGCGCGCGACGCTGATCGCGCTGCGCGGAGATCTGGGCCTCGGCGCCGCCGAGACCCTCGCGGTCGGCGACGGCGCCAACGACCTCGACATGCTGGGCGAGGCCGGCCTCGGGGTGGCGTTCCGGGCGAAGCCCGCGGTCGCGGCCGCGGCGCGGGTCCGGGTCGAGCACGGCGACCTCACCGCGCTCCTGTACCTGCAGGGCTACGCCGCGGCGGAGTTCGTGGGGTGAGGCTCAGTGCAGGGTGCGGGTCAGGGCGGTGACCGCGCTCAGCACGGCGAGCGTCTGAAAGCCGAGCGCGCCGACGAGCCAGCGCACCGTCTCGACCTTCGCGGAGGCGATCGCGCCCTTCACGGCCTCGATGTCGGCCTTCGTTTCGAGGCGCAGACCGTCCAGCCCTGCTTTGATCTCCATACGTAGGCCTTCGAGGCCAGCCGTCGTGGAGAGCCGAAGATTGTCGCTGTCGGCCTCGGTCGTCATGCGAAGGCTTTCGATATCCCCCTGGGTGGCGAGCCGAAGCGCTTCGGTGTCGGCACGGCTCTGGATTTTCAGGGCCTCGATGTCACCACGGACTATCTGAACATCGGCTCGCAGCTCGTAGATATCGGCCTTCGTCGCCAGATTCCCGTCGAAGACGTCCACCGGCCCGTCAGCCAGGCCCTCCGCCTGCTCGGGCGACAGCTTCGCCTTCTCCCGCAGGGCGCGGGCGAACTTCAGGGTGTCGAACGCGACGGCCGTCATGGGTCCGAACTCGCCCGAGCCGCACCGACTCGCTGCCCCAGTGTGCCGTGCCGCGGCGCAGCGTCAATGTGGGGCCCCCTGAACGCGCGAGGGCCGCCTCTCCCCGCGGAGCGACGGCCCTCGGCAACGCGGATGAGGCGGCTCAGTCGAGGCCGACCGCCACGAAGCGCACGTCGCCGGTGGCGCCCGCCACCAGCAGCAGCACCGACTTGCGCCCGTCCTTCTTCAGGGCGTCGATCCGCTTGGTCACCTCCGCGGGGGTGCTCACCGCCTCCTGGCCGACCTCGACGATCACCTCGCCGGGCTGGATCCGCTTGTCGGCGGCGGTCGAGTTCGGGTCGACGCGGGTGACGACCACGCCCTTCACGGTGTCCTTGATGGAGTACTTCTTGCGCAGCTCGTCGGTCATGCCGGAGAGGTTGAGGCCGAGCGCCTGCCGGGTCGCGCTCTCGGGCTCCGGCTGGCGCAGGTTGGCGAGCTGCGGCTTGTCGCTGTCCTCCAGGCGGCCGAGGGTGACGGGCTTCGTCACCTCCTCGCCCTTGCGCATGACGACCACGTCGACCTTCTGGCCGACCGGGGTCGAGGCGACGATGCGCGGCAGGTCGCCCGAGGCCTTCACCGGCGCGCCGTTGAACTTCAGGATCACGTCGCCGACCTCGATCCCGGCGGTCTTGGCCGGTCCCTTCTCGTCGACGCCGGCCACCAGGGCGCCCCGCGCGCCGCCCTTGAGGTTGAGCGCCTCGGCGGTGGTGTCGTCGACGTTCTGGATGCGCACGCCGAGCCAGCCGCGGCGGACCTCGCCGAAGTCGCGCAGCTGGTCGATCACGGGCTTGGCCGTGCCCGAGGGAACCGCGAAGCCGATGCCCACGGAGCCGCCGGTCGGCGACAGGATCGCCGTGTTGATGCCGATCACCTCGCCGTCCATGTTGAACAGCGGGCCGCCGGAATTGCCCTTGTTGATGGCCGCGTCCGTCTGGATGTAGTTGTCGTAGGGGCCTGACTCGATGTTCCGGCCCCGCGCCGAGACGATGCCGGCCGAGACCGAGCCGCCGAGCCCGAACGGGTTGCCGATGGCGATGACCCAGTCGCCCGGCCGCATCTTGTCGGAATCGCCGAACGGCACCGCCTTCAGCGTGCGGTCGGCCGGGGGCTTCACCCGCAGGACCGCGAGGTCGATCTTCGAATCCTTGCCGACGATCTCGGCCTTCAGCTTGGTGCCGTCGTGCAGGATGACCTGGATGTCGTTGGCGTCGCCGATGACGTGGTTGTTCGTCACCACGAGGCCGGCGGAATCGATGATGAAGCCGGAGCCCAGCGAGTTCGACTTGCGCTGCTGGCGCGGCCCGTCGCTGTCGCCGCCACCGCCGCCGCGGCCGCCGCGCCGGTTGAAGAACTCCTCGAACAGGTCCTCGAACGGGGTGCCCGGGGGCACCTGCGGCCCGGCGCGGCCGGCCCGGGCCTCGACCGTGGTGGACGCGGAGATGTTCACCACCGCGTCGGTGACCTGCTCGGCGAGGTCGGCGAGGGAGGCCGGCCCCTTGGCGAAGGCCGGGACCGGCAGGGCGGCCGCGGCCACGGAGACGCTGACGGAGGCGCCGATCAGGATCGAGGCCATCAGCGCGCGGGCGCGGGAGCGGGGCTGCGCCGGGGCGCGGCCGAACAGCGCCTCGGGGGCGCTCGCGACGGGGTGCATGGTCGACCTCTTCAAGAACGCGTTTCCGGTCCCGCGGGCCTCGACCGACGGTCGATCGCCCGCGGGTTGTCCTGCACGGTAATCCCCGGGCGCCGGGGCGCCAACGGGCTCCCTCAGCGCGCCGTCCCGGCCGTGGAGCCGGTCGTCGACCCGGTGGTGGCGCTCGGATCGGCCGGTCCGCGCGGTCCGCGGGCTGCCGGGGCGGGTGCCCGGCCCTGCGGATCGCTGAAGAAGCGGAAGAAGTCCGTGTTCGGGCTGATCACCAGGCGGGTGTCGGATCCCTTCAGCCCGCTCTCGTAGGCCTGCATCGAGCGGTAGAAGCTGAAGAAGTCCGCGTCCTTGCCGAACGCGTCGGCGAGGATGCGGTTCTTGTCCGCGTCACCCTGTCCGCGCAGCTGCTCGGACTTCTGCGTCGCCTCGGCGAGGATCACCGTGACCTCGCGGTCGGCCTTGGCGCGGATCGTGGCGGCGATCTGGTCGCCGTTGGCGCGGATGTCGGCGGCCTCGCGCTCGCGCTCGGTCTTCATCCGCCGGTAGACGGCGGCCGAGTTCTGCGCGGGCAGGTCGACGCGGGTCATGCGCAGGTCGACGATCTCGATGCCGAGCGCCTTGGCCTGCCGGTTCACGTCCTCCTGGATCTGGTGCATCAGCTGCCCGCGATCGGTCTTCACGATCGCGTCGCGGGTCGAGCGGGCGAGCACGTTGCGCAGGCCGGAATTGGTGAAGCTCGCGAGCCGCTGGTTGGCCAGCGCGATATTGCCCACCGCCTGGTAGAAGCGCAGCGGATCGACGATCCGGTAGCGGGCGAAGGCGTCCACCTCCAGGTTCTGGCGGTCGGCGGTGAGCACCGTCTGCACCGGCAGGTCGAGGTCGAGGACGCGCTTGTCGAAGATGACCACGTTCTCCATGAACGGGATCTTGAAGTAGAGGCCGGGCTTGTCCTCGCCGGTGGCGTTGAGGACGGCGCGGACGCGGCCGAACTGCAGGACGAGCGCCTGCTGCATCTGGCCGACGGTGAAGATCGAGGCGTAGAGGCCGATCGCGACGATCGCCGCGACCACGATCAGGCCGGTGCGGAGAGCCTGCTTCATCGGGCGGCTCCCGTCTGGGTCTGGGCGCGGGCGCCGAACTCGGAGAGCGGCAGCACCGGCAGCACGCCGGCCGCGGTCGCGCCGCCGGGCTGCGTCCCGTTCTGGTCGATGATCACCTTGTTCACGGAGCCCAGGACCTTCTCCATCGTCTCCAGGAAGATCCGCTCGCGGCTGATCGCCGGGGCGGCCTTGTAGGAGGCATAGACCTCGCTGAAGCGCGCGGCCTGACCGGTGGCGTCGGCGGTCGCCTTCGTCCGGTAGGCCTCGGCCTGCTGGACGATCTGGGACGCCTTACCGCGGGCCTGCGGCACTTCGCGGCTGGCGTAGGTCTTGGCCTCGTTCTGCGCCGTGTCGGCGTCCTGCTGGGCCGCGTTCACGTCGATGAAGGCGGGGCGCACCTCCGGCGGCGGGTTGACCGAGACGAGCTGCACCACCTCGATGCGCACGCCGGCGCCGTACTCGTCGAGCGCCTTCTGGACCATCTCCTTCACCTCCTGGGCGATGCTCGACTGCTCATTGGTGAGGATCGCCTGGATGTTGCGGCGGCCGATCACCTCGCGCATCGCGCTCTCGGAGATCGCCTTGATGGTGCCCTCCGGGTTCTGGAGGTTGAACACGAAGTCGGAAGCCTTCAGCGGGTTGACGCGCCACTGCACCTCGAAGTCGAGATCGACGATGTTCTCGTCACCGGTGAGCATCAGGCTCTCGTCCGGCACGTCGCGGGTGCGGCCCTGGCCGTTCGGGCCGGCGCGGAAGCCGATCTGGATCGAGTTCTGGGAGCCGACATCCGGCTTCACCACGCCGCCGATCGGATAGGGGAAGTTGTAGCGCAGGCCCTCGCCCTTGGTGCCGACATAGCGGCCGAAGATCGTCTCGATGCCGACCTGGCGCGGGTAGACGGTGTAGAAACCGGTGGCGAGCCAGATGGCGATGGCCAGGACGGCGATGACCGCCGCGCTGCGGCCGCCGCCGACGCCGGTCGAGCCGCCGCCGCCGTAGCCGCCGCCCGAGCCGCCGCCGCCCGGGATCAGGCCGCGCAGGCGGTCCTGCCCGCGCCGGAGCAGGTCCTCGAGGTTCGGCGGCGTCTTGCCGCCGCCACCGCCACCGCCCCAGGGACCGCCGCCGTTGCCGCCGGGCCGGCCCCACGGGCCCCCGCCGCCGCTCTGATTGCTCCAAGGCATCCTAGCCGTCGTCTCCTGCCTGTCCGCGCCCGGCCCATATCCCGGCCGGCGCCCCCTGCCTGAACGGCCACGCTCGCCCGCCTAGTCCCGACCCTCCGGACCGATCGCACCGCGACCGCGCCCGGTTGGAGGCCACGAGAGCCCGCACGCGCATCTTCCCGCAGGATGTGCAGGCCCGGCGTGAGCGCGCGCACCCGACAGGCACCTGCGGGCGCACGCCCCGTGCTGTCAAGGCTGGCAGGTGGGCATGCGCGGCGCGGAACGCAAATGCGGCGGCGCGCCTCAGCGTGCGCGCTCCCAGTCGACGAAGGCGAAGGCGTGCTCGTCCCGCGGGCCCGCGGGGTGCGCCTCGCGGAACGTCTCCCGGAAGCGGGCGCGGTCGAAGGCGGGGAATCGCACGTCGCCGGCGGGCTCGGCCTCGACCTCGGTGAGATGGAGCCGGTCGGCGTGCGGGAGCGCGAGCGCGTAGATCTCGGCACCGCCGACCACCATCAGCTCCGCCCCGGCGGCGGCCAGCGCGGAGTCCCAGTCGTGGACGGTCTCGACGCCCTCGGCGCGGAAGCCCGTATCCCGGGTGAGCACCAGGGTGCGGCGCCCCGGCAGGGGCCGGCCGATCGAATCCCAGGTGCGCCGGCCCATCAGCATCGGCTTGCCCATGGTCAGGGCCTTGAAGCGCTTGAGGTCGCTGGAGAGATGCCAGGCGAGCCCGTTGTCGCGGCCGATCACGCCGTTGCGGGCGACGGCGGCGACCAGGGAGACGAGCGGGGCGACGGTCGCGCTCATACCGCCACCGGGGCCGCGATGGCGGGGTGCGGGTCGTAGTTCTCGATGGCGATGTCCTCGAACCGGAAGGCGAAGAGGTCGCGGACCTCCGGGTTGAGCCGCAGCTGCGGCAGCGGGCGCGGGGACCGGCCCAGCAGGGTGCGGGTCTGCTCCAGGTGGTTCCGGTAGAGGTGGGCGTCGCCGAAGGTGTGGACGAAGGCGCCGACCCCGAGGCCGGTCACCTGGGCGATCATGTGGGTCAGGAGGGCGTAGCTCGCGATATTGAAGGGCACGCCCAGGAAGGCGTCCGCCGAGCGCTGGTAGAGCTGGCAGGAGAGCCGCCCCTCGCTGACGTAGAACTGGAACAGGCAGTGGCAGGGGGCGAGCGCCATCCGGTCGAGGTCGGCCGGGTTCCAGGCCGAGACGATCAGGCGGCGGGAATCGGGGTTGCGCCGGATCTCGTCGAGCACCCAGGCGATCTGGTCGACCGTGCCGCCCCCGGGCCTCTCCCAGGAGCGCCACTGCCGGCCGTAGACCGGGCCGAGGTCGCCGTTCGCGTCGGCCCACTCGTCCCAGATCGTCACGCCGTTCGCCCGCAACGCCGCGACGTTGGTGTCGCCGGCCAGGAACCAGAGCAGCTCGTGGATGATCGAGCGCAGGTGCAGCCGCTTCGTGGTGACCAGCGGGAAGCCCGCCGACAGGTCGAAGCGCATCTGGTGGCCGAACACCGAGAGCGTGCCGGTCCCGGTGCGGTCGTCCTTGGCGACGCCCGCGTCGAGGATGCGCCGGAGCAGGTCGTGATATGCGTCCATCGCCCATTCCTGCGCGCCGGCGCGCCGCCGGGCAAGCGCGCCGCCGCGATATGTCCACCGCCGTCGCGCCGGGAGCCTGTCCGCGGGCGGCGTCCGGCCGGCGCCCCTCGGACACGCCCTCACGCCGGCCAGAGCAGGTAGGTCACCAGGGCGAGGTTCGACCATCCGTGCAGGGCGATGCCGGGCCAGAGCCGGCCGGTGCGCCAGCGCAGCCAGCCCAGCGCCAGGGCGAGCGGCAGCAGCGAGACCGGCCGGGCGAGCCCCCAGGACGAGATGTGGGCGGCGGCGAAGATGAGCGCCGTGACCAGGATCGCGCCTGCCGGCCCCACCGCGGCGCTGGCGCGGGCGAAGGCCTCGCCGCGCAGCAGCAGCTCCTCGGCCACGGGCGCCAGGATCGCGAGATAGGCCAGCCAGGCCGCGACGGCGGCCTGGCTCATGAACGGCGACAGCCGCACGTGCTGGCCGAAGCTCGCGCCGAACAGCTCCGCCGTGCCGGTGACCCAGGCGATGTGCAGCACCGGCCAGATCAGCAGGAGGCCCAGCAGGGCGACCGGCCGCATCCCGTTCGGCCGCTCGCGGTCGAGGGCGAGGCGACGCCGCCAGCCGGCCCGGTCACGCCACCACGCGCCGCCGAGCACCAGGGCGGCGAGGAAGACCTGGCGCAGGGCGTCGACCGCGAAGGCCCGGTGGGCGAGCTCCACCGCGCCCAGGAACGGGCGCCGCTCGGGGGGCAGGAACGGGTCGATCCCGCTCCACAGGTCGAAACCGACGCGCACCGTGGCCAGCGACAGCAGGCTCGCCGCGCCCAGATAGACGACCACGAGGGCGACCAGGGCGCCGAGCCGCCACGTCGCGGCCCAGACGCGCTCGAGGGGGCCCCGCGCCTCGGGGGCGGCGGCGCGCGACTGCGCACTTCCGGCAACAGCCTCGCCCTGAGGCTCCAAATGAGACAGCGGCGCGACACGATCGGGCTTCAAAACCGGACCGATCCCCTCTATATCTTGGGAGCCGGTCGCGAGGCCGGCTATGGCGATAAACGTTCTTCGCAATAAACCTATCGGACCCGGGGGCGGTACCCGGCGCCTCCACCCGAGCCCAGGACATGCTGCCGCAAGGCGCGTGCTCGGAGCCTGGGCTTCGGCGGGGGCGACATAGGATCGACGAGGGCGTAAAGGTTGGACTTTCGCTCGGCATGGTTCCGCCGTTATCGGGCCTTTGCAATAGTTGCCAACGACAACTTTGCTCCGGTGGCGGTGGCCGCGTAAGCGGTCCCCAAAACCGATCTCAAGTCCTAGCGGGTAGCACCGCATAGGCGGGGTTCGGAGGCACCTGGCAACAGAAGCCTCCACTTCAAGTCCTCGGTCCGGCCATCCGCGGCGGGGCGCCGGGCAGACCGGGCTAGAGCGCGACCGCAGATGGCAGACGACCTGATCCGCTACGACCTCCTGGTACAGGACGCCCTGCGCGGCGTGGTGCGCAAGGTGCTGACCGACGCGGCCCGTGAGGGGCTGATGGGCGAGCACCATTTCTACGTCTCGTTCCGGACGGAAGCGCCCGGCGTGCGGATGTCGCAGGCCCTGCGCGAGAAGTACCCGCAGGACATGACGATCGTCCTGCAGCACCAGTTCTGGGACCTCAACGTCACCGAGCACGCCTTCGAGGTCGGCCTGTCCTTCTCGGGCGTGCCGGAGCGCCTGCTGGTGCCGTTCGACGCCCTGTCGGGCTTCTTCGACCCCTCGGTCCAGTTCGGCCTGAAGTTCGACCTCAGCGAGGCCGGCGAGACCCCCGAGGAGGCGAACGCCGCCCCGGCCAAGCCCGGTCCCCGCGGCGCCGGCTCGGAACCCGGCGAGGTGCGGCCCAAGAGCGCCGGGCTCGCCACGATCGGCGCGAGCGCGCCGAAGGGGCTTCCCGCGCCCGCCGCCCAGGGCGAGAAGGCCGCCGGCAAGGCCGACGACAAGGCCCCCGGCCCCGCCGCCAAGAAGGAGGGCGAGGAGGGCAGTGCCGAGGTCGTGAGCCTGGACGCGTTCCGCAAGAAGAGCTGAGACCGCCCCTGGCCGACTCGACGGCCGGGGCGTTCGGGCGGTGGACGACACGGTCGCGCAGCCGACACTGTCGGCGCGCGCGCGGAAACCATCGCGCCGAGCGCTTCGACGCGGGCGAGACGCTCACCGCGTCGTTCTTCACCGCCACGGCGAGTCCGACACGCGGGACGGCCTGCATCGCGCCGCTGGTTCAGCACCCGACGGATGTGCTGACGAGCAGCGGATGAGCTTGCCCGCTGTCAGCCCCCTCCTCCTCCTGATCGGCCAGATCGCGCTTCGTCAGTTCCTGCGGGCGGAGGACACGCGACATGCCACGGCCTCCGCTCTCCAGATCCCGGCCATGGCGGTGGCCATGTTGGCGCCGGGCCTCGGAAGCTCGCTCGTCGCCGCGCGGATCTACGACCGTAGCGCGCAGGCTCGAAGCGCGCAGGCTCGAAGCGCGCCGGGCCCTAGCCCCGCGCCGTCGCCTCCATGAGCAGGCCGTGCTCCGGCCGGAGCGTCACCCGGTGGAGCGGCGTGACCGGCGGGTGATCGGCCGGCAGCCGGAAGCGCACCGCCCGGACCACGTGCGCCAGCAGGATCACCGCCTCCTGGATCGAGAAGCTCTGGCCGATGCAGACCCGCGGCCCCGCCCCGAACGGCAGGTAGGCGAAGCGCGGGATCGCGTCCCGATTCCCCGGCAGGAACCGCTCCGGCACGAAGGCCTCCGGGTCCTCCCAGAGCAGCCGGTGGCGGTGGAGCACCCAGGGCGCCACCATCACCAGCGAGCCCCGCGGCACCTTGATCCGGCCGAGCCGGTCGTCCCGGATCGCCTGCCGGCTGAGGAACGGGACCGGCGGGAACAGCCGCATCGCCTCCTCCATCACCGCCCGGGTGAAGGGCAGGCGCTCGACGGCGAAGTCCCCCGGGCCGGCGGCGTCGATTTCGGCCTCGACCCGCGCCTGCGCGGCGGGATCCTGCGACAGGCAGTAGAGCGCCCAGGTCAGGGAATTGGCCGTGGTCTCGTGGCCGGCGGCGATGAAGGTGACGATGTTGGCCTTCACGGCGAGGTCCGTGAGCCCGTTGCCGGTCTCGGGATCCTGCGCGGCGAGCAGCAGCGTCAGCAGGTCCCGGGGCGCCTCGCCCCGCGCCATCAGCGCCTTGCGCCGGGCGATGAGTTCGTCGACCACCTCGGCGAAGAAGCGGCCCGCCGGGCGCGCCCGCAGGCGGCCGATCCGCGGCACGAAGTCGGGCACGCCGAACACGTCGAGGGGGTCGATCGGCCCGACGGCCTCGAGGAAGCGCGTGATGGCGCGGCCCAGCGCGTCGGGATCGCTCGGCAGCCCCTGCGTGAAGATCGTCCGCTCCAGCACGTCGAGGGTGACCCGGGTCATCTCCAGGGCGACGTCGACCGGCTTGCCGTCGCGGCGGACGAGGCGGCGGCCGAGCCGCGCCCCGGCGGCGTTCATCGCGTCGGAGAAGCCCTGGACCGTGCGGGCGTTGAAGATCGGCGCGAGCGTCCGGCGCTGGAGCCGCCACTCGTCGCCCTCGGCGCTCAGCAGGCCGTTGCCGAGCCCCGGGGCCAGGACCCGGCGCTGCAGGTCGTCCTTGCGGTAGCCGTCGGCGTTCTCGATCAGCAGGTGGCGGATCAGCGCCGGGTCGCTCACCAGGGTGATCCGGCCCATCGCGCCCTCGGCCGCCACGACCGGCAGCTTGAAATGCGCGTCCATCCAGGTGGTGATCGGATTCTTCCGCGCCGCCCGCAGGAATTCGAACAGGCCGAGCGGCTCCTTCAGCGGAGGCGGCACGGCCGGGCGGAACCGGGTGGCGGGCTCGGGCAGGTCGATCGTGGCGCTCATCGGCTCCCAGTTCGGCTTCACGTCGGGCGGGAACAGAGCCCCGCCCTTGTTGGCGCGCCGGGAAAACCGGCATCGCGATTCACCCGCACCTCATTTAAGTAGGCACCGCACTGCACCAGACGTAGAGGCCACGATGTCGCCCACCGAGACCGCCACCCGCACCGAGTCCGACACCTTCGGTCCGATCGAGGTCCCGGCGCATCGCTACTGGGGCGCGCAGACGCAGCGCTCGATCCAGAACTTCAAGATCGGCACCGACCGGATGCCGGCGCCGCTCGTCCACGCCCTCGGTGTGGTGAAGCAGGCCGCCGCCCTGGTGAACAAGGATCTCGGCGCCCTCGACCCGAAGCTCGCCGACGCCATCGCGGCCTCGGCCGCCGAGGTCGTGGAGGGCCGCTACGACGACGAGTTCCCGCTCGTCATCTATCAGACCGGCTCGGGCACCCAGTCGAACATGAACGCCAACGAGGTGATCGCGAGCCTCGCCAACGAGCGGCTCGGCGGCCAGCGCGGCGGCAAGTCGCCGGTCCACCCGAACGACCATTGCAACCGCGGCCAGTCCTCGAACGACACCTTCCCCACCGCCATGCACATCGCGGTGGCCCGCGAGATCCAGGGGCGCCTGCTGCCGGCGCTCTCCCACCTGCACGGGGCGCTCGACGCCAAGGCCAAGGAATTCGAGTCGATCGTCAAGATCGGCCGCACCCATCTGCAGGATGCGACCCCGGTCTCCCTCGGCCAGGAATTCTCCGGCTACGTCGCGCAGGTCGCGCTCGGCGGCTCGCGGGTCGCCGCGACCCTGCCGGGCGTGCTGGCCCTCGCCCAAGGCGGGACCGCGGTCGGCACCGGCCTCAACGCCCACCCGGAATTCGCCGAGCGCTTCGCCGCCAAGGTCGCCGAGCTGACCGGCCTGCCCTTCACCTCGGCCGAGAACAAGTTCGAGGCGCTCGCCACCCACGACGCCCTCGTCTTCACGCAGGGCGCCCTGTCGGCGCTCGCCGCCGGCCTGTTCAAGATCGCCCAGGACATCCGCTTCCTCGGCTCGGGGCCGCGCTCCGGCCTCGGCGAGCTGTCGCTGCCCGAGAACGAGCCCGGCTCCTCGATCATGCCCGGCAAGGTCAACCCGACCCAGTGCGAGGCCCTGACGATGGTCTGCGCCCAGGTGATCGGCAACGGCACCACGGTGAGCTTCGCCGGCTCCCAGGGCAATTTCGAGCTCAACGTGTTCAAGCCGGTGATCGCCAACGCGGTGCTGCAGTCGGTGCGGCTGCTCGCCGACGCGGCGGTGAGCTTCACCGACAATTGCGTCGTCGGCATCAAGGCCAACGAGGACAAGATCGCCGACCTGATGAGCCGCTCGCTCATGCTGGTGACCGCCCTCGCGCCCTCGATCGGCTACGACAAGGCCGCCGAGATCGCCAAGACCGCGCACAAGAACGGCACCACCCTCAAGGAGGAGGCCCTGCGCCTCGGCTACGTCACCGAGGAGGAGTTCGCGCGCGTGGTCCGGCCGGAGACCATGCTGGCGCCGAGCGCCGACTGATTCTTCCGAGACTCGCCGGCGCGGTCCGCCCGCGCCGGCCGCGGGACACCGGGAGGCGGTCCATGGCCGAGATCATCAACCTGCGTCAGGTCCGCAAGGCGAAGGCCCGGGCCGAGGCCGACACGAAGGCCGAGTCCAACCGGATCGCCTTCGGGCAGCCCAAGAAGGCGAAGACGCTCCAGCAGCGCCGCAAGGCCCTGGAGACCGAGCGCCACGAGGGCCACCGCCTCGAGCGGGGCGCCTCCGAGCCCGATACCGCGGAATGATCCTGTCGCTCCCCGGCCGGCGTCGTCGCGCGCGGGGCGGAGCGATCCCGTCTCGCGGGGCTGAGAGGCGTCGCGCCGTCCTGGACCGCCTCGTTCCGCGCGCGGGGACGGGACGCGCGGCCGATCCCGCATGAGCGCCGGCATCACCAAGCGCTCCGTGATGATCGCCGGCCACCGCACCAGCGTGTCGCTGGAGGACCCGTTCTGGGCGGCCCTGCGGGCGATCGCGGAGGCGCGGGGCCAGTCGGTCCAGGCCCTCATCGGGCACATCGACGCCGGCCGCGACGGGCAGAACCTGTCCTCGGCGATCCGCGTGTTCGTGCTGGAGGCCGTCCGCGCGATGCCGGAAACGTGAGCGCCGCGCGCCCTGGCCGCTCCTCCGATCCTGGATAGGTTGTGACGAGCGCGTGGCAAATCCACGCAGGAAGGAGACCTCATGGCCAACCGAGAGCCGCTGCTCAAGCCCGTCCCGATCGCGGAGCTGCGCCCGACGCAGATGACGGTGGGCTATCGGGAAGTGGCGGAGAAGCGGCGGCGCTGGCGGGAGTACGACGGCGAGAAGAAGAAGGAATTCCTCGGCGCCCACATGATCCCGACCCTGCTGGGTCCGAAGAAGCGCCACTACATCATCGACCACCACCACCTGTCCCGCGCCCTGCACGAGGAGGGCGTCGAGAGCGTGCTCGTCACCGTGGTGGCCGACCTGCACTACCTCGACAAGGATGCGTTCTGGACGGTCTGCGACCACAAGTCCTGGACCCATCCCTACGACGCCGACGGCGTGCGCCGGCACTTCGGCGACATCCCGAAATCGGTCGACGCCCTGGTGGACGACCCCTACCGCAGCCTCGCCGGCGAGCTGCGCCGGGCCGGCGGCTTCGCGAAGGACACGACGCCGTTCAGCGAGTTCCTCTGGGCCGACTTCCTGCGGCGGAACATCAAGGAGAAGCGGATCGAGAACGACTTCTCCTCCGCCCTGGAGCGGGCGATGTCGCTCGCCAAATCCAAGGACGCCGACTACCTGCCCGGCTGGTGCGGGCCGGTGACCCGCCATGTCCGCTGAGTTCCGCTCCGAGCAGGCGACGCCCGGCGTCGCCTAGATCCCCCAGTAGGGCGCCGCGTCGTAGTAGCGGTGGATCTGCTCCTCCCAGGCGCCGTCCGCGGCCGGATCGGTGCCCTCGGGGGTGCGGGCCGGGGCGGCGCGCAGCTGCTCCTCGGTGATGTCGACCACGTAGGCGTCCTGCTGCGGCTCGAACCGGAGCACCGACCAGGGCAGCGTGTAGAAATCCTCGCCGAGGCCCAGGAACCCGCCGAAGCTCATCACCGCGTAGGCGACCCGGCCGGAGACCTTGTCGAGCATCAGCCGCTCGATCCGGCCGACCCGGGTCCCGTCGGACCGGCGGACATCCGTCCCGATGACCCGATCGCTGGCGATCAGGCGGCGGGGTGCCCTGTCGGCGGGATTCGCCGTGCCGGGCTGACCGCTCGCCGTGCCCGTCCCCGTGCCCGTCCCCGTGACCGCCATCGTCGCCTCCCGACCGTTTCCGCGCGGCGCGCGCCGTCTGCCCGAAAAACGCCCCGCCCCTGGGCCACGTTCCGGCGGGCGCCCGCGCCCGCCCTCTCCAGCCGGACGAACAGCCCCCGCATGCCGATGCCGCGTTTCGCCCAGAGCCTCGCGCTCGCCGCCCTGCTCCTGCCCGCCGCCGCGCAGGCCCAGGATCGCGGCAGCATCAACCCGAAGCCGCTGCCGCCCCTGGAGCATCCGGACGCGCCCTCGACGCCCGCCAAGGCCCTGTTCGGGCGCGTCACCAGGCCGGCCGGAGGGCCGGCCCACATCTACGGCTTCTACGCCAAGGGCTGCTTCTCCGGCGGCGAGGCGCTGCCGATGGACGGGCCGAACTGGCAGGTCATGCGCCCGTCCCGCAACCGGATGTGGGGCACCCCCTACCTCATCGACTTCATCGAGCGGCTGTCGCAGAAGGCCGCCCGGGTCGGCTGGCCCGGCCTGCTCGTGGGCGACATGGCCCAGCCCCGGGGCGGCCCGATGATCACCGGCCACGCCTCGCACCAGATCGGCATCGACGCCGACGTCTGGCTGACGCCGATGCCCGACCACCGCATGAGCCGGGCGGAGCGCGAGGAGACCTCGGCGACCGACATGGTCCGCCGCGACCGCCTCGACATCGATCCCGAAGTCTGGACGCCGACGCACCTGCAGCTGATCAAGATCACCGCCGAGCAGCCGGAGGTGGAGCGCATCTTCGTCAACGCGGCGATCAAGAAGGCCCTCTGCCGCGACGCCGCGGGCAGCCGCTGGATGTCCAAGGTGCGCCCGATGTACGGGCACAATTACCACTACCATATCCGGCTCGCCTGCCCGGCCGGCCAGGAGGATTGCCAGCCGCAGGGCGCGCCGCCGCCGGGCGACGGCTGCGACGACCTCAGCTACTGGTTCTCGGACGCGGTGCTCCACCCGAAGCCCCCGAAGACGCCGCCGAAGCCCAAGCCCGCCATGACCATGGCGGCGCTGCCCGCCGCCTGCCGGGCGGTGCTGAAGGCGCCGTAGGCCGGCACTCCGGGGCGGTCGCCGCTCAGGGCGCGGCGGCCTCCGCGTAGGGCGTGCCGGCCAGCGCCGCCCGCAGGCCCGCCGTCCCCCGGTCGATGACTGCCAGGAAGGCGGCATTCGCCGCCTCCGTCCGCCGCGTCGCCCCGAACGTCCGGTGCGCCCGGAGGAAGGCCACGCTCCAGGTCGCCAGGAGCAGGCCAGCCGCCAGATCGGCGTCGGGATCCTCCGGCCCGCGCCCGACGGACTCGGCGAGCGCGACCCGCAGCACGGCCGCGAGTTCGTCCCGGATCGCCCGGGCCCGGGCCTTGAGCGTCTCGCTCTCCGCCGCCGTCGCCACGAAGGCGCCGCTGCGCGCGGAGAAGTCCACGACCGGGTTCCGGCCCGTCACCAGCCGGTGCGCCAGCTGGCGGAGCGTCTCGACCGGCGCGACCCGGGGATCGCGCTGCCGTAGGGTCTCGCGCAGGAGGTCGCGGCCCTCCTCGTCGCGGTCGTAGAACATGTCCTCCTTGCGGGGGAAATGGTTGAACACGGTCATCCGGCCGACATCGGCCGCCGCCGCGATCTCGTCCACCGTCACGGCGTCGAAGCCGCGCTCCAGGAACAGCCGCGTGGCGGCGTCCGAGATGGCCTGCCGCGTGGCGAGGCGCTTGCGGGACCGGCGGTCGGGGGACGTTGACATGCGCCGCCACATACCACATCGATTTATGGACTGAGTATATAAATGGATTGAGTCCATGGATCGGGCGATCGACGTCGTCGTGGCCGGAGCTGGGCCGGTCGGGCTCCTCACCGCCATCGAGCTGACCCTCGGGGGCGCGCGCGTCCGGGTGCTGGAGCGCCTCACCGCGCCGAGCACCACCCTCAAGGCGCTCGGGGTCGGCCCCCTGGGCGTCGAGGCGCTGCAGCGGCGGGGCATGGGCGCGGCGATCGAGGCCGCGGAGGCGCGGAGCCTGGCGGCGATGGACCGGGTGCCGGGGCAGGCCGGCGGCGGCCTGCGCGGCGCGAAGTTCAGCGGCCATTTCGGCTTCCTGTTCATCCGCCGCGACCCGCAGGCGGAGCCGGACCGGCGCATGCGCGCGGTCGATCAGCAGGGCCTCGAAGCCATGCTGATCGACCGCGCCGCGGCGCTCGGGGTCGACCTGCGCCGCGGCTGCACGCTCACGGGCTTCACGGAGGCGGCCGACGGTGTCGAGGTCACCTGGACCGCGCCCGCGGGCGACGGGCGGGTCCGCTGCGCCTATCTCGTCGGCTGCGACGGCGGCCGCAGCGCGGTCCGCAAGATGGCCGGCTTCGCGTTTCCCGGCACGCCGCCGACGCTCACCATGTACCAGGCGATCGCCGATCTCGACGATCCCGCCGGCGCGCTGCCGGTCGGCTGGCACCGCGGGCCGGGGGGCGTCTTCGGCCACGGGCCGTTCCCGCGCCGGCTGTTCATGCTGGATTTCAGCGGCCCGCCGGCCGACCGGCAGGCGCCCGTCACGCGCGACGAGATCGAGACCGTGCTGCGCCGGGTCAGCGGCACGGATATCCGCGTCGCGGGAGTCGAGGCCGCGAACCGGTGGGCCGACAACACGCGCCTCGTCGACACCTACCGCCGGGGCCGCGTGCTGCTGGCCGGCGACGCGGCGCATGTCCACGCGCCCTTCGGCGGCCAGGGCCTGAGCCTCGGCCTGGGCGACGCCGCCAATCTCGGCTGGAAGCTCGCCGCCGTGCTGCGCGGGGAGATGCCCGAGAGCCTGCTCGACACCTACACGGCCGAGCGGCGCCCGGTGGCCGAGGCCGTCACGGCCAACACCCGCGCCCAGGCGGCGATCCTGCGGCCCGATCCGCAATCGGGCGCGCTGCGCGACCTGATGGCGCGGCTCCTGGAGAGCGACGAGGTCAGCCGGATCCTCGGCAGCCTGATGCGCGGCCTGAGCGCCCGGTACGATCTCGGCTCGGCCGAGGACGCGGTCGGCCGGATGGCCGGCGACGGGCCGCTCGGCCCCGGCGGCGCGACGCTCTACGGGGCGATGCAGGACGGACGGGGCCTTCTCGTCGACGGCAGCGCCGACGGCGCGGCCTCCCGGATGGTCGCCGCGGCCACGGGGCGGGTGACCTGCGTCGCGGTCCCGGAGAGGCCCTCGATGCTGGTCCGTCCCGACGGCTGCATCGCCTGGACGGGCGCGGCGCACGCCCTCGACGGCCTGCGGGAGGCGGTGGGCCGCTGGTTCGGCCCGTCGCCGGGTGCGCCGCTCGGCGCGCCGGCCCCGATGTGCTAACGGCCCCGGATGCCCCGCTGGCTCTTCATCCTCCTCGCGACCGCCCTCGCGCTCTCGGTCCTCGGCAGCGTGCTGATCGTGCTGCGCAGCCCGAACAGCACGCCGCCCCTGCGGGGCAGCGCCGCCGGCGCCCCGGTGCCGGGCCCGCAGACGCGGCCCGACAGCCGGAGCCCGTGAGGTTCAGGCGGCGACGCCGGCTCCCACCGGGCAGCTGACGCCGGTGCCGCCCAGGCCGCAATAGCCGGCCGGGTTCTTCGCCAGGTACTGCTGGTGGTAGGCCTCCGCGAAGTAGAACTGCTCCAGCGGCCGGATCTCCGTGGTGACGTCGGGAAAGCCGCGCGCCCGGAGCGCCTCCGCGTAGGCGGCGCGCACGGACCGGGCCGCGGCGTCCTGGTCGGGGCCGACGGTGTAGATGCCCGAGCGGTACTGCGTGCCGACATCGTTGCCCTGGCGCATCCCCTGCGTCGGGTCGTGACTCTCGAAGAAGGTCCGCACCACCGCCTCCAGGGGCAGAACCGCCGGATCGAAGGCGACCAGCACCACCTCGTTGTGGCCGGTCCGGCCGGTGCAGACCTCCTCGTAGGTCGGGTTCGGGGTGTAGCCGCCGGCGTAGCCGACGGCCGTCACGAACACCCCCTCGGGCAGCTGCCAGAATCGACGCTCGGCGCCCCAGAAGCAGCCGAGCCCGAGCACGATCGTCCCGGTGCCCGGCGGATAGGGACCCTTGAGCGGGTTGCCGTTGACGACATGCGTCTCGGCGGTCGGGATCGGGGTCGGGCGTCCGGGCAGGGCGTCGGCCGGGGCCGGCATCGCGGGACGCTTGCGAAACAGGAACATCGGCTCGCCTTCCGGTCTCGGGCTCCGGCCCGATATGGAACGGCCGGGACCGCCGGGAAAGCGTTCGGCGCTCCGGCCGCCCTAAATCGAGCCGCGAGACTGGATCTCGCGGGCAAATTCCGGCTTGTTGCCCGGAGAGATACTGGTCGGATGGCCGCCCTGCGCGGCGTTATGAGGGGCTGATCCGGATGGAGACGGGCGGGACCGCCACGAGCCACGTGCCGGACGAGCTGAAGGCGGAGTCGCACCGGGGCGACCCCTTCGCGGCCGCCGTGCGGGCGACCCGGATGCCGATGATCATCACCGATCCGGCCCAGCACGACAATCCGATCGTCTTCGTGAACGACGCGTTCCTGAAGCTGACCGGCTACACCCGGATGGAGGTGGTCGGCCGCAACTGCCGCTTTCTGCAGGGGCCCGACACCGAGGCGGCGGCCGTGGACCGCCTCCGCGCGGCCATCCGGCGGGAGGAGGATATCCGGGTCGACCTCCTCAACTACCGCAAGGACGGCTCGACCTTCCAGAACGCCCTCTATGTCGGGCCGGTGCGGGACGAGGCGGGCCGGGTGGTCTACTTCTTCGCCTCGCAGCTCGACGTCAGCGAGCACTACGCGCTGACCGCCGAGATCGAGCGGCTGAAGGCCGCCCTGGCCGAGGCCGAGGCCAAGCTCGCGGCCCGCTAGGCCGCCCGGAGGATCAGGGCTTCGTCAGGAACCCGATCGGCTCGCGGCCCGGCTGGCCGAGCCAGAGCAGGACCGCGCCGAGCCCGAGGCCGATCAGGGAGGCCGGCGCCAGGGTGAGCGGCAGGCCCAGGATGTGCCAGAGCCAGGGCGCCGCCCCCTCCACGCTGCCCTGCAGGGCGCTGGCCTTGTCCTTGAACAGGATGGCGATCACGTCGGAGAGCGGCGTCACCCGCAGCCCGTTGTTGGCGATGGAGCGGGCGCCGTCGTAGACCAGCGCGACGAAGCCGCCGGCCATCAGCAGGAAGCCCAGGACGCGGGCCAGGAAGCGGAACATCGCGGGGCCTTCTGAGCCTTGCCTTACGGGCCGTGGGGGCCGGAGCGGCGCGCCCGCCCCGGGAGTATGGGGCCGCGCCGCAAGGTGCAAGCGCCCGGGGCGAGCGTCGATCCGCGCGGTTGCCGGGCCGTCGGGCCCGTGCCACAGGGTCGCCCGGCGGCGGCGGGCCGTGCGGGAACGGTCGACCTTGGACGCGCGCGCGACGAATCTCGGCCTCGTGATCTTCGATTGCGACGGCGTCCTGGTGGACAGCGAGCCGCTGAGCCTCGCCTGCCTGACGGCCGGGCTCAACCGGATCGGCGCGGACATCGACTTCGCCACCGTGCGGGCGCGCTTCACCGGCACCGCGATGCCCTCGATCATGGCGCACGTCGCCCGCGATTACGGCGTCACCGCCCCCGACGGCTTCGTCGAGGCGGTGAAGGCCGAGACCCTGGCGCTGTTCGACGCGGACCTGCGGGCGATGCGCGGCGTCGCCGAGGCGGTCGCCGCCGTGGGCCTGCCGGTCTGCGTCGCGTCGAGCAGCGACCCGGTTCGGCTGCGCCACTCCCTGACGCTGACCGGGCTCCTGCCCCTGTTCGGCGACCACGTCTTCTCCTCGGCGCAGGTGGCGCGGGGCAAGCCCTTCCCAGACCTGTTCCTGTTCGCCGCCGAGCGGATGGGCGTCGCCCCGGCGGCCTGCCTCGTGATCGAGGACAGCGTCCCCGGGGTCACGGCGGCCCGGAGTGCCGGCATGCGGGTCGCCGGCTTCACCGGCGGCGGCCACTGGGGACATGACCCGGCGGGCGCCGGGCTCGCGGAGGCCGGCGCGGCCCGGATCTTCTCCGACTTCTCCGACCTCGCCGCGGTGATCGCCGCGGCCTGAACGATCCGCCTCCCGGACGCGCGCCCGGAGCCGGCTTCCTGCCAGGCGGGCTCCGAAAATCGGAAGTCCGTTCCGTTGACGGTGCGCGGCGCCGCGCCCATTTTCAGGGGTGCCGGTCCGGCCGAGCCCCTTCGGGCGCTCGACGGGGCCGGCCGCGGTCATTTGAGAAGCGTAGCTTGCGCCGCGTGATCAAACGCTAAAGCACTGCGCCGGCCCCGCGCCGCGCGGTCCTTCAGTCTGGAGGACGTCCGATGGTCACTCGCACATCGTCCCTTCGATCCCTGCCCCCGATCGCCCCCTGCTGCTCCGCCGCCCGCCGGCGCTGTCGACGCTGAGCCCCGTCGAATCTCCGCAGCAGCCAACGCGATCCGGAACGGCGAGAAGCCGGCCCAGGGAGTTCCCAATCCGATGCACAGTCTCGCAGAGTACAAGCCCGAGAACCGTCCCGACCTCGCAGACCCGGTCCTCGGCCCGACCGAGCCCGCCCGGGTGATCGAGATCGGTGAGGTCACCGCCGGGATCGCCGTCCCGGAGGGGCGCGGCGTCCGGTTCTTCTCGTCCGCGCGCGATTTCGACGGGCTCGACGGCGCCGTGTTCCGCACGGCCGAGCAGGCGACACGCGCGGCCCGCGCGCGCATGAGCGCCCGGACGCGATCACCCGCCCGGGCGCACCGGCCCGCGCTGCGGCGGGCCTGACCCGCCCGCTACTTGCTGCACTCGTCGCGGGTGCGCTTCATGGCCTCCGCGAACCCGCCGAGCGCGTACTCGTCGCTCGTCGGGTTCCCGCGCAGCGAGGTGGTCTTGATGATCAGCTTCGGGTTGCGGGCGCTCATCTCGGAGACGACCCGCGCCTCCTCGGCGGGATTCTGCAGCCAGGCATTGCCGTCCTTCACCACGAGGCCGTAGCGGCTGGCGCCGAGGTTGAGGCTCGGGTCGGTCGGCGCGGCCGCGGAGCCGGGCTTGATCTGGGAGGCCGCGGGCTTCGACGGGAAGCCCAGCATCACCGCCACCTCGTTCTGGATGTTCTCGCCCCTGCGCACGCTCACGAACAGGTAGGCGGTGTCGCGCTTCAGGGTCTTGGGCGAGCGCGTCTGCGGCTGCGCGATCGCGTAGCAGAGCTTGTTGCGGCCGTCGCCGTTCACGAACACGTTCCAGTCGCCGAAGATCGCCACCGGCGTGGCCTGCTGCATCCCGGGCGGGGTCGCCGTCTTCTTCTCGGCGCGCTTGCTCCGCTCGCGGCCGTGCCGCCGCCCGCGCCGCGTCGGGGCCGCGTCGCCGCCCCCCGCGTCCTGGGCCGCCGCGTCCTGGGCGTGGGCCGCCGTCGCGACCAGGCAGGTCCCGCCGAGAACGCCCCCAACGAGGCCGGTAACCAGCCCGGAGGCGAGCAGGGCGAGAGCTCCGACCGGGAGCGAGCGGGGGACGCGGACCATCTTCACTTCCTGACGACGGGCGGCTCCGTCAGGAGCCGGACCGGGGTTCGGGATTAGTGAAGCTTGCGTAAAACGTCGGCAAGATGGCGAGGCGGGATCCGTCGACAATCAGACGGCGCGCGCTTCCGTCGCCCGGGCCGCGATGACGCCGGCCGGAACCGGCAGCGGCTCGGCCGCCGGGCCGGCGGGCACCGCGATCGCGTTCGGCTGGGCCGGCGCGGCGCGCTTGCGGGGCGGATCGTTGTAGGGGGTGTTGTAGCCCTTGCGCACGGCGGCCCAGTAGGCCTCGCGCGTCAGGCCCGAACCGGTCAGAGCGGCGTCGATCATCGCCGTGGCGTGCGCCGCGAAATCCGGCACATCCTCCGTGTTCAGCCAACTCTCGACAGGCATCCTGCGAACTCCGATCCAGACGGCGAAGCTTGTAGCTGAGCGGACTTAGCCAGACGGTGAACGCGCGGGCCGGTCGAGGGTTGCAATGCACAATTTTGAAGGGCCCTGTGGATGAGCGGGCGCCGCGATGCGGGCGGAGCGGCCCGCCTCACGCCCGGTGAACGACGCGGGTGAAGCCCTCCGCCGGGGCCGGCGGCACGAAGTAGCGGCTGAACAGGTCGAACTCCGCGTCCGTCACCGTGAAGGGATGGGCACCCGCGGGGTTCCGGAGGCGGAGGCGGGCCTGGCAGACCGCGTCGGGCACGTCGGGACGTGGAGCCGATGGGCGACGCCGGCCGCCTCGAACAGGGTCCGCATCCGGGCCCGGCTGGCGACGGTGTTGGCCGGGAAGTCCAGCACGACCGAGAGGCCGAGGCGCAGCAGCGCCACGAGCCGGGTTCCGAATTCGGCCGCGCCTCGCGGCCCCTGCGCCGTGAACCGGCAGGGTCATGGTCCCACCCTGCCATCCGCCGGGCGCCGCCGCCAAGGGCACCGGTCACCGAGGGCGCCGGTCGCCGAGGGCGCGGCTCAGCCCAGCCGCTCGATCCAGGCCTGCGCCTGGCGCCGGACGTTGTCGGGCGCGGTGCCGCCGTAGCTGGTGCGGCTCGCCACCGAGTTCTCGACCCCCAGCACCGCGTAGACCGCCTCGGTGATCCGCGGCTCCGCCTCCTGCATCTCGGGCAGCGACAGCGCCTCGAGCCCGACCCCCTTGGCCGAGGCGACGCCGACGAGGCGACCGGTGACGTGGTGCGCCTGCCGGAACGGCAGGCCGAGCTCGCGCACCAGCCAGTCGGCGAGGTCGGTGGCGGTGGCGTAGCCGGAGCCGGCGGCCCGGGCGAGCACCTCGGCGTTGGGCTCGAGGTCCTTCACCATGCCGGTCATGGCGGCGAGGCACAGGGACAGGGCCTGGAGGGCGTCGAACGTGCCCTCCTTGTCCTCCTGCATGTCCTTCGAATAGGCGAGCGGCAGGCCCTTCATGACGATGAGCAGGCCGGTGAGCGCGCCGATGATCCGGCCGCTCTTGGCCCGCACCAGCTCGGCGGCGTCGGGATTGCGCTTCTGCGGCATGATCGACGAGCCGGTGGTGAACCCGTCGGACAGCCGCACGAAGTTGAACTGGGCCGAGGTCCAGACCACCAGCTCCTCGGCGAAGCGCGACAGGTGCACGGCGCAGATCGAGGCCGCCGCCAGCGCCTCCAGGGCGAAGTCGCGGTCGGCGACCGAATCGAGCGAGTTGGCGGTCGGCCGGTCGAAGCCGAGGGCCGCTGCGGTGGCGTGCCGGTCGATCGGGAAGGAGGTGCCGGCCAGCGCCGCGGCGCCGAGCGGCGATTCGTTGAGCCGCGCCCGGGCGTCGCGGAACCGGCCGCGGTCGCGGGCCAGCATCTCGACATAGGCGAGGCAATGGTGGCCGAAGGTCACCGGCTGGGCCGATTGCAGATGGGTGAAGCCCGGCATCACCGTGTCGGCATGCTTCAGCGCCTTGTCGGCGAGTGCCCGCTGCAGGTCGGCGGCCTGCTGGTCGAGGGAATCGAGGGTGTCGCGCACCCAGAGCTTCATGTCGGTGGCGACCTGGTCGTTGCGCGAGCGCGCCGTGTGCAGGCGGCCGGCGGCCGGGCCGACGATCTCGGTCAGCCGGCTCTCCACCGACATGTGAATGTCCTCGAGCTCGCGCTTGAACGCGAAGGTCCCGGCCTCGATCTCGTCGCGCACGGACTTGAGCCCGGCCTCGATTGCGGCCACATCCTCCGCCGGCAGGATGCCGGCTTTGCCCAGCATCGCCACATGCGCCAGCGAGCCGCGGATGTCCTGGGGCGCGAGGCGCTTGTCGAATCCGATGGAGGCGTTGATCTCCTCCATGATCTCCGCCGGGCCGCTCGCGAAGCGGCCGCCCCACATCCGGTTGCTCATGTCGATCCTTCCGCGCCCTGAACGCCCCGGCAGGCAAAGCTGATGCCCGGCCGCACACCCATCCTGGCCGGCGCGGGCGTCGCCGCGCTCGCCGTCCTCGGGCTCGCCCTATACGGGAGCGGTCTCCTGCCCGGCAACACGGGCGGCGCCCTCCAGCCCTGCGCCGCCGCCAAGCCGGCTTTGGCCCGGGTCGATGCGGCGTCCAAGGGCGAGGTCGCCGCCATGCAGGCGCTGCCCCAGGCCCGGCCCGCCCCCGAAATCCGGTTCAAGGGCCCGGACGGCGCCGAGACCGGCCTCGCCGACCTCAAGGGCCGGCTGCTCCTCGTCAATCTCTGGGCGACGTGGTGCGCGCCCTGCAAGGCCGAGATGCCCGCCCTCGACCGGCTCCAGGCGCAGCTCGGCGGACCCGACTTCCAGGTCGTCGCCATCAACGTCGACACGCGCAACCTCGAGAAGCCGCCGGAATGGCTGAAGCAGGCGGGCATCCACGACCTCGCCTACTACGCCGATCCCGGCGGCCGCGTGCTGCCGATCCTCCAGCGCGACACGCAGTCGCCCGGCCTGCCGACCACGATGCTGGTCGACGCGCAGGGCTGCACGATCGGGGTGATGAAGGGGCCGGCCGCGTGGTCGAGCCCGGACGGGCTGGCGCTGATCCGCGCGGCCCTGGGGCGGACGTCGTAGGGCTTCGAGCGGGACTTCGGCCAGTCGCTTGCGCGTCCCCGCGATGCGCGGCAAGGCCTGCCGCGATGACGTCGCCCACCCCCGACAGCCCCCCGCCGCGGCGCGGCCCGCGCCCCCTCTCGATCATCCGCACGCTGCTCGCCGGCGAGGCGGCGGGCGGGCTGATCCTGATGGCGGCGGCGGCCCTGGCGCTGGTGGTCGCCAACGGCCCGCTGGCCGGGACCTACGCGCACGCCCTCCACGCCGAACTCGGCCCGTTGAGCGTCCAGCACTGGATCAACGACGGCCTGATGGCCGGCTTCTTCCTGCTGGTCGGGCTGGAGATCAAGCGCGAGGCGCTGGACGGGCGGCTGCGCACCTGGCCCGACCGGGTCCTGCCCGGCTTCGCGGCGCTCGGCGGCATGGCGGTTCCGGCCGCGTTCTACGCGCTCGCCAACCTCGGCGCCGGCACCCTGCGGGGCTGGGCTATTCCCGCGGCCACCGACATCGCCTTCGCGCTGGGCGTCCTGGCGCTCCTCGGGTCGCGGGTGCCGGTCTCCCTCAAGATCTTCCTCAGCGCGGTCGCCATCGTCGACGACCTCGGCGCCGTCGTGGTGATCGCGCTGTTCTACAGCTCCGGCCTCGACCTCGCCGCGCTGGGGCTCGCCGCCCTGGTGCTGGCCGGCCTCTACGGCCTCAACCGGGCGGGGATCGGGTGGCTTCCGGCCTACGGGCTCCTCGGCCTCGTGCTCTGGGTCCTCGTGCTGCGCTCCGGGATCCACGCGACGATCGCGGGCGTGCTGCTCGCGCTCACCGTCCCGATCCGGGTCAGCCCGGGCCGGCCGGAGGACGCGCACTCGCCCCTGCACCGGCTGGAGCACGCCCTCGCGCCCTGGATCACCTACGGGGTGGTGCCGGTCTTCGGCTTCGCCAATGCGGGCGTGGACCTCTCCGGCCTCACCCCCGAGGCCCTGCTCCAGCCGGTGACGCTCGGCATCGCGGCGGGCCTGTTCCTGGGCAAGCAGGCCGGCGTGTTCGCGAGCCTGCGGCTGGCGGTGGCGCTGGGATGGGCCAAGCGCCCGGCCGGGGCCGGCTGGGGCCAGGTCTACGGGGTCGCGGTGCTGTGCGGCATCGGCTTCACCATGAGCCTGTTCATCGGCGGCCTCGCCTTCCCGGACCCGCAGCACGAGACCGCCGTGAAGCTCGGCGTGCTCGCGGGCTCGGCCCTGTCGGGACTCGCCGGCGCGGCGATCCTTCTCGTCACGAAGCGCCGCGCCACCCCGCACTAGCGGGCGGCTGTCGGCACCTCTCACACGTGCCGGGCTCCGTCCGGCGCGAAAATGCGCTAGGCCGCGTCGACATGCGCTTCTATCTCGGCCTCGCCACCACCTTCCACGACCCGGCCGTCGCCCTGGTCGGGCCCGACGGCACCCTGCTCTTCGCCGAGGCGGCGGAGCGCGCCCTGCAGTACAAGCGCGCGCCGAACTGCGAGCCGGACCCCCCGGCCGTGATGGCGGCGCTGCTGAAGGCGCACGTCCCGCCGGGCTCCGAGCTCGTCGTCGCCTCCACCTGGGGCCCGCAATTCACCGACTTCCTGCGGGGCCAGGCCGGCGCCGGGGCCTTCGACCTCATGGCGCTCTCGGCCCACACCACGGCGCTCAACCGCTCCTACGTGCCCGAGCAGGCCGAGCGGGTGTTCATCGCCGACCTCCACGGCGCGCAGGAGCGGGCCGGCCACGGCACACTGCTGGCCCTGAACCAGGAGGCGCGGATCACCGGCGCGGCGCCCCGGGCGACCGTCGCCGGGCAGCGGCGCTACCCGCACCACCTGTGCCACGCCGCCTACGGCCTGTGGGGCAGCCCGTTCGAGACGGCCACCGCCCTGGTGGTCGACGGCATGGGCGAGACCGGCGCGGCGGCGATCTACCGCCTGGAGGGCGGCCGGATCACGGAGCTGCGCCGCCACCGCGGGCGCGGCTCGCTGGGCTTTCTGTACGGGCTGATCACCGACCTCGCCGGCTTCGACCAGGTGAAGGGCGAGGAGTGGAAGATCATGGGGCTCGCCCCCTACGGCCGTCCCGACCCGGACCTCGCCGCCCTGCTCGGCCGGCTCTGCACGGTCGAGGGCCACCGCCTGCGCTACGCCGACGCGGAGACGATCCGGGCGGTCGCCGCGGAGATCCGCGCCCGCCGCCCCGCGGATGCCCTGGAGGCGGGCTGGGCCGACCTCGCCCGCTGCGGCCAGGACCTGTTCGCGACGCTGATGGACGCGCTGGTGGCGGAGGCCCGCGCGCTGGCGCCGTCCGAGAACCTCGTGATCGCGGGCGGCTGCGGGCTCAACTCCTCCTACAACGGCCGGGTGCTCGGCCGGTCCGGCTTCACCCGGCTGCACGTGCCCTCGGCCCCGGCGGACGACGGCAACGCGGTCGGCGCGGCGTGGCTCGCCTACGCGGAGGACCATCCGGACTGGGCCGGGCCGCCGCCGGCGCAGCGCCCGCTCTCCCCCTATCTGGGCTCCCGGGTCCCGACCGGCGCGATGGAGCGGCTCGCCGAGCAGGAGCCGCGGGCCAAGCGCGTCGGCCACGCGGAGGCGACGCGCGCGGCGGCGCGGATCCTGGCCGAGGGCGGCCTCGTCGGCTGGGTGCAGGGCCGCGCGGAGTTCGGGCCCCGGGCGCTCGGCAACCGGTCGATCCTGGCCGATCCGCGGCCGGAGGGCGCCAAGGACGCGCTCAACGCCAAGGTGAAGTACCGGGAGGCGTTCCGGCCGTTCGCGCCGTCGATCCTGGCGGAGGCCGGGCCGGACTGGTTCGAGGATTACGCCGACAGCCCCTACATGGAGCGCACCCTGGTCTGGCGCGCGGCGGTCCGCGGCCGCGTCCCGGCGGTGGTCCACGCGGACGGCACCGGCCGGCTCCAGAGCGTCACGGCGGAGCGGAATCCGGCCTACGCGGCCCTGATCGGCGCCTTCGCGGAGATCACCGGCGTGCCGATCCTGCTCAACACGAGCTTCAACGTGATGGGCAAGCCGATCCTCCACGGCGCGGAGGACGCGATCCTGATGTTCTACACCACCGGCCTCGACGCCCTCGTGGTCGAGGATTGGCTGGTCGTGAAATGAGACGCGCCGCGCCCCCGGGGGACGCGGCGCCGATTCGATACCCGCGGTAGCGACTTACTCGCAGACCTCGACGCGGCGGTAGGTGAACTCGCCGTCGCCGAGCCACTCCTTGCGGCGCTCGTAGTGGCAGATCGGGCCGCGGCGCTCGCGCACCACGATGGTCTCGGGCTCCTCGACCACGACGCGGCGCGGGCGGTACTCCGGCGGCGGCGGCGGGGGCGGCGGGTTCGCGCCGTTGACGAGGGCGCTACCGACCATGCCGCCGACGACGCCGGCCGCGAGGCCGCCGACGATGGCACCGGTCTGGTCGCGGGCGGCGGCCGGGGCGACCGCCCCGAGCACCAGGGTCGCCGCGAGGGCTGCGGCCCCAGCGCGGATCGTCGTGAAGGAACCGTTCAAGGACACGCGAAACATCTCCCGTTCGTGTTGAGGATGATCCAACACCGGGAGGATTAAGAATCCGCGAAGTGGGCCAATTGAATTGTGTGCCGGATAAGGCGGCCCGCGGTCGCTCCAGCCTGAGGCGGGACGCTGCCGTGGCGACGTCCCGACGCCGGCCGCGTCTCGGATCGGGGACGCTCAGCGGACAGCCCGTCAGAGCAGCCCGTCGAGGGACCCGACCACGACCGTGGGCGCGAGGTCGGCATACTCGTCGGGCAGCCCCTTGCGGTTGACCCAGGCGGTCCGGAAGCCGAAGGCCCCTGCCCCCGCCACGTCCCAGCGGTTCGACGAGCAGAACAGCACGTCGCCCTGCCCCACCGCCAGCCGGGTCAGGGCGATCCGGTAGGCGTCGGGATGGGTCTTGAACACCTGCGCGTCGTCCACCGAGAGGACCGCGTCGAGGTGGTCGGCGAGCCCGGCCGAGGCGACCGCCCGGTCGACCATGGCGGCGTTGCCGTTGGTGAGGACGGCGGTGCGGATGCCGCGCTTGCGCAGGGCCGCCAGCACGCCCGGGACCTCCGGGTAGGCCTCGAGGTCGCGGTAGGCGTCGAGGAGCCGCTCGCGCAGGCCGGGATCGACGTTCGGGTGGATCGCCAGGGCATAGTCGAGGGCCCGCACGGTGAGGTCCCAGAAGGCGGCGTACTGGCCCATCAGCGACAGAGTCCAGCTGTACTCGAGCTGCTTGTTGCGCCAGACCTCGGAGAGGTGGGCGGCGTCCGGCCCCACCGCCTCGGCGTAGCGCTGGACCGCGGCATTCACGTCGAACAGCGTGCCGTAGGCGTCGAACACCGCGGCCTTCACGCCCGCGAGGGGTTTTGCTGCGTCGGTCATGGCGTTCCTCACTGGGTGCTCTCGCCCGATCTGGGGCCGGACCCGCGCGGCGGCGAGTCCGGCCGGGTCATTCAGGCCCGGCGCAGGCGCAGGCCGAACAGGTGCAGCAGGCCCGCCAGCAGGCCGCCGTAGACTAGGGCACCGGCGAGCCCCAGCACCGCCAGGACGACGAGGTCGCGCCCGTGCGGGAGGGCCGGCACCAGCGCCTGGACGAGCCCCTGGCCGTAGACGGCGACCGCCGCCAGCCCGAGGCAGGCCAGCGCCACCCCGGCGACGGTGAGGCCGAGCGCGCGCCCCGGCGCCGTCCAGTCCCGGCGCTTGGCCAGGACGAGCAACAGCAGCAGGTTCACCCACTGGGCGACCGCGGTGGCGAGCGCGAGGCCGGTCACGCCGTAGGGGCCGGTGAGCCACAGCTTCAGGGCGACGTTGACGCCGATCGCGGTCAGCGAGGCCCAGAGCGGCGTCTTGGTGTCCTGGCGGGCGTAGAAGCTCGCCACGGCGCTGCGCACCAGCACGACCGCCGGCAGGGCGAAGCCGTAGGCCGCCAGCACCGAGGCCGCCCGCGCCGTGTCCTCGGCGCTGAAGGCGCCGCGCTGGAACAGCGCCGCCATGATCAGGCCCGGGATGGTCAGGAACGCGACGGCGAACGGCGCCGAGAGGGCCAGGGAGAAGCCCGCGGCCCGGTTCTGCGCCGCGTGGGCGCCCGCCACGTCGCCGGCCGCGATCCGGCGGCTCATCTCCGGCAGCAGCACCGTGCCGGCCGCGATGGCGATGACCCCGAAGGGCAGCTGGTAGAGCCGGTCGGCGTAGTAGAGCGCCGAGACCGCCCCGGTCGGCAGCCAGCTCGCGATGATCGTGTCGGCGAAGGCCGCGATCTGGAAGCCGGCCGAGCCGACCACCGCCGGCCCGAGCACGACGAAGAAGCGCTTGAGCGCGGGATCGAGGCGCGGCACCGCGAGGTCCGGCATCACGCGGACCCGGCGGCAGCCCCACCACAGCAGGCCGAACTGGAGCACGCCCGAGACCGCGACGCCCCAGGCGGCGGCGTAGGCCGCGTTCGGGAACAGGAAACTCACGCTCAAGGCCGCCAGCATGGCGAGGTTGAGCAGGACCGGAGCGCCCGCCGCCACGGCGAAGTGCCGGTGGGCGTTCAGGATGCCCGACAGCAGCGTCACCAGCGTCATGAACAGCAGGTACGGGAAGGTGATGCGGGTCAGCGCCACGGCGAGCTGGAAGCGCTCGCCATCCTCCGCGAAGCCCGGCGCCAGGGCGTGGACCACCCAGGGCATGGCCGGCAGGGCGAGGTTGAGCAGCACGAGCTGCACGATCAGCATCAGGGTGAAGACCCGGTCGGCGAAGCGGTGCGCCGCCCCGGGCTCGCCGGCCTCCGCGAGCCCGGCATAGGCCGGCACGAAGGCGGTGTTGAACGCGCCCTCGCCGAAGATCGCGCGGAAATGGTTCGGGAGCCGGAAGGCGACCACGAAGGCGTCGGCCAGGGGCCCGGCGCCCATGACGGCGGCCATCACCACGTCGCGGGCGAAGCCGGTGACGCGCGAGACCAGGGTCCAGCCGCCGACGGACAGGATGGAGCGGATCATCGGGCGGGGCGCTCGCCCACCCCCTCGCCCCTCAGCGGGGGCGGGCGGGAGCACGGTCGAAGCGTCGCGCGTGTCGATCGAAAGGAAATGGCCGGACCCTTCCGCACCGGGTCATCCGGCGTCGGGCGCATCAAGAGCCGGTTTCGTGCGCCACCTCAAGGGTGCCGCGGACACAGGGACCGCGGCACCGGCGATACGCCTCAGCGGGTCGCCTCGGCGTACATCTTCTCCACGTGCTCCCAGTTCACGAGGTTCTCGATGAACGCCTTCAGGTAGTCGGGCCGGCGGTTGCGGTAGTCGATGTAGTAGGAGTGCTCCCACACGTCGACGCCGAGGATCGGCTGAGCGCCGTGGACCAGCGGGTTCTCGCCGTTCGGGGTCTTCATGATCGCGAGCTTGCCGTCCTTGACGGCGAGCCACGCCCAGCCCGAGCCGAACTGGCCGACGCCCGCCTGGATGAAGTCCGCCTTGAACTTCTCGGCGCCGCCGAGATCCTCGTCGATCTTCTTGGCGAGGGCGCCGGGGATCGCGCCGCCGCCGTTCGGCTTCATCCACTGCCAGAAGTGGATGTGGTTGTAGTGCTGGCCGGCGTTGTTGAAGAGCGGCTGATTCGTGTTGTAGGCGGCCTTGACGATCTCCTCGACGCTCTTGCCCTGGAGATCCGTGCCCTCAAGCAGCTTGTTGCCCGTGTCGACATAGGCCTTGTGGTGCTTGTCGTGGTGGAACTCGAGGGTCTCCTTCGACATGTACGGCCCCAGCGCGTCGTAGGCGTAGGGCAGTTCCGGCAGGGTGAAGGTCATCGCGTCTATCTCCGCTTAGCAGGGGGCGGCCTCGTCCCCGGCGGGGGCTCCCGAGTCGAGAGCCCGCTAGGTAAGTCGGTGGCCGCGGGACGGCAACGCCGTTCCGCCACGGCGGCGCGGGAAGTTCCGCCGACCCGCTGATCCGGGCGCGGATCCGCGGGTCGGCCGTCCCGGGCATAGCCGGCGCAGATCCGGACTATTCCGGTTTCCCGGACATCTCGGCCCCGAGTTTTGCAATATGACGGCTAGGCCTTACTGTGCGGCACGCCTTGAGCGCCGGCCGTCAGCCGGCCCGTGTCAGAGAGTAACATGATCGCTGCGCTGTTCGCGCTCGCCGCCGCCATGATCATCGGGGGCTGCGCCGCCGTGATCCAGGGCTTCCCGTACGTGCGTCTGGAGAGCGGACTCGCGATGGTGATCGCGGGCTCGGTCGCGGCCTCGTCGGGCGCGGTGCTGCTCGGCCTCGGCGTCGTGGCGCTCGGTTTCCGGCGGGTGGAGCGGGCGTTCGGGCGCGCCCCGGCGGCCGGCGAGCGGCCGGCCCCCGCCGCGGCGCCGGCCCCGGCCCCCGTCGACGAGGCCCGGACCCGGCTGCCGCCGGTCCTGCCGGCGGCGCCCGCCTTCATCGTGCCCTCGGTGGTCGAGCCGTCCTTCGATCCCGAGCGGCCCCGGATCGAGCCGAGCCTGGAACTCCGCCCGGACGAGGCCCGCGCCCCCTTCCCGGAACTCGGCGCGGTCGAGTCCCCGAAGCCGGCCCCGGCCGAGCCGGCGCCCGTGGCCCCGCCCGTCCGCGTTCCGGAGGCGGATCGCCGGCCCGAGCCGGACGCGCCGACCGAGCGCGCGATCGCGCCCGAGGACGACCTGTTCGCCGCCCCCGAGCCGCCTCCGCCCCCGCTGGAGGAGCCCGGGAAGGCCGCCGCGGAGGAGCCGCCGGCCCTGCGCCCGAGCCTCGACACGCCCCCCGAGCCCGAGCCGGCCCCGCAGGCCGCCCCGCGCACCGTGGTGGGGCGCTACGCCTCGGGCGGCAACACCTACGTGATGTTCGAGGACGGCTCGATCGAGGCGGAGACGCCGCAGGGCCGCTTCACCTTCGCGTCCCTCGACGAGCTGAAGGCCTTCGTGGACGGCGGCGGCGAGTCCGGGGCCCGCGGCGCGGCCTGAACCCGCCCTGAGGGCGGCCGCGGCCTCACACCAGCGGGTTGAGGCTGTCGTTGCGCGGCGGGATCGGGGCCCGCATGGTCAGGGAGAAGCCCCCGGGGGCGTAGTCGGTGGTCACCTCGGCCTGGACCTGGGTGATCAGGACGCGCTGCAGCAGGCGCGAGCCGAAGCCCTGGCGGCTCGGCGGCGCGACCGGAGGGCCGCCGGTCTCGCGCCATGAGAACCGCAGGATCCCGGCCGGCCCCCCGGGCTCCAGGGACCATTCCACCGCCACCCGGCCGGTGCGGTTCGACAGGGCCCCGTACTTCGCCGCGTTGGTGGTGAGTTCGTGGATCGCCATGCCGATCGGCACCGCGATCTCGGACGGCAGGTCGATCGCCGGCCCGTCGAGGCTGATGCGGCCCTCGGCGCCGCCGTCCGGCGCCACCTCCGCGTAGGGCTTCAGCTCGTTGCGCAGGAGGTTGGCCAGCGACGCCGTCTGCCACGTGTCCTCGGTGAGGACCGAGTGCGTGTGCGCCAGGGATTTGATGCGCCCGACGAACGCCTCGTAGAAGCTCTCGATGCTCGACGCCGTCCGCGCGGTGGAGCCCACGATGGCCTGGACCGTGGCCAGCGTGTTCTTCACCCGGTGGTGGAGCTCGCGGATCAGCAGGCTCTGGCGCTCCTCCGCGACCCGGCGGTCGGTCACGTCCGCGACGACGCCGATCAGGCGGCGGGGCAGGCGGCCGGGGGCGTCGCGCTCGAACCGGCCGGCCATGTCGATCGTGCGCCACACGCCGTCGGACTTGCGGCGGATCCGGCCGCTGATGTGCAGATCCCCGTCCTCCCGCAGCGCCTGGGAGATCGCCCGGCGGACGGCGGGGCGGTCGTCGGGGTGGAGGATGTCGTTGAGGAACTCGTTCTTGCCGATCGTGCCGTCCTCGGGCGCGTGCCCGAAGATCTCGTACATGTGCTCGTTCTCCCAGATCGCCTGGTCCTCGAGCATGTGCCACTCGAAGATGCCGAGCCGGGCGACCGTGGTGGCGACCCGCAGGCGCTGGTCGCGGGACAGGATCTCGTCCCGGGCCTCGACCCGCGTGGTGATGTCCTGGAGGATGCCGACCATACCGGCCGGCGTGCCGTCGGGGCCCGGCACGGCCTGCCCCCGGACCCGCAGGATCACGGTCCGTCCGGCCACCGTGGTGGCCGTGTCGAACTGATAGGGCTCGTCGGTCCCGTCCGCCTCGGCGATCAGCGCGCGCAGGCGCGCGAGTTCCGCCTGCGACAGGCCCGTCTTCAATTCCTCCCACGAGACGGACCGGCCCGGCGGCCGCCCGAGGATGCGGGCGGCGCGGCGCGACAGGGTGAGGAGGCCGGTCGCGCGGTCCCAGCGCCATTCCCCGAGCCCGGCGGCCGCCAGGGCCTCGCGGTTCGCCTCGGAATGGGCCGCCGCGTCCACGTCGACCGCCTCGACCACCAGGGTCCGGCCCGCGCGCCGGACCCGCACGTCGAGGGGTGCCCCGTCCGCCCGGCGCCAGACCTGGAGACCGTCCCGGAGGCCGTCGGGCCCCTCGTTCAGGAGTTCGGCGGCCGCCCGCCCGGACAGCGTGCCCGGCGGCCAGCCGACGAGATCGTGCAGGGCGCGGTTGGCGGCGACGATCCCCGCCCCGTCCGCCGACAGCACGGCGAGGCCGATCGCGGCCTCGTCGAAGCCGGCGCGAAACGGGTCCTCCGCCGCCGGGTCCTGCCCCACCCTCTCATTCACTCGGAAGAATCCTCGAACGTGCCGTGGCACGCTCCCGCCGGAGATGGCCCCCTCCCGCCACGATCCGGGACCGCGGCGAGCCCTGAGGATGGCGCCCGAGCGTGACCGTGGCAAGGCGTTCCGCTCCGCCTGCGGCGACCGGGCACCCGCGCGACCCGCCCGCGCGGGCCGTCACCGGGGGCGGCGGACGAATTCCAGGTAGGTCGGCCGGCGGCCCGCTTCCAGCGCCTTGGCCTCGTAGCGCGTGCCGGGCCAGCCCGGGAAAGGCCGCGTCCAGTCCCGCGCGTCCCGCGCCGTCCAGGCGAGGACCGGGCACCGCGCGGCCCGGACCAGCGTCCAGCCGGCATAGTCGTCGATGTCGCTGGCGAAGCGGAACAGGCCCCCGTCCTTCAGGACCCGGCCGATCTCGGCGAGGGAGGCGTCGGAGACGAACCGGCGCTTGCGCTGCCGCCGCTTGGGCCAGGGATCGGGATAGAGCAGGTAGACCCGGTCGAGGCAGGCATCCGGCAGGCGCGCCAGCAGGGCGGTCACGTCCTCGTCGCGGATGCGGACGTTGCGCAGCCCCTGCGCCTCGACGGCCGCCAGCAGCTTGACCACGCCGTTGACGAAGGGCTCGGCACCGATGATGCCGATATCCGGCCGCGCGGCCGCCTGGGCGGCGAGGTGCTCGCCGCCGCCGAAGCCGATCTCCAGCCAGAGCGCCTCGGGCGGCGCCGGCATGGCCGGGAACAGCGCGCGCGGATCGAGGATCGCCTCGCCCGGCGGCAGGTCGACCCGCAGGGCCGGCAGCAATTCGGCGAGCCGGCGCTCCTGCTGCCCGCGCAGGCGCTTGCCCTTGCGCCGCCCGAAGAAGGCGCGCTCCGGCTCCTCGGCCGGGTGCTCGGGGCGTCCAGGGGTGTCGGTGTCCACCGGCTCAGTCTACCTCGGAGATGCGACGCGGCCCGCGTCCCGGCGGGCCACGCGGAGCGTCGGCGGGACGCCAACCGGGACACCGCGCCCGACGTGCCGCGACCTGATGCGCACGCGCGGCACCCGCGCGCGGGCGCCATCGCGTCGGACGCGCCGCGGCGCCCAGCGCCGGATGCCGGATCGCGGGCGCCGCTGGTTTCCGGAACGGAACCGGGCGGCGCTCAGCGCACCGCCCGCCCCGCGTTCACGTCGCCCCGGCGCGCCGCCGATCTCCGGCCAGCGCGTCGGCCCGGGGCCGCGCGGAGGCCGCCCTCAGGCCAGCGCCGACTTCAGCTTGCCGGCGAGGTCGGTGCGCTCCCACGAGAAGCCGCCGTCGGCCTCGGGGGCGCGGCCGAAATGGCCGTAGGCCGAGGTGCGCGCGTAGATCGGCTTGTTCAGGCTGAGCGCCGTACGGATGCCGCGGGGCGACAGGTCCATGGCGTCCATCAGCACGGCCTCGAGCTTGGCCTCGTCGACCGTGCCGGTGCCGTGCAGGTCCACGTAGATCGAGAGTGGCTTCGAGACGCCGATCGCGTAGGCGAGCTGGATCGTGGCGCGGCTGGCGAGGCCCGCGGCCACCACGTTCTTGGCGAGGTAGCGCGCCGCGTAGGCCGCCGAGCGGTCGACCTTCGTCGGGTCCTTGCCGGAGAACGCGCCGCCGCCGTGCGGGGCCGCGCCGCCGTAGGTGTCGACGATGATCTTGCGGCCGGTGAGGCCGGCATCGCCGTCCGGGCCGCCGATCACGAACTTGCCGGTCGGGTTCACGTGCCAGACCGTGCCCTCGTTGACCCAGCCCTGCGGCAGCGCCTTCAGGATGTAGGGCTCGACGATGGCGCGCACGTCCGCGGAGTCGAGGGACTCGTCGAGGTGCTGGGTCGACAGCACGATCTGGGTGACCTCGACCGGGCGGCCGTTCTCGTAGCGGACCGTGACCTGGCTCTTGGCGTCGGGGCCGAGCTTGGCGGCGTCGCCCTGCCTCGCCTTGCGGGCGTCGGCGAGGTCCTTGAGGATCTTGTGGGCGTAGAAGATCGGCGCCGGCATCAGCTCGGGCGTCTCGTCGGCGGCGTAGCCGAACATGATGCCCTGGTCGCCCGCGCCCTCGTCCTTGTTGCCGGCCGCGTCCACGCCCTGGGCGATGTCGGCCGACTGGGCGTGCAGGTGGATCGCGACGTCGTTGTTCTTCCAGTGGAAGCCCGACTGCTCGTAGCCGATGTCCTTCACGGCCTCGCGGGTCAGGGCCTCGAGGTCCTTGAAGGTCACCGAATCGGGTCCGCGCACCTCGCCGGCGATGACGATGCGGTTGGTCGTGGCGAGCGTCTCGACGCCGAGCCGCGCCTCCGGCATCGCCGCGAGGTAGGCGTCGACCACGGTGTCCGAGATCCTGTCGCAGACCTTGTCGGGGTGTCCCTCGGACACGGACTCGCTGGTGAACAGGTAGTTGGAACGCGGCATCGGACGGCCTCGGCTGCAGAGGTACGCCGTCGCGATCGCGGCGTTTGACCCTTCATGGGGCCGGGGTTCTCGCACCCGACCGGGAGGCGGTCAAGATGGAGGAACGAACGGATCCGCTATAACGGACGAAGCGACCGGAAGAACGATCGAACCGGCCCGCGGGGATCGCCGCCGGCTCAGCCGCCGAGCTTGCTCTCGAGCGCCCGGATCGCGTCGGCCACGTCGCGGCGCGCCTCCTCGGAGAAGTTCTCGGTGATGTGGCGGCCCACGACTTCCGCCAACCCCTTCAACCCGGCTTCCGACAGGGTGGACTGCTCGCGCTCGCTGAAGCCCGGGGCGATGAAGTCATCGTTCCGGGGCATTCCTTTGAAGAAGTAATCCATCGGCACGCCGGTCATCCGCGAGAAGATATCGAGATGGACGGCGCTGATCCGGTTGGTACCCTTCTCGTATTTCTGGAGCTGAGCTGCAGACATACCGAAGCTCTGCGCGACGCGGCGCTGTGTGAGCGATGCCTTCCGGCGCTGCTCGGCGATGCGTTGCCCGACATAGACGTCGCGCTGATCGGTCTTCTGGCCCGCCATGAAGTGCTCGTCCACCCCCCGCCATGAATCCTGGCGGCAAAGCTTAGCGCGGCCCTCGGTACTTGTCACCGGCAGGCGCCCGACGTGGTGGACGATTTGCTCACGGCTCTGCAACCGCGAGATCTGCGAGATGAGACAACTTGGTGTCCCCGGCAGGGCTCGAACCTGCGACCCCAGGTTTCATACCACTTCGGCTTTCGCCGCCGCGTCCCGAAGGTCCGCGTTCGTGGCCTGGACTATCCCTTCACCGTGGGCCGGATTGCATCCGACCGTTAGGTGCCGCCCGTCTAGTCTCTACACCTTCCCGCAGAACGCCGGGGCGCCGCGCGGGCTTGGCTCGGGATCGGCAGAGCATCGGACGGCGGCGCGTCGATGCCGGAAGCTTTCCCCGACTTTGAGCGGATCCGCCGCGCGGTTTCCCGGCGCGACGCCCAATTGAAGCTTCTAGGAAACCTGTGCTCTGTCCAGCTGAGCTACGGAGACGACCGCGCGCTCCATAGCATTCTCGCCGGCCGAGGCCAACCGCGCCCGGTGGAGAGGCGCGGTGTCGGGGCCTGCGATCTCGGGGGAATCGATGCGCGGGAGCGCGGCGGTCATGCGGGCAGCCTCGCTGGCGGCCCTGATGGCGGCGTCGCTCGCCGCGGTGCCGATTCGTCCGGCACGCGCCGCGCCGGGGGCCGGCCCGTCCGACTGCGCGACCGGGCCGGCGCGCGACGAGGTCGTGGCCGGGATCGGGCCCCGGGGCGAGATCCGCCTGGTCTCGGGCCTCCGCGCGGTGTTGGACTCGCTGCGCTGGCCGGACGCGCCGGAGGCCGAAGCCGCGGCGCTGGCCTGGCTCGAGCCCCGGCGGGGCGCCCGCGTCACGGTGGTTCCCCGCGGGCAGCCCGACCGGTGGGATCGCGTGCGGGCCGATCTCCTGGCCGCGGAGGACGACGCGGACCTGGCGGGCGGCCTCATCGCGGCCGGGCTCGCCTACGCGGACGCGAACGAGGCCGATTCGCTCTGCCGGCCCGGCCTGCGCCTCGTGGAGGCGGCCGCCCGGGCGCGCGGGCTCGGTCTCTGGAGCGTCGCGCTCCCGGCGGCGCGGGACGGTCCGGCGCTCCGGGCGCGGGCCGGGCGCTTCGTCGTCGCGGAGGGCCGGATCCGCCACGTCGGCGAGCGCGGCGCGCGCACCTATCTCGATTTCGCGGCCCGCGGCACGGACGGCCTCACGGTGACGGTATCGAAACGCACTTGGCGAATGATGCGCGCCCGTGGTTTGAGTGCGGCCTCGCTCGAAGGCCGGCGCGTGCGGGTGCGCGGCCTCCTGGAGGTCCGGCGCGGCCCGACCCTGGAGGTCGCCCTCGACGGGCTCGAGACGCTCGGGGAGACGGACCGGCCGGAGGCCGATTCGGACGGGGAACGGGGATTGCGGCGCTGATCGCGATGGGCGGGATCACGGGGCACATCATCGCGGGGCGGACCCGCGCGGCGGGCCGGCGCGCCCTCGGCGCGGCGGCGCTGGGCGGCCTCGCCCTGCTGCTCGGCGCCTGCGTCGCCGACCAGACCGAGGCGACCGTGCGGCCGGCCGTGGTGCGGGTGCCCGCGGAGGCGCCGCGCACCACCGGCCGCGAGCGCGCCGCGGATGCCGACCACCTCAAGCTCGTGGCCTCCTTCGGGGGCGAGGCCCGGGCCCCCAACGTCACGCGGATGCTGACCGAGGTGACCGACCGCCTCGTGAAGGCGAGCGACCGGCCCGACCAGGCCTACACGGTGACGCTCCTCGACTCGCCGGTGGTCAACGCCTTCGCGCTGCCGAACGGGCGGCTCTACGTCACCCGCGGCCTCGTGGCCCTGGCGAGCGACACCTCCGAGGTGGCGGCCGTGCTGGCCCACGAGATGGCCCACGTGACCCTCAACCACGCCACCGCCCGCAGCGAGCTCGAGCTGCGCTCGGCGCTCGTCAGCCGCGTCGTGGCCGACGTGCTGAACGACCCCGATACCGGCGCGCAGCTGCAGAGCCAGTCGCGCTTCGCGCTCGCCCGGTTCTCCCGCGAGCAGGAGCTGGAGGCCGACGCCACCGGCGTGCGCACCCTCGCCAAGGCCGGCTACGATCCGTTCGCGGCCGGGCGCTTCCTCGCCGCGCTCAACCGCTCGACGGGGCTGAAGTCCGGCAGCGCCGGCGCGCCCGACATGCTGGCGACCCACCCGGGCACGGCCGAGCGCATCAATCAGGTCACCCGGGCGGCCCGCCGCATCGGCGCGCCGGGCATCGGCACCGACGACCGCGCCGCCTACCTCGCGGCGGTGGACGGGCTCGCCTACGGCGACAACCCGCGCGACGGCGCGGTGCGCGGGCACCGCTTCATCCATCCCGGCCTCGGCATCGCCTTCGAGGTGCCGGAGGGCTTCACCCTGGAGAACACCCGCTCGGCGGTGCTCGGGACCACCCAGGACGGCGGCCGGCGCCTGCTGTTCGATCAGATCGAGGCGAAGGACGGCCAGCCCCTCGAGGCGGTGCTTAAGGCGAGCTGGAACGACGCCTTCGACCCGGCCGGCTTCGAGACCCGGGACGTCGCCGGCCACCCGGCGGCCTTCGCGCTGTCGCGGGGGAAGGAGTGGACCTTCCGCCTCGCGGCCATCCGGATCGGGGACTCGACCTACCGGATGATCATGGCCGCCAAGGGCGCCACCGACCCCGACCCGGCCTTCCGCCGCTGGACCGCGACCCTGGTCGCGGTCGCGCCCGACGAGGCGGTCCTGCGCCCCCTGCGGCTGCAGGTGGTCCAGGCCGCCTCGACCAGCGCCGAGGACCTCGCCCGCCGCATGGCGGTGCCCGACCGGGCGCTCGACCGGTTCCTCGTCCTCAACGGGCTGGAGCGGGGCGCCGCGCTGGTGCCGGGACGCGGCTACAAGATCGTCGTGGAATAGCCGCCCTGCGCGCCCGCGCCTTGTGCCGGCGCGGGGCCCGGACATCCTGCCCGCGTCGTTCAGGGAGAGCGCGGTGATTCGATTCTTCTACAATCTCAGCCCCAACCCCATGAAGGTCGCCCTCTGCCTCGAGGAGATGGGGCTGCCCTACGAGCCGGTGCCGGTCGATACCCGCAAGGGCGAGCAGTTCGATCCGGCCTACACGGCCGTCAATCCGAACGGGAAGGTGCCGGCGATCGTCGACGGCGACGTGACCGTGTTCGATTCGAACGCGATCCTGATGTACCTGGCGGGCAAGACCGGCCGGTTCCTGCCGGAGGGCGAGCCCGTCCGCGGCGAGATGCTGTCCTGGCTGATGTTCGTGGCGACCGGCATCGGGCCGTTCTCCGGCCAGTGCGTGCATTTCCGCCACTTCGCGCAGGACGGGGGTGCCTACGCCACCGAGCGCTACACCTTCGAGGCGCGCCGGCACTGGGGCATCCTCGACCAGCGCCTCGCCGACCGCACCTACGTGCTGGGCGACACCTACACGATCGTCGACATGGCGGTCTGGGGCTGGGCCCGGATGGTGCCCTTCATCCTCGGCGAGGGCGCCTTCGGGGACCTGCCCAACGTCAAGCGCCACCTCGACGCGCTCAACGCGCGGCCGGCCGCCCAGGCCGCCGAGGCGCTGAAGGGCCGCCACGCCTTCAAGGCGGAGATGGACGCCGAGGCGCGGAGCTTCATGTTCCGCGCCGTGCAGGGCGCCGCCTGACACCGCCGCGGACCGGTCCCGCGCCTCAGGGCGCGGGGGCGGTCACCGTGAGCATCGGCAGGGTGACGGAGAGCGTTCCGGCCGGTGCATGTCCGGTGCCGAGCCCGGTGCCGAGTGTCAGGCAGGCGCCGAGCCCGAGACAGAGGGCGAGACCGAGAAGCGAGGTCTCGAAGCCGCGATAAACCCATTCCATGACGGTCCCCTTTCGCGAGGCAACCGCATGATGCGCGCATCGCGTTAAGGGATCGGTGCGCCAGCGCGCATGATCTCACAGTCCGGAGGCGACGAGGGCCGCGCCCGCCGCGATCAGCGCGACCCCGGCCCAGGCGGCGAGGCTGAGGGTCTCGCCGAGCAGGGTGGCGCCGAGGATCGCCACCAGCACGACGCTGAGCTTGTCGAGCGGCGCGACGCGGGCGGCGTCGCCCAGCGACAGGGCGCGGAAGTAGCAGAGCCACGACGCCCCGGTGGCGAGCCCCGACAGGATGAGGAAGGCGAGGCTCCGGCCGGTGACCTGCGCGAGGCCGCCCGCCTGCCCGGAGACGACCACGATCGCGCCCGCGAAGACCAGGATGACCGCGGTGCGCACGAAGGTCGCGACGTCCGACGGCACGCCCGCGACCCCGACCTTGGCGAGGATCGCGGTCAGCGCCGCGAAGCCGGCGGCGGCGAGCGCCCAGAAGCGCCAGGATTCCAGCAGGGGGCTCACCGCGATCCCGTGTCGGTTCTCAGGGCAGCGCGCGGGCGCATCACCGTCCTCGCGCGCGGAGCGATTCAGCGCGGCGGAGCGCCCGCGTCCGACTCCTTGCCGAACCGTCAATGTTTCCTGTGAAACATTCGCCGCTCACAGGAGCTTGTCGACGGTGATCGGCAGGTCGCGCACCCGCCTGCCGGTGGCGTGGAAGACCGCGTTGGCGATCGCCGCCGCGGTGCCGACGATGCCGATCTCGCCGAGCCCCTTCACGCCCAGCGGGTTCGCCTTGTCCTCCTCCTCCACGAAGATCACGTCGATGTCGTAGATGTCGGCGTGGACGGGCACGTGGTACTCGCCGAGATTGTGGTTCATGAACCGGCCGATGCGGTGGTCGAGCATCGACTCCTCCTCGAGCGCCGAGCCGATCCCCATCACCACGCCGCCGAGGATCTGGCTGCGCGCCGTCTTCGGGTTCAGCACCTTGCCGGCCGCGATCGCCGAGACGATGCGGGTGACCCGGACCTGGCCCAGCTCCTCGTCGACCTTCACCTCGGCGAAGATCGCCGAGTGGGTGTAGGCTTCGTATTTCTGATTGAAGTCCTTGTCGGGCCCGGCCTCCTCGACGGCCTCGACCTTGTCGACGCCGGCCGCCTGCAGGACATCCACCAGCGCGACGCTGCGGCCCGGGTCGCCCGCGACCGCGATGCGGCCGTCCGCGAACACGGCCCGGTCGAAGTCGACGTTGGCGAGCGGCGAGTTCTCCATGGCGCGGGCGAGCTTGAACACCTGGGCGCCGACGTTGCGGCAGGCCTTCATCACGGCGGTGCCCGAGGAGGCGGCGGTCCACGAGCCGCCGGCGACCGGGGCCTCCGGCAGGCGGGTGTCGCCGAGCTTGGTCGTCACCGCGTCCATCGGCAGGCCGAGCGTGTCGGCCGCGATCTGCGTCAGGATCGTGTAGGTGCCGGTGCCGATGTCGCCGGTGGAGTTGCCGACGGTCAGGCGGCCGTCCGGCGTCAGGGTCGCGATGGCGCTCGACTGCATCATCATCGATTCCCAGATGCCGGTGGCCACGCCCCAGCCGACGAGTTCCCGGCCGTCGCGCATGGAGCGGGGCTCGGGGCTGCGCCTCGCCCAGCCAAACCGCTCGGCGCCCTGCCGGAAGCAGCTCTTCAGCTCCTTCGAGCCGAACGGCTTGCCCTCGGCGGTGGCGTCGGACTCGGCGTAGTTCTTCAGCCGCAGGTCGATCGGGTCGAGCCCGGTCGCGTAGGCGAGCTCGTCCATCGCGGTCTCGATCGCGAAGACGCCGGTCACCGCGCCGGGCGCGCGCATGTCGCCGGGCGTCGGCGTGTCGAGCTTCACCAGCCGGTAGCCGAGGGCGACGTTGTCGCACCGGTAGAGGACGCCCGACCAGTTGACGACGACCTCCTGGTAATCCTCGTACTGCGAGGTGCCCTGGACCGCGTCGTGGCGGAGGGCCGTCAGCGTCCCGTCCGGCTCGGCACCGAGCGCGATCGTCTGCAGCGCCTCGGACCGGTAGGTGAAGCTCCACAACTGGTCGCGGGTGAGGGTCACGCGCACGGAGCGCTTCAGCTCCTGGGCGGCCAGCATCGCCAGGAACAGCTGGTACTGCGGGCGCAGGCCCGAGCCGAAGCCGCCGCCGAGATAGGGGTTGAGCACCCGCACCTGATCGGGCTTCAGGCCGAAGACGTTGGTGAGGTACTGGTGGCTGTTCGAGACGCCCTGGATCTTGTCGTAGACCGTGTAGGTGCCGTCCTGCTCGACCACCACGGTGGAGGCGTGCGGCTCCATCGGGTTGTGGTGCTCGTCGGCGAGGCTGTAGGCGCCCTGCACGCGGACCGGCGCGCTGCCGAACGCCGTGTCGGCGTCGCCCCAGGGCTCCGGCGGCGGCTTGATGCCCGTGCGCTTGTAGGGCGGGTCGTAGGCGGTGCCGCGCAGGGCCTCCAGGTCGGTCCCGGGCTCCTCCATCGCGTAGCTCACGCGGACGAGGGACGCGGCGTAGCGCGCCGTCTCGAAATCCTCCGCCACCACCAGGGCGACCGGCTGACCGCTGAACACGATCAGGTCGTCGTAGAGGGCGCGGAACGGCGAGCCGGGGGGCGCCACCTGGTCCTGGAAGTTCTTGTCCCGCCACGCGGTGCGCGGCCGGTTCTCGTGGGTGAGCACCGTGAGGACGCCCGGCACCGCCTCGGCCTCGGCGGAGTCGATGCCGGTGATCCGGCCCTTGGCGATCGAACTCGACACCACGAAGCCGTAGGCGAGGTCGGGCGCGGCGAACTCGCCCGCGTACTTGGCGAGGCCGGTGACCTTGGCGGGCCCGTCGATGCGGCTGCGCGGGCTGCCGACGAAGGTGTCGCGGCCGGTGGAGCTGAAGGTCTGGGGGCTGGAGGTGTGGGTCATGGCGGGACCTACTGGATGCGCTTGTCGCTGAGCGACTGGGGCGTGCCGGCGGCGGCCTGCTCGAGGCCGCGCACGATGGCCCGCCGGGCGAGATCGATCTTGAAGCCGTTCTCCGACTGGGGCTTGGCCTCCGCGACGATCAGGTCGGCCGCGGCCTGGAAGCTCTCGCGGGTCGCGGGCTTGCCCTCCAGCAGGGCCTCGGCCTCGCGGTTGCGCCAGGGCTTGTGGGCGACGCCGCCGAGCGCCAGCCGGGCGGTCTTCACCCGGTCGCCGTCGAGCTCCAGGGCCGCCGCCACCGAGACCAGCGCGAAGGCGTAGGACAGCCGGTCGCGCAGCTTCAGGTAGGTGTAGTGCTGCGGGAAGCGGCTCTCCGGCAGGTCGACCGACACGATGATCTCGCCGGGGGCGAGGTTCGTGTCCGTCTCAGGAGAGGCCCCCGGCAGGCGGTGGAACTCGGAGAACGGGATCGCCCGGTCGCCCTGCGGCCCGCTCACCCGCACGGTGGCCTCCAGGGCGGCCAGCGCGATGCACATGTCGGAGGGGTGGGTGGCGATGCAGTGCTCGCTCGTCCCGAAGATCGCGTGGATGCGGTTCATCCCGCCGATCGCCGGGCAGCCGGAGCCCGGCGCGCGCTTGTTGCAGGGCGTGGCCACGTCGTAGAAATAGTAGCAGCGGGTCCGCTGAAGCAGGTTGCCGCCCGTGGAGGCGGCGTTGCGCAGCTGCGCCGAGGCGCCGGCCAGGATGGCGTTGCGCAGGAGCGGGTAGCGGGCCGCGACCTGATCGTCGTACGCCACCTTGGCGTTGGTCACGAGCGCCCCGATCCGGAGACCGTCCCCGTGCGCCTCGATCCGGTCGAGGGGCAGCTGGGTGATGTCGATCAGCCGGCCCGGCTTCTCGACCTCGTACTTCATCAGGTCGATCAGGTTGGTGCCGCCGGCGATGAAGCGCGCGCCGGCCCCGAAGGCCTGCACCGCCTCCGCCACCGTGCCGGCGCGGACGTAGTCGAAGCGGTTCATCGGGCGCCTCCCTGCATGACGTCCTCGATGGCGTCGACGATGTTGGTGTAGGCGCCGCAGCGGCAGATGTTGCCGCTCATCGCCTCGCGGATCTCGTCCCTTGTGCGGGCGTGGCCCTCGTTCATCAGGCCGACCGACGAGCAGAGCTGGCCCGGGGTGCAGTAGCCGCACTGGAAGGCGTCGTGCTCGATGAACGCCTCCTGGATCGGGTGAAGGGCGTTGCTGCCCGCCCGGTCGCCGAGGGCGGCGAGACCCTCGACCGTCGTGATCTCGGCGCCGTCCTTCATCACCGCCAGCGTCAGGCAGGAATTCACCCGGGTGCCGTTCACCAGCACCGTGCAGGCGCCGCACTGGCCGTGGTCGCAGCCCTTCTTGGTGCCGGTGAGGTCGAGCCGCTCGCGCAGCAGGTCGAGGAGGGTGGTCCACGGCGCGACCCGGAGTTCGCGCCGCTGCCCGTTGATCGTCAGCGTGATGCCGATCGGCGTGTCCGCCGACACCGGCGGCTGGGTCTCGAGTCGCATGATGTCGTCCACGGGCTGGGCCGGCCGGAGCCGGGCGGGAACGGATCGGCCGAAGCGGCAGCCGAGAGAGACGGGCGGGCGTCGGCCTGAGCTTTCGGTCGATAACCATTCCAATCTGCGCCTGTTCCGGCGCGCGCGCTCTCAACCCGTGAGCGATGGCGGCGCGCCGGCGGCCAGAAGTCCGTCCGCCGCACCGTCCGACGTTGCCGCCGCGGCCCCGCCTCGGCTAACCCTCGTGCGCGCGGAATTCCCGCAGAGTTCTCGCAGAGTCCACGCCGTACCCCGGAGCCCCCCGATGGCCGCGCTCGACGCGATCCTCAACGACATCGACACGGACCTGGAGAACGCCCTGGAGCGGCTGTTCGCCTTCCTGCGGATCCCGTCGATCTCCACCGATCCCGCCTATGCCGGCCCGTGCCGCGAGGCCGCCGCCTGGCTCGCCCAGGACCTGACCGCGCTCGGCTTCGAGACCTCCGTGGAGGAGACCTCGCTCCATCCGGTCGTGCTGGCGCACAAGCCGAAGCCCGGGGCGCCCCACGTCCTGTTCTACGGCCATTACGACGTGCAGCCCGTCGACCCGCTCGATCTCTGGACGACGCCGCCCTTCGAGCCGCGCATCGCCGAGGACGGCCGGGGCGGCAAGACGATCGTCGGGCGCGGCGCCTCCGACGACAAGGGTCAGGTGATGACCTTCGTGGAGGCCTGCCGGGCCACCATCGCCATGACCGGCGAGCTGCCCTGCGGCGTCACGATATTGATCGAGGGCGCCGAGGAGAGCGGCTCGCAGGGACTTCCCGAGTGGGTCGCGGCCAACCGCGAGAGACTCGGCTGCGACGTGGTCCTCGTCTGCGACACCGGCATGTGGGACCGGAAGACCCCGGCCATCACCTCGTCGCTGCGCGGGCTCGCCTATTTCGAGGTGAAGGTCACCTGCGCCGACCGCGACCTGCATTCGGGCTTCTTCGGCGGCGCCGCCCGCAACCCGATCCACGTGCTGGCCAAGATCATCGCCGACCTGCACGACGCGGACGGGCGCGTGACCATCCCGGGCTTCTACGAGGGCGTGCACGAGCGCCCGCCCGAGGTCCTGGAGCAGTGGCGCGGCCTCGGCCTGACGCCGGAGACGCTGCTCGGGCCGATCGGCCTCAAGGAGCCCGCGGGCGAGCGCGGCCGGATGCCGATCGAGCTGGTGCAGTCGCGCCCCTCCTGCGACGCCAACGGCATCGTCGGCGGCTATACCGGCGAGGGCACCAAGACGGTGATCGCCTCCACCGCCTCCGCCAAGGTCTCGTTCCGCCTCGTGGACGACCAGGACCCGAAGCGGCTCGCCGAGAGCTTCGAGGCCTTCGTGCGCGCGCGGGTGCCGGCGGACTGCCAGGTCGAGGTCATCACCTACAAGGGCTCGCGGGCGATCAGCCTGCCCTTCGACATGCCGCAGCTCGGGGCCGCCAAGGCGGCGCTGCAGGACGAGTGGGGGGTGCCCGCGGTCACCGTCGGCGCGGGCGGCTCGATCCCGATCGTCGGCGACTTCAAGCGGATCCTGGGGCGCGACACCCTGCTGATCGGCTTCGGGCTCGACGACGACCGGATCCACTCGCCCAACGAGAAGTACGACCTGACGAGCTTCCACAAGGGCACGCGCTCCTGGGCGCGGATCCTCGCGGCCCTGGGCCAGGGCTGAGCCCGGCGGAGGGCCGATCTCAGCGGGCGGGCGCCGCCCGCATCTTCCCGTCGATCCAGGCCCAGAGCGCCCGGACCTCCTCGGCGGCCTGGCTGCCGGGGGCGAATTCCGTGACGCCGAGCCCGGTCGCCAGGGCGTCCTGGTGGTCGACCCGGTGGATGATCCCGGGCTCGGCCAGGACGCCCAGGGCGCGGAGCTGCGCCGCGTAGGCGCTGGTGCGCGGCGAGGGCGGCGGCGGGCACTGGTTCAGCACCAGGGCCAGCCGCTCCCGCAGGCCGAGGCCGACGAGCGCCTGGAGCGTCGGCCGGGCGGCCACGATGTCGAGCCGCGAGGGGCGCACCGGCATCAGGACGAAATCGGCGTCCTTCAGCGCGGGCGCGAGGCCGGAGGCGCTGCCGGCGGTGTCGAGGACGGCGAGCGTCGTGCCCTGCTCGGCGAGGATGCCGAGGATCTCCGAGAGCTGGCCCATCTCCCAGGGCTGGACCCGGTCGACCGCGACGGCGTCGCTCCCGCTCCTGCCGTCATTCTTGCGCAGGGCTCCCCATCCGGCCAGCGAGCCCTGCGGGTCGAGATCGAGCGCCGTCACCTGCTCGCCCGCCTCCGCGGCGGCGACGGCCAGGGAGGCCGCCAGGGTGGTCTTGCCCGTCCCACCCTTCTGCACGGCCAGGGCGAGGACCCGCAGCGGCCCGGCGGCGGGCCGGGGCGCGGTCTCCGGCGCCGGTTCGGATCCTCCGGGATCCATGCGTGTCCCACCTCTCCACATCGCCTGCCCGGGCCGCGGCCCGCGCGGCGCCGAATCGAACGCCCGGCCCGACCGTGCTTAGCGTGCCGCCGCGGGCCGGGGCCAGCGTCGCGCCCCGGCACCTGTGGACCGCCCGCAGGCGGCTCCCGATCGCCGGGCGCGCGGGTCTGCGCCGGGCTTCCGTCCAGATGCGGCGTCGGGGGATCGGGCACCGGGCCCGCGCGTTGGGCCGGCACCCCCACGGGTTGAGCGGCGCGCCAAGGCCCTCGCCCCGACAAGCTCCGCGACAGGATCCCCATGCGCCTCGATCGCCGCCGCCTGCTCGGAACGGGTCTCGCGGCCCTCGCCGCCCCCGCGGCGCGCGCCGCGGCGCCGTCGCCCCCGACGAGCCGGCCGGTGGGGACGCTGGAGCTCGCCGTCGCGGCGGACGCGCCCTCGACCCCCACGGGGCTCGCCATCGCCCGGGGCGGCCGGATCTTCGTGATGATGCCGCGCTTCACCGGCGCCGAGCCGATCACCCTCGGCGAGGTGCTGCCCGACGGGTCGGTGAAGCCCTACCCGGACGCGGCGACCAACCGCCCGGATCCGGGGGCGCCGCAGGCGTCGCTGTTCCACGTCCCCAACGGCGTCTTCGACCGCCACGACACCCTCTGGGTGCTCGATGCCGGTCTGCCGGAGGGCAAGGGCCGGCCGGTGCCGGGCGGCGCGAAGATCCTGGCGATCGATATCGGCCGGAACAGCATCCGCCGGACGATCCCCCTCGACGCGGGCGTGGTTCCGGATTCCTCCCTGAACGACCTGCGGGTCGACGTGCGCGACGGCCGCGCGCTGGCCTACGTCACCGACCAGGGCCAGGCCGGCGCGGGCGCGATCCTGGCGGTCGACCTCGACAGCGGGCGGGTGGTGCGGCGCCTCGCGGACCATGCCAGCACGCGATCCGAGGAGGGCCTGGTCAAGTTCGTGGAGCGCCGCCCCGTGATGGAGCGGAAGGGCGACGCGCCCGAGAAGAGCCCGAAGGGCGGCGCCAACGGCATCGCGATCAGCCCGGACGGCGGCCGCCTCTACTACGCGCCGCTGATGAGCCGGCGGCTCTACGCGGTCGAGACCGCGGCCCTGCGCGACCCGGACGTCCCGGACGCGGCCGTGGCCGCCGCGGTCCGGGATCTCGGCGAGAAGGGCATGACCGGGGGACTGACCACCGATTCCGAGGACCGGGTCTATCTCAGCCTGCAGGAGCACAACGCGGTCGGCCGGCGCCTGCCGGACGGCACCGTGGAGGTGCTGGCCGCCGACGACCGGCTGGTCTGGGCCGACACCTTCTGGATCACCCCGGACCGTTGGCTCTATATCTCGGCGGCCCAGGTCAACCGGCGGCCGGAATTCAACCGCGGCCGGGACCTGCAGCAGCCGCCCTACGCGATCCTGCGCATGCGCATCGACGCGGACCCAGTCCTGTAGCGGATCATGACGGACCTCTCGCACGACCCGGACTTCTTCGCCCTGCTCACCGGCAGCTACGCGCGGCGACTCGGCGAGTCCCTGGTGCCGGCGGGAGCCGACGCGGACTGGCTCTACGCGGAGGCCCCCTTCGCGGTGCTCGCCCATGACGGCGGCGCGGATCCGCGCTTCGTCTACGCCAACCGGACCGCGCAGGCCTGCTTCGGCTACGCGTGGGACGAACTCGTCGGCCTGCCCTCGCGGCTCTCGGCCGAGGCTCCCGAGCGGGCCGAGCGGCAGCGGCTCCTCGACGCGGTCACCCGGGACGGCTTCAGCCGCGGCTATCGCGGCCTGCGGATCGCCAAGGACGGACGGCGCTTCTGGATCGACCAGGCGGTGGTCTGGCAGCTCGACCGCGACGGCGCGACGGTGGGCCAGGCCGCGACCTTCGCGCAGTGGCGCGACGCGTGAGGGCCGGGCCGCGCCGGGGCCCGTGAGCCCCGCGGCGGCCCATGCCCGCCGTTGCGGGTGGCCGTCCGGTCAGCCGTCCTCCTCGATGCTCACCTGGGCGATCTGCACGGCGCCGCCGTTCCAGTGGGCCGCCACGACGTGGCCCAGCGCGACCGCGAGGACGCAGAGCACCACCGAGGCGCATACGTTCACCATGGCGCGGACCACCGCGCCGTTCCGCATGAGGTCGAGGGTCTGGAGGCTGAACGACGAGAAGGTCGTGTAGCCGCCGCAGAGCCCGATCATCACGAACAGGCGCACGTTCTCGGAGACCGGGAATCGCCCCTGCGCCAGGGTCAGCGTGCCGAACAGGCCGATGATGAACGAGCCGGTCACGTTGATGAGGATCGTGCCCCAGGGCAGGTCGCGGCTGATGGGCAGCGACAGCACCGAGACGACGTAGCGGGCCAGCGTGCCGAGGGCCCCGCCGATCATGACCAGGATGCAGGTGGTGAAGGACATGCGCGCTCCAGTTCGTCGGGCGGGCATGAGAAACCCGCCGTCGCGGCGGGTGCTTGCAAGACGCACTCCCACCGCCGGTTTCGCGGTAGGAGTCATCAGCCCTGACGGGCGGTTTCGGGGAACTCCATCCCCATCGGGACGGGCCATAGCGCCTGCCCGGGCCGAGCGCAACGGCAGGCCGCGGGCGGCCGCTCAGTGCCGGTCCCTCAGGCGCGCCCCTCCTGCACGGCGTGGCAGGCGACGCCGTCGAGGAGCGCCGGCACCTCGGTCCGGCAGCGGTCGTTGGCCAGCGGGCAGCGCGGGTGGAAGGTGCACCCGGAGGGCGGGTCGATCGGGTTCGGGATCTCGCCCGAGACCGGCACCCGGGCGCGGCCGACATGGGCGAGGTCGGGCACCGCGTCGAGGAGCATCCGCGTGTAGGGATGGCGCGGCGTCGCGAACAGGTCCTTGGCGGAGGCGACCTCCACGAGGCGGCCGAGATACATCACCCCCACCCGGGTCGCCATGTGGCGGACCACGGCGAGGTTGTGGGAGATGAACAGGTAGGTCAGCCCCAGCCGGTCCTGCAGGTCGCGCATCAGGTTGAGGATCTGCGCCTGCACCGAGACGTCGAGCGCGGAGGTCGGCTCGTCGCCCACCAGGAACTCCGCCTGGCTCGCGAGCGCCCGGGCGATCGCCACCCGCTGGCGCTGGCCGCCGGAGAATTCGTGCGGGTATTTTCGCGCGTCGTCCGGGTGGAGCCCGACCAGCCCGAGCAGCTCGCTGACCCGGGCGCGGATCGCCCCCTCGCCGTGGATCAGGTTGAAGGCCCGGATCGGCTCGGCGATGATCTTCCCCACCCGCCAGCGCGGGTTCATGGACGCGTAGGGGTCCTGGAAGATCATCTGGATGCGCGCCCGCAGGCGCCTGCGGGCGGCGGCCTGGCGCGGGTCGGTCATCGAGACGCCGGTGATCGTCACCTCGCCGGCGGAGGGCGGCAGCAGGCCGACCACCATGCGGGCCACCGTGGACTTGCCGGAGCCGGATTCGCCGACGATCGCGAAGGTCTCGCCCTTCTCGATGGCGAAGCCGACCCGGTCGACCGCCGTGAGGAACTTCCGGGGCTCGCGCTCGATCACCCGGTTGAGCCAGGGCTTCGAGACGTCGAACCGGCGGCGCAGGTCGGTGACTTCGACGTAGGCGCTCACGCCGCACGCTCCGCTGCATCGTACAGGTGACAGGCGACCCGGCTCGCGTCGACCGGGATCGGCTCCGGCCGCTCGACGCGGCAGCGGGCAAAGACCTTCGGGCAGCGCGGGTTGAAGGCGCAGCCCTTCGGGATGGCGGTGAGCCGCGGCATCGAGCCGGGGATCTGGCTCAGCCGGTCGGCCTCCTGCGACAGGGTCGGGATCGCTCCCATCAGGCCGACCGCGTAGGGGTGGTGCGGCCTGGCGATCACCGAGGCGACCGGGCCGATCTCGGCCACCCGCCCGGCATACATCACCGCCACCCGGTCGGCGGCCTCGGCGATCACGCCCATGTCGTGGGTCACCAGCATCACCGCGGTGCCGTGCTCGCGGCAGAGGCGCTTGAGCAGGGTGATGATCTGGGCCTGGACCGAGACGTCCAGAGCCGTGGTCGGCTCGTCGGCGATGATCAGCTCCGGCTCGGCGGCGAGGGCGAGCGCGATCACCACCCGCTGGCGCATGCCGCCGGAGAATTCGTGCGGGTAGCCGTCGATCCGCCGCTCCGGCGCCGGGATGCCGACCTCGGCCAGCAGGTCGATGGCGCGGGTGCGGGCGGCCTTGGCCGACAGGTCGGTGTGGGTGCGCAGGGTCTCGACGATCTGGTCGCCCACCCGGAACAGCGGGTCGAGCGAGGTCAGCGGATCCTGGAAGATCATGCCGATGCGCCGGCCCCGCACGCGCCGCATCGCCTCCGGGGAGAGGTTGTCGATGCGCTCGCCGCGCAGGCGGACCTCGCCGCCGGCGATCCGGCCGGGGCGGTCGATCAGCCCGATCACCGCCGAGCCGGTCACCGACTTGCCGGCCCCGGACTCGCCGACGACGCCCAGAATCTCGCCGCGGCCGATGTCGAACGAGACCCGGTCGATGGCGGTGAGCGGCCCGCGGCGGGTGTCGAAGGCGACCGTCAGGTCGCGCACGGAGAGGACGGTGTCGCTCATTGCAGCTTCGGATTGAGCGCGTCGCGCAGCCAATCCCCCAGGAGGTTGATGGCGATGACGAGGCCGGCCAGCGCCAGACCCGGGAAGGCGACGATCCACCACTCGCCGGAGAACAGGAACCGGTTGCCGGTGCGGATCAGGGTGCCGAGCGACGGCATGGTCTCGGGCAGGCCGGTGCCGAGGAACGACAGGGTCGCCTCGGTGATGATTGCCAGCGCGAGGTTGATCGTCGCGATCACGAAGACCGGGCCGGTGACGTTCGGCAGGACGTGGCGGATCATGATCACCGGGGGCGACAGGCCGATCAGCCGGGCCGCCTGGACGTAGTCCTTGCCCTTCTCGACCATCACGGAGGAGCGCACAGTCCGGGCGTATTGCACCCAGAAGGACAGGCCGATCGAGACCACGATCAGCCCGATCAAGGGCCCGACATCCAGCGCGCTGCCGAAGCTCGCCTTGGCGACGCCGTCGACCACCAGGGCGATCAGGATCGCCGGGAAGGTGAGCTGCACGTCGGCAACCCGCATGATCAGCGTGTCGAGGAAGCCGCCCGCGTAGCCGGCGATCAGGCCGAGCGCGATGCCGAGGATCCCGGAGGTCACCACCCCGAGCACGCCGACGATCAGCGACAGGCGCAGGCCGTACAGCACCGCCGAGAGCACGTCCCGGCCCTGGTCGTCGGTGCCGAGATAGTACGGCGCCTGCCCGTCCGCCTGCCAGATCGGCGGCAGGTTGGAGTTGATCAGGTCGAGCTGGGCCGGGTCGTAGGGGTTCTGCGGCGCGATCCACGGCGACGCGAAGGCGAGCCCGACCATCAGCACGGTGGCGACCAGCGCCGCCACAGCGGTTTTCGAGCGCAGAAAGTTCGCCAGCAGGTCGGAATCGCGCCAGCGCGCGAGGCGGGAGGGCTTCGCCTCCGGCAGTGGGACCGGCGGGGCGTCGCCCGCGTCGATGTCACGTCCGCTCATCGGTCGCTCCTCACGCCGCCCGCCCGGCGGGCAGCCGCAGGCGCGGGTCCACCACCGTGTAGAGGATGTCGACCACGAGATTGATGGTCACGAAGATCAGCGCGACGAGCAGCAGGTACGCGGACATGATCGGGATATCGACGTTCTGCACGGCCTGGACGAAGAGCAGGCCCATGCCGGGCCACTGGAACACCGTCTCGGTGATGATCGAGAAGGCGATCACCGAGCCGAGCTGGAGGCCCGCGATGGTGATCACCGGCACCAGGGTGTTCTTCAGGGCGTGCCGCAGGTGGACGGCCCGGGTGGTGAGCCCCCGCGCCCGGGCGAAGCGGATGTAGTCGGTGCGCAGGACCTCCAGCATCTCGGCGCGCACGAGCCGCATGATCAGCGTCATCTGGAACAGGCCGAGCGTCACCGAGGGCAGGATCAGCGCCTTGAGCCCGGAGGCGGTGAGGAAGCCGGTGGTCCACCAGCCGAGCCGGACCGTGTCGCCCCGCCCGTAGGAGGGCAGCCAGCCGAGCGTCACCGAGAACAGGTAGATCAGGAGGATGCCGATCAGGAAGGTCGGCAGGCTGATCCCGATCAGCGAGACCGCCTGGAACAGCCCGGCGAGCCAGGACTCGCGGAAGAGCGCGCAGTACACGCCCATCAGGATCCCCACCACCAGGGCGAAGACCGTGGCGCAGAAGGCGAGCTCCAGCGTCGCCGGCATGCGCTCGGCCAAGAGCTGCGAGACCGGCTGCCGGAACTGGTACGAGATGCCGAACTGGCCCCGCACCACGTTGCCGGCATAGCGGACGAACTGGACCAGGACCGGGTCGTCGAGGCCCAGATCCGTCCGGATCTGGGCCCGCTCGGCCACGGTGGTGTCGGGGCCGACGATCTGGTTCACGGGATCGCCCGCGAACCGGAACATCGCGAAGGCGATGAGCCCGACGACCGCGAGGACCGCGGCCGCCTGGATCACCCGGCGCAGCAGGAAGGCGAGCACGCCGCGCTCCTACTGCGGGTCCTTCGACACCCAGTAGAGCAGGAGCAGGTTGTCGGCGCGCTGGGTCAGGTGGACCTTCTTGGAGACGCCCCAGGCGAGCGCCTGCTGGTGCAGCGGGATGTAGCCCCAATCGGCGTTGAGGACGTCGAAGCCCTCCTTGATCAGGGCGTCGCGCTTGGTCTTGTCGGTCTCGCCCTCGACCTTGTCGGCGATCTCGTCGATCTTCGGATCGCAGTAGCCCGCGAGGTTCCAGCCGCCGCGGCCCGACTTGTCGCCGGGCTTCCGGCAGCCGACGATCTCGTAGAGGATGTTGTGGCTGTCGAGCGAGGACGGGGTCCAGCCGAGCAGGTAGAACGAGGTGTCGTAGTTCGGCGCCAGAACCTTGGCGAAGTACTTGGCCTTCGGCTGGGCGTTGAGGTTCACCTTGACGTTGATGCGGGCCAGCATCGAGACCACCGCCTGGCAGATCGCCTCGTCGTTGACGTAGCGGTCGTTCGGGCAGTCCATGGTGAGCGAGAACCCGTCCGGGTAGCCCGCTTGGGCCATCAGCTCCTTGGCCTTCTTCAGGTCGGTGGCCGGGCGCTTGAACTCGGCGCCGCGGTCGTAGAGGGCCGGGGCGATCATCAGCGCGGAGGGCACCGCCTGCCCGCGCATCACGCGCTTGGCGATCGTGTCCTCGTCGATGGCGAGGTAGAAGGCCTCGCGGACCTTGATGTCCTTGAACGGGTTCTTGCCCTTGACGCTCGAGTCCTTCAGCTCGTCCCGGTCCTGATCCATGCCGAGGAAGATCGTGCGCAACTCAGGCCCGGCCATCACGGTGGCGGTGCCGCTGGCATTGACCCGCTGCTGGTCCTGCAGCGGCACGGGGTCGATCCAGTCGACCTCGCCGGAGAGCAGCGCCGCGACGCGGGTCGCCGGGTTGGCGATGGTGGTCAGCACCGCCTCGTCGAGGTTCGACTCGACCTTGCCCCAGTAGCCGTCGAACTTCTTGAAGACGGTCTTCACGCCGGGCTGGTGCTCGGCGATCACGAACGGGCCGGTGCCGTTCTCGTGGAGCGTCGCGTAGCTCGGGCTGGTGGCGCTGGGCGGCGTCGGCTGGACGACGCCGTTCTTCTCGGACCACGCCTTCGACATGATCACCCAGGTCGGGAACTGGGCGATGGCGATGGGGTTCGGCTTCTTCAGCACCATGTCGACGGTGTAGTCGTCGACCTTCACGAACTCGGCGTCGGCGGGCACGTTGGTCGTGAAGTTCGAGCCCGGCGCGCGGACGCGCTGGGCGGAGAAGATCACGTCGTCGGCGGTGAACGGCGAGCCGTCGTGGAACTTGACGTTCTTGCGCAGGTGGAAGCGCCAGCGGGTCGGCTCGGGCGTCTCCCAGGATTCCGCGAGGGCGGGCGCGAATTTCAGGTTCTTGTCGAGGGTGACGAGGGGCTCGTAGGCCGCCTCCTGCATCCCTTCCGTGAAGCTCTCCTTGAGGGAGTAGGGATCGAGGGATTTCAGGTCACCCTGGAAGGCGAAGCGGAAGACGTTGGCGGCCTGCGCGGGCAGCGCGGCGAACGCGAACGTCGCGACCGCGACCGCGGACACGCCGCGGGCGAGAATCTTCAGGGCTGAACGGGACAAGCGGATCTCCGAGACCGTGAATGCGCCACCGGCCGGCAGCCCCGGCGGTGTCCACCGCGGCGACAGCAAGCTTCGGACCAGCTGTATACAAGACGAAGGCCGAGCCTGTCGCGGCTGCGCGACATGAGTCGCCTTGCAAAGCGCGTTTTCCCCGCTTCATCGCCATGTCCGATCGATGGCTGTGACGCGCCCCGTCTTTGCGAGCGCAGCGAGGCGAGCCAGGGCGGCGCCACGCCTCGCGGCGTCGTGCGACCCTGGGTCACTTCGCTCCGCCCGTGATGACGGAGCGGCCGGCACCCAACGAAGACGTCGACCGGACGCCAGAGCGCGCGGCCGAGGCCGGCCTACTCGGCCGCCACGCGCGCCGGCTCGTGCCGCGTCTCCGCCTCGGCCCGCTCGCCCTCCGCCACCGCCTTGCGCCGGAACAGGCGCATGACGACGACGAAGAACACCGGCACGAAGAACACCGCCAGCACGGTCGCGGTGATCATGCCGCCCATCACGCCGGTGCCGATCGCCTGCTGGCTCTTCGAGGCGGCGCCGGTGGCGATGGCCAGCGGCACCACGCCGAAGATGAAGGCGAGCGAGGTCATCACGATCGGCCGGAACCGGAGCGTCGCGGCCTCGATCGCCGCCCGCACCACGGAGGTGCCGGGCTTCCAGAGGTCGCGGGCGAACTCCACGATCAGGATCGCGTTCTTGGCCGAGAGGCCGATGATCGTGATCAGCCCGATCTTGAAGTACACGTCGTTGGGCATGCCGCGCAGGTACACGGCCGCCACCGCGCCGATGACGCCGAGCGGGATCACCAGCATCACCGAGACCGGGATCGCCCAGCTCTCGTAGAGCGCGGCGAGGCACAGGAACACGATCAGCACCGACAGGGCGAGCAGCAGGCTCGCCTGGCTGCCCGCCTGCTTCTCCTGGTAGGACTGGCCCGTCCAGGCGTAGCCGAAGCCCTTGGGCAGCTGCAGCATCAGCCGCTCCATCTCGGCGATCGCGTCGCCCGACGTGTAGCCGGGGTTCGGCTCGCCGGTGAAGCGCACCGACTGGTAGCCGTTGAAGCCGACGATCTGGCTCGGCCCCATGCTCCATTTCAGCTCCGCGAAGGACGACATCGGCACCATCGTGTTGGTGGCGTTCTTCACCGCGTAGTTGAGGATGTCCGCCGCGTTCATGCGCTGGAGCTGCTCGGCCTGGACGTAGACGCGCTGCATCTTGCCGCGGTTGGGGAAGTCGTTCGGGTAGACCGAGCCGAGGTTGAGCTGGATCGTGTTGTTGATGTCCTCGAACTTCACGCCGAGCGCCGCCGCCTTCTCGCGGTCGATGACCAGCTCCGCCTGCGGGGTCGGCGGCAGGCCCTCGATCTTCACCTTCTGGAGGATCGGGCTCTGCTGCGCGAGCTTCAGGAGCTGCTCCTGGGCCGAGAGCAGGGCCGCGTAGCCGCGGTTCGCCCGGTCCTGCAGGCGGAACGAGAAGCCCGCCGCGTTGCCGAGGTTGTCGACCGGCGGCGGCTCCTGGGCGTCCACCGTGGCGTCGCGGTAGCTGGCGAGCGCCGCGTTGGTGCCGGCCACGAGGGCGGCGGCCGAGTTCTTGGCGTCGCGCTCGGACCAGGGCTTCAGGGTCACGAAGGCCTGGCTGGTGCTCGGGGCCTGGCCGGAGAACGAGAAGCCGTTCAGCATCGTCACGGTGGCGACGCCGGGCTGCGCCAGCAGGTGCTCCTCGACCTTGCGCACCGCCTCCTGGGTGCGGTTGTAGGAGGCGCCCGGGGGCGTCTGGACGTCGACCGTGAAGAAGCCCTGGTCCTCCACCGGCAGGAAGCCCTCCGGCAGGTTGACGAAGGCGTAAGCGGTCCCCGCCACGAGCGCGACGTAGACCAGCATCACCCGACCGGACTTCCGGATGAACGCCGCGGTGCCGCGGCCGTAGCGGGCGGTCTCCCGGTCGACGAACCGGTTGAACATCCCGAACACGCCGCCCTTGGCGTGGCCGTGGCCTTTCTCGATCGGCTTCAGGAAGGTCGCGCAGAGCGCCGGCGTCAGCGACAGGGCGAGCAGCGCCGAGAAGGCGATGGAGGTCACCATCGCGATCGAGAACTGCCGGTAGATGATGCCCACCGAGCCGGGGAAGAACGCCATCGGGATGAACACCGCCACCAGCACCAGGGTGATGCCGATGATCGCGCCGGTGATCTGCCCCATGGCCTTCTTGGTGGCCTCCTTGGGGGGCAGCCCCTCCTCGTTCATGATCCGCTCGACGTTCTCGACCACCACGATGGCGTCGTCGACCAGGATGCCGATGGCCAGCACCATGCCGAACATGGTGAGCACGTTCACCGAGAAGCCCGAGATCCACATCACCGTGACGGTGCCCATGAGGGCGATCGGCACCACGATGGTGGGGATCAGGGTGTAGCGGATGTTCTGCAGGAACAGGAACATCACGAGGAAGACCAGCACCACCGCCTCGACGAGCGTGTGCAGCACCTTCTCGATGGAGGCCTCCACCGCCGGGGTGATGTCGTAGGGGATGTCCCACTTCAGGTCCGGCGGGAAGAACTGGGACAGCTCCACCATCTTGGCGCGGATCGCCTTGGCGGTCTCGAGCGCGTTGCCGTCGGGGGCGAGCGTCACCGAGATGCCGGCGGCGGGGCCGCCGTTGAGGCGGGTCGAGAACTGGTAGGCGTCACCGCCGAGCTCGATCCGGGCGACGTCGCGCAGGCGCACGTTCGAGCCGTCGGGATTGGCCCGCAGCACGATGGCGCCGAACTCCTCGATCGTGCCGAGCTGGCCCTTCACGATGATCGGCACGGTGAGCGCCTGCCGGGTCGGGCTCGGCTGCGCGCCGACCGACCCGGAGGCGACCTGGACGTTCTGGTTGCGGATCGCGTCGGTGACGTCCGAGGCGCTGAGCGAGAGGCCGCGCAGCTTGTCGGGATCGACCCAGACGCGCAGCGACCGCTCGGTGGAGTAGAGCGTCGCGCGCCCGACCCCGGGGATGCGCCGGATCTCGTTGATGACGTTGCGGATCAGGAAGTCGCCGAGGCCGACCTCGTCCATCGACCCGTCGGTGGAGACGAGGGTGATGATGTTGAGGGTCGCGGCCGAGGCCTCCTCCACCAGGATGCCCTGCTGGCGCACTTCCGCGGGCAGGCGCGCCTCGACGCGCTTCAGCCGGTTCTGCACCTCGACCGAGGCGAGCGACGGGTCGGTGCCCGGCTGGAAGGTGGCGGTGATGTTGACCGAGCCGAACGAGTCGGTGGTCGACTCGAAGCTCATGATGTTGGCGGCGCCGTTGAGCTCATCCTCGATGAGCCGGGTCGTGCCGATGTAGAGGCTCTCCACCGAGGCCCCCGGATAGGCCGTGGACAGGGCGATGGAGGGGGGCGCGATCACCGGATACTGCGCCACCGGCAGGTTCGGGATCGCGAGGGCGCCGCCCAGGCAGATGAACAGCGCCACCACCCAGGCGAAGACCGGGCGGTCGATGAAGAAGCGTGCCATGATCGGGCTCTCCCGGACTCAGCGGCGCTGCTGGACGGCGGCGGCCCGCGGGGCGACCTCCGCCTTGTCGCCCGGCACGTCGGGGGCCTCGTCGGTGTCGTGCTTCGGTCCGGTCTCGCCGTGGACCGGGGTCTGGTCGAGGGGCTTCACCTTGGCGCCGACGGTGATCTTCTGGAAGCCGTCGATGATGACGCGCTCGCCGGCCTTCAGCCCGGACCGGATCAGCCAGTTCTGCCCGACCACGGGCCCGACCTCGACGGGCTGGCGCATCACGGTCTCGTCGGCGCGCACGATCCAGACCTCGGCGCGGCCGTCGTCGGTGCGCTGGATCGCCTGCTGCGGCACCGCGATCGCGTCGGAATCGATGCCCTGCTTGATCCGCGCCCGCACGTACATGCCGGGGAACAGCTCGTCGTGCGGGTTCGGGAACTGGACCCGCAGGGTCACCTGGCCGGTGCTCGGATCGGCGGTGACGTCCGAGAACAGCAGCCGACCGGCCAGCGGGTAGAGCGAGCCGTCGTCCATGATCAGGTGGACGTTGGCGGTGTTGTCCTCGAGCCGCGCCAGCTCGCCGCTGGCGAGGTCCCGGCGCAGGCGGTTCAGTTCGCCCACCGACTGGGTGATGTCGACGTAGATCGGGTCGAGCTGCTGGATCGTGGCGAGCGCGCCGGTGGAGCCCGGCTCGATCAGGGTACCCTCGGTGAGCAGCGCCCGGCCGATGCGGCCGGTGATCGGCGCGCGCACGTCGGTCCAGCCGAGGTTGAGCTGCGCCCGGTCGCGGGTCGCCTTGGCGCCGGCCACCTCGGCCTCCGCCTGCTTCTTGGCCGCGAAGGCGGCGTCGTACTGCGCCTGGCTCGCGGTGGCGCGGGAGAGCAGCTGCTCGAGCCGGTCCGCCTGCTGGCGGGCGAGCACCAGGGCGGCCTCCTGGCGGGCGAGGGCCGCCTCGGCGCTGGCGAGCTCGACCTCGTAGGGCGCCGGGTCGATCTTGTAGAGGATGTCGCCCTCCTTGACCTGGCTGCCCTGCTCGAAGAGCCGCTTGACCACGAGCCCGGAGACCCGGGAGCGGACCTCGGCGATGCGCATCGGCGCGACGCGGCCCGGCAGATCGCGCAGGTAGGGGATCGCCTGGGGCTCCACCTTGACGAACCCGACCTCCGGCACCGGCGGGGTCGGCGCGGCGACCTGCTTCGGGTTGCAGGCGGCGACGCCCAGCAGGAGCAGGGCCGCGGGCAGGAGGGCGGTCGCGCGGGCCGAGGCGCGGAACGACGACGGGATTCTGGCGGACAAAGTGCGGGTCACGATTACCGACGCTCCTGAAAGCATGCGTCTGCTGAGGCTGGCGCGGAGCATGGGCCCGCGCATCGTCGAGTCAGATCCCGGGACCGGTCACGGGGCCGGTCAGACGAAGATCAGGACGGGCGCGCCTTCATGCCGGCCGCGAGACCGGGGCGCGCGTCAGGCCCGGCGTGGAGGCCGGTGCGGCGAACCGTCCGGCGCGGAGGCCGGCACGCTGTCGGACCTGTAATCGAACGATGCGGAGACAGTGTGACGCGGGCGCGGCGCGTCGACCGGCGGGCGCGGCAGCCCCAGTTCGGTAGGGATCTCGCTGTCGGCGGCGCAGAGATCGGTGCGGCCGAAGACCGACCGCTTGGCCTCGGGCTGCGCGTCCGGCGCGCCGGACAGGACCGTCAGGCGCGGGCTCGCGACGGCGCAGGCCGGGCCCTCCGCCCGTGCGGTCTCGGCCCGCGCGGGCACAGCCGCCAGCGCGGCCGTCGCGAGGACGAGCAGCGCCAGCGCGGCGAGGCCCCTGGCGAGGCGGTCCGGCAGGTCCGCGACGCGGCGGGCCAGAAGGGCGGCGGATCGGATCACGGATCTGAGATAAGCATGGCTGTCGCCGCGCGCAATCACCCACGGCGTCGCGCCACCCGCCCAGTGTTGCGCGCAGCACACATCTACGCCCGGAAGTGTCCATGCCGGCGACCCGGCCTCAACCTTGCCGTGAAGTCCGGGCCGGCTCGCCCGATGCGCGCAGGGTTCTCGCGCGGGCCCGGGCCATGTCTGCCAAGGTCTGCCAAGGTCCGCAAAGGTCCGCGAGAACCCGCGCCGCCACGAACGGAGGACGGAAGACGATGTCGAGACGGATCGCGCTACTCGGGCTCGCGGGCCTGCTGCTCGGGAGCGCCCCGGCGGCGGCCGCCAACCCGCTGGACAGGGGTCCGATCGCGGACTTCCTCAACATCTTCCGCAGCCAGGCGATCCCGCGCGAGACGGTGGCGTGGACCGGCAAGGAGAAGCCCGGCACCATCGTGGTCTCGACCCGCCAGCGCCGGCTCTACTACGTGCTCGGCGGCGGCGCGGCGGTCCGCTACGGCGTGGGCGTCGGGCGGCAGGGCTTCTCGTGGTCCGGCACCAAGACCGTCACCATGAAGAAGGAATGGCCGGACTGGCGCCCGCCGCAGCAGATGCTGGCCCGCCGCCCCGACCTGCCGCGCTACATGGCCGGCGGCCAGGACAACCCGCTGGGCGCCCGCGCCCTCTATCTCGGCTCCTCGCTCTACCGCATCCACGGGTCGAACGAGCCCGAGACGATGGGCGCGGCGGTCTCCTCCGGCTGCATCCGCATGACCAACAAGGACGTGGTCGACCTCTACGACCGGGTTCGCGTCGGTACCAAGGTCGTCGTGCGCGACTGATCGGGCGGGCGGCGGCGTCGGCCGCCGCTCCGCCGGCCGCCCCGCGGCCGGTCGCTCGGCCTCAGGCGGCGAGCTGCCCGACCGCGTCGCGCGCCGAGGCCAGGGCCTGCGCCTTGTTGTGCTCGCCGGCCGCCAGCCCCTCGGCCAGCACCAGCTCGGGCACGATGCCCATGAAGCCGAACACCGTGCGCAGGTAGTGCTCGGCGTGCTCCGCCGGGACGGAGGCCGTGCCCGGCCCGTAGAAGCCGCCGCGGGCGAGGGCCAGGATCACGCGCTTGCCGCCCATCAGCCCCTCCGGCCCGGCGGCGCCGTAGCGGAAGGTCGTGCCCGGCACGAGCAGGCGGTCGATCCAGGCCTTGAGCTGCGACGGGATCGTGAAATTGTACATCGGCACGCCGATGACGACCGTGTCGGCGGCGACGAACTCCGACAGCATCCGGTCGCTGGCGTCCCGGACGGCCTGTCCGGCCGCGTCGAGGGGGCCGGCCATGGCCGAGACCGGGTGGGCACCCGGCAGGGTCGCGACCGTCAGGTGCGGCGGATTCTCGGCGACGAGATCCCGGTAGGTCACGGCGTCCGGCGCATCCCCGGCGAGGCGCCGGACGATCAGCGCGGACAGCTCCCGCGAGACCGAGCCGGTGCCCAGGATGCTGGCGTCGAGATGGAGGAGTTTCATAGCGTAACCCGGTTCCTCTTTGTGACCGGATCAGGATACGGCCGCGCGTCGACCGCGCAAGAACGCACAGGGTTGATACCGAGGTTACATGGATGTGACTGAGCCGGGTGCCGGGCACGGGCCCGAATGCGAGAAGGTCTCGCGCGTCCAGTCGCGTATCGGCGCCACGTGGAGCCTGCCCGTCATCATGCTCCTGCGCGCGCAGCGCTTCGACGAACTGAGGCGGGGCATCGGCACCATCTCCCAGCGGAGATCGACACTGACCTTGCGGAACCGGGAGCGCGACGGGCTGGTGACCCGGACCGTGACGCCCGCGATCCCGCCGCGGGTCGACGACGCGCTGACGGAACTCGGCCACGCGCTGGCGGGGCCGGTTCGGGTGCTGGGCACCCGGGCCTTCCGGCACCCCGACCACATCGACGCGGCGCAGCTCCGCCGCGAGGCGCGCGACGGCGCGTGAGGCGTCGGGCGGGAGCCGCGCCCGCGTCGACAGGCCCGGCGGGCCGGTGTTAGGTGCCGCGCCGTCGGGCAGAGCGGGATCGCCCGACCTTGACGAGGGACAGCATGAACGAGCGCATCATCCTGCGGGCCGGGGAGGCCCTGGTGGCGGGCGGACCGCCCAACACCGCCTCCGAGCCCGAGGTCATCATCGGCGAGCTCGACGGGCCGGTCGGCACCGCCCTGGCCACGCTCACCGGCGATCAGGTCGTCGGGCACAGCCGCGTCTTCGCCCTGCTCAACACCGACATCATGGTCCGCCCGGTCACCCTGTGCGTGTCCAAGGTCAGCGTCACCGAGAGCAAGTACACCTCGATCCTGATGGGCACCGTCCAGTTCGCCATCGCCAACGGCGTCCTGGATGCCGTGCGCGCCGGCTACATCCCCAAGCACAAGGCCAACGACCTCGGCATCATCTGCTCGGTCTGGCTCAGCCCCGGCGTCATCGAGGCCCAGCACGTCGACCACAAGGCCCTGTTCGACATCCAGCGCAGGGGCATGACCGAGGCCATCCGCAAGGCCATGACCAACGAGCCCTCGATCGACTGGCTCCTCGAGAACCAGGACAAGATCACCCACAAGTACTACCAGATGGGCCTCGACGGAAAAATCTGAGCGCCCGGCCCCGCGGCGATCGCCCGCCCGCCGCCGCGGCCCCGGCCGGCGACGGGCGGGCGGGACGCGCACGATTCCGCGGGAGGGCACGGCCAAGCCTGTCGCGACCCGACGCCTTCGGGTAGGATGGCGGCATGAGCAGACGCGCCGATTCCCGTCCGTTCCGCCGCCTCGCGGCCGGCCTCGTGCTCGGGGCCTGCTGGCTCCCGGCAGGCCCCGCCGCCGCCCAGGCGCTGTTCTGGCCGTCCATCGGCTTCGCGCCGCTGCCCTCCTTCGCGTGGCCGCAGATGCCCGAGGACGCGTACGGCCGCTGGACCGGCTCCTACGCCCGCCTCTCGACCGGCTACGCGGTCAGCACGTCCCGGCATTTCGGCAGCTATTCGGGACCGACCGTCGGGTTCGAGGGCGGCCGGATGTGGCAGGAGGGCCCGATCCTCTACGGCATCAGCGGCGGGTTCGATTACTTGGCCGGCCTCGGCGGCAACCTCACGCCGGGCTACGGGCGGCTCGCCTATTCCAACGACTTCGCCGGGTCGCTGGAGGTGAAGGTCGGCACCCTCGTCGCGCCGGACGTCCTGGTCTACGCCAAGACCGGCGCCCTGGCCCTGCACCAGACGCTGCGCGTCGGGCCGACCCCGGGGTCGCTGCCGTTCACGCGCCAGGACATCGCGGTGCGGCCGGTCGCCGGCGTGGGCGTCGAGTGGGCGGTCACGGACCGCCTCTCGCTGGCGGTCGAGGCGGGCGTGGTCGGCGGCGGGATCCGCTGAGGCGCCCCCGCCGGTCCCGCCTTGCGGCGCGGCGACCGAGGCGCCGCGGCCGCCTACTTCGGCACGAACGCCCAGTAGTCGAGGTCGAGGATCACCGCCGGGTCGTAGCCGTCGCCGGCGCGGTCCGGGAAGGCACCGCAGGGTTGGTTCTTGGTGGCGACCGTGCGCAGGCGCAGGAGCCCGACATCGTCGCGGCCGACATCGGCGGTCGCCAGCACCTCGCTCCAGGCATAGACCGTGTCGCCGGAAAACAGCGGCGCCACGTGGCGGCCGGCGTTGATGCCCGCGAGGGCGAAGGCGTTGCCGAGCCCGTTGAAGCTCAGCGCCCGCGCCAGCGAGATCACGTGGCCGCCGTAGATCAGGCGCCGGCCGAAGCGGGTGTCCTTGGCGGCCAGCCCGTCGAAATGCACCTTGGCGGTGTTCTGGAACAGGCGCGTGGCGATCTGGTGCTCGGCCTCCTCGACGGTCATGCCGTCGACGTGGTCGATCTTCTCACCCACCGCGTAATCCGCGAAGCGGTGCGGGCTGCCGGCGAGGTCGGTGTCGTAGGCGGCGGCCGAGAGCTTCGGCAGGGCGCCCGCGAGGTCCTGCGGGTCGACCACCTTGGCGAGGCTCGGCACGTGCTCCTCGGCGATCGCCGCCTCGGGGTCGCGCTTGCGCACGAGCACCCAGCGGCAATAGCTCAGCACGGTCTCGCCGCGCTCGTCGGACCCCACCGAGCGGACATAGACCACGCCGGTCTGCCGGTTCGAGCTCTCCTTGAGGCCGATCACCTCCGACACCGTGGAGAGCGTCTCGCCCGGATAGACCGGCCGCCGGAACCCGCCCTCGGCGTAGCCGAGATTGGCCAGCGCGTTGAGGGAGACGTCCGGGACGGTCTTGCCGAACACCATGTGGAAGGTGAGCAGGTCGTCGAGCGGGCTCTTCGGGTAGCCGATGGCCCGGGCGAAGGCGTCCGACGACTGCACGGCGAAGCGCGGACCGTAGAGGCCGGTGTAGAGCGCCACGTCGCCCACCGTCACGGTGCGCGGGGTGGCGTGGCGGATGGTCTCGCCGAGGCGGAAATCCTCGAAGAAGCGGCCGGGATTCGTCTTCACGGGCGGGCAGTCCTACTGCGCGTAAACGTAGGTGGCGGGCACGGCGTACTCGTGCAGCAGGCGGCTGATGAACAGCAGCAGCAGGATCAGGATGATCGGCGAGATGTCGACGCCGCCGAGATTGGGCAGCAGGTTGCGGATCGGCCGCAGCACCGGCTCGGTCAGCCGGTAGAGCACCTCGCCGATCTGCGCGACGATCGGGTTGCGCACGTTCACCACGTTGAACGCCACCAGCCAGCTGAGAACCGCGCTCGCGATGAGGACGTAGATGAAAAGCTGGACGACCGTGTCGAAGAGCCAGATCAGGGCGTTCATGCGGGTCCGCGCGTGTCCTTCGGGGCGCCCGCACCCGGGCGCCGGAGCGGCGCGCGGCGGGCGACGTTGAAACAGGGAATTGACAGGCCGAGCCGCCCGCGCCTACAAGGCCGGCGCCTCGACGGGGCTGTAGCTCAGATGGGAGAGCGCCGCAATCGCACTGCGGAGGTCAGGGGTTCGAATCCCCTCAGCTCCACCAGGCTTTCCTGGTGACAAGTCAGCACCCCGGCGCCGCGGCGATACCGCTGTCGCGGCCGGGACTTAGCGGCGGTCGGCGGAGATCTTCCCGCGCCCCGCGCCACCCACCCGATCTCGAATTCCGAGCCGCTCGCGGCCCGTGACCGCGCCCGCCGCCACGCCCGGATCCGACCTGTCGGAGGATCGCCGCACCGCGTGCCGACGCGCCACGACGGCGCTCGCCCGCGCCGCGGAGGCGCGCGTCCCGGACGGCGCCGATTCGTCGAACGGGGAAACCGGCGGTCGAGGCCGCGGCCGGGGCGGCCAAGATCCCGCTCCTGCACCGGGGCCTGCAACCATCGCGGCGCGACGGGGTTCGGTCCCGATTGGCAGTGGACGGAGGTCGGGTGGCGTCCTGGATCGAACAGACTGTCTGGTGGCAGGTCTTTCCCCTCGGCTTCGTCGGGGCCCCCCAGGAGGCCGAGCCCGCCGCCCCGGTCACGCACCGCCTCTCCCACCTGCACGGCTGGCTCGACTACGCGGTCGAGCTCGGCGCGTCCGGGCTGGCGCTCGGGCCGATCTTCGCGGCCTCCACGCACGGCTACGACACGGTCGACCATTTCCGCATCGACCCGCGCCTGGGCGACGAGGCCGATTTCGACGCGCTGATCGCGGCGGCCCGGGCCCGCGGCCTCCGGGTCCTGCTCGACGGCGTGTTCAACCATGTCGGGCGGGCCCACCCCGCCTTCCAGGACGTCCTGCGGCACGGGCCCGGATCCGAGCGGGCCGGCTGGTTCAGGCTGTCCTGGCCGCGGGGCTCCGGCCCGGGCATCGAGCCGGACTACGCCTGCTTCGAGGGGCACCGGCAGCTCGTCACGCTCAACCACGACGATCCGCGCGTCGCCGACCACGTCGCCGCCGTCATGGGCCACTGGATCGCCCGGGGCGCCGACGGCTGGCGGCTGGACGCGGCCTACGCGGTGCCGCCGCGCTTCTGGGCGCGCGTCCTGCGGCAGGTCCGCCTCGCGCATCCGGAGGCCTACGTTGTCGGCGAGGTGATCCACGGCGATTACACCCGGATCGTGCAGGACAGCGGCCTGGACGCGGTGACCCAGTACGAGCTGTGGAAGGCGATCTGGAGCGCCCTCAACGATCGCAACCTGTTCGAGCTGGCCCACGCCCTGGACCGGCACAACGGCTATCTCGACCGGTTCGCGCCCCTGACCTTCGTGGGCAACCACGACGTGACGCGGATCGCGAGCCGGCTCACGGACGAGCGGCACCTGCCGCACGCGCTGGCGATCCTGCTGACCTGCGGCGGGACGCCCTCGATCTACGCCGGCGACGAGCAGGCCTTCCGCGGCGTGAAGGAGGAGCGGGTCGGCGGCGACGACGCCATCCGGCCGGCCTTCCCGCCGACGCCCGCGGATCTCGCCCCGTACGGCTGGCCGGTCTACCGGCTGCACCAGGATCTGATCGCCCTCCGGCGGCGCCAGGGCGGGCTGCACCGCGCGCGGGCGCGGACGCTGCACCTCGCCAACGCAGAGCTCGTGCTCGCGCTGGGCGACGGGCGCGCGCGGGTGATGACGGCCCTGAACCTCGCCGACGCGGCCGCGACGCTGCCGGTGCCAGAGGCCCGGGCGATCGAGGCCGGCGGCGGCGACCTCGCCGAGGCCGGCGGTGCCGGGGCCCGCGTGACCCTGCCGGCCCACGGCTGGGCCATCCTGAGCGTCTGACCGTGCGGCGCACCGGGTCGGCGCACCGGGTCGGCGAAGGACCGGCCGCCGCCGGCCCCGAGCCCTAGCTGGTGCGGCGGGCCGTCCAGCGCCCCGCACAGGCGCCGAGCCCCGAGAGCGTCCAGCGGCCGGTCCCGGCGGACCCGCGCAGGCGGCCCGAGACCGAGACGCTGGCGAGCCCCTTGCGGATCGTGCCGGTGATCCGGCCATCCGCCCCGGCCCGTCCGGAGGCGTCGACGCCGTTGCCGCCGGCGTCGTCCACGGCCCCGTCCCGGATGACGATGGGATAGCTGTAGGGGCCCGTGCAGCTCCCGCTCTCCGCGGTGGCGATGACCGACCAGGACCCGTCGAACCGGTTGGCCGCGGCGGCTCCCGTCGCGGTGCAGACCGCGACGATCAGGGCGGGCGCGAGCAGTGCAGCGCGAAATCGGGTCATGATCTCCTCTGTGGTGATCTCGGGTGGGAGGCATCCCCGCAGGGCCACCCCGTCGGGCGGTCCGGCGCGTGGGGAGCCGTCGGCCGGGACAGGCCGTTCCGAAGCCCCGCGCCCGGGGCGCGGGCCGGCGGAGGGAAGGGCAACGGGCCGGACGCGCGCCCGGAGCGGCGCGGGCGCCCGGCCTCGCGGCCGTGCCGGACAAGAGGGCCATCCGCCCGGCACAACCTCGAAGAAAGGGTCCGGAACCCGCCGACACCCGAGGGCGCACGGCGCGTTCCGCATCCGCGATATGGGGCCTAACACACTCATGTGAATGAGAGATTTTTACCAGTACGCCGCTTTTCTCGCACGACGCCGCGGCGTCCGCGGTACGGCGAGACGTGGGCCGGCACCTCGGCGGACCGCCTCAGCAGACATGCCGGTTTACAGCGCGCGTGCCGGCCGGCCCGGCGTGGAGCGCCGCCGACCTGACATCGTCGGGATCCGGCACCGCGAAGCGGTACGCCACGCGGCCGCTGACGGGGCGGCTGCGCAGGATCGTGACGAGCCGATCGGGCATCCCGGTGCCGCTCCGGAACTCCACCCGGCGCTCCCAGGCCTTCAGGAGGGTGAGCCGCACGAGGTCGTCTCCCTGGACGTCGCCCGCGATGGCGTCGCGGATCAGCGTCAGCGCGCGGCGGCGCAGATCCGGCACGGCCTCGATCAGCGCCGCTCCGAAGCCGGCGGGGACCTGCCCCTCGGACTCCGCGGCGGCCGCGGCCTCCGACAGGCGGCCGAGCAGGCGCCCTAAGCGCGAATTTTCGTCGAGATCTGCAACTTCTGGAAAATCCTGCCGCAGACTCGTTCCGGATCGGATGCCCGATCCGGAGATCACGACCTCGTGCTCCGCGGCGCTCCGCAATGGTCGGTCAATATCCTGCGCGTTCGGCATGGCCACGTCTGCTGAGAAGGGGGCCGAGATCGCGCGGGAACGGCGTCGCGGCGCTGCGAGCACTCATCTTTGGCCCAAATCGCCCGCGTCAATGATGCGCGTATACCAGGAAAATAACTTAGATGAAGGAACCGGCTTGTGCGCAACCCGTTTGTGCCCCGCTGCCGCGAGGGCAGTGACGGCAGGCGGGGGGCGCGGGAGCTGTGACGGCGGGGGTCGACAGGCATGAGCTCCGGCAGATCATCGCCGGGTTGAGCGAGGGCGTGATCCTGGTCGAGCCCGACCAGACCATCGCCTACGCCAACGCCGCCGCCCTGGCGATGCACGGCGCCCAGAGCCTCGACGAGCTCGGCCCCACCGTCGACGCCTACCGCGACCGCTTCTGCCTGCGCTACCGCAACCACATCGTGCCCAACCAGTACCCGATCGAGCGCGTCGTGGCCGGCGAGCGCTTCCACGACGTCGTGGTCGAGGTGCGGCGGGCCGACAGACCCGACGTGGACTTCGTCCACTCCCTGCGCAGCCTCGTGGCCACCGACCGCGACGGCAACCCGAGCTGCCTCGCCCTGATCCTCAAGGACGTCTCCGACCAGTTCGAGGCCGAGGAGCGGTTCGAGCGCACCTTCAACGCCAACCCGGCCCCGGCCGTGATCACGCGGCTGTCCGACCTGCGCCACGTCAAGGTCAACCACGGCTTCCTGGAGATGACCGGCCACACCCGCGACGCCGTCATCGGCCGCAGCGTCTACGAGGTCGACGTCCTGGCCGGCGCCCGCAACCGCGACCTCGCCGTCGCGCGCCTCAACGCCGGCGGCACGATCCCGCAGATGGAGGCCTGCCTCGACCTGCCCGACGGCGGCAGCCGCTTCGTGATCGTCGCCGGGCAGCCGATCGCGATGGGCGACGAGCCCTGCATGCTGTTCACCTTCGCCGACCTCGAGCTGCGCCGCAAAGCCGAGGCCGCGCTGCGCCAGAGCGAGGAGCGCTTCGCCACGGCGTTCCGGATGACGCCGGTGCCGACCGTGCTGGTGCGCGCCGACGACGGCCAGGTCACGGGCGTGAACGAGGCGTTCAGCCGGGTCTTCGGCCTGGGCGAGGACCGCGTCGTCGGCCGCTCGCTGGCGGAGGCCGGGCTGTGGGTCGCCGACAAGCAGCGCCTGCAGGTCGAGGCCGCGCTGGAGCGCCAGGGCTACGTGCTGGGCGTCGAGGTCTGCCTGCGCCACGAGAGCGGCGCGAACCTCGACTGCCTGGTCTCGGCCGAGCGGATCACGATCAACGAGACCGCCTTCGTGCTGCTGGTGCTGCAGGACATCACCGAGCGCAAGCACACCGAGCGGGAGCTGTTCGACGCGATCGAGACGGTGATGGCCGACACGTCGTGGTTCAGCCGCGGGCTGATCGAGAAGCTGGCCAACCTGCGCCGGCCGGGCCGGGAGGCGGGCGACGCGGCGGCGCCGAACCTGACGGTGCGCGAGCGCCAGATCCTCAACCTGATCTGCTCGGGGCTCAGCGACGACGCGATCGCGCGCAAGCTCGGCCTGTCGCGCAACACGGTGCGCAATCACGGCGCCGCGCTCTACCGCAAGATCGGCATCCACAAGCGCAGCGAGGCGGTCGTCTGGGGGCGCGAGAACGGTTTTCCCCTGAACATCTCTGACGGATAGATACCGCCATACTGGTACAACCACACCATTGATCGGCCACGCCCGGCGCACATCTTCCGGTCGGCCAGGGTTTTCTCACGCAGGACGGGGCGCCCATGACCGAAGACAGGAAGACACCCTCCGCCGAGCACCTCAAGGGCTCGGTGAAGGAGGCCATCGGCAAGCTGACCGGCGATGCCCGGGCGCAGACCGAGGGCCGGCGCCAGAAGCGCGACGTGCCCGGATCGGACGTGCCCGGATCGGACGTGCCCGGATCGAAGGCCGGCGGATCCGGGCCCGCGGGCTCCGGCCCGCGCTGACGGACGTCACCCGGCGCCTCACGGTGAGGCGCCCCCACCACCAGCGCGATCGCGGAGGCGATCGCCGACGCGACGACGGAGGAGAACGATATGGTCGACACCGATCGGATCACGGGCGCGGCCCGGCAACTCGGCGGCAAGGTGCAGGGCGCGTTCGGCGACCTGACCGGCTCGCGGCGCGACGCGGTCGAGGGCCGCGCCCGCGCGGCCGCCGGACAGGCCGAGAGCCTCTACGGCCAGGCCAAGGACACCGTGCGCGACGCGGCCGACCACGTGGCCGACGCGGCCCGCGACCTCGGCGGCCGGGTCCGCGACGCCGTCGACGATCTCGGGGCCGACGACGTCGAGGCCCGCGCCCGCCGCGCCCAGGGCGCCGCGCACGATCAGTACGCCCGCGCCGAGCGCGGCGTCCGCCACGCCGCCGAGGAGGCCTACGACGTCGCCGAGGACGCCTACGCGCGCGGCAGCCGCGCCCTGCGCCGCGGCACCCGCGAGGTCGGCGAGCAGGTCGCCGCGTACCCGCTCGCCGCCCTGCTGATCGCCGGCATCGCGGGCTTCGGCCTCGGCCTGCTCGTCAGCGCCCGCCGCGCCTGAGCCGCGCCTGAGCCGTCAGCCCCACGAGTTTCGACCCACCACCCGGAGTGACAGCGTGACCACCATCCAGACCGTTGCAACGCCCCTCGCGCCGGACGCGCACGCCGACACGCGCGCCGTCCTGCTCAACCAAGTCTCCTGGGGCGCGATCTTCGCTGGCGCCGTGACCGCGCTGGTCACCCAGGTGATCGTCAACCTCGTCGGCGTCGGGGTCGGGCTGGCCTCGGTCGGCACGACCGCCGCCGACAACCCCTCCGCCTCGACCGTGTCGATGGGCGCGGGGCTCTGGTTCGTCGCCTCGGGCCTCGTGGCCTCGCTGGCCGGGGGCGTCATCGCCGGGCGGCTCTCGGGCAAGACCCTGCCGGGCGCGGCCGCCCTGCACGGGCTGGTCTCCTGGGCGGTGACGACGCTGGTCGTCCTCTACCTGCTGACCTCGGCCGCCAGCGGCCTGGTCGGCGGCACGCTCAGCACGGTGTCGGGCGCGCTGGGCGGGGCCGGCAGCCTGGTGGGCGGCACGGTGCAGACGGCGGCCCAGGCGGCGGCGCCGTCGCTGTCGAAGATCGCCAACCCGCTGGACGGCATCGAGGACAAGGTCCGGCAGCAGACCGCCGGGCAGGACCCGCAGGCGGCCAGGGACGCGGCGGTCGCGGCGGTGAAGGCGCTGTTCACCGGCGACCCGTCGCAGAAGCAGCAGGCCGAGACGCGGGCGGCCGACGCCCTGGCCAAGGCGCAGAACATCCCGGTCGATCAGGCCCGCCAGCAGATCCAGGACTACGAGAAGCAGTACGACCAGGCGGTGGCCAGCGCCAAGCAGAAGGCGGAGGCGGCGGCGGTGACGGCCAAGTCGGCGGCCACGCAGGGCGCGTTCTACGCCGCGCTGGCGCTGATCCTGGGTGCGCTGGCGGCGTATGTCGGCGGCCGGCTGGGCGCGCCCAAGCCCGCGACCCTGCTGGGCGCCTACGAGACCCGGCGCGTCTGATCGCCGGCCCACCGTCGGCCGATCGTCCAGCGATCGCCCGGTGATCCCCTCGGCTCCCGCCCCGGCGGGGGCCGTCCACCCCGGCGGGCGCGGGCGCCCGGCCGGACCTCCCGAGCCACGACACGACCCCGAGAGAGAGGAGAGCACGCGATGAGCAGCACGACCGACAAGATCAAGGGCCTGGCCAACGAGGCGGTGGGCAACGTCAAGCAGGCGGCCGGCAAGGCGACGGGCAACGACAAGCTGGTGGCCGAGGGCAAGGCGCAGGAGCTGAAGGGCGAGGCGCAGAAGACCGTCGGCGACGTCAAGGACGGCGCCAAGAGCCTCGCCGACAAGGTCACCGGCAAGCACTGATCCCGACACGGCGGCGCCGGCACACCGGCGCCGCCGCCCCGAGACGGGGCTCCATCCCCCCGAGAACAGGAGAGCTGCATGAACCGCGACCAGATCCGCGGCGCGTCCCGCCATCTCAAGGGCCGCGCCCAGACCGCCCTGGGCGGCCTGACCGGCGACCCGGCCCGCCAGGTGCGCGGCGCCGTCAATCAGGTGGCCGGCGGGGCCCAGTACGCCTACGGCCGCGCCCGCGACCGGGCCGAGGACCTCGCCGAGGACCTGGCGGAGGACGGCCGCCACCTGGCCGAGGCCGCCCGGAGACGGGCCGACCACCTGATCGACGAGGGCCGCGACCGGGCCCGGGCCGTGCGCCGCCGCGGCGCGGATTACGGCCGGCAGGCGATCCGCACGGCCGACGCCAACCGCACCAACACCCTGCTGGGTCTGGCCGCCGTCGCCTTCGCGGCGGGCTGGCTCGCCCGCCGTGCCCGCTGAGGAGGCTCCACCGATGCTGCGCAAGCTCCTGACGGCCTTCATCGTGCCGAAGCTCATCGCCTATCTCGGGCGCCGCTACGACCGGCGCCGGGGCACCGGCCGCACCTACTGACGCCCGGATCTGGAGCCCGGGATCGCTAGCCCGGGGCCTTCCAGATGCCGGCGGCGATCCGCGTGGCCTCGACGAGCGCGGCGTGGAGCGCCGCGTCCCCGTCGCGGCGGCCGGCGCGGATCGCCGCGACCAGATCGGACGCCGATGCGGCGCCGTCCAGCGCCCGCTCCCAGGCCCCGGTCGCGGCGCCCGCCTGCTCGATCTCCCGCATGACCAGACCGATCGCGTTGGCGGCCATCAGCAGGACGTAGCGCTGGCGCCCCGACAGGGCCGGGGCGACCTCGTCCAGGAGGCTCTGACGGGCGACCGCCAGGAGGGCGGCGCCGGCGGGCGCGTCCGGGAAGGCGTCGCTCATCGGGCTCCCCACCGCTCGGGCGCGGTCTCGCGCAGGATCGTGGCCTCGAGTTCGGGCGCCATCCGGCCGGTGAGCGCCAGTTCCAGCGACGTCTCCTGACCGGAGACGTGGCGGTGGCCCTGCTCCAGGGCGATCACCGCCCAGCGCAGATGCGCCATGATCTCCCAGTAGCGCACCGCCTCCGGGTCGATCGCGCGCCCGCTCTCGGCCTCGTAGCCGCGGTAGAAGGCGGCCCGCGGGGCGATGCCGCCGGCCTCGAGATCGGGCCGGCCGAACCGCCAGCAGGCGGCGCAGAACCAGCCGATATCCTGCACCGGGTCGCCCCAGCCGGCGAATTCCCAGTCGAGGATCGCCGTCAGGCCCTCGGCATCGACCATGTAGTTGCCGGTGCGGAAGTCGCGGTGGACCAGGACCGGCTCGGGACAGGGCGGCGCGCGGAGCTCGGCCCAGCGCAGGCCCCATTCGAGGGCCGGGCGCGCGGCGCCGATCCCGTCGAGGCTCGCCCGCAGCGCGCGGATCTCGGCCCGGGCCGGCTCCGGCTCGGGCGCGCCGAGGAAGGCGAGGTCGTCCGCCGGGGCGGCTCCCGGGATGCCCGCCCGCAGGATGCCGTGCGTCCGGGCGAGTTGGCGACCGAGCTGCTCGGCGAGCGCCGCGCGGTCGCCGCCGAGGCTCGTGTCCTTGACCACCCGCGGCCCCAGCCCGACCCCGGAGACGAGGCCCATCAGCGCGAAGGGCGCCCCGACCACCCCCGGATCCGCGCAGAAGCCGACCGGCTCCGGCACCCGCACGCCGGCCGCGAAGGCGGCGCGCAGGATTTGGAACTCCTCCGCCCGCGAGCGGCTCGACGCGATGGTGGCGGCCGCGTCCTTGCGCAGGACGAAGCCCCGCGGCGCCCCGTCGACCCGGCACGACAGCATCCAGTTCTCCTGGATCGAGCCGCCGGTCAGCGGCCGCGCGTCGTCGAGCGTGACCGTCCCGGCCTCCAGGGTCCGGCCGATCCAGGCGCAGAGCGCCGTTCTCTGATCCGCGTCCAGCATGGTGCCTCAGGGCCGCGTCACGGGACGCGCTCGAGGGCCATGGCGATCCCCTGGCCGCCGCCGATGCACATGGTCACGAGCCCGTAGCGGCCGCCGGTCCGGGCCAGCTCGTAGAGGGCCTTCACGGTGATGATCGCCCCCGTGGCGCCGATCGGGTGGCCGAGGGCGATGGCGCCGCCGTTCGGGTTGACCTTCGCGGGGTCGAGGTCGAGTTCGCGGGAGACCGCGCAGGCCTGCGCCGCGAAGGCCTCGTTCGACTCGACGACGTCGAAATCCGCGGCCCGCAGGCCGGTCCGCTCCAGCAGGCGCCGCACCGCCGGCACCGGGCCCATGCCCATCTCGGACGGGTCCACGCCCGCGTGGGCGTAGCCGACGATCCGGGCGAGCGGCGTCGCGCCGTCGCGCTCCGCCCGCGCGGCGCTCGACAGGACGAGGGCCGCGGCGCCGTCGTTCAGCCCCGAGGCGTTGCCGGCCGTGACGCTGCCGGTCTTGGAGAAGGCCGGGCGCAGCTTGGCGAGGTCCTCGGCGCTCGTGGCCTTCGGGTGCTCGTCGGTGTCGAAGGCCACCGTCTCGCGCCGGCGCTGGACCTCGATCGGCAGGATCTGCTCCCGGAACCGGCCCTCGCGGATCGCCCGCGCGGCGCGGGCCTGGCTCTCGGCCGCGAAGGCGTCCTGCACGTCGCGGGGGACGGCGTAGCGCGCGGCCACGTTCTCGGCGGTGACGCCCATGTGGCCGTTGCCGAACGGGTCGGTCAGGGCGCCGAGCATGTAGTCGACGAGCACCGCGTCGCCCATGCGCGACCCGGTCCGGCCGGTGGTCAGGAGGTGGGGGGCGCGGCTCATGCTCTCGGCGCCGCCGGCCACGGCCGTCTCGGCGTCGCCGAGCAGGATGGACTGCGCGGCCGAGACGATCGCCTGCAGGCCGCTGCCGCAGAGGCGGTTGACCGTCATGGCCGGCACCTCCTCGGGGATGCCACCCTCCATCGCCGCGACCCGGGCGATGTAGGCGTCCCGGGGCTCGGTCGGGATGACGTTGCCGAGGACCACGTGGCCGACCGCCTCGGGCGCGGTCCCGGCGCGGCGCAGCGCCTCCGCGACGCAGCGGGCGGCGAGGACGGAGGGGGGCGTGCCGGCCAGCGCGCCGCCGAACGCGCCGATGGCGGTGCGCACCGCGCCTGTGATCACGACCTCGGTCATACTCTCGGCCTCCATGCCTCAATCAGCCTGCCGGCGTGCCCCGCGCGGCGGATGGACGGTGTCGGCGCCGCTCAGGCCCCGACGCCCCACGACCAGAAGGCGTCGCCCTCGGCCTCGAGGTTGCGGTTGAGGACCATCTTGTGGACCTCGTCGGCCCCGTCCACGAGGCGGGCCTGCCGGGCGTAGCGGTAGATCCACTCGAGGGGCGTGTCGGTCGAGTAGCCCCGCGCCCCGTTGATCTGGATCGCCGTGTCGGCGGCGGCGTGCAGGAGGTTGGCCACGTGCACCTTGGCCATCGACACCTCCTTGCGGGCGAAGCTGCCCTGGTCGAGGGCCCAGGCGGCCTTCATCACCAGGAGGCGCCCGATCTCGATCCGCATGGCGAGGTCGCCCAGCATCAGCTGGATGCTCTCCCGGTCGGCCAGCCGGATCCCGAAGCCGTGCCGCTCGGCCGCGTAGGCCCGGGCGATCTCGACGCAGCGCTTCGACAGGCCGAGCCAGCGCATGCAGTGGGTCAGCCGCGCCGGCCCGAGGCGGATCTGGGTGAGCTTCAGGCCGTCGCCCTCTCTCATCAGGACGTTCTCGGCCGGGATCTCCAGGCCCTCGAACAGCAGCTCGCAATGGCCGCCGTGCTCCTCGGGGCCCATGATCGGGATGCGGCGCAGGATCCGCCAGCCGGGCTGGTCCCGGTGGAACAGGAAGGCGGTCAGCCCTTTGCGCGCGTCGTCGGAGGTGCGCGCCATCAGGATGAAGTGCTCGGCCTCCTCGGCGCCCGTGATGTACCACTTGCGGCCGGTGACCACGTAGCCGTCGCCGCGGCGCTCGGCCCGGGTCTGGATCATCCCGGGATCGGAGCCGCCGCCGGGATGCGGCTCGGTCATGGCGAAGGCCGAGCGGACCCGCCCGTCCACGATCGGCGCGAGCCAGCGCGCCTTCTGGTCCGGGGTCGCGACCTTCTCCAGCACCATCATGTTGCCGTCGTCGGGCGCGGCCGAGTTGAACACGACCGGCCCGAAGATCGAGCGGTTCATCGCCTCGTAGCAGACCGCCATGCCGACCTTGTCGAGCCCGGCGCCGCCGGTCTCGGGCCGCAGCTGCAGGCACCACAGGCCCTGGTCGCGGGCGAGCGCGCGCAGCCGGGCCAGCTCGCTGAGACCGATGTTGCCGTGACCGTCATAGGCCGCCGGATCCGCCTCCAGCGGCAGGATATGCGCGTCCACGAAGGCCGCGATCCGGGCGCGGTAATCCTCGACGCGCGGGGAGATGGTGAAATCCACGGGCCACCTCCTGGGTCGGTGCCGGCGACGAAAATCGAGCGAGCGCTCGCTTTTTATCGCCTGGATTCGTGCCTGGCAACGGGCTAGACCGCGGGAGCTGGCCCCGGCCGCGGCCCCGGCGGGCTCGCGCGGCGACGGAGCGACGATGGATCGATGAGCCCCGCAGACGCTCCCCCGGCCGCCCCGCCGGCGAACCTTCCGGCGAGGGACGCCTACGCGACCGAGGCGATCTGCGCGCGGATCCTGGCGCGGCACCGGGACCGGATCAGCGTCCGGAAGGACCACGTCGCCGTCGCCAATCTCGCGCGGATCATCGAGGCGGTGCTGAAGCTGTCGAGCCGGCAGGGCTTCCACGAGACGAGCCTGCGCGATCTCGCCCGGGCCTCGGGGCTCAGCATGGGCGGGCTCTACTCGTACTTCGACAACAAGAACACGCTGCTGGTGATGATCCTCACCGAGGTGGCCGAGACGGCCGAGGCGGTCCTGCGGCAGGCCCCGGCGGGGATCGCGGCGGATCCGGCCGCCCACCTGCGCTGGCTGATCGAGACCCATATCCGCCTGACCGAGGCGATGCAGCCCTGGTTCGTCTTCGCCTTCATGGAGGCGAAGGGCTTCCCGGCCCCCGCCCGGACGATGGCGACGGAGAGCGAGGCCGCCACGGAGCGCATCTTCGCCGAGGTCCTCGCCCGCGGCGCGGCGGCGGGCGTCTTCGCGGTCGCCGACGTCGACCTCACCGCCGCGCTGATCAAGCCGCTCCTGCAGGACTGGTACGTGAAGCGGGCCAAGCACCGGAAGCGCGGCATCCCGATCCAGCGCTACATCGCGGGCGTGACCGCCTTCGTCGAGAGGGCCATCGCGGCGGGCTGACGCCGCGCGACGGACGAACAACCCTGGTCGAGGCCGCCGCGCGCCCTTATGCCGGGCCCGGAGACATTCCGGAGCACGGGGAGCATGGCCGGACCGATCAGGCGCCGCGCGGGCGCGCCGGAGACCGCCGGGGCCGACGACCCGCTGAGCGGCCTCGCGCCGCTGCTGCGCGTGCGGCCACACCTGGACGACGTCTGCCGGTTCGGCGGCGCCTGGGCCGCCCCGCACGCGCCGGAGCCGACGCGGCAGGCCTATTTCCACCTCGTCACGCGCGGCCGCGCCACGCTGCGGCGGCCCGGCGGGGCGCCCCTGCAGGTCGCGGCCGGGGACATCCTGCTCCTGCCGCGCGGCGACGCGCACCTGTTCCACGGCGCGGGGCCGCCGCCGTCGACGCCCCTGCCCGTCGCGGTCCGCCACGCGCACGATCTGCGGTTCAAGACCACCGTCGGGGCCGAGCCGGACGTCGAGCTGATCTGCGGCCGCCTGGCCTTCGAGGCGGCGCCCCGGACCCTGATCGTCACCGCCCTGCCGGACCTCCTCGTCCTGAGCGTCGGCGCCGAGCCCCTCGCCACCCGGTTCGCGCCGCTGCTGGCGGGCATCCGCGAGGAGCTGAACGACCTCCGCGCCGGGTCGGTCGCGGTCGCCGAGAACCTCGCGAGCGCGCTGTTCATGATGATGCTGCGCGCGCATCTCGAGACGTCGGCCCCGGCCGAGGGGCTGCTGCGTCTCCTGGGGCAGCCGCTGACTGCCCGGGCGGTGCTCGCGATGGTGCGCGACCCGGTGCATCCCTGGACGCTCGACGCGCTGGCCGCGACGGCCGCCGCGTCGCGGGCGAGCCTCGTGCGCGCCTTCCGCGCCGCCGCGGGCGTCGCCCCGCTGGAATTCCTCACCGACCTGCGGCTCGGGCTCGCCCATCACCGCCTGCGCACCGAGACGGTCTCGCTGGACCGTCTCGCCGCGGAGGTCGGCTACCAGTCCGCGGCCGCCCTCAGCCGGGCGTTCCTGCGCAAGTACGGGATCCGTCCCGGACAGGCCCGGCAGGCCGAGGCGCCCCCGCAGGCGGGTTGATCCGCGCGGTCATCGGCCTGCGCCGCGCGGCCATCGAGGGCGCGGCCGGCCCCGATTACCTTCCTCGTCATCACGCAGGAGGTCGTCATGCCCATGATCGATTGGAACACCTACCGCCAGCAGGTCACCGCCGGCGTCGGACACTTCGCCAAGCTCAGCCCGGACACGGTGCGGGGCTACGGCACCCTCAGCACGGCGGGCCAGAAGACCGGCCAGCTCGACGCCAAGACCCGCGAGCTGATCGCGGTGGCGGTGGCGATCTCCCTGCGCTGCGACGGCTGTATCACGGTCCACACCGACGCCGCCCGCAAGCTCGGCGCCACCGAGGCCGAGCTGGCCGAGGCCCTCGGGGTCGCCACCAGCCTCGGTGCCGGTGCCGCGGTCGTCTACGCGACCCGCGCGCTCGACGCCTTCGCGGCCTCCGCCGAGGCGTAGCCCCTCCCCCCATCCGATTGAGCAAGGAGTCGTGTCATGAACACGCAGGTTCGCCGCGTCCTCGGCCTCGTCTCGGGGCCTGGCTCGAACCGCCTCGGCCTCCAGGCCATGCGGGTCGCCATCGCGGTCATCTTCCTCTGGATCGGCGCGCTCAAGTTCGCGCCCTACGAGGCCGACAGCATCACGCCCTTCGTCGCCAACAGCCCGGTCATGGCGTTCTTCTACGCCCACCCCGACCAGTACGCCCAGCACCTCACCCACGAGGGCGAGCTCAACCTCGCCGCCCGCGCGTGGCAGACGGCCAACCACACCTACGCGTTCTCCCGCGGCCTCGGCACGGTCGAGCTGCTGATCGGCCTGCTCGTCCTCGCCGGCCTGGTGTCGCGGCGGCTGGGCCTGGCCGGGGCGGTGCTCGCCTTCCTCACCCCGGTGGTGACCCTGTCGTTCCTCGTCACCACCCCCGAGGCCTGGGTCGCCGCGCTCGGCGATGCCCAGCACGGCTTCCCCTACCTGTCGGGCGCGGGCCGCCTCGTCCTCAAGGACGTCACCCTCATGGCCGGCGCCTGGCTCGTCCTCGCCGACAGCGCCCGCGCCGTCCTCGAGCGGCAGGCCCGGGCGCCGGACGCCCCCGCCCGCCTCGACCTCGCGGGAAACCGCTAGGAGACCGGGGCGCGGCCCGCGGGCAGCGCCCCGATCATCGCCCGCAGGCCGCCGATGTCGTCGAGGACGGCGCCGGCGTCTTCGGCGTCTTCGGGGCGCCCGTAGCCGTAGCGGGCCAGGATCGCGGCGGTGCCGGCCGCCCGGGCGGCCGCGATGTCGTGGTGCATGTCGCCGACCATGACGGCCCGTCCGGGCGCGACATCCAGGCGGCGCAGGGCCTCCCGGAGCGGCGCGGGATCGGGCTTCCGCTCGGGCAGCGTGTCGCCGCCCACGACCGTGTCGATCAGCGGCGCCAGCCCCACCGCGTCCAGGATCAGGCCGGTGGCGCGGGCCGGCTTGTTGGTGACGATCGCCAGGGCGTAGCCGGCCGTCCGGAGATCGCGGACCGCCGCGGCGGCGCCGGGGAACAGGGGCGTGCCGGCGGCCGCGAGCGGCTCGTACACCGCCAGGAAGGCCGGCAACAGCGCCGGCGCCCGCCCCGGATCGCCGCCCGAGGCCCGCAGGGCGCGCCGCAGCAGCGCCACCGCGCCGTCGCCCACCATCGCCCGCATCGCGGCGGCACCGGCTGGCGGCAGGCCCTCCCGCGCCAGGGTTTCGTTCAGGGCTGTCCGGAGATCGGCCAGGCTGTCGACGAGGGTGCCGTCGAGATCCAGGAGCACGGCGTCGAAGCGCGACGGGGCCGCGGGCGGGGGCGCAGGCAAGGGTGTTCTCCGCGTCGCAGTCGGGCCGCCGCGGGACGCCGACGCCTCGCTCTCCGGGACGGGCGGTTCCTAGCGGGTCCGGCGCGCCCGGGCCAGGGCGGGCCGCGCGCCCCGGACGCCGCTCAGCCGAGGCCGTAGCGCGCGGCCGGCGCGCTGCGGGAGAGGTTCGGGCCGAGGCGCAGGCGGGCGGCCTCGAAGGCTGCCCAGTCGTCGATCTCGGGCAGGGACGGGATCGTGACCGGCTCGCCCGCGTCGAGCCCCGCGAGGGCCGCGGCCACGAGATCCCGCGCCTCCATGATCATCGCGGCGGGGATCCGGTCGAGATCGGCGCCCGCCCGCGCGAACAGCTCGGTGCGGGTGATGCCGGGCAGCACCGCCTGCAGGCGCACGCCCCGGGGCGCGAGCTCGGCGGCGAGCCCCTGGGTGAGCGCCAGCACGTAGGCCTTGCTGGCCGCGTAGACCGCGTTGAAGCGCTCGGGCAGCAGGGCGACCACCGACGACACGTTCACGATCGTGCCGCCGCCGCGCTCCGCGAACGCTGGGGCCGCCGCCAGCGTCAGGTGCTGGAGCGCCGTCACGTTGAGGGCGACCATGGGGTCGTAGCCCGACGCCGGCCCGGGGAGGACCGGCCCCATCGGCCCGAGGCCGGCGCAGTTCACCAGCAGGCGCAGCGCCGCGTCGGCCGCGAGGCGCGCGGCGACCGCGGCGAGGTCGGCCGGCCGGGTCAGGTCGGCGGGCAGAACCTCGACCGCCACGCCCGTCTCCCCGCCGAGGCGCGCCGCGAGGGCCTCCAGCCGGGCCGCGTCGCGGGCCACGAGGACGAGGTCGTGCCCCCGCGCCGCCAGCTGCGCCGCGTACTCCGCGCCGATCCCCGAAGACGCGCCCGTCACCAGGGCCTTGCCGTGAGCCTGTGTCATCGTGGTCGTCCCGCGGTCAGTTGTCGGGCGCTCAGGCGGCGCCGAGCTTGGTGTTGGCCATCGGCAGGGCGCGGATCCGCTGGCCGGTCAGCGCCGCGACGGCGTTGAGCACCGCGGGCGGCACGCCCGGCAGCCCCGGCTCGCCGACACCGCCCATCGGCGCGCCGCTCTCGACGATGCGCACGTGCACGGCCGGCATGTGCTCCCGGCGCAGGATCGGGTAGGTGTCGTAGTTCTGCGACTGGCGCACGCCGTCCCGGTAGACGATCTGCTCGAACAGGACCGAGGACAGGCCGAGAGCGGCCGCCGACTCGACCTGCGCCTTGACGATCGCCGGGTTGACGATGCTGCCCGGATCGAACGCGATCCAGAGATTGTGCACGCGGGCCTCGCCGCCCTCCACGGACACCTCCGCGACGGTGGCGGTCTCCGACCCGAAGGGCGAGGCCATCGCGACGCCGCGGGCGCGCTGGCCGCCCTCGGCCCGGTAGGGGCCGCGCCGCCAGCCGCCCGACATCTCGGCCACCGCCGTCAGCAGGGCGCGGTGGCGGGCGCTGTCCGCGAGGAGCGCCATGCGCAGCGCGAAGGGGTCCTGCCCGCCGGCCTGCGCGACCTCGTCGAGGAAGCTCTCGTAGAACGCGTCGTTCATCGAGTGGCCGACGGAGCGCCAGAACGCGATGTTCACGGGATGCGCGACCTTGGTGAAGGTCATGCGCCGGTTCGGCACCGCGTAGGGCTTCTCGACGATGCCCTCGACCGCGGACGGGTCGACCGGCGTCCGCATCATCATGCTGAAGTAGCGGCCGATCGGTCCCTCGCCGACCGTGCGCACCGTGACGGCGGTCGGCCGGCCCGCCGCGTCGAGGGCCGCGCGGAACCGGCTGAAGCTCAGGGGCCGGACCGCGTCGCGGGCGAACTCCTCCTCGCGCGACCACAGCACCTTCACGGGCCGCCCGGTCGCCTTGGCGAGCAGGATCGCCTGCGGGAACGGGTTGCCGGCCTCGTAGGTGAAGTGCCGGCCGAAGAAGCCGCCGAGCATCGGCGAGTGGATGCGGACCTGGGCCGGCTCCAGCCCCGCGACCTTGGCCGACACCGCCTGGAACACCTCCGGCATCTGGTTCGGCAGCCAGACGTCGAGGGTGCCGTCGCCGTTGAACCGCGCGATCGCCGAGGGCGGCTCGAGCTGGGCGTGGGCGAGGTAGGGTGCCTCGTAATCCGCCTCGACCACCTTGGCGGCGCTGGCGAAGGCGCCCGCCACGTCGCCCTCCGCCTCGGCGACGTGGCCCGGATCGGCCGAGGCCTTCAGCGCCGCGAGCATGCCGGCGGAGGAGAAATCGGCCGCCACCGTGTCGAGGCCGCTGGCCTTGCCGGCGGACCAGTCCACCTGCAGCGCCTCGACGGCCTTGCGGGCGCGCCACCAGCTGTCGGCCGTGACCGCCACGGCCCCCGGCAGGCGGTGCACCGCGTGCACGCCCGGCATCGCCCCGATCTCGGCCTCGTTCTTCAGGCTCTCCGGCTCGGTCCCGAGCCGCGGCGCGTGCTGCACGGCGGCGTAGAGCATGCCGTCGACCTTCTGGTCGATCGCGTAGATCGCCCGGCCGGTCGACTTGTCCCGCGCGTCGATCCGCGGGACCGACCTGCGGATGTAGCGGAAGGTCCGGGGGTCGCGCAGGGCGACGCCCTCGTTCGGCTTCAGCGCCAGCGCGTCGGCCGCCAGGGCGCCGTAGGGGAGCGCCGTGCCCGATGCCGGGTGCAGGACGACCCCGTCGCGGGTGGTGAGTTCGCCCTCCTGAACCTTGAGCCGGGCCGCGGCGGCGCGGATCATCAGGTCCCGGGCGGTGGCGCCGAGGCGCCGCATGACGTCGTAGCTCGACCGGGTCGAGAAGCTGCCGCCGGTCATGCGGATGCCGTTCACGACGGCGTAGTCGGGACCGGGCGGCGCGCATTCCACCACGAAGCGGGACGGCGGCACGTCGAGTTCCTCGCCGACGATCTGCGCCAGGCCGGTGGCGATGCCCTGACCGCCCTCCACGAAGGGGCTCAGCAGCCTGATGGTCCCGTCCGGGTGGATCTCCAGGAAGGCGGCGACCCGGGTGCCGGGCTTGGGCGCGAGGGCGCCCGCACCCTCCGCGGGGCCCTGCGCCTCCGCCCGGGCGGCGCGGAGAGGCACGACGGCGCTCAGCACCAGGGCGCCGCCGGCCGCCGCGAGGACACCGCGGCGGGAGGGGGAAGGCCGGCGGGCCGGGGCGTCGGGGACGGGATCGACGAGGGGCGCGCCGTGACGGGCGGAATCCAGGAGCTGGTCCATGGCGGCCTCCTCAGGCGGCGGCCTGCCGCACGGCGGCGGCGATGGCGTTGTAGGTCCCGCACCGGCACAGGTTGGTCATCGCCTCGGCGATCTCGGAATCGGTGGGCTTGGGCGTCTGCTTGAGGAGGGCCGTGGCGGCCATGACCTGGCCCGACTGGCAGTAGCCGCACTGGGGCACCTGCACGGAGACCCAGGCCTCGACGACTTTCCGGCCGACGGCGTCCTGCTCGATCGCCTCGATGGTGGTGACGGCCTGGCTGCCGACGCTCTCCAGCGGCACCTGGCAGGAGCGCGTCGCCTGCCCGTCGAGGAGCACCGTGCAGGCCCCGCACTGGGCGATCCCGCAGCCGTACTTGGTGCCGGTCATCCCGAGTGTGTCGCGCAGGACGAAGAGGAGCGGCGTGTCGGGCTCGGCCTCGACCGCGCGCGGCTGGCCATTGATCGTCAGGTTCACCATGGCCGCGTTTCTCCGAGGATCGGCTGAGCCCCCGGCCATGCTTACGGTCGCCCCCCGGGATCGGCCTACGTCAAAAAAGCCACGTTTCCGGCCATGTCCGCGCGATCAGGCGACCGCGAGCGGCCCGGCCGCCCGGCGGATCGTCCGCGGCACCGCGCCGTGGACCCGGAGGAACGCGCGGCGCATCCGCTCGCGGTTGGCGAAGCCCGCCTCCTGGGCGATCTCCTCGATGGGCAGGCGGCTCTCCTCCAGCATCAGCTTCGCGGCCTCGACGCGGATCGTCTCGATGGCCTTGGCGGGCGAGACGCCGGTCTCGGCCCGGAACAGCCGGGTGAACTGGCGCGGGCTGAGGCAGGCCACGGCGGCGAGGTCCTCGGTGGTGAGCGGCCGCCGCAGGTTGCGGCGGGCGTGGGCGAGGACGCTCTGGATCCGGTCCGTGCGCGCATCCACCTCGAGCAGCGCCGAGTGCTGCGCCTGGCCGCCGGCCCGGCGGCGCTCCATCACCAGGCCATGGGCGACGCGGTGGGCGAGGTCGCGGCCGTGGTCGCGCTCCACCATGCCCACCGCGAGGTCGATCGCCGCCGACATGCCGGCCGAGGTCCAGATGTTGTCGTCGGCGATGTAGATCTTGTCGATGTCCAGCCGGGCCGCGGGATAGCGCTCGCGGAACTGCGCCGCGAAGTGCCAGTGGGTCGTGGCGCGGCGCCCGTCGAGCAGGCCGGCATCGGCCAGGACGAACGCGCCCAGGCACAGCCCCGCGACCCGCCGGGTCGCCCGGGCCGCCGCCCGGAGGTAGCCGGCGAGGCCCGGCGTGGTCTCCGGGAGCCCGATCCCGGCCGCGACCAGGATCGTGTCGAAGGCGTCCGGCGCGCCCAGGGGCTCGGTGGCGATGTCGGGGCCCAGGCCCGCGCGGACCCGGCCGCCCTGCTCGGCGAGCACGCGGACGTCGTAGAGTGTCGCCCCCGCGTACTTGTTGGCCAGCACGAACGGCGAGGTCACCGCCAGGGCCATGAAATCGAAATCGGGACAGACCACGAGGCCGATCCGCCGCACGACAGCCATGGACCACCGCTCCGCTTCGCCGGCGGCCAACATCAGGCCCCGGCCGGGCCGGCACAAGAGTCGTGGCCGGAAAGGAGGCATCCGCGTCCGGAACCGCTCCCGGAGCGGAGTTCGGCGAAGATCTCAGGGCCGATCTCGGGGCCGGTCTCAGGGCCCACCCCCTGCCCGGCTCCGGACGTTCTAGCGCGGCTTGGCGTCGGCCGGGGTGGGGTCGGTGCAGGTGACGGGCTTGCCGGACCCGTCGGTCCACGTGACCGACCGCCCCTTGCCCCGGAGTTCGTGCGTGGCGTCGGCGTAGCGGTATCCCGAACCGCTCATCTGCACGGGCAGGGTGACGGCGGCGCCGTTCGCCGGCCGGACCACCGCCTTGTCGGGCCCCGCCGCGTTCACGAACGTGACGGCCAGCGCCTGTCCGTTCGAACAGGCGAAGGTCACGTCGATCGTCTCGGCCCGCCCGGGCCCGGCGGCCATGGACAGGCCGCCGAGGAGGATCGCCAGGCGGGCGGCCCGGTCACGGGTTCTCATCGGTCTCTCCCCAACCTCCCGGCCTCGGCCGCGTCGCGGCGGCGATCATCGCCGGGATGCGCCGCGCGGGCAATCGACGGGCAGGCAGCCAGTCCTGGCGGCCCGCCGGGAGTCCGGGCACGGGCGAGACCCGGCGTGGCATCGGGTCGGGCCTGCCGGGCCGGCGCGGGACCAGCCGATGAAGATCTGAAATCAAGCCCCAGCAACTGAGTCAATAAAATTCACGGCGCCACTCAGTCAAGACAGGGCAGATGTCGCCGAAACTCCGATCGATCGCCATCACGTCTTCTGAAGATCGCCGATAAAGGGGTCCCGAGAGCGCGCGGCCAGGCCCCGGACGACTATTTTCCTCTTTCGTCGCTTAAATGTCTCCTTAATCAATCAAAAATAGTAATAGGAAAATAGCGCAGCCACAGCTCCGATGAACCGTCCTAGACATCTGCTCTCGTTACTGATCGCGTCGTTGACCGCATCCGCCCGCGGCCTGACCGCCACGCGTCAGCTCGCGGAGCTGCAGAAGCAGGTCCCGAGCCTCTACGGCCTGCTCTCGGTCAATGCCGGCGCCCTCGCCGTGACGCATTACGGTCTGGCGCCCGCTTTCCTGACGCTCGGCATCCCGGCCGTCGTGATCTCGCTGTGCGTGGTGCGGGCGGCGCACTGGCTGCGGCTGCGGCCCGAGACGTTCGGCGAAGCGCGGGCGTCCCGTCACCTGCGGCTGACCACGGTGCTCACGGCCTTCTTCTCGGTCGCCTTCGTGATCTGGGCGATGGTCCTGAACCGGTACGGCGGCCCCTACGAGCAGGGCCACGTGGCGATCTTCGTGGCCGTCACGGTGATCGCCTGCATCTTCTGCCTGACGCACCTGCCGGTCGCGGCCTTCCTGGTGACCGGCATCGTCATGAGCGTGTTCCTGTTCTGCTGCGTGACCAGCGGGAACGACGTCTTCCTGGCCATCGCCGCCAACACGGCCTTCGTCACGGCGGTGATGGTCCGCATCCTCAACACCAACTACCGGGCCTTCGTCGACCTCGTCGCGTCCCAGGCCGTGGCGAGCCGGCTCTCGGAGGAGAACGCGCGCCTCGCCCAGACGGACAGCCTGACCGGCCTGCCCAACCGGCGCTACTTCTTCCAGAAGCTCGACGAGGCGATCCGGTCGTCCGCGGGAACGGAGACACCCTTCGCCCTGGCGATCTTCGACCTCGACCGCTTCAAGCCGATCAACGACACCTACGGGCACAATGTCGGCGACCGGGTCCTGGCGGAGGCCGGCCGGCGCCTCGCGGGCTTCGCGGGCGCCGACGCGGTGGTGACGCGGCTGGGGGGCGACGAGTTCGGCGTGCTGCTGCGCGCGCCGGATTCGGCCGCGGCGGCGCTCGCCTTCTGCGACGGCGTCTGCACGGCGCTGCAGCAGCCGATCCAGATCGGCGACATCCGGGTCGTCACGGGCTGCTCGGGCGGGCTCGCCCTGCCCTGCCGGATCTCGCACGACGCCGACGCCCTGTTCGACCGCGCCGACTACGCGCTCTACCACTCCAAGGAGCAGCGCCGCGGCGCGACGACCCTGTTCTCGCAGGAGCACAAAGACGCGATCCGCGCCGAGCAGGCGGTGGAGACGGCCCTGCGGACGGCGGATCTCGCCGCCGAGATGGTGCTGCACTACCAGCCGGTCCTCGACCTCGAGACGGGCCGGACCGCCTTCGTGGAGGGTCTGGCGCGCTGGACGAGCCCGACGCTGGGCCGCGTCGCGCCGGACCGGTTCATCGCGGCCGCCGAGCGCTGCGGCATGATCCACACGGTGACGCTCCTGCTCCTGCGCAAGGCGCTCGCCGACGGCGCGCGGCTGCCGCCCGGGACCGGCCTGTCCTTCAACCTCTCCGCCCACGACCTCGCCTCGCCGGAGACCGTCCTGGCGATCCTGGCGGCGGTACGGGGCAGCGGCCTCGACCCGCGCCGCCTGACGCTCGAACTGACCGAGACCGCCCTGATGCGCGACTTCGATCACGCCAAGGCGGCCATCACCACCCTGCGCAGCCTCGGCATCAAGATCGCCCTGGACGATTTCGGGACCGGCTATTCCAGCCTGGGCTACGTCCACCGCCTGCCCCTGGACAAGATCAAGATCGACCGCGGCTTCATGGCCGACATCGACACGGACCGGGGCTGCAGCCTCGTCTCCGCGATCCTGGACCTGTGCCGCAACCTCGGCCTCGACGGGATCGTCGAGGGAATCGAGACGCAGGCCCAGCTGGACGTGGCGCGGCGGCACGGCAGCCGCTACGCCCAGGGCTACCACATCGGCCGCCCGATGCCCCTCGGCGACCTGCTGGAGCGGCTGGAGCGCGAGGGCGCGGCGGAAGCAGAGGCAGAGGCCGGCACGGTGCGCCGGAGGGCCTGAGGCGGCCCCGGCGCGCGGCGGAGCCGCGCCCTCAGGCGCGCCGGAGGTTCCAGAGGATCGGGAAGCCCGGGAGGCGGCCCGTCAGGTCGCGCCGGTAGGACGTCATCGAGCGGTAGGAGCCGACCGGCACGAACACGACCTCCTCGAGGGCGATCCGCTGCATGTCGGCGCAGATCGCCCGGCGCGCCTCCGCGTCGGAGGCCGCGAACCACGCGGTCCGCAGCGCCTCCAGCCGCGGCACCGACGGCCAGCCGAACCACGCGTTCGGCCCGTTGGCCCGGAGCGGCTGGAGGGCGGCGGGGTCGGCGTTGTCGAAGGACGAGAAGGTCGTGAGCAGCACCGACCAGCCGCCCTTCTCGACGGGCTCGCGCGAGACGCGCCGCTGGATCACCGTGCCCCAGTCGCTCAGGGCCAGGTCGACGTTGAAGCCGATCCGGGGGAGCAGGTCGGCCGCGACCTGGGTCAGCGCCGACGGCGCCAGGATGTCGGTGGGGCCGATCAGCCGGATCTTCGCCCCGTCGTAGCCCGAGGCCTTGAGCGCCGCCCGGGCCGCCTCCAGGCTGCGCGGCCCGGTCAGCGCCTCCAGGCCGGCCTGGCTCGCCATCGGCGTGCCCGGCGTGAAGATCCCGCAGCGGTCGTCGTAGGTGGCCGGATCGTCGCCGACGATCGCCGCCATGAAGTCGCTCTGGACGATCGCCGGCAGCACCGCCCGGCGCACCGCGACGTCGTCGAAGGGCGGCTGCAGGTGGTTCATCCGCAGGATCGCCGGGTTGGTGAGCCGGTCGAGGCCCTCCACCACGATGTCGCGGTTGCGGGCGAGCAGCTGCTGGAGCTCGGGCGGCGGCTGCTCGTACCAGTCGATCTCGCCGTTCTGCAGGGCCGCCGCCGCGGTGGCGCCGTCGGCGATGATCCGCCACTCGATCCGGTCGAAATGGGCGACCTTGCCGCCCGCCGTCAGGCTCGGCGTCCCGGGCGCCGGCACGTAACCGGGGTGGCGCTCGTAGACCATCAGGCTGCCCGAGTTGAACTCGTCGGCCTTCCAGCGGAACGGCCCGGAGCCGGTGGCGTCGGTGATCTGCTTGAACGGATCGGTTTGGGCGATCCGCTCGGGCATGACGAAGGCCGGCTGGCTGACGCTCGCCAGCGCCTGGGGCAGGAGCGGGAACGGCGCCTTCAGGCGGAACACGATATCGGTGTCGCCGTCGTGGGCGAGTTCGTCGGTGGCGGCCATCAGGGTCTGGCCGAAGCCGTTGCGCGCCGCCCAGCGCCGGATGCTGGCGACGCAGTCCCGCGCCAGGACCGGCGTGCCGTCGTGGAAGCGCAGGCCCGCGCGCAGGGGGATCGTCACCCGGCGCCCGTCCTGCTCGACCTTGAGGCCGGCCGCCATCTGCGGCCGCGGCCGCAGCTCGGCGTCGAGGCCGAACAGCGTGTCGTAGATCACGTAGGCGTGGTTGCGGGTGACGATCGCGGTCGTCCAGATCGGATCGATCGAGGTGACGTTCGCCTGGGGGACCATGCGCAGGACCCGGGCGCCCTGCGCCCGCCCGACGGCCGGGGCCGCCAGGGCCGCGGCCCCGGCGGCGAGGAAGGTGCGTCGCCTCATCGTCACTCCCCGAACGGTGGACCTCCGCGTCGCAAGCGCCGGACCAGGGACGCCCCGCCTCAGCTCAGCGCGACGGCGAAGCCCCGCTGCACGGCGGGGCGCGCCATCATCCGGTCGTACCAGCGCCGGACCTGCGGGTAGTCGGCGAGGTCGACCTGATGGCGCTCGTGGCGCCACGCCCAGCCGAGGATCGCGAAATCCGCCACCGAGAGCGGTCCCGCGACGTACGCGACCTGCGCGAGGCGCCGGTCCAGCACGCCGTAGAGCCGGTGCGTCTCCGTGCTGTAGCGGGCGAGCCCGTAGGCGCGGTCGGCCTCGGCGACGGTCAGGAAGTGGTGAACCTGGCCGGGCATGGGCCCGAAGCCGCCCATCTGCCACATCAGCCATTCCAGGGCGGCGACGCGCTGCCGCCGGTCCTCGGGCAGGAAGCGGCCGGTCTTCTCGGCGAGGTAGAGCAGGATCGCGCCGGACTCGAAGACCGGGATCGGCGACCCGTCCGGCCCGTCCGGATCGACGATGGCGGGGATGCGGTTGTTCGGGCTGATCGCCAGGAAGTCCGGCGCGTGCTGCGCGCCCTGGGTGATGTCGACCGGGATGACCCGGTAGGGCAGCGCCATCTCCTCCAGCGCCACGCTGATCTTCCGGCCGTTGGGGGTGTTCCAGGCGTACAGATCGATCATCGCGGGCGCCTCCGCCGTGCGGAGGGAAGCTAGGGCCGGCCGCGGGGTCCGGCAATTCGGCCGGCGCTCAGGCCGCGACCGCGGCCGCCTCGGGCTCCGGCAGGCCGAGATGCCGGTAGGCGTGTCGTGTGAGGACGCGGCCGCGGGGCGTGCGCTGCACGAAGCCGCGCTGGATCAGGTAGGGCTCGATGATGTCCTCGATGGCGTCGCGCGGCTCCGACAAGGCCGCGCCGATGGTCTCGATCCCCACCGGGCCGCCCCCGAACGCGCGCGCGATCAGGCTCAGGTACTTGCGGTCCATCACGTCCAGACCCGCCCCGTCCACGTCCAGGAGCTGCAGCGCCCGGTCGGCGATCGCCCGCGTCACCGTCTCGGCCTCCGCCACGACCGCGAAATCCCGCACCCGCCGCAACAGCCGCCCCGCGATCCGCGGCGTGCCCCGCGCCCGCCGGGCGATCTCGTTGGCGCCCTCCGCCGACATGCCCAAGCCCAGGACCCGCGCGCCGCGCGCCACGATCTGCTCCAGCTCGTCGATCTCGTAGAACTCCAGCCGGATCGGGATCCCGAACCGGTCGCGCAGCGGCGTCGTCAGCAGCCCCGCCCGCGTCGTGGCGCCGACCAGGGTGAACTTCGGCAGCTCGATCTTGACCGAGCGCGCCGCCGGGCCCTCGCCGATGATCAGGTCGAGCTGGTAATCTTCCATGGCCGGGTAGAGGATCTCCTCGACCGCCGGGTTGAGCCGGTGGATCTCGTCGATGAACAGGACGTCGCGCTCCTCCAGGTTGGTGAGCTGCGCGGCCAGGTCGCCGGCCTTGGCGATCACCGGCCCGGAGGTCGAGCGGAAGTTCACGCCCAGCTCGCGCGCCACGATCTGGGCCAGCGTCGTCTTGCCCAGCCCCGGCGGACCGACGAACAGCACGTGGTCGAGCGCCTGACCGGTCTTCTTCGCAGCCTCGATGAACACCTGCATGTTCGCACGCGCCGCACGCTGACCGATGAACTCCGACAGGCTCAGAGGGCGGATCGTCCGATCCGCCTCCGCGGCGGTCGCCTCCGCGCCCGGGAGCGGTCCCGGGCGGGCCGTCTTGATCGGCGCCGCCATTCAGGCCGCCCTGGCGCGACCCGACGCCTTCTCGAAGGGCTGCACGAAGGGCTGCACCAGGACCCGCCGGCCCGAGAGGTCGTGCACGCTCACCCGCCACTCGGCCCAGTCGGTGCGGTTGGCCAGCGACTGCCGCACGTCGGAGGCGACCTTCCGGGCCCGGTCGACGAGGCGTGCCGTCGCGCGGACCTCGGTGCCGCGGGCGTCGAACACGCATTCGAGGCCGTTGGTGCAGTGGAACCGGTACTTGGCCATCCCTCGCTCCTCCTCGGCCGCCCCGCGCGGCGCTCACCGTCTGTTCACTATATGTTCTCAAATCGGCGGGATCCAGCCCCGGCGAAGCGTCGCAGGCGTCCCCGGCGCGGCCCGCGCGCTGGCGGTTCGGCTGCGGCCGATGGGGTCGGCCCGGAACACCGCGCGTCCCGCGGACTTACCGGGCGAGACGCTTCACCGCCGGACCGGGATCCCACCATGCGCGCCACGCTCCTCGCCCTCCTGCTGGCAACCGGCCTGGGCACGCCCGGCCGCGCCGCCGAGGCGCCGGCCGGATCCGACGCCCTGAAGCCGATGGTGGAATCCAACGACCTCGTCTTCAACGGCATCACCCGGTCCTCGGACGGCCGGCTGTTCTCGCCGTTCCAGCGGCAGAGCAAGGATTCGGGGATCGAACTCGGCGAGTGGCGGGACGGCAAGGCGGTGCCGTTCCCCGACGCGGCCTGGAACGCCTGGAAGACGGGCGACGACCCGGCCAAGGCCTTCGTGGCGGTCAACGCCATCCGGATCGGCCCGGACGGGGACCTCTGGGTGGTCGACAAGGGCGCGCCCGGCATGGGCGCGGCGCCGCTGCCGGGCGGCCCGAAGCTCGTGCAGATCGACCTCGCCACGAACACCGTTCGTAAGGTCTACCCGCTGCAGGCGGCGACCACCGAGAAGAGCTTCATCGACGATTTCCGCTTCAACGGCGGCCACATCTACCTGACGGATGCCGGCCAGCCCGGTCTGATCGTCCTCGACCGCGAGACCGGCGGCCTGCGGCGGGTGCTCGACGGCCACTGGTCGACCATCGCGCAGCGCCCGCTGACCGGTCAGGGCCGGGTGCTCCGGGACGACAAGGACAAGCTGCTGTTCATCCACGCGGACCAACTGGAAGTCTCGCCGGACGGGAAGACCTTCTACTACCAGGCGTGCACCGGGCCGCTCTACAGCATCGAGACCCGGTACCTCGACGACGCCGCCGTGAGCGACGCCGAGCGCGCCGAGCACGTGAAGCTCCACGCCGCCACGGTGGCGACCGGCGGCACCGCCATCGACGCGGCGGGCACCATCTACGCGAGCGACACGGACGGCCTGCGGATCCTCAAGATCGCGCCGGACGGGACGATGAGCACGCTGGTGCAGGACCCCCGGCTCGTCTGGGTCGACGCGATGTGGATCGACGAGCAGGGCGGCCTGTGGATCCCGGCGGCGCAGATGAACCGCACGCCGGCGATGAGCGGCGGCGCGGCCTCGGCGGTCAAGTTCCCGACGACGATCTACCGGATGCAGATCGACGCCAAGCCGCTGCGCAACTGAGGCCGGTTCAGCCTGTCTCAGGCGCGGCGTTGCGTTCGGCGCGCGGCGGCTGACGGCGAACCGGGATCCGGGGTTACAAGTTGGATCGAGGCGGGTGCCGGGTCCGAGACCCGGCACCGTGACCCGGCACGACGATAGGATGGACCGACCATGCGCAGGATGCAGTCGTCGCGGCGGGCCGCCGCCTTCCTGGCTGCCGGCCTGATCGTCGCCTTCGCCCCGCCGGCGCGGGCCGACGCCGCCCTGGTCCTGCGGGAGACCCGGCTGCACACGCCGCCGGACTCGCACGAGCCGCAGCGGGCGATGGTCAACCTGCGCAACACCGGCCCGGACCTCGCGACGAACGTGACCGTCCTGTGCACCTTCACCGGAGCCGGCGGGGCGGTGCTCGACACCCAGCGGGCCTCGGTGCCGGAGGTCGTGGGCCTCGCCGACGTGCAGGCCGAGACGATCTACTACGGCTGGCCCCGCGCGAGCAGCGCCACCTGCCGCCTCGCCGAGCCGTAGCCGGCGGCCCCATCACCGGGACGCACGCCCGCCGGTCTCGGGGCCGCCGGGGCCTCCGAGGCAGCCTCAGCGGTTTCCGCGCGTTGTGGTCGGTTGCCGTGGCGTCCGAGGTCCGTTTCCGGCAGAAGGCGTCCACGACCCGCCACTCTGTCGCAGCGCCAGCCCCGTGCCCGTATCACCCGCCCTCCCAGCCCCGGCGATCCGCCCCGACCGCCCCGCGCGGCCGGCGGGGGACGCGGTCGCGACGCACGGACGCTGAGCGTGGACGAGACGGGGACCGAGGCGCTCCTGCGGCGCGCCCGCGCGCTGGAAGAGGAAGCCGCCGGCCTCCGGGCGCGGGCGGCCGCCGCGCGGGAGGACGCCCGGCCGCTCCCGCAGCCCCCCGCGGACTCGGACAGGACCGGCCGGGCCCTCCGGGAGGCCGAGGCGCGCCTGCTGCGGGCGCAGGAGGCGGGCGGGATCGGCCTGTTCACCGTCGGGGTCGACGACGGGCTCCTGCACCCGACCCCGCAATTCTGCCGGCTCTACGGGCTGCCGGAGCGCGACACCTACCCGGCCGAGCTGGTCGAGGCGCTGATCCTGCCGGAGGACCAGGCGCTCATCTCGACGGCGGCGAGCCGGCGCCGCGGCGACGCCCCGCGGGACGTCGCCTACCGGATCCGGCGGCCGGATACCGGGGAGATCCGCTGGATCGCCCGGCAGGGGGAGATCGAGCGCGACGCCGCGGGGCGGCCGGTGCGGTTCTCCGGGGTGGCGCGCGACATCACCGAGCAGCGGGAGGCCCGCGACGCCCTGCGCGCCGGCGAGGAGCGCTACCGGACCTTGTTCGAGGCCATCGACGACGGCTTCTGCATCATCGAGTTCTTCGACGGCCCGCACGGCCCGCTGAGCGACTACGTCCACGTCGAGGCCAATCCCGGCTACGAGCGCCACACCGGCATCGCCGGCATCGTCGGGCGGACGCTGCGCGACCTCGTGTCGGCCGCGGACGCGGAGGCCTGGCTCGAACTCTACGGCGGCGTGCTGCGCTCCGGACTCCCGATCCGGTTCGAGCGCTTCTTCGCCCAGGCCGACCGCTTCATCGACGTCTCGGCCGCCCGGATCGGGCCGGCGAGCCGGCGCCAGGTCTCGGTGCTGTTCCGGGACATCACGGCGCGCCGGCAGGCGGAGGACGCCCTGCGCACCAGCGAGGCGCTCGCCCGGACCAACATCGAGCGCGTGCAGCTCGCCCTCGCGGCGGGCGCCATCATCGGCACGTGGCACTGGGACCTGCCGAGCGACCGGTTCACGGTCGACGAGGGCTTCGCCCGCAGCTTCGGCCTCGACCCGGCGCTCGGCCGGGACGGCATCCCGCTCGCCCGGATCGTCGCGACCGTGCACCCGGACGACCAGGCCGGGCTGGCGGCCGCCATCAACGCGGCCGTCGCCCGGGGCGGCGCCTACGCGCACCAGTACCGGGTGCGCCGCGCCGACGGGCACTATTACTGGCTGGAGGCCAACGGCCGCGTCGACCACGCGCCCGACGGCACGCCCCTGAGCTTCCCCGGGGTCCTGATCGACGTGGACGAGCGCCGCGCCGTCGAGGCCGAGCGGGACCGCGTCGCCGCGGCGCTGCGCAGCCTCAACGAGACCCTGGAGCAGCGGGTCGCCGAGCGGACGGCCGAGCTGATGCGCGCCGAGGAGGCCCTGCGCCAGTCGCAGAAGATGGAGGCGGTCGGCCAGCTCACCGGCGGGCTCGCCCACGACTTCAACAACATGCTGGCCGGGATCGTCGGCTCGCTGGAGCTGATGCAGACCCGGATGCTGCAGGGGCGGGTCGGCGACCTCGACCGCTACATCGGCGCGGCGCAGGGCGCGGCCAAGCGCGCCGCCGCCCTGACCCACCGCCTGCTGGCCTTCTCGCGCCGCCAGACCCTCGACCCGAAGCCGACGGACGCGAACCGCCTGGTCGAGGGCATGATGGAGCTCGTCCGCCGCACGGTCGGCCCGTCGGTGGCGATCGAGTCGGTCGGGGCCGGCGGCCTGTGGCCGACGCTGGTCGACCCGAGCCAGCTCGAGAACGCGCTGCTCAACCTGTGCATCAACGCCCGGGACGCGATGCCGGCGGGCGGGCGCATCGTCATCGAGACCGCCAACCGCTGGCTCGACCACCGGGCCGCCCAGGAACGCGAGCTGGAGCCGGGGCAGTACGTGACGCTCTGCGTCTCGGACAACGGCACCGGCATGACCCCCGACGTGGTCGCCAAGGCCTTCGACCCGTTCTTCACCACCAAGCCGATCGGCGAGGGCACCGGCCTCGGCCTGTCGATGATCTACGGCTTCGCCAAGCAGTCGGGCGGGCAGGTCCGGATCTACTCGGAGGTCGGCCAGGGCACGATGGTCTGCCTCTACCTGCCCCGCCATCTCGGCGAGGCGGAGGCCGAGGTGAGCCTGCCGGACCTCGCCCACGCGCCCCGCGCCGAGCAGGGCGAGACGGTCCTGGTGGTGGACGACGAGCCGACCGTGCGGATGCTGGTGACCGAGGTGCTGGAGGATCTCGGCTACGCGGCGATCGAGGCGGCGGACGGCGCCTCGGGGCTGAAGGTGCTCCAGTCGGACGTGCGCATCGACATGCTCATCACCGATGTCGGGCTGCCCGGCGGCATGAACGGCCGCCAGATGGCCGATGCCGGCCGCCAGCACCGCCCGGACCTGAAGGTCCTGTTCATCACCGGCTACGCCGAGAACGCCGCCCTCAACCACGGCCATCTCGGGCCCGGGATGCAGGTGATGACGAAGCCCTTCGCCCTGGAGGCGCTCGCCACCCGCATCCGCGGCATCATCGGCGGCGAGGGCTGAGGTCCGGCGGCCCGGGCCGGCGGTGCCCCCGGGCACACGGCGTCGCAGGCCCGCGCGGAACGGGTTCGCCGGCCCGCGCGTCATTGCCATACCGCGCCGGCGCGCCCATGAGGGCGTCGTCGCGGGCGTCCTCGCGGGCGTCCTCGGCACGGTGCCCGTCGGTCGGGCGGACCCGGGAGCGAACCAGCAGGACCGCGCCAACGGAGGCGACAGGGAACCTACCGTGGACACGCAGACCATCCCGGCCGAACTCACGACCTTCTTCGCGAAATCCCACATCGCCCTGGCCCTGGCGGCGGCGGGCGACGACAACGTCCTGCTCCTGGTGAACGAGCGGTTCCACGAGCTCACCGGCTACACGGGCGCGGAGGTCGTCGGGCGCAATTGCCGCCTCCTCCAGCGCGACGCCGACAACCGGGAGGCGCGGGCCAAGATCCACGCCTTCCTGGAGAACGACCGGCAGGACACGGTGCGCACGCCGATCCTGAATTTCCGCAAGGACGGGAAGCCCTTCGTCAACCTGCTGTACATGTCCAAACTGAGGGCGCTCTCGGGCGAGGTGCGCTTTCTTTTCGCATCCCAATTCGATGTCAGCCGCTCGCAACCCGAGTTGCTTTCCGCCTACGATACGGAACTCGGCCGGACCTTGACCCGGCTGACCCCGACGCTTGCGGAGAGCGGGCTCGTCATCGAGGGCTCGCTGATGACGATCGCCAACACGGTCGCCACGGTCGCGCAGGCCAAGCTCACGCTCGCGGATCTCGATGCACCAGGATTTCCTTAACGCCCCCGGAGGCGAGGCCTCGGAGGTCCTGGACGGCGCCGGGACGGTGACCGCCCCGCCCTTCGCCGGGCCCGTCGTGGGAATCGGTGCCTCGGCGGGGGGGCTCGAGGCCCTGCGGGAGATGCTGGCGCGCGCCCGGCCGCCGACCGGCATGGCCTTCGTCATCGTCCAGCACCTCGACCCCAACCACGAGAGCATGCTGGCGCAGCTCCTCGACCGGCAGACCGAGCTGGAGGTGCTGCAGTGCGAGGGCGGGGAGCGGATCGCGGGCGACAAGGTCTACATCATCCCGCCCGGGCGGGGCCTCGTCATCCAGAACGGCGTCCTCGAACTGACCCATTTCGTCCAGCCGCGGGGCCTGCGCCGGCCCATCGACGACTTCTTCCTGTCGCTCGCGGTCGACCAGCAGGCCAACGCCGCCTGCGTGATCCTGTCGGGCACGGGGGCCGACGGCACGACCGGCCTGCGGGCGATCAAGGAGCACGGCGGCGTCTGCGTGGTGCAGCAGCCCGACACCGCCCGCTACGACGGCATGCCGCTCTCGGCGGTCGGGACCAGCCTCGTCGACTTCGTGCGGCCGCCGGGCGAGATCGTGGACTGCCTCACGAGCTTCTTCCGCCGCCGCGGCACCGACGGCGTCGACGACGAGGCCCGCCTCGTCGCCGACCACATCGACGACCTCTGCCGGGTCATCCGCGCCGCGGTGGGCCACGACTTCTCCGGCTACAAGCGGACCACCCTGGTCCGGCGGGTCGAGCGGCGCATGCACGTGCTCGGGCTCGAGTCCGGCCGGGCCTATCTGGGCCGCGTCCGGGCCGACAAGACCGAGTGCGAGGCGCTGTTCCGCGACCTCCTCATCAACGTCACCCGGTTCTTCCGCGACGCCGAGATGTTCGAGCTCCTCCGGGAGCGGGTGGTGGAACCCCTGCTGCGCACCCGCGATCCCGAGGAGGACATCCGGGTCTGGATCCCGGGCTGCTCCAGCGGCGAGGAGGCCTACAGCATCGCCATGCTGTTCGCCGACGCCGCGCGCCGCCTCGGCGTGCCGCTGGCGGTCCAGATCTTCGCCACCGACATCGACGAGCGCATGCTCCAGATCGCCCGGGAGGCGACCTACCCGGCCGCCGCGCTCGCCGACATCCCGGCCCATCTGCGGGAGCGCTACGTCGTCCTCCACGCCGAGCGCTTCACCGTCGCGGCCGAGATCCGCGACCTGATCCGCTTCTCCAGCCACAGCCTGGTCAAGGACCCGCCCTTCTCGCGGGTCGACCTCCTGTCCTGCCGCAACCTGCTGATCTACTTCGACGAGCGCCTCCAGCAATCGGTGGTGCCGCTGTTCCACTACGCGGTCCGGCCGGGGGGCTACCTGTTCCTCGGCCCCTCGGAGAGCGTCAGCCGGTTCGAGCACCTCTTCCCCGTCATCGACCAGCATGCCCGCCTGTTCGAGCGGCCGCCGGGCGCGCCGCAATACCCGATCGACCTGCCCGGGAGCGCGCGCCGGGGCGAGGTCCGGCGCGGCGGCCGCGAGGAGCGCCGCGGCGAGCCCTCGATCGCCGACGAGACCGTGGCGGTGCGCCGCGTCATGGAGCGCTACGCCCCGCCCAGCATGGTGCTCAACGAGGATGGCGGCATCATCGCCGCCTACGGGCGCCTGAGCCGCTACTTCGACTTCCCGGTGACCCGGACCGGCGGCACCAGCGCGATCACCCTCGCGCGCCCGGGCCTGCGCGACGTCATCGGCCCGCTGCTCCGCCAGACCCGGGACGTGCGCAAGCGCGTGGTCGTCCGCGACGTGGAGATCCGCTCGGAATACGGCGTCCAGCCGGTCGAGCTGATCTGCGATCCCCTGCCCGACGGCTCGATGCTCCTGGTCGTGCGCGACACCGGCGCCTTCCGGGCGGCGGACGACCTCGACCTGATCGAGATGGATGCCGGCGGCGACCACGTCGAGGCGCTGGAAGAGGAGCTGCTGCGCACCCGCTACAAGCTGCGCTCGGCGGTCGAGGAGCTGGAGACGACGAACGAGGAGCTGAAGAGCTCCAACGAAGAAATGATGTCGATGAACGAGGAGCTCCAGTCGACGAACGAGGAGCTGTCCACGGTCAACGACGAGCTGAAGATCAAGGTCGAGCAGCTGACCATCGCCAATGCCGACCTGCGCAACTTCTTCGAATCCACCGACCTCGCCGTCGTGGTGCTCGACCGCGAGCTGAAGGTGCGCAGCTTCACCACGGCGGCCACCACGATCTTCCCGCTTCAGCCGGGCGATCGCGGCCGCCCCCTCGCCGACGTGTCGAGCCGGCTCGCCGGGCACGAGTACCTGCACGACGCCCGGGAGGTCTGCGCCGGCGGCTCGGTGATCCAGCGGCGCGTCGCCACCCGGGACGGGGAGCGCACGCTCTCGCTGCGGGTGCTGCCCTACCGCCTGCAGAACGGCAGCGTCGACGGCGCCACCCTGGTGCTCACCGACATCACCGAGGCGCTGTCGCTGGAGCGCCAGCTCGCCGCGGAGCGCGAGCGGCTGGAACTGGCCGTGAAGGCCGGGGGCATCGGCGTCTGGGAATACAGCCCGGATGCCGGGACCGTCGTGGTCGACAGCACCGCCGGCACGATGTTCGGCCTCGCTCCCGACGCCCCGCACCCCACCGCGGCCCTGGCGGCCAGCGTGCTGCCCGAGGACCGTCCCGGCTTCGAGGCGGCGCTGTCCGAGGCGGCGCACGGCCTGGACGAGTTCGAGGCGCGCATCCGCGTGCGCGCCGCCGACCACGCGCCGCGGCACATCCGCAGCTACGGGCGCCTGACCCGGAGCGGCGACCGGAAGCGGATCGTCGGCGTCTGCATCGACGTGTCGCCCGAATACGCGCTCGCCGAGACCCGCGACCTGATGCTGCGGGAGATGAACCACCGGGTGAAGAACCTGTTCGCGATCATCGGCGGCATGATCTCGGCGGGCGCCCGCACGCACCGGGAGATCGGCGTCTTCGCCACCGACATGCGCGACCGCATCTCGGCGCTCGGGCGGGCGCATTCCCTGGCCGACCCGTCCGACGGCCAGGGCATGAGCGACCTCGCGGGCCTGATCGGCGCGACCCTGCGCCCGTACCGCGACCACGTCCCCACGGTGATCGAGGGTCCCCTCGTGGCGATCAACTGGCGGCACGTGTCGTCGCTGGCGATGATCCTGCACGAGTGGGCGACGAACTCGGTGAAGTACGGCGCGCTCGGGTCCGACGACGGCGCGCTGTCCGTCACCTGGGACCGGCAGGCGGACGGGCTCGTCCTGGACTGGTGCGAGCGCGTGGCCCGCGTCGCCGAGCCGCGGCCGGGCCGGGGCTTCGGCACCCTGCTGGTGGAGATGTCCCTGCGCCAGCTCGAGGCGCGCGTCACGCGCAGTCACGACGCCTCCGCCTACCGGATCACCCTGCACCTGCCGGAACTGGTGCTCACGCGGGGGTGAGGCGGGGGCCGCTCCCGCCGCGACCGGCCGCGCCCTCGCGGCGGGCCGTCGGATCCGCCCGTCCGTGTCGGCAGCGGCTTCAGGACCGGCCGCGGGTCCCCTCTCCCGTGCGGGAGAGGGACAGGGTGAGGGATGCGGCCTCACCGAGAAAGTCTCGACTTCGGCTGAACGGCGACGGGGCGCTCGATCCTGCTACTTCTCGTCCCTCACCCGGCCCTCTCCCACCCGGGAGAGGGGGTCCGTCGCGCCTCGTCTCCAGCGCCCGTGCCCGCGCGAGACGCGCGATCTCGTCTCCTCGTCCGGCACGGCCCGCCGCACGCGCGACGGCCCGCCGCGGCGATGCCGGGCGGGCCGTCCTGCCTGACGGAGCGCCGGGATCCCGGCGCCCCTCCGATCAGTCGATGACCTCGACGATGCGGTGGCCGCGATCGACCAGGACGGGCTGGTCGTTCACGATGGTGTAGCGGTAGCCCGGCCGCACCCGGTACTCGCTGGGCACGTCGTAGTAGGTGACGCTGTCCTCCGGCAGCACGGTGCCGACCCGGACCGGGCCGCCCCAGCTGTAGGAGCGCGCGCCGCGCTCGCGGACGTAGCTGCGGAACCGCGGGCGGTCGTCGACGCCCAGGATGCCGCCCACCGTGCCGGTCGCCGCGCCGACCGCGCCGCCGACGATGCCGCCGACCGGTCCGGCCGCGGCCGATCCGGCCTCGGCGCCCTCGGCCGCGCCCCGCAGGGTGCCCTGCGCCTGGGCGGCCACCGGGAGGGCGAGGAGGCCGGCGGTCGCCAGCGACAGAAGAAGCTTGCTCGTCATGCTGAGATCTCCAGGGTCGTCAGGTCGCGTCTGGCCGCCGGGGATCAGTTGCAGCCTTCCTTGTGGACGGTCTTGGAGTTGCCCATGCCGTCCTCCTTGTGGACGGTCTTGGAGCCGCAATCGACGCTGCCGGTGGTGACCTCCCGGCGCTCGACCGTGGTGTCGCGGTGGTCGACGACGGCGGGCCCGTCGCGGCGGATGACCGTGGTGTCCTCGGCGCTCGCCGCGCCGCACAGGGCCGCGAGCAGGGCACCCGAGAGAATGATGGTCCGCATTGGTGAGCCTCCTGACTTCAATCGAACCCAGCAACGGCGACCACGGAGAAAGGGTTCCACAGGCATCGATCGGTAAATCACGCGGATCCGCACGATTAGATGCGGTATTGGTTGCGTACAATCGACCGCCCCGGTCCCGCTCAGCTGCGCGGGACCGGGCGGCGCGTCAGCCGGCCAGGGGCGGCACCCGGGACCACCAGTCGTGCGCCCGCTCGTACTGGTGGGCGACGCGCAGGATCTCGGCCTCGGCGAAGGGCCGGGCGGCGATCTGGAGGCTGATCGGCAGGCCGCGCCGGTCGAAGCCGCAGGGCAGCGCGATGGCGGGCAGGCCCGCGAGGTTGAACGGGTAGGTCAGACGCCAGGAGGCCGCCAGCACGCTCTCCGCGCGCCCGCCGAGCGACACCGCGGACTCGTCCGTCCGCCACGCGGTCAGCGGCGAGGCCGGGCCGACGATCACATCGGCCTCGGCCAGGACGCCGGCCATCTCGGCCATGATCAGGGCCCGCGCCTGCTCGGCGCGCAGGTAGTCCGGCCCGGTCACGAGCCGGCCCATCTCCACGAGGTCGCGGACGTCGGCCGCGAAGCCCGCCACGTGCCCCTGGGCGAGGCTGCGGCCGTGATAGGCGGTCGAGGAGGCGAGCTCGATGGCGTAGATGGCCCCGAGGCCGTGGCGCAGGGACGGCACCGCGACGTCGCGGACCGTGCAGCCCCGGTCGGCGAGGAAGCGGAGCGCCCCCTCGATTGCGGCGGCGACGTCCTCGTCGACCGCGTCGAAGAAGTGGTTGCGGATCACCGCGACCCGCAGGCCCCGGATCGGCCGGTCCAGCCCGGCCGTGTAGTCGGGGACCGGCGCCGCGCTGGCGGCGGGATCGCCGGCATCCGGGCCGGCGAGCGCCTGCAGCATCAGGGCGGAATCGGCCACCGTCAGGGTCAGCGGCCCGGCATGGTCGAGGGACCAGGAATGCGGGACGATCCCCGACCGGCCGACCCGGCCGTAGGTCGGCTTGAGGCCGACGACCCCGCACAGGGCGGCCGGGATCCGGATCGAGCCGCCCGTGTCCGAGCCGAGGGCGGCCGGGCAGAGCCGGGCCGCGACCGCGGCGCCGGAGCCGCCGCTGGAGCCGCCGGGCACCCGGTCGAGATCCCAGGGATTGCGGGTCGGCGGCGTGACCATGCCCCAGGCGAATTCGTGCATGCGCAGCTTGCCGAGGATCACCGCGCCGGCCGCCCGCAGCCGCGCCACCGCGTGGCTGTCGGCCGCCGGGAAGGTCAGGGCCTCCACGGCGGTACCCGCTCGGGTCGGCATGTCGGCCGTCGTGTAGTTGTCCTTGATGGCGATCGGGATGCCGTGCAGCGGGCCCCGCGGGCCCGTCCGGGCGATCTCGGCATCGGCCGCGCGCGCGGCGTCGAGGGCCGCGGACGAGAGATGGACGAAGCTGTTCAGGGCGCCGTCGAGGCGCGCGATCCGGTCGAGGCTGGCGCCGACGAGGTCGGCGCTCGACAGCTCCCGCGCCGCGATCATCCGCGCGAGCTCGGTGATCGGCAACGGCCAGAGGGCGTCAGTCACGGCGGTCGTCATGGGGCCCCCGGCGGTACGGCAAGGTCGGATCGAAGACGACCGGCGGATGGATGTCCGCGAGGTCGAGGTCGCGGAGCCGGGCGATCTCGGCGAGCACCGGCGCGAACTGCCTCAGCAGGTGCGCGACCCGCCCGGGCTCCTGGCGCAGGCCGATGACGTCGCGCAGGAGATCGGGCGCATCGGCGGCCCCGCCATCGGCCGCAGCGCCCGGCCGCTCGGCGGGCGCTTTCAGGAGCATCGCCACGACGTCGTCCGGCAGGGCGCCCGCCGGACCGTCCTTCCGGGGCATGCCGGCCACGAACGGCACGAGCTGCCGGCGGGCCACCGCCAGGACGCGGCGCAGCTCGGCGACGGGCTCGGCATGCTCGTCGACCCGCAGGTCGAGGAGCGGGTAATCCTCGCCGGCGACGATCCTGAGGGCCGCCGATTGCTTGCCGCGCTTGTCGCCGCCGGCCGCATCGCCGGCTTCCAGCGCCCGCATGAGCCGCTCGTCGAGGTCGCAGGCGGCGCTCCCCGCGAAGGCCTCCGCCATGGCGTCGATCACGCCGGTCCCGGCGAGCATGTTGCCCTGCACGGCGTAGCCGGCCCCGGTGCGGTGTCCGGCGGCGTCCGTGCAGCCGGCGCCGGTCCAGGCCGCGCCGGTCCCGCGCGCATCGACGAGGCCGAGCTGGCGCAGGTCCGGCCGGTCGTCGGTGGCGAGCGCCGCCGCCAGGGCGGCGTCGGGGCCCAGCCCGCCGGCCAGCCCGTCGAGGATGCGGGCGGCGAGGTAGGGGTTCACCCAGGACTGGGTGGTGACGGCCCCGATCCCGGCGCGGATGTAGGGGCAGAGCCCGCCCACCGCCGGGACGGCGCTCGCCACCGCGACGCCGAGCTGCCCGGTCCGCGGGCAGCGGGCGGCGATCGAGAAGGTGTTGAGTTCGCTCATGGCTCACACCGCCAGATGGCCGATGACGCGCGCCTGCGCGTCCGGCGCCTTGGCGGGGCCGCTGTCGACGATCTCGCCGAGCTTGAGGACGGCGTAGCGGTCGGCCAGCGCCAGCGCGAAGGCGACGTGCTGCTCCACCACCAGCATGGACACGCCCGCCGCCCGCTCGGCGTCGAGCACGCCGCGCAGGCGCTCGACCATGGAGGGCTGCACGCCCTCGGAGATCTCGTCGATGAGGAGCAGGCGCGGGCGCAGCATCAGGGCGCGCCCGAGGATCAGCATCTTCTGCTCGCCCCCCGAGAGGGTGCCGGCCCGCTGGGCCAGCCGGTCCTTCAGGAACGGGAAATGACCGAACAGCCGCTCCAGCGCCTCCGGCAGCATCCGGTCGGAGGGGACCGCGAGGCGCAGGTTGTCGCGGATCGACAGGTCCTGGAACAGGGGCTGCTCCTGCGGCGCGTAGCCGACGCCGAGCGCCACGAGCCGGGCGGGCGACAGGCCGGCGAGCGCCTGTCCCCCGACGGTGATCGCGCCGCCCCGCAGGGCGACCATGCCCAGGATGGTCTTGAGCAGCGTGGTCTTGCCCATGCCGTTCTTGCCCAGCAGCGCCACGATCTCCCCCGGCGCCACCGACAGGGACACGCCCTTCACGATCGAGACCGCGCCGTAGCCGCTCGACACCCCCTCCAGGGCGAGGGCGGCGCCCGCCGGCTCGCTCCGCCGCACTGCCTCAGCCGCTGCCTCAGCCATGGGCACCTCCCGAATAGATGGTCCGGACCAGCTCGGAGCCGACGACGTCCTCCACCGTGCCGTCGAGAACGAGGCGGCCCTGGTGCAGCACCACGATCCGCGAGGAGATCTCGCGCACGAAGTCGAGGTCGTGCTCGACCAGCACGGCGGCGATCCTTCCCCCGGCGGTGAGCGCCTTGAGCACGGTCCCGATGGTGGTGCGCTCGGCCTTGGTCAGGCCGGCGGTGGGCTCGTCCAGCAGGATCAGCCGCGGCTCCAGCGCCACCACCATGGCGAGTTCGAGCGCCTGCTTCTGGCCGTGGGACAGGAGGCGGGTCGGCCGGGTCAGCAGGCGGTCGAGGCCGGTCATGCGCAGGACGTCGAGGGCCGCCTGCGGCAGGCCCAGCGTCTCCGCCTGCCCGACCGGGCTCAGGCCGTCATGGGATGCCCGGGCGAGCCGGAGGCAATCGGCCACCGACAGGCTCTCGAACACGCTCGCCACCTGGAACTTGCGCCCGACCCCGAGGCCGACGATGCGGTTCGGCGTCAGCCCGGTGATCGGGGTGCCGCCGATGGCGATCGCCCCCGTGAAGGGCTCGGTGCCGTCGCTGAGGCAGCGCATCAGCGTGGTCTTGCCGGCGCCGTTGGGCCCGACGAGGCTGACGAGCTCGCCCGCCCGGATCTCCAGGTCGATGCCCTCCAGCACCGTCAGGGCGCCGTAGGCCTTGGCGAGGTTCTCGACCGTGAGGATGGGGGTCGCGGAGACGGTCGCATCCGGATCGGCCGCCCGCGCGACGAGGCGCGGCGGCGCGGGTTCCCGCCGGCCCGCCGGCAGCGCCCGCCAGAGGCGGCCGACGAGGTCGGCGAGGCCGCCCGGCAGCAGGATGATGATGGCCACGAAGGCCGTGCCCAGGAGGAGCTGCCAGAGGAACGGCAGGTCGCCGGACAGGTTCGCCGCGAGGTAGTCGATGGCGATGGTGCCGAGCACCGGGCCGAGCAGCGTGCCGCGGCCGCCGAGCGCCACCCAGATCACCAGCTCGGTGCCGAACAGGAAGCCGGCATTCTCGGGCGCGACCACGCCCGAGGCGTTGGCGAACAGGAAGCCCGCGATCCCCGCGACGGCGGCCAGAGCCGCGGTCAGCCGGATCTGCAGGCGCCGCGGGTTGAGGCCGAGATAGGCGCAGCGCGCCTCGTTGTCCCGCAGCGCCACGAGGGCGCGGCCCGCATCGGCCCGGACCAGGATCCAGGCCGCCAGGGTGACGACGATCAGGAACAGGGCCGCCAGGCGGAAATAGCCCTCGCTCTCGAAGGGCAGCACGTCGAATCCGACGAGGCCGCTGCTGGAGCCGGTCCATTCGCCGCCCGCGTAGATCAGCTGCACCACGACGATCGGGACGACCAGCGAGATCACCGAGGCGTAGAGCGGGGTCGAGCGGTGGTAGAAGGACAGCCAGCCCACCGCGAGGCCGAGCAGGGCCGGCGCGACCAGCGCCGCCGCGACCGCCGCGGCGATCCCCAGCGGCGTCGCCCCGTAGGCGGTGAGAATCATCGCGGTGGCGTAGGCGCCGATGCCGAAGAACGCCGCCTGCCCGAAGGTCAAAATCCCGGCGAAGCCCCAGAGCAGGTCGACCGTGACCGCCAGGACCGCGTAAATCATCGACCGGGTCAGGACGTTGACCGCGAAGGTGTCGAGGAACAGCGGCGCGATCCAGAGGGCCAGCGCCGCGAGGGCCGCGACCACGAAGGGCGCGGCGCGGGACAGGCGGCGTCCGCGGGGCGCCGCGGCGGCGCGCTCGGCGACGGGAAGGGTCTCAAGCACGGGAGAAACCTTTCGGGCTGATCCGCAGCACGAGGGCGGCGAGCACCGCGACGGCGATGCTGCCCAGGATCGGACTCACGAAGGTGCTGATCAGAACCTGCGCGGCCCCGAAGACGAGGCAGGCCGCCGCGAGCGCCAGGTACGAGGCGTCGGCGACCATCACCAGCATGAAGGCGCCGATCAGCCAGGAGACGCCCATGTTCGGGTCGACGCTGGTGAGCGGCGTCAGCAGGACGCCCGCGAGCCCCGCGAAGCCGGCGCCGAGCATGAACACGACGAGGCGCACGCGCCCCGTGTCGATGCCGAGGCTGCGCGCCAGGGTCTCGTTCATGATCACCGCCCGGGCCGAGAGGCCGAGCCGGGTGCGCTCGATGGTGAGCGCGAACAGCGTGCCGATCGCGAGCGCGATGCCGAGGGCGACGAGGCGGTAGGCGGAGTAGTCGACGCCGAGGATCTCGACGGTGCCGGCGTAGAGGTTCGGGGTGAGCTGGACGTCCCGGCCGAAGGCCAGGGTGATGAGCTGCCCGACCACGATGCCGAGCCCCCAGGTCGCGAGGATCGCGTCGAGGGGCCGCCGGTAGAGCGGGCGGATGATGAAGTGCTCGGCCAGCCCGCCGAGCGCCGCGCCGACCGCGAAGGCCAGCGGCAGCGCCGCCCATGGATTGAGCCCGAGCTTGGCGGTCACCACCGCGCAGTAGGCGCCGACCGTCAGCCACGCCCCGTGGGCGAAGTTGATGATCTTGAGCACGCCGAAGATCGCCAGGAGGCCGATCGAGACGATGAACAGGATCGCCGCCGTGGTCAGGATGTCGAGGGTGAGCAGCATCGGGGTTTCCGGGTGCGCGGGAACGGCAGAGGACGCGGCGGGTGACGACGCGCCCCCTGCCCCGCGGAGGCTACGGTGATCACGGATCTCCGGCGGACACCGGCGGTGGTGGCAGGGTGCGACCTGCCCCCTCTCCCGTGCGGGAGAGGGCTGGGGTGAGGGTCGAGAAGGTTCAGGACCGAGCACACCGTCGACGCGGCGACAGGGCGCGCGTCGTCCTGAAAGACCCGATCCCTCACCCTGTCCCTCTCCCGCACGGGAGAGGGGACCCGCGCTTCATCTCGCAGCCGCGTAGCGGGGACAGAAGCGTGGATCCGGCAGCCTCGGCGGGCGAAGGAGATCATCGGATCCCCCAGCCCCTCCCCTCACTGCAGCTTCGGGCACTGCTCGCCGGGATCGACGTCCCTGAAGGTGCCGGCGACCTTCACGGTACCGTCCTTCTGGATCTGGCCGAGATACATGGTCAGCGGCGCGTGGTGCTGCTTGCTCATGGTGATCGTGCCGCGCGGCCCGGTGAAGCTCACGGTCGGCAGCGCCTCCAGCACCTTGGCGGTCTCGGTCCCGCCCGCCTTCTCGACGGCGGCCTTGTACAGGTAGATCGCCTCGTATTCCGGCACCGAGAGGTCGTTCGGGGTGCGCAGCTCCGCGCCGAACTTCTTCTGCATCGCCGCCAGGAAGGCCTTGTTCTCCGGGCTGTCGATCCCGGTGACGTAGGAGGCCGAGAGGTAGACGCCCTCGGCATCCGCACCCATGCTCTTGGCGGTGCCCTCGTCCAGCGCGAGGTTGGCGAAGGGCAGCGACACGCCCGCGCCGCGCAGCTGCTTGGTCAGCGTCACGTTCGGCGCACCGCCCGCGGTCGAGGTGATCAGCGCGTCGGGCTTGGCCTCCTTCAGCTTGGAGATGATCGCGGTCCAGTCGCTGCCGTCCATCGGCAGGTACTCCTCGCCGACCACCTTGCCGCCGGTCTTCTCGACGTAGCTCTTGGCGAAGCCCAGCATGCCGCGGCCGAAGGCGTAGTCGCTGCCGATCAGGAAGTAGGTCTTGGCGCCCTTCGCCTTGAAGGCGTCCACCACCGGCGGCACCTGCTGCTCCGGCACCCAGGCGTCCACGAACATGTTCTTGTTGCAGGAATGGCCCTCGTAGAACGAGGTGTAGATGTACGGCACCTTCCCCTTGGTCACGGCGGGCAGGCCGGCGTTGCGGGCCGCGCTCGTCTCCATGGAGATCAGGACGTCGACCTTCTTCTGGTAGATCAGGCTGTCGAAGGCCTTCTGGGCTCCGGCCGCCCCCGAGGCGTCGTCGGCCACCTCCAGGACGAGCTTGCGGCCGAGCACGCCGCCCTTGGCGTTGATCTCCTCCACGGCGAGCTCGGCCGACTGCACCACCGAGGGGGCGACGACGCTGTTGGCGCCCGACAGGCCGATCGGGATGCCGATGACGATCGGCTTGCCGTCAGCGGCCCGCGCGGCCGTGGCGGCGAGGGCGAGCGCCGCGGCGCCGACGAGGGACCATTTCACCATGAACGAACTCCTTGGGACGGACGGGGGTGGGTAAGGATCTCGGCTCAACCGTAGATGTCGGTGCGGCGGTCGCGCAGGAGCGAGTTGAAGCGGTTCAGGTCCTTGCGGCCTGCCGCGTCGAGGTCGACCAGCGCCGAGAGGGTCTCGGTCCGGTCCCGGCTCGCCGGGCCGGCGAGCGGCCAGCCCTTGGGGCCGATGATCAGGCTCTGCCCCTCGAAGGGCTGGCCGCGCTCGATGCCGACCCGGTCGGCGCAGGCGATGAAGATGCCGTTCGTGTGGGCGGCGGCCCGGTGCAGGGTGTTGGCCATGGCGGCCTCGCCCTCGGGCTGGTCGGGCATCGGCACCCAGTTGGTCGGGATGCAGACGATCTCGGCGCCGGCGAGCGCCAGCCGCCGGAAGGTCTCGGGAAACCAGCCGTCGTAGCAGATGGCGACGCCGACCTTGCCGAGCGCGGTGTCGAAGACCGGGAAGCCGAGGTTGCCCCTGGCGAAGAACACGTTCTCCTGGTCCCAGAGATGCGCCTTGCGGTAGGTGCCGATATAGCCCCCCGGCCCGACGATCACGGCGGCGTTGTACAGGATCTCGCCCGCGGATTCGGCGATCCCCGCCACGATGTGGACGCCGAGTTCCGCGGCGAGGGCCGCCCAGGCCCGGGTCGTCGGGCCGTCCGGCACCGGCTCGGCCAGGGCCGCGGCCTCCGCGGCGGATTCGAACACGTAGCCGGTGCTGGCGAGTTCCGGCAGCACGATCAGCCGGCTGCCCTCGGCGGCGGCCGCGCGGACGAGGTCCGACGCGCGCGCCATATTCGCGTCGACCGCGCCGAATTTCGGCTCGAACTGGATGCACGACACCCGTATCGGCGGGCGCACAGGACCGTTCGCCTGGATCATGAAAGCTCCGAAACGCAAAAAGCCCCTGGGCGCGGATACAAACATCCGCGAACCAGAGGCTTCAAAGCCGTGATGTCATGCAGCACTGCTGCTGCGGGGCAACCTTGCCCGGTTAGACTACGATAAGCACCCCGAAACAGACCGCAAGACCATAAATGCAGCAAGCTGCTGCGATCAGGTCTTTTCCGCCAACGCGATGCGCAGGCCGAGGCCGCTCATCGCCTCGTGCGCCGTGACCACGCTCTCGGCCACGCTCGCCATCGGCACGCGGGCGGCGGTGGCCCGGTCCCGGAGCATCTTGTAGGCGGCGTCCTCGTCGATCCGGTTCAGGTCGACGAGCAGCCGGACCGCCTTCTCGACGGTGCGGCGGCCCTTCATGGTCTCCTCCAGCCGGTTGATCTTGCTGGTGAGCCGCCCCTCGTAGCCGCGCCGGTAGCGGGCCAGGGCGAACTGGGTCAGCACGCCCCGCGGGTGGAGCGGCTTGTTGAGCACGCCGTGGGCGTTGACGTCGGCGATCGCCTTCAGCGAGGTCGGGCTCTCGTAGGCCACGATGGCGATGACCGCCGGCTCGATCGCCTCGATCGACGGCAGCAGGTGCATCACCTGGGCGTCGTCGAGCTGGATGAACAGCGTGTCGATGTCGGCCGGCAGGGCGGCGGGCGGCGGCCACGCCAGGGAAACCGCGCAGCCGAGGCGGCGGAGCTGCTCCAGCAGCGCGTCGGCCTCCTCGTCCCGGGGATGGATGACGAGGGCGCGGGCGCGCCGCAGGTCGTCCAGGATCTTGCGGGCGGGGGCGGTCACGCGGCGAGCCCCTCCTCCAGCCAGTTCGTCTCGAACCGGGACCACGCGAGGTACGGGTCGGGCCGCACCGGCCGCCGCGCCCGCCAGACCACGTCGAACTGCCCGTCCGCGCGGGCGACGCCGATGCCGGGGGTGAGCCAGATGTGGCGCGTCTCGCCGTCGAAGGCCAGCTCGCCCTCCGGCGCCGCGAGGCGCTGCCGCAGGGCCGCCGCGCCCAGGCGCTCGGCGTCGAGGGTGCCGGCCTCCGCGAGCGCCCGGGCGAAGAGGTGGACCTGCGCGTAGGCGGTCTCCGACCACATGCTGGTGGGGCGCTCGGTCCCGAACCGGGCCTGGAAGGCGGCGACGAAGCGCCGGTTCTCCTCGCCGGGCAGCGCGCCGAAATACGGCGCCGCCAGGACGTGGCCGGTGCAGTGAGCGGGGCCGATCGCGCGGATCTGGCCCTCCGCCAGGGTCAGGCTCGCGATCGGGCAGCGGGCGCGGTCGATGCCGGATTCGGCGTAGGCGCGGTAGAGCCGCTCGGCGCCGCGCCCCACCACCGTGGAGAACACCGCGTCCGGGGCGGCGTCGCGGATCGCCGCGATCATGGCGGCGTGGGCCGCGTCGTCCGCGTCGAGGGCCGCGTACAGCTCGCCCACGATGGTCCCGCCCTTCGCCTCGATCAGGTCGCGCATGACCCGGTTCGACTCCCGCGGGTAGATGTAGTCGGACCCGATCAGGAAGATCCGGCTGCCGTGCTCCTGCAGCAGGTAGTCGGCCAGGGCGAAGACGTTCTGGTTGAGGGTCGCCCCGGTGTAGATGATGTTCTCCGAGTACTCGAAGCCCTCGTAGATCGACGGGTACCAGAGCAGGCCGTTGTGCCGCTCCACGGTGGAGAGCACCGATTTCCGGCTCGCCGAGAGCGAGCAGCCGAACACCACCTCGACCCCGTCCTCGGCGAGCATCCGCCGGGCCAGGGTGCGGTAGGCGTCGGTGTCGCCCGCGGGGTCGTAGCAGACGGGCTCGATCGGCCGCCCGAGCACGCCGCCGGCCCGGTTGATCTCCTCGATCGCCAGGGCGGTGCCGAGGAAATGCTCGGTCTCGGTGATGCCGCTCACCCCGCTCCGGGAGAACAGGACGCCGACCCGCCACGTCGCTTCATCCCTGGCCGCCATGGTCCCCCCGGGCTCGCCGCAGGCGCCCGGAGGGCTGCGCGCCCCGCTGTCCTAGCCGAGGGAGCCCCCGCTGCGAAGGCTCCCCCGACCGGCGCGCGGCGGGCGCCCTCACCCGGCGGCCTTCCGCGCCGGGCGGCTCACGAACCGGGAGCCGGCGAGCAGGAAGCGCCACGGCGTCTCGGCGCCGCGGGTGATGCCGATGCGCCGGTCGCTGACCACGTCGACGGTCTCGGAATCACCCGCGGCGCGGGGCTCGAACCGGAACGGCGCCCGCGCGAGGGGCGCCCCGTCCAGCGCGTCGGTGACGCCGAGGGCCTGGCAGAGGCGGCCGGGGCCGGCGCAGAGGAGGCGCGGATCCTCCAGGCCGCGGCGCGCCCGCATCGCGGGAAGCCCCTCGGTCGGCGCGAGGGCCCGGAGCAGCACGGCGCTGCCGGGCTCGCAGACGAGGTTCAGGCACCAGTGCATCCCGTAGGAGCGGTACACGTAGGCGTGGGCCGGCGGCCCGAACATGCTGGCGTTGCGCCGGGTCGGGCCGCGGAAGCTGTGGGAGGCCGGATCGGTGCTGTCGTAGGCCTCCGTCTCGACGATGACCCCGCCGGCCGCGCCGACGAAGAGGCGCGCGCCGATCAGGTCGAAGGCCACCGCGGCGGCGCTGCGGGCGAAGAAGGTGTCCAGCATCGGGGCTCCGGCGCGGGCGGCCCGCGCGATCCGTGTCGCCGGGATCCCGCGGATCGCGGGCGATTAGAAATAAATCGGACGCCGCGGAAGTCTTACTGGTACGAGGGGCCGTGAATGGCGGGCCCAGAACCGATCCCCTCGGACCTCCAGCATGGTGCGCACAGCCTCGATCGCGACGCTCCGGTCCGCCGAGTCGGGCGCGCCACCCCGGTCGGCCCCGCGCGCCGCGCGGCTCCGCCTGACCCTGCGGCGCCTCCGGCTGGCCAGCGGCCTGATCCTGTTCGGCTACGTGCTGACCCACCTGCTGAACCACGCCCTGGGCAACGTCTCCCTCGACGCCATGGAGGACGGCCTCGACCTCGTCACGGCCGTCTGGCTCAACCCCGCCGGCCTGACGCTGCTCTACGGCGCCCTGGTGGTCCACCTGCTGCTCGGGCTCCAGGCCCTCTACGCGGCCCGCTTCTTCCACTGGCGGCCGTCCGAGACCCTGCAGCTGGTCTCGGGCCTGCTGATCCCGCCGCTGCTCATCAGCCACATCGTCGGGACCCGGGTCTCCTTCGTCACCGAGGGGCTCGACAAGGGCTACGCGCAGGAACTCTACGCCTTCTGGATCGCCTCGCCGATCCTCGGCCTGATGCAGGTCACGGTCCTGGTCGTCGCCTGGATCCACGGCTGCATGGGCCTGTATTTCTGGCTGCGGCTGAAGCCCGGCTTCGACCGCATGGCGCCCTGGCTGCTGGCGCTCGCGGTGCTGGTGCCGGTCCTGTCGCTGCTGGGCTTCGCGCAGGGCGGCCGGATGGTCCTGACCCTGGCGCAGGATCCGGCGTGGCGCGCGGCGGCGCTCCAGCCGGTCCATGTCGGGCTGCCCGACCAGGTGGCGCGGCTCGCCGCGATCCGGGACGGGCTGCTCGGGACCTACGCGGGCCTCGTGGCCGCGGTGATCGCGGCCCGCGGCGCGCGGACGCTCGCCGAGATCAAGCGCGGCACGATCCGGCTCAGCTACCCGGACGGGCGGGTGGTGCGGGTGCCCCGCGGCACGAGCGTGCTGGAGGCGAGCCGGCGCAACCGGATCCCCCATGCCAGCGTCTGCGGCGGCCGCGGGCGGTGCTCGACCTGCCGGATCCGGGTGACGGACGGCAGCGACGGCGCGCCGGCGCCCGGCCGCACGGAGCGGGCGGTGCTGGAGCGCATCGCCGCCGGTCCGGGGGTGCGCCTCGCCTGCCAGTTCCGGCCGGAGACCGACATGGCCGTGGTGCCGCTGCTGCCGCCGCAGCCGCGGATGCGTCAGGCCGACCTGCTCGACCGGGCGCAGTCCGGCGAGGAGCGCTTCATCGTGGCGATGTTCGTCGACCTGCGCGGCTCGACCCGGCTCGCCGAGGAGCGCCTGCCCTACGACACGGTGTTCATCATCAACCGCTTCCTGGGCGCGGTCGGCGACGCCGTCCGTGAGGCCGGCGGCTCGACCAACCAGTTCCTCGGCGACGGGCTCCTGGCCCTGTTCGGCCTGGAGACCGAGCCCGAGCAGGCGGCCCGGGACGCGCTGCGGGCGATCGACGGCATCGCCGACGCCGTCGAGACCCTGAACCGGCTGCTGGCGGAGGATCTGGAGCACATCCTGCGCTACGGGGTCGGCGTCCATGCCGGCCCCGCGATCGTCGGCGAGATGGGGGACGCGACCGACGCCCGCTTCACCGCGCTCGGCGACACCGTCAACGTGGCGTCCCGGCTGCAGGGCCTGACCAAGACCCTGGGCTGCGTGGCCGTGGTGTCGGAGACGGTCTACCGGGCCGCCCGCGTGGCGCCGGCGGAGATCCGGGACGTGGCGGTGGACGGCCGGTCGGAGGCCGTCCGGGTCAGCACCCTGGGCAGCCTCTGACGTTCCCGTCCTTGTCCGTCCTTGCGCGCGCGGCGACGCGTGATCCGCGACGCGACCGCGTACCTCCCCTCAGGCCCGCTGACGCTCCGTCCCGAGGCGCGGCGCCAGGGCCAGCATCAGCGGCACCACGGCGAGCGCCGTCCCGGCCGCCGCCGCGGCCGCCCAGTGCGGGCCGGCGGCGTCGCCGAGCCGTCCGTAGAGCAGCGGCGCCGCCAGCGCGCTGCCGCCGAGCGTCCAGGTGTAGAACACCGCGAAGGCCCGCTCGACCTGGCCGCCCGGGGCCAGTTCCGGCACGGTCCCGTAGAGGACCGACGAGGTGCCGTTCAGCATCACCCCGAGCAGCGGCAGCAGGATCAGCCCGGGGGCCAGCGGCAGCCCGATCACCGCCAGGATCGCCAGCGCCGTCCCGGTCTCGGTGAGGATCACGGTCCGGGTCACGCCGAGGTGTTCGCCGAGGCGCCCGCAGACCGCCTTGCCGAGCGCGCCGCCGACGAAGACCAGCGACAGGGCGAGGCCCACCGTGGTCAGGGCCGCGCCCTTCTCCTGCAGCAGGAACGGCAGGTAGAGCAGGAAGGCCGGGCGCGCGGCGTTGTCGAGCATGCCGATCGCGACGAGCAGCCGGAAGCCCGTGCCGCGCCCCGGCCCGGTCGCGGCCCGGTGGGGTGCCGGCCTCGCCGCGGCGACGCCGGTGCGTGACGCCGGCTCACGCGGCAACAGGCGCGCGACCGCGAGCGCGACGAGGATCCCGACGCCGGCGATCACCCAGAGCGCGTGCCGCCAGCCCGTCAGGGTCAGCAGCAGGCCGACCAGGGGCGGGACCGCCGCCTTCCCGAGATCGCCGGTGAAATTGTAGGTGCCGAGGGGGCCGCGGGCGCCGGGCCCGTAGGCCCGGGCGATCACCGCCGAGGCCAGGGGATGCTGGGTGCTGCTGCCGGCGCCGCCGAGCAGGAGCCCGATCCCGAGCCCGACGAGCCCGCCCGAGGCGCCGGCGATCGCGTAGCCGACCGCGCTGAGCACGGTGCCGAGTACCAGCACGGTCCGGGCGCCCCAGGCCTGGGCGAGGCGGCTCGCCGGCATCTGCAGCGCCGCCAGCGCCCCGTTGTAGAGCGAGCGCAGGAACGCCAGGGCGACGTAGTCGAGGCCGAACTCCGCCTGCCAGACCGGCAGCAGCACGTAGATCAGGTCCGTGTAGCCGTCGTGCAGGGCGTGGTTGACCCCGGCGGCCACCAGCGTGCGCCGGGCGTCCGGCAGGGAGACGGGTTCGGAAGACGCGGTCAGATCGGACGCGACGGACATCCAGCCATCCTTCGTGGTTCCGTCACAGGATGGCCGCCTGGTCCGTCGCTGACAAACGACTTATGCTGACACTCGTGTGAGGAAACCTGACCCGTGCATCGTCGTTTGCCGCCGCTGAACGCGCTGAAAGCCTTCGAGGCGGCCGCCCGGCACGGCAGCTTCACGCGCGCGGCGGACGAGCTGCGGGTCACCCACGGGGCGGTCAGCCGGCACGTGCAGACGCTGGAGGGCTGGCTCGGGCTGCCGCTGTTCGAGCGCCACAACCGGCGCGTGGTCCTCACCGAGGCGGGCAGCGCCTACGCCACCGAGATCGGCGCCGCCCTCGACCGCATCGCCCTGGCGACGGCGCGCCAGGCCGAGCGCGGCCGGCCGCGCCTGCTGCGCGTGAACGCGCTCGCCACCTTCACCCTGCGCTGGCTGATCCCGCGCCTGTCGGGCTTCCAGCGGGCCAACCCGTCGATCGAGGTGCGGCTGACGACCTCGAACGTGCCCCTCGCCAGCGTGGCCGAGCCGTTCGACGTGGCGATCCGGGGCGGCCCGGACAGCCGCCCGGGCCACCGCGCGGCGCCGTTCCTGTCCGAGCGGCGCATTCCCGTCTGCAGCCCGGACCTGCTGCGGCGGCTGCCGCTCCGGGTGCCGGAGGATCTCCGGCAGCACACGCTCCTGCACGCCGCGACGCTGCCGCGGGTCTGGCCCGACTGGCTGCGGGCGGCGGGCGTCCCGGACCTGGCGCCGCGGGCCACGGTGACGCTGGAACACTTCTACCTGACCCTTCAGGCCGCCCTGGACGGGCTCGGCGTCGCCATGGGGCCCGAGCGGCTGATCGCCGACGACGTCGCGGCCGGGCGCCTGACCCTGCCCTTCGCTGGGCCGGCCCTGCCGGCGCGGAGCTACTACGCCTACGTCCCGGAACCCCGGGCGGAGGACCCGGCGGTGCGGGCCTTCTGCGGCTGGCTCGCCGAGGCCGCGCGGCAGCCGTGAGCGCCGCTGTCGGACGGCGCGCCGCCCGGATGGCTTCGCGGCGCGCGCGATGACGATCTCGGCTTGGCGGCCGCCGCCGTCGGGCGCATGGATCGGATCCGGAACGCCCCCGACCGCACCCGGGTTTGCGTGAGACGCTTCTGCCGAAGGTGACCGCATGGCGCGCAAGCGTCTCCGCCCGACGATCGAGAGCCTGATCGAATCCGTAGGCCGGCTCGGCCTGTCCCCCGACGCGGTCGACCTCGACCGGCTGCTCGCCCATCTCGACCTGCCCGATTACGGCGCCGAGGTGGAGGACGAGCGCGTCGCCCGCGCGCTGCGCGAGATGCAGG
>NZ_CP017640.1:4000000-4975000 GCF_001854385.1 Methylobacterium sp. C1 | reverse complement strand
GGCCACCGAGGCCCGGGCCGACGCGATGGCGCGGCTCGACCCGCTCACCGGCCTGCCGAACCGCCTGCTCCTGCGCGAGCGCCTCGCCGCAGCGCTGGAGCGGCTCGCGCGCCCGGGCGAGGGCTTCGCCCTGCTGCTCATCGACCTCGACCGGTTCAAGCCGGTCAACGACACCCTCGGCCACCCGATCGGGGACGCGCTGCTGGCGACGGTCGCCGACCGCCTGCGCTCGACGGTGCAGGCCACCGACACGGTGGCGCGGATCGGCGGCGACGAGTTCGTCATCCTGCAGGCCGGGATCCGCGACGCGGCCGGCACGCAGGCGCTCGCCCGCCGCGTCGTCGACCTGATCGGCCGGACCTACATGGTGGAGGGCCATCTCCTGACGATCGGCGCCAGCGTCGGCGTGGCGCTCGCCCCCGCGGACGGGACCGACGCCGACCGGCTCCTGAAGAACGCCGACCTCGCCCTCTACCGGGCCAAGCTCGACGGCCGCGGCACCTACCGGTTCTTCGAGCCGGAGATGGATGCCCGCATGCAGGCGCGCCGGAAGCTCGAGCTCGACATGCGCCAGGCGCTGGCCCGGCGGGAATTCCAGCTGCACTACCAGCCGCAGATGCAGCTCGCGAGCGGCACGCTGATCGGCTGCGAGGCCCTGATCCGGTGGCGCCATCCCGACCGCGGCCTGGTCTCGCCCCTCGACTTCATCCCGCTGGCCGAGGAGATCGGCCTCATCGTCCCGATCGGCGAGTGGGTCGTCCGGCAGGCCTGCCGCGACGCCGTGACCTGGCCGGACCCCATGTCGGTGGCGGTCAACGTCTCGCCCGCGCAGTTCAAGAGCGACCGCCTCGTGGAGACGATCATCTCGGCCCTGGCGGGTTCGGGGCTGCCGGCGCGGCGGCTCGAGGTCGAGATCACCGAGGGCGTGCTGCTGCAGGAGAACGACCGGACGCTCCAGACCCTGCACCGGCTGCGGGAGCTCGGCGTTCGCGTTTCCATGGACGATTTCGGCACCGGCTACTCGTCGCTCAGCTACCTGCGCTCGTTCCCCTTCGACAAGATCAAGATCGACCGGTCCTTCGTGAAGGATCTGACCAGCAAGCCCGACGGCGAGGCGATCATCCGGGCCATCGCGGGGCTGGGGAGGAGCCTCGGCATGACCACCGTCGCGGAGGGCGTCGAGACGTCCGAACAGATGCAGCGCATCCGGTTCGAGGGCTGCACCGACGTGCAGGGCTACCTGATCAGCAAGCCCGTTCCCGCCGAGGACCTGCGCCAGGTCTTCGCCGCCTTCCCGCAGGCCTGACTCCCCGCCCCTTCCGGACGCAAAGCCATGAGCGACCTCTACCGCCTCGTCTACGCCAGCAAGAACCTGCTCCAGGGCCCGGAGCCGGAGGCGATGGCCGCGGTCCGGCAGATCCTGGACGCGTCCCGGCGGAACAACGCCGCGCTGGACGTGACCGGCGCCCTGATGTTCAACGCGGGCGCCTTCGCGCAGGTGCTGGAGGGCCCGCGGCAGGGCGTCGAGGCGACCTTCGAGCGGATCCAGCGCGACCTGCGGCACGACGACGTCACGGTCCTGCAGTGCGGCCCGGCCGAGAGCCGCGGCTTCGCGAACTGGTCGATGGCGTTCGTGGGCGCGTCGCGCAGCGGTCAGGCCCGTTTCAGCGGCCTCGCGACCGAGAGCGGGTTCGACCTCGCGCGGCTCGACGGCGACCGGGTCTTCGCCATGCTGCACGGCCTCGTTCTCGAGGAGGAGGGCGTCCCGGCCGCCGAGACCGTCGCCGCCGCACCCGTCCCTCCGGAGACCGTCCCTCCGGAGACCGTCCCCGAGCCGCGCGCGGCGTCCGGGCTCGACGTCGCGCAGGTGCGCGCCGAGATCGCGCGGCTGCGCCCGGAACCCGCGCCGCCGGTCGCCGCGCCGCCGCCTCTCGCGCCGCCGTCTGCCGCCCAGGACCGGACGCCGCCGGTCGAGCCGGCCCCGCGCCGACCGGCCGGGACGCGCGGCGCGACCGAGGCCGCCCTCAGCGTGCTCAAGGCGGCGCTGGCGAGCGAGCGGCAGCGCACGACCGACCTGCGGGCGGAGATCGACACCCTGCGCGTCGCGCTGGCCGCCTCCGAGGACCGCCTCGGGGCGCTGCGCGACGAGAGGGACCTGTGGGCCGGGCGGGCCGGCCTGCTCGCCCGCGCCCTGGCGCAGGAGGCCGACGCTGTGTGCGCCGCCGCACCGGTCGAGGCGGGCGACCGGCCCCCGGCGCGTCACGGGACCCGCGCCGCCTGAAACCGCCGCGGCGGGCGGGCGAAGAGGCGTCATCGTGACCGACTCCGAGGGACTCGATGACGCTGCTGCACGACCTCACGGGCGCGCCCCCCGGCATGACCGGGCGTGCGCTGCTCCTGCGCCTGTCCGCCATCGGCGCGGTGCTGGCCGGGACCGCCGGCACCTTCGCGTATGCCGGCGGCTGGCTCTCGCCCGGCCTGCTCACGCCGGCCCGGATCATCGACCGTTTCGAGCAGGTGAACGGGCCGCATCCCGGCTTCCGGCGCAATCACGCCAAGGGGATGTGCGTCGCGGGCCGCTTCACGGGCAGCGGCGCGGGCGCGCGCCTGTCGAAGGCGGGCGTGTTCGCTGCGGGACGCGTGACGCCGGTCGAGGGGCGGGTGGCGCTGGCCGGCGGACAGCCCTACGCGGCCGACGCCGCCGCCACCGTGCGCAGCCTCGCCCTGCGCTTCCGGCTGCCGGACGGCGAGGAGTGGCGCACCGGCATGAACAACATCCCGGTCTTTCCGGTGCGCACGCCCGAGGCCTTCTACGCGCAGCTCCTCGCGGCCAGGCCCGATCCCGCCACCGGCAGGCCGGATCCGGAGCGCCTGAAGGCCTTCTTCGCGGACCATCCGGAGAGCGCGAAGGCCGCCGCGCTGATCAAGGCCCGGACCGTGACCGCGGGCTTCGCCGACAGCACCTACTGGAGCCTGAACGCCTTCCGGTTCGTCGCCGCGGACGGCGGCACCCGGCCGGTGCGCTGGGCCCTCGTCCCCGACCCGGTGCCGGCGGTCGACGCCGCGCCGGGCGACCGGAACGCCCTGTTCGACGCGTTCGCCGCGCAGCTCGCGCAGAACCCGCGGCACTGGCACCTGATCGTCACGCTCGGCCAGGCCGGCGACCCCACCGCCGACGCGACGCTGCCCTGGCCCGCCGACCGCGCGACGGTGGATGTCGGCACCCTGACCCTCACGGCGGCGACGCCGGAGGCCGCCTCCACCTGCCGGGACATCAACTTCGATCCGCTGGTGCTGCCGGACGGCATCGCGCCGAGCGACGACCCGCTGCTGAGCGCCCGGTCGGCGGCCTACGCGCAATCCGTCACCCGCCGCGCCGGCGAGACCAAGACGCCGAGCGCCGTGACCGGGGCCGCCATCCACGGAGCCGCCCTGTGACGGAGACCGCCCGCTTCAACCGGCCCGCGCGCCTGCTCCACTGGACCATGGCGGCGCTGATCCTGGCGATGCTGCTCATCGGCGCCGCCATGGTGACCTCGCTCGCCGATTACAGCACCCTCGTGGCCCTGCACCGGCCGCTCGGGATCCTGATCCTGCTGCTCGCCGGGCTCCGACTGGCGAATCGCTGGCGCCACGCGCCGCCGCCGCTGCCGGCGAATCTTCCGGTCTGGCAGAGGCGCGCGGCCCACGGCTCGCACATCCTCCTCTACGGCCTCATGCTGGCCATGCCGCTGATCGGCTGGGCGATGCTGTCGGCGGCGCGCTATCCCGTGATCCTCGCCGGCCCGGTGGTCCTGCCGCCGATCCTGCCGCCGGACCCCATGCTGTACGCGGCCCTGCGCCGGCTCCACACCGCGCTGGCCTACGGGCTGTTCGCCCTGATCCTCGCGCATCTGGCGGCGGCGCTGCTGCACGCGCTGATCCACCGGGACGGGGTCTTCGCCAGCATGGCACCCTGGCGGTCGAGGCCGGCCGGGACGGCCGCGCCCCCGAAACGGCGCTCTCGTTCTCTTGAAAGTCTGATCCGTTCTCCATAAAGAACGCACGCCCCGGTCGGACGGGGCGGGCGATCTCTGCGTGGAGGACGAGGCGATGTCAGAGGGATTAGCGGCGCGTACCGTCGCGGCGGCCAACGGCGTGGCCCAGGACGCGGCCTTCGGCGCGGTGATCGCGCCGATCCACCTGTCGACGACCTTCAAGTTCCCGGCCTTCGAGCAGCCCGGCCCCTACGATTACTCGCGCCTGGGCAACCCGACCCGGGACGCCCTCGCCGACACGATCGCCAAGCTCGAGGGCGGCGCCCGCGCCGTCCTGGTGGCGAGCGGCATGGCGGCCCTCGACCTCGCCCTGTCGAGCCTGCGGCCCGGCGATCTCCTGGTCGCGCCGCACGATTGCTACGGCGGGACGCACCGCCTGCTCAGCTTCCGCGCGGAGCGGGGCCATTACCGCGTCGCCTTCGTCGACCAGACCGATCCGGACGCGCTGGCGGCGGCCCTGGCCCAGGGGCCGAAGGTCGTGCTGATCGAGACGCCCAGCAACCCGCTGATGCGCGTGGTCGATGTCCGGCGCATCACCGCAGACGCGAAGGCGGCCGGCGCGCTGGCTGTGGTGGACAACACCTTCCTGTCGCCCGCCCTGCAGCAGCCGATCGCCCTCGGGGCGGATCTGGTCGTCCATTCCACCACCAAGTTCCTGAACGGCCATTCCGACGTGATCGGCGGGGCCGTGATCGCCGCCGACAAGGCGGTGGGCGAGGACCTCGCCGCCTGGGCGAACACGATCGGCGTCACCGGCTCGCCCCTCGACGCCTACCTGACGCTCCGGGGCCTGCGCACCCTGTTCGTGCGGGTGGAGCAGCAGCAGCGCAACGCCGCCGCCCTGGCGGCCTTCCTCGACGCCCATCCGGCGGTGGCCCGGGTGCATTATCCCGGCCTGCCCACGCATCCGGGGCACGCCCTGGCCAAGGCGCAGCAGGCAGGCTTCGGGGCGATGCTGAGCTTCGAGCTGGCCGGCGGCCGCGCGGCGGTGAAGACCTTCGTCGAGGCCCTGCGGGTGTTCACGCTGGCCGAGTCGCTCGGCGGCGTCGAGAGCCTGATCGCCCATCCGCCGACCATGACGCACGCGGCGATGGACCCGGAGGCGCGCGCCATCGCGGGCATCACCGACGGGCTGCTGCGCCTGTCGGTCGGCCTGGAGGCGGAGGCCGACCTGCTGGCCGACCTGTCGCGGGCCTTCCAGGCCCTGGACGGCTGACCCGGCCGGTCACTCCTCCTCGACCACGCTGAACCCGGACTCGTCCTCGACCACCCGGAAACGGGCGAGCTGCACGGTCCGGGAGCGCTCGGCCGCCTCGTCGCGGCACTTGTCGACATGGGCGGCGCGGTTGACCACCTGCAGGTTCGGCGCGCCCCAGTAGCCGAGGAGCTCCGGCCAGGGCGCGTCGCGGTGCTCGCGCCAGACCCGGTAGAGCGGCAGCAGATGGTCGACCTCGGCCGTCTTCAGCAGGCGCTTGCCGGTGGTGGTGCAGCGGTGGCGCTGGCGCAGCTTCAGCGCCCGGACCTGGGCGTGCGGCGCGATCCAGAACTTCCAGGCCGCCACACAGGCCGCGTGCCAGCCGGCATTGGTGTTGGGCGCGCCGCGCGCCCAGAGATCCCGGTGCCAGCCGAACCGGTAGACCGGCTGGCCGCAGATGCAGCAGGCGCCCCGGCCGCGGGCGAAGGCCGGGTCGCGGAAAGGGGCCGGCGGCAGGCGGAAGCTCCCGGCCCGGCCCGCGCCGCCGAGCTGCCAGCTCCAGCCCTCCGGTGTCCCGGAGCGGGCCGCCAGCGCCCGGGCGAGCCGGTCGGCCCGGAGGATGTGGTTGCGCCAGTAGCTCTCGACGGCGAGCCGCGGCGTCGGCGGGATCAGGGGTCGCGCGAGGGCGTGCTGCAGGACCGGCACTGGGAAGACCGCCGGCAGGGCCTTCTCCAGCCGTTTCCGCGCCTGCACGTTTCGGAGGGTGCGCCAGCTCGATGTCGTCATGCCGGACCGGTGGTAACCCGGCGGCCGCGGCGCCGCGACGGCACCGCTGCAACAGCGGTCCGGTCCCGCGCGGGCGGCCCTCAGGGTTAAGAAAATGTTTCCCGTGAAACATCGCGCGGTCCGGCAGGTCCGGCGCGGCCGGCCCTGCTCAGAGGTCCACCGCCATCGACAGCAGGTAGGTGCGCGGCGCGCCCTGGAAGAAGGTGCCGAACGAGGCGACGCCGGTCCAGTAGTGCGCGTCGGTCACGTTGAGGACGCTGGCCCGGAAGGTCGTCCGGCGCTCTGCGACCAGGGTCGTGTAGCGCAGGCCGAGGTCGAGGCGGGCCCAGTCGGGCAGCGCCTGGGTATTCGCGAGGTCGACGAACTGCCGCCCCGTATAGATGACCGCGCCGTTGAGCGTCAGGCCGGGTAACCCGGGCAGGTCCCACTCGGCGCCCAGGCTCGCCTGGACCTCCGGCACGCCGATCGGCCGGTGCCTGCGATTGGCGGCGAGCGCTGTCCGGACGAGGCGTCCGTCCAGCAGGGTGACGCCCCCGACCACCCGCACCTGCGGGGTGATCTCGCCGAACAGGCTCAGCTCGAGCCCGCCGACGCGCTGCTCGGCCGTCGCCGCGAAGCGCCCCTGCGGCCCGAGTTCGCCCGCGGGCTTCGTGATCCGGAACGCGCCGAGCGTGGCGCCGAACCGGCCGAGATCGAGCTTCACGCCCGCCTCGACCTGCCGGGCCACGTAGGGCGCCAGGATCGTGCCGGAATTGGTCGCCACCGCCGGGGCCACGTCGCCGCGGCTCAGGCCCTCGATGTAGTTGCCGTAGAGCGAGACCGAGTCCCAGGGCCGCACCACGAGGCCGACCATCGGGGTCGTGGCGCTCCTGTCGTAGGACGAGGCGAGCGTGCCGACATTCGACACGTAATTGTGCGCCTCAACGCGCTGGCGGCGCACGCCCAGGGTCAGCAGGACGCGCTCGTCGAGGGCCGACAGCGTGTCGGCCACCGCGATCCCCGACAGGGTGCTGTCGGACAGGCGGGGCCGGCCGACGCCGTAGATCGGCGCGATGTACGGGACGAGGGCCGGCGCGTAGAGGTTCGACAGGTAGGCGCCCCGGCCAGGCGAGAACCGCCGTGCCGTCGCCTCGTCGTACACGGAGCCCTGCACCGTCAGGGCGTGACGGATGACGCCGGTCTCGAACCGGGCCCGGACGCCGCCGTCGTAGGTCAGCCGGTCGACGCCCAGCGCGTAGAATTGCGGCGTGCTGGTCGTGTCGCCGCGGCCGTTGAGGATCGTCGGCGCCGACTGGAAGTAGCGCTCGACCCCGGTCTGCCCGCCGCCGACATCCGCGAACAGCGTGACCTGGTCGGTCAGGTCGTACTCCGTACGCAGCAGGCCGCCGCGATCGTCGACGTCCGAATACTCCCAGGGCTGGGTCAGGTTCAGGCGGCCGTCGGGCGCCCGCGGCACGGGCACGCCGGCCCGCAGGAGGAACGGGCGCAGCGGCGCGTCGAAGCGGTCGGTCTGCGCCAGCAGGTAGAGCCACGCGCGGAACCGGTCGCCTTGGTAGTCGAGGGCCAGGGCCCCGACGCCGGTCGTCTCGGTCTGGCGGTCGAAGGGCGTGGCGCCGCCGTGCAGGCTGCCGACGACGCGGGCGCCCCATTCCCGGCCCGGACCCCAGCGGCGGGCGACGTCGACCTGGCTGCCGCCCCAGGCGGACGAGCCGTAATCCAGGGTGACGCGCGTCAGGTCCGCCCCGGCGCGCTTGGGGACGATGTTGACCACGCCGCCGACCGCGCCGTTCGGCGACACCCCCGTCAGGGCGGCGGACGGCCCCTTCAGGACCTCGATGCGCTCCACGTAGTCGGTGAAGATGCGGAAGCTCGGGGCGATGCCGTAGAGCCCGTCGAAGGCGACCTCGCCGCTGGTGTTCTCGTTGGCCGGGAAGCCCCGGATGGAGAAGGAGTCGAACGGCGCCCCCGTGGTCTGGGTGGCGCGCACCGACGGGTCGAGGACCAGGGTCTCGGACAAAGTCCGCGCCTGCCGGTCCCGGATGAGCGTGTCGGTGTAGCTGGCGATGCTGAAGGGTGCCTTCTGCGCCTCGGTATCGCCCAGCAGGCCGAGGCGCCCGCCCCGCGCCACCTGACCGCCGGCATAGGCCGGCATCGGGCCGCGCGGCGCGGCCGCACCCTCGACCGAGAGTTCGCCGAGCTGGACATCCCGGCCGGCCCCCGCCTCCTCCGCGCGGGCGGCGTGCGGCCCGGAACCGACGAAGCCCAGCAGGACGGCCATCGGGAGAACCGGCCGGGCCGCGCGCCGTCGGCGCCGGGTCCGCGCGGAAACAGGTATTGAGAAGTCGTGGGACCGCATTGTCGCGACGGAGGCTCCGAATCACGGAGCAAGGCAGCAAATATCTCTACAGATGTCAAAAATACATTTGGAGTAATTACAATTACAGCCGCCGCGCGCGGGACGGATCTGGAGGACCGATATTGAACACGTTCTATACTGACCTCATACGCCGAACGACATCTTTATCAGTGCCTCGGCCATCGTCGCACGGTCGAGCCGGCGATTTCGCGGAAGGCGAGGCCGGATCTCGGCCGAGGCGCGCGGCCGGGATCGTCGGGCCGGGCGGGGCGCGACCCGGCCGCGATCGGGTATGGATCGCGCGTCCGAGCGGGTCGCCGCGGCGGGGACCGGGGCGCCCGGTTGCCAGGGTTGCCCACCCCGCCTAGACGGGCCCGGCGCGAAACTTGCCCGTCACCCCTCCTCTTGTGCAGAGGTTTTCCCGTGATCACCGGTCCGTGCCTCATCGTCCAGCCGATCCACGCGGCGGGCCTCGACCGGTTGCGCGCGGCCGGGCTGGAGCCGCGCCCGGCGAGCGGGACCGATTCCGAGACGCTGGCCCGCGAGGTCGCCGACTGCGTCGCCGTCATCACCCGCAACACCGGCTTCCCGGCCCGCGCCATCGCGGCGGCGCCGGCCCTGCGGGTGATCGGCGTGCACGGCACCGGCACCGACCACGTCGCCACCGCCGAGGCGACCGCGGCCGGGATCGTGGTGGTCAACACGCCCGGCGCCAACGCCGTCTCGGTGGCCGAGCAGACGCTGGCGCTGATCTTCGCCCTGGCCAAGGCCCTGCCGGAGGCCGACCGCTCGGTCCGGACCGGCGACGACAGCTTCAAGTTCACCGCCCGGCTGATCGAGCTCGCCGGGCTGACGCTGGGTCTCGTCGGCTTCGGGGCGATCGGGCAGGCGACCGCCCGGCTCGCCGCCGCCCTGGGACTGCGGGTACTGGCCTACGGCCCGAGCCGCCCGGACGCCGACTTCGCCAATGCCGGCGCCCTGCGGGCCGCCTCGGTCGACGCGCTCCTGGCGGAGGCCGACATCGTCTCCCTGCACGTGCCGCTGACAACGGGCACCCGCGGCCTGATCGGTCGGGACCAGCTCGCCCGGATGAAGCGGGAGGCCTTCCTGATCAACACCAGCCGCGGCGGCCTGATCGACGAGGCGGCCCTGGTGGAGGCGCTGGAGGCCGGCACGATCGCGGGCGCCGGGCTCGACGTCTTCGCCCAGGAGCCGCTGCCGGTCGACCACCCGCTGGCCCGCCAGCCCCGGGCGATCCTGACGCCCCATGTCGGCGGCTCCACCGGGGCGGCCCTGATCCGCACCGCCGAGACCGCCGCGACCCGCGTGGTCGACGTCCTCGCCGGCCGGCGGCCGGGCGGGCTGGTCAACCCGGATGTCTGGGAGCGGCGCCGCGCGCCGTGACACCCTGAGACCGGGGACCGCCGCGGGCCGCGCGACGGGCCTCCGACCAACACCCTCATCCTGAGGTGCCCGCCTCGGCGGGCCTCGGAGGGGAGGCTCCAGGGATCGCGCTGGCCTCTGGAGGCCTCCTTCGAGGCTTCCGCCTCGCTCCAGCACCTCAGGATGAGGGAGCGGGCGGGAGGGCCGCGCTCCCGACATCCCCGCCCCCGGCGGATCACGCCCTTTCGTCCGGACCGCGACCGCCCGCCGCGCACCGTGTCATGCAATCGTCGCAGACGGGCCGGAAAGCCACCCGCTGCATCCGAGGCCAGAGAGGGCTCCATGGACTTCCACCGCCGCTTCACGGTCCTGATGTGCGCCCCGGCCTTCGACCCGGACGATCTCGAGGGCGCGCGCGTCAACCAGATCGTCGCGGCCGTGGAGCAGCGCGGCTTCGAGGTGGTGCGCGCCCGGCGCGTCGAGGACGCGGCCATCGCGGTCCAGACCGACGCGGCGGTCGGCTGCCTCGTGGTCGACTGGGGCAAGCGCGGCCTCGACGGCAAGGCGGCCGCCCTCATCGACATGATGCGCCGGCGCGGCCTGGAGATGCCGATCGTCATCATGGTCCGCCGCAAGCGGCTGGAGGACATCCCGGTCGAGCTCCTCGACTTCATCGACGGCTACATCTTCCTCGCCGAGGAGACGCCGGAATTCATCGCCCGCGGCCTCGTCAGCCGGGTCACGCAGTACGCCGAGACCCTCAAGACGCCGTTCTTCGGCGCGCTCGTCGACTACGCCGAGAAGGGCAACCAGCTCTGGACCTGCCCGGGCCACAACGGCGGCATCTTCTACAACCGGTCCCCCATCGGCCGGATCTTCGTGGAGCACCTCGGCGAGGCGATCTTCCGCGACGACCTCGACAACTCGGTCCTCGACCTCGGCGACCTGCTGACCCACGAGGGCCCGGCGCTGAAGGCCCAGAAGGAGGCCGCCAAGATCTTCGGGGCGGAGAAGACCTACTTCGTCCTCAACGGCACCTCGGCGTCCAACAAGATCGTCCTGTCCTCCCTGGTGGCGGAGGACGACCTCGTCCTGTTCGACCGCAACAACCACAAGGCGGCCCACCACGGCGCCCTGTTCCTGGGCGGCGGCATCCCGATCTTCCTGGAGACGGACCGCAACGCCTACGGGCTGATCGGGCCGATCTTCCATGAGGCCCTGGATGAGACCCGGATCCGCGAAAAAATCCGCCGCAACCCGCTGGTGACCGATCCGGAGGCGTGGCGCCGGGAGCGGCCGTTCCGCGTCGCGGTGATCGAGCAGTGCACCTACGACGGCACGATCTACGACGCCCAGGAGATCCTGGAGAAGATCGGCCACCTCTGCGACTACATCCTGTTCGACGAGGCCTGGGCGGGCTTCATGAAGTTCCACCCGCTCTACGCAAGGCGCTTCGCCATGGGGCTGACGGGCCTCGACGAGACCTCGCCCGGCATCGTCGCCACGCAGTCGACCCACAAGCAGCTCGCGAGCTTCAGCCAGGCCTCGCAGATCCACACCCGGGACGGCCATATCCGCGGCCAGACCCGGCGGGTGGAGCACAAGCGGCTCAACGAGAGCTTCCTCGTCCACGCCTCGACCTCGCCCTTCTACCCGCTCTTCGCCTCCCTCGACGTCGGCGCCCAGATGATGAAGGGGCGCTCCGGCATGATCCTGTGGGACGACACGATCCGCCTCGGGATCGAGTGGCGCAAGAAGGTCCGGGCGATCCGGCGCGAGTTCGAGGAGAACGAGCGCGACCCTGCCCGGCGCTGGTTCTTCGACCCGTTCGTGCCGGACGTGACGGTGAACGCCGACGGCGCCGAGGTGCCGTGGGAGAGCGTGCCGACCGACGAGCTCGCCGCGACGCCGCGCCACTGGGAGCTGAAGCCGGGCGCGCGCTGGCACGGCTTCAGCCACGTGGCGCCGGGCTACGCCATCACCGACCCGAACAAGCTCACCGTGCTGACCCCCGGCTTCGACCGGCACACGGGGGCCTACGCCCAGCACGGCGTGCCGGCGCCGATCGTGGCGCAATACCTGCGTGAGAACCGGATCGTCGCCGAGAAGAACGACCTGAACTCGCTGCTCTTCCTGCTGACCCCGGGGGTGGAATCCTCCAAGGCCGGCACGCTGATCTCGGGCCTCGTCGCCTTCAAGCGGCTCCACGACGACAACGTCGCGCTGGAGGAGGCCATGCCGGAATTCGTCAACCGCCGGCCGAACCGCTACCGCGGCGTGCGCCTGCGCGACCTCTGCGGCGAGTTCCACGCCTTCCACCGGGAGGCCGGCACCTCCGCACTGCAGCGGCGCCAATTCGCCCCCGAGCACCTGCCCGAGATGGTGATGCCGCCCAAGAAGGCCGCCCAGCTGCTGACCCGCAACACGGTCGACTACGTGCCGATCGCCGAGGCCGAGGGGCGGATCGCCACCACGCTGATGCTGGTCTACCCGCCGGGCATCGGCACGGTTCTGCCGGGCGAGCGCCTGGACGAAAGGGCCAAGCCCATGCTCGACTATTTCAAGATGTTCGAGGCCTCCGCCAACCTGTTCCCGGGCTTCGAGGCCGAGATCCAGGGCGTCTACCGCGAGGTCGACCCGGACGGGCGGATCCGCTTCCACACCTACGTGGCGCGGGAGGGGGTCTGATGGAGATCGAGGTCGAGACGCCCGGCCCGGTCCCGGCCCGGTCCTGCCCCGACATCGTCATCCGCCCGTCCTCGGACGCCGATGTCGAGGCGATGGTGGCGATCTACGAGCACCACATCAGCCGGGGCGTCAGCGACGTCGGCGTCGCCGAGGAGGACCGGCTGCTCCCCGACGACCTGAAGCGCCGGCGCAAGACCATGCGCAAGAAGCGCCTGCCGCACCTCGTGGCGGATCGCGACGGCGCGGTGGCGGGCTACGCCTACGCGGTGCCGTTCCGGAAGCGGCCCGCCTACCGCTACACGCTCAAGCACTCGATCTACGTGCATCCCGACCACCTCCATGCCGGGATCGGCCGGCGCCTGCTGCCGGCCCTGATCGAGGCCTGCGCGGCGGGCGGCTACCGCCAGATGATCGGCTACATCGACGCCGAGAACGCGGCCTCCCTGCGGCTCCACGAGGCCTGCGGGTTCGAGCGGGTCGGCTACCTGCGGGCGGTCGGCTTCAAGTACGGCCACTGGTCGGACAGCGTCATGGTCCAGCGGGCGCTGGGGACGGGCTCGGAGGACCGACCGGGGTAGCGGGCGCGCCGGGACGAGTCCGGGCGCCCGCGGGATTCGGACCGTCCGCCTGTCGCCGCGCGCGGCCCGCGTCAGTGTCCGACTGCCGGCCGCGCCGTCGCGACGATGTCGACCTCGACTCCGACGTCGAGCGCCACCCACTGGCCCGAGGCCCAGGCCCCCTGCCCGACCCCGAACTCGGTGCGGACGAGGCCGACGCGCCCCGCGGCGCGCGCGGTGTCGCCCGCCAGGGTCAGGTGGAACGGCAGCGTCACGGGCCGGCTCGTGCCGCGGATCGTCAGCGTCCCGATCGCCGCGTAGTCGCCCTGCCCCTTGTCGACGAAGCGGGTCGCCTCGAAGCGCGCCTCGCTCCCCGCCTTGACGTCGAACCAGTCCTTCTGCGGCAGGGCCTCGTCGCGCTGGACGTCGCCGGTCCGGGCGCTGGCGAGGTCGACCAGCACGAGCGCGTGCCCCGCCTCGGGCTTGGCGGGGTCGAGATCGATGTCGGCCTTGAACCGCTCGAACCGCCCGGTGAACGGCACGCCGACCTGCACGCCGGAGAACCGGATGGCGCTCTTGCCCGGATCGACCGCCCACTCGGCGGCCGCCGCCGGCAGGGTGGCGGCCTGGAGAGCTGCCAGCAGGCAGAGGTGACGCGCGTTCATCGGGTCGGCTCCACGGTCGGGGTGATCGACGTGCTGCGCCCCGGCAGCATGCGGCGCAGCACGTCGTCGCGCAGGAGGAGGTGGTGGCGCAGGGCCGCCGCCACGTGGATTGCGAGCAGAGCCGCCAGGAACCACGCCCCCAGGGCGTGGACCCGCTTCAGGACGCCCTCGGCGGCGGGGTCGGGGGCGAGGCCCGCCAGCGGCAGGTGCGGCCAGGGCACGATCCCGTAGAGCACCGTCGGGATGTTGAACGGCGACAGCGACACCACGGCCCAGCCGGTCAGGGGCAGCCCGACGAGGAGCAGGTACAGGAGGTGATGGGCCGCCGCGGCGGCCCGGCGCTCCCGCGCCGGCATCCCGGCCGGGTGCGGCGGCGGCCGGTGGGTCAGGCGCCAGAGGACGCGCAGGGCGGTCAGCGCCAGCACGGTGATCCCGACCGACTTGTGCCACTGATAGAGCTGGAACTGGCGCAGCGGCGCCAACCCCGCATGGGTCATGGTCAGGCCCAGACCGATCAGGACGAGCACGCCCAGCGCGCTCGCCCAGTGCAGCAGGATCGCCACGGCGGAGTACCGCCGCGCGGAGACCCCGTTCGCCATGGCGGATCCTCCCAGCTCAGTCCTGCTTCTCGAAGGCGCCCGCGATCGTGAGGTGCAGCTCGTCGCCGATCAGCGGCACGTAGGTCTTCACCCCGAACTCGGAGCGCTTGAGCGTGCCGGTGGCCTCGAAGCCGACCGTGTATTTCTTGCTCAGCGGGTTCACGCCGGCGCCGACCAGGGTGACGTCGAGCGTCACCGGCTTGGTCACGCCGTGCAGCGTCAGGTCGCCCGTCACCTTCGCGTGGTCCTTGCCGGCGGGCACGACCTTGGTGGACACGAAGGTCATGTCGGGGAACTTGGCGGCGTCGAGCCACTGGTCGCCCTTGAGCTCGTCGGTGAGCTTGGCGCTGGTCGTCGTCACCGAGGCGACCGGGATCTTCACCGACAGCTTGGCGGCGGCCGGGTTCTTCGGCTGCAGCTCCAGCGTGCCGGACACGTCCGAGAAGCCGCCCGCGTAGTTCGAGAAGCCCATGTGGGAGACCCGCCAGCCGACCTGGGTGTGGCCGGGGTCGACCGCGTAGGTGCCGGCCTGGATCTGGGCGGGGTCGCGGGTCGGCGGTGTCTGGGCCAGCACCGGGGTGGCGACCGGGGTGGCGACCAGCAGGGCCAGAAGGCCGGAGGCGAGAATCGACTTCAAGGGTGTCTCCTGCAGAGCAGACGGCCGAGCGCGAGTCGCTGCGCCGCAGCCGCCGTGTAGACCCGTTCACGGCACCGGTTGAGCCTGCTATCCGGAACCCCATGGTTGCGAGAACGGAAACCTTCCGGGGCGGGCTCGACGATGTGCGGGCTTTCTGCGCCGTCGTGGATCTCGGCACGGTGACGGCCGCCGCAGCGACTCTGCAGGAAACCAAGGGCAGCGTCAGCCGGCGGATCTCCCGCCTGGAGCAGGCGCTGGGCGTCCGGCTGATGGCGCGAACCTCCCGGGCGGTGTCGCCGACCGCCGAGGGCCTCGCCTTCTACGCCAAGGCGCAGGACAGCCTGACGCTCCTCGACGAGGCGGCCGAGACCGCCCGCGACGCCCGCACGGTGCCGGCGGGGCACCTGCGGATCACGACCTCGATCGATTTCGGGATCGAGGTGATGCCCGAGATCGTCGCGAGCTTCCGGGCCGCCTACCCGCAGATCACCGTGGAGATGCTCAACACCGACGCGCGGCTCGACCTCGCGGCCAACCGGATCGATCTCGCCCTGCGGCTGGGCGGCGCGGAGGAGACCGGCTACCGCGCGATGGTCCTCGCGACCCTGGCGCTGGCCCTCTACGCCGCCCCCGCCTACCTGGAGCGCCGCCCGGCCCCGGCGGACCTCGCCGACCTGCGCGACCACGACCTGATCCTCGCCCGGGAACGGATCGGCACGGCCGGGCTGACCCTCTCCGACGGCCGGGGCCGCACGGAGCCGCTGTCCCTGAGCCCGGCGATCCGGGTCAGCGACTTCGCGACCGCGCTCCGTCTCACCCTCGCGGGCGCCGGGATCGGCCACCTCCCGAGCCTCGTGGCCGCCCGGGCCGTGGAGGCCGGGCAGATCGTGCGCGTGCTCGGCCCGTGGGCGACCCGCAGCAGCACCTTGCGCGCCGTCACCCTGGCCGGGCGCGAGCTGCCGGCCCGTGTCCAGGTCTTCCGCGAGCATGTCCGGGCCGTCCTGGCGTCGCGGGGATGCCGCCGTGACAGCGCGGAAACTCACACCGAATACAGATAAACCGATTTATTTATCTGTATCAACGCTCTACATAGGTCTATATCGCTAAAGTTTTACCGGACATCGTAGTGCCCGGTTGAGGGGCCGCATCGCACCATGCGCGCGGCGGCAAGCGCGGCCGCACGGCCAGTGCCCCGCGGAGTCCGGCCCGCAGCGCGTCACGTCTGGATATCGGTCATGTCCCTCCGCAGCAGGTGCCTGCGCCCCTTCGTGTTCGCCGGGATCCTGGCCCTGGCCGGGGCGGGTATCGGCCTCGAGACGGCCCGGGCCTCGCTCCCGGCCGCGACCCGGATCGTGCTGCAGAAGGCGGGCCGGTACATGCCGACCGACCTGTACCTGCGCCGCGGCGACACCATCGCCCTGCGCAACGGCGACGCGCGCCTGACCCACCACGCCTTCATCGAGGCGGAGCGGTTCTCGTTCGATGCCGGCGCTCAGGAACCCGGCGCCGAGACGCGGCTGACGCTGGTCGAGCCGGGCGATTTCGTCATCCAGTGCGGCATTCACCCGAAGATGAAGCTCACCCTCCACGTCGAGTAGGAATTCGGGCCCTGGGACCGGCTCAGCCGTCCCGGCCTAAGCCGAGGCCGCGGATGATGTCGCCGATCGGATCGATCTTCTGCGACGGGGCGGCCACCGGCGCGGTCTGCGGCGCGGCGGCCGCCGGCCGGTCGGATTCCGCGGTGCGGACGACCGAGGCGTGGCGGAGGCGTGCTGCCCGATGGACGCCGCGCTCCGTTCCCTTCGCGCGGTGCGCCGCGGTCTTGCGCGGCGGCTCGGCCGGGCGCGCCATCTCGGCGGGGAGCGGTGCGGCCGGCATGGCTGTGGCCGGGACGGCCGCCGCCACCCGCGGCGCCGGGACGGCCGCCAGCGCGCCGGTGGTCTCCGGCGCGGCCAGCTTGGCCGGCGGATCGACCCAGGCGCTCTGCGTGACCGGTGCCGCGTCCGTCACCGCCGGACGTGCGGGGCGCGTCTGCACCTCGTAATTGCCCGGATGCAGAATATGCGCGGCCGCCACCAGCCCGAATACGGCAACGGCAGTGGTCCCGAGGGTGGAGCGATAGTGTTCCATGGCGGAAAAACGTACCGCCAAGCTCCGAGTTCCGCTCGGGCGACACGTCGCCGAACCGACCGCGTCGCGGGTCGGACGGCGCGAACAAAAAAGGCCACTCCCGAAGGAGCGGCCCGAAGTCTAGGGAGGAAACGCCCAAGAAGGGCAGCGGGATCGCGACGCCATCGCCATCCCGCAATGCAAACATAGATTGCCGCATTGCGGCATGCAATGGATCGGGCGGCGCGGAGGCATGCATATGTGCCCGGGTCCGACCGCGCGGCCATGCGAATTCCGCATGATGCCGCGCGGGGGCCGCGAGGGCGTCGACCGCGCGGCGCGCGTCACCCTTCGAGCGGACCTGAAATCGGGCCGCGCGAGGAACGGGTCTAGGCGCCGCCGGCCCGACCGTCCTGGCCGATCAGGCGCTCGATCTCGGCCTCCGCGACGGCGCGCGCCGCGTGCTCGGACGTGTGAGGGCGGTACGACCCCCGGACCAGCTTGCCGCGGTCGCGGATCGCCCAGGTGAAGCGGCCGGGATCATGCCGGCTCGGCCTGACCTCGACCGTGTAGAGATGCCCGCCCGTCGCACCCATGCCGGGAATGTGCGTGAGCCTCCCGCGCCGGGACAGGGGGTGCGACCGTGCGCGGCAGCCCCGGCCGGCGGAGCCGTTCCGGGTCGGGGCGGGGGCGCGATCGCCGAGCCCGGGCCGTCCGCCGCGCGGAGCCCCTTTCCCGCGCGGCACAGGGGCGTGGCGGGGTTGCCCGGACCGGAGACGCTCGTGGTCCGGACCGCCGCGGCACGCTCGAGGGCCGCCCTAGCGCGCCGGCCGCCGCCGGCCCTGGGCCGGACCGCGCGGTCCGGAGCCGCCCGCCGCCCGGTCGTCGCTCCGGCGCTGGTCCCCCTGGCCCGGGCCTTCGGCCCGCCCCTCGGTCCGGGTCCCGAGCCAGACCACGTGCTTCGGGCCGCTGCCCCGGCCGCTCGCGTGCACGCGCTGCTCGTCGACCGCGAAGCCGGAGCGCTGCAGGCGGCTCTTGAACTTCCGGTCCGGGGCGCCCGACCAGACGCCCAGGATGCCGCCCGGCCGCAGGGCCCAGCGGGCGCGCTTGAGGCCCCAATTGTCGTAGAGCCGGTCGTTCGCCTTGCGCATCAGCCCCTCCGGGCCGTTGTCGACGTCGAGCAGGATCGCGTCGTAGCGCTCCGGGCCGGCCTGGATCAGGCGGTTGACGTCGGCCTCCTGCAGGTCGACCCGCGGATCGTCGAGGCAGCCGGCGAAGACGTGGGCGAGCGGCCCCCGGGCCCAGGCGACCACGGCGGGCACCAGCTCGGCCACCACCACCTGCGCCTCCGGCCCGAGGCCTTCGAGGGCCGCCCGCAGGGTGAAGCCCATGCCGAGGCCGCCGATCAGGATCCGGGCCCGGGGCCGGTCCCGGAGCCGCGCGCAGGTCATCGCCGCGAGCGCCACCTCCGAGCCGCTGCGCCGGTTGTTCATCAGCTCGATCGTGTCGGCCATGATGGCGAACTCGTCGCCGCGCCGCATCAGGCGCAGGTCGGTGCCGCCGCCGGGCACGGACCCGGTATCGAGATGAACCCAGGGTATCACGCGCGCGTCCTCGGTTGCCGGCGCCCTGTCGTGCGGGCGGCGGAGGGATCGCGGCGGGAGCGGGGCGGCGCGCGGGCCCGGCAGTGCGCGCCGCGCAACCCCCCGCCCGGCACCGCGCCTTGCCGCGACCGATTCCGGCGGCGTATCAGCACCTATGGCCAAGCGCATCAAGTCGAGACCGCAGGAGCGGGGCTCCGTTCTGTTCGATATCGTCTTCACGGACGGGTCCCGGGCCTCGAACCGGCGCGTGCCGGCCGAGATCCTCGGCGGCCTCGACGGCGACGAGCCCGCCCGGCAGCTCATCGAAGAGCAGGAGGAGGAGATCGCCCGCAAGGCCGGACGGCCGGGACGCGCGATCGAGAGCCTGACCCGCTCGCCGATCGTCAAGCCGAAGCCGGTCGCCTGATCGGGGCAGCCTGAGGCGGCCGGGACGGGCCTGGGGCGGTCAGGCGCTCTCGGCCAGCCGGCGCGCGACCTCCTCGCGCAGGGCCTCGTTCATCGCGGCGAACCGGGCCTGCATGCGCGTCCGCAGCCACGGGAACAGGCCGGGGGCGAGCAGGCCCGCGACGGTCTCGGCCTGGACGAGGCGGACGCCGTCGGCGGTCTCGGCGATCCGGACCTCGTGCTCGCCGATGAGCAGGGGCGGCGTCGGGATACCGCCGCGCCACGCGAGCCGCCGGCCGGGCTCCCAGCAGGTCACCGTCACCTCGCGCGCCCGGTAGGCGCGGCCGTTCAGGGTCCGCTCCAGGCGCCAGCGCGCGCCCTCGCGCAGGCGGCCCTCCGCCTTGCGGATGTACGGGTTCCACGCCGGGTAGGAATCCAGATCCGTCAGCACCGACCAGACCAGTCCGGCCCGCGCGGGGATCGCGATCTCCGTGCTGCTGATCCGAGCGCCCGTCATCCGTCCCTCCCGGCGATCCGGCGACCGTTCGCGCCGGCCGCTCACGCCCTCCGAGAACGCGCACCGCCCACCCTTCGGTTCAGACCGCGATCCGGCCGGCGCGCCGGGCGCGGCTCAGACCGCGCCCTCGACCACCTCCAGCGCCCGCAGGATGGCGAAGCCGATCCGCTCGGCCTCGGCCTCCGCGTCGGCGGGGAGCAGCGCCACGGTCTCGACCCCCGGCTCGTCCTCGGGACCGACCACGATCCGGATGACGTCGCCCTCGACCGCCGACGGGTCGTGGATCAGGCCGACCCGGTGGCCGGCCCCCGTGCCGAAGACGCGCAGGGGCGCCTGAACCGGATCGGGCTCCGGCGCCGGATTGCGGGGGACGCCGAAGGCGGGGCGGATGACGTTGTCGTCGGACATGCGAGAACCCAGTCTCCGTTCGTGCGCGCTCGGCGGCGCCGCGCTCAGGCCTGCCCGGCCCGAGGACCGGCGAGGCCCGCCGTCGCCAGCACCGCGTCGGCCAGGACCTCCAGACCGGCCCCGGCCCAGCCCGGCGTGATGCTCTCGGCCTCGTTGTGGCTGATCCCGCCGTGGCAGGGGCAGAACACCAGGGCCGCCGGCACCGCGCGGGCGCAGTAGACGGCGTCGTGGTAGATCGCGGTCGGCATCCGCGTCCAGGCATGGCCCCGCGCCTCGGCCGCCGCCTGGACGCGGTCCACCAGGACCGGGTCGAACGGGGTCGGCGGCGCCCGCCAGAACTCCGCGACCTGGACGGCGACGCCGCGCTCCGCCGCCAGGGCGTCGGCCCGGGCCCGGATCTGCGCGCCCATCGCCTCCAGCTGCGCGGTGTCGCCGTGGCGGGTGTCGAGGCTGAACCAGACCCGGCCGGGCGTGATGTTGCGGCTCGCCGGCTCCGCCCGCAGCACGCCGACGGTGGCGCGGCCGCGCTCCCCGCCCGCGCCGACCGCCGCCTCCGCGATGCCCTCCAGCGACGCGATCAGCGCCGCCGCGGCCATCATCGCGTCGCGCCGGCCCGCCATGGGGCTGCCGGCATGGGCCTCCTCGCCGAGCACCGTGATCTCGTACCAGATCTGGGCGAGCGCCCGGTCGACCACCCCGATGGTGAGGCCCGCATCCTCCAGGCGCTTGCCCTGCTCGATGTGGAGCTCGAAATAGGCGCCGATCTCCCGCAGGGCGGCCGGGTCCGCCGTCCCCTGCCAGCCGATGCGCCGCAGTTCGTCGCCGAAGGCGTGGCCCGCGAGGTCCCGGGTCGCCAGGATGTCGGCCTCCGGGACGATGCCCATGGCGACGCCGCTGCCGCTCATCGGCGGCGCGAAGCGCGCGCCCTCCTCGTTGCACCAGTTGATCAGCAGGAGCGGCGCCTCGGTCTCGATCCCGGCCTCGTGCAGGGCGCGCATGATCTCCAGCCCGGCGAGCACGCCGAGCGGCCCGTCGAACTTGCCCCCGGTGGGCTGGGTGTCGAGGTGGCTGCCGATCGCCACGGGCCTGCGGCTCGGATCCCGCCCGGGACGGCGGAAGATCATGGTGCCGACCCGGTCCACGGTGAGCGTCAGCCCCACCGCCTCGCCCCAGCGCCGGAACAGGGCGCGCCCCTCGGCGTCGCGGTCGGTCAGGGCCTGCCGGTCGTTGCCGCCGTTGGGCAGCGCGCCGATCCGGGCGAGGTCCATCAGGCTGGCCCAGAGCCGGTCCTGCGAGAGCGGGAGATTGATGCGGTCCACCGTGCGGTCCATGGCGTCTCTGCTGCGGGCCTCTCGGCCGAATGCGTACCGGAAGGTGCAGGTTACGGCGCACCGGCAACCCGCACCAGGGCAGGCCCGGCGCGCGTCCCCGCTGTCGGGCGCCGCCGGCGCCGGGTGGCGCCCGGCGATCCACGGGCAGAAGTGCGGATTTCCGCCGGATTGCGGCGTCTACCGATCATTTGTGATCGAATTGTCCGCAACGCGGCGCTCTGAATCCGGTCTTTGTGCCGAACCGGGGCGACGATGATTGTCGAGAACGGGATTGCCCGGAATCGAATGCTTGTCATCCGCAATGCAACCCGGTGGCGCGGGTCCGCGACGCCGTGTCAGAAGCCGATCGCGCAGCCGATCCTGGATCTCGGCGTTGTGAGCCGCATGTGCTGCGGATCAGTCTGTCCGCCACCATACAATCTCAGATTGTAGCCAGTTCGGAGGAGATTCCATGGCGCTGACTTCCACGGCAGCCGATGCCCTGCAGGCCGCCGGATTCGTCGGGGTCTGGGATACGGACGTCCGGGCCGGCCGGTCCGTGCTGGATTCGGGCGCGGCCTCGCTGATGGCGGGGGATCCGGGGCTCGCCGGGACACCGCTGCCGTTGGACGCCGCTCTCGGCCGCATCCACCCGGCGGACCGGGACTGGGTGTTCGGCCGGATCCGCCACGTCCGCCACACCGGCGGCCCGGTCTCCCTCGAATTCCGCGTCGTGACCGGGACTGGCGAGACCCGCTGGATCCTCAACCGCGGCTGCCTGTCGCCCGATTCGGACGGCCGGCTGCACGGGCGCGGCGCCTATATCGACGTCACGGACCTCCACCGGCACGGGATCCGGGCCGCGGTGGTCACCGGCAGCACGAACGGCGCCACGAGCGGCGCCACGAACGGCACGATGAGCGGGGCGGCGAGCGGGGCGGACCTGAACGCCGCGGCCGACCACGGCATCCAGATCCACGCGGCGCTGGAGCGCCACGGCGACCCCTATCTGCGGTCGGTCTCGGGGATGCTGCTCCTCGGGATCGGCCGCGCGCTGGCGCGGCGCGACCCCTGACAGGCCTTCCGGCTCAGGTCCGCCAGGGATGGGCCGGCAGCTCGGTCCGGCCGATGGCCTTGGCGCCGGCCTCCGCGACGGTGTGGTCGTTCTCCACCGTCGAGCCGCTGACCCCGATGGCGCCCGACATCACGCCGTCGGCATCGACGATCGGGATCCCGCCCGGGAAGGTGATCAGCCCGTCGTTCGAGTGCTCGATCCCGTAGAGCGGGCCGCCCGGCTGGGACAGCTGGCCGATCTGGCCGGTCATCATGCCGAAGAACACCGAGGTCTTGGCCTTCTTGTGGGCGATGTCGATCGACCCGACCCAGGCATCGTCCATGCGGTGGAACGCCTTGAGGTTCCCGCCGGAATCGACCACCGCGATGCACATCTGGGTGCCGAGCTCCACGGCCTTGGCGCGGGCGGCCGCGATCGCCTTCTCGGCCTGCTCGATCGTCACGTGCATGGGACACTCCCGTTCGCGTTGTTGGCGCGACAGCCTGTGGCGGTTTGAAGCGGTTGATGCAAGATCAACCGCAGATCGGCAGCGCCCTCGCCCGGCGCCGTCAGGCCGCACTCTCCCGGACGGCGCGGATGCGCTCCAGGAGGTCGGTCGCGAGCGCCGTGCAGGCGGCGGAATCCGGGCAGGGCCGCTTCCACACCACCCGCCCATCGCGCAGCACGATCCCCGCCTCGGCGGCCATCGCGGTCAGCGGCCGGTCGGGGCGCAGGTCGGCCGCGACGCCCTGCGGGCCGCCCCGGAGCCGGGCGACGCCCAGCGCGCAGCAGGCCGCGCGCAGCCGCGCGAGGTCGAACAGGGCGAGCACCGGCGCGGGGGCCGCGCCGAACCGGTCCTCGACCTCGCCGGCGAGCGCCTCGATCGCTTCGGCATCCTGCAGGCGCAGGAGGCGCGTGTAGAGGCTGAGGCGGATCTCGGGCTCGGGGACGTAGTCCTCGGGGATCCGGCTCGGCAGGCCGAGCTCGATCTCCGGGCTCCAATCCTCGGCGCGCTCGCCCTTGGCGGCGGTGAGCGCCAGCTGCAGGAGGTGCTGGTAGAGGCCGAGCCCCACGAGCTTGGCGTGCCCCGCCTGATCCTCGCCGACGAGGTCGCCGGCGCCGCGCAGGTCGAGGTCGCGGGCGCTGACCGCGAAGCCGGCCCCGAGGCGGTCGAGGGCCTCCAGGGCGCGCAGGCGCTGGAGCGCCGCCGCCGGCGTGGGCGCGGCCGGGTCGCTGAGCAGGTGGACGGTGCCGCGGCGCTGGCCGCGGCCGACGCGGCCCCGGAGCTGGTGGAGCTGCGCCAGCCCGAACCGGGCGGCCTCCCAGACCAGCATGGTGTTGGCCCGCGGCACGTCGAGGCCGCTCTCCACGATGGCGGTGGCGAGCAGGACGTCGCCGTCGCCCTCCGCGAACCGGACCATGACCTCGTCCATGGCGGAGGGCTTGAGATCCCCGTGCGCCACCAGGATGTCGAGGCCCGGCACGAGGGCCCGCAGGCGCTCGGCCATGGGGGCGATGTCCTCGATCCGCGGGCAGACCACGAAGCTCTGGCCGCCGCGCCGGTGCTCGCGGATGAGCGCCTCGCGGACCGCCTCGGCGTCGAAGGGCGCCACCACGGTCCGGACCGGCTGGCGCAGAGCCGGCGGCGTGGCGAGCACGCTGAGGCTCTGAAGGCCGACGAGCGCCGCCTGGAGGGTGCGGGGGATCGGCGTCGCGGTGAGCGTCAGCACGTGGCCGCCGTCCGCGAGGCGGCGCAGGTCGGCCTTCATCTTGGCGCCGAAGCGCTGCTCCTCGTCGATCACGGTCAGGCCGAGATCGGCGAACGCCACCCCGCCGCCGGCGAGGGCGTGGGTGCCGACCACCAGCCGGATCGTGCCGTCGGCGAGCCCCGCCTTGACGCGCTTGGCCTCGGCCGGGGCCACGAGGCGCGAGAGCTGCGCCACCTCCACGCCGAACCGGCCGAAGCGGCGGCGCAGGGTCTCGGCGTGCTGGCGCGCCAGCACGGTGGTCGGCGCGATCAGCGCCGCCTGCCTGCCGGAGAAGATCGCGGCCGCGAGCGCCCGCAGCGCCACCTCGGTCTTGCCGAAGCCGACATCGCCGCAGACCAGCCGGTCCATCGGGCGGCCGGAGGCGAGGTCGGCCATCAGCGCGTCGACCGCCGCCGCCTGGTCGGGGGTCGGGGCGAAGCCGAAGCCGGCGGCGAACCGCTCCATCTCGCTGGCCGGCGGCGCCAGGACCGGCGCCTCGGTCTCCCGGCGGGCCCGGGCGGCCTCCAGCATCAGGCGGGCGGTCCGCGCCATGGTGGCCTCGGCCTCCAGGCGGCGCCGGGGCCACGTGCCGCCGTCGAGCTTGTCGAGGGTGACGGCGTCGGGCTCCGACCCGTAGCGCCAGATCCGGTCGGCCTGCGTGACCGGCACCATCAGGATCGCGTCGCCGGCGAAGCGCAGGCGCAGGGCCTCGGAGGGCGCCCCGCCCTGCGTTGCCCCCGGCGCGGCACTCGGCGGGGCACTCGGCGCGGCACTCGGCGCCGAGACGGGCTCCAGCCCCTCGAACACGCACAGGCCGTGGTCCCGGTCGACCGCCACGTCGCCGGGGCGCAGGTCGACCTCGCCCATCGGCAGGATCGCCCGGGCGCCGCCCGTGACGGCGGCCTCCGGACCGAACAGGTCGGCGGCGGCGATCACGCTGGCGCCCTGCTCGGGCACCCGGAAGCCGGCCGCCAGCGGGGCCTCCAGGGCGAGGACGTCGCCGGGCGCCGCCTCGGCCACGTCGGCCCAGGCGTCGATCAGCCGGATCGGGCGCTCGGCGATCTTGCCCGCCTGGCGCACGAGGCGCCGGAGCGGCCGGACCGAGCCGGCGAGCACGACGACGTCGCCGGCCTTCAGCCGCGCGCGCAGGACCTTGGCGAAGGCCGTGCCGGGCCGGCGCTCCCCGGCGAAGCGCGGCATGGCGCGCGGCTCCCCGGCCGCCTCGGTGGCGGTGAGCCGGCCGTGGGCCGCCACGATGGCGCGCCACGCCTCCGGCGCCAGGTAGAGGCCGGCGCCGGGCCCCGCCGGCGCGTCGCGGCCCTTCATCCGGCCCCGCGCCTCGTCCATCTGCTCGAAGAACGCGTCGATCCGGGCCTGCGTGCCGTCCTCGACCGCGAGGCGCGCCTCGGGCACGTAGTCGAGGAGCGTCACGAGGCGCGGGTAGTAGCGGTCCAGGCGGTGCTCCTGCCCGGTGAACGGCTCGAAGCTCTGGCCGGAACCGGGCTCCAGGATGATCTCGGTGGCCGGGTCGATGACGAGTTCGTCGGCCTCCGCCACCGAGCGCTGCGAGATCGGGTCGTAGGAGCGGATCGCGGTGACGCGGCCCTCCGCGTGTTCGATCCGGCACGGCCGCGGCGCGGCGGCGGGGAACACCTCCACGGTGCGCCCGCGGACGGCGATCTCGCCCGGCTCGTCGACCCGCTCGTCGAGGATGTAGCCGAGGCGCTTGAGGTCGGCGGTGGCGGCCGCGACGTCGAGGGGGTCGCCGACCCGGAGCGTCACGCGGGCCGAGGCCCAGGTCTCCGGCGGCGGCACGCGCTGCACGAGGGCGGGGGCGGTCGTCAGAACGAAGTCCGGCAGCGCGTTCCGGTCGGTCAGCCAGCGCATCACGGCGGCCCGGGCGCCCATCGTCGCCCGCGACGGCGAGGCGTGGTCGAAGGGCAGGCAGTCCCACTCGGGATAGACCGCGACCCGCGCGTCGGGCTCCAGCGCCCGCAGGGTCGCGGCGAGATCCTCGAGGCGGCGGGCGTCCCGGGCGACGTGCACCACCGGCCCCGGCCCCTCGGCGAAGGCCAGGAGCGCGACCGCCAGGGCGCCGGTGGGCATCAGCGGCGCGTCCTCCAGCCCCTGCTGGGCGCCCGCCTTCGTCCTGCGCTTGGCCATGCCTGATCCGAACCCATCCCGTGTGAGCCGGCAACGCCGCACCCGCCCCGCGGGCTCCCGACCGCGGCGATCCGATCCACAAGGGCCGCGCGGCGCCCGCCGGATCGCGTCGCGCGGCTCCGACGGGCGCCGCAGGACGAGATCCCGGCAGGTGCCCGAAGCCCGGTCGGCCGCACCGGCAAGACTTGGACGGCGACCGTGAAACCGCGCCGCCGCCGACAATTTGAGATGAATGTCGAGTATTGGACGAACGCGGAATGCTTGCGCTGGTCCCGCCGTCGGACGCGTGATGCAGAGTTTCACTAGGGAGAAGCGGGAGCGTAGGCTATGACGACCCCGTGTCGCCGAACGAGACAATACCCCGCCCGTCGGGTTTCGAGCCCCGGCATCCCCAGCGGCTCGCCGCCTTGCGCGCCTACGCGATCCTCGATACGCCACCGGAGCGCGCGTTCGACGAGATCGCCGAGATGGCCGCCCAGGCCTGCGGCACGCCGATGGCCCACATCAACTTCGTCGACGCCGACCGGCAGTGGATCAAGGCCGCGTTCGGCCACGCCGCCCGGACGATGCCGCTCGATTTCGGCTTCTGCACCGAGGCCATGCGCGCGGACGGCGTCCTCGTGCTGCCCGATCTGGCCGCGGAGCCGGAGAGCGCCGCCAACCCCCTCGTGACCGGCGAACCGCACCTGCGCTTCTACGCCGGCGTGCCCCTTGTGACGCCGGACGGCTGGGCGATCGGGACGCTCTGCGTCCTCGACCGCGTCCCGCGCACGCTCACCGACCAGCAGCGCTTCATCCTGATGGCGCTCGCCCGGACGGTGATGACGCAGCTGGAATCCCGGAACGCCGAGGCGGCCCTGCGCCGGAACGAGGAGCGCTACCGCTCGCTGTTCACCTTCATCGATGCCGGCTTCTGCCTCATCGAGGTGAAGTTCGCCGACGGCGACCGGCCCGTCGACTACCGCTTCCTGGAGGTCAACCCCGCTTTCGAGCGGCAGACCGGCCTGCGGGAGGCGGTGGGCCGCTGGATGCGGGACCTCGCCCCCGACCACGAGCAGCACTGGTTCGACCTCTACGGCCGGGTCGCCCTGACCGGCGAGCCGGTCCGGTTCGAGCAGGCCGCCGCGGCGCTGGGCCGCTGGTACGACGTGCACGCCTACCGGGTCGACGGGCCGGCGCGGAACCGCGTCGCGATCCTGTTCAACGACATCACCGAGCGCCGCCGGGGCGAGAACGCGCTGCGGGCCCGCGAGGCGGAGCTCCGGCTGGTCGCGGACGCGATGCCGGTCCTGATCGCCTTCATCGACCGCGACCTGACCTACCGGTTCGCGAACGCCGCCTACGAGACCTGGACCGGCCAGACCCCCGACGCCGTCGTCGGGCGGACCGTTCGCGACCTCCTCGGCCCCGGCGCGTTCGAGGCCCGACGCGCCGGCATCGAGCGGGCGCTCGCCGGTCAGGAGGTCCGCGAGGAGTGGGCCTGGACCTTCCCGAACGGGCAGGCCCGGATCGCCGACACCCGCTACCTCCCGCGCCGCGGACCGGACGGAAGCGTCGACGGGTTCTACGTCTTCGCCCACGACGTCTCCGAGCGGAAGCGGAACGAGGTCCTGCTCCAGTCCCGGGCGGAGCACCTGGAGGCGCAGGTCGCCGCCCAGACCCGCGACCGCGACCGGGTCTGGACGCTGTCGCCGGTGCTGAAGCTCGTCTCGGACCGGACCGGGCAGGTCCAGTCGGTGAACCCCTCGTGGAGCCGGGCGCTCGGCTGGTCCGAGGCCGAGACGATCGGGCGGGCGGCCCTGGACTTCCTCGCCCCCACCGAGCGCGCGGCGGCGGAGGCGGCGCTGCGCCCGCTCTGCGCGGACAGCCGGGTCGAGGATGTGGAACTGTCGTGCCTGACCCGCGCCGGCGACCGGCGGCGGGTGCTCTGGACCGTCGTGCCGGAGGACGGGCTGTTCTACGGCTTCGGGCGCGACATCACCGAGCAGCGCCAGGCCGAGGAGGCCCTGCGCCAGTCCCAGAAGCTCGAGGCCATCGGCCAGCTCACCGGCGGGGTGGCGCACGACTTCAACAACCTCCTGACCATCATCCGATCCTCCGTGGAGTTCCTGCGCCGGCCGGAGCTGGCCGAGGAGCGCCGGCGCCGCTACCTCGACGCCGTCTCCGACACGGTCGACCGGGCGGCCAAGCTCACCGGCCAGCTCCTCGCCTTCGCCCGGCGCCAGGCGCTGAAGCCCCAGGTGTTCGACATCGGCGCGCGCCTGCGCAGCATCGCCGACATGCTCGACTCGGTCACCGGCGCGCGCATCCGCGTCACCATCGACCTGCCGGAGACACCCCGCTACGTGCGCGCCGACGAGAGCCAGTTCGAGACCGCGCTGATCAACATGGCGGTCAACGCCCGCGACGCCATGGACGGGGAAGGGTCACTGATCCTGCGGCTGGAGGGCGACAGCCCGATGCCGCCGATCCGCGGGCATGCCGGCGCGACGGGGCCGTTCGTGGCCGTGCGGGTCTCCGACACCGGCGCCGGCATCCCCGACGCGGATCTGGGGCGGATCTTCGAGCCGTTCTTCACCACCAAGGAGGTCGGCAAGGGCACCGGCCTCGGCCTCAGCCAGGTGATCGGCTTCGCCAAGCAGTCGGGCGGCGACATCGACGTGGCGAGCGCGCTCGGCCACGGCACGACCTTCTCGCTCTACCTGCCGCAGGTCGAGGCCCCCGCCGCGCCGTCCGAGGCCGACCGCGCGTCCGACCGGGCGGCGGAGCCGCGGCGGGGCCTGTGCATCCTCGTCGTGGAGGACAATCTCGGGGTCGGGCGCTTCTGCACCCAGATCCTGGAGGATCTGGGCCACGCGCCGGTCTGGGCGAAATCCGCCGAGGAGGCGCTGGCCGAGCTCGACCGGGCGCCGGACCGGTTCGACGTGGTCTTCTCCGACGTGGTCATGCCGGGGATGGGCGGCTTCGCCCTCGCCCGGCAGCTCCGGACCCACCGTCCCGACCTGCCGGTGGTGCTGACGTCGGGCTACAGCCACGTCCTCGCCAAGGACGACGCCCACGGCTTCGCCCTCGTGCGCAAGCCCTACTCGGCCGAGCAGCTCGCCCAGATCCTCTACGAGACGGCGCAGCGGGGGCGGCAGCCGGCCTCCCGGGCCCGACCCGCCGTCGGCTCCGATTAACAGACTTCGCTAGAATTCATCCGCGGTCTGGACGGCAATATTCCCGCGGATCCGATCCGGCTGTAGTCTATCGCCCATCGACCGCCGGGGCCTCGACCGCCATGCCGCTGACCGGACGTTTTTGGTTCCGCCGGACCTGGACCGGCAAGCTGATCCTGCTCGTCGAGGAGGAGCGCGGGCGCTGGTTCCGGCGCCGCCTCGGCCGCACCCTGCGCTGGCGCGACGCGCGGCTGCTCGACCTCGCCGAGGGGCCGCTGCGGGGGCTGATGACGTTGGAGCGGACCTACCGCGCCGAGTTCGGCCCCGGCGAGCCGCGCCGCCCCGCCGGCCTCGCGGCGGTCCCGGCCGGGCTGGCCCTGGCGCGCGGCGGACCGGAGCCAGGAACAAGGCCGCCCCTGTCGGGTTGACGGGAGGCAACACAGCGACGGCGTCGCTGTGTTGCAGCCCCTCGTGGGCGTTTCCTCCCTAGACTTCCGGACCGTTCTCCCCGGGGACGGTCCTTTTTTTGCTGTCCACCGCCAGTGCTCGACGGAGCCCGCGACGGACAGTTCTCAAGAATCTCTCAGAAAGTCTTCCCGCCGCCCTGGGTGTCGCCCGCGACGGCCTCGAGGGCCAGCAGCGCGAAGGTCGCGAGCCAGTGCTCGCCCATGTAGTCGCCGGTGACGTGCGGGAGGCCCGCCGCGAGGTGCGCCTCCGCGGCCGCGCGGAGTGGCGGCCGGCGGGGATCGTCCGGACCGAGGGACGCGGCGAGCGCGCGGAAGCACCACGCGCGGCTGAGGTTCAGCCCGTCGAGATGGGCGATCTTCCCGTCCGAGCGGTCGGTCACGCGGGCCGGGCGGAACAGGGTCGCCGGCCGGGACGCCGCGAGACCGGGCAGGAACCGGTCGAACCAGGGCGCGAAGCGCGCGGGCGGCAGCAGGCGGCGCATGCACTCCGCCTCGATCAGCGCCGAGGAGAGGAAGTCGTCGCCGCTAGGCTCGCCCCAGGCCGGGCAATCCGCGTCGTCCCCGTACCAGCGGACGGCGGTGTCGCGCAGCAGGGCAATCAGCGCGGCATCCCCGGCGCCCTCCGCGTAATCGGCCGCCAGGCGCAGCGCGAAGGCGGTGTTGAAGTGGGTCCCGACCCGCACCGGGTAGGTCGCCACCGGCAGGAACTCCGCGAATCGACCGACGATCAGCCCGGCCAGCGGCGCCAGGGCCTCGGACCAGCGGCGCTCCGGGAGCGCGGAGAGTTCGTCGGCGAGCTTCAGGAGCCAGCCCCAGCCGTAGGGCCGCTCGAATCCCCGGGCGGTCGGGGCGGCGAAGTAGGCGCATTCCCCCGCCACCGTCCCGGGGGTCAGCTGCGCGTCGAACCGGGCGCGGATCGCCGCGGCCTGCGGGCCGTCCGGGAACAGCCGCAGCACCCGCGCCAGCAGCCACGTGCCGTGGACGCAGGAATGCCAATCGTAGCTGCCGTGGAAGGCCGGGTGCAGGGCCGCGGGGGTGCGGGCATCGGCCGGCCCGGCCAGGACGTGCCCCGGCTTGTTCGGATACTCGCGGCCGACATGGCCGAGGGCGACGGCGGCGAAGCGCGCGGCGAGGTCGGGGGTGAGCGAAGGGGTGAGCGTCGGGGTGAGCGCGGGCGTCATCGCGGCATTCCGGCGGGGACTTGGCTGGGACTTGGCGGGGACTTGGCGGAGGCTTGGCGGAGGCTTGGCTGAGACTTGGCGGGGACTCTGCGACCGCCGGCATAGCGGGTTTCCCGGTGCGGCGTCAGGGCCTGCGGATCCTTTGCCGGCGCGGCCCCGGATCGGCTATCGCGGAGGGCCGGGCCGGACGCGCCGGCCTCACCGGGAGTCCCCATGCGCCGCGCGCCGCCCGCCGCCCTCCTCGTCGCGGCCCTGTCGGCCGCCGCGGCACCGGCCACCGCCGCGCCGGACCCGAGCCGCGACGTCCTGTGGGCGGCCCTGAAGACCTGCGTGCTCGCCAAGCGGCTCGCCAACCGGACCTTCCCGTGCCTCTCGGTCGATCTCGGGGACGGGACGCGGCCGGGCTCGGCGGTCCTGCGCGCGCCCGGCGAGCCGACCCACAGCGTCGTCATGCCGACCGACACCGTGCCGGGCCTGGAGGCGCCGGTCCTGCGCGGGCCGCGGGGTGCGGCCTACTGGCGGGCGGCCCTGGCGGCGCGGCCGCTCGTGTCGGACGCGCTGAAGGGGAGGCTCACCCCCGCGGAGGTCGGGCTCGCGGTCAACTCGGCCCGGGGCCGCAGCCAGGACCAGCTCCACATCCACCTCGACTGCCTGAAGCCGAGCGTGCTGAAGGCCGTCCGGGCGCACGGCCGGCAGGTGCGCCACACCTGGAGCCGCTTCCCGGTGCCGCTGGCCGGCGACCGCTACTACGCCCTGCGCGTGCCGGAGGCGGAGGCCGCGCAGTTCAACCCGTTCGCGGCCCTTCACACCCTGCCGGGCGCCCGGCCCGACCTGCACCGGACGAGCTTCGCGGCGCTCGCCACGCCCCCCGGCGATCCCGAGCCGGGCTACATCCTGCTGGCCTACCGGGCGCCGAGCGCCAGCGCCGAGGACGTGATGGACCATAGCTGCGCCGTCGCGGCCGCCCGGGGCGGCGCCTGAGCGGTCCGGGTCACCGGCTCAGCCCCTCCGCGCGGTAGAAGCCGGCCAGGGCGGCCCCCGTGGCCAGCCGGATCTTGGGCAGGGCGATGCGGTCGAACAGGGCCGCGTCGCGCGCGCGGTTCCCGCGTTCGGTGACGGCGATGTGGCGGATCATCGCCCATTTCACGCTGTCCCGGCCGCCGTCGAGGACGCCAGGCCGGTCACGCACGAACCACGACCGGCGCAGGTAGCGGATCAGGCCGGTGGCGGTCGGGACGTCGAGGAGGATCACGCCCGTCGCCCGCGCCAGACGCTGCGGCAGGCACCGGGCGTAGGTGCCGTCCATGACCCAGCGGGGCTCGCGGATCGCCGCGTCGTGCAGGGCCTGGAACTCCGCGAAGGGCCGCGGCTCCCAGTCGGTGCCCGGCCGGTGGTACAGCCGGTCGAGGTGGACCGGCGGCAGGCCGCGCGCCCGCGCGACGGCGACCGCCAGGGTGGACTTGCCGCTGTTCGACGGTCCCAGGATGCAGAGCCGCGGGCCGAGCGCGTCGAGGGTCACGGCGGCGTCACGGCGGCGTCACGGCGGCGTCACGGCGACCGCGGCGGCGGCAGCGCGTCGAGCAGCTGGCGCAGGAACGCCCGCACCGCCCGGGGCAGCCGCCGGTCGCGCATGGCCTGGACCTTGATGCCGCGGGCGAGGCTCGCCCGGGACTGGATCGGCAGGCTGACCAGCTCGTTGAGGCGCAGGGGCGTCCGGACCGACAGGGCCGACATCAGCGCCAGCCCGCGCGACCGCCGCACGAAGGGCAGCAGCGCCGAGAGCTTGTTGGCGGTCAGCACGGGCTCGACCGTGAGGCCCTCGTGCGCGCAGGCGGCGTCGAAGACCTGCCGCAGGGTCGTGTCCCGGGTCGGCAGGGCGACGGGATAGTGCAGCAGGTCGACGAGGCGCAGGGCCGGTGCCCGCGCGAGGGGGTGGTCGGGGGCGGCCAGCGCCAGCATGTCGACCTGCCCGTCGTAGAGAACCTCGACCTGCGCGGTTGGCGTCAGCGCGAAGGTGATCCCGAGATCGGCATCCCCCGCCGCGACCGTCTGGGTGACCTGGGCCGGGGGCTGGACCGTGACCTCGAAGCGGATGCCGGGATGGTCGGCGTGGAAGGCCGCGATCGCGTTCGGCACGATGTCGAGGGAGAAGCCCTCGGAGCAGGCGACCCGGATCAGCCCGCGGGCGAGCCCTTCGAGCTCCCGGATCTCGGTGACCACCTGCTCGGAGCGGATCAGCACCTGATGGGCGTGCTGCGCCAGGAGCTCCCCGGCCGGGCTCGGCACCATGCCGCGCGGGCGCCGCTCGAACAGCACGCAGTCGAGTTCGGCCTCGAGGTTGGCGATCTGCCGGCTGATCGCCGAGGCCGCGACGTTGAGCTGGGCCGAGGCCGCCGCGATCGAGCCGGTGCGGGCCACGGCCAGGAAGTAGCGCAGGCCCGTGCTCTGCATTATCGTGCTCGATACGCTGTATGGTGCCGCGCACATTGCCGATACGGCAACGCAGCACTCGCCAAATTCTACTTGTTGCGATCCCAGATGCACAACACCATGGCAGGGTGAAAAACGCGGCACCCGCGGAACCGTCCGCCGGGCCTGTCCGCCGCGCCGTCGGAGCCTGCATGCCGCTACGGACTCTCACCCGGGCCGCCACCCTGGCCGCCTCGCTCGCCGCACTGATGGCCGCGCACCCGGCGCTCGCCGGCAAGGCCGACGACACGCTGGTCTACGCCTCCGACAGCGAGCCCGAGAACGTCAGCCCGTACCACAACAGCGCCCGCGAGGGCGTGATCCTGGCCCGGAACTGCTGGGACACGCTGCTGTACCGGGATCCCAAGGACGGCACCTACAAGCCGATGCTGGCGACCGCCTGGACCTGGGTGGACGACACGACCCTCGACCTCACGATCCGCGAGGGCGTGGTCTTCCACAACGGCGACCCGCTCGGGCCGGAGGACGTGGCCTTCACGTTCAACTACGTGCTGACGCCCGAGGCGCGCACGGTCACCCGCCAGAACGTCGACTGGATGAAGTCGGTGGAGGTGACCGGCCCGCACAGCGTGCGCATCCACCTCAAGGCGCCGTTCCCGGCCGCGCTCGAGTACCTCGCCGGCCCGACCCCGATCTTCCCGGCGAACTACTTCAAGAAGGTCGGCCTCGACGGCTTCGCCAAGGCGCCGGTCGGCAGCGGACCCTACCGGATCACCAAGGTCGACAGCGGCCGCGGCGTCAGCATGGAGCGGTTCGACAAGTACTGGGCGGAGAGCCCTCTGGGTAAGCCGAAGATCGGCAAGCTGCAGTTCCGCGTCATCCCGGACGGCGAGAGCCGGATGGCCGAGCTGATGACCGGCGGCGTCGACTGGATCTGGCGGGTGCCGAGCGACCAGGCCGAGCAGCTGCGCGCCGCGCCCAACATCACGGTCCTCAATTCCGAGACGATGCGGGTCGGCTTCCTGCAGTTCGACACGCTCGGTCGCGCCAAGGAGAACTCGCCGCTCAAGGACGTGCGCGTCCGGCAGGCGATCTCCTACGCCATCGACCGCAAGGCGATGGTCGACAACCTCGTGCGCGGCGCCTCCCGGGTGATGAACGCGCTGTGCTTCGTCGACCAGTTCGGCTGCACCGACCAGGGGGTGATGCGCTACCCCTACGATCCGGCCAAGGCCAAGGCGCTGCTCAAGGAAGCCGGCTACGGAAACGGCTTCGAGATCGACCTCGGCGCCTATCGCGAGCGCGACTACGCCGAGGCGGTGATCGGCTATCTCGGCGCCGTCGGCATCAAGGCGCGGCTCAACTACCTGCGCTACGCGGCGTTCCGGGACGCGCTGCGGGCCGGCAAGACCTCGATCGGCTACCAGACCTGGGGCTCGTTCTCGGTGCTGGACGTCTCGGCCTTCGACGGGGTGTATTTCCGCGGTGGCGAGGAGGATCTGACCAAGGATCCGCAGGTAATCGCGGATCTGCAGAAGGGCGACGGCTCGACCGACCCGGAGACGCGCAAGGCCGCCTACGCCAAGGCGCTCCAGCGGATCGCCGCGGAAGCCTACGCGCTGCCGATGTTCTCCTACTCGACCAACTACGCCTTCACGTCGGACCTCAACTTCACCGCCCAGCCCGACGAGGTGCCGCGCTTCTACGCGGCGTCGTGGAAGTGACGGCGGTGGCCGCGGCGCGCCGAGCCCCCTCTCCCGTGCGGGAGCGGGTTGGGGTGAGGGGCCCGGTCAGTCCGGAGAGGTCGCATCCCTCACCCTGTCCCTCTCCCGCACGGGAGAGGGGACCCGCGATCGGTCCGGATGCCGTGAGCGCCGACCGATCCGTCTCCGATCGCCACGAAGGAGCCTGAGCCATGCTGGCCTTCACGGTCCGGCGCGTGCTGGTCGCCCTGGCGGTGGCCGTCACCGTCTCGGTGGCGAGCTTCCTGCTCCTCCACCTCTCGGGCGACCTCGCCACCGCCATCGCCGGCCCGGAGGCCACGGGCCCCCAGATCGCGCAGATCCGCCGGGATTACGGCCTCGACCAGCCGCTGCTGACCCAGTTCCTCACCTGGGGCTGGCGGGCGCTGCACCTCGATTTCGGCAACTCCTTCTATTTCCGCGAGAGCGTGATCGACCTGCTGGCCGCCCGCCTGCCGATCACCCTCTACCTCGGCATCATCGCGCTGGCCGTCGCGCTGTTCGTGGCGATCCCGCTCGGCGTCGTCGCCGCCGTGAAGCGGGACACGTGGATCGACCGGACGGCACTGGCCGTCTCGGTGCTCGGCCAGGCGATGCCGAGCTTCTGGTTCGGCCTGACGCTGATCCTGATCTTCTCCGTCAATCTCCGCTGGCTGCCGGTCTCCGGCAACGCCACGTGGAAGAACTTCGTCCTGCCCGCGGTGGCGCTCGGCTACTACGCGATGCCGGCGGTGATGCGCCTCACCCGCAACGGCATGCTGGAGGTGCTGGCCTCCGACTACGTCCGCACCGCCCGTGCCAAGGGGCTGCCGCCCCGGAAGATCCTGGTCCGGCACGCGCTGCGCAACGCCGTGATCCCGGTGATCGCCCTGTCGGCGGTGCAGTTCGGCTTCATGCTCGGCGGCTCGATCGTGATCGAGGCGGTGTTCTCGCTCCAGGGCCTCGGGCAGCTCGCCTGGGAATCCATCGCCCGCAACGACTTCCCCGTCGTCCAGGCGATCGTGCTGGTGCTCGCCATGATCTACATCGGCCTGACGCTCGCCGCCGACCTCCTGAACGCCTTCCTCGACCCGCGCCTGCGCCAGTCGTGAGGATCCGCCGATGAGCCTCCCCCCCGACACGGCGGCGCTCGCCGCCCCGGCCCTGCCCACGGACGCGCCGGTCGCGCTGGCGCCGGTCCCCTCCCCCACCCGCCTGATCCTGCGGCGGGGCCTGCGCCACACCGGCTTCCTGATCGGCGCCGGGATCCTCGGGCTGATCGTGCTGGCGGCGCTCGCCGCCCCGCTCATCGCGCCCCACGACCCCTACGCGCAGGACGTGTCCCGCCGCCTGATCCCGCCGGTCTGGCAGGCCAAGGGCACCTGGGCGCACGTGCTCGGCACCGACAAGCTCGGCCGCGACTACCTGAGCCGCCTGCTCTACGGCGGCCAGATCTCCCTCCTGATCGGGCTCTCGGCGGCGCTGATCTCCGGGCTGATCGGCACGACGCTGGGGCTCTGCGCCGGCTATTTCGGCGGCTGGGTCGACTCGGTGGTGAGCTACATCGTCACCACGCGGCTCGCCATGCCGGTGGTGCTGGTGGCGCTGGCCATGGCGGCGCTGGTCGGCGGCTCGCTCAAGGTGGTGGTGCTGGTGCTGGGCTTCCTGCTCTGGGACCGCTTCGCCGTGGTGACCCGGGCCGCCACCCAGCAGATCCGCAACCAGGATTTCGTCTCGGCCGCCCGCGCCGCGGGGCTCACGGACCTGCGGATCATCCGCCAGGAGATCCTGCCCAACATCATGAACGCCCTGATCGTCGTGGCGACCCTGGAGATGGCCCACGCGATCCTGCTGGAGGCCGCCCTGTCGTTCCTCGGGCTCGGCGTGCAGCCGCCCCTGCCCTCCTGGGGCCTGATGATCGCCGAGGGCAAGCAGTACATGTTCTTCCAGCCCTGGGTGATCACCATCCCGGGCGTGGCGCTCCTCCTGCTCGTGCTGGCGATCAATCTCCTGGGCGACGGCCTGCGCGACATCACGGCGCCCGAGGCGCGCAATTGACGCCTCCGCCGGGCCAGAGCCGGCCGGCAGATTAACGAAATGTTTCACGGGAAACACACCATGACGCGAGACGCCGCCATCGCGCGCGCCACGGAGGCCTTCGACTCGGGCGCGTTCCTCGCGCTCCTGCGAGAGGCGGTGGCGATGCCCACCGAGAGCCAGGCCCCCGGCCAGGAAGCGGCGCTCCGCGCCTATCTCGACGCCTTCATTGCGCCCCTCGTCGCCCGCCTCGGCTTCGAGACCCCGGAAATCTTCCCGAACCCGGACGGGGTGCACGGCCCGTTCCTGATCGCCGAGCGGCACGAGGGCGCGGACCTGCCGACCGTGCTGATCTACGGCCACGGCGACACGGTGCGGGGCTATCCCGAGCAGTGGCGGGAAGGGCTCGGGCCCTGGGAGATCGTGGTCGAGGGCGACCGCTGGTACGGACGCGGCACCGCCGACAACAAGGGCCAGCACGTCCTCAACCTCGCCGCCCTGGAGCAGGTGATCGCGGCCCGCGAGGGCCATCTCGGCTTCAACGTGAAGCTGCTGATCGAGATGGGCGAGGAATCGGGCTCCCCGGGCCTGCGGCCGTTCTGCCGGGAGCAGGCCGAGTCCCTGCGCTCCGACGTGCTGATCGCCTCGGACGGCCCCCGCCTCAACGGCGAGCGCCCGACCCTCTTCCTGGGCTCCCGCGGCGCCTACAATTTCGAGCTGAGCCTGAACCTGCGCGAGGGCCCGCACCATTCCGGCAACTGGGGCGGCCTGCTGCGCAACCCCGGCACGGTGCTGGCCTCGGCGATCGCCTCGATGGTCGACGCGCGGGGCAGCATCCTGGTGGACGCCCTGCGGCCGCCGCCGATCCCCGAGGGCGTGCGCGCGGCTTTGGCCGACATCCGCGTCGGCGAGGACCCGACCGCGCCCACGATCGATTCCGACTGGGGCGAGCCGGGCCTCACCCCGGCCGAGCGGGTCTTCGCCTGGAACACGCTGGAGGTGCTGGCCTTCAAGACCGGCGATCCGGACGGCCCGCTCAACGCCGTGCCGCCCCACGCCAAGGCGACCCTGCAGCTGCGCTTCGTGGTCGGCACCGACTGGCAGAACCTGATCCGGAACGTGCGCGCCCATCTCGACGCGCACGGCTTCCCGATGATCGAGGTCAGGCCGGCCCGCGCCGCCGAGGTGTTCCAGGCGACGCGGCTGCCGGTGGAGGATCCCTGGGTCGAGTGGGCGCTCCAGTCGATCGAGGCGAGCTCCGGCAAGAAGCCGGCGCTGCTGCCCAATCTCGGCGGCTCGCTGCCGAACGACGCCTTCTCGGAGATCTTAGGGTTGCCGACCCTCTGGGTGCCGCATTCCTACCCGGCCTGCCGCCAGCACGGGCCCGACGAGCACATGCTCGCCTCCGGCACCCGCGAGGGTCTGGCGATCATGGCCGGGCTGTTCTGGGATCTCGGGCAGGATGGCCCGGACATCCTCCGCCGCCGCGAAGCGAGGGCCTGACACGATGAGCGAGCCGGTCGTCCGCATCCGCGATCTGACGATCGCGCTCCCCAAGGGCGCCGACCGCCCGCACGCGGTCGAGGGCCTGAACCTCGACCTCGAGGCCGGGAAGATCCTGTGCGTGGTCGGGGAATCGGGCTCGGGCAAGTCGATGAGCGCCTACGCGCTCACCGGCCTCCTGCCCCGGGCCCTGAAGCCGACGGCCGGCACGATCCTGTTCGAGGGGCGGGACCTCCTGACCCTCGACGAGCCGGCGTGGCGGTCCCTCCGCGGCCGGCGCATCGCCATGGTGTTCCAGGAGCCGATGACGGCGCTGAACCCGGTGATGCGGATCGGCGACCAGATCGCCGAGATGTTCGAGGCGCACAACCTGCTCACCCGCAGCGAGCGCTGGGCCCGGGCGGTGGCGCTGGCCACGGAGGTCGGTCTGCCGAACCCCGAGGAGGCGGTCCGGGCCTACCCGCACCAGCTCTCCGGCGGCCAGCGACAGCGGGCGATGATCGCCATGGCGCTGGCGCTGGAGCCCTCGGTGCTGGTCGCCGACGAGCCGACCACGGCGCTCGACGTCACCACCCAGGCCCAGATCCTCCGGCTGATCCGCGACCTGCAGCGGAAGCGCGGGATGAGCGTCCTGTTCATCACCCACGATTTCGGCGTCGTGGCGGAGATCGCCGACCACGTGGCGGTGCTCCAGCGCGGGCGGCTCGTCGAGTCCGGCACGGCCGAAGCGGTGCTGCGCAACCCCCAGGCGCCCTACACCAAGGCGCTGCTCGCAGCCGTCCCGAGCCTGACGCCGCCGGCGCGCCCTCCGCTCGCGGCGGCCCCGGTCGCCCTGTCGGTCGCCGGCCTGTCGAAGACCTATGCCGGGCGCTCCGGCCTGTTCGGCAAGCCGCGGGTCGTGGCGGCGGTCAGGCAAGTCTCGTTCGATGTCCGCCGCGGCGAGACATTGGGGATCGTGGGCGAATCCGGCTCGGGCAAGTCGACCACGGCGCGGCTCGCGATCCGGCTGATCGAGCCCGACGGCGGCACGGTGCGCCTGGGTGACCTCGACTACACGGCGCTCAAGAGCGGCGCGCTGCGCGACAAGCGCAGCCGCATCCAGATGATCTTCCAGGACCCGTTCGCGTCGCTGAACCCGCGCCGCACCGTGGAGCAGATCATCACGGCGGGGCCGATCGCCCACGGGGTCCCGGCCGCGGAGGCGCGGGAGCGGGCGCGGAGCCTCCTCGACCTCGTCGGTCTCGATCCGAAGGCCGCTGCCCGCTACCCCAACGCCTTCTCGGGCGGCCAGCGCCAGCGCATCGGCATCGCCCGGGCGCTCGCCATGGAGCCGGACGTGCTGGTGGCCGACGAGGCGGTCTCGGCCCTGGACGTCTCGGTCCAGCGGCAGGTGCTGGATCTCCTGGAGGACCTGAAGCAGCGCCTGTCGCTGGCGATGCTGTTCATCACCCACGACCTGCGGGTGGCCGCCACGATCTGCGACCGGATCGCCGTGATGCACCGCGGCGCCATCGTGGAGATGCGGGGCACCGCGGACCTGTTCGCCGCGCCGGAGCACGCCTACACCCGCACCCTGCTCGCCGCGGTGCCGGGGGCGCACGCGCCCTGAGCCGTGCCGGCCCCGGACAGGCCAATCTGGGACGCAGAGACAAGTTTTTTGGACGGGACTGCCCTGTCCGGATCCTGCGAGTTCAGTAGGATAGCGCCGTTGTCGAGGGTGGAGCACCCCGGCGGATCTACGGCTGCACCCGCTATCCGTCCCCGCCCGCACCTCGCACGGGGACAGGGTTATCGAGCGTGTCGATCTCAGACAAGACCGACGACATCCGGCCGAACCGCAAGCGCAGCGAGGCGGATCTGCCGCCGGTGCTGCGCCGCGGGCGCGAGCACCGGATCGTGCGCTGGATCGGCGCCGCCAACCGCAAGGCACAGCGCTCCGCGGAGGACACCGCGCCCGCCTCCGCGGACAACCGCGTGATCAAGCTGAGCTGGGCCGACACGTTCGGCCGCCCGAGCCGGGCCGAGCCCGGCCGGCCCGCTCCGGGCCCCGCACAGGTGCTGCCGTTCCAGGGGCGCCGGAGCGAGACCGCGCCGCGCTCGACCCGGCGCCGCGCCGCCGATCAGCCGCCGGTGCCCGTCCTGCGCTGATCGACGCGCCCGCCGGGCACACCGAGGCCGATCGCCTTCGCGAGGGCGGAGCGCTGCGCGGCGTAGCCCGGCGCGGTCATCGGGTAATCGTCCGGCAGGCCGTAGCGCTCGCGGTACCGCTCCGGCGTCAGGCCGTGGGCGGTGAGGTGGCGTTTCAGGGTCTTGTAGGTCCGGCCGTCGATGAAGCTGACGATGCCGTCCTCCTGGACCGACTTGCGGATCTGGGCCGGCGTCGGCCGCTCCACGGCCGGCTCGGCGGCCGCCGCGGGCGGCTGCCCGTCGAGGGCCGCCAGGGCCGCGTGCACGCTCGCCATCAGCTCCGGCAGGGCCGTCGGCGGAACGGAATTGTTCGAGACGTAGGCGGCGACGATCTCGCCCACCAGCGTGACCAACCTGAGGCTGTTCTCGGGATTCTTTTCAGGCACTGCGGGAGTCCACACAAAGCTTTCGACGACGGTGCCCGCGGTTCCAAAGCAAAAACCGCGTATGTGTCAAGACGGTCTTGACAGAGAGTCGATCTCCCAAATCGCTTCACGGTGCGGGACGGCCGGCTCGCCGGCGCGAAAGGCCTCGGTCACCTGCACAAAGGTGCCAATCGAAGGCCGGTTACAGGGGTCGGGGGCCCGCGCGGCGGGAAATACCGCGCGCGGCGTCAGCCGATCCCGAGGGCGCGGATCAGGGTGAGGCTGAGGGCGATCAGGACCGCCAGGGAGGCGGTGACCGCGAGGGTGACCCGGCCGCCGACCCGGGCCAGGACACGGACGTCGACCCCGAGGCCGAGGGCGGCCATGGACAGGACCGTGAGCACGCCGGCGAGCTGGGTCAGCGGCTTCACCGCCGGGTCCGGGACAAGGCCCAGGGAGCGCAGGGTGGCCAGCGCCAGGAAGCCGAGGATGAACCAGGGCACCAGCTTGGTGAAGCCCGGACGGGACGGCGCCGGCGGCGCCCCCGCCGCCTGCGGCAGACGCGGGGCGATCAGCGAGAACACCACCACGACGGGGCCGAGCATCAGCACGCGCACCAGCTTGACCAGGGTGCCGACCTGGGTCGACAGCAGGCTCACCGGCACGGTCGCGGCCAGGACCTGCGGCACCGCGTAGACGGTCAGCCCCGCCAGCACCCCGTACTGGTTGTCGGTCATGCCGGCGAGGGGCACGAACAGCGGCAGCCCGAGCACCATCAGCACGCCCAGGACGGCGGTGAACGCGATGGCGGCGGCGATGTCCTTCGCCTCCGCGCCGATCACGGGCGCCACCGCGGCGATGGCCGAGTTGCCGCAGATGGCGTTGCCGCAGGCCACCAAGATCGCCATCCGGGCCGGCAGCCCGAGCGCCCGGCAGATCGCCACGCTGGCGGCGATGCCGAGCACCACGGTTCCGACGATGCCGGCCAGCAGCGCCGGGCCCGAGGCGAGGATCGCCCCGAGGCTCAGGGAGGCGCCGAGCAGCACCACGGCGACCTCGAGGAGCTGCTTGGCCGAGAAGGCGATGCCGGTGCGGAACTGCGCCGGGGGTGTCCAGGCGGTTCGCACCGCGATCCCGATCAGGATCGCCAGGACCAGGGCCTCGATATAGGGGTGGCCGGCGACCCGCTCCTCCACCGCCTGCGCGGCCATCGCCACCGCGGTGATCGCCGCGCACAGCCCGATCCCGGGCAGGACCGAGGCGGCCGTGTCCGACCGGCCGCCCCGGTCGGAGCGCGCCGGCGTCGGGGCCGTCTTGGAGGGGGCTTCAGGACTCACGGGATCGGGCTCCGGGGATCGTCGGCGGAGCCTATAGGAAGAAAACGTTCGCCGCACCCGCGCAACAGAGAAGTTCGATCTCTATTCGAGTGCCATGCGAGAAGACACATCTCGGCGTCCGCCGGAGACAGCGACAGGCCGAGCGCTGCCGGAGCGCTCCGCGTCCCCCCGCGGCGACGCGGGCCGGTGTCGCGCACCGGCCCGCCCCCGCTCAGGCCTGCATGCCCCAGCGCTGGACGGTGCGCCGCTCGATCGTCTGGAAGATCAGGTTCTCGACCACGAGGCCGATCAGGATCACGGTGAGCAGCCCGGCGAACACGTTCGGGATGTCGAGCATGTTCTTGTTCTCGAAGATGAACCAGCCGAGGCCGCCCGCCCCGGACGACACGCCGAAGACCAGCTCGGCGGCGATCAGGGTGCGCCACGCGAAGGCCCAGCCGACCTTCAGGCCGGTGAGGATCGAGGGGAAGGCCGCCGGGATCAGGATCTTGCCGATCAGCCGCGGGCCCGAGAGCCCGTAATTGCGCCCGACCATCTTGAGCGTGCGGCTGACCGACAGGAAGCCCGAATGGGTGTTGAGCGCGATCGCCCAGGTCACCGAGTGGACCAGCACGAAGATCAGGCTGCCGTTGCCCAGGCCGAACCAGATCAGCGCCAGGGGCAGCAGCGCGATCGCCGGCAGCGGGTTGAACATCGACGTCAGGGTCTCGAGGAGGTCGGTCCCGATCCGCGACGCGATGGCGACGCCGGTGAGCAGGGTCGCCAGGGCGACGCCGGCGGCGTAGCCCATGAGCAGCACCTTCAGCGAGCTCCAGGCCCGGGCCGGGAGCGTGCCGTCCGCGATGCCCCGGACGAAGGCCTCCACGGTCGCCGAGAAGGTCGGGAACAGGAGGTCGTTGTCGAGGTAGCGCCCGTAGGCCTCCCAGATCCCGGCGAGGAGCACGAGGATCACGACCTTGCGCAGCCAGGCCTGGTTGTAGAGCCGCTCGGCGACCGACAGCGGCTTCTCCACCACGGTGGCGCCGTGGGCGTGGCCGGTCTCGCGCACGATCTCGGGCCGGCCGGACGGCGGCAGGGGCGACAGGCGCGGCGCGGGGCCGGCCAGCGGGGGGCCGCTCAGGGCTTGCGCGCTAGACATTCTCCGCCTCCTGGATCTCTTCCGAGAACAGCATGTGCTGGATCCGGCCCTCGAGCTGCAGCGCCGCCTCCGGCGTTTCGGCGCTGTTGAGCTCGGCCTTCACCTCGCCGGGATGGGGCGAGAGCAGCAGGATGCGCGAGCCGACCTTGATCGCCTCGGGGATCGAGTGGGTGACGAACAGGACGGTGAAGCGCGTGCCCTCCCACAGCATCAGCAGCTCGTCCTGCATGCGCCGCCGGGTGAGCGCGTCGAGCGCCGCGAAGGGCTCGTCCATCAGCAGGATGTCGGGCTCCATCGCCATGCCGCGGGCGATGGCGACGCGCTGCTTCATGCCGCCCGACAGGGTGTGGGGGTAGCTGTCGGCGAACTTCGTGAGGTTGACCTTGTCGATGTAGAGGTTGGCCCGGTCCAGGGCCTCGCGACCTCTCAGCCGGCCCGAGGCCTCGAGGGCGAAGACCACGTTCTGCCGGACCGTCTTCCACGGCAGGAGCTGGTCGAATTCCTGGAACACCATCATCCGGTCGGGGCCGGGCTCGGTGACCGGGCGCCCCTTCAGGCGGATCTCGCCCTCGGTCGGCGCCATGTAGCCGCCCACCGCCTTGAGCAGGGTCGACTTCCCGCATCCGGACGGCCCGAGCAGGACGAAGCGGTCCCCGGGCCAGACCCGGAAGCTCACCCGGTAGGTGGCCGTGACGAGGTGCTCGGGCGTCTTGTAGCGGAGCGTGACGCCGTCGACCTCCAGCAGAGGCTGACCCGTGTCCATCCATCCTCCCTGGCGCCGCGGCTTGGGCCGCGTTTCGCTGAGCGCCGGAGATGGTCCGACCCTCACGGGAAAGTGTATCGGTCAGTCGAAGAGGCTGTAAAGGTCGATATTTTGTATGCGATAGGACCGAGGTCCTCGGGGCGCGATCCCGGCGCGGTCAGGCCGGGTGCCACCACGCCCCGCGCAGCACCACGCCCTCCGCGGTGATCCGCCGGTCGCCCGTCATGTGCTCGCCCCGGGTGTCGACGTAGTCGAACTCCCCGTCCCGCACCGCCAGCACCGTGGCGTCGCCGAGCGCCCCGACCTTCAGGGTCCCGTACTCCATCCGCTTCAGCGCCACGGCGGCGTTCACCGTGGAGGCGGCGACGACCTCGTCGAGGCTCATGCCCAGGCAGAGCATCTTCGACATGGTGGTGACCTGGTCGAAGGCCGGCCCCTCGATGCAGAGCTGGTGCACGTCGGACGAGATCGTGTCGGGCAGGAAGCCGCCGGCCAGCATGGCCCGCGCCGTCTTGAAGGCGAACGAGCCCTTGCCGTGGCCGATGTCGAAGATCACGCCCCGCGCCCGCGCCTCGCGGAGCGCCGGCTTCACGGCGCCCTGGGCCGTGATCGGGGAGTTCGGGAACGGCCGGAACGCGTGGGTCAGCACGTCGCCGGGCCGCAGCATGGCCAGCACCGCCTCGTAGCTCGGCGGCGGCTCGTCGATATGGGCCATCAGCGGCAGGCCGGTCTCCTCGGCGACCTGCAGCGCGATGTCGAGCGGCGCGGTGCCCTGGTCGCCCGAGGCGTGGCGCCCGACCCGGACCTTGATGCCGACGATCACGTCCCGGTTGGCGTCGGCGACCTCGACCGCCTCGCGCGGTGCCATGAGCCGCGGATCCTCGCTCTCGCCGACCATGATGGTCTTCGAGAAGCCGAAGATCCCCGCGAAGGAGACGTGCAGGTAGGCGAGGATCCGCGCCTGCGACCGCTCGATCACGTGGCTGCGGAAGCCGGCAAAGTTGCCGGGGCCGGCGCTGCCGGTATCGACCGAGGTGGTCACCCCCGAGGTCCGGCAGAATTCGTCGGCGTCGATGCCGAGCGAGGTGCCGCCCCAGTAGACGTGGGTGTGCAGGTCGATCAGGCCCGGGGTGACGATGGCGCCGGCCATGTCGCGGACCTGCGTGCCGGGGCTCGCCTGAAGGTCGCGGCCGAAGCCCGAGACGCGGCCGTCCGCGAAGGCGACGTCGCAGATCCCGTCGTGGTTCTGCGACGGGTCGATGACCCGCGCGCCCTTCAGGATGAGGTCGTGCTGCACGAGAGACTCCAGATGTTGGTCGCGGGAATCCGACCCGTCATCGCGCGCGCAGCGAAGCGACCCAGGGATCCGCCACGCTCGGGGACCGCGCGCCGCCCTGGATTGCTTCGCTGCGCTCGCCAGGACGGCGCCGTCAGGCCGCCCGGGCGGGCACGGCCGTGTCGTTGAGGTGGCAGGCGGCGAAGTGGCCGGAGCCCACCGGGTCGAGGCCGGGCACCTCGGTCCGGCAGCGGTCGAAGGCGTGCGGGCAGCGGGTGTGGAAGCGGCAGCCCGACGGCGGGTTGATCGGGCTCGGCACGTCGCCCTTGAGGACGATGCGGGTGCGCCCGGCCCCGGGCTCGGGGATCGGCACCGCCGAGAGCAGGGCCTGGGTGTAGGGGTGCTTGGGCGCCAGGAAGATGTCCCGGCGCGGGCCGATCTCGACGATCTTGCCGAGATACATCACGGCGACGCGGTGGGTCATGTGCTCGACGATGGCGAGGTCGTGCGAGATGAACAGCATCGCGAGGTCGAGCTCGCGCTGCAGGTCGCGCAGCAGGTTGACGATCTGCGCCTTCACCGAGACGTCGAGCGCCGAGACCGCCTCGTCGCAGATGATCAGGTCCGGCTCGGCGGCGAGCGCCCGGGCGATGCCGATGCGCTGGCGCTGCCCGCCCGAGAACTCGTGCGGGAAGCGCCCGAGCGCCTCGCGGGGCAGGCCGACCCGCTCCATCAGGCTGGCCAGCCGGCTCTCCAGGTCGGCGGCGTTGCGGGCCAGCCCGAAATTGCGGATCGGCTCGGCCAGGATCGCCCGCACCCGCATCCGCGGGTTGAGCGACGAGAACGGGTCCTGGAAGACCATCTGGATGTGGCGCCGCAGGGGCCGGAGCGCCCCGGCCGAGAGGTCGTCGATGCGCTTCCCGCCGAGGACCACCTGTCCGGCGGTGGGCGCGTAGAGGCGCATCAGCGCCTTGGCGACGGTGGACTTGCCGCAGCCGGACTCGCCGACGAGCGAGAGGGTCTCGCCGCGGGCGACCGTGAACGACAGGCCGTCCACCGCCTTGAGCACGCGGCTCTGGCGGCCGAGCAGGCCGCCGCCGAGGGCGAAGTGCTTCTTGAGGTCGTTGACCTCCAGCAGGGTGCGACCGGCGGGTGCGGGGGTGGCGCTCATGCCGCGAGGGCGTCCTTCGGCGCGTAGTGGCAGGCGGCGAGGTGGCCCGGCGCCTTCGGCTCCAGGGCCGGCGCGTAGGCGCGGCACAGGTCGGTCACGTCCGGGCAGCGCCCGGCGAAGACGCAGCCCTCGATCCGGCCTTTCAGGCTCGGGACCATGCCGGGGATCTCGGCGAGCCGCGCGTCGGCGCCGTGCTCGACGGCGCCGAGCTTCGGCACCGCCCCCATCAGGCCGCGGGTGTAGGGATGGCGTGGCGACCGGAACAGGTCGCGGACCGGCGCCTCCTCGACCTTGCGGCCGGCATACATCACCACCACCCGGTCGGCGACCTCGGCGACCACGCCGAGATCGTGGGTGATCAGCATGATCGCGGCGCCGACCCGGGCCTTCAGGTCGCGCATCAGGTCGAGGATCTGGGCCTGGATGGTCACGTCGAGCGCCGTGGTCGGCTCGTCGGCGATCAGGAGTTTCGGCGAGCAGGCGAGCGCGATGGCGATCATCACCCGCTGGCGCATGCCGCCGGAGAGCTGGTGCGGGTATTCCCGCACCCGGCGCCGCGGCTCGGGGATGCCGACGAGGGTCAGCATCTCCACCGCCCGCTCCTCGGCCTCCCGGCGGCCGAGGCCCTGGTGCAGCCGCAGGGTCTCGCCGATCTGGCGGCCGACCGTCAGCACCGGGTTCAGCGAGGTCATCGGCTCCTGGAAGATCACGCTGATGTCGTTGCCGCGGATCTTGCGCATGGCGCTGTTCGGCAGGTCGAGGAGGTTCCTGCCCTCGAACTTGATCGCGCCGGCGATGCGGGCCGGCGGCTCGGGCAGGAGCCGCAGGATCGACATCGAGGTCACCGACTTGCCGCAGCCGGACTCGCCCACGATCGCCAGGGTCTCGCCCGACTGGATCGCGAACGAGACCCCGTCCACCGCCCGGTTCACCCCGTCGGGGGTGCGGAAATGGACCTGCAGGTTCTCGATCGACAGGAGGGGGGTTCCGCTCACGCCTGTGCTCATCCCTGTGCTCATCACACGTCCTTCGCCATGCGGGGATCGAGGGCGTCGCGCAGGCCGTCGCCGACGAGGTTCACGGCGAGCACCGTCATCGAGAGGAAGATCGCCGGGAACAGGATGATGTAGAACTTCACCTGCCAGAGGGCCCGGCCCTCGGCCATGATGTTGCCCCAGGACGGCGTCGAGGGCGGCACGCCCGCGCCGATGAACGACAGGATCGCCTCGGTGATCATCGCGGAGGCGCAGATGTAGGTCGCCTGCACGGTCATGGGCGCCAGCGTGTTGGGCAGGATGTGGCGCCAGATGATCGCCGGCATCCGGGTGCCCGTGGTCACCGCCGCCTCGACGTAGGGCTGCTCGCGCAGCGACAGCACCACGCCGCGCACGAGGCGGGCGACGCGCGGGATCTCCGCGATGGTGATCGCGATGATCACGTTCTGGACCGAGCCGCGGGTGAGCGCCATCAGCGCGACCGCGAGCAGGATCGGCGGGATCGACATCATGCCGTCGACGACCCGCATGACGATCCCGTCGAGCCAGCGCACCATGCCGGAGACGAGGCCGACCGCCAGCCCGGCGATCGACGCGAGGAACGCCACCGAGAAGCCGACCAGCAGCGAGACCCGGGCGCCGTAGACCACCCGCGAGTAGACGTCGCGGCCGAGCATGTCGGTGCCGAACCAGTACTGCGCCGACGGTGCCCGGGTGCGCTTGGCGGGCGCCAGGGCGGTCGGGTCGACGGTGCCGAGGTAAGGCGCGAGCACCGCCATCAGGAAGACGATGAGCAGCAGCACGCCGCCGACCACGATGGTCGGGTTGCGGCGCACGTAGGTCCAGACCTTGCCCCGGCGCTTGCGGGCCGGGATGACGTCCGGCAGCGGCGCCGCGACGGCGAGGCCCGGCGGCGGCGGTGCCTTGGGGACGGCCCCGTCGGGCGGATTGCCCGCCTGCGGGGCGCTGCTGGGGAAGGGCGCGACGGTCGCGGTCAATAGCGGATCCTCGGGTCGAGCACGGTGTAGAAGAGGTCGATGGCGAGGTTCACGAGCACGTAGACGAAGCTGAACAGCAGCACGACGCCCTGGATGACCGGGTAGTCGCGCCGCAGGATCGCGTCGACGGTGAGGCGCCCGAGGCCGGGGATGGCGAAGACCGTCTCGGTCACCACCGCGCCTCCGATCAGCAACGCGATGCCGATGCCGATCACGGTGACGATCGGCACCGCGGCGTTCTTGAGGGCGTGGACGAACAGGACCGGCCCCTGCGCCAGCCCCTTGGCCCGGGCGGTGCGCACGTAATCCTGCTGGAGCACGTCGAGCATGGTCGCGCGGGTCACCCGGGCGATCAGCGCGATGTAGACGAGGCCCAGCGTCACCGCCGGCAGGATCAGGTTGGACAGCCAGGGCCACAGGCCCTGCTCGATCGGCGTGTAGCCCTGGACCGGCAGCCAGCCGAGCTCGAGGGCGAAGACGTAGGCCAGCACGTAGCCGACCACGAAGACCGGCACCGAGAAGCCCGTCACGGCGAGCCCCATCACGAGGCGGTCGATCAGGCTGCCGGCCTTCCAGGCGGCGACGACGCCGAGCGGCACCGCCACCAGGATCGCGAAGACCAGGGTGACGAGCATCAGCGAGACGGTGGGCTCCACCCGCTGGCCGATCATGGTGGTGACCGGCAGGTTGGTGAAGATCGAGGTGCCGAGATCGCCGTGGAGGATCTGCCACGACCATTCCCAGAACCGCACCAGGAAGGGCCGGTCGAGGCCGAGCGTGGCGCGGATGCGGGCGACGTCGTCGGGCGTCGCCTGGTCGCCCGCGATGATCGCGGCCGGGTCGCCGGGGGCGAAGTAGAGGAGGCTGAAGACGAACAGCCCGACCACCGCCATGACCGGGATGGTGGCGAGGATGCGCCTGCCGATATAGCCGAGCATGGGTCCTCGCTATCGTGCGGGCGGGCGGGCGCGGCGGGTAGCGCCGCCCCTGCCCTCATCGCGGGGGCCGACATTCACGCGTCCGGGTCGGGCGCCGACGCTGGCGGCGGAGCGCGACGCGCCCCCTCTCCCGTGCGGGAGCGGGTCGGGGTGCGGGATCGGACGCTTCAGGAGCGCGCGCACCGCCGGCGCACGTGCGGGAGAGGGGCCTCGCGCCTCGTCCCGCGGCCGCGTTGCCGAACGCGCTGTCCGAGGCCGGTAGCCCGCCCGAGAGACCGGGCGGGTCGGGCGGCCCGACTTGGCGAGAGCGAGCGCCATCACGCCTTCGACACGCCCCAGGTGAAGGGGATCGGCCCCTTCACGATGCCCGAGACGTTCTTGCGCCACGCCTGGTAGCCGAGGAAGAACCCGGTGGGCACGTAGACCACGCCCTCGCAGGCGGCGGCGTTGACCTTGTCGATGGCGGCCTTCTCGGCGGCCGGGTCGGCGGCGTCGAACCACTCGGCGATGGCGGTCTCGACCGGCGGGATGCTGGGCCAGCCGAACCACGCCTTGTCGCCGCTCGCCCGCACCGCCGGGTAGCCCGCCGGATTGATGCAGTCGGCGCCCGCGTGCCAGGTGTGGAACATGTTCCAGCCGCCCTGAGACGGCGGCGCCTTGGAGGCCCGGCGGGTGCCGGTCGTGCCCCAGTCGGTGGCGACGAAGTCGACGTTGAAGCCCATCTGCTTCAGGAGGTCGGCGGTGATGTCGCCCTGCGCCTTGGTGATCCCCTGGTCCTGCGCCACGACGCAGACCACCGGCTCGCCCTTGTAGCCGGCCTCCTTGAGCAGCTTCTGGCCGAGCTTGATGTCGCCCTTGCCGACATTGCCGCCGCCCGCCTCGCTGTAGAGGGGCGTCCCCGGCGTGAAGAAGCCCGGCAGCTTCTTCCACAGGCTGTCGTCGTCGCCGACGATCGCCCGCATGTAGTCCTCCTGGCTCATGGCGGTCATGACCGCCTGGCGGATCTTCGGGTTGTCGAAGGGCGGGTGCAGGTGGTTCATCCGGAACGACCCGACATTGCCCAGCGGGTCGGCGATATCGACGTTGAGGTTGGCGTTCTTGCGCAGCAGCGGCACGAGGTCGGAGATCGGGTTCTCCCACCAGTCGACCTCGCCGTTCTGCAGGGCCGCCGACGCGGTGGCGGCGTCCGGCATGATCACCCACTCGACCCGGTCGACCAGCATGCGCTTGCCGCCGGCGAGCCAGGAATTCGGCTCGTCGCGGGGCTTGTAGTCGGTGAAGGTCTCGAACACCGCCCGGGCGCCCGGCACCCACTCGTTGCGGACGAACTTCATCGGGCCCGAGCCGACATACTCGGAGATCTGCGTGAACGGGTCGGTCTTGGCGATCCGCTCCGGCATCATCAGCGCCATCGGCGCGTTGGTCTTGCCGAGCGCGTAGAGCAGCTTCGGGAACGGCTTCTTCAGGCGCCACTGGAAGGTCTTGTCGTCGGTCGCCGCGAGGTCGTCCTGGATCCCGCGGATCATCAGGCCGATCGGGTCCCGGGCCATCCAGCGGGTGAGGCTCGCCACCACGTCCTTGGCCAGCACCGGCTCGCCGTCGTGCCACTTGAGGCCGGGGCGCAGCCGGAAGGTCCAGGTCAGCTTGTCGCCCGAGACCTCCTCGGACTCGACCATCTGGCGCTGCGGCTTCAGCTGCGCGTCGACGCCGTAGAGCATATCCCAGACGAGGGTGCCGGCGTTGCGCACCACGTACTGGGTCCCCCAGATCGGGTCGAAATTGGCGAGGTTCGCCTGCGGCACGAAGCGCAGGACCTTGCCGCCCTGCGCGAGGGCCGGCCGCGCGAGCTGCGGCGCAGCCAAACCGAGCGCAGCCGAACCCTTGAGAAAGGTCCTGCGGTCCATCGTCTTCTCCCTGGCGGTGCGGATCTCAAGCATCGGTCGCCGGCCCGCACCTTGCGGGCGAGTTTGAACGGTTCTGATGCACGGGCGCAATGGCCCGACGTGACAACGCGGCCCGGGCAAGCGCCCACGCCGCCGCCGGCCTCGGGGCGACGGCGGCGTGGATGGGGGCTGGGGTGGCGCGGCTCGAACTCACGGGGCGCGTCTCGCAAGCCCCGCGCCAGCCCGACCGTCCCTGCGTTATGTATTCAGGATCGGCGGTCTGTTTCGCGCGCGGCCTCGCGACGGCGCGTCATCCCGGAACCGCCGGGGCGCGGAGGGCCCGCACCGACGGCGGCCCTGGATGTCCGGCTCGCCCGCGGCCCCCGGAAAGACGGGGAGGCGTGCGCGCACAGGCGCGGGCGCGATGCCGGCGCGACCGCGCCAGAAGTGGGAGGGCCGACCGCGCGCCGACTCCGTCCTCGCTCCGCTCCCGCACGGGAACGGGGCGCGTCGTGCCCGGTCCGGGCTCAGCCCACCTGCCGCAGGTGACCGCCCCGCGCGCCCGGCACCGCCTGCATGGCGCGGATGAAGGCCGCGATCCGGGGCGCGATCACCGCCCGGTAGCGCGAGCCGTTGAACACGCCGTAATGGCCGACGCCGGCCTGGAGGTGGTAGGCCTTGCGCGCCTCGGGCAGGTTCGGCGTCAGGTCGAGGGCCGCCTTGGTCTGGCCGACGCCGGAGATGTCGTCGTTCTCGCCCTCCACCGCGAGGATCGCGCAGCGGCGGACGGCGCCGAGATCGACCGGCGTGCCGCGGTGCTTCATCTGTCCCGTCGGCAGGGCGTGGTCGACGAACACGGTCTGCACGGTCTGGAGATAGTACTCGGCCGTCAGGTCCATCACGGCGAGGTACTCGTCGTAGAACTCGCGGTGCTTCTCGGCCGAGTCGCCGTCGCCCGTCACCAGATGGTCGAACATGTCCGAATGGGCGGTGACGTGGCGGTCGAGGTTCATCGCCATGAAGCCCGAGAGCTGCAGGAAGCCCGGATAGACCCGGCGCCACGCGCCCGGGTAGATCGGCGGCACGAGGCTGATCGTGTTCTGCTCGAACCACTTCTGACCGCGCTCCTGCGCGAGGCAGTTCACCGCGGTGGGCGAGCGGCGGGTGTCGATCGGGCCGCCCATCAGGGTCATGGAGGTCGGCACCGCCGGCTCGTCGGCCGCCTCCATCAGCGCCACCGCGGCGATCACCGGCACGGCCGGCTGGCAGACCGCCATGACGTGCAGGTCCGGCCCCAGGACCGCGAACATCTCCTGCAGGTAGTCGATGTAGTCGTCCAGATCGAACTGGCCGGCGAAGAGCGGCACCATCCGGGCGTCGGTCCAGTCGGTGATATACACCCGGTGGTTCGGCAGCATCGCCTCGACGGTGCCGCGCAGCAGCGTGGCGTAGTGACCCGACATCGGCGCGACGATCAGCAGCTTGGGCTGCGGCTCCGCGGGGGCCGCCTGGAACGCGCGGTCGAAGGCGATCAGGCGGCAGAACGGCCGCTCCCAGACCACCCGCTCGGTGACCGGGACCGCCGCGCCGTCCACCACCGTCTCGGTGAAGCCGAAGGCGGGCTTGCCGTACTGGCGGGTGACGCGCTCGAACATCTCGCAGCCGGCGCTGACCGCGCGGGCATAGGGTCCGTAGGCCAGGGGGTTGCCCGGCATCTGCAGCCCGTAGCGGGTGAGGTCGGCGGCGACGCGGGCGGGTGCCATCAGGGCGCGCGCGCCCTCGTACAGGGAATAGGCCAGCAGCATCGTCACCTCGCGGTCTCGGTCCGGCCGCGGGCTTCGAGCCGCGCGACCCATACCCCCTGCAACCCGATTCGGTAGGATAATGCTCCACCCTGAACGCGGGTGGAACATCCCGCAGCTGCGGCGACTTGCCTGTGACCAGATCCGCCGGCGACCCTCCGCCAGCGACGACGTGTCCGGGTCGGCATGCCGGGATTCCCAGCACCGCGTCGTGCGAAGGGAGTCCGCGGGACGCCGCTCCGGCGGCGCCCGTCCGGCGACGCACGATACAGTCTATGCCCGATACCGATCTCAGCGGCCTCGGTCGCGACGCGCGACACCTGCGGCTCGACACCTTCGTCCGCCTGCGCTGGCTCGCCATCACGGGCCAGAGCGCGGCGGTCGTCGGGGCGCAGTTCGGCCTCGGCCTGCCGCTGCCCTTCGGCTGGTGCTTCCTGGTGATCGCCACCTCGTCCTGGCTGAACCTCGCCCTGCGGATCCGCTTCCCGGCGAGCTACCGGCTCAGCGACGATTCCGCGGCGCTGCTCCTCGCCTTCGACATCGTGCAGCTCGCGGCCCTGCTGTTCCTCACGGGCGGGCTCCAGAACCCGTTCTCGCTGCTGTTCCTCGCCCCCGTGCTGATCTCCGCCACCGCCCTGCCGCCCGAGCGGACGCTGGCGCTCGGCCTCCTGGCGGTGGGCCTCGCGACCCTGCTCGCGCTGGTGCACCGGCCCCTGCCCTGGTTCGCGGACGGTCGGATCGAGCTGCCGTTCCTGTACGTCTCCGGCGTCTGGACCGCGATCCTGCTCGGCACCGCCTTCACAGGCGTCTACGCGTGGCGGGTGGCCGAGGAGACCCGGCTCCTCGCCCAGGCGCTCGCCGCCACCGAGCTGGTGCTCGCCCGCGAGCAGCACCTGTCGCAGCTCGACGGGCTCGCGGCCGCGGCTGCCCACGAATTGGGCACACCGCTGGGCACGATCATGGTTGTGACCAAGGAGCTGATCCGCCAGCTCGGCCCCACCGCCTCGCCGGCGGTGGCGGAGGATCTCAACCTGCTGCGCGAGCAGGTCGACCGCTGCCGCGGCATCCTCGGCAAGCTGACCTCCCTCGACGGGGACGGGGCGGGGGCCGGCTTCCTGGAGACGGTGACGTTCAGCCACCTCGTGGAGGAGCTGGTGGCGCCGCAGCGGGCACTCGGCGCCGCCCTCGCCGTCACCAGCACCGGCGAGGGGCCGGAGCCCGCCTGCCGGCGCAACCCGGGCGTCATGTTCGGGCTCGCCAACATCCTCGACAACGCCGTCGACTTCGCCGAGGCCGGCGTCACCGTGGAGGGGCGCTGGACCCCCGACCGCGTCTGGATCGAGATCCGCGACGACGGGCCGGGCTTCTCCAGCGAGGTGCTGCTGCGGGCGGGCGAGCCCTACGTCACCACCCGCAGCCACGACCGGCCGCAATCCGGCGGGACCGTGGGGGCCGGGCTCGGCCTCGGGCTGTTCATCGCCAAGACCCTGATCGAGCGCTCGGGGGCGCAGCTCGCCCTCATGAACGTCGCGGCGCCGGACGCCCACGGGGCGATCGTGCGCGTCTCCTGGGCCCGCCACATCTTCGAGCGCGGCGCCGCGCCGCGACATTCTCCGGAACTCAGTATCCGCGCCCCCCTGCCACCGCGCGACGCCGTACCTATATGAAGGACAGACCAAGAACCCGACGACGAAAACCCGAAAGGAGTGCCGGATGCTCACGCAGCCCGGGGCCTCGGCGGCGACAGACCCCGCCGTGATCAACGATGCCGATCCACTGGCCGCCTTCTCCGACCGCAGCCTGCTGATCGTCGACGACGACAAGCCCTTCCAGACCCGCCTCGCCCGCGCCATGGAGAGCCGCGGCTATCACGTGCAGGTGGCCGACAGCGTCGCGGACGGCGTCTCCGCCGTCGAGGCGCGCGCGCCCGCGTTCGCGGTGATCGACATGCGCCTCGGCGACGGCAACGGCCTCGACGTGATCGCCCGCCTCAAGGAGCGCCGCCCCGAGGCCCGGGGCGTGATCCTCACCGGCTACGGCAACATCGCCACGGCGGTGACCGCGGTGAAGCTCGGCGCCTTCGACTACCTCGCCAAGCCGGCCGACGCCGACGAGATCCACGGCACGCTGATGGCGCAGCCGGGCGAGCGGGCCGACCCGCCCGAGAACCCGATGTCGGCCGACCGGGTCCGCTGGGAGCACATCCAGCGCGTCTACGAGCTGTGCAGCCGCAACGTCAGCGAGACCGCCCGGCGCCTCAACATGCACCGGCGGACCCTGCAGCGGATCCTGGCCAAGCGCGCGCCGCGCTGAGGCCGGACCGCTCCGGCGCCGCCCGGTCGGTTGCATCGCCCCGCCTCTGTGGGCTAGCTGCGCGGGTCCCGGACGGTTCGTCCGGGGCCCGAAATCTTTTCGAGGGCGGATCTCGTGAACGGGCGCAACGCCATCACCATCATCAGCATGATGGTCCTCGTCGGCACCGAGGTGTTCGCCGTGGCCATCGCGGCGGGCTGGGCCATCGCGGGCATCTTCGATCTCGGCGACCGGGTCGGGCACGTCCTGATGGGCCTGTTCAGCCTGTTCGCGGCCTGGATCATGCTCCAGCTCTGGCGCCGGGCGACCAGCATCGAGCCCCTGCGGGGCCCGGCCCCGGCTGCGCATCGCTGAACGAGCGCGCGTGGGCGGGTTCTTCATTCAAGTTGTATCGAACAGCGGAATGATCCCTATGCGTGCGGCGTGTTCGACAGTGCGCCGGCCTTCCTGCTAGAAGCGACCGGCGACGGTCTGTGTGATGTTGTCGCAGGTCACACCCCCGTCCCGGACACGCGTGAGACCCGAAGATCCATGAAAGCCCGTATCATCGTCACCCTGAAGACCGGTGTGCTGGACCCGCAGGGCAAGGCGATCGAGGCCGCCCTCCGATCCCTCAGCATCGAGGGCGTCGACGGCGTCCGGCAGGGCAAGGTCTTCGACATCGAGGTGTCGGCGGTCGACAGCGCCGTCGCTGAGGCGACCCTGCGCGCGGCCTGCGAGAAGCTCCTGGCCAACACCGTCGTCGAGAACTACGCGATCGAGATCCTCTGATGCACGCCGCGGTCGTCGTCTTCCCGGGTTCCAACCGCGAGTCGGACGTCGTCCGGGCCCTGCGGCGCTCCGGCGCGCAGGTGAGCCTCGTGTGGCACGCGGACCACGCGCTCCCCGCCGGCACCGACCTCGCCGTCCTGCCCGGCGGCTTCTCGTACGGCGACTATCTGCGCTGCGGCGCCATCGCCGGACGCGCCGCCGCCATGGACGCGGTGCGGGCCCACGCCGCCCGCGGCGGCCTCGTGCTCGGCATCTGCAACGGCTTCCAGATCCTGTGCGAATCGGGGCTCCTGCCGGGCGTTCTGATGCGCAACATCGACCGGCGCTTCATCTGCCATCGGCAGACGCTCCGGGTCGAGCGCACCGACACCCGCTTCACCAGCGCCTACCGGCAGGGTCAGGTCATCGACGTCTGCGTGGCCCACGGCGAAGGCAACTACTTCGCCGATCCCGAGACCCTGGCGCGGATCGAGGGCGAGGGCCGGGTCGCCTTCCGCTACTGCGACGCGACCGGCGCGATCACCGTGGAGGCCAACCGCAACGGCTCCCTCAACGCCATCGCGGGCGTCCTGTCGGAGACCGGGAACGTCCTCGGGATGATGCCGCACCCGGAGAACTTCGTCGAGGACCTGATCGGCGGGACCGACGGGCGCGGTCTGTTCGACAGTCTGGCGGCCTGAGATCGCCGGGCGAGAACCTGCCTTAACTCCGCATTAAGGTTTTCGAGGCATAAACAGGCATCCAGTGATCTGGATGTCGAGTTGGACATATCCGTCCGCTCTGTTTTGATGCCTCCCTGATGACTCCTCGAGCCGCTCCGTCCGGGGCGGCTTTTTTCTGTGCGCTCGCCGCCGCGCCGGCTGGCCGGGCCGCGCGGAAGCGGCCCGCACGGGCCGGGCAGCCGCGCCGCCTGACCCCTTCGGGGCCCCCTGCGCGGTCCCGGACGGCGCCGGTTGCCGATCGCGGGGCGTTGCCCGGCGATGACGTGTCGAGCGCGCCGTTGCCCCGGATCTGGGACGCCGCCCTCGCGGCCGTCCCCGCATGAGACGCGCGTCCGCTCCGGATCCACAACGCGAGAGCCCAGGCCGGGCGGACCCGACCTGGGCTGAGTGCGACCTCGGCTGAATGCGGGCTGGGCGGGGCGAGCCGCCTCAGTACAGCCCGCCGGCCTGCGCGGCCCGGTCGGGATCGGGCGCGACCGCCGCGGGGGCGGCCGCCTGGCCGCCGCCCGAGGAGGACGGCGCCGAGTAGGAATCCGGCGGCGCGGTGCCGGGCTTGAACGCCTCCAGGATCGTCCCGGCGCCCTCCCCCGAACCGGCGCGGGTGCCGCTCGCGAGGTTGATGCGGATCAGCTTGATCCCCGGCGGCACGCGGAACGGCGTCGGCGGCTTGTCCTTGAGGGCCGTCTTCAGGAACTCCAGGGCGATCGGCGCGGCCAAGCCGCCGCCGGTGGCGCGGTCGCCCAGCGACCGGGGCTTGTCGAAGCCGATATAGATGCCGACCGCCAGATCCGGCGAGAAGCCCACGAACCACGCGTCCTTGGCGTCGTTCGTCGTGCCGGTCTTGCCGGCCAGCGGCTTGCCGATCTGCTTCAGGATCGTGGCGGTGCCGCGCTGGACCACGCCCTCCATGATCGAGACCATCTGGTAGGCGGTCAGCGGGTCGAGCACCTGCTCGGAATCGTCCACCAGCTTCGGCTCGTCCTGGCCCGACCACTTCTCGGCGTCGCAGCCGATGCACTTGCGGTTGTCGTGCCGGTAGATCGTCTCGCCGATGCGGTCCTGGATCCGGTCGATCAGGGTCGGCCGGATGCGCCGGCCGCCGTTGGCGAGCATCGAGTAGGCGGTGACCATGCGCATCACCGTGGTCTCACCCGCGCCGAGCGACATGGGCAGCACCGGCAGCATGTCGTCGTAGACGCCGAAGCGGCGTGCGTACTCGGCGATGAGCGGCATGCCGACATCCTTGGCGAGCCGGACCGTCATCAGGTTCTTCGAGTGCTCGATGCCGTAGCGCAGGGTGTGCGGGCCGCCCGACTTGCCGTCGTAGTTCGAGGGCGTCCAGGCCTCCTGGCCGGGACCGGCCTCGATGGTGATCGGGGTGTCCTGGATGATCGAGGCGGGCGTGTAGCCGTTGTCGAGGGCTGCCGAGTAGACGATCGGCTTGAACGAGGAGCCGGGCTGGCGCATCGCCTGGGTGGCGCGGTTGAACTCGGACTCGTCGTACGAGAAACCGCCGACCATCGCGTGCACGCGGCCCGTATTCGGGTCCATGGCCACGATGGCGCCGGAGACCTCGGGCTTCTGGCGCAGGCGGAACTGGCCGCGGCCGCCGTCCATCGCCTCGACGTAGACCATGTCGCCGGGCTGGAGATTGGCGCGGCCGGCCCAGCGCATGCCCTCGGGGGTGATCACGCCGGTCTCGCGGTCCTTGCCGACCTGGCCGGAGGCCTCGCGCCGGGGCTGCAGGCCGATCTGCACGCCGCCGCCGCCGTTGCCCAGCACCACGGCGAGCCGCCAGGGGGCCACGTCGCCGAGCGCCGGAACCTCGGCCGCCGCCATGCCCCAGTCGCGCCCGGTCAGGTCGACCTTGGTGACCGGACCGCGCCAGCCATGGGCCTGGTCGTAGCGCACGAGGCCGTCGACCAGAGCCTTGCGGGCCCAGGCCTGCATCTTCGGGTCGAGGGTCGTGCGCACCGAGAGGCCGCCCTCGTAGAGCTTCTTCTCGCCGTAGCGCTCGGAGATCTCGCGGCGGACCTCCTCGGTGAAGTAGTTGGCGTTGGCGGCGTTCGGGAAGGCGACGCGCGGGTTGACGCCGAGCGGCATCTTCTTGGCGGAATCCGCCTCCTCCCGGGTGATGTAGCCGTTCTCCGCCATCAGGCGGATGATCTCGTTGCGGCGGTCGAGGGCCGCCTGGGTCTTGCGGTAGGGGTGGTAGTTGTTCGGCCCCTTCGGCAGGGCGGCGAGGTAGGCCGCCTCGTTGATGGTCAGCTCGTGGACCGACTTGCCGAAATAGTCGAGCGCGGCGGCCGCGACGCCGTGCAGGTTGCGGCCGGGCACGATCGTGCCGAGGAAGATCTCGTTGAGGTAGAGCTCGAGGATCTTGTCCTTCGAGTAGGCCGCCTCGATCCGGAGCGCCAGCAGCGCCTCCTTGATCTTGCGGTCGTAGGTCTGCTCGGAGGAGAGCAGGAAGTTCTTGGCGACCTGCTGGGTGATGGTCGAGGCGCCCTGCCGCTTGCCCGACTTGGCGTTGGTCAGGAAGGCGCGCACGATCCCCTCGGGGTCGATGCCGCCGTGCTTGTAGAAGTTCTTGTCCTCGGCCGACAGGAAGGCCGCCACGACGATCTTCGGCATCGCCTGGATCGGCAGGTACAGCCGGCGCTCGCGGGCGTACTCGGCCAGCAGGGAGCCGTCCGCCGCGTGGACGCGGGTCATCACCGGCGGCTCGTAATTCGCGAGGGCGGCGTGGTCGGGCAGGTCCTGGCTGTACTTCCAGTAGAAGTAGCCGCCCACCGCCGCGCCGACCACGAACAGCACCGCGGCGGCGCTGAACAGGATCCCAAAGAAACGGAGGATCAGACGCATCCGGTGTTCCGCTCGTCGCTGGCCCGGCCGAATGCCGGAATCGGCTCATCCGGCGCGTGCACCCCGCGCGCTGCGCGGCCGGCCCCCGGACGGTCCCGTGAGACCCCCTCGGAATGCCGGTTTCGGCGGCCGTGCGACGGGGCGTCGGACGTCCCGTATCGACACTCTATCTATGGTGAAACTGGGGCGGCGGCCGCCGCGCGGCGCGTCGGGGCCGGCCGGCCGAGCGTGGCGCGGTTGGTGAAGAACTGGTCGATCGCCTTGGCCATGGAGCCGGTGACGTCGGCCCGCCACTCCGGCGATTGCAGCATCTCCAGGTCGCGCTTGCTGGAGAGGTAGCCGAGTTCCACGAGCACGCTCGGCACGTCGGGGGAGCGCAGCACCACGAAGCGCGCCTCCCGGTGGGGCTTGGCGCTCATCTTCATCACGGGGGCGAGCTGGCCCATCAGCGTGCGGGCGAAGCCCGACGAGAAGCCCCGCGTCTCGCGCAGGGTCAGCTCCTGCAGGATGTCGGCGATGTCCGGCGGCGCCTCGGCGGCGTCGACGCCCGCGGCGGAATCGGCCCGGTTCTCGCGCTCGGCGAGCTTGGCGGATTCGGCGTCCGTGGCCTTCTCGGAATTGGTGTAGATCGTGGCGCCGCTCACCTGGGGCGCCGCCGAGATCGAGTCCGCGTGGATCGACACGAACAGGTCGGCCCTGGCGTCGCGGGCGAGGCGCACCCGCTCGGCCAGGGGCACGAACACGTCGCGGTCGCGGGTCATCCGGACCCGGTAGCGGCCGCCCGCCTCCAGCTTCGCCACGAGGGCCTGGGCGAAGCCGAACACGATGTCCTTCTCGAACACGCCGCCCACCGCGATGGCGCCGGGATCGGTGCCGCCGTGGCCGGCATCGACCATGATCAGCGGCCGCTGGTCGGCGGGCTCCGGCGGCGCGGCGCGGGCCTGGGCGGGGGCGGGATCGGCGGTAGCGGCGGCCTTGCGGAACGCGTCGCGGTCGGCGCGCTGCAGCGGGATCGTGAGCAGAACCGCGCCGTCGCGCGGCCGCGTCGCGGTCTCGATCTTCCCGACGGTGGCGGGCGCGGTGAGGTCGATCACGATGCGGGACCGCCCGGGCGCGAACAGGCCGTAGCGGAAGCTCTGCACGAGGCCGTCGCGGCGGCTGCCGGTCCCAGAATCGAGCTGGAAATTGACCTCGGGCAGGTCGATCACCGCCCGGTCGGGCCGCTCCATCACGAAGCCGCGGGCCTCCACGGCCCGGGACAGCGTCAGGGTGAGGCGCGTGGTGCCGGCCTGACTCGCGAGGTCGGCCCCGATGGCGACGGCCGGCTTCTCGCCGGTCTGCGCGGCGACCGGCGCCCCCGCCAGCGCCGGCAGGAGCGCGACGGCGAGGCGGAGCCATGCGGAACGGATCAGGCGCGCGCAGTTCGGCATCGGTCCGGTGTCGTCTCCCGTGCCCTCCGTTAAGGCATGGGACCGACTTGGTTAACGGGGGGTTGCCGTCGCCGGTTCGATCCGGCCGGCCTTGTGGCCGGGATGCGACAAGTCCGGGCCTCCCGCGCGCGGCGCCTCAGCGGTACGCGACGACCCGGCTCGCCTGCCCGACCACCGTGACCCAGCAGGTCAGGGACGCGTCGGCGGCCCGCTGGACCTCGCCGACCTGCAGGCGGATGAGGTCGGCCGGCGTGCGGGCGCCCGAGAGCGCTCGCAGATGCGCGACGGCCGCCTCGCCCTCGCCGCGCACGTAGCGGGCGATGATCGAGCCGATCTCGGCGACGTCGAGGCGGTCGGGGGTGAAGACGATGCGGTTCGCGGCCGCGGCGCGGCCCGGACCCGCGGCGGTCACCGGCGGGAGGGCGACGTCGATCGCGGCCTCGGTCACCGGGTCGGACGAGGCTCCCACCGTGCCGTCGGGCGCAGTCTCGCCCGCGATGTCGGACCCCGCGTCAGGCGTCACCTCGGGCGTCACCTCGGCCGGCGGCGCGGCGGCCTCGACGGGCCGGTCGGTCGCCGGGTCGGGCTGATCCGCCGCGACCGGGGCGTCGGCGGCCTGGATCTCGGGGGCGGCCGACGCGTCCTGCAACGGCTGGGGCGTCCCGGCGGGACGGCTCCTCGGTCGACGCGGCTTTCCCATCGCGCGATCTCCTCCTGTCGGCGTCAGCCCGTCCCGACGGACCGGCGGCCGGAGGTCGTGCGCGGCCGGCTCGCCGGCGGTGTCGGCGCCGGGCCCGTGACGCCCGGGCGTCAGAGCGGGGGATCCGGCGGCCCTCGGGTGGCCCACCGGATCCCGATCCTCGAGCCCCGATCGCGGATCGGGGCGGCCGGCCTCAGCGGGCGGCGGCGTTCTGCGCGAGGGCGCCGTAATCCTTCGCCTGGGCCTGGAGAGCGGCGAACTGGCTGCGGACGAACTCGGACTGGAGCTCGAACGCCTCGCGGAGGTCCTTCGTGCGCACCAGCTTCTGGGCGAAGTCGAAGGTCGCGTTGGCGTTGGTCTGGGCGTGATCGAACCCCTTCGCGACCGCGGCGCTGAGGGTCGACTGGAAGGTCTGGCCCGAGGCCTGGACCTGCTCGGCGGCCTTCACGGCGTTCGCCATCATGGTGCCGACGGCGGTCCGGGCCTGATCGACGCTCTTCTCCGCGAAGTCGCGCATCTCGGTCGGGATCTCGAAGTTCGGGGTCTGCATCGATGTCTCCAGCATCATCCTTGGAGCGGGACGCCGCATGCGTCCGCGTTGACGCACCTCTATATGTTGCACTGCAACAAGAAGTCAAGTGCAGGTTTGGGGCGCGCCCGCGGGACCGGAAGCCCGATAAAATGCCGATTCGATGATCTCACGAAGTCGTCCGATCGTGGGCTCGGTCCGACAGCAGGTTGCGACCAAGCTGTGCCATTTACACAGTCAGCTAAGATTGCTGATCGCGGCGGCGACCCGCTTCGCAAAAAACTATCTCGCTGTCCAGGGCGGTGCGAACGGATCGTGAATTCTTCTGGTATGCCAAATATCCCGCACGCGCCAGGACCGTTATTCCAGGGCCAGCGCCGCGGGATGCTGCATCGCACCAGCCGCCGATTCGATCAGACGGGCGTAGAGCCCGCGGAGCGCCGCCGTGTGCGCGCCCAGGTCCATCGGCGCCGCTCGGGCGAGCCGGGCCGCCTCGGCTCCGAGCGCGTCCGCCAGGGCGTGGTCGCGGAGCGCCGTGAACGCCTCGGCGAGGGGCACGATCTCCGGCGCGACCACGAATCCGGTCCGGCCGTGCCGGACCTTCTCGGCGGCGCCGGAGCGGTCGGAGGCCACGACCGGGATGCCGGCCGCCAGCGCCTCGTAGACGGTGAGCGGCCCGGTCTCGTACCAGCGGGACGGCGCGGCGAGCGCCCGGGCGCGGGCCCGGAGCGTCGCCCAGACCGCTTCGGGCCGCTGCCATCCGATCACCTCCACGCCGTCCCGGGCGCGCAGCTCCGCCTCCAGGGGCCCGGCGCCGATGAACAGGGCCGGGAGCCCGGCGGCCCGGGCGGCGTCGGCCACGAGGTCGGCGCCCTTCTCGCGGGTGAGGCGACCCACGTAGGCGATCGCGTCGCCGCGGGCGGGCTCGGCCGTCGGGCCTTCGGGAAGCCGGACCGGATTGTCGACCCGGTGATGCGTCAGGGCGTAGCCGCCGAGGAGGGCGCCCAGCCGCTGCCGGCTGGCGTCGCAGACATGGACGACGTGGAGCGGGCGGTGCCGGCCCGCCCGGCCGACGGCCCGCCGCAGCGTCGCGGCGCGGGCGACGCGCACGGCCTTGTGCACCCGGCTGCGCGGGTCGCAGGGCGCCGCGAGGCACGCGGCCGACAGGGGCGCGAGCCCGCAGGGCTCGGCCCGGTCGAAGCGGTAGTAGACGCCGTTCGGGCAGGCCAGGGCGTAGTCGTGCAGCGTGACGACCAGCGGCACCCCGGTCCCCGACAGGACCGGGAAGATCGCCGGCGACAGGGTCCGGGTCCACTGATGCAGGTGGACGCAGTCCGGCGGCGCGGCGAGGCCGGCGAGGGCCGCGGCGAGGCGGCGGGCGGCGGCCGCGTGCCAGATCCCGGCAGCGGCGGCCCGCGCGGCGCCGAGCGACCAGATGTCGGGCAGGCCGAGCTCGATCCGGCGAATGCCGGCGTGGTCGAGGAGCGGGTCGACGGGACCGGGGATCGCCTGGATGTAGGTGACGGCGAGGCCGGCCTCGGCGAGGCCGCGGGCCGATTCCAGCGCCACCTTCTCGGCGCCGCCGCTGGCGGCCGCGAACTCGGCCAGGATCACGACGTGCATGGTGACCCTCCCGGGGATCGATCGGTCGCGCGCGCCGGGAGGATGGAGCAGACCGGTTTACGAGCGATCAACCGCGGCCGGATACAGGTGTCGGTCCCGGTTCGCAGCGGCGGAAGTCCTGACGTGCACGTCGTCCTCGTCGCAGACCACGCCGCGATCAACGGCGGCCAGGCCAAGGTCGCCATCGAATCCGCCCTGGGCCTCGCCGCCCGGGGGATCCGCGTCAGCCTGTTCGCCGCGGTCGGCCCGGTCGATCCGCGGCTGGAGCCGGCCGGCGTGCGGGTGGTCTGCCTGGATCAGGACGACGTGACCACGGCGCGCAGCAAGCTCGCCTTCGCGGCCCAGGCGATCTGGAACGGGCCGGCCTGCCGCGCCCTGGCGGCGGAACTCGCCGCCTGCGATCCCCGCGACACGCTGGTCCACGTCCACGCCTTCGCCAAGGCGCTGTCGCCGTCGATCGGCGCGGCGCTCCGGGCCTCCGGGCTGCCCTGCCTCTACACGATGCACGAGTTCTTCCTCGTCTGCCCGACCGGCGGCTTCTACGCCTACCCGGCGCAGCGGATCTGCCACCGCACCCCGATGTCGCCCGCCTGCATCGTGGCGAATTGCGACGCGCGCAGCTACCCGCGCAAGGTGGCCCGGATGGTCCGCCACGCCGGCCTCGCCCACGTGGCCCGGCTGCCGGAGCTGTTCGCCCACGTCGTCACGATCAGCGACCTGCAGGAGAGCGTCGTGCGGCCGCTCCTGCCCGGCGGCACCGCCTTCCACCGGGTCGACAACCCCATCGCGGTGGCGCGGGCGCCGGTCCACGACGGCCCGCCGGGCGACTTCCTGTTCGTCGGGCGGATCTCCACCGAGAAGGGCGCGCCGATCTTCGCCGAGGCGGCCCGGCGGGCGGGGGTGCGGGCGGCCTTCGTGGGCGACGGCCCCGAGCGGGCCGAGCTCGCCGCGCGCTATCCCGAGGCGGCGATGCTCGGCTGGCGCGACGCCGCGGCCGTGCAGGCGCTGATGCGGCGGACCCGGGCGCTGGTCTTCCCGAGCGTCTGGTACGAGGGCCAGCCGCTCACCGTCTACGAGGCGCTGGCCTGCGGCGCGCCGGTGATCGTGAGCGACGCCTGCGCGGGCCGCGAGGCGGTGGCCGACGGCGAGACCGGGTTCTGGTTCCGCTCGGGCGACCCGGACGATCTCGCCGCGCATCTGCGCCGCCTGACCGACGACGGCCTCGCGGCCCGGATGGGCCGGGCCGCCCACGAGCGCTACTGGGCCGCGCCCCTGACCCTGGACGCCCATCTCGACCGGCTCGAGGCCGTCTACGGGACGGTGCTGCGCGAGGCCGCCGCCCGCGCGCGGGCCCACGGCCCGCTCGGGCGGCCGCTCGCGACCGCCTGACTTCCCGACCCGCCAGATCGACGCGCGTCCCCGAAAGATCGGAAACACCCGCCCTTCCTCGCGTTGATGCGCACCGGCACCCTTGCGTGCCCCCGTCACGGACGAGCGAGCGACATGGCCGAGACCCACAAGCCGAACGAGACCAAGCCGGGCTTCCAGCAGGGCAGCGCCAAGCCGGGCGACGCCAAGAACCCCGACAACAAGCAGGAGAAGCTGAACGAGCGCCTGGACGACGCCCTGGAGGAGACCTTCCCGTCGAGCGACCCGGTCTCGGTGAAGATCACCAAGTAGGCCCGCGGAACCGGCGCGGGCCGGGCGGCGTCAGGCCGCCCGGTCGTCCGGGACCGTCGCCCGCGCGCGGTCGATCAGGCGGCGGGCCTCGGGGCCCGGGACCGCGCGGCTGAACAGGAAGCCCTGCACCTCGTCGTAGCCCTCCGCGCGGAGCATCGCGAGCTGCTCGGGGGTCTCGACGCCCTCGGCGGTGGTGGCGATGCCGAGGCTGGTGCCCAGGCTCGCCACCGCCCGCACGATCGCCGTGCAGTGGGTGTTCTCGCCGACCTGGCTCACGAAGGAGCGGTCGAGCTTGATCTTGTCGAACGGGAAGCTGCGCAGGTAGCTCAGGCTCGAATAGCCGGTCCCGAAATCGTCCATCGCGATCCGGATCCCCATGGCCCGCAACTCGTGCAGGGTCGCGAGATTGGCGGCGCTGTCGGCGAGGAGGACCGATTCGGTGATCTCCAGCTCCAGGCGCCGCGGGTCGAGCCCCGTGACGGCGAGCGCGCCCCGCACGGTCTCGACCAAGCTGCGGTTGCGGAACTGGATCGGCGACAGGTTCACGGCGAGCCGGATCGTCTCCGGCCACGCCGTCGCCTCGGCGAAGGCGGTCTGCATCACCCAGGCGCCGATCGGCACGATCAGGCCGGTCTCCTCGGCGAGCGGCACGAACTCGGCCGGCGAGACCGGGCCGTGCTCCGGGTGGTGCCAGCGCAGCAGCGCCTCGAAGGCCAGGATCCGGTCAGAGCGGGCATCCATCAGCGGCTGGTAGACCAGCGAGAACTGGCCGCGGGCGAAGGCCTCGCGCAGCTCGTTCTCGCGCCGCCGCCGCGCCTGCACCCAGGCATCCATCTCCGGCTCGAAGCACCGGAAGGTGCTGCCGCCCTCGGCCTTCGCCCGGTACAGGGCGAGGTCGGCGTTCTTCATCAGCGTCTCGGGATCGGTGCCGTCCCGGGGCAGGCAGGCGACGCCGATGCTGGTGCCGATGTGGCAATCCTGGCCCTCCAGGCGGAAGGGCCGGCCGAGCTCGGCGATCACCCGGGCGATCAGCCCGTCGGCCAGCGCCGGGAGATCCATCCCGCGCACCAGGATGGCGAACTCGTCGCCGCCGAGCCGGGCCACGAGGTCGTCCTTGCGCAGGCAGCCGGCGATCCGCTCGGCCGCCTCGCGCAGCAGCGCGTCGCCGACCGGGTGGCCCAGCGTGTCGTTGACGATCTTGAACTTGTCGAGGTCGAGGCAGAGCAGCACCGCCTCCTCGCCGTCCCGGGCGTGGCGGGCGATCGCCTCGCCGAGGCGGTCCCGGAACAGCACGCGGTTCGGCAGCCCGGTGAGGGCGTCGTGGTGGGCCATGTGGGCGATGCGGGCCTCGGCCCGGCGCCGCTCGGTCATGTCGATGGCGGCCTCGAGCACGGCCTGCCGCCCCTCGAACGGCATCGCCCTCTGGAACAGGGAGACCTCGATCGCCGAGCCGTCGGCGCGACGGTGGAGCGAGCCGGCGGCGGGCAGGCCGAGCTCGGTCGCCTCCTCGGCCGCGATGGCGAGGTCGGCCGGCGCCCGGCTCAGGAACTGCTCGCGGCTGTAGCCGTAATGGGCGACGGCGGCGTCGTTCACCGCCAGGAAGCGGTCGCGCGCGTCGGCCACCACCCACATCGGCACCGGGTTGTTCTCGAACAGGAGCCGGAACGAGGCCTCCCGGGCCTTGATGTCGCCGACATCCGTCATGGTGACCGAGAGAAGATCGCCGACGCAGCCCGCCTCGACCTTGAGGTAGAGCGTGCCGCCGTCGGACCGGGGGCGGCTCAGCTCGAAGGCCGAGCGCCCGCCCCGCTCGACCATGGCGGCGAGCGTCGCGATCGTCCGCGCGGTGATCGCCCCGGGGAAGAGCTGGCCCACGCGCTGCCATTGCAGGGCGGCGGCGGGGCGCTCCAGCAGGCGCTCGGCGCCGCGGTTGAGGGCGACGATCTTGAAATCGATCGGGCGGCCCGCGGCGTCCCGGATCGTGCTGAGGGCCAGGATGCCCTGGTCGGTGGCGGTGAACATCGCCTGGACCAGCTCGGTCCGCACGCTCGCCCCGTCGAACCCGATCAGCACGAACGGCTCGCCCCAGCGGTTGCCCAGGGGCACGCCGACCAGGCGGGTCGAGGTCACGACCCCGGCGGCGAGGCGATCGCACCGGCCGTAGGCCGGCTGGCCGGACGCGAGGGCGGACGCGACCATCTCGTCGACGGGCTCGCGCAGCTCGATCGCGAGCGCGTCGACCGGGAGGGTCTCGGCCGACGGCCCCTCCGCGCCTTCGGCACCCTGCGCGAGCCAGGCGCCGAAGGCCTGGCCCGCCCAGAGGATCCGGGCGGCGCGCCCGGCGCGGGTCGTCACCAGGGCGGCCCGGTCGGCGAGGCGGCCGAGGCTCCCGAGAACGACGGCCTCGTAGGACGGGATCGGCGCCCCCGGCGTCCGGCAATCCTGCCAGTGCCGGAGGAGGTTCTTGCCTGTCTGACCGTCGTCGTGCTGCGCGCTCACCGAGCCGCCCCAGTTGTTCACCGGGGGCCAGGAAGCGGGGACTTCGTTTAAGCCGGGTTCATGAGCCGACTTATAATCCCATGTTACGTACTATTCCCCAGTTTTAGCCGAGTCTTCAGGCGGATTCGAGCAGCCGGCGGGCGATCACCTGGGCCTGGATCTCCGCGGCGCCCTCGAAGATCGAGAGGATGCGCGCGTCGCACAGGATCCGGCTGACCGGGTACTCGAGCGCGAAGCCGTTGCCGCCGTGGATCTGGAGGGCGTTGTCGGCCGCCGCCCAGGCGACGCGGGCGCCGAGCAGCTTCGCCATCCCGGCCTCCAGGTCGCAGCGCTTGCCCTCGTCCTTCTCGCGGGCCGAGAAGTAGGTGAGCTGGCGGGCGATGTTGATCTCCACCGCCATCATGGCGAGCTTGTCGGCCACCCGCGGGAAATTCACCAGCGCCTTGCCGAACTGGACCCGCTCCTCGGCGTAGCGCAGGCCGACATCGAGGGCCGACTGGGCGACGCCGATGGCGCGCGCTGCGGTCTGGATGCGGGCCGACTCGAAGGTCTGCATCAGCTGGGCGAAGCCCTTGCCCTCGACCTCGCCCAGCAGGTTGCCGCCCGGCACCGCGAAGCCCTCGAAGGCGAGCTCGTACTCCTTCATGCCGCGGTAGCCGAGCACCTCGATCTCGCCGCCCGACAGGCCCTGGACCGGGAACGGGTCCTCGTCGGTGCCGCGCGGCTTCTCGGCGATCAGCATGGAGAGGCCCTTGTGGCCCTTCTCCTCGGGCTTGGTGCGGACGAGCACCGTCATGATGTCGGCGCGGACCGGGTGGGTGATCCAGGTCTTGTTGCCGGTGATCTTCCAGACGTCGCCCTCCTTCACCGCGCGGGTGCGCAGGCTCGCGAGGTCGGAGCCGGTATTGGGCTCGGTGAAGACGGCCGTCGGAAGAATGTCGCCGCTGGCGATCTTCGGCAGGAAGCGCTGCTTCTGCTCCTCGGTGCCGCCGCACAGGATCAGCTCCGCGGCGATCTCCGAGCGGGTGCCGAGCGAGCCGACGCCGATATAGGCCCGGGACAGTTCCTCCGAGACCACGCACATGGCGGTCTTCGGCAGGCCCATGCCGCCGTACTCCTCGGGAATCGTCAGGCCGAAGACGCCGAGCTCGGCCATCTTCTGCACGATCTCCATCGGGATGTAGGCGTTCTTCAGGTGCCACTCGTGCGCCTGATCGACCACCTCGGCCTTGCCGAAGCGGCGCATCTCGGAGCGGATCGCCTCCATGTCCTCGTCGAGGCCCGAAGCGCCGACGGTCGCCGAGCCGCCGCCGTCGCGCATCAGCGCCACCAGGGCGGCGCGGTTCTCGGGGGTGTTGCCCTCGGCGATCAGGGTCTCGACCGCGTCCGTGCGGTACTGGGCCACCTCCTTGGCGGAGAGGCCGAGCGACCCGGTCAGGCGGACCATCTCGCCCTGACTCATCGGGATGCCGGAGAAGAGCTGGTCGAGATACTCGCCGGCGCCGATCCGGACGAGGAGCGCCTCGATCTCGCCGAACCGGCCCTCGGCCTGGAGTCGCTCGGCGTAGCCGCCGAGCTCGCTCACCGCCTCCGCGTAGGTCGCGAGCCAGGCGAGCCCGTGGGCGGCGTGCTGCTGGCCCTCGAGCTTGGCCGCGTCGATCCGCCCGTCCGTCCCGAGGATCCGCGTGCGGACCCGGCGCGTGGCCTCGGCGGCCAGCGCTTTCGCGCTCTCACCGGCGGCCTTGGTCAGGGACACGAGATCCTGCGGCTCGGTCTGGATGGCGGGGGATGCGGACATGGTTTTCTGCTCGCGTGGCGTCTTCTTGGATCGGGTCTTTTAACCTGTCGCGGTCCGGAGCCGAAGCAGATTTCGTTTGGCTCGTCTTGAACTCAAGTTGAATACCGGGGCTGGCGGGCCGACGCGCGGCCGCGCGAAGTCAAGGCCGGACCGGCGCGCCGACGCGCGACGGCCCGGACACTGATGATCGTGCCTCCAGCCCGCCGAAAGCTGTTCGCGAGACGGCGTCGGCTCAGCGCCTCTGCTCGCACCGGGTCTTCAGGTAGGACCCGTCCTCGCCCTTGAAGCCGGCATTGGCCGCCAGGACCGGCCCCTGGACGAGGCATTCCTGGAGCGTGTGGGCCGGGCCGGTGACCACGTCGATGGCGGTCTCGCGCGAGCAGTCCGGCGCCTGGACGGAGGCGGCGCAGATGAGGGCGACGACGATGATCTGGTTCATGGGGCCTCCCGGCGGGCCCGGCTCTCGAGACGGCGGGCGTCTACCGAAAGAGGGACCGCCGGACCTGGTTCCACCGGCCCGGCCGCGCTGATGTCGCGCTGCTGTCGCGCCGCGGCATCACACCAGGGCGGCGAGATCGGCGCCGGCCTCGATCTGGTCGGGGCCGGGCACGCGGCCCTCGCCCAGCAGGTGGAGGAACGCCGTGAAGGCCGGGTTGCGGCCGATGCTGCAGGCCGCCACCGCGCGGTTCTCGCGGACGTAGTAGGCGATGAAGTCGAGCGCCGCCGGGTCGCCCTGCAGGATGATCCGCTCGAAATCCGGCGCGTAGCCGCCGTAATCCAGGCGCTTGTCGCCCTGGTTGCTCCAGAAGAACGGCGCGCCCGCGAAGACGCCGGTGGCGCCGAGCATCGCCCGGGCGACGTGCGTGCCGTGCTGCTGCGCCAGCCGCCAGTGCTCGATCCGCGCCGTGATGCCGCTGGCGCGCTCCGGGAAGGACGCGATGTCGCCCGCGACCCAGACATTGTCGGCGAGCCTCAGGTCGGCGCCGACCGGGAGGCCGCCGGCCTCGTCCGGCTCCACCCCGGCGACGATCCCGGTCTCCGGCGCGGCGCCGGCGCCGATCAGCACGAGGTCGGCCGGGAGCCGCGCGCCGTCCTCGGTCTCGACGGCCTCGACCGACCCGGTTCCGGCGATCCGCGCGACCGTGCCGGTCACGAAGGTCACGCCGTTGCCGGCGTGGTAGCGCTTCAGCGCCGCGCCCACGGCCTCGCCGAAGCGCTTGGCGAAGGGGATCTCCTCCCGGGACAGGACCGTCACCGACAGGCCGCGCTTGGTCAGGAAGGCCGCCGCCTCCAGGCCGATGAAGCCCGCGCCGATCACCACGACGCGCGTCGCCCGCTCCGCCGCGGCGCTGAGCCGCACCGCGTCGTCGAGGCTGCGCAGGGTCATCACGCCGTCGCGGTCCTTTCCCTCGAGATCCGGCACCACGGCGCGGCTGCCGGTGGCGATCAGCAGCGCGTCGCCGGTGAGCGTGCGCCCGTCCGCCAGCGCGACGCTGCGGCCGGCCGGATCGACCCGCGTCGCCTCGGCCACGACCCGCTCGACGCGGTGGGCGGCCGCGAAGTCCGGCTCCAGCAGAGTCTTCTCCGCGGGCGTCGGCTTGGCCAGGAACTGCTTGGACAGCTTGGTCCGGTCGTAGGGCGGGTGGCCCTCGCGGCCGACCATCGTGATGGTCCCCGCGAACCCGTCGCGCCGGAGGGTGGTGATGCAGGCCACGGCCGCCGCGCCGGTGCCGACGATCAGGACCGTCCCGACCGGGGCCTCGGCCCGCCGCGCCGGGACCGGCTCGGGGGTCAGCGTCGCCACCGCCTCGCCGCCCTCGATCCGGACGGGATAGCGGGTGAGCGCCTCGAGTGCCGGCGGCTCCTCCAGGCCGCCGTCGGCGACCGCGAAGGCCGCCTTGTGCCAGGGGCAGTAGAGCCGGCCGCCGCAGATCTCGCCCTTGGCCAGCGGCGCCCCGAGATGCGGGCACTTCGCCTGGAACGCGCGCACGCCGTCGGCGTCGCGCACGAACAGCACCGCGTCGTCGCCGGCCTTGCCCTCGGCCTTGCCGCCGAGGGGGATCGCGTCGAGGGCGAGGCGAACCTCGCGGGGCTTGTCCTGGTTCATCCTCGCCTCGCGCGGTGCCGGCCCGGGCCGAGCCGGCCCGCGCGCACCAAACCGCGAGGGCGCGAAGGGTTTCCGCGCCTTCCGTCGCAGGGGCGGCGGCCTCAGCGGCGGCCTCAGCCGCGACTCGCCACCGCCACGCCGAGGGCGGCGAGCGCCATGCCGGCGCCCTGCACCGGGGTCAGAACCTCGCCGAACAGCAGGTAGCCGAGCACGGCCGCGACCGGCGGCACGAGGAAGAACAGGGCGGCGACGCCCGCCACCGCCCCCCGCCGGATCAGCACCAGCAGCAGCAGGATCCCCGCGACCGAGTTGACCAGGACCGCCCAGCCGAGGCCGAGCCACAGGGCCGGCGCCGGGTCGAACGCGGTGCCGCCGAAGGCGAGCGCCAGCGGGATGGCGCAGGCCATGCCGCCGACGAACTGGAGGGTCGCGCCGGCCAGGAGATCGACCCGGCCGCCGGTGCGCTTCTGCCAGAGCGTGCCGAGGGTCAGCGCCAGCACCCCCAGGAGGCTGACGGCCAGCGCCGCCGGCGGGATCCCGGACGGGTCCGTGGCGCCGAGCTTCGGGGCGAGCACGAGGCCCGTGCCGACGAAGCCCATGAGGATCCCGAGCGCGCGCCGGCCGCTGACCCGCTCGCCCAGCAGCGGCTGCGCCAGGAGCGCGGTGAGCAGCGGCTGGAGGCTGCCGACGAGGGCCGCGATGCCGGCCGGCAGCCCGTGGCTCACCGCCCAGAAGACGCCCGACAGGTAGACCCCCTGCATCAGGAAGCCCGCGATGACCGGGTCGCGCCATCCTGCCCGGTCCCCCGGCCAGCGCACCCGGGCGGCCGCGGCGATCAGCGCCAACACCAGGGCGACGGCGGTGAAGCGGACGGCCGTGAAGGCGAGCGGATCGACGTGCGGCACCACCGCCCGGGCCGAGATGAAGCCCGTGGCCCAGATCGGGATGAACAGCGCCGGAAGGGCGCCGGACGCGAGCGTCGACGGGCGTGGGAGCATCGGCATGGCCGCCGGACGGAGCATGCCGGCGCGCCTGGCGCAACGGTGATCTCTCCGGCCGGGCGAGGCGCGGCTATGGCGCGGCTATGGCGCGGGCAGGGCGCGGCCACGGCCGGCGCCGGCGTGGCGCGGACGCGTCACCGGCCGCCGATCGGGACCGGAGCGGGCCGGCGGCGTTGACGCGCGGGTGCCGGCGCCGTTCATCGGCGGGCCTCTCCCCGAGAGGATCGCCCCGAGGATCGCGCGATCGAGGATGGTTGGACACCCGTGAAACCTCTCCGCAGCGGATTACAGGTCATGGGCGTCGCCGCGCAGCGCTTCGTCTCCCACGACGGCTGGGCGATCGCGAGCCACATCGCGCTCTCGAGCCTGACCTCGCTGTTCCCGTTCCTGATCCTGCTGGCGGCGCTGGCCGGCCTGTTCGGCACGCAGTCGCTGGCCGACGAGGCCGGGGTGCTGATCTTCGACGCGTGGCCGCGGGAGATCGCCAAGCCGATCGTCGGCGAGGTCCACCGGGTGCTCACCGAGCAGCGCAGCGGCGTGCTGACGCTCGGCGCGCTGTTCGCCCTGTACTTCTCCTCCTCGGGCGTCGAGAGCCTGCGGGTCGGGCTGAACCGGGCCTACGGCCTGCGCGAGAGCCGGCCCTGGTGGCTGACCCGCCTCGAATCGATCGGCTACGTGATCTGCGGCGCCTTCGCGATGCTCGCCTTCGCGCTGCTCGTGGTGCTGGGGCCGCTGATCTGGCGCAACGTCGTCCTGGTGGCGCCCGGTCTGGAGCCCCTGAGCCTGACGGTGGCGATCGGCCGGATCGCCGTCACGGCCCTGCTGCTCGCGGTCGTGCTGGTCATCGCCCACAAGTTCGTTGCGGCCGGGCGGCGCTCGATCCTGTCGGTGCTGCCGGGGATCGGGGTGACGCTGGTCCTGTGGTTCTTCGCCGGCCTCGGCTTCGGCTACTACCTCGACCGGTTCTCCAACGCCTACGCGTCGACCTACGGGGGGCTGGCCACCGCGATGGTGTTCCTGGTCTTCCTCTACTGGCTCGCCGCCATGTTCCTGTTCGGCGGCGAGATCAACGGCACGGTCATCGCCGCCCGCCGCAGCCGCCTGCAGGCGAAGATGCTGGCGCGCCGGGCCGAGATGGAGGGCCGGAGGGCCGGAACGGGTGCCTCGGGGTCGGGCGCCTGATCCCGAGGGATGCCGGCCCTCACCCGCGCCCGCGCGGGAACAGGAGCGGGGCTCCGCGCGCGATCCCGGCGACGCGGTGCGCCCGGCGGCGGCGCGTCCTCACGCCGCCAGCGCCAGCCCCTCCTCGGCATCCGCCTCGGTCGCCATGAACTGCGCCCGGGCGAGCTCGGCGAAGCGGCCGCCCTCGGCCACCAGCTGGTCGAAGGTCCCGGCCTCGACGATCCGGCCCTCGTGGAACACCAGGATCCGGTCGGCGTCGCGGATCGTCGCGAGGCGGTGGGCGATCACGAAGGTGGTCCGCCCCTCCATCACGGTCTCCAGGGCGCCCTGGAGCTTGCGCTCGGTGGCGGCGTCCAGCGCCGAGGTCGCCTCGTCGAGGATCAGGATCGGCGGGTTCTTCAGGAGCGCCCGGGCGATCGAGAGCCGCTGGCGCTCGCCGCCCGAGAGCGACCGGCCGCGCTCGCCGATCACCGTGTCGAGCCCGGCGGGCTGGCGCGCCATGAAGGCGCTGGCCTGGGCCCGCTCCAGGGCGTCGAGCATCTCGGCGTCCGTGGCGTCGGGGCAGCCGACCTGCAGGTTCTCGCGGATCGAGCGGGCGAACAGCATCGGCTCCTGGAACACCACGCCGATGTTGTGGCGCAGCGAGGCGAGGCCGACGTCGCGGATGTCCATCCCGTCGATCCGGATCGAACCGGCGGCCGGGTCGAAACTGCGGTGCAGGAGGCCGAGCGTCGTCGACTTGCCCGAGCCGGTGGTGCCGACGAGCGCGATCGTCTCGCCGGGCTTGGCGGTGAACGAGACGCCGTCGAGCGCCTGGCGCCTTCCGTCGTACGAGAAGGCGACGTCGTCGAAGGTGACCGCGCCCTCGAACCGGGCGACCTGCCGGGCGTGCGGCCGGTCGGCCACCGCCGGGACGGTGTCGTAGATCTCGAAGAACTCGGCGATCTTCGGGGCCTGCTGGAACAGGCCGTTGACGAAGCCGACCACGTGGTCGAGCCGGGCCACGAAGGCGGTGGCGAGGCTCATGAAGGCCACGACCTCGCCCACCGTGGTGGTGCCGGCCTGGTAGAGCCAGATGCCGGTGACGAAGATCGCCGTCATGGTGATGGTCGCCGACGCCCGGGTCGCCACGTTCGCCAGCGCCCACCAGGACAGGACCGGGATCTGCGCGGCGAGCAGGTTGGTGATGATGCCGCGCATCGCCTCCTTCTCGGCCTTGGCGCGGGTGAAGGACTGGATCACCGCGACGTTGCCGAGCGCGTCGGAGGCGTGGGCGGCGAGCCCCGAGTTGAACGCCTCGACCTGCCCCTGCAGCGTCTCGGTCCGGCGCATCACGAAGGTGGTCAGCGCCGTGAAGGCCAGCACCAGCACCACCAGGATCGAGCCGAGCTGCCAGTTGATGAACAGGGTCATCGGCAGGAGCACGCCGAGCGAGACCAGGGCGACGAGGTGGTCGCGGAAGAAGCCGAGCCACAGCCACGCCATGCCGTTCGTGCCCTCCAGCATCGCCTTCAGGACGCGGCCGGAATGGTTGGCCGAGTGGAAGGCGAGCGGCAGGTCGAGGACGTGCTCGAAGTAGCTCGCCATCGACGACAGGCGGTTGCGATGCGCGAGCCGGTCGGCGTGGAGCGCGATGAACACGCCCGCCGCGATGGTGAAGAAGCCGAACGCCACCCAGGCGGCGAGCAGGGGCAGCATGGTGCCCATGGCGTCGCCGCCGCGCTTGAGATGGGTCAGCTGGTCGATGATCCGGCCCATCAGCAGGGGCTCGGCGAAGGCCGCGATCGCCAGGACCACGTTGGTGACGGCCAAGCCTATGGCCAGCCGCCGCTCCGCCTTCAGAAATCCCAGGACCCGCCCGTACAGACGAACCATCGTACCGCTCCGCCACCCCTGGCGCGGCCCGTGTGACCCGGGTCTCACGCCTTCACCGAGGAGATCCGCGCGGCCGGCATAAGCGCCAGATCCGAGTCAAACCCCTCGTACGAAACGGGTATGCCAGCGCCTGCCTGAACGGGCGATGACGGGCCGATACAGGTTCGAAACAGTCGCCCGCACCGTTGCTTCAGCAAAGTTTCCCGAAGGTTGACGCGGACCCCTCGCGTCCCGGCTGCGAGGGCGGTGCCGCTCCACCCGGAGAGCCCGCCGGATCATCGTCCACGGATCGCGCAACCGGCACCCGACTGCTCGGCGGCGGCGCGGCGCTCGCGCTGATCATGATCGACGGCGGCCGGCCTTCCGGACGACAGATTCGCCTCCGCCGCCGGCAAGGCCGACACCGAGCCGATGGTGCCCCCTCCATGCCCCTCCATGCCCCTCCGTGCCGGCCGGCGGGGCGCCGCTACTTCGCGGTGAGCAGCGCCCAGTAGACCTTGTACTTCGAGCCCGGCGCGTAGGCGGTGGCGATCCCCATCCGGGTCGCCCCGGGCGCCAGCATGGTGGCGTCGTGGGGCGGGCTCTCGCGCCAGCCCGAGAAGGCCTCGGCCAGGGTGTGGTAGCCCGCCGAGAGGTTGGCGTTGACGTTCGCGTAGCCGAGCCGCTCGACGGCGGCCTTGACGGTCTGGGCCCGGCTCGGCCGGTCGGCGAGCGCCATGGCGGCCGCCTCGGCCTCGGCGAGGCGCTGCAACTCGGGATCAACCGTCAGCGGCGCCGCGCCGCGGTTGCGGCGATAGGACGAGATCATGTCGCGGGCCGCCTCGACGTCGACATGCGCGCTGTTGCTGGCGAGCGGCAGGTAGATGCTCGGCAGCGCCGCGCTGCTCGGCGGCTGGGCGGCACAGCCGCCCAGCAGCGCCGCCGACAGCGCGGCCGGGCCGATCATCCGGGCCCCGGTCCTGATCCGGCCGAGCCCGCGCCCCGCATGTCGACCGTCCCGATCGCGTCTCGTCACGACTTACCCATCCCTGCGACGGCCCTGCCGCCCGGGCGGCATATAGGCGTTGCCGGGCGGCCGCGCATCGGACGATTAGGGCTTCCTCAAAGGCCTTGGGTCTAAAACCGCACACCGATGACGACCGCGCGTTCCCTGGCCCTGGTGAAATCGCCCCGCGACCGATCCGTCCGCGGGCGCGCCGACCCGTCGGCCGCGGACGAGGCGGTCGCCGAGGCCGCGGCCGCCTGCGCCCTGCAGCGGGCGATCATCCGCCAGCAGGCCGGCCTGCTGGCGCGGCAGGAGCGGGTCCTGGCGGACGCCGGGATGGGCCTGTGGTCCTGCCGCCTGCACGACGGTGCCCTCGACTGGTCCGGCGGCGTCCACGACCTGTTCGGCGTTCCCCGAGGCGCGGCCCTGCATCGGCCCCGGATCCTGGACCTCTACGAGCCGGCCTCGCGGCGCCTGCTGGAGACGCTCCGGCACCGGGCGATCGCCCGGGGCGGCGCCTTCGCGCTCGACGCCGAGGTGCTGGCCGGAGGCCGGCGACGCTGGATCCGGATCCGCGCCGCGGTCGAGTCCGAGGACGGGCGCCCGACCCGCCTCTTCGGAACCAAGCAGGACGTCACCGAGGAGATCGGCCGGCTGGCCGAGCTGAGCCGGCGCGCCGAGTGCGACCCGCTGACCGGGCTGGCGAACCGCCGCGGCTTCGACGCGCAGTTCGCGGCGCAGTGCGCGGCACAGTTCCGGACCGGGACGGCCGGCTCCGGTCCGGAGCCGCTCGGCGCCCTGCTGCTGATCGACCTCGACGGGTTCAAGCCGGTCAACGACATCCACGGCCACGCGGCCGGCGACCTGTGCCTCAGGCGCGCGGCCGCGCGGCTGGCGGCCGTCTGCCGGGACGCGACCCTCGTGGCCCGCATCGGCGGCGACGAGTTCGCCGTGCTCCTGCGGGCGCCCGTCGACCCGTCCGGGCTGGTCGAGCGCGGACGGCGGATCGTGGCCGCCTTGAGCCGACCGGTCCCGTATCGCGGCCACGGGCTGCGGATCGGCGCCTCCGTGGGGATCGCCGTGGGGACGGCCGCGGGGACGGCCGCGGGCGGCGGCCCCGCCCGGCTGTTCGGGCGGGCGGACGCGGCGCTCTACGCCGCCAAGGACGCTGGCGGGAACACCGTCCGGATCGCCCGCGGCGGCGGCCGGTCAGGCGCCGGCGCTGCGCAGACCGCGGTCGCGCGGGGGCCGGGCTGATTCGCCACCCTCGGGGAGCGCGGCCGGCTGGATGAAGCGGCTGGCGATCTCGCCCATGGCGCTCTGCATCGTGTCGAGGCCCTGCACGGTGACGATGCTGGAGCCGGGCCCGAGCGGCGGGATGAAGCCCGCCTCCGACAGGGTCGCGAACACCGAGAAGTTCAGGTCGGTCACCACCTTCTGGCCGAGGCTCACGTCCACGATCCAGACGAGGAGCTCGAATTCCAGGAACGGGTCGCCGATCTTCTTGAACACCACCCGGGGCGGCGGCTCCTTCAGGACGTCGGCATGGCCCTGCGCGCAGGCCGTGATCATCTCGGCGGCGCGCACCGGATCCTGGTTGCGCAGGACGCTGACCGTGATGCTGACGCGCCCGGTCCGGTCCCCCCGCACCCGGTTCTTGACCACGCCGGAGATCAGGTTCGAGTTCGGCACGATCACGGCCGAGCGGTCGAAGGTCTGGATCTCGGTCGAGCGGACCGAGATCCGCTTCACGATACCCTCGGAATCGCCGATCACCACCTGGTCGCCGACCCGGATCGGGCGCTCCCACAGGAGCAGCAGGCCGGAGACGAAGTTGTTGACGATCGACTGGAGGCCGAAACCGATACCGACCGACAGGGCGCCGGCCACGATGGTGAGCTTCTCCAGGCTCAGGCCGAGATACGAGAAGGCGAGCGCCAGCGCGATCAGGAAGCCGCAATAGCCCGCCACCGTGGTGATCGAGTTGCGCAGGCCGGCGTCGAGGTCGGTGGCCGGCAGGTAGGTGTTCTCGAGCCAGCGCTGCACCCCGCGGGTGATGAACACGCCGACCACCAGGATGCCGATCCCGAAGGCGATGCTGGAGAGCGAGATCGTGACGTCGCCGACCTTGAAGCCGAAGAAGGCCTGCCGGACCGACGAGACGATGTCGGTGGAATCGAGCCCCCAGGGCGCCAGCACGAGGACCGCGGCCGCCAGGAACAGGACGAGCCGGGTCGCGCCCGTCGTCAGGACCGAGATCTGGTTGAGCGAGCGCTTGCGCAGGCCGGTATTGGCCTGGAGCGTGGTGGCGAGCCGCGTCTCGTCGCTGAGCGCGCGGCCGACGAAGATGTCGACGCTCTGGACCAGCAGGTAGAGCAGCACGAGGACGGCCGCGTCCCAGATCAGCTGGTCGATCAGGAAGGCCGCGAAGGCCACGTAGCCGACCAGCGCGCCGAGCCCGATCAGCGCCACCGCGGCCCAGCCCAGGAGCCGGGCCGGCCCGCCGATGCCCGTCGTGGTCTTGGTCGGCACGTAGGGGCCGAAGCAGGCCTCCTCCTCCTGCTCGGTGTCGGCGAAGCGGTGGAGGCCGACCGCGAGGATCAGCGCGGTGGCGACCGCGCCGATGCCCCGCGTGGCGATGGAGATCGGCAGGGCCGCCGAGATCCCAGAGTTCAGCGCCTCGACGGACTTCACCACGGTGATCACCGTGGCGATGCCGACGGCGAGCCGGGTCAGGCGCGTGGCCGCCGCGTCGCTCACCGGGGCGGGCCGCCAGGCCGGCTTCTCGGGGCTGAGCAGCCCGTCGCAGAGGGCCTCCACGAAGGCGATGAAGGCGAGGCCGCCGAGGATCGCGGCGGCGACCGGCAGGAGCCGGGACGGCAGCAGGTTGGTGGAATCGAGGGCGTAGTAGACCGCGTAGGACCCGGCCACGGCCGGCACCGTGCCGAGCAGGATCACCCGCCAGGCGGCGAGCATCACGGCGCGCCGCGACGGATCGGTCTTGGTGGCGTCCCGGCGGGCGCCCTTGGGGGCGATGTTGCGCCGGCCGAAATACAGCGCCACCGAGATCCCGAAGGCGAGGCCCAGGAACAGCAGGTTGGCGAGGCTGCCGTTGCGGGAGAACAGCAGCCCGATATCCGACACGGCGCTCTGCAGGGCGCGCGTGTCCCGGGGCACGTCGCCCATCACCTTGGTCCAGAGACCGGGGCCGACCAGCGGCTGGGAGCGCTGGAGCAGGTCGCGGGTGAAGGATTCGCGGCGGCGGTTCGAGACCCGGTCGACGATCTGGTCGCCCTGCACCACCAGGGAGCGGGCGAGGCGCTGGGTCTCGTCGATGCGGGTGACGGCGGCCTCGCGCTCGGCGCGCTCCGCGGCGACGTCGGCGCTCTCCTGGGTGTCCTTCGGCTTCGGCCCGAGCTGGGCCAGGCGCTCGCGCGCGGCCTCCAGCGGCGCGTCGAGCCGGGTGACCAGGGTGCGGATCTCGTCGGTGACCGTGACGGCGCTGTCGCGGATGGCGTTAAGGTCGACGACCGTCAGCTCCGCGTGGCCGAGCTGCTTCTCGCGGGCGTCGAGCTCGGCCTTGGCGGCGTCGAGCTTGGCCCGGACCTTCTTGAACTGCTCGGGAACCTCGGCCTTCGCGGCCGGCGGGGGCGCGGGCTTCGCGTCGGCCGGTCTCGCGCCGGTCGCCTGCGCGTCGGGTGCCTTGCCGTCCGCGGGCTTGGCCTCGGGCGCGGCCTTGGTGTCGGCGGCCTTGGTGTCCGCAGGCTTGTGATCCGCGGGTTTCTGATCGGCGGACTTGGCGGCGGGCGCCGGATCCTGCGCGAAGGCCGGCAGGGCCAGGGCCGCCGGGGTTGCGAACACCAGCGCGGCGAGCAGGGCGAGGGCGCGGGACGGGCGCGGGGCGCCCTCCGGCTTCCGGGTCCGCGCTGGGATACGATGCATGAGCAACCTCTCGTCGGGCGCGCGGCGGCCGGCCGGAGTCCGGCATCGGCGAATCGGCGGCGATCGGGGACCGGGCGGGCCTCCTGGCGGCCGGGCGCTCTGGGCGAGCAATAGGGCGAAACCGTGCCCCTGCCCACCCCGGACCGGGTCCCGTCTCTGCGAGCCCGCTGTGGGTGCGTCCCCGGGGCTCATCCGGAAAAGCTTCACAAGGGTGTCACGCTGGGATTAGATGAACACCTGATGGACAGGGCCTTTTCGTTGCTACGCGAAAGGGCGCGGCCGGTGGCGATGCCGGCCCGGCCCGGCCGCGTTCCGGATGCTACCGCATCGACCGGCGCCCCCGCGCGCCGGCCCGTCGCCCTGTTGTTCCCTCCGTCTCTCCCGTCAAGCCGTCGCTCCGCGCGCCGGCTCGTCCTGCATCGGCCCCGGGCCGGTTCGGACGGGCCGGCGGGGCGGCGGCATGGTCCCGCGCGTCTCACGCGCTAGAGCTAGTCCGAAGAGTCGCGCCGATGATGGATCTCCAAACCCTCGTCCTCAACGCGGATTATCGGCCGCTCTCGTACAATCCGCTCTCCCTCTGGTCGTGGAAGGACGCCTTCACGGCCCTGTTCCTCGACCGCGTCACCCTGGTGGCGAGCTACGACGTCGAGGCGCGCTCGCCCTCCCGCGCCCTGCGGGTGCCGAGCGTAGTGGCGCTGAAGAACTACGTGGCGCTGGCCCGCAGCCCGGCCTTCACCCGCTACAACATCTACCTGCGCGACGGTTTCAGCTGCCAGTATTGCGGCCTGCGGCTGCCCTCGGGCGGCCTGACCTTCGACCACGTGGTGCCGCGCTCCCGGGGCGGCCTGTCGAGCTGGGAGAACGTCGTGGCGGCCTGCTCGCCCTGCAACCTGCGCAAGGCCAACCGCACGCCGGACGAGGCGGACATGCCGCTGATGACCGAGCCCCGGCGGCCGACGCGCTACGAGCTGCACCACCGGCAGCCCGAGTTCGACCACCGCCAGTACCATCACACCTGGCTCGACTACCTCTACTGGGACAGCGAGCTGGAGAACTGAGGGCGGCGCGGAGGCGTCACCAGGCCGGCGCGCGGCGGGGCGGCTCGTTGTACATCGGGACGTTGAGATTGCGCGGCAGGTAATCCCGCACCAGGACGGGCGGGGGAACGGCGGGCAGCGGGCGCACCCGCACGGTCCGGCGCATCGGGTGATGCGCCTCGCGGCGCTCCGCGAAGGCCGGTCCGTGGACGAGCACGAGACCGGCGAGCAGCGCGGCGCGCGACGTCAGGGGCCACAGCCTCGAGAGACGGTCAATCATGGTCAGGATCCGGCCGGCGCGGGAGGAAGGGTCAGAACTTGACGGCCGCGCCACCCCGGACGGTGTTCAACTGGGCGTTGTGACCGTTGAAGTCCTGGAACCGCACGTACTGGTACTCGCCGCGCACCAGGATATTGGGCGTGATGGCGTATTCCAGGCCGAAGCCGAGGGCGACGCCGCCGATGGTCTTGGTCCGGGCATTCGCGGTCAGCGGCGTCGGCGCGTACGGGACGGTCTGGGCGCCCTGTCCGGCCGGCGTCGAGTTGTTGAGCGGGAAGTTCGGATTGAAGCTCGCGTAGCCGTGCTGGTAGACCGCCGCGGGCTGCCCGGTGGTCAGGGCCTGGTTCGCCGCGTAGGTGGTGGCGCTGTAGCCGTAATTCTGGACCGATACGGTATCGTTGATCGTGACGCGGCCGATCGCGGCACCGGCGGTGACGTAGGGGAGCAGGTTGCCGAACGCGTAGCCGGCGCGGCCCCGGATGGTGCCGTAATCCTCGATCCGCGTGTTCGACGTGCCGAACAGGTTCACCGACTCGGAGTTGCCGGCGGCGGTCGTCATGATCCGGTTGATGCCGTTGGTCGACCAGCTGTTCTGGTCCGTGTGCGTGTAGTCGGCCTCGATGCCGAGGACGATCCCGTCGAACTGCACATTGAAGCCCGCGAAGGCACCGAAGCTGGCCCCGCGCGTCCGCGTGCCGGGGAGCGACAGCATTTTCGAGACGCTGAACTCGGATTCCACGGTGCTGTAAGCGAAGTAATTCGCCAGCGTGGACTGCATCGCGTTGCGCTGCGACAGGCCGCCGGAGGTGAAGCCGCCGTGGCCGCCGACATACACGCCGCTCCAGTCGACCACCGGGGCCGGGACCGGGTCGTAATCGGCGCCGCGCAGGTAATCGTAGTCCAGATCGGCGGCGCGCGCGGTGTTCACGCCGCAGAGACCGAGAACCGCCAGCAGCGGAAAGGTGACGGTACGCATCGGGATCGTCCTGGGACGGAAAGAGACGGATGGCGGATCGAGCCTCGACACGGTGATATGCCGGTAACCTTAATTCTCCGTTGCTCGACTGCGACAGGTCAGTCCCGATCCGGGGATGCCAGTCCCGGCGCGTATTGGGCTGGCCAAAACCGGCCGAGGACCGGCCGAGAACAGACCCGGTCGCGACGGGGCGCCGAAACGCGAAACGGCGCGGAGACCCTCCGCGCCGTTTCGCCTGTCAGTGGGATCGCGGTCGAGGTGCGATCAGTACTTGCGCACCAGCGGGCCGGGGACCGGCTCCGGCATCAGCGGCGGCAGCGGGGCCGCCACGACGCCGCCGAGGTAGTAGCGCAAGCCGATCTTCACGTCGTGCGCCTCGATGTCCTTGATCTTGATCGCCTGGAGGCTGCCGGTGCAGCACGGGACGAAGCCCGGGCCGGTCTCGGCCTTGCCGAGGTTCAGGTAGCGGTAGGCCAGCTCGATCTTCAGCGCGTCGGTCACGTTGTAGGCGAGACCGGCGTGGAGCGCCCAGGCGAGGCTGCCGCTGGTCTTGTCCTTGTAGAACTTGCTGCCGCTGTTGGTGTTGTAGACCGCGTTGCCGTTCGCGTCGTAGACCGGCGCGTAGTTGTAGGAGGGTTGTCCGCAGCCGCAGCCGTAGATCGGGTTCGCGTAATCGTAGCCGTAGGTCGGGCTGGTGAACTGCTGGTTGGTCGAGTAGCTCGAGACGTGGTTGAACGCGTAGCCGACGCCGCCGCCGATGAACGGCGTGATCCCGTACCACGTGCCGAGGTCGAAATACGCGTTGGCCAGAACCACCGCGGAGTCGAAGTTGCCGCTCGACTTGTTCACGCCGTACGACCCGAGCCCGTTATCGAAATCCGGACCCTTGTAGTACTCGCTGCCGCGCAGGCCGGTGGAGTAGCGGTACTCACCGGTGATGTCGCCGCGCAGGAACGGGGTGAACTGGTAGCCGACGCCGACGCCCGCGAAACCGCCGCCGCCGACCGCGTTGCCGAAGGCGCGGTTGGACTCGGCGTAGCCGGTGTAGTCGTAGGCGTCGCTGTAGCGCGGACGGGTGTAGATGCTGGCGCCCACGTCGCCGCGCAGGTACCAGCCGCCGCCGACCTCGATCGGCGGGGGCGGCGGCGGCGGGGGCGGCGGGAGCATCAGATCCGCGGCCGCGGCGAGGCAGGGCGCGCCGACGCTCGCCGCGAGCGTCAGGCTACGCACCAAAGCGTTCAGCTTGGAGCGGGCCATGGAGATTCCTTCACTGGACTCGTGAGCCGGACGCGCGGCGCGCGGTCCCGGGGTACGAGGGCAGGATGGAAGGAACGTCTTAAATCCGGCTTAACGTTAAATGTTAGCCTTGCGCATCCGTTGCCGAGCTGTCGAAACGGGTAACCGGGCGAGACTTGCTTGTTTCCGCCGCGTCGCGCCGCCGGGTCGGCGCAGTTCATCTGTCGGGGAGGGCCGCGTGGGCGACCCGATCGGCGTCGCCCGGCCGCCCGGGCCGCGCGGGAGTTGAGCGATCCGCATGGGGCCCGACGACGTGCGCATCCTGGCGCTGATGCTGCCCGAGGCGGTGGCGGGCGCCCACAGCGGCAACCCGGATTTCCGGGTCGGCGGCCGGGTCTTCGCGACCCTCTGGGTCGAGGAGGCGCGGGTGGTGCTGCGCCTCGCGCCCGCCGATCAGGCCGCCCTGTGCGAGGCCGAGCCGGACCTGTTCGCGCCGCTCGACGGCGCCTGGGGGCGGCGGGGCTGGACCAATCTCGACCTCGACCTCTGCCCGGAAGAGACCCTGCGGGCGGCGCTGCTGGGGGCGTGGCGGACGACCGCACCCGCGGAGCTGCGCGCCGCCTACGCCGACCTAGGCTGACCTAGGCTGACCTGGACCGATCCCGCCCCGATGCGGCGCGCCCGGCCCCCCGGGGGCGGAGCCGGGATTGCGGGCCGGGCCGCTCCGAGGCTCCGGCCTCAGGCCGCCGCGCGGGTGACGGCGTCGACCACCTCGTCGACCACCGCGTTGACGAGGCCGCGGTCGTCGCCCTCGGCCATGACGCGGATCACCGGCTCGGTGCCCGACGGGCGGATCACGAGGCGGCCGGCATTGCCGAGCCGCTCGCGGGCGTGCTCGATGGCGCTGACCACGCTGTCCTCGCGCAGGGGCTCGCCGCTCCGGTAGCGGACGTTCTTGAGGATCTGCGGCAGCGGGTCGAAGCAGTGGCAGACCTCGCTCACGGGCCGGTTCTGCCGCTGCACCACGCTCAGGAGCTGCAGGGCGGCCACGAGGCCGTCGCCGGTGGTCGTGTAGTCCGACATGATGATGTGGCCGGACTGCTCGCCGCCGAGATTGTAGCCGTGCGCCCGCATGTGCTCGAGGACGTAGCGGTCCCCCACCGCCGTGCGGGCCAGGCTCAGGCCGAGGCCGCCGAGGAAGCGCTCCAGGCCGAGATTCGACATGATCGTCGCCACCACGCCCGGCTGCGTCAGGCGCTCGTCCTCCTTCCAGGAGCGCGCCACGACGGCCATGAGCTGGTCGCCGTCGACCACCTGGCCCTTCTCGTCCACGATCAGCACCCGGTCGGCGTCGCCGTCCAGCGCGATGCCGATATCGGCCCGGCGCTCGCGCACCATGTCGATCAGGGCCGCGGGCGCGGTCGAGCCGACATCCCGGTTGATGTTGAACCCGTCCGGCTCGGTCCCGATGGCGATCACCTCGGCGCCGAGTTCCCACAGGGTCTCGGGGGCGACCCGGTAGGCCGCGCCGTTGGCGCAGTCGACCACGACCCGCAGCCCGTCCAGGGTCACCTGCCGCGGCAGCGTGCGCTTGGCGAACTCGATGTAGCGGGCGTGCACGCTCTCGATGCGCTTGGCCCGGCCGAGGTCGTTCGAGCCGGAGAGACGCTTGTGCATGTCGGCGTCGATCAGCCCCTCGATCTCGTGCTCGATCGCGTCGTTCAGCTTGAAGCCGTCGGGCCCGAACAGCTTGATGCCGTTGTCCTCGAACGGGTTGTGCGAGGCCGAGATCATCACGCCGAGATCGGCCCGCATGGAGCGGGTCAGCATCGCCACGGCCGGCGTCGGCACCGGCCCGAGCAGCAGCACGTCCATGCCGACCGAGGTGAAGCCGGCGACGAGCGCGGTCTCGATCATGTAGCCGGAGAGGCGGGTGTCCTTGCCGATCACCACCCGGTGGCGGTGGTCGCCGCGCTGGAACACGAGGCCGGCGGCCTGACCGACCTTGAGGGCGAGTTCCGGCGTGATCACGCCGTTGGCCCGGCCCCGGATGCCGTCGGTTCCGAAATACTTGCGCACCATCACGTCTCCGGCGCCCGGTCTCGCGGACCGGGCACAGCTTAGCAGGTTATCGCGCCCGCCGGCGGCTCAGCGGCCGGCAGAGTCAACGGGGTGCTCCCCGACAAAGGCGGTCGAAATGGGGCGCCCGGCGCGCTGCAGGAGCCGCGGCGCCGAGGCCGAGACCAGCGCGAGGCCCGAGACGGTCAGCAGGCCGAGCACGAGCCGGCGGAAGGCGACCTCGCCGATGCCGAGATAGATCCGGGTGCCGAGCAGCGTCGGGACCAGCATCGCCGGCAGGATCACCGCCAGCATCGGCAGCGTCGCCCGGGTGACGAGCCCCGCGGCAAGGTAGGTCGCCAGGGTCACGCTGAGCATCGCGAGGTTGAAGTTCTGGATCACCGAGCGCTGCACGTCGCGCTCGTAGCGGCGCAGGGTGCACCAGAGGGTCGGCAGCACGCCCGTGAAGCCGCCGAGCCCGCCCATCATCCCGCCGCCGAGACCCACCGCGGCGTCGGCGAGCCGGCCGCCGGCCGTGATCCGCGGCAGGTTCCGGGCGAGGAGCATGGTCGGGCACCAGACCACCAGCAGGAGGCCGAGGAGCATCTTGAACCAGTCGGCGTCGAGCCGCGGCAGCAGGAGGACGCCGAGGGGGATGCCGGCGAGGCCGCCGAGGATGAAGGGCGCGAGGCGCCCGGGCTCGAACCCGCGCCGGACCGAGACCGCGGCGATGACCTGGCCCGTGAAGGCGCCGGAGACGGCCAGCACGGCGGCGAGCTGCGGGTCGATCACCCAGGCCCAGATCGACAGGGCCGTGAGCCCGAAGGCGAAGCCCGACAGGCCCTGCACGAAGCCGGCGGCGACGGCGCCGAGGGCGACGACGAGATAGGTCGAGACCGGCATCGGGATCTGGCTACGGCCTGTGGAACGGTCCTGTGTTTCCGATTCGGCGGACGCCGCCGAGCCTCCGGCCAAGCTGACGACGTCGATCTGCCGACAGGAGGGCCCGTTTGTCAGGGGCGATGCGAGGATGGTCACGCGTCGCGGTCGAACGCCGACGCGGATGAGAGGCCCGACGCGCGCCCTGTCCCGTTCGGGCGAGGGTTGGGGTGAGGGATACGACGGCCCCGGATCGGGCGGACCGTTGCCGCGCGCCCGCGTCGAGCCACCCTGGGGCCGGCCTGATCCCGCACGCCGTCCCCTCCCCCGCACGGGAGAGGAAACCGGCGCCCGATCCGCGTGAAATCCCGGTCCGGCACGAAAAAGGGCGCCTCGCGGCGCCCTCCTCGCTCATCCGACCGCGCGGTCTCAGGCCTGCGGCTGCGGCTCCAGGCCGCCGTCGCTCTCCTTCGGCCGGCCGCGGCCTGCCGAGGGGACCGAGGAGCCCCGGGCCGGGGTCGGCGGCACGTCGCCGCCGTCGCGGATCGGGGGCTGGCCCTTGAGCAGGTTGCGGATCTCCTCGCCCGAGAGGGTCTCGTACTCGAGGAGCCCCTGCGCGAGGGCCTCCAGGTCGTCCTTGTGCTCGGCCAGGATACGGCGCGCCTCTTCCAGGCCGGTCTCCACGAGGCGGCGGACCTCGGCGTCGATCTTCTGGGCGGTCGACTCGGAGACCGACTGCTGCCGGCCCATCGACATGCCGAGGAAGACCTCGTCGTTGTTGTCGCCGTACGCGACGGTGCCGAGCTCGGGGCTGAAGCCCCAGCGTGTCACCATCATCTTGGCGAGCCGCGTCGCCTGCTCGATGTCCGACTGCGCGCCCGAGGTCACCTTCTCGCGCCCGAAGATCATCTCCTCGGCGATGCGACCGCCCATCATGATCGCCAGCCGCGAGGTCATCTGCTCGAAGCTCATGGAGAGCTTGTCGCGCTCGGGCAGCTGCATGACCATGCCGAGCGCCCGGCCGCGGGGGATGATCGTCGCCTTGTGCACCGGGTCGGTGGCCGGGACGTTCAGCGCCACGATGGCGTGACCGCCCTCGTGGTAGGCGGTGAGCCGCTTCTCGTCCTCGGTCATCACCAGGGTGCGCCGCTCGGCGCCCATCATCACCTTGTCCTTGGCGTCCTCGAACTCGTGCATCGTCACGATGCGCTTGCCGCGGCGGGCGGCCAGCAGCGCGGACTCGTTCACGAGGTTCATCAGGTCGGCGCCCGAGAAGCCCGGGGTGCCGCGCGCGATGGTCTTCAGGTCGACGTCGGGGGCCAGCGGCACCTTGCGGACGTGGACCCGCAGGATGCGCTCGCGGCCGGTGACGTCTGGGTTCGGCACCATGATCTGGCGGTCGAAGCGGCCGGGACGCAGCAGGGCCGGGTCGAGCACGTCGGGGCGGTTGGTCGCCGCGATGATGATCACGCCCTCGTTGGCCTCGAAGCCGTCCATCTCCACGAGGAGCTGGTTGAGGGTCTGCTCGCGCTCGTCGTTGCCGCCGCCGAGGCCGGCGCCGCGGTGGCGGCCGACCGCGTCGATCTCGTCGATGAAGATGATGCAGGGCGCGTTCTTCTTGGCCTGCTCGAACATGTCGCGCACGCGGCTCGCGCCGACGCCCACGAACATCTCGACGAAGTCCGAGCCCGAGATCGTGAAGAACGGCACGTTGGCCTCGCCCGCGACCGCCCGGGCGATCAGGGTCTTACCGGTGCCGGGCGGGCCGACGAGCAGCACGCCGCGCGGGATCCGGCCGCCGAGCCGCTGGAACTTCTGCGGGTCGCGCAGGAACTCGACGATCTCCTGGAGATCTTCCTTCGCCTCTTCCACGCCGGCGACGTCGTCGAAGCTGACGCGGCCGTGGGCCTCGTTCAGGAGCTTCGCCTTCGACTTGCCGAAGCCCATGGCGCGGCCGGCGCCGGACTGCATCTGGCGCGAGAGGAAGATCCAGGCGCCGATGAAGACGAGGATCGGCAGCCAGCTCACGAGCAGCTGGATGAACCAGGGGGTGTTGTCGGACGGCGGGCGGGCCGTGATCTGCACGCCCTTGCCCTGGAGCTTGGAGACCAGGCTCGGGTCGTTGGGCGCGTAGCTCGTGAAGTTGCCGCCGCCGACGTAGGTGCCGGACACGTCCTGCCCGGAGATCACCACCGACTGGATCTTGCCGGCATCGGCGTCGTTCAGGAGCTGGCTGTAGGCGATCTCGCTGCCGCCGCCCCGGTGCCCCGGGTTCTGGAACAGGGTGACGAGAGCCAGCACCAGCAGGAAGATGACGACCCACAAGGCAAAGTTGCGAAAATTCGGGTTCATCGATCAATCCCTGGCGTGTGCGACCCCCAGGACGGACCTGCCACGCGGCTATTCCGGTCCATCCGTGCACACCTCGCCAATGTAGGCGGGGGGCTCCCCCTTGCCAAGTAAGTCGGGGGACCCTGCGGCGAGGGCAGCACCTGCGGGCCCGTGCCGGCGCGGCGGCGCCGGGGCGAGGCTCACGGTCCCGCCCGCGTCGGCGGAGACGAGGAACCCCGCCAGGGTGCGGCGGACCGGCTCCCCGCGGCGCAGGGCCGGCAGGAGCGATTCGAGGACGAGGGTCTCGAGGCGCTCGAGGCGGCGCGGCGCCGCGCCGGCCCGGGCCAGGGCGAGATCGAGGCAGCGCAGGGCCACGGCGTCCGGCAGGACCGCCAGGGCGCGCCCGTCGAGGCGCAGCTCCGCGCCCGTCTCCGGCCCGGACCGCCGCGCCCCGTCGAGGGCCTGCTCGGCCGCGCTCCGGAGCGCGGCCTCGTCGCGGGCGGCCCGCTCGGCGAGCCGGGCGAGGCGCGCCCGGGTCAGGCCCTCGCGCTCCAGGGCCGGCCAGGCCGCCCGCAGGCGGCCGCGGGCGAAGCGCGGATCGCCGTTGGCGGGGTCGCGCGCGTAGGCGACGCCGCGCGCCGCGCACCACGCCACCAGGCTCGCCTTCGGCAGGTGCAGGAACGGGCGCCCGAGGGCGAGGCCGGGGCCGAGGTCGCGCTCGGCGCGCATGCCGGCGAGCCCCGCGGGGCCGCTGCCGGCCGCGAGCCGGATCAGCACCGTCTCGGCCTGGTCGTCCCGCGTGTGGCCCGTCAGCACGAGACCGGCGCCGACCGCCTCGGCATGGGCGGCGAGCAGGGCGTAGCGGGCCCTGCGGGCCGCGTCCTGCAGGCCGGTGCCGGGCTTCGCGCCCGCCCAGGTCAGGATCGCGTGGGGCAGGCCCAGCGCCCGGGCGGCGCGGCCGACGGCCTCGGCCTCCGCGCCCGATTCCGGCCGCAGGCCGTGATCCACGGTGGCGACCCGCAGGGACGCGCCGGTCGCGTCGCGCAGGCGCGCGGCGGCGTGCATCAGGGCGCTCGAGTCGGGACCGCCCGAGACGGCGAGGAGCACGCCCCGCCCGCCGCGCGCGGCCGGGTCGAGCCAGGGGCGGAGGGCGCCGAGGACCGGGTCGCCCGCGTCGCTCAGATCGCCCGAGGCGTTCAGGCGCCGCAGCGGGCGCGCTTCTGCTCGCGGGCGACGCCCTGGCGGACGCCGCTGCCGGCATTCGGGAACTTCCGGTCCAGCTCGGCCAGGGTCGCGCAGGCCTGCTCGCGGGCGCCGAGCGCGTTGAGCGTGACGCCGAGCTTCAGCATGGCGTCGGGGGCCTGGGAGGAGCGGGCGTAGTCGGTCGAGACCTTCAGGAACTGCTCGGCGGCCTCGCGGTTGCGGCCGCGGGCGAGGTAGCTCTCGCCGAGCCAGTAGGTCGCGCCGGCGACGCGGTTGTCGCGGGGATGGGACTGGATGAACTGGCGCAGGCCCATCTCGGCCTGCTCGTACTGCTTGGCGCGGTACAGCTCGACCGCGGCGTCGTAATCGGCGGCCGGATCGCCCGTCCGGGTCGCCGCCACGCTCTCGGAGGGCCGCGCCGGGATCGCCCCGGTCCGGGCCGGCGGCCGCAGGTCCACCGGCTCGTCGTAGCCGGAGGTCCCGGCCTCCGCGTCCTCCTCGTTCGGCTCGCCGATCGCGCCCTGCGGCAGGCGCTGCGGCCGCGGCGCCGCCTCGGCGGCCTCCTCGGCCTCGCGGCGGGGCAGCGGCGCGGAGGGCTGCGTGCTGCCGAGCTGCATCGGGGCGCCGGGGGCGCCGGGGGCCTGCGACGGGTCGAAGGCGTCGCCGCGCTTGCCGGGGCGGCCGGCGCCCGGGTTGCCGCCGTTGACGGGGCCCGACGGCGCGGGGGCGGCCGAGGGCTTGCCGCCCTTGCCCTCGTTCAGGCGGTACTCGACGTCCTCCTGGAACTTGCGCAGCTGCTCCTTGAGCTGGCGGTTCTCGTACTGGAGGGTCTCGATCTGTCCCGCCATCATCCGGGACTGGTTCTCGATGCGGCCGAGGCGCACCACCAGTTCCGAAGCGTCCTGCGCGGCGGCCGGGTGGCCGAGGAGCGCGGCACCAAGGGCGGTGGCGAGGGCGAGGCGGGTGCGAAGGCGGGCGGGCATGGTTCGGCTGCGGTCCGGTGTCGGCGCGAGGCCCTAACAGATGCGCCGCACCGCGGCAAAACTGCGGCGCGGCCGAAGGTGTGATCGAGAGCATCGATCGGAGGCGGCGGCCGAGAGCCGCCGCCGGAGCGCGGCCGCGCGGCGGCTTACGCGCCGGCGCCGCGGTCGAGGACGATCACCGCGCGGCGGTTCTGCGACCAGCAGGAGATGTCGTTGCACACCGCCACCGGCCGCTCCTTGCCGTACGACACGGTCCGCATCCGGCTCGCCGCGATGCCGCGGGTGGCGAGGTAGTCGTTCACCGCCTGGGCCCGGCGGGCGCCGAGGGAGAAGTTGTACTCGCGGGTGCCGCGCTCGTCGGCGTGGCCCTCGATGATGAAGGTGTAGCGCGGGTAGCGCTGCAGCCACGCGGCCTGCTTGTCGAGGGTCGCGGTCGCGGTGGGCGTCAGGTCGGTGGAATCCGACTCGAAGAAGACCCGGTCGCCGATATTGACGACGAAGTCCTGGGCGCTGCCGGGGGTCGCGGCACCCGCCCCGAAGGCGGAGGCGTCGGCGAGGTCCTTGTCGTTGCTGCAGGCGCCCAGGCCGAGGGCGGCGACGAGCGCGAGGCCGAGGGCGGCGGCGCGGAAACGCTGGGGCATGGTCTGAAAAACTCCTCGAGCGGTGCCGAAGGCCGGCTGCTGGTCTTCGAGGCGGGTCCGCGTATTCCTGGCGCCGTTGGTAGGCGGGGTTGGTTAAGCGACGGTTCCGCCGCGCGGCGCGGGGGCGTGGTGACGGTCCGCACCGGTCGACGGCGTGCGCTGACACACCCGGGACGCGCCCGGAATGCGGCGGCGGCGGGGCGGCGGGCCGCGACGCGGCATTTCGGCCGCCCCGGTTGCGGCGCTGCAACAGGCGCCGGGCCTCCGCCCGGTGACGGGTCCGCGCCGGGCTTTAAGAGATCCTCAACCCTATCGCTCCCTTATCGGCGGGCCGAACACCGGACCTCCCGCATGCGCCCCGCCCAGAGCGTCCTCATCGTCGAGGACAGCTACCTGCTCCTCGAGATCGTCGCGAGCCTGTGCGAGACGCACGGCATCCGGGTGATCGAGGCCTCCACGGGCGAGGCCGCGCTGACCGTCCTGCGCGAGCGGGGCGGCGCGATCGACTGGCTGTTCACCGACATCCACCTGCCCGGGCTGATCGACGGCTGGACGGTGGCCCACGCCTTCCGGGCGATCCATCCGGACCGGCCGGTGGTCTACACCTCGACGGACACGCACGGCCGCAGCGGCGTGCCGGGCAGCCTGTTCCTGCGCAAGCCCTTCCAGATGCAGGAGGTCAACCGCCTGGTCCGGATGATGGTCGAGGGCCTCGGCGAGGCCGGCGCCGACAGCCGGCTCTGCGCGGCGGGCTGAGTCACGGATCCTTCCGACCCGGACCGTCGTCGCGCGCGGCGAAGCCACCCCGGGCGGCGCGCGCTCGGCCGGCTGGACGCCCCGGCTGGACACCTCGGCTCCGGGGGGGCGGCCTCAGCCGCCCCGGAACAGCGCGACGATCTCCGGCGCGGCGAGCCACGCCTCGACCCGCGGGCAGGCGAGATCCCCGGAGGGCATCGCGTCGTAGAGGGCGAAGCTCGCCGCGATGAAGCCCGTGAGGTCGTAGAGCACCGGGAAGTCGTCGCCCCGCGGCTTGGTCTTGAACAGGTACGAGCCGGTCAGGCCGAAATGCTCGGCGATGGGCGGGTAGATCGGCCAGACCACGTCCTGGGCCAGCTCGTCGCCGAGGTAATCCTCGATCTCCACGGGCTCGGGCGTGAGCCCGTTCTCCCGCAGCAGCCGCCGGGCGATGTCGCCGAGGACGTGGACCTTGGGATGGTTCATCAGGTGCATGAAGGCGCCGCGGCGCGCCCAGCGGGTCACCTCGCGCTCCAGCCCGAAACCCAGGGCGTCGGCCGCGCCGACGAGCTCGCGCACGGCCGGGTCCCAGTGGTCGAGGTAGCCCAGGCGGGCGAACACGTCCTCGCGGAACAGGGTCGCGGTGCGGCCGGCGTCGAGGCCGAGCCGGTGGGCGGTGAGGACGATCGCCGAGTGGTACTGGCCGAGCGGCGACGGCGTCAGCTTGAGGGCGGCGAGGTCCGAGGCCTGCCCGACATAGACCATGTCCGGGTGGAAGGCCGAGAACACGATCGACGGGAACAGCTTGAGCCGCGGGTCGGCCGCCCGCACAGTGGCGGCGTCGCCGCCCGGGATCAGCCCGGCCGGGAAGGCCTGCGAGAAGACGTGGTCGTGGGCGCGCAGGGTCCGGATCAGGCCGTCGACGTGGCCGTGGTCGCGCTTCAGCGAGCCCATGGGCAGGTAGCGGACCGGGCTCTTCGGCGCGAGCAGGCGCATGGCCCGGGCGATGCCCCGCGCCTGGCAATTGCCCAGCACCGCGATGCTCGGCCCGTCGCGGGTCGTGGCGGCGCGGGCGCGGTTCCGCCATGGTGTCGCCCAGGTGGGGGCCCAACTGGGTGTCGAGCGGGTGAACGCGCTGCGGGCGCGCCGGGGCAGGTCGTTCAGGGCCACGTCGCGTGCCGGTGTCAGCGGACGGAACAGCGCCCCCGAGGGCCTGTCGCCGTCGTGAAGAAGAGGGTTCGAAGATGGCGTTGAATCCGTATACGGGTCTACCGGCCGAGCGATTCTGGCGCAAGGTCGTCACCAACGTGCCGCCCTTCGCGGTCAATCCGCACCCGAAGGACACGTTCGTGATCGGGCCGACCGACAAGGTCGCCACCGGCGGCTCCTGCTTCGCGCAGCGGGTGGCCGAGGCGGTGCGCGGCGCCGGGTTCAACTACTACCTGACCGAGCCGCCGACCCCCGGCATGAGCGCCGAGGAGGCCAATGCCCGCCAGTTCGGCACGTTCTCGGCGCGCTACGGCAACCTCTACTACACGCGCCAGTTCGTGCAGCTGTTCGACCGGGCCTACGGCAAGTTCGAGCCGGAGCTGAAGGCGTGGCTGCGCGACGACGGCCGCTACGTCGACCCGTTCCGCCCCACGGTCGAGCCGGCGGGCTTCGCCAGCGAGGCCGAGGTGGTCGCGGCGCGCGACGCGCACCTCGCCGAGGTGCGCCGCCTGTTCGAGACGCTGGACGTGTTCGTGCTGACCCTCGGCCTCACGGAAGGCTGGCGCTGGCGGGCCGACGGCGCGGCGCTGCCGCTCGCCCCCGGGGTCGCGGGCGGCACCTTCGATCCGGACCTCTACGAGTGCGTCAACGCCGGCGCGGCCGAGGTTCTGGGCGACCTCAACGGCTTCCTCGACCGGCTCTGGAGCGTGAACCCGAAGGCGCGGGTGATCTTCACGGTCTCGCCGGTGCCGATGATCGCCACCTACATGGACCGGCACGTGATGGAGTCGAACAGCTACTCCAAGTCGGTGCTGCGGGTGGCGGCCGGCGAGGTGGTCGGCCGGGGCGACCCGCGGGCGGTCTACTTCCCCGCCTACGACATCGTCACGAGCAACGTGAATGCCGGGCGCTACTACAACGAGGACCAGCGCACCATCAACGACGCGGGCGTGCGCCACGTGATGCGCCTGTTCCTGGCGACCTTCGCGCGCGACCGGGTGTCCCCCGCCCCGACCCACGCACCGGTGGACCTCGCCGCGGAGTTCGAGGGCAATGCCGGCGTGATCTGCGACGAGGAGGAGATCGAGCGCAGCGTGGCCTGACAGGGCCTAGCGTGGCGTGGGGTTTGCCTCCGGCAGGGCGTTTCGGGCAGTCTCGGCCGCCCGGGCGCCCGCGCCCTTCCGGAGACGAGTCCCTTGAGCCTGCCCCCGCCCCGCCGCGCCGACCACGACATCGATCCGGTCTTCGTGAAGCGGCACTCGCCCCGCGCCTTCACGGGCGAGGCCGTGCCCGAATCCGAGCTGATGCGGATGATCGAGGCGGCGCGCTGGTCGCCCTCCGCCTACAACTCGCAGCCCTGGCGCTTCCTCTACGCGCTCCGGGGCGACGCCCACTGGGACACGTTCTTCGACCTCCTGGTGCCGGGCAATCAGAAATGGGTGTCCGGCACCGGCGCGATCCTGTTCCTGGTCTCGAACGGGCTCATGAAGGTCGGCGACGAGCTCAAGCCCTCCTACAGCCACTCCTTCGACGCCGGCACCGCCTCGCTGGCCTTCCAGCTCCAGGCGATCCACCAGGGCTGGCACGCCCACGGCATGGTCGGGTTCGACCATGTCCGCGCCCCCGCGGTGCTGCGCCTGCCCGAGAACCACCGGATCGAGGCCGCCTTCGCGGTCGGCCGCAAGATCCCGGAGGCGGACCTCACCGAGGAGCAGCGGCCCCGCGAGACCCCGAACGGCCGCCGGCCGATCACCGACTTCACCATCGCGGGACCGTTCCCGCCGGCCGCCGGCTGAGACGGCCGGAACCCGCTTGCACGACCGGCGATTGGCTCCGCATCGCGACGCCGTCGCAGGCCCGGGGGCGCCCGCCCTCGGGCCCGGGCCGGGGGCCGGCGCCGCGCGCCTCCTGTCCACCCTCCGACGCTTCGGGAGCTGGCTCATGGATCCGTCCGACACCGCCGCGTCCGATCCCTTCCGGGACGACGGGCCGTTCGACTCCGTCTCCGGGCTGCAGGCCGTCGCCGACCGCCACGGGGTCGGCCTGGACGCGGTGCGCCACCTGATCCGGGCCCTGGAGCGCGGCCACGGCACGATGGCGCAGTTCGACCATCCCGATCTCGGCGGGATGGGGCAGTGGTTTTCCGGCGGGATGGTGATGGTCGGCCGGATGTTCGACGACGCGCTGAAGGCGCGAGTCGACGCGCTCTGCACCGAATTGGCCGGGGCGCTCCCGGCGGGCGGCTTCTCGGAGGCCGCGCCCGCGGCGCGCCGGGGCGGCGGCGAGTGGTGGCCGGCCGGCCTCGGGGATCCGGCGAGCACCGGCGCGCAGAACGGGCTGCGCTACGCCTATTTCCCCGACAGACGGCGGCTCGCCGTCGACGCGGGGTCCGGGATCGCGCTCTACGACACCGGCGAGCACCGCATCACCGGCGTCTCTCAGGCGAACGGCAGCCTCGGCTTCACGGGACCGGCCGGGGCCGTCGCCCTCGACCGCCTGCGCCGGATCGAGGCGGAGGTCGCCGCGCCGCGCCAAGCGGACCCGGCCGGGATCCCGGCGAGCGCCGCGTCGCCTATCCCTTCGCCTGCCCCGTCGCCCGCCCCTTCGGCCGCGCCGGACCGGTCATCCCCGGACGACGTTCTCGCGACCATCGAGCGGCTGGCCGACCTGCACGCGCGCGGCGTGCTCACCGAGGCGGAATTCGCGACCAAGAAGGCGGAGCTGCTGGCGCGGCTGTGACCGGCGCCCGCTCGTCCGACCCTCCGTCCCCGTCCCGGCACGCCCGGGACCGCCAAGGGCGAGGGTCGGGCCTGCCGGTTCCGGACGGCCTCAGACGATGCCGACGCGGAGCAGGTCGTGGACGTGCACGATGCCCACGGGCCGTCCGTCCGTGACGGCGAAGACCGCCGTGATCAGCCGGCGGTTCATCAGCTCCAGCGCGGCCTGGGCGAGCTTGTGGGGCTCCACCGTCACCGGGTCCCGGGTCATGACCGTCGAGACCGGCGTGTCGAGGAGCGCCGGACCCATGTGGCGGCGCAGGTCGCCGTCCGTGACGATGCCGACGAGGCGGCCGGCCGCGTCCGTGACGCCGACGCAGCCGTAGCGCCGCGCCGCGATCTCGATCAGCACCTCGGACATGAGCGCGGTCTCGTGGACCAGCGGCATGTCCTGGGGGCCGTGCATCACCTGCTGCACGGTCCTGAGGCGGGCCGCGAGGGTGCCGCCCGGATGCAGGGTGTGGAAGCGCGCCGAGGTGAAGCCGCGCCGCTCCAGCAGCGCCACCGCCAGGGCGTCGCCCAGCGCCAGCTGGATCAGGCTGGAGGAGGTCGGCGCGAGGTCGTGGGGGCAGGATTCCCGCACGCGGGGCAGCTCCAGCAGCACGTCGGCGGCCTTGCCGAGGGTGCTCTCGCCGTTGCGGGTGATCGCCACCAGGGGGATCGAGAACCGGCGGCTGAAGCCGACGAGGTCGGACAGTTCCGCGGTCTCCCCCGACCACGACAGCGCGATGATGACGTCGTCCCGGGCGATCATCCCGAGGTCGCCGTGGCTCGCCTCGGTCGGGTGGACGAAGAAGGCGTGGGTGCCGGTGGAGGCCAGCGTCGCGGCGATCTTGCGGCCGACATGGCCGCTCTTGCCGATGCCGCTCACGATGACGCGGCCCTTGCTCTGCAGGATCGTCTGCACCGCCTCCTCGAAGGCCGCGCCGAGCCGGCCCTGGAAGGCCACGCTCGCCTCCTGCAAGGCCGCGATGCCGAGCTGGAGGCTGCGGATCCCGAGGTCGCGGGTGGTGGCGAGATGCGCCGACGGCGCGTCGTAGCGGTCGTCGCGCAGGGCGCTGGAGGCGGGAGCGTTCATCGGTTCCGTTCTTGACCCGTCGTCCGGATCCGGCAGCGGGGGCCGGTATCGGGGAGCGGCGCAGCGAGGCGTCTCCGGCGACGCTAGGCAGCCGTCGTGGTTGAAATGTGACGCGGGGACGACGCAGCGCCGCACTCTGGTTGAAGGCGCGGCCGCCGAGGTCCATGCTGCCCGCACACCGTCCCGCGCCGCGGGCCCCAGGAGGGCACGAGCCCTATGACCATCCGCTTCCCCGATCCCGATCCCGCGATCCTCGCCCGCCGCGAGGCGATCCTGGCCGGCCTCGCGCCCCTGGTGGCGCCGGAGGCGCTGGTGGTGAGCGAGGACGAGCGCCGGGCCTTCGAGACCGACGGGCTGACCGCGTACCGGCAGATGCCGCTGGCCGTGGTCCTGCCCTCCACCACCGCGGAGGTCTCCGCCGTGATGGCCTATTGCCACGCCAACGGCGTGCGGGTCGTGCCCCGGGGCGCCGGCACGTCGCTCGCGGGCGGCGCCATCGCGCAGGCCGACGCGATCATCCTGGGCGTCGGCAAGATGACCAAGGTCCTCGACATGGACTTCGCCAACCGCACCGCCCGGGTGCAGAGCGGCATCACCAACCTCGCCATCTCCGGGGCGGTCAGCCACGAGGGCTTCTTCTACGCCCCCGACCCGTCGAGCCAGCTCGCCTGCACGATCGCCGGCAACATCGCGATGAATTCCGGCGGCGCGCACTGCCTGAAATACGGCGTGACCACCAACAACCTCCTCGGCGTCACCCTGGTGCTCAACGACGGCACCGTCCTGGAGATCGGCGGCCAGCACCTCGACAGCGGCGGCTACGACCTGCTCGGCCTCGTCTGCGGCTCGGAGGGGCAGCTCGGCATCGTCACCGAGGCGACCGTGCGGATCCTGCGCGCGGCGGAAGGCGCGCGCCCGGTGCTGGTCGGCTTCTCGAGGGTCGAGGACGCGGGCGACTGCGTCGCGGCGATCATCGCGGCCGGGATCATCCCGGTGGCGATCGAGTACATGGACCGCGAGGCGATCCTCATCACCGAGGACTTCGCCCAGGCCGGCTATCCCCGCGACGCCGAGGCGATGCTGATCATCGAGGTCGAGGGCTCGGACGCCGAGTGCGACGCCATGCTGGCGCGGATCGAGACGATCGCCCAGGATTTCCGCCCGACCAGCCTGCGCGTCTCGCGCTCGGAGGCGGAGTCGGCCGCGATCTGGAAGGGGCGCAAGTCGGCCTTCGGGGCCACCGGCCGGATCTCCGACTACATCTGCATGGACGGCACGATCCCCACCGGCCAGCTCGGGCCGGTGCTGGAGCGGATCGGGGCGATCTGCGCCGAGAAGGGCCTACGGGTCGCCAACGTGTTCCACGCGGGCGACGGCAACCTGCACCCGCTGATCCTGTTCGACATCAACCGGCCCGGCGAGCTGCAGAAGGCCGAGGCCGCGGGCGACGAGATCCTGAAGCTCTGCGTCGAGGTCGGCGGCTGCCTGACCGGCGAGCACGGGGTCGGCATCGAGAAGCGCGAGCTGATGCGCTTCCAGTACGACCAGGTCGATCTCGAGCAGCAGATGCGGGTCAAGGCGGTGTTCGATCCGGACTGGATGCTGAACCCCGCCAAGGTGTTCCCGCTGGACGGGCGCCTCGCGGCCTGAACCGGGCCGCGCGGCGTGGATGAGCCGGACCGCGCGGCGGGGTCCGGCCGAGGTGCAGGCCAGGACGCACGGCCAGGACGTACGGCCGAGGCGTCCGGAGCGGTGCGGGCGCGGCCGTCTCCGACCGCGCATCCGCCCCCGTCCGGCCCTCGCGGCCGCGCTCAGGCGGCTTCGACCTTGCGGCTCGCCCGGGCCTTGGTCGCGGCGGTCGCGGCCTTGCGGCGGCCGGACGCGGGGGCGGCGGGCGCCTCCTCGGCGGGGGCGGCGGGCTTGTCGCTGGACGGGGACCGGCCCGGCTGGCCGAGGCCGAGGCTCTTGGCGAGCGCCGAGCGCTGCGCCGAGTAGTTCGCCGAAGTGGTCGGGTAATCGGCCGGCAGGCCGTAGCGCTCGCGGTAGGTCTGCGGATCGAGACCGTGCTTGGTCAGGTGGCGCTTCAGCGTCTTGTACGACTTGCCGTCGATGAAGCTGACCAGTCCGTCGGGGCGGATCGACTTGCGGATCTGGGCGGGGGTCGGCCGCTCGACGCTCTCGGTCGCCGGAGCGGCGGGGCCGGCCCCGATCGTGTTCAGCGCCTCGTGGATGCTCGCGATCAGGGCCGGCAATTCGGCCGAGGGCAGCGAGTTGTTGGAAACGTAGGCCGCGACGACGTCCACGGTCCGCTCGATGAAGTCCAATTGCGATGTCGGCGCAGCTTCTGACATTCTCTCATTCCTCGGCACAAATGCCTGATGGGATCCCCACTGTTCGCGAGTTAAGTCAGCGTCCGAAAAATGCAAGCCGCGCCATACAATTATCTGTGATGAGACCGAAGTCTAACTCTGCATCGCGCGGCGAGGCTTACAGGGTATGGTTGCATTGGCGGCACTTAAGGGACACTTCTGAGAGGCTTTATCGGTGTCCGCCCGGCGAATTCTAGTCGCTTCCTCGAAGCGGGTTTTCGCAGCCGGCAGAGACCTTTACGCCCAGGTCGGGGCCCGTCTCTAGACGATCGTATACGGTTGCCGTCCGGCCGTGCCGGGACAATGCGCAATCTTCGTACAGTTGTGCGAAGGCCGGGTGGGGCCCTGCGTCATTTTCGCCACCCGGTCGCGGCCTCAGGCGAAAGTCTTGCGCGGGTCGAAGGCGTCCCGCACCGCCTCGCCGGCGAAGACGAGCAGGCTCAACATCACGGCGATGACCAGGAATCCGGTCAATCCGAGCCAGGGCGCGGTCAGATTGTCCTTGCCCTGCGCGAGAAGCTCTCCGAGGGACGGCGAGCCCGGCGGCAGTCCGAAGCCGAGGAAGTCGAGCGAGGTCAGGGTGGTGATCGAGCCGTTCAGGATGAACGGCAGGAAGGTCAGCGTCGCCACCATGGCATTCGGCAGCAGATGGACCGTCATGATGCGGATGTTCGACAGGCCCAGCGCCCGGGCGGCGCGGACATACTCGAAGTTCCGCGCCCGCAGGAACTCGGCCCGCACCACGCTCACCAGCGCGACCCAGGAGAACAGCAGCATGATCCCGAGCAGGACGAAGAAGCCCGGGGCGATGAAGGCCGAGATGATGATGATCAGGTAGAGGGTCGGGATGCCGCCCCAGACCTCGATGAAGCGCTGGAAGGCGAGATCGACCCAGCCGCCGAAATAGCCCTGCACGGCGCCCGCGACGACGCCGATCACCGACGAGACCGCCGCCAGGATCAGCCCGAACAGGACCGAGATGCGGAAGCCGTAGATCACCCGCGCGAGCACGTCCCGCGTGGTGTTGTCGGTGCCGAGCCAGTGCCAGGGAATGTCCGCGCAGGTGCTGCCGCCGAGCTTCTCGGCGACCGGCTTGCACTGCGCGTCCGTGAGCATCCAGGTGGGCGGCGACGGCGACGGCGTCGGCAGGTCCTCGTTGATCGTGTCGTACGAGAACGGGATCGGCGGCCACAGCGCCCAGCCGTTCGCCGCGATCTCCCGGCGAATCTCGGGGGAGCGGTAGTCGGTCGTGGCGAGGAAGCCGCCGAACTTCTCCTCCGGGTAGTCGACCAGGACCGGGACCAGCCACTCGCCCTTGTAGGACATCACGATCGGGCGGTCGTTGGCGATGAACTCCGCGAACAGGCTGAGCACGAACAGGATCGTGAAGATCACGAACGATCCGTAGCCGAGCCGGTTGCGGCGGAAATTGTCGAGGCGCCGCCGGTTGAGCGGCGAGAGCCGGGCGCGCCGGCCGGCGGCCTCGGGCGGGACCGGGGGCGGCGCCCCCTCGTCCGGCCGCAGGACCAGCGGCTGGGCGCCGGGCATCGGCGCGGGCACGACCTCGCTGTCGCCGGGACGCGTGACCTCGTTCATCCGTGCTGCCTCCCGCGCCGCGCCGCGCGCGCGCCCGCCGCCCCGTGATCCGGGCGGCCCCGCGACCGGCCGGCCGCGGGACGGGGACCGGGGACGCTCAGCCGTCGAGCCGGATCGCGGTGCCGTCGATCTCGGTGGGACGCAGGTTGCCGCTGCGCTCCAGCCAGCGGCGCAGCAGCCGGACGTTGCGGCGGTTGGCCTTGAAGGCGGCGTCGAACAGGTCGCCCGCCACCGGCACCGCGCCGATCAGCCCGTCGAAGGCCACGTTCAGCCCCATCCGGGCCAGCAGCCAGCGCGGCGCCCCGAGGCGCTTCGCCTCGTAGACGATGAAGGACGAGATCACCATGCCGGCCAGGTCGCCGATCACCGGCACGAGGCCGATCAGCGCGTCGAACCCGACCCGACGGTTGATGCCCGGGATGACGAAGGCCGTGTCCATCAGGTGGGCCAGCGTCTCCAGGCGGGCGAGGCTCGCCTCCCGGCCGAGATCCGCCGACAGGAAGGGGGGCCGGGTTCCGGCGCCGGTCCCGCCTCCGGGGAAGGTCTCGGCACGGGCGAAACGCCCGGACTGGGCAGCCTGGGTGAAGTCCATGGTCGGGATCCGTCGGGAAGCCATCGTCCCCAACGATGTGGCCCCCCGTCCGGATCCCCGCAAGGACGGCGCCCGCTCGGCGCGCGCCGCCCGTCGTGGCGTCTCCCATGGCGCCTCCCATGGCGCCTCTCACGCCGCCGCCCCGGGGAGCCCGCGCATGCGGTCGAGCGCCGCATCCAGGGTGGCGTCGTCCTTGGCGAAGCAGAGCCGGACGAGGCCGCGCACGGAGGCGTCCGGGTAGAAGGCGCTCACGGGGATCGCCGCGACGCCGTGACGGGTGACGAGGGCCTCGCAGAAGGCCACGTCGTCGGTGTGGCCCAGCGCGGCGACGTCGACGTTGAGGAACCACGTGGCCTGGGCCGGCAGCACGGTGAAGCCGAGCCCGCGCAGGCCGTCCGCGAGCCGGTCGCGGGACCGGGCGTAGCCGGCCCGCATCGCCTCGAACCACGGGGCCGGCTTGCCCAGCCCGTAGGCCACCGCCTCCTGGAGGTTCGGGGGCGTGGTGAAGGTCAGGAACTGGTGCGCCTTGGCGAGCCCGCGCATCAGCCGGGCCTCGGCCATCACGAAGCCGACCTTCCAGCCGGTGAGCGAGAAGATCTTGCCGGCCGAGCCGATCTTGACGGTCCGCTCCCGCATCCCGGGCAGCGCCATCAGCGGCCTGTGGCGCGCGCCGTCGAACACCACGTGCTCCCAGACCTCGTCGCAGAGGGCGGTCACGTCGAAGCGCTGGCAGTAGCGGGCGAGCAGGTCGAGGTCCTCCGGCGCGAACAGCGTGGCGCTCGGGTTGAGGGGATTGTTCAGCACCACGACCCGGGTCCGCGCCCCAAAGGCCTGCGCCAGCGCGGCCTCGTCGAGGCGGAAGGCCGGGGGCCGCAGCGGCACGATCCGCGGAACGCCGCCCGCCCGCCGGACCAGGGGCAGGTAGGCATCGTACATGGGCGCGAACAGCACGACCTCGTCGCCGGGCTCGATCAGCGCCAGGAGCGCGCCGGCCAGGGCCTCGGTCGCCCCGGAGGTGACCATCACCTCGGTCTCCGGGTCGAGGTCGAGCCCCTGGTGCCGCGCGTAGTGCGCGGCGACCGCCTCGCGCAGGGCCGGCAGGCCCATCATCGGCGGGTACTGGTTCCAGCCGTCCAGGAGCGCCCGCGCGCCCCGCTCTCGGACGTCCGCCGGCCCGGGATCGTCCGGGAAACCCTGGCCGAGATTGATCGCGCCGTGGACCCGCGCGAGCCGCGACATGGTCTCGAACACGGTCGTGGGCAGCGCGTCGAAGACGGGGTTGATGAAGGCGGGCGTCATGCGGCGCCGGGGATCGGGGAGGTCGGCATGGCGGGTCTCGGCATCGCCGGCCCTTAGCATGGCCGCGCAGGGCCGTCGCGCGTCGCGGAATGTGCGCCTTCGCACAGACCCGGTCGCCGAAGCGCGACCGACGGCTGACGAATATTGACATTCATCAGCCGTCTCGTAGGTTCGGGTCACGGCCGGAGCGGCGCACTCGCCGACGGGGCTTCGCCCCCTCGCCCCGTCAGCGGGGTGCCGCTCCGGTCCCCAGAAGGGCCATCGACTTGCGGGTCGGTGGCCCTTTCGGCATGTGCGGCGGCGGCCGCACCGCTCGCCGGCCCCCGGAGACGACGATGCCGCCCTCCTCACGCGCGCTCCTCGGCTGCCTGGTCCTGGCGCTGCTGATCGGCGGTCTCGGGCTAGGCCTGCGCCGCGCCGTGGCCGTCACCCCGGTCGATCCCGCGTTCCGGGCGGTGCTGCGCGCTTATGCTGCACCGGACGCGTCCGGCGGAACCCAGCAACACGAGTGAAACGTCGCCGCCCTAGTGACGGCGCATTGGCCGGGCACCGGTGGAGCGTACCGCGAGGTGCGCGCGCAGCGCGGCCGCGGGCGACCATGTCGCCGCGGTAAGGAGCCGTTCGGGACCCGGACAGCTTTATGGGCTTACGCTCCCGCACACGGGATCGGAGCCGCCGGGTCCCGCGGGATCGGGCGGCTTCAGGACGAGCTTCCGGGACGCGGCGTTCCGGAGGCGGCATGGGGGCTTGGACAGCGAGGGATAGGGTGCCGCCGGTCGCGCTGACGACCGTCCTGTGCTCTAGTCAGGCATGAACGAGAGTTCACCGATCCGGACCGACACGGCCCGCGCCTACCAGCCCGGCGAGGCGCCCGCGCGCGAGGTCCGGACGCGGCGCTTCCGGCCGATCCGCTGGCTCGTGATCCTGGTGCTGCTCGCCGGCGCCGGGGCGATCGGGCACCGCTGGTACGAGGCCCGCACCGACAGGGGTGCCGAGCCCGCGACGGCGCACCGGACCGGCGGCCGCGGCGGCCGGCACGGCGGCTCCGACATGCCGCAGGCGGTGGGTATCGCCAGCGTCACGACCGGCGACATGCCGGTGGTGCTGCAGGGCCTCGGCACCGTGACGCCGCTCGCCACCGTGACGGTGAAGTCGCAGATCAGCGGCTACCTCACGCAGGTGCAGTTCCGGGAGGGCCAGACCGTGAAGGCGGGCGACGAGCTCGCCCGGATCGATGCCCGCCCCTACGAGGCGCTGCTCGCCCAGTATCAGGGCCAGCTCGCCCGCGATCAGGCGCTGCTCCAGAACTCGAAGCTCGACCTGCAGCGCTATCAGACGCTGAACCGGCAGGACTCGATCTCGAAGCAGAACGTCGACACGCAGGCCGCGCTGGTGAAGCAGAACGAGGGCACGGTCGCGGCCGACCAGGCGCTCGTCGACCAGCAGAGGCTCAACATCGCCTACACGCACATCACGTCGCCCGTGGACGGCCGGGTCGGCCTGCGCCAGGTCGACCAGGGCAACTACATCTCGGCCGCCTCCACGGCGATCGTGGTGGTGACCCAGCTCCACCCGATCTCGGTGGTCTTCACCCTGCCGGAGGACGACGTGTCGCGGGTGATGCGGCAGGTGCGGGCGGGCGCGAAGCTCACCGTGCGGGCCTACGACCGCGGCGACGCCCACGAGATCGCCACCGGCCGCCTCGACACGGTCGACAACCAGATCGACACGACCACCGGCACGGTGAAGCTGCGCGCGCTGTTCGACAACGCCGACGAGGAGCTGTTCCCGAACCAGTTCGTCAACGCCAAGCTGACCGTCGACACGGTGCGGGGCGCGACGCTGGTGCCGAATTCCAGCCTGCTCCAGGGCACGCCCGGCACCTACGTCTACCTGATGGACGGGGACAGCAAGGTCACGGTCCGGCCGATCAAGACCGGCGAGACCGACGGCACCACCACCGTGGTGGTCTCCGGCCTCAAGCCGGGCGACCGGGTCGTCACGGACGGCACCGACCGGCTGAAGGACGGCGCGCCGGTGCGGATCACCGAGGGCGCACAGGCGGCTGCGGGTGACGGGAAGGCTGCCGAGAAGGCTGATGGCCGCCCCGGTGCACCGACCGAGGCTGCGGCGGCGGATTCGCAGGGGACAGCGGAGGGCGGTCGTCGGCACCGGCGCCGTCAGGCGCAGTGAGGGGATTGGCCGCGCGCGTGTGCGGCTTCCCCCCCTCTCCCCGCACGCGGGGAGAGGGCTCCGGCGACCTCGTCGTCGCCGGAGCGAGGCGGCAGCCGAAGGTGAGGGGGCTTGGCCGTAAGAGCCTCATCCTGCGGCACCCCCTCACCGCCGCTGCGGTTTCGCCTCCGCTTCCCGCAGGCACGACAAGGTGCCTGCAGGCCTCTCCCCGCCCGTGGGGAGAGGGGAAAAAGGCGGCGCGTCCATGAACCCGTCCCGCCTCTTCATCCTCCGCCCGGTCGCCACGACGCTCTTGATGCTGGCGATCCTGATCGTCGGCGGCGTGTCGTACCTGAACCTGCCGGTCTCGGCGCTGCCGGCGGTCGATTACCCGACGATCCAGGTCCAGACCTTCTATCCCGGCGCCAGCCCGGAGGTGATGACCTCCTCGGTGACGGCGCCGCTGGAGCGGCAGTTCGGCCAGCTCGCCAACCTCAACCAGATGACCTCGCAATCCTCCGCGGGGGCGTCGGTCATCACCCTGCAGTTCAGCCTGGACCTGCCGCTCGACATCGCCGAGCAGCAGGTCCAGGCGGCGATCAACGCCGCCGGCAACCTCCTGCCCTCCGACCTGCCGGCGCCGCCGATCTACGCCAAGGTCAACCCGGCCGACGCGCCGGTGCTGACGCTGGCGCTGACCTCCAAGACCCTGCCGCTCACCCAGGTGCGCGACCTCGCCGAGTCGCGGCTGGCCCAGAAGATCAGCCAGGTGGCGGGCGTCGGCCTCGTGAGCATCTCGGGCGGCCAGCGCCCGGCCGTGCGGGTGCGGTTCAACGCGCGGGCGCTCGCCGCCTACGGGCTCAACATCGACGACCTGCGCACCACCATCACCAACCTCAACGTCAACACGCCGAAGGGCACGATCGACGGGCCGAAGCAGTCCTACGCGATCAATGCCAACGACCAGATCCGCGACCCGAAGGCCTACGACGCGGCGATCATCGCCTACCGCAACGGCGCCCCGGTGATGCTCTCGGAGGTGGCCGACGTGGTCGAGGGGCCGGAGAACACCAAGCTCGGCGCCTGGGCCGACGCGACGCCGGCGGTGATCCTCAACATCCAGCGCCAGCCGGGCGCCAACGTCATCGCGACCGTCGACAAGATCAAGGCGCTGCTGCCCCAGCTCCAGGCGAGCCTGCCGGCCGCCGTGGCGGTGGCGCCGCTCACCGACCGGACCACCACGATCCGCGCCTCCGTGGAGGACGTGCAGTTCGAGCTCGGCCTCGCCATCGCCCTCGTGGTGCTGGTGATCTTCCTGTTCCTGCGCAGCCTGTCGGCGACCCTGATCCCGAGCCTGTCGGTGCCCCTGTCGCTGGTCGGCGCCCTGTCGGTGATGGACCTGTACGGCTTCTCCCTCGACAACCTGTCGCTGATGGCGCTCACCATCGCCACCGGCTTCGTGGTCGACGACGCCATCGTGGTGATCGAGAACATCGCCCGCCACGTGGAGGCCGGCGACTCGCCCCTGGAGGCGGCCCTCAAGGGCTCCCGCGAGATCGGCTTCACCATCATCTCGCTGACCGTCTCGCTGATCGCCGTGCTGATCCCGCTCCTGTTCATGGGCGACGTGGTCGGGCGGCTGTTCCACGAATTCGCCATCACGCTGGCGGCCACGATCGTCATCTCGGCGGTGGTCTCGCTGACGCTGGTGCCGATGCTGTGCGCGCGGCTCCTGAAGCACGTCCCGGAAGCCGGTCACCGCCGCCGCGAGGGCGTCCTCTCCCGCCTCGGCCGGCGCGCCGTCGACGGCACGATCGAGTCCTACGGCCGCTCCCTGCGGGTCGTCCTGAACCACCAGGGCCTGACGCTGCTGGTGGCGCTCGGCACGCTCGGGCTCACGATCTACCTGTTCGCGGTGATCCCGAAGGGCTTCTTCCCCGTGCAGGACACGGGCGTGATCCAGGGCATCACCCAGGCCGACCAGTCGGTCTCCTACGCCGCCATGGCCGAGCGCCAGCAGCGGATGGCCGAGATCGTCCTCAAGGACCCGGACGTGGCGAGCCTGTCCTCGTTCATCGGGGTCGACGGCCAGAACGTCACGCTCAATTCCGGCCGGATGCTGATCAACCTCAAGCCCCGGGAGGAGCGCACCGCGACGGCCAGCGCGATCATCCGGCGGATCTCGGCGGCCGCCGCGAACCAGCCCGGCATGCGGCTCTACATGCAGCCGGTCCAGGACCTGACCATCGACACCGCGGTCTCGGCGACCCAGTACCAGGTGATCCTCGAGAGCCCGAACATCGACGATTTCGAGACCTGGGTGCCGCGCTTCACCGAGGCGCTGGCGAAGTCGCCCGTGGTCACCGACGTGGCGAGCGACCACCAGGGCCAGGGGCTCGCCGCCTACGTGACCATCGACCGGCCCACCGCCGGCCGCTACGGCATCACCCCGGCGACCATCGACAACGCCCTCTACGACGCCTTCGGGCAGCGGATCATCTCGACGATCTTCACCCAGTCCAACCAGTACCGGGTGATCCTGGAAGCCGACCCGAAGCTGCACACGACGCTCCGCAGCCTCGACGCGATCTACCTGCCCTCGTCCACGGCGACCAACGGGCAGGTGCCGCTCTCCGCCGTGGCGCGGATCAGCGAGCGGCGGGCGCCGCTGCTGATCTCGCATCTCGGCCAGTTCCCGGCCACCACCGTGTCGTTCAACCTCGCGCCCGGCGCGGCGCTCGGCCAGGCGGTCGAGGCGATCGACCGGGTCAAGGCCGAGATCGGCCTGCCGCCCTCGTTCCGGGTGGTGCCGCAGGGCTCGGTCTTCGCCTTCCAGTCGGCGCTCGGCAACGAGCTGTTCCTGGTGCTCGCCGCGATCGTCACGGTCTACATCGTGCTGGGCGTGCTCTACGAGAGCTTCATCCACCCGATCACGATCCTCTCGACCCTGCCGTCGGCGGGCATCGGGGCGCTGCTCGGCCTGATGCTGTTCGGGCTGTCGCTCGACATCATCGCGGTGATCGGCATCGTGCTGCTGATCGGCATCGTGAAGAAGAACGCCATCATGATGATCGACTTCGCGCTCCAGGCGGAGCGCGAGGACGGGCTGGAGCCCCGCGAGGCGATCTTCCAGGCCTGCCTCTTACGCTTCCGGCCGATCCTGATGACGACGCTGGCGGCTTTGTTCGCCGCGGTGCCGCTGATCCTGGGCACCGGCGTCGGCTCGGAGCTGCGCCAGCCGCTCGGCATCTGCATCGCGGGCGGCCTGATCGTCAGCCAAGTGCTGACGCTGTTCACGACGCCGGTGATCTACCTGGCGTTCGACCGGCTGGAGCGGCGGATCTCGGGGCGGCGGGGGCCGGATCTGGCGGGCGGCGAGGCGCTGCCGTGAACATCTCCGAGCCGTTCATCCGGCGGCCGGTGGCGACCACGCTGCTCACCATCGGCGTGCTGCTCGCCGGGCTGTTCGCCTTCCTGAAGCTGCCGGTGGCGCCGCTGCCGCAGATCGACTTCCCGGTCATCCTCGTCCAGGCGCAGATGGCCGGCGCCTCGCCCGACACCATGGCCACCACGGTGGCGGCGCCGCTCGAACGGCGGCTCGGCGCCATCGCGGACGTCAACGAGATGACGTCCACGAACTCCCTCGGCTCGACCCGGATCGTGCTGCTGTTCGGCCTGAACCGCGACATCGACGGCGCGGCCCGCGACGTCCAGGCCGCCATCAACGCGGCCCGCGCCGACCTGCCGGCCTCGCTCCGGCAGAACCCGACCTACCGGAAGTTCAACCCCGCCGACACGCCGATCATCATCCTCGGCATGACCTCGGAGACCCTGACCCGCGGCCAGGTCTACGATTCCGCCGCCACCGTGGTGCAGCAGAAGCTGTCGCAGCTGCCGGGCGTCGGCAACGTCGATATCGGCGGCTCGTCCCTGCCGGCCGTGCGGGTCGAGCTCGATCCCACGGCCCTGTTCAACTACGGCATCGGCCTCGAGGGCATCCGCGCCGCGCTCGCCTCGGCCAACGCCAACTCGCCCAAGGGCGAGATCGACGCGGGCGACCGCCGCTACCAGCTCTACGCCAACGACCAGGGCCGCAAGGCCGCCGATTACCGCGACATCATCGTGGCCTACCGCAACGGCGCCGCGGTGAAGCTCACCGATGTCGGGCAGGTGCTCGACGGGGTCGAGGACAAGCGCAACCTCGGCATCGTCAACGGCAAGCCCGGCGTGCTGCTGTTCGTCTACAAGCAGCCCGGCGCCAACGTGGTCGAGACCATCAAGGCCGTGAAGGAGGCCCTGCCGCAGATCACCGCGTCCCTGCCCGGCGGCATCGACATCAAGCTCACCGGCGACCGCAGCGCCACGATCCGCGCCTCGCTCTCGGCCACCGAGGAGACCCTGCTGGTGGCGGTCGGCCTCGTGATCCTGGTGGTGTACGGCTTTCTGCGCTCCTGGCGGGCCACGCTGATCCCGGCGGTCGCCGTGCCGATCTCGATCGTCGGCACCTTCTCGGCGATGTACCTGCTCGGCTACTCGCTCAACATCCTGTCACTCACCGCGCTGATCATCGGCACTGGCTTCGTGGTCGACGACGCCATCGTGGTGCTGGAGAACGTCCAGCGCCACATCGAGGAGGGCAAGCCCCGGCTCCAGGCGGCGCTGATCGGCGCCCGGGAGGTCGGCTTCACGGTGATCTCGATGAGCCTGTCGCTCATCGCGGTGTTCCTGCCGATCCTGCTGATGGGCGGCCTCGTCGGCCGCATCTTCCAGGAATTTTCGGTGACCCTGTCGCTGTCGATCCTGATTTCCTTGGTGCTCTCGCTCACGACCACGCCGATGATGTGTGCCCGGCTGCTCCGGGCCGAGGGGCATGGTCCCAATGGCGAACCGCCGGCCGGCCGCCGGCCGAACCTGCTGATCCGGATCCTGGAGGGCGGCTTCGCCCGGCTGCTCGGCGCCTACGCGCGGACGCTGGAGGTGGCGCTCGCCCATCCGCGCCTCGTCCTGCTGAGCCTGCTCGCCACGGTCGGGCTCAACGTCTACCTCTACATCATCGTCCCGAAGGGCTTCTTCCCCGAGCAGGATACCGGGCAGATGATGGGCGGCATCCAGGCCGACCAGCGCATCTCGTTCCAGTCGATGGAGAAGAAGCTCACGCAGGCGACCGCGATCGTCGGGGCGGATCCGGCGGTCGAGAGCGTCGTCGGCTTCACGGGCGGCCGCGGCACCAACTCGGCCAACGTCTTCGTCGGCCTGAAGCCGCTCAACGAGCGGGCGCCGATCTCGGCCGTGATGGCGCGGCTGCGGCCGAAGCTCGCGCAGGTCGCGGGCGCGCGCCTCTACGTCTTCCCGCGCCAGGACCTGCAGATGGGCGGCCGCCAGAGCTTCGCCCAGTACCAGTACACCCTCCAGGGGGACACCGCCGAGGAGCTGTTCGCCGCCGCCCCGAAGCTGGTCGCGGCCCTGCAGAAGGACCCGACCTTCGCGGACGTGACCTCGGACCAGCAGGAGGGCGGTCTGGAGAGCCGGGTCGTGATCGACCGGGCGACCGCGTTCCGCTACGGCATCACGCCGAACAAGATCGACAACACCCTCTACGACGCCTTCGGGCAGCGCCAGGTCTCGACGATCTACAACCCGCTGAACCAGTACCACGTCGTGATGGAGATCGCGCCGCGCTACCTGGAGACGCCGGAGACGCTCAAGCAGATCTACGTCTCGACCTCGGGCGGCAACGCGCCGGGCTCGGCCACCACCAACGCGGTCGCCGGCACGGTGGCGGCGGGCGGGACCGTCAACACGAACGCGGCGACCGGCACCAGCAGCCCGGGCAGCGGGTCGTCGGCGAGCGCCGCGACCGGTGTCGCCACGGGCTCCGGAGCGGTGGGCGGCTCCGGGAGTTCCGGCGGCTCCGGCGCCGCCGCGGCGGCGGCCGCCTCCGCCAGCACGGCCGACACCGCCTCGAACGCCGCCGCCATCGCGTCCGACTCGGCCCGCAACGCCTCCGCGAACGCCATCGCGGCGAGCAAGGGCGGCGCCTCGTCGAGCGCGCCGGTCTCGGCCGCCAAGGAGACGATGGTGCCGCTCTCGGCCTTCGCGCGGATCGAGCCCGGCAGCGCCCCCGTGCAGGTGAGCCATCAGGGCCTGTTCGTGGCTACCACGATCTCGTTCAACCTCGCCCCGGGCAAGAGCCTGTCGGACGCGACCGCCGCCATCGACCGGGCCATGGCCTACCTGCAGCTGCCCGCCACGATCCACGGCGAGTATGCCGGCGCGGCCAAGAACTACGTCGCCTCCGCGTCGCGCCAGCCGCTGCTGATCCTGGCGGCGATCCTGGCGGTCTACGCGGTGCTGGGGATCCTCTACGAGAGCTTCGTGCACCCTCTGACGATCCTCTCGACCCTGCCGTCGGCCGGCGTCGGCGCGGTGCTGGCCCTGCTGGTGACGGGCACCGACTTCACCATCATCGCGCTGATCGCGGTGTTCCTGCTCATCGGCATCGTGAAGAAGAACGCGATCATGATGATCGACGTGGCGATCGACGCCGAGCGGACCCGGGCGGCGAATCCCGTGGACGCGATCCGGGAGGCCTGTCTCCTGCGCTTCCGGCCGATCATGATGACGACGCTGGCCGCCATGCTGGGTGCCGTGCCGCTGATCCTCGCCAACGGCGAGGGCGCGGAGCTGCGCCGCCCGCTGGGCATCGCCATCGTCGGCGGGCTGATTGTGAGCCAGATCCTGACCCTCTACACCACCCCCGTCGTCTACCTCACCCTCGATCGCCTCCGGCACAGGGTGCTCAACCGGCGTCGGCGCGCCGGGCGGGGCGGAGAAGCGGCGCTGCCGGCCGGAGAGTGATGGTTAAGGTTTCACGTGAAACAGCCGCGGGCCCGGGCGTACCCGAGGGTCCGTCCGATCCGCGTCCTCGTCCCGAGGTGCTGCGTCGCGGCCTCGAAGGAGGCCTGCGGGGATCGCGCGGCCTGCCGGGAGGCTCTTTCGAGGCCTCCGCCACGCTTCGGCACCTCCGGATGGGGTTCGAGGCGGGCGGCGCGCTTGCGACCGATCGTCGGCTTCACGTCCTCGCCGCCCTGCTCCTCGCCGCCCCCCTCATGACCGGCTGCGTGGTCGGGCCCGACTACACCCGGCCCTCCGTGGAGACGCCGCTCGCCTACAAGCAGGGCGGCGTCCGGGAGGACAGCCCGGCCTACGTCGCGGCGCGCAGGAAGGGCTGGCGCGAGGCCCGGCCGAGCGACGCCGTCGAGCGCGGCGACTGGTGGCGGGTGTTCAAGGATCCGGCTCTCGACCGCCTGATCCGCCTCGTCGACGTCGACAACCAGTCCCTCCGGCAGGCCGTGGCGAATTACCGGCAGGCCCGGGCGCTCGTCGCCTCCGCGCAGGCCGCCCTGTACCCGACCGTGATCGGCGCGCCGAGCATCACCCGGACCGGCAGCGGCACCGCCACGCGCACCAACGTGTCGCTGCTGGGCCAGGCAAGCTGGGAGCTCGACCTGTTCGGCGGCACCCGCCGCACCATCGAGAGCGAGGCGGCCCTGGCGCAGTCCGACGCCGCCACGATCGCGCTGACCCGGCTGAGTATCCAGGCCGAGATCGCGGCCGATTACCTGACGGTGCGCTACGCCGACTCCCTCCAGAAGGTGCTCGACGAGAATGTCGAGAACTTCAAGAGAACCCTGGCGATCACCGAGAACCAGTACGCCGCCGGCGTGGCGGCGCGCTCCGACGTAATCACCGCGCAGACCCAGGTGCAGACCATCGAGGCCCAGGCCATCGCGGTGCGGCTGACCCGGGTGCAGTACGTCAACGCCATCGCCACGCTGATCGGGCGCCCGCCCTCGGAGGTGTCGATCCCGGTGGCCGGCATCCCGCGCAACCCGCCGGGCGTGCCGGTGGGCATCCCCGGCGACCTGCTGGAGCGGCGCCCCGACGTGGCCCAGGCCGAGCGCCTCGTCCAGGCGCAGAGCGAGCGCATCGGCGTCGCGGTGGCGGCCTTCTTCCCCACCGTGACGATCTCGGCCCAGGGCGGCATCTCGGGAGCGACCCGCAACGGCCTGCTCTCGGCGGCCAACCAAGTCTGGTCGGTGGCGGCCTCCGGCAGCGAGGTGCTGTTCGACGGCGGCGCCCGCACGGCGGCCCTGCGCTCGGCCGAGGCCGGCTACGACTCGGCGGTGGCCAATTACCGGCAGGTGGTGCTGGCCGCCTTCGCGGAGGTCGAGAACCAGATGGCGGCCGTGCGTATCCTCGGCCAGCAGCAGCGGGCCCAGGACACCGCGGTGGACCTGTCGCGCAAGGCCGTGGAGATCACGCTCAACGAGTACCGGGCCGGCACCCAGAACTTCACCACGGTGGTGACCGCCCAGAACCTGCTCGTGAACAACGAGGTCAACGCCCTCCAGGTGCGGCTGAGCCGCTTCACCGCGGCGGTCACGCTGATCCGGGCACTCGGCGGCGGCTGGGACGTGCGCGCCCTGCCGAGCGATTCCGAGCTGAAGGGTCCGAGCCTGCCGATCGACCGCGGCGGCCAGGCCGTCCGCCCCGACGAGTAGCGGCCGGCGGGCCGCGTGATGGTGCGGCCCGGAGCGTCCAACCCGCACCCTCGTCCTGAGCGGTGACCGTGGTCGTCGTGCAGCGGCTGGACGCTCGCGAGGTTCGCGGCGAGCCCCAGGACCGCGATCGGGATCGCCTGATCGAAGTCGATCGTCACCGCGTGCCGCAGCCGGTCGAGGCTCTCGGCGCCGATCAGCAGGACGATCGGGCCGATCAGCAGGGCGCTGGCGAAGGCGCCAGGTCGCCGAACCTGCCGATGCCGAAGCGGCGATCGTCCGCGTGGCGCCGGGCGAGGTGGTAGGCGAGCGCCGCGATGCCCAGCACCGGCGCGCGGGTCGACAAGCGCCAGCCGTCGGCGCCCAGGGCCATCGAGCCGAGGCACGCGCCGCCGACGATCCCCGCCAATCTCGCGACGGCCGCGAGGGCGGCGACCGCGCCGGTCCGGCGGCGTGGCAGATCGTGCCGGTCACCCGGGAAGGCGTGGCTGTGCGCCCTGGGCTCGACGGAGAGGGTATGCGTGCGGGGTTCCTTGATCCTAGACTCGGCGCGGCATAGCCCGAGGGGCACCGGAACGGGCCCCGCCGCGGCGGGTTGTCAGGCCGGTTTGCTGCACCGCAGTCACACGGGAGTCAGGGATGGCCGAGCCGACGACAGCCCTCAAGGACACGGCAGCCTGCGGCACGCAGCCGGCGCCGCCCTGCACGCTGGTGATCTTCGGGGCCGGCGGCGACCTGACCAAGCGCCTGCTGATGCCCTCGCTCTACAACCTCGCGGGGGCGGGCCTCCTGTCCGAGGGCTTCTCGATCCTCGGCATCGATCACAATGACGGTACCGACGAGTCGCTCCGCGAGAATCTCACCCAGACCCTGGAGGCGTTCAGCAAGGACCCGACCTCGGAGTTCCACGCCGACCACATCGACCCGAAGAGCTGGGGTTTCATCCGGGACCGGCTCCACTACCTGAAGGGCGATTTCGAGAAGCCCGAGACCTACGCGGCCGTGAAGCAGCGGGTCACCGGCAGCGCGGTGTTTTACTGCGCGGTGGCGGCGCGCTTCTTCGGGACGATCGTGGACGGGCTCGGGCAGGCCGGCCTGCTGAAGCAGGAGGGCGGAACGTTCCGCCGCGTCGTCATCGAGAAGCCGTTCGGCTCCGATCTGGCCTCGGCCCGGGAGCTGAACGCCCGCATCCTCCGCCAGGGCGACGAGAGCCAGTTCTACCGGATCGACCACTTCCTGGGTAAGGAGACCGTTCAGTCGATCATGGCGTTCCGCTTCGCCAACGGCCTGCTGGAGCCGGTCTGGCGGCGGGAATACATCGACAGCATCCAGATCACGGCGGCCGAGACCGTCGGCGTCGAGGAGCGGGGCGGCTTCTACGAGCCGACCGGGGCGCTGCGCGACATGGTGCCGAACCACATGTTCCAGCTGCTCTGCATGGTCGCCATGGAGCCGCCGAACTCCTTCGACGCGGAGGCCGTGCGCACCGAGAAGGCCAAGCTCGCCGAGGCCGTGAAGCCGATCCCGCCGGAGGACGCGGTGCGCGGCCAGTACACGGCCGGCACCTCGGAGGGGCGCGACGTGCCCGCCTACCGGGACGAGCCGCACGTCGCGAAGGATTCGGTCACCGAGACCTACATCGCCCTGAAGCTCAACATCGAGAACTGGCGCTGGGCCGGGGTGCCGTTCTACGTCCGCACCGGCAAGCGCATGACCGGGCGACGCACCGAGATCGCCGTGCTGTTCAAGCCGGCGCCGTTCAAGATGTTCGAGGACACGCCCACGGCCGACCTCGGGCCCACCGTGATGCGGATCCAGATCGATCCCGATCACGGGGTCAGCACCGAGTTCAACGTCAAGGTGCCGGGGCCGCAGATGAAGATCGGCCGGGTGCGCTCCGGCTTCCGCTACAAGGACTTCTTCGCCGACCGGCCGAATGTCGGCTACGAGACGCTGCTCTACGATTGCATGACCGGCGACGCGACGCTGTTCCAGCGCGCCGACAACATCGAGGCCGGCTGGGCGGCGGTCGATCCCCTGCTCAAGGGCTGGCCGCAGGCGGAGGTGACATTCTACCCCGCGGGCAGCGCCGGCCCGACGGAGGCCGACGCGCTGCTCGCCCGCGACGGCCGCCACTGGCTGGGACTGGACGGCGAGACCGACTGAGCGGCCCGACGACTCGCTCGAACGCGAGGGTCGGCGGTCCCGCGCCTCCCCTTCCCGAAGCGGTGCGGCCGCCTCCTGCGGCCCAGCCGTCAGTGCGCGCGCAGCGAAGCGATGCAGGGCAGCGCCACGGCGACGGGCGTCGCGCGACCCTGCACGACGCTGCGCCCGCGGTGACGGGGTTTAGGCCCTGTCAAACTGGTCGTGGCAGACGGATCGACCCGGTTGTTCGGCGGGTCGCCGGCTCATCCGCGTCTCAGCCCGACCGCCCGTAATCGCGGGCGTCCCGCGCCTGGCGGTGGAAGGTGAGCCGGCGATCGAATTCCCGCGGGTCCTTCGGCTTCACCAGGGCGCCCGGGGGCACGTTCAGCCAGTCGACCAGCCGGGTGAGCATGAAGCGGAGCGCGGCGCCCCGGCACAGGATCGGCAGGGCCGCGACCTCGGCGGCCTCCAGGGGCCGCACGGCCTCGTAGCCGGCGATCAGCGCGGCGGCCATGTCCCGGTGGAAGGTGCCGTCGGGGTCGAAGCACCACGCGTTCAGGCAGACCGCGAGGTCGTACGCGAAGGCGTCCGTGCAGGCGAAGTAGAAGTCGATCAGGCCCGACAGGGCGTCGCCGATGAAGAAGACGTTGTCGGTGAACAGGTCCGCGTGGATCACGCCGCCCGGCAGGTCCCGGGGCCAGTGCGCCTCCAGGACGGCGAGGTCCGACCGGGTGCGCGCCGCGAGGCCGGGCTCGACCGAATCGGCCTGGGCCTCCGCTTGCGCGAAGAGCGGGCGCCACGCGGACACCGAGAGGTTGTTCTCCCGCACCATCGGGAAGTCCCGGCCGGCGGCGTGCAGCTCCGCGAGCGCCCGGCCGAGTTCCCGGCAATGCTCGGCGCCCGGCGCCTTGACCGAGACGCCCTCCAGGAAGCTCACGATGGCGGCGGGCCGGCCGCAGAGCTGACCGAGGGCCTGGCCGGCCCGGTCGCGCACGGGTTGCGGGCAGGCGAGGCCGCGGGCCGAGAGGTGCTCCATCAGCCCGATGAAGAACGGCAGGTCCTGTTCCCGGACGCGCTTCTCGTAGAGCGTCAGGATGTAGGCGCCCTCGGTGGTGTGCAGGAAGAAGTTCGAGTTCTCGACACCCTCCGCGATGCCCTTGAAGGAGAGCAGGCTGCCGATCGCGTAGGCGGACAGGAACTCGGCGAGCGCCGCGTCGGATACCTCGGTGTAGACGGCCACGTGTCTGCGCTCTGATGTCGGAAGTTCGATACGGCAAGGGGCGCCGAAGCGCCCCCGCACAAAGCCTGCCGCGCGCCCCGAGACCGAGGCGTCGGTCCCGCGCCGTCGACCGGACCGCCTTACTCGGCGGCCTCGCTGCGCAGCTCTCGCGGCAGCGGGAAGACCATGTCCTCGATCACCGTCGAGACCGTGTCGACCATCACGTCGTAGCGGGCCGCGAAGGCGTCGATGATCTCCTCGACCAGGACCTCGGGGGCCGAGGCGCCTGCCGTGAGGCCGAGCTTGCGGATTCCCTCGAAGGCCGGCCAGTCGATCTCCTCGGCGCGGAGCACGAGGCGGGTGATCGGGCAGCCCACCCGCTCGGCGACCTCGCGCAGGCGCTGCGAGTTCGACGAGTTCGACGAGCCGACCACGATCAGGGCGTCGACCAGCGGCGCCACCTGCTTCACCGCCTCCTGGCGGTTGGTGGTGGCGTAGCAGATGTCGTCCTTATGGGGCCCGGTGATGTTCGGGAACTTCTTCTTCAGGGCGTCGACGATGTGGCGGGTGTCGTCGACCGACAGGGTCGTCTGGGTGACCCAGGCGAGGTTGTCGGGATTGTCCGGGGTCAGGGCGGCGATCTGCTCGAGATCCTCCACCAGGGTGATCGAGCCCTTGGGCAGCTGGCCCATCGTGCCCACGACCTCGGGATGGCCGGAATGGCCGACCAGCAGCACGTGGCGGCCGCGCTTGTGGTGGATCTCGGCCTCGCGATGGACCTTGGTCACCAGCGGGCAGGTGGCGTCGATCGTGGTCAGCCCGCGCGAATCAGCGTTGGCCGGCACGGTCTTGGCCACGCCGTGGGCGGAGAAGATCACCGGGGCGCCGCCGTCCGGCACCTCGTCGAGCTCGCGGACGAACACGGCGCCCTTCCGCTTCAGGCTCTCCACGACGTACTTGTTGTGCACGATCTCGTGGCGGACGTAGACGGGCGGCCCGTAGATGGCGAGCGCCCGCTCCACGACGTCGATGGCCCGCACCACGCCGGCGCAGAAGCCGCGCGGGGCGCAGAGCAGGATCTCCAGCGGCGGCTTGCCGGCGGTGCCCGGGGCGGGCTCGGGGGTCGCGATATCGGCGGTCATGCGGGGGATGTGGCGAGGGCGGGGCTGTCCTGTCAACAGGACTGGCCCAGGAACCGGGCGGGAAGAGGGAAGCGGAGCCGCTCCGTGGCCCGTCTGTAGCACGATTGCCGCGGCAATGGGACCCGCGCCGGCCCCCTCAGAGCCGCCGGATCCCCGTCACGGCGCCGAAGCTGTGCGCCGCGATGCGGGCGACCGCCTCGGCGAGCGGCTCGGCGGCGACCGCCATGTGGTGGCCGTTGGCGTGGATCAGCGTCTCGGGATCGCCCATCAGCCCGACATGGCCGCGCCAGAAGACGAAGTCGCCCCGGCGCAGGCCCGCGAAGTCCGGGCGCGCGGGGTCGAAGGGCAGCGCCTGCCCGAGGGCCCGCTCCTGCATGTCGGCGTCGCGGGGACAGGGCAGCCCCGCCGCGTCGAGGCAGAGCTGCACGAGGCCGGAGCAGTCGAGCCCGAGGCTGGTGCGGCCGCCCCAGAGATAGGGGGTCCCGGCGAGCCGCGCGGCCGTCGCCGCGTAGTCCGGCGCGCGGGCGTCGACGGGCGCGCAGTGGCGGGCGAACACGTAGCCTCCCGGCGTCTCCAGGTAGGCGCCGGCCTCCCCCGTCGCCGCGAGGCGGGCGCCGAGGCTGAGATGGCCGAGGACCGGCCGCTTCAGGTCCGGCTCGGGATACAGGAAGGTGCGCAGGGCGGTGACGCGGTGCGTCGGCTCCGGATCGACCGGACCGAGGCTGTCGGCCGGCAGGTAGCCGACGTAGCCGTCGCGGGCGAGCTGCACGAAGGCGTAGCCGTCCGCCGCGTCGTAGAGATCGACCGCGTCGCCCAGCAGCGCCTCGGTGTCGAGCCCCGCGTCGGCGGCGGGCGCGCGGCGCAGCGGCGCCGACGGGGCGGTCACCCGCCGCGGCGTGCCGGCGACGTAGCGCGCCGCCGCGACGCGGTCCCGCAGGCGAAGATCGGCGACGTGCGGCCGGGCCGGGGTCAGCCGGGGATCGAGGCTCTCGGTCATGGGCGGATCCTACCATGCCGGGCTGAAGCGCGGGTAAGCGCGGGCCCCGCACGCCGCGCCACTATGACGCACACGGGCGCGCCCGGACCGGGACGGCCGGCATCTGCCCGCGGGATCGCCGCGAGGCCCGGTCGAACGGGCACCGAACGCCCGAGGCTGCACAAGGCCGCGGCAGCCGGCTTCGTATCCGCGTCGCCCGGACGCGAGACATGTGCGGGAGGCGCCCATCACACGTTTTTGATGCACTGCACAACCTGCCCGGAAGGCGCTATGTCTGGTGCATGAAGACTGCGAGTCGCCCCGTGAAGAAGACGCAGAAGAGCTTCGCCGACCTGCCGCCGATCCGCGTCCGCCGCGAGCCGCCCACCGTGAGCGAGGCGGTCGCCGCCGCGCAGGACCTCGCGGACGACGTCGAGCAGCAGGTCGAGATCGCCGCCGGCCTGATGGGCCTGCCGGCCGACGAGGTCCGCCCCCACGTCCTGGCGGCCAAGAAGGTCAAGCCGGAGCGCGCCCCCGAGCGGATCCTGACCCAGGCGAGCCCGAGCCGGGCGCCGCGCACCGTGGTGGTGGAGCGCCGCACGCGCCCGACCGTGGTCATCGAGCGCCGCAGCCGGCCCCTCGACCCGCGCCGCTGACGGCCCCGGGGCACCGCCCCGCCTCACCCACCGGAGGGGGCACCCGGCGGACAGACGGCCCGCCGGCCCTCGACCGCGCTCAGTCGGCGGTCTGCACCGACCACGTGGCGTGGCGGATGCCCGGCATGCGGGCCAGCGCGTTGGTCACGGCGTCGAGCTCCTCGGCCTTCACCGCGCTGGCCGTGAGCGTCGCCACCACGTCGACCGCGCTCTCGCCGCGCTCCTCGATCTCGACGCTGCCGACCGGATAGTTCGCGGCCTCCAGGCGCTCCACCAGCATGTCCTGGGCCGGCCCGGCCTCGCCGGGCGCCGTGGTGACCTGGACCTCGTAGGTCGCCTCGGTGGCGGATTCCCGGATCGGCGCGCGGTTGATGGCGTTCACCAGCGGCCGGAGCGCCGTGTTGCAGGCGAGCACCGTCACCATCACGAACACCGCCTCCAGGGGCAGGTCGGCGCCGCAGAAGGCCCCGACCGCGGCCGAGCACCACAGGGTCGCGGCCGTGTTGAGGCCGCGGACATTCATGCCCTCCTTCATGATCACGCCGGCGCCGAGGAAGCCGATGCCCGAGATCACGTAGGCCACCGTGCGGACGCCCCCGTCCGGGCCGGTCAGGCGCATGCCGAGATCCACGAAGGCGCTGGCCCCGACCGCGACCAGCACCGCCGTGCGCAGGCCCGCGGTGCGCTGCCGGTACTGCCGCTCGGCCCCGATGATCGTGCCCAGCACGAAGGCCACGAGCAGGCCGATCGCGGATTTCAGTTCTTCGGGGAGGGCGGCGTAGCTGGTCATCCACCGTCTCATGAAAGCGGGGAGGTGACGGAACCGTGACACCATGGCCCGGCCGGGACCGGAAAGCGTGTCCGAAGCGGGATTGACGGCCGCACCGGGCAGCGGGCACACCGGCAAGAGCCTGAGGATCCCTTAAGAATCCGGGACCCGGCCGAGGAGACGTGCAGGATGCAGCACACGGCCCAGGATAAGGCCCGACGGGCGGATTCGGTCCGCACCGGAACGTTCTCCGCATGAGCGGCGCCACCAGCGGCGCCCTCGCCGAACGCCGGCCCGACAGCGCGCCAGACCATGCGCCCACCGGCGCTCCCGACGCCGCCCTGCACGGCCGCGTCATGGCGCTGCGCGAGGGGCTGGAGCGCGGCCTGATCGGCAGCGCCGGCCTCGTGGAGCGCCTGCTGATCGGGCTCCTGACCGGCGGCCACCTGCTGATCGAGGGCGCGCCGGGGCTCGCCAAGACCCGGGCGGTCAAGCGGCTCGCCGACGGCCTCGACGGCTCCTTCGCGCGCATCCAGTGCACGCCGGACCTGATGCCGGCCGACCTCACCGGCACCACGGTGTGGCGCCAGGACAGCGGCACCTTCGAGTTCCTGCCAGGCCCCCTGTTCCACGCCCTCGTGCTGGTGGACGAGGTCAACCGCGCGCCCCCGAAGGTGCAGTCGGCGCTGCTCGAATCCATGGCCGAGGGGCAGGTGACGGTCTCGGGCGCGACGCACCGCCTCTCCGACCCGTTCATGGTCGTGGCGACCCAGAACCCGATCGAGCATGCCGGCACCTTCCCGCTGCCGGAGGCGCAGCTCGACCGCTTCCTCCTCCACGTCGTGGTCGACATGCCCGACGAGACCACCGAGCGGGCGATCCTCGACTTGGTGGAGGGCGAGATCACCCACCACGTCGACGCGATGACCGTGCGGCTGTCGCTCGCGGACGTGCGCGCCGCCCGGGAGGCGGCGCTCGCCACCTACGTGTCGCCGGCCCTCAAGGACTACCTCGTCCGGCTGGTCGCGGCGACCCGCACCGACGCGGCCGCCCCGGACCTGCGCGCCATGATCGAGCACCCGGCCTCGCCGCGGGGCACCCTGGCGCTGATGATGGCCGGCAAGGCCCGGGCCTGGCTGCGGGGACGCGACCACGTCACGCCCGAGGACGTCGCGGAGCTGGCCCGCGACGCCCTCTCCCACCGCATCGGCCTGACCTGGCGGGCGGCCGCCGAGGGCCGGACGGCGCGCGGCCTCGTCGGCGAGCTGGTGCAGCGGGTGCGGGCGCTCTGACGGTGTTCGGGTTCGGGCAGGCGCGCCGCAGATCCCCTCCCGCCGCCGCGGGGGAGCTTGGCCCGACCGCCGGGGCCGCCCTCCCCGCCCAGGGGTCCGGGCGGGATCGCGCCGGGCACGGCATCCACCTCTCGGGCGAGGCCCTGATGGGCCTGCGCCACCTCGCCCGGCGGGGCTCCGCGCCCGCCACCCGGACGCTGGCGGGCCTGCCCGGCGGCATCGTCACCCGGCGCCGCGGGCGCGGCTCGGAGCCGGAGGACGTCCGGCTCTGGTCCGAGGGCGACGACCGCCGGTTCATCGACCGCAACGCCACGGCCCGGACCGGGCAGCTGCACGTCCGCACCCACCACGACGAGCGCGACCGCGCCGTGGTGCTGCTCGCCGATTTCCGGCCCGCGATGCTGTTCGGCACCCGGAGGGCCCTGCGCTCGGTGGCGGCCGCCGAGGCCCTGGCGCTGCTCGGCTGGCGGGTCGCCGCCGACGGCGGCCGGGTCGGCCTCGCGGTCGCCTCGGCCGGCGCGCCGACCGTGCTGCGGCCGGCCGGCGGCGAGCGCGCCATGATCGCGGTGACCGGCGCCCTCGCCCAGGCCCACGCCGACGCGCTGGCGGCCGAGACCGGCGCGCCGACCCGCGCGGAGCCGCCCCTGGAGGCGACGCTCGCCCTCGCCCGCGGCCTGCTGCCGGCCGGCGGCCACCTCGTCATCGCCAGCGCCCTGGACGATCCCGGCCCGGGCTTCGACGAGCTCCTGACCCTGCTCGCCGAGCGGATCGCGATCCGGCTGATCCTGGTCAGCGACGCCTTCGAGCGCGCCCGGCCGCCGGGCTACTACCCCTTCGCCCTCGCGGATGGCCGCCGCGGGACCGCGCTGCCGACCGTGCCGCCGACCGTGCCGCCGACCGGGGCCGGGACGGCGGGGGAATCCGCCGAGGCCCGGCTCGCCGCCTACGCCCGCCGCGGCATCGCGGGCGTGCGCCTCGACGTCGAGACCGGCCCGGAGGCCTACGCGCCGCTCATGGAGCGCCTCGATGCGGTGCTGTGAGGCCGGACCCGGCGACCCGATCGGCGGCGCAATCCGATGAATCCCGTCGTGCCCGCCGAGATCCCCCTGTCCCTCGACCAGCTCCGGGGCCTGCACCTGCCCGGCGGCGCCGCGGGCGCCGTGCAGGGCGAGGTCGTGGCGGCGGCCGCCCTGGGCTTCCTCGCCGCCCTGCTGGTGGGGCTCGTGCGCTACGGGCGCGGCCGGGCGCGCGACACCCTGCGCCGGGCGGCGCTCGCCGAGCTCGCCCGGAGCCGCGGCCTCGGCCCGGAGGCGCGCCTCGTCGCCCAGGCCCGGCTGCTGCGCCGCCTCGACCGGTCCCTCGACCGGTCCGGCGGGGCCGGGACCGGGGCGACCGGCGCGGCCTGGGCGACGCGGCTCGACGGGCTGTTCCGGACCGACTTCTTCACCCGGGGCGCCGGCCGGGTGCTCGCCGACGGGCTGTACCGGCGGCAGGATCCCGACCTCGACGCCCTCGACGCCGCGCTCGCCCGCCTGATCGGGCGGCTGCGGGCATGAGCGGCGTCCTGCCCGCGTGGCTCAGCGCGCTCCTGTCGGCCTTCGACTTCGCCGCGCCCTGGGCGCTGCTGGCGCTGCCCCTGCCGCTGCTGGCCGCGCGCCTGATCCCCGCGGAGCCGGAGGGCGGCAGCGGCGCCCTGCGCGTGCCCGCCACCCTGGTGGCCGGGGCGCGCTCGGGCGCCGACCGCGCGGCCCGGGGCCGGCGGCGGGCCCTGCTCACCTGGACGCTCTGGATCGCCCTGGTGGCGGCCCTGTCGGGCCCGCGCCTCGTCATGCCGGCGGCCGCGCTCCCGGCCTCGGGCCGCGAGATCATGATCGCCATGGACCTGTCGGGCTCGATGGAGCGGCGCGACTTCGCCCTCGACGGCGAGACCGTGAACCGGCTCACCGCGGTCAAGCGCGTCGGCACCGACTTCATCCGGCGCCGGGCCGGGGACCGGATCGGCCTCGTGATCTTCGCCGACCAGGCCTACGTGGCGGCGGCGCCGAGCTTCGACACCGCGGCGGTCGCCCGGGCGCTGGACGAGGCGACGATCGGCATCAGCGGCCGCTCCACCGGCATCGGCGACGGCCTCGGGCTCGCCCTGCGCCGGCTGGACCCGCGGGACGCGGGGGGCGAGGCCGCGTCCGGGAGCAAGCCCGGCGAGAAGCCCGCGAAGGCCGTGATCCTGCTCTCGGACGGCGCCAACAATGCCGGCCAGACCGCCCCCAAGGACGTGGCGGAGCTCGCCCGGGAGCTGGGCATCAAGGTCTACACCATCGCGCTGGGCCCCCGCGACATGGCCGACGCCGACGGCGAGCAGGACGTGGTCGACACCGAGACCCTGCGCGACATGGCCCGGGCCAGCGGCGGCGAGGCGTTCCGGGTGCGCACCACCGAGGACCTCGTGCGGGTCGCCGACGCCATCGACCGGCTGGAGGGCGGCCGCGCCCTGGCGCCGCCCCTGCCGCTCCGCCGGGACCTGTGGCCCTGGCCGGCCGCCCTGGCGCTGCTGGCCGCCGCGGCGCTGCTCGCCAGCCGGAGGGGGGCGTGATGGTTCGTTACCGCGCCTGTCCGACCACCCCCTTGATCCCGAGGTGCGAGCGCAGCGAGCCTCGAAGGAGGGCTCCGGACGTCGCGCGTCTGGCTGGAGGGCTCCTTCGAGGCCTCCGCCGCGCTCCGGCATCTCAGGATGCGGTGGTCTGGGCGGGAGCACCCACCCGATGAGCGCCCTCGACGCCGTCGCGCTGCTGCGCCCCTGGTGGTTCCTGGCGATCCCGGTCGTCGCCCTGCTGGCGCTCCGCGCCGCGTGGCGCTCGGCGCCGCTCGGCGACTGGGCCCGGGCGGTCGACCCGGCGCTGATGGCCCACCTCGCCCGGACCGGCGCGGTGCTCGGCGGACGGCGGCAGGCGAACCGCGCCGCGGCGCTCGCGGCCGGGCTGATCGCCCTCGCGCTCACCGGCCCGGCGGTGGAGCGCGCCGACGGGCGCACCTTCCGCAACCTCGACGAGACCGTGCTCGTCGTCGACCTGTCGCGCTCGGTCACCGAGGGCGGCAACCTCCAGGGCGTCCGGCAGGCCGCCGCCGCCGTGGCGGAGGCCGCCGGCACCCGTCCGGTCGCCCTCGTGGTCTACGCGGGCGACGCCTACCTCGCCGCCTCCCCGACCACGGACCGCGACAGCCTCGGCACCACGCTGTTCGCCCTCGACGCCGACACGGTGCCGGACCGCGGCTCCCACCCCGAGCGCGGGCTGGCGCTGGCCCGCCGCACCCTCGCGGAGGCCAACGTGGTGGCGGCCGACGTGGTGCTGATCAGCGACGGCGACGGCGTCGGCGAGGCCGCCACCCGCGAGGCCCGCGCCATCGCCGAGCACGGCTGGCGGCTCCAGGCCCTGTTCGTCCCGACCGACAAGCCGCTGCCGCCCGGCGCCCCGAAGCCCGACCGGACCGCCCTCGACGCCCTGGCCCGGGCCGGCGGCGGCACGACCGCCGACATCGCGACCCCGGGCCCGGTGCTCGACGCGGTCGGGGCCGGCCTCGCCCAGCACCTCGCGGCGGGCGGCTACGGCGTCCTGGCCTACGCGGATCTCGGGCGCTGGCTGCTGCTGCTGGCGGCCCTGCCGGCCCTGCTGCTGTTCCGCAGGAGCGCGTGATGCGGAGCGCCCGATGCGGCTGACCCTCCCCGAGACCGGCCTCGCCGCCCCGCTCCGGGCCGGCCTGCCGCCGCGCTGGCGGCGTCTCGCCCGCGTCGCCGGCCTCGCCCTCGCCGGGATCGGCCTCCTGGCGCTGCTCGCGGTCTCGCAGCCCCGCACCGGCTTCGGCCGGCTGCTGATGGGCCTCGGCCTGCCGGGCCTCGCCGCGGACGTGTTCGTCGATCCGGCCTGGCGCGCCGCCGCGCTCTACGAGGCCGGCCGCTACGGGGACGCGATCGCGCTGTTCCGCGCCGGCGGCCGTCGGGCGAGCTACAATCTCGGCAACGCGCTGGCCAAGGCCGGCGACCTCGACGGGGCGCTCGCGGCCTACGACGAGGCCCTGCGCTTCAACCCCCGCGACGCCGACGCCCAGGCCAACCGCTCGCTGATCGCGCGGATGCGCGCCGAGGTGATCGACCGCGGGCCCGGCGGCGGCATCGCCAACGGCACCGCCCAGTACGGCGCCCGCTACAACAACACCGCCAATCAGGACCAGAACAACGACATCAACGCCGCCTCCAGCGGCGAGGGCCTCGCCGGCAACAAGGAGTCGAACGCCAGCGCGTCGCTGCCCGGCAACAGCAAGGTCGCGCGCCGCGGCAAGGCCGAGCAGCAGTCGATCGACGCCGGCAAGGGCCAGGCCCGGGGCTCGGCCGGCGACGCGGCCGGACGCGGCCGGACCGGCGGCGGCGCCGCCATGGTGGCCGAGGCGCCCGAGCGCGAGGTCCGCCGGGTGACCAAGAGCTTCGAGGCGCACGAGATCCGCCCGGACCGGCTCTGGCTCCAGACCCTGCCGGACGATCCCGGCCGCTATCTCAAGCTGCGCCTGCGCGCCGAGCAGACCCGCCGGGTCGAGGCCGGCACCGCGATTCCCGCCGGGAGCAACCCGTGGTGAGTTTTCTCGGGGTTTCCGGGAGGCGCGTCCGCGCCCTCCTCCTCCTCGCCCCCCTCCTCGCCCCCCTCCCCGCCCGGGCCGAGATCGAGCCGGGCGACCTCACCCTGACGGTGACCGCGGAGCTCAACGGCAACAGCGCCCCCTTCCCCCGCGAGATGGTGCTGCTGAAGATCCACGGGGTCTACAAGCAGCCGATCCTGCTCGAGGAGGTGGTGCAGCCCTCCCTCGCCAACTTCTCCTGGACGCAGCTCGGCCGCGACCACTGGAGCCGGACCAAGCTCGCCGACGGTCAGAGCGCCATCGCGTTCGACCGCACCGTGGCGGTCTTCCCGCACCATGCCGGCCAGTTCACCATCGAGCCGTTCGTCCACAAGCTCACCGTCAACGATGTCGGCGAGCGGCGGGTGGTCGAGGTCCGCTCGAAGCCGATCCCCTTCCCGGTCGCGTCGTGGACCGAGCCCACCGGCGGCCCCGACGCCAAGGAGCCCTGGTGGCTGCCCGCCAAGGACGTGGCGATCACCGACTCCTGGAGCCCGGACCCCGAGACCATCAAGGTCGGCGAGACCACCCGCCGGATCGTCACCCTGGAGGCGCAGGGCATGGTCGCCGAGGGCCTGCCGCCCCGGCCGGTCATGCGCACCCGCGGCATCATCACCTTCGCGGGGCCCGTCACCCGCGAGACCCTGCTGACGCCCTCGGGCCCCGTGGCCCGGGCCACCTACCAGTGGGACGTGAAGCCCGGCGTGCCGGAGATCATCCCCCTCGACGCGATCGCGATCCCGTGGTTCGACACCAACACCCGCACGATGCGCGAGACCGAGATCCCGGCCCGGCAGATCGGCGGCGGCCTGCCCGACCGCGACACCGAGCGGGCGCCCCCCGCGATCCCCTCGCCCCTCGTGGTCGCCGCCGCGGCGCTCGCCGCCTTCGGGCTGGGCCTCGCGCTGATCGGCTTCGGCCTCGGACGGCCGCGCCTGCGCCTCTCCGGTGCGGCGCGGCGCTCCTTACGCGCGGCGGCCCGCGCCGGCGACCCCGCCCGGTTCCGCGCGGCCCTCGACGCGGCCCTGCGGGAATCCCCCGACCTCGCCCGGACCTGGCGGGCACGGCCCGACCTCGCGGCCGCCTTCGCGGCCCTCGACCGGGCGGTCTTCGGCGCGGCGGGCGCTCCGGTCCCCGATCTCCGGGCCCTGTCCCGGACCCTGTCGCGCGCCGAGCCGGGCGAAGCCGCCGCCCCGGCGCCGGAGCGGCTCGCACCGCTCGACGGCCCGGTCCGCTGAGCGCGGCGCGGCTCCGCAGCTCGTGAAGGCGCGGGCGGGAACGCCCGCCGGGATCGTGATTTGGGCTGCCGGCACCGACCGCCACCGGAGATCCCCATGCCCGCGACCCCGCACAGATCCGCCCGCGCCGCGACCGTCGCCCTCGGAACCGTCCTCGGAACCGTCCTCGTCACCGCCCTCGTCACCGCCCTCGTCCTGCCGGCCGCGCTGCCGTCGGCGGCCCTCGCCCGGTCCTCCGGCACCGAGCGCGCGCTGAAGATGGTCGACACCGACCACGACGGCACGATCGACCTCGCCGAGGCCCAGGCCGCCGCCGGCAAGGTCTTCGACGCCGCCGAGACCGACAAGGACGGCACCGTCGACGCCCAAGAATTGAAGGGCCGGCTCAGCAAGAAGGACCTGAAGGCCGCCGACACCGATTCCGACGGCACGCTCGACCGCAAGGAGTACCTCGCCCTGGTCGAGCAGCGCTTCAAGGCGGCCGATCCCGACAACGACGGCACCCTCGACGCCAGGGAGCTCAAGTCCCCGGCGGGGCGCAGCCTGCTGCAGCTCCTGAAGTAAGCCCGCTTCCCGGACCCGTCGCCGTTGCACAGTTCATGAGCAAGTATTATTCCTGTGCAACGGCTCACGTTCTGAGCAGGCATCAATATTTTGCACTATCTTGCGTCATCTGAATTGGCCTCGTAGGTTTCGGTTATCCGAGCGGCAAAGCATCGGGTGAACCACCAGGGAGGAGCGCGATGGCACGCGCCAACGAGGTCAAGGACAGGTTCCGCGCGCGGCTGCAGGCGGCCGACGAGCGCAGCAACGACTTCCGGCGGAAGCTGCTCGAGGACGGGTCCCGGGCGCTTCAGCCCGTCATGGGCGTGCTGAACCTGATGGCCGAGGTCCTCAACGAGGAGGACAACGTGCACGGCAGCATCACCGGCCTCGAGGCGAAGATCGATCAGGACAACTTCATCAGCCTGTGCGCGCAGCTGCGCGGCACCGAGTCCGAGCAGAAGATCAAGATCAAGTACGGTCCGGAACTCGGCGGCAGCAACTACATCTCGGTCTCGGGCCTGAACCAGCGCTACAACGAGCGCCTCGTGCCGGGAGCGGCGAGCTGCTCCATCGGCCGGACGGTCGGCAGCGACATCCAGCTCGACGAGCACCGGGGCGACGAGCTGGCCGAGGTGGTGCGCGAGGTCGTCGAGGACTTCTACGCCGCCCAGATCGAGCAGCGCAGCCACTTCGCCTTCGCGCGCTGAGGCCCGCGGCTCCGCGAACCGACCCGCGGACCGCCCCGGACCCCGCCGAAGGGCTGAGCCCTTCGGAGACCCCGTCTCAGTCCGCGATGAACTTCAGCCGGTGGTCGCGGTAGAGGTCGACGATCGCGGCCGCGGTCTCCTCGATGGAGCGGCGGGTCACGTCGATCGTCGGCCAGCGGTTCTTGGTGAACAGCCGGCGGGACATCGTGATCTCGTCCGCCACCGCCGACCGGTCGACGTAGAGGGACGATTCGTCGGCGTTCAGGCTCGACAGCCGGTTCTGCCGGATCTGCACGATGCGCTCCGGCGAGGCGAACAGGCCGACCACGAGGGGCTTGCGGGCCCGCTCGATCGCCGGCGGCAGCGGCATGCCCGGCACCAGCGGCAGGTTGGTGGTCTTGAGGCCGCGATTGGCGAGGTAGATCGAGGTCGGCGTCTTCGACGTCCGGCTGACGCCGAGCAGGATCACGTCGGCCTCCTCCAGATCGTCCGGCAGGTTGCCGTCGTCGTGGGCCAGCGTGAAGTTCATCGCGTCGATGCGCTTGAAGTACTCGGCGTTCAGCATGTGCTGGGCGCCGGGCCGCGCCGTGGTCTCGGCGCCCAGATAGGCGCGCAGCAGGTCGTGGACCGGCCGCAGGACCGACAGGCAGGGCGAGCCGGTCTCGCGGGCCACCTCCTCCAGCCGCTCGCCGAGATCGCCCCCCACCAGCGTGTAGAGGACGAGGCCCGGCGCGGCCCGGATCTCCGAGATCACCCGGTCGAGCTGCGCGGCCGAGCGCACCAGCGGGTAGACGTGCTCGATCGCCGACACGCCCTCGTACTGGGCGGCGGCCGCGCGCCCGACATTGATCAGCGTCTCGCCGGTGGAGTCGGAGACGAGGTGGAGGTGGAAGTAGCTGCGGCCCATTCCGATCGCCTCTGCGGTCGACCTCTCGGCCGACTGTGCGGCCGCCTCGCGCGGCGCCCACGTTGTCCACCGCCGGCCGCCAGGGGAGTCGATGAGTGTGGATAGGATGCCCCGCCGGGCCGGTCCAGGGCGATCCCGGTGCGCGCTGTCGACTCCGCCGTTCACAGGCAGACGATCGGGACGCGCCGAATCCGGCTCTCTGGACGAATCGGTCGCGAATCCGGCGCCCGTACACGACTCGGCGTTGCCAAGGCGCTGTCGGACCATCCGGTTCTCGCAAGTTGGCGGAAATCCTTTAAAGCCCCGTTAACGGCGCGGCGGCGGGGACCGCCTGTGGACGCTTTTGTGCCCCCGAGATTCGGCCCCCCAAGAGAAAAAACAGACTCCAAGATTCTCTCTTATCTTTTCGAAGGGGCCTGTGTGGGGATCGGCGCGCCTCGACTCGACAGGACGCCCGCCGACGGGCATGCGGGGTGAGGGATACGGGATGGGAGCGACCATGACGGGGACGGAGCGCGAGCCCGAGCGGGAGACGTCCGGGACGACGTCCGAGCGCAAGGTGCTGCGCGTCCTCGAGGGCGAGGCGATCGGGCCGCCCCCCGCCTGGATGATGCGCCAGGCCGGGCGCTACCTGCCGGAATACCGGGCGACCCGCGCCCAGGCCGGCTCGTTCCTCGATCTCTGCTACAGCCCGGACTTCGCCGTCGAGGTGACGCTCCAGCCGATCCGCCGCTTCGGCTTCGACGCGGCGATCCTGTTCTCCGACATCCTGGTCGTCCCCCACGCGCTCGGCCAGGACGTGCGCTTCGTGGAGGGCGAGGGCCCCCGGCTCGATCCCCTCGACGGACGGGCGGCGTTCGCGCGCCTGCGCGAGGCCGGCGACCCGGCGGTGATGAGCCACCTCGCGCCGGTCTTCGAGACCGTGACGCGGCTGCGCGCCGAGCTGCCGGGCGAGACCACGCTGCTCGGCTTCTGCGGCGCCCCCTGGACGGTGGCGAGCTACATGATCGGCGGCCGCGGCACGCCGGACCTCGCCCCCGCGCGGGCGCTGGCCGAGGGCGACACCGCCCTGGTCGACACCCTGATCGACCGCCTCGTCGCCGTGCAGACCGAGTACCTCGTGCGCCAGCTCGAGGCCGGCGCCGACGCGGTGCAGATCTTCGAGTCCCACGCCGGCACCCTGCCGCTTGCCGTTCCGGCTCCCGGCGGCACGGTCGAGCCCGTCGGCGACGTCGCCGAGAGCGCCCTGCCGGGTGCGGCCGCGGCGGACGCCCTCACCCGCTGGTCGCTGCGGCCGATCGCCCGGATGGTGGCGGGCGTCCGCGCCCGGGTGCCGGGGGCCAAGATCATCGTGTTCGCCCGCGGCTCGGGCCTCGACGGCCACGCCCGGGTGGTACCGGAGACCGGCGCCGACGCCGTCGGCGTCGACTGGGGCGTGGATCTGAAGGCCCTGCGGCAGACGGTGCCGGCCGCGACGGTGACGCAGGGCAACCTGCATCCTGAAACGCTGATCGCGGGCGGCGCGGCCCTCGACGCGGCGGTGGACGCGGTGCTCGAGGCGACCGCCGGCCTGCCGCACATCTTCAACCTCGGCCACGGCATCACGCCGCAGACGCCGGTGGCCCATGTCGAGCGCATGCTCGCGCGGCTGCGCGGCCAGGGCTGAGGTCGGGCGCGTGCTGTACGACTGGATCAAGGCCCTCCACGTCATCAGCCTGATCGCCTGGATGGCCGGGATGCTCTACCTGCCCCGGCTGTTCGTCTACCACGCGAGCCTGCCGCCCGGCGCGGAGGCGCAGTCGGCGACCTTCAAGGTCATGGAGCGCCGCCTGCTCAAGGCGATCATGAACCCCGCGATGATCGCCACCTGGGCGTTCGGGCTGGCGCTCGCCTGGATGAGCGGCTTCTACGCGAGCGTCTGGCTGCAGGCGAAGTTCGTGCTGGTGCTGGCGATGTCGGGCATCCACGGCTGGCTCGCCCGGATGGTCAAGGATTTCGCCGCCGACCGGAACACCCGCGGCCACAAGTTCTACCGGGTGCTCAACGAGGTGCCGACGCTGCTGATGATCGGCATCGTCATCCTGGCGATCGTCAAGCCGGGCCTCTGATCCCGGGATCCCGCCATCCTGTGATCCCGTGATCCCGGCCGGCGCCGCCCCAAGCGCCAACCCAGGCGCTTCCCGAAGAGACGCCCGATCATCGGCCGGCCGCGGCGGCCGGAGCCTTTCCGCCGCCGGCCCGTTGGGAGGCCATGTCGAAGCCCCTCATCCGCGCCCTCGCGCTGGCCGCCCTCGCCGCCCCGATCGCCGCAGCCCCCGCCCGGGCCGCGAGCTTCCCGTGCGACAAGGCCGAGGCCCCCGACGAGAAGGCGATCTGCGCGCATCTCCCCCTCAACGATCGGGATGTCGAGATGGCGACCCGGTTCGAGATCCTGAAGAGCGTGCTGCCGATGGGCGGCCAGGCCAAGCTGCGCGACGACCAGGAAGCGTGGCTCAAGGAGCGGCAGGCCTGCGGCGGCGACGTCGCCTGCCTCAAGTCCGCCTACGAGACCCGGCTCAAGGTCCTGCGCGGGGTGCTGGCGGAATTCGCCAAGCAGGGCCCGTGAGGGCGCCCGCTCCGATCCTCTCCAACCCCTTCGCTCAGGCCGCGCGCGGCAGCGCGGCGGCGTCGTCCCGGCAGGCCGCCACGCAGGCGCGCGCCAGCGCCTCGGTGGCGTCCACCAGCAAGCCCGACACGGGACTCCCGGCCAGCGCGATCGGGATCTCCGTGCAGGCCATCACCACCCGGCCGCACCCGGCTTCCGCCAGCGCCCGCGCCTGCGCCTCCAGGAGCGGCGTCGCCTCGGCCGCGCGGTTCGCCTTCACCAGGCGGATCGCCGCCGCGACGGCGGCCTGACCCTCCGGATCGGGCCCGAGGCAGGTGAGGCCGTGCCGCGCCAGCCGGTCCGGATAGAGCCCGGCCCGCAGGGTGCCGTCGGTCGCGAGCAGGCCGATCCGGCCGCCGGTTCCGGCTCCCGCCAGGGTCTCGGCCACGGCGTCGACGATGTGGAGGATCGGCAGGGCCGTCCCCGCCTGCAGCGCCGCGTGCCAGTGATGGGCCGTGTTGCAGGGGATCGCGATCCGGGTGGCGCCGCCGGCCTCGAGCCGCGCCAGGGCGGCGCGCATCGCCGGCAGCGGGTCCGGGCCGGCGCCCAGGATCGCGTCGGCACGGTCGGGGATGTCGACGGCCGAGCAGACCAGGGTCGGGATGTGGTCCTGGTCGCGCCCCGCGGGCGTCGCCCGCACGAGCTTGGCCAGGAAGTCCACCGTGGCCATCGGGCCCATCCCGCCGAGTACACCGAGCATCGCCGCCTCCGACCGTCGCGACGCCCTGATGGGCCGCGGCGGGGCGGGAATCCAATGCCGTGTCGGCACCGGCCATGCCGATCCGGCACCGGGGCGTGCGGCGGTTCCTAGGGTTCGGCCGCCAGGGCGGCGGCCGCGGCCCAGACCGCCTCGACCGCGCCGCCGCGGCCGGCCCGGCGGTACAGCCGGATCTCCAGCGCCGTGCCCGGCCCGGCCGCTACGAGGCTGCCGTCGGCGAGTTCGCGGGCGACGAGGCTCTCGGGCAGCCAGGCGCGGCCGTGGCCCGCGAGGACCATGAACTTCAGGGCCTCCGCCATGGCGTTCTCGTTGACGTGGGCGGCCGCCGCCCCGTCGCCGGCCAGCGCCGCGACCCGGCCCAGGAACGAGTCCCGGGGATAGCCGAGCCCGGGCCGGTCCGCGGCCGGCCCCGGCCGGTGCACGGGCACGAGGCTGTCCCGGCCGATGGCGAGGTGCGGGAAGGCGGCCGGGTCGAGGGGGATCGGCACCAGCGGATGGTGGTAGGTCAGCAGCAGGTCGTAGCCGCCCTCGGCCAGGGCCTGCACGCAGGCGTGGAAATCGTCCGGCAGCAGCCGGCTGCCGAGCGGCCCGGTGCGGGCCTCGACGTCCCGGAACCAGCGCGGGAAGACGGTCAGCGCCAGGGTGTGGAGCGCCGCCACCGACACGGTCCGGGGCGGCGGCCGGATCCGGGCCCGGAGCGCGTCGCGGCTGCCGTGGAGCCGCCGCACGGTCTCCTCGGCGGTCTCCAGGAACAGCCGGCCCTCCGGCGTCAGCGCGGTCGGGTAGGTGCTGCGGTCGACCAGCGCGACGCCGAGCCAGCCCTCCAGCGCCCGGATGCGGCGGCCGAAGGCCGGCTGGGTGACGTGGCGCTCGACCGCCGAGCGCGAGAAGCTGCCGGTGCGCGCGAGGCTCAGGAAGTCCTCGAGCCATTTCAGCTCCATCGCGCGGCGGTCTCAGAGCCGCGCCAGCAGCCGCTCCGCCAGCGGGTTCTCGGCCGCGAAGGCGTAGTCGACCCGCCGCACCGTCACGGCCCGCGCGCCGGCCTCGACCAGGGCGCCGGCCAGCTCGAACACCGCGGCCTCCTTGCAGCGCAGGACGATCTCGCCCTCCGGACCCTGCGGCGCGCCGTAGGGCAGCTCGGCCTCGTGCAGGCCGGCCAGGGTGGCGAGGTCGATCGTGCCGCTCTCCGGCAGGGCGGCGCGCACCTCCCGGGTGGTCCGGGCGCGCTCCTCGGCGGCGATGCGGCCGAGCACGGTGCGGAGCGCGGCCCGCTGGCCATCGCCCCAGGGGGCCTTGAGCGAGGCGACGAGGTTCGCCTCCGAGCGCAGGATGATGCCGTCGTCCAGCACCTTGAGGGCGTTGGCCGAGAGCGTCGCCCCCGTGGTGGTGATGTCGACCACGATCTCGGCCGAGCCCGCGGCCGGCGCCCCCTCGGTGGCGCCCAGGCTCTCGACGATCCGGTAATCGGCGACGCCCTTCTCGGCGAAGAACCGGCGGGTCAGGTTCACGTACTTGGTGGCGACGCGCAGGCGCCGGCCGTGACGGGTCCGCATGCCGGCCGCGACCTCGTCGAGGTCGGACATGTCGCGCACGTCGATCCAGGCCTGGGGCACCGCCACCACCACGGTGGCGTTGCCGAAGCCGAGCGGCGTCAGCAGCTCGACCTGGCCGCGCACGTCCGGCAGGGTCTCGCGGATCAGGTCCTCGCCGGTGACGCCGAGATGGGCGGCGCCGGAGGCGAGCTGCGCGGCGATCTCGGAGGCCGAGAGGTAGCGCACCTCGACGTCGGGCACGCCGATGAGCTTGCCCCGGTAGTCGCGGGCGCCGGCGCCCTGCGCGAGCTTGAGGCCCGCGCGGCCGAAGAACGCGCTGGCATTCTCCTGCAGGCGACCCTTGGACGGGACGGCGAGGATCAGCGGCATGGCGGCCGCGTCCGAGGCACTCATCGGCCGGCTCCCGCCACGCGCTCGATCCAGAAGGTGCAGCCGACCGCGGGCAGCGGCGCCGGGCTGCCGAGATGGCCGAGCAGGCCGTCGTAGCGGCCGCCGCCGACCAGGGTCGGGCCGTCCCGCTCGGTCACCTCGAAGATGAAGCCGGTGTAGTAGTCGAGGTTGCGGGCGAAGCCGCCCTGGAAGCGGAAGCGCTCGATCGGCAGGCCGCGGGCCGCGATGAAGCCGGTGCGCTCCTCGAACAGGTCGAGGGCGGCCGCGAGGGCGTCGTGCCGGATGCCCGCGTCGGCGACGAGCGCCCGCAGGTCGCGGGCGGCGGCGTCCGGGTGGCCGGCGATCGCCCGGTAGCGGTCGAGGAGCGCGCGGTTCTCGGCGTTGAGCCCGGCCCCGCCATGGGCCTGCGCGGCGGCCTTGGCGAGGAAGCGCTCGGCGATCTCGCCGGCGCTGCGCCCGCCCACCGCCGAGATCCCGGCGATGGCCAGCACGTCCTCCACGAAGGCGCGTACCCCGCGCGGGTCCTGGCCCTGGATCGCCGCCAGCAGGCCCGCGTGGGGATCCTCCGGACGGGTGCCCTCGGCGCCGTTGGTCACGGCGTCCAGCGAGCGCCCGGCGGCGAGCGCCCGGAGCGTCCGGCGCTTGGCGGCGGGCGGGACCGCGAGCCCGTCGAGGAGCGCCACGGTCAGGCCCATGTCGCCGAGCCGCACCGCCGGGTCGGTCCGGCCGAACAGCGCGAGACCCTCCAGGGCGAGGCCCAGCACCTCGGCGTCGGCCGCCGGCGTGTCGGTCCGCCCGATCGACTCGATGCCGGCCTGGAAGAACTCGTCGGGCTCGTCGGCGGCGAGCCGGAAGACCGGGCCGCAATAGCTGTAATCGGCCGCCTGCCCGTCGGCTTCCGCCCGGTGCAGGCGGCAGACCGGAATGGTGAACTCGGGCCGCAGGCACAGCTCGGCGCCGCCCGCGTCCTGGGTGACGAAGATCCGCCGGCGGATATCCTCGCCCGACAGTTCGAGGAACGGCTCCAGCGGTTGCAGCACCGGCGGCGTCACCGGCCGGTAGCCCGCCGCCGCCAGATGCGCGGAGAGCCGCGCGCGCGCCGCGTCCCCCGCCCCCGTCTCGCCCGCCTCCGGTCGTGTCATCGCGATCCACCTCGCGGGGCAATCCACCTCGCGGGCGCTCTGTAGCAACCGCGACCGGACTTGGCGACACTCGGCGCGGCGAGACGTGCCGCGGCGCCGCGCCGGCGCGCCGCGCAGGACTGCGCAGTCCCGCGCCGGGACCCGCTATCCGCTACGGAATCAAGGACGTGACCGGCCTCACAGCGGCCTCAGAGCGGCCGGAGGCTGCCGAGGCGCGCGCCGCGCGGGCGCCGGGCCGGCTTGCGGCGGGCGAGCACGGTCAGGGCGGGCGCCCCCGCGATCCCGGCGCTCAGGATCGGCGCGCTGCCGGTCCCGGGCGTGGCCTGCGCGACGGCGCTGGGCAGCCGGCCGAGGACCGGCCGCGCGGCCCAGACGGGTCCCGCGCCGGCGCAGATCAGGCCGGCCGACAGGACGAGGATCTTCGCGCGCATCCCGACATCTCCGCGGCACCGACCGACGACAACGCCGCCGGAGCCCCTGCGTTCGACGCGCGGTTCGGGGCGCGGTTCGAGGCGCGGTTCGAACCGCGCGTGTCTCAGATCTCGGTTGACGGAAAATGCCGGCTCAGCACGGCGCGGACCTGCGCCACCAAGTCGGCCTCGGGACACGAGACCTGCGCGGGCCGCGCCGCCTTCCACTCGGCGTTGCTGGCGATGGACTCGGCCGCCTGGGCGCCCGCGATCAGGTCCTTGATCTGGACCTCGCCGGCCAGGCGCTCGTTCGAGCCCTGGATCACCGCCACGGGCGCGCGGCGGCGGTCGGCGTACTTCATCTGCGCCTTCATGCCGGCGGCACCGAGGTAGAGCTCGGCCCGGATGCCGTCGGCGCGCAGGAGCGCGACGAGCCGCTGGTAATCGGCCATGTTCTCCCGGTCGAGGACCAGCACCACCACCGGCCCGGGGGCCTCGGCACCGGCGATCAGGGGGCTGCCCACGAGCTGGAGCGCCGAGAACAGCCGCGAGACGCCGATCGAGAAGCCGGTGGCCGGCACCGGCTCGGCCCGGAACCGCCCGACGAGGCCGTCGTAGCGCCCGCCGCCCGCGACCGAGCCGAAGCGCACGGTCTGGCCGTCCTCGTTGGTGACGGGAAACGTCAGCTCGGCCTCGTAGACCGGCCCGGTGTAGTATTCGAGCCCGCGCACCACGCTCGGATCGGCCCGGATCACGTCGTGGCCGTAGCCGGCGGCGGCGCAGAGGCGCATGATCGCGTGCAGCTCGGCGATGCCCTCCCGGCCGGTCTCCGAGTCGCCGACCGCGTCGTGCCAGCCGGCGAAGAACTTCTCCCAGAACGCCACCTTGTCGGCGCCGTCGCCGGCATCCGCCTGGAACGACACGTAGGCGAGGATCCGGCCGATCGCCGCCGCGTCGAGGCCCGCGCCCTTGGTGAAGTCGCCGCTCTCGTCCTTGCGGCCGGACCCGAGCAGGTCGCGCACCCCGTCGACGCCGAGCCGGTCGAGCTTGTCGATCGCCCGCAGCACGGTGAGGCGCTGGCCGGCCTTGTCGGGACCGGCGAGCCCGATCGCCTCCATGACGCCGTCGAGCACCTTCCGGTTGTTGACCTTGACCACGTACTGGCCGCCGAGCCCGAGCCGGTTCAGCGTGTCGGCCATCAGCATGCAGGTCTCGGCATCGGCCGCGACGCTGCCGGCGCCGACGATGTCGGCGTCGAACTGCATGAACTGGCGGAAGCGGCCCGGCCCCGGCTTCTCGTTGCGGAAGACGTAGCCGGCCCGGTAGCTCCGATAGGGCTTGGGCAGGGCGTCGTAGTTCTCGGCCACGAACCGGGCCAGTGGCGCCGTCAGGTCGTAGCGGAGCGACAGCCACGCCTCGTCGTCGTCCTGGAACGAGAACACGCCGGCGTTCGGGCGGTCGAGGTCGGGCAGGAACTTGCCCAGGGCCTCGGTGTACTCGACGAAGGGTGTCTCCAGGGCCTCGAACCCGTAGAGCTCGAAGCTCTTGCGGATCGTCTCCAGCATCCGGCCCTGCGCGGCGATCTCGCCGGCGCGGCGGTCGACGAAGCCGCGCGGCAGGCGGGGCTTCAGGGTGTCGGCCTTCTCGGCCTTCGGGGTGTCGGGCTTGGACATGGGTGCATTCGCTTCTCGCGGACCCGGAATCCGGGTCCCGCATCGAATCTTCGATCGTCTCCGGCGGGCGGAGATCCTGCGGCCGGGCTCTAGAGCATGCCGGGCGAAAGGGGAATTCGGTTTGCGGGCTCGCCCGGCACCCGACCATCCCGGGCAGGACGGCGCCGTCGCCCTCGCGAGCGGAGCCATCCAGGACCGCGCCGCGCCGGTCGAGGTCACGCGGCCCCGGCTCACCTCGCTGCGCCGGTGGCGACGTGTGGGGCGCGTCAGCCGACGCGTCGATGCGGGAGCCGTGTCGGACGCGCGCCGCGCACCGGACCGGGGCGCGGTTCGCTCGGCGAGAACTCAGTACGGCGCGGTCAGCTTGAGCCAGAGCAGGGCCGCGAGACTCACCACGGCGATCGGCATCTGCAGCGGGCGCAGGCGGGCATGCGACAGGGGCACCTCGCCGGCGCGCGCCGCGATCGGATCGAGGATCCCGATGGCGGCGTAGCCGAGGATCAGCATCGCGAGCGCCGGCACCGCCTTGCCCATCACCGCCGCGAACAGGCTGCCCAGCCCGAGGCCGTAGAGGACCAGCATGGTGACGATCTGCGACACCTGCGGCCCGCCCTCGGTCCGGAAGCTGACGCCGCGGCGCACGCCGGCCAGGAACAGCAGGATCGAGGCGGCGTAGAGCAGGGTGAACAGCGCCACGAGGTAGTCGAGGGGCTTGCCGTTCAGCCACCACGCCACGGCGGTGCCGACGGCGATCGGCAGCATCGGGCCGAAGCCGAAGACGATCTCGAGCCAGGGAATCCGGCGCGGCTCGTGCGTGGTGAGGGTGCGTCCGGTGGCGTCGTCGCGCATGGCGGTCTGGGGGAACTCTCGATTCGGCGGTCTGCTGCGCCGCAGCACCGGGACAGGGAACGGCCGCGCGTCGGCCCGGTTCCGAGAGACGGCCCGAGCTCGGCGCGACACGTCCTGTGTAGCGCCGGCACGGCCCTCCCGCGAGGCCCAGCCGGTCGCCCGGCCCGTCGCCGCGCCGTCGGGATCCCGGTCCACCACCCCGGGCCCTTGAGTGCGGGCGAAAAAGGCGTTATCTGTGTGGGGCCCTCATCACAAGGTCTGCGCCGCAGCGCGCCCGTGAGCCGCGAGGGTCCTGCCTCATCGGTTTCGCCAACCTGACCCCGGGCCCCTCGCCGCAGCGCGGCCCGCTCTCCGGTGCCCATCCCCCGGGCACCTGGCACTGAACCGGCCCTCCCACCTACTCCGTCGGTCTCAAGATACCCCCATGACGCCAAATCCCGACGCCCTCGCCGACGACATCGAGACCGCGGAGTCGGCCGATGTGTCCACCGATCGCCCCACCATGCCGGCCGCCCTCGAGGGCGTCCGCGAGGTCAAGCTCCAGGACCTCAAATCGAAGACGCCGACCGACCTGACGGCCTTCGCCGAGGAGGTCGAGGTCGAGAACGCCTCGACCATGCGCAAGCAGGAGCTGATGTTCGCCATCCTGAAGCAGCTCGCTGCCAAGGAGGTCGAGATCATCGGGTCGGGCACCGTCGAGGTGCTGCAGGACGGCTTCGGCTTCCTGCGCTCCTCCGACTCGAACTACCTGCCCGGCCCGGACGACATCTACATCTCGCCGACCCAGATCCGCCGCTTCGGCCTGCGGACCGGCGACACCGTCGAGGGCCCGATCCGCGGCCCCAAGGACGGCGAGCGCTACTTCGCGCTGCTCAAGGTCAACACGATCAACTTCGAGAACCCGGAGAAGATCAAGCACAAGGTCCACTTCGACAACCTGACGCCGCTCTTCCCGACGAAGCGGTTCAAGCTCGAGCTGGACAACCCGACCAAGAAGGACTTCTCGCCGCGGATCATCGACATCGTGGCGCCGATCGGCAAGGGCCAGCGCGCCCTGATCGTGGCGCCGCCGCGCACGGGTAAGACCGTGCTGATGCAGAACATCGCCCAGTCGATCACCCTCAACCACCCGGAGTGCTACCTGATCGTGCTGCTCATCGACGAGCGGCCCGAGGAGGTCACCGACATGCAGCGCTCGGTGAAGGGCGAGGTCATCGCCTCGACCTTCGACGAGCCGGCCACCCGCCACGTGCAGGTCGCCGAGATGGTGATCGAGAAGGCCAAGCGCCTCGTGGAGCACGGGCGCGACGTGGTGATCCTCTTGGACTCCATCACCCGCCTCGGCCGCGCCTACAACACCGTGGTGCCGTCCTCCGGCAAGGTGCTGACCGGCGGTGTCGACGCCAACGCCCTGCAGCGGCCCAAGCGCTTCTTCGGCGCGGCCCGCAACATCGAGGAGGGCGGCTCGCTCTCGATCATCGCCACGGCGCTGATCGACACCGGCTCGCGCATGGACGAGGTGATCTTCGAGGAGTTCAAGGGCACCGGCAACTCCGAGATCATCCTGGACCGCAAGGTCTCCGACAAGCGCATCTTCCCGGCGATCGACATCACCCGCTCGGGCACCCGCAAGGAGGAGCTGCTGGTCCCGCCGGACTCGCTCAAGAAGACCTACGTGCTGCGCCGCATCCTCAACCCGATGGGCGTCACCGACGCGATCGAGTTCCTGCTCGACAAGCTGCGCCAGACCAAGAGCAACAGCGACTTCTTCGACTCGATGAACACCTGAGGCCATCCCCGGTCGCGGGCATCACCGCCGTCCTCGCGAGCGGAGCGAAGCGATCCAGGCAGCGCCACGGTGGTGAGCCGCGCGCGGCCCCGGGTCACGTCGCTGCGCTCGCCATGACGACGCGGGCGGCCTCCGCCGCGCGGAACGCCGCGACGCCTGTCCCGCAGCGGCACGAAACGCGATTCCGGCCCGATCGGGCCGTTGACCTTCCCCTAACCGGTCCCTGCCAGGATCATCACCGGGCGCCAGGTTGCGTATCGGCGCCGCGACAGCCCCGCCGCCCGGTCGATCCCGGCGGCGGGGCTCGTCGCAGCCCAGCGCGCGTCTTGCACAGATCCCCGGATCCGTGACACTGGCGCGATGCCCCGCTCGCCCTGGACCGGTCCGCAACCGCTCCTCCTCGCCTCGACCAGCCCGACCCGGCGCCTCCTGCTGGAGAGCGCCGCCCTGCCGGTCGAGACCGCGTCGCCCGACGTCGACGAGCGCGCCCTGGAAGCGGCGCGCCCCGGCCTGTCCCCGCCCGACCTCGCCCTTGCGCTCGCGCGCGCCAAGGCCGAGGCGGTGGCGGCACGCTTCCCGGGGCGGATCGTGCTCGGCGCGGACCAAGTGCTCGATTGCGACGGCACGGTGTTCCACAAGCCGGCCGATGCCGAGGCCGCCCGGGCGCAGCTCGCCCGTCTGTCCGGCCGGACCCACGCCCTGCATTCCGCCGTGGCGCTGGCGGGGGCGGTCGCGGACGCCTTCGTGGAGACCGCCCGGCTGACCCTGCGCCCTCTCGATGAACGGGCGATCGCGGCCTATGTGGACTGCGCTGGCGCGGAGCGCGTGCGGTCGAGCGTCGGCGGCTACCAGCTCGAAGGGCCGGGGATCCACCTGTTCGAATCGGTGGCCGGGGACCACAGCACCGTGCTGGGCCTGCCGCTGCTGCCGCTCCTCGCGCGGCTCCGCGCCGCCGGCTACTTGGCCTTCTGAGGGAAAAGCTCTTGGCCGGACACGATCATTCGCACGGCGGCCACGGGCACGGGAGCCATGCCCACGGAAGTCATGCCCACGGGGGCCACGCCCATGGCGGCCTCGGCGGCCACGCGCACGCGCCGAAGGATTTCGGCACGGCCTTCGCCATCGGCATCGTGCTCAACACCGCCTTCGTGGTGATCGAGGCGGTCTACGGCTATCTCAGCAACTCGATGTCGCTGGTGGCCGATGCCGGCCACAACCTGTCGGACGTTCTGGGCCTCGCGGCCGCCTGGATCGCCGCGATCCTGGTGCGCCGCCGCGCGAGCGCGCGCTTCACCTACGGCTACCGCGGCTCCTCGATCCTGGCGGCCCTGTTCAACGCCGTGTTCCTGCTCATCGCCATGGGAGCGGTGATCTGGGAGGCGCTGGTCCGGCTGGTCCACCCGGAGCCCGTCGCGGGCACGACCGTGATGGTGGTGGCCGCGGTGGGGATCCTGGTCAACGGCCTCACCGCGTGGCTCTTCGCCAGCGGCGCCAAGGGCGACATCAACGTCCGCGGGGCGTTCCTCCACATGGTGGCCGACGCCGCCGTCTCGGCCGGGGTCGTGGTGGCGGGCCTCGTGATCCAGCTCACCGGCCTCGCCTGGCTCGACCCGGCGGTCAGCCTCGTCATCGCCGCCCTGGTGGTCTGGGCGACCTGGGGCCTGCTGCGCGACAGCGTGGCCATGTCCCTCGACGCCGTGCCGCCGGAGATCTCCCCGGACGCGGTGACCGGCTTCCTCCTCGAACGGCCGGGCGTCGCCGGCCTCCACGACCTGCATATCTGGCCCATGAGCACCACCAGCGTCGCCCTCACGGTCCATCTCGTGATGCAGGAGGGTCATCAGGCCCACCGCCTGCCCGGCAACGGCTTCCTCACCGACACCGCCGAGGGCCTGCGCGCCCGGTTCGGCATCGGCCACGCCACCCTCCAGGTCGAGGAGGCCGGCGGTCCGGCCTGCCGCCTCGCGCAGGATTGCGCGGCGTGAGCGTCGCGACCCCCCGCGCCTTCGTGGTCGGCCACCCGATCGCCCACTCGCGCTCGCCGCTGATCCACGGCCACTGGCTCGCCGTGCACGGGATCCCGGGCTCCTACGAGCGGCTCGACGTGCCGCCGGCGGCGTTCCCGGACTTCGTCCGGGGCCTGCCGGATTCGGGCTTCCGGGGCGGCAACGTCACGATCCCCCACAAGGAGGCGGCCTTCGCGCTGGCCGACACCCTGACGCCGCGGGCCCGGGCGATCGGCGCGGTCAACACCCTGGTGGTCGGGCCGGACGGCCGGATCCGCGGCGACAACACCGACGCGCCGGGCTTCTGCGCCCATCTCGACCACAGCCTGGGCGCGGCCTGGCCGGAACGCGCGGGTGGCACCGCCCTGGTGCTCGGCGCCGGCGGCGCGGCGCGGGCGGTCGTGGTCGGGCTCGCCGAGCGCGGCCTGCGGCGCGTCTGGGTCGCCAACCGCACCGCGGCCCGGGCCGAGGCGGTGGCGGCGCTCGCGCCGGGCGTCGGCGCGGCGCTCGCCTGGGACGACCTGCCGGCGGCGCTTCCCGGGACCGGCCTCCTCGTCAACACCACGTCCCTGGGCATGAAGGGCCAGCCGCCCCTCGCCGTCGACCTGTCGCCCCTGCCGGCGGACGCGGCCGTGGCCGACATCGTCTACGCGCCCCTGGAGACGGCGCTCCTGGCGGCGGCGCGCCGGCGGGGGCTCGCGGCCGTGGACGGGCTCGGCATGCTGCTGCACCAGGCGGTGCCGGGTTTCGAGGCGTGGTTCGGCCCGCGCCCCGCCGTCACCCCGGAGCTGCGCGACCGGATCGTGGCGGACCTCGCCGGATGATGCCGACGGCCGGATCCGGACCCGTCATCCTCGGGCTCACGGGCTCGATCGGCATGGGCAAGTCAGCCACGGCCCGGATGTTCGCGGAGCGCGGCGTCCCGGTCCACGACGCCGACGCCGCCGTCCACGCCCTCTACGGGCCGGGCGGCGCGGCCGCGGCGGCGATCGGCGCGGCCTTTCCCGGCGTGCTCGGCGCGGACGGCGGCGTCGACCGGGCGCGGCTGCGCGCCGCGGTGCTCGGTTCGCCGGACCGGATGGCGGCGCTGGAGGCCATCGTGCATCCCCTGGTCCGGGCGGCCAGCGCGGAATTCCTGGCGCGGCACGCGGCGGCGGCGCTGGTCGTCCTCGACGTCCCGCTCCTCTACGAGACCGGCGGCGAGGACCGCTGCGACGCGGTCGCGGTGGTGAGCGCCCCGCCCGAGATCCAGCGCGAACGGGTGCTCGCCCGACCCGGCATGACCGAGGCGGCCCTCGCGGCGATCCTCGCCAAGCAGATGCCCGACGCCGAGAAGCGCGCCCGGGCGGATTTCGTCATCGACACGGGCCGGGGTTTCCCCGCCGCCGAGGCCGAGGTGGCGCGGATCGTCGAGCGCCTGACAACGCCCCGTGCGAAGCCGCACGCCGGCAACGGATGACGCGCTGGGCGGATTGAATATCTGCGGTTGCGTTCCGGGGGGAACACGAACTGCGGGATGGACGTGATGGCGCGGCGCTGGGGCGGGATCGATCGCGTTCGGTCAGGCGGCATCCGGGCCGCAACCCTCCTCGCGCTGCTGGCGGCTGTGCCCGCGCAGGCCCAGTACGCCGCCAGCTGCCCGCCGCCGAAGAAGGTCGCGGCCGGTGCCTGCGTCACCGCCTGCCCGGGCGGCTACGAGGACCGGGGGCCGGTCTGCGTCTACCGCAACACCTCCCGCTAGGCGGGGCGGTCGACGGGCGATGGACGGGGACGGCCGTGCAGGGCGGGTTAACCGTCCGGGCTTATCCGGCTAGGGTCCGCCCCCATCCCCGCGAGCCGCGAGACCCATGCTGCGCGAGATCGTCCTCGACACCGAGACCACCGGCACGGAGGCGAAGGGAGGCGACCGGCTGATCGAGATCGGCGCGGTGGAGCTCCTCAACCACATCCCCACCGGCCGGACCTTCCACCGCTACTGCAACCCGCAGCGCCCGGTCTCCGAGGGCGCGTTCAACGTCCACGGCCTGTCCGACGCGTTCCTCGCCGACAAGCCGGTCTTCGCCGAGATCGTCGGCGAGTTGCTGGCGTTCCTGGCCGACGGGCGGCTCGTCATCCACAACGCGCCCTTCGACGTCGGCTTCCTCAACATGGAATACGCCCGGCTCGGCGCGAACGCCCCGCCGCCGATCCAGCTGGAGGACGTGGTCGACACCCTGCCGATGGCCCGGCGCAAGCACCCGGGCGCGGCCAACAACCTCGACGCCCTCTGCGCCCGCTACGGCATCGACAACACCCGGCGGACCAAGCACGGGGCGCTCCTCGACGCGCAGATCCTGGCCGAGGTCTACGTCGAGCTGCTCGGCGGCAAGCAGACCAGCCTCGGGCTCCTGGAGGCCGAGAAGGCTGCCCCGGCGGCCGGATCGGCCGCCCTGGCGGCGGCCCCGGCGGCACCCCGTCCCTACCGCAGCCGCCTTACGGATGCGGAGCGCGCCCGCCACGACAGCTTCCGCGCGAGCCTCGGTCCCGCCGCGATCTGGGCCGACTACATCGGCGCGGACGATCCGGTCTGATCCGCCCGCCGGAGCCCCCGCTCCGTGCGCGGCACCGGCTGTTGCCGCATCGCACAGGGGCGTTTAGTGCAATGCACAAAACGCCGTCGGCGCACCATCTCTCGGGATGGCGGGGGCTGGTCCACGCGGTGGCACGGGCGTGCCGGGTCCGGCCGTGACGGAGATGCTGAGGCAGTGAGGCGCGCACGCATGACCGAGGATTTCGGCAGTCGCGACGGACAGCGCGACGACAGGACCGGCCCGTCACCCTTCGCCGACATGATCGAGGCCACCCGCCTGACCGGCCTGGGCCGGCTCGAGGAGGCGACCGCCCTCATCCAGCGCAGCCTCGGGGGTCAGAAGCCCCCCGCCCGCCGATCCGTCGGCCGCGCCGCAGCCTGCCGCCGAGACGCGGAATCCCGCGGCGGAGTCCGGGACGCGGATGCGCGAGGTGGTGGGGCAGGTCGTGCGCGGGCTCGCGCCGGTGCTGAAGGGCCTGGGCAACCCGCTGCGGCCGCCGGCCCCGCCGCCCGCCGACCGGGCGGGCGGGACCGGGGGCCGCTTCGTGGCGCTGACCCACGCCGAGCCCGCCGGCACCCGCGAGTACAAGCTGTTCATCCCGAGCCACCCCGACCGGCCGGCGCCGCTGATCGTGATGCTGCACGGCTGCACGCAGAATCCGGACGATTTCGCCGCCGGCACCGGCATGAACACCCTCGCCGAGCGCGCCGGCGTGTTCGTGGCCTACCCGGCCCAGAGCCGCCAGGCCCACGCCCAGCGCTGCTGGAACTGGTACGAGCCCCCGGGACCAGGGCCGCGGCGCGGGCGAGCCGGCCATCATCGCGGGCCTCACCCGCGCGATCATGGCGGAGCACGCGATCGACCCGGCCCGGGTCTACATCGCCGGCCTGTCGGCGGGGGGCGCCGCCGCCCTCAACATCGCCCGCGCCTACCCGGATCTCTACGCCGCCGTCGGCGTGCATTCGGGCCTCGCGGCCGGCTGCGCCCGGGATCTCGGCTCGGCGCTGATGGCCATGCAGGTCGGTGCACCGGGCCTCGGCGCTCCGACCGCCTTCGGCACCCCCGCGCCCGCCGCCCGCGTCCCGACGATCATCTTCCACGGCGAGGACGACGGCACGGTGAGCGTGCGCAACGCCGACCAGGTGCTCGCCCAGGCCAAGGTCGCCGGGCTGACGCCCCGGTCGGAGACGTTCGAGGGCCGCGGCCATCCCTTCACCCGCACCCGCTACCGGGACGAGGCGGGCCGGGTCGTGGTCGAGGATTGGCGGGTGCGCGGCGCCGGCCACGCCTGGTCGGGCGGCCGCCCCGACGGCAGCTACACGGATCCCGAGGGGCCCGACGCGTCCCGGGCGATGCTCGACTTCTTCGCCGAGCACCGGCTGGGACCGGCGCGGCGCCCGTGAGGGATTTCCGGCTGCCGCGCGCCCCGGCGGGTTGTCAGGGCGCGGCCCTGATGTATCGCAGGGCTCTGCCCTGCCCCCACAAAAGGTCCCGGACCTTTTGAATCCAGGACCGTCCATGACCAGCACCCCCGCACCGATCCCGACCCTCCAGGGTCTCGCCGAGGTCGCCGACCGGTACGACCTGATCCTCTGCGACGTCTGGGGCGTGCTGCACGACGGCCAGACGGCCCACGGGGCCGCCGGCGAGGCGCTGATCCGGTTCCGCGACCTCCCGGGCGCGCGGCCGCGCCGGGTCGTCCTCGTCTCGAACGCGCCCCGGCCCGGCGACGGCGTCGGCCGCATCCTCGACCGGTTCGGCGTGCCGCGGGAGGCCTACGACGCGATCCTGACCTCGGGCGACCTCACCCACGACCTGATCGCCGCGCGCCCGGGCGCGCGGATCCGGCATCTCGGTCCCGAGCGCGACCTCGGCATCTTCCAGGGGCTCGACCTCAGCCTCGTCCCGGAGACGGAGGCCGACCTCGTCGTCTGCACCGGCCTGTTCGACGACCGCAGCGAGACCCCGGACGATTACCGGCCGGAGCTGGAGCGCCTGGCCGCCCGCGGGCTGACGATGATCTGCGCCAATCCCGATCTCGTCGTGGAGAGCGGCAACCGCCTGATCCCCTGCGCGGGCCTGCTCGCGGCGGCCTACGCGGAGATCGGCGGCCCCGTGGTGTACGCCGGCAAGCCGCACCGCCCGGTCTACGAGGCGGCGCTCGCCAAGGGGGCGGCGCTCACCGGGGCCGCGGTGGATCCGGCACGGGTCCTGGCGATCGGCGACGCGATCCGCACCGACATCGCCGGCGCCCGCGGCTTCGGCCTCGCGAGCCTGCTGGTGGCCCGCGGCATCCACGCGGAGGAACTCGGCGTCACGGCCGCGCATCACCGGCTGGGCGACGTGGCGGAATGGCTCGGCCGGCAGGCGGTGCATCCGGACGCGGTGATCGAGCGGCTGGTCTGGTAGCGCCCGACCCGCCGACGCGGGCCGGCCTCGCGCGTATTGCCGCCAGTCTAACCCTCTGAAATCCGCGACAAGCTTGACACCGCGCGGGAAATTGCGTGCATTCGCGCGTGTGAATCGGTCCCGCGCGCAGCAATCAGCCCCGACATCCGCTTCGCGTGCCGGGCGATTCGACCGGAAGACCTGTCCGGTCGCGGCGCGCGCGACGATCGGGGCCGGCGAGACGGCGGGTCTTGCGTGACCCTGGTCTTTGGACTGCCCGACTTCCTGCTCTATCTCGGCACTGCGGCCGGGCTGATCGGCCTCTACCTGCTGATCTACACCCTCGCCACCGCGCACAACGAGCTCGCGCTGATCCGCCGGGACGTGACGGCGGCCGCCGTCGCGCTGGGCGGGAGCCTGGTCGGCTTCACCCTGCCGCTGGCGGTGGCGATCTACAACGCGGCGTCCCTGCTCGACTGCCTGGTCTGGGGGCTGATCGCCCTCGTGATCCAGATCGCGATCTACTGGCTCGTGCGCCTCGCGGTGCCGGACCTGTCGCGGCGCATCGAGGAGGACCGCGCCGCCGCCGCGATCCTCCTCGGCGCGGCCTCGCTGGCGGGGGGCGTCGTGAACGCCGCCTCGATGACCTATTGAGGGGCCGGTGACGGAGACCGCGCCAGCTCCCGACGCGGCCCCCGATGCTGCCGGCCGCGCCGCCGGCGGGTCCGCGACCGGCTTCGCCGCCGCCCGCCGCTCCAAGCGCTCGGCCGCCGTGTCTCTGGTCCTGGTCGCGGGCGCCGGCGCGGCCGCCCTGACGCTCGGCGGCCTCGACCCGTCCCAGCGGGAGGAGGAGGCGCTCGTCTACGGGACGCTCGGCGCCTGCATCGCCCAGCAGCTGCGCGGCGCCGAGGCCTGCATCGCCGCCTACACGAGCGCGCAGGAGACCTACGCGGCGACGGCGCCGCGCTACGAGACCGAGGCCGATTGCCAGCGCCACCACGGGACCGGCGGCTGCACGCCGGGCGCGCAGGTCACGGAGGCCGCGCGCGGCCGCTACCTGCCGGTGATGGCCGCCTTCATGATGGGGCGGACGGACGCGCAGGACCTGCCGGTCCAGCCGCTCTACCCGCACGCGCCCGAGGAGGAGCGCGACGAGGCCGGGACCGCGACGGCCGGGCACAGGGGCGGCTACTGCACCGGTGCGGGCGGCCGGGTCGCCTACGCGGGCGGCGCCTCGCGGGTCCACGTCCCCGCCTCGGTCGCCCGCACCGCGAGCACGACGAGCACGACGACGAGCACGACCCCGCGCACGGTCAGCCGCGGCGGCTTCGGCGGCACCGGGCGGGCGACGGCGTTCTCCGGAGGCTCGGGCGGCCGCGCGGGCGGGTTCGGCGGCGGCTGATGCGCCGCGTGCCGATCCCGGAGCGGCCCGACTGGCGGCTCCACGCCGCGCGCGCCGGCTTCACCTTCCACACGTTCGACGGCGCCCCCTACTGGGACGAGAGCGCCTACTACGCCTTCAGCCTCGCGGAGATCGAGGACGCCATCGAGGCGCCGAGCGCCGCGCTGCACGACCTCTGCCTCGCCTTCGTGGACCGGGCGGTCCGGGACGCGGCGATCCTCCGCTCGCTGCGGATCCCGGAGCACGCCTGGGACGCGATCCGGGCGAGCTGGGCGCGGCGCGATCCCAGCCTGTACGGGCGCTTCGACTTCAGCTACGGCGGCGACGGGCCGGCCAAGCTCCTGGAGTACAACGCCGACACGCCCACCGCCCTCTACGAGAGCGCGGTTTTCCAGTGGCTGTGGCTGGAGGACGGGCTGGCGCGGGGACGCCTCCCCGCCGGCGCCGATCAGTTCAACACCCTGCACGAGGCGCTGGTGGCGCGCCTCGCCGCCGTGGCGCCCCCGGAGGGCGTCGCCTTCGCGGGCTTCCCCGACGCGCCGGAGGATCGCGGCACGCTGGCCTATCTCCAGGACTGCGCGCTGCAGGCCGGCCGCCCCGCCCCCTTCCTGCCGGTCGAGGCGATCGGGCTCGCGGAGGACGGGCGCTTCGTGGACGCGGCCGGCATCCCGATCGGCTGCCTGTTCAAGCTCTACCCGTGGGAGTGGATGTTCGCCGACCCGTTCGGCCGGGCGGTCGGCGCGGCGGCGACCCGCTTCCTGGAGCCGCCCTGGAAGGCGGTGCTCTCCAACAAGGGGCTGCTGGCCCATCTCTGGGCGATGGCGCCGGGCCATCCCAACCTGCTGCCGGCCTTCTTCGAGGAGGACCCGGCCAAGGCCGCGCTGGGCCGGAGCTTCGTGAGGAAACCCCTCTACGGCCGCGAGGGCGCCAACGTGCTGATCGTGCGCGACGGCGCCGTCGCGGCGCGCGACGAGGGTCCCTACGGCGGCGAGGGCTACGTGCGGCAGGCCCTGGCCGCGCTGCCCGATTTCGACGGCCGCCGCGCGCTGGTCGGCAGCTGGATGGTCGGCGACCGGCCCGCCGGCCTGTGCCTGCGCGAGTCGGACGGCCTCATCACGACCGACCGGGCCCGGTTCGTGCCGCACCTCATCGCGCCGTGACCGGGTGCGGGTCGCGGGTCCGGGTCGCCTGTCACCGGTCCAGCGCCGCGAGCTCCCGCCGCATATTCGATCGCGCGGGCCCCTCCAGCTCGGCCCGGGCCCGGTCGGTGACGAACAGCGGCCGGCCGGACTCGAGGGTCCCCCGCAGGAAGGCCGCGCGCCCCCGCCGGTAGGCGGCCGCGCCCACGAACGGGACGAATTCCCGCGCCACGCCGGTGGCGTAGCCGTCGTAGGCGGCCGGCGCCGCCCCCAGGATCGCCATGTCCATGTCGAGGAAGACCGCGACGTCCGCGGCGAGCGCGGCCGGCAGGCCGTCCGGGACGGCGTGCCGCTCGGTCGCCAGGATCATCGTCTCGGCCGCCGCCAGCGCGGGCGCCGGGACCGCGCCGTCCAGCAGCGCCCGCAGGAGCGCGGCGCTGCGGCGCTCGTTGTCCGGGGCGCCCGGCCGGTAGACGGCGTCGTGGAACCAGATCGCCAGTTCCACCGCGTCGGGATCCCGGACCGTCCCGCGGCGGGCGCGGAACGCCTCCAGGAGCGCGTCGATATGCGCTTGGCCGTGATAGACGCGATGTGGCTCGGCCAGCCGGGCGCGCAGGTCAGCCAGGATGCGGGGATGGCCGTCGAGCATCGGCCGATCCTCTACCCGATCCGCCTCCGCGGGACGAGGCGGGATCGCGCCGCCGGTGCGGGGCGTCGCGGGCGCGCCGGGACGACCGGACGATGCGGCCCAGCGGCTGTCCCGGCCCGGTCCCCGGGGGCGGGCTTCCGGACGCCGCGATAGACGTTCCCGGCCTCGACCTCCGACATCGCGCGAGATCATCGTCCCGGTGGCGATGATCGGGGATGTGATCGTCGATCTCTCCGATAAACGGTCGCTGTCGATCCCGTGAGATCTATTGGGCGCGATCGACCCGATCCCGCGTCTGGTCTTCGCGCAGATCGCCGGCTACACGGGAACAACCCATCCGGAGGATCCCCCGCGCCCATGAGAGCGACGACCCTGAGAACGACGACTTGGTTGATGCTGGCGACGCTGCTCGCGGCCGCCCCGGCCCGCGCGCAGGCCCCCGCCCCGTCGCCGGCGGGGCCGACGACCAAGCCCGAGAGCGACCCCGCGCAGGAGACGATCCGCAAGCTCAACGCCTATGTCGGCCTCCTCAACCGGACCCTGCGGGCGCAGGAATCGCTCAGCCGCTATCAGAGCTGGGTCAACATGAAGACCGGCCCGACCGGCCGCGAGCGGACCATCTACGGCCTCTACGGGCTCTACGACGTGCGCGGCGAGATCGCGAAGGCGGAGGCCGCGACGGCGCAGCCGCCCGCGATGCCGGACCTCGACGGCGCCGTGAAGAGCTACATCGCCGCCTATCAGGCGCTCGCCCCGACGGTCACCGAGGCGGAGGGCTACTACGAGCGGCAGGATTACCGCGCGGACAAGATGGAGCAGGGCAAGGCGCTCCACGCCAAGCTCGCCGTCGCGGGGCCGGCCTTCCTGGCGGCGCGCGCCAGGGTCGAGGCCGCGCTGCGGGTCGAGAAGGAGAAGAGCGACGCGCTGGAACTCGCCGCCCTCGAGGCGCGGGAGGGTCGCAAGGCGCGCTGGCACGTCGCGAACGTGATGACCGCGTGCCGCAAGGTCATGGACCTGCTGCCCACCGACGCCGAGCCGGTCGTCGAGATGGCGGCCTTCGAGGCCGCGCTCGGGCGCTACGCCGCCGCCGTGAAGGACATGGACGGGTACAGCGCCGCCAACCCGAACTCCTTCCACGTGTTCGAGAGCCGGCCGCGCGCGCTCCTGGGCAAGCTGCGCGAGTTCGACGCCAAGCTCGCCAAGGCCAAGGGCGACGCCCGGCGCGGCGCCGGGCGCGACGTGACCTGGATCGTGAACGACTACAACATGATGGTGTCGACCGCGCAGACGGCCACGACCTTCTCGCGGTGACCGGAGGCGCCCGGGACCCGGGGCGCCGTCAGCGGGTGCTCCGGGCCGGTTCCGTCGGGCGCAGCGAGGTCGCGGCCGCCGTGACGGCCGCCCGCCACCGCGCCTGCTCGGCCGCGGGGTAGCGGACGCGCAGGGTGACGAAGGCGCCGCCGCGCCCGCCCGCCAGGAGGGTCTTCCGGTACAGGATTCCGGCCGCCGTCGTGCAGGAGAACACGATCCAGCCGGGCTTGCGCGCCGCGTATTCGGGCGGCTGCCGCAGGCAGGTCTGCCGATCCGCGGCCACGACGGCGTCGAGATCCTGGTCGCGCGCGGCGTTCAGGCCCGACACCGTCAGCTGCAGGTGGCCGTCGGCCGAGTGGAAGGCCTGCCCGTCGCCGTTGTCCGGCGGCGGCTCCGCGACGAGGTCGGCGGGCACGTCGACGGAGAAGCCGAAACGGGCGTTGACCACGTGCCGCAGCGCGGGCGTGTCCGACAAGGCCCGGCTCCAGTCGCGCCGGACCCGCGCGATCCGCGCGGTGTAGGCGCGCGTCAGGCAGGCCGTGTCCGGGCAGGTGTCGCGGACCCGCGCGCGCCAGCGCGCGTGGTCCTCGCCGAAGGTGTCGATCGCCTGGCCGGTCTCCCCGTCGACCCCGCGTGTCTCGCCCACGATCCTGTCGAACAGGCGCCTGAGTTCGTCGTCCAGCCGCGTCAGGGCGGGGTCGGCACAGATCAGCGTCTCGACCCTGCCCCGATTCCCGGCGCAATCCGGGGCCGCCCGGGCGGAGGGGACGCCCGCGCCCGCGCCGAGGCCGAGCGCCAGCACGCGCAGCACGGCCGGCCATCGCGGCGGCCGCGCGGTCGCGCGATGCGCGCGCGGGGTGCTCGGCACGGCCGCGCTCACAGGCTGTCATCCTCGATCCTGACGAGCGTCCAGCAGGCCGCCCGGCGAAACGTGTAGGTGATCTGCAGGCCCGTATCGGGCTTGAACAGCTTGACGCGCATCGCGTCGGCCCCCGCGGCGCTCAGCGCCTGTTTCAGGCCGTCGGTCTTCTGCGTCCGGAGGCTCGGCATCAGCGGGAAGCGCAGCGCGTCGGCGCCGAGCATCGTCGTCACCGGCTTCGGTTCGGGCTCGGCCTCGGGATCGATCGTGTCGCTGCGCAGGGGCACGGCGACGAACGCCTTCTGGACCGCGACGTCGTCGGCGAAAGCGGCCAGGAAACCCGGGAAGTCCCGCGCGGGACAGGCCGGCGCCGCCTGGGCGCCCACGGTGCCGAGCGCGGCGAGCGCGCCGACGAGGCCCGGTCGGAGGATCGATCGGACGCCTGATCGCGCGCTCGGGCGCGCCGGACGAGCTTGGATACGCACGGAATCCCTCCTGTGGCGGTCTGGACGTGATCGGCAGTACAATCTCGGCCGGCACGGGCCGTCGGGTCTGCGCGGCGCGGGATCCGGGTCGTCGCGGCCGGCCGCCGGGCCCGCCGGATCCGGGCAGCGTGGCGCGCCGCCGCTCATCGGCCCGCCGTGGTCTTGAGCAGCAGGACGTCGATGTCGCGCCGGGGCACGTAATCCGTCGCGACGCTCTCGAAGGTCGTCGGGCCCGTCTTGCGGACGCCGGTGCCGCAGAACGACACGAGCGTCGCGGGATCGCCCTTGTCCACGGTCAGCTTGAACGTGCCGATCGGCCCGGCCCAGTTGCCGCCGGAGGTGATCACGTAGGACAGGTACTGCTCGAAGGCCTGGATTCCCCGCCCGCCCGCCGCCTCGACCCTGCGGGCGAGCGCCTGGGCCGCCTTCAGGAAGGCCGCGTCCGTGCAGTATTTCCGCGCGTACTCGGCCCTCTCGTCGGCGCCCTCGGTCGCGGTACCGAACGACAGGCTGGACAGGCCGCCGAGGCCCGGAACGTAGCTCTGCCGGACGACGACGTCGCGTCCCGCCGGGAAGATCTGCCGGCGCCAGAACTTCGACCGCAGGGTCCAGACCGGGAATAGGCTCGTCGTGCCGTTGCCCATCTCCTGGGCCTCCAGGAGGCCGTCGGCCACGAGGCGGCGGCGCTGATCCTCGCTCAGGGCCGCCAGAGCGGCCTCGGTGGCCTCGACCGTCGGGACGAGGGGGATGCCGAGGCTCCTCAGCCGCCCGGTCACCTCGACCTCCGGCTTGCCGGCCGGCGTGACGAAGGCGCGCTGCTCGACCTGCGAGTCGACCGGCCGGCCGTCGACCTCGGTGGTGAAGCGGAGGAAGTTGTCGTGCTTCGGGTCGGCGATGTTGAGCATCGCGTCGGGACCGCCGGATATGTCGGGCATCGGGAACGCGATCGTCGTCTCGACGTCCCGGTCGGTCAGGTTGTGGAAGCGGTAGGCGATCCGCACCGCCTTCTCGGACAGGAAGAGGTCCTCGGAGACGAGGGCGATCCGGTCCGTCTTCTCCAGGACGAGGCCGCCGGCCGCGAGGGCCGCGACGCTGTCGTCGGCCCGGACCGGACGCGGCAGGGCCGTCGACAGGATCGCCGGTAGGAACGCTGGCAGGAGCGCCGGCAGCAGCAGGGCGAGGCGCGGGGTGCGGGGCGTGGCTGGGGTTCGCACGGCTGTCGGGCTCGCTGGTTGGATCCGTCGGTGCGGGGGCGGCGCGGGCTTCGGAAGGTCCGGAGGCCTACGCGGCCCAGGGTGGGTCCCGGCGCGGACACCGCTCGCCCGGGCGCGACACGGGCTTCGATCCGCCGCCCCGCGGCAGCGACAGCTTCGTCCAGACCGTCTTCCGTCGCGGCACACCGGTCCTCCCCGCGGCGCGCCGTCGCGCGCCATCGAATCCCGGCCGGACCGGACGGAAGCTTTCGGGCAGAGTTGAGGCCGATCGCGAGGGCCGTGTCAGGTCGAGGCCGCGAGAAAGCACCGCCGTCAGCGAGACGCGTGGATCCCTAAGCTCCGCGTCGCGGGCTTCGTCCCCGCCGTGACGGGGCGATACAGGCCCGCGCGGCGCCACGAGCGGCAACGGTTATTCTCGAAGATCGTCGCTCATGAGCGATCGAAGGTATTCACGTCCCGGTTCTGCTGCTGAAATAGACCGGCGTCTCGCGCTGTTCCGGTCGTAAGCGCGCGGTCCGGTCCGCGGTCCGGCCCGCGGCCCCGCTCGATTGCGTCGGCGGGACCGTTCGGTCTATCGGCTGACCGGGACGGCCGGCGGCCTCGGGCGCCGGCTCGATCTGCGACGATCTGCGAGGAGCGCGCCCGTGTCAGCCGAAGACGCCCCGATCGGCCGCTTCCCGATCCCCCGCCTGGAGACCTTGCCGGACGACATCCGCGCGCGGATCGAGGCGGTGCAGGAGAAGTCCGGCTTCGTCCCGAACGTGTTCCTGGTGCTGGCCCACCGCCCGGACGAGTTCCGGGCCTTCTTCGCCTACCACGACGCCCTCATGGACAGGCCGGGCAACCTGACCAAGGCCGAGCGCGAGATGATCGTCGTGGCGACCTCGGCCATCAACCAGTGCCAGTACTGCGTGATCGCCCACGGGGCGATCCTCCGGATCCGCGCCAAAAATCCGCTGATCGCCGATCAGGTGGCGATCAACTACCGCAAGGCCGATATCACCGACCGGCAGAAGGCGATGCTCGACTTCGCCATGCTGGTCAGCCAGTCCGCGCACCAAGTCGGGGAGGCCGCGTTCGCGGCGCTCAGGGCTCACGGATTCGACGACGCGGATGCCTGGGACATCGCCGCCATCGCGGCCTTCTTCGGCCTGTCGAACCGGCTGGCGAACGTCACCAGCCTGCGCCCCAACCCGGAATTCTACGCGCTGGGGCGCGGCTGACGGCGCGGCGTCCCCCGCCGCCGGCGAGCCGAGCGCGGGTCCCGATCGTTCGCGCGGCCCGGATCTCGCGATCCAGACCCCAGGGGTGCCGCTCCCCGCAGGCTCGGCGCCCTGGGGCATCGCCGGAGCCCCGCCGTGCGACCTGGCGTCGCGCGCGCGAGGCGGATGAGACGGCTCCCGCCTCCTGAGCCCGGCCCGGACGGCGCGCGCGGACGGGGCGGGCCGTCCCGACCCGTGCTTTAAGCCTATAGGAGCGGCCCGGTTCGGCTGTTAACACGCGTTAAACTCTGCGACTGACCCGGTGAGGAGGCGAATCCCGGCTTGAACCTTCGAAGCGGCGCGGCCCCGCGTCTCGACCTGAGCGCGTGCGATCGCGAGCCCATCCACATCGTCGGCAGCGTCCAGCCGCACGGGTTCCTGCTCGGCCTCGAGGCCCGGTCCCTCACCATCGTCCAGGCGAGCGCCAACGCCCCCGCGGCGGCTACGGTCGGAACCGTGCTCGACGCGGCCCTGCCCGACCTCGCGGCCGTCGTCCGCCACCATCTCGCGGCGGCCGAGCAACAGGACGGCGCCCTCTATCTCCGGACCGTGACGCTGGAGACCGGCGGCGGCCGTCAGGCCTACGAGGTCGCGGCTCACCGGGTCGACGATCTCGTCGTGCTGGAACTGGAGGAGATCGACGCGGCCGCGGCCGAGATCGGCGTCGACGTGCTCACCCCGCGCCTGCGGGCCTTCGTCGAGCGCCTGCAGACCGCCCGCACCGTCGAGGACCTCTGCCGGTTCGTCGCCGAGGACATCCGCCAGATCACCGGCCTCGACCGCGCCCTGGTCTACCGGTTCGACCGCGACTGGCACGGCACGGTGCTGGCGGAGGCCGGCAACGGCGTCCTGCCCTCCTACCTCGACCTGCGCTTCCCCGCCTCCGACATCCCCGTCCAGGCGCGCGAGCTCTACCGCCGGAACCGCCTGCGCATCATCCCCGATGCCGGCTACGTCCCCGTGCCGATCCGGCCGGCCACCACGCCCTCCGGCAAGCCGCTGGACCTCAGCCAGTCGGTGCTGCGCTCGGTCTCGCCGGTCCATGTCGAGTACATGCGCAACATGGGCACGATGGCGTCCATGTCGGTGTCGATCCTCGTGGACGGCGGCCTCTGGGGCCTGATCTCCTGCCACAACCGCACGCCCAAGCGCGTGCCCCTGCAGGCGCGCAACGCCTGCGACGTGCTCACCCAGATCTTCGCCCTGCAGCTCTCGGCCCGCGAGCGCGGCGCCCAGTCCGAGAAGCGGCTGGCGCTCGGCGCCGTGCAGGCGCGCCTCCTGGCGTTCATGGCCGAGGAGGACAGCTTCGTCGACGGCCTGCTCAACCACCCCGACGACGTCCTGGCCCTGGTGGACGCGACCGGCGCCGCGGTGGTGACGGCGGACCGCTGCCGGCTGCTCGGGGCGACGCCGGCGGAGCGGGAGGTCCGCGCCCTCTACCGGTGGCTGTCCGAGCGCGACGATTCCGAGGAGGTCTTCGTCTCCGAGGCCCTGTCGGAGGCGTTCCCGGCCGCCGCCGCCTTCGCCGAGCGGGCGAGCGGCCTCCTGGCGATCTCGGTCTCGAAGAAGTACGCGAGCTACATCCTCTGGTTCAGGCCCGAGGTCGTGCGGACGGTGAAGTGGGGCGGCAATCCCGTGAAGGCCGTCCGGCCCGATCCGGAGGGCGGACCGGACCGGCTGCACCCGCGCAAGTCGTTCGAGATCTGGAAGGAGACCGTGCAGGGCCGCTCCCTGCCCTGGTCCGACCCGGAGGTGGAGGCCGCCAAGGACCTGCGCGCCTCGGTGCTCGGCATCGTGCTCCGCCGGGCCGAGGAGCTCGCCGCCATGAGCGAGGAGCTGCAGCGCTCGAACAAGGAGCTGGAGGCGTTCTCGTACTCGGTCAGCCACGACCTGCGCGCGCCGTTCCGCCACATCGTCGGCTACGCGAACCTGCTCAAGACCCGCGAGGGCGCCCAGCTCTCCGACAAGGGCCGGCACTACGTGGAGACGATCATCGAGGCGGCCTTCTCGGCCGGCACCCTGGTCGACAGCCTCCTGAGCTTCTCGCAGATGGGCCGGCACGCCCTCAACAAGGTCTGGGGCGACATGAACGCCCTGGTCGAGGAGGTCCGCCGGAAGGTTCTGCGCGACGTCACCCCCGACCGGACCCTCCGCTGGGAGATCGCGCCGCTGGGCCGCGCCTATGCCGACCCCGTCATGCTGCGGCTCGTCATCGAGAACCTGCTGTCGAACGCCGTGAAGTACACCCGCGGCACCCCGGAGGCGGTGATCGCGATGGGCAGCCTCCCGCCCCGGGAGGGCGAGGCGGTCTACTTCGTGCGCGACAACGGCGCCGGGTTCGACATGGCCTACGTCGACAAGCTGTTCGGCGTCTTCCAGCGGCTGCACCGGGTCGAGGAGTTCGAGGGCACCGGCATCGGCCTCGCCAATGTCCGGCGCATCGTCGAGCGCCACGGCGGGCGGACCTGGGCCGAGGGCAAGCTCGGCGAGGGCGCCACCTTCTACTTCACCCTGCCCATCCGGGAGGAGGCGCACTGATGGCGGGACTGAAGCCCATCCTCCTGGTCGAGGACAATCCGAACGACATCGAGCTGACGCTGGCGGCGCTCGAATCGAGCCAGCTCGCCAACGAGATCGTCATCTGCCGCGACGGCGCCGAGGCCCTCGACTTCATCTACCGGCGGGGCGTGCACGAGAAGCGGCAGGCCCAGGATCCCGCGGTGGTCCTGCTCGACCTCAAGCTGCCGAAGGTCGACGGCCTGGAGGTGCTCGCCAAGATCAAGGGGGACCCGGTCACCCGCCAGGTGCCGGTGGTGATGCTGACCTCGTCCCGCGAGGAGACCGACCTGGTGCGCTCCTACGATCTCGGGGTGAACGCCTTCGTGGTGAAGCCGGTCGCCTTCGAGGAGTTCTTCGCGGCGATCAAGGAGATCGGCGTCTTCTGGGCCCTCCTCAACGAGCCGCCGCCGTACCGGGGAGGCTGGCCATCGAACGCGTGATCGGACCTTCCGCGGGTCCGCTGCGCATCCTCCACCTGGAGGACAGCGACCTCGACGCCGAGCTGATCGAGGCCGAGCTGGAGAGCCTCGGGCACCCGGTCGCGATCGAGCGGGTGATGACCCGCGACGCCTTCGCCCGCGCGGCGGTCGCCGGCCGGCACGACCTCATCCTGGCGGACTACGTCCTGCCGACCTTCGACGGCGTGAGTGCCCTCGGCATCGCCCGGGCGCAGTGCCCCGACACGCCGTTCATCTTCTGCTCGGGCACGCTCGGCGAGGATGTCGCGGTCGAGGCCCTGAAGAACGGCGCCACCGACTACGTCGTCAAGCAGCGCCTCGACCGCATGCCGCGCACGATCGTCCGCGCGCTGGCCGAGGCGCGGGCGCGCGCCGACAAGCGCGAGGCCGAGGCCGCCCTGCAGGCGCTCAACGAGACGCTGGAGGTGCGCATCGCCGAGCGGACCCGGGAACTCGCCGCGGCCAACGAGGCCCTCCAGGCCCAGATCGTCGAGCGAGAGCGGGCGGAGGACGCCCTGCGCCTCGCCCAGCGCCTGGACGCGGTCGGCCAGCTCACGAGCGGCGTCGCGCACGACTTCAACAACCTGCTGACGGTGATCGCCGGCAACATCGAGTTCCTCGAGAGGGTCGTCTCCGACACCCGCTCGAAGCGCCGCCTCGCCATGATGCGCGGGGCCGCCGAGCGCGGCGCCCGGCTCACCGCGCAGCTCCTCGCCTTCTCCCGGCGCCAGCGCCTGGAGCCGACGCCGGTCAGCCTCAACCAGACGGTCGCGTCGATGCGCGACCTGCTGCAGAGCTCGATCGGCGGCGCGGTCCGCATCGAGACGACCCTTCAGCCCGACCTGTGGCCGGCCCTGGTCGACGCCACCCAGATCGAGCTCGTGATCCTGAACCTCGCCATCAACGCCCGCGACGCGATGGCGGTGGGCGGCCGGCTCGCCATCGAGACCGCCAATGTCAGCGTCACCGGGGCGCCGACGCGGCCCGAGCAGCCGGCGCCCGGCGCCTACGTCATGGTCGCGGTGAGCGACACCGGCACCGGGATGACGCCGGACGTGCTGGCGCGGGTGTTCGAGCCGTTCTTCACCACCAAGGAGGTCGGCAAGGGGTCGGGTCTCGGGCTCGCCCAGGTCTACGGCTTCGTCAAGCAGTCCGGCGGCGGCATCCGCATCGACACGGTCGCGGGCGAGGGCACCTCGATCAAGGTCTACCTGCCCCGGGCCGCGGAGCCCGAGGGCGCCGTGCCCCGCCTGCCGGTCGCGGCCGAGGCCGCGCGGGCGCACCCGCCCGGAGGCGGCCCCCGGCTCCTGGTGGTCGACGACGACGCCGAGGTGCGCGAGGTGACGACGACCCGCCTGATCGAGGCCGGCTACGCGGTGCGCGAGGCGGCCTCCGGCCTCCAGGCGCTGGCCGCCCTGGAGGCGGATCCGGGCGTCGACCTCATCGTGATGGACTTCGCCATGCCGGGCATGAACGGGGCCGAGACGGCCCTGGAGGTCCGGAAGCGCTGGCCGGCGCTGCCGGTCCTGTTCGTCACCGGCTTCGCCGACACCAGCGCCCTGACCAAGGCCGGCGCCGTCGGCACCGACGCGATCGTGCTGAAGCCGTTCCGCGTCGGGGAACTCGAGGGCAAGGTCGCCGCCGCCCTGGCGGCCCGCCCACCGGCGCAGCTCCGGCTGATCTCGGGCCGCGACAGGAGCGCCTGAGACGTCCTGAGGGCGTCCTCCACACGGGTCGCGGCGTTCGACGGGCCCGACTTGATCGATGCAGTTGCACAGGCCCGCGCGCTGGGGCACCGATGGCACTGCGGGCACCGTACGGCCCCTCCGCGCCGGCGCGAGGCCGCCCTGTCAGCCGGGCCCCGCGGCCGGAACGGTGGCGCCAGGCGGAGCGCTGCCCATCGCGGAGCCTGTCCCTGTCCCATGTCCGAGACCGTCAGGACCGCGGATCTGCCCTTCCTCGCGGAGGGCGGCGCGATGGGCGCGCGGGTGCGCGCCCACGACTGGTCCGGCTCGCCGCTCGGGCGGCCGGAGCGCTGGGCGCCGTGCCTGCGGGCGACGCTGAGCCTGATCCTGGGCTCGCGCTTCCCGATGTTCGTGGCGTTCGGGCCCGACCTCGTCTTCCTCTACAACGACGCCTACGCGGAGATCCTGGGCGACAAGCATCCCGCGGCGCTCGGCGCGCGCTTCCGCGACGTCTGGCCGGAGATCTGGCCCGAGATCGGGCCCCTGATCGACCGGGCGCTCGCCGGCGCGGCGACCTGGTCCGAGAACATGCCCCTGACCATGAACCGGCACGGCTACGACGAGCCGACCTGGTTCACCTTCTCGTACGCGCCGGTGCGCGACGAGGCCGGCCGGGTCGCCGGCCTGTACTGCGCCTGCACGGAGACGACCGGCCGCGTCCTGGCCGAGGCGCGGCTGCGGGAGACGGAGGCGCGGATCCGCGCGCTCGCCGACCACCTCCCGGGCGGCTACGTCTACCAGCTCGCCATGGCCCCCGACGGCGCGGACCGGCGCTTCCTCTACGTGTCGCAGGGGTTCGAGCGCATGACCGGCGTGGCGGCCGAGGCGGTCCTCGCCGACCCGGCCGTCGCCTACGACCTGATCCTGCCGGAGTACCGCGCCGGCCTCGCCGAGGCCGAGGCCGGCGCGATCCGCGACCTCGCGCATTTCGACGTCGAGGCGCCGATGCGCCGGCCGGACGGCACCCGCGTCTGGACGCGCATCATCTCGGCGCCCCGCCGCGTCGGCGACGGCCTGGTCTGGGACGGGCTGCACCTCGACGACACGGTGCGCCACCGGACCGAGGAGCAGCTGCGGGAGAGCGAGCGGCGCCTGCGGCTCGCGACCGAGTCGGCCGAGATCGGCCTCTGGGACGTCGACGTCGTCGCCGACACCCTGTTCTGGCCGGCGCGGGTCAAGGCGATGTTCGGGATCTCGGCCGACGTGCCGGTCACGATGGCCGATTACTACGCCGGCCTGCATCCCGAGGACCGGGAGGCCACGAGCGCGGCCTTCGCCTCCGCCCTCGATCCCGACCGGCGCGCCCTCTACGACGTCGAGTACCGCACCGTCGGCAAGGAGGACGGCGTCGTGCGCTGGGTCGCCGCCAAGGGGCGCGGGATCTTCGAGGGCGGGCGCTGCGTGCGGGTGATCGGTACGGCGATCGACGTCACCGCCCGCAAGCAGGCCGAGGAGGCCCTGCGCGCCAGTGAGGCGCAGTTCCGCGTCCTGTCGCAGGTGCTGCCGAACTTCGTCTGGGCGACCGACGCCGGCGGGGCGGCGGACTGGTTCAACGAGCGCGTCTACGCCTACGCGGGCCGGGAGCCCGGCACCCTCGACGGGGCGGGCTGGCGGGGGATCATCCACCCCGACGACCGGGACCGGGTCGACGAGGAATGGCGGGCGGCCGTCCGGTCGCGGGCCGACTACCAGTCCGAGTACCGCCTGCGCCGCGCCGACGGCGCCTATCGCTGGTTCCTGGCCCGGGCGCAGCCGGTCCGGGCGGCCGACGGCGCGGTCACCCGCTGGGTCGGCACCAGCACCGACATCGACGACCAGAAGCGGCTCATGGCCGAGCTCGTGCGCTTCAACGTGACCCTCGAGCAGCGCGTGGCCGAGCGCACCGCCGAGCACGACCGGGTCTGGCGCAACTCGCGCGACCTCCTGGTCGTGGTCGGGGCCGACGGCATCTTCCGCGCGGTCAACCCGGCCTGGCAGACGATCCTGGGGCACGAGCCGGCCGAGGTGGTGGGCCGCAGCTTCCTGGACTTCGTCTGGCCGGAGGATGCGGGCCCGACCCGGGAGGCCCTCGACGCCGCCGCGGCCGTGCGCGACCTGACCGATTTCGAGAACCGCTACCGGCACAAGGACGGCACCCCGCGGCTGATCTCGTGGCGCACCTCCGTCGAGGGCGCGCACGTCTACGCCTACGGCCGCGACGTCACCGCCGAGAAGGCCCAGGCCGAGGCGCTCCGGCACGCCGAGGAGGCCCTGCGGCAGTCGCAGAAGCTGGAGGCGGTGGGGCAGCTCACCGGCGGCGTCGCCCACGACTTCAACAACCTTCTGACGATCATCCGCTCGTCGGTGGACTTCCTGCGCCGTCCCGATCTGGCGGAGGAGCGCCGGTCCCGCTACCTCAACGCCGTCTCGGAGACGGTGGACCGGGCGGCCAAGCTCACCGGCCAGCTCCTCGCCTTCGCGCGGCGGCAGGCGCTGAAGCCCGAGATCCTCGACGTCGGCGCGCGGCTGCGCAGCGTGGCCGACCTGCTCGACACGGTCACGGGCGCCCGCATCGCGGTCGTGACCGAGCTGCCGGACCAGCCCTGCTTCATCCGGGTCGACCTCAGCCAGTTCGAGACCGCGCTGGTCAACATGGCGGTGAACGCCCGGGACGCCATGGACGGCGCCGGCACGCTGACCCTGCGCCTGCATTGCGGCGCGGCGCTGCCGCCGATCCGCGGCCATGCCGGCGCCCCCGGCCCGTTCGCGGCGATCGCCCTCACCGACACCGGCACCGGCATCGCGCCGGACGTCCTGACGCGGGTGTTCGAGCCGTTCTTCACCACCAAGGAGGTCGGGAAGGGCACGGGCCTCGGCCTGTCCCAGGTCTTCGGCTTCGCCAAGCAGTCCGGCGGCGACGTCGCGGTCGAGAGCGCGCCCGGCCGCGGCGCCACCTTCACGCTCTACCTGCCGCAGGTCGAGCCCGAGGCGTCCTGCGCGGCCGCCGCCGCGGAGGCGGCCGCGCTCGATCCCGGCGGCGCGGGGCAGCGCGTGCTGGTGGTGGAGGACAACATCGAGGTCGGCCGCTTCGCCACGCAGATCCTGGAGGATCTCGGCTACGCGACGACCTGGGCGGCCAATGCCGAGGAGGCGCTGGATCAGCTCGGGGCCGACGGCGCGGCCTTCGACGTCGTGTTCTCCGACGTGGTCATGCCCGGGATGGGCGGGATCGCGCTGGCCCGGCTCCTCCGGCGGCGGATGCCGCACCTGCCGGTGGTGCTGGCCTCCGGCTACAGCCACGTCCTCGCCCAGGAGGGGATCCGCGACTTCGAGCTGCTGCCCAAGCCCTACTCCGCCGACCAGGTCTCGCGCGTGCTGCGCAAGGTCGTCGGCGCGCGGCGGAGGCGGCCGAGGGGCGGGCAGCCCTGATGAGGCTGGGCGCTGCCGGGACAAGCGGAGACCTGACGCCGCAGCCGGGCGGCGACGGGCGGTCCCGGCGCCATGTTCCCGCGGGAGGTTCCGCGCGCGGGGGAGACGCCGCGCCCGCCCCCGGAGGTCCCATGGACAGGGTCATGTACGCGCTCGTCACCCTGGCGGAGGCGGTGCTCGGGATCTTCGGCGTGCGGGCGCTCTACGAGCAGCCCGCCTACACGGTCGTCGCGCGCCTCGACCGCGGGGTCGAGATCCGGTCCTACGCGCCGCGCCTCGCGGTCGAGACCGACGCGCGCGGCCAGGGCGACGGCGACGCCTTCGGGCGGCTGTTCCGCTACATCACCGGCGCGAACCGGGCGGGCGACCGCATCGCCATGACGGCGCCGGTGGAGAGCGGCGGCCGGCGCCTCGCCGCGACGGTCCCGGTGGAGCAGGACGGCACCGGCACGATGCGGTTCTTCCTGCCGCGCGCGGTGGCGGCGGCCGGGGCGCCGGCGCCGACCGGGCCGGGGGTCCGGCTGGTCGAGCTCCCGGCCGAGCGGATCGCGGCCCTGCGCTTCTCCGGCCGCCTCACCCCGGAGGCGCGGGCCGCGCAGGCGGCCATCCTCGCCGCGGTCCTGGCGGCGGCCGGCCGCGCCCCGGCCGGCGCGCCGTTCGTCATGGGGTACGACCCGCCCTTCGCGATCCCGTTCCTGCGCCGGAACGAGGTCGCCGTCCGCCTGCCGCCGCCGTGAGCCCGGGTCCGATCCTGTCGGCCGGTCTCATTGCGCAATCGTCCCGGTTAGTCCTTCACAATAGTCCCGAAGACTTGCGCCAATCTTCGTCTCTTGTTGTCTTTGTGCAACAGACCGCACCATTCACGCATTCAGGTCGTCCCCGACAGGGATTAAACAGAATGTGAATTGAGGTCCGGACCCGACCCGAGATCAGTGAGGCTCTCGCAGCCGACGAGAAGCGGCGCGTGCCTTGAATCCAGGTTGGGGGAAGATATGCGTGCCCTACGAGGCAGCTTGATCGCGTCCGCGGCGCTGTTGCCCGGTGTCGCGCAGGCTCAACAAGCCGTCACCCTCGGTGAGATCAGCGTCGTCTCGACTTCGCCGGTGGGTGCGGGTGGCGGCACGTCCAGCGGCGCCGAGAATCTCAATACCGTCGCCCAGGCCGCGCCGACCTTGCCGGTCCCGGCCGGCGGGGTGCGCCTGCGCGGCTCCGAGCAGCCGCTCAACAAGATCCCCAGCACCGTCGAGACCGTGACGGCGCGGCAGATCGAGGTCGATCAGGGCACCGACAACGTGATCGCCACGCTGGCGCGGCGGACGCCCGGGGTGAACCTCAACGACTCGCAGGGCAACGCGAACCGGGTCGACCTCAGCTACCGCGGCTTCACGGCCTCGTCGGTCCAGGGCGTGCCGCAGGGGCTGGCCGTCTACCAGAACGGCGTGCGCATCAACGAGGCCTTCGGCGACATCGTCAATTTCGACCTCATCCCCCCGCAGGCGATCCAGCGCATCGACGTCGTCACCGGCAACCCGGTCTTCGGCCTCAACGCCATCGGCGGCGCGGTCAACATCCAGATGAAGAACGGCTTCACCTGGCAGGGCACCGAGATCTCGGCCTGGGGCGGCTCGGACGCGCGCACCGCCGGCTACCTGGAGTACGGCAAGATCTCCGGTCCCTGGAGCTTCTACTTCACCGGCGACGGCCTGAACGACCGCGGCTGGCGCTACCAGAACCCGAGCACGATCGGCCGCCTCTACGCGGATCTCGGCTACCGCTCGCAGGATTCGGAATTCCACCTGATCGGGCTCGCCGCCCGCAGCTTCTACGGCGCCGCCGCCGCCACGCCGGTGGACTTCACCCATCTCGACCCGCGGGCGATCTTCACCTACCCGCAGACCCAGACGACGCAGGTCGGAACGCTCCAGCTGACCGGCCGGGTCGACATCTCACCGACCTGGGACCTCGCCGGCAACGCCTATTACCGGCGCTTCAGCGAGTTCTACGTCGACGGCAACCAGGGCAACTTCGAGAACTGCAGCAGCCGCAGCAGCTTCCGGGGCTCGCTCTGCTACCAGGACGACGCGTTCAACGTGAACGCGCCGCCCACCAGCCAGGTGGCGGCCCGCCGCGCCTACGCCAACCAGTTCGCGATCCTCGGCCTGAACAACCAGACGATCCCGTTCCTGCGGAACATCCCGTACGGCACGATCGACACGACCCTCACCGAGGCCGAATCCTACGGCGGCTCGCTCCAGGCCGCCAACCGCGACCGGATCTTCGGCCTGAACAACGCCTTCGTGGTCGGCGGCAGCGTCGACGCCTCCACCTTCGCGTTCAAATCGTCCAGCCAGCTGGGCGTCATCAACCCGAACCTGTCGATCACCGTCGACCCGAACAACCCGTACTACGGCACGATCCCGGGCCTCGGCACGCCGGACATCCGCACCCTCGGGGCGATCGGCCTCGCGCCGAGCAACGTCAGCGGCTCGACCCTGTATCTCGGCCTCTACGCCACCGACACACTGGACGTGACCGACCGGCTGTCGCTGACCGGCGGCTTCCGGCTCAACTACGCGCGCATCCAGACCCGGGACCAGACCGGCTTCGCGCCGGACGTGACCGGCGCCCACGAGTACACCAAGGTCAACCCGCTCGCGGGCCTGACCTACCAGTTCGACCCGGCGCTCAACCTCTACGGCGGCTACTCGGAATCGAACCGCGCCCCGACCCCGCTGGAGCTGTCCTGCTCCAGCCCGACCCAGCCGTGCCTGCTGCCGAACTCGCTCGTGGCCGATCCGCCGCTCAAGCAGGTCACCGGCCGGACCTACGAGGCCGGTTTCCGCGGCGTGATCCCGGCCTTCCTGTCGGGCGGCGCCCTCACCTACAAGGCCGGCGTCTACCGCACCGACCTGTCCAACGACCTCTACCAGGTCGCCGTCGCCGGCAACGCCGCCCGCGCCTACTACATCAACGTGCCCGCGACCCGGCGCCAGGGCATCGAGGTCAGCGCCGAGTACGCGGTCACGCCCGACCTGCTGATCTACGCCAACTACGCCCTGGTCGACGCGACCTTCCAGTTCAACGCGACCCTCTCGTCGCCCAACAACCCGCTGGCGAGCACCGGCGCGGCCGGCGGCGCCGCGGGCGGCGACGTGATCCCGAACGGCGGCATCCGCGTCCGGCCGGGCGACAAGATCCCGCTGATCCCCGACCACCAGATCAAGGCGGGCTTCGAGTACAGCATCACCCCGAACTGGCGCTTCGGCCTCAACGTCTCGGCCTTCTCGTCGTCCTACTACCGGGGCGACGAGTCGAACCTCAACCGCAAGCTGCCGGCCTACTACGTGATGAACCTGACGACGAAGTATCAGGTCAGCAAGAACCTAGAGATCTTCGGGCTGATCACCAACCTGACCAACAACCGCTACGCCACGTTCGGCACCTTCGCGGAGACGGGCGCGGTCGCCGGCAACCTGTCGATCAACGACCCGCGGACCACGACCCTGGCGCAGCCGCTCTCGATCTACGCCGGCCTGACCTACCGGTTCGGGGCGGATCCGGTCCCGATGGCGCCGGAGCCGATCATCCGGAAGTACTGAGCCCGTCCGAGGGGGGAACGACGGAGCGAGGGGCTGCGGGATCCGCGGCCCCTCTTCCGTTTGAGGCATCGCGTCTTCGCGCCCGGACGATGAGCCCGGACTTTCAAACCCAGATGAGTGCGGCGGCCGACCCGATCTGTATCCCTGATCGGCCATCGGCGAGGCTTGCGGGCGCTCCCGTCCCGGTCATTCCGATCCCGGAGACACCCATGCCGCGCTACTTCATCGACACCGTCGACCACGTCGCCGTCCGGGACGACGAGGGCACGGTCCTCCCGGACCGGGCCGCCCTGCGGGACCTGCTGCGCCGGACCCTGACGGCGCTCCTGCACGACGAGGGCGAGGAGACCGGGGTGAACGACTTCACCGCCCGCGCCTACGACGAGGACGGTCGCCTCGTGATGCGGGCCCGGGCCAGCTTCCACGTCGTGGACCCGTAGGGGACGCCCGGCAGGACGTCCCCGCGCCCCGGTCAGGCCGCGTCCGGCATGCGGTCGAGGAGCTTGTCGAGGGTGATCGGGTAGTCGCGCACGCGGATGCCGGTGGCGTTGTAGATCGCGTTCGCGACCGCGGCGCCGACCCCCGAGATGCCGAGCTCACCCACGCCCTTGGCCTTCATGGGTGAGGACATCGGGTCGACCTCGTCGAGGAAGATCACCTCCTGGTGCGGGATGTCGGCGTGGACCGGCACCTCGTAGCCGGCGAGGTCGTGGTTGGCGAAGAAGCCGCGCTTGGTGTCGACGGCGAGCTCCTCCATCAGGGCCGCGCCGGTGCCCATGACCATCCCGCCGATCACCTGGCTGCGGGCGGATTTGGGGTTGAGGATGCGCCCCGCCGCGCAGACCGCCAGCATCCGCCGCACCCGGACCTCGGCGGTGTCGGCATCCACCGCGACCTCGACGAAGTGGGCCCCGAAGGTCGAGACCTGCTGCGTCTTCGAGAACTTGCCGAACTCGATCGCGTCCTCGGCCACCAGTTCGCCGTCGGCGGCGGCCTGGGCCAGCGGGATGGCGCGGTTGCCGGCGCGGACCTCGCCGTCCTCGAACACCGCGTCGGTGGCATTGAAGCCGAGCTTCTGCGCGACGGCCTCCCGCAGTTTCACGCAGGCCGCGTAGACGCCCGCGGTCGACGAATTGGCGCCGAACTGGCCGCCCGAGCCCGACGAGACCGGGAAGTCCGAGTCGCCGAGCCGCGCCACGACCCGGTCGAGGGGCACGCCCATCATCTCGGCGGCGGTCTGCGCGATGATCGTGTAGCTGCCGGTGCCGATATCGGTCATGTCGGTCTCGACCGTGACCGTGCCGTCGGCCGAGAGCCGCACCCGGGCGCCCGACTTCAGCACCATGTTGTCGCGGAAGGCCGCCGCCATGCCGTGCCCGACGAGCCACTGCCCCTCCCGGACCTGGCCGGGCTTCGGGTTGCGCCTGGCCCAGCCGAACCGCTCGGCGCCGAGCTTGAGGCAGCCGACGAGGTCGCGGTGTGAGAAGCGCAGGTCCGGCTGGGTCGGGACGACCTGCGTGTCGTTGCGGATGCGGAACTCCACCGGGTCGAGGCCGAGCTTCTCCGCCATCTCGTCCATGGCGACCTCGAGCACCGCCAGCCCCGGGGCCTCGCCCGGCGCCCGCATGGCGTTGCCCTCGGGCAGGTCGAGACGGGCGAGCTTCATGGCGGTCAGGCGGTTCGCCCCCGCGTAGAGGTACTTGGTCTGGTTCACCGCCGTCTCGGGGTCGCCGTCCGGCAGGTTGCCCGACGTGCTCTCGTGCGCGATCGCCGTGATGGTGCCGTCCTGGGTCGCGCCGATCCGCACCCGCTGGATCGTGGCCGGCCGGTGCGTGGTGTTGTTGGCGATGAGCGGGCGCGTCAGCGCCACCTTCACGGGCCGCCCTGCCGCCTTCGCGGCGAGCGCCGCCAGCACCGCGTCGGCGCGCACGAACAGCTTGCCGCCGAAGCCGCCGCCGACGTAGGGCGCGTCGAGCCGGACCTTGTCCTTCGGCAGGCCGAGCATCTTGGCGAGGCTGCCGTGGCCCCAGCCGATCATCTGGTTGGCGGTCCAGAGCGTGACCCGGTCGCCGTCCCAGGCCGCCGTCGTGGCGTGCGGCTCCATCATGGCGTGGCTCTCGTCGGACGTCGTGTAGGTCGCGTCGAGCGTCACGGGCGCCTGCGCGAAGGCGCCCTCGAAATCGCCGACCCGCTCCTCGCCGTCGCCGCCGCTGCCCTCGCCGCTGTCGGCCGGGACCGGCTCGGCGGTCTTCGCCGCGGCGGCGAGGTCGAACGCACCAGCCTCGGGGGCGTAATCGACCGTCACCAGGAAGGCGGCCGCGCGGGCCTGCTCGAAGGTCTCGGCCACCACCACGGCGATCGCCTGGTGGTAGTGCTGGATCACGTCGCCGCCGAACAGGTAGGCGACGTTCATCACGCCGCGCTCGATCCGCGGCGTGTCGAGGGTGGTGACGACGGCGACGACGCCGGGCGCCTGCCGGGCCGAGGCCGTGTCGATGCTGCGCACCCGGCCCTTGGCGATGGCGGAGCCCAGCACGTAGCCGTAGGCGGCGTCGGGGGCCGCGTCGTGGCGCTCGTACGCGTAGGGCGCGGTGCCGGTGGTCTTGTACTTGCCGTCGATGCGGTCGGTGGGCCGGCCGACGACCTTGAGGCGGTCGATCGGGTTCGGGCCCGCGGCGGTGTCGAACTTCATGGCTCAGGCCCTCGCTTGGTTGAGCGCGGCGCCGAGGGTCCGCTCGGCGAGCTTCAGCTTGTAGGCGTTCTCGTGGGTGGGCGCGGCGTCGGCGAAGACCCGGTCGGTCACGGCCCGGGCGCCCTTCGGGAGATCGGCCTCGGCCGCCTCGACCCGCCAGGGCTTGTGGGCGACGCCCCCGAAGGCGACGTGGCCCGTGCCGTCCTTGCCCAGGATCGCCGCCACCGAGACCAGCGCGTAGGCGTAGGAGGCGCGGTCGCGGACCTTTCGGTAGATGTGCGTGCCGGCGACCGGCTTCGGCAGCGTCACGGCGGTGATCAGCTCGCCGGGCCCGAGGTTCGTGTCGCGCTGCGGTTCGTCGCCAGGCAGGCGGTGGAACTCGGCGATCGGGATCTTGCGCGCGGCGCCCCCGGCGTCGATCGTCTCCACGGTGGCGTCGAGGACGCGCATGGCCACCGCCATGTCGCCCGGATGCGTGGCGATGCAGGCCTCGCTGGCGCCGATCACCGCGAGTTGCCGGCTCACACCGTCGAGCGCCGAACAGCCGGAGCCCGGCTGGCGCTTATTGCAGGGCTGCGCGGTGTCGTAGAAGTACGGGCAGCGGGTCCGCTGCAGCAGGTTGCCGGCGGTGGTCGCCTTGTTGCGCAACTGTCCCGAGGCGCCGGCGAGCAGCGCGCGGGCGAGGACCCCGTAATCCTTGCGCACCCGCGGATGGGCCGCGAGGTCGGTGTTGCGCACCAGGGCGCCGATGCGCAGGCCGCCCTCTTCGGTCGGCTCGACCGCGTCGAGGCCGAGCCCGTTCACGTCGACGAGGTGGCGCGGCGTCTCGATCTGCAGCTTCATCAGGTCGAGCAGGTTGGTGCCGCCGGCGATGAATTTGGCGCCGGGCGTGGCGGCGACGGCGGCGGCCGCCTCGGCGGGCGTGCCCGGGCGCTCGTACGTGAAGGACTTCATGCGCGGCTCCCGGCGACTTCGGTGATCGCCTCGACGATGTTGGAATAGGCGCCGCAGCGGCAGAGGTTGCCGCTCATCCGCTCGCGGATCTCCGTCTCGGTCACCTGCGGGGCGGCGCCGAGATCCGCCGTGACGTGGCTCGGGATGCCGGCCCTGATCTCCTCCAAGACCGCGACGCCCGAGCAGATCTGGCCCGGCGTGCAGTAGCCGCACTGGTAGCCGTCGTGCTTGACGAAGGCCGCCTGCATCGGGTGCAGGTGGTCCGGCTGCCCGAGGCCCTCGACGGTCACGATCTCGGCGCCCTGGTGCATGATCGCCAGCGTCAGGCAGGCATTGATGCGCCGCCCGTCGACGATCATCGTGCAGGCGCCGCACTGGCCGTGATCGCAGCCCTTCTTGGACCCGGTGAGGTGCAGGTGCTCGCGCGCGGCGTCGAGCAGGCTGGTGCGGGTGTCGAGTTCGAGCGTGCGCCGCTCGCCGTTCACCGTGAACGTGACGGTGGCGAGGACCGGTGCGTCGGTCCGCGCAGGTCTGGCGCCCGGGTCCTGGGGCGCGGCTTCAACTCCCAGCATCAAGTCTCTCCGGTTCAGATTACAGAGGCGCGGACGGGATCCCGGTTTCCGGGCCCGGTGCCGACGGGCACCCCGCTCCGGCGGGACACCCGGCGGGCTCGTCCGGGACACACCAGCACCCTGGATTGGCTCCAAGGTAGAGCCCGCGCCGGCGATCGTCAGGGGGGCCGCGCGGCCGGGGCACGAATAAGGGGGCAGGCCGCGCCGGGGCGCCCAAACGAAAGGGCCGACCCGAAGGCCGGCCCCGATCGTCGCGCTGAGGCCCGGCCTACTCGGCCGCGGTCATCTCGGCGGTGTAGTGGCCGCACCAGTCCTGGGCGGCGACCACCGGCCACAGGCCCTTCGACTCGGGCGCGGGCTGGCTGACCGGCGGGTTGAAGCGGCACAGGCCGGCATCGTTCTGCGCGACGGCGCCGTTGCCCTTGTGCTCGTCGAAGAACCGGCAGGTCTCGCACTTGGCGTTCATGGTCAGGCTCCTGTGAGGCCGGCGGCCCGGGGGCCGTCCCGGCGAGGGACGAGAGCTTGGACCTTAGAAGTGATCCAATCTGCGGGGCCAACGTCGGAGGGTTCCGGCGGGTTCCCGGCCGCGGCGGCGGGGCGCTCCCGCTCAGCCGGCGGCCGCGAAGGCCGGCTCGGCCGGGGCGGTGGCCCCGGAGGCCCCGGAGGCCCCGGCGGGACCGCCGACCGCGGCGGCGTAATCGGTGATCGGGCGCGGCCTGCCGAACAGGTAGCCCTGCATCTCGCCGCAGGCCTCCTCGGTCAGGAACTTCATCTGCGCGTGGGTCTCGACGCCCTCCGCGACGACGCCCATGCCGAGGCTGCGGCCGAGGCTGAGCACGGCCCGCACGATCACGGCGGCCTGCGGCCCGGTCCCGAGCTGCGCCACGAAGGAGCGGTCGATCTTGAGCTTGTCGAACGGGAAGGCCTGGAGGGTCGCGAGCGACGCGTAGCCGGTCCCGAAATCGTCCATGCTGATCCGGATGCCGTAGCTCTTCAGGCGGCGGAGGATGCCCACGGCCCGCGCCATGTCGTTGATGATGATGCTCTCGGTGACCTCCAGCTCCAGGCGGTCCGGCGACAGGCCGGTCTCCGCCAGGATCGCCAGGACGGTCTCGGGCAGGTCCGGCTTCTGGAACTGGCGGGGCGAGAGGTTGACGGCGACCTTCAGGGGCTGCGCCCACTGCGCCGCCTCGCGGCAGGCCTCGCGCAGCACCCAGTCGCCGAGCGCCACGATCAGGCCGGTCTCCTCGGCGAGGGGCACGAACAGGTTCGGCGAGACGCTGCCGCGCACCGGGTGGGTCCAGCGCAGCAGCGCCTCGAACCCGACGAGCGCCCCCGTGTGGCCGTCGACCTGCGGCTGGTAGTGCAGGCCCAGGGTGTTGTCGTCGAGGGCCTGGCGCAGGTCGCGCTCGAGCACCCGCCGCTCCTCGGCCTCCTCGTCCATGGCGGGGGTGAAGATCCGGTACGTGCCGCGGCCCTCGGCCTTGGCCCGGTAGAGGGCGAGGTCGGCGCGGCGGTACAGGGGCTCGGCGTCGGTCCCGTGCTCGGGCGCCAGCGCGATGCCGACGCTCAGGCCGACGCCGACGCGGTGCCCGCCCACGCTGAACGGGCTGTCGAACAGCGCGATGAGGCGCTCGGCCAGGGCGCCGGCCTCGGCCGCGCCGCCGGCGGAGAGCACGGCGAACTCGTCGCCCCCGAGCCGGGCCACGGCCCCGTCCCCGGCGATTCCCCGCAGGCCGGCCGCCACGCGCCGGAGGAGCTCGTCCCCGGCCTGGTGGCCGAGGCTGTCGTTCACGCTCTTGAAGCCGTCGAGGTCGAGGTACAGGACCGCGCAGGCGCCGCCGCGCTGGACGATGTCGGCGAGGCTGCGTTCGAGGGTCTCGTGGAACAGCGCCCGGTTCGGCAGGCCGGTGAGCACGTCGTGGCGGGCGAGGCGCGCCACCTCCGCCTCCGCGGCCTTCCGCTTGGTGATGTCGGTGAAGGTCCGCACGAAGCCGCCATCCGCCAGGGGCACGGTGCGGACCTCCAGCACGAGGCCGTTCGGCCGCGCCCGCTCGTGAACCTGCGTCTGCCCGGCCTCGCCGCGCTCGATCCAGGTCCGGATCGAGCGGTCCGGGCGCCGGCGCTCGCGGCGGCTCGCCTCGTGGCGCAGCACCGCCCGGTAGCTCGGCCGCGCCTGCATCATCGCCCGCGGCAGGTCGAGGAGCGCCAGTGCCCGCTCGTTGCACACCCGCACCACGCCGCCCGCGTCGACCATGATGAGGCCCTGGTCCATGCTGTCGAGGGTGGCGTCGAGCAGCAGGGTCTTCTCGCGCAGCATGCGGCCCTGCCGGGCCAGGGCGACGTTGATCCGGCGCAGATGGTCCAGCATCAGCGTCAGCGCCGCGAAGGCCAGGATCACCGCCATCATGCCGGCGATGCCGGCGGCCAGGACGCCGCGGGCGAGGCCGAGCTGCGGGACCGCCAGGGCCGGGTCCGGCACCACGCGGGCGGCCGCCATGGCCAGGAAGTGCAGGACCGCGATGGCGAGGGTCAGGACGGTCGCGGCCGCGAGCCGGGCCCGCGCGCCCGCGCGCCCGACATGGATGGCCATGCCGGCGGCCGCGAGCCCGCAGCCCGCCGCGATCGCCGTGGCGGCCAGGGCCGGGTCCCAGGTGAAGTGCCCCGGCAGCCGCACGCCGGCGATGCCGAGGAAGTGCATGCAGGCGATGCCGATCCCGAGCGCGAGCCCGGCCCCCGCCCCGGCCCAGCGCGACGGCATGGCCCGGGCGAACAGGAACGCCACGGTGGCGGCCGCGATCGCGACGATCAGCGAGAGCAGGGTCGTGCGCGGCTCGTAGCCCAGCACCACGCCGGGATCGTAGCCCAGCATGCCGATGAAGTGCGTGCTCCAGATCCCGGCCCCGATCGAGAAGCCCGACGCCAGGAGCCAGACCGGCCCGTACCCGTCGGCGCGGACCTGGACGCGCTGCTCGAGCTTGAGGGCGACCGCGCAGGAGATCCAGCACACGCAGGCGGCCAGGGCGACCACCCAACCGGTATGTTCCTCGGTCAGGCAAGCGAACGCGCGATACATCGAGGTGCCCCGCCCATCTTCGACGGCGGGAACCTTAACCTGCGGATACTAATCAGAAGTTGCATCGCGCCCGGGCGCCGATCGGCCTCGCGATGCTGGCCCGGCTCTCACGGGCGCCGCGACGGGCCGCCCGCGCCGGTCAGCCGCGCTCGCCGCGAATCTCGACCGGCCGCGTCGCGAAATCCGTCAGGAGTTCTTGGAGCTCGTCCTCGTGGACGAGGCGCGCCGCCTCCTCGGGCGGGAACCATCGCAGCGTGCGCTGGGCCTGTTCCGGCCAGCGCTCGTGCTGGGCCTCGACCCGAAGCGGGTAGACGCGCACCATGCAGGGGAAGGCGCGGCCGTGATCGAAGCGCTTCTGGTAGTGATACCGGCCGACCGGGTTGGCGGCGATCTGCCCCTCGAGCCCCGCCTCCTCGTAGGCCTCCCGCTCGGCGGCCTGATGGGCCTTGCGGCCAGCCATCGGCCAGCCCTTCGGGATGATCCAGCGCCCCGTGTCCCGCGAGGTGATCAGCAGAACCTCGATCCGTCCGTCCGCGCCGACGCGAAACGGCAGGGCCGCCACCTGCTTGAGCGGTTTGACCTGCGCCTTCCGGAGCAGCTTCTTCAAATTCGGCCGCTTGGATGCCGTCTTCAGCGGTGACCTCGGGGATGGAGGGGGGCGGGATTTCTGATGATGCTTGTGCAAGCGACGGACTCCTCACGCTTTTACATAAGTTTAACAGGATCGCATTGCAGCCCACGCGCATTGGCACCGAGCCATGCCTGTAACGCTGTGCTCATCCCCGCCTGCCGGCTTGTCTCGGGCCGGCTTGTCGGCGAAGGCTGACGCGGCAACCGTCCACGAGGCGCGGCATGGCTGTCGAGATCGAGCGCAAGTTCATCGCGAACCCGTCGGTTCTGGCGCTGTGCCGGGCGGGGACGCCCCTGGTTCAGGGCTATCTCTTCACCGACGCGGCCAACACAATCCGGATCCGCCGGGCCGGTGAGCGCGCGCTCATCACGTGGAAGAGCCCGCGCCGCGGCGCCAGCCGGGACGAGATCGAGTTCGCCATCGCGCCGGAGGACGGCGCGGCGCTCCTCGCTACGGTGCCGCCGGACCGGCGGCTCGAGAAGACCCGCTACCGGGTCGCGCATGCCGGGGCGATGTGGGACGTCGACGTGTTCGGCGGGGAACTCGCGGGCCTGATCCTGGCCGAGATCGAACTGGAGCGCGAGGACCAGCCGATGGTGCTCCCCCCGTGGGTCGAGCGCGAGGTCACCGACGACGCGCGCTACCGCAACTCGCGGCTGGCCGCCGGACCGATGCCGGAGCGGCAGGCAGCCTAGATCCGCGCCGCGTCCGGCGGGTCCGCCCGGTTGAACATCCGGGGACACCCGCCGTTCTAACGGGATGCCCCGGACCCTGATCACCTGGACGCAGGACGAGACTGCCGGCGTGCCGCTCCCGCGCTTCGTCGGCCGGGTCGGGGCGGTCGTCGTGGGGATCTGCGCCTACGACGGATCGAGCCGGTTCTGGACTTGGTGGAGCCCGCTGGCCGAGGACATCTGGGGCCACGGCCAGGACGCCGAGGGCGCCCGGCAGGGCTGCGAGGCCTGGCTGCGCGGATGGCTCGAGAACTTCAGGCCGTTCTTCACCTGACGATTCGGGCCGCGGCGGGCCGCGGCGGACGCGACCGGGCCGTCAGCGCATGAACTGCGGAAGGCGCCGCTTCCAGCGCTCGCCGAGCCGCAGCTCGTTCGTCCGCCGTCCTGCCGTCGACCGCGGCGACGGCCCCTGACCGGTCGCTTGGCCCGTCGCCTGGCCCGTCGCGGCCGGCGGGATGCCGGCGGGCGCCTCGTCCACGGGCGGAGCCGGCAGTGGGGCGGGCGGCGCGGCCGGGCGCGGCGGCGGTGCCGTCGGCCCCTGCGGGAGCGCGTCCCGCGCGGCCGCGCGCGGCCGTCCGCGCCGCGCCCGCGGCGCCGGGACGGTCTCGGCGGCGGGTTCCGTCACGGCATCGCCGGCGGCTTCGACGACCGGCTCGACCGGGACATCGAACATCGGCATGAGGCTCGGCAGGACGCGGCGCACCGGTGCGTCCGGCACCTTCCGCTCCGGGCGCGGCGCCGGCGCCGCCTGGGGGGCGGGCGCGGGCGCGGGCGGCTCGAGGGCAGCCTGCGCCAGTTCTGGCCACAGGATCTTGTCCGGGCGCGGTCGCGCCTCGGTGGCAGTCAGCGTTGTGCGGGCCGAACGAGTCTGCTTGACTTCGACCATGAACGGTCGCGCGCTGCGGCGCTTCATGTAAGATGATCCTCGGAAGCATTCGAGCCCGCACTTCGGCGGCACGAACACACCGAGGTTAAGCCTGATCTCGGCCGTTGTCCAGAAAGACGACGTCGTACTGGTCGAATTTCTCTTTAGTCGAGATCGGCCGCGGTCCTTTCCAGGCCTCGGGTCGTGAAACGGAAGTCGTGTACGCCCGAGCACCGCCCGGGCACGGGGTGATCTGTTGCGGGACGGGCGCCGCGCGATCAGGTCTCTCGCGATCAGGCGGCCCGCGCCTGCCCGTGTGCCTGCCCGTGTGCCGGGTGGCGCCGCAGGGGACCGGGCGCTCCGAACAGGGACTGGTACAGCGCGGCCGGCGTCCGGGCCTCGCCGCTGCCGTCCGTGATCGTCACCTCGGCCATGCCGGCCGCGATCAGGCTCATGCCCTGATCCAGGGCGGTCAGGACCGAGGCGTGCTGGTAGGCGAACCGGCGCGCGGACAGGCGTGCGGTGACGGTGAAATGCATGACGACGATCCCGGAAATCCGAATCCCGCCGGGGTTCGGACGGCAACGGCGCGCGCGCGGCACGCTCGGGTGAGGACGGGGCTCCGGCAACGCCGCTGCCGGCATCCGGTCCCGCACCTGCTCGCCGCCAATAAAGTCGTTATCTTGACGAAAGCTTGTTCGTCCCCGCTTTGCACGGAAAAAGGCCGATCACTGTCGGTGCGGCTCCAGTGTTTGCCGCCGCTCCGCCGCGGTCAAGCTTCAGTTCAGGAGCCGGCGCCGCTCGGCGACCTGCCGCCGGGCCAGCCGCCGCCCCAGCGCCATCAGCAGCGCGTCCGCCTCGGCCTTCAGGGCCGGATCGCCCAGCGCCGCGAGGGCCCGCTGCGCGGCGAGGGCGTGCTCGACCGCCCGGTCCAGGGGCGTCTCGCCGGTGCCGGGCGCGGCCGCGCCGCCGGTCTCCTCGCCCGCGCGCAGCGCTGTAATGTCCACGAGGATCCCGCGCCCGCCCGTCGGCCGGCCGTCACGGTCGCTGGTGAAGCGGCCGCGCGCCAGGACCCAGCGCGTCCGGCCGTCGACGGAGATCACCCGGTACTCGGCGACGTAGGAGCTCCCCGCCGCGACGCTGCGGCGGACCAAGCCGACGACGCGGTCGCGGTCGTCGGCGTGGATGGCCGCCTCGTAGTGTGCCATCGGGATCCCGGCTTCCGCCTCGGTCGGGTCGACCTTGAACAGGAGCGCCACCAGGGCGTCGACCCGCACGCGGTCCGTCGCGGGATCCCACGCCCAGTGCCCGATCATGTCGGCGGAATCGAGCGCGATCTGGAAGGCTTCGATGCAGGTCTGACCGACGGGCGCGCGGGTCTTGGGCATGGCGATGGGCGTGTGCGGTTCCGAGCCGGTCGGTCTACGGGGACGGTAGCTGCAACCTCAAGAGTTCTTTGACGCATTTATGCAACTGTTGCGTGCTGGCCACTCGCGTGCCGATGGTCTTCTGTATTATGAATGCTCAAGCCAGCCCGCGCGCCAGAGCCTGACCGCCGATGGGATCGAAATCACCTGTCCGGGGCAGATCCTCCGGGGATGCGGCGCCGGAGGACGACCTGTTCCAGCGCTCCGCCCCGCCGCACGCGCCGGGGGCCGGGCGGCTGCTGCAGCGGATCGCCGAGGCGCTGCAGGTTCCGGCCGCCTCCCTGTACGGCCCGCAGGGTGCGGAGCGCGGCGCCGCCGTCGCCGGCGGGCGTGCCGACGAGGCCGACGCCCTGCTGCACGCCTACAGGCGCATCGATGATCCCGAGCTTCGCCGCCGCGTCCTGACCCTCGTGCAGGATCTGGCGGCGGCACGCTGACCGGCGCGCCCGTGACGCGCCCGTGACGCGCTTGGCCCGCCACGTGCTAACCTCTGCGGGACTGCAACGCTTGGGCGAGTCGGCATGCTGAACAGACGATCCTTCATGGCCCTGTCGGGCGCCGCCCTCGCGGCACCGGCCCTGGCGCAGGGCGGCGCCGCCCGGACGCTCAAGTTCATCCCGCAGGCCGACCTGACGGTGCTCGATCCGATCTGGACGACCGCCTACGTCACCCGGAACCACGGGCTCGCCGTCTTCGACACGCTCTACGGCACCGATGCCGGCTACGCCGCCCAGCCGCAGATGGTGGCGGGCCACACGGTGGAGAACGACGGCAAGCTGTGGCGCCTCACCCTGCGGCCCGGGCTGACCTTCCACGACGGCAGCCCGGTGCTGGCCCGCGACTGCGTCGCGAGCGTCGCGCGCTGGGGCAAGCGCGACGCGATGGGCCAGACCCTCATGGCCTACACGGACGAGCTCTCGGCCCCGGACGACCGGACGATCCAGTTCCGGCTGAAGAAGCCCTTCGCGCTCCTGCCGGACGCGCTGGGCAAGGTCGGCTCCTCGATCTGCGCCATCATGCCGGAGCGTCTCGCCAGGACCGACCCGTTCACGCAGGTGACCGAGATGGTCGGCAGCGGCCCGTTCCGCTTCAAGGCGGACGAGCGCGTGGTCGGCGCCCGGGTGGTCTACGAGCGCTTTGCCGGCTACGTCCCCCGCGAGGGCGGCGAGCCGCAATGGACCTCGGGCCCGAAGCGCGCCTTCGTCGACCGGGTCGAGTGGCACGTCATCCCCGATCAGGCCACCGCCGCCTCGGCCATGCAGACGGGCGAGATGGACTGGTGGGAGCAGCCGCCGGCCGATCTCGTCCCGACCCTCGGCGGCCTGACGACGCGGATCACCGATCCGACCGGCCTGATCGGCTGCCTGCGGATGAACCAGCTCCAGCCGCCCTTCGACAATCCGGCGATCCGGCAGGTGCTGCTGAAGGTCGTCGACCAGACCGACTTCATGCAGGCGGTGACCGGGACCGATCCCAAGCTGATCCACGTGCCGACCGGCTTCTTCTGCCCGGGCCTGCCCATGGCGAGCGATGTCGGCCTCGACGTCCTGACGCGCAAGCGCGACTACGCGGGCGCCAAGGCGGCGCTGGCGGCGGCGGGCTACAAGGGCGAGAAGGTGGTGCTGATGGGCGCCTCGGACTTCCCGAGCCTGAAGGCGCTCGCCGACGTGGCGGCCGACATGCTCACCCGCGCCGGCTTCAACGTCGACTATCAGGTCATGGACTGGGGGTCGGTGGTGCAGCGGCGCGCCAAGAAGGAGCCGGTCGCCCAGGGCGGCTGGAGCGCCTTCTGCACCTTCTGGGCCGGGCTCGACCAGGCGAATCCGGCGGTCAGCGCCTTCCTGCGCGGGACGGGCCAGAGCGCCGCGATCGGCTGGCCCACCAGCGAGAAGATCGAGGCCCTGCGGGACCAGTGGCTGGACGCCCCGGACACCGCCGCGCGCAAGCGGCTCGCGGGCGAGCTCCAGCAGCAGGCCTTCGTCGACCTGCCCTACCTGCCCCTCGGGCAGTACTTCAACCAGACCTCGTACAAGCCGTCCCTGACCGGTGTCCTCGACGGCGTGCCGGTGTTCTGGAACGTCAAGAAGGCCTGAGGGCGAGGTCTGTAGGCGGTGCGAGCGGTCGAGAGACGCCCGCGCCGCCCGTCGTTGCGGGCGCAGCGAAGCAGTCCAGCGGCACCGCGCCCGCGGATGCCGGGCTGCCCCGGGTCGCTTCGCCGCCCCCTCGACAGATCCGCGCCGTTGAAGCCCGGCGGCGCTTCCCAGCCGCGGCGGCCGCGGGTTAAGCAGGGTCGGCACAGGTCACGACCAGAGATGACCGGCCCGCGAGGAAGCCCGAGACGCCGCGCCTGCCCGCCGCCCGCCCGCGCGGCGGCGCCCGGCGCCGTCCCGCCCCGCGCGGGCCCGGCCCTGACCCGGAGACGTGACCTGGATCGACCCGGACCCCCGCGGGGGCCGGCCTGACCCCGAGACACGCCGCGAGGATAGGCCCGATGACAGGCTCCTTGGACGAGGCCGCCCTGGAACGCTCGGCGATGCGCAGGATCGGCTGGCGGCTCGTGCCGTTCCTGATCCTCGCCTACTTCGTCTCCTTCCTGGACCGCGTGAATGTCGGCTTCGCGGCGATCCAGATGAACCACGATGTCGGCCTGTCGGCGACCGTGTTCGGCTGGGGCGCCGGCATCTTCTTCCTCGGCTACTTCCTGATGGAGATCCCCAGCAACCTGATGCTGGAGCGCTTCGGGGCGCGGCTGTGGATCGCCCGGATCATGGCGACCTGGGGGCTGATCTCCGCCGCCATGGCGCTGGTGCAGGGGCCGTGGTCGTTCATCGGCCTGCGCTTCCTGCTGGGGCTCGCCGAGGCCGGCTTCTTCCCCGGCGTCATCCTCTATCTCACCTACTGGTTCCCCTCCGCCTACCGGGCGCGGATCATCGGGATCTTCATGATCTCGATCCCGATCTCGTCGTTCCTCGGCTCGCCGATCTCCGGCGCGCTGCTCAACGTGACGGGGCTCGGCCTCGCCGGCTGGCAGTGGCTGTTCATCCTCGAGGGCCTGCCGGCGGTGTTCCTGGCCGTGGCGGTGCTGTGGTTCCTGCCGGACGGGCCGCGGGACGCGGCGTGGCTGCCGGCGGCCGAGCGGGACTGGCTGGAGCGGCAGCTCCGGGCCGAGGCCGCGCGCAACACCCGCCGCGGCCAGCCCGCGAAGCCGCCGCTCTGGGACATCCTGCGCGACCGGCGGCTCGCCCTCTTCGCCGCCATCTACTTCGGCTCGACGGCGAGCAGCTACGGGCTGTCGTTCTGGACGCCGCAGATCGTCAAGAGCTTCGGCCTCGGCAACGTCGAGACCGGGCTCCTGAACAGCATCCCGTACGGGTTCGCGTCCCTCGCGATGGTCCTCTGGGGCCGGCACAGCGACCGGACCGCCGAGCGGCGCTGGCACCTCGCGCTCTCGTTCCTGATCCTCGCGCTGGGGCTCGCGGGCGGCACGGTCCTCTCGGGGCTCGGCCCGGTCGTGGCGGCGCTGACGATCGCCGCCATGGGCGTCTACATGCTCAAGGGCCCGTTCTGGGCGCTCGCGACCGAGCAGATGCCGCCCGCCACGGCGGCGGCGAGCATCGCGGCCATCAACGCGGTCGGCAATCTCGGCGGCTTCCTCGGGCCCTACCTGATCGGCGCGATCAAGGACGGGACCGGCAGCTTCACCTTGAGCCTTCTGCCCCTGGTGATCTTCGCCCTGCTCTCGGCCGCCCTGTCGCTGGTGCCGGGCCGCGCCCCGCGTCCGGACCAGGGCACGCCGCGGCCGTCGACCGTCTGAGCCCGGCCGGGCGGCGAACCGAGGCCGGGACCGGCCGGTTGGCTCCGGTACAGCCGTCGCCCGGCGCGGGGCCGATCCGGACCGGATCGGGGCCCGCGGGCCGGGCGCGGCGATGAGCGGGAGCCGGACCCATGAAGCTCGACGACGCCTTGCGGGACGCCATCCTGGCGGAGCTGACGCGCCAGGCCGAGGCGGAGGATCCCGCGCCGCAGGTCGACCTGTCGGAGCCGGGCTACGCGCGGATCTCGGGGCGGATCGACCTCGAGGCCCTGCTGATGGTGATCGCCGGCGCGGTCGCCGGCGGGCCGTGACCGAGTCGCCGCCGGGAGATCGCCGTGCCCCAGCTCAACGCCATCCTGGAGACGGCGCTGTACGTCGCGGACCTCGACCGCGCCGAGGCCTTCTACCGCGACACGATGGGATTGCGCTGCCTCTTCACCGACTTCCGCATGCGCGCCTTCGACGTCGGCGGCCGCGGCGTCCTCCTGCTCTTCCCGGAAGGCGGGTCCCTGCAGCCGATCGAGACGCCGGGCGGTCTCATCCCGCCCCATGACGGCCGCGGCCCGGCCCATATCGCGTTCTCGATCGACGCGGACGCCCTCGCGTCCTGGGAGGATCATCTCGCGGCCGCCGGCGTGGCCGTCGAGGGCCGTACCCGCTGGCCGCGGGGCGGCGTCAGCGTCTACTTCCGCGACCCGGACGGGCACCTGCTCGAGCTGGCCACTCCCGGCCTCTGGAAGGGCTACTGAGGCGGCGCCGGGCCGCGATCCGGCCGCCCGAACGGCGACGGGGCCGCCTCCTCTCGGAAGCGGCCCCGTGCGTGTTCGGTCCGCCGCGACGGTCGCGATGCGACCGTCGCGGTGTGGTCTCAGTACGAGCCGAACTTGTAGTTCAGGCCGGCGCGGACGACGGCGAACTCGTCGGAGCGGCGGCCGATGCCGCTGTAGACGACCGGGAAGTTGTTGGCGGCGTTGATGACGAACGCGCCCTGGTTGCGGGTGTTGCGGTCGAGGTTCACGTACAGGCCTTCCACCTTCAGCGTCACGGCCGAGGAGCGGAAGAAGTTCAGGAACGAGTCGGTCGGGAGCGCGTACTCGATGCCGCCGCCGACGGCCCAGCCGGTGCGGAAGCTGTCGTTACCGGCGTAGCCGCCGAAGGAGCGGTCGGCGCTGCCCGAGCCGTAGGCGAAGCCGCCGGTGCCGTACACGAGGGTGCGGTCGAAGGCGTAGCCGAGGCGGCCGCGCACGGTGCCGAAGAAGTCGAGGCTGGAGAGGCCGCGCGGGTCGGTGAGGTAGTAGCCGGGGGCGACGGCGCCGGAGACGAAGGCGTTGTTCCGGTTGCGGCCGAAGTCGAGGTACTGGGCGTCGGCCTCGACGCCGATCACGACGCCGGAGCCCGGGGTGATCTGCCAGTTGTAGCCGATCTGGCCACCGCCGGAGAAGCCGTCCTGGCTGCGGTTGCGGAAGGAGGCGACGGTGCCGGGGGCGGCGTAGGGGAAGGGCACCGCGAAGGTGTTGCCGGTGTTGCGGTCGCTGGCGTCGAAGGCGTAGCCGGCGTTGATACCGAAGTAGGCGCCGGTCCAGGTGAAGACCGGGACGGGGGTGAACACCGGCGGCGGGGCGGCGCGGCGCGGCAGGTCGGCGGCCGAGGCGGCGCCGGTCAGGAGGGCCGTGGCGGCGCTCGCGAGAAGAAGCTTCTTGATCATCTGGTCCTCTGTCTCCCGTTGGACGGGATGTGTGCGGGGCGGACAGGACGTCAGGATGTGCCGGCGCGATAGTGCATCGTTGCAACAGCGCCGGCGGGGGTCCCGAGCCGGTGGGTCGGAAGGTGCGCTGGAGCACATCATCGCGGCCTCGTGATCCAATGGTGCGGAACTATTTCGAGACTTCTGTCACGGCGTCTCGCCGTGGCGGCCAATATGCGGTGGCCGGTTCCGCTCATCTCCGCGCGGTGACCTGCAATCTCCGCGTGGCCGCTCGCCATCGGCGGGCCGCTTGATCCAGGTTGTTGCCCGCGGTGTCGGCGCTGGCCAGGCTCGAGCGCCGGTTGATTTCGGGTGACGGCGACGTCGCGCGGCGGCCCCACACGCCCTGTTGCTCGCTGGATCGGAGTGCGCGCGCCGCGTCCGCCATGGATGAACGCTTCCTGGATCCTGCCTCGGGTCTGGCTCTGGCCTGTCGCCGTCTGGCGACCGCCTGCTCCCTGGAGGAGATGGTCGCGATCCTTCGCGAGACGGCACGGGCGATCGCCGGATCCGACGGGATCGCGGTGGTGCTGCGCGAGGGCGACGCCTCCTTCTACGCCGCCGAGGACGCCATCGAGCCGCTGTGGCGCGGCCGCAGGTTCCCGCTGACGTCGTGCATCTCGGGGCACGCGATGCTGGACGACGCCACCCTCGTGATCCCGGACATCGAGTCCGATCCCCGGGTGCCGGTCGCCCTCTACCGCCTGACCTCGATGCGCAGCCTCGTGATGGTGCCGATCGGCTCGCCCGAGCCCGTCGCCGCGCTCGGCGCCTACTGGTGCGCCTCGGTCATCCCGGACGACGCGACGGTCCGCCGGCTCGAGGCGGTGGCCCGGCACGCGGCGGCTGCCCTGGCGCGAATGCGTCCGGCGGGGTCGTAGCGGTCGGGGCCGCGCGGCCCGGCGACGGCGCCGGGATCCGGCCCGCGGCGGGATCGATCGGCCGTCCCGGCCGTTCCCCGCCTCCAGGCCCCGCACGGAAGACCCAGACCCGCCACATGAAGCGCCTCACCCTCATCGGCATCTTCGTCGTCCTGCTGCTCGCCATCGTGGCGATCGCGGCCACGTGGTCGAAGGTCACGCCCGTCAATCCGGCGGTCGCGCCGGACACCTCGGCGACGCCCAATCCCACCGGCGAGCGGAAATGAGGCCGCGGTGATCCAGCGCCCGGCACGCCGCGCCTGACCGGGGCCCCGCCGGGGTCCGTCGGTCCGGAGGCGCCCGCATCCTCCGGGACGGACGGGGTCGGCCCGCACCGCGGTCCCGGCGCCCGGCGGCGCGGCGGTCCTCCGGGGAACATGCGGTGGCCACCCGCCTTCCCTACACGAGGGGCCGCGAGGCCGGTCGGGAGGGACCGATGGGACAGGATGTCGACGCCGCGCGCGAAGCCCTGGGAACGGTCCCGCCGGGCCGGCCGCTAGCCCCGGAGAAGCGGCCCGACCCGGCCGCCGGCGGCAGCGGTCCGCACGCGCCGGGACCCGTGGATCCCGGACCCGACGCGGCGCCGGAGAGCGGCGGCTACGACACCCGGCCGCCCGCGCCGCAGCCGGATAACCGGAAGGGCGGATACGGGGCCGGCTGAGGCGCTCGAATTCCCTCTACCTGCCCATCGCGTTCGCTGCCGGGACGCGCCGCTCGTCGGAGGCGTCCGCGGACGCCCGGCGGCGCTCGCCGGCATGGCCCGGGGCTGTCGCGCCGGCATCCGGATCGCCCGCGACCGGGGCGCCGAGATCCTCCGCGATCCACGCGGCGGGGCGACGGATCGCGCGCCCGGCGGCGTCCGCGCGGCGCGGGAAAATCTCGAGATATTCGTCGAGTCTTCGTTCTATATTTACGCTGTTTAAACCCTTGCCGCGCCCAAACCGTAGGAACGTAAATCGCTTGCTGAAAGTCCGATCATGAATGAGACCTTCGATGAGACTTCCAACACCTTGGCCGCGATGACCGCCGAGCTTGTCGCCGCCTACGTGTCGAACAATCCGGTGCCGGCCGCGGAACTGCCGGCGCTGATCGTGCGGGTGCACGGCGCGATCAGCGGGCTCGTCGCCGGGACGCCGACGGCGGCCGGCGCGGCTCCGCAGGTCGAGGTCGAGAAGCCGAGCGCGACCCAGATCCGCAAGTCGGTCCGGCACGACGGGATCGTCAGCTTCATCGACGGCAAGCTCTACAAGACGCTGAAGCGCCATCTGGCCAGCCACGGCCTGGACCCGCGCAGCTACCGCGACAGCTACGGCCTGCCGACCGACTATCCGATGGTCGCCCCCGGCTACGCCGAGCAGCGCTCCGCCCTCGCCAAGGCGATCGGCCTGGGCCAGCCCGGCGCCATGGCGCGGCGCGGCGGCTCGGACCGCTGATCCCCGACAGGCCTGTCGCCGCCCGGCGGCGACACCGCCGCCGGCGCGGACCGCCGCGCGGGCGCCGGTGAGCGCCGGTGAGCGCCGGTGAGCGCTCAATCCCCCGGGCCTCCGTGGCGCCGCCCCGGACCTCCGCTCGTCTCGGTGCGGCCGCGGGCGTAGCCCAGGGATACCAGACCCCCCTGCCGGGCGAGGCGCCGCTCCAGCGCCTCGAGATCGACCAGCGCGTCCGCGATGGCGGCGACGAGGGCGGTCCACGCGTCGCCCCGCGCCGCCCGACGATAGGCGACGGCGATCATCTCGGCCTCCCTGAGACGAATCTCCGCAGGGGCCGCGTCGGGATCAGGGTGCATCGCCGCTCGAATCCGTATAGAACATATCACGAACAAAGCGCATCGATGCGGCGGGTTCAATCGCCGATGCGCCCTGTTTCCGGATCGCGGTGGAGTGCTGTGGATTGATCGAGAGAAGCGCAATGCCGACGCGGCTTTACCGTTTCCACTGCACGGACGGCCACGAGCTGGTGACCGACCTGCGCGGCAGCCGGTTTCCCAACGCGGCGCAGGTGCGCGCCCACGCCGAACGGGTCGCGCTCGCGCTGATGGAGCGGGTCGTGGAACGGTTCGACTGGTCGGGCTGGCAGGTCGAGGTCTACGACGCCAAGGGGCGCCGGGTCTGGATCCGGGCCTTCCCGGACGTGAGCGTCGACAGGCGTGCCGCCTGAGACCGGCGGCCGCGCAGTAGGAGAAGCAGATGGCGTTCAAGCCGAAATCCGCCGCCGAGACCAAGGCGCGCGATCTGGGGCTCGCCCTGGCCCGGATCGCCGAGGAGGCGGGCCTGCCGGCCCATATCGGCGTCGACCGCTTGCGGCGCGCCAGTCCCCGGCTGACCCCGCTGGCGGTGGGTCAGATGGTGCGCCGGGAGCGGGACACCGTGGAGGCGACCCTGGCCGAGCGCGGCCTGACGCTCGTCGACTATTCCGATCAGGGACCGGGTCGCGGGATGGAGTTCGTCATCGACGCGGCGGCCTGAGCGGCGCGGTCAGGCCGTCGCCGGGCGGCTCCGCAGAAGGCGGCCGATCAGGCGGAACGGCAGGAGCGGCAGCTTGAACAGCGCCGTGACCACCAGCACCGCCACGACGGTGAGAAGCGCGAGAACAGAGTTCATCATGCGCGTCGGACTCCCATGACCGGCTCGCCCCTCGGGCCGGGAACGCTACGAGGCGCCCGGAACACGGCGAGACTATGAACGCGCGGGAGCCATTCGGTCGCAGCCGTCCATGCGCGCGGGGCCTGGGATACCGGGCTCCGTTCGGGCGGTTCCATCCGGCAGGCCTGCCGGGGGCGGGCCCGCATCGGGCGGAGAGGAGTTCGGTATGCGCACGCGTCTCGCCGCAGGATTGGCCACGCTCGCGGTCGCGACCCTGCTGTCGGTGACCGGGCCGTCCGCGGCCCCGGTTCAGGCACGGGGACAGGTGAACGTGCGCTACGCCGCGCCGGACCGGTTCACCGATGCCGAGAACCGCTTCGGCTCCGGGCAGCCGCTCCGGGTCACGCTGGCCGAGTTGACCCGGATCTTCACGGATCTCGGCGCGGCGCGGCTCCGCCCGGATGAGCGCCTCGACATCACCGTGCTCGACGTCGACCTCGCCGGCTTCGACCGGCCCGGCTTCGCGACCCCGACCGGCCTGCGGGTCGTGACGGACGCCACGCCGCCGCGGATCCGCCTCGCCTACAGCCTGCGTCGCGGCGGTCGCGTCGTCGCGCAGGGCGAGGACACGGTGACGGACATCAACTTCCTGCTGACGTCTAACCCGCGCTTCTCCACCGGCGGCCTCTACTACGAGCGGCAGATCCTGCGCGACTGGTTCGCCCGGCGCTTTCCGGAGCCCGCGGGCCGCGGCTAGAGGCCCTCGGCCGGCCCGACGACATCCTCGGTGAAGGGGCCGGACCGGCACCGGGCTGGCACCGGTCCCCGGCCGGAGGAGCCCGGCGGGGCCGCGGCCGTCCATGGCGGCGCCCGGGCCGGATCGGTCCGGCGGCCCGGAACAGCGCCCGGCCCCCCGGGTTCGCCGGGCATCGCGGACACAGGAGGCGACGATGTCGGGACCCGACAGCCTGAAAGAGGTCTATCTCGACGAGATGCAGGATCTCTGGTCGGCGAACGACCAGATGGTCCGGGCCGTGCAGGAACTCGGCGGCCAGGTCAGCGACGCCAACCTGAAGCGGATGCTCGACCGCTCCGTGGACGGGATCCGGAAGCACACCGACGTGCTGAAGAGCCTGATCCGGGCCAATGGCGGCGAGCCCCGACCGGAGCCCTGCAAGGGCATGGAGGGCCTCGTCGCCGAGGCGCTGAAGCACGGGATCAAGGCGGCCTCGCCCGACCCCCGTCTGCGCGACGTGGCGATCATCGCGCAGTATCAGCGCATGTCGCATTACGGCCTCGCCGGCTTCGGCTCGGCGGCCGCCTACGCCAAGGCCCTCGGCCGCACCGACGACGCGTCCAAGCTGAAGCAGGCGGTGGACGAGATCTACGAGGGCGACGCGGCCGCGAGCCAGCTCGCCGAGGCGGTGGAGCGCGCCGCGGCCTGAGGAGGCTGCGGGGCGCGGGATTCGGTCATCCGAACTCGGCGGGCCGGGTCGGCACCGACCGGTCCCCTACCGGGCACGGGGGCGGTGTAGTAGCCTGGGCGTGACCCGCCCGCCGGGACGGCCACTCGGCAGGTCGCGGAACGGGCTTCCGCATCCGCGCTGCGCTCGCCCGAGCTGGAGCCTCACGAGTCGGTCACCGCATGAGCGAGGCCTGCATCTTCTCGGCCGGCTGCAGCGAACTCGCCGACCTCGTCCGGACCTACGACTGGGCGGAGACGCCGCTCGGTCCCATCGCCGGCTGGCCGCGGAGCCTGGTCTTCGCGGTCAGCACGCTGCTGCAATCGCCGGTGCCGATCGTGCTGCTCTGGGGCGAGGACGGCATCATGATCTACAACGATGCCTATTCGAGCTTCGCGGGCGGGCGCCATCCCGCGCTCCTCGGCTCCAAGGTGCGCGAGGGCTGGCCGGAGGTCGCCGACTTCAACGACAACGTCATGCGCGTCGGCCTGGCCGGCGGGACGCTGTCGTACAAGGACCAGGAACTCACCCTGCACCGCTACGGCCGGCCCGAGCGGGTCTGGATGAATCTCGACTATTCGCCGGTCTTCGGCGAGGACGGGCGCCCCGCCGGCGTCATCGCCATCGTGGTCGAGAGCACCGAGCGCGTGCTGGCCGAGCGCCGCCTGCGCGCGAGCGAGGAGCTGTTCCGCACCCTCGCCCAGGGCATTCCGCAACTCGTCTGGCGCGCCGCGATCGACGGAGCCTGCATCTGGTCGAGCCCGCAATGGCAGGCCTATACCGGGCAGACCGACGCGACGAGCCTCGGCTGGGGCTGGCTGGAGGCGGTCCATCCGGGCGATGAGGCGGTCGCCGAGGCCGCGTGGCGCGAGGCGCCGGTGAGCGGCCACCTCTCCTTCGAGCACCGGCTCCGCAACGCGGCCGAGGACCGCTTCTGCTGGTTCCAGACCCGGGCCGCGCCGGTCCGCGACGCGCAGGGCCGGATCGTCGAGTGGCTCGGCACCTCGACCGACATCGACGATCTGCGCCAGCTTCAGGAGCGGCAGCAGGTCATGGTCGCCGAATTGCAGCACCGGACCCGCAACCTGCTCGGCGTCGTGCGCTCCATCGCCAAGCAGACGATGGCCCAGACCGGGCCCGGCGAGACGTTCCGGCAGCGGTTCAACGACCGCCTGTCCGCCCTGTCCCGGGTTCAGGGCCTCCTCTCGCGCTCCGACCAGGAGCCGATCACGCTCCGCTCCCTGATCGAGACGGAACTCGCCGCCCTCGATGCTCCGGCCATGCAGGCGCGCATCCGGCTCCACGGGCCGGTGGTGCGGCTGCGCAAGGCGACGGTGCAGACCTTCGCGCTGGCCCTGCACGAGCTCGCCACCAACGCGCTGAAATACGGCGCGCTCACCACCGCGCACGGGCGCCTGAGCGTGACGTGGCGGACCTACAGGGCGGACGATGGCGGCGGCCGGCTGCTGGTGGAATGGGTGGAGGAAGGCCTCGTCCGCGGACCGGAGCTGGCGGACGCGGTGCCGCGGGGCGGCTACGGGCGGGAGCTGATCGAGCACGCCCTGCCCTACGCTCTGAAGGCGACGACCAGCTACGAACTCGGCGCAACGGCGCTACATTGCTCGATCAACATCCCGCTCCCCGAGGGAGAAGCCGCAGGCAGCCCCGCATGACTCCGAAACCACGCGCGCTGGCCGGCAGGCGGGTCCTGCTGGTCGAGGACGATTACTTCATCGCCGTCGATCTCAAGTCCGGCTTCGAGGAGGGCGGCGCCCAGGTCCTGGGCCCTGTCGCCAGCGTCGACGAGGCGCTGGCGCTGATCGCCGGCACGTCCGAGATCGACGCCGCGGTCCTGGACATCAACCTGCAGGACGAGCTCGTCTACCCCGTGGCCGACGCGCTGCGCGCGCGCGGCGTGCCCTTCCTGTTCGCGACCGGCTACGACCCGGTCGCCGTACCGTCGCTCCACGGCGCCGTGGCCCTCTGCCAGAAGCCGATCGACCCGCAGATCGTCGCGCGCGCCCTGTTCGGCTGAGATGACCGGTCCCGCCGGCGGTGTGAGGTCGGCGACGCGCCGGATGTTTCCCGTGAAACATCGTCGCAGGCACATCGTCCTGCGCTGCCGCCCGTGCGGATCGCGGGGGCGCTGACCCCGATCCCGCGGTGACGTCACGGGCGGGGTGGCGGCCGTCAGCGATCCCCGAAGAGGCGCACGATCGCGCCGGCGAGCAGCCACAGGCCCCGCAGGAGCCACCAGAGCAGCCGGCCGACCTGGACCAGCAGCTCGACGGCTTCGAGACCGTCGACCAACCGACGGAAGAGGCCGGGCCGGCGGGACGCCGGCTCGGCCTCGATCGGCGGCTCATCCCGGCCGTCTTTCCCGCCCATGCACGCCTCCGGAGCCCGGCACCGGCCGGGGATGGGCGGCGCCGTTCCTCACCACGCGGCCTGGAGGCCGGCGGTGAACACCTGCGCGGTGGCGCCCGGGCGGACGTCGCCCGTGTAGCCTACCGACAGCTGCACGCCCTCGGCGACCGCGCCCGTCAGGCTCACCCCGAGGACCGCGCCGTCCCGCCCCAGCGCGCTCGTCCGGCTCAGGAACCCCGCCCCGAACAGGTTCGACCGGACCAGCGCCGCCGTGTCGGCCAGCTCGTGCGCCCAGTACGCCCGGCCCTCCAGCCGCAGGTCCGGGACGCCCGCGAACGCCCAGCTCGTCACGCGCCCGCCGACCAGGCTGCGCGCCGCGTCGAGATCCGCCACCGCGAACCCCTGGCCGCCGAAGCCCTGGTTGACCAGACCGCCCCGCTCGGACACCCGGCCCCGCGTCAGCCGATCGTAGCTGAAGCCCACCTCCGGGACGAGGTCGACGGGCAGGCCCACCGCCAGCGTGTAGCCGGCAAAGCCCGACACCCCGCCGTTCCAGCCCGACGACAGCCCGCTCGCCTGCGACACCGCCGTGCCCAGCGCCACCGTCCGGTCGACCCGGCCGTCGGCGTACGACACCCCCGCCGTGCCGCGCAGCACCACGGCGCCGAGCCGCGTGCTGGCGTACAGCGTGCCGCCGTAGCTGTCGGTGGTGAACCGGCCCAGCCCCGCGCCCCGCGACGTGCCGCCCTCGCGCAGGTAGCTGAACGCCGCGCCCACCTGGGTGTCCGCCCCGACCTGACGGTCGACGCCCATCAGCAGCCCGCCCGCGTCGAACCCGGCGCCCGTGGCCGCCCGGTCGCCAGCGCGCGCGCCGAACCCGTACAGCGCGTCGGCCCAGACCCGGCCCTCGCCCACCGCCAGCGGCGCCGCCGCCGCCCCGGCGCCGCCGCGCACCTGCAGCGCCGTCCGGTTCGGGCCCGGGCCCGGATCGCCCGCGCTGAACGCGCCCGCGCCGCCGCCCAGGCCGCGCTGGTGCCGGTCGATCGTGTCGGAGAGCAGCCGGCGCGCGGCGAGGTCGGTCATCACCGCGTCGCCGTAGCTCTGGCCCGACAGGCTCGCCAGGCCGCCCGGCAGGGTCGCCGGGTCGGCCGCGTAGAGCGGGTCGTACACCCGCGCCCGCGCCGCGTCCGGCCGCGTGCCGGCGGCCGGGCGGGCGAGGTCCAGCGCCGCGCCCACGGCCCGGGCGTTGCCGGTCTGGGCGAGGCCGAGCCCGGCGAGGTTGCCGTAGGCGGCGGGGGTGACCACGAGGTCGAGGCCGGTGGCGGCGTAGAGCGCGTCGAAGCGCGTGCCCGCCGGCAGGCCCGCCGCCGGCTGGGCGAGCCCGGTGAACGAGCCCGACAGCCCGGCTTGCGCGGTGAGCACGCCGAAGCGCTGGCCGAGCGCGGGGGTGAAGCTGTTGCCCGCGTTGCCGGTGATGCCGCGCAGCTCCGGCACCAGGGTGCCGCTGGCCGAGACCGTGCCGGTCGGGCCGAGCGCCAGGAGGCGGGCGTAGCTGCCGGCGCCGGTGCCGGTGCCCGGGCCGTCGATGTCGAGGCCGAGGCTGCTGCCGGGGTTGAACGCCACCGGGCCGAGGACGGTGAGCGTGCCGGGGGAGTTGCCCGGCCGCAGGGCGCCGGCGACCGTGACCGGGGCCGCGATGGTGCCGATGCCGCGCAGGGTGCCGGCGGCCGCGACGGTGACCGGCGAGGCCCAGAGCCCGTTGAGCGACAGCGTGCCGGCCTGGACGGTGGTCGGGCCGGAGAACAGGCCGAGGCCGGTGAGCGTGAGCGTTCCGGGGCCGGCCTTAGTCAGGCTGGTCGGACTGGCGGTCTCCAGGATGGCGCCGGCGTAGGTGGAGGCGGCCGCGTTGGAGACCGTGAGGGCGCCGTTGCCGAGGACCGCGGAGGCCGGACCCGCGAGGTCGGTGAGCGTGAAGGCGGTGCCGCCGAGGTCGAGGGCGCCGGTGTTGGTCAGGCTGGTGAGCCCGGCGAGCGGGCCGGTGATCTGCACGAGGCCGGTGTTGGTGAGCGTGCCGTTGAACTGTCCGGACAGGCGGGCGACGCCGGTGTTGGTCAGGTCTGTGGTGAGGGTGCCGTCGCTGGCGACGAGGCCGGCATTGCTGAGGCCGCCGGAGGCGGTGAGGCTGGCGGTCTGGGCGACGGCGACGAGGCCGGCATTGGCGAGGGGGCCGGCGAGGCTGTAGCTGCCGCCGCCCGTGACGGCGAGGGTCGCGCCGGCGGCGTTGGCGAAGGTGCCGGCGCTGGTGACGGTCCCGGACACGGCGAGCAGGCCGGCATTGTTGGCGATAGCGCCGTCGATGCGGCCGGCGCTGGCGAGCACGGTGCCGGCATTGGTCAGGCCGCCGCTGATGGTGCCGCTGGTGGCGAGCGTGCCGGTGTTGGTCACGCCGCCGCCGATAGCGCCGGTGTTGAGCGCCAAGCCGGCATTGGCGACTCCGCCGGAGACGGTGCCGGTGTTGATCAGGAGGCCGGCATTGCTGACGGTACTCTGGGTCCATCCGGCGTTGATGTAGGTGCCGGCGCCCTGGACAGAGACCGGCGAGGTCAAGCTGCCGGTGGCAGACAGGAACAGGGTACCGCCGGCGACGGTGGTCGGTCCGGCATAGGTGTCCCTACCGGCGAGTTCGAGGGTACCGAGGCCGACTTTGGTCAGGCCGCCGACTCCGGAGATGTCGTTGGCGAAGCGGCCGTAATAGGCCTGTCCGTTGTAGGTAGTGTTGACCGTCCAGTCGGAGGTGAACTGGCCAGGCCCGTCGATGGCCTTGCCGAGGTTGAGCAGGCCCCAGCCGTAGACATCGTTCGGCCGATCCGCGGGTCCGTCACCGAGATGGGTGGCGGTGGTGAACATCGTCTGGGCAATCTGCGGCGCGGTCAGGAACGGGAATGCCTGACGCAGAACAGCGGCCGCACCCGCCACGTACGGCGCCGCATACGATGTACCATCGTCCGATGCAAAAATTCCTCCGGGCTTTGTCGAAACGACATCTACTCCAGGAGCAGAGATACACCAATCCGCTGCAACGCCGCAGAAATTACTAAATGAAGCTATATGACGCTGCTCGTCAACAGCAACTACTGCTACAATGTATCCGGAAACGCTTGAGAAATCGATTTCACTCTGATCAATCTTGGTCAGATTAGGGTTTAGATTTTCGACATATCTAATATTTCCATATTGATCTATCTCGTTTCGGGGGTTAATACCTATTGCTTCATTGTAAAATTGATAGACACCACTTGTAGAATTAGCTGGTTTAATATAGGGTAGAATGGCCGAATCGCTGGGACTCTGTGCTGAGTTGGGCTGAAGAGATCGGTCGTTACCGGCAGCAAATATAAACAGCATATCCTTTGAGGCGCCTCTCTGTATTGCCTCATATTGCACCAATTGGTCAGAGTAATTGTACATTTGATTCGGAACAGGTTCGATTATATTTTTAAAATTAAAACCATAGCTCCCATTTAGAACACGCGCGCCATTTTGAGTTGCGTAGTCGATGGCGGCCGTAACTTCAGTTGCGGTTTGTGGGTTGCGGATGAATAGTAATCTGCTGTCGAATGCGACGCCCATCATCCCTGCGTTGTTGCGTGCAGCCGCGATTATACCAGACACGAACGTGCCATGCCCGATAGCATCGTCAGTAAGATCAAGTGAAATTTGCCCACCGGCAATCGATCGAGAAAGCGAAGACAGCTGCCCCAAAAATTCGGGATGGTATCGATCGATGCCGCTGTCGATGACAGCAACCGTTACGCCGAGACCGGTGAAGCCGCGTGCATACGCGGTCGCAGCATTGATTGCTCCCAAGCCCCAACCGCGCCTGTATTCGGGCGTGTCGAACTGCGCCGCGGTCAGGGGAACGCCAAAGGCATCGAACGTCGAAGGCGAGCGCGCCGGCACGGTCTGCGCCGCCACAGGTCCGAGCGCGAGCGCGAGCGTCGCGAGCGAGCTGCCGACCAGCAATCCCAGGCGCACGGCACCGCGCCGCCGCGTTCCGCCGCCCGCGCCCGTGCTCGGATCACAGGATCCGGTCGTGTTCTCTACGTCGCTATACTTCTGAATCACTGAAATGACCCCCGCCATGTCCGTTTCGGACTTTGCGAGGGGCATAGAAAACGCGACCTTAACGGACTATCGCAGGGCTGCCACAGTCGGGGCCGCGCGCGACATTCTGGTACGGCAAACCCCCATTCTGGGACGGAAGGAACCGTCCGGCGGCTCGCGTGTCAGGATTGATCCGAAAGCTGCGCCCGCGGCGCCCCGATCCGGCGGCCCCCGCGTCGAATCGCACGCCGCCGCGACAAACGACAGTGTACAGCCGCTCAGGTCGGCGGGAGACAGGGGGACTGTCCGGGTGGACACGGCTAACGTGCGGGATGACCGGACCGCGTTGCCACGCGTCAACTTGGGGCAGGCCCTCGTTCTTCATCGGTCGTGCTCACAGCAGGTGTCAGGCTCTACGTATGTCTTCCGAAGAGAGAAACCGGGACCCGGACGCGGCACCGGCCGGGGGTGAGGCGCCGGGCGGCGAGGTCGCCTGCCTGCGGTTCGAGCCGCCGGAGGATCGAGAGGCGCTCGGCCGGGCGTGGCAGGATCACCTCGCGCCGATCTTCGACGTGAGCTTCCGCCCGGAGACCGACCTCACCGTCCCGATCGCGATGCGCAGCTACCACCTCGGCGACCTGCTGGTCGGCGACGTTGTGGCGCCGGCCCACACCCTCGTGCGGACCCGGGAGATGATCGGCCAGCAGGGCCTCGACCACATCCTGCTGCAGTTCTACCGGCGGGGGCAGAGCCGCGTGGAGACCGATCAGGGCACCGGGCCCGTGAACGAGGTCCAGTGCATCGTCTTCGACCTCGCCCAGCCCGTGCGCATCGTGGCGGGCGCCGTCGACGCCACGAACGTCGTGATCCCCCGCGCCCTGCTGGAGAAGCAGGGCTGCCACCCCGACGCCCTGCACGGCCGCCCCCTCGACCACGACGGCGACCCGTTCGGGCGGCTGGTCCACAACTTCGTCGCCAACGTGGTCGCCTGCGGCGACCTCCTCGACCGCCGCGAGGCCCTGGCGGCCTCGACGGCGATCACCCAGCTCTGCGCCAGCTGGCTGCGCGGGCAGGAGGAGGGGCGCCCCGCGCAGCACCAGGACGTCCGGATCCGGGTCCGCCGCCTGGTCGAGGCGGAGCTCGGCAACCCGAAGCTGACGCCCGCCCTGATCGCGACGCGGCTCGGCCTGTCGCGCTCGACCCTGTACCGGCTGTTCGCCCCCAACGGCATCGTGGCGTATATCCGCGACCGCCGCCTCATGGCGGCGATGCGGATGCTCGTGCGCGACGATGCCCCCAAACCCCTGCGCGTCTCGCAGGTCGCCTTCGCGGTCGGCTTCTCGGACGAGCGGACCTTCCGGCGGGCGTTCAAGCGCCGGTTCGGCTTCATCCCGAGCGACGCGTCCCAGCGCCTGGACACCGGCCCCGAACCCGCGCCCGGCGCCGTCCTGCGCAACTGGATCGAGAGCCTCTGACGTGCCGGGCCGGTCCGCCGGACGGCGGCGCGGCGGCGCGCCCGCTCGCGTCCTGTCCCTCTGTCTGTCCCTCTCCCTGTGTTTCGCGGCCGCCGCGCCGCTCGCCGCGGCCCCCGTCCGGGCCGGGACCGCGGACGCGGCCCCCGCGCTCCGCACCGGCGAGCCCGAGACGTGGCGGGTCGCGACGCATCCGGTGCCGCCCCTGGTCATGGACGAGGACGGCCGGCTGCGCGGGTTCAGCATCGATCTCTGGAACGCCGTCGCGCGGGAGCTCGGCGTCCGGACGGCCTATGTGCGCGTCGACGACCTGCCGGCGCTGTTCGCGGCGGTCTCGGACGGGCACGCGGACCTCGCCATCGCGGCGGTGTCGATCACCGCGGAGCGCGAGCGGCGGTTCGACTTCTCGGTCACGATGCTGGAGACCGGCCTGCGCATCGCCGTCCGGGCGGAGCCGGACGCCACCGGCTCGGCCACCGCGCGGGCCCTCCGGGCGCTCCTGAGCGACGCGGCCTTCCTGCAGGTCCTCCTGGGGCTCGCCGCCCTGATCCTGGCGGTGGCGGCCCTGGTCTGGTGGCTCGAGCGGCGCCACCCCGGCGGCATGGCGACGCGCTCGGGACCGGCGCGCGGCTTCGCCCACGTCGTCTGGTGGGCCCTGAGCAGCCTCGCCGCGCAGGCGGAGGAGATGCCGCGCAGCCCCCTGGCGCGGGCCGTCACGGTCGTCTGGCTGTTCACCTGCATCGCCCTGGTGGCGTGGTTCACCGCGGGCCTGACCAGCACGGCCACGGTGGAGCGCCTGCGCGGCGCGGTCAACGGCCCGCAGGACCTGCCGGGCAAGCGGGTGGGCACGGTCGCCGACACCACCTCGGTCGCCTACCTGGCGGACCATTTCGCCACCCCGGTGAGCTTCGCGACGCTGGAGGCGGCCTGCGCGGCCCTGCAGGCCGGCACGGTCGCGGCGGTCGTCTACGACGCCCCCGCGCTGGGCTACTACGCGACCCGGCCCGGCCACGAGGCCCTGCGCCTGGTCGGGGGCGCCTTCAACCGGCAATCCTACGGCATCCTGTTCCCGGCCAACGATCCCCGGCGCAAGCGCGTCAACCAGGCCCTCCTCGGCCTGCGGGAGGACGGCCGCTACGACGAGATCTACGGCCGCTGGTTCGGCTCCGAGAGCGGCGAGTCCCAGGGCCGCTGATCAAGGCCGCTGATCAAGGCCGCTGATCAGGGCCGCTGAGGCGCGCCGCGGTAGGCCTCGGCCGGGTGGCGGGCGGGCAGCCGGTCCCCCTGGCCGAACAGCTTCGCCCGCAGCGAGCCCTCGGCGTAGGCGGTCTTGTAGAGGCCGCGATCCTGCAGCTCCGGGATCACGAGGTCGATGAAGTCGGAGAAGCTCTCCGGCACGACGATCCGGCTGAGGTTGAAGCCGTCGACCTCGCCCTCCGTGATCCAGGCCTGGAGTTCGTCGGCGATCGTCACCGCGTCGCCGGTGAGCACCGCGTAGCGGCTGCCGAGCTGCAGCTCGGCCAGGAGGTCGCGCTTCGTCAGCCCGCGGCTGGCCGCCGCCGCGGTGGCCGACTGGATGGCGTTGCCCGGCGCGTAGGGGATCGGCTCGTCGAGGCCGTAGCGGGCGAAGTCGATCCCCGTGGAGGCGGAGAAATGCGCGAGCCCCGCCTCCGGGCTCGCGTAGGACAGGTACTCGTCCCGCTTGGCCTCGGCCTCCGCGCGCGTCCGTCCGGGGATGATCGCGAGGCCGACGAACACCTTCACGTCGTCGGGATTCCGGCCCGCCGCGACCGCCTCGGCCCGGATGGCGCGGACGGATTCGCGGGCGGTGGCCGGGTCGCGGGCCGAGATGAACACGCACTCGGCGTGGCGGCCCGCGAAGGCGCGGCCGCGGCCCGAGGCGCCGGCCTGGTAGAGGACCGGCGTCCGCTGGGGCGACGGCTCCGACAGGTGGTAGCCCTCGACCGCGAAGAACGCGCCCCGGTGGGTGACCTTGCGGATATGGGCGGGATCGCTGAACACCCGGGCCGCCCGGTCGCGGCGCACGGCCGCGTCGTCCCAGCTGCCCTCCCAGAGCCGGTAGAGCACCTCCAGGTACTCGTCGGCGTAGTCGTAGCGCCGGTCGTGCGCCGGCAGCGTGCCGCCGCTCTGGGCGCGGTGGGCGCTGTCGAGGTAGCCGGTGACGACGTTCCAGCCGATCCGGCCGCCCGTCAGGTGATCGAGAGTCGAGAGGCGCCGGGCGAAGGTGTAGGGCGCCTCCTGGTGGACGTTGATCGTCACGCCGAAGCCGAGATGCTCGGTCACCGCCGCCATGGCGGAGATCATCACGGTCGGGTCGTTGACCGGGAGCTGCACGGCCTCCCGGGCGGTGACGTCGATGCCGCCGCCGTAGACGTCGTAGACGCCGATGATGTCGGCGATGAACAGGCCGTCGAACAGGCCGCGCTCCAGGAGCTTCGCCTGCTCGGTCCAGTAGGACAGCGTGTTGTACTCGGCCGAGCGGTCGCGCGGGTGGGTCCAGAGCCCGTGGTTGATGTGGCCCGCGCAGGTCATGGTGAAGGCGTTCAGCAGGATCTGCTTCGTCGCGGCGGCCATCAGAGCGCTCCGTGCCGGGGCGGCTGCCGGCCGTCGAGGTGGTAGGCGCCGATCCAGTGGTACTTCCACCGCACCGGATCGTGCAGGGTGTGGGTGCGGACGTTGCGCCAGTAGCGGTCGAGCGCCTCGGCCCGGTCGGTGGCGGAGGTGCCGCCGAGCTCGACGAGCTTGTTGGCCGCGAGCAGGCCGGCCCGGTGGCTCGCGGCCCGGGCCTCCGCCACCGCCACGGAGGCGGCCGCGACGCTGTCGGCGTCGGGGGCGGCCTGGGCGGCGTCCACGTAGCGGCCGGCGCGCGCCAGCAGGGCGTCGGCCGCCGCGAGGCGCACCTGGACGTCGCCCAGCGCGTGGAGGGTCAGCGGATCCTCGCTGGCCCGGGCGACGCCGGAATCGATCCACGGCCGGGCGCGGTCCCGCACGAGGGGCAGGGTCGCCGCGAAGGCGCCCGCGCCGATGCCGAGATCGATCCCGGCGTGCAGGATCTGCGCGAAGGGGCCGATCGCGGTCGGCCGCTCCAGCGAGGCCTGGAACGGCACCACCCAGTCGGGCTCCACGGCGACGCGCTCGAACAGGACCGAGCCCGAGCCGGTGAGCCGCTGCCCGAACCCGTCCCAGTCGTCGACCAGGGTCACGCCGGGCGCGTCCCGGGGGACGAAGACGAGGTAGGCGACCGCCCGCCCCTCCTCCTCGGCGCTGGCCAGGGTGGGGATGCGGTGGGCGTAGAGCGAGCCGGTGCAGTAGTATTTGCGGCCCTCGACATACCAGCCGGCCGGGTCGCGCACGAGCCGGGTGCGGCGGGTGTGGTCGCGCGCGCCGATCTCGGCCAGCGCGTTGCCGAAGCGCTCGCCCGCCAGGACGCGGCCGTAGAGGGCGCGCTTCTGGGCCTCGGTGCCGCCGTTGCGGAGCACCTCCAGGGCGTAGAAGTGGTTCTGCGGGATCTGGCCGAGGGAGCCGTCCGCCGCGGCGATCCGGGCGATCACCTGGGCGACCGTGGCGCTGTCGAGGCCGGGGCCGCCGTACTCCCTCGGCACCGTGATCGCCCAGAGGCCGGATTCGGCGAAGCGCGCGATCTCGGCGACCGGCAGACGGCGCTCCAGGTCGCGCGCGGCGGCGGCCTCGGCGAAGTCCTCCGCCAGCCGGTCGGCGACGGCGAGCGCCGCGGCGGCGTCCGGAAGGACCGGCACCGGGCGCGGCGGCGCGGGTGCCTGCGTGTAGGCGGTCTCGTGGGGCTGGAGCGGCATCGCCCGGTCCTCAGTTCCACTGGTGCCGGGCGGGCAGCACGCCGTTCAGGGCGTGGTTGCCGAGGAGGTGGTACTTCCACCGGACCGGGTCGTGCAGGGTGTGGACCCGGGCGTCGCGCCAGTACCGGCCGAGATTGTACCCGTCGCGGGTCGCCGAGGCGCCGGCGAGCTCGAGCAGCCGCTCGGAGGCCTCCAGGGCCGCCTCGGTGGTCAGGATCTTGGCCTGCGCCACCGCCACCGAGGCCTCGGCCGCGCTCTGGGCGGTGACGGGGGCCGCGGCGATCCGGTCGAGCGCCCTTCCGGCCCGCGCCAGGACCTCCTCGGCGGCGTGCAGGTCGACGGTGAGCCGCCCGATCTCGCCGAGGATGTGGGGATCCTCCGCGACGGTCTCGGCGGTGAAGGGATAGGGCCGGGTCCGGGTGCGCAGGAAGTCGAGGGCGGCGGCGGCCGCGCCCCGGGCGAGCCCGGCGTCGATCGCCGCGTGGATCAGCTGCGAGACCGGCCCGAACAGGCCCGGGCGCCCGGCCAGGGGCGCGAGGTCGATCGTCAGATCCGCCTCGACCGGGGCCTGCGCGAAGATCACGGTGCCGCTCGCCGTGGTGCGCTGGCCGAAGCCCTGCCAGTCGTCCGCCACCCGCACGCCGGGGGCGTCCCGGCGCACGAAGACCAGGAGCGGGCCCCCGTCGGGGCCGACCGCCCGGGTCGGGATCCAGTGGGCGAAGAGCGCGCCCGTGGAGTAGAAGCGCGTGCCGCTGAGCCGCGGGCCCTCCGGCCCGGCGGTCAGCCGCGTGTCCACGTTGGTGATGGCCTTGCCGTTGCGGGCGGGGCCGGCATTGCCGATCCGGTGGCCGGCGAGCACGTCGCGGTAGATCCGCGCCTGCTGGGCGGGGCTGGCGGCGGCCGCGACCAGCGCCAGGACGCCGAACTGGTTCTGGGGGATCTGCGCCGCCGAGCCGTCGGCGGCGGCGAGGATCGCGAAGACCTCCGCGAGCGTCGCGTGCGAGACCCCGGCGCCGCCATGGGCGCGCGGCACCGTGATGCCGCCGAGCCCGCTCTCCGTGAAGGCCGCGATCTCCGCCCAGGGCAGGCGCCGGTCCCGGTCGCGCTCGGCCGCGCCCGCCGCGAAGACCCGGGCCACGGCCCGCGCGGCCGCGAGCGCCTCGGCGTCCGAGCGGATCCGGTGCGGCGGCGACGGCGGCGGGGGCAGCGGTGGGGGCAGCGGCGGGGTCAGCGGCTCGGCCGCCCCGTCGGCGGCGGATTCGTCCACGTTCAGGCTCATGTGTGCAGGCTCACGGGTTCAGCCTCACGGATTCGGCCTCAGGGATGCGGCCTCACGGTCGGACCGCCGCGAGCCGGGCGCGGGCCGGGGCGCGGGGCCGTCAGCGGGCCCGGAGCCGCCGCACCGCGGTGTCGCCCGCGAACTGGACCACGCACACGAGGGCGATCAGGATCGCGATCACCACCACCATCACGGTGGTGTCGAAGCGCTGGTAGCCGTACCGGATCGCGACGTCCCCGAGGCCGCCCGCGCCCACCGCGCCGGCCATCGCGGAGGCGCCGATCATCGCCACCACCGTGATGGTGAAGCCGGCCACGATGCCCGGCAGCGCCTCAGGCAGGAGCACGTGGGCGAGGATGTGCCGGCGCCGGCAGCCGATGGACTGGGCGGCCTCGATCAGGCCGGCATCCACCTCCCGCAGCGACACCTCGGCGATCCGGGCGAAGAACGGGGTCGCGCTCACCGAGAGCGGCACGATCGCCGCCCAGACGCCGATCGTGGTGCCGGCCACCAGCCGGGTGAACGGGATCAGCGCCACCAGCAGCACGATGAAGGGCACGGCCCGGAAGCCGTTGACCACGGTCCCGACCACCCGGTTGGCCACCGGCGCCGGGAAGATGCCGCCGGGCCCGGAGGTGACGAGGAACAGCGCCAGGGGAATACCGGCGAGCACGGCGATCCCGGCCGAGACCCCGACCATGAGCGCGGTGTCGAGGAAGGCCTGCCAGAGGCGCTCGATCATCTGCGGTGACATGGCGGGTCTCCGGGTTCGGGGTGCGGGGCGGTCGGGGTATCGGGTGGAGAGCGGTGCCGCATCGCCTCACCCCACCGCCGCGTCGGCGGGGACGTAGCCGACCCGCTCCACGTCGTCGCCGAGCGCCCGCAGCCGCGCCTCCGCGCCCGGATCCTCGGCCGGGACGGCCACCAGCATCCGGCCGACCGCGTGGCCCTGGATCCGCTCGATGCCCGCCTGGAGCAGCCGCACCGGCGCCCCGGCCCCCGCGAGGCCCGCGAGGTCGAGCGCGGCCCGGCCCGAGCAGGTGATCCGCAGGATCGCCCAGCCGCCCGGCGCGGGCAGCGACTGCAGCCGGGCCGCCAGATCCGGCGGCAGGCCGCGGGTCAGGGGTTCGAGCAGCGCCCGCGTGGTCGGGTGCTCGGGCGCCCCGAAGACGCGCCAGACCGGCCCGGTCTCGACGACCCGGCCGCCCTCCAGCACCACCACGTCGCTGCAGATCTCGCGGATCACGCTCATCTCGTGGGTGATCAGGATGATGGTGATCCCGAGCCGCCGGTTGATGTCGCGCAGCAGGTCGAGGATCGCCAGCGTCGTCTCCGGGTCGAGGGCGGAGGTCGCCTCGTCGCAGAGCAGGATCTCCGGATCGCTCACGAGCGCCCGGGCGATGCCGACCCGCTGCTTCTGGCCGCCGGAGAGCCGCGACGGGTAGGTGTCGGCCTTGTCCTCCAGGCCGACGAGGCGCAGGGCCTCCGCGACCCGCGGGCCGATCGCGCGCCGGGGGACCCCCGCGACCGTCAGCGGCAGCGCCACGTTCTGCCGGACGGTCTTGGCCGCCAGCAGGTTGAAGTGCTGGAAGATCATGCCGATGCGCCGGCGCAGGGCCACGAGCCCGTCGGTGTCGAGGGCGTCGATCGGGGCGCCGTCGACCAGGACCCGGCCCGAGGTCGGCGCCTCCAGCCGGTTGACCGTGCGCAGGAGGCTCGACTTGCCCGCCCCCGAGCGGCCGATGATGCCGAAGATCGCGCCGGCGGGGATCGCGAGGTCCACCCGGTCGAGCGCCGGCACCGGCCCGGCGGCGGAGCGGTAGGTCTTCGAGACGGACTCGAACCGCACCGTCCCGGCCTCCCGGCCGGGCGCGGCGGCAGGGGCCCGGGCGGCGGTCGCCGCGCCCGGGCCTACCCGTCCGGCCGCGGCCGGCGTGCCCGGATCGCGCAGGCTGTCGAAGATCAGGCCGACCATCAGTTCTGCCAAGCCAGCAGGTAGAGCTTGTCGCTGTTGGCGAAGGACTTGCGGATCTGCTGTTTCACGGCCTCCGAGTTCTGGAAGAGCGTCACGAATTTCCGGATCACGGGGTCCTCCTTGCGGGCGGCCTTGGTGACGAAGCTCACGGCGAAGCGCCGGTCCTCGATACCGGAATAGATCAATCCGCTGGTCGGGTCGAAACTGCCGGCCGCCACGATGAAGTGCGGGTAGCCGAGGGCGAGGTCGACGTCGCCGGTGATCCGCGCCAGCTGCGGCCCCTCGACCTCGGTGAAGCGCAGTGTCTTCGGGTTCTCGACGACGTCGTCGAGGGTGCCGAGGAAGCCGACACCGTCCTTCAGCTTGATCAGCCCGGCCTTCTGGAGGAGCAGCAGGCCGCGGCCCTGGTTCACCGGGTCGTTGGCGATCGCCACCGTGCCGCCCACCGGGATCTGGTCGAAGCCCTTATGCTTCAGGGAGTACAGGCCGATATTGGACAGGATCCCGAGCCCGACGATGTCGAACGCGTAGCCCTTCTGCTTGGCGGCATTCTCCATGAAGGGGCGGTGCTGGAAGAAGTTCACGTCGATGTCGCCGGCATCGAGGGCGACGTTGGGCGTCGTCCAGTCGCTGAACTCGACCACCTTCACGTCGAGGCCCTCGGCCTTGGCCTCCCGGGCCGCCACCGTCACGGCGTCGCCGTAGGCGCCGGGCACGACGCCGATCCTGAGGGTCTCCGCCCCGGCCGGCAGGGCGCCGAGGCTGAGCGCCGCGACGGCGAGGAGACGCAGGAACTTCATCGGGCGGGACTCTGGCGGGAATGGGCGGGGGCAAGTCCGGCGGTCGGGCCGTGACGGATCGCTCCGCATCCGAAGGCAAGATCGGGAAGCATGCGGGAACTATCCATCAGGTCGACAGGCGCCGTCTCACGCGGAGGATCGTCTCGCGTCAGGTTTAGATCAGCCCGACCCGCCCCGAAATTCCAAAGATCTTCGCTCGACGACACGAACGATCTCCCGATTCCCCCGAACCGGAGATGCGAATGCTGCGCGCTCCGCGAGGCGCCGTTCCGGCCCCGTCGCGCGGGGCGTCCGGTCGCGGGGACGCGGCGCCCGGCCGGGTCTCGGGCGGGCGAGCGGGCGGCCGAATACAGGTCGGTCCCGCACGCGGGGCACCGGAACACGCCTTGTCGGACCGGGTTGAACCTGCGATTATCCAGTCATCGCAACGGCTTAGTGAAGATCATGCTCTTCCGCGAGCACTCCGCGAACGAAACCTTCTCCGACGGCCGCGATCCCGGGGATGAGCCTTCCCGGATCGGGGAGATACCCCGCGGCCCGGTCCCCGCGGCTCGGTCCGGCATGGCCGACCCGGCCGACCCGGCCGTCGCGCCGGGCGACGAGGTGGTCTTCGACCGGCTCGACCTCGCCGAGATCCTCGGGATCTGGCGCCATGCCCGCGGCCGGGTCGTGGGGCTCCACCGCCCGTGGGGCGCGGCCGCCACCGTGGACGTGAAGTTCGAGGGGCACGAGACCCTGGAACGCTACCTGCCGGACCTGTTCCGGCGCGCGCACTGAGCGGCGGGTTCACCGGCTGACAGCGCCGGGCACTGTCGGCTGAGACGACATCGAGTGTCTGCTTTCACGACACTTCCGATCGACCGGCCGCGGATCGGGCCGGCGCTCACGAAAATGTAGGGTCCCGCCGGCGCGCGCCCGCCCCCGGGGCTGGAACCCCGCCGTCTCCGAAACGTCGGGCCGGTCGCGAGCGCCGCGGCCGATTCCCGGCCGGGGTGGACGAGCCTGTCCGGGGGGCACGATGGCTCAGGGCAATCATAGACCGCGCGCGGGCGCGCCATGACGGCGAGCCACGGCGTGTTCGCCTTCGCGCATATCGGCGACCTCCACCTGGAGCGGGCCTCCGATCCCCACGCTGCCGACCTGCGGGCGATGCTCGCGGAGGTGGCGGGGCTGCACGGCCGCGGCCTCGTCGACTTCGCCTACCTGCCCGGCGACCTCGCCGAGGACGGCCGGGCGGAGCAGTACGCGGTCCTGCGCGAGGCCCTGGACCGGCACCCGGACCTGCCGGTGCGCCTGATCGCCGGCGACCACGACCGCCAGCACGGCACGATGGCGGATTTCGACGCCCTGTTCGCCGCGGTGGCGGGCAGCCCGCGCGGCGGCGGCCACGCGGCGCGGCGCCACGACCTGCCGCGCCCGCGCGACCCCGTCTCCGTGACGCACTACTACTTCGCCGAGACCTGGGCGGGCGTGCGCTGCCTGTTCCTCGACATGGTCAGCCCCGGCTACGGCCAGAAGGGCTTCGGCCTCGACTTCCGCCTCGGCCCCTGCCAGCTCGCGTGGCTCGGCGAGGAGCTGGCCCGGGCCGGGCGGGAGGGCCTGCCCTGCGCGGTCTTCGCCCACACCTATCCGGACGATCTCCGCGTGCCCGACGAGCGGGCGGCGCTCGCCGGCCTGATCCGCCATCACGGCGTGCGCCTCGTCGAGATGGGCCACACCCACTACAACGAGCTCGCCCCGGACGGGCGCACCCTCTACGCCGCGGCCCGCTCGGTCGGCCAGAACGAGGACGGCTCGGTCGGCTACGCGGTCGCGGCGATCGACGGTCCGGTGACGAGCTGGCGGTTCAAGCCCCTCGACCGGGCGCTGCCCTTCGTGATGATCACGAGCCCCGCCGACCGGCGCCTCGCCACGGCGCCCCTCGACGCCGCCGACGGCGCGATCTCGGTGCGCGCGCTCGTGCTGTCGGACCGGCCGCGGGCCGCGTGGCGCTGTCACCTGCGCGTCGATGGCGGCCCGGCCCACCCGATGGTGCCGGACGGCCCCCGGACGGTCCATGCCCGCATCCCCTGGCGCGACGGCGCGCGCCGCCTCGCCGTCACGGTCGCGGACGGCACCGGCCGCACCGACACCGAGGTGATCGAGCCGGTGGGCCGCAGCTTCGTCCCGCCGCCGGCCCCCGACCGCCCCGGCAGCGACGCGTCCCGGCTGCCCGCCTGGCCGCAGAAGGGGCTCCGGGGCGACCAGCTCGGGCCGAACCGCAACGGCCGGGACTGGTAGCCGGTCCCGACCGAATCGCGGCACACCGCACCGCACGATCCACCCCACCAGAGGACCACCGCAACCGATGGGCGCGCTGACGCTGACCCCCAACATCGCGACCTGGACGATCGCCGCCCTCGCGACCCTCGGCGTCATCCTGCGGCCGTTCTCGTGGCCGGAGGCGATCTGGGCCGTGCTCGGCGCGGGCGCCCTCGTGGCCCTCGGGCTGCTCGCCCCGGCCACCGCCTGGGACGGCGTCCTGAAGGGGACCGACGTCTACCTGTTCCTCGTCGGCATGATGCTGATGTCGGAGGTCGCCCGGAAGGAGGGCCTGTTCGACTGGCTCGCGTCGATCGCCGTGCGCGCCGCCAGGGGCTCGGCGACCCGGCTGTTCACCCTCGTGTACCTCGTCGGCACCGCCGTCACGGTGTTCCTGTCGAACGACGCCTGCGCGGTGGTGCTCACGCCCGCCGTCTACGCGGCCACCAAGGCCGCCAAGGTGGAGAACCCCCTCCCCTACCTGTTCATCTGCGCCTTCATCGCCAACGCGGCGAGCTTCGTGCTGCCGATCTCGAACCCGGCCAACCTCGTGGTCTTCGCCGAGCACATGCCGCCGCTGGTGCGCTGGCTCGGCCTGTTCGCCCTGCCCTCGCTGCTGGCCATCGCGACGACCTACGCGGTGCTGCGGCTGACCCAGGCGAAGACCCTGCGCGGGCAGCAGGTCGCGACCGACGTCGAGGCCGTGGCGCTGTCCCGCACCGGCCTCGTGGCGGGGATCGGCATCGTGGCGACCGGCGGCGTGCTGATCGCCGCCTCGGCGCTCGGCCTCGACCTCGGCCTGCCGACCTTCGTGGCCGGCCTCGCCACCACGGTCGTCGTGCTGCTGCTCAAGCGCGGCGGCCTCGTCGAGGTGGCCAAGGACGTGTCGTGGAGCGTGCTGCCGCTGGTGGCCGGGCTGTTCGTCCTGGTGGAGGCGCTGGAGAAGACCGGCGTGCTCGCCATGCTGGCGGACCTGCTCAAGGGCTACGCCCACGCCGCCCCGGAGGCCACCGCCTGGGGGGCGGGCGGCCTGGTCGCGGTGCTGTGCAACCTCGTCAACAACCTGCCGGCCGGGCTGATCGCGGGCGCCGCCGTGCAGACCGCCCACGTGCCCGAGAAGGTCGCGGGCGCGATCCTGATCGGCGTCGACCTCGGGCCGAACCTGTCGGTGACGGGCTCGCTCGCCACGATCCTCTGGCTCACCGCCATCCGCCGCGAGGGCCAGGATGTCGGCGCCTGGACCTTCCTCAAGCTCGGCCTGCTGGTGATGCCGCCGGCCCTCGCGCTGGCGCTCGCCGGCCTGCTCCTCGTCTGACCCTCCCTCCCCGCCAACCCGAAGGTCCGCGCGCGTGACGGCTGCCCTCCTCTATCCCTTCATCCTGGTGGCGGGCGCGCTGCAGGCGATCGGCAACGCCATGAACGCGCAGCTGCGCGGCCGCATGGTCAATCCGTGGCTCGCCGCGACGGTGTCGTTCCTGCCGATCGTCTTCGTGTTCACGACCCTGTTCCTCACCATGCCGACGCCGCTGCCGAGCCTCGACTCCTTGAGCAAGATGCCCTGGTACGCGCCGCTCGGCGGCCTGGCCGGCGCGGTCGCGGTGTTCGGCGGGCTCGCCTTCATCGACAAGGTCGGCGCCGGGCCGTTCAACGGCCTGACGCTCACCGCCAACATCCTCACCTCCCTGGCCATGGACGCGCTCGGCCTGTTCGGCCTGCAGGCCGCGGGTTTCAAGCCGATGCCCTGGCTCGGCGGCCTGCTGATGGCGGTGGGCGTGACCTTCATCGCGCGCTCGGGCGGCAAGAGCGACGGCGGCGAGGGGCAGGGTGAGGGGCACGGCGAGGGGCACGGCGAGGGGCACGGGATGTCGGGCAAGCTGCTCTACCCGTTCATCCTCGTGGCCGGCGCCCTGATGGCGATCGGCGTGGTCTGGAACGCGCAGCTCCGCGGCGCCCTGGAGAACCCCTGGCTCGCCGCGACGGTCTCCTTCGTCCCGGTCGTGTTCGTGTTCGCGCTGATGTTCCTGCTGCGGCCGTCGCCGCTGCCGACCCGGGACGACGTCGCGGGCGTCCGCTGGTGGATGCCGCTGGCCGGCCTCACCGGGGCGGTGGCGGTCTTCGCCGGGCTGCTCTTCGTCGACAAGGTCGGGGCCGGCGCCTTCAACGGCCTGCTGATCACCGCGAACCTCCTGACCTCGGTGGCACTCGACCATTTCGGCTGGTTCGGCATGAAGCGGGTCAATGCCGGGCCGCCGCGCCTGATCGGCGCCGCCCTGATGGTCGGCGGCATCGTGCTGATCTCGCTGTTCTGAGCGCCCGGGCCGATGGCGACCCTCCCCGCCTGGATCCTGCGCCGGGAGACCCTGCTCCTGGCCGGGGCCGCCCTCCTGGGCGCGGGCGGGGTCGCGGCCTGGGTCCTGCTCCAGGCGACGGTCCTGACCATCGCGGTCGCGCCGCGCGACGGCACCGAGCCCGGCCTGATCAAGGCCTACGCGGACGCGCTCGACGCCGCGCACGAGAAGGTCCGGCTGAGGATCCTGTCCTTCGACGACGTGCGCGAGAGCGCCGCCGCCCTGCAGGACGGGCGGGCCGACCTCGCGGTGGTCCGCCCCGACGTGCTGCTCCCGACCAACGGCCTGACCCTGGCGATCCTGCGCGACCAGGCGATGGTCATCGCCTCGCCCGAGCAGGCCGGGATCACCAGCTTCCCGAAGCTCGCCGGCAAGCGGCTCGGCATCGCGGCGCACCGGGACGCCGATCTCTGGCTGCTCCGGAATCTCCTCGGCTATTACGGGCTCACCCTGGAGGAGGCCGCCGGCCCGGCCCGGGACTCGGCGGTCCTGCTGGTCCCGGTCGACCAGGAGGCGGTGGCCGCCGCCTTCCGCGAGCGGCGGATCGACGCCTTCGTCAGCATCATCGCGCCCTCGGCACCCAAGGCGCTGGCCCTGGTCTCGGCCGTGCAGGGCGTCGCCCGCGGCGGCAAGGTGGCGTTCGTCGCCGTGGAGGATGACGGCGCCGTGATCGAGCGCTTCCCGCGGCTCCAGGCGGTCACGGTCCCGGGCGGCCTGTTCGGCGGCCGGCCGAAGCTGCCGGCCGACGACGTGAAGACGGTGGGCGCCTCGTACCGGCTGATGGCCCGCGCCTCCCTGAGCCGGGTCGTGGCAGCCGACGTGACCCAGCAGCTCTTCGAGAAGCGCACCGCCGCCGCGCAGGCGACGGACGCCGCCGAGTACGTCCAGGCCCCGGCCTACGACACGACCGTGGCGGCCACCAGCGCCCGGATCCCGATCCATCCGGGGGCGATCGACTACTACGAGCGCGACCAGCACGGCTTCATCGAGCGCTACGGCGACACGCTCTACCTCCTCGGCGCGCTGGCGGGCGGGCTCGTCTCGGTGCTGGCCTGGATCCGGCAGCGCCTCGCCGGCCTGCGCCGCGAGCGCATCGACGAGATCATGGACCGGCTCCTGGAGATCGCCGGGCAGGCCCGGGCGCTGCGCGACCCGGCGGCGATCGAGGCGCTCACCGTCGAGGTCGACGCGCTGGCCATGGACGTGGTGCGCTACGCCCGGGCGCGGGAGCCGGACACCCGGACCATGTCGGCGGCGTCCGTCGCCATCGACACGGCGCGGGCGACCATCGCGGATTGCCGGGCGCGGGCGGCCGGGGACGGGGGGCGGACCGGGCGCGCCGTCCGGCTGCACGGCGCGGGCGGGGCCTGACATGTCCGCTCCAGCCACCGCGCCCGCAGCGGACGGGAGCGAGGCCGCGACGCGTGCCTCCGTCCGGGCACGCGTCGCGGCGCGGGTGCAGCGGTCCCTGCGCTCGCGCACCGTGGCGTGGATGACGGTGGGCCTCGCCACGATCCTGGTGATGACCGCCATCGCGCTGGGCGCCTTCGTGTACCAGCAGCGCGGCGTCGACGCCGTGCGCCACACCGTGGCGGTGGACGGGCGCCTCGCCCGGGTGCTGTCGGCGGTGCAGGACGCCGAGACCGGCCAGCGCGGCTACCTGCTCACCGGCGACGCGGCCTTCCTGATGCCCTTCACCGAGGGGCGGGTGAACGTCGACCGGCAGCTCGACCTCCTGCGCGACCTCGTCCAGGACGATCCCGACCAGCGGGGCGAGCTCGACACCCTGGCCGGGCTGATCCGCCGGAAACTCGACGAGCTCGGCGCCAGCGTCGCCCTCATGCGCGCCGGCGACGGCGCCGCGGCCCGCGCCTCCGTGGCGGACGGGCGCGGCAAGCAGGTGATGGACGCGATCCGCGACCGCGTGCGCCGCATGGAGGCGCACGAGGCGGACCGGATGGAGCGGCGGCAGGCGACGGTGTCGCGGATCGCCCTGGCCATCTGGGTCATGGTCGGCGCCCTCGCCGTCCTGTTCGTGCTGTTCGCCGCCTCGGCCCTGCGGGAGGCGACCCGGCGCAACCGGCTGTCGCGGTTCCTGCCGCAGGAGCTGGTCCTGCGTCTCGCCGACGGCGACGGCAGCCTGAAGGCCGGCCGCCGGCAGCAGGCCGCCATCGTGTTCGTCGACATGCGCGGCTCGACCACCCTGGCCGAGAGCCTCGATCCGCACCGGCTCTCCGAGTTCCTGTCCGCCTTCCGGCGACGGGTGACGCGCCTCGCCCGCCTGCGGGGCGGGGTGGTCGACAAGTTCATCGGCGACGGTGCCCTGGTGGTGTTCGGCCTGCCCGAGCCGCGGCCCGACGATGCCGCCCGCGCCCTCGCCTTCGCCCAGGACCTCGTCGCGGTGATCGCCCGCTGGACCGACAGGAGCGGGCCCGCGCGGACCGTGCGCATCGGCGTCGGGGTGCATTACGGCGAGGTGTTCTGCGGGATCATCGGCGAGGCGGCGCGCTACGAGTTCACCGTGCTGGGCGACGCCGTCAACGTCGCCGCCCGCCTCGAGCAGGCGACCAAGCTCCACGGCGTCCCGATCCTGGTCTCGGAGGCCGCGCGCCGCGCCGCCGGGGCGCCGGCCGAGGCGTGGCGGGAAGTCAGCCGCGAGCCCCTGCGGGGACGCCGGGAGCGCATGGCCTACCACACGCCCGCCGATCCCGGATCGGCCGGATCCAACCCCCATCGGGAAGAAGATATCGCGTCCTCGGCGGTCGAAGCGGCTCTCTGAGAAGAACCTGTCTGTTACTGAGACCGGATGGAGAACAAGCATCTCCACGCGCGGCGAATTTCGAAAGACGCCTCCATTGCGAACGGGCCGGCCGAGCGCGACATTCGTCACCATGCGCAGCGCCTCCGAAAACCAGTCGCCGGCCTTCGATCCGTTCGGCGAGCCCGTCGCCGACGGCGTCGCCCGCGCCTGCCCGGCCGCCACGGCCGGCGACCGCACGGCGCGGCGGGTCGGCGGTGCGGTGTTCTGGACCCTCGCCCTGGCGATCCTGGCCGGGCGCGTCTACGCCTACGATCTTCCGGCCGTGCAGGCCGTCGCCTCGCACGCGGCCCAGGCGCTCGCGCTGCGCTGACGCGGCGGGATCGGGCGTCCGTTCGAGCCGCCCGTCCGACCCTCAGTAGGTTCTGGCCAGATAGGCGGCGATCGCGCCGGCGTCGGCCTGCTCGATCGGGGCGTGGTAGGCCTTGATCATCTTGGCCACCTCGGCATCCCAGAAGGCTTTCCCGCGCCCGGGCGGCTGCGTGGCGATGTAGTCGACCGAGTGGCAGGTCTGGCAATTGGCCTGCGCCGCCTCGTAGCCCGCGGTCAGGCCCCCGTCCGTCGGGGGCCGCAGCTGCGCGGTCGGGTCCGGAAGCGTGTAGGTCCGCGGCGCCGCCCGGGCCGCGCCGGCCGTCAGACCCGCGATCACCGCGCCGAGCACGAGCGCCCGCATCCCGTTGGTCCTCCCGTTCGCGCTCACGCCGCCCGCACCCGGGTGGTCTCGACGCCGTTGCGCATGTAGCCGGACGGGTTCCAGCGCGACGTCGTCGGCTGGGTGCTGCCGTCGTTGGCGGTGGCCCGCACCCGGATCGCGTGGGCGCCGGGCGTGAGCGCGGTCGCGAGCGACCAGGTCCGGAACGCGTAGGGGCCGAGATCCCCGCCCAGCGCGGCCCGAGTCCAGGTGGCGCCGTCGTCGGTCGAGACCGCGACCTCCCTGATGCCCGAGCCGCCGTCGAAGGCGATGCCGCGCAGGGCGACCGGACCGGCCTTCACCTGCGCGCCGTCGGTCAGATTCGTCAGGAACGACCGGACATTGAGGCGCCCGATCGGCACCGTGGCGGCGGCCGCCTGACCGGGCTCGGTGCAGGCGCAGGCATTGTCGGGGATGCGGTAGGCGGTCTTCATGAAGAAGCCCTCGAAGGGCTTGTCCAGCACCGTGACCGTGTCGAGGTGCTTGACCCAGTAGGTCCCGTAATAGCCGGGCACGACGAGGCGGAGCGGGTAGCCGTTGAGCCATGGCAGATCCGCGCCGTTCATGCCCCAGGCGAGCAGCACCTGCCCGTCGCCGGCCTGGTCGAGGGTCAGCGCCTTGGCGAAGTCCGGCGTCTCCGGCAGGACCGGGCGGTCGAGCCCGTTGAAGGCGACCTGCACGGCCCCGGCCTTCACGCCGGCCCGATCCAGCACGGTCCTCAGCGGCACGCCGGTCCAGCGGGCGCAGCCCATGGCGCCGTTGGCGAGCTGGCCGCCGGCCATGCGCGGCTCGAAGAAGCCGCGGGAATTGCCCGAGCACTGGTTGACCGCGACGATCTCGGTCCCGCCGGGCAGCGCCTTCAGCTCCGCGAGGCTGAACGAGGCCGGCCGCTCGACGTGGCCGCCGACGTTCAGCCGGAACGCCTCGGGATCGATCTCCAGGGGGATGTCGGCGAGGTGGTAGCGGACGAAGAAGGCGTCGTTCGGCGTGATCGCGCCCGCGTCGAAGACCGCGAACGGCGTCTCCAGCTGGGGCGGCCGGGCGGTGGTCTGCAGCAGCGGCCGCTTGCCCGGATAGGCCACGAGCGGGCGCTCGCCGTTGCCGAAGGGCAGCTGCGCCGCCTCGTCGGCGCGGGCCGGCCGCAGGCCGCTTCCCGCCGCCAGGGCGCCGAGGGCGGCGCTCTTCAGGAAGGCCCGCCGTGCCGGATCGGTCATCCTCTGCTCCTTCCCGGCCCGCACCGGACGTCCCGGTCCCCGCGAGGCCGGCTCCCGTGGATAGCCCGCTCCGGCCGAAAGGCCCAGATCCCCCGCATTCAGCGCCCCGTGAGGTGGCGGCGCACGGCCGCGGCGGTGACGGCGGAGACGCGCACGTTCGATTCCCGGGTCACGCCGGCGATGTGGGGCGTCAGGATCAGGTTGGGCACGCCCGCGAACACGGCGCCGGCGGCCGCGTCGAGGGGCTCGCGCTCGAACACGTCGAGCGCCGCGCCGCCGAGATGGCCGGAGCGCAGCGCGGCGGCCACGGCCGCCTCGTCCACGATGCCGCCCCGGGCGGCGTTGATCAGGATCGCGCCCGTCGGCATCCGCGCCAGCGCCGCCGCGTCGATCAGGCCGCGGGTCGCGTCGGTGAGCGGCACGTGCAGCGAGAGCACGTCGCTGCCGGCGATCAGCGCGTCGAGGGCGGTCCGTTCCACCGGGCCCGAGGCCGGGGTCCAGGTCTGGGTCCAGGTCTGGGTCCAAGTCTGGGTCCAGGCCGGGTCGTCCGCGGCCACGAACGGGTCGTGGGCGGCGACCGCCATGCCGAGCGCCGCCGCCCGCCGGGCGGTCTCGCGGGCGATCGCGCCGAAGCCCACGAGGCCGAGGCGCTTGCCGGCGATCTCGCGGCCCATCAGGGCGTTGCGCGGCCACGCGCCGGCGGCGACGGCGGCGCTCGCCCCGTAGGCGCCGCGCAGGAGCAGCAGCGCGGAGGCGATGACGTACTCGGCGACCGCGCCGTCGTTGGCGCCGGTGGCCGGGTAGACCGCGATGCCGCGCGCCCGGCAGGCGGGGAGGTCGATGTTGTCGAGGCCGACGCCGAGGCGGCCGACGACCGTGAGGTCGCGGGCGGCGTCGAGCAGGGCGCCGCGGACCTGCGTCCGGTTGCGCACGATCAGGGCGTCGGCCCGGGCGGCGGCGGCGGCGAGGTCCTCCGGCCGGTCGACGAGGCCGGGATCGTACACCACGTCGAGGCCGGCGAGCTCGGCCGCGATCGCGGCCTCGTCCATGAACTCGCTGATGACGACCTTGGGCATGGCGCGCCTCTGTCCCGGTTCCGCGTGGTCGTCCCCCGCTAGAGCCGTTGGCACCCGCGTGGCAACCCGGATCCCGGCCCTGCCGCCCTCAGGCGACCGCGCGGACGGCCCGCTCCGCCGGGAGCGCCGTCCGGGGCAGGCGCTCGATCAGGCCGGGGATCTCCTCGGGCGGCCGCGCCGGGCTGTACAGGAAGCCCTGCGCGCTGTTGCAGCGCCGCAGCCGCAGGAGCTCGGCCTGCTGCTCGGTCTCGACGCCCTCCACCGTGACGTCGATGCGCAGGTCGCGGGCGATGACCATGATCGCCTCGATCACCGTCAGGCATTCGGGGCGGCTGCTCAGGTCGCGCACGAAGGCGCGGTCGATCTTGATCTTGTCGACCGGGAACTGCGTCAGGTAGCTCAGCGAGGAGTAGCCCGTCCCGAAATCGTCGAGGGCGATCCGCACCCCGAGCGCCCGCAGGGCGCGGAGATTGTCCAGCACGTGCGGCGTGTTGGCCAGGAAGATCGACTCGGTGATCTCGATCTCGAGGCGCTCCGCCGCCAGGCCGGTCTCGCTCAGCACCGCCGCGACGTCGGCGAAGAAGTCGGGCCGGCGGAAATGGACCGACGAGATGTTGACGGCGACGCGCAGGCGCGCCGGCCAGGTCAGCGCCTCCGCGCAGGCCCGCCGCAGGGCCCAGCGCCCGATCGCGAGGATGAAGCCCGTTCCCTCGGCGATCGGGATCAGCTCGGCGGGCGAGACGGGGCCGAGACCGGGCCGGGTCCAGCGCAGCAGCGCCTCGCAGCCCACCACCTGGCCGTCCTGCAGGCCGACCAGCGGCTGGTAGTGCAGCGCCATCTCGCCGTCCGCGAGGGCCTGCCGCATCGCCTCGTCGAGTTCGTGCCGGCGCTGGACGCGCACCTCCAGGTCGCGGTCGAAGCCCCGCCAGCGCCCCTTGCCGCCCTGCTTGGCGCTGTAGAGCGCGAGGTCCGCCTTCCGGAGCAGGTCCTCGGGCTCGGTCGCGTCCGCGGGGGCGCAGGCGATCCCGACGCTGACGCCGATCTCCGCCCGGACGCCGTCGATGAGGTAGGGCTCGCGCAGGACCCCGATCGTGGCCTCGGCCAGGGCCCGCGCGGCCGCGCCGTCCCGGCCGCGCTGCAGGATCGCGAACTCGTCGCCGCCGAGGCGGAACGCCTGCGCGTCGGCCGGGAGCAGCGCGCGCAGGCGATCGGCGACCTGCCCCAGCAGGGCGTCGCCGGCGGCGTGGCCGATGCTGTCGTTGACGGTCTTGAAGCCGTCGAGGTCGAGGTAGAGCAGGCTGACCGTCGCGTCCGGAGCCTGTGGCGAGGTCTGCGCGGCGGCCGCGCAGACCTCGGACGCGACGTCGTGGAACATGACCCGGTTCGACAGCCCGGTCATCGGATCCCGGGTGGCCAGGTAGGCGATGTGCGCTTCCGCCCGTCGGGCCTCCGTCACGTCGGAGCCGACACCCCGGAAGCCCGCGAAGCGCCCCTTCTGATCGAGGAACGGCTTGCCGCTCAGCCGGAGCCAGCGCCGGCCGGCCGGCGTGTCGACGGCGATGAGGTGCTGGTGGAAGGCGACGCCCCGCCGGAGGCGGTCCAGCAGGTCGGCGCTCTGATCGGCCTCGGGGGAGATCTCGGGCGAGATCTCGGGGGAGCCCTTGGGCGAGGCCTCGGCCCGGCCGGCGAGCAGCGCCGGGAACGAGGCGTGCTGGAGTGTCCGCACCGGGCAGGCCAGCACGTCCGCCATCCGGGTGGAGACGTGCTGGAACCGCCCGGTCCCGTCCGTCTCCCACAGCCAGTCGCTGGCATTCGCCTCGAAGGCGTTGAGCAGCAGCCCGATCGTCTCGCTCTGGTCCCCGACCCGCACGCGGTCGAGGATGCGCTGGCGCGACAGGCGGCTCATGCGCCTCACGCTCGTCACCACGAAGATCGCGTAGACCGCGAGCAGGAAGCCGAGGCTGAGCGCGACCGGCTCCCCGGACCGGGCCAGCCCGACGAAGCTGCCGACGATGACCGGGACCGCGAACAGGTACGAGACCGACAGGAGCGGGCCGACCACGTAGGCGTCCGAGATCAGGCCGGTCACGATGGCGACGACGAGCAGCCGCGCGTCGCCGCCGGAGGGGGCGAACAGCACGACCGGCAGGGTCGCCCAGGCGAGGCCCAGGGCGAAGGCCAGGCCGGCGGAGATCCGGCAACCCCACCGGACGGTGGCGGCCGAGGCGGTGTCGCCGTGGGTGCGCCAGTAGAGCCAGGTCGCGTAGGTCGCCGCCGCGATCAGCACCGCGACCACGGCGAGCAGGCCGAGGAGGTAGGTGTGCGAGGCCGAGCCCCAGAAGAAGTACGCGACGGCCAGCGCGATGATCAGGTGCGTCACCGCCGAGTAGGTGGCGAGCTTCAGCGTCTCGTCGAGGAGCCCCGCGCGCACCTGCAGGCGGTAGCGGTTCGGCAGCGCGTCGTCGGCGTCGGGACCGCAGAGGCGGCCGAGCAGCGATGCCGCGCGGCCCGGCCAGGATCTCCGCCGCGCGGTCGGCTCGATCGCGCCGGGCGGGCCGGACGCGTCCGCGGTCATGTCAGGCGACATGGCCGGCCCCGGGGCGGGGCGCGACCCTCATCGTCAGGCCGCCCTTGGGCCGCAGGGTCACGCGGAACTGCGCCGCCGGCATCTCGGCCGTCACCGGCCGGAGGCGGAAGGCGGGCAGCAGCGTCGCCAGGATGACGAGGCACTCGGTCAGGGCGAGGCTCATACCGATGCAGACCCGCGGGCCGGCGCCGAACGGCAGGTAGGCGTAGCGGTCGCGCGCGGCGGCCCGCTCCGGCGCGAAGCGGTCCGGGTCGAACGCCTCCGGCCGGTCCCAGAGCAGCGCGTGCCGGTGCAGGGCGTAGACCGGCACGTGGACCGACTGCCCGGCCGGCACGACCGTGTCCCCGAGCCGGACCGGGGCCCGTGTCCGCCGCACGATCAGCGGCGCCGGCGGATAGAGGCGCATCACCTCGAGGAGCACCTGGCGGGTGTAGGGGAGCCGGTCCGCGGCCTCGGGATCGGCGGCGAGATCGTCGCCGAGGCGCGCCATCTCGGCGACGACGCGCCGCTCCACCTCCGGGTGCTCGGCCAGGACCCGGAAGGTCCAGGCCAGCGCCAGGGCCGTGGTCTCGTGGCCGGCGGACACGAAGGTCAGCAGGTTGTCGACGAGGCTCGCCTCGGGGAGCGGCGCCCCGGTCTCCGGATCCCGCGCCTGCAGCAGGAGGCCGAGGAGGTCGGAGCCGGGCTCGCCGCGGGCCCGGCGGCGCGCGATCGTGCGGGCGACCTCGCCGCGCAGGTAGCGCACCGCCTCCGCCCCGGCCCGGGCTCCCGGATGCGGGACCCAGCTCGGGGCCCGCAGCATCTCCAGGGCGATCTTCCAGCTGGTCTGGCCGAGATAGGCGTCCATCGCGGCCCCGAAGGGCTCGACCTCCAGATGCGGATCGCCCGAGACCATCGTGGCGACGATGACGTCGAAGGCGGTGCGCATCATCTCGCGCAGGATGTCCCGCTCGGCCCCGGCCGGGTCGGCGTCGCGCCAGCGCGCCCGCGTCGCGGCGGCGGCCCGGGCCATGGCCGGCACGAAGCTCCGGACCCGGTCCGGGCGGAACATCGGGATCGCGGTCCTGCGCTGGCGGCGCCAGTGGGCTCCGTCCGCGGTGAGGACCCCCGCGCCGAGGGCGGGGGCCAGCGCCCGCAGCATGAACGGCTCCCGCTCCAGCGCCTCGGCCTGGTCGACCATCAGGCTGCGGATGTGGCCGGGATCGCAGACGTAGGTGGTCCGCTGGCCGAGGAAGCGGGTCGTCACCAGCGGTTGTGTGTAGATCTGCCGCGGCCAGGCCTCGATCAGGCTGCCCAGCATCGTGACCAGCACGGATGGCAGCGCGACCGCCTCGGCCACGCCCTCTGCCACGGCCGCCGCGAACGGCGGCCGTCCCGGCGCGCAGACCCTGAACGTTCCGACAGCGGGCATACCGGCTCCCTCGCGGGACCAGATTCGTGGCTCAACGTTAAGTTTTGCCGTGCCGGCGCATCGCCGTCGAGAACTTCGCCCGGGACAGGTCCGGAAATCGCCGCCTTGCTTACCGGGGGCTTACCGGAATTCCCGCGCAAGTCCGGCGGCCCGCGCTAGCGGTCCCGGGTCTCGAGGGCCCGAGCCTTGAGGGCCTCGTGGAGCCGGCCCTCGATCAGCAGCGCCGAGCCGTAGTGGAACTCGATGTCGAAGGCGTGCCGCTGGTTCATCGAGAGCGACGCGCTCTGCATCGCGATGAGACGGCCCTCCGCGTCGAACAGGCCCGAGCCCGATCCGCCGTAGCCGTCGTTGCAATCGTGGCGGGCGCGGCGGATCGCGCCCTCGCTCGGCGGATCGATCCGCCGGACGGCGCAGGATTCCCGGCTGCTCTGGCCCCGGTAGTTCTCGTGCCCGGCCGGTGAGACCATCGTCACCGGGAGCGTCAGGTCGCCGGTCGGAAGGGTGGGCGGGTCCGGGATCGGCTGCGGCCGCGCCTCGGCCGGCTCGGAGAGGCGCAGCAGCGCCCAGTCGTCGGTGATGTGCAGGCGCCGGGCCTCGGGCTCGACGCCGAGTTCCAGGACGTCGGGCACGAAGGCGTAGTTCCGGCCGGCGATCTGAAAGTAGCAATCGGCGACGGTTCGGGTGACCTCCAGTTGTCGATTGCGGAAATTGTGCGCGTTCATCAGCACGAGGGACCGGCTCCCGATCAGCCACGCGGCGGCGGCCTTCTGGGGGATCCCGTCCGGGCGCCGGCACCACAGGACGCCTGCGCCGGGAAAGCGGTCCAGGTCGGCCCCCGTCAGTTCGCGCCGCCCGTCCTGCTGATAGAGCGCCGCGAGACGGCGTTCCCCGCCGGTCCCGGGCGCCGGGGCCGGGGACGCCGGGCGGGCCGCCAGTCCAGCGGCGAGCCCGGCCGCGAGTCCGGCCGCCAGCGCCAGAGAGCGGGCCGCGCAGCCCGTGACACGACCCATGGCGTCCTCCCGGAACGGGTCGGCGGACGGCTCGGGGCCCGCACGCCCGCACATCGCTCCGGCCTGTCTGGGGTGAAGGCCGGCTCGCGGTCAAGGCCCGCGTGATCTTACCAGATCTCCGGTGTTCTGTTGCCGGATCATCCCGAAAAGAAATGTTTCGTTTTGCAAAGACACGCATTACAAGCCGTGCGAATAATCAAGCGGCGCACAACGATAATAAGTCTTTTATAAGCTCAGCGAATACTGGAAACAGCCCGGATATCGCGACGCTAGAGACGGATTTGTCGGTGAAAGTCGTGTCGCCGTCGAATGAACACCACGATGACTGTGAGGCCAAACGGCGTGGCAGTCCGGCGAGGAGACGCAGGATGATCAGGCTCCGGAATTCCGTCTCGGCATTGGCGATCATGGCGCTCGCGCCGGTCGCCATGGCGGGCGTGGCGCAGGCCAACGACAAGCTCATCGAGAAATCGAAGAGCGACGAGAACTGGGTGATGCCCGGTAAGAACTACGACTCGAACAATTACAGCGACCTGACGCAGATCAACAAGAGCAACGTCAAGCAGCTCAAGCCGGCCTGGACGTTCTCCACCGGCCTGCTCAACGGCCACGAGGGCGCGCCGCTCGTCGTCGACGGCGTCATGTACATCCACACCTCGTTCCCCAACAACACCTTCGCCCTCGGCCTCGACGATCCGGGCAAGATCCTCTGGCAGGACAAGCCCAAGCAGAACCCGGCCGCGCGCTCGGTGGCCTGCTGCGACCTCGTCAACCGCGGCCTCGCCTACTGGCCCGGCGACGGCAAGACCCCGGCGCTGATCCTCAAGACCCAGCTCGACGGCAACGTCGCCGCCCTCAACGCCCAGACCGGCGAGACGGTGTGGAAGGTCGAGAACTCCGACATCAAGGTCGGCTCGACCCTCACGATCGCCCCCTACGTGGTGAAGGACAAGGTGATCATCGGCTCCTCGGGCGCCGAGCTCGGCGTGCGCGGCTACCTGACCGCCTACGACGTCAAGACCGGCGCGCAGGTCTGGCGCGCCTACGCGACGGGCCCGGACGAGGACCTGCTGCTCGCCAAGGACTTCAACATCCACAACGCCCATTACGGCCAGAAGGGCCTCGGCACCGCGACCTGGGAGGGCGACGCCTGGAAGATCGGCGGCGGCACCAACTGGGGCTGGTACGCCTACGATCCGGGCACCAACCTGATCTACTTCGGCACCGGCAACCCGGCGCCGTGGAACGAGACCATGCGTCCCGGCGACAACAAGTGGACGATGACGATCTTCGGCCGCGACGCCGACACCGGCGAGGCGAAGTTCGGCTACCAGAAGACCCCGCACGACGAGTGGGACTATGCCGGCGTCAACGTGATGATGCTGTCCGACCAGAAGGACAAGGACGGGAAGATGAGGAAGCTCCTCACCCACCCGGACCGCAACGGCATCGTCTACACCCTCGACCGGACGGACGGCACGCTGGTCTCGGCCAACAAGATCGACGACACCGTCAACGTGTTCAAGTCGGTGGACCTGAAGACGGGCACGCCGGTGCGCGATCCGGAATACGGCACCCGGATGGACCACCTCGCCAAGGACATCTGTCCCTCGGCGATGGGCTACCACAACCAGGGTCACGATTCCTACGATCCGAAGCGGCAAGCCTTCTACATGGGCATCAACCACATCTGCATGGATTGGGAGCCCTTCATGCTGCCCTACCGGGCGGGTCAGTTCTTCGTCGGTGCGACGCTGAACATGTATCCGGGCCCGAAGGGTGACCGGCAGAACTACGAGGGCCTCGGCCAGATCAAGAGCTACAACGCCATCACCGGCAAGTTCAACTGGGAGAAGATGGAGCGCTTCGCGGTCTGGGGCGGCACCACCGCGACCGCCGGCGACCTCGTCCTCTACGGGACGCTGGACGGCTTCATCAAGGCGCGCGACTCCGACAACGGCGACCTCCTCTGGAAGTTCAAGCTGCCGTCGGGCGCCATCGGCTACCCGATCACCTACACCCACAAGGGCACGCAGTACGTCGCCATCTACTACGGCGTCGGCGGCTGGCCGGGCGTGGGCCTGGTGTTCGACCTCGCCGACCCGACCGCCGGCCTCGGCGCGGTGGGCGCCTTCAAGAAGCTCGCCAACTACACCCAGATGGGCGGCGGCGTGATGGTGTTCTCGCTGGACGGCAAGGGCCCGTACGACGACCCGAACGTCGGCGAGTACGCGCAGCACGCCGCCAAGTAACGGCCGCCCGCACCCCGCCCGCATCCCGTCGGCCTCCGGCCGGCGGGGTTTCGGGATCGGATCCCGACGCGCGGGGGGCCCTCCGGCGCCCCGCCCGTCCCCGGACACGCCATCCAGACACGCCATCAAGAAACGCTTCGACAACAGGGATCAACGTCCATGCCGCGCCCGCGCGCCCGCATCCTGGCGGCCCGTCTCGCCGCCGTCCTGACGCTCGCCGCCCTGGCCGCCGGGCCGGTGGCGGCCCAGGAATCCGAGGCCCAGGCCATCCAGTCGGAGCCCGGCAAGGCCCCGCCCGCGCCGCCGGCCGACCCCGCGACCCTGCGGATCTGCGCCTCCGAGAAGCAGCCGCCGCTCTCGATGAAGGACGGCTCGGGGCTCGAGAACCGCGTCGCCGTCGCCGTCGCCGAGGCGATGGGGAAGAAGCCCGTCTTCGTCTGGCTCCCGAAGCCCGCGATCTACCTCGTCCGCGACGGCCTGGAGAAGCGGACCTGCGACGTGGTCGTCGGGCTCGACAGCGACGATCCGCGGGTGCTGACCACCCGGCCGTACTACCGGAGCGGCTACGTCTTCATCACCCGCGCCGACAAGGATCTCGACGTGAAGTCCTGGTCGGACCCGCGGCTCAAGACCCTCGACCACATGGTGGTGCCGTTCGGCTCCCCCGGCGAGGCGATGCTCAAGGATATCGGCCGCTACGAGGAGGACATGGCCTACCTCTACTCGCTGGTGAACTTCCGCTCGCCGCGCAACCAGTACACCCAGATCGACCCGGCCCGCATCGTCAGCGAGGTCGCCACCGACAAGGCCGATGTCGGCGTCGCCTTCGGCCCGGACGTGGCCCGCTACGTCAAGGAGTCCCCGACGCCCCTGCGCATGACGCTGGTCCCGGCCGACACGGTCGGCAGCGACGGCCGCAAGGTCCCGCAGGTCTTCGACCAGTCGATGGGCGTGCGCAAGGACGACGAGGCCCTGCGCAAGGCGCTCGACGCCGGGATCGAGAAGGCTCGGCCGGCGATCGCGGCGATCCTCAAGCAGGACGGGGTGCCGGTCGTCGCCTCGAACTGAGCTGCGCCCGCCCCGCCTCCGCCCGGCCCGGCGCGACCGGGCCGCCGACCGAGACACCGCGCCAGACACCGCCCCAGACATCGACCAGACGTCGCTCGCGACGTCGATCAGGACATCAGGACCCGCTCAACAGATGCTCATCGTACGTTCGGCCCGCGTCGCCCTTCTCACCCTCGCCGCGGCGATGCCCGTCGCGGCCCGCGCGCAGCCCCAGTCCGGCTCGCAGACCGGGATCGTCTTCCGCAACACCATCACCGGCGAGGCGATGGACACGGCCGAGGGCAAGCCGGGCGGGCGGGACACGCAGGCGGTCAAGACCTTCTTCCAGACCGGCAAGAATCTCTACATCGACGACAAGTCCTGCCTGCGCAACGGCGAGAGCCTGTTCCTGACCTCGTGCTCCGGCTGCCACGGCCATCTCGGCGAGGGCAAGGTCGGGCCCGGCCTCAACGACGATTACTGGACCTACCCGGCGAACACGACCGATGTCGGCCTGTTCTCGACCCTCTGGGGCGGCGCCAACGGCATGATGGGCCCGCACAACGAGGATCTCAATCCCGACGAGATGCTGCAGGTCATCGCCTGGATCCGTCATCTCTACACGGGTCCGGTGAAGGATGCCGAGTGGCTCACCGACGAGCAGAAGAAGACTTACAAGCCCTTCAAGGAGGGCGAGACCTTTGCCAAGGACGTGCCCGGCCAGTGCAAGCCGCTGGACTAGCCGCTCTCGGCAAGTCGCGCCCCGCGGGAGACGGGGCGAATTCACGGCCCGACCGGCCGCCCGAGGAAGAGACGGAGGAATCTACGATGCGCACAGTGATCACGGCGGCGATGCTGATCGCGGGGGCGGCCTTCGCGGTGCCGGCGCTGGCCTATGACGGGCAGACCTGCAAGGCGCCCGGCAATTGCTGGCAGCCGAAGCCCGGCTTCCCCGAGAAGGTCGCCGGGACCAAGTACGATCCCAAGCACGACCCGAAGGAGGTCAGCAAGCAGGCCGAATCCATCAAGCAGATGGAGGAGCGCAACAGGAAGCGGATCGAGAACGCCAAGAAGACCGGCAAGTTCGAGTACGACGTCGCCAAGATCTCGTCGAACTGATCGCGGCCGGTCCGACCGGCCCGGGGCCGGCCCGCGCCGCGGCGCCGGCCCGCAGCGACGCTCGGCACCGCGCGCCGCACCGACACGCCGCACCGTTACCCGGCGCCGCCGCTCCGGCGCCCCGCCCGACACCGCAGGCACCGCCTCATGAACACCCTCCGTCCCGGAGACACGATGCTCACCGACTGGCGGGCGGCGGCGGCCCGCTTCGAGGCGGAGGTCGCCAAGGCGGTTGTCGGGCAGGAGCGGGCGATCCGCCTCGCGACGATCGCGATCTTCGCCCGCGGCCACGTGATGCTCGAGGGCGATGTCGGCGTCGGCAAGACCACCCTGCTGCGGGCGGTGGCCCGGGCGCTGGGCGGCGCCTACGAGCGCGTCGAGGGCACGGTCGACATGATGCCGACCGACCTGATCTACCACACCTATCTCGGCCCCGACGGCCGGCCGCGAGTCGATCCCGGCCCGGTCCTGGCCCGGGCCGAGGATCTCTCGGTGTTCTTCTTCAACGAGATCAACCGGGCGCGGCCGCAGGTGCACGCCCTGCTGCTCCGGCTGATGGCCGAGCGCAGCGTCCAGGCCTTCGGCCGCACCTACACGTTCCCGAACCTGCAGGTCTTCGCCGACCGCAACCGCGTCGAGCGCGAGGAGACCTTCGAGCTCCCGGCCGCGGCCCGCGACCGCTTCCTGATGGAGATCGGGCTGGAGGCGCCCCGGGACGCGGCGGTGCGCCGGAGCCTGGTCTTCGACCCGCGCTTCCACGACACCGACGCCCTCGTCGGCGCGGTCGCGGAGGGCGTGCTCGACCACGCCCGGATCGGCGGCATCGCGGCCGCGATCCAGCACGCCGTCCGCGCGGAGCCGTCGATCGAGGCCTACGTGGTGGCCCTCTGGGACGCGCTGGTCCGCCCCGCGGAGGCCGGGATCCGGCTCCCGGGCCTCGACACCGCCACCCTCGTGCAGGGGGGCGCCTCGCCGCGCGGCGTCGCCTTCCTGGTGCGGGCCGCCCGGGTGCGGGCGTGGCTGGAGGGCCGCGACTGGCTGGTGCCGGAGGATGTGCGGGCGGTCTTCACCGAGGTGATGGCCCACCGGGTCTTCCTCGAGCCCGTCCACGAATTGCAGCGCGGCGCGATCGTGCCGGCCCTGTGCCGGGCCGCGTTCGAGACGGTGCCGGCGCCGTGAGCGACCCGCGCACGGCCGACATCGTCTACCTGCCGCGCTGGCGGCCGCGCGGCAGCAGGGCCGGTCTCCACCGGGGGCGCGACGCCGGCGGCGCCGGCCCGTTCCGCGATCAGGTGCCGTTCCTGCAACTGCCGGATGCGCGCCGCATCGACCTGCGCGCGACGCTGCGCGACCCGTTCGAGGGCGTGCATGTCCGCCGCTTCGAGGCGCGGACCGCGGTCGAGACCTGGGTCCTGGTCGATCTCTCGGCCTCGATGGGCTTCCGCGGCACGGCCGACCGGGCGCGCCTCACGGGCGATCTCTGCCGGGCCCTGGCCGTCTCGGCGACCCGGATCAGCGACGCGTTCGGCCTGATCGGCTGCGACGAGACCCTGCGCGACGACCTCACCCTGCCCGCCACCCGCCACCGGGGCGCGGCCGTGGCCGCCGCCGAGCGGGTCGCGGGTGCGGAGCGGGCGGGGCGCGGCTGCGCCGGCATGCTCGAGGCCGCGCGGCGGCTCGCCGGGCGGCCGAAGCTCGTCTTCCTCGCCTCCGACTTCCGCTGGCCGGAGAGCCTGATCGCCCGGGTCTTCGCCGCCCTGGCGCCGCACGACACGGTGCCGATCCTGCTCGCCGACCCCGCCGAGGCGGAGGCGCTGCCGGCCTTCGGCCTCGTCGAACTCGACGATCTCGAGGGCGGCGGCCGCCGCGTGGTCCTGCTGCGCCCGAGCCTGCGCCGGGCCTGGATCGCCCGGGAGCGGGACCGGATCGCCGCCCTGGAGCGCGCCGCCGCGCCCTTCGCGCGCCGGGTCTTCCGGCTCGCCGGGCGCTTCGACGCCCAGGCGCTCACCCGCCACCTGCTGACGACCTGAGCATGGGCGCGCGCGGTCCCGCCCTCCTGCTGGCCGGCCTCCTCGCGGGCGTCCTGGCCGCGCCCCTCGCCCTGACGGCCGGCACGGCCGCCGCGCAGGTGCGCTCCGTCGAGGTGCGCAGCAAGCGGCCCTTCGGGATCTTCCTGGGCGACCTGGTCGAGGCGCAGGTGGAGATCCTGGCCGATCCCGACTTCCGGCTGCAGCGCGCGACGCTGCCCCGGCCTGGTCCGGTGACCTACTGGCTCGACCTGCGCGCCGTGGCGGTCGACGAGGCCCCGGTGGCCGGCGCCCGTCGGGTGCGCCTGCGCCTGACCTACCAGAGCTTCTACGCCGCCCTCGACGCCCGCACCCTGGAGGTGCCGGGCTTTCCCCTGACGCTGGCGAGCGAGGCGGCGACCGGCCTCACCACGGCCGCCGTCCAGGTGCCGGGCTGGAGCCTCGGCGTCTCGCCCCTGCGCGAGGTGCAGCCGCAGCGGCGCGAGGATCCGGCCGAGTACCTGCGCCCGGACGGAAGCGGCGGGCGGATCGATCCGGCACCGGACGTCGCGGCGGCGGCCGGCCTCGGCGCCCTCGCCGGCCTCGCGGCGCTGGCGCTGGCGCACGACCGCGCCTGGGGGCCGTTCCGGCAGCGGCCGGGCCGCCCCTTCGCGGCGGCGCTGCGCGCGCTCCGGCGGCAGGCGGGGGGCGAGCCCGATCAGGCCTACCGGGCGGCGCTGCTGGCCCTGCACCGGGGCCTCGACGAGACCGACGGAAGGCGGGTGCTGGCCGACGATCTCGGCGCCTTCCTGGCGCGGCACGGGGCCTTCCGGGGCCGGGCGGCGGAGCTCGCGCGCTTCTTCGAGGCCTCGCGCCTCGCCTTCTTCGGCGGCCAGCTGCCGGCCGCGCGCGCGGCCTGGCCGCTGTCCGAGGCCGAGGCGCTCCTGGCGCGCCTCGCGGCGGCGGAGCGGAGCGCGTGAGGCCGTGACCGATCTCCTCCCCCGCCTCGGCGCGACCGATCCCTGGGTCCTGTGGCTGCTGCCGCTGGCGCTGCTGCCGCTGGCCCGCTCGGCCCTGCGCCGGACGTCCGTGCCGGCGGTCGCCGCCGCGCCGGCAGACCCCCTCTCGGCTTGGCTCGGCCGCACGCTGACGCTCGCCGGCATCCTGGCCGTCGCCGGCCTCATCGCGGCCCTGGCGGGCCCCTACCGGACGGGCGCGCGGATCGAGCGCCTCGGCATCGGCGCGCAGGTCTCGCTGCTGATCGACCGCTCGGGGAGCATGAACGAGACCTTCGCGGGCCGGCAGCCCTCCGGCGCCGAGGAGTCGAAGGCCGCGGCCTCCCGGCGCCTCCTCGCCGATTTCGTCGGCGCGCGGGCGCACGACCTGTTCGCCGTGACGGCCTTCTCCACCGCGCCGATGCTGGTCATGCCGATGACCGACCGCCACGACGCCGTGCGGGCGGCGATCGCCGCCATCGACCGGCCCGGCCTCGACTACACCAATATCGGCCGGGGCCTCGGCATGGCCCTGTCGCAGTTCGGAATCGATGTCGGCGCCTCGCGGGTGCTCCTGCTGGTCTCCGACGGCGCCGCGGTGATCGACCCGCGCGTCCAGGACCAGCTGCGCGCCGCCGTCGCGCGGATCCGGCCGAACCTGTACTGGCTGTTCCTGCGCACCAAGGGCTCGCCCGGCATCGCCGACCGGCCGGCCGGCGAGGACACGCCCCAGGCCGCGCCGGAGCGCCATCTCGACCTGTTCTTCAAGAGCCTCGGCGTGCCCTACCGCGCCTTCGAGGCCGAGGGCGCCGAGGCGGTGGCCGCCGCCATCCGGCAGATCGAGGCCCTGGAGCGGGACCCGATTCCCTACGTCGAGGAGCGCCCGCGCCGGGACCTGACCGGGCTCGCCGCCGCGCTCGCCGCGCTCGGCCTCGCCGGGCTCGTCCTCGCCAAGCTCGCGGAGGCGGACCTCGCGGAGGCGGACCCCGCGGGGGCGCCGGCGGATGCGGAGACCGCGGCGGAGACCCCGACGGAGGCCGCGGGCGCGGCGGCGCGGAGGGCGGCATGAGCGCCGGCGCCCTCCTCGACGGCCCGGCCCCGCGCCGCGCCGCCCGCGCCCGCCACGGCGCCGCCGCGGCGTGGCGCCGGGTCCGGCCGGCCCTGCTGGTCGCCCTGCCGCTGGTCCTCGCGGTCGCCGCCCTGTGGTTCGCCGTCGCGGGCTGGAGCGCCGCGCGCGACGACGACCGGATCGCCGCCCTGGAGGCGGGCCGCGACCGGCCGGTCGACCCGGACGCGCGGCCGGCCCTGCTGACGGCGCGGATCGGCTTCCTCGCCGCCCGGGACCGTCTCGGCGAGACCGAGCCCCTCCTCGACGCCCTCGACCGCGCCGGCGCGGTGCGGGAGGCGGCCCGGGCGCGGTACGTCATCGGCAACGCGCGGATGCGGCAGGCCTTCGCGCTGATCGGCCGGGGCGACCTCGACAAGGCCGCGCCCCAGGTGACGCTGGCGCGGCAGGATTACCGCCGCGCCCTCCAGGCCCGGCCGGAGTTCTGGGACGCCAAGTACAACCTCGACGTCGCCTCGCGCCTCGTGCGCGACTACCCGGAATTCGACCGCAAGACCGGGGACGAGCTGCGCGCCGAGCCGAAAGCGATCTGGACCGACATCCCCGGCCAGCCGCGGGGCGGCCCGTGAGCCCGCGGCGCGTCCTTCCCCCCGTCCTGCCCTCAGTCCTGCCCCCTCTCGTCGCCCGCAACCTGCGCGACGGGCGGTTCCGCGCCCTGGCGGCCGCCCTCGCGCTGGCGCTGGCGGCCCTGGTCGCCCCGCCGATCCCGTTCACCCGCACCGGCGTGTCGGTGCTGGCGGTGGTCGACATCACCGGCAGCATGGCGGTGCGCGACTATCCCGCCGCCGCCGGCTCCGTGAGCCGGCTCGAGACCGTCAAGGCGGCGCTGCGGGCGATGCTGCCCGACCTCCCCTGCGGCTCGCGGGTGGCGCTCGGCCTGTTCACCGACCGCAGGCCGTTCCTGCTGTTCACGCCGGTCGAGGTCTGCGCCGACTTCGCGCCGCTGGACGGCGCCATCGCGGCCCTCGACCCGCGCATGGCCTGGGAGGGGGACAGCCGCGTCGCGGCCGGCCTGTTCCGGTCGATCGCCATGGCGGGGGAGATCGACGCCGACCTCCTGTTCGTCACCGACGGCCAGGAGACGCCGCCCCTGCCCGCCTCCGGCGGCCCGACCTTCGACGGCGAGGCCGGCGCGGTGCGCGGGCTGATCGTCGGCGCGGGCGGCTACGGCCTGTCGCCGATCCCGCGCTTCGACGATCGCGGGCGCGAGACCGGCTTCCTCGGCGAGAGCGACGTCCAGCAGGAGAACCGCTCCGGGCCGCCCCCGGCCGACGCGGAATCGCGCGAGGGCTACAACCCGCGCAACGCCCCCTTCGGCGCCCAGGCCGCCCACGGCACCGAGCACCTCTCGTCGGTCCGCGAGCCCTACCTGAGGCGCCTCGCCGCCGAGACCGGCCTCGGCTACGTCCATCTCGACGGCCCCGGCGGCCTCGCCGCCCCTCTGCGCGCCGCGGCGACGCCGCGCCCGCTGCCCGGCCGCCTCGACCCGCGGCCCGCCCTGCTGGCGGCGGCCCTGGGGCTGACGCTCCTGGCCCTCCTGGCGAGCCCCCTCGCCCGTGCCCTTCGCGCGCTCCGCGGGCGCGCGGCCCACCTTGCTCCAACCCCTGCTCCGACCGGAGCGATCAGGACCTGACCATGCGGATGCCCCTCGCCCTCGTCCCGGCCCTCGTCCCGGCCCTCGCCGTCCTCGGCCTCGCCGGCGCGGCGCTGGCCCACGGGCCGACGCCGCAGAAGATCGACCAGTCGATCACCATCCAGGCGCCCCCGGACGCGGTCTGGAAGGTGGTGGGCGATTTCGGCGGTATCGGGCGCTGGCACCCCGACGTGGCCAAGGCCGAGGCCAGCGGCGGCAATGTCGAGGGCACGACCCGCCGGGTGACCCTCAAGGCCGGCGGCACCCTGGTCGAGGGGCTGGACGAGTGGCTGGCCGACGGCCGGACCTACTCGTACCGGATGTCCGACCCGGACCTGAAGGCGCTCCCGGTCTCCTCCTACTCGGCGACGCTCACCGTGACCCCCGACGGGACCGGCTCCAAGGTGTCGTGGATCGGCCGCTTCTACCGGGGCGACACCGGCAACGAGCCGCCGGAGAACCTCAGCGACGAGGCCGGGCGCGCGGCGATGAACCGCTACTTCGCGGACGGTCTCAAGGGCCTGAAGGCGGCCGTCGAGGGCCGGACAACCCATTGAGGCCCCGCATGCGCCACCTCCGGCTGATCGCGACGCTCGCGGTCGCGGCCGCCGCCGGGACCGGCGTTGGGATTGGTGTCGCGTCCGCGGCCGGCGACCCGGTCTGGGTCGTCAGCCAGCAGGGGGCCGAGCTGGCGCGGGTCGAGGCCGGGACCGTGGCCGGGCGGATCCCGCTCGGGCCGGCGCCGGTGGCGGCGGCGGCCGACCGGGCCGGCCGCCTCTACCTGACCCACCCCGACGGGCGCGCCGTCACCGTCGTCGCGCCCGGCGAGCCGCCCCGCCGCCTGCCCGTCCCCGGGCAGGCCTTCGGCCTCGCGGTGAGCCCGGACGGCGCCCGCCTGTACGTCGGCGACTGGTCGGGCGACCGCGTCCTGCGGATCTGCGCGGCGACCGGCGCCGTCGAGGGCGCCGCGGCGGTGGGCCGCGACCCGGCCCACCTCGTCCTCGACCGGCGCGGGCGGCTCTACGTCGCCGATCGCGAGAGCCGTCAGGTCAGCGTGATCGACACCGGGACCATGGCCCGGGTGGCCGTCGTCCCGACCGGCGAGGCGCCCTTCGCCCTGGCGCTCGCTCCGGACGAGGCGAGCCTCTACGTCGCCAACGTGCGCAGCGGCGATCTCACGGTGATCGACACGGCGACGCTGCGGGCCCGCGCCACGGTTCCGGCCGGCCGGATGCCCTACGGCGTCGCGGTCACCGGGGACGGCAGCCGCATCCTGGTCACCAACCAGCACGCCGCCGCCGTGACGGTGATCGACGCGGCCCGGCTCGAGATCGTCGCCACCGTGGCGGTGGGACCCTATCCCGAGGGCATCGCGGTGGCCGGTCCGCGGGCCTACGTGGCGAACTGGTTCTCGGACGATGTCTCGGTGATCAATCTCGCCACGTGGCGCGAGACGGCGCGCATCAAGGTGGCGGAGGGCCCGCGCGCGGTCTTGGCCGTCGGGGAGCCCGCGCGATGAGCCGCGCCGGCCGCATCCGCATCCGCATCGCGTCCTGCCTGGTCCTGCTGGCCCTCGGCGCCTGCGACCGCGGGTCGGACGAGCGCGCGGACGAGCGCGCGGACGAGGCCGGCGCGGTGGTCGCCACCACCGCCGAGGGCACCCTGCCGGCTTGGCTCGCGCCGACCGACGGGACCGACCCGGCCCGCTGGCTCGCGGGACGCGAGGCCGGGAAGGCCCTGCCGGCCGACGATCCCCGCGTGCGCGCCATGGCGACGGCGCTGGCAGGGGCCCGCGACGGCTTCATCGAGGACCCGCGCATGATCGCCAACCGCACCGTCCAGCTCGGCCAGATGCTGGCCGAGGCCGGCACCGGCGAGGGCTACGGCGCGATCCTCGACGGTCTCGGCGGCATCGCGGCGGAACGCGGCCGCCGCAAGAGCCTCTACGGCGAGATGTGCCAGCACTACTACAACGCCCGGATGCAGGGGGCCGACCACGCGGCCGCGCTGGCCCGCCTCGCCGCCCCGCACCCGGCCCGCGAGGGGACGCCGTGAGCGCCGCCCGGGCCTCGGCCGACCGCCCGGCGGGGCGGGACGGTCCGCGCGGTCTCGACGCGGTGCTGATCGTCGACGACCACCCGGTCGTGCGGCGCGGCTTCCGCCACCTCGCGGAGGATGCCGGCGTCCGGGCGGTCCACGAGGCCGCGGACGTGGTGTCCGGCTACCGCACCTTCCACCGCCACCGGCCCGGGCTGGTGGTGACCGACCTCGGCTTCCGCGACCAGGGCCTGTCGGGCCTGTCGCTGATCCGCCGGGTGCGGGCCCTGGAGCCGGCGACGCGGATCCTCGCCTTCAGCATGCACGACGACCCGGTGATCGTCGCCCGCGCCATCGAGGGCGGGGCGCACGGCTTCGTCCTGAAGGACACGGCGGTGACGCGCTTTCACGAGGCGCTGGCGACCGTCTCGGCCGGCCGCAGCTACCTGCCGCACGAGGTCGCGACCAAGATCGCCATGCTGAATGCCGGGCTCCTGGAATCGCCCCTCGCGCGCCTGACCGCGCGGGAGGTTCAGGTCCTGTCGCTGCTGGGGGCGGGCAAGTCCAACGAGGCGATCGCCGACAGCCTGTCGATGAGCCAGCGCAGCGTGTCGGCCGTCGTCTCGGGCATGAAGCAGAAGCTCGGCGCCGGCAGCCTCGCCGACCTCCTGCGTATCGCCCTGTCGCGGGACGGGCGCCCGGTGTGAGGACGGCCGCCGTCAGCGCCGCATACAGCGGGCCGGGGCTACCGCGGCACGACCAGGCCGGGAATGATCGATCCCTGCGGCCCGAACGTCGCCTCGGCCTTCCGGCAATTGGCCGCGACGTCCTTCTGGTAGGCCGCGATGTAGCGGGTCGCGGTCAGGTGCAGGTCGCCGGTCTCCAGGCTCGCGGCATCGACGCCCAGGGCCTCGACGGTCTGCTTGAGGCGCGCGGGATCGCTCCGCAGGCCGGGGCATTCGAGGTTCACGAAGCCGGCGAGCCCCGCGAGCTTCGCCGCCTGATTGCGCCGCGGATCGGCGGCCGCGGGGTCCTGCGCCTGCATCGGGGGCTGTGCCTGGGGCTGAGGCTGCGCCGCGGTCTGCGCCTGAGCGTGTGCCGTCAGAAGACCCAGGAGGCCGGCCGAGACCAGGCCGGAAAGACGGACCGCGCGCATCGCTTCTCCCATCCCGTCGCAAGAGCAGCGCGTCCGTCGACCGTCACCGCTGCGCAGAGTTACGCAGTTCTACGCCGCAGGATCGGAGATTTACAATGCAGACCAAGCTTATAATCGTCTTAGTGGCCCTGGCGTGCGCGATCCTGCCGGCGGACGCCGCCCGCCTGACCGTGGACGACAAGGCCTCGCTGTGGCCGCGGGCGAGCGCGACCGACAAGATCGATTTCTCGACCCGGATGGGCCGGGCCTTCCGCACGCTGTCGCCCAAGCTGGACGCGGCGTACTTCATGCGCTGTCTGGAGGAGACCGCCAATATCGGGGACACCAAGGATTTGCGGCTCGAGGAGATGGTGCGGACCTGCATCTCCCTCGTCCGGGACGAGGCCGAGTGAGCCGCCGGCCCGGCCTCACGCGAGATGGGCGACGATGTTGACCAGCCGGTCGAAGGGGTCGCGGACGTAGAACCGCTCCACGCCCCAGGGCTCCCGGGCCGGGCCGTACAGCACGGGCAGGCCGGCCCGCCTCACGCGGGCGAGGACGTCCGCCAGGTCGTCGACCTCGACCGAGATGTCGGGAACCGGCGTGCCCGAGCCGCCCGCGCTGGCCACGCTGATCTGCGGCGTCGCCGACATCCCGGGGGCCGCGAAGGTCAGGATCCAGCCGTGATCCATGACCACCTCCAGGCCGAGCACGTCCGCGTAGAAGGACCGCGCCGCCTCGACCTGCGTCGCCCGGATGTTGGTGACGATCCGCCTCACGGCCATGGCCCGGTCCCCGCTGCGCGCCGCCCCATCAGAGGGCTCCGCGGGCGGTCCGGCAAGGGCCGGGACGGCGCGCCGGGAGCCCGTGTCCCGACCACGCCGCGGTTCGCCGCCCGGAAATGCACGCAGCGATTGAACACAGGTCCTCCGGAAAGAATCCGGAAAGCTCCCCGATGGTACCGTCCGCGCCGGTGGGAGCTCGCACCGTCCAGCAGAATGTTCGCTCAGGCGGACGATTGGGATCCCCGGGTATGAACAGTGGGACGGTCGCGCTGCGGGAGAAGGCGAAGCTCCTCGACACCGTTCTCGACGCCATGGATCAGGGGCTGATGATGATCGACGCCGACGGCGTCGTTCAAGTCTGTAATGCCCGCGCCCTGGCGCTGCTCGACCTGCCGCTGGCCCTGATGCGGTCCCGCCCGACCTTCGAGGCCGTCCGGCAATACCAGATCGCGCAGGGGGAGTTCGGGAAGGCGAGCGAAGCCCTGCAGCGCTGGGTCGCCGACAGCGGCCTGGAGCGCCGCGCCCACACCTACGAGCGCGAGCGCCCCAACGGGACCGTGCTGGAGATCCGCACCGTGCCGCTGCCCGACGGCGGGGCGGTGCGGACCTTCACGGACATCACCGCGCGCAAGCGGGCCGAGGAGACGCTGCAGGTCAGCGAGACGCGCCTCGCCCTGGCGCAGGACGCGGGCAGCGACGGGCTCTGGGACTGCGATCTCACGACCGGGGAGGCGTGGTCCTCCGACCGCTGGTGGGGGGTTCTGGGCTACGAGCCCGGCGAACTGGCGAGCCACGCGCGGACGTGGCGGGCGCTGCTCCACCCGGAGGATGCGGGCGCGGCCGAGCGGGCCCTGGTCGAGCACCTGAGCGGGCGGGCGCCGACCTACGCGTCCGAGCATCGCATGCGCCGCAAGGACGGCTCCTGGGCCTGGATGATGACGCGCGGCAAGGTGGTGGCGCGCGCCGCCGACGGCCGCGCGCTGCGCTTCATCGGCACCCAGATCGACATCACCGCGCGCAAGGCCGCCGAGGGGCAGGTCGCCCACATGGCGCGCCACGACGGCCTCACCGACCTGCCCAACCGCGCCCTGTTCTACGAGCGGCTGGAGATCCGGCTCGCCGACCTGCACCTGAACGGCGGCGCCTGCGCGGTGCTGTGCCTCGACCTCGACCGCTTCAAGACCGTCAACGACAGCCTCGGCCACGCGGCCGGGGACTTCCTGCTCCGGGCGGTGGCCCATCGGATCCGCGCGGTGCTGCGGGCCGACGACATGGTGGCGCGCCTCGGCGGCGACGAGTTCGCCGTACTGGTGGCCGATGCGGACGACCCCGCCCGCGCGGAGACCTTGGCGGCCCGCCTGATCGCGGCCGTCCAGGCGCCGATCCCCTTCGGCAAGCGGCGGCTGAAGGTGGGCCTGAGCGTCGGCATCGCCCAGGCGCCCAGCCACGGCTTCGACAGCGAGACGCTGTTCCGCCGCGCCGATCTCGCCCTCCACCGGGCGAAGACCGAAGGCCGGAACACCCACCGGGTGTTCGAGCCCGCGATGGACGAGGCCGAGGCGGCCCGGCGCGACCTGGAGCGCGACCTGCGCCAGGCGATCGAGGGCGACGAGCTCATCCTGTATTATCAGCCGCAGGTGAGTACCGGCACCGGCCGGCTGCTCGGGTTCGAGGCGCTCGTGCGCTGGGAGCATCCGACCCGCGGCCTCGTGCCGCCGAATGCCTTCATCCCCCTGGCGGAGGAGAGCGGGCTGATCCTGCCGCTGGGCGAGTGGGTGCTCCGCGCCGCCTGCCGGGAGGCGGCCCGCTGGGCGCACCCGCTGAAGGTCGCGGTGAACCTGTCGCCGCGCCAGTTCCAGCAGGCGGATCTGCCCGAGCGCGTCCTGGCCATCCTGACCGAGACGGGCCTGGCGCCGACGCGGCTCGAACTCGAGATCACCGAGACCCTGATCATCAACGACATGGCGCGGGCGCTCGGCATCCTGCGCCGTCTGAAGGCTTTCGGCGTGTCCATCGCGATGGACGATTTCGGCACCGGCTACTCGTCGCTCGCGACGCTGCAGGCCTTCCCCTTCGACAAGATCAAGATCGACCGGTCCTTCGTGGGCCATGTCGAGGTCAGCCCGCAGGCGGCGGTGATCGTGCGGGCGGTTCTGGGGCTCGGCCGCAGCCTCGGGATGAGCGTCGTGGCGGAGGGCGTCGAGACGGACGCGCAGATGCGCTTCCTGGCCGCGGAAGCGTGCGACGAGGCCCAGGGCTACCTGATCAGCAAGCCGCAGCCGATCGAGCGGTTCGCCGAGCAGATCGACGCGCCCGAGACCTTCGTGCCGCCCGGCCGCCCCGACGCGGCCGTCGCCTGAGGCGCGCCGCGCCGCTCCGGCGGCCGGACGACAGCCCGAACGCCCGGACGATCGTCGCGGTCGCGGCGCGGGCCCCGGCGGCGGCCGTGCCGCCGCCTCTGTGGCACGGCCGCGACACCCGCCGCCGACGGCCTGTGGATGGCGCGCCCTGCCCCCGATCCGTCAAGGTTCGGATGCCAGCGTGACCGCGCACCTCCGATCCGGCTCCCTCAGCTCCGCCATCCCATGTTCGCACAGCCCCACGCCCTCATCCTCCGCCATCGCGAGCGCGCCGCCGTGCTCATCTCCTCCGCGCTGTTCCTGGCGGGCGCCCTGCCGCTCTTCTGGGCGATCGGCTGAGGCCCGAGCGCGGGCCGGCAGGACGTCTGGCGGCCGCGAGCCGTCGACCTTCCGCGTCGCCGCGCTCGCGAGCACCGGCGGCGCCGGGCCGCGATCCGGCCGCCCCGAACGGCGACGGGGCCGCCTCCTCTCGGAAGCGGCCCCGCGCGTGTTCGGTCCGGCGCGACGGTCGCGATGCGACCGTCGCGGTGTGGTCTCAGTACGAGCCGAACTTGTAGTTCAGGCCGGCGCGGACGACGGCGAACTCGTCGGAGCGGCGGCCGATGCCGCTGTAGACGACCGGGAAGTTGTTGGCGGCGTTGATGACGAACGCGCCCTGGTTGCGGGTGTTGCGGTCGAGGTTCACGTACAGGCCTTCGACCTTCAGCGTCACGGCCGAGGAGCGGAAGAAGTTCAGGAACGAGTCGGTGGGCAGGGCGTACTCGATGCCGCCGCCGACGGCCCAGCCGGTGCGGAAGCTGTCGTTGCCGGCGTAGCCGCCGAAGGAGCGGTCGGCGCTGCCCGAGCCGTAGGCGAAGCCGCCGGTGCCGTACACGAGGGTGCGGTCGAAGGCGTAGCCGAGGCGGCCGCGCACGGTGCCGAAGAAGTCGAGGCTGGAGAGGCCGCGCGGGTCGGTGAGGTAGTAGCCGGGGGCGACGGCGCCGGAGACGAAGGCGTTGTTCCGATTGCGGCCGAAGTCGAGGTACTGGGCGTCGGCCTCGACGCCGATCACGACGCCGGAGCCCGGGGTGATCTGCCAGTTGTAGCCGATCTGGCCACCGCCGGAGAAGCCGTCCTGGCTGCGGTTGCGGAAGGAGGCGACGGTGCCGGGGGCGGCGTAGGGGAAGGGCACCGCGAAGGTGTTGCCGGTGTTGCGGTCGCTGGCGTCGAAGGCGTAGCCGGCGTTGATACCGAAGTAGGCGCCGGTCCAGGTGAAGACCGGGACGGGGGTGAACACCGGCGGCGGGGCGGCGCGGCGCGGCAGGTCGGCGGCCGAGGCGGCGGCGGTCAGGGCCGTGAAGGCGGCCAGCGAGGCCAGGAGCTTGGTCATGTCGGTTCCCCGAATGTGTGATCTGGCGGCGTAGCTACCGATCACCGGGGGAAATGGCTGTAGTTTTGAGGTCACACCGCCTGTCGAAGGCCCGAGATGGCGGAGTAAATCGTCCGTCAAGACGCGTTCGAGCGGGGAAATACAGCGCGCTTTACGCGGGCGAGCGCGATAACAACGCGGCGGCCTTTTGGTTGCATCGAGATCTACGGTCGACGCCGGCTGTGACAAGCGTGCCACACCCGGCGCCGGGGGACCGCTGGAGGGTCCACGGCCATCCCGATCGATCCCGCCGCCGATCCGCGCAACCCGGCAAGGTTCCGGCAATCTCCGACCGCCGCGAGAGCGGATCTCGGCGCGCGGAACCGGGCCACGCCTCCGGCTGCCCGCAATCTCCGAGTCCCGATCCGGAGTTATGACTCCTGTTACCACCGGGAAAATAGATGGACTCGACAGTCGTCTTGACCGACCGCGCGAGGGGAACCGGGGCGCCATGCATGTGAGAGTTCGCCTCGACGGCGCGAACCCGCGGCGCTGGCACGTCGCGCTGCTGAACCGGCTCTCCGGCCTGCCCGGTCTCGCGGCCGTGAGCGTCGACGCCGCGCCCGGTCCGGACGGTTGGCCGGCGCAGGCCGACCTGCTGTTCCGGCTGGAGGCGCTGATCTTCCGGCTGGCGCCGAACGGGTCGCGGCCGGTGCCGCCGGCGGATCTCGCGGCCTGGAGCCGGCCCGCGAGCCCGGACCTCGTGCTCGACCTGTGCGGCGACGCGGTCGCGCCCTGCCCGGTCTGGCGCGTGGCCTACGACGGCGGCCTCGGCGAGACCGGCCTGCTCGCCAGCCTGCTCGCGGGCCGCGTCCCGCAGCTCGAGCTCCTCGAAGGCGGCACCGCCGTCGCCGCGGGCCGCCTCGGCTCGGACTACCGGGGTTCCATCGCCCTCTCGTTCGAGGACGCCCTGACGCGCACGGCGACGATCGTCGCCGCCGCGCTGCGGGACCGGTTGGCCGGCCGGCCCGGCGCGGCGACGCCCGCCGCGGCCGCGGCCGTGCCCGTCCGCGCGGTGCGGATCCCGGTGTCCCGTCCGGCGCGGCTCGTCGCCCGGAGCCTCGTCGGCCGCCTGTACAGGCTGTGCTACCACGCCCCGCACTGGCGCACCGGGTGGCGAGCCCTCCGCGGGCCGGACCTCGTCGCGCTGGGCCGCCATCCCGCGGACGGCTGGCAGGTCCTGCCCGACGACGGGCGGCGCTTCTACGCCGACCCGTTCCCCCTGGCCGTCGACGGGACGACCCACGTCTTCGTGGAGGAGTTCCCGCACGCGACCGGCAAGGCGATCATCTCGGCGGTCCGCTTCGGAGCGGACGGGCCAGAGGGGCCGCCCGTCCCGGTTCTGGAGGAGCCGTACCACCTCTCCTACCCGTTCGTGTTCGCGCGCGCGGGCTCCGTCTGGATGGTGCCGGAGAGTTCCGCGGCCGGCACGGTCGACCTCTACCGGGCGACGCGCTATCCGGGCGGCTGGGTGAAGGAGGCGACGCTCCTCTCCGGCGTCGTCGCGAGCGACGCGACGCTCCTCGAGCACGGCGGCCGCTGGTGGATGTTCGCCACCGTTCGGGACGCGCCCGTCGGCGCCCCGCCGGGATCGGGCTGCCACCACGACGCGCTGCATCTCTGGTCGGCGCCCGACTTCCGGGGGCCGTACGCGCCGCATCCGGCCAATCCCGTGCTGGTCGACCCGTCCTTCGCGCGGCCCGCGGGCCGGATCGTCGCGCGCGACGGGGCACTGATCCGGCCGGTCCAGGATTGCGCCCACGGTTACGGCCGCGCCCTGTCGCTGGCGCGCATCGACCGGCTCGATCCGGAGGGGTTCGCCCAGACCATCCTCAACCGGATCGAACCCGGCCCGGCATGGCCCGGCAGCTGTCTCCACACGCTCAACGCCGGCGGCGGGATCGAGTGCATCGACGGTTCCGGCCGGGCCTCGCGTCTCCGGGCGCGTCTGAGCGCGCGGTCCGGCGCCTAGGCCCGGCCGCGGCCGGAGCTCGGCCGTCCGGAACCAGCCGCCGCGATCCGGGTTCGCTCACGAACGCGGAGACCCGTCGCCCCCATGCTCATGATCCTCATCTGCTTCCTCGCGCCGTGGCTCGCCATGTTCCTGCGCGGAAAGGTGTTTCAGGGCATCCTCTGCATCATCCTCCACCTGACGATCATCGGATGGATCCCGGCCACGATCTGGGCCCTGGTCGTCACCCGCAGGGAGGCGGCCTGATCGACGTGACCGGGCCGGCCGCGGACCTCGCCGCCGGCGGCGGCCGCCGGCGCGGCGCGGCCGGCATGCGCGGCTCCGCGACGCTGTCCGGACCCCGCACGTGAGAACGGCGGGGCTCTCACCCCGCCGTTCACGCAGTCCGTCGCTTCGGCAGCCCCGAGGGCCACCGCGCCGCGCGGCTCAGAAGCCCATCAGCACCCCGGCCGAGCCGGTCACCGTCATCGCGAGGCCACCCAGGAAGGCGCCGATCATCGCGTAGGAGAAACCCTTCAGAACCATGTCGTGCACGCCTTTCATCGAGCAGCGGGTCTCGGGCGAGACCCGGGATCACCATCTGCAACGATGATGCCGGATCGGCCGGGCGCGTGCGGTGCGAAGAGGCACGCTGCGCCGCGGAACCGTTCGGCGCGGGTTCAGGCTCCCCCGGTGAGCGAGGCAGCCGCCGGGCGCATCTCGCTCACGCGAAATGCGCCGGCAGGCTGAGGGCCTGCGCGTAGGTCACGAGGGCGATGGCGCCGGCGATCAGGGTCGCGGCCAGGGTGATGCGGTTCGTCCAGGTCATCGTCGTCTCCATCGGGTTCGCGACCGTGCTCGCGGTGTGATCCCGATGTACGCCCGAGCTTTCAGGCCCGGCGTGTCCGGGAACACCTGCGGTCGCCGGTGCCGTCCGGAAGCGTCGCCGCGCGCGCGCCGCCACGGCCGCGCTCTCGGTCCGCGCTAGGCGGATTGCGGTCCCGACGCGCCGTCCTTCGCCGCGCCGCGCCGGGCGGCCGGGCGCGCCCGGCAGCGTTCCAGATAGGCGTCGAAGGCCGCGCTCGCCGGGAAGGCCGTGCGGCCGAAGCCCAGCGCGCTGCCGATCAGGATGTCGGCGCCGGAGAACCGGTCGCCCATCACGTAGGGGCCGCGCGCCAGGGCGGCTTCCAGGCGGCGGACCACCGCCTCGTGGTTCCGGCGCTTCTGCGGCGATCCCGCGAGTTCGCCCGTCAGGCCGGCGAACAGCGCCGGCTCGAACTCGGCGACGTACCAGGCCAGCCACGTCAGGTACGCGCCGCGCTCGGGAGTGCCGACCGCCGGGGCAAGACCCGCTTCGGGGAACGTCTCCGCCAGGTAGAGCACGATGGCCTGGGACTCCGCGATCAGCGCGCCCGCGTGCAGGACGGCCGGGACCCGCTTGTCGGGATGCGGGTTGGCGTCGTCCGGCACACCCTCGCCGGTCATGGGCCGGAAGATCGAGACCGGCGCGATGGTGTAGGGAACGCCCAGCTCCTCCAGCAGCCAGACGATGCGCGAGGAGCGCGATTGCGGGGCGTGGTACAGCGTGATCATGGCGCGGTTCCTGTCGTCACGGCGCGCGGGATGGCCGTGGCGGGAGGACTTGTAGGGACGCCCTGCTGACAGCATTCTGTCAGCAGGAGTCGGACGATGCGTCGCGCGGACAGACTGTTTCAGATCATCCAGATCCTGCGGCGCTCCCCGCGCCCGGTGACGGCCGCCGAGATCGCCCGGGAGCTGGAGGTCTCGGTCCGCACGGTCTACCGCGACGTCGCCGACCTCGTCGGCCAGCGCGTGCCGATCCAGGGTGAGGCCGGGCTCGGCTACGTGCTCGGCGCGGCGTTCGACATGCCGCCGCTGATGCTGACGCCCGACGAGATCGAGGCGGCCGTCCTCGGCGCGCAGTGGGTCGCGGGCCGGGGCGAACCGGTCCTCGCCAAGGCGGCGCGCGATCTCATCGCCAAGATCACCGCCGTGGTGCCCGAGCGCCTGCGCCCGTTCATCGCCGATCCGTCGATCGGCACGCCGACGGCCTTCGCGCAGGCCGCGGACGGGATCGACGTCGCCCGCGCGCGGGCCTGGATCCGCGAGGGCCGCAAGATCCGCATCCAGTACCGCGACGTCCGCGGGGATCCGAGCCAGCGCTTGATCTGGCCGGTGATCGTCGGGTTCCTCGATGAGGCCCGGATGGTGGCGGCTTGGTGCGAGCTGCGCGGGGCGTTCCGGCACTTCCGCACCGACCGGATCACGGATGCCGAGTTCCTGGAGGAGCGGCACGGCGTCCGGCCGGCCGTCCTGCGGGCGCGCTGGAAGCGGAGCCTGTCGGACCGACAGGCGGCGGGCCCTTCGCCGCCGGCCGGGGAAGTCCCGGGGACAAGCCCGGCTGCCTTATCCTGAGAGGCACCGGTCGGTCTCGCCGGCGCGCATCCGTCGCTGCGGGCCGACCCTCGGGTCAGCTCTTGAAGCCCGTCGCGCAGTGCTTCGGCTCCAGCGCCTTCGCGGCGCCGCTGAGCCGGAAGGCGGCCCGGCGCCCGTCCGCGAGGGCCACGATCATCTGCTTGGACGCGCGGAGCCGCGACCACAGCGCGGCGAATCGGTCCGCGCACGCGCGGCAATCGGTGAGGATCGTGCCCTGGGCATCCGTGTCGAGCTGCAGGCGCTCGCCGTCGGTGAGCACGTCGACGGTCGAGCGCGGCGGCGGGGCCTTGCCGGCGATCTCGATGAAGATGCTGGTCCGCTTCGCTTCGCCTTCGCCGGTCGCGCCCTCGTCGCAGCTGATGTTGACGCTGCTGCTCGGCCCGCTGCGGACGATGTACTCGACGTAGCCCTGGCCGCTCCCCACGGTCCAGTTGCCGTAGACCTGCGCCGACGCCGCGTTGCCCGACAGGCAGGCCGCCGCCACGAGGGCGCCGCGCAGAGAACCGCCGATCATCATGGACACCTGCTCCCTGAGTGATCCTGGATGGCGCCCGCCGATCCGGGAGCCGGCGCGCCGGAACGGCCGCCGGCGCAACGGGCCGCGCGCCCGAGGTTGCCGGCGGCCCCGGGAGGGCTCGAACCTACGGCCTGCCGCTCGGAAGGCAACGGCGTGCTGAAACGGGACAGGCTGCATTCCGACAGGTTCGCGGTATGCCTCCACACGGACGCGATTGGCAGATTCCGCCTTGTCGGAACGGCAAACGCGCCTTCGACGCGCTGGCTGCCACCGGATGCCGCCAGATCCTGGCAGCCGCACCGCCCTGTCCCGTTCTGCAGCCTGGGACGGGGCCGCCATGTCGCACGTCATCAGCCTGCCGACGGGCCCGCTGGCCGAGTGCCGGGGTGACGCGTAGTCCGAACAAGGCAGAGGACATCGCTGGCCCTGCCGCGCTCTCGATGCGCGGTGGGGCTTTTCCCGTTCGTTCGAGGCTCGGGCGATGGCACCCTGCGAGCAGGCCGCCTTTGTCGCCGGCATCGAGACCGCGCGCCAAATGGCCCGCGGCGAAAGCTCAGACGAAGTGCGGCGGCAGGATCATGACCTGTGCGTGCATGATCAGGCTCAAAGCCACGGCTGCCGTCACGACGGCGTCGGCGAAGCGGTTCGTCAGGGTGATGGGCTTGGTCATCGCGGCCTCCCTCGTCAGCTCGGCTGTTTCGAGGCGGCCTTATGGTCAGGCCGGATGTCGCGACGATTGCTCCGATTGTTGCGTCCAGGAGCGGGAGCCGGAAGAGCGACGCGGGGCGCCCCGTTCGGCCAACTTGCTCGGGCGGACTGCGCCGCGAGGCTCGGAGCCTGCGCGCAGACCTGAGCGCTCACACTTCGGTCTCACGCTTCACGACCGCGTCCGCGTCGGTGCCCTTCTGCGTCAAGCCGACTTCCGGGCCATCGACTGGATCCGACGGCGCTTTAGGGCTGATCGGTGGAAGGGATTGTTGCTCCGCACCGACCTTGGCCCAGCGCTCGGCATCGTACTCGGTGCTGGCGAGATCCTGCGTGTTCGAGGTGCGTGGCTTGTCGGACATGGGACGCTCTCCGTGTTCGGGAGTAACACAGCGAGCGTCAGAGTAGGTCCGAGCGTCGCACCGACGACGAGATGGCCGCGGGCGAGGCGGGCGGAGCGGTGCTGCGATCTGCGTTGACGCGGCACACGAGAACGGCGGGACGCGCACCCCGCCGCTGATCGTGTCGCTTGTTCTGCCGGCGGCTCAGTCTCCGACCCGGCTCGGGGGCTCAGAGGCCCATCAGCACCCCCGCGGAGCCGATGACCGTCATGGCAAGACCGCCCAAGAAGGCGCCGATCATCGCGTAGGAAAAGATCTTCAGAGCCATGCTGGGCAATTCTTCCGTGCGGCGCGAGGCTGTGTGTCAGTCCCTGCAGAGCCGTCTGACGGGAAGATGCCCGATCGCCGGGGTTTGTGCGGTGCGAGAGGGCACGTTGCACCGCGGAACCATTCGGCGGGGGTTCAGCGACGACGCCCATCGCGGCTGCCGCCGACGCGCTGCGGCGCCTCGTCGTGAAGGGTGAGCGCGAGCGTAGCGCCACCGCGAAGTCCGTACGGGCGCGGGGATACCGCTGGACCGACACACTGGCGCCAGCCGCTACCGAGACCCTCGACGTGCCGGGCCGCTCCTACCTGCCGGCGCAGTTCGATGAGGTCACCGAGCGTCGCCGAAGCGCGCCGCGCCGGATGCCCCGGCGCGGCAGTAATCTTAGTATACCTTAGCGGCAGATACGCCGCGGCCCGACCGGGGTCCGGCGCACGAAGCAGTGCGGACCGGGCCGGAAGCCGCGGGCGATCGGGCGGCATCGACCGAGGGGGCCACGAGCGAAGCCGGGACCGCAACCCATAGCAGCGTTGGTGACGTGGGCGTCGCCCGCGATGGTTCCAGCACCGATCGGCGCAAGAGGTGCAGCGCTGGCTGCGGATGCGAGGCCGAGACCGCCAACGAGAGCGGCTGCAGCGGCGAGCATCTTCAGGTGCGACATGGTCAGACCTCCTGTGGTTGAGCCCCAGGCCGCGGGGACGACCAGCGGGCGTGCGCTGGTGCCACAGAAAGGGTGAACGAGACGTCACCCGGCTGCGGCAGGCCGAGCGTCGCGCCGCTGTCGAGTCGTGCTGGCGGGAATCCTTCCTCGGCCCGGCCCGTCTCTACAGCGGGCTGACGATCGGTGCTGACCTCGCTCGCACCGCCTCGGCAACGGGCTTCCTGACCGAGCTGATACAGGTCAGCCGATGCCTCGCGCCTGACGCAGCCGAGCGTCGATCGGCGTCGATGGGCGTCGGTCGGCGTCGGCCTCATCGTGGCGGGTCTCGTGACCGGATAGGTGCCGCGCTCCATGCACGGCAACGCCACAGTCCAGCGTGCCAAGGCCCATGTCGCGGCTGACCTCGGCGAGCCGGGCCTCGACCCGCCCCCGCTCGCAGCCGCGGTCGGCATGCTGGCTTACGACTGCGGCCTCACCGACCAGGCGCATTTCGCTCGCCGCTTCAAAGATCGCTTCGACAGAAACCCCCGTGACGACCGGTGCGCGCAGGACGGACGCGCAACGGGTCGCGTCCGCTTCCCGGCTGTCGTTCTCGTCAGCTGAGTGACTGGGGCGGATCGGTAGGAGACAATCGGCTTTTCCGGCAGTCCTTCTCCGAGGCGTATCAGCCGCTTACGGTCAAACCCTGCCGTTCGGACCAGCGCTGCCCGGTCCATGCGACACCGATCGAGGGACACGGCGCCCCCGCGCAGCGGTTGTTCAGTCTTACGACACCGCATCGGGAGACGCCCGGCGTACCGGTGCCGCGAGGCATGCAGCATGATCCTCCGTTCCGAGACCCCGCCGTCCCCCGGCAGCATGCCCGTAGAGGCTCCTCCCGCCTCCTCCCGCCCGACATCGGCGATGCTGAAGGCGGACATCGATAGCGGCGCGACGGGCGACAAGGTGAAGGCCTATGATCCGGGGCTCTCCCAGCTCGGGACGGACGATGAGGCCGCCGGGCACCCTCCGTCTCACGAGCGCATCGCCCTGGCACGCGAGACCGAAGCGGCACCTGCGCGCGTGCGGAGGGCGTCGCGACCACACGGACCGAACGCATGGGTCGTGCCCAGCTACTGCGTCGTGATCGGCGGCGTCGGCGTCGTTCTGGGGTTGTCGATATGGCTCGTCTGATGATGCGGCCGCCCAGTCACGCCGTATGGGTCGATGTCACCGTCGGGCTGACGGCCGGGCTGGTGGCAACGCTGGTGACGAACCTCGCCCAGCGTCCGTTGCGGTGGACCACCCCGGAGCGCGTTGATCGACACGAGAAGCGGGTGCGCCCCGGCGCGTCCTCTTCCCTGGTCGCGGCACAAAAGCTCTGTGCTGCGATGGACGTCGACCCCACGCCTCGCCGGCACGAGATATCGGGCAAGGCGATCCACCTCGCCACCGGTATGGGTTGGGGCCCGGTCTACGGCCTGTTGCGGCGGTACGCCGGTCTGCGGCCCTTCACCGCCGCGCTGACCTGCGGGACCGCCATGTCGCTCATTCTGGACGAATACCTGGTGCCCACCCTCGGCCTCAGCGCGCCCAATCATCACTATCCGACCTTCACCCGCATCCGAGGCTTGGCCGCCCATCTCGTCTACGGATCTGCGGTGGCGATAGTGGCGGAAGGGCTTGGCCGCTCGCTCGAACGGTCCCCAGCCTATGGGGCCCGTCATCAGCAGTCCCCGGTTCGGGGGGCAGGCGGGTGATCGGCGGGACGCGGCACGACCATCGCCACGCCGCCGACATCTGCCGGGAGAACGGCTGGGGCGTAGGAACTCGCCTGATCGGCGACGCAGGTCTCGGGGCTACGGTGATCTGCATCACGGCGCTCGGCACAGAGGTGATGCTCGCACGCATGATCAGCCATGATGGCGATCCCGTTGTCTATTGCGGTGAGCAGGCCTGGCGCCTCGGAGCGCGCGATTGGTGCCGGATCGGGTGCTGACGTGACCTTGCTCAGAGTCGTGCGCCGGATGCCCCTGCGGTCGAGAAACCCGGGCGCGCCCAGTTCCCTGGACGTGGACTGCATCGGAGAAGTTCGGTCCCGAGGGCCGCTGCGGTGGCAGAGCCCTTGACGGACAAGCCGAAGCGGGCTGGCCGGGCACGCCGGGCCAGGAGGTTGGTGAGGCCTGATAGCTGTCAGGCCGAGCCTCACTCGATGTGGCGGAAGCGTTGCCCTTCAGGTCGGGGCTCGATCAGTCGGGCCAGCCTGGCCGCCATATCGCTGTGCCCTGCCGCCCAGCGATCGCGGATCGAGGAGGGCGAGTAGTCGAAGCTCTTGGTGGCAAGCTGGTCGGGGCCTGCTCGATAGACGAGGTGAAGCAGCGTCACCGCCGGACCGCTCGGATCGAGCTGTTGCCGCAGGTCGTACTCGCGCTTCAGGCCGGCGATCGCCCGGCGGGGGGCGCTCCCATGCAGAGCCTCATAGGCTCCGGCGTGATAGGCGCCCACCGCGTTTCCGCCCGCGAGCACGAGCACGAGATCCTGAGGCGATCCGGACCGGCTCTGGCGGTGGACATGCAGGCCATCCTCGCACGACGGACGCTGATTTTCCCGCGAAGCCGGAGCCCCGCGGAAGGTGAGTCGTCACGGGCTGAACCGCTCGAACGACCTGTCTGTTGCGGCTCCTATGGAAGCTTCACGCGGTTTCTACAGGAACCCGCTCCCCGAATGCCCCGCGAAGGCGTTTGCCCGCCGGATACAGCCGACCACGGTGCGCGGATCTCGGTGGCCCGACTGGTCCATGACGCGGGCGGGATCCGCCCCGCGCCCCGCGGCCGCGGTGATGTAGCCGGCGCGCAGGCCGCGCGCTCCAGAGGTCGACGCATCGAGGCCAGCTGCCGGGGCGACGCCGGCCTTGCGCCGGGCCCCCGTCATGGCAGCCCGCCCGCCATCATCGTCCGCCGGATCGGCGGCGCCGGCCAGCTTGTGCGCGCAGCGGATTGCCGCGAGCCGGCGGCCGAGCGTCGAGGCGGCGCGGCCGGCTACCGCTTCCGGGACGATGAACCCCGCTACAGCGTCCGGGCTCGCCGGCAACGGCCCGGACCCGCGCCGGGCGCACCGGTCCCGAAACGCGCGGGCATCCGACGGACAGGCCCGCACAATCGCGTCCGCCCTGCCGCCACGGTGATCGGCGCGAAGGAGGCTTCGGCCCCGGCTGGCAGCCTCGCCGCGACCCCCAGAGCCTCAGTAGGCCGACTGTCAGGCATCGTCCTCGGGCGCGAACACCTCGCCCTCCTCTGCCAGGCGCGTGTTGTCCGCGTCGGCCCGAAGCTCGCTCAATGCGCGATGCTCGGAGAGCAGGCGCCGCATCGTCCGATCCGCGTCCGAGCAATCGGCCGGCTCGGACGAGGCAGGGTCGCAGCCTTCGATCGTCTCGGCGGTCTGCCGATCGACCGCGGCACGCTCCTCTCGACTGAGCCCCGCGAGATCTCCGAGCCCCAGGTCGCGGGCAACATGGGCGGCGATCTCCTCGCGCTTGGCATGAAGGGCCAGAACACGCGCCTCTGCCGGGTCCTCGGCATCATCGCGCCCGACCTGTCGCGCGAGTGCGAGGCGCCAGCCGCGCGGGAGCGACGCGCCGCGCATCCGCATCCTGTCTGTGACGCTGGCCACCACGAGCTGCCAATGCTCGGGGCACAGCTCGGCGAGAGGTCTGCCCTGACCGAGGTTGCGTGCGGCCTGCTCGGCGGCCTCTGTCCACTCCGATGGCAGGGAGAGCGTCTCGGTCGGGATGACGACGGGTACCTCAGACATGCCGAACCCCTCCTGCTCACTTTACGACATACCAGCACCGGATGCCGGCCGCGCGCCAGTGACCGGCGACGCGATGCCTCCACCACACGCGCTATAACCGAGGTTTCACTTCTTCATTGCTCTGGCAGTTCACCCTGATTCTAACGTTTCAGAATGACGATTGTCGCAAAATACAGGGTCAGAGAGACACCTGCAATTGGACGTCTCGCCGTTCTGTCGCCACGTGCGCGCGGCGACGCCTGAGCATGAACGCTCGCGAGCAAGTCCAGCATTTCGGAAATGCCGCGATCCGTGTTCCTGGCGCGGACACCCGCTCCGAGGTCGGATCATCGGACCGGCGCGTGCTTCCGGTTCTCCCGGCAGACCGACGCGATCCATCTGCGCTGGGGCACGACCGACAAGGCGTGTCTGAGCTGTGGCTGCGCTCGTCCGTGCAGGTCTCGGCGCCCTGGCCGGCCCCGCCTAGGCCGTGCCGGCCGGTCCTGTGACCGGCATCTCGTCGCCGTCCGGCAGGCTGACCAACGTTCGGATGCGGCGCCATCAGGTGCGGCGACATTCCATGGCGCGGGTCCCGCAGCGGTAGCCCGGTGCGGGCTTCCGCGTGCGCTGCATCCGCCACCGGACCTCTCACCTTCGACATCGTGCAGAGCTACAGCGGCCGATGGCGAAGGCGGAGTCGATCAGCCACCGCCGCCGCCGCCGCCGCCGGTCCCGGGACCGCCGAGGTTGCCGTCCTTGTTCGGCGTGTTCCAATGGATAATGCCGTCGTCAGGCGGCCGCAGCGTCGTGGTTGGTGGCCGCAGGGATGAGAATGGCGGCGCCGCAATGGCCCCCCGAGGAGAAGTACTGCTGGCTCGATGGCGCCGCGCGAAAGCTTCGGTGCTCCAGAAACCTGCGAGCGCGACGACGAACCATCTGACCGCCGCGCCTCTCATGGTCGACCCGCCTCGTGCTGAGTTGCGCCACACAGCGGCGACGGCTGTGCGCAGGTTAGCGCACCCTCCGGCAGCGGCAACCTGTTCCGGCCTGCTGCGCCCTATCGGCCGGCGGGCTGTCTCGATGCCGAGGTAACCAAGCGGTCGGCCTCCGCACTCAGCAGCTCAACTTCCGGCCTTCCGCCATCCCGACCTTCCGGTAGTGTTCCAGCCCGGACTTGATTGCGCGACCGATGACAGCCCGGCGCACGTCCGGATTGCAGCGCAGATACTCCTCCTCGTTGAAGGCGTAGTCGCCACGTCCGCCCCGCGCGCCTCGGTCATAATCCCGATCGTAATCGCGGCGATCGCGCTCGCCGTAGCCGCGATCGCCGCGATCTCCGTAGCCTCTGTCGCGGGAGCCGTAATCGCCGCGGTCGTAACCGTAGTCGCGCCCGCCGTAGGGCTGCGCGAAGGCCGGAGCTACGCCGCTGAGGAGCGCCAAGCCGAGGACCGTCGTCGAGATCACCTTCATATCGCGTTCCTTGCTGCTGAGACTGTGGAACGCCCTCAGCGTAGGGTGGTTCGCTGCGAGCCGCCATCCCGGGCGCCGCGGCCACGACCGCGACGGCTGACAACCTATTCCGCGACGCGGTGCAGAACCATGGACGGCAGGTGGCCGAGACGGATGGGCAATCGGGCAATTCGTGACTGCTTAGGTTCTGCGTAATCCGAACCCTCGGCACTGCATGATTTCCCGTTGAGGTCGCGCCTTCGGGATGTATACCACTCTCGGTTGCATCAGTTGACCGGAACAGGGCGGCGCGTCCGATGCCCCAAGTCATCCTCGCACGCGGGCAACTGAGCGAGTGGTTGCCCAGGAGCAGTCCGGGTCTTCTGATCTTCGCGCTCGGCGCACTGCTATGGGTCTCGATCGTCCTCTGCATGCTGCCGATCACCGTGCTGGCATTTCCCGCTGGATGGATGTTCAGGAACAAGCCGCAATTGCACGCGAAAGCTGTGATGATCCTGGTCTGTATCGGAGCAGCCAATGTGGTGATCGCTCCGGCGAGTGCGCTCTATATTCTATATGCCTGAACGGCCGGCTGCGCGGGCGCTTCGCCGCGGGAACGGAGCTTGCGGCATCGACTCGGTACGCTGATTAGACGGTGAATTATGGCTCACATCGAGACAGTGTCGGTTCAGGATCAATCCACGCGTCCCTGGATGGACCGCTTTCTCACGATGATCATGGTTGCAGGCGGCGTGGCAACGGTGGCGTGGATCGCCGCGATCTTGGTCGCTGGCTGGCAAATGGCCGCGGTGCTGATGGGCCTGAGCGCAGTCTGACCGTCGTCCTCGCCACGGGGTCGCTGCCATCGCTTCCGGGCAGCCTGTTCCGCGACGCGGTGCAGGACCACGGGCGCCCGATTGCGCCGCTGAGTCGGTCAGCCTCCACCGATGCCACCTCAGGAGACCTCGGTCTCGGCGCTTTCCCGAGCGAGCCGCCTTGCTCGCAGCTCCGCTGCCCGCACTTCCAGCTCGTGCTTCTCGGCGTCGAGTTCCTTCTGGACCTGCTTTGCCAGCGTCCGGCGGGCCTCGTACCGGGCTGGCGGCGTCGGTAGATGGCCGAAGGGGCCGCGACCGCATCGAGTCTCGACGCCGCTCGATGCACGAAGCGGAGCCGGGCTGTCGGCTGAGCCGGGCGAGCCGTGATGATATGGCCGCCCGGAGAAGTTCTACGGTTCGCGTCCATCGTCGGCGCGGGCGTCTCAGGACGTCGACCACTCACGCATGACCTCATCCGCCGGCCGGTCCAGGCGAACCTTGCCGCCGTCGATCGATTGCACGAAATCGACCGGGATGAAGTGGTGCAGGCCACCGGCAGAGGCGTCCTTCTTCGTCAGCTTGATCTCGCCCTTATCGATGTGATCGACGGTCCCGACATGTTTGCCGTCCGAGCCGACCACCTCGGCATGCTCCTGGATCTGTGCGACATCGACCATCGGCTTCACTCCCTGTTGAGCTGCCGTAACCGGCGGCCGAACGGCGATGTTCCGGTTCGGTCGGTCGGCACCGACTGAGCTGGCGCTGAGCCATGTCATGGACGGGACAGCGGAGCCGCGTTAGCTCTCTGGCCTGGCCACAGTGATCCCGAGCGTCGGCGACTTGCGCCGCAAGTCCGAGGTGACGGACGACGAGATCGCGGCGGCGGCGACCGCCTACCTGAAGGACGAGAACGCCAAGCCGTTCGCCTTCGAGTCTGGCCACACCGATGCAAGTCTCAGTGGAAGCGGTCGCTGCCATCAGGCGAGATCATCTTGCGCGCCAGCAGAACGCCGGCCACCATCAACGCCTGCCGCAATATCGGCAGCATCTCCTTGGCGTGGTCCTGTTCGATCAGCCCGTGCGCGATCAGCAGATGGTCGGCGACCGCCTCCAGCGTCGAACCGGGCGGCGTTGCCGGATGCATGGGCGGCGGGACGAAGCGTGCGAGCGTTCCGTAGGCACCGATGGGTTCAGAACCGGTCGGGGTGATCTCTGTGAGTGATCCCAGATAACCCAGGAAGGTGTGGCCCGGCGGTCCATAGGAGGGGACGGCGCCAATCATCACCCAGGCGTAGCTGCCATCCGCACGACGCAGGCGGAGGCGCAGGCTGTATTCGCTCTGCTGATCACGGGCGGTGCGCAGGAAGGTGACGGCGGCCCCGTAATCCTCAGGATGGATGCAGGTGAGCCAGCCCAGTTCGGCGGCTGCCGTGGCGGCTTGGCCGGTGAACGCGGTCCACTCCGGGCTGACGTAGGTCACGCCGCCGTCCGCCCTCGTAACGAAGATCATCTGAAACGCCCCCAGCTCCGATTGTTCGGCGCCATCGAAGGCCGCACGTCGACGCCGAGACTGGTGAGCCTAACGAGGGCGACATCAGTATAATTCAACCGCTGCGATCGGTATCTGGCGGCGGCACGGCGCCGGAACAGAACTTTTCAGGCTTTGATTTTTCTCGTGTCATGGAAAAAGATCGATAAGCCTGGTTGGGCCGTTTTGAACCGGCTTGCCGATGTGCTGGGCGTTGCCCCAGAACATTTCTTCATCGATGCTTCGCCGACAGGTCCGGCCGCGAGCGCGGAGGAATGCATGCGCTGGTGGTCGGAAATCGCGACGGAGGAAGGGCGTCGGCAGGCTCTCCGAGCCCCTTCAGCGATCGTAGAACGTGATCGCGAGTAGCCCCAGCGAACGCTGCTCTGGCCGGTCGCAGAGGCCGTTCTACGACCGCGTTGACGGCGGAGTGAAGTCCCGGCCCTGCCTCCGCATCCGGGAATACAGAATAGCACCAGTAGCTCGCCGATGGGCAGGATGTGTCGCGGCGCACAAAACCCGGCGAACGATCGGCGGAGTACGCCGTTGAGAGGTCACAGCCGGCCAAGCACAGCCGCCGCGATCGAGACCGCCGCACCGACGATCTTCCTCACGCGACCCGACTGACCGGATGGCTTCCCCGCGAAGTCGAACGAACCCGCATGGAGATCGTCATGAAGCTGCATCTGCTCGCTGCGGCCGCCCTGGTCGCCGTCGCCACGCCCGCCCTGGCGCAGGGCATCGACAGCAGGCACAGCCCCTATCCGGCTTCGGCCTACTCGGGCTACGCCGGCAACGCCTCGGTGGTCCTGCCGGACATCTCGGTGACGCACTATCGCACCGCCCCGGCCTACCGGTACTCGGGCCAGCATGCCGGTGGCCCGGCCGACGCTTTGGCCCGCTGACGGCCGACACGACTGCGTCTCCCGCGAAGCTAGGTGAGACGCGGCCCCGGAACGTTCCGGGCGCCCGAGCCATGGTGTGGAAGCGCACCTGAGCGGGCGTCCAGCGCCACTTATGCACGCGACGAAGCCTAACGGCGGTTGTGCGCCGCACCGTGCAGGCTTAGGTCGGCGGTGCGAGACCGCGATGGCGTCGCGGTCTGGCAGCCCTTCCCAAGGGCGTTTCCTCCCAAGACTTCGGGCCGCTCCCTCGGGAGTGGCCTTTTTTCTGCGCGCCCGGTTGCTACAGCGACGCTTTCCCTCTGCCGACGGGCCCGAGGCGTTCGCGACACCGCACGGCGCTGTTGCAGGCGGACACGCCACGATGGCCCGCGACCCTGCCCGAGGTTGAGCGCAGCCGATCCGCTCGTGGCTCCCTCGAAGAGGCCGTTTTCGGGCTTCCTTCCGACCCGGCGCAAGGGTTCGCTAACCCTGCCGCACCAGGCTGGCGCGTATGTCGAAGCGTCCCCTCCGCACCTTCCGGGCCCTCCTATGGATCGCCGCCCTGATGCTGTGCTGCTTCTCCGCAGCCATGCTGGCCGAGGCGAACAGACCGAACACGGAAGGGGATCAGCGCCTCGCCGGCGATCCTGCCGTCACCGGCTCGGTGGCGCGCATGCGCTGGTGCGGCGCCGCGCCTTGGTGTCGTTAGCGATCCGTCTTCGATCCACCTCGCTCAGCAGCGCGTCACATGCCCCTCATACGAGACCTGCTCGCCCGCTTCCGCCAGACGGTGACCGCCTATGCCGGCGACGACGCGCTGATGCAGGCCGGCGTCTCCGCGGCTGCCAATGTCATCGTCGCCGACGGCGAGGTCGCGGGCGATGAACTGGAAACGGCCCTCGCCGGCGTCCTCGCCAGCCCGATCCTGGAGAAAGGCTACGACGTCCTGATGCTCGATGAGGCGCTACACGAGGCGATCGGTCGAGCCGGCACCCGGGCTGGCCGCGCGGAGAACCTGCGACGGGTCGCGGCGATTGCCGGTCGGCCCATGGACCAACGCGCGGGCGTGTTTCGAGTGGCGGCCGATGTGGCAGATCACGACGGCATCGCCGCGATCGAGCGCGCGGCCCTGTCCGAGATCGCCGCCGCGCTTCTCGTCGACGCGGATGCGCTCCGCGAAGCGGCGGCGCAGCCTAAGCGATCGCGGATGGCGGTGTAGCGCCATCGTCGACGAGCTCACCGATCAACGCCCACACCGCCTGATGCTCGGGGCCTCCGCGATCGGCGGCGAGAAAAGCCACCAATGCCACGTCGGTGACGTGTCCGCCCGAAGCTGGGTTGGCCTCGTGCCGGACGAAGCTGCGACCGTCGGACGGATCGCGCAGCAGGAGCCAGCGATCTCCGTTCGGACTCAGATAGAGGTCGCGGCTCAACGGCGGGCGGCCCATGTCAGCGGGCAGACTGACCGAGATACGCCGCGACGCTGGTGACGCGGGATCCGACCATCCTCACGGCCTTGCGCAGGCGGTCCTCGGTCACTCCGAAGTGCAGGGACCAATGCTCGCGGGCGGCGCGGTCGAAGACGTCGATGTGGGCCTTGTCGTGCAGCTCGGTGGGCATGGCTGAACCCGAGGATGTGGGAGCTACGATGGGTGTCCGGCTTTCAACGCCGAGCCACGATCCCGGTTGCAGCTATCGTCGTGCCCGCCGCGATCGCGCCGTGTTCGGCGCGCCTCCGGGGCGCACCGGCGGTGGCGGACCGCCGATCCCACTCCGTTCGAGCGTGCACCGCGTGCTGAACACCCTCTTGGCGCGTCTCGCTGTCCTCGCTGTCATGGCCGCCCACACCGTCTACAGGCTCGCGCGGCTGCCCTCGCCGACTCGTGCGCGGTCTGCTCCGGCACGGGGTTCGGCCAGCCTCGCCCACGGCGCACGAGCCCAGTCTTGTCCCCGAGCGGACGGCCCGCGTTGCGTATCGGTCCGCGCGTGGGATCGGACGCGTCCCCGGCCCGTGATCAGATCGAGGCGGGGCCGAGCGGCCGGGAACCCCGATTGCGCCTCGCGCCTTGGCTTCTCGCAACATCGAGGGAGGCCGGCATGGGTCAGGACGTCGACGCGGCGCGCGAGGCCTTCGGCACGGTACCGCCGGGCCGGCCGATCGGCGAGGTGGGGAAGCCGGATCCGGCGACTGGCGGAACCGGCCCGCACTCGCCGGGCAGTCCGGAGCCTGAGGCCGGCGTGGGGCCGGAAAGCGGCGGCTACGACAACCGACCGGATCTTCCCGGGCCCGACAACGCCAAGGGCGGTCACGGCGCCGGGTGACGCGTAACGATCCTCCCGGAGAGGCCACCGATGGAAGCCAGCGACCTGAGACACCCAACCTTCCGCGTGCTCACCTTCCGAGACGGGCGGCAGGTGATCGCCGAGGATGTGGAGACCGAGATCGCCGCGCGGACCCGCTTCGCTTCGGCCGTTGACCTCTGCGAGACCCGGGACGATGCCCACAGCCACCATGTCGAGCTGCGCGCCGGGTCGCGCGTGCTGGACAGGTGGCCCGGCACCGGCACCTGACGGCGCGGTGATCGTTCCGGCAGGCGTCGCGCGGGCCGCTCTGTAGCTCGGGGGCTAGTCTCGGATCTCCTCGACGTCGAGGCCGCCAGCGCGGAGGTCGTAGCAGCCGGCCTCGTGGGCCATGGCGTCGCGTGCCGCGAGCGGGTTCGTGGCCGATCCGGTCCAGAGGATGGCTCCCGTCACCTCGTGCCGGATCCGAAACACCTTCATCGCCGTCCGCCCGTGCCGAGCGCGCAGATCCGCGCGGCGGTGGCAGGCTGTTCCGGTATGGAGCGTGCGGCGCACGATCAGTGTGCCTTGCCGGTTCGGCGGCTGGTGACGCGGAGTTCCGCCTGCCCAGCCGCCGGCAGGTCGCTCCTAGTAGCGGCGCTCGCTGCTCGCGCTCATCCGCCTCGAGACGTAGTCGCCCGTATACGATTGCTGACCGAAGACCAGCCAGCCGAGACCGAAGCCGATCGCGCCCGCGATGAACAGGCCGGCCATCGTGCCGCTGTCCATGTCACTGACGGCGCGACTGCCCTGCCGATAGTAGCGGGACCCGTACTCGGAGGCGTTGTCCCACGCGTCCGAAGCCTTGTTCGTGGCATCCCGCAGCGTCTCTCTGGCCTGATCGGCGACGCCGGCACCGCCGCCGGCCGAGCCGCCGGCCTGGTCTGATCCTGGCCGGCCGTCAGATCGTCCGACCGGATCGTGTGAGCGGATGTCTGCCATGTCAGCTTTCCTCCTGCGCTCGCTTTTGAGCAGCTTGCGTGTTCCTCACCCCGCAGAGTGCCCATGACCAACGGTCCGGCTCGGCACGGTGCGGGAGTGGGCGCACGAGGGGGGAACCGGCCGATTGGCGGAGGTGATCCCTGCACGTGAAGTTCAGGCGCCTCGCCGGTTCCGGCTGAGGCCCGGTGCGGCGGGGGAACTGCATACCGCAGAGCGCCGGCTCACGGCCCATGCTTGCGGGCGGGATGTGCCGGTACTGGCCCTGATCCAGTTGGGCGCCAGGATGTCGCCGTTCTCGATGATGATCCAGGGCTTCGCGTCGTCCGCATCAATCGCCTCGGCCGCGGCTTGTTGCAGGACCAGATCCGCGCACGAGAGCGGGTCATCGGCGCTGTCGCCGTCGCCCGCGTTCGATCGCCGGCGGTCATGGTGCGGCTGCCTCGTTCCGAGGGCTTCGGCGCGCGCGGAGGACGGACCTGAGCGGCGGCGCTGGGCCGCGGCCAGGCTCAGCCGCCTCCTGGCCCGGCGGCTGTCGCGGGCGCGACGCGTCCCGTACCCCGCGCGCCCGCCCGCGTCGCTCCCGGCGGGAAACGGAGAGCCCGGATTCGGAGCTGTCCTGGCGCTGTCCCGGGGTTCTTGCCGCTGCGCAAACTCGGTGCCAACCCGTTGAAACACCTGGCGACCCCGGTAGGGCTCGAACCTACGACCTGCCGCTTAGAAGGCGGCTGCTCTATCCAGCTGAGCTACGGAGTCTGGTGCCAAAATCGTGGTAGCAGGCCCCCCGGTACCTGTCACCAAGAGACTCTGTCACAAGGCATTTCCCCTCTGCAGAGGCCCTCTGTCCGGGGCATTCGGGAGGGGGCACTTAACCCTGGGCCGACCGCGGCCCGGAGGTCCAGACGGAGGGCGGGGCCGACCACGTTTGCCACGGGTGCGCTCCGGGGTAGAGCGGGCGTCGACCCGGGAGCCGTGCAGGCCGAGGAAAGCCGCCGCGGTCCTCACCGGGACGCAGATCGACGACCTCATCGAGGAGGCCCGCGCGAACCGGACGCCTGCTCGGGACGTGAGCGTCGGCGGCTGCGCGGGTGCGACGCTCAGGCTGACGCCGACGGCAGCGGTCTATTCGATGCGTTTCCGGCACGCGGGTGAGCCGCTGCGAATCCGCCTCGGCGATGCGGGCGACTGGACGCCGGTGCAGGTGCGCTCCGCCGGGGCTGCGGTCCGCGCCCGTGTCGAGGGAGGCGCCGGTGTCCCAGACCCGGCCTGGATCGCACTCAAGCGGTCGGCGCTCGTGGCGAAGGCGGCCAGGGGCGAGGCGGTTGTCGTCCAGACCCACATGCCGAAGAACCGCGCCCCCAAGACGTGGACATACAGGCAGGCCCGGGACGCCTGGGTCGCGCACCTGGAGGCGGAGGCCGAGAGCCCGGCGCAGATCTACCGGCCCGACACCGTGCGGAACTACAGGTCTGTCATCGGCTGCCCCGCGATGCGGGCCCTCGACGACCGGTTCGTCTCCCGCAGCCCGGCGCCCGACGTGGCCGAGGCGGTGGCCGGCCTCGTGTGAGAGGGCAAGCGCTCCCAGGCACGGGACGTCGTCCGCGGCTCGAAGCGGTTCTGGGCCTGGATGGTCGAGCCCGGGCAAGTCCGCCTCAGAGGGTTGGGGGATCTGGTGGGAGGGGCACCGGAAGGTGGGCCAAGGTGCCCCGACGGCGCGGGACCCGTTCGCCGGTCGCCACGCCGTCCCTCTGCCCCCGGTCGTCTGGCGTCGCGTGCAGGCTTACGTCGAGCGCACCACCGACGTTGCCAGGGCGGCCGGGCGCCAGAGGTCCCCCTGGATGTTCCCCCTGGTTCGAGCTCGCCGCGCCGGCGGCCAAACGGACTGGCATCTCCACGAAGATACGCTGTGCGACGCCCCACGACGTCCGCAGGGCGTTCGCGTCCTACCTGCACGAGGAGGCGAGGATCTCCTCCGACCGCGTCGGGCTCGTCATGGACCGTGCGACGAGCGACCTGCCGCACGTCACCGACGACAACGGCATGGCCCGCCGGTACACCAGGGACGAGATCCTAGCCCTGAAGGCCAAGACCGAGCTCAAGGCGCAGCTTGTCGCCGAGCACCGGCGCCAGCGCGGCATCGGGGACGCTGCAGCCGAACGGGCCCGTCGGCGTTCCGCATCAGCGAAGGCTCACGCCGAGGGCCGGACCACTCGGCAGCGTCAGCGACGGGGACCGGTAGGAGGGGCCGAGCCTGCCTGAGCCCGGCGGTTTCGGCCGAGGGCCCGCGCCACGTCCGCCGGCCGCTCCGCCCGCACGAAGCCGGCCCGGCAGCGTTCGCGCCCGGAGGCTTCCGCCATGTCCTCGGCGAAGGCGCGCATCAGGGCGTCCCGCTCCTCGCCGGCCGCCGCGTCCCGCAGATCCTCGTAGCTGAGCATTGACCCCTCCGGATTTGAGAACAAAATAGGAACGACCTGGACGGCTTCAACGGGGGCGAAGGACGCGACGCGCGAATCTCGGGTTCTCGGCGAGTTCCCCTCTCGACGTGTCCGCGTGCCGTGCTGCTGGTGCCCCCGGCGGCGCGGGGACGACGACACTGAGCGGCTGTCCGCACGGCAGCCCCTTCGCGGAGGCTGCCCGTATGACGATCGACGAGGCGGCCGGTCAGCCACGTCGGCTCGACGTTGCGGCCGGCTTCACGCTCCGGGCGGCGGCTGGAGGCGACCTGATCGAGGTAGCCGTAGAGGTCGCGCTTCGGCAGCGTCGCCGGGTGGTAGCCGGGCCGGCCCGTCGCAGCTGGCACCACGCCCTCGAAACCCCGAACCGCGAGATCGAGTGCGTCCACGAACACGTCGACGACGCGCACCGGATCGTCCTCGGACAGGTAGGCGTCCAACCGGTTCGGCAGTGGCGTGACGTGGTCGCGATCCGCACCCCGGACGAACCGCGCCATACAAGCCTCCACAGGCACGCAGAGCCTATCCGAACTCCAACGTCCTCACACGGCCTCTACCCTGAGCGGCCGTCGAAGTGGTCCAGCCGAGCCCCTCGTCGGGCTCGTGAGATCGTGGAATTCGGCCAGCCGATCCGCCTCTCCCCGGCCGATGGCGGCCAGCAGCCGGCATAGCGTGGCGTCGTCGGCCAAGGTGGTTCGCCACAGAAACCGGGGCGCCTTCCGTGGGCCGCCCATCCTTTTGCTGCTCTAACCCGAGCGGCCTGACTGTGACGATGCGCGGCGGTCGGGGATGGCGGTGAGCGGAACGTCTGCGCGACGGTCTCTGGCACAGACGAGCGGGCACCGATCATGAGGTACGCCGCAGCGGCGAAGCACCGCTCGTCGAGCCGGCCCGTTAGCCGGGAACTGACTCAGAGCTGTGCTCCGAGCTCAGACGAGAGGCGTTCGCCGGCCTCTCGGAGCCGCGGCTTGAGAGTCTCGGCTCGCTCCGCGGTCAACCGAGACGCTGGACCGGACAGAGCGATGGCACCGATCAACCGCTGCTCTGTCCCGAACACGGGCATCGCGATCGACGCGACGTGAGGGTCGGTGATACCGGAAGAGTACAGGGGGACCTGAGCCGTCGAGCTTTCCGTAGCCCTCCGGTCGCCGAAAATCCTCAGAACCTGCGCGATGGCGGACTCGTCCATCGGCCGCATGTCGCCGGGGCGGACGTTCATCCGCAACGGTGACGGTGAGTCGGCACGGAACAGGCACAGCCGCTGGTTGCCCCGGCGGATGTAGAACGAGGCCGTCTCGAAGGACTCGGCGGCGAGCCGCTCCAGGACCGGGACGATCCGCTCCTCCAGGGCGAAGGATTGCTGGTAGACCGAGCCGATCCGGGCCGCCTCGACACCGAGGCGATAGCGCCCGTCGTCCAGGCGCTCGATCAGGTCGAACTTCTCCAGCGAGATGCACAGCCGCATGATCGTGCTCTTCACGAGCGACGTGCGGCGCGCGAGCTCGGAGAGTTCCAGAGCGTCGTCGCCCCGCCGGAACGCCGTCAGCACCGTCAGAACCCGATCGGCCGAAGCCACGCCCTCGAGATTGGGCCGCGCGCGCGCCTCCTTCGCCATCTCTTCGCACTCGTTCCGGTTTCGCGGGATTCGGGACACGCGATCCATAGCCACCGGCCTACCGCTCACCAAGCCGTGACGGGCCGCTTCCACGACATCGTTGACAACCGCCGCCGCGTGATGGATTAAAAACGAAACGCCGTTTCAAAACTGGCGATTCGGGAGTGGACGTCATGGCGCAAGGGCAGCAGTCCCGAGCTCCGGCCCACGCGGTCGACGAGCGGAACCTTCATCGCAAGATGATGCGGCGGATCCTGCCGTTCCTCTTCGTGTGCTACGTGGTCAGCTACCTGGACCGCGTGAATGTCGGCTTCGCCGCGCTCACGATGAACGCGCATATCGGGCTCACCGCGACGTCGTTCGGCATCGGCGCCGGGCTGTTCTTCCTCGGCTATTTCCTCGCCGAGATCCCCAGCAACCTGATCATGATGCGTGTCGGGGCCCGGCTCTGGATCGCCCGGATCATGATCACCTGGGGCCTCGTCTCGGCGGCGACGGCCTTCGTGACCGGGCCGATCCAGTTCGGCATCGCCCGGTTCCTCCTCGGCCTCGGCGAGGCCGGGTTCGTGCCGGGCGTCTTCCTCTACCTGAGTTTCTGGTTCCCCTCCGCCGTGCGCGCGCGGGCCACCTCTCTCTTCCTGCTCGGTATCCCGGTCGCCAACATCGTCGGCTCGCCGATCTCCGGCGCCCTGGTGCAGATCGAAGGCTTCGGCCTCGTGGGATGGCAGTGGCTCCTCATCCTCGAAGCCCTGCCGGCGGTGATCCTCGGCATCGTCTGCCTCTTCGTCCTCACCGACCGGCCGGAGAAGGCGCAGTGGCTCACGCCCGCGGAGCGTGACGTCCTCGTCGCCACGCTCGCGGCGGAGAAGGCGGCCATCGAGAAGAAGCATCCCATGACCCTGGCGCAGGCCCTGCGGAACTGGCGGGTGCTGACGCTGGCGGCGATCAATTTCTGCGCGATCATCGGCTCCCTCGGCGTTGGCCTGTGGCTGCCGCAGATGATCAAGCAGCTCGGGCTCGCGAGCTCGGTGGTCGGGGTCGTCGCCGCCATTCCCTATGTCTGCGGCGCGGTGGCGATGGTGGTGTGGGGCCGCGTCTCCGACCGGGGCGGTGACCGCACCATCTATCCGGCCCTGTCCCTGGCTCTCGGTGCCGTCGGCCTGACCGCGAGCACCCTGACCCCGACACCGGGCCTGACCATCGTGGCGCTCTGCGTCGCGGTGATGGGCATCAACTCGTACACGGCGACCTTCTGGGCCGTGCCCTCGGGCTTCCTCACCGGTCGCGCCGCGGCGGGCGGGATCGCGATGATCGTCTCGATCGGCAATCTCGGCGGCTTCGCCGGCCCGTACCTGATCGGCGTGATGCGCGAACTGTCCGGGGGATTCACCGCGCCGCTGCTGGCGGTCGGCGGGATCCTGCTCCTCGGCGCCCTGATGATGCTGGCCCTGGGGCGGCAGATCCGGCGGGACACAATCGCCGTCGCGGTCCCGGCGTGACCGCCATGATCCCGCCTCTCCCCTCCGGCCCGACGGTGACCTCGCTGACCGCGGCCTTCTGCGCCGAGCTGCGCGCGCGGGGCTTCGCGGGCGACCTGACGATGGCCGAGGCCGACCGCACCGTGCTCGCCACGGACAACTCGATCTACCAGATCATGCCGCAGGCCATCGCGTTCCCGCGGGACCGCGACGACCTCGTGCGCATCGCGACCCTGCTCGCCGAGGAGCGGTTCGTGGCGGTGCGGATCGCCCCCCGCGGCGGCGGGACGGGGACCAACGGCCAGTCCCTGACGGACGGGATCGTGGTCGACCTGTCGCGGCACATGAACCGCATCCTCGCCATCGACCCGGTGCGCCGCACGGCGCGGGTCGAGGCGGGTGTGGTGAAGGACCAGCTCAACGCGGCCTTGGCCGAGCACGGCCTGTTCTTCGCCCCCGAGCTCTCGACCTCCGACCGCGCCACCATCGGCGGGATGATCGCGACCGACGCCTGTGGTCAGGGCTCCTGCCTCTACGGCAAGACCCGCGACCACGTGCGCGCCCTCACCACGGTGCTCGCCGACGGCACCGTCTGGCATTCCGAGCCCCTCGACGCGGCCGGGCTGGAGGCCGCCCAGGGCCGGCCCGGTCTCGCGGGCGCCATCCACCGGGAGGTCGACAGGCTCCAGCGCGCGAACGCGGCGCTGATCGAGACGACCTTCCCGCCGCTGAACCGCTGCCTCACCGGCTACGACCTCGCCCATCTGCGCCGCGCCGACGGCCGCTTCGACCTCAACGCCGTGCTGTGCGGTTCGGAGGGCACGCTGGGCCTCCTCGCCGAGGCGACGCTCAACGTCCTTCCGCTGCCGCGCCACGTCGCGCTCGTGAACCTCCGCTACGACAGCTTCGACGCGGCCCTCCGCGACGCGCGGACCCTCGCGGCCTTCGGCGCGGCCTCGGTCGAGACGGTCGATTCCAAGGTGCTGGGTCTCGCCCAGCAGGATCCCGTCTGGGAGGGCGTCGCCGCCTACTTCCCGGAGGATGCCGGCGAGCGGGCCCGCGGCGTCAACCTGATCGAGTTCGTCGGCGACGGCGCGGAGGCGGTCGAGGCGGCGCTCGCCCGCCTCACGGCGACCCTGGACGAGGCCGGGACCGCCCACGGCCGGCGCGGCTACACGGTGGCCCGGGGCGAGGCGGAGGTCGGCCGCCTCTGGGCGATGCGCAAGAAGGCGGTCGGCCTGCTCGGCAACACCAAGGGCGACCGGCGGCCCATCGCCTTCGTCGAGGACACCGCCGTCCCGCCGGAGCATCTCGCCGACTACATCGCGGCGTTCCGCGACGCCCTCGACCGGCGCGGGCTCGAGTACGGCATGTTCGGCCACGTCGATGCCGGCGTGCTCCACGTCCGCCCGGCCATCGACATGAAGGCGCCCGGCGCCGAGGCGCTGGTCCGCGCCGTCACCGAGGACGTCGTCGCCCTGACGCGGCGCTACGGCGGGCTGCTCTGGGGCGAGCACGGCAAGGGCGTGCGCAGCGAGTTCTCGCCCCGCTTCTTCGGCCCGCTCTACCCCGTGCTGCAGGCGGTGAAGGCCGCCTTCGACCCGCGCAACCAGTTCAACCCCGGCAAGATCGCCGCCCCCGAGGGCGCGGCGCTCCTGACCGTCGACGGCGTGCCGACCAAGGGCCAGCGGGACCGGGCGATCCCGGAGGAGGTCCGGGCCGGCTACGACGAGGCGCTCCACTGCAACGGCAACGGCGCCTGCTTCAGCTGGGACCCGGACGAGGCGATGTGCCCGTCCTGGAAGGGCACCCGCGAGCGGCGCCACTCGCCGAAGGGCCGCGCCCAGCTGATGCGCGAGTGGCTGCGTCGGCTCGCCGCCGAGGGCCGCGACCCGCTGGAGGAAGCCCGGCGCCTGCGCGCCCGCCCGGGCTGGCGCGCCTTCCCGGCCCGCCTCGCCGCGACCCTGCGGCGGCGCGACGACTTCTCCCACGAGGTCCACGAGGCGATGGCGGGCTGCCTCGCCTGCAAGTCCTGCACGGGACAGTGCCCGATCAAGGTCGACGTTCCGACCTTCCGGGCGAAGTTCCTCGAACTCTATCACGGCCGCTACCTGCGGCCCCTGCGCCACCACGCCGTCGCCGCCCTGGAGATCGCCGTGCCGCAGCTGGCGCGGGCGCCCCGGCTCGCGAATGCGGCGACGTCCCTCGGGCTCGCGCGCGTGGTCGGCCTGGTCCACGTCCCGCGGCTGTCCGGGCTCGATCTGCACGAGGAGCTGAAGCGCCGCGGCGTGGCGCCGGCCGATGCGCGGACCCTGGGCCGCCTCCCGGAGGCCGAGCGGTTGACGAGCGTCATCGTCGTGCAGGACGCCTTCACCAGCCACTACGACACGCCCGTCCTCCTCGCCCTCCTCGACCTGCTGATCGGGCTCGGCCTGCGGCCCTGGCTCGCGCCCTATCGCCCGAACGGCAAGCCGCTGCATGTCCACGGCTTCCTCGGCCGGTTCGCGCGGCTGGCGGCGGCCAACGCCGACGACCTCGGCCGGCTCGCCGCGACGGGCGTCGACCTCGTCGGCCTCGACCCGTCGATGACGCTGACCTACCGCTCCGAGTACCGGCAGGCCCTGCCGGGGCGGGACCTGCCGCGGGTCCACCTCGTCCAGGAATGGCTCGCCGGCCGCCTCGACCGGGCCCGTCCGGCCTCCGGGTCCGAGCCCTACTGGCTGCTGCCCCACTGCACCGAGCGGGCGACGGCGCAGCCGGCGCTCGCCGATTGGACCGAGGTTTTCGCCGCCCTGGGATTGCGCCTGTCGGTCCTGCCTTCCGGCTGCTGCGGCATGGCCGGGACCTACGGCCACGAGGCCGAGCACCGGGCGATGTCGGAGCGGATCTACGGCCTCAGCTGGGCCGGTCACGTCGCCGGGAGGGGCCGCTCGGGCCGCCTCCTGGCGGACGGCTACTCGTGCCGCTCGCAGGTGAAGCTCGTCGACGGCCTGCGCCTGCCGCACCCCGTCGAGATCCTCCGCGACCACCTCGCCGCCGGCCCGCTGGCCTGCCGGCGGACCACCCCCCTCACCGCATAGCCCGACAGGAGCACAGCATGGCAGACCGCACGCAATTCCGTTTGGGCCTCGTCGGCTACGGCGAGATCGGCAGCACGCTCGGCGCGGGCCTGCGCGGTGCCGGCCTCGAGTCGATCGCCTGCTACGACAAGTACGCCTTCGACGGACCCTACGCGGACCTCATCCAGGCGCGGGCCAGGGACGCCGGCGTCACCCTCGTCCGCTCGAACGGGGACCTCGCCGAGGCGGCCGACCTGATCGTCAGCGTCACGCCGGGGGCCGCCTCGCTGGAGAGCGCCGACGCCTTCGCGCCGGTGCTGGCGAGCCGCCACACCTTCCTCGACTTCGCCTCGGCGACGCCGAAGATCAAGCAGGGTGTCGCGGCCAAGCTCGAAGCGACCGGCGCCCGCCTCGGCGACGGCTCGATCGAGGGCACGCCGCTGCACGGCTATTCCATGCGGATGCTGTCGAGCGGCCCGGCCGGCGAGCGGGTGCGCGACCTCCTCGTGCCGTGGGGGATGCAGATCGAGTTCACCGGCCCGGTGCTCGGCACCGCCTCGGGCATCAAGATCATCCGCTCGGTCCTGATCAAGGGGATCGAGGCGCTGACCGACGAGATGCTGCTCGCCGCCCATCAGTACGGGATCGACGAGATCGTCCTCGCCTCGGCCTCCAAGACCCTCGCCCGGCCGTGGATGGACACGGTCCAGAGCCTGACCCCGTCGGGGGTGATCCACGCCAAGCGCCGGGCCGAGGAACTGGAGATGTCGGCCGACGCCGTCGCCGATGCCGGCGTCGAGCCGATCATGGCCCGCGCCGTCGCCGAGCGCCTGCGCTGGAAGGCGAGCCTCGGCCTCAAGGACCACTTCAAGGGCGTCGTCCCCCGGACCTACCAGGAGGCCCTCGACGCCATGATCCTCAAGGCCGGCCTGAAGCCCGTCGCCTGACGCCCCACTCACCTCCCCGCATCGCAGGACGAACAGCCATGGCCATCGGTTTCAAGATCCACCCGCGCACCCGCACGGTCGACCCCGCCACCGTCGAGAAGTTCAAGGGCATCGCGGTCGCCAACATCAGCGACTCCATGAACCGGATGAGCCACGGCGGCGCGCGGATCCGGCCGCTCCACGCCGGCGGCGTGCTCAGCGGCGTCGCCCTGACGGTGCGGGTGCGCCCCGGCGACAACCTGATGATCCATGCCGCCTTGAACAGGGCGAAGCCCGGCGACGTCCTCGTGGTCGACGGCGACGGCGACCTGACGAACGCGCTGATGGGCGAGCTCATGATCTCCCACGCGCAGCAGATCGGTCTGGCCGGTGTGGTCCTGAACGGCGCGGTCCGCGATTACGGCTGGATCCGCATGAACGCGTTCCCGGTCTTCGCCGCCGGCATCACCCACCGCGGCCCCTACAAGAACGGGCCGGGCGAGGTGAACGCCACCATCGCCCTCGACGGCATGGTGATCGAGCCCGGCGACCTGATCGTCGGCGACGACGACGGCGTCGTCTGCGTGCCGTTCGACCAGACCGAGACGGTCTTCGCCGCCGCCGACAAGAAGCAGCAGGGCGAGGCCAAGACCATGGCGGCGATCCAGGCCGGCACCGTGGACCGCTCCTGGGTCGAGCGCGCCCTCGCGGAGGCGGGCTGCGAGGGGATCTGATCCCCTCCGGGCAGGACCGCACCACCGGGGCTCAAGGGCGCGGGACGTCACGCGAGCCGCATCTCGACAACAAGGGAGGTTGGGACGTGAACGTCTCCGAACACGCCAAGCATCCGCTCGAGGCCGCGACCATGCGCCGGGTCATTCTCCGGCTCGTGCCGTTCCTGATGCTCTGCTACTTCTTCGCGTTGCTGGATCGGGTGAACGTGGGCTTCGCCGCCCTGCAGATGAACAAGGATCTCGGGCTCACCCCGGCCATGTTCGGCTTCGCGGCGAGCCTGTTCTTCGTGTCCTACTTCCTGGTCGAAGTCCCGAGCAACCTCGCCCTGCAGAAGGTCGGGGCGCGGCGCTGGATCGCCCGGATCATGATCACCTGGGGCCTCGTCACCATCGGCATGGCCCTCGTGACCGGGCCCCACTCCCTCTACGTGATGCGCTTCATCCTGGGCGCGGCGGAGGCCGGGTTCTTCCCGGGCGCGATCCTCTACCTGACCTACTGGCTGCCGAGCGCCTACCGGGCGCGGATCCTGGCGACCTTCACGGTCTCGATCCCGCTGGCGACCTTCCTCGGCTCGCCCCTGTCGGTCACGCTCCTCGAACTCGACGGCCTGCTCGGCCTCAAGGGCTGGCAGTGGCTGTTCGTGCTGGAGGGCCTGCCGACCGTGTGCCTCGGCATCGCCTGCCTGTTCGTCCTGACCGACCGCCCCCGCGACGCGCGCTGGCTGAAGGACGACGAGCGCGCCTGGCTCGTCGGGCGCCTCGACGACGAGGCGGGCAAGCGCAAGCCCATCGGCCACATCTCCCTGTGGCAGCTCGCCCGCAACAAGTACTTCCTGACGATGGCTCTGGTCTGCTCCGGCGCCTCAGCGACGGGGAGCGTGCTGTCGGTCTGGCAGCCGCAGATGATCAAGTCCTTCGGCCTGACGAACCTCCAGACCGGCTTCGTCAACGCGATCCCCTACGGCATCGCCACGGTGCTGATGGTGCTCTGGGGCCGCCACTCCGACCGCCGGGGCGAGCGGCGCTGGCACACGGCGATCCCGCTGCTGCTCGCGTCCTTCGGGCTCGCGTATCTGAACCTCACCGCGGGCATCGCGACGGCCGTCATGGCCGTGACCTTCGCCCTCGTCGGCGCCTACTCCTTCAAGGGGCCGTTCTGGGCGCTCTCCGCCGGGTGGCTGTCCCCGGGGACGCTGGCGGCCGGGCTCGCCGGCATCAACGCCATCGCCAATCTGATCGGCGGCGGCCTGATGGTGAACGTGGTCGGCCTCGTGAAGGACGCCACCGGCAGCTTCGCCCTCGGGATGCTCCCCGTCGCCGCGCTGGATGCCGCCGCCGCGATCTGCGTGATCCTGATCAGCCGCGCCCATGCCCGCGAGGCCCGGACGGCGGCGCTGCCAGCCTGATCCACCGCTCCCGCACCCACACCGAGGCCACGCGATGTCGTTCTTCGCTCCCCCGCCGGCCGTGACGGCCGAGGTCTTCACGCGCCTGCCCGACCGCTTCCGCAAGGTCCGGCCGACAGCCTGGGCGAACGCCAACCGGGGCGGGCACGCCATCGACTCCTTCCTGGAGGGCCCCGTCTTCGACCGGGCCGGCCGGCTCTACGTCACCGACATTCCCTTCGGCCGGATCTTCCGCATCGACCCGGCCGGCGAATGGGAGCTCGTGGCCGAGTACGACGGCTGGCCGAACGGCCTGAAGATCCACCGCGACGGGCGGATCTTCATCACCTGCTACAGGCGCGGCCTGATGCTCCTCGATCCCGATACGGGGGCGGTGACGCCGTTCCTGGAGACGGCGGGCTCGGAGGGCTTTCGCGGGGTCAACGACCTGACCTTCGCGCGGAACGGCGACCTCTACTTCACCGACCAGGGCCAGACCGGGCTGCAGGACCCGACCGGCCGGGTCTACCGCCTGCGCCCCTCCGGCGAGCTGACCTGCCTCGTCGACACGATCCCGAGCCCGAACGGCATCGTCATCGACGATGCCATGGGGAGCCTGTTCGTGGCCGTGACCCGCGCCCAGCAGATCTGGCGGGTGCCCCTGAACGCCAGCGGCCTCGTCGCCAAGGTCGGCGTGTTCGCGCAGCTGCACGGCGGCCTCGGCGGTCCGGACGGCATCGCGCTCGATGCCGAGGGCTGCCTGATCGTCGCCCATACCGGGTTCGGCTCGATCTGGCGGCTGTCGCCGGTCGCCGAGCCGCTGCTGCGGGTGAAGTCTCCCGCCGGGATCTCGACCACCAACGTCGCCTACGGCGGCCCGGACGGCGCGACCCTGTTCATCACCGAATCCCAGACCGGCAGCATCCTGACGGCGCGGATGCCGTCCCCCGGCCAGACCCTCTTCTCGCATCACTGACCGGACCGGACGGATGACCCCCTCGATGACCCGCCGCGCGCACATCGCGGCCCTCGTGGCCGGCGCCGCCGGCGCCGCCGGCCTGCGGCCCGCAGCGGCGCAGACCGTCCCCTGGTCCTCGGGCACGGATCGGCCGACCTTCACCGTGCCGCCGGGCGCCACGGACTGCCACCACCACATCTACGATGCGCGCTTCCCGGCCGCGCCCGGTGCGACCCTGCGGCCGCCGGATGCGAGCGTCGCGGATTACAAGCTCCTGATGCGGCGCCTCGGCCTCACCCGGCACGTCGTGGTGCAGCCCTCGACCTACGGGGTCGACAACAGCCTCCTCGTCGAGTCGGTGAAGGCGTTCGGGCCGACCGCCCGGGGCATCGCGATGCTCGACGCCGCGGTCACGCCCGAGGAGCTGAAGCGCCTCGACGGGGCCGGCATCCGCGGCGTCCGGTTCGGGACGCGCCTGCCGGGCGGTGCGCCGATCACCGACATGGTGCCGGTTGCCCGGAAGATCGCCGAGCTCGGCTGGCACATCCAGCTGGTCTCCGACGGCGACAAGATCGTGGAGCTGGCCGACACCCTGAAGGGCCTGCCGGTCCCGGTCGTGTTCGACCACATGGGCCACCTGCCCGAACCCGCCGGCCCGGACCATCCGGGTTTCAAGGTCATCGCCGACCTGATCGACAAGAACGGCGCCTGGGTGAAGCTCACCGGTGCCTACATCCTCTCGAAGGTCGGGCCGCCGACCTACGCGGATCGCGGCCGCCTCGCCCGCGCCTACGTGGCGCTCGCCCCCGAACGGCTCGTCTGGGGCAGCGACTGGCCGCATCCGACCGCCGCGGCCGACGCGAAGCCGGACGATGCCGTGCTCATCGACCTGCTGGCGGTCTGGGCCCCCGACGAGGCGGTGCGAAACCGCATCCTCGTGGCCAATCCGGCCAAGCTCTACGGCTTCTGATCCGATCCGAGACGAGAGAGGCCTCGCCTATGCTCAGCCAAACCCGATCCCGGCGCACCGTCCTCCAGGGCGGCGCGGCGCTCGCCCTGGCCACGGCCGCCGACCTCCGTGACCGGCCGGCGGACGCCGCGGACGCCACGCCGTTCTCGTCGGGGACGGAGGCGCCGGCGATCGCCGTTCCGCCGAACGCCTGCGACTGCCACATCCACATCCTGTCGACCCGCTATCCGGCCTCGCCCCACTGGAAGGGCCAGCCGGTGCTGGACAGCGACGTCGCCGCCTACCGCCAGGTGCAGGCCCGCCTCGGGACGAGCCGGGTGGTGGTGGTGACGCCCTCGACCTACGGCACCGACAACCGCCCGACCCTCGACGGCGTGGCGCAGTTCGGCCCCTCGGCCCGCGCGGTGGTCGTGGTCGATCGCGACGTCACCGATGCCGAGCTTCGGACGATGGCGGGCCGGGGCGCGGTCGGCATCCGGGTGAACTTCGGCACGCCGCAATCCTGGGGGCCGACCACCGCGGAGCGTCTCGAGACGATGGCCCGCAAGGTCGCGCCGCTGGGCTGGCACGTCCAGATCTACGCGACCGGCGACACGATCGTGGAGCTCGAACCCGTCCTGAGCCGCCTGCCGACGCCCCTGGTCATCGATCATCTGGCGCGGCTCCCGCCGGACCAGGGCGTGAGCCATCCCGCCTACGCCGCGGTGCGCCGGCTGCTCGACGGCGGCCAGACGTGGATGAAGCTGTCGGGGGCCTACCTCAACACCGCGAGCGGACCGCCCGCCTATGCCGACGCGACGGCGGTGGCGAAGTCCTTCGCGGCCGCGGCCCCGGAGCGCGTGGTCTGGGGCAGCGACTGGCCGCACCGGGGCGAGAAGCACCTGCCCGACGACGCCCGGCTGCTCGACCTCCTGGCCGAATGGGTCCCCGACGACCGGGCGCGGGCGCGGGTTCTGGTCGATAATCCCGCGGCGCTGTACGGGTTCGGCTGAGCGAAGACGGAGGAGCAGATCCGGGCCCAAGCCGCGGTGATCGTGTCTGCTTCAGCGATCCTCCACGTCGCGTGACGCGGCCGAACGGGCTCGAAGCAGCCCGCCGATCCGGCCGAAAGCGGAAGGGACGCGCTTCTGCGGGTTGCTCAGGACAGGAGCGCGAGCAGACCGGACAGGTCGGGTCGTTCATCGATCGTCCAGAAGGCGTCGAGGACGCGACGCGCCTCGAGCGGATCGAGACGCTTGCCCGCGTTCATGCGAAACTTGCGTTCGACGTCGTCGCGGGTCATCGGCCTCGACACGAATCCCGGCACGTCGTCGACCTGCCTCACGATCTCGCGCCCATCCCTCAGCGTCGCGGTCAGTCGGTTCGGCACCGCTTTCGGCTGCATCGCCGTGAGGGCAGGGTCCTCGGCGACGGTGATCCGGTCAATGAGGGCGAGCAGGGCCGGATCGCTCAGCCTGTCGGGGGCGTAGCTGTCGTTGGTGATGGCTCCGTCGAGCATCGCCCGCGCGGTGATATAGGGCAGGCTGTGATCGGCGGTGTCCTTCGTCGTCGGGCGCCACTTCTCGCGGTCGCGGCCGGCGGTGACGTAGCCGAGATGGGTCGTGTCGATGCGCAGGCTCTGAACGGCGTCGACACCACCGGCTTCCGTGACGACGTCGATCGCCGCCGGGATCGCCGTCAGGCAATAGACCTGGGCCGGATAGGGCTTGATCCCGCATCGCGAGATCCGGAAGGGGCGCCCCTCACCGCCGAACGTCGCCACGTCGACGGTGAACGGGCCCGAGACCTGCTTGAAGAATCCGGCGCGGCCTTCGAAGATCGGCGCCGGGCCCGTGAGACCGGCGCGGGCGAGGCGCGCGGCGAACACGCCTGCGCGGGTCGCCTCGGCATCGGCCACGCCCTTCCAGTCCGAGAGCGTCTGGACGCGGGTCTGGTTCATGGCGATATGGCCGTTGATCGCGAGATTGACGGCCTGGGTCAGGGCTTCCGGGGAGAGACGCATCAGCCGGCCCGATGCCAGCGCGGAGGCAGGCAGGCAGTAGACCGGATGGTCCCAGCCACGCCCCGTTACTTCCGCGGCATCGAGCAGGCGGCAATTGATCTCGTAGGCGAGGGCGATCGAAGCGATCAGTTCGCGGCCGGTCGCACGCTCGGCCTCGGCGACGGCGAGGCAGGCGGCGATGGCGTCGCTGGGGTGACCGGGCTCGCGGCCGACATAGACGTCGTTGAAATCCGCGTAGCGGATGGCGACGCCGTTGGCGAAGGCTGCGAGTTCCGGGCTGCTCCGCCGGTCCGTGCCGAGCACCGTCGCGGCACCCGCTCCGTCGCTGAGCGCAATGTCCCGACAGATCCGCACCGGGCCGGCATCGAGGGCGGCGAGCCCGCATCCCAGCGCGTCGATCAGATGGACCTTCGCGGTCTCGACCGTGGCCGTGTCGAGATCCTCGAATCGCAGGGCGTGGGCGTAGGCCGCGAGCCGGTCGGCGAGGGGCGGCCCGTCACCGGAGGCGGCCCTCGCCGGTGCGGCGGCAAGGGATGCGGCCGCGGCCAGCCACGCGGCCACCTGACGGCGGGAGGGGTCGGTCGGGATCCGCATCGCGCCCTCCCGTTCAGGCGAAGCCGTAGAGCGTCGCCGGGTTGTCGACGAGGATCCTGTCGCGGGCAGCGGCGCTGCCGGCCCAGTCGGAGAGCAGGTCGAACAGCACCGCGTCGTCGGGCTTGTGCTTCTCCGTGACGTGCGGTCAGTCGCTACCCCAGACGAGGCGTTCGGGGGCGAGCCGCACGAAGGCCTGAGCGGTGCGCGTCGCGTCCGGATAGCCGGGCGGACCGGCCTCGGTGTTGAGGTAGGCGCCGGCGAGCTTCACCCAGGCCCGGCCCTTCTCGACCAGTCCGGCGATGGTCGCGAAGGCAGGATCGTCGGGCCCCCTGGCCGGGTCGAGGCGGCCCATGTGGTCGAATACGATGGGGCATGGCAGCCTGTTCAGCAGGGCCTCGTTCTCCCGGATCTGGTTCCCGGACATGTGCAACTGCACGTGCCAGCCGAGATCGGCGATGCGCTTGGCGAGCGGCTCGATCGTCGCGATGGGGGCCACCGTGTCGTTGGGATTCCACACGCTGAAGCGAAGGCCGCGGACGTAGCCGGCGTCGAGGCGCTTCAGCTCGACGTCGGTGACGTCCGGGCGCAGGACGGCGATGCCGCGCCCGTTCCCGCCGAAGCGCGCGAGGGCGTCCAGCAGACAGGTCGGGTCGGTGCCGTGATTCTTCGGCTGGACCGGCACGGCGCGGGTCGTGCCGAGACGCGCCTGGAGCAGGCGATACGCGTCGAAGGTCATGCCCGGGGGCTTGGGCGTGTCCGGCGGCGGGAAGCGCGCGTCGATGATGTGGAAGTGGCAATCGCAGGCCCGGGCCGGCGCACGATGGCGCGGCCGCTCGGTCCCGGCCGAGTTCGGCACCGATCCGTCGGTCGCGCGCGCCCAGTCGGACGTTGCCATGCCGGCCATGCCGGCCATGCCGGCCATGGCGGCCGCGACGAAGCCGCGGCGTGACAGCGTGGGCATTCCCAGCCTCCCTGTCATTGTCGTCAGCGGGCGTCGCCGCTGCGGACCACGCCCGCGGCGACGAGGTCGTCAAAGGCCGCGCCCGCGATGCCGATCTGCCCCAGCACCTCGCGGTTGTGCTGGCCGAGGGTGGGCGCGGGCGTGCGGATCGCGCCCGGCCGGTCGTGGAGCCGCGGCACGACGGCGTGCATGGGGATGAGCCCCATGTCGGGGTCGGGATAGTCGGCGATGAGTTCGCGCTCGACCACGTGCGGGTCGGCGACGAGCTTGGCCGCATCGTTGATCGGGCCGATCGTCACCTCGGCGGCCTCGAAGAACGCGACGTTCTCGTCCTGCGTCCGCTCCGCGATGAAGGCGCCGATGATCGCGTCGAGCTCGTCCACGTGGCGCAGCCGGTCGGCGTTGGTGCGGAAGCGCGGATCGTCCACGAGGTCGGGGCGCCCGATCGCCCGGAACAGGCGCTCGGCCATCTTCTGGATCGAGCCCGACAGGCCGACATAGAGCCCGTCGCTGCACCGGTAGGCGTTGCGCGGCGCCGAGTTCGTCGAGCGCGAGCCGGTCCGCGGCTTTCCCTTGCCGGTGAGCCGGTAATGGGCGGCCTGCGGGCTGAGGATCGCGAAGAGCGGATCCAGAAGCGGCAGATCGATCACCTGCCCCCGGCCGCCGTTCACCTCGACCTCGCGCAGGGCGATCATGGCGGCCGAGGCGCCGGTGAGTCCGGCGACGCCGTCCGCGAGGTACATCGGCGGCAGCACGGGCTCGCGGTCGGCGAAGCCGTTCATGGCGGCGAAGCCCGAGAAGCCCTCGATGACCGTGCCGAAGCCGGGCCGCTGCGCGTAGGGCCCGTCCTGCCCCCAGCCGGAGATGCGGATGATCGTCAATCCGGGATTGAGGGCGTGCAGAGACTCCGGCGCGAGGCCCATCGCTTCCAGCACCCCGGGGCGGAAGCTTTCGATCAGCATCTGGCAGGAGGGCACGAGCGCGCGGAGCACCTCGACGGCGCGGGGATCGCGCAGCGACAGGCACAGGCTCTTCTTGTTGCGGGCGTAGATCTTCCAGTGGGTCTCGACGCCCTCGGTCTTCCAGGCGCGCAGGGTGTCGCCCTCGGGGGGCTCGACCTTGATCACCTCGGCACCGAAATCGCCGAGCATCTGCGTCAGCACGTTGCCGGCGAAGAGCCGGGAGAGGTCGAGGATGCGCACCCCGTCGAGGATACCCCGGGCCTCGGGTCGGTAGGCGCGCCGGTGCAGTTCGCGCTCGGTCATGGGACTTCCGTCGCGGTGTGGAGATCGGACAGCGCCACGACGGCGCGGGCGCGGGCCAGGAAGGGCGGATCGATCATCCGCCCGTCCACGAGGATGGCGCCGAGACCCCGCGCCTCGGCCTCGGCGGCCGCCGCCAGGATGCGGCGCGACCACGCCACCGCGTCCGGGCTCGGCAGGAAGGCGGCGTTGGCGATGTCGACCTGGGACGGGTGGATGCAGGTCTTGCCCGCGAAGCCGTGGCGGCGGGCCGCCTCGCACTCGGCGCGGAAGGCCTCGGGGTCCCTCACCGCCGCGAAGGCTCCGTCATAGGCGGGCAGGCCGGCCTCGGCGGCGGCGAGCCGGACGGCGACGCGGATCTGAGCGAGGGCGGCTTCGTCGTGCCGGACGATGCCGCACGGCTCCAGCAGATCGGCGTAGCCGATCTGCAGGCCGGCGACGCGGGGATGGGCGCAGGCGAGGTCAGCCGCCCGGCGGAGGCTTCTCGGGGTCTCGATGTTGACGAGGAGGCGAATGCGACCCGTCGGATCGAGGCGGTCGAGGCGCGCGGCCGCCTCGATGATGGCGGCCGGATCCTCGACCATCGGCAGGTTGATGAGATCCGTGCGCGGCAGGGACACCGCCTCGAGGTCGCGCGCGAAATGCCCGGTGCCGGGGGCGTTGACCCGCACCACGACCGCCTTGCGCAGGGTGGTCGGCGCTTCCCGCAGATAGGTCGCGAGCGTGTCCCGCGCCTCGTCCTTGCGGGCTTCCGGCACGGCGTCCTCCAGGTCGAAGGAGAGGGCGTCGGCGGGGCCGGTGGCGGCCTTCGCGAACAATTCGGGCCGGGAGGCCGGGACGAACAGCTTGGAGCGCATCAGCACGGCGCGCCTCCGTCAGGCGATCTTGAAATGCGCCATCGCGACGATGGCCACGGTGACGGTGAGGGCCCCGCCGATCCGCGTCGCGACCTGGGCGAAGGGCATCAGTTCCATCCGCTCGGCGGCGGTCAGGATCATCACGTCGCCCGTGCCGCCGAGGCCGCTGTGGCAGGCGTTCACGATCGCGGTCTCGATCGGGTACATGGCGAGCCAGCGCCCGACGACGTAGCCGGTGCCGGTCAGCGCGAGCACGGTCGCCACGATGGTGACGAGGTTGGCCGGGTGGAACGCCTCGACCAGCTCGTGCCAGGGAGTCAGCGCCACCGCCGTGCTGAACAGCAGCGGATAGGTCACCGCCACCACGAAGAAGCGGAACACCACGCGGGCGCCTTCTTCCAGCGAGGCCGGAACCGCCCGCAGCAGCTTCGCGAGGACGACGAGGAACAGCATCGCCACCGGCGCGGGTAATCCGATCAGCGCGTGGATCAGCGTGCCGAAGACGTAGACGGCGATGCCGGTGATGCCGCCGGCCGCGACGGTGGCGACGTCGATCCCGGAGGTGTTGCGGTGAGCCGCACCGTGGTCGGCATCCGTGTCTCCGTCAGCGGCGGGCTGGAGCCGGCCGTTGCCGGTGAGGTCGGGGCGGCGCTTGCCCAGCGTGTTCAGGGCGCCGCAGATGACGATGGCGACGAGGTTCCCGAAGAACACCAGCGGCAGGATCTGCCCCAGCATCCCGCCGTGGTCGACGCCCAGCGCCTCCGCGTAGCCGACCGAGAGCGGGATCGCGCCCTCGCCGACGCCCCCGGCCATCACGGGCACCACGACGTAGAGGATCGACCGCCAGAAGCCGATGCCGACGAGCCAGCCGACACTTCCGCCCATGAGGAGGCCGGCGAGCGACCCCAGCGCCAGGGGCACGAAGATCTTGGCGAAGCCCTGGATCAGCACCCGACGGTCCATGCTCAGGATCGAGCCGACCACCACGGCAGTGATGAACAGGTAGATGAAGTTCGTCGACTTGGTGAAGGTCGTCACCGACTGCACCAGCGGCGCCGGCAGGAGCTGGTGGGCGACGAGGAACGAGGGCAGGAAGATCGTCACCAGGGACGATCCGCCGACCGCCCGCAGCAGCGGGATCCGCCGGCCGATCTCGGCGCAGGTGAAGCCCCCCGCGACCAGGACGGCGATCATCACCGTCACTTCGCCCGAGATCTTACCCCTGACGGCGAAGGCCGCGATGAGGGCCAGCAGCAGCACATAGACGGGCAGCGGGACGATGCCGACCCGCGTCTCCATGGCCTGAGTCCAGAAGGGTTTCGGCGTCGATATCGAGCGGGTCGAGGTCGCGACCGTGGACCCGGCAGCGGCACGCGCAGTCATCGTTTCCTCCGCATCGCCCCGTGTTCAGCCGGAGTCGCATCGTGTCGGGCAGGCGTCGCCCCGCGCCTTGTCCCGCAGCGGCATGGTCGAGTAAAATGAATTGATCGCATCAATTCATGACGTTCCGGCATGAAACTCCCCGTCGACGGTGTTCAGGCCTTCGTTCTCATCGCGGAGCTCGGCAGCTACCGCCGGGCGTCCGAGAGTCTCGGCTTGACCCAGACCGCGCTCACCCGGCGGATCCAGAAGCTCGAGGGCTTTCTCGGCGCGATGCTCCTCGACCGCACCACGCGGACGGTGCGCCTCAGCGCCGTCGGCCGCGAGTTCCTGCCGCTGGCCACGCGGCTCATCGCCGACTTCACCCAGGGGATCGAGCGCTTGCGCACGACCTCTCGGCTGGGCGTCGGCGACGTCACCGTCGCGACCGTCCAATCGATTGCCTTCCGTCGGATGCCGGCGGTTCTGCAGGCCTACGCGCGCGATCATCCGCAGAACCGGGTGCAGATCCTCGAACGCTCCGGCGCGCTGGTCACCGAAGCCGTGCGCAAGGGTGAGGCGGATTTCGGGATCCACATCCAGCAGGAGGCCGATGCCGATCTCCTCGAGGATCGGCTCGTGCGGGATCCGTTCGTGCTGATCTGCCACCGCAGCCATCCGCTGGCCGGACGGCGCGAGCTTCGGTGGACCGAGTTATCCGGTACGGATCTCGTGACGCTCGGCGGCGCCAGCGGCAACCGGGCGCGCGTCGAGGCTCAACTGGCAGCCGCGGACTTGCCGCCGCGCGGTCGGTTCGTGGTCGAGAGCACGCCGACCGCCCTGGCGCTGGTGTCGGCCGGCATCGGCGCCGCGATTCTCCCGGCGGCCCTCGGGGGCGCTTCTCCGCGCGACGATCTCGTTGAGGTCTTGCTGACCGAGCCCGCGATCTACCGCACGATCAGTCTGGTGCGCCGCCGCAATACCTCCCTGACGCCGGCCGCAGCCATGTTCTACGAGGCACTCAAGGCTGAACTGTCGACGGATCTCGATGAGTTTGCACTGCGAGGAGATCCGGGCGGCGCCGCCCTCCTGCGCCGATGAGGGCGTGCCGCCGGAAAATCTCGCTCTCGGGATCCGCCGTCAACGCCCTGCATGACCGGGAAGGGGCGCAACGCGGGACGGGCGGTTGGCGGAACAGGGCTGCCCGCGCCGCGTCCGGCGCATGACCGACGTCGGAGATACCGCGGAAGCCAAGCTGGAATGAGCCGGCTCTCGACCGGGCCCTCTCCCGGCTAAGGAGCTGCGATGGGTTTCCGGGCCGCCGTGGCAGCATCCGACTATCCTCGGGCGAGCGGTTCGCTGAGGATGCCGTGCGGCGATGTGCGGCGATGTGCGGCGATGTGCGGTGATGCGCAACGCTGCGCTGCACGCGCCCCGCGATCCCGCGCCGGCCGCGGGCCGGGGTTGCGCGCTGCCGCGGATCCGGTCAGGCCGGAGCGCGGTTCATGCCGGGGCGCCGCGCCCCCGTCGGGAGACCGAGCTTGACCGCGCCGAGTCCCACAGCCTCGCCCCCCGGACGTCTGCGGCGGCGCCGCCTCGCGGCCGGCCGGGGCAGCCTGAGCCGGCCCGGCGGCGACCTGCGGCGCCTGCCCACGGGTCTCGATCTCCGGAACGTGCGGCTCGTGGAGGGCGTGCGCGCCGCCTTCGCGTTCGGCGTCGTCATCCTCCTCAACATCTGGATCCAGTGGTCGCCGCTGCTGACCATGGCGCTCGCCGCCAACCTCGCCTGCTTCTGCGACAACGGCGGCCCGATGCGCGCGCGCCTGCGCGTCCTCACCGCCTTCTCGTTCCTCGGCGGCCTGCTCTGGGCCGGCCTCGGCCTGATCCAGCCCCTCGGCCTGCCGGTGGTCGTCCCGGTCGCCTGCGCGCTGATCTTCGCCTGCTCGTACGCGCGCGTCTGGAGCGTGCAGGCCCAGTCGGCCGGCAACGTGCTCGTGGTGGTGCTGTGCATCGCCCTCGACCGGCCGCTCGACGGGGCGCAGGCGGCCGTCACCGCGGCGATGTTCGCGGCCGGCGGTCTCTGGGCGACATTCCTGGCCCTGGTCATCTGGCGGCTGCACCCGTACCGCCCGGCCCACCGGGCCGTGGCGGAGGTCTGGCACAACCTCGCCCGGCTCTGCGGCGACCTCGAGCGGCTCGTCGCCCTGCCGGAGCCCGACACGGCCGCCTTCGACGGCCACGCGCGGGGCCACCGACGCGGCGTGCGGGCGAGCATCGAGACCGCCCGGACCATGATCCTCGACCTCGCCCGCTCCCGCGAGCGCGTCTCCGACCGCACCGCCCAGGCCCTGCTGCGTCTGGAGAGCGCCGAGCAGATCTTCGCTGCCCTGATCGCCGTGGGCGAACTGATCGACAGCCGCCCCGACGCGCGCCGCCGGGCGCTCGCCAAGGTGTTCCTGCGGCGCCTGCGCCCCCTGCTGGTGACCATCGCCCGGGCGATCCGCGACGACGTCAACCTCGACCTCGCCCGCCTGGAGCACTCCATCGCCCGGGTGGCCGAGGGCCTGTCGGAGGACCCGACCCTGGCCCGCCTCGCCGACCGGATCGTCGGGCGCGTGCGGATCGGCGCCAAGCTGTCGACGCCGGACGGCTACCGGCCCGGCGGCACGATCACGGAGGGCGGCAGCCTCGACCGCTGGACCCGCTACGTCGGGCCGCTGGCGCAGAACTTCACCCTGGCCTCGCCCAACCTGCGGCACGCCCTGCGGGCGAGCGCGGTCGCGGCGCCGGCGCTCGCCGCGACCCTGACCTACGCGGGCGCCTTCACGCACTGGCTGGTGATGACCGTGGTGCTCACCATGCAGCCCTTCTACGCGGCGACGTGGCAGCGGGCGCTGGAGCGGATCGGCGGCACGGTGCTGGGCGGCCTCGTGGGCGCCGTGCTCGCCTACTACGCCACGAGCCCGCTGGCGGAGGCCGGGCTGATCCTGGTGCTCAGCATCGTCGGCTTCGCGGCGCGCCAGATCTCCTACGGCTTCTTCGTCACCTGCCTGACGCCCCTCGTGGTGCTGCTCGTCGAACTGCTGGAGCCCGGCCACAGCTCCTGGGAGATCGTCGCCATGCGGGGCGGCTTCACGGTGCTGGGCGGCGTGATCGCGGTGGCGAGCTGCCTGGTGCTCTGGCCGATCTGGGAGCCCGATCAGGTCCGGCAGGAACTGCGCCGGGCGCTCAGGGCGCAGGCCGGCCTCGCCGAGGCGGTGCTCCGCGCGCCGCCCGGCGAGGGCCGCGAGACCGCGATCGCGGCGCAGAGCCGCGAGGCCGGCCTCGCCCTCAACGATCTGGAAGCGGCGCTGTCCCGCGCCCTGCAGCAGCCCCGGGCCGGCAGCCACCCGGAGGTGGAATCCGCCCTGGTGGCCGACGCGACCCTGCGCCGGATCAGCGCCCGGCTCATCGTCCTGCGGCACGCCCCGGAGGCGGCCGCCCCCGAGGCGGAGCCTTGGCGGGCCTGGATCAGCGCGACCCTGGCGGCCCTGGGTGCCGACAGGCCCGTGCCCGAGCGGCCCGCGCTGGATCGCGGGCAATCGCTCGTGCGCCTCGTCAGTCAGGTCGATCTTCTGGTCGGAACCCTGCGCCCCGGGGAGATCCGGGCCGCGGCGGGGGGCGATGGCGGGGCGCCGGAAACCGGGCGCGGGGCCGACGCGCGCGCGGGCCAGCCGGTCCTGCCGTCCTGACGGACGGGCCTGCCGAGCCCCGCGCGAGGGCCGGTCCCGCGGCGTTCCCGCGGGCCCGGTCTCCCGTCAGAACCGCGGCAGGGCGTTGGCCGGGCCGCCGGCATGCGGGCCGCTGTAGCGGTAGGCGGCCGCCCGCGCGGGACCGGCGTCGTTCCGGTACAGGGCGGGGGCGTTGCCGACCCAGCCCGAATAGGCCGAGGCCGGGTAGGGCGAGTGCTTCGAATCGAGGCCCTGCGCGAGGGCGGGCGTGGCGACCGCGGCGACCAGGGCGGCGGCGGCGAGCATGCGGACGGTCATGGTGATCTCCTAGTGTCTTCGTATGACTTCGACGGGAAGTCATCCGGTCAACCGTGTCGAGTGAGGAAGATCGTCGTCGCGATGCGCTGGGCGGCGGTCTTGATCGCTCCGGCTTTGCTTGGCCGAATGTGACCTCTCAACGGGGATACTCTGCCCCGGGTTCGCGCGCCGCCGTGCGCTGGCGCACGGGGAGACGCGGCGCGGGCCGGGAGGCCGGAGACCGGCCCGGCCGGGGATGCGTCCCGCGCCGAAGCGTGGCACAGACCGCGGCCTGAAAGGGATGCAGACCATGCGGCTGATCGTCGGCCTCGGAAACCCGGGCGCGCGCTACGCGGGCAACCGCCACAATATCGGCTTCCTCGCCGTCGAAGCGATCGCCCGCCAGCACCGGGCGAGCCCGTTCCGCCACCGCTTCCAGGGCGAGGCCGCCGAGGTGGTGCTGGGCACCGAGCGGGCGATCCTGCTGAAGCCCTCGACCTTCATGAACGAGTCCGGCCGCGCGGTCTCGGAGGCGCAGCGCTTCTACAAGATCCCGCTGGCCGACGTGATCGTGCTGCACGACGAGCTCGACCTCGCCCCCGCCAAGCTCCGGGTGAAGCGCGGCGGCGGCAATGCCGGCCATAACGGCCTGCGCTCGATCACCGCGCAGTGCGGCAACGACTACCGGAGGGTGCGGCTCGGCATCGGTCATCCCGGCGACAAGGCGCTGGTCCATGCCTACGTGCTCAACGATTTCGGCAAGGCCGAGCTGCCCTGGGTCGAGGATCTCTGCCGGGCGGTGGCCGACCACGCCGCCCTGCTCGCCGCCGGCGAGGACGCGAGCTTCCAGAACAAGGTCCACCTCGCCATGGCCGGCCGCGGCTGGGACGACGTGAAGACGCTGGGCGCCAGAAATTGACACGCCCACACGGGGACGGGATATCGGGGCGGGCGAGAGGGTCCGATGAAGGCGGTGCGCGTCGCGCCCGGCTGTCGGCGGTTCGATTGCCTCCCGGCGGCCGCGGCCCGGCGCGTCGGTGCCGCGCGTGCTCGACCGAGGACAGGGCGCGCGGCGTGTTCGCGGACCCGATTCTCATCAACCCATTCCGCGCGTCGCCCGACGACGCGCTGCGACGGAACTGACCCATGGGCTTCAAATGCGGCATCGTCGGCCTGCCGAACGTCGGCAAGTCGACCCTCTTCAACGCGCTGACGCAGACGGCGGCCGCCCAGGCGGCGAACTACCCGTTCTGCACCATCGAGCCGAATGTCGGCGAGGTGGCGGTGCCGGATCCGCGGCTGACTGACCTCGCCCGGATCGCGTCCTCGAAGGAGATCATCCCGACGCGGCTGACCTTCGTGGACATCGCCGGCCTCGTCCGCGGCGCCTCCAAGGGCGAGGGCCTGGGCAACCAGTTCCTGGCCAATATCCGCGAGGTCGACGCGATCGCCCACGTGGTCCGCTGCTTCACGGACGGCGACGTCACCCACGTGGAGGGCAAGGTCGATCCGGCCGCCGATATCGAGACCATCGAGACCGAGCTGATGCTCGCCGACCTCGACAGCCTGGAGCGCCGCGCCCAGTCGCTGGAGAAGAAGGCCAAGGGCGCCGACAAGGAGGCCAAGGAGACCCTCGACCTCGTCAACCGCGCCCTGCCGCTCCTGCGCGACGGCAAGCCCGCCCGCCTCGTGGAGCGCAAGCCCGACGAGGAGAGGCTGTTCCAGCAGCTCGGCCTGATGACCGCCAAGCCCGTCCTCTACGTCTGCAACGTCGACGAGGGCGACGCCGACAAGGGCAACGCCTACTCGGACGCGGTCTTCGCCCGCGCCAGGGCGGAGGGCGCCGTGGCGGTGGTGGTCTCGGCCAAGATCGAGAGCGAGATCGCCGTGATGCCGGAGGCCGACCAGGCCGAGTTCCTGGAGGCGGTGGGGCTCACCGAGCCGGGCCTGAACCGGGTGATCCGCGCCGGCTACGACCTGCTCGGCCTCGTCACCTACTTCACGGTCGGCCCCAAGGAGGCCCGCGCCTGGACGATCACCAAGGGCACCCGCGCCCCCGGGGCGGCCGGGGTGATCCACTCGGATTTCGAGAAGGGCTTCATCCGCGCCGAGACGATCGCGTTCAAGGATTACACGACCCTCAACGGCGAGGCCGGGGCCCGGGACGCCGGCAAGCTCCGGCTGGAGGGCAAGGATTACGTGGTGCAGGACGGCGACGTGCTGCACTTCCGCTTCGCCAACTGAGGCCGGTGCTGTCGGCACGGTGCGCGCGCTTCATCCCCGCCCCGCTGATCAACGAGACGAGCCCGCCATGCCCGATCCCGCCCTCGAAGACTTCTCCGTCGGCGACGTGATCGTCGGGGAGCCGCTGACGGTGACCCGCGACGACATCGTGGGCTTCGCGAAGGATTTCGACTTCCAGCCGTTCCACCTCGACGAGGCGGCGGCGGAGACGACCTTCGCGGGCCGGCTGATCGGCTCGGGCTGGCACACGGCGGCCCTGGGCATGCGGCTGCTCCAGCAGGGGCCGTTCCGGGGCGGCTCGTCGCTCGGCGCGCCGGGCATCGACGAGCTGCGCTGGCTCGCGCCGGTCCTGCCCGGCGACGCCCTGACGCTGACCTTCCGGGTCGCGGGCCTGCGCGACTCGGCCACGAAGCCCGGCCTCGGCTTCGTGACCGCCGAGCTCGCCCTCGGCAACCAGCGGGCTGAGACGGTGCTGACCCAGCGCTTCACCTTCATGCTCGCCCGCCGCGGCACCGACCCCCTGCCCCCGCGGCCGGTGGAGACCGGCGTGCCGGGGCCGGTCGCCGAGCCGGAGGATGCCGAGATCCTGCCGTTCCTGCGGGATGCCGAGATCGGGGCCGTGCGCGACCTGGGCGCCTACCCGTTCACCGCCGAGGCGATCGTGGCCTTTGCGCGGGCCTACGATCCGCAGGCCTTCCACCTCGACCACGACGCGGCCAGGCGCAGCCATTTCGGCGGCCTCTGCGCCTCCGGCTGGCACACGACCGCCGCCTACATGAACCGGATGCTCACGACCCGCGCCCGGGACGCCGCCTACACGGCCAGCCGCGGGCCGGTGCCGGAGGCGGGGCCCTCCCCCGGGTTCAAGAACCTGCGCTGGCTGAAGCCCGTCTACGCGGGCGACACGGTGCGCTTCAGCGCCAAGCTCACCGACAAGCGCGCCTCGGCGTCACGGCCCGGCTGGGGCCTGGCCTTCGCGCGCAACACCGGGGTGAACCAGCGCGGCGAGGCGGTCTTCGCCTTCGACAGCGCGGTCTTCCACCGCTGGGAGCCCTGAGCGGGCCGGGCCGTCAGGCCGGCGCCTTGCCGAGCACCGCGAGGGACTGGCCCAGATGCGCGCCCGACGGCCACGGCGCCGCCGTTCCGTCGAGGAACGTCACGCTGTCGAAGCCGATATGGTCCGCCCAGGTCTGCCAGACGCTGCGCTCGATGAACGTGTTGAGGTGCGGCACCGTGCTGGTGCGCTGCTCGCCGACCGTCTTGGTGAAGACGCCCCAGTGCGAGGCCATGCTGAACTCGAGGAACGAGGCCACGACGCGGCCGCCGGGCCTGAGGGCGCGGTGCATCTCCTCCAGGTAGATGTAGCACTCCGTGTGCAGGAGATGCGTGAACACGCTGAAGGCCGAGACGAGGTCGACGCTGCCGTCGGCGACCGGCAGCGACAGCGCCGTGTTCCTGGCGAAGCGGTAATCCTTGGGACAGCGGCGCTTGGCGTAGTCCAGCAGCTCCTGGACGACGTCGAGGCCGAGATACGCGACGGTGCCGGTGCGGGCGAGGTGAACCGCCAGGCGCCCGGAGCCGCAGCCGAAATCGACCACCGACTGGCCGTCCCGGAGCCCGAAATGGTGGAGGATCTCGCACTCGATCGCGCCGATCCGGTCGTAGTCGCCGCCCACCGCCACGCTCATCGCCTCGTCCAGGGGCAAGTCGCGCGTCAATTGGCGTACGTACGCCTCGTAATCCTCGACGAAATGAAATCTCGCCATCGCGGCCACCTCGAAGGCATCGAGATCGGACTGGGATGATCAGTCCGTCCGCCGTCGAGACGTGTTCTTCCCCGCGGCGGTCCAGCATCCGTTGTGCCGAACACCGTCGAGCCGGGGAAGCATCGGCGTGGATACGGGGCGCGAATTGCCCCCGAGGCTGCCTTTTCGGTCACACCGCGTTCGGGACGCCCCGGATACTGCGCCGGGCGGCCGCGGCCGCCCGGAACTCCGCCCTCACGCCGCGCTCCGGCGCTCCGGGTAGAGCCCGTACAGGCCCTCGCGGCTCGCGTCGCAGATGCCGCGCTCCGTGATGATCCCGGTCACGAGGCGCGACGGCGTCACGTCGAAGGCGGGGTTGGCCACCGGGCTGCCGGGGGAGACGACCTCGATCGTGGCGAAGCCGCCGTCGGGCAGCCGGCCGGTCATGTGGGTGACCTCGCGCCCGTCGCGCTCCTCGATCGGGATCTCCTTCACCCCGTCGTCGAGCGTCCAGTCGATGGTCGAGAACGGCAGGGCGGCGTAGAACGGCACGCCGTTGTCGTGGGCCGCCAGCGCCTTCAGGTAGGTGCCGATCTTGTTGCAGACGTCGCCGCTCGCCGTGGTCCGGTCCGAGCCGACGATGCAGAGGTCGACGTCGCCGTGCTGCATCAGGTGGCCGCCGGCATTGTCGGCGATGACCGTGTGCGGCACGCCGTGGCCGTTCAGCTCGAAGGCCGTGAGCGCGGCGCCCTGGCTGCGCGGCCGGGTCTCGTCGACCAGGACGTGGACCGGCACGCCCCGCTCGTGGGCGGCGTAGACCGGCGCGAGCGCCGTGCCCCAGTCCACCGTGGCCAGCCAGCCGGCATTGCAGTGGGTCAGCACGGTGATCGGCCGGTCGCCGCCCCGGGCCGCGTGGAGGTCGGCGATGATCTGGCCGCCGTGGGCGCCGATCGCGCGGCAGCTCGCCACGTCCTCCTCGGCGATGCGGCCGGCCTCCGCGAAGGCGCGGGCGAAGCGCTCGTCCGGCGCGGTCTGGCGCAGGTTGGCGGAGACCCGGTCCAGCGCCCAGCGCAGGTTGATCGCGGTCGGGCGGGTCGCCGCGAGCGTCGCCACCGCCCGGTCGATGCCGTCGTGGGAGGCGTCGGCCCGCATGGCGAGCGCCAGCCCGTAGGCGGCCGTGACGCCGATCAGGGGCGCGCCCCGCACGATCATCGTGCGGATCGCCACCGCGGCGTCCTCCAGCGTGGCGAGGCGCCTCAACTCGAACGCGAAGGGCAGGCGGGTCTGGTCGATCACCTGGACGCTGACGCCGTCGGGGTCCGGGAAGATCGTGCGGTAGGGCTGGCCGTCGATATTCATGGCCGCTCCTGTGCCACAGCGGGGCGGCTTTTGCATCCTCCCGGGCGCCGGCACGACGGCCTGGGGATGCCCCGCCCGGCGGCCGGTCAGCCTTCCTCAACCTTAGCGGGTCGTTAAGGCGCTCGTGCCTAGCCTCGGGGGTAAGTTCCCGTTTCGCGTCCGGTCCCGCATGCGCTCGCTTCGCCGTCCCGCATCGCCCTACGAGACTTTCGTCGACAGCGTTCGCCCGTTCCTGGGCAAGCGCCTGACGGAGCTCGGCGGCTTCGTGCTGTTCACCGGCGCGGTCGCCCTGACCGTGGCGCTGGCCACGTGGTCGATCGACGACCCGAGCCTGAACCACGCCACCGACCACGCCGCCCACAACGTCCTCGGCCAGCCGGGCGCCGTCGTGGCCGATCTCGCCATGCAGATCCTGGGCCTGGGCTCCCTGGCCTTCGTGCTGCCGCCGGTCCTCTGGGGCATCCGGCTGATGCGGGAGCGCGACCTGCCCGAGGGCGGCCTGCGCATCGCGCTCTGGATCATCGGCTTCTGCGCCGCCAGCGCGGTGGCGAGCGCGCTCCCGCCGACGACCCGCTGGCCGCTGCCCACCGGCCTCGGCGGCGTGGCCGGCGACGGCCTGCTGTCGATGGCGCGGGTGATCGTCGGCGCGGTCTCGTCGGCGGCAGCCCACCTCGTCGGCTTCGGCTACGCCGCGGTGGCGATCCTCAGCCTGACCGGCGCCTGCCGATTCGGCGCCGTCGAGGAGGAACCCCTGCACGACGACCCCTACCCCGTCCGGCGCGCGCCGGCGCGGGGCCGGGATTCGGGCCGGGACGAGCGCGAGGATTCCGACGAGCCGAGCCTCGGCCTCGTCGGTGTCGGCGCCCTGGCGCAGGGGCTGATGGGCCTGCGCGGCGCCGCGGCCGAGCGGATCGCCGCGTGGCGCGCGGGCCGGGCCGAGCCGATCGACGGCGCGTCGCCCGCCCTCGCGGCCCGCCGCGCCTTCACGGACGCCGATCTCCCCTGGGCCGACCACCTGCCCGAGGGCCGGCAGGCCGGCGCGAGCCGGCGCGAGCCCGTCTTCGACGCCTCCGAGGACGCCACCGCGGCGCCGGCCCGCCGCGCCGCGCCGCCGCGGGACGACGCGGAGGACGATCCGGACACGTTCGAGGCGCCGCAGCGCCCGATCCCGCCGCGGGCCGAGCCGACCGCGTCGCGGGTGGCCCCGCCGCCCGCCGCGCCCGTGCCGGCCCGGCGCGCCCCCGCGCCGCCGGTCCGCCCCGAGGATTACGCCCTGCCCGCCCTCGACCTGCTGGCGGCCCCCCGCGGCCCGTCCCAGGCGAGCCTGATCTCGGCCGATGCCCTGGAGCAGAACGCCACGCTGCTGGAGGCGACGCTCGGCGATTTCGGCGTGCGCGGCGACATCCTGGCGGTGCGGCCGGGCCCGGTCGTCACCCTCTATGAGCTCGAGCCCGCCCCCGGCACCAAGTCCAGCCGCGTGATCGCGCTCGCCGACGACATCGCCCGGTCGATGTCGGCGGTCTCGGCCCGCGTCGCGGTCGTGCCCGGCCGGAACGCCATCGGCATCGAGCTGCCGAACGCCAAGCGCGAGACGGTGTACCTGCGCGAACTCCTGGCCTCGACGGACTTCGCCGAGAGCAAGCACAAGCTGGCGCTGTGCCTCGGCAAGAACATCGGCGGCGAGCCGATCATCGCCGACCTCGCGCGCATGCCGCACCTGCTGGTGGCCGGCACCACCGGCTCGGGCAAGTCGGTGGCGATCAACACCATGATCCTCAGCCTGCTCTACCGGCTCAAGCCGGAGGAGTGCCGCCTGATCATGGTCGACCCGAAGATGCTGGAGCTGTCGGTCTACGACGGCATCCCGCACCTGCTCTCCCCCGTGGTCACCGACCCGAAGAAGGCGGTCATCGCCCTCAAGTGGGCCGTGCGCGAGATGGAGGAGCGCTACAAGAAGATGGCCAAGATCGCGGTGCGCAACATCGACGGCTACAACGCCCGGGTCGCCGAGGCGGCGGCGCGCGGCGAGGTGCTGACCCGGACCGTCCAGACCGGCTTCGACCGCCACACCGGCGAGGCGGTGTACGAGGACGAGGCGATGGACCTGGCGCCGCTGCCGTACATCGTGATCGTGGTCGACGAGATGGCCGACCTGATGATGGTGGCCGGCAAGGACATCGAGGGGGCGATCCAGCGTCTGGCGCAGATGGCGCGGGCGGCGGGCATCCACCTGATCATGGCCACGCAGCGGCCGTCGGTGGACGTGATCACCGGCACGATCAAGGCGAACTTCCCGACCCGGATCAGCTTCCAGGTGACGAGCAAGATCGACAGCCGCACGATCCTGGGCGAGATGGGCGCCGAGCAGCTTCTGGGCCAGGGCGACATGCTGTTCATGGCCGGCGGCGGGCGCACGACGCGCGTGCACGGGCCGTTCTGCTCGGACAGCGAGGTCGAGAGCGTGGTCGCCCACCTCAAGCGCCAGGGCCGCCCCAGCTACCTCGACGCCGTCACCGCCGACGACGAGGAGGGCGCGCCCGAGAAGGGCGGCGAGCGCGGCGGGAAGGGCAAGGCCGGCGCCGCGGAGCTCGAACTCGACGGCGCGGTGTTCGACCAGGGCTCCTTCGGCGAGGCCGGCGGCGACCTCTACGACCAGGCCGTGCAGGTGGTGCTGCGCGACCAGAAGGCGTCGACGAGCTACATCCAGCGCCGCCTGCAGATCGGCTACAACCGCGCCGCCTCCATCATGGAGCGGATGGAGATCGAGGGCATCGTCGGCCCGGCCAACCACGCCGGCAAGCGCGAGATCCTCGTGGAGGAGGCGGTCGGCTGAGAGCGGGGCCTGTGGCGTCCGCGGCGCCCCCCTCCCCTGCCGCCTGGGCAGGTTCGAGGCGCTGTCTGTGACGGAGCGCCCCTCGCCCCGGCGAGGGCGGGGCCACGCTCTCTCGACCTGACGCGCGTGCCGACCGGGACCGCGGGCCTGTGCAGCCCGCAGCTCAGGGGAGAGGCCGCACGGGGCGGGTCGCGGTATTCGACCACGCCTGCCCGACCCGAAAAAAAATCTCGCCCAGCGCGGAACTGATCGCTCGCCCGCACGTTACGCGCGTGCGAGGCCTGGAAACGGGCTCGCTCTGAGGGCGCCGGACACGGTGTCCGGTGCTGCTTGTAGTCACGTTGCTCGTCGGAGGATGTGGTTATGAGGACGTACGACGTTTCGCCCCTGTTCCGGTCGTCCATCGGGTTCGACCGTCTGTTCGAGCTGCTCAACCAGGCCGACCGCGTCGAGCCGTCGACCGCCTGGCCGCCCTACAACATCGAGAAAGTGGCCGAGGACCAGTACCGCATCACCATGGCGGTCGCGGGCTTCACGCCCGACGAGATCGAGCTGACCCAGCAGGACACCACGCTCCTCGTCTCGGGTCAGAAGGCCGCCCAGGAGGGTGAGAAGCACTACCTCTACCGCGGCATCGCGGCCCGCACCTTCCGCCAGACCTTCAATCTGGCCGAGCACGTGAAGGTCGTGGGCGCGTCCCTGGAGAACGGCCTGCTCACCGTCGCGCTGAAGCGCGAGGTGCCGGAGGCGCTGAAGCCCCGCCGCATCGCCATCGGCGGCACGACGGCCGCGTCCGGCCAGGACAACGCCCCGGCGCAGATCACCCGCGAGGCCAAGGCAGCCTGATCGGCAGCCTGATCCGGTGTCCCGGGCCGCGCGCCCGGCCACCCCCTTATCGACACGGATGACATCCCTCACGGGTCCGCGGACCCGCGGGCCCGTTCCCACGACTGCACCGCATTCGATGGAGCGAGGACCATGAGCGTGAGAGATCTGATTCCCTGGAACCGCACCAGCACCCCGGCGCCGACCGCCCTCGCGCAGGGGTCGGCCAGCCCCTTCCTGACGCTGCACCGGGAGATGAACCGCCTGTTCGACGACGTGTTCGGCGGGTTCGGCAGCGTGCCGAGCCTCGCGGGCCGCGGCTTCGGTTGGCCCCAGGTCGAGCTGGCGGAGGCGGACGGCGCGCTGCGCGTCTCCGCCGAGCTTCCCGGGCTCGACGAGAAGGACGTCGAACTGCTCATCGCGGACGGCGTCCTGACTCTGAAAGGCGAGAAGCGCGCGGAGACCACCGACAAGGACCGCGGCTATTCCGAGCGCAGCTACGGCCGCTTCGAGCGGTCGATCGCCCTGCCCGTGCCGGTGGAGGAGGAGAAGGCCGAGGCGACGTTCCGCAACGGCGTCCTCACCGTGACGCTGCCGCGCGCCGCCGAGGCGCCGGAGCGCCGCCGGCGCATCGCCATCAACGGCGCGGGCGCGCCGGTCGCCAAGCACTGAGCCGGTCCTGAGCCGGTCCTGAGCCGGTCCTGGGCCGGTCCTGGGCCTGTCCTGGCGGCGGCCGCCCCCGCGGCCGCGGACACGAACGCATGACGCGACGGCCGGCGGCCCCGACCAGGACCGACGGCCGCTCCAGCCTTTGCTCACGATGAGGAGGGTCGCATGCAGCCGATCGATACGAACCACGTCCAACCCGAGATCGCGCGCCTGGGTCCGGTGGCGGCCGCCAGCCTGAGGCCGCAGGCGGTCGAGCCGTTCGAGGCCTTCGTGGCGCCGGGCGACGTCTTCCGGCATCCGCGCGAGGTGCTGCGCTATCCCGGCCTGTCGCGGGCCGAGAAGCGGGCGATCCTGGCCTCCTGGGCCTCGGACGCCCGCGCGGTCGATTCCTGCCCGACGCTGCGCTGCCTGCCGGGCTGCCGGGCCGAGCCCGTGCCGCTGAGCGCGGTCCTGGAGGCGCTCCAGACGCTCGACGCGGGCCCGGCACCGCCCGCAGCCCCGGCGCCGCGCAGGCCGCCCGACCCGGCGGCGTTCATCCGCCGCTGGCGGCGCGGTCCGACCGGACCGGAGCCCCGGCTGAACTGAGCCGGGGAGGCGCGCGATGGCAACCTTCGACCTGTGGGGCGGGCACAGGGGCCTGTCCCGGTCGCGGCGCGGCCGGCGCGGAGGGCAGGTGCGGACCACCGACGGGACCGTGCTGGGCCGCTGGATCCTGTCCGCCGCCCTGTGCGTCGCCCTGGCGGCGCCCTGCCCGGCCCCCGCCCTGCCCTGGGTGCTGGCCGCCCTGCTGAGCCTGTCGGGCTTCGCGTGGCTCGGCCGGGCGCTCACGCAGGCCGGTCCGCCGGCCAACGCCCCGCACCTGACCGCCTGGGACGCGGCCCTGCTGTCCTTCGCGGCGAGCTTCGGCGTGCAAGCGGCGGCGCGGCTCGGCCTCTTCGGCGGCTGAGCGCGCCCCTTTCGGGAGGCAACCATGCAGGATGGGACGATCGGAATCGGACACAACAGCCCGCCCGGCCCGGCCGGCGCGCCGTGGCTCGCCGGTCGCCGGGCGCTGATCCGCCGGCGCGGGCGCTCCGTCGACACGGCGGGGCGCGCCCGGGCCGGGACGTGGCTTCTCACCTTCGAGCGGGAGACGCCGCCGGAGCGGGAGCCGCTGATGGGCTGGACCGGCGGGCGCGACACCCTCGCCGCGGAGGTGGTGCTGACGTTCCCGACGCGGGCGCGGGTGGTGGCCTACGCCGAGCGGCAGGGCCTCACCTACCGGATCGAGCCGGACCCGCCCGACGGCCGCCGGGCGGGGACCCTGCGGGTCTGGGGCGCGCACCGGGTCTCCCGGGCGCCGCCCGCGGGCCTGCCCGACCTGGAGCGCGCCCTGCTCAACCCGGCCGCGGTGTTCGACGCCCCGGCCGCGGTGCGCGATCATCCCCGGCTGCTGCCGAGCTGCAAGCGCGAGATCCTGCGGCGCTGGGCCTGGGACGAGTACCTGAAGGAGGTCGCCGCCGCCGAGGGCATGGCCGAGGGCGAGCCGTCGCGGCTCGACGCCGTGAAGGCCGCCCTCCTGGCGCTCGGCGAGGCGTGGCGCCCCGATCCCGCCGCGCCGGCCGCCGCGATCCCGGCGCCGCGGGCGGTCGACCGCGCGGCGGCCTGAGCGCGCGGGGACGACCGGTCCGGCCCTCCGCCGGTGGCGACGCCGCGCCCCCGGAAGGCCCGCGCGGTGCGGCCGTCACACGACCGAGAACCGGAACTCCGTGGCGGCCGCGAAGGTCTCGCCCGGCCGCAGGCCCGCGGACGGGAAGCCCGGCTGGTTCGGCGCGTCCGGAAAGCCCTGGGTCTCGAAGCAGACGCCGTCGCCCGAGCGGTAGATCCGCCCGGACGGACCGATCAGCCGCCCGTCGAGGTTGTTGCCGCTGTAGAGCTGCAGCGCCGGCTGGGTGGTCCAGACGTCGAGCCGCCGCCCGCTTCCGGGATCGACGCAGCTGGCGGCCGGCCGCAGCGTCCCGGCGGCCCCGCGCAGCGCGAAGGTGTGGTCGTAGCCCTTGGCGTAGGTGAGCTGCGGGTCTCCGGCGCGGATCCGCGCCTCCAGGGCCCGCGGCGTGCGGAAGTCGAACGGCGTCCCGGCGACCGGCAGGAGCGCGCCGGTGGGGATCTGGGTCGGGTCGGTCGGCGCGAAGGCGTCCGCCTCGACCTGCACGAGTTGGTCGAGGACGCTGCCCGTCCCCTCGCCGGCGAGGTTGAAGTAGCTGTGATTCGTGAGGTTCAGGATCGTGGGCCGGTCGGTCACCGCGGCGTAGTCGACGCGCAGCACGCCGTCCTCGGGCAGGCTGTAGGTGACGCGGACGTCGAGATTGCCGGGAAACCCCTCCTCCCCGTCCGGCGAGCGGCGGACCAGGACGAGGCGCGCCGCGTCGGAGAACTCCGCCCGCCACAGGCGCCGGCCGAAATTCTCCGGGCCCCCGTGGAGGGTGTTGGGGGCCTCGTTCACCGGCAATCGGTAGCCGTGCCCGTCGAGGCTGAAGCGCCCGCCCGCGATGCGGTTCGCGTAGCGGCCGACGATCGCGCCGAAGCTCGGGCTCACGGTCTCGTAGCCCGCCAGGGTGCCGAGGCCGAGCACGACGTTGGCCGGATGGCCGGCGCGGTCGGGCACCTCGATCGCCGTGACGGCCGCACCGTACTCGATGACGGCGACGCGCAGGCTGCCCCGGCTCAGGGTGTGGCGGCTGACCGATCGGCCGTCCGCCGTCGTGCCGAACGGTTCGGCCGGCATCCGGCTAGCGCTTCCAGACGCCGAGCCGCTCGCTCCGGGCGTGGTCCTCGGCCGCGACCAGCTCGGGGCTCGCCTCCGGAGAGGCGCGACCGCCGCCGTTGAACAGCACCACCTCGGAGAGGTCGCGCCCGTCGACGAGGCAGTTCATGTTGGCGCTGCCGGGGGCCGGCTGGCAGGTCACCGGCCGGTTGCCGATGTACCGGGCCAGTTCCTCCGCCTGGCCGCCCCGCACCCACTCGACGCCGAACAGGTGCACGACCTTGCCGCCGACCTTGAGGGTCGCGGTGTCGATCACCTGGGCCTGTCCGGTCACGGCGTTCGGCGGCAGCGGCGCGTCGGGCTCGGACTCGCCGCCGGTCTCGGGGGGCGGCGTCACCGTGTCGGGGGCCGAGGCGGGCGGGTTCGCGGGCCGTGCGTTCGGCGCGGGGGTGCTCGGCGCCTCCGTGCGGGAGCCGGTCGGGGCGGCGGGACGCCCGGGTTCGGGCGCGGAGCGGTCCAGCACGACCCCCGCGGCGAGGACCGCCACCAGCGTGCCGGCGACGGCGCCCAGGAGCAGGCGGCGCTGCCGGCGCGCGCCGTCGTCGGCCCCGTCTCCCCCGAGGCCGAGCCGGTCGCGCAGGTGGCCGAGGCCGCCGCGCAGCGTCTCTCCGAACCGTCCCGGGCCGCTGTTCCAGGCGGCGGTCGGATCCGCGGCCGGGGCGGGCGCGGCCTCCGCGTCGGCGGCCGCGCCCGCCGGGCGGGCGAAGCGGCCGCGCAGGTTCGTCCGCAGGCTGGCGAAGCGGCCGGCGGCGTTCTGCGCGAGCGCGCGGCCCTGCTCGGAGGAGCGCTCCGCCAGGGAGCGCGCCCGCTCGGACTGGGTCCCGACGAAGCGGGCGGTCGCGGCCTTCATCTCGTAGGCGCCGCTCAGCAGGGACGAATCGCGGGCCTCCTCGGCGGTCCGCGGGGCCGGTTCGGGCTCGGGCTCCGGCGGCAGGAACAGGGCGGGATGGCGCGCGCGCAGCTCCGCGATCAGGTCCGCGAGGGTCATCGGCTCGGACGTGTCGTCCCGCCGCCGCACGGCCCCCTGGCGGTCGAGGACGCGGAGGCCGGTTCCGGCCTCGTCGGGGGCGCAGGCGGCCTCGGCCAGCAACTCGAGGGTCCGGACCGCGACGGGGCGCGGACGCGCGCGCGCGATCTCGGCCCGGATCGTCTCGCGCAGGGCGAGGCGGCCGGGACTGTCGAGGACCGGCCGGGCCGGCTCCGCCTCCTGTTTCTCCACCACCGTTGAAGACGTCATTCACCCGATCCCGGCATCACCGACGCGCGGCGCGAAGGAGGCCCGACCGCACCTCCTGACGAAGCCCGCCCGCGGGCGCCTCACGGAACGCCCGACCACCGGGACCGATCCCACGACACGCCCCCAGCCCGCTTCCCTGCACGCCCTTCCGCGAGTCCCCCCGCAAGCCCGTGCCCGCCGCGGGGCGGCGGACCGCGATGCGGGGCTCTTACGCCTTGCCGGGCGACGCGGCCAGGGTTCCGGCCTGAATGCTCCGCCGCAGGACGCGGCCGGTCTCGCCGAGGATGTAAGGCCGCGTGCCGGCGAAGCCCACCTCCAGAACCAGTTCGGCCTCGCCGCTGGAGACGGCGCCCCGGCCCGGATTGGCGGTCCGGAAATCCACGAGCGCGCGGATCGTGCAGGTCTCGGCGTCGCAGGCGGCGCGCATCGCCCGCGGCTCGTAGCGCCGCTCGGGCCAGCGCTGGACGAAGCTGCGCTTCTCGGCGACGAGGGCCGCCGTGGTGATCGGCCGCCCGTAGAAGCGCACGCGGGTCGCGTAGTACTGGGTCGCGGCGCCGACCATGGTGTCGCTCGAGCCCGAGACGGTGGCGAGGTAGCGCGTCGTCAGCGCCCGGGCGGCGGCGGCGCGCTCCGCCGGCGCACCCGGCGCCGGGGTGACCGCGGCCGGCGTCTCGGCGAGCCGGTGCGGGTGGCGCGCGGCGTGGTGCAGGGGCTCCCGGACCGGCGGGCGCTCCAGGGCGGCCGCCCGCTTCGGGCCCGGCGCGCGCGTCGCCGCCGCCTTCGGCAGGGCATCCTCGCCCGGCTCGGGTCTGGCGGCCTGCCGGACCGGTTCGGCGGCGCGCGCGCCATCGGGCTGCGCCTTCGCGCGGGCGGCGACCGCGTCCTGCCCCCGCGGATCGACGGCCGTCGCCGGCGCCTTCGCCGCTTCCGTCCCCGCAGTCCGCGCCGGACCCTGCGCCGGTGCGGCGGCCCGGGGCGGCGGGTCCACCCAGGCGCTCTGGGCGGCGGCACCGCCCGCGAGGGCGAACGGCAGGAGCGCGCCGAGGGCGAGAACCTGGGGACGGACGGGACGTGTGGCGGACATCGGTGCCTTCCTGGCGGCCGGGGCGGGCATCATGGAGAACGCGCCCGCGTGGGTGAGGGGTTCCACGAAGGGCTCGGGCGCGCCCACATCCTGCCGAACTCTGCGACGTCGGCCAGCCCGGGATTGCGGGGATGATGGGGTTGCGTTCGTGCGTTTGGGTACCAAGTCGGGGACAGTCTTGGCCTCTGGCCGCTTCCGGGTTCCGATACCGCGTTCCAGACCGCCCGCTCCCTGCCGTGCCCCGAGGATCCCTTGTCCCGACCTGAGACCGAGTCGCCCCCCGGCCCGCTTCCCGGGGGCACGCGATGAGCACGCAAAGGCGTCGGGCCCTGCTGCTCTGCAACGCCAAGGCGCGCAACGGCGCCCTGGATCTGGACGAGGTGCGGGGAATCCTGCGGGCGGGCGGCATCGAGCCGGAGGAGCCGCCGCCGGAGGCCGATTGCCGCGACGTGATCCGTGACCGGGCCGGCGCGGTCGACCTCGTGATCCTCGGCGGCGGCGACGGCACCATGAACTACGCCGCGCCCGCCCTGGTGGAGAGCGGTCTGCCCTTCGCGATCCTGCCGCTCGGCACGGCCAACGACCTCGCCCGCTCCCTCAACCTGCCGCTCGACCCCCTGGCGGCGGCCCGCTTCATCCCGACCGCGCAGGCGCGGCCGGTGGATCTCGGCTGGGTCAACGGCCACTACTACTTCAACGTGGCGAGCATCGGCTTCTCGGCGGAGCTCGCCGGCGAGCTGACCGCCGAATCCAAGAAGACCTGGGGCGTGCTCGGCTACGCGGTGGCGGCGGTGCGGGTGCTGCGCCGGGTCCGGCCCTTCACGGTGACGATCGAGCACGACGGGGTGGTCGAGAAGGTCACCACCATCCAGGTCTCGGTGGGCAACGGCCGCCACTACGGCGGTGGCATGACCGTGGAGGAGAGTGCCGCGGTCGACGACGGCAAGCTCGATTTCTACAGCCTGGAGATCAATCACTGGTGGCGTCTCCTCGCGCTGCTGCCCGCCCTGCGGCGGGGAACGCAGGGGCGGGCGGGCGACGTGCGGGCGTTCCACACGCGGGAGATCCGGCTCTCGACCCGCAAGCCGCGGCCGGTGAACACCGACGGCGAGCTGACCACGCACACGCCCGCCCACTTCAAGGTCTTCCCGAAGATCCTGCAGGTCCTGGCCCCCGAACCGGTGCGCGGTCCCACCCCCTTCGACCTCACCGCCCTGGGCAACCGCCTGTTCCCGACCAGCGAGGCGCCCCGCCTGTGACCGACCTGATCGAGCTCGCCAGCCAGCCCGCCGTCTGGGCCGCGCTCGCCACCCTGGTGGTGATGGAGGTGGTGCTCGGTGTCGACAACCTGATCTTCATCTCGATCCTGACCAACAAGCTGCCGGCCGAGCAGCAGACCCGGGCGCGGCGCATCGGGATCGGGCTCGCGCTGATCCTGCGCCTGGGGCTGCTCGGCACCGTGGCGTTCATCGTCCACCTGACCGAGCCGGTCTTCGCGGTGTTCGGCCAGGCCTTCTCCTGGCGCGACCTGATCCTGATCGGGGGCGGCCTGTTCCTGCTCTGGAAGGCCACCAAGGAGATCCACCACACGGTGGATCCGGAGCCCGAGACCGCGGGGGCGACCGGCGGCACGATCGGCTTCGGCGCGGCGATCGGCCAGATCCTGCTGCTCGACCTCGTCTTCTCGATCGACTCGATCATCACGGCGGTCGGCATGACCGAGCACGTGCCGGTGATGATGGTGGCGGTGGTGGTCGCCGTGGTGGTGATGCTGGTCGCCGCCGAGCCGCTCTCGGCCTTCATCGCCCGGAACCCCACCGTGGTGATGCTGGCCCTCGGCTTCCTGATCATGATCGGCATGACGCTGATCGCCGAGGGGTTCGGCGCCCACGTGCCGAAGGGCTACATCTACACCGCGATGGCCTTCTCGGCCGGCGTCGAGGGCCTCAACATGCTGGCCCGCCGGCGCCGCCGTCCCGCCCGGGACGGCGCCTCCCCGTCGACCGGGCCGTCGCGGCGCGCCTGAGGGCGGGACGAGCGTCATGCGGATCCGCGCGGCCCTCCTCCTCCCGCTCCTCCGGCTCCTCCCCACCGCCGCGCACGCGGAGCCGAGACCGATGACGCCCGATCCGACGGTCCTGCACGACCTCGCCCCCACCGGCACGCTCCGGGCGGCGATCAACCTCGGCAACCCGGTCCTGGCCCAGGGCGGCGCCGACGGCCCGGCGGGGGTTTCGGTCGATCTCGCGCGGGCGCTGGCGGCCCGGCTCGGCGTGCCGGTGGCGTTCGTGACCTTCCCGGGGGCGGGCGCGGTCTCGGGCTCGGCGGGCTCCGGGACCTGGGACATCTGCTTCCTGGCGATCGACCCGAAGCGGGCCGAGGGGATCGCCTTCACGGAGCCCTACGTGCTGATCGCCGGCAGCTACCTCGTGCCGGCCGCCTCGCCGATCCGATCCCCGGAGGCGGTGGACCGCGACGGCGTGCGCGTCTCGGTGGGGCGCGGGAGCGCCTACGACCTGTTCCTGAGCCGGGCCCTGACGCGCGCCACCCTGGTGCGGGCCCCGACCTCGGCCGAGGCGGTCACGGCCTTCGCCCGCGACGGGCTCGACGTCGCGGCCGGGGTGCACCAGCCCCTCGCCGCCTACGCGGCGGCGCACCCGGAGGTGCGGCTGCTGCCGGGGCACTTCATGGAGATCCCGCAGGCGATGGGACTGCCGGTCGGGCACCCGGCGGGAGCCGCCTATCTCGCGGATTTCGTCGCGCGGGCGAAGCGCGACGGGCTGGTGCGGCGCGGCCTGGAAGCCAGCGGACAGGATCCGGATCTGGCCGCGCCGTGAGAGGCGAGCCGGATCGTCGAACCGGCCAGCGGTCACGGTGCCTTCACCGGGGGTGAGGATTCGATACCGGGTCGGGGTGAGATCCTCCGGCAGGGCTCACCCGCTCCGTCATCACGCGCGAGGCGAAGTGATCCAGGCCGGCGCGACCTCCCTGTGACCGTCACGCGACCCCGGATCGCTTCGCTCCGCTCGCGAAGACGGCAGGAGCGGAGCGACCGGGCGGATGTCGGATCACACCACCAGGTTCACGATCCGCCCCGGCACGACGATCACCTTCCGCGGTGCCTTGCCCTCCAGCACCTTCTGGACGGCCTCCAGCGCCAGGGTCGCGGCCTCGACGGCCGCGGCGTCGGCGTCGCGCGGCACGGTGACGTCCGCGCGCTTCTTGCCGTTGATCTGGACCGGCAGGGTGATCTCGTCCTCGACCAGCAGCGCGGCCTCGGTCTCCGGCCACGGCGCCTGGGCGACGAGGCCGCCGCGGCCGAGGACGGACCAGCACTCCTCGGCGAGGTGCGGCATCATCGGGGCGATGAGCTGGACCAGGATCCCGGCGGCCTCCTTGGCGGCGGCCGGCGAGACCGGGCCGCGCAGGCCGTCCTCCAGGGCGTTGGCCAGGGTGTAGATGTGGGCGACGCAGCGGTTGAAGCGCAGGCGCTCGATATCGTCCTGCACGGAGGCGAGCGCCCGGTGGGCGGCCTTGCGCAGAGCGAGATCCGCGGCGCCGTCGCCTTTCGCCTGCCCGGCGGCGTTCACCAAGCGCCAGACCTTCTGGACGAACCGGGCCGCGCCCTGCACGCCCTCCTCGGTCCAGATCACGTCGCGCTCCGGCGGCGAGTCGGACAGCATGAACCAGCGCGCCGTGTCGGCCCCGTAGCTCGCGATGATGTCGTCGGGGTCGACCACGTTCTTCTTCGATTTCGACATCTTCTCGATCGGGCCGATCGCGATCGGCGCCTGAGTTTTCACGTGAAACGCGCGGCGCTCGCCCTCCTCGGTGGCGAAGCGGATCTCGGCCGGCGGCACCCAGGCGCCGGCTGCGTCCTTGTAGGTCTCGTGGACCACCATGCCCTGCGTGAACAGGCCGGCGAAGGGCTCGGCGACGCCGGCCCAGCCGGTCTCGCGCATCGCACGCATGAAGAACCGGGCGTAGAGCAGGTGCAGGATCGCGTGCTCGATGCCACCGATATACTGGTCCACGGCGAGCCAGCGATCGACCACTGCGCGGTCGGTGGGCGCGTCCGCCAGCCAGGGCGCCGTGAAGCGGGCGTAGTACCAGGACGAGTCGACGAACGTGTCCATCGTGTCGGTCTCGCGCCGGGCCGCCGCGCCGCAATGCGGGCAGGGCACGCTCCGCCACGCGGCGTCGCGCTCCAGTGGGTTGCCGGGCTGGTCGAAGGACACCTCCTCGGGCAGCTTCACCGGCAGGTCGGCCACCGGCACCGGCACTGGGCCGCAGCTGTCGCAGTGGATGATCGGGATCGGGCAGCCCCAGTAGCGCTGCCGGGACACGCCCCAGTCGCGCAGGCGGAACTGGACCTTGCGCCTGGCGATCCCCGCCCCTTCCAGCCGCCGGGCCACGGCCTCGAACGCCTCGCCGGTGCCCATCCCGTCCAGGAAGCGCGAGTTGATCATCCGCCCGTCCTCGACATAGGCGGTGTCGGTGATCACGAACGTCGCCGGGTCCTGCCCTTCCGGGCAGACCACCGGCGTGTTGCCGAGCCCGTACTTGTTGGCGAAGTCGAGGTCGCGCTGGTCGTGCGCCGGGCAGCCGAACACCGCGCCGGTGCCGTACTCCATCAGCACGAAGTTCGCCACGTAGACCGGCAGCTCCCAGGACGGGTCCAGGGGATGGCGCACGGTGAGGCCGGTGTCGAAACCGTGCTTCTCGGCGGTGTCGATCGCGGCCTGGGCGGTGCCGGTGCGGCGGCACTCCTCGATAAAGGTCTGCAGCTCCGGCCTGCCCTCGGCCAGAGCGGCCGCCAGGGGATGATCGGCCGCGATCGCCAGGAACTTGGCGCCGAACAGGGTGTCGGGCCGGGTCGTGTAGACGGTCACCGTGTCGGGCGCGCCGGCGACCGGCCGGGCGAGGCCGAACTGGACCTCCAGGCCTTCCGAGCGGCCGATCCAGTTCTTCTGCATCAGCCGGACCTTCTCCGGCCAGCGGTCCAGCCCGTCGAGAGCCGTCAGCAGGTCCTCGGCGAAGTCGGTGATCTTGAAGAACCACTGGGTGAGCTCGCGCTGCTCCACCAGGGCGCCGGAGCGCCAGCCGCGCCCGTCGATCACCTGCTCGTTGGCCAGGACCGTGTGGTCCACCGGGTCCCAGTTCACCTTGGCGGTGCGGCGGGTGACGAGGCCCTTCTCCAGGAAGTCCAGGAACATGCGCTGCTGGTGCTTGTAGTAGTCGGGATCGCAGGTCGCGATCTCCCGGCTCCAGTCGAGCGACAGCCCCATGGCCTTCAGCTGGTCGCGCATCGACGCGATGTTGGCGTAGGTCCAGTCCCGCGGGTTGACCTTGCGCTCCATGGCGGCGTTCTCGGCCGGCAGGCCGAAGGCGTCCCAGCCCATCGGGTGCAGGACGTTGAAGCCGCGGGCGCGCTTGTAGCGGGCGACCACGTCGCCCATCGCGTAGTTGCGGACGTGGCCCATGTGGATGCGCCCCGACGGGTAGGGGAACATCTCGAGCACGTAGTATTTCGGGCGGGGATCGGAATTGTCGGTCTCGAACAGCCGCTTCTCGGCCCAGGCCTCCTGCCAGCGCGGCTCGGCATCCTTGGCGTTGTAGCGCTCGACGGGCTGGGGGGCGGTGCTGGCGGTCATGGATCCGGCTGGGTCAGGGGCTCGTCGGTCATTCCGAAGGATGACCACGGCACGGTCGCGCCGCGATAGCATATCTGCGCCGCAGCCGGTCAACGCGGCGCGCGATTCGGACTTGCGCGGGGCGCGCGAACGCATAGGTCCTTCCGCAGCAGAGACGGTACACGGGAGCGGCCGGCCCTGGGCTGATTCCATCCCTCCCCGCATCCCGCGATGCCCGCGTCGGCGGGCCTCGAAGGAGGGCTCCAGGGATCGCAGCGGCCGGCTGGAGCGCTCCTTCGCGGCCTCCGCTGCGCTCCGGCACCTCGGGATGAGGGGTCTGAGCTGGACAGCTGGGTCGCCGGGAAGGTGCCGCCGAGGTGTTGTGTACCGTGGGGCGCCTGGTTCGGCGTCCGGCAGCGATAGGACGGCCCGCTATGGACGACGCGATCACCGACCCGAACCCGCCCGCGACGGACGGGATGGGCCAGCGGACCGACAAGCTCCCCGTCGGCCAGGCCGACGTCGCCGCCGGTCTCGCCGAGGTGCGGGCGGCGATCGTCCGCGCCGCCGAGGATTCGGAGCGCGATCCCGCCGAGATCCAGCTCGTCGCGGTCTCCAAGACCGTGCCGGCCGAGGGGATCCTGCCCGCGCTCAAGGCCGGCCATCGGGTCTTCGGCGAGAACTACGTCCAGGAATCCGTGGCGAAGTGGCCGGATCTCCGGGCCCGGTTCCCGGACGTGGAGCTGCACCTCGTCGGGCCGCTGCAATCCAACAAGGCCCGGGAGGCGGTGGCCCTGTTCGACGTGATCCACTCCCTCGACCGGCTGTCGCTCGCGGCGGCGCTGGCCAAGGAGATCGAGCGGTCCGGCCGGACCCCGAAGCTGCTGATCCAGGTCAACACCGGCGCGGAGCCGCAGAAGGGCGGCGTGCTCCCGGACCAGCTCGCCACCCTCCTGTCGGAGTGCCGGGAGACCCACGGGCTGGCGATCCAGGGCCTGATGTGCATCCCCCCGGCCGAGGACCCGCCCTCGGCCCACTTCGCCCTGCTGGCCCGGCTGGCGAAGGCGCACAACCTGCCGATCCTCTCCATGGGCATGAGCGCCGACTTCCCGGCGGCGATCCAGCTCGGCGCCACCCATGTCCGGGTCGGGACCGCGATCTTCGGGGCCCGGACCCGGAAGGCCTGAGCCGGACGCGCGCCTCAGCCGATCCGCAGGTGCGTCCGCGGCCCGAGGCGGCGGAGCAGGCGCAGCAGGTCGGCCCGGGCCAGGGCGACGCAGCCCTCGGTGGGGCGGTAGCCGTCCCGGGCGATGTGCAGGAAGATCGCCGAGCCCCGCCCCTTCCGGATCGGGGCACGGTTGTAGTCGAGGTCGATCACCACGTCGTAGAGCCCGTCGTCCCGCCACATCGATTCGGCGCTGACCCCCGGGGCCGGCAGGCGGATCGGCCGATTGTAGCGGCGGTCCCGGCTCTCGTCGCACCAACCGTCGTCGGGGCGGGTCGCCCGCAGGGGCAGCAGCGTGCGCGGCCGGATCGCGAGATGATCGGGCCGGTAGGCGCCGCCGCGCAGGCGGAACCGCCCGCGCGGCGAGGCGCCGTCGCCCTCGCGCTTGTCGCAAACGATGCCGCCCGCCCCGAGGGCGCAGGGAAACACCGCCCGACCGACGAGCAGCTGCCCGCGCCGCCGGTCCCCGACGAGGGCGCGCACGCGGATCTCTCCCAAGGTCAGGCGGATGGGTCCCCCGCTCGGCCGCCGCATGTCCGTCCTCCCGAATCCGTCCGGTCCCGCGGGCCTTATGCCCGGGATCCGTACTTCGAACCGGTGAAAAATTGCGCGCAAGGCAACTTCCGGCCACAAACGGCGCCCTATCTCTCGGCCGAACCCGGGCCGCCGAGCCGGGATTCGGGAGCGCGCCAGCCCTCCGCCTCGCCGCGGGGACCGACGACCTGATCCCGGAGCGGCGTGCCCCGTTCCCGCAGCCCGTTCGCCGGCGCGCTTGTCACGGCGGCGAAAGGATGCGGAAACACAAGCCTGGGTAGGGTCGTCGCGCGATCCTGCCGCGATCTGACATCATCGCATGCTGCACCCGGCAGGCCGCCCCTCGCCCCTCCCGCAGCACGCACTGGGGCCCGGACGATGCCGAACGCCTACCGCCTGCTGATCTGCGACGACGACGCGATCCTGCGCGACACCCTGACCGAGCAGCTCGATCTCTGCGACGAATTCACGGTCTTCACCGAGGCCAACGCCGCGGACGCGATCCGGCGGGTCGCCGCGGAGCGGATCGACCTCGCCGTGATGGATGTCGGCCTGCCCGACCTCGACGGGCGCGAGGCCGTGCGCCGGATGCGCGCCGGCGGCTTCCGCGGCCCGGTGATCATGCTGACGGCCCAGGATTCCGAGGCGGACCACGTCGAGGGCCTGGAGGCCGGCGCCAACGACTACGTCACCAAGCCGTTCAAGTTCGGCATCCTTCTGGCCCGGATCCGCGCCCACCTGCGCAGCCACGAGGCCTCCGAGGACGCGGTCTTCCAGATCGGCCCCTACACGTTCCGCCCGGGGGCCAAGCTCCTCGTCGGCGAGCGCGGCTCCAAGCTGAAGCTCACCGAGAAGGAGACCGCGATCCTGCGCTTCCTCTACCGGGCGGGCCGGGCCGTGGTGAACCGCGACACCCTGCTGGCCGAGGTCTGGGGCTACAACGCCCAGGTGACCACGCACACGCTGGAGACGCATATCTACCGGCTGCGCCAGAAGATCGAGCCGAACCCCGCCACCGCCGCGATCCTCGTGACCGAGGGTGGCGGATACAAGTTGCTGCCCTGACGAATTGAAGCTTTACGTGTAGGCGATCCGGCGGGTTCGCGTATGCGCAGGGTGGTGAGGCGTTCTTGGGGCTCGACGACGATATCGCGATCCTCGCGGCCGCGCCGCTGTTCGGCTTCCTCGACCGGGACGCCCTGCGCCTGCTGACCTTCGCGGCGGAGCGGCGCGACCTCGCCGACGGCGACCTGCTCTTCGCCCGCGGCGACCCGGCCGATGGCGGCTTCGTGGTCATGGCGGGCACGATCCGGCTGGAGCCCCGGCTCGCGGGGGCCGAGCCGGTGCGGGCCGGGCGCTCGGCCCTGATCGGCCAGCTCGCCCTGTTCGTGCGCGGGACGCGCCCGACCGAGGCCCGGGCCGAGGGGAGCGCCGCGGTGATGCGGATCACCCCGATGCTGATGCGCCGCGTGCTGGAGGAGTTTCCCGCCGCCGCGCAGGCCGTCCACGACACCCTGGCGGACGACCTCGCCGATCTGGTGACCGATCTCGATCAGGTGCGCGAACTGCTCGAGATCATCGACGGCATCTCCTCAGGTGACAGCTCCGGTGGCCGCTTGTAAGCACGGGCTCCCGCCGCAAGAGTTCTGATCCGTTCCATGTCCCAGGCCGGCAAGCCCCATTCCGATCTCGCCCATTCCGATCTCGCCCAGACCATCGAAGCCGCCTGGGAAGACCGCGCCAACGTGTCGACCGCGACCCGGGGCGCGGTGCGCGAGGCGGTCGAGGCGGCCCTGGAGCTGCTCGATTCGGGCAAGGCCCGCGTCGCCGAGAAGTCCGGCAACCGCGACTGGGTGGTGAACCAATGGCTGAAGAAGGCGGTGCTGCTCTCCTTCCGCCTCAACGACATGGCGACGATCGAGGGCGGCCCCGGCGGCGCGCCCTGGTGGGACAAGGTCGCGTCGAAATTCGCCGGCTGGGGCGAGGCCGACTTCCGCGCCGCGGGCCTGCGCGCCGTCCCGGGCTGCTTCGTCCGCCGGGGCTCCTACATCGCCCCCGGCGCCGTGCTGATGCCGAGCTTCGTCAATCTCGGCGCGCATGTCGGCGAGGGCACGATGGTCGACACCTGGGTGACGATCGGCTCCTGCGCGCAGGTGGGGAAGAACTGCCACATCTCGGGCGGTGCCGGCATCGCGGGCGTTCTGGAGCCGCTGCAGGCGAACCCGGTGATCATCGAGGACGACTGCTTCATCGGCGCCCGCGCCGAGGTGGCGGAGGGCGTCATCGTCGGCCAGGGCAGCGTCCTGTCCATGGGCGTCTATATCGGCGCCTCCACCAAGATCGTCGACCGGACCACCGGCGAGGTCATGTACGGCCGGGTGCCGCCCTACTCGGTGGTCGTCTCGGGCACGATGCCCGGCAAGGCGCTGCCGGACGGCACGCCGGGCCCGGGCCTCTACTGCGCGGTGATCGTCAAGCGCGTCGATGCCGGCACGCGGTCCAAGACCGCCATCAACGAGCTGCTGCGCACCTGAACATCCGGAAGCTGGCGGGAGCGCGATGGAGACGTCGGAGCTGACCCTCACGGTGGCGGGCCGGACGGTGCCGACCCCCTGCGACCGGATCGGGGCGGGGCCGGACGCGCTCCTGCTCCCGGCCCTGTCGACCATCTCGGCGCGGGCCGAGATGCGCGGCCTCGCCGGCCTGCTGGGGACGCAGTACCGCTGCCACGTCCCCGACTGGCCGGGCTTCGGCGCCCGGCCGCGGGCGCGGGTCCCCCTCGCCCCGGCGACCTTCCACGCCTTCCTGGACGCCCTGCTGGCCGCCGCGCCCGGCCCCTACGCCCTCGGCGTCGCGGCCGGCCACGCCGCCGGCTACCTGGTCGCGGCGGCGCGGCGCCACCCGCGGGCCTTCGAGCGGCTGGTCCTGGTGGCCCCGACCTGGCGGGGACCGCTGCCCACCGCGATGCCGGGCCGGGCGCACTGGTTCCCGCGCATCCGCCGGGCCGTGGAGGCCCCGGTCCTCGGCGAGGCGCTCTACCGGATCAACATCAGCCCGCCGATCATCGGCCGGATGATGCGCGCCCACGTCTACGCCGACGCGGCCCGGGTCACGCCGGCGGTGATCCGCGACAAGCACGCCATCACCCGTCAGCGCAACGGCCGCTTCGGCACCGCGGCCTTCGTCACCGGGGGCCTCGACCCGGTCGGCAGCCGCGACGCCTTCCTGGCCCTGTTCGGCGACGGCCTGCCGCCGACCCTGGTGCTGCGGCCCGCGGGCGCCCCCCGGCGCTCGGGCGCCGAGATGGACGCCCTCATCGCCGACGGTCGCGTGACCGGCGCCGCGATCCCCGGTGCCCTGAGCCCGCACGAGGAGCACCCGGACGCCGTGGCCGCCGCGATCCGGGCGGCGTGAGCGCGGTGCGCGGCCCGGGGCGGGTGACAGGCGGCCCGGATCGCCGCCGCCTCGCCCTGGACAGGCGTGTGTGCCTGTGCAGGGACTGAAGCGGCCGGCTGAGCCGTTCGTCCGGCAGCGGGCGCGCCCCGCAGATTCCATCCGATAGAGCCCCGGATCCGATGCTGCGCACGCCGTCCCTGCCCCTCCTCGCCCCGGCCGCCCTCGCCCTCCTCCTGGCCGTCGCGGCCCGCGCCGAGGATTCCCCGCGCCCGGCCCCCGCGGCCCCCTCGGCAACACCCGCGGCCCCGTCCCTCGGCGCCGACACGCTGAAGCCCGGCAAGCCGGCCGTGAAGCCCTACCTGGCCGAAGGAGCGGTGCCGGACGCCGTCCAGTTCCTGCCCTCCCCGCCGGCCCACGACGCGCCCCTCGACAAGGCCGACCGGGCGGCCTTCAGCAGCACCCGCGCCCTCAAGGGGACGCCCCGCTGGGAGCTCGCCGCCAACGACGTGTCGGAGGGGGCCGCCGCCGTGCTGGAGAACTTCGCCTGCGTGCTCGGCACCCGGATCGATCAGGCGCGGGTGCCGGCGGTGATCAACCTCCTCGAGCGCGCCCGGCTCGATCTCGCGCGGGCGACGCGGGGGCCCAAGGTCCATTACCGCCGCCTGCGCCCGTTCGTCGGCAACGAGGCGCCGATCTGCGTGCAGCGCAGCCAGGCCCTGGCCGACAGCTTCAGCTACCCCTCGGGCCACGCCACGCAGGGCTGGGCCTACGCGCTGATCCTCGCGTCCCTGGTGCCCGAGAAGGCGACCCCGATCCTGGCCCGCGGCCGGGCCTACGGCGAGAGCCGGATCGTGTGCGGCGTGCACTGGCTCAGCGACGTGGCGGCGGGGCGCCTGACCGGCACCGCGGTCTTCGCCGCCCTGATGGGCGACGCGACCTTCCGGGCCGATCTCGACAGGGCCCGCGCCGAGCTTCGCGCGGCCCTCGCGGGCCCCGGGACGGTTCCCGATCAGGCCGCCTGCACCCGGGAGGCCACCGCCCTGCGGGAGCCGCCGCTCGAGTTCTAGGCTCGAACCGCTCCAGATTTGAACGCTTCTAAGTGTGTGATTTGCAACACGTTTTCGGCTTGATCAAGAGACCGTGAGTAATGGTACCTGAGCTCCAGGCGCCGTCTGTAGGCGTGTTTCTGGGTCTCCGATGTCGCTTCGTTCCGCTCAGTCCGGCCTCCTCCTCGCCACCACCGCTCTGACCACCGTCGCCTTCGTTCGGGCCGCCGCCGCGCAGGACGCCGCCGTCCAGCTCAACGAGATCTCCGTGGAGGCCACCCGGCCGGCCATCGCGGCCCCCGCGGGATCCGGCATCGGCGGCGGCAATGTCAGCGGCGGCGACGGCGGCAGCGCGGCCACCAGCGGCGGCGGCGGCGGACCCTCCGGCGTCACCGGCTACGTGGCGCGCGTGAGCCCCACGGCGACGAAGACCAACACGCCCCTGATCGAGACCCCGCAATCGGTCTCGGTGGTCACCCGCGAGCAGCTCAACGACCGCAACGTGCAGGATCTGGCCCAGGCGATTGCCTACACGCCGGGCGTGTCGAGCAGCGTGTTCGGCTTCGACCCGCGCTACGATGCCTTCTACATCCGCGGCTTCAGCGCGACCTACAACGGCATCTTCCGCGACGGCCTGCGCCTCAACGCCGTCGGCCTGACGATCCCGCGCAGCGAGCCCTACGGGCTGGAGGCGGTCACCATCCTGAGAGGGCCGGCCTCGGGACTCTACGGTCTCGGCTCGCCCGGCGGCATCGTCGACTCGACCTCGAAGCGCCCGGTCTTCGTGCCCTTCGGCGAGGTGCAGTTTCAGGCCGGCAACTACGACCGCTTCCAGGGCAATTTCGACATCGGCGGCCCGGTGGCGGGCACCGACGGGACGTTGGCCTACCGCGTGACCGGGGTGAAGCGCCAGTCCAACACCTACCTGCCCGGCGGAGACGACGACCGCACCTTCATCGCCCCGTCCTTCACGTGGCGACCGGATTCCGACACCAGCTTCACGTTCCTCAGCGAGTATTTCGAGTCGCGCCTGCCGGGAACGTCGTTCTTCTACAACGATCCGGGCTTCCGGGTGACCAATTTCTACTCCGGTGACCCGGCGTTCAATCAGTACAAGCAGCAGCAATATCGCATCGGCTACGCTTTCGAGCACAAATTCTCGCCGGATCTGATCTTCCGTCAGAACTTTCGCTACTATGATGTCCGCGCGGATTACGATTACACGTCGATCACGGGACTCAATCCTGCCCGAACCCTGGGCTCGCGGACGGCCGGCGCCTACCTGGACACGCTGAGCCAGATCTCCCTCGACAACCAACTCGAAGGCCACTTCACCACCGGTCCGATCCAGCACACCCTGATCGGCGGGGTCGATTACGCCCATTACGACTACACGCGCGCCTTCGGCTTCGGTGCCGCGCCGGATCTCAACCTCCTGACCTTGAACTACGGGCAGCAGGTCATCGCCCGGCCGCGTTACACGAACTTCCAGAGCCAGGCGCAGGATCAGATCGGTGCCTACTTGCAGGAACAGGCCAAGCTCGGGCGCTTCGTCCTGACCCTCACCGGCCGGCACGACTGGGTCTTCCAGAACACGAGCGACCAGACGGCCGGCACGGTCGCCAACCAGACCGACCGGGCCTTCTCGGGCCGTATCGGGCTGAATTACCTGCTCACCGATTTCCTGGTGCCCTACGCCAGCTACGCCACGACCTTCACGCCGCAGGTCGGCATCGACGTGAACGGGAACCCGTTCAAGGCCGCGACCGGCGACCAGATCGAGGCCGGCGTGAAGGTGGCCATCCCGAACACCAACATCACGACGTCGTTCTCAGGATTCGACATCGTGCAATCGTCGCTCCTGCGGCAGGATCCCAATAACATCGCCAATCAGGTCGCGACCGGGTCGGTGGAGTCCAAGGGATTCGAGGCCGAACTGACGGCCAATTTCGCGCCGGGAACCAACCTGACGCTGTCCTACACCCATCTCGATCTTCGCTACCTGCGCCAGACCTCCCTGGTCACGGGTCGGCCGATCGACGGCAACGCCCTCTCGGGCATCCCGGGCGACAGCTTCACCGCCTTCGGAACCTATCTGTTCGCGCCCTCCTCGCCGCTGGCCGGCCTGCAACTGGGCGGCGGTATCCGCTACGCCGGGACGAGTTTCGCCGACGACGAGAACACCGTCCGCAACCCGACCGTGACCCTGTTCGACGCGCTGGTCGCCTACGATTTCGCGGCCCTCGACCCGAAATACAGGGGCTTCCGCGCGCAGATCAACGCCACCAACATCTTCGACCGCAGCTACACGACCTGCCAGGCCGGCTTCTGCTATCGCGGCGCGCCCGCGACGGTCATCGGCAGCCTGATCTACCGCTGGTAGTTTGCGGGGGCGGGGGCCGCGGCATGGCAGGTCCCCGTCCGCGGCACTGGAGCCGGGATCGGAAACCGTCCTAAGGCCGGAGCATCGTCCTCCGACCCGGACCCGCCATGCTCTCGACCCTGCTGGTCGTGCTGCCGATCTTCGCGCTGATCTTCGCCGGCTGGCTGACGCGGCGGATCGGAGTGCTCGGAGCCGCCGCCACCACCGAGCTCAACCGGTTCGTGGTCTTCCTGGCCCTGCCGGCGCTCCTGTTCGACGTGACCGCGCACGCCCACTGGAGCGCCATCTGGAAGCCCGGCTTCATCGGCGCCTTCGGGCTCAGCAGCCTCGCGGTCTTCGGTCTCACCGTGATGATCCGGCGCGGGGCGGGGAGGCCGCTGGCCGACGCCGCGGTCGACGGCCTCAACGCCGGCTACGCCAATACCGGCTTCATGGGCTTCCCGCTGGCGCTGGTCGCCTTCGGGCCGGAGGCGCTCGCGCCCACCACGGTGGCGGCGATCCTCACGGTCTGCGGCGTGTTCGCGGTGGCGATCGTGCTGATTGAGACCGGTCTGCGGCGCGAGGCGGCCGCCACGGGCCGCGGCGGCGGGGCCCGCCGGCCGGTCTGGTGGACGGTTATCCGCTCCCTCGTGCGCAACCCGCTGCTGGTGGCGCCGGCGCTGGGCGCCCTGGTGCCGAGCGCCGGGCTGACCGTGCCGGAGGCGGTGGCCACGTTCCTGAAGCTCCTCGGCGGCGCGGCGGCGCCCTGCGCCCTGGTGGCGCTCGGCCTGTTCCTGGCCCAGGCCCGCCACACCGGGGGCGGGCAGGGGCGCACCGCCGCGCTGCTCGTCGGCCTGAAGCTCGCGCTCCACCCGCTCCTGGCCTACGGCCTCGGCCGCTACCTGTTCGACCTGCCCCCGCTCCTGCTCCACACCGCCGTGCTCATGGCCGCCCTCCCCACCGGCACCGGGCCGTTCATGCTGGCCGAGTTCTACCGGCGCGAGGCCGACCTGACCGCCACCGTGGTGCTGGCCTCCACCGTGCTGGCCATCGTCACGGTCTCGGCCTACCTCTCGGCGATCGCCTAGGCGTCGCCACCCCCCGGCGCTCCGGCGCTCCGCGGCCTCACGGTCGGAAACGGGACGATCACGCTCTTGCCGCAGAGGAATCGTAACGTTTGCCCCGTAGCGTCGTGGCGCGGCACGCCGTGTCCGCGCTAGAACGATCCGACAGGCAGGGGCGGAACGACGGCGGATGGTGGGTTCGGGAGTTTCCATCGCGGGGCGTATCACCCGCCTCGCCTGCGCGACGGGCCTGGCGCTGAGCCTCTCGGCCTGCTTCCGGCCGCTCTACGGGCCGACCGCCTCGGGAGAATCCGTCCAGGCGCTGCTCGCCTCGGTGCAGGTCGACGACGTGGCGATGGCCCAGGGCCAGGAGCGCCTCGGCCACTACCTGCGCAGCGAGCTGGTCTTCGACCTCGACGGGTCCGGCCATCCGGCGACCAAGCGCTACCGGCTCAAGCTCTCGGGCTCCGAGATCGTGCAGACCCCGATCGTCTCGTCCACCACCGGCCGCGCCGAGGCCGGCACCCTGGTGGCCAACATCAAGTACAGCCTGGAGGACATGGCCGGCACCAAGGTCTACACCGAGGGTGTCGCCACCTCGACCGCGACCTACGACCGCTCGGTCCAGCGCTTCGCCAGCCAGCGGGCGGCGCGGGACGCCGAGATCCGGCTGGCGAGCGTGCTGTCCGATCAGATCAAGAGCCGCCTCGCGGCCGTGCTCTCGACAAAGCCGTAACCCGACGTGACGGCAGTCAAGGCCGGCGAGATCGAGGGGCTGATCCGGCGCGGGCCCGATCCGCGCATCCCCGTCATCCTGGTCTTCGGGCCCGATACCGGTCTGGTGACCGAGCGGGCCCGGAAGCTCGCCGAGGATTTCGTCGACGATCCGGCCGATCCCTTCGCGCTGGTGCGGATCGACGGCGACGCCCTGGCCGCCGATCCGGGCCGGCTGTGCGACGAGGCCGGGACGATGGGCCTGTTCGGCGGCCGCCGGTCGATCTGGGTCCGGCCCGGCACGCGCAACTACGCGCCCGCCGTCGAGGCGGTGCTGGGCGCGACCGTCGCCGACGCCCGCATCGTGGTGGAGGCCGGCGACCTCGCCAAGAACAACCCGCTCCGCACCCTCTGCGAGCGCTCGCCGAAGGCGCTCGCGATCCCCTGCTACGCCGACGACGAGCGGACCCTCTCGGACCTGATCGAGCGCACCCTCCAGGAGCGCGGCCTGCGCATCGACCGCGCCGCCCGGGAGGTCCTGGCCCGCAGCCTCGGCGGCGACCGTCGCGCGAGCCTGATGGAGATCGAGAAGCTCGCCCTCTACGCCGCGGGGGAGGGGGACAAGACCGTGACCCTCGAGCACGTCGAGGCCGTCACCAGCGACGTCGCGGCGAGCGTGCTCAACACCCTGATCGACGCCGCCTTCGACGGCCGCCGCGAGGCGGTGGAGCGCGACTACCGCCGCTTCCGGCACGAGGGCCTCGATCCGGGCGTGGTGCTGGGCTCGGCGCTGCGGCACGCCCTGACACTGCTCACCACCCGCCTCGACAATCCCGAGAAGACGCCCGCCATGATGGCCGCGACCTGGCGGGGCCTGCATTTCAAGCGCAAGGCCAGCATCGAGGGCCAGCTCGGCGCGTGGCCGCCCGGCACCCTCCGCCAGGCCGTCGCGGCCCTGCAGGAGGCCGTCCTCGCCTGCCGGCGGGCCGAGCCCGACCTGGCCCACGCGCTGGCCTCGGCGGCCCTCCTGCGGGTCGCGGAGGCGGGGGCACGGCGGCGGCGCTAGCCGGGCTCAGGCGCCGTCCGCGCCCCCGGCACGGCGGCGCGCGAGCCAAGCGCCCCAGAACAGGCTGAAGAAGAAGCGGGTCGGCGTCCCGAAGCCGGCGGCATCCAGCAGGTCCGCGACGGCCTCCTCGGAGTGGGGCGGGTCGGCGCCCTGCAGGATCTTCCCGCGCCGGGCCTCGATCTCGTCGGCGCCGGCGCCCTGCTGGCGCCAGCGCTCGCCCCAGGCCGCCAGGAGCAGGGGCTGGCTCGCGTAGGCGTAGTGGTTGCCGGCGAGCACCAGGGGCGCCCCCGGCCTCAGGTGTCCGGCGATGGCGTGCAGGATCGCCCGCTTCTCCGCGTCGCCCGGCAGATGGTGGAGCACGCCGATCAGGGTCGCGGCGTCGTAGGTCGCGTCGCGGGGGAGGGCCTCCACCGGGCCGCGGACGATCTCGGTCCGGTCGGCGAGTCCGTCCCGCTCCAGCCGCGCGACCGTCAGGTCCATCATGGCGCTGGAGGGGTCGACGGCGGTGAAGCGCCAGGCCGGCTCGAGGGCCGCCGCGGTGACGATCTCCGTGCCGCCCCCGCCCGCGCCGACGACCAGCAGCCGCGCGGGCGCGCCGCGACCCAGGGCGGCGGCGAGCATGCAGGCGGCGAGCTCGTGGCAGGCGTCGTAGCCCGCCAGGGCGATCCGGCTCTGCTGCGCGTACGCCCCGGCCCGGTCGGCGTCGAACTTCCGCGCCGCCGCGCCGCCCTGCTCGGCCAAGCTCCGCTCCTCCGCTCTACGGGGCGCCGACGGCGCCGCCTCAGGCGTCCGAGACCTTGAACCGGTTGAGCAGGGCCTGCAGCTCGTCCTGGGTCTCGTAGCGGATGCGGATCTCGCCCGAATCGGCGTCCTTCGGCTTGTAGGAGACCGGGACGCCGAGCGCCCGGTGGATCCGCAGCTCCAGGTCGCGCACCGTCGCGGGGCGCTCGGCCGAGAGGCGCGGGCGCCCCGGGCGCGGCGTCTCGGCCGGGGCAGCCTCCGCGGAGGCGATGGCCTCCACGTCCCGGACCGACAGGCTCTCGGCCACGACGCGGCGCGCCGTCGCCTCGGGATCGCGCACGGCCAGCAGCGCGCGGGCGTGGCCGGCGGTCAGCTCGCCGGCGGTGACCCGCTCCTGCACGGACAGCGGCAGGTTGAGCAGCCGGAGCGTGTTGGCGAGGTGGCTGCGGCTCTTGCCCAGGATCTCGGCCAGCTCCTTCTGGGTGTACGAGAAATCCTTCATCAGGCGCTCGTACCCGGACGCCTCCTCGATCGCGTTGAGGTCCGTGCGCTGGACGTTCTCCAGGATGGCGAATTCCAGCGAGCCGCGGTCGTCGATCTCGACCACCACCACCGGCACCTCGTCGAGGCCGGCGCGCTGGGCGGCCCGCCAGCGCCGCTCGCCGGCCACGATCTCGTAGGTCCCGGGCACGTCGCCGATCGGGCGGACCACGATCGGCTGGATGATGCCCCGCTGACCGATCGAGGCCGCCAGCTCGGACAGCTCCGTCTCGGCGAAGCTCCGGCGCGGGTTGCGCGGGTTGGCGCGCAGGAACTCGATCTGAACCCTGCGCTGCTCCTCGGCCTTGGCCGAGGCGCGGCCGGCCTCGTTGAAGTCACCGATCAGCGCCGCGAGCCCGCGCCCCAGTCGAGGCTTCGCCCCCTCCTCCGCCATGATCGCCACCCGTGTCACGCTCCACACTCGCCCCTCGTACCGGGAGGGGGACTCAAATCCGTCAGGCCGCGGCCGGAACCCGGCCCTCGCGCTGGATCACCTCCGAGGCGAGGCGCAGGTAGGCCTGACTGCCGGCGCATTTCAGGTCGTACAGCAGCGCCGGCTTGCCGTGCGAGGGCGCCTCGGAGATCCGGACATTGCGGGGGATCACGGTCTCGTAGACCTTGTCGCCCATGAACCCGCGCACGTCCGCCACGACCTGGGCGGAGAGGTTGTTGCGCGGGTCGAACATCGTCAGCACGATGCCCTGGATCGTCAGCTTCGGGTTCAGGGCGCCGCGGACCTGCTCGACGGTGCGCAGCAGCTGGCTGAGGCCCTCCAGGGCGAAGAACTCGCACTGCAGCGGCACCAGCACCGCGTCGGCGGCCGCCAGCGCGTTGATGGTCAGCAGGTTGAGCGAGGGCGGGCAGTCGATCAGGACGTAGCTGATCCGGCTCAGGCTCGGCGCCTGGGTCAGGCTCTTCAGGACGCCGCGCAGCCGGTGCGCCCGGTCGGGGAGGGTGGCCAGCTCCAGCTCCAGGCCGAGGAGGTCCATGGTCGAGGGCGCCAGCGACAGCCGCGGCACGGCGGTGGGGACCACGGCCTGCGCCAGGGAGGCCTCGCCGGCCATGACCTCGTAGGTCGAGACCCGGCGCTTGGCGCGGTCGATCCCGAGGCCCGTGGAGGCGTTGCCCTGCGGGTCGAGGTCGATCACCAGCACGTCCTCGCCGATCGCCGCCAGGGCGGTGCCGAGGTTGATCGCCGTCGTGGTCTTGCCGACGCCGCCCTTCTGGTTGGCGAGCGCCAGCACGCGCAGAGGGCGTCGCATGGATGAATCCATGGACCGGTCGGCGGGATCGCCGAGGATCGCTTCGCTCATCGGTGGCTCGGGGCGGCGAGGGCAGTGACGCGCACGATCCGGGCTTCGGAATCGGTCCGGCTCGGCACGAGGTCGTTAACGACTCTCCACTGCGCGCCGGCCTGGGTCAATTCGGCTTGTACGTCCCGCCCCTTCGGAAACAGGCCGGTGGTGCCCGTTTTCAACAGAGGCTCGGTCCAGGCGAGGAGCTGCGTCATCGGGGCGAGGGCGCGGGCGCAGACCACGTCGGTCCCGCCGTACTCACCGATCACCGCCTCGATCCGCGCGTTGCGCACCCGGGCCGGGGCCTCGGTCAGCCGGGCGGTCTCGGTGAGGAAGGCGCATTTGCGCGCGTTGCTCTCCACGAGGTCGACCCGGACGCCGCGCTCCCGGCCGGCGATGGCCAGGATCAGGCCCGGGATGCCCGCCCCGGAGCCGAGATCGAGCCACGTGCGGGCCTCCGGCGCGAGGTCGAGCAGTTGCAGCGCGTCGTCGATATGGCGGCTCCAAACCTCCGTCAGGGTCGCGGGGCCGACGAGGTTCTTGATGGGCTGCCAGCGTCGCAGCTGCGCCACGTAGAAGTCGAGCCGCTCCGCTGTTTCACGTGAAACACCGGCCGCCGCCAGGACACGGGCGCGATCCGGATCGCTCATGCCGGGTGCCGGTCCACGGGGGCCGACGGCGCGCGCGCGCCGCGCCTTGCGTGGGCGGCCAGGAGGGTGAGGGCCGCCGGGGTGACGCCCTCGATCCGGGCCGCCTGCCCCAGGGTCCCGGGGCGCACGGTCTCGAGCTTCACCCGCATCTCGTTCGAGAGGCCGCTGATCGCCGCGTAGTCGAGCCCCGGCGGCAGGCGCACCGCCTCGTCCCGGCGGAAGGCCGCGATGTCGGCGTTCTGGCGGTCGAGGTAGACCGCGTAGGTCGCGTCGGTCTTCATCCGGTCGGCGATCCGCGGGGGGACCTCCGCCAGGTCCGGCCACACCGCCGCCAAGTCCGCCCATCCGATCTCCGGGTACGCGAGCAGCTGGAAGCCGGTGCGGCGGATGCCGTCGCGGTTGAGGCTGATCCCGTGGGGCGCGGCCTGGCTGGGCGTCAGGCTCACCGCGTCGAGGCGGGCGCGGGCCGCGCCGAGCGCCGCCTGGCCGGCCGCGAACTGGGTCGCCCGGTGTCCCCCGACGCAGCCGAGCGCGATCCCGCGCGGCGTCAGCCGGGCGTCGGCGTTGTCGACCCGCAGGGACAGCCGGTACTCCGAGCGCGAGGTGAACATCCGGTACGGCTCGCTGACCCCCTGGGTCACGAGGTCGTCGATCATCACGCCGAGATACGACTCGGCCCGGTCGAAGCCCGCGATGCCGAGGCCGCCCGCGTGCCGGGCGGCATTGAGGCCGGCCACCAGGCCCTGGCCGGCGGCCTCCTCGTAGCCCGTGGTCCCGTTGATCTGGCCGGCCAGGAACAGGCCCGGCAGGCGCTTCACCTGGAGGCCGAGATCGAGCTCCCGGGGATCGACGTAGTCGTACTCGATGGCGTAGCCCGGCCGCAGGATCTCGACCCGCTCCAGGCCCGGGATCAGCCGCACGAGGTCGCGTTGCACCGCCTCCGGCAGCGCCGTCGAGATGCCGTTCGGGTAGATGGTGGGATCGTCGAGCCCTTCAGGTTCCAGGAAAATCTGGTGGCCCTCCCGGTCGCCGAAGCGCACCACCTTGTCCTCGATCGACGGGCAGTAGCGCGGGCCCCGGCTGGCGATGCCGCCGGAATACATCGGCGAGCGGTGCAGGTTGGCGCGGATCAGGTCGTGGACGGCCCGAGTGGTCCGGGTGATGCCGCAGCGGATCTGCGGGTTGGTGATCCGCTCGGTCAGCGTCGAGAACGGCACCGGCTCGGCGTCGGCCTCCTGCATCTCCAGGCCGGACCAGTCGATGGTCCGCCCGTCGAGGCGCGGGGGCGTGCCGGTCTTCAGGCGCCCGAGGCGGAGGCCGAGGCGTTCGAGGGTCTGGGCCAGCCCGACCGCCGGCGCCTCGCCGACGCGGCCCGCCGGGATCTGCCGCTCGCCGATATGGATCAGGCCGCGCAGGAAGGTGCCGGTGGTCAGCACCACCGCGCCGCAGGCGAGGGTCCGCCCGTCCGCCAGGACGAGGCCGCAGAGGCGGCCCTCGGCGTCGAAGGCCAGATCCTCGCACGCGCCCGCGACCACGGTGAGGCCGGCGGTCTCGGCCACGGCGGCCTGCATGGCGGCCGCGTAGAGCTTGCGGTCGGCCTGGGTGCGCGGACCGCGCACCGCCGGTCCCTTGCGGCGGTTGAGCAGGCGGAACTGGATGCCGGCCGCGTCGGCGACCCGGCCCATCAGCCCGTCCAGGGCATCGACCTCGCGGACGAGGTGGCCCTTGCCGAGGCCGCCGATCGCCGGGTTGCAGGACATCGCGCCGATCGTCGCGGGATCGTGGGTGACCAGCGCGGTGCGCGCGCCGCAGCGCGCGGCGGCGGCGGCGGCCTCGACGCCGGCATGGCCGCCGCCGACGACCGCGACGTCGAACCGTGCGGAGGAGGTGGTGAGCATCGGGTACCGAGCAGCCTTTCGCAGATATTCCGCCGCGGGTGCGGGCGGCGCGCGCGCCGTGCACGGCCCGCGCGCGCGGGGACCGGCGGATCTGCCGGGAGGTCTAAGCGCGCCCGGGCGCGGCGGTCAACGCGTCCGGATCCCGCGCGCCTGGGACGGCGCCCCGCACGGCAGGACTCATCTGAATGCGGTATTCAACACCCGAGCCGCGGAAAGATCTGTTGTTCCCGCGGGCGTTGCTGGAGAAGGCTCTGCGATGACTTGCCCGCAATCTCTTGCCAGCCGCTCCGGGCCGTGCAAATCTTGCGCCGTGACGCGATCCTGAGCGGACAACGCCGTTCGCCAGGCCCACGAGAGGGACCGGTTTCGCCGCGCCGCGGAGCGACGCGCGAGGAGGAGACTCAAGATGTCGTCGCTGACAATCGGCCTGGGCGCCGCCTGTTGCGCGGCCGGCGCCGCCGCCCATTTCCTCGACCGCACCAAGCGCAAGGAAGGCCTGTTCGGCCTCGCGGGCTTCGCCCTGTTGCTGACCGGGATGTTCCTGAGCCGCTCCTGAGAGGGGGCCGCGCACGGGGCGCTCCGGCGTCCGCGGCCTCGGGAGGCCGCGGCGGCTCAGCCGGTCATGGCCGTCGCGGTGTAGCCGGCCTTGGTCAGGGCTTCGGCGATGGTGAGCGCCTGCGCGTCGGTGCGGATCGCCACGCGCGCGGCGTCCCGGTCGACCCGCACGTCGGCGGCGGGATCGACCCGCTTCACCGTGCGGGTCACCGCAGCGGCGCAGCCGTCGCAGGTCATGCCCTCGACTCGCATCAGCAGGTCGGCGCGCGTCTCGTCCATTCGGGCCTCCATGGCGTGTCCCCGGAATGTCGGGACCCGGCGGGGCCGGCGCAAGCCGGGGCGCGGCTCAGAACAGCGCCGGCATGCGGAAGGCGTAATCGACGCGCAGGCCGAACTGGTACTGGTTGGGGTTGCCGAACGGGCGCCGCACCAGCGGGCTGTCGCCGGAGGCGCCCAGGATCCGGGTGTAGCCGGCATAGGCCGTGTAGGACCAAGTCTCACTCTGGGTGTAGGTCACGCCGCCGAGCACGCCCGCCGAGTAGAAGCTGCGCGGGTCGTAGGGGGTGACGCGCCCGTTCAGCGCCGCCTCGATCGGCGAGACGCCGAAGTATTTCCGGGCGTAGCTGGCGTCGCCGACGTTCAGGCGCGGCCCGACGGAGAACAGGAACTTCTCCGCCGGGATCAGGTAGTCGGCCGCCACCGAGCCGACCGTGCCGTGGTGGCCGTAGAGGCCCTGGCGCACCTCGACGCGGGTCCGGATGAACGAGACCGGGTAGAACTCCGCGAACACGCCCGGCTCCACGGCGAAGCGGGCGTCGCGGAAGCCGTACAGGTGGCGCCTGTCGTCGCCGTAGTAGCGCCCCGGCACGAAGCGCGCGGTCGGGCCGATCCGGAACGACTCGGTGTCGAACAGCGACAGGCTGAACCCGTCATCCGGCGTCGAGAAGCGGCGCGGCTCGCCCACCCGGCGGACATCGATCGAGGGATAGCCGACGGCCGTATAGTCGCTGGCGCCCGGATAGCGCGGCACGGCCTGGATCGAGCCGCTCAGCGTGACGATCCAAGTGTTGGGATCGACCATCGCGAAGGTCGGCGTGGTGCGCGGAAGATCCGCGTTGAGATCGGCGGCCCGCGGCGCCGTCGTGCCGAAGGCCGCGAGGAGCGCGCCGGCGCCGAGAACGGCGCGATATCGGGGAGTACGCGGGGGGACGGGCGTCATGGCCACGCTTTATGATCCTTTTTCATCCCGTCCGCATTCGCAAGCCGCGCAACCCTCCCCGGATCGCCCCGCAATCGGGTCCGCCGTGATGAATCCGCAACGTTCCAGCGGGCGCCGGCGTCACACCGCCCGGAATTAACAGGCGGTGGCGCTCCATCGCGGTCCCTAAGCCTTGCCGGGCAGGGTGCGGGTGGCCAATGATCCTGCGATTCGGTTCGCGCCCGGTGGGGATCGCTCGGGATGTCCCCCGGCGACCGGCGCGCGTTCCTGGCAGGTGTTCAGACGATGGTCCCGGTCCTCGGCCGGTACGCGGGGCTGCTGACGGTCGGCCTTCTCGGGCTCGTCGTGTTCGGGCCGCTCGCGGTGTTCCTGCCGCTCTGGAGTGCCCTGACGCTCGGCGCCGCGGCCGCCGCGGCGGGCGGTCTCGCCCTCACCCGTATCGCCACCCTCAAGGCGCGCTGCGAGAAGCTGTCCGGCGAGGTCGACCTGCTGTCCCGGCGCCTGCTCAAGGTCGAGACGGCGGCCGCGACCGCGGCGGCCCAGCCGCGGCCCGAGGCCGCGGAGGCCGCCCTGCGGGCGCAGATCGAGGAACTGACCGTCGAGTTCGGGCTCCTCAGCGGGATCGTCCGCGACCTCACCACGGTCGTGAGCGCCCAGGATGCCGAGATCGCGGGCCTCAAGGCGCGGCCGGCGATCGGGCCCGGAATCGCGCCCGCCGAGGCGCCCCGGCCGCAGACCGCGGCGGCGCCCGCCGCTGGCCTTCCGGACGCCGCCGCCCCGTCGCTGCCGCAGCCGAGGGCCCGGCCGCCCCGCTCGAGCGGGTCCCGCCCGGGCCGCAGCCGGCTCCGGCCGACCGGCAGCCCGCCCCGGACCCGACGCCGGCCGTCCCGGCGCGGCCGATCCCGCCGCGGCCGATCCCGCCCCGGCCCGCGGCCGCGCCCGCCGACGAGGGCGCGATCGTCGCGGCCTTCGAGGGCGACGGCCTGGAGATCCACCTGCAGCCGGTCGTCACCCTGCCGCAGCGCAAGGTGGTGGCCTACGAGGCGCTGGCCCGGCTGCGGATCGGCGGCCCCGGCGCGCCGCCGGCCGAGCCCGAGGTGTTCCTGCCGGTGCTGGAGCGCCACGGGCGCACCACCGAACTCGACCGCCGCATGCTCCAACGGGCCACGATCGTGGCGCGCCACCTCGCCCGGCGCGGCAGCGAGACCCTGCTGACCTACGGGCTGTCGCCGCTGTCGCTGTTCGAGCCCGGCCTCCTGCGCGAGCTGGCCCGCACGGCCGCCGACGATCCGGCCCTGGCCGGCCTGACCATCGCGCTGCCGCAGGAGAGCTGGCGCCGTCTCGACGCCGGCCAGCGGGGCCTGCTCGCGCCCCTGCAGGGTCGGATCGGGTTCAGCCTCGACCGTCCGTACGACCTCCGGTTCGACGCGGCCGAGCTGGCGGCGCTCGGCATCGGGCAGGTCAAGGTGCCGGCCGAGATGCTGCTCCGGCCCGGCACGAGTCGCGGCAGCCTGTCGGACATCGCCCTCGAGGACACCGCGCCGGCCCTGGCCCGGGCCGGGATCCGCGTCGTCGCCACGGGCGTCGCCGACGAGGCCGACGTCCCGGACCTGATCGATCTCGACGTGCCGTTCGCGCAGGGGACAGCTTTCGCGGCCCCGCGGCCGGTGCGCGCGGAGGTCCTGGCGGCCCCGCCCGCCGAGGAGCCGACGCCCCCGCCGGAGCCCGAGCGGCGCCCGTTCCGGTCGGTCCTGCGCCGGGCCGTGTGAGGGCTTCGGGCCGCCCGCCGAGCCGCGTCACCAGTAGATCTGCAGGCGCGCGATCACCGTGTCGACCGAGAACGGGCGGGTGCCGAGGGTGTCGGACTGGGCCTCCCCCGGCCGCACGCGCCCGTGGACGACGTTCCCGATCAGCCGCAGGTTGGGCTCGGGATACCAGCTCAGGCCGAGGGTCACGTCCTGCTCCATGCCCCCGCGGAAACCGCGGGCGTCCAGGTCGACGGCGCTGTAGCGCGCCGCCAGCTCGAACACGCCGATCCCGCCCCGGGAGAGCCGCTGCGCCTCCGGAACCGTCACGCCCCGGAAGGTCGCGTAGGTCGTGCCGCTCTGCGGCGTCAGCGCGTAGGCGCGGCCCTCGCCGTTGAGCACCAGGGCCGCCTCGACATAGCCGCCCTGGAAATCGAGCGCGGCGCCGGGCTGGCCGGGACCGGGGAACGGCTGCAGCTCGGCCCGGATGTACTCGGCCTGCACCAGGAGCGGGCCGCGGCGATAGGCCAGCTCGGCGCCGAGGCGCGACACGCTGGCGGCGTCGGGGAGATCGCCGGTATCCACCAGGGGGCGCTCGAACAGGAAGGCGCCGGCGGGGCTGGAGAAGCCGAAGGCGCCGTCCGACCGCGACCGGGTGCGGAAGACCCCGGCGAGCCCGAGATGCAGGGTCTCGTCCCCGGTCATGATCGGCGCGACGGTGGCGCGGGCCGCCACCGCGACGCCGTCCCCGTCGATGCCGCTGCTGGCGGCGTTGCCGAACACGCCGGCCACAGCGGTCCAGTTCTTCCCGTGATGTCCGGCCGCGAAACCGAAGCGGCGCTCCGGCACGAGGGCGTTGGCCACCGAGCGCTCGGCGAACAGCGTGTCGTTGTTGCTCTGCAGCCATTCCAGGCTGAAGGGCTCCTTCATGTTGCCGAGGGTCAGGATCGTGTCCGGCACCCCCTTCCAGGCGACCAGCGCGTCGTTGATCGGCAGCATCGGGTCGGCGAAATCGTACTGGAAGGCGATCACCCAGTCGCGGCCGATGGTCAGCGTCGGCTCGATCCAGGCCCGGCGCACGGCGACGTTGTCGGGGAAGGCCTCGGGCAGGTCCGGCCGGCCGAAGCCCGCCGCGCCGCCGTCGATGTGCAGCCGGCCGCCGATCTGGAGCTTCACGTCGGGTTCGGGAAAGGTGAGGGTCAGCCCCTTCGCGTCGTAGCGCAGGCGCTCGCCGGAGGGGCCGGCCATCCCCTCGAGCGCGTCCTCGCCGGCGCCGGCGGGACCCGCCAGGGCGAGGGACACGGCCAGTACGGCCGGTGCGGTGCGCGTTCCGATCACGGGAGCAGCAGAGAACAGGTCGGCCGGGCGGCGCCAATCACTTGGCGCAGTCAAAGCCGGAAATCCGCGCGTCGTGGCCCGGCGGCCACGACCGCCGGCGGCCGGACCGGCGCCGGCCTAGACGGCGCGATTGTCGATCAGCCGGGTCCGGCCCAGGAAGGCCGCGGCGATCACCCGGGCCGGGCCGTCGACCCGCTCCACCGGGACCAGGGTCCGGGCGTCGCAGACCGCGAGGTACTGGACGCGGAACCCCGCCGCCTCCAGCGCCGCCCGCCCGGCGGCGATCCGGCCGGCCACGGGGGTGCCGCTGCGGGACGCGGAGGCGATCTCCGACAAGACGGCGTGGAGCTTCGGGGCGACGGCCCGCTCCTCGGCCGAGAGGTAGCGGTTGCGCGACGACAGCGCGAGGCCGTCGGGCTCGCGCACGGTCGGCACGCCGCGGATCTCCACCGGGAGGTCGAGATCCGCCGCCACCTGCTGGAGCACGCGGAGCTGCTGGAAGTCCTTCTCGCCGAACAGGGCGACGTCCGGCCGGACCTGGTTGAGGAGCTTGGTCACCACCGTGGCGACGCCGGCGAAGTGGCCGGGCCGGAACGGCCCGCACAGGCCGTCGGTCAGGCCGGCGACCTCGATCCGGGTGGCGAAGCCCGGCGGGTACATGGTCTCGACGCTGGGCGTCCAGGCGGCGTCCGCGCCGGCTCGCGCCAGCAGGGCCAGGTCCGCGTCGAGGTCGCGGGGGTAGCGGGCGAAATCCTCGTTCGGGCCGAACTGGGTCGGATTGACGAAGATGCTGGCGACGGTCCGGCGGCCGATCCGCCGCGCCTCGGCCACGAGGGCGAGGTGCCCGTCGTGCAGGGCCCCCATGGTGGGGATCAGGACGACGCGCTCGCCCGCCGCGCGCCACGCCGCGACGCATCCGCGCAGGGCGGCGAGGTCGCGGAAGGACTGGAAGGTCGACTCGGACACGGCACGGGCTCCGGGGGAGGGTGGGGCCGGTCTAGAGCATGATGGGGAGCGGTGGAATCCGGCAGTCCGGTCACGGTCCGCGCGGTCCCGGTCGGCGTCAGGGGCAGTAGGGCAGGAGTGAGCGTCCGAACGGGTCGTCCACGCCGGGCGGCGGCGTGAAGCCGTAGTAGCTCGGATGCCCCAGGCCGTACTCGGAGCCGACATAGCTCGGATCGTCCGGGGCGTTGGTGGGCACGGGCGCCCGCCGGGGCGTGCAGCCCATCGGCGCGGGACGGGACCGGAGGGCGTAGACCGGCCGACGATCGAGGCCGTCGTTGCGCGGGAAGAAGCGGGGGCTGCCACCCGCGCCCGTCTCGACGCCGCCGCGGATGTCGAGGTCGGCCGCGCGGCCCGATCCGGCGAGCAGCAGGACGAATCCGAGCGCCGTCACCGCCCTGCGCGTCGTCGCCCGCATGCCGCCTCCATTCCAGCCGGAAGGCGGCACCGTGCGACGGCAGGGTAAACGGACGCTTACCGCGGGATCACGCGAGCGGCACGACGAGGGCGTTCAGGACGCCGACGAGGTCGCCCTCGGTCAGCCGGATCTGCAAGCCCCGGCCGCCGCCGTTGACGTGGATCTCGGCCGCCGGGTCGGTCAGGGATCCGGCGTCGATCGCCGTCGGGAAGGGGCGCTTCTGACCCAGGGGGCTGATCCCGCCGACATGGTAGCCGGTCAGCCGCTCGGCGTCGGCCGGCTTGAGCATGGACGCGGCCTTGCCCGAGAAGGCGGCGGCGACCCGCTTCATCGACACCTCCTTGTCGGAGGCCACGAGCAGGCAGACCGTCCGTCCGTCCACCGACGCCATCAGGGTCTTCAGCACGCGTCCCGGGTCCACACCGAGCGCCTCCGCGGCCTGCAGGCCGATGCGCGGGGCGTCCGGATCGTACGCGTAGACGTGGAGGCCGTGGCGGATGCCGGCCTTGTCGAGGGCGAGCGTGGCGCGGGTCGTCTTGGCAGATGTCTTGGCGGGCGTCTTCATGGCTCGTTCGGTCAGGTGGACTGGGCGCGCGCGGCGATGAGGCGGGCGATCTCCGCGTAGGCCGCCGCGCAGGTGTCGGGGGAGGCCGTCGATCCCGTGACGTAGACCGCCACGAGGATCGGCGCACGCCCCGGCGGCCGCAGGATCGCCACGTCGTTGACGGTGCCGTTGTCGCCGCTCCCGGTCTTGTCGCCCGCGCTCCAATCCGGCGGCAGGCCGGCCCGCAGGCGTTTCCGGCCGGTCTCGCAGGCGACCATCCAGGCCTCCAGCCGGTCGCGCGAGGCCGGCGACAGGGTCGTCCCGAGGAGGATCCGACCCAGGGTCGCCCGCATGGCGTCCGGCGTGGTCGTGTCGCGCGGGTCGCCGGGCAGGGCGGTGTTGAGGGTCGGCTCGGTCCGGTCGAGGCGGGTGACGGGATCGCCGGTCGTCCGCAGCCACGCGGTCAGCGCTGCGGGGCCGCCGAGATCCGCCAGGAGCAGGTTGGCGGCCGCGTTGTCGCTCCAGACCAGCGTCGCCGCGCACAGGTCGGCGACGCTCATCCGCCCGGTCCCGCCGCCGGCCTCCAGCGCCTTCCGGGTGACCGGGGCGTAGCTCAGGAGATCGCCGGGACCGTAGGTGACGATCCGGCCGAGGGTCTCGCGGCCGGCATCGACCCGCGCCAGGACCGCCGCCACCGCCAGGACCTTGAAGGTGCTGCACATCGGGAAGCGCGCGTCGGCGCGGTAGGCGGCGAGGACGCGGTCCGCCGAGGCGGCCGCGATCCCGAGGCGGCCACCGAGTCGGCGCTCGATCGCGGTCCAGTCCGGCTCCGCCTCGACGGCGCGCGCGGGGAGGGCGAAGGGCGCGGCGAGCAGGCCGAGGCCGACGGCGCGGCGGGTCCAGACGATCATGGCATCCCCGTTCGAGATCGCGGCCGCGCGCCCGGGCGCGTCACCGCGACGCCGGGATGGTATAGGGCGGCCGCGCGTGTTTCACGTGAAACTCCGCCCCTCCGCGCGGCCCTGTGGGACCATGAACGACACCGACACGCTCTTCGCCCCGGCCAGCGGCTTCGGCCGGGCCGCCGTCGCGGTCATCCGCATCAGCGGCCCGGCCGCGGGCGGCGTGCTCGCCACCCTGGGCGGCCGCCTGCCGACCCCGCGGCGGCTGTCCCTGCGGAGCCTCAGGGATCCGCGGGACGGCACCGAGCTCGACCGGGCGCTGGTGGCGTGGTTTCCCGGGCCGGACACCTACAGCGGCGAGGATATGGCGGAGCTGCACCTCCACGGCGGCGCGGCCGTGCGGATGCGCGTCCTCGCGACCCTCGCCCGCCTTCCCGGATGCCGGGCGGCCGAGCCCGGGGCGTTCACGCGGCGGGCGGTCCTCAACGGCCGGATGGATCTCGCCGAGGCGGAGGCCGTCGCCGACCTGATCGACGCCGAGACCGAGGGCCAGCGCCGGCAGGCCCTGCGCCAGCTCGACGGCGCGCTCAGCCGGCAGGTGGCCGCGTGGCGCGCGGAGGCGATCGACTGCCTCGCCGCCGCGGAGGCCGCGCTCGACTTCGCCGACGAGGGGGACGTGGACGATGCCGGGCTCGACGCCGCGCTGTTCGACCGCGCCGCGCGCCTGCGGGACGCGGTCGCCGCGACGCTGCGCGACGGCCACCGCGGCGAGCGCCTGCGCGAAGGCTTCACGGTGGTGCTGGCGGGGGCGCCCAACAGCGGGAAGTCGACCCTGCTGAACGCCCTGAGCCGGCGGGACGTCGCCATCGTGTCGGACAGCCCGGGGACGACCCGGGACGCCATCGAGGTGCGGCTCGACCTCGGCGGCCTGCCGGTCCTCCTGGTCGACACGGCCGGGCTCCGCGAGACCGCGGAGCCGATCGAGGCGCAGGGCATCGTGCGGACCCGGGCGCGGATCGACACGGCCGATCTGGTGGTCGCCCTCGTGCCCCCCGGCGGTGCTGTCCCGGATCTCGGGCCGGGACGCCGTCCGATCCTGATCGTCCGCACGAAGGCCGATCTTTTTGCCGGCTCACAGCCCGCCGGCGACTCGGCCGACGTGACGGTCTCCGCACAGACCGGCGCCGGCATGGGCACCCTGCTCGACGCGATCCAGGCCGCGGCCGAGGACGGTCTCGGCACCGGCGACGCGCTGATCACCCGTGCCCGTCACAGGGCCGCGCTGGAGGCCTGCGTGGCCCATCTCGACCGCGTCTCCGGGAGCGCCGGCGGTCTGCCGGAGCTGGCCGCGGAGGACCTGCGGCTCGCGGTCCGGGCGCTGGGCGAGGTGGCCGGCCATGTCGGCGTCGAGGACGTCCTCGACCGGCTGTTCAGCGGCTTCTGCATCGGGAAGTAGATCTGTAGCTGGCAACCCATCGGGGCGGAAACCGGCCCGGCCGGGCGCCGTCGCCGGCTCCCGCAGCCCTGCGCGGCGGCGCTACCGGGGAATCCGCAGGATCCGCGGCCGCCAGATCCCGAGCGCGACGTTCGCGGTCGCGACCGCCAGCAGGACCCACAGGGTGCCGCGCTCGCCGGTCAGCGAGACGGCCAGCGCCGCCGGATCGCCGAGGCCCGCGAGCGCGCGGGCGCTCCGCTCCGCCTCCTGCTTCATCGGGCCCTGCACGTAGACCAGCCCGCCCTCGAACATCAGGACCCCGGTGGCGAGCTTCAGCCAGGCCCACCCGGCATTGAGGAAGGTGCGGTTCAGCGCCATCGCCAGCAGGCCGGACATCAGCGTCACCGCCAGGGCGGGCAGGAAGATCCAGGTGGCGACGGCGCCCATGGCGCCCCGCGTCGCCGCGTAGCCCGCCAGGGCGGACGGCGCGGGCGACAGGCTCAGCATGACGACCAAGGACGCCATGGCCCCCAGCAGCCCCGCGGACCCCATCGTGTGGAGGAACTTCAGCAGGCGTCGCACGGCGTCTCACCCGGGCCGTTTCGGCGCAGCCTAGCGCGGGGCATCGGGGGGCGATAGCGGCGCGCCGGTCGCAGGGCTTCCGGCCGAATCCCCCGCCGTCCCCGCGAGCGGAGCGACGCCGTCCAGCCGCGCCACGCTGATCGAGGTCGCGCTGCCCTGGGGCGCCTCGCTGCGCTCGCGACGACGGCGTGGCCCCTCAGCTGCGCAGGCCGGGCGCCTCCTGGCCGGTGCGGGCCACGTACTCGGTGTAGCCGCCGCCGTACTGGTGGATGCCCTCCGGGGTCACCTCGAGCACCCGGTTCGAGAGGGCGGCCAGAAAATGCCGGTCGTGGGACACGAACAGCATCGTCCCCTCATAGTTGGCCAGCGCCTCGATCAGCATCTCCTTGGTGCCCATGTCGAGGTGGTTGGTCGGCTCGTCGAGCACCAGGAAGTTCGGCGGGTCGTAGAGCATCAGCGCCATGACCAGCCGGGCCTTCTCGCCGCCCGAGAGCACCCGGCAGCGCTTCTCGACGTCGTCGCCCGAGAAGCCGAAGCAGCCGGCCAGCGCCCGCAGGGACCCCTGGCCGGCCTGCGGGAAGGCATCCTCCAGGGTCTGGAACACGGTGCGGTCGCCGTCGAGCAGGTCCATGGCGTGCTGGGCGAAGTAGCCGAGCTTCACGCTGCCGCCGACCGTGACCGAGCCGTCGTCGGGCGCGGTGGTGCCGGTGACGAGCTTCAGCAGCGTCGACTTGCCGGCGCCGTTGATGCCCATCACGCACCAGCGCTCCTTGCGCCGCACCGAGAAGTCGAGCCCCTCGTAGATCGTGCGGCTGCCGTAGCGCTTGTTCACGCCCTTGAGCATCACGACGTCGTCGCCCGAGCGGGGCGCCGGCTGGAACTCGAACGCCACCGATTGCCGCCGCCGGGGCGGCTCGACCCGCTCGATCTTGTCGAGCTTCTTCACCCGGCTCTGCACCTGGGCGGCGTGGGAGGCCCGGGCCTTGAACCGCTCGATGAAGGCGATCTCCTTCGCCAGCATGGCCTGCTGGCGCTCGTACTGCGCCTGGGCCTGCGCCTCGTTGAGCTTCCGCTGGCCCTCGTAGAAGGCGTAGTCGCCCGAGTAGGTGGTGAGCGCGCCGGCGTCGATCTCGATGATCTTGGTGACGATGCGGTTCATGAACTCGCGGTCGTGCGAGGTCATCAGCAGGGCGCCGTCGTAGCCCTTCAGGAACGATTCGAGCCAGATCAGGCTCTCGATGTCGAGGTGGTTCGACGGCTCGTCGAGGAGCATCACGTCCGGGCGCATCAGCAGGATGCGGGCGAGGGCGACGCGCATCTTCCAGCCGCCCGAGAGGGCGCCGACGTCGCCGTCCATCATCTCCTGGCTGAAGCTCAGCCCGTCGAGCACCTCGCGGGCCCGGCCCTCCAGGGCGTAGCCGTCGAGCTCCTCGAACCGGGCCTGGACCTCGCCGTAGCGCTCGACCAGGGCGTCCATCTCGTCGGCGCGGTCCGGGTCGGCGAGCGCCGCGCCGAGCTCGGCGAGCTCGGCCGCCACCGCGCTCACCGGGCCGGCGCCGTCCATCACCTCGGTGACGACGCTGCGCCCCGACATCTCGCCGACATCCTGACTGAAATAGCCGATGGTGATGCCCCGGTCGGCGGCGACCTGCCCCTCGTCGGGCTGCTCCTGGCCGATGATCATCCGGAACAGGGTGGTCTTGCCGGCCCCGTTCGGGCCGACCAGGCCGACCTTCTCGCCCCGCTGCAGGGCGGCCGAGGCCTCGATGAAGACGAGCTGCCGCCCGTTCTGCTTGGTGATCTTGTCCAGGCGTATCATGGGGCGGGCGCTGTCCGGGAGGTCGCTGTCCGGAAGGTGTCCGGGAGTATCCCGGCCGCTTACGGCATCGGCCGACGCGGCGCAAAGGCGGGGTGCCGCAGTGCGGGATAACGCTTGCGTCCGGCGCAGGCCTGGGCGCATCCCGGGACCCAGGATCAGGCTCGGCCGTTGCCCTGGGCAACAAGAGGATCGCGATGCTGTTCGGTTGGTGGATGACGGGCCTGGACATGGCCATGCTGGGGCTGGAGGCGCAGGGCGTCATCGCGCAGCGCATGGCGATGTTCGCCCTCGGCGGCCCGGCGGCCCAGGCCGAGGCGCAGCTCATGGTGACCGAGAAGATGCTGGCCGCCGGCGAGGCGGCGCTCATGCTCGCCGCGGGCGCCTCGAACGGCAAGGTGATCCGCAGCTACCGGCGGAAGGTCCAGGCCAACGCCCGGCGGCTGAGCCGGGGCTGAGGCGCGTGCCCGCCGGGTTTGATCGCGAACGCGGCGCGGCGATCCAGCGGCGCCGCAGCGGACGACGGCGTGCTGCCCCGGGCCGCGTCGCTCCGCTCGCGACGACGGAGCCAGCTCGCGCAGCCGCGAGCCGGCCTCAGTTGTTGGCCGTCCGGAACGTGTCGCAGGACTTGGTCTGGCCGCTCTTGTAGCCGGCCATGAACCAGCGCTGGCGCTGGGCCGAGGAGCCGTGGGTGAAGGAATCCGGCACCACGTAGCCCCGCGAGCGCTGCTGGAGCGCGTCGTCGCCGATCTGCGCGGCGGCGTTCAGCGCCTCGTCGATGTCGCCCTTGTCGAGCTCGGCGTACTTGTCGTTGGAGTTCTTGGCCCAGACGCCGGCGAGGCAGTCGGCCATCAGCTCGATCCGCACCGAGAGGGCGTTCGCCTCGGTCTTGCTGGAGGCCTGCTGCTGGCGGGCCTGGACCTTGCCGAGGATGCCGAGCACGTCCTGGACGTGGTGGCCGACCTCGTGGGCGATCACGTACGCGTAGGCGAAGTCGCCCTTCACGCCGAACTTCGAGGCCATCTCCTTGAAGAAGCCGGTGTCCAGATAGACCTTCTTGTCGAGCGGGCAGTAGAACGGGCCCATGGCGGCCTGGGCCGAGCCGCAGCCGGAGCGGGTGCCGCCGGTGTAGAGCACCAGCGTCGTCGGGGTGTACTGCTTGCCGGTCTGCTGCGGCAGGATCTGGCTCCACACGTCCTCGGTGTTGCCGAGGATCTTCGAGGCGAACCGGCCGCTCTCGTCGGTGGGCGCCTGGCGCCGCTTGGCCTGGGTCTGCGGGTCGACCTGCTCCTGCTGGCTGCGGCCGCCGCCGCCGATCTGCTGGGCCCCGCCGATCAGGATCGCCGGGTTAATGCCCGTGAAGTAGCTGATGATCAGCAGCACCACGATGGTGCCGATGCCGAGCCCGCCGGCGCCGCCGCCGGGAAAGCCCATGCCGCCCCCGCCGCCGCCTTCACCGCGCCGATCCTCGACGTTGTCCGAGCTGCGTAGATCTTCCCAGCGCATGGTTGGGTCCCGCCATCGATGCTGCGCCGGCCGCCCCGGGCAGCCCACGATTTGCTGTGCGTCGTCGTGTCCGGCCGCCGGGGCACCGGCAGCGGGAACGAAGCTCTAATGGCGGGAGGGGAGAGCCGGTTCCGTCACCCCGGTCAAGCTCGCGGTCACGCTTTCCCGTCGAGGAGGGCGCGCAGGGACCGGAAATCCCGCCACGCCAGCCGCTTCTGGACCGGCTGGCGCAGCAGGAAGGCGGGGTGGAGGGTGGCGAGCAGCTTCACCTCGCGGTTCGGCAGCTTGTACGGGAACAGCCGGCCGCGGGTCCGCAGGATGCCGTCCTTGGTGCCGGTCAGCGTCTGGGTCGCGGGCGCGCCGAGGCAGACGATGATGTCCGGGTCGACGAGTTCGATCTGGCGCTCCACGAAGGGCCGGCAGACCGCCACCTCCTGGGGGGTCGGGTTGCGGTTGCCCGGCGGCCGCCAGGGCACGATGTTGCCGATATAGGCGCTCGTCCGGTCGAGCCCGACCGCCTTCATCATCTTGTCGAGGAGCTGGCCCGAGCGGCCCATGAACGGCTTGCCGATCCGGTCCTCGTCGGCGCCGGGCGCCTCGCCGAGAAACATCACCCGCGCCTCGGGATTGCCGTCGGCGAAGACGAGGTTCTTCGCCGTGAAGCGCAGCGGGCAGGCGTCGAAATCCGCGAGAATCCGCTCGAGCTCGTCGAGGGACTTGGCCTGCCGCGCCCGGGCGCGGGCGTCGCTCGCGGCCTCGTCGGGCTGGGCGCTGGCGGCGCGGCCGAAGGTGCGCGGCGCCGCGGCCGGCGGGGCCGGCGGGGCCGAGCCCGGGGGCGGCACGAGCCTGTTGGCGACGGGGCTGACGGGCTGCTCGGCGGCCCGGGGCGCTGCACGGCGCGGCGCGCGCAGGGTAGGCGCGGGCGCGTCGGCCTCGCTGAAGCGGTCGTGCGGGTGCTCGTCGAGCGCCGCGTCGGCACCGGCCTCCACGTGGAAGTCGAGATAGGCGATCAGGTCGGCTTGCGCGTCGGTGGAGCTCGGCATGGGACTCAGCATGTGGGATCGCCGGGGCCTGTGGACAACTCGCCGAATCGCTCCGGGTGGCAAGGACTTGCGTGACCGAACAGCGCGGCGCGGCACAGCGCTGTGACGCCGTTCCCCGCGGCAAAGGGAACTTTGCCTCGAGCTTGAGCGTCGGCAACTTGCCTTTCTAGCTTGGAATCGCTTGAGACGGCATCAGGAAGGCCGGCCCGGCGACGAACCGGGCGCCGGAACAAGAAAAGGAACCTGAGGATGGCGCTGCCCGAACGCGAGAGCATGGATTTCGACGTGGTCGTGGTGGGCGCCGGCCCGGCCGGCCTCGCCACCGCGATCCGCCTGAAGCAGCGCGCCGCCGAGATCGGCGAGGAGATCTCGGTCGTCGTCGTCGAGAAGGGCTCGGAGGTCGGCGCCCACATCCTGTCGGGGGCGGTGATCGACCCGATCGGCCTGGATCGCCTGCTGCCCGAGTGGCGCACCGACCCGGAGCGTCCGCTGAAGACCGAGGTCCAGCGCGACGAGTTCATGATGCTCACCAAGAACAGCGGCATCACCCTGCCGAACGTGTTCTTCCCCAAGCTGATGTCGAACCACGGCAACTTCGTCGGCTCGCTGTCCAACACCTGCAAGTATCTCGGCGTGCAGGCCGAGGCGCTCGGCGTCGAGATCTATCCGGGCTTCCCGGCCTCCGAGGTGCTGTTCGACGAAAACGGCGCCGTGGCGGGCATCGCCACGGGCGATCTCGGCATCGGCAAGTCCGGCGAGCCGCGCGACGACTACACCCGCGGCATGGAGCTGCGCGGCAAGTACACGGTGTTCGGCGAGGGCGCCCGGGGCAACCTGACCAAGGGGCTGATCCGGCGCTTCGAGCTCAACCGGCACAGCGACCACTTCAAGTACGGGCTCGGCGTGAAGGAGCTCTGGCAGCTCGCCCCCGGCAAGTTCGAGCCCGGCCTCGTGCAGCACACGATGGGCTGGCCGCTGCCCAACAGGGCCGGCGGCGGCTCATGGCTCTATCACTTCGACGACCACCTGCTCTCGGTCGGCTTCGTCACGCACCTGAACTACGAGAACCCGACCCTGTCGCCGTTCGAGGAGTTCCAGCGCTTCAAGACCCACCCGATGATCGCCGAGACCTTCGAGGGCGCCAAGCGCATCGGCTACGGCGCGCGGGCCATCATGGAGGGCGGCTGGCAGTCCGTGCCGAAGCTGGTCTTCCCGGGTGGGTGCCTCGTCGGCTGCTCGGCGGGCTTCGTGAACGTGCCGCGGATCAAGGGCTCGCACAACGCGATCCTGTCCGGCATGCAGGCGGCCGACGCCATCGCGGACGCCCTGAAGGCGGGCCGCGCCGGCGACGAGCTCACCGCCTACGAGGCCGGCTGGCGCGACAGCCCGATCGGGCAGGACCTGAAGGCGGTGCGCAACGTCAAGCCGCTCTGGTCCAAGTACGGGACGCTGGTCGGCGTGGGGCTCGGCGGGATCGACATGTGGGCGACCAGCATCCTCGGCGCCTCGCCGTTCGGCACGCTCTCGCACGGCAAGCCGGATCACGCCTGCCTCAAGCCGCTCTCGGAGGTGACGCCGATCGTCTACCCGAAGCCGGACGGCAAGCTGACCTTCGACCGGCTCTCCTCGGTCTACCTGTCGAACACCAACCACGAGGAGGACCAGCCGCCCCACCTGAAGGTCCGCGACCTGGAGCTGCAGAAGCGCTCCGAGCACGACGTCTACGGCGGGCCCTCGGGCCGCTACTGCCCGGCCGGCGTCTACGAGTGGGTGGAGGATGCCTCCGCCAGCGACGGGGTGCGCTACCAGATCAACGCGCAGAACTGCGTCCACTGCAAGACCTGCGACATCAAGGATCCGAACCAGAACATCGACTGGGTGACGCCGGAGGGCCCGGGCGGGCCGAACTACCCGAACATGTGAGGCGGAGCTTCGCCGGAGCTTCGCCGGAGCTTCGTCGGAGCGCCTCGGGCGCTCGGTCGTCCTCGCGCGCGGAGCGATCCGGCGGCGCCCCGCTTGCCGCGGTCGCGCATCTCTGGGTCGCTTCGCTTCGCCCGCGATGACGGAGGCGTGACCCGGGGCGGGGACGGGTCACCGAGCCCCGGCGCTTCCCGATCGGGAGGCGCGCCATCCTTTCGCCTTGCGGGGCTGGCGGGATGGGTTCAGTGTCCCCAACGTTTTTTCGGGGATGCCCCGCCATTCTCGCGCCCGGCCCTCTCGTGAGCCGGCGCCCAGGAGCCGCGATCGGTTCATGATGATGACACGCGCCCGCCGGAGCGTTTCGGCGCTCGCCCTGCTGCTCGCCGCCGGGCTTCCGCAGACCGTGCTCGCGGCGCAGCCGAAGGAATCGACCCCGGTGCTCGACTACGAGCCCGCGGACTCGCTCGAGGGCAACTTCCTCTCCGCCTACATCGCGGGCGCGTCGCGGGACACGGCGGCGGCGGCGACCTTCTACCGCGAGGCGGTGAAGGCCGACCCGCGCAACGCGGAACTCGTCGAGCGCGCCTTCATCTCGCTGCTGGCCGACGGTGCCCTGCCGGACGCGTTCCGCACCGCCGAGAAGCTGATCGCCCGCGATCCGACCAACGGCCTCGCCAACCTCTCCCTCGGGGTGCGCCAGATCAAGGCCGGCCAGTGGGCCGCCGCCCGCCAGAACTTCTCCCGGAGCGGCCGGGGTGCTGCGACCGACCTGACCGCGACGCTGCTGACCGCGTGGTCCTACGCGGGCGCGGGCGACGGCAAGAAGGCGCTGGAGACGGTCAACAAGCTCCGGGGCGAGCGCTACTACAACACCTTCCGCGACTACCACGCCGGCCTGATCGCCTCGGTGACCGGCGACAACGCCGAGGCCGAGCGCCGGCTCAAGGCCGCCTACGACGCCGACCACAACACCCTGCGCATCGTCGACGCCTACGCCCGGATGGAGGCCAGCCTCGGCCGCACCGACCTGGCGATCCAGGCCTATTCCGACTTCGACCAGCTCTCGCCGCGCCACCCGCTCGTGCGCGACGCCCTCGAGAAGCTGAAGGAGGGCAAGCCGCTCACCCGGCTGATCGGCACCGCCCAGGAGGGCGCCGCCGAGGTGCTGTACGGGCTCGGCTCGGCCGGCTCGACCCAGGGCGACGAGCTGCCCGCGGTGATCTACCTGCGGCTGGCGCTCTACCTCGCCCCCGACCACGCCCTCGCGCGGCTGACGCTCGCCGACACGCTGGACCGGATGAAGCAGCCCGAGCGCGCCAACGAGGCCTACGCGCAGATCCCGGCCAACTCCCCGCTCAAGCTCAACGCCGACATCCAGATCGGCCTGAACCTGGAGCAGATGGGCAAGGGCGACGAGGCGCTCGCCCATCTCGACGCGGCGATGAAAGCCCACCCGGACGACATCGACGTCATCACGGCGCTCGGCAACGTCCAGCGCGCCCGCAAGAAGTACGAGGAGGCGGCGGCCACCTACACCCGCGCCATCGACCTGATCGGCGACCGGCCGCAATCCAACTACTGGACGACCTACTATTTCCGCGGCACCGCCTACGAGCGCGCCAAGCAGTGGCCGAAGGCCGAGGCCGACCTGAAGAAGGCCCTGTCGCTGGTGCCCGCCAACCAGCCCGCCGCCAAGGCGCAGGTGATGAACTACCTCGGCTATTCCTGGGTCGACCAGAACATCAACATCGACGAGGCGTTCAAGCTGCTGCAGCAGGCCGCCGACGCGAGCCCCCGGGACGGCATGATCGTCGACAGCCTCGGCTGGGCCTATTACCGCCTCGGCCGCTGGGACGACGCGGTGCGCGAGCTGGAGAAGGCGGTCGAGCTGAAGCCCGGCGATCCGACCATCAACGACCACCTCGGCGACGCCTACTGGCGCTCGGGCCGGCGCCTCGAGGGCAAGTTCCAGTGGCAGCACGCCAAGGACCTGAACCCCGAGCCGGACGACCTCGCGCAGATCAACGCGAAGCTGAAGGACGGGCTGCCCGACATCGAGAAGCCGACCGCCACCGCCGAGACGGTGCCGGCCCCGGTCGCCGCCCCGCACAACGCCGAGAACCCGGAGCTGCCGAAGGGCGCGCCCCAGCCGCACGAGGCGCCGGGCTCGGCCGACAAGGCCAAGAAGTCGGGGGGCTAGGGCTCCCGCCCGATCCCGCCTCGGGGCGGTGCGGCTGCCGCGCCGTCCCGACGATCGTCCGCCGGCCCGTCGCGGCTTCGGGCGCCCGGGGCCGTAGGTCGTGAGACCTAATTGCCTCCCGATTGGCCCCCGCTATCGTCGCGCCTCCGCAACGTGCCGGAGTGCGACGTGAGAGCGCTGAAGCCTGTCCGGATCCTGCTGACCCTCGCCTGCGCGGCGTCCGGGATCGGGGCCGCACCCGCGCGCGCGCAGGACGCGCCGGCGGCCTTCGCGATCGATGCGGTGCCCGTCTCGGACGCGCCGCTCGGCCGCTTCCCCTACTTCGCGCTGCCCGACGGCTACCAGCCGCTGAACCCGCCCGAGACGCGCGCGTTCGGGCATTTCCCGTTCTGGACCGGGACGGCGCTGCACGACGTCGAGGGCCGGGTCTTCCTGTCCCTGATCGGCCCCAGGGAGGGCAAGACCTACGCCTCCTACGAGCTGAGGAAGAACATCGAGGCCGTGCTGACCCAGGCCGGCGGCCGGAAGATCGCCGACGGCCGGATCCCCGGCTCCGTGACCGAGACGCTGCCGGAGGACATCCGGGTCGGGATGTACGAGGGCCTGGGCAACGTCTACGGCGCGCCGGTGCAGACCTGGGTGATCCGCCGCCCGGACCGGCAGATCTGGGTGCATTTCGTGCCCGACAGCAACGGCGCGGCCTGGACGATCCTCGAGACGAAGCCGTTCGTCCAGACCGCCGCCCTCCTGCCCGCCGAGCGGCTGAAGCAGGATCTCGACAAGACCGGGAAGGCGGTGATCCAGGTCAACTTCGCCACCGACAGGACCGAGATCCTGCCGGCCTCCGCCCCGCAGATCGACGCGGTGGCGGCCCTGCTGCGGACGGATCCCGGCCTGCGGCTCGCCATCAACGGCTACACGGACGGGGCCGGGGCCGCCGCGCACAACCAAGCCCTGTCCGACGGCCGCGCCAAGGCGGTCGTGGCGAGGCTCGTCGGCGCCGGCATCGCGAAGGACCGGCTGAGGGCCGAGGGCTTCGGGGCCGCCAGCCCGGTCGCCTCCAACGACAGCGCGGCGGGGCGGGCGCAGAACCGGCGCGTCGAGCTGGTCAAGTTCTGACGGGCGCGGATGGCGGGCGCCGCTCGACGCCGGTCTCGGACGGCCGATCCGGGCCCGCTCCGGCGCCTGAGCAGGGGACAGCGCGATCGACAAGAGTATTTTGTCCGCCAGCTCATAAAAATCGACGCGCATTTTCGCGGGCTTTGACGCACAGTGCGTGGCCGTTCGCGGGCGGCCATGCCGCAGCCCGCACGGCAGGAGATTCGCACGGCAAGAGCCGGCGGGCGGGCAGCGTGCCCGCGACCCAGGGAGGAAGGCCCATGCCGTCAGACATCGAGATTGCCCGCGCCGCGACCCTGAAGCCGATCGCGCAGGTCGCCGAGAAGCTCGGCATCCCGGATGACGCGCTCCACAATTACGGCAAGCACATCGCCAAGATCGACCACGGCTACATCGCCGGGCTGGAGAGCCGGAAGCCCGGCAAGCTCGTGCTGGTGACGGCGATCTCCCCGACCCCGGCCGGCGAGGGCAAGACCACCACCACGGTGGGCCTCGGCGACGCGCTGAACCGCATCGGCGAGAAGACCATGATCTGCCTGCGCGAGCCCTCGCTCGGGCCGTGCTTCGGCATGAAAGGGGGCGCTGCCGGCGGCGGCAAGGCGCAGGTCGTGCCGATGGAGCAGATCAACCTGCACTTCACCGGCGACTTCCACGCCATCACGTCGGCCCACAGCCTCGCGGCCGCGCTGATCGACAACCACGTCTACTGGGCGAACGAGCTCAACATCGACGTCCGCCGCATCCACTGGCGCCGGGTCGTCGACATGAACGACCGCGCGCTGCGCGCGATCACCCAGTCGCTGGGCGGCGTCGCCAACGGCTTCCCCCGCGAGGACGGGTTCGACATCACGGTGGCCTCCGAGGTGATGGCGGTGTTCTGCCTCGCCAAGGACCTCGCCGACCTGGAGGAGCGCCTCGGCCGGATCGTCATCGCCGAGACCCGCGACCGCAAGCTCGTCACCCTCAAGGACGTGAAGGCGACCGGCGCCATGACGGTGCTGCTCAAGGACGCCCTGCAGCCGAACCTCGTGCAGACGCTCGAGGGCAACCCGGCGCTGATCCACGGCGGCCCCTTCGCCAACATCGCCCACGGATGCAACTCGGTGATCGCCACGCGGGCCGGCCTGCGGCTCGCCGACTACACCGTGACGGAGGCCGGCTTCGGCGCCGATCTCGGCGCCGAGAAGTTCCTGGACATCAAGTGCCGGCAGGCGGGGCTGACCCCGTCGGCCGTGGTGGTGGTGGCGACGATCCGCGCCCTCAAGATGCACGGCGGCGTCGACAAGAAGAACCTCGGGGCCGAGAACATCGACGCCCTGGAGAAGGGCTTCGCCAACCTCGCCCGGCACGTCACCAACCTGCGCGGCTTCGGCCTGCCGGTGGTGGTCGGCGTCAACCACTTCCACGCCGACACCGAGGCCGAGCACGCCAAGCTCAAGGAACTGTGCCGCGAGCGGCTCGACGTCGAGGCGATCACCTGCCGCCACTGGGCCGAGGGCGGCGCCGGGGCCGAGGAGCTCGCCCGCGCGGTGGTGAAGCTCAGCCAGGCCGAGCCGGCGCCGATCCGCCACGCCTACGAGACCGAGAGCCGCCTCACCGACAAGATCCGGGCGATCGCCACCAAGCTGTACGGCGCCGCCGACATCCAGATCGAGACGAAGGCCGCCGGCAAGCTCGCCACCTTCGAGAAGGACGGCTACGGCCACCTGCCGATCTGCATGGCCAAGACCCAGTACTCGTTCTCCACCGACCCGACCCTGATGGGCGCCCCCGAGGGCCACATCGTCGGCGTGCGCGACGTCCGCCTCTCGGCCGGCGCCGGCTTCGTGGTGGCGATCTGCGGGGAGATCATGACCATGCCGGGCCTGCCCCGGGTGCCGGCCGCCGACACGATCCGGCTGGACGCCAACGGCCAGATCGACGGGCTGTTCTGAGGATCGCGCGCGGGGCCCGCCCACGGGCGGGCCCCGCCGTTCGTCTTCGCGAGCGGAGCGGGCCGGATCGGGGGCCGCGCGCTACGCGGTCCCGAACAGCTCCACCGCCAGCCGGGAATGGGCCTCGCGGAGCGCGCCGAGATCGACCCCGAGCGGCTGCCCGTCGATCACCCGCCACTGACCCGCAACCATCACCCGGTCGGCCCGGGTGGCGCCGCACAGGACCAGGGCCGCCAGCGGGTCGTGGGCGCCGGAGAAGCGCAGCTCGTCCAGGGTGAACAGCGCGAGGTCGGCCTCGCGACCCGGCGCGATCCGGCCGATGTCGGAGCGGCCGAGGCAGGCGGCCGAGCCCTCGGTCGCCCAGCGCAGGGCGTCCAGGTGCGTCACGGCCTCCGCCCCGTAGCTGAGCCGGTTGATCAGCAGGGCGTGGCGCACGCCCTCCATCAGGTTCGAGCTGTCGTTCGAGGCCGAGCCGTCGACGCCGAGGCCCACGGGCGCGCCCGCCGCCTCCAGCTCGCAGGTGCGGCATCTGCCCGAGGCCAGGGTCATGTTCGAGGTCGGGCAGTGGCAGACGCCCACGCCGGCCCTGCCGAGCCGCGCGACCTCGGCATCGTCGAAGTGGATGCCGTGGGCGAGCCAGACCCGGTCGCTCAGCCAGCCGACCTCTTCGAGGTACTCCACCGGGCGGCAGCCGAACATCTGCTGGCAGTAGGCGTCCTCGTCCCGCGTCTCGCCGAGATGGGTGTGCAGCCGGCACCCGTGCCGGGCCGCGAGCGCCGCGCTCTCGCGCATCAGGCGCCCGGTCACCGCGAAGGGCGAGCAGGGGGCGAGCGCGACCTGCACCATCGCGCCGGGGCCGGGGTCGTGGAACAGGTTCAGCACCCGCTCGCAATCGGCGAGGATCGCGTCGTCGTCCTGGGTCAGGCTCTCGGGCGGCAGACCGCCCTCGCGGTCGGACAGGCTCATGGAGCCGCGGGTGATCGCGGCCCGGACCCCGAGGCTCCGCGCCTCCGCGACCTGGATGTCCATCGACGCTTCCAGGCCCTTCGGGAACAGGTAGTGGTGGTCGCCCGCCGTGGTGCAACCCGAGAGCAGCAGTTCGGTGAAGGCGACCCGGGTGGCGAGCCGGAACGCCTCGGGGGTGATCCGCCCCCAGACGGTGTAGAGCGCCTTCAGCCAGGGGAAGAGCGGCTTGTTGATCGCCAGCGGATGGGCGCGGGTCAGCGTCTGGAAGGCGTGGTGGTGGGTGTTGATGAGCCCCGGGATGACCACGTGGCGCGACGCGTCGAAGACCGCGTCGACGGGCGCGGCGGGCCGCGCGCCCGCCGGCACGCACTCGACGATCCGGGTGCCCGCCACGACGATCCCGCCGCCGGCGCCCTCGGCCAGGACGGCGCGCGGATCGCGGATCCAGAGGCGGTCCGGTCCCGGTTCAGCTGCCTCGGCCATGCGCGTCCGCTCCCGTCGCCCGAGGGGCCTGCGTAGCGGAGGTGCCGGACCGGCGGCAATCCCGCGGGATCGCGCTTGGGGATCCGCGTCGGTCGGCGCCCCGGCCGCCCCGGCCAGGGTTGACGGGCCCGGGCCGCCTTGAGAAACGTCATGGGGACTGACCTATCACCCGTTGGGAGCGGCCGCGCCGTGACACGGACAGCCCCGCGCGAGGAGATGTTCGCGCCGAAACCCGTCCCGGGCGCCGCCCTCGGCAGCGACGACCTGATCGAGCTCCTGTTCTTCGCCTACCGGGACTTCGTCGGCGATCCGGACCGGATCCTGGCCGCCTACGGCTTCGGCCGCGCCCACCACCGGGTGCTGCACTTCGTCGACCGCTACCCGGGCCTCACGATCGCCGAGCTCCTCGACATCCTGCGCATCACCAAGCAGAGCCTGAACCGGGTGCTCAAGGACCTGATCGGGCAGGGCTACGTCGCGCAGAAGCCCGGTTCCAGCGACCGCCGCCAGCGCCTCCTCTACTGCACCGAGGCCGGGGCCGGGCTCGCGGCCGACCTCACCCGGGTCCAGGCCCGCCGCCTCGCCCGGGCGCTCGCGGCGCCGGATGCCCGGGGCTCCCCGGAGGACTTCCTGATGGCGATGATCGAGCCGGAGGACCGGCCGGCGGTCCAGCGCCTGATGGCGCGGCGCGGGGGCGGGGCCGAGGGGCGCCTCGGCGCGGAGGAGCCCGCGTGAGCCACGCTGCCCGGTCCGACCTGCCCGACGAGGCACCCCACGTCCTCGTGGTCGACGACGACCGCCGCCTGCGCGAGCTGCTCGCCCGCTACCTCACCGACCAGGGCTTCCGGGTCACCGCGGCGGCGAGCGCCGCGGAGGCGCGGGCCCGGGCCCAGAGCGTCGTGTTCGACGCCATGGTGCTCGACGTGATGATGCCCGGCGAGAACGGCTTCGACTACGCGCGCAGCGTGCGCGAGACCTCCCGGGTGCCGATCCTGATGCTCACGGCGCGCTCCAACCCGAACGACCGGGTGATGGGGCTGGAGATCGGCGCGGACGATTACCTGCCGAAGCCGTTCGAGCCGCGGGAGCTGACGCTGCGGCTCAACAACATCATCAAGCGCAGCGCGCGGCCCCGCCCGGCCTCCGCCGAGGCGGTCACCTTCGGGCCGTTCGCGTTCCGGATCGACCGGGGCGAGCTGCGCCGGGACGACGAGCTGATCCGCATCACCGAGCGCGAGCGCGAGATCCTGACGATCCTGGCGGCGGCGGGCGGCGCCAATGTCGAGCGCGAGCAGCTCGCCGGGCCAGGGGGCGCCGCGGCGGAGCGGACCGTCGACGTGCAGATCAACCGCCTGCGCCGCAAGACCGAGGTCGACCCCGCCAACCCGGTCTTCCTGCAGACCGTGCGGGGCGTCGGCTACCGGCTCGCGGTCGACTGAGCCGCGCGCGGGCCGGCGCCGGGCGGCTCAGACCACCCGCGGCGCGTCGGGCTTCAGCTTGAGGGCCTTGGCGATCCGGGTGGACAGGCTGCCTACGATGGCGAGGCTGGCCGACGGGGCGGCGAGGGCGCGGACGGCCTCCAGCGCCTCCTCGGCGCTGGGCTTCATCACCGCGTAGACCGTGGCGCCGGGCGCCGCGCCCTCCGCGGTGACGGAGACGAGGAAGGTCGTGTGGCGTCGCCGCAGGCGTCCAGGCATGGTCCAGCATTTGGCATGTCGGCTAACCATCACCAATGCCCGAGTCCCGGAGCCGGCCGGGAAACTGCACGAACCCGGCACGATAACGCGTGCCGGGCCTTTCAGCTCAGGGCAAGGTCGATGCCGGGAAGCGGCAGCCCGTCGAGCCGCGCGCGCCAGCGCTGACCGGCGGCGACCGGAAGCGCGTCCGTCAGCGTGCCCGTCGTGACGACGGTCCCGGCCGCGAGCGGCGCGGCCGCCGGATCGTTAGCCAGCGCATCGACGAGGTGGGCCAGGGCGGCGAGCGGCCCCGTCCCGAGCACGCAGCGGCCGCCGCCCCGGTCCGCGACGGCCTCGTCCCGGAGCAGGTCGACGGTGAAGCCCGCGAGGTCGCCGATCCAGGCCGATCGCGCGTCCGGGGAGATCCGCACCCGCTCGCCCACCACCAGCAGCCCGTGCAGGCCGAAGGCCGCGACCGTGTCGGGCGCCGCGAAGCGCCAGCCGGGGTAGAGCGACTGCACGATCTCGAAGCCGCTCGCCGCCCAGTCGAGGCAGGCGATCAGCGCCTCGGCATCCATGCCGGGCTCGGGCGCGCGCGCCAGCCCGAACACGATCTCAGGCTCGATCCGCGGCTCGACGAAGGCGGCGAGCGGGACCGGCCCAGTCAGCGCGGCCCGGTCGCGCAGGGTCGTGTCGTAGACGTGCCCCCAGATCGGCGCCCGGACGCCGTAGCGCTCCCACAGGGTCGTGTTGGTGAAGCCGATCTTGTAGCCGACGGGCCGCTCGCCGCGCTCCCCGCGCAGGACCCGGACCGCCTCGGCGACCCGGTAGGCCGCCGGCAGGTCGAGGGTCGGATCCCAGTCGGTCAGCGGCGCGATCGGGCGGCGATGCTCGTGCGCGGCCAGGATCGTGCGGGCATGGGCCGCGGCGGAGATCGGCTCGGTCATCGGCGAACGGCGTGAGGGCCGACGGGGTGACATCCGCGTCGGGCCGCCTTGATCGCGGCGCCGCCGATCTTACGCAGGGCCGTCACCGCCGTGAACGCGCGATTTGTCCCCGCCTCGCCGGCCGCCGGTGCCCTCAAACCTGCGGCGGCCGCGGCGTGCCGGAGGACCGGGTCGCGGTCGGCCGATGCCCGGAATGCCGGCCCGGCCGCATATTCTCATTAGATAAATACCAAACTACGTTTCTGGAATATGTGTCTTCGGGGGCACATTCCGCTCACGGATCCGTGATAGCTGGGACTCGGCGCCTATTCGCCCAGTATTTGTAGTTTAGAGTCGGTGTAATGTCGAGATCTGTTGGCGGGCTGACCGCGTCGCGCGCGTACGATCATGCGGAGAGGCTGCTCCGGATCGGGTTTGTATCGTCGACATCTCTGCTCGCCCTCGGAACGGCCGCGATCGCCCAGCCCGCGCCCGTCCCGCCCCCGCCCGCCACGGACATCGAACTGTCCGAACTGAGCGTGATGGGCGAGGCGCGCGGGCGCAGCCTGAACAGCGATCTGTACGGGCGCGGCGGGGCGACCGGGCCGGTGCCCGGCTACGTCGCCAGCCGCAGCACGGTCGGCACGAAGACCGACACGCCGATCCTGGAGACGGCGCAGTCGGTGTCGGTCATCGGGCGCCAGCAGATCGAGGACCAGAACGCCCTGACCATCAACCAGGCGCTGCGCTTCACGCCGAGCGTCACCACCGAGCAGCGGGGCGGCGCCGGCTCGACGCGCCTGGAGCAGTTCTACATCCGCGGCTTCACCGCGCCGATCTTCCTCGACAACATGGCGCTGCCCACGAACCGCGACGCCTTCCCCAGCGTCGATCCCTACCGCCTGGAGCGGGTCGACATCATCAAGGGGCCGGCCTCGGTCCTCTACGGGCAGTCCGGTCCGGGCGGCCTCGTCAACCTCGTCTCGAAGGTCCCGCAATTCGTCCGCCACGGCGAGATCTTCGTCCAGGGCGGCGGCTTCAGCGAGGTCCGCGGCGGCTTCGACGTCGGCGGGCCGATCCAATCCGACATCCCCGGCCTCGCCGACCAGTTCGCCTACCGGGTCATCGGCCTCGGCTGGAACGGCGACGGGCCGGCCGTGACCACCAAGGTCGAGCGCGCCTTCATCAATCCGAGCCTCACGTGGCGGCCCTCCGCCGACACCTCGCTCACCATCATCGCCAACTACCAGCGCGACCCGTTCTCGGGCTTCTACGGCGGCTTCCCGGCCGTCGGCACGGTGTTCCCGCGCAACTTCGGCAACGGCGTCTTCGGCCGGCTGCCGGTGAACTTCTACGACGGCGACCGCAACATCGAGCGCTCCGACCGCACCCAGGCCTCCATCGAGTACCTGTTCGACCACCGGATCACCGAGAACCTGCGCTTCCACTCGGCCGGCCGCTACCTGCGCTCGAACGGCGACTACCGGAGCGTGTTCACGACCTTCGGCGACGTCAACGGCCCGTACACGAGCGGCCCGACCATCGGCCGCTCGGTCGGCGGCACCCAGGTCGACATCGAAGCCTACACGATGGACAACAACTTCATCGCCGATTTCGACACCGGCCCGATCGCCCACACGGCGCTGCTCGGCGTCGACCACCGGACCTTCAGCACGCGGTCGGTCACCGGCCCGTTCCCGGCGACGACGGGCCTGAACGCCCTCGCCCCCGACCACGACCTGCCGATCCGGTTCCCCGCCTTCACGTCGACCTCGCGGATCGACGCGCAGCAGACCGGCGTGTACTTCCAGGATCAGGCGAAGTTCGACCGCTTCATCCTGACGCTCGGCGGCCGCTACGACACCGCCCGGCAGACCGGCCCGACCCGCACCTTCGCGCCGAACGGGCTGACCATCCAGGACGTGCCGGCCGAGGCTTTCACCGGCCGCGCCAGCCTGCTCTACCTGTTCGACAGCGGCGTCGCCCCGTACGTCTCCTACAGCGAGGCGTTCGAGCCGATCGTCAACGGGCGGATCTTCGACACGGCGTTCGGCTCGGCCGGGCGCATCCCCGTCCCGATCGCCAGCGACCAGTACGAGGCCGGCATCAAGTACCAGCCCCCCGGCACCGACATCCTGCTGACCACCGCGTTCTTCGACATCCGCCGCTCGAACGCCACCACCACCGACCCGGTCAATCCCGGCTTCGTCGTGCAGACCGGCGAGGTCGGCGTGCAGGGCGTCGAGTTCGAGGCGCGGGCCACCCTCGCCGAGGGCCTCAGCCTGATCGGCGGCTTCTCGCTCCTCGACATCCGCAACGTCCGCGACACCGGCTTCACCACGAACGACCTGACCCGCCGGCAGGTGCCGCTCCAGGGCCTGCGGCCGGTGCAGGTGCCGGACACGACGGCCTCGCTGTTCGTCGACTACCGCTTCACCAGCGGCCCGCTCATCGGCCTCGGCCTCGGCGGCGGCGTGCGCTACCTCGGCCCGTCCTGGGGCGATCCGGCCAACACCTTCCAGGTGCCCGAGAGCGTGCTGGTCGACGCCGTCGCCTCCTACGACATGAAGCACCTCGACCCGCGGCTGACGGGGCTCACGGCGCAGATCAACGTGCAGAACCTGCTCGACGAGCGCTACGTGACCGGCTGCTTCACCTACTCGGGCTGCTATTACGGCCTGCCGCGCACGGTCTACGCGACCCTGCGCTACCGCTGGTGAGGCGGTCGCCGTGCGCAAGACCTTCCGGCAGTCGATGGCGTGGCTCCACGCCTGGTCGGGCCTCGTCGTCGGCTGGGTGCTGTTCGCCGTCTTCGTGACGGGCACGGCGAGCTACTACCGGCCGGAGATCTCGCAGTGGATGCGGCCCGAGCTCCGCACCGACCGGACCTTCGGGGCGGCGGAGCTCGCGGCGGCGGCCGAGCGCGGCGTCGCCCACCTGCAGGCCCACGCGGGCGGCGCGCGGACGTGGTTCCTCGCGCTGCCGCGGCCGGACCGGCCGGTGCTGGAGCTGTTCTGGCGGACCGGCCCGGGCCGGCCGCCCGGCCACGTCCTCCTAGATCCCGACAGCGGCGCGCCGGCGGCGGTGCGGGCGACGCGCGGCGGCGACTTCCTCTACCGCTTCCACTTCGAGCTGAACCTGCCGCCGCTCTGGGGCCGCTGGATCGTCGGCGCCTGCGCGATGATCATGCTGGTGGCGCTGATCTCGGGCCTCGTCACGCACCGGCGCATCTTCGCCGACTTCTTCACCTTCCGCCGGGACAAGTCCGCCCAGCGGGGCTGGCTCGACGCGCACAACGTCACGGGCGTCCTCGCCCTGCCGTTCCACCTGATGATCACCTATACCGGGCTCGCCACCCTCATGCTGATGTACGTGCCCTGGGGCCTGAACACGGCCTATCGCGGCGGCAGCCAGCGCTACTTCGCCGAATCCGGCCAGATCACCGCGCCGCGCCCGCCCGCCGGTCAGCCCGGCACGCTGGCGCCGGTCGGGCCGCTGGTGGTCCGCGCGCTGGCGATGCGGCCGGAGCCCCTGGAGCGGATCACCATCGTCAACCCGAAGGACGCCAACGCCACGGTGGTGGCGGTGTTCGAGGAGCCGCACGGCCTCTCCCACGAGCATCCGCAGATCGCCTTCGACGGCGTGACGGGCGCGGTCCTGGAGGTGCGCGCGGGCGGCCTGCGGCCGGCGACCAAGACGTTCACCGCGATGGTCGGCCTGCACGAGGCGCACTTCGCCGGCCCGGCCCTGCGGGTGCTGTTCTTCCTGTGCGGCGTGGCCGGCAGCGCCATGGTGGCGACCGGGCTGCTGCTCTGGGCCGTGGCGCGCCTGCCCAAGGGGGACGCGCCCGGGGGCTTCGGCCTGCGGCTCGTCCAGGGCCTGAACGTCGCCACGATCGCCGGCCTGCCCGCGGCCGTCGCCGCCTATTTCCTGGCCAACCGGCTCCTGCCGGCCGCGCTGCCCGCGCGGGCGGAGTGGGAGGTCGGGGCCTTCTTCGCCGTCTGGCTGCTCGTCGCCGCGGCGGCGCTCCTGCGCCCGGCCGGGCGGGTCTGGCCGGAGACGCTGACGGCGGCGGCCGGGCTGTACGGCGCCGTCGCGGCCGCCGATGTCGGGCGCCTCGTCGCGCGCCGGCTCGGCGGCGACGCGCCGGTCGAGCCGGTCTTCCTCGCCTTCGACGGCGCGATGCTGGCCCTCGCCGCCCTCTTCCTGCTCGCGGTCCGCACGATCGCGCGGCGCGGCGGAGCGTCCCGCGGCCCCGCGAAGGCCGCGGGGCTCTCGATCGCGGGGCACGCGCGGCGGGACCGGGCCCGGCCCGGCATGCCGGTACCGGGAGATCGTGAGCCGATATGATAAAATTGAACTGGTATATTGAACCCAGTGCGGCGAATTAATTCAAAATAACTCCCGAAACCTGACATATATCGGATGCGCGTCGACTGTATCTGTGCAGAATGGTTCGGCCGGCATGCCAGCCGGTCGCGCCTGTGTCGTCGATTTTCACGCCCTTGATCCTTCGGCCCAGGCGTTCCAGCGCGGTCCATCCCAAGCGCACGCTGGACATGTCCCCGAGACCCAGAACTCGAGCCTCGAGGCGCGGCCCTCGGGGCTCTTTTTCTGCCGCGCTGGGCGATGCGGGCCCGGCGGCTGTTCACGGGCCCCGCGTCCCCGTACCAGAAGGCCACGGGAGCGGCAGGACGGGCATGCAGCGCATCACCATCACCATCGACGACGCCCTGCTGACGGCGGTCGACGACCTCTGCGCGCGGCGCGGCTACGGCAGCCGCTCGGAGGCGGTGCGCGACATCGTCCGCGACGCCCTGGCGCCGGCCCGCGCCGCGGAGACCGGCGGATCGGCGGCCTGCTACGGGGCCCTGAGCTACGTCTACAGCCACGGCACCCGCGACCTGGCCCGCCGGCTGACCGGCGAGGGGCATGAGCACGGCGTCTCGATCGCCAGCCTGCACGTGCACCTGAACCACGACGCGTGCCTCGAGGTGGCGGTGCTGCGCGGGCCGCCGGCCCGGATGCAGAGCTACGCCGACGCCGTCGTCACGCAGCGCGGCGTCCGCTACGGCCACCTGCACCTCATCCCAGAGGGCGACGACGCGCCGACCCGTCCGGGCCACGGCGACGGCCCGGAGTGAGGGCCGCGCCCGGACGGCGTCCCGAGGGCGGTTCGACTGCGCCCCGCGGGCAACACGACGGCGCCGATCCGCCGGTGTGAATTTTTCGTATGTTTATCATACGCGCGGCGTGCGAGGGTCCGAGGATCGCCACGCCTCCTCCGATCCGCCGGTGTCCCGCCCGATCTCCCGCCACCCTCCTGCCGCTCCCGGCCGCCGCGCCGTGACGCGGCTGCTCGCCGCGGGCGGTCTCGCCGTCGCGACCGGCGGGCGCGGCTGGGCGGCGCCGGATACCGGTGCCCCGGCAGCCTCCGCCGTGACCCTGTCCGAGATCTCGGTGGTCTCGGCTGCGCCCCCGGTCGTCCCCGCGGCCGGCACGCCCGGCGCCAGCGCCGGCTACGTCGGCGGCGTCACCGGGATCGGCGGCTCCCTGCTGACCGTCGACGCGGCCAGCGCCGGCCTCATCGGCGGCGCGGCCCTCAACGCCCGCCCGGTGACGCGCCCCGGCGAGGTGCTGGAGGCGGTGCCGGGCCTGATCGTCACCCAGCACAGCGGGGAGGGGAAGGCCAACCAGTACTTCCTGCGCGGCTTCAACCTCGACCACGGGACCGACATCGCCATCAGCGTCGACGGCATGCCGGTCAACATGCGCACCCACGCCCACGGCCAGGGCTACGCCGACCTCAACTTCCTCATCCCCGAACTCGTCGGCGCGGTGGAGTATCACAAGGGACCGTACTTCGTGCGCGACGGCGACTTCGCCTCCGCGGGCTCGGTGCGCCTCGACTATCTCGACACCGTTCAGAAGAACCTCGCGCTGACCACGATCGGCAGCTTCGGCTACAAGCGGGGCCTGTCGATCGCCTCGGTGCCGGTGGGCGAGGGCAACCTGCTCGTGGCCGGCGAGGCGCAGGTCTACGACGGGCCGTGGGCCGTCCCGGACGCGCTGCGCAAGCTCAACGGCGTCGCCCGCTACAGCCAGGGCACGGCGCTGGACGGGTTCGCGGTCACCGGCATGGCCTACGCGTCCCGCTGGACGGCCACCAACCAGATCCCGGAGCGGGCCGTCGGCGCGGGGCTGATCGGCCGCTACGGCACCCTCAACCCCACGGATGGCGGCGACACCGGCCGGTTCTCGCTCTCGGGGCGGTTCAGCGCCACGGACGACACCGGGATCACGCGGGCCTCGGCCTACGTGATCCGCTACCAGATGAACCTGTTCAACGACTTCACCTACTTCCTCAACGATCCCGTCGGCGGCGACCAGTTCCACCAGCTCGACCAGCGCGTCCTCGGCGGCGGCGAGGTGCTGCACATCTTCCAGGGCGACCTGTTCGGCCGGCCGCTGGAGGTCGAGGTCGGCGCCCAGACCCGGACGGACTCGATCCGCGTCGGCCTGTTCAACACCGCCGTCCGCCGGTACCGGTCGACCGTGCTCGACGACCGCGTGCTGGAATCGAGCGGCGCCCTCTACCTGGACACGCGGGTGCGCTGGACCCCGTGGCTGCGCACGAGCGTCGGCCTGCGGGCGGACGGCTACTACGCCGATGTCCGCTCCGACACGCCGGCGAATTCCGGCCGGGCCACCGACGGCATCGTCAACCCGAAGCTCGGCCTCGTGCTCGGGCCCTGGTCCGACACCGAGATCTACGTGAATTACGGCGGCGGCTTCCACTCGAACGACGCGCGCGGCGTCACCGCCACGGTCGATCCCGCGAGTCCCCTGTTCAACATCACCCGGTCGCCCTTCCTGGTGCCCTCCACGGGCTACGAGCTGGGCCTGCGCAACCGCTCGATCGCCGGGCTGGAGACGAGCCTCGCCCTGTTCCGGCTCGACTTCGCCTCGGAGAACATCTTCCAGGGCGACACCGGCACCACGGAGCCGAGCCGCCCGACCCGGCGCTTCGGCGTCGAGTGGACGAACCGGTACGCGCTGACGCCGTGGCTCGCCCTGGACGGGGATCTGACGATCACCAACGCCCGGTTCTCCCGCTACGACCCGGCGGGCAACCGGGTCCCGGAAGCCCCCACGACCATCGCGTCGGCGGGGGTGACCTTCGGTGAGCCCCTCGGCTGGTTCGGGTCGCTCCGCTTCCGCTACTTCGGGCCGCGCCCGTTGATCGAGGACAACTCGATCCGCTCGCGGTCGACCGCCCTCGTCAACGGCCGGATCGGCTACGCCTTCGGCAATGGCGTGAGCGTCTCGCTGGACGTGCTGAACCTGACCAACAGCAGGTCCGACCAGATCACCTACGCGTACGCGTCCCGCCTGCCGGGTGAGCCCGCCGAGGGGCTGATCGACCGCGTCTTCCATCCCGTCGAGCCCACGGCCGTGCGCCTGACGATCGCCGGACGGTTCTGACCGCCGGCGCCGGCGCGATTCGCCGCTTCCCGCGCGTCGACCCGGCCGCCGCGCCGCACTCTCCGCGACGGAGGTGCAGGTTCCGCACGGGCATCGCTTCGGCCTTCCGGCATCCCTCGCCCCAGTAAGACCTTCCCGCCGGCACGGGAACTACGGAAGCTCCTTCTGCCGGCCGCGCGCTATCCTGAGATCGTCTCGGGAAAGTCCCGGATGTCCTGCCGCGCCGGATCGTGCCGCATGCCCCCCATCGATGCCTATCCCGACGACGAGAGGCGCGCTGGATCGCGCCGACGCGGTCCGGATCGCGCCGACGCGGTCCGGATCGGGCCGGAGGCGGATCCCGTGCGGATCGCGGCGCTCCGGCCCCGGGTGGAGGCGGTCCGCCCGACCCCCGACCTCCTGCGTCGTCCGCGGGCCGTGACCGGCCGGTTCGGGCCGGTCGAACCGCCCGCTCACCCCGCGACGGAGGTCCCCGCGTGACGACAACACGACGCCGCGCCGCGGCCCTGATCCTCGCCCTCGGGGCGGGCCTCGCCACCGGCGCGGCCGCGCAGGACGCGGCGCCGAAGGAGTTCCGGATCGGCTACCAGAAGGTCGGCGTGGTCGTGGTGGCGCGCCGGCAGGGCGTCATCGAGACGCGTCTGGCGCCGCAGGGCGTCGCCGTCCGCTGGGTCGAGTTCCAGGCCGGGCCGCCGCTGCTGGAGGCCCTCAACGCGGGCAGCATCGATTTCGGCTTCGCCGGGGACACGCCGCCGATCTTCGCGCAGGCGGCCGGCAACGATCTCGTCTATGTCGGCGCCTCGGTGCTGTCCGGCGACGGCGAGGCCGTCGTGGTGAAGGCGAGCTCGGCGATCCGCACCGTCGCCGACCTCAAGGGCCGGACCGTCGCGGTGGCGCGGGGCACCAGTTCGCACAACCTGCTGGTGACGGCCCTGGAGAAGGCGGGCCTCGCCTTCTCCGATGTCAGGCCCGCCTACCTGCTGCCCTCCGACGCCGGCGCCGCCTTCGCGAACGGCAGCGTCGACGCCTGGGTGATCTGGGATCCCTACCTCGCCCTGGCGCAGGCGCACGACGACACGCGGGTCCTCACCACCTCGCGGCAGACCCACGCCGTCTCGGACTTCTTCCTGGCGCGCCGGAGCTTCGCCGACCGTTACCCGGGGATCGTCACGGCGACGGTGGCGGCGCTGGTGGACGCGGCCGCCTGGGCGGAGGCCCACCGGGATCAGGTCGCGCAGGTGCTGTCGAGCGTGACCGGCGTCCCGTACCCGATCGAGACGGTCGTCGCCGCGCGCTCCGAGTTCGGCGTCGGCCCGGTCACGGACGCGCTCGCGGCCAAGCAGCAATCGACCGCCGACCGGTTCCACCGGCTCGGGCTGCTCCCGCGGCCGATCCAGGTCCGGGACGCGCTCTGGACGCCGCCGCGGACCTGACGGACCCGCGGCGCGGAGGGTTCCCCCGCGGGTCGATCCGGCTTCCCGTGCGTGCCGGCGCTCCGGATGGAGAACCGCGCCGCGCTGAGCGCGGCGCGGCCGTCATGGCGCGCACCCCCGTCGAGATCCCGCCTCGGCGCGGGCGGACGCGCCCCCCACCGGATCAAGGGCCGCGAGAAGCTCACGGTCGGCATCATCCTGTCGGGGGCGCCGTTCGGGGACACCGCCTCCGCGGCGGCCCTGACTTCCGGCCGCCCGTGGCCCGCCGGGCCGGTGCGGGCCTATGTCGAGCCCGCGCAGCACGCCGATGCCGGTCCAGCGCATGGTCGCGTTCTTCGCGCTGAACATGCTCCCGTCCCGGGCGCTGGGCGGCGCGGCGCACGCCCCGTTCAGCCCCGTCGTCTCGGTGGTGGCGGTGATGCCGGACTTCCTGCCGGTGATCGGCCACGCGCCGGCATCCTACGACCTCGACGGGCCCCTGCCCGACCTGCCGGTCTCGGACCAGGGCCGCAGCCGCGCCGAACGCCGCACCGCCCTGGCGCGCCGGGAGGGCCTGACCATCCGCCGGGCCGCCCTGCGAGTGGCGGCGGGTCGCGGCCACCACGTGATCGTCGGCATCGCCGCGGACGTGGCCGACCGCGTGCAGGCCAGGTTCGAGACGGGGGCGCGGCCGACGGCATCACCGTCATGCCGCCCGTCTTCCCCGACGGCCTCAGCGACTTCGTGCGCGAAGTCGTGCGGCTGCCGCAGGCGCGGGGCCTGTTCCGGACGGCGTATGCGGCCGGGCCGGACACCGCGCCCGGGAGTCGCACCGGGGCTGTTGCGCATCGGCGACACCGTGCCCGTCGCTGCGCGCGCCCCGGGAACCCGGTCGGCCTCAGGGCGTTCGCCGGCCCATGAATGCCGCTGAGCCCGCCCGGAACCTGTCCTGGGGAGACGTCTTCCTCGCGCTCTGCGTCGGCGCCTCCTGCGCGCTCGCCCTCCTCGCGCTGCTCTAGCGCGCGGCGCCCCCCCGCGCGGGACGGGGGAGAGCGGGGATGGTCGCAAGAGTAATCCGGTTGTCGGGTAGGGCGACTCAGAGAAAGAGCTAATCAACTTTAGTTGACCGCAGACAAATCCGTTCAAAGACCGCCTGGATATAAATATTAAGACTTTCCGAGCGAAGTGTAGGCTGCTTGGTGGGCTGCCTGTGAGGGCGGGAAGCCGGTCCAGGCTCACCCCTTCGTGCCCGTGCGGCCGCCCGACCGTCTGCGCTCCGGCAGGCGCCGTCGCGGACGTGCGGGATGCCTCGTCCAGGACCGGATCATGCGCCTTCACCTGACAGTCAAAGCGTCGCTCCTCGCCGCCTTCGGCCTCCTCGCGCTCCTGTGCGCCGGCCAGGCCGTTCTCACGACCCTCACGCTCTCCGGGATCCGGGCCAACGTCACGGGCGTCGCCACGAACTGGCTCCCCTCCGTCGTGGCGATCACCAACATCCGCGCCGCGGCCTCGGATGTGCGCATCAAGCAGTTGCGCACGCTGACCCTGTCCGGCAGTCCCGAGACGCGGGCCGACAACGCGCGGCAGACCGAACAGGCCGTCGCGGCGCTCGCCGCCGCCCGGAAGGCCTACGAGCCGCTGATCTCGTCGGACGCGGAGCGGGCCCTCTACGACGCCTTCGGCGCCACCTGGGAGCGCTACCAGACCGTCGGCCGCGAGGCGGCGCGCCTGGCGGAGGCGGGCCAGGGTGCCGACGGCATCCGGCTCATGGCCGACCCGGCCAACATCGATCTCTACAACGAGGCCCGCGACACGCTGGCCAAGGACGTCGCCCTGAACGAGCGCGGCGCGCACGCGGACGCCGAGAGCGCCATGGCGGCGACGGATTTCGCGACCCTGACGGCCTATCTCTCCGCCGCGCTGAGCGTGCTGGCGGCCTGCGGCGCCACCGCGTTCGTGCTGCTGCGCGTGTCCCGCCCGATCCAGGCGATGACGGGCGCGATGACCGTCCTGGCCGCGGGCGACACGGGGGGCGAGGTGCCCCACCGCGCGCGCCGCGACGAGGTCGGCGCGATGGCGGCGGCCGTTCAGGTGTTCAAGGACAACCTGATCCGCACCCGCCGTCTGGAGGACGAGACCGCGCAGGCGCGCCTGGCCGCCGAGGAGCAGCGCAAGGCCGGCATGCGGCAGATGGCCGACGACTTCGAGGCCGCGGTCGGCGGGATCATCGGCACGGTGTCGTCCTCCGCGACCGAGCTGCAGGCGACCGCGCAGGCGATGACCGCCACCGCCACCGAGACCGCCAGCCAGTCGACGACCGTGGCGGCGGCGGCCGAGGAAGCCGCCTCCAACGTCAGCACGGTCGCGGCGGCGGCCGAGGAGCTCGGCTCGTCGGTGCAGGAGATCGGCCGGCAGGTGCAGGGCTCGGCCAGCCTCGCGCACCTCGCGGTGAGCGAGGCCGATCAGACCGGTCTCCGCGTGCAGGAACTCAGCGCCGCCGTCACCCGCATCGGCGACGTGGTCGGGCTGATCTCGAACATCGCCGGCCAGACCAACCTGCTGGCGCTCAACGCCACCATCGAGGCGGCCCGGGCCGGGGCCGCCGGCAAGGGCTTCGCGGTGGTCGCCTCCGAGGTCAAGGCGCTGGCCGAGCAGACCGCCAGGGCGACGCACGAGATCTCCGGCCAGATCGCGCAGATCCAGGCCTCGACCGGGCAGGCGGTCACGTCGATCGCCGGCATCACCGGCCGGATCCGCGAGATCAGCGGCGTGGCGACCTCGATCGCCGCCGCGGTCGAGCAGCAGGGTGCGGCGACCCAGGAGATCGTCCGCAACGTGGCGCAGGCCTCGACCGGCACCAGCGAGGTGACGGGCAACATGGCCGGGGTGGCGCAGGCGTCGGAGGAGACGGGGGCCGCGGCCGGCCAGGTCCTCGACGCGGCCTCGGAGCTGTCGCGGCAATCCGAGCATCTCGGCGCCGAGGTCGGCCGCTTCCTCGCGACCGTCCGCGCCGCCTGAGCGCGTCAGGGCCGGGTGCGCGACGGCGCATCCGGACCCGCCGACGGGGCGGCCGGGGCCGCGAGCTTCAGCGCGTGGTCCCGGATGTCGGGGGGCCACGCCGCCATGCGGCCGGCGAAGCCCGCGCCGTCGCCGGCGAAGAGCGCCCGGATCACCTCCTCGAAACCGGGGCGATCGCCCGCCACGGCGGCGAGGAAGCGGTAGGCGGCCTCGCGGGCAGCCCGCACCCGGGCCTGTCCGTCATCCGTGCGCCGCGCCTCGTCGACGAGGCGCCGCAGCGCCTGCGAGGCGCCGCCGGGCTGCGCCGCGAGCCACTCCCACTGACGGGGGAGCAGCGTCACCTCGCGGGCGATCACGCCGAGCTTGGGGCGACCGCGGCCCCGCGCGGCGCCCTCGGAGTCGGGCCGGCTCCCGCGACCGCTCGCGGCGGCGTCCGCCGCTTCGCGCCGGGCGAGCCGAGCGACGACGTCCGCCGCGGTGCCGCGCAGGTCGAGGTCGACGACGGAACCGGACCGATCGTCGAAGGTCAGGACCGGGTCGCCGCCCTCCGCCGCCAGCGCCTTCACGGCGAGCGCCACGTCGCGCAGGGCGCCGCTGGCGAGCCGCCGCGGGCCCACGAAGGCGGTGAAGGTCGGCCGTCCCTCGTCCGGCACGGCAGACCCGTCCGAGCCTTGCCCGAGCCTGTCCTGGTCCATTATTTTACCCGGGTAATATTGCCTGCGTCCGTGCTCTTCGATAGCATCGCTGCCGGAGTGAGAGGACGTCCGATGCCGAGAGAGGCCCGGAAGGCGGCCGTGAACGCCTACAAGGATCGCGCGGTCGAGGCCGGCATCTACGCGATCCGCTGCGCGGCCACCGGCGAGACCTGGGTCGGCGGAGCCCCCGACCTGCCGGCCATCAGGAATCGCCTCTGGTTCACCCTGCGCCTGGGCACGAACACGCACCGCACGCTCCAGGACGCCTGGAACCGGCACGGCGCCGACGCCTTCGCGTTCGAGATCGTCGAGCGGCTGGACGAGGAGGCGAGCGGCTACGTCAGGGACCGGGCGATGAGGGAGCACCTGACCCGATGGGCGGACCGCCTGGGGGCGGTCCGGATATGAGTGCGCCGGACGCGTCGGGGCACCTGCCGGCCAACGGCGTCACCCTGGCCTATGACTGCTTCGGCGACGCGGCCGCCGAGACGATCCTCCTGATCGCCGGTCTCGGGACGCAGATGATCCGCTGGACCGAGGCCTTCTGCCGGGCGCTGGCGGAGCGCGGCTTCCGGGTCGTGCGGTTCGACAACCGCGATTCGGGGCGCTCGACCGCCTTCACCCCGCACGGCGCCACGGACTTCGCGGCCTTGTCGGCGGCGCTGGCCGAAGGTCGGCGGCCGGACCTCGCCTACACGCTGGCCGACATGGCGCAGGACGCGGTCGGGCTGCTCGATGCCCTGTCGGTCCGCCGCGCCCACGTCGTCGGCCGCTCCATGGGCGGCATGATCGCCCAGATCCTGGCGAGCGAGCATCCCGCGCGGGTTGGATCCCTCACCGCGATCATGTCGAGCACGGGCAACCCGGGCCTGCCCCCGGCCGCGCCCGACGCGATGGCCCTGATGATGCGGCCCGCCCCCGACCCGTCGCTGGACGAGGCGGGCTTCGTCGCGCAGGCCGTCGCCGTCGCCCGGCGGCTGGCCGGCCGGTCCGACCCTCTGGACGAGGCGGCGTACCGGGCACTCATCCGCGCGGAGCTGCGCCGCGGCTACGTCCCGGGCGGCTTCGGACGGCAGCTCGCCGCGCTGGTCCTCGCGGGCGACCGACGCGCCCGGTTGGCGGCGATCCGCGCGCCGACCCTCGTGGTGCACGGGACCGAGGATCCCCTGTTCCCGCTCGCCTGCGGGCAGGACATTGCCGACTCGATCCCCGGCGCGGCCTGGCTGCCCATCCAGGGGATGGGACACGACCTGCCGCCGTCGCTGCACGGCCCCATCGCCGAAGCGATCGCGCGAACCGCGCGCCGCGCGACCCCGTCGGTGCCGGGCGAACAGCCGGCCATCGATCCGGGGCGCGGCGCGTGACGGCTCGGCCGCGGCGGTCCCGGTCGCATCAGCCGCCGCTGCGCGAGGCGCGGTAGTCGCGCGGCGTCAGGCCGTAGGCCTCCCGGAAGGCACGGCTGAGCTGGGCGCTGCTCCCGAAGCCGTAGGCCTCCCCGATCTCGCCGATCGACCGCGGCTCCAGCGGATTGTCGAGGGCGGCCCGCACGGCCGCGAGGCGCTGCCGCGCGCGGTAGCGTGCCACCCCGCCTTCCGGTTCGAACAGGCGGTAGAGCTGGGAGCGCGATATGCCGAGCGCCCGCGCCATCGCGTCGATCCGGGGCGGCGCGGCGAGCTGGCCGCGGATGAGCCGCTTCGCGGTCCTGAGCCGGGCGGCCTCGAGCGGTGCGGCCGCGCGGGCCGCCCCGTCCAGGCTCGGGCGCGCGCAGGCCGCGACCATGTGGAGCGTGGCCTGGGCGATATGGGCCGCGTCGGTCGCGGTGATCGCGTCGCTGTGCGCCGCCAGGCTCCGGATGTGGTCGGCGAGGAGGTGGCCCGCGCCGCCGGACAGGATCAGCCCGTGCATCGCGTCCTCGTCCGGCAGCACGGTCGCGATCGCGGCGCGCGAGACCGCCAGGATCAGCGAGTCCGTTTCCGGAACCCGGCTGCGGCGGTACGGCTGCGACAGGTCGTTGAGGCTGACCGCGCCCGCCGGAACCTCCACCACGCCCCGTTCGGTCTCGACGCTGTAGGCGTGCCGGCTCAGGTGCAGGACGAAGCCGTCCTGTCCGTCGCGCCGGATCTGGGACCGGGACCGCGCGGGCCCCTGCGGCGCGGCGTTCATGACGCGCAGGGCCATCGGGCCGATCAGCGTCGTCTCGATCCGGCCCGTGAAGCCGTGCGGATCGGCGTCGAGGTCGTGGGCCGAGAACAGCGCCCGCCACGCGGCGAACCGGTCGCGCTCCGGCAGGGCATCCGTGGTGAAGAGGGACCGGGGTACGAAGTTCACGGCGGGACCGACGACCGAGGGTTGGCGATTTTACCTTACGTTGCGCATCCGGCCAGTCCCTATCGGACACAATCTACGATCGCCCGCAGCCGGCCCCGGCGGGGCGGCCGCGGGGGCCCCTGATCCACCGCGCGACCGCGGTGGCGCCGGTGCGCGCAGGCCCCGGAGCCGCACGGGCTTGCACGAAACATAACGCGTTATATAAAACGGGGCCGGGAGGACCACATGCCCGCAGACATCCTCGACGATCTCGGACCGCTGTTCCTGGGCAGCCGTCTGAAGCGTCTCGCAGACCGCTTCCAGGCCGACGCCGCCCGGATCCTGCGGGACGAGGGGCTCGGTATCCAGCCGGCCCAGTTCCCGATGCTCGCCGCCATCGACCGTTACGGCCCGCTGACCATCGGCGACGCCGCCGCCGTCCTCGGCGTCAGCCAGCCGGCGGCCACGCGCACGGCGGCCAGCCTCGTCGAGCTCGGACTGCTCGACGAGACGCGGTCGGGTGCGGACCTTCGCCAGAAAGCCCTGTCGCTCAGCGGCGCGGGCGAGGCCCTGATGGCGCGCGCCAAGGGCGCGCTCTGGCCGCGCGTCGACAGGGCCGTCGCGGGCCTGTGCGCCGGGCTGTCGGGGCCCCTGCTGGATCAGATCGCCGCGCTGGAGCGCAGGCTCGACGCCGTCCCGTTCGCGGCCCGCATCCGTGAGGACGACGCGGCCGGCGACGCCGCGACGGGCCTGACGATCCGGGACTACACGGACGCGCTGGCGGGCCGCTTCCGCGACATCAACGCCGAGTGGATCGAGGCGATGTTCGCGCTGGAGGAGAACGACCGCCGGATCCTGTCCGATCCCCGCGGCCAGATCCTGGACCGCGGCGGGCTCATCCTCTTCGTGGAGTCGGCGGATCTCGGCATCGTCGGCACCTGCGCGCTGATGCGGACGGATGCGGGCTGCTACGAGCTGACCAAGATGGCCGTGTCCGCGCGGGCCCGGGGCCGCAAGGCCGGCGAGCACCTGCTGCGGGCGGTGCTGGCCCGCGCCGCGGCGATGGAGATCGAGACGCTCTACCTGCTCACCAACACCCGGTGCGAGGCCGCCGTGCACCTGTACGAGAAGGTCGGGTTCCGGCACGATCCGGAGATCATGGACCGGTTCGGCCGGCGCTATGCCCGCTGCAACGTGGCCATGCGCTACCCCCTGTGACACCGCCGGCCCGGGGCTACCATTCCCCGCGTCCCGGCTCGCGCCCTCGGCTCGGCGGCAGAGGATCCGCAGACGCCCTGGCCCGCGGACGGTGTCGCTCTCCCGTCGGCCGCGGGCCCCGGCGTCAGACGGCCGCCTCCGGGACCGGCGCGCGCCCCGCGCGGTCCGACGCCAGGCGGACGACCTGATCGCCGTCGCGGACCGAGGCCATCCGGTGGGTGACTGCCACGATCGTCAGCCGGTCGGCCTGCCCACGCAGGCCGTCCATGACCTGGCGCTCCGTCTCCGCGTCCAGCGCCGAGCTGGCCTCGTCCAGGACGAGGACGCTCGGATCCGCGTAGAGGGCGCGGGCGATCGCGATCCTCTGCCGCTCGCCGCCCGACAGCTTCAGGCCGCGCTCGCCCACCACCGTCTCGAAACCCTCCGGCATGGCCTCGACGCGCGCCAGGATCGACGCCCGCTCGGCGGCCGCCCGCAGGCGCGCGGCGTCGAACGGGCGCCCCAGCACGATGTTGACCGCCAGGGTGTCGTTGAGGAGCATCACGTCCTGGGGCACGACGCCGACATGGGCGAACCAGTCGCCGCTGCGCACCCGGGCGAGGTCGACGCCATCGACCAGGATCCGCCCCTCGGTCGGGGCGAGCCCCTTGAGCAGCATCTTCAGGACGGTGGATTTGCCCGATCCGGTCTCGCCGACGAGGAAGGTGGGCCTGCCGCGGCGGGCGGTGAAGCTCAGGTCGGCGACGCCGCGCCCGTTCGGGTAGCGGAAGCCGACCGCCTCGAACGCGATCGTCCCCTCCGCCCCCCGGTAGGGGAGCGGATCGGACGGTTCGGCCTCCTCGGGCGCGGCCCACATCCGGGCCAGCGGGCGGAAACGGGCGGCGGCCTCCGCGGTCTCCTTGATCGCCATGCCGACGAGGTGGAACGGTTCGCTGAGCTGGATCAGCATCGTGTTGAACAGCACGATGTCGCCGACCGACAGCAGCCCGGCCTCGTAGCGCGGGAGGAGCATCAGGAACGTCACGGCCAGCTGCAGCGCGGCCGCGGCCCCGAGGGCGCCGCTGAACACGCCGCTCGCCAGCGCGAACCGGCGCCAGTTCGCGTACGCGTCCGCGGCCCCGGCCGCGAAGCGCGCGCTGATCCAGGCCTCGCCGCGGGTCTGGCGGAGCGTGTCGATGAGGGTGATGGCGTTGCCGACGAGCCGCGCGTTCTCCTGGCCGCGCTCCATGGCGGCGTCCAGGAAGGGCCGCACGCGCCCGATGCGGAGGTAGTCCAGGCCGATCACGACGGCCCCGTAGACGAGCACGATCGCGGCCGTCTCCCAGCTCAGGAGGCTGCCGAGGAGTGCGGCCCCGACGCCGATCTGCACGGCGCCCGGCAGGAGCCCGCCGATCGCGAGCTGCGTGACGACGTTGAGGGTCCGGGCGCCTTCCTGTCGGGCGCTGCCGACCTCCGCGGGGTTGTGGTCGAGGAAGAAGGCCGGGGTCTTGCGCAGAAGGCGGGCGAAGAAGGCAGCGTTGGCGATGACGCCGAGGCGCTCGGCGGACAGGAAGGCCATGAAGCGGGCGGCCTGACCGCACGCTCTCGCGACCCCGTAGAGGACCGCGTAGAGCAGCAGCAGATGCAGAGCCGCCGCGGTGTCCGGCCCGCGCGCGAGCGCGTCGACGGCGCGGGAGAACAGGTAGGGGGCCGACACCGCCGCCACGGCGCCCGCGAGGGTGGCGGCCAGGACCAGCAGGATCGTCCAGCGCGCCTCGTGCCAGTAGGCGCGGAGAAGGGAGCGGAGAATCGGCGCCATCGCTGCGGGGGTTCGCTTCCGGCGCCGGACAGGATCGTCGGTGCGCGCGGCCTCGTCTACCCGGGCGTCGCGCGGCTGCCCGGCCCGGCACGATCGGGAACGGCAGGATCCCGCGGCGGTGGGACCGCGGACCGCGGATCCGGTCGGACCGCAACAACGGGGACGAAGCCCGGGCGACGTGCAGCGAGCCGCTCCAGGCCGGGGAGGCTCACGGCACAGTAGACGTCAGATCCCGCACAAGAGTGGAGATGCGCGCCCAGACGAGACGCTGGACGCGATGTCCGGGACGAGACCCGGGCCGCTGAGCGACCGGGCCGGGAGCGAGGGGCCCTGCCTCGGGCGTCGCGACCGGCCACGCCCGCGCTCAGTTGCAGCCGTCGCAGATGCTGCGCTCGATCTTGTTGAGCCGGGCGCGCTCGCGCTCCTGCACGGCGGGCGGCGGCACTTCGCCCGGGCCGAGGGACGTGCCGGGGGGCTTGGTCACACCGAGGCTGTTGGTGTTCGGCGCCGTGATCGTCGAGGCCGGGCCGCCGCCCGTGCCGGTCTGGTCGGGCGCCAGGCCCTGGGCCGCGAGCGTGGCGGGCACGGCCAGGCTCAGCAAGGCCAGGCCCGCGGAGCGGAAGAGGGTTCGGGTCATTGTACCTCCCGTCATCGAGCGCGCGTGAAGCAACCTGGCAGTATCCGTCGCCTGGCGGAACCGCCTTCGTCCGATCGTGAGCCGGACGGCTCCACTATCCCCTGTAATCCGACTGGCCGATAGAGTCCCCATGGCGATCGGCGTGATCGGATCTTTGCCCGGGCTGGCCGCCGACCCGGGCGACCTGAACTGGTCGTCTCGATCATCCCGCGAGATCTGGGCGGACGGCTCTTAGCCAATCTCTAATAAATTTTAGCGAAGTATTTACAAGAACAGGATCGGGTCTCGTCGGGACCGGGAGGCGGGAGGCGTTCATGTGCGTCGCGTGTGATTGGGCGCCCCACTTCCAGGCCTTCGGCGGACACGCCGTCAATCGGCGCGCGGTGCTGCGGTCGGGCGCTGCCATGACCGCGACGGCCGTGACCGCGACGGCCGTGACCGCGACGGGCATGACCGCGACGGCCCTGGCGCTGGACCGCGTCCCGACGGGCGCCCGCGCCGGACAGGGGAGCGGCCGCGCGGCCGCGGCGGGGCCGGCCGACGTCGTGTTCCACAACGGTCCCGTCTACACGGTGGCGGGACCGGCCCCCTGGGCCGAAGCGGTCGCGGTCCGCGGCAACACCATCGTCCATGTCGGGGACGCGGCCGGCGCGATGGCGCTGGCCGGCCCGGCCACGCGGGTGGTGGATCTCGAGGGCCGGCTGTTGATGCCCGGCTTCGTCGAGGGCCACACCCACCCCTTCCTCGGCGCGTTCCTGACGTCCGGGGTCGACCTGCAGCGCGAGAACCTCGCCCAGGTCCTCGCGGCCATCGAGGCCCACGCGCGGGCGCATCCGACCGGACCGATCCGCGGCTTCGGGTGGCGCGTCGACATGTTCCCCCCGGAGGGCCCCAACCGGGCCGAACTCGACGCCATCCTGCCGGACCGGCCGGCCTTCTTCTTCGCCATCGACGGGCACAGCCTGTGGGCCAATTCCAGGGCGCTGGCGATGGCCGGCGTCGACCGGGACACGCCCGACCCGATCCCGCGCTTCAGCTACTACGCGCGCGACCAGAAGGGCGACCCCACCGGCTACGTGCTCGAGGTCAACGCGGTCCTCGAGCTGGTCAACGCCGTGGAGCCCATCAGCGTCGCCGCCATGGGCAGCCTGCTGGAGGGCTGGCTGCCCAAGGCCGCGGCCGCGGGCATCACCACGGTCTTCGACGCGGGCGTCCCGCCCGTCGGCAGCGATCAGGCCGCCATCATCGCGCTCTACGCGGAGGCCGAGAAGCGCGGCACGCTGCCGTTCCGCGTCTCCGCCTCCTACTCGGTGAAGTCGCTGCCGATCGACGACACGGTCGAGCAGTTCAACGCCGTGCGTCGGCAGGTCTCGAGCGAGTTCGTGCACGTCGACATCGTGAAGATCGTCGGCGACGGCTCGCAGGGCGGCTACACGGCGTGGCTGATCGAGCCCTACGCCGACCTGCCCGACTCGACCGGAGGGTCGCCCTTCACCGAGGCGCAGTGGCACGACCTCGTCGGCGCGGTCGACGCGGCGGGCTTCGACGTCCACGTCCACGCCTGCGGCGAGCGCACCGCCCGCGTCGCCCTCGACGCCATCGAGAAGGCCGTCGCGAACAACCCGGCCCGCGACCGGCGTCACGCCATCGCGCACCTGGTCTATGTCGAGGACAGCGACGCGCCCCGCTTCGCCCGGCTCGGCGTGACCGCGCAGTTCTCGGCCAACTGGTCGTCGGCCGACCCCGACACGCTGCAGAACATGATGGCGCGCTACGGCGCGCACCGCGCCAGCCGGATGTACCGGACTCGGACGATCCTGAGGCAGGGCGGGCGGGTCTCCTTCGGCACGGACTGGCCGGCGGCCGGCTACGTCTCGACCTACGAGCCCCTCACGTCGATCCAGGTCGGCGTGACGCGCCAGCTGGTCGGCCGGCCGGACGCGCCCGTGCTGAGCCCGGCCGAGGAGCGCCTGACGGTCGCGGAGGCGATCCACGCCAACACGATGGGCGCCGCCTATCAGCTCCGCATGGACGACAGGATCGGGTCGGTCGAGGTGGGCAAGCGCGCCGACCTGATCGTCCTCGACCGCAACATCCTCGCGATCGATCCGCACGAGATCCACCGGACCGCGGTCGTCCTGACCATGATGGACGGCGTCGTGCGGCACCGGGCCTGAGGATCCGATCGCCGCTCAGGGGCTCGGCGCGGCGCCGGCGTCTGTCCCGCCCGGATCCGCGAGCCGGTCCGCCACCATCCGGCAGAACGCCTCGGCGGCCGGCGGCATCGTCCGGCCCGCCTTCTTGATCAGGCAGACCGGACGCTCGAACAGCGGGTCGTCGATCGCCCGCGAGCGGAGCAGGGGCTCGGCCCGGATCTCCCGCGCCGCGCCCGGGAGGATCGTCAGGCCGAGGCCGGCCCGGACCATGCTGACCGCGGTCATCATGTAGGTGGCCTCGCAGGCCACGCGGGGCAGCCGGCCCGAGCCGATGAAGGCGCGGTCGACGACCGCCCGCACGCTCGTGGCCGGATCCATCAGGATCAGGGGGTGCTCGGCGAGCGCCGCGATCGTGACCCGGGGCAGCGCGCCGATCGGGTGATCGGCGGGATAGATCACGTGCAGGGCGTCGCGCGTCCGGTGCAGGACGCCGATCTCCGGATCGCGGACGTCGCCGCCGACGATGCCGAGATCCGCCTCCTCGCCGCGCACGAGGTCGAGCACCCGCTGCGCGATGACGTCCTTGATCCGGAAGGTCACGGCGGGGTGCTCGGCGCGGAAGCGGACGATCGCGTCGGACAGCACGCTCGCCGCGAAGGACGGCAGCGTCGCGACGCGCACGACCCCGTGGCGCCTTGCCGCGAGGTCGCGGGTGTCGACCACCACGGCGTCGAGGTCGCGCAGCACACGCTGGAACACGGGCAGCAGGTCGCGGCCGAGCCGCGTCGGCGCGACGGTGCGGCTGGTCCGGTCGAGGAGCCGCGCGTCGAGCGTCTCCTCCAGGCGCCGGATCTGAACCGTCAGGGCGGGCTGCGACAGGTTCAGCAGGGCGGCGGCCCGGGTGAAGCTGCCGGCCTGGACGACCGACACGAAGGCCCGCACCTGCCGCAGGTTGAGATCCATAAACTCAGGCTATCGCTGCGATCCGATCTTTTCAATTGTGTCATGAAGTGTTCCGCCGTCTCCTGACCCGATACAGGCGCGGATTCGAACCGCGCCGGCGCCCAACGGGAGGAACGGATGCTGGCCCTGCTCGGCCTGTGCACGATCGCGCTGCTGCTCGCCGTCATCCTGACCAAGCGGATGTCGCCCCTCGTGGCGCTGATCGTCATCCCGGTCGCGGCCGCCCTGATCGGCGGGTTCGGGTTCGACACCGGCAAGTTCGTCCTCGCGGGCCTGCAGAGCCTCGCGGGCGTCGTCGGCATGTTCGTGTTCGCGATCCTGTTCTTCGGCATCGTCAGCGATGCCGGGATGCTCGACCCGATCATCGACCGGATCCTCGCCCGGGTCGGCACTCGCCCCACCCGGATCGTGCCCGGCACCACCCTGCTGGCGCTCCTGATCCACCTCGACGGGTCGGGTGCGGTGACGTTCCTGATCACCATCCCGGCGATGCTGCCGCTCTACGACCGCGTCGGCATCGACCGGCGCATCCTGGCCTGCGCCGCCTCGATGGCGGCCGGCGTGAACTTCCTGCCCTGGACCGGGCCGATGATCCGCGCCTCCGCCGCCCTGAAGCTGCCGATCCCCGAGATCTTCTCGCCCCTCGTGCCGGTTCAGGCGGTCGGCCTCGTCTTCATCTTCGCCGTCTCGTACTGGCTCGGCCTTCGGGAGGAGCGCCGTCTGGCCCACGTCCCCGGCGCCGCGGGGGCCGCCCCCGGCCCGGCCGCGACCGCCCGGATCCTGAGCGACGCGGAGCGGACCCTGCGCCGCCCCGACCGCTTCTGGATCAACCTCGTCCTCACGGCGGCGGTCCTGGGGACGATGGTCTTCCTGGCCGAGAAGGTGCCGCCGGCGCTGATGTTCATGCTCGGCACGGCGCTCGCGCTGGTCATCAACTACCCGCAGGTCGACGCCCAGCGGCAGCGGATCGACGCGCACGCCAGGGCCGCGATCCTGATGGCCTCGATCCTCCTCGCCGCCGGCGTGTTCACCGGGATCATGCAGGGCACCGGCATGCTCAGGGCCATGGCCCAGACGGCCGTCACCTTCGTGCCGCCGGAGATGGGGCGCCACATCCCGTTCGCGCTCGGCCTCGTGTCGATGCCCCTGTCGATGCTGTTCGACCCGGACTCGTTCTACTTCGGCGTCCTGCCGGTGGTGGCGGAGGTGGCCCACCAGCTCGGCGTCCCGCCGGTGCAGGTCGCCCAGGGGGCGCTGCTCGGCCAGATGACGACGGGCTTCCCCGTCAGCCCGCTGACGCCCGCGACCTTCCTGGTCTGCGGCCTGACCGGGATCGACCTCGCCGACCACCAGAAGTACCTTCCCGTTCCTGCTGGCGGCCTCGGTGGTGATGACCCTCACCTGCGTCGTCCTCGGGGTCTTCCCCCTCTGATCTCTCTGACAGCGGAGAGCGCGCCATGAGAATCGTCCGCCTCGGTGCCGGCGCGGGCTATGCCGGGGACCGCATCGAGCCCGCCGTCGAGCTCGCGGAGCGCGGCGACATCGACTACCTCGTGTTCGAGTGCCTCGCCGAGCGCACCATCGCGCTGGCGCAGCAGGCGAAGCTGCGCGACCCCGAGGGCGGCTACGACCCGCTGCTGGAGGCGCGGCTGCGGGCCGTGCTCGGGCCGTGCCGGGCTCGCGGCATCCGCGTCGTCACCAACATGGGCGCGGCCAACCCGGTCGCCGCTGCCCGGAAGGCCGGGGCGCTCGCGCGGGAGATGGGCCTCGCCGGCCTGCGGATCGCGGCGGTGACGGGCGACGACCTGCTCGACGCGGTGCGGGCCGGCGACTTCGTCCTGGAGGAGAGCGGCGAACCGGTCGCCAGCCTCGGCAACCGCATCGTCTCGGCGAACGCCTATCTCGGCGCGGCGCCGATCGTGGCCGCCCTCGCGGACGGCGCCGACGTGGTCATCACCGGCCGCGTCGGCGACCCGGCCCTGTTCCTGGCCCCCCTCGTGCACGCCTTCGGCTGGGCGATGGACGATTGGGAGCGCCTGGGCCGCGGCACCCTCGTGGGCCACCTCCTCGAATGCGCCGGCCAGATCACCGGCGGCTACTTCGCGGATCCCGGCTGCAAGGACGTCCCGGACCTCGCGCGCCTCGGCTTCCCCATCGGGATCGTGGCCGAGGACGGCACCGTCGAGATCGCGAAGGTCGCGGGCTCGGGCGGCCGGATCAGCCTCGCCACCTGCAAGGAGCAGCTGCTCTACGAGGTGCACGACCCGGCCCGCTACCTCCAGCCGGACGTGGTCGGCGACTTCTCCGGGGTCGAGATGGAGCAGGTCGGCCCCGACCGCGTCCGGGTGAGCGGCGCGACCGGCGCGCCCGCGACGGGCCTCCTGAAGGTCTCGGTCGGGTACGTCGATTCCTATATCGGCGAGGGGCAGATCTCCTACGCCGGACCCGGTGCCCTGGCCCGCGGCCGTCTCGCCCTGGCGGTGGTGCGCGAGCGCCTCGCCCTCACCGGCGTGGCGACGCGCGAGCTGCGCTGCGACCTGATCGGCGTCGACGCGCTCCACGGCGCGGCGCTGTCGGGCGGGCGCGAGCCCTACGAGGTCCGCCTGCGGGTCGCCGGTCGGACCGAGACCCACGCCGAGGCCGTGCGGATCGGCAACGAGGTCGAGACGCTCTACACCAACGGCCCGGCCGGCGGCGGCGGCGCCTGGAAATCGGCCCGCGAGGTGGTGGCGGTGCAGTCGGTCCTCGTCCCCGCCGCGCTCGCCCGCCCGCGCGTGCACGTCGTCGAAGCCTGAGAGCCGGGAGTCCCGAGGATGAAGCTGCGCGCGCTCGCCCATGCCCGCACGGGCGACAAGGGCAACACGTCGAACATCGCGCTGATCGCCTACGACGCGGCGGATTACGAGCACCTCGCGGCGCACGTCACGGCCGAGCGGGTGCGGGAGCATTTCCGCGGGATCGTGACCGGCGGTGTGACCCGCTACGCGCTGCCGAAGATCGGGGCGCTGAACTTCGTGCTCACGGGCGCGCTCGGCGGCGGCGTCACCCGCTCCCTGGCCCTCGACGCGCACGGCAAGGGCCTCGGCTCCGCGCTCCTCGATCTGGACATCCCGGACCGGCCCGGAACCGGGGGCGCGCCGCCGCGGTGAGGCCGCCGGCCCGCCGCGCGATCCCGGGCCTCAGCGCCAGCCGAGCAGCACGAGGAAGCTCGAGAAGGTGAGGGCCGAGGCCATGAGGGTGAGAACGAGCGGATCCATCCCCATCGGCTAGCGGTCGGCCGCCGGCGCGGCCATCGGGCGTTCGGCCGCTGCGGCATGATCGCGGGCGGCCCGCGATCCGAGTTCGAACCACAGGCCGCCCACGACCGTTGACGGTCGTTCAGCGTGACCGTTCGAAGAGCCCAGATGGACCGCCCCCGTCGCGTCGGACTGCCCTGGTACGCCCCGGAGCAGTACCAAGCCCTGCGCACCAGCCTCGCGGACGGTGCCAAGCTGCCGCCCGACTACGAGACCTGGCGCATCGCCACGGAGCAGATGGAGCGGGAGGTGCAGCGCAGCGGCGTCGAGGTCGTGCGCGTGCCGATCGAGCCGGAGATCTTCGCGGCGTGGTGCGAGCGCGCCGGGCTCCCGCGGGATGCCGCGGCGCGCGCCCGGTACGCGGCCGCCGCGCTGGCGGCGGATTGGGCCGTCTGAGAGCGCCCCGAGCGGGGCGACGCGCGGAGGAGGCGGCCGCCGGGACTCCGCGCGGGCGCAGGTCCTCACCGACCGCACCGGCGCGCAACCGGATCGGACCGACGGCGCCTTGCGCGGGCGGCTCGGCCTGCTCCCTCGGCGCCCGTGGGCCGGCGTCGTGCGTGTCATCCAGCCGGGCCGTCCAGACCTTCGCGGCCGCCGACCGGAACGGCAACCCGTTCCTGCCAGCGCGGGACCACCCTGTTCGCCCGCGTCGCGCGCACCGGTTTCGGCGCCGCCGACCCGAGCCTCCAGGGGTGGCGCCCAGTTCAAGGGCCGCCCCGTCGGCGACCGTGTCTACAGTGCCTGCATCACGGTGAAGGGCTGCCGGTACGGCGAGCCGCGCACCGTGTCCGGAACGCCGACACACCGGTGGTGAGCGGTCCGCCGTACCCGCTCAGGGCGGCCGGTTGGGACAGAGCGGAAGCGCGGCCCGTCATGCCGCATGGGACGAAGGCCGCGCCGAATCCGGGGCCGGAGCCGCGTCGGGATCGGCGGAGGTCCCATCCGGGAGGGCCCGCGCCCGGATCAGGCTTCGGCCATCGGGAAGGTCTCGGCGAGCGCGCATCGGAACGCGGTGCTCCAGAGGATGCTCCGTTGCAGCGCGCCTTGCATCGCGGACAATCAGCGCGCGGCACTCGGGCTTCATTCCCCCGCAGCGAAGGTGGCACCGAGTGACCAAGCCGGTCGGGCGAAGGAAGAAAATGCCGATTCATCAGCACCTTCGACGGTGCTGGCGGAGACGGAGGGATTCGAACCCTCGATACCCATTTCTGGGTATGCTCATTTAGCAAACGAGTGCCTTCAGCCGCTCGGCCACGTCTCCGGCGCTCTGGCTCTAGAAGGTCGGATCCGGCGGGTCAACCCGATCCTGGCGGGCAGCGGCCACGCGGCGGCGCTCGACGTGCTTGGCGACGCGCAGATGCCGCGAGATCGCGTAGTTCATCGCCGTCAGGAAGCCGTAGGTGCCGCGCACGAAATGGCGGCGGCCGAGATAGGCCTTCAGGAAATTGCCCGGCAGCTCGACGAACACCCGCCAGGTCGGAATCACCACGCCCCGCGCTTCCAGGTCGTCCGCCTGCTGGTCGGAGTAACGGTTCAGCTTGTCGAGCTGGTCGCCGAGCGAGCGCACCGAGAAATGGTGGATCACGCCCCTGAGCCGCCCTGGACTCACACCCGGTTCCAGCGCCACCCGGTCGTGGACCGGCGAGGCGGCGTAGCGGCCCCGGTCCTTCCGGTAGAGCCGGACCGGCGTCAGCGTGTAGGCGAGCGGGTGCGGCCGGCCCTCGCCGGGGAAGATCTCCGCGATGCCGATCCGCCACGCCGGCCGGCGCGGCTCGCCCGCGGCCCAGAGGCCCCGGATCTCCCGGACCAGTTCCGGCGGGACCACCTCGTCGGCGTCGAGGTTCAGGAGCCAGACGTGCCGGCACTGCTCCTCGGCGAAGCGCTTCTGCGGGCCGTAGCCCGGCCAGGGATTGTGCAACACCCGCGCGCCCAGCGACGCCGCCAGCGCCTGCGTGCCGTCCGTGGAGCCCGAATCGACCACCACGAGGTCGTCGGTCAGGCCGCGCACCGCCCGGATCGTCGCGCCGATCCGGTCGACCTCGTTGTGGGCGATGATGAAGACCGACAGCGGCAGCGGCCCGTCGGGTCCCGGGGCCGGCGCGGAGGCGGCGCCCGCCGGAGCGCGGCTCACGCCAGCCAGTCCGGCACCCGGTCGAGGGCGATCAGCGCGTCGACGTCGAGGCGCGGACGGACCACCGCCGCCCGGTCGCCCCGCACCAGAACCTCCGGCACCAGCGGCCGGGTGTTGTAGGTGCAGGACTGCACCGCCCCGTAGGCGCCGGCGCTCATCACGGCGATCAGGTCGCCGGGCCTCACCTCCGGCATCTCGCGGTTGAGCGCGAGATAGTCGCCGCTCTCGCAGACCGGGCCGACCACGTCGGCGACGAGGCGCGGCGTCTCGGGGCCCGGCTCGATGACCGGTCGCAGGCCGTGATAGGCCTCGTACAGGGTCGGGCGGATCAGGTCGTTCATCGCCGCGTCGACGATCACGAAGGTCCGCCCCTCGCTGTGCTTCACGTAGAGCACCCGCGTCAGCAGGATCCCGGCATTGCCGACGATCATCCGGCCGATCTCGAAGACCGGCCGCAGGCCGAGGGGAGCGAAATGCGGCCGCAGGGTCGCGGCTAGCGCCGCCGGGTCCGGCGGCGGCGCGTTGTCGTCGCGGTAGGGGATCCCGAGCCCGCCGCCGAAGTCGATGTGGCGCAGGGGATGGCCGGCCGCCAGCAGCTCCCGGGCGAGGCCGGCCAGCAGCCGGGCCGCGTCGGCGAAGGGCGCCAGATCGGTGATCTGGCTGCCGATATGCATGTCGACGCCGTGCACCGCGATCCCCGGCAGGGCGGCCGCGGCGGCGTAGACCGCCGGAGCCCGGGTGATCGGGACGCCGAACTTGTTCTCGTACTTGCCGGTGGAGATCTTGGCGTGCGTGCCGGCATCCACGTCGGGGTTCACCCGGACCGAGACGGGCGCCCGGAGGCCGAGATCCACGGCCACCTCGGACAGGACCGCGAGCTCCGGCTCGCTCTCGACGTTGAAGCAGAAGATGCCGGCCGTCAGCGCGGCCTCCATCTCGGCGCGGCTCTTGCCCACTCCCGAGAACACGATCTTCCCGGGATCCACGCCGGCGGCCAGCGCCCGCTGCAGCTCGCCGCCGGAGACGATATCCATCCCGGCGCCCCGGGCCGCGAGGGTCCGCAGGACGGCCTGGTTCGAGTTCGCCTTCATGGCGAAGCAGACCAGCGCGTCGTCGGCCGCGAACGCCTCCGCGAACACGCGGTAGTGCCGCTCCAGCGTGGCGGTGCTGTAGCAGTAGAACGGTGTGCCGACCTCCGCGGCGAGGCCGGTCAGGTCGACCTCCTCGGCGTGCAGGCGGCCGTCGCGATAGTGGAAGTGGTGCATCTCGGCCGTGTCTCGTCGCCGTGTCTCGTCCGCGCCGGAGCGCGGGCTGTTTCCCGTGAAACACCCCGCCGCGGGCCGCGGCGGGCGCGCCGCCGACCGGGTCCGACCAGGTCACCGGGCGCGCGGCACCGCGACGAGGTGCCGGCCTCCGCCCTCTACAGCAGCGGATCCAGAATGAAAGGCTCCTTGGGCACGCGGTAGCCGCGGCGCGCCCCGCGGCTGGTCTCCACCGGCGCATCGGTGCCGCCCGGCGGCACCGCCGCCGCGGAGAGCTCGTCGCCGGCGCGCACCGAGGCCGGATCCGGCTCGGGGGCGCCGCCGCCGAGCCCGACCGAGACCGGCAACGTCCGCCGTCCGGTCGGCGCGTCCGCACTCGGCTGTGCGCCGGCCGCTGCTGCCGCGGGGGCCGCCGTCTGCGGCGGCTCCAGCGCGCCCCGCCGCCCGCAAGCGGAAGCCGCCAGGGCCACGAGGCCGGACACGGCCAGGAGTTTCAGGGCGGGTTTCGACAACATCGCGCGAGGGTCCGGCGGGCTCGGCACCGGCACGCGAGGGCCGGCGGGAGCGCTACCTTAGCCGTTGCCGCGTCCCGGCGCGAGCGCCCGCCCGCTACAGCCCGGTCGCGGCGTGCGGCCGGGCGCCGGTTCCCGGACCGCGACGGTCGGGAGGCGTCAGCCCCGCCGCTCCTTGCCGCCCTGCGAGCCCTGCCGATTCTTGGCGGGGGTGTTCTGCTGCTGCTCGGCCTCGTAGGCGTCGATCGCCCGGCGGCAGTTCTCGCTGAGCTTCTTCCAGTTCTTCTGGAAGCAGGCATCGGTGGCCGGATCGTCGGGGGCCAGGTTGCCGCAGTAGGTCAGGTAGTCGCCGGTGCAGTACTTCTTCAGGGTCTCATTGCCGCGCTTCGTCTGCTGCGCCGCTGCCGGCAGCGTCAGGGCAAGGGCCGCCGCGACGGCGAGGGCGATCGGCTTCAGGCGCATGGGTATCCGTACCATCTGTCGAAGTTGTGAATGCAGGACGCGTCGGCGATGCGATGATGCCTTTGCGTGGTCGAAACAAGGCAGTCATCGCAGGTTTTCGGTTGCGTTCCGGTAGCCAAACCCCCGTTCCGGGGGCGGATCCGCTCAGACCCGCTCGGGTTGCGGCATCGCCGACGCGGTCCGGGGCATCCGGCCCGGGGCCGTGAGGGCGTCGGCGACCTCGACGATTCGCCGCCGGAGATCGGCGTTCTCGCGCTCGATGCCGGCCTGCCGGTCCGGCGGCGGGCTTCCGGCCCGGTCGCTCTGCCGGTCGGCCAGGGTCAGGGCCAGGGCCTCCTCGGCCGCCTTCAGGCTCGCGCGCAGGTCGTCGCGCTCGGCCGCCAGCGCGGCGGCGTCGGGCGCCGGGGCCGGGCCCTGCCGGAGTGCCAGGAGGCTGTCGAGCAGGTCGGCATGGGCGTCCTCGAGGGCCTGGAGGGTGGCGAGGCTCGCGCTCCCGTCGTCGCGGGCGAGCGCCAGCTCGGTCTCGAGTTCCCGGGTCTTGGCCTGGGCCTGGGCGATCTCGGCGTCGCGGGCGGCGACGTCGCGCGCGAGGGCGGCGACCCGCATCGTCCCGGCCCCGATCGCCGCCATGTCGGCCTGCCGCCGCGCCTCGACGGTCTCGACCCGGCGCTCCAGGCGGCGCTGCTGCACGGCGAACTGCGCGCGCAGGAAGTCGCGCTCCGCGGCGATCTCGGCCGGGGACAGGGGCAGGCGCGCCTCGGCCCGGCGCCGCTCCAGGCGCGCGGCGCGCGTGTTGAGGGCCGGCAGCAGCAGCAGGCCGCACAGGCTCGCCGCCAGGAAGCCCAGCGCGAAGATCATCACCGTTTCGATCACGAGGGTGCAGCCCGCGCATCCGGCCGGAAAACCCGACCCGCCTTCACTCTAGCCCAGGTTGGCCGCGAGGGTGAAATCCCGCGGCGCCGGTCAATCAGAACGCGTTCCGATCCCGTGCCCGATCAGGCCGGATCAGAAAGGGTTCCAAGTGGGCTCACGGGTGAACTTCAGATAGCCGACATTGATCCCGAGGCGGGCGCCGACGCCGCTGCGGATCGGCACGACGATGACCCGGTCGTTGACCACCGCGGTCATCCCGAAGCCGCCCACCAGGTAGGCCGAGCCGTCGACGCCGGCGAAGCGGCGGTACAGGTCGCGCACGTTGGGCAGGTTGTAGACCAGCATCATGGTGCGGGCGCCGTCGCCGCCGACATCGAAGCCGACGGACGGGCCCTGCCAGTAGATGCGTCGCTGGCCGGCGTTGCGGGTGTAGAGGGTGCCCTCGCCGTAGCGGACGCCCGCCACCACGGCGCCGCCGCCCTCCTGGCCGAGGATGTAGCCGTTGGGCTCGCCCCAGCGCCGGCCCGCCTCCTCGACGGTGAGCGCGAGGCCGCGCGACACCGTGCCGAAGAACCGGTGGCCGGATTCCACGATCTCGCCGGGGCGGAAGGTCTCGGGCGTGTCGAGATCCTCGCCGGCCGCCCGGGCCGCTCCCGCCGTGCCGAGCCCAGCGAGGGACGCGCCGAGGGGCGCACCCAGCGCCAGGCCGAGGCCCGCGCGCAGGAGGGTGCGGCGATCGGTGCCGCGATCGGTGCCGCGATCGTCTCGTGCCGTCATCGTTGCCTCCTCGCCCGGTTCGATTAACCGTTCGTGCGACGGACCTGTGCCGCTCTGTCCCGCCGGGCCGGCAGAGGCCGCGCCGGGCGGATGAGTCGGACCAGCTTCTGAGGGAATCCGCAAGATGTGGTTAACGCGTCCTGACCCCGCAGCCCGCGCGCTCCCCGCGTTCGGACGGTCGGGCGCGATCATCCCGAAGGCGGCGCTCACGCTCGCGCGGGCGGCCGGGCTGTCCGCCGCGCTGGCGGCCCTGCCGGGGCTCGCCCCCGGCCGCGCCGCGGCGGAGGAGGGCCTGCCGGCCCGGACCCGGATCGAGCTGCTGACGCTCAACGGCTTCGATCCGGTCAGCTACTTCCTGGAGGGCGGGCCGCAGGCCGGTCTGGCCCGGTTCGAGCTGTCCTGGGGCGGCCAGGTCTGGCGCTTCTCCAGCGGCGCCAACCGCGCGGCCTTCCGGGACGATCCGCCCGCCTACGCCCCGCGCCTCGGGGGCTACGACGCCGCCGGGATCCTGGAGGGCCGGCTGGTGGACGCCGATCCCCTGGTCTTCGCGGTGATCGGCGAGCGCCTGTACCTGTTCCGGGATGCCGGGCGCCGCGCCCGGTTCCTGGCGGAGCCCGACCTGGCCCGCCAGGCGGAGGCGGCCTGGCCGGCCGTGAGCCGTCTGCAGGATGTCCCGCCCGACGCCCCGCCTACGGACGCGCCGCGCTGAGCGGCGCCGCCGGCCGGCCGGCCGCGCGGGCCGGCAGGGCGAGCCGCGGGGCCAGGGTCGGGTCCCCGAGGGCCGCGAAGGGACCGTTGCGGTGATCGGGCCCGTGCTGGCCGTAGCGGATCGGGCCGCCGCCCGGCACCACCACCCGGCCCCCCGCCGCCGCGACGATGTGGTCGCCCGCGGCCGTATCCCATTCCATGGTCGGGCCGCAGCGGACGTAGATGTCCGCCTCGCCGGCGGCGATCAGCGCGAACTTCAGGGCGGACCCGACCTGGCGCGTCTCCGCGACCGGCAGCGCGGCGAGGCAGGTGGCGGTCTCGGGATCGCCGTGCCGCCGGCTGCCCAGGGCGACGAGGCCCGCCACCGGCACCGGCCGCGCGCGGACCGGCCGCCCGGCCCCCGGCCGGCCCGCGACCACGGGACCCTCCAGGGTCGCGGGGCCGGCCCACCAGACCCGGCCGAAGCCGGGGGCCGCGAGGGCGGCCGCCACCGGGCGGGCGCCGGACACGAGCGCGATGTTGACCGAGTAGTCCGGCGTCCCGGCGAGGAAGTCGCGGGTGCCGTCCAGGGGGTCGACGAGGAAGAAGAGGTCGGCCGGGCGGGTCGCGTCGCCCTGGGCGCGCTCCTCGGCCACGACCGCGATTCCCGGGAAGCGCCCGGCGAGGGCCTCGACGATCAGGTCCTCGGCCTCGACGTCGGCGGCACTGGAGGGGGAGCCGTCCGGCTTCAGGGCGTGAGGGCAGGGGCCCCGGTGGTAGCGGCGCAGGATCTCCCCCGCCGCGCAGGCGATCTCGGCGAGCGCCGCGGCGATCCGCTCACGCTCCGGCCCCGAGATCGTCGCCGCGCCCGTCATGGTGCCTCCCAAGACCGCCCTGAATGCCCGACCGGCGGGGGATTGTCGACGGCCTCCGGCCGGAGCGCCACCTCATGGGCGCTCCGGGGGCTCCCGCGCGGCGGCCGGCATCCGCGACGGCAGCCGCACCGTCCGCCGGATCCGCGCCAGCAGGGCCTGGCTCCGGCGGCGGTGGCGGCGCAGCTCCGCCGCGAGGCCGCGCGCGTCGGGGAGGCCCACGGCCTTAGCGATCTGCCGGGACGCGGTCTCGGACGGCTCGGCGGCGGGATCGGCCATCACGAGCCGCTGCCACTGGTAGACGGCGTCGAGGAACCCGTAGGTCTCGGCGAGGGCCTCGCCCGCCGCCGCGGGCAGGAGGCCGCGCGCCGTCGCCGCCCGGAACAGCGCCTCCGCGCCGAGGCCGATGCAGCCGGGCCAGTCATGGGCCTGGCTCAGCACGATGGCCTGGGCGAGGAAGTCGAGGTCGAACAGCGCGCCGGGGGCGAGCTTCAGGTCGTAGGGGCCGGCATGGCCCCGCTCCCGCGCGACCAGGGCCCGCATCGCGCCCGCCTCGGCGCAGACGGCGGCGGTCTCGCGCGGCTGCCGGAGGATCCCGGCGATCGCGGCCGTGACGTCGGCCGCCAGGGTGGCGTCGCCGGCGACGACCCGGGCGCGGGCGAGCGCCATGTGCTCCCAGAGCTCCGCCTCGCCGCCGTGATAGGCCGCGAAGCCGCTGAGCTGCACGGCCGGCGGGCTGTGGCTGCCGTAGGGCCGCAGCCGCAGGTCGACGGCGTAGAGCCGGCCGCGCCGCGTGGCCGTGGTGAGCGCCGCGAACACGCGCTGCGCCAGCCGGTTGTAGGCGACCACGGCGTCGAGGGGGCGCCGTCCGTCGCTGGTGCGGTTCTCCGGGTCGAAATCGTACAGGAACACGAGGTCGAGGTCGGATTCGGCGCTGAGCTGCCGGGATCCGAGGCGGCCCAGCGCCAGGACGCAGCAGCGCCCCGCCGGCACCGCGCCGTGGTCCAGGGCGAACCGGCGCTCCTCCGCCTCCAGGCTCAGCGCGACCGTCGCCTCGGCGATCGCCGCGTAGGCTTCCCCGGCCTGGCGCGGGGTGAGGATGCCCGACAGCAGGCGGGCGCCGGTGACGAAGGCCATCTGCCGCGTGGCGTCCCGGCAGCGGTCGAGGCTCTCCTCGTGGCTCGCCGGCTGGCCCAGGAGCGCCCGGTACTGCGCGCGGACCTCTCCCGGATCCGTGGTCGGCGTCACGAAATCGGCGTCGAGCACGGTGTCGAGGACGTGCGGGCTCAGGCCGACCGTGTCGGCGAGGCGGGGCGCCGTCCCCAGGATGTCGGCGAACAGCAGGCGCAGGCGCTCGTGCGAGCGCAGGATGGCGAGGAGTTCGGCCACCGCGGGCATGCGCGCGAAGGCCCGGTCGAGGGCGAGGAGCGCCGCGTCGGGGTCGGCGGTCCCGCCGAGCGCGCGCAGCAGCGCCGGGAGCATCTCGGCGAGGATCTCCCGGGCCCGGCCGGTCCGCAGGGCCGGGCGGCGGCCGAGATGCCAGCCCTGCACGGTCTCCCAGGCCAGGCGCGGGTCCCGGAACCCGAAGGCGCCGAGCCGCGCCAGGGTCTCGGGATCCGGCTCGCTCTCGCCGAAGACCAGGGCGGCCCCGTCCGCGCCGGCCTCCGGCTCCGCCTCGAACAGCAGGGCGTAGTGCGCCTGGACCCGCCCGGCATGGTGGAGCAGGGCCGCCTCGAAGGCCGGCAGGTCGGGGAAGCCCGCGAACAGGGCGAGCGCGGTCAGCGCCTCGGTCCCGGTGGGCAGGCGCTGGGTCTGCTCGTCCCGGATCATCTGGATCCGGTGCTCGAGGGTGCGCAGGAAGGCGTAGGCCGCGGCGAGCTCGTCCCGGGCCCGCCCGTCGATCCAGCCCTCGGCGACGAGCTCGCCGAGCATCGCGACGGTCCGGCGGCCCCGCAGGGCGGGCTTGCGGCCGCCGAAGACGAGCTGCTGCGTCTGGACGAAGAACTCGATCTCCCGGATGCCGCCGCGGCCGATCTTGATGTCGTGGCCGCCGACCGCGACGGTCTCGTGGCCGCGGACCATGTGGATCTGCCGCTTCAGGGCGTGGATCTCGGCGATGGCCGGGAAGTCGAAGTGCCGGCGCCAGATGAACGGCGCGAGCTCCGCCAGGAAGGCCTCGCCGGCCGGGATGTCGCCGGCGATCGGCCGGGCCTTGATGAAGGCCGCGCGCTCCCAGTTCTGGCCGAGCGTCTGGTAGTAGTCGAAGGCGAAGCCGGTGGAGAGCGCCACCGCGGTCGAGCCCGGATCCGGCCGCAGCCGGTAGTCGATGCGGTGGACGTAGCCGTCGGCGGTCCGGTCGGCCAGGAGCTTCACCAGCCCCTGCGCCAGCTTCACCAGGAAGGGCTTCGGGTCGCCGCCGGTCGCCGCGGCGGCGGGCTCCGCCTCGTAGAAGACGACGAGGTCGATGTCGCTCGAGTAGTTCAGCTCGCAGCCGCCGAGCTTGCCCAGGCCCAGGACGATCAGGCCCGACCCGTCCTGCGGCGCCTCCGGATCCCTGGGCCGGTACCGCCCGGCCGCCATCCCCTGCCGGAGGAGCGCCTCCACCGCCGCGCTCACCGAGGCGTCGGCGAAGGCCGACAGGGCGCCGGTCACCGCGTCGAGGTCCCAGCAGCCGCCGAGATCCGCCAGGGCGACCAGGAGGGCGTGCGCCTCCCGGTTGGCGCGCAGCCGCCGGCCGACCTCGGCGAGGTCGGGATTCGCCCCGCAGGCGGCGCCGACCCCGCGCTGCCGCGCGATGATGTCCCGGCTCGCCGCGTCCGGCGACTGCTCCAGCAGGGCGACGAGGCGCTCGGGCGACCGGGTGGCCGCCCGCCAGAGGAAGGGGGAGTGGTCCGCGAGGCCCAGGAGCAGCTCCCGGCAGGCCGGCGTCAGGAGGCCGGCCGGCAGCGCCGGCGCGAGCTCGGCGAGCCGGGCCCGCGCGGCGTCCGGGTCGGCGAGCCCGAGCCGGGGGCGCAGGCCCGCGCGCAGCGTCGTGGCCGATCCGCTCGCCGATCCGTTCCGGGGATCGGTCTCGTCTCTCATGCCGCATCCTCCCTGGCGCGACGGGGCCGGCATCGTAGCCGACCGGGCCGCCCGTGTCCGGCCCCGCGCGCGGCGCCGGGCGGGCGCCGCGCGTTCACGATGCGGCCAGGGATGGGTCCGGCTTCGCGGCCGTTCCAGGGCCGCGGCGGCGGCTTCGCGGCCGCGCGGGCCCGGAATCGGGGCGCGGCCCGGCCTTCCGTCCGATCCGGTAACGCTTTTCAAAGCCGACCGTGGCGTCTATCCGTGCGGACCGGTCGTCGCCCCCGGTCCGGCCCGCGGGCCGCGCGGGATCCCTTCGGGCGACTCGATCGCCGCAGGGGCGGCCGAGGACCGGGCGGCCGAGAACCGGGCGGCCGGGAACCGGCAGCCCCACTCGGGGCCCCGGCCCGCAGACGTCCGCACCTCAGATCCGCCCGCCCGGAGCGCACCATGTCCTCCCCGACCTCGCCGACCCTGAATCTCGACGGCCTCGACCTCGCCGCCCTGCTCTGCTCCCGCGTCTGCCACGACGTGATCAGCCCCGTCGGCGCAATCGTGAACGGGCTCGAGGTCCTGGAGGACGACCAGGACGAATCGATGCGGACCTTCGCCCTGGAGCTGATCGGGAAGAGCGCCCGTCAGGCCTCGGCGCGGCTGAAATTCGCCCGGATCGCCTTCGGGGCCGCCGGCTCGGCCGGGGCCTCGATCGACCTCGCCGACGCCGAGAGCGTGGCCAAGGGCATGTTCGCCGACGACAAGACCAAGCTGACCTGGAGCGCCCCGCAGGCGCTGTTCCCGAAGAACAAGGTCAAGCTCCTGCTCAATCTCGTGATGATCGCCACCTCGGCGATTCCCCGGGGCGGCGTGATCGACGTCGTCGTCTCCGGCGACGGCGAGGCGCCCACGCTGGTGCTCAAGGCCAAGGGCTCCCACGCCCGCATCCCGCCCCACGTCGAGGAGCTGATGGCCGGCCGGCCCGAGAGCGGCACCGTCGACGCCCACGGCATCCTGCCGTTCTACGCCGGCCTCGTGGCGCGGGCCGCCGCCATGGACGTGCGCTTCGCCATCGAGGGCGATGAAGTGACTATCACCGCCACGCCCGCAGTGATCGACGCGTCCGAAGACCCCGATGGAGAGGCTTCGGACACGACGCTGGCGTGAAACTCTGAAAAAGGCGCCGCGCGGGGCCGGGATGGAAACGCTTCCCTAACCCCGCGCGAGTAAGTAGGTTGCGCGAGACCTTCTCCGCGTAACGAGTAGCGCCTATGGACGACCTGCTTCGCGAGTTTTTGACCGAGAGCGGGGAGCATCTCGACACGGTCGATGCAGAATTGGTTCGATTCGAGCAGGATCCGAACAACGAGACTATTCTGCGGAATATTTTCAGACTCGTCCACACGATCAAGGGAACCTGCGGGTTTCTCGGCCTCCCGCGGCTCGAAGCCCTGGCGCACGCCGCCGAGACCTTGATGGGTCGATTCCGCGACGGGCTGCCCGCCACGTCCGATTCCGTGACCCTGATCCTGCTGACGCTGGACCGGCTGAAGGCCATCCTGGCCGATCTGGAGGCCACCGGCACCGAGCCCGCGGGCTCGGACGACGACCTCATCTCCGCCCTCGAGCGCATGGCCGAGGGCTCGCCCGAGCCGGCGGCCGCCGCCCCGCCGCCGCCCGAGCCGGTCCTGCCCGATCCGGTGGTCCGCGAGCTGAAGCCCGGTGAGGTCTCCCTGGACGATCTGGAGGCCGCCTTCCTGGCCGCCCCCGGTCCGGACGAATCGGATTTCCTCCCGCCGCCGCCGGCCGCCCCGGCTCCGGTGCCCGCGCCTGCGGCCGCCGTCGCCCCCGCTCCGGCGCCCGCCGCCAGCGCGGCGCCCAAGGCCGAGAAGAGGCCCGAACCGGCCCGGGCCGAGCCCGTCGAGGCCGAGAAGGCCGAGCCGGCGCGCGCCGAGAAGGCCGAGGCCGTCGAGGGCGAGGCGACCGCCGCCGCCAAGAACCAGACGATCCGGGTGAACGTCGACACGCTCGAGCACCTGATGACGATGGTCTCGGAGCTGGTGCTGACCCGCAACCAGCTCCTCGAGATCGCCCGCCGGCACGAGGATTCGAGCTACAAGGTCCCGCTGCAGCGCCTGTCGCACGTCACCGCCGAGCTGCAGGAAGGCGTCATGAAGACGCGCATGCAGCCGATCGGCAACGCGTGGCAGAAGCTGCCGCGCGTGGTGCGCGACCTCTCGGCCGAGCTCGGCAAGCAGATCGACCTCGTGATGGTCGGCAACGAGACCGAGCTCGACCGGCAGGTCCTCGAGGTCATCAAGGACCCGCTGACCCACATGGTCCGCAACTCGGCGGATCACGGCCTCGAATCGACCGCCGAGCGCGTGGCGGCGGGCAAGCCCGCCCGCGGCACGATCCGGCTCGCCGCCTACCACGAGGGCGGCACGATCACGATCGAGATCGCCGACGACGGCAAGGGCCTGAACCTCGCGGCCATCCGCAAGAAGGCGGTGGAGCGCGGCCTCGCCTCCCAGGCCGATGTCGAGCGGATGACCGACGCCCAGGTCGCCAAGTTCATCTTCCACGCCGGCTTCTCGACGGCGGCGGCGGTGACCTCGGTCTCGGGCCGCGGCGTCGGTATGGACGTGGTCAAGACCAACATCGAGACCATCGGCGGCCTGATCGACATCGCCACCACGGCGGGCCGCGGCACCACCTTCACCATCAAGATCCCGCTGACCCTGGCCATCGTGGCCGCCCTGATCGTGCGGGCCGGCGAGCACCGCTTCGCCCTGCCGCAGGTGGCGGTTCTGGAGCTGGTCCGGGTCGATGCCGGGGCGCAGCGGGTCGAGCACATCAACGGCGCGCCGGTGCTGCGCCTGCGCGAGCGGCTCCTGCCGATCGTCTCGCTCACCGGCCTGCTCGGGCAGTCGAGCCCGGGCGGCGAGGCGGAGCAGGCCGGCTTCGTGGTGGTCGCCCAGGTCGGGCGCGAGCGCTTCGGCATCCTCGTCGACGAGGTCTTCCACACGGAGGAGATCGTCGTGAAGCCGATGTCGGTGAAGCTGCGGCACATCCCGATGTTTGCCGGCAACACGATCCTCGGCGACGGTGCCGTGGTGCTGATCGTCGATCCGAACGGCGTGGCCCGCCAGGTGGCGCAGGGCGTCCAGGGCAGCGGCGGCCACATCGACGCCGACGCCGACGAGGCGGTCGAGATGGCCGACACCAAGACCACGCTCCTGGTGTTCAAGGGCGGCCAGGGCAGCTTCAAGGCGGTGCCGCTGTCGCTGGTCACCCGCCTCGAGGAGATCGAGTGCGCCAAGGTCGAGTGGCTGGGCGGCCGCGCGCTGATCCAGTACCGCGGGCGCCTGATGCCCCTGGTCCCGGCCGACGCGGCGATCACCATCAAGTCGGAGGGCACGCAGGCCCTGGTGGTGTTCTCCGACGGCGAGCGCGCCATGGGCCTCGTGGTCGACGAGATCGTCGACATCGTCGAGGAGCGCCTCGACATCGAGATCGCCGCGGACCGGTCGGACCTGATCGGCTCGGCGGTGCTGCGGGGCCGGGCGACCGACATCATCAACATCGCCCACTTCCTGCCGCTGGCCTACGACGACTGGGCGCGCGGCCTGAAGCGGCCCGAGCAGATCTCCACGATCCTGCTGGTCGACGACTCGGCCTTCTTCCGCGACATGCTGAGCCCGGTGCTGAAGGCCGCGGGCTACCAGGTGGTCACGGCGTCGAGCGCCGAGACGGCCCTGTCGACCCTCCAGTCCGATCCGCAGATCGAGGTGGTGGTCACCGACCTGGAGATGCCGGGCCGCAGCGGCTTCGACCTCGTCGCCGCCATGCGGCGGGCCGAGCCGCGCCTCGCCGGGCTCCCGGTGATCGGGCTCACCGGCGCGATCGGCGCCGACGCGGTGGAGAAAGCGCGGGCGCTCGCGATCAGCGACCTCGTGGCGAAGTTCGACCGCAGCGGCCTGATCTCGGCGCTGGCCGAGATCGGCGCCGCCACGGTGTCGAAAGCCGCCTGAGCCTCCGCGCCGACCGCCCCAGGGCGATCGACCCGCGCCGATCGACCCAGGCCGATCGCCCCATGCCGATCGCGACGATCGCGACGAACGAATCCGGAGAGTTCCGATGCAGGCTGCCAACGCCAACACCAGCGGCGCCACCACCAACGGGGTCGAGACCGGCGCCACCGACGACTTCGTCACGGTCTATGTCGGCGAGACGCTGTTCGGCCTGGCGATCGAGCGGGTCCACGACGTCTTCGTCCCGTCGGGCGTCACGCCGGTGCCCCTGGCGCCGGCCGAGATCGTCGGCCTCCTGAACCTGCGCGGCCGGGTCGTGACGGCCATGAGCCTGCGCCGGCGCCTGGGCCTGCCCGACGCGGAGGCCGAGGCGGACGGCACCAAGGCCAGCCCCAAGATGGCGATCGGCCTGGAGCAGGCCGGCGAGACCTTCGCGCTGGTGGTCGACGGCGTCGGCGAGGTGCTCAAGCTCGGCGCCGACAGCCGCGAGGCGGTGCCGATCAACCTGGATCCGCGCTTCCGCGACCTCGCCACCTGCGTCCACCGCCTCGACGGGCGGCTCCTGGTGATCCTCGACGTGGACGCGCTCCTCGGCTTCACGCCCGCCGGCGCCAAGGCGGCTTGAGGGAGAGGTCGATGAAGGCGCCCCACGAGACCACCTGCCTGGTGGTGGACGATTCCGCGGTGATCCGGAAGGTCGCCCGGCGGATCATCGAGGATCTCGGCATGAACGTCAGCGAGGCCGAGGACGGCAGCGCCGCCCTCGAAGCCTGCGCGGCCAGCATGCCCGACGCCATCCTGCTCGACTGGAACATGCCGAACATGGACGGCTACGCGTTCCTCCAGGCCCTGCGCCAGAGCGAGGGCGGGGGCGCGCCGAAGGTCCTGTTCTGCACGACCGAGAACGACGTCGGGGCGATCGCCCGCGCCCTCCGGGCGGGGGCCGACGAGTACATCATGAAGCCCTTCGACCGCGACATCCTGACGGCCAAGCTCGAACAGGTCGGTCTCGTCGCCGACGCGGCCTGATCGCCCGCTCCCTGACCCGCGGCCCGAGCCCCGCGACCCTGCACCCGAGGCAATCATCATGGCCCTGAGTCCCGCGGTCGCCCCGCTGCGCACGCCGCCAACCCAGAGCACGACCTCATCGGCCACGGCGATCCGTGTCCTGGTGGCCGACGATTCGGCCGTGGTGCGCGGCCTCGTCGCCCGCTGGATCGGCGAGGCCGGATTCGAGCTCGTCGGCACGGCCTCGAACGGCCGGATCGCCCTCGAGCTGATGGCCAAGCACGACCCGGACGTGGTCCTGCTCGACATCGAGATGCCGGAACTCGACGGCACGACCGCGCTGCCGCGCATGCTCGCCATGAGCCCGAGCGTGCAGGTCGTGATGATGTCGACGCTGACGACGCGCAACGCCGACATCTCGCTGAAATGCCTCGCCCTCGGCGCGGTGGACTACATCGCCAAGCCGGAGAGCAGCCGCGGCGTCACCACCTCGGACACGTTCCGGGTCGAGCTGATCGAGCGCGTCCGCGTGTTCGGCTCCGCCCGCGCGCGGAACCGGCGCCCGGCCGCCGCGCCCGCCGGCCACGCCCCGGGGCACCACGCCGCGCCCGCACCCGTGGCCGTGCCGGCCGCGGCGCATCCGGCGCCGGCCGCCGCGGCGCGCCCGGCGACCCCCTTCACCCTGCGGCCCAAGGTCCGCAACCGGACCCAGCCCCGGGCCCTGCTGATCGGCTCGTCCACGGGCGGGCCGCGGGCCGTGGGCGAGATGCTGGAGGGCATCGGCGCGGCCGCCCTGCGGCGCCTGCCGGTCCTGATCGTCCAGCACATGCCGCCGATCTTCACGGCGGTCTTCGCCGAGCACCTGTCCACCCGCACCGGGCTCCCGGCGGCCGAGGGCAAGGCCGAGGAGCGGGTCGAGCCGGGCCGCATCTACGTGGCCCCGGGCGGCCGCCACATGGGGCTGGCCGCCGGGGCCGGCGGCCCGATCATCAAGCTCACCGACGGCCCGCCGGTGAATTTCTGCCGCCCCGCGGTCGACGTGCTGTTCAAGGACGCGGCGGTCGTGTTCGGCGCCGCCACCGCGACGGTGATCCTCACCGGCATGGGCTCGGACGGGACCAACGGCGCCCGGGCGCTCACCGAGGCCGGCGGCCCGGTCCTCGCCCAGGACGAGGCCACCAGCACGGTCTGGGGCATGCCGGGCAGCGTCGCGCGGGCCGGGCTCGCCGAGGCCGTGCTGCCGCTGCCCGAGCTCGCGACGGCGCTGCGCGCCCTGATCACGGGGCAGCCGGCATGACCGAACTCGAGTTCGAATTCCTGCGCACCTTCCTGAAGCAGCGCTCCGGCCTCGCGCTGACGCCGGAGAAGCGCTACCTCGTGGAGAGCCGGCTGACCCCGGTCTGCCGCCGCTTCGGCCTCGCCAGCCTCGGCGACCTGATCGGCACCCTCAAGCTCGCCCAGAACAGCACGATCGAGCGGGCCGTGGTCGAGGCCATGACCACGAACGAGACCTTCTTCTTCCGCGACCGGATCCCCTTCGACCTGTTCCGCGACACGCTCCTGCCGGACGTGCTGGCGCGCAATGCCGGCCGCCGCCGGCTGCGGATCTGGTGCGCGGCGGCCTCCACCGGGCAGGAGCCGTACTCGCTGGCCATGCTCCTCCAGGAGGCGGCGCCGCGGCTCGCCGGCTGGCAGGTGGAGATCGTCGCCACCGACCTGTCGACCGAGGTGATCGAGAAGGCCAAGCTCGGGCTGTACAGCCATTTCGAGGTCCAGCGCGGCCTGCCGGTGCAGTGGCTGATCAAGTACTTCACCCAGGTCGGCGAGCAGTGGCAGATCGCCCAGAGCCTGCGCAGCATGGTGGATTACCGGCAGCTCAACCTGCTGCACAGCTTCGCCTCGCTGGGCCAGTTCGACGTGATCTACTGCCGCAACGTGCTGATCTACTTCGACGCGCCGACCAAGTCGGACGTCCTGGCGCGGCTCGCGGCGCAGCTCGCCCCGGAGGGCGCGCTCCTGCTCGGCGCCGCCGAGACGGTGATCGGCCTGACCGACCGGCTGTCGCCGAACCCTAAGCACCGCGGCCTCTACGGCCACGCCGAGGCCGCGCTGCGCCCGGCCGAGGCGGCGCCGCTGCGCATGGCCGCGAGCCTCTGAGCGGCGCGATCGGGGTTCCCGGTCGCGCCCCGGCTCCGAGCCGTCGCCGTACTCGACCCCGCGGCAGGGATCCGGGCGATCCCGGAAACGCGGCTTTAAGAACCGCGTGGGTAATTTGCACACGGACCCGCCGCCGGGCGAATCCGGCTCATCCGTGACCCGAGCCCCGTCATGAGTACCCTCACGTCCACCGCGGCAGCACAGCTCGCCGCGCAGCGATGGTCGCCGCCTCCGTCGCCCCAGACTCGGATGTCCGACACGATCAGCGGCGCGCTGTCGGCCGGCACGATCAGCAGCACCGACGCGACGGCGCTCACGAGCGCCCTGAGCAGCATCGATTCGAGCCTGTCGTCGGCCAGCTCCGCCTCGGGCAGCACCGCGACAGGGTCGAAGCTCGACCCGTCCTCGATGAAGGACCGGATCGACGGTCTGATCGCCGATCAGGTCAGCAGCGGCAGCCTCACCGCCGACCAGGCCGCGGAACTGAAGAACCTGTTCGCCAGCCACGGCCGGAGCACCCAGAGCGGCGACGCCGCCGGCGACGGCATCGGCGACGTCGCCGGTCCGGCCGGCCCGCCGCCCGGGCCCCCGCCCGGCCCGCCGCCGGCGGACGCCGCGGGCAGCGCCGGGAGCGGGACGTCGGCCTCCGCGTCGGCCTCCGCGGCGGCCTCGACGTCGACCACCTCCGCGGCGCGGACGACGAACGACCTGCTGTCCACCTTCATCCAGCAGCTCCAGAGCAGCCAGTCGGTCAGCGCCGGCTACGGGGCGAGCGGCACCGCCAACGGCGGCACCGCCTCGGCGCTTCTGGTCGACTTCCGCAGCTGAGGCCGCGGCCCGTCCCGGCGAGGGGCCGGGGCGCGGGGCCGGGGCGCGCTCGGCGGGCCTCCCGCCCGGCGCATCGCCCGCCTGCGCGCGGCCGGGGTCGACCGCGGCCGCGCGACGCGGCATCACAGCGTGGACAGGATCGGGAGAGACGGCATGGCGGCAGGATCGGGGACCGGATTGCCCAAGGTCGCGTTCATCGGCACGGGCGGGACGATCTCGTCCCTCGGCCGCGACGCCCTCGACATCCTCGACTACACCGCCACCGACCGGCGCCTCGAGGCCGGCGCGATCCTGGACGCCGTCCCGGAACTCGCGACGGTCGCCACGGTGGTGCCGGTGCCGTTCCGGGCGGTCCCGAGCCCGGCGATCGGATTCGCCGAGTGGCGCGACCTCGTCCGCCTGTGCGAGCGCCTCGCGGCCGAGCACCCGGATCTCGCCGGCATCGTCATCGGGCACGGCACCGCCACCCTGGAGGAGACCGCCTACGCCCTCAGCCTGACCCTGACGGTGGATCTGCCGGTGGTGCTGGTCGGCTCGCAGCGGCCGATGAGCGCCCTCTCCACGGATGCCAAGCTGAACCTCGTGGCGGCCGTGCGCACGGCCGCGGCGCCGGCCTCTCGCGGGCGCGGCGTGCTGGTGGTGCTCAACGACGAGATCCAGGCGGCCCGCGAGGTGACCAAGACCTCGGTGGCGCGGCTCCAGACCTTCCGGACCCCGGATTTCGGCGTGCTCGGCCACGTCGACGGCGAGTCGGTCCGCTACTACCGCCGCTCCGAGCGGGCGCACGCGCCGGGCACGCCGTTCGACATCCGGACGCTGTCGGCGCTGCCGCGGGTCGACGTCGCCTACGGATACGCCGACGCCGACGGCACCGCGGTCCGGGCCTTCCTGGCCGCCGGCGCGCGCGGCCTCGTCGCGGCCGGTCTCGCCCCCGGCATGACCCCGCCCGCCGAGGCCGAGGCCCTGGAGGCGGCGGCCGCCGCCGGGATCGTGGTGGTGATGTCGACCCGGGCCGGCAGCGGGGTGGTCCCGCTCACCACCCGGCTGCGCAGCCGCGGCATCCTCAGCGCCGACAACCTCACCCCGCAGAAGGCCCGGATCCTGCTCGCCCTGGCGCTGACCGTCACGGCGGAGCCCGAGGCGGTGGCGCGGCTGTTCGCGACCTACTAGGCGCCGCGCCCGCCGGGCCCCGGACGCTCCCCGACGCGCGTGGGCTGCCACGCGCGAGCCCGTCGCGCGCCTGCGGGACGCGCCGACGCGGCGGGCCGCATGTGCGATTTGGTCCAGAAAGTCCTACCGGACCCGGATAGGTCACGGATCAGTTCGGTGCAGTCCAGCTGAAGGGTCCTCGTCCCGGAAGACTGTCATCGGACGGAACAAGGTTCTGAAAGACGCCATCAGCATTGCGGAAGATGCTCGGGATCGGCTTCCGCGCAGGGCATGACGGTTCGCGTGCCCGCACAGGGATTCACGGCCATGCGCGCGACATCCATCGTTTCCATGACGCTGGCGCTCTCGGTCCTGTCCGGACTGGGCGCCCGGGCGGAGACCGCCCGGAGCGCCTCCGCGACGCTGGCCACCGGCGCCAGCGCTGCCGCGATGTACAATCTCGGGATCCTCTACATCAACGGCCAGGGCGTGAAGCAGGATTTCGGCACGGCCGGACGCTGGTTCGAGAAGTCCGCCGCCGGCGGCGACGTCGATGCCATGCTCAACCTCGGCAGCCTGTACTACAACGGGCAGGGCGTGAAGCAGGATTACGCCGCCGCGGCCGCGTGGTTCGAGAAGGCCGCCCGCGCCGGCAACGCCGAGGCCATGAACAACCTCGGCAGCCTCTACGATGCCGGCCAGGGCGTGGCGCAGGACTACGCCGCCGCCCGCAGCTGGTACGAGAAGGCCGCGGCCGCCGGTGCCGCGTCGGCCATGTACAATCTCGGGCTTCTCTACACCAACGGTCAGGGTGTCGGGCAGGATTACGGCGCGGCCGCCTCCTGGTTCGGGAAGGCCGCCGCCGGCGGCAACGTCGACGCGATGAACGCCCTCGGCAGCCTGCACCTCAACGGTCTGGGCGTGAAGCCGGACGCCCCCGCGGCCCGCCGCTGGTTCGAGAAGGCGGTCGCCGGCGGCAACGTGGACGCGATGAACAACCTCGGCAGCCTCTACCTGAACGGCCAGGGCGTGAAGCCGGACGCCGCCGCGGCCCGCCGCTGGTTCGAGAAGGCGGCCGCCGCCGGCCACGCGGAGGCGATGAACAACCTCGGCTTCCTCTACCTCAACGGTCGCGGGGTGAAGCAGGATTTCGACGCCGCCCGGCGGTGGTTCGAGAAGGCCGCCGGCGGGGCCGCGGCCACGGGCGTCCCCGGAGACATCGCGCTCCGCTAGGGCAATGCGACGGCGGGGGCGCGGTCGAGACGCGCACCTGTCATGCCGGCGGGCGCGGTCCCAAGCGGGCCCGATGGGGCGAGGATGCGGCGCGGGTGGCCCGTCCCCGTCGGGACCCGTCCGGAGGGATCACAGACCCATGCCGCTGATCGACCCCGCCCGCTCGCTCCTCCTCGTCATCGACGTTCAGACCCGGCTGATGCCGGCGATCGCCGACGGGGCCGGGGTCATCGCCAATACGGGCCGCCTCACCGCCGCCGCGAAGCTGCTCGACGTCCCGGTCCTGGTCACCGAGCAGAATGCCGGGGGCCTCGGGCCGACCGTGCCGGCCCTGGCGCCCGAGCCCGGGACGGCCTTCACCAAGATGAGCTTCGGCGCGACCCGGACGCCCGGCTTCCTGGAACGCCTGCCCGCGGACCGCGACCTCGTGGTCAGCGGCTGCGAGGCCCATGTCTGCGTGCTGCAGACGGTTCTCGGCCTGCGCGAGGCCGGCCGCGGGGTCGCCGTGGTGGCCGACGCCGTGGGCTCGCGGCGGGTCGAGAACCGGGAGGCCGCGCTCGCCCGGATGGCGGCCCACGGCGCCGAGATCGTCACCGCCGAGATGGTGGTGTTCGAGTGGCTCGGCACGGCGCGACACAGGCGGTTCCGCGACGTGGTGAGGCTCATCAAGTAGGCGCCGGGGCGGCGTCCGGGTCCCGCTGCGGAGCGCGCCTCAGGGGCCGTCGAGGGCCGCGCGGGTCTGCGGGTCGGGCCCGATATCGTCGGTGCCGGTCATGCCCAGCACCTCGATCAGGCGGGTCCGGGCGCGGCTGACCCGGCTCTTGATCGTGCCCACCGCCACGCCGCAGATGGCCGCGGCCTCCTCGTAGGTGAAGCTCTGGGCGCCGACCAGGACCAGCGCCTCGCGCTGGGCCGGCGGCAGCTGGTTCAGCGCGCTCTGGAACTGCGCCATCTCCATCCGGATCTCCTGCTCGGGGAGGGCGGTCAGGCGCCCGGCATGGACGCCGTCGGCATCCTCGACCTCGCGCTTGCGCTTGCGCTGCTCCGAGTAGAACAGGTTCCGCAGGATCGTGAACAGCCACGCGGTCAGGTTGGTCCCGCGGCGGAAGCTGGCGGCGTTGACCCAGGCGCGCACGAGCGTGTCCTGCACGAGATCGTCCGAGCGGTCGAGGTCGTAGGTCAGCGAGAACGCGAAGGCCCGCAGCGCCGGGATCGCTCCCAGCAGGAGGTCGCGCATCTCGGCGTCGGCGCCCCGGGGCACCGGACCGGACCCGCTCCCCGCGGGAGCGGCTTGCAGCATCAGGGTCATCGCGAGGCCTCCGTGTCGGAGTGGGCGGCGAGCTCGTCGAGCAGCGTCCGGAGCCGGTCCGGAATCGGCAGGGCCAGGACGCCGGCGTAGTGCAGGCGCAGGCCGCGCCCGATCCGGTCCCGCGCCCCGTCGTCGATCGGCCGGCCGGGCCCGCCGTCCCGCCGTGCCGGACGAAGCGCCGGATCCGGCGTCCGGCCCGGCACCGCGCGTGACGAGGCCGCGGCGACCGGTCCGGCCGCGTCCGCCGCGCCGGCGGCGTCCGGAATCCCTGGATCGTCCTCGGTCCCTGACATGGTCGCGCCCCCTGGCGTGCGCGATGCGGCCCCGCGGGGCCCGGCGGTCCGCCGGACCGTTGTCCCCATCGGTTCGGCGAAGACGCGTCTCATCGCCTTCGGGCAGCGCTGGTAGGCGCGGTGGATTTAATCGGTTCTGAACTCGGCATTCATCAAATCTTAATCTTGAAATAGCCCAGCTTGTGCCGAGATTAATCCGTATAATCTCAGATACAGATCAGAAATACTTATCTTTAGCTTGGCCGTGGCGACACTCGCCCGGCCTGCATGAACGGGGGGTGAGCGGGTCGCGGCGCGCCGCGGGGCCAGGAGCGTTCCGGCATTCGCGCCGGTCGACCGGCGTACGGCGACCGGGCGGACCCGGGGCATGAGCGGCGACGCGCGCGCGGGTGGCCCGAAAATTTGAGCGCCCGCGCCCGAGATTCTAACCTACCTTGTAGGACGGGCGCGCCGATTGCTGTCTGTTTGCCCAATGACACATGCTGGTTCTCAGTATCTGCAGTATGTCATCACTGCCAAGGCGCCGAACGGCGTCATCCAGCAGACCCGGGTCCGGGCGGCCAGCGCGGTCGTACTCGCGAAAGCTTGGCTCGCGGCGGGTCACACCGACGTCCGGATCGTGGATCCCCTCGGCAAGGCGCTTCATCCCGAGGGCTACCGTATGGCGATCATGAAGGGCGGAAAGGCCTACCGCTGACACGGGCCGGCCGCTCGGCGGGGCGACCCGCCTCGACGCCGGGTCCGTGATCCGCGTCCTCCGCGCCGGCGGCTCCCGCGCGCGGATCGCGCGCCGTCCGAGCGCGCCGGGACGGCACCGCTCAGAGCTTCACACCCTCGAGATAGCCACGGTTCCAGGTGGGGCTGATCAGGATCTCGTTGACGCAGACGGAGGCCGGCAGGCGGGCGACGAACAGGATCGTCTCGGCGAGATCCTCCGCCTGCAGCATGCGCCCGCGGTCCTCCGCGGTGACCGGAACCGGCCGCTTGTCGAGGAGGGGCGTCGCGACCTCGCCCGGGCAGATGCAGCAGGACCGGATGCCGTGCCCGCACTCCTCCTGGTTCAGGCTCTCCGAGAGCGCCACGAGCCCGTGCTTGGCGGCGGAATAGGCCGGTCCCGTCAGCTTGGAGACGTAGCGGCCGGCCCAGGAGGAGACGTGGATGATCAGGCCGCCCCGCTGCGCCCGCATGGTCGGCAGCACCGCCCGCGCCGCGTAGAAGGGGCCGTTGAGATTGACGCCGACCACGGCGTCGATGCCGGCCGGCGTGATCTCGCTCCAGCCGCGCTGAGGCACGTTGAGGCCCGCCGCGTTCACCAGCAGGTCGCAGCGCCGCCACGCGGCGTGAACCGTCTCCCAGGCGCGCTGCACGTCGCCGGCCACGCCCATGTCGGCCGGGACGACCAGCGCCTCGCCGCCCGCCGCGCGGACGAGCTCCGCGGTGCGCGCGAGGGCCTCCCGCTCCCGTCCCGTGAGCGCGAGCCGCATCCCGGCCCGCGCCAGCGCCAGGGCGGCCGCCTGCCCGATGCCGGATCCGGCCCCCGTCACCCAGGCGACCTGCCCTTCGAGCGCGCGCATCATGGCTTTCGGCCCCGTCCCTACGGCTTGGCGACGAGCGGGCAGCCACCCTCGGCCAGGGGGCGGAAGGCCTGCTCGGCGGGGATCGTGTCGAGGAGCTCGTAGAGGTCCCACGGACCCTTCGACTCGGACGGCGCCTTCACGGCGAACAGGTACATCGGGTGGATCTTGCGCCCGTCCGCCCGGACGACGCCCTTGCCGAACAGCGGGTCGTCGGTCGGGTTGGCCTTCATCCACGCCATGGTCTTCTGCGGGTCCGTGGACTTCGTGGCCGCCACGGCCTTCAGGTAGTGCAGGAGCCCGGCATAGACGCCCGCATGGTTCATCGTCGGCATGGTGTTGCCGTTGCGCGGGTAGAAGCGCTCCGAGAAGGCCCGCGTCTCCGGGTTGAGATCCCAGTAGAACGACTCGGTCAGCACCAGCCCCTGCGCGGTCTGCAGGCCGATCGCGTGGACGTCCACGGCGTAGATCAGCAGGGCGGCGAGCTTCTGGCCGCCGTCGGTCAGCCCGAACTCGTGCGCCTGCTTGACCGCGTTGACCGTGTCGCCACCCGCGTTGGCCAGACCCACCACCTTCGCGCCCGAGGCTTGCGCCTGCAGCAGGAACGAGGAGAAGTCCGTGGCGGGGAACGGGACTCGGGCGGCGCCCAGCACCCGCCCGCCGCCCGCGTCGATCACGGCCTTCGCCTCGTTCTGCAGGGAGAGGCCGAACGCGTAGTCGGCGGTGAGGAAGTACCACGTGTCGCCGCCGCGCTTGAGCATGGCGCCGGCCGTGCCGTGCGCGAGGGCGTAGGTGTCGTAGGTCCACTGGATCGTGTTCGGCGAGCATTGCTTGCCGGTCAGCTCCGTGGTGCCGGCCCCCGAGTCGATGAAGATCTTGTTCTTCTCGCGGGTGACCTGGCTCACCGCCAGCGCCACCGAGGAGGTCGGCACGTCGAGGATCGCGTCCACGCCGTCGCGGTCGTACCACTGGCGGGCGACGGCGGCGCCGACGTCGGGCTTGTTCTGGTGGTCGGCCGAGACGATCTCGACCTGCACGTCCGGGCTGGTCTTGGCGAAATCCTCGACCGCCATCTGCGCGGCGACGACGGAGCCCTTGCCGCCGGTATCGGCGTAGACGCCCGACATGTCGTTGAGGACGCCGACCTTGACGCGGATCGGCTCGGCGGCGGCCGGTCCGGCGAGCACGGCGATGCCGATCGCGACCGAGAGGACGCAGCTCCGGATCAACGCCATCGTGGGCCGTCCTCCGCGAATGGTTCTGTCTTTCGGCCAGGAGGGCACGCTGGCATCCCAGCGTCAAGCGCCGGTCCGCGACCGGATCCGGGGCCGGCGAGACAGGCCGCGGCCGGATGTGTCGCGCCGGCGGTGCCGAAGACCTCGGGCCGGGCGCGCCTGCGGGGCCGCCCGCCGAGCTGTCTGGACCGGCGCGGCGGCGCGGCCTCCGGCCGGTCGCGCGGTCGGGCCTCGCGCGCTCAGCGGTACACGGTACAGCTGTTGACGTCCCCGCTCGGCAGGAACTCGCAGTTGGTGACCGGCGGGATGATCCCGTCGTCCGTCAAGGTCGAGACGGCCGCCTCGCTGATCGGCGGCGAGGTCAGCATCACCGTGCCGAACACCAGGCTGGCGGCGGCGAACGCTAGAACGGACAGCAGCACGGTGCGCCGGAGCGCGGGGAGCAGGGCGGTGGCCATGGATGTCCTCCCGAGCGGCGCAGCGTCGGCGCCAGCGGAGAGATTGGACTCCCAGGGCTCGGGGCGCGTCCCGCGTATGGGGGAGGGACCCGTGATTTCACGCGCGCCGACCGAAGGGTCGCCGGGCTGGCGACCGCCGTCGCGCTCAGGGCCGTCGCCCGGAACGCTCGCCGGCGGCTCCGCGCCCGCTCACCGCGACCTCGAGGGGGTTCCAGGGCCCGGGCGTGGCGGTCGAGCGGCGTCCACCGCTCAGCCGTGGCGCCGATCCGACGCGCTCGGTGCATCCTCTCGCACCATCGGCGGCCGCTCACGCATTCGTGGAGTCCGCAACGCCGGCGGCGATCCACGCCCGCCCGCTCCGGTCGGAGATGCTGCCAAGCGGGCGTGGACGGCCGGCGGGGGCTTAGGCCACCGACAAGCTCGGCCCTAGCCGACGCACTTTGCCGGATGATGTCCGCGCCGCGCGGGCGCCGCGTGCAGGGCCGGACCTGCCGGCAGACGGCCAGCGGGACGCATCCGCCGCTATCCCCCGTCACACCGGCTGGGGCGCGAGGGTCTTGGCAGAGGCGAGAACAGGCCTCAGCGCTCGAATTTCATGGTGCCGGCGGAGGGGATCGAACCCCCGATGAACGGCTATTTCACCGTCATTTGACCAGTAGTCTCAGGGCAGACGACTTGAGAGAGACAATCCTACAAGCCGTATGTGTGAGAGTTTGGTGTGATCGTCAAGGGCAATCCAGGGCTATCATGGTTCAGCGGCCTGTGGAACGGTTTCGGCGTCAGCGATTAGTTCGTTTCAGCGGCTGTCCAAAACTTTCCCTTGACAGATGTATATACGCAACACGCTCGATGATTCGAATATTTATATGAAAATCCGGTTAAAACCTGTTGACTCTGGGAGCGCAATCAGAGATAACGTATTTGCCTGACCGATTGGGGTGCCGTTTCGTGCCCGATCAACAGTGTAGGCGAGTCACTCAACCCACATTGCGATTATCGACACACCGACCTTTTGGGCGGACGAAGACGCATGACTTAAATGGTATAAGAACTTGAGCATTAATTGTATTAAGAGCAACTCCACTTACATTCCTCTGCATCCTAAAACAAAGAGACCACTACAACCCGGCTGGCAGAACCGCGGTGTAGGATATGACGCCTTAGACGATTTCGGGTCTATCCCCACTGACATCAACGTGGGCGTGCTGACAGGTGCGGCATCCGGTGGTCTGGTAGACATTGACCTCGACGGACCGTTCACGATTGAGGCGGGCGCGCTGATCCTTCCCTCAACGGGTCTGGTCATGGGCCGCGATAGTAGGCCAGCGTCACATTGGTTCTACCTCGTTGAAGGAAGCACCACGACCGTCAAACTCCAACATCCTGTCACCGGAAAGATGCTTGTCGAATTCAGGGGCGACGGGTGTCAAACGATGATGGCCGGATCGATCCATCCGGATGACGGCCAGACGGTGAGGTTTGAGGCAGGCAAGGACGGCGATCCCACTCGGATCGAGCGCACGAGGCTTCTGACGCTGATCGGCCACGTGGCGACCGTGAGCGTCTTAGCCGAGTTCTGGGCCGAGGGTAGTCGCCACTATCTCGCGTTGCGGTTCGCTGGCCTGTGCGCATCCAATGGGATCAGCAAAGATGCCTGTGAGTGCGTCGTTCAGACCATTTGCGCCATCACTAGCGACGGTGAACGCGAAGATCGTTTGCTCGCAGTCGAGACCACCTATGAAAGGGCTGCACAAAGGCTCCCTGTAGAATGGCGTTCCGATCTTGCGATACTTCTCGGCTCAGACAAGGCGGTCATGACCCTCATCGAATGGATGGGCCGACCGCAGGCTAAGAAGGCCGATATGATCCCACGACAGGCGTCTTTTGTCGCGGATCGAATCGATAAATTTGAGTCAACGAAACTCGATACTGATGTCGCAATTGCTGAATGGTTCAAGACGGTAAACGGAGATCGCCTCCTGTTCGCCGACCGTGAGAATCAGTTCTACAAGAATGTTCACGGCGTATACGAACCGATCACGGCGATCGAAGCAAAGGGAGAAGTGACGGACTTTCTTAAGGGACCGTATTGCAGCAATTTAGGTGGGGAGCCGGAGAAGCGGCGACTGCTACAGTCTGTTGCAAAGATCAATTCAACATACGAAATCTCGAAATCTCTGATGCGCGTAGATGATCACTCGTTTGACAAGGACGACCATCTTCTTGGGACTGGAAACGGTGTCTTCGATCTGAGTGCGTTTCAGATGATCGAGACAGACGCCTATGTGACGAAGCGGATCGGGTGCAAGTTTATTCCCGATGCTGATTGTCCACTATTCAGCGACTTTGTCCAACAAGTCCTGGGTCATGATGAAGAAACGGTCAGATACTTGCAGAGGGCGGTAGGATATACACTTACTGGCAGTGTTGACGCACAGGTAATGTTTATTCTGACCGGCAAAGGCGCAAATGGTAAATCGGTTTTGCTCAAACTATTGTCCACTTTGATGGGGACGTATGGGGGCGCTGTTCCCGCACACAGTATCACGCAGCAGAAGTTCGGGAATGATAAGACAGACGATCTGGCCTCACTGACCGGGAAGCGTTTCGTCGTGGCCTCGGAAGGTGATGCCGGGGATAAGCTGGCGGTTGCTAAGGTCAAGCGAATGGTAGCTGGCGATCCAATTGCCGTTAGAAGGCTGTATGGATCCTACTTCGACCTGCAACCGAAGTTCAAGCTGTGGTTTGGATCGAATGATCTGCCAGAAGTATCCGGAACTGACTATGCTATTTGGCGACGCATGCATGTTATAAGGTTTCCCAGGACCTTCGAGCCTCATGAGCGAGATCCGAAACTCTTGGACAAGCTGAAAGTTGAACTACCTGGCATTTTCAATTGGGCTCTTGAGGGCCTGAGAGAGATTGGCACAATGAAGGGAGACTTCCTTGCACCGCCTCCATCTGTGCTGCAATCGACTGAAAACTACAGGGTTGAAAACGACAACGTCTCGAATTTCATCTCAGATCGTTGCGTGTGCGAGGCGGGATCATCTGTAAGCATGGGAGACCTATACAACAGTTATAAGGGGTGGTGTTTCGAGAACGCCGTCGATCCCCTAACGAACAACATATTCGGGAAGGATTTGACCAGCTTGGGGTTTTCGGTGACTAAACGAAACTCCGGTAACGCGAGGCGAGGACTCAAATTGAAATAGTGGTTCAGGGGACTTTGGCCCCTTCGCGCCCTTCGTTCGCGATTAACTGTTAGATCTCGCAGTGGAGGCAGTGGAAGTTTGGCAGCAAACTATTCCCCATATATTCTTTCTGTTTCTAATAGTAAGGTATGTAACTTCCACATCCTCCACACATAACAACCAACTCGGAAAGACGGGGCAGGGGATATACTCATTGATGGCACCCTGCACCAGATAATCGGCAATCTTATGAACAAGAAGGGAGAAGATCGCGTCCCAACAAAAAAATATCCATGCAGGCTGCCAGATGAATGAGAGGGCAGCGAATAAATCGACGACATATACACTCTACTATTCAACTTCTAATAAATTTCTGACTAAGAAAGAATTACAAACTATGATTTACGAAAAATATAACAGACTCTACGAAATTATTATCAATCGATACGGCGCTGAAGATTGCGAATTTAGGTTCGTTCTGCGTAGCATTCTCCACAGAGGCGCCGAAGAAGCAAATTTCCTCTCGTTTCAATTCGACGGAGACGACGGCAGGGAGTTCAGGCGAGCGAGTATCTACCTTGAAGGGGTGATCTTAGATCTTCATGAAATGTTGGACGATCGAGGGAACGTCCTTCCTCATAGTCATTCCGCTATCTCACAAGCTGTCGCCCTGGCACGCTTCTTCATTGCCATAGAGAATGAGCAGACAGCAGGACTGCTGAACATGCTTGAGGAACGGCTTGAGGGATGCCCCTGCTCTGATTGCCAGGGAAAGCTAATGGTGGCTTAGGGGTTAACGGCTCTACAAAGGCGGCAGAGAAGACTAAATAGGACGGGATGACCCACAACGGGGATCTATGAGCGGTCCTGGCAGATTGTTTTGGTCATTCCCAACCCCACCCTCTTGATCGGCTGTGGTCCGGAACGTCTGAGCAGCCGGTCAACAACTGTTATACTACCGCTCGGCGATGTCGATTCGGATCCGTGCTATAATCAAGCTATGCACATTCAAACAGTCACTGTTCGTATCAAGGACGGTTCACCGGACCTGACTGAGGAACCAACGCATACCCTTCCTCCTGTTCTCATCCGATGCGAGAAGCTATGGCAGGAGCGCGGTCGGCGTAAATCGTGGCCGAAAGATCAGTGGGCGCTTGTTCGGAGCGCCGTTGAACCCTTGATCTACGCCAGGATTGAACCTGAGCCTGAGCATTACCAGCACGGCCTTCTAAACCCGAAGGGACCGATCCAGGCTACCGCTATCGAACTGTCGTCTGTCAGTTTCGAGAATGGCCCTCTCCCGACCATCTCAGGGTGTGCGCAGTTCCAAATGACCTTCGACCGGGCCTTCACGGATACCGGTGAGTTTTATGACTGGATGGAAGCGACCGATTGGCTGGATCACGCCTTATCCTTCGGTTTCCGCTTACAGGATGGTGGCGAATGGGATGCCACCTACGATCACGCGGGCATCGACTTCGAGATCGTCACGCCTTGATGCTTGCCTCGTATAACTGTTGTGCAGTTTCGACGATACGATCATTCCAGGCGAGGCGGTTGAACCATTCCTCAGGGATAGCCGAGACACCGTAGGCCGCTCCCGCAATCTGCCCAGTCACAGCTCCTACCGTATCGGCATCATCGCCCAGGTTCACGGCCAGAAGCACGGCATCCCTGAACGTGGTCGTCTCGGATACGCACCAAAGCGCCGCTTCAAGGGTATGGATCACGTAGCCCGAAGATCGGATCGCGGATCGTGTCTTGCCTCGATACGAACCATCCATGACCGTCCGAACCCCAGAACCGAATGGCCCATAGGATGCTGAGAGAACGTCCCTGAGAGGCTTTCCGGCAATCAGCGAGGCTAGGACCGTCGCCAGGGCATCACAGGCGTCCACGGCCTCATCAGCACCGTGGGTCGTGTAACTCTGACGCCGACTCACGTCCCTTAGGCGTTCGGGGTCGTTCCAGTAGCGCAACGCCACCGGAGCCAGGCGCATGATGGAACCATTGCCCGCGGTGCTGGCACTTGTTGGACCGGCCACGGGATCATCGGTGCACCGGAAGCGCTCCAAGGCATCGCGGGTCGTCACGCCGATATCGAAGCACCCGCCCGTGCAGGAGTTCTCGCCGGCCTGAAACCAGCGACAGAACCGTTCCATGAGATCGCGTTCGTCCAGGCCACCGCAGGCAATCAGTGAGCCGCCGAGACAGAGAGCCATGGACGTGTCATCGGTCCATTGTCCAGGCAGCAGATCGAATGGGCCGCCTCCGACCATGTCATAGACCGGTGGCTTCGCGTCCCTAGCCTCAAACTCAAGCGTGGTCCCGAGGGCATCACCGACAGCAAGGCCGATGAATGCACCTAAAGAACGATTCATTTTCTCGTTGTTGGATGAGCTTCGAACCGAATCGTAGCGCAAATTTTATCCCTCGCCATTGGTGGGATCGTATAAATTATCGTTGTATGTTGTAACTATTCTTTGCCCCACTCAACTATATATCTCACTCCTGCTAGGCTCCCGCCGGCTGTACTCCGTGGTACAAGTCTTGCTATACCGCTATTCACATACTGATCTTTCCTTCCTATACTTAGTTCCCAAGCCGTACCCTTGTTAGACAGCTTTTTAATAACATACCTATCGTCTTGTAAGGTCACATATGGCCTATACCTTCTTTGCTCTCTGATTGTACGTACGCCGTTCGAATCATCCTCATCCTCATCCTCATCCTCATCCTCATCGTCGTCGGAATCACTATTTGATCCGTTGCCGTCCGATTGAAATACTTTGAATATAAGACCAAGGACAAATGATATCAGCAGGAGTGTAATGGCGCATCCTGCCCAATATAAAGCGTGAGAAAAATATGAATCTCCGTTGATGGCATCGAGATACCAAATCCAAGCACGAGATGCGAGTGACGCAACTGCCCCGAATACGTACGCAAAAGCAATAAATACGAACTTAATAGACAATATGAAGGCAGTAAATAGCCAAACGATGGCATCTATCATCGTTGATTGCTCCACTCGACTACATAATTTAGCTGATCTGTTGTCTCTATCGCGCCGGGTCTGATGCTTCGTACCCGTTCAATCGCTTGTCTCGGATCCTCATCCAGCATCACCATCAGCATGGCAGCGATCATACCGGCACGTCCGAGGCCCCCACGACAATGAAGTACGACGGCCCCGCCCGTACGTAACTGTTCCGAGATACTAGAGCCTATGGTTCGCCAAGCTGCTTCGAACGCCGGCCCTGGAACGCTGCCATCGGGAATGGGTGCGTGATGCCAAACCATTCCGGCATCCCCGACCGCATCCGGCAAGCGTTTCACCGACAGGAGGTCAAATTCGTGGGGTTCGATCAGCGTTAGAACGGATGATGCGCCCCAGTCCCGAATCGCCCTTACGTCCACAGTCAAATCGCGATCCCGATGGGCCCCAAAAACGGATGGCCCCTTCTTGCCAGGACAAAATGTAATTCCGATCCTTCCTCCCTTCTCTCCTACGGTTACCGTTGCGATTTTTAGGGGATGAGCAATGGAAGTTCGGGAATATCTTTGTGACATAGGGAGACTGTGTGATCGGAATACAGTTTGCTCAACGCAACAAATATCACCGCTCGCCATCGATCCTCCGATGTCATGATTATACCACATCGGAGAACCGGATGAAATGCCCAGCTAGTGTTGCTATTTTAAATTCACTCGGTTCTGGTTAGTAGGAACCCCATTGCTAATCAAACGGTAGACCGATGCCCTTCCGACGTTCAGTTCCTTAGCGATGGCCGTGGCACCCATTCCCTGTGCGGCCAGTGCCTTGATCCGTTCGGCGTCGATGGTTGGCTTCCTGCCTTTGTAGACGCCCTCGACCTTGGCTTTCGCGATGCCCTCAAGCTGGCGTTCACGGCGGATCGCGGTCTCGAACTCGGCAAAAACTCCAAGCATTTGCAGAAAACACCGCCCGGCTGCCGTGGACGTATCGACCGGTTGCTCAAGGACTCTTAGGGAAACGCCCTTCGCCTCCAACCGCTTCACGATAGAGGCGAGGTCTCCCACCGATCTGGCAAGCCGGTCAATCCGTGTAACAGTTATAGAATCTCCTGGACGCGCGAACTGGATGATCGTCTCAAGCTCGCTTCGACCGTCCAGTTTCGTGCCAGTCACCTTCTCGGATCGGATGACATTGCAACCTGAGCGTTCCAACGCCTCTTGCTGAATCGCCAAACTCTGAGATGATGCACTCACGCGAGCGTAACCGTAGATAGCCATAGGCGGAGTATCTGTCTCGGATGGTTCTAGACCCGCCCACTCTAGCGTCTCGCAATCCCGACAGCAACCCATATGAGACGCTATTCGATGGTGCGGGCTGTCTCGCGCCTTTGTCTCGCTCGGGTTTACCCTTCTGAGATGCATCATTCGCTTTGAGTTGTCAGATAATTATCAGAGTGAGTATTAGATGAGTTCCGGCAAAGCTGGCGTCTACATCAAAGAGTTGAACTTCTCTGGCGGCGCCAAGCTGAAATTGATAGACAACAGTATTGTTGTTTTGGTTGGTCCCAACAATTCTGGGAAAAGCCTCTCACTTCGCGAAATAAATCACGTACTTCGGGACGGAGACGGCGACACGAAATCTGTATCGTCGATCACGATTGAAAGAATCGGTGATGACGAGGCACTTGCTAATGCGGTTGCGCCATTCCGCAGCCCCAAAGATGGATATTATTATCTTGGTGACAGCGAATATAGCCATACCAGTAGCAGAGATGTCGCGACCGCCTGGAAGTCGGATGGCCCTAAGATATCGGACTTGGCGAAACTATTTGTTGCTCATCTGACTACCGCTACCCGACTGGAGGACTCTAATCCGGTTCCAACCTTTGACGCTTCGAAATTGCGCACAGGCATACACCCAATTCACAGCCTGTACCTAGATTTAGACAAGGAACACGAAGTAAGCAATCTATTTAGATCTTTCTTCGGCTTGGATTTGGTCATCCACAGGAGCCCGGGAAGGGAGATACCATTATACGTTGGTGTCCGGCCGCCGTTAGAAGGGAATGAGACCCTTAATTCTCGTTCTTATCTTGATAAAGTTGAAGATTTGCAACCTTTGCACTTGCAGGGCGATGGATTTCGAAGCTTTGCATCGATTGTTTTAAGGGTTTGGACCGGTGTTCATAGTGTGATACTTGTTGATGAGCCGGAAGCGTTCTTACACCCCCCTCAAGCTCGGGCAATTGGGGAAATTATATCCGCAGGCACAGAGTATCAGAAGCAGATCTTCATCGCCACGCACAGCAATGAGGTGATTCAGGGACTTCTAAGCAAGTTCCCAGATCGTGTTTATGTCGTGAGATTGGACAAGAGCCCAGAAGGCCGTAGCGCGGTATACTTACCGAGCGAACAAGTTTCCGAACTATGGAAGGATCCAATTCTACGTTATTCTAATATATTGAGCGGCCTATTCCATGACAAGGTCATAGTCACAGAGGCTGACGGAGATTGTAGATTCTACGAGGCGATAGCCGATGCTCAAGGCTCTCCATACGGCTCAATTTTCTTTACCTATGCTGGCGGAAAAGATCGAATTGCCGTTATAGTTCGTGCGTTGCGGGCTCTTCACGTTCCAGTTCGGGTCGTTGTTGATATCGATGCCTTTGCCGACGATGCGGCGCTCAAAGGTATTATCAATGCATTCGGAGAAGATTGGGATGCGTTCAGGAGCGATATTAGTAGCGTCAGAAATGTTATTCAAAGCAGGAAATCATTACTTATTGGGCTTGGTTTCAAAGAAAGAGTTCGCAGTATAGTCGCCAACGTGAAAGATACCGAAATAGTTCCAAAAGACATAATTTCGAAACTTTCTTCTTCAATGAAGGAAACTTCGCCATGGGAGTCGATAAAAGAAGGCGGCGTTGCGGCTATTCCATCAGGTGAGCCGACAAGACAGATCAATCAGTTAATCGCGCGATTGCGGGATATCGGTATATTTGTTGTCCCGGTGGGGCAAATGGAAAGATTTTATAAGGAAGTAGGCAACCATGGCCCTCGTTGGGTGATGGAAGTATTGAAGAAGGACTTGCAGCAAGATCCGGATCTGGAAGGGGCAAGAACATTTGTTTCTAATCTTGTTACATTTGAAACCACGCCTCCTGTTTTCAAGAAAGTTGATCCCGTCGCAGTAAAGCGTCTTATGTTAAGTAGGAAGGACGAGACGAAGAAGAACTTCAAGACCTTTGTTCGAAATTTAGGAAATACCTGGCGGACAATATTTTACATTACAATGGGATCTTACTTTGGAATTCAGACGGTGATGCTAATTTACCATGGAATTATAATGAAGAAATGACATGGTGGCAGTGGCATTCGATTTTCGAACTGTCGATCAGCGAAGTTGGAAGCGCGGGAAGCGGGCCATAGCGCCCGCGAGCATCTTGAGGGTCGATGTCTCGTATCGCCGGCCCACCGACGCGATACGATGGCCGGTGATTGCGTCCCTCAACCGTTCCTCGATACCTGCCCCAAGTGCGCGCGTCTTGAACGTGTGCCGCCAGCCGTGGTTCGGATCAATGCCTGGATCAAGCTGGACGGTCTGGCGAACCCACTTGGCTGCCTTATGCCCTCTCAGTTCGGCCTGGGCGGTCACCCTGTTAGGCTTGGCAATGGGCACTAGTTGCTACCGGGAGCCGACACACCAACAAGCCGCACCCGAGCCACTGAGCCCTTATGTCCGCACTGACTGTCATGTTCATCCGTCATGCCGAGAAGCCGGGCGGTAGCTTCCCAGGGGATGGCACCACGGCAGACGGCACGGCTGACGATAAGTCGCTTGTGATCCGGGGATGGCAAAGGGCCGGAGCATGGGCGGCACTGTTCGGATCCGATCTGTCCAGCGCCGACTATCCGAGGCCGAACGTCATCTATGCGGCGAAGCCCAAGCCCGTGTTCAAGAAGGCCAAGTTCAGCCACCGACCGTTTGAGACCGCGACGCCCCTAGCCGAACGCCTGCAACTGCCCCTCAGAGCGGACTACGGGGTCTCACAGGAGCACGAACTGGCGGATGAGATACGGAGCCTAACCGGGGTGGTGATCGTCTTCTGGGAGCATAAGGCCATCGTCACGGACCTGATCCCGGCTCTCAAGGCCTCTCAGACCATCCCCGGCGTTCCGACCAAATGGGATGGGGACCGCTTCGACGTGGTTCTCCGGTTCGATAGGGCGGTCCCTGACGCTCCCTGGTCGTTCCGCCAAATGTCCCCGCGCCTAATGAGCGGTGATAGTGATGCGCCGTTCTCGGAGCTTGAAGGATAAAGCCTCGCAGAATGAGGTCGGTGCAACGTGGCTTCCGCCTGATCTGCCTGCCAGACCAATCAGTTATCCTATGCGGCGCTTCACTAGTTACATCATTGAGAGGCGTCAGATCTTAGAAATCGCAAAGCATTCAGTTTCATAAACGCTTTGGGGCGTGAGACTATTGTAGGTTAGTTGAGGGCACATTGACGGGCGGGCATACTGCCGTCTAGCAATCCGTGTAGCATTGTCTCGTGCTCGACCATTGCCTGGCCGACGAGTAGCGCAGCTCCATAGTTTCCTTCGTCCACGTGGGCATGCAGCTCCAAAACGTGTCTTCCGAAAGATTTGGTTGTCGATAGAAGCTGCTTTGAGAGCGTCATGAGATGAAGTTCGTGCGGCATTCGTGAGCCGTCTCGCGCCATCCGGCTAACCATCACGCATATACGCTTGCAACAGGTGTCAGCGCCCGACTCATCGGCGAGAGCCCGGTAACACTCGGTGACTGGATCAGAGTATGTCATTTGCAAACTCGCAACGGGCTTCTCGTGTTCAGGCCAAGTCGCGGCCGGAGTGGTCCCCGGCCGCCTTTGGTCAAAAGTCTATTGCCGCCTAGCGGAGAAGCTGCAGGACGCCCTGCTGAGCCTGATTCGCGAGCGAGAGCGCGGAGATACCGAGCGAGTTGCGGGTTGAGAGTGCCTGAGAGTTGGCCGCTTCCTCGTTCATGTCAGCGTTCACGAGATTGGCCGAACCCGTATCGAGGATGTTGATCACCTTTTTGGAAAAATCCTGCCGGTTCTGCACGACGGTGAGGTTTGAGCCAAAGGTGGACGACTGGCTGCGCAGCAGGGACGAAGCCGAATTGAGCTGAGCCATTGCTGTTTTGATGTCGTCATCACTGGCGAAGCTTCCGGTCGCCTGTGATAGGCCTAGACCAGCGGCGTCGAACTTAACACCCTTGAGGTCTAGGAAGCTCGAGTCCTTTTCGTTGAAAGAGATGTGAAGGGTGTTTTCCTTTGGATCCGAACCACCGCGGTAGAGTAGATTGACGCCGTTATAGCTTGAGTCCTGCGCTTGTTGCGTAATCTGGGTCAGCAGATCATTGAACTGCTGAGCAAGGGCCGCACGTGCATTCGCGCTATTCGCCGAAGTGGAGCCGGCCCCTGTCGCAGTAGCTTTGCCATCTGCAATGGTCTGACTAGTAGCGTTTGTGCCGAAGCCGATATCGTTGGCGCCAGCGGATGTGACTGTTACTTTCTGATCAGCACCACTTGCCGTAGTACGGATCGAGATCGCACCCGTGGTGTTATTTGCCTCTGCAATAATCTTGCCCTTCAATCCAACATCGTTGTTGATTTGAAGATTGATAGCATCGCGGACATCTTCGGCGGTCGCAGCTGCCGAGAGAGGCAAATCCGTCCCGACGCGAAGATCGATTTTCTTGGACGCTCCGTCTCCGAGCTGAATATTGATTGAGCCGTCATCCCCGTCGGCCAGGGCCGTTGTGGTTCCGGTCGCGAGGGAGGCAAGGCCGGCAGCACTTGCAGCCGTAACCTTGGCTTTCGTGGAGCCGTCCGTGGCATTTACGCCGGTGGCAGTAATAGCAGCAAAGCCATTTGCCCCAAAGCCGACGTCCTTCGTCGAGCTAGCGACAGCTTCAATCTTCACTGACGCGTCAGAGCCAGTGTCGGTTGATTGGAAGTTGAGACGCCCGTCTGTCGTCAGGCTTGCAGTGACTTGAGCGCCATTGCCTGAGGCAGAAAGCTGCTTATTGATCTCCGTCAAGATCTCGTCGCTCGTGACCTTTGAAAGGTCGGCAACTTTGCCAGCAAGATGAGATGAGTCGATTGTGACAGTGGTGGACTGACCCGTGGCATCGGTCACTTTGAAAGCGGCGTTGTCGGTCGACAACGAGAAATCCAGAGTGCCGGAGCCGTCCGTTGCTGCGGAGGAAGACGCCTTAATAGCTAAGGCAGCCGTGATGTTGGCCTGAGTCGCGCTTGCGCCAGTCGCCGTCGTCTTCGTAGCAAGCGCCTGGGTCGCGGTCGACTTCGCGCTGTCAACTAGCTTCTGAATCGAAGTGATGCCCTGGTTAGCGGCCTGAATGGTCTGAATGCCATTCGAGATGCCGTCCAAGAGGTTGCTCAGGTCGGAAGACCGATTGTTCAGCGACTGCGACGTGAAGAAGTTCACCGGATTGTCTAGGGCCGAGTTGACCTTCTTGCCGGTAGACAAGCGGTTTTGGGTCGTCGCCAGGAGGTTCGCCGTGTCCTGCAGGGAGAGCAGGTTCTGACGTGTGGCCGCAGAAAGGGTGATGTTGGAAGACATGGATGCGATCCCTTTTGGGTGAGGTGTCTTTCTCGAAGACAGGCTCAGGATCGGGATCCCAAGTTTAAACGAAGATAAATATTAGACCTCCTAAGCAGCGATGATGTCTACCAACGTCCGTATTATGTCGCCTATCGTCCTTTACTGGCTGGTAGCGTTGCAGGATCGATATTCGATTGAGCGGGGTTGACACAAATAGCCATGTGTCTACCTAGGGTGGTACCCTATGAGCACCTGATGCCCGACTTCATCGATCCAGGCTTCGATCAGATTGAGAGTGACCGCGACCGCGCCCAAGCCTGGGTGCAGGCGGTATCGACGATTGTGAGGCCGACGCTGACCGCCGAGGAAGCGGTGACGCGACGCGTACGGTTCCATTCCTGGCAGCTTGGCGGACTGATTCTCAACGAGATCGACGCGCCGCCACAAGTGGTCGAGCGCACGCCGTTTCAGATCGCGAGCCAAGGCGTCGATCACGTGATGCTCAGTCTAATAACGGCCGGAAAGGTTTCTCTTATCGCGTCCGATACTGAGCAGCCTGTTCCGGTCGGCTCGCTCATTCTATTTGATCTGTCTCAGCAATCTCAGGCGAGATCACTGGGCGTGAGCGGTCTGAACGTGATAATCCCGCGTCGCTATTTGGACGCGCGGTTGGGGGAGCCGGCCGATCTTCATCACTCAATCATTTCCCCGTGCAGCCAACCGCTCGTTCGGCTTCTTGGCGACCTCATCCGGAACACCCATTCCTGCATCGAACAACTGGATGGTAAGCAGAAGAAACTTCTAGCCGACGGGATCGTTTCATCGCTCAACGCCGTTATACCTCCAGTCGAGAACAGCTCTCAAGCAGCGCCGGCTCCACGGGAAATCAAGGTTCGGCAGTTTATAGAAGCAAATCTGAGCCGCAATGATCTTAGTGTGGACGCGCTGTGCGCGGAGTTCGGGCTTTCCCGCACTCCTGTCTACGAAATATTCGAGGCAGAGGGAGGCGTGATGACATATATCCGCAACCGTCGCCTATCCTGGGCTATGCGAATGCTATCCGGCTTAGAAGGTAACTCGCAGAAGCGGATTTCCGAAGTTGCCTATGCTTGCGGGTATGACACCCTCAAGGCCTTCTCGAAGGCATTCAAAGCGCGTTATGGCGTCATTCCGCGGGAGGTCGACGCCTCATATGTAGCCGAACGGGTTCGGGGACCCGGGCAAGCTTTGCAGTCTTGGATCAAAGCTCTTTAACTTAGTTGCGTCGTCTAAGTCTCGCGTTGGATCGTTGGTTCGAAGAACTTATCATCGGTAGATCAACTTTTGGATCGTGCCTTGTGTGTCGTCCTCCGTCACAGTCCGATACTGTACCGTGGGAAGCGGCCTATAGCGTCCGCAAGCATCTTGAGGGTCGGTGTCTCGTATCGCCGACCCACTGAAGCAACGCTATGGCCCGTGACGGCATCCCTCAATCGTTCCTCAATGCCGGCTTCGAGAGCCCTCGTTTTCCAGGTGTGCCGCCAGCCGTGATTTGGATGGACGCCCTTATCGAGGCTAACCTTCTCCCGGATCCATCTTCCTAGCTTATGGCCCTGAAGTTCGCTTGGAGTAGTCGCGGTCCCCTTGCCGTGTCTGTTGGGGTCATAAAACAGCGGACCCTCCGGACGTGTTGCGACAAAGGCCAAGAACCCCTGCTCGATGAGATGCGGGTGTAGAGGGACGGTCCGTGGTTGGCCTGTCTTTGTGACCTTCAAGTCCATCACCGGAATGCTGCCCTCATCGCGTATGTCTCGACGCTCCAAACTTGTCAGCTCTCCTATCCGCGCTCCCGAGTAGGCGGCTAGCCACGGGCACCACCTTCGTGTGGCGCTGCGGGGTAGGTTTGTGGGATCGAGATAGACCGCGGAAGCCGCTGTAAGGATGGCCCGAGCCTCGTTGTCTCGGAACGTTCGTTCACGTCCCACAACGATCTTAGGCCGATCAAGCGAAATGCCCGAGGCGGGGTTGCCCGTCATCAATGAGCCGCCGGACCTTCCCGATGCCCACCGGAACACCGAACTGACGGTCGCTAGGTCATTCCGGTTGATCGCTCGGACCGAGATGCCTTCGCAGTCACGCCGCGCCTCTGCCCAGGAGTACATGTCGTCGGTTGTCAGCGTCCGAACGTCGCGCCCTTCGAAGAACCGTATGAGTGAGCGGAAGCTGCCACGGTAACGCTTGATGGTGTTCCGGGATCGTTTGTCCGCGTTGTATGCCGCCCAACCGTCGAACAGGTGGCCGACCGTCAAGGGAGAGCCGCCTGTCCCCGTTGGCGGATGGCCGGGAGAGAGCAGGTGCCTAGGTTCCGATTTGGCGGTGTCGGCGATTGGAGCTTGGTCTGTTCTCCCGACCGCGCCAAACGGGTCATTCAGGCTTTGTGTGACCATCCCGGCTTGATGCGCGTGCCAGAACCGCTTGAGCGCACCGTCGGCAATCGCATGACGGACTTTGGCTTCGCGTAGGTCTTTGGTTCGTAGCGATGCTTGGACGATAGGGCCGACAGTGAGCGAAGCCGACGCCTCTCCGATGGGAAGCGTGACCGACTGTCCCTTTAACCGTTGAAGCAGATCGGCCGGTGTCCGCTGACGAAGATGGTAGACCCCTGACCTCGGGTGCTTCCACGGACGGGCGATTCGAAGGGACAATGTGTGATACCGCTGTGTGAGAGTAGCGGTTGCCTCGCCCTTATCGTCTGCCTAACCCACTGATTTTCATAGACGGATGATGGTGCCGGCGGAGGGGATCGAACCCCCGACCTTCGGTTTACAAAACCGCTGCACTACCGCTGTGCTACACCGGCAGGCGCCCTGAAACCATTGAGGAAATTGGCGGTTTCGGTGCGTCAGGAGCGTCTTTGACTACGATTGTAGGCGTTTCGTCAAGGCACAGAACTCGGCACACTCCGTTCACTGCTCGTTCGCGTTGCCCTTCGAGCGAGCCCAACAGGCCGGCTCCCGAGGAAATCGGGGGTCGGCACAAGAGTCGGCACACTTTACGGCACAGGATCGAATGGCCAAGGACCCTGCGACCGTCTCCGAGCTGTTTGAGGCGAAGGAGATCACCGACCAGGAGTTGGGAGGCTTGCCGAAGACCCGACGGGCGTGAACGGGACCTGTTTGACGGCCCGGCCGCGTTCCACCTCCTCGGCGAGGAAGATGACGAGATCGTCGCCTACGCCAGGTTCCTGCCGACGACGAGGCCACACCTTCTCTCGCACCTGTACCCTGAGATCATGCAAGGCGGCTCCGCTCCGAAGGGACCGGCGATCTACGAATGGACACGCCAAGCGATCGTCGCGAGGAGACGTGAGATGCCGGATGCCGACCTATTCGCCGCGGCTGTTTCTGGTGCCATAGCGCTGGTGGTCCATGCTCTGAATCTCGACGGTTTGCTCATCGAGTTCCATCCCGCGCATATCCCGCGGCTGCTCGACACCGGCTGGGATGTCCGACCGCTCGCCCTTCCGACCTCCTACGAAGGCTCCAAGATCGTCCCGGTCTACGCCCGGGCGACCGGCCGCACCCTGAATGCTGCGCAGGCGGCCTTCGCGGCTTGGCCAAGCGCTCAGCTTCGCCTGCCGCACGGCCTCGTGGGGCGCGGGCAGCTCGAAGCCACAATTCAGTAACGTTCGGACCGCCGAGAGGAGCACGACCGATGTCACTCGCCGCGCAAAGCGTGCCGTTCTTCCGGGTGTATCGCGAGGTCACCTTGGCCCTTTACACCACTCTCGTGGAAGAGCTCTGCAGCTCGCCAGGCTTGCCGTATCAATTCGCCACCACGCTTGAGGATATCGGGCAGGGCTTCATGAAGCTCACCGACAGGGTCAACGGCGAACTCGAACGCCGTAGCCTCCTCGACCGCGAAGTCGAAGCCGAGCATACCGTCGAGGCCAAGATTGAAGCGTTTCTGGCCCGCACGTTCGTCACTCACCGGGATCCGTTGAGCAACATGCCAGGCGAGGCGGCGAACGCGGGGCTGGATCGGGCGCTCGTTGAGCAAGCGCTGAAGATCGCCCTCACGATGACCCACGATCTACCGGTTGTTCAGCCAAGCTGAACAGCGGATCTGTCGCCTTGCCTTCTCCGTGGGATGACACGGCGCAAGGCGGGCCGACGCCACGCCGAAGATCCTACCGCCTCAGGGCATCCGCCCGCGCTCGGATTTGCATCGGCGCTCGCTAACGCGCTGCCGACCGAGCTTCGACCACCACCACGATCGCCGAGCGTGCCGAGCTGCCCGGTCGTGACTGAGCCGCATAATCTATCTTTGGATGGCGATCTCCTCGCCAGGCGGAATCATCCTGCCCGAGGGGACCCGCGGTGCCGGCGAGCCGACCGACGACCTCGAAGGCGATGGACGAGATCGTGGCGCTGGAGCCCAGATCGAAGTCGGGCGAGGCGAGGTAGGCGGTGCCGTTGTAGGGCGGCGCGGCGGCCGGGTAGCGGGCCAGCGCCGGGCCCCAGGGCCGCTGCGGCGTGTCGCCGGGGATGAGGCTGAGGAAGTTGGTCGGGAACGGCGTGACCGACTGGCCGCTGAGGACCTCGCCGATGCCCTGGACCGGCCCCTCGGCGAGGCCGAACATGATCCAGGTCGAGTAGGTGTAGCCGGTGCCGCCGTGGCGGCCGCCATCCTTGCCGCCCGCCTTCTTGCCGCGCTGCGCGTGGGTCTGGAAGCCGTCGGACCAGATGACGTTCGGGGCGATGCGGTTGGTCCCGTAGACGACCGGGATCGGCAGCGCGCTCGAGGCGGTCTGGACCTGCAGGCCGGTGTAGTCCGGCCGGACTGTGCGCTGCTTCCCGCCGAACAGGCTCATGGCAGCCTCAGACCGGGTCGGCCTCGGCGGTCGCGCGGGCGGCCCAGAGGCTGAAGAAGCGGGGGGGGGGCGGCCGGGCTCGGCGAGGACGGGGTTGCGCATGATCGGCTCCTCGATCACGGCCTGGGCCGGCGAGAAGGCGTGGACGAGGGTCAGCGGCTCGGTCGCCGTGACGATGCCGCGATGAGCGTAGGCGCGGCCGTAGCGGAACACCACGACATCCCCGGGCTGCGGGTGCTCAACTTCGGTGGCGCGCTCGAACACGAAGCCGAGGTAGCGCTCGTCGTCGCGGTGGAGGTGCCAATCCTGCGGGTAGGGGCGCGGGTCGAAAGTCGGCACGAGGCCGGCATCGACGAACACGCGCACGAGGAGCATGCCGCAATCGACGCCGACGCCGCGCAGGTCGGCGCCGGGATGGTAGGGGGGGCCAAGCCAGCCTCGTGCCTCGCGCACGAGGATCCGGCGCACTCCATCTTCAGCGAGCATTCGGAGCCCTCGACGCGCTGCATCCCCGGTCATGTCATCGCGCGCTGAGCCCTACTCTCTGGCAGACGAGCCCAGCTAAGCGATCCGGATCTGACGCCGGATCCAGGCTCGGTATGTCTGCTTCGCGTGGTTTCCTGCCTGTCTTCTTGCGGTCGGCGGATGAACTGAAGCGGACACGGCGGCGGGACATGCTCACGACCGCGAGCGGACCTCGATATCTCCCGAAGGCTGGATGCTCCTGCTACGATCCCTCGATGCGCCCCACATCGCTGTCCCCATCTCCTTCGACTGCGCGGATCAAGCCTTCCGCCCTCGACCTGATCGGCCATACGCCACTGATCGCTCTCGACCGCATCCACCGTGGCCCCGGCCGCATCCTGGCGAAGGCCGAGTTCATGCAGCCCGGTGGGAGCGTCAAGGATCGGGCGGCCCGTGCCATCGTCCTTGCCGCGCGTGAGGACGGGCGTTTGGCCCCCGGTGCGCCCGTTGTGGAGATGACCAGCGGCAACATGGGAGCCGGTCTCGCGGTGGCCTGCGCTGCACTGGGACATCCCCTCGTGGTCACGATGTCCGCCGGGAACAGCCCCCAGCGTGCCCGGATGCTCGAAGCGCTCGGGGCCGAAGTTATTCTGGTGCCGCAGATCGACGGAGCAGCTGGGCAAGTCACCGGGGCGGACGTAGACGCGGCGGCTGATGCGGCGGCGCGCATCGCGGAAGATCGGGGCGGCTATTACGTCAACCAGTTCCACGCGCCGGAGTGTATGCGCGCCCACCGCGAAACGACCGGGCCGGAGATATGGGAGCAATCCTCCGGCCAGGTCGATGCCTGGGTGGCCGCTGTAGGGACCGGTGCGACTTTCCTCGGAGTAGCGGCGGCATTGAGGGAACGTAATCCCCACGTGATCTGCGCCGCCGTCGAACCGGAGGGATGTCGCCCCCTGGCGGGATTATCAGTCACAAAGCACCGCCACCTCATCCAGGGCACAAGCTACGGAAGCATCCCCCCACACTGGAATGGTGATCTGATGGACCTGTCTATTCCCGTAACCGATGAGGAGGTGGAGCGCTGGCGTAGAGGGCTCGCGACGCAGGAGGGCTTGCACGTCGGCTACTCGGCCGCTGCCAACGTAGCTGCGGCTGCTGCGCTGTTGTCGTCCGGACGCCTTCCAGCCGACGCAATCGCCGTGACCGTGCTGTGCGATACAGGCTTGAAATACTGAGGCCCACATCCCGCGCCTATCACGCCGATCCGAGGTTGCCGGACGGAGACGAATGTCCGCTTCCGGGAAGCGCCCGCGGCGGTGCGGGCGACTGACATGGGTCGAAAGCAGGCCGTCCGCTCACGGTGGTTTTGCGACGGTCCGCTTTTGGACGGAGAAGCATCGAAGCGGACGTCGCTGCCGTGCCTGCTTTCGACGCCGGGCGGGCTCCCAAGGGACCTGCTTATGGGCATTCAGCAGCGCAGATTTCGGCGCGGTGGTTGGTGGTTTCATCGGGCGCCTGTTGTAAGATCTGAACTATGCCCGGCATCTTCGATTGGCTCAGCAACCGTAGGTCGTCCGAACAGCGTGGCCCTGCTGTCGCGGCGCACTCGGATATGGCAGCTGGGGATGCGCCTGGCGAACTCTATGCCCTTCTCTCGGCTCGGCTTGGCGACTACCCGCCCGACACGCCGCTCCATCGCGGTGATCCAAGGGGTCTGACGCCGGAGCAACGCGCCGAGAACCTAGCCCAGTTTCTCGCCCGCGACCCCAATCGGATCGCCGTCCTCGTCTCTTGGCTTGCCCGAGAAGGGCTCGACGGAGCGGCGGTGCTGAAGGGCGACGAAGCGGCGCTGGCGGAGGGTCGACGGATCGATGCGTGGCTTGCCGGCTGGGTCCCGCACCGCCCCTTCGATCCCGTTCTGGGCGATAGCGAGGTCGGTCCGCCGCGCGCCCGCTGGTTTGCGAGCGACCGCGCGGGTGCGGATCTCGTGTTCAGCTTCGTCTCCGATCTGGCACGGCTCAACGCCGCGGCCATCGCTGCAGCTGATCCGTTGTTCTCTTGGGCGGTTGTAGAGGATGCGCTCGAGGCTGCGGCCACCGCCGACCCGGTCGACAACCCCCATGGGGAGCCGAGTGACCGGCGTTACCACCTCTGTCTTGTCAGGGACACTCACGACGGCTCGATGCCGATTGTCCTCGACGTACCGCTCGCGATGCTCTGCCTGGTGCATGGGCGCATGTCGCCGCTCGGCCTACCGGTACCGGCGGAGTTCCCGATCGGGCTGCATGCGATCCGGTCGGGCGCCTATGCTTGACAGCCTTCTTCGCGAGCGATCGCAAGCTGCAAGAGCTGCTCGGGGTGGAAGGCGGCTTGTCCGCTTCCAAAGAGCAGCGGCATCGAAGCGGCCGTAATTGCCTCCTCGCCCAAAAATATTACACCAAACAGGGCGGTCGAAATTGTGTTGTCGAGATTTTCCGGGTGCGCCTATCAATCCAAATCAAAAAAACAAGTAGCTCGCCTTATCATGATTAACGTTCAGAGCGGGCGAATGTTGGCGCTTCGATGGCCTTCAAACAGCAGAACGCGCCCGATTTTGCCAGCTCGTTCAGGGCGCACCGGTCGAGCGTGGGTGTCCGCACATCTCAAATTGATGATGTGGGCGCTAACAGCTACTGGAATAGAGCCTTTGACCGATCTTTTGCTTCGGTATTTAGCTGCCCCGATCCAGCGCACCACCCAGTGCTCTCGCCCTCGGCGCAAGGCCGGGGGCTGCTCCAACTTGACTATACGCCAAGTCAGACGTCTACCATCGCGCTTGGCTGAAGACATGAGTGTGGCCCCCGATGACTTCTGATACGAGGGTCAGTCAGTTGCGCTCTTTCCTTTGACGGACTTTGATCTTCATCAAACCACGCGAGGTCCATAGCGCGTGAACCATGTCCTCCCTATCAGGCGTCGCCTATCAGCCTGTTCAGTGGGGCGGTGGGGCCCACGTACCCCGAGACTGGGAGGCGCGCCGGCTGGATGAGGCGGGCAGCAACCAGACCGCCAAGCGATCGAACGGCTGCTTACAGGCAACGCGCCAGCTGCCATGAATGGAGAGGTTGGGTCGGTAGCTGGCCGTCCGCTCGGGGTGGAAAGCTTCCGGTCTGCTCATCGATTGGCAGCCCGGGAAGCTGCCGTCGCCCCAGCCATGGTCGTGTTTGGAAGGGGCTCAGGCTTTCGCGACGACGGGAAGCCGGAAGGGCGCTCCGAGTCGATTAAATGCGTTCATCGCCGCGATGGCGATCGTGAGGTCCACGAGATCCTTTGCCGTGAAAGCCGCGCTCGCGGCCGCATAGGCTTCGTCGGAAGCGTGCGTCTCGCTGACCAGTGTGACTTCCTCCGCCCACGCGAGCGCAGCTCGGTATTGGTCGGAGAACAGGTGGGGCACCTCGGCCCAGACTGGAACCAGGGCGACCTTCTCGAACGGCATCGTCTTGAGGAGATCACGGGAATGTAGGTCGATGCAATGCGCGCAGCCATTGATCTGCGACACGCGCAAGAAGACGAGGTGGATCAGTTCGTGGGGAAGGTCGGTGCCCGTGGTGATGTAGTGGTGGATGCCGAAGAACGCCCTCGCGCCCTCCGGCGCCACCTCAGTCCAGACTAGCCGCTTGTTCTGACTCATGACGGATCCCGGTGCTCGGAACGCCGGAGATCGACGTTCGAAGCTACGACGAGCTGGCCCGCAAAGATGTGACATGCCACGCCACATTCCTGCTCGACAGGCGGACACGTGGCTCGTTCACGCTCGGACGTCCGCTTCGAAGCAGTCTCTCCGAGGCATCCGCCGACCGGATTGGGGCGACCGCGGAAAGTCCCTTTGCGAGGGATCGGTCAACCTCCGCATCCCGCCCTCAGCGACATCTCCGCAGCCGCCGCTCCGAGGATTTTGAAAGCGGCCACTTCGAGGCCCGCTCAGCGGGGCTATCGCGCGTGAGGGATCGTCACGGCTAGGCAGTTTGGGTTAAAGCAGCATCCGGTTGGGCGTCCGATAGAAGGCGCCTGGGAGTTTGTAGGGAGCCAACTTGGCCGACGACGCCACGCTGCGCCGACTGCTCGCTGGTATCGCCCGGGGAGAGGCAAATCGGCTGGCCGAACTCTACGATCTCACGAGCCCGAAACTTTACGGCCTGATCCTGCGTATCCAGCGTGACCGTGGCTTGGCCGAGGACGTGCTTCAGGACGTCTACATGCGCATCTGGCAGGCCGCGGGCAGCTACAAGCCCGAGGCCGGGCCGCCGCTGCCGTGGCTCTGCACCGTCGCCCGCAATCGCGCCATCGACAGCGTACGGCGGAAGGTCGAGCATCAGGGCCCGGAATTGGATACCGGCGAGGATTGGGTGGCGCGGCTGATCGATCCGCACGATGGGGCGGCAGATTTCATGGACCGGAGCGCCCTCCTGGCCTGCCTCGGCCGTCTCGACCCCAAGCACCGGGACTGCGTCGTGCTGGCCTATTGCGAAGGGCAATCTCGGGAGGATTTGGCGCGGCACTTCGACCGGCCGGTCAACACCATCAAGACTTGGCTGCACCGGTCACTCGCAGGCCTCAAGTCCTGCCTGGAGGCTGTCTCGTGAGCGGCAGCGGCCAGCCCGGCATGGACCCGACGTCCGAGCATGACATGCGCGCGGCCGAGTACGCCCTCGGGACACTCGACGCGCGGGAGCGGGCGGCGCTGGAGCGCGAGGCGAGCCAAGACCCCGGCACGGCCAGCCGCATCCGCGAGTGGGAGCGGCGCCTGGCGCCGCTGATGGAGGCCGTGCCGCCCGTGGCGCCGCCGCCGCGGGTCCGCGAAGCGCTGCTGCGCGCGCTGCCAGACGCGACCGACGTAGCGCGAGGTGAGCTTCGCCACCTGCGGCGGCAGGTGAGGCGCTGGCGGATCGCCGCGGCAGGGTCAGGCCTGCTCGCCGCGGGCCTCGCGCTGTTCGTGGCAGTCGGGCCGTCACGAACCCCGGCGGGAGGGCGCTATCTGGCTGTCGTGCAGGGAGGCGGGGCGCTGCCGGCGCTGATCGTGCGTGTCGACACGCAGACCGGCCTCGCAGAAGTCAGGCCCGTCGGTGCCGACGCGCCCGCCGGGCGGAGTCTGGAATTGTGGTACGTCGGCGCAGGAGGGGCAAAGCCACTCGGCCTCGTCGGAGCGGCGCCAAGTCAGGTGAGGCTACCGCAGGACACCGCACCGGACGGGGTAATCGCGGTCTCGGTCGAGCCGCCCGGAGGCTCACCGAGCGGCCAACCCACGGGTCCGGTGATCTACACCGGCAAGCTCATCGCCGAATGACCGGGCGCGGCGGGCACGCCTGCCGGCGCTCGCGTGATCTGAAAGGCCACGCGCTGTCGAGGCCCGCAGCCCTCACGGGCCGCGGGCACTGCGCGTTACGGCATCAGCACGGCGTTGATGACGTGGATGACGCCGTTCGACTGCATGACGTTCGGGATGGTCACCGTCGCGGTGTTGCCCTTCTGGTCGGTGACGAGAACCTTCTTGCCCTGCACCTCGACGGCGAGTGGTTCGCCCTCGACGGTGGTCAGCACGCCCTGTCCACCCCCCTTCTTGGCCAGCGCCATCAGGTCCTTGGCGGTGTAGACACCCGGGACCACGTGGTAGGTCAGGATCTTCGTCAGCGTCGCCTTGTTCTGCGGCTGCACGAGGCTTTCCACCGTGCCCGGCGGCAGCTTGGCGAAGGCGGCGTTGGTCGGCGCGAACACCGTGAACGGGCCCGGGCCGTTCAGCGTATCGACGAGGCCCGCGGCCTTCACGGCAGCGACGAGGGTGGTGTGATCCTTCGAATTGACCGCGTTCTCGACGATGGTCTTCTGGGCGTACATCGGCGCGCCGCCGACCATCGGGTTCTTGGCGTAGGCCGCGCCGCTGGCTCCGAGGCTGAGCGCGAGGGTCAGGGCGAGCGCCTGGGCCGTGCGGCGGCCGGTGTTCTGAGTGAGCATCGTGTTTCCTTCAGTCCGAACCCCGATGAACGGGGCAGCGTGGGCCCTTACGAGGCCATCGGAGAGAAAGTTTCGCGGGATGAATGCAAACGGCCGGGAGGCGATCGCCTCTGCTCCCATCCCGTCTGAACGAACCTGAAATCGCCACAGACGGCGATTTTCAGCATCCAGGGTGACGATGGTGGCGCCGGAGCCGGGCCGGAACGCCTGCGTCAGGAGCCCGTCGAAGGACAGGGCCGAGGTCGAGCGGTCGACGGTTCCGAGCGCCGCGGCGGTCTGGGTGCCCGCGGCCGTGGCGGTGATCAGGACCGAGGTGATCGTGGTGATGGCGCCCAGCACCTCGGCGCCGGCCGGGCCCCAGAACCACGCGTAGCCGAGCGCGCCGGGCACCGGGTCGACCGAGGCCGCGATCGACCCGGTGGCGCCGGTGGTCGCGACCGTGGCGGCGGCCGAGCGGGCCGCAGCACCGCCGCCGAACACGTCGGTCGAGCCGTCCGCGTTGGTCCGGGTGATGGTCGACTGGATGCCGTCGGCGACGGTGCCGTTGATCACGCCGTCGAGCGCCAGCGCCACGGCGATCACCGACCAGGTCTGGGCGGCGAGCGCGCCGCCGGTGGCCGCGCCGGACAGAGTCGGGGTCGGCGTGGTGCCGAGCGCGAGCGAGGTGTTGCCGCCGAGCAGCATCGCCTCCTCGCCGAGCATCAGGCTCTGGAGCCCGGTACGGGCGGCGATGGCGCGCACGTCGTCGAAGCCCTGCGCGGCGTACTGGGCCTCGAACTCGACATGCGACTCGATGCCGATGCCCTTGTAGCTGGCGGTGTAGTCGGCGGTAGCGACGACCTGCACGCCGCCGCGGTTGCCGCCGAGACGTCGATGCGCATCCCGGAGACGTTGATGTCGGTGATCGCCCGCCACGCGGCCTGGATGCCGCCCTTGCCCGAGACGCGCGGGATCGCGTTTCGCAGGGGCGTGAGCACCGGGTAGAGCGACTTCGCGCCGAGTTCGAGGTCGTAGCAGGTCAGGCCGGAGGTGGGCGAGCTGGCCTGCGCGAAGGTCGACTTCTGCAGATCGATCCCGAGCTGCGCCAGGATCGGGTCGGTGAGCGGCTTGGCCTGCGCCTCCTTGAGGAGGGCGAGGACGTCGACGTGCTGGGTCATGGGGCGTGATCCTGTGCGGATGCACGGCCGCGCCGGCGCTGACCCGTCCCCGGGGCGCGGGACATCGGACGTAGAGGGGGCATGGGCCCTGCGGCCCGTCGGGGGACGCGCGCGATCCGTCCCCGGACCGACGGCGCGTCGAGAGTGGTCGATGTGCGGTGTGTCGGACGGTACGCGTCAGACTGACGGTTTCGACACCGACGGTCTGCCTGGGTGGAATTCTGCCGGTCCCCTTTCGGGCGGCCGTGTCTATCGACGGATCGCAACTCCGTGATCATGCGAGCGATACGCACATGGTTGCAGCATATTATATACAATACGAGTCCGGACCTTCATTCCTCGCCACCGGGTGGTGTCGGGGGCGCCTAGGCCTCAAATGCAACCGCTTTTTTCGACAGAAAAGATCCACCCTCGGAACGCGTTCCGCCAGTGGCGCGAAATGGTCTGTGAACAGCTGGTCCCGGTGGAGTTGAAGACCGTCGACGAGGCCCAGTTCAAGGGCAGCATAGCCGCTACGAATATCGGCGCCGTGCCGATTTCACACTTCGCACACACGGCCATGCGCAGCGAAACGACGGCCGACGCGGCCCGGCGCGACGACCGGTCCGATCGGGCCTACGCGGTCCTGATGCTCTCCGGCCGGGCTATCGCCCGACAGGGCGACCAGGAGGCGGAATGTCGGATGGGCGACCTTTTCGTCCTCGACGCACGCCCGGCCGTCGTCCAGACGGAGACGAGCAGTACCCTGATCCTGGATCTGCCGCGCGATCGTCTGGAAACCGCACTGGGCCCGTCCCGGCTGTTCAGCGCCCTCAGGGTCGGCGCGGACCACGCCTCCACGACCTTGGCGCGGACGTACATCCAGGATTTGGTTGCGGTCGCCGATCGGCTCGGCCCCGACGCGGCCGCCCGCTTGGCGTCGATCGGGATCGACCTAATCGTAGCCAGCCTCGCCGAACGGATGGCGCAGGAGGTACCGCGTTCCATACACGGCAACGTCACGGTCCAGCGTGCCAAGGCCTATGTTGAGACCCATCTGGGCGATCCGAGTTTGGATCCACCACAGCTCGCCGCCGCAATGGGGCTGTCGCTACGCCGGCTGCAGGAGCTGTTCCACGAGCGCGGCCGGCACATCTCCGACTACATCTGGGAACGCCGCTTGGAGGTGGCAGCCAAGCGCCTGACCGACCCGGCCTGTGCACACCTGTCCGTCGGCATGCTGGCCTACGCCTGTGGCTTCAGCAGCCAGGCGCATTTCGCCCGCCGCTTCAAGGATCGCTACGACGTGAGCCCCCGTGAATACCGGCAGGCGCACACGCAGGACCTGCGGTCGGTTGCGACCGCTCTCGGGCTGTCGCCCTAGCGGCTGAGTGACGGAAGCGGGTCGCTATCGGACTGTCTGCTCGGTGTGGAAGGGAGATGGGCCGCTTCGGAGCTGCGGATACATCGGAGCAGACATGGCCGGTGAAGCCGCTCAGGCCGCTCGATGCAGGGACGAGGGTTCGCTCTCAGGCGTTTGCTGAAACGCTGTAAAAGTGAGGGCATGAAATACATCCACTCCCACCTCTGGCCAGGGGTGCCGTTGGCCCTCGTTTCGGCCGTCTTGTTCGGTGCCTCCGCTCCGTTCGCGAAGCTTCTGCTCGGCACCGTCTCGCCGCAACTGCTTGCTGGGCTTCTCTACCTCGGCGCGGGCATCGGCCTGGCAATCGTGCATGTCAGCCGAGCTACCTTTGGCGTTCCAGCCCAGGAAGCTCCGCTCCGCCGGCATGATCTGCCGTGGCTGGCAGCAGTCGTGCTGTTCGGTGGGTTGGCCGGGCCGCTTCTGCTGATGCTGGGTCTGTCGCACACCTCTGCCGCGTCTGGCTCGCTGTTGCTCAACCTCGAAGGCTTGGCGACTATGCTCATCGCGTGGGTGGTGTTCCGGGAGAACGTTGATCGCCGTCTGATACTGGGTGCGTTCGCCATCCTCGTGGGCGCGGTCGTGTTGTCGTGGAACGGTGAGGGTGTGCGCCTCGATGCGGGCGCGGCGTTGATCGCCGCCGCCTGTCTGGCCTGGGGCATCGACAACAACCTGACCCGCAAGCTCTCCTCGTCCGATCCGGTTGTCACGGCCACGATTAAGGGGGTGGTTGCGGGCAGCGTCAACGTGGCTCTGGCGCTGATGTTGGGCGCGGCAATGCCATCCTTGGCAATGATCGGCGCAGCGGCGGTGGTCGGCTTCCTCGGTGTCGGGGTGAGCCTCGTCCTATTCATGCTGGCCTTGCGCCACCTCGGTGCAGCGCGCACTGGGGCCTACTTCTCACTTGCGCCTTTCATCGGCGCGGTGATTGCCGTCGGGCTGCTAGGCGAGCCGGTGACGGTGCAGCTCGTCGTGGCCGGCGCGCTGATGGGTATGGGTCTGTGGCTGCACCTCGCAGAGCGCCACGAGCACGCGCACCTCCATGAGACGATGGAGCACGAGCATGCCCACGTCCACGATGAGCACCACCAGCATCATCACGATGGGCCGGTGACGGAGCCACACTCCCATTGGCACCGCCATGAGCCGCTACGGCACACCCATCCTCACTACCCCGACCTCCACCATCAGCACGGTCATGTTTGATGGGGCTGGAAGCGGCTGCTTTCGGGATGCGGCGATAGCCGCCGTCGTGGCTGGGTCGGGTCGCGATCGGTCGCAAGTGATCGTACGCAGGCACCGGATCTGAGCGCCTCAGCGGGCGAGCGCGAGCTGCTGCGGGTTCTGGTGCGAGACCTTGATCAGCCGACCCGCGCGCGCCTCCGCGCTCATCTTGGCTGGGTGGTCGCGGATCGCGTCCACGGACGGAATGTCAGATGAACCGGAATCACCCGCGCTGCCCTTCGTGACCGCGCGGCCCACGAGATGGCGCGGCACGGGTTGATCTCCCACCATCTTCGCGAGTGCCGCGATCTGCGGCAGCACCTCGTCGGTCAGCGTCTTCTGCAGTGCGTCGCGCTGGCCGGTCATCTTGGCGAGTTCGACCCGAACCGCTTCGACCGCATCGCTGCCCTTGGTCGGGTCGGCGCCGGCACCCTTCTCGGCCGACTCACAGGTTGCCCCGAGGCCCCAGGCGTCGTCATGCATGCGCTGATCCGCTCCTGGTGCGCCCGGCTGTTACGCGCCCCGATCTTGGCGAGCGCCCGTCCGGCGGGGCTATCGGGCGCGACCGCCTTCACCAGCGCATCGTAGGCGGCGTCCGAGAGCGGGCCAGCGGCCAGCGCCATCGCGGCGTCGGTCGGCGCATCGTCCATCAGGTCCGCGATCTCAGCCGCCACCAGGGCCTGCAGGAGGGGCACGCCCTGCGTGGCCCCGGCCTCCATCTGCCGGGGCAGGGACGCGTCGCCGTCGGCGTAAACCACGTCGAGCACCGCCGACCCGCGTCGAGCCGCGCGGCGTGCGTCGCGCGAACTCGGTGTACCCGTCGCGCCGGCTCGTCAGCCCCGCCCGCACCTGCACCGGAACGTCAGGCGCCGGCGAGCCTTGGGGGATCGCGCGATCGGGGGAGGCCGCGAAGCGGGGGAACCAGGGACCTGCATGCGGCTTGGCTCGGCATGCCCGGAAAGACGCCCGCCAAGAAGAAGCCGCCGAAGGTCGTGGTCGACGGGAAGCCGCCCCGCAAAGTGGGGCTGCCGACGCAACTGGCCGCGATCCAGACGCGGTACCGCAGCGCGCTGCTCGACGCGGCCGACCTGCCCTACGCCGAGCAGGGCGACCGCATCCGATCCGCGTTGGCGACGCTCCTTGCCGAGAAGGCCGCTCTCGGCGTGACGGACGGCGAGGACGCTGCGGAAGGGGAGTAGGCCTACCGCCCCATGCCGCGCGCGGGGGAAGCCCGGGCCGTCGGAATCCGGGCCCGGTCAGCGCGTCGGCGCAGGCGTCGCCCCGGCTTCCCAGCCTAGGGGCGGGATCCGGAGCGGGAGCGCTCGCACAGCGACGTGTCTCGGGAACGGTGCGGAAGAGTCCGCGCATTGGGAGAGGGCGGCCTGGTCCCGCTCGCCCCGCCGCCGCGCGATGATCTCGGGCGGCCGGCCCCGCTCGCGGAAGGCTCGACGGCCCGCGGCAGGTCGCCCGCATTGGCTAACGCACGAAGCTGGATCGCGCGGTTCGGCCGGCCGACGTGAAGACGGCCGAGGCCGCCCGATGCCCGGCCGCCGCTACATCGACGGCCGCGCCGGCTCGTCGAGCACCACCCCGAGATTGCCTGCCGAGCGCCAGACCACGCGCGCGCTGATGCGCTCCTCGGTCTGCGGGATCTCGAGCATGAAGGTCTCGGGGAGACCGAAGACGCTGTTCACGCGGAGCTGCGCTCCGCCCGGCGATCGATCCAGGACCCTGCAGCCCACTGGCCGGCCGAAATTCGGCACGATGCGCCCGGTCAGATCCGTCTCGGCTCTCGGGCGGGCGCGTCTCTCGATGGGCATTTCAGGGCACTCAACTCTCTAATCCGCCCCAGATTATCGCCCCTGTCTCTGCTGAAAGTCTTGAATCGCACATTTGGCGACGGGTCGCACTTCACGCGTGCCGCGGCCTGCCTTCCGGGGCCTCCCCGCGCGAGCGGCGAAGGGACGGCATGGGCGCGCTCATGGTCGTGCTACCAGCGACCCGCTGTCGGCTCATCCAGGGCAGGCTTGTCGTCCGGAACGAGGCGCCGCAGGGGGGCATCGGACCAGTTCTGGCCCGGCTGCGGCATAGCCCAAGCCAGGGCCGCGATGGCGGCAAGGCTGAAGCCGGCACAGAGCAGCGCCGCCGCGATATGACGGCCCGGCGCGTGCTGACGCCACGCGCGTTCCACCAGCACGTAACCGGCGCTCCAGGTCAGAACGACCAGCAGCGGGAAGAGGCCGAGCAGCATCGAATTCATCGGCGGCCCCTCCTAGCGACTGGCTATCTGGGCGACGATGCCGAAACCGAGCCCGTCCGGCCTCGGCTGTGCGTGCTCAGTTTCGCCGCGGGGGTCTGCATCGATCGCGGATGCTTGGCGCGCGGGCGAGCTTTCCCACGCCTTCACGGTGCTCGCTGTCCCGAGGAAGGCGAGCCCGAGGCAGCCGACCCCGAGGAGCCTCATGCCGCGACGAGGCTTCTGATCCGCGCGTTCATGAGCCAGAACGTCGTGCACGGCGGCACGCCTGGCGGCACAGTCATTGAGCATGATGTCCTCCGTCCTCCGCGAGATATCGCGGGCTTGGACTGAGGGATAAGAGTCGCGATTTACGGGGCGATGTCGTGTTTGTTGCGGACGAAATCTTGGCTACTCGAGTTCCACACCGTCACGGTCCGTCGCGCGAGCGGTCTCGAGCGGGGGAGCGGTGTGGCGGCCCGAGCTCGGCGCGCCCGTCCAGCGTGTGGAGGTGATCGGGCCGAGGCTGCGCAGCCTCGCGCCAGAAGAAGTCGGCCTGGTCGCGATCGAGGCACCCATCCGGCGCGCCCGCGCGCTCGGATGTCTCGGTCGCGACCCGCGCGATGGCGGCCCGATCGCTCAGGACGACGTCGCGCGGGCCGCGCGCGAGGTCGTCCGGGTGAGACAGGTCGCGCAGCACGTCGGCCGGGACCCGGCACGGAACGACTCGGCCGCCGAGCAATCCGAGGCGGACGTGATCGAGCGTCTCCGGATCGATGGGAGACACGCGCCTCGCGGCTGCGGGACCGACGCAGCCTGACCGAGGGCGGCTCAGACGGTGATGTCCACCACGCGCTCCTGCAAAGCGGGCAGCTCGCGGCCGTCCGCCGGCGCTCGGGAGTCGGTGGACGCCGGCACCGGCATCGTGACGGTATGCAGCCCCGCCCTGTGCGCGATGGCGGCTTCGGCACGCGCCGACTGGATCATCTCCGTCGCCTTCACGGGGCCGACGGCGTTGATCGAGGTGGTGATGGTCATGGCTCCGACCTCCTCACCGAGGATCAGAGCACACGATCCGTGATCGAACGATTTCGGCGATCCGTTCAACTCGACGCATCGCCGCCGGTCCGCGTCGCGCGGACCTCACCCTTCCGCCCTGTCGCCCTGACCCTGCTTGGCCCCGCCATTCGGGTCCGTGCTGTCCTCGCCACTCCCGGAGCCGCTCCCGTGACCCTGCGGGGTGAGGCGCGGGCGATCAGGGGTGAGATCCTCGGGCTTCGTGCCTTTCGCTTCGTCGGGCATGGGCGTCCTCCTTCCCGGCGAACCCCAGGCGCGACCGAAAGTTTCGGCGGCAGGCCTGGGTCCGGCTGTCCGGCCGTGCCGTGCGCGTCGGCGAGCACAGCGTCAGCCCGGGTTCGCGCTCGGGCCGGACCGCGCCCTCCAGGGTCACGCCGACACGCCGCCGGCCGTCGGCTGCAGGACATCGCGCGAGGCGCCGCCCGGGCGGAGCGCCATCAGCCCTATGCTGGCCGATACGACCGCGAGCATGAGCAGCAGGAGCAGGGCTTCTCGCAGCTCGGGCCCGTGCCCCTCGGTGTGACGGAGCGCGAACGCGCCGGCGGCGAGAACCGCGATCAGCGCGACCGGGACGACGAGTATCACGGGCATCGGGCGCTCCTGGCGAGCACACAACGTTCGCTCAAACCAGAAGTTGCTGCGCGGGGCGCCTGCCGAGGCTCGAGCTGTGCGCTCCGGCGGGTCCGGCCTCAGTGGCCCGAGCGGCGGATCAGGCTCTTGAGGCGCTGATCGGCGGTGTCGAGGCGATCGGCGATCCCCCGCCGGATGCACTTGCCGACGGAATCGCCGGCGTAGAACCCGACCGTCTGGTCCTGGTTGCGGCAGGACTGGACCGGCGGCCACGCCACCACCCCCGCCACGACCAGGAGCACGACGAGGCTGTCGACGACGAGCCAGCCCTTCCAGCCGAGCCGGAAGCCGCGCCGCCGCTCGGGCGCCCGGCTCCGGCGCTGGGGGCGGTTCGCGCCGTCCGGGCCGACCCGCGCCATGCGGGCGCGGAACTGGGCCTCCTCGACGGCGTCGGAGGCGCGGGTTGACGAGGCCGGCAGGAGCGGGCGGGTGGACATGGCGGCCTCACGGAGGTCGGTTCGGGGCGGATCGGGGGCGCGGCGCGGAAGGGTCTGCGGCGGTCGCTCAGTTGATGAGCCGCTTCAGGAGCGCGAGGTTGTCCTGGATCGACAGGACGTTGCCGAGCATCTCGGTGCGGGCGCAGGCCCCGGCCCCGACGAGCCCCAGCCAGCCCGCCGCCGGACGGGCGCTGCAATCCGCGAAGCTGCCGTACAGGAACAGCCCGGCCGGCACCGCGAGGAGGGCGAGCTTCGTCAGCGAGAAGAACCGCCCGAGGCCCCCGCGCGGACGCCGGGCGTCGCGGTCGTCGTCCCAGTCCCGGTCGTCCGGCTCCCAGCCGTAGCGGTCCGCCCGATACGCCGCCGCGTCGATGTCCCGGTCCCGGCGATACATGGCGTTCCGTGCTCGGTCTGATCCAGTCGGACCGAAGGTGCCACGCTTTCGTGAAGCTCAACCTAAGAGCAATGTTTAAGTTCTTCCGAACCGGTCCCGCCCAGGTCAGGCGGCGAGCGCCCGCTTCACGGTGGCGCGGAGATCCGCCAGGGAGAAGGGCTTGGTCAGCACGTCGGTGACGATGGCGTCGAGCCCGCGCGCGCGCTCGCGCTGGTCGGCGAAGCCGGTCATGAGCAGGATGGTCAGGTCGGGGAAGTCGCGCTTGGCGGCGAGGGCCAGCGCGATGCCGTCCATGAGCGGCATGCGGATGTCGGTGAGCATCAGATCGAAGCCGCCGTCGGCCTCGTTGAGGCGGTCGAGTCCGTCGCTGCCGTCGTTGGCCGTGACGACCGCGTGCCCGTCGATCTCGAGCCCCCGCTTGAGGAAGCCCCGGACGGTCTCTTCGTCATCCACCAGGAGGATGCGCGCCATGTGGTCCCGTAACCGTCCCCGAAATCCGCGCGCGACCCGTCGCGACGGCGCGCGCGCCCAAACGCCGACAGACACAGACGAATTCCCCGTCTGTCAAGTCGTCGCAGGCCGAATTGTCCTTCGGGTCGCGGCGCGCGGCGAAAATGCCGCGCTGCGGGAGCGGTCAAGCGTCGAACAGGTCCGGGTCGCCGTCGCCGTAATCGACCACGCCCACGAAGGGCAGCTGGCGGAAGGCGTGGGCGGCGTCCATCCCGTAGCCGACGACGAACACGTCGGGACAGGTGAAGCCGACGAAATCCGCGTCGATCGTCACGGCGCGCTTGCCGGGCTTCTCCAGCAGCACCGCGGTGAGGACCCGCCGGGCGCCGCGGGCCATCAGCAGGTCCTTGGCGAAGACGACGGTCCGGCCCGATTCCAGGATGTCGTCCACGAGCAGCACGTCCCGCCCGCGCACCTCGCTCTGCACGTCGCGCAGGATCTCGACCTGCCCGCTGGAGACGGTCCCGGTGCGGTAGCTCGACAGGTGCACGAACTCGACCTGCGGGGCGAGCCCGACCCGGTGCAGCGACCGGAGCAGGTCGGCCGCGAACATGAAGCTGCCCTTGAGCACTGCCACGACGAGGAGGTTCTCGGGCCGCGCGGCGAGGATCTCCCGGGCGAGCTCGTCGTTGCGCTTGGCGATGGCCGCCTCGTCGAACAGGGTCCGGACGCGCCGTTCAGGGATGCTCATCTCTCGTGTCCCGAAGCCCGTTGGCGCGGCGGGATCCGACGCCGCGCTCGAAGACGGTCTTAGCGTCCCGGGCGCGCGCGGGGAACTCCGGATCCGCCAAGACGGTCCCGCGCCGTTGCGGCAGGCGGCCGAGAGCCGCCGTCGACGCGGCTCAGGCTTCGGCCGCCTGCCGGAACGGGCGGAGCAGGCGGGTGAGCCCGCGCCGGCGCGCCGGCCGGGCCGGACGCCGCGCCCCGGCCAAGTCCACCTCCGGCCCCGGCTGCGCTTCGATCCCGTCCGCCTCGTCCCCGTCGTCGGGCTCGACGTGACGGACCTCCTCCAGGACATCCGTCACGATGCGCGGGATGGGCCGCGCGTGCTCCTCCAGGAGCAGCGAGGCGGTCCAGAGGCGGCTCGCATTCGCGAGGGGCAGCTTTCCCTGCGTCAGACGCTCCATCAGCATCCGGTCCGCGAGCGAGGCCGCGAGGGCGCTCACGATCTCGAGCTGATCCTGCTGTGTCGTGCTCTTCATGGCAGTCTTCACGCTAACGATAATAGTCTTCTCCCAGCCATGACTGTATGCGAGCAAATTTGGCGATTCTATAACATGCGCGGGCGCTGAAGTGGCCGCCTGTGTACAGGCCGGCTCCCGCGCGAGGACCGGTCCGGTCGACTCCGATCGGGTCGGGGTGTGGGTCCGGGCCGGCCCAGATCCGGCGCGGCGCCGTCCGCGCACAAGCAAAAGGGGCTGGCGATCCGCCAACCCCTCGCGCTGTCGAGCTGAATGGATGGTACCACCGCCCCGGCTCGAACGGGGGACCCCCAGATCCACAATCTGGTGCTCTAACCAACTGAGCTACGGCGGCACTGGCGCGGGGTGTATCGTGGGCCGCGGCAGTTTTCAAGGCGATGTGTGCACGGGATTTCGACTTCGTGGATAGCGCCGTCCGGGTCCCCCGCGCCGGGGCCGGTCGCGCCCCCGCCACACCGCCCGTTTGCAACGGGATCGGACCCGGCTGTAACTGCGACGGCGGGGTCGACGCGGCGGCGGCGCCGATCGGACGGACCGGAGGCGAGGGGCGGACCGTGAGCGCGCGACAGCCAGCGGCCGCCGCCGGCGGGAACAGGGCGCCCGGCAACGGATCGGCCGACGTGCCGGCCCGATCGGCCGCCGGGCCGGGCCGGCGGCCGCGCCGGCGCTGGGCGGGGGCTGGCCTCGTCCAGGCCCCCGGACGGCTCCGCAGCCTTGTCCGCCGGAGCGAGGGCGGCCTCGTCGCCCTCGCGACCCTGGTGGGCTGCGTCGCCGGCGTGGCGGTCTCGGCCATGACCTGGATCACCCAGACCCTGCGCGAGCTGCTCTACCAGCTGCCCGCGGGCGCGCGCCTCAGCGCCGTCGACGCCGTGTCGCCGGCGCTCCTGCTCGTGGGCCCGTGCCTCGGCGGCGCCGTCCTCGGCCTGCTGATCGTCGTCGCCAACTACGTCCGCGGCCCGCGCAGGCGCCCGGCCATCGATCCCATCGAGGCCAACGCCCTGCACGGCGGCCGCATGTCCCTGCGCGACAGCCTCTACCTCGCCCTCCAGAACGTCATCTCGAACGGGTCCGGCGCCTCGGTGGGACTCGAAGCCGGCTACACACAGATCGCCTCCGGCCTCGCCTCGCGGCTAGGCATCGCCTTCGAGGTGCGGCGCAGCGACCTGCGCACCCTGGTGGGCTGCGGCGCGGCCGGGGCGATCGCGGCCGGCTTCGGGGCGCCGCTCGCCGGCGCGTTCTACGCCTTCGAGCTGATCATCGGCACCTACTCGATCGCCACGCTGACGCCCGTGGTCGTCGCGGCGCTCTGCGGCAACCTGATCTCGCGCGCCCTGATCGAGGCGCAGCCGCTCGTCGATCTCGGCGACATGCAGGCGGTCACGACCTCGCACGTCACCAGCCTGGAGATCCTGCCGAGCCTCGCCCTCGGGCTGTTCTGCGCGGGCCTCGGCATCCTGATCATGCGCGGCGTCACCCTGGTCGAGCGCCTCGTCCAGGCGTCCGGCGTGCCGCGGGTGGCGGCGCCCGCCTTCGGCGGCCTGTGCGTCGGCGCGCTGGCGCTGCTGGCGACGCCGCAGGTGCTGTCGGGCGGCCACGGCGCCCTGCACATGCACTTCGCCGCCGAGGGGCAGGGGCACGGCATCGCGGTCCTGGCCGCGCTGTTCGCCGCCAAGGCCACGGCCTCGGCGATCTCGATCGGCTCGGGCTTCCGCGGCGGCCTGTTCTTCGCGTCCCTGTTCCTCGGGGCCATCGCCGGCAAGCTGTTCGCCGCCCTTGCCCCGGTGCTGGTGCCGCCGCTGGCGGATTTCGGCCTGACGCCGCTCGCCTACGCGGTGATCGGCATGAGCGCCCTCGCGGTGGCGGTCATCGGCGGCCCGCTCACCATGACGTTCCTGGCGCTGGAGGTCACCGGCAGCCTGCCGATCACCGGCGTCGTCCTGGCGGCTGTGATCGCGTCCTCCCTCACCGTGCGCAAGACCTTCGGCTACTCCTTCGCCACCTGGCGCTTCCACCTGCGCGGCGAGAGCATCCGCAGCCCCCACGACGTCGGCTGGATCCGCTCGCTGACCGTCGGCCGGCTGATGCGCCGCAATCCCGGCACCGTGGCGCTGGACACGCCGCTGCCCACCTTCCTGCGCGCCCATCCCCTCGGCTCGCCCTCCCGGGTGATCGCCGTGGACGGGGGCGGGCGCTACGCCGGCATCCTGAACGTGCCCGAGGCGCACGCGGCCGTCCGGGATGCCGGCGCCGACGCGCAGCCGGTCCTCGCCGACCTGCTCCTGCACGCGGACGATTTCCTCACGCCGGGCATGAACGCCAAGGACGCCGCCGCCGCCTTCGACAGGACCGAGAGCGAGGCGCTCGCGGTCGTCGAGAGCGCCGAGAGCCGGAAGGTGCTGGGCCTGCTCACCGAGAGCCACACGCTCAAGCGCTACAGCGAGGAGCTCGACCGCCAGCGCCGGGCGATGGCGGGTGAAACCGACTGATTGTCAGGCTGTGGTGTTGACCCGGTGCCGGCGCGGACCAATCACCTGACGCCGGCGACCCGGGCTCCGCACGGGGCCGCCCTCGAGACGCGTGGAGGATTCATGGCCACTCCGGAGAACAGCCAGCAGCGCCGCTACCGCATCGCGGTGATCCCCGGCGACGGCATCGGCAAGGAGGTGGTGCCGGAGGGCGTGCGCGTGCTGGAGCAGGCCGCCAAGCGGCACGGCTTCAGCCTCCAGCTCGACTGGTTCGATTTCGCCAGCTGCGACTACTACGAGCGGCACGGCCGGATGATGCCGGAGGACTGGAAGGCGCGGATCGAGACCCACGACGCGATCTTTTTCGGCGCCGTCGGCATGCCGGAGCGGGTGCCCGACCACGTCTCCCTCTGGGGCTCGCTGATCCTGTTCCGGCGGGAATTCGACCAGTACGCCAACCTGCGTCCGGTGCGGCTGATGCCGGGGGTGAAGTGCCCGCTCGCCGACCGGGAGCCCGGCGACATCGACTTCTGGGTGGTCCGGGAGAACACCGAGGGCGAGTACTCGAACGCGGGCGGCCGGATGTTCGCCGGCACGGAGCGGGAATTCGCCCTGCAGGAGACGATCATGACCCGCCACGGGACCGACCGGATCCTCAGGTTCGCCTTCGAGCTGGCCCAGAAGCGCCCGAAGAAGCACCTGACCTCGGCCACGAAGTCGAACGGCATCTCGATCACCATGCCGTACTGGGACGAGCGGGTGAGGGCGGTGGCCGGGGCCTATCCGGACGTGCGGTGGGACCAGTACCACATCGACATCCTGACCGCGCATTTCGTCCTCAACCCGGACCGGTTCGACGTGGTGGTCGCCTCCAACCTGTTCGGCGACATCCTGTCGGATCTGGGGCCGGCCTGCACGGGCACGATCGGCATCGCGCCGTCCGGCAACATCAACCCGGAGCGGGTGCATCCTTCCGTGTTCGAGCCGGTCCACGGCTCGGCGCCGGACATCGCCGGGCAGGGGATCGCCAACCCGATCGGCCAGATCTGGTCGGGGGCGATGATGCTGGAGCATCTCGGCGAGCACGCGGCGGCGGCCGAGATCGTCAGCGGGATCGAGCGGGTGCTGTCCGAGCGGACGCTGCGCACCCGCGACCTCGGCGGCAACGCCGACACGGAGGCCTGCGGCAGGGCGGTGGCGCAGGCGCTGGGGTAGGGCAATCACCCCGGGCCCCCTTCCACGCCCTCATCCTGAGGTGCCCGCGCCGGCGGACCTCGGAGGAGCATTCCAGGGATCGCGAGACCTCTGGACGGCTCCTTCGAGGGCTACGCTGCGCTCCGCCGCCTCAGGTTGCGGTGCGTGGTCGGGAGACCCGTAGCGGACCGTGGCGTCAGCGCGGGCGGCGGCGCACGCTCACGACGTTGCTCGCCGGCTCGGCCTTGGCGGTCTCTGCCGGCAGTGTGTCGAGGGCGGTCCGGACGATGGTTTTGGCGTCGAGGCCTGCCTCTGCGTACATCTTCTCCGGGCTGTCGTGGTCCTGGTAGGCGTCCGGCAGCGTCATGGTCCGCACCCGCACGCCGCCCGCGTCCAGCGCGCCGCGCTCGGCCAGCAGGTGCAGCACCATCGCGCCGAACCCGCCCCGCGAGCCCTCCTCCACCGTGATCAGCACCTCGTGGTCGCGCGCCAGATCCAGGATCAGCGCCTCGTCCAGCGGCTTGGCGAACCGCGCGTCCGCCACCGTCACCGCCACGCCCTGCTCGGCCAGCGCGTCCGCCGCCTTCAAGGCCTCCGCCAGGCGCGTGCCGAGCGACAGGAGCGCCACCCGCGCCTCCGCGTCCCGGCGCACCACCCGGCCCTTGCCGATCGCCAGGACCTCGCCCCGCTCCGGAAGCTCGACGCCCACCCCTCGCCGCGCGGGTAGCGCAGCGCGATCGGGCCCGTGTCGTGGGCGTGGGCGGTCGCCACCATGTGCACCAGCTCGGCCTCGTCGGCCGCCGCCATCACGGTCATGTTCGGCAGGCAGCACAGGTACGCCAGGTCGAACGCGCCCGCGTGCGTCGCCCCGTCCGCGCCGACCAGGCCCGCCCGGTCCAGGCAGAACCGCACGGGCAGGTTCTGCAGCGCCACGTCGTGCACCACCTGGTCGTAGGCCCGCTGCAGGAAGGTCGAGTAGATCGCCACGAACGGCCGGTAGCCCTCGGTCGCCAGGCCGCCCGCGAACGTCACCGCGTGCTGCTCGGCGATGCCCACGTCGAAGGTCTTGTCCGGGTGCGCCTTGCCGAACAGGTCGATGCCGGTCCCGCCCGGCATGGCGGCGGTGATCGCCACGACCTTGTCGTCGGCGTCGGCCGCCTTGATCAGGCTCTCGCCGAACACCCGCGTGTAGGCCGGCGCGTTCGGCTTGGCCTTGGCCTGGATCCCTGAGACCACGTCGAACTTGACCACGCCGTGGTAGCGGTCGGCCGAGGCCTCGGCCGGCGCGTAGCCCTTGCCCTTCTGGGTGACGACGTGGAGCAGGATCGGGCCGTGCTCGGCGTCGCGGACGTTCTTGAGCACCGGCAGCAGGTGGTCGAGGTTGTGCCCGTCGACGGGGCCGACGTAGTGGAAGCCCATCTCCTCGAACATGGTGCCGCCGCCGACCACCAGCGAGCGGGCGTACTCCTCGGCCGCGGCGGCGCGCTGGTAGAGCGCCTTGGGCAGGAGCTTGCCGAGCTGCTTGGCGGTCTCGCGCAGGGACTGGTAGGCGCCGCCCGACGCCAGCCTTGCGAGGTAGGCCGACATGGCACCGACGGGGGGCGCGATCGACATGTCGTTGTCGTTGAGGATGACGATCAGGCGCGAGTGCAGGGCGCCGGCGTTGTTGAGGGCCTCGTAGGCCATGCCGGCCGACATCGAGCCGTCGCCGATCACCGCGATGGCGTTGCGGCGCTTCTGCGCGCCGCCCTTCTGCTTGGCGGTGGCGTTGTCGAGGTCGCGGGCGACCGCCATGCCCAGCGCGGCCGAGATCGAGGTCGAGGAGTGGGCGGCGCCGAAGGGATCGTAGACGCTCTCGCTCCGCTTGGTGAAGCCCGACAGGCCGCCGCCCTGGCGCAGCGTGCGGATCCGGTCGCGGCGCTCGGTGAGGATCTTGTGCGGGTAGCACTGGTGGCCGACGTCCCAGACGATGCGGTCGTCGGGGGTGTCGAACACGTGGTGCAGCGCCACCGTCAGCTCGACCACGCCCAGCCCCGAGCCGAGATGGCCGCCGGTGATCGAGACCGCGTCGATCATCTCGGCGCGCACCGCGTCCGCCACCGCCTGAAGCTCCGACTCCGGAAGACGCCGAAGCGCCGATGGAGACGGAACGCGGTCGAGAAGTGCATTCTGCTCGGGGGTAATCGCCACGGCATCAACCTCTAACGGATGGGATCGGTTCGACCGCCGAGCCTCAGGACATGTCGAGTGGGGCGACGCCCTCGGGCCGCCCGTCGGAGCCCAGCGTGATCCGCTGGATCCGCGCCTCGGCCCGCTTCAGCAGCGCCTCGCAATGCTTCTTCAGCACCTCGCCGCGCTCGTAGATCGCGACCGATTCGTCGAGCGGCACGTCGCCGCGCTCGAGCCGGCGCACGATTTCCTCGAGCTGTTCCAGCGCCTTCTCGAAGGGCAGGTCGCCGGCGGCGGGGGCCACCTCGGGTCTGCTCGCACTCATCCCAGATACTTCCTTTGGGGGTGGTTGTACGGCGCGATCCCCAATGCCCACAACCCAGGGGGACCGTCCGCCGGCCGGGTCCTGACCGTTTTGGACGCGGGCGGCGGCGTTTGCGCCACACTTGGCGTCCGACGGTTCACGCCAGCGCGAGGGTGAACGGCGTGCCCTCGAAGGCGTCGGCGCCGCGACCGATGCGCGCGATCGCCGCGACCATGCGGCCGTCGCGGTCGAGCATCCGGTCGGCGATCGCCACGAACAGGGGGTTGGGCGTGGCCGAGGGCGAGGCGGCCCGCAGGGCGTCGGCGATCGCCGCCTCGTCGCGCTCCGGCGCCAGCGCGCAGGCCGCGATGTAGGCCGCCGCCGTCGAGCGGCTGATCCCGGCGTAGCAGTGGATCACCAGCGGCTTCTCCCGCGGCCAGGTCCGGACGAAGTCGAGGACCCGGGCCACGTGTTCTTCAGCCGGCAAAACGTGTCCGTCGCGCGCCGCCGCGATGTCGCTGACCCCGATGACGGCGTGGTTCTCGGCGTCGATCACGGCCGGCCGCTCCAGCGGCGTGCCGACATTGATCAGCGTGAGCACGTGGCTCGCGCCGGTGGCGGCGACGGTCTCGGGCAGGCGCGAGAGCGGACAGACGTGGAGGGTCGGCATGGTGGGGCGCCAGTGACCTGCGATCGTGACGGATCGAGGGCGGAGATCCGTCAGGGCGGAGACAGGGCGGTGAAGCGCGCGAGGAACCGCGCCTCGGCCTCGGCGGTCGGCCACGGCTCGGCCAGGGCCGGCACCGGGGCGGGCAGGGCGACCGAGGGGCCGAAATAGCGCTCGGCCTCCTCGCGGGCGAAGCCCGCGAGGCGCACCGCCTCGACGTGGGCGGCGATCCGGTCGGCCCGCTTCACGAGGCCGGCGAGCGCGGCCGACGGGGCGGCGAGGCCGAAGCGGCGGCGCACCGCGTCGAGCAGGCGCAGCTCGACGCCGCGATAGGCGTCGCCGATGGCGGCCTTGAGCGGCGAGATGATGTCGCCGACCACGTATTCCGGCGCGTCGTGCAGGAGCAGCTCGAGCCCGTCCCGGTCGGTGCAGCCGGGATCGAGGTGGCGGCCCACGGCCTCGACCAGCAGGCTGTGCTGGGCCACCGAGAAGACGTGCGGCCCGCGGGTCTGGCCGTTCCAGCGCGCGACCCGGGCGAGGCCGTGGGCGATGTCGGCGATCTCGATGTCCCCGGGCGCCGGGTCGAGGAGGTCGAGGCGCCGGCCGGAGAGCATGCGCTGCCACGCGCGCGGCGGCGCGCTCACCGGATCCGGCCCAGTTCGGCGCAGGGCCCGTGCCGGTGGCAGCCGACGAGGTGGTCGTTGACCATGCCCACCGCCTGCATGAAGGCGTGCACGATCGTCGGCCCGCAGAAGGAGAAGCCCTCCGCCTTCAGGGCCTTCCCGATCGCCCGGGAGACCGGCGTCTCGGTGGCGATCTCCGCGCGGGTCCGGGCGGTGCCCTGGACCGGCCGGCCGTCGACGAAGTCCCACAGGAAGCGCGCGAAGCCGGGGCCGCGCTCCTCGATCCGCAGCCAGGCCCGGGCGCCCGCGACGGTGCCCTGGATCTTGGCGCGGTTGCGGATGATGCGGGTGTCGGCCATCAGCCGCGCGACGTCCGCCTCGGTGAAGCGGGCGATCCGCTCCGGATCGAACCCGGCGAAGGCGTCGCGGAACCCGTCCCGGCGGCGCAGGATGGTGATCCACGACAGGCCGGCCTGGAAGCCGTCGAGGATCAGCTTCTCGTAGAGGGCGCGGCCGTCATGCTCGGGCACGCCCCACTCGGTGTCGTGATAGGCGACGTAGAGCGGGTCGAGGCCGGCCCACCAGCAGCGCGGGCAGCCGTCGGGATGATCGATGAGGCTGGTCTCGGACATGCGGCGACGGTAACGAGAACAGGAGCGGAACGCCACCGCCGGGGCGGGCACCGGCTTCCGCGGCCGCTTCGGCGCGCCGGGACGAGCCGCTGCCCCCGCTCCGAGCCCGTGCGCCGCCTCGCGGTCCTACTCGGCCGCGCTCGTCGCCGCGTCCGGCATGGCGAAGGTCGCGCAGGCCGGGCGCTCCAGCGTCACGGGGCGGTCGCCCGCGCGCGGGGTCTCGCCGGCGGCCAGCGCGTCGCCCAGGCGGTCGAGGCGGATCGTGGCGAGGCCGCGGTTCCCGGCCGCGCTGCCCGCGGTGCCGAGCACCTTGCCGCCCGCCGTGATCTCGGTGCCGGGCGCGGGCGCCGCGTCCGGGTAGGCTGCGGCCAGGATGCGGGTCCGGGCCGTGCCCCGGTGCTGCATCCGCGAGACCACCTCCTGGCCGACATAGCAGCCCTTGCGGAAGTCGACGCCGCCGAGCTGATCCATCAGCGCCTCGTGCGGGAAGGCGTCGCCGAAGGCGAAGTCGCGCCCGCCCTCGGGCACGCCGAGGGCGATCCGGTGCGCGTGGTAGTCGGCCTCGGCGGCGTCCGCCGAGAAGGCGCCCGCGGCGGCGTAGAGGCGGGCGCCGAGATCGACGGCGCGGGTATCGGCCACGGCCTCCGCGGCGGGCGGGGTGGCGCCGGCCCAGGCCGCCGCGACCGCGACGGTCGGGTCGGCCGCGATGGTCGCCTGCGCGCGCAGGCGGTAGAGCGTCAGGCGCTTGGCGAGGTCCGCGGCCCTGTCGGCCAGCACGTCGAACCGGAAGCCGTCCGGGATCCGCGAGATCAGGAAATCGAACAGGATCTTGCCCTGCGGCGTCAGCAGGGCGCCGAGGCGCGCCTCACCGGGCCGGAGCGTCTCGACGTTGCAGGTCAGGACGCCCTGGAGCAGCGTCGTGGCGTCCGGCCCGGTGACGGTGACCAGGGCGCGATCCGGCAGCAGGGCGACGGGCATGGGCGGCGATTCCTCGGGGAGCGGGCGGTCCGGCAGGCCGGACCGCGGATCCGGGACGTAGTCGCTGACCGCCCGCGCCTCAACCGTCCGCGCTCACGCGCGCGATGCGGCTCAATGCTGGAGCGTCGTGGTGAAGGCCCCCCCGCGGATGCGCTCGGGGAAGCCCTCCGCGTAGCGGGCCGTGGCCTCCTCGCCGTACGTCGTCACCAGTTCCTGAAAGGCCGCGAACAGGGCGGCTTGAGCCATGCAGTCACCGTCGAGTCCATCGAGGCAGCCTTCCGCGAACGCTTCCGAGACGTAACTCAGCGCGACGCGTTTCTCCTCGACATCGACCTCGATGGGGGCGGTGTGAGAGCTGTGCTGCATGGCCCGATACTTCCATTGCGCCGGACACGGGGCCCGGCGGACACAATGGATGATAAGCAGGTCCCGGCGGCTCGGCCAGCCGAGAATTTCGGATCGGTTAACACGGACGCTCAAATCCGGTGTTTCGCCGGCATCGGCGCCCCGTGTGTTGCGCCTGCATCACCCCCCGAAACGCCCGGCCAGGGCGTGCGACAGCCGGTCGCCCTCGGCGACGTACCGGGCGGCCGCCTCGTGGGCCGCGGGCGTGCAAACCCGGTAGGTCAGCGCGTAGCCGCGGTAGCCCCGGTTGTAGGCACCGGCCAGCCGGTCGCGGCGGGCCGGGGTCACGCCCTCGGAGTCGATCAGCGCCTTCATGCGGGCCGGCCAGTCGGCCGCGTCCGGGGCCGCGCAGAGGTTCCGCAGGAACGCCAGGGCACCGATGATCTCGGACATGCGCAGCAGGTCGCGGTCGTAGGGCGCCGGCACGTCCGCGGGGGCGGTCGCGTCCTTGGACGCGTCCTTGGGCGCCTCCTTCGCGGCCTCCCTGGCGGGCGCGCCGCTCCGGCCGGAGCGCTGCTGCGCCTGGGCCGGCGCGGCGACCGGACCGGCCAGGAGCGCCAGCAAGTACGGGAGCGCCAGCAGGCACAGGAGGGTCGCGGGGCGCCTCACGCCGTCGCCTCCCCGCCCCGCATCCCCGCGCTCCCGTCTTCGCCCCGGGCCGCCACCCGCGCGAAGGCCTCGCGCAGGGTGTCGGCCAGGCCGGGCGTGGTCGGGAGGGTCGCCACCTCCGCGAGCGTCGCCCACCGGGTGCCCAGGGCCTCGGGCCCGGCCACGGGCTCGCCGCCGCGCCACAGGGCGGCGTGCGGGTGGACGACGTAGTGATGCCGGGCCCGGCCGGCCTCGTCCCGGACGATGATCTCGGTGGGCGAGAGCACGCCGACCACCTCCGCCGGCAGGCCGACCTCCTCGGACAGCTCCCGCAGGGCCGCCTCGGCCAGGGATTCGCCCGCCTCCACGAGGCCGCCCGGCAGGGTCCAGACGCCGCGCATCGGCTCGTTGGCCCGCGCCGCCAGCAGGACCCGGTCGCCGCGGATCACCGCGATCGACGCGCCCACGAAGGGCCGGGCCGGGAACAGGCGGCTGTCGGGATCCGGTGCGCCCGCGGTCACGGCTTGCCCCCGTCGGTTGCCACGACGGCCACCCGGCCGTCGGCGAGGCCGACGAGCAGCCGCGCCGTCGCGCCCGCGCCGAGGACGACGATGCCGGTCTCGGCGGGGGCGGGCAGGGGCACGCGCGCCCGCTCGTGCAGGCCGCCCCTGGCCGCCACGAAGGCGATCTCCGGCCGGCCCGCCACCGGCAGGACGAGCTCGGGGCTGCCGCCGGCCGGATCGGTCACGGCGAGATCCGAATCGCCGTCGCCGGCCGCGTAGCCCGCGGCCTCGCCGGCGGGCTCGATCGCGTCGGGGCGCAGCGTCCAGAGCTGGAGCCTGCCCCTGGCGCTGACCGTCGCGGCCTGGGGGGCGCCGGACCCGGAGAAGTCCGCGATGCCGGCGATCTTCAGCGGCGGTCCCGGCTGGGCGGGCGTGCGGGCAGCGACGGCCCAGGCCGCGCCCGGATCGCCGGCGGGCCGGTCGATCAGCGCGAGGCCGCCGGTATCCGCGCCGGACAGCGTCGCCGCCAGCAGCGCCGGGCGGCCTCCGAGGCGCAGCAGGCGCGGCCGCAGGGGCGCGAACACGGCCTCGCCCCCCGCCGGCACCGTCGCGGTCGCCACGGGAACGGGCTTCGGATCGGTGCTCACCGCCATCGGCTGGCGCTCGCGGATCGTCAGGACCGCGGCGGCCGCGCCGCCGTCGGGGGCGCGGGTGCGCCCGGTGAGGTAGGCGCTCAGGGGGCCCGAGAGGGCGCGGCGCGAGCCCGGCAGGGCCCCGCGCGGCGTCTCGGCGGCGGTCAATCCCTCGACTGCATCCCTGCCGATCGGCCGCACGGTGACGGTGCCCTCCGCCAGGGCGAGCACGGCGCCGCCGTCGTCGCCCCAGACCACGGCGATCGGCGCGCTCTCCTCGTCGCCGGCCTGCTGGGCGCCGGTCTGCGCGCCGGTCTGCGCGCCGGACTTGCCGCCGGTGATCGGCAGCAGCCCGGAGGTCGCGACCGAGACCGCGGCCTCGCTGCGCGAGCCGCGCAGCGCCCGCACCTTGAAGGGCAGGTCGAGGATCCGGATCCCGGGCTCGGCCCGGGCGACCGCGACCGGCGCGACGCACGCGAGCAGGCTGAGGGCGAGCGCGCGCCGCCCGCGGCGCGCCGCCGGGTTCCGGCGCGCGGACGCCGCGCCCGAGGAAGCGTCCGATCTGGTCAAACGTGCTGGCCGCCGTTGATGTGGAGTTCGGCCCCGTTCACGTAGGACGAGGCCTCGGTGCACAGGAAGTAGATCGCCTTGGCGACCTCGTCCGGCGTGCCGAGCCGGCGCTGCGGGATCTGCTCGACGAGCTTCTCGGTGCCGGGCGACAGGATCGACGTGTCGATCTCGCCCGGCGAGATCGCGTTCACCCGCACGCCGAGCGGCCCGAAATCGGCGGCCATCTCGCGGGTCAGGCCCGCCAAAGCCGCCTTGGAGGTGCCGTAGGCTGCCCCCGCGAAGGGGTGGACGCGCGAGCCGGCGATCGACGTCACGTTGACGACCGAGCCCTTCGCCCGGGCCAGTTCCTCGCGCAGGCCCCGGGCCAGCAGGATCGTGGCGAAGAGGTTGACCTGGAACACCCGCTGCCACGTGTCGAACTCGGTGGCCAGCGCGCCGAGGCGCTCGCCCTCCGGCCCCTTCGGCGAGATGCCGGCATTGTTGACCAGCGCGTGCAGCACCCCGCCCTCGGCGGCGAGCCGGCCCCGCACCTCCTCGACGGCGCGGACCGTGTCCTGCGCGTCGGCGAGGTCGACCTGCAGGTGGTCCTCGGGCCCCATCTCCCAGGGGCAGTTCTCCGGGAAGGCGTGGCGCGAGCAGGTGATCACCCGCCAGCCCGCGGCCGAGAAGCGCTTGACGGTGGCGTGGCCGATGCCCCGGCTCGCGCCCGTGAGCAGCATGATGCGCCGGCGTTCGTTGACGGGGAGGGCCAAAGCCGTAAGCCTCGCTGGCGTTCAGGGATCGCGGCCCGGTCGGGCGCGGTGCGTGCCGGTGAGCCCCAATGGTCTAGGCGCACGGAGACCGGAAATCCAGAGCGGGCCGCGCGTCGGTGCCGGAGCACGGAGGGGAAACGCATGACCACCGGTCAGACCAGCGCGGAGCGCATGCCGGAGATCCCGGACGGCAGCCTGTCCCCGGCGCAGGCCGAAGCGGCGGCCGCGTTCCGGGCCGAGCGCGGCGTCCCGGTCTTCGGACCGTTCGTGCCGCTCCTGCGCAGCCCCGAGCTGATGCTCTGCGCGAGCCGGATGGGCCAGTACCTGCGCTACGGCAGCGTCCTGCCGCTGCGCATCAGCGAGTTCGCGATCCTGGTGGTCGCGCGGGAGTGGAGCCAGCCGGTCGAGTGGGCGATCCACCACCCGATCGCCCTGAAGGCCGGGGTCGCCCCCGAGACCGCGCAGGCGCTGGCCGAGGGGCGCCGCCCCGACACGATGAGCGCCGACGAGGCCCTGGCCTACGCGTTCTCGACCGAGCTGACGCGCAACCGCGCGGTGAGCGACGCGACCTACGCGGCCCTGGTCGCGCGCTTCGGCGAGCAGGGGGCGATCGATCTGACCGGCATCAACGGCTACTACGCGCTGCTCGCCATGACGATGAACGTCGCCCGCACGGCCCCGCCGGAGGGCGGCCCCGCGGCCCCGCCGCTGCCGCCACTGGTGGGGTAGGGCGCGCCGCGGCCGTGGTGCGGGGGCCGGGGCCTGGTCCCGCGCCGCTTGTGGCGCCGGCCGCTTCGGTCTAACCGTCCTCCCCCGTGCGGGTGCCCGACGTGCCGCCCGCCCATTCCCGAAAACCCGGCCGGACGAGAGCCATGGTCGCCCATACCCGCGCCGATTCGGCGCCCAAGCCCACCGACCCGGCGCTCGCCGGCGCCCGGATCCTCGTGGTCGAGGCGCGCTACTACGACGCGATCGCCGACGAACTCCTCGCCGGCGCCCTGGCGGCGATCGAGGCCGCCGACGCCCGGGCCACCGTGGTGACCGTGCCGGGAGCCCTGGAGATCCCCGCCGCCGCGGCGATCCTGCTCGACACGGGGGCCTACGACGCCGTGGTGGCGCTGGGCTGCGTCATCCGCGGCGAGACCGGCCACTACGACATCGTCGCCGGCGAGAGCGCCCGGGCGCTCATGGACCTGTCGGTGCAGCGCCGGGTGCCTCTGGGCAACGGCATCCTCACGGTCGAGACCGAGGCGCAGGCCCTCGCCCGCGCCCGGGTCGCCGAGATGAACAAGGGCGGCGGTGCCGCCGAGGCGGCGCTCGGCGTGCTCGCCCTGAAGCGTATGGCCGACGGCGCGCGCCCGCGATGACGGATACACCCATGACCGGGACCCCCGACACCCATCCGGAGACCGGCACCGACACTGCCGGCGCTCCCGCCAAGATCAGCCCGCGCAGCGGCGCGCGCCTCGCCGTCGTGCAGGCGCTCTACGAGATGGACATCTCCGGCAAGGGCGTGCTCGACGCCCTCGCCGAGTTCGAGGCCTTCTGGATCGGCCAGGAGGTCGACGGGATCGCCCATCCCCCGGCCGAGACCGCCTTCTTCCGCGACCTGCTGCGCGGCACGGTCGAGGAGCAGCGCGCCATCGACCCGAAGCTCGACCAGGCCCTCGCCCAGGGCTGGCCGCTGCGGCGCATCGAGATCGTGCTCCGGGCGATCCTGCGGGCGGGCGCCTACGAGCTGATGTTCCGCCGCGACGTGCCGGCGGCCGCGGCGATCTCGGAATACGTCGACGTGGCCCACAGCTTCTACACGGCCGATGAGCCGGGCCTCGTCAACGCCGTCCTCGACCGGGTCGCCCGCGAGGTCCGGCCGGGCGAGGTCGGGGCCCCGAAGGCCTCCGGCAAGCCGGGCTCGTCCAAGCCGCTCCCCGGCAAAGCTGCGGCTGGGAAACCGTCGGCCGGGAAGGCCTGAAGCCTTGGCCGGGCCGGCCCGCGCCTCCGAGGAGGGGCTGATCGCCCGCTACTTCGCCCCGCTCGCCGGGCCGGGCGCCGACGGGCTCCGGGACGACGCCGCCGCGCTGACGCCCGCGCCGGGCCACGACCTCGTCCTCACCGTCGACGCCGTGGTGGCGGGGATCCACTACTTCGCGGAGGATCCGCCGGCCTCGATCGCCCGCAAGGCCCTCGGCGTGAACCTCTCCGACATCGCCGCCAAGGGCGCGGTCCCGCGCGGCTTCCTGCTGACCCTGGCGCTCCCCGACGACTGGACGGAGGCCTGGCTCGACGGCTTCGCGCAGGGGCTCGGCGCGGCGGCCGCGGCGGCCGGCTGCCCGCTGCTGGGCGGCGACACGGTGCGCTCCGGTGGGCCGGCGCTGATCTCGGTGAGCGCGTTCGGCGAGGTGCCGACCGGCACCATCGTGCGGCGCACCACCGCGCGGGCCGGCGACCGGATCTGCGTCACCGGCACGATCGGCGACGCCGCCCTCGGCCTGCGGATGCGCCTGGAGCCCGACGCCCCCTGGGCGTCAGGCCTCGACCCGGCGCAGCGGGCCGAACTCGCCGACCGCTACCTGCACCCGCGCCCGCGGCTCGCCGCCGCGCCGGCGGTCCGCCGCCACGCCACCGCCGCCATGGACGTCTCCGACGGCCTCGCGGGGGATCTCGCCAAGATGCTGGGGGCGGGCCGCACCGCCCGGGTGGCGGTGGCCGACGTGCCGCTCTCGGGGGCCGCCCAGAGCGCCTGCGCGGCGGAGCCCGCCCTGATCGAGGCGGTCCTGACCGGCGGCGACGATTACGAGATCCTCTGCACCGTCGCGCCGGAGCGCCTGGAGGATCTCCGGGCCGAGGCCGCGGCCGCCGGGATCGCCGTCGCCGCCATCGGCACCGTCACCTCAGGCGACGGCCCGCCGCGCTTCGAAATGCGCGATGGCGCCGAGCGCGTGTTCGCGGCCGGGGCCTTCAGCCACTTCTGACGCCCGGATCGCGTCCGGTCGGGCGGTCATCGGGCCGGCGGCGGCCCCGGCCGGGTGGCCGATCTGGCCCCGGACCTCCCCGATCATCTCGGCGGCGACCACCGGGATCCAGCGGCCGACCGGGTCCTCGCCCGCGCCGGGCGCCCGGGACAGGGCGCGCTGCAGCACGGACAGCAGGTCGTCCTGGATCGCGAGCGGCTGCGCCGCGACCCGTTCGGCGATCAGGAACCCGACCGCGCCGCTCAACACCTCGATCGTCGCCGCCAGCTTGGCGGCCTGGTCGCTGCTCATGGCGAACCCCCGTCAGAATACAACCAAAAATAGAATATCGGTTGGTTAAGGCAGGGTTAACGGCCGCGGGGACCGTTCCCGATCCTGCTGCAACGGCCGGAAAGGACAGCGAACCCGGTCCCGGCACCCGCGCCTCGTTCGGCACGGGCCCGGGCATCGCCGCCGTCCCGGATCGATCGGGAACGGCTCTGACCCGTCGCGCGGTGCCCGCGAGAGCGGGCCGGCGGCGGCCGGCCGGGAACGGCATTTGCATCATAATGCAGTTTTTCGAGTCCGGGACGCGTCGGCGCGCCGCGCCACGGGACTCGATCCCGGCGCCGTCCGCCCACGCGGCGTTTGCGCTCACCGGCGAAGTTTGGCAATCAAGGCATTGTTCTGGGAAGGAAAGCCCCGGATCCGAGCACCGCGTCCCATGGCCGTCGTCCGGCGGCCAAGCTCGACAATCACAAGCCCACGCCAGGCACGATAATAACAAGGACGGTCGAATGATTCCCTTGGTCCTGATCATCGCGGGCGGGCTCTGCGCCGTCGCCTACGGCATCGTCACGATCCTCGACGTGATGCGGCGCGACGCCGGCACGCAGCGCATGCAGGAGATCGCCGCCGCCATCGCCGAGGGCGCGCAGGCCTATCTCCGCCGGCAGTACACGACGATCGGCCTCGTCGGCGTCGTCCTGTTCGTCCTCCTCGCCGTCTTCCTCGGGATCAAGGTCGCGGTCGGCTTCCTGATCGGCGCCGTGCTGTCGGGCGCGGCCGGCTTCATCGGCATGAACGTCTCGGTGCGGGCCAATGTCCGCACCGCCCAGGCCGCCTCGACCTCGCTGGGCGGCGGCCTCGACGTCGCCTTCAAGTCGGGGGCGGTGACCGGCATGCTGGTCGCGGGCCTCGCGCTCCTCGGCGTCGCCCTCTACTACCTGTTCCTCACCCGCGCGGCCCATCTCGAGCCGTCGAGCCGCGAGGTGATCGACGCCCTCGTGGCGCTGGGCTTCGGCGCCTCGCTGATCTCGATCTTCGCCCGCCTCGGCGGCGGCATCTTCACCAAGGGGGCCGATGTCGGCGGCGACCTCGTCGGCAAGGTCGAGGCCGGCATCCCGGAGGACGATCCGCGCAACCCCGCCACCATCGCCGACAACGTCGGTGACAATGTCGGCGACTGCGCCGGCATGGCGGCCGACCTGTTCGAGACCTACGCGGTGACGGTCGTCGCCACGATGGTGCTGGCCGCGATCTTCTTCTCGGGCGCGGGCGGCAGTGACCGAAACGTCCTCGAGCCGATGATGCTGTACCCGCTCGCCATCGGCTCGGCCTGCATCCTCACCTCCATCGCCGGCACCTACGCGGTGCGACTCGGCGCCAACCAGTCGATCATGGGCGCCCTCTACAAGGGGCTGATCGCCGCCGGCGTGCTCTCCATCGCGGCGATCGCGGCGGTCAACATGACCCTGTTCGGCGGCTTCTCGACGAGCTTCACCACCTCCACCGGCCTGACCTTCACGTCGGGCGCCCTGTTCGGCTGCGCGGTGATCGGGCTCGCCATCACGGCGCTGATCGTGGTGATCACCGAGTACTACACGGGCACCAACTTCCGCCCGGTGAAGTCGATCGCCGACGCCTCGGTGACCGGGCACGGCACCAACGTGATCCAGGGGCTGGCGATCTCGCTCGAATCGACCGCGCTCCCGGCCATCGTGATCGTGGCCGGCATCATCAGCACCTACGCGCTCGCCGGCCTGTTCGGCATCGCCATCGCGGTCACCGCCATGCTGGCGCTGGCCGGCTTCATCGTCGCCCTCGACGCGTTCGGACCCGTCACCGACAATGCCGGCGGCATCGCCGAGATGGCGGGCCTGCCCGCCGAGGTGCGCAAGTCGACTGACGCCCTCGACGCGGTCGGCAACACCACCAAGGCGGTGACCAAGGGCTACGCGATCGGCTCGGCGGGCCTCGGCGCGCTGGTGCTGTTCGCCGCCTACACGTCGGACCTGAACTACTTCATCGCCCATGCGAGCCCGACGCAGTACCGCTTCTTCCAGGGGGTCAGCGTCGATTTCTCGCTCTCCAACCCGTACGTGGTGGTCGGGCTGCTGCTCGGCGGCCTGATCCCGTTCCTGTTCGCCGGCATCGCCATGACGGCGGTCGGGCGCGCGGCGGGCGCGGTGGTCGAGGAGGTCCGGCGCCAGTTCCGGGCCAAGCCCGGGATCATGCAGGGGACCGACCGGCCGGATTACGGGCGGGCAGTGGACATGCTGACCCGCGCGGCGATCAAGGAGATGATCGTCCCCTCGCTGCTGCCGGTCCTGTCGCCGGTGGTGCTGTTCTTCGTGATCCAGTTCATCGCCGGGAAGAGCCAGGCCTTCGCGACCGTGGGCGCGAGCCTGCTCGGCGTGATCCTCACCGGGCTCTACGTGGCGATCTCGATGACCTCGGGCGGCGGCGCCTGGGACAACGCCAAGAAGTACATCGAGGACGGCCACCACGGCGGCAAGGGGTCCGAGGCCCACAAGGCGGCGGTGACCGGCGACACGGTCGGCGACCCCTACAAGGACACCGCCGGTCCGGCGGTGAACCCGGCGATCAAGATCACCAACATCATCGCCCTCCTGCTGCTCGCCGTGCTGGCGCATAGCTGAGTTCCGCGGGGCTGGGGCGCGTCGACGGGGCCGGGCTCTTCGCAGAGCCCGGCCCTTCCCGTCTCGCCGTGTGCGTACCCGCACGCGACGGTCAGTCCTGCGGCGCAACACCTTGGCATCGCGGCGCCGCAGCGCCACCTCGGCGCCGGATTAAACCCGGACGCGGCCCCCGCCGCGCCAGCACGAGGTAACCCATGCCGTCCCTGCTCGACCCGATCCGCATCGGCGCCATCGAGGCGAAGAACCGGATCTTCATGGCTCCGCTGACCCGCGGCCGCGGCACCCGCGAGCACGTTCCGACCCCGATCATGGCCGAGTACTACGCGCAGCGCGCCGGTGCCGGCCTGATCCTCACCGAGGCCACCGGCATCAGCCAGGAGGGCCTCGGCTGGCCCTACGCGCCGGGCATCTGGTCCGACGCCCAGGTCGACGCGTGGCGGCCGATCGTGAAGGCCGTTCACGACCGGGGCGGCAAGATCGTCTGCCAGATCTGGCACATGGGGCGGATGGTCCATTCGGACTTCCTCGGCGGCGCCAAGCCGGTCTCGTCCTCGCCCACGACGGCCCCCGACCAGGCCCACACCTATTCCGGCAAGAAGCCCTACAGCGAGGCCCGCGCCTTGGAGGTGTCCGAGATCCCGCGCCTGCTCGCCGATTACGAGCGGGCCACCGCCAACGCCCTGGCGGCCGGGTTCGACGGGGTGCAGATCCACGCCGCGAACGGCTACCTGATCGACGAGTTCCTCCGCGACGGCACCAACCACCGCACCGACCAGTACGGCGGCTCCATCGAGAACCGCGTGCGACTCCTGCGCGAGGTCACCGAGGCGGTGGCGAAGGTCGCCGGGCCGGAGCGCACGGGCGTGCGCCTCTCGCCGAACGGCGCGATCCAGGGCTGCAACGACTCGAACCCGGAGCCGCTGTTCGTCGCCGCCGCCCAGGCGCTCGCCGATGCCGGGATCGCCTTCCTGGAGATGCGCGAGCCGGGACCGAACGGCACCTTCGGCAAGGCCGACCACCCGCCGATCGCCCCGGCGATGCGGCGCGTGTTCCGCAACCCGATGATCCTGAACGCCGACTATGACGGGATCAGCGGCCAGAAGGCCCTGGATGCCGGCGAGGCCGACGCCATCGCGTTCGGCCGGACCTTCATCGCCAATCCGGACCTCGTCGAGCGCATCGCCAAGGGCGCGCCGCTCAACAAGGACGACGCCGCGACGTGGTACAGCCAGGGGCCCGAGGGCTACGTCGACTATCCGACGCTGACCGAGTCACGCGCCGCCTGACGCGCCGTCTTCGGGACCCCTGCCGCATCCGCGCGGGTGCGGCAGGGGTGCGGCAGGAAAGCGCGGCGGTTCCTTGGCAGCGGACCGTCGCGCACCTATGTGATGGCAGGACCATGGATGTGCCTGCACCTCACGCGCTCGCGGAAGCCGGACCGACCGACGGGCGCTGGAGCGCCGCGGCCCGGATCGCGGAGTTGCGCGACCTCGCGATCCTCGATTCCGAGCCGGAGCCGCTCTACGACGATCTCGTGCGGGTCGCCGCCTATGTCTGCCGGGCCCCGGTCGCGCTCGTCAGCCTCGTCGACGCCGAGCGCCAATGGTTCAAGTCGGAGTTTGGCCTCGGCAAGCGCGAGCTGCCGATCAACTGCTCGGTCTGCGCCCACACGATCGAGGCCGGTGACCTTCTCATCATCCCGGACCTGACCGCCGACCCGCGGACCACCGAGAACCCCCTCGTCACCGGGGCGCCGGCCTACCGCTTCTACGCGGGCGCGGTGATCCGCGGCGGCCACGGCATCCCCCTCGGCGCGCTGTGCGTGCTGGACCGGGCCCCGCGGCCGGGCGGCCTCGATTCGGAGCAGACCGCGACCCTGCTGGCACTGGCGCGCCAGATCTCCAGCCTGCTGGAGCACCGCCGGACGCTGGCGCAGGTCGCCGCCCGCGAGGCGGAGATCGCCGCCAGCGAGCGCCGCTTCCGCGTGATGACCTCGGCGATGCCCCAGATGGTCTGGACCACGCGGCCGGACGGGTTCCACGACTACTACAACGACCGCTGGTACGAGTTCACCGGCGTCCCCCACGGCTCCACCGACGGCGAGGCCTGGAACGGGATGTTCCATCCCGAGGACCAGGACCGGGCCTGGGCGCGCTGGCGCCACTCGCTGGCCACTGGCGAGCCCTACGAGATCGAGTACCGCCTGCGCCACAACAGCGGCGACTACCGCTGGACCCTGGGGCGCGCCATGCCGATCCGGGACGCCGAGGGGCGGATCGAGCGCTGGTTCGGGACCTGCACCGACATCGACGACCTGAAGCGCGCCGAGGCCGAGGCCCGCAAGCTCGCGGCGATCGTCGAGACCTCCAAGGACTTCATCGGGCTCTGCACCCTCGAGGGCGCGATCACCCACCTCAACGAGGCGGCCCTGGCCCTGGTCGGTCTGCCCGACCTCGCGGCCGCCCGCGCCAAGACGGTGCCCGACTTCTTCACCGACGACAGCCGCCGGATCCTGGCCGAGACCGTCATGCCGGCGGTGCGCCGGGACGGGTTCTGGGAGGGCGAGCTCGCCTTCCGGCACTTCGTCACCGGCGAGCCGCTGGCGGTGCTCTACAACATCTTCCCGGTGCGCGACCCGACCGGGGCGGAGATCGGCTACGCCACCGTCACCCGCGACCTGCGCGAGGCCAAGCGCGCCGAGGAGGCCCGCGACCTGCTGATCCGCGAGCTGTCGCACCGGATCAAGAACATCTTCGCGGTGGTCGGCGGCCTCGCCGCCCTGACCGCTCGGACCGACCCCGCGGCCAAGCCGTTCGTGGCCGCGTTCCGCGAGCGGCTCGGCGCCCTGGCCCGGGCCCACGAGTACGTGCGCCCGCATTCCCCCGACAGCGCCCCGCCGGTCGCCGGCCAGACGGTGCTCGGGCTGATGCGCCTGATCATGGCCGCCTACGAGGAGAGCGGGCGGGCGCGCGTGGTGATCTCCGGGGACGATGCCGAGATCGGCGAGCGCACCGCCACGGCCCTCGCGCTGATCATGCACGAGCAGGCCACCAACGCGGTCAAGTACGGCGGTCTCTCGACCCGGGAGGGCGCCGTCTCGCTCAGCGGGATCCGTGAGGCGGGCCGCTACACGCTGACCTGGCGCGAGGAGGGCGGCCCGCAGGTCGCCGGCGCGCCGTCCCGGAAGGGGTTCGGCACGGTGCTGGCGGAGCGCAGCGTCGCCGGCCAGCTCGACGGGGTGCTGGAGCACGATTGGGCGCCGGGCGGTCTCCTGATGCGGCTCAGCGTCCCGCTCGAGAACCTGCGGACCTGACATGACCCGGATGCCGGCCCGGAGGCCGGCCGCGCCCGGGCCGGGTCTCATCGTCCTCGACTTCGACGGCACGCTGGCCGACAGCTTCGCGTGGTTCTGCTCGGTGCTGAACGGCGTCGCCGACCGCTACCGGTTCCGGCGGGTCGAGGCCCACGAGGTGGAGGAGCTCCGGCTCCAGGGCGCCCGGGCGATCGTCGCCCATCTCGGCATCCCGCGCTGGAAGCTGCCGCTCATCGCCCGCCACATGCACGCGCTGGCCGCGCGCGACGCCGGGCAGATCGCCCTGTTTCCCGGCGTCCCGGCGATGCTGGACGCGGTCGCGGAGGCGGGCGTGCCGCTGGCGATCCTGTCGTCGAATCGCGCCGACACGGTGCGGCGGGTGCTCGGGCCGGACAGTGCCGCCCGCATCGGCACCTACGCCTGCGGGGCGTCGATCTTCGGGAAGGCGCGCCGGCTGTGGGCGCTGCTCGCGCGGACCGGCGTGCCGCCGCACCGGGCCCTCTGCATCGGCGACGAGATCCGCGACCTCGAGGCGGCGCGCGCTCTCGGCTGCCCGTTCGGGGCCGTGGCCTGGGGCTACACCGACCCGCGGGCCCTCGCGTCCCTCGGCCCCGAGCACCTGTTCTCGGAGCCGGGAGAGATCGCCCGCCTCGCGGCGGGCGGGGCCGGTCACATGCCGCGATTGGCGCCCGGCACGATGCTGGTGCCGCTGCCGCTGCCGAACGGCTCGTAGCGGGTCAGGCCGCGGAACAGCTGGCTGAGGAAGGCGCGGTCGGCGCCGCTCGTCGGCGTCGTGCGCTCGATGAAGTCGAAGATCCGGCCGTCCTGCAGGCCGTAGAGCGCCACGCGCTCGACCTTGAAGGCGGGGGTGAAGTACACGGCCGTGACCTTCTGGTCCTCGACCTGCTCGCCCAGGAACATGATCGTTCGGCGGGTGTTCTGCGAGATGTAGTACCAGGACTTGTTGCCGACCGTCGACACGGTCGAGGGCGTGCCGAGGATCTGCAGCACCTGCTCCGGGCCCATGCCGGGCTTGATCGTGGCGAGCGCCGCCTGATCGACCTGGTAGCCGTGGCGCAGCTCCTCGCCGATGCAGCCGGACAGGCCGCCTGCCGCGAGGCCGAGCAGGGCGAGGCGCGCGAAGGACTGGACGAAACGGCGCCGCATCGGGCCCCCAGAGAGCGTGTTGACGGACGGGGCGCGACCGTCGCCGCCGGCACGGGGCTCCGACGGCGCTTGCGCCCTGGGCGTGGGTTGCCGTACCGCGGGGTTATGGCTTTGACAAGGCAAGCTTGGCCACAGAGGGCCGGGGTTCCGCACCGATGATCGCCGGGTTGTTCCGCCGCGCGGGCGCGCGCCGCCGCGCCGTCGAGGGGCTGCACGTCGCCCTGAGCCAGGCCGCGCGCCGGCCGGGCCTCTACACGGATCTCGGCGTGCCCGACACCGTGGAGGGCCGGTTCGAGTCCCTGTGCCTGCACGCCATCCTGGTCCTGCGCCGGCTGAACCGGCTGCCGCCCCCGGCCGCCGAGGTGGCGCAGGATCTGGTGAACTCCGTCTTCACCCAGCTCGACGCCTCGCTGCGCGAGCTGGGCGTCGGCGACATGGGCGTGTCCAAGCGGATGAAGAAGCTCGGCGCCGCCTTCTACGGCCGGGCCGAGGGCTACGACGCCGCCCTGGAGGCCGGCGACGCCGCGGCCCTGGAGGCGGCCCTCGTCCGCAACGTGCTCGGCGGCGAGGGTGACGGGCGCGGCCTCACCGCCTACGTGCGGGCGGCCGACGCGGCGCTGGCCGGGGCTGATCTCGACGGCCTCCTCGGGGCCGGGCCGCCCTTCCCGGAGCCCGCGGGCTTCGCGCCGGCACCGGCCGGCCCTGATCACGGAGGACGCGCATGAGCCGCGATGCCAGCAGCCGCGATGCCAGACAGGACGCTTTCCCGCTCGCGCGCTGGGTCAATGTCGAGCGCCTGCCCCAGGGACGCGGCGCCGTCACCGTGGAGGCGACCCCGGCCGAGTGCGCGGCGCTCGCCGCCGATTTCGGGATCCCCGGGATCCGCGACCTCGTCGGGCGCTTCGCCATCGAGGGGGCGACCAGCCGCCTCACCGTGACCGGAGCCGTGGAGGCCCTGGTGACCCAGGTCTGCACCGTCAGCCTCGAACCCTTCGAGGCGCCGGTCCGGGAACCCGTCGAGGTGGTGTTCACCGACACGGACCGGCTCGCCGGCACCGACGCCGAGGACGCCGACATCCCCGACCCCCTGGTGGGCGGCCGCATCGATTTCGGCGCGCTCACCGCCGAGTTCCTGGCGCTGGGCCTCGACCCGTACCCGCGCAAGCCCGGCATCGCCTTCGAGCCGGTCGTGGCGGGCGACGAGGCGGGGCCCCTGGACGGCCTGCGCAAGCTCCGCGACCGCGACGGCTGAGGCCGTCGCGTCCGGCCGGAACCGCCCGCCGGCCGATTTCATTTGCCCGCCGGGCCGGTATCGCTATGGTCCGCCGCGCCCGGCGGGCCCCGTCCCGCCGCCGTCCGAACCCCTTTCCCGCCGAGACCCGCGACCCGCTACCGACATGTCCCAACGCGTGTGCATCTCGCTCGACGCCATGGGTGGCGACCACGGGCCCACCACGGTCGTGCCCGGCGCGGCGCTGGCCCGGGAGCGCCATCCCGGCACCACCTTCCTGATGTTCGGCGACGAGGCGGTGATCGCGCCCCTGGTCGCCAAGGAGGCCCGGCTCAAGGACTGCGTCGAGATCCGCCACACCAGCGTGGCCGTGGCCATGGACGACAAGCCGAGCCAGGCGGTGCGCCAGGGCCGGGGCAAGTCGTCCATGTGGCAGGCGATCCAGGCGGTCCGCGACGGACAGGCCGACGCCTGCGTGTCGGCCGGCAACACCGGCGCGCTGATGGCGATGTCGAAGATCTGCCTGAAGACCATGTCGGGCATCGAGCGGCCCGCCATCGCCTGCCTGTGGCCGACCGTGCGCGGCGAGAGCGTCGTGCTCGACGTCGGCGCCACCATCGGCACGGATGCCGAGCACCTCGTCGAGATGGCCGTGATGGGCTCGGCCATGGCGCGCATCGTGTTCGACCTCGACCGCCCCACCGTCGGCCTGCTCAACGTCGGCACCGAGGAGATGAAGGGCAACGAGGCGGTCAAGGAGGCCGCCCGGATCCTGCGCGAGATGGAGAGCCCCGGCCTCACCTATCACGGCTTCGTCGAGGGCACCGACCTCGGCCGCGGCACGGTCGACGTGGTGGTGACCGAGGGATTCACCGGCAACATCGCCCTCAAGACCGCCGAGGGCACCGCCAAGCAGATCGGCACGTATCTCCGCGCCGCCATGACCCGGACGCTGTCGGCCAAGATCGGGGCGCTGTTCGCCCGGCAGGCCTTCAAGGCCCTCAAGGACAAGATGAACCCGAGCCGGGCCAATGGCGGGGTGTTCCTCGGCCTCGAGGGCATCGTGATCAAGAGCCACGGCTCGGAGAACGCGCAGGGCTTCGCCGCGGCGATCGATCTGGCGCACGACATGGCGCGGCACGACATGATCCGCACGATCCGCGAGATGCTCGACCAGACGGCGGCGCTGGCGCCGGCCTGACGCCGGCCCGGGCCTCCGTCGACGGACGGGATGGAAAACGGACGACACCAGCTTCACAACCGAAGATTGTGAAGCTGGTGTCGTCCGGGAAGGACAATGATGGCAACCCTCCGCACTGACCCCGGGCAGCACCGGCGCGTCCCCCCTCTGCGCTCGGTGGTGGTCGGGACCGGATCGAGCCTGCCCGCGCGGGTGGTGACGAACGCCGACCTGGCCGAGCGGGTGGACACCTCCGACGAGTGGATCGTCCAGCGCACCGGCATCCGCCAGCGCCACCTCGCGGGTCCCGACGAGACCACCTCGGTCCTCGGCACGCGCGCGGCCAGGGCCGCCCTGGACGATGCCGGGCTGACCGCGGACGACATCGACCTCGTGATCTGCGCCACCTCGACGCCGGATCACACCTTCCCGGCGACCGCGACCCAGATCCAGGCGGCGCTGGGCATCCATCAGGGCGCGGCCTTCGACCTGCAGGCGGTCTGCGCCGGCTTCGTCTTCGCGGTCTCGACCGCCGACAAGTTCCTGACCACGGGGGCCGCCCGGCGGGCCCTCGTGATCGGCGCCGAGACCTTCTCGCGGATCGTCGACTGGGAGGACCGCACGACCTGCGTGCTGTTCGGCGACGGCGCCGGCGCCGTCGTGCTGGAGGCGCAGGAGGGGGCCGGGGACCGCGGCGTCCTCAGCGCGAGCCTGCGGTCGGACGGCCGCCACCGGGAGAAGCTCTACGTCGACGGCGGCCCGGGCTCCACCGGCACCACCGGCCACCTGCGCATGGAGGGCCGCGACGTGTTCCGCTTCGCCGTCGGGCAGGTCACCGACGTGATCGTCGAGGCCTTCGCGCAGGCGGGCATCACCGCGGAGGAACTCGATTGGTTCGTGCCGCATCAGGCCAATCGCCGGATCATCGAGGCCTCGGCCGACAAGCTCGGGGTCGCCCGGGACAAGATCGTCCTGACGGTGGATCGCCACGGCAACACCTCGGCGGCCTCGATCCCCCTGGCCCTCGACGTGGCGCGGCGGGACGGCCGCATCCGGGCGGGCGACCTCGTGATGATCGAGGCGATCGGCGGCGGGTTCAGCTGGGGCGCGGCGCTGATCCGCTGGTGAGGCCTCCGGCGGCGCGCGCGAAACGATTCGCTGCCCCGGCGCGGTTGACCGGGGGCGGAGCGCCGATTAGCGTGCCGGATCATAGGGATACGCCTTCAGCGTTCGGCGCGGCCAAGGGTGCCGCGTCGTGCGTCATGGGGCGAGGGATGCGGGCGAGGGGGCACGGCATGGCAGGCAAGACGGTGACGCGCGCCGACTTGAGCGAGGCCGTCTACCATCAGGTGGGCCTGTCGCGGACCGAGTCGGCCGCCCTCGTCGAGACCGTGCTGTCCGAGATCTGCAGCTGCCTCGCGAGCGGCGAGACGGTGAAGCTGTCCTCGTTCGGCTCCTTCGTGGTGCGCAGCAAGGGCAAGCGCGTCGGTCGGAATCCCAAGACCGGGGTCGAGGTCGCGATCGAGCCGCGGCAGGTGATGGTGTTCAAGCCCTCCAACGTGCTCAAGGCCAAGATCAACGGCCTGAACGGCGCGGGTGAGCACGACGACGATTGACCGCGCGGGCGTCACCGTCCGGGAGCGCGGCCGGATCGGCCGGACTCCAGGCTTGAGTGCGGCCCTGCGAGCCGGCAAGATCGCGCTGCTTCGCCCCGCTCCGTAAGTTGCCCATGCCGCCAGCCCTCGCCGCCGCATCCACCGACGACCCGCCGACCGGGAGCGGCGAGAAGAGCGCCCACGCGTTCCGGACGATCAGCGAGGTGGCCGAGGAACTCGACGTGCCCCAGCACGTGCTGCGGTTCTGGGAGACCCGCTTCGGCCAGATCCGACCCGTGAAGCGGGCGGGCGGGCGGCGCTATTACCGGCCCCAGGACATCGAGCTCGTCGCCGGCATCCGCCACCTCCTGCACGTGCAGCGCTACACCATCGCGGGGGCGCAGCGGGTCCTCAAGGAGAACGGCGTCCGCTTCGTGCAGGCCGTCGGTCGCGGCGAGGCCGTGGCGGCCGAGCCCCTGCTTCAGGAGGTCGAGGCCGAGGCCGCGAGCCGGGCCGGAACGCGGGCCGGGACGCTCGAGGCCTCGGACCGGGCGGCCCTGGCCGAGGCCCTGGACGAGCTGCGGGCCTGCCGCGCCCTGCTCGACGAGCTGCGCGAGCTGCCCGACGCGGAGGCCTGAGGGCCCCGCCGGACTCGACGGGCCCGGGCCCCACACGCGGCAGGCGAACTTTCCGGCAACAACTCGCGTTGTCGCCCGCATGGCCGCGCCCAAATCCAAGCTGACGCCCAGCCAGGAGCTGATGGCCCGCATCATGCGGATCGTCCGCACCTGCCCGGAGGCGGCGTCCGAAGTCCTGGAGTTGATGTTCCTGGTCAGCCAGATCGAGGCGGCCACCGGCGTCGACCGGGAGTACCGCGACGCCAAGCGGGTGATCAGCCGCCTGCGCAATCCGCTCTGGGAGATGGGTCCCACCGACCGGGAGAAACTCCTGGCGGCGGCCGAGACGATCCGCCGGGTCTGCCGCCTGGCCGAGGACGAGATTCCCCCCGTCCCGGTGGCCGATGCCGGGGAGCGGGCGCGGGTCGAGGGGCGGCTCGCCGCCGCGCTGGCCGGCGAGTTCGACGCCGCGCAGATCGCCCGCATCACCGGGATCGTCGCGGCGGCCCTCCAGAATTAAGCCGCCGCCCGGGCCCTCGACGCCCGTGCGGGGCGTCCCCACATGGTCTGGACCGATGAACGGGGCATCCGGACACGTGTCCGGGGAGAGGCCCCGGGTCGGCTTTGGAGAGACGCTGCCATGATCGCCCTACGTCCGCTCGCCGCGCTGCTCGCAGGGAGCATGGCACTGGCCGGGCCCGCCCTGGCCCAGGCGCCGACCAGCCGAACCAAGACGGTGGCGCCCGGCAAGACGGTCCGCATCGAGATCGCGCCGAACCTCAAGAAGGATTGTTCTCCTGGGCCGATGCCCGAGTTCAAGGTCTCGGGACCGCCCAAGAACGGGTCGGTGATCACCAAGGTCGGCAAGCTGAAGACGCCGGCGAGCTACCGCTGTCCCAACAAGGAGGCGGCCGTCCAGGCGCTGTTCTACCAGCCCAACAACGGCTTCACCGGCACCGACGAGGTGACGTTCGAGGTCAAGAGTTCCGACGGGCAAGTCCAGACGCAGACCGTCAAGATCACGGTCGGGGGCGCGGGTACCAAATCGGGAGACGACGGCAAGAAAGAGGGCACGGATTTGTGAGCAGGCTCCGGCCGCCCCGGTCTCTGAGCAGTTCTGCCGCCCCGGCAGCCGTCCGGGGGCGGCACGGAGTCTCGTCCGTGCCGCCTTCAGCGCTGCGGAGTGTTGCATGCAATCGACATGCCGGGCGCCACGCTCGCCGCACTGCGACAAAAGCGGGCCTGTCGGTTGCATCCGAGCCGAGACAGGATGAAGCTGTCACGGTCTGAGAGGGTTATCGAATGCCGATGCATGCGACGAACGACCTTTTCCAGAGCTTCGCCCGAGGGTACGAGGCCCGCCGCGACACGGAGATGACGCTCTCCGAGTATCTCGAGGCCTGTCGCGACGAGCCCCTGATGTACGCCTCGGCCGCCGAGCGCATCCTCGCGGCGATCGGCGAACCGGAATTCGTGGACACCGCCAAGGATTCGCGCCTCGGCCGGATCTTCATGAACCGGACGATCCGGACCTACCCGGCCTTCCGCGAATTCTACGGCATGGAGGAGACGATCGAGCGGATCGTCTCGTTCTTCCGCCACGCCGCGCAGGGGCTGGAGGAGCGCAAGCAGATCCTCTACCTGCTCGGTCCGGTGGGCGGCGGTAAGTCGTCGCTGGCCGAGCGGCTGAAGCTCTTGATGGAGGTTCACCCCGTCTACGTACTCAAAGCCGGGGACGAGGTCTCGCCGGTCTTCGAGAGCCCGCTGGGCCTGTTCGACCCCGAGACGATGGGCGAGGAGATCCAGCGCCGCTACGGCATCCCGCGCCGGCGGCTGACCGGCCTGATGAGTCCCTGGGCACTGAAGCGCCTCGACGAGTTCAACGGCGACATCTCGCGCTTCAAGGTGATCAAGGTCCGGCCCTCGCGCCTGCGCCAGATCGCCATCGCCAAGACCGAGCCGGGCGACGAGAACAACCAGGACATCTCGTCGCTCGTCGGCAAGGTCGACATCCGGCGGCTCGAGACCCTGTCGCAGGCCGATCCCGACGCCTACTCGTACTCGGGCGGCCTGAACCGGGCGAACCAGGGCATCCTCGAGTTCGTCGAGATGTTCAAGGCGCCGATCAAGATGCTGCACCCGCTGCTCACGGCGACGCAGGAGGGCAACTACGTCGGCACCGAGAATATCGGCGCGATCCCCTTCACCGGCGTGATCCTGGCGCACTCGAACGAGGCCGAGTGGCAGACCTTCAAGACCAACAAGAACAACGAGGCCTTCATCGACCGGATCTACGTGATCAAGGTCCCGTACTGCCTGCGCGTCACCGAGGAGCAGCGGATCTACGAGAAGCTGATCTCCGGCTCGGAGCTGTCGGACGCGGCCTGCGCGCCCGGCACGCTGGAGATGCTGGCGCGGTTCTCGGTGCTGTCGCGGCTGCGCGAGCACGCCAATTCCAACGTCTTCTCGAAGATGCGGGTCTATGACGGCGAGTCGCTCCGCGAGGTCGACCCGCGCGCCCGCTCGATGCAGGAGTACAAGGACACGGCCGGCGTCGACGAGGGCATGGACGGGATCTCGACCCGCTTCGCCTTCAAGGTGCTGGCCGCGACCTTCAACCACGACACCACCGAGGTCTCGGCCGACCCGGTGCACCTGATGTACGTGCTGGAGCAGTCGCTGCGCCGCGAGCAGCTCCCGCCCGAGACCGAGAAGAAGTACCTGGAATTCATCAAGACCGAGCTGGCCCCGCGCTACGCGGAGTTCATCGGCCACGAGATCCAGAAGGCCTACCTCGAATCGTACCACGATTACGGGCAGAACCTGTTCGACCGGTACATCGACTACGCCGATGCCTGGATCGAGGACCAGGACTTCAAGGACGCCGAGACCGGCCAGCTGATGAACCGCGAGCTCCTGAACCAGGAGCTGACCAAGATCGAGAAGCCCGCCGGGATCGCCAACCCGAAGGACTTCCGCAACGAGGTCGTGAAGTTCGCCCTGCGCTCCCGGGCGCAGCACGGCGGCCGCAACCCGAGCTGGACCTCCTACGAGAAGCTGCGCGAGGTGATCGAGCGGCGGATGTTCTCCCAGGTGGAGGAGCTGCTGCCGGTGATCTCCTTCGGCTCGAAGAAGGACGGCGAGACCGAGAAGAAGCACGGTGAGTTCGTCGAGCGCATGGTCGCGCGCGGCTACACCGAGCGGCAGGTCCGCCGCTTGGTGGAGTGGTACATGCGGGTGAAGCAGGCCGGCTGAGGGGCGACGGGGCTCGACCGGTCCGCCGGGTCGGCCGGGCCCCGTTCCGACCCTCCGCCGCCACAGTTTCGGACGACCGGCCGGCGAAGATCTCGGCCCTGCTGCGAAAGAGGGATCCATTCCTCCGGTGGCAGCATGGTACGACAAGGGTCCGGACCCGGCCGGAGCACGCGGACGAGGGTTTTCGCAGCGGATGCACATCGTCGACCGACGTTTGAACCCGGGCGGCAAGAGCCTCCCGAACCGCCAGCGCTTCCTGCGGCGCGTGAAGGACGTGGCCCAGCGCGCGGTGCGGGAATCCGCCCGCGAGAAGGACATCAAGGATCTCGGCAAGGACGGCCGCGTCACCGTTCCGGCGGACGGCGTCCGCGAGCCCCGGTTCTCGCGCCAGCCCGGCACGGGCCTGCAGGACCACATCCTGCCCGGCAACAAGACCTACGTGGAGGGCGACACGATCGAGCGCCCCCCGGGCAGCGGCGGCGGTCGCGGTGCCGGCGAGGGCGGGGAGGGCGGCGAGAACAGCGAGGACGCGTTCCGCTTCGTGCTCACCCGCGAGGAGTTCCTGGAGCTGTTCCTCGAGGATCTGGAACTGCCGGACCTCGCCAAGCGGCGGCTGGCCGTGGTCGAGACGGAAGGCTTGCGTCGGGCGGGCTACACGGTGACCGGCTCGCCCGCCAACCTCGCGCTCACCCGCACCCTGCGGAACTCGATGTCGCGGCGGATCGCCCTCAAGCGCCCGAAGCCCGACGAGGTCGCGGCCCTGGAAGCCCGGCTCGACGCCCTTCCCGAGGGGCACCCCGAGCGGGCCGACCTGGAGCAGGCGCTGTTCCGGCTGCGCGAGCGCGCGAAGCGCATCCCCTACGTCGATCCGATCGACCTGCGCTTCCGCCGGTTCGAGCCCTATCCGCGGCCGATCGCGCAGGCGGTGATGTTCTGCCTCATGGACGTGTCCGGCTCGATGACCGAGCACATGAAGGACCTCGCCAAACGGTTCTACATCCTGCTGCACATCTTCCTGACGCGGCGCTACCGGCACGTCGAGATCGTGTTCATCCGCCACACCGACCGGGCGACCGAGGTGGACGAGGAGACCTTCTTCGGCTCGCGCGAGACGGGCGGCACCCTGGTCTCCTCCGCGCTGGTGGAGATGAAGCGCGTCATCGCCGAGCGCTACGACCCGAACGACTGGAACATCTACGCCGCCCAGGCATCGGACGGCGACAACGTCTCCTCCGACGGGCCGACCTCCACGGAGCTGCTGCGGTCGCACATCCTGCCGGCCTGCCAGCACTTCGCCTATCTGGAGGTCGGCGACGAGAACGGCCCGCGCGCCGGCTTCGTCGAGCACCGCACCACCCTGTGGCGGACCTACGAGGCGATCGCCAAGGCCGGCGGGCCGATCGCCATGCGCAAGGTCAACCACCGCCGGGAGATCTACCCGGTCTTCCGCGAGCTGTTCGGCCGCAAGGAAGGCCGCGCCGAGGCGGAGGCGTGATGGCGGCGCGCGCATCAACCGATCGGGAGGCCGCATGACGCTCGTCAAGGCACGCACGCCCCAGATCATCGCGGGCAACCAGAAACCCCTGTTCACCGGCAACGACTGGGATTTCGACACGATCCGGCGGATCCACGACGCCTGCGAGGCGGTGGCCGGGCCGCAGCTCGGCCTGTCCTGGTACCCGAACCAGATCGAGATCATCACGGCCGAGCAGATGCTCGACGCCTACGCGTCGATCGGCATGCCGCTGTTCTACAAGCACTGGTCCTTCGGCAAGCACTTCGCCCAGCACGAGTCGGGGTATCGCCGCGGCCTGATGGGGCTCGCCTACGAGATCGTCATCAACTCGGACCCCTGCATCTCCTACGTCATGGAGGAGAACACGGCGACGATGCAGACGCTCGTCATCGCGCACGCCGCCTTCGGCCACAACCACTTCTTCAAGAACAATTATCTGTTCCGGCAATGGACCGACGCTGAAGGTATTCTGGACTACCTGGATTTCGCGAAAGGCTTCATCGCCCGCTGCGAGGAGCGCTACGGCCACCAGGCGGTGGAGCAGGTGCTCGACGCCGCCCACGCGCTGATGAGCCAGGGCGTCCACCGCTACCCGCGCAAGAAGCGGCCGGACCTCGCCTCCGAGCAGCGGCGGGAGCGCGAGCGGATCGAGCACGGCGAGCAGATCTACAACGACCTCTGGCGGACCCTGCCGCAGAAGACGGGCGCCGTCCGCTCCGACCTGGCGGCGGAGCGGCGCAAGGCGCTGCTGGAGCTGCCGCAGGAGAACATCCTCTACTTCCTGGAGAAGGTCGCCCCGCGCCTGCGGCCGTGGCAGCGCGAGATCCTGCGCATCGTGCGCTTGGTCGCCCAGTACTTCTACCCGCAGCGCCAGACCAAGGTGATGAACGAGGGCTGCGCCACCTACTGCCACTACCGGATCATGAACGCCCTGTCGGAATCCGGGCAGATCACCGAGGCGGCCTATCTCGAGTTCCTGCAGTCGCACACCAACGTCATCCGGCAGCCGACCTACGACGATCGTTCCTACGGCGGCCACAACCCCTACGCGATCGGCTTCGCGATGATGCAGGACATCGCCCGCATTGCCGAGCAGCCGACCGAGGAGGACCGGGCGTGGTTCCCCGACATCGCCGGGGCCGGCGACGCCATGGCGGTCCTGCGCGATTGCTGGGAGAATTACCGGGACGAGAGCTTCATCCAGCAGTTCCTGTCGCCGAAGCTGATGCGCGACCTGCGCCTGTTCCACGTGGTCGACGATCCGGAGGAGCCGGAGCTGCGGGTGGAGGCGATCCACGACGAGCGCGGCTACCGCAAGCTGCGCCGGGCCTTCGCGCGCCAGTACGACGTGGCGTGGCTCGACCCCGACATCGAGGTGGTGGACGTGGACCTGGAGGGCGACCGGCGCCTGATCCTGCACCACAAGGCGATCAACAAGATCACCCTGCAGAAGGACGACGCCAAGCGCGTGCTGCAGCACCTCGCCGACCTCTGGGGCTACGACGTGGTGCTGAAGGAGGTCGAGCCGGCCACCGGCGCCGTGCTAAGCGAGATCACCGCCAGCGCGCGGCCGATCTTCTTCTGATCGGGGCGGCGGGACGGTTCTCCCGCCCGCGTCCCCATCCTGATGTGGCGTCCGGCCGAAGCCCTCGATGGAGGCAGCCCTCCGTCATCCCGCGCGCAGCGAAGTGACCCAGGGTGGCGCGACATCCGTGAATGGAGCGCCGACTGGGTCGCTTCGCTGCGCTCGCGAAGACGACACCGCGGATCGACCGGGCTCTTCCGATGAGGAAGGCCGCTCCAGAGGCCTGGTGATTGCCCTGGCGGTACCGCCGTGCTGCAAGGGCCCATGACCGCCACGATCCTCACCCTCGCCGAGACGCAGGACTTCCTCGACCGCGAGTTCCCGCAGATGCAGGCGGGCGGCCGGGCCTACCATCTCGAGGCGGTGGGACCCCTCGCGGCGCGGATGCGGCTGGAGGCCCACGAGCGCTTCCTCCGGCCCGGCGCGACCGTCTCCGGGCCGGCCATGATGGCGCTCGCCGACTACGCCCTCTACGCGGCGATCCTCGCCAATATCGGTCCCGTTGCGCTCGCGGTGACGACCAGTCTGAACTTCAACTTCCTGCGCAAACCCGCCACGGGGGATCTCGTGGCCGAGTGCCGGCTGCTCAAGCTCGGCCGGCGCCTCGCCGTCGGCGAGGTGTCGATCACCGCCGTCGGCAGCCCGGAGCTCGTCTGCCACGCCACCGGCACCTACTCGATCCCGCCGCGCTGAGGGGCCCAGGCCGTCGTTGCGGGCGGAGCGAAGCAACTCAGGGCCGCGCGACGCCCGGCGATGTGGCGCTGTGGGTCTGCTTCGCTCCGCTGGCGAAGACGCGTACCCTGCTCAGCCGGCCCGCGCCTCGGTCAGCCGGGCGGCGTAGCGGGCGATCAGGTCGACCTCCAAGTTGAGCCGGTCACCCTGCCGCCGCTCGCCCCAGGTAGTGACCTGGAGCGTGTGCGGGATCAGCAGCACCGAGAACAGGTCGCCCTGGACCGCGTTCACCGTGAGCGAGGTGCCGTCGAGGCAGACCGAGCCCTTCTCGGCGATGAACTTCGCCAGGGGCGCCGGCGCCCGGAGGGTGAACCGCTCGCTGGCGCCCCAGGCACCGGCCGTGACGGTCTCGCGTTCCACGATCTCGGCGACGCCGTCGACGTGGCCGGTGACGAGGTGCCCGCCGAGCTCGTCGCCGATCTTCAGGGAGCGTTCGAGGTTGATCCGCGTGCCCGCCACCCAGGCGCCCACGGTGGTGCGCGCCAGCGTCTCGGCGGCGGCGTCGACCGCGAAGACGCAGCCGCCCGCGGTCGGCTCCACCGACACGGCGGTCAGGCACGGACCGGCGCAGGCGATCGATGCGCCGAGCGCGATCGTCGCCGGGTCGTAGGAGGCGCGGATCGCGATCCGGCGCAGGTCGCCGTCGCCCGTGACCGAGGCGACCGTGCCGACATCGCTGACCAAGCCGGTGAACATCGCTTACGTCCTGTTGCGCTCGTAGGTCACGGCCGCGTCGGGCCCGAGCTGCAGCCGCTCGGCCTCGCGGAACCGATCGCCCGAAAGGGCCTCCGCCAGGGCCGGGCCCAGGGCCCGCAGCCCGCCCGCCGGTCCCAGCGCCATCGGCCCGGTGACGAGGGTGCAGGCATCGATCAGATCGGCCCGCGCGAGCGCCTCCGCAAGGCGGGGGCCGCCCTCGCTGCACAGGCGGGTCAGGCCGCGCTCGCCGAGATGCGCCAGGGCCGCCGGCAGATCGATCCCGCCGGCCGGGTCCGCCGGCACGGTCGCGACCGCGACGCCGAGCGCCTCCAGGGCCCGCCGCGCGTGGGCCGGGGCCGAGCGGGTCGTGAGCACCAGGGTCGGCGTGTCGCGGGCGGTCCGGGCGAGCACGCTCGCCGGGGAGAGCCGCAGGTGCGTATCGAGCACGACCCGCAGGGGCGAGCGCGCCCCTAGGCCCGGCAGCCGCACCGTCAGCGACGGGTCGTCGGCCCGGGCGGTGCCGATGCCGATCAGGATCGCGTCGGCGTGGGCCCGCCAGAGGTGGACCGCCCCGTCCGCCACCGGCCCGGTGATCCGCAGGCGCTCCGGCCCCGCGGCGGCGCAGAAGCCGTCGCGGGTGCGGGCGAGCTTGAGGTGCAGGGCCGGGCGGCCGCGCGTCACCCGGGTGACGTGGCCGACATGGTCGCGCGCCGCCTCGTCCCGCATCAGGCCGGTCTCGACCGCGACGCCGCCCCGCCGCAGGAGGTCGTGGCCGCGCCCCGCCACCCGCGGGTCGGGATCCTCCAGGGCGCTGACCACCCGGGCGATCCCGGCGGCCAGGATCGCGTCGGTGCAGGGTGGCGTGCGGCCGTGATGGGAGCAGGGCTCCAGGGTGACGTAGAGGGTCGCGCCGCGGGCGGCCTCTCCGGCGGCGGCGAGCGCCACGGGCTCCCCGTGCGGGCGCCCGCCCGGCGCCGTGGCCGCCGTCCCGAGGATCCGGCCGGTCCCGGGCTCGACCACGACGGCGCCGACCGACGGGTTCGGCCAGGTGGTGCCGAGCCCGCGGCGGCCCAGCGCCAGGGCGAGGCGCATGAAGTTCGCGTCGCCGCTCATGGACGCCCGGCGCGGCGGCGCCCCGACGCCTCCGGTTCCGGGTCGCCCTCCGGCTCCGGCGCGGCCGCCGGCACCGGCATGCCGTCGCTCAGCGTGCCGAGCAGCTCCTCGAAGTCCCGGGCCTCGCGGAAATTCTTGTAGACCGAGGCGAAGCGCACGTAGGCGACGTCGTCGAGGCCCTTCAGCCCCGCCATCACCAGCTCGCCGATCGTCTCGGACGTCACCTCGGGCTCGCCGGCGCTCTCGAGCTGCCGGGTGATGCCGCTGACCAGCCGCTCGATCCGCTCCGGATCGACGGCGCGCTTGCGGAGCGCCACGTCGATGGAGCGCTGGAGCTTGTCGCGGTCGAACGGCACGCGCTTGCCCGAGCGCTTGAGCACCACGACCTCGCGGAGCTGCACGCGCTCGAAGGTGGTGAAGCGGCCGGCGCAGTCCGGGCAGACCCGGCGGCGCCGGATCGCGGCGCCGTCCTCGGAGGGCCGCGAGTCCTTCACCTGGGTCTCGGAGCCGCCGCAGTAGGGACAGCGCATGGATCTCGATGCTCGGGCATGGGAACGGCCGCGGACCGGTCGGATCCGCGGCCGTTTCCTAATCCACCGCGGGCCGGCCCGGAAGACCGGCCCCGCTCAAGCGGCTCTCTCGCCTCAGCCGTAGATCGGGAACCGGTCCGTCAGCGCGTGGACGCGGGTCTTGACGTCGGCCTCGACCGCGCTGTCGCCGGCCTCACCCTTGGCGGCGAGCCCGTCCAGCACCTCGACGATGAAGCCGCCGATCTGCTTGAACTCGGCGACGCCGAAGCCGCGCGAGGTGCCGGCCGGGGTGCCGAGCCGGATGCCCGACGTGATGGTCGGCTTCTGCGTGTCGAAGGGGACGCCGTTCTTGTTGCAGGTGATGTGCGCCCGCGACAGGGCCGCCTCGGCGGCCTTGCCGGTGAGGCCCTTCCGCTGGAGGTCGACCAGCATCAGGTGGTTGTCGGTACCGCCCGAGGTGATGTCGTAGCCGCCCGAGATCAGCGTGTCGGCGAGCGCCCGGGCGTTCTCCACCACCTGGCGGGCGTAGATCTTGAACTCGGGCTTCAGCGCCTCGCCGAAGGCCACCGCCTTGCCGGCGATGACGTGCATCAGCGGGCCGCCCTGGAGGCCGGGGAAGATCGCCGAGTTGAACTTCTTGGCGAGCGCCTCGTCGTTCGTCAGGATCATGCCGCCGCGCGGGCCGCGGAGCGTCTTGTGGGTCGTCGTGGTGGCGACGTGGGCGTGCGGGAACGGCGACGGGTGGACGCCGGCCGCCACGAGGCCCGCGAAATGGGCCATGTCGACCATGAAGTAGGCGCCGACCGAGTCGGCGATCTCGCGGAACTTCGCGAAGTCCCAGTGGCGCGGGTAGCCCGAGCCGCCGGCGATGATCACCTTCGGCTTGTGCTCCTGGGCGAGCTGGGCGACCTGCTCCATGTCGATCCGCTGGTCCTCGCGGCGCACCGTGTAGGAGACCGGCTTGAACCACTTGCCCGAGACGTTCGGCGGGGCGCCGTGGGTGAGGTGGCCGCCGGCCGCGAGGTCGAGGCCCAGGAACGTGTCGCCGGGCTGCATCAGGGCCAGGAACACGCCCTGGTTGGCCTGCGAGCCGGAATTCGGCTGCACGTTGGCGAAGCCGCAATCGAACAGGCGCTTGGCGCGCTCGATGGCGAGGTCCTCGGCGATGTCCACGAACTGGCAGCCGCCGTAGTAGCGCCGGCCCGGATAGCCCTCGGCGTACTTGTTGGTGAGCACCGACCCCTGAGCCTCCAGCACGGCGCGGGAGACGATGTTCTCCGAGGCGATCAGCTCGATCTCGTGCTGCTGGCGGCCGAGCTCCTTGGCCACCGCCTCGGCGATCTCGGGATCGGCTTCCGTCAGCGGGGCGGCGAAGAAGCTGTTGGAGAAGTGCTTGTCGGCGGCGGTACCGGCGCTCATGATCTGCCTCTGTTCTGGTAGGGGCGATGCCCGGCCTTTCGTCGGCGTGCACGGGCGGGCGTTGAAGGTGGGATTCCTACACGCGCCGAGGGCTCAGGCCAAGCACAGGCATTTTACTCGCGCGCCAAGAATAATTTGTCGCAGACCGCCGCGTTCCCGTCGCGGCGGGTGCCGGCATATTTTCCCTTTCAGCCACGCATCAGCGGCAAAAAGGAGAAGAGTCATGGAATGAAGCATGAACGCCTCGAGGATCAGAGACGCGATGCGGTGCTGTCGTCTGCCGGATGTCCTGGATCATCACATCGCTGAGCTTCGGCTCGGACTAGCCGTCATCGCTCTCGACTTGCTGGAGATTGAGGCCGGCTTTCGACGGGATCTGCCGCGCGGCTGCGACCGCCGGTGCGGTGGGAGCGGTTCGCTCGTCGTCGCGCCGAAGGACCGGACGCGGGATCCCCGGATCGATGGCAAAACCGACGTGACCGTCGATGTCTCGCGTGAGGTCGTCCAGACCCGGGATCCTGGACAGGGTCCGCTGTACGGCATCGTAGGTCCACACGAAGTTCGCGGCACGGATGCGGGAGCCCGACCTGCCCGGCATCGGACGGCACGGGATCGAGCAGAGTCTCGGCGCCGGTGATCCGGTGCTCGACGGATCGGACGGCAGCATACGGACGGACGTGATCCTCCGCGACGGCAGGACCGGCGCTGCCCCGGTTCGAGCGATCTGAAACGCGACGCCGCGCGCATACCGCCGGCCGCGCAGAGGCACCTGTCCGCGACGTGGCGGCGCCGCGAGGCCGGCTTCGAGTGCCAGATCATCCCGCTGTCGGATCTGACGGACACCTAGACAGACATCGACTTCGGCGGCCCGTGGACGTGGGTCTGCGCCGTGTACGTCGCCACGCTCCCGGCTTGGGCCGGAGCGTCGATGGCTGTCGCGGCCTGCGCGGCCCGGTCGGACGGTATCGTCCTCGATCCGCAAGAGGGGTGGCTGCTACCGCCGAGGAGGCGATCCGCTACGCTCACGACACGGTGGCGCGCATCGCCGGTCTGGACCCGCAGTTCGACACCTCCGCGGACGGCTGAGGGCGGACGGCGTGCGGCGCCGTCAGGCCGGCGGCGCGAGGTTCGTCTCGATCAGGACCGTCTCGGTCTCGAACGCGGCCGCGTGCCACGCCCCCGCCGGGAAGTGGAACACGCTGCCGGCCGAGAACGGCGCGCGGCCCTGCTCGGTCTCCAGGATCCCCGAGCCGGAGAGCACCTGCACGAACTGCTCGTGATCGTGGCTGTGGGCCGGTGCGGAGGCGCCCGCCGGCACGACCACGCGCACGAGGCTGGCGCCGGAGCCCGGGATCGTGCGCTTGGCCACACCGTTCCCGCCGACGCTCTCGGCACGGTCGTCCCAGGCGGTCAGGTGCTCGCTCATCGACGGATCTCCTCGCCGGCAAGTTGCCGCTCCGGTCCGCCGGGTCAACGTTCGTCCCGGCCCGGTCCCCGCGTCAACCGGTCCCGCCGGGCTGGCGACCGCGCCGGCCCTTGCCGGCCGCGGGGTCGGCCGACGCCGGATCGGGCCGGGCCGGGCTACCCGACGGGGCCGGAGGCGCGGCGCTCGCGGACGGCGTGCCGGAGGCGGGCCAGAAGGTCTCGAACAGCTCCTGCATCGCCCGGATGTTGTTGCCCTGAACCTCGGCACCGGTGCGCAGCATCTGCTGGAACATGTCGGAGCCGGCCTCGCCCGCGGCCGCCTGCGGGTTGGCGGCGGGCTTGGTCGTCGGCCTGGCGGTCGGCTTGGCGGCGGGCTTCGGCGGCGGGGCCGGCGGCTCGACGGCGGGCATCATCGCCTTGGCCATCTCGGCCCAGGCCGGGCCGAACGGGAACGGCACGGGCGGGGGCGGCGCGCTCGGCCGCGCGGGCTCGGCCTGCGGCTGGTTCAGCATGACGTGGACGATGCTCGCCACCACGGCGCCCGCCATCATCGGCAGCATCTGGCGCAGGACCTGCGCGCCGACGCCGCTCGTCGCCGAGGCCTGCCGCAGCACCGCCTGCATCAGCTGCGCGGACCCGAACATCTGGCCGAGGGCCTCGAATCCCTGGGCGGGCGCCGGCTTGGCGGCCTCCAGGCCGAACATCCGGGCGAAGCCGGCTGGGTCCAGGCCGACGCTGCGCTGGAGGCCGAGCGTCAGGGCCGGCATCAGCGCCTCGAAGGCGCGGGCCGTCTGCTCGGTCGTCAGGCCGAACGGCTGGCCCATGGCCTGAAGCCCGGCCTCGCCCTGGGCCTGGAACATCTCGAGCGGGTTGAACATGACGCCTCGACTCTGTCCCGGCCGGGACCGTCCGGGACAGGGCATCGTGACCCTTTGCGCGGGGAAATACCAGTTCCCACCCGCGGAACTTGTGCCTTGCCGCCGCCGTCTCAGGTCATCGGCTCGGGATGGGCGTGCCCCGCCGGCAGCGGCGCCGCGCGCTGGGGCGCCTCCGCGGCGATGTCCGCCCCCGGCCGCCGCGGACCGCTTCCCTCCAGCCGGTCGACCGTGCGGCGGGCCAGCAGGATGCCGAGCGCCCCGAAGATCAGGGAGCCGATCCCCATCCCGGCCACCACCCCGCGGGGGCCGTAGAGCGCCGCGCCGAGCATCGCCGGCGGGATCGTCCCGAGCGTCGCCCGGCCCCAGTTCAGCAGCGTCGAGCGCAGCGGGAAGCCGAGATTGTTGAAGGCGGCGTTGCCGAGGAACAGCAGCCCGTTGAAGAACCAGATCGCGCCGCCGACGAGGCAGAAGAAGCCGAACAGCTCGGCCGCGACCCCCTGCAGGCCGAACAGGCCGGCGAGCCACCCCCGGCCGAGCGCCAGGAGAAGCCAGACCCCGGCGCAGTAGGCCAGCGTCACCCGGATCGCCGCGCCGAGCACGCCGCGCATCCGATCGAACCGGCCCGCACCCCAGTTCTGCGCCAGGATCGGGCCGATCGCCCCCGACAGCGCGAACAGGCCGCCGAAGGCCACCGGCGTCAGCCGGTCGATCACCGACGCGGCGGCGACCGCGTCCGCTCCGTAGCCGGCAAAAAGGCGCGCCAGGAAGGCGCTCGCCACCGAGGGTGCGAGGTTGGTGAGCACGGCCGGGCCCGCGACCCCCGCCAGGGCGGCCGCGTCGGGCGGCAGGTCGGGCAGGCGCGGCCGGCCGAGGAGCCCGTGCCGCGCGACGCCGCGGATGCCCACCGCCACGAAGGTCGCGCGCGCCACGCAGACCGTGATCGCCGCGCCCGTCACGCCGAGGCCCGCCCCGAAGATCAGCAGCGGGTCGAGGAACGCGGTGACGACGGCGCCGGCGAGCGTGACCGCCATCGCCTGACCCGCCTCGCCGACCGCGCGCAGCAGGCCGGTGAACAGCATGCCGGCGGCGAGCAGCAGGTTCGACGGCAGAGTGATGTGGAGGAACAGGACGGCCACGCGCAGCGCCTCGCCCTCGGCGCCGATCAGGGCCAGGAGCGGGCCGGCCAGCAGCGCGATCAGCCCCGCGATGACGGCGGCCACGAGGCTGCCGAGGACCAGCGCGGACGTTGCGAGGCGCCGCGCCGCCGCCGGGTCGCGCGCGCCGACGGCCTTCCCCACCAGGGCGCCGGCCGCGATCATCAGGCCGATATTCACCGCCGTGGCGAAGAACTGCACGATGCCGGCGAAGCCGACCGCCGCCGTGAGGTTCGGGTCGCCCAGCGTCGAGACGTAGAGCAGCGACAGGAGGTCGACGACGAAGATCGCCATCAGCCCCACCGAGCCGGTGGCGGCCATCACGACGACGTGGCGGAGGATCGAGCCGGTGACGAAGCGGCCCGCCTCCGCCGGGGGCGGCCCGTCGGACAGGTCAGACATCCGGCCCGTCACGCATCCCGGGCGCTGCCTTCCGATTCGAGCTCGGTCTCCGGATCGGATTCCTCGGCGGCCTCCGTCTCCTGCGGGGCCAGGGCGGGCTTCTCCAGGAGCCGCTCGGCGGCCTCGCGCCGGTCGCTGCCCACGAGGTCGCGGGTCTCGGTGCTGAGCGCCCGGGCCGGCCGGACCGGGGCGGTCAGCGGCTCGGGCTTCAGGCCCGCCGCGGCGCCGCGCATCCAGCTGGACCCGTCCGGCAGGGCGCCGGCCTGCTGCAGGACCAGCCGCGCGATGTCGCGCTTGCGCACGTCGTCGGTCCGGGCGGTGGCGGCCTCCGGCGACAGGCCGAGCCCCTCGAGGGCCGCCCGCCCGAAGGCGAGGGCGGATTCGGCGGTCTCGCGGATCTGGTAGTCGACGTCCCGGTTCATCAGCTCCACCGCGTGCAGGCGGTCGTAGGCCCGCACGAAGGTGCGCACGCTGGAGAACTCCTCGTGGACGATGTCGACGATCTTGAGGGCGCCCTCCCGGTCGTCGACGCAGATGCAGACCAGCTCGACCCGACCGATCCCGGCGGCGCGCAGCACGTCGAGGCGCGTGCCGTCGCCATAGTAGATGCGGAAGCCGAAGCGCGAGGCGGCGCGCAGCTGCTCCACGTCCTTGTCGATCACCGTGACCGGGATGCCCTCGGCCATCAGCACGTGGGTCAGCACCTGCCCGAACCGGCCGAAGCCGATCACCAGCACCCGGGCGTCGCCGCTCTCGGAGAGCTCGCTGGAGGGCTCCTCCAGCGCGAAGGTGCTGCGCGCGTTGCGCCGCTCGATCAGCTTGTCGAGACCCTTGGCGGCGATGGGGCCGATCAGCATGGTCAGCGCGGCGAGCGCCACCGCGAAGCGCGTCGCCGTGACGCCGGTGAGGCCGAGATCCTGGGCCTGCGGCAGCAGCACGAAGGCGAACTCGCCCGCGGGCGCCAGGACCGCGGCGCCCCGCAGGGCCCCGAGGGTGTCCGAGCCGAACAGCCGGAACAGGCCGGCCACGATGGCGACCTTGACCAGGATCGCCGCCAGGGTCGCGCCGAACAGGGCCGGCCAGACCTCGCGCACGAGGTTGCCGTCGATCGACATGCCGACGCTCATGAAGAACAGGCCGAGCAGCATGCCGCGGAACGGCTCGATATCGGCCTCCAGCTGGTGGCGGAAGTTCGACTCGGCCAGCAGGATGCCGGCGAGGAACGCGCCCATCGCCATCGACAGGCCGACCTGCTCCATGAGCAGCGCGGTGCCGAGCACCACCAGGAGTGCCGCGGCGGTCATCACCTCGCGGGCGCCGCTCGCCGCGAGCAGCCGGAAGAACGGGTTCAGGCCGTAGCGGCCGACCAGCACCACCGCGAGGATCGCCGCGAGCGCCTTGCCGGTGGAGACCGCCGCCTCCCCGAGCCAGGAGACGTCGGTCGCCTCGCCGGCCGAGGCCAGCAGCGGCATCAGCGCCAGGATGCCGACCACCGACAGGTCCTGGAACAGCAGCACCGCGAAGGCGCGCGCGCCGTAGGCGCTGCCGAGATCGCCCCGCTCCTCCAGGAGTTGCAGGGCCACCGCGGTGGCCGAGAGGGCGAGCGCGAGGCCGATCACCGCGGCGGCGCCGAAACTGAGGCCGGCCAGAATTCCGGCGCCGCCGAGCACCAGCGCGCAGACGACGAGCTGCGCGGTGCCGAGGCCGAAGATGTCGCGGCGCATGGAGACGAGCTGCGACAGGTGCAGCTCCAGGCCGACGATGAAGAGCAGGAGCACCACGCCGATCTCGGCGACGCTCGCCGCCGTCTCGGGCTCGGCGATCAGCGACAGGCCCGAGGGCCCGATCAGCACGCCGGCCACGAGGTAGCCGAGCACGGCGCTCTGCCCGATCAGCCGGAAGATCGGCACGCCGATCACAGCCGCGGTGAGGAAGGTCAGGACCGGCGGCAGGAAGCTCGCATGTTCGACGGGGCTCGCCATGGTGATCGTCCCGGCGGTTCTGCTGGATCGGCGCAGGTGAGGTCCCCGCTTAGCGCGCGCGCGGCCGCGATGCGAGCCGTATGCGGGTGCCGTTCGGCACCGACGGGGCCGCGCGCGGCCGCACGGGGCGGTTCGGCCCGGGCTCAGCCCAGCAGGCGCCCTCAGCCCAGAAGGCGCCCTCAGCCCAGGAGGCGGGGGCGGGCCCGGTGCGAGCCGTCGATGAACTCGAAGCCGCCGGCCGCGCTCAGCATGTGCAGGCGGGTGCCCGGCCAGGCCGCCCCCGGCCGCAGGCGCGTCTCGACCCGCTGGGCGTAGCCCTCCTCGTCGAGGCGCAGGATCCGGGCGAGGCCGAGCGCCGCGCCGTAGCCCTGTCGGCAATCCTGGACGGGCCGGATCAGGCCGCCGTCGCGCGCCACGATCGGGCCCGCGGCCCGGGCGGAGCCGATGTCGATCAGCACCGGGTTGTGCCGGTGGGGCGTCCAGGGCCCGCGGAAATGCGGCGCGTGCCAGAGATGGAGCGTGTCGGAGTAGCTGCCGCCGCCGGCCCGGACCGTGGCGAACATCCACCAGCGGCCGCCGTGCTGCAGCAGGGTCGCGTCCCCGGCCACGACCCCGTCCAGGAGCACCGCCTCGTGGACCCAGCCGCGCGGGAAGTCGGTGGCCCGGTAGAGGTCGATCGTCCCGGAGGCGTGGGATTCCGGGATCATCCAGACCTGCCCGTCCGCCTCGAACACGAACGGGTAGGACAGGTGGGTCTCGAGCTCGAGCACCGGCTCCGGCCGGCCGCGGGGCCCGTTCTCCCCGAAGCCCACCGCGGCGATCACGCCCTTGCCGCGGCGGTAGTCGAACTCCTCCACGAACAGGGTCACGGCGCCGTCCCGGGCGATCGCGAAGGGGTCGGCGTAGAAGCGCCGCCCGTCGTCGGGGAGGACCTGCCAGCCGCCCTCCGGATGCCGGCGCAGGTCGATCAGGTCGGGGCCGGCGATCCGCCGCCAGCCCACCCGCCAGTGCGGGCCGTGGAAGCAGAGGGCGTAGAGCCTGCGCGCGATCTGCCGGGCGAGCCCACCGGCGGCCCGACGGCGCGCGCCCAGGCCGCCGAGGTCGTAGCCGGCCGCGGGCTTCAGGGGCGCCCCGGCGCCGTCGGGAAGCTCCGTCGAGGCGGCGCCGTCGAGGGCGGCGAGGATCAGCGTGATGGTCCGCGCGAGGTAGCCCTCGAAGGCCGCGAGCATCACCGTGTGCGATTCCGCGCCCAGGCGGCCGACCGCCACCGGCCTGCCGTCCGGCCCGCGCAGCGCCGCCACCGGCGCTCCGTGGGCGAACAGGGCGGCGAGGAGGCCGGCCTCGCCCGGCATCCCGTCGTAGTCGAGCCGCCAGGCCGGCGCCGAGCCCGGCTCCGCGGGGCTGCCCGAAAGGTCGAGGACGAGGTCGGCGCCGCTCCCGCCGGGCTCCGGGCCCTCCGGGCTCGCCTCGTAGGGGGCGAGGGCCACCGGTTCCGCGGCGGTCGCCAGACCCGGCCGGGGCAGGCCGTGGATGGCGGCCTCCAGACGGAACAGGAGCTCCGCGTTCGGCGGCAGGCCCTCCGCGTGCTCCACCCAGGCGACCCGGATCCGATGGTCGGGCCGCTGCCCGAGCTGGTCGAGAAGGCGGATGTGCCAGCCGCGCAGGGACCGTCGGTCGAGCCGCACGGTGACGGTCCGGGTGCGGGAGGGCGTCCCGGGCGCCGGCGGCTCCGCCCGGGTGGGAGCCCGGCCACCGGCCGCCGACGATCGGTCCGTGCCTCCGATCGCCCGCTCCATCAGCCGGTCAGCCTCATGCCCCGCGTGCCGGATTTCGTGTCGACGCTCACGGCAGCCAGGCCCGGTATGCGCCCGGTCCCGACCCTGGATACGGTCGAGCCGGGCTCGAATGCTGTTACGCCGCACCACGATCAAGCACGGCCGAGTGGCTGTCTACCGGTTCAAGCTTAACGCGCGAGACGATTTCTGGACGGTGAACCGAAAAAATCGAAACGCGGGCCTTCAAATAAACGCGTGTTGGCGGGCGGTGGTACAATGTCGCGAGGCCGTGGCGGCTCGCCGAGGGGAACCCCACCTCCAGCTGGACCGTTCGCCAGACAATGACGTGGTGCGGAGACAGGACATGACGCGCAAGACGCTGACGATGCCCCTCGCGGCGATGCTCCTCGCCGCCATCCCGGGGACGGCCTTTGCCTGGGGCGGTGGCGGCGGTGGCGGCGGCGACAGCGGCAGCGGCCTCTCGCCCTACGCGGCGCTGAGCGGCAACGATCGCTCGGCGGGGGTCAACAACGGCAATTACCGCGACCCGGCCCTCGATCCCTATATCCGCACCTACGACCCGGAGGCCGCGGCCCGCTACGCCGCTCCGCCGGCGGCGCAGCCGCGCCTGCGCGTGCGGCCCTATTACGGGCATCCGTACTGAGGGCGCGGGGGCGCTCCCGCTGCCGCACGGGCAGGGGCCCCCGACGTCGACGGAGTTCAGGAGCGTCCGGTGCCGCTCGCGGCCCGGACGCGCTTGAGCGTCCACGGTCCGCCCGAGAGCTTGCAGCCGGTGCCGCGGACGAAGCGGCTGCGGCTCGGCGCGATCACCGATGCCAGGAAGTTGCGGCAGATCAGCTCATCCGAGACATACGGCAGCCCGGTCGGGTTGACCGACCCGTGAAGCCCGGTCTCCGGGTTGTCCCACTTGACCGGGCGCCCGTTGCCCTGCGGATCCAGGGCGACGCTCAGGGCGGCCCGCGCCCGGCGCCAATCCTCCTCGGCGAGGTCGTCCCCGAAACTCACGGGCCGCTTCTCGATGCTGCCGGTGACGGTCGGCTCCTCGACCACGCGCGCCGCCGCCGGGGGATCGCCCCGGAAGACCAGCAGTGGCTGGCTGCAGCCGCACAGGACCATCGCCAGAGACAGGGCCGAGACGGACGCGCCGATCTGCGACCGCCGGCTTGGCCCTTTACACGCGCATCCCCGCATTACACCTGACTCACGACGGGCTATTCGCTCGACCGAACACGCCGATGTCGGTGCCCCCTCAGGCCCTGGACGCGGCAGGCAGGAGTCTTGGCGTGGATCAGTTAAGGACCGATGACCCGAAGAGCGCGGACTTCACGCTGAGCGAGGACCCCGTCGGGCTGTTCGCCGCCTGGATGAAGGAGGCCGAGGCCTCCGAGCCCGAGGACGCGAACGCGATGGCGCTCGCCACCGCCGGATCGGACGGGCTGCCGGACGTGCGGATGGTCCTGTTGAAGGACTTCGACGCCCGCGGCTTCGTGTTCTACACCAACACCCAGTCCACCAAGGGCGAGGAGCTGGCGCAGAACCCCCAGGCCGCCCTGGTGCTGCACTGGAAGAGCCTGCGCCGGCAGGTGCGGGCCCGTGGGCCGATCACGCCGGTCACGGCCGCGGAGGCCGACGCCTATTTCCAGAGCCGCCGCCGGGAGAGCCGCCTCGGTGCGATCGCCAGCCAGCAATCCCGCCCGCTCGCGGACCGCGCCACGCTGATGTCGGCGGTGGCGGAGCTGTCCGAGCGCTACGGGGACGGGCCGATCCCCCGGCCTGAGCACTGGACCGGGTTCCGGATCGCGCCGGTGAGCGTCGAGTTCTGGCAGAACGGCGACTTCCGCCTGCACGACCGCGTGCGCTTCACCCGGACGGGCGCGGGCTGGAGCCGGGCGCGGCTCTATCCCTGACCGCGGCCGAAACGCAGAGAGCCCCGGCAGGGCCGGGGCTCTCGCGTCGCGTGACAGAGAGCGACGAGGCTCAGGCCTCCTCGCCGTCCTTCTTCTCGTCCTCGGCGGATTCCTCGGCCTTCTCCTCGGCGGCCTCGGCCGACTGCGCCTCGGCGATGGCGGCCTCCTCGGCCTCCACCTCGGCGCCCAGCACGGTCGGCGGCACGATGTTGGCCACCGGGTCGGTCGCCTCGCCGGTGTAGGTGCCGGCCGGGATCTTGATGTCGGAGACGTGGATGACGTCGCCGATCGCGCGGCCGGTCAAGTCGACCTCGATCGCGTCCGGGATCTGGTCGGGGGCGACCTCGAGGCTCAGCGTGTGGGCCACGATGTTGAGGGTGCCGCCGAGCTTCTTGATGCCGGGGGCCGCGTCCTCGTTGACGAAGTGCACCGGCACCTCGACCGTGACGGTCTGGCCCGAGACGACGCGCAGGAAGTCGACGTGCAGCGGCACGCCGGTCACCGGGTCGAGCTGGAAGTCGCGCGGGATCGCGCGGACCTTCTTGCCGCCGGCGTTGATCTCGAACAGCGTGGTCTTGAAGCCGCCGGCGTAGATCAGGGTGCGGGTGCGGATGAGGTCGACCGCGATGGATTGCGGCGGCTGGCCGCCCCCGTAGATGACGGCGGGAATCTGGCCCTGGCGACGAACGGCCCGGGCGGCCCCCTTGCCGACCCGGTCGCGTGCCACGGCCTCAAGCGTCTTCACAGCGCTCATGGCGTGATCCTTTACGATTGCTGGAGCCGGAAAACGAAAAGGCCGCCCCTGGCGGACGGCCACATCCTTCCCGGCGCGCCCCTGCCTCCAAGGGTGTCTCGGGGGCGCGCCGTGCGCTTACACGGGCGGGGGCGGATTGGCAATGCGGCGGCGCGGCCGACCGGCATCGATCACAGGCCGGCCAGCGCCCGCCGCGCCCGGCGCTTCTGCAGCCACAGGGTCAGGCCGAGCGCCGTGCCGATCACCAGGGCCGAGACGGCGGTCGTCACCGTGCCGAGGGCGTAGATCTCGGGCGTCGTCACCGTGGTGGTCAGACCCTGCAGTTCCAGCGGCAGGGTGTTGCGGCCGCCGATCGCCTGGCTGGTGCGGGCGAGCTCGTCGAACGACAGGGTGAAGCCGAACAGGGCGACGCCGACGAGGGCGGGCGCGAGGATCGGCACCACCACGTGGCGGAGCGTCTGCGGGCCGCTGGCGCCGAGGTCGCGGGCGGCCTCCTCGTAGGCCGGGTCGAACCGGTTGAACACCGCGAACATGATCAGCAGGCCGAAGGGCAGCGTCCAGGTGAGATGGGCTCCCAGCGCCGACGTGTAGAGGCCCATCAGCGTGCCGTGATCCTGCAGGAATCCCCAGCCGGTCGCGGCGGCGAGCGCCTTCACGGCGTCGTCGAGGAGCCGGAACTCCAGCCCGATGCCGAGGGAGACCACGATCGAGGGCACGATCAGGCTCGACACCGCCAGGGCGAAGACGAGGCCTGCGCCCCAAAACCCCTTCCGGAAGGCGAGGCCCGCGTAGAAGGCGATCCCGACGGTCAGCGCCATCACCACGAGTCCGAGCGCCAGGGACCGTCGGAACGCCGCCCAGATGTCGACCACGCCGACGCCCGCCCACAGCTTGGCGAACCAGTGGGTCGAGACGCCGTTCATCGGGAAGGTCAGGCCGCCGGAGGGGCCCTGGAAGCTGAGCGCCAGGATCGTCAGGGTCGGCCCGTAGAGGAACAGGACGTAGAGGGCGAAGACCGCCGCCAGCAGGTAGAAGGCGCGGCCGCGGGGCTGATCCATCGCTACAGCTCCCGCCGGAGGTCGATCATCCGGGTGAGCCCCAGGATCATCAGCAGCACGGCGGCGAGCAGCACCACGGCGTTGGCGGCGGCGGCCGGAAACTGCAGGTAGGACATCTGCACCTGGATCACCTTGCCGACGCTGGCGATCTGCTGGCCGCCCATGACGCCGACGGTGACGAAGTCGCCCATCACCAGCGTCGTCACGAAGATCGTCCCGATGGCGATGCCGGGCTTGGCGAGCGGCAGGATCACGTTCCAGAGGATCTGCGCGCCGGACGCGCCGCCGTCGCGCGCCGCCTCGATCAGCCGCCGGTCGATCCGGGCGAGGCTGTTGAAGATCGGCACGATCATGAACACCGTGTCGAGGTGCACGAAGGCCAGGACCACCGCGAAGTCGGAGTAGAGCAGGCCCTCGATCGGCGCGCGGATCAGCCCGAGGCTGCGCAGCGTGTCGTTGACGAGGCCGTTGCGGCCGAGCAGCGGGATCCACGAGATCATGCGGATCACGTTCGAGGTCCAGAACGGGATCGTGCAGAGCAGGAACAGGCCCATCCGCACCGTGCCCGAGCGGACGTGGAAGGCCAGGAAGTACGCGACGGCGAAGCCGAGCGGCAGGGTGATCGCCAGCGTCAGCACTACGAACTTCACCGTCGAGAGATAGGTGCGCACCGTGGTGCAGAGGTCGGCCGACAGGCAGCCGTCGAACACGTCGACGTAGTTCTGAAGGGTGAGCGCCGGGATGATCTCGTACTCGTTGTACTCCCAGAGCGAGACGATCCCGGTGAGCACCAGCGGGACCACGAGGAAGATCAGGAAGACGAGGGCCAGCGGGGCGGCCTGGAGATAGGCGAGGGCGCGGCGGCGGGGGCGCGCCGCGACGGCGGGCGCCGCGGTCCGCTCGGCGGCCGCGGCGGCGGGCAGGGCGAGATCGGTCATCGGATTCGCCCCCCGCGCGCCGATGCATCCCGCCCCCCTCCGCGGGGGAGGGGGCGGGGAGAGGCGGCGGCGCCCACCGCCCTCACGCCGCGATGAACTCGTTCCACTTGCGCACCATGTAGGTGTTCTCGTCCATCACGGCGTTCCAGCAGGCGACCGCGCCCATCCGCGCGTCGAAGGAGCCGCCGTCGCGGGTGGCGCCGGCCTTCTCGATCAGGGTGCCGTCGGGGCCGAGGATGTCCTTCTCGGCGGGCTTCCCCTCCATCCAGAAGGCCCACTCGTAGGGCTGCATGTTCGCCTGGGCGGTCTCCAGCACGGCCGAGTAGTAGCCCTGCCGGTTGAGGTAGGCCCCGGCCCAGCCCGACAGGAACCAGTTGATGAAATCGTAGGCGGCGTCGAGCTTCTTGCCGCTCAGGGTCTTGGGGATGCCGAAGCCCGAGGCCCAGGCCCGGTAGCCCTCCTTCAGCGGCTGGTAGGTGCAGGGCACGCCCTGCGCCCGCACCTTGGTGACGGCGGGCGACCACATCGACTGGATCACCGTCTCGCCCGAGGCCATCAGGTTCACGGATTCGTTGAAGTCCTGCCAGAAGGCCCGGAACTGGCCGGCGCGCTTGGCCTCGATCAGCACCTTGATGGTGCGGTCGATCTCGGGCTTCGTCATGTTGCCCTTGTCGCCGTAGGTGTAGTCGCCAGTGGCCTCCACCACCATGGCGGCGTCCATGATGCCGATCGACGGGATGTTGAGGATCGAGGCCTTGCCCTTGAAGGCCGGGTTCAGGAGCTCCTTCCAGCTCGTGACGGGCACCTTGATCAGGTCCGGCCGGATGCCCAGCGTGTCGGCGTTGTAGACGGTCGGGATCAGCGAGATCCACCCGGTCTGTTCGCCGGCAAATTTTTTGGACTCCTGGCCCTCCAGGTAGAAGACCTTGCGGGGCGCCGTGCCCTGGTCGCCGATCCGCTTTCCCGCCACTTCCCCCTTGGTGAAAATGGAAGAGATCTTGTCGGCGAGCTTGATCCGCCCGGCGTCCATGCCCTGCAGGTTGCCGGAGGGCAGAATCTTCTTGAGGCTGAAATACTCGGTGTCGATCAGGTCGAAGGAGTTCGGCTGGGTGACCGCCCGCTTGGTCACCTCGTCCGTCACCACCGGGATGTACTCGATGGTCAGGCCGAGATCCTCCTTCACCTTCCGGGCGATGTCGGCGGACTGGTTCACCGCGGTCCCGAGGTAGCGCAGGGTCACGGGCTCGGCGGCGTGCACCGCCGGGAAGCCGGTCACCGGCGTCGCGGCGAGCGCGGCCGCCCCCTTCAGGAGCGTGCGGCGGCTCGGCTTCGAGGGCAGGTCCATGGTCGTCTCCCTACGGGTTACGCGTCGAGGCGATGGGCGGCGGCGGCGTCCCAGCCGACCGGGACCGTGTCGCCGAGGTGGAACGGGCGGGCCGCGTAAGCCGCGTCGCTGAGGATGGCGGTGAGGGCGGCGGGGCTCTCGGGGGCGCGCTCCAGCCCCTCGGCGTCGAGGCCGACATGGACGCTGGTGCCCTGGTACTCGACCGCGACCACCCGGGCCGGCAGCGCGGCGGGGCCGGCCTCGGCGCCGAGCCGCATCCGGTCGGCCCGCACGGCGACGAGACCCTCCGACAGCCGGATCACGTTGTGGCCGCCGATGAACCGGGCCACGAAGGCGGTGGCCGGCCGCTCGAACACGGTGCGCGGGTCGGCGGCCTGCTCGATCCGGCCGGCATTCATCACCACCACGAGGTCGGAGAGCGCCATCGCCTCCTCCTGGCTGTGGGTGACGTGGATGAAGGTGAGGCCCAGCTCGGTCTGGATCCGCTTCAGCTCCACCCGCATCCGCACCCGCAGGAACGGGTCGAGGGCCGAGAGTGGCTCGTCGAGCAGCAGCACCTTCGGGCCGGTGACGAGGGCGCGGGCGAGGGCCACGCGCTGCTGCTGGCCGCCCGAGAGCTGGGCCGGCAGGCGCCCGGCGAGGTGGCCCATCTGCACGAGGTCGAGCATCGCCATCGCCTTGGCGCGGCGCTCGGCCTTGCCGATGCCGCGCATCTTCAGGCTGAACGCGACGTTGTCGCGCGCGTCGAGGTGCGGGAACAGGGCGTAGCTCTGGAACATCATGGCGGTGCCGCGCTCGGCCGGGGCCGCGTCGCCCACCGCCTTCGGGCCGATCACCACGTCGCCCGCGCTGGCGCGCTCGTGGCCGCCGATCATCCGCAGCGTCGTGGTCTTGCCGCAGCCGGAAGGGCCGAGCAGGCAGCAATAGGCGCCGGACGGCACCTTCAGGTCGATGCCGTCGACCGCGGTGGCCGCGCCGTAGCGCTTGGTCAGGCCGATCAGCTCGACGTCCATGCGGTTCTCCCCCGGGGGCTGCAGGCAAGCGGCGGGCCAGCGCGTCCTTCAGGCGTCCCGCCGCTCGGCCGGGTCGACGGCCCGGTCGAGCACCCGCCCGCGGCCCGGCTCGGACAGGACCCGGCCGTCCTCGGCGATCACCTGCCCGCCCGCGATCGTCACCACCGGCCAGCCGGTGACGTCGAAGCCTTCCCACGGCGTGTAGTCGGAGCCGTGGTGCAGGTTCGCCTGGCGGATGGTCTCGCGCCGGTTCGGATCCCAAAGCGTGAGGTCGGCGTCGAAGCCCGGAGCGATCGAGCCCTTGCGCGGGTAGAGCCCGTACAGCTTGGCGTGGTTGGTGGCGGTCAGCGCGGCGAACTGGTTGAGGCTGATCCGCCCCTTCGAGACGCCCTCCGAGAAGAACACCGGCAGCCGCGTCTCGATGCCGGGGATGCCGTTCGGGATCCAGCGGAAGGAGGTCTTACCCCGCGGGTTCAGCTTGCCCTGCGGGTCGTCGTAGCGGAACGGGCAATGGTCCGAGGAGACCACGTCGAAGATCCCGCGCCGGATCCCCGACCAGACCGCCTCCTGGCTCTCGACGTCCCGCGTCGGCGGCGAGCAGACGTACTTCGCCCCCGCCATGAGATCCTCCTGGCCGAGTCCCTTCATGTCCTCGGCCGTCAGCGTCAGGTATTGCGGGCAGGTCTCGGCCCGGATCTTCAGGCCCCGCGCCTGCGCCCAGGCGATCTGCTCGGTGGCCTCGCGGCCCGAGACGTGAACGATGACGATCGGCAGGTCGATCAGCTCGGCGTGGCTGATCGCCCGGTGCGCCGCCTCCCGCTCGACGATCTCGGGGCGCGACAGGGCGTGGCCGTAGGGCCTGGTCTCGCCCGCCCGCTCCAGCCGCTCGCTGAGGTAGCGGATCGCGTCGTAGCCCTCGGCGTGGACCATGACCCGGGCGCCCTGCCGCCGCGCGACGTGGAACACGTCGAGGAGCTGGCGGTCGTTCAGGACGAGGTCGTCGTAGGTCATGAAGACCTTGAACGAGGTGTAGCCGTCGGCGACCAGAGCCGGCAGCTCCTGGCCGAGCACCGCCTCGCTCGGGTCCGAGATGATCATGTGGATCGCCACGTCGACGTGGCACTGGCCCTCGGCCCGGGCCCTGTAGGCGTCGACCGCACCGCGCAGGGAGGCGCCCCGGGGCTGGAGCGCGAAGGGCATCACGCAGGTGTTGCCGCCGGCCGCCGCCGCCCGGGTGGCGCTGGCGAAATCGTCGGCCATGACGATGCCGGGGCCGGACTCCTGGGCGATGTGGACGTGGCTGTCGATGCCGCCGGGCAGCACCAGCAGGCCGGAGGCGTCGATCACCCGGGCCGCGTCGGCGATGCCCTCGGCCACCGCGACGATCCGGCCGCCGCGCACGCCGACATCGGCCCGGACCGTGTCGCTCGCCGTGACCACCGTGCCGCCCCGGATGGCAAGGTCGAATTCGGGCATGCCGCTCACTCCTTCCGCGCCAACGGGCGCGCCGGGCCGATGCACGGTCCGCGCCGATTCGGGCGGACGGGGTCGGCGGGGCAGGAGGTCACAGGCGGCCGCGTCGGTCCATCCACCCGCGCCGCGCAGTGACCCAGGGCCGCGCGACGCCGGAGAGCGGGGCGCTACCCTGGATCGCTTCGCTCCGCTCGCGAGGGCGGGTGTTTCGCGGGGTTCCGTGCAGAATCCCGGCCTACGGGCCGCGGGTTGGCCGGCTCGGCCGCCACATCCGCGGATCGAGCGCGCAGGCTCGACGGCGCCGCTGCGTGGAACTGCCGCCAGACGCGGCGCATGTGCCGGGCGGAGCCGAAGCCGGCCCGCTCGGCGATCCGCTCCAGGCCGAGATCGCTCCGCGCGATCAGGTCGCGGGCCAGCGCGACGCGGGACCGGTTGACCGCGTCCGTCACCGTCATGCCCGCGTGGAGCCGGAACAGCCGCGCGAGGTTGCGCGGGCTCGCGCCCACGAACCGGCCGAGCAGCGCCGGCGACCAGTCTCGGGCCGGGTCGGCGGCGATCGCGTCCTGGGCCCGGTGCACCGCCGGGTGCAGGTGGCTGCGCCCCTCGAGCCAGGGCGAGAGCTGGGGGTCGTCGGGCCCGCGCCGCATGTACACGACGAGCGCCCGCGCGACGGCAACCGCCGTCGCCGGGCCCGCCCACTCCGCCACGAGGTGCAGCATCAGGTCGATGCCGGCCGTGACGCCGGCGCTGCTGAACCGGTCGCGGTCCTGCACGAACAGGCGGTTCTCCAGCACCCGGGCCCGGGGCGCCGCCGCCCGCAGCCGGTCGCAGCTGGCGTGGTGGGTGGTGCAGGCGTAGCCGTCGAGGAGCCCGGCCCGCGCCGCCAGTAGCGCGCCCTCGCAGACGGTCGCGACGGTGTGGCCCGGCCGGACGGCGCCGCGCAGCCACGCGACGATCTCGGCCTCCGCGTCGGCGTCGGCGTCGGCCGCCCGCTCCGGCGCGTCGCCGAGCACCCGCGTCGCGGAGCCCGGCAGGAGCACGACCGTCCCGTCGGCCACCGTATCCGGCAGAGGTCCGGCCCCGCCCAGGTCGAGCCCGATCGAGCAGCGGGTGAGCGCCCGCGGCGCCGCGTACGCCACCGCGAAGCCGACCCGGTCCTGGACGGTGCCGGCGATGCGCAGGACCTCCAGCGGGCCGGCGAGGTCGAGCAGCAGCGCGCGCGGCGGCAGGACCACGAGGACCGGGATGTGCCGGGCCGCCCCGCTCACGCGGCGACCGGCAGGTCCGGGCCGGCCAGCGCCTGATCCACCGTGGCGATCCGGGCGAACCGGTCGGCCAGCACCAGCTCGGTCCGGGCCTTGATGTCGTCCGCGCCGAAGCGGCGGCCGTCCGGGTGGGTCATGGCGAAAGTCAGGGTGGCCTCCGTCACGAAATCGATCTGCCAGCCGCTGTCGGAGGCGTGGCGGGCCGTGGTCTCGCAGCATTGCTCGGTCCGGATGCCCGACACGATCAGCCGGCGGATGCCGTGCTGCGTCAGCCAGCCGGACAGGCCGGTCTCGACAAGGGCGCTGTGCCGGCGCTTGTGGAAGATGGCCGTCGGCGTGATCACGACCGGCTCGAGGGTGCGGACGTGGCCGGAGGTGATGGCGAACAGTCCGCTCTCGGCGACGTGCAACACCTGCAGGACCGGGATCCGCCGCGCGGCGGCGCCGTCGATGAGCGCCTGAAGGCGCGCGGTGAAGGGCGGGACATCGGCGTCGTTCCAGAAGGGCCTGTGCCGGAAGGATTCCTGGACATCGATGACCAGCAGCGCAACATCGGACATTTCGTGTCTCCCGCTCGGTGAAGCGAGCCGCAGCATTCACCGAGCGGACGCAGCGGGAAAGAAACCGCACCGCCAACCAGCGGACAGATCCGGCCAATCTCCGGCGCGCAGGAGCAGCCCATGACGGACCATCCCAGGACGATCTTCGTGCTCACCGGGGCCGGCGTCTCGGCCGAGAGCGGGCTCGGCACGTTCCGGGACCGCGGCGGGATCTGGGCGCGGTTCGACCCAATGAAGCTCGCCACCCCGGAGGCCTACGCGGCCGACCCTGACACGGTGCTCGACTTCTACGACCATCGCCGCCGCGGCGTGGTCGCGGCCGAGCCGAACGCCGCGCATCGTGCCCTGGCGCGGGCCGAGACGCGGATCGCCGCGCGGGGCGGGCGGCTGTTCCTGTGCACGCAGAACGTCGACGACCTGCACGAGCGGGCCGGCTCGCGGGCGATCACCCACATGCACGGCGAGTTGCTCAAGGCCCGCTGCTGCGCCTGCACCGCTGTCACGCCGTGGCGGGCCGACCTCAGCCGGGCAGACAGCTGCCCCGCCTGCGGCGCGGCGGGCCGGATGCGGCCGGACGTGGTCTGGTTCGGCGAGATGCCGATGCACCTCGACGCGATCGAGGCGGCGCTGGCCGAGGCCGACCTGTTCGTGGCGGTGGGCACGTCGGGGGCGGTCTACCCGGCCGCGGGCTACGTGCGGCAGGCGCGGGCCCTCGGCATCCCGACCTGCGAGGTCAACCTGGAGCCGTCCGACAATGCCGACGCCTTCGACGATGCCCGCTACGGGCCGGCGAGCGCCGCGCTGCCGCGCTACCTGGCCGAGCTCGGCCTCTGAGGCGGGCGCGGGACCGGCGGCGCGGGTCCCGCGCGGGGATTCGTGACGGGCCGCGGACAGGCCCGACCGCGCGGCGCTCGCCGTCGATCCTGCCAAGCCATTGTCCGAGTAGATCTTTTCGATCCGTGACCGGCCGGCCCGGGGCAGGATCAAAATCTTAAATGACGCGAATCACATCGGCGCGAGCTGTCAAGAACTGGTCGGGCAGTTGCCCACGGGTTACAACAGTCAAGCTCGGGATCGGCGTCGCGGCCTACCCGAGCGTTCGTTGAAGCCACAAGGGGAAGCGACTACCCATGCAGCACTTCACCGTAACCGACCGCGAGCGTGACACCGTCCTGGCGGCGCTGCGCTACTACCAGTTCTACCGGATGCAGGGTCACCCGTTCGACCCCCGTCAGGATCACCTGATCGACACCATCGCCGGCCGGGCCGGCGAGGCGCTGGACCTCGCCGAGATCGACGATCTCTGCGCCGGCCTGAACGGCAACCCGCACGCGCTCGCGGCCGCGGCGGCCTGAGGCACCTTCCGGGGCGGCCGAGGCCGCCCGTCACGACCCCCCGGTCGGCCTAGGGACGGGGCCGGAGGACGGGCAACCTCCGAGATGAGCGGGCCACCGCCGCCGGAGCGAACCTCCCTCACCGGGGCCGGGCTTCGCGCCCAACGACACCGTGCCGACGCGCATCCGGGCCTGCCCCGCGGCGCGTCGGTCCGACGGGCGGGTCCGCGCGGCGGGCCCCCCGAAAGGCCGGTTTCGCGCGACGTCGAAACGTGGCCTAACGGATGCGCGACGGCCGCAGGGCCGCGCCTTCCGGGAGCGCCGAGGCCGATGATGCGGACGGGTTCGCGACGGATCCGCCGCGGCGTGCTGCGGGGCGCCGGCCTCCTGCTCCTCGGGCTCGCGCCCGCCACAGCCGAGCCTGTTCAAGCTGCGCCCGAGAGCGTCGCCACCGCGCTGGTCGTCTCCGTGGACGTGTCGCAATCCGTCGACGACGCGCGCTTCCGGCTGCAGATGGAGGGCATCGCCGAGGCCCTGGAGGATCCGTCGGTCCTCGGCGCGATCACCGGCAATCCGGGCGGGATCCTGTTCGCGATGGTCACCTGGGCGGACCGGGCGAACCTCGCGGTCGGATGGCGGCGGATCGCCGGCCGCGCCGACGCCGCGGCGGCCGCGGCCCTGGTCCGGGCCACCCCGCGGCAGGCGGGCGAGTTCACCTGCCTCGGCCAGATGTTCCGCACGGTGACCGCCGCCGTGCTCCCGGCGCTGCCGGTCCCGGCCGAGCGCGTGGTGGTCGACGTCTCCGGCGACGGGATCGACAACTGCACCGACGCCGACAGCCTCACGGAGGCGCACCGGTCGCTGCTCGACACCGGCGCGACGGTCAACGGCCTGCCGATCCTGGTGCCGGGCGAGAACGACGTGGTCGGGGCCGGCGCCTACCGGGCGCCCGGCTATGGCCTGCTCCCGACCCCGCTGCCGCAGGAGCGGACGAGTCTGGAGCAGTGGTACCGCGCGCACGTCATCGGCGGTCCGGGGGCGTTCCTGCTGGCGGCCGCCGGCTACGGCGACTTCTCGCGGGCGCTGCGGCGGAAGTTCGTGATCGAGATCAGCGCACTGGCTCGGTAGGGGCAGGGCCGGACCGACCCTGTCCAATCCTCCTCCTCGTCCTGACTGAGGTGATTGCGCGGCGAGGCCGCGGAGGAGGGCTCCGGGGACCGCGCGGCCTCTGGACGGCTCCTTCGAGGCCCGCGCTGCGCTCCGGCGCCTCAGGATGACGGTGCGGGTTGGATCAACGGCGATGTCGAGGCGCGGTCACCGAGCCTCCGGCCTGTTCCGCCAAGCTCCTCACGGCGCCTTCTTCATCTGCTGCTCGGCGCGGGTGAGCGCCGCCTCGCAGCCCTTGGCGTCGCCCTTCTGATCCGCCGTGCGCGCCTCTTCCAGGGCGACCTTCGCCTGCTGGGCGGCGTCCGCGCCCTGGCCGGCCTGGGCCGCCTTCTCCGGGGGGGCCTGCGGCGACTCGTTCGCCCGCTGCCCCTCCGTCCCGGTGAGCCCCTCGCCGCCGCGCTTGGCGGCGTTGCCCTGGCCGCTGGTATTGGCCGAGATCGACTGGCTCACCTCGGACTGGACGCGCTTCGACATGCTGTCGATCCGGTCGCCGCAGGGCGAGGCGAGGGCGGGGACCGCCGTCAGGATCAGGGTCAGGCAGGCCGTGAGGGCGGGACGCATCATCGGGTCGGGTGCTTTCCAAAACATGGGGCCGCGGGTTCCCCCACGGCCCCAACGTCTCGCGACGGGTGACGGTTCAGGCGCTCAGCTGATCGCGGATCGGCAATTGCCGGACCCGGCGGCCAGTGGCCGCGAAGATCGCGTTGGCGATGGCCGGCGCCACCGGCGGCACGCCGGGCTCGCCGACGCCGCCGAGCGGCCCGTCGTAGCTGCCGGTCGGCACGAGGTGCACGCGGACCACCTTCGGGGCAGCATCGATCCGGAGGACCTCGTAGCCGTCGAAGTTGTTCTGCACCGCGCGGCCCTGCTTGAAGGTGATCTCGGAGGTGAGGGCGAGCCCCATCCCCATGACCACCGCGCCCTCCATCTGCGAGCGGATGCGCTCCGGGTTCACCTGCGGCCCGCAATCGACCGCGATGTCGATCGCCTTCACCTGGACCTGGCCCTTGTCGTCGACCTCCACCTCGGCCGCCACCGCCGTGTAGGTGACGAAGCTGTAGTGGCCGGCGATGCCCAGGCCGGTGCCCTTGGGCATCTGACGCCCCCAGCCCGCGCCCTTGGCGGCCGCCTCGATCACGCCGCGCAGGCGGCCGGTCTCGATCGGGTAGCGCTTCGGATCCTCGCCGTAGTTCCAGACGTCGCCGATCTCGGTCGGGCTGATCTTCCGGTCGGGACCGATCAGCTCCAGCAGGTACTCCTTCGGCTCGCGGCCGGCGGCGTGCGCCAGCTCCGACACGAAGGACTGGATCGCGAAGGCGTGCGGGATGTTCGACACCGAGCGGAACCAGCCGATGCGGACATGGGCGGCGGCCTCGGGGTTCTCGAGCCGCATGTTCGGGATGTTGAGCGGCGTGTTGACCAGCCCCATCCCGAGCTCGAACGGCAGCTCGTGCTTCGGGTCCGGCGCGAAGATCGAGCCGATCGTCGGCGCCACCGAGCGGTGCAGCCACGCCACCGGCATGCCCTTGTCGTCGAGGCCGGCCTCCAGGTGCTCCACCGAGATCGTGTGGTAGAAGCCGTGGTGGAGGTCGTCCTCGCGGGTCCAGGCGAGCTTCACCGGCGCGCCGCCGACGGCCTGCGAGCAGAGCGCCGCCTCGACCACGTAGTCGGGCTTGGACTTGCGGCCGAAGCCGCCGCCGAGCAGCGTGACGTTCACCTTGACCTTGTCGTCGGGCAGCTTGAGCGCCTTCATCAGGCGGTCGTTGGCCGCCTGCGGACCCTGGACGCAGGCCCAGGCCTCGCAGAACCCGTCCTTCACGCGGGCCACCGCCGCCGGGGGCTCCATCGGCGCCTGGGCGAGGTGGGGCACGAAGTACTCGGCCTGGACCTTGGTCTTGGCCTTGGCCAGGGCGCCGTCGACGTCGCCCTGCGTGCGCACGACCTTGCCGGGCTTGCGGGCCGCGGCCTCCAGCTCCTTGCGGAACGCGTCGGTGTCGTAGCCGGCGTTCGGGCCGTCGTCCCAGGTGATCTTGAGGGCGTCCCGAGCCTTCATGGCCGCCCACGTGTTCTTGGCCACGACCGCCACGCCGCCGAGCGGCATGAACTCGGACGGGATCTCGCCGCCGTCGATCTTGAAGATCTTCACGACGCCCGGGACCTTCTTGGCCTCGCCGTCGTCGAACGACTTCACCTTGCCGCCGTAGACGGCCGGGCGCGCGACGACCGCGTAGAGCATCCCGTCGAGCTTGGTGTCGAGGCCGTAGACGGCCTTGCCGGTGGTGATGTCGAAGTTGTCGATCAGCCCGATCTTGCCGGTGCCGATGTAGCGGAAGTCCTTCGGGTCCTTCAGCTTGACGTCGGTGGGCACCGGCAGCTCGGCGGCGGCCTGGGCGACCGCGCCGTAGCCGAGGGTGCGGCCGGACTTGGCGTGGGTCAGCGTGTGGTTGACGGCCGTGACCTCGGAGGCCGGCACGCCCCACTGCTTGGCCGCCGCCTGGATCAGCATCAGCCGCGCGGCGGCGCCGGCGTGGCGGAAGTGCTGGAAGAAGTGGCGGGTCGAGCGCGAGCCGTCCGTGTCCTGGTTGCCGAAGCGGGTCTCGTCGCCCCAGGCCTGGACCACCTTCACCTTCGACCAGTCGGCCTCCAACTCGTCGGCGACCGTGAAGGCCACCGAGGTGCGGATGCCCTGGCCCATGTCGGAGCGGTGGTTGGTCACCGTGACGGTGCCGTCCGGCGCGATGGCGACGAAGATCTTCGGATCGTCGCGCCAGCCGTGCGGCATGCCGTCGGCGCCGAACTTCTGCTCCTTCTGCTCCTGGGTCTGGGTCTCGTCGGCCCGGGCGGGGCGCAGCGAGAGGGCCAGAACCAGGGCGCCGGCGCCGCCGAGGATGCCGCGGCGGCTGACGTTGTCGAGGGCCGGCCTGGTGCCGGCGGCGCGCTCGGCGCTCAGCTTGGCGTCGTGGATCACAGGCGCTCTCCCTTGCTGGCGGGCGCCGGCTGGCCGGCGGCCTGATGGATCGCGGCGCGGATGCGCGGGTAGGTGCCGCAGCGGCAGATGTTGCCGCTCATCGTGGTGTCGATGTCGTCGTCGGTGGGCTTGGGCGTGTCCTTGAGGAGGGCGGCCGCCTGCATGATCTGGCCGCACTGGCAGAAGCCGCACTGGGCGACGTTCTGGTCGCGCCACGCCACCTGCACGGGGTGGTTGCCGTCCGGCGACAGCCCCTCGATGGTCACGACCTCCTGGCCAGCGGCCGCCGAGACCGGCGTGATGCAGGCGCGGGTCGCCGCGCCGCCGAGATGGATGGTGCAGGCCCCGCAGAGCGAGACGCCGCAGCCGAACTTGGTGCCGGTGAGCCCGAGCTCGTCCCGCAGGTACCACAGCAGCGGCATGTCGGGGTCGCCGTCGAAGCTGCGCGCAGCCCCGTTCACGGTGAGTTTGATCATCGTTGCGTCCTGTCTGGCGGCGCCGGAGCGGCGTTCAGTCGGGTCCGAGCCGGGCCGGGGGCCACGACCGGCTTAGCCGGCTCACGTTCCCCGTTGCGGACAGGCCGCGGGGCGAACGCTCAAGCTCAGAATAATAAATATTCTAAGGCACGCGGCGGGGTGGGCGCAACGCGGGGAGGCGGCCGGTCATCCCGGAGCCTCTGCGCGCGGGACATGCCGCGTGCGGCGGCGCACATGGGCGACCATCTACAAGTAGACGAAAGTCGGCCGATTCAGGCCGACGGCCCTGTCCGCTCGGCGCCCCGGGACCGCGCCCCAGCCGGGGCGCTGCGCGCGATGACGGGCGCCCGCTGCCGATTACCGTCCAGCCGGCAGTACAAACCGCGGCAGTCGTGTCGGCGGCGGCTCCGGAACTGTCCCGCGGCAGCCCCTGTGCCGTCCGCCTGGCACGACGCGCTCGGGCGGACCGGGACAGGGCCACCGCCGTTCGGATCTCGGATGATCAGGACGCTGGTGCCGACGACCGTGGCGGCGCGGCCCTCAGACCGTCACCTGCGTCCCAACCTCCACCACCCGCCCGGTGGGGATCTGGAAGAAGTCCGTGGCGTCGTTGGCGTTCTTGGCCAGCGTGATGAAGATCCGGTCCTGCCAGAGCGGCATGCCGGAATGGGCGGCCGGACGGATCGAGCGGCGCGACAGGAAGAACGACGTCGCCATGATGTCGAACTTGAAGCCCTGGCGGCGCAGCAGCACCAGCGTCTTCGGGATGTTCGGCGTCTCCATGTAGCCGAACTTCATCACGACCCGGTAGAAGTGCGGGCCGACCGGCTCGATCCGCACCTTGTCGGCCTCGTTGGAGCGCGGCGTGTCCACCGTCTCGACGGTGAGGATCACGTTCTTCTCGTGCAGCACCTTGTTGTGCTTGAGGTTGTGCAGGAGCGCCGCCGGGGCGATCTCGGGATCGCTCGTCAGGAACACCGCGGTGCCGCGCACGTGGTGGGGCGGGCTCTTCTCCAGCATCCCGACCAGCTCGACCAGTGGCACGTCGGTCTTGCGGGTCTTGTTGAACAGGATCGTCACCCCGCGCACCCAGGTCCACATCAGGATGATGAGGCCGCCCGCGAGCAGCAGCGGCACGTAGCCGCCCTCCACCACCTTGATCAGGTTGGAGAGCAGGAACAGGAACTCGAGGACGATGAAGGGCAGCATCACGGCGGCGGCTGCCACCGGCGACCACTTCCACATGCGCCACATCACCAGGAAGGTCAGCGAGGCGGTGAGCAGCATCGTGCCGGTCACCGCGATGCCGTAGGCCGAGGCGAGCGACGACGAGGTCTTGAACAGCACCGCCAGCAGCACGACGCCGAACATCAGCAGGGCGTTGATCTGCGGCAGGTAGATCTGGCCGGCATGCGACTCGGAGGTGTGGCGGATCTCCAGCCGCGGCAGCAGGCCGAGCTGGATCGCCTGCCGGGACAGCGAGAAGGCGCCGGTGATCACCGCCTGGCTCGCCACCACGGTGGCGATCGTGGCGAGCACCACCATCGGCAGCAGGCCCCAGGCGGGCACGAGCTGGAAGAACGGATCGGCCGTGTCGGGCTTCTCCAGCACCAGGGCGGCCTGGCCGAGATAGTTGAGGGCCAGCGCCGGGAAGACGAGTCCGATCCACGCCACCTGGATCGGCTTGCGGCCGAAATGGCCGAGATCGGCGAACAGGGCCTCCGCCCCGGTCACCGCCAGGAACACCGCCCCCAGGGCGATCAGCGCGCCGCTGCCGTGGCCGAGCAGGTAGTGCACGGCGTGCCAGGGATTGAGCGCGCGGAACACCTCCGGGTGCAGGCCGATGTGCGGCAGCGCCGCGAGCGCCATCGCGAGGAACCACACGATCGTCACCGGCCCGAAGAAGGCCGCCACCTTCCCGGTCCCGCGGTTCTGCACGAGGAACAGCGCGACGATGATCACCACGGTGATCGGCAGGACGTACTCGTCGAGGGCGGGCGTGACGAGTTTCAGGCCCTCCACCGCCGACAGCACCGAGATCGCCGGGGTGATCACCGCGTCGCCGTAGAACAGCGAGGCGCCGAGGAGCCCCAGCATGAAGACGATGCGCGAGCCGCCGAGCGCCTTCCGGGCCAGCGCCATCAGCGAGAGGATGCCGCCCTCGCCGTTGTTGTCCATGCGCAGCAGGATCGCGACGTACTTGACCGTCACGATCATGAAGAGGGCCCAGAGGATCAGCGAGACGGTGCCGATCACCTCCTCGGGCAGCAGGATGCCGTCGGTCCGGGCCGGGACCAGCGCCTCGCGGAACGCGTAGAGCGGGCTGGTGCCGATATCGCCGTAGACGACGCCGACGGAGCCGACCAGCAGCGTCCAGAAGCCGGCATGGCCGTGCTGGGTCTCGGCCTTCTCGGGGGCGTCCAGGGTGCCGGAGGTGGCCGGTCCGTGGGTCGGCGCCGGAGCGCCGGTCTCGTCGGCGGCCTGGTCGGCCGCGCGCGCGGCGTCGGGGGCTGCGGGCGCGGGCTGGGGGGCTACGCCGGGTGCGAAGGTGTGGCTCATGCGGATGTCGGAAGCTCGGGCGTGGCCGGCGCTTCGCGGTTCGGCTCAGGGGCCAGTCGGGGCCGGGCAGAAAACGCGAAGACTCCGCCGAACCGTGCGGGCCGGCCACCGGGCCGACCGCTCGCGGGATCGTGCGGCCTTGCTATCATGCCCTCGTGCGCCCGGAAACCGTGTGCGCCTGCGAAGATCGCGGAGCTGGGTCTCGGCGCGGCGGGCCGCCCCGTCAAGGTCGACGCGACGCGCCTTTCGGGCACGGCGCGCCCGGGATCCGGACCCGCCCGCGGCGACCCGGAATCGCGGTCCGGGGCGCCGCGTCCTCCGTCGCGGGGGGGCGTGCTCGTCGGCCCGCCCCGCTCCTCACTCGGCGGCGGTGCGGGTGCCGCCCTGCTGGCCGAATCGGCGCTCGATGTAGTCGATGACGATCGTCTCGAAGTCCTTGGCCAGCGTCGGGCCGCGGAGCGTCATCGCCTTCTTGCCGTCGATGAAGACCGGCGCGGTCGGGGTCTCGCCGGTCCCGGGCAGCGAGATGCCGATATCGGCGTGCTTCGACTCGCCCGGGCCGTTCACGATGCAGCCCATCACGGCGACGTTGAGTCCCTCGACGCCCGGATAGGTCTTCTTCCACTCCGGCATCGAGGTGACGATCCAGTTCTGGATGTCGCGGGCCAGCTCCTGGAACGTGGTCGAGGTCGTGCGGCCGCAGCCCGGGCAGGCCGCCACCATCGGCACGAAGGTGCGGAACCCCATGGTCTGCAGGAGTTCCTGGCTGGCCTTGACCTCGACGGTCCGGTCGCCGCCCGGCTCGGGCGTCAACGAGTACCGGATCGTGTCGCCGATGCCCTCTTGGAGCAGCACGCCGATGGCGGCCGAGGCCGCCACGAGGCCCTTCGAGCCCATGCCGGCCTCGGTGAGGCCGAGATGGATCGCGTAGTCCGAGCGGCGCGCCACCTCGCGATAGACGGCGATCAGGTCCTGCACCGCCGAGACCTTGGCCGAGAGGATGATCTTGTTCTGCGGCAGGCCGAGCTCCACGGCGCGGTCGGCCGAGCTGATCGCCGAGCGGACCATCGCCTCGCGCATCACCGCGCGGGCGTCGATCGGCCGCGGCGCCTTGGCGTTCTCGTCCATCAGGTGGGTGAGCAGCTCGCCGTCGAGGGAGCCCCAGTTGGCGCCGATCCGCACGGTCTTGTTGTGCTTGATCGCCTGCTCGATGATCGACGAGAACTGCGTGTCCTTCTTGTCCTTGAATCCGACGTTGCCGGGGTTGATCCGGTACTTGGCCAGCGCCTCGGCGCAGGCCGGGTGGTCGGCGAGCAGCTTGTGGCCGATGTAGTGGAAGTCGCCCACCAGCGGCACGTGGACGCCGATCCGGTCGAGGCGCTCGCGGATCTTCGGCACCGCGGCGGCCGCCTCGTCGCGGTCGACCGTGATCCGCACGAGCTCCGAGCCGACCCGGGCGAGCTGGGCGACCTGCGCCACCGTGGCGTCGATGTCGGCCGTGTCGGTGTTGGTCATCGACTGGACGACGATCGGGGCGCCGCCGCCGACCGTGACCGCGCCGTCGCCCTCGCCGACCGTGACGCCGACGGTGCGGTGGCGCGGGGCGGGGCCGGCGATCTCCGGGCCGCCGCCGGCCAGCGGGTTGTCGGCGGGGATTTCGGAACGGGTGGCTTCCATGACTTCCATCGTGGACTTTCGCGGGCGCGCCTCGCGGGTGCCGGAGCCGTGACGGCTGCCGGGCCGGTCCCGGGGACACGCCTCGCCGGAACTTCGGGGCTGCCGCGGGTTAGCTGCGGACGACCCGGCGCCGCGTCAACCCGGCGCCGCGCGGGGCAGCATCGCGCAGGACAGCATCGCGGCTGTCATGTCGTATCCGGGCGCGGATGTCGAGTTTTCTGCACGTCCGGGCGGCGTCCGACGCGCCGCCGGCCGGTTTTCGTCGGCCGCTGTTGCCGATTCGCTCATGCCGACGCGGGTGCGGACGCGGGTGCCGACGCGCGGCCGGGTCCCCGTCGCGATCCCGGCGCATGGTTGATGCTGCATTGCAGCATACCATCTGTGTTCCATCTATCGTGCGGATCAGGAGGCCGACATGAGCGAGCAATTCGGCGGCGCCGAGCCGCACAATCCCGCCACCGCCGTCCCCGAATCGCCGGTCACGGACGCGATCGACGCCCAGCCGGCGCAGGTGCCGGGCACCGCGCTGACCGGGCCCCGGTCCGAGAAGCCGGTGGCGCTGGCGCTCCAGGGCGGCGGCGCGCACGGGGCTTTCACCTGGGGCGTGCTCGACGCCCTCATCGAGGACGGCCGCCTCGGCTTCGAGGCGGTGACGGGGGCGAGCGCCGGAGCGATGAACGCGGTCGTCCTGGTGGATGGCTGGCTCAAGGGCGGCCCGGACGGCGCCCGCGAGGGGCTGGAGCGGTTCTGGCGCGAGGTCAGCCTCGACGGCGACTTGGGGCCGGCCCAGCGCAATCTCGTGAGCGGCCTGTTCAGCCTGTGGAAGGGCAATCCCGTGGCCGAGTTCTGGGCCAAGATGCTGGCGCCCAGCCCCTACGTGTCGAACCCGCTCAACATCAATCCGCTGCGCAAGGCGCTCGCCGAGCAGGTCGATTTCGACCGCCTGCGCGAGGCCGACACGGCGGGCCTGTTCGTCTCGGCCACCAACGTCTGGACCGGCAAGCTCGCGGTGTTCGAGCGCGAGCGCCTGACCGTCGACCACCTGATGGCCTCGGCCTGCCTGCCCACCGTCTTCCAGGCGGTGGAGATCGACGGCGTGCCCTACTGGGACGGCGGCTATCTCGGCAACCCGCCGCTCTATCCCCTGCATCGCGGCGCCCAGACCCGCGACATCGTGCTCGTCCAGATCAACCCCGTGGAGCGGCGCGAGACCCCGCGCACGGAGGCGGAGATCCGCGACCGGCTCAACGAGATCACCTTCAACGCCAATTTGATGCGGGAATTGCGGGCGATCGACTTCGTCGACGGGCTGATCGAGGAGGGCATCCTCGGCCAGGGACAGTACCGCCGGGTCCTCATTCACCGGATCGACGGCACCGACGCCCTGGAGGACTACAACGCCGCCTCCAAGCTCGACGCGCGCTGGACCGTGTTCAAGCGCCTGCGCGACAAGGGCCGCGCCGCCGCCCAGGCGTGGCTCGCCGAGAACTACGAGCGGATCGGCCGGGACTGTACGGTCGACCTGCAGCAGGCGTATCAGTAGGTCGATCCTTTCCCGATCTGGTTCGTTGACGCGCCGGAACGTCCGCACCGGAGACCTGCCATGACGCTGCTGCGCCGCGAGGCCCTGATCCTGCTCGGTGCCGGTCTCGCCGGCGGCGCCCGCGCCGCCGAGCAGCCGGCCGGAACCGCACGGGCGACGGATTTCGCCTTCGAGACCCCGGAGGGGGCGCCCATGCCGCTCTCCGCCTATGCGGGCAAGCCGGTCCTCGTGGTCAACACCGCGACGGCCTGCGGCTATGCCGGGCAGCTCGCCGGGCTCCAGACACTCTGGACGCGGTTCGGCGATCGCGGGCTCGTCGTGCTGGGCGTGCCGTCGCCGGATTTCGGCAACCAAGAGCCGCTGGACGGGCCGGCCATCGCGGAGGCGGCGCGGAAGAATCACGGCGTCACCTTCCCGCTCACGGCCAAGACCCGGGTGAAGATGCCGGGCGCCCATCCGTTCTACCGCTGGGCCGCGGCCGAGCGCCCCGCCGAGACGCCGCGCTGGAACTTCCACAAGTACCTGATCGCCCGCGACGGCACCCTCGCGGCGGCCTTCGCCACGCAGGTCGAGCCGACCGATCCGCGGGTCATCTCGGGGATCGCCGCCACCCTCGATCAGGCCTGAGCTCTCAGCCGGGCCGGCCTGCGGGATTAAACCGCCGGGCCGACGCGTTCACACCCTATGGCATCGGACAAGAACAAGCGCCCGGACCTCCTCGACCTGCTGGTGCCCCTGCGGCGCTACGCCCGGTCGCTCACCCGCGACACGCTGCGGGCCGACGATCTCGTCCACGACACGCTGGTGCGGGCCCTGGAGATGCAGGGCTCGCTCCGGCCGAACACCAATCTGCGCACCTGGATGATGACGGTGCTGCACAACGCCTTCATCGACGAGCAGCGCCGCCGGCAGGTCGAGGCGCGGCACGCCGACACGCTGGTGCGGATGACCGAGGACATGGCGCCGCCGGCCCAGGAGGGGCAGGTGCGCCTCGCCCAGATCCGGCAGGCCTTCCTGAAGCTGCCGGAGGAGCAGCGCGCCGCGCTCCACCTCGTCACCCTGGAAGGCATGGCCTACGCCGACGCGGCGGCCGTTCTCGGCATCCCGATCGGCACCCTGATGTCCCGTCTCGGCCGCGGCCGTGCGGCCCTGCGGGCCTTCGAGGAGGGGACGCGGACCGACCGCGGCGCCGACGACGCGGAGACGGCCAAGGCACCCGAGACGCGGCGCGGGCCGCCCTCCACCCTCCGGCTCGTCGTCTCCGACGAGCCGCGGGAAAGGTCCGCCTGGCCTCTGCGACGCGCCGTCGGAGAGAGCTGAGCACGGAGCTGACGAAGGACCGGCACCCGAGGGCGCCGGTGCCGACTGACGATTGCGACCGGCGGATCGCCTCCGGGCACGCTGGATTCGAGGACTTCACGATGATCGATCCGATCACAGACGACGATCTCATCGCCTTCGTCGACGGCCAGATCGACCCGATGCGCCGTCTCGACGTCGAGGCGCATCTCGCGGCCAACCCCGCGGCCGCGGCCCGGGTGATGGCCGAGATGCACGATCGCGACGCCCTGCGGGCCTGCTTCGAGCGCGTTCCCGGGCCCGGGCCGGACCGGAACATGGTCCTGGCGCGCCGCTTCGACCGGAACCTGCGCTGGCGCCGCGTCGCGTCGCGGCTCAAGCGGGCCGCGGCCATCGCGGTGCTCGTGGGCGCGGGCTGGCTGGCCCACGACGAGATCGGCCGCTTCGGCGTTCCCGACACCCTGGCGGCGACCCCGGATCCGGCCCTGATCGCCGACGCGCGGCAGGCCCGGGTCGTGGCGCAGCTGCGCAAGAGCATCGGCGGCCAGGCCGACGACCCGGTCTACGACCGGGCGCGCCTCCGCTCGGCGACCGGCATCGACCTGCCGGCCCTGCCCGACGGCTGGCGGGTGCGCGACATCCAGGTCTTCCCCGCCCGGCACGGCACCGGGATCGAGGTCGCCCTCGAGACCGAGCGCTTCGGCGAGGCGTCGCTGTTCGCCACCCGCGGCATCCGCGGCGGACCGACGACGCTCATCACCGGCTCGGACGACGGCGACGTCGTCTCGTGGAACGCGGGCGACACCGCCTACGCCCTGAGCGGTCCGCGCAGCGACGCGGACCTGCGGCAGGCGGCGAGCCTCCTCGGCGCCGGTCCGGCGAGCCGCTGAGCGCCGCGCCGGACTCCCGCCCAGGGCCTCGACAGGGCGCCCCGGCGGGTGCCAAAGATCGGCCATGCAGGCCGCGGATCCAGCACGGGACCCAGCAGGGGACGATGACGGGCTCGCAGCCCTGTTCGAGGCGGCGCGCGCGGTGCGCGCGCACGCGCACGCACCCTATTCCCGCTTCCCGGTCGGGGCCGCGCTGCGCGACGAGCGCGGCGGGATCCACGCCGGCTGCAACGTCGAGAACGCCGCCTACCCGGTCGGAACCTGCGCGGAGGCCGGGGCGATCGCCGCCATGGTGGCGGCCGGAGGCCGGCGCATCGCGGCGATCCTGGTCTGCGGCGACGGCAACGGCCCGGTGACGCCCTGCGGCGCCTGCCGCCAGCGCATCCGCGAGTTCGCCGGGCCGGACACCCCGATCCACGCCGCCGGTCCGGGCGGCGTCGCCCGCAGCTTCACCCTGGCGGAGCTGCTGCCGGAATCCTTCGGCCCGGAGACGCTCGGTGAGTGAGGCGGCCGCCCGCGACGCCCTGCGCGCCGCCGGCTTCGCGGGTCCCTACGCCTGCGCGGTGGTGACCGGCACCGGCCTCGGCGGGATTGCGGCGGCCCTCACGGACGCGAGCGCCGTCGACTACGCGGCGATCCCCGGGTTTCCGGGGCCCGGCGTCAGCGGCCACGGCGGCCGGCTGCACCGGGGACGCCTCGCGGGGCGACCGGTCCTGATCTTCGAGGGGCGGGCCCACGCCTACGAGCGCGGTGACCCGGCGGCGATGCGGGTGCCGCTCGCCTGCGCCCGGCACCTCGGCGCCCGGCGCCTGCTGCTCACCAACGCCTCCGGATCGCTGCGGCCGGCGACCGGGCCCGGCAGCCTCGTGCTGCTCGCCGACCACATCAACCTCTCCGGGATGAACCCGCTGATCGGCGAGGCCAGCGACGCGCGGTTCGTGCCGATGACCGAGGCCTACGACCCGGACCTGCGGGCGCGGCTCCGCGCGGCGGCCGGGGCCTGCGGTGTGTCCCTGGGGGAGGGGATCTACGCGTGGTTCTCGGGCCCGAGCTTCGAGACGCCCGCGGAGGTGCGGATGGCCGGCCTCCTGGGCGCCGACCTCGTGGGCATGTCGACCGTGCCCGAGGTGATCCTCGCCCGGTTTCTCGGCCTGCCGGTGGCGGCGGTCTCGGTGGTGACGAACCTCGCGGCCGGCATCGCGGGCGGCGACCCGAACCACGCGGAGACGAAGGCGGTGGCGGCCCGGGCCGCGGAGGATCTCGGCCGCCTGGTCCGGGCCTTCGTGGCCGGCCTGCCCGACGGAGAGACAGCCGATGACTGATCCCGATGCCGGCGCGGTCGCCCGCCGGGCCCTGCCGCTCCTCGACCTCACCGATCTCGGCGAGACCTGCACCGAGACCAGGATCGACGTCCTCTGCCGGGACGCGAAGCGCGGCGGCGTCGCGGCGATCTGCGTCTGGCCGCGCTTCGTCGCGCAGGGCGCGCGGGCGCTCGCGGGCACCGGGATCCGGATCGCCACGGTGATCAACTTCCCCGCGGGCGGCGAGGACTGCGCCCGCGCCACCGACGACACCGCCGAGGCCCTGCGCGACGGCGCCGACGAGATCGACCTCGTCCTGCCCTACGGCGCGCTGCTGCGGGGCGAGGCGGCGATCGCCCGCGACATGGTCGAGGCCGTGCGCGACACCTGCGGGTCCGCGACCCTCAAGGTGATCCTGGAGACGGGCGAACTCGCCGATCCGGGGCGGATCCGGGAGGCCGGCCGGATCGCCCTGGAGGCGGGCGCCGATTTCCTGAAAACCTCCACGGGCAAGAGCCCGGTCTCGGCGACCCCGGAGGCCGCCGAGGCGATGCTGGCCGAGATCCGCGGCGGCGGCCGCCCCGCGGGCCTGAAGGTCTCCGGCGGCCTGCGCAGCGTCGCCGACGCCGCCACCTACCTCGATCTGGCCGACCGGCTGATGGGCCCCGGCTGGGTGAGCCCGAGAACCTTCCGGCTGGGGGCGAGCAGCCTGTTCGAGACCCTAATGCGGGCGCGGACGCTGTGAGCGTGCGGCTTTCCCAGGAGAGGCTCCCTCAGGAGACGATCCGGGCCAAGCGCGACGGCCAGCCCCTCGAGCCGGAGGCGATCGACGCCTTCATCCGCGGCCTCACCGACGGCACGGTCGGGGAGGGTCAGGCGGCGGCCTTCGCCATGGCGGTGTTCTTCCGCGGCCTGTCGCTGCCGGAGCGGGTGGCGCTGACCCGGGCTATGGCCGAGTCGGGCCGGGTCCTCGCCTGGGACCTGCCCGGGCCCGTCCTCGACAAGCACTCCACCGGCGGCATTGGCGACGCGGTGAGCCTGCCGCTCGCCCCGATGGTCGCGGCCTGCGGCGGCTACGTGCCGATGATCTCGGGGCGCGGCCTCGGCCATACCGGCGGGACGCTGGACAAGCTCGGCAGCATCCCGGGCTACGACGCGACGCCGGGCCTCGACGCGTTCCGCCGGGTCGTCGGCACGGTCGGCTGCGCCATCATCGGCCAGACTGCCGAGCTCGCGCCCGCGGACCGGCGCCTCTACGCGATCCGCGACGTCACCGGCACGGTCGAGTCCCGCGACCTGATCACCGCCTCGATCCTGTCGAAGAAGCTCGCCGCCGGGCTGGACGGGCTCGTGATGGACGTGAAGCAGGGCTCCGGTGCCTTCATGGCGACGCTGCCCGAGGCGCGCGCCCTGGCGGGGAGCATCGTCACGGTGGCGGAGGGGGCCGGCCTGCACACCGCCGCGCTGATCACCGACATGGACGCGCCGCTCGCCAGCGCGGCCGGCAACGCCGTCGAGGTCGCCTACGCGATCGACTACCTGACGGGCGCGCGCCGCGAGCCGCGCTTCCACGCGGTCACGGTGGCCCTGGGCGCGGAGATGCTGGTCGTCGGCGGCCTCGCGCCGGACCGCGACAGCGCCGCGGAGCGGCTGGAGCGGGCCCTCGCGTCGGGCCGGGCGGCCGAGGGCTTCGGCCGCATGGTCGCGGCCCTGGGCGGGCCGGGCGATCTCCTGGAGCGGCCGGCGGCGCATCTGCCGGCGGCACCGGTGCGCCGGGCGGTGCGTCAGGACGGGACCGTCGCGGGGATCGCGACGCGGGCGCTGGGCCTGGCGGTGATCGGACTCGGGGGCGGACGCACGCGGCCGGAGGATCCCGTCGACCCGCGCGTCGGCTTCACGGACCTCGCCGGTCCGGGATCGTCCGGCGGCCTGCTCGGGATCGTCCACGCGGCCGACGAGGCCGCCGCGGACCGGGCCGAGGCCGCGCTGCGGGCGGCCTACCGGATGGGCGACGCGCCGACGGAGCGGCCGCCCGTCCTGGAGCGGGTGGACGCCGGTTAGGGGCCGCGCCCGGTCGGGACCGGGCGCGCGGACCAGCTGTTACCAGCGGCCGTAGCCGTGACGGTGGCCCCAGCCACCGTGGTGATGGTGACGCGGCCCGAAGCCGTGGTGCCGCCAGCCGTGATGGTGGCCCCGGCCCCAGCCGCCGTGATGGTGATGGCGCGGGCCGTAGCCGTGGTGGCCCCAGCCGCCGTGGCGGTGCCCGTAGCCGTAGCCGTACTGGACGGTGTGGACGTCGCCGCCTTCCGCCCGCAGGCCGGCATCGCGGCCGAGGGGGGCGGCCGTCGCGGGCGCCGCGAGGGCGAGTCCGCCCAGGGCCAGGGCGGCGGCCAGGCGGGTCCGTGCGGTCTTGGTGAACATCGGCGTTCTCCTGATCCACGCCGGTCGCCCTGTGGCGTCCGGCCGTGTCCCAGGTCTGCGCCTTTCCAGTTGACGCAAACGTGACCTGCTCGCTCAGGCCGTGTTCAGGTCAGGGTCGGCGGTAGACCCAGACCCGCGCCGGCGGCAGGTTCAGCCAGACCCGGTTGGAGCGGTCCGCGGTGTAGCTGCCGGCCTCGCAGCGGGCCGGGATCGGCGGCACGACCGCGTAGGTGAACTGCACGAACGGCGCGCCCGGCCGCATCAGGTCGTGGGCGGTGTTGAGCAGGTCGAGCCGCTGCTCCAGCGGCTTGGTGAACAGCGGCAGGCTCGAGATCGTCGCGGCCGCGGGCTGCGTCAGCACGTCCTCGAGGCTCGCGCGCATGTTGTAGGCATCGCCCTGGATGACCCGCACGCCCGGGAAGCGATGGGTCAGGAGGCGGCAGAAATCGGGGTTGAACTCCACGAGGATCAGCCGCTCCGGCGCGACGCCGCGCCGGATCAGCGCCTCGGTCACCGGCCCGGTGCCGGGGCCGAGCTCGACGACCGGCCCTTCCAGGCGCGGGTCGACGTAGGCGGCCATGGTCCGGGCGAGCATCTTGCCCGAGGGCGTCACGGCCCCCGTGACCAGGGGGCGCTCGAGCCAGGACCGCAGGAACCGGGCCTCGTCCTCGAGGGGGTCGCGCCGCGGCCCGAAAATCGCGCTCCTGCCCGCAGGAGCCTTCGCGTTGGGACGGCGGAGCGGCGGCAAGTCCTGGATTCCTTGATGCCGGATGAGAATGAATGGCTAGGGACGGCGCTGTCTTACAGTCAAGCCGGCGCCGCGCCTAGGGGATGCAAGCCACGCCGGCCGCTTGCATAACGGGCCGTCCCGGGTTTCGGATCCGGCCTCACGGCCGGACCGCGCCCCCGAAGAAGTCCCGCACCTTCGAGAAGAAGCCCGCGGATTCGGGATGGTTCTCCGGGGAGGCCGACTGATCGAACTCCTGGAGCAGCTCGCGCTGGCGCTTGGTCAGGTTCTGCGGGGTCTCGACGAAGACCTGGATGTAGAGGTCGCCGACCTCCCGCGAGCGCAGCACCGGCATGCCCTTGCCCTTGATGCGGAACTGCTTGGCGGTCTGCGTCCCCGCGGGGATGCGCACCTGCGTCTGCGAGCCGTCGATCACCGGCACGGTGATCTCGCCCGAGAGCGCGGCCGTCACCATCGAGATCGGCACCCGGCAGAACAGGTCGGCGCCGTCGCGCTGGAAGAACTCGTGCTGCTTGATCGACAGGAAGACGTAGAGGTCGCCCGCCGGCCCGCCGCGCAGCCCGCTCTCGCCCTCGCCGGCGAGCCGGATCCGCAAGCCGTCGTCGACGCCCGCCGGCACGTTGATCGAGAGGGTGCGCTCGCGGTTGACCCGGCCGGCGCCCTGGCAGGCGGTGCAGGGATCGTCCACGATCTCGCCGCGGCCGTGGCAGTTGGGGCAGGTCCGCTCGATGGCGAAGAAGCCCTGCGCCGCCCGGACCCGTCCGTAGCCCGCGCAGGTCGGGCAGGTCCGCGGCTTCGAGCCGGGCTTCGCGCCGGACCCGTCGCAGACCTCGCAGGTGATCGAGGTCGGGATCTTGATGGTCTCGGCCTTGCCGGTGAAGGCCTCCTCCAGGGTGATCTCGAGGTTGTAGCGCAGGTCGGCCCCGCGCTCGCGGCCCGGCGTGCCGCCGCGGCCGCGCGCGCCGCCGCCACCGCGGCCGTCACCGAAGAAATTGTCGAAGATGTCCGACATGAAGTCGCCGAACTCGTTGCCGAATCCGGGACCGCCGCCGCCCTGGCTGAAGGCCGCGTGGCCGAACCTGTCGTAGGCGGCGCGCTTCTGGCCGTCCGAGAGGCACTGATAGGCCTCGTTGATTTCCTTGAACTTGATCTCGGCGTCCTTGTCGCCGGGATTCCGGTCGGGATGATAGGTCATCGCGAGCTTGCGGAAAGCGACCTTCATCTCGCCTTCCGTGGCGGTCTTGGTGACCCCCAGGATCTCGTAATAGTCCCGCTTCGACATCCCGCCCTCAGGTGCCTTCCCGTCCCGTCCCGAACCCCGGGCCGCGACGCTTCTACCACTGCGCCGCCGATCCGGGGCGCCGCTGACGAGCCCGGAAACCAGAAGCGCCGACGACGCGGATTCGCGCTCTGCCGTCGGCCCTGGATCCCGGGCCCCGCATGCCCGGCATGACGGAGCTTCTGAATACGCTGCTCACGCAAAGGCGGGGCCGGATCGCTCCGGCCCCGCGCGGTCGTATCAGATCCGCGCCTCAGGCGCGCTTCTTCTGGTCCTTCTCGTCGACCTCCTGGAAGTCGGCGTCGATGACGTCGTCCTTCTTCTCGGAGGCCGCCGCCTCGGCCCCGGCATCCGGGCCGGCCGCCTGGTTGGCGGCGTACATGGCCTCGCCGAGCTTCATCGAGGCCTGCATCAGGTCCGTGGTGCGGGCCTTGATGGCCTCGACGTCGTCGCCCTCGAGCGCGGTCTTGAGCGCGGTCATCGCGGTCTCGATCGCGCCCTTGTCGGCGGCCGGGACCTTGTCGCCGTACTCGGTCACCGACTTCTCGGTGGCGTGGATCAGGCTCTCGCCCTGGTTCTTCACCTCGACGAGCTCGCGGCGCTTCTTGTCGGCCTCGGCGTTCGCCTCGGCGTCCTTCACCATCCGGTCGATGTCGGCGTCCGAGAGGCCGCCCGAGGCCTGGATGCGGATCTGGTGCTCCTTGTTGGTCGCCTTGTCCTTGGCCGTCACGTTGACGATGCCGTTGGCGTCGATGTCGAAGGTCACCTCGATCTGCGGCATGCCGCGGGGTGCCGGCGGGATGCCGACGAGGTCGAACTGGCCGAGCAGCTTGTTGTCGGCCGCCATCTCGCGCTCGCCCTGGAAGACCCGGATCGTGACCGCGTTCTGGTTGTCCTCGGCGGTCGAGAAGGTCTGGGACTTCTTGGTCGGGATCGTGGTGTTGCGGTCGATGAGCCGGGTGAACACGCCGCCCAGCGTCTCGATGCCCAGCGACAGCGGGGTCACGTCGAGCAGCAGCACGTCCTTGACGTCGCCCTGGAGCACGCCGGCCTGCACGGCGGCGCCGATGGCCACGACCTCGTCCGGGTTGACGCCCTTGTGGGGCTCCTTGCCGAAGAAGGACTTCACCACTTCCTGGATCTTCGGCATGCGGATCATGCCGCCGACCAGCACCACCTCGTCGATCTCGGAGGCCGAGACGCCGGCATCCTTGAGCGCCTTGCGGCAGGGCTCGATCGTGCGCTGCACCAGGTCGTCGACGAGCGACTCGAACTTCGCCCGGCTGAGCTTCAGCGCGAGGTGCTTCGGGCCGGTGTTGTCGGCGGTGATGTAGGGCAGGTTGATCTCGGTCTGGGTGGCCGAGGACAGCTCGATCTTCGCCTTCTCGGCGGCCTCCTTAAGGCGCTGGAGGGCGAGCTTGTCCTTGGTCAGGTCGATGCCCTGCTCCTTCTTGAACTCGGCCGTCAGGTACTCGACGATGCGGTTGTCGAAGTCCTCGCCGCCCAGGAAGGTGTCGCCGTTCGTCGACTTCACCTCGAACACGCCGTCACCGATCTCCAGGATCGAGACGTCGAAGGTGCCGCCGCCGAGGTCGTAGACCGCGATCGTGCCCGACTTCTTCTTGTCGAGGCCGTAGGCGAGCGCCGCCGCGGTCGGCTCGTTGATGATGCGCAGCACCTCGAGGCCCGCGATCTTGCCGGCGTCCTTGGTGGCCTGACGCTGGGCGTCGTTGAAGTAGGCCGGGACCGTGATGACCGCCTGCGTGACCGGCTGGCCGAGATGCGACTCGGCTGTCTCCTTCATCTTCTGCAGCGTGAAGGCGGAGATCTGCGAGGGCGAGTACTTCTTGCCGTCCGCCTCGACCCAGGCGTCGCCGTTGTCGCCGCGGGCGATCTTGTAGGGCACGAGGCCCTTGTCCTTCTGGGTCATCGGGTCGTCGTAGGTCCGGCCGATGAGCCGCTTGATGGCGAAGAACGTGCGCTCGGGGTTCGTGACCGCCTGGCGCTTGGCCGGCTGGCCGACGAGCCGCTCGCCGTCGTCCGTGAAGGCGACGATGGACGGCGTGGTGCGCGCGCCTTCCGAATTCTCGATGACCTTGGGCTGCGTGCCTTCCATCACGGCCACGCAGGAATTGGTGGTGCCCAGATCGATGCCGATAACTTTACCCATGGTGGGATCCCTCTTTGTGTCGCGTTCAAGCAGACCGCCGAGCCCCGAAGCAGCTCGGCCCATGGCGGTGTCGGGGGTGATGTGAGTATGGGACCCGGGCCGGATCAAGGGCCGTGAACGGCTGAAACCCAGCGCGCAATCCCGCGTCGAGGGCGATATAAGAAGCCCGTTCCGGGCCCGCAAGGCGAAGCCTGCGCGGCGGGATCGGCCACGCGGATCCGCGCCATCCCCTTGTCATTCCGGCAGGATCTCGCCGCACGGCCGGCCGCGGCCCGGTGGCGTGGCTGCATTTTGTTGCTCCGCTGCCACGTCGGCGCCATCGACGGCGTGTTAACGTTTCGACAAGGGGTTGCGCGTGGCCCCGCCACTTCGTGTCCCCGTCGTAGAGTCCGATGCGCCCGACCCGCAGTCTCCTGCTCCCGATCCTGGCGGTCGCCGTCGCGGCGCCCGGGATGCTCGCCGCGCCCCCCGCGCAGGCCCAGAACTTCTTCGAGCGCCTGTTCGGCATCAAGCCGGAGCGGCCGCCGACGCCGCCGCGCGGCCTGCCGGAGCCGGCGCCTGCGCCCGGGGCACCGGGCGAGCCGGGCCCGCCCGCGGCGGCTCCCGAGGCGCCCCGGCCGGCCCCCGCGCCGGCCCGCCCGGTCGTGCTGAAGACGCCCTCCGAGGACGGCGTGATCGGCCAGGAGCTGCAGCTCAACGGCCTGTCCGGATCCCTGAAGCTGGAGCGCTCCGGCACGGCCGTCACGGCGCGGATCAAGCTGCCCGGGACCAAGATCTCGCAGCCGGCGGAGTCGTGCACGGTGCCGCTCGCGGGCGGCAATCCGGTGACGCTCACCGCCGAGGGCAAGCCCGAGGGCGTGCCGCGCTTCGAGGCCGCCGGAGCCGAGTGCCCGCTGCGCTTCGACGTGACCGACGGCGGCGTGCTGGTCTCGAGCCTGGGTTCGGGCCCGGTCTGCACCTTCTCGGCGGCGGACTGCGCGACCACGCCGGTCGGCCTCTGGGGGCCGGGCGCCGCGACCCTGATCCCGCGGGCCGGGGAGTTCGACACGGCCCGCGGCGTGGCCGACAAGGCCGTCCGGGACAATTACAAGCTGATGACCCAGCGGGCCCGACGCGAGGACGTGCGGCCGATCGTCAGCGAGCAGGCCGCCTTCTCGTCGGACCGGGAGCAGCTCTGCCGTACCTACGCGCGCGAGGGCACGCACGGGTTCTGCCATCTGCGGGTGACGGAGAACCGCGCCCTGGCCCTGGCCACCCGGCTCGGCGCCAACACGGCGACGCCCACCGCCGCCGTGGCACCCCGCCGGCCGCGTCCCAAGCCGGCCGTCGAGGGCATGAACCCGGACGCGGCCGGCGGCGGCGACGCGCTGCCCGAATAGGCGGCCCGCGCAGGACCGCCGACGCGACGCGGCGGCGCGACCGGGGACGGCGGATTCGAGGCGCCGGAGCGCGCGGCCGGGTCAGGCCCGGCCGGCGGTCATCGACAGCATCGCCGGGTCGATGCCGTTGGCCCGCAGGGCGAGGTCGTACTTGGCGTCGAGGTCGGCGTTGAAGATCAGCGCCGGATCGGCCGGGCAGTTGAGCCAGCCGTTGGCCATGATCTCGCTCTCCAGCTGCCCGGCCTGCCAGCCGGCATAGCCGAGCGCCAGCACGGCGCTGGCCGGGCCGTCCCCGCTGGCGATGGCCCGGAGGATCTCCACGGTCGCGGTCAGGCAGATGCCGTCGTCGATGATCAGCGTCGATTGCTGGATGTGGAAATCGTCGCTGTGGAGCACGAAGCCGCGCCGCCCCTCCACCGGGCCGCCCATCAGGACCGGCATGTGGCCGACCCGCTCGCGCAGGCGAATCGCGTCCGCCTCGGGCGCGACGTCGAGCTGGACCAGGAGGTCCGGCATGCTGATGTCGGTCGCCGCCTTGTTGACGATAATGCCCATGGCCCCGTCGGCGGAATGGGCGCAGACGTAGATCACCGAGCGGGCGAAGCGCTCGTCGGCCATGCCGGGCATGGCCACGAGGAACTGCCCGTCGAGGAAGTGCGGGCCCGACAGCTCCGTCCGGAGCGGCGACGCGGCCTTCCCGGCCTGCGACGACGCTGCCGACATGGGATCAGGCCTGCGGTGCGGAGGGTGCGCCATTCGTCCATGCTACGCCGCGCCCCTCCGTTGTCCAGCGGGCAATAGGGACGCAGCCAGCCTCCCTCAAGCTTGTGCGGGTCTCATGCGCGCCGCAGAATGTCCCGGCCGGCACGCGAAGGCGATCGTTCCGGCCACGTTCGAGACCGGGACCATCGTGGCTGGCTCCGCCTCTCAGGCCGCGTTCGCCATCGAGGAGCAGCGCGCGCGGATCGAGCGCGCGCACGAGGAGACGCGGAAGTTCGTCGCCGAGCAGCACAAGCTGATCGCCGAGCAGTCGAAACTGGCCGCGGAGCAGACCAAGCTGGCGGCCGAGCAGGTCAAGATGACGGCCGAGGCTTCGAAGACGGCCGTCGAGCAGACCAAGCTCGCGGCCGAGGCCGCCAAGATCGGCCGGGACCGGAGTCTCGCGCCCTGGCAGGTGGCGCTGTCTGGCATGACGGCCGGGGCCGCGCTGTTCGGCGCCGGGGCGGCCTTCGTCAAGCTTCTCGGACCGTGAGCCGCAGGCTGCTCCCGATCCTCGACAGGCACCCCCTGCCACGCTAGGTCAGGCGCGCTGCTCACGCGCGCCATCCCAGCGCGCGACAACGAGGGACCCGCGATGATCCAGGTCGGCGACCACCTGCCCCAGGCCACCTTCCGGGTGATCGGCCCCGAGGGCCCGATCGCGCGCACCACCGACGACGTGTTCAAGGGCCGGCGCGTGGTCCTGATCGGCGTGCCGGGCGCGTTCACCCCCAGCTGCCACCGCAACCACCTGCCGGGCTTCGTCACCCACAGGGACGAGATCCTCGGGCGGGGCATCGACGCCATCGCGGTGACGAGCGTCAACGACGTGTTCGTGCTCGACGCGTGGTCGAAGGCGAGCGGCGCCGAGGGGCTGGAATTCCTCGCCGACGGCAACGCCGATTTCGCCAAGGCCATCGGCCTGGAGATGGACGGCACGGGCTTCGGTCTCGGGATGCGCTCGAAGCGCTACTCGATGCTGGTCGAGGACGGCGTCGTCCGGATCCTCAACGTCGAGGAGACGCCCTCGAAGGCCGAGGTTTCCGGGGCCGAGGCCCTGCTGAAGGTCCTCTGAGCGCGCCGCGCGCCGCAGGGCGGCCCTCTTAAGGCCACGTTCCGTCCGCTTGTGTCGCCGGGCTCTGCCCGGAGACCGGCCCGAGGACCGCATGGCCTTCCTGAACGACCTGCCCATCGCCGACCTGATCGCGAATTACGGATACATCGCGATCTTCGTGGTCATCACCCTCGAGAGCGCCGGCGTGCCGTGCCCCGGCGAGACGGTGCTGATCTCGGCCGCCGTCTACGCCGGCAGCACCGGCAACCTGAATATCGGCCTGGTCATCGCCGCGGCGGCGGCGGCGGCGATCCTGGGCGACAATGTCGGCTACTGGGCGGGGCGGCGCTGGGGCATGCCGCTGCTGCTCCGCTACGGCCACCTCATCGCCCTCGATCACGGGCGGCTCAAGCTCGGCCAGTACCTGTTCCGCCAGCACGGCGGGAAGATCGTGTTCTTCGGCCGCTTCACCGCGATGCTGCGCGCCTACGCGGCCCTGCTCGCCGGGGTCAACCGGCTGGACGCGCGCCGCTTCTTCGCCTTCAACGCCCTCGGCGGCATCGTCTGGGCCGGCAGCATGGGCCTCGGCTCGTACTATTGCGGGCGCCAGATCGAGCACATCGTCGGCCCGGTGGGCCTGACCCTGCTGGCGCTGGTGGTGTTCGGCGGCCTGGCCCTGTGGCTGTTCGTGCGCCGCCACGAGGCGCGCCTGCTCAGCGAGGCGGAGATCGCCATCCCGGGCCCGCTCGCCTGAGGATCGTCACGCCTCCGCGAGGTCGATCGCCTCGAGGGCGTCGTGGTGCAGCAGGAGCACGCCGGTGGCCGTGGCCAGCCGGCGCGCCGCCGGCGTGAAGCCGGCGTTCGACACCACGGCGGCCCGGTCCCCGTCCCAGTAGCGCAGCGCCGCGGCGGCTTCCTGAACGGCGGCGTTGCCCACGGGCTTGCTCAGCCGCTTGCACTGCACGACGAGGCGCAGCCCGTCCCGCACCGCCACGATGTCGGCGCCCTGGTCGCCGCTCGCCGGCGTCCGGTGCGCGCGCCAGCCGGCCCGGACCAGGCGCTCGGCGCAGTAGCGCTCGTAGTCGAGCCCGTCGCCGGGCGCCTCGTCCTCGTCCGGGAGCGCGACGGCGGCCGCCTCGGCCTCGATGATCGCCAGCATCCGCGCGTGCTCCGCCTCGGCGAGGTCGGCGAAGCGGGGACCGAGCTGCGGCAGGACGGTCCGCTCGAGGAAGTACGCCCGCTCGCGCAGCCAGCCGTCCTCGATCCAGTTGCCGTAGGGGTCGCTGTAGCTCTCCTGACGCCGCCGCAGCGCCAGCGTCTCGGCATGGGCCCGGGCGATCCGCCGCACCCGGGCCCGGAACCGGCGCGGGCGCCCGAGATGCCGCAGCAGGACGAGCCCGAGGGCGAGCCCCGTCGCGGCGAGCGCCGGCCGGCCGTACCAGAGCCCGAACGGGAGGCCGATCACGGCCGTCCAGAACAGGCGGGCGACGAGGCTGGGCTTGCCGGACATCGGGTCTCTGGGGCGCTGACGGGCCCCGGACCCTCGCAAGCGCGGCTTGCCCGATGCCTAACCCGGCTCCGAAAGCTGTGGACGCGGGCGCGGACGAGAGCGCCGCGCCGTCAGCCCTTCCGGCGCTGGTGGCCGAGGCCCATGCTCTTGGCGAGGCTGGACCGCGCCGCGGCGTAGTTCGGCGCCACCATCGGGTAGTCGGGCGGCAGGCCCCATTTCCCGCGATACTCCTCGGGCGTCAGGTTGTAGTGCGTCCGCAGGTGGCGCTTCAGCGACTTGAACTTCTTGCCGTCCTCCAGGCAGACGATGAAGTCGGGCTGGACCGAGCGCCGGACCGGCACGGCAGGCCGCAGCTCCTCCGCCGGCGGGGCGGACGGCTCGCCGAGCCCGTGCAGCGTCGCGTGGATGGCCGCGATCAGCCCGGGCAGTTCCGGCGCGGGGACCGGATTGTTGCTCACGAAGGCCGACACGATGTCGACGGACAGCGTGAGATAGTCCGGTTGCCCTTCACCCGTGGCGTCCATCCCATAACCTCCACTCGATCCCAGCCGGCCACCGACCGCCGGCGCCGGCCGGAATCTGTCTCTGCTCGACCCGATACAGGGTAGTTAAGAGGCAGTTACTATGGTGGTGTGAATTTAATAGCAAGACCAATCCACACACGCCCACAAGTCCCGTCTTAGAGTGGATAAAGGGCGCTCGATATTGAACAAAAGGCGGTCTGGCTGCCTCGCGGGCGTCGACCAGACGATTTCCGCCCTGTGCGTGCCGACCGGGCGTTGCAGGCGCGCCGGATCGCGCCATCTGGGAGGGCGGCGGGCGCCCGGGCGTCTCGCCCGGTCGGACGTGAGCGAGGGGACCAGATGCGTGCCGCCAGGAACGGCTTGCGGGACCTCGTCCCGTGACGGCGCCGTGAGTCGCCGGTCGTGAGCACCTACCGGTTCGACAAGCTGCTGGCGCCCCGCTCGATCGCCCTGGTCGGGGCGGTGGGGCGCGCGGGCTCGCTGGGGCGCAGCGTGCTCGACAGCCTGCGCGCCGCCGGGTTCCCCGGCGCGATCATGCCGGTCCAGCCCGATCAGGCGACCGTCGAGGGGCTGCCCTGCGTGCCGCGGGTCGCGGACCTGCCCGCCGCCCCCGACCTCGTCCTGATCGCGGTGCCGCCGCCGAGCGTGCCCGAGGTCGTCGCGCAGGCCGCCGCGATCGGCGCCGGGGCGGCCGTGATCCTCACGGCGCGGCTCGGCTCCGGGCCGGAGGATCCCGGCCCGGTCGCCCACGGGATCGCCCGCGCCCACGGCCTGCGCCTGCTCGGGCCCGACAGCGCCGGCCTCGCGGTCCCGGGCGCCAAGCTCAATGCAAGCCTGTTCGCCCACGCGCCCCTGGCCGGCGACCTCGCCCTCGTCTCGCAATCCGGCACGGTCGCGGCCGCCATCGTCGCCTGGGGCGCCCGCCACGGCACGGGCTTCTCGGCGGTGCTGTCGCTCGGCAGCGTCCTCGACATCGGCGTGGCCGACTGCCTCGACCATTTCGCCGCAGATTACCGCACCCGCGCGATCCTGCTCTGCCTGGACCGGGTCGCGGATGCCCGCAGGTTCATGTCGGCCGCCCGCGCCGCCGCCCGGGCCAAGCCCGTCGTGGTCCTGCGGGCCGGCCGGCACCGGCCCGACACCCGCGCCGCCGTCACCCATACCGGCGCCCTGGCCCGCCCGGACGCGGTCTACGCCGCGGCCTTCCGGCGGGCCGGCCTGCTGGCCGTGCCGGACCTCGACGCGATGTTCTCCGCCGTGGAGACCCTGGGGCGGCAGCGGCCGTTCCCCGGTCACCGGCTGGCGATCGTGTCGAACGGCCGCGGCATCGGCCTCCTCGCCGCGGACCGGCTGATCGAGCGGGCCGGGACCCTAGCGGCGCCCGCCGAGGCGGAGGGCCGCGCGCCGGGCAATCCCCTCGATCTCGGCATCGAGGCCGCCGGCCCGGCCTTCGCGGCCGCCCTGACGCCGCTGCTGACGGATCGGACGAGCGACGCCGTGCTGGCGATCCACGTGCCGACCGTCCGCTCGGAGGCGGGCGCGGTGGCCGAGGCCGTCGCCGCGACGGTCAAGGCCGCCCGCGCCGGCCAGACCCGCAAGAAGCCGGTCTTCGCGGTCACGCTCGGCGACGCGGAGGCGGCGCGCGAGACCTTCGCGCAGGCCGGAATCCCGCATTTCACCACCGATTCCGAGGCGATCGAGGGCTTCCTGCACCTCGTCCGCTACCGCGAGGCCCAGGACGACCTGATGCGCACGCCGGACTCGCTGCCGCGGGACTTTTCCCCCGACACGGCGCGGGCCCGCTCGATCGTCGCCGGCGCCCTGCGCCAGGGCGCCGCCTGGCTCGACCCGGTGGCGGTGAACGGCCTTCTGCAGGCCTACGGGATCCCGACCGTCCCGATCACGCTCGCCCCCGACACGGACGCGGCCGCGGCGGCCGCGTGGCCGATCATCGCGGCGGGCGGGACGGTGGCGCTGAAGGTCGTCTCGCCGGACATCGTGCACAAGTCCGACATCGGCGGCGTCCATCTCGACCTGACCAGCGAGGCCGACGTCGCGGAGGCCGCCCGCAGCATCCTCGCCCGCGCCCGCCGGGAGCGGCCCGACGCCCGGGTGACCGGCTTCGCAGTCCAGCCCATGGTCCGCCGCGGCCAGCGCCGGGAGCTGATCGCCGGCCTCGCCGAGGACGCGGTCTTCGGCCCGGTGGTGGTGTTCGGCCGGGGCGGGACCGCCGTGGAGGTGATCGACGACCGCGCCCTCGGCCTGCCGCCACTCGACCTGACCCTGGCGCGCGACCTCATCGCCCGCACCCGGGTCGCGCGGCGCCTGGAGGCCTACCGCGACGTTCCGGCGGCCGATCTCGGGGCGATCGCGCTGACGCTGGTGAAGCTGTCCCAGCTCGCCGCGGACCTGCCGCAGGTGCGCGAGCTCGATATCAACCCGCTCCTGGCCGACGAGACCGGCGTGCTGGCCCTGGACGCCCGGGTCCGGATCGGGCGCGCGGAGCGCGGCACCCACGGCCGCGGCCACCCGCGCTTCGCAATCCGGCCCTATCCGGCCGAGTGGATCCGCACGCTCAACCTCAAGGACCGGACGGTCCGAGTGCGGCCCGTGCGCCCGGAGGACGAGGGCCTGTTCCTGGCCTTCTTCAAGGGTCTCGACCCGGAGGATCTGCGGCTGCGGTTCTTCGGTCCGGTGCGCGAGTTCAGCCACGCCTTCCTGGCCCGCCTGACGCAGCTCGACTACGCCCGCGCCATCGCGTTCGTGGCCACGGAGATCGAGCCGGGCGGCGGCGAGCGCATGCTCGGGGCGGTCCGGCTCCACGCCGACGCCAACCACGAGAGCGGCGAGTACGCGATCGCGGTGGGCCGCGACGCCCGCGGGACGGGCCTCGCCTTCGCGCTGATGCGCCTGATGATCGACTGGGCGCGGTCCGAGGGGATCGGGCGGGTCGAGGGCACGGTCCTGGCCGAGAATCGGCCGATGCTCGCGGTCTGCCGCCGCCTCGGCTTCGCGCAGGGGCGCGACCCGGACGATCCGGGCCTCGTGAAGGTGCACCTCGATCTCGCCGCCGGTTAGCGGCGGCGCGACGCGGCCCGACCCGGCACCGGCCGTGCCGAGGCCGGGCGGCGCGGCTCAGTGGCCGCTGTCGGTCGCGTTGCGGGTGGTCTCGTAGAGGAACCACGTCCGCTCCTCGGACTGGTCGATCCACTCCTCGAGCTGCGAGGTGGTCGCCACGTCGCCGGCCTCGTCGGTGACGCCGTGGAGCGTCCGCATGTTGGCGGTGAGGGCCTTGTTGTCGTCGCGCAGCTCCTTGAGCATGTCGAGGGGCGAGACGTACTCGGCGTCGTTGTCGGCCACGCGGGTCAGGCTCTTCGCCTGGCCGAGCGAGCGCAGGACCGTGCCGCCGATCTTGCGGGCGCGCTCGTTCACCGCGTCGATGATCTCGAAGATCTGGGCCGACTGCTCGTCCAGCAGGAGGTGGTAGTCGCGGAAATGGGGTCCGCTCATGTGCCAGTGAAAGTTCTTGGTCTTGATGTAGAGCGCGAACAGGTCCGAGCTCAGGATCGTCAGGCCCTCGGCGATCGTCCGGACGTCGCTCGGATCGAGGTCGGTCGGGGTGTTCAGGCGCGCGCTCTCGATGCGGCTGCTCGGCTTGGCCTTGGCCATGGTCGTCTCCCGTGCGGTTCGGTGGCTCGGCGCGTCGAACCGTCTCTCCGGGGAGCGGCCGCCGCGCCTTCTGCGAGCCAATGACCGGCCCGTCGGGAGGTTCCGCCGTTCCGAGAATCGCATGGCTGGGTTGGCTTTAGCGGATAGGTTCGACGGATTCCAAACTGCGGGGCTCCGGGCCGGGCCGGGCTGCCGCCGGCTTGGCGGGGGCGGGCCTTGCCGGTGCGGGCCTGGCCCCGGCGGCCCGCGCCGGGACCGGCTTCGCGTCGTGGGCGGCACCGGGCCGGGGCGTGGCCGGCGCGGTGGTGGCGGGGGTCGGCTTCGCGGCGCCCGCGTCCGCAGCCGCCGCGGGCGGGATCGCGCCGGTGGCGGCGGGCTCGGCCGCCGGCGTGTCGAGGTTGTAGATGTCGTCGCGGAAATGCGCCTTCCCGTCCGGCGTGGCGTAGCCGGTGAGATACACGAAGGTCACCGGGATCGGCTTGGCGAGCTTGATGTCGCGGCGCTCGCCGTCGGCGATGCCGGTCTCGATCTCGATGGGGCCCCAACTCGTGCCCGGCCCGTTGGGGCCGTCCGTGCCCTGTAGCAGCCAGCCGACGAGTTCCTTCACCTGTCCGACCCGGACGCAGCCGTGGCTGTGGAAGCGTACGCTCGCGGCGAAGAGCGACTTCGCCGGCGTATCGTGCATGTAGACGGCAAAGCGGTTCGGCATGTCGATGCGCACCTGGCCGAGCGAATTGTCGAAGCCGGGATCCTGGCGCAGCGTGTAGTTGACGGCCTTCTCGCCCGCCCAGTCGATCCGGGTCGGGTCGACCTCGCCCGCCGGGCTGAGGATCCGGATGTGGTTCTTGGCGAGATAGCCCGGATTCCTGCGCATCTGCGGGATGATCTCGTTCTTCACCACCGAGGCCGGGACCGTCCAGGTCGGGTTGAAGTTGATGTCGGTGATCCGCGTCTCCACCGGCGGCGTCGCCTTGTCGGGGGAACCGACCACCGCGACGTAGCGGCGCGCGACGGCGCCGTTCTCCACCGCCTCCACGGCGGCGGACGGGATGTTGACCACCACGTAGCGCTCGCCGAACGGGAATTTCGAGCCCATCAGCCGGGCCGCCGAGGCGGCGAGCTGCCGCTGGCGCACCGCGGCCGGCACGTTGAGCGCGTTGATGGTGAGCCGGCCCAGGACGCCGCTGTCGGGCAGGCCGTGACGGGCCTGGAACGCCGCGATCGCCGCCACCAGCGGCGGGTCGAGGCGGTCGTTCGGTGGCGCGTCCGCCGGCAGGTCGCCGGTGAGCGTCAGGTGGTGGCGCAGGGCGGGGATCGCCGGGTGGCGCTCGCCGGGCTTGAGGCGCGCGAGATCCTCGGGCAGCCGTTCCCAGCCGCCGGCCTCCGCGAAGGCCGCGTAGCGCTCGGCCGCCCGGAGCGTGTCGAGGAACGTCCGCGACGTCAGCGTCGGGTTCGGGTCGGTGGAGACCTTGGCGTAGACCAGCGGCGCCGGCTCGCGCGACTTCTTGGCCGCCTCCTGAGGCTTGGCCTGCTGCGCCCTGGTCTCCGACGCCTTGGTGTCCTGGACCTTCGCGCTCTGGACCTTGGCATCCTGCGCCTTGCCCTGCACTGGGACAGGCTCCGGCACGACCTCGGTCGCCCTGGGCTCGGGCGGCTTGGTCTCGGCCCGCTTGGTGTCCGCCTGGCCGGCGGCGCCCTTCGCCTCGGGTGCCCGGGGCTCCTGGCCCTTCGCGGTCTCGCCCGCGGCGGCGGGCGGCACCGCGACCGGCACGGCGAGCGGTGGCACCGGCGCGGGGCCGGCCTGCGCGGCGCCGGCCCCCTGCGCCAGGGCGGCGCCCGGCGCTCCGAGCAGGGCCAGCAGGGACAGGCCCGCACCCAGCGCGGCGTGCGGGCGGGCGTGACGGCGGGGCTGGACCGGGACCATACGCAACACTCCCGACGGCGCCCGGGACCGGGCGATCGGGCGGGATCATGGACCGGCGTGGTTACCAATCTCCTCCGGCCTTCACCGGGCTCGGAGAGCTGGATTCACCATGCGGACACTGGTCCAGCCGCTCAGCGCGCCGCGCGGATGTCGGTCCGCGCGAAAAGCGCGCTTATGCTGAGACCCCGACGCCCGCCGCGAGATCGACCTCCGCCATGCCGGAATCCGGATACCCGATCCCGAAGACGATGCCCTACCTGCCGCAGCTCGACGGGGTGCGGGCGCTCGCCATCCTGATCGTGTTCGCGGCCCATTGCGGCTACAGCCACGTGGTGCCGGGCGGCTTCGGCGTGACCGTCTTCTTCTTCCTCAGCGGCTACCTGATCACCACGCTCCTGCGGATCGAGCGGGCGCGGACCGGCACGGTGTCGCTGGGAGCCTTCTACCTTCGGCGGAGCCTGCGCATCCTGCCGCCCATGTACCTGACCCTGCTCGCCTCCGGCGCGCTCTACGCGGCGGGGTGGCTCGACTGGATGCCGGTCGCGCCGGCGGCGATCCTCGGGCAGGCGACGTTCCTGACGAACTATCCCGGCCTGTTCGGAACCGAGGCGGTGCTGCCGGTGCCGCTGTGGAGCCTCGCCATCGAGGAGCACTTCTACCTCGTCTTCCCGCTGGTCTTCCTGCTCTGGCTCGGGCGCCTGCGACCGCGCCGCGCGGCCTTGGCCTGCCTGGGGCTCTGCGCGGCCGTCCTGGCGATCCGGTGCGTCAACGTCTGGCGGCTGCCGGATTACAGCCTGAACTACAGCTGGACCCACACCCGGATCGACGCGATCCTGTTCGGGTGCTGCCTCGGGCTGTGGAACAACCCGGTGGTTCCGGCCGACCGGGCGTGGCGTCCCGCGCCCTGGCACGTCGCGGCGAGCCTCGCGGTGATCCTCGGGACCCTGGCGGTCCGCGATCCCGCCTTCCGCGAGAGCCTGCGCTACACGCTCCAGAGCGCCGCCCTGTTCGTGCCCTTCGCGTACCTGCTCCACGGCGAGGGGCCACTGGTGCGGCTGCTGGCCGGCCGGCCGATGCGCCAGCTCGGGCTCTGGTCCTACAGCTTCTACCTCGCGCACATGACCGTGGTGGCCCTCGTGCTGCACCTGCGGCCCGGGCTGCACGGCGTCGGGCTGATGCTGGCCGCCTTCCCGGTGACGCTGCTGTGGTGCTGGGGGATGTACGGGCTCGTCGAGCGCCCCTGCGCGCGCCTCCGCCGCCGGCTGCTGGCGGACCGGCCGCCGGAGCCGAGCCTGGCCGAGGACGGCCGGCGGGCCGGGATCACGCCCGCCTGAGCCTGTCGCGGGCGGCCCTGTGATCCGGCGCGGCCGCGAAGGCCGCCTTCATGGCGTGCCACAGGGGCTTGCGCCGGAACTGCGCGTCGAGCGGCAGGGCCCGCTGCGGCAGGCCGTCGGGCCGCTTGCGGTAGGGATGGTCGTTCAGCCACGTGTCCGGGTCGTAGATGTCCCAGGTCAGGACGTCGAGGCAGGCGGGCTCGTCCAGCACCGCGTCGAGGTAGCGCCGGGCGTAGTCGGCCACCATCCGGTCGCGGGTCGCCACGTCGGACGGGAAGGCGCGGTCGTCGATGTCGAGTTCGGTGATCTCGATCCCGAGTCCCATCTGGCCGATCTCCCGCAGGAAGCGCCGCAGCTGGCCCTGGTCGATCGGGATCGTGCTGGTGAGGTGCGACTGGAGCCCGAAGCGCCGGATCGGCACGCCGCGGGACCGCATCGCCTCCAGGCGGCGCAGGACCTTGGTGCGCTTGGCCTCCATCCAGGGCACGCCCTGCTCCACCGCGTCCTCGTTCCAGGTGCCGGCGGCCGCGGGGTCGGTCTCGTGGAGGATCCGGAAGGCGAGGTCGACGTAGCCGGGTCCGATCGCGGCGAGCCAGGGCGAGTCGCGCAGGCCGCCGCCGCGGTCGGGATCGGCCTCGTTGCCGAGGATCTCGTTGACCACGTCCCAGGCGACGATCTGGCCGCGATAGTGGCCCGCCACCGTCTCGATCCAGCGCCGCATGAAATCCTCGGCCTGGACGGCGCTCGCCCGGCCGAGCAGCGGCCCGACCCAGGGCGGCAGCGCCGCGTGCCAGACGAGCGTGTGGCCGCGCATGCGCTGGCCGTTCCCCCTGGCGAAGCGCAGGATCGCGTCGCCGCGGGCGAAGTCGGTCCTGCCCGGCGCCGGCAGGACCTCCTCCATCTTCATCTCGGTGCCGCAGACGAGGATGCCGCATTCCCGCGCCACCGCCTCCCGGTAGGCGGGCGTCGCGTCGAAGCGGTGGAACGGCACCTCGCAGCCGTATGTCAGGCCCTTGGCGGCCGCTGCGGCCTGGAGGCTGTCGGCCGACCAGGACGGCCGGCCGAGGGGACCGAACCCCGCCGGGCCGGCCGCGCGCGCCGTGCCGGCGAGGCCGAGGGAGGCCGCGCCCGCGAGGATCGATCGGCGGCTCGGGGGAGGGGACATCCGGGTGCTTCGTTCCGCAGGGGGGCCCGCCACCCTAGCAGACGCCGCCGGGGCGGCGATCCGCTGGGACTGCCGGGGCCGGGGCCAGGATCGGGACGCGATCTCGCCTTCCTCGCGGGGGCGCCCCATCTGATGGACGCCCGTCAGCCCAGGATCCGTCATGAGCCAGCACCCCGCGATCAGCCCCGGTCGCAGCGCGGTCGTCACCGGGGCTGCGAGCGGCATCGGCCTCGCCGCCGCGCAGGCCTTCGCCCGGGCCGGCATGAACGTCTGGCTCGCCGACCTGCCGGGCCCGGCCCTGGACGCGGCCCGAGCCGCCGTCGCCGAACTCGCCGCCGTCGAGGTGCGCGCCGTGCCCACCGACGTGTCGGACCGCGGCGCCGTCGAGGCCCTGGCGGCCGCCGTCGCCAAGGGCGGGCCGCCCGCCCTGGTGATGCTGAATGCCGGGATCGAGGCCGGCGGAAAGCTGTTCTCCGACGCCGACACCTGGGCGCGGATCCTGGGCACGAATCTCGGTGGCGTGGTCAACGGCATCCACGCCTTCGCGCCCGGCATGATCGCGGGCGGCAGGCCCGGCGCGATCGTCGTCACGGGCTCGAAGCAGGGCATCACCACCCCGCCGGGCAACGCGCCCTACAACGTCTCGAAGGCGGGCGTGAAGGCGGTCACCGAGGCGCTCGCCCACGAGCTGCGCAACCGGGAGGGCTGCCACACCACGGCCCACCTGCTGATCCCGGGCTTCGTCTACACGGGCCTCACGAAGGCCCGCGGCGTCGCCGAGAAGCCCGCGGGGGCCTGGACGCCCGACGAGACCGTGGCCTTCCTGCTGGAGCGGCTCGCCGTCGGCGATTTCTACATCCTCTGCCCGGACAACGAGACCACGCGGGCGCAGGATCAGAAGCGGATCGCCTGGGCGTCCGGCGACATCGTCGAGAACCGGCCCGCCCTCTCGCGCTGGCATCCGGACTACGCCGAGGCGTTCAAGCGGTACATGGAGGGGTGACCCACGCGGCCTCGCGCTGCCCTGGGTTGCTTCGCTGCGCTCGCAAGGACGGAGCGTGGCAGCGTGGGCTTGCCCGGACCTGTCCCGGCGGCCCCCTGAACCGGACAGCGCTGGCCTGCGCCCCTCGTCTGGCGAAGCCCTTGCACACGGGCTAGGTCAGTGCGACGCAGCCGCCGCACGAGATCAGCGCACGACATCCGGGAGCCGCCCTTGGCCACGATCATCCCCGTCGCTTCCTTCGACTGCGTCGTGTTCGGCGCGACCGGCGATCTGACCGCGCGGAAGCTGCTGCCGGCGCTGTTCTACCGTTTCCGCGACGGCCAGATCCCCGAGACCAGCCGGATCATCGGCGCCTCGCGGTCGGAGCTGTCCCTCGACGCCTTCCGCGAGCACGCCCGCGACGCCCTCAAGCGATTCGTGCCGGCCGCCGACCTGACCGACGACGTGCTCGGGCGCTTCCTCGACCACGTCGACTACGTCGCGGTGGACGGGGCCGGCGACAGCGGCTGGACCGACCTCGTCGCCAAGCTCGACGAGCGGCCCGACCAGGTCCGGCCCTACTATCTCGCTACCTCGCCCGACCTCTACGGCTCGATCTGCCGCAACCTCGCCGCCCACGGGCTCGTCGGCGAGAAGTCCCGCGTCGTGCTGGAGAAGCCGATCGGCAAGGACCTGAAATCGGCCCGGGCGATCAACGACGCGGTCGGCGAGGTCTTCCCCGAATCGCAGATCTTCCGCATCGACCACTATCTCGGCAAGGAGACGGTCCAGAACCTGCTCTCGCTCCGCTTCGCCAACACGATCTTCGAGCGGCTCTGGACCTCGGACGTGATCGACCACGTCCAGATCACCGTCGCCGAGACGGTGGGGGTCGAGGGCCGGGCCGGCTACTACGACACGTCGGGCGCGATGCGCGACATGCTGCAGAACCACATCCTGCAGCTCCTCTGCCTGACCGCCATGGAGAGCCCGCTCAATCTCGAGGCGAACTCGGTCCGCGACGAGAAGCTGAAGGTGCTGCGCGCCCTCAAGCCGATCACCACGCACGACATCCAGAGCGTCACGGTGCGCGGCCAGTACGTGGCGGGCGCCGTCGACGGCAAGCCGGTCGAGGGCTACCTCGCCGAGCTCGGCCACGAGAGCCGGACCGAGACCTTCGTGGCCATGAAGGTCGAGATCCAGTCGGGGCGCTGGGCCGGGGTGCCGTTCTACCTGCGCACCGGCAAGCGCCTGCCCCAGAAGCTCTCCGAGATCGTGGTGCAGTTCCGCGCCTCGCCCTTCTCGATCTTCCCCGAGGAGGCCTTCGGTCGCGAGCCGAACCGACTCGTGATCCGCCTGCAGCCGCAGGAGGGCATGAAGCTCGAGGTGATGACCAAGGATCCCGGTCCCGGCGGCCTGCGCCTGCGCCCGACCGACCTCGACATCTCCTTCGAGGAGACCTTCAAGCAGCGCTACCCCGACGCTTACGAGCGCCTGCTGATGGACGTGGTCCGCGGCAACGCGACGCTGTTCATGCGCCGCGACGAGGTCGAGGCCGCCTGGGCCTGGGCGGACGGCGTGCTCAAGGCCTGGGCCGACCGGCCCGAGGCGCCGCGGCCCTACCCGGCCGGCAGCTGGGGGCCGACCGCCGCCATCGCGCTGATCGAGCGCGACGGCCGGACCTGGCACGAGGAGCTGCGGTAACGAAGAACCGCGGCTCACGGCCAAGCTGCCTTGATACGGTCAAGCCAGATGTGAAATCTGTCTGCGCTGCCGGATACTGCCCCGTCAGAGGGTGGAGACGGCGCTGCACGAGGGATCATCACATGCTCGACAATCATCGGGACGCGGCCGGCCAGGCCGAGCGTCGCCTGGAGCGTTCGGTCGCCGCCGCCCTGCGCGTCATCGCGGCCGCCCATGACGAGCGGCAGGCCCCGCCGGTCTCCGCGGCCCGCCGCCGCCTGAGCGAGGTCTACGGCGCCACCCGCCTGGCCCGGCGCCTGGAGCGGGAGCGCCGGACCGCCTGAACGGGCCCGAACCGTCCGGCGCCGCCGCGGCGCGATCCCCGTACCTAGACGGCCGCGTCCCAGGTCTCGCTGAGGGGGACGGTCCCGCGGACCAGCCGGGCGCGCAGCACGACGTCGCCCGGCGGCACCGGCTCCGGCGGGCGCCACTCGACGTAGATCCGCCAGCCGCCGGTCTGCGGCACGAAGTTGGCGACCGGCTCGTGCATCGTCCCGGCGCTGGCCGAGACCTCCGCGGCGACCGCGTCGTCGGGACCCCGCGGCAGGCCCGGACCCTCGAAGTCGATGACGCAGAGCCGCCGCCGCGGGTTGGGCGGGTTCGACGGGCGCAGGCGCTCCGCCGAGCCGAGCCGCGTCGACGTCACCCGGGCGAGGGCGGCCTCCGGGATCGCCGGCACCGGCTCGGCGCCCACCGTGGTCAGGCCGTAGGCGACGTGCAGCGGCGCGCCGGGCCGCGCCGGGGCGGCCGGCACGAAGGCCGCCACGATGTTGTCCATGTACTCCTCGCCCGACGGGATCTCGAACAGCTGCACGGCGCCGTCCGCGAAGGCGCCCCCGGCGGGATCCGGCGCCACCCACAGGCCCGGCCGCGCCTCGTGGCGCGCCTCCACGTCGAGGTAGGCCGCGAAGCTCCGCTCCCGCTGCAGCAGCCCGAAGCCGGCGAGCGGCCGGGCCGCGAGGGCGGAGATCTGCGGCTGCGCGCGCCCGTTGACCAGGGGCCGCCAGATCCGGTCGAGCCGCGCCGGGTCGGCCCCGGCCGCGACGCAGAGGCCGTCGGAATCGTGCACCTGCGGCCGGAAATCGTCGAAGGGCTTCGCGCCCCGCGCCCCGGGCCCGTTCTGGCCGAAGAGGAACATGCTGGTGAGCGGCGCCAGCCCCAGCTTCGGGAGCGCCCGGCGCGGGTGGAGCGCCGCGGTGACGGCGATCCGGGCCGGATCGCCGGGCGCGATCTCGAACCGGTAGGCGCCGGCCACGCTCGGGCTGTCGAGGAGCGAGAGCACCGTGAGCGTGCGCGCCTCCGGCTCCGGCTCGCAGATCCAGTGCGCGACGAAGTCGGGAAATTCCTCGCCCTCCGGCGCGCCGGTGCCGATGGCGAGGCCCCGGGCCGAGAGCCCGTATTCCTGGTTGGCCGCGCGCAGGCGGAAGTAGGAAGCGCCCAGGAAGACGAGGAACTCCTCCTGGAAGCCCTTCGGCCGCCAGGCCGGGGTGCCCGGGAAGGCGTAGTGCAGGCGGAAGCCCGCGAAGCCGAGATCCGCCGGGAAGCTCTGGCCGGCGAGCCGCGTGCCCAGGTCGAACAGCTGCGTGTCGTAGGGGATCGGGCGCGCGGGCCCCCGGAGCGGCTGGAGGTGGAGCGCCACGCGCCTGCGCTGCAGGAAGCCGCGGTGGAACAGCTGCGCGCTGAAATGCGCGCCGAGCCGCAGGCTCGCGGCCGGCCGGAAGGTGATCGCCCGGTAGCCGTCGTAATCGAGGGCAGCGAGCGCCGGCGGCAGATCCTCGGGCGGTGCGGCGTAGGGCGCGGCGGCGCGGCGCGCCGCCTCGGCCGAGAGCGTCTCGAAGGTCATCGCGTCGCCCTGCGGCTGAAGCGCCGGCCCGGCCCACGTTCTGGACCCATTCAGATCAGTCGCGCTAGGTAGAACCGTGCCGGCAGCCGCGGCCACGACTGTTCGAAGAACGCGGCGTCGGGAGGGGGGATTGATCCGTTCGGCTTCCGGCGGCCTGGGCTGCCGGGTCGGCTCCGTATCCTCGCCCCGCACATCGGTATCCACGGTCATCGGTTCCCGGCCCCGGACGGCCGGGCGGCCGGCAGCCTTCCACGGTCGAGTTCCTCGCGCCATGTCGTCACGCGTCACCTCCTCCGCCGAGCGGTCGCACCGGAACGCGGCTCCCGCCATACCCGATCCGTCGGAGAGCGCATCCTGTCGCGAGGTCTGGACCGGCGCACCCCGCGGCGCCCTGCGCGCCCGTCGCCTCGCCCTGGCCGTCCCGAGCCTCGCCGCCGCGGGCGGCCTCGCGTGGCTCGCCGCGCTCGCCTACCCGGCGGGCGTCAGCCCGCTGGCCTGGGCGGTCCTGGTGCTGTTCGCCCTGGTGATGGGCTGGCAGGCCTTCGTCGCCTGCCAGTACGTCTACGGGTTCGTCGCGGCCCTCCTGGGGGACCGGGCGAAATCCGCGCTGGAGCGCCGCGCGGAGCAGGCGGCCGCCGTGCCGGCCGAGGTGGGACGCACCGCCGCCGTGGTGGCGATCCACGCCGAGGACGCGGTCGCGGTCTTCGCCCGCCTGCGGGTGATGGCGCGGTCGCTCGCCCGCGCCGAGGCGCGGGGCATCGACATCTTCGTCCTCTCCGACACCCGGGACGGCGCCATCGCCGCCGTCGAGGAGCACGAGTACGCCCGCATCCAGGCCTGGGCGGCGTCCGACCCGGCGCTGCCGCGGATCCGCTACCGGCGCCGGACGGAGAATGTCGGCCGCAAGGCCGGCAACATCGGCGAGTTCTGCCGCACCTACGGCGGCGAGTACGCGTTCATGATCGTGCTGGACGCCGACAGCCTGATGACCGGCGCGGCCATGGGCCGGCTCGTCGGGCTGATGCAGGCGAGCCCGCGCACCGGCCTGATCCAGACCGTCTCGTACGCCGCCGGCCGGGACACGCTCTTCGCCCGCATCCAGCAATTCGCCGTCCGGCTCTACGCGCCGCTGGCCCTGCGCTGCCTGGAGACCTGGCAGGGTCCCGAGGGCAGCTACTGGGGCCACAACGCGATCCTGCGGGTCGAGGCCTTCGCGGAGAACGCGCAGCTCCCGAAGCTCCCGGGCCGGGAGCCGCTCGGCGGCGAGATCCTGTGCCACGACATCGTCGAGGGCGCGCTGATGGTGCGCGCCGGCTGGGAGGTGCGGCTGCTGCCCGAGATGGGCGGCACCTGGGAGGAGATGCCTACCAACCTCGTCGACCTGCTCGGCCGCGAGCGCCGCTGGTGCCAGGGCAATCTCCAGCACCTGCGGGTGCTGCCCTGGGCCGGCCTGCGCGCGGCGAGCCGCTGGCACCTCCTCGTCGGGATCCTCTCCTACGGGGTGCTCCCCCTCTGGATCGCCTTCCTGGGGCTCGCCGCGTGGCAGGCCGCCCGGACCGGCGATCTGGGCCTCCTGGCCTACGGCCTGACCGGGCAGGGCGCCGCCGCCCACGCGCTCGCCGCCCTCAGCGTCGCCGTGCTGGCGCTGCCGAAGCTCCTGAGCCTCGGCCACGTCCTCGCCTCCGCCGAGCGCCGGGCCGCCTTCGGCGGCACGCGGGCGCTGCTCGCGAGCGCCGCCCTGGAGCAGGCGGTGTGGGTGGTCCTGTGGCCGGTCCTGACGCTGTTCACTGCCGGCGCCGTGGTCTCGACCTTCTTCGGCCGGGTGGTCCGCTGGGAGACGCAGGACCGGGACGACCGGCAGGTGTCCTGGGCGGAGGCCTTCCGGCTCCAGGCCGACGCCGTGGTGGTCGGCGCGCTGATGGTGTTCGCCCTGGTCCTCGTCGGGAGCCCGTGGCTCGCCCTCTGGCTGGCGCCGGTCGCCCTGGCGCTGCTCACGAGCCCGGCCCAGAGCGTCTGGACCAGCCGGGCCGATCTCGGCCGCGCCGCCCGTGCCCGGGGCCTGTTCCTGAACGCCGACGACACCGCGCAGGCGCCGGAACTCGCCGAACTCGCCCAGCTGCGCGGCCTGCCCGCCGCGCCGGCCCCGCTCCGCCCGGTCCCGCGCGAGCCGGCCATCTGGCTCGCCGCCGACGAGGCCTGACGCGGCTCCGCGTCGACTGTCCGGGGCGGTGCGGGACGGCCTCCGCGCCGCCCGCGGAACCGGCCGCGGATCCGGGCGGCGAGGGTCTAGACCCGAGCCTGTCATCCCGGTTCTTACGGCCAAGCTGCCACAGTGTTGCCATCGAGTCACGGGCGGGCGGAACCGCCCGGGCGGGGCGGTTTCTGGCTTGGATTTGAGGCGCGAGCGTTTACCCCTTGGCGAGGATCGGCACGGCATCGTGCCGCGGTCTTCGCCGCGTTCCCGCCATAGTCCGCGCCTGCCCCGAGAGGCTTTGATGCGTCGTTTTCTCCCCGCCCTGATCGGGCTTCTCGGCGCGGCCGCCTGCGCCGCGCCGGCTCTGGCCTACGAGATCGACCCGCTGACCCGCCAGCCGCTGAACGACGCGCTCACCGTCCGCGTCCGCCCGCAGGCCGTCGAGACCGTCGCGGTGCCGGTGGCCAACGCCGCGCTGAACCCCGCCGACCCGCTGAACGCCGACGCGGCGGTGCCGCAGATGTCGGCGATCCCGCGCGAGACGGTGGCCTATAACGGTCCCTACGGCGCCGGCACGATCGTCGTCTCCACTGCCGAGCGGCGGCTCTACTACGTGCTGGGCGGCGGTCAGGCCCTGCGCTACGGCGTCGGCGTCGGCCGGCCGGGCTTCACCTGGGGCGGCGTGCAGACCATCACGATGAAGCGCGAGTGGCCGGATTGGCGCCCGCCGGCGACCATGCTGAAGCGCCGGCCCGACCTGCCGCGCTACATGAAGGGCGGTCTCGAGAACCCGCTCGGCGCCCGCGCCATGTATCTCGGCGGCTCGATCTACCGCATCCACGGCTCCAACGAGCCGGAGACGATCGGCACGGCCGTCTCGTCGGGCTGCATCCGCATGACCAACGACGACGTGACGGACCTGTACACCCGCGCCAAGGTCGGCACGAAGGTCATCGTCCAGCGCTGATTGTCCGGGGCTTCCGGGGGAAGGGCCGGCCGCGAGGCCGGCCCTTCCGCGTTCAGGCCGCCGGCAGCGTGACCAGGGCGTCCGGGCGCTTCACCTCGATCTCGATGAACGCGATCGGGTGGTCGGACCCGTTCATCACGTCGTGCCGGATGCCCGCGGGACGCATGTAGGATTGCCCGGCCGCGAGCGCCGTCTCGCTGACCGCCGCGCCGTCGTGGACGCGCAGGATCCCGTCCACCAGCATCACCACGAAATACGGCCAGCCGTGCTCGTGCCAGCCGGTCACGCCGCCGGGCGGGAAGTCCCAGCGCGTGATGCGCACGGCGGCATCGTCCTGCTGGACGGTGGGCGTGGCGGGGATGGTGCAGGCGAAGGCCATGGCGGCTCCAAGATAGGCGGGCGCAGATGCCCGCGCGACGGGATGCAAGCCTCCGGCCTCCACGCCGCGATTCGACCCGCGCCGTCGTCGCGAGCGCAGCGAAGCGAGCCGGGGACGCGCGACCTCCGAGATCGTGGCGCCGCCGGGTCGCTTCGCTCCGCGCGCGATCACGAGGCTCGGGGCCGGACTAAGCTGGAGCGCCTGCCCTCAATGGCAGCCGCACGAGCCCGACCCGCAACCCCCGCCCTGCTTCACCGGGGCGGTGCGCGCGGTCTCACGGTCCAGCCCCCGCTCGGCGAGCTCGCCGAGATAGGTGTTCCAGCGGCTCTCGTACTCGCGGCCGAGGGTGTGCAGATAGCCCCAGCCGTAGATGCCGGTGTCGTGCATGTCGTCGAAGCCGAGCTTCACCGCGTAGTTGCCGACCGGCTCCACCGCCAGGATGGCCACGGCGCGCTTGCCGCCGATCACCTTCCGCTCCAGCGGCGAGTGGCCCTGCACCTCGGCCGAGGGGCTCGACACCCGCAGGTACTCGGCCGGGAGGGCGTAGCGCGCCCCGTCCTCGAAGGCGACGTTGAGCACCCGCCGGTCGGCCGACAGGCGGATCTCGGTCGGCCACAGATCCTCGGTCACGGGCCACACTCCTCACGCAATCTGGGGCTGCGGCGCGGGACCTGCTTGCCCGCGACCGCCGGTGGCATCATATGCCGGACGATGCTCGATGACAGCTCCCTGACGCCACAGGCGTCCGCGGTCGATGCCCACGCCGGGCCGGCGCCGCTGATCGACCCGTTCCAGCGGGCGATCTCGTACCTGCGCATCTCGGTGACGGATCGCTGCGACCTGCGCTGCGCCTACTGCATGTCCGAGCACATGGAGTTCCTGCCCAAGCGCGACCTGCTGACCCTGGAGGAGCTGGACCGGCTCTGCGGCGTGTTCATCGCCCGCGGCGTGCGCAAGCTCCGCATCACCGGCGGCGAGCCGCTCGTGCGCCGCGACATCATGCACCTGTTCCGCCGGCTCTCGCGCCACCTCGATTCGGGGGCGCTGGAGGAGCTGACGCTCACCACCAACGGCACGCAGCTCACCCGCTACGCCGACGAGCTGGCGAGCCTCGGCGTGCGCCGGATCAACGTCTCGCTCGACACCCTCGACCCGGACAAGTTCCGGGAGATCACCCGCCGCGGCGACCTCAAGGTGGTGCTCGACGGCATCGCGGCGGCCCGCGCCGCCGGGATGAAGGTGAAGATCAACGCGGTGGCGCTGCGCGACGTCAACGCCGACGAGATCCCCGACATGATCGCCTGGGCCCACGGGCTCGGCATGGACATGACGCTGATCGAGGTCATGCCGCTCGGCGAGATCGAGGCGGATCGGACCGACCAGTTCCTGCCCCTGTCGGTCGCTCGGCAGCGGCTGGAGACCCGCTACACCCTCACACCCCTCCCCGACCGCACCGGCGGCCCGGCGCGCTACGTCCGCGTCGAGGAGACCGGCGGCAAGCTCGGCTTCATCACGCCGCTGACCCACAATTTCTGCGAGAGCTGCAACCGGGTCCGCCTGACCTGCACGGGCCAGCTCTACATGTGCCTGGGCCAGGAGGATTCGGCCGACCTGCGCGCGGTCCTGCGCGCCTCCCAGGACGATTCGGTGCTGGCCGCGGCGGTGGTCGAGGCGATCACCCGCAAGCCCAAGGGCCACGACTTCGTCATCGAGCGCCAGCGCCCGGCCGCCGTGCCGCGGCACATGAGCGTGACGGGGGGGTAGGCGCCTCGACTGTCCCTGCGAGCGCGGCGAAGCAATCCAGGGCACCGGTCCCTTACGGGCGTAGCGCATCCCTGGGTCGCTTCGCCGCGCTGGCAAAGACGGACGCGCTCACATCTCCTCGTCGGCGTAGCGGGCCGGCTGCCGCCCGCGCTGGCCGGAGCCCCGCCGCGGCGCGCCCGCGCTGATCCCCGCCACCAGGTCGGCGATGTGGCGCAGCGTCTCGACCGCCAGCGCCTTCTCGCCCTCGCCGCGACCCTGCGGGATCAGCGCCTTGGCGAAGCCGAGCTTCTGCGCCTCCTTCAGCCGGGAGCCCGCCTGCGCCACGGGCCGGATCGCCCCCGACAGGCCGATCTCGCCGAAATAGACCGTCTCGGGCGGCAGCACGGCCCCCGACAGCGACGAGACCAGGGCGGCCGCCACCGCGAGGTCCGCCGCCGGCTCGGTGATGCGCAGGCCCCCCGCCACGTTCAGGTAGACGTCGTGGCTCCCGAGCCGGATGCCGCCGTGGGCCTCCAGCACGGCGAGCACCATCGACAGCCGGTTCGGGTCCCAGCCGACCACGGCGCGCCGGGGCATGCCGAGAGAGGATGGGGCGACGAGCGCCTGGATCTCCACCAGAAGCGGCCGCGTCCCCTCCATCCCGGCGAAGACCGCGGTGCCCGCCGCCTGATGGTCGCGGCCGGCCAGGAACAGCGCCGACGGGTTCGGCACCTCGCTGAGCCCCGAATCGGTCATCTCGAACACGCCGATCTCGTCGGTCGGCCCGAACCGGTTCTTCACGGCGCGCAGGATGCGGAAATGGTGGCCCTGGTCGCCCTCGAAGGAGGCGACCGCGTCGACCATGTGCTCCACCACCCGGGGGCCGGCGATCTGCCCGTCCTTGGTGACGTGGCCGACCAGGATCACCGCCGTGCCGGTGGTCTTGGCGAAGCGGATCAGCGCCTGGGCCGAGGAGCGCACCTGCGTGACCGTGCCGGGGGCGGATTCCACCGTCTCGGTCCACATGGTCTGGATCGAGTCGATGATCGCCAGCGCGGGCGGGCGCCCCTGGCTCAGGGTCTCGACGATGTCCTCGACGTTGGTCTCGGCGGCGAGCTGGACCGGGCGGGCGCTCAGGCCCAGCCGCTCGGCCCGCAGGCGCACCTGCCCGACCGCCTCCTCGCCCGAGATGTAGGCGACCCGCTCGCCCGTGCCCGCCATGGCGGCGGAGGCCTGCATCAGCAGGGTCGACTTGCCGATGCCGGGATCGCCGCCGAGCAGGATCACCGAACCGCGCACGAAGCCGCCGCCGGTCACCCGGTCGAGCTCGCCGATCCCCGAGGGGATGCGCGGCGCCTCCTTGGCCTCGCCGGTCAGGCCCTCGAGGGGAAAGACCCGGCCGCGGTTGCGCGACGGCCGGGTCGCGGCGGGACCCGACTGGCCGGGGGCCGAGGGCGCCTCCTCGACGATCGTGTTCCAGCCGTTGCAGGCCTCGCAGCGCCCGCGCCAGCGGTTGTAGACCGCCCCGCAGGACTGGCAGACGAAGGTCTGGTGGATCTTGGCCATTCGAGTCCGCGCGCCGGCCGTCCGGCCTTCCGGTCAGGGGAGGGAGCTACCCTACATAGGTTCGAACATAACGAGAACCCAGTCCCGTGAGGATCTCGTAGCCGATCGTGCCGGCGGCGCGACCGACCGTGTCGATGTCGAGGCGGTCGCCGATCAGTACCGCGGCGGCGCCGCGCCGGGCCGCGGGCGCCGCCGTGACGTCGAGGATGATCAGGTCCATCGAGACGGAGCCCAGGATCGGGCACGGGACGCCCCCGACCAGCGCCTGGCCGCGCCCGCTGATCGACCGGGGGAAGCCGTCGGCGTAACCGAGCGAGAGCGTCGCCAGGCGGCTGGGCGCGGTGGCGGTCCAGCGGCCGTTATAGCCCGCGGTGGCGCCGGCCGCGACGCCGCGCACCTGCGCGATCGTCGCCTCCAGCCGCACCACCGGCCGCATCGGGTTCGCGGCGCCCGGCGTCGGGTTGCCGCCGAACAGGGCGTAGCCCGGCCGCAGGAGGTCGTGCCGGGCCCCGTCGAGGAAGATTCCCGACGAGTTCGCCAGCGAGGCCCGGAGTCCGGGATAGGCGGCCCGAACCCGAGCGAAATCGGCGATCTGCCGGGCGTTGACCGGGTCGTCTGGCGTCTCGGCGCTGACGAAGTGGCTGAGGAGGAGGTCGATCCCGGCCTCCGCGATCCGCGCGTCCCCGGCGAGATCCAGCGCCTCGGGCACCGACAGGCCGAGCCGGTTCATGCCGGTATCGACGTGGAGCGCCGCGGGCGGGCGGTTCCCCGCGAACGCCGCCCAGTCCGACAGCTCCTCGGCGCTGCCGAGCACCGGGCGTAGCCCGTGGGCCGCGAAGGCCGCCGCGGCGCCCAAGGGCAGGCCGTTCAGCACGTAGATCGCGGCCTCCGGCAGGGCGGCCCGGGCGGCGACGCCCTCGGACAGGTGCGCGACGAAGAAGGTCCGGCAGCCCGCGGCCCACAGGGCCGGTCCGACCCGGCCGATGCCGCAACCGTAGGCGTCGGCCTTCACCACGGCGGCGCAGTCGGCGCCGGCGCCGCGGGCGGCCAGGATCCGCCAGTTGGCGGCGATCGCTCCGAGGTCGATCGTGAGCCGGGCGCCGTGAGCGCCGATCTCCGTCACAGGTCCGGTCTCGGCCACGCAGACCGCCTCCATCTGTTCGCCACCGGGGTCGCGGAAGCACAGGCCGGACCCATAGCATCCGGACGGCGCCCGGGGGCAGCACGGGCCGTCGTTTACACCGGACGCGCCCCGGCGCGCGGCGCGGCTGATGCACGGACGGCACAGCCGCGTGATCAGGCGGGCACGCCAGGGTGACGGCCGAGGTCGGGCTTGGTATAAATCCAGCGCGGTCCGGGGGAGCCGCACGGCCGACGCGCTATCCCCGCGGGTACCAAAAAGCTCAACGATGCCGTTTACCGTTCTGGATCTCGCCGTGCTCGGCATCGTCGCGGTCTCCGCGCTGCTCGCGGCCGTGCGTGGTGTGACCCGCGAGGTCCTGGCGATCGTCGCCTGGGTGGCGGCCGCCGCCGTCGCGTGGACGCTGCATCCCATGCTGCTGCCGACCGTGAAGCAGCACGTGAACAGCGACACCGTGGCGCTCGTCGCCTCGATCGCGGCGATCTTCCTCGGCACCCTGATCGTCGTGTCGATCATCACGGTGAAGATCTCCGACGTCGTGCTCGACTCGCGGATCGGCGCGGTCGACCGCTCCCTCGGCTTCCTGTTCGGCGCGGCCCGCGGCTTCCTGATCTGCGTGATCGGCTGGGTGTTCCTGTCCTGGCTGGTGCAGGGCAAGGTGCCGGACTGGGCCGCCCAGGCCCGCACGCGCCCGATGCTGGAGAAGTCCGGCGACGCCCTGGTGGCGCAGCTGCCGGAGAATCCGGAAGGCTTCCTCAAGCAGTTCAAGAAGCCGAAGACCGGCGCGCCGCCCAACGAGTCCGCCGACGCCCCGGCCGAGACCGACGCGGCGCCGCAGCGCCGGACCGAGACCGCGCCGACCCCGACGCGACGCTGATCTGCGGTATTCGCCGTAGGTCTCATCGCGCGGAACGCCTAGATAGCGGTTCCGGTGGTGTACGGATTGCTTCCGCGACGACCGGCGCGCCGGCCCGTCGCCGCCGGGATCTGTGAGTGATCGACAGCCCCATGTCACACGCCGCCGCCTCCACCGACACCTTCGATCTCGATCTCGACGGCGACACGCTGCGCGAGGAATGCGGGGTCTTCGGCATCTTCGGCCATCCGGACGCCTCGGCGATCGTCGCGCTGGGCCTCCACGCCCTGCAGCACCGGGGCCAGGAGGCGGCCGGCATCGTCTCGTTCGACGGCTCGGTGTTCCATTCCGAGCGCCGCCCCGGCCTCGTGGGCGATTCCTTCTCGGACGGCGACACGATCGCGCGCCTCAAGGGCCGCGCCGCCATCGGCCACGTGCGCTACTCGACCACCGGCGGCACGATCCTGCGCAACGTCCAGCCGCTCTTCGCGGAGCTCGCCAGCGGCGGCCTCGCGGTCGCCCACAACGGCAACCTCACCAACGCCCTGTCGATCCGCCGCGACCTCGTGCGCGACGGCGCGATCACGCAGTCGACCTCCGACACCGAGGTGATCCTGCACCTCGCGGCCCGCTCGCGGAAGCCCCGGATCATCGAGCGCTTCATCGACGCCCTGCAGGCGATCCAGGGCGCCTACGCGATCGTGGCGCTGACCAACAAGAAGCTGATCGGCGCCCGCGACCCGCTGGGCATCCGCCCCCTGGTGCTGGGCGAGCTCGACGGCCGCTACATGCTGGCCTCCGAGACCTGCGCGCTCGACATCATCGGCGCCCGGTTCGTGCGCGACATCGAGAACGGCGAGATCGTGGTGATCTCCGAGGAGGGGATCGAGTCGATCCGCTTCGCCGACGCCGTGCCGATGCGGCCCTGCATCTTCGAGTACATCTACTTCGCCCGGCCGGATTCGGTGGTGAACGGCAAGAGCGTCTACGCGGTGCGCAAGGCGATCGGCCGGGAGCTCGCCCGCGAGGCCTCGGTCGCGGCCGACATCGTCGTGCCGGTGCCGGATTCCGGCGTGCCGGCGGCGCTCGGCTTCTCGCAGGAGACCGGGATCCCGTTCGAGATGGGGATCATCCGCAACCACTACGTTGGCCGGACCTTCATCCAGCCGACCCAGTCGGTGCGCGAGCTCGGCGTGCGCATGAAGCACTCGGCCAACCGCGCGGCGATCGAGGGCAAGAGCATCGTCCTCGTGGACGACAGCCTCGTGCGCGGCACGACCTCGGTGAAGATCGTCCGGATGATGCGCGAGGCCGGCGCCGCGGAGGTCCATTTCCGGATCGCGTCGCCGCCGATCACCTACCCGGACTTCTACGGGATCGACACGCCCGAGCGGGAGAAGCTGCTCGCCGCGACCCACGATCTCGAGGCCATGCGCAAGTATATCGACGCCGATTCGCTGGCCTTCCTGTCGATCCCCGGCCTCTACCGGGCGATGGGCGAGGAGGCGCGGAACGCGGCCTGCCCGCAATACACCGACCACTGCTTCACGGGCGACTACCCGACCGGCCTGACCGACCTGTCCATCGCCGGCCCGAAGCGCTTCGCCATGCTGGCCGAGGCCGACTGACAGGATCCGGCCGTTGCGCGCGAACGGGCATCCCCTGTGCGCGGAAATGCGCTAGGTCCTCGCCATGGCTGAGTCTCAGAGAACCCTGGAAGGCCGCGTCGCGGTCGTCACCGGCGCATCGCGCGGCATCGGGCGCGCCGCCGCCCTGGCTTTGGCCGGGGCCGGCGCGCACGTCATCGCGGTGGCCCGGACCGTGGGCGCCCTGGAGGAGCTCGACGACGCGATCCGCGCCGCCGGCTCCAGCGCCACCCTCGTGCCGTTCGACCTCGCCGATTACGACGCGATCGACCGCCTCGGCGCGGCGATCAACGAGCGCTGGAAGCGCCTCGACATCCTGGTCGCCAATGCCGGGATCCTGGGCGCGCTCATGCCGATCGGCCACATCACCCCGAAGATCTGGGGGCAGGTGATGGACGTGAACGTCACCGCCAACTGGCGCCTGATCCGCTCCCTCGACCCGCTGCTGCGCATGTCGGACGCGGGTCGCGCGATCTTCGTCTCGTCGGGAGCGGCCTCGAAATGCCGGCCCTACTGGGGACCCTACTCGGTCTCCAAGGCGGCGCTGGAGGCCCTGGTGCGGACCTACGCGGCCGAGAACGAGACCACGGCGATCCGGGCCATGCTGCTCAATCCGGGCCCCCTGCGGACCGGCATGCGCCGCTCGGCCATGCCGGGCGAGGACCCCGAGACCCTCCGGACGCCCGAGGACCTCGCCCCCCATTTCGTGCGGCTCGCCGCGCCGGACTGGGCCGAGACCGGGAAGCTCTACGATTTCCCCACCGACCGGGTGCTGCGTTTCCGCGCGCCCGAGTAAAGGGGTCCGGGGCCTGCGGCCCCGGCGGGTGGCGGGCGGAGCCCGCCGGGTTTGGGATTTGCGATGATCGACGTCCGCTGCATCTGCGCGATCGGCCTGCGGGGCCAGCTCGGCCTCAACGGCCACCTGCCCTGGGAGGGCAACACCGACCCGCTCTTCGTGGAGGACGTCACGCGCTTCTTCGCCCTGACCATGGGCCACGTGCTGATCGCCGGGCCGAAGACGGTGGCCTCGGTGCCCGAATTCGCCTTCAAGGACCGCACCATCGACGTGATCCGCAGCCACGAGGATCCGGAGGCGGTGCTCAAGCGCTATCCCGGGCGGCGGATCTTCGTCGGCGGCGGGATCGCGGTGTGGAACGTCTACGCGCGGTACATCCAGCACTGGGACATCACGCGCCTGCCCTACGACGGCGAGGCCGACCGCTGGTTCGACCCGGCCTGGCTGGTCGGCGGGCCGCTGCGGACGCCCTGAGCGGCACCTTCCTGCAATCCGGCGCGTTGGCGCGCACGCGTCGCGTTTTCCGGAGACCACGATGAGCGCCCCGAGCTACCGCTTCGGCATCGAGGAGGAGTACTTCCTGGCCGATGCCGAGACCCGCGGGACGCCGCGGGGCGACCTCGCCGCGTTCCACGCGCGGGTGGAGGCGGAGCTGCCCGAGACGGGCCGCGAGCTGGTCGCCGCGCAGGTCGAGCTCTGCACGCCGCCGCTCACCGACGCGGCGGCCGCCCGGGAGAATCTCGGCGGCCAGCGGCGGCAGCTCGCCGGCATCGCCGCCGAGAGCGGCCTGCGGCTGCTGGCCTGCGGCACGCACCCCCTCGCCCGCTGGTCGCGCCAGACCGCCACCGACGGCGCGCGCTACAAGGGCATCCTGTCGGATGTCGGCATCGCGGCGCGGCGGGCGCTGATCTGCGGGATGCACGTCCACGTCGAGGTGCCGGACCCCGAGGCCCGCGTCGACCTGATGAACCGGCTGCTGCCGTTCCAGCCGCTGCTGCTCGCGCTGTCGGCCTCCTCGCCGTTCTGGCAGGGCGAGGCGACGGGCCTGCGGGCCTACCGGCTCAGCGTCTTCGGGGAATTGCCGCGCACCGGCCTGCCGGAACTCTTCGCCGACGCCGCCGCCCACGCGCGGTTCGTCGCCATCATGACCCGGTCGGGCGCGATCGCGGACGCGAGCTTCCTGTGGTGGTCGCTGCGCCCCTCCATCAAGTTCCCGACGCTGGAGCTGCGCATCGCCGACGCCTGCACGCGCCTCGACGATTCGCTCTGCATCGCCGCCCTGTTCCGCTGCCTCGTGCGCCTGTGCGTGCGCCGGCCGGAGCTCCACGCCGGCCTCGACGGCGTCTCGCGGGCGCTGGCCTCGGAGAACCTCTGGCGGGCCCAGCACAGCGGCGTGGCCGCGTCCCTGATCGACGAGGCGCGCGGCGAGGCCGTGCCGTTCGCCGAGGCGCTGGAGGCGATGCTCACGCTCGTCGCCGAGGACGCGGACGCCCTCGGCTGCGCGGCGGACGTGGCCCGCGCCCGGGCGATCGTGGCCGAGGGGACCAGCGCCGACGGGCAGGTCGCGGCCTACGAGGCCGCGCTCACCGCGGGTCAGGACGAGCGCGCCGCGCTGGCGGCCGCGGTGGACTGGATCGCCGACGCGGCGCGCTGAGGGCTGCGCAGGGCTGCCGCATCGCCTCCGTCATCACGAGCGGAGGTTGGATCAGCCCTTGTCGAACGGGTTCTGCGAGGTCCGCAGGGACAGGCGGATCGGCGTGCCCGGCAGGTCGAACGCCTCGCGCAGGCCGTTCACGAGGTAGCGCGTGTAGGATTTCGGCAGGGCGTTGAGCTGGTTGCCGAACAGCGCGAAGTGGGGCGGCCGGCTCTTCACCTGGGTGGCGTAGCGGATCTTGATCCGCCGCCCCGATACCGCGGGGGGCGGGTTGCGGGAGGTCGCCTCGTTCAGCCAGTCGTTGATGCGCGAGGTGGAGACGCGCCGGTCCCAGACCTCGGCGGCCTGCACCACCGCCTGCATCAGCTTGTCGACGCCGTCGCCGGCGAGGCCGGAGAGCGGCACGACCGCGACGCCGCGCACCTGCGGCAGCAGCCGGGTGCAATCCTCGCGCAGCTGCTTGAGCAGGCCCGGCTGGTCGGCGACCAGGTCCCACTTGTTGAGGCCGATCACCAGGGCGCGGCCCTCGCTCTCGACGAGGTCGACGATCGTCAGGTCCTGCTTCTCGAACGGGATCGTCGCGTCGAGGAGCACCACCACGACCTCGGCGAAGCGCACGGCGCGCAACCCGTCCGAGATCGCGAGCTTCTCCAGCTTGTCGTCGATCCGGGCGCGGCGGCGCATCCCGGCCGTGTCGTGCAGCTTGATCCGCCGCCCGCGCCACTCCCAGTCCAGGGAGATCGAGTCCCGGGTGATGCCGGCCTCGGGGCCGACGAGCAGCCGGTCCTCGCCGAGCATGCGGTTGATCAGGGTCGACTTGCCGGCATTCGGGCGGCCGACGATCGCGACCTTCAGGGCCCGGCCGCCGGGGGCGTCGTCCGGATCCTCGTCCGCGTCGCGCTGGGGCAGGGCGCCCTTGAGCGCCTCGTGCAGCTCGCCCAGACCCTCGCCGTGCTCGGCGGAGAACGGGATCGGGTCGCCGAGCCCGAGGGTGAAGGCCTCGTAGGCCCCGGCGAGGCCGGCGCCGCCCTCGGCCTTGTTGGCGATCAGGATCACCGGGCAGCCGGCGCGGCGCACCAGCTCGGCGAAGGGCTGGTCGGCCGGCAGCACGCCGGCGCGGGCGTCGATCACGAACAGCACCACGTCGGCGGCGAGGATCGCCGCCTCGGTCTGCATGCGCATCCGGCCGGTGAGGCTCGCGGCGTCGGCCTCTTCCAGGCCGGCGGTGTCGATCACCCGGAACTCGAGGCCGCCGAACGCGACGTCGCCCTCGCGCCGGTCGCGGGTCACGCCCGGGCGGTCGTCGACCAGCGCGAGCTTCTTGCCCACGAGGCGGTTGAACAGGGTCGACTTGCCGACGTTCGGCCTCCCGACGATCGCGACGGTCGGCATATCCATGGTGGTTCTCGAAACAGTCCGGACGAAGGATCAGCGCGTGATCGGCGGGGGCGGCGCGGCGGGCTCGGGCTTGGCGGCGGTCACCGTCACGGGACCGCCCGCGACGATCGCCGCGTAGACCTCGATCCGCTCGCGCAGGTTCCGCGGCGTGTCGGGATCGGCCACGATCTGGTCGAACCAGCGGCTGGCGTCCTCGTAATCGCCCTTCTTCAGGGCGGCGAGGCCCAGCATCTCGCGGGCGGTGTGGCGGAACGGCGTCCCGGCGGCGAGGCCCTGGAGGTTGGCGAGCGCCGGGTCCGGGTTCGGCCCGTCGAGGCGCAGCAGCGCGGCGCGCAGGCGCGCGAGGTCGCGCAGGCCGTCGCCGAGGCCGGTATCGTCGGCGAGCTTGTCGAACTCCGCCGCCCCGGCCGCCGGATCGCGCTTGCCGGTCTCGGCCGCCGCCCGGAACCGGGCGAGCAGCCGGTAGCCCGCCGGGCCCTGCGCCTCCAGCGTCTCGAAGGCCTTGTCGGCCTCCGCGACCTTGCCGTCCTTGGCGAGGCGGTTGGCGTCGTCGAACTGCACCGAGGCGACCTCGGCCGCCGCGCGCTGCTGGGCCTGCCAGTAGCGCCAGCCCGCCACACCCGCCACCACGAGCACGGCGAGCGCGATGATCACGCCGCTGTAGCGCTTCCAGATCTGGAGGATCCGGTCGCGGCGGTAATCCTCGTCGACCTCGCGAAGGAACTCGTTGTTCTCGGCCATTCTATCCCGGCCCGCATGATTTCAGCGGACCACCTCGTCTCGTTCGGGCCCCGCGCCTAACACACGGGCGCCGGGTTGGCGACAGGCCATGTCTCAGGTGCCGCCGCGGGTGCCGGCTCAGGCCGCGCTGCCCGGCCAGACCGGAACGCCGATCACCGGGTAGTGCAGGTAGCGGGCGAAGACGAACCACGCGGCCGTGCCGACCACCAGGGCCAGGACGTCGTTGCGCCAGCCCAGGGGCGCCGCCGCCGGACCGCCGTGCTGGGCCGCGACCGCCCCGGGGGCGAGGCCCCGGCGCTTGGCGCTGATCCGGGCGGTCACCGCCCAGGCGAGGAAGCCGCCGAACAGGAGCATGGAGCCGAGATCGCCGTTGGCGAGCAGGTGCGCCGTCGCCCAGATCTTCACGGCGAGCAGCATCGGGTGCTTGGCCTTGGCGCGGATATGGCCCGGCAGGTAGGCGGCCGCGAGGCACACGAAGGCGAGCCAGACCAGCGTCAGGGCGAGGTGGCGTGTCCAGACGGGCGGGTCCCAGACCGGGATGTAGCCGGCGAGCCGATAGTCGTGGAAGCCGATCCCGATCAGCACGAGCCCGAGCAGCGACAGGGCGGTGTAGCCGAGCTTGTAGCGGCCCTCGCCGATCCGGCCGACGATCGCGGCGCGCCGGGTGCGGGCCATCGAGAAGGCGTGCGTGCCGAGGAACAGCACCAGCCCGAGGATCAGGAGAACCATGGATGACTTTCGGTCGGGCCGCGCGGGTCCGGTCGGCGGCAAGCACTCTGTAATGGTTCTCAAGCGAATCTCCGCCTGTTTGTCCAGGCGCGGCCGGGACGCAGCCGAGTGGCGACCATGGGTTGGGCGGATCGGATCGCCGGACGAGCGCGCGCCGCGTGCCGCCTCGGAGCCGGAGCGGCCGCGCGGCGGATCCTCCCGGCGCTCCTCCTGGCGCTCCTCCTGGCGCTCTTGCCGCTCCTCCCGCACAGAGCCGCGGCCGCGCCGGAGCCGCCGCTCTCGGCCCTGACCCTGGTCGGGCCGCCCGCGCTCGTCTTCAAGGCGGGGCGCGACGCCTGCGACGGCGCCGACGTGCCCGACGCGCCGGCGCGCGCCTTCCGGGACGCGTCGGGCTCGGTGGCGCTCTACGGGATGCACTACCGCAACCGGGCGCTGCGCGGCCCCGACCTCGGCCATCTCAAGCTCGACTGCGCGGTGGTGCTCGATTCGGGCGAGAAGCCCGATCCCGCGGCCTACGACGACCGCTCCTGGATCACCGCGACCTGGACCGAGGACGGGACCCGCGTGGCCGCGCTCCTCCACCACGAGTACCAGGCGAACGAGCATCCCGGCCGCTGCCCGGCCGCCAACTACATGGCCTGCTGGTACAACACGATCACGGCCGCCGCCTCGACGGATGGCGGCCGCAGCTTCCGGCGGCAGAGCCCGCCCGCCGTGGTCGCCGGGGCGCCGTTCCGGCAGGAGGTCGACCAGGGCCGCCACCGCGGCTTCTTCAACCCGTCGAATATCGTGGCCGACGGGACGTGGCGCTACTTCCTCGCCTCGACGACCGGCTGGACCCGACCGGGCAGCGATCAGGAGGCGGGGGTCTGCCTGTTCCGCAGCGACGACCCGGCCGACCCGACCCGCTGGCGGGCCTGGACCGGCACCGGCTTCACCGCCGCCTTCCCGGATCCCTACCGCGCCGCCCGCCCGAACACGGCCACCTGCCGGCCGGTCGGGCCGTTCCCGGGCCCGGTCGGCGCCGTCGTCCGGCACCGCGGCACGGGCGCCTGGATCGCCGTGTTCATGGCGAAGGCGGGGGAGGGCTTTCCCCGGTCCGGCTTCTACTGGACGACCTCCCGGGACCTGATCACCTGGGACAGCCCGCGCCTGCTCCTCGAGGGCGCGACCCTCTACGAAGACCCCTGCGCGGCGACGGCGCCGCTCCTGGCCTACCCGTCGCTCCTCGACCCGGACGCGCGGGGCCGCAATTTCGACGATGTCGGCGACCGGGCGCTCCTGACCTACGCGAGCCTGCGCACCGAGGGCTGCACGATCACCTCCGACCGCGACCTGCTGCGCCGCCCGGTGGCGATCCGCGTCTGGCCCTGATGCCGCTCGACCGGCGCGTCGCGCGCGACACGTTCCCGAGCCCCGGCCGCATCCGGTCCGGCCGGACCGCGGCGGCCGACGTGGCGGAGGCCGAGGCGACGATCGCCGGGTCCTACCGGGCCCGGCTCTCCTGAGCGGGCTGGCCGAGCGCCACCGTGTAGGACGGGCCGGCCGCGACGGAGCGCCCCGGGACGCCGATCCGCTGCCAGAGCACGGTGCCGAGGGTCACGCTGAGCATCAGCGCGGTCGCGGAGAGCAGGAGCGTGGTCGCCCGGGCGTAGGCGCGACCGGCATGGATCAGCAGGCAGCCGAACGCGAAGATCGCGACGGCCTGGAACAGGTGCTGCACGGGCGACGTCCTCTCTGGCGGCGGACGCGCGGTCCGGGCCGGCCGGGATCGACGCCATCGTGCCCGGGCGGCGTGAAAACGCGGTTAACGTCGGGTATAGCTGGCTCCGCCATCGCCCGCTCGGAGAGGAAGCCGCATGTCGCGTTCGAGGGTCCCGGAGACGGAGAGCCGCCCCGACGGGACGGGGGTGATTCCGTCCCCCGACACAGCAATCCTGGGATCGGGCGCCGTCGGCGCGGGGGCGATCGGGGCGTCGGCCCTGGGCGCGCTGGCCCTCGGGGCCGCGGCCCTCGGCGTCGTGGCGGTCGGCGCCTTCGCGATCGGCCGCCTCTCGGTGGGCCGCGCCCGGGTCGGCGCCCTGGAGGTCGGCTCGCTGGAGATCGACACGCTCACGGTGCGGTCGGTGCGGATGCCGGAGCGCGGCTGAGCCGCGGCGCCGGAGACCGCACCCGGAGACATGCGAGGAGGGGAGCGATGACCGATCGGAAACCGCCCTTCCGGCCCGCGGACGCGGTCGACGCCCTCGGCGAGGTCGAGGGCGATTTCGTCCTGCCGCTCTGCCTGCCCGGATCCAACCTGCTGATCGGCGAGGATCTCGCCATGCTGGTCCTCGACACGATCCACGGGCAGCGGGTCGGCCTGCCGCTGAGCCCGCAGGGCGCGGCCGACCTCCACGCGGTCCTGGGTGAGGCCCTGCGGCTGCTGCAGGCGCGGGACCGCGGCCCCATCCAGTAGGCGCGCGCCGGCGAAAGGCTTCGTTGAGGCGGCCGGGATAGACAGGTCCCGGTTCCTCTCCGTGGCGGCCGATGCGCGCTCCGTTGCTACTCCTGCTGCTGGCCTGCGCCGCCCCCGCGCAGGCCCGGCCCGCCACCTTCCTGGCGGTGCACGCCGTCGGCATGGCCTCGCTGCCGCCCGTCCCGCCCGCGCCCGCGGCCGCACCGGTCGCCGCCGACGCGCGCGCCCGCTTCCTGCCGCTCATCGCCCGCGAGACCGCCGGCACCGGCCTGCCCCTCGCGGTCGCCGACGCCGTCGCGCGGATCGAGAGCGGCTACGATCCCACCGTGGTCGGCAGCGTCGGCGAGGTCGGGCTGATGCAGGTCCGCCCGACCACCGCGGCGATGCTCGGCTTCCGCGGCACGGTCGCCGAGCTGGCGTCGCCGGAGATCAACGTCCGCTACGGCGTCCGCTACCTCGCCGAGGCCTGGCGCCGGGCCGACGGCGACCTCTGCCGCGCGCTGATGAAGTACCGGGCCGGCCACGGCGCCGAGTCGATGTCGCCCCTGTCGCAGCTCTACTGCGCCCGCGCCCAGGCGATCCTCGGCGACCCGGAGGCGCGCGCTGTCCGGGCGAGCGCCCGCGCGGCCGCGCCGGACCGCCTCGCCGCGCGGCCGGCGGGCCCCGTCCACCGGACGCGCGTCGCCGCCGTTCCGGCGAGGCCGCTGTCGTTCTGGGAGGCGCACCGGGCGCGCATCGCCCGGCTCAACGCCGCCGTGGTGGCGCGCTGGCGGGCCCGCGGCTGGTCGGCCGCGCCCAACGGGGCCTCGGGTGAGCCGGCCGGCGGCTAGCGCCGTTCCCGATCGGGTCGGGACGGGGGCGATCGCCGTGTCCGTGCCGAGCGAGGCGCGGGTCCCCTCTCCCGCACGGGAGAGGGACAGGGTGAGGGATGCGACTGATCCGGAAGGACCTGATCCCTCACCCCAACCCTCTCCCGCACGGGAGAGGGGGCCTGGCGCGGCTATCTCAACCGGAGTCATCGTCCTTCCAAATCGTCGCAACACGATCGGGAACGGCCCTGGCGCCGCCTACGCCTCGGGTTCGGCCTCCGGCCCGTCCGACCGGGCGCCGCGGGCGACCTCGCGCATCGCGGCGTCCGGGAGCGGGCGCTGGAGCCGCAGCGCCTCCGCGGTCGGCGCCTCCAGCCAGGTCGCCCACTCCTCCGGCTTCGTGAGCAGGACCGGCATCGCCTTGGGATGGACCGGCCCGACGACGCCGTTCGCCTCCGTGGTCAGGAAGGCGAAGAGCCGGTGCTCCTCGGCGACCCGGTCGGGGTTCTCGCGCTTCGTGCCCCGCACGCCGGTCCAGGGCCGCCAGATCCCCGCGAAGGCGAAGAGCGGCCGGTCCTCGTCGAGGGCGAACCAGACCGGCGTCTTGCGCGGCTTCGTGTCGGCGTACTCGCTGAAGGCGTTGACCGGCACGAGGCAGCGATGGGCGACCCCGAGCCAGGGCCGCCAGTGCGGGCTCGCGACGTTGCGCACGTTGGTGATCGGATGCTCGCCGAACGCCTTGGGCCCCGGCATGCCCCAGCGCATCATCGCGAGGTCCCGGCCGGTCGCGCCGTTCAGGACCACCGGCGCCAGCTGATCGGGAAAGATAGCCGGCAACAGCGGAAGGTTTCCGGTGCGATCCTCCGCGATCCCGAAGGCCCGGCGCAGGTCCGCAGGGCCGGTCCGCAGGCTGTAGAGGTTGCACATGGATGTCCCGGACGGTTGGTGAGCACGGCGCCGGCTCTACACGCGTCCGGGACGCCGCGACCAGCCGGGCGGAGGGAATGCCCCGGCCGGTCCGTGGCCGGGGCGCCGTCGCCTCAGTTCAGGTGGAACACCACCTTCACGCAGCCGTCCTTCTTGTCGCGGAAGGTCTTGTAGAGGTCTGGCCCCTCCGCGAGGTTCTGCGAGCGGTGTGTGATCAGGGAGGTCATGTCGATCTTGCCCTCCTGGATCAGCTTGGTCAGCGGCTCGAGGTAGCGCTTCACGTGGGTCTGGCCGCTCTTGAGGGTCAGGCCCTTCTGGACGATCGAGCCCATGTTGACCGGGATCGGCCCGCCGTAGACGCCGGGCACCGAGACGATCCCGCAGGGTCGGACCGCCTTGATGGCCTCGGCCAGCGCGTAGGGCCGCTCGGTGGCGGTGAGCTTCTCCTGCACCGTCGACAGCATGCCGGTGAGGCCGCCGTGGCCGGCGCTCGCCTCCATGCCGACGCAGTCGATCACGCCGTCGGCGCCCTGGCCCTTGGTGATCTCCTTGATCCGCTCGAACACGTCCTCGTTCATGAAGTCGATGACGTCGGTGGCGCCGGCCTTGCGGGCGAGGGCGATCCGCTCGGGCACGGTCTCGATGGCGATGATCCGCTCGGCTCCCATGATCTTCGCCGACTGGATCGCGAAGATGCCGACAGGGCCGGTGCCCCAGACCGCGATCGTCTCGCCGCCCCGGATCTCGCAGTGCTCCGCGCCCTGCCAGCCGGTCGGCAGGATGTCGGTGAGGAACAGGACGGACTCGTCGTCCATGCCGTCCGGCACCTTCATGGGCGCGACGTCCGCCATGGGCACGCGCACGTACTCGGCCTGACCGCCCGCGTAGCCGCCGGTGAGGTGCGAGTAGCCGAACAGGCCGGCCGTCGTGTAGCCGAACTGCGCGGCCGCCATCTCGGCGTTGCGGTTCGAGCGCTCGCAGACCGAGTAGTTGCCGAGCTTGCACTGGCGGCACGCGCCGCAATTGATGTTGAAGGGCACGACGATCCGGTCGCCCTTCTTGAACTTGGTGAAGCCCTGTCCGACCTCGACGACCTCGCCCATGAACTCGTGGCCGAGGACGTCGCCGCTCTTCATGGTCGGCATCAGGCCGTCCATCAGGTGCAGGTCCGAGCCGCAGATCGCGCAGCTCGTGACCTTGATGATGACGTCGCGGGAATCCTCGATGACCGGATCTGGGACCGTGTCGCAGCGGATGTCGTTGCGGCCGTGCCAGCACAGTGCCTTCATGCGTCGTGTCTCCGGAAGCTCTCGGGGTCGCGGCCAACTCGGCCGTTCTCCCGTAAAGCCCGCTTCGGCACGGCCAAGTTCCGGCGGCGGCGCGCCCCGCCTCGGGGCGAAGGGGTTTACGAATGTTTCACGTGAAACAGACCCGTTTACCGCCGCTTCACGAGTCGCGCGGGCACGGCCAGGGTCAGGCGACGCCGTCGATGCCGATCCGCAGCTGCTCGGGCCCCCGGAGCGACGCGCCCGGCCGGTAGGGCGGCGGATCGACCGCGAGCCGCGGGGCGACGAGGCGGCGGCTGAGCGCAATCAGGGCGATCTCGGCCTCGAGCCGCGCCAGGGGTGCGCCGACGCAGTAGTGCAGGCCCCCGCCGAAGCCGAAATGCTCGATGTCGCCCCGGTCGGGATCGAAACGGTCGGGCGCCGCGAACCGGTCGGGATCGCGGTTCGCGGCCGCGAACATCAGGATGACGGGCGCGCCCTTGGGAATCATCTCGCCGGCCACCGCGATCGCGCCGAGGGCCTTGCGGGTCCGGAAATGCACCGGCGGCTCGTAGCGCAGGACCTCCTCGATCAGCCGCGGGGCCCGCTCGGGATCGGCCTTGAGCCGCTCCAGCTCCGCGGGATGCCGGAGCAGGGTCAGCATGGCGTTGGTGATGAGGTTCACGGTGGTCTCGTGACCCGCGACCAGCAGCAGGACCGCCGTCGACAGCAGGTCGAAGTCGCTCATCTGCTTCCGGCCGTCCGGGCCGGGGGCGGCGAGGCCGCTCAGCATGTCGTCCGCCGGGCGGCGGCGCTTCTCGCGGATGAGGTCGCGCATGTAGGCGGCGATCTCGTCGAAGGCGCCGACGATCTGGCGCCGGGTCCCGTCGTCGTGGCGCGCGTCCGGCTCCACGGCGGTGGCGAGCTGCGTCGCCCAGGCCTGGAACCGCGGCTCGTCCGCGCGCGGCACGCCGAGCAGCTCGCAGATCACCGTCACCGGCAGCGGGTAGGACAGGTCGCTCACGAGGCAGACCTCCCGCCGCTCCCGGCACGCGTCGATCAGGCCGTCCACCTCCCGGGCGATCCGCGGCCGCAGCGCCTGCACCCGCGCGATCGAGAATTCCCGCATCACCAGGCTGCGCAGGCGGTCGTGGTCCGGGGGGTCGCGGAAGATGAACGGGCGGTGCGTGGCGCTGATGCGGTTCTTGATCGGGTTGAGGATCAGGTCCTTGAGCGGGTTGCCGGTGCGGGGCCGCCGGGGCGGCGGCAGGTCCTCGGAGCTGAGCCGCGGGTCGAACAGCAGGCTGCGGATCGCCGCGTGCGTGGAGACGACGTAGCTGCCGTCGCGCTGGCGCGAGACCGGCTGCTGCCGCATCCGTCGATAGAGCGGGTACGGGTCGGCCCGGTTGGCCGGATCCATCACGGCGGCGAACAGCGCGTCGTCAGACATGGACGGTCTCGGCGGAAGGCCGCGCCCGGGCGGCTCGGTGCGGCGGGAAGCCCGGGACCGCCATCTCGACGCGCGGCCGGTCGGTGGCGTCGGTGATCGGCGGGAACGGATCGCCGGCCGTGATCGCCTCCGCGTAGGCCGGCAGCCAGCGGGCCTGATCGAACGAGACGGCCGCGATGCTGCGCCCGGCGCGGCCGTACACGGCGAGGAAGCGCCGGGAGGCCCGCGAACCCTGCACCACCGCCACGGAATCGGCCCCTTCGGGGAGGCCGACCAGCTTGATGTTGATCCCGAACTGGCTCGACCAGAAGGCCGGCAGGTGACCGTAGGGGCGCTGGTCGCCGGGCCCGGCCAGCATGTTGCGCGCGGCGTGGGCGGCCTGCTCGACGGCGTTGCCCCAGTGCTCCACGGCGATCAGGCGGTTGCCGTAGAGCGGGATCGGCCACCGGGCGACGTCGCCCGCGGCGTAGATGTCCGGGCAGGGCACCCCGTCGGCGTCGAGGACCCGGCAGGCCGCGTCGCAGGTCACGCCGCTGGCATCCGCGCGCAGGCCCGCACCCCGCAGCCAGCCCGTCGCCCGGGTCGCCCCCAGGGCGACGATGACCAGGTTGGTCTCGATGGTGCTGCCGTCCGCCAGGCGGGCCCGGGCGATGTGCCCGGACGCGTCGCCCTCGAACGCCCGCACCGTCGCGCCGGGACGGAACGTGGCGCCGGACGCGCGCACGCACTCGGCGATCACGCTGCCGACGAAGGTCCCGAGACCCCGGGCCAGGGGCGCGGCGTTCGGGTCGACCAGGGTCACGGGCAGGCCCAGATCGCACAGGCAGGAGGCCGCCTCGCAGCCGATCAGGCCGCCGCCCACGATCAGCACCTGCCGCGGGCGCGCCACCAGGGCGTCCCGCAGGGCGGCCGCGTCGTCGCGCCCGCGCAGGGTGAAGATGCCGGCGAGCCCGCCACCGGTCTCGGCCGGCCAGGGCCGGGCCTCGGCGCCGGTGGCGATGAGCAGGGACTCGTAGGCGAGCGTCGACCCGTCGGCGAGCCGGAGCGTGCGGGCCGCCCGGTCGAGGGCGACGGCCGGGCTCCCGAGACGCCAGCGGGCGCGGAGCTCGGCCAGTTCTGGCAGCCGGGTCGCGTCGGCGGCGAGCTCCCCGGCGAGCACGTGCTTCGACAGGGGCGGGCGGTCGTAGGGGCGGTGCGGCTCGGCGCCGACCAGGGTGAGCGGCCCGTCGTAGCCGCCCCGCCGCAGCGCCTCGGCACCGCGCAGGCCGGCGAGGGAGGCCCCGACCACGACGATGCCGGCGGGTTCGGGAGTCACGGCGCGCCCCCGTCGTCCGGGCCGGCCTGGAGGCTGATGGCGCGGACCGGGCAGGCCTGCAGCGCCCGCTCGATGGCGCCGCGCCGCTCGGCCGGCGGCGCGGGATCGTAGAACAGGATCTCGTGGCCGCGGAGCGCGAAGGCGTCCGGCGCGGCGTAGCAGCACTGGGCGTAGCCCTGGCAGCGGTTGAGATCCACGACGACCCGGAGCGCCGCGGTGTCGGAGGCCGGCTTCATGCCGACCTCGCGAGCGGGCGCGCGGCCCCGTTATCGGCCTTGCCCCGGGCGCGCGCGAGATCGTCCACCGCGGTCAGGATCGACGCCATGGCGTCCCGCGCCGCGAAGGCGTCCCGCATCGCGCCGGCGCGCGCGCGGAAGTCGGGCTCGTCGAGCACGCGCGCCACCGCGGCGCCGACCGCCTCCGGGGTCGGCGCGTTGGTTCCGAGGTTGATCCCGACGCCGGACCAGCCGATGCGCGCGTTCACCTCCGCCTTGTCCTCCGTCAGGCCGGCCGAGACGATCGGCACCCCGGCGGCGAGCGCCTGCGAGACGCTCCCGTAGCCGCCGTTGGTCACGAGCACGCTCACCCGCGGCAGCAATTCGCGGAACGGCAGGAAGCACGACACCCGGGCATTGGCCGGGACCGGAACCGCCAGCGCGTCCACGGGCCGACCGCCGGTGGTGGCCAGGACCAGCAGATCGTCCCGGTCGGCCAGGGCGGTCAGGGTCGGCTCGACCAGCTCGCCGAGATCCGCGTTGGCCAGCGTGCCCTGGGTGACCAGCACGACGGGCCGGCCCGCCGCGTTCGCCGCCTCCAGCGCCGGCCACCACTCCGGCAGCGGCGCGGGCGGCGTCGGCGGCTGGAGCAGGCCGATGAAGCGCAGGCCCGGCGGCAGGGTGCCGTAATCGTACTCGAAGCCCGGCACGGTCGGCTGCAGGAACAGGTCCGGCAGGATCACGATGGAGTGGGGCAGGGAGGCCGGCAGGGGCGGCAGGCCGAGCGCCGCGAGCTTCGCGTCCGTGTAGGCCCGGACCGGGTTGACGAAGGCCGCATCCATGCCGGCCTTCAGGGTGGCGTAGCGGACCAGGTCGTCCCGGTCGCGGGCCGGTGGCAGGCCGAGGCCCACGGGGGCGTGGTCGGGCCGGTCGAGGAACAGGATGCTGACGTTGACGGTCACGATCGGCGGCCGCGGCGCGCTGTCGAGGAGTAGCGGCAGCGCGCCCAGGAACATGCTGCCGGCCAGGATTACGTCGGGGGCCTCGGCCGCGATCAGCGCCCGCAGGGCGGCGGCCTGGACCGGCATGGGATCCACGAACCGGCGCTCGAACTCGCGGCGATAGCGCTCCGGGCCGGCCGGCAGGTCGGTCTCGCGGTACTCGGCCGCGTGATCGTCGGCGTAGGGCGTGAAGCGCAGGCCCGCCGCCTCGACCTTCGGCCGGAAGGTCGGGTCGGTGAGCACGAGGACGTCGTCGCCCCGGGCGGCCGCCGTCCGCCCGATGGCGAGGAGCGGATTCACGTGGCCGGTGAGCGGCGTCGCGGCGATCAGGATCTTCATCACGGCCTCCTCGAGCGCCGCCGGTCGGGCCGGCGTCGCCCCTGCTCGGGTGCCGACGCCTTCATCCGCGGGCGCCCCGTGGCCCCCGGCGCGCCGGACTCACAGGGGAAATCGCGGCCGGTCCAGCGCAGTTACACAACCGGAGGGTGCTTCGTGCGGCGCCGCACCATGGCATCCGGTTGAAGTCCGACGCAATATCGGAGTGTCACAGGCCACAGCCATCGTGCGTGCCGCCGGCACGCGGCGCGTCCTCCGTCCGGACGATGGCTGACGGCACCCGGCCGCGACGGTCGGGGCGCCGTCAGTCGACCACGACGACCCGGTTCGGCAGCTCGTCGGGGTCGCCCGGACCCGCCGGGAGATGCTCCGCCAGGCAGGCTCCGACGCGCGCGACCGCCGTCGTCAGGCCGTCCTCGATCGCGCCGCGCCCGAGGGCCGGCATCAGCTCGGCGAGGATCCCGTCCCAGGCGGCCGGCGGGATCTCCCGCAGGACGCCGAGGTCGCTGACGATCTCGGCGTGCCGCTCGGCGAGCGACAGGTAGAGCAGGACCCCGGTGCGCCGGCGCGTCAGGCTCAGGCCGCGCGACCAGAAGGCCCGCCGGGCCGCCTCGCGGGCGCGGGCGCGGCGCAGGCGGCGCGGCACCAGGGCCATGCGCAGCCGCTCGTTCTGGCTCGCCACCAGGATCGCCGCCACGACGCCCGCCTGCGCCAGCAGGATCGACGCGGCGGTCCAGGCGGTCAGGGCGATCAGCGGCCAGGGCAGGACCAGCGCCGCGACGAGCGCGGTGAGCAGCACGATCGAGCGGTAGGCGCCGGCGCGCCGGCTCACCATCACGACGATCTCGCCGGAGGTCCCGGCCTCCGCGTGCCCGACCGCGCGGGCGAGCCGGTCCCGCGCCTCCGGAGTCAGCACGGCCGCGCGTCTACCAGTCACCGGAGGCCCCTCCGCCGCCCGACGAGCCGCCGCCGCCGGAAAATCCACCGTCGAAACCGCCCGAGGAGCCGCCCGAGCCGCCGTCCGAGAAGCCGCCGCCCCACCCGCCCGAGCCGGGCCCCGGCAGGATGACGAGGCCGCCGGGCCTCGACCGGCCGCCCCGGCTCATGCGCCACGCGACGAAGAGCACGATCAGGAACAGGGCGACGAAGACCGCCACCTGGGCGGGATCGACCTCGTCGGCCCGCACCTGCGGCTTGCGCTGCCACTCCTGCGCGTCGCCGGCCAGGATCGACAGGATGCCGTCGACGCCGGCGTCGAGGCCGCCGAAATAGTCGCCGGTCTTGAAGCGCGGCGTGATGGCGCCCGCGATGATCACCTTGGACAGGGCGTCGGTCAGCGCCCCCTCCAGGCCGTAGCCGACCTCGATCCGGACCTTCCGCTCGCTCGGCGCCACCAGCAGCAGGACGCCGTTGTCGGTCTTGGCCTGCCCGAGCTTCCAGTCCCGGAACAGGCGGTTGGCGTAGTCCTCGACGGTCGTGCCCTGCAGGTTCGGCACCGTGGCGACGACCACCTGGTCCGAGGTCTTGTCCTCGTGGGCCTTGAGCTTGGCCTCGAGGGTGCCGCGCTGCTCCGGCGTCAGGATGCCGGCCGCGTCGACCACGCGGCCGGTCAGCGCCGGGAAGGTCAGCTCGGCCGCCAGCGCTCCGATCGCGGTGATCGTCAGGCAGGCTGCCAGGACGGCGAGCGACAGGGCGTGCCGCCCCCGGACGGGCATGGCCCGGCACACGGTCCGGCCCATATGCGCCACCCTAGAACTTCACGTTCGGCGGCCGGTCGGCGTTCGGCGTCGCCGTGAAGGTCTCCATCGGCTTGGCGTCGGGATACAGGATCGCCGCGATCCAGCGGCCCGGGATCGTGCGCACCTCGGTGTTGTAGGCCTGCACGGCCGTGATGTAGTCGCGCCGCGCGACCGCGATGCGGTTCTCGGTGCCCTCCAGCTGGGATTGCAGGGCGAGGAAGTTCTGGTTCGACTTGAGGTCGGGGTACTTCTCCACCGTCACCAGCAGGCGTCCGAGCGCGCCCGAGAGCTGGTTCTGGGCGTCCTGGTACTCCTTGAACTTCTGCGGATCGCTGACCGTGGAGGCGTCGACCTTCACGCTGGACGCCTTGGCGCGCGCCTCGGTGACGCCGATCAGCACGTCCTTCTCCTGCTGGGCGTAGCCCTTCACGGTCTCGACGAGGTTGGGGATCAGGTCGGCCCGGCGCTGGTACTGGTTCTGCACCTCGCTCCACGAGGATTTGGCCTGCTCCTGCAGCGTCGGCACCCGGTTGACCGCCCCGCAGCCGGAGAGACCCGCGGCCACCAGGATCACCGAGAGCACGCCGAGGAGGCGCGCCGCGGGCGATGTCCGGCGCACCGCGCCGGCCGTCAGCGTCGTTCCCATATCGTCCCCCATCTGCCGGCCGAGACTCGGCCGCTTGATCACGAGTCCGAGAGATAAGGGCCGGAACCGCTAAGGTAAGGCCCCGGCTCGCCCGGCCTTGAAGGTTTGTGCCGCGGCCCGCTAAGGCGTCGGCAACGGACCGCGCCGGCGGACGTTCGGACCCTCGAGCCGAGGATCGGCGCGGCGCCGCGGAGGCCGGGAATGGATGCAGCACTCGCCGACCATGTCAGGGCCGCCAGCGCCGACGCGCGGCGCCACGCCCGGGCGTACCGGGCGCCGGCCGGCAAGGACGCGCTGCCCTGGTCGGTCATCGAGACGTTCGACGCCCGCGTCCGGGGCCACCTCGCCCGCGATCCGCGGATCGAGGACGAGCGCGACCGCGTCCTGATCGCCGCCGTGAAGCTCGCCGAGACGCCGGTCGAGGAGGGGGACGAGAGCATCGCCGAGGCGCGCGCCCATCTCGTCGACGCGATCGACTACCTGGAGCAGGCGGTGCTGCGGTTCGGCCTCGTCAACCGCGAGGGGGCCAAGGCCGGCCTCGGCACCTACGGCCAGCCGGTCGGCTCCCGCGACTGACGGCCCGCCCGCACCGCGCCGCCGGATGTCCGCCGACCTGCCCGCGGCCGCGACCCTCAGCCGCCTCGACCTGAAGACGCTCCGGCTGTTCGCGGCCATCTGCGCGGAGGGGACGCTGAACGGCGCGGCCCGCCGCGCGGCGATCGCGCCCTCGGCGGTCAGCAAGCGCCTCGCCGAACTGGAGCACGCGCTGGGCTGCACCTTGCTCACCCGCGAGCCGCGCGGCATGCGGCTCACGCCGGCCGGCGAGACCCTGCTGCACCACACGCGCCGGATGCTGGCGAGCGCCGAGCAGATCGCCCTGGAACTCGCCGAGCACGCCCGGGGCGTGCGCGGCTTCGTGCGGGTGCTCGCCAACCTCTCGGCCATCGTGGAGTTCCTGCCCGAGGACCTGCAGGCCTTCCTGGCCGCGCAGGACGGGATCCGGGTCGACCTCGAGGAGCGCCCGAGCGGCGGCGTCGTCGCCGGCGTCGAGGAGGGGTTCGCCGATCTCGGCCTCTGCGCGGACAACACCGACACCCGCGGCCTCACCGCCTACCCGTACCGGAGCGACCGCCTCGTCCTGGTGATGCCGGCCGGGCATCCCCTGAGCGGCCGCGGCGCCGTCGCGCTGGCCGACAGCCTCGACTACGACCATGTCGGGCTGCACGCGGAGAGCTCGATCTACGCCGCCCTGCGCGACGAGGCCCGGCGCCTCGGCCGGCCGCTGCGGCTGCGGATGCACGTGCCGAGCTTCGACGCGATCTGCCGCATGGCGCAGGTCGGCCTGGGGCTCGGCACCGTGCCGGAGCGCGTCTACGCCCTGCTCGGGCCGCCGATGCGCCTCACGGCGGTGCCGCTCACCGATCCCTGGGCCGCGCGCACGCTGCGCCTCGTGGTCCGCCCGGGCGCCCTGCCGCCCGCGGCCGCCCTCCTGCTGGAGCATCTCCGGGCCGCCGGTCGCTGAGCGTGCGTTCTCCGGCGGCGAACGCACGGTGGTGCATGGCGTTTGGACTTGGCCACCGGAAGGGCCCTATCTCCGGGGCAACAAACGATGGAGGAAAGCCGTGTCCGGTCCGCTCAGCGGTATCCGCGTTCTCGAGCTCGGTCAGCTGATCGCCGCGCCCTTCGCGACGCGGCTGATGGCCGAGTTCGGCGCCGAGGTGATCAAGGTCGAGGCCCCGGGCGAGGGCGACCCGCTCCGGAAGTGGCGCAAGATGCACGAGGGCACCTCGCTCTGGTGGTACCTGCAGTCGCGCAACAAGAAGTCGATCGCCGTCAATCTGAAGTCGCCCGAGGGGCTCGACATCGTCAAGCAGCTCGCCGCGAGCGCCGACGTGGTGGTCGAGAACTTCCGTCCCGGCGGCCTGGAGAAGCTCGGCCTCGGCTGGGACGTGCTCTCCGCCCTCAACCCGAACCTCGTGATGGTCCGGATCTCGGGCTACGGCCAGACCGGCCCCTACCGCGACCGGCCCGGCTTCGGGGCCATCGGCGAGTCGATGGGCGGCATCCGCTTCACCACCGGCAGCCCGGATTCCCCGCCGGCCCGGGTCGGCGTCAGCATCGGCGACACCCTGGCCTCGCTCCACGGCGTCATCGGCGCGCTGATGGCCCTGCTGCGCGTGAAGACCGGGCAGGGCGCCGGTCAGGTCATCGACGTCTCCCTCGTCGAGAGCGTGTTCAACGTCATGGAGAGCCTCGTCCCGGAGTACGACCTGCTGGGCGAGGTCCGCACCCGCACCGGCGGCGCCCTGCCGGGCATCACCCCGTCGAACACCTACCCGACGCGGGACGGCGGCTACGTGGTCATCGCCGGCAACAGCGACCCGATCTTCCGCCGCCTGATGACGGCGATCGGCCGTCCCGACCTCGCGGACGACCCGGCCCTGCGCAACAACGAGGGCCGCTCCAAGCAGTCGGCCATGCTGGACGGCACCATCGCCGACTGGTCGAAGACGAAGAGTGTGGAGGAGGCGCTCGCCGTCCTCGACGCCGCCGACGTGCCCGCCGGCCGCATCTACTCGGTCGCCGACATCGTGGCCGATCCGCATTATCAGGCGCGCGACATGATCCTGCAGGCGGAGCTGCCCGGCGGGACGGCCGTGAAGATGCCCGGCATCGTGCCGAAGCTCTCCGACACGCCCGGCGAAGTCCGCTGGCAGGGGCCGGCCCTCGGCGCCCACACCGATTCCGTGCTCGCCGAGCTCGGTCTCGACCCGGCGCGCATCGCCGCGCTGCGCGAGAAGGGAGCCGTGGCATGAGCGGCGACGCGCTGATCGTCCAGGAGGTCGCGACCCGCGACGGCTTCCAGATCGAGCCGGTCTTCGTGCCGACGGCGGAGAAGATCCGCCTGATCGACGCCCTGGCGGAGGCCGGCTTCCGCCGGATCGAGGTCTCCTCCTTCGTCTCGCCGAAGGCGGTGCCGGCCCTCGCCGACGCGGCCGAGGTCTTTTCCGGGATCCGGCGCCGGCCCGGGACCGTCTACGTCGCCCTGGTGCCGAACCCCAAGGGCGCCGAGCGGGCGCTCGCCGCCAGGGTCGACGAGATCAACCTCGTCGCCTCTGTGAGCGAGACCCACAACCGCGCCAACATGGGCATGAGTCCGGCCGACTCGATCGCCGGCTTCGCGCGGATCATGGATTCGGTGCGCGGCGCCCCCGTCAGCACCAACGCCACGGTGGCGACGGCTTTCGGCTGCCCGTTCGAGGGCGACCAGTCCGCCGACACGGTCGTCGCGCAGGTGGAGCGCTACCTGTCGCTGGGCGTCGACGGCGTGACGCTGGCCGACACGACCGGCATGGCCAATCCCCGGCAGGTGAGCCGCCTCGTCGCGCGGGTCCTGCCCCTCGTCGGTCCCGGCCGCCTGACGCTCCACTTCCACAACACCCGCGGCCTCGGCCTCGCCAACGTGCTGGCGGCCTACGACGCGGGCGCCCGCCGCTTCGACGCGGCGCTCGGCGGCCTGGGCGGCTGCCCGTTCGCGCCCGGCGCCACCGGCAACATCTGCACCGAGGACCTCGTCAGCATGGCCCACGAGATGGGCGTGCCGACGGGCCTCGACCTCCCGGCGCTGATCGGCCTGTCGCGGGACCTGCCGCGCCTCGTCGGCCACGACGTGCCCGGCCAAGTCGCCAAGGCCGGACGGCCCTGCGACCTGCATCCGGCCCCCGCCCGGGCGGCCTGAGCCGGAGACGGAGAGGGACGGCCTTACAATGGCCCGCCCCACGCGTCGGACGCGACGCGCTCCCTCTCCCGAACGGGAGAGGGGACCCGCGCCTCGTCCGGCGAAGGCGGCATCGCCGTCGTGTGCCGTGAGCTGCGCCCGAACCTGACTTCGCGGAAAGCCGCCCGTCCGAAGGCGGCACCGCCCAAGACACGTCCCTCAAGAACACACCACGGAGGAAACCATGACCGCAGCCCTGTCCGGGTCGCCGGCCGCCGCCGAGACCGGCGCGGTGACGGAGACCGGCGTCGTCCGCAAGGTCGCGTGGCGGCTCATGCCGCTGATCATGATCTGCTACATGTTCGCGTTCTTCGACCGCATCAACATCAGCTTCGCCAAGTTCCAGCTCCAGAGCGACCTCGGCTTCAGCAACGTCGCCTACGGACTCGGCGCGAGCATGTTCGTGGTCGGCTACGTGATCTTCGAGGTGCCCTCGAACCTGTTCCTCTACCGGGTCGGGGCGCGGCGCTGGATCGCCCGGATCATGATCTCCTGGGGCATCGCCACCGCGCTGATGATCTTCATCCGCAGCGAGTGGCACTTCTACGCCCTGCGCTTCCTGATCGGCGCGATGGAGGCGGGCTTCGCCCCCGGCATCCTCTACTACCTGACCATCTGGTTCCCGGCCTCGCATCGCGGCCGCATCACCTCGTTCATGTTCGTGGCCTCGGCCTTCTCGGGGATCTTCGGCGCGCCGGTGGCGGGCCTGATCCTCGGCGGCCTCAACGGCGTCGGGGGCCTCGCCGGCTGGCAATGGCTGTTCCTGGCCGGCGGCCTGCCCTGCCTCGTGCTCGGAATGCTCGTGCTGACGCGCCTCGACGACCGGATCGCCGACGCCCGCTGGCTGTCCGAGCCCGAGAAGGCGCTCCTGTCGAGCCGGATCGCCCACCACAACCGGGATATCGGCGACCACTCGCTGATCGGGGCGATCAAGCAGCCGGGCTTCCTGCTGATCGCGCTGATCTACTTCCTGCTCCAGATCGGCTCCTACGGGCTGAACTTCTGGGGGCCGGACCTGATCAAGACCGCGAGCGGCGGGCAGGCGGCCTCGGTGGGTTTCCTGACGGCGATTCCCTACATCTGCGGGGCGATCAGCATGGTGGTGATCGGACGCCTGTCCGACGCCTCGGGCGAGCGGCCGAAATTCGTCGCCGGCCTCGCCATCGCGGCGGCGCTCGGCTTCTTCGGCGCCGGCCTGTTCGACAAGCACATCGTGCCGCTGATGTTCGCCCTGGCGCTGCTGGGGGCCGGCATCGTCGCGTCGATCCCGACCTTCTGGACGCTGCCGGCCAAGCTCGTCACCGGCGTCGGCGCGGCCGGCGGGATCGCGCTGATCAACACGCTCGGGCAGTTCGGCGGCATCGTCAGCCCGGTGATGGTCGGCTGGGTGAAGGATCTCACCGGCTCGACGACGCCCGCGCTCTACGGGATCGGCGTGCTCTGCCTCGTCGCCGCCGGGCTGGCGCTCTTCGCCATGCCGGCGAGCCTGCGCCGGAGCGACCGCGCGGCGTGAGACGGCCCGCCGCCCCGGCGTAGCCGGGGTGGCGGATCTCGGGCGGCGGCGCGGGCCGCCAGCGGTCGTCGCGGGGCTTCAGGCCGCGACGGACCTTGAAGCGGCGGGCGGTGTGGGCGTGGCTGGCGATGCCGCGCGCCTCGGCCGAGGCACGGACCGGCCGGCGCGGCGACAGGTCCACCGGGGCGGGTCGAGGTCGGGATCGCCGCGGTCGGCCGCACCACAGGCCCTCGCCCGCGGGACCGCGCCGCTGCCGCGGATCGGCCGGGGCACCTCCCGGGCCATCCGCCCGGCGAGACCGGCGACGCGCAGGTCCAACCCGATCTCCGCCACGGGTGCGGCCCTGTCCGCCGGCGGTCGAGACCGAAGTCCGCATGGACCCGATCCCGCGACAGCCCGCTGGGACCGAGACGCGAGGCCCACCGCGCGCCCGGCGCAGGGACCGGCCGAGGCGGGCGGGACGGCCCGAGCGGGCGCGACGCGGGACCGCCGATGCCGAAGTCGAGTTCGGGCACCGATCTCGGCGGCCGAAAACAGTGAACACATCAGTAACCATGGCCGGAATGCCGTCCGTTGCGCGGTGGAGCAAAAAACCTCGCGCCGTCGGACAAACCGCGGTCCGCTCATATTGTATATTATCTGCAACCTCAAGAAACGGAGAGAAATCAACTTGAGGTAGAAATGTCCCGCCGGCTGAACCGTTGCTCAGCCTTCCTCCGCGCGACACCCGGTGCGAGCCGGCCGCTCGGGGACGAGGCCCGAATGGTGGGACGCCCTCGAACAGCGATGTCTCAGATGGACCACCTTACCGACCACCGTTCAACTTTCATGCTGGAGAAGGTCGGCGCGATCGTCGCGGCCTACGTCTCGCGCAACGCGATCGAGGTCACGGCGCTGCCGGCGCTGATCGACCAAGTGCACGCGGCGATCGCGGTGCTCCGCCGCGCGCCGTCCGATTTCGGCGGGGTCGGGCTGAGCCAGCCGCAGGTCGAAGCGTCGATCCAGGACACGGGCCTGATCAGCTTCATCGACGGCCGGTCCTACCAGACCCTGAAGCGCCACCTCACCGCGCACGGCCTCACCCCCGAGCGCTACCGGGCGAAGTACGGCCTGCCGGCCGACTACCCGATGGTGGCACCGGGCTACGCCGCGCGGCGCTCGGAGATCGCCCGGGCGATCCAGCTCGGCCACAAGGCGGCCTGAGCGATGGCGCCCGACGCTTCCGCGGATCCGGCCCGAACCCGCACGCCGTCCCCGGAGACGGCGCGCGCCAGCGACGCCCTGAGCCGCATCGCCGGCATCCTCGACGTGCCGGTGGCGAGCTTCTACCCGGATGCCGACCGGCCCGACGCGGCCATGACCCAGGCGGCCGACCTCGTGTCGGCGTTCGTGACGATCGACAGTCCGGCGGCGCGCCGGACCTGCCTGGCCTTCGTGCGGGCGATGGCGAGTTCCTGAAGCGTCGGGGGGCGCTGCAGGAAGCCGGAGACCGGGCCGCCTCGTCGGAGGCGGACCGCGGTCTCCGGCCCGCCCGGGCCGAGCCCGCGTCAGAACACGTGGCGCAGGATGAAGAACAGCACGGCCGCGAGGGTGATGGCCGCCGGCAGGGTCAGGACCCAGGCGAGCGCCATGTTGCGCACCGTGGACATCTGGAGTCCCGAGCCGTTGGCCGCCATGGTGCCGGCGACGCCGGAGGACAGGATGTGGGTCGTCGAGACCGGCAGGCCGTAGAGTTCGGCCAGCCCGATCGTGCCGGCGGCGACGATCTCGGCCGAGGCGCCCTGCGCGTAGGTCAGGTGGGTCTTGCCGATCTTCTCGCCCACCGTGACGACGATGCGCTTCCATCCGACCATGGTGCCGAGACCCAGCGCCAGGGCGACGCAGACCTTCACCCAGCCCGGGATGTAGCGCGTGCCGTCGTTCAGCAGGCCCGCGTAGCGTTTCAGGTCCGCCTTGTCGGTCTCCGAGAAGTCGGCCCCGGCGCTCGGCAGCACGCGCACCGCGTCGGCGGCGAGATACATGTCGCTGCGCAGGTTCTGGGTCTGGGCGGCCGGCACCGTCCGGATCGCCCCGTAATTCTTGACGCTGGCGGCGATGTCGTCGGAGAGCGCCGCCAGGGCCGCGTAGACGGGCGGCGTGTTCAGCGCCTTGGTCTTGAGCGCCTCCGTCACCGTCCGGCGCGCGGCGGCGGCGTCCGGAACCGCCGCGCCGGGGGCGCGGGCGGAGAACACCGCGCTCGCCGCCGTCGAGGCCTGCACGAAGGCGGGCGTCGTGTCGTCCGCCATGGTGCGGTTGAGCGCGTAGGCGGTGGGGGCGGCGCCGATCAGGATCAGCATGATCAGGCCCATGCCCTTCTGCCCGTCATTGCCGCCGTGGAAGAACGAGACCAGCGTGCAGGTGAGGATCAGCAGGCCGCGGATCCACAGGGGCGGGGGCGCGTCGCCCTCGGGCGCCTCGTAGAGGTCCCTGCGGCGCACCGTGAATTTCAGGGCGAGCAGCAGCAGCGCCGCGAGCACGAAGCCGCAGACCGGCGAGAACAGCAGCGCCTTGAAGACGTTGAGCGCCTGGGTCCAGTCGACGCCCGCGGTACCGTCGTCGCCGTTCATCAGCTGGTTGGCGAGGCCGACGCCGAGCACCGAGCCGATCAGCGCGTGGGACGACGAGTTCGGCAGCCCGAAGGCCCAGGTCCCGAGGTTCCAGATGATGGCCGCCAGCAGGAGCGCGAAGATCATCGCGTAGCCCGCGTGCGAGCCGACGTTGAGGATCAGCTCGACGGGCAGCAGCGTCACGATCGCGTAGGCCACCGCGCCCGAGGACAGCATCACGCCCAGGAAGTTGAAGGCACCCGACCAGATCACCGCGACGAGCGGCGGCATCGAGTGGGTGTAGATCACCGTGGCGACCGCGTTGGCGGTGTCGTGGAAGCCGTTCACGAACTCGAAGGCGAGGGCGATCAGCAGGGCGAGGCCGAGCAGCGCGAAGGCGCCGTAGGCCAGGGGCGCCTCGCCGACCGCGTTCATGTCGGCGACGAGGCTCACCACCGCGTAGCCGAGGCCCGCCACCAGGACGAGGAGGAACGCGACCACCCCGCCGAGATGCGTCCCGTGGTCGAGGCGCGGACCGCCCGCCCGCCGGCCTCCCACCGCCCCCGACGGCATCACGGCGGAATCGGACATGAACCCTCGCGGAATTCTACGTGGTGGTGAGCCGGGATTAAGATGGAGCGGTGACGGTTGGGTGACGGGCGACGGCAGGCCCGTGACGGCCCGTGACGGCCCGCGACGCGACGCGCCGCGTCGGTGACCGGGACCGGGAGCGCCGGGCGGCGCTGTCACACGCCTGACGCGGTCGAGCCGCTAGCGGACCGGACCGCTCGCCCGATCGCACGAGGGATCCGCATGATTGACGCCACGGTGCCGGCCCTGTCCCTCGGCGCGCTCCTGGCCCTCGTCCAGGCCGGCAGCATCGCCGTCGCGGCCCGGCGCCTCGGCCGGAACCACGGCCCGTCGCAATTCCCCGCCGGCGCGCCCGTCTCCCTGGTCCGGCCGCTGCGCGGGGTCGAGGCGTACAGCGAGGAGATGCTCGTCCGCAGCTTCCGCCTCGACTACCCGGCCTACGAGCTGATCTTCTGCGTGGCCGACCCGGCCGACCCGATCGTGCCGATGGTGGAGCGCCTGATCGAGGCCCACCCGCAGGTGCCGGCCCGCCTGATCAGCGGCGACGAGCGCGTCAGCGCGAACCCGAAGCTCAACAACTGCCTGCGCGGCTGGCGCGCCGCCGCCCACGACTGGGTGGTGCTCGCCGATTCCAACGTGGCCATGCCGCCGGACTACCTCCAGCGGCTCCAGGCGGCGTGGCGCGACGATACCGGCCTCGTCTGCTCCACCCCGGCCGGCGCCCGCCCGGGCAGCTTCATGGCGGAGGTGGAGTGCGCCTTCCTGAACACCCTCCAGGCGCGCTGGCAATACGCCGCCGAGGCCTTCGGCCTGGGCTTCGCGCAGGGCAAGAGCATGCTCTGGCACAAGCCCTTCCTGGAGGCGCAGGGCGGGCTCCAGGCGCTCGCCGCCGAGATCGCGGAGGACGCGGCCGCCACCAAGCTCGTGCGCGCCGCCGGCAAGCGCGTCCACCTCGTGGCGAGCCCGTTCGAGCAGCCGCTCGGCCCGCGCGGCTTCCGGGAGGTCTGGGCGCGGCAGCTGCGCTGGGCGCGCCTGCGCCGCGTGACCTTCCCGCTGTTCTTCGCCCCCGAGATCGGCAGCGGCGTCCTGCTGCCGGCGCTCCTCGTCGCCCTCTGGGCCGGCAGCCTCGCGGGCCTCGCCGGCGCTGCCGGCCTCGCCGCCCTGTGCTATGCCGCCGAGCACCGGCTCGCGGTCCGCGCGGGTTGGCACCGTTCGCCCCGCACGCTGGCGGCCTTCCTGGCGCGCGACGCCCTGATCCCGGCGATCTGGCTCGGCGCCTGGATGCGGAGCGCCATCGTGTGGCGGGGCAACGCCATGGACGTGCGCCCCCGGCGGGCCGCCGGCGCGCGCTCCTACGCGCCGACGGCCTGACCGCCCGGCGATCGGAGGCCCTGACGTGTCGCGCCGCTACGCCCTCTACTGGCTGCCCACCCCGGGATCCCGCCTCGAAGCCTTCGGGCGCGCGGTCCTCGGCACCGACAACGTCTCCGGGCTGCCGGTCGCGCACCCGGAGGGGCTCGGTGATCTCGCGGCGGTCACGGCGGGCGCGCGGGTCTACGGGTTCCACGCCACCCTCAAGGCGCCGCTGCGCCTCGCCCCGTGCGCCGCGGAGGCCGACCTCGTCGCCGCCGCCCGCGACCTCGCGGCCGCGCACCCGCCGGTGGCGGTGGGCCCGCTCCGGGTCGCCGCCCTCGGACCGTTCCTCGCCCTGGTGCCGGAGGCCCCGCCGCCGGAGCTGGGGCTGCTGGCGGCCGAATGCGTCGCCGCCCTGGACCCGTTCCGGGCGCCGCTCACGGAGGCCGAGCGCGCCAAGCGCCGCCCGGAGCGCCTCGACGCGCGCGGCCGCGCGCTCCTCGCGCGCTGGGGCTACCCGTACGTGTTCGAGGCCTTCCGCTTCCACATGACCCTGACCGACGCCCTGCCGGAGGCGGATCGCGATTCCTGGCACCGGCGCCTGTCCGAAGCCTACGGCGCCGCGGGGCCGGAGCCCCTGCGGATCGACGCCGTCAGCCTCCTGATCCAGGACGGGTCGGAGCCGTTCCGGCTCCTGGCGCGCCTGCCCTTCGGAGAAGCCCGTGGTTGACCGCCCCCTCGGCCTCGAACCCGCGCTCGATCCGAGCGCCCGGGTCGTCGACAGCCGCCTCGGCCGCTACACCGAGGTCGGCGCCCGCACCCGGCTCACCGAGACAATCCTCGACGACTATTCCTACATCGGTGAGGACGGCGAGGTGATCTACACCGCGATCGGCAAGTTCTGCTCGATCGCCGCCAGCGTGCGGATCAATCCCGGCAATCACCCGATGGAGCGCGCCTCCCAGGCGCACTTCACCTACCGGGCGCGGGCCTACTGGCCGGACGAATCGGACGAGCCCGCCTTCTTCGACCGGCGCCGGGCGAGCCCGGTGGCGATCGGCCACGATGTCTGGATCGGCCACGGCGCGGTCGTCCTGCCGGGGCGCACGATCGGCACCGGCGCGGTGGTGGGAGCGGGCGCCATCGTCACCCGCGACGTCGAGCCCTACACGATCGTCGTCGGCAATCCCGCCCGGCCGGTCCGGCGCCGCTTCCCCGAGGCGATCGCCGCCCGCCTGATGCGCCTCGCCTGGTGGGACTGGGACCACGAGCGCCTGCGCCGGGCGCTGCCGGATTTCCGCGGCCTGCCGATCGAGGCGTTCCTGGAGCGCTGCGAAGATTAAGTCGGCTATCGAAATAACCGAGATGTTGCGCCGGCAAATATAATCGTTCCGAATACGTCATCCAATCGTCGTGAAACCGGCGTTTACGTGCGGCCACTCCGCGGCGGATGGTTGCATGCTGGTTATCGAGGATCTCACGCGCCAGTACGGCGACCGGCGCGCCGTCGACGGCGTGTCGCTCCGGATCGAGCCCGGCAGCTTCGTCGGGGTGATCGGCCGGTCGGGCGCCGGCAAGTCGACGCTCCTGCGCCTCATCAATCGGCTGGCGGACCCGAGTTCGGGGCGCATCCTCCACGAGGGCCGCGAGGTGACGACCCTGCGCGGCCGTCCCCTGCGGGAATGGCGCACCCGCTGCGCCATGATCTTCCAGCAGTTCAACCTCGTCGGCCGCCTCGACGTGATGACGAACGTGCTGATGGGGCGCCTCAGCCACGTGCCGACCTATCGCTCCCTGCTCCGGCAATGGTCCGCCGAGGACCGGGCCATGGCCCTCGCCGCCCTGGAGAGCTTCGACATGGGCGAGTTCGCCGGCCAGCGGGCCGACGGCCTGTCGGGCGGGCAGCAGCAGCGGGTCGCCATCGCCCGCGCCCTCGTGCAGGAGCCCGAGATCCTGCTCGCCGACGAGCCGGTCGCCTCCCTCGACCCGCGCAACACCCGCCTGGTGATGGACGCGCTGGCCGAGGTGAACCGGCGCTACGGCATCACCGTGCTGTGCAACCTGCACTCCCTCGACCTCGCCCGCGCCTACTGCGACCGCCTCGTCGGCCTCGCGGCCGGGCGGGTCGTGTTCGAGGGCGGCCCCTTCGACCTGACCGAGGACGTGGCACGCCGGCTCTACGGCCTGGAGGCCGGCGAGGTGCTGGACGATTCCGCGCAGCGGGAGGCGGAGCAGCGGGCCGCGATGCCGGGCCGGCCCGGTCTCGTGCCGGCCCGGCCGGTCCGCGAGGCCGCCCTCGGCGCCTGATCCGGGCCCCGGGCCCCAACGAACACCGCCAACGAGCACTGCCAACGAGCACTGCCAACGAGCACCGCTCTGGAAACGCCCGACCGGCCCTTGGCCGGCCGAACCTCGCCGACGCCGCCACGAAGGACGACCCGATGATCACCCGACGCACCCTCGCTGCCGCCGCGGCCCTCGCCCTCCTCGGCCTGCCGGCCGCCGCCCAGGACTGGAAGGCCCAGTATCCGGAGCTGACGCTCGGCGTGATCCCGGCGGAGAACGCCTCGGGCACCGCCGACCGGTGGGCGCCGCTCACCGCCTACCTGACCAAGACGCTCGGCGTGCCGGTGAAGCTGCGGGTGGCGAGCGACTACGCCGCCGTGATCGAGGGCCAGCGGGCCGGCAACATCCAGATCGCGTGGTACGGGCCGGCCTCCTTCGCGCGGGCCGTGATGACCGGCGTGAAGATCGAGCCGATCGTCAACCAGAAGCACGAGACCGGCGCCTCGGGCTACTATTCGGTGGTCTACGTGCTGGCCTCCAGCCCCTACAAGACCGTCGAGGATCTGAAGGGCAAGAACCTCGCACTGGTCGATCCGAACTCGACCTCGGGCAACCAGGCGCCGCGCTTCTTCCTGAAGCGGGCCGGCTACGACGTGGAGAAGTTCTTCGGCAAGACCTTCTACGCCGGCAGCCACGAGAACGCCGTGCTGGCGCTCACCCAGGGCACCGCCGACGCCGCCGCCAACCTGTGGAATTCCGAGACCGACACGATGGTCACCCGCATGGCCGCCAAGGGCATGCTCAAGAAGCCCGACGGCACTCCGATGCAGCAGTCGGACTTCCGCGTCGTGTTCAAGTCCGACTTCCTGCCGGAGGGGCCATTCGCCGTGCTGGCGAGCCTGCCGGACGACCTGAAGGCCAAGATCCGCGACGCCTTCGTGGCCCTGCCGAAGGCCGACAAGGCCGCGTTCGACCGGCTCTCCGACGGCAAGGACCAGGATCTCACGCCGGTGACCCTCAAGGATTACCAGCCGATCATCGACATGCTGCGCTTCAACGACGAGCAGCGCCGGAAGTCCTGATCCGGAGCCGCCCGCCTTGCGCGGTCTGACACCCCTGTCGCCGGAGCGGGCAGCCGCCCTCTCCGGCCTCTACGCGGCGGCGACCGGGGAAGCCCGCCGCCGCACGCTGGCGGGCTTCGCCCTGGTGGCGGCGCTCGCCGTGGTCGCCGGGCTGATCGCCGAGGTGCGGCCGCTGGTCCTCGCCGAGAACATCGGCAAGTTCACCGCCTACATCCAGCAGATCCTGCCGCCGATCGGCCTCGATCACCCGCTGGAGGACGTCCGCGCCTGGTACTGGGGCCTGCCCAAATGGCTGGGCCTGCTGGGCGAGACCCTGCTCATGGCCTATCTCGGGACGCTGCTCGGGGGGCTCGGGGGCTTCGCCCTCAGCTTCGTGGCCGCCGCCAACCTCGTGCGGTCGCGCGCGCTGCGCGTCGGCGCCAAGCGCCTCCTGGAACTGTGCCGCACCGTCCCCGAGGTGGTGTTCGCGCTGATCTTCGTGATCGCCTTCGGCCTCGGCCCGATGGTGGGCGTGCTCGCCATCGCGATCCACACCACGGGGGCGCTGGGCAAGCTGTTCTCCGAGGTGGTCGAGAACATCGACATGCGCCCCGTCGAGGGCCTGTCGGCCTCGGGCGCGACCTGGGTCCAGACGGTGCGCTTCGCGGTGCTGCCGCAGGTCCTGTCGAACTTCGCCTCCTACGCGCTGCTGCGCTTCGAGATCAACGTGCGCGGGGCCGGGGTGATGGGCTTCGTCGGCGCCGGCGGCATCGGCCAGGAATTCCTCGTGGCGATCCGCAACTTCTACTACGCTGACGTGAGCGCGATCCTCGTGCTGATCATCCTGACCGTCTTCTGCATCGACCTCGTCACCGAGCGGGTCCGCCACCGCCTGATCGGCGCGGAGCAGGCCCGATGAGCGCGCGTCCCGAGGCCCTGCGGGCGGCGGCCCGGGCCGACCTCGCCCGCCTGCGCGCGCGCTACCCCGCGCAGTTCCGCACCGACTGGCCGGGGCGGGCGCGGCTCGCCGCCCTGCTCGTCGTCCTGGTGGGGCTCGCGGCGCTCGGCGCCTGGCGCCTCGACTTCTCGGTGGCGCGGATCCTCCACGGTCTCGGGCGGCTCGGCACCTTCGCGGTGCTGATGCTGCCGCCGTCGCCGGAGGGCCAGTTCTGGACCTTCCTGCACGCGCTGGGCGAGACCCTCGGCATCGCCTTCCTGGGCACGCTGACGGCGGCGATCCTCGCCTTCCCGGTGGCGTTCCTGGCGGCGCGGAACGTCGTGCCCAACCCGTTCGCGCGGTTCGCGGTCCGCCGCGGCCTCGACGTGATGCGCTCGGTCGACGTCCTGATCTGGGCGCTGATCTGGATCAACGTCGTCGGCCTCGGCCCGTTCGCGGGGGCGCTCGCGATCGCGTGCTCGGATTTCGGGGCGCTCGGCAAGCTGTTCTCCGAGGCGATCGAGACCTGCGACCGACGCGCCGGCGAGGGCGTCGTCGCCTCGGGCGGCTCGGCGCTCCACCGCATCCGCTTCGGGCTGATCCCCGGGGTGCTGCCGGTGCTGGCGAGCCAGGTCCTGTACTTCTTCGAGTCGAACACCCGCTCGGCGACGATCATCGGCATCGTCGGCGCGGGCGGCATCGGCCAGTACCTCACCGAGCTGATCCGCGTGCTGGAGCTGCAGCAGGTCGCCTTCCTGGTGCTGATGATCCTCGTGACCGTGGCGGCGATCGACTGGATCTCGACCCGTCTGCGCCGGGCGATCATCGGGCCGGCGGCGCGCTGAAGGAGGCCGCGCAGCGGGCGGTCCGTCCCATCCACCCCCTCATCCTGAGGTGCGGCCTGAGGTGCGGCGCGGCCGCCTCGAAGGAGGGCTCGAGCCACCGCGCGCCAGCTGGAGCCCTCCTTCGAGGCCTCCGCTGCGCTCCGGCACCTCGGGATGACAGGATGGCCCGGACGGCTCGTATCGTACGGCGTCCGGTTCGCGCGCTCGGGTGACGGACCCTCGTCGTCATCGCTTCGCTCCGCTCGCGAGGACGCTGTGCCGAGGCCGTCGCGCGGACACCGCATCACCCCCCGATCACCAGCTCCACCCGGTCGGCCGCGAACAGGGTGCGGTTCGCCTGGATCGGCACGCCGGCGGGATCGATGTTGACGCTCGACACCACCAGCACGACCCGCCCCGGCGCGATGTCGAGGCGCTGCGCCTCCGCGGAATCCGCGGGACGGGCCCGGATCCGCGTCGAGAGCCGGGTGTAGTCGTGGACGCCGCAGGTCGCGAAAGCCCGGGTGATCGAGCCCCGCTCGGCGTAGGCCTCGGCGAAGCCCGCGAAGCGCGGCAGCGGCAGCCAGGTCAGCGCCGTCGAGAGCGGGGCGCTGTCCGCCCGGTGGACGGTCAGCAGCTCCAGGATCGGCGCGCCGGGGGCGAGGGCCAGGGAGGCCGCCTGCTCGGGTCCGGCCGGGACCGTGGCCGAGGCGACGAGGTCGCCCCAGGCCTCGCGCCCGGCCCCGGCGACGATCTCGGAGAAGCGTGTCCGCGGCCCGATCGGGTAGGCGAGGGGCGCCTCCTCCACGAAGGTGCCCCGACCCTGGCTGGCGCGCACGAGGCCGCCCTCCGCGAGCGCCGCGAGGGCGCGCCGCACCGTGTGCCGGTTCACCGCGAACCGCGCCGCCAGGGCGGCCTCGGCGGGCAGTTGCTGCCCCGGCGCGTAGCGCCCCGCCGCGATCTCGGCCGTCAGCGCGTCGGCGATCTGCCGCCACGCCGTCAGCCCCTCGCCCCGGACGAGGCCGGCCGCCTGCTCCTGCGCATCCATGCTGTCATCCAAACTTCATTTGTGCGGCGCACGCCAGTTGTCTATACACCTATACAACCGAGCGACGAAGGGATTCGCGATGACGACGACCCCGAGACAGGCCGGATCCGAGGGCGAGACCGCGGCGCGCCAGACGGTCATGGCCCTCTGCGCCGAGGCGAGCCGCGCGGATCTGGAGGCGGCCCTGTCGGGCCTGGATGCGCCCGCGGCCGCGGATCTGCGCGTGCCGGAGACAGGCCTCGTGATGGCTTCGGGCCGGATCGGCGGCGACGGGCGGCCGTTCAACCTCGGCGAGGTCAGCGTGACCCGGGCCGCCATCCGCCTCGCGGACGGCCCGGCCGGCTTCGCCTACCATCTCGGACGCGACCGCACGAAGGCGCGGCTCGCCGCGATCCTCGACGCCCTCTGGCAGGATCCGGGCCGGCGCGCCCGGGTCGAGGCCGCCCTGGAGCCCGCCGCCCGGCGGCTCGCGGAGTCCCGAGCGCGGGCGGCCCGGCGCACGGCCGCCACCCGCGTCGATTTCCTGACCCTCGCCCGCGGAGAGGATTGAGCATGCTCGCCCCCGGCTTCGCCGATCCGGTCCACGACGCGCAGGGCACCTTCCGCGCCGTCATGGACGCGCTCGCCCGTCCCGGACGCGTCCGGGCGCTCGTCGCCGACCTCGCGCCGCCCGCGCCGCTGACGCCGGAACTGGCCGCCGTCGCGCTGACGCTCACCGACGCCGACACGCCGGTCTGGCTCGATCCGGTCCTCGCCGCGGCGCCGGAGGTCGCGGAATTCCTGCGCTTCCACACCGGCGCGCCGCTCACCGGCGACCCGGCCGCGGCCGCCTTCGCGCTGGTCCGCGAGCCCGCGCGGTGCCCGCCGCTGAGCCGGTTCGCCCCCGGCACGCCGGCCTATCCCGACACCGCCACGACGCTGGTGCTCGCCCTCGACGCGGTCGCCGAGGGGGAGGGGCTGCACCTGTCCGGTCCCGGCATCCGGGGCACCGCCCGGATCGCGCCGGCGCCGCTGCCGGACGGCTTCGCGGCGCAACTCGCCGAGAACCGGGCGGCCTTCCCCCTCGGCGTCGACCTGATCCTGACGGCGCCCGGCCGCGTGGCCGGTCTCCCGCGCTCCACGACGGTCACAGAGGCCTGACCCATGTACGTGGCCGTGAAGGGCGGCGAGGCCGCCATCGACAACGCCCACCGGCTCCTCGCCGAGACGCGCCGGGGCGACCCCGCATTGCCCGAACTCTCCGTGGCGCAGATCCGGGAGCAGATGGCGCTGCTCGTCGACCGGGTCATGACCGAGGGCTCGCTCTACGATCCGGACCTCGCGGCGCTGGCGCTGAAGCAGGCGCGGGGCGACATGGTCGAGGCGGTGTTCCTCGTCCGCGCCTACCGGACGACGCTGCCGCGCTTCGGCGCCTCCGCGCCGGTCGACACCGGGGCCATGGCGGTCGAGCGCCGGATCTCCGCGACCTTCAAGGACCTTCCGGGCGGGCAGGTGCTCGGGCCGACCTTCGACTACACCCACCGGCTGGTCGACTTCGCGCTCGCCGCCGAGACCGCGTCCGAGACCGCGTCCGAGCCCGCCGCCGAGGCCGAGCCGCGCCCCGATGCCGGCACCTGCCCGCGGGTCACCGACCTGCTGGCCCGGGACGGCCTGATCGAGCCCTCGCCCCCGGAGGACGGCGCCCCCGCGGGCGACCTCACCCGCGAGCCGGTGGATTATCCCGCCGACCGGGCCCTGCGCCTCCAGGCGCTCGCCCGGGGCGACGAGGGCTTCGTGCTCGGCCTCGCCTACTCGACGCAGCGCGGCTACGGCCGCACCCACCCGTTCGTCGGCGAGATCCGGGTCGGCGAGGTCGCGGTCGAGTTCGTGCCCGAGGAGCTGGGCTTCGCGGTGCCGCTCGGCCGCGTGCGGCTCACCGAGTGCCAGATGGTCAACCAGTTCAAGGGCACGGGGACGGCGCCGCCGCAATTCACCCGCGGCTACGGGCTGAGCTTCGGGCAGAGCGAGCGCAAGGCCATGGCGATGGCGCTCGTGGATCGGGCGCTGCGCGCGGAGGAGCTGGGCGAGCCGGTGGCGAGCCCGGCCCAGGACCAGGAATTCGTCCTGGCCCACTGCGACAGTCTCCAGGCGACCGGCTTCGTCGAGCACCTGAAGCTGCCCCACTACGTCGATTTCCAGGCCGAGCTGGAACTTGTTCGCCGGCTACGCGCCGAGTTCGAGCGCGCGTCCGACGCCGTCGAGATGCAGGAGGCCGCCGAATGAGCGCCGCGATCGCGCACCGCCCGGAGAGCGAACCGGGCTACAACTTCGCCTATCTCGACGAGGGCACGAAGCGGATGATCCGCCGGGCCATCCTCAAGGCCATCGCGGTGCCGGGCTATCAGGTGCCCTTCGCCTCCCGCGAGATGCCGATGCCGTACGGCTGGGGCACCGGCGGCGTGCAGGTCACGGCCGCGATCCTCGGCCGCTCGGACGTGCTCAAGGTCATCGACCAGGGCGCCGACGACACCACCAACGCGGTCTCGATCCGCCGCTTCTTCGCCAAGACCTCCGGGGTGGCCACCACGACCCGCACCGCGGAGGCGACGGTCATCCAGACCCGCCACCGCATCCCCGAGACGCCGCTCACCGAGGGGCAGACGCTGGTCTACCAAGTGCCGATCCCTGAGCCCCTGCGCTTCCTCGAGCCCCGCGAGACCGAGACGCGCCAGCTCCACGCGCTGGCCGAGTACGGCGCCATGCACGTGAAGCTCTACGAGGACATCAGCCGCCACGGCCACATCGCCACCACCTACGCGTACCCGGTGGAGGTGGCGGGCCGCTACGTGATGGACCCGTCGCCGACGCCGAAATTCGACAACCCCAAGATGGACGACTGCCCGGCGCTCCAGCTCTTCGGCGCGGGCCGCGAGCGGCGGATCTACGCGGTGCCGCCCCACACGCGGGTGCGCAGCCTCGACTTCGAGGACCACCCGTTCCGGGTGCAGCACTTCGACCAGCCCTGCGCCCTGTGCGGCGCCGAGGGCGTCTATCTCGACGAGGTGCTGCTCGACGATGCGGGCCGGCGAATGTTCGTCTGCTCGGACACCGACCATTGCGAGGGGCGCCGCGCGGACGGCCATGTCGGCGCGGGGGACGCGGCATGAGTGGCGATGTGAGGCGCGGCATGAGCGAATTCACGGTCCGCCGGGCCGGGAAACCGGACCTGCCCGCGATCCTCGACCTCTACGCCGAGCTGAACGGCGGGCGGGTGACGACCCTGGAGCGGGCCGGGGCGCTGCTCGACCGACTCACGACGGCCTATCCCGATTACGGGCTCTACGTGGCTGAACGCGACGGCGCGGTCGTCGGCACCTTCTGCCTCGTCATCCTCGACAACATCGCCCACTGGGGCACGCCCTCGGCCCTCGTCGAGAGCGTCGTGGTCGCGTCCCGGCACCGCGGCGGCGGTCTCGGCCGGGCGATGATGCGCGCGGCGGCCCGGCTCGCCGAGGCGCGGGGCTGCTACAAGCTCGCCCTGTCGTCGAACGTCGACGCCAAGCCGGCCCACGCCTTCTACGAGAGCCTCGGCTTCGAGCGCTACGGCTACAGCTTCCGCCTCGATCCCCCCTTCCTGCCCGACGCCGCGGAGGCGACCCGATGAGCGAATCCCTGCTGCAGGTCCGCGGCCTGACCAAGCGCTACGGCGCCCGCCTCGCCTGCGCCGACGTGTCGTTCGACCTCGTGCCCGGCGAGGTGCTGGCGATCGTGGGCGAATCCGGGTCCGGCAAGTCGACGCTGCTCTCCCTCATCGCCACCGAGCTGGCGCCCGATTCCGGGACGGTCGCCTACCGGACGCGCGACGGTACGCTGCGCGACCTCGGCACCTTGAGCGAGGCCGGGCGCCGGGCGCTGATGCGCACCGAGTGGGGGTTCGTCCGCCAGGACGCGGCCCAGGGCCTGCGCATGGCGGTCTCGGCCGGCGGCAATGTCGGCGAGCGTCTGATGGGGCTCGGCGAGCGCCACTACGGGCGGATCCGCGCCCAGGCCCTCGACTGGCTCGGCCGGGTCGAGATCGCCGCCGACCGGATCGACGACCCGCCGACGCGCTTCTCCGGCGGCATGCGCCAGCGCCTGCAGATCGCCCGCAACCTCGTCACCGGGCCCCGCCTGGTGCTGATGGACGAGCCGACCTCCGGCCTCGACGTCTCGGTCCAGGCGCGGCTCCTCGACCTGATCCGCCGGCTCTCGGCCGAGCTGGGGCTCGCGGTGATCATCGTCACCCACGACCTCGCGGTGGCGCGGCTCCTCTCGCACCGGATCATGGTCATGCGCGCCGGCCGGGTGATCGAGACCGGCCTCACCGACCGGGTGCTCGACGATCCCGAGCACGCCTACACCCAGCTCCTCGTCGCCTCGGTGCTCGCCGCATGACCGCGCTCCTGACCTTCGAGAACGTCGCCAAGAGCTTCACCCTGCACCTGCGCGGCGGCGTCGTGCTGCCGGTGGTGGGCGGCGTGAGCCTGTCCGTGGAACCCGGCGAGTGCGTGGTGCTCGGCGGCCCGTCCGGCGCGGGGAAATCCTCGCTGCTGAAGATGGCCTACGGCAATTACCGCTGCGACGGCGGCGCGATCCTCGTCCGCGATGGCGCGACGGTCGTGGACGTCGTCCGCGCCGATCCGCGGGCGGTCCTGGCGCTGCGGGCGCGGGTCATCGCCTACGTGTCGCAGTTCCTGCGGGTGATCCCGCGGGTCCCGGCCCTCGACGTCGTCGAGGCTGCCGGCCGCGAGGGCGGATTGTCCGAGGAGGCGGCGCGCGCGCGGGCCGAGACCCTGCTCGCCCGGCTCAACCTGCCCGAGCGGCTCTGGGGCCTGCCGCCCGCGACCTTCTCGGGCGGCGAGCAGCAGCGGGTCAACATCGCCCGGGGCCTGATCGCCGACCGGCCGCTCCTGCTCCTCGACGAGCCCACCGCCTCCCTGGACGCGGAGAACCGCGCCGTCGTGGCCGAGCTCGTCCGCGAGAAGCTCCGGGCGGGGGCCGGCGTGCTCGGCATCTTCCACGACAGCGAGATGCGCGACGCTGTGGCGACCCGGGTGGTCGATGTCACCCGCTTCGCGCCGCGCGCCCGGGCAGCCTGAGGATCTTCACGATGGACGACTTCATCCTCGAGAACGCGACCCTGGTCCTGCCGGACCGGGTGCAGCGCGGCTGGCTCGCCGTGTCGGACGGGGCGATCGCCGAGATCGGCGAGGGGCGCCCGCCCGCGCGCGGCCTCGACCTCGGCGGCGACCACCTGATTCCCGGCCTGATCGAGCTGCACACCGACCATCTGGAGAGTCATTTCGCGCCGCGCCCGAAGGTGCGCTGGCACCCCCTCGGCGCCGTCCTGGCCTACGACGCGCAGATCACCGCCTCGGGAATCACCACCGTGTTCGATTCGCTGCGTGCCGGCAGCGACCCGGACGGCAGCGGCCTCGGCTCCGAGCTGGAGCAGCTCGCCGGCGCCATCGCCGCCGCGCGGGCCGGGGACCTGTTCCGGGCCGAGCACTTCACGCACCTGCGCTGCGAGCTGCCCTCCCTCGACGTGCTCGACACGGTGGCGACCTTCACGGCCCGCTACCCGGTGGGGCTGATCTCGCTGATGGACCACACGCCCGGCCAGCGGCAGTTCCGCGACATGGAGAAGTACTACACCTACGCCACCCGCGGCGGCCGGCCCATGGAGGAGATCCGCGCCAACACCGAGCGCAAGGTCCGCGACGGACGGGCGCTCAACGCGAAGAACCGGCCGGCCCTGGTCCAGTTCGCCCGCGAGATGGGCATCCCGCTCGCGAGCCACGACGACACGACCCTGGCCGACGTCGACCTCGCGGTCGGCGAGGGCGTGCGGCTGGCCGAGTTCCCCACCACCCTGGAGGCGGCCGAGGCCGCGCACCGGCAGGGCCTCACCGTGATGATGGGCGCGCCGAACCTGATCCGCGGCGGCTCGCATTCCGGCAACGTCGCCGCCCTGGCGCTGGCCGAGGCCGGGCACCTCGACATCCTGTCCTCGGACTACGTGCCGGCGAGCCTGCTGATGGCGGCCTTCCTGCTGCCCGAGCAGGCGCCCGCGATCACGCTGCCCGAGGCGCTCGCCACCGTCACGGCCAACCCCGCCCGCGCCACCGGCCTGACCGATCGCGGCGCCCTGGCGCCCGGGCTGCGGGCCGATCTCGTGCGCGTGCAGCGGGCCGAGGGGGTTCCGGTGGTCCGCGAGGTCTGGCGCGCCGGGCGGCGCGTCGCCTGATGCCGGGCTGCCTCGTCCTCGTGGTCGGCCCGAGCGGGGCCGGCAAGGATACGCTGCTCCGGCTCGCCCGGGCGACCCTGGCCGGCGACCCGCGCTACGTCTTCCCGCGCCGCCTCGTCACCCGGCCGCCCTCGGCCGACGAGGACAACGACGAGCTCGACGAGGCCGCCTTCGCCGAGGGCTGCGCGGCCGGGCGCTTCACCCTGAGCTGGCGCGCCCACGGTCTCGGCTACGCGCTGCCGGAGGCGGTCGGCCGGCGGGTCGCGGAAGGCCACGTGGTGGTCTGCAACGTCTCGCGCCGCGTCGTCGCGGGCGCGCGGGAGTCTGGCCGGCGGGTGAGCGTCGTCGAGATCACGGCGCCGCCCGCGATCCTGGCGCGGCGCATCGCCGCCCGCGGCCGCGCGCAGGACGGCGACCTGGCCGCGCGTCTCGCCCGCGAGGGCGGCGTCACCGCGGACCTGACGATCCTCAACACCGGCGCCGCGGACGAGGCGGCCGCGCGGCTGGTCGCGCATCTGCGCGCCTGCTGACGGGGCTAGCGCGCGGCGGTCCGCGCGGACGCGCCGGCCGCACGGTGCGTGAGCCACGAAAAAGGGCGGGCGCCGACACCGGCACCCGCCCTCGCTCGGATCCGCCGGGGAGCCCCCGGCGTCGACTGACTCAGAGGCCGCCGAACTTGTAGTTGAAGCCGGCGCGGACGATGCTGCCCTCGGTGCGGAAGCGCGAGATGTACGCGCCGTTGCCCACGCCCGGGACCGCGCCGACGAGCACGTTCTGGCTGCCGAGGTCGTAGTGCAGGTACTCGGCCTTCACCGTGATGGCGTCGTACTTGATGCCGATGTAACGGCCGAGCGCGAAGGTGTTCAGGAAGCTGTCGGTGGGCAGCGCGAACTCGATGCCGCCGCCGTAGGCGAAGCCGGTCTTGAAGTCGTCGTAGCGGCCGGCGAACTGCAGGCGGCCGCCCGGGGTGTAGAAGTTGGCGTCGTGGAACACGTTGCCGTAGGCGAGGCCGCCCATCCCGTAGACCAGGACGCGGTCGAAGGCGTAGCCGACGCGGCCGGTGAGGGTGCCGAGCCAGTCGAGGCTCTGGCGGAACTGGCTGATGTTCGGCGGGCCGCCGGCGACGTTGCCGGTGCCGAGCACGACCCGGTTCTTGGTGATGTCCGTCCAGTCGATGCTGTTGGCGATACCGACGACGATGCCGGCGCCCGGCGTGAACTGGTAGTTGTAGCCGGCGGTGCCGCCGATGTTGGCGAAGCCGTCCTGCGTGGTCGAGGTCGCGAACGGGCGGCGGCCGAGGGCGACGTTGGTGGCGTTGCCGGGCTGGACGCCGACGGTCGTGATGCGCTCACGGTCGGTGAAGGTGTAGGCCGACTCGAGACCGGCGTAGAAGCCCGTCCAGGTGAAGACCGGCACCGGCGTGAAGACCGGCGGCGGCGCGGCGCGACGCGGCAGGTCGGCGGCGGAGGCGGCCGTCGTGACCAGGGCCGTCGCGGCGGTGGCGAGGAGGAGCTTCTTCATCATGGCGGGGGTCCGAGGTGACGCGTTGTTGTCGCCACTTAAGCTCGGCCGCACGGATCCCGCTATGCCCGCGAAGCCACACTGTGGCGCGAAAGCGGCGCCGATACTGCCTGTGATTGATGTTTCGACGTTCAAGACTCGTCGCCGTGGCTTGACAGCGGGGCCGTCGGCGGGCCCCCGCGCGTCGCGGAGCTTGATCCCTGGCGGCCGACCCTCTAAGCGGACCGCGTTTTTCGCCCCTGTCGGAACTTCGGGGCGGCTGACCAGGATTCGGGGCCCTTGCGTGGTCCCCGCCGCAGGAATGGGAATCATGGGCAAGGAAAAGTTCTCCCGCACCAAGCCGCACTGCAACATTGGCACGATCGGCCACGTCGATCACGGCAAGACGTCTCTGACGGCGGCGATCACGAAGGTTCTGGCCGAGACGGGCGGGGCGACGTTCACGGCCTACGATCAGATCGACAAGGCGCCTGAGGAGAAGGCGCGCGGGATCACGATCTCGACGGCGCACGTGGAGTACGAGACGCAGAACCGTCACTACGCGCACGTCGACTGCCCCGGCCACGCCGACTACGTGAAGAACATGATCACGGGCGCGGCGCAGATGGACGGCGCGATCCTGGTTGTGTCGGCGGCCGACGGCCCGATGCCGCAGACCCGCGAGCACATCCTGCTGGCCCGCCAGGTCGGCGTGCCGGCGCTGGTGGTGTTCCTCAACAAGGTCGACATGGTCGACGACGAGGAGCTGCTGGAGCTGGTCGAGCTCGAGGTGCGCGAGCTGCTGTCGAAGTACGACTTCCCCGGCGACGACATCCCGATCACCAAGGGCTCGGCGCTGATGGCGCTCGAGGACAAGGAGCCGAAGATCGGCAAGGAGGCGGTCCTGGCGCTGATGGCGACCGTGGACGCCTACATCCCGCAGCCGGAGCGTCCGATCGACATGCCGTTCCTGATGCCGATCGAGGACGTGTTCTCGATCTCGGGCCGCGGCACGGTGGTGACGGGTCGCGTCGAGCGCGGCATCGTGAAGGTGGGCGAGGAAGTCGAGATCGTCGGCATCCGGGCGACCACCAAGACGACGGTGACCGGCGTCGAGATGTTCCGCAAGCTGCTCGACCAGGGCCAGGCGGGCGACAACGTCGGCGTGCTGCTGCGCGGCACGAAGCGCGAGGACGTGGAGCGCGGCCAGGTGGTGTGCAAGCCGGGTTCGGTGAAGCCGCACTCGAAGTTCAAGGCCGAGGCGTACATCCTGACCAAGGAGGAGGGCGGCCGCCACACGCCGTTCTTCACCAACTACCGGCCGCAGTTCTACTTCCGGACCACGGACGTGACCGGGATCTGCACGCTCCCCGAGGGCACCGAGATGGTGATGCCGGGCGACAACGTGACCATGGACGTGGCGCTGATCGTGCCGGTGGCCATGGAGGAGAAGCTGCGCTTCGCCATCCGCGAGGGCGGCCGCACCGTCGGCGCCGGCGTCGTCGCCGCCATCAACGACTGAGCCCGCTGCCGGGGCGGCGCGCGCCGCCCCGCCTCTCCGGCGCCGGTCCCCGTCTCGACGGGGGCCGGCGTCGTCGTTTCGGGGGGCAGAGCCGATCGGCGTCGCTTCCCGGCCGCTTCCCTGCCGCTCCCCGCCCCCTTCCCGGCCACTTCCCGCGCGCGACCCCTTGCAAGCCGCGCCGCGATGGGGCATTGGGCGGTGCGCTAGGAGTGTAGCTCAACTGGTCAGAGCGCCGGTCTCCAAAACCGGAGGTTGCGGGTTCGAGTCCCTCCACTCCTGCCAGACATTCAGCCCGATCCCGCGCGGTGGCCCGGTCGACAAGCCGGGGGAGTTGCGCTAGAGCGGGCGCAATCCGAGATCTGAAGCGACCGTCGGTGCGGGCCCATCCGGGTCCTCGGCGCCGACGTTCGCATTCCCGGATGCGGTCTCTGCCTCGGGGCCGAACACGCACAGATACTGGCGCCATGGCATCGAACGAAGCGACCAAGAAGGTGGACCTGGTGCGCGGCGCGGCCCGCGGTCCCGCGAATCCGCCGCCCGCCCGGCCCGCGACCCCCGCCCGCGCGCCGCAGAAGCGCGCCACGCCGGGCGAGTTCTTCGCCCAGGTGCGCGACGAGGCCCGCAAGGTCACGTGGCCGACCCGCCGGGAGACCACGATCACGACGATCATGGTGTTCGTCATGGTCGTGGCCGCGAGCCTGTTCTTCACGGTCGTGGACCAGGCCCTGCGCTTCGTGGTCGGCCTGATCCTGGGCGTCTGAGGGCGGCTCGCCGCCGAACGGGGGTGACCCCGGGGACTTGTCGGAGTTGAACGGAACCGTGTCGAAGCGCTGGTACATCGTCCACGCCTACTCGAACTTCGAGAACAAGGTCGCCCAGTCCATCAAGGACCAGGCGGCCCAGCGCGGGCTGACCGAGCTGTTCGACGAGGTGATGGTCCCGACCGAGAAGGTCGTGGAGGTGCGCCGCGGCCGGAAGGTCGACGCCGAGCGCAAGTTCTTCCCCGGCTACGTGCTGGTGAAGTGCGACCTCACCGACGAGGTCTACCACCTGATCAAGAACACCCCGAAGGTCACGGGCTTCCTCGGCGCCGACAAGTCGAAGCCGGTGCCGATCCCGGACGCCGAGGCCGAGCGGATCAAGGGCCAGGTCGCCGAGGGCGTCGACCGGCCGAAGCCCTCGATCTCCTTCGAGATCGGCGAGACCGTCCGTGTCGCCGACGGCCCGTTCGCCAGCTTCAACGGCACCGTCGAGGAGATCGACGACGCCCGCTCCCGCCTCAAGGTGGCGGTGTCGATCTTCGGCCGCGCCACGCCGGTCGAGCTCGAATACGCCCAGGTCGAGAAGGCCTGAGCCTCCTGATCGCGGCGGCTCTCCGGCCGCCCGCCCGTTCCGGCCGTCGCCCCGCGGCGGCCGCGAAACCGCCGCATCCCGGTGAGGATGCGGCACCATCCGCGGGAGAACCGCCCGGCTTCGCCTCCGGGATCCACGGCTCGCACCGCGACCTGCAACCGTCCGACCCGCCGCGCTTCAGGCCGCGTGGGGGCGGATTCTCATTGGGAGCAGTCCCATGGCGAAGAAGATCACGGGCTACGTGAAGCTTCAGGTCCCGGCCGGCGCCGCCAACCCGTCGCCGCCGATCGGCCCCGCGCTCGGTCAGCGCGGCCTCAACATCATGGAATTCTGCAAGGCCTTCAACGCGAAGACCGCGCAGATGGAGAAGGGCACCCCGATCCCGGTGATCATCACCGCGTATCAGGACCGCTCCTTCACCTTCGAGATGAAGCAGCCCCCGGTCACCTTCTTCCTGAAGAAGGCCGCCGGCCTGAAGCTCGGCAAGAAGCCGGCCTCCGGCTCCAAGACCCCGGGCAAGGGCCCGACGGTCGGCAAGATCTCGGAAGCGCAGCTCCGCGAGATCGCCGAGAAGAAGATGCCCGACCTCAACTGCGACACGGTCGAATCGGCCGTCGCGATGATCCGTGGCTCCGCGCGGGCCATGGGCCTCGAAGTCGTCGCGTAAGGGAGGGCAGCATGGCTAAGGAAGGCAAGCGCATCCGCGCCGCCCGCGAGGGCATCGAGGCGACCAAGCTCTACGCCCTCGACGAGGCGATCAAGCTGGTGAAGGAGCGGGCGACCGCGAAGTTCGACGAGACCGTCGAGGTCTCGATGAACCTCGGCGTCGATCCCCGCCACGCCGACCAGATGGTCCGCGGCGTCTGCAACCTGCCGAACGGCTCCGGCCGGACGGTGCGCGTGGCGGTCTTCGCCCGCGGCGCGAAGGCGGACGACGCCCGCGCGGCCGGTGCCGACATCGTCGGTGCCGAGGATCTCCTCGAGATCGTGCAGGGCGGCAAGATCGAGTTCGATCGCTGCATCGCGACCCCCGACATGATGCCGCTGGTCGGCCGTCTCGGTAAGGTGCTGGGCCCGCGCGGCCTGATGCCGAACCCGAAGGTCGGCACCGTCACCATGGACGTGAAGGGCGCCGTCGCCGGCGCCAAGGGCGGCTCGGTCGAGTTCCGCGTCGAGAAGGCCGGCATCGTCCACGCCGGCGTCGGCAAGGTCTCGTTCGACGCCGACAAGCTCGTCGAGAACATCAAGGCCTTCGCGGACGCCGTCGCCAAGGCGAAGCCCGCGGGCGCCAAGGGCACCTACGTCCAGCGCATCGCCGTCACCTCGACGATGGGCCCGGGCGTGAAGGTCGAGCCGAACACCGTTCTGACCGCCTGAGGCGAGGCACAGCGTCCACGCTGCGGAGCGCCCGGCCGGGAACGGCCGGGCGTTCTCCGTTCGTGGGGGGGCTCGCACCGGATCCCGGAGCGGGTCCCGCCGAGACCCCCCGCCGCCCCGGAGCGGGGCGGTGTCGCACCGCGCGTATCCCCGTCGCGGGTACGAAGGGCGCCGGCGCGATACGGCCCGGGCCTCGGCAGGAAGACAAGCCGCGGTGGCCGCCACCGGGCCCGCGCTCCTCACGCCATTCTTAACCGCCGAGGGGGGCGCCAACGGCCGCGGCTGTGCTAGATAGGGCGCCATGCGATGCACCCTGACGGTCACCTCCAAGCGACGCATCCTGTGCGTCTTTCCCGCCTACACGCCGTCCTTCGGGACATTCTCCCACGCCTACCCGCTGATGGGCGGGGTGAAGGCGTTCATGCCGCCGCAGGGGCTGCTGCTGATCGCGGCCTACATGCCCGAGGCGTGGGAATGCCGGTTCATCGATGAGAATATCCGCCGCGCCGGCCCGGCCGACTTCGCCTGGGCCGACGCGGTCTTCGTCTCCGGGATGCACATCCAGGAGCCGCAAATCCACGACATCCGCGACCGCGCCCGCGCCGCCGGCAAGGTCACGGTGCTGGGCGGCCCCTCGGTCTCGGGCGCCCCGGAGAAGTACGGCGACTTCGACTACCTCCATATCGGCGAGATCGGCGACGCCACCGACCAGCTCGTCGCGCGCCTCGACGGCGACGTCACCCCACCGCCCGACCAGGTGGTGCTGGAGACGAAGGACCGCCTCGCGCTCGCCGACTTCCCGGCCCCGGCCTACGAGCACGCGCCGCTCAAGCGCTACCTGATCGGCTCGCTGCAGTTCTCCTCGGGCTGCCCCTACCGCTGCGAGTTCTGCGACATCCCGCAGCTCTACGGCCGCCAGCCCCGCCTGAAGAGTCCCGAGCAGATGTGCGCCGAACTCGACGCCATCGTCAGCCAGCCGGGCCATCCGGCGGTGGTCTACTTCGTCGACGACAATTTCATCGGCAACCGCAAGGCGACGCGCGAGATGCTGCCGCACCTCGTCGCGTGGCAGAAGAAGAACAACTACCCGCTCCAGTTCGCCTGCGAGGCGACGCTGAACATGGCCAAGCAGCCCGAGATCCTCGAGCTGATGCGGCAGGCCAACTTCATGACGGTGTTCGTCGGCATCGAGACGCCGGAGGCGGAGGCGCTCAAGGGCATCGACAAGACCCACAACGCCGCCGTGCCGATGTACGAGGCGATCGAGACCCTCAATTCCTACGGCCTGGAGGTGACCTCCGGCATCATCCTCGGTCTCGACTCCGACACCGACAAGTCCGAGCAGAACCTGATCGACTTCATCGACCGCTCGGCCATCCCTGTCCTGACCATCAACCTGCTCCAGGCGCTGCCCAAGACCCCGCTCTGGGACCGGCTGGAGCGCGAGGGTCGGCTGCTGCACGACGCCAGCCTCGAGTCGAACGTGCTGTTCAAGCGGCCCCACGATTCGGTGGTGAGCAGCTGGCGCCGGGCGATCGCGCACGCCTACGAGCCCGAGAAGATCTTCGAGCGGTTCAAGCACCAGTGCGCGGTGACCTACCCGAACCGGATCACCACGCCGACGGCCGGCAAGCTGACCTTCACCAACCTGCGCCGCGGCCTGATCCTGGGCTTCAACATCATCACCCGGGTCGGGATCTTCTCCGACTACCGCAAGCCGTTCTGGAGCGCGGCCGGCTACGCGCTGAAGCGCGGGCAGATCGAGGCGGTGTTCAACATGGGCTTCGTGGCCCACCACCTGATCCGCTTCACCCGCGAGGCCCTGCGCGGCGAGCACAACGCCTCGTTCTACGCCGCGAAGGCCGCGGAGGCGAAGGCCGCCCGCGACCGGAGCTGGTGGGAGGCGGCGCGGCGCAAGCTCGTGCCGGAGCGCGAGGCGGCGTAGCCCGGGTCCCGGGCCCGTCGGAGCGATGCAGCAGCGGCAGGGCTCCCGAGCAAGTCCTTGCCTGCGGCGGAAAAGTCGCGTTCCGGCCCTTGGCAGGCGGCTTGCTAGGCTCTATACACCGCGCCTCACGCATTTCATCCTCACGGAAGGAGAACGGCCGATCGGCCGGTTTCCGCTCGAAATGTCGCCCGGGCAACCGGGTGGCACTGGCCGGAAGGATCCCAGGGGCGACGAGCCCCGCGGAGCCTTGTCCGGCCATGTCCTGTCCGAGACTGCAGGTGCCGGTTCGCCGGCTTAATCCGCCAGCCTGCACAGACGGGGAAGACCGAATTCGTAAAGCCTCGCCCGGCCCCGGCCGCGGAGGGGTGTCGGTTTGAACCAACTCGCCCGAGGCGGCCCGGAAGGGTGCGCGCGGGGACAGGGCCGCGAAGCGTCGTTCGGACGTTCCCGGTCTTCCTTAAGGCCGAGACCACGTCCGGGCGGCATGTGCAACCGGCGGACCCGAGACCGGGTTCCGCCAACCGGAGAGAGCCCAGTGGACCGGACAGCTAAAGCTGATCTCGTCTCGACGCTCAACGGCGTGTTCAATGAGAGCGCCGTCGTCGTCGTGGCCCACTACAAGGGCCTCACGGTCGCCGACATGCAGAAGCTGCGCGCGCAGATGAAGCAGGCCGGCGCCACCGTGAAGGTCGCCAAGAACAGCCTCGCCGGCATCGCACTCGATGGCACGGACGTCGCCTCCATCAAGCCGCTCCTGAAGGGCCCGACCCTGCTCGCCTATTCCGGCGATCCGGTCGCTGCCGCGAAGGTCGCGGTCGATTTCGCCAAGGCTAACGACAAGCTCGTGATCCTCGGCGGCGCGATGGGGAAGACCGCCCTGAACCCGGACGGCGTGAAGGCGCTCGCCTCGCTCCCGTCCCTCGACGAACTGCGCGCCAAGATCGTGGGCCTCGTGCAGGCGCCCGCGACGAAGATCGCTCAGGTCGTCAACGCGCCGGCTTCCAAGCTCGCCCGCGTGTTCGGGGCCTATGCCAAGAAGGACGAGGCCGCCTGAGGCCCTTCAAAATCCATCCATTCAAACCGATATCTGAGAGGAATTCAAAATGGCTGATCTCGCCAAGCTCGTCGACGACCTGTCCTCGCTGACCGTGCTCGAGGCCGCTGACCTGGCCAAGATGCTCGAGGAGAAGTGGGGCGTCTCGGCCGCCGCTGCCGTCGCCGTCGCCGCCGGCCCGGCCGCCGGTGGTGCCGCCGCCGCCGTCGAGGAGCAGACCGAGTTCACGGTCGTCCTCGCCTCCGCGGGCGACAAGAAGATCGAGGTCATCAAGGAGGTCCGCGCGATCACCGGCCTCGGCCTCAAGGAGGCCAAGGACCTGGTCGAGGGCGCGCCGAAGCCGGTCAAGGAAGGCGTCGCCAAGGACGAGGCCGAGAAGCTCAAGGCCCAGCTCGAGAAGGCCGGCGCCAAGATCGAGCTCAAGTAAGTCGACGATGGGCCGGTCCCGGCCCATCACCCCACGGAGGCTCCGCGCGAGCCTGTCGTGACCGGAGCCCGCGGGTCAGCGCCCGCGGGCTTTAGGCCGCTTCGGCGGATGGTCCCGCGAGGGACCGGCAAGAGATTCGGATCGGTGGCGCGGCTCGGCGGGGCGCGCGTCACGGCCCGGTGCGGGAGGTCCCTTTCGGGAACGCTTCCCCGGGCGCGAGGCACGCGGGTAGGAGCGAGGTCACATGGCCAACACGCTGGTCGGTCGCAAGCGCATTCGGAAGTTCTTCGGCAAGATCAAGGAAGTTGCCGAGATGCCGAACCTCATCGAGGTTCAGAAGGCGTCCTACGACCAGTTCCTGATGGTCGACGAGCCCGAGGGCGGGCGCGCCGACGAGGGGCTGCAGAGCGTGTTCAAGTCGGTGTTCCCGATCTCCGACTTCGCCTCCACGGCGCTCCTGGAGTTCGTGCGCTACACCTTCGAGGCGCCCAAGTACGACGTGGACGAGTGCCGCCAGCGCGGCATCACCTTCGCGGCGCCGCTGAAGGTCACGCTGCGCCTCATCGTGTTCGATGTCGATCCCGACACCCAGGCCAAGTCGGTCAAGGACATCAAGGAGCAGGACGTCTACATGGGCGACATGCCCCTGATGACGGAGAACGGCACCTTCATCGTCAACGGCACCGAGCGCGTCATCGTCTCGCAGATGCACCGCTCGCCGGGCGTGTTCTTCGACCACGACAAGGGCAAGACCCACTCCTCGGGCAAGCTCCTGTTCGCCGCCCGCATCATCCCGTACCGGGGCTCCTGGCTCGACGTCGAGTTCGACGCCAAGGACATCGTGCACGTCCGCATCGACCGGAAGCGCAAGCTGCCGGCGACGTCGCTGCTCTACGCGCTCGGCCTCGACGGCGAGGAGATCCTGTCGACCTTCTACAACAAGGTCGTCTACGACCGGGACGGCGCCGACTGGCGCGTGCCGTTCGACGCCGAGCGCATGAAGGGCATGAAGGCCACCGTCGACCTGATCGACGCCGATTCCGGCGAGGTCGTGCTCGAGGCCGGCAAGAAGCTCAACGCCCGCAACGCCCGCCAGATCACCGAGAAGGGCACCAAGTTCCTCAAGGCGACCGACGAGGATCTCGTCGGCCAGTACGTCGCCGAGGACCTCGTCAACGCCCAGACCGGTGAGATCTGGGCCGAGGCCGGCGAGGAGGTCACCGACAAGCTCCTGAAGAGCCTGGAGGAGGTCGGGATCACCGAGCTGCCGGTGCTCGACATCGACCACGTCAACATCGGCCCGTACATCCGCAACACGCTGGCGGTGGACAAGAATTCCAACCGCGAGGGCGCGCTGTTCGACATCTACCGGGTCATGCGCCCGGGCGAGCCGCCGACCCTCGAGACCGCCGAGGCGATGTTCCACTCGCTGTTCTTCGATTCCGAGCGCTACGACCTCTCGGCGGTCGGCCGCGTGAAGATGAACATGCGTCTCGACCTCGACGCCGCCGACACCGTGCGCACGCTCCGCAAGGAGGACATGCTGGCGGTGGTCAAGGCGCTCGTGGAGCTGCGCGACGGCAAGGGCGAGGTCGACGACATCGACCACCTCGGCAACCGCCGCGTCCGCTCGGTGGGCGAGCTCATGGAGAACCAGTACCGCCTGGGCCTCCTGCGCATGGAGCGCGCCATCCGCGAGCGCATGAGCCAGGTCGACATCGACACGGTCATGCCGCAGGACCTGATCAACGCGAAGCCCGCGGCCGCGGCCGTGCGCGAGTTCTTCGGCTCGTCGCAGCTGTCGCAGTTCATGGACCAGACCAACCCGCTGTCCGAGGTGACGCACAAGCGCCGCCTCTCGGCCCTCGGCCCGGGCGGTCTGACCCGCGAGCGCGCCGGCTTCGAGGTGCGCGACGTGCACCCGACGCACTACGGCCGCATCTGCCCGATCGAGACGCCGGAAGGCCCGAACATCGGCCTGATCAACTCGCTCGCGACCTTCGCGCGGGTGAACAAGTACGGCTTCATCGAGACCCCGTTCCGGCGCGTGCGCGACGGCGTGGTCACCGACGAGGTCGCCTACCTCTCGGCCATGGAGGAGGCGAAGTACTACGTCGCCCAGGCGAACGCCCAGATGGACGAGAACCGCAAGCTCACGGAGGACCTCGTGGTCTGCCGCCGGGCCGGCGAGGTGATCGTCGTGGGTCCCGAGCGCGTCGACCTCATGGACGTGTCGCCGAAGCAGCTCGTCTCGGTGGCCGCGGCGCTGATCCCGTTCCTCGAGAACGACGACGCCAACCGCGCGCTCATGGGCTCGAACATGCAGCGCCAGGCGGTGCCGCTGGTCCGCGCCGACGCCCCGTTCGTGGGCACCGGCATGGAGGCGGTGGTCGCCCGGGATTCCGGCGCCGCCATCGCGGCCCGCCGGGCCGGCATCATCGATCAGGTGGACGCCACCCGTATCGTCATCCGCGCCACCGAGGAGGCCGACGCCAACAAGCCCGGCGTCGACATCTACCGCCTGCAGAAGTTCCAGCGCTCCAACCAGTCGACCTGCATCACGCAGAAGCCGCTGGTCCGCGTCGGCGAGTTCGTGAAGAAGGGCGAGATCATCGCCGACGGTCCCTCGACCGAGTTCGGCGAGCTGGCGCTCGGCCGGAACGTGCTCGTCGCGTTCATGCCGTGGAACGGCTACAACTTCGAGGACTCGATCCTGCTCTCCGAGCGGATCGTGAAGGATGACGTGTTCACCTCGATCCACATCGAGGAGTTCGAGGTGATGGCCCGCGACACCAAGCTCGGGCCGGAGGAGATCACCCGCGACATCCCGAACGTCTCCGAGGAGGCGCTCAAGAACCTCGACGAGGCCGGCATCGTCTACATCGGTGCCGAGGTGAATGCCGGCGACATCCTCGTCGGCAAGATCACCCCGAAGGGCGAGAGCCCGATGACGCCGGAGGAGAAGCTGCTCCGCGCCATCTTCGGCGAGAAGGCCTCGGACGTGCGCGACACCTCGCTGCGGGTGCCGCCGGGCGTCACCGGCACGATCGTCGAGGTCCGGGTGTTCAACCGCCACGGCGTCGACAAGGACGAGCGCGCCCAGGCGATCGAGCGCGAGGAGATCGAGCGGCTCGCCAAGGACCGCGACGACGAGCAGGCGATCCTCGACCGCAACACCTACGCCCGCCTGGCGGACGTGCTGATCGGTCAGGCGCCGGTGGCCGGCCCGAAGGGCTTCAAGAAGGACACCACGCTCACCCGCGAGCTGATCAACGACTACCCGCGCTCGCAGTGGTGGCAGTTCGCCGTCATCGACGACCGTCTCATGACCGAGATGGAGGCGATGCAGAAGCAGTACGACGAGTCGAAGAAGCGCCTCGAGCAGCGCTTCCTCGACAAGGTCGAGAAGCTGCAGCGCGGCGACGAGCTGCCCCCCGGCGTCATGAAGATGGTCAAGGTCTTCGTGGCGGTGAAGCGCAAGATCCAGCCGGGCGACAAGATGGCCGGCCGTCACGGCAACAAGGGTGTCGTGTCGCGGATCGTGCCGATCGAGGACATGCCGTTCCTGGAGGACGGGACGCACGCCGACATCGTGCTCAACCCGCTGGGCGTGCCCTCGCGCATGAACGTCGGGCAGATCCTGGAGACGCACCTGGGCTGGGCGGCTGCGGGCCTGGGTCGCAAGGTGTCGAAGGCGGTGGATGCCTATCTGAAGACCCAGGACATCGCGCCGCTGCGGGAGGAGATGAAGGCGATCTACTCCCCCGGCGAGCTCGACGGCCTGACGGACGAGGAGCTGGCCGAGGCCGGCAACAACGTCCGCCGCGGCGTGCCGATGGCCACCCCGGTCTTCAACGGCGCCAAGGAGGCCGACATCGAGCAGATGCTGGAGATGGCCGGGCTGGACCGCTCGGCGCAGTCGACGCTCTACGACGGGCGCACCGGCGAGCCCTTCGACCGCAAGGTCACCATGGGCTACATCTACATGCTGAAGCTCCACCACCTCGTGGACGACAAGATCCACGCGCGCTCGATCGGCCCGTACTCGCTCGTCACCCAGCAGCCGCTGGGCGGCAAGGCGCAGTTCGGCGGCCAGCGCTTCGGCGAGATGGAGGTCTGGGCGCTCGAGGCCTACGGCGCGGCCTACACGCTGCAGGAGATGCTCACGGTGAAGTCGGACGACGTGGCCGGCCGCACCAAGGTCTACGAGGCGATCGTCCGCGGCGACGACACGTTCGAGGCCGGCATCCCCGAGTCGTTCAACGTGCTCGTCAAGGAGATGCGCTCGCTCGGCCTCAACGTCGAGCTCACCTCCTCCAAGAAGGCGGCCAACGACCAGCTGGAGCCGCCGGCGGACGCGGCCGAGTAAGAGAGAACCACACCTCCCGTGGCGGCGGGTCACCGCCGCCACGGTCGAGCGGGGAGGGGAGGGGCCTTCCGAGGTTGGACGACGGTGAGCAGCGCCCGCGCGGGGCGCGGCGCCGGATCTTTTTCAGGACGCGGTGGCCCGGCGCGGGGCTGCCGGCGTCAACAAGGAGCGGATCATGAACCAAGAGGTCATGAACCTTTTCAACCAGCAGGCCCAGCCGGTCAGCTTCGACCAGATCAAGATCTCGATCTCGTCCCCGGAGAAGATCCTCTCCTGGTCGTACGGCGAGATCAAGAAGCCCGAGACCATCAACTACCGGACCTTCAAGCCCGAGCGCGACGGCCTGTTCTGCGCGCGCATCTTCGGACCGATCAAGGACTACGAGTGCTTGTGCGGCAAGTACAAGCGCATGAAGTACAAGGGCGTCATCTGCGAGAAGTGCGGCGTCGAGGTCACCCTCGCGCGCGTCCGGCGCGACCGCATGGGCCACATCGAGCTGGCCGCCCCCGTCGCGCACATCTGGTTCCTGAAGTCGCTGCCGAGCCGCATCGGCCTGCTGCTCGACATGGCGCTCAAGGACCTCGAGCGGATCCTGTACTTCGAGTCGTACTGCGTCATCGAGCCGGGCCTCACCCCCCTGAAGGAGCGTCAGCTCCTGTCGGAGGAGGAGTACCTGCGCGCGCAGGAGGAGTACGGCGAGGATAGCTTCACGGCCATGATCGGCGCCGAGGCCATCCGGCGCATCCTGCAGGAGCTCGACCTCGACAAGATCGCCAACGACCTGCGCGAGGAGATCGCGGTCACCACCTCGGAGCTGAAGCCCAAGAAGCTCCTGAAGCGGCTCAAGATCATCGAGGCCTTCCAGATGTCCGGCAACAAGCCGGAATGGATGATCCTGACGGTCGTGCCGGTGATCCCGCCGGACCTGCGCCCGCTGGTCCCGCTGGACGGCGGCCGCTTCGCGACCTCCGACCTCAACGATCTGTACCGCCGCGTCATCAACCGCAACAACCGCCTGAAGCGGCTGATCGAGCTGCGCGCGCCCGACATCATCATCCGCAACGAGAAGCGGATGCTGCAGGAGGCGGTCGACGCCCTGTTCGACAACGGCCGCCGCGGCCGCGTCATCACGGGCGCCAACAAGCGCCCGCTGAAGTCGCTCGCCGACATGCTGAAGGGCAAGCAGGGCCGGTTCCGCCAGAACCTGCTCGGCAAGCGCGTCGACTACTCGGGCCGCTCGGTCATCGTGGTCGGCCCGGAGCTGAAGCTGCACCAGTGCGGCCTGCCCAAGAAGATGGCGCTGGAGCTGTTCAAGCCGTTCATCTACGCGCGGCTCGACGCCAAGGGGTTCTCGGCCACCGTCAAGCAGGCCAAGAAGCTCGTCGAGAAGGAGAAGCCGGAGGTCTGGGACATCCTCGATGAGGTGATCCGCGAGCATCCGGTGATGCTGAACCGCGCGCCGACGCTGCACCGCCTCGGCATCCAGGCCTTCGAGCCGAAGCTGATCGAGGGCAAGGCGATCCAGCTGCACCCGCTGGTCTGCGCCGCGTTCAACGCCGACTTCGACGGCGACCAGATGGCCGTGCACGTCCCGCTGTCGCTCGAGGCGCAGCTGGAAGCGCGCGTCCTGATGATGTCGACCAACAACATCCTGCACCCGGCCAACGGTCAGCCGATCATCGTGCCGTCGCAGGACATCGTGCTCGGCCTGTACTACCTGTCGATCGTGGCCGAGGGCGCGCCGGGCGAGTACAAGCCCGACAACGCCAAGAACCCGATGCAGGGCGTCTACGGCGACATGGGCGAGCTCGAGCACGCCCTGGCCGCCAAGGCCGTGTCGCTGCACTCGAAGATCAAGTGGCGCTGGACCGGCATCGGCCCGGACGGCGAGCCCCTGACCAAGACCTACGAGACCACCCCCGGCCGCGTGATCCTCTCCGGCGCCCTGCCGAAGCACGCCAAGGTGCCCTTCGACGTCGTCAACAAGCTGATGACCAAGAAGGAGATCTCGGCGATGATCGACACCGTCTACCGCCACTGCGGTCAGAAGGAGTCGGTGATCTTCTGTGACCGGATCATGGCGCTCGGCTTCAACCACGCGTTCAAGGCCGGCATTTCGTTCGGCAAGGACGACATGGTCGTGCCGGAGAACAAGTGGTCGATCGTCGACACGACCCGCGCGCTCGTGAAGGATTACGAGCAGCAGTACAACGACGGCCTGATCACCCAGGGCGAGAAGTACAACAAGGTGGTCGACGCCTGGGCCAAGTGCTCGGACAAGCTGGCCGCCGAGATGATGGGCCGCATCTCCAGCGTCCAGAAGGACGAGAAGGGTGCGGACAAGCAGGTCAACTCGATCTACATGATGAGCCACTCGGGTGCCCGTGGCTCGCCTGCCCAGATGAAGCAGCTCGCGGCGATGCGCGGCCTCATGGCCAAGCCGTCGGGCGAGATCATCGAGACCCCGATCATCTCGAACTTCAAGGAAGGCCTGGACGTGCTGGAGTACTTCAACTCCACGCACGGTGCCCGTAAGGGCCTCGCCGACACCGCGCTGAAGACCGCCAACTCCGGCTACCTGACCCGCCGCCTCGTCGACGTGGCGCAGGACGCGGTCATCCGCGAGGTGGATTGCGGCACGACGAGCGGCATCAAGATGCGCGCCATCGTGGATGCCGGCCAGGTCGTGGCGACGCTCGCCACCCGCATCCTCGGCCGCGCCACGGCGGAGGATCTGGTGGCCGCCGACGGCACGGTGATCGTCAAGACCGGCGAGACCATCGAGGAGCGGCACCTGCCGGCGATCAACGCCGCCGGCATCCAGGAGGTGAAGATCCGCTCGGTGCTGGTCTGCGCCACCAAGAGCGGCGTCTGCGCCACCTGCTACGGGCGCGACCTCGCCCGCGGCACGCCCGTCAACATGGGCGAGGCCGTCGGCGTCATCGCGGCGCAGTCGATCGGCGAGCCGGGCACGCAGCTCACGATGCGCACCTTCCACATCGGTGGTGCGGCCCAGATCGCCGACTCGTCCTTCATCGAGTCGAGCTTCGAGGGCACGATCAAGATCCGCAACCGGGCCGTGGCCAAGAACACGGACGGGGATCTGATCGCCACCGGCCGCAACGTGGCGGTCGTCATCGTCGGGTCGGACGGGGTCGAGCGGGCGGTTCACCGCCTGCAGTACGGCGCCAAGCTCCGGGTCGACGAGGGTGACAAGATCAAGCGCGGGCAGCGGATCGCCGAGTGGGATCCCTACACCCGTCCGATCCTCACCGAGGTGGACGGCATCGTGGCCTACGAGGATCTGGTCGACGGCCAGTCCATGACCGAGACCACCGACGAGTCGACCGGCATCGCCAAGCGCGTCGTGGTCGACTGGCGCGGCTCGGCCCGGACCTCGGACCTGAAGCCCGCGATGGTCGTGGTCGACCGGGACGGCAAGGCGCTCAAGCTGCCGCGCGGCTCGGACGCCCGCTACTTCCTGCCGGTCGACGCCATCATCGGCTTCGACCCGGGCGCGACGGTCAAGGCCGGCGACATCCTCGCCCGCGTCTCGACCGACTCGGCCAAGACCCGCGACATCACCGGCGGTCTGCCGCGGGTGGCGGAGCTGTTCGAGGCGCGGCGCCCGAAGGACGCGGCGATCATCGCTGAGAAGTCGGGCACCATCGCGTTCGGCCGCGACTACAAGAACAAGCGTCGGCTCACGCTGACGCCGCATGACGGCTCGGAGGCGGTCGAGTACCTGATCCCGAAGGGCAAGCACATCCACCTGCAGGACGGGGACGTGGTCGAGCTCGGCGATTACATCGTTGACGGAAACCCGGCGCCGCACGACATCCTGGCGATCAAGGGCGTGGAGGAACTCGCGGCCTACCTCGTCAACGAGATCCAGGAGGTCTACCGGCTGCAGGGCGTGTCGATCAACGACAAGCACATCGAGGTGATCGTCCGTCAGATGCTGCAGAAGGTCGAGGTGACCGACGGCGGCGACTCGGACATCCTCTCGGGCGACCAGATCGATCGCACGGAGCTGACCGACTACAACGAGAAGCTGCTCGCCGAGGGCAAGAAGCCGATCCAGGGCGTCCCGGTCCTGCTCGGCATCACCAAGGCGTCGCTGCAGACGAAGTCGTTCATCTCGGCGGCCTCGTTCCAGGAGACCACCCGCGTCCTCACCGAGGCGGCGGTCAACGGAAAGGTCGACACGCTGGAAGGCCTGAAGGAGAACGTCATCGTCGGCTCGCTCATCCCGGCCGGCACGGGCTCGATGGTGGCGGACATCCGCTCCATCGCCCGCCGCCGCGACGCGATGATCCTGCAGCAGAAGCAGGCCGAGAGCGGCGCGATGCCGGTCGAGGAGCTTCCGCCGGCCGCTGCCGAGTAAGATCACGGGTCGGACTGAGACGAGAGAGGGCGGCCTGCGGGCCGCCCTTTCCTTTTGTGGCGCGCCTTTCTCGGCGCGGCCGACTTTGCGGGCGCCGCGAAGCGATCCAGGGCGGCACCGCGCGTCCCGACGTCCCGCTGCCCTGGGCCCCATCGCTCCGCCCAGGGTGACGGTGAGGGCCGCGTCGACGGCAGCCGCCAACCCGAGCGCGGATCGAGACACCCGCAACCGTGCGGCCTTAACGGCGGCTCAACCATACCGCGCGATAAATCCCGTGCGGCCGCAGAAACACCCTGGAAACGGGGAGGATCGGGCCGGTTCGGGTGCGTGAGTGCGGGTCTGGCGTCGTGGGCACGAGACGAGGACGGGAATCGAGCCTGCGCTGGCTCTCGGCGGCCCTGACGCCCTGGATGGTCGGGCTGGGCCTCCTGGTGTCGTTCACCGCCGATGCCGGCACGGAGAATGCCATCGGGGCGAGCCGGCTCGGCGTGATCGACGCCGGCACGGTCCCGCCGCTGCCGCCCGGCACCGTGCTGATCGGATCGGCGCTGCGCCGCCTCGGGGACGAGCCGCCGCAGGCCGTCTTCAAGACCGGCGCGCACGTCTTCCCGGTGGTGCAGCGGGCCGGCAAGGGCGACCCCGCCCGGCCGCCGGCCGAGAGCTTCGCCCGCCGGGCGGCCAACCTGCGCGAGGCCGGCGGCGCCCTGGTCTTCGGCGACGTCACCGGCAGCGTCACCGGCGTGCTGACGCAGGGCTCCGCCGTCTGGGATCCGGAGTCCGAGCCGGAGGCCGCCTTCGTCCCCGTGCCGGATCTCGGCCTCACCACCGGCAGCGGCACCGCCGCCTCCACGGGAGAGGGGACGGCCGACCTCACCGAGGACGGCGGCCCCGAGCGCTTCGACGGCTCGACTCCGCCGGTGCCCCGCGCCATCGCGCTGTCCTCCACGACGCCGGCACCCGCGGACGCCATCCCGGTCGAGATCGCCGCGGCGAGCCTCGCGCTCCCCGATTTCGCGATCCGCACCGAGCGCCCGGACAATGCCCAGCCGGTGCCCGAGGACGCGCGCCGGCGCTACGCCGACCTGATCGACCCGAACGCCCTCGACAAGGAGCAGCGCTGCCTCTCGGAGGCGGTCTATTTCGAGGCCCGGAGCGAGCCCGAGGCCGGCCAGGCCGCCGTCGCCCAGGTGGTGCTCAACCGGGTGAAGAGCGGCCTCTACCCGGCGAGCGTCTGCGGCGTCGTCTACCAGAACCGGCACCACTACATGGGCTGCCAGTTCTCCTTCGCCTGCGAGGGCAAGTCCCTGCGCATCACCGACGCCGGCGCCTGGGAGAGCGCCACCCGCATCGCCCGCTCGGTGATCGAGGGCCGGACCTACCTCGCCGAGGTCGGCGCCGCGACCCACTACCACGCCGACTACGTGCGCCCGGGCTGGGCCCGCCGCCTGCGCAAGATGGACGTGATCGGCCGGCACATCTTCTACCAGCTCCGGGCCGGCCAGACCTGACCCCGGCCGGATCCGGCTTCGTAAGAGAGACTGTGGAAGATCCGAACAATCCTACCTAGGTAGGCGACGCCTAAGCAGTCGAAACCAAGGGTTAATTTTACCTTCGTTCCCGATAATGCTTGCGCGCCGGGCAACGAGTCTGGCCTCTGGTACGTCGAGACGAGCGCCGCGTCCGCGCCGCGTCTCGTAGTAATGCGTATCAGAGGACTCCCATGACCGCGCCGGTCGCTCGCACCGCTCTCCTCGCCGCCGCCCTCGGCGGCGCGCTCCTCGCTGCACCCGCCCAGGCCGGCGGCTGCTACGGCTCCGAATGCTATCGCCGCGTCGTCACGCCGCCGGTCTACGACACCGTGCAGGAGAACGTGCTGGTGCGTCCGCCCCGCACGGTCTACCGCACCACGCCGCCGGTCTACGACACGGTGTCGGAGCGCGTGATGGTCTCGCCCGGCGGCCGCTACTGGCAGACCAGCCGCGGCCCCGGCGGCGAGCTGATCGGCTGCTGGGTGACCGCGCCGCCGCGCTTCGCCGTCCGCACCCGGACCGTGCTGATCCGCCCGGCGCAGACGATCCCCGAGACGATCCCGCCGGAATACGCCAGCGTCAGCCGCCGCGTCCTCGTGGCGCCCGCCCGGGCCGGCTGGGCGCCGATCGGCGGCGGCTACGGCTACCGGCCCGCGGCCTACGGTGGCCCGCTGGTCGGCTCGATCCCGGACGCTCTCGGCATCACCGGGGCCAGTTCGTCGGATATCGGCGTCGGTCTCGGCTTCTACACGGGCAGCCGGTACGAGGGATACTGAGCCGGCAGCGACCGCCGTCGCCTTGATTCCGGGCGGCCCGGCCACACCTCACCGCGCAGCACGGGAGGTGACGATGGGGACGTTCAAGGCCTGGGTGGTCGAGAAGAACGAGGCCGGCCAGAGCCTCGCCTTCAGGGATTTCGACGACGCCGACCTGATGGACGGCGACGTCACCGTGCGGGTGACGCACTCGACCCTGAACTACAAGGACGGCCTCGCGCTCACCGGCAAGTCGCCGGTGGTGCGCCGCTTCCCGATGATCCCCGGCATCGACTTCTCGGGCATCGTCGAGACCTCGGACCATCCGGAGTACCGGCCGGGCGACGCGGTCGTGCTCACCGGCTGGGGCGTCGGCGAGACGCATCTCGGCGCCTACGCGCAGCGCGCCCGGGTCAGGGGCGACTGGCTGGTGCCGCTGCCCCGGGGACTCACGGCCGAGCAGGCCATGGCGGTGGGCACCGCCGGCTACACGGCGATGCTGTGCTGCATGGCGCTGGACGCCCACGGCGTGAGGCCCGAGCACGGCCCGGTCATCGTCACCGGCGCCTCGGGCGGCGTCGGCTCCGTCGCGGTGGCGCTCCTCGCCCGGGCGGGCTGGCACGTGATCGCCTCCACCGGCCGGGACGGCGAGTCCGACTACCTGAGAGGGCTCGGCGCCGCCGAGATCCTCGACCGGGCCGAACTGTCCAAGCCCGGAAAGCCGCTGGGCAAGGAGCGCTGGGCCGCGGGCGTCGACGCCGTGGGCTCCACGACCCTCGCCAACGTCCTCGCCATGACCCGAGCGGACGGCGCCGTCGCGGCCTGCGGGCTGGCGCAGGGCATGGACCTGCCGACCTCGGTGGCACCCTTCATCCTCCGCGGCGTCTCGCTGCTCGGCATCAACAGCGTGACGACCCCGCAGAAGAAGCGGCGCGAGGCCTGGGCGCGCCTCGCCCGGGAACTCGACCTCGGCAAGCTCGCCGCCATGACCAGCAGGGTCCGTCTGGAGGAGGTCGGCCGGCTCGGCGACGAGATCCTGGCCGGCAAGGTCCGGGGCCGGACCGTGGTGACGGTGGCGTAGGGCCGGCGCCCGTCAGGCGGCTTTCCGGGCCTGCAGCAGGTAGCTCATCGGCAGGAGCCGGTCGGCGGCGAGCACGTCGCAGGCCGTCGTGCTGATGTTGTCCGGAAACTCCCGGAACCGCTCGATCGCGAGGCCCGCACCGATCAGGGTCTCGATCAGCGCCCCGAGGGGGTGGGCGAACCAGTAATGCGGTCCGACCCGCGGGGCCGGGCCGTCCCCGTACACGATGGCGTCCTCGCCCACGAACGGCGCCGTGCGGAAATAGGAGTGCCGAATCAGGAGCGGCTGCTCCGCCCGCGGCTCGAACATGTTCACGACGGGATGCTCCTCGTGGATGAGGATCCGGCCGCCCGACCGCAGGAGGCGCGCCGCCACGGCGAGGAAGCGCGGCAGGTCGGGCATCCAGCCCAGCACGCCGATGGTGATCACCGCGAGGTCGTAGGCCCCGTCGTGCTCCGCGTCGATCGCGTGCACGTCGCCCGCGACGAAGCGGCAGTCGCGCCCGGCGATGCGGGCGAGGTCCCTGGCCTGGGCGAGGAACGCCTCCGACTGGTCGAAGCCGGTCGCCGACCGGGCGCCGAGATTCATCAGCGACACCGTCTCCCGGCCGTTGTTGCAGCAGAGTTGCGCGACTGAGGCCCCGGCGAGCCCGACCGCCCGCAGGGCCGCCTCCATCGGGGGATCGAAGCAGGAGAAGCCGGGATCCTGCGCGAAGTGCTGCGTCAGCCGATGCCACGACGGGTCGCTCCGGTGCAGGGGCGCCGAGGCATCCCAGGCCTGGCGGTTGGCGGCGACGACCTCGGCGGCGGACAGGGACGACATCGTTGGCTCCGCGTGAATCGCCGGAGAATCTAGCGAGCGGTGCCCGGGTCGCGCCACGGCGAAAACACCGGGCGGGCCGAGCACCCGTCGCGGGAACCTTTGCCGTACCTCGCGTGTTGGCGTCTTCATGAGCGTCGCATTCGTCAAAGAGCCCGAGGGTGGGGAAGCGTTCGAGAATCTGCCGGATCGGCCGATCTCGCCGCACACGAACTTCGTCACGCCGGAGGGCCTCGCGCAGATCGAGGCGGAGGTCGCGCGCCTCGAGAAGGAGGTCGCCTCGCTGGATCCCGCCGACAAGGCGGAGGATTCCCGCATCGGGCGCGACCTGCGCTACTGGGCGGCCCGGAAGAACACCGCGCAGCTCGTGGAGCCCAAGGGCGGCGACACCGTGCAGTTCGGGTCCACCGTCACGGTGGTCCGCGAGGACGAGTCCGGCAAGGAGAGCCGACAGACCTTCCGGATCGTCGGCGAGGACGAGGCCGACCCGCACAAGGGCTCGATCTCGTACGTGGCGCCCCTCGCCCGGGCGATCACCGGCAAGACGATCGGCGACGTGGTCGAGGTGAACGGCCACGAGGTCGAGGTGCTCGAGATCCGCTGAGCCGGATCAGCGGCCCTCGAAGCGCGCCCGCAGCGGCAGCAGCGCCTCGGCGACGTGCTCCATGAAGGCCCGGACACGCGCCGCGTGGCGCAGGTCCGGATGCGTCAGGATCCAGAGGTCCGCCCCGAGTTCGGGGTGCGGCCCGGACAGGCGGCGCAGCGCCGGGTTCACGTCGGCCGTGAAGCAGGGGAGCGGGCCGATGCCGAGGCCGGCCTCGACCGCCGCCTCCAGGCCCGGCACCGCGTTGATCCGCAGGCGGACACGGTCGGACGGCGCCCGCGCCTCCACGAACCGCGTGAGCGAGCCCCCCGCCACCAGCGGCCCCGGGCTGATCCAGGCCTCCCGGGCCAGGTCGCCGTAGGCGCGATCGGCGCGGCCGTAGACCGCCCACGCGGTGAGGGCCAGTCGACGCCCGACCAGGGTCTCGCTCGGTTCCCGGCTGATCCGGATCGCCACGTCGGCGTCGCGCCGGGAGAGGTTGAGGGTCGCCTCCGCGAGGATGAGCTCGATCCGGATCTCCGGGTAGCGCTCCGCGAAGCTCGCCAGCATCGGCATCAGCAGCTCGGCGGCGAAGCCCGCCGGTGCGGTCACCCGCAGCTCGCCGGACGGCGTCTCGCCCTGTCCCGCCACCGCGCGGGCGAACCGCGTCACGTCCGCCTCGATGCGCCCGGCCGCGTCGACCATCGCCTGCCCGGCCGCGGTCGGCACGTAGCCCGTGCGCAGCCGCTCGAACAGGCGCGTGCCGAGCCGCGCCTCCAGGGCGGCGAGACGCCGGAATGCCGTCGAGTGGTTGATACCGAGCTCGGCCGACGCCGCGGTCAGGCCGCCCCGGTCGGCCACCGCCTTCACGAACCGGAAATCGTCCCAGTCGAGCTCCACGCCGGATCCTTGCATCTGCGCAAGGTTAGTCTTGCATGTCGGGGCATTCTTGCAAGACGGCAAATGCGCGATGCAGGGGCCAGCCGCCGGCCGACGATTCGGCCGGACGTCCGACAGGCAGGAGAGACCACACATGGCGAAGGTTCTGGTGCTGTACTACTCGACCTACGGTCACGTGGAGCAGATGGCCTACGCCGTCGCCGAGGGCGCCCGCGAGACGGGGGCCGAGGTCGTCGTGAAGCGCGTGCCCGAGCTGGTGCCGGAGGAGGTCGCCCGGCAGAACCACTTCAAGCTGGATCAGGCGGCGCCGGTCGCGACCGTCGCCGAGCTCGCCGACTACGACGCGATCATCTTCGGCACGCCGACCCGCTACGGCAACATGGCCTCGCAGATGAAGCAGTTCATCGACCAGACCGGCGGGCTCTGGATGAAGGGCGCGCTCGTCGGCAAGGTCGGCTCGGTCTTCACCTCCACGGCCTCGCAGCACGGTGGCCAGGAGACGACGCTGACGAGCTTCCACACGGTCCTGTTCCACCATGGCATGGTTGTGGTCGGCCTGCCCTACAGCTTCCAGGGACAGGCGGGCGTCGAGGCGGTGAAGGGCAACACGCCCTACGGCGCCAGCACGATCGCGGACGGCGACGGGTCGCGCCAGCCGAGCGCCGTCGAGCTGGAGGGCGCGCGGTTCCAGGGGCGCCACGTGGCCGGCATCGCGGCCAAGCTGGCCCGGGACTGAGGAGCCAAGAAAAAAGGCTCGGATTGCTCCGAGCCTGAAAGGAAAAAGGCCATTGGGGGCTGAGAAGGCCTTCGTGATCAGTAAACGGGTCAGGCCGAACTCTGTTCCGCTGCCGGCGAAAATTTCTCCGCCGTCAGCGGGGCGCCGCCGCCCGGGCGAGGCGATCCCGGATCGCCTCGCCGAGGCCGTCCTCGGGGATCGGCGCCACCGCGATGGTCTCGGCCCCCGAGGCGTCGAGGTCGCGCAGGGCGCCGAACAGCCGGGCAGCGGCCTCCGCGGGATCGCCCGCCGGGCTCAGGTTGAGACTGGCCCGCGCGGTCTCGTGACCGGCCGGGGGGCGGGGCCCGAACAGCAGGGCCGCCTCGCCGGGCTCGACCCGCACCGCGTCGAGGCGGACCCGCGCCCGCGGCGCGTAGTGCGAGGCGAGCATGCCCGGGCCCGCCGGCCGGTCGGCATCCGCCGCCTCGGGCGCCTCCGGATCGAGACCGAGCACGTCGCGGAGCGCCGCCCGGGTGATACCGCCGGGCCGCAGCAGCCGCGGCGGGCCGCCGAGGCAGGCCACCACCGTCGATTCGACGCCAACCGGCGTGTCACCGCCGTCGAGCACCGCGGAGATCCGGCCGGCGAGATCGTCGAGGACGTGGGCGGCCCGGGTCGGGCTCACCCGCCCCGACCGGTTGGCCGAGGGCGCCGCGACCGGCCGCCCGACCTCCGCCAGGAGGTCCCGCGCGAGCGGGTGCGCCGGGACCCGTAGCGCGAGGCTCGGCAGGCCGGCGCGGGCGAGATCGCAGACCCGCGTGCCCGTGTGCGCCGGGACCACCAGGGTCAGGGGGCCGGGCCAGAAGGCCTCCGCGAGGCGGCGCGCCGGCGCGTCGAAGACCCCCTCCGCCAGGGCCGCCGCCGCGTCGGGCAGGTGCGAGATCAGCGGGTTGAAGCGCGGCCGCGCCTTGGCGGCGAAGATGCCCGTCACCGCGGCGGGGTCGGTGGCGTCCGCCCCGAGCCCGTAGACGGTCTCGGTGGGGAAGGCGACGAGACGGCCCGCCCGCAGGAGGGCGGCGGCCTCCGCGAGGCCGGCCGCGTCGGCGGGAAGCCGCCGGGTCGCGGACGGGACCGTTGACCCGGGATCATTCATGCGGGAAGCCGTCTCCGAGGTCATGGCCGCGCGAGCCCCGCGCGCCTATCCTCGCCCCGCCCTAGCGCCGGTGCGCGGGCGCGGTCAAACCCGCCCCGGACCGAACGAGCGGGCGGGCCGCCACACGGGAGGATCGTATGAGTTACCGCGCCCCGGTCCCCGAGATGCTCTTCACGCTGCGGCACGTGGCCGGGCTCGACGCGGTCGATCCCGACGACGCCGAGGCGATCCTGACCGAGGCCGGCCGGATCGCCGCCGGCGTGATCGCGCCGCTCAACCGGGTCGGCGACCGGCACGGCACCCCCTTCGCGGACGGGCAGGTCACCACGCCGCCGGGCTGGCGCGAGGCGTACCGCACCTTCACGGAGGGCGGCTGGAACGGGCTCTCGGCCGAGGCCGATCACGGCGGCCAGGGCCTGCCGAAGCTGATCGAGGCCGCCTGCACCGAGATGTGGAACGGTGCCAACCTCGCCTTCGGCCTCTGCCCGCTCCTGACCCAGGGCGGCATCGAGGCGCTCGCCGCCCACGGCTCCGACGACCTGAAGGCGCGCTACCTCGAGAAGCTGGTCTCGGGCGCGTGGCCCGCCACCATGAACCTGACCGAGCCGCAGGCGGGCTCCGACCTCGCCCTGCTGCGCACCCGGGCCGTGCCGGCGGGCGACGGCACCTACCGGATCACCGGCAACAAGATCTACATCACCTACGGCGAGCACGACCTCGCCGACAACATCGTCCACCTCGTCCTGGCCCGGCTGCCCGACGCGCCCGCCGGCACGCGGGGCATCTCGCTGTTCCTCGTGCCGAAGGTGCTGCCGGACGGGACCCGCAACGACCTGCGCTGCTCCGGCATCGAGCACAAGCTCGGCATCCACGCCTCGCCGACCTGCTCCATGGCGTTCGGCGACCAGGGCGGCGCGACCGGCTGGCTGATCGGCCAGGAGAACAAGGGGCTGGCCTGCATGTTCACGATGATGAACGCGGCCCGGCTCAATGTCGGCCTGCAGGGCGTCGGCGTCGCCGAGGCCGCGACCCAGCGCGCGCTCGCCTACGCGCAGGAGCGCCGCCAGGGCAAGGCCGTCGGCGCCGCCGAGGCGACGAGCCCGATCGCCGCCCATCCGGACGTGCAGCGCATGCTGCTCACCATGAAGGCCTCGACGGCGGCCGCCCGCGCCATCTGCTACCTCACCGCCGCGGCCCTCGACGCCGCGAAGGGGCCGGAGGGGCAGGCCGCCCTGGACCGCGCCTCGCTGCTGACCCCGGTGGCGAAGGCCTTCGCCACCGACCTCGCCAACGAGGTGACCTCGCTCGGCGTGCAGGTCCACGGCGGCATGGGCTTCGTGGAGGAGACCGGGGCGGCGCAGCTCATGCGCGACGCCCGGATCCTCGGCATCTACGAGGGGACCAACGGCATCCAGGCCATCGACCTCACCGCCCGCAAGCTGCCGCTGAACGGCGGGGGCACCGCGCGGTCGCAGATCGCCTGGATTCGCCGGGCCGCGGAGGGGCTGCTCAAGGCCGGCGACCCGGCCTTCGGCCACATGGCGGCGCGGCTGCGCGACGGGATCGGCAGCCTCGACCGGGCGACGAGCCACCAGCTCGCCGCGCTGAGCTCGAACCGCCCCGAGGCGGCGCTCGCCGGCGCGACGCCGTACCTGCGCCTGTTCGGCCTGACGCTGGGCGCCGCCTGCCTCGCGCGCAGCGCGCTCGCCGCGAGCGCCGCCCGGAAGGCGGGCGAGACGGACCCGGCGCACGCGGCCCGCATCGCGCTCGCCCGGTTCTACGCCGAGAACCTCCTGGTGGCCGCGTCCGGCCTGGAGCAGGCGGTGGTCGAGGGCGGCGCCTTCACGGACGACGCCGCCCTGGCGCTGGCGGTTTGAGGAGCGGACCATGGCCGAACCCGTCACGATCGACGACCTCGCGGGCGGCGTCCGCCTGATCACCCTGAACCGTCCGGAGAAGAAGAACGCCCTCACGGGCGCCATGTACGACGCGATGCGCGCGGGCCTGGCGGAGGCCGACGCGTCGGACGCGGTCGGCGCCGTGGTCTTCGCCGGGCAGCCCGGCATGTTCAGCGCCGGCAACGACCTCGCCGACTTCATGGGGCATGCCGGTGATGGATTCAGCACCTCGCCGGCGCTGGCCTTCATCCGCCAGCTCGCCCGCACCCGCACCCCGATGGTGGCGGCGGTCGACGGGATCGCGGTCGGCATCGGCGCGACCCTCTGCCTGCACTGCGACCTCGTCTACGCGAGCCCGGCGGCGCGCCTGCGCATGCCCTTCGTCGAGCTCGGCCTCGTGCCGGAGGCGGCGTCGAGCTACCTGCTGCCCCTGCGGGTCGGCCGGCTCAGGGCCACCGAGCTGCTGCTCCTGTCGCGGCCGCTCGAGGCCGACGAGGCGCAGGCGCTGGGTCTCGTCAACGCGGTGCTGCCGGCCGACATGCTGGTCGAGCAGGCGATCGCGCAGGCGGCGCGCCTCGCCGCCCTGCCGCGCGGGGCGCTGACGGCGTCCCGGGCGCTGATCCGGGGTGACCAGGCGCAGGTCGAGGCGGCCCTGGAGGCCGAGGCCAAGGCCTTCGACGCCCAGCTGCGCTCGCCCGAATCCCAGGAGCGGCTCGCCGCCTTCCTGTCGCGGTCGAAGCCCGCCGCCTCGGCGTGAGCCCGCTCGACCTCTCCGAGAAGATCTGCCTCGTCGCGGGCGCGTCGCGGGGTGTCGGCCGGGGACTCGCCCGGGCGCTGGGCGAGGCGGGGGCCACGGTGATCGTCACGGCCCGCTCCAGCGAGACCGGCCCGCGCACCGAGATGCGCGCGGAGGCGATCGAGGACACGGCCCGCGCGGTCGACGCGGCCGGCGGGCGCGGGCACCATTACCTGTGCGACCACCGCTCCGAGCGCGCCACCGACGCGCTGATGCACTGGGCGCTCCGCCGGTTCGGGCGGATCGACGTCGCGGCCTGCAGCGTGTGGAGCGGCAACGAGGGCTACGACGGCGAGCGCTACCCGGACGGCGCCGGCTGGGGCACGCCGTTCTGGCGCCGCTCGGCGGAGCCGTATCTCGGCCTCCTCGAGGCCGGGCCCCTGCCGGCCCTGCTGCTCGCCCGCGCGGTCGCCCCCGCCATGGTGGCGGCGCGGGCCGGGCTGCTGGCGCTCGTCTCCTTCGGGACCGAGGATTACCTCGGCGACGTGTTCTACGATTCCGCCAAGGCCGCGACCAACCGGCTGACCCTGGCCTTCGCGCGGGAGCTCGCGCCCCACGGCGTCACCGCCCTCGGCCTCTCGCCGGGCTTCGTCGCCACCGAGCGGGCGCGCGACCTCGGCCACGCGCAGCACGCCACCGAGAGCCCGCTCTATGCCGGCCGGGCGCTGGCGGCGCTCGCCGCCGACCCCGGCATCGCCGCGCGGGCGGGCGCCGTGCTGCATGCCGGCGACCTCGCGCGGGTCTACGGCTTCACCGACGCCGACGGGACGCGGCCGGAGCGGTTCCGCGTCGGGCCGTGACGGTTCCGGCTGGACCTGTCGCCCGAATGGCGCAGCCCCGCGGCAAACGGGCCGGATCTGCCCCATGACCCGCCGGCGGGGTTGATTCACCGGGTCCGGGCGCGCGTCCTGTCGGGATCGGCGGCTCCGATTGCTGCGGGAGCGAAAAACGGCCTTAATTCGCCCGCAGGTCAGGGGTCGATCCTGTGCCCGTTCCGATCTCCGGTCGGGCCGGGACCGCGCGTGTGAACGAGGGAAACTGGCATGTCGGAAGCGAACACGGCCCCGCGCGTGCTGATGGTGTTCCCGAAGTTCTACGAGAACTCCATGTGGAACTTCAAAGAGGCCATGGAGCTGCAGGGCGCCCGCGCGCCCGCGCCGCCGCTCGGCCTGATCACGCTGGCTGCGATGCTGCCGCCGGCCTGGCAGGTGACGCTGGTCAACCGCAACTGCGAAGAGCTGACGGACGCGCAGATCCAGGCGGCCGACCTCGTGATGACCGGCGGCATGCTGCCCCAGGAGCCGGACTGCCTCGTGGTCATCGACCGCTGCGTGGCGCTCGGAACCCCGGTCTGCGTCGGCGGCCCGGCCCCGACCTCGACGCCGGAGGTCTACGACAAGGCCGACTTCCTGGTGCTGGGCGAGGCCGAGGGCATCCTCGACAAGTTCGTGGCCGCCTGGGAGGCGGGCGAGCGCCGCGGCCGGCTCACGGCCGAGAAGTTCAAGGCCGACGTCACCAAGAGCCCGATCCCGCGCTTCGACCTGCTGACCTTCAGCCACTACCTCTATATCGGCGTCCAGTTCTCGCGCGGCTGCCCGTTCACCTGCGAGTTCTGCGACATCATCGAGCTCTACGGCCGCGCCCCGCGGACCAAGACCACGCCGCAGATGCTGGCCGAGCTCGACCGGCTCTACGGCCTCGGCTACCGCGGCCATGTCGACTTCGTCGACGACAACCTGATCGGCAACAAGAAGGCGATCAAGCTGTTCCTGCCGCACCTGATCCAGTGGCAGGAAGCGCACGGCTACCCGTTCAAGTTCTCCACCGAGGCCTCGCTGAACCTCGCGGACGACGACGAACTGCTCGGGATGATGCGGGACGCGAACTTCTTCGCCCTGTTCACCGGGATCGAGACGCCCGACGAGGCGACGCTGATCCAGACGCAGAAGAAGCAGAACACCAAGCGCTCGATCGCCGACAGCGTGCACAAGCTCTACGAGCACGGCATGTTCGTCACGGCCGGCTTCATCGTCGGCTTCGACACCGAGAAGGACAGCATCAGCAAGGCGATGTCGCTGTGCATCGGCCAGACCGGCATCCCGATCGCCATGGTCGGCCTGCTGTTCGCGCTGCCGAACACGCAGCTCTCGCGCCGCCTGCGCAAGGAGGGCCGCCTCTACGAGAACTACGCGGCGACCACGGCCGACCAGGGCGACCAGTGCACGCAGGGCATCAACTTCGTGACCCTGCGCCCGCAGCGCGACGTGCTCGCCGACTACCGCGACGTCCTCCAGGAGATTTACGACCCGCCGAACTTCTTCGACCGGGTGCGGGTGGTGGCGCGGCGGGTGAAGCGGCCGAGATTCGCCGCGCAGAAGCTCAACTGGCGCCACGTCGCCCACGATCTCTACTCGCTGCTGCGCGTGTGCTGGCGGATGACCGTGCGGCGTCCGGAACTCGCCAAGCACTTCTGGAGCGTGTTCCTGGAGACCGCCCGCCGCAACCCGGCCGCCCTGGAGGCCGTGGTCACCAACATGGTGATCTACCTGCACGTCTACCCGTTCTCGCGCTACGTCATCCGCGAGATCAACGGCCGGATCGCCGACCTCGACGCCGGCCGCTGGGTGCAGCCGCCCGTCCTGGCGCCCGAGGCCGAGACCTGCAAGGCGCCGCCGGTCGGCAAGGTGGTGGCCAAGGCCGAGGTCAAGCACCTCGCGGCCGTGGCCTGACGGGTCGCCCGTTCAGCGCATCCCGCCGGCGCCCTCATCCTGTGGGGCCGGAGCGCAGCGGAGGCCTCGAAGGAGGGCTCCAGCAGCCGCCCCGATCCCTGGAGCCCTCCGTCGAGGCCGCTGACGCGGCACCTCAGGATGGGGATGGTTCGTGGGATGTGATGCCGCCGCGCTTGCGGGCTTGGCCGATCATCGCTAGCTGACCCGCCGCGAGGCCACGTCCTCCCCCCGTCGCGCGGGGCACAAGTCCGGGACGGCCCGGCCCTTTCCGGAGGGCCGCCATGGCCTGGATCTATCTCGTCATCGCGGGCCTGCTGGAGGTCGTCTGGGCCTTCGCGATGAAGCAGTCGGACGGCTTCACGCGCGTCTGGCCGACCGCCATCATGGCCGTATCGATGGCCGGCAGCGTCGGCTTCCTGGCGCTGGCCATGCGCACGCTGCCGCTGGGAACCGCCTACACGGTCTGGACCGGCATCGGCGCGGTCGGCGCCTTCCTGGTCGGCATTGCCGTCCTCGGGGAGCAGGCGAGCGCCGGCCGCATCCTCGCCGCCGGCCTGATCGGCTCCGGGCTCGTCCTGATGAAGCTGTCGAGCCCCGGCTGAGCGTCAGGCGGCGCGCACCGTGTGCAGGAAGGCGTCGATCTCCCGGCGCAGCTCGGCGGCTTCCTCCGAGAGGCTCGACGCCGAGGCCAGCATCCGCGTGGCGGCCGTGCCCGTGTCGTCGGCCGCCCGCGCCACCGCGTCGATCGTGCCGGTGACGGCGCCGGTCCCGGACGCCGCCTCGGCGACGTTCCGGGCGATCTCCCGGGTGGCCGCGCCCTGCTGCTCGACGGCGGCCGCGATCGAGGTCGCCACTCCGTCGATCTCGCGGATGCGCGCCGCGATCCCGTCGATCGCGTCCACGGTCTGCCCGGTCGCCCCCTGGATCCGGCCGACCTGACCGGCGATCTCCTCGGTGGCCCGAGCGGTCTGGGCGGCGAGCTGCTTCACCTCGCTGGCGACCACCGCGAAGCCGCGCCCCGCGTCGCCGGCGCGGGCCGCCTCGATCGTGGCGTTGAGCGCCAGCAGGTTCGTCTGGCCGGCGATGTCGGTGATGAGGCGCACGACGTCGCCGATCCGGCCCGCGGCATTGCTCAGCTCCTGCACGAGGCCGGCCGTGTCGCCGGCCTGGACCACCGCGCTCCGGGCGAGTTCGGCCGACCCGTCGACCTGGCGGCCGATCTCCTGCACCGAGGCGCCGAGTTCCTCCGCGGCCGCCGCGACCGTGCCGACGTGCTGGGCGGCCTCCTGCGCGGCCCCCGCCACCGTGGCCGAGCGCTCGGCCGTGTGCGTCGCCGTGCCGCTCATCGCCTCGGCATCGGCCCGCAGGCCGAGGGCGGCGTCCGCCACCCGGGCCAGCACGCCGCCGACTGCGGCCTCGAAGGACTCGGCCATGGCGTGGACCGCGCGCCGGCGCTGCACCTCGGCGCCCTCGCGCGCCAGGGCGGTCTCGCGCTCCAGGGCGCGGGTGTGGATCAGGTTGTCCTTGAAGACCTGCACGGCCGCGGCCATCGCGCCGATCTCGTCGCGGCGTCCCGTATGCGGGACCGGCACGGTCTCGTCGCCCTCGGCGAGGCGGCCCATCGCCCCGGTCATGCGCTGGATCGGCCGCGCGATCCCGAACAGGGCGAACAGCATCGCGGCCGCCGCGACCGCGAGGCCGACCACGGTGGCGATCATGGCGATCAGCTTGGCCCGCGTCGCCGCCTGCACTGTCTGGGTGACGTTGGCCACGGTCTGGCCCCGGGCCGCCGCGATCGACTCGGTCAGGCTGGCCACCGCGGCGTCGTTCTGCGCGCCCGTCGCGGGGTCCAGCACGAGCGCGAGGGCGCCCGGCTGATCGCCCGCGATCATCAGCTCGACCACCTGCAGCTGGACGTTCTGGTAGGCGTTCCACGCGTTGGTGAAGCGCTCGTAGATCGCGCGGGCCTCCGGGCTCGTCAGGCGCTCCTGATAGGCCTGCCGGAGCCCGGACAAGTCGCCGAGGGCGTCGGTCAGCGCCGCCTGGTTCCTGTCGAGGGCCGCCGCGTCGGGCGAGGCCACCGCGAGTCGGTAGAGCCGCAGGCGCGCGTCCCGCACGGCCGTTCCGATGGCCTCCGCCTGGTTCTGCGCCGGCAGGGCCTGCTCCGAGATGGCCGCGGCGTTCCGCTCGATCTCCGACAGGCTCACGACGCTGGCGATCCCCTGGCCGACGGCGGCGAGGGCGAGCAGGCCGATGGCACCGGCGAGGACCGTCTTGAGGGAGAAGCGCATGGGAGATTCCGTCCTCGCGGCCGCGCCGCGCCTTCAGGCCCCACCATGCTCCCGCAGAGGTCTTAAAATTCTATCGGCTCTAGACCAGCATTTGTTGTCAGAGCCACTTCTTCCAACGGAAGAAGAAGTAGGGGAATACGGCGGCCACGACCATCATGATCAGCGCCATCGGGTATCCGAATGCGAAATCTAGTTCCGGTATGGACTTAAAATTCATGCCGTAGATCGACGCGATCAGGGTCGGCGGCATGAAGACGACGGCCATGACCGAGAACAGCTTGATGATGTTGTTCTGCTCGAGGTTGACGAGCCCGAGGGTCGCGTCGAGCAGGAACTGGATCTTCGTCGACAGGAAGGTCGCGTGCTCCTCCAGGGACTGGAGATCCCGCAGGGTCGAGCGCACATCCTCGCGCAGGTCGCGCGGGGCCTTGTTGGTCCGGTAGGTCGCCGACAGCGAGAGCAGGATCCGCTCCATGGAGACGAGACTTTCCCGCTGCTTGGAGATGAGATCGCCGTGCCGGCCGAGGGCGCGCAACGTGTCCTGCAGCGCTGTGTTGCGCGCGGAGGGGTCCTCCTGCACTTCGAAGATCTTGCCCGACAGGCGGTCGATGCGCTCGCCCTGGAGCTGCAGCACGTCGGCGGCCCGGTCGATCACCGCCTCGATCAGCCCGGCCAGGATCGACTCGCCCGAGGGCGTCGACGCGCCGCCGTTGCCCATCGAGCGCCCGGCGCGCTGCGTGTACATGCGGAAGGCCTGCGGCTCCTCGTGGCGCACGGTCACCAGCCGGTTGCCGCGCAGGATGAAGGTGATGCCGGCCAGCCCCGGCTCCTCGGCGTCGCTGACCTTCGAGAGCACCCGGCCGGTCATGTAGCGGGCGCCGTCCTCGACGTAGAGCAGCTCCGAGGGCTCGATGTCCTTCATCTCCTCGCGGGTCGGCACCTCGATGCCCGCGAACGACTCGACCTTCAGTTCCTCCTCGCGGCTCGGGCGGATCAGGTCGAGCCAGACCGTGTCCTCGGGGATCGTGTCCTGGAGATCGATGACGCGGCGCTCAAGCAGCGTGGCTCCGGCGCCGACGGCGGGCTGGTGGATGAAGATCACGTACGGGTCTCGGATGCGGGTCGGTCACGGGACAGCGCGGGGCCGCAGCCCGCATCCGGCACCACGGTGGCCGATGCAAGCTGTGCCGCGGATGTGGCGCTGTTTTCTGACGCTTCCGTGACGCCCCGCGCCCGCCCCGCGGGTGGACCGGCGCGCGGCACGTCGCGCGCGCATTCACGGTGTGCCGGGTCGGAGGCCGGGCACCGGGCTCCGACCCGGCGGTCGGCGCCGGTCCGATCTCAGTTGCAGCCGTCGCAGATGCTGCCTTCGATCTTGTCGGTCAGGGCGCGCTCGCGCCGCCGCTGCTCGCGGGTCGGCACTTCGCCGGGGCCGAGGGACGTGCCGGGCGGCTTGGTCACGCCGAGGCTGTTGGTGTTCGGCGCCGTGATGGTCGAGGCCGGGCCGCTGCCGGTCCCGGTCTGGTCGGGCGCCAGCGTCTGCGCCGCGAGCGGGGTGGCGAGGGCGAGGCTCAGTGCGCCGAGCGTCGCGGGGCGAAGGATTCCGCGGATCATGATAGCTCTCCGGTCGCCGGGAGAACGTGAAACTTGACCGCAGGTTGCTTGGCTTAGCGCCGCCGTGCCGGCTCGCGCCGGAACACCCCGACCATCTCGACATGGCCCGAATGGCGGAACTGATCGACCGGCGTCACGGTCTCCAGCCGGTACCCGCCGGCGACCAGGGTCGCCGCGTCCCGCGCGAAGGTTCCGGCATCGCAGGCGACGCCGATCACGAGGGGAACGCGCGCCGCGGCGATCTGGCGGGCCTGGGCCTCCGCGCCGGCCCGGGGCGGGTCGAACACCACCGCGTCGAAGGGATCGAGTTCGGTGGGGAGCAGGGGCCGCCGGAACAGGTCGCGGCGCTCGCTGGTGATCCTGCGCAGGCCCGATGCGGCGCGCGCGGCGCGGTCGAGGCCCGCGAGGGCGGCGGCGTCGGACTCGACCGCGTGGACCGCGGCCGTCCGGGCGATCGCCAGGGTCAGCGGCCCGCAGCCCGCGAACAGGTCGGCGACGCGCCGGACGCGGGGTCCCAGGGCCGCCAGGGTCAGGTCGCAGAGCGTCGCCTGCCCGGCCGCGGTCGCCTGCAGGAAGCCGCCGGGGGCCGGGTAGAGGCGCGCGGCGCCGGAGGTGCCGCCGGCGGGATCGCCCGCCGTGACCGAGACCGGCTCGGCCTCCATCAGGCGCTCGCCGTGCAGCGACAGCCGGGCGAGGCCGAGCTCGCCGGCGATCCGCACCAGCGCGGCGCCGACGCCGGCGCTCACCGGTCCGTGGCCGCGCAGGTCGACGTCCAGGCCCTGGTCGGTGGCCGTCACGGCCACGTCGAGGGGCTTGCGCCCGTGGCCCAGCGGGGCGGCGAGGCGGCGCGCGACCTCGGGGGCCGGGTGCAGCGCCGGCACGGTGATCGGGCAATGGTCGATCGGCACCAGCGCGTGGCTGCGCGCCGCCATCAGCCCGGCCTCGGCCCGGCCGCCGATCTCCCGCACATGCAGGGTGAGGCGGCGGCGTCCCGCCCCGTGGGCGTCGAGGGTCGGGCCTGGCGTGACGTCGAGGCGCGCCTGGGACAGGGCCTGGGCGACGAGGTCGCGCTTCCAGGCGAGTTCCGCGGGCCGCGCGAGGTGCTGAGTGCGGCAGCCGCCGCAGCGCATGTAGTACGGGCAGAACGGCTCGACCCGGTCGGGCGAGGCCTGCGCGACGCCGAGCAGGACGCCGCGCCGCGCCTCCCGGCGGATCTCCGCGCGCTCCCCGGGCAGCGTGTAGGGTACCAGAGTCCCGTCCTCGGCGATCCCGTCGCCGCGGGCGCCGAGCGCCCGGATCGTGACCGTCTCGCTATCCGCTGGCTCGCTCACGGGAACCTCGCACCGATCAGGAACTCGGCATTGCCGTCGCCGCCCGGCACCGGCGAGTCGATCAGGCCCAGGATCGTGGCCCCGAGCCCCTCCAGGGTTTCGCGGACGGCCGCGCAGACCTCCGCGTGGACTGCCGGGTCGCGCACGAGGCCGCCGCGGCCGACCCGGGCGCGGCCGGCCTCGAATTGCGGCTTGATCAGCGCGACGATCGCCGATGCCGGCCTCAGCAGGACCGGGAGGACCGGCAGCACGAGGCGCAGGCCGATGAAGCTCACGTCCACGCTCGCGAGGTCGGGCGGCGGGACGAGGGTGTCCGCGCCGAGGCCGCGAATGTCGGTGCCCTCGCGGTTGGTCACGCGCGGGTCCCCGGCGAGGCGCGGATGGAGTTGGCCCCGGCCCACGTCGAGGGCGTGGACGTGGCGCGCGCCGCGGGCGAGCAGCACGTCGGTGAAGCCGCCCGTCGAGGCGCCGACGTCGAGGGCGACCCGGCCGGCCGGATCGACGCCGAACGCGTCCAGCGCGGCGGCGAGCTTGAGGCCGCCGCGGGAGGCGTAGGGATGCTCGGGTTCCGCCTCGACCCGGGCCCCGGGGGCGATCGAGTCCGAGGGGCGCGCGAGCGGCCGCCCGTCGACCCGCACGAGTCCGGCACGGATCGCCGCCTGGGCGCGGGCCCGGCTCTCGAAATGGCCGTGCTCCACGAGATACAGGTCGGCGCGTCGCGGACCAGGGGCGTCCACGGGGTCGTCCGCGGGGGCCGCGCGGTCCGGGCTGGTCCGGTCTCGGGTCATCGGGGCTTCGTGCGGTTCCGGCAGGTCTGCGGCGGAGGTTTCGGGCCGCCGCCCTGTCGAAGGCCGGCGCGCTCCCTAACTAGACCGGGCCGGAAAGGAGAGCCACCGCATGACCCGCACCCTGCCGCTGCTCGCATTGCTCGGGACCGCCGCCGCCGGCGGCGCCCTGGCGCAGGAGCCTCCCAAGGAGGCGGCCAAACCGGCAGAGACCTACACGGCGCCGATCAAGAACGCGAAGGGCGACCCGATCGGAACGCTGGCGATCCGCGACGGGGCGAATACCCTGGTCCTGCGCGTGACGATCCAGCCCGGCGGACTGCCGCCCGGCTGGCACGGGATGCATTTCCACGCCGTGGGCGACTGCTCGGACCCGAAGTTCATGAACTCCAAGGCCCACGTGAACCACGACCAGAGCAAGCACGGGCTGCTCAACGCGGAGGGGCCCGACGAGGGCGACCTGCCGAACCTCTACGCGGCGCAGGACGGCTCGGCCAACGCCGAGGTCTCGAGCGAGACCCCGCTGAACGGCGAGGGCGGTCTGAAGGACGGCGACGGCGCGGCGCTGATCATCCACGCCAACGAGGACGACCACAACACCCAGCCGATCGGCGGTGCCGGCGACCGCATCGCCTGCGGGGTGATCAAGTAGCCGTCGCGGAGGGGGACGGCACGGCCGGCGGGATCGGCCGCGGCCGGCCGTCCTCGTCGATGGCCACGAAGGTGAAGGTGGCCTGCGTGACCCGCTCGCGGACCTGGGTGCAGAACCGCCGCGCCCAGGCCTCGACCTCGATCTTCATTGAGGTCCGGCCGACATGCGAGACCCGGGTGTAGACGCACAGCACGTCGCCGACCCGGACTGGCCGGATGAAGGTCATCGATTCCAGCGCCACGGTGACCACCCGGCCCTGGGCCCGGTCGACGCCCGCGATGCCGCCGGCCTGATCCATCTGCGAGAGCACCCAGCCGCCGAAGATGTCGCCGTTGGCGTTGGTGTCGGCCGGCATCGCGATGGTGCGGACCGTGAGGTCGCCCTTCGGCAGATCGACTTCCGCGGGCGACGGCGCGCTTCCGGCCGGTGAGAGTGCGACGTGCTGCATGCCGTCCATCCGCCCCCGCGCGCCGTCAGGACATCAGGCCGGCGAGCTTGAGCCCCGCCGCCAGCAGAACGGCGACCGCACTCAGGATGCATTCGAGCGGGATGGATTGCCAGAGGTCCGGCGTCGCCGCCGCGGGCTCGGCGGGTTGCGCAATATCGTTCATCGGGCTTCCTCTCGGGCGCGCCGATCTGCCGTCGACGGTCCCGTTCCCGGCACGATAAAGCAAGGCTCGCGCTCGCGCACCCCGAATCGAGGCGTGAGAAAGCCCGGCGGCTCGATGGAACCGCCGGGCCGGTCAGGTCGGAGAGCCGATCAGTAGTAGAACCGACGGCGCCAGTAGGGACGACGGTAGTAGGGGCGCGGGCCGTAGTAGAACCGGCGGCCGTAGTACGGGCGGCGCCAGTAGGGGCGCGGGCCGTAGAAGCGGCGACGGTAGTAGTACTGGGCCTTCTCGGCCACCGCCGGCGCGGCTTCGGCCGGCAGAGCCAGCCCCGGGCCGATGGGCGCGGCGGACGCGCCCTCAGGCGCCGCGGCCGCGAAGCCCAGCACCAGCAGGGCCGCGAGCAGGAATTTCCTCAGCACGGTCTCGACTCCCTTCGTATGGTTACGTCCTGGTCGACGAACCGCACGGGAAGCGAGGGCCCTCCGCCCGGTCCGAACCGCTGCAACGCACGGGCGAGCGGAAGCGTTGCAGCTTAACCGCTGCGACGTTTCGGACAGGGTTGACCGCGGGTTGAGACGCGCGGTCAGGCGATCTTCGTCGTCATGTCCTCGATGCGCGCCTCGGCGCTCTGGCGCACCAGGGCGATGCCGTGCTCGCAATCCTCGCGGCGGACATAGCCCTCGCCCGACTCGGCGATCACCTCGCCGTTGCGCGCCCGCAGGCGCCAGCGCCACTCGCCCTTGGCGTCCCGGTAGAGTTCGAACCGCATGCTGCAGGCCCCCGCTTCGTCCGCCCTTCAGATGGGTGCGGGCGCGCGCAAGGGAAGGCGCGGCCATGACGGCTCAGGGGCGCGGGATCATCCCGCGGCCCGCGCGATCGGCGCCCCGCGATTCGAATTAGAACTTTTCTTCCTCTCGTTGTACGCTTCTCCCGCCGGGAGCCGGGACGCCTGAACAATAACGGGACGCCCGCGGCCGATGAGGGAGAGAGCATGAACGAGATCGTCCAGCCCGAGGCCTACTCGGAGGTCTTCTACGGCGCCTGCCCGCACGATTGCCCCGACACCTGCTCGATGCTCTTCGAGGTGAAGGGCGGCGAGCTCCTGAGCGTGCGCGGCAACCCGGACCACCCGATGACCCGCGGCGGTCTCTGCGTGAAGCTGAAGGATTACGAGAAGCGCCACTACCACCCGGACCGGGTGCTCTACCCGATGAAGCGCGTCGGCCCGAAGGGCTCCAAGCAGTTCGAGCGGATCACCTGGGACGAGGCGCTCGACACGATCGTCGACCGCTGGACGGCGATCATCGACCGGTACGGGCCGCAGGCCATCGCGCCCTACAGCTACCTCGGCAACCAGGGCCTCGTGCACGGTCTGAACGGCGGCGACGCCTTCTTCAACCGCCTGGGCGCCACCGTGACCGAGCGGACGTTCTGCGGCGAGGGCTCGTGCACGGCCTGGCTCCTCACCGTCGGGCCGACGGCCGGCCTCGATCCCGAGAGCTACATCCACTCCAAGTACATCGTGATCTGGGCCTGCAACTCGGTCAGCACCAATCTGCACCACTGGGCGATCGTGAAGGACGCCCAGAAGAAGGGCGCGAAGGTCGTCGTCATCGACGCCTACGCCTCGCGCACCGCGAAGGCCGCGGACTGGCACATCGCGCCGAGGCCGGGTACCGACGGCGCGCTCGCCATGGCGCTGATCAACTCCATCATCGCGCAGGGCCTCGTCGACCAGGACTACGTCGACAACCACACGATCGGCTTCGCCGACCTGAAGGAGCGGGCGGCCCCGCGCACGCCGGAATGGGCCGCGGAGATCACCGGCGTCCCGGCCGAGGATATCCGCAAGCTCGCCTACGAGATGGCGACCGAGCAGCCGGTGGGCATCCGCATGGGCGTGGCGCTGGAGCGGCACTACGGCGGCGGCCAGACCATCCGGGCGGTGACCTGCATCCCGGCGCTCACCGGCGCGTGGCGCCACGTCGGCGGCGGCGTCACCCAGTTCCCGGTCTGGGAGCATCCCTACAAGTTCGACGTGATGTGCCGGCCCGACCTGATCCCGGAAGGGACCCGGGTCGTCTCGAACCTCCAGATCGGCCGGGCGCTGACCGGCGAGCTGAAGCTCGACCCGCCGATCATGTCGATGATGTGCTGGAACTCGAACCCGGTCACGCAGGCGCCCGAGACCGACAAGATCGTCGAGGGCCTGATGCGCGAGGACCTGTTCATGGTCTCGGCCGAGCACTTCATCTCCGACACGGCCGCCTACGCCGACATCCTCCTGCCGGCCGCGATGGGCGCCGAGATGGAGGACATGATCCTGTCCTGGGGCCACCTCTACCTGACCTACAACACCAAGTGCGCGGAGGCGCCCGGCGAGGCGATCCCCAACAACGAGATCTTCCGCCGCCTAGCCGCCCGGCTCGGCTTCGAGGAGGAGAACTTCAAGTGGACCGACGCGGAGTGCCTAGAGCACTACGTCGACTGGTCGTCGCCGGCCTGCGCGGGCATCGACCTCCAGTACATGCGCGCGCACGGTTTCGCCCGGCTCAAGGTCGGAACGCCGGACGACCGCGCTCCGCACCGCGACGGCAACTTCCCGACCGATACCGGCAAGTGCATGCTCAAGATCGAGGGCGCCACGAACTTCGTCGCGCCGCCGTTCCGGCAGATGTACGAGGGCTTCCAGCCGGGCGAGCCCCTCGACCCGCTGCCCGATTACGTCGGCGCGCGGGAATCGCACGCGAACGATCCCGAGCTGGCCAAGCGCTACCCGCTCAACATCGTCTCGCCCAAGAGCCACTACTTCCTGAATTCCTGCTACGCCAACATGGAGGACAAGCAGAAGGGTCAGGGCGAGCAGTTCGTGATGATCAGCCCGGCCGACGCGTCGGCCCGCGGCATCGTCGACGGCGACCGCGTCCAGGTCGCCAACGCCCGCGGCGCCTTCAAGGGCGTCGCGCGCGTGACCGACGACGTCACGCACGGCGTCGTGGTGGCGACGCTGGGCTACTGGCGCCAGCTCAACGAGGGGACGGTGAACAGCATCTCGTCGGCGGCCTTCACCGACATGGGCCACGCGCCGTCGTTCTCCGACAACCTCGTCGAGGTCTCGCGGGCGAACTGATCGGCGCGGCGCGGCGACCCGCTCCCGGTCGCCGCGCTCGCACGGTCGCCCGGTCAGCCGGCGGCGCTGTCGGCGCTCCGCCGCCGGCGGGGCCGCGCCGCCGGCCGGATGTCCCCTCCGGCTGCCGGCAGGCCCCAGCCCTTCACCAGGGCGTAGACCGCCGGGATGACGATCAGGGTCAGGAGGGTCGACGAGACCATTCCGCCGATCATCGGCACCGCGATCCGCTGCATCACCTCCGAGCCTGCCCCCTGGCTCCAGAGGATCGGCAGCAGTCCCGCCATGATCGCCACGACCGTCATCATCTTGGGCCGCACCCGCTCGACCGCGCCGACCATGATGGCCGCCCGCAGATCCGCGCGGGTCAGGGGCCGCCCCGCCCGGTCGCACGCGGCCCGCGCCGCGTCGAGGGCGTGGTCGAGATAGACCAGCATGATCACCCCGGTCTCGGCGGCGACGCCGGCCAGCGCGATGAAGCCCACCGCCACCGCAACCGACAGGTTGAAGCCCATCCACCAGAGCAGCCAGACCCCGCCGACCAGCGCGAAGGGCAGGGACAGCATGACGATGAGGGTCTCGGTGAGCCGCCGGAAGTTCAGGTAGAGGAGCAGGAACACGAGCAGCAGCGTCAGCGGGACGACGATCGCGAGGCGCGCCTCGGCCCGTTCCAGGGATTCGTACTGTCCGCTCCACTGGAGGGTGGTGCCGGCCGGCAGCGTCACCGCGTCGGCCACGGCCTGCCGCGCCGCCGCGACGTAGCCGCCGAGGTCCCGGCCGGCGATGTCGACGTAGATGTAGACCGCGAGCTGTCCGTTCTCGGTGCGGATCGCCGTCGGCCCGCGGGCCAGCGCCACGGCCGCGACCTCGCGCAGGGGCACGGTCCCGCCCGCCGGAAGCGGCACCTGCACCGTGTCGGCGATGGCGGCCGGGTCCGAGCGGAAGGCCCGCGGGTAGCGGACATTGACCGTGTAGCGCTCGCGGCCCTCGACGGTCTCGGTGACGCTCTGGCCGCCGAGCGCGGTGGCGATCACGTCCTGGACGTCCCCGACCCGCAGGCCGTAGCGCCCGAGCGCCTCCCGGTCCGGGGTGATGTCGAGGAAGTAGCCGCCGATCACCCGCTCGGCGTAGGCGCTCGACGTGCCGGCCACGGTCCGGAGCGCGCTCTCGACCTGCCGGGCCACCCCCTCCATCGCCGTGAGGTCGGTGCCCAGCACCTTCACGCCCACCGGCGTGCGGATGCCGGTCGCCAGCATGTCGATGCGGGCGCGGATCGGCTGCGTCCAGGCGTTCGACACGCCCGGGAACTGCAGCGCCGCGTCCATCTCGGCCTTGAGGCCGGCGAGCGTGACTCCCGGCCGCCACTCCGCCTTCGGCTTCAGGGCGATGACCGTCTCGAACATCTCCATCGGCGCCGGGTCGGTCGCCGTGGCCGCCCGGCCGGCCTTGCCGTAGACGGAGGCCACCTCCGGGAAGCTCTTGATGATCCGGTCCTGGGTGGCGAGCAGCGCGCCGGCCTGCGTCACCGAGATCCCCGGCAGCGTCGTCGGCATGTAGAGCAGGCTGCCCTCGTCGAGGTCCGGCATGAACTCCGAGCCGAGCTGCCGGGCCGGCCACGCGGTCGCGGCCAGGAGGCCGGCGGCGAGCAGGATCGTCGGGACCCGGGCCCGCAGCACGGCGGCGATCACCGGACGGTAGGTCCCGACGAGGAGCCGGTTCAGCGGGTTGCGGTGCTCGGGGACGATCCGCCCGCGCACGCACAGCACCATCAGGGCCGGCACCAGCGTCACCGACAGCAGGGCGGCCGCCGCCATCGCGAAGGTCTTGGTGTAGGCGAGCGGCCCGAACAGGCGGCCCTCCTGGCTCTCCAGGGTGAAGATCGGCAGGAAGCTGACCGTGATCACCAGGAGCGAGAAGAACAGGGACGGCCCGACCTCGGCGGCCGCCGCGATCAGGATCGCGACCCGGTCGCTCCCGGGGGGCGCCCGCTCCAGGTGCTTGTGGGCGTTCTCGATCATCACGATGGCGGCGTCGATCATGGCGCCGACCGCGATGGCGATGCCGCCCAGGCTCATGATGTTGGCGCCGAGGCCCAGGGCCTTCATGCCGGCGAGCGCCATCAGGATCCCCACCGGCAGCATCAGGATGGCGACGAGGGCGCTGCGCACGTGCAGCAGGAACACGACGCAGACCAGGGAGACGACGAGGCTCTCCTCCACCAGGGTGTGCCGGAGGGTGTCGATGGCGGCCTCGATCAGCCGGGAGCGGTCGTAGACCGGCAGGATCTCGGTGCCGGCCGGGAGGCTCCGGGCCACCTCGGCGAGCTTCGCCTTCACGCTGTCGATGACCGACAGGGCGTTGGCGCCGAAGCGCTGGATCACGATGCCGCCGGCGACCTCGCCGTCGCCGTTCATCTCGGCGATGCCGCGCCGCTCGTCGGGCCCGAGCTCGACGCGGGCCACGTCCCGCACCCGCAGCGGCGTGCCCGCCGCACTCTTCAGGACGATGTTCTCGATGTCGGCGACGCCGCGCAGGTAGCCGCGGCCCCGCACCATGAACTCGAACTCGGAGAGCTCGACCGTGCGGCCGCCGACATCGGCGTTGCTCGACCGGATCGCGTCCCGGAGCGCCGCGAGGGTGATGCCCTGGGCGCGCAGCCGGTTCGGGTCGACGACCACGTTGTACTGCTTCACGAAGCCGCCGACGCCCGCGACCTCCGCGACGCCCTCCGCGCGCGAGGCCGCGAAGCGGATCACCCAGTCCTGCAGCGAGCGGAGTTCCGCCAGCGTCCGCTCCCGCGCGACCACGACGTACTGGTAGACCCAGCCGACGCCGGTGGCGTCGGGGCCCAGCGTCGGCGTCACGCCTTGCGGCAGGCGGCGCGCCGCGCCGCTGAGGTATTCCAGCACCCGGGAGCGGCCCCAGTACGGGTCGGTGCCGTCCTCGAAGATGACGTAGACGAAGGAGACGCCGAAGAACGAGAAGCCCCGCACCACCTTGGCCCGCGGCACCGTCAGCATGGCAGTGGTGAGCGGGTAGGTGACCTGGTCCTCCACCACCTGCGGCGCCTGGCCGGGATACTCGGTGTAGACGATGGCCTGCACGTCCGAGAGGTCGGGGATGGCGTCCAGCGGCAGCGTCCGGAGGGCCACGAGGCCGGCGCCGACCGCCAGCGCTGTCCCGACCAGCACCAGGACCAGGTTGCGGGCCGACCAGTCTATGAGGCGGGCGATCACGGGGCATCTCCCGCACGGGCGGCCTGCCGATCGTCCCGCGGCGGGGCGAGGCTCTGGAGTGCCGCCTTCAGGTTGCTCTCGGCGTCGATCAGGAAGTTCGCCGCCGTGACCACCCGGTCGCCGGCCGCGAGGCCGGCGCGGATCTCGGTGAAGCCCTCGCCCCGCGCGCCGAGGGTCACGGCCCGCGGCTCGAAGCGGCCCTCGCCGCGCTCGAGCAGCACGACCTGGCGCGTGCCGGTGTCGAGGACGGCGTCGTCCGGGACCGCCACCACCGGCTCGGCGCTCCCCGTCGCGATCGCGACGTCGGCGTACATGTCCGGCAGGAGCGTGCCGTCCGGATTCGGCAGCTCGATCCGCACCCGGGTGGCGCGGGTCTCGGGATTCACCTGCGGGTAGATCACCGCCACCCGGCCGGTGACGGTCCGGCCCGGCGCGGAGCGCGGGCGCACGGTCGCGACCTGGCCGACGCGGATCCCCGCGAGGTCGCGCTCGGGCACGTCGGCCAGCACCCACAGCACCGCGATGTCGGCGATCCGGAACAGCGTGTCGCCGGCCGCGGCCTTCATGCCCTCCACGGCGTTCCGCTGCAGGACGAGGCCGTCCCGGGGCGAGGCCCACGTGATGGCCATCGGCACCGTGCGGGTGCGCTCCATCGCGTCGATGACGTCCGCGGAGACGTTGAGGTTCTGCAGCCGCCGGCGAGCGCCGTCGAAGCCGGGATTGGCGATGAGCTGGGCCGCGGCCGCGTTGATCTCCGGCGAGTAGACGTGGACCAGGGGCTGGCCGCGGCGGACCCGGTCCCCGGTCGTGACGCTCTCGACCCGGTCGACATAGGCGTCGGAGCGCGTCGCCACGACGGTGACGCGGCGCTCGTCGAGGGCCAGCGTGCCGGGCACGCGCACCGGCTGCGCCACCACCCGCCGCTCGGCGGTCGCGATCCGCACGCCGGTGCGCTGGATCCGGCCGGCCGGGACCGTCACGACCGGGCCGCCCGCCTCCGCGTCGGCGTAGACGGGGATGTAGTCCATCCCCATCGAGTCCTTCTTCGGCACCGGCGACGTGTCCGGCAGGCCCATCGGGTTGCGGTAGTAGAGGATCGCGCGCGTGCCGGAATCGGGCCGGTGGCCGGCGGCCTCCGCGCCGGCCGTGTCGGGGCCGGGAACGTCGTCCGGGAGATCGAAGCGGACGTCCTCGCTGGCGCGCACCGGCCGGAACTCGCGCCCGTCCGCGGTCATCATCGGCGCCAGCGAGTAGACCGGCTTCCCGTCCGGATCCCGGTAGTAGACCACCGGGCCGGTCGCCGCCGCATTCGGCGCCGGGACGGACGGGGCCGGGACGGACGGGGCCGGACCGCTCGGCCGCCACGCGGCGAACCGCGTCCGGGCGGCCGCGACCAGCGCCGGCACGGGGTCGCCCCCGTGCCCCGCGCCGTAGCCGATACCCCCCGCCGCGAGCGCGGCGAGGGCCCCGGCGAACCAGGCGGTGCGGCTCACTTGGCGGCCTGGACGATCAGCTGGTCGTCGACCGTGCCGGTCTCACCCTGGACCTTCGCGGCGAGCGACAGGCGCCAGCGGCCCTGCATCGAGAGCTTGGCCTTGAAGCGGTAGATCCCGGGCTCGGTGGACGGCAGCTGCTCGACCTTGGTGGCCATCTCCTCCATGGCGTCGGGCGCCATGTCGAGGCGCTTGGCGAAGACCACGGCGTCGGGCACCGGCTTGCCGGTCCGCCGGTCGACGAGCCGGACGGCGAGGATCGCCTCGCCGACCTTGGCGTCGGGCTGTACGAGTTCGAAGCGGTAATCCTTGACGTCGGCGCGCGCCGGCAGGGCCGGGACCGACAGGACGGCGCCGAGCAGCGCGGCCGCGGCGGCGCGCGCGAGGGGAAGCTTGATCACGGGTTTTGTCTCCTGAACGCGATGGGAGGTGCGCGCGGACGCGCGTCACCGTGCCGGCGCGCGCGCCGGCGGCATCGGGTTCAGGCCCGGGGAGGCTCGGGCAGCGGGGCTCCCGGCCGGCTGGCGAAGGCCGCGGCCTCGGGCCAGCGGGTGCTCAGACCGCGCGCGGTCGGTACGGGGAGGGCGATCGCGGCCGGGAGGAGCGAGGCCAGGCCCGCCAGGCAGAGCGCCATCAGCGGGCAACCCTTGACACAGTCGGGTTTGGCCGGCTTCGGGCAGCACGGCATGGCGTCCATGTCCGCGATCGTGCCGGAATCGCCGGACTCCGCGGCGGCCACCTCCGGCGCGCCGGCGTGGTGGTGGTTCATGTGGCCGTGGGCCGGCGCCGCCATCGGCGCGTGCGCGCCCGCGATGGCCGCGGGCGCGGTCACCGGCGTCAGGGCGAGGCTGATCACCGCGAGGAGCGGTAACAGGCGCCGAAGGGCCGACCAGGGGTTCACGGCGTCAGGATGCCAAATTCCGGGCGGGAGCGGAAGTGCGGGCTCGACCCGCGATGAGGGCGCGCCGCTCCATCGGCGGGTGATCGCCTGAGCGCTCACCGGAAACGAGGCCGCCCGGGACGTTTCCGTCCCGGGCGGCGTGATCGTCACTCAGGAACGGGGCGCCCGCTCCAGCCAGCCGATGCTGCGCCCCTCGCCGCCACCGCCGCCGCTGCGCGGACGGGCCTCGGCGCGCTGGGGACGCCCGTCTCGGTTCGGGCGGCCCTGGTTCGGGCGCTCGCCCTGCGGGCGGGCGGGCCGGTCCGCGCGTGCGTCGCGGCCGTCCTGGGGCCGACCCTGCCGGGGTGCGCCCTGGCCTGGACCGCCGAAGCCGCGGCCGCCCTCGGGCCGGCCCTGCTGGGGACGCCCCTGCTGCGGACGGCCCTGCTGCTGCCGGGGCCGCTGGCCCTGGCGGCCGCCGCCGGGGCGCTGCTGCGGACGCTCGGGCCGGCGCTCCTCCTCCCGGGCGATCTCGGCCGCCTCCTGGCGAGACGGCGGGGTGAAGCCCTCGGGGAAGCCCGCCACAGGGACCTTCTGCCGGGTCACGCGCTCGATGTCGCGCAGGTAGGCCTTCTCCTCGTCGTTGCAGAACGAGATGGCGAGGCCGTCGGCGCCGGCGCGGGCGGTGCGGCCGATCCGGTGGACGTAGCTCTCCGGCACGTTCGGCAGGTCGAAATTGACCACGTGGCTCACGCCCTCGACGTCGATGCCGCGGGCGGCGATGTCGGTGGCGACCAGGACCCGGCAGGAGCCGTCCTTGAAGGCGGCCAGCGCCCGCTCGCGCTGCGGCTGGCTCTTGTTGCCGTGGATCGCGGCCGCCGCGATGCCGACCTTGTCGAGCCCGCGCACGACCCGGTCCGCCCCGTGCTTGGTGCGGGTGAAGACGAGCACGCGCTCGATCGCCGGATCGCGCAGGATGTGACCGAGCAGCGCCTGCTTGGCGCCGGTATGGACGAAGATCACCTCCTGCTCGACCCGTTCGGCCGTGGTGGCAACGGGGGTCACCGCGACCTGGACCGGGTCGGTCAGGTACTGCGCCGCGAGGCCGGCGATGTTCTTCGGCATGGTGGCCGAGAAGAACAGGCTCTGGCGCTTCTCGGGCAGCATCTTCACGATGCGCTTGAGGGCGTGGATGAAGCCGAGGTCGAGCATCTGGTCGGCCTCGTCGAGGACGAGGATCTCGACGCCCTCCAGGGTCAGCGAGCGGCGGTCGACGAGGTCGATCAGCCGGCCCGGGGTCGCGACGAGGATGTCGACGCCCGGCGCCAGCGCGCGCTCCTGGCGGCTGATGGTGACGCCGCCGAACACCACCGTCGTGGTGTAGGACAGGTGCCGGCCGTAATCGGTGAACGATTCGGCGATCTGGTTGGCGAGCTCGCGGGTCGGCGAGAGCACCAGCACCCGGCAGCCGCGGCGCGGGGCGCGGCGGTCCGAGAGCGAGAGGCGGTGCAGGATCGGCAGCGCGAAGGCCGCGGTCTTGCCGGTGCCGGTCTGGGCAATGCCGCAGAGGTCGCGGCCCTCCATGGCCGGCGGGATCGCCTGGGCCTGGATCGGGGTCGGCGCGACGTAGCCGGCCTCGCTGAGCGCCCGCAGCACGGGCTGGGCGAGGCCGAAATCGGTGAATTGGGTCAAGGATGTATCCGATGCAGCAGGGCCGGCCGGGCGCCTCGCGCCTCGCGCGCGGTGCCGTGTTGGAGCCGGTCCGTTGGCAGGGGGCAGCCCGCGTGATGGGGCGGCCCGGGTGCATGCACGTTATGAAGAGGGGGGCCGGATCACGCCGGGTGGCGCCCGATCCGTCACGCAGCCCCCTCAAGCGGGCCATGACGGCCGCTGACGCTGCGCCGCCGATATGCGTGTGTGCGGCTGCGAAGTCAATGCAGGGCCGGGTTGCGGCCCGGTCAGGCCGAGCGCCGCGCGGTCCGGTACAGGGCCGCCGTCGCGCCGGCGAACAGCGCGAGGCCGGCGAGCAGCGCGGGGCCCTGCGCCTCCGAGCCGGGCAGCGCCAGGGGCGCGTCGCTGCCCGACAGGTAGACGATCAGCGCGAAGGTGACGCCCCACAGGCTCTCGCCGACGATCAGGCCGGTCGCGGTGAGCGTGCCCATGCGCAGGGCCAGCTCCGGATCGGGCCGCCCCCGGGCCCAGCGGTCGTAGAACGTGCCGATCGCGGCGCCCGCCACCAGCGGCAGGACCAGCTTCATCGGCAGGTAGATCCCGAGGGCGACGGCCAGCGGCGGCAGGCGCAGGACATTCAGGCGCCCGAGAGCCGCGTCCAGGCCGACGAGGCCGAGGCCGGCGACGGCGCCCCAGGCCAGCATCCGCCAGTTGGCATCGCCGGTCAGGACGCCCCGGGCCAGTGCCGAGATCAGCCCGGCCTGCGGTGCCGCGAGGGCGTTCGGGCCCGCCCCGGGCGCGCCCGCGAAGCCGAAGCTGGTGCCGAGGAGGTTCAGCACCGGCGGGATGATGACGGAGCCGAAGGCCACGCCGATGACCAGGGCGACCTGCTGCTTCCAGGGCGTCGCGCCGACGAGCTGCCCGGTCTTGAGATCCTGCAGGTTGTCGTTGGCGATGGTGGCGACGCCGAACACGATCCCGGTGACCGCCAGGGCGTAGGCGACCAGCGCCCGGGTGCCCTCCGGATCGGTCCCGCGGCCGAACAGCCCCAGGAGAAGGGCCGCGCTCGCCAGCACGGCGAGGATTCCGACGCCCGACAGGGGAGAGTTCGAGGCGCCGATCAGCCCGGCCATGTAGCCAGTCACGGCGGCGACGCAGAGGCCGACCGCGAGGATGAACAGCAGGGCGCCGGCGATCAGCGGGAGGGCCTCGCCTTCCAGCGGCGTCCCGGCCAGCACGGTCCACAGCAGCCAGCCGATCGGCGCGAGCAGGGCCAGGGAGACCAGCACCACTGCGGCGACCGGCAGGTCGCGCTCCGCGACGGCGAGCGCCGCGCCGGCCGCGCGGGCGCGCCCGGCCGCCAGCGCCGAGCGGATGCCGCCGAGTACCGGAGCGGCGATCCGCACCAGGGTCCAGACCGCCGCGACGCCCATCACGCCGGCGCCGAAGAAGCGCACGTCCTGGCGGAACACCGCGCCGACCCAGGCCTCCAGGCCGGCGCCCGGCATCGGCTGCGCGGCGGTCAGCAGCGGGATGAGGCCGCCCCAGGCGATCGCCAGCCCCAGGGCCATCGCGGCCCCGACCGAGGGCCCGACGAGGTGGCCGACGCCGATCAGTGCGAAGGACAGGTTGCCGGCGATCCCGGTGGCGCCCGCGCCGACCCGGAACCACGTGCCGGCGCAGTCGAGGACGAGCCGGGTCTGGGCCAGCGCCGCGAAGGCCGCCGAGACGAGGCCGTTCCACGCGAGGAGCCGCAGGCCGCGGGCGCTGTCGGCTTCCCCGGCACGGCTGCCGGAGCCCACCGCCAGCACCTCGGCGGCGGCCCGGCCCTCGGGAAAGGGCAGGTCGGCCTCGACCACGAGGGCGCGGCGCAGGGGCACGGAGAACATCACGCCGAGGATCCCGCCCGTCGCGGTGATGCCCGCGGTGGTGAGCCACGGAAAGCCCTGCCACCAGCCGATCATCACCAGACCGGGCAGCACGAAGATGATCGCCGACAGGGTGCCGGCCGCGGAAGCGACGGTCTGGACGATGTTGTTCTCCAAGACCGTGGCGCCGGGCAGGCGCCGCAGGATCGCCATGGAGATGACGGCGGCGGGGATCGAGGTGGCGAAGGTCAGGCCGACCTTGAGGCCGAGATAGACGTTGGCGGCGGTGAAGATCAGCGTGATCGCGCCGCCCAGCACGATGCCGCGCAGCGTCAGTTCGGCGGGCTGGGGAACGCTGGACATGCGGACCGGACCCGGTTGCGGGACCGGACCAGTCTAGGAACAGGACCGGAGAAAAGACAGCCGCCGCACCACGATCAGCCGCCGGTATCCGAAGCCGCGCGGCGGGCAAAGCCGCGTCCCGGTCAAGGATCCCGGCCGCGCCGCAGCCCGGCATTGCCTGGCTGTCCGTCGCCGTCCGGCGGCGGTGCGCCCGACGCGCCGAGGATTTCCCGAGAACCCGGTTCGACCACCGGTCCACGCTGGTGCCGTCTTCCGGACGTTGCCGGGCCGTGCCTTTCTCGGCGCCGTGACTGATGAAGGCCTCTGTTTTTCGCGGAAAGACCTAATTTTTTCAGGATTGACAGTATTGATGTCTCGTTCGATCGTGAGAATGTATAGAAATATACTTAGCGATCGGATCGAATGACCGCTGCGCGGCCGACCGATATCGCGGCGGCGACTCCAGACGTTGCCCATGCAGACTGTGTTCTCGACGGAAGGGCTACACCCGAGGAACGGGTTCAGGCTGTGGCGGGACCTCCTCGGGGAGCGGCTCGTGCCGATCGAGGTCGAGCGCCTCGACGACGGACCGTTCCGGGGCAAGCTCGACATCGCCGAGATCGGCGCGCTGCACGTCTCCCGCCTGACGCAGAGCGCGCTGAAGTGCGAGACGACGCCCAGCGCGGCCCGGCGCCACGACAGGGCCGGGATGGTCGTGGTGCTGTTCAAGCTCGCGGGCCTGTCGACGAGCGTTCAGGACGGCCGGGAGGCGGTGCAGCGGCCCGGCGACATGCTGGTGCTCGACCACCGCGCCTCCGTACTGACGACCCAGAGGGACAGCCAAGCCCTGTTCCTGGAGCTGCCACGGGAGCGCCTGGAGGGCGCGCTCGGCTCGACGCGGCTCTACACTGGCCTGTCGGTCGGGGCGGAACTCGCCTCGGCCACGCTGGCGACCCGCTTCATCCAGGAGTTGATCCGGGTGCGTCACCAGCTCACGCCCGACGCCGCCGAGCGCATGTCGGCGATCGGAGTCGACCTGATCGTGGCGAGCCTCGCCGAGCGGCTCGCGCAGGACGTGCCCCGGCCCATCCACGGCAGCGTCGTCGTTCAGCGCGCCAAGGCGTATGTCGAAGCTCATCTGGGCGACCCGGGCCTCGACCCGCCGCAGCTCGCGGCCGTCATGGGCGTCTCGCTGCGCCGCCTCCAGGAGCTGTTCCACGAGCGCGGCCAGCACATCTCAGACTGGATCTGGGAACGCCGGCTGGCGGCGGCCAAGCGCCTGGCGGACCCGGCCTGCCTGCAGCTGTCGATCGGGATGCTCGCCTATGGCTGCGGATTCACGAGCCAAGCGCACTTCTCCCGCCGGTTCAAGGATTGCCACGGCCTGACGCCGCGCGAGTACAGGGATGCGGCCGTGCTGCGGGCCTCCGGCGCTCCGTCGGTTCGCTGACCGCGACGGTGGACGGCCTCGGCCGATCCTGCCCCGCCCCGGCGCGCGGGCCGGCCTCGCGACTCCGCCGATCCGGCGAAGGCGCCGCCGCGCGAGCGGGACTTCAGCCCCGACCCTGCGGGTCCGTTCAGATGATGCTGCGTCGTGATCGGCGGCGTACCGCCCTGTCTTGCACCACATCCGGGCTGCCGCAGATCCGGGCAACCGAAACAGTGTGGTGCGGCCAAGAGGACTCGAACCTCCACCCCTCGCGGGACTAGCACCTCAAGCTAGCGCGTCTACCAATTCCGCCATGGCCGCATCGGACGCGAAGATCGGTCCGGTTGCCCGACCGTCGCACCCCGCGGGAGAACCCGGGGCCGCTTTCGTGTCGCGCGGCGCAGCGGATAACAGATCGTCCGGCCGCCGACAAGCGCACTCACGGGGAATCGTAGCCGCCCTCCAAGAATGGCGCCGCACCGTCGCCGATGCTGACGCCCGGCTCGACGATCGAGGCCGCCTTGCGGATCAGCTCGGTCACCTCCACGGAGATGCGGTCGCCCGTCACCACGATCTGCCCGCGCGCGATCGGGTGGTCGTTGGCCAGGATCTCGACCATGTCGCTGTCGCTGGCCTCCAGCTCGATCACGGCGCCGCGGCCCATGCGCAGAAGCATGTGCAGCGGCATGCGGGCGCGGCCCAGCACCACCGTCAGATCGACCTTCAGGGTCTCGAAGACCGCCACCGCCCGCCATCCCGTCTCGCCGCCGGTCCGGTCCGGGCAAGCCTTCGCAGCAAGCCCTTGCAACCGCCGGCCGCGGGTGTTGAAGGCTTCGACCATCGACGCAGGATGGTGAACTCTTGGTAAACGCGCCCCGCCTCACGGTCAGCCCGCACGCGTTCCCGAAGCGGCCCGGCACCGACCCGGTCGCCGGCCCGGTGGGCTGGCGCGTGAGCGACGCGCCGGTGGAGTACGCGGCCGCCCTCGCCTGGATGGAGGCGCGCGCGGAGGCGATCGCCCGCGGCGCGGCGCCCGAATGCGTCTGGCTGCTGGAGCACCCACCGCTCTACACCGCGGGCACGTCGGCCCGGCCCGAGGATCTCGTGGCGCCGGACCGCTTCCCGGTCCACGCGACGGGGCGGGGCGGGCAGTACACCTATCACGGCCCCGGCCAGCGGGTGGCCTACGTGATGCTCGACCTCGACCGGCGCAGCCGCGACCTGCGCGCCTACGTGGCGAGCCTGGAGGCGTGGCTGATCGAGACCCTGGCCGCCTTCAACGTCCGCGCCGAGCGCCGCGAGGACCGGGTCGGGGTCTGGGTGCGCCGACCCGAGAAGGGGCCCGGCGTCGAGGACAAGATCGCGGCGATCGGCATCCGGGTCCGCCGCTGGGTCAGCTTCCACGGCGTCAGCCTGAACGTGGAGCCCGACCTCGCGCATTTCGACGGCATCGTGCCGTGCGGCGTCCGGGAGCACGGCGTGACGAGTCTGGTCGATCTGGGCCTGCCGGTGAGCATGGCCGAGGTCGACATGCAGCTCCGCGCCGCCTTCGAGGACATTTTCGGTGCGACCGCGATCGAGGCGGATTTCTGATCGGGCGCGCCGCCGAAGCCTCCGGCCGCGCCGATCAGAAATCCGCGTGCAGCCGCGAGGCGAAGAAGTGTGCCGGGCCGCGGTCGCGGTTGTATCCGGGATTGTCGATGAACTGGTAGTCGAAGGTCAGGGTGACGAACTTCGTGAGGTTCAGGGCGTAGTAGGTCTCCAGCGCGCGCTCGGTGCCGTAGTTGAGGCGCCCGTCCCCGACCAGCAGGCCGAGATAGCCGGCCGCGAAGGCGGCCCGGTGCGACGGCGAGAGCCCGTTCATCGCGGCGCCGATTCCGACCGTGTCGTCGGGCCGGTCCCAGGCCTTGCCCTTCAGCGACAGGCCTCCGGAGAAGCTCTGGTCGATGTCGGTGAAGGAGATGTTCTCGGTGCGCCCGTCGTTCAGGCTCGCCCGGGCGAACAGCCCGAGTTCGGGCGTCAGCGCCTGCTCCAGGTTGATGTAGCCGCCGGTCTTGCGGCGGGGCCGCCGGGTCGCCGCGACGGCGTCGTTGATGTCGTCGAACAGGCCGAGCTGCGTCAGGGTGACCACATCGCGGTTGTTGGCCGAGACGCCGACATTCGAGAACAGCCCGATGCGGATCTTGCCGGGCTGCTCCAGCCACGGGAGGACGTGGCGCTCCTCGAACTCGACGTTCAGCCCGGCGCGCCGGAACACCCGCGGGTCGAGCACGTCGCTCGACGGCTCCTTGGGCACCTGCGTGTAGGCGGCGCGGATCGCGAATTCCGGCCGGTTGTACTCGGCGTAGACGCCCTGCGTGAAGCCCGGGAGATTGGCCGGGAAGTCCCAGGCCGACGAGCCCCAGAGCGACCAGTTGAAGAAGTCCACGCGCGGATCGTGCGCGTAGATGTTGCCGTCGAAGAAGTCGCCCAGCGCGAACTTGCCGGCGATCAGCGTGATCCGCTCGGCGTCGTAGCGGGTGGCCACCTGGTTCGGGCCGTCCGGCACCTCCACGGTCTCGCCGCCCAGCCCGAAGGTCTGCTTCACGTAGTAGCGATTCGAGCGCAGCTTCGGGAAGGGGGCGCCGGCCTTCTGCGCCTCGCCGTTGACGAAGCCGGCGACGCCCAGCGTCCGCGACAGGCCGAAGCCCTGGCTGAACTCGGGGTTGTAGTAGACCTCGGTGCTGTCGGTGAGCTTGAGCCCGAGGAAGATCGTGGCCGTGGTGGTCTGCCGGGCCTGGTGGGGGATCAGGCTCTGCGCGCCCTCGTAGGGCGAGCGGAAGCCGGGCACGCCCTGCGCGATCAGCGTCGTCTGGCCGTGCAGCGAGAAGCGGCCGGTATCGCCGTTGTCGGGGTCGTGCGGGGCGGTCTCGTCCGGGTCCGGCGGGACCTTCAGGCCGTCCGGGAACCACATCAGCCGCGCGAACAGCTGGTTGGAGTTGAAGCTCGCCCGGGTCGTGACCGGCCCGCCCGCGTCGCCGGGCACAGCGCCCAGCGGGAAGCGCCGGCTGCCGCCGAGATCGATGTAGCGGTAGTCGATCCCCAGGGCGAGGCTGTCGGTGATGGCGTACTGCACGCCCGCGCCGAGGGTGAAGCCGACATAGTCGAGGTCCCGCCGCGCCGCGGTCTGCCCGCCCGCGTCGAGGTCCGGATAGTTCGCCAGGATGCGCGCGTTCGCCCCCGCGAGCCCGAAGGTGCCGTAGATCAGGTAGCGGTCGAAGCTGTAGCCCAGCCGGGCACGGAGGGCGCCGTAGAGGTCGGTCTTGGCGCGCACGATGTTGAAGGCCGGCGTCGTGTCCGCGTAGCCGAAGCCCGCGATGGTCGAGGGGACTGGCCGCTTCAGATTCGCCGCGTCGAGACTGGCCTCGATGCCGTAGACCCACGGCCCGGCCTGCCAGTTCCAGCCGCCGAACAGGCCGCCGGTTGCCGTCGTGGCGTTCTTGCCCTGATCGCTGCGGCCGGTGGAATCGCCGCTCTTGAACGGCGGGACCGGCCGGCCTCCGATCGTCGTGGGGCCGAAACTGTAGGCACCGTAGGAGCCGCCTGCGCTCCCCTCCAGGCCGACATAGCCTCCTGACCAGTCGGTGTAGGCCGGCGCCTGGGCGGTTGGGCGCGGGGCGAACAGGTCGGCCGCCGGTGCCGCGACGGGCGCGAGGAGGGGCGCGGTCAGGACGAGCGCTGCGGTGCGGACCAGGGGCACGGAACGGGTTCTCATCCGACTCACAGAAAAGTATAGCACTTGCTTAAACGGGATCCGGTGTCGCGCAAGCCGCACCGCGCAGTCCAGTCACAGGGCGTCGCGCAGATCGTGGCCGTCCCGCCCCACATTCTCGGTTCGCTGCATGGCACTGGCATGACGAGCCTGGCTGAGCCGGCTCCGTCAAGATCCAGTGCAAGATTTTGGGGCGAACATCTGCGTGAGATCGCGTAGTGAGCGTGTCGATCTCTCGGGAAGACGTGTGAATACGGTCGTGCCGACTCGACGACGTCCCAGATTAGAATTGTTATTATTTGATGCTCGTGCGATTCCGGTTTGAACTTCGGGCGGGGTGGATTATGTGCGGTCGCATGCACGCGTCGCACATCATCCCGGTTCTCCGCGGCCTCGCCGCGGCCTCACTCCTCGCGTTCGCGGGCGCCGCGACGGCCAAGGAGGTGCCGATCGGGCCGCACGTGACGCGGAACGGCCTCGAGGTCGCCGCCGTCTATCTCCAGCCGATCGAGATGGATCCGCCCGGCATGATGCGCGAGGCCGCCAAGTCGGACATCCACCTCGAGACCGATATCCGCGCCGCCAAGGACAACCGCAACGGCTTCGCCGAGGGGGACTGGGTTCCGGCGCTCGACGTCCGGTTCGAGGCGGTGAAGCTCGACGGCGACAAGCCCACCGACCAGACGGTGTCGGGCATGCTGATGCCGATGGTGGCCAATGACGGGCCGCATTACGGCGACAACGTCAAGCTGTTCGGCCCCGGTCGTTACCGTCTCAAGGTCACCGTCGCGCCCCCGGGCAAGGACAGCCATTTCGGCCGCCACGTCGACAAGGAGACGGGTGTCGGCCCCTGGTTCGAGCCCTTCGAGATCACCCAGGACTTCACCTTCGCGGGCGTCGGCAAGAAGGGCGCCTACTGAGAGTGCTGGAGCTGACCGTGTCCCGCTTGCCGCGCTCCCTCGTCCGAGCCATCCCGCTGCTGCTGGTCGCCGCCGCGTCGGCCTCCGCGCCGGCGCGGGCCGACGACATGCCGGTCATCAAGGTGGAGATGCGCGACGGCGTGATCATCCCGACGGTGATCGAGGTTCCGGCCAACACCCGGTTCAAGCTCGAGATCTCGAATACCGGCCAGACGCCGGTGGAGTTCGAGAGCACGGAACTCCGGCGCGAGAAGGCGCTGGCCGCGGGCTCGACCTCGGCGATCGTGTTCCGCACCCTCGATGCCGGCACCTACCAGGTGTTCGACGATTTCCACCCGGAAGCGAAGGCGACCATGGTGGCCAAATGAGCGCGTCCACGACAGCGCCCGGCTCCCTGGCCCTGGCCGGCGTCACGCCGCGCCGGTCCGCGGTCGACGCGCGGCTCGCGCGGTTCGGCGACGTGCTGCGCCGGTACGGCTGGATCATCCGGTCCGTGCAGTGGCTGATCGTCGCCGTCTACGCGGTGCTGGTGATCGTCCCGGCCCTGCTGCCGCTGCCCGACAATGCCGCCCACATCTGGACCAACCTGACGCTGGCCGCCCAGTTCGCCTTCTGGGGGATCTGGTGGCCGTTCGTGCTGGTCAGCATGGTGCTGGTCGGGCGGGCCTGGTGCGGCGTGCTCTGCCCGGAGGGCGCGCTGAGCGAGTTCGCGAGCCGCTGGAGCCGCGGCTACGCCGTGCCGCGCTGGATCACCTGGCAGGGCTGGCCGTTCGTGGCCTTCGCGGGCACCACCGTCTACGGCCAGATGACCAGCGTCTACGGCTACCCGAAGCCGGTGCTCGCGGTGCTGGGCGGCTCGACGCTGGCGGCGATCGTGGTCGGCCTGCTGTACGGGCGCAACAAGCGGGTCTGGTGCCGCTACCTCTGCCCGGTCAACGGCGTCTTCGCGGTGCTGTCGAAGCTCGCGCCGGTGAGCTTCCAGGTCGACCGCGCCGCCTGGGCGGCCTCGCCCAAGCCGGTCGGCGGCACCGAGGCTTTCAACTGCGCGCCCCTCGTGCCGGTGAAGACCATGCGCGGCGCGGGCGCTTGCCACATGTGCGGGCGCTGCAGCGGCCATCGCGGCGCCGTGCACCTCGCCCTGCGCTCGCCCAACCACGAGATCGTCCACGTGGCCGGCGCGGAGCCGAGCCTCGACCAGACCATGCTGATCCTGTTCGGCATGCTGGCGCTGGCGGTGGGCGCCTTCCAGTGGTCCTCGAGCCCCTGGTACGTCGATGCCAAGCAGTGGGCGGCCACGTGGCTCATCGAGCGCGGAACGACGTGGCCGCTGGAGTACTCGGCGCCCTGGTTCGTGCTGACGAACTATCCCGACCGCAACGACGTCATGACGCTCCTCGACGGCGGGCTGCTGCTGGCCTACATCGGCGCCGCCACCGTCGTGCTCGGGCTCGCCCTGTCGGGGATCGTGGCGCTCGCGACCCTGAGCCTCGGGGGCTGGTCGCTCCGGCGCTTCCACCACCTGACCCAGACGCTGATCCCGGTGGCGGGCTGCGGCGTCTTCCTGGGCTTGTCGGCGCTCACCGTGACGTTCCTGCGCGGCGACGGCATCGTGATCCCCTACGTGGCGGAGATCCGCGCGGGCCTGCTGGCCGGCGCGAGCCTGTGGAGCGTCTGGCTGGCCTGGCGGGTGGCGGGTCTCGACGCCGGCGGCCTGCGCCGGGTGGCGGCCTCGGCCTGCATCGCCGGCGCGGCCGCCCTCTCGGTGGCCAACTGGGTGCTCCTGTTCTGGATCTGGTAGCGCGCGGTTCGCGCGCCTCGCGTCACACGACCTCACAACTTCTGGAGACCGCCATGATCGGCGCCTTCGTCATCGCCTTCCGCGAAGTCATCGAGGCGGGCCTCATCATCTCCATCGTGCTGGCGGCGACCCGCGGCATTCCGGGCCGGATGCGCTGGGTCCTGCTCGGCATCGTCGGCGGCCTCGCGGGCGCCGCGCTGGTGGCCCTGTTCGCCGAGAAGATCTCCGACGCCTTCGAGGGTAGCGGGCAGGACATCCTGAACGCCGCGGTCCTGATCGTCGCCGTGCTGCTGCTGATCTGGCACAACACCTGGATGAGCAAGCACGGCAAGGAGCTGGCCGGCGAGTTGCGCGCCGCCGGTGCGGCCGTGCGCTCGGGCGAGCGGGAGGCGGCGGCCCTGTCGATCGTGATCGGCGCCGCGATCCTGCGCGAGGGGGCCGAGCTGGTCCTGTTCCTCTACGGCCTCGTGGCCTCGGGCACCTCGGGCGCGGACATCCAGTTCGGGGCGGTCGCCGGCATCGGTGCGGGCGCGCTCCTCTCGGCCGTGACCTATCTCGGGCTCGCCTCGATCCCGAGCCGCTACGTCTTCTCGGTGACCAGTGTCCTGATCATCTTCCTCGCGGCCGGCCTCGCCGCGCAGGCGGCGCAGTTCCTGGCCAATGCCGGTGTGGTGGACGTCCTCGGCCACACCCTCTGGAACAGCTCCGCCGTGATCGCCGAGAATTCCTGGCCGGGCCGCGTCCTGCACGCGCTGGTCGGCTACACCGACCGGCCGACCGCCCTCCAGGGGCTGGTCTACATCGCCACCATCGCGGTCATGGTCGGCCTGATGCAGTGGAGCGCCACCGACAAGCGCCGCGCGGTGCGGGCGGCGTAGGGAACGTCAAGCGACCTCCGCCGCACCGACCGTCGGCGCGGCGGAGGAAACCGTGTGGCCGTCCTCAGCTCTGCGCAGTCCACTTGGTGGGATCGGCCGGTTTCTCCCGGTATATCGTGCCGGCGAAATCGACGTGCAGCTCCGTTGCCGCCCCGTCGGGTCGGCGACCCAGGACCTCGAAATGCTTCGGCTTGCGCCGGGGCGCGTCCATGACCGCCCAGCCCGCGGAGGCGACCGCCGCGAGAGCGCGCGCGGGATCGGCCGAGGCCTCCGCCCGCGCCTCCGCCCGTTTCGGCCCGTGTGGGTGGTGGGGCTTCTTGTGATGGATCTCCACAGGATCCCGGCCCTCCGCCGAGATCCGCGTGACCTTGATCTCGGAGGGACGGCGTTCGCCCTCGAGAGTCACCCGCAGCCCGTGCGCGATCGGGAAGGCGGCCACGCCTTTCGGGCCGAGGTCAGCGAGATGGGTCTCACCGTCGGCCTCGACGGTGAAGCGATGGGCGAAGACGTGCCCGACGGTGCCCGAGAAGGCGGTGGTGTCGTGAAGCGGCATGATTTTCTCCGTAGAGCGCCCAACCGCAGGCGCATTCGATATATCGAAATCGATCACGGAGCATTCAAGGCGACGCGTGACCAGCCCCGAGCGGACGGGCCGCCGGGCCGGTTCGGGAGGCTGCCTCTCAGGAACCCGTCGCGACCGCCCGGGCCGGGTCGGCGCCCCATTCCGACCAGGAGCCGTCGTAGAGGCCCCGGGCGGGGCGGCCCATGGTCTCCAGCGCCAGCGCGATGATCGCCGCGGTCACGCCGGAGCCGCAGGTGGTCACGATCGGCCGGTCCGGATCGACGCCGTTCTCGGCGAAGACGGCCTGCAGCTCCTCGGGGCTCTTCATCCGGCCATCGCGCTGGAGGGCCGCGTAGTGCAGGTTGCGGGCGCCGGGCATGTGCCCCGGCCGGACACCGGGGCGGGGCTCCGGCTCCTCGCCGCGGAACCGCGTGCCCGAGCGGGCATCGACCACCTGCGCCGAGCCGGTCTCGAGGGCCCGGGCGACGTCGTCCGCGTCCGCCACGGCGCCGTGGTCGAGGCGAGCGGTGAAGTGCCGGCGCTCGTGCGGGCGCGGCTCGCCCTCCTCGGTCGGGTAGCCCGCCGCCACCCAGGCCGGCAGGCCGCCGTCCAGGACCAGCGCGTCGCGCACGCCGAAGGCCTTGAGCATCCACCAGACCCGCGGGGCCGAGAACAGCCCCTGTCCGTCGTAGACCACGATCTGCATGCCGTCGCCGATACCGAGCGCGCGCATCCGCGCCGCGAACACCTCGGGCCGCGGGAGCATGTGCGGCAGGTTCGACTCGGTGTCGCTCATGGCGTCGAGATCGAAGCGGCGGGCGCCGGGGATGTGGGCCGCGCGGAACTCGGCCTCGGGATCGCGGCCCGCGGCCGGGAGGTACCAGGAGGTGTCGAGCACGACGATGTCGGGGGCCGCGAGGCGGTCGTGCAGCCATTCGGGTGACACGAGGGGCGCTTGGGCCATGGTCGGCGGATCCGGCTCTGTTCGCGTTGCGGGCTCACAGAACCACAGGTCGCAGCGCGTTGCACGTCCGGGCCGCCGCGGGGCGGCGGCGTTCGAGCGGATTCGTCAGCCGCGCCGATGCCGGCCGATGCCAATCGAGCGCGCGTGGGAACACGGAGCTACGCATCCTGCACCGTGGTCCGATGCATCCAGCGCAGGCTGGTCTTGTTTTAAAGAGCCGTAACCCCAGTTACGACACCATGATGACGCCAATCGCGTCGGCCGTACGGCCGGCATCGTGTTGGCCGCCCCGGACGCTCCGCTCGCGGACGCGAAACGGGGCCGTCGCCTGAACGAGATGCGTTCAAACCTTCCCTGTCTGCCCGGGCGCCCGACCCACCGTGCAGGATGCTTATTGAGCCGATCGATACCATGAATCAACTCGTCCGCATGTCCCAGATCGGCGACGCCGAGACCGTCGAGGAGCCCTCGGCCGACCTGCGCGTGCCCTTCGCTCAGTCCGGCGCCTTCGTGTGCAAGTACATCATCGGTGAGCCGAACGACCGCGCCGTCTGCTGCGGCGCCCCCGTGTCCGACGGCAAGAGCTGGTGCGCCTATCACCGCCGCATCGTGTTCGAGCCGACCCGCCCCGGCCGCATCCGCTGAGGCCGGTCCTGCCGTATCCCCTGTCGTATCCCCTGGACCATGCCGGCCGTCACTGCGTCCGCATGATCTGGATGACCGCCGGGGTGATGATGACCACGAACAGCACGGGCAGGAAGAACAGGATCATCGGGACGGTGAGCTTCGGCGGAAGCCCGGCCGCCTTCTTCTCGGCCTCGTTCATGCGCATGTCGCGGCTCTCCTGGCTCAGCACGCGCAGCGCCTGACCCACCGGCGTGCCGTAACGCTCAGCCTGGATCAGCGCCGTGGCCACGGATTTCACCGGCTCGAGCCCGGTGCGCATCACGAGGTTCTCGTAGGCCTGGCGCCGGTCGGGCAGGAACGACATCTCGGCGGTCATCAGCGCGAGTTCCTCGGCCAGCACGACCGAGGACGTGGCGATCTCGGTGCTCACCTTCCGGAACGCGTTCTCGATCGCCATGCCGGATTCCACGCAGATCAGCGTGAGGTCGAGGGCGTCGGGCCACGCCTTGCGGATCTCGGTCTGGCGCTTCTTGGCGGTATTTACCAGGAACAGCTCCGGCGCCTTGATGCCCATGTAGGCCGCGCCGATCACTAGCCCGAACCGCATGAGGTACGAGGCGTCGAGCACCTCCAGCACGAACAGGTAGAACAGGGCCGCGATCACCGCGACCACCGGCACGACGAGGCGGAAGAACAGGAACGCCGTCTCCGCCCCCTGGCCGCGATAGCCCGCCTGCATCAGCTTGCGCTTGGCGGTGTCCGTGCCGAGCCAGCGGCGCAGCTGGTACCGCTCGACGATGGACTTCATGTAGGCCTTCGGCTCCGTGCGCAGCGTCGCCCGGTTGCCGGTCCGCTCCGCGCTCAGCCGCTCGCGCCGCCGGATCTGCTCTCGCTCGTCGCTGACGAGCTTCATCCGCTTGCCGAGCCGGTCGGTCTCCAGGAAGGGCTGCGCCACCGCGTAGGCGGTCGCGGCCGCCGCGACGGCGGCCAGGACCGTGCCCATGAAGCGCGGATCGAACAGCTTCTCGGCGATGGCGTCGATCATCGGGCGGGATCCGGAAGACGGCGCACCGCGCCTAGAACTCGAAGGCGATCATCTTCTTGATCGTGAAGATGCCGATGGACATCCAGATCGCCGCGCCGACCAGGGCGATCTTGCCCGTATCGGTGGTCCAGAGCAGCGAGATGTAGTCGGGGCTGGTGAGGGCGGTGATGCCCGCCACCGCGAAGGGCAGGCAGGCGATGATCGAGGCCGAGGCCTTGGCCTCCATGCTCATCGCCTGGACCTTGCCGCGCATCTTGGCGCGGTCGCGCAGCACCGTGGACAGGTTGTTCAGCGCCTCGGAGAGGTTGCCGCCCGATTGCTGCTGGATGTTGATCACGATGGCGAAGAAGTTCACCTCGGCGGTGGGCACCCGCTCGAACAGGCGGGTGCAGGCCTCGCCGAGGGACAGGCCCATCGCCTGGGTCTCGACCACGGTCCGGAACTCGCTGCGCACCGGCTCCTCGGCCTCGCGCGAGACCATGCGGAAGCAGTCGCCCACCGGGATGCCGGTGCGGATGCCGCGGACCACCACGTCGACGGCGTTGGGCAGCTCCTTGTTGAATTTCGCGATGCGCTTGAGCCGCAGGTGGCGCAGCAGATAGGCCGGGAGGCCGAAGCCGCCCGCGAAGGCGGCGCCGAGCGCCGCCAGGGCGTTGTCGGTGATGACGAAGAGCAGGAGGCCGAAGACGACGCCGCTCAGGGCCGACATCCCGTAGAAGGTCTGCTTCGTCCATCCGAGGCCCGCGCGGGCGAGCTTCAGCTCGACGCTGGCCTTCGAGGCGCCCTTGGCCTTCGCCTCGATCTCGCTCAGCGTCTTGGCGACCTGCTCGCGTCGGTTGACCGCCACGCCCCGGGTCGCCGCTCCCGAGGCCGAGACGCTGATCGACTTCAGGCGCTTGTTGGCCCGGCGCTCGCCGCCGAGCAGGGGCAGGACCGCCACGTAGGCGACGGCGGCGACCGCGATGCCGACGAGGCCGGCGGCGATCGGCAGGTTGGAGGCGTCCGCCATCGGCTCAGTTCCGGTCGATGACCTCGGCAGCGTCGAGCGCCTCGCCGAGTCGCTGTTCCAGGCCGTAGTAGCGGGCGCGCTCCCAGAATTTCGGCCGGCCGACGCCGGTCGAGCGGTGGCGCCCGATCAGCTTGCCGTTCGCGTCCTCGCCGACGATGTCGTAGAGGAACACGTCCTGCGTGGTGATGACGTCGCCCTCCATGCCGAGAACCTCGGTGATGTGGGTGATGCGCCGGGAGCCGTCGCGCAGGCGCATGGCCTGGATCACGACGTCGATCGAGCCGCAGATCATCTCGCGCAGGGTCCGCGAGGGCAGCGAGAAGCCGCCCATCGAGATCATCGACTCGATACGCGACAGGCACTCGCGCGGGCTGTTGGCGTGGAGCGTGCCCATCGAGCCGTCGTGGCCGGTGTTCATCGCCTGGAGCAGGTCGAAGGCCTCCGGTCCGCGCACCTCACCGACGATGATCCGCTCGGGACGCATGCGCAGGCAGTTCTTCACGAGGTCGCGCATGGTGACCTGGCCCTGGCCCTCCATGTTGGGCGGCCGCGTCTCCAGGCGCACCACGTGGGGCTGCTGGAGCTGCAGCTCGGCCGCGTCCTCGCAGGTGATGACCCGCTCGTCGTGCTCGATGAAGGCCGTGAGGCAGTTGAGCAGCGTCGTCTTGCCCGAGCCGGTGCCGCCCGAGATGACCACGTTGCAGCGCGACTGGCCGATGATCTTCAGGACCTCGGCGCCCTCGGGCGAGATCGCCCCGAAGCGCACGAGCTGCTCCAGGGTCAGCTTGTCCTTCTTGAACTTGCGGATGGTGAGCGCCGGGCCGTCGATCGCCAGGGGCGGCGCGATGACGTTGACGCGGGATCCGTCCGGCAGGCGCGCGTCGCAGATCGGCGAGGCGTCGTCGACGCGGCGCCCGACCTGGCTGACGATCCGCTGACAGATGTTCATCAGCTGCTGGTTGTCGCGGAACCGCACACTGGTCAGCTGGATCTTGCCCCCGACCTCGATGAAGGTCCGGTGGGCGCCGTTGACCATGATGTCGGCGATATCGTCGCGGGCGAGCAGCGGCTCCAGGGGACCGTAGCCCAGCACGTCGTTGCAGATGTCGTCGAGCAGCTCCTCCTGCTCGGAGATCGACAGGACGATGTTCTTGAGCCCGATGATCTCCGTGACGATGTCGCGGATCTCCTCGCGCGCGGTCTCGGCGTCGAGGCGCGAGAGCTGCGTCAGGTCGATCGCCTCGATCAGGGCGCCGAAGATCAGGCTCTTCGTGCGGTAGTAATCCTCCGAGCGCGCGGTCTCGACGACGACCGGGGCCGCCGGTGCCGGGCGCGAGGCCGCCGCCGGCGCGTCGCGCAGCACAGGCGTGGCCGGCGCCGGGATCCGCGCCTGCGGGATCGGCGGGGGCGCCGCCGACGCGCCGCCGGATTGACGCCTACCGAACATGGGTCAGATCCCCGACGCTGACCCGCGGCGCCTGCCGGGCGAAGGATCGCGTCCCCATCAGGATGCCTTGCGGCCGGAAAGCTTGGCGAGCAGCGGCTCCAGCAGGCTCGGACGGCCGCGCCGGCTCTCGGGGCGCCCGAGGGTCATGGCCGCCAGATCGTTGAACAGCTCCGCCACCTTCGAGCCCGCCTGGATCTCGGCGATCATCTGGCCATTGTTGGCCGCCGTGCCGAACAGGGTCGGCTCGAACGGGATCGTCAGGGCGACCGGAGCCTCCAGGGCCTTGGCGAACTCGGCGGTGCCGATCTCGGGCCGCTTGGGCACGCCGACGCCGTTCAGCACGATGCGGGGCGGCTGGTCGTTCGGGCGGCCGTGCTTCAGCGCGCCGAGGAGGTTCTTGGCGTTGCGCAGGCAGGCGAGGTCGGGCCCGGCCACGATCAGGATCTCGTCGGCCGCCGTGAGAACCCGCTTCGACCACGCGTTCCACTGGTGCGGGATGTCCAGGACCACGCAGGGCACGCTCGCCCGCATGTGCTCGATCAGAGTGTCGAAGGCCGGCTCGGACAGGTCGATGGTCCGGTCCAGGCTGGCCGGGGCCGAGAGCAGGCTCAGGTTGTCGCTGCACTTGGACAGCAGCCGCTCGACCAGGGCGGAATCCAGGCGCTCGGGCGCGAACACCGCCTCGGCGATGCCCTGGGGCGGATCCTGGTTGAAGTTGAGCGAGGCGGTGCCGAAGGCGATGTCGAGATCGGCGATCACCGTCTGGACGCCCTGACTCCGGGCCACGGACCACGCGAAATTGTGCGCCACGGTCGAGGCGCCGATGCCGCCCTTGACGCCGTAGACCGCCACGGTCCGTCCCACAGGCTTCACGCCCGGGGCCGTGAACAGGTCGGAGATCGCCGCGATGAGCGTCAGGGGCTCGACCGGCGCCATCAGATAGTCGGACACCCCGCGCTGGATCAGCTGCCGGTAGAGCATCACGTCATTGACGTGGCCGATCACCAGGACGCGGGTGCCCTCGTCGCAGACCTCGGCCAGGGCGTCGAGGCACTCGATCGGCTTCGAGCGCGCGCCCTGGACCTCGATGAGGATGACGTTGGGCGTCGGCGCGTGCCGGTAGGCCTCGATCGCGGCGGCCCCGCCGCCCATCCGCACCTTGACCTGCGCCTTCTGCATGCGCCGGTCGAGGGCCGCGCCCTCGATCATCGCCGCGGTCTCGCCGGTCTCGCAGAATGCCTGGATGGTGATCCGGGGCACCGGGGCGATCGTGCGCTCGGTCGTCTCGGACAGCTCTGCCATGACGGCGCTTTCGGGTTCGCGTGCGGGGCGCGGCGTTGCGGTCGGCGGCGGGGCTGCCCATCCCCGACGCCGGCTGTCTCAGTTCGTGACCTGGGACTTCACGGCGGTCTGCCCATCTTGCCGCCATGTGGTTGACGGATCCTTGCCATCCCGCAACTGGCCAATGTCCCGGACCCGCTTGACCGTGTCGATGCGGCCCTCGGGCCGGCCGCGCACGAGGTCGACCGGGTCGGCGACCTGGGCGGCTACGTTGGACTGCGTGGCGCAGCCCAGGTTCCAGCTCGGCCGGTTGTTGTAGTCGATCGCGAAATTGCTGGTCCCGAGGTCCTGGGGCCAGAGGCCGCAGGCGTCGGCCACCTTGGCCTGCATGCGCTGGAAGCTCAGACGGATCGGCGAGGCGAGGGTCGGCGCGGCCACCGCGTAGCCGGTGACGGTGATCTCGCGGCCGTTGACGCCGTTCTGCGTGCCGAGCCGGCCCAGCACCGACGCGGTCCGCTCCACGGCGACGATCTGGTCGGCCGGGACGCCCTGGGGCACCTGCATCAGCAGGCTTCCGCGGCCGTAGCGCCGGTATTCCAGCATGAAGGCGTCGACATCGGTCGCCTGGCGCGGGTCCAGATGACCCGTGCCGGTGGGGAACACGTCGAGGCTGCGGGTCCCGTCGGTCAGCACGATCGGGTGGCGCGCGCGGTAATCCGTTATGTCGATGCCGCCGGTCGTGGCGGGATCGCTCTTGCAGGCCGCCGCGAGGGTGCCCAGCGCGCAGGCGGCGAGCACGCTCGCGGCGCGGCGGGGCAGGGCGGGCGTGTGACGTCCGGTCATGGGTCCGATCCTGGGGGCGCGGCGGGGCTGCGGGGCGCTACTCGACGATGAAGCCGACGCGGCCGCGGTAGGCGCGGCCGAGCGGCGCCGCGGCGGTCGCGCCGGGCGGGGCGACCTTGCCGTAGATGCGGTTGATCTGGCCGAGCAGCACCGTCTGCCCGTCGCTGGCGTCGACGAAGTTGTCGTCGGGCCGGCTGACCTGCTTCGGCTCCATCGGCCGGGCGATGTAGGGCGTGCACATGATCATCAGCTCGGTCTCCTGGCGCTGGTAATCGCGGGAGCGGAACAGCGCGCCGAGGATCGGGAGGTTGATCAGGCCGGGCAGGCCGGCGATCGCCTGCTTGTTGAACTGCTGGAGCAGGCCGGCGGTCATCATCACGCCGCCGGAGGGCAGCTCGACGGTGGTCTCTGAGCGGCGCACCCGGGTGCCCGGCACCGCGACCGAGGTGTTGCCGATGACGTAGCTGAAGCTCTGTTGGGTATCGATCTCGGTCACGTCCGTGGCGACGCGGATCGAGATCCGGTTGTCGGCCAGCACCGTCGGGGTGAACGACAGGGCGACGCCGTAGGGCTTGTAGGTGATGCCGGGCGAGCAGACGCCGCCGACCGCGCAGGTCGCCGAGGCCGGGACCGCGAACTCGCCGCCGGCCAGGAACTTGGCGGCCTCGCCCGAGATGGCGGTCAGCGTCGGCTCGGCCAGGATGCGCGAGACGCCGGCCTGCTCGAACGCCTTCAGGGTCGCCTGGAGCGAGAAGCCGCCCCCCTGCACGGAGGCCTGGATCAGGTTTCCGCTCGGCGTGTTCGTGTTGATCGGGAAGGGCAGGTTGTTGGTGATCACGTTCGGGTTCATCGCCGGAACCTGCGTGGCCGCCGCGGTCCCGCCGTTCACGAGCGTCTGCCCCAGGTTCCCGACCGGGTTCAGCGCCGCCCAGTTGCCGGTCATGTTGATGCCGAACTGCTTCACGACGTTGCGGGACACTTCGACCACGGTGACGCGGAGCATCACCTGATCCTTGTTGCGGATCGTGAGATTGTTGATCACCGCGCCCCGCGACCCGGCGGCGACACCGCCGCTGGCCGCCCCGGCCGGCCCGGCGGCCCCGCCGCCGCCCAGGCCCACGAAGGCGTTGGCGATGTCGATCGCCTGCTGCGCGTCCGACGAGGAGTTGACCGCCCCCGACAGGAGCACCGAGGCACCCGAGGAGCGCACGTCGAAGCGCCCGCCCGGGATGCTCTGGCTGAGCAGCTCGCGCAGGGTCCCGAGGTTGAGGTCCCGCGCCACCGTCACGTCGAGGGCGGCGATCTGGCGGCCCTCGGCATCCATGATGAAGATCGAGGTCGCGCCGTCGGCCATGCCGATCACGAAGACCTTGCGGGTCGAGCGCACCACCGCGTTGGCCACCGCGGGGTTGGCCACGAACACCTCCTTGGCGTCCCGCGGCAGATCGACGATGACGGAGCGGCCGGCGGTCAGCTCGACCCGCCGGGTGGTGTTGGCTTCCGCGGCCCCGACCGTCAGGACCGGTGCGGGACCGAAGGTCTGGCGGTCCTGGGCGGAGGCCGGCCCGCTCAGGGCGGCCAACAGGGCGAGGGCGCCGGCCGAGCGGCGGCGCGGGCCGCGGTCGGAGCGCCGCGGCGGGCGGGCGTCGGGCAGCGAAGCGGGCGGAGGAGCGATCATGGCGGTCACGGCGTCTGCTGCCGCGCGACGCCGAAGCGCACCACGGTCAGGGCGGGTTCGGGCATCTGCGCGGCGGACGCGTCGGCCAGCGGCGTGGCTTCGGGCGGCCGCCCGGCATCGGCGAGGCTGCGCAGGGAGAGGGTCAGGGCGCCGACCTTCTGGGCGAGGGCCAGGGTCTCGGCCTGCGCGGGCGTGACGGCCAGCGTCGCGGTCTCGCCGGTGACGACGTTGGTGCCGTTCTTCTCCTGGACCAGCTGACCGATCGCCAGGACGCGGATGTCGGTCAGGATCGTCTGGGAGAGCTGCACGTCGCTGTTGTTGGCCCGCGAATTGGACTCGTCGCGGAAGGTGCGGATCACGTCGACGCGGTCGTTCGGCAGGATGAAGCCGCCGGCCGAGTTGGTGCCGCGGCTGTCGGTGACGATGGCGACCGCGCGCATGCCGGGCGGCAGGATCGCCGCCATGAAGCCGCTCTCCGGGCGCACCAGCTTCTGGGCGCGGATCGGCTCGCCCGTCAGGAAGCCCGAGCGCACGGACGCGCCCACGGTCTCCTCGAGGGCCTTGGGGTTGATCTTGCGGGTCATGTAGCCGTTGGCCACGGCGCCGTCCGGCCAGGGCTGCCAGCGCAGGTCCGCGGCCCGGAGCACCTGGCCCATGGGCATGTCGATGGCGGCCACGAGCACGTCGGTCGTCGGCTGCGGCGGCGCCTCGGCCGCCGGCGGCGGTGGCGGCGGTGGCGGGTCGCCGCCGCTCATCAGGAAGGCCGCCCCGGTCCCCGCCGCGAGGGCGATACCGAGGACGGCGAAACGGGCTGGGTTCATCGCATCGCCACGCGCCGGAGACGGCCGGATTGCCGTCCATGACCGGAACCTGCGCGGGGATTCGTGTAATTATGGTTAAGGTATTATAACCTCTGCCGTTGTCGCCGGTCCGGAAACGGGGCGACCGGAACCGCGTCACAATCCGCGGAATCCTTCAGCCTCCGCTCGACCTCGGCCGTGGCGCAGCGCCGGGTCGTCCCCTATCGTGCCGCCGGAACCGCCTCAGAAGCGGGCACTCGGGCGAACCGGGGGGAGACATGATCAGGACAATCGGCGGCGCGGTGCTGGCGACCGCCCTCGCGGGGACCGCGCTCGGCTCCGCCCCGGCGGCCGCGCAGGGAAGCTTCTCGGACAACGCGATACGGATCGGCATCCTCAACGACCAGTCCGGCCTCTACGCCGAGTACGGCGGCCAGGGCTCGGTCGAGGCCGCCCGCATGGCGGTGGAGGACATGGGCGGCAAGATCGGCAGCGTGCCGATCGAGATCCTCACGGCCGACCATCAGAACAAGCCCGACATCGCCTCGGCGATCGCCCGGCAATGGTACGACCGCGACGGGGTCGACGCGATCATGGAGCTGACCACCTCCTCGGTGGCGCTGGCGGTCCAGGGCCTGTCCAAGGAGAAGAAGAAGATCACCATCACCACCGGGGCGGCGACCAGCGACCTCACCGGCAAGGCCTGCACGCCGTACGGCTACCACTGGGCGTTCGACACGCGGGCGCTGGCGGTGGGCACTGGCGGCGCGCTGACCCGGGCGGGCGGCAACACGTGGTTCTTCCTCACCGCCGACTACGCCTTCGGCTCGGCGCTGGAGGCCGACACCAGCAAGGTGGTGATCGCCAACGGCGGCAAGGTGCTGGGCAGCGTCCGGCACCCGCTCTCGAACCAGGACTTCTCGTCCTTCCTGCTCCAGGCGCAGGGCTCGAAGGCCAAGGTGATCGGGCTCGCCAATGCCGGCCTCGACACCTCGAACGCGATCAAGCAGGCGGCCGAGTACGGCATCGTCGAGGGCGGGCAGAAGCTCGCGGCCCTGCTGTTCACCCTCTCGGAGGTGCACGGGCTCGGACTCAAGGTCGCCCAGGGCCTGACGCTCACCGAGGGCTGGTACTGGGACGCCAACGACGAGACCCGCGCCTTCGGCCAGCGCTACATGAAGCGCACCGGCCGGATGCCCAACATGATCCAGGCCGGCACCTACTCGGCGGTCCTGTCCTACCTGAAGGCCGTCAAGGCGGCCGGCACCGACGAGACCGACGCGGTCAACGCCAAGCTCAAGGAACTGCCGGTGGACGACGTCTTCGCCCATGGCGGGATCGTGCAGCCGAACGGCCGCATGGTCCACGACATGTACCTGTTCGAGGTGAAGAAGCCGGCCGAGTCGAAGGGTCCGTGGGACCTCTACAAGCTGATCTCGACCATCCCCGGCAAGGAGGCCTTCGCCACCCCGGCCGAGAGCGGCTGCCCGCTGACGGCGGCGAAGTAGGGACGAGGGAGGGGCGCAGATGCCCCTCCGTCATCGCGAGCGCAGCGAGGCGACTGAGCGCTACGCGGCCTCGGAGAGCGTGGCGCTGCTCAGGCGTCTCGCTCCGCTCGCGGAGACGACGGCGCTCGCGGGCCGCCGATAGGACGCCGTCGTCAGCCCGCCCAGACGCGCCGGTACAGCGCCACGATCTCGTCGGCGGTGGGCTCCACCGGGTTGTTGGCCGGGGAGCCGGAGGCCAGCGCCTGGGCCGCCATGGTGGGCAGCAGCGCCTCCCAGCGGGCCGGGTCGATCCCGTATTCCCGCGGCCCCGGCACGTCGAGGTCGTCGTTCAGTGCCTCGAGCTCGGCCACCAGGGCCGACACCGCCGAGCGATCGTCGGTGTCGGGGCCGGCGATCTTCATGGCGCGGGCACAGGCGGCGTACCGGTCGACGGCGGCCGGGGCCGAGAAGGCCGTCACCGCCGGCAGCAGCATCGCGTTCGAGAGCCCGTGCGCCACGTGGAAATGCGCGCCGATCGGCCGGCTCATGCCGTGGACCAGCGCCACCGAGGCGTTCGAGAACGCGATGCCCGCCTGGGTGGCGCCGAGCATCATCGCCTCGCGCGCCGCCCGGTCGCCGGGATCGGTCCAGACCCGGCGCAGGTTCGGGGCGATCAGCCGCATCGCCTGCAGCGCCAGCCCGTCCGAGAACAGGTTCGACTTGCGCGAGACGTAGGCCTCGATCGCGTGGGTCAGGGCGTCGATGCCGGTGTCCGCCGTGAGCCGCTTCGGCTTGGTGAGCGTCAGCTCGTAATCGACCAGGGCCGCGACCGGCAGGTAGGCGAGGCCGATGCAGAGCATCTTCTCGTCCGAGGCCTCGTCGGTCACGATGGTGAAGCGGGTCGCCTCCGAGCCGGTGCCGGCGGTGGTCGGGATCGCCACGATCGGCAGGCCGGACTCGTCCTGCTGGCGGGGCGCCTTGTAGTCGCGCATGTGGCCGCCGTGGCGGGCGAGCACCGCCACCGCCTTGGCGGTGTCCATCGGGCTGCCGCCGCCGAAGCCGACCACGCAGTCGAAGTCGCCCGCCTGGAGGGCCGCCAGCGCCGCCTCCACGGAGGCGACGGTCGGGTCCGGCACGGTCTCGGAGAAGATCGTGGCACGCGCGCCCGCCGCGGTGAGCCGCTCGAGCAGCGTGTCGGTGCGGCCGCTGCCGGCGAGGTAGGGGTCGGTGACCACGAAGGGGCGCGACAGGCCGAGCTGGCCGAGCACCTCCGGCAGGAGCCGCGAGGCGCCGGCGCCGACGCGCATCAGCCGGGGCAGGGCGATCGAGGCGACCATTCTGTTGCTTCTCCCTCCCGGCGCCTCTGCTGGTCCGCCGGGACGGCGATCTTAGGACCTGCGCGCGCCGGGCGAAACTGCCGGCGCTTACACTGCCGGCCCGGCGAACAGCGCGGCGGCGGCCTCCACCTCGCCCGCGATGAAGCCCGCCACCGCGCGGATATGGGCCGCCTTCCGGTGATCCTCGTGGATGTGCATGTGGAACGAGCGTGTCAGGGCTACCGCCCCGGGCAGCACCGGCACGAGACCCGGATGGGCCGCCGCGATGAAGGCCGGCAGGACGCAGAGGCCCGCGCCGCCGAGCGTCGCGTGGACCTGGGCCAGGAGGTTGGTGGAGCGCAGCCGCGCGGAGACCGGCGGCCCCAGGGCGCCGAGATAGTTCAGCTCGCGCGTGAACAGCATGTCCTCGATGTAGCCGACGAAGGGATGCCCCGAGAGGTCCCCGACCTCCGCGATCGGCGCGGCCCCCGCGAGGTAGGATTCGGCCGCGTAGACGAGCAGCCGGTAATCGGTCAGCCGGCGCGCCACCACCCGCGCCTGCTGCGGGCCCGAGAGGCTGATGACGATGTCGGCCTCGCGCTTCGACAGGCTGAAGATCCGGGCGGTCGCCATGATCTCGACCTCCAGCCCCGGGTGGCGGGCGGTGAGCCGGTGCATCCGGGGTGCGAGGAACACGCTGCCGAACCCGTCCGGCGCGCCGATCCGGACCGTGCCGGAGACCGTCTGGGCGGCCTCCGTGGCGGCGCTCGCCGACAGGAACGCGCTCTCCATGGCCTCCGCGACGCCCAGCAGGTTCGCGCCGTCCTCGGTGAGCGCGTAGCCGAGGTTGCTGCGGTGGAACAGCCGGGCGCCGAGCCCTTCCTCCAGGGCACGGATCCGGCGCCCGACCGTGGTGTGCTCGGTGCCGGTGCGGGCCCCGGCAGCGCTCAGCGTTCCCGTCCGCGCCACCGCGAGGAAGAAGCGGAGGTCGTCCCAGTTGGGCCCCGTCCTGGCCATGGCCGCACCCTCGCTGTGCATCGATGCACGACGACTGTAAGCGCATCCGGCTTTATCGCTCAAGCGATCCTGATAGGGTGCGCCAAAATCGAACGCCACATCACAGGGAGGCGCGCGTGCGCACGATCGGGCATTACATCGGCGGCCGGAACGTCGGCGGCGAGAGCGGACGGTTCGCGGACGTCTTCCATCCCTCGACCGGCGAGGTCCAGGCCAAGGTCGCCCTGGCCAGCAAGGCGGAGCTCCGCGCCGCCGTCGAGAACGCCAAGGCGGCGCAGCCGGCGTGGGCGGCGACCAACCCGCAGAAGCGGGCCCGCGTGATGATGCGCTTCCTGGAGCTGATCCGCGCCGAGAACGACTCGCTCGCCGAACTCCTCGCCTCCGAGCACGGCAAGACCGTGCCGGACGCCAAGGGCGACATCCAGCGCGGCGTCGAGGTCGTGGAGTTCGCCTGCGGCATCCCGCACCTGCTCAAGGGCGAGTACACGGAAGGGGCCGGGCCCGGCATCGACGTCTACTCCCTGCGCCAGCCGCTCGGCGTGGTCGCCGGCATCACGCCGTTCAACTTCCCGGCCATGATCCCGCTGTGGAAATGCGCCCCGGCGATCGCCTGCGGCAACGCCTTCATCCTGAAGCCGTCCGAGCGCGACCCGAGCGTGCCGATCCGCATCGCCGAGATCTTCCTGGAGGCGGGCCTCCCGCCGGGCATCCTCAACGTCGTCAACGGCGACAAGGAGGCGGTCGACGCGATCCTCGACGACGAGGACATCAAGGCGGTGGGCTTCGTCGGCTCCTCGCACATCGCCGAGTACATCTACGTCCGCGCCGCCGAGACGGGGAAGCGCGCCCAGTGCTTCGGCGGCGCCAAGAACCACATGATCATCATGCCGGACGCCGACATGGGCCAAGCGGTCGACGCGCTGATCGGCGCCGGCTACGGCTCGGCGGGCGAGCGCTGCATGGCGATCTCGGTGGCGGTGCCGGTGGGCGAGCAGACCGCCGACCGGCTGATGGAGAAGCTGATCCCGCGGGTCGAGTCGCTCAAGATCGGTCCCTCGCATGACGGCTCGGCCGATTACGGCCCGCTCGTCACCGCCGAGGCGGTGGAGCGGGTGAAGAGCTACATCGACAAGGGCGTCGCCGAGGGCGCGCAGCTCGCGGTCGACGGCCGCGGCTTCAAGCTCCAGGGCTACGAGAACGGCTTCTACATGGGCGGCTCGCTGTTCGACCGCGTGACGCCCGACATGACGATCTACAAGGAGGAGATCTTCGGCCCCGTGCTCTCGGTGGTGCGGGCCAAGGATTACGAGGAGGCGCTGGCGCTGCCCTCGACCCACCAGTACGGCAACGGCGTCGCGATCTTCACCCAGGACGGCGACGCGGCCCGCGACTTCACCGCCCGGGTCAACGTCGGCATGGTCGGCGTGAACGTGCCGATCCCGGTCCCGATCGCCTACCACACCTTCGGTGGCTGGAAGCGCTCGGGCTTCGGCGACCTGAACCAGCACGGGCCGGACTCGATCCGGTTCTACACCAAGACCAAGACCGTGACGCAGCGCTGGCCGAGCGGCATCAAGAGCGGGGCGGAGTTCTCCATCCCGACGATGCGGTAGAGCGCGGCGGTTCGAGGTCGGGGGCGCGGGTCCCCTCTCCCGTGCGGGAGTGGGACGGGGTCAGGGGCGAGAACTCTCCGGACAGACCTGATCCCTCACCCCAACCCTCTCCCGAACGGGAGAGGGTGCACGCCGCGCCCCACGCGCCGGAGGTGCAGGCCCCGCGCGGTTGCGCGGTGAATCGGAGGGAGTGTCCATGAGTTTCGGGCTCGACGAGGACCGGACCGCGATCCGCGAGATGGCCCTCGGCTTCGCGGCCGAGCACATCGCGCCGCACGCCCTCGACTGGGACCGGGACAAGACCTTCCCGGTCGAGACCCTGCGGGCGGCCGCCGCCCTCGGCATGGCGGGCATCTACGTCCGCGAGGATGTCGGCGGGTCCGGCCTGTCGCGCCTCGACGCGACGCTGATCTTCGAGGCGCTCAGCGCCGGCTGCCCGACCGTGGCGGCGTTCCTCTCGATCCACAACATGTGCGCCTGGATGATCGACGCCTACGGCGACGACGACCAGCGCCGGCGCTGGCTGCCGTCGCTCATGGGCATGGAGCGGATCGCCAGCTACTGCCTCACCGAGCCGGGCTCCGGCTCCGACGCCGCGGCTTTGCGCACCCGCGCCGAGCGGGACGGCGACCATTACGTGCTCTCCGGCGAGAAGCAGTTCATCTCCGGCGCCGGCGCCAGCGACCTCTACGTCTGCATGGTCCGCACCGGCGAGGCGGGCCCTTCGGGCATCTCGGCGATCGTGGTGGAGAAGGGCACGCCCGGCCTCTCCTTCGGGGCCGACGAGCGCAAGATGGGCTGGAACGCCCAGCCGACCCGGGCCGTCCGCTTCGACGGCTGCCGCGTGCCGGTGGGCAACCGCCTCGGCGCGGAGGGCCAGGGCTTCAAGATCGCCATGAGCGGCCTCGACGGCGGCCGGCTCAACATCGCCGCCTGCTCGCTCGGCGGCGCGCAGGCGGCCCTCGACAAGGCGCTCGCCTACATGGGCGACCGGCGCGCGTTCGGGGCCAGGCTCACCGACTTCCAGGCGCTGCAGTTCCGGCTCGCCGACATGGCGACCAGCCTGGAAGTGTCGCGCACCTTCCTGCGCCACGCGGCCGCCGCGCTCGACGCCAAGGACCCGTCCGCGACCCAGCTCTGCGCCATGGCCAAGCGCCACGTCACCGACGCGGCCTTCGAGGTGGCCAACCAAGCGCTGCAACTGCACGGCGGCTATGGCTACCTCGCCGAGTACGGCGTGGAGAAGATCGTCCGGGACCTGCGCGTGCACCAGATCCTCGAAGGGACCAACGAGATCATGCGGCTGATCATCGCCCGCGGGCTGACCGGGGGGCGCCGATGAGCGACGTGATCGTCGAGCGGGTCGGCGCGCTGGGGCGCCTTCGGCTCAACCGGCCGAAGGCCCTGAACGCCTTGACGCATGGCATGGTGGGCGAGATCGACCGGGCGCTCGACCAGTTCTCGGCGGATCCCGGAATCGCCGCGGTGCTGCTCACCGGCGAGGGCGAGCGCGGCCTCTGCGCCGGCGGCGACCTGCGCTCCCTCTACGACAATCCCGGCACCGCCTTCGCCGAGACCTTCTGGCGCGACGAGTACAGGCTCGATTCCCGCATCGCCGCCTACGAGAAGCCGTTCGTGGCGGTGATGGACGGCATCACCATGGGCGGGGGTGTCGGGCTCGCGGGCCACGCATCGCACCGGATCGTCACCGAGCGCTCCCGCGTCGCCATGCCGGAAACCGGCATCGGCTACCTGCCGGATGTCGGCGGGACGTGGCTGCTGCCGCGCGCGCCCGGCGAGATCGGCACCTATCTCGGCCTGACCGGCGAGCCGGTCGGCGCCGCCGACGCGATCTTCTGCCGCCTGGCCGACGTCATGGTCCCGTCCGCGAGGCTGCCCAACCTCATCGACGACCTCCTGGCGCTCGATCCGGATGCCGGGCAGGAGGGCGTGCGGGACGTGATCGCCCGGTCCGCGCAGGACCCCGGCCCGGCGCCCCTGGCCGCGCACCGCGCGGTGATCGACCGCTGCTTTTCCTTCGACATGGTCGACGAGATCCTCTCGGCCCTCGAGGCGGACGGCTCCGACTTCGCCGCCACGACCCGGGCAACGCTGTTGACCAAGGCGCCGTCGAGCCTCGTCCTGACGCTGTGCCTCCTGCGCCTCGGCCGCGGCGCGCCGAACCTGGAGGCCTGCCTGGAGCGCGAGTTCCACGCCTCGCTGGCGCTGCTGGCGGAGGGCGACTTCCGCGAGGGCATCCGCGCCGCGGTGATCGACAAGGACAAGAGCCCGCGCTGGACCCCGCCGACCCTCGACGCGGTCGACCCGGCGCGGATCGCCCGCTGGCTGGAGAAGCGGGCGGCGCCGGTTTTTTCGGACGCGCGCACGGGGCCGGTGTGATGACGCGTCGCACGTTCCCACCCAAACCCTCGTCCTGAGCCGACGAAGCGTAGGCTTCGAAGGAGGGCTCCAGGAGCCGCTGTGATCCCTGGAGCCCTCCTTCGAGGCCCGCTTCGTCGGCTCAGGACGAGGACGCGGGTGGGAGACGCGAGGGACAACAATCAAGGGAGGACGGGATGGCACAGACCATCGGGTTCATCGGTCTCGGCAACATGGGCGGGCCCATGGCGGCCAACCTCGTGAAGGCGGGTCACGCGGTGCGCGGCTTCGATCTCGTACCGGCCTCGCTGGAGGCGGCGCGCGCCGAGGGGATCGCGGTCGCGGGCTCGGCCCTGGAGGCGGCCGAAGGGGCGGATGTCGTGGTCACCATGCTGCCGGCCGGGCGGCACGTGGTCGAGGTCTGGACGCAGCTCGTCGAGGCGCTGCCCGCCGGCACGCTGCTGATCGATTCCTCCACGGTGGATGTCGAGAGCGCCCGCAAGGCCCACGCCCTCGCCGCGGCGCGCGGCTGCCTGTCGGTGGACGCGCCGGTCTCCGGCGGGACCGGCGGCGCGAAGGCCGGAACGCTCACGTTCATGGCCGGCGGCGCCGAGGCCGCCTTCGACCGGGCGGAGCCGCTGCTGAAGGCGATGGGCAAGAACGTGTTCCATTGCGGCGATGCCGGCGCCGGGCAGGCGGCCAAGATCTGCAACAACATGATCCTCGGCATCTCGATGATCGGCGTCAGCGAGGCGTTCGCGCTCGGCGAGAAGCTCGGCCTGTCGCACCAGGCGCTCTACGACGTCGCCTCGGTCTCCTCGGGCCAGTGCTGGTCGCTGACCACCTACTGCCCGGTGCCGGGCCCGGTGCCGGCCTCGCCGGCCAACAACGGCTACAAGCCGGGCTTCGCCGCGGCGCTGATGCTCAAGGACCTCCGGCTCGCCCAGGCCGCCGCCATCGCCGCGGGGGCGGCGACGCCGCTGGGCGCCGAGGCCGCGCAGATCTACGGTCTGTTCGAGGGCGCGGGCCACGGGGGAGAGGACTTTTCCGCGATCATCCGTATGCTCCGCGGGCAGGGAGGCGAGTCGTGAGCGAGCCGTACGAGACGATCCTGACGGAGACGCGCGGGCGCGTCCTGCTGATCACCCTCAACCGGCCGAAGGCGCTGAACGCCCTCAACGCGCAGCTGACCCGGGAGGTGATCCGGGCAGCGACCGAGGCGGATGCCGATCCGGGGATCGGCTGCATCGTCGTCACCGGCTCGGCCAAGGCCTTCGCGGCCGGCGCCGACATCAAGGAGATGCAGCACGCCACCTACGCGGAGATGTACGCGGGCGACCGGTTCGCCGACTGGGAGCGCTTCGTCGCCGTGCGCAAGCCGATCATCGCCGCGGTCGCAGGCTACGCGCTCGGCGGCGGCTGCGAGCTCGCCATGATGTGCGACATCATCCTGGCGGCCGACACGGCGCAGTTCGGCCAGCCCGAGATCAAGCTCGGGGTGATGCCGGGGATCGGCGGCAGCCAGCGGCTGACCCGCTTCGTCGGCAAGGCCAAGGCCATGGAGATGTGCCTGACCGGCCGGATGATGGACGCCGCCGAGGCGGAGCGCGCCGGTCTCGTGTCGCGGGTGATCGCGGCCGACCAGCTCCTCGACGAGGCGCTGAAGGCGGCCGAGACCATCGCGTCGATGTCGCTGCCGATCGCCATGATGACCAAGGAGGCGGTCAACCGGTCCTACGAGACCACGCTGACCGAGGGGATCCGGTTCGAGCGGCGGGTGTTCCACGCCATGTTCGCCACCAAGGACCAGAAGGAGGGCATGGCCGCCTTCGTGGAGAAGCGGCCGCCCCGGTTCGAGAACACCTGAACGCGGCCCGCCCCGGCGGGAGGGGCGGGGAGCGAGACCATAAGACAGGGAGGGGAACGACCATGCCGAGCTTCCGGGAGGCCCGCGACCTTCTGCTGGCCCATCGCACCGACTACGCCGCCGCCGTCTCGGCCTTCGCGTGGCCGGATCCGGTGCCGTTCAACTGGGCGCTCGACTGGTTCGACGCCGTCCTCGCCGGACCCGAGAGCCGCGACCGCGCCGCCCTGCGGATCGTCGAGGCCGGCAGCGGGGCCGAGCAGAGCCTGACCTTCGGGGAACTCGCCCGCCGCTCCGGCCAGGTGGCCAACCACCTGCGGCAGCTCGGCCTGAAGCGCGGTGACCACCTGCTCCTGCTGCTCGGCAACGTGCCGGCCCTGTGGGAGACCATGCTGGCCGCGATGAAGCTCGGCGCCGTGGTCATCCCGGCGACCACGCTGCTCACGGCCGACGAGCTCGCCGACCGCCTCGCTCGCGGGCGCCCGCGGGCGATCGTGGCCGGCCCGGAGCAGATCGCGCGGTTCGCCGGCCTCGACACGGGTGGCGCCGTCCGCCTCGTCACCGGGGCTCCGACGGAGGGCTGGGCGGCCTACGACGACGCGTTCGAGGCGTCCGAGACCTTCGCGCCCGACGGGCCCACCGGCGCCGACGACCCGCTGCTCCTCTACTTCACCTCCGGCACCACGGCGAAGCCGAAGCTGGTGCGCCACAGCCACCGCTCCTACCCGGTGGGAGCCCTCTCGACGATGTACTGGCTCGGGCTCCAGCCGGGGGACGTGCACTGCAACGTCTCCTCGCCGGGCTGGGCGAAGCACGCGTGGTCCTCGTTCTTCGCGCCCTGGAATGCCGGGGCGACGATCCTGGTGATCAACCAGGCGCCGTTCAACGCGGCCGCACTGCTGGCGCAGCTGGAGCGCACCGGCGCCACCACGCTCTGCGCGCCTCCGACCGTCTGGCGGATGATCATCCAGGAGGACCTGACCGGGAAGCGCCTCGCCCTGCGCGAGGTCTGCGCGGCGGGCGAGCCCCTGAACCCCGAGGTGATCGAGCGCGTGAAGACCGCCTGGGGCCTCACGATCCGCGACGGTTACGGCCAGACCGAGACCACGGCGCTCATGGCCAACACGCCGGGCCAGCCGGTCGTGCCCGGGGCGCTGGGCCGACCCCTGCCGGGCTACCGGGTCCGCGTCCTCGACCTCGACGGCCAGCCGGCCTCCGAGGGCGAGGTCTGCCTCGAACTCGGGGCCCACCGCCCCGCCGGCCTGATGCAGGGCTACGACGACGGCCAGGGCAACCTGTCGGGCGCCGCCGGCGACCTCTACCACACCGGCGACGTCGCCTTCGTGGACGAGCAGGGCTGCTACACGTTCGTGGGCCGGGCCGACGACGTGTTCAAGTCGTCGGGCTACCGGATCAGCCCCTTCGAGCTGGAGAGCGTGCTGATCGAGCACCCGGCCGTGGCCGAGGCGGCGGTGGTGCCGGTGCCCGACCCGATGCGCCACACCATCCCGAAGGCCTACGTGTCCCTGGTGGCTGGAGCCATCCCGGGGCCCGAGACGGCGCTCGACATCTTCCGCTTCACCAATGCCCGGCTCGCGACCTTCAAGCGCCTGCGCGGGCTCGAATTCGTCACCGATCTGCCCAAGACGATCTCGGGCAAGATCCGGCGGGTGCAGCTGCGCCGCCTGGAGCACGAGGGCATCACCGAGGATCCGCACCGGGGCCGCGCCTACACGCAGGCGGACTTCCCGGAGCTGAAGGGCGAGGCCGAGCGCAAGCTCGACCAGACGGCGGGGTGAGCGATTCCGCCCCGTGATCGCGGGCGCGGCGAGGCGACCCAGGGCAGCGCGAGATCGGTCGGCGCGGCGTGGCCCCGGATCGCTTCGCTGCGCTCGCGATGACGGCGGCGGCGCGCCTGAAGGCTCGGGTCTACGGGCGACGAAACCTCAAGGTTTCCGGTTTCCGAAGCTGAAGCCGCCGATTTACTGGGGTTCTCAAGTCTCCCGTCGACGCTGTCGCGCCTGACTGGGCCCGCACCGGCAAATCGATAAAATTGCGCGCATCCGCTTCAGCGCCGCGGAGGCTCTGCGGCGCAATCCTGTCCTCAACAACGGGGACGGGTTCGATGGGCGCGGGGCTTCTCAGGACGGTTCGGGGGATGCTGGTCGGAGCGGCGACGCTGCTTAGCCTCGCCGCCCCGGCTCAGGCGCAGACGCTGGCGAGCCTGCCGACCGAGGCCGGTGCCAAGGTCCTGGGCGACGCCAAGCCGATCGCGGCCTGGGTGACGTTCTGCCAGACCTACGCGGCGGAGTGCGTGCTGGACCGGGGCGAGCCGGCCCGGATCAGCCTGACGCCCGCCACCTGGGCGACGATCGTGTCGGTGAACCGGCGGGTCAACAAGGCGGTCGAGCCGATGACCGACCAGGACCACCTGCACGTGGCCGACCGCTGGGACCTGGCCGAGGACGGCATCGGCGACTGCGAGGACTTCCAGCTGCTCAAGCGCCACATGCTGGCCGAGGCCGGGCTGCCGCGCCGCGCGATGCGCATGACCGTGGTGATCGACGAGAAGGGCGAGGGCCACGCCGTGCTGACGCTCATCACCGACCGGGGCGACCTCGTCCTCGACAACAAGACCAACGCCATCCTGCCCTGGCACAAGACCGGCTACGTCTTCATCAAGCGCGAGAGCCAGGACGCCGTCGCCTGGGTCTCCCTCGGCGGCGTCACCTCCCCGGTCACCACCGCCAACCGGTGAAGCGGCCTCAGGCCGCCCGGCTCAGGGAGGGCTGGGCGAGGCTCGCCACGTAGGACTCGACCCGGCCGATGAAGGCCGCGAGATGCGGGGCGACGCCCCGGAGGCTGGCCAGATCCCGCACCAGGATGTCCCGCGACAGCGCCCTGTCGCCCTCGCTCGGGGCGTCGGCGAGATAGGAATCGACCGCGTGCTCCGCGATATTGATCGCGCCGGCCCGACCATCCTCGGCGAGCGCTCTGATCACCTGCTGGATGGCGGGCTGCATTGCGGGTCCTTTCCTGGGGCGCGGCCCCGTCCGCGACGGGCTGGCCGGCTTCATGCGCTTCGATCGGGCCCGCCGCGAATCCCCTGCGCGAGCCGTTCTGAGAAGCCGGCAAAGCTGACTTGAATCAAGGCCTTCCGCGAGGGCGCAGAGCGGCCATTCGCTCAGCGCATGCTTCCTCGGGGAGCTCTGCGGATGCAACACTCTCTTAAATCGGAACCGATAGGGCTCGCGGCGCGTTGCCTGTCTCACCCTGACCCATTGTGCGCCGCACGTCGCCGTGTCACCCTTCCGTCATCATCGGGCGGCGGGGGCTTGAACCATGCGGCACGCGGATGGCGGTATCTCGTGTCAGGTCTTCGGCCCGCTGCGATGGCGCGGCTGGACGCACGCCGCGTGCCGGTCGCGGCAGGTGGCGAGTTTCGCCCTGCTGGGCACGATCCTCACGATGGGCGGTGCCACGACCCACGCCCATGCCCGGCTGGTCCTGCCGGATCAGGTGAGCGCCGCCGAACCGACCGGTCCGGTACGGGCGATCGCCGGCTGGACGGATTTCTGCACCCGCACACCCCAGGAATGCACGGTCGACACGGCCGAGCCGGCCGAGATCCCGCTGACCGTGGCGGTGTGGCGGACCCTCCAGAGCGTCAACCGCCGCGTGAACGCGCGCATCCGGCCGATCACCGATCAGGCGCACTGGGGCGTCGTCGACCGCTGGGACTTCCCGGATGACGGGTTCGGCGATTGCGAGGATTACCAGCTGCTGAAGCGGCGGATGCTGGTGGAGCGCGGCCTGCCGCGGCGCGCCCTGTTGATGACCGTGGTGATCGACGAGACCAACGAGGGCCACGCCGTGCTGACGGTCCGGACCGACCGTGGCGATTTCGTCCTCGACAACAAGACCGACGCGATCCGCTCCTGGCGCCGCACCGGCTACAACTTCATCAAGCGGGCCGGCCAGGACGGCGCGGCCTGGGTGTCCCTGGAGGGCAAGGACGGCACCGCGCAGGTGGCCACCGCCGAGCCCTGAACCCGGTCAGGCGCCGACCAGCATCGCGGCGAGGTCGAGGGCGACACGGCCCGAGAGCAGGCTCCAGCCGCACGCGATGACGGTCGCCAGCATCACGAACGGGATCGGGCGCCGCTCGATCCGCCGGCCGCGCACCGTGTTGCGCAGGATGATGAACGGCGCCGAGAAGGCGAGCATCGGCAGCGCGGCCACCGCCGGCAGACCGCCGCGCTCCAGCAGGCTGAAGCTCGCCCGCCGCGCCGCGAACAGCTCGAAAGCGCTGGCGATCAGGCCGGACAGCGCCAGTCCGATGCACAGGGTCCGGATCGACTCGAGGGCGGCGGGCGTGAGGACCATTATTCGCGCTCCTGATACAGGTTGAGCGCACTGTACTCACGCCGTTTACCGCTTGTTAAGCACGAGCCTTCGTTAGCGTTAATCCGTGCACAGGTGCGGGCCGGCGGGATCCGGCCCGGGACGTTGGAGGCGCCGAGGCGCGGCGCCTCAGGCCTCTTCCTCGAGATCGATGTCGAGGATCGCCATCCGGAAGACGAAGGAATCGTCGCCGTCCTCCTTGTCGTCGGCGATCACGCCGATCGACTCCTCGCCGATGAACACCTCGGCGGAGTCGCCGGTCTTCATCGCCATGAGGCGGATATTGTTGTTCGCGAACTTGCGGCGCAGATAGTCCTGAAGCTTCGCGGTCTCGGCTTTGGTCACGCTGGTCGATCTCCCCTGGCGGCGCTGGCGCCGCGGATGGGCCGAGGGCTTGCCACGCCGCGGGCGGAGCGGCAAGCGCGACCACTCCGGGTCAGATCCCGTCGCCCAGGTGGATGAACTGGTCGAGGGCGACGAGCTGGTCCATCGCCCGGGCCGGATCGTCGCAGCCGGCGGTACCGACCACGCGCGCCGGCACACCGACGACCGTCGTGTTCGGCGGCACCGGCCGCAGCACCACAGAGCCCGCCGCCACCCGGGCGCAGGCCCCGACCTCGATGTTGCCCAGGATCTTGGCGCCGGCGCCGATCATCACGCCGCGGCGGATCTTGGGGTGGCGGTCGCCGCGCTGCTTGCCGGTACCGCCCAAGGTCACGGCGTGGAGGATCGACACGTCGTCCTCGATCACCGCGGTCGAGCCGACCACGAGGCCGGTGGCGTGGTCGAGGAAGACGCCCCGGCCGATCCGCGCGGCCGGATGGATGTCGCACTGGAACACCTCCGAGACCCGGCTCTGGAGGTAGAGGGCGAGGTCGCGCCGGCCGCGGTTCCAGACATGGTGGGCGAGGCGGTAGGCCTGCAGCGCGTGGAAGCCCTTGAAGTACAGGACCGGCTCCAGTGCCCGGAGCGTCGCCGGATCCCGGTCGATCACCGCGCCGATATCGGCGCGGAACGCCTGCCCGATCCCCGGATCCGCCGTGATCGCCTCGTGGAAGGCGTGGGCGACGAGTTCGGCCGGCAGCGACGGGTGCCCGAGCCGGGCCGCGACCCGGTGGGAGACCGCGCCTTCCAGGGTGGCGTGGTTCAGGATCGTCGCGACGATGAAGGAGGCGAGCTGCGGCTCGGTCCGCAGGACGTCCTCCGCCTCGTCCCGCAGCCGCGACCAGACCGGGTCGACGACCGCGAGGTCATGCGAGGGGTGATTGAAGGCAGGACTGGCGCTCATGGGCGGATGCTCACGTCCGGGACTTCGCAGGGTTAGCCGATCGCGCGTGCGGCGGGGCCGGTCCAGCGCCCGCGCGGACGGGCGGATCTCCCGCCCGGGGCGGAGGTGGGCCGCAGGGGCGCCGGACCGCGGGTTCTGCCCTAGCGTGGTGCGCTGCACCGCGGCGATCAAGGGCCGGCGCGGCCCTGAGGTCGCATCGGTCGCATGGCTGTCAGCGACCGGCGGCGGGTCAGTCCGCCAGCGGCACGGGCTGCCCGAACCGCGCCTCGATCGCCGCCGTCAGGCGGTCCAGCATCGTCTGGACCGGGATGTTGGAGGTGTCCACCGTGGCCGGGGCCCGGGCGTAGAGCGGCTCGCGGCTCGCCAGCACGGCGCGCAGCTCCTGCATCGCGGAGGCGTGATCACCGGTTGTGGCGAGGTGCCCCTGCTCGCGGACGCGGCTCATGTGCTCCTCCGGCCGGGCGCGCAGCCAGATCGTGTAGAACGCCTGCAGGAGCAGATCGTATGTGAGCGGTTCCGCGACGATGCCGCCGCTGGTCGCGAGGATCAGCGGCCCGGGATGCTCCGTGAGGCGCCGCAGGGCCGCCTGCTCCAGCCGGCGATAGCCCTCCTGGCCGTAGATCGCGAAGATCTCCTGGACCGAGAGGGCGTTCTCGCGCTCGATCTCGGCGTTGAGCTCCACGAAGGTCCAGCCGAGGCGCTCCGCCGCGAGCTTGCCGAGGGTCGACTTGCCGGCGCCGCGCAGGCCGATCAGCGCCACGCGCGGCCGGTTGCTCGATTCGGGCCGGCTGCCGCCGGAGAGCGCCTCCTTGGCGGCGACGATCTGCGCCGGGCTCGCCTGCGCGAGGAGGTCGCGCACCACCGGCCAGTCGGGCAGCGCGTCGTTGCCGGTGATCAGGTCGTCGAGCCGCACGCCCATGGCGTTGGCCACCCGCCGCAGCAGGATGATCGACACGTTGCCCTGGCCACCCTCCAGCTGCGCGATGTAGCGCTCGGACAGGCCCGAGGTCTGCGACAGGACCTTGCGCGACAGCCCGCGCACGGTGCGCGCGTGTCTGACGCGCCGCCCGAGGTCCGTGAGAAAGAGAGATTCCTGTTCTACCACGCCGGTCATGGCGCCGTCCGCTTTCCTGCCAGCTCGAAAGCAGAGTCCGTGCCCTGCATGCCTGCCGCTTCGAGATCCATCGCGCTTTGACGTTCCGCCGGACAGGATACTGCCCGAACGTGCGCGCGTGGACCGGCGTTTCCTGCCCTGAGATCTGTCGTGCGCCACCCGCGTACGGCCGCTGTCTTGCGGCGCCGGTCCGTACCGTAGCGATCCAACCACGTTGCTGGCGTGGCGCCTATGTGTTGCGGATCGACCCGATGGTCAAGCCTTGGGCATGATCCTTGTGTGGGCAGAGGGCCCGGCCGGCCGGCGGTTTCCCGGTGCGCGGCCGGTTCGGAAGGGCGCGCTACTCGACCGGCAGGGCCGTGGCCTCCTGCACCGGCGCGGCGGCCGGCGCGCGCCGCGGTGTGGCGGCGGCGAGCATCTGGAGCGACGGCCGGCGCGGCGGCAGCGGCACCTCGACGGCCTCGACCGCGGCCTCGGTGGTCGGCGCCGGAGCGGCCGCGGGGGTCATCGCAGCGGGGTGGCCTCGGGCTGCGGAGAGAGCCGGAGCTCCGCGATCTGCGCCGGCGCGGCCGCCGCGACGGCGCTGCCCAGGGCCGCGGGCGGCGCGGCGGTAGCGGCACCTCCACGGCGGGCGCCGCGGCGGCCTGCGCGGTGCCCGGGGCCGGGCCCGGAGCCGCGGCGGCCGGGTCGATGGACAGGCTGGCGAGCTCGATCGCCGCGCCGGCCAGGGCGGCGGGCCGGCGCGGCGGCAGCGGTACCTCGACGGTCTCGGTCGGAACCTCCGCCACCGCGGCGGCGGTGGGTGCGTAGGCCAGGGCGGCGGCAGCGGGGTTGTTCCGGGTGTCGGCGACGCCGCCGCCGAACAGGCTCGCCAGGGCGCTGGCCGACGCTGCCACCGGCGCGACCACCGAGGCGACTTCGGTGGAGATGCCCTGGCGCTTGGCGGCGTAGTAGTAGCCGCGGTTGTAGTACTGGTAGGCTTGGCTGACGTTGCCCTTGGCCGTGCGGTAGGCGCCCGCCAGATAGGCCACGCCGTAGCGCAGGTTGGTCTCCGGATCGTACAGGCCGGCGGCGTCGCCGGTGTAGCCCAGGCTGCGCGCGGTCGCGTGCTTGATCTGCATGAGGCCGAGGGCGCTGCCGCCCTTGGCCCGCGGGTTGTAGTTGCTCTCGCGCTTCACCACGGCGTGCACGAAGCTCGCCGGAACGCCGTTCGCCTTGGCCTGCTGCTCGATCAGCGCGTCGATATTGTCGCGCGCGCCCTGCCCGAAGGCGGCGGCGGGCGCGACCGCGAGGACGGCGGCCAGGATGAGGCGATGCATTCCGAGACCCGGTGCTGCTTGTTCTGTGGTCAAGCTAGGTCACGGGGAAATGAGGCCGGAAAGCGGCCCCGGTTCGGCAGCCTGTGGGCGACCGGGGCGACGGGCCCGCTTGTGATCCGCGCGCCACAGGGCGGCGCGCGGACGCGGTCGGCCGGTCAGGGGAGGATGAGGCGCTCGACCGCGCGGGCGAACCCGTCGGCGTCGTTGCTGTCCGTGACCGCGCTCGCGGCCGCCTGGACGCTCGCCTCGGCATTGCCCATCGCCACCGCGTAGCCGCTCTGCGCGAACATCGGGCGGTCGTTCCCGGCATCGCCGAAGGTGGCGATCCGCTCGCGCGGGATGGCGAGGTGCGCGCTCATCCAGGCGACGAAGCGACCCTTGTCGAGATCGGGCGGAGTCACGTCGAGATAGTAGGCCTGCGAGCGGTGGACGGTGGCCCGGCCTGCCAGTGCCGCGGCGATGCGCGTCTCGCAGGCCGCGAGGTGGGCGTGGTCGCGGCTGACGCCGACGATCTTGGCGGCCGATCCCGTGAGCGTGCCGAGATCCGCCACGACCCGGGGCTCCGCGCCGATCGTGCGGCGCTCCAGGTCGGTGTAGGGACCGTCCGGGTCGCGCAGGCACCACGCGCCGTCGGCGAAGACCCACACATCCAGCCCCTCGGCCAGGAGCCGGTCGAGGGCCGACCGGGCCGCCGCCTCGGGAATGGTCCGCTCCTCGATGATCGACAGGTCTGGCCGGACGACGCTCGCGCCGTTGAAGGCCCCCATCGGCAGGTCGAGGCCGAGTTCCGCCACGAGGCTCCGCAGGCCGATCGGGGGCCGCGCCGAGGCGATGCTGAAGCCGATCCCGGCCGCGCGCAGGCGGCGCACGGCCGCCACCGTCGCCGCGGTCAGGCGCTTGTCGCCGGTCACCAGGGTGCCGTCGACGTCGGAGATCACCAGCGCGATCCCCGCGGCCTTGCCGGCTTCTGCTGTCATCGCGTCACTCCCTGCCCGGATCCCGGCGCGCCGCGGCGGCGAGTTCCGCCACGACCCGGTCGGCAATCGCCTCGGGCGGCTCGAGGATCCCGATGGTGATCGGGTGCTCGTCGGCCCCCGGGACCTCGAGGGTCGCGAACTGGCTGTCGAGGAGGACCGGCGACATGAAATGGCCCTGGCGCTCCGCGAGGCGCCGGGCGATCAGGGCCTTGTCGCCGTCGAGGTAGACGAGGCGAACGCGCCGGCTGCCCCGGGTCAGGACGTCCCGGTACGCGCGCCTGAGGGCCGAGCAGACGACCACGCCGGACTCGCCGGCGTCGAGGCGCTGCTGGATCCAGGTCGCGATCCGGGCGAGCCAGGGCGCGCGGTCCGCGTCGTCGAGGGCGTGGCCCGCGCGCATCTTCGCCACATGCTCCGGTGTGTGGAAGCTGTCGCCGTCCACGAAGATCCAGCCGAGCTTCTCGGCGATCAGCGCCGCCACGGTACTCTTCCCGGACCCCGAGACACCCATGACCACGAGCACTTGAGCGGCCGTCCGGGCATCGGGCGTCGGCTGTGATTGGGACGTCATCCGGATCACCGTGCCTCCGAGGTGCGCCGGGGGCGCCGCGCGTCGCAATCATGCGGAGCGGGCGCGAGGAAGGGAAGATCGCCGCGCCCGACGGCGCCGCCGCGGCCGCAGGAACCGGGGCGCGGCCGGCCGCGTTGATGCCCCAGAACGCGAACAATCAGGGAACATCAGTCGCATGGCCACCACCACCGCGAAGGCGACCTCGAAGGCGGGCCGGGATTCCGGAGCGCGCCAGGACGCGCCGGAGAACCCCAAGACCGACCCGAAGGACGTGTCGAACCAGATCAAGGATCCGGACCAGTGGACGACCGGCGGCGAGCCGATGACCGGCGCGCAGGCCTCCTATCTGAAGACGCTGTCGGAGGAGGCGAAGGAGCCGAAGGCGTTCGACCCCGACCTCGACAAGGCCGAGGCCTCGAAGCGGATCGACGACCTGCGCCATAAGGCCGGCCACGCCTGAGCCGTCACGGGCGCGCCCTCGCGGGCGCCCCGTCACCGTGCCGGGCGGTGCCTATCCCGCCCGGACTCGGCCCGATCCCCTGTTTCGAACACTTCGTTAAGCCGGCGGCAATCGGGCTCGGGTACCAGCGTTCGGAGCGCGTGATGTCACGCGGACAGTGGGACTGGAAGGCGCGTTCGACCATGGAAGAGCCGGGCGGCGACGGAGCGGGGCTGCGCGCTGTGCGATCCTGGGCGGCGTCCGCCCCGTCGGGTCGGATCCGGGCCGCGGCCGCACGGTTCGCCCGCGACCTCCGCGGATCCACCGCGACGGAGTACGCCCTGCTCGGTGGCCTGATCTTCATCGTCGCGGTGGGCAGCATCCGCTACTACGTATCCCGCGTCAGCGCCGTCTACGGCGACATCACCGCGGCGGTGACCCAGGGGCAGTGACGGGCAGCGAGCGGATCGCGCCCGGTCCGGCCGGCCCTGGGCGTCGATCGGCAGATCCGTTACCGCCGACAGCGTCCGGATTTGTGTCCCGATATTTCGGCCGCGGGCGATACGCCCGGCATTTGTCGTTCCAGTGCCCCGAAAAAGCTGTGCTTAACGAGGATGACTTAGCAGTCTCGGCCGTGGCGGGCGGAGTGTGGCTCACCCGCTACGGACACCTGGGCCGCTATGGGCTAGGCACGGGCTCGGCAATACCGATGGGCAACATCTGGATGCGCAAACTTCCCCTCGTCCTGCTCGCCGTCACGGCGATGTCGGGCTGCACGTACCTGCCCGCGGCGGGTCCGACGGCGAGCGCGATCCAGGCCGGGGCTGAGGTCGCCACGGCCGACGGGGGCCTGCTCGCCCGCTACGAGATCATCGACGTCACTCCCTCCGTGGTCGAGGCCCTGCGCGGCCGGCCGTTGGACAGCCTGCTCGCCTCCTTCGGCGACCACCGCCCCTCCTCCGAGCCGGTCATCGGCATCGGCGACATGGTCTCGGTCTCCATCTGGGAAGCCGGGTCCGGCGGCCTGTTCTCCGGGCCCCTCGTCGCCGACCGCTTCTCCGCAGGTTCCAAGTCCGCCCTCATCCCCGAGCAGCCCGTCGGGCGCGACGGCGCCATCTCGGTGCCCTACGCCGGCCGCATCAAGGTCGCCGGCCGCCGCACCCAGGACGTCCAGGCGCTCATCGAGAACGAGCTCGCCGGCAAGGCCATCCAGCCGCAGGTGCTGGTCTCGGTCACACGCCCGATCTCCCAGGCCGTCACCGTCACCGGCGAGGGCGCCGCCGGCGCCCGCCTGCCGCTCTCGGGCCACGGCGACCGCATCCTCGACGTCATCGCCGCCGCCGGCGGCAACCGCGCGCCGGTCAACGAGACCTTCGTGCGGCTCTCGCGCGGGCCGGTGACCGCGACCGTGCCGCTGACCACGGTGGTGTCGAACCCGCGTGAGAACATCTACCTGCGGCCCAACGACGTGCTGACCCTGGTGCGCGACCCGCAGACCTTCATCGCGGTGGGCGCGCTGGGCAACAGCACCGAGCTGCCGTTCCAGGCCGACGGGATCACGCTGGCGCAGGCGCTGGCCAAGGCGCGCGGCCTGTCGGACTTCGCCGCCGACCCGGCCGGCACCTTCATCTTCCGGTTCGAGCCGGCCAGCGTCGTGCGTCGTCTCAGCCCCGGCTCGAAGCTGCTCGGCACGCCTCTGGTGCCGGTGGTCTACCGGATCGACATGCGCGACCCCAACAGCCTGTTCGTGTCGCAGGCGTTCCGGATGCGCAACCGCGACCTGATCTACGTGTCGAACGCGCCCTTCACCGAGGTCCAGAAGGTCCTCACCGCCTTCAACGGCGTCACCGGACCGGTCGCCTCCGCGGCGACGGCCTACGCCTACGCCAAGTAGGCACCGGAATCAGGCACCGGGTCGCCCAGAGGACCGCCGCGGAAAAAAATCGCGTTTCGGCGCGTCCTCGCGTATGGGCACTGGGTGCGGGGCGGGATCGAGGCTACGGAGCCGCATCCGCCGTCGCGCCGACGTGTCGCGCAAGGATGCCCAGAAGAGCCCGATGAAGATCGGACGTTTCGTCCCCGCCCGCGGGCCGCTCCGGCCCGCGCTGATCGCCCTGAGCCTGTGTCTCGCGCTCCTGCCGGCCTCCCGCGCGGCGGCCGACGTGGTGATCGGCGTGGCGGTTCCGCGGTCTGGCCCCTACGTGGCGGTCGGCGAGCAGGTCCTGCGCGGCGTTGAGGCCGCGGCCCGGGACGCCAACGCCATGGGCGGCCTCGACGGCCAGCCCGTGACCCTGGACGTGCAGGACGATGCCTGCGACTCGAACACCGCGATGGCGGTGGCCAACCACTTCGTCCGGTCCAACGTCCGGCTCGTCGTCGGCCATGTCTGCTCGAACGCCTCCATCGCGGCCTCCGACATCTACGCGCAGAACGGGGTGGTGATGATCACCGCGGCCTCGGTGGCGGCGCGGCTCACCGACCGGGGATTGCCGAACATCTTCCGGGTCTGCGGCCGCGACGACGATCAGGCCCGCCTGTCCGCCGCCGTGCTGGCCGAGCGGTTCCGCGACCGGAAGATCGCGCTGATCCAGGACCAGACGCCGGCGGCCCGCAGCCTCGCCGCCGCCACCAAGGACAACCTCAACCGCATCGGCGTGAACGAGGCGCTGTTCCTGTCGTTCTCGCCGAGCGACGCCGACGACGCCGCCCTGGCCGACCGCCTCAAGAGCGCGGGGATCGAGGTCGTCTACTACGGCGGCGACGCCGCCGAGATGGGCCGCCTCGTGAAGATCGCGGCGGACCGGGGCTTCCGCCCCCAATGGTTCGGCACCTCGGCGATCGCCACGCCGGACTTCGCCAAGATCGCCGGGTCCGCGAGCAACGGCGTTCTGATGACCTTCTACCTCGACCCGAGCCGGCAGCCCGCCGCCGCGGCCGTCGTGAAGGCCTTCAAGGCCGAGGGCGTCGATCCCACCGGCTCCACGATCTACGGGTACGCGGCCATGCAGGCCCTGGTGGCGGCCGGCAACTTCGCCCACTCCACCGAGCCGAGGCCCATCGCGCAGGCGCTGCACACCGAGCGCTTCGATCTCGTGCTCGGCACCGTCGGCTTCGACGCCAAGGGCGACGTCACCGCGCAGGGCTACGTGCTCTACGTATGGAAGGACGGGAGCTTCACGCCGGCCGGCAAGTGAGGGGTGGGCTCCTCATCACAGGGCCTGCGCGGCGTCGACCTCCGCGCCGCGGCCGAGCCCGCGCAGCAGCTCGGCGAGATGCGGGCGGACCCGCAACTGCAGGGCGTGCAGCCGCCGCACCGCCGCGCTGAGTTCCCCGTCCCGGTCCAGCATCGCGTCGGCGAAGCCGATCATGCGCGCGTTCGGCCAGGCCGGCTCGCGCAGGGCGTGGAGGCGCTCCACCAGGGCGGCGGCGGGCGCGTCCGGCTCGGCCTGCGCGAACAGGGTCAGCAGCGCCGCGGTGGAGCGCGACAGGCCGTAATGGCAGTGGACCAGGAGATGGCCGGCGCCATCGAGGGACCGCCCGAAATCGAGGATCGCCGCGACGTGCTCCGGTTCCGGCGGGACGAGGCCCTCGCCCGGACCGAGGCAGTCGTGGAACCGGAGGGTCGTGCGGGCGTGGGCGCCGTAGGCGGTGAAGGCCGCGGGCTCCGACGTGCCGGGATCGAGCAGCGACAGGACGTGGCTCACGCCGCGCGCGCTGTGGCCGGCCAGCTCCTCCAGGCCGCAGACGGTGTGCAGGGTGACGGCGGGCTCGGTGCGCATCCCGGGCGCCTAGCACGGGCGCGGGCCGGTTTCGAGGCGCGACGGAACTGCCCCGGCCGCCCGCGGCTTTCGAGAACCGGCACGCACGTGCTACCTGCGACCCCCGATCCGGCCCGGCCGGGCCGGACCTGATCGGACGAGATGCCGTTGGACGAACCTCACCTCGCGCGATCCCCCGCGGCCGGGACGCGGCGCCGCAGCGTGCTGACCGCCGGCCTCGGCGCGGCCGCGGCGCTCACCGGTCCGCTCGCCGCGCCGGCCCGGGCCGAATCCGCCCCGGAGCTGCGCTGGCGGCTGTCCTCCGCCTACGCCAAGACCCTCGACATCCTGTACGGTGCGCCCGAGGCGCTCAGCCGGATCGTCGCGGAGGCCACCGACGGGCGCTTCCAGATCCAGGTTCAGGGGCCCGGCGAGCCGGTCCCGGCCGAGGGCCTGCTCGACGCCGTGGCCGCCGGCACCGTCGAGATGGGCCACGGGCCGGCGACCCTCGGCATGGCCAAGGATCCGACCTTCGCGCTGGCGACTGCGGTGCCCTTCGGCCTCAATGCCCGGGGCGCCGCCGCGTGGTGGCAGGCGGGCGGCGCCGCCGAACTGTTCGCCGAGGTCTTCGCCAAGGCCGGGCTGGTCTGCCTGCCGGGCGGCAACACCGGCGCCCAGATGGGCGGCTGGTTCCGCCGCGAGATCAAGAGCCTCTCCGACCTGCAGGGGCTGAAGTTCCGGATCGGCGGCATGGGCGGGCAAGTGCTCGCCAAGTTCGGCGTGCAGCCGCAGGCGGTCCCGGGTCCCGAGATCTACGCGGCCCTGGAGAGCAAGAAGCTCGACGCCGCCGAGTGGATCGGCCCCTACGACGACGAGCGGCTCGGCCTGCAGAAGGTCGCGCCGATCTACCACTATCCCGGCTTCTGGGAGGGTGGCGCCATGCTGCACTTCTGGTTCAACGCCGAGAAGTGGAAGGCGCTGCCGAAATCCTACCAGGGGATCCTCCGGGCCGCGGCCGCCGAGGTCGGCGCCGACGTCCAGGCGAAGTACGACGCCCGCAACCCGCAGGCCCTGCGCCGGCTGGTGGCCGGCGGCGCGCAGCTGCGGCCGTTCCCCCAGGACGTCATGGAGGCCGCCCTCAAGAACGCCAACGACGTCTACGCCGAGATGGCCGCCAAGAACGCCGATTTCCGCCGCGTCTACGAGGCGATGCGGACCTTCCGCAACGAGGAGTACCTCTGGTTCCAGGTGGCGGAGTACACCTACGACAACTTCATGATCCGCGCCCGGGCGCGGGGCTGAGGCGCGCGCCGCCGCGGGAGGCCGGCTCGGCGCCGCGGGTCCGTCAAAGATGGGGACGTCGGGGGCGCGCCCGATTGCAACGCGATCGGGAACGGCCTTAGCGTCCGGCACGGCATCCGCGAGGGGAGGGCTGCATGTTCGGGACGCTGCGGGTCGGATTGGCGCTGCTCGGGGCGGCCCTGCCGCTCCAGGCCTTCGCACAGTCGGCCGCCAACCTGTCGGCCCTGCGCGGGCTGGTCCCGGTGGCCCGGCTGCAGGCCACGCCCGACGGCAAGGCGGCGCTGGACGCGAACCTGCGGGTCACCGGCGACATCCAGACCGGCGAGCTCAAGCAGCCGACGCTCCTGCCGTTCCCCGAGCAGCAGCAGCTCGCCCTGCGGGACTGCTTCATCACCGACGGCAACGCCGCCAACCTCGCCGACGGCCTCGGCACCACGCTCGCCCAGGCCTACCACGCCAAGGCGACCTACAGCGACTACAAGACCTTCACGAGCATCGCGCCGGCGGTCGCCAACCTGATCGGCTACACCAACAACGTGACCAAGTCGGATTCGAATTCCGGCAAGTACTTCTTCGCCAACGCCACCACGAACGGCAAGCATCCGGTCTCCGAGGAGGCCGCCGCGATCCTGTCGAACGGCGCGGTCACCGACGTGTTCGGCAAGGCCTATGACCGGCCGGCCGGGAGCCCCGGCGCCGACCGCTACGGCAATTCGCGGCCGTTCCAGACCCTGCCGCGCCTCCTCACTTATCGTGGCAAGGACTATTTCGGCGATGCGTCCGACAGCCTCGACTGGCTGCGCGGCCCCTCGCAGGACCTCGTGAACAGCCCGTCCTACCCGAGCGGTCACACCACCTACGGCTACACCGAGTCCATGGTGCTCGCGCTCCTCGTGCCCGAGCGCTACCAGCAGATGGTCGCCCGCGCCGCCGAGTACGGCAACGACCGGATCATCGTCGGCGCCCACTACGCCATGGACGTGCTGGGCGGCCGGGCGACCTCGCTGCACGCCCTCGCGCACCTGCTCGCCAACGATCCGGCCTATGTCGGCCAGATCCGGAAGAATCCGGCCGTCCTCGACAAGGCGTCCGCCGAGGCCGACAAGACGGTCGGCGTGACGGATTACCGGGCGCTCCTGACGGAGGCGCGCGCGGCGATGACGGAGGCGCTGAAGGCCGGCTGCGGCGACACGGTGGCGGCCTGCGCGGCGAAGGATACGGGCCGGTTCAAGGACGCGGCCGCCAACGCAGCCTTCTACGCGGCGACCCAGACCTACGGCCTGCCGGTGGTCCATCCGGACACCGCCGGCCGGCGGGAGGATGTGGGCAAGGTCGCGCCGGAGGCCGGCCACCTGCTGACCGCGGCGTTCCCGGCGCTGACGCTGGACGAGGCCAACGCGATCCTCACCGAGACGCAGGGCCCGGGCGGCGGCTTCCTCGACGACGGCTCGGAGTTCGGCGTCTACGCGCGCCTCGACCTCTACACGGCGGCCGGCAAGGCCGCCGCGCTGGCGGCCAGCCGGGCGGGGGCCGGCGCGACGCGCTGACGCGCCCCCACGCGGCGACCGACGGCCCCCGTGCGGCGGCTCGCAGGCGGGAAGGATTGCCCGCCGAGGCGGCCGGACGGGGCGGCGTCGCCCGATCCCGCGCGGGCCGAGGCGCCCAACGTGCGGATCGGCGCGCGCCTTCGCGCCGTCTGAGAGGGGGCGGGCCTCCGCATCCTCCGGACAGAAAAAAGGCCACTCCCGAAGGAGCGGCCCGAAGTCTAGGGAGGAAACGCCCAAGAAGGGCTGCGAGAGGGCGACGCCATCGCCTTCCCGCGCTGCACAATCTGCGCTCCCGGATGGAAAATTCAAGAGCATCAGGACAGCAGGGCTGTCCTTTCGTGCGTCCGCGCACGCATCCCCGCCGGCCTGTGTTGAAAATGTCGCAGACTGTCGCGCGCGAGCGAAACCTGCATTGCCCCGGCAGGGCGCGATCGATCCTCCCGCAAGTCCCTGATGAGACGGTGTTCTGGCGGATCGAGCCGGAGTTCGGCCCGCATTCTCGACTGCGGCTTTTCATCCGCCCCGTCCGGACGGACGAAATTCCCGCCCGCTCTACCTTCTCCAGCCAAGGTTCGGCGCGACGCGCCAAGCAAGGGGCAGGTGAGTATGGCGATCCAGGGTGAGCGGGTCCGGATCCTCAACGATGTCGAGCCGGGCGGAGACGGCGCCTACGTCCTGTATCTCCTGCAGCAGGCCAATCGGGCGACGTTCAATCCGGCCCTTGAACTCGCCATCGAGGAGGCGAACCGCCTCGACCTGCCGGTCGTCGCCTGCTTCGGCCTGCTCGACGGCGCCAGCGGCTTTCCCGAAGCCAATGCCCGCCACTACGCCTTCCTGCTCCAGGGTCTCGCGGATGCGAAGGCGGGCCTGGAGAAGCGCGGGGTCGGCTTCGTCATGCGCAAGTGCTCGCCCGCCGAGATCGCCATCGCCCTCGCCGAGGACGCCGCGCTCCTCGTGCTCGACCGCGGCTACCTCGCGATCCAGAAGGGCTGGTACCGGGAGATCGCCGCGGCGGTGAAGACGCGGATCGTCCAGGTCGAGGGCGACGTCGTCGTGCCGGTCGAGACGGCCTCGCCGAAGCACGAGTACGCCGCCCGGACGCTGCGGCCGAAGCTGAACCGGCTGTGGGACCCGTTCCTCGCGCCGCTGAAGCCCCGCAGGGTGAAGCACTCCGCCGATCGGCTGACGCTGAAGAGCGCGATCGACGTCTCCGATCCGGAGGCGGTACTCGCCGGGATGACCCTCGACCGGGAGGTCGGCCCGGTGAGGCGCTTCACCGGCGGCGAGACGCAGGCCCGCAAGCGCCTGAAGGCGTTCCTGAAAGACGGGTTCTCGGGCTACGGCGCGGGGCGCAACATGCCGGAGGCGGCCGCCGCCTCGCACATGAGCCCGTACCTGCATTTCGGGCAGATCTCGCCGGTGGAGATCGCCCTGGCGGTGCGGGAAGCCAAGGTCGGCGATTCCGACGACCGCGGCGCCTACCTGGAGGAGCTGATCGTCCGGCGCGAGCTCGCCATGAACCACGTCTACTACACGGAGGGCTACGACGATTACGACAGGGCGGTGCCGGACTGGGCGCGCAAGACCCTGGCGGAGCACGCGAGGGACGAGCGCCCCCACGCCTACTCGGAAGCGCAGCTCGCCGCCGGCGAGACCCACGACCGCTACTGGAACGCCGCGATGCGCGAGATGCGCGAGACCGGCTACATGCACAACCAGCTGCGGATGTACTGGGGCAAGAAGATCCTCGAATGGTCCCCGTCCCCCCGGGAGGGCTTCGCCCGGACGCTCCGGCTGAACAACCGCTACTTCCTCGACGGGCGCGATCCGAATTCCTTCACCAACGTCGCCTGGGTGTACGGTCTGCACGACCGGCCCTGGCAGAAGCGCAAGATCTTCGGCACGGTCCGCTATCAGAGCGAGAACTCGCTCAAGAAGTTCGACGCCAAGGCGTATGTGCGGGCGGTTGAGAGGCTCTGCGCCGCGGAGGTCTGAGGCGGGACCGACGCGTCCGTGCGCTGCCGCACGGGCGCCGCGACGCGCGCGAAATCGTTACGGGATGACCGAAGCCGTCGGCAAGGTATCGCGACGCTCGCGGGTGCGGAGGCGAAGTCGTTCGCGCGCACAGGTTTGTGAAGAAACGCTTTCCGGGCTTCGGATGTTTCGAGCGCACTTCCGGCTCATCGCAAACAGCCGGATCGCATCCGGTGAGAACTCGGTCGGACCGGGGCCGGATCATCGCTCTGCTCGCGACTGAAAGGAGGACGACGATGCGGATGAAGCTGGCAGGCGCAGCACTCCTCGCACTCGGAACCTTGACCGCCACGGCCGGGACGGCGGAAGCCGCCCAGGGCTGCGGCCCGGGCTTCCACCGGGGCTGGTATGGCTGGTGCAAGCCGAATTGGCGCCCCTACGCGTACCGCCCGGTCTACTACGCCCGGCCGGTGGTCTACGGCTGGCACCGGCCCTGGGGCTGGCGCCACCGGTGGGGCTGGCGCCACGCGGGCTGGCACCGCCCCTGGGGCTGGCACCACCACGGCGGCTGGCATCGGGCCGCTTGGCACCACAGGTGGTGATCGGGTGAGCGGCGGGGCCGGCACGCGGGTGCCGGCCTCCGGCCGTCCCGCGAAGGGGGTCTTTCCTTGACCGTTGCGCTATAGCGTCCGCTCCGACTGCGCGGACGAGGTGCTCTTTCATGGTCGAGAAGCGGGACGAGGTGCGGGAAACGACGGATGCCCCGCCCCCGCAACGGTCGCGCTACCGACGCTCGATCATGCGCCTGCGGTCGGCCTCGATGGAGGCTTACCCACTCTGGCGCGGGCGGCTGCTCTTCCTCGTGGGCGGGATCGGCGTCGGCCTCGCCGCCGTGCTGATGGCCAAGGGCGCCGACCTCGCGCAGGACGGGTTCCGGCGGCTCACGGCGCCGTCGCCGCTGATCGCCCTGGTGCTGACGCCCGCGGGCTTCGCCCTCGCGGCGCTCCTCGCCCTCACGGTCTTCCCGAACTCGCAGGGCTCGGGCATCCCGCAGGTGATCGCCGCCCGCCACGCCCGGGATGCCGGCTTCCGCTACTCGCTGATCTCGCCGCGCGTGGCCTTCGGCAAGGTGCTGGTCCTGTTCCTGGGCCTGTTCTGCGGTGCCTCGGCGGGCCGCGAGGGGCCGACCGTGCAGGTCGGCGCCGCGATCATGGCCGCCTTCGGCCGCCTGACCCCCGAGCGCCTGCCCGGGCTCCTCCTCGCGGGCGGCGCCGCCGGCGTCGCGGCGGCCTTCAACACGCCGCTCGCCGGCATCGTGTTCGGCATCGAGGAACTGGGACGCGCCTACGAGGCGCGCTCCTCCGGCCTGATCGTGGCCGGGATCGTGGCCGCGGGCCTGACCTCGCTCGGGCTCCTCGGCAACTATACCTATTTCGGGACGACCGACGCCGCCCTGCCGCTGGCGGCCGGCTGGATCGTCCCGCTCGTCGCCGTCGTCGGCGGCCTCGCGGGCGGCCTGTTCAGCCGCTTGGTGATCCTGTTCGCCCGCGGCCTGCCCGGCGCGGCCGGACGGGCGATCCGGAAGCGGCCCGTGATCTTCGCGGCGGCCTGCGGGCTGTGCGTCGCCCTGTGCGGCCTCGCCTCCGGGGGCGCGGCCTACGGGACCGGCTACGAGGAGGCCAAGGCCATCCTCCACGGCGACGCGGCGGCCGGCTGGACCTACGCGCCCCTGAAATTCGCCGCCACCGTGCTGAGCTCGATCAGCGGCATCCCGGGCGGCCTGTTCGCGCCGTCCCTGGCGGTCGGGGCCGGCCTCGGCGGCACGGTCCACGGCCTCCTGCCGGGCATGCCCGTGGGCGCCGTCGTGCTGATCGGGATGGTGGCCTACCTGACCGGCGTGCTGCAGGCGCCGATCACCAGCTTCGTCATCGTCACCGAGATGACCCAGAACCACGCGATGGTAATCCCCCTGATGGTCGCGGCCCTGCTGGCCGACGCGGCCTCGAAGGCGATCTGCCGGGGCGGCCTCTACCACACCCTGGCGGAGATCATGCTCGAGCGCGCCGACGTGCCGGCGCAGCCCGTGGCGAAGACCGGCTGACCGCGCCGCGACCCGCGCGACCGAGCGCGGGTAAGAATAAAAGCGGACCGGGCCGGAATCCGCGGAACGGTCTCGCTTGGCGCCGGTTGAGGCAGCAGCATCAGGCCCCGCGCCGGGGCGCAGCCGGAGTGACGCCATGACCCTTCTGAAATGGGCCCTCATCTGCTTCGTGATCTCGCTGATCGCCGGCGGTCTCGGCTTCACCGGCATCGCCTCCGGCGCCGGCTCGCTGGCCCGCATCCTGTTCGGCCTGTTCCTGCTCATCGCCATCGTGATCGTGGTCATCGCTTTCGCGGTCGGCCAGGCGGTGTTCTGAGGCCGGCGCGGTGCGCGGCACGGTCTGCCTCGTCACCGGGGCGACCGGCGGCATCGGCTACGAGACGGCCCTCGGCCTCGCGCGCCTCGGCGCGCGGGTCGCCATCGTCGGGCGGGACCCCGGGAAGCTGCAGGCCTGCGCCGACCGAATCCGCGCCGCGGTGCCCGGCGCCGCCGTGGAGCCGCACCGCGCGGATCTGTCCGCGCAGGCCGAGATCCGCCGGCTCGCCGGGGCCCTGCGGTCGGCCTATCCGCGCCTCGACGTTCTAGTGAACAATGCCGGCGCGATCTTCGACCGGCGCACCCTGACCGTCGACGGGATCGAGCGCACCTGGGCGCTCGACCATCTCGGCTACGTGCTCCTGACCCTCGAACTGCTCGACACGCTGAAGGAGTCGGCGGCGACGGGCGGGAAGCCGCGGATCGTCAACGTCGCCTCCGCGGCCCACTACCGGGGGCACATCGACTTCGACGACGTCGAGGGCGCCCGGCGGTACCGGGCGATGGGCGCGTATGCCCAGGCCAAGCTCGGGAACGTGCTGTTCACCTACGCGCTGGCCCGACGGCTGCGGGGCAGCGGCATCACGGTGAACGCCGTCCATCCGGGGGTGGTCAATACCGGCTTCGCCAAGAACACCGGCGGGCTGCTCGGCGCGGCCTGGGCGCTGATGCGGCCGTTCCTGATCACGCCCGAGAAGGGCGCGCGGACCTCCCTCCGCGTGGCCAGCGATCCGGGCCTGGACGGGGTCACCGGCCGATACTTCTCCCACGGGCGACCGAAGGTCTCCTCGGCCGAGAGCCGCGACGAGGCCGTCCAGGAGCGGCTCTGGGCGCTGAGCCTCCGGCAGGTGGGCCGGAGCGACTGACGCCCGACCGTTTCGCGGCGCCGGTCTCAGGCGACCGGCGGGTCGAGCAGCACCCAGAGCCGTCCGATCCTGCCGTCCACGATCTCGGCGACGTCCGTCCCGGTGACCGCGATCGGCCCGCCCTCCGGGCCGGCTTCCCAGCGCAGCGATCCCATTCCGTGGTGCCCGACAGCCCTGCCGACGGGCCTGAAGCGGAAGGTCGGCCCGAACCGGTCCAGGAGCGCCCCGGCGACCGCGCCGATGGCCGCCCGCCCGCGCACGACATTGTCCGGCTCGAACAGGATCGGCTCGGCCACGTAGAGCTGGTCCAGGGCGGCCGCCCGCACGACGGCGTCCCGCTCGTTGAAGACCCGTTCCAGGTTGGCACGCAGCAGCCGGTCGTGGTCGGGCTCCGCCGCCGGTACGGCCGCCGTGATGTCGGACATCGCGCTTCTCCTTCGACGTGGGCGATCGGCCGCTCAGATCAGGCGGCCGCCGCCGTCGATGTGGAGGGTCTCGCCGTTCATGAAGCCGTTGCCCATCAGGAAGACGACGGCTGCGCCGGCCTCCTCGGCGGTGCCGAGGCGTCGCTGCGGCAGCCTCTCGGTGAGCCCGGCCACGTAGGCGTCGCGGTGGGCGCCGAGCGTGCGGGCCAGGAGCGGGGTGTCGGTGGTGCCCGGCGAGAGCGCGTTCACCCGCACCGGTGCGAGTTCGAGGGCAAGGCCGCGGGCGAAGGCCTCCATCGCGGCCGACGCCGCCGCCAGCACGGCGGTCCCCTGGGCGCTCGGGCGGTCCGCCAGGGCGCCGGAAATGAGCGTGACCGATCCGTCGCCGGCCAGCCGGTCGCCGAGGGCGCGCAGGGCGTGAACCGCGGCCCAGATCCGCTCGTCGAAGGCCCGCTTCAAGTGGTCGACCTCGGCCTCGCGGATCTTGCCGGCCACGAAGGTGCCGGCCAGGAGCGCGAGGTGATCGACGCGGGGAATATCGGCCAGGGCGGCCGCGACTGCGTCGGGCCGCGTCACGTCCGCGGCGCGCCAGCCGGCGAAGCCGTTCTCCGCCGCGACGCGCTCGGCGCCCGCCGCGTCGCGGCCGACCACGATGACCGCCGCACCCGCGGCCTTGGCCTGGCGGGCGGCCGCCAGGCCGATGCCCGATGTGCCGCCGAAGACCACGACGCTGCGGTCCTGGAGGGTGCTGCTCAGGGCGGGAAACATGGCGGGAAACCTTGCCGCTCGGCGCCAGGGTGGCGGCGAGGGACACAAGATTGGAGCGGCGCCTTCGCCTTGATAATCGGGCCGCAATTCGTTTCAGTCATGCCGTCATGGAACAGATCGGCCTCGACCGGCTGACGGGCATCGTCGCTTTCGCCCGCTCCGCCTCCCTCGGCAGCTACTCGGCGGCCGCCCGGTCCCTCGGCATCTCGCCCTCGGCGGTGAGCAAGAGCGTGCAGCGGCTGGAGGCGCGGCTCGGCGTGAGCCTCTTCACCCGCACGACGCGCTCGCTGACACTGACGCCCGAGGGGCGCGACCTGCAGGAGCGGGCGCTGCGACTCCTGCGCGAGGCCGAGGCGATCGAGCAGGCCGCGGTCGCGGCGCGCTCCGAGCCTGCCGGCACCCTGAAGGTGGCGGCATCGATCCCGGTCGGTGTGCACCTGCTCGGGCCGGCCCTGCCGCGGTTCCGCGCCCGCCATCCGAAGCTGTCGGTCGACCTGCGCCTGAGCGACCGCTTCGTGGACCTGATCGAGGAGGGCATCGACGTCGCGATCCGAGTCGGCGAACTCGCGGATTCCCGGCTGGTCTCGCGGCGCCTCGCCCCGCACCGGCTCGGCGCCTTCGCCGCGCCCGTCTACCTGGCGCGGCGCGGCACGCCGCGGCACCCGGACGACCTCGCCCACCACGACTGCGTGAACTTCCGCTTCCAGAGCACGGGCCAGGCGCTGCGCTGGCCGTTCCAGGTCGGCGGCCGCCGGATCGAGTTCACGCCGCATGCCGGCATCGTCGCGGATTTCAGCGACGCCGTCGCGGCGGTGCTGGTGGCCGGCGGCGGCATCGGCATCTCGCCGACCTACATCGCCGCGCCGCACGTCGCCCGGGGGGCGCTCGTGCCGGTCCTGCAGGATTTCGCGGTCGACCGCTCGGTCTTCACGGCGCTGTGGCCGGAGAGCCGGCGCGGCAATCCGAACGTGAAGGCGTTCCTCGCCTTCCTCGACGAGGTGTTTCCGTCGCCGGCCCCCTGGGACGGCGTGCGCCCGCCGCCGCCGATGCGCGGGGAGGATGCCTGACAGAGATCCGCACTCGCCGGCGAGGCGGGCGTGCTCAGGCCGCCGCCCGCACCGAATGATCGCCCTGCTGCTGGATCTCGATGAACACCCGGGTCACGTCGGGGCTGCGCGCCTTCAGCGCCCGGTCGAGGCGCGTGACGAGGCTCTCGACCTCGCCGGCGCTGAGATCGTCGGTCATGTCGATGCTGAGATTGACCAGGATGTCGGAGGGGCCGAGGTGCTGGGTCAGCACCTCGTTGACGTGGAGAACGCCCGGCTCGGCGCGGACCAGCTCCGAGATGGCCACGACGACCTCGGGATCGGCCGCCTCGCCGATCAGCAATCCGTGGGTCTCGACCATCAGGAACGCCGCCATGCCGATGAGCACGAGGCCGATGCCGACCGACGCCCAGCCGTCCAGGCTCGGCATCTCCAGAAGGTGGGACAGGGCCACACCGGCGAGCGCGATCAGCAGGCCGATCAGGGCGGCGGTGTCCTCCGCGAGCACCGTGAACAGGGTCGGATCCTTGCTACGCCGGATCGCCCGCACGGCCGAGTGCTTGCCCTTCTCGGCCCAGAACTGGCGCATCGCCACGAAGAAGGACGTGCCTTCCGCCGCGATGGCGAAGCCCAGGATCGCGACGTTCACCCAGAGGCCGGGCAGCCGGTAGCCGAACAGCTCGGCATCCACGTCCGGCTCGGGATGGCGGACCCGCTCGATCCCCTCGTAGACGGCGAACAGACCGCCGCCGAGGAAGATCATCAGCGCCACCACGAAGGCGTAGAAGTAGATCTCGCGACCGTAGCCGAACGGGTGGCGGGCATCGGCCGGGCGCTTGGCCCGCTTCATGCCGACGAGGAGCAGCACCTGGTTCGCCGTGTCGACCACCGAGTGCACGCCCTCGGCGAGCATGGCGGTCGAGCCTGTCAGCGCCCCGCCCACGAACTTCGCCGCCGCGATGGCGAGGTTGGCGCCCGCCGCCGCGTAGATCGCTCCCGTGCTCTCGTGCGCCATCCGGAACTCCCTGCGCGGTCTGTGGGACGCCGGGCCGTCGGACCCCGGCACGGCGCCGCCGCCGCGGCGATGCAAGCGTCGCGGCGGGCCGGTTGTTCCCGTGTGGACGCGGGCGGGTACCCCGTGCAACCTGCGGCCGCTCAAGGAGTCCCGGAGGCAGCATGGCCGACGCCCGCTACGATCCCGACAACATCTTCGCCAAGATCCTGCGCGGCGAGATCCCCTGCCACCGCGTCTACGAGGACGCCCACACCCTGGCCTTCATGGACGTGATGCCCCAGGGCGAGGGCCACACGCTGGTGATCCCGAAGGCGCCGGCCCGCGGCCTGCTCGACGCCGACCCGGACTCGCTCGCCGCGCTGATGGCGAGCGTCCAGAAGGTCGCCCGCGCCGTGAAGGCCGCCTTCCGGGCCGAGGGTCTGACCCTGTTCCAGTTCAACGAGCCGGCCGGCGGCCAGACCGTGTTCCACCTGCACGTCCACGTCATCCCGCGGCGCGAGGGCGTGCCGCTGAAGCGCCACGAGGGCGGGATGGCCGACAACGCGGTCCTCGCCGAGCACGCCGCGCGCATCCGCGCGGCGCTCGAGTCTCAGGCCTGACGCTCAGGCCCGGGACTCAGGCCGCGCTCGCCGAATCGCCCGACTGGGCCATGCTGGCGAGCAGCCGGCGCAGGGCGGCGTTCTCGGTCTCGAGCTCGCTGATGCGCTTCAGCAACAGGGTCACGGAGGCGTCCGTCGCAGCCGGATCGGGCGAGGCCGGCGCGGTGCCGGCCCGGGCCGGCACCTCGAAGGTCACGCCGATGCCGTCCTCACGGCGCCAGCGCAGGGTGGCCCGGTAGGTCCGGTCCTTCTGGGGGATGTAGAGATCGAACGCGTCCGGGAGCGTGGTGGCCTCGCTCATCACGAGGCGCGCGCCGGTGGGGGACATGTCGCGCACCAGGCAGTCGAGGCTCGACGACCCGTTGTTGAAGACGACGCGCCCCTTGAGGAAGACCCTCTGGCGCGTCTCTCGGCGGTGCTCCGACATGCGGGCGGCTCCGGACAGCTGACGGTTCCGCGAAACCTGCACGCCAGCCCTTAAGGAATCTTGGTCGCGATCGCCGAGTCGAGGCCCGCTACAGGGCTCGAGACCGATGACGGGCCGCCGCCACGATTCCGGGAAAGGGAGTCCGCGTCCCGGGCCGGTCCGACTTACGCCCGATGACTTCAGTAATGTCGTCTCCGCGCCGATCATCCCGCCGGCGTCCCGCGCGCCGTGACGGGCGGGGTGGGGGCCTGTCGGGGCTCCCGGGAGCGGAGGCCGTCGGATCGCGCGTGATCGGTCCGGACGCGCGGCTCCGCCCGCGCGCCAGGGTTGAGCCCCGGGGCGTCCCGCCGGAGACGACGCGCGACGGCCGCATCCTGCTCAGGCGATGAAGCGCCGGTCCACGGTCTGGAACAGGTAGAAGCCGTTGAAGCGCACTGCGGTGTCGGCGGCCCGCCCGTCGAAGTCGAGGGGTTGCCGGCTGCCGTCGCAGAGCTTGCCGCCGAAGGTCCAGCGACCCGCGCCGATGAAGGGCGGGACCGTGCTGGCTTCCGGCACCGCGCAGCAGAGGCCCTCCTCGCCCTTGAGCTGGAACAGGTTGTAGCTTCGCATCCGAAGTCCTCCGCCTGGCCGCCCTCGAAGCCAATTTTCCCAATACAAGATCTTGCATTGCGAAGAATCGGCTTGACCGTGCTCATAATGGCACAATCGGTCGAGTTTGTGACGGTCAAGTTTCAGGGACGTTTCGGTTCAACTCGTCGATCCAGATCCGCGCCGACCCGTCGGAGGGCGCGCGCCAGTCGCCCCGGGGCGACAGGGAGCCGCCGGCCGAGACCTTCGGCCCGTTCGGGAGCGCCGAGCGCTTGAACTGGCTGAAGCCGAAGTAGCGGGTCAGGAACACCCCGAGCCAGCGGCGGATCTCCGGGAGATCGTAGGCGACCCGCTTGGTCTCCGGGAAGTCCGGCGCCCAGGTGCCGCGCTCCCGGTCGCCCCAGGCGTGGAGCGCCAGGAAGGCGATCTTCGAGGGCCGGAACCCGTAGCGCAGCGTGTAGAACAGGTTGAAATCCTGCAGCGCGTAGGGGCCGATCGTGCCCTCCGTGCTCTGCGGGCTGTCGTCCTGGTCCACCGGCACGAGCTCGGGGGAGATCTCGGTGTCGAGGACGGCCTGGAGGGTGCGGGCCTCGGCCGCGCCGACCTCGCCGTTGCCGATCACCCAGCGGATCAGGTGCTGGATCAGCGTCTTGGGCACGCCGGCATTGACGGCGTAGTGGCTCATCTGGTCGCCGACGCCGTAGGTGCACCAGCCGAGTGCCAGCTCCGACAGGTCGCCAGTGCCGACCACGATGCCGCCCGCGTGGTTGGCGAGCCGGAACAGGTAGTCGGTGCGCAGGCCCGCCTGCACGTTCTCGAAGGTGACGTCGTAGACCGCCTCGCCCCTGGCGAATGGGTGGTTCATGTCGGCGAGCATCTGCTTGGCGGCCGGGCGGATGTCGATCTCGGCCGCCGTGCAGCCCAGCGCCTTCATGAGCGCGTGGGCGTTGGTCTTGGTCGCGTTCGAGGTGGCGAAGCCCGGCAGCGTGTAGGCCAGGATGTCCGAGCGCGGGTAGCCGAGGCGGTCGAACGCCTTGGCGATCACGATCAGCGCGTGGGTCGAATCGAGGCCGCCCGAGACGCCGATGATGGCCTTGCGGGTGCCGGTGGCCTCCAGGCGCTTGGCGAGGCCGGCGACCTGGATGTTGTAGGCCTCGTAGCAATCCTGCGCGAGGCGCGACGGGTCGGCCGGCACGAACGGAAAGCGCTCGATCCGCCGGATCAGGCCGAGATCGGCCTCCGGCGGGCCGACCCGGAACGGCACCCGGCGATAGGGCAGGGTGTGGCCGCGCGCGTCGTCGTCGAAGCTGCCCGCCTGCAGGCGCTCCTGGGCGATCAGGTCGAGGTCGATGTCGACCAGCGTCGTCACCGGCTTCTCGGGGAAGCGCTCGCCCTCCGCGAGGCGCACGCCCAGCTCGTCGATGCTGGTCTGGCCGTCCCAGGACAGGTCGGTGGTCGATTCGCCCTGGCCGGCCGCCGCGTAGACGTACGCGCAGGCGCCCCGCATCGAGGCCGCCCGGGAGAGGAGCGCCCGCGACTCGGCCCGGCCGACGGTGATCGGGCTGCCCGAGAGATTCGCCAGCACGGTGGCGCCGGCGAGCGCCGCGCGCATGCCGGGGGGCTCCGGCACCCACAGATCCTCGCAGATCTCCACCCCGACCACGAGGCCCGGCAGGTCCTCGGCGGGGAACAGCAGGTCGGTGCCGAACGGCGCGTCCCGACCGGCGACCCGGACGGTCTCGCCGGCGATCCCGGCGCCCGAGGCGAAGTGGCGCTTCTCGTAGAATTCCCGGTAGTTCGGCAGGAATGTCTTCGGGACGACGCCGAGCAGGCCGCCGCCCTGGATGGCGAGCGCGCAGTTGTAGACGCGGTGTCGCCAGCGCAGGGGCGCGCCGACGAGCAGCAGCGGCCGGAGATTGGCCGATTCGGCGATCACCCGGGCTGCGGCGGCCTCGACCGCGTCGAGCAGCGTCTGCTGCAAGAGCAGGTCCTCGATCGCGTAGGCCGAGAGGCCGAGCTCGGTGAAGACCGCCAGCGCCGCCCCCGAATCGTGGCAGGTCCGGGCGAGGTCGAGGATGACGTCGGCGTTGCGCTCGGGCTCGGCCGGATGGCTGCGGCCGGTGCAGGCCGCGACCCGGGCGAAACCGTGGCGATAGAGGGAGCGGAAGCGCGCCGGCGATTCGGAGGTGGCTGGAGACACGGGCACCTGTCCGGATGAGGGGTGGCTGCGGGTCATATAGGGGATGCGGACTGTCGGGGGCGCGGAGCCTGCCCGCACTCTAGCCCGTTCTCGACGTCATCCCGAGAGACCGCGCCGCGGCGCCTCGGGGACCAGATCTCGATTTCCGGTACATCGCGCGACGTTCCCTCGTGATTCCGCGGCCAAACCGGCCCCGGAGGCGGTGACGGCGCGGTCGCGGCGACGCGGGGTCCGGCCGGATGGCCGGGCCGATCGCCCCGCATGGTTTCCGCGCCGCGGCCGGTGGCAAGCCTCCATTAACGACGAATGGCCTAACTCAGGAACAGCCGCCGCGCGTCGGCGGATCCCTGTTTCGAGTATCGTCTGAGAACCCATGCGCGCATCGGGACGGCCTCCGTACTCCCACCGTGACCCCGCCCGCCCTGTCCGCGGCGGCGACCGCTCGGGCCTCTCCCTGGGAGCCCTGGCGCACCGGCTGATGGCGCTCCGCGCGAGCCTCACCCGCCGCCTCTCCGGCTCTCCCGCCGGCCTGCCCGCCCGCCCGTCCTACGGCGCGCCCGGGCGCCGGGCGGAGCCGAGCTGGCTCACCCCGCCGGGCGCGATGGTCGGCCGCGAGGGCTCCGAGCGCGCCGCGCGCGCCGCGGCGCCCGAGCCGCACTGGCCGGCCCAGGTCTTCGACGACCGGGCGAGCCTCGACGTCCTGGACGGTCCGGCCCTCGAGAGCCGGATCGACCGCAGCGCCTCCTCGCCGGGCGTGCTGGTGCGCCAGCCGCGCCGTCCCGCCGCCATCGCCCCCGACTACGCGCCGGCCGCAGCTCCAGCCGCTGGACATGTCGCCGGTCACGTCGCGGCCCCGGTCCACGCGTCGGCTCCGGCCGCCGCCCCCTCGGCCGTGCGCTACACCCGCACCCCCGATTCGGTCCTGCAGGAGCGCCGCCAGCGCGCCCTGGAGGCCGAGCGCGTCGCCCTGGAGCGCGCCCGCGCCGAGGCGCAGGCCGCCGCTCTCGCCCTGGAGACCGAGCGGGCCGCCCGCGAGGAGGCCGAGCGGGAGCGGATCGAGCGCGCGCGGGTCGCCGCCGAGGAGGCCGAGCGTGCCGCGCCCGTGCCGGCGCTGCCCGAAGCCTCGGCGCCGGACGCGGAGCCGGTGCCCCTGTGGCGCCAGCCCTTCGTCGCGCCGCCGGGCGTCCGCTTCTTCCGCACGCCGGACCGCCGCCCGGTCCGGCCCGCGGTCGAGCTGACCGCCTCCACGGCGGCGATCGCTCCGGTCGCGGCCGCGCCGGTCGCCGCCGCGCTGGTCGAGACGGTCGCCGAGGCCCCGGCCCGCGACTGGTCGGACCTGCCGGACTGGTCCGAGGTCCAGCCCTGGTTCGACGGCGGCGACTGGTCGTCCGTCGATGCCTGGTCGGCCCTGGAGGCGCCGCCCGCCGAGGTCGCGCCGACCCCGGCCGCCGTCGCGGCGCCGGCGGCGTCCGACGAGCGCTTCGTCTCGATGCCGCTCGACGTCTCGCACCTGCGGTCGCTGCCGCCGCGGCCGGTCTACGTGCTCGATCGGCTCGTCCGGTTCGACCAGCCGCCGCGCCCGGCCGACGGGCAGGATAACGGGACGGAGGCCGGACCGCGGATGGAGGAGGCCGCCACGATTCGGAGCGCCTTCCTGCCGCCCGTCGCGCCGACGGCCGCGTCCGGCCTGTCCCTGGTCTTCGGCCCGGGCAGCGCCGCGGCCGAGCCTCCGGCCACGCCGGTGTCCGAGGCGCCCCGCCGCGCGCCGGCTCTCAGCGCCATGGCGGCCCGGGCGGCGATCCGCGCGGCCGGTCAGCCGAGCGTCGTCCCGCCGGCGCCACCGGCCCAGCCCGAACCCGCTCCCGCCCCGGTCTCTGCCGCTTCGGTCGCCGCGCGCGCCGAGGTGGAGCGCGTGGTGATCCCGATGACGCCGCGTCCGGTCCTGCTCCGCGGCAAGCTGGCGCCGCAGCCGGAGCCGGTCGAGGCGGACGTCGAGGCCGAGGCCGAGCCGGCCGCGGCTGCCGTCGAGGCGGTCGAGGTCCCGGCGCTGCCGGCCCCCGCGCCGGCGTCGGTCCCCCTGGTGGCGCCCCGTGCGCACCTGATCCCCGCCGGCCGCCACCTCGAGATCGCGCCGATCGAGAACGCCGATTACGAGCTGCCGTCGCTCGAACTGCTCGCCCTGCCGGCGCCGGGCGGCAGCGAGGAGGTCGACGCCGACGTGCTGGAGCAGAACGCCCTCAACCTGCAGCAGACGGTCCAGGATTTCGGCGTGCGCGGCGACATCCTGGCGGTGCGGCCGGGCCCGGTCGTCACCCTCTACGAGCTCGAGCCCGCCCCCGGCACCAAGTCCAGCCGCGTGATCGGCCTGTCGGACGACATCGCCCGGTCGATGTCGGCGGTCTCGGCCCGCGTCGCGGTCGTGCCCGGCCGGAACGTCATCGGCATCGAGCTGCCGAACGAGACCCGCGAGACGGTGTACCTGCGCGAGCTCCTCTCGTCGGCCGACTTCGCCGAGAGCAAGCACAAGCTGGCGTTGTGCCTCGGCAAGAACATCGGCGGCGAGCCGATCATCGCCGACCTCGCGCGCATGCCGCACCTGCTGGTGGCCGGCACCACCGGCTCGGGCAAGTCGGTGGCGATCAACACCATGATCCTCAGCCTGCTCTACCGGCTCAAGCCGGAGGAGTGCCGCCTGATCATGGTCGACCCGAAGATGCTGGAGCTGTCGGTCTACGACGGCATCCCGCACCTGCTCTCCCCCGTGGTCATCGATCCGAAGAAGGCGGTCATCGCCCTCAAGTGGGCCGTGCGCGAGATGGAGGAGCGCTACAAGAAGATGGCCAAGATCGCCGTCCGGAACATCGACGGCTACAACGCCCGCATGAAGGAGGCCCGCGACAGGGGCGAGACCATCACGCGCACGATCCAGACCGGCTTCGACCGCCACACCGGCGAGGCGGTGTACGAGGACGAGGCGATGGACCTGGCGCCGCTGCCGTACATCGTGATCGTGGTCGACGAGATGGCCGACCTGATGATGGTGGCCGGCAAGGACATCGAGGGGGCGATCCAGCGTCTGGCGCAGATGGCGCGGGCGGCGGGCATCCACCTGATCATGGCCACGCAGCGGCCGTCGGTGGACGTGATCACCGGCACGATCAAGGCGAACTTCCCGACCCGGATCAGCTTCCAGGTGACGAGCAAGATCGACAGCCGCACGATCCTGGGCGAGATGGGCGCCGAGCAGCTTCTGGGCCAGGGCGACATGCTGTTCATGGCCGGCGGCGGGCGCACGACGCGCGTGCACGGGCCGTTCTGCTCGGACAGCGAGGTCGAGAGCGTGGTCGCCCACCTCAAGCGCCAGGGCCGCCCCAGCTACCTCGACGCCGTCACCGCCGACGACACCCCCGAGGAGCCCGCCAAGGAGGGCGGCCGGTCCGGCCGGGGCTCCAAGGCCGCCGCGGCCGACAAGGCCGAGCGGTCCGACGAGCCCGAGGAGGAGGCCCCCGTCTTCGACATCGGCGCCTTCGCGGCGGCGACCGGCGGCGAGTCCGACGACCTCTACAAGCAGGCGATCGAGGTCGTGCTGCGCGACCAGAAGGCGTCGACGAGCTACATCCAGCGCCGCCTGCAGATCGGCTACAACCGCGCCGCCTCCATCATGGAGCGGATGGAGATCGAGGGCATCGTCGGCCCGGCCAACCACGCCGGCAAGCGCGAGATCCTGGTCGCCGGGGCGACGCACAGCTCGGCCGGGATGTACGACGACGAGTGACAGGCTCCGTCCCGGGCCGCCCCCCTGCGCGGCGGCCCGGGCGTCGCATCTTCGCCACAGGCCGGGGTTCTACAGGGCCTGCGAAACCCGCCCCGTCCTCGCGAGCGGAGCGACGCAACCCAGGGCAGCGCGACGTCGACGCGCGCGGCGCACCTGGATTGCTTCGCTCCGCTCGCGAGGGCGAAGGGGCACCGAGACGTCTGCGGCAGCCCGCCAACTTATGTTCCGCCCCGTTTGCCGCCGGAGCTTGCCCGCGGTGCCCCAGGAGATTCTGCCGATGATCGGCCGCCGCATCCGCACAGCCGGCTCCGTGATCGCCGCCGGGCTGTGGCTCGCGACCGCCAACCCGGCCCACGCGCAGGTCGGCGCCTTCATCGACAGCCTGTTCGGCCACAAGGAGGAGCCCGCTCCACAACCGGAAGCCGCCCCGGCGGCGCCGGCGCCGGCCAAGAAGCCCGCGCCCAAGGCCAAGGAGGCGAGCAAGGAGGCGAAGCCCGGCAGCGCCAAGTCCGGCAAGGGTGGCGACAAGGCGAGCGACAAGGCGGACCACAAGGCGCCCGAGCCGAAGGTCGCGGCGGTGGGCGCCCCGGCGGCGATCGTCACCGGCGACTCGGCCGATCCCGCCACGCTGCTGGCGCAGGCCAACGCCTACTTCAACGGCATCAACACCCTGTCGGGCAACTTCGTGCAGATCGGCGCCGATGGCCGCCGGATCGGCGGCAAGCTGACGCTCGCCAAGCCCGGCCGTCTGCGCTTCGACTACGACCAGCCCTCGCCCCTGGAGGTGGTCGCCGACGGGACCTCGGTGGCGGTGCGCGACCGCAAGCTCAACACCCAGGACCTCTACTTCATCGCCCAGACGCCGCTGAAATTCCTCCTGCGCGAGAAGATCGACCTCGCCCGCGATCTCACCGTCACCGACGTGGCGAGCGATCCGGGCAGCGTCCGCATCAGCCTGGAGGACCGCGCCACCCTGGGCGGCACCTCGAAGATCCAGCTGTTCTTCGATGCCGAGATGAAGACCCTGTCGCAGTGGCGGATCACCGACCCGCAGGGCTACGTCACCACGGTGACGCTCTCGAACCTGCAGAAGGGCAAGAGCGTCGACGGCAGCCTGTTCTTCATCAATTACGGGCGCTCCGAGGACAAGGCGATGCAGCAGCAGATCCAGCAATCGCAGAAGTGACGGGGGCGCCCCTCAGGAGGCGCCGAGCCCGGCCGCGCCGCCGGGCCGCCACCGGTTCAACTCCCGATCGATCGCGCCTTCCGTCCCGTGCAGGAACTCCGCGGTCGGCAGGCCGGGAGCCAGGGCGGCGAGGTAGCTCACCACCACCGTGCCGGACCGGGTCGCCGCGCCCCCGGGCCAGAACAGGCCGGAGTTGAGCGCCACCGGCACCACCGGCAGGCCGAGCCGGCCGTAGAGCAACTCGACGCCGCGCTTGAAGCGCAGCGGCTCGCCGATCGCGCCGCGGGTGCCCTCGGGGAAGATCAGCACCGACCGGCCCGCCGCGACCGCCTCCCGACCGCCGTCGATCATGGTGCGCAGGGCCTGGGTGCCCCTGGCCCGGTCGATGACGATCATCGGCGAGCGCCGGAGGAACCAGCCGACCACCGGGATCGCCAGCAGTTCCCGCTTCGCGACGATCGCCACGTCCGGCACCAGGACCAGGAAGGCCAGGGTCTCCCAGGTCGACTGGTGGTTGGCGACGATCAGGCAGGGCTCGTCCGGCAGGTGCTGGCGGCCCTCCTCGACGTAGCGCAGCCCGACGATCCGCCGCAGCCCGCCCAGGATCCCGCGCGCCCAGAGCCGCGTCGCCCGGCGGATCGGCCGCTGCGGCGATCCGGACAGGAGGAAGATCGCCAGCGGCGCGAGGAACAGGGTCGTCCAGGCGGCCCAGTAGACGGCGAACAGGAGCGAGCGGGCATGTGCCATGGCGGGCCTCGACGAGGGGCCCGGGACAGGGCAGGGCCCGGGCATAGCGCCTGCCGGTCGATCGCGCACGGCCTTTCGCCCGGCAAACGGTGAGCGGACTGTCGCGGGCCGCGAAATCGGCTATCGGAGCGCAACGCCGTCAGAACCCCAGCGCCGCTCGTGCAACTCACCGTCACCACCTGGAACATCAACTCGGTGCGCCTGCGCATCGATCTGGTTCTGCGCTTCCTCGCGGAGCACAAACCGGACGTGCTCTGTCTGCAGGAGACCAAGTGCCCGGACGACGCCTTCCCGCTGAAGGCCCTGCGCGGCTCGGGCTACGAGCACGTGATGTTCGCCGGCCAGAAGGGCTACAACGGCGTCGCGATCCTCTCGCGCTTCCCCCTGCACACCCGCTCGGTGATGGGCTTCTGCGAGCGCCAGGACGCCCGCCACATCTCGGCGGTGCTGGGGCCGGAGGCCGGGGCGGCCTCGGGCATCGTGCTGCACGACTTCTACGTCCCGGCCGGCGGCGACGTGCCGGACCGCGACCTCAATCCGAAATTCGCCCACAAGCTCGACTTCCTGTCCGAACTGCGCGCCTGGGGTGGGAAGCGCGTCTCCGGGCCGGCGATCCTCGTGGGCGACCTCAACGTCGCGCCCCTGGAGCACGATGTCTGGTCGCACAAGCAGCTCCTCGACGTGGTGAGCCACACGCCGGTGGAGACCGAGGCGCTGGAGGTCCTGCGCGGTGAGGCGGGCTGGATCGACGCGGCGCGCCACCTCACCCCGGAGCCGGAGAAGATCTACACGTGGTGGAGCTACCGCTCCCCCGACTGGTCGGCCGCCAACAAAGGTCGGCGGCTGGACCATGCCTGGGTGTCGCCGGACCTCGCCGGGACCGTCCGGAAGGTCGAGGTCCTGCGCGAGGCGAGGGCCTGGGAGCGCCCCTCGGACCACGCCCCGGTGACCCTGACCCTGGAGCTGTGACCGGGCGCGGAACTGCGGCGCGGTCCGAGCATTGCCCGCTCACGAACCCGTGACGCGAGCGAGCCCCGATGCGCAAGATCCTGATCGCTTTCCTCCTCCCCAAGGTCGTGTCCTACCTGCGCCGCCGCTACGGCGGCCCGCACGCCACCCGCAATCGGGCCTTCTGAGACCGCCCGATCAGGGCGACCGCCTGTGACCCCCGGGCGCAGGCGGTGGCCGCCGCGAAGGCCCTAGATTCTGCGGATCCCCCGCCGAGGAGCCGCACACGATGACCCAGGACCCGCGCGAGGCCGGCCCCCGGCCGCCCTTCCCCGGCGACCAGCAGCAGCCCCGCCCCGGCCTCACTACGAAGATGTCGCCGCGCCCCGACCACGGCGAGGAGAGCTACGTCGGCAAGGGCCTGCTCACCGGCCAGGTGGCGCTGATCACCGGCGGCGACTCCGGGATCGGCCGGGCGGTGGCGATCGCCTACGCCCGCGAGGGCGCCGACGTGGCGATCTCCTACCTCGAGGTCGAGCAGGAGGATGCCGAGGACACGAGGGCCTGGGTGGAGAAGGCCGGCCGCCGCTGCCTGCTGCTCCCCGGCGACATCCGCGACGCGGCCCAGTGCCGGGATCTCGTGGCGCGCACCGTCGAGGCCTTCGGGCGACTCGACATCCTCGTGAACAACGCCGCCGCGCAGGTGGTGAACGAGGGCCTCGACGATCTGGCGGCGCCCGACATCGAGGGCTCGTTCCGCGCCAACGTCTTCGCCATGTACTACCTCGCCCAGGCGGCGGTGCCGCACATGAAGCCGGGCGGGGCGATCGTGAACAGCACCAGCGTGCAGGCCAAGGTGGCCGATCCCAGCATGCTGATCTACGCCGCCACCAAGGGCGCGATCGCGAGCCTGACCATCGGCCTGTCGAACCTGCTGGCGCCGAAGGGGATCCGGGTGAACTGCGTCGCCCCCGGGCCGGTCTGGACGCCGATCCAGCCGATCGTGAAGAGCCCGGATCAGATCGAGCAGCTCGGCGCGCAGACGCCGCTCGGCCGTGCCGGCCAGCCCGCGGAACTGGCCCCGGCCTACGTGCTGCTCGCCTCCCGCGAGGGCAGCTACATGTCCGGGGCGCTGGTGCCGGTCACCGGCGGCATGCCGATGCTCTGACGCGGGCGCGGCGATCCGGGCGAGCGCCGCCGCGGAGGGAGGGACGCCGCTCGAAGCCACGAGGACGCCGTCCGTCCGCCTCAGCCGGTGGCGTATTCCAGCTCCGGCGCGAGGACCGCGTCGCTGTCGGGGTGCACCGTGACGGGGATCGTCTTGGCGGCCGGCGTCTTGCTGCCGATCGCGTAGTGCCAGATCGGCATCAGGACATTGCACTCGGGGTAGTAGCCGCCGATGCAGCCGATCGGGATGTCGTAGGCCACGACCAGCAGGCCCGAGAGCTTGCGGTCGACGCCGTCATCGGCGACCGTCCGGAGCGTGACGGGCTGGCCGATCTTGAGGCCCCGCCGGTCGATGTCCGAGCGGTTCATCAGCACCACCTTCCGGGTGTTCTTGATGCCCCGGAAGCGGTCGTAATAGCCGTAGACCGTGGTGTTGAACTGGTCGTTGCTGCGCAGCGTCATCAGCCGCAGGGTGTCGTGGCCGACATCGGGCATGTCGGCGTCCTCGTCGAGCCCGGTCGGGGTGACGAAGTTGGCCCGTCCCGATTCCGTGCGCCACTCGCGCCGGTTCGCCGGCAGGTCGCGCTGGAAGCCGCCGGGCTCCCACATGCGCCGCTCGTAGTCCCAGAACGAGTCCGGCAGCGTCTCGCCGATCTCGCGGCGGATCTCGGCGAAATCCTCGCTGTACGCCGCCCAGCGCACCCGCGGGTTCGGATCGAGGACGCGCTGCGCCAGCTCGCAGATCAGGCGGATCTCGCTGATCAGGTGCGGCGAGGCCGGACGGCGCAGGCCGCGATTGCCGTGCACGCAGGCCGAGGTGTCCTCCATCGAGAGCACCTGCTGGCCCTTGGAGGTCTCGACGATCTCCAGGCGGCCGGTGACCGGGAGGACGTAGCTGATCGCGCCCGGCAGCAGCGCGGTCCGGTTGAGCTTGGTGATGACGTTGACGGTCAGGGGGATCCGGCGCCACGCCGGCTCCATCTGGCCGTGGTCGGGGATGGCGCGGGCGAAGTTGCCGCCGAGCATGACGAAGGCGCTGACCTCGTCCCGCAGGATCGCTTCGCAGGCCTCGACGGTGTTGTAGCCCGGCTCGCGGGGCGGCGCGAAGGCGAATTGCTGGCCCAGCCGGTCGAGGTCGAACAGCTCGGGCTTCTCGGTGATCCCCATCGTGCGCTGGCCCTGCACGTTGGAATGGCCCCGGATCGGGCAGATCCCGGCGCCGGAGCGGCCGATATTGCCGCGCATCAGCAGCAGGTTCACCAGCATCTGGACGGTCTCGACCCCGGCCCGGTGCTGGGTGAGCCCCATGCCGTAGACGCCGATGGTCGCCTTCGCGTGGCTGTAGACGTGGGCGGTCGATTCCATGTCGGCCCGGTGCAGGCCGGAGCGGCGCTCCAGCTCGTCCCAGTCCTGAGCGCGCAGCCAGGTGGCGAAGGCGTCGAAGCCGTGGGTGTTGTCGTGGATGAAGGCCTCGTCGAGAACGGCGTCGCCGCCCCGGGCCCGGGCCGCGTCGTGCAGGGCGAGGACCGCCTTGCAGATGCCCGCGATGGCGGCGAGATCGCCCCCCGCCTTCACCTGATGGTACTGCGAGCTGATCCGCGTCGCCTTGCCGGTGAGCATCTCGGTAGGCGATTGCGGGTTCAGGAACCGCTCCAGGCCGCGCTCGCGCAGCGGGTTGTAGGTGATGATCGGGACGCCGCGCCGGCTCGCCTCCTGCAGCGGGTGCAGCATCCGCGGCGCGTTGCTGCCGGGATTCTGGCCGAAGAACATGATGCAGTCGGAATGGGCGAAGTCGTCGAGCGACACGGAGCCCACGGCCTGGCCGATGCTCACCGGCAGCGCCACCGAGGTCGTCTCGTGGCACATGTTGGACGAGTCCGGCAGGTTGTTGTTGCCGTAGAGCCGGGCGAAGAGCTGGTAGAGGTAGCTCGCCTCGTTCGACAGGCGGCCCGAGCTGTAGAACACGGTGCCCTTCTGCCGGTCCGGGACGGCCCTGAGCTCGCGGGCGATCTCCTCGACGGCGTGGCCCCAGGAGACCGGCACGTACTTGTCGGTGGCCGGGTCGTAGCGCAGCGGATGGGTGAGGCGACCGGTCTGCTCCAGATGGTAATCGTCCCAGTCCAGCAGCTCCGTGACCGTATGGGTGGCGAAGAAGTCCGGCGTGCAGCGGTGGGCGGTGAGTTCCCAGGCCACGGCCTTCACGCCGTTCTCGCAGTACTCGAAGGGCAGCGGGCTCGCGGGCTTCACCCAGGCGCAGCTGTTGCACTGGTAGCCGTCGACCTTGTTGTGCCGGCTGAGCGCGATCGGCCCACTCGCCAGCACGCCCTCGCGCCGCAGGATGGTGCCGACCGACAGGGCGGAGCCCCACCCGCCGGCGGGCAGGCGGTAGGGCTTGAATTCGGGCTTGTCCAAGGGGGGCGATCTCCGAACCGTGCCGCCGGGAAACAGCGGGCACATCGCGACGTTCCCCGTTGAAACCGCGGGCGTCACCCTTTGTTCGCGAGATTATCTTGATCCTAACGGAGGTTAGTGTGGCGGTCGGTCGGGACTATCTCTTGAGAAAGCCTTCGGGTCCGTCGAGTCCGAAGCTGTTCCTCGACACGCAGGTCGTGCCGCTCGCCGTCAATATCGCGGGAAGCTTGGAGGTGGCGCTGGACCGCGCGGCGGCGCGCACGGGCGTCCGGCCCGCGCTGATCCTGGCGGGCGCGACCGGCCTGATCGGTCTCGGTCTGGTCCGCCTGCTCACCCGTCGGGGCGCGGCGAAGGGCCGATTCGAGCGGATGTGAGCGGAGGAGCCGGGATGCCGGTCATCGCCGGGCGGATGTTCGGGGAGACCCTCGACGGCGCGCGCGCGATCAATCAGACCTTAACCGCGGATCGGTTCTCAACGGCGGGACGGCCCCGAAGGCCTCCGGGTCCGGCACGCGGCGACGGCGCCGCTGCGGACCCGAACGCCGCCCCGCGCCATCCGGGCGCCGCCGATCCCGACGGAGACGACCATGAGCGACGCCCAGGCCCGGACCGCGCTGGTGACGGGGGCTGCCCGCGGCATCGGCCTCGCCACCGCGACCCGCTTCCTCGCCGACGGCTGGAACGTCGCCCTGCTCGACATCGACGGCCCGGGCGTGACGGCGGCGACCGAGCGGCTCGGCCGCCCCGAAGCCACGCTCGCGGTGACGGCCGATGTCTCCGACCCGGAGGCGGTGGCGGCGGCGATCCGGCAGGTCGCCGACCGGTTCGGCCGCCTCGACGCCCTGGTCAACAATGCTGGCATCGCGATCTTCAAGCCGCTGACGGAGACCACCTTCGCCGACTGGTCGCGGGTGCTGGCGGTCAACCTGTCCGGCCCGTTCCTGTGCACGCAGGCGGCGGTCCCGCTCCTGTCCGAGCGCGGCGGGGCCGTCGTGAACATCACGTCGATCTCGGGCCTGCGCGCCTCGACGCTTCGGACCGCCTACGGCACCAGCAAGGCGGGCCTCGCGCAGCTCACCAAGCAGCAGGCCGCCGAGCTGGCGCAGTACGGGATCCGCGTGAACGCCGTCGCCCCGGGCCCCGTGGACACCGCGATGGCCAAGGCGGTGCACAGCCCCGAGATCCGGGCGGATTACCACGACGCCGTCCCGCTCGGTCGCTACGGGCTGGAGACGGAACTCGCGGAGGCGATCGTGTTCCTCTGCTCGGAGCGCGCCTCCTACATCACCGGTCAGCAGCTCGCCGTCGACGGCGGTTTCGAGTCGACCGGCATCGGCCTGAAGACGCTGCGCGGCGCGCGCAACACGTGAGGGCACCGGCCCGATCCGCCAAGTTCGGACAGGGTTCGTTAACCCTGCCGCCGTAGCCCGGATGCTTGGTCAACAGGCGCGAGCACCATGCCGAGACTCGGCTCCATGATCGTCGACGGTCTAGCGTTCCTCCTCGTGGCGATCGCCCTCGCGGCGGTCGTCGCCGGCTACGAGCGGAACCTGCCGGATCCGTCGGCGGCACCCGCGCTGGTCGCCGCGGGCGCCCCCACGTGGACCGACCCGGAGACGATGGGCTCGATCGCGCCGGCCGCGGGCACGGTCGTCCTCTGGGCGGACGCGCAGCCTGCGCTCGCCACGCCCGAGTCGGACCGCGCCGCCGGCGGCGCCTGGGTGAGCCCGCCCCGCCGCTGAGGCGACGGGCCGATCGGCTCGCCGGGCTCTCAGGAAGGCCGGTCGGAGCGGCACCGGAGCGCCCAGGTCGCGATCACAACTGATCGTTAACTATGGTTGCTGAACCTTCCACCGCACAGCGAAGCGGAGAGGCATCCATGGCGCGCGACGGCAACCGACCCCACCCCAGCGCCCTCGCGCGCTACCCGGTTCCGATCGAGCTGATCTCGGCCCTGTTCCGCGCCGACGATGCCGAGCGCGACCGGCTGCTCGCGCCGATGCCGGCCTACGGCCGCGCCCGGATCGCCGCCTACTGCGCCGACCACGCGCGGCTCGAGGCGCTCGGCCTGAAGGTCGCGCGGTCCTGCGACGAGGCCACGCTCGTCCGGGCCGCGGGCGAAACGGTCGGCGCCGATCTGTTCGCGCGCTCGCGGGCGCCCGCACCGGCGCCGATCCAGCTCCAGGCCGCCTGATCGACCTCCGCGTTCCGACCCGTCCGGTCGAAGCCGTCGGGTTGATGAATGCCCGGGCCTGTCCCGGTTCACAGCCGCCGGCGCATCCTCCTGTCATCGGCCCGGTGCGTCCGGGACGCATGTTCAGGAGATCGTGTCATGATGCGCTCCAAGATGCTCGGCCTCGTCGCGATGGCCGCGGCGGGCCTCGCGACCGCCACGGCGGCGAACGCGGCGCCGTTCGGCTACGGCCCGCCCGAGGCCGGCGCGGTGATCGAGCGCGTGGCCGGCGGCTGCGGTCCGGGCTTCCACCCCAATCCCTGGGGCCATTGCCGGCCCAACGATCGCGGCTGGGGCTGGGGCGGCCCGCGCGGACCCTACGGTGGCCGGCCCGGCTACGGCGGCTACGACCGCGGCTACGGTGGCTACGACGGTCCGCGCCGGTCCTACGGCGGCTGGTGATCCGCACCGGCGACCCTCGAACCGGTCGCCGCGTCTCGAGCTCGGCCCGCCGCGCGCCTCCGGATCCGCGGCCGGCCGGTGCTGGACCAGTGCTCGGCCACCGACTTGTCCCCCCGGAACGGACAAAGCCATATTCACGACGGCATAGAGCCGTATTAATCTCTTTCGGGACGCAACATAGTGTCCCGGAGATTCTTCGTCATGAGTCGCTATGTATTTGCATCCCTGATGATCGCCGGCGTGGTGGCCGGCGCCTCGCCGGCCGCGGCGCTCTCCGCGAAGGATTGCTCGGTCAAGTACCAGGCCGCCAAGCAGGCGGGCACGCTGAACGGCCAGAAGTGGAACGACTTCCGCAAGGCCGAGTGCGGTGCGGCGGCCGACAACGCCCCGACGACCGCGCCGAATCCGGTCTCGCCCACCGCGGCGACGACCGCGCCGGCCGCCCCGCCGGCGGCTCCGCGCGCCGGGACGACGTCCGCCGCCGCGGCGTCGGCCACGTTCCCCCGCGCCGTTGATCCGAGATACGCCAGGGAATCGGCCGGCAAGGCCCGGATGCACACTTGCCTCGACAGCTACAACGCCGCGAAGGCCGCCGGCACGCTGGGCGGCATGAAGTGGATCGAGAAGGGCGGCGGCTACTATTCGGCCTGCAACCGGCAGCTCAAGGGCTGAGCGGCGGCGTTCCGGGGCACCGGAGGCGGGCGACCCGGAACCTGCGCCGGCGCGCGATCCGAGCGCGTCGGCGGATCCGGATCCCGGGCTCCGCCGCGCGGCCCCGGGACGATGCATCGATACGGCCGGGCCGTTCCGGCCCGGAGGTTCGACTCACCCGAGCGGGCGGCCCGCCCAGGTGAGGGAGGGCGCTGCCCCTGGACCGGACACGATCCTAGAACGGGATGTCGTCGTCGAGGTCGTAGCCGCCGCGGCTGCCGCCGCCGCCGCCCGAGGAGGCCGGGGCCGGACGCCGCTCGCCGCCCTGGGCGCGGCCGCCGCCGAAATCGCCGCCGCGATCACCGCCCCGGCCACCGCCGAAGTCGCCGCCGCGGCTGATCTGGCCGCCACCCTCGTCCTCGCCGGCGAAGTCGCCGCCGCCGCCGCGCCCGTCGAGGATCGTCATCTCGCCGCGGAAGCGCTGGAGCACCACCTCGGTCGTGTACTTCTCGACGCCGGAATTGTCGGTCCACTTCCGGGTCTGGAGCTGACCCTCGATGTAGACCTTCGATCCCTTGCGCAGGTACTGCTCGGCCACCCGGGCGAGGTTGTCGTTGTAGATCACGACCGAGTGCCACTCGGTCTTCTCCTTGCGCTCGCCGGTCGCCTTGTCCTTCCAGGACTCCGACGTTGCGAGCCGCAGGTTGCAGACCGGGTCGCCCGAACCGAGGCGGCGCATCTCGGGATCGCGCCCGAGGTTGCCCACCAGAATCACCTTGTTGACGCTGCCCGCCATCGCTCTCTCCTAGTCGTACGGATCTCACAGGGCACCAGCCCGGCGGCGCGCGAACCATGCGCCCGGGCTTCCGGAGCGGCAACCGGCGGGTCAGGCTTGTGCCCGCTTTCCGCAGCGCCGACGGATCTTCTTGTTCTATCTCTGTTCCATTCGGGCGGCAAGGCTCTGTCAGGACACCCGGACCACGAGCTTGCCGAAATTCCGGCCTTTCAACAGGCCGATGAACGCCTCCGGAGCGTTCTCCAGCCCCTCGACCACGTCCTCGCGGTAGCGGACGCGCCCGTCCTGGATCCACCCGGCGACCTCCTTGCGGAACGTCTCCGCCTGCTCGGCGAAGTCCCAGACGATGAAGCCCTGGATGTGCAGCCGGTTGGTCAGGACCGAGCGCATCAGGCCGGGCAGGCGGTCCGGGCCGGGGGGCACCTCGGTGGCGTTGTAGGCGGAGACGAGGCCGCAGACCGGGATCCGCGCGAACGGATTCAGCAGCGGCAGAACGGCCGCGAAGACCGCGCCGCCGACATTCTCGAAGTACACGTCGATGCCCTTCGGGCAGGCTGCGGCGAGCGTGCCCGGCAGGTCGGATCCGCGGTGGTCGATGGCCGCGTCGAAGCCGAGCTCCTCCGTGAGGTAGCGGCACTTCTCGGGACCGCCCGCGATCCCGACGGCGCGGGCGCCGTGGATCTTGGCGATCTGGCCGACCAGGGAGCCGACGGGGCCGGCGGCGGCCGCCACCACGACGGTCTCGCCGAACTTCGGCCGGCCGATGTTGAGGAGGCCGGTATAGGCGGTCATGCCCGGCATCCCGAGCACGCCGAGCGCCGTCGAGGGCGGAGCGGCGGCGGGGTCGACCTTGCGCGACCCCTTGGCGTCGGTGACGCAGTACTCCTGCCAGCCCGCGAAGGCCGTCAGCAGGTCGCCCACGGCGTGATCCGGGTGGTTGGAGGCGACCACCTCACCGACGGTTTCGGCGGTGATCGGCGCGCCGATCTCGACCGGCGCCGCGTAGGATTTCGCGTCGCTCATCCGGCCGCGCATGTAGGGGTCCAGGGACAGCCAGCGGGTGCGCAGCAGGACCTGGCCGGGTCCGGGCTGCGGCACCGGCACCTCTTCCAGGCGGAAATTCTCGGGCCGCGGCTCGCCGTGCGGGCGCGAGGCCAGGACGATGCGGCGGTTCATGGCGGTGGTCATGGCGGACTCCCGGAAACTGGCTCCCGCTCCGATCTGGGGCGCCGGGCCCGGGAGGCAAAGGCGCCGCCGTGATCGCGCGGACGAGTCGCGCGTTGTCCCGACTCGGGAGCGCGGAGCGTCGGCATGCGGGAGACGGCACTGGGACTCGGACTGGCAGCCACGACAGCCATGGCGGCGGCGGCTGCCCCGGCCGGGCCCCTCGACGGCTATCGCGACCGGGCGCGGGTCCTGGTCCTGTCGGCGCCCGAGGCCGGGGACGCTCAGCTCCGGGCGCAGCGGGCGGCGCTGGCCTCGGTCCGCGCCGGTGTCGCCGAGCGCGACCTCGTGGTGCTGGAAGCGGTCGGTTCCGGGGCGGAGGCGCGAACCCTGCGCGAGCGCCTCGGCCTCCCCGCGGACAGCTTCCGCGCGGTCCTGATCGGCAAGGACGGGGGCGCCAAGATCACCGCAGCGGCGCCGATCGCGCCGCAGAGGCTGTTCGCCACGATCGACGCGATGCCGATGCGCCGGACCGAGATGCGCGAGCGCCGCTAGGGCCTCGGCCGGGGCCCGATCCCCTGTGCACGGCGGGGCCGCGGACACCATCGGTTAAGCCTACCGGCCTATCACCGAAACGTGTCGACGGCCGTGTACCGGCCGTCCGTTGAGGCCCGCCAGGACGCTCGGACGAGACGCTCGAATCGATGACCCGACAACAAGTCGCCACCGCCATCCGCCGCCTCGTCGACCTGCAGGTCGAGGATATCGAGCGCGCGGTCCGCGACGGCCACAAGACCATCGCGCTGAACGAGCTGGCGGATCTGAACCGCCAGCTCAAGGCCTTCGCGGCCGCACTCAGGAAGGCGCCGGCCCGGATCTGAGCCGGGCCCCGCGCTACCAGCGCGGCCCGCCCCAGCGGCGGGGTGGGATGTCCTCCGGGGGCGGAGGCGGCGGCCCGCGGTCGACGACCGGCTCGTCGCAGACCCGCACCCGCCGCAGCACCGGCTCCCCGTCCGGACCGAAGCGCCGCCGCACGAATTCCCGGCACGCTTCCGGGTACGCTTCCGGGGACGCTTCGGGGGGCACAGCGGTGAAGCGGGGCCCTCGAACTTCGGGCTCGGGCCTCGGGCCCGGAGGAGGCGGGGGCGGCGGTGGCCGGCGCTCCGGCTCGTCCTCCTGAGCGGGGCCGCCGTAGCCGTGCGGCGGCGGGTACGGGCCGTCGAAATCGGCGGCCAGGGCCGGGCCGGCGGCGAGGAGCAGGGCGCAGAAACCGGTTCGGACGAGGAGTCGACGAGCGGGCACGGTGGCCTCGGCGTGGGCGGGCGCGCGGGGATCGCGGCCATCATCGCCGGAGGGTGCGACCGGGCGCCTGAACCGCCCCCGAGTCGCCGTGTCGGCTGACGTTCAGCCGGCTACTTCTGCATCGCGTTCACTTCGCACTGGGCGTAGTCCGCGCTCGCCTTCACGTAGGCGTTGAGCTTCTGCAGGTAGGCCTCGGCGATCGGCCGGAAGGCCTGCGCCTGCAGGTTATAGGCCTTGATCGCGTCGTTGTAGCTGTAGGCCTCCCAGCCCGGGCAGCCCTCCTTGGCGTCGAGGCAGGCGGGCTTCGGCGGCAGCGCCGGCTTGGCCGGGCGCGCGGAGGCCGGCGGCGGCTCGGGCGGCGTGCAGGCCGCGGCGGCCGGCGCGGCGGCCAAGGGCGGCGCGGCGGGCGCGGCCTTGGCGGCCGGCTTCGCGGGCGGGGTTGCGGGGGGCGTCGCGAAGGCGAGGCTCGGCGCGAGCAAGCCCGCGATCAGGAGAGGCGTGCCGCGCATGGCGTCTCGAAAGCTCCGCTGGGCCCGGGGCCGCCGGCGGCGGAGGACCGGGAGCGGGTTCTGCGGCATCACGCCGGCGGCGACAAGGGCTCCCGGACAGGCTCCCGCACGGCACTCCGGACAGCGTCCCGGCGGGGCGTGGGGCCCGGTTGCCCGCGCGATGCCGGGCCGGCGGTGCGGGCCTGCGGGCCGCGCGCGAGCGCCACGAGCGGGAACGACAGGCCGACGGCCAGCACCCACCAGGCCGGCCGGATCGGGCCGGAGAAGTCCAGGTTGGCGGCGAGGACGAGGTTGGCCGGAACACCGCTGGCGAGGCCGTACCAGGCGGCTTCCAGCCCGGCGGTCGCGAGCCCGGCGACGATCGCCAGGAGGAGGAGCGACCAGGGCCGCTCCGGCCACCGGAAGCGCCGCATCACACGCCAGCCCATCAGCAGCAGGAACAGGCCGGCCGAGAAGACCGGGTCGGTGACATCGATCTTTGACTGCAGGAAGTAGTGGACCAGGGCCGCCACGGCGATCGTGTAGGTGAGGCGGTGCAGGCGGTTCCAGTTCGGGCCGAGATTGCGGATCGCCGCGTCCGTGGAGGTCAACCCCAAGGCGATCAAGCCGACCAGGGCTACGAAGCCGATCGTCAGATAGAGCCGGAGCGCGATCTCCGAGATCACCTTGGTGAGGATCAGATTCTGGTCGACGGCGTAGAGGGTGAGGTGGGCCACCGCGTAGGCCATGACGGTGACGCCGAGCATGCGCCGCACGACGATGACCTTCGGCCAGTCCGCGAGGCGCCGCAGCGGCGAGATCGCCAGCGAGAAGAGCAGGAAGCGCACGGCCCACTCGCCGGTGGCGTGGATCAGGGCGGTGATCGGCTTCGCCCCGAGGGCGTCGAGCCGGTAGGCGGCCGCGAGGTAGAGCGCGGGCGCGACGCAGCCCGCGAACACCGCGAGCTTCAGCCAGGAGAGACGGCCGGCCCGGTCGAGCCAGGGGAGCGGGATGCCGAGGTGAGCGGCCAAGCGATCGATCATGGGTCCGAACGGAAGCTTCGCGGTGGACGACGGCGCCGCGCCGGCGGAACGGGCCACCGGCGGGAACGGCTGCCCGGGCCATCGGTGCCGTCACGGGTCGGTTCGCCGCGGGCGGGCGCAGGTTACAGGGCGGCGTTGACCTGTGTTGTGGTTGACCGCGCCGTTCCCGCGGCGAGATAGCGGGACGACGGAGGTTGGAAGGATCCCATGCAGTACCGCACGCTCGGCCGCTCCGGCCTCAAGGTCTCGCCGATCTGCCTCGGCACGATGATGTTCGGCGGCCCCACCGACGAGGCCACGGCCGGCCGCGTCGTCGCCAGCGCCCGGGAGGCCGGGATCAACTTCATCGACACGGCCAACGTCTACACGGAGGGCCGGTCGGAGGAGATCACCGGCCGGGCGATCAAGGCCGAGCGCGACGCCTGGGTCCTGGCCACCAAGGTCGCCAACCCGACCGGGCCCGGCGTCAACGACCGCGGCCTCTCGCGGGTCCACGTGATGAGGGCCGCCGAGGACAGCCTGCGCCGCCTCGGCACGGATGTCATCGACGTCTACTACCTCCACAAGGAGGACCACGACACGCCGCTCGCCGAGACGGTCCGGGCGATCGCCGACCTCGTGCGGGCGGGCAAGATCCGCCATTTCGGCGTCTCGAATCACCGGTCCTGGCGGGTCGCCGAGATCTGCCGGCTCTGCGACGAGGCCGGGATCGACCGGCCGGTGGTGAGCCAGCCCTACTACAACGCCTTCAACCGGATGCCCGAGACCGAGCACCTGCCGGCCTGCGCGCATTTCGGGCTCGGCGTCGTGCCCTACTCGCCGCTCGCCCGCGGCGTGCTCACCGGCAAGTACGATCCCGACACGCCGCCGCCGGCCGAGTCCCGCGCCGGCCGCCAGGACGCCCGGATGATGCAGACCGAGTGGCGCCCGGAATCCCTGCGCATCGCCCGGACCCTGAAGGAGCACGCCGAGGCCCGCGGCATCACGGCCGGCCAGTTCGCCACCGCCTGGGTGCTGAACAACCGCCTCGTCACCGGTGTCATCGCCGGGCCGCGGACGGAGGCGCAGTGGCAGGAATATCTCGGCGCCCTCGACTACGCCTTCACGCCGGAGGACGAGGCCCTCGTCGACGGATTCGTCGCCGCCGGCCACCCGACCACGCCGGGCTACAACGATCCGGCCTATCCGCTCGAGGGGCGTGTGCCGAGGAGCGGCTGAAGCGCGGCCGATCTCTAGCCAATCCCCTCATCCTGAGGTGCGAGCGCAGCGAGCCTCGAAGGCGACTTCCGGGGCTCTCAGCGGTATCTGGAATCCTCCTTCGAGGCCTCCGCAGCGCTCCGGCACCTCAGGATGCGGCCAGGATCGGGAAGGACAGGGTGGCGCCGTGCGACGGATCCGCCTTGCGCTCCGGGCGCGGGACCGCTATCTAGCTCTCAACAGTTCTGATGGCAGTCGAGAGGCTGCGGTTCGGGAGTGGGCCCCACCGGGTCCGCTCTTTTTTTTCGCCGCACACCCTCTCGCCGCACGAGGCCCCACGCCGCGGGCGGCCAGGCAGGACGCCGCGAAGGTTGCGCGCTGAACATCCATGTCGTCCGAGATTGAAGCGGATCTGTCCGAGAAGCGCCTCGTCCGCGAGGCCGGGGTCGCCGCGCGCGTCGCGCAGGCGATCGAGGGGCCGCTCGCGGGCCTCGGCTTCCGGCTGGTCCGGGTGAGGATGTCCAACGTCAACGGCTGCACCGTGCAGATCATGGCGGAGCGGCCGGACGGCACCTTCACGATCGACGATTGCGAGGCGGTGAGCCGCGCGATCTCGCCGATCCTCGACGTCGACGATCCGGTGGGCGGCGCCTACAACCTCGAAGTGTCCTCGCCCGGCATCGACCGGCCGCTGGTCCGGGTCTCGGACTTCGCCCGCTGGGCGGGCTACGAGGCGAAGGTCGAGCTGAGCCCGCCGCTGGACGGGCGCAAGCGGTTCCGCGGCATCCTGGGCGCGCCCGATCCGACGGGGACGACCGTCCCGATCGACCTGCCCGACGTGAAGGAAGGGCTGCCGAGCCGCATCGACCTGCCGCTGAAGGACCTCGCCGAGGCCCATCTCGTCCTCACCGACGAGCTGATCCGCGAATCGCTCCGCCGCGGCGGGCCGCCCGCCGCGGACGAGGCCGACGAGGCCGAAGAGGCCGAGGACGAAGAGGTCGCCGCGGAGAGCGCGTCGTCGCCTGCGCGGGCGCCCTTCCAGCCAAAGGGGCCCCGGAAGGCCAGCCCCGCGGCCAAGCCCCAGAAACAGGCCCGAACCGGCCCCAAGAAGCCGGTCGTGACCAAGGCGTCCCGGCTCAAGGACCGCGATTCCCTGCACTGAGACCCCCGCGTCGGCTGCCCGGCGGCCGGCCCGAAGATTTGACGGAAGAGAAGGACCGACACCGATGGCCGTCGTCAGCGCCAACAGGCTCGAACTCCTCCAGATCGCCGACGCGGTCGCCCGCGAGAAGGTGATCGACCGCTCCATCGTGATCGACGCGATGGAGGAGGCGATCGCCAAGGCCGCCCGCTCCCGCTACGGCGCCGAGACCGACGTTCACGCCGAGATCGACCCGAAGACCGGGGCGCTCCGCCTCTCGCGCCACCTCCTGGTCGTCGATCAGGTGGAGAACGACGCCCGCGAGATCACCCTCGACCAGGCCCGCCGCTACAACCCGGGCGCGCTGGTCGGCGACGTGATCTCCGACACCCTGCCGCCCTTCGATTTCGGCCGCGTCGCCGCCCAGTCGGCCAAGCAGGTCATCGTCCAGAAGGTCCGCGACGCCGAGCGCGCCCGCCAGTTCGACGAGTACAAGGACCGCATCGGCGAGATCCTCAACGGCATCGTGAAGCGCGTCGAGTACGGCAACGTCATCGTCGATCTCGGCCGCGGCGAGGGCATCGTCCGACGGGACGAGATGATCCCGCGCGAGACCTTCCGGCCGGGCGACCGCATCCGCTCCTACCTGTTCGACGTGCGCTCGGAAGTGCGCGGGCCGCAGATCTTCCTGTCGCGCTCGCACCCGCAGTTCATGGCCAAGCTGTTCGGCCAGGAAGTGCCGGAGATCTACGACGGCATCGTCGAGGTGAAGGCGGTGGCCCGCGATCCGGGCTCGCGCGCCAAGATCGCGGTGATCTCCCGCGACGGCAGCATCGACCCCGTCGGCGCCTGCGTGGGCATGCGCGGCTCGCGCGTTCAGGCCGTCGTCGGCGAGCTCCAGGGCGAGAAGATCGACATCATCCCGTGGTCGGAGGATGAGGCGACCTTCATCGTCAACGCCCTCCAGCCCGCCGAGGTGGTGAAGGTGGTGCTCGACGAGGAGGCCGACCGCATCGAGGTGGTGGTGCCGGACGACCAGCTCTCGCTGGCGATCGGCCGCCGGGGCCAGAACGTGCGCCTCGCCTCGCAGCTCACCGGCTGGGACATCGACATCCTGACTGAGGCCGAGGAATCGGAGCGCCGCCAGAAGGAGTTCGCCGAGCGGACCCAGGTGTTCATGGAGGCGCTCGACGTCGACGAGACGGTCGGCCAGCTGCTCGCGGCGGAAGGCTTCCGCAACGTCGAGGAGATCGCCTACGTCGACATCCAGGAGCTCTCCGGCATCCAGGGGCTCGACGAGGAGACTGGGACCGAGATCCAGGCCCGCGCCCAGGACCACCTCGCCCGGATCGAGCAGGCGCACGACGCCCGCCGCACCGAGCTCGGCGTGTCCGACGAGCTGCGCGAGATCGAGGGCATCACCACGCCCATGATGGTCGCGCTCGGCGAGAACGACGTGAAGACCGTCGAGGACTTGGCGGGCTGCGCCACCGACGACCTCGTCGGCTACACCGAGGGCCGCGGTCCCGACGCCGTGCGCCACGCCGGCTACCTCGACGGGTTCGACTTGTCCCGCGCCGAGGCCGAGGCCCTGATCATGGCCGCCCGCCTGAAGGCCGGCTGGATCGAGGCTCTGCCGGAGCCGGAGACCGAGGAAGGGGCCGAGGAGGGTGCCGAGGCGGCCGAGGGCGAAGAGACCGCCCCCGCGCAGGCCGAGGCCTGAGCCGAGAGCCGGCGGAGGCGCGATGGTCGCGGTCGACACGACCCCGCCCGAGGACGGGCTGGAGGCCGGGGGGCTCGATGCCGGCCCCGGCCGCCGCTTGCCCGAGCGGACCTGCATCGTCACGCGCGTCGCGCAGGCGCCGGACGCGATGATCCGGTTCGTGCGCGGGCCGGACGGCAGCGTCGTGCCCGACCTGCGTGCCAAGCTGCCGGGCCGCGGCGCCTGGGTCAGCGCCCGCCGCGAGGCGGTCGCCACCGCGGTGCGCAAGAACCTGTTCGCGCGGGCGTTCAAGGGGCCGACACCGGCCGCACCCGACCTGCCGGACCGGATCGTCGCGGGACTCCGGGAGGACCTGCGGCAGGCCATCGCCATGGCCAACAAGGCGGGCTGCGTGGTCGCGGGCTTCTCGAAGGTCGAGGCGGCGATCGGCGGCCAGCCCGGCGCCATCGCGGTGATTCACGCCGCCGAGGCGAGTCCGGACGGCCGGCGGAAGATCGCGTCGGCCTTGCACAGGCGCCACGGTGACGCCATGTCAAGGATCCCGATCATCGATGACCTGTCCGAGGACGAATTGGACATGGCCTTAGGTCGGGATCATGTGATACACGCTGCGCTCGTCGCAGGAGCCGGAGCCGCCGGCTGCCTGTCGCGTTGGCGTCGGCTACGCTCCTTCGAGGGCGCCGCCGCGGCGACCGGGGAGCCCGATCCAGCCCGAATCGGCGGGGTCGACGAAGCCTCACGTTGACGACGCAGGACTATTTTGACCGGCGCCACCGGGTGTCGGTTCACGGGACGATGGAAACCCTCAGGGTTCAGGCTGAATGAGCGATACGAACAACCCGGGCGACAAGACTCTGAATCGGACTTCCCCGAAGCCGCTCTCCCTCAAGCGGCCGATCGAGGCGGGCACCGTGCGTCAGAGCTTCTCCCATGGCCGCTCCAAGCAGGTCGTGGTCGAGACGGTGAAGCGCCGCGTCATCGGTGCGGCACCGGCCGCCCCCGCCCGTGAGCCTGCGCCCGCACCGCGCCCGGCGGCCCCCGCACCGACGGCGCAGCCGCCGCGTCCGGCGCAGCGCGCCGCCTCGGGCGTCGTTCCTGCGCACCCTGAGCGAGCAGGAGAGCGCCGCCCGCGCGCCGCCCTCGCCGACGCCCAGCGCCGCGAGCCGAGGCGTCGGAAGGCCGGGCGGAAGCCGAGGCGCGCCGCCGCGAGGCCGAGGGCAGGCCCGCCGCGAGCGCGAGCCGCGAGGCCCGCCGTCGCGAGGACGAGGAGCGCAAAGCCGCGGCTGCGGCCGCCGCCGCCGCGGCGGCTGAGGCCGCCAAGGCCGCCGAGGCGCAGGCCGCTGCGCCCGCACCCGCCGCTGCCTGCACCTGTCGCGACGCCGGCCCGCCCGGCCGAGGCGCCGGCCCAGCCGGCCGCCGCCCGTCCCGCCGCGGCGCCCGCGCGCCTGCGGCCGCCGGCCGCCAACCCGAGGCGGCCCGTCCGGCCGCCGCGCGTCCGGCGGCGCCCGCTGCGGCTCCGGCCGCGCCGCGCCCGCCGCTGACGCCCGCGCCTCCCCGGGCGAGCCGCGCAAGACCATCACGGCCGATTCGCGCAAGCCACGCGACCTCAACTTCATGGCCCGTCCGACGGTCCGGCCCCGGCGCCCGAGCCCGAGAAGAGCGCGACGCCGGCGACCGCCGCGCGTCCCGCCGGCGCGGCGGCCGCGGCGCGCCCCGCCGGTCGCGGCGCCCAGACCAACGAGGACGAGTCCGAGACCAAGCGGGTGATCCGCCGTCCCGGCATGCCGCTCAAGATCATCGCGCCGCCGAAGACCCCGAAATCTCCGGGCGGCGACCGGAACCGCGGCCGCCTGACCATCGCCAACGCGACCTCGGGCGAGGAAGAGCGCACGCGCTCCGTCGCCTCGTTCCGCCGCCGCCAGCAGCGGATGAGCGGCCGCGGCCACGTGGAGCAGAAGGAGAAGCTGTCCCGCGAGGTGACAATCCCCGAGACGATCACCATCCAGGAACTCGCCAACCGCATGTCGGAGCGGGCCGTGGACGTGATCCGTCTGCTGATGAAGCAGGGCCAGATCCACAAGATCACCGACGTGATCGACTCGGACACCGCCCAGCTCATCGCCGAGGAGCTCGGCCACACGGTGCGCCGCGTCGCCGAGTCCGACGTCGAGGAGGGCCTGTCTTCCGACGAGCCGGATCTGGAGGAGGATCTCGATCCCCGTCCGCCGGTGGTCACCATCATGGGACACGTCGACCACGGCAAGACGTCGCTGCTCGACGCGATCCGCAAGGCGAACGTGGTCGAGGGCGAGGCCGGCGGCATCACCCAGCACATCGGCGCCTATCAGGTCGCGTCGCCGTCCGGCGACATGATCACCTTCATCGACACGCCCGGCCACGCGGCGTTCACGTCGATGCGCGCCCGCGGCGCCAAGGTCACCGACATCGTGGTGATCGTGGTCGCGGCCGATGACGGCGTGATGCCCCAGACCATTGAGGCCATCCAGCACGCCAAGGCGGCGGGTGTCCCGATGATCATCGCGGTCAACAAGATCGACAAGCCGGATGCCAAGCCGGAGCGGGTCCGGACGGAGCTGCTGCAGCACGACATCCAGGTCGAGTCGATGGGCGGTGAGACCCTCGAGTTCGAGGTCTCGGCCAAGACCGGCGCCGGCCTGCCGCAGCTTCTGGAGGGTATCCAGATCCAGGCCGAGATCATGAATCTGCGCGCGAACGAGAAGCGCGACGGCGAGGGCACGGTCATCGAGGCCCAGCTCGACCGCGGCCGCGGCCCTGTGGCTACGGTTCTGGTCCAGCGCGGCACCCTGTTCACCGGCGACATCGTCGTGGCGGGCGCTGAGTGGGGCCGTGTGCGCGCCCTGATCGACGATCTGGGCGAGAACGTGCAGTACGCCGGCCCCTCGGTTCCGGTCGAGGTGCTGGGCTTCAACGGCACGCCGGACGCCGGCGACCGTGTGATCGTGGTGCCGAGCGAGGCCCGCGCCCGCGAGGTCACCGAGTACCGCGCCCGTCAGAAGCGCGAGCGCCAGAACGCGCGGACCGGCGGTGCCAACCGCTCGCTGGTCGACATGATGCGCGACCTCAAGGAAGGTGCCGGCCGCAAGGAGCTGCCGGTCGTCATCAAGGGCGACGTGCAGGGCTCGGTCGAGGCGATCTCGGGCGCGCTGGAGAAGCTCGGCAACGACGAGGTCGCGGCCCGCATCCTTCTGGCCGGTGTCGGCGGCATCACCGAGTCGGACATCACCCTGGCGCAGGCCTCGAAGGCGGTCGTCATCGGCTTCAACGTGCGCGCCCACAAGGAGGCCCGCGAGGCCGCCGAGCGGGCCGGCATCGAGATCCGGTACTACAACATCATCTACGACCTCGTGGACGACATCAAAGCCACGCTGTCGGGGATGCTGCCGCCGACGCTGCGCGAGGAGCGTCTGGGCGAGGCCACGATCCAGGAGGTCTTCGAGGTCTCGAAGGTCGGCAAGGTCGCGGGTTGCCGCGTCACCGACGGCATCGTGGAGCGGGGCGCCCATGTCCGCCTGATCCGCGACAGCGTCGTGATCCACGAGGGCAAGCTCAAGACGCTCAAGCGGTTCAAGGACGACGCGAAGGAAGTCACCTCCGGCCAGGAGTGCGGCATGGCCTTCGAGAACTTCGAGAACATGCGCGCGGGCGACGTGATCGAGTGCTACCGGGTCGAGGAGATCCGCCGCACCCTCTGACGCTCCGGACTCATCCGGACAGGGCGGCCGCGGCACCTGCCGCGGCCGTCTTTTCTTTTTCAGGACGTGCGCCGACCGCTCCGGCGGGCCGGCCCGAGACAGAATGGCTCAGAAACCGACCTCCACCGGCCCCTCGCAGCGCCAGCAGCGCGTGGCCGAACTCGTGCGGCACGCGCTCGCCGAGGTGCTCCAGCGGGGCGACATCCAGGATCCGGTGCTCGGCACGCATGTCGTGACCGTGCCGGAGGTGCGGATGTCGCCGGACCTGAAGCTCGCTACCGCCTACGTGATGCCGCTCGGCGGCCTCGACGAGGCGCCTGTGATCGCCGCTCTGGAGCGCCACCGGAAGGTGCTGCGCCAGGCGGTGGCCCGACGGGTGAACCTGAAATTCGCGCCGGAGCTGCGGTTCCGGCGGGACGAGACCTTCGACGAGGCGGCGCGCATCGACAGGCTGCTGCGGGACGAGCGGGTCCAGCGCGACCTCGACTCCGCGCCCGAGGACGACGAACCGGAGACCGGGACGGGGCATTGAGTCCCGATACCAAGCAGAAAGGGACGGGGCATCGACCCCGGGGGACACGCGGACATGACGGTTTCCATGGAAGATTTGCCGCCGGCCGAGCGCCAGGCTCCCCTGCCGAGCGCTGAGCGCCGCGGGCCGGAGGGGCGCCGTCCTCAGCGCGGGCCGCGTCCCGACCGGCCGAAGCGCCGGGACGTCTCGGGCTGGGTGATCCTCGACAAGCATGTCGGCATGACTTCGACGCACGCGGTCGCGGTGGTGAAGCGCGCCTTCAACGCCAAGAAGGCCGGCCATGCCGGCACCCTCGACCCGCTGGCCTCCGGCATCCTGCCGATCGCCCTCGGCGAGGCGACCAAGACCGTCCCGTTCGTGATGGACGGCCGCAAGGCCTACCGGTTCACCGTCCAGTGGGGCATCGAGACCGACACCGACGATGCCGAGGGGCGCCCCGTCGCGACGAGCGATGCCCGCCCGGACCGGGCGGCGGTCGAGGCGGCGCTGCCGGCCTTCGTGGGGGCGATCGAGCAGGTCCCGCCGCGCTACTCCGCCATCAAGATCCAGGGCGAGCGTGCCTACGACCTCGCCCGCGAAGGCGAGACCGTGGAGCTGGTCGCCCGGCCGGTGCAGATCGACCGGCTCGCGGTGGTCGAGCACGACGGCGAGCGCACTGTGATCGAGGCCGAGTGCGGCAAGGGCACCTACGTGCGGGCGCTGGCCCGCGACCTCGGGCGGATGCTCGGCTGCTACGGCCACGTAGCCGCCCTGCGCCGGACCCGCGTCGGGCCCTTCTCGGAGGCCGAGGCCTGCGCGGTCTCGGCCCTGACCGACGGCAGCCCCGAGGCCGCCCTCGCCTACCTGCGCCCCGTGGAGACGGCCCTCGACTCCATCCCGGAGGTCGCGGTGTCGCGCGATCTGGGCCTGCGCCTGATGCGGGGGCAGCCGGTCATCCTGCGGGGCCGCGACGCCCCCGTCGAGGGCAAGGCCTTCGCGACCTGCGCCGGCATCCTGGTCGCCGTGGGCGAAGTGGAGCGCGGCGAGCTGATCCCGCACCGGGTCTTCCACCTCGGCGGGACGGCCCCCGGCCGCAGCGCCTGACATCCCGGCTCCGCGCCGCCCGGGCGGGCCGGCGCGGGGCTCCGGCCGGTGCAGGTCGGGCTGAGACGTGAGCGCGCAGGCGGAACGAACCTGAGCCGTGACGCTTTGGCCCCGGCGGACGGTCCGGGATGCTGATGCGCGAACTCGACTACGACGTGGCGGTGATTGGTGCCGGGACCGCCGGCATCGCGGCCCATCGCGCCGCGACGGCGGCTGGGGCGCGTTCGGTGCTGATCGAGCGCGGGCCCGGCGGGACGACCTGCGCGCGGGTCGGCTGCATGCCCTCGAAGCTCCTGATCGCCGCGGGCGCTGCCGCCCACGCGGCGCGCACCGCGGACCTGTTCGGCATCCGGGTTCCGGAGGTCGCGGTGGACGGGCCCGCCGTGCTGCGGCGCCTCCGCGCGGAGCGCGACCGGTTCGTCGGCAGTGTCCTCGACGGCCTCGACGATCTCCCCGACGGCGAGCGCCTCGACGGCACGGCCCGGTTCGAGGACGACCGTACCCTCCTGGTCGACGACGCGACCCGGATCCGCTTCCGGGCGGCGGTCATCGCCACGGGATCGAGCCCGATCGTCCCCGGGCCTCTGCGCGGCCTCGGCGCGCTCGTCCTCACCACCGACATCCTCTTCGAGATCCCCGACCTCCCGGCTTCGCTGGCGGTCCTCGGTGCCGGAGCCGTCGGAATCGAGATCGCGCAGGCGATGGCGCGGCTCGGCGTCGCCGTCACGGTGATCGACGCGGGCGACACCGTCGCCGGCCTGACCGAGCCCGACCTCGCCGGGCAGGCCGCCGCGATCTTCGGCGCGGAGCTGGATCTCCACCTCGGCGCCGAGCTTCGGAAGGCCGTTCCGGAAGGCGACGGCGTGTGTCTCCACTGGACCGACCGCGCCGGCCGCGAGCGGACCACGCGGGCGGCGCGGGTGCTGGCCGCCGCCGGCCGTTCTCCCAATCTGGAGGCCCTCCGGCTCGAGGCGACCGGTCTATGCCTCGAGCCCGAAGGCATGCCGGCTTTCGACCGGCGCAGCCTCGTCTGCGCGGGGGCACCGATCCTGATCGCGGGCGACGTCGACGGCTGGAGGCCGGTGCTGCACGAGGCGAGCCGCCAGGGTGGGATCGCGGGCGCCAACGCGGCAGCCCTCGCGGCGGGCCGCCCGGTCGCGACCCCGGAGCCGTGGACGCGCCTCGCGATGGTCTTCACCCATCCCCAGGCGGCGGTGATCGGCGCGCCCTACGATCCGGAGGACGATCGACGGATTGTCGGCGCCCTGGATTTCTCGGATCAGGGGCGCGCCCGCGTGGAGGGGTTGAACCGCGGCGGCATGCGGATCTGGGCCGATCGGTCCGGGCGACTGCTCGGCGGCGAGATGCTCGGGCCGGCGGTGGAACACCTTGCGCACCTGCTCACCTACGCCGTCGCCGACGAGAAAACGGCCCAGGCCGTGCATGACCGGCCGGTATATCATCCTACGGTTGAAGAAGGGCTTACTAGTATTATGTCTAAGATGATACAGAGAAGCTGAGGCGTTGATCTTGCCGATATCACAAGCATTGCGCTCGGCCATTTCGGTCGCCATACCCCGCTGAATACGCCGGTTTCGTTCCTGATGCCGCCCAGTCAGATCCCCGATACGGACGTCGATCTCGACGCCATCGCGCCGGAGGCGCTCGACCGCCTGGACCAGGGGGTGATCGGCCTCGACCCGGCCGGCACCGTCGTGGCCTTCAGCGAGGGCGCGAGCGCGATCTCCGGGCTGTCGCGCGAGGCCGTCCTCGGGCGCGACTATTTCCGCGACGTGATGCCCGGCACGAACGTGCCGAGCTTCCGCGGCCGGTTCCTGGCGGGCGCGCGCCGCGGTGCCCTCGACGAGACCTTCGACTACGTCTTCGGCCGGCTGCCGCAGCCGCTCCGGGCCCGGATCCACATGCGTCACGGCCAGATCGGCGGCCTGCGCCCCGTGACGTGGCTGACCATCGATCCCGTCGAGAGCCTCGGGGCCGACCTGTCGCGCGAGGCGGTCCTGGCGGCGATCGGCCAGCGGGTGCGCGCCGAGCCCGTGGATGCCAGCATCTGCGAGCGCGAGCCGATCCACATTCCGGGCTCGATCCAGCCCAACGCCGTGATGCTCGCGGCCGATGCCGGAACTCTCCTGGTCGCGGCCTACTCGGCCAATGTCGGCGAGATCATCGATCCGATCGAGCCGCCGCTGGCGGGCCGGCCCCTGGCGGACGTGCTGCCGGCAGAGTTCGTCGCGGCGATCCGCGCCCGGCTCGCGAGCGGGACCCTCGACGACGGCGCCTCCATGCGCCGGACCCTGACCATCCCGGACCGCGGCGCCGCCTACCACGCCGTCGCCCACGCCCATGCCGGCCGCGTCATCGTCGAGCTCGAGCTGGAGCCGGATTCGGCCGACGATTTCGCCACGGCGAGCCAAGTCGACACCGAACTCGCCGTGGGGCGCCTGCGCGAGGCCGGAACCCTGGCGGAGGCCGCCCGGATCGCGGCCCTCGAGATCCGCGCCCTCACCGGGTTCGAGGCGGTGCTGGTCTACCGCTTCGACGTGGACTGGAACGGCGAGGCCGTGGCGGAGGACAAGGTGCCCGGCTGGTCGCGCAGCCTGCTGGGCCTGCGCTTTCCCGCCTCCGACATTCCCGCCCAGGCCCGGGCCCTCTACACCAAGGCCAAGAGCCGCTTCGTCATCGACCGCGACAGCGTCCCGGTCGGGCTGGTCGCGGCGCCCGGGGCCGGAAACGGCCCGATCGACCTGACCTTCGCCCAGCACCGCACGCTCTCGCCGATCCACCTGGAGTACCAGCGCAACCTCGGCGTGAACGGCTCGATGTCGATCTCGATCATGGTCGAGGGACGGCTCTGGGGCCTGATGATCGGTCACCATCGCCGCCCGCACTACGTCACGCCGGAGACGCGCGCGGCCGCCACGGTGCTCACCGACGCCTTCGCCATGCGGGTGGAGGAAATCGAGTCGCGCCGGCTCTGGGCCGAGCGGCAGGCGCATCTCGACGTCGAGGGACGCCTCGTGCGCGGCCTGACCCGATCCGACGACTTCGTCGCCGCCCTGACCGCCGGGACGACGACGCTGCTCGACCTGTTCAGCGCCACCGGCGCCGGCATCGTCTCCGGCGAGCGGGTCACGCTGATCGGACGGACGCCGCCGGCCGAGATGGTGGCGGCGATCGCGGGCTGGCTGCGGGCGCGCGTGCCGGAGGGCGAGGTCGTCTACAGCAGCGACAGCTTCAGCGCCGACTATCCGGAGACCGGGCCGCATCGCGAGATCGCCAGCGGCCTGCTCTCGGCCTTCGTGGACGATTCGCGCGAGAACCTGCTGGTGTGGTTCCGGCCCGAGGTGCCCAGCACGGTCACGTGGGGCGGCGACCCGCGCAAGCCCGTCCTCGCCGGAAGCGGTCCCGTGGCGGTGCTGCCCCGCCGCTCGTTCGAGCGCTGGGTCGAGGAGCGCACCGGCTTCGCCGCGCCCTTCGCGGAATGGCAGGTCCAGCTCGCCGGCTCCCTGGCCGAGGCGGTCGAGGGCGTCGTGTTGCGCCAGCGGCGCAAGATCGACGAACTCACCGGCCTGCTCGCCGAGAAGGAGCGCCTGCTCGAGCAGAAGGATCTCCTCACGCGGGAGATCGACCACCGGGTCAAGAACTCCCTGCAGATCGTCTCGGCCTTCCTGCAGATGCAGCGGCGCCAGATCGCCGACGGCGAGGCCCGGCAGGCCTTCGCCGACACCTCCGCGCGGGTGATGAGCGTCGCGCGGGTGCACGACAGCCTGTACCAGGCGGATCGGTTCGACGAGGTCGATCTCGGCCAGACCATCGAGAGCCTGTGCAACGACCTCGCGGGGCTGGCCGGCGACGGGCACGCGGTCGACATGTCGGCGGAGCCCGGCCTGATGGTGCCCTACCGCAAGGCGGTGGCGCTCTCGCTGATCGCCACGGAACTCGTCACCAACGCCTTCAAGTACGCGGCGAACCCGGCCGGCGGCGGCCGTGTCGAGGTCAGCGTCTCGGCCTCCGGCCCCGGCGAGGTCCAGCTGCGCGTCTGCGACGACGGGGCCGGCCTGCCCGACGACTGGGCCGACGCCAAGGCGCGGAGCAAGGGCTCGGGCCTCGGCATGAAACTGATCCGGGCGATGCTCGACCAGATCAACGCCAAGCTCACCGTCGCCAACAATCCCGGCGCCTGCTTCACGATCACCGCGTGAGGTCCCGCGACGGCCTGCACGCGCGGCTGCGCGCCGCGACCGATCCGGCCCACCGGGCGCTGGAGGTGTCCCTCGACTGGCAGGCGCGGGTGGCGACGCTCGACGGCTACCGGGACCTGCTGGGGCGCCTCTACGGCTTCCACGCGGTCTGGGAGGCGGCCATCGGATCGGGACTCGCCGACGAGCCGTTCCTGGCGCCGCGGCGCCGTCTCGCGCTCCTCGCGGCCGATCTCGACCATCTCGGCCTCCGTCCGGACGCGGTCGCGGCGCTCCCGCGGCCGGCCGCTCCGGCTCTCCACGGGCCGGCCGCCGCCACGGGCGCGCTCTACGTGCTGGAGGGATCGACCCTCGGCGGGCAGCTGATCGGCCGGCACATCGCCGGCCTGCACGGATTCTCCGGCGCGGGGCTCGCCTATTACCGGGCGCACGGGCCCGCCGCGGGGGCGATGTGGGCCGCCTTCCGCGCGCGCCTGGACGCGTTCGGCGACGACCCGGCCGCGGAGGCCGCGCTCACCGGCGCGGCCGTGTCGACCTTCGCGGCGATGCGCGCGTGGCTCTGCCCGGTCCCGGACCTGCCGGCCGCTGCCTGAGCCGTTCGGGCGCCGCCGAGGGCGTCGCGCTCTCCCCCGGATGGACCATCAGCCGCGACGCCGCGGAAGTCGCGACGGGCGGGACTCGGCATGCCGGAACGCATGGACGCGGGCCGGCGCGGCGTTTGACGGCACCGGCCGGGACGGGCGTCAATGCCGCCCGCCGTCCCGACTGAGAGGTCCGTCCCGCAATGCTCGCCTTCGCGCTCTCCGCCCTGCTCGCCGTGCTGGCGGGCGCCGGCCTCGTCCTGCAGCAGATCCTGAACGCGAATCTGCGCGCGGGCCTCGACTCGGCGTCCTGGGCGGGCGTCTCCAGCTACGCGGTCGGTCTCGCCTGCATGGCGCTCCTCGCCGCCGCCCTGCGCGACCCGGTGCCGACCGCCGGCGCGGCGGAGCGGATCCCGTGGTGGACCTGGAGCGGCGGCCTGTTCGGCGCGGTGTTCATCGGCCTCGCGATCCTGCTCGTCCCGAAGCTCGGCGCCGCGACCTTCTTCGCCCTCCTGGTCACGGGCCAGATGCTCGCCTCGGTGCTGTTCGACCACGCCGGCCTGCTCGGCCTCGCGCAGCGGCCCGTCGACCTGCCGCGCCTCCTCGGGATCGCGCTCCTGATCGGCGGCGTCGTGCTGATCCGTCGCTAGGGCCGGATCACGGCGTCTCGGCCAGCAGGCCCTCGACGAAGGGGGCGAGTCCGGTGCGGCGCGCCCGCCGGAGACGCTCGGCCGCCAGGATCCCCTGGAGGGCCCGGAAGGCGTTCTGCAGGTCGTCGTTGACGATGACGTAGTCGTACTCGACCCAGCGCTGGATCTCCGTCCGGGCGTTGGCGAGACGCTTCTCGATCGTCTCGGCGGAATCCTCCGCCCGGCGCTCCAGGCGCTGGCGCAGCTCGGCCATGCTGGGCGGCAGGATGAAGACCGTCACCACGTCCTGGGCGAGCTTGGAGCGAACCTGCCGCGTGCCCTGGTAGTCGATGTCGAAGATCATGTCCCGGCCGGAGCCGAGCACCTTCTCCACTGGCCGCCGGGGCGTGCCGTAGAAGTTGCCGTGGACCTCGGCCCATTCGAGCAGGTCGTCGCGGTTGCGCAGGTCGTCGAACGCCTCGCGATCGATGAAGTGGTAGTGCCGCCCGTCGATCTCCGAGGGCCGCCGCCCCCGCGTGGTCACCGAGATCGACAGGTCGAGCGCCCAGCTCGGATCCTGCGCGATCGCCCGCGTCAGGGTGGTCTTCCCCGCCCCGGAGGGCGAGGAGAGGATCAGGATCAACCCGCGCCGCGCGATCGAGTCGGAGACGTTCCCGGCCGCCTCGGTCATGCGCGTGGCTCCCCGACGTTTCGCATCCGCATCCTCACGTCCCGATCCGGCATCGTGCCCGGCATCACTCGATGTTCTGCACCTGCTCGCGGAACTGCTCGACCACGGCCTTCAGGTCGAGTCCGATCCGCGACAGGCTTATATCGTTGGCCTTGGCGCACAGGGTGTTGGCCTCGCGGCCGAATTCCTGGGCCAGGAAGTCCAGCCGCCGGCCGATCGCCCCGCCGGCCGCCAGCAGGTCCCGGGCGCTCGCCACGTGGGCGCGGAGCCGGTCCAGCTCCTCGCGGACATCCGCCTTGCCGGCGAGCAGCATCGCCTCCTGGTGCAGGCGGTCCGGGTCGAGGCCGCTGCCGCCGAGGGCCGCGACGGCCGCCTCCAGGCGCGCCCGCACGGCCTCGGGCTGGCGGGCCGGATTCTCCTCGGCCGCCTGGGTCAGCGCGGCGATCCGCTCGACCTGGCCGGTGACGACCTGCTCGAGCTGGCGCCCCTCGGCGCGGCGGGCCTCGACGAGATCCGCGACCAGCTGGACCACGCCCGCGGCCAGATCCCGGGCGAGAGTGTCGGTGTCGGCCGCCTCGTCCTCGACCTCGATCACGCCGCGCACGCCGAGCAGCCCGTCCATCGTGGCGGGGGCCACGCCCTCGGGGACCGGCACCCGGGCCACCGCCTGGGCGAGGCTCGCCAGGAGCGTCTCGTTGATCCGCACCCGCGCGGTCGTCTCCGGCTTGGTGAGGGTCAGCGTCAGCTGGCACTGTCCGCGGGTCAGGGTCTTCTGCAGGGCGGTGCGGGCGGTCTCGCCGAGCCCGTCGTAGCCGGCCGGCACGCGGGTGCGCACGTCGAGGCCGCGCCCGTTGACGCTGCGGACCTCCCAGGCCCAGTGCACCGGTCCGGCACTGCCCGCCGTCCGGGCGAAACCGGTCATGCTCGCGATCTGGGCCACGCCGACCCCCGTCTCCTCGAAGATCGGGGCCTGTAGCACGGATCTCTCCGAGGGGAAGAGGCCGGTCGCCGCCGTCGCGCCGCGACCGGCACCGCGCGACCCGTGCAAGGCGACCGCAGGCTCGGCCCTGTAGGGCGGTGCGGCCGGGACGCGCCGGGATCCTTGCCCGGCCGGGGATGGCTGTCCGCGACCGTGACCGCGGCCGCGCGCCCGTCGTCATCGCCCGGTCGGGCTCGCCACGTTTCCGCTGTCGTGTCGCGCGGCCGACGTTGCATTTGGCAGTGAAGGTGTGCTCGAAATCTCGCACGTTTGCACATGACCTCGGATGGCGCATGCCGCGATCAGTATTGGGGTGGGCCGCGCTCAAGCCGTTCGGGATGTCCGCGCTGGGCGTCGGCATCTGGGAGGATGCGCCGCACGAGGGCTGGGTGCGCGGCGATGCGACGATGGCGCGGATCTTCGGCCTGAGCGAGGCCGAGGCGGCGGAGGGGATCTCCTGGGAGCAGCTCTCCGCGATCTTCCACCCCGAGGATCTCGCCCGGGATCAGAGCGAGCGCCGCCGCGTGCGCGAGGAAGGCGGCCTCTTCGCCTGGGAGCACCGCATCGTGCCCGCCCCGGGGCTCGTGCGCTGGGTCCTGGCGCGCGGCCGGTTCGAGCGGCGCCCGGACGGGCACGTCTACGGCCGCGGCATCGTGATCGACATCACCGACAGCCGGATCGACGGCCCGCTCGAGCCGCCGGCCGGCTTTCTCGGCGCCCCGGCCGAGCAGGGTACCGCGGTCGAGCGGATGGCGGATTACGCGATGCGCCTGTGGGAAATGGTCGGCGATCTCGGGCCCGACGAGGCGGCTCGGGTTCAGCCGCTGCTCGAGGCCCTGCTGTATGAGCTGGGACGCCAGATCGCGGCCTCCCTGTCGGGCAGCCCTCCGGACGTGGCGCGGCGTCCTCGGAATCCGAAGGCGCACTGAGGCCGGCGCGACGGCGTCGCGGCCGGCGCCGCTGCCTAGCGGCGGCCCCGGGGCGCCGGTGCCGGCTCGCTCAGGGTCGGGACCGTCTTGGGCGAGCCCAGGTCGTAGGTGCGGTTCTTGAGCGGGTCGAGGCGCGTGCCCTCGGAGGCGTCGAAGGCGCGCGTGCCCGGCGTGCCGGTATCCAGGGCGAAGGCCGCGTTGGTGTTGATCCCGTTGCCCGCGGGGGCGCCGCCCGGCGCGTAGGCCGAGGCGCGGCCGGGCGTCGCCGGATCGGGGCCCGGCTCGACCTTGTCGACGGCGTCCGGCGGCGCCTGCCGGCTCTTCTCCACCGCCCGCCAGCGGGCGACGTTGCGCTGGTGCGCCTCGAGGGAATCGGCGAAGGCGTGGCCGCCGGTGCCGTCCGCCACGAAGTACAGATCCTTGGTCCGGGACGGGTTGGCCACCGCCTCCAGGGCGGCGCGGCCGGGATTGGCGATCGGGCCCGGCGGCAGGCCCTCGATCACGTAGGTGTTGTAGGGGGTCGGCCGGTCGATCTCGGAGCGCAGGATGCCGCGGCCGAGGGTGCCGCGCCCGCCCACGAGCCCGTAGACGATCGTGGGGTCGGATTGCAGCTTCATCCGCTTGTTGAGGCGGTTGATGAAGACGCCGGCCACCCGGGGCCGCTCGTCGGCGCGGCCGGTCTCCTTCTCGACGATCGACGCGAGGGTGACCATCTCGGCCGGGGTCCGCACCGGCACGTCGGCGCTGCGCCGCAGCCAGATCTGGTTCAGGACCTCGCGCTGCTTGGCCTTCATCAGGTTGACGATCTGCTGCCGGGTGGCGCCGCGCTCGAACTTGTAGGTGTCCGGCAGGAGCGAGCCCTCCGGGGGAATCTCGTTGATCTCGCCGGCGAGCACGTCGTTGTCGTTGAGGCGGTTGACGATCTGCTCGGAGGTCAGGCCCTCCGGGAAGGTGATGGCGTGCTGGACCTGCCGGCCCGTGGCGATCGTGTCGAGCGCGTCGGAGATGCTCGCGTGCGCCTTGAAGACGTACTCGCCGGCCCGCAGCGCCGGCCGGCCGCCGAAGCGGGCGGCGAACTCGAACAGGCCGGTATGGTCGATCACGCCCTCGCGCTTGAGGGTCTCGGCGATCTCGGCCGTTCCGCTGTGGGTCGGGATGACCACGACCTTGTCGGCCGCGAGCGGTCCCGGCTCGCGCACCTGCCGCTGGAACAGCGTGATCCCGATCATCGCCGCGATGGCGATGACGACCGCGAAGGTGAGGGCGCCGCTGATCAGGCCCACGAGCCCGCTCCGCTCGCGCTCGGGCTTCTCCGGCGGCGGGGGCGCGACCGTCGGCTTGATCGCCTCGCCGGGCGAGCGCGGCGACAGCCGCTGCGGCAGGGCGGGCTCGTCCGTCGGATCCTGCGCGGTGGTCTCGGGCGCGGGCGTCTTTGAGCGGCGGAAGAACATCGGGATCCTGTCTGGGCCCGCGCGACCCGTCACGCGTCGCGGGCCGGGATCGGCTGCCCGCAACCGGGTGCGCACGTCGAGGGCTCTAACCCTAGTCGGGTTTGTGGCGAAATTGCCGTTCCGCGGCGCGATAGGCGCCGGCCGGCGCGCTCAGCCCGGGGGCTGGCAGGTGGCGCAGAAGAAGGTCGAGCGGTTGGCCTGCACGATGCGGGTGATCGCGCCGGCGCATCCCGGCCGGCTGCAGGGCAGGCCGACCCGGTCGTAGACCCGGAAGGCGTGCTGGAAGGCGCCCGCGCTGCCGTCCGTGTGGGCGTAGTCGCGCAGGGTCGAGCCGCCGGCCTTCACGGCCTCCTCGAGGACCTGCACGATCGCCTTGGCCAGGGCGTTGGCCTCGGGCGTCGGGCGCCCGTCCGGCCGGGCGAGGCTCCCGGCCGGGGCCTCCGGATGCAGGCGCGCCCGGTGCAGCGCCTCGCACACGTAGATGTTGCCGAGGCCCGCGATCAGGCGCTGGTCGAGCAGGGCGGCCTTCAGCGGCGCGATCTTGTGCCGGAAGAGCCGCGCGATCACCGCCCCGGTCAGTCCGTCGAGGGGTTCCACGCCCATCCGGGCGAAGTGGCGGCAGGCCGCGAGCTCCGCGCTCGGGACCAGATCCATGAAGCCGAAGCGGCGGGCGTCGTTGTAGGTCACCGTGGCGCCGGTGCTCATCGCCATCACCACGTGGTCGTGCTTGGGCGTGCCCTGGGCGCCCTCGAGGTAGAAATCCCCCGGCGACAGGTTGCTGCCGTCGGGCAGGGCCACGTCGAAGCGGCCGCTCATGCCGAGATGCATGACCAGCGTCTCGCCGGAATCGAGCGCGGCGGTGAGGTACTTCGCCCGGCGCGCGAGGCCCGTGACGGTCCGGCCCTCGAGGCGGGCGGCGAAGCGCTCGGGGAAGGGGAAGCGCAGGTTGGCCCGGCGCAGGGTGACGCGGCTGAAGCGCGCGCCGACCAGGGCGGGCGCCAATCCCCGCCGCACGGTCTCGACCTCGGGAAGCTCCGGCATCTCTCTCGCGGCTTTCGCGTGCGCGGCGCCCGGTGCGCCGGCCCCGGATATCGGCGGGATCGGCCCGGGCCGCAACCGCGCGGAACCGGCGCGGTTTGCCGCGCGGCCCCTGACGAGGCCCGCCCTACCGGCGGCGCAGGCGAACGTAGAGCGCGCCGCCGCCGCCGTGGTGGCGGGCAGCCTCCTCGAAGCCGAGGACGATGCCGCGCAGATCCGGCCCCCGCAGCCAGTGCGGCACGCTGCGGCGGAGCACGCCCCGTTCGGAGAAGGCGTCCGCGTAGCCCGGCCCGCCCTTGCCGGTGACGACCAGCACGTAGGAATGCCCGGCGGCCCGGGCGCGGAGCAGGAATCCCGTCAGCGCGGCGTGGGCCTCGGCCTGCACCATCCCGTGCAGGTCGATCCGCGCCTCGATCGCGAGCCGTCCCCGGCGCAGGCCGAGCTTGGCGGTCCGCTCCAGCCCCGCGGTCGGCGCGTGCCGCTGCGGGGGGGCTTGGTACGGCAGCGCGGTGGCCGGGCGCGGCGGCTCGGGCGCCGGCTTCGGCGGATGCTTCGGCCGCGGCGTCTTGGCGGCCGGCGGCGCGCTGGGCTTCAGGATCGGAGCCGAGAGGGCCGGCATGGTGGCGGTCGGGCCCGGCCCTGGCGGAGGCGCTTCGGGCATCGGGGCTGCGCGGCCCGGCAACGGGGTCACCAGCTTGGCGATCGCGTCCCAGAGCCGGGCCTCGCCCGCGGTGAGGCGGCGCCCGCGGCGCGGGGCCCTCACGGCGCGGCTCCGGATGCACCGCCGCGACGCGGCAGCAGGACCACGAAACCCACGGCGTCGCGGAGGTTTCCGGCGACCGCCCCGGCCTCCGGACCGGTGCCGACGAAGAGGTCGCCGCGGGCGGGGCCGACGATCGCCGAGCCGGTATCGGCGGCGACGACGAGGCGCCCGGCCGTGTCCGGCGCGCCGGCTTCCGCCTCCGCGGGGAGCGGACCCGCGAGCCAGAACGGCAGGCCGTAGCGCCAGAGGGTCGAATCCACCGCCAGGCTGCGGCCCGGACTGAGCGGGGCGTTCGCGGCGCCCGGCGGCCCGAGGGCCGGGTCGGCGACCGGGGCGAGGCGGAAGAAGATGTAGGAGGCGTTGGCGCGGATCAGGCGCTTGGCGGTCTCGGGATGGGCGCGCAGCCAGCCGGTCCAGCGGGCGAGCGTCAGTCCTTCCAGGGGCAGGTGGCCCTCCTGGACGATCAGCTTGGCCACCGCCGTGTACGGGCGGCCGTTGCGGCCGTCGTAGAGCACCCGGACCGCGCGCCCGTCCGGCAGCCGGACGCGCCCGGAACCCTGGACCTGCAGGACCAGCAGGTCGACCGGGTCGCGCAGCCACAGGATCGGCTTCGCGCGCGCGCCGAGGGCACCGTCCTCGATCGCGGCGCGGTCGGGGTAGGGGGCGAACCCGTCCGCCGTGGCCCGGGCGGCGCGCAGGCCGGGATCGAGCCCCGGGCGGGTCTCGCCGGGGCCGAGGGAGATCAGGTCGTCGGGGCGGGCGAGCACCGGCGTCGGGAAGTCCGGGCCCGGCTCGAGGGAGCCCGTGAGTTCCGGCTCGAAATAGCCGGTCAGGAAGCCGGGTCGGTCCGCGCCGGGCCGCGCGACGCGGAACGCCGCGAACCGGTCCCGGAAGAAGGCGGCCGCGTCCGGCACGGGGTCGGCGGCGGCCGCGCAGGCCTCGGCGAGGGCCGCCGGATCCCCCGCGACGCCGTCGGGCTGGGGCAGGGCGGGCGGCGGAGCCGCGCAGACCCGGCGGAAGGCGGCGAGCGCCGCGTCCGCCCGCGCGCCGGGGAAGCCCGGCAGGTCGGCCGCGGCGACGGGGATCAGCGCCGCGTCGCCGACCGCCGCCGGCGCGGCGGACACGGCCTGGCTCAGGAGGGACGCGAGGAGGGCGGCCGGGACTGCTCCGGACCGGGCGCGGGGGATCGGCACGGCGAGATCGTCACGGCACGCCGGTCACGGGCTCAGGCGCCGGCCTCGGTGGCCACGAGCTGCCAGTTCGGATCCCGCGAGCCGAGCGTGCGGGCGAAGGTCCAGACATCCGGCACCTCGACCACCGTCTCGGCGCTGCCGTCCACCACCTTGCCGTCGGCGTTGCGGGTGGCGGTGATCAGGTTCGACAGGAAGCGCACGGTGACGTGCGCCACGCGGTTGCGCACCTCGACGGCTACGATCTCGGCCTTGTCGATCGACACGAAGGTGGTCTCCAGCGTCTGCCGGTTGCGCTCGCGCTCCGCGATCGCCCGCTCGAACGCCTCGCCGACCTCCTTCGACAGCAGGCCGCGCAGGGTCTTCCGGTCACCCTTGGCGAACGCGATCATGATGGCTTCGTAGGCGGATTTCGCGCCCTCGATGAAGGCGCGGGGATCGAAGCTGGGCTCGGCCTGGATGCAGGCCTCCAGGCCGCGGGCGACCTCGGATCCCGGCTCGGCGATGCCCCGCCAGTCCCGCGGCGCGGCGGCGGGCGGCGGCGCCGCCTGGACCCGGTCGGCACCGGGCAGGCGCACGACGTTGTCGCCGTCGGAGCGCGCCTGCGGCTCGGTGCGGCTGCGGTCGACCGGCTTGAACGGGGAGCGCTCCGCCCCCGTCTTCTGGCCGAGCACGGAGCGCAGACGCCAGATCACGAAGACGGCCAGCGCGAGGAAGATGATCGTCGTAACGTCGAAACTGTCCTGCATCACCGATCCGATGGTGGCCGCGGCGAGACCCTGTGCCCCTTGCTCAGGTCACGCGCGGTGCGGCGCCGGCTAAGCGCGCAGAGGTCTGGCCGACTCATATCCGACCAACGCGTCGGGAGCGAGCCGGTTGTGTCGGCCGGACGATCGAACCCACGCGTCAATTGCGATACCGGCCGATATGGGTCGCGGGGGCCGCGGGCGCCAGCGCCGCGCCCGCTCGCTCGCTTGTCCAGGCTCGGCCCGCGTGTTAGCGGCCCTGCCGTTTGGGCAGTTCCGCGGCGTGATCCAGCCGCTCCCGCCGCGACAACAACCCGCGCCGGCCCTGCCGGTCGATCGAGAAGGATGATCCGCATGGCCGATTCCCCGGCAGCGAACGGCAACGGCGGCGGCATGCCGCAGGGCGATGTGCCGACCATCAATGCCCTGGCGCAGTACACGAAGGATCTCTCCTTCGAGAACCCGAACGCGCCGCGCTCGCTCCAGCCCAAGGAGGGCCAGGGGCCGCAGATCAACATCCAGGTGAACGTCAACGCGCAGCAGCTCTCCGAGACCGATTTCGAGGTCGAGCTGAAGCTCGAGGGCGACGCCAAGATCCAGAACGAGGTGCTGTTCGCCTTCGAGGTGACCTATGCCGGCGTGTTCCGGCTCCTCAACATCCCGGCCGACCAGATCCATCCGGCGGTGATGATCGAGTGCCCGCGCCTGCTCTTCCCCTTCGCCCGCCAGATCGTGGCCGAGGCGGTGCGCAACGGCGGCTTCCCGCCGCTGTACATCGATCCGATCGATTTCGTCGGCCTCTACCGGCAGAAGGTGATGGAGCAGCAGGGCGCCCAGGGCCCGCTCGCTTCCTGAGTCAGGACGCGCCGGCGGCCGCTCAGCGGCCGCCGGGACCGCGATAGGCGCCCGTCAGCGCGCGCAGGGCCGCCGCTCGCCGCCCGGCCGGGCGGCGAGCGCCTCGGCGTCCGGGTGACGCTGCCGAGATCGACCACGCGTGTCGGATCCCAGCCACGGACCCGACGATCTCGGGATCCGGCGCCGCGACCGCCCCGTCATCGTCCAGATCCGCGCCAACGCCGCGCAGGGCACGGCGCAGAAGCGCGCCCCCTGCGCCGCGGTGAGCCGCAATCTCTCCCGCGACCCCGGCGTGGCACCGGCGGACGTCTTCATCAACTCCGTCGAGGTCAGCGCGGAGGCCCGATCGCTCGGGAACGGGCCGATGCAGGACGGGCCCCGGAGCCGTGAGGCCGGCGCGGCGAAGCCGCCGCGGGCGCGGTGCGGCGATGGCGGCCACGATCCGGGCTTGACCGTTCCGGGGGCGGAGTACAGGTCCGGGGCCCGAAACGGCTCCAGGATCGCATGGCCCCCACCGCAAACCTCGCCCTGATCAACCTGTTCATCGGAGACATCCAGGGCGGCCTCGGACCCTTCCTCGGGACCTGGCTGGCGCAGTCGGCCTCGTGGAGCCCGGCCCGGGTCGGGTTCGTCATCACGCTGGTCGGATTCGGCACGCTGTTCCTGAGCGGTCCGTTCGGCGCCCTGGTTGACCGGTTCCCGCGCCCGCGCCTGCTGATCGCGCTGGCCTGCGGGGCGATCCTGGTGGGGACGCTGCTGCTCCTGCCGGCCCGCAGCTTCCCGGCGGTGCTGGGCGCGCAGCTCCTCGCCGCGGCCGGCGGCACGCTGCTGCTGCCGGCCGTCGCGGCGCTGACCCTGGGCATCGTCGGGAAGGACCGGTTCCCCGCGCAGCAGGGGCGCAACCAGGCCTTCAATCACATCGGCATCCTGATCGCGGCGGGCGGCATCAGCCTCGGCACCGGCTATTTCGGGCCCGCGATCGCCTTCTGGGTGCTCGGCGGCATGGCGCTGGCGGCGATCGTCGCGACGGTGACGACGCCGGCCGGAGCCTGGAACCGCCGCCGCGCCGTCGGCTGGAAGGAGGACGATGCCGACGAGCCGGAGCGCAGCGGCATCCGCCAAGTCCTGGGGAACCGCCGCCTGCTGGTGCTGACCGTGGCGCTGACCCTGTTCAATCTCGGGAACGGCGGCATGCTCTCGCTGCTCGGCCAGAAGCTGGTCGCGACCGCCTCCGACGCGACGACCTGGACGGCCCGCTACGTCATGGTGGCCCAGCTGGTGATGGTCCCGGTGGCGCTGTTCGCCGGATCGCTCGCCGACAGACGCGGCCGCCGCCAGCTGCTCATGGTCGCCTTCGCGGTCCTGCCGGTGCGGGCGCTCCTGTCCGGCCTGATCGACGATCCGGTCTGGCTGATCGCCGCCGAGGTGCTGGACGGCGTCGCCTCGGGCATCGTCGGGGTGGCGGTGCCGGTGGTGGTCGCCGACCTGACCTGGGGATCCGGCCGGACGCAGACGGCCCTCGGGAGCGTCAACGCCGTGCAGGGCGTCGGCGGGGCGCTGTCGGGCTGGTACGGCGGCCTGTCCTACGGGCTGTTCGGCTGGACCGGCGCCTTCCTGGCCCTCGGCGTGCCGGCGCTCGTCGCCCTCGCGCTGGTGATCTGGCTCGACGCGACGCCCGAACCCGGCCGACGCCGCCGCCGGCGGGAGCGGCGCGGCGCCGCCGTTCAGGGAGCCTGAATCGGCCGCGCCGTCGCGGCCTCGCGTCCGGACGGCGGGGCGCCGAACGACTGATGTCTGACATGCGGGAGCCCGGCCCCAGGGCCGGGCTTCGGGGCAGCGACGCGGCCGAGGGTCAGCCGATATGCGGGCTGCCCGTGGCGGCGGGGAAGCGGTCGGCCAGGGCGCGGCGCAGCTTCTCCAGGGCCCGGTTCTCGATCTGGCGGACGCGCTCCTTGGAGATGCCGAGCCGCTGGCCGAGGGCCTCCAGGGTCGCCTGATCCTCGGCGAGGCGTCGCTCGCGCAGGATGCGCAGCTCGCGCTCCGACAGGACCGTCAGGGCCTGCTGGAGCCAGCTCAACCGACGCTCGCCGTCGACCGTGGCGCTCACGGTCTCGTCCGGCAGGTCGGCGCCGTCGACGAGGAAGTCCATCCGCTCGGAGGAGGCGTCGCTGTCCTCGCCCACGGGCGCGTTGAGCGACATGTCGGGCCCGGACAGGCGCGCGTCCATCAGGGCGACGTCGTCGCGGGAGACACCGATGGCGCTGGCGATGCGGCGGTGGATCTCGTCGCCGACATGCTCCTCGGTGGACTGCATCAGCCGGGCGCGCAGCCGGCGCAGGTTGAAGAACAGGGCTTTCTGCGCGGAGGACGTGCCGCCGCGCACGATCGACCAGTTGCGCAGGATGTAGTCCTGGATCGAGGCGCGGATCCACCACGTCGCGTAGGTCGAGAAGCGGACGTCCCGCTCGGGCTCGAACCGGGCCGCGGCCTCCATCAGGCCGACATGCCCTTCCTGGACGAGATCGGCCATGGGCAGGCCGTAGTGACGAAAACGCCCCGCCAGGGCGATGACGAGGCGCATATGGGCCGAGATCAGACGGTGGAGGGCCCGCTCGTCGCGCTCGTCCTTCCAGCGGACGGCGAGGCCGCGCTCTTCTTCCCGGGCCAGGAAGGGTGCCTCCATGGCAGTCCGTATGAACTGCCGTCGAATTCCCGCGATCTCAGCCATCCGCCTGCCTCTTGTTGTCGAGTGCTGTTGCGGCGTCGAGCCAATAGCCCGACGCGCAGGCGCCACCGGGGGGCGACGCCAGGCAACCGACAACGGAAGGCAAAACGCGAAAGTTCCGTCCCGATGCCCCACAATGCGACAGTCGGGCGGCCACGAAATCGTGTTCTGTCCCGATCAGATGGGATCCGGCCCCGCGCCGTCCAGGCCGCAAGTCCCGAAACGACCGCGTTCAGCGCTTCGGTCCGGCCCGCCAGGCACAAAAAACCCGGCCACCTGGGCCGGGTTCGATACCGTTCGCGGAGAAAGGCGCCTCAGGCGGCCTCCTCCTGGATGTCGTCGCCCTCGCTGTCCCCGTCGGCCTCGGCCTCGGGCTCCGCCTCGCTCTTGGCGCGGCGGGGCGACTTGGCGAGGCTCTGCTCGATCAGCTTCAGGGCCTCGGTCTCGGTGATGCGGTTCACCGACGAGATCTCGCGCACGATCCGGTCCAGCGCGGCCTCGTAGAGCTGACGCTCGGAGTAGGACTGCTCCGGCTGGGCCTCGGACCGGAACAGGTCGCGCACGACCTCGGTGACGGCGAGCAGGTCGCCCGAGTTGATCTTGGCCTCGTATTCCTGCGCGCGGCGCGACCACATGGTGCGCTTGATCCGGGCGCGGCCGGTCAGCAGGTCGAGGGCCTTCTTCACCAGTTCCGGCTCGGCGAGCTTGCGCATGCCGACGCTGTTGGCCTTCGCGGTGGGGACGCGCAGGACCATCTTGTCCTTCTCGAACGATACGACGAACAGCTCAAGCTTGTAGCCGGCGATCTCCTGCTCCTCGATCGCGGTGATGCGACCGACGCCGTGGGCCGGATACACGACAGCCTCGCCGGTCTTGAAGCCCTGCCGGCCTGCGGTCGTCGTCTTCTTGGCTGTGGTCATGCGAGAAGGGCCTCCACTGGCGCGCAGCGTTCGGCGCCGCGCGAAACCGTGTTCTTCCGGGCGGGACACCCGGTCTGCCTCGCCGCTCCCGGACCCGGCGCCGAGCGCACGAATCCGGACGTTCCCCGGCGCGGCCGTGCGAACGCCTGGCCCGTCCGCCGAAGTCTCCTTCAGCGGTCGGGCGCGTACTACTCCTAACCCACGAAATTCGAAGGCGTTTCGGCCGGAGGGAGCACGTCAGGCGCGAGCGACGGCAGGCAGATTGTCTACCACAATCCGGCGCGCAGATCAAAGCATCCCTGAAGACGCACGCGCGGACCGAGCGCGGCGCCAAAGAGTTTTACACTGGTGCGGCGGGACAGGAATGACCTGGCCGCGTATCAGGGCTTCGTATGACGCAGCCCCGCCGCGCGGTTCAGCGGCGAGACGGGCTCGGCAGATCTTCCTGCGATCTGGAGAGCGAGCCGCGGGCCGACGCCAGAACCTCCGAGGCCGGGCTTCAGTCGCCCGAGCCGGGGTTAGGCGAGAAATGCGCCTCGAGCTTCCCGGTCTTGCCGTCCCACTCCTTGGCGTCGGCCGGGGCTTCCTTCTTCTGCGTGATGTTCGGCCAGCTCTTGGCGTAGTCGGCGTTCAGCTTCAGCCACGTGTCGAGGTTCGACTCCGTGTCGGGCTTGATCGCCTCGGCCGGGCATTCCGGCTCGCAGACGCCGCAGTCGATGCACTCGTCCGGGTGGATGACGAGCATGTTCTCGCCTTCGTAGAAGCAGTCCACCGGACAGACCTCGACGCAGTCCGTGTACTTGCACTTGATGCAATTGTCGGTGACGACGTAGGTCATCGGATGTCTTCGTCCTAAAACTCGACTTGGCCCGGGCGGAGCCTGGAGACGGCCCGCGCGCCCGGAGGGTGCTGCGAGGGGAACGCCGGTGAGACACGGCACGGAGCCGGGCCTCGGAGGCCCACGGCTCTAGACGCTGCCTCCCGGACTGACAAGCGTGCGGGCGCCGCATGGGTTCGTGCCGGGTCGCTCGCGCGGCCGCTGTGGCCCGGCCTCATCACTCGGATGGCCCCTCCGGGCCGGCCTCGACCGACAGGGCACCGCCCGACAGGTCGTCGTAGAGCAGCCGCGCCTCCGGCGCCGGGCCGCGGCGCAGGCCGAGACCGAGCACCCGCACCGCCAGCGTCGCGTGCGGCGCGGCCACCGTCACCACGTCGCCGACGCCGATGGCCTTCGCGGGGTTCTCGGCCCGGCTGCCGTTCACCCGCACGAAGCCGTCGGAAGCCAGCCGCGCCGCGAGCGACCGGGTCCGCGCGAACCGCGCGAACCACAGCCACTTGTCGAGGCGCTGCCGGTCCTCGCGCATCCGCCGCGGGTCAGCGCTTCCCGCCGTCGCCGGCCTCGAGCTGCGCCTTCAGGGCCGCGAGCTTGGCGAACGGCGAATCCGGATCGGGCGCCCGCTCGCGCCGCGGCGGCCGCTGGTCGGGCCGCGGGCCGGAATGGCGCTGCTCCGCGCTGCGCTGGTCGTCGCGGCGCTCCGGCCGCCCACCCTCGAACCGGTCGCGGCGCGGGCCGCGATCCCGGCCGGGACGCGGGCCGTCGCCCTCGGCCCGGCGCTGCTCGGGCCGGCCGCCCTCGGGCCGACCCTGTCCCGGGTGCTGGCCCTGCTGGCTGCCGTCACGGCCCCGGCCGCCCCCGCGAGGGCGGTTCTGCGGGCGCTGGTGAGCCGGGCGCTGGTGGCGCTGCAGGCGCCAGACCTCGATCTGCGGGATCTCGGCGGCACCCTCGCCCTCGGCACCCGAGGCGTCCGCCGTGTCGGCCGCGGCGGGCTGCGGCTCGGCGGCGGTCTCGGGCGCGGTCTCCTCGGCGGATGCGGCCGGGGGCTCGGCGATGGACTCGGCGACCCCGTCGGCCGGCTGCTCCGCCCCGGCGTGGGGCGCGTCGGTCGCGGAAGCCTCGGTCGCGGAGGCCTCGGTCGCGGGCGACGCGGCAGCCTCCTCGACGGGCGCGCCGGCCGCGTCGTCCGGAACCGCGCCCACGGCGGGCGCCGCCTCGGCTTCGGCGGCCGGGGCTTCCTCGGCCGCGGGGGCGTTGTCGGCGGTCTCGCCCTCGGCGTCCGGAACCTCGTCGCCGACCGGCTCGGCGGCGTCCGCCTGCGCGGCGACGGCCTCCTCGGAGGATGCCTCGGCGGCGACGGCCGGTGCCGCCGGCGCGGTGGCGGCGGCGGGGACGAGCGGCACCGTGATGGCCGGGCCGGGGCGCGCTTCGGCCGTGTAGCCGAGCGACTTCAGGATCGAGGCGAAATCCTCGCCCGAGCAGCCGACCAGCGAGGTCATGCCGACGGTGGCCACGAAGCCGTCGCCGTCGGCCGTGCCGTCCGGCGGTGCGCCCGGGGTGGTGCCGGGCCGGTAGGCGATCGCCGGGCGGATCAGGTCGGCGAGCCGCTCCAGGATATCGACGCGCACCGCCCGCTCGCCGCTGACCCGGAAGCCGGCGGCGCGGTAAAGGCCCTTGGCGATCTCGCGATCGACCTTGATCGAGGTGCGGCCGGAGCCGGCGAGATGCGCGATCTCGTCGAGTCCGCGCTGGTCGAGGCCGCCGTTGCGCAGGGCCCAGAGCTGGGCCGCGAGCGTGCGGGGCGCCGGCTTCAGCAGGGCCGGCAGGAAGATGTGGTAGGCGCCGAAGCGGACGCCGTGGCGGCGCAGGGCCCCGCGGCCGTCCTGGTCGAGGCTGCGCATCTCGTGCGCCACCTTCGAGCGCTCCAGGACGCCGAGCGCCTCGACCACCTGGTAGCCGATCCCCTTGGCGAGGCCGGTGAGGTCGGCCGCGGTCTCGATCTCCATGAGCGGGCCGAGCAGCCGCACGATGTAGGCCTTCAGCCACGCGTCGAGGCGGCCCTCGACCTTCTCGCGATGCGCGCCGGTCAGGCTGTCGTCCGCCAGCAGACGGATCTGCGGGGCGAACAGCTTCTCGCCGGGCGTGAGCTTGGCGACGGGCGCGCCGGTCCAGCGGATCGTGCCGTCGTGCGAGAGCACGAGGGTCGAATCGGCGGCCGCGGCGAATCGCTCGGCCCGCGCCTCGATCTCGCCCGCGAGCGCCTTCTCGGCGGCGCTCCTCAGTGTCTTTGCCTCGTGCCCCTCGGCGCTGGCATCGGGAACGAACAGGAATCCGTGAAGGTGGCCGACATGCTGACCCTCGACGGTGACGTCACCGTCGGCGGTGATCTGGGCTTCGAGCATCGTGTTCTCTCTCAGGCGCCGCATCAGGACGCTTGTGCGCCGGTCGACGAAGCGGCTCGCGAGGCGTTCGTGCAGGGCGTCGGACAGCCTGTCCTCTACCCGACGCGTCTCGCCCTGCCAATGTTCTGGGTCGCGCAGCCAGTCGGGACGGTTCGCCACGAAGGTCCAGGTGCGCCCCTGCGCGATCCGGCGGGACAGCGTGTCGATGTCGCCGTCGGTCCGGTCGATCATCGCGACCTGCTCGGCGAACCACGTGTCGGGGATGCGGCCCGCCATGCCCTTCATGAGGAACCGGTAGAGCTGGGCCACGAGGTCGGCGTGCACCTGCGGGTGGACCTTGCGGTAGTCCGGGACGCCGCAGACGTCCCACAGGCGGCGCACCGCGGCGGCGCTGCGCGCCATGTCGCGGATGTCGTCCTCCTTCATGAGGATCTCGAGGGCCTGCTGATCCTCGCCCATCGGGGCGCGGGTCAGGCCCGATTCGCGCGGGTGCTCGTCGAGGCTCGCCTGCAGGCCGTCCAGGCTGCCGAAGGTGAGATCCGGGTTGCGCCACTGCAGGATGCGCAGGGGATCGAAGTCGTGGCTCTCCAGCCGCTCCACCAGCTCGGCCTCGAACGGCGGGCAGCGGCCGGTGGAGCCGAAGGTGCCGTCCGAGAGGTGGCGCCCCGCGCGCCCCGCGATCTGGCCCATCTCGGCGGGCGTGAGCTTGCGGAAGCGGGTGCCGTCGTACTTCCAGTTGGCCGCGAACGCGACGTGATCGACGTCGAGATTGAGGCCCATCCCGACCGCGTCGGTGGCCACGAGGTAGTCGACGTCGCCCGCCTGGTACATCTCGACCTGGGCGTTGCGGGTCCGCGGCGACAGGGCACCGAGCACCACCGCGGCGCCCCCGCGCTGGCGGCGGATCAGCTCGGCGATCGCGTAGACCTCCTCGGCCGAGAACGCCACGATGGCGGTGCGCCGGGGCAGCCGCGACAGCCGCTTCTCCCCCGCGAAGGTGAGCTGCGAGAGCCGCGGCCTGGTCGTGGTGTGGACGTTGGGGATCAGGTCCTGGACCAGCGGCAGCATGGTCGAGGAGCCGATCAGCAGGGTCTCCTCCCGGCCGCGGACGTAGAGCAGGCGGTCGGTGAAGACGTGGCCGCGATCCATGTCGGCGGCGAGCTGGATCTCGTCGATGGCCACGAACGCCACGTCGAGGTCCCGCGGCATCGCCTCGATGGTGCAGATCCAGTAGCGCGGCCGGTCCGGCTTGATCTTCTCCTCGCCGGTGACGAGGGCGACCTTCTCGGGGCCCACCTTCGCGACGACGCGCAGGTAGACCTCCCGGGCGAGCAGCCGCAGGGGCAGCCCGATCATGCCGGTCGGGTGCGCGAGCATCCGCTCGATGGCGAGATGCGTCTTGCCGGTGTTGGTCGGCCCGAGGACCGCGGTGACGCCGCGGGCGCGGGCCTCGCGGGACAGCGAGCGACTGGACGTGGGGCGGAGCAGCGCGTCGATGGTCGGCGGTTCCTTCGAGCGGGAAGGCCGTCGCGGCGCCGTCGCGGCGCGGGCGGGGAGGCGGGTCCGACCGGCCGGCCGCGTCGGGGACGTTAGGGCCGGTACGGTCCTCCCCCATATGGGATGCCGCCGCCGCCAGGTCCAATCTGCGGCGTGATCATCGGGTAGATATCGATCTGCGTCGTCGGGGTGCCCGGCTGCGGCGCGAGGTCGGCGCAGAGCGTGTCGGGAGTCGCGACGAGGGGACCGCGGCGGGGCGGCCTGTTCTCGACGACTTCGGCCGACGAGAAGGCGTCACCGCCGCAGCCCTGATCGGCGGATCCGGCGCTCAGGGTCTGTGCGGCGGCCGGGCCTGCGAGCGCGGCCAGGGCGAGGGCGATTCGGAGGGCAGGCGAGCACATCCGGGCATTATCGCCGGGAACGTGAAGATTCCCTCCACCCGCGCGGCTGCGGACCTCGCCGCGTGCGTCCCCACCGGCACGGCGAGCCGGGAGAGCGGTGAGGGCCGGCTCCGCGCCTCCCAGGGGCGTTTCGCGGACCGCGCGGAATCCGGGAGCAACCCAGACGTCGATCAGTCGACACCCTCGACGAGCACCACCTCGCCGATTCCCGCCGGCCGGCGCTTGGCCACCGCGGCCTGGTACTCGGGCGAGAAGTAGTAGCTGCGCGCCGCCTCGTAGGACTCGAATTCCAGCACGACGTTGCGCGGACGGCCCTCGCCCTCCAGCGCCTCGCACCGGCCGCCGCGCACCAGCGGCTTGCAGCCGTAGCGGCGCATCGCCTCGGAGGCCATGGCGGCGTAGTCCTTGTAGGTGTCCGGATCGGTGACCGTCATCCGGACGATGATGTAGCCCTTGGGCACTGCTGACCTCCCCGCGCGGCTGCCGCGCCGCGCCGAGGTGCCGGGAAACCGGCCGCCGGTCAAACGCCTGGGTGGCGGCGCTACTGCCCGGCCAAGCTCGCCTGCGCGACGCTGTTGCCGGCCACGCCGGTGCCGGCGGCGCCGGCCGTGCCGGTGGTCGTCGGCGTGCCGCTCTGGCTCCAGCGCGTGGCCTCGATGATGTTGGTGCCGATCGTGGTGAGCACCGAGATGCGCAGCGGGATCAGGACGCGCGTCCCCTCGACGGGGGCGAGCCAGACCGACATCTCGCGGTTCTCCTCCATGAACTTCACCCCCGGCCGGTCCGGGCGGTGGCCGGCGACCGCCTGGTAGCGGGCATTGCAGACGAGTACCGGGCCGGCATAGCCGGGCTTCTGCACCGGGCGGGTCTCGGCGTAGCTCAGCACGACGTTGAAGCGGGTGGCGCCGTCGAAGACCGGCAGGGTCCGGTTGCAATTCTCCGGGTCGAGGGGCTCGCCGCGCCCCTGGGTCGGCATCAGCAGGGCGCTCACCGGGTCGATGATGCCGCGCTTGTTGGCCGGTGTGACCGGAACGCGGTCCTGCATGTCGATCAACGGCGGCGTGATCTCGGCCTGGACGACGTTGCCGTGCGCCAGGGCCATGCGCACCGCGATGCCGGAACTCGCCGTCTGAGTGGCGATGGCGAAGGCGCCGGGCTGCGGCGCGGCCGAGAAGCTGCCCGAGGCCCGGGCGGAGCCCTTCCCGCCGGTGATCGCCCCGACGAGGCCGGTGAGCACCGCCGACACGTCCATCATGTAGCGGTCGCGGTCGAACGAGCCGGCGAGGCGCGCCGTGCCGATCGGGAGGCCGGCGAGGTTGATGCCGTAATCGACCGCCACGGTCGCGGCGGCGGGCGCGGCCCGCTTGGCCCGCGACACCCGCGCGCCGGCATCGGTCGGGGCCGCGAGGACCGCGACCGCGAGGAGGCTGCCCGCGAGCCGCCCGACAGCGTGCTTCGTCGACGGCTCGGTCAACGGCTTGATCATCCGACGGACTGGCGTGGCGCTCATGATCCGGATCGCATCCCAGGGCGGGCGGGCCAAGACACTCGCTCGAACGCGCCCTCTCGAACACACCCGCTCGCCAGCGTCCTCTGCGACGCACGGAGCGGGGAGAGGCGCCTTCCTGCAGGTGGAAGAAGGCTATATCCCGGCATCGTGGTTAACAGACCGTTGGGCGTCGGGCGCGGCTCCGGCACCCGTCGGCACCTTGACGCACCGCGCCTTCGTCGCCTATAGGCTCGCGCCTTCAACAGGACTCCGCCGGACCTGGAACACGCAACGGGCGCCGCCCGCTGCGACGAAGATCGCGCCGGCCGCGATCGGGTCTCTACCGGGCGGAACGAGACGGGATCGTTTTTTATCATGGCGCGCCGCTGCGAACTCACCGGCAAGGCCGTTCAGGTCGGCCACCTCGTGAGCCACTCGAACCGCAAGACCAAGTGCCGGTTCCTGCCGAACCTGTGCAACGTCACCCTTCAGTCCGACGCGCTGGGCAAGCGTGTCCGCCTGCGGGTCACCGCGCACGCCCTGCGCTCGGTGGAGCACCGCGGCGGCCTCGACGCCTTCCTGATCAAGGCCGGCGAGGGCGACCTGTCGCAGACCGCGCGCCTCCTGAAGCGCGAGATCCACAAGAAGCTCGCCGAGACCCCGGCCGCCGCGGCCTGAGTCGTCGGGCTTCACCGTTCCTGACCGGATGGTTTCAACCGCCGTGACCCTCGGGGCCGCGGCGGTTTCCGCTTGCGCGACAGGCAGACTGATCCGGACAGTCCCATGCAGACCGTCTCCGGTCGATGCCTCCGACGCCGCCGTCATCGCGGGCGGAGCGAAGCAGACCAGTGGCGCTGCGCCCACCGGGGTCGGGGCGCCCTGGATCACTGCGCTTCGCTCGCGGTGACGGTCGGGACGCGTCAGTCGCGGCGCTCGGGCGCCTCGGGATGAGGCCCCGGATCGGACGGCCCGAGAGCCAGAGCAGCGGCTAGGTCGGACCGGCGATCAGCGCCGCCCGCCCGCCGCGCGCAGCATGCGGCCGGTCGGCGCCGCGCCGTCCTCCTCGAACAGCTCGGCCAGCTTCTCGGTCATCGCCCCGCCGAGCTCCTCGGCGTCGATGATCGTCACGGCGCGGCGGTAGTAGCGGGTCACGTCGTGGCCGATGCCGATGGCGAGGAGCTCCACGGGCGAGCGCGTCTCGATCTCCTCGATCATCCAGCGCAGGTGCCGCTCGAGGTAGTTGCCGGCATTCACCGACAGGGTCGAGTCGTCCACCGGCGCGCCGTCGGAGATCACCATCAGGATCTTGCGCTGCTCCGGCCGCCCGAGCAGGCGCTTGTGCGCCCAGTCGAGCGCCTCGCCGTCGATGTTCTCCTTGAGCAGCCCCTCGCGCATCATCAGCCCGAGGTTCTTGCGCGCGCGCCGCCAGGGCGCGTCGGCCGACTTGTAGACGATGTGGCGCAGGTCGTTCAGGCGCCCGGGATTCGGCGGCTTGCCGGCGGCGAGCCACGCCTCGCGGCTCTGGCCGCCCTTCCAGGCCCGGGTGGTGAAGCCCAGGATCTCCACCTTCACGCCGCAGCGCTCCAGCGTCCGCGCCAGGATGTCGGCACAGGTCGCCGCCACGGTGATCGGCCGGCCGCGCATGGAGCCCGAATTGTCGAGGAGCAGCGTCACCACCGTGTCGCGGAAATTCGTGTCCTTCTCCTGCTTGAAGGAGAGCGGCTGGTAGGGGTCGATGACCACGCGGACCAGCCGCGCCGGGTCGAGCTGACCCTCCTCCAGGTCGAAATCCCAGGCGCGGTTCTGCTGGGCGAGCAATCGCCGCTGCAGCCGGTTCGCGAGCCGGCCGACCACGCCCTGCAGATGCGAGAGCTGCTTGTCGAGGTAGGAGCGCAGGCGCGACAGCTCGTCGGCGTCGCACAGCTCCTCGGCGTGGATGACCTCGTCGAACCGCGGATTGAACACCCGGTACTCGGGCCCGCGCGCCTCGTTGCCCTGCCGCTGCGGCGGGCGCGAGGCCTCCGACGCCTCCTCCGACTCCGCGTCCTCGGCCTCCTCGGGCAACTCACCGGACGGCGCGTCGGCGGATTCCTGCGCACCCTCCTCGATCTCGTCGGAGGCCTCCTCGGAGGTCTCGATCTCGGCGCGCTCGCCCTGGCTCTTCTCCTCCGAATCGCCCTCGCTGGGGTTCTGCTCGTCGTCCTGGGCGTCGTTCTCGTCGTCGTTCTCGTCGTCCTCGGCGTCGAACGGCGTCTCGTCCGACATGTCGAGGGAGGTGAGGAGCTCGCGCACCGAGCGGGCGAACTTGCGCTGGTCCTCGATCGAGCCGAGTAACCCGTCGAGGTTCGGGCCGGCCTTGGCCTCGATGTGCTCCCGCCACAGATCGACGATCTTGGTGGCGGCCTCGGGCGGCTTCTGGCCGGTCAGGCGCTCGCGCACCATCAGGGCGACGGCGTCCTCCATCGGGGCGTCGGCCCGGTCGGTGATGGTCTCGTACTTGCCGCCCCGGTGATAGCGGTCCTCCAGCATCGCCGAGATGTTGCTGGCGACGCCCGCCATCCGGCGCGAGCCGATCGCCTCCACGCGCGCCTGCTCCACCGCGTCGTAGACCGCCCGGGCGGCGCTGTTCTCGGGGGCGAGGCGGCGGTGGACGGCGACGTCGTGGCAGCCGAGCCGCAGCGCCATGGCGTCGGCGTTGCCGCGCAGCACCGCGACGTCCTGCGCCGAGAGCTTGCGCGGGGGCTCGGGCAGGCGGGCCTTGTCGCCGGTCAGCGCCGGCCGGTCGGTGGCGTAGGTGACCTCGACCTCGGAGCGCCGGGCGATGGCGCGCAGGCACCCGGCCACCGAGCGCTTCAGGGGCTCGGCCACGGGTTCGCGGCGCTCGCCGGGTTTGCGGTTGGAGATGGACATCAGCGCTACCGGTCGTCCTCGAACGCGAAGGGGCGGTTCAGGATCTCATCCCAGCTGTAGGGACAGTCCGCGGGCAGGGTTTTGGGCGAGCGCTTCATCTGCCGGGCTGCCCCGAGGCGACCGAGCCGGAAGCTGTCGTGCCGAATCTCATTGAGGCTCGACTTCAGGCCCGGGCTCTTCCGCAGTTGGATCGTGGCGCGCTCCCGATGCTCGGCGATGCTGAGTGCCCAACTGCGGCTTCGCCGTTCCGGCTGATGGTCCCACTTCAGCATGTGAAGGATAATGATTTCGACCGCACTCTGGAGCCGGTAATACTCGCTCAGGCCCACGTCGCTCAGCTCCTCGGCGATGTTGTCGAGGTCGAGCGCGTCCACCCGGCCGGCGCGGAGCAGGGCCACCTGCTCCTGAACCCAGGTGTAGAGATCGTCCGCGTGGCGCGTCCGTCCCCGGGCATGCGCAGTCGCCGGGGCGTCCTCGCGCGCGGGGGCCGGATGCGCCATCGCGTCCTCCATGCGGGTCAGCTCAGCGCGACGTTCACCGCGCTCTCGGGCAGCTCCTTGCCGAAGGCGCGCTGGTAGAACTCGGCCACCAGCGTCCGCTCCAGCTCGTCGCACTTGTTGAGGAAGGTCACCCGGAACGCGAAGCCGATATCCTTGAAGATGTCGGCGTTCTCGGCCCAGGTGATCACCGTGCGCGGGCTCATGACGGTCGAGAGGTCGCCGTTCATGAAGGCGTTGCGGGTCAGGTCCGCCACGCGCACCATCCGGTTGACGATGTCGCGGCCCTGGTCGCCCCGGTAATGGGTCGCCTTCGAGAGCACGATGTCGACCTCGCGGTCGTGCGGCAGGTAGTTGAGCGTGGTGACGATCGACCAGCGGTCCATCTGGCCCTGGTTGATCTGCTGGGTGCCGTGATAGAGGCCCGACGTGTCGCCCAGGCCCACCGTGTTGGCGGTGGCGAACAGCCGGAAGGCCGGGTGCGGGCGGATCACGCGCTTCTGGTCGAGCAGCGTCAGCCGGCCCGAGAGCTCCAGCACGCGCTGGATCACGAACATCACGTCCGGGCGGCCGGCATCGTACTCGTCGAACACGAGGGCGACGTTGTTCTGCAGCGCCCAGGGCAGGATGCCGTCCTGGAAGGCGGTGACCTGCTTGCCGTCCTGCAGGACGATGGCGTCCTTGCCGACGAGGTCGATGCGCGAGACGTGGCTGTCGAGGTTGATCCGGATGCACGGCCAGTTCAGCCGGGCGGCCACCTGCTCGATGTGGGTCGACTTGCCGGTGCCGTGATAGCCGGTGACCATCACGCGACGGTTGCGGGCGAAGCCGGCCAGGATCGCCAGCGTCGTCTCCCGGTCGAAGATGTAGTCCGGGTCGGCATCCGGCACGTGCTCCTCGGGCTCGGCGAAGGCCGGGACCTTGAGGTCGAGGTCGATGCCGAAGACATCGCGGACGGAGACGGTGCGATCGGGCAGCGCGGCGGGCGTAGCGTCAGAGAGCATTCGGAACCTCGTGAGGCGCGGGCGCTCCACTCCCAAACAGTGAAGCATCCGCGCGGAAGAACGTCGAGCCGGGCCTCCGCGGCGGGGCGGAGCCATCCTTAGACGGCGGCGCGCTCGCGCGCCACCGACCGGCATGGATCCCATATAGGGTCGCCCCGCGCGGTTTGCCCTATCCTGGCTGCGAACCGGCGTGCATCGTTCGTGCCGCTCAGCAGAGACCCGCCGCGCGGAGCACGTCGTGGGCGCGGATGATGTCGCGCAGGCGCTCCTCGAACGACCGGTCGCCGCCGTTGGCGTCGGGGTGGAAGCGCTTCACCAGCACCTTGTACTGCGCCTTGATGGCGGCCGAGTCCGCCCCCTCCTCGAGGCCCATCACGTCGAGGGCGCGGCGCACCGTCGCCGAGTGTTTGGGCTTGCGCGGCTCCTCGGGCTGGCGGGCGCGCCGGCGCGCGTCGCCGACGCCCTCGCCGCGCAGGATGCCGAGCGGATCGACGTAGGCCCAGTCGCGGGCCGGCTCATTCTCCGGCTTGGCCTGACCGGTCCGGTTCACGCCCATCGCCCAGGTCGGACGATGCCCGATGATCGCGTCCTTCTGGTAGGCCTGCACGGCGGCGTCGTTCATGCCGTCGAAGTAATTGTAGGTGGCGTTGTAGGCGCGGACATGGTCGATGCAGAAGCGCCAGTACTGGCCCTCGGCCTTCCGCCCCTTCGGTGCCCTGTAGAGGCCCGGATGGGTGCAGCCCGGACTCTCGCAGACGGCCTCGGCCGCGGCCTTCGGCTCGTCGCAGGACGGTTTGATCCGGATGCTGTCGAACAGGCGCGAGTTGAGATCCATGACGGGCCGATTATGAGGGGGCGGACCTGAGACACAAGGGCACCGGGCCTGATGACGCATGCGCGGGATCGGGCTTGACGGCGCCCACGGACACGACGCGAGGGCACGATGGCGGACGGTGCGGGCGCGGGCGGCACCCTGCGGGACTGGATAGAGGCGCGGCTGCGGGAGCAGCTCGCGCCGGCGCGGCTCGACGTGATCGACGAGTCGCATCTGCATGCCGGCCACGCCGGAGCGCGGCCGGGGGGCGAGACCCATTACCGGCTCGACATCGTCGCGTCGGCGTTCGAGGGCAAGAGCCGCGTCGAGCGGCACCGCTTGGTGAACGCGCTGCTCGACGACGCGTTCAAGCGGGGCCTGCACGCCCTGGCGCTGCGCGCCCGCACGCCGGCCGAGGCGGCCTGAGCCGACGCGCGGCGACCGGCGGCGCGGCCCGGGTCGCTCCGTCCGGGAGGTTGCCGGAGATCGCTCCGACGGGGCGCGGTGAGCGGGGCGGGAACCACAGGACAGATATGGTGATGGAGCCGCCGATCCGCATCCGCCCGCGCGCCGTCATCGCGCTGCCGGGGAGGCCGCCATGCCCCTGCGGGTGACGCCGCGCATCGCCATCGACGAGGACGAGATCGAGCTGTCCTTCATGCGCGCCTCGGGCGCCGGCGGACAGAACGTCAACAAGGTCGAGACCGCCGTCCAGCTCCGCTGGGCGGCGCTGGCGTCCCCCGCCATCGACGAGCGGGTGAAGGCCAATCTCGCGCGGCTCGCCGGGCGGCGGATGACCAAGGACGGCGTCCTCGTCCTCGCGGGGCAGCGGCACCGGACACAGGAGCGCAACCGGGCCGACGTGCTGCAGCGGCTGGTCGATCTCGTGGCGGAGGCGGCCAAGCCGCCGCCGCCGATCCGCCGGCCCACGAAGCCGACCCGGGGCTCGCAGGAGCGGCGCATCGGCGCGAAGAAGAGCCGCGCCGCGATCAAGCAGGGCCGGGGCAGCATCCGGGATTCCGACGGCTGACCCCACCTGCCCCGGTCGGGTCTCAGTGGATCGCGTCGATGACCTCGGCCTTCGGGCTGGCATCGGGTGCCGGGGACGATCCGGCGACCAGGGTGCTGCCCGGCTTGGCGACGGTGAGGGCGATCGCGATCAGGGCCAGGATGGCGGCCAGAGCCGCCGGGAACAGGAAGGCCGATTCGCCGTAGCGCATGTCGAGCAGGCCACCCACGACCGCGCCGGTGCTCAGTCCGGCCCAGAGCGGCGCCTGGATCCAGAAGGAGGGCGCCACCGTGCCGAGCAGCAGGTTGGCGCAGCCCGTGCCGAAACGCACCACGGCGCCCGTGACGTAGGTGAGCGCCAGGGAGCGGCCGCCCTCGTCCTGCAGCGTCGCGTTCTGGAGGCCCAGCGCCAGGACGATCGGGTAGGCGTGCAGCGGGTAGGCGAAGGTACCCCAGGGCATCAGCAGGCCGCCGGCGAGCAGCAGGGCCTGGAGCGTGAGCAGCACGGCGAGGCGCCAGCGCCCGACCCAGGCGGCGATCAGCGTCCCCAGGAAGGCGCCGAAGCAGAACATGCAGATGGTGCTGGCGACGCGGCTGACATTCTCCCAGTCGCCGTTGGCCACCGCCACGCCGAAGCGGGTGGTGTTGCCCGACATGAACGACATGAAGAGCTGCGAGAATTCCAGGAAGCCGATGGAGTCGGCGCAGCCCGCGAGCGCCGCCAGGGCGATCGCGAAGGGAATTCGGGTTCGCGGGTCGGCGGGAAACGACTTGTCGGCTGGAGGCTCAGGTTTCCGCTCCGGTGCTGCACCGCCTGTCCGACTTCCGTATTCCGCCATGCTGATCCCCCGATCGAGCCGCCGCGCCCAGTCGCGGTCGACTGACAATGGACGAATAGCGGAGCGGTTTCATGCCGATGTGCGCCGCAACACAACGACGCGCCCCGGTACCGGCCGTCCTCCCTCCCGCCGGACTTCCGCGGGCCTCGCCGCCAGCCGTTCCAAGCCGGACACGGCGGCCATCGCCGCCAGATGGGCATCCGCGTGGGCGTAGCGGCCGTCCTCGCCCAGGACGGAGCCGGGGCCGTCGTGGGATTGCACCGTGAAGGCACCGAGGCCGCCGGGCCGCAGGACCCGCCCCACGCCCGCCAGGAACGACGCCAGGTCCGCGACGTAGATCAGGACGTCCGCGGCGAGGCAGAGGTCGGCCGAGGCCTCCGGCAGGTCGGCCAGGGCGGCGGCGACGTCGCCCTCGACGAGGCGCTCGTAGAGCGGCCGACCCCGCGCCGTCTTGGTCCGCGCCAGCGCCAGCATCCCGGGGGAGAGGTCGATCCCGGTGAGATAATCGACTCGGTCGCGCACGACCTCGCCCATCAGCCCCGTGCCGCAGCCGAGATCGAGGGCGACCGCGAAGCGCTCCGGAACGCGCGGCAGGGCGTCGCGGACGAGCTGCGGGCCGACATAGCCGAGGCCCTCCACGAGGTGGCGCTCGAAGCGCGGCGCGTAGTCGTCGAACAGGGCGCGGACATAGGCCGGCGACAGGACCGGGAGGGTGTCGCCGCCGCCCAGGCGGACGAGATGCGCGCGCACGCCCAGCCGGTCCTCGGGATCGATGTCGAGGGCGCGGGCGTAGGCCTGCGCCGCCGCGTCGCGCAGGGCCGGATCGGTGCCGGAGGCGGCCAGACCCGCGCGCGCCCGGCCCAGCAGGAGCCAGGCCGGCGCGTAGCGCGGGGCGCGCTCCAGGGCCTGCTCGGCGAGGTCGGCGGCGCCCGCGTGGTCGCCGTCGGCGAGGCAGGCCTCGGCGTAGCGGTAGCGGCGATCGGCGAGGAGGTCGCCGGAACTGAGCTGCGAGGCCATGCGTCTGCCGATTCGGGGGCGCCTATATACCGGGGCCACCGGCGGACTCCACCGGCAGCACGGACCCGATGCCGATACGCGCCAGCGATCTCCTCACCCTGACCCGCGAGGGTCTCTACTGCCCCCTCGGGCGCTTCCACGTCGATCCGACCTGGCCGGTGGAGCGCGCGCTCATCACCCACGGGCACGCCGACCACGCCCGCGCGGGCCACGGCCACGTGCTGGCGACGCCCGAGACCCTGCGAATCATGGCGGTGCGCTACGGCGCGGATTTCTGCCGCCAGCGGCAGGAGGCGCCGCTCGGGGCGGCGCTCCGCGTCGGCGACGTCACCGTGCGCTTCGCCCCGGCCGGCCACGTGCTCGGCTCGGCGCAGATCGCCATCGAGCGGGACGGCGTCCGCGTCGTGGTCTCGGGCGACTACAAGCGCGCGCCGGACCCGACCTGCCTGCCGTTCGAGGTCGTGCCCTGCGACGTGTTCATCACCGAGGCGACCTTCGGCCTGCCGGTCTTCACCCACCCCGACACGCGGGGCGAGGTCCGCAAGCTCCTCGAATCGGTCAGACTGTTCCCGGAGCGCGCCCACATCGTGGGGGCCTACGCGCTCGGCAAGGCGCAGCGGGTGATGGCGCTCCTGCGCGAGGAGGGCTGGGACCGCCCGATCCACCTGCACGGCGCCATGGAGAAGCTCACCACGCTGTACAAGGAGGAGGGCGTGCCGCTGGGCGACACGCCCAAGGTCGTGGCCGCCGAGCGCAAGGACCTGCACGGGGCGATCGTTCTCTGCCCGCCCTCGTCGATCCAGGACCTGTGGTCCCGCAAATTCCCCGACCCGGTGACCTGCTTCGCCTCGGGCTGGATGCGGGTGCGCGCCCGCGCCCGCCAGAAGGGCGTCGAGCTGCCGCTGGTGATCTCCGACCATTCCGACTGGCCTGACCTGTGCCGCACCATCCGCGACACCGGCGCCGGGGAGGTCTGGGTGACGCACGGGCAGGAGGACGCGCTGGTCCACTGGTGCGGGACGCAGGGCATCCGGGCGAAGCCGCTCCACCTGCTCGGCTACGGCGATGACGGCGAGGTCGAGGGGACCTCGGAGGCGAGCTCTGAGGCGGAGGCGGCCGCGTGAACGAGTTCGCCCATCTCCTCGACCGCCTCGCCTACGAGCCGCGCCGCAACGCGAAGCTGCGCATGCTCCAGGACTACTTCGCGCGCACGCCCGACCCCGAGCGCGGCTACGCGCTGGGCGCCATGACCGGCACGCTGAGCTTCCGCGAGGCCAAGCCGGCCCTGATCCGCGGGCTGGTGGAGGAACGGATCGACCCGGTGCTGTTCCGGCTCTCGCACAACTACGTGGGCGACCTCGCGGAGACGACGGCGCTGATCTGGCCGGGACCGACGGAGGCGCCGCGGGAGCCGGGCCCCGGCCACAACAATCCGCCGCCCCACGTCCCGACCCTGGCCGAGGTCGTGGAGACCCTCGCGACCATCCCCAAGCGCGAGCTGCCCCGCCATCTCGCGGACTGGCTCGACGCCCTCGACGAGACCGGGCGCTGGGCGCTCCTGAAGCTCGTCACCGGCAACCTGCGGGTCGGCGTGTCGGCGCGACTCGCCAAGACGGCGGTCGGCGCGCTGGGCGGCCACGACGCCGACGCCGTCGAGGAGGTCTGGCACGGCCTGACCCCGCCCTTCGAGACTCTGTTCGCCTGGGTCGAGGGCCGGGCCGAGCGGCCCGAGACCCTGAACCCCGCGCCGTTCCGGCCGCCGATGCTGTCGCACCCGATCGAGGAGGAGGCCGACCTCGAGAAGCTGGAGGCCGAGGCCTTCTCGGCCGAGTGGAAGTGGGACGGCATCCGCGTCCAGCTCGTCGGCGGTCTCGATCGGGCCGGCCAGCAGGTTGGGAAGGTCTATTCCCGCACCGGCGAGGACATCACCGGGGCGTTCCCGGACCTCGCCGAGGCCATCACCTTCGCGGGCGCCCTCGACGGCGAGCTGCTGATTCTCCGCGAGCGGCGGGTGCAGAGCTTCAACGTGCTGCAGCAGCGCCTGAACCGGAAGGCCGTGACGGGCAAGCTCCTTGAGGAGTTCCCGGCCCACGTGCGGGCCTACGACCTCCTCACCCTGGAGGGCGACGATCTGCGCGGGGAGCCGTTCGCAACACGGCGGCAGAAGCTGGAGGCGCTGGTCACGCGCCTCGACCACGCGCGGATCGACATCTCGCCGCTCGTGCCCTTCGCGGATTGGGAGGCCCTGGCGGCCGCCCGGGCGGATCCGGCCTCGGTGGGCGCCGGCGCGGATGCCGACGCCATCGAGGGCGTGATGCTCAAGCGCCTCAACAGCCCCTACCTGCCGGGACGCCCCAAGGGGCCGTGGTGGAAGTGGAAGCGCGAGCCGCACATCGTCGACGCCGTGATGATGTATGCCCAGCGCGGGCACGGGAAGCGCTCGTCCTTCTACTCGGACTACACGTTCGGGGTCTGGCGGGAGGCGCCCGAGGGCGGCGACGAGCTGGTGCCGGTGGGCAAGGCCTATCACGGCTTCACCGACGCCGAGCTCGCCAAGCTCGACCGCTACGTCCGCAACAACACCACCAAGCGCTTCGGCCCGGTGCGCGAGGTCGCCCACGGCCGCGAGGCCGGGCTCGTCCTCGAGATCGCCTTCGAGGGCGTGCAGCGCTCGACCCGGCACAAGTCGGGCGTGGCCATGCGCTTCCCCCGGGTCAGCCGCATCCGCTGGGACAAGCCGCCCGCGGAGGCCGACCGGATCGACGTGCTCGAACGGATCCTCACCCGGGGCGAGCGCGAGATCGCGCCGGGCGCGACGCTGATGGAGAAGACCGCATGAGGCAGGGACACGGCAGGATCGGGCCGGTCGAGGCGCTGGCCTCCGGCCCGGTGGCGCGCCACGCCAGCGGCCGCCTCACCGTCGCGACCCCGGGGCCGGGCTTCACGGATTTCACCGCGGCGGTGGCCGAGTTCGTGCGCGGCAGCGGCGTCCGGGACGGGCTCGTCACGGTGTTCTGCCGGCACACCTCGGCCTCGCTGACCATCCAGGAGAATGCCGACCCCGACGTCCAGACCGACCTGATGACCGCGCTGGACGGGTTCGCGCCGCGGCAGGCCGGCTACGTCCACGGCGCCGAGGGGCCGGACGACATGCCGGCCCATATCCGCACCCTGGTCACCGATTCGGCCCTGACCATCCCGCTGGTCGGCGGGGCGCTGGCGCTCGGCACGTGGCAGGGGATCTACCTGATCGAGCACCGCGACCGGCCGCACCGACGGGAGATCGTGCTGAGCGTCCTCGGGGCGTGACCGCTCCGCCGGCGTCGCGCGAGCGGCGCGCCGACCCAGCAACACGCGGTCACACACCGTCGGTTAACCATATCGGGCTCTTATCGGCCTCCGTCGGATCGGGGACCGTGCCGCTCCGGCGAACGGAGACCCCGATGGGCCTTTTCACTGCGCTCTCGAACTCGATTTCCGGCGCCTCGGCGCAGTCGCTGGCCCTGAACAACATCTCGGGGAACATCGCCAACACCCAGACGGTGGGCTTCAAGTCCACCGAGACGCGGTTCGCCGACATGCTGGCCGAGACCGGCGACAGCACGCAGCTGGCCGGGGGCGTGCTGCCGAGCACGCGCAACAGCCTCAACATCCAGGGCACGATGCAGTCGACCGGCGTGTCGACCAACCTCGCGATCTCGGGCAACGGCTACTTCATCGTCAAGAAGAACACCGGGACGCCGGACAGCCCGGCCTTCGGCGGCGATACCGGCTACACCCGGCGCGGCGACTTCGCGCCGGACGCCAGCGGCTACCTCTCCAACGGCGCGGGCTACTACCTGTTCGCCGGCCCCTCGGCGACGACCCCCGTGCAGGTCCCGACCGGCGCCAGCACCCTGGCGAGCCTCGCGGTCTCGCCCGCCGGCACCCTCACGGGCACGGCCGCGGACGGCAGCACCCTGGCCCTCGGCACGCTGCAGCTGGCGCAGTTCGGCATGCAGGACAACCTCGCCTCCCTCGACGGCGGCACCTACGTGGCCACCGGCCAGTCCGGGACGCCGAGCTACGGCCTCAACGGCGCGACCGTCACGGCCGGCTCGGTGGAGCAGTCGAATGCCGGGATCTCGGATCAGTTCTCGAAGATGATCGAGACCCAGCAGGCCTACACGGCCAACACCAAGGTCATGAGCACCACCGACCAGATGCTGCAGGACGCCATCGCGATGTACACCTGACGCGACCCCGTCAGAGGAACTTCAGCGGGTCCTTCTCGGGCGGGGGCGGCGCCACGTCGGCGCGGTTCCACCAGCCGCCGCCCAGGGCCACGAACAGGGCGGCGGTGTCGGCGTACTGGGTGGCCCGCGCCGCCGCCGAGGTCACCAGCGCCGAGAGATAGCCCTGCTGGGCGATCAGCACCTGCGAGGAGGTGATCGCCCCGGCGGTGTACTGCTTGCGGATCAGCGCGAGGCTCTGGTTCGTGGCGCTCACCGCGGCGTCGGCAGCGGCCACGGCCTTCGCGTCGGCCTGGAGCGCCCGCAGCGCGTCCGCGACGTTCTGGAAGGCGGTGATCACCGTCGCCTTGTACTGCGCCTGCGCCTCCGTCAGCGATTCCTCGGCGGCGCGCTGGCGCCGGAACAGGGTGCCGGCATCGAAGATCGGCGCCGTCGCCTGCCCGATGATCGTGAAGAACGCCGCGCCCGGACTGGTCACCTGCGCGATCCGCGTGGCGCTGGAGCCGCCCGTGGCGGTCAGGCTGAACTGCGGCAGGCGGTTCGCCACCGCGACGCCGACATTGGCGCTCGCCTGCTGCACCAGGGCCTCCGCCGCCTTCACGTCGGGCCGCTGCTGCACGAGCCGCGAGGGCAGGCTCACCGGAAGCCGGGTCGGCAGGCGCAGGGCGGCGAGGTCGAAGGTCTCGGAGACCTCGTCGGAGGGCAGGCGTCCTGCCAGCGCGGTCAGCAGGTTGCGCTGCTGGGCGAGCGCCTTCTCCAGCGGCGGCAGCAGCTGCTGCGACAGCGCCAGCGCCGCCTGCTGCTGCACCACGTCGGCCCCGGCGATCTGACCCAGCGACAGCTGCTTGTTGTAGAGCTGCAGCACCTCGGTCTGCGCCTGGATCACCTTGCGGGTCGCGTCGATCTGCGCGCGCAGGGACGCTTCCTGGATCGCGGCGGCGACGACGTTGGCGGTCAGGCTCAGGTAGGCCGCTTCCAGCTGGAACCGCTGGTTCTCGGTGGTGGCCTCCAGGGACTCGATCTGCCGGCGGTTCCCGCCGAACACGTCGGGATTGTACGAGACCACCGCCTGCGGCGTGGACAGGCTGTAGAGATACTGGTTCTGGTTGTTGAGGGGCGATTGCAGGTCGAGGCCGGGCGCCTGCGCCCCCTGGATCTGCGGCGTCGCGGTCAGGCTCGGGTAGAGCGTGCCCTTCTGGGCGAGCACGTTCTGCTGCGCCACCCGCAGGGAGGCCTGCGCCGCCTCCAGCGTCGGGTTGTTGGCGAGCGCCTGCTCGACGAGGCGGTTCAGCGCCTTCGAGTGGAACAGGGTCCACCACGAGCCAGGAATATCGGCGCCGGAGACGAAGCTCTGGTCGGCCGAGCCGCCCTGCCGGGTCCGGATCTTGTCGGCCGCGGAGGGATTCTGCAGCGGTTCCTTGGTGTAGCGGCCGACCGGCGGAGCCTCGGGCGCCACGTAGTTCGGGCCGACCGCGCAGGCCGACAGGCCGAGGGAGGCCGCCAGCCACGCGGTCGCCCGTCCGCACCGTCTCGGCGCAAAGCTCACCATCCCGCCCCCGAAAAGCTCACCTCGGTAGAGCGGCGCGACCCGCTGCCAAGTCAATCCGACCGTTCCCAGATGGCGCGCGCGGCGAGGCCTTTGTGGCGCCCCTGCAACGGGCGGGGCCACGACGGCCTCGCCGCGCGCGCTCCTGAGCCGGCTCACGCGGCGGCCCGGTGCGCGGGCCGCGCCTTGGCGTCCGGGTTCGGGCGACGCCGGGAGAACAGGGAGATCAGCACCGGGACGATCACGAGGATCAGGTTCGGCGCCAGGATGATGCCGCCCACCACCACGAGCGCCAGCGGCTTCTGCACCTGCGAGCCGATGCCGGTGGAGACCGCGGCCGGCAGCAGGCCGACGCAGGCCGCCACGCAGGTCATCATCACCGGGCGCATGCGCACCACGGCGGCGTGCCAGACCGCCTCCTGCGGCTTCCAGCCCTCGTCGAGCAGCTGGTTGTAGTAGGCGAGCAGGATCACGCCCTCCATGGTCGAGATCCCGAACAGCGCGATGAAGCCGATCGCCGCCGAGATCGAGAACGGCGTGCCGGTCAGCGCCAGGGCGAAGATGCCGCCGATCATCGCCATCGGGATGACCGACAGGGTCAGCAGCATGTCGGCCACCGACGAGAAGTTGATGTAGAGCAGCAGCGCGATCAGCAGCAGCGTGATCGGCACCACGAGGCTGAGGCGAGCGGCCGCCTCCTTCAGGTTGGTGAACTGCCCGACCCATTCCAGCCGGTAGCCCGGCGGCAGGTCGACCGCATCGGCGACCTTGCGCTGGGCCTCCAGCACGGCGCTGCCGAGGTCGCGGCCGCGCACTGAGAACTTCACCGGGATATAGCGCTGCTGGTCCTCGCGGTAGATGAACGAGGCGCCGGAGACGAGGTCGACGTCGGCGATCTCGGAGAGCGGCACCTGGATCACGCCGCCGTTGGGGTTCTGGGCGCCGACCGCGATGTTGCGGATGCCCGCGAGCGAGGAGCGGTACTCCTTGGCGAGCCGCACCCGCATCGGGAAGTGGCGGTCGGAGCCGTACTCGTAGAGGTCGCCCGCGGTCTGGCCGCCGATCGCCGCCTGGATCGTGGTGTTCACGTCGCCGATCGACAGGCCGTAGCGCGCGGCCTTGTGGCGGTCGACGTCGATCCGCACCGTCGGCTGGCCGAGGGATTCGAACACCGACAGGTCGGTGACGCCCGGGACGGTGGCGAGCGCGGCCTTGACGGCGTTGGCGGTCTTGGTGAGCTGGGCGAGGTCGTTGCCGTAGATCTTGACCGAGTTCTCGCCCTTCACGCCCGAGGCCGCTTCCTGGACGTTGTCCTCGATATACTGCGAGAAGTTGAACTCGATGCCGGGGAATTCCGCCTCCAGCTTCTTGCTGAGGTCCTGGATCAGCGTCTCCTTGTCGAGGCCCTTGCGCCACTGGTCGATCGGCTTGAGCGGCGCCAGGATCTCGACGTTGAAGAAGCCGGTGGCGTCGGTGCCGTCGTTCGGGCGGCCCTGGTGCGACAGGACGGTGGTGACCTCCGGAACCTCCTGGAAGATCTTGCGCATGCGCTGGACGTAGGCGTTGCCGGCCTCCAGCGAGATCGAGGACGGCATCGTCCCGCGCACGTAGAGGTTGCCCTCCTCGAGACGCGGCAGGAACTCGAGGCCGAGATTGCGGGCCGTGAGGCCCGAAACCAGGAGCACCGCCAGCATCACGGCGATCGCCAGGACGCGGTTGCGCAGGCCGAAGCGCAGAGCCGCCTCGTGGCCGACGCGCAGCACCCGCACGATCAGGGTGTCGCGCTCCTCGAGCTTCTTCGGCAGCATCAGGGCCGAGAGCGCGGGCGAGACCGTGAAGGTCGCGAGCAGGCCGCCCAGCAGCGCGTACGCGTAGGTCTTGGCCATCGGCCCGAAGATGTGGCCCTCGACACCGGTCATCGTGAACAGCGGCAGGAAGCCGACGATGATGATGGTCGCCGAGAAGAAGATCGCCCGGTTCACCTCGCGGCCGGCGACCGCGATGGTGCCGAGCCGGCCCGTCAGGCCGCTGGGCGGAGCCTCGCCCTTCACGTGGTCGGGCTCGGCGATGTGGCGGAAGACGTTCTCCACCATGATCACGGTCGCGTCGACGATCAGGCCGAAATCGATCGCGCCGAGCGACAGGAGGTTGGCCGAGTCGCCGCGCACAACCAGGATCAGGATCGCGAAGCCGAGCGCGAACGGGATCGTGGCCGCCACGATGATCGCGCTGGTGAGCGAGCCGAGGAACAGCCACTGCACCACGAAGACCAGCACCACGCCGAAGACGAGGTTGTGCATCACCGTGTGGGTGGTGGTGTGGATCAGGCCCGAGCGGTCGTAGATCCGCTCGATCTTCACGTCGGGCGGCAGGATCGTGGAGCTGTTGATCTTGTCGATCTCGGCCTCGACCCGCTCCAGCGTCGGCAGGCTCTTGCCGCCGCGGGTCATGAGCACGATGCCCTCGACGATGTCGGGCTGGTTGTCGTGGCCGACGATGCCGAGGCGCGGGGCGTTCGACACGCGCACCTCCGCCACGTCCCGCACCAGCACCGGGGTGCCGTTGACGAGGCTGATCATCGTGTCCCGGATGTCGTCCATGTCGCGGATCAGGCCGATGCCGCGCACCACCGCCGATTGCTGCCCGACGTTCAGCGTCTGGCCGCCGACGTTGATCGAGGCGTTGTTCAGCGCGTTGGTCAGTTGCACCAGGGTCAGGCCCTGGGCCTGGAGGCGGTTCAGGTCGACCGCGACCTCGTACTCCTTGGCCTTGCCGCCGAAGGCCGTGACGTCGACGACGCCGGGGATCGCCTTGAACCGGCGCTGCAGCACCCAGTCCTGCAGGGTCTTCATGTCCATGGGCGAGTAGCCGGCCGGGCCGACGAGCTTGTAGCGCATGATCTCGCCCACCGGGCTCGTCGGCGAGATCTGCGGCGTGGCGCCGTTGGGCAGCGTCGGGGCCTGCGACAGGCGGTTGAGGACCCGCTGCAGCGCCTGCTCGTACGTGTACTCGTAGTTGAACTGGACCTTCACGTCCGAGAGGCCGAACAGCGAGATTGTCCGGACCACCTGGGCGTTCGGGATGCCGGCGAGCGCCACCTCCAGGGGAATGGTGATGTAGCGCTCGATCTCGTCGGCCGACTGGCCCGGGTTCTGGGTGATCACGTCGACGAGCGGCGGGACCGGATCCGGGTAGGCCTCGATGTTGAGCTGCGTGTAGGCGCCGTAGCCGACGCCGAGCATCACGACGAACAGCAGCACCACCAGCACGCGCTGGCGCAGCGAGAAGGCGATCAGGGCGTTCATCGGACCGGATCCCCGCTCAGGACGCCTTGTCGCCGGTGGCCGCCCGGTCGATGAACAGGGCCCCCCGGGTGACGACCTGCTCGCCCGCGCGCAGGCCCTGCACGACCTGGGCGTTGTCGCCGTTGATCAGGCCGAGCTTGATGTCGCGCGCCTCCACGGCGCCGTCCGGCCGGGCCACCCAGACGTGGGTGCGGTCGCCCTCGTACACGATGGCGGCCACCGGCACGCTCGGGCTCGGCTCGCCCTTGCCGGTGATGATCGTGTAGGTGGCGAACATCTCCGGCCGCAGCACCCGGTCCGGGTTGTCGACCTCGCTGCGCACGGCGAGCCGCCGCGTCGCCGGGTCGAGGCTGGAGGCCATGTAGTTCACCCGGGCCTTGAACACCCGCGCGCCGAAGCCCGCCACCTTCGCCTCGACCTCCTGGCCGATGCGGATCTTCGGGATCTCGCTCTCGCGGACGTTGGCCACGAGCCAGACCGTCGACAGGTCGCCGATCACGAAGACCGGGTCGCTGGAGGCGGAGAGGTACTGTCCGATGCCGACCTTGCGCTGGACGATCGTGCCGGCGATCGGCGCCCGGATCTGCGTCTCGGCGCTCATCGTGCCCTTCTTCTCGAAGGCGGCGATCTCGGCGTCGGTCTTGCCCAACAGGCGCAGGCGGCTCTTCACCGCGTCGAGGGCGCCCTCGGCGGTCTTCAGGTCGCTCTGGGCGGCGATGACGTCGTTCTGCGCCGACTGGTAGTCCTTCAGCGCCGTCGCGTGGGCCTGGAACAGCTCCTGCTGGCGCTGCGCGATGGTCTGGTCGAGCTTCAGGAGCGCCTGCTGCTTCTGGAGGTTGTTCACGGCCGCCTGATAGTCGTTCTGCGCCTGGACCATGTCGGTGGCCTCGAGCGTCAGCAGCACGTCGCCGGCCTTCACGTCGTCGCCGGCGCGGACCAGGACCTTCGTCACCCGGCCGGCATAGGGCGAGACCACCGGGACGTTGTCGTCCTCGTTGAGGGCGATGCGTCCCTCGGCCGTGCCCTCGGGCCGGAACACGAGGTTGGCGACCGGCAGGATCTCGAAGGCGGCGCGCTGCTCCTTGGACGGCCGGAACACCCGCTCCACCGGACCGGCCTTCTCGACGTCGATGCCCGGGTCGGGGTTGCCCGGGGCGAACAGCCCGGTCACCGCCGCGACGAGGTGCGCGACGGTCTCGCGGGTCCGGTCGGGAAACGCGAAGGCGGCGCCGAGGGCGAGCGCGAGCAGCACGACGGCGACCAGCAGGCCGGGCCACCGGCGCCCGCGCGCGGGCACGGTGACGGCCTCGTCCTGGTCCAGCGGATTTCGGGCGTCCATGCGGATGATCTTCTAGGTCCGGGCCGAGAGTCCGGGCTGCGTGACGAGAGTACGATTCGTGACCGGGCGACGCCTACATCAATGCGGTCGCTGGTGCTTTTCTATGGCGCGCCGCGGGAAGATTCCGGCGGTCCCGCGTGCCTAGAGCAAAGCTTGTCAGACAGGCAATCGATCCGGCGCCCCGGTCGCGAAACCGTGTGGCCCCGTCTTCCTTTGACGGGATTTGTTACAATATGACAACGCTCGCGGGTCCAGGCCCGCGCGATCCCGCACCTGCCACCGAAGAACCCGTCATGTCCGATACGAGCAACGCTTCCGTCCCGGCCGCTCCCGGTTCAGCCGCCGGCAAGATCCCGGTCACCGTGCTCACCGGCTATCTCGGCGCGGGCAAGACCACGCTCCTCAACCGGATCCTCACCGAGAACCACGGCAAGCGCTACGCCGTGATCGTCAACGAGTTCGGCGAGATCGGCATCGACAACGACCTCGTCGTCGGCGCGGACGAGGAGGTGTTCGAGATGAACAACGGCTGCGTCTGCTGCACGGTGCGCGGCGACCTGATCCGGATCATGGACGGGCTGGTCAAGCGCCGGGGCAAGTTCGACGCGATCATCGTCGAGACCACCGGGCTCGCCGACCCGGCCCCCGTGGCGCAGACCTTCTTCGTCGACCAGGATGTCGGCGAGGCCGCCCGCCTCGACGCCGTGGTGACGGTGGCCGACGCCAAGTGGCTGTCCGACCGCCTGAAGGACGCGCCCGAGGCGAAGAACCAGATCGCCTTCGCGGACGTGATCCTGCTCAACAAGAGCGACCTCGTCTCCCCGGCCGACCTCGACCGCGTCGAGGCCGAGATCCGCACGATCAACCCGCTGGCCAAGCTCCACCGGACGCAGAACTGCGCGGTGCCCCTCGACGCCGTGCTCGAGCGCAACGCCTTCGACCTCGACCGCATCCTCGACGTCGAGCCCGACTTCCTGGAGGCGGGTCACCACCACCACCACGATTCCGACATCCGCTCGGTCTCGGCGAAGATCGAGGGCGCGGTCGACCCGGACAAGTTCATGCCGTGGATCTCGAACCTGACCCAGTCGCAGGGGCCGGACATCCTGCGGTGCAAGGGGATCGTGGCCTTCCCGGACGAGCCGAAGCGCTTCGTCTTCCAGGGCGTGCACATGATCCTCGACGGCGACGTGCAGGGCGACTGGGGCAAGGACGAGGAGCGGGTCTCGCGGGTGGTGTTCATCGGCCGCAACCTCGATCCGGCGGCGATCAAGGAGGGCTTCGAGGCCTGCCGCGCCTGAACCGGCGGTGCGCCGCCGAGGGGCGCGGCGCGCCGGGAAGGCGATTCTCAACGTTTGGATGGCATCACCGACGGCGCGGGCCAGCGTAACCGGCCCGCGGAGCCCGCGTATCCATGGCCCACACCGCAGCGCCCGCAGGCCCGGTCCCGTCCGGGTCGGTGGGCGGAGTCCCGCTCATCGCGGCCGTCGAGGGGCTGGCCAAGGCGCTGTTCGCGGCGTTCATCTTCTTCGCCTGCTTCGCCTTCTCGGAAACCTCCCCCTACGACGCGGTCGCGATCCCCACGATCCTGCTCTGGCTCTGCCTCGGCGTGCGGCTGCACCGCGGGGCGGTGCCCCTGGTGGCGCTCCTCCTGCTCTACCTCGCGGCCATCGTCACCGCGCTGCTGCCGTACCTGAACGAGGACTTCCCGGTCACCTGGACCGTGCAGCTGATCTACCTCTCGATCACCTGCATCTTCTTCGCCATGTTCTTCGCGGACGACACGCACGCCCGGATGGAGCTGGCGCTCAAGGCCTACACGGCGAGCTGCGTGTTCTCGGCGGCGCTGGGCATCGTCGGCTACCTGCAATGGCTCGGGATCGAGGACCTGTTCTACAAGTACGACCGGGCCTCGGGCACCTTCCAGGACCCGAACGTCTTCGGCTCGTTCCTGACGCTGGGCGCCCTCTACCTGATGCACGGCCTGCTCACCGGCTCCACCCGCCGGCCGCTCGTGTCCCTCGCCGGCCTGCTGGTCATCGTGGCCGGCATCTTCCTGTCGTTCTCGCGCGGGTCCTGGGGCGGGAGCGTCGTCGCGGTGCTCCTGATGGTGGGATCGATCTATGCCGGCAGCGCCTCCCCGCGCCTGCGCCGCCGCATCGTGCTCCTGACCCTCGCGACCCTCGTCCTCGGCACCGCCGCGGTGATCGGGCTGCTCTCGGTCGACCACGTCCACAAGATGTTCGAGACCCGGGCGGCGCTGACCCAGGACTACGACCAGGGCGAGACCGGGCGCTTCGGCAACCAGATCCGCGGCTTCGCCATGCTGCTGGAGCGGCCGTTCGGGATGGGGCCGATGCACTGGCGGCTGACCTTCGGGCTCGAACCGCACAACTCCTACATCGGCTCCTTCGCCAACGGCGGCTGGCTCGGGGGCGCGGTGTTCATCGGCCTCGTGGCGGCGACCGGCCTCGTCGGGTTCCGGCTCCTGGCCCGGCCGTCGCCGGTCCGGGCGCACGCCCAGATCGTCTGGCCGGCGCTGCTGATGTTCTTCCTGCAGGCGGTCCAGATCGACATCGAGAAGTGGCGCCACGTCTACATGATGCTGGGCATGGTCTGGGCGCTGGAGGCCGCGCGGTTGCGCGCGGGCACGCCGCCGCAGGCGGGCGCGCTTGAAACGCGGCGCTAGGCGCGGCATCGCTCGGTGGCGGCCGAGCTGCCGATCGGCACCCGGAGACGGTACGTGAACACACAGCCGGACAGCGAGCGCGACCGGCTCGCGGCCCTCGAGGCCCTCGCGATCCTCGGGACCCCGTCCGAGCCGCATTTCGAGGCCGTCTGCCGGACGGCCCGCCGCCTGTTCGGTGTGCGCACCGCGTTCGTGGCCTTCCTCGACGACACGCATCAGTGGCTCAAGACCCCCTGCGCGGAGGTGCCGACCACGCTGCGGCGGGCGGAGACCTTCTGCCAGCACACGATCCGCAGCGACGCCCTCGTGGTGGTCCCCGATGCCCGGCTCGACGCGCGCTTCCGCGACCTGACCATCGCCGCCGCACCGGGCGGGATCCGGTTCTACGCGGGCATCGCGCTGAGTCTCCAGCCGGGCCTCCGGATCGGGACCCTCTGCCTCGCCGATCCCCGGCCCCGCTTCGATTTCTCCCCCGAGGACGCGGCTGCCCTCCGCGACCTCGCCGAGGTCGTCGTGGCGCATCTGCGCCTCACGGAGGCCAATGTCCGGCGCGACCGGGAGATCGCGCAGGCGGCGATCCGCGAGGCGGTCATCCGGGAGCAGCACCGGGAGATCAACGCGCGGGCCCGCGCCCAGGAGGCGGCGAACCACCAGCTCACCATGGCCGAGCAGCTCGCCAGCGTCGGGAACTGGCGCATCGAGCTCGGGGACGGGCAGCCGGTCTGGTCGGCCAGCCTCTACGCCATCGCGGGCCGCGACCCCGCGACCCCGCCGCCGCACCTCGACGTCTTCGCGGAGATCTACCATCCCGACGACCGTGCCCGGCTGGAGGCGATCGTCGCCGACGCGGTCGCCCGTCGGACCCGGTTCGATTTCGAGGCCCGGCTGCTGCGGCCGGACGGCGAACTCCGCGACGTCGTCGTGCGCGGCATGGCCCGGGGGGAGGGGGCGAGCGCCGGCCTCTTCGGCGTGCTGATCGACGTGACCGAGCGCCGGCGCGCCGAGGACGAGGTGCGCCGCAGCGAGCTGCGCTACCGGGGCCTCGCCGAGGCTCTGCCGCTCCTCGTCTGGACCATGCGGGTCGGGGACGGCCAGGCGACCTACGTGAACGCGCAGTTCCAGGCCTATTACGGGCCGATCGGGCCCGAGCGCGCGGAGCGCCTCGTCCGGAATCACCCGGAGGATGCCGCCGCCATGGAAGCGGCCTGGATCCGGGCCGTCGAGACCGGCACGGGATACAGCGGCCAGTGGCGGATCCGCCGTCACGACGGCGTCTACCGGTGGCACAAGCTCTCGCTGATCCCGATCCGCCTCGATCCGGCGGACGGCGCGGTGGCGGAGTGGCTCGGTACCGCGCTCGACGTCGACGACATCGTCACGGCGCGGCTCGCCGTCGAGGAGGCCCGCGGCCTGCTGGACATCGCCCTCGACGCCGCTGAGGCCGGCACCTGGGACTGGGACATGCGCACGGGGCTCGCCGTCCTCAGCCCGGAAAGCGCGCGGATGCACGGTCTGCCGGATACCGGCGGTGCCCACACGATCTCGGCGTCCGCGTGGACGGCGCTGATCGATCCCGACGACGTGGCCGATGTCTGGACCGAGATCCGGCGGGCGGTCGAGTCCGGCACCCCCTACGCGGCCGAGTTCCGGGTCGGCGCGCGCTGGCTCTACGCGCGGGGCCGGACGCTCTCCGGAGCCGACGGCCAGCCGCAGCGCATGGTCGGCCTCCATCTCGACATCACCGAGCGCAAGGCGGTCGAGGCGGCCCTGCGCACCGCCACGCGGGACGCCGAGGCGGCCCGCACCGAGGCGGAGCGGGCGAGCGCGGCCAAGAGCGAGTTCCTCGCCGCCATGAGCCACGAGATCCGCACCCCGCTGAACGGCATCCTGGGCTACGCCGATCTGCTCCTCGACGGCGACGCGATCCAGAACGAGGACCGGCGCCGCCTGGAGCTGATCCAGAGCTCCGGCGCGGCCCTGCTGACGGTCGTCAACGACATCCTCGACTTCTCGAAGATCGAGGCGGGCGAGCTGACCCTGGATCCGGTCACCTTCCCGCTGGTCTCGATCGTCGACGGCACGGTCTCGATCGTGCGGGGCAGCGCGCTCCGCAGCGGCCTCGCCATCGAGGCCCGGATCGACCCGGCCCTGCCGACCTTCGTGGTCGGCGATGCCGGGCGCCTGCGTCAGGTGCTGCTCAACCTGCTGAACAACGCCGTGAAGTTCACGCCCGAGGGCTCGGTCACGGTGATCGTGGAGCGGGAGGACGCCGGCGGCGCGCCCGGCGGGCGGCCCGGCGACACGGTCCGGTTCTCGGTGGTCGATACCGGCATCGGCATCGCGCCGGCGCAGCAGGACCGGCTGTTCAAGCGGTTCAGCCAGGTCGACGGCTCGATCAGCCGGCGCTTCGGCGGCACCGGCCTCGGCCTCGCGATCTCCCGGCACCTCGTGACGCTCATGGGCGGCGAGATCGGGGTCGAGAGCCGCGAGGGGGCGGGCTCGACCTTCTGGTTCCGGCTGGTGCTGCCCCGCGCCGAGCAGGGCGCCGCGGCCTCGGGCGCCGCGGCCGACGCGGGTGCGCCGCCGCGGCCGCCGCCGGCCGCGGCTCCGGCGGACGGGGATGCCCGGGGGGCGCCGCTGCGGCTGCTGCTCGTCGAGGACGTGCCGCTCAACCAGGAGCTCGCCTGCGCGGTGCTCGAATCCCAGGGCTACGCGGTGGACGTGGCCGGAGACGGCGCCGAGGCGATCACGGCCGTCGGGTCGTCCGTCGCGGCCGGCCGGGCCTACGATCTCGTGCTGATGGACGTCCAGATGCCCCGCGTCGACGGGCTCACGGCCACGCGCCGCATCCGCGCCCTGGCGCCGCCCGCCTGCGACATCCCGATCGTCGCCATGACCGCCAACGTCCTGCCGTCGCAGATCGAGGAGCTGCGCGAGGCCGGGATGGACGATTACGTCGGCAAGCCGTTCCGGCGGGCCGACCTCTTCGCCACGATCAGCCGCTGGACGGCGCCGGGCGCGCGGCGGCCGGCGCGGGCCGAGGAGCCGCGCCGCCTGCCGCAGGTGGATTCGGCGGTGCTCGACGCGGCTGTGCTGACCGAGATGGAGGCGAGCTTCGGGGCCGACCGCGTCGGGGCGCTGCTCGATCTCCTGGCCAACGAGCTGTCCGAACGGTTCCGGCCGAGCGAGACCGACCGCCTGCAGATCGCCCACGACGCGCACGCCCTGGTGGCGGCGGCCGGGCTCCTGGGCTTCGTCGGGCTGTCGAGCCTCTGCCGCGAGGTGGAGGCCGCCGCCCACGCCGGCGCCGACCTGATGCCGCTGATCCGGCGCCTGGAGATCCAGCGAGCGACCGCGCTCCGCGCCATCCGGCAGCTGCGCGCGGCCTGACCCGGTGCGGCGCCCGCCGGCGCCGCACCGCTCTCAGGGGCCTTCCGCCGCGTCGGTCTCGGGCAGCGGGTCGCCGGTCCAGGTCGTCGCGAAGGCGGCGAGCTCCCGCGCGTCGGCGAAGGCCGCCACGGTGACCTCGCGCGCGGCCGGCTCCGCGCCCGGATAGGGCGCCAGCAGGACGCGCACCCGGGCGAGCCGGCCGCCGGGTGCCTTCTCGGCGATCCAGGCCTGCGCCTCCGGCGTGAAGCGCTCCGGGCCGTCGAGGGCCCGGGCGTCGGTGCGCAGCACGACCACGTAGGTGCCGAGGCTCGGATCGGCCTCCTGCACCGCCTTGACGATGTCGATCACGGGTTCTCCGCGAAGTCGTTGAGCTGGACCTGGGCCTGCGCCGAGGTGAAGTTCGGGATGTCGGCGAAGATCTCCTCGCCGTGGGCGGCCACGGCCTTCTTGAAGGCGTCGACCGATTCGAAGGTGAGCAGGGCCATCACCTGGAACGGGGCGGCGCCGCCGTCCGGCGTGCCGGCGCCCTTGACGACCTTCGCGTCGTGGAGGCCGAGGGACGACCAGCGCTCGCGCACCAGCGGCATGTGGTGGCCGAGATAGTAGCCCATGTCGAAGCTCGGGCCGGCCGGGTACATCACGCTTACCAGGATCATGGTGTTTCCTTCCTGTGGCGCGCCCGGTCGATCCGGGCGCCCGTCCTCGGTTCGTACGGCGACGGTCAGTGCAGCTTCACCCGCGGCTCGGTGCGCCGGGTGAGCGCGCGGGCCAGGGTGTCGAGGGCGGTCTTGGCCGTGCCGTGCAGCGCCCGCTCGTGCATCTTGTAGAGCGAGCGGTACATCATCCGGGCGAACAGACCGGCGATGAGCATGTTCTTGCCGCGGACGAAGCCCATCAGGCTGCCCACGGTCGAGTACTCGCCGAGGGAGACCAGCGAGCCGAAATCCTTGTACCGGAACGGCTTCAGCGGCTTGCCGTCGATCTTCGCCTGGATCTGGCCGATCAGGTGGCTCGCCTGCTGGTGGGCCGCCTGCGCGCGCGGCGGCACCGGCGTGTCGGATCCGGCCTCCACCAGGTAGGCGCAGTCGCCGATGGCGAAGATGTCGGGATCGCGGGTCGTCTGCAGCGTCGGCGTCACCACCAGCTGGTTGGTCCGCGTCGTCTCCAGGCCGCCGATGCCCTGCAGGAAGGGCGGCGCCTTCACGCCCGCCGCCCAGACGACCAGCTCGGACGGGATGAAGGTGCCGTCGGCGAGCTGCACGCCGTCAGCGCGCACCTCGGTGACCCGCGCCTTCACGCGCACGTCGACGCCGATCTTGCTGAGGAGCTGCATCACCTCCGCCGAGAGGCGCTGCGGCACCGCCGGCAGGATCCGGTCGGCGGCCTCGACCAGGGTGATGCGGATGTCCTTGCCCGGGTCGATCTTGTCGAGCCCGGTGGAGACGACGTGGCGCAGGGTCCGGTGCAGCTCGGCGGCGAGCTCCGTCCCGGTCGCGCCCGCGCCGATCACCGTGACGTGGAGCTGCCCGGGCCGGACCGGGCCGGCCTGCGTGTGCGCCCGCAGAGAGGCGTTCACCAGACGCTGGTGGAAGCGCACCGCCTGGTCCTGGGTGTCGAGGGCGATGGCGTGCTCGGCGACGCCCGGCGTGCCGAAATCGTTGGTGGTGGAGCCCACCGCCATCACCAGCGTGTCGTAGGGGACGGCGCGCTCGGGCGTGACCTCGCGCCCTTCCGCGTCGTAGCTCGCGGCGAGCTGGATCGTGCGCGCCTCCCGGTCGAGCCCGGTCATCCGCCCGATCCGGTAGCGGAAGCCGTGCATGTGGGCGTGGTGCAGGTAATCCACCGCGTGGTGGCCGACGTCGAGGCTGCCGGCCGCCACCTCGTGGAGCAGCGGCTTCCAGATATGCGTCCGGGCGCGGTCCACGAGGGTGACGTGCGCGCGCTTGCCGCGCCCGAGCTTGTCGCCGAGCTTCGTGACCAGCTGCAGTCCGGCGGCGCCGCCGCCGACCACCACGACGCGATGAAGGCCCGACTCGTTCTCGACGGATGCCATCGACACTCTTTCTCCCCCCGGACCGGGATCAGTCGCCGGCCTCCTTACACGGCCTGGGTTGCCGAATACCACATCGCCGGCCGCGACCCCCGGTCACGAGTGCGACGTCGCGCACCGGGCGGGCGGCGCGCGGAGCCCGGTCACCCCTGCGGGGCGCCCGGCTGGCGCAGCGGGTGTGCCTCCGCGACCGCCGGCAGGGCGAGGCAGGCCTCGGCGATTCGCGCGACCGTCGGGTAGGCCGCCGTGTCGATGCCGAAGATGCCCGTCCCGACCCAGAGGCTGACTAGGCAGAGGTCGGCGTGACTCACCGAATCGCCCTGGCAGAACCGGCCCGTTCCCGGCTCGGTGGCGAGGCGCGTCTCCAGGGTCCGGAGGCCGGTCTCGAAGGCGTTGCGGAGGAAGTCCAGCATGCGCTCCCGTGGCAGGCCGTAATGCTCCATCAGGAAGGTGCGCACCCGGGGCACGTAGAGCGGGTGGGTGTCGCACGCGACCACCTGCGCCAGCGAGCGGGCCCGGGCCCGCGCCCGGGGCTCCTCGGGCAGCAGGCGGACGCCGTCCCGCGTCTCCTCCAGGTAGTCGAGGATCGCCAGCGACTGGGTGAGCGGCGGGCCGTCGCCGTCGAACAGCGCCGGCACCGCGCCCTGCGGGTTGATCCTGCGGAACTCCGGCTTGTGCTGGTCGCCCGCGTCGAGGTCGATGAAGGTCTCCTCGTACGCGATGCCCTTCAGCTTCAGGGCGATCCGCACCCGGAAAGCCGCGGCCGAGCGCCAGTTGCCGTACATGTGCATGGGTGAGCGATCTCCGACGGGGCCGGACGAGCACAGCCGAGTTTGCGGCGGGCCGCAAGGGGGGCGCGGGGGGGGCGCGGGCGCGGCGGCCCCCGGGGGCGACAAGCGGTCCCGCCGGGCCCATATCGGTCTCCCGCACCGGAGAGCCCGCACGATGGCCGATCAGACCGACGCCCGCCGCTTCATTCCCCTGAACATCGCGGTCCTGACCGTCTCCGACACGCGCCGTCCGGAGGACGACCGCTCGGGCGACACCCTGACCCAGCGCCTCACCGAGGCGGGGCACAGTCTGGCGGCCCGGTCCATCGTTCCGGACGAGATCCCGGCGATCCGCGAGCGGGTGGAGGCGTGGCTGCGCGATCCCGGCGTCGACGTGGTGATCACCACCGGCGGGACCGGCTTCACCGGCCGCGACGTCACCCCCGAGGCGCTGGAGCCGCTGTTCGAGAAGCGCATGGACGGCTTCTCGGCCGTGTTCCACCGGATCTCGTACGACAAGATCGGCACCTCGACCCTGCAATCCCGCGCCACCGCGGGGGTCGCGCGGGCGACCTACGTGTTCGTGCTGCCGGGCTCGCCCGGCGCCTGCCGCGACGCCTGGGACGGGATCCTGGCCCAGCAGCTCGACTACCGGCACCGGCCCTGCAACTTCGTCGAGATCATGCCGCGCCTCGACGAGCACCTGCGGCGCGGCGCGAGCCTCACCGTGTGAGGCGGCGCTAGGCCAGATTCCCCTCCTTGCGGCGCAGGACAGAGTGCTTGCGGCCGTAGAAGAAGTACACGACGAGGCCGATCGCCATCCAGATCACCAGCCGCAGCCACGTGTCGAGGGGCAGGCCGATCATCAGGAGCAGGCAGGACAGGATGCCCAGGATCGGCACGACCGGCACGGCGGGCGCCCGGAACGGCCGCTTCATGTGGCGCTCGGCGCGCCGCAGGTAGAGCACCGAGCCGCAGACGAGGATGAAGGCGGCGAGCGTGCCGATGCTGACCATCTCGCCGAGGATGTGGATCGGCACCAGGGCCGCCACCACGGCGACCGCGGCCCCGATGAGCGCCTGGCTGCGATACGGCGTCTGGTAGGTCGGGTGGACGTGGGAGAACATCTTCGGCAGCAGGCCGTCCTGGGCCATGGTGAAGAAGATCCGGCTCTGGCCGTAGAGCAGGACGAGGATCACCGTGGTCAGCCCGGTCAGCGCCCCGAGCTTGATCAGGAGGGCGAACCAGCCGATGCCGATCATGTCGACGCCCTTGGCGATCGGGTCCGGGACGTTCAGCTCCTTGTAGGGCACGAGCCCGGTGAGCACGGCGGCGACGAGCACGTACAGGATCGTGCAGACCGCCAGCGAGCCCAGGATGCCGATCGGCATGTCCTTCTGGGGTCTGCGCGCCTCCTGGGCGGCGGTCGAGACCGCGTCGAAGCCGATGAACGCGAAAAACACCACGCCCGCGCCGCGCAGGACGCCGCTGGTGCCGAAATGTCCGAAGGTCCCGTCGTTCTCGGGGATCAGCGGGCTCCAGTTGGCGGCGTTCACATGGCTCCAGCCGAGAACGATGAAGGCGATCACGACGGTGAGCTTCACCGCGACCATGACGTTGTTGAAGCGCGCCGATTCCTTCGTGCCCCGCATCAGCAGGATCGTGATCAGCGCCACGATCAGCACGGCCGGCAGGTTGAACAGGGCGGTCCCGCCGCCCTCGATCGGCGTGCCCGGCGCGTTGGCGAACTGCGCGGGGATCACGATGCCGACACTCTTGAGGATGCTGGTCATGTAGCCCGACCAGCCGACCGCCACGGTGGCGGCGCCCATGGCGTATTCGAGGATCAGGTCCCAGCCGATCAGCCACGCGAAGAACTCGCCGAGCGTCGCGTAGGTGTAGGTGTAGCTCGAGCCGGCGACCGGGATCAGCGCGGCCATCTCGGAGTAGCAGAGGCCGACGAAGGCGCAGGCGATGCCGCCGAGCACGAAGGACAGCATGATCCCCGGCCCGGCATACTGGGCCGCGGCGGTGCCGGTGAGGACGAAGATGCCGGCGCCGATGATCGCCCCGATACCCATCGCGGTGATCGAGAGGGCGCCGAGCGACTTCGAGAGCTGCTGCTCGCCCTCGCCGCTCTCGACGATGTCGTCGACCGACTTCCGCCCCATCAGGCCCGACGAATCCATGGCACCATCCTTCCAAGTCGGGGAGATTCAGCGCGCGTCGACACGGCCGGAGGCGGCGCCGTTTCTGCCGCGCTTCCAGAGTTGTAGCGGCAGATCGACCGACAACAACGTGAGCCGGCGCAAGATTCGCACGGTCGCGATTCTTCCGGTCAGGCGCGCTCGATCCGGGCGATCAGCGGCCTGACCTTGAGGCGGCCCGCGAACGCGCCCTCGGCCCGCAGGGCCTCGCGCCGGACGACGTCGCCGGCCCGGGCCTGCCGGGCGCCGGCGACGGTCTCCGTGCGCCTGACGAGGCGGCCGAGCCAACCCCCGGCCGGGCGGTGCAGGCGGCCGAGCGCCGTCTCCGGCCGCGCCGTCCCGACGAAGCGGTCGAGGGTGCGGATCCAGCCCTCGGCCGGGACGTCGCCCGCCTCCAGGCACAGGATCCAGTCCCGCCGGGCCGCGACGGCGCCCGCCGCGTAGGGATTGCCGCCCCGGTGCAGCACGAGGGTCGCACCCGTGGCCTCCGCGACGGCCGCCACGGCCTCGCTCTCGCGGCCCGCGACGATCACCGCGTCGCCGACGAGGCCGCCGGCCACGCCGGAGACGAGCACGCTGAGCGTGTCGGCCAGGCGATCGATCGCGTCCGGCTCGGCCGGGTCGGCCAGATAGGTCACGGCGGAGAGCATGAGCGCGCGCATAGACGATTCTGCGGCGCCGTAAACTGCCCTGCCGTCTCCGCGCGGACGCGCCGCTGCCCGGACGGGCCACGGAGCCGGATTTGCCTGAAAAAGAGGCGATCGCCGGCGGTTTGTTCGTTGTATGTTCCGATCGGTTTCCGGAGTGGGGCGAGTCGGGATGGTGGACACGCGCGACGGAACCGCGTCCGGGACCGTGACGCGACTCGGCCCGAGCGCCGCGGATCCGGCCGCCCGGCGCGGGCGCGGCGCGACGGCCAACCCGACCGGCCGGTACGAATCTGCCCGGCGCGAGGCGTTCCACGACGGGACCTGGACGGCGGACCCTCCGGCGCCCCTGCGCACGCAGGTCACGCCGGAGCGGTCCGCCCGGATCATCGCGCGCAACGGCTCGCCCGACATCCCGTTCGATCGGTCGATCAACCCGTACCGGGGCTGCGAGCACGGCTGCATCTACTGCTACGCGCGCCCCACCCATGCCTGGCTCGGCCTTTCGCCGGGGCTCGATTTCGAGTCGCGGATCTTCACCAAGCCGGACGCCGCCCGGCTCCTCGCCCGCGAGATCGCCGCGCCGGGCTACCGGCCAGAGACGATCGCCCTCGGCACCGCCACGGATCCCTATCAGCCGGTCGAGCGGGAGCACCGGCTCACCCGCGGGGTGCTGGAGGTGCTGCGAGAGGCCCGCCATCCCGTCAGCATCACCACCAAGTCGGACCTCGTGCTGCGCGACCTCGACCTTCTGGCCGAGATGGCGGCGGACGACCTCGTGCTGGCGGCGATCTCGCTGCCGACGCTGGATCCGGACCTCGCCCGCCGCCTCGACCCGCGGGCGCCGCGGCCGGACAAGCGGCTCGCGGCGATGCGGGCGCTGAGCGCGGCGGGAGTGCCCGTCATGGTCAACGTCTCGCCGATCATCCCCGGCCTGACCGATCACGAGATCGAGTCGATCCTGGCCGAGGCGCGCGCGCACGGGGCGAGCCGCATCGGCCACGCGCTGCTGCGCCTCCCCGGCGAAGTCGCCGACCTCGTGGCCGACTGGTTCGCCGAGCACTATCCGGAGCGCCGGGCGCGGACCTTCGCACTCCTGCGGGACGCCCGGGGCGGGCGCGAGAACGACCCGCGCTTCGGCCACCGCTTCCGCGGGGAGGGGGCCTACGCGGCGATGATCGGCCAGCGGGTCCGACTCGCCGGCACCCGTCTCGGCTTCGCCTTCGGACGGATGGATCTGAACCGCGACGCGTTCCGCAAGCCCGGCTCGCAGCTTGTGCTGCTCTGAAACGCGACCGACGCGGTGTCGCCCGCGCGCGAGGCGGCGGATCTGCCCGATTACCATATCTCCTCGATAAATTCAGTAGTTGTTCCATGATCGTCGTCAATATATTAAATACGAGTTATATTTGTTCCGCGGTTGTGAATGTTTTTTATAGCGCGATGTTCTATGATGCATAACCTAGGAACGTAAGGTTGACATCTGTTGTTTTGTGAGTCAAATGCCGGGAATGATGAGCTTTTGTGGTGCATAATGAGTCCGCAACGATTAATATATTGTATTAATGCAAGATACTGAGGTCGATGCTGTGCGTAGAAAAGGGATTGTGTTCGGCGTTTGTGTCCTCCGATCGCGCCTCTGTACCGCGCGCGCGGTGATCCGGTCGCGGGCGAGCCGCGCTCCGCGGCCCTGCCCGATGCGGCCGGTCGCGGCTGCTGGCCTCCCTTGAGGCGGTGGAGTCTCCGGACGCCGACCTCGATGCCGACCGGGCGCGCTTCCTGTCCGATGACCGGACCGGGATCGCCGGCGAGCCCGCGACCTCGCCGCGCCCTCCGGGCGAACCGGGCCGGCGCCGCGTCGGGGTGCCCCTGGGGGCCGGCCGTCCCCGGATCGCGCGGTCACAGCCCCCGGGGGCCGTCGTGTCGCTCAGCCTTTCCGGCGACCGAGGCCGACCGGCCGCCCTGCTCGAACCGGGCAGCCCGGCGGCGGGCCGCATGTCTCGACGCACTGCGAAGAGAGAACTCAACCCTCATGCTGCGTCTTCCGCGTCCTTCAATCGGCACGATCCTGTGCGCGATCCTGTTCTCACTCAGCGCCCTACTGCTGGCCGCGGGCGCCCGGACGGCACACGATGCCCGCGCGCAGGAGCGGGAGAGCCGCCGCGTGGTCGCGCTCACGGAAGGCAGCCGGATCCTCCTCGAGGTCCTGCTCGCCGTGCGCCTCGAGCGGGCACGGACTCTGCAAGCGCTGATCGCCGCGGGCAGGATCCCGCCCGCCGACGCGGCCCTGATCGCCCGGCAGCGCGCGACCCGGACCGAACGGCTGGAGGCTCTCCTGATCCTGGTGCGCGCGATCGACACCGCCGCGGTGGCGAAGACGGTCGATCCGCTCCGACGCGCGCACGAGGCCGTCACCGGCCTGTCCGCGCGGATCGACGCGGCCCTCTCGGTCCCGATCGCGGAGCGCGCCGCCGCGACGGCGGAGGTCGCCGCGACCGCTTTCCGGGATCTGCTCGACGCGCTCTCGGCGACCAGCGGGGCCGTCGACGTCACGATCCCGCGCCGCGACGCGGCGCTGGCCCGCGCCCTGGACATCAAGCGTGCCGCCTGGATCACGCGGGTCGCGATCGGCGGCAACGTGGCGCGGGCCGAGACGGCCGTGACGCGGGGGACGGGCTGGTCCGAGGAGGAGCGCCTCGCCGAGGCCGAGGAGCGCGGCCGCGTCGCGGCGAGCTGGGCGAACCTCGTCGAACACATGGACGACACGCTGCCGCGGGAGGTCCAGGACGCCTTCGTGAGGGCGGGCGCCAGCAACTTCGAGGGCGAGGTCGCGGCGCGGCGGCAGGCCCTGCGGGCGGCCCTGAGCCGGGGCCAGTCGCCGGGCGTCGCGATCCAGGACCTGCGTGACCGCAACACGCGGGAGGTCAACACCATCGCCGACCTCGCCCAGGCGGCGCTGAACGCGATGGTCGCCCGCGCGCAGGCGCTCGCCGCGGAGGCGGAGGCGACGCTGCTCCACACCAGCCTGTTCCTGGCCGCCTCGGTGGTGCTCGCCGGTGTCGGCGCCGTCACGGTCTTCCGCCGCGTGCTCGGACCGCTGCGGGCCATGATCCGGGCGATGCGGGCGCTCGCCTCCGGGAACGTCGCCGTGGAGATCCCGGCCCGCGGACGGCGGGACGAGATCGGCGCGATGGCGGCGGCCGTGCAGGTCTTCCGCGACAACCTCGTCCGCACCCGCGCCCTGGAGGCGGACGCGGCCGAGGCGGCGCGCGCCGCAGAGGCGCAGCGCCGGACGATGACGCACACGCTGGCGCAGACCTTCGAGGCGGCGGTGGCCGGCATCGTCGGGCAGGTCTCCGCAGCCGCGACCGAGCTGCAGACCACGGCCTGGCAGATGACCACGACCGCCCAGGAGACCGCCAGCCAGTCCGATACCGTGGCCGCCGCCGCCGAGGAGGCCTCTGCCGGCGTCAGGACCGCCGCCGCCGCGGTGGAGGAGCTCGGCACCTCCGTCCAGGAGATCGGCCGGCAGGTCCAGGGCTCGTCCGAACTGGCCCGGATCGCGGTCGGCGAGGCCGACCAGACGGCCGCCCTGGTGGCGGCGCTCAACGCGTCCGTCGCCCGGGTCGACGCCGTCGTCGAACTGATCGCCGGCATCGCCGCTCAGACGAACCTGCTCGCGCTCAACGCCACGATCGAGGCGGCGCGGGCCGGTCAGGCCGGGCGCGGCTTCGCGGTGGTCGCCACCGAGGTCAAGGAGCTGGCCGCTCAGACCGGCCGCGCCACCGACGAGATCGGCCGGCAGATCGGCGAGATCCGGACCGTGACCGGTCAGGCGGTGCGGGCGATCGGCACGATCACCGGCCGGATCGGCGAGATCGACACCGTGGCCGCCGCCATCGCGGCCGCGGTGGAGCAGCAGGGGGCGGCCACGCGGGAGATCGTCCGCAACGTCGCCCAGGCCAGTGTTGGCACGCAGGAGGTGACCGGCAACATCGCCGGGGTGGCGCAGGCGGCCGACCAGACCGGGCGCGCGGCCGACCACGTGCTCACGGCCGCCACCGCGCTCACGCGTCAGTCGGAGGAACTCGCCGCGGAGGTCCACCGCTTCCTGGCGGGCGTCCGGGCCGCGTGACCCGTCTTGCCCGGCTCAGTCGAACCCGCGGGTGAAGCTGAGCCGGTGATGCGCGCTGCGCCCGAGCTGCGTCAGGCCGGCGCGGTGGACGGCCGTCCCGTAGCCGACGTTCCGCTCCCAGCCGTAGCCGGGATGGCGCCGGGCGAGGCGCCGCATCAGCTGGTCCCGGAGCACCTTGGCGACGATCGAGGCGGCGGCGATCTGCGGCACGAGGTGGTCGCCGCCGATCACGGCGCGGCCGGGCAGGCCCGGCAGGGCGTCGCGCCCGTCGACCAGCACGGGCGCGGCGAGGCCGAGCCGCGCCACCGCCCGCGCCATGGCGTCGAGGGTCGCGCCGCGGATGTTGATCCGGTCGATCAGGGCGCGCGATCCCGCCGCTACCGCGACCCGCGCGTGGGCGCGGATCAGGGGCGCCAGCCGCTCCCGCACCGGCTCGGGAACGCGCTTGCTGTCGTCGAGGGCCGCGAGCAGGTCGGGCGGGATCGCCGTCGGATCGAACCAGACCGCGGCCACCACCACCGGTCCGCAGAGCGCGCCGCGCCCGACCTCGTCGCAGCCGATCGCCGCCGGATACGCGGCGGCCCGGGCGGGATCGAACGGGCCAGCGCCCGGGGACCGGGTCCTGACGGACGCGCGCGGTCCGGCGGTCGATCCAGTGGGCGGTCCGGCGTGCGGCTTGGCGTGCGGCTTGGCGAACGATTTGGCGGACGGCATCGCGCCGTCCTGCCATCCCGCGCGGGCGCCGTCACGCGTCAGGCGGCGTCCCGGGTGCTCCGGGCACCGCCATGCGCCTCGACGATGTTGCCGAAGAACTGCCGGGCGCTCACGTCCCAGCCGCAGCGCAGCGCCTCGGCCCGGCACTCGGCGCGCGACAGGCGCAAAGCCGCCAGCGCGGCGACCCGCAGATCCGGGTCGAGCACCCCGACCCGGGTGCCGCCGACGACGTCGTTGGGGCCCGGCACCGGGAAGGCCGCCACCGGGAGGCCGCTGGCCAGCGCCTCCAGGAGCACGATGCCGAACGTGTCGGTGAGGCTCGGGAAGACGAAGACGTCGCAGGCCGCGTAGACGGCCGAGAGGTCCGCGCCGGTGCGGGTGCCGAGGAAGCGGGCCTCCGGCGCGAGCGCCTGCAGCCGCGCGCGGTCCGGCCCGTCGCCGACCACCACTTTCGTGCCGGGCAGATCGAGGCTCAGGAAGGCCGCGACGTTCTTCTCCACCGCCAGCCGCCCGACGTAGAGGAACAGCGGCCCCGGCAGGCCGGCGAGTTCCGCCGGCGCGGGCGTCCCGGGCTCGGCCGGCCGGAACCGCTCCGTGTCCACGCCCCGAGTCCAGCGCATCAGGCGGCCGAAGCCCCGCGCCGCGAGCTCGCCCTGGAGCGAGGCGGTGCTGACCATCGTCCCCCGGGCGGCGCCGTGGAACCGGCGCAGATACGCGTAGGACCACGCCTCCGGCACCGGGGCGCGGGCGGCGAGGTATTCCGGGAAGCGCGTGTGGTAGCTCGTCGTGAAGGGCAGGCCGTGCGCGAGGCAGTGCCGGCGCGCCGCGAGGCCCACCGGCCCCTCCGTGGCGATGTGCACGTGGCTCGGCCGCTCGGCCCGCCAGCGCGCCGCCACCCGCTCGCGCCCGGCATAGGCGAGGCGGATCTCGGGGTAGCCCGGCAGCGGCAGCGAGCGGAAATCCGCCACCGACAGCAGGGCCGTGGCGAAGCCGTGCTCCGGCGCGCGGCGGACCATCTGCTCGAGGGAGCGCACGACGCCGTTCACCTGGGGGTGCCACGCGTCGCTGGCGATCAGGAGCTTCACGGCGGCGCCCTCACGCCACCGCGCGCCGGCCCGGCAGGGTCTGCGGCACGATCTCGGCCGCCCGCGCCCGCAGGAGGCTCGGGTAGTGCAGCACCTCGATGCGGCCGTCGTAGTGCTCCACGAGCCCCGTGCAGGATTCCACCCAGTCGCCGGTGTTGAGGTAGCGCAGGTCGCCGATCGGCCGGTCGGCCGCGTGGTGGATGTGGCCGCAGATCACCCCGTCGGCGCCCTGGCGGCGCGCCTCCTCGGCCAGGATCGTCTCGAAGCGGCCGATGAAGCTCACGGCGTTCTTGACGCGCAGCTTCGCCCAGGCGGAGAGCGACCAGTAGGACAGGCCGAGACGCCGCCGCACCTTGTTGATCAGCGTGTTGAGCGAGAGCGCCAGCGTGTAGGCGCCGTCGCCCAGATGGGCGAGCCACGGCGAGTGGCGCACGACCATGTCGAACTGGTCGCCGTGGATGACGAGGTAGCGCTTGCCGTCGGCCGCCTCGTGGATCGCGGTCTCGGCCAGCTCGATGCCGCCGAAGCTCGTGCCCACGTAGTCGCGCAGGAACTCGTCGTGGTTACCCGGCAGGTAGACGATCCGCGCGCCCTTGCGGACCTTGCGCAGGAGCTTCTGCACGACGTCGTTGTGCTCCTGCGGCCAGTACCAGCCCGAGCGCAGCTGCCAGCCGTCCACGATGTCGCCGACGAGGTAGATCGTGTCGGCGTCGTAGTCCTTCAGGAACGACAGCAGCAGGCCGGCCTGGCAGCCGCGCGTGCCGAGATGCAGGTCGGACAGGAACAGCGTCCGCACGCGGACCGGCATCTCCTCAACCTCGGCCACGGCACCCTCTCCCGGCGGCTGTACGGTGCCGGGATCCAGAGCGCGATCCGATCTCAGTTTGATGACGCGGGTTCGGACGGGGCGGAAAGACTTCGGTGTGCGGTGCCGCGAAGCCTCTCAACCGGAGCTCGACTTCGTTGCGTCGCACAAAAAATTTTTTTGGCAAGTTCCGGAAGTTTTTCCGGTTTTCCTTTCGAGCTTCACCGCCTCATAATACCAAGAACCGGCCGCTCGGCACGAGCACGGCCGGACCTTGACAGGAAGGCGGCGAGGACGGCCCTGGAGCCGTTGGACGGGACGGCAATTCGGAGGCGACCGGCGCGCGGGGGCGCGCCGCGACGCGAGCGGCGTGAGGCCGCCTGCCGCTCCGCGGAGACCCCCCGATCACGGCAGAGGATGGCGTTCGAGGGGGTGCGGCGCGAGCCGCTTTCGACGGCGCCGGACCGACTCCCTGAGGACGCTTGGACAACCCGGCGCGGGTTCACGCCCGCGCGCAATGGACTTTTCGGAGGAAACATCATGGCCGCAACCCGGCGCCCCGGTCGCAACCACCTCTTCATCCCGGGCCCCACCAACATCCCGGAGCGCGTCCTGCGCGCCATGCACGTGCCGTCGGAGGATCACCGGTCGCCGAGCTTCCCCGAGCTGGTGAAGCCACTGCTGCAGGACTCCAAGATGGTGTTCGGCTCGACCAACGGGACGGTCATCCTGTTCCCGTCCTCGGGCACCGGCATCTGGGAATCGGCCCTGTCCAACACCCTCTGCCGCGGCGACAAGGTGCTCACCGCCCGCTACGGCCAGTTCAGCCACCTCTGGGTCGACATGGCCCAGCGCCTCGGCCTCGACGTGATCGTCCAGGAGGAGGAGTGGGGCGCGGGCGCCGACCCGCAGAAGATCGAGGAGGCGCTGCGCGCCGACAAGGACCACGCCATCAAGGCCGTGATGGTCGTCCACAACGAGACCGCCACGGGCGTCACCAGCGACATCGGCGCGGTGCGCAAGGCGATCGACGCCGCCGGCCACCCGGCGCTGCTGTTCGTGGACGGCATCTCGTCGATCGGCTCGCTGCCGTTCAAGATGGACGAGTGGGGCGTCGACTGCGCCATCGCGGGCTCGCAGAAGGGCTTCATGCTCCCGGCCGGCCTCGGCCTGATCTGCATCAGCCCGAAGGCGCTCAAGATCGCCGAGGGCGGCACCGGCCGCAACGACCGGCTCGGCCACGCCTACTTCGCCTGGAAGGACCAGCTGGCCGCCAACGCCACCGGCTACTTCCCCTACACCCCCGTCCTGCCGCTGCTCTACGGCCTGCGCGAGGCGCTGGCGATCGTGAAGGAGGAGGGGCTGGAGAACGTCTACCACCGCCATCACGTGCTCGCCGAGGCGACCCGTCAGGCCGTGGCGGCCTGGGGCCTCAAGCCCTGCGCCAAGGAGCCCAAGTGGAACTCCGACACGGTCACGGCGATCGTGGTGCCGGAGGGTGCCGACGCCGCCAAGGTGATCACCCACGCCTACGAGCGCTACAACCTGTCGCTCGGTGCCGGCCTGTCGAAAGTCGCCGGCAAGGTGTTCCGCATCGGCCACCTCGGCGACCTGAACGAGCTGTCGCTGCTGGGCGCCATCGCGGGCGCCGAGATGGCCATGCTCGATTGCGGCATCAAGGTCACGCCGGGCTCGGGCGTCGCCGCCGCCTCCAGCTACCTGCGCGAGAATCCGCTGCATAAGGCGTGAACTGCGCACGCGATCGGGGCGGGACCGGGTTGCCGGGCCCGCCCCGACGCGCAAGTAAGAACAAGACTATCGAGGAAACCGCCCGTCGTTCGAGAGGGGTCCTATGACCAAGAAGATCGTGTTCCTGGATCGTGAGTCCCTCGATGCCAGGGTCCGACCGTTCAACTTCCCCCACGAATACGTCGAGCACGAGTCGACCTGGACGCCGGAAGAGATCGTCTCGCGGCTCCAGGGGGCGGAGATCGCGCTGATCAACAAGGTTCCGATGCGGGCCGAGACGCTGAAGCAGCTCCCCGACCTGAAGCTGATCGCGGTCGCCGCCACCGGCACCGACGTGGTCGACAAGGCCCAGGCCAAGGCCCAGGGGGTCACGGTCGTCAACATCCGCAACTACGCGTTCAACACCGTGCCGGAGCACGTGGTCGGGCTGATGTTCGCCCTGCGGCGGGCGATCGTGCCCTACGCCAACTCGGTGCGGCGCGGCGACTGGGCGAAGTCCAAGCAGTTCTGCTACTTCGATTACCCGATCTACGACATCGCCGGCTCGACCCTCGGCATCGTCGGCTACGGGGCGCTGGGCAAGTCGATCGCCAAGCGCGCCGAGGCGCTCGGCATGAAGGTCATCGCCTACGACGTGTTCCCGCAGGACGGGCTCGTGGATTTCGAGACGATCCTCACCCAGTCCGACGTGATCACGCTGCACGTGCCGCTGACCCCGGACACCAAGGGGATGATCGGCGCCGCCGAGCTCAAGAAGATGAAGAAGAGCGCCATCCTCATCAACACGGCCCGGGGCGGGCTGGTGGACGAGGCGGCCCTGCTCGAAGCGCTCAGGGACGGCACCATCGCGGGCGCCGGCTTCGACGTGGTGGCGCAGGAGCCGCCCAAGGACGGCAACATCCTGTGCGAGGCCGACCTGCCGAACCTGATCGTCACGCCGCACGTCGCCTGGGCGAGCAAGGAGGCGATGCAGATCCTGGCCGACCAACTCGTCGACAACGTCGAGGCGTTCGTGGCGGGCAAGCCGCAGAACGTGGTCGAGAGCTGAGGGCGGCGCGCAGCGCGCCATCATTCCGGGGCGCCGCGGGCGGGCTCGGAACCCAGTGTCGCCGACGGTGTCGGCAGAGAACCACCTGAGCGTCTCGATTCCGGGTCCCGCCTCGCGGACCCGGAATGACGGGGTGGAGTGTTCACGTCGATGATGCCCACCCTGGGCCGAGGTAGAGAATGACCAAGAAGCTGCTGTTCCTGTTCGACACCGATGCCGTGCCGAACGTGTTCGACACGGTCGTCGGCTACGACGGCGGCGCGGACCACATCACCGGCTACGGCGGCGTGAATCCCGACAATGTCGGCGCGCTCGTGGACGGCACGATCTACACCCGCGGCGGTTCCGAGAAGAAGTCGACGGCGATCTTCGTCGGCGGCGGCAGCATGGCGGCCGGCGAGGAACTGTTCACCGCCGTCAAGAAGCGCTTCTTCGGCCCGTTCCGGGTCTCGGTGATGCTCGATTCCAACGGCTCCAACACCACGGCCGCCGCGGGCGTCGCGCTGGTGGCCAAGGCCGCCGGCTCGCTCCAGGGCAAGAAGGCCGTCGTGCTGGCGGGCACCGGCCCGGTCGGCATGCGCTCGGCCGCCCTGCTCGCCGGCGAGGGCGCCGAGGTCACCATCGCGGGCCGCGCCCTCGACAAGACCCAGGCCGCCGCGGACCAGATCAACAAGCGCTTCAAGGTCAACGTGAAGGCCGCCGCGACCCCCGACGAGGCCTCCCGCGTCGCCCTGGTGAAGGGCACCAACCTCGTGTTCACGGCCGGCGCGATCGGCGTCGAGCTGCTGCCCGAATCCGCCTGGGCGCAGGAATCGTCCATCGAGTTCGTCGCCGACTACAACGCCCAGCCTCCGACGGGCATCGGCGGCATCGACGTGATGGACAAGGGCAAGGACCGCAACGGCAAGCAGGCCTTCGGCGCGCTCGGCATCGGCGGGCTGAAGCTCAAGCTCCACCGGGCCTGCGTCGGCCAGCTCTTCGAGAGCACCGACAAGGTGCTCGACGCCGAGGAGATCTACGCCCTCGCCAAGACGATGGCTTGAGGAGGCGCCGGTGACCGAGACGCATCGCCCCGAGAGCGACAGCATCGAGACGTTCCTGACGGAGCTGGCGAGCGCCGCCCCGACCCCCGGGGGCGGCGGCGCGGCGGCGATCTCCGGCGCCATGGGCGCGGCCCTGGTGTCGATGGTCTGCAACCTCACCATCGGCAAGAAGAAGTACGTCGAGGTCGAGGCCGAGCTGAAGGACGTCCTGGCCAAGTCCGAGGGCCTGCGGGTCGTGCTGACCGGCATGATCGGCGAGGACGTCCAGGCCTTCGACGCCGTGATGGGCGCTTACGGGATGCCCAAGAACACCGACGACGAGAAGTCGGCCCGCGCGGAGAGGATCCAGGCGGCGCTCAAGACCGCCTGCGACGTGCCGCTCGCCTGCTGCCGGGCCTGCCGCGCGGTGATCGACCTCGCGGCGATCACCGCCGACAAGGGCAATCTCAACGTCGTGTCGGACGCCGGCGTGGCGGTGCTCTCCGCCTATGCCGGCCTGCGCAGCGCGGCGCTCAACGTCTACGTCAACGCCAAGGGTCTCGAGGACCGCGACTTCGCCGACGAGCGGCTGAAGGAGCTCGAGGAGCTGCTCGGCGAGGCCGGTGCGCTGACCGAGAAGGTCTACGGGATCGTGAAGGCCAAGGTGAACTGAGAGGGACGCCCTCCGTCCCTGGCAGGGGGAGGGCGCGTGCCCGCTGCGGCGGCGCCAAGCTGGACAGCGTGTCCGGTTGATCCCGTCGACGCCGCCGTCTCCGCGAGCGAAGCGAAGCAATCCCGTCGGCGGTACGATCTCAGAAGTCGCGCTGCCCTGGGCCACTTCGGTGCGCTCGCGATGACGGAGCGGGCGCCTTCGAACGAAGCGTTCTGAAGAAAAGTCCGTCGGATCGACAATCGAGGCCGGGTGCATCATGCCCCGGCCTCGTTGTTTTTCTGTATGTTGCGTCGCAATATCGAATACGATCCGTGCTGCGGATGCGAAAAAGCCGTCGTCAAGCCCGAGATCAAAAAATTTGACGGGCGTAATCTTTCGACTCAACTAAAGTAGATGGCGTCAACGGCGGCAACGAACCGCGGAGGAGGCGCCGAATGGACGTCCACGAGTATCAGGCCAAGGAGCTGCTCGCGAGCTTCGGCGTGGCCGTCCCGAAAGGCGCGATCGCCTTCAGCCCGGACCAAGCGGTCTACGCGGCGACCGAACTCGGCGGCTCGTTCTGGGCCGTGAAGGCGCAGATCCACGCGGGCGCCCGCGGCAAGGCCGGCGGCATCAAGCTGTGCCGGACCTACAACGAGGTCCGCGACGCCGCCAAGGACCTCCTCGGCAAGCGCCTCGTCACGCACCAGACCGGGCCCGAGGGCAAGCCGGTGCAGCGCGTCTACGTCGAGACCGCGGACCCGTTCGAGCGCGAGCTCTACCTCGGCTACGTGCTGGACCGGAAGGCCGAGCGCGTCCGGGTCATCGCCAGCCAGCGCGGCGGCATGGACATCGAGGAGATCGCCGCCAAGGAGCCGGATTCGCTCATCCAGGTGGTGGTCGAGCCGGCGGTCGGCCTGCAGCAGTTCCAGGCGCGGGAGATCGCCTTCCAGCTCGGGCTGAACATCAAGCAGGTCTCGGCCGCGGTGAAGACGATCATGAACGCCTACCGGGCGTTCCGCGACTGCGACGGCACCATGCTGGAGATCAACCCGCTCGTCGTGACCAAGGACGACCGGGTGCTGGCGCTCGACGCCAAGATGAGCTTCGACGACAACGCCCTGTTCCGCCGGCCGGGCATCGCCGACATGCACGACCCGTCGCAGGGCGACCCCCGCGAGGCCCAGGCCGCCGAGCACAACCTCAGCTACATCGGCCTCGAGGGCGAGATCGGCTGCATCGTCAACGGCGCGGGGCTGGCCATGGCCACCATGGACATGATCAAGCACGCGGGCGGCGAGCCGGCGAACTTTTTGGATGTCGGCGGCGGTGCGTCCCCTGAGCGGGTGGCGACGGCCTTCCGGCTCGTGCTCTCCGACCGCAACGTGAAGGCGATCCTGGTCAACATCTTCGCCGGCATCAACCGCTGCGACTGGGTCGCCGAGGGCGTCGTCCAGGCCGCCCGCGAGGTGAAGATCGACGTGCCGCTGGTGGTCCGGCTCGCCGGCACGAACGTGGAGGCGGGCAAGAAGATCCTGGCCGAGAGCGGCCTGGATCTCATCACCGCCGACACCCTGGCGGAGGCGGCCAAGAAGGCGGTCGACGCCTGCGCCGCCGCCAAGACCCAGCACTGAGAGGGGAGACCGCGCCATGAGCATCCTCATCGACGAGACCACCCCGATCATCGTCCAGGGCATCACGGGCGACAAGGGCACCTTCCACGCCAAGGAGATGCTCGACTACGGCACGAACGTCGTCGGCGGCGTCACCCCGGGCAAGGGTGGGCGCACCCATCTCGGCCTGCCGGTGTTCAACACCGTCAAGGAAGCGGTGGCGGCGACCGGGGCCACGACCTCGATCACCTTCGTGGCGCCCCCCTTCGCGGCCGACGCGATCATGGAGGCGGCCGATGCCGGGCTGCGGCTGGTCTGCTCGATCACCGACGGGATCCCCGCCCAGGACATGATGCGGGTGAAGCGCTACCTCTACCGCTATCCCAAGGAGAAGCGGACGATGGTGGTCGGCCCGAACTGCGCCGGCATCATCTCGCCCGGCAAGGCCATGCTCGGCATCATGCCCGGCCACATCTACCTCCCGGGCAATGTCGGGGTGATCTCGCGCTCGGGCACGCTCGGCTACGAGGCGGCCTCCCAGCTCAAGGAGCTGGGGCTCGGGATCTCGACCTCGGTGGGCATCGGCGGCGACCCGATCAACGGCTCGTCCTTCCTCGACCACCTCGCCCTGTTCGAGACTGACCCGGACACCGACGCGGTGCTGATGATCGGCGAGATCGGCGGCCCGCAGGAGGCCGAGGCCTCGGCCTGGATCCGCGAGAACATGTCGAAGCCGGTGATCGGGTTCGTGGCCGGACTCACGGCTCCGAAGGGGCGCCGCATGGGGCACGCCGGCGCGATCATCTCGGCGGCCGGCGACAGCGCCGCCGAGAAGGCCGAGATCATGCGCTCGTACGGGCTGACCGTAGCGCCGGATCCGGGCTCGTTCGGCCAGACGGTGGCCGACGTGCTCGCCCGGGCGGCGTAGCCGCGCTGCACCCCTTCCCCCTCTGCGGGGGAGGGTGCCCCCGGATGCGCGGCGGGAGAGGGGCAGCGCGACGGTGCGGGCTTTCAGCTCCCGTCGCGACCTCTCCGGAAATGGCGCTCCCCTCTCCCGACCCCCGCTGACGCGGGGGCCACCCTCCCCCGCAGAGAGGGGAGGGGGCGCGTCGCGCCTCGTCCTTCAAGAAAGAGCGCCACGAGGTGGCCCCATGACCCGCACGCTTCACGCAACCCCCGGTCTCGTCGATGCCACGGCCTTCGCGCCGCCGGTGATCGTCGGCACGTCGTCGGAGCAGGCGCTGGACATCCTGTTCCAGGCGCTGCTCGACGTCGCCCGCCGGCACGACCCCGACCTCGAGGCGGTCCTGCACGGCACGGCCGACATCTCGCGCTTCTCGCCGCAGATGCTCGCACGCGCGCTGCAGGTTCAGGGCATCTGGTTCCAGCTGATCTCCATCGCCGAGCAGAACGCCGCGATGCGCCGCCGCCGGCACGTCGAGCGCACGGAGGGGCGGGCCGCGCTCAGCGGCTCGTTCGCGAAGGTCTTCGCTGACGCGCGCAAACAGGGGGTGCCGCCCGAGAAGATCCAGGCGCTGCTCACCGACCTGCGCATCCGCCCGACGCTGACCGCCCATCCCACTGAGGGCAAGCGCGTCACGGTGCTGGAGAAGTTCCGCCGGATCTACCTCGTGCTGCGCGAGCTGGAGATGCCGCGCTGGACCGATCGCGAGCGCAACGGGCTCATGAACGAGCTGCGCGACCAGATCGAGCTGGTCTGGATGACGGGCGAGCTGCACCTGGAGAAGGCGACCGTCGAGCGGGAGGTGGCCTGGGGCCTGCACTTCTTCGACGAGACCCTGTTCGAGATGCTGCCCGAGACCCTGGAGGCGCTGCACGAGGCGCTGGCCGAGACCTATCCGGGCACGGAGTTCAGGGTGCCGCCGTTCTTCCAGTTCGGCTCGTGGATCGGCGGCGACCGGGACGGCAACCCCTACGTCACCGCCGCGGTCACGCGGCAGACCCTGCACCGCAACGCGCTCGCCTCGCTCACCCGTTACCGCGACCGCGTGCGCGAGTTGGGCCGGACCCTGTCGCTCACCGAGCGCTCGCTGCCGCTGCCCGAGGGCTTCCGCGCGGAGCTCGACCGGCAGCTCGCCGAGAGCGGCCAAGCCCGCGCCATCACCCGGCGCAACCCGGGCGAGCCCTACCGACAGTACCTGTCCTGCGTCCTGCGCAAGATCGAGGCGACGGTCGCCCGCAACGAGGGCGAGCACCCGTCCGGTCCCGATTATGCCAGCGCGGACGGGCTGATCGAGGATCTGCGCACCCTGGAGCGCGGCCTGACCGAGGCCAAGTGCGGGGCGCTGGCGCGCGATCTCGTCCGCCCGGTGCGGCGGATGGTCGAGATCTTCCGGTTCTCGACGGTCCGTCTCGACCTGCGCGAGAACACCACCCGGACCACCGACACGCTCCACGCCCTCTGGCGCCAGCGCAACGGCGACGGCGAGCCGCCGGCCCTCGGCTCGGCCGCGTGGCGCCAGTGGCTCGACGCGGAGCTCGCCCGGCCGCGTGATCCCGAGCGGTCCTTCGAGGATCTGCCCGACGCCGCCCGCGAGACGCTCGCCACCTTCGCCCTCGTGGCCGAGATGCGCGAGGCCCTCGACCGCGAGGCGTTCGGCGCCTTCGTGCTGTCGATGACCCGCTCGGTGGAGGACGTGCTCGGCGCGTACCTGCTGGCCAAGGAGGCGGGGGTGTTCCTCGACGCCGCCGGCACGGAGATCTGCCCGCTGCCGATCGTGCCCCTGTTCGAGACCATCGACGACCTGCGCGCCGCCCCGGCGATCATGCGGGCGCTGCTCGGGACGCCGGTGGTGCGCCGCTCGACCCGCTGGCAGGGCGGGGTGCAGGAGGTGATGATCGGCTACTCCGACTCCAACAAGGACGGCGGCTTCGTCGCCGCCAACTGGGAGCTCTACAAGGCGCAGAGCAAGCTGACCCGCCTCGGCGAGGAGCTCGGCGTCGGGATCGCCTTCTTCCACGGGCGCGGCGGCTCGGTGAGCCGCGGGGGCGTGCCGACTCACCGGGGCATCATGGCCCAGCCGCCGGGCTCCATCCGCGGCCGGTTCCGCACCACCGAGCAGGGCGAGGTCGTCTCGTTCAAGTACGCCAACCGCGGCACCGCCGCCTACCAGATGGAACTGCTGGCGGCCTCGGTGTTCGAGCACGCGCTGGCGGGCGACGGCGAGCGGGCGGGGCCGGGCCACGACGACGCCCTGGAGGCATTGGCCGGCGCCTCGCGGGCGGCCTACGTCCAGCTGCTCCAGACCGACGGCCTCGTCGACTACTTCCAGGCGGCGAGCCCGCTGGACGAGATCGCGCTCCTCAACATCGGCTCCCGCCCGGCCCGCCGCTTCGGCGCGCGCGCGCTCTCGGACCTCCGGGCGATCCCCTGGGTGTTCGCGTGGTCGCAGAACCGGCACGTGATCACCGGCTGGTACGGGGTCGGATCGGGGCTCGCGAGCTTCATCGACGTGCGCGGTCGGGACGGCGAGGCGGCGCTCAAGCGGCTGTTCACCGAATCCCGCATCCTCCGCCTCGTCCTCGACGAGGTCGAGAAGACGCTGATGATGGTCGATCTCGACATCGCCCGCGCCTACGCGGGCCTCGTCCCGGACCCGGGAACCCGGGACCGGATCTTCTCGATGATCGAGGCCGAGTACGCGCTCACCCGCGAGATGGTGCTGCGGGTGAGCGGCGGCACGGAGCTGGCCGAGCGCTTCCCGCTGTTCCGGGACCGCCTGAAGGGCCGGCTCCCGACCATCAACCAAGTGAGCCGCGAGCAGGTCGAGCTGCTCGCCCGCTACCGCGCGGAGACCGACGAGGATCGGCGCGAGGCGGTGAAGTCGGCCCTGCTCCTGTCCATCAACTGCATCGCGGTCGGCTTCGGGGCGACCGGGTAGGCGAGGGCAGAACGTGCGCCCTCTCCCGCTCGGGAGGGGGAACCCGCGCTGCGGCCGGACGCCGGTGGAACCGGTCCATTCGCGCGTCCGCGCTCTGTCAGAGCGTCCGGCGCGCGCCATTTGCCGCCGGTGAACGGGATCGCATCCCGCAACGGCACCAGAACCGTCACCAGGAGAGAGAACCCAAGATGAGCTTCACCCTGATCCAGCAGGCCAAGCCGCGCCTGCACCGCTCCGAACTCGCCGTGCCCGGCTCGAACCCGACCTTCATGGAGAAGTCGGCTTCCTCGGCGGCGGACGTGATCTTCCTCGACCTCGAGGACGCGGTCGCCCCCGACGACAAGGAGAAGGCCCGCACCAACATCATCCAGGCGCTGAACGACCTGGATTGGGGCAACAAGACCATGATGATCCGCATCAACGGTCTCGACACCCACTACATGTACCGCGACGTGGTCGACATCGTCGAAGCCTGCCCGCGGCTCGACATGGTGCTGATCCCCAAGGTCGGCGTGCCGGCCGACGTCTACGCCATCGACGTGCTGGTCACGCAGATCGAGCAGGCCAAGAAGCGCGAGAAGCAGATCGGCTTCGAGGTGCTGATCGAGACGGCGCTCGGCATGGCCAACGTCGAGGCGATTGCCCAGTCCTCCAAGCGCCTGGAGGCGATGTCCTTCGGCGTCGCCGACTACGCCGCCTCGACCCGCGCCCGCTCAACCGTGATCGGCGGCGTGAACCCCGACTTCTCGGTGCTCACCGACAAGGACGAGTCCGGCAGCCGCCAGACCCACTGGCAGGACCCGTGGCTGTTCGCCCAGAACCGCATGCTGGTGGCCTGTCGCGCCTACGGTCTGCGTCCGATCGACGGACCGTTCGGCGACTTCTCGGATCCGGACGGCTACCGCTCGGCCGCCCGCCGCTGCGCCGCCCTCGGCTTCGAGGGCAAATGGGCGATCCACCCGAGCCAGATCGAGCTCGCCAACGAGGTGTTCACCCCCTCGGAGGCCGAGGTCACCAAGGCCCGCCGCATCCTCGAGGCCATGGAAGAGGCCGCCAAGGCCGGCCGCGGCGCCGTGTCCCTGGACGGTCGCCTCATCGACATCGCCTCGATCCGCATGGCCGAGGCGCTGATCGAGAAGGCGAACGCCATGAAGGGCTGAGGCCGCCCGCGGGCGCGCCGAGCTTCGACGCGCCCGAGGCCGGGGCTCTCTGGGAGGCGGACCGCGGTCACGTCCGCGATCCGCCCGACACGTTCGGTTGAGGGTGGAGAAGGCCCCGGAGCGGGCGCGTCCCTCACCTGTCCCTTCGGGCGAAGGGACCAACTCTGCGGCGCGGCGGCCGCGACGGCCCTAGAACGGCCGATCGTCCGGCAGCCGCGCCGCAGCCATCTCGTCCGGCGTCGGATCCCGGTGAACCACGATCCCGGTCGACCGATCCGCCGCGATCAGCCCGAGCCGGGCGAAGCCGTCGAGCCACCCATCCATCGGCCAGAGCCCGTGACGGTCGCGAAAGCGGGCCGCGTTGGCGACGATGTCGCGGAAATGCTGCAGCGGCGGGTCGTAGCCCGGATGGTGCTGGTGGTAGGCCCGGGGCCCGCCGAGGAACAGGATCGGCACGCCGGCCCGCTCGGCCCGGAAGGCGAGGTCGGTATCCTCCGCGCCGTAGCCCGAGAAGGTCTCGTCGAAGCCGCCGAGCCGGTCGTAGGTCGCGGCCCGCACCGCGAAGGCGAGGGACCAGAACAGGCCGGGCTGCGGCGCCGGGGCCACCGCACCGGCCGGCGGGAAGACCCGCACGGGGTGCGGCCGGCCGAGCCGCTCCAGATCCGCCGCGCGCCACCCGTCCGTGACCGCACCGGCCGGCAGATAGCCGATCTCGCAGCAGATCAGGCCGTCCCGCTCGGCCACCGCCCGCGACAGGCCGGCGACGAGCCCCGCCGAGGGGATGCAGTCCACGTCGAGGAAGATCAGCGTGTCGGCACCGGCCGCCCGGCGCCCGGCATTGCGCGCCGCGGCGAGCGGCAGGCCGGCATGCGGGAACGGCACGCGCTCCACCGGGAAGGGCAGGTCCGGATAGGGCGCCGCGTCGCCGCCGATCTCGACGACGACGCAGCGATCGGGCGGATCGCCGCGGCCCAGGCCTTCGAGCAGGCGGGTCAGGTGCGCGCGCCGGCCCTTGTTGAGGGTGATGACCGCGACGCTCACGGGGCTGCTCCGGCGCTCAGGACGTCGATCCGGTAATCGGCGGTCCGCACCTGCGCCCGGACTTGGGCGAAGGGCGCGGACAGCCGGATGAACGCCTCGGCGGCACCGTCGCCCGACAGCGGGTAGTCGGTCTCGCCCAGCCAGTGCACCAGCACGATGTCGCCGTCCGGCTCGATCGTCTCGCCGGCCCGGCGGACGAGCGCGGCGAAATCCGACGGCGCCAGGAAGTACAGGAACTCGGAAAGAACGATCAGGTCGAACCGTTCCGCGGGCCAGTCCGCAGGCATCGCGCCTTGCCGGACCTCGACATGGGGGCGATCCGCGCAGCGCGCCCGTGCGGCCTCCACGGCGGCCGGGACCAGATCGGTGGACAGGAGTCGATCGCAGCGCTCAGCCAGGGCGTGCGTGAAGACGCCGATGGAGCAGGCCGGCTCGAACCCGGCCCGGTAGCGCGCCCTCGGCAGCGCCGCCAGCGTCGCCGCGTACTTGTCGCGCTCGTAGGACGACGTGGTGAAGCGCCAGGGATCCGGGTCGCTGGCGTAGATGCCGAGGAAGTAATCCTCCGGGAGGGTCTGGGTCCGCCGGGTCATGCGGGCACGGCGACGAAGCGTTCGTAGGGGCCGCAGAGCCGGTCGATCATGGCGGGCTCGAGACGGAAGCCCTCGGGATCGTCCGCGATCAGGTTCGTGGTCTGCGATTCGTGGGCCGCGACGGCGCGGGCCTTGGTTTCGCGATAGGCGGAGACGTCGAGGCGCAGGCCGGCCGGGCTCGGCCCGACCTCGGTCTCGGGCGGCAGGGTCCAGCCCCAGACGGGGTACTCGTAGACCCGCACGCCCGGCATCCGCGGCCGGGCGAGGGCGACGATCGCGGCGGCCGCCTTGTGATCGCAGTGGGGATCGTGACGCCACGTGACGAAGACCGCGCCGGCCCCGATCGCCGCGGCCGCGCTGGCCACCGCGGACGCGGCCGCCTCGGCCTCCGGCCCGTCGCTCGGGACGTGCGCGTCCGGCAGGCGCAGGAAGGTGACGGCGTCGGGCCCGAGGCCGAGGACGGCCACGGCCCGCCGGGTTTCCGCCTCGCGCAGGGCGCGCAGCTTCTCCGGTGGGTAGAGGCGGGAATGCGTGTGCGAGCCGCAGCCGTCGCTGACCACGACGAGGTGCACGGGCCGTCCCGACGCCCGGGCGGCGGCGATCAGCCCGCCGCATCCGAGGCTCTCGTCGTCGGGATGGGGCGCGACGACCACGAGCCCCCGGCTCCCCAGGAGGGCGTCGAGGCTCGCCACGGGCAGCGCGTCGGCGGCGGCCAGGAAGGCGTCGGCGCGCATCAGTGGCCTCCGATCCGGTCGGGGGCCGAGGGAGAGCGCTGGTCGCACCGCGACGGACTGCAGACGGGATCGATCACGGGACGCTCCAGGGACGGTGCGCGGGTTCGGGCGTCCCCGGTTCTCGGGTGCGGCGCATGAACGCGCCATGAGCGGCGCGTTCGGGAAGGCCGGCGGGTGTTAGCGGTCGTTCTCGGTCGTCAGATCGTCGGCGCGGGTGCCCTCGTCGACGCCCCGGCCGGCAGCGAGGTGGACGCCGGGCGTCGGCGCGTCGCTGAACACCGCCCCGGCCGCGCCGAGAGCGCTGCGCAGGGCCTCGACCTGCCCGCTGGGCGCATCGCTGTAGCCGCCCTCGAAGTCGCGCACGAATCGCTCGTCCAGGCCGACCTTGCCGGCGAGATCGGCCTCCGACCAGCCGAGCAGCCCGCGGGCCGCCCGCGACTGCGCCGGGGTCATGGCGAGCGCCCGGCTCCCGCTCTGCGCCCCCTCGTCCGATCCTGCCAAGGTCATCCTCCTGCTTCGCGATCATCAACAACGATTGCGGTCCCGGATCGTTTCCGGGCGGTCTTCGGCCGAGCGCGACCATAATTGTGCTGAAATCCTGTCGCATCCGCCAGGGCGCAAGGATTCGGAGCGGCCTCGCGAGGGGCCGGACCGCGCGGCCGGCGCGGCGCTTCCGGACCGGGGTGACCTGCGCGCGGCGCGCGCGACATGGGGACTGGACGATGAGAGGGGTGCTGATCGCGAGCTTGGCCTGTGCCGTGCTGGCCATGGACCTGTCCGCGGCGACGCAGGCGCAGGCGCAGATGGGCGGCTCGCCCACGGGCTTCGGCCGGGGCAACCGCCGGCCGGGCGGCGAGGAGGAGAAGAAGCCCCAGTACGTGCCGGGGACCAAGGCCAGCGAGAAGATGTTCCCGCTGGATTCGACCTGGACCGCCGTGAGCCTGAACGGCAAGCCGTTCACGGGCGGCGACCGGCCGAGCTTCATCATCGACAAGCAGTACCGCGCCCGCGGCTACGGCGGCTGCAACACCTTCGCGGCCACCGCGTTCCCGCTCAAGGAGCAGCACATCGCCGTCGGCCCGCTCGCGCTGACCAAGAAGAGCTGCGACAAGGGCCTCGCGGCCACCGAGCAGGCCTTCTTCATCGCCCTGCGCACCTCGGCGGTGTGGGACATGGTCGGCTCGCAGCTGGTGCTCAAGAGCCCGAACGGCGAGCTGAAGTTCGACCGGGCCCTTTAAGGTCCGGTTCACCACGCCGGACGAAGGCGGCCGCCGATTCAGACGCCCTTGAGAGGCGTCGAGGCTCACTCCTCGCGGATCGAGGAGGCCACGGATGCCAGTCGGGATCGGGATCGGACGCGGGGACTCCCTGCGTCCCGCGGTGACGCGGACCTCGCGCTTCTCGGGGCCCGAGGGGTTCCACCCCGGCGCCCTCTGGCTCGCCACGGCGGTCCCCGTCGCGGCGACGCTTCTCCTGCTCGTCCGGCTCGCCGCCTGAGGCGGATACCGCTCCGCGCGGGCCGCCCGTCACCGGGAGCCGGTCGTGTCCCGCGACTGGCCGGTTCCAGAGGGGCGACGCGGTTCCGGCGCCGTCTCCGACCGCAGCATGACCGGCGGGAACAGGGCGGCCAGACCTGCGGCCACGCCGTACAGGACGGGATCGGCGTTCGGGCCCGCTTCGGGCGGACGCAGATCGCTCGTCAGCCCCGTGCGCCTGCGGGCATCGCGCGCGTTCGCGAGCATCTGTCCGCGTCCCCTTGTTCACCTGTTCGCGAACGATCAATGCCGCGTTCCGCGTTTCGTTGCCGCGGACGCGGAATTTCGCCCGGGGAGCGGTCGCGGCGGGATCTCAGCCGCGGCGCCGGAGGACCGTCAGGGGCCGGCCCTCGGACAGCGGGCAGGCGGCCGGGACGACCTCGACGATCGACGCGCTCGGGCAGCGCGCCCGGCAGCCCTGGGCCGCCGCGATCTGGTCGCCGCCACAGGCATCGGCGAAGCAGAAGGTCCCGAGATCCTCGCAGGTCGCCCGGAACCGCCCGAGCGGTCCGGCCTCCCGCAGATCCGCGGCCCTGGCCCCCTGTGTCAGCAGGAGCGCCGTCAGACCGATCAGGGCCGGGAGCCGTGCCATCTCTGTTTCCCATCCGGGTCGCGACCGCTTGCGGAGCCAGCCTAGCATTGGCAGCCTGGGCGCGCCGTACCATTCCCGCGACAGGCGCTGCGCGTCATCCGTCGCGATCCCGGCCGCGCCGCGCGGTCGGGACGACCACTCCCTCCGAAAGGCCGCCATGCCGCTCTACGCCCTCGACGATCACGTCCCCGACCTCGCCGACCCTGACCGGGTCTGGATCGCGCCCGACGCGCAGGTGGTCGGCCGCGTGCATCTCGGCCTCGATGTCGGGATCTGGTTCGGCGCGGCCCTGCGCGGCGACAACGAGCCGATCCGCATCGGCGACCGCACCAACGTCCAGGAAGGCGTGATCATGCACGTCGATCCCGGCTTTCCCCTCGACATCGGGACCGACGTCACGATCGGGCACGGCGCGATCGTGCACGGCTGCACCATCGGGGACGGCAGCCTCGTCGGCATGGGGGCGACGGTTTTGAACGGGGCCCGGATCGGCCGCGGCTGCCTCGTCGGCGCCAACGCGCTGGTCACCGAGGGCAAGGAATTCCCGGATCACAGCCTGATCGTCGGGGCGCCGGCGAAGGCCGTGCGCACCCTCGACGAGGCCGCGATCGAGGGCCTGCGGCAGGCCGCCCAGCGCTACGTGGAGAATGCCCGGCGCTACCGGGCGGGCCTGCGCCGCATCGACGGCTGACGGGTACGGGCCGCTCCCCGGGCGGGAGCGGCCGGGCCGCCCTTACTTCTTGGCCTTGCCGCGCTCGATCGCCTCCTCGATCAGCCGGTGGGCCTCTTCCTTGTCGCCCCAGCGGACGAACTTGACCCACTTGCCGGGCTCCAGGTCCTTGTAGTGCTCGAAGAAGTGCTGGATCTGCTGGATCGTGATCTCGGGCAGGTCGGTGTAGTTCTCGACGCGGTCGTAGCGCTTGGTCAGGTGGCGCGAGGGCACCGCGATGATCTTCTCGTCCTCGCCGCCCTCGTCCTGCATCACCATGACGCCCACGGGACGCGCGCTGATGATCGCGCCCGGCAGCACGGCGCGGGTGTTGGCCACCAGCACGTCGCAGGGATCGCCGTCGCCCGACAGGGTGTGGGGGATGAAGCCGTAATTCCCGGGGTAGAACATCGGGGTGTACAGGAACCGGTCGACGACCAGCGCGCCGGATTCCTTGTCCATCTCGTACTTGATCGGCTCGCCGCCGAGCGGCACCTCGACGATCACGTTGACGTCGTGCGGCGGCTTCTTGCCGAGCGGGATGGCGTCGATCTTCATGGCGTGTCGCTTCCGGAATGCGGTCTCGTCCGCTTCCCGGCTCTCTTAGAGGCGCGGCTTGGCAAAGCAAATCAGTCGATGGTGCGGCCCGGCAACGAGCGCTGGAAAACGTTAGCCGAAGAGATAGCCGACCTTGGGGAGCGGGAGGCCCGCCACCCGGTCCAGCACCCGCGGACCGGCGACGCCGCCGAGCCCCTCGTAGAAGGCGCTGGCGCGGGCGTTGTCCTCCAAGCTCCACACGCCGAGCCGCGTGAGGCCGTGATCCGCGAGGTCGTTGCGCACCGCCCGGAACAGGCGCCGGCCCAGGCCGACGCCCTGGTACTCCGGAAGCAGGTAGAGCTCGTCGATCTCGGCCTCGGTCCCGAGCGACCGGCTGCGCGTCCGCCCGTAGGCCGCGTAGCCGACGACGAGTTCGCCCGTCTCGACCACCGCGATCGGCCGCCCGCGGCGCAGGGCGCCCCGCCACCACGCCCGGTCCCGGGTGGCGATCAGCCGCTCCAGGGCGACGCCGGGGATGATGCCGCGATAGGCCTCGCGCCAGGACGCATCGAACACCTTGGACAAGCCGCCGAGATCGGCCTCGCGGGCCCGGCGGATGCTCGTGGTGCGCGTGCTCATGGGCTTCGGGCCTCCGATCGTCCGACCGGCGGATAACTCGCGCGGCCCGCGCAGGTTCGGTGCCGATCCGGGCGGAGTGAAGGCAAGAATGGCGCCGGATCGCGCCGGCTCCGGGGCGTTGCCCGCCCGCCGGTCACCTGCCGGCCGGCGAATTGCGGGGTGGGCGGGTGGCTGGTAGAGCCCGGGCTCGTTCCCTCGGCAGCACGGCCTTGTTCAACCGCTTCCTCAAGCCCGAGACGCGCTACGCGCGGCGCATGGCCCGGATCGCCCGCTTCGAGCGGCCGATCGCCGGCCCCGGCGACCGGCTGATGGCCTGGGCCAACATGCTGCTGATGGACCACGGGGTCTTCCGCCTCGCCTACCTCAATCGGCACCGGGTCGGGTCCGGCGCCCTCTGGCGCTCGGCCCAGCCCGGTCCCCACCAGCTCGCCCGCTTCCGGGCCGAGGGGGTGCGGACGATCATCTCCCTGCGCGGCGGGCGCGAGCACGGGTCCTGGCCGCTCCAGCGCGAGGCCTGCGAGCGCCACGGGCTCAAGCTCGTCGAGTTCGTGCTCCGCTCGCGGGAGGCGCCCGACCGGGCCACCATCCTCGGCGCGAAGGCGTTCTTCGCCGGCATCGAGTACCCGGCCGTGATGCACTGCAAGTCCGGCGCCGACCGGGCCGGCCTCGCCTCGGCCCTGTACCTGATCCTGCACGAGGGCCGCCCGGTGGCCGAGGCCGCGCGGCAGCTCTCCGCCCGCTACGGCCATCTCCGCTTCGCCAAGACCGGCATCCTCGACGCGTTCTTCGCCCGGTACCGCGCCGAGGGCGAGGCGAAGGGCCTCGACTTCCTGACCTGGGTCGAGACCGTCTACGATCCCGAGGCGCTCAAGCGCGACTTCCGGCCGGGCTTCTGGTCGGATCTGGCGGCCGACCGGGTGCTCCGGCGGGAGTGAGGGCTCACTCCGCCGCCGGCCGCGCCGCCTCCCGGAACGGGTGGGCCGGGTAGGTGCCGATCACCCGCAGCTCGCGCGAGAAGAAGCCGAGCTCGTCGAGCGCGCGGCTGAGGCCCGGATCCTCCGGGTGGCCGTCGACCTCGGCGTAGAACTGCGTGGCGGTGAACTCGCCGTCGACCATGTAGCTCTCGAGCTTCGACATGTTGACGCCGTTGGTCGCGAAGCCGCCGAGCGCCTTGTAGAGGGCGGCCGGGATGTTGCGGACGCGGAACACGAAGCTCGTCACGCAGGGCTCGGTGCCCTGGGCGACCGGCACGGGCTCGGGGGAGAAGACCACGAACCGGGTGGTGTTGTGCGCCTCGTCCTCGACGTCGCGCTCCAGGATGTCGAGGCCGTAGACCTCGGCGGCGAGCGCGGGCGCCAGGGCCGCCCGGCTCGGGTCGCCGATCTCGGCGATCTCGCGGGCCGCCCCGGCGGTGTCGCCGGCGACCACGGCCTTCAGGCCCATCCGCCGGATGATCCGGCGGCACTGGCCCAGCGCGTGGACGTGGCTGTGGACGCTCCTCAGCGACTCGCGCTTCGTGCCCGGCAGGACCATCAGCTGGAAGTGGATCGGCAGGAAGTGCTCGGCCACGATGTGCAGCGGCGAGATCGGGATCAGGTGGTGGATGTCGGCGACCCGGCCCGCGATCGAGTTCTCGATCGGGATCATCGCCCGCTGGGCGCGCCCCTCCGTCACCGCCGCGAAGGCGTCCTCGAAGGTCGGGCAGGGGAGGGGTGTCCAGTCCGGGTAGGCCTCCGCGCAGATGATGTGCGAGTTGGCCCCGGGCTCACCCTGGTAGGCGATGGTGCGATCGGTCATGGCGGCGCGGATTCGTTCGGCGTGTCAGTTCAGGCGCCGGCCCTGCAGCAGGGCGCGGGCCCGTTCCAGGTCGGCGGGGGTGTCGACGCCGAGCGGCAGGTCGTCGACGATGGCGGCATCGATGCGCATGCCGGCCTCGAGGGCCCGCAGCTGCTCCAGCTTCTCCCGCACCTCCAGCTCGCCGGGCGGCAGGGCCACGAATCGGCTCAGCGCCGTGCGCCGGTAGGCGTACAGGCCGATATGGTGCCAGAGGGGCCCGTCGCCCCAGGGCGCGCGGGCGCGGGTGAAGTAGAGGGCGCGCAGTCGCCCGGGACCGACCGCGTGGCCGACGAGCTTGACCACGTTGGGGTTGTCGGCCTCGTGCGGATCGGTGATCGGCGCGCACAGGGTGACGATGTCGACGGTGCGGTCGGCGAGCGGCACGATAGCGGCGCCGATGATCGCCGGGTCGATGGTCGGCAGGTCGCCCTGCACGTTGACGACCACGTCGTGGCGCCCCTCCGGATCGACGATCTCCAGCGCCTCGGCGAGCCGGTCGGATCCCGACGGATGGTCGGCCCGGGTCATCACCGCGAGGCCGCCCGCGGCCTCGACCGTGCGGGCGATCTCCGCCGTGTCTGTGGCGACCACCACGGGGCCGATGCCGGCCTCCACGGCCCGGCGCCAGACATGGACGATCATGGCCTCGCCGGCGATGTCGGCCAGCGGCTTGTTCGGCAGGCGGGTCGCGGCGAGGCGCGCCGGGATCAGGACCAGGGGATCGGACATCGAGATTCGGATCCGGATGCGCGGGTCGAGCGGCCGCGGCGGGAGGCGGCCGGCTGCTTAACAGGCCGGCCCCCGGTTGTCGTCCCCGGAAACGGGCCGGTCGAGGGCCGGGCAGAGGGCCGGGCAGAGGGCCGGGATGCGGCCGGACCGCGGTGGAGAAAAGGTGCCACCTGGTGACAAGCTGGGCAATTCGGTGGAACAATCCTGCGCTGGAGCGACGCGGAACGCCCCTGCGGCATTGTCAGGAACCGCCCGGAACCGCTAAGGCAACCTCGAAATCTTCCAATGTCCGGTGTCCGAGCCCGCTCGCCCGTGTCAGGCGCGCGATCGGCACGGCCGAGTTGCGAGAAGAGCATGAACTCGTTCGAGGTGAACAAGGTCCTGGGTGCAGTCCTCGGCGCCCTTCTGTTCGCGGCCGGATCGGGTTTCGTCGCCGAATTGATCTATCACCCGAAGCCGGCGGGCAAAGCCGGCTACGACCTGCCCGAGCCGCAGCCTGAGGCCGCCACCGCGGCGCCCGAGGCCAAGGTCGAGCCGATCGCCGTCCGCCTCGCCAGCGCCAACGTCGAGAAGGGCGAGGCCGGCACCAAGGCCTGCCACGCCTGCCACAGCTTCGAGAAGGGCGGCCCCAACAAGGTCGGTCCCGACCTGTACGGCATCGTCGAGCGGCCGAAGGGCGCGCATGCGGGCTTCGACTACTCGGCGGCCATGAAGGAGAAGGGCGGCACCTGGACCTACGCCGACCTCGACGAGTTCCTCACGAGCCCGAAGGCCTACGTGAAGGGCACCAAGATGGCCTACGCCGGCATCGCCGCGCCGCAGGAGCGGGCCAACGTCATCGCCTACCTGCGGACGCTCGCCGAATCGCCGAAGCCGCTGCCGGCCGTCGAGAAGAGCGACGCCGCGCCGGCGGCCGCGCCCGCCGCGGCCAAGCCCGAAGACAAGCCCGCAGCCGACAAGCCGTCTGCCGACAAGCCTGCCGCCGGCAAGGCGTCCGAGGGCAAGGACAGCCCGGCCAAGCCCGCCGATACCGGCACCGCCAAGCCGGTCGAGGCGAAGTCGCCCGGCAGCCCGCGCACGACCGGCGAGTCGAGCGACCGCAACGCGCCGGCCCCGCCGGCCAGCGCCCACGACAGCGACCAGCAGGGCCAGCCCTCGAGCCTGATCCCCGCCGAGCCGACCGCGCCGACGGCGCCGGCCGCCAAGGAGCCGCCCGCGCAGGCCAATCCCGAGGCCGTCGACCGGGCGAAGGATCTCGAGGTCGGCGGCCCGACCAAGGATCTGAACGCGCCGCTGCCGACCCCGCAGCCGCTGCCGAAGGAGTAGGCGGCACCTCCGGGTCCGGGTCCGGGGCCGGGGACGGTCCCGCCCCTCGCGTGTCTGGCGCGTTCCGCCGGCATGGCTCCGGGCGCGGCCCTTGCTCTAAGGCGGCCGCGCCCCGGCATCCTGCCGGATCGAGAACCGCGTAGGACCCCTTGGCTGATCGAAGTCCCGATGTGGCGGAGCGCCGGGCACCCCTGCCGCTCCTGGTCGCCGTGACCATGACCGGAACGGTGGCGCTGCACATCTTCGTGCCGGCGCTGGCGGCGGCGGCCGTCGACCTCGGCACCAACGCCGCCGGCGCCCAGCTGACGATCACCGTCTACCTGATCGGGCTCGCGGGCGGTCAGCTCCTCTACGGGCCGCTCTCGGACCGGTACGGGCGGCGCCCGATCCTGATCGGGGGACTCGGCCTCTACCTCGCCGGGCTGCTGCTCGCGATCCCCGCGCCGAATATCGGCGTCCTGCTCGTCGCCCGTGTCCTGCAGTCGCTCGGCGCCTGCGGCTCGCTGGTGATCGGCCGGGCGATGGTCCGCGACGTCTCGACCCGCGAGGACGCGGCCCGGAAGCTCGCGATCCTCACCACCGCGATGACGCTCACGCCCGCGCTGGCCCCGGCGATCGGCGGCGTGGTGAACGAGGCCTTCGGCTGGCGCGCGGTGTTCGTGGTGCTGGCCGGCCTCGTCGCCGTGCTGGGCGCGCTCGTGGTCTTCACCCTGCCCGAGACCAACCGCCACAAGGTCGCGCTGCCGGGCTTCGTCGCCGTTCTGTCCGGCTACCTGCGGCTGGTGCGCGTCCCGGTGTTCCGCGCCTACCTGGTGGCGGGGGCCTGCGGCGGCACCAGCCTCTACGCCTTCCTGGCCGTAGCGCCGTTCCTCCTCGTGGACCGGCTCGGGCGCTCCTCGCAGGAGGTCGGGTTCGATTGCCTGATCGTCGTGTTCGGCATGGTCGGCGGGGCCGTCCTGGCGAGCCGGCTCGCCGCCCGGGTGCCGATCCGCAGGGCGGCGCGGAGCGGCAACCTCCTCTGCATCGGCGCGGCGCTGTCGCTGCTGCTCGTGGACCGCACCGGCATGCTCGGCGTGGTCAGCCTGATCGTGCCGCTCTTCGCCTACGCGGTGGGCGTCGGCCTGCTCAGCCCCAACGCGGTGGCGGGGCTGATGAACGTCGACCCGCACGCGGCCGGCTCGGCGTCCAGCCTCTACGGCTTCACGCAGATGACCTTCGGGGCGCTGTTCACGGTCGCCGCCTCCGCGTGGCCCGCGACCTCGGCGACGCCGGTGGCGCTCGCCCTGCTCGCGGCCGGCCTGATCGCCGCGCTGGCGCTCCGGCGGGCCTGACGGGACCGCGCGCGACGGCGGCGCGGGACCGTCTCCGTCACCGCGTCGGGCCGAGCGCCTCCACGGCGCCCGACGCGCCGGCGCCGAAACCGTCGGCCAGTTCCAGCCACAGCAGGCGCGCCGGGTCGACCGGCCCCGGCAGCGTCAGGCGCCCGGGCGGGACCGGCGTGAAGCCGAAGCGGGCGTAGTAGGGCGCGTCGCCGACGAGGATCACCAGGCCCTCGCCCGCCCGCCGCGCCCCGTCGATCGCCGCGCGGGTCAGGGTGCCGCCGATGCCGCGGCCCTCGAAGCTCGGGTCGACCGCCAGGGGGCCGAGCATCACGAACGGGGTCGCCCCGGTCCGCACCGGACCCATCCGGACCGAGCCGACGAGGAAGCTGCCGACCGAGGCGGTGATGCCGAGGTCGATCCGCTCGGCCGCGCCCTCGCGGAGGCGGTAGGCGGTGCGGGCGAAGCGGCCGGGGCCGAAGGCCCGGGCATGGAGGCGCTCGATGGCGGGGGCATCCTCCGGCCGCTCCGGCCGGATGACGAGGGACAGATCGGTCACGGGGTGCTCGCGGGTCGGACGGCCGCCGCGTAGCAGCGCCGGGCCGGACCCGCAAACCGTCGCGCTACTCGGCGGCGGCCAGCGCGGGCCGTTCGCCGCCCTGCGTCAGCCTCAGGAAGCCCAGGGCCGAGAGCCAGATCACCGCGCCGCAGGCGGAGGCGACGCCGAGGACCAGCGCGAAGCCGCCGCGGTCGTGCAGGAGGGCGATCGCCGGCACCACGAAGCCGCTCGCCGTGAAGCCCACGAAGTACCGCACGCTGTAGGCGCGAGCCCGGTAGGCGGGCGGGACGTAGCGGGCGATCATCGCGTCGTTGATCACCACCTGCCCGTAGATCGCCGTCATGGCGAGGACGAGCCCGGCGAGCAGCGGCAGGCCGGTGGAGACGGCCGCGATCCCGAGCCCCAGCGGCTGCAGCACCGAGAGCGCCACGAACAGGGACGGCAGGCTGTAGCGGTCGATCAGCCGGCCCATGGCGAGCTGCATCAGCGCCCCGAACAGGAAGACGCCCGTGGCGAGGGAGCCGGTCAGCGCCAGCGGCAGCGCCTGCCCGACGCCCTCGTCGATCACCTTGGGCAGGCTGATCGTTGTCAGGTTGAAGGTCAGGCCGCCCGCGAAGATCGACAGGGCGAACATCGCCATGAGGGCCCAGGGCCGGGTCACCGGGATCACCGCCGCGCCGCCGGCCTTCCTTCCCGCGGCGTCGCCGTCGCCCGGGACCAGCGCCACGAACGCCGCCCCGCACGCGAGGCAGACGAGGCCGGGAACGACGAAGGCCGCGCGCCAGCCGATCGTGGCGGCGAGCAGCGCGGTGAGGCCGGAGGCGGCGGCCGCGCCGAAATTGCCCCAGACGCCGTTGATGCCGAGATCGTGCCCGAGCCGGCGGGCATGGGTCACCAGCATGGCCGAGCCGACCGGGTGGTAGATCGCCGAGGCGAGCCCGAGGACGCAGAGCCAGAGGGCGAAGCCGAGCGGCGTCGAGGCGCTCGCGACGCCGAGGCAGGACAGGCCGTAGCCGAAGAAGAACACCGCCAGCATGTTGCGCCGCCCGAACCGGTCGGCGAGCGAGCCCATGGGCAGCGAGCACAGGCCGAAGGCCACGAAGGCGCCGGTGGCGAGCCCGATCAGCTCGCCGTAGCCGAGCCCGGTCTGGGCCGCGATGGCGATGACCGCGGTCGGGTAGATCAGCAGCACGAAGTGGTCGAGGGCGTGCGCGACGTTCACGAAGCGCAGGGTGCGGCGGGACAGTGTATCCGAATCCATCGCGGCGTATCCTCCGGGACGGCCCCCTGATAGCCTGACCCGATGGCGGTGTTGGGCCGGATATGTACGCGAACGGGCCAATGTTGACGGGACCGCGCGCCGCCGCGGGGCGGTCGACGGAGGCGGCCGACTATCAGGACGTACCCCGCCCGGTCGCGGTGATGCCCAAGACCTACGCGGCCGGGATGCATCTCGACCGGCACTTCCATCCCCGCGCGCAGCTGCTCTACGCCACGTCCGGGCTGATGATGGCCTTCGCGGAGGACGGCACCTGGGTCGTTCCCGAGGGGCACGCCCTGTGGATCCCGCCGCGGCTGCCGCACGCGGTCGCGACCCACGGCGCGGTCTCGATGTGCTCGGCCTATCTCGATCCCGCCGCGGTCCGGTCCTTCCCGGCGAGTTGCCGGGTGATCGCGGTGTCGCGGCTCCTGGCCTCGGCGCTCACGGCGCTGGCGGAGGAGCCGGTGCTCTACGCGGTCGACGGCCGCGGCGGCCACCTCGCCGCCCTGGTGCTCGACGAGATCGGCCGGGCCCCCGCGACGCCGCTCGCGCTGCCGCTCCCGCGCGACCCGCGCCTGCGCCGCGTCTGCCTCGCGCTGATCGAGGATCCGGCCTCGGAGGCCGATCTGGACGCCTGGGCCGACCGGGCCGGCGCGAGCCGCCGCACGCTCACGCGCGGCTTCCGTGCGGAAACGGGCCTCAGCTTCGGCGACTGGCGGGCCCGGGCCCGCGTGATCCGGGCGCTGGCGCTCGCGGCCGAGGGGCGGCCGCCGCGGGCGGTCGCGGCGGCGGTGGGCTACCGGAGCGCGCAGGCCCTGCGGACGACCGTGGCGCGGGTGCTCGGCCCGGAGCGCCCGCTCCGCGGCGCCGGGCCAGCTTGAGCGCCGCCTAGGCCGCCTGCCGGGGCTTCTCGAACAGCTCGTCGGCCGGGCCGAAGAACTCGAACTTCACCCGCTCGGCCGGGACGCCGCGGCGCAGCAGGCCGGTGGCGAGATCCCGCAGGAACGGCTTGGGACCGCACAGATAGTAGGTCGCTCGGTCGTGCGGCGTGTGCTCGACGAGCCAGTCCGCCGTGATCAGGCCCTGGACGTCGTAGTGCTCACCCGGCCGGTCCGCGGCTTCGGGCTCCGCGTAGAAGGTCACGAGCCGCGCGTTGCGGGCCCGCGCCGCGAGCGCCCGGGCGTGGTCGCGCAGGGCGTGCACGCGGCCGAACAGGGCGCCGTGCACGTACCAGGTCGGCCGGTCCGGGCTGTCCGCCGCGATGGTCTCGAGCATGCTGATCATCGGGGTCAGCCCGACGCCGCCGCTGACCAGCACCACGGGCGCGTCGCCCTCCGCGTCGAGGCTGAAATCGCCCGCCGGGGCTGCGACCTTCAGCACGGTGCCGGGATGTGCGTGGTCGTGCAGCCAGTTCGAGGCGATCCCGGCCGGCCGGCCCGGCGCCGCCTCGCGCTTGACGGTGATGCGGTAGGCCCGGTCGCTCGGCGCGCAGGACACCGAGTAGTTCCGCTTCAGCACGCCGCGGCCCGGCAGGTCCAGGAGGAAGCCGAGATACTGGCCCGGCCGATGCCGCAGCACCGGGCCGCCATCGGCCGGGACCAGGACGAAGGAGCGGATCGTCTCGCTCTCCTGGGTCACGCTCTCGACCACGAAGTCGCGCCAGCCGTTCCAGCCGCCCGGCTCGGAGGCGTGGTCGCGGTAGATCGCGGCCTCCCGGCCGATCAGCAGTTCCGCCAGGAACCAGTACGCCTCCCCCCAGGCCGCGGCGATCTCCGGCGTGGCGGCCTCACCGAGGACGTCCCCGATCGCGCCGAGGAGCGCGTCGGCGACGTGGGGATAGTGCTCCGGCAGGATGTTCAGGGCGACGTGCTTCTGCGCGATGCGCTCCACCGCTCCGGCCAGCACACCGAGATTGTCGATGTTGCGGGCGTAGGCGAGCACGGCCTGGGCCAGGGCCTTCGGCTGCGCGCCGGTCTCGCCGTGATGGGACTGGTTGAAGAGGTCGCGGATCTCGGCGTTCTCGAACAGGCGCTCGTACATGCGCTTCGTGATGGTGAGGCCGTGGGCCTCCAGGGCCGGCACGGTGGCCTTGATGAGAGCGACGGTGGCAGGGGAGAGGGGCGCGGGCATGGCACGGCTCAAAAGGTGCATACGTCATGCATCTTCTAGCGCGCCCCTCGAAAAGGTGCAATCAAAATGTATCTTATGGGGCGGCGATCGGCCCCGCGTCGGCGGTGGTGCCGCTCCTCCGCAGGGCGTACGGACGCGGCTCGCGGCGCGCACCGCCCCACGGCAGAGATCGTCTTCTGGAGTTGAGATGCGCCTGACCCGCTACACGGATTACGCGCTGCGCACGCTGATCTACGTCGGGCTCCACGAGCCCGAGCAGAGCTCCATCGCCGCGATCGCCCGCGCCTACGGCATCTCGGAGAATCACCTGACCAAGGTGGTCCACCAGCTGGGACGGCTGGGCCTGATCCGGACGATCCGCGGCCGGGGCGGCGGCCTCCGCCTGGCGATGCCGCCGGGGGAGATCGTCGTCGGTGCGGTGGTGCGCCAGACCGAGGACGACCTGGCGCTGGTCGAGTGCTTCGGCGGCGGCGCCTGCGCCATCACGGCCCCGTGCCGGCTCCGGCGGGTGCTGGGGGAGGCTCTGGCGGCGTTCCTCGCCGTCCTCGACCGCTACACCCTGGCGGATCTGCTCGGCTCGCCGGACGGCGACGCGATCGCGGCGCTGCTGGGCCTCGCCGGGCCTCCGGGCGGCGAGCCGCCGATGCCGGCCGGTGCCGCGGGCCTGCCGGAGGCCTGACGGCCCGCGCGCCGCGCGGTCAGGTCGCCCGGGCCGAGAAATCGATCCGCGGGTCGATCCAGACGTAGATCAGGTCGGACAGCAGGTTCACCGCGAGCCCGAGCAGCGAGAAGATGTAGAGCGTGGCGAACACCACCGGATAGTCGCGCCCGACGATCGCCCGGAACGACAGCTCGCCCAGGCCGTCGAGGGAGAAGATCGTCTCGATCAGCAGCGAACCGGTGAAGAAGGCCGAGATGAAGGCGCCCGGAAAGCCCGCGATCACGATCAGCATGGCGTTGCGGAACACGTGCCCGTAGAGCACGCGCCGCTCGGAGAGCCCCTTCATCCGTGCGGTCAGCACGTACTGCTTGCGGATCTCGTCGAGGAACGAGTTCTTGGTGAGCAGGGTCGAGGTGGCGAAGGCGCCGATCACCAGGGCTGTCAGCGGCAGCACCATGTGCCACGCGTAGTCGGTCACCTTGTGCCAGGGCGAGAAGCTCTCCCACCCCTCGCTGGTCAGCCCGCGCAGCGGGAACCACTGGTAGAACGAGCCGCCGGCGAACAGGATGATGAGCATCAGCCCGAACATGAAACCCGGGATCGCGTAGCCGATGATCACCACGAAGGAGGTCGCGCGGTCGAAGCGCGTGCCGTCCGCCACGGCCTTGCGGATGCCCAGCGGGATCGAGATCGCGTAGGACAGCAGCGTCATCCACAGGCCCAGCGAGATCGAGACCGGCAGGCGCTCCTTGATCAGCTGGATGACCGTGACGTCGCGGAAGTAGCTGCGGCCGAAATCGAACCGGACATAGTCCCACAGCATCTTGGCGAAGCGCTCGGGCGCCGGCCTGTCGAAGCCGAACTGCTTCTCGAGCTTGGCGATGAATTCCGGGCTCAACCCCTGGGCGCCGCGGTAGCGGGAACTGGCGTCTCCGCCGCCGCCCGACGGCCGGCTGGCGCCGCCGAGGTCGCCCGAGCCGCCGGTGACGCGGGACATGGCCCCGTCGCGCTGGCCCTGGAGCTGCGACAGCACCCGCTCCACCGGTCCGCCGGGGGCGAACTGCACGATGGTGAAGGTGATCAGCATGATCCCGAACAGGGTCGGGATCATCAGGCCGATGCGGCGCAGGATGTAGGCGAGCATGGCGTCAGTCCCGCCCGATCCGCTTGGCCTTGTCGGCGTCGAACCACCACGTCCCAGGGGCGCCGAGGTCGTATTTCGGCGGGGTCGCCGGGCGGCCGTACACGTCCCAGAGGGCGAGGCGGTGGGTCGAGGCGTACCACATCGGCACCCAGTAGCGCCCGGCCCGCAGGACCCGGTCGAGGGCCCGGCAGGCGGTGGTCAGGTCCGCCCGCGACGTCGCGTCGGCGACGGCGGTGAGCAGCGCGTCGATCGCCGGGCTCGCGATTCCCGCGAGGTTGTTCGAGCCCGCGGTCCCGGCGGAGCGGGACCCGTAGGTCTCGCGCAGCTCCGCGCCGGGGGTGAGCCCGCTGCTGTAGCGGCGCGGCGTGACGTCGAAGTCGAAATCCTTCAGCCGCGCTTGGTACTGGGACGGGTCGACCGTGCGCAGGCTCGCCCTGATGCCGAGCAGTCCGAGGTTGCGGATGAAGGGCTGCGTGACCGCCTGGAAGACCGGATCCTCGTCGAGGAACTCGAGGGTCAGGGGCTGGCCGCCGGGCAGCAGCAGGTTGCCGCCCTGGCGGGTGCAGCCGGCCTCCCGCAGGAGCGCGTCGGCGCGCTTCAGCAGCGCCCGGTCCTGGCCGGACCCGTCGGAGACCGGCGGCGCCCAGGCCTCGCCGAACACCTCGGGCGGCAGGTCCTTGAACGGCTCCAGCAGGGCGAGTTCCTCGGCCGAGGGCTTGCCGGTCGCCTTGAGGTCGGAATTCTCGAAGAACGAGGCCGTGCGCGCGTAGGCGCCGTACATCAGGTTGCGGTTCGACCACTCGAAATCGAAGCACAGGCCGATCGCCTCGCGCACCCGCGGGTCGCGGAACGCCGCGCGGCGGGTGTTGATCCACCAGCCCTGCGTGCCGCTCGGCCGCGCGTCCGGCACCGTCTCGCGGACGACGCGACCCTCGTTCATCGCCGGGAAGTCGTAGCCGGTGGCCCAGACCCGGGCGGTGAACTCCTCGCGGAACGTGAAGGCGCCGCTCTTGAACGCCTCGAACGCCACGGTGCGGTCGCGGAAATACTCGTAGCGGATCGCGTCGAAATTGTTCTGGCCGACATTCACCGGCAGTTCGGCGGCCCAGTAATCCGGGACGCGCTCCAGGCCGATGGACCGGCCCGCGTCGACGGCGCCGACCCGGTAGGGACCGGAGCCGAGGGGCGCCTCCAGGGTCGAGGCCTCGAAGTCCCGGCCGGCGTAGTAGGCGGCGGAGAAGAGCGGCAGCTGCGCGACGAACAGCGGCAGGTCCCGGGCGCGGCCCGGCTCGAAGGTCACCACGAGCCGCCCGTCGCCCTCGGCCCGGGCGTCGGTCATGGGACGGATGACCTCGGCGATCTCGGGATGGCCCTTGTCGCGCAGGAGCTTGAGGCTGAAGGCCGCGTCCCGCGCGGTCAGCGGCGAGCCGTCGTGGAACCGCGCCTGCGGGCGCAGCGCGAAGGTGTACGTCAGGCCGTCCGGACTGACCGTGACGGCGCGCGCGACCAGCCCGTAGAGGGCGTCCGGCTCGTCGAGGGCCCGGACCATCAGACTGTCGAAGGTCAGGTTCATGCCGGCGGCCCCGTCGCCGCGCAGCACGTAGATGTTGAGCGTGTTGAAGGTGTTGAGCGACTGGTTGCCGGTCGTCGCGGCGAGCTGCGCCGAGAAGCGCCCGCCGCGGGGCGCCATCGGATTGACGTAGTCGAAATGCGCGAAGTCGGGACCGTATTTCAGCTCGCCGAAGCTGGACAGGCCGTGGCGCTCCGCCCCCTCGGCCGCGCGGGCGCGGCGCCACGGCGGCATCGCCGCGAGGGCGCCGGCCCCGAGGACCAGGCCGCGCCGGGTCGGCATCCCGGGCGCCCCCGTCAACGGGGCGCCCCGGTCTTGGCCGCGAGCTTCTCGTCGTACCACCACGTCGTCGGGAAGCCGGAACTGGCGTAGACCGGCAGGATCGCCGGGTGGCCGAACCGGTTCCAGCGCAGCGTCCGCTGCTGGTCGGAGGACCATTGCGGGACGACGTAGTCGTGGGCGAGGAGCACCCGGTCGAGGGCGCGCGTCGCCGCGATCACGGTGTGCCGGTCCTTGGCGAAGATCACCTTCTCGATCAGGGCGTCGATGCCGGGATCCTTGATCCCGATCAGGTTGCGCGAGCCGGGCTTGTCGGCCGCCGCCGAGCCCCAGTACTCGCGCTGCTCGTTGCCGGGCGAGAGCGACTCGCCCCACGACGCCGTGGTGACGTCGAAGTCGAAGTTGCGGATGCGGTTCTGGTACTGCGCCTGGTCGATCACCCGGAGGGTGGAGTCGATGCCGATCAGCTTCAGCTGCGCCGCGAACGGCAGGATGACCCGCTCGAAGGTGTTCTGGAACTCCAGGAACTCGACGGTCAGCGGCTCGCCGGTGGCCTTGCTGACCATCTTGCCGCCGCGCAGCTCGTAGCCGGCCTCGCGCAGCAGGCCGACGGCCTCGCGGAGGTTCTTGCGCACGGCCTCGGGGCCGTCGTTGACCGGGTTGGCGTAGGGGGTGGTGAAGACCGAGGCCGGGACCTTGTCCTTGACGCTCTCGAGGATCGCCTTCTCCTCGCCCTCGGGCAGGCCGGAGGAGGCCAGCTCCGAGCCGAAGAAGTAGGAGTTGATCCGCTTGTACAGGCCGTAGAACAGGGCCTTGTTCATCTCCTCGTAGTTCAGCGCGAGGTTGAAGGCCCGGCGGACGCGCGGATCCTTGAACTTGTCCCGGCGCGTGTTGAACGCGAAGGCCTGCATGATGCCCATGCCGCGCTCGGGGAACGCCTCCTTGATCAGCCGGCCCTCCTTCACGGCCGGGAAATCCTCGTAGGCGGTCGCCCAGTTCCGGGCGATGTTCTCCACCCGGAAGTCGTAGAGGTCGCCCTTCAGCGCCTCGACCAGCACGGTGCCGTCGCGGAAATACTCGTAGCGCTCGGTGTCGAAGTTGTAGCGCCCGGCGTTCACCGGCAGGTCCTTGCCCCAGTAGTCGGGCACGCGGGTGTAGGTCGTCGTGCGGCCCGGCTCGAACTTCGCGAGGCGATAGGGGCCCGAGCCCAGCGGCGGCTCCAGGGTCGTCTCGGTGACGCTGCGCGGCTTGCCGTTGGCGTCCTTGGCGGTCCACCAGTGCTTGGGCAGGACGCGCAGCTGCCCGATCACCTGCGGCAACTCGCGGTTGCCGGTCTCCGTGAAGGTGAAGGTCACCTCGTGCGGCCCGGTCACCGCGGCCTTGGCCACGGTCTGGTAGTAGGCGGCGTAGAACGGGCTGTTGGCCTTGAGCACGTCGAAGGACCAGACCACGTCCTCGGGCGTGATCGGCTGGCCGTCGTGCCAGCGGGCGTTCTCGCGCAGCCGGTACGAGACCGAGCCGAGATCGGGGGCGATCCGGACCGCCTCGGCGAGCAGGCCGTAGGAGGTGAACGGCTCGTCCGAGGACTCGGTCATCAGCGAATCGTAGATCTGCTGGATGCCGTTCTCGAGGTCACCCTTCAGGCCGGCGACGACGATGTTGAAATTGTCGAACCCGCCCTGGGCCCCGAACCGGACCATCCCGCCCTTGGGCGCGGCCGGGTCGGCGTAGTCGAAATGCTTGAAGTCGGGGCCGTATTTCGGCTGGCCCATCAGCGTGATCGCGTGGGTCCACTGGCCGTTGGCGGCCGGCAGGGTGGCAGGCAACTCAGCCGGCGTCGACGGCATCGCGGCCGGTTCCTGCGCACGGGCCGGGGCGAACTGGAGGCAGGCGGCGAGGAGTGTCGCGGCGAGGAGGCGTCCAGTCACGGTCTGCGCTGTCACGGGCAGGCTGTCTCCGTTGCGTCGGGCCCGCGCGCGGCGCGGACATCTCGAAAGTACCGGGGTCATAGGACGCGGGCGGCCACCCGTCGACCATGCGCCGCCGCACAGGACCGCGCGCGCGCCGCGCGCGACCCGCCGCGGGGCCGCGTCACGCCGCCCGCCCCCGGCGGCCCTCGACCAGCCACATGGCGAGCAGAGCGGCCGCCAGCGCGGCCAGCGCCGCGAGGCCGAGCGCCAGCGGGTAGACCTCGACGCCCCGGATGTTGGCGCTGTCGCTCGGACGGAAGCCGATCCAGTCGCTGCCGGCGAGGCGGCCGCCGCGCACCAGCGCGAGGCGCGGCACCTGGATGCCGCCGGTCTCGGCGACCCGGCGGACCGAGCCGCCCGATCCGTCGGCCGCGGCCTTCAGGCGCTCGGTGTCGCTGAACACGTCGGCCAGCTCGCGCGGGTTGGCCGGCCCGACGCTGACGAAGGCCACGAGGTTGCCCGAGCGCAGGGTGTGCAGGCCCAGGGTCTCCGCGTCGAAGGTCGCGGTGAACAGGCCGGGCTCCTTGGGCTTGAGCGTCAGCGTCGTCACCTTGCCGGTCGGGCCCGTGACGGTGACCGGCTCGGCCTGGTCCGCCATCGTCTGGCGCTCGACCCGCACCTCGCGGCCGCGCCCGGTGGTCTGGGCGCGCAGGGCCTCCTCCTCGAGGGCCGGCTCCTTCATCAGCCAGTGGCCGAGGCGGCGCAGCAGGTCGAGATAGGGGCCGCCCTCCTGGTAGCCCCGCGCCCAGAGCCAGGCGTGGTCGGACAGGAGCAGGGCGACGCGGCCCTTGTCCTCGCGCGACAGCGCAAGCAGCGGCAGGCCCTCGGCCCCCGACAGGATCGGCTGGATTCCCGGCCGGGTCCTGGCCTCGACGATGCGCAGCCAGTCGCCCCAGGCGGGCGGGCTCGCGTCCGAGCCCGGCAGGGCGCGGGTCACCGGGTGGCGCTGGCCGATCTGGGTCGGCGTTGCCTTGTAGGGCTTCTCGACGACCCGGCCGTCGGGGTCGCCGGGCAGGATGCCGGCGAGCCGCGTGCGGGCGAGGCTGGCCGGTCCGGCGAATTCGGGACCGGCGGCGATCAGCAGGGCGCCGCCCTCGCGGACGTAGCGGACGATGTTGTCGAAATAGGCCTGCGGCAGCACGCTCTGGTTGGCGTAGCGGTCGAAGATGATCAGGTCGAAGTCCTTGATCTTCTGGACGAACAGCTCGCGCGTCGGGAAGGCGATCAGGGAGAGTTCCGAGATCGGCGTGCCGTCCTGCTTCTCCGGCGGCCGCAGGATCGTGAAGTGGACGAGGTCGACGTTGGCGTCCGACTTCAGGAGGTTGCGCCACGTGCGCTCGCCCTGGTGCGGCTCGCCGGAGACGAGCAGCACCCGGAGCTTCTCGCGGATGCCCTCGATGGGCAGGACCGCCCGGTTGTTGACCGTGGTGAGCTCGCCCGGCAGCGGCTCGACCTCGATCTCCACCACGTTCGGGCCGCCGTGCTCGATGCGCAGGTTCAGGGAGAACGGCTTGTCGGTGGCGACGTCCCGCCGGCCGATCTCCTCGCCGTCGCGGCGCACCGTGACGACCGCGTGGCCGGTCCCGCCGCGCTCCATGACCTCGGCGCGGATCGTCAGGTCCTTGCCGACGATGCCGAAGCGGGGCGCCTCCAGGAGCTTGATCTGCCGGTCGCGCTCGTCCGGGTGTCCGGTGACGAGGACGTGGAGCGGCGCCTTGATGCCGAGCTGGGCCAGGGAGGCGGGGATGTCGTGCACCACGCCGTCGGTGAGCATCACGATCCCGGCGAGCCGCTCCGGCGGCACGTCGGCGAGCGCCTGGCTCAGGGCCGTGAACAGCTTGGTGCCGTCGTCGCCGTCCTTGGAATCGGGCACGTCGATGAAGCGGGGCTCGATGTCGGTCAGCGCCCCGAAGCGGCGCTGCAGCTCGGCGCGGACCGCGTCGGTCATCTGCGGCCGGTCGCCGAGCTGCTGGGAGCCGGACCGGTCGACCACGATGGCGGCCACGTCCTTCACGGGCTCGCGGTCCTCGCGCACCAGCGCGGGATTGGCGAGCGCCGCCAGCACCAGGGCGAGGACGAGGACGCGCAGCAGCGCGGTCCGGCCGCGGGCCAGGACGGCGAAGACCGCCAGGACGGCGACGATCGCGCCCAGGACGGCGATGGCCGGCCAGGGCAGGAGGGGGGTGAAGCTGAGGCTCAGCATCGGGCGGAGCACTCCGGATCCGTGAGGCGACGCCGCGCTTCGTGCCGGGCGCCGCCACGCTCACGCGGCGGCGCGGGCAGGCGCGACGGGCTCCCTCTCCCGTACGGGAGAGGGCTGGGGTGAGGGCCGGGAAGTTTCGGGCTCAAGCGCGCCGTCGACGTGCCGACAGGGAGCGCCGCGTCCGGGGAGACATGGTCCCTCACCCTGTCCCTCTCCCGCACGGGAGAGGGGACCCGCGCCCCGTCCTGCCAACGCGCCGCCGCGCGCGCGCTTCGGATCTGCAGGCACGCAGAGAAGGGAGGGGAGGCGGCCGCGCGCTGTCTGTCCAAAACCATCACTGCCCCAGCCGCTCCAGCAGCGCGGGCACGTGGACCTGATCCGCCTTGTAGTTGCCGGTGAGCGTGTACATCACGATGTTCACGCCACCGCGGAACGCCATCTCGCGCTGGCGCTGGTCGCCGCCCACGACCGGATACAGCGGCTCGCCCCGGCGGCCGACAGCCCAGGCGGCGGCGAGGTCGTTGCCCGTGATGATGATCGGGCTCACGCCGTCCCCGGCGCGGGCCGGGCGGCGCTCGGCGCCGTCCGCGGCCGGCGGCAGGGCCTCCACCCAGGTTTGGCCCGTGGCGTAGCGGCCCGGGAAGCTGTCCACGAGGTAGAAGGCCTTGGTCAGCACGTGGTCGAGGGGCACCGGCTCCAGTTCCGGCACCTCGAGCGTCGCCAGCATCTTCCGGAGATAGGCCCCTTCCGGGGTGGGCGGCCCGCCCGGCCGGGCGGTCAGCGCGTCGCGGGTGTCGAACAGGACCGTGCCGCCGTTGCGCATGAACGCGTCGATCTTGCGGATCGCGACGTCCGAGGGCTGCGGCCGGTTCGGGGCGATCGGCCAGTAGATCAGCGGGTAGAAGGCCAGCTCGTCCTTCGCCGGATCGATCCCGGCGGGCTCGCCCGGCTCCAGGGCGGTGCGCGCGGCCAGCATCTGGGTCAGGCCGGTGAGGCCGGTGCGGCTCGCCTCGTCGACGGCGGCGTCGCCCGTGATCACGTAGGCGAGGCGCGTGACCAGCGCCGATTCGATGCCGTTCGGCCGGTTGGCCGGGGGCTCCTCCGCGCCGGCCGGGCGCACCGGCAGGGCGGCGAGCAGGACCAGGCCGGCGAGGGCCAGCACGGCCGGCCGTCCGCGCAGGCGGGCCGCCAGACCGCCGCGGCGCAGGAAGCCGCCGAGCCACAGTCCCGCCAGGGTGTCGAGCGCCAGCAGCAGCAGCGCCAGGGTGAACAGGCTCGGCCGCAGGTCCAGGGTCTCGGCCCCGGCGAGCGACCCGAACCGGGCGCCGTCGAGGGCCGCGGTGTCGAGGGGCGTCAGCCGGTCATCCGGTTTCAGGGCGTTCACGCTGATGCCTCCGTCCGGCGGGCCGTAGAAGCCCGGCGGATGCTCAAGGTTCGCCCGGTCGGCGTAGTCGGCCGACACCGCGGTGGCCGAGGCCGGCGGCGAGCCCAGCGCGCCGAACCCGTCCAGCGTCACCCGCGGCGCGAGCACCGGCGCGGCGGCCCGCGCGGCGTCGCCCTGCACCGGCGCCGAGGCGCCGGCCAGCGCCACGACGCGCCGAAGCATGTCGATGAACAGCCCGGAGAGCGGCAGGTTCGACCACGTCGTGTCGGCGGTGACGTGGAACAGCACGATCGTGCCCTGGCCGCGCTTCTGCGCGGTGACGATCGGCGTGCCGTCCTGCAGGGACGCCCAGGTCCGGTTCGGCAGGTCGCCGTCCGGCTCGGCCAGGATCTGGCGGCGCACGCCGATATCGGCGGGCGGCGTCAGGCCCGCGAAGGGGCTCTCGGGCGGGAAGGGCGCCAGGGTCTTGGGGCTGTCCCAGGAGAGCGTGCCGCCGAGCGTCCGGCCGCCGCGCCGCAGCCGCACCGGCACCAGCGGGTCGTTGCCGGCGGCGAGCCGCGGGCCGGCGAAGCGCAGCAGCATACCGCCGTCCTTCACGAAGCTCTCGATCCGCGCGGTGGTCCTCTCGTCGAGGGCGCCGACATCGGCGAGCACGAGGACCGAGACCTGGTTGTCGAGGAGCTGGTTGATCGAGTCCGCCGTCCCCTTGGCGCCCCGCGGCTCCTGCACGTCCGCGAAGGGCTGGAGCGCCCGGGACAGGTAATAGGTCGGCGCCAGGAGGGGCTGCGCCTGGTCGAGCGTGCCGCCGAACACGAGGCCGACGCGGCGGCGCTTGCCGCGCTCGTCCTGCAGCACCACGGCGCCGGCCGAGCGCTCGCCCGCGATCTCCAGGCGGCTGATGCTGTTGCGCAGCTCCACCGGCATCTCGAAGGTCGCGTCCGCCTCGGTGGCGTCGGCCGCGAAGGCGAAGTCGCGCTCGGCCAGCGGCAGGCCCTTCTGGTCGAGCGCCCGGATCACCCCGGCGTCGCGCCCGTTCGGCGCCGCCCGCAGGGCGTGCGTCACGAGCTTGCCGGCATTCTCGGTGGCGGTGAGGGCGAGGGCGGGCGGCCTGTCGGCCCGCAGCACCGTCAGGGCCGCGCCCTTGTCGCCCGCGAGGTCGGCGAGGCCCTTGGCGAAGCGCGTGTCGTTCGCGCCGGCGACGCCGTCGCTGATCCAGACGAGGCCGGCGCCGCGGTTCTTGTCGAGGAAGGTCTCGATCGTCGCGAGATGCGCGTCGCGGGAGGGGAGGATCGGGCGCGGCGCGAGGGCGCGCAGGCGCTCCAGGGCGGCGGCCGGCGTCTTCGCCTCGAAGGCCGCGGGGGCGTCGGCGAGGCCGATCACCGCGACGGGCCGGCCGTCCCGGGCGGCGCCCTCGACCGCGTCGGTGGCGACGCGCAGGCGGTCGCGCCAGTCGTGGGCGGCCGGGAAGCCGTTGTCGAGGAGCACGAGGAGCGCGCTGCGGCCACCGCCGGCCCCGACGCCCCCGGCGTTCCAGACCGGACCCGCGACCGCGAGGATCAGCGCGGCGGCGATCAGGAGCCGGAGGATCAGCAGCCAGGGCGGCGTGCGGGCCGGGGTCTGCCGCTGCGGGACCAGGTCGGCGACGAGCTTCAGCGGCGGGAAGTTGATCCGCCGCGGGCGCGGCGGGGTCACCCGCAGCAGGAACCACAGGGCCGGCAGGCCGATCAGGGCGGCGAGCGCCAGCGGGGCGGCGAAGGTCAGACCCAGCATGGCGGCCTCACTCCGTGCCGCGGGCGGCGATCAGCGTGGCGAGCCGCAGGGCCGCCTCGCTGGCCGGCCGGTCCGTGCGGTGGATCGTCAGCGTCCAGCCCTGTCCGCGGGCGATGGACGCCAGCGCGGCCCGGTGCTCGGCGATCCGGGCCCGGTAGCGCGCCCCCCAGGCGTCGGCGTCGCCGATATCGAGGCTGAGGCCGCCCTCGAGATCGTGCAGGACGGCCTGGCCGGTGAACGGGAAGGTCTCCTCGATCGGGTCCACGACCATGAGGAGATGGCCGCGGCTGCCGCGGCCGGCGAGGCTCTGCACGGAGGCCGCGATCCGGTCCGGCGCGGTCAGGAAATCGCCGATCAGCACCACCTCGTCGAAGCGGGCGGGGCTGGCGCGGGGCGGCAGGTCCTGAGTCAGGCCCGCGTGGTCGGCCACGAGCGCCTGGGCCAGGCGCTCGACGATCCCGCGGGAGGCGCTCGCGCGGGTCAGCCCGAGCAGGCCCACCCGCTCGCCGCCCTCCACGAAGGCGTCGGCCAGGGCGAGCCCGAGGACGAGCGCCCGCTCGACCTTCGGGGCCGAGGCGAGGTCCGACACGAACCCCATCGAGGCCGAGCGGTCGATCCACAGCCAGATATTGTGGGCCGCCTCCCATTCGCGCTCGCGCACGTAGAGCCGGTCGTCGCGGGCCGAGCGGCGCCAGTCGACGCGCGCCGCGGCCTCGCCGGTCACGAAGGGGCGGAACTGCCAGAAGCTCTCGCCCGGCCCCGCGCGGCGGCGGCCGTGGAGGCCGTGGGCCAGCAGGCTCGACACGCGGCGCGCCTCCAGGACGAGGCGGGGCATCTTGTCGGAGAGGGCGGTCGCGCCCTCGCTCTCGCGCCGGCCTGGGGTGCGCCTGCCGGCGTCGAGGGCGTTCGTCGCGACCAAAGTCAGAGCTTCTCCGCGAGCTTGGCGATCAGGCCCTCGATGGTCTCGCCGTCGGCGCGGGCGGTGTAGCTCAGTGCCATCCGGTGCTTGAGCACCGGCTCGGCCAGCGCCTTCACGTCCGCCACCGAGGGCGCGACCCGGCCCTCGATCAGCGCCCGGGCGCGGGCGGCGAGCGTCAGCGCCTGACTCGCGCGGGGGCCCGGGCCCCAGAGGAGCTTGTCCTTCACGATGGCGTCGCCGCTGTCCGGCCGGGCGGCGCGCACGAGGTCGAGGATCGCCTCGACCACGGCCTCCCCCACCGGCAGCCGGCGCACGAGGCGCTGGGCGGTGAGCAGCTGCTCGGTGGACATCACGGCCCGCGGCCGCGCCTCGTCCACGCCGGTGGTCTCGATCAGGATCCGGCGCTCGGCGGCGCGGTCGGGGTAGCCGACGTCGATCTCCAGGAGGAACCGGTCGAGCTGCGCCTCGGGCAGCGGGTAGGTGCCCTCCTGCTCGATCGGGTTCTGGGTCGCCAGCACGTGGAACGGCCGGGGCAGGTCGTGCCGGGCGCCCGCCACCGAGACGTGGCCCTCCTGCATGGCCTGGAGCAGGGCCGACTGCGTGCGCGGGCTCGCCCGGTTGATCTCGTCGGCCATCAGGAGCTGCGTGAAGACCGGCCCCTGCACGAACCGGAAGGCCCGGCGGCGCTCGGCGTCCTCCTCCAGGATCTCGGTGCCGAGGATGTCCGAGGGCATCAGGTCCGGGGTGAACTGCACGCGCCGCGCGTCGAGGCCCAGCACCGTGCCGAGCGTCTCGACCAGCTTGGTCTTGGCGAGGCCCGGCAGACCGACCAGCAGGCCGTGGCCGCCGGCCAGGATAGTCACGAGGGCGAGATCGACGACCTCCTCCTGGCCGAAGATCACCCCGTGGATCGCCTCCCGCGCCGCGCCGACGGCGGCGAGGCAGCTCTCCGCCGTCGCCACGATGCCGTCGTCCAGGGTGGTGGCCGGGCTGATCCCCTGCGTCATGCCGATATCCATCTCCTGCCCGGGCCCCGCGGGACCCGCCGGCCAATCCCGCAAGTGTGGGGCTTCTGGTGCCGGGCTGGCAAGGTCGGGATCGCCGCACGCCCGTTCGCGGCCGATTTCGCGCTGCGCGAGGCCGGCGCGCATGCCGGCGGACGCGACCTCCGCGTCTCTGGGCGATCGCCGAGCTTGCCCCCGCTCTTGGCGTGGGCGACCCGGACCTTTAGGAAGGCGCCCAAGCCGGGGCGATCCTCACCCGCGACCGCCGGACCGGCCGAACCCTCTGATGTCTCTCGCGGATCGCGGCGTGGGCAGCTTTGCGGGCTTCCCGCGTATCCGGACCTGACCATGCGCCTTCGAGATGTGTTCGTCGTCGGATCGTCGGACAAGGCCGGCCTCGCCGGCGCGGCGCAGTCCCTCGCGCGCCCGCTGACCCGGCGGCTCAAGGGCCGCCGCCGCGGCGAGCCCCGGCAGGCGGACCTCGTCCGCGCGGTCAAGGAATCCGGCCTGTTCGATCCGGCCTGGTACGCGAGGCGCTACCCCGACGTGGTCGGCGAGGGGATCGACCCGGCGGTGCACTACGCGGTCCACGGCGGGCGCGAGGGGCGCTGGCCGCACCCGCTGTTCCACGGCGACCTCTACCTCGATTCCGTCCCGGGCCTCCGGGCCGAGGGCACCAACCCGCTGCTCCACTACCTCGACCGCGGCGCCGCGGCGGGCATCCGTCCCAACCCGCTGTTCGATCCGGACTGGTACGCGACGCGCTACCTCGGCGGCGCGGAGCACCGCGCCCGGGCGTTCTCCGACTTCCTGTCGCGGACCGACACCGACCCGTCGCCTCAGTTCGACACCGCCTGGTACCTGTCGCGCTACCCGGACGCCCGCGCGGCCGGCGGCAACGCCCTGAGTCACTTCTACGAGACCGGCCGGAAGCAGGGCTACCTGCGCAACCCGGAGGAGTTCGCCGGCCTGTCGCGGCACGTCGACCTGATCCGCCGGTCGGGCCTGTTCGACGCCGCGTTCTACCGCGCGCGCTGCCCGGAGGCCGAGACCAGCGGGCTCGAGCCCCTGGAGCACTACGTGATGGCCGGCGGCTACCGCCGCTACGCGCCCCACCCGCTGTTCGATCCCGACTGGTACGCGGCCCAGTCCGCCGCGGTGCGGGCCGACAGCCTCAACCCGCTGGTCCACTACCTCGAGCACGGCGCCGCCGAGGGCCTCGACCCGGGCCCCTGGTTCGACACGCGCTGGTACACCGAGACTTTCCTCGGTGACGACGCGGCCGGGCAGAACCCGCTGGCGCATTTCCTCGCCGATGGCGGGCGCACGACCAGCCCGTCGCCGCGCTTCGACGCGCCCTGGTACCGCGCCCGCTACCCGAAGGTCGCCGCGCTCGGCCTCAACCCGCTGATCGACTACGTCACGACCGGCCTGGAGGCGGGCCGCCTGACCCGCCGCGTCCCCGGCGCCGCGGTGCCGGAAGCCTCCGACGCGCGCCTCTCCTGCCTGAAGCGTGAGCCCCGGCGGCACGGCCGCACCGCCCTGTTCATCACCCACTGCCCCGAGGGGCGGATCCGCGGCCACGTCGAGCCCTACCTGCGGGCGTTCGCGGAGAACGGGACCGACCTCGTCCTGATCATCGCCGCCGACCAGCACAAGAACGCCGTGCCCCAGGCGATCCTGGATCTCTGCGCCTCGGTCTACCTGCGCGAGAACAGCGGCTTCGACTTCGCCGCCTGGGCGCATGTTCTCCTGGAGGACACCGACCTCCTCGATTCCGAGACGCTCTACCTCGCCAACGACAGCCTCGTCGGGCCCCTCGACCGCGACGACTTCGCCGGCCTGCTCGCGAAGATCGACGCCTTCCCGGAGGCGGTGATCGGGCTGGCCGACAATTTCTATTACAGTCACCACCTCCAGAGCTTCTTCCTGGCCCTGAAGCGGCGCTGCCTGTCGTCCTACGCGTTCAGCCACTTCCTCCTGTCGGTGGCGAACTGGCCGGACAAGAACGCGGTGATCACCGAGTACGAGCTGACCTTCTCGCAGCGGATGCGCGCGGCCGGGCTCGGGATGCGCAGCCTGTTCTCGGCCCAGAACAAGCACATGTCGCTGGTCAACGACCCGCGCAACAACCGCACCCTGTTCGACTGGGAGAACATGCTCAGCCAGGGCTTCCCGTTCGTGAAGCGCTCGCTGCTGGGCGAGCACGCCGCGATCGGCGGGGCGGCGGTGCGGGAGGCGATCGCCGAGCGCGGCTTCGACCTCGACCGGCTCGACGTGACCTACACGTATCCGGGCGCCAGGATCTGGGCGGATCTGCGCAGGCCCCAGGCGCCGGCGCGGCCGCTGCGCGTCGCCTTCGTCTCGCCGATGAACTACGCCAACGGCCTCGGCGTCGCGGCCCGCAGCTACGCCCGCGCCCTGCATCGGACCCCCTTCGCGCTGAACGTCCACCCGATGGAGCGGCCGTTCCACGTCCACGCCCGGGTGGCGCCGGCGTGGCAGGCCCGGACCTTCTCGGGCCCCGCCGACGTCGCGCTGGTGCATTTCAACGGCGACAGCTGGCACTCGCTGATGAGCGACCGGCAGCGGGCGATCGCCGCGGAGGCGCGGCTCAAGATCGGGCTGTTCGTCTGGGAGACCTCGCACGTGCCCGGCGGCTGGCTGCCGACCGTCGACGGCCTCGACGCGATCTGGGCGCCCACGGAGTTCTGCGCGGCGATCTTCCGGCAGATCACCGACATCCCGGTCGACGTCGTGCCCTACGTGGTCGAGAACGAGGCCGGCGAGCCGCCGAGCGCCGCCGCCAAGGCCAACCTGCGCAAGACCTTCGCGATCGACCCGTCCAAGCGGGTGATCCTCTATGCCTTCGACGGCTCGAGCTACCTCGCCCGCAAGAACCCGCACGCGCTGATCCGGGCCTTCCGGGCGGCCGGGCTGGGACAGGCGGGCTGGCAGCTCGTGCTCAAGACCAAGCACGTCTTCGACCTGCCGGAGGAGGGCAAGAAGCTCCTCGACCTCGTGGGCACGTCCGGCGACGTGGTGGTGATCGACCAGCCGCTCTCCCAGAACGAGCTGGGCGCGCTGTTCGACCTCTGCGCGGTCTACGCCTCGTCGCACTCCTCGGAGGGGTTCGGCCTGACGATCGCCGAGGCCATGGAGATGGGCAAGGTCGTGGTCGCCACCGATTACGGCGGCTGCCGCGACTTCCTCGACGCCACCTGCGGCTTCCCCGTCAAGGCCGAGGTCACGGCCCTCGACCAGACCTACGGCCCGTACCTGCGGGGCGCCGAGTGGGGGCAGGTGGACGAGGCGGACATGACCCGGGCCCTCAACGACGCGGCCCGGGCGGTGACCGGCGGCGACGCGGCCCGGATCGGCGCCGCCGCCCGGGCGCGCATCCGCGAGCGGCTGTCCATCGGCGCGGTGGCGCGAGTCATGGAGGCGAGCCTGACCCGCCTCCTGGCCGCCGAACGATCCTGACGTTCCGGAGACGCGACCCGTGTTGAAGAAGAAGCCGGTCCCGGCCCCGTCGAGCTCGTGGGGCACGCTCCCGTGGCCGGACGCGATCCTGCCGCTGCCCCTCGACGCGCAGCTCCGCCCCCTCGACGAGCGCCGGCTCGCCCAGGTCGCGGCCGGCCAGTTCCCCGCCTGCCGGGCGATCTTCGTCGCGCCCGCGGCCTCCGAGCTGCGCCCCGACCTCGCCGCGCACCTGACGCGCGCGCTGGCGGAGCGGCCCGATATCGGCATCTTCTACGGCGACGACGCCGTGGTGGACGGCGCCGGCCAGGTCCGCAGCGTCCACTGCAAGCCGGCCTTCAACCCGGCCCTGCTCATGGCCGACGACTACATCGGCTACCCGCTCCTCGTCCGCGTCTCGGCCCTGGCCGGGCTGAGCCCCGACTTCGGCCTGCGCCACGGCAGCGCCGCCTGGTTCCGGTTCCTGCTCGGCGCGATCTCCGCGGGGATCGGCATTGACCGGATCCCTCAGACCCTGATCGCCTCGCCGCTGGAGCGCCCGAAGGCGACCCGTGCGGGGCGCGCCCACGCCCTCGACCGGTGGTTCGAGGCGTCCGGCATGCCGCTGCGCGCCGCCCCCGGGCTGACCGCGGACACGCTGGAGATCCGCCGGAGCTTCGACGCGCGGCCGGCCGTGACCCTGGTCGTGCCGACCAACCAGAGCCGCCCGAAGGACGATCAGGGCCGCGTCGTGGAGGGCGCCAAGCCCCACGTGATCAACCTGCTCGACAGCCTCGGACGCAGCACCTACCCGGCCGACAGGATCCGGGTGCTGATCGGCGACGACGTCGCCGACGACGCGATCTATCGCGGCCGCTCCGACCGCTTCACCGTGACCCGCCTGCTGACGACCCGGGCGCCGGGCGAGCGGTTCAACTACGCGGCCAAGATGAACACGCTCTGGCGCGCGGCCGAGACCGACCTCGTCATCCTGATGAACGACGACCTCGTCGTGCGCCGGCCCGGCTGGATCGAGGCGCTCCTCACCTTCGCGCTGGACCGCGGCGTCGGCGGCGCCGGCGGCCGGCTGCTGTTCCCCACGGGCAAGATCCAGCATGCCGGCATGACCGGCGGCATCTTCGACGTGTTCGCCCACCCCTGGCACAACCGGGACGCGGCCGAGCCGACCTACGGCGACTGGGCCCTGACGCAGCGCGACTGCTCGGCGGTGACCGGGGCGCTCTTCGCGACCCGCAAGGCGGTGCTGGAGGCGGTCAACGGCTTCGACGAGGGCTTCGCCCTCGACTTCAACGACGTCGACCTGTGCCTGAAAATGCGGCAGCTCGGCTACCGCATTGTCTACACGCCCTTCGCCGAGATGGCGCACCACGAGAGCGCCTCGCGGCAGACCAGCTTCGCGCCGGGCTCGCAGATCGCGCGCTTCCTGCGCCGCTGGGGCGACGTCATCGCCGAGGATCCGGCCTACAGCCCGCAGCTGCGCATCGACACCGACGTTGTCGCCCCGCGCGCCGACGCGACGCGCTGGATCGCGGAGCGCCGGGCGGACGCCGCCTGAGCGGGCCCCCGGGGTTAAGCTAAACGCGCGAAGTTCGGCGCGGCGGGCTGGAACGGAGCGACCCGAGCCTCTACCCCCTTGCGGGGACGCGCGGACAGACTCGACCGCGCCGGGGTGGGGAGCCGACCGTGAAGAAGCTGCTCGCCGCCGCGGCCCTCCTCGTCGGCCTCGCCCTGGTCGGCCTCGCGGCGGAGATCCGGCTGCACGAGCGGGCCCGCCCCGTCGCCAGCACGGCGGTCCGGTCGAGCGGGGCCGCCTTCGTCCCGGCGCCGATCCCGGCGGACTGGGTCGTCTCCGGCGACCCCGTCACCGAGGTCGCGGAGGTCTCGCAGACCCATGACGGGAGCGCGCAGGTCTACCTGTGGCGCACCACGGCCAGCGCGTTCCGCTGGACCCACCACGCCGACGAGATCATCACCATCCTCGACGGCGAGGTCTTCGTCACCGACGCGGACGGAAGCCGCCACCACCTGACGCCGGGCGACGTGGCGCATTTCCCGGTCGGCTCCGTCCAGCTCTGGGAGGTGCCCCGGACGCTGCTGAAATCGGCGATCCTCAAGCACCGCGCCCCGACCCTGGTCGAGGCGTCGCTGCGCTGGCTGCGCCGGGCCCGGGCGCTCGTCACCGGCTGAGGCGCGGGCGCCCGTCACTCCCGACGCGCGGCCGCGATGAGGTGCCGTCCAGGTTGAATTCCGCAATCTGGTGACACGGCTTGCTAAGGCTTGGCGCGGCATCATCGGATCCCCGACGCCGCGAATTGACCCGATGGCCCCACCCCGCGACCTGCAGCTCGACGCCGCGCGCGGCCTCGCCGTGCTGCTGGTCCTCTCCGGCCACCTGCTGCAGCCCGTCTTCTACGGCCCGTCGGGCCCCGAGCCCGGGCCGGCCCTCGCGGTCTGGCGGGTGATCTACGCCTTCCACATGCCGTTCTTCTTCCTGCTCTGCGGGATGGTCGACCGGATGAAGGGAGAGATGGATCTCGCCGCCGCCTGCCTCTCCGCGCTGAAACTCGTGGTGGTGGCGCTGACGTTCAGCACCCTCGCGCTGATCCCCTGCGCCCTCGACGGCACCCTGTCGGCGGCGGACGCGCTGCGCGACGCGGTGTACGGCCAGAACTTCGGCCTGGGCGTGCTCTGGTTCCTGGTCGTCCTGGGGCTCGTGCGGGTGATCGACGCCGCGGCGCGCGCGGCGGTCTTTCCGGGCGGCTACTGGATCGTCCTCGGCGGCGCCCTGGCCCTGTCGTGGATCTGCAGCGCGCGGGCGTTCCCGTACTGGCAGGTCCACGCGCTCGTGGGCGCCCTGCCGTTCTACGTCGCGGGCCTGCGGCTCGGGCGGGGCGCGTTCGACGTGTCGGCGCTCCTCGGCGCCTGCGGCCTCGCCGTGCTCCTGGTCTGCGCGCCGCGCAACTTCGTCCACGTCGCGACCGGGCAGTACGGCGACCCGGCGCTGTTCGCCGTGTCGGCCGTGGCGGGCTCGGCGTTCATGCTGGCGGCCGCCGGCCGGCTGCGCGGCCCGCCGCGCGCCGCGGCGGGCGTCCTGGGGCGGGCGAGCTTCGAGCTCTACATCGTGAGCGGCCTCTTCCTCCTCTGGGCGCCGCACCGGCCCGCCTGGGACCGGTGGCATCTCCTGGCGCTGCTCGTGGTTCTCGGCCTGCCTCTGCACCTGATCGCGGCGCGCGCGCTGCGCGGGCCGATCCGGGCGGTCCGCCGGGCCGCCGACGCCGTGGTCGACGGCGTCGTCGACGGGCTCGCCGGCCGCCGGTATCGCGCGCCGCCGGGCTCCGCGCCGAGGCCGGGCTTCTCCGGGGCGGATCCTTAAGACTTGTGCGGGACCATCCGCCGGCATTCCGGCCACAAGACCCTCGATGACAGCGCCACCCGCCCGGGGCCCCGATGTTCGCTGAGCGCCCGCGCGGCGGCGTCGGCACGTGGCCCCTGATCGCCGCCACGCTGGTCGCCACGGTCGTCTGGATGGCGGTCGCCGGGCTGCGCTTCGCCTGGGACAGCGCCCTCGTCACCGGGGTGGCCTGCGGCGGGCTCGAGGTCCTGGCGCAGGTCTACCGCACGCGCCGCCCCGAGCCGCGCATCGCCGCCACGCTCAGCGCGCTCGCGCAGGTCATCGCCTTCAGCGCCTGCGCGGCCGCCCTGTCGTACACGGTCGCGAGCACCGGCGGCCCGCTCTGGGATTCGACCTTCCACGCCTGGGACCGGCGGCTCGGTCTGGACTGGCGGGCCTACCTGGCCTTCGTGGACGGCCATCCGCGACTCGGGCTGGCGCTCTCGCTCGCCTACCGGAGCCTGATCCTGCAGACCATGCTGGCGGTCATCCTGCTGGGCTTCAGCGGCCGGCTTCGAGCGCTGCGGGACTTCGTCCTGGCCTTCGCCCTCGCCGGCACGGTGACGGTCCTGGTGTCGGCGCTGACGCCCGCCCTGGCGAACTTCGTGTTCCTCGGCCTGTCCCCGGCCGACTTCCCCAACCTGCACCCGGCGGCGTCCTACGTCCACGTCGCGGACCTGACCGGCCTGCGCGACGGCACGCTCCGGACGATCAACCTCGATCACGTCGAGGGCATCATCACGTTCCCGAGCTTCCACGCGGCGCTCGGCGGCCTCTACATCTGGGCCTTCTGGAGCCTGCGCGCGGCCCGGATCCCGGCCCTCGTCGTCAACGCCCTCCTCATCGCCGCCACACCGATCGATGGCGGCCACTACTTCGTCGACGTGATCGCCGGGCTGGTCATCGCCGCCGTGGCGATCTGCGCCGCGCGGGCGCTCGGGCGGCGGGCCGCGGACGCGCTCCGCCCCGGAGCGCCCGAGGGCGGCCCCGCGCCGGGACGGGCCTGAGGCCGGCGGCCGGCGGGCGCCTCAGAGCGCCTCGCCCCGCATCAGCCGGGGCCGCGAGTCGCGCGCGGCCGCGGCCTCGCCGATGAAGAAGCGCTTGAGCCCCGGCAGCCGGTCGACGATCCCGAGGCCGAGGTCGCGGGCGAGCCGCAGCGGCAGGGCGTCGTTCGAGAACAGCCGGTTCAGCCCGTCGGTCGCCGCCGCCATGGCGAAGCTGTCGAAGCGCCGGGCGCGCTCGTAGGCGCGCAGCACGTCGGGGCTTCCGGGGTCGAGGCCGAGGCGCAGCGCGCCGGTCACGGCCTCGGCCAGCGCCGCGGCGTCCGCGAGCCCGAGGTTGAGGCCCTGGCCGGCGATCGGGTGGATCACGTGGGCGGCGTCGCCCAGCAGGGCGAGACGCTCGGCGCGGAAGGCCCGGGCGATGCCGAAGGCGAGGGGGTGCCGGCTCGGGCCGCGCTCCAGCGCGAGCGTGCCGAGATCCAGGGTGAACCGGCGCTCGATCTCGGCGAGCACCTCGTCGGGCTCGCCGGAGAGCAGGGCCTCGGCGTCGTCCGATCGCTCGGTCCAGACGATGGACGAGCGGTGCCCCAGGGGACCGCCGTCCCGCAGCGGCAGGATCGCGAACGGGCCCGCGGGCAGGAAGTGCTCGAAGGCGCGGCCTTCGTGCGGCCGCGCGTGGCCGATCGTCGCCACGATGCCGACCTGCGGGTAGGACCAGCCGACCCAGCCGATCCGCGCGGCCTCGCGCAGCCGCGACCGTGCCCCGTCGGCGGCCACCAGCAGGTCGCCCCGCAGGGTCTCGCCGGTGGTGAGCGCCGCGCGGATCGCGGCCCCCTCCGGCAGCGCGCGCACCACCCCGGCGGCGACGATCGCCACCCCCGCCGCCCGGCAGGCCTCCGCCAGGGCCGCGGCGAGCGGCTCGGCCTCGATCATGTGGGCGAAGGGCTCGCCGTCGTCGCGCTCGGCGTCCGCCTCGCGGCCGAAGGTCAGGAAGACCGGCCGCACCGGGTCGGCGAGGCGGCTGTCGCTGATCACCATCTCGGCGATCGGCTCGGCCGCGTCGGTGACCCGGGCCCACAGGCCGAGGCGCTCCAGCATCCGCCGCCCGCCCGCCGCCAGGGCGTAGGCGCGGCCGCGATGCCGAGCGGGGTCGGCCGCGCCCGGGTCGATCACCGTCACGGCCAGGGCCGGCCCGTGGGCCTGCTTCAGGGCGAGCGCCAGGGCGAGGCTGGGCAGGCCGCCGCCGGCGATCAGGAGGCTGCGGCTGCCGGGGCGAGGCGTCTCGGCCGTCATCGGGGCGGATCTCCTAGGGTTGCCGCACGCGGGACGCGTGGATTGGTTCGTCCGAACAGCCTATGTCGCACGCGGGCAACGAACGGAAACCCCGCGGGTCATGACCGACGCCAACACCGACGCGATGACGGACGCCGTCGCCGAGCTGATCGCCATCCTCGACCTGGAGCGCCTGGAGGTCGACCTGTTCCGCGGCCAGAACCCCAAGACGGGCTGGCGGCGCGTCTTCGGCGGGCAGGTGGTGGCGCAGGCGCTGGTCGCCGCGACCCGGACGGTGCCGGACGACCGCCCCGCCCACTCCCTCCACGCCTACTTCATGCTGCCCGGCGACCCGCGCACGCCCATCGTCTACGAGGTCGAGCGGATCCGGGACGGGCGGAGCTTCACGACCCGGCGGGTCAAGGCGATCCAGCACGGGCGCGCGATCTTCGCCACGACGGTCTCCTACCAGGTCGTCGAAGAGGGGCTGACGCACCAGCCGGCGATGCCGGCGGTGGCCGGACCCGAGGGGCTCCTCGACGGCAAGGCCCTGGCGGCCGCCGGCGGCACCGGGATGCCGGAGGCGATCGCCGCCTATTTCGGCCGCGAGCGGCCGATCGCGCTGCGGCCGGTCGATCTCAACCGCTACCTGCCCGCCGGCGCGGGCGGCCGGGCGCCCGACCCGATCTTCAATGTCTGGCTGCGCGCGGCCTCGGCGCTGCCGGACGATCCGGCGCTGCATCGGGCCGTACTGGCCTACGCCTCCGACATGACCCTGCTCGACGTCTCGCTGATCCCGCACGCGCGCTCCGTGTTCGATCCGGCGATCCAGGCCGCGAGCCTCGACCACGCCCTCTGGTTCCACCGGCCGGTCAAGATCGACGACTGGCTGCTCTACGCGCAGGACAGCCCGGTCGCGGGCGGCGCCCGCGGCTTCGCGCGCGGCCAGATCTTCGACCGCGCCGGCCACCTCGTGGCGTCGGTGGCCCAGGAGGGTCTGATCCGGCCGACGCGGGATTAAAGCGGGTTCCCGCGCGTGTGTTACCGGCGTGCCACAGCGCGGACTGCACGGATTCGGGCAGATTGCCTCGACTTTGTGCGTGATCGCCCCGGAGCCTGCCCGCGATCTGTCCGTTTCGGGCTAATCCATGGGCAAAATGACGATCGGTGAAAATGTTCCCGGTCAAGCTTGTCTGGCATAGTCCTTGAATAGCGGCCTTCGACCGCGGGTCATCCCGAGCCTGCGGACGGTCCGTTCCGGCTCGTCCCGCAGGTCGGGTGACGGCAACGGTTCCCGAGGACTTCGAAGGGGGCGTCGCCCATGAAAATCGTGATGGCCATCATCAAGCCGTTCAAGCTCGAGGAGGTGCGCGACGCGCTCACCGGAATCGGCGTCCACGGCCTGACGGTGACGGAGGTGAAGGGCTATGGCCGCCAGAAGGGCCACACCGAGATTTACCGCGGCGCGGAATACGCGGTCAGCTTCCTGCCCAAGCTGAAGATCGAGGTCGCCGTCGCCTCGGACCTGACGTCCAGCGTGATCGACGCCATCGCGGGGGCCGCGCGGACCGGCCAGATCGGCGACGGCAAGATCTTCGTGATGCCGCTGGAGAAGGCGGTGCGCATCCGGACCGGCGAGACCGACGCCGACGCCCTCTGATCCGCGGCCCGGCGCGTCCGGGCCCGCCGATCGCCAGACCTCCTGAAACAATACGGACTTGAGACCGGGAGCCACGTGCCCATGAAACTTCGTCATGCCCTCATGCTCGGCTTGGGAGGGGCGGCGATCGCCGCCCTCCTGATCGAGCCGTCCCTCGCGCAGACCCCGACACCGGAAGCCGCCTCGCCGCCGCCCTCGCCGATCCCCAACAAGGGTGACACGGCCTGGATGATGATCTCGTCGGCCCTGGTGCTGATGATGAGCATCCCCGGCCTCGCGCTGTTCTACGGCGGCCTCGTGCGCACCAAGAACATGCTGTCGGTGCTGACCCAGGTGTTCGCGATCGTGTCGATCGTCGGCCTGCTCTGGGTGTTCTACGGCTACAGCCTCGCCTTCACGAGCGGCGGCGGCCTCAACGACTTCGTCGGCGGCTTCTCGAAGGCGTTCCTGAAGGGCGTCGACGCGAACTCGACGGTCGCGACCTTCTCGAACGGCGTCGTGATCCCGGAATACGCCTATCTGTGCTTCCAGATGACGTTCGCCATGATCACGCCCGCGCTGATCGTCGGCGCCTTCGCCGAGCGGATGAAGTTCTCCGCGCTGGTGGTGTTCACGATCCTCTGGGTCACGATCATCTACTTCCCGATGGCCCACATGGTCTGGTACTGGGCCGGCCCGGACGCCGTCGGCAACGCCGCCAAGGCTCTGGCCGCCGCCACCGACGACGCCTCGAAGGCGACCGCCCAGGCGGCCCTCGACGCGGTCAACAAGGATGCCGGCTTCCTCTTCCAGAAGGGCGCCCTCGACTTCGCCGGCGGCACCGTGGTGCACATCAACGCGGGCATCGCCGGCTTCGTCGGCTGCCTGATCATGGGCAAGCGCATCGGCTACGGCCGTGACCTGCTCGCCCCGCACTCCCTGACCATGACGATGATCGGCGCCTCGCTGCTGTGGGTCGGCTGGTTCGGCTTCAACGCCGGCTCGAACCTCGAGTCCAACGGCACCGCCGCGCTCGCGATGCTCAACACCTTCGTGGCGACCTGCGGCGCCGCGGTGGCGTGGCTGTTCGCCGAGTGGGCGCTCAAGGGCAAGCCGTCCCTGCTCGGCATGCTGTCGGGCGCGGTCGCCGGCCTCGTCGCGGTCACCCCGGCCTCCGGCTTCGCCGGCCCGATGGGCTCGATCGTGCTGGGCCTCGTCGCCGGCGTGGTCTGCTTCGTGATGTGCTCCACCGTGAAGAACGCGCTGGGCTACGACGACTCGCTGGACGTCTTCGGCGTCCACTGCATCGGCGGCATCCTGGGCGCGCTGGCGACCGGCATCCTGGTCGACCCGAATCTCGGCGGCGTCGGCATCCCCGACTACACCTCGAAGCCGGGCGAGCTGGCCGTCGGTGCCTACGACATGATGAGCCAGCTCATCGTCCAGGCCGAGGCGGTCGGCCTGACCCTGCTGTGGTCGGGTATCGGCTCGGCGATCCTCTACAAGCTCGTCGACGTGACGATCGGCCTGCGCGTCACGCAGGAGGAGGAGCGCGAGGGTCTCGACATCGCCGATCACGGCGAGCGCGCCTACAACTACTGAGACTGACGGCGCGGCCCTGCTGGGCCGCGTCTCCCGAACGAGAAAACCCCGGCTCCGCGAGGGCCGGGGTTTTCTTTTGCGTCAGGCCGTCTCGCTTCGCCCCGCTCGCGAAGACGATGCGGGGTGGCGATCGGGCATCGACCCCGAAGCGCTCACGCCGCCCGCGTCAGCGCCGCCTTCTCCTCCGCGAAGGCCCAGTCGAGCCAGGGCGTCAGCGCTTCCAGATCCGAGGTCTCCACGGTGGCGCCGCACCAGATCCGCAGGCCCGCCGGGGCGTCGCGGTAGGCGCCGATGTCGAGGGCGACGCCCTCGCGGTCGAGGCGCTCGACGATCCCCGCCGCGAAGGCCGAGACCGCCGCGTCGCCGCGGGCGAGCACGTCCGGATCGGCGATCACGAGGCAGACGCCCGTGTTCGAGTAGGTCGCGGGATCGGCGGCCAGCGGCGCGATCCAGGGCGTGCGCGCGACCCAGTCGTAGACGACCTTCGCGTTGGCGTCGGCCCGCGCGTGCAGCGCCTTCAGGCCGCCGATCCGCTCGGCCCAGTCCAGGGTGTCGAGGTAGTCCTCGACGGCCAGCATCGAGGGCGTGTTGATCGTGTCGCCCTTGAAGATGCCCTCGATCAGCTTCCCGTCCTTGGTGAGGCGGAAGATCTTCGGCAGGGGCCAGGACGGCGTGTGGCTCTCCAGCCGCGCCACGGCGCGGGGCGAGAGGATCAGCATGCCGTGCGCCGCCTCGCCGCCCATCACCTTCTGCCACGAGAAGGTCACGACATCGAGCTTGTCCCAGGGCAGGGGTTGGGCGAAGGCCGCCGAGGTCGCGTCGCAGATCGTCAGCCCCGCGCGGTCGGCCGCGATCCAGTCGCCGTCCGGCACCTTCACGCCGGCCGCGGTGCCGTTCCAGGTGAAGACCACGTCGCTGTTCTTCGTGTCGATCGCCGCGAGGTCCGGCAGGATCCCGTAGGGCGTCTGGTGGATGCGCGGCGCGATCTTGAGCTGCTTCAGCGCGTCCGTCACCCACTCCTTGCCGAACGCCTCCCAGGCGGCGACCTCGACGGGCTTCGGCCCGAGCATCGTCCACATCGCCATCTCGACGGCGCCGGTGTCGGAGGCCGGCACGATGCCGATCCGGTACTCGGCCGGCACCTGCAGCACCGCGCGCGTCAGGTCGATGGCCCGGCCGAGCTTGGCCTTGCCGAGGGGCGAGCGGTGCGACCGGCCGAGCGCGGCGTCGGCCAGGGCGGCCGGGGTCCAGCCGGGGCGCTTCGCGCAGGGACCGGAGGAGAAATGGGGCACGCGCGGGCGCTGCGTGGGGCGGCTGGTCATGGCGGATCCATCCTTGCAGAGGGCCGCGCTCCCGCGGGGAGGCGCGTCCCGACTCGCGCATGCGCCGAAACCGGCCGGCTTGCAAGCGCCCGTCCCACCGGCAGTCTTCGCGGCGCTGCCCCCGGTCGGGACAGGGGCCCGGGCGGCGGGGAACAGTCGATTAATCCGGGCCCGTTAGCCTTAATGAGGTGCCGCGTTGCGTTTGAGGTGCGCCGATGTCTTTCCACAGCGCCGCGATATTGGCGGTCTGGTCCGTTCTACTCTTGGTTATTGGGGCCTTAATACCCCGCATCGTGCTGGCGAGCCGGACACCGCGCGTCGTGCCGCGGCCGCTGCAGCTCGACCCGCTGGATTACGACCGCGACGGCCCGGTGATCGACCTCGAGCCGGCCTGACCGGCCACAGACCCGTCGCGCAGATCGGGGCGGCGCTCGGCGGTGATCCGCTCGGCCTCCGCCCGCCGCCAGCGGGCGATGGCGGCGTGGTTGCCGCTGGACAGGACGTCCGGGATCGCGCGGCCCTCCCAGTCGCGGGGGCGCGTGTAGTGCGGGTACTCGAGGAGCCCGCCCTCGAAGCTCTCCTCGACGCCGGATTCCATCTTGCCCATCACGCCGGGCAGGAGCCGCACGCACGCATCCAGCACCACCAGGGCGGCGATCTCGCCGCCGGACAGCACGTAGTCGCCGATCGAGACCTCCTCCAGGCCGCGCCCGGCGATCACGCGCTCGTCGACGCCCTCGAAGCGGCCGCAGACGATCAGCGCGCCCGGTCCCGCCGCGAGGTCGCGCACGCGCGCCTGGGTGAGCGGCCGGCCGCGGGGCGACATGAGCAGGCGCGGGCGCGGGTCGTCGGCCCCGGTCGCGGCGCCGACGGCCGCGGCGTCGATGGCGGCTGCGAGCACGTCGCAGCGCAGGACCATCCCGGCCCCGCCGCCGGCCGGCGTGTCGTCGACCGAGCGGTGGCGGCCGAGGCCGTGCTCGCGGATGTTGCGGGCCTCCAGGGTCCAGTCGCCCCGCGCCAGGGCGTCGCCCGACAGGGAGAGGCCCAGCGGGCCCGGGAACATCTCCGGGTAGAGGGTGAGGATCGTGGCCCGCCAGGGCGTGTCCGCGCGCGTCATGGCGCTTGATGGCGCGCGGGGTGCGGCACGGTCAACGGGCCCGGCACCGCGGACGCGCCCCGCGGGTTGTCGGCCATGATCCGCGCCCTCGCCCTCCTCGCCGTCGCCGCCCCTGCCGCCCTGGCCGGCCCGGCCCGCGCCGCCGAGCCCCTGGCGCCCCCGGGCGCGCCCGCCGCCGCCTTCCCCAGGCCCGACCGGCCCGTGGCCGAGATCGTCGCGCCGCGCTGGTCCTCGGAGGCCGAGCGCGACAGGGCCGGCGAGTTCGAGCAGGTCGCCACGGGGATGGGCATCGCCCCCGGCGAGACGGTGGCGGATATCGGCGCCGGCAGCGGCTACTACGCGGTGCGGCTGAGCCCCCGGGTCGGGCCGCGGGGCCGCGTGCTCGCCGAGGACGTGACGCCGTCCTACCTGGCGGCCCTGGAGACGCGGGTGCGGCCACTCGGGAACGTCACGGTCGTGCGCGGCGAGCCGCACGACCCGCGCCTGCCCCCGGCCTCGGTGGACGCGGCGATCCTCGTCCACATGTACCACGAGATCACCCAGCCCTTCGGCCTGCTCCACAACCTCGCCGCCGCGATGCGCCCGGGCGGCCGGGTCGGGATCGTCGACGCCGACGCGATCCCGTCGCGGCACGGCACGCCGCCGGCGCTCCTGCGCTGCGAGCTCGCCGCCGCGGGCTACCGGGAGACCGGCTTCCGGCCGCTCGCGGACGGGGCCTACCTGGCGGTGTTCGCCGCCCCCGCCCCGGAGGCGCGCCCGAGGCCGGAGACGATCCGGCCCTGCCGCGACGACGCGACGGCGCGGTAGCGGCGTCTCAGGAGCGCCAGCGCAACTCGCGGCGCTCCAGCGGGTTGACGAACGGGCGACCGTCGCGGGCCGATTCCAGGGCCTCGCGCTTCAGCCGGAAATACCATTGCGAGGGCAGGTCGCCCTGGCCGAACAGCACCATGGTGGGCTTGCGGTCGAGCCCGTCCTGCGCGTGCTGGAGCACCTGCTGGTCCTGGGTCAGGAACTGCCGCATCAGCGGGCGCGCGACCGGCTTGAGCAGGTTCAGCGCCGGCATGCTCCAGTAGAGCGCGTTGGTGAGCAGGGTCCGGTCCGGCGTCAGCGGCGTCGCGAAGGTGTAGTTCGCCACCCGCTTCTCCCCCGCGCGGATGCGCTCCAGCCGCACGCCGGGCAGGCGGAACTCGATCTCGACCTCGGGGATGCCGCCGAGCAGGCGGTAGACCGGCGAACTCGTCGTGGTCGCGTGGCTCGTCATCACGAAGCCGTGGGGCACCGGCTGGAAGGTCTTCACCTTCTCGCGGAGCTGCTTCGAGGGCCGGAACCACCACGAATCGTGGACGAAGGCGACGTGCCCGGGATCGACGAGGCTCAGCGTCGTCAGGTCGAAGGAGGCCTCGACCTCCAACTCGACCACGAGGGAGCCGGCGGGCTCGAAGTCCAGCGCCGGCACCTCCGGCACCGCGCCCGCGGCGGGGCCGAGATGCGGGTTGACCCACAGGAAGCCGGCGCTCTCCCGCACGGGGAAGCGCTGCACCTGGATGCGCGAGAAGTCGGCCGCGTCGTGCTCCGACAGGGTCGGGACGTCGCGGCAGCGCCCGTCGGTGCCGAAGCGCCAGCCGTGGAACGGGCACATCAGGGTGTCGCCGTCGAAGCGGCCCTTCGACAGGGCCATGCCACGGTGGGGGCAGCGGTCGCGCAGCGCGAAGGGCGTGCCGTCGGGGGCGCGGCCCAGCACGATCTGCTCGCCGTTCAGCGCCACGGCCCGCAGGGCCGATCGGCCGCCCGCCCTGCCGAGGCTCCGGGACTGCCCGACGCAGTACCACGCGTTGCCGAGCGGCTGGCGCATCGCGTCGGGATCGAGCGCGGCCTCGTCGGCGGGGCGCGGCGGGTTGGCGAAGGGCGCGTTCAAGGCGGTTCGGGCAGACCTCGGGACGCCCGTCATACGCCCGGCCGCCGGGGCGGGGAAGCGCCGGCCCCTGGGAGAGCCCGGTCCGGCGCGGCGCCGGTTCGGCACCGATCTGGGGAGGACAAACGGGCGCAGGCGCGGGGCTTCACAAGCCGGGTGCGGCCACCTACCTTCGCTTCACCCGCAACCAACGAAAGGAGGTGATCCAGTGTCTCATTGTCATCAGCCGTGTGTCTCGGCTCATCGGACCTGGACCGTCGCCTCCGGCGCGTCGCTCTAAGACGCGCTAGAGACCCGATCTCGGGACAGTTCCGCCGGACGACACGGTTCGGCAATGGAAGGGCCACCCTCTCGGGTGGCCCTTCGGCGTTTCAGGGTCCGGGTGCGCGCTCAGCGCCGCTGGGACTGGAACAGCGGTTGGGCCAGCGCCTCGGTCCGGGCGCGCCAAAGGTCGCGCTCCTCGCGCAGGGCGTCGCGCTCGCCCGCCAGGGTCAGACGCTCGGCCCGCAGGGCGTCCCGCTCCGCGATCGCCCGGTCGCGCTCGGCGCGCAGCTCCTCGCGCTCGGCCCGGAAGCGCTCCCGCTCGCCGCGGAACTCCTCGCGCTCGATGCGGACGTCCTCCTGCTCGGCCCGGAGATCCTCCAGGGAGCCGATCTCGTCGCGGATATGCTCGCGCAGGGTCCGGATCTCGTCGGCCAGGATGGCCTGCAGCTCGTCCTGGCGCTCGGCCTCGACGCGCAGCTTGGCCTTCAGCATCAGGTTCTCGGCCATCAGCTCGGCGATGTCGGGATCCTCGGCCGCGACCCGCGGGGCCTCGTGGGTCGCGACGACGCGGGGCGACCACGCCGTCTCGCCGCCGCGGGCCCGCTTCGCCTCGGGCGGGGCCTCCGCCGGCCGCGCCTCGCCGCGGGTCTCGACCGGCGCCTGGGCCTTCATCGCCGTCAGCCAGTCGCGGAGCGGACCGGTCGAGGGAAAGCTGCCGGGCTCGGTCGGCGAGTGAGAGCGGGCGGGTTCCGACATCGGCGGGCGTCCTGAGCGAATATGGGCTGAAGACAATCCCAACATGCTTAACGATCGGTAAAAGTTAACGCGGTTCGTCCCGCCCGTCCCGGCGCCGGAGCGAACCGCGGTGGCCCGGACCGGGCGCGAAAATTGACTTTCCGGCCGGCTGCCGCTACGCCCCGGCCTCCCGATCCGTTGCAGATCGACCGATGCCAAGCCGACCGGTCCCGTGAGGCCGGAGGTCAACGCCCGACAGCGCGTCCGCGCCCTCGGGCGCGATGGGCGTTGGCCGATATGCGAGGACGGGATCCGCCGGCCGAGGCACCCGCATGACGCGAGATCAAGAAGCGTTGAAGATCGAGGACGCGATCAACGAGACCTGCCCGTGGTCGGGCAAGCCGATCTCGGCCGACTCGCTGACGCTCTACAACGGCGCCGTGGTGGGCTTCTGCAACCCGGAGTGCCGGGACAAATTCGCGAGCGCCCTGCGCAGCTTCGAGGCCGCCCTCCAGGCGCGCCGCGTCGAGCGCGCCGGGCTCGAGCAGTAACGGCGGGGCGTCAGGATCATGTTCGAAGGCCTGTCCGACCGCCTCTCCGGCATCCTCTCGGGACTCACCCGTCGCGGTGCCCTGACCGAGGCCGACGTCACCGCCGCCATGCGCGAGGTGCGCCGCGCCCTGCTGGAGGCCGACGTCGCCCTCGAGGTGGTCCGCGGCTTCACCGACCGGGTGAAGGAGAAGGCCGTCGGCGCCGTCGTGCTCAAGTCGGTGACGCCCGGCCAGATGGTCGTGAAGATCGTCAACGACGAGCTCGTGGCGATGCTCGGCACCGACGCCGAGACCGTCGATCTCAACGCCCCCGCCCCGGTGCCGATCCTGATGGTCGGCCTGCAGGGCTCGGGCAAGACCACGACCACCGCCAAGATCGCCCGGCGCCTCTCCGACCGCGAGAAGCGCAAGGTGCTGCTCGCCTCCCTCGACACGCGCCGCCCGGCCGCCATGGAGCAGCTCGCGGTGCTGGCCAAGCAGGTCGGCGTGGAGAGCCTGCCGATCGTCGCCGGCCAGTCTGCGGTGCAGATCGCCAAGCGCGCCATGGACGCCGCCCGTCTCGGCGGGTTCGACGTGGTGATGCTCGACACCGCCGGCCGCACCACGGTGGACGAGGGCCTGATGGCCGAGGCCGCCGAGGTGAAGGCCGCGACGAAGCCCCACGAGGTGCTGCTCGTCGCCGACGCGCTCACCGGCCAGGACGCGGTCAACACCGCCCGCGCCTTCGACCAGCGCCTCGGCGTCACCGGCATCGTCCTGACCCGGATGGACGGCGATTCCCGCGGCGGCGCGGCTCTGTCGATGCGCGCCGTCACCGGCAAGCCGATCAAGCTCGTCGGCGTCGGCGAGAAGGTCGACGCGCTGGAGGAGTTCCACCCGGCCCGCGTCGCCAACCGCATCCTCGGCATGGGCGACATCGTCTCGCTCGTCGAGAAGGCCGCCGAGACCATCGACCACGAGCAGGCGCTCCGCACCGCGGAGAAGATGCGCAAGGGCAAGTTCGATCTCGAAGACCTGTCCATGCAGCTCGCCCAGATGGAGAAGATGGGCGGCATCGGCGGCCTGATGGGCATGCTGCCCGGGATGGGCCAGATCAAGAAGCAGGTCGAGGGCGCCAACCTCGACGAGAAGATGTTCAAGCGCCAGCGGGCGATCATCTCGTCGATGACCCCGCAGGAGCGGAAGAACCCCGACCTCCTCAAGAACAGCCGCAAGAAGCGCATCGCGGCCGGCTCGGGGGTCGACGTCTCGGAGATCAACAAGCTCCTGAAGATGCACCGGACCATGGCCGACATGATGAAGGCGATGGGCCAGGGCAAGCGCGGGATCGGGCAGGCGCTCGGCTCGATGTTCGGCCTGGGCGGCGGCGGGATGGGCGGTGGAATGCCCGGCCTCCCGCCCGGCATGCCGGAGCCGACGCCGGAGCAGATCGCGCAGCTCGAGAAGCAGTTCGGCGGCAAGCTGCCGCCGATGCCGCCGGGCCTGGGCGGGGGCGGGATGCCCAAGCTTCCCGGACTTCCGGGCCTCGGCGGCCCGAAGCTGCCGGGTCTCGGTGGGTTCATGCCGGGGAAGAAGAAATGAGCGTGCTCGCGGCCCAGGCCGTCGATCCCGAACTCGCGCGCCTGCGGGACAGCATCGACAATTTCGATGCGGCGCTGATCCACCTCCTCGCCGAGCGTTTCCGCTGCACGCAGCGGGTCGGCGAGCTCAAGGCCCGAAAGGGGATCCCCCCTTCCGATCCGGACCGGGAGGCCCGTCAGGTCGCCCGGCTCCGCAAGCTCGCGGTCGAGGCCAAGCTCGACCCCGACTTCGCCGAGAAGTTTCTGGCCTTCGTGGTCAAGGAAGTCATTCGGCACCACCAGTCGATCAAGGCGGACCACGAGTCCCAGATCGAGCAACAGCGAAAGTAGTCAGACCATGGCCCTCAAGATCCGTCTCACCCGCGGCGGCGCCAAGAAGCGCCCCTACTACCGCATCGTCGTCGCCGACGCCCGCGCCCCGCGCGACGGCCGCTTCATCGACAAGGTCGGCGCCTACGACCCGATGAAGGCCAAGGACGATCCGGCCCGCATCGTGCTCGACAACGAGAAGATCCAGAGCTGGCTCGCCAAGGGCGCGCAGCCGACCGACCGCGTCCTGCGCTTCCTCGACCAGGCCGGCCTCGCCAAGCGTCCGGCCCGCAACAACCCGCAGAAGGCGGAGCCGGGCGAGAAGGCCAAGGAGCGCGCCGCCAAGCGCGCCGAGAAGGCCGCCGCCCCCGCCGAGGACGCCGCCGCGTAAGGCGCACCGGTCATGGCGCGCCGCCCCGCAGGTCCCACCTCCCGCGACGGCGGCCGCCGAGGCCGCACGAGCACGGCGATCGGCAAGATCGCGCCCGACGCGGCGACCTCGCCCAAGGCACCGGCCCCCAGGCCGGCGCCGCCGCCCGTGCCGCCCGATCCCAACCTCGTCCTGCTGGGCGAGTTCGGGCGGGCGCACGGCCTCACCGGCGAGGTCCGGCTCAAGTCCTACACCGGCGATCCGCAGGCGATCGCCGGCTACGGAGCGCTCCAGACGTCCGACGGCCGGACGCTGGCGTTCGCCGACGTGCGTCCCGCCCCCGGCTCGTCGCCCGACATGCTGATCGCCCGGGTCAAGGGTGTCTCGGGCCGCAGCGCCGCGGAGGCGCTCAACCGCGTGGCCCTGTTCGTTCCCCGCGACCGTCTGGCCGCGCCCGAGGACGACGACGAGGTCTACGCCGCCGACCTGATCGGCGCCGCGGCGGTGGACGAGGCCGGAACCCTCGTCGGGACGATCGTGGCCGTGCCGAATTACGGCGGCGGCGATCTCCTGGAGCTGCGACCGCCGAACGGCGGCGCCACCGCGCTCCTGCCCTTCACCAAGGCCTTCGTGCCGGTCCTCGACGTGGCGCAGCGCCGCGTCACCGTGGCCGCGCCGGAGGATCTGTTCGCGGCACCGGGCGAGAAGCCCGCCGACGATCCGGGCTAGGGCTCGGGGGCCGGTCCGCGGGCCGGGGCGCGTCCGGAATCCGGGCGCCGTCCCGGCCGCGGCCGCCGCCCTCAGTGCCCCCCGGCCGGCGCCCCACCGCCGAGCTTGACGCTCTTCAGGCTCAGGGCCAGCGGGACCGCGCAGGCGGCGACGAGGCCGAGCACCCAGAACACGTCGATATAGGCCCAGTAGGCCACCTGGGTGCTGAGCACGCTCCCGATCCACGCCGTCGCCTGGTTCTGGGCCTCGACACCGGCGTAGCCGTGCTCGGAGAAGTACTGCGTCGCCTGCCGCATGGTCTCCTGGTAGGCCGGCGAGGCCGGGTTGACGCTCTCCACCAGGCGGCTCTGATGGAACTGGCTCCGGTAGGCCAGGATGTTCTGGGCGAGCGAGACACCCATCGAGCCGCCGACGTTGCGGGCGACGTTGATCAGCGCCGAGGCCTGATCGGTCTGGTCCTTGCGGATCCCCTCGTACGAGGCCGAGGTGATCGACAGGAACACCATCGGCAGGCCGATGCCGATATAGACCCGCGACCACGCGAAGAACGCGAAGGTCGTGCTGCCGTCGATCCGGGTCAGGTCGTACATGCCGAGCGCCACGATCGTCATGCCGGTGGCGATCAGCCATTTCGGCTGGACGTAGGACGAGATCCGGCCGGTGAGGAACATCATCACCACCGTGACGATGCCGCCCGGGCCGAGGACGAGGCCCGACAGGGTGGCGGTGTAGCCGTAATATTCCTGCGTGATCTGCGGGATGAACTGCGTGGTGGCGATCAGGATCGCCCCGGTGAACATCATCACCAGGAAGCACGACCCGAACTGGCGGTTGCCGATCAGGCGGAGGTCGACGACCGGGTTCTCGCGGGTCAGCAGCCACGGGATCATGGCGATGAACGAGACGACCATCAGCACGCCGGAGACGTTCATCAGCGTCGAGGTGCCGAACCAGTCCTTCCGCTGGCCCTCGTCGAGGATCACCTCCAGCGAGCCGAGGAACAGGGCGACCAGCACGAAGCCGACGATGTCGAAGCGGATGCCCTTGCGGACCAGGGCGCGGCGCTCCTTCTTGGCCGCGTCGCTGTCCTCGATCAGCCAGTACATCAGCCCGAGGGCGATCACGCCCACCGGCCCGTTGATCAGGAAGCACCAGTGCCAGGAAGCGTTGTCGGAGAGCCAGCCGCCGAGCGTCGGGCCGATCACCGGCGCCACCACGATGGCGACCCCGTAGAGCGCGAAGGCCTGGCCGCGCTTCGCCGGCGGGAAGGAATCGGCCAGGATCGACTGCGCGAGCGGCGCCATGCCGCCGCCGCCGAGCCCCTGCATCACCCGGAACAGCAGCAGGGATTCCAGGCTCCAGGCGAAGCCGCACAGGATCGACGAGACGGTGAACAGCGCCACCGACCACATGAAGAAGGCCTTGCGGCCGTAGCGCTTGGCCAGGAAGCTCGACGCGGTCAGGGTGATCGCGTTGGCGACGAGGTAGCTCGTCACCACCCAGGCCGCCTCGTCGGGACCGACCGCGAGCCCGCCCGAGATGTAGCGCAGGGCCACGTTGGCGATGGTGGTGTCGAGCACCTCCATGAAGGTCGCCAGCGCCACCACGCCCGCGATCAGCCACGGATTGTGGCCGCCCGGGGCCTTGCCGGACGCGGCCTTGCTTCCTCTCGCCTGCCCCGCACCCGGCTTGCGTCCGGGCGCGGCCGCGCTCGCCTGGCCAGCCACGGCGCTCACCGCACCGTGACGGTCGGGACGATCGACATGCCCGGGCCGATCGACACGTCCGTCGGCCAGTTCTTGACCACGATCTTGACCGGGATGCGCTGGGTCACCTTCACGTAGTTGCCGGTGGCGTTCTGCGCCGGCAGCAGGCTGAAGGCGGTGCCCGAGCCGGGCTGCACCGAGGCCACGGTGCCCTGGATCTTGCGGCCGGGATAGGCGTCGATCTCGATGTCGACCGGCTGGCCCGGCCGCATGTCGGTGATCTGCGTCTCCTTGAAGTTCGCCGTCACCCAGATGTCGTCGGGCACGAACATCGCCAGGGTCTGGCCGGCCTGCGCGAGCTGGCCGACGCCGCCGGTGAGCCGCACGATGCGGCCGCCCTGCACGGCGCGCACCGTCGTGTAGCCGAGGTTCAGCTCGGCCTGCTCGACCTGCGCCCGGTCGCGGCCGAGCTGCGCCTGGGTCGAGGCCTTCTGGGCCTGGAGCGAGCCGACCTGCTTCTGCGCGGCGACCACGCTGGCATTGGCGCTCTGCACGGCCGCCTGCCGCTGCTGCAGCGTCGAGGTCGCCGACTGCGACTGCTGGACCGAGCCGGAGCCGCGCTCGGCGAGGTCCTTGTAGCGGGCCGCGTCCTCCTGGGCGAATTTCAGCGCCGCCTCGGCGGTGGCGACCTGCGCCTTGGACACGTCGATGTTGGCGTACTGCGCCTGGATCTGCGCGTCGATGTTCTTGATGCCGGCCTCGTCGGCGGCGACCTGCGCCTTCGCCTGGTCGAGGGCGATGTCGTAGTCGCGCTGGAAGACCTGGAACAGGATCTGGCCGGCCTCGACGTGCTGGTTGTCGGTGACCGGCACGTCCACCAGGTAGCCGCCGACCTTCGGCTGGATCGAGATGCTGCGCGCGTCGACGAAGGCGTCGTCGGTGCTCTCGTAGGGATGCATGTAGAGCAGCCAGTAGAAGAACACCCCGACGCAGAGCGCGACGACCGCGAGGCCGCCGAGCAGGAACGCGACGGGGTGGCGCCGCAGGACGCTGGGGCGCCGCGCGCCGTCGTCGTCATCCTCGGCGTCGTCTCCCGCCTGCCCGTCCTGCGCCTCGGGCGCGTCGTCGGCCCCCTCCGTGCCGGGCTTGCGCGCGGCCTCGCGGTCGGCCCCGCGATCGGCGGCCGGCTCGGTGCGGCCGAGATCGAGCACGTCGCGTTCGCGCGCGACGGCCGGGCCGTCGGCCGGCCGCGGGCGCGCCTCGTCCTCGGAGAGGTGCCGCTGATCGTCAAACATGGGAAGTCGTCGCCCGATGGGCCGGCCACCCGGGGGTGACCGGGCTTGTCGCATCGCCCGCCTCAGGCAGCAAAAGCCGGCCGCAGGCTCAAGGTTCCACGCGCAGATCGGCCCGTCTAGGAACGCATGCCGCACTGCGGCGTTCTGCGCCCGGAACCTTCGCGGTTCTCGGCCTGAAGGCCCAGGAGTTCGCCATGACCAGCAGCCCATCCCCGACGCCGAACAGCCCCGGATCCGGCCCCGCGACCACGCCCTCCGGCATCCCGCTCGTCGGCGTGGCGCGCCTCGACGCCATGAGCGCGGCGCTGGCGCGGAACTGGTGGCTCGTCGCCCTGCGCGGCGTCATCGCGATCCTGTTCGGGGCGGTCGCGTTCATCGCCCCGGGCGCCTTCGTGCTCTCACTCGTCCTGTTCTTCGCCGCCTACATGCTCGTCGACGGAATCTTCGCCGTCGTCGGCGCGGTCCGGGCCGCGCAGCGCCACGAGCGCTGGGGCTTCCTGCTGCTCGAGGGCCTCGTCGACATCGTCGTGGGCGTCGCGGCGGTGCTGGTGCCGGCCGCGGCCGTCTGGGCGTTCGTCCTGCTGCTCGCCGCCTGGGCGCTGGTCACCGGCGGCCTGATGATCGCCGCGGCCTTCCGCCTGCACCTCCATTACGGGCGCTGGTGGCTCGTCCTGGGCGGGGTCGTGTCGATCCTGTTCGGCCTCGCGCTGCTCATCAACCCGGGCATGTCGGCCCTGGTGCTGACGTGGTGGATCGGCTCCTACACCTTCGCCTTCGGCATCCTCCTGCTGATCCTGGCCTTCAAGCTGCGCGCCCAGCACGGGGCCGTCGGTCCGGGAGCGCCGCTCGGCCGGTGAGCCGGCCCCGGCCGGACCGGACCCCGTGGCCCGATCCACACGGTCGCGGCGCGATCGACGCTGCGCCCGTCCCGCGACCCCGCACCGGCGGGACACCGGGACGGATGCGGCTTAGAAGGCTCGGTCGGCCGGATCGACCGGTCCCGGAACACGCACCACGATGACGCCCGACGCGCCGGAACGCGCCCCGGCCGACGGGCCGAAACCGCCGAAGCCGGATCCCGCCGCCGACGCTCCGGACCCGCGGTTCGCCGCCCGGGAGGCTGGGCGCGCCGCGCGCGACCTCGCGCGCCATCTCCGGACCCTCCTCGCCGCGGCCGGACTCGGCCTCGCGCGGACCGGCCGGGCCCTGTCGGCCCGCGCGGCGGAGCGCGCGGCGCGAGCGCGGGCCGATCTCCCGCCCGCCGCCGAGACGGGCGCGCGCGTCCGGACTCGGCGACGTCGCCCGATCCTCGGCCGCCGGCACCCGGCCGTGATCGCCGCCGCCCTGGTGGTCCTGCTGCCGGCGCTGGCGCTGGCGATCTACCTGTTCGCCGCCTTCGTGAGCCTGCCGCCGCTGGGCGGCGCCGTGGTCGAGACCGGCCAGCGGGCGATCACCGTCGAGGCCGACGACGGCCGGGTCTTCGCCACACGCGGCAGCTTCCGGGGCCAGAAGCTCACCGCGGCCGACCTGCCGCCGCACCTCGCCCAGGCGATCGTGGCGATCGAGGACCGCCGCTTCTACAGTCACTGGGGCATCGACCTGCGCGGCCTCGCCCGGGCGACGTGGCGCAATCTCCGCGGCGGCGGCGTGCGCGAGGGCGGCTCGACCATCACCCAGCAATACGTTCGCCTGACCTCCCTCAACCAGGAGAAGACGCTCTGGCGGAAGGTGCAGGAGGCCTTCCTGGCGCTGCGGGTCGAATCGACGATGAGCAAGGACGCGATCCTGCTCGGCTACCTCGACTCCGCCTATTTCGGCGCCGGCGCCTACGGGGCGGACGCGGCGGCGCGGCGCTACTTCGGCAAGCCCGCCAAGGCGCTGAACCTGCCGGAATCGGCGATGCTGGCCGGGCTGGTGCGGGCGCCCTCGCAGCTCGCCCCGACCCGCAACCTCGGCGGCGCCAAGGAGCGCGCCGACGTGGTGCTCCAGGCCATGGTCGAGACCGGCGCGATCACGCAAGGAGAGGCCGATGCCGCGCGCAAGCAGAGCGTGACCCTCAAGTCGCCCCCCGAGGCGCCGCCCGGCACCAACTACTTCCTCGACATGATCGCGGGCGACGTGAAGCGCCTCGCCGGCACGGACGGCGACATGACGGTGCGCTCGACCCTCAACCTCGACCTGCAGAGCCTCGCCGAGGGCGTCGTGGCCCGCCGCCTCGACAAGGACGGCGCCCGCCGCAAGGTCGGCCAGGCCGCCATGGTGGTGCTCTCGAAGGAGGGCGCGATCCTCGCCATGGTCGGCGGCCGCGACTACGAGGACAGCCAGTTCAACCGCGCCGTCCAGGCCAAGCGCCAGCCCGGCTCCCTGTTCAAGCTCCTCGCCTACCTGACGGCCTACGAGAAGGGCTACACGCCGGAATCCGTGATGGTCGACCGCCCGATCCAGATCGGCGACTGGCAGCCCGAGAACGACGACGGCCGCTACCGGGGGGCCGTGCCCCTGCGGACCGCCTTCGCGCTCTCGATCAACACCGTGGCGGCCCAGCTCGGGCAGGATGTCGGCATCCCGGCGGTGATCGCCACCGCCCGCAAGCTCGGGATCCAGTCCGACCTGCCCAACGTGCCGAGCCTCGTCCTCGGCTCGGGCGCCGTGAGCCTCCTGGAGATGACCCGCGCCTACGGCTCGGTCCTGTCCGGGCGCACCCCGCTCCAGACCTACGGCATCCAGGCGATCCGCGGGGCCGCGCCGCAGCCGCTCTACGTCCGCACCGACGCGGCCCCGGGGCCGATGCTGGCGCAGGAACCGCGCACGATGATGCTCGACTCGCTGCAGGCGGTGGTGGAATCCGGCACCGGCCGCGCAGCGCGGGTGCCGGGCCAGATCATCGGCGGCAAGACCGGCACGAGCCAGGATTTCCGCGACGCGTGGTTCGTCGGCATGACCCCCGACCTCGTGGTCGGGATCTGGGTCGGCAACGACGACGACAGTCCGATGAACCGCATGTTCGGCGGCGAGATGCCGGCCGGGATCTTCCACGACTTCGTCCAGCGGGCCACCGAGAAGCTCGCGAAGGGCAGGGCCCGCCCCTCGGCGGAGCGGGCCGAGCCGGCCCGGGCGACGGCACCCGCACCCGAGCCGGCCGCGGTTGGCGAGGTCCGCGGCGTGCCGGAGGTGATCGACACCGGCACCCTCAACCTGCGCGGGCGAGTCGTGCGCCTCCTCGGCGTGGTCGGCGAGCGCGGCCACCTCGCCCGCCAGCTCGCCAGCTACCTGCGCCGTCGCGAGGTCGTCTGCAGCGGCCTGTCCGACGGGGCCACGGCCCGCTGCCGCATCGAGGGCGACGACCTCGCCGGGCTGATCCTGGCGGCGGGCGGCGCCCGCGCCTCGGAGGACGCCCCACCGGACCTCCTGGGCGCGGAGGAGCAGGCCCGGGCCGAGCGGGTCGGCCTGTGGGGCCGGTGACGCCCTAGCCCGCCCCGAGCTTCGCCAGAGTCCGCGGGTCGGGGACGCCGTCGAAGTAGCGCGCGAGCGCGTCGGCGAAGACCGGCTCCCCCGGCACGGCGCGGGCGAACAGCGTCATGCTGGAGCGGAACTTCAGATCGTCGGGCGAGCCGAAGATCGCGTGTGCCGAGCGCCCGGCGACGGCGTTGACGGCCGCCGTGCAGGCGCGCAGGCGCGCGCCGAGCACCGGGTGCGCCGCGTAGGCCTCGGCCTCCGCGAGCGACCCGATGGCGTAGCGCTGCGCCATCGGGCTCGCGCCGAGCCCGGCGATCTGCGGGAAGACGAACCACATCCAGTGGCTGCGCTTGTCCCCGGCCTGCAATTCCGCCAGGGCGCGCGGGTACACGCCCTCCTGCGCGGCGACGAAGCGGCCGAGTTCGTAGGTGTCGGTCATGCGCGGCTCCGATGCCCCTGCCTCGCTGGGTCAACCGCGCGGCGCCGGCCGCGGATGCACACGCGAAGGCACGCGCGAACGCGGGCGCGGATCCGGGTCGCCGCAGACGCCGCGTCGGGATTGGTGTAAGCGCCGCCCATGCTCGGAACGCTCGTCGCCTACATGGTCGCGAACCCGGCGATGAGCCACGCGCTGACGGCGATCCCCGAGACCGCCGGAATGGCGGCCGCGCTGATCCTGCTGCGCAGCCCCCGCCCGGAAGGCGTCGCGGCGCTCGTGGTCTCGACCTACTATTACGGCCGCGAGGCCGGGCAGCGGGAGCACGACATCAAGCATGCGGGCTGGGACGCCGTGCAGGCGCATCTCGGCGCCGAGTTCCTGTACGGCTGGTCGCTGCCGAACCTGCAGCAATGGGTGGCGCCGACCTGCGCCGCCTGGGCGGTGGCCGCGGCGATCTACCTGGTCCGGTCGCGGGCGGCGCGGGCGGTGCCCCCTCGGCCGCCGGGGCGCGGGCGGCCCTGATGGGCAGCCCGGCCGCACCCGCCGCGCGATCGCGCGCGGCGCCGGGTGCCCGGCTCAGGCGCGGGTGAACGGCCCGTCCGCTGGCCCGATCTCGCTGCGGTCCCCGAGAAGCCGCCGCCCCGAGGCGATGATCTGGACCGTCTCGCGGCTGCTGCACTGGCGCCGCGCCAGGGCCTCCAGGTCGCGCAGGTAGTCGATCACCGGGCTGCGCTGCTTGTCGGCGCGGCCGATCACCGGCTCGACCTTCGCGGTCACCAGACCGCCGACCGTGTCCCAGAACTCCGCCGGGCGGGTCGCGGCGTCGCCCATCGCAGGCTCGTGCATCGCTGATCTCCTCTGGCCTCGCCGCCGCTCTTGTCGAGCGTTTCGGCCGCCGGCGCATTAGCTCATGTTGAAGACGATCCTCCGGATCGCCGGGCTCGCGGCATCGTCATCCGCGCGCCGGGCGGTCCGACGGGACGGCATCCGGTGGCGCGGCCCGCAACGGACAGCGCCGCCGCGCGTGTCTCGGATGGACAGCAGGGAGCCCGTATGCCCGCCGACAACGTCCCGACCCAAGATGGCCGCGCGCCGGAGCCCGCCCGGACGGGCGCGTCCCCGGCCGGGGAGAGCCGCCTCCGCTCGATCGCCAAGGCCATGAGCTGGCGCGTCGTCGGGAGCCTCGACACGCTGCTGCTGTCCTATCTGTTCACCGGAAGCGTGCTGGTCGCCGGCTCGATCGCCTCGACCGAGACCGTGACCAAGACCGTGCTGTACTACCTCCACGAGCGTGGCTGGGGCCTGATTCCCCTTGGTCGCGCCTGAATGCCGTCGGGGGATGGCGATGCCCGCGATCCCCGCCCCGCCGCCCGCCGGCGCGACACCCTCGAGAGCCCGGACCGGAGAGAGCCGCATGCCGCAGATCACCGTCGGAGGACTCGGCCTCCGCTACCACCTTGAGGGTCCCGAGGACGCTCCGGTCGTCGCCTTCTCGAACTCGCTGGGGGCGACCCTTGAAATGTGGGACGCGCTCCTGCCGGCGCTCGCGGGACGCTACCGGACGCTGCGCTACGACACCCGCGGCCACGGCGGATCGGACACGCGCGACCGGCCCACGGCGATCGCGGATCTGGCCGGGGACCTCGCGGGCCTGCTGGACGCCCTCGGCATCGGCCGGGCCCATCTGGTCGGCCTGTCGCTCGGCGGGATGACCGTGCAGGCGCTGGCGAGCGCCGATCCCGGACGGGCGCTCAGTGCCACCCTGATGGCGACGGCGGCCTTCCTGCCGAGCCAGCAGAGCTGGGATGAGCGGGCCGCGACCGTGCGCGCCCAGGGAACGTCGGCCGTGGTCGAGGCGACGCTGGGGCGCTGGTTCACGCCGGGCTTCGCGGCGCGCGACCCCGAGGCGGTCCGGGCTGTCCGCGAGCGATTCCTGGCCTGCGATCCGGCCGGTTACGCGGTCTGCTGCGGGGCGATCGGACGCATGGATCTCCGTCCGGCGCTCGGAGCCATCACCGCGCCGACCCTGGTCATCGCCGGCCGCGACGATCCCTCGACACCTCCGGCCATGGCCGAGGAGATCTGCGGCGGCATCGCCCAGGCCGAGCTCGTCGTGCTGCCCCGCGCGGCGCACCTGCTGGCCGTCGAGCGCGCGGACGCGGTCGGCGCCTACCTGCGCGCCTTCCTCGACCGCGCCGCGCCGGGCGCGTAGCCGGGCCGCCGCGGCGTCCCGGCGATCGCCTCAGGGGAGGGGTCGCGCGCCGCGAGCGGGATCCTGCGCCGCTTCAGTGGCAGGCGATGCCGACATCGGCGGGCGACATGCCGCGCGCCAGGCGCCGCCCGGTCCGCAGCAGCGCCTGTTCGAGCAGCGCCACGGTCAGCGGATCGCCGTCCTGCTCGGCCAGTTGATAGGCGGCGAGCAGCGCGTCGCCGAGCTCGCCGAGCCGGTCCGTCGGGTCCGCATCCGCGACGTCGGCGTCCCGCCCGGTGCCGGTGTCACGCCCGTCGGCCAGCGCGCACAGTTCCGCGCGGCGTCTCGCGTTCGCTTCGTCCTCTGGTGAGCCGTCGCGCATCGTGTTGGTCCCTCAACCAGTTCGAGGGTGCACCTACAGGTTGCGAGCCGTCAACTCCCCCCGGCGTGCCCGGCGAGCGGTCGAGCGTCGCATCTCTCCGGATGGGTAAACCGGGTGCCGAACGGTCCGCCGGCCCGCGCGACGGAGCGCGGAGACGCCGATGCCCGATGCCGTATGAGGGCCGATGCGGGGGCATGCCAGAAAAGGTCGGCGACAAACCACAACTTTTGCGTGCAGATCCGGCGGATGGCACGGTCCGGCAAGGTGAACGGATGGTTAAAACGCGGTGAGGCCCCCGCGGCAGCTCCGCGGGGGCCTCACTCATCGACGCACCATCAGGAGCGTCCGGCCGGTATTACTTGATGAGGGCGAGGAGGGCCTTGCCGGCCTTGGAGTTCAGCTCCTTGGCGTCGAGCGTGCCGTCGTTGTCCGGATCGGCCATCTTGAAGCGCTCGCCGACGGCCGCGAGGTACTCCTTCTTGTCGAGGGTGCCGTCGTTGTCCGGATCGGCCTGCTGCACGCCGGCCTTGCTCAGGCGGCCCTTCAGCTCCTTGGCGTCGAGCGTGCCGTCCGAGTCCTTCTCGAGACGGTCGAAGGTCGCCGAGGCCACCGCCTCCACTTCCTTCATGTCGACGGTGCCGTCGTTGTCGGTGTCGATCATCTTGACGGCGCTCGCTCCGCTCACCGGCTTGGCGAGAGCGGCCGGAGCAGAGAGGCCGCACACCGCGAGGGTCACCGCCGCGAAGCCACTGATGAAACGGAGGGTCATTGCCAGATGCTCCCGAAATTTGATGCTCGATCTTCCTAGTCTCCGACTCGCCGTGCTGCAAGTGCGAAATTCGACCCTGTGGGTTGAGCGCGCCGTCTCGGCTCGGTCGCCGGCGAGTCGGCATAGAAAAAGGGGCCGGCGCGAGCCGGCCCCCGAAGAGGACGCGCAATCACCGGACGGCGATCCGCGCGGCGAGTCAGTATCCGTAGCCGCGCCGCATCACCGGGCGGTCGTCGTCGAAGCGCTGCCGCCGGTAGAGGCGGTCCTCGTCGTAGGCGCGGTCGCGCCGATACTCTTCGCGGCGGAAGTCGCGCTCCCGCTGGGCGCGGGAGCGCAGGTCGACGCTCGGCCCGTCGGGGCCGATCTCGATTCGCTGCGCCGCGGCGGGGACGACGCTCGCGAGGGAGGCGGCCAGGACGGCGCCGGCAAGCAGGGTCTTCATGGGACTCTCCTTCGTGCGTTCGGGGTCCAACCCGTCTTCGCGCCGATCGTTCCCGATATTCTCCCGTTCTTCCCGCGCGCCTCACAGTTCCGGATGGATCAGGCGAGCGTCGCGAGGTCCTGAAACCAGTGCTGCGCCTGGACGTAATTCTTCACCCGCGACGACAGCGCGTGCGGATTGGTGTCGTGAACCACCCAGACCTGCACGGCGTCGTCGACGACGATCTCGTGGATGCGCGCGAGCAGCCGGTTCTGCTCGGCCACGTCGAGGCTCGCCTTCACCTTGTCGCAGAGGGCGTCGACCTCGGGGTTGCGGTAGTGGCTCCAGTTCACGCCGTTCGGCGCGATCTGACGCGAATCGTAGAAGCGCAGGATCGCGTAGAACGGGTCGGACGTGACGTAGGCGATGTTGCCGGCGCTCACGCCCTTGAGGCTCGGATCCGCGGCGCCCTGGCGCCACGCCGTGTAGGCGACCTCCAGCTCGACGGTCTTGAACTCCACCTGGATCCCGATCTCCGCCCAGCTCTGCTGGACGAACTCGTTGATCGGCAGCGACAGCATCTGCCCGGTGCCGCCGGTCGGGATCAGGACCGTGGCCTTCACGGGGTTCTTCACCGAGTAGCCGGCCTCCTCGACGAGCTTGCGCGCCGCCTCGACGTCGGTCCGGATCCTGAAGCCCGGCTTGCCGAACCACGGGCTCGACTCCTGGACCTGCCCGACCGCGGGCTGGGCGAGGCCGCCCATCAGCTCGACGACGCCCGCGCGGTCGATGGCGAGGTTGGCGGCCTTGCGCAGGCGCAGGTCGCGCCAGGGCGATCCCTCCAGCATCGACAGGTGGTAGTTCCAGACATGGGGCGTCTCGTTGCCCACGACCCGCATGCCGGCGGCCTTCAGGCGCGGCACCGCGTCGGGCGCGGGCGCCTCGATCAGGTCGACGCTGCCGGACAGGAGCGCGTTCACCCGGGCGAGGTCCTCGGGCACGCAGGTGAGGGTCAGCTTCGCGAGCTTCGGGACCCGCTTCGGGTTCCAGTAGCCGACGTTCGGCAGCAGCTCGAGGCGCACCCGCGGCACCAGCTGCCCCATCCGGAACGGCCCGGTCCCCGAGGGCTCGAAGGCGAACTTCGCCCAGTCCTTCCCGACCTTCTCGTACTGCGCCGGCGACGAGATCAGGAACCAGAGCATCTGGTAGGGGAACAGGCTGTCGGGCGTCTTGGTGACGACCTGGACGGTCTTGGCGTCGAGCTTCCGGTAGCTCGCGACCCCGGGCAGGCGCGGGCGGACCTGGGCGGCCTGCCGCTGGTCGAAATGCGGCGCCTCCTTGTTCAGCACCTTGTCGAAGTTCCAGATCACCGCGTCGGCATCGAAGGCCGAGCCGTCGTGGAAGGCCACGCCCTCGCGCAGGTGGAAGGTCCAGACCTTGGGGTCGGCCGGGTCGGCCTCCCACGCGGTGGCGAGGCCCGGCACCATCTTGCCGGGCCGGTCGGCGACGTCGAGCTCCCAGGCGACCAGGGGGTCGTAGAGGGTCAGGCCGGTGAACTGGTAGCCGCCCGCGCCCCGGTCCGGCTGCCCGGTGGTCAGCGGCAGGTCGGTCATGGAGATGCCGTAGGTCAGGGTGCCGGGGGCCGCGCCCTGCGCGCCGGCCCGGCCCGCCGCTCCCAGCGCCGCGAGGGCGACGCCCCCGGCCATCAGGGATCGGCGTGTCGGCTTGATCGGGTCCATCGTGTCTCTCGGCTGAAGGCGCGGGCGCCGCACGGAGCGGCACCGGCCGTCAGGCGCGCGACGGCGCTGCCCCAGCCTCCTCCCCATGCTGCATACAGAATGATGCACGCATCGTGCCCAATGCCCGCCTGCGCCTGCCGCCGCTTCCCGGAGACAGCCCGAAGACAGCCCGGAGACAGCGCGGGTCAGGCCTCCCAGACCTGGCCCGGCCGGAGGGCGACGAAGCGCTCGGCCGGGATACCGGCGCCGCCGAGGGCCGCCGCGAGCGCCTCGACGGGCCGCTCGATGCCTTCGTCGGTGAGCTGGAACGTGCCCCAATGGTGGCCGAGGGCCTGCTCGGCGCCGAGCAGGGTGAAAGCCTTCACGGCCTCGGCCGGATCGACGTGCTGGGCCTGCATGAACCAGCGCGGCTCGTAGGCGCCGATCGGCAGCGTCGCGAGGCGCGGCGGCCCGAACCGGGCCCGGACGTCGGAGAACAGCGCGCCGTCGCCGAAGCCGGTATCGCCGACATGGTAGTGCACGCCGCGGGGCGAGGTCAGCACGAAGGCGCACCACAGTGCCATCCGTCGGTCGTTGACGCCCCGGGCCGACCAGTGGTTCGCGGGGGTCAGGTGGACCTGCAGCCCGTCGCCGAGATCGACCGACTCCCCCCAGTCGCGGGTCTCGACATGCATCGTGTCGTCGTAGCCGCGCAAGATCGTGTCGTTGCCCAGGGGCGCCACGATCAGCGGCTGGTGCGCCTGCCAGATCCGGGCGAGGCTCGGCCCGTCGAGATGGTCGTAGTGATTGTGGGTGATGAGGACCGCGTCGATGGGCGGCAGGTCGGCGAGGGCGATCCCCGGCGGGTTGACGCGCTTCGGCCCGGCGAAGCGGACCGGGCTCGCGCGCTTGGCGAAGACCGGATCGATCAGGATGTTCCGGCCGGCGACCTGCACGAGGTAGCTCGCGTGGCCGATCAGCACGACCCGCAGGCCTTCGACCCGCTCCGGTGGCCGGTCGGCGGGATAGGGGCTGGGGAAGCTCTTCGGCCAGGGCTCGCGCTGCCGCTTAGCCTGCCAGCGCAGCACGTCCGGCAGCGCCTTGTCGGTCGACTGTCCCGGCAGGAAGAACCGCAGCCCGTCGAAATGGTCGGAGGTCGGGCCGCGGTAATAGGGATTCCGTCCGCGCCGGTGCGCGGCGTAGCCGACGCCGCCGAGCGTCATGACCGTGGCCGCACTCGCGACCGTGAGCAGGCTGCGCCGTTTCATGGATCCGAGATGGCCGGAACCGGGGGGCGGTCAAGCGCTGCCGCGGCGCGGCGGGGAGCCTTAGGGCGGATTCGGCGCGGTCTCAGGGGCGCATCGCGGGCGCGGAGGACGCCCGCCTCACTCCACCATCTCGGCGGCGAGGGACAGGCGCGCCCGGTAGACCACCTTGCCGACGCCGTCGCGGACGCAGGCCACGTAATCCTGGCGCTCGACGTCCGGCAGCATGTCGCGGGCGATCGCCGACATGATCCGGGTGACCTTGGCGCGGGCCGCCGGCAGATCCGGCAGGTCGAACCCGACCTCATCGTGGATCGGCTGCGAGCCGTCGTGCAGATCGATGAAGTAGCGGGGCATCGGCGCCAAGCGTCTCTTAGAGAAGTAGTCTGCCGACAGGATTGGTCTTGCTATGGTTAACAGTGCCTTAAAAGCCGAGGTCTGACGCTGCTCGACGCTCGGGCGAGAGCCCGTCTCCGGCCCCGATGCGCCGCCCCTGAACCGCCGGATGCTCCGGGGCGCCGCGGGCGGGGCCGGAAGCCGGAACCGCGGTCGGCGCGAGAGCCGTTCCCGATCGCGTCGCGACGGTTCGGAACGACGACGATTCCGTGCGGGAGAGCCGCGCCATTCCTCATTTTCACGCCCCCCTCTCCCGACGGGTCTCGGGCCTGCCCGAGATCCGCCCGAGGTGACATCTGGGCGCCTCGATCGGGGACGGCGCCTCGATCGGGGACGATGTCGGCAGGGAGGACTGTCCATCCGACAGACCCGGCGCGCCGAAGCGGCGATCCAACTTGCTCAGGCAATTGGCTCAGGCGAGCGGGCGCCCCGACGGGGTCCTCACACCCCGTCCGGCGGCAGCGCCTCCGTCACCTCGACGCGGCGGTTGCCGGCCACGGGAGCCGTCTCCTCGGCGGCGGCGACGTCGCTCTGGACCGGCGCCTTGTCGAGGGCCTCGGCGACCGCCGCCACGCCCTGGTAGCGGGTCAGCCGCCGGTCGATCATGCCGTCGATCCGGTCGTGCAGCTCGGACACGGTCAGGCTGCGGCGCTTGCCGCCCGTCTTCTCGGTGAACAGGCTGCGATTGGCCCGGGCCGCCGTGCGGAACTCGCGTCCGGCGACCTCGTCGGGCTTCTCGGAGGAGAGCGACAGGAAGCGGCCGGCGCTCGCCGTGCCGAGGAAATGGGCGAGGTACAGCTCGGTCGTGGTGAGCGCGCGCCCGACCCGGGCCTCGATCCGCTCGCGATCGCGCTTGATCAGCTCGGCCGCCATCAGGGCGGCGACGCGCGGGTCGTTGCGCAGGCCGAGCACCCGGGCGCGCATGCTGCCCGCGACGGTGATCGCGGCGCCCCGGCCCTTCACGGCGGCGGCCTCCTCGGCGAGCCCGTAGCGGGCGCCGTAATCGCGGATCATCTCCAGCCAGGTGCGGGCGACGAACTGGAACAGCCCCTGCGCCGAGGATGTGGCAGCCTTCGCGTCCGTGTCGAAGCTCGATTCCTTGTCGGCCAGCGCCATCATGTAGACCGGATCGACGCCGGCCTCGTCGGAGGCCTTGACGATCGTGTCGACCACCTTGCGCGGCACGCTGCGCTCGCCGAACTTGACCGCGTCCTGCTCCTGCGTGACCCGCGGCAGGGCCGCGAGGTCTTCCTGGATCAGGGCCGTGGTGGCGGGCTCCTGCTCCGGCACCGGCAGGCCGTTCCAGGCGTCCTTGGCCGCCGGCGCCTCCGCGGGAACCGCGGGCTCGGACGCGCGTTGTGCGAGGGCCTGCGCGGCTCGCGGGCTGGTGTCGACCCGGTCGTGGGCCTGGGCGGCCGGCGCGAAGTAGGCGGGCGCGAAGGCGGCCTGCGGCAGGCCGAACCCGGCGACGAGCCCCATGGCCAGCGTCCCGGAGATCCGGCCGAGGCCGGTGCGGCGAAGTGACCGGCGCCCTGTCTCGCGTCCGGCCCGCGGCAGCCACGCCACGGCTTCATCCTCGAAATGGCCCGTGCCGGTCAGGGTCTGCGGCACGAGTCGGCTCACGTCGTCGGCGCGACGCGCCGGCTCCGGGAAAACCCCCATCATTGGTCCTCTTCAGATCGGTCCTTGCGTCCGCCCGGCTCTGACGGCCGGGTTTTTTCCGGAAGCGGCGGCCCTATCGACGCCGGCCGTGACCAGAATGGGACGGCCCCGTGATCCAAGCGTGGCACGGTCAAGGAAGGGTTAACCCTGCTCGTTAGGGTCACGTTAACGCCGCCGGCCGGCCCCGCGCGGGAGGACGGTGGGGCAATGTTGTCGCATTCGGCTTGGAACGCGGCACCGCCGAGCCAGTTAGGTACGGCCCCGGGGGGGCGAATTTCCGTCCCAGGACGGACCCTTCAAGACGCCACCCGCGTCCGCACAAGGACATCAGTTACCGATGAGCATGCAGTCCGGTCGCCGCGTCGGTGTCGCGTTCGTAGGCATGGGAGGCGCTGTCGCCACCACTGCCATCGCCGGCATCGAGATGATCAAATCCGGCTCCAACCGTCTCGACGGGCTGCCGCTCGCCGGTCTCTCTGTGGCCGGCATGGCCGACTACAAGGACCTCGTCTTCGGCGGCTGGGACCTGAACGGCGACGACCTCGCCTCCGCGGCGAGCGGGCACGGCGTGCTCTCGAAGGACGATATCGAGAACGGCGCCCAGGTCCTGAAGGGCATCACGCCCTGGCCGGCGGTCGGAAGCGCCAAGTTCTGCAAGAACATCGACGGCCAGAACCGGATCGTCGCCAAGGACCACCGCGAGGCGGTCTCGGTGATCGCCAACGACCTCCGCCGCTTCCAGAAGGAGAGCAACCTCGACGACGTCGTCGTGGTGAACCTCGCCTCCACGGAGCGCTGGCCCGACCTCAACGACCCGACCCTGAACTCGACCGCCGCCTTCGAGAAGGGCCTGGATTCGAGCGACGAGGCGATCTCCCCGGCGATGCTCTACGCATACGCGGCGATCAAGAGCGGCATCCCCTACGCCAACTTCACCCCGAGCGTGGCCGCCGACGTGCCGGCGCTCCTGGAGCTCGCCAAGGAGCTGAACGTCCCGGTGGCCGGCAAGGACGGCAAGACCGGGCAGACCATGATGAAGACTGTGCTGGCCCCCGCCTTCAAGGCGCGTGCGCTCCACGTCGACGGCTGGTTCTCGACCAACATCCTGGGCAACCGCGACGGCCTCGCCCTGAACGACCCGAACTCGCTGCAGTCGAAGCTCAACACCAAGGGCACGGTGCTCGACTCGATCCTCGGCTACCCGGTCGAGGACCACCTGGTGCACATCCACTATTACCGGCCGCGCGGCGACGACAAGGAGGCCTGGGACAACATCGACGTCACCGGCTTCATGGGCCAGCGGATGCAGATCAAGGTCAACTTCCTCTGCAAGGACTCGATCCTGGCCGCGCCGCTCGTCATCGAGATCGCCCGCGTGCTCGATCTCGCGAGCAAGCGCGGCGACGGCGGCGTGCAGGAGCAGCTCTCCACCTTCTTCAAGGCGCCGATGGTGAAGAACGGCCACGGGCCGGAGCACGCCTTCGGCAAGCAGGAGCAGATGCTCCGCGACTGGCTGGGCGTGCACTAGGCGTCGTCGAAACCAGGGGGCGGCTTTTCGGAACGAGACGATGCCAAGCGAGACTCAGTCGCCCCATTCCGGCGCCGCCGCGCCGGAGGCGTTGCGCGACCTCCTGGTCGAGATGAACGACCTCAAGCGCGTCCGCTCGGCGGGCCGCCAGGGGTCGATTGCCGAGCGGCTGTTCGCGCAGGGGTGGGGGCTCCTCACCGGCGGCGGCGCGCCCGACGACGTCGCCCTCGACATCGCGGCCGTCACCCTCGCGGCGACGCGCCTCTGCGACCTCGACGCGGCCTTCCTGACCGCGGCGGGGCTCTCGGACGAGGCCGCCTCCGCGGTGCTGGTGGCGGGCTTCGACGCCGTCACCGGGGACCTCGATCCCGATCTCCGCGACCGCCTGCGCGCGCGGCTCGCGCCGCGTCCGGCGGGCCGGCCCGGGCCGCTGCCGGGCTTCGTCGGCGCCCTGGCGCAGCAGCCGCGGGCGGGCGTCACCTGTCCCGGCCGCGCCCGGATCCTGCTGGAGCCGCCGGAGAACCACGCCGAGCATTGCCTGATCGTGGCGGTCTACGGCGTCTGCCTCAGCCCGTTCTACCGGGCCGATCCCGGCACCGTGTTCCTGGCCGCGATGGCCCACCACTTCCACAACGCCGCGATGCCGGATGCCGGCTTCACCGGCGAGATGCTGCTCGGCGACCATCTCGGCCCGATCATGGCGACCACGACCGCCTGGGCGCTCGCCGAACTCGCCGAGCCCCTGCGCGGTCAGGTCGAGCGCGCCCGCGCGGTCCTGCCCGACGACGCCACCGCGGAGGGCCGCGCCTTCCACGCGGCCGACTGCATCGACCGCGTCCTGCAGATCGCCCAGCACCTGCGCGGCGCCTCGACCACGATGGGGATGGTGCTCGACGAGTGGGAGCTGGTCCATGCCGGCCCGGTGAAGGGCTTCCACGATCGTGTCCTCGCCGACATGCGCATCCCTTGATCGCCGGACCCGGTCGCCCATCTGCCCGGGCGGCCCCGAGAACCATGATCCCGTTCGAACTCAGATCGCCGGACACCGGCAACCCGCTGAAGGCCGACGGCCCGCACGCCCTGCGCGACGCGGAGACCGGCGCGCGCTGGCCCGTGATCGACGGCATCCCGTACCTGCGGATCAACCGCGACGCCCTGGTCGAGCGGGTGCTCGCCCATCTCGACGCCGGCGAGCCCGACGAGGCGCTGGCCGCCCTCCTGGTCGATCAGGACGATTGGTGGAACGGCCCGCCGGCCGATCCCGCCGGGATCATCCGCCTGATCAAGGAGCGCCGCACCGCGACCCTGCGCGACGCGGTCGAGCTCCTCGGCTGGGGACGCGTCGGCGACTACTTCCTGCACCGCTGGAGCGACCCGACCTTCCTGGCCGGCCTGTCGCTGCTGGAGGCGCACTGGAACGAGCCCGTGTGCGTCTTCGAATTCGCCTGCGGCATCGGCCACTACCTGCGGGAGCTGCAGCGGCGCGGCTGCAAGGTCGCCGGGGCCGACGTGGTCTTCGCCAAGCTCTGGGTGGCCCGCCACTGGGTCGTCGCCGAGAAGGCGCAGCTCGTCTGCTTCGACGCCGGCTCAGCCCACTGGCCGATCCCGGGGGCTCCCGTCGATCTGGTCGTGTGCAACGACGCCTTCTACTTCCTCGACGACAAGGCGGCTCTGCTCGAGAGTCTCCGCCAGAATGCCGGCGATGACGGCTGGCTGGCGCTGAGCCACATCCACAACCGCGACTGCCCGGGCTTCTCGGCCGGCCGAGCGGTGACGGCCGAGGAGATCGCCGAGCTGTTTCCCGACGCCCTGGTCTACGACGATGCGGAGTTGACCCGGGCGCTGGTCGCGGCGCGGGCGCCGGGCCCGCAGGAGCCCGCGGCCCTGCGGAGCTGCGAGGCGTTCTCGCTGGTGTGCGGTCCCGGCATGCGCCCGGCGCCGCGCGCGCTGGTCGACGGGCTGACCCTGCCGAAGCCGGGGACCGTGCTGCGGCTCAACCCGCTCTACGCGCCCGAAGGCGAGGGTTACGTCATCCGCTGGCCCTCTGAGCGCTACGAGGCGGAATACGGCCCCCGCGCCACCTACCCGCTGCGCTCACCCGGACCCGAGACGCTGACTTTCGACGAAGGCCTCGAAGCGTCGGAGACGCAGCGCGTGCGCGTGCGCGAATTCGTCGATCTGCCGGAGCGTTGGTGATGGACGCGGTCGGCTGGGGCATCGTCGGCTACGGCTGGGTCGCCCGCGACTACATGGAGCCGGGCATCCGCGCCGCCGGCCACCGGCTGGTGGCGGTCAGCGATCCGAATCCGGACAGCCGCGCGGCCGCCGAGCGGGCCGGCGCCCGCGGGCACGCCGATCTCGCCGGCCTGATCGCCGAGCCCGCGGTCGAGGCGGTCTACGTGGCGACACCGAACCATCTTCACCGTGGCGCCGTCGAGGCGCTGGCTGCGGCCGGCAAGGCTGTGCTGTGCGAGAAGCCCATGGCGGCGACGCTCGGGGACGCCGAATCCATCGTCCGGGCCGTCGAGTCGCAAAACATCTTCTACGGGACCGCCTTCGACCAGCGGCACCACCCGGCCCACCGGGCGATCCGCGCGCAGGTCGCAGCCGGGCGGCTCGGCACGATCACGACCGTGCGGATCGTCTACGCCTGCTGGCTCGGGCGCGACTGGTCGGAGGCCGGCCAGCCGAACTGGCGGATCGACGCCGCCCAGGCCGGCGGCGGCGCCCTGATGGACCTCGCTCCGCACGGGCTCGACCTCGTGGACTTCCTGCTCGGCGAGCCGATCACCACCATCGCGGCCCTGACCCAGACCAAGGCCCAGGATTACGCGGTCGATGACGGCGCCCTGCTGATCGGGCAGACGGCGGGCGGTGCCTTGGCGAGCCTGCACGTCGCCTACAATTGTCCCGACGCACTGCCCCGCCGCCGCCTGGAGGTGGTCGGCACGAAGGGCCTGCTCGTCGCCGAGAACACGATGGGCCAGACGGCCGGCGGCTCGCTGACCTTCATCGACGGCGCCAGCGGCCGCGCGGAGCCGCTCGCCTTCGACGCCGACAGCTCGCCCTTCGCCGAGCAGGTGCGCGCCTTCGGCTCGGCCCTGCGCCGGCCCGAGGAGCGGGCCGCGTACTCGGCCTCGCGCGACCTTCACACGATGCGGCTCGTCGCCCGCGCCTACGGGCAAGGGTAGCGACCGCAGGACAGGATGACACAACACCGAGCCGGGACCCGATCCATTCAACCCGTGCCCTCATCCTGAGGTGCTGCGCAGCAGCCTCGAAGGAGGGCTCCAGGGAGCACAGCGCCTTCTGGAGCCCTCCTTCGAGGCCTCGGCTGCGCTTCGGCATCTCAGGATGAGGTGGGTGGATGGGACAGGGCTCGGCGCCGGTTCGCGGCAGACGGGAACACGACTTGACCCAACCAGACGCCTTTCACGACCAGGACGACCGCGCCCGCCACGAGCGGATCAAGGCGCCGCGCCCCTACCGCTTCGGCGCCAAGCGGCCGATCGAGGGGTTGCCCGGGACCCTGCCGGACCCGGTCAAGGCCTATCTCGACGTCCTGCCGGAGGGGCGCGTCGTCGGCTTCCCGCTGGCGCCCCTCGATCGCACCGGCGTCCCGGTCTGGTTCGTGGCCCTGTTTCTCGACGACCCGTTCTTCGTGGGCGCGATGCCGTCGGGCATCGGCTACGGCGCCACCGACGACGAGGCGCTGATCGGCGCCGTCGCGGAGATCGCCGAGAACCTGATGCCGTCGCTCGCGGTGCTGCCGCGGGCGAAGGAGCGGGCGAGCTACACCGATCTCGTCCGGGTCTACGGCGCCAAGTCGGTCGCCGACCCGCTGACCCTCTGCCTGCCCGCCGGCTCCCCGGTCGGCCGCGACACGGTGCTCGAATGGACCCCCAGCGTCCGGCACGCGACGGGCGAGATCGTCCTGATGCCCCTCGACGTCGCCGCGACCGACTATTTCGAGCTGTCGGAGGGCTACAAGCCCTTCACCAACCTGATCACCAACGGCCTCGGCGCCGGCCCGGACGTGCCCTTCGCGCTGGGCCACGGCGTGCTGGAGCTGCTGCAGCGGGACGGCAACGGGCTGCTGTTCCGGGCCCTCGACCAGGGCGTGATGCTCGACCTCGAGGGGATCGGTCCGGAGAACGCCGCGATGCTGGCCCGGCTCAAGGAGCTCGGGATCCGGGCGCTCCCGAAATTCGCCACCGACCAGTTCGGCCTGACCAACCTCTACGTCGTCGGCTACGACGAGGATCCGGCGCGGACCCCGGCGCCGATCGCCCTCTCGGCCTGCGGCGAGGCCTGCGACCCGGACCGGGAGCGGGCGCTGCGCAAGGCGCTCCTGGAGTTCCAGGCCGCGCGGGTCCGCAAGACCTTCGGCCACGGCCCCCTCGACATGGCCGCCACGGTGACGCCGCCGGGCTACGTCGACGCGTTCATCCAGAAGGCGCTGCCCAGCCTGGACCTGGAGGAGAGCCGCGCCCTGCAGGCCATGCTCGAATGGATCGAGATGCCGGCGGCGGACCTGCGCGGCGTGCTGGCCGACACGGTCTATTCCGAGCGCAGCACGAAAAGCTTCGCCGAGCTGCCCTCGACCCCGGCCGCCGACGGCCACGCCCGGGGGAAGATCGCCTGCGACCGGCTGCTGGAGGCCGGGTTCGACGTGCTCTACGTCGATTGCACGCCCCCGGGGGGCGGGGTCGGCGTCGTGAAGGCGATCGTGCCGGGGCTCGAGGTCGAGACCATGAGCTACTACCGGATCGGCGAGCGCAACACGAAGAAGCTTCTCGACCGCGACCACCCGCTGATCACGTTCGGCACCGAGAGCGAGACCCTGCGCCCGGTGCGTCTCACCCCGGAGGCCTTGGAGCGGTTCGGCGGCCAGCCGCTGTTCGACGTGGCCCTGGCCGAGCGGATCGTCGGGCGGCACTATCCGCTCTACCGCGAGCCGGAATCGCACCACGCGCCCTTCCGCCTCGCCCAGCGGAAGGGGAGGGCGGCGTGACGCTCCGGTTCGCCTACAACACCAACGGCGCGGCCAACCACCGCCTCGACGACGCGCTCCACCTGATCAAGGCGGCGGGCTACGATGGCGTGGCGCTCACCCTCGACATCCACCATCTCGACCCCTTCGCCGAGACCTGGGCGGCGGAGGCCGGCCGGGTGGCGAGTCTGCTGGAGAAGCTGGAGCTGACCTGCGTCATCGAGACGGGTGCCCGCTTCCTGCTCGATCCGTCCGCCAAGCACGAGCCGACGCTCGTGACCGCCGACGCCGCGGGCCGCGCCCGGCGCGTCGGCTTCCTGAAGCGCGCGATCGAGATCGGCGCGATGCTCTCCGCCGAGGCGGTCTCGTTCTGGGCCGGCGTGCCGAAGCCCGGCGTCGATCACGGCGAGGCCCGGCGCTGGCTGGTCGAGGGTCTGCACGAGGTCGCGGCCTTCGCGGCCGAGTCCGGAATCGTGCCCTGCCTGGAGCCCGAGCCCGGCATGCTGATCGAGACGCTCGACGATTACGCGGCGCTCGACGTGCCGGGGCTGAGGCTCGCCCTGGACACGGGTCACTGCCTCGTCACCGGCGAGCGCGAGCCGGCGGCCGCCGTGCGGGAATTCGCCGACCGGATCGGCACCGTGGCGATCGAGGACATGAAGCGCGGCAGCCACATCCACCTGCCCTTCGGCGAGGGCGACATGGACGTGCCGGGCGTGCTGGAGGCTCTGGAGGCGGTGGGCTTCGGCAAGCTGATCTGCGTCGAGCTCTCCCGCGAGAGCCACCGGGCCGACGTGATGATCCCGCAGGCGCTGGACTATCTCCGCGGCTGCCGGCGCCCCGGCCCGGTCCTGGCGGGCGAGCAGGAGACGCGGCGGCAATGGCAGTGAGGGCCGAATTGCGGCGAGGCGAGGATCGGGCACGGGAGAGGGAGCGCCTCGGCGCCTCTCCCGGTCTCTGCGAAGGTGCGGTGCGATGAGAATCCTCTTCCTCAGCCGCCGCTATTTCCCGGCCATATCGGGCATGAGCGTCTACGCGCAGAACCTGCTGCGCGAACTCGTCGGCGCCGGCCACGACGTCACGATGATCTCGCAGTACCGGGGCGACGCCTTCGGCACCCGGGTCTACGGGGGCGGGCCGCCGCCGCCGGTGCCGGGCGTGCGGGTGATCGGCCTGGAACAGCTCGGCGAGCAGACGTCGGGCGATTTCGAGCGCGACATCGCCACGATGGTGGACGCGATCGCCCGGGAGCACGCCCGGAACCCCTTCGACATCCTGCACGCCCAGTACGGCTACCCGACCGGCTGGGCGGTGCTGCTCGCCGCCCGCAAGCTCGGCGTGCCGAGCGTCGTCTCGATCCAGGGCGGCGACGGCCACTGGGTCGGCTCCTGCTGCGAGACCCACCGGGTCGCCATGTGCGAGGTGCTGGCCCACGCCAACGCGCTGCTGATCGGCGGCGCCTCCTTCGTGGACGAGGTCTGCGAGCGGCTCGGGTCGGACCCGGCCCGCTTCACCATCGTGCCCGGCGCGGTCGACACCGATCGGTTCGCGCAGGGCACGTCCGACGGGCTGCCGGCGCCCCATGACGGGCCGGTGCGGCTGTTCTACCACGGCCGGGTCGACCGTCGGAAAGGCGTGCTGGACTTCATCGAGGCCCTGGCGATCCTGCGCGCGCAGGGCACGCCCTTCGCGGCCACGATCTCGGGAATCGGGCCCGACGTGGACCCGGCCAAGGCGCTCGCCGCGGAGCACGCCTTCTCGGAGCGCGCGATCGCCTTCACGGGCTACGCGGAATACGGCTCCGTGCCCGACCTCTACCGCCGCGCCGACGTGTTCGTCTCGCCGACCTACGCGGAGGGCTTCTCCAACACGATCCTGGAGGCGCTGGCGGCCGGGCTCGCCACCGTGTCGTGCCACGCGGTCGGCGTCTCGGACTGCCTGCGCGACGGGGAGAACGGGCTGCTGGTCAACCCGGGCGACGTCCCGGCGCTGGCCGCGGCGCTCACCCGGATCGTCACGGACGCCGATCTGCGCCGGCGCATCGCGACGGCCGGCCTGGAGGAGTGCCGGCGGGTCTACTCGTGGCACGCGGTCGGGCGGCAGATCATGGAGGTCTACGCGCGGGTGCGCCACGAGCAGCCCGCCACCGATTTTCCCGAAGACCTGCCCGACGACCCGACCTGCCGCTTCCGCGCCGAGCCGCACCTGCTCTGAACGGTCCGCCAGCTTCGGGAATCCCGATCCACCCCCTCATCCTGAGGTGCCCGCGTCAGCGGGCCTCCCAGGATTCCTCCAGGGATCACAGCGCTGCTTGAAGGGCTCCTTCGAGGCCCCCGCTGCGCAGCGGTACCTCGGGATGAGGTCGCGGGTCGGACGTCGTGCCCGCCGACAGGCTCTGAACCATGCCCACCGCGCTCGCCCTCTCCCCCCATCTCGACGACGCGGCCTTCTCGTGCGGCGGCCTCCTGGCAAGCCTCGCGCAAGCGGGCTGGCGCGTCGTGATGGTGACCCTGTTCACCGGCAGCGTCGCCGAGCCGAAGGGCTTCGCGCTCGCCTGCCAGCTCGACAAGGGCCTGGGACCGGAGATCGACTACATGGCCCTGCGCCGGGACGAGGATGTCCGCGCGGCTGCCGCGCTCGGCATCGCCCCGCCCGTGCACCTGCCGTTCCGGGAGGCGCCGCACCGGGGCTACGGCTCGGCGCCGGAACTCTTCGCCGAGACCCGCGCCGATGACGGCATCGCGGACGACCTCGCGCCCGCCGTCGCGGCGCTGATCGCCGCGGACAAACCGGATCTCCTCCTCGCCCCCCAGGCGATCGGCGGCCATGTCGATCACGTCCAGGTGGTCCGGGCTCTGCGCGGCCTCGACCCGCTTCTCCCGATCCTGTGGTGGCGCGACTTCCCCTACACGGTGCGCGAGGCTGCGCCCCGGGAGCCGCTCGCGGACCTCTTCGCGGAACTTCCCGAGGCGACGGTGACCCTCGACCCGGAGTGCCAGGCCCGGAAGCGCGCCGCCTGCGCGGCCTATGCCAGCCAGATCGGCTTCCAGTTCGGCGGCGTGGCCGGCCTCGACGCGCGCCTCGCCCGGGAGACGGGCACCGAGCGCTTCCGCCGGTCGCGTCGCGGCGGCCCGACGATTCCCGGCCTCGATGCCGGCTGAGCCGCGGGCCCCGAAGGCGCTGGCCGATCCGGAGGCCCTGGCGGCCCGCCGCGCCCTGATCGACAGCCCCCACATCGCCCCGATCCGGGCCCTCGCGGCGCGCATCGCGGCCGAGCGCGGCGCCCCGGTCCCGGCGCCCGACCCCCTGGATGGCGGCGTCGGGGCGCGGATGCTCCTCCTCCTCGAGACGCCGGGCCCGGCGGTGCTGCGCACCGGCTTCGTCACCCGCGACAGCGCGAACGGCACGGCCGCGAACCTGTTCCGCTTCCTCGCCGAGGCCGGGCTCAGCCGGGCCGACACGCTGATCTGGAACGCGGTCCCCTGGCTGATCCACGCCGAGGGCGCCCGCAACCGGGCGCCCCGCCGGGCGGAGGTCGCGGCGGCCGCGCCCTATCTGGCCCCGCTCCTCGACCTGCTGCCGCGCCTCGCCGTGGCGGTGCTGGCCGGCCGCTTCGCCGGGGAGGCGGCGCCGTCCCTCGCGGCGCTCCGCCCCGACCTGCCGGTGATCCGGGTGCCGCACCCGAGCCCGACCTATGTCTGCACCGCGCCGGAGGTGCCCGAGCGGATCCGGCGCGGCCTCGCGGAGGCGGCCGCGATCCTCGATCGGGCCTCCGGCTGAGGATAGATCGCCCGTCACGGGCCTGCCTTCCCTGGCCTTGCGCGCCGGTTCGGCCTACATGCGGGGCAACGGGCCGCGGTCCGGGAGATTCCGGCACGGGCTGACGGCCTTCGGCCGGGCCGCGCAGCCGGAAGGGCGGACGCCGATCGGCATGAATTTTCAGGGACAGCACCGGAGCCCGGTCGAGCCGGTCGAGCCGGTCCAGCACGATGCCGGAGCGGGCTCGAAGCGGAAGAGCCGGCGCAGCCGCTATGCCTGGATCGGCACGGCGGCCAGCATCGTGCTGTTCGCGGTCTCCCTCGGCGTCCTGTGGAAGCTCGTGCAGAGCGTCAGCTGGGCGGAGGTGCGCAGCGCCATCGCGGCCGCGACCGCCGAGCAGCTCGGCCTCGCCTTCCTGTTCGTCGGCGTCAGCTACCTGTTCCTGACCGGCTACGACGCGCTGGCCCTGCGCCAGCTCAAGATCAAGGTGCCGTACCGGATCACCGCGCTCGCCTCGTTCACGAGCTACGCGGTGAGCTTCACCCTCGGCTTCCCGCTGCTCACCGCCGGGACGATCCGCTACTGGATCTACGCGCGGCAGGGCCTCTCGACGGCCAAGATCGCCGCGCTCACCGTCATCGCCGGCTTCACCTTCTGGCTCGGCATGGGCGTGGTGCTGGGCCTGAGCCTGATCATCGAGGCCGGCCAGCTCGCCGGGCTCGCCTTCACGTCGATCCGGATCAACCAGGGTGTCGGCCTCGCGGCGCTCGCCCTGGTGCTCGGCTACCTGGCCTGGGTCTCGGCCAAGAAGCGCAGCATCACCGTGAAGCACTGGCGCCTGGAGCTGCCCGGGGCGTCCGTGTCGATCGGCCAGATGATCGTCGGCATCGGCGACGTCTGCGCGGCGGCGGCTGTGCTCTACGTCCTGCTGCCGCAGGAGACGACGCTGGGCTTCACCACCTTCCTGGCGATCTACGTGCTGGCCGCCATGCTGGGGATCGCGTCGAACGCGCCCGGCGGCATCGGGGTGTTCGAGGCCACCGTGCTCCTCGCCCTGTCGAGCCTGCCGCGCAACGAGGTGCTGACCTCGCTGCTGCTGTTCCGGGGCTGCTACTACGTCGTGCCGTTCGTGACCGCCCTGGCGATGCTCGGCCTCTACGAGATCGTGAAGCGTGCGGGCGGTGCCCGCGATCCCGGCCCGCCGGAGGGCACGGCCGGGCCGTCCGGCCGGGCGTGGCGCGACGAGTCCGAGTCCCGCTGATCGGCCGGCGCGCCCGCCATGTCCGGCCGCCTGCGCAGCTCCCCCGCCTGGACTGGCGCCGCGATCGCCGCGGGCCTGCTCGGGCTCGCCACCGCCCTGGCCGGGCGGCTCGACCTCCCGCTGATCCTGATCGGGCTCGCGGCGGTCTGCCTGGGCGGCTGGCTCGGCGGGCGCGGCCGCGAGGCCCCCGTCGCGCGACCGGCCGCCGCCACGCCGCGCCACGCCGTCGCCGAGGCGCTGCTCGCCCACGTGCCGGACCCGGTCATCCTCGTGGACCGGCGTACCCTGGTGCTGGAGGCCAATCCCGCCGCCCGGGCGCTGCTGCCGGCGCTCCATCAGGCCCGGCCCCTGTCCTTCGCGCTCCGCGACCCGGAGGTCCTCGACGGCATCGAGGCGGTGCTGAGTTCCGGCCTCCCGCGCCGGGTCGCGCTGTCGACCCGGGTGCCGCTGGAGCGGACCTTCGAGGTCCAGATCGGCGCGCTGCCGATGCCCGACGGGTCCGGCGTGAGCGCGCTGCTGTTCCTGCGCGACCTCACCTCGGCCCGGCGTCTCGAGGCGATGCGGGTCGATTTCGTCGCCAACGCGAGCCACGAGCTGCGCACGCCGCTCGCCACCCTGATCGGCTTCATCGAGACCCTGCAGGGTCCGGCCCGCGACGACGCGCAGGCCCGGGAGCGCTTCCTGGAGATCATGCGCGTCCAGGCCCAGCGGATGACGCGGCTGATCGACGACCTGCTGTCGCTGTCGCGGATCGAGCTGCGCGAGCACGTGGCGCCCACCGCGGTGGTCGATCTCGGGGCGCTCGCCCGCCAGATGGTCGACGCCCAGGGCCTGCCCGCCGAGGCGCGGGGCGCCACGATCCGGCTGGAGGAGGGGGCGGGCCCCTACGCGGTCCCCGGCGACGCCGACGAGCTCGCCCGGGTGATCGAGAACCTGATCGAGAACGCCGTGAAGTACGGCGGCGGCCGGATCAGCGTCGGGCTCGCCCGCGAGGACGACCCGCGCCTCGGGCGCCGCGTCGTCCTGTCGGTGGCCGACGACGGGCCGGGCATCCCGCCCGAGCACATCCCGCGGCTGACGGAGCGCTTCTACCGGGTCGACGTCGCGTCGAGCCGCGCCCGCGGCGGCACGGGCCTCGGGCTCGCCATCGTCAAGCACAGCCTCAACCGCCACCGCGGGCGGCTCGCCATCGAGAGCGCGGCCGGGGAGGGCACGACCGTGCGGGTCAGCCTGCCGGAATACGGCGCCGCGCCGCCGCAGGCCGCGGCCGATCAGGCCGGCCCGGCGTAGGGGCCGATCCCGAGCCCGCCCTCGACGCGCCCGACCCAGGCGCGGATCGCCGGGTAGTCCGCGAGGTCGAAGCCGCCCTCGTGGGCCATGCGCGTGTAGGCGACGAGCGCCACGTCGGCGAGGGTCAGGGTGCCGCCCGCCATGAAAGCCGAGCGCGCGAGGGTTCGTTCCATCAGCCGCAGGGCGTCGGCGCCGCGCTCGGCGAGCTTCGGGTCGAGATCCTCCGGCGACCGCGCGAGATAGTGGAGCTGGTAGCGGCGGACCGCGATGTAGGGCTCGTGGCTGTACTGCTCCCAGAACATCCACTGCAGCATGCGGGCGCGGGGCAGGGCCTCCGCGGGCACCAGCGCCGAGCCCTCCGCGAGGTAGACGATGATCGCGTTCGATTCGGACAGCACGGTGCCGTCGGACAGGACGACGATCGGCACGCGGCCGGCGGGGTTCAGGGCGAGGAACTCGGGCCTGCGCGTCCCGCCGCCCGGGACGTCGACGTCGCGCCAGAGCGCCGGGATGCCGAGATGGGCCGCGACCCACTTGACCTTGAGGCAGTTCCCGGAACCCGGGTCGCCGTAGATCGTCAGCGCTTCGCCCATCCGTGTCCCCGCCGCTCCGGTGGCGCGGACCTTGGCCGGGCGCGCGCGATTCGACAACGGCGGCGGCCCCGCATCGGCGGGCCCGACCGGGGAGGTCGCCCGCCAACCCCTTGACCTTCCCATGATGGGAAGCCCCATCTGACCGGGCATGGACGCTTCGAACCGGATCACTGCCATGTCGAAATCCGTCGCCCTCACCCTGCCCGTCGAGGGCATGTCCTGCGCCTCCTGCGTCGGCCGCGTCGAGCGCGCCCTCGCGGCGCTGCCCGGCGCCCGAGACGTGGCGGTGAACCTCGCCACCCACCGCGCCAGCCTCGTCCTCGACGGCGCCACGGGCCCGGGCGACGTCGCGACGGCGCTCGCGGATGCCGGCTACCCCGTCCCCGAGACGCAGAGCCTGCTGGCCGTCGAGGGCATGTCGTGTGCGAGCTGCGTGGGCCGGGTCGAGCGTGCGCTGGCCGCCGTTCCGGGGGTGACCGGGGCCAGCGTCAACCTCGCCGCGGGCCGGGCCGCGATCCGCCATCCCGAGGGCGTGGTGCCGATGGACGCGCTGGTGGCGGCCGTCGAGACGGCCGGCTACGAGGCCCGGCCGGTCGAGGCCGGCCATCCGGCCGACCCCTCGGCCCGTCAGGCCGAGGAGGGCCGCGCCCTGCGCCGCGACCTGATCGTCGCCGCCCTGCTGTCGGCGCCCGTCGTGGTCCTCGACATGGGCGGCCACCTCCTGCCCGCCCTGCACGGAGGCCCCGTGACGGCCCTGATCCAGGCGGTGCTGGCCACCCTGGTCCTCGCCGGCCCGGGGCGGCGCTTCTTCCTGCGCGGCGTTCCGGGCCTGCTGCGCGGCCATCCCGACATGAACGCCCTGGTCGCCCTCGGTGCCGGCGCCGCCTACCTGTACTCGCTGGTCTCGACGCTGGCGCCCGATCTCCTGCCGGCGGGGGCGGCGCACCTCTACTTCGAGGCGAGCGTCCTGATCGTCACGCTGATCCTGCTCGGCCGGACGCTGGAGGCGCGCGCCAAGGGGCGCACCGGCCAGGCGATCGCGCGGCTGATGGACCTGACGCCGAAGACCGCCCGCGTCGTCCGCGACGGTGCGGAGAACGAGGTCCCCCTCGACGCCCTGCGCGTCGGCGACGTGGTCCGGGTGCGCCCGGGCGAGCGCGTGGCGGCTGACGGCGCCGTGGTCTCGGGCACCAGCCACGTCGACGAGAGCATGGTCACGGGCGAGCCGGCCCCGGTGCGCAAGGGGCCCGGCGATCCCGTTGTCGGCGGGACGCTCAACGGCCGCGGCAGCCTCGACCTCCGGGTCGGGGCCGTGGGCGGCGCCACCGTGGTGGCGCACATCGCCGCCATGGTGGAGCGCGCCCAGGGCGGTAAGTTGCCGATCCAGGCGCTGGTCGACCGCGTCACCGGGCGGTTCGTGCCGGCGGTGATCGGCATCGCCGCGGTGACCTTCCTGGCCTGGCTGATCCTGGCGCCGGCCCCGGCCCTGGGGCCGGCCCTGGTGAACGCCGTGGCGGTGCTGATCATCGCCTGTCCCTGCGCCATGGGGCTGGCGACGCCCACCGCCATCATGGTCGGCACCGGGCGCGCGGCGGCGCGCGGCGTGCTGTTCCGCGACGGCGCGGCGCTTCAGGGCCTGCGCGACGTGCGGGTCGTGGCCCTCGACAAGACCGGCACCCTGACCGAGGGGCGCCCCCGGCTCACCGAGATCGTCCCGGCCGCCGGTGTCGCGGAGGACGCGGCGCTGGCCCTCGCCGCCGCGCTGGAGACCCGCTCTGAGCACCCGCTGGCCGGCGCCGTCGTGGCGGCGGCCCGCGACCGCGGCCTCGCCACGCCCGAGCCCGACAGCTTCGAGGCGGTGGCGGGTTTCGGGATCTCCGGACGGGTCGCGGGCCGGGCCGTGGCCCTCGGCGCGCCGCGCTACCTGGATCGCCTCGGAGTCGCCCTGGACCCGGATCTCGCCGCCCGGGCCGCGTCGCTGGCGGGCGCGGGGCGGAGTCCGATCCACCTCGTCCTCGACGGCCGCCACGCGGCGATCCTGGCGGTGGCCGATCCCGTGAAGCCGGGCGCCCGCGCGGCGGTGGCAGCCCTGAAGGCGCGCGGGCTCGCGGTGGCGATGGTCACGGGCGACGATCCCGTCACGGCGGCCGGCGTGGCGCGGAGCCTCGGCATCGACGCCGTGGCCGCCGGCGTGCTGCCCGGCGGGAAGGTCGAGGCCGTGCAGCGGTTCCGGGCCGCGCACGGGCCGGTGGCCTTCGTGGGCGACGGCATCAACGACGCGCCGGCGCTGGCCGAGGCCGATGTCGGGCTGGCGATCGGCACCGGCACCGACATCGCCGTCGAGAGCGCCGACGTGGTGCTGATGTCGGGCGACCTGGAAGCCCTGGTCGAGGCTCTCACGCTGTCGCGGGCGGTGATGGCCAACATCCGCCAGAACCTGTTCTGGGCCTTCGCCTACAACGCCGCGCTGATCCCGGTGGCGGCGGGCGTGCTGGTGCCGTTCGGCGGCCCGGCCCTGTCGCCGGTCCTGGCCGCGGGCGCCATGGCGTTCTCGAGCGTGTTCGTCCTCGGCAACGCCCTGCGGCTGCGCCGGGCCGGCGGGCGGCCCGCGGCGGCCGCGACGCCGGCCCTCGCCGCGAGGCCGGCATGAGCGCGGCGAACCTGACGATCGGCGAGGCGGCGCGCCGCACCGGCGTCTCGGCCAAGATGATCCGCTGGTACGAGGCGACCGGCCTGCTTCCGCCGGCCGCCCGGTCCGAGGCCGGCTACCGCCATTACGGCGAGGCGGACCTGCACACGCTGCGCTTCATCCGCCGCGCCCGCGACCTCGGCTTCAGCGTGGGCGCGATCGCGGATCTCCTGGCGCTCTGGCGCGACCGGGCCCGGCCGAGCGCCGGGGTGAAGGCGATCGCGCAGGAGCAGATCGCCGATCTGCGCCGCCGCATCGCCGAGATGGAGGGGATGGCCCGGACGCTGGAGCATCTGGCGGAGGCCTGCTGCGGCGACGCGCGTCCAGAATGTCCGATCCTCGATGATCTCGCGGCGCCGGATCACGGGCCGACGCGGCAGCGGGCGATCCGCGCGCTCGCCAAGCGTGGCCGTTGACGGCGGCTCTGGCCCCGGCTTTGCTGGTCCGACCCACCCGCAAAGGCCACGAGAGCCCCGACCCGATGCCCGTCCTCGAACGGATCCACGCCTTCGCCGACACGATGACGGCGTGGCGGCACGACCTGCACGCCCATCCCGAGCTGCTCTACGACGTCGACCGCACCGCCGGCTTCGTCGCCGAGACGCTGCGGTCCTTCGGCTGCGACGAGGTCGTTACCGGTATCGGCCGCACCGGGGTGGTCGGCGTCATCCGCGGCCGGGGACGCAGCTCGAACCGCGCCATCGGCCTGCGCGCCGACATGGACGCCCTGCCGATCCAGGAGGTGCGCGACCTGCCCTACCGCTCGACCGTGCCGGGCAAGATGCACGCCTGCGGCCACGACGGGCACACCGCCATGCTGCTCGGCGCTGCCAAGTACCTCGCCGAGACCCGGGATTTCGACGGGGCGGCCGTGCTGATCTTCCAGCCCGCCGAGGAGGGCGGCGGCGGCGGCGAGGCGATGGTCGACGACGGCCTGATGGAGCGGTTCGGGGTCGAGTCGGTCTACGGGATGCACAACATTCCCGGCATGGCGGTCGGCACCTTCGCGATCCGGCCGGGGCCGATCATGGCCTCGACCGACCGCTTCACCGTCACGATCGAGGGACGGGGCGGGCACGCGGCCCTGCCGCAGAACGCCGTCGACAGCGTGCTCGTGGCGAGCCACGTCATCATCGCCCTGCAGAGCATCGTGTCGCGCAACCTCGACCCGGTGCAGTCGGCCGTCGTCTCGGTCTGCGCGCTGGAGGCCGGCGAGGCCTTCAACGTGCTTCCGCAGACCGTCACCATGCGGGGCACGATGCGCACCCTGTCCCAGGCCGTGCGCAGCCAGATCAAGGCGCGGATCGAGACCCTGGTGGCCGAGATCGCCGGCGGCTTCGGCGCGCGGGGCCGGGTCGAGTACGGGGCGAGCTACCCGGTGACCGAGAACCATCCCGCCGAGACCGACTTCATGGCCGGCGTCGCCGCGGCGCTGGTGGGTGGGGAGAACGTCGACCGGGCGGTGGCGCCGATGATGACCGCCGAGGACTTCTCCTACATGCTCGGCCGCCGCCCCGGCGCGTACATGTTCATCGGCAACGGCGACAGTGCCTCGCTCCACCACCCGCACTACGACTTCAACGACGCGGCCGCGCCGTACGGGGCTTCCCTGTGGGCGCGCCTGATCGAGACCGGGCTGCCGCGCAGCGCCTGAGCGCGCCGCCCGCCGCCCCGTCGCTGGCCGAGGCCGTCCCGGTCTGGCTGCGGGTGGCGGCGCTCTCCTTCGGCGGGCCGGCCGGGCAGATCGCCGTGATGCACCGCATCCTGGTGGACGAGCGGCGCTGGATCTCGGAGCGGCGCTTCCTGCACGGGCTCGGGTTCTGCACCCTGCTGCCGGGGCCGGAGGCGCAGCAGCTCGCCACCTATATCGGCTGGCTCATGCACGGGCCGGCGGGCGGCCTCGTCGCCGGGGGGCTGTTCGTGCTGCCCGGGCTCCTCGCCCTGATGGCCCTGAGCTGGCTCTACGTGCTCTACGGCCATGTCGACGCGGTCGCCGGGCTGTTCTTCGGCCTCAAGGCGGCGGTGCTCGCCATCGTGCTGCACGCCCTGTGGCGGCTCGGCGGCCGCGCCCTGCGTGACCGGACGGACCGGCTCGTGGCCCTCGCGGCCTTCGTGGCGATCTTCGCCCTCGCGGTGCCGTTCCCGCTGGTCGTGGTCGCCGCCGGCGCGCTCGGCCTCGCCCGCGGCCGGCGCCCGGCCGCCGAGCGCGCGGTGGATCCGGCGGAGGAGGCGGACGTCCTGATCGGCGAGGCGGCGCTGCCGCGGGAGCGCGTCGGCGCCGCGTCCTCGCTGCGGACGGCCGCGCTCTGGCTCGCGGTCTGGCTCCTGCCGGTGGCGGCGCTGCTGGTCCTGCCCGGCGTGCCGCCGGTCTTCGGGCAGGTGGCGCTGTTCTTCTCCAAGATGGCCCTCGTGACCTTCGGGGGCGCCTACGCGGCGCTCGCCTACGTGGCGCAGCAGGCCGTGGAGCAGTTCGGCTGGCTGAAGCCCGGCGAGATGCTCGACGGACTCGGGCTCGCCGAGACCACGCCCGGCCCGCTGATCATGGTGCTCCAGTTCGTGGGCTTCCTGGCGGGCTTCCGGGCGCCCGGCGCCCTGCCGCCGCTGCTCGCCGGGACGCTCGCCGGGCTGCTGACGACCTGGGTCACCTTCGTGCCGTGCTTCCTGTGGATCTTCGCCGGCGCGCCGCTGATCGGGCGCCTGCGCGGCAGCCGCCGGCTGGCCGGCGCCCTCTCGGCGATCACCGCCGCGGTGGCGGGCGTGATCCTCAACCTCGCGGTGTGGTTCGGGCTGCGGACGCTGTTCGCCCAGGTCGAGACGGTGCCGCTCGGGCCGCTCAGGCTCGACCTGCCGGTGCCGGGCAGCCTGGACCCGGCCGCCCTGCTGCTGACCCTGGCGGCGATCCTCGCGGTCTTCCGGTTCGGGCTCGGGACGCTCCAGACCCTGGCGCTGTGCGCCGGGGCCGGGATCCTGCTGCGGCAGGCGGGGCTCGTTTGAGCCGCTCCGTCGTCCCGAGCGCAGCGAAGAGCGGCGATCAGCCGCCGTAGCGGGCCTTGAGCAGCGCGTAGGTCAGCCGCGCGGTCTGGACCTCGCCGCCCTCCGGCCGGCCGGGCTTGGTCGAGGGGTTCCAGCCGTAGAGGTCGAAATGGCCGTGCGCCCTCGTGTTGGGCGCGAAGCGGCGCAGGAACAGGGCCGCGGTGATCGCCCCCGCGAACGGCCCGCCGGAGACGTTGTTGAGATCGGCCACCTTGGAGTCGAGCAGGCTCGCGTAGGGCGCGTGCAGCGGCATGCGCCAGACCGGATCGATCGCCGTCCGCCCGGCCCGCGCCACCGCCTCGGCCAGCGCGTCGTCCTCCGTGAAGAAGGCCGGCAGGTCCGGCCCGAGGGCCACCCGGGCCGCACCGGTCAGGGTCGAGAAGTCGAGGATCAGCTCGGGCGCGTCGGCGTCCGCGAGGGCGAGCGCGTCGGCGAGGATCAGCCGGCCCTCCGCGTCGGTGTTGCCGATCTCGACGCTGAGCCCGGCCCGGCTGGGCAGCACGTCGCCGGGGCGGAAGGCGTTGCCCGCGACCGCGTTCTCCACCGCGGGGATCAGCAGGCGCAGGCGCAGGGTCAGGCCCGCGCCCATGACCATGTCGGCGGCGGCCAGCGCCGCGGCGGCGCCGCCCATATCCTTCTTCATCAGCAGCATCGCGGCCGACGGCTTGAGGTCGAGGCCGCCGGTGTCGAAGGCGACGCCCTTGCCGACCAGGGTCACGCGCGGCGCGTCCGCCGGCCCCCAGGTCAGGTCGATCAGCCGCGGTGCCCGGGGCGAGGCGGCGCCGACCGCGTGGATCAGCGGGTACCCCTCGGCGAGGGCCGCGCCCTCCGTCACCGTGACGGTGGCGCCGTGACGGTCGCCGAGTGCCCGGGCAGCCGCCTCGATCTCGGCGGGTCCGAGATCGTTGGCCGGCGTGTTGACGAGATCCCGGCCCAGCGCGACCGCGGCGGCGATCCGCTCGACCTCGGCCGCGTCGATGCCGGCCGGCGCCGCGAGCCGGGCCTTGGTCCCGCCGCCGGACCGGTAGCGGCCGAAGCGGTAGCTCCCCATCAGCCAGGCGAGGGCGGCCTCATGCGGCTCGGCGGCGTTCTCGAGGCGGAAGATCCCCTCCGGCAGCAGCCCCGGCAGCTTGCCGACGAGGAGACGGTCGTAGGCGGCCGCCTCCGGATCGCCGAGGCCGAACAGGACCCGCGCGAGGCTGCCGTCCGGGCCGGGCAGGAGCGCGAGGCTGCCCGCCTTCGGCGTGAAGCCGATGGCCTGGGCGAAGCTCCGCTGGGCCGGCTCCAGGCCGGACTCGACGACCGCCCAATCTCCCGTCGTGACCAGCGTCACCGGTACGGCCTGGGTGTCGCCGGGCAGGAGCCCGCGGGTCGTCGCCGGAATCTCGGCCTGGGTCATGTGCCTCTCGCGTGCCGCCCGGAGCGGCGGCTTAACCGGTGATTAGGGTTAACGCTCTATCACCGGCCGGCCGGGAGCGTGAAGCGCGTGCCATCGCGTCCGGTCCAGATGCCGGCGGAGCGCACCATGATGACGGCCCTGTTCCGGGTCACCCAGTCCCAGGCCCGTGCCGGACGCCGCGCGGCCCTCGCGGCCGCCGTCGCGCTCGGCCTCGCCGGCTGCAACACCGGCTCTCCGGAAACGACCGGCTCGATCGGCCCCCTCGGCGGCCCATCCGCGGCCGCCGCGGCGCCCTCGCGGCAGGACGTCGACCGGCTGGCCGAGCGCTTCAACGCCGACCCCGCCGACGGGCGCACGGCGATGGCCTACGCCCGCGCCCTGCGGGCCACCGATCAGATCAGCCAGGCCTCGGCGGTGCTGCAGCAGGCCGCCCTGCGCAACCCGCGCGACCGGGCCCTTCTCGGCGCCTACGGCAAGTCGCTGGTCGAAGCGGGCCGCTTCCGCGAGGCGATCGACGTGCTGGCCAACGCGCACACCCCCGCCAATCCCGACTGGCGCATCCTGTCGGCGCAGGGCTCGGCCTCCGCCCAGCTCGGCGAGCAGGCCCGCGCGCAGGGCTTCTACGAGGCCGCCCTCAAGATTCGGCCGAACGAGCCCTCGCTCCTGTCCAATCTCGGCCTGTCCTACGCGCTGTCGCGCAACCTCGATCAGGCCGAGCAGACCCTGCGGCTCGCCGCCGACCAGCCCGGCGCCGACGCGCGGGTGCGGGCAAACCTCGCCATGGTCCTGAGCCTCAAGGGCCGCTTCGCCGACGCCGAGGCCGTCCTGCGCCGCGACATGAGCGCCGAGGAGGCGGCCACAAACGTCGCGTCCCTGCGCCGGCTCGCGGCCCAGCCGAACCGGTCGAAGGCGCTGTCCGGCGCGGGCGCGCCGGGGCAGGGGTGATCGGCGACCCGACGGCCGGCCGCGCCGTCATTCCAGGGGGCCGAAGGCGAGGCCGGAGGCCAGGACCAGCGTCGCAGCCGGATCGCCCCGCGCCGGCGACTCTGGGTTCCGGGCTCCGCTGCGCGGCCCCGGAATGACGTTGCACTGCGGCGCGGGGCTGGCCCCGCGGTCACAGGGGACGGCCCGCGCCAGCCGACCGGAGCCGTATCTCTGCGCCCCGCGCCCGACAGGAAAACGCGCCTGTCATGACGACCCGGTAGCGGCCAGATTCGAAAAGTTCTATATCCCTCCGCGGCTGCGCCGCGCGGCATCACGGGCGTCCAAATCGCCCCCGCGCATCGTCCTGCCCGGGCACTCCCGGGGCGGCGCGCGCCCGTCGGGCGCTACACAGGCCGAACACAGATCTCGTAGCGCAGGTCTTGCCTGCGCGTGTTCGACAACCCGCAGCGAGGATAGAACCAGCCGTGCCCTCACTCGACAGCTTCAAGGCCCGCCAGACGCTCGAAGCCGGCGGCAAGACCTACACCTACTACTCCATTCCCGCGGCCGAGAAGAACGGCCTCGCCTCCGCCGCCGCGCTGCCCTTCTCCATGAAGGTGATCCTGGAGAACCTGCTGCGCTACGAGGACGACCGCTCGGTCAAGAAGGCCGACATCGAGGCCGCCGTCGGCTGGCTCGACCAGAAGGGCAAGGCCGAGGTCGAGATCGCGTTCCGCCCCTCGCGGGTGCTGATGCAGGACTTCACCGGCGTGCCGGCGGTGGTCGACCTCGCCGCCATGCGCGACGCCATGGTGGCGCTCGGCGGCGACCCGCAGAAGATCAACCCGCTGGTGCCGGTCGATCTCGTGATCGACCACTCGGTGATCGTCGACGAGTTCGGCACCCCGAAGGCGCTGGCCGACAACGTCGCCCTGGAATACGAGCGCAACGGCGAGCGCTACACCTTCCTGAAGTGGGGCCAGTCGGCCTTTGACAACTTCTCGGTGGTCCCCCCGGGCACCGGCATCTGCCACCAGGTGAACCTAGAATACCTTGCCCAGACCGTCTGGACGAAGTCGGAGAACGGCGCCGACGTCGCCTATCCCGACTCGCTCGTCGGCACCGATTCGCACACCACCATGGTCAACGGCATGGCCGTGCTGGGCTGGGGCGTCGGCGGTATCGAGGCCGAGGCGGCCATGCTCGGCCAGCCGCTGTCGATGCTGATCCCCGAGGTCGTGGGCTTCAAGCTGTCGGGCAAGCTGCCCGAGGGCACCACCGCCACCGACCTCGTGCTCACCGTCACCCAGATGCTGCGCAAGAAGGGCGTGGTCGGCAAGTTCGTGGAGTTCTACGGCCCCGGCCTCGACGACATGGCCGTCGCCGACCGGGCCACGATCTCCAACATGGCGCCCGAGTACGGCGCGACCTGCGGCTTCTTCCCGGTCGACCAGAAGACCATCGACTTCCTGAAGGTCACCGGCCGCTCCGACGATCGGATCGCCCTGGTCGAGGCCTACGCGAAGGCGCAGGGCATGTGGCGCGACGCCCAGACCCCCGACCCGGTCTTCACCGACACGCTGGAGCTCGACATGGGCGAGGTCCGGCCCTCGCTCGCCGGCCCGAAGCGCCCGCAGGACCGGGTGCTCCTCGACGGCGCCAAGGCGGGCTTCGCCGCTTCCATGGAGACCGAGTTCAAGAAGGCCGCCGACCTCGCCCGCCGCTACCCGGTCGAGGGCACCAACTTCGACATCGGGCACGGCGACGTGGTGATCGCCGCGATCACGAGCTGCACCAACACGTCGAACCCCTCGGTGATGATCGGCGCGGGGCTGCTGGCCCGCAACGCCGTCGCCAAGGGCCTGCGCTCCAAGCCCTGGGTGAAGACCTCGCTCGCGCCCGGATCGCAGGTGGTCGGCGAGTACCTGGAGAAGTCCGGCCTGCAGGAGCCGCTGGACGCGCTCGGCTTCAACCTCGTGGGCTTCGGCTGCACGACCTGCATCGGCAATTCCGGCCCGCTGCCGGAGGCGATCTCGAAGGCGATCAACGACAACGACGTCGTCGCCGCGGCGGTGCTCTCGGGCAACCGCAACTTCGAGGGCCGCGTGAACCCCGACGTGCGGGCGAACTACCTCGCCTCGCCGCCGCTGGTCGTCGCCTACGCGCTCGCCGGCTCGCTCCAGATCGACATCACCACCGAGCCGCTGGGCCAGGGATCCGACGGCAAGCCGGTCTACCTGAGGGACATCTGGCCGTCCTCGGCCGAGGTGCAGCAGTTCATCGAGGAGAACATCACCTCGGCGCTGTTCAAGTCCCGCTACGCGGACGTGTTCGGCGGCGACCAGAACTGGAAGGACGTCGAGGTCACCGAGGCCGAGACCTTCGCGTGGAACCCGGGCTCCACCTACGTGCAGAACCCGCCCTACTTCGTCGGCATGGAGAAGACCCCGAAGCCGGTCGAGGACATCGAGGGCGCGCGCATCCTCGGCCTGTTCCTCGACTCGATCACCACCGACCACATCTCGCCGGCGGGCAACATCCGCGCGGCGTCGCCGGCCGGCGAGTACCTGCAGTCGCACCAGGTGCGCGTGCAGGACTTCAACCAGTACGGCACGCGGCGCGGCAACCACGAGGTGATGATGCGGGGCACCTTCGCCAACATCCGCATCAAGAACCAGATGGTGAAGGACGCCTCCGGCGGCGTGGTCGAGGGCGGGTGGACGCACTTCCAGCCGTCCGGCGAGAAGATGTTCATCTACGACGCGGCGATGAAGTACGCCGAGCAGGGCACGCCGCTCGTCATCTTCGCCGGCAAGGAGTACGGCACCGGCTCGTCGCGCGACTGGGCGGCCAAGGGCACGAAGCTGCTCGGCGTCCGCGCCGTGGTGGCCGAGAGCTTCGAGCGCATCCACCGCTCGAACCTCGTCGGGATGGGCGTGGTGCCGCTGGTCTTCCAGGGCGACACGAGCTGGCAGTCGCTGGGCCTGAAGGGTGACGAGACCGTCACCATCAAGGGCCTCGCCGGGGAGCTGAAGCCCCGCCAGACGCTGACCGCGGAGATCAAGTCCGCCGACGGCTCGGTGAAGCAGGTTCCCCTGACCTGCCGCATCGATACGCTCGACGAGCTCGAGTACTTCCGCAACGGCGGCATCCTGCCCTACGTGCTCCGCTCGCTCGCGGCCTAGCCTCCTGCGGCGGCCCTCGGGCCGCCCGACCGACCCATGAGGCGGCGCTCAACCGGGCGCCGCCTTATTTGTTTCACAGGCCCGGCATTTCGCTTGCGCACAACCTTGTTTCGCGCGCGAGGCGCCCCATAACCCGGCTCCCGAAGCCAGGATGGGACCTCGATGAAGCATCTCAGCAAGACCCTCGCCGCCGCCGGCCTGACAGCCCTGCTGTCGAGCGCGGCCTTCGCCGCGCAGGTCGAGCGCGTCCGCGGGACCGTCGACAAGGCCGACGGCAGCACGCTCACGATCAAGACCGAGGACGGCAAGACCGAGACGGTCGACGTCGCCGGCGCCAAGTTCGCCTGGGTGGTCCCATCCAGCCTCGACGCGATCAAGGACGGCGTCTTCATCGGCACCGCCACCAAGGGCGAGAACCCGATGACCGCCCTGGAGGTCGTGCTCTTCCCCGAGTCCATGCGCGGCACGGGCGAGGGCCATTACGGCTGGGACTCGATCACCGACCACACCGCGGGCGCCGGCGCCAAGGTGAAGAGCGCGATGACCAACGGCACCGTGAAGGCCGAGTCGTCGAACGCCCCGAAAGTGAAGAGCGCGATGACCAACGGCACCGTGAAGGCCGACAAGGCCGCCTCGGGCGGCGAGCGCACCCTGACGGTGAGCTACGGCAAGGATGGATCCAAGGAGATCGTGGTGCCGTCCTCGGCGCCGATCGTCGCCTTCGAGCCCGCCGACAAGGCGATCCTGACGCCCGGCTCCAAGGTCTTCGCCGTGGTCGCCAAGGACGGTCCCAAGGCGGAGGGCAAGCTCGTGGCGGTCGGCAAGGACGGCCTGACCCCGCCGATGTGAGAAGGACCGCGGGGCCGGGCGCCGGACAAGACCGCTGCCCGGCCCCGCGGAGATCTCCGCGCGGTCGGCTGCACGGCAGAGCCGGTTCCCGACCGCGCCTCGCCACCCGTGCACGCGGAATATGCATACAGGCGGCGGCCAACGGGATTAAAAACGCCGGCTCAGCGTGTCGCGCGCTGGCACCCTGCACACAGATCGCGCATGGTCGCCCGCCGAGCGGCCCGCCAACGAGGCCGCGGCGGAGGAGTCCATCATGAGTGCTGGAGTGGCAGGCGCGATCGCGCCTGAGGGAACGCCGAGTCTGCTGTCGCGCGAGCGGATCGTCGCCAAGCCGGGCTTCAATCGCTGGCTGGTGCCGCCGGCGGCCCTGGCGATTCATCTCTGCATCGGGATGGCCTACGGTCTGTCGGTGTTCTGGCTGCCGCTGACCCGGGCGCTCTCCGTGGGCAAGCCGGCGCCCGCCGCCTGCCCCGACATGGGCGTGATGACGGCCCTGTTCACCACCACCTGCGATTGGCGCGTCAGCGACCTCGTCACGGTCTTCTCCATTGGCATCGTCGTGCTCGGCCTCTCGGCCGCGCTGTTCGGCGGCTGGCTGGAGCGGGCGGGCCCGCGCAAGGCCGGCATCGCGGCGGCCCTCTGCTGGGGCGGCGGCTTCCTGATCGGCGCCTTCGGCGTCTACATCCACCAGCTCTGGATCGTCTGGCTCGGCATGGGCCTGATCGGCGGCGTCGGGCTGGGCCTCGGCTACATCTCGCCGGTCTCGACGCTGATCAAGTGGTTCCCGGATCGCCGCGGCATGGCAACCGGCATGGCGATCATGGGCTTCGGCGGCGGCGCGATGATCGGCTCGCCCCTGGCCGACAGCCTGATCAAGGGCTTCCGGACCGCGGATTCGGCCGGCGTCTGGCAGACGCTGGCGGTGATGGGAGTCGGGTACATCCTGTTCATGCTGGGCGGCGCGTTCGGCTACCGGGTGCCGCCGGCCGGCTGGCGGCCGGACGGCTGGACCAGCCCGACTGCCAAGAACGCCATGATCGCCTCGGGGCACGTCCACCTGCGCGACGCCCACAAGACCTTCCAGTTCTGGATGATCTGGCTCGTCCTGTTCCTCAACGTGTCGGCCGGCATCGGCGTGCTGGCCCTGGCCTCGCCGATGCTCCAAGAGATCTTCGGCGGCGAGCTGATCGGCCTGCCCGGCACCGGCTTCTCGGCCCTCGACGCCGGCCAGAAGGCGCAGGTCGCGGCCATCGCGGCCGGCTTCGTCGGCCTGCTGTCCCTGTTCAACATCCTGGGCCGGTTCTTCTGGGCCTCGATGTCGGACCGGATCGGGCGGAAGGGCACCTACGCGATCTTCTTCGCGCTGGGCGGCCTCCTGTACGCGGCGGCGCCCTGGGCCGCCGGCATCGGCTCGCAGGCGCTGTTCGTCGCGATCTTCTGCGTGATCCTGTCCATGTACGGCGGCGGTTTCGCGACGGTGCCGGCCTACCTCGCCGACGTGTTCGGCACGCAGTTCGTGGGCGCGATCCACGGGCGCCTGCTCACCGCGTGGTCGATGGCCGGCATCGTCGGGCCCTTCGTCATCACCAAGATCCGCGAGGCGCAGGTCGCCGCGGGCGTGCAGGGGGCCGATCTCTACGGCCGGACCATGTACGTGCTGGCGAGCTTCCTGGCGGTCGGCTTCCTCTGCAACCTGCTGGTCCGGCCGCTGGCGCAGCGCTGGTTCATGTCCGATTCCGAGCGGGCCTCCCTGGACGTCCGCGCGGGCGCCACGGCCTCGGGACCGTCCGGCTCCTTCGGCATCGGCCGCGGCGGGTTCAGCGCCGGGGCCGCCGTGGCCTGGGCGGTGGTCGGCATCCCGATCGTCTGGGGCATCGGCATCACCCTGTCGAAGGCGTTCATCCTGTTCCGCTGAGCGGGCGCGCTCGGTTGTGGCGGGCACGGCGGGTCGCTAGGTTTCCGGCGCCTCGCCGTGCCGGGATGCCGTCGTCGTGATCGACAAGCTGGACTTCCTGCTCGCGCTCGCCCGCGAGCAGCATTTCGGGCACGCCGCCGAAGCCTGCGGCGTGACCCAGCAGACGCTCTCGGCCGGCGTGAAGCAGCTGGAGAACCGCTTCGGCGTGCAGCTCGTGCTGCGCGGCTCCCGCTTCCAGGGCTTCACCCCCGAGGGCGAGCGGGTCCTGGAATGGGCGCGGCGCATCGTGGCCGACGCGCGGGCCATGCACGAGGAGGTCACCGGCCTGCGCCGGGGCCTGACCGGCCACCTGCGCATCGCCGCCATCCCCACGGCGTTGCCGATGATCGTGAACCTCACGACGCCCTACCGCGAGCGGCACCCGGACGTGCGGCTGACGGTCGAATCCGCCACCTCGGCCGACATTTTCTCGTTGATCGAGAACCTGGAGGCGGATGCGGGCCTGACCTACCTCGACAATGAGCCCCTCGGGCGGGTGATCTCCGTTCCCCTCTACCGGGAGCGCTACCGCCTCGTGACGGCGATCGGCGGCCCGTTCGACGATCGCGCCAACGTCACCTGGGCCGAGACCAGCCGGCTGCCCCTCTGCCTGCTCACGCCGAACATGCAGAACCGGCGGATCATCGACCATCAGATCCGGGAGGCGGGTGCGGATCCCGCCGCGACCCTCGAATCGAACTCGATGATCGTGCTGCTGACCCATGTGCGCACCCTGCGCTGGGCCTCGATCATGCCGGAGATTCTGGTCGACGCCCTCGGCCCCATGGCGGGCGTGCGTAGCCTCCCGATCACCGCGCCGGACCTGGAGCACACGATCGGCCTCGTCGCCCCGCGGCGCGAGCCGTCCACGCCGATGGTCACGGCCCTCGTCTCTATCGCGCGGTCCCTGGCGCGGACGCTCGATCCGGATCTGGCAGCGTCGGGGCCCGCGTGAGCGATCGGCTCCGCGCCCGGACCGGGGCGCGGCGTGCCGGGAGCAATCCGCGAGTCGCACGGAGCGCGTGCACCGGCAGCGTCAGGAGGAGCCAGAGCGCGAGTACCGCCGCGGTGATGAGAAGCGCCAGCAGGATCCGCTGCATCGAACCCGCCCTCCACCTGTCGGGCTGGCCGAACCCGCGGGCCGGTGATCGGCCGGCGAATCGAGCAGCCTCCGGGACGAGCGACGGTTAACGATTCGTGCTGGTGCCAGGCTGTCGGCCGTTCGGGCCGCGGCGCTCCGAGTTCGCCCGGCCGCGGGCGGGATCGCGGTGTCGGGCAAAGAAAAAGCCGCCCCGTGTCGGAGCGGCTTCCCGTCGGCCGTGGGGCCGCGATGCGGCCCGCGGGCTTACTTGATCTTGGTTTCCTTGAACTCGACGTGCTTGCGCGCGACCGGATCGTACTTGCGCATCGTCAGCTTCTCGGTCTGCGTGCGGGAGTTTTTCTTGGTGACGTAGAAGTAGCCCGTGTCGGCGGTGGAGACGAGCTTGATCTTGACGGTGACGGCCTTGGCCATGGCGCGGCGCTCCTGCAGGGTGCGGCATTCCGCGTGAGCGAAACGCAAATGGCCGGGAGGGCCCGGCCGAATACGGGCGGGTGAATGCCCGATCGGGCCCGGCAGGTCAAGAGCGGGCGCGTCGGCGCTCCGTCGCGGCGAGCCAGCCGGCGAAGGCCAGGAACAGGGCGAGCAGCGCCAGCGCGAACCCGTTCGGCGGCACGAGGTCGAGCCCGCCGCCGATCACCGGCGGTCCCAGCATCAGGCCGACATTGTAGAGCACCACGAAGGCCGCGTTGGCGCCCGCGAGGTCGTTCAGCGGCGTGCGGTCGCCCAGCATCGCGAGGCCGACCGTGTAGAGGGTGCCGGCGATGCCGCCCCAGACGAGGAGGAGCAGACCGAACGCCGCCGGATGGCCGGCCGCGAGGGGGATCAGGGCCGAGCCCGCGGCGCCCGCGAGGCCCGCGCCGAGGAGCACCGCGCCCCGGTCGAGGCGGTCGGCGAGCCAGCCGAACGGGATCTGGAACAGGACGTTGCCCAGCGCGATCAGGCTGACGAGGCCGGCCGCCCCCTGCGCGTCGTAGCCGAGGCGCAGGCCGTAGAGCGGCAGGATGGCGAAGATGCCGGTCTCCACCGCCCCGTAGGCCAGGGCCGCCGCCAGGGCGCCGGGGGCGAGCCGGACGTAGCCGAGGATGCCGCGGCCGGAGCCCGTCTCGATCGTCGGGGACAGGCCGCGGGCCAGGGCGATGGGCAGGCCGCCGGCCAGCATGAGGGCGGCCCCCGTCGCGTAGGGCGCCAGCCCCTCGGTGCCGACCAGGGCCAGCAGCAGCGGTCCGACCGCGAAGCCCGCCGCCAGGACGGTGGCGTAGATGCCCATCACCAGACCGCGCCGCTCCGGCGGGGCGGCGGCGTTGATCCAGTACTCGGAGAGGACGAACAGCGCGCCGAGCGTCGCCGAGAAGACGAAGCGCAGGGGGAACCACAGGGCGATGCCCGGCAGGAGCGGGAACAGCGCGAGGCTGACCGCCCCGACGAGGAGCGCCAGCCCGAGCAGCGGGGCGACGCCGACCCGCGCGGCGAGGCGCGGCACGAACGGCACCGTGCAGATGCTGGCGATGCCCGCCACCGCGGTGTTGAGCCCGATCAGCGTGCTCGAGGCGCCGCGACGCTCCATCTCGATCGAGAGGAGCGGGATCGACAGGCTGAGGCCGATGCCGACGACGGTGACGCAGGTCACGGCCGCCGAGATCGCCGCCACCTCCTCCGACCTGATCCCGCGCCGCTGCTCCTGCTCCAATCCGTTGGAACCGCTCACAAGGCCACCCGCTCGCGCCGCCCGTAGCGCTCGTAGTGGAAGGGGATCATCCGGTAGGGCGCGAAATCGGCGGCGATCTGCGCCTCCAGATCGTCCAGGATCGCGCGGGTTATGGTGGGCAGGTCGAGCTTGCGGGCGGCGTCGAGCCTGACCCAGGCGAGCTCGGTGAACTCGGCGTCGGCCTGGACCCGCCCCGGCTCCTCGGCCGCCACCATGCGGCGGTCGACGGTGAAGAAGCGCGTGTCGAAGCGGCGCACCCGCTTCGGCGGGGTGATCGCGCGGGCGACGAGGTGCAGCGCCTCGAGGTCCGGCAGGACGCCGTGCCGCGCGAAGCCTTCCCAGCCCGCCGGAACGTCCTCGGGAGCGCCGTGCTCGGTCGTGCCCAGCAGCAGGCCGGTCTCCTCGTAGGTCTCGCGGATGGCGGCGAGCGCCAGGGCCCGGCCGAGATGGTGCGGGGGCCGGGAGACCTGCCGGGTCAGCGCCGCCTCGGCGTAGTCGGGCAGCGCCCCAGCCACCGGCATGTGGCGGTCGCCGAGCTCGATCCGACCGCCCGGGAAGACGAACTTGCCCGGCATGAAGGCGAGGTTCGGGTTGCGCCGGCCCATCAGGACCTTCGGGCTGCCCCGTCCGCGCCGGTCGATCACGATCATGGTCGCGGCGTCCCGCGGCCGCAGGCGCGCGGCAGCGGCGGGCTTCCGCTCAGGAGCTGTGGCGATCTGGGGCTCCTGCTGCGGCAGCGGCAAGGCGTGTCTCCTCCGGTCCTGGGGCGGGGCGGCTCCGCGGTAGCGTGGCGAAGCCGTGCATGCCAAGGGCGTATTGCAGCCCGACGACGGCGCCCTTCACGGGCTGGAGCAGGACCAGCGCGAAGACCAGGGTGAAGACCGGCCAGACGCCCATCTCGACCCAGAGCGGCACGTCGTAGGCGCTCTCAGTCTCGAGGATCAGGTAGCCGACGATGTGGGCGACGATGAAGATCACCACGTAGGGCGGCAGGTCGTCGGCCCGGTGGTGGTGCAGCTCCAGGCCGCAGACGTCGCATGCCGGCCGCACCTTGAGGAAGCGCCCGAAGATCCGGCCTTGGCCGCAATGCGGGCAGCGGCCGATGAAGCCCCGGGCCATCGCGGGGATCAGGCGGGTGCGCTCGGGTATCGCGTCGGCGGCCATGTCCAGGGTCTACACCGCCCGGGTCAGCGGCGCGAGCCGCGGTGGCGCGACCCGGTGTTGCGGATGCCGGGGGGGCGGCCGGGCGGCGCGGCCTTGAAGGCCCGGCCGCCGGCCTTCTTGCCGGGCCCGGCAGTCCGGCCACCGGAGCGGGTCCGGCCCTCGCTGAGCAGCTCGAAGCGCAACGCCCCGGCCACCGGTGCGGCCTCCACGAGCCGCACTTCGACCCGGTCGCCGAGGCGGAACGTCTCCCCGGTGCGCTCGCCCACCAGGGCGTGGCGGCCCTCCTCGTGGCGGAAATAGTCGGCGCCGAGCTGCGAGACCGGCACGAAGCCGTCCGCGCCGGTCTCGTCGAGCTTGATGAACAGGCCGGCCCGGGTGACGCCGGCGATCTGGCCCGCGAAGGTCGCGCCGACCTGGTCGGCGAGGTGGTGGGCGATGAGCCGGTCGATCGTCTCGCGCTCGGCCGCCATGGCGCGGCGCTCGGCCGCCGAGATCTGCTCGCCGATCTGCGCCAGCTCGCCGAGGGAGACGTCGCTCGCGAGCCCGTCCGATCCGAGCCGGCAGGCGGTGATCAGCGCCCGGTGCACGATCAGGTCGGCGTAGCGCCGGATCGGCGAGGTGAAGTGCGCGTAGCGGCGCAGGTTCAGGCCGAAATGCCCGAGATTCTCGGGGGCGTAGACGGCCTGGGCCTGGCTGCGCAGGATCACCTCGTTGAGGAAGACGCCGTGCTCGGTCTCGGCCGCCGTGGCGAGGATCCGGTTGAACAGGGCGGGGCGCAGCGCCCCTTCCTTGGGCAGCTTGATGCCCACCGAGGCCAGGACCTCGCCGAGCGCCCGCATCTTCTCCAGGGCGGGCTCGTCGTGGACGCGGTAGATCAGGGGCTGTCGGGCCTGCTCCAGGGTCTCGGCGGCGGCGACGTTCGCCTGGATCATGAACTCCTCGATCAGCCGGTGGGCGTCGAGGCGATCCGGCACGATCACCCGGTCGACCGCGCCCTCGGGCGAGAGCAGGACCTTGCGCTCGGGCAGGTCGAGGGCCAGCGGCCCCCGGCGGTCGCGGGCCGCGCGCAGGGCCGCGTAGGCCGCCCAGAGGGGGCGAAGGGCCGTCTCCAGAAGCGGCCCGGTCGCATCGTCCGGGCGCCCGTCGATGGCGGCCTGCGCCTGCGCGTAGGCGAGCTTCGCGCGGGAGCGCATCATCACCCGGTGGAAGCCGTGGCGGCGCTTCTCGCCGTCGGCGGCGATGACCATCCGCACCGCCAGCGCCGGCCGGTCCTCGCCCTCGCGGAGGGAGCAGAGGTCGTTCGAGATCCGCTCGGGCAGCATCGGCACGACCCGGTCGGGGAAGTAGACCGAGTTGCCCCGTTCCAGGGCCTCGCGGTCGAGGCTGGAGCCCGGCCGGACATAGGCGGCCACGTCCGCGATGGCGACGGTGAGGATGAAGCCGCCGGGATTGGCCGGGTCGGGATCGGCCTCGGCCATGACGGCATCGTCGTGGTCCTTGGCGTCCGGCGGGTCGATGGTCAGGAGGGGCCGGTCGCGCCAGTCCTCGCGGCCCTTCAGCGTGGCGGGCCTGGCGGCGTCGGCCTCCGCCAGGGTCGCGTCGGCGAAGACGTGCGGGATGTTGTGGAGGTGCAGCGCGATCAGGCTCACCGCCTTCTCGGAACCGAGCGAGCCCAATCGCTCGCGCACACGCCCCTTCGGCAGGCCGAACCGGGTCTCGCGCTCCAGCGAGACGCTGACGAGGTCGCCGTCGCGGGCCTGCCCCTCCTCGCCGGGCGGGATCAGGATCTCGCGGCCCTGCGCGCGCTTCTCGACGGGCACGATCCGGCCGCCCTGCGCGCCGGCCCGGTAGACGCCGATGATCTCGGCCTTGTTCTTCCCGATGACCTTGACGACCCGGCCGGCGTAGCCGCCTTCCGCGTCGCGCTCGACCCGGATCAGGGCGCGGTCGCCGATGCCCGGGGCCGGGCGGTTGCCCTTCCGGGGGCCGCGCGGCTGCACCAGAACGATGGCGGGCGGCTTGCCGGTCCCGGTCCACTCCACCGGGATCGCCAGGAAGTCGCCGTGGCGGTCGCGGGAGCGGATGTCGGCCAGCACGACCGGCGGCAGGTGGCCCGCCGGGGCGAGGCCGCCGCGGCCGCGGTCGAGGGCGCCGTCCTCTTCGATCTCCTTCAGGACGCGCTTCAGGTCGATCTTGGCGGCCCCCTTGATGCCGAAGGCCTTGGCGATCTCCCGCTTGCCGACGCACTCCTTCGACTCGGCCACGAAGGCGAGGATCTGCTCACGGGTGGGGAAGGGCTGCGGAGCGGCGGGCTCGGCCGCCGGGGCGGTGGTGCGTCGTGCCAAAAGGGGGGTGCCGGAGAGTTCTGCGATAGACGGGACCCGCGTGCGGGCGCGGGACCGAGGCGTCGGTCCTGTGAGGCTAACATGGGTGTCCGGCCCGCGCGCGGCAACGCCGTGCCGGCACTCCTCAACAGGCGCGATCAGCCGGTCGAGGCGCTCTTGCGGATGCGCGCCACGGCCTGATCCACGTCGAGGCCGGGTGCGAGGAGCTCGTCCAGGGTGAAGGGGCAGGCGCGCGGCAGGGTCAGGTTCACACGGCCCTCCAGCGGCGCGAGTTCCGGGCTCTCCGCCGCCTGGACGGCGAGCGTCCAGGCGCCGTCCATCCGCAGGCTCTCGGGCTCGGGCGGGTCGCCCGCGAGGTCGGCGAGCTTGGCGCGACCCGCGTCGCGGCAGGCGCGGCTCAGGCCGTCATCGGAGAGAAGTGCGGCCTTGATCAGCTCGGCCAGGGCATCCCTGACCCGTTCGACGCTCGCGTTCATGGGCATCCGTCTCGAAGGCCGCGGCCGGTCGCAGGTGCGTGGCAAGCCGGATGCCAGCGCGCCTCGTCCCGTCGCCGATGGTCTCCCGCGATCCGTCGGGTGTAGAAGGCGCGGATGATCCCGGTCCTGACCCGCCACACCGAGGCCGTGCCGCTCTACGCCGCGGCCTGCGCCGAGCTGCGCCTGCGCGGCTTCGAGGGCGACCTGACGCTGTCGGATGCCGACCGCACGGTCTTCTCCACGGACAACTCGATCTACCAAGTCGCGCCCGGGGGCGTGGCGTTTCCGCGCACCCGCGACGACCTCGTGCGCATCGCCAAGCTCCTCGACGACCCGCGCTTTTCCGAGATCGTGATCCGGCCCCGGGGCGGCGCGACCGGCACCAACGGTCAGTCGCTGGGCCACGGCCTCGTGGTCGACACCTCCCGGCACATGAACCGCATCCTGGAGATCGACGTCGTCAACCGCGTCGTCCGGGTCGAGCCGGGGGTGGTGAAGGACCAGCTCAACCGGGAGCTGGCCAAGCACGGCCTATTCTTCGCGCCCGAGCTCTCCACGTCGAACCGCGCCACGATCGGCGGCATGATCTCCACCGATGCCTGCGGGCAGGGCTCATGCCTCTACGGGAAGACCCGGGACCACGTCCTGGCCCTGACCTGCGTGCTCACCGACGGCACGGTCTGGACCGCCGAGCCCCTGGACGCGGAGGGCCTCGCCGCCGCCAAGGGCCGCGACGACCGCGTCGGCGAGATCCACCGCACCGTCGACGCCGTCGTCACCGAGAACGCGGCGCTCATCGCCGAGCGCTTTCCCAAGCTCAACCGCTGCCTCACCGGGTACGACCTCGCGCATCTGCGCGACGCGGCCGGCCGATTCGACCTCAAGAGCGTGATCTGCGGCTCCGAGGGGACGCTGGCGCTGATCGCCGAGGCGCGGCTCAACGTTCTGCCGATCCCGAAGGCCGCGGTCCTGGTCGCGCTGTCCTACGTGGATTTCGACGCGGCGCTCCGCGACGCGCAGGCGCTGCTGCCCTTCGGCGCCGCCTCGGTCGAGACCATCGACTCGACCGTGCTGGCGCTGGCCCGCAAGGACCCGATCTGGGCCGAGGTGCGGGCCTTCTTCCCCGACGACCCGGCCGGGCGACCGGTGGACGGCATCAACCTCGTGGAGTTCGTCGGCGACGACGAGACCGTCGTGGAGGCCGCCCTCGCGCGGCTCACCGGGATGCTGGAGGCCGAGCGCGGCACCGACACCAAGCGCCTCGGCTTCACCATCGCCCGGGGCGAGGCGATCGAGCGGCTCTGGACCATGCGCAAGAAGGCGGTGGGCCTGCTCGGCGCCGCCAAGGGCGACGCGCGCCCGATCCCGTTCGTCGAGGACACGGCGGTCCCGCCGGAGCGGCTCGCCGACTTCATCGCGGAGTTCCGCGCGCTGCTCGACGGCAAGGGGCTCCGCTACGGCATGTTCGGCCACGTCGATGCCGGCGTGCTGCACGTCCGGCCGGCCATCGACCTGAAGGATCCGGCCCAGAACGGCCTGATCCGCGAGGTCACGGAGGGCGTGGTCGCCCTGACCGCCAAGTACGGCGGCCTGCTCTGGGGCGAGCACGGCAAGGGGTTCCGCTCGGAATTCGTGCCGGCGACGTTCGGGCCGCTGATGCCGGCGCTGGAGGCGGTCAAGCGCGCCTTCGACCCGGGCGACCGGATGAACCCGGGCAAGATCGCCTCGGCCAGGGGCGCGGGCCTCACCCGGATCGACGGCGTGCCGCGGCGGGGCGAGCAGGACCGCGCCATCCCGGCGCCGGTCCGGCACGACTTCGACGCGGCGCTCCACTGCAACGGCAACGGCGCCTGCTTCAGCTTCGACGCGGACGAGGCCATGTGCCCGTCCTGGAAGGCGACGCGGGAGCGGCGCCACTCGCCCAAGGGTCGTGCCTCCCTGATGCGCGAGTGGCTGCGCCGCGCGGCGGAAGCCGGGGTCGACCCGGCAGCCGAACTGGCGCGGCAGCGCGCCGGGTGGCTGCGCGACGTGGCGGCGACCCTGCGGAGCCGCCTCCGCGGCCGGTCCGAGGCCGACGACTTCTCCCACGCCGTCAAGGAGGCGATGGACGGCTGCCTCGCCTGCAAGTCATGCACGGGGTCGTGCCCGATCAAGGTCGACGTGCCGACCTTCCGGGCCAAGTTCCTGGCGCTCTACCACACGCGCTACGCGCGGCCGCTGAAGGACCATCTCGTGGCGGCGCTGGAGCCGCTGCTGCCGCTGGCGGCGCGGGCGCCGCGCCTGAGCAACGCGATCCTGGCCAATCCGGTTGCCCGGCTCGCTCTGGCCCGGGCCGGGCTGGTGGCGATCCCGGCCCTGTCGCCGGTCGCTCTCGCGGCGCGGCTGGCGGAAAGCGGCGTCGCCGTCGCGACCTCGGACGCCCTGGCCCGACTGGACGCGCAGGAGCGCGCGCGGTCCGTGCTGGTGGTGCAGGACGCCTTCACCAGCCACTTCGACGCGGCGGTCGTGGCCGACAGCTGCGACCTCCTCGTCGCCCTCGGCTTCCGGCCCTGGCTCGTGCCCTACCGGCCGAACGGCAAGCCGCTGCACGTGCACGGCTTCCTGGCGCGGTTCGCCGCCGTCGCCCGGTCCAACGCCGCGATGCTGCGCGACCTCGCCGGGCACGGCGTGCCCCTGGTCGGGATCGACCCGTCGATGACGCTGACCTACCGGTCGGAGTACGCGCAGGCGCTGGGCGGCGATCTGCCGAAGGTCCACCTCCTGCAGGAGTGGCTCGCCGCCCGGCTCGACCGGATCGCGCCGGGGCAGGGCGGGCGCACGCTGCGGTTGCTGCCGCACTGCACCGAGCGCACAAACGCGCCGGGTGCGGTGCGGGACTGGCAGGCCGTGTTCGCCCATCTCGGCCTGCGGCTCGAGGTGCCGGCCGCCGGCTGCTGCGGCATGGCGGGGACCTACGGGCACGAGGCGCGCCACCGCGCCACCTCCGAGGCGATCTACGGCCTGAGCTGGGCCCGCCACGTCGCCGAGGCGCCCGGCTGCACGCTGCTGGCGGACGGCTATTCCTGCCGCTCGCAGGCCAAGCTGGTCGACGGCGTGCGGCTGCGGCACCCGGCCCAGGCGCTGCTCGAGCATGTCCGTGCGGCCGCGGCGGCCGCCGCGCCGTTCCATCCCGAGCGCGCCGCGGCGGTGGCGCCGTGAGCCCCGCCATGAACGTCGCGGTCGTGGGGGCCGGCGCGGTCGGCTGTTACTACGGATTTCTCCTGGCGCGGGCCGGCCACGCGGTGACGCTGATCGGCCGTCCCGCCCTGGTCGAGGCGGTTGAGAAGGACGGTCTCGTGCTGGAGAGCGCGGCCGGGACGGCCTCGGTGCCCGTCCGGGCGACCGATGCGGGGGCGGGCGTGTCGGGCGCCGACCTCGTGCTGGTCTGCGTGAAGTCGGGCGACACCGAGGCGGCGGGCGCGATGATCGCCCCCCACCTCGATCCGGCCGCCACGGTCCTCAGCCTCCAGAACGGCGTCGACAACGCCGAGCGGCTCGCCGCCGTGCTGGGCCGCCCGGTCGTGCCGGTGGCGGTCTACGTCGCCACCGCGATGGCGGGCCCCGGCCACGTCCGGCACAACGGACGCGGCGACCTGATCCTCGGCGCGTCCGAGACGAGCGCGCGCGTCGCCGCCGCGTTCGCGGCGGCCGGCATCCCGACCACCGTCTCGGCGAAGGCCGTCGACGCGCTCTGGGCGAAGCTGATCATCAACTGCGCCTACAACGCCCTGTCGGCCCTGACGCAGCTGCCCTACGGCCGCCTGGTGGAGGGCGATGGCGTGGCCGCGGTCATCGCCGACGTCGTCCAGGAATGCGCGCGCGTCGCCGAGGCCGAGGGCGTGTCGGTGTCGCCCCGCATCCTCGACGACGTGATGGCGCTCAGCGCCGCCATGGCCGGCCAGCGCTCGTCCACCGCCCAGGACCTGGCCCGCGGCCGGCCGAGCGAGATCGACCACCTCAACGGCACGATCGTGCGCAGGGGCGCGGCGCACGGAATCCCGACGCCGGTCAACCGGCTGCTGCACGCGCTGGTCAAGCTCGCCGAGCGGCGGGACTGAGGTCGTCCTTGCACGGGCATGGACGTCGGCGGCCCGGTCCGCGGCGGGCGGTCACGCCCGCGCGGCGGCGTTGGCCTTGCGGGTCGCGGCGGCCTTCCGGGCGGAGGCGGAGCGCTCCGCGGCCGTCCGCCCGGCCGAGGCCTTGCCGCCGGACGCGCCGCCCTTGTGGGCGGCCGGGTGGCCGGTGGCCTTGCCGCGGCCCGATCCGCCCGGCTTCTTGCCGCCGCCGTCGTCCTTGTTGACGGTGGCCCAGGCCCGGGCCTCCGCCTCCTTCTCCGGCACGCCGCGGGACTCGTACGCCTCGGCGATGTGCTCGGCCTTGCGCTTCTGCTTGTCGGTGTATTTCGACTTGTCGCCCTGGGACATGGGCCGTCTCCCGAAGCTCAGCCCACGCCGGTCGGACCGTCGAGGATCGCGCGCACGCGGCGGATCAGCTCCGTGCGACGGTAGGGCTTGTTCAGGAGATCAAACTCCGAGCCGCCGATATCGGTTCGCTCCAGGCTCGCCTCCGCGTAGCCCGTCGCGAGCAGGACCTTGAGCTTGGGCTGGCGGCGCCGGGCCTCGCGGGCCAGCAGCACCCCGTTCATGCCCCCCGGCATGATCAGGTCGGTGAAGAGCAGATCGACCTTCCCGCTCGAGTCCAGGATCTCCAGCGCCTCGCGGGCGTTGCTCGCCACCAGCGTCGTGTAGCCGAAGTCCCGCAGGATCGTGCGGGCGAGTTCGGCCACGTCCTCGCGGTCGTCGACGATCAGGATCGTCTCGGTGCCCTGGCGGTCCACGGCCCGCAGCGAGACCTTCGCGGGCGCGTTGACGTCGCCGTCGGTCGCGGGGAACGACAGGCGCACCGTCGTGCCGGCCCCCACCGCCGACTCGATCTGCGCGGCGCCCCCCGACTGCTTGGCGAATCCGTAGACCATCGACAGGCCGAGGCCCGTGCCCTTGCCCTCCTCCTTGGTGGTGAAGAACGGGTCCATCACCCGGGCGAGCACGGCGGGCGGGATGCCGGTGCCGGTGTCCTTGATGGCGATGCTGACGTAGCGGCCGTCGCGCAGCGGCCCGATCTCGCGACCGCGCGAGGCGACCTCGCTGTTCTCGGTGGAGATCCGGACGGTGCCGCCCTCCGGCATCGCGTCGCGGGCGTTGATCAGGACGTTCAGGATCGCGACCTCGGCCTGGGTCGGGTCGACGCGGCAGTTCCAGAGATCCGGCGCGAGATCGAGTTCGACCTTCACGGCCTCGCCCACCGAGCGGGCGACCATCTCGCCCATGCCCTCGATCAGGGTGTTGAGGTTGACCGCGCGTCCGTCCAGCCGCTGCTTGCGGGCGAAGGCCAGCAATTGCTGCGTCAGCGTCGTGGCGCGCTCGGCCGCCTGCCGGATGTTCTCGGTGGCGCGGCCGAGCCGCGCGCGGTCGGCGTCGGGCTTCTCCAGGCCGGCCGCCAGGATGTCGACGTAGCCGACGATCACCTGCAGCAGGTTGTTGAAATCGTGCGCGATGCCGCCGGTGAGCTGGCCGAGTGCCTCCATCTTCTGGGCCTGACCCAGCGCCTCCTCGGCGTCGCGGCGGCGCGAGACGTCGAGCTGCGAACCGAAGTAGTACACGAGCTCGCCGTCGGCATTGTAGACCGGAGAGACGAACAGGGCGTTCCAGAACGTCGAGCCGTTCTTGCGGTAGTTCAGGATCTCGGTGGCGAATTCCCGCTTCTCGGCGATCGCCGCGCGGACCTGCGCGACGCTGTCGCGATCGGTGTCGGGACCCTGGAGGAAGCGGCAGTTGCGCCCGATCAGCTCTTCCGGCGTGTAGCCGGTCATCGCCAGGAATGCCCGGTTGGCGAAGATGATCGGGTTGTCGGGCTGGCGCGGATCGGTGACGATCATCGGCATCCGCGTCGTCTCGACGGCCGCGAAGAAGATGTCGCTCTTGCGGTCGCTGATGTCGCTCGGGGCGCTGTCCCGGATCGGCGGACTCGGCCCGGAGGGCGGCGTTTCTGGCGTCTCAGACATGCGAGGCGGTCGTCACCTTCCAGGCCGGGAAAGACCTCTGCGCGCGGTCGATCACGAAATGCGTGCGCGAGATTAGCGGCCGGACGGCCGAAGTCGACCTTGTATCCCCAGCGGCGGTGTCGCGCGACGAGCTCATGCCGCGGCGGGCCGCGCCGCCTCGGAGGGCGTGCCCACGGGCGCCGGGACGAGCCGGGGCGGCGCGGGTTCACGGCAGGCGCCCAGCACCGCCGACAGCGCCTCGTTGAGCGACGTCACGAGAAAATCCGCCGAGGTCGCTCGGCGCAGCCGCTCCAGCGTCGCCGGATCGCGCTCCCGCCAGAAGCCGACCATGATGCGGACGCCCGGCACCGCGGCCCGGGCCTGCCGGACGGTGAACCGGATCTGCGACAGGCTCACCGGCTCCAGGTAGGAGAAGCAGATCAGCGCGAGGCCGTCCGGGTTCTCGGGCCGCTCCCCGGCGCGGATCGCCGCCATGGACAGGATCTGCGAGGCCAGCCCGTGGCGCGCGAGGATCTGGCTCAGCATCAGCGTCGCCGCCTCGTCGAATGGGCCGCGGCTCGACACGCACAGGACCGGCGTCGCGCTGCGCCAGTTCGGCGCGAGGTCCTCGCGCTCGAGGACGATGCCGGCCACCTGCCGGTCGGGTCCGACGGCCGCCAGCGCCGCCGCGGTCTCGGTGTCGGGCCCCCGGCCGGATCCCCGCCGGGACCGGCGGCCGACCGGTGCCGTGCCGAGGCGGTCCACCACCGTCCGGATCGCCGCGCCGACCTCCTCCTGCCGCGCGCGGTCCAGGGTGCCGCGCGACAGATCCTCCTGCGCCAGCAGCAGGCCCGCGAGGGCGACCTCGTCGTAGTAGGTGACGAGGGCGCGTTCCTTCAGGAACTGCCAGCCCTGGTCGATCGCCTCCACCGGGTCGCCGGCCAGCATGCGCTGGTAGAAGATCTCGGGCGGCGACAGCGCGGGCTGATCGCCGAGCAGCACGTCGAGGTACCAGAGCCGCTCCACGTGCCGGCCCAGCACCACCAGGCACACGGTGAGCGGCGTGGCCAGCACGAGGCCGATCGGCCCCCAAAGGAACGTCCAGATCGTCGCCGCCAGGATGACGGCGACCGGCGAGAGGCCGGTGGAGTGTCCGTAGAGCAGCGGCTCGACCACGTGGCCGCAGATCGGCTCGACCACGAGGAACAGGGCCGCGGTGGCGATCACCATGCTCCAGCCGGGATCGACGGCGGCGGCCAGGATCAGCGGCAGCAGGGCGCTGATCGCCGCGCCGATGTAGGGCACGAAGCGGAGGATCGCCGCGAGGACGCCGAACAGGGTCGGGCTCGGGACGCCGATCACCCAGAGTCCGAGGCCGATGACGAGGCCGAAGGCGATGTTGAGGGCGAGCTGGGCCAGGAAGAAGCGGCTCAGCCGGCTCGTGGCGTCGTCGATCGCCGCCGTCGTGCGCCGCAGATCGCCCGAGCCGCCGGCGAGCCGGATCGCCCGGTTCCGCAGGTCCTCGCGCTGGAGCAGGATGAAGATCGTGAAGATCAGGATCAGGCCCGTCGTGGCCAGCGGGTGCAGGATCGGGCCCGCGAAGGTCTGAAGCGTGTCGACGACGCTGGCGCGGGCGGGGGTGAGCTCGACCGTCAGGGGATGCGTGCGCGATCCGGGCTCGCCGCGGACCTCCGCGGCCGGCGGCGGCTGCAGGGTGGCGCTGAGATCCTGCACCATGTCGACGATCCGCGAGAGCGTGCCGGTCCCGGCCGTCGCCCCGCGCAGATCCTTGATCTTGGTGCGCATCACCTGGGTGTAGCGCGGCAGGTCGGAGGCGAGCTGGGACGCCTCGCTGGCGATCAGGCTGCCGATGCCGAACAGGGCGCCGAAGACGATCACCACCACCAGCAGGACCGCCGGGGCGCGGGGCACGCGCAGCCGCCGCAGCACGCGCACCGCCGGCACGAGGACGAAGCTCAGAAGGATCGCCAGCGTCACCGGCACGAGGATCTCGCGCGCCAGGTACAGGGCCGCCATCGTGGCGACGACGAGGAGGATCGACGCCAGCGCAACGAAGATCGGCAGGCCCTGCCGCAGGCGCTGGGCAGTGACGGGATCCTCGCTCACGGACACGCTCCACTCACATCGGGTCTCGGGGCCACAGGTCGCGCGTCCGTCGCGGGTCAGCTCGCCTGCGCGGTCTCGCCCAGGGCGGCGCTGATCTGGCTCAGCAGCTTCGAGAAATCGACGGGCTTCGGGTGGTAGTCGTCGCAGCCCGCCTGGATCGCCTTGTCGCGGTCGCCCGACATGGCGTGGGCCGTCAGCGCGATGATCGGGATCGCCCGCGTGTCGGTGCCGGATTTCAGCGTCCGGGCGACCGACCAGCCGTCGAGGACCGGCAGGTTCATGTCGAGGAGGATCACGTCGGGCTGGCCCGAGCGGGCCTGCCGGACGCCGGCCTCGCCGTCATGCGCGAGGATCACCTCGTAGCCGCGCCGCTTGAGGCGCCGGGAGAGGAAATCCCAGATCTCTTCGTGGTCCTCGACCAGCAGAATCTTCGCCATCAGAACTCGTAACCCCCGGCTCGCGTCGTGCCGGCCGGATGCCCAACGCGCGGCAACGCACAATCGCCCAACGTTCCTGCCGCGATTCCGGTCCCTGGAGAAGTGGCGCTCCGGTCCGCGGTTGACCCGTCGGTTCGCCGGTAAGAGCGTGCACGCCCACGAATCGACAATCCTCGGACGGGACGGAACGGCCAGTATGCCTGACATCGAGCTCTATCATTCGCCCAATACCCGCTCGTCGGGCGTGCGCGTGCTGCTCGAGGAACTCGGCGTCCCGTACCGGCTGCACGCGCTCAACATGCGCGCCGGCGAGCATCTCCAGGACGCCTACCGCGCCGTCAACCCGATGGCGAAGGTGCCGGCGATCCGCCACGGCGACGCCCTGGTGACCGAGCAGGCGGCCGTCTACCTCTACCTCGCCGACCTGTTCCCCGAGGCGGGGCTCGCCCCGGCGCCGACCGAGCCCGACCGGGCCACCTACCTGCGCTGGATGGTGTTCTACGGCTCCTGCTTCGAGCCGGCGGTGATCGACCGGTACCTTCAGCGGGAGCCGGGCCCGCGCGCCATGTCGGCCTACGCCGATTACGACAGCGTCATCGCGCGGGTGAGGGAGGCCCTGACGCCCGGCCCGTACCTGCTCGGCGCGCGCTTCAGCGCCGCCGACGTGCTGTGGGGCGGCGCCCTCGGCTGGACGACGGGCTTCGGCCTCGTCGCGCCCGATCCGGTGCTGAGCGCCTACGTGGAGCGCATCCGGTCCCGCCCGGCCTCCCGGAAGGTCGCGGCCGCGGACGCGCAGCTCGCCGAGGCGCACCAGGCGGCCGCGCCCGCCTGAGCGCGGCCGGACTCTTGCTGGGGCTCGGGCCGGGGGGCGGTTCCGGCGCGCGGTCCGGTCTCCCGCCGCCGGCTCACTCCGCCGGGCGGCCCCCTCGCGCGTCCGGAACCCGTCGGCCCATGCGTCTGCTCGCTCCCCTCCTCGCCGCGCTCCTTCTCGCCGCCCCTGCCGAGTCCGCCGAGCTCACCGGCACGCTCAAGAAGATCCACGACAACAACAGGCTGGTCCTCGGCGTGCGCGATACCGCCACGCCGTTCAGCTACCTGGACCAGAACCAGAAGGTCGTCGGCTTCGCGGTCGACATCTGCCTGAGGATCGCCGACGCGGTGAAGCGCGAGCTGAAGATGCCGGGCCTCGAGGTCGGGATGGAGTTCGTCAACTCGTCGTCCCGCATCCCGCTGATGACCAACGGCACGGTCGATCTCGAGTGCGGGACGACCACCAACAACGCCGAGCGCAAGAAGCAGGTCGACTTCACCAACACGCACTTCCTGACGGCGACCCGCTTCGTGTCCCGCAAGGACCAGCACATCGCCGGCCTGGACGACCTGCGCGGCAAGACGGTCTCGTCGGTCGCCGGCTCGACCAACATCCTGATGCTGATCAAGGCCAACAACGAGCGCAAGCTCGGCATCACGGTGATCGCCGCCAAGGACGTCCCGGAGGGATTCCTCATGGTCGAGACCGGCCGGGCGGCGGCCTTCGTCATGGACGACGTGCAACTCAGCGTGATCGCGGCCCAGTCCAAAGAGCCCGCCGCCTACGTGGTCAGCGAGGAGACCCTGTCCAACCCGGAGCCCTACGGGATCATGCTGCGCAAGGACGACCCGGCCTTCAAGGCGGTGGTCGACCGGGCGACGGCCGATCTCTACCGGAGCCCCGAGATCACGGCGCTGTACGACCGCTGGTTCCTGAGGCCCGTGCCGCCGCGCGGCCTCAACTACAACGTGCCGCTGTCGTCGGCCCTGCGCTGGGCCTTCGCGCACCCGACCGACAATTCGGATCCCGCGTTCTACGCGCACTGATCTGTCGCGCGGCGGGGTTCCGCTCCGGCGAGGGAGATGCGATGCCGCGAGTCTGATCCCGCCCGCGTCGCGAAGCGTGCCATGACCGACAGCACAGAGCCGGCTCTCTCGTCCCGTGCGGCCGTCTCCGCGCCGCCGGCCACGTCGATCCCGCGGCTGATCCTCGTGCTGGCCTGCGCGGGGTTCGGAAGCACCTTCGCGCTCCGCTCGGTCGAGCCCCTGGTCGGCGTGCTCGCGCGGGATCTCGCGAGCGACGCCCACACGGTGGCGCTCCTCTCCACCGCCTTCGCGTTGCCCTACGCCTTCATCCAGCCGGTGCTCGGCCCGATCGGCGACGCGCTCGGCAAGGAGCGGGTGATGAGCACCTGCCTCGCGGTGCTCGCCGTCGCGCTGACGCTGTGCAGCGTCGCGCCGGATATCGGCAGCCTGTTCGGCCTGCGCATGCTGGCGGGGGCGGCCGCGGGCGGCTGCATCCCGCTCTCGCTGGCGCTCCTGGGCGACCGGGTGCCGATGGAGAGCCGTCAGGTGGCGATCGGGCGCTTCCTCGTGGCGGTGATCCTCGGCCAGCTCTCGGGCTCGACCTTCGCGGGCCTGATCGAGGCGGCGATCGGCTGGCGCGGCGTCTTCGCGGTCACCGCCGCGGTGGCGGCCCTGGCCTGTGCGGCGACCGTCTTCGGCTTCGACCGGGCCGGCCGGGCCCCGGCCCGCCGCCCCGCCTTCGGCGAGGCGGTGACGCGCTACCGGACGATCCTGCGCAATCCGCGGGCGCGGGTGCTGTTCGCGGCGGTGTTCATCGAGGCGATCGCGATCTTCGGCGTGTTCCCGCATCTCGCGCCGCTGATCGAGGCGCGGGGGGAGGGTGGCCCGCGCGAGGCCGGTCTGGTCCTGGCGGGGTTCGCGGTCGGCGGCCTGCTCTACTCGGCGCTCGTCGGGCTGCTGGTGCGGCTGCTCGGCCTGCCGCGGATGCTGATCGGCGGCGGGCTGATCTGCGGCGCATCGCTCACCGTGGTCGGGCTCGCGGGCTCCTGGCAGGTCGACTGCGCCGCGCTCACCGCCATGGGCCTCGGCTTCTACATGCTGCACAACACCTACCAGACGCAGGTCACCGAGGTCGCGCCCAAGGCCCGCGCCTCCGCGGTGGCGCTCCACGCCTTCTCGTTCTTCTGCGGTCAGGCGCTCGGCGTCGCGGTGATCGGGCAGGCGCTGCTCCGGCTCGGCCAGCTCGGGGCGCTCCTGGGGTGCGCCGTCACCATCCTGGCGCTCGGGATCGCCACGGCCATCGCCCTGCGGCAGAAGCCGGCGCCGGTGGCGTTCCCCGGCTGAGGTCAGGGCCGCCGCAGCGCCAGACCTTTCAGGTCGAAGTCCGGATCGGCCGCCTGGTCGGGCGTCAGCGGCGTTCCGGCCGTGAGCAGGCGCCGCGCGATCATGTGGTCGCCCGCCCGGTCGACGGATTCCACCGCGCTCAGGTGCCCGTCGCGGAAGCGGAAGACCGAGAAGGCGTCGCCGGTCCCGCGGACGACGCTGGCATCGCCGGGCCCCGACAGGCCGGCGATCTGCAGCTTGTGGGGACCCTGGTCGCTCCAGAACCACGGCAGCGCGCCGTAGGAGGCGGGCTTGCCGGTGAGCCGCGCCGCGAGGCAGCGGCCCTGGTCGATGGCGTTCTGCACGGACTCGATCCGCACCGTCCCGTCCGGCGTCAGCCCGCGGGCGAAGGGGATGGGGAAGCGGGCGCAGTCGCCGATCGCCGAGATGGCCGGGTCGGGCGTCGCCAGGAACGCGTCGACCCGCACGCCGTCCTCGGCCGGCAGGCCGGCCTCCGCGGCGAGTTCCCGGTTCGGCAGGACGCCGATCCCCACGAGGATCAGGTCGGCCGCGAGTTCCCGTCCGTCCGCCAGGGCGACGCCGGCGGCGCGGCCGTCCCGCCCGACGATCGCCGTCACGCCGGCCCCGAAGGCGAAGCGCACGCCCATCGCCGCGTGGGCGCGGCGGAAGAACGCGCCCATCTCGGACGAGACCGCCCGGGCCATGGGCCGCTCGGCCGCCTCGATCACCGTCACCGGGAGGCCGCGCGCGGCCGCGACGGCGGCGAATTCGAGCCCGATGAAGCCGGCCCCGACGACCACGATGGCCCGGGCCGTCGCGAGCGATTCCTTGAGGGCGTCGGCATCCGCGAGGCCGCGCAGCTGGCGCACGCCCGCGAGCTCGGCGCCCGGGACCGGCAGGGGGCGGTTGCGCGCGCCGGTGGCGAGCACGAGGTGGTCGTAAGGGAGGTCGGTGCCGTCCGAGAGCTGCAGGCGGCGCGCATCCCGGTCGATCGCGACGGCGCGGAGCCCCGGACGGTGCGCGACGGCGTGCTCGGCGAAGAAGCCGGGCGGGCGCAGGAACAGGCCCTCCTGGTCGGTCTTGCCGGCGAGGTAGGCCTTCGAGAGGGGCGGCCGCTGGTAGGGCAGGGCGGCCTCGTCGCCCACCAGGGTGATCGGGTCCCCGAACCCGCCCTCCCGCAGGGAGGCGGCGAGCTGGAAGCCGGCCTGCCCGGCCCCGGCCACGACGACGCCGGCGCTCACGCCCTGGCTCCCGCCGGCACGAGACCGCTCTGGGCGACGCCCGGGAGGCTGCGCGCGCCCTCCGACATCAGGTAGGACCAGACCGCGGAGGCGGCCGGACCCAGCACCTTGTCGGCGCGCCGGACCGCGTACCAGTCGCGCCGGATCGGCAGGCCCCTGACGTTGAGGAGGACGAGGCGCCCGCTCTCCAGCTCGGCCGCCACGGAATGCACCGAGAGCAGCGCGATCCCGAGCCCGGCCATCACCGCCTGCTTGATGGTCTCGTTCGACCCGGTGTCGATGTCCAGCGGCGCCCGCTTGACCAGGACGCCGCTCATGAACTCCTCGAAGACCATGCGGGTGCCCGAGCCCTCCTCGCGCAGGAAGAACGGCTGGTCGGCGAGGTCCTCGCGGTTCAGGTCGGTCCTGCCCGCCAGGGGATGGCCCGGCGGCGCGATCAGCACGATCGGGTGCGGCCCGAACGTGGCGGCCTCGATCGGGAAGTCCCGGGGCGGGCGGCCCATCAGGGCGAAGTCGATCTCGTAGCCGCGGAGTGCCTCCACGGTCTGGCCGCGGTTGCGCACCGACAGGCTGATCTCGACGCCGGGGTGCTTCTTGACGAAGCCCGCGATCACCTGCGGGGCGAAGTACTTGGCGGTGGAGACGACGCCCAGTGCCACGCGCCCGCCCTCCGCGCCGCGCAGGGTGCGCAGGCGGTCGGTGCAGGTCTCCAGCACCGTGTTGATGCTGTCGATCGCCCAGAGCATCTCGCGGCCGGCATCCGTCGGCTTGAGGCCGCCCGGCGTCCGGTCGAACAGCAGCAGACCGGCCTCCTCCTCGAGCTGTCGGATGCGCGCATAGAGGGCGGCCGAGGTGACGTTCAGCTCCTGCGCAGCCCGGGTCATGGTGCCGAGGCGGGCCACGGCAGCGACCGCCTGAAGCTGCTTGAGGGAGAGGTTGCGCATGGCGGATTTCTCGGCGGACATCTCGTTTTTTTCGTCCTATGGCACAAGATCGCACAGAAATCTTGAAGGCCCGGCCGCGGGTTCCTGTCGATCCGGCGGCAGAGACCGCTATCCTGGCAGCGAGGCGGCCGCTACAGAGCCGGCGCGGAACGCGCGATCCCGGCGGACGGGATCCGAGCAGGAGGAGTAGGCCGATGGCAATTTCAGCGGCGATCGGGACCCCCCTCGAGACCTGCCTGGCGCAGGCCGTGGACGCCAATCCGGCGCTGAAGGACGCCGCCGCGGTGGTCGCGGCCGTGGCGCGGTCGGCGGTGGAGATCAGCGAGCGGATCGGGCGCGGCGCGCTCGGCGGCGACCTCGCGGCGGCCGGCGATCACAACAGCGACGGCGACGTCCAGAAGGCCCTCGACGTCATCGCCCACGAGAGCGTGACCGCGGCGCTGCGGGGCGCCCCGGTCGCCGAGGTCGCCTCCGAGGAGGCCGAGGAGGTGATGCGCCTGAACCCGGACGCGCCTCTGGCCGTCGCCATCGACCCCCTCGACGGCTCCTCCAACATCGGCGTGAACATGGCCGTCGGGATGATCTTCGGCATCCGGCCGTCGATCAAGGATCCCGCGAACCCGCTGGCCTCGTTCACGACCCCCGGCTCGACGCAGATCGCCGCGGGCTTCGTCACCTACGGCCCGGCCACCGCGCTGATCCTGACGCTCGGCGAGGGCACCCAGTCCTACGTGCTCGACCGTGCCGAGGGCCGGTTCAAGCTGACGAGCCCGGCCATGTCGGTGCCGGCCTCCACCAAGGAGTTCGCCATCAACGCCTCGAACGCCCGGCACTGGGACGCCCCGGTGAAGGCCTATATCGAGGATTGCCAGCGCGGCACCGAGGGGCCGCGCGACAAGGACTACAACATGCGCTGGCTCGCCTCCCTGGTGGCCGACATCCAGCGCGTTCTGACCCGCGGCGGCGTGTTCCTCTATCCGGGCGATGCCCGGAAGAACTACGCCCGCGGCCGCCTGCGGCTGCTCTACGAGGTCGCCCCCGTGGCGATGCTGGTCGAGCAGGCCGGGGGCGCCGCCACCGACGGCCAGACCCGCATCCTCGACATCGTGGCCAACGGCATCCACGAGCGGGCGCCGCTGGTCTGCGGCTCCACCGAGGAGGTGACGTGCGTCGCCACCTACTATGCCGGCGGCAAGCCCGATGCCGGCCGCTCGCCGCTCTTCGGCCAGCGCGGCCTGATGCGGTCATAACCGCACCGTGAAGTCGTAAAGGCATGTCGGCGCGGCACCCCATCATCTCGGTGACCGGCTCCTCCGGGGCCGGGACCACCTCGGTGCGCAACACCTTCGAGCAGATCTTCCGCCGCGAGGACGTGCGGGCGGTCTTCATCGAGGGGGACGGCTTCCACGCCTTCGACCGCGACACGATGCGGGCGATGATGGCGAACGAGCCGACACTGTCCCACTTCGCGCCGCGGGCCAACCTCCTGCCCGAGCTGGAGGCGGTGTTCCGCAGCTACGCCGAGTCCGGGACGGGCCGGACCCGTCACTACGCCCACGATCAGCACGACGCGCAGGTCTACGGCATCCCGGAGGGCAGTTTCTCGGACTGGGAGACGTTCCCCCCCGATTCCGACCTGCTGTTCTACGAGGGCCTGCACGGCTGCGTCGCCGATCAGGACGTCGACATCGCCCGCTACGCCGACCTGAAGATCGGCGTCGTGCCGGTGATCAACCTCGAATGGATCCAGAAGCTGCACCGGGACCGCTCGTTCCGCGGCTACTCCACCGAGGCGGTGACCGACGTGATCCTGCGGCGCATGCCCGACTACGTGCAGACCATCTGCCCGCAATTCTCGTTCACCGACATCAACTTCCAGCGGGTGCCGACGGTCGACACGTCGAACCCGTTCATCGCCCGCTGGATTCCCACCGCCGACGAATCGATGGTCGTGATCCGCTTCAAGGACCCGAAGGGGATCGACTTCTCGTATCTCGTCTCCATGATTCACGACAGTTTCATGAGCCGGGCCAACTCCATCGTGATCCCCGGCGGCAAGCTCGACCTGGCGATGCAGCTGATCCTGACACCGATGATCATGCAGCTCGTCGAGCGCCGCCGCCGGCTGGCCTGAGCCGATCCCGAAAGCCTCCCATGCTCGCACCCGTCATCGCCCCGTCGATCCTGTCCGCCGACTTCTCGAAGCTCGCCGAGGAGACGCGCGCCGTGGACGCGGCCGGGGCCGACTGGATCCACCTCGACGTGATGGACGGCCATTTCGTGCCCAACATCACCTTCGGGCCGCCGGTGGTGAAGGCGCTCCGGCCCCACACCCAGAAATACTTCGACGTGCACCTGATGATCGCGCCAGCGGATCCGTACCTGGCGGCGTTCGCGCAGGCCGGCGCCGACGGCATCACGGTCCACGCCGAGGCCGGGCCGCACATCCACCGCTCGCTTCAGACCATCCGCGACCTCGGCAAGCGCGCCGGCGTGGCGATCAACCCGGGTACGCCGGCCGCCATGGTCGAGCCGGTGCTCGACCTCGTGGATCTCGTGCTGGTGATGACCGTCAATCCCGGCTTCGGCGGCCAGAGCTTCGTCAAGGGCGCGATGGAATCGGTGGCGCGGGTGCGCGCCATGGTGGCGGGCCGGGACATCCGCATCCAGGTCGACGGCGGGATCGATCCCGAGACCGTGAAGGTCGCGAGCCGCGCCGGGGCCGACACGTTCGTTGCCGGCAACGCCGTGTTCAGCGGCGGCCCGGACGCCTACGCCGAGCGCATCGCGGCGATCCGCGAGGGCGCGGAGGGCGCCTCCGGTCGCGACCTGTCGTGCTGAGGGCGCTGATCTTCGACGTCGACGGGACCCTCGCCGAGACGGAGGATCTGCACCGGCAGGCGTTCAACCGCGCCTTCGCGGAGCTCGGCCTGCCCTGGCGGTGGGACGAGGCGCTCTACGCCGACCTGCTGGCCGTCATGGGCGGCAAGGAGCGGCTCGCCCACTTCATCGACAGCGCGCACCCGGCGGACGCGGAGGCGCTCCACGCGCGCGCGCCGGAGATCCACGCCCGCAAGACGCGCGCCTACGGCGACCTCGTCGCGCAGCACGGCCTGCCGCTGCGTCCCGGGATCGCCCGGCTGATCGCCGAGGCCCGGGCGGCGGGAATCCGGCTCGCCGTGGCCACCACGACGAGCCGCCCGAACGTCGACCGGCTGCTCGCCGCCAACTTCCCGCCGGGCGCCGCGCCCTTCGACGTGATCGCGGCCGGCGACGAGGCGAGCCGCAAGAAGCCCGCACCCGACGTCTTCCTGCTGGCGCTCGCCGGTCTGGGCATCCCGGCCTCCGAGGCGGTGGCCTTCGAGGATTCGGCCGCCGGCATCAGCTCGGCCCGTTCCGCCGGTCTGCCGGTCCTGGCGACCCGGAGCCGGTACACCGAGAGCCACCGGCTCGACGGCGCCTTCTCGGCTGTCTCGGATCTCGGCGAGCCGGAGCGGCCGCATCGGCACCTCGCGGGCGTCGCGTGGCCCGGCGGGGTCGTGGATCTGGCCGCCCTGATCCGGTGGCACGAAGCGCCGGACGGTCAGAGCGCGCCGTTCGAGGCGATGGGCACCGGCCGGTAGCCCGACCCGTCGCCTGCGCCTGATCGGCATCGCGATCGTACATCACGTGCCAGTCCGGGTGCTTCAGGAAGAGGGTCGGGATGTCGGTCACGTCGGACCGGGCCAGAGGGCGTCCGTCCCCGATGCGATCGCGACTGCCGTGTGGCCCGGCCTTCGGCCGGGCGCCGCTGCCGAGACCCAGGGCAGCCCCGCCGGCGAGCGCGCCGCGCACCGGATCGCGACGGTCCGTGACCGGCACCGGATCCTCCCAGAGGCCCGCGCCCACGGGGCGCGACGTGGCCCCGTGGGCGAGGCCCTCGCGGCGGCGCGACGGGCCCGCGAAGGCCCGGGTCCTAGCGTCGGCCCAGCCGGCGGTCGGCGCGGGCATCCGCACGTCCGTGCGCCTCGGTGGCGAACAGCATCGTGCCGGCGACGACACCGAGCGCGGCCGCGAGCCCGAACTTGAGCCAGCGGGGATCGGCCGCCGCGACGTCGCCGGTCGCGCGGGCGTCGAAGCGGCCGTGGGCGCCGGGATCGGTGTCCACCGGGTCGTAGAGGTTGTCGGGGCGGTTCTTCTGTGCCTGCACGCCGGTCATCTCCCCGCGATAGCCGTGCCGGGCGAGGTAGCCGTCGATCCAGCCCGGAATCAGCATGTTCCCGATGATCGCCTTCCAGGCCGAGGCCCCGATCCACATTTCCCGCGGCGCGTCGTGCGCCGCTCGGAAGACGTGCCGGGCGATGGCCTCGGGCTGGTAGATCGGCGGCACCGGCTCGAGCTTGCGCGGCAGCCGCGAGCGGGCCCAGTCGAACTGCGGCGTGTTCACGGCCGGAAGCTGCACCATCGTCAGGCGTACCCGGCTGCGATCGTGCAGCAGCTCGCTGCGCAGGGAATCGACGAAGCCCCGCACGGCGGCCTTCGCGGCGCAGTAGCTCGCCTGGAGCGGGATCGACCGGTAGGCGAGCGCCGAGCCGACATGCACGATCGTGCCCCGGTCGCGCGGCACCATGTGGCGGAGCGCCGCCAGCGTGCCGTGCACCTGGCCGAGATAGGTCACCGCGGTGGCGCGGTGGAACTCCTCCGGGCTCGTCTCCTGAACGGGCGCGTAGACCGTCACCATCGCGTTGTTGACCCAGACGTCGATGCCGCCGAACGCCTCGGCCAGCTCGTCGGCCGCCTGGGCGACGGCCTCCGCGTCGGCGACGTCGGCCGCGAAGGCCAGGGCCCGGCCTCCGGCCCGCTCGACGTCGCGGATCGTGCCCCGCAGCCCCGCCTCGCCGCGCGCGATCAGCCCCACGTTCCACCCGTGCCGGGCGAACTCGTGGGCGACAGCGCGGCCGACGCCGGCGCTCGCACCCGTGACCATGACCGTGCTGCGTCCGTTCCGGCTCGACATCGGGTTCCCAGCTGCGCGTGAAGTCCAGCGCCAACGCCCGAGGCGGCCGTTCTTTCCGCGGTCACGGGATTGCGAAGTCCGGGCGAGCCTGTCCGCCGACGCTGTATCGGACGGCGGCGGGCGCGTTGCTTCGTCCGAAGGCGGCGGCCTATATACGGCGCGACCTCACAGCCGCGACGGCGGGGTCCCGCACGCCCGCCCTCGCCAACGAACAAAAGTCTGAACCGTCATGGCAGGCCATTCGCAGTTCAAGAACATCATGCACCGGAAGGGCCGGGTGGACGCCGTCCGCTCGAAGGTGTTCGGCAAGCTCGCCCGCGAGATCACGGTGGCGGCCAAGCTCGGCACGCCCGACCCGGCGATGAACCCGCGCCTGCGTGCCGCGATCCTGGCGGCCCGCGCCGAGAACATGCCCAAGGACAATATCGAGCGCGCCATCAAGAAGGCCGCCGGCGCCGACGGCGAGAACTACGAGGATATCCGCTACGAGGGCTACGGGCCCGGCGGCGCCGCGCTGATCGTCGAGGCGCAGACCGACAACCGCAACCGCACCGCCTCGGACGTGCGCTCGGCCTTCACCAAGTCCGGCGGCAGCCTCGCCGAGACCGGGGCCGTCGCCTTCATGTTCGACCGCGTCGGCGTGATCGCCTATCCCGCCTCCGTGGCCGATGCCGACACGATGCTGGAGGCGGCGATCGAGGCCGGCGCCGACGACGTCAGTTCCGGCGAGGACGGCCACGAGGTCATCTGCGCCCAGGATTCCTACGGCGAGGTCACGAAGGCCCTCGAGGCGCGCTTCGGTGAGCCCGCCCGCACGGGCCTGATCTGGAAGGCGCAGAATACCATCAACGTCGACGACGAGACCGGCGAGAAGCTGATCCGCCTCGTCGAGGTGATCGAGGATCAGGACGACGTCCAGCACGTCTACGTCAACTTCGCCCTGTCGGACGCGCTGGTCGCGAAGCTGCAGGCCTGAGAGGCGTCGCCGCCCTGCCGGGTCTCGCTACCCGTGAGACGAACGCACCGCCATTCCGGTGCGCCGCAGGCGAGCCCCGGCTCGAAGGGGCCCGCCGAGGTTCTGAATGCCGGGCGCTGCCACGCAGTCCCGGAATGACGGAGCTCCCGCTCCGGGACGCGAGACGGTCTTGAAGCCCACGTCCGTTCCTCAGGTGCCGGCCGCCGCGAGCTCGGCCCCGAAGCGGTCCTGCGCGTAGCGCTCCACCGAGAAGGTGTCGTCGGGCAGCTGAACCATGAAGCGCTCGGCCACCTCGGTCAGCACGATGTTGGGGCGGACGCGCTCGATGTACGACCAGTCCAGCGAGGTGCTCCAGACGAAGTGCACCTCGCGGAACGTCTCGGCCAGCATGATCGTCAGCATGTACGGCATGACGTGAGAGAAGGAATCGCCGAACAGCGCCAACCGGCGCGGGTCGGTGGCCTTCGTGTTCCCGTAGATCACGTGCGCACCGACATGCAGCGTGTGCAGCAGGCCGGCCTTCTCCCGGGCTTCGACGATCGGGCTGCCGTAGATCCGGACCGCGTCCTGCTGCATCTGGACGGTGCGCGAGCGCGCCCGCCGGGGCGGATCGAAGGCGCTGCCCAGATCGCCGTCGTGGTCGGTCTCGAAGGACGGCCGCTCCCGCAGATCCTGCCGGGGCTCGGCGCCCAGCGCCCGGCAGATCTCCGCGTAGGCGAGATAGCAGCCGTCGGCGGACCAGTGGGTGTCGGTCCGGCAGTAGAGGTCGGCCGCGTCGCGCTGCGCCCGCATCGGCGTGACCAGGTCGATGCAGGTCTGCTGCCAGCGCTTCCGTCGGCGCCAGGCCGCGTACAGACCGACCGGACCCGGGAAACGGCCCGCCGGGGGCTCGCTGTGGAGGAGCCGGTAGGCCGGCGACGCGCTCGGCCGGATGGCGAGCCCGTCGAGCCGGTGATCGTAGATCATCAGCTTCTCCGGGGCGACGACGTGGCGGTACAGGATCCCCTGGGCGCGCAGGCGCCGCTCCCGCGTCGTCACGAGGCTGCGCCACTGCCAGATCAGCTCGGTCGTCTCCTCCGGCCGCTCGTACTGGCCGAGCACGTCGTTCGTTCCCGTCTTCAGGAACAGCCAACCGTCCTGGCCGACATGGATGTGGTCGGGCGTAGTCGAAGCCATGGCGCACTCGTGGGGGCGAAACGCCCGTCCCGGCGGCCGCCGCGGATATCGAATTCGGCCGCAAGGAGCGGGATGCCGGCGCGGCAGCGGACCGACACAGTCCTGCGCGCGTCATCCACCACCCGGCAGGCCCCGTCATGCCCCTCCTCAACGCCTACGCCAAGCCGCATAGTGCCGCCGCCATGAGCCCTGTACCCGCGACAGACCCCGACGATGCCGCGCGCTGGGCAGCCCTCGCCGCCCGCGACGCGCGGGCCGACGGCACCTTCGTGTACGCGGTCCGCACCACCGGGGTGTACTGCCGGCCGAGTTGCGCCGCGCGCGCGGCGCGCCCCGAGAATGTCAGCTTCCACCGGACCTGCGCCGAGGCCGAGGCGGCCGGCTTCCGGCCGTGCCGGCGCTGTCGTCCGGACGAGCCCGCCCTCGCCGAGCGCCGGGCCGAGGCGGTCGCCCGCGCCTGCCGCTCGATCGAGACAGCCGAGACGATGCCGTCCCTCGCCGCGCTCGCGCGCGCCGCCGGCCTGAGCGCCTACCACTTCCACCGGGTTTTCAAGGACGTCACCGGCGTGACCCCCAAGGCCTACGCGGCCGCCCACCGCGCCGCCGCGGTGGCGCGGCGGCTGCCCGGCGCCGCGTCGGTGACGGAGGCGCTCTACGAGGCCGGCTACGGCGCGGCGAGCCGGTTCTACGCGGGTGGCGCGCCGCGCCTCGGCATGGCGCCCGCCGCCTACCGGACGGGCGGCGCGGGCCTGCGCATCCGGTTCGGCATCGGCGCCTGCAGCCTCGGGGCGATCCTCGTCGCCGCCACCGAGGCGGGCGTCTGCGCGATCCTCCTCGGGGACGCGCCCGAGCCGCTCCTGCACGATCTCCAGGACCGCTTCCCCGCCGCGGAGATCGAGGGCGGCGACCCGGCCTTCGAGGGCTGGATGGCGCAGGTCATCGGGTTCGTGGAGGCCCCGGGCACCGGCCTCGACCTGCCGCTCGACATTCGCGGCACGGCGTTCCAGCAGCGGGTCTGGGCGGCGCTGCGCGAGATCCCGGTCGGCTCCACCGCGACCTACGCGGAGATTGCCCGGGCGATCGGCCTTCCGACGGCGACGCGCGCCGTCGCGCAGGCCTGCGGGGCGAACCCGGTCGCGGTGGCCATTCCGTGCCACCGCGTCGTGCGCTCGGACGGCGCCCTGTCGGGCTATCGCTGGGGCGTCGCGCGCAAGCGCGCGCTGCTCGATCGGGAGGCGGAGGCCTGAAGCGTCCCTGTCCCGCGCGCTCCGGTGCTCAGCACACGCTGCCCTAGCGTCGACCACCGCCGGGACCGCCAGGACCGCCGAAGCCGCCGCCGAAGCCGCCTCCGCCCGGGGCCGGGCCGGGTCCGCCGGGCGGCCCGCCGAAGCCCCCGGGTCCGACCGGGAACGCCCCGGGGCCTGCGGACGGCGCGCCGCCGAAGCCGCCGCGGGGCGCCCCGAAGCCGCCGGGGCCCTCCGATCCGGGGACGACCGCACCGCCCGGCCGGGTGTCGATCGCGGGGCCGCGCGGCTCGCCGATGCCGCCCAGGCCACCCTGGCGGCCGCCGGACCCGGCGCCGAAGCGGCCGGGCAACTCGTCGGGGAGGTTGCGCAGGTCGAGCCGGTCGCGCTCCCGCTCGAACCGCGGGGCGTCCGGTTGCTGCGGCTCGGGCGCGACGCGGTTCTCGATCCGCAGCCGCTCCACCGTCAGGTCCCCGTCCCGCGCGATCGCCGCGGTCAGCACCGCCCGCACGCTCCCGTCGCGCGGAACCCGCGCGACCGGACGGCCCGCCACGGCGTAGCCCGCGCCGATGTCGAGCCCGCTGCCGGCCCGGCCGATATAGGCCTCGATCGACACCCGCTTCAGACCCGGCGGGAAGGGCAGGCCGACCTGCGCGGCGCTGGTCACGGTGAGGACTCCGTTCGCAGCACGGCCCGTCACCAGGGCGCGCTTGCCCGGCGGCAGGGCGTCGGCGCCCGCGAGCCGGAGGCCGCCGATCCCGAGGCCGCCCGCGAGACGCCGCACCGGGCCGGCGACGCGGTCGGGACCGGAATCCCGCGGCTCGATCAGGCTCGCCACGATCACGCCGTCGGGCCGGCGCAGCCCGCTCACCGCGACCCGCGCGCCCGGCTGCCACGCGCCGCTGAGACCGGCGGTCGAGACCCGTTGCCCGAGCACCACGAGCCGCCCCGGCGCGACCGATTCCACCGGCCCGACCACCTCGCTGGTGACGTCGATCCGCCGCGTGGCGAGCCCGCCGCCCTCGGACCGCGCCACCACGTGGACGACCTGCCCGATCTTCAGGTCGGCGGCTCTCGCGGCCGTGCCGTCGATGCGCACCTCCACCTCGGGTGGGTAGGCGATGCGCAGGTCGTTGACGACGATCGAGCCGAAGCGGCGGATCGTGCCGATCACGCCGGTGCCGCCGATGCCGCGGTCGCCCTCGCCGAGGGACCCGTTCCGCGGCTCGTCGGTCCGCATCATGCCGGTGCCGCCGATGCCCTGGTCGCGCGGCGATTCCTGCGACCGGATCGTGCCGGGCAGCAGGGTCGCGGCGCCAGCGAGCAGGCGCAGGACGAACCGGCGGTTGAGCGAGGCGCGCACCGGCCGGCCTCTCACCGCTCGTCCGCTTGCCGCGCCGGCGGCGCCGCCTCGGTGTAGACGTAGAGGCCGAAGTTCCAGCGATGCGTGCCGCCGGGATCGGTCTGGCAGGCGGCGTGCGCCTCCCGGTTGGCCTGCTGCAGCGCCTCCATGGCGATCTCGCGGGCGCGTTCCTCGAGCCTGATCGCGAGGTCCTCGGACAATCCGTCGTAGTGGACCGCCCGCTCCAGGAAGCGGGGCGCGTCGCCGACGATGTTGGCGACCGCGGCCGCGATGTGGTCGTGCAGGTTGCGGCCGAAATAGTAGAGCTGCGGCCCCTCGGCGCCGTCGCCACGGGGGACGTAGGCGGCCTCCGCCAGCACGATCCGGTCCTGCGGATCGGTGAAGGCCAGCCCGCGGTCGAGCCACTCGTCGAGGACAGCGCGGGGCCGGAGATCCCGCGTCACGCCCGCGACCAGCGACTCGAACGAGGGCGCGCCGCCCTCGGCCGTGCGCGGGAGCTTCAGGGGCTGGCCCTGCGGATCGGTGAAGGTCGGGTCGGCGATCCAGCGGGCGATGATCCGACTGGTGCGGGAGACGACCGCCGGCACGGCGCTGACCGGAGCACCGGCGCCCCGCAGGCGCCGAACTTCCTTGCGGTGGATGCCGGTGAGGAGGGAGACGCGGCTGTCGGTCTGCTCCTTGCCGGTGAGAGCGAAGTCGTACTCGGCGACGTTCACGTAGAGCTCGCGCAGCAGGTCCGTGAGCGCCGGGAAAGTGATGCCGCGGGCGACGAGCAGGCGCACGAGAGGGCGCAGCAGCCGCGCCAGCGGCGCGTGCAGGCTGGCGCCCTCCCGCGGTGTATCGGCAGTCTCAGACATCGGCGCATCGTGACGGCTCGCGTCGTGGGATACAATCCCACCAAGTGTGGCGGCGCACACGCGACCGCTCTTTTCGCGTTGACGTGGGATTTTTGCACACGTACACCGATCTCGTGGTCAAATTTCCCACGCCAGTCCAGAGGCACCGGCCGATGACGGTTGAAACGCGCATCCTCGTGGCGAAGTCCCTGCCGCCGCTCACGCTGCCCGTGGCCCCGGCGGGCCGCCCGCGCCCGAGCGACACCCTTCCGCGGCTCCGGCGCCTCGTCTGCGTCGTCGCCGCGCTCTCGCTGCCCGTCCTCGGTGTCGCTGTCGCGGAAACGGTCCACCGCGCCAGTTCATCGCGGGCGCCGCAGGCCGCCGCTCCCGCCTTCCCCTCAGGCGGGGCGGCGGCACCCTCGAACGCCGTCGTGCCCGGGCGCGCCGCGCGGACCGCGAGGATCGCGGCCCGTTCCGACGAGAACCAGTGGGTCCGGTCGTGAACGCCCTGTTCGTCTCCGGGAGCGCCCGCGCTGTGCCGACCTGCGGCGGAGCGGCCATCCTCGATCTCGCCCTCTGCCTGATCCTGTCCGTGACCGTCGTCGGCCTGCTCCTCCTGGCCCTCTGATCCCGCGGCGCCGCCGCGTTCCAGAACGAGACACCCATGAACGCTCGAATTCACGCAGCCCTCGCGGGCGCCGCTTTCGGCTGCCTGGCCCTCGCCGCCCAGGCGGCGGATCTGCCCCGCCGCGCGCCGCCGCCGCCGCCGCCGTCGCTGCCGGTCTTCACCTGGACCGGCTTCTACGCCGGCGTGAACGCCGGGTACGCGTTCCCGACCGGCAGCGGCGGCTTCACCGACCCCACCTACGGCACCGTCACGGGCGGCGGCCGGTCCGGCGGCTTCGCCGGCGGCGGCCAGGTCGGCTACAACTATCAGTTCACGCCGGGTTCCGGCGTCGTCGTCGGCGTCGAGACCGACATCCAGGGGACGGCCTTCGCCAAGGCGGACGCCGCCTATCTCGGCACCGCGCCGTACTACAGCGTCCGACCGAGCCTCGACTATTTCGGCACGGTCCGCGCCCGGCTCGGCTACGCGTTCGACCGGGTCCTCGTCTACGGCACCGGCGGCTTCGCGTACGGCGGCGGGGCGCGCTCGACCTACGCGGCCTCCTACCCCTACACCCTGCCGTCGACCGACCGGACCGGCTACGCGGCCGGCGGCGGCATCGAGTACGCCTTCACCGAGAAGCTCTCCGCCAAGGTGGAGGCCCTCTACCTCCATCTCGGCCGCGGAACGACCGCCGCCACGTACTACAACGCCAGTGTTCCGGCATTTTATGGCGCCGGCAAACAGGATTCCGGCCTCGCGTTGGTCCGGGCCGGTGTGAATTACCGATTCTGAGTAGTATTCGCAGGCCGAGAGCTTGACGGGACGGCCGGGCTGGGCCGCAATGCCCGGCGTTCGGCTTCGCGAATCCGTCGGCCGCGCGAGCCTGTCCACGGCCGAGGGCTGTCGGTGAAGCCGGATACCGCGCGGGTCGCACCCCGCGGGACCAGGGTCTCTCTCCGAGAGGATCGGCCGTGAGCATTCCCAGCACGACCTCCCTCACGACAAGGCTGCTCGCCGTCGCGCTCGCCGCCTGCGCCGTCCCGGCGCGGGCCCAGGAGATCGTCCCGCCCGGGCCCGCCGGGCGGGGCGCCATCTTGATCTACGGGAACTTCTGCGGCCCCGGCAGCCGCGGCCCCGGCTACCCGCCGATCGACGCGCTGGACCTCGCCTGCGCGCACCACGACGCCTGCTCCCCCGAGCCGACCGCGGGAACGCTGCCGACCTGCGCCTGCAACCACCGCCTCCGCGTCGAGGCGGGGCTCGTCGCCCGGGATCCGGCCGCGCCGGCCCAGACCCGCCAGACCGCGCAGTTCATCTCGGATTTCGCCGCGGCGCTGCCCTGTCAGTAGGGCACGCCGCGGTGACCGCTCAGGCGGCGTCGGCCGGGTTGGCGGCCGCCTTCGGGCCACCCTTGGCGACGCCGACCAGGGCCGGGCGCAGCACGCGCTCGCCGATGACGTAGCCCGCCTGCACGACCTGCACGACGGTGCCGGCCGGAACCTCCGCGTTCGGCACCTCGAACATCGCCTGATGGCGGTTCGGGTCGAACTTCTGGCCCTGCGGCTCGACGATCTTGACGCCGTGGCGCTCGAGGGTCTTGGCGAGGTCGCGCTCGGTGAGCTCGATCCCGTCGATCAGCCCCTTCAGGGCGCCGTCGGCCGTGGCCTTCGCGTCGGCCGGGACGCTATCGAGGGCGCGGCGGATGTTGTCGGCGACGTTGAGCACGTCCCGGGCGAAGTTGGTCACCGCGTAGGCGCGCGCGTCGGCGACCTCGCGCTCCGTCCGGCGGCGCAGGTTCTCCATCTCGGCGAGGGTGCGCAGCGTCCGGTCCTTGAGCTCGTCGCGCTCGGCGGTCAGCAGGGCCAGGGCCTCCGCGACCGGATCGACGGTGGCCGACTCGCTGCCCTGACCCGCGGGCGCGGGATCCTGGGCCGCGCCGGCACCGGCTTCGACCGTGGTCTGGCGCTGGTCATCCTGGGGCATGTCGTTGCTCGTCATCACGTTTCAGTCGTGGGCGGGAATCGGTGAGGGATGATGGAATCGGCGCTGATATCTGGCCACGGGGCCGCGAAATCAACCCGCACGCTCACGCCTCGCGCGGCGGCGGCGCCGCCACGAGCGCCTCCAGACCCTCGGCCTTGAGGGTCGCGACGTCGTGCGCGAACACGTCCATCACGGCGGCCCGGATCGCGGCCTGCCGGTCGGGCTGCGTCACCCGCGTGCCGGTCAGGTCGGTGACGTAGAAGACGTCCACGGCGCGCTCGCCGAAGGTCGCCACGTGCGCCGACGTGATGTTGAGCGACAGCCGGCTGAAGGCGGTGGTCAGCTCGTAGAGCAGGCCCGGCCGGTCGAGGCCGGTGATCTCCACCACGGTCTCCCGGCTCGACAGGGCGTTGTCGATGATGACGTCCGGCGGGACCGGGAAGGTCTTGGCGCGGGTGCTCGTCGGCGGGTGCTTGTCGGCCACGAGGTCGGCGATCTTGATCTCCCCCTTGAGCGCCCGCTCGATCGCCGCGGTGATGCGCTTGGTCCGCCGCAGCTCGTCGTCGTCGCGCTCGAAGGCGCGGGAGATGAAGATCGTGTCGAGGGCGAACCCGTCCGTGGTGGTGAAGATCTGCGCGTCGACGATGTTGCTGCCGGCCGCCGCGCAGGCGCCGGTGACGATGGCGAGCAGGCGGGGATGGTCCGGCGAGTAGACCGTGATCTCGGTCACGCCCCGGACGGGATCGAGGGCCACGTCGGTCGCGCTGGTCCGCCCGTCGCGCACGACGTCGCGCAGGAAGATCGCGTTCTTGAGCTGGCGCGTGCCGTCGACCTTGAGCCAGTAGGCCTGGCTGTGGCGGGCCGCGTAGGTGTCGAACTCCTCCGAGCCCCAGCCGGGCAGCTGCTCCCGCAGGCCCATCTGGACGAGGCGCACCCGGTCGGTGCGGGCGATCTCGGAATGGCCGCCCGACAGGTAGACCTCGGTCTCGTCGTAGAGCGTGCGGAGCAGCGTGCCCTTCCAGGCTGTCCAGACGCCGGGCCCCACGGCGGTGATGTCGGCCACCGTCAGGATGGTCAGGAGCTTCAGCCGCTCCAGGCTCTGCACGCTCGCGGCGAAACGCTCGATGGTCTTGGCGTCCGAGAGGTCGCGGCTCTGCGCGGTCATCGACATCAGCAGGTGGTGTTCGACGAGCCAGCGCACCGTCTCGGTCTCGGCCTGGTTCAGGCCGAAGCGCGGGCAGAGCTTCTCGGCGATGGCGGCGCCCGCGATGGAGTGATCCTCCGGCCGGCCCTTGGCGATGTCGTGCAGCAGGATCGCCACGTAGAGCGCGGTGCGGTTGTGGATCGAGTGCACGAGGCGCGAGACCAGCGGGTAGGTCTCCTGGGCACGGCCCGACTCGATGTCCGCCAGCACGCCGACCGAGCGCAGCAGGTGCTCGTCCACGGTGAAGTGGTGATACATGTTGAACTGCATCATCGCGACGATGCGGCCGAAATCCGGGATGAAACGGCCGAGCACGCCCGCCTCGTTCATCTCGCGCAGCGCCTCCTCCGGCGCGTTCCGCGAGGTCAGGATCTCGACGAACAGCCGGTTCGCCTCGGGGTCCACGCGCAGCGACGGGTTGACGAGGCGCAGGGACCGGTTGGCCAGCCGCTTGGCATCCGGGTGGATCGCGAGGTTGTGCCGGTCGGCGAGCCAGAACAGCCGGATCAGGTTGACCGGGTCGCGCTCGAAGGCGTCCTCCGCGCGCAGGTTCACCCGGCCGTGGTCGATCCAGAAATCCTCCGCCTCCATGGCGGTCGCCCGGAAGCGGTCGCGGAACCGGCCGATCCAGCGGTCGAGCACCGGCGTGCGCTTGGCGTGGCGCGCCTCCAGCTCCGCGCAGACGATGGCGGTGAGATCGCCGACATCCTTGGCGATGCGGAAATAGGCCTTCATGAAGCGCTCGACGCCGGAGAGGCCGCCGCGGGCCTCGTAGCCGAAGCGCTCGGCGATCCGCGGCTGCAGGCCGAAGGACAGGCGCTCCTCGGCGCGCTTCGTGGCGAAGTGCATGTGGCAGCGCACCCGCCACAGGAACTCCTCGCAGCGCTCGAACAGCGCGTACTCCTCCGGGGTGAACAGGCCGGCGCTCACGAGCTCGATCTGGTCGCGGACCCGGTAGGTGTACTTGGCGATCCAGAACAGCGTGTTCAGGTCGCGCAGGCCGCCCTTGCCGTCCTTGACGTTGGGCTCGACGAGGTAGCGCGAGGTGCCGGCCTTGGACACGCGCATGTCGCGCTCGCGCAGCTTCGCCTCCACGAACTCGGCGGCGGAGCCGACCACGAGTTCGGCGTCGAAGCGCGTCACGAGCTCCTCGTAGAGGACACGGGTGCCGAACAGGAACCGCGCCTCCAGGAGGGCGGTGCGGATCGTCATGTCGGCCCGCGCCTCGCGCAGGCACTCCTCGACCGAGCGGGTGGCGTGACCGACCTTCAGCTTCAGGTCCCACAGGACGTAGAGCATCCCCTCGACGACGCTCTCGGACCACGCGGTCTGCTTGTAGGGCAGCAGGAACAGCAGATCGATGTCCGAGCCCGGCGCCATCGTGCCCCGGCCGTAGCCGCCGGTGGCGACCACGGCGAGCTGCTCGCCGGTCGACGGGTTGTCGTTGGGGTAGAGCCGCCAGACCACGGCGTCGTGGATCGCCCGGACCACCGCGTCGGTGAGGTTCGACAGCGTCTGCGCGCAGAGCAGCCCGTTGCGATCCTCGAGGAGCTGCGCCTCGGCGGCCCGGTGGCCCTCCTCGATCACCCGGCGCAGCTGCGGCACCAGCGCGGCCCGGAGCTTGGTGGGCTCGCGGGCCTCGCGGTCGAGGTTCTCAAGGACCGTATCGAGGGCGGCGACGGGATCGAACATGGTTCCCGTTAGCATGATATCCCTACGCCGCCAGCCATGCGGCGCCCGCCGCTATTCCGCGGCCGGCAGGTCGAGGGCGAGCAGCCGCGCCGTGCGGTTGCGGGTCGCGGCCCGGGGCTCGGTCTCGCTCGTCTGACGCCGCGCGTCGGCGATGGCCGCGTGCACGCCGTCGACCGCCAGGATCAGGGCGCTGACCGTCCGCGCGTCGATGCTGCGCTCGCGGGCGTAGCAGACGACGTCGGCCACCAGCCCGTCGGTCTCGATCGCGATCGCGTCGAGTTCGGCGGCGCTGGTCGCCGCGCGCACTTCGCGCATGATGTCGAGCAGCCGGTCGAGGACGAAATCGACGCGCTCCCGGCGCTTGCGGGCGAGGCGCTGGCCGATCCAGGCGAAGCCGGAGCCGATCGTGCCGCCGAAGAAGGCGAACAGGTAGATGTAGTCCTCGTAGCGGTCGAGGAAGGTCTGCTGCTCGCGCTCGAAATAGTCGACGGCGCCGGGGTGGTTCGGCAGGCGGGCCGAGGTCGCCGCCACCGTCGTGTCGAAGTCCGGCGCCTTCATCAGCTTGGCCACCGGCGCGGTCGAGGCGAGCCGCGAGCGCCACTCGAACAGGTGCTGCGTCGCCGAGGCGACCGCGACGCGGCTGACCGTGCCCCGGGCCATCAGCCGATAGGAGGCGCCGACGGTCTTGATCTCCTCGTCGGGCCGCTTCGGACGGCCGCCGAAGGTGCCGGCCGGGATCGTCACCGATTGCAGCTCGGGGAAGCGCTGCAGGATCGCGTCGCCGTCAGGGATCGAGACGAACCCGACCTTCCGGTCCGGCGAGCCCAGCTCGACGGCGCGGACCACCGCGGCGGCCGGTTTGGAGGCCGGGCTCGCGATCACCGCCACGGCGTCGACGCGCTTCTCGGCGAGCGCGGCCGTGACGTCGCCGACCTTCAGGGGCACCACGACCACGTGACCGGGCTCCGCCTCGGCGGCGTGGCCGGCCTCCGCCGCGTCCTCGCCCGCGCTGTCCGGCACGAGGTCGTAGAAGGAGAGCAGGTTCGTGAGGAACGACAGGTCGGCGCTGTGGCGGACCACGATGCCGAGCCGCTTGCGCGCCAGGGCGGGCACGTCGTCGATATCGGCCGCCTCGGGCGCCGCGATGACCAGGGCCTCGTCGTGCAGGATCGCCAGGGTCAGCCCGTTCTCGGGCAGGAACACGTCCGGCCGCACCACCGCGAGGTCGGCCTTGTTCCGCTGCAGCGCGAGGGCGCTGTCGCGCACGTCGCCGTAGCGCACCACCTTGAGCCGGACATCCTCCCGGGCCCGGTCGAGGGCGCCGGCGTAGGCCTCGATCAGCGCGGCCTCGGGCCCGTCCTGCGGGCCCACCGCCACCGTGAGGGTGTTCGGGCGTGACAGGTAGACGATCGCGGCGGCGGCCGCGGCGAGCCCCAGGGCCACGAGGACCAGGAGCCACTCGCGCCGCATCAGAATAGCCGCCGCGCCGTGCAGCCGCCGGTGCCATCGGCCCTGCGGAGTGCCGGGCGAAGAACGGTGGTTCGGGCCATGGCCGAGCCTGTCGCGTTGCGCGCGTTCCATACCCGAGTCATGGAACGCAAACCTGTCGAGATCGTGAAGAACCGGTGAAATCTCCATTCGTTGCAGGATCTGCGCCAGAACGTCGCGACCGGGAGATCAAGCCGCCCGGCCCCGTGAGCCCGGCCTGGCTCGAGCGGGCGGCGCTCCACTACCTAGAGCGCTACAGCGCCTCGACCGAGATGCTGCGCCGGACGCTCGCGCGCCGCGTGCAGAAGCGGGCGCGGGCCCGGGGCGAGGATCCCGAACGCTTCGCCGAACTCGTGACGGCGACCGTGGCGCGGGCGGTGTCGGCCGGCCTCGTGGACGACGCGCGCTTCGCCGATACCCGCCTCGCCACCCTGCGCCGCCGCGGCACGTCGAGCCGCGGCGTCTCGGCCAAGCTCGCCGCCAAGGGGGTCCCGCGCGACGTCGTCGAGGCCGCCATGCTGGCGGAGCGCGACGCCCTGCCGGTCGGGGAGGCGGACGCGGTCGAGGAGCAGGCCGCGCAGGCCTACGCCAAGCGGCGACGCCTCGGCCCGTATCGCCGCCCGGATCAGCGGGCGGCGCACCGCGACCGGGACCTCGCCGCCCTGGCCCGGGCCGGCTTCGCCTACGGCCTCGCCCGCCGGGTGGTCGACCGGGAGACCGAAGAACCCGACGCGCCTGCGTGACGGGTGCGGCATCGCGGCCCGGGGCGAGGGCCGCGCCGGCCTTGCACCTTCCGCCGCGTTGTTCATTGTCTGTTCGATGGACGAGACCCTGGCCAAGAAGCTGCGCATCCTCGCGGACGCGGCCAAGTACGACGCCTCCTGCGCCTCCTCGGCCGCGCCGAAGCGGGCGGCCGGCAAGGACGGGCTCGGGTCGACCACCGGCGCCGGGATCTGCCACGCCTACACGCCGGACGGACGGTGCGTCTCGCTCCTCAAGATCCTGCTGACCAACTGGTGCCTGTTCGACTGCGCCTACTGCGTGAACCGGCGCTCCTCGAACGTGCGGCGGGCGAAGTTCACCGTGGAGGAGGTCGTGAACCTCACCCTGAACTTCTACCGGCGCAACTACATCGAGGGCCTGTTCCTCTCCTCCGGCATCATCAAGTCGCCGGATCACACGATGGAACTCCTGACCCGCGTGGCGAAGTCGCTGCGGCGCGACCACGGCTTCGCCGGCTACATCCACCTCAAGTCGATCCCGGAGGCGAGCCCCTGGCTGATCGAGGAGGCCGGCCTCTACGCCGACCGCCTCTCGATCAACGTCGAGCTGCCGACCGAGGCGAGCCTGGAGCGGCTCGCGCCCGAGAAGGACGGCGCCGCGATCCAGGGGGCGATGGCGCAGATCGGCGAGCGCATCGTGCAGGCCAAGGCGGAGAAGCGCCGCTTCTCGCCGGCCGGCCACTCGACGCAGGTGATCGTCGGGGCGGATGCCACCACCGACGAGGCGCTGATCCGCAAGAGCGCGCTCCTCTACGGCAGCGTCGGCCTGAAGCGGGTCTACTACTCCGCCTTCAGCCCGATCCCGGACGGGTCCGCGATCCTGCCGCCGAAGCCGCCGCCGCTGCAGCGCGAGCACCGCCTGTACCAGGCCGACTGGCTGCTCCGGTACTACGAGTTCACCCCCGACGAGGTGGCCGACGCCTCCGAGGGCGGGATGCTGGCCCTCGACATCGACCCGAAGCTCGCCTGGGCGCTCAAGCACCGGGACAAGTTCCCCGTGGACGTGAACCGCGCCGACCGGGAATGGCTGCTGCGGGTGCCGGGGCTCGGGGCGCGGGCGGTCGACAAGATCATCCGGGCGCGCCGCCACGCGACCTTGCGCCTCGACGACGTCGCCCGGCTGACCTCCGGATTGAAGCGGGCGCGGCCGTTCCTCGTGGCCGCCGATCATCGCCCCGTCGCGCTCACGGACCGGCTCGACCTCCGGGCGCGGCTGGTCGAGCCCGCGGCGCAGCTGAGCCTGTTCTGATGGGGGCGGGGCACGCGCCGCGTCCCTCGCCCCGCGGTGACGGGGCGGATCCACGGTCGCCGCGCGCCGTCACGCTGCGCCCCGGCGCCGATCTCGACGGTTTCCGCAAGGCCGTCCGGAGCCTCGTCGCGCAGGGCGTCGCGCCCGGAGCCGTGACGTGGTCGGTGACGGACTCGCCCGGCCTGTTCAGCGGCGACGGGGAGCCGGCCGCCGGAGCGCCGCTCGTCCTGCCGAAGGCCGTCGCCAGCCTGATCCCGCAGGTGATCCCTCACCGCGATCCGGAGCGCTACGGCCTGCTCTACGCGCTGGTCTGGCGGGTCTGCCGCGGCGAGCGGCACCTGATGGAGGTCGGCAGCGACCCGCTGGTCCACCGTCTGCACCGGATGGCGAAGGCGATCGGGCGCGACCTCCACAAGATGCACGCCTTCCTGCGCTTCCGCCGGGCGGAGGGACCGGACGGCGAACGCTACGTCGCGTGGTTCGAGCCGGACCACCACATCCTCGAGGCGGCGGCGCCGTTCTTCGTGAATCGCTTCCGCGGGATGCGCTGGTCGATCCTGACCCCCGACGGATCCGCCCACTGGGACACCGAGACCCTGACCTTCGGGCCGGCCGGGGACCGCGCGCAGCTCCCCGAGGGCGACGGCTTCGAGGCGGGTTGGCAGACCTACTACGAGAGCACGTTCAACCCGGCCCGCACCAACCTGAAGGCCATGCGGGCGGAGATGCCCAAGAAGTACTGGCACAACATGCCCGAGACGGCCGCGATCCCCGCCCTGGTCCGGGCGGCGGCCGGGCGCACCGTAGCCATGATCGAGAGGGAGCCGACCTTGCCCACACGCCGCGAACCCGCCCGGGCCGTCGCCGCCATGGCCGACCAGGATCCGAAGACCCTGGAGGAGCTGAACGCGATCATCCGCCGGACCGAGCCGCTGGTCCCCGGCGCCACCCAGGCCGTGCTCGGCGAGGGCCCGGTCGGCGCAACGGTGGCCTTCGTGGGCGAGCAGCCCGGCGACCAGGAGGACCGGCAGGGCCGCCCCTTCGTCGGGCCCGCCGGCCAGCTGCTCTCCCGCGCCATGGCCGAGGCCGGGATCGACCGGGGCGCGAGCTACCTGACGAACGCGGTCAAGCACTTCAAGTTCGAGGAGCGCGGCAAGCGCCGCATCCACCAGAAGCCGACCGCCGGCGAGGTCAGCCACTATCGGTGGTGGCTCGACCGGGAACTCGAATTCGTCGGCCCGAAGCTCGTGGTGGCGCTCGGCGCGACCGCCGTCCTGGCGCTGACCGGCAAGGCGATCCCGATCACGCGGGCGCGCGGCCCGTTCCGCTTCGACCGGCACGACAACCGCTTCCAGGGCTTCATCACGGTCCACCCCTCCTACCTGCTCCGGCTGCCGGACGAGGCGAAGGCGGAGGCCTACGCGGCCTTCGTGGACGACCTGCGCCGGGTGGAGGCGCTCGGGCGCGAGCTCGCGGCCTGATCCACCGCTGCCGCGGTTCTGCTATGCTGGCGGCCGCCGATTCCCTCCGGTCCCGCCGCCATGGACAAGCTCGCCGCCCTCGACATCCTGCGCGCCAACGAGGCGGAACTGCGCCGCCGCGGCGTGCTGCACGCGGCCTTGTTCGGTTCGGTTGCCCGGGGGGAGGCGCGGGCCGACAGCGATCTCGACGTGATGATCGAGATCGATGTGTCGGTCGTGGGCGGTCTCTTCGGCTATGTCGGTCTGTGCCACTTCATCGATGATCTCTTTCCGATCCGGGTCGACGTCGCGGATCGGGCGGCCCTGAAGGATCGGGTTCGCACGCACGCGGAGCGCGATGCCGTTTCCGCCTTCTGAACGCGAGCGGGCCGCCTGCGCCGACATGATCGCCAACGCGGAGCGCGTCGCGCGCTTCGTGGCGGGATTCACGCTCGAGACGTTCGAGGCAGACGAGCGCACCCACTTCGCGGTCGTGCGCTGCCTGGAGATCATCTCGGAGGCGAGCCGCCGATTGAGCGCCGAGACGAGAGCCCGATATCCCGACGTGCCGTGGCGTCAGATCGCGGATGCGGGGAACGTCTATCGCCACAGCTATCATCGGGTGACGCTGGACATCGTCTGGCTCACCGTCCACCACGAGTTGCCCGTTCTCGTCGCGGCCTGCCGCGCCGAGCTGGACCGCGCGCCCGACTCCTGATCGCCCCGAGCCGCCTGAGCCCATGACCGACTCGAAGCCCGACGCGAAGCCCGACTCGAGCCCCGAGACCAAGCCCGTCGGACCCGGCGATCAGGTGATCCTGGTCGACGGCTCGTCCTTCATCTTCCGGGCCTATTTCCAGTCGATCAACCAGGACCAGAAGTACAACTCGCGCCCCTCCGACGGGCTGCCCACCGGCGCCGTGCGGCTGTTCTGCACCAAGATCGCGCAGTTCCTGCAGGACGGGGCCGCCGGCACGATGCCGACCCATCTCGGCATCGTCTTCGACAAGTCCGAGGGCTCGTTCCGCAAGGAGATGTTCCCCGACTACAAGGGCCACCGCCCGGACGCGCCCGACGATCTGAAGCGGCAGATGCCGCTGATGCGCGACGCGGTGCGCGCCTTCGGCCTGCACGCCGTGGAGCTGGAGCGCTACGAGGCCGACGACCTCATCGCCACCTACACCCGCCAGGCCGAGGCGCGGGGCGCGGGCGTCATCATCGTCTCGTCCGACAAGGACCTGATGCAGCTCGTCGGGCCGCAGGTCCGGTTCTACGACTTCGAGTCGGGCGCCAAGGGCAAGCCCGGCTACCGGCCCGAGCGCAACCTCGACGTCGAGGCGATCGTCGCCAAGTGGGAGGGCCTGCAGCCGAACCAGATCGGCGACGCGCTGGCGCTCATCGGCGACACCTCCGACAACGTGCCGGGCGTGCCCGGCATCGGCCTGAAGACGGCCGCGGCGCTGATCAAGGAGTTCGGCAGCCTGGAGGCCCTGCTGGAGCGGGCGGGCGAGATCAAGCAGCCCAAGCGGCGGGAGACGCTGCTCGCCAACGTCGATCAGGCCAAGCTGTCGCGCAGGCTCGTGGCGCTGATGGAGGACGTGCCCGTCCCGGTGCCGCTGGACGATCTCGGCGTGCCCCAGCCCAATCCCGAGAAGCTGGTCGGCTTCCTCAAGGCGATGGAGTTCAACACGCTGACGCGCCGCATCGCCCAGATGCTGCACGTCGACCCCGAGGCGGTGAAGCCCGACCCGCGGCTCCTGCCGGGCGCCCGGCCGCACGGCTACGGCAACGCGGCCGGCGGCAGCGACGCGGTGCCGTTCTTCGGCGATTCCGTGCCGCCGGATCCCGAGACCGCGGCGGCGGGGGCCGAGCGGCCGCCGGGCGCCGCCCCGCCGGAGGGCGGCGAGATCGATCCCTTCGCCGATCTCGACCTGCCGGACGCCCCCGCCAAGCCCCGGGCGCCCGTCGAGGCGACCCCCGGCAACGTGGTGGCGGCCCGGGCCGCGGAATCCGTGGCGCCGTTCGACACCGCCGCCTACGAGACGGTCTCATCGCTGGAGCAGCTCGACGCCTGGATCGCCGAGGCCGAGGAGGCCGGCGTGATCGCGGTCGACACCGAGACCGACTCGCTCGATGCCCACAGGGCCGGCCTCGTCGGCGTCTCGCTGGCGGTCGCCACCGGCCGGGCCTGCTACATCCCGCTCGCCCACGTCCAGGCCGCCAAGGTGCAGGCGGACGCCACCGACCTGTTCGGCGAGGGCGCCGCGCCGTCCGACGTGGTTGAGCCGGTGCCGGGCCAGATCCCCCTGAAGGAGGCCGTCGCCCGGCTGAAGCCGCTCCTCGAGAACCCGGGGGTCCTGAAGGTCGGCCAGAACCTCAAGTACGACTGGGTGGTGCTCGCCCGCTACGGCATCGAGGTCGCGCCGTTCGACGACACGATGCTGATCTCGTACGTGCTCGACGCCGGCAAGGGCGGGCACGGCATGGACGAGCTGGCCCGCCGGCATCTCGGCCACCAGCCGATCACCTTCTCGGACGTGGCCGGCACCGGCCGCAACAAGGTGACCTTCGACCGGGTCGCGATCGACAAGGCCACGGCCTACGCGGCCGAGGACGCCGACGTCACCCTGCGCCTGTGGCGGATGATGAAGCCGCGCCTCGTGGCCGAGCACCGGGTCGCCGTCTACGAGACCCTGGAGCGGCCCCTGCTGCCGGTGATCGCCCGGATGGAGCAGCGCGGCATCCGCGTCGACCGGGAGATGCTGAGCCGCCTGTCCGGGGATTTCTCGCAGATCCTCGTCCGCCTGGAGGAGGAGATCCAGGAGGATGCCGGGGAGAAATTCTCGGTCGGCTCGCCGAAGCAGATCGGCGACATCCTGTTCGGGAAGATGGGTCTGCCGGGGGCCAAGAAGACGCCGTCGGGCCAGTGGGCCACGCCCGCGACCCTGCTGGAGGAGCTGGCCCAGGCCGGGCATCCCCTACCCAAAAAAATACTGGAGTGGCGGCAGCTGTCGAAGCTGAAATCCACCTACACGGACGCGCTCCAGGCCCACGCCGACCGCGAGACGGCGCGGGTCCACACCTCGTTCTCGCTGGCGGCCACCACCACGGGGCGGCTGTCCTCCTCCGAGCCGAACCTGCAGAACATCCCGATCCGCACCGAGGAGGGGCGGCGCATCCGCCGCGCCTTCGTGGCGGCGCCCGGCAACCGGCTGATCTCGGCCGACTACTCGCAGATCGAGCTGCGGCTGCTCGCCCACATGGCCGACATCCCGGAACTCCGGAAGGCGTTCGAGGACGGGATCGACATCCACGCGGCGACCGCCTCGGCGATGTTCGGCGTGCCGCTCAAGGAGATGACCCCCGACCTGCGGCGCCGGGCGAAGACCATCAACTTCGGCATCATCTACGGCATCTCGGCCTTCGGCCTCGCCGACCGGCTCGGCATCGGCCGCGAGGAGGCCTCGGCGTTCATCAAGCAGTATTTCGAGCAGTTCCCGGGCATCCGGGACTACATCGAGACCACCAAGAAGGGCTGCCGCGACAAGGGCTACGTCACCACCCTGTTCGGCCGGGTGTGCCACTACCCGCAGATCCGCTCCAACAACCCCTCCGAGCGGGCCAGCGTCGAGCGGCAGGCGATCAACGCGCCGATCCAGGGCTCGGCCGCCGACATCATCCGCCGGGCCATGACGCGGATGGAGGCGGCGCTCGCCGCCAAGAAGCTGAACGCCCGCATGCTGCTGCAGGTGCACGACGAGCTGGTCTTCGAGGTCGCCGAGGACGAGGTGGAGCGGACGATCCCGATCATCCGCGGCGTCATGGAAGAGGCGCCGGCGCCGGCCCTGACGCTGAAGGTGCCGCTCGTGGTCGAGGCCAACGCGGCGGGCAACTGGCAGGAGGCGCATTGACGGGTCGGGTCGGATCGAGGCCGAGCCGGTGGCGCTCTGAACCGACGTCGCTGAACCGCGACCGGGCATCCTGGACAGGCCGCCGAAGACCGTCATACGCCGTACGCCCATGACCTGCACCGCTCAGAGCCCGTGACCGACTCCCTCGCCTTCCTCTCCGGCGGCGGCGAGGCCGCGCGGATGATCCGCGCGCGCGACTGGTCGGGTCATCCCCTGGGGCTTCCGGAGACGTGGCCGGCGGAGTTCCGCGCGGCCCTGTCGCTCGTCCTCAACTCCCCGGAATCGATGATCCTGGCCTGGGGGCCCGACCTCCACTTCTTCTTCAACGACACCTACTTCCCGCTCCTCGGCCCGCGGTTGCCCTGGGCGATGGGCGAGCGGTTCGACGTGGTCTGGGCGGATGCCTGGGATCAGGCCAGGCCGATCATCGACGCCGCGATGGCGGGCCGTCCGGAGCGCTTCGTCGACCTGCCGTGGCAGCTCGACACCGATCGGGGCGCCCGCGAGACGTGGTGGACCTTCTCGTACTCGCGGGTTCTCGATGCCGACGGCCGGGTCACCGGCCTGTTCATCCTCACCAACGAGACCACCGGCCGGGTCCGGGCGGACGCCGCCCTCAAGGAGAGCCAGGGGCGGCTCGAGGCGGCGCTGGCGGAGCTGCGCGATCTGAACGCCACCTTGGCGCAGCAGGTCGAGGAGCGCACGGCCGACCGCAACGCCCTGTGGACGCTCTCGTCCGACATGATGCTGCGCTGCCTGTTCGACGGGACGATCACCGCGGTGAACCCGGCCTGGACCGAGGTGCTGGGCTGGCGCCCGGACGAGCTGGTCGGAACGAAGCTCATCGCCCTCGTCCATCCGGACGATCTCGACCGCACCGTCGCGGGCGCGGGCCAGCTCTCCGCGGGGTCGAGCCTCGCGCGCTTCGACAACCGCTACCGCCACCGGGACGGCGGCTATCGCTGGATCAGCTGGGCGGCCCGGCCGGGGGAGGGGATCATCAACGCCGTCGGCCGCGATTTCACCGCGGAGCGCGAGCGCGCCGACGCCCTGGCCGCGGCCGAGGAGGCCCTGCGGCAGTCGCAGAAGATGGAGGCCGTCGGCCAGCTGACCGGCGGCATCGCCCACGACTTCAACAACCTGCTCGCCGGCATCTCCGGCTCGCTGGAGCTGATCCAGACCCGCCTCGGCCAGGGCCGCGTCATGGATGTGGACCGCTACATCAACGCGGCGCAGGGGGCCTCGAAGCGGGCCGCGGCGCTGACCCACCGGCTCCTCGCCTTCTCGCGGCGCCAGACCCTCGACCCGAAGCCCACCGACGTGAACCGGCTGGTGGCCGGCATGGAGGAGCTGATCCGGCGCACCGTGGGCCCCGCCGTAATGGTCGAGGTCGTGGCGCCGCCCGGCCTCTGGCCGGCCCTGGTCGACCCGCCGCAGCTCGAGAACGCGCTCCTCAACCTGTGCATCAACGCCCGGGACGCGATGCCCGAGGGGGGGCGCATCACGATCGAGACCGCCAATGCCTGGCTCGACGAGCGCGCCGCCCGGCGCCACGACATGCCGCCCGGCCAGTACCTCTCCCTCTGCGTCACCGACACCGGCATCGGCATGTCGCCCGAGATCGTCGGCAAGGTGTTCGAGCCGTTCTTCACCACGAAGCCCCTGGGGCAGGGCACCGGCCTCGGCCTGTCGATGATCTACGGCTTCGCGCAGCAATCGGGCGGCCAGGTGCGGATCCACTCCGAGGTCGGCAAGGGCACCACGGTCTGCCTGTACCTGCCCCGCCATCGCGGCGCGGTCGCCGAGGAGGACGCGCACGCCGCCGTCGGCGCGCCGCCGCGGGCCGCGCCGGGCGAGACCGTGCTGGTGGTCGACGACGAGCCGACCGTCCGCATGCTGGTCACCGAGGTGCTGGAGGATCTCGGCTACACGGCAATCGAGGCCGCCGACAGCGCGGCCGGCCTCAAGGTGCTGCAATCCGACGTGCGCATCGACCTGCTGGTGTCCGATGTCGGACTGCCGGGCGGCATGAACGGGCGCCAGATGGCCGAGGCCGGCCGGGTCACGCGCCCGGGCCTCAAGGTCCTGTTCGTCACCGGCTACGCCGAGAGCGCGGTCTTCGGCAACGGGCCGCTCGATGCCGGGATGCAGGTCATCACCAAGCCGTTCGTGGTGGAGGTGCTGGGCGCCCGCATCCGCGAGATGATCGGAACGGCTTGACCGCGCGGCCGGTTCGGGCCTGATCGGCCGGGAATTGCCGGGGAGGAGAGACGCCATGCGGGCGCTGCTGTGCACGAGGCTCGACGGGCCGGAGCATCTGGAGATCGTCGAGCGCCCCGACCCGGTGCCGGGTCCCGGGCAGGCGCTGGTGCGGATGCGGCTCGCGGCGCTGAACTTCTTCGACACGCTGATCACCGCCGGGCGCTACCAGGTGAAGCCGGCCCTGCCGTTCTCGCCGGGCGGCGAGGGGGTCGGCGTGGTCGAGGCGCTGGGTGAGGGGGCCTCGGGCGTGTCCGTGGGCGACCGGGTGATCGTCCATGCCGGGCACGGCTGCTGCGCGGAGCTGATCGCCCTCGACGCCGCCCGGCTCACCCCGGTGCCGGACGCCGTGCCGGACGCGCAGGCGGCCGGGCTCACCATCACCTACGGCACCTCGCTCCACGCCCTGGCGAACCGCGCCCGCCTGCAGCCCGGCGAGTGGCTGGCGGTCCTCGGCGCGTCCGGGGGCGTCGGCCTCGCCGCCGTCGAGCTCGGCCGGCTGATGGGCGCCCGGGTGATCGCCTGCGCCTCCTCGGAGGAGAAGCTCGCGGTCGCCCGCGCCCACGGCGCCGAGGCGGGCGTGGTCTACGACCCCGCGACGCTCAAGGACGAGCTGCGCCGGATCTCGGGCGGCGGGATCGACGTGGTCTACGACGCGGTCGGCGACGCCTACGCGGAGCCGGCCCTGCGGGCGCTCGGCTGGCGCGGACGCTTCCTCGTGATCGGCTTCGCCGCCGGCGCCATCCCGCGGCTGCCGCTGAACCTGATGCTCCTCAAGGAACTCGACGTGCAGGGCGTCCACTGGGGCGCCTTCCTGGATCGCGAGCCCGAGGCCCACCGGGCCGATCAGCGCCGCCTCCTCGGCTGGGTCGCCGAGGGCGAGCTCACCGCGCAGGTCCACGGCGTCTACCCGCTGGCGGAGTACCCGGAGGCCTTCGGCCTCCTGACCCGCCGGGCGGCCGTGGGCAAGGTTCTCCTGCGGCCCTGATCGGGCCGCGGCCGCCCTCGACCGGGTCGGCCCTCGACCCGCCGCACGGCCTCGGCGGGCGGCGAGTCATGCGTTCCGCGCTGATCTGCGGCGCGGGCCGTCTCCGAAGTAGAGGTTGCGGAAAAATCTGTCCTTCATCTTCATGGGTCCCGATGAGACGACGTCGTCCTCCGCGGTGCCCGAGATGAACTTGCGCAGAAGTGTCGTATCGAAGCTGATGCTGCCCTCGTTGATCGGCTTTTTGCTGTTCATCGCGAGCTCGACCATTGGCCTGATGCAGATACAGGCCATCAACGCCGCCGCCGTGGAGACCCGCGACGTCTGGGTGCGCAAGGACAACGATCTCCACACGATTCGATTCCTGATGCTGCGGTACCACACGACGACGATCCGCAAGGTGGTCGCCACCGACGACGGTGAGAACCGGGACCTCGATGCCGAGTTCGTCGAGATGGATCGGACCATCCCCGAGGCCTTCCGGAGCTATCGCGCGCGCGCGACGACGCCCCGGGAGCGCGCGCTCTGGGACGCGTTCGAGGGGCGGTGGAAGGTCTATCGCGTTGCCCAGGAGGCGATCCTCGCGCCACTCAGGCGCGGCGACCGGAACGCGGCCCGCGACGCCATCGCGCCGGCCCGCCCGCCGCTGGTGGCCGCCTTCGACGCCCTGGCGGATCTGGCCCAGGTCGCTGCGGAGGGCACGAACGTCTCGGTCCGGCGCTCCGAGGACGCGTTCCGGACGGCGTGGTCCGTCACCATCGCGCTCTCGGTGATCGGAGCGGCGATGACCGGCGCGGCGGTCTGGTGGGTCTGGCACCGGGTCGCCCGCCCGATCCGGTCGCTGGCCGAGATCATGGGCCGGCTCGCGGCCGACGACCTCGACGTGGCCGTCAACGGTTCCGAGCGAGGGGACGAGATCGGCGTCATGGCGGCGTCCGTCCGGGTCTTCAAGGACGGCCTGATCCGCGCGCGGGCCCTCGAGCACGAAGCCGCGCAGGCCCGCGCCGCGGCCGAGGCGCGGCGGCGGAGCGGCGTGCAGGAGATCGCCGACGCCTTCGAGGGCACGGTCGGCGGCATCATCGGCACGGTCTCGGCCGCCGTCGCCGCGCTGCAGGACACGGCCTCGGCCATGAGCGAGGCGGCCGGCGACACCGCCGATCGCTCCGGCCGGGTGGCGAGCGCGGCCGAACTCGCGGCCAGCACCGTCAACGTCGCGGCGGCGGCGGCGGAGGAACTCGGCGCCTCCGTCCAGGAGATCAGCCGCCAGGTCGCGGGTTCGACGGCGCTGACGCAGTCGGCGGTCGCGGACGCGGCGGCGACCGCGCACTTGGTTCAGGATCTGAACGGGGCGGCGGTCCAGATCGGCCACGTCGTGGGCCTGATCTCGAGCATCGCCGAGCAGACGAACCTCCTGGCGCTGAACGCCACGATCGAGGCGGCGCGGGCGGGCGACGCCGGCCGCGGCTTCGCCGTCGTGGCCGCGGAGGTGAAGGACCTGGCCGGCCAGACCGCGCGGGCGACCGACGAGATCGGCGCCCACGTCGCCCGGATCCAGGCCTCCACCGGCGACGCCGTCTCGGCGATCGGGCGCATCGGCGGCCGGGTCCAGGAACTCAGCGCGGTGGCGACGCGGATCGCCAGCGCCGTGGAGCAGCAGGGCGCGGCGACGCAGGAGATCGTCCGCAACGTCTCCCAGGCCGCCCAGGGGGCGGCCGACGTCACCGGCACCATCGCGGGCGTCGCCGACGCGGCCAAGGGGACCGGCGCGGCGGCCGACCAGGTTCTCACGGCAGCCTCGGAGCTGTCGCTCCGGTCCGGGCATCTCAGGGACGAGGTGACGCGCTTCCTCGCGACCGTCCGCGCGGCCTGAGCGCGCGGGATCGGCGCGGACGCGGACCTCTCCGGCCGCGCGCCCGGCGCGCCGGCTCAGAGGAGCCCGCGCGCCTTGGCCAGGCCGATCAGGTCCGCCTGCGGGCGGGCGCCGATGTGCTGGATGACCTCGGCGGCCGCGAGCGTGCCCAGGCGGGCGCTGGCGACGTTGTCCAGCCCGCGGGCGTGGCCGGCCAGGAAGCCGGCGGCGAACAGGTCGCCCGCGCCGGTCGTGTCGACCACCGTCTGGACCGGGCTCGCCTCGACGGCCCGGACCTCGCCACCCTGCACCACCAGGGCGCCGTCGGCCGAGCGCGTGACCAGGCCGAGCAGGTGGCGGCCGCGGGCGTTGCGCTCGTCGCGCAGGGCCGCGACGGCGGCCTCGGGATCCTCGGTCTCGTAGAGGCTCTGCAGCTCGGCCATGTTGGCGAACAGGATGTCGATGCTGCCGTCCCGCACGAGGCCGAGGAACTCGTCGCGGTAGCGGCCCACGCAGAACGCGTCCGAGAGGGTCAGCGCGACGGCGTTGCCCGCCTGATGGGCGAGCTGCGCGGCCTTGCGGAACGCGTCCTTGGCGGCCGGCGGATCCCAGAGATAGCCCTCGAGATAGACGACGCGGGCCGAGCTCACGAGCGTCTTGTCGACATCGTCGGGCGACAGGCCCTGGCAGGCGCCGAGATAGGTGCTCATCGTGCGCTCGCCGTCCGGCGTCACGAGCACGAAGCACCGGGCGGTGGCCGGACCCTCGGCGGCGGCCGGGACGGTGAAGTCGACGCCGGTCGCCTTGAGGTCGTGGCTGAACAGGCCGCCGAGCTCGTCGTTCCGGACCTTGCCGACGAAGCCGGTCCTGGCCCCGAGGAGCGCCGCGCCGACCGCGGTGTTGGCGCCCGAGCCGCCCGACACGATCGTCGCCGGTCCCATCGCCTGGAACAGCGCCTCGGCCCGCGGCTCGTCGATGAGCTGCATCGCGCCCTTGGTGACGCCCTGCGCCGCCAGGAAGGCGTCGTCCGTGCGGGCGATCACGTCGACGATCGCGTTGCCGAGCACGAGGAGATCGAGGGGTGCAGTCATCCGGGCGTCCTGATTCGCGTTCGCGCCGCTGTGGCATCCGCCTCGGATCGGATCAAGCGCCGTCGTCGGCGGGCGCGAGGTCGGCGAACAGCTCGGGCACGGGCAGGCGCAGGCCGGGCGGCGTCAGGTCCAGCGTCTCCCGGGTCGCGATGCGGGTCTCGATCAGGCCGCCCTGCGCGCGGCGGTGATGGATGACGTGGCGCTTCACCGGATCCACGATCAGATAGTGGATGACGCTCTCCAGACCGAAGTAGCGGGTCAGTTTCAGGCCCGAGTCCACCGCGCGTGCGCCCGGCGACTGAGCCTCGACGACGATGACGGGATCGGTGATCTCGGTCGCATCGGGGTCAGCGCGCATCCCGCAGTAAACGAGGGCGTCGGGCTCGAAGACCGTATCCCGACCGACGCGAACGCTGATGCCATCCGGCAGCGCGTAGCAGGCGCTCCCCGCCTGCTTCAGTGCCGACCGGAGCGCCAGATAGGTGGCCGCCTTGACCTCGGCATGCCGAACGCGCTCCGGCGACATCGCGAACACCTCGCCGTCGACCAGCTCGAAGCGTCCCGGCTGCCCCTCGGCCCAGGCGAGAAACTCGTCGACCGTCATCCGGGATCTCGGCTGAGCGACCATGCCCGAGGCCAGCACGGATTCGGCCTGCCGGGAGCCGTGCTCCTCACGCGCCTCACCCCGCGATCTTCTCCAGCGCGACGTCCCGCGTCCGGGGACCCAGCAGCCCGACGAGCAGGCCCGCGGCCAGCATCGCCGCCGAGATGAACAGGAACACGCCCGGCGTCCCGGCCTCCCGCAGCACGAACGCGATGACGAAGCCGGTGAAGATCGCCGAGAAGCGGCTCCAGGAATAGACGAAGCCGACCGCCCGGGCGCGGATGCCCGTGGGGAACAGCTCGGCCTGATAGGCGTGGAAGCTGTACGACATCACGTTCGAGGCCAGCGTCAGGCCGATGCCGAGCGCCACGATGACGGCGACGTCCCGCGTCTGCGCGAAGGCCAGGCCGCAGGCGATGTAGAGGAGGGCGGCGGCCACGATGACGTGCTTGCGCTCGAACCGGTCGGCGATGGCGAGGCCGATCAGGGGCCCGACCGGGGCGGCGAGCGCGATCAGGGCCGTGTAGGCGAGGCTCGACGTCACCGTGATGCCCTGGGCCACCAGGAGGGTCGGCACCCAGTTGGCGAAGCCGTAGAAGCCCACCGTCTGGAAGACGTTGAACCCCGCCATCATCAGGGCCCGGCGCCGGTAGGGCTGGACCCAGAGATCGCGGAACGCGCCGCGCGGCTGCACCGGCTCCGGCGCGGCCGGTGCGGGAAGCGGGCCGCCGGTCTCGGCCGCGATCCGCGCCTCCAGCTGCCGCAGGACCGCCTCGGCCTCCGCCAGACGGCCGTGCTCGACGAGCCAGCGCGGGCTCTCCGGCAGGCCCGCCCGCATCCACCAGACCACGATCGCCGCCGAGGCGCCGATCAGCACGACCCAGCGCCACCCGTCGATGCCGAGGGGCGCCGCCGGGATCAGCAGGTAGGACAGGAACGCCACGACCGGCACGGCGGTGAAGCCGATGCCCTGGCACAGGGCGAAGGCCCGGCCGCGGATCGCCTTCGGCACCAGCTCGGAGAGGTAGCTGCCGATCGTCACCATCTCCAGGCCGAGGCCGATCCCGGCGATCAGGCGCCAGAGATTGAGGCCGAAGGCGTCGCTCTGGCAGGCCATCACCACGTTGGCGGCGGTGTAGGACAAGAGCGACCACGTGAAGATCGCCCGCCGGCCGAACCGGTCGGCGAGCCAGCCGCAGGCGAGGGTGCCGATGAACAGGCCGGTGAACAGGGCGGCGACGAAGCTCGCGACGCCGCTGGCACCGAACAGGCCCGGGGTCGTCGGCGTCAGGATCCCGGCCTTGACGAGGCCCGGCGCGACGTAGCCGGTGAAGAGCAGGTCGTAGAGCTCGAAGAAGAAGCCGAGCCCGAGCAGCACCACGAGGCGCCAGACCGTCGGCGTCGCCGGAAGCCGGTCGAGACGGGCCAGGATGGCGCCGGGATCGAGACCTTCATCGGCAGCCCGGACCGCCGTACGCGTCGCCATGCCGATAAACCTCGTCTCGGCGCCGCGGCGCCCCGCCGGCGCAGTGCCGCGGAAGCGCGCGCCGCGCAAGGGGGCGCGACGCCGGCCGGGAGGGGACCCTCACGCGCCGAAGACGGACCAGCCCATGCGCTGCGTGAGCCGCTCCAGGGCGATGCGGCCGAGGTGGGAATTGCCCGCCGCGTCGAGGCCGGGCGACCAGACGGCGATGGACGCCTTGCCGGGCGCGATCGCCAGGATGCTGCCGCCGACCCCGCTCTTGCCCGGCAGGCCCACGCGGTAGGCGAACTCGCCCGACCCGTCGTAGTGGCCGCAGGTCAGCATGATCGCGTTGATGCGGCGCGCGCGCTCCGCCGAGACCACCGAGTGGCCGGTCGACGGGTTGACGCCGTTATGCGCCAGGAACCGGCCGGCCCGCGCGAGCTGGCGGCAGTTCATCGCGATGGCGCAGTGATGGAAGTAGACGCCGAGCGTGTAGTCGACCGGATTGTCGATGACCCCGAACGACTTCATGTAGTTGGCGAGCGCGGTGTTGCGGAAGCCCGTGCGCTTCTCCGAGGCCGCCACCGTCTCGTCGATGATGATGCCGGAATCCTGGGCCAGGAACTGCATGAAGCGCAGGATCTCGCCCAGCGCCTCGCGGGGCTCGTGACCCGAGAGGATCACGTCGGTGACCGCGATCGCGCCCGCGTTGATGAACGGGTTGCGCGGCACGCCGCGCTCCCGCTCCAGCTGGACGATGGAATTGAACGGGTTGCCCGAGGGCTCGCGGCCGACGCGCTTCCAGAGCCGGTCGCCGACCATGCCGAGGGCGAGGGTGAGCGTGAACACCTTCGACACGCTCTGGATCGAGAACGGCGTCTCGCTGTCGCCGCCGGTGAAGACCTGTCCCTCGGCGTCGATCACCGCCATGCCGAACTGGTCGGGATCGACCCGGGCGAGCTCGGGGATGTAGTCCGCGACCGCGCCCCGGTCGGAGCGCTGGGCCATCTCCTCGGAGATCTCCCGGATGACGTGGGCAAGGTCGGGCACGGTCGGGCTCGGGCGTCGCGTTGCGTCGGAACCGGGCCGGTTCGCGACGTCTCAGGCGATGCAAGGTCCGGTCCGGCCCGGCGGTGATCTAGCAGCGCCGGACCGGCCTGGGAACCGGAGCGGCCGCGCTCACGCGACGATCAGCCGGCGGGCGTCGGCCGCCGGGCGGTCACCCGATCCGCACCGTCATCGCGCGCGCGGCGACCCGGAGCGGCGCGACCTCGGCCAGCGCGGCGCGACCGGATTGCTTCGCGGCGCCCGCAGAGGCGGCAGCGGTGCGGCCGCTCGACGAAGAGGATTCTCACGCGGCGGCGAGCGCCATCGCCATGGATTCCTTCTTCATCAGCTCCCGGAAGAAGCCGTCGAGATGGGTCAGCTTGTCGGGCGAGCCGTCCTGCGCGATGCGGCCGCCGTCGAGGACGACGATCCGGTCGAAATCCTGCAGCGTCGAGAGACGGTGCGCGATGGCGATGACGGTCCGGCCCTTCATCAGGTTGGCGAGGGCGTGACGGATCGCCTGCTCGGATTCCGCGTCCAGCGCCGAGGTCGCCTCGTCCAGCAGCAGGATCGGCGAGTTCTTCAGGATCGCCCGGGCGATGGCGATGCGCTGGCGCTGGCCGCCCGAGAGCTTCACGCCGCGGTCGCCCACGATCGTGTCGAAGCCCTCCGGCAGGGCCTTGATGAAGTCGGTGCAGTGCGCGGCCTCGGCCGCCTGCCACACCTCCTCGTCGGTGGCGTCGGGCCGGCCGTAGCGGATGTTCTCGCGCAAGGAGCGGTGGAACATCGAGACGTCCTGCGGGACCACCGTGATCGCCTCGCGCAGGGATTCCTGGGTGACGCGCTCGATGTTCTGGCCGTTGATGCGGATCGCGCCGCTCTGCACGTCGTAGAACCGCTGGATCAGCGAGAACAGGGTCGACTTGCCGCCGCCGGACCGGCCCACGAGGCCGACGCGCTGGCCGGGCTCGATGACGAGGTCGAAATCCGTGAAGACCGGGCGTCCGTCCGGATAGTTGAACGCGACGTGCTCGAACTCGATCTTGGCGCCCTGGCCGGTCAGCGGCTGCGCCTCCGGATGGTCCACGAGGTCGTGGGGCTGGAGCAGGGTGTGCAGCGCCTCGGAGAGGCGGGCGGTGTGCTGGGTCGCGTCGACCAGCGCCACCGCGAGGTCGCGGGTGGCGGCGAGGATGCGGATGCCGAGCGTGCAGACCAGGACCACCTGACCGTTCGTCGCCTGGCCGGCCTCCCACATCTGGATCGCCCAGTAGAGCAGGCCGAACACGGCGAGCACGGTGAGCACCGCGTGCACGATGCGCAGCTTCTCGAGATAGAGCAGGGACGAGCGGCGGGCCCGCATCTCGGTGGCGATGGTGCCCTCGAAGCGCTGGCCCTCGCGCTTGAAGGCCGAGAAGGCGCGCACGAGCGACATGTTGCCGACGAGGTCGACCATCTCGCCGTCGACGGAGGCCGCCTTGGCGGCGAAGTCGTGGTGCAGCGGCTTGCCGGCCGAGGCCATCTTGAACATCAGCACGACGACGGCGGCGAACACGCCCGCCAGGATGCCCGCCATGGTGAGGTTCACGGTGGCGATGTAGGCGATCGACCCGAAGGCCGCGACCGTCGGCGGCATCACGTTGAACACGAACATGTTCTCGACCGTGAAGATCGCGTTCGAGGTCGCCGTGATGCGCGACGCCAGGGTGCCCGGCTGCCGGTCGGAGAAGAAGGTCGGCGAATGGCCGGTCAGGTGCCGGAACAGGTCGCGCCGGATGTCGCCCGTGATGCCCACGAAGGTGAAGGCGCCGGTCAGCGCGGCCACGCGCCAGAGCATGTTGTCGGCGGCGATGAAGGCGATCAGGACCGCGAGGGCGCTCCAGACCACGGTGTTGCCCGGGCCGGGCCCCTTCGTCAGCGCGTCGACCACGCCCTTGAGCGCGTAGTCGGTGGAGACCGAGAAGCCGACGGCGCCGAGCACCGAGATCAGGATGACCAGGTGCGGCAGCCAGCGGCGCCGGAGATACCGCCCGACGAAGGCGAAGGGCCTGTCGGCGTATCGGTGCAGCTCTTCCATCGCGGTGACCATTCCGTATTCGCGCGGCTTTGGCTTACGGGCTGAGGCGGAGTGCAGCGCGGGCGCAGTCTGACCCGCAGCGGCAACGCGAGAGCGTTGCCATATGTTTCACCGGCCCGCACCTTCGTTGCGCTTTTATCCGCAGAACCTGAACGCCGCTTGAGCGGCGTGGAAACACCCAAGCGAATCCGATGCCGCCGCTGGTCAGGCCGCCCGCTCCGACTGGCGCGTCTCCGGCATGATCAGCGCCACCAGCATGAAGGCCGCGAAGCCGACGACCGCGAGCCCCAGGAAGGCGCTGTGGCTGCCGAGATGGTCGGCCATGATGCCGGCGAGCGAGGTCGAGAGGGCCGCGCCGATGCCCATGGCGGTGCCGACCGCGCCGAGGGCGAGGTTGAAGCGGCCGGTGCCGCGGGTGAGGTCCGACACGATCAGCGGCACCATCACGCCCAGCACCGAGGCCGAGATCCCGTCGAGGACCTGGATGGCGACGAGGCCGTAGGGGTTGGTGGTGTAGGCGAGGAGCAGGCCGCGGACCGGCAGGGCGCCGAAGCCGAACAGCAGGACCGGGTAGCGGCCGAAGCGCTCGGCGGCCCGGCCGACCGCCGGGGCGCTGACCGCGAGGACGGCCTGCGGGACCATGATGCAGGCGGCGACCAGCGCGGTGGCGGTCTCGCTCGCCCGCAGGGTCAGGACGCTGCCCACCAGCGGCAGCATCGCCGCGTTGGCGAGGAAGAACAGCACCATGCAGGCCGCGAAGCACAGGAGGCCGCGGTTGGTCAGCAGGGCGCGGATGCCGTCCTGGCCGGAGGCCGGCGCCGCGGAGGCCGGCGCCGCCTGGGCCGCGGCCGGCTCCTTGAACACGCTGGCATCGATGTCCTGGGCGCGGATGCGCGCCAGCGCGATCACCGTCGGGATGCCGAGGGCGGCGGTCAGGTAGAAGACGGCGCCGTTCGACAGGTAGTAGCCGATGGCGCCCATGCCGGCCGCGCCGAGGGCGTTGCCGAGGGCGGCGAAGCTCGCGTTCCGGCCGAGGCGCTCGCCGGCCCGGGCGCGCCCGACCAGGCCGATGCTGATCGCCGCGATGGCCGGCGTCAGCACGCAGCTCGCGGCCGAGTGGAGCGCCATCGCCAGGAGCACGACCAGGAAGCTCGGCCAGACCGCGAGCGCGAACGCGCTGCCCGCGATGCCGATGACCGCCACGGCGGCGGCGAAGCGCTTCGAGCGCACGACGTCGACGAAGGCGCCTCCCGGGACCTGGCCGAGGAGCGCCACGAGGCTCCCCACCGTGAGGGCGAAGCCGATGTCGGACTGCGTCCACTTGGCCTGGGAGAAGTAGACCGCCAGGAACGGGCCGAACCCGGTCTGCAGGTTGGCCACGAAGAACGCGAAGGCGTCGAGGCCGTAGCGGCTCGCCGACGAGATCGCGCGTCCGCCGTGGGCCGCCGAGGCTGCCGGCGAGCGCGCGGCCTCGGCCGCCTGATCCTTCAGGCGGGCCGGACGGGAGCGGATGTCCTGCCGGGGCACGTCGCGCTCGCGGGCGGCGGCGGCGGTTCTGACCTTCAACCGGGCCACCGTCACTTATCCGGTGCTTTCTCCGGGGGCAGGGCGGGTGCGGGCGCGGCCGGGGCAGAGGCCGGCGGGGTCGCGGCGGGCGGCGCCGTGCCCCCGGAGGCGGCGTTGCCCGGGACGGTCGATGCCGGCCGGCGCGGCGGGGCGGCTGCGGCGGCGTCGCCGAGCCGGACGCGGGCGCTGCCGCCTGCTCGCCCTCCGGCGCGGGCGCGGCCGGGCTGGCGGGACCCAGGACCACGATCGGCTCGCCGGCCTTGTATTCCGGTGAGACGCGGACCTGGTTGCGGGTCAGCGCGACTGACAGCTTGCGCTCCTTCCCGCCGTCCGGCGTGAAGCGCAGGGCGCGCCAGTCCACGGCGATCTTGCGGGTTCCGACACCGAGGAAGCCGCCGAAATCGATGATGGCGGCGCGGGGGTGGCCCTCCTTGTCGATGATGATGTCGATGACGCGCCCCAGCTCGTCGCCGCCGGCGCTGCGCACGCTGCGGCCGAGCAGGCTCTCGTAATCCTGGGTGTCGAGGACGGTGGCCGGCGTTCCCTGCTGCTGTGCCTGCGCCGCGGCGGGCGGCGCGCCCGCGGCAGCCGGCGGGCTGGCGGGCGGGGAGGCCGGCGTCGCCGCGGGCGGAGGCGGAGGCGTCGGCGCCGGTGGCTGGGCCGGAGGAGCAGATTGCGGCGCGGCCGGAATCTGCGGCGCGGCCTGACCGGCAGGACCCTCGCTGCCGCCCGGCTGGGCCTGCGCCGCGGTCCCCGACGCCCAGAGGGCGAGCGTCACGGCCGCGATCATCCGGTTGGTTCTGAACACGCTTCGTCCTCTGAGGAAAGGCCGGGCTGCACCGGCGCGCCGGCGCGTCCACGACCGCATTCGGCCGGTCCCGGGTCCGCCGCCGGCAGGACCCCGCCTGCGGATGGCGTCGTGCCGCAGGACCTGGGCGAAGTTATGGACCGCGGCGGCCCGACAGCAAGGCTCGAGCCGCGCCTGTCGGCCGAGCGGCCGAGGGTGTCCGGCGATCATCCCCCGGCGTCCCATGGCGCTGTCTGGTTTTCGCCGCATCCCCAGCGTAGACAACCGCGCATAAACCCATGCGAGCCGCGGATGACACCGCGGCCACTGTCGAGGACCAAACGATGTCGACCCTCACCACGTCGCGATGCGCGGCAGCGCGCGGCCTCGCGCTCGGCGCCGCTCTGGCCGGTCTCGTGGCCGGCTGTCAGGCGCTCGGCGGAGGCGGCGGCGTGATGCCGGCGACGGAGGTCGGGCTGCCGCCGTCGCTGCGCGGGTCTCTGCCGAACCGCGAGCCGCACAACGCCGCGGTCGACGCTGACGGTCAGCCGCTCCAGACGGCGCCGACGAAGCAACTCGCGATCCCGAAGAACGCCGGCGGCGCCACGCGGACGGCCGACAGCGGCGAGCGTCGGATCCGGCGCGAGGATCTCGACGGCGGCAACGCGGCCGTCGGCGGCAGCGGCGGGAGCGGCTCGATGGGCCCGATGCTGTCGCCCGGCGGCAGCGTCGGTCTCGGCGGGAAGTTCTGAGCCGATCCGTCCGAGCGCCCGCACCGGTCCGCAACGCCGGCACCCGCGCGCCGTGACCGGAGGCGGTGCGGGCGCGTGAGCCCGGTCGACGAGCTCGGCCGAGTTCGGCCTAGCCGACCGCCTGGCTCGGCGCCTCCGCGAGCACGCCGGGCTCGATGTCGACCACGTAGCCGCCGAGTTCCGTGCTGTAGCTGAGGCTCTTCCACGGCAGCGGATGGTGGGTCTCGCCGAGCCCGAGGAAGCCCCCGAAGGCCAGAACCGCGTAGGCGACCTGTCCGGAGACCTTGTCCACCATGAAATTGTGGATCGCGCCGAGGTGGCGGCCGCTGCGGTCGTAGACGGCCGTGCCCTCGACCATGTTGGACGCGATCAGCCGCGGCGTCTCGTCGATCGCCATGCCCTCGCCGGTGGGGTCGAGTTCCAGCGTGCCGGGCTCTCTCAAGGTGCGCTCGTTGGGCAGGTCCGTCGGCATGGTCTCTCCCGGTTCGCGCGCGGGGCAAGGCCCGCGTGGCGGCCCCTCGGCTCACTAAGCGCGCGGGTCGGGACGGGTTCCGCCGGCCGGCCGGGCGTTCGGGCCCGCACCGTGCGCTCAGCGGTCGGGCGGCATGCCGGCGCTCGCCCGCCGCTGGTTGATCCGGTCGCGGACCGATCGGTTCGCCAGCAGCATCTCGAACCCGAAGGCCACGAGGGCGCACAGCGTGCACAGGATCGCCGCACCGAACAGGCCGAACAGCAGGGTCGCGACCGTGCTGTCGCGCAGCGCTCCCACGAACAGGGTCAGCACCGAGCCGCAGGTCGCCACGCCGCCGAGCGCGGCCAGGAACACCGCGGCGTCCAGGGCCAGGGAGCGCCGGTGAAGGCGGTCCAGGCGCTGCCCGAGGCGGACGCGCTCGGCATCGCCGGCCCCCGCCAGCAATCCGGAGACGTGGTCGGCCTGGTCCGCCACGCGCGCGAGCCGGGCGCCGAAGACGTTGAGGAGCGTCGCGATGCCGGACAGGAGGAAGACGGGGCTGAGCGCAACCTGGACGACGTGCGCGGTGCTCTCCAGGCTGGCGAGGGTGATCGGGTCGGTCATGCGGTCGGGCTGATGCACCCGACGGACCGGCGCGGCAATCCCGGCGCGCTCAGATCAGTCCGCGGACCGGTGCGACGCCGGAGGCCGTCGTCTCCGCGCGGATCACCAGGCCGAGACCCGTGACCAGTCCGGTGGCGAGCAGAAGCGCGAGCGTGAGGGCCGGGGCGAACATGCCTGTACTTCGCGCGCAGGATTGTTAAGAGCAGGTTTCGCACCCGGCATCTGGCCGAATAATCTTCACGACGGCATCGATCGGGCGATCCCACGGGGGATTCCCGTGCGTGCCTTGTGGATGAGCGTGCTTCAAAGGCAATTTCCCCTTGGAACGGCGGCGGCACCGCTTAGTTGCTGCTATGCTGGCTCGGCCGTGGGGCGATCATGCCCCGGCCTGCGGCCCGAGAACCGGAGGAAGTTTATGGCCACAAAGACCGAGAAGGCTGCGCCGAAGGCGGCCAAGACCACCAAGACTGCGGAGAAGGCCGCCCCGGCGAAGGCTGCGAAGCCGGCTGCCGCCAAGTCGGCCGGCACAAAGCCCAACGCTCTGCAGCAGCCGCTGAAGCCGTCGGCCGAGCTCGGCGCCATCGTCGGCACCAGCCCGCTGCCCCGCGGCGAGGTGGTCAGCAAGGTTTGGGATTACATCAAGAAGAACAACCTTCAGAACCCGCAGAACAAGCGCGAGATCGTCGCCGACGACAAGCTCAAGAAGGTCTTCGGCAAGGACAAGTGCTCCATGTTCGAGATGAACAAGCACCTCGCCGCCCACCTGAAGGCCTGATCACGACCTAGAGCCCAGTCCGGCGTCTCGTCCGGGCCGACGGCTCTAGGCGCCTCCGTGACGCGCCAGTCGGGCCGGAAGACCGGCCGAAATGGTGCGGCGCGCCGCGGGCGAGAGCCCGGTATCCGGAGCCATCGGCCGTTCCGGAGGTCTCGGGCCATCCGCTGAGCCGGACGCGTCCCACGGGTCTGGATCCGGGGCTTCCCTGCGCGCTCCCGCCGAGGCAAAGCCGTCCCGCGCCCGCAGGGTCGCGGACAGGGCCGGTCGTCCGGCGACCGGCCGGGCGCGTCCGCGCCGAGCCTGCTCCCGATGTCAGGTGCTGCCCGATCCTAGGCGAGGCCCTGCAGGACACCGCCATCGACCCGCAGAGCCGCGCCGGTGGTGGCGCTCGCGGCCGGGCTGCAGAGGTAGGCAACGAGGTTCGCCACCTCCTCCACCCGCGCGAGGCGCTGGATCAGCGAGGAGGGCCGGTGCTCCGCCACGAACTTGCGGCCCATGGCTTCGAGGTCGGCATCGGCCGCGCCGCCGGCCATCTGCTTCATGAACTCGGCGACACCTTCCGACAGGGTCGGGCCGGGCAGGACGCTGTTGACCGTCACGCCGCTCCCGGCCACCGTCTGGGCGAGCCCGCGGGAGATCGCGAGCTGCGCGGTCTTGGTCATCCCGTAATGGACCATCTCGGTCGGCGTGTTGATGCCGGACTCGCTGGAGATGAAGATCACCCGGCCCCAGCCCCGCTCCGCCATGCCGGGCGTGTAGGCCCGGGACAGGCGCACGCCGCTCATCACGTTGACGTCGAAGAAGCGCTGCCAGTCGGCATCCGGGATCTCGAAGAACGGTTTCGGCTCGAAGATCCCGGTGTTGTTGACCAGGATGTCCACGGCCGGCAGCGCCTGGACGAGCGCGGACACGCCGTCCGCGGTCGCGACATCACCCGGCGCCGCGAAGGCCCGGCCGGCCCTGGCCTCGCCCCGCAGCTTCGCCAGCGCTGCCTCGACGCGCTCGGGCGTGCGGCCGTTGATGCCGACCTCGGCGCCGAGATCGCAGAGTTCCTTGGCGATGGCGTAGCCGATACCGCCGGTCGAGCCGGTGACCAGGGCCTTCCGGCCGGTGAGATCGAGATCCATGGGACGCTCCAGCACGTGACTCGTTCCGTCAACGCGGTCCGGTGCCCGCGGTGGCATACGGGACCGGTCTAGCCGCTCCGACTCCGCCGCAGGACGCTGGCGCAGCCGCCAATCACCGAGAGCGCCACCGCGCAGGACAGCGAGATGGTCACGGCCCGCTCGGCCCCGAGCCCGTGGGTCAGGCCGAAGATCACCGCCACCAGGGCCGCGCCGAGCGACTGCCCGGTGAGCCGCGCCGTCGACTGCATCCCGCTCGCCCCGCCGGCCCGCTCGCGCGGTGCCGAGGTGACGATGACCTTGTTGTTGGGCGACTGGAACAGGCCGAAGCCGAGGCCGCACAGGGTCAGCCGCCAGACGATGTCGAGGATGGCGGGCGCCGCGGGCAGGAGGGTCACGCTGACGAGCCCGGCGGCCATCATGGCCAGTCCGATGCCGCCGAGGATGCCGGGCGGGTAGCGGTCCGCGAGGCGGCCGGAGATCGGCGCCATCGCGGCGACCGCGATCGGCCAGGGGGTGAGCAGGAAGCCCGTCTGGGTGCTGGAGAGGTGCAGCACGTCCTGGAAGTAGAAGGGCAGCGCCACGTAGGAGACCATCTGGGCGCAGAACGAGGCGACCGACGTCGCCATCGACAGGGCGAAGGCGGGGATCCGCAGCAGGTCGACCGGCAGGAGCGGTGCGGGCAGCCGGATCTGACGCCGGACGAACACCGCGCCGACCACCAGGGCGGCCGCGAGTTCGACGATGGCGACGCCCCGGGCTTCCGGATCGCCGAGGCCGTCGATCCCGATGATCAGCAGGCCGAAGGTCAGGGCGTTGAGCACCGCGCTCACGAGATCGAACGGCCGGCCGCTCGCCGGTGTGACCGGCAGGGTCCGGGACGCCACCGTCAGGGCCAGGAGGCCCACGGGGATGTTCACGAGGAACAGCCAGGGCCAGGTCGCCACCGACAGGATCGCCGCGGCCACGGTCGGGCCGGCGGCCGAGGCGACCGCCACCACGAGCGCGACGTTGGCGACCCCCTGGCCGATCATCCGGTGCGGGTAGATGAAGCGCACGAAGCCGATGTTGACGCTCATGATCGCCGCGCCCCCGAGACCCTGGACGATGCGGGCCGCGATCAGGAGCGACAGGTTCGGCGCGACCGCGCAGGCGAGGGAGGCGGCGACGAACACCGCGAGCCCCGGCAGGTAGACCTTCCGGAAGCCGAAGATGTCGCCGAGGGCCGCGAAGGGCAGGAGGCTCGCCGTGACGGCGACCTGATAGGCGTTGACCACGAAGATCGCGTCGGCCGGCCTGACCGAGAGGTCCTTCGCCATGACGGGCAGCGCCACGTTGACGATGGCCCCGTCGAGGACCGCCATGGTCATGGCAAGCCCGATCGCCGCCATGGCGAGGACGCGCTCGCGGGGCGGCAGGCCGTCCTGGACGGGCGCCTGCGGGGGCGGCTGGGGGCTGCCCGGCGCGCCGCCTGTCGGACCGTGCGGGACCTGCGCCATGGGTGCGCGCTCCTGCGGCGTCCCGGCGGGTCCGTGACGTCGATGGCTGGGAAATCCGGACGCGGGACGCGAGGCGGATGCTGCTCCCTGTCGCGCAGGCGGTCGGTCCCGTCGAGGGGCGCCGTGTGTCCTATGTCACGGCGCGGGCGGGTCCGTTCGCGCCGGATCGGCCCGCCGTCGGCAGCACGCCGCGCGGCCCGGGCGCTCGATCGGTTCGGGAGCGCGCGGCGCGCGCCGGGCGCGACCCGGAGCGTCGCGGGTCCCGACCGGGATCAAGCCAGCATGTATGTCAGCAGGGAGCGGAGCTGGGCCGGCTTGATCGGCTTGTGCACGAGTTCCGCTCCGGCGGCTGTGACGCGATCCTCGACCGCGCTGGAATGGTCGGCGGTGGTGACGATGACCGGGAGCGGCTCGGCCCGCAGCGCGCGGAGATAGGCGGCCACGTCGAGGCCGCAGGCGCCCTCGTCGAGATGATAGTCGAGCACCAGGATGTCCGGCGCCCCGGCGCCCGCCTCGACGGAGGCCTTCACCCCCGCGAGGTCGCGGAAGGTCGAGACCCGGGCATCCCAGTTCTGGAGGAGGCGCGCGAGGGCGTCGGCCGTCGAGGCGTCGTTCTCCACGACGAGGACGTGCGCTCCCGAGAGCCGGGTCGCCACCGGGGCGGGCGGCGCGGCCGCGGCCGGGACCGCGCTCAGGGGCAGCGTCAGCGCGACCCGGGTGCCGTGGCCGACCCGGGAGCGCAGCCGCAGGGGATGGTCGAGGGCCAGGGCCATGCGGCGGACGATCGACAGGCCGAGGCCGAGGCCCGGCTCCTCGCCGCTGCCGGTCCGGTCGCCGCCCCGGAAGAACTCGTCGAAGACGAGGTCGCATTCCTCGGCGGCGATGCCGCAGCCCGTGTCGGTCACTTCGATCCGGACAGCGCCGGACCGGCGCCGGGCCGCCAGGACGATCCCGCCGGTGCGGGTGTACCGGACGGCGTTGGAGACGAGGTTCTGGAGGATCCGCTGCAGGAGCACCACGTCGCTGGTGACGGTGACCTCCGGACAGTGCACCGACAGGCGCAGACCCTTGCGCTGCGCGAAGGGTTTGAAGCTCTCCGCGAGCTCCGCCAGCAGGTCGGGCAGGAAGACGGGCTGGACCTGCGGTCGAACGACCCCGGCATCGAGTTTCGAGATGTCGAGCAGCGTCTTGATCAGGTCCTCGATGGTCTGCAGGCCCCGCTCCACCTGTCCGGCGATGGCGCGCGCTTCCGGCGGGACCTCGAGGTCGGCGAGCGCCGAGATCGACAGGCGGGCGGCATTGACCGGCTGCAGCAGGTCGTGGCTCGCCGCCGCCAGGAACCGCGTCTTCGAGCGGTTGGCGGTCTCGGCCTCCTCCTTGGCCGCGGCCAGCGCCTCGTTGGAGCGCTCCAGCCGGTGCATGAGCCCGGTCAGCTCCTCGGTGCGGGTGCGGACCCGGCCCTCGAGCATGATCGCCGTCTGGAACAGCGAGTAGGCGCTGCCCCGCTGATCCATGGAGCGCTCGACATGGGACATCAGCGCGGCGTTGATGCGCTCGAGCTTCTCGATCCGCCGGTGCAGGGACGCGTCGGTCTCGAGGCCGTTCGGGTGCAGGGTCACGACGCGACCGGGGCGGCGGCCGCGGCCGGCGCGCCCGCGGCGAGGGTCTTGCCGATGGCGATGCCCGTGAAGGTCTGGTTCAGGTGCATCGCCCGGTACTGCTCGCCGAAGGTCTCGAAGCCGACGACGTTGTAGCGGCGGTAGAGGTCGGCGATCCCGTGGCGCACCTGCCGGCTCTCGGCGTCGAGGCGGCGGAGCACGCACTCGAAGCCGATGATCAGGTCGACGCCGCCGAGCACGGCGTCGAGGCGGGCCAGCTCCGCCCGGGTCGAGGCGACGATGTCGCGCGGCTCGGCGAGGGTCAGCACCACGCCCTCGTCCACCGCGCAGAAGAAGCTGAGCGAGCCGTCCTCGTTCATCCGCCGGATCGAGCGGCAGAAATACTCGCCGCCGACCTTCACGGCGAGCGGGTAGGCGGCGAAGCTCATCGGCGACAGGCCCTCGGGGTCGAGGCCGATCGCCATCGCGTATTCCCGGGCCGCCGGCTCCGCGTTGAGCTCGTGCACGGTGCGGCGCTCGCCGTCCGAGGCGGTGACCACGAACTTGGTCCGCGTCGGCTCGAAGTTGTCGCTCTTGAAGATCTCCACCGAGAAGTCGGTCTCGACGAGCACCAGGACCGCCGCCTTGCGGTGGATCTTCCCGCCGTGCAGCATGACGGCGTCGCGGAAGCGCAGGTCGTCGCCGGCCGAGCCGCCGACGATCGGGATGCCGTCGAGTGCCCAGGCGATCGCCGAGACCACCGTCTCCTCGGCATTGGCGAGCCCGTCGATCAGCGACAGGGCGAAGCGGTGGCCCGTGCCGGCCGCGTCGACATCGCGGCACCGGTCCAGCGGGTCGAGGGTCCGGCGCAGCGCCCGGACCGCCGAGGCGGTCCGCTCCACGTCGAGGTGGTCGATGGCGTCGAGGACGGTCGAGACGATCCGGAAACGCTCGGCCGGGAACGCGATGACGACGAGCCCGCGGTCGAGGCCGCCGGCCGGGGCGATGCCGCCCGACATCGAGCAGCCGGCCACCGGCACGCCGGGGAACCGGGCCTCCAGCGCGCGGGCCAGGATCTCGGCGTCGTAATCGGCGGAGAAGAACGCGACGACCTGCGACAGGGCGGTGTCACCGACCGCGAGCGCGACCTCCGCGGCCGCGTCGGCGGCCGCGGCCGCGTCCGTCCAGGCCGTCCAGATGCCGCACAGATGGCGGCGCACTCCCGATCCTTGAGCCACGTTCCACCCCCTGCGACCCCCTCGGCAGGCTTGGTGCCCGCTCTTCAGCGTCTTGCGCGGAGTATGTCGTGCGCAACCGAGCGGTGCAACGGGGCGTGTTGCCCCCGGTCCGGTTCACAGGCGAGGCCGGACCGGGGAGTGGCGCTCACTTCATGCAGGCATCCTCGGCCTTCTCGAAGGCCGCGGGCTTGGCCTCGTGGTCCGCCGGCCGGCCGCGGCCGATCGCGCCGTCCGAGCGGGCGCGGAGATAGGTGTATATGTCGGGCAGGTAGCACATGACGTTCTTGTTCTCGCCGAAGGCCGGCATGACCAGCTCCTGCGAGGCGTTCACATCCCGCTTGCCGCCCACGACGATGCCGGCGAAGTGCGCGTAGTCCATGCCCTTGAGAGCGTCGACCAGGGACGGCGCGTAGGTCGAGCCCATCCCGTCTGGCCCGTGGCAGGCCAGGCAGTTCGCGCTGTACCGCACGTAGCCGGACATGGTGTACCAGTCGACCTTCTTGCCGCCCTCCGTGATGTGGTACGTCGGGTCGCCGTTCTTGTCGGTGTACTGGCCGTCCTGGACTTTCGCCGGCTGCGTCGGCCCCTCGCTCTTCAGGTCGGCCGCGGGCGGAGCGGCCGTCGGAGCCGCGGCGGACGCCGGCAGCATCCCCAGGGTCCCTGCTGCGAGCCCGGCCAGGACCAGGCTGGCGAGTCTGTCTGCAACGCTCCGCATCCGTCTTCCTCCTGCCGCCCACAGGCGTGTTCTCGGTGGCGCGGCGCCGGGATAACGGCGGATCTCGGTCGAGAACACCTTGTCACACCTTCACGTTTTCGCGCTTGGCCGGTGAGCGCCGCGATGAGTGGACGAGGGGGCGCTTATCCGCGTTGCGCACAGCATTAACCTTTTGTTAATCGGCGGATTGCCGCCGGCCCGCCGGCGTGAGAGCTTTCGTTAACGAGAGCTTAACGGTTGGGTCCCGGCGATGCGGTTCGCGGTTTCCATGATGCAGGGACTGGTCAAGGGACCCGCCTCGCGTCGGCTCTCCCGGAGCCGCTGGGCGGGCCTCGCTGCCCTCGCCGCCATCGGCGTCGCGGGTCTCGCCGCCCCGGCTCAGGCGCAGACGCTGGCGAGCCTGCCGACCGAGGCCGGTGCCCGGGTGCAGGGCGACGCCAAGCCGATCGCGGCCTGGGTGACGTTCTGCCAGACCTACGCGGCGGAGTGCGCGCTGGACCGGGGCGAGCCGGCCCGGATCAGCCTGACGCCCGCCACCTGGGCGACGATCGTGTCGGTGAACCGGCGGGTCAACAAGGCGGTCGAGCCGATGACCGACCAGGACCACCTGCACGTGGCCGACCGCTGGGACCTGGCCGAGGACGGCATCGGCGACTGCGAGGACTTCCAGCTGCTCAAGCGCCACATGCTGGCCGAGGCCGGGCTGCCGCGCCGCGCGATGCGCATGACCGTGGTGATCGACGAGAAGGGCGAGGGCCACGCCGTGCTGACACTCATCACCGACCGGGGCGACCTCGTCCTCGACAACAAGACCAACGCCATCCTGCCCTGGCACAAGACCGGCTACGTCTTCATCAAGCGCGAGAGCCAGGACGCCGTCGCCTGGGTCTCCCTCGGCGGCGTCACCTCCCCGGTCACCACCGCCAACCGGTGAGCAAGGCACGCGGCCGGCGGTGGAACCCAGGCCGCCGGCGCCGCGCCTTAACGGATTGCTAACCGTGCGGCGCCACTCTGTCGGGTGACGGAGTGCCTGAACGATGCCGCGAGCCCGCAACGTGACGCCGGTCCCGCTTCTCGCGGCCGTCCTCGTCGCCGCCGCCTGCGGCACCGCGCGGGCCGCGAGCGAGACCGAACTCCGCCACGCCGCGTGGCGCGACTGCGTCAGCCGCAACTTTCACATCCAGGCCGCGCTGACCGACCGGGATCTCGCCGCCGACGCCGCCTTCCGGGCCTGCCGGACCGCCGAGGACGCCTATCTCGCGACCCTCGCAGCCTCGCCGCTCCTCGACGGCGACGACGTCGTCCGCGCCCGGCCGCTCCTCGCCGGCCGGATCCGGGCTTGGCTGGTGGGCGATCGCGGCTGAACCCAGCGGCCCCCCGGGCCGCGCGACGTTCCGGGTCGCGGCAGCAACGATCCGCCGCACGGCACTGGCAGGGTGCCGGGGCGAGAGGCCGCCCGCCTAGGCTTTGAGCCGGGCCTTGATCCGCCGGGTCAGGCCGTCGCGGACGTCGCGGTAGGCGTCGAGGCGCTGCTCGCGGGACGCGTCCTGCACCAGGGTCGGGTCGGGGGTCGGCCAGTACTCGACATCGGCCGCGAGCGTGTGGGTCAGGTCCAGGGCCCGGTGATGCGCCTCCGGCGCGAGGGTGATGATCAGGTCGAAGTTCAGACCCTCCCAGTCCTCGAGTTCCTCCACGGTGCGCGGCCGGTGCCGGCTCGCGTCGATCCCGACCTCGTCGAGCGCCGCGATCATGAACGGGTCGGTGGGCTCGCCGGATCGTACCCCGGCCGACTGCACGTAGGTGGACTTGCCGAAATAAGCGCGCGCGATCGCCTCCGCCGCCACGGAGCGCACGGCGTTGTAGTTGCACATGAACAGGACGGACTGCACCCGCCGCTTCTTCGGGGAAGCGTCGGGAGGAGGCTCGGGAGCGGGCTCAGCCATCGCCGGTCGGCGCGGAGGGCGCCTAGCCCTTCCAGTGCAGCGCGAAGATCAGGGTGAACAGGCGGCGCGCCGTGTCGTGGTCGAGGTCCACCTTCCCCTCAAGCCGCTGCTTGAGCGTCTCGGACGCCTCGTTGTGCAGTCCGCGCCGACCCATGTCGATCGCCTCGATCTGCGACGGCGAGGCGGTGCGGATCGCGTTGTAGTAGCTCTCGCAGATCATCTCGTAGTCGCGGATCACCCGCCGGAACGGCGTCAGCGACAGGAGGTGCGTCATCACCGGCTCACCGTCCACCGTGGCGATGGCGAAGGACAGCTTGTTCTCGACGAGGCCGAGCGTCAGCGCGTAGGGCCCCTCCCGACCGGGGATCGTGAAGGAATTGTCCTCCAGGATGTCGAACAGCGCGATCGCCCGCTCGTGCTCCTGATCCGGATTGCCGCGGGCGATGGACGCCTCGTCCAGGCTCACCTTCGCGAGGCGGTTCGGCCCGCGCTGCTTCTCCGCCATCCCCAAAACCTCACAGGTTCAACCGGATCGCGACGGAGCGGGCATGCCCCTCCAGGCCCTCGGACCGGCCGAGGTTTATCGCCGCCGGGCCGAGCGCCCGCAAGCTCTCCGGCGTGCAGGCGAGGATCGTCGTCCGCTTCATGAAGTCGAGCACGCCCAGCCCGGACGAGAACCGGGCCGAGCGGGCCGTCGGCAGGACGTGGTTGGGGCCGCCGACATAGTCGCCGATCGCCTCCGGCGTGTGCGAGCCGAGGAAGATCGCGCCGGCATTGCGGACCTTGGCGGCGAGCGCCTCCGCGTCCTGCGTCTCGATCTCCAGGTGCTCGGGTGCGAGGCGGTCCACCAGCGGCACGGCCTCGTCGAAGGTGCGGACCCGGATGATCGCGCCGTAATCGCGCCAGCTCGCCCGGGCGATCTCCTGGCGGGGCAGGGTGGTCAGCGCGCGCTCGACCGCCTCCTCGACGGCCCCGGCGAGTTCGGCGCTGTCGGTGATCAGGATCGCCTGGGCGGCCACGTCGTGCTCGGCCTGGGCCAGCAGGTCGGCGGCGATCCAGTCGGGGTTGGCGTGGCCGTCCGCCAGGATCAGCACCTCGGAGGGGCCGGCGATCATGTCGATCCCGACCTGGCCGAAGACCCGGCGCTTGGCCGCCGCCACCCAGGCATTGCCCGGTCCGACGACCTTGGCCACGGGGGCGATGGTGGCGGTCCCGTAGGCGAGGGCCGCGACCGCCTGGGCACCGCCCACCCGGTAGACCTCGTGGACGCCGGCGAGCTGCGCGGCGGCCAGGACCAGCGGGTTCATCTGGCCGTCCGGTGTGGGCACCACCATGACGAGCCGCGGCACGCCCGCGACGCGGGCCGGCAGCGCGTTCATCAGCACCGAGGAGGGATAGCTCGCGGTGCCGCCCGGTACGTAGAGGCCGACCGATTCCAGCGCGGTCCAGCGCCATCCGGCCGTGACGCCGAGGGCGTCCGTGGCCCGGTGATCTTCGGGCCGCTGGGCCCGGTGGAAGCTCTCGATCCGCTCGGCGGCGAGGCGCAGCGCCTCCAGGGAATCCGGCGGGCAGGCCGCGACGGCCGCGGCCATCTCCGCGTCCGTGACCCGCAGCTGCGCCGCCGAGAAATCGGCGCCGAGCCGGTCGAAGCGCCGGGTGAAATCGACCAGCGCGTCGTCGCCCCGGGTGACGACGTCGGCGATGATGCCGCGCACGGCCTCGTCCACGTCCTCGGCGATCTCGCGCTTCACCGTCAGGAGGTGCGCGAAGGCGGCGGCAAAATTCGGATCGCTGCTGTCGAGCCGGACCATCGGGAAGCCTTCTGTCTCGCGTCAGGCCGCCGGGCCGGCGGCCGTATCGGTGTCGATGTCGTGTCCGGGACGGGTGGCCGATTCCCAGACCGGGCCGAGATCCTTCATCCGGACCTCGATGCACTCGACCTCCAGCCGCAGGGCCGCGCCGCCGGAGAAGACGAGGTCGATATGCCCGGAAGGCGCGTCCGTCGGCTCGAAGGTGAGGGCGAGCAGGCTCATGGGCGTGGCGTCGTCCGGCTTCAGGCCGCGACTCTTCACGCCCAGCACGCGCTCGACATGCAGGCCGGCGAGGCGGCGGCGCGGCGGGACGTTCGGCGTCCAGTCGAAGCGGCGCACGGCCATGAGGAAGCGCTGCTCGCCCGCGAGGTAGGTCAGGTCCTGCGGCCGCAGGATCGCGTCCTGCAGATGGGCCGAGATCACGGTCAGGTCCTCGGTGTCGAGGGCGGCGAGCCTGAGCAGCTCCATGCAGATGGTCCTCGGGGGATACGGGGCGCGGATCGGGCGGCGCGGGCCGGTCCGCGGCACGGCGTAGGTAGCGGCGCGGCCCCGATCGGGCAACGGCTGGTCTGGGGATCGCGATCCCGGTCGAGCACAGGCTCGGCCCAGCGTCGCCGTTTAGACGCGCTGGCGGACGAGCCGAGGCAGGGTCTCATATGGCCGCACTCACCGAGCGCGCGGTTCTGGCGGTGCTGACCATCGGGCTGCAGGCGGTCGGATCCGCCTCCGCGCAGGTCGGCCCGGACGCGCGGCCCTACATCTACGGCCGCCCGGCGCCGGATCGGGATGTCTACGCACCGCCACCGCCCGGCGGGCGCCCGCCGCCTCCGCCGGCGGATGACGGGTATGGCTGGCGTCCACCCCCGCCGCCGCCACTCGACGATGCGTATGACAGGCGCGGCCCGCGCTGGCGCGGCGATTTCGGGCGCCGGTGGGACGACAGCGTCTGCGTGACGGCCCGCGGCACCTGCACGGTGCGCCCGGCCCCTCCCGATGCGCCCTGCGGCTGCGATATTCCCGGCTTCGGCTACAAGCGCGGGCAGATCGAGGATTGAGCCCGACGGCCGTCGGACGCGATCGACGGCGATGGGCGGCCACGGCCGCGTTCGGACGCCGCGCGCGGCGGGACCGCGGCAGCCCCGCGCCGCATTGCCGGGGCGGGTAGGAGCGGCGGTACGCCCTTCGCGGCGCGGGCGACCGCGCCGAGCAGGTCGTGGTCCATGCCCGGGCTTCGTGGGCGGTCGCCGGCGCTCACGAAGGCCGCGCAGCCCCGGTCGGTGCGCCGCCGGGGCTCCGTGCTGAGCCGGACTTGCGGCCGCCGCAGGCGCCGCGCAGCCCCGGCCGGTGCGGACCGAGCGCTGCCGTTCAGGCCCGGACGCGCTCGATCTGCGCGCCGCAGCGGCCGAGTTTGGCCTCCAGCGCCTCGAAGCCGCGGTCGAGATGGTAGACCCGGTTGATCTGGGTCTCGCCCTCGGCGGCGAGGCCCGCGATGACCAGGGAGACCGAGGCGCGCAGATCGGTCGCCATCACGGGGGCGCCCTTCAGCCGGTCCACGCCCTCGACGATGGCGAGATCGCCCTCGAGGCGGATCTTCGCGCCGAGGCGGGCCAGCTCCTGCACGTGCATGAACCGGTTCTCGAAGATGGTCTCGCGGATGTGCGACTGGCCCTTGGCCAGCGTCATCAGCGCCATGAACTGCGCCTGGAGATCCGTGGGGAAGCCCGGGAACGGGTCGGTGGTGATGTCCACCGCCGCGATGCCGCCGCCGTTGCGGCGCACGCGGATCCCGCCCTCGACCTGGGTGATCTCCGCGCCCGTGGTCGACAAGACGTCGAGGGCCGAGTGCAGCAGGTCGGCCCGCGTATCCTTGAGCACGACGTCGCCGCCGGCCATCGCCACTGCCATCGCGTAGGTGCCGGTCTCGATCCGGTCGGGCAGGACCTCGTGGCGGGCGCCGTTCAGGCGGGCCACGCCCTCGATCTCGATGCGCGGCGTGCCGGCGCCGCGGATCTTGGCGCCCATCTTGTTCAGGCACTCCGCGAGGTCGACCACCTCCGGCTCGCGGGCGGCGTTCTCGAGCACCGTGGTCCCGTAGGCGAGGGCGGCGGCCATCAGCGCCACGTGGGTGCCGCCCACCGTCACCTTGGGGAAGGCGATCTCGGCGCCGCGCAGCCCGTTCTTGGTCCTGGCGACGACGTAGCCGGCGTCGATCTCGATCTCGGCCCCGAGCCGCTCCAGCGCCATGATCAGCAGGTCCACCGGGCGGGTGCCGATGGCGCAGCCGCCCGGCAGCGACACCTTGGCCTCGCCGAACCGGGCGAGCAGCGGCGCGACCACCCAGAAGCTCGCCCGCATGGTCGAGACCAGCTCGTAGGGTGCCGTGGTGTCGATGACGTTCGAGGCGGTGAGCCGGATCGTCTGGCCCGTCTCGGTGGTCTGACCGGGGCGCTTGCCCACGACCATGTGGTCCACGCCGTGATTGCCGAGGATCCGCGTCAGCGCGGCGATGTCGGCGAGCCGCGGCACGTTGATCAGCTCCAGCGTCTCGCCGGTCAGCAGGCTCGCGATCATCAGCGGCAGCGCCGCGTTCTTGGCCCCCGAGATCGGGATCACGCCGTTGAGCGGCGCGCCGCCGGTGATGTGGATGCGGTCCATCGTGTGTCCTCGGGCGGCGCATCCGCGAGGACGCGCGGCCGACCGTGCTGATCGCGGGCGCGGCAGCGCCCAGGCTTGGCCGTGCCCTATAGACCGGATTTGTCGGAATCAGGACCGCTTCCGTCGGATTCGCGCGTGCAGGACTGATCCGCGCCCGGTGACGGTCTCGCCTCGGCCCGTCCGCGGTCCTGCGCCTTGCGGCGGCGCAGGTTCTGGCGCAGCGCGGCCTTGAGGCGCTCCGCGCGCTCGTCCTTGGAGCCCGTCACGGCGCGACCCTTGGTCGCCGCAAGGTCGGGGCGGAGCGACCCCCGCCGGATGAGCCATCTGCGGATGGTGACATGAGCTGTTGCAGGGGGCAGGAGCCAAATTCGGATCGGAAGATCCTGCCGGACGCTAGCGGGTTCACGCGGGCCTCTCAACGGATGCAACGCTGCGATGTCGGAACCTTACCTTGAACCAGTTCCAGATCCGCGCGTATCTTGCGGCCCTCACGCGAAGGACTGGACCGAGGCCGGACCTCGATCGCGGGCCTGAGATGCCGCCTCGGCGGTGTCGCCCGCGCGGCCGAATACGCGAAGGACGCTCGATGACCGTCACCCGGATGCCCAGCACGATGCTCGCCCAAGCGGGATCGACGCGCGCCGGATCCGGCTACGAGCGCTACTTCCGCGGGGCCCTGGATCAGCTGCACGGCGAGCGGCGCTACCGGGTCTTCGCCGACATCGAGCGGATTTCGGGCCGTTTCCCGACGGCCAAGTGGCGCCAGCCCGAGGGCAAGACCACCGAGATCACGGTGTGGTGCTCCAACGACTACCTCGGCATGGGCCAGCACAAGGAGGTCGTGGCGGCCATGACCGAGACCGCCGCCCGCTGCGGCGTCGGCGCCGGCGGCACCCGCAACATCGCCGGCAACACCTCGCCGCTGGTCGATCTGGAGCGCGAGCTCGCCGACCTGCACGGCAAGGAGGCCGGCCTCGTCTTCACCTCCGGCTACGTCTCGAACCAGGCCGGCATCTCGACCATCGCCAAGCTGATCCCCGACTGCCTGATCCTGTCGGACGCCTTCAACCACAACTCGATGATCGAGGGCGTGCGCCATTCCGGCTGCGCGAAGAAGATCTTCCGCCACAACGATCTCCAGCACCTGGAGGAGCTGCTCCGGGAGGCCGGCGACCGGCCCAAGCTGATCGTGTTCGAGTCGGTCTACTCGATGGACGGCGACGTGGCGCCGATCGGCGAGATCTGCGACCTCGCCGACCGCTACGGGGCGATGACCTACCTCGACGAGGTCCACGCCGTCGGCCTCTACGGCCCGCGCGGCGGCGGCATCGCCGAGCGCGACGGCGTCATGCACCGGGTCGACGTGATCGAGGGGACGCTGGCCAAGGGCTTCGGCTGCGTGGGCGGCTACATCACGGCTTCGGCGGCGATCTGCGACGCGGTGCGCAGCTTCGCGCCGGGCTTCATCTTCACGACGGCGCTGCCGCCTGCCGTGGCGGCGGCGGCGCGGGCGTCGGTGCGGTATCTCAAGCGCTCGGGCGCGGAGCGGGAGGCGCACCAGCGCCAGGCGGCGGCCACCAAGGCGGCGCTGCGCGCGGCGGGCCTGCCGGTCCTGGAGACGGAGACGCACATCGTGCCGGTGATGGTGGGCGATGCCGAGCTGTGCAAGGCGGCGGCCGACCATCTTCTGGAGCACCACGCGATCTACATCCAGCCGATCAACTACCCGACGGTGCCGCGCGGGACCGAGCGCCTGCGGATCACGCCGTCGCCCTTCCACGACGCGGCGCATATCGAGCGCCTGGCTGCGGCGCTGACGGAGACCTGGGAGGCGCTGGACCTGCCCCGCGCCGGCACGGTGTTCGTCGAGGCGGCGGAGTAGGATCCGCGCCGCCTCTCCCCGAGAGGCGGTGCTGCGGGCGCCCGCTTCCGCGAAGGGGGCGAAGCAACCCGGGGGGCCCGTTCACCGACGGCCTGCTGCCCTGGATTGCGTCGCTCCGCCCGCGGAGACGGGCGCGACGGCGTTCTGACACCGGCCTCGACCCCGCGGCTCGGCGCTGAGGCGGCCGCCCGCACCGCTCCCATGTCCCGACCCCATCTCGTCTTTTCCGGCGCCGACCTGTAACGACGGCCCCGATCCTCACCCGCGAAAAGTCCGCCCATGATCTCCTCCCCGCTCATGACCGTGATGGTCGATGCCGTGCGCAAGGCCGCGCGCGGCCTGCGCCGCGACTTCGGCGAGGTCGAGAACCTGCAGGTCTCGCGCAAAGGTCCGGGCGACTTCGTCTCCGCGGCCGACCGCAAGGCCGAGGAGGTGCTGCGCGACGCCCTCATGAAGGCGCGTCCGGGCTACGGCCTCGTGCTGGAGGAGAACGGGATCATCGAGGGGACCGACAAGAGCCACACGTGGCACATCGACCCTCTCGACGGCACGTCGAACTTCCTGCACGGCGTGCCGCATTTCGCGGTCTCGGTCGGTCTCGAGCGCGAGGGCCAGATCGTGGCCGGCGCGATCTTCGACCCGATCAAGGACGAGCTGTTCGTCGCCGAGCGCGGCAAGGGCGCCTATCTCAACAACCGGCGCCTGCGCGTCTCCGGCCGCCAGGACATGGCGGACGCGCTGGTGGGCTACGGCACGCCCTATCTCGGTCGCGGCAGCCATCCGCGCCTCCTGCGCGAGCTCGGCGCCGTGATGGCGGTGGCCGGCGGCACCCGCCGGATGGGCTCGGCGGCCCTCGACATGGCCTACGTCGCCTGCGGCCGCCTCGACGCCTACTGGGAGCGCGATCTCCAGACCTACGACTTCGCCGCCGGCGTGATCCTGGTGCGCGAGGCGGGCGGCTTCGTGACCTCGGCGGACGGCGCGGCCGAACCCCTGGCCCCGCGCTCGGTGGCCTGCGGCAACGAGGGGCTGCACCGGGACCTCGTCGCCATCCTCAAGAAGGTCCAGGCGGCCTGAGCCGCCGTGAACTGGTCAGGGCGCCGAGCTTCTGCTTTAAGCCCGCGGTTCTCCACGGAAGGCCGAACGCATGGAAGCCCGCCGCCACGTCGCGCTGAAGGAATCGGTCCGCTCGATTCCCGATTACCCGAAGCCGGGGATCATCTTCCGCGACATCACCACGCTGCTGAGCGACCCGCGCGCCTTCCGGCGGGCGGTCGACGCCCTGGTGCACCCCTACGCCGGCGGACAGATCCACCAAGTGGCCGGCATCGAGGCGCGGGGCTTCATCCTGGGCGGGGCCATCGCCCACCAGCTCTCCTGCGGCTTCGTGCCGATCCGCAAGAAGGGCAAGCTGCCCCACAAGACCGTGTCGATGGCCTACGCCCTCGAGTACGGGACCGACGAGATCGAGATCCACGTCGACGCCGTCCGGCCGGGCGACAAGGTGCTGCTGGTCGACGACCTGATCGCCACCGGCGGCACGGCGATCGCGGCCGTGAACCTGCTCCAGAAGATCGGCGCCGAGATCGTGGCCGCCTGCTTCGTCATCGACCTGCCCGAGATCGGCGGCGCGCAGCGCCTGCGCGACCTGGGCGTCGAGGTGCGCACCCTCATGCAGTTCGAGGGTCATTAGGGCCCGCGAAACGTTGACTTCGCGGGGCCCATCCGCCATAAGCCCGCCACTCGCGACGTGGCGCCCCGCATGGGCGCCCTTCGTGTTTGCAGACAACCAGGACGCGTGGAGGTCGGGTGCAGCATCAGCTGCCCGCGAGCGCGCCTCGACCTTTGAAGGCTCTGAGCCATGAAGAGAACCTACCAGCCGAGCAAGCTCGTCCGTAAGCGCCGTCACGGGTTCCGTGCGCGCATGGCCACCGCCGGCGGCCGCAAGGTCATCGCGCGCCGTCGCGCCCATGGCCGCAAGCGCCTGTCGGCCTGAGGCCTGATCCTCGCCGGCGCGGACGCCCCGGGCATCCGCGCCACGAGGCAAGTGGTATCGGCCGGGATCGAACCATCGATGGCGACGATCGAGCGGCTCAAGAAACGACCCGACTTCCTGGCGGCGGCCGAGGGACGTCGCTTCCACACCGAGCGGATGACCGCGCAGGGGCGTCTTCGGAACCCGGACGCTTGTCCCGGCCTCCGTCTCGGGTTCACCATCACCAAGCGTGTCGGTCACGCGACGGAGCGCAACCGCATCCGGCGCCGCCTCCGCGCGGCCCTGAGCGTGGTCGCGTCCGACCTGCCGGGCGAGCTCGCGGGCCTTCCGGCCGACATCGTGCTGATCGCCCGCCGTCCCGCCCTGGAAGCCGCCTTCGAGACCCTCACCGAGGATCTGCGTCGCGCGATTCCCGCGGTGACCCGCCCGGCGGCGGCCCGCGGGGACAGGCCCTCCGGCCGGTCCGGTGGCCGGCGCTCCGGGCCGACCCCCGACAAGACCCTATCTCAGACGTCCTCTTTCCCGCACGAAGCCGGCCGCGCCTCCGCGCAGGCGGCCCCGACCGGCGGAGCCGACATCGGCCCGTCGCAGGGGTGCGACAGAGATCCCCGAATCACAGGCGCGCGCAGGTCCTCCAGGGCCGGCGACGCTCCTGTTGCCACTCCGAACGCGTGCGGCGGTGTCCCTGATGGGCAATGACAAGACGAACATGTTCGTGGCCATCGGCCTGTCGCTGCTGGTGCTGCTCGGGTGGCAGTACTTCGTGGCCGGCCCGCGCATGGAGCAGCAGCGCCAGATCGAGGCGCAGAACAAGGCCGCGCAGCAGCAGCCCCCGGGCGTGACCCCGGACGGCGTGCCCTCGCCGTCCCCGAAGGAGGGCGGCCCGGCCGCGCCCGCGCCCGGCACGCTGCCGACCGCCCAGGGCGGCCCGGTCTCCCGCGAGGCGGCGCTGGCCCGCTCGCCGCGCGTGCGGATCGAGACCCCGGCGCTCTCGGGCTCGATCGCCCTGAAGGGCGGCCGCGTCGACGACGTCTCGCTCAAGAACTACCACGAGACCATCGACCCCAAGAGCCCCGAGATCGTGCTGTTCTCGCCGGCCGGGACCGAGACGCCCTACTACGCCGAGTTCGGCTGGGTCGGCGCCAATGCCGGTCCGCTGCCGACCAACGACACCCTGTGGACCAGCGACGGCAAGACGCTCTCGCCCGGCATGCCCGTGACCCTGACCTGGGACAACGGCGCCGGCCTCGTCTTCAAGCGGATCATCGCGGTCGACGACAAGTACATGTTCACGATCCGCGACGAGGTCGAGAACAAGGGCTCGGGCGCGATCACGCTGTACCCGTACAGCCTCGTCTCCCGCTGGGGTAAGCCGCACACCCAGGGCTACTACGTCCTGCACGAGGGCATGATCGGCTATCTGGGCAACGACGGCCTGCAGGAATTCACCTACGACAAGCTCGCCAAGGAGGGCGCCTACGGCGGTGCCAACACCAAGGGCAAGGCCTGGACCGGCGTGACCGGCGGCTTCGTCGGCATCACCGACAAGTACTGGGCGGCGGCCGCGATCCCCGATCAGGACACGCCCTACACCGGCGCCTTCACCGACCGGACCGACGGTGCCACCAACGTCTACCAGGCGAGCGTGCGCGGCGACGCCGTGAACCTCGCGGCGGGTGCCTCGGCCACTGCGACGCAGCGGCTGTTCGCGGGCGCCAAGGAAGTCAACGTCATCAACAACTACGAGAAGGATCTCGGCATCAAGCACTTCGATCTGATGATCGACTGGGGCTGGTTCTTCTTCATCACCAAGCCGATGTTCCGGGCGCTGGACTTCTTCTACCACCTATTCGGCAACTTCGGCGTCTCGATCCTGGTGGTGACCTTCTGCCTGAAGCTGCTGTTCCTGCCGATCGCGAACCGGTCCTACGTCTCCATGGCCAAGATGAAGGCCGTGCAGCCGGAGATGGCCGCCATCCGCGAGCGGTACAAGGACGACCGCATGAAGCAGCAGCAGGCCACGATGGAGCTGTACAAGAAGGAGAAGATCAACCCGGTCGCCGGCTGCTGGCCGGTGCTGATCCAGATCCCGGTCTTCTTCGCGCTCTACAAGGTCCTGTTCATCACCATCGAGATGCGCCACGCGCCGTTCTTCGGCTGGATCCGCGACCTCGCGGCGCCGGATCCGACGAGCATCGTGAACCTGTTCGGCCTGCTGCCGTTCCCGGCGCCCGATTTCGTGCACCTGGGCGTCTGGCCGATCATCATGGGCATCACGATGTTCGTGCAGATGAAGATGAATCCCGCGCCGCCGGACCCGGTCCAGGCGCAGATCTTCACCTTCATGCCGATCGTGTTCACCTTCATGCTGGGCTCGTTCCCCGCTGGCCTCGTGATCTACTGGGCCTGGAACAACACCCTGTCGGTGATCCAGCAGTACGTCATCATGCGCCGCAACGGCGTGAAGGTGGAGTTGTGGGACAACCTGCGATCGACGTTCCGCCGCGGCAACGGCACCAAGGCGGCCGCCACCAAGAGCTGACAGGCGACACGCCGTGACCGACACCAACGACGACGCGGCCGACCTCGCCGAGGCCGGCCGCCTTCTCTTCGCCGGCGCCGCCGACTTCTACGCGGCCGCCCAGACCCTCGACCGTCTGCCCCCGATGGAGGGCGTCGAGATCGCCTTCGCGGGCCGCTCGAACGTCGGCAAGTCGAGCCTGATCAACGCGCTGACCGGGCGGAACACCCTGGCGCGGACCTCGCACACGCCGGGGCGGACGCAGCAGCTCAACTTCTTCCGGATCGGCGAGCGCCTGTCGCTGGTCGACATGCCCGGCTACGGCTACGCCGCCGTCGAGAAGGCCAAGGTCGAGGCGTGGACCCGTCTGATCCATTCCTACCTCAAGGGCCGCACCAACCTCGCCCGGGTGTTCATGCTCATCGACGCCCGGCACGGCTTCAAGTCGATCGACACCGACGTGCTCGACGGCCTCGACAAGGCCGCGGTGAGCTACCAGGTCGTTCTGACCAAGGGCGATTCCCTCAAGAAGGGCGAGGTCGCCAGCCGCATCGCCGGGATCGAGGCGGGTCTCGCCAAGCGTCCGGCCGCCTACCCGCAGGTGATCCTCACCTCGAGCCGGGACGATTCCGGCGTGCCGGATCTGCGCGCGGCCATCGCCAAGCTCCTGGTGGAGCGCGGCGCGTGAGACTCGCGGGGATCGACCGCGCGCTCGCGGCGCTCGCCGGCCTCGCCGGGCTGCTCGGCGTCGCGCTGAGCGCCGCCGCGGCGCACATCCCCGGGGCGGATTCGCAGAAGACGGCGGCGCAGTTCCTGCTGTTCCACGCCCCCGCGATCCTGGCGCTCGTCGGCTTCGGGGCCTCGGGCCTCGCCCGGGCCGGTCTCGCGCGCGTCGCGGCCGGACTCCTGATCGCCGGCCTGATCCTGTTCTGCGGCGACCTCTCGGTGCGCGCTTGGCTCCAGCACGCGCTCTTCCCGATGGCTGCGCCGACGGGCGGCTTCGCCCTGATGGCCGGGTGGCTCGTGGGGATCCTCTGCGCTCTGGTGCCTGCGCGACGCGCGGCCTGAGATCAGTCCCGAGCCTCGACGAAGCCGGAGGCGTCGCGCCGGCCGCCGCGGCGGTGCGTCCGAGCCTCAGCCCGCCCGCACCTGCAGGAAGTCCAGGGCCGGTCCCTGCGCGTCCGAGAAGATCCCGGCGGTGAGCGCGCCGCCGTAGACGGCCGCGGTGTCGAGGTTGGTGCGGAACCGGCGCACCTCCGGGCGCCCGCTCCGTTGCGGCGTGTGGCCGTGGACCACGTGCCGTCCGAAATCGTGGTCGCCCTCGAGAAACGGCTCGCGGATCCACAGGCGATCGTGCGCGTCCGAATCGCGGGCGTCCGCGCCGGGCCGCAGGCCGGCATGCACGTACCAGTGGGCGCCGTCACCGTGCAGCGTCGGGAGCGCCTCGATCCAGTCGAGGGTGTCCCGGGGAAGGCCGGCGGGGTCCCGCGCGCCGAACGCGTCGAGCGTCGCCTCGCCGCCGTTGTACATCCAGTGCGCGGCCGCGCTTCCCGTCTGGAGCGCGTCGAGCAGCATCCGCTCGTGATTGCCCATCAGACAGACGACGCGCTCGGGCTCGGCCCAGTTCAGGCGGCTCACGGTGCGGAGCACCGCGGCGCTGTCCGGACCGCGGTCGATGTAGTCCCCGAGGAAGACCAGCCGGTGGGGACGGTCGCCGGCATGGCCGGCGATCCGCTCCAGCAGCGCGTCGAGCAGGGCGGCGCAGCCGTGGACGTCGCCGATCGCGTAGGTGAGGGGGCCCGAATCCATCGCGCCATCGTCCACCGCGGCGTCGCGCTCCGCAAGGCCACCCGGGTGGGCGCGCTACGCCGCGAGGGCGCGCATCTCCGCGATCAGGTCCGACTTGCCCTCGAAGCCGATGCCCGGCAGGTCCGGCATGGTGATGTGGCCGTCCTCGACCCGCACCCCGTCGGGAAAGCCGCCGTAGGGCTGGAAGAGATCCGGGTAGCTCTCGTTGCCGCCGAGGCCGAGGCCGGCCGCGATGTTGAGCGACATCTGGTGCCCGCCATGCGGGATGCAGCGGGAGGCCGACCAGCCGAACTCGGCCAGCACGTCGAGGGTGCGCAGGTACTCCACCAGCCCGTACGACAGGGCGCAGTCGAACTGCAGCCAGTCGCGGTCGGGCCGCATGTTGCCGTAGCGCAGGAGATTGCGCGCATCCTGGTGCGAGAACAGGTTCTCGCCGGTGGCTATCGGCCCGGGATAGTAGGGCGCGAGCGCCGCCTGGAGCGCGTAGTCGAGCGGGTCGCCCGCCTCCTCGTACCAGAACAGCGGGTACTGCCGCAGCATCCGTGCGTACGCGATGGCGGTCTCGAGATCGAAGCGGCCGTTGGCGTCGACCGCGAGACGTCCCCGTCCGCCGATCTCGGCGAGCACGGCCTCGATCCGGCGCCGATCCGCGTCGATCGGCGCGCCACCGATCTTCATCTTCACGACCGTGTAGCCGCGGTCGAGATAGCCGCGCATCTCGGCGCGGAGGGCGGAATCGTCCTTTCCGGGATAGTAGTAGCCGCCCGCCGCGTAGACGAAGACCCGCGGGTCGGCGGCGACGCCCTTCCGCTCGGCGAGCATCCGGAACAGCGGCTTCCCGGCGATCTTCGCCGTCGCATCCCAGATCGCCATGTCGAGGGTGCCCACCGCCACCGAGCGCTCGCCGTGGCCGCCCGGCTTCTCGTTGCGCATCATCGCGGCCCAGACCCGGTGCGGATCGAGGTTGTCGCCCGCCTCCGTCAGGAGGCTCGCCGGATCGGCCTCCAGGATCCGGTCGCGGAAGCGCTCGCGGATCAGGCCGCCCTGGCCGTAGCGGCCGTTCGAGTTGAAGCCGTAGCCGACGACCCGCCGGCCGTCGCGCACCGCGTCGGTGACCACAGCGACGAGGCTCGTGGTCATCTTCGAGAAGTCGATGTAGGCGTTGCGGATCGGCGAGGCGATCGGCTTGGTGACCTCGCGGACGTCGACGATGCGCATGGCTGTCCTCCCGGTGTGTCCCGGTGCCGTAGCGCCGCTCGCACCCGGGCAGCCAATGCCGTTTCCGGCGCGCGCGATGCGCGAACGGCATCGGCCCGTCCTGTCGGAGAGGCGCGCCATGGATCTGGACTGGGTGAGGGATTTCCTCGCGCTCGCCGAGCACCGGACCTTCTCGCGGGCCGCCGAGGCCCGGAACGTGACGCAGCCGGCCTTCAGCCGACGGATCCGCGCGCTGGAGGAGTGGGTTGGGACGCCGCTGTTCCTGCGGAGCGCGCGAGGGGCAGGCCTGACCGCCGCGGGAGCGCGCTTCCGGCCGGGCGCCGAGGAGCTGCTGCGGGGCCTGGATCGGGCGCGCGGCGAGGCCCGGGCCGCCGGTGCGCGCGCGGACGCGAGCCTCGCGATCGCGGCGACGCACGCGCTGTCGTTCACGTTCTTCCCAAGCTGGATCCGGCAGCACGCGCCCTTCGAGATGCTCGGCGCCCTCAACCTGATCTCGGACAGCATGGCGGCCTGCGAGGCCATCCTGCTGGCCGGCGAGGTGCAGCTGCTCCTGTGCCACCATCGCGCGGACCTGCCCACGCGCCTGGACGATGGCCGCTGCGAGTCCGTCCGCGTCGGCGCGGACAGCCTGGTGCCGCTCTGCGCTCCGATATCCGGCGGGGCGCCGCTCTGGCCGCTAAGCAGGCCGGTCCGCTACCTCGCCTACGGCGAGGCCTCCGGGCTCGGGCGGATCCTCGCGGCGAGCGGGGTGGCGGCCGGCCACGAGCCGGCCTTCACGTCGCACCTGGCGGCGACGCTGATGACCATGGCGCAGGGAGGCGACGGTGTCGCGTGGCTCCCGGCGACGCTCGCGGAGGCGGCGATCGCGCGCGGCCTGCTCGTTCGGGCAGGTTCCCAGGAGCTGGACGTTCCGGTGGAGATCCGGCTGTTCCGGGCGCGGGGGAGCCGCGGCGGCGCGGCCGAGGCCCTGTGGCAGCGCCTGCACGCGCCCGGACCTGACCGGCCCGATCAGCCCGTCGCCACCCGGGCGTAGCGGCCGTCGTAGCGGCCGGCCCGGATCTGCTCCAGAACCTCCGCCTCGCGGGCCGCCTGCGCCCGCACGGCGTCGAGCAGGGCCGCCGCGTCGCCGGGCGGGAAGGAGACGACGCCGTCGGCGTCGCCGACCACCACGTCCCCGGGATTCACCGTCCAGCCGCCGACGCAGACCGGCCCGTTGATCGCGCCGGGGCCGGTCTTGAACGGGCCCCGCGGCGTCGCGTCACGGGCGTAGCAGGGAAAGTCCGAGCCCGCGAAGGCCGCCGTGTCGCGCACGGCGCCGTCGATCACGAAACCGGCCACGCCCCGGCTCTCGGCGATCGCCTTCATGATGTCGCCCACCAGCGCGCGGCTCGTGTCGCCGCCGCCGTCGACCACGATCACGTCGCCGGGACGGACCTCTTCCAGAGCCTGATGGATGGCGAGGTTGTCGCCGCTCCGGACGCGAACCGTGAAGGCCGTGCCGACGAGTGGTCCGCCGCGGTGGAACGGGCGCAGGCCGGCCAGGACCGGCATCCGCGCCAGGCAGTCGCTGATCGTGGCCGTCGAGACGTCTCGGAAAGCCGCCAGCACAGCCGGGTCGACGGCGGGCGGCGGCGGATGGCGGGTGATGGCGGACATCGGCCTCTGCGTCTCCCTGGCGTCATCGCTCCCGCGGCATCGCGGCGTATCGGCGGGGGCCTGGGGGATCCTGCCCCAGGCCGCGGCCGGTGTCGCGGCGGAACCCCGCCGCGATCAGTGATCGGCCGCCGGAACCGCGCCGCCGCCGCCGCCGGTCGCGAGCTTGCGACGGGCGTCGGCCTGACCGCTCGTCGCACCGAAATAGCTGGCCGAGTCGCCGAGCTGCACCGACGGCTGGCAGCCCGGCGTGCACGACAGGGATTCCCGATCGAGGCCGCGCTGCACCGTGATGGTCGAGTCCCGCGACGCCTCGACCCGGATGGTCGTCTCGGCGATCATGGCGCCGCCGTTGTCGAGGGCGATCAGGTTGGTGGAGCCGAAGCTCTTGCCGGTGAGCACGAGCACGCCGTTCTTCTGCGGCGTCACCTCGGCGATGATCGGGTTCCCGACGATGACGGTCGACGTCTTCTCCGGCAGGCGGAGCACCTTGGCGTTGTCCACGAGAACGGTCACGACGGGCAGGAGATCGGGCTGCCCGGCCGCGGCCGCGGCGCCCGTCAGCAGGACGACGAGGCCGGCTCGGCCCGCGATCGACAGGGTGCGACGCATCGGGGTTCCTCAAGACGGCGGGCGGTCCACGCGATCCGGCCCGATGCCTCAGGCTAGCGCGGAACCCGTGAAGGAAGCGCTAAGCAAGACCAAGTCGCGGCACTGTGCCGTATCGGGGAAACCCAACCTTCACCAAACTCGCAGCGAGACGGCGTTTTACGTCGGTGCGGGATCGATTTAACCGATTTTCAAGGCGTAATCGGCAGTCTGTGCAGGCCGCCGATCGAGACCTGAAAATTCTTCATCGGGCATCGCGCAAGTTTTATCTCGCTCTGTGTTGGTCGAAGGATCACCCTCTATGAAGACCCTGTTCACGCGTTTCGCTTCGGACGAGTCCGGCGCCACCGCGATCGAGTACGGCATGATCGCGGCCCTCATCGCCGTGGCCATCATCACCGCGCTGAAGACCGTCGGCACCAGCCTGACCAGCAAGTTCAGCCAGATCTCCGGCAACCTGAACTGATCGAGACCCGTCCGATCTGCGGCAGGTTCGAGACAGCCCGCCTCTCCCCGAGACCCGGAGAGAGGCGGGGGATCCCGGCCTGCCGGGATCGTCGTTCTTCGCGGCGGCGGTGGCCGCCCGGCACATCCGAGATCCGGACCGGCAGCGAGACCGCTGGGTCGGGTCGAATCCCGTGACGCGACAGGCTTCGACGAGATGGGCGCCGAGATGGTCGGTTCAGCGACGGCAAGCCTGGGACTGACCGGTCTGGGCCCGGCCGGTTTCGGCCTCCTGATCCTGTTCCCCTTCCTGATGGCCTACGCGGCCGCCAGCGACCTGCTCACCATGCTGATCCCGAACCGGATCTCCCTGGCCCTCCTGGCGGGGTTCGCGTTGCTGGCCCTGACGAGCGCGATGAGCTGGACCGAGATCGGCTTCCACTGCGCGGCCGGAGCGGTCGTCCTCCTCGTCACGTTCACGCTGTTCGCCTTCGGCATCATCGGAGGCGGCGACGCGAAGCTCGCGGCCGCCACGGCCCTGTGGCTCGGCTTCGACGGCCTCGGCGACTACCTGCTGGTGGCCTCGGTGTTCGGCGGCGCCCTGACGCTGGCGATCCTGTTGGCGCGGACGCACCCATTGCCCGTCCGGATCGCGCGCATGCCGTTCGCCCTGCACCTGCACGACGCCAAGACCGGGATCCCGTACGGGATCGCCCTGGCCGCGGCGGCGCTCCTCGTCCTCCCCGAGACCGAGGTCTGGACCCGGGCCCTCGCCGGCTGAGTCCGCCGCGGGGATTCAGACGCGCAGGATCTGGAGCCCCGAGCTCGGCTTAGCTAAAAGTCGCGCATGCCCCTCGCGCTGCTGCGTCGCCCCGATCCCGATCATCTTGAGGTCCAGCACGAGGGCGCCAGCCTTCGCATCGCCCTCCGTCGGCGACCGACCGCGCGCCGCATCACGCTCCGCGTCTCGGCCGCCACCGGCGAGGCGGTGATCACCCTGCCGAGCCGGACCGCCATCAACACGGCGCAGCGCTTCGCGGCGAGCCACGCGGGCTGGATCGCGGCGCGTCTCGCCCGCGTGCCGGTCCGCGTGCTGTTCGAGGTCGGCGCCAGCCTGCCGGTCCGCGGTGAGCTTCACCGGATCAGCCAGCGCGGCACCCGGAGCGGCCCCGTTCGCATCGAGTGCGTGGAGGGAGAGCGCGTGCTCTCGGTCTCGTGCGACGCCGCCCACGTGGCGCGCCGGGTCCGAGATTTCCTGGCCCGCGAGGCCAAGCGCGACCTGACCGAAGCGATCGAGCGCTACGCGGCGCAGCTCGGGCAGCGGCCGGTGCGCGTCACGCTGCGCGACACCCGCAGCCGCTGGGGTTCCTGCACGGCCCGCGGCGAGCTCAACTTCTCATGGCGCCTGATCCTCGCGCCGCCGACGGTGCTCGACTATCTGGTCGCCCACGAGATGGCGCATCTGCGCGAGATGAACCACTCGCCGCGCTTCTGGGCCCTGGTGCACGCGCTCTGCCCGCACACCGATGCCGCCGAGGCGTGGCTCAAGCGCCACGGCACCGGCCTGCATCGCTACGGCTGAGCCGTCGTCGTTAGGCCCTGCATCAGCCCTTGGCGCGAAGGACCCGCTGGCGCGCCACCGCATCCGCCGGCCAGCTCGGGCGGGGGTCGACCTGGCCCGGGCTGAGGGTGCGTGGGGCGACGCTGTCGCAGATCTCCCGCTGGCGGATGATCACCGGGTTGCCGAACTCGTCCCGGCGCCGGATCAGGCCGCCGTCGCGGCAGTAGCCGGCGATCGCCGCCTGCCCGTTGCGGCGGCCGTACGGGTTCGCCGCCACGGGCGGATGCTCGATCACCAGCGTGTCGGAGTGGTTCAGCGAGCGTTCGATGTAGGTGGTCTCTCCGACCGGCAGGGACTGGGCTCCCGCCTGCGCGAGGGTGGCCACCAGGCAGGCGGCCGAGAGAGTGAGCGGGCGCATCACGGCGTCAAGATCCGGCGCTGGAGGAGTGTTCGAACACAATCTAGGCCGCTGAAACCGTCACGGGTAGCGCCGACGCGCAACACCGCGCCCGCATCGCTTGACAGCGCGGGGCGGACCATGGTCGGAACACGCCCGATTGTACGGCTCCCGCCGGTCCTCGGCCGGAGCGTTCCGAAGGGATCGGTGGTGCCGCTTCACGCGAGGCTCGTTCGTTTCCGGCGCGCCGCGCTGCCGGTTCTCCTCGCCCTCGTCGCGGCGGCACTCGCGCCCGCCGGGCCGGCCGCGGCTCAGGGCATGGTGCGCAAGACCTTCGACGATTGGCAGCTGCGCTGCGAGACTCCGGCCGGCGCGAAGGCCGAGCAGTGCGCCCTCGTCCAGTATCTCGCCGCCGAGGATCGCCCGAACCTGACCCTCGTGGTGATCGTCCTCAAGACCGCCGACAATCGCGGTTACCTGCTGCGTGTGGTGGCGCCGCTGGGCGTTCTCCTGCCTTCCGGGCTCGGCCTGAAGATCGATCAGACGGATATCGGCCGCGCCGGCTTCGTCCGCTGCCTCACCACCGGCTGCGTGGCCGAGGTCGTCATGGATGACGGGCTGATCCGCCAGTTCAAGAACGGCACGCAGGCCACCTTCATCGTGTTCCAGACGCCCGAGGAGGGCGTCGGCATCCCGCTGTCGATGAAGGGCTTCGCGGCCGGGTTCGACAGCCTGAAATGACGGTGCCGTTCGGGAGCCGTGCGATGATCGGACATCGGAACAGGAGCGTCACGCGGTCCCCGGACATGGCCCGGCGCCGGACCGTCGCTCTCCGGCTCGGCGCCTCGGTGCTCGCCGCGTCGCTCGCCGCCACGGCCCCGGGCCGGGCCGAGGAGGGCAACATCTTCTCCAACCTGTTCAAGTACGGCGGCACGACGGTCCCGCCGTCGCAGCCCGAAGCCCTCGACCCGGCCTATTGCCCGACGGTCGAGGTCGCGGAAGGTGGGGCGGCCTCGCGCACGCTCGCGGGCGACGCGGTGCGCACCCAGTTCTCCCTCGGCCGCCTCGCCCGCGAATGCACGCGGCGTCAGGACGGCTCGATCACCGTCAAGGTGGGCGTCGAGATCAACGTCTTGCTCGGGCCGGCGGGCGCGCCGGGCCGGTTCGATGTGCCGGTCACGTTCCAGATCCGCCACGACGGCAAGACCGTCTCGAGCCGCACTGAGCGAGCCAGCGTCGTCGTCGGGGCCGGCGAGGCGCAGGGCTTCGCCACGATCGTCGCCGACGAACTGCAGGTTCCGGCCGCCATGACGGCCGATTACGACATCGCGGTGGGCGTCGGCACCGGCAAGGGGGCGGGCAAGCCCGCCGCGAAACCGCGCCGGCGCAAACCGGCTGTCGCCGCTGCGCCCGCCGGCGGAGGCGACGCTGCCCAGTGACGCCGCGGCGCGCCTCGGCGATCCGATCCCGCTGATCGCGAAGACCGGTCGCGACAGGATCTGGCTCGGCCGGCCTGTCCGGTTTTGGCTGGAGGCCACGGACGATCCCGCGTTCGATCGTCGCCTCGTGCTCCCGGATCATCCCGCCGGCTGGATCGTGCTGAGCTATGCCGGTGATCCGACGGCGGCGCCCCGGCGCCCGATCCTGCGCGTCCTGCGTGGGTCTGACGAGACCGTTCAGGACTTCGTCCTGCCGGGAGCCTCCCAGGGGCTCGCACACTGGCTCGGACTGATCCCCCCGGATGCGCGGGAGATCCGCCTCTCGGCCGGCGCCGATTTCGCCCTGGAGCGGGTCGGCGCCCGACGCGAGGTCGAGGTGCTCGCGCAGTGCCTCCTGCGCCGGCCCTGGCGCTGCGTCTCCGCCCTGTACGAGCGCGCCCGCGGGTCGGAGCGGCGCTACCGCGACATCCTGCGCGGCGCCTGCGCGGTGACGCCGATGGACCGGTTCCCGTCCTGGGCCGCCGCCCGGACCCGGCCCGCCCGCATCGCGCCCGCCGCCCTGCGGATCCGGTGCGTCCTGCTCGCGCAGCCCGGGGACGCGGCGGCGCTGTCGGCCACGCGGGACGCGCTGAACGCGCAGACGCACCGCCCCGAGTCGATCCGGGTCGCCTGGGCGGGGGCGCCGCCCGCAAAGGCCAGCGGGCCGATGTCGCACCAGGCCTGGGACGAGGCTGCCCGCTTCGACGAGCTTTCCGGCGAGGCGGACGCCCTGTGCCTGCTGCGCGCCGGCGACGTCCCGGAGCCGGAGGCCCTGGCGCTGCTCGCCCGCGCCCTGTCGGGCGCGGACATCGCCTACGGCGACGCGATCGATCCCGACGGCCGGCCGCGGCTGAAGCCGGACTGGAGCCCAGACCTCGCCCTGGCGACGGGGTATCCGGGGTTTCCCCTCCTGCTGTCGAGATCCTGGCTCGCCGCGGCCCTGGCGCGCCCCGCCGGCCGGATGGCCGAGATCGCGCCGGCCATCATGGCCGCCGCGATGACCAGCGCCGCGCGGGTGGCGCACGTCCCACGGATCCTCGCCCGCTCTGCCGGCGATGGCCTGAGCCCGTCCGCTCGGGCGGCGGCTTTCCACGCGCTCCGGGCCGGACGGCCTCAGGTCCGCGCCGGGATCCAAGACGGTGCCGTTCGCCTGGAATGGCCCCTGCCGGATCCGGTGCCGCTGGTCAGCATCGTGATCCCCTCGCGCGACCGCCTCGACCTGATCACCCGCGTCTGCCGCGGGGTGCTCGCCGAGACCGCCTACGCGCCGCTCGAGCTGATCATCGTCGACAACGGCTCGACCGATCCGGCGGTCCTCGACCATTACGCGACCCTGCGCGGCGATCCGCGCGTCCAGATCCTCATGGATCCGCAGCCCTTCAACTTCGCCGCGATGGTCAACGCCGGCGTCGCCGCGGCGTCGGGGACGATCGTCGTGCTGCTGAACAACGACGTCGCCGTGCTGGAGCCCGGCTGGCTCGAGGCCATGGTCCGGCAGGCCTGCCGGCCGGAGGTCGGCGCCGTCGGGGCGAAGCTGCTCTACGGGGACGGTACCCTGCAGCACGCCGGCGTCGTCGTCGGTCTCGGTGGCCGAGCCGGGCACATCCTGCGTCGCCGGCCCGGCGACACGCCGGGTCAGCTCGGCCAGCTGCGCGTCGCGCACGAGGTCTCGGCGGTGACCGCCGCCTGCCTCGCCGTCGCGCGGGAGAAGTATCTGGCGGTGGGCGGATTCGACGCCGAGGCCTTCCCGGTGGATTTCAACGACGTGGATTTCTGCCTGCGCCTCGGCGCCGCCGGCTGGAAGACGGTCTGGACGCCGGCCGCGACGCTGGCCCATCTCGAATCCGTCAGCCGCGGTCCGTCCGTCGGGGCCAAGCGCGCCCGCTTCGAGCAGGAGGCCGCCCGCTTCTCCGAGCGCTGGCGCGCCGTGATCCGGCACGATCCGTTCTACCACCCCGCCCTGTCGGTCACGACCTTCGGCGAGGATCTGGAATGACGCCGCCGGACGGCGCGTCGGGCCGCCGAGCGGCGCCGTATCTCGGAGCGTCGCGCCGCTCCTGGCGCGCGCTGGTGGGCGCGGCGCGCCACGCGCTCGCGCATCCGCGAACGGCGGCCGCGATCGTGGGCGCGCGCCTGACGGGGAAGCGGCTGCGCGCCCGGCAGGCGCTCGCGGCCCTGATCGGGATCGACCATCGGCTCACCCTGCCGCCGGGGATCCTCGACCGCTTCCCGCCGGCACCGGCCGGTCCGGGCGGCGCGATCCGCCTGATCGGCGACGGGGTCCTCGTCGCCGGTGCGCCCGGACGGATCGCGGCCCTGTTCGCGAGCGAGCCCGACCTTCAGGCCCTGTACGGCGACGCCTTGGTGCAGGAGCGACCCGGCGGCGCGGTGCTGCCGCTGCTGCCGCCGGTTTTCGACCCTGACCGGCTCGCGGCCTTCGATTATCTCGGGCCCGTCCTGGCCTGCCGATGCAGCGCCCTCGACCCCGGCGTCGATCCCGGGAGTCCCGCCGAGGCCGCCTTTCGGATCGCGGAGCGCTTCGGCCCCGGCGCGATCGGCCACCTGCCGGAGATCCTGTCCGTCCGGCGCGGCGAGGCGATCGCCGCGACGGATCGTGAAGCGCGACACGCGCCCCATCACGCCACCGTACGCGCCCACCTCGACCGGGCGGGCGGCGCCGGCCTGCGCGTGGCCGTGGGAACGGACGGCCTCGTCGCAGTCGAGCATCCCCTGCCCGAAACGCGGCCCCTGGCCAGCCTGATCGTTCCGACCCGCGACCGCCTGGATCTCCTGCGCCCCTGTCTCGAGAGCCTGCGCAGCTGCACGGACTGGCCGTCGACCGAGATCATCGTCTGCGACAACGACAGTCGCGAGCCCGAGACGCTCGCCTACCTGCGGGCCCTGGAGGGGGAGGGGAGGGGGCACGTCGTGCCCTGGCCCGGGCCGTTCAACTTCGCCGCCATGAACAACGCCGCCGCATCCTGCGCCCGCGGCAGGCTGCTGGTCTTCATCAACAACGACGTCGAGGCCTTCCGGCCCGACTGGCTCTCGCGCATGGCCCGGGAGGCCCTCCGCCCGGATGTGGGGGCCGTCGGTGCCAAGCTCCTCGACGGCGAGGGCCGGATCCAGCACGGCGGCATCGTGCTCGGAACCGGCGGCCTCGTCACTCACGGCCACCGGCACTTTCCGGGGGACGCCCCCGGCTATCTCGGCGCTCTGCGCGTCACGCAGACGGTCTCCGCGGTGACCGCCGCGTGCCTGGTCGTCGAGGCGGAGAAGTTCCGCGCGGTCGGCGGCTTCGACGAGGCGGTCTTCGCGGTCGACTTCAACGATGTCGATCTCTGCCTGCGCCTGAACGCGGCCGGCTACCGCACGCTCCTGGTCCCCGGGGCGGTCCTGCATCACCGCGAGGCCGCGAGCCGCCGCTGGACCCCCGAGGCCCGCGCCCGCCACGCGCGCGAGATCGCCGCGCTGAGAACGCGATGGGGGTCGCTGCTGGTGCAGGACCCCCATTACCATCCGGGTTTCGACCCGGCGCTCTCGACCCACGCGCGACTGCGCGCAGGTTTTCCCGAGGCCGGACCGGCGCCCCTGCGCCGGCCGACAGCCTGACCGGGCCTACTGCACGAGGCGCGGGCCGCCGCCCTGGACCTTCTCGTTCTCCGACATGATGCCGAGCCGCTTGGCGACCTCGGTATAGGCCTCGATCAGGCCGCCGAGATCCTTGCGGAACCGGTCCTTGTCGAGCTTGTCGGAGGACTTGATGTCCCAGAGCCGACAGGAATCCGGGGAGATCTCGTCCGCCACCACGATGCGCATCATGTCGCCTTCCCACAGGCGGCCGGTCTCCATCTTGAAATCGACGAGCCGGATGCCGACGCCGAGGAAGAGGCCGGACAGGAAGTCGTTGACGCGGATCGCCAGCGCCATGATGTCGTCGATCTCCTGGGGCGTCGCCCAGCCGAAAGCCGTGATGTGCTCCTCCGAGACCATCGGGTCGTTCAGCGCGTCGTTCTTGTAGTAGAACTCGATGATCGAGCGCGGCAGCTGGGTGCCTTCCTCAAGACCGAGCCGCGTCGCCAGCGAGCCGGCCGCGACGTTGCGCACAACGACCTCGAGGGGGATGATCTCGACCTCGCGGATCAGCTGCTCGCGCATGTTCAGCCGGCGGATGAAGTGCGTCGGCACGCCGATGTCGTTGAGGTGCTGGAAGACGAACTCCGAGATCCGGTTGTTCAGCACACCCTTGCCGTCGATGACCTCGTGCTTCTTCGCGTTGAAGGCCGTCGCGTCATCCTTGAAGTGCTGGATGAGCGTGCCGGGCTCCGGCCCCTCGTAGAGGACCTTCGCCTTGCCCTCGTAGATGCGACGGCGGCGATTCATAGGCGTGTACCGTGGTTTGAGGAAGTCCATGGGCCGAGGCTCCTGATGCGCGACGATTGGGAGGAATCCGCGGCGCGGCGACCGGACGCGAGGTCGGGCCGCCGGACGGCCTCTGCCCGAGGGCCCCGGCGACCGGCCGCCAAACTAGCGGATGCGGGCTTCCAGCACAACGCGTTAGCCCGCAGGGCGGGATTGCGGAGGCCGGCCGGGACGTGCCCGGAACGACCTCGGCAGCCCGTCACGCCGCCGTCACGCCGCCATCACGCGGTCGTCTTGGACGGGTAGCGGCAGAGGTCGGCGATGAGGCAGCGCGGGCATTCGGGCTTGCGCGCCTTGCAGGTGTAGCGGCCGTGCAGAATCAGCCAGTGATGGGTGTGGAGCCGGTAGGAATCCGGCACGATCGCCTCGAGACCGGCCTGCACCTTGTCGGTGGTCGCGCCGACGAAGAGCGGGATCCGGTTCGAGACCCGGAAGATATGGGTGTCCACGGCGATCCGCGGAACCCCGAAGGCGATGTTGAGCACCACGCTCGCGGTCTTGGCGCCGACACCGGGCAGAACCTGGAGGGCTTCCAGGCTAGCCGGCACCGTGCCGCCGTGCTCGTCCACGAGGATCCGCGAGAGGGCGACGACGTTCTTCGCCTTGGTGTTGAACAGCCCGATCGTGCGCACGAAATCGCGGACCCTGTCCTCGCCGAGGGCCAGCATCTTCTCGGGCGTGTCGGCGACCGCGAAGAGCGGGCCGGTGGCGAGATTGACGCCGCGGTCGGTCGCCTGGGCCGACAGCACCACGGCAACGAGCAGCGTGAACGGATTCACGTAGTGGAGCTCACCCTTGGGCTCCGGTTCCGCCGCCTGGAAGCGGCGGAAGATCTCGGCGAGCGTCGCCGGGTCGACGGCCTCGGGAGCCGTGTCCACCTGCGCGGTGACGGCGCGCCCGATCGGACCCG
>NZ_CP017640.1:2870000-3992500 GCF_001854385.1 Methylobacterium sp. C1 | reverse complement strand
CGCCTGCGCAGCAAGCTCGACAAGGGCTTCCCGTCGCCGATCATCCACACGGTCCGGGGGGCCGGCTACGTGCTGCGCTTCGACGACGGCGCGGCCGGGTGAGCGACGTCGGGACCGAGGCGCCGGTCGCCCGCGAGACCGCGGGGGCGCGGTTCCAGAAGCTGTTCCGCACCACCGCGTTCAAGCTGTCGCTGGCCTACCTGGCGATCTTCGCCCTCTGCGCGTTCCTGGCGCTCGGCTACGTCGCGTGGAACGCCCGCGCGGTGCTCGACGACCAGATCGTCTCGACGATCGACGCAGAGATCAACGGCCTGTCGGAGCAGTACAATGCCGGCGGCCTGCGGCGGCTGATCTCCGTGGTGGAGCGGCGCTCGCGGGAGCCCGGCGCGTCCCTCTACCTGGTGACCACGGCGGGCGGCGACCATGTCGTCGGCAACGTCGGCTACGTGCCCGCCGCCGTGCTGGCGACGCCCGGCCAGAGCGAGACGCGCTACGGCCGCAACGACGCGGATTCCGAGGCGCATCAGGCGATCGTGCGGGTCTTCACGCTGCCGGGCGGGTTCCGCCTGCTCGTCGGGCGCGACACCGAGGAGCGCGACCGCCTGCGGGCGGTGATCGGACGCGCCTTCGTCACGTCGCTGGCCGCGGTCGTGCTCCTCGGGGTGATCGGCGGCTGGCTCGCGGCGAGCCGTGTCCTGCGCCGGGTCGATGCCATGACACAGACCACGCGGGCGATCATGGCGGGCGACCTCGACGGCCGGCTCCACGTGGCCGGGAACGGCGACGAACTCGACCGCCTCGCGTCCAGCCTCAACCAGATGCTGGAGCGGATCGGCGAACTGATGCGCGGCATGCGGGAGGTCTCCGACAACATCGCGCATGACCTGAAGACGCCGCTGACCCGCCTGCGCAACCGCGCCGACGAGGCCCTGCGCCGGGCCTCGACGCAGGAGGAACTGCGCGCGGCGCTGGAAGCCGTGATCGACGAGGGCGACGGGCTGATCCGGGTGTTCAACGCGCTCCTGATGATCGCGCGGCTCGAGGCCGGAAGCGCCCGGGAGATCCTCGTCCCGCTGGATATCGGACAAGCGGTGCGGGGCGTCGGCGAATTGTACGAGGCGCTCGCCGAGGACCAGGGCCTGACCCTCACGGTGACCGCGCAGGACGACCTGATCATCGCCGGCAACCGCGAACTCATCGGTCAGGCCCTGGCCAACCTGATCGACAATGCCCTGAAGTACGGGGCCGTCTCCGCCGGAGCGGAAGCCCGCGTGACCCTGGACGCGTGGCGCGAGGCGGGCACGGTCCGACTCGCCGTCTCCGATCACGGCCCGGGCATTCCCGAGACGGACCGGGCCCGCGTGCTCGGACGCTTCGTGCGCCTGGAGGATGCCCGGTCGCGACCCGGCTTCGGTCTGGGCCTCAGCCTCGTCAACGCCGTGGTGCGCCTGCATCACGGGACCCTGCGGCTCGCCGACAACGGCCCCGGGCTGCGGGTCGAGATCGAGTTTCCGGCCTCGGCGCAGGCGCAGCCGGCGGCCGGTGACATCCTGCCCGCTCCGCCATCGGGCGACCCTGTGCCGGACTCCCTGTCCCGCGCTACTTAGGTCGCGACCTGTCCCACCGTCGCCCGGCCGTGACCGCGTCCGAGCGGCGGCGCGCCCGCGTTCCAGGAGGCCCCATGACCCTCAAGACCAAGACCGCCCTCGTGACCGGCTCGACCAGCGGCATCGGGCTCGCCATCGCGCGCGCCCTCGCGGCCGAGGGGGCCAACATCGTGCTCAACGGCTTCGGGGACGCGCAGGCCGTCGAGGAGGCCCGGGCGGGGATCGAGAGCACCTACGGGGTCAAGGCCCGGTACTCGGCCGCCGACATGAGCGAGCCCGATGCGATCGCCGCCATGGTGCGCGAGGCGGAGGAGACCTTCGGGGCGGTCGACGTGCTGGTCAACAACGCCGGCATCCAGTTCGTATCGCCGATCGAGGAGTTTCCCGCGGAGAAGTGGGAGCAGATCATCGCGATCAACCTGTCCTCGGCCTTCCACACGATGCACGCGGCGATTCCCGGGATGAAGGCGCGGGGTTGGGGGCGGATCATCAACACGGCCTCGGCCCACTCTCTGGTGGCCTCGCCGTTCAAGTCGGCCTACGTGGCGGCCAAGCACGGGATCGCGGGTCTGAGCAAGACGGCGGCGCTGGAACTCGCCCCGCACAGGATCACGGTGAACTGCATCTCGCCGGGCTACGTCTGGACGCCTCTGGTGGAGGCGCAGATCCCCGACACGATGAAGGCCCGCGGCCTCACCAAGGAGCAGGTGATCGAGGACGTGATGCTGAAGGCGCAGCCGACCAAGGAGTTCGTCACCGTCGACCAGGTGGCCGCGCTGGCGGTGTTCCTGTGCTCCGACGCGGCGAGCCAGATCACGGGCGCCAATATCAGCATGGACGGTGGCTGGACCGCGCAGTAGCGCGACCGGCCGCGGCGGCCGGGCCCGGTCGCCGCCAAGGCCCCGCCCGAATCCGGGCGGGGCCGCTCCCGGTCAGCGGCGACCGTGGACCAGCAGGGCGAGGCCGTAGCCGACCGCGCCCGCGATCAGCAGCGCGACCAAGGGGTTCTCCTCCACCCGGGCGCCGACGGCGGTGCGCCCGTCGCGCAGGTACGAACCGCTTCGCTCGTAGACGTCCCCCGCCACGTCGCCGGCGCGCTCGTAGGCGTCGCTCGCGTAGTCACCGGCCCGGTCGGCGATGTCACGGGCCTTGTCCTTCACCTGGCCGTAGACGTTCTGAGCCTGGCCCTGGGCCTCGCGGAAACGTCCCTCGACCGAGTCGCGGTTGGAGCCCACGAAATCACCGGCCGAGCCCTGAACCTTGCCGACGGCCTCCTTGGCGCCGCCGACGATCCGATCCGTATCAACCATGGCACTCTCCTGGACGTGAGCGCGGCGCCGCGACAGGGGCGCCGCTCGATAAGCCGTCGTCCACCGAACGCGCGAGACGGCGTTTGTGCCCCCGCCCGCCACGAAATTGTGCGTCTCGCCCCGCGATCGCGGCCGCGGAACGGTCAGAGCCCGATCAACTCGGCGATGGCCGCCGCGCCGGCGGCCGGGGAGGTCTCGCCCCGGGCGACGCCGGCCTCGGCCTCGGCCGTGCGGCGGCGAACTTCCGGGGAGCCGACGAGACGCTGGTGCAGGCGCTCGTCGACCAGCGCCCACATCCACTTCACGTCCTGAGTCCGGCGCTTCGCCTGGATCTCGCCGGTCGCCGTGAGCTTCTCCCGGTGATCGACGATCTTCGCCCACAGGGCGTCGAGCCGCAGGTTGTGGAAGCCCGAGATCGTGACCACCGGCGGCGTCCAGGTGGCGGAGGCCGGGGTCAGGATGTGCAGCGCCGCCCGGTACTCCGAGGCCGCCGCGTTGGCGCGCTGCTCGGCCTCGCCCGCATCGGCCTTGTTGACGGCGATCATGTCGGCGAGTTCGAGAATGCCCTTCTTGATGCCCTGCAACTCGTCGCCCGCCCCGGGCAGCATCAGCACGAGGAAGAAGTCGGTGAGGTCGGCCACGGCCGTTTCCGACTGGCCGACGCCGACCGTCTCGACGAGGATCACGTCGAAGCCCGCCGCCTCGCAGAGCAGCATGGTCTCGCGGGTCTTGGCCGCGACGCCGCCGAGCGTGCCGGAGGACGGGGAGGGACGGATGAAGGCTCCGGGATCGTGCGACAGCCGCGCCATCCGGGTCTTGTCGCCCAAGATCGAGCCGCCGGTCCGCGAGGACGACGGGTCGACCGCGAGCACCGCCACCTTGTGACCGGCCTCCGTCAGGTTCGAGCCGAGGGCGTCGATGGTGGTCGACTTGCCGACGCCGGGTACGCCGGTGATGCCGACGCGGATCGCCCGGCCGGTCTCGGGCAGGACCGAGTCGATCAGGCTCGCCGCCAGCGCCCGGTGATCGGCGCGCTTGGACTCGGCCAGCGTGATGGCGCGGGCCAGAGCGGCGCGGTCGCCGCGCAGCAGGCGCTCCCGGAGACTCTCGATGTCGATGGACGGCGTCATGATCCCTTCATGGCCGCGGCGACGGCCGCCGTCGAGGGGGAGAGTACCGGGGCCGGGGGATGGGCCGGCTGTGTCCCGCCCACCACAAGCCCGGCCGTGCCCGCTATTCACGCCGCGATGCGGCGATCGTGCCCCGCGATGGTCACGATCCTGGGCAACGGAAGACGACCCGCCCGAGCGTCACCGGATCATGTCGAGCCAGATCGTCTCACGCCGCGTCCTTCTCCGCTTCGGAGCCCTCGCGGGCGCCGCGGGTCTCGCCCCGTCGCTCGGTGCCTGCGTCACCGACGACCTCGGCACCGGCGCGGCCCTGCCCGAGAAGCAGTCGGCCCTCGACGTCATGCCGGTGCTGCTGGTCGCCACGACCCGCAAGCCCGTGGGCAATCCGCCCCGACCGCCGTACTTCAGCAGCGACCGCGGCCGCGGCCTGAGCTTCGCCGAGGTGCGCCTGTCGCCGCCCGACCGCTCGCTGCTCGGCAAGGTCTCGTCCGTCATCACCGGCGACTGGACCATCGGCGCAGTTCCGAAATCCGAGTCCGGCCCGGGCGCCGCCGAGGCCTTTTCCCAGGCTGCCCTCGGGCGCGACGTGCTGATCTACGTCCACGGCTACCGCGAATCGTTCGAATCCGCCGCCGTCAGCGCTGCCCGGCTCTCGGACGGGATCCGGTTCCGCGGCGTCTCCGGCCTGTTCACGTGGCCGTCGGCGGCCGCGACCCTCGATTACAATTACGATCGCGAGAGCGCCCTCTGGTCGCGCGACGCGTTCGAGGACCTGCTGAAGGCGCTCGCCGCCTCGCCCAGCGGCGGCCGCATCAACATCGTCGCGCACTCCATGGGCACGCTCCTCACCCTCGAGACCCTGCGCATGCTCCGCGCCGAGGCCGGCGAGGCGGCGATGTCGCGGATCGGTGCCGTGGTGCTGGCCGCGCCCGACATCGATTTCGACCTGTTCTCCAACGGCGTCGCCCGCCTCGGGCCCGACGTCTCGAAGATCACGGTGATCTCCTCCACCAACGACCGGGCGCTCGAACTCTCGGCGGCGCTGGCGGGGGGCGTGCGCGCCGGCGCGGCCGACCGCGCCAAGCTCGAGGCCCTCGGCGTCCGCGTCGCCGACGCCTCCGATTACGGCGGCGGCCTGATCAACCACGACCTGTTCCTCTCGAACCCGGACGTGCAGGGGGTGGTCAAGCGCGCCATCGCCCGCGGCGCCGGCGTCTGACGCGCGGCGCTCACCCCGTCCGGGTCGCCATGCTCTGCGGCGGCAGGGGTTCCTCCGGCATTACCGGCGCGTCGCCGGACGCGTCGAGGTGGTCGATCCGGTCGGCCCAGACCCGGAAGCCCACGAGGGGATTGGGTCCGAACGTGTGGGTCAGCGGCACGTCCGCGGCGTCGCGGCCGTACGCGACCATGACGCGGCCGATCCGCGGGCTGTTGTTGCGCGGGTCGAACACGTGCCAGCCTCCACCGAGATAGACCTCCATCCAGGCCGCGAAGTCGCCCGCCGGGTGCGGCTCGGGCTCGCCGATGAAGCTGATGTAGCCGGTGCAGTACCGGGTCGGGACGTTGAGGGCGCGGCAGAACGCGACCGCCAGGTGGGTGAAGTCCCGGCAGACGCCGCGCCCGCCCGCGTAGGCGTCCATGGCCGTGCGGTCGCGGTGGGCGAACTCGTAGCCGAACGCGATGTGGGCGTGGACGAAGTCGCAGACCGCCTGCACCCGGGCCCAGCCCGGCTCGGTATGGCCGAAGAGACGCCACGCCTCGTCGGCCAGGAGGTCGGACTCGCAGTAGCGGCTGGGGAGCAGGAACACGATCGTCTCGGGCGGCAGCTCCTCGATCGCGTGCTGCGCGGTCTCCGGGTGGACCGGATCGGGCACGCCGCTGTCGCGGATCGCGGCGTCGGTCCCGATGGTGAAGTTGCCGGCGGGCGCGGTCAGGCGGCCGCACAGGTTGCCGAAGCCGTCGCGATAGATCGTCACCGGGACGGGCGGATCGGTCCGGAGCGCGTCGGGCGCCTCCAGGGCGGCCGCCCTGGAGGGATGCACGTTGAGCATCACCACCATGGGCACCGGGTAGGGGAAGGCGTAGCGCATCTCGCAGCCGAGCCTGATCCGCATGCGCGGGTGATCCTTCGTGTTCGAGACCGTGTCCGCGGCGATGCGCGCAGGAGCCGTGCCGCGCCGAATCGTGCGGGTGGGGCCGCGACGGGCTTGGCGGCCGTCCGCTTCACCCCTACAGCATCCCCGCGCGACGCTCATCGCCACCGGACGAAACCGAGGCGTTTCTTCCCGGGGCAGCGCGTCGCACCCGTGCGCCGGCCCGCCGAGCGGGGGCGCCTGAGGACGGTTACGAGAGGGATGCCGGCCATGTTCACGCTCGAGATCGACGGCACCGCCGTTGCGGTGATCAACAGCGACGAGGCGTCCGCCAAGGACCTCTTCACCTGTGACGGCTTCAAGGAAGACATCCGGACCATGACGACCGGCGGGAAGCCGCTCTGGAACGGCACGTCGGCGCTCAAGGTCCGGGCCGCCACCGAGGACGAGGTCGAGATCTTCGAGGACGCGCTCGCCGAGGACGACGGCGAGGGCGACTTCGTCGAGGATCCGCGCCACACCGGGTCCGAGTCGGACGACGAGGACGAGGCCGACATCGTCTTCCTCGTGGATATCGACGAGGACGAGGATGAGGCCGACGCCTGAGCGCGGCTGAACCCGAGCGCCTCCCGGGTGGTTTCCGATCCGATCTGGATCGGATCCCGGGAGGACGGCATGGCTGACAGCAGACGGATCGTCGACGCGCTGGTGCGTTCGAGGCGCGGCGGCCTCGCCGCCGGTGCCGCCCTCGGCGGGCTGGCGCTGATCGGCAGCCTCGCCTACCGGGCATTGCGCGGGGCGGCGCCGCCCGAGGCCGGCGGGCCGGACTTCACGCAGGTCGCCGAGGACGAGGCCCGGCTGATGCTGCGGGCCATGGTGGCGGCCACGACGGCCGACGGGATGGTCGACGCCGCGGAGCGCAAACGCCTCGACGCGGCCGTGGCGGAGGCGGGCCTCGATCCCGATGGCCGGTCCTGGCTCGACCGCGAACTCGCGGATCCCGCCGACGTCGACGCGATCGCCGAGCGGGTCGCGAGTCCGGACGCGGCGGCGCGGATCTTCGCGGCGGCGCGGCTCGCGATCGATCCCGACACGCTCCAGGAGCGTCAGTTCCTGAAGATGCTGGCCGAGGCCCTCGACCTGCCCGCGGAGACGACCGAGCGGGTCGAGCGCGACATCGCGGCCTGAGCGGCAACCTGTCCGATGGGTGGATCCTCCACGGCGGCCGAGCTTCGTGCTAGGCTTCCCCGCGACGACGGGTCCGGGCGATCCGTCCGCGGGAGGACGGGACATTTCATGGCAGGACTGTCAGTGCCCGCGCTCGGGCGCGCCCGGCGGCGGGCCTGCGCGCTGGTCGCAGCCGTGCTGATCGCCGGCGGCTCCGCGCGCGCGGCCGACCCGGCCCCCGGCCCGCTGACGATCGCCGAGCAGGGCAGCTTCTTCGTCGGCGGTCGCGACGTCCAGTCCGACACGCTCTCGACGCTGCCGGCCTACGCGCCGTCGGGCACGATCAGCGTCGACCAGATCTATGTCCGCTATCAGATCCCGGTGAACGCCGGACGGCCGCCGCTGGTCCTGATCCACGGCTGCTGCCTCACCGGCAAAACCTGGGAGACGACGCCCGACGGGCGCATGGGCTGGGACGAGTACCTCGTCCGGCGCGGCTTCCCGACCTACGTGATCGATCAGGCCTGGCGCGGCCGCTCGGCGGCGAGCCCGGCCCAGATCAACGCCGTGAAGACGGGGCGGGCCGACCCGAATTCCCTGCCGGCCGTCTTCTCGGCCGGCCGCGAGCCGGCCTGGGCGATCTTCCGGTTCGGGCCGGAATACCCGAAGGTGTTCCCCGGCATGCAGTTCCCCCTGGAGGCTCAGGGCGAGTTCTGGAAGCAGATGGTTCCCGACTGGTCGGCTGCCCTGCCGGTGCCGAACCCGACCGTGCCGGCCCTGTCGGAGCTCGCCAAGCGGCTCAAGGGCGCGGTGCTGATCTCGCACTCGCAATCGGGGATCTACCCGTTCCAGACCGCCGCCCTCGACCGGACCGGCCTGCGCGCCATCGTGGCGATCGAGCCGGCCGCCTGCCCGGACCCGGCGAAGGACGACCTCGCGCCCTACAAGGACCTGCCGATCCTCGTCCTGTTCGGCGACTACGTCGACGCCTCGCCCCGCTGGGCGCCGCGGCTCAAGCAGTGCCGCAGCTTCGTGGCGGCGGCGAACGCCGCGGGCGGCAAGGCGGAACTGATCCTGCTGCCGGAGATCGGCATCCACGGCAATTCGCACATGCTGATGCAGGACAAGAACAGCCTCGACATCGCCGACTGGCTGGTCGGCTGGATCGACAAGCGGGCGCCCGGCAAGTCCTGAGGCGGGCCGATCGGGCGCGCCGTTTACACCTGTGTCCGTCCGAGCGCTGCGGTCGCCACACCCGCCGGCGTCATCACGCGCGCAGCGAAGTGACCCAGGGCGGCTCGGCCTCGGCGGTCGTCGCGCCGGCTGGATCGCTGCGCCGCGCTCGCGGGGATGGCGGCGCCGTTACCGTCGACCGGGACAGGTTCTGATGGCCCGGCCGAGGTGGGTGACGGGGCGTCCGCTCAGCCCGGCTTCCGCTCGCCGAGGAACGCGCCCATCCGCTCCAGAGCCCGCCGGATGTTCTCGGCCGAGTTGGCGTAGGACAGGCGGAGGTAGCCCTCGCCGTGAACGCCGAAATCCGGACCGCCGATCACGGCCACGCCCGTCTCTTCCAGGAGGGCCGAGGCCAGGGCCTTCGCCTTCCAGCCGGTCCGGGCGATGTTCGGGAAGGCGTAGAACGCGCCCTTGGGCGCGATGCAGGAGACGTCCGGCAGGGCGTTCAGCCCGTCGACCACGATCGCCCGGCGCCGGTCGAACTCGGCCACCATCTCGGCCACGCAAGCCTGCGGGCCGTCGAGCGCCGCGATGCCGGCCCACTGGGTCGCCGCGTTGACGCAGGAATGCGCGTTGACCGCGAGCTTGCGCGCCGCGTCGTAGAGCGGCTTCGGCCAGACCGACCAGCCGAGCCGCCAGCCAGTCATCGCGTAGGTCTTGGACGCGCCGTCGAGGTAGACCAGCCGGTCGCGGATCTCGGGATAGGTCAGCAGCGAGTGGTGGGTCTCGCCGTCGTAGGTCATGGTGCCGTAGATCTCGTCCGACAGCACCGCGACGTCGGGGTGCTCGGCGAGGCCCTTCACCAGGGCGTCGATCTCGGTCTTCGGCGTCACGCCGCCGGTGGGGTTGGCGGGCGAGTTGACGATCAGCAGCCGCGTCCTCGGCGTGATCAGCGCCAGCGTCTCGGCCGCCGAGAAGGCGAAGCCGTTCGCCTCGCGGATCGGCACCGGCACCGGCGTCGCGCCGGTGAACTCGATCATCGAGCGGTAGATCGGGAAGCCGGGGTCCGGATACAGGATCTCGGTCCCGGGCGCGCCGAACATCAGGATCGCCATGAACATGGTGACCTTGCCGCCCGGCACGATCATCACGGAATCCGGCGAGACCTCGACGCCGTGGCGGCGGTGGATGTCGCGGGCCACCGCCTCGCGGAGCGGCGGGATGCCGACGGCCGGCGTGTAGCCGTGGTGGCCGTCGCGCAGCGCCTTGATCCCCGCCTCGACCACGTGGGCGGGTGTGGGCATGTCCGGCTGGCCGATGCCGAGATTGATCACGTCCCGCCCCTGGGCGGCGAGGGCCTGGGCCCGAGCCAGAACCGCGAAGGCGTTCTCCTCGCCGATGCGCGAGAAGGCCGGGACCACGTGCAGCATCGCGCCCTCCGGGCGGTGAGGTCTCAGTGCTTGGACCGCTCGGAGAGCTTCATCGCGCCGAACGACATCGCCACGGCGATCGCGCCCAGGATCACGAAGGTCTTCACGGAGGCGTAGAACAGGTCCGGATTGATGCCCTCATCGGTGTAGAGCACGAGCCCGATGGCCGCGAGCGGCAGCGAGATGAGGGCGAAGAGCGGGACGAGCGGGTTCATGTTCGGCACTCGGGATCCGGCGCGCGGCTGACCGCGGCCCTGGGAAAGCGCCCCTGCATATCACCGTGCTGCGAAGGTTGGGACCCCGCAAGCTGCAGTTTTTCGCCGGCTCGCCCGGACGCTCATGGATGCGCAATCATTTCGCGCAACAGTGGCGTCTCCGGGAGGGCGGACACGTATGCGTTGGGCATCGGTCGATTCGAAAGGCAAGGGGGCGGGAGGGTCTGGCCCCAGATCCCCCAGCATCGACACGCTGGCGCTCCATATCGGGCGGCTGCTGCGACATCCCGCCTACCGGCGCGAGGCGGTCGTCAGCCCGCTCCTGCGGCGGCACCTGCCGTACGAGGCCGGCTACGCCTGGAACGGCGAGGCCGGCCTGCGCGCCCGGCTGGCGGGCGCCGCCCTCGACGAGGCGAGCATCGATCACCTGCTCCGGAACGTGCAGGCCGAGTTCCTGCGCCTGCGACGGCCCGCCGATACCTGAGCCGGTTCCCGTGATCCGGCCCGCCTGATCCGGCTCAGGCCGGAACCCGGACGGTGGCCCGCAGGCCGCCGAGCGGGCTGTCGTGCAGGGTTATGTCGCCGCCGTGGGCGCGGGCGATGTCCCGTGCGATCGACAGGCCCAGCCCGGAGCCGCCGGCATCCTGGCGGGCGTCGTCGAGCCGCACGAACGGCTTGAACACGTCCTCGCGGCTCTCCGCCGGGATGCCGGGCCCGTCATCGTCGATCGAGACGAGGAAGGCGCGGGCCTCCAGCCGGCCGGAGATCGCCACCGTCTCGCCGTAGCGGACGGCGTTGGCCGCGAGATTGAACAGGCACCGCCGGAAGGCGCCCGGCCGGACCGTGACCTCGGGCGCGCCGACGAGATCGACCGCGGAGACGTGGGCACCGAGGCGCTCGACATCGGTCCGCAGGTCCTCCAGCAGGGCGCGCATGTCGGTGGGGGTCGCGGGCTCGGCCGAATCGCCCCGCGCGAAGGCGAGGTAGCCCTCCAGCATCCGGCTCATCTCGTCGACGTCGCGGCTGAGATCCTCGATCTCCTCGGTCTGCTCGATCAGCGCCAGGGACAGGCGGAAGCGGGTCAGGATGGTGCGCAGGTCGTGGCTGACGCCGTTCAGCATCGTGGTGCGCTGCTCCATCGCCCGCTCGATGCGCCGCTTCATCTCGATGAAGGCGTGACCGGCCTGACGCACCTCGCGGGCGCCGCGGGGCCGGAACTCGATCTCCCGCCCCTTGCCGAAGCCCTCCGCCACGGCGGCGAGCCGCAGGATCGGCTTGATCTGGTTGCGCAGGAACAGGATCGCGACGCCGAGCAGCACCAGCGACGAGCCGATCATCCACACGAGGAAGATGTGCGAGTTCGACGCGTAGGCCTGGCTGCGCCGGGCGGTGATGCGCATCACCCCGTCGGGGATCGCCACGCGGATCTCGATCAGGTTCGAGCGGCCGACCGTGTCGATCCAGAAGGGTCTGCGGATCTGGCGCTTGATCTCGTCGGACAGGGCCTCGTCGAGGATCGAGAAGAACGGCCGCGGGCCCGGGGGCGGCAGCTTGGCGCCCTTGAGGATGTCGAGGTCGAGGTTCAGCCGCTCCCCGGCGATGCGCGAGAGGGTCTCGGCGTCCTTGTCCTGCGGGTAGCTCTCGTAGATGTCGATCAGCGCCGCGACGTCCGCGGTCACCGCCGCCGACAGCCGCTTGGTCACGAGCTGCCAGTGCCGCTCCATGAAGGTGTAGGCGATCACCGACTGGAGCAGGACGACCGGCGCGATGATGATGATCAGCGAGCGGGCGTAGAGGCCCTTCGGCAGGACGTCGCCGATCGCCCGGCTGACGCGCTTCCACAGGCGGCGCGGGCCCGAGCGCGGCGGGTCCTTCCGGAGCGCCCGGGCGAGGGCGGGATCCGGGGCGTTCATGACATCGCGCGCCCGTCCGTCCCGCGGGCGCGGTGGCAGGTCGGTCGACGGAGGATCCGTTCAACGGCGGCGGACATGGCTCGAGCGGGCGCGGAAAGCCTGTGCGTTATCGCATCCGCGTCGGGATCGGCCAAGGCGCCGCGCGATCCCCGGTGGGCCCGGGCGACTTGCACGGCGGCACGCGGGCCATACCTGTGAGGGGCGGGGGGCGCCCGCCGGCCGAAAGTCCACGAGGCCATGCTCAGCACCGACACAGACATCCTCTCCGCCGCCCAATCCTGGCGGCGCGACGGCCGCGCCGTGGCCCTCGCCACCGTGATCGAGACCTGGGGCTCGGCCCCGCGACCGGTGGGCAGCCACCTCGTCGTCGACGGCGACGGCAATTTCCTGGGCTCCGTCTCCGGCGGCTGCGTCGAGGGCGCGGTGATCACCGAGGCGATCGAGGTGATCGAGGCCGGCGCGCCGCGCGTCCTCGAATTCGGCGTCGCGGACGAGACCGCGTGGCGCGCCGGCCTGTCCTGCGGCGGCCGGATCCGGGTCTTCGTCGAGCGGGTCGACTGATGCGCAGCGATGTCCTGGCGGCGCTCAACGACGCGCGGGCGGCGCGCCGCGCCGCGATCCTCATCACCGACATCGCCGACGGCGCGCAGCGCCTCGTCCGCGAGGACGAGATCGCCGCCGATCCCCTCGCCGACGTGCTGGCGAAGCACCTCGCCGCCGGCAAGAGCGGCCTCGTCGAGGCGGGCGGCCGGACGCTGTTCCTCACCGTGCAGGTGCCGCCGGTGCGGCTCGTGGTGGTCGGCGCCGTCCACATCTCGCAGGCCATGGCGCCGATGGCGGCGGGGCTGGACCTCGCGCTCACGGTGATCGACCCGCGCACCGCGTTCGCGACCCCCGAGCGCTTCCCCGGCACCGCGCTGGTCGCCGAATGGCCGGACGCGGCCCTCGGGACCAGCGTGCCGGTGCTCGACCGCTACTGCGCCCTGGCGGCCCTGACCCACGACCCCAAGATCGACGATCCCGCGCTGAAGGCGGCGCTGGCGGCCGAGTGCTTCTACGTGGGCGCCCTCGGCTCGCGGAAGACCCACGCGGCGCGCGTCGCGCGGCTCACCGAGGCCGGGTTCGCGCCCGCCCAGATCGGCCGGATCCACGCGCCGATCGGCCTGCCCATCGGCGCCGTGAGCCCCGCCGAGATCGCCCTGGCGGTGCTCGCCGAGATCGTCGCCACCTTGCGCCGCGTGCCCCGTCCGGAGGTCGCGTGAGATTCGGGACGGTCCCGGTCGCCGAATCGGCCGGGCTGATCAGCGCGCACACGGTGCGGCGGGCCGACATCACCCTGCGCAAGGGCGCCGTCATCGCGCAGGAGACCGCCGCCGGTCTGGCCCGGGCCGGCCTGTCGGAGATCGTGGCGGCGACGCTCGAACCCGGCGACGTCGGCGAGGACGCCGCCGCGGCGCGCCTCGCCGCGCGCCTGCGCGGGCCGAACCTGCGCGTCGAGGCGCCCTTCACCGGCCGCAGCAACCTGTTCGCCGAGGCGGCCGGGGTGCTCACCCTCGATCCGGCCCGGATCGACGCGGTCAACGCCGTGGACGAGGCGGTGACGGTGGCGACGCTGCCGCGCTTCCGGCCGGTGGTCGAGGGCGAGATGGTCGCCACGGTGAAGATCATCCCCTACGCGGTGCCGGGCGCCGTGCTGGCCCGGGCCTGCGCGGCCGCGGAGGGCGACGTCCTCGCGGTAACGCCGTATCGCCGCCGCCGGGTGGCCGTGGTCTCGACGCGCCTGCCGAGCCTCAAGGAGACCACGATCGACAAGACGCTCCGGGCGCTGGCCGACCGTCTCGCGCCCGCCGGCGCCACGATCGTCGCCGAGACCCGGGTGCCCCATGCCGGCGCGTCCGTGGCGGTGGCCCTGGCGGAGGTGATCGATCGCGCCGGGGCCGAGCTCGTCGTGGTGTTCGGCGCCTCGGCGATCGCCGACCGGCGCGACGTCATCCCGGCCGGCATCGCGGCGGCGGGCGGCCGGGTCGACCATCTCGGCATGCCGGTCGACCCCGGCAACCTGCTCCTCGTCGGCGCCCGCGGCGCCGTGCCGGTGATCGGCGCGCCGGGCTGCGCCCGCTCGCCCAAGGAGAACGGCTTCGACTGGATCCTGCATCGGCTCCTCGCGGACCTGCCGGTGACCCGGGCCGACATCGTCACCCTGGGCGTCGGCGGCCTGCTGATGGAGATCGTCTCGCGCCCGCAGCCCCGCGCCGGCGGCGCCGCCGCGACCGACGAGTCCGAGCCGGGCTCCGCGGATGGCTGAGATCGGCACGGTCCTGCTCGCCGCGGGCCTCGGCAGCCGGTTCGGCGCCGCGCCGAAGCTGCTCGCGCGCCTCGACGGCAAGCCCCTGGTGCGCCACGCGGCCGAGGCCGCCCTGGGCGCCCGTCCGCGCCCGGTGGTCGCCGTCCTCGGCGCGCACGCCGAGGCGGTCCGCGACGCCCTGGCGGGGCTCGACCTCGTCCGCGTCGACAATCCGGACTACCGCACCGGCCTCGCGAGCTCGCTGCGCGCCGGCCTCGCGGCGCTGCCCGCCACCTGCGCGGCCGCCATCGTCGTCCTGGGCGACATGCCGCGCGTCACCGCCGCGCATCTCGACCGCCTCGCGGAGGCCTTCGCGGGCGCCCCGGAGCTGCCCGCGGCCGTGGTGCCGGTTCAGGCCGGCCGGCGCGGGAACCCGGTGCTGCTCAACCTGCGCCGCCTCGGCCCGGACATCGCCCGCCTCGCCGGCGATCGCGGGGCCGGGCCGCTCCTGAAGGGACGGTCGGACGTGCTGGAGATCCCGGGCGACCCGGCCACCGCCCTCGACGTCGACACGCCGGACACGCTGGCCGCGCTGGCCGGCGGACCTTCAGACCGGACCGCGTGAGCGCGGGCTGTCCGATCGTCCCGGCGGGCGGTCAGCGCCCCGCCGCGCCGCGCCCGCGGGCGGCCTTCGCCGCGGCCCGGCACCGATCCGAGCAGTAGCGGACCTCGTCCCAGACCCGCTCCCACTTCTTGCGCCACGCGAACGGGCGGCCGCACTGGGCGCAGATCTTCTCCGGCAGATCGCCCTTGCGGCGCATCGGCGGCATCGTCGCTCCTCCCGGCCTATCCGGGCCGGCGCGCGTCGGGGCCGGTCTCGGCGGCCCGGCGGAGGCGCGCGTCCAGGAGGTGCGCCAGGCCGAGCATGACCGCGATCCCCCCGACATTGACCGCGACCTGCAGCGGCCAAGTGGGGTCGAAGGTCCGGTAGAGGATGCGGCCGATCAGCGCCGCCAGGCACCCGGCCGCGAAGATCTCCAGCGAGTGCCGGCCGCAGGCGTCGACGAGGCGCAGCCCCCGCCACCGGCTCGCGCGCGCCGCGGCGGGCGTGCTGAACAGCAGGTAGGCCAGCGCCAGCATGTTGATCAGGCGCAGGGGCGCGACGTGGCCCTTGTCGGGCGGCCCGATCCCCAGCGGCCGGAGATCGGGAAGTCCCCACTCCGCCCAGGACCCGCCCTGCAGGAAGGCGAAGGCGAGGTAGGCGGCGGCCGCGGCCACGGCCCAGCCGCGCCGCGGCAGCGTGCCGTCATGGGCGCGGACCGCGACCGCGAGCGCCGCGCCGATCACGAACAGGAACTGCCACGCGAAGGGATTGAAGTACCACCCGTCGTCCACCGCCGCGGCGTTCGGGAGGTTCAGCTGATGGTCGACGTTGGCGGCGAGCCAGAGCGCCCCCGACAGGCCCAGCACGCCCCAGATCCCGCGCCGCATCCCGAGATAGATCAGCGGGAACAGCGCCAGCAGCAGGATGTAGAGCGGCAGGATGTCGAGGTAGTTCGGCAGCGCGTTCAGCGCGAGGCCGCGCAGCAGGCCCGGCAGGAGCCCCATCTGCAGCAGGGGCGCGACGCCGAATCGCGGCGTCAGGCCGGTGAGGTCCATCCAGATCCGCACGATGACCAGGGTCGCCAGCAGCAGCCCGGCCTGGAACAGGTAGATGCGCAGGCAGCGCTTGGCGATGCGCGTGAGCGCCGTCCGGATCCCGGCCCGCCGGAACAGCCCGCCGTAGGCGATCATCGACGAGTAGCCGGCCAGCAGGACGAAGATCTCGGCCGCGTCCGAGAACCCGAAATTGTGCAGCGTCAGCAGGGCCGGCGCGTTGCGCGGGATGTGGTCGATGAAGATCGTCAGGAGCGCGAGGCCGCGCACGACGTCGACCCGCGCGTCGCGCACGGGCTTCGCGGGCGGTGCCCCGGCGGGCGGCGGGGGAAGCGCCCGCGGGGCCGCGGCGCCGGGCCGTTCGAGATCGTCGAGGCGCGTCACTCAGCCCATCACCGTGGCGCTCTCCGTCCGGACGCGGAGCGGCCGGGGCCGCGGTGGAACAATAGCGCGCGCGCCGCCCGGGAGCCCGCCGATCACGTGCCTGTGTTCGGATGTGCACAACGGCGGGAGCGCGCCGATGATCCGCAGGCCGCGCCGGCCGTCGCCCGCGCCCCCTCGCGTCGAGGCGGGGCCCGGTATAGACGCGGCCGACGATCCCGGATTCCGGCGCCCGCGCCGGGACGGGGGACCGCGGGGCTCGAGGCAGGGTTGAGGGCAAGGGACATGCGCGTCCTCGTCACCGGAGCGGGAGACTATCTCGGCCGTCGCCTGCTCGAGGCTCTGCGTCGGGACCTGCCCCCGGGCAGCCGCATCCTCGGCCTCGACCGGAGCCCGCCGCCGCCCCTCGACGGCGTGACGCTGAGGACCGTCGACCCGTTCGACGCGCGCGACCTCGCCGAGACGGTCGCGGCCTTCGATCCGACCTGCGTGTTCCACCTCGCGGCCCTGGCCTCGGTCGCCCAGTCGAGCGAGACGCCGTCCTACGCCTGGCGGGCGGAACTGCTCGGCACCCTCAACCTCGCCGAGGCGGTGGCGCGGACCCGCGCGGCCCTGGTCTTCCTCAGCTCCACCGTCGTCTACGGCGAGGTGTTCCGCGCCTGCGCGCGCCCCGACGAGAGCGTCACGCCGCGCCCGGACACGATCTCGGGCCGGACCAAGAACGCCTGCGAGTACATCCTCCGCGACGTCCTGGCGAATGCCCGCGTCAAGCATCTCGTGCTGCGGCCGTCGAACTACATCGGCGCCGGGCAGAGCGAGACCTTCGTGGTCGCCTCCTTCGCCGGTCAGATCGCCCGCATCGAGCGGGGGCTGGCGCCGCCGAGCCTCGAGGTCGGCGACCTCTCGGCGGGGCGCGACTTCTTCGACGTGGCCGACTTCACCGCGGCCTGCCTGCGCGTGATCGCGCGGATCGACGACCTGCCGGACGGCGGCATCTTCAACGTGGGATCGGGGGTCGTCACCCCGGTCTCCGACATCCTGGAGACGCTGCGCGGACTGACGGACGCGCGGTTCGACCTGCGCGTCGCGCCCGGGCGGGTCCGCCCGGCGGGGGTACGCAGCGAGGGCTGCGACCCCGCGGCCTTCGGGACCGCCACCGGATGGGCGCCGACCATCCCGCTCGCGCAGAGCCTGTCGACGATCCTGGCGGAGGCACGGGCGCGCCTCCGGTGATCTGTCACCGTCCGAAGGTGACGGCGACGCCCTCGGACGGGCGCGCGGCTCCGGAAACGCCGGCGGCGCTCGGGAGCGCGACCGGTCTCAGCGCGAGAAGCGCTTGTACTTGATCTTCTTCGGCATGATCGAATCCGCCCCGAGCCGGCGCACCTTGTCGGCCTCGTAGTCGGAGAAATTGCCCTCGAACCACTCGACGTGGCTGTCGCCCTCGAAGGCCAGGATGTGCGTCGCGATGCGGTTCAGGAACCAGCGATCGTGGCTGATGATGACCGCGCAGCCGGCGTAATCCTCCAGCGCGTCCTCGAGGGCGCGCAGGGTCTCCATGTCGAGGTCGTTGGTCGGCTCGTCGAGGAGCAGCACGTTGGCGCCGCCCTTCAGGGTCCGGGCGAGGTGCACCCGGTTGCGCTCGCCGCCCGAGAGGGTGCCCACCTTCTTCTGCTGGTCGGGCCCCTTGAAGGCGAAGGCCGCGCAGTAGGCGCGCGAGTTGATCTCGCGCTTGTTGAAATAGATGATGTCGTTGCCGCCCGAGACCTCCTGCCAGACCGTGGCGTTCGGATCGAGGGCGTCGCGCGACTGGTCGACGTAGCCGAGCTTCACCGTCTCGCCGACCTCGATCTTGCCGCTGTCGGGCTTCTCCTGGCCAGTGATCATCTTGAACAGGGTGGTCTTGCCGGCGCCGTTCGGGCCGATCACCCCGACGATGCCGCCCGGGGGCAGCTTGAACGACAGGTCCTCGATCAGCAGCCGGTCGCCGAACGCCTTGCTGAGGTGCTCGAACTCGATGACGTTGTTGCCGAGCCGCTCGTCGATCGGGATGACGATCTGCGCGGCCGCGTCGACCTTCTGCGCCTGCTTAGCGACCAGCTCCTCGTAGCGGGTGATGCGGGCCTTCGACTTGGACTGGCGCGCCTTCGGCGAGGCGGCGATCCACTCCTGCTCGCGGGCGATGGAGCGCTGCCGCGCCATGTCCTCGCGGCCCTCCTGCTCCAGGCGCTTCTGCTTCTGGACCAGCCACGCCGAGTAGTTGCCCTCGTACGGGATGCCCTTGCCGCGATCGAGCTCCAGGATCCAGCTGGTGACGTTGTCGAGGAAGTAGCGGTCGTGGGTGACGATCAGGATCGCGCCCGGATACTGGCGCAGGTGGCCCTCCAGCCAGTTCACCGTCTCGGCGTCGAGGTGGTTGGTCGGCTCGTCGAGGAGCAGCAGCTCCGGCTCCCACAGGAGCAGGCGGCAGAGCGCGATGCGGCGGCGCTCGCCGCCCGACAGGGTGGCGACCGGCTGCTCGTCGCTCGGGCAGCCCAGGGCCTCCATGGCTTGGTCGACCTTCGAATCGAGTTCCCAGAGACCCAGCGACTCGATCCGGTCCTGGAGCTCCGTCATCTCGTCGGCGGTCTCCTCCGAGTAGTTCATGGCGAGCTCGTTGTAGCGGTCGAGCATGGCCTGCTTCTCGGCGACGCCCTCCATCACGTTCTCGCGGACGGTCTTGTTCGGGTCGAGCTGGGGCTCCTGGGGCAGGTAGCCGACGCGCGCGCCCTGCGCGACCCAGCCGTCGCCGGTGAATTCCTTGTCGATGCCCGCCATGATCTTCAGCAGCGTCGACTTGCCGGCGCCGTTGATGCCCAGGACGCCGATCTTGGCGTCCGGGTAGAAGGACAGGTTGACGTTATCCAGGACCTTCTTGCCGCCGGTATAGGCCTTGGTCAGGCCCCGCATGTGGTAGATGAATTCGCGAGCCATCGCGGATCGTCCTCGGCGCGTTGTTCGGGACCGCGCGGATCGTGCCAGCGGCACGGGTCAGGCACCGGGCCTCAGCACCCGTCCTGGACGCGCGTCCCTACGATATAGGAATGACCCTCTCCGACTATCAGGCCCGCCGGGACGCGGCAAGGACGGGCCGGATCTCGGCGGGGAGCGGAACGCTCACGCGAACGGGTTCTTGACCGATCGCGGCGGCGCGTCCGGCGCCTCCGCCACCGCCTCCGGCAGATCGGACCCCTCCAGGGCCTTCACGATCGCGTCCAGCGTCTCCCGGAGCAGTCTGGCCTGATCCAGGCCGGTCCGGTCGCGGGTCAGGTCGATCGACCCGTGCACGGCGATCCGGTCCGTGCCGTTCTCGAAGCATAGGGCGCCGATGGAGCGCGCGCCGGCCTCGTCCGCGAACGGCACGAAGCCCGCGATGGCCGGGCTCTCGTCACGCCCGCTCTTGTCATCCGGGCTCTCGCCCTTGCGCCGGGCGCGTCGCTTGTCCTCGGGCATCGGGTCCTCTCAGAAGAACGTGCGCAGGAAGTCGCGGACGAGCTTGCGCAGGGCACGGGTGAGTTCGCGCTCGAGCCATTCCTGCCACGTCTGCTCGTGGCGGGGCCGGCGCTCGTCCGCGCGGGCGGAGGCATGGGGGTCCGGCAGGCTCATCGCGGTCGCCCGCGCCGCGGGCGGCAGGCCGGGGAAGACGTCGATGCCGGATTCCCGCTGGAGATCCTCGATCGACAGGGCGCGCCAGTCCTTCGAATCGTCGTTCCGCGCGAGGTAGGCGCCCGCCTCGCCGCGGGACGGGTCGTACACGGCCTTGAACAGCTGCGTCGGGACGAGCACGCCGCCCTTGATCTGCTGCACCGCGTCGCCCGCGAAGATCACCCCGGTGACGACGAAGAGCGCGCCGCGGCGGGTGGCCAGGCGCCGGGTGCTCTCCTCGATATCCGCCCAGAGCCCGCGGTTCAGGACGCGGTTCTGCGGCACGATGTTGGCGAGGCTGAACGACTCGGCCTGGGAACTGAGGGTCGGCATGTCCCCGGCCGGGGCGAGATGGCCCCGGTCGAACCCGCTGCGGACGTAATCCTCCAGCGAGGCGCGCTGATCCTCCGGCAGCCGGGTTTCCTCGTGGAAGGCGTCGTCGCGGGCCACCGCCCGGGCGGCCGCGACGCTGGCGCGCGTGAGGTGCTCGGCGGCGTAGAGCGGCGTGCGCGTCACGCCGGAATGCAGGACCGCGAAGGCCTCGAAGCACAGCGGGACCGCGCGGACGGCGAGCTTCGGGTTCGTGAGGACCGGCGTCCGCCCGTCGGCGAACAGGCCCGGGCAGGCATCCTGGGCCCGGGCCGGGACCGCGCCCGGTGCGAGGGCCAGAACCGCGGCCACGGCCGCGGCGGCGAGCCCTGGGTGGCGCCTCACCAGCATACGCGGACCCGGCGCACGCCCTCCGGGGTCGGGCGGTCCCGCCACGCGCAGGGCCGGCCGAGGCTGTTGCCGAAGGGGCGGGCGTCGCGGTCCGGGCCGCCCGGCGAGACCCGCGCCGGGCAGTCGCCGAGGAAGTTGCAGAGGAAGTCGAGATTGCCGTCCGGCGGCCGCGGCTGGGCGTAAGCTTGGCCGTTACCCGTAATCGCGAGCATGAGCAGGATTGTGCACAGACGAGCCGGATTCAAAGGCGGGCCTCTTGTGGCGTTAAGGGCACGTGATCGAAAAAAACGCCGGCCCGACATTGATCGCGCCGCCGTTCGTCCGTAACTGGCACTATCATGACAGCGACGGACGGGCGGGTTCTAGCATGAACGCGCGTCCCCGGGCTGCTGGCGTCGCGGTTGCCGAGGGCCCGCGGCGGAGCCGTCGCCATACTCGAACGAACGGATGCGAGCATTGGCACTCTCCCCTGAGCAATCGGCGTTGCTGGACCGCGTTCCGTCTCCATCGGCGCTTCGGCGTCTTCCGGAGTCGGAGCTTCAGGCGGTGGCGGACGCGGTGCGCGCCGAGATGATCGACGCGGTCTCGATCACCGGCGGCCATCTCGGCTCGGGGCTGGGCGTGGTCGAGCTGACGGTGGCGCTGCACCACGTGTTCGACACCCCCGACGACCGCATCGTCTGGGACGTCGGCCACCAGTGCTACCCGCACAAGATCCTCACCGAGCGCCGCGACCGGATCCGCACGCTGCGCCAGGGCGGCGGCCTGTCGGGCTTCACCAAGCGGAGCGAGAGCGTCTACGATCCCTTCGGCGCCGCCCACTCCTCGACCTCGATCTCGGCCGCGCTGGGCATGGCGGTCGCCCGCGACCTCGACAACGCCACCGCCAAGCAGAAGGGCGGCGCGCAGAAGCGCCGCAACGCCATCGCGGTGATCGGCGACGGCTCGATGTCGGCCGGCATGGCCTACGAGGCCCTCAACAACGCCGGCGCCCTGCACTCGCGCCTGATCGTCATCCTCAACGACAACGACATGTCGATCGCGCCCCCCGTCGGTGCCATGTCGGCCTACCTCGCAAGGCTGGCGTCGGGCGGCGCCTACCAGTCCCTGCGCGAGACCGCCAAGCAGCTCGGCAAGCTCCTGCCCAAGGCGCTCTACCAGCGCGCCGCCGCGGCCGAGGAGTACGCCCGCTCGCTGGTGGTCGGCGGCGGCACCATGTTCGAGGAGATGGGCTTCCACTACGTCGGCCCCGTCGACGGGCACAACCTCGACCACCTGCTGCCGGTGCTCAAGAACGTCCGCGACGCCGAGCACGGCCCGATCCTGCTCCACGTCGTCACCCAGAAGGGCAAGGGCTACGCGCCGGCCGAGGCCTCGGCCGACCGCTACCACGGCGTGGTCAAGTTCGACGTGGTCTCAGGGATCCAGGCCAAGGCCAAGCCGAACGCGCCGGCCTACACGCGGGTGTTCGGCGAGAGCCTGATCAAGGCGGCCGACGCCGACGACAAGGTCGTGGCGATCACCGCCGCCATGCCGGGCGGGACCGGCATCGACCTGTTCGGCAAGGCGCACCCGGACAAGACCTTCGACGTGGGCATCGCCGAGCAGCACGCGGTGACGTTCGCGGGCGGCCTGGCGACCGAGGGCTACCGGCCGTTCGTGGCGATCTACTCGACCTTCCTGCAGCGGGCCTACGACCAGGTGGTGCACGACGTGGCGCTGCAGAACCTGCCCGTGCGGTTCTGCCTGGACCGGGCGGGCCTGGTCGGCGCGGACGGGGCGACGCACGCGGGCGCGTTCGACCTGGCGTACCTGTGCTGCCTGCCGAACATGACCGTGATGGCGGCGGCCGACGAGGCCGAGCTGGTGCACATGGTGGCGACCGCCCACGCCCACGACACGGGCCCGATCGCGCTGCGCTACCCGCGCGGCGAGGGGGTGGGCGTCGAGCTTCCGGAGCGGGGCGAGGTCCTGGCGATCGGCAAGGGCCGGGTGGTGCGCCGGGACGCGGAGGCGCGGGTGGCGCTCCTGTCGCTCGGCACGCGCCTGGCGGAGGCCTTGAAGGCGGCGGACGCGCTGGCCGAGCAGGGCGTGGCGGTGACGGTGGCGGACGCGCGGTTCGCCAAGCCGCTGGACGAGGCGCTGATCCTGGATCTGGCGCGCGACCACGAGGTGCTGATCACGGTGGAGGAGGGCTCGCGGGGCGGGTTCGGCGCGATGGTGCTGCACCTGCTGGCCGAGCGCGGCGCGCTGGACGCGGGCGGCGTGCGGGTGCGGACCATGACGCTGCCGGACGCCTACCAGGACCACGACAGCCCGGAGAAGATGTACGCAGAGGCAGGCCTCGACGCCAAAACCATCGTCCGGACCGCCCTCGACACACTGCCCGAGCGGAAGGACAGCCGGTCGCGCCTGCGGCTCGCCTGACCGGGCGGGCCGCACCGGCCCCTCGAGAAGCGGGCGGCCGCCGGAGGCCGCCCGCGTCCCGGTCGCGTGACGCCGCGGGCCCCGGGCGTCTTGCCGGCGCGCGCGATCCTCCGCATATCGCCGGCACGGGGTGAGGGCGCGCCGCGCCCTCCGGACCCCGCCGGTATGCCTGTCGCACCGCGCCGACACGGGGACGAACGAGCGGATGACCTCCGAGAAACTGCGCCTGGGCGTCAACATCGATCACGTCGCGACCGTCCGCAACGCCCGCGGCGGCGACTACCCGGACCCGGTGCGCGCGGCCCTGCTCGCCGTCGAGGCGGGCGCCGACGGGATCACCGCGCATCTCCGCGAGGACCGGCGCCACATCCGCGACACCGACATCGCGGCGCTCAAGCGCGGCCTGTCCGTGCCGCTCAACTTCGAGATGGCCGCCACCGACGAGATGGTGGCGATCGCGCTGGACACCCGCCCGCACGCCGCCTGCCTCGTCCCGGAGAAGCGCGAGGAGCGCACCACCGAGGGCGGCCTCGACATCGTCGGCGGCCGGGAGCACCTGGCGCCGCGCATCCGGGCCCTCGCGGAGGCCGGCATCCGCGTCTCGCTGTTCGTCGAGCCCGAGCCCGCGATCATGGACGCCGCCCGCGCCCTCGGGGCGCCGGTGGTCGAGCTGCACACCGGCAGCTACTGCGAGGCGGCTCTGGAGGACGACGACGCCCGGACCGCGCGCGAGCTCGCCCGCATCCGGCGCGCGGCGGAGCACGGCGCCGGCCTCGGCCTCGAGATCCACGCGGGCCACGGGCTCACCCTCGGCAGCGTCGGCCCGGTGGCGGCCCTGCCGCAGATCCGGGAGCTGAACATCGGCCATTCCCTGATCGCCGACGCGATCTTCGTGGGACTCGACCGGGCGGTGCGCGACATGCGGGCCGCCATGGACCGGGCGCGGCACCCATGATCGTCGGGATCGGCTCGGATCTCTGCGACATCCGCCGGATCGCCCGGACCCTGGAGCGGCACGGCGCGCGCTTCACCCACCGGGTCTTCACCGACGGGGAGCGGGCCCGCTGCGACCGGCGGGCCGCCCGCGCCGAGGGCTACGCCCGCCGCTTCGCCGCCAAGGAAGCCTGCGCCAAGGCGCTCGGCACCGGCCTCAGCGCCGGCGTCTTCTGGCGCGACATGGAGGTGGTGAACCTGCCCTCCGGCCAGCCGACCCTGCGGCTCGCGGGCGGCGCGGCGGAGCGGCTCGCGGAACTGCTGCCGGCGGGGCACGCGGCGCGCCTGCACGTGAGCCTCACGGACGATCCGCCGATGGCGCAGGCCTTCGTGATCATCGAGGCCTTGCCGGTCTCTGTCGCCGGTTGAGGCCGGCGTCGCGGATTAGCCAGCGGCGGTCGCGCGTTGCGGGGGGCTCGCGCATGGTCTAGACCGCCGGACACGGCGGACACGATTGCGGCGCATTCCTCGGGACAACCGCACATCAGGCCGCGCGCGGCGGGGCCGCGCCCCGCTGAGCGCGGGCGATGCACCTCAACCGAAGACGGAACGCGCGCGTGGATTACGACGGCAAGCCGCTCAGGAAACCTGCCGAGACCGGCACCTGGGCCAGCATCCGCGAGACGCTGAAGGTCGGCATCCAGGCGCTGCTGATCGCCCTGGTGGTGCGGACGCTCCTGTTCCAGCCGTTCAACATCCCTTCGGGCTCGCTGGTGCCGACGCTGCTGATCGGTGACTACCTGTTCGTGTCGAAATATTCCTACGGCTATTCCAAGTACTCGCTGCCTCTCTCGGAATACATTCCGATCCAGGCCGACGGCCGGATCTGGGGAGCCGACCCGAAGCGCGGCGACATCGCGGTGTTCAAGCTGCCCAAGGACAACTCGACCGACTACATCAAGCGCGTGATCGGCCTGCCGGGCGACAAGATCCAGATGATCGACGGCGTGCTCAACATCAACGGCAAGGCGGTCAAGCGCGAGCGGATCGCCGACTACGAGACCACCGACCCCTACGGCCAGCCGACCAAGGTGCCCCAGTACCTGGAGACCCTGCCCAACGGCGTGGTCCACCGGGTGATCGAGCGCGACGGCGACAACGGATTCTGGGACAAGACCGAGCTGTACACGGTCCCGCCCGGTCACTTTTTCATGATGGGCGACAACCGCGACAACTCCACCGATTCGCGCGATCTCGCCAATGTCGGCTACGTGCCCTTCGCCAATCTGGTCGGGCGCGCCGAGATGATCTTCTTCTCGATCGACGAGGGCACGCCGGCGTGGCAGGTCTGGAACTGGCCGGCCCACGTGCGCTGGTCGCGCCTGTTCACGACGATCCATTGACCGGCCCGGACTTGGACGACGCCGCGCAGCCCCGGGCGAACGCCCGATCCCGGCGGGCCCACAAGCCGCGCCCGCCCCTGACCGCCCTCGAGGAGCGGATCGGGCACAGCTTCGGCGATCAGGACCTGCTCACCCGCGCGCTGACCCACACCAGCAAGGCGAGCGGCCGGGGCGGCAGCTACCAGCGCCTGGAATTCCTCGGCGACCGGGTGCTCGGGCTCGCGGTCGCCGACCGGCTCTACGGCGCCTTCCCGGAGGCCGACGAGGGCGACCTCTCCCGGCGCCTCGCCGCCCTCGTCCGGCGCGAGACCTGCGCGGCCGTGGCCGCCTCCTGGGAGGTCGGCCCGCACCTGATTCTCGGCCAGGGCGAGGTCATGGGCGGCGGCCGGCGCAACCAGACGATCCTCGCCGACGTCTGCGAGGCGATCCTGGGCGCGATCTACCTCGACGCCGGGTTCGACGCCGCCCGGGCGGTGGTCGAGACCCATTTCCGCCCCGGCGAGCCGACCGCGGCGGCCCGGGGCCGCGACGCCAAATCCGCCTTGCAGGAATGGGCCATGGGCCGCAGCCTGCCGATCCCCACCTACGCGGTGGTGGAGCGCACCGGTCCCGACCACGCGCCCCGGTTCCGCATCGCCGTGCAGGTCGAGGGCCTCGAGCCCGGCCTCGGTGACGGCACGTCGAAGCGGATCGCCGAGCAGGCCGCCGCCCGGGCGCTGATGGAGCGGGAGGGAATCGGGGCCTCCGCGGATGCGGAGCCGACGGAGACAGCATGAGCGCGCACGAGCAGGACGATCACGACGAGCGGGACGGGCCCGACAGCGCGCCGGCCCGGGAGCCCGCGCGCGACCCGTCCACCCTTCCCGGCACGCCCGCCGACGCGCGGGCCGGCTTCGTGGCGCTGATCGGCGTGCCGAATGCCGGCAAGTCGACCCTGCTCAACAACCTCGTCGGCACCAAGGTCTCGATCGTCTCGCGCAAGGTGCAGACGACCCGGGCCCTGGTGCGGGGCATCCTCATCGAGGGGTCGGCCCAGGTCGTCCTGGTCGACACCCCCGGCATCTTCGCGCCCAAGCGCCGCCTCGACCGCGCGATGGTGCACTCGGCCTGGAGCGGCGCCGCCGACGCCGACGCCGTCTGCCTGCTGGTCGACGCGCGCAAGGGCGTCGACGCGGAGGTGGAGGCGGTGCTCGGCCGGCTCGGCGAGGTGAAGCGCGAGAAGCTGCTGATCCTCAACAAGATCGACCTGATCCCGCGCGAGCGGCTCCTCGATCTCGCCGCGAAGCTCAACGCCGCCGCGCCCTTCGCCGAGACCTTCATGATCTCGGCGCTGAACGGCGACGGCGTCGCCGACCTGCGCCGGGCGCTGGCCGCCCGCATGCCGCCGGGGCCCTGGCTCTATCCGGAGGATCAGGTCTCGGACGCGCCCCTGCGCATGCTCGCCGCCGAGATCACCCGCGAGAAGATCTACGACCGGCTGCACGAGGAGCTGCCCTACCGCTCCACGGTGGAGACCGACCAGTGGCAGATCCGGCCCGACGGCTCGGTGCGGATCGAGCAGACGATCTTCGTCGAGCGGGAGAGCCAGCGCTCGATCGTGCTCGGCAAGGGCGGCCAGACCATCCGGTCGATCGGGCAGGCGGCCCGGATCGAGATCGCCGAGGCGGCCGACGCCAAGGTCCACCTGTTCCTGCACGTGAAGGTGCGGGAGAACTGGGCCGACGATCCGGCCCGCTACCGCGAGATGGGCCTGGAATTCCCGCGGGGCTGACGCGCCGGGTCGCGCGCGGGAGGCTGGGCTTCCCGGCGGGTTCCGGTATAAAAGCGGTGTTCCCCCCGGATGAACCGAGTCGGGCGCGGGTTTACCCCGCTCCGCCGCGGATTCGCGTTCCGGATTCGGCACTCCAAATCCCGAATTGTCTATGCGCCATGCCGTCTACGGCCTGCCGCCGGTGGACCTCGCCGAGGTCCCGGGCGACGCCGTCCAGCTCTCCCCGTTGATTCCCGGCGCCGCGCGGCTGGAGGACCTGTCCGAGAACAGCCTCGACGCGGCCACCGTGCTGGCGCCGCCCGGAACGGTCGAGCGGCGCTACGTGCTGGCCCAGGTGCTGCGCGCCCTCGGGCCCGGCGGCCGCATGGTCGCCCTGGCGCCCAAGGATCGCGGCGGAACCCGCCTGGCCAAGGAACTGACGACCTTCGGCTGCGCCGCCGCCGACCAGCCGCGCCGGCATCACCGGATCTGCACGGCGGAGCGCCCGACCGACCTCGCCGGCGTCGCCGAGGCGATCGACGAGGGCGGCCCGCGCCACGTCGACAACCTCGCCCTGTGCACGCAGCCCGGCATCTTCTCGTGGGACCGGCTCGATCCCGGCACGGCGCTGCTCCTGGCGAACCTCCCCGCCCTCAAGGGCCGCGGCGCCGATTTCGGCTGCGGCCTCGGGATCCTGTCGCGGGCCGTCCTGGGGTCCGAGGCCGTGACCGCCCTGACCCTGCTGGAGATCGATCGGCGCGCCGTCGAGATGGCGCGCCGCAACGTCGCCGATCCGCGCGCGACGATCCTCTGGGCCGATATCCGCGCGTCCGGCGCGGTGCCGGAAAACCTCGACTTCGTCGTCACGAACCCGCCGTTCCACGAGGGCGGGAGCGAGGATCAGGCGCTCGGCCGGGCGTTCATCGCGCGGGCGGCCGAGGCCCTGCGCCCCGGGGGGGCGCTGTGGCTCGTGGCCAACGCGCACCTGCCCTACGAGGCGAGCCTGCGCGAGGCGTTCCGGCACGTCGCGGTGGCCGTCCAGGCGAACGGCTACCGGGTCTACGAGGCCCGCCGATGAGGGCGCCGCTTCCATGAGCGCGGCGAGATCCGTCCGCCTGGACAAGCTCCTCGCCAATCTCGGCTACGGCTCGCGCCGCGAGATCCAGGCCCTCGCCCGCGCCGGCGCGATCCGCCTCGACGGCGCTGAACTCGCGGATGCCGGCGACCGGGTCGCCCTCGCGCCGGACCTGCCGGAGCGCCTCACCGTCGACGGCGAATCCCTCGACCCGCTCCCCGGCCTGTGCCTGATGCTGCACAAGCCGCTGGGCGTGACCTGCTCCCACAAGGAGGCCGGCCCGCTGGTCTACGGGCTCCTCCCCGAGCGCTGGCGCCGCCGCGACCCGCCGCTCTCCACGGTGGGACGCCTCGACAAGGAGACCTCGGGCCTGCTGCTGCTGACCGACGACGGGGCGCTGCTGCACCGGATCATCAGCCCGAAGGCGCAGGTGGCGAAGCGCTACCGCGTGACCCTCGACCGGCCGCTGACCGGCCGCGAGGCGGAGGTGTTCGCCGCGGGCACGCTCGTCCTGGAGGGCGAGGAGCGCCCGCTCCTGCCGGTGCGGCTCGACGTCGAGGACGCGACCCGCTGCGCGGTGACCCTGACGGAGGGCCGGTACCACCAGGTCCGCCGGATGTTCGCCGCCGTCGGCAACCACGTCGCGGCGCTGCACCGGGACCGGGTCGGCGGCCTCGCTCTGCCGGCGGACCTGCCGGCGGGCGCGCACCGGGTGATGACGGCCGAGGACGTGGCGGCGGTGTTCGCGGGCGGGTGATCCGGGCTGCGCGCCTGTCAGTGCAGAGCCCGGGCGAGGGCGACGACCGCGCCGATGACAGCGAGTGTCTGGAAGCCGATCGAGCCCGCCACCCAGCGCACGATTTCGGACCGCGTATCCGCCAGCTCGACGCGCGGATCCGCCTTCGTGACGCGATCGCCCTGCAGCGCTTCCGCCATGGCATCGGGCAAGCCCTCCGCCTGTTCCGGGGACAGCTTGGCTCTCTCCCGGAGGGTCCGGGCGGATTTCAGGGTGTCGAAGGCGACCGCCGCCACGGTCCGAACTGTCGCGAGGCGCGCCCGCGCGGTGCAAGCGCTCTGAACCCAGGCTGTGATCGAGGGATGGCCCGCGCCACCCCGCCGCTTCTTGCCTTCGGACCCGCCCTCTGCTAAGCGCCCGCCCATCCCACACGCGGAGCCGGCCTCATGCCTGAATGAGGCGTTTCCGGTGGTCGTCCGAGATCTCGGCCGGCCGCATCCCTCCGCGGCGGATATAACCGGAGAGCACAAAGACATGGCCGTCGATTTCTCTATGCGTCAGCTCCTCGAGGCGGGCGCACATTTCGGTCACCAGGCGCACCGCTGGAACCCGAAGATGCAGCCGTACATCTTCGGTACGCGCAACAACATCCACATCATCGACCTCGCCCAGACCGTGCCGGCGATGCACCAGGCGCTGCAGGCGGTGAGCGACACCGTCGCTAAGGGCGGCCGCGTGCTGTTCGTCGGCACCAAGCGCCAGGCGGCCGACACGATCGCCGAGGCGGCCAAGCGGTCGGCCCAGTACTACGTCAACTCCCGCTGGCTGGGCGGCATGCTCACCAACTGGAAGACCATCTCGGGCTCGATCTCGCGCCTGCGCAAGGTCACCGAGACGCTGGAGACCGGCGGCCCGGGCCTGACCAAGAAGGAGCGCCTGATGCTCTCCCGCGAGAAGGAGAAGCTCGAGAAGGCGCTCGGCGGCATCAAGGACATGGGCGGCGTCCCGGACCTGCTGTTCGTGATCGACACCAACAAGGAGCAGCTGGCGATCAAGGAGGCGAACCGCCTCGGCATCCCGGTCGCCGCCATCGTCGACACCAACTGCAACCCGGACGGCATCAGCTACATCGTCCCGGCCAACGACGACGCCGGCCGCGCGATCGCGCTGTACTGCGACCTGATCGCCAAGGCCGCCATCGACGGCATCTCGCGCGCCCAGGGCTCGTCGGGCATGGATCTCGGCGCCTCCGAGGAGCCGATGGCCGAGGAGCTGCCGGCGAACGACGACGCGGCCGTCACGGTCGAGTCCGACGCCCTCGACCCGGCCGACGTGGCGATGCTCGCCGAGTCGACCGAGCACTTCGAGCTGCTCGCCGCCCCGCGCGGCGCGCCGGACGACCTGACCAAGCTGAATGGCGCCGGCCCGCAGATCGTGCAGAAGCTCAACGACGCCGGCATCTACCACTACTGGCAGCTCGCCGCGATGACGCCCGAGGACGTCGCCAAGGTCGATGCCGACCTGAAGCTCAACGGCCGCATCGACCGCGATTCGTGGGTCTCCCAGGCCCGCGGCTTCGTCGAGGCCGCCGCCGCGGCCTGATCCAACGGGGCTTCGCGGCGGCACCGTCATCGGGCCGTCGCGAATCCAGGCATACCGGGCCCGGCCGCTCACCCGCGCGCCGGGCCTCTCGCATCCAGACCACACGAAAGGGACCGCCATGGCCAACATCACCGCCGCGATGGTGAAGGAGCTCCGGGAGAAGACCGGCGCCGGCATGATGGACTGCAAGGGCGCGCTCAACGAGACGCAGGGCGACATCGAGGCCGCCGTCGACTGGCTGCGCAAGAAGGGTCTCGCCAAGGCCGCCAAGAAGGCCGGCCGCGTCGCCGCCGAGGGCCTCGTCGCCGTCGAGTCCGCCGGCCACCACGCCGCCGTGGTCGAGGTGAACTCCGAGACCGACTTCGTCGCCCGCAACGACGCCTTCCAGGCCTTCGCCCGCGAAGCCGCCAAGATCGCCCTGAACACCGACGGCACGCTGGAGGGGCTCCAGACCGCCCACTTCCCGGGCGCCACCGAGACCGTCTCGGAGAAGCTGCAGGCCCTGATCGCCACCATCGGCGAGAACATGAACCTGCGCCGGGTCACCAAGCTCGAGGTCAAGAAGGGCGTCATCGCCTCCTACGTGCACAACCAGATCTCCGAGGGCCTCGGCAAGATCGGCGTGCTCGTGGCGCTCGAGTCCGAGGGCGACGTCGACGCGCTCTCGGCGCTGGGCCGCCAGATCGCCATGCACATCGCGGCGACCAACCCGGTGGCGCTGGACGCCTCGGGCGTCGACGCCGCCACGGTGGAGCGCGAGTCGAACATCCTGCGCGAGAAGAACGCCGGCAAGCCGGACCACGTCCTCGCCAAGATCATCGAGAGCGGCCTGAAGAGCTACTACAAGGAGGTCACCCTCCTGGAGCAGCCCTTCGTGCACGACGGCTCCAAGACGGTGAGCCAGGTCCTCAAGGAGGCCGGCTCCAAGGTCGGCGGCCCCGTGACCCTGACGGGCTTCGTCCGCTACGCGCTGGGCGACGGCATCGAGAAGGAAGAGGGTCCGGACTTCGCCACCGAGGTCGCCCAGCAGGCCGGCCGCGCCTGAGTTCGAGCGCGAGCGCCGGGCCTGCCGGGCTCGCGCGTGACCAGCCCCGTCCGGCACGAGCCGGGCGGGGCTTCGCGTTTCCGGAGTCGCGGGATCGATCCACGCCGGGCCGTGTTGCGCCGCACGCCCCGCCTCGCGGCGCCGCTCTACGTTCCCGGCATGGCTCTGAAACCCTTCTCCTACCTCATGATCGGCGTGTTCGCCTCCGGCCTCGCCATGACCGTCTTCGGCGCCGTCGGCGTCCTCGCCGGCAGCTGAGAGCCGGCGCCGGCGCTCCGGATTCGGACCGCGCCGGCGGCGCAGACGTCCTCCCCGGGCGACCGTCTCTCGCACGTCGCTCGCGCGCCGGTAGCATTTCGGCCCACGATCCCCGCCGTATCGGTGCCGGGCCTCTCGACGGCGCTCGGGCGGTTGACGTAGAAGCCTCCCCGCTTGCGCGATGCGGGATGGAGCCGGGGGCCCAGATGCCGGAGACGACGCCGTTTCGCCGTATCCTCGTGAAGCTGTCGGGCGAGGCGCTCGCCGCTCCGGACGGCTACTGGTTGCATCCGCCGACCCTGGCGGCGCTCGCCGAGGACATCGCCCGCACGATCGAGGCGGGTGCCGAGATCGCCATCGTGGTGGGCGGCGGCAACATGATCCGCGGGGCGCGGATCTCCGCGGCCGGCTGGATCGACCGGGCGACCGGGGATTCCCTCGGCATGATGGCCACGGTGATGAACTCGCTGGCGATCGAGACGGCGCTCAACGCCGCGGGCGTCCAGGCGCGGACCATGTCGGCGGTGTCGATGCCGACCATCTGCGAGACCTACGCCCGCCAGCCGGCGCTGCACCATCTGGACAAGGGCCAGGTTGTCGTCCTCGCCGGCGGCACCGGCAACCCGTTCTTCACCACCGACACCGCCGCGGTGCTGCGCGCCGCCGAGCTGCGCTGCGACGCGGTTCTCAAGGCGACGCAGGTGGACGGCGTCTACTCGGCGGATCCGAAGAAGGATCCGAGTGCCACGCGCTACGACCGCATCACCCACGACGAGGCGATCGCCCGCGACCTCAAGGTGATGGACACCGCCGCCTTCGCGCTGGCCCGGGAGAGCCGCCTGTCGATCGTGGTCGGCTCGCTCCACCCGCCGAGCTCGATCGCCGCGATCCTGTCGGGCGACGCGCCCTCGACCCTCGTGGCGCCCTGACACGCGGCACGATCGGGGTCGCGACCGTTTGCGGCCCTGAAAAAATTCGTCCATTGAGGCCGCGACTGCCCGCGCCGGGCTCAAGACCACGTCAGACGTCTCGGGACGACCCTCATGGCCACACCGGAATTCGATCTCAACGACATCAAGCGCCGCATGCAGGGCGCCGTCGCCTCGCTCTCGAAGGATCTCGGCTCGCTGCGCACCGGGCGCGCCACGCCGTCGCTCCTCGACCCGATCCAGGTCGACGCCTACGGCTCGATGATGCCGATGGCCCAGGTCGCCACCGTCAGCGTGCCGGAGCCCCGGCTCCTGTCGATCTCGGTCTGGGACCGCAGCATGGTCACGGCCGTCGAGAAAGCGATCCGCGAATCCGACCTCGGCCTCAACCCGCAGACCGAGGGGCAGACCATCCGGCTCCGCATCCCCGAGATGAACGAGCAGCGCCGCAAGGAGATGGTCAAGGTCGCCCACAAGTACACCGAGGAGGCTCGCGTCGCCGTGCGCCACGTGCGCCGGGACGGCCTCGACCACCTCAAGAAGCTCCTGAAGGACAGCGCCATCTCGGAGGATGACGAGAAGCGTCAGGCCACCGACGTTCAGAAGGCGACCGACCAGTACATCGCCGAGATCGACGGCGTGCTGGCCTCCAAGGAGAAGGAGATCATGCAGGTCTGAGGCGCGGGACGGGACGCGCGTGACCTCCGCCGCCGCACCGGCCGCGCGTCCCTCGGGGCGGCGCGAGCTGTGGCTGCGCGTCGCCTCGGGCCTCGTGCTCGGGGCCGGCGTGCTGGCCGCGCTCGTCTATGGCGGCTGGCTCTTCGCGGGGATCTGGCTCGCCGCCGGCATCGTCGGCTTCGCCGAGTGGATGGTGATGAGCCGCACGGAGCCCCGCGAGGTGCTGATCGCGCTGGGCGCGGCGACGCTCGGCGCCCTGCTGCTCTGCCAGCGCGGCGGCGCCCCGACGCCGGCCTGCCTCGCGGTCCTGCTGCTCGGCGCCGCGGCCTGCGCCACGGTGGCGCGGACCGGCCGGGGCCGGCTCCGCGCCTTCCTCGGGGTGCTCGGCGCGGCGGCGATCGCGGCGGTGCCGGTGGCCCTGCGCGACGATCCTGCCATCGGCCTCGTCGGGCCGGCCTGGATGTTCGCGGTGGTCTGGTCCACCGACATCGCGGCCTACTTCGCCGGTCGGAAGATCGGCGGCCCCAAGCTGATGCCGCGGGTCTCGCCCAACAAGACGTGGTCGGGCGCCCTCGGCGGCCTCGTCGGCGCGGTCGCCGCCGGGACGCTGGTCCCGGTGGTCGCCGACCTCGCCGGCACGACCCTGCCCAGCGCCGCCTCCCTCCCGGTGGTGGCGGGCGTGAGCGCGCTGGCCTCGGTCCTGAGTCAGGCGGGCGACCTGATCGAATCCGGCCTGAAGCGCCGCTACGGCGTCAAGGATTCGGGGAAGATCATCCCCGGCCACGGCGGCGTCATGGACAGGCTCGACGGATTCTTCGCGGTCGCCGTGCTGGCGGCTGTCTATCTCGCCCTGCGCGGCGGCGGTCTGATCCCGTGACGATGAGGGAGTTGAACCCGTGACCCAGGTCGTCACCGTCTTCGGCGCCACCGGCTCGATCGGCCGCTCCACCGCCGACCTCCTGGCCCAGCACGCCGACCGTTTCCGCGTCGGCGCCCTGGTGGGCGGCAAGGATCCCGTCGCCCTGGCCAAGGTCGCCCGCGAGCTCAACGCCTCCTTCGCGGCGCTCGCCGACGAGGCCGCGGGCCCGGCGCTGGCCGAGGCCCTGTCGGGCTCCGGCATCCCGAGCGGGGCGGGGGAGGCGGCCGTCATGGAGGCCGCCGCCCGCGACGCCGACATCGTCGTCGCCGCCGTGAGCGGGGCGGCGGGGCTGAAATCGACCCACGCGGCCCTTCGGCTCGGCCGCAAGGTCGCCCTCGCCAACAAGGAGAGCCTCGTCTGCGCCGGCGACGCCTTCATGCGCGACGCCGCCCGCTACGGCGCCACGATCCTGCCGATGGATTCCGAGCACGACGCGCTGAGCCAGGCGCTGGCCGGCCGGCCGCTCGCCGACGTCCGCACCATGATGATCACGGCCTCGGGCGGCCCGTTCCGGACCTGGAGCCGCGAGCGGATCGCCGCCGCCTCCGCGGCCGAGGCCGCCGCCCATCCGACCTGGTCGATGGGGATGAAGATCAACATCGATTCGGCGAGCCTGATGAACAAGGGGCTCGAGCTGATCGAGGCGCACCACCTGTTCGGCATCGAGCCCGAGCGGCTCGACGTCGTGGTGCACCCGCAATCGGTGATCCACGGGATGGTCTACTGGCTCGACGGCGCCGTGACCGCCGAGCTGGCGCTGCCCGACATGCGCGTGCCGATCTCGCACTGCCTCGGCCTCGGTGACCGGCTCACGATCCAGCGGGGCCGCCCCCTCGACCTCGTGAAGCTCGGATCGCTCACCTTCGAGGCCGCGGACGAGGCGCGCTTCCCGTGCCTGCGGATCGCCCGCGCGGCGCTGGCGGCGGGCGGTGCGGCGCCGACCGTGATGAACGCGGCCAACGAGATCGCGGTGGCGGCCTTCATCGCCGGCCGGATCGGCTTCTACGGGATCAGCGATCTGGTCGAGCGCGCCTGCGCGCACTTCGCCGGCCGGTACCGGACCGCGCCCGCCGACGTCGACGAGGCGCTCGCCATCGATGCCCACGTGCGGATCTGGAGCGCCGAGGCCCTGCCGGAGCTGCGCGCCGCCGGCTAAACCCGGTCATTGCGAGCGCGGCGAAGCAACCCAGGTCGGCGCAACATTCTGCGAGCGTCGCGCCGCTGGATCGCTTCGCCGCGCTCGCAACGACGTTTCCCGCCTGAGCTGCGCCTCAGCGCGCGGGGCCGTACCCGGCCAGGAACACCCGGACTGCCTCGTCGACCTGATGGCGCATCTCGGCCTCGCCGGCGATGCCGCCCGCCGCGAACAGCAGGCGGGTCAGCAGACCCGCCTGGCAGAGATGCAGGAAGTGCCGGGCCGCGAGCTCGGTGTCGGCGATCGTCAGGCGCCCCGCCTGGACCTGCGCGTCGAGGTAGCGCGAGAGGCGCTCGACGCCGCGGGCCGGACCGGCCTGATAGTAGACCTGCCCGAAGCGCGGAAACTTCTCGCTCGCGCCGATGACCATGCGGACCAGCGAGACGTGCGCCGGCCGGCACATCTCGGTCAGGAAGCTGCTTCCGAGCCGCGTCAGGACGCCCGGCACGTCGGGATCGTCCGCGTCCAGGGTGAACAGGGCCTCGGCGAGGCTGGCCTTCTCCTGGATCGCCAGCGCCTCGAACAGGTCCTCCTTGTTCTCGAAGTAGACGTAGAGCGTGCCCTTCGAGACCCCGGCCGCCCGGGCGATCTCGCCCATGCTGGCCCCGTCGAACCCCGCCGCCAGGAACACCGTCCGCGCGCCCTCGAGGATCTGCTGCCGCTTGTCGCCCTCGTGCTGGGCCTGACCCCGCTCCAGCGCCGCACCCTGAGCCATCATCCCGCTCCGCACCGTGACACCGTCACGCTTGACCGAACCGTTCGGTCAAAATAACCTGCGGCTTCTTCGCGGGCGCGTCAAGTCGTGCCTGGTTATTGACCGAACGGTTCGGTCATCTCTTTCGAGGCGCTGATATGTCCCTTCGCGAGGACGCCGATCGGCCGAGTTCCGGTCTCGAGACCGGTATTGAGACCCGAATCGAGGCCGGGGACGAGGCGCGTGCCGAGCGCACCGCGCCGGCCGCCACCGCGGCGTCCCTGCCGACGCCCGTGCCGGTCGAGGCGCCGCCCGCGCGCAAGCGCTCCATGAGGCGGCTCGTCCTGCTCGGACTGCTGACGGCCGCCCTGGGCGGCGGCGCGTATCAGGGGTGGCAGTGGTGGACCGTCGGGCGGTTCTTCGTCTCGACCGACGACGCCTACGTCCAGGCCGACATCTCGGTCCTCGCGGCCAAGATCCCGGGCTATCTCCAGTCGGTCCCGGTGGTGAACGGCCTCGCGGTGAGGAAGGGCGACGTCATCGCCAAGCTCGACGACGGCGACTACCGCCTCGCGCTGCAGGCGGCGCAGGACAAGCTCGCCACCCAGGAGAGCACGATCGCGCGGATCGGCCGGCAGGCCGAGGCGGCGCAGGCCCAGGTCGCCCAGGCCGCCGCGCAGCTCGACGCGACCCGCGCCGACGCCGTCCGCGCCCAGGCCGACTTCGCCCGGTCGACGCAGATGCAGGCGGATTACGTGGCCAAGTCGCGCATCGACCAGACCCGTGCCGACCGCGACCGCACCGAGGCCTCCGTGAAGGCCATGGAGGCGGGCCTCCTCGCGGCCCGCGCCAACGTGGACGTGCTCCAGGCGCAGAAGCGCGAGGCGGAGAGCCTCGCGGCGGAACTCCGCACCGCCGTCGACCGGGCCCGGCGCGACCTCGACTTCACGGTCATCCGCGCGCCCTTCGACGGTGTGGTCGGCAACAAGGCCGTCGAGGCCGGCGCCTATGTCGGGCCCGGCACGCGGGTCGCCGCGCTGGTCCCGCTCCAGAGCGTCCGGATCGACGCGAACTTCAAGGAGACCCAGGTCGAGCGCATGCGTCCCGGACAGCCGGTGACCGTGACGGTCGACGCCTATCCGGACCGTGAGATCCACGCCGTGGTGGAATCGTTCTCGCCGGCCTCCGGCTCGGTCTTCAGCCTGCTGCCGCCCGACAACGCCACCGGCAACTTCACCAAGATCGTCCAGCGCCTGCCGGTCCGGGTGCGCGTGCCCGAGGAGGTCGCCCGGGAGGGCCTGCTGCGGCCGGGCCTGTCGGCGGTGGTGCGGGTCGATACCCGCACCGGCGCGGACCGCTCCGTCCTCGACCGCGCCTCCGCGGCGCGGCCGGTCAGCACCGCGAGCCGCTGAGACCGGCCATGGCCGCCAGCGCCGCCCTCGCGCCCGGCGCGCCGATCCGCGCCGCCGATCCGCCCCTCGACCGCCGCCGCATGGTGGCGTTCGTCTGCATGGTCTTCGGCATGTTCATGGCGATCCTGGACATCCAGATCGTCTCGGCCTCCCTGAACGAGATCCAGGCCGGCCTCTCGGCCTCCGGCGACGAGATCCCCTGGGTCCAGACCAGCTACCTGATCGCCGAGGTCATCTCGATCCCGCTCTCCGGCACCCTGTCGCGGGTGCTCTCGACGCGCTGGATGTTCGCCATCTCGGCGGGCGGCTTCACCCTGATGAGCCTGATGTGCGCCACCTCCTCGTCGATCGGCGAGATGATCGTCTGGCGGGCGCTCCAGGGCTTCATCGGCGGCGGCATGATCCCGACCGTCTTCGCCGCGGCCTTCACGATCTTCCCGCCCTCGAAGCGGACCATCGTCTCGCCGATGATCGGCCTCGTGGCGACGCTGGCGCCGACGATCGGCCCGACGGTGGGCGGCTACCTGACCGACCTGATGTCGTGGCACTGGCTGTTCCTGATCAACGTCGTGCCGGGCATCTTCGTGACCGTCTCGACCTGGATCCTGGTCGATTTCGACGAGCCCAATTACGGCCTGATCAGATCGTTCGACTGGGCCGGCCTCGCCTTCATGGCCGGCTTCCTCGGCTGCCTCGAGTACGTGCTGGAGGAGGGGCCGAACCACGACTGGCTGCAGGACGAGGCGGTCTTCGCCTGCGCGGTCGTCTGCGGGACGTCGGCGCTGCTGTTCTTCTGGCGGGTCTTCACGGCCAAGCAGCCGATCGTCGATCTCCGGGCCTTCTCGGACCGGAACTTCGCCAGCGGCTGCGTGGCGAGCTTCGTGCTGGGCATCGGCCTCTACGGTCTGACCTACATCTACCCGGTCTACCTCGCCCGGGTGCGCGGCTACTCGGCGCTGATGATCGGCGAGACGATGTTCGTCTCCGGCCTGTGCATGTTCGCCACCGCCCCGATCGCCGGCCGGCTCTCGGGCAGGGTCGATCCCCGCATCATGATGGGGATCGGCTTCGTCGGCTTCGCCTGCGGCACCTGGATCGTCACCGGGCTCACCAAGGACTGGGACTTCTACGAGCTGCTGCTGCCGCAGATCCTGCGCGGCTGCTCGCTGATGCTGTGCATGATCCCGATCAACAACATCGCGCTGGGCACGCTGCCGCCGGCGCGGATGAAGAACGCGTCGGGGCTGTTCAACCTGACCCGCAACCTCGGCGGCGCGGTCGGGCTCGCGCTGATCAACACGATCCTCAACGACCGCTGGGACCTGCACCTCGCCCGGCTCCACGAGCGCTTCACCTGGGCGAACACGGCCGCGCTGGAGCGCCTCGACGCGCTGCAGCGCGGCTTCGACGCCTACGGCAGCGCCGCCTCCGGCATGGCGCTGAAGGCGATGACCAACACGGTGCGGATCCAGGGCCTCGTCATGGCCTTCGAGGACGTGTTCCTGACCCTCACGGTCCTGTTCCTCGCGATGGCCTGCGCGGTCCCGATGATCCGGCGGCCGAATGCCGGCGCGGGCGGAGGCGGCGGCCACTGACGGGCGGGACCGCCGCGCGCGATCGGCCGGTGCGGTATCGGACGGTGCGGTTTCGGACGGTGCGTGCGACGTTCCGCGGCCGAGCCGCAGGATTGCGTTGGCGGTCGGCACCGCCGATCTGCTAGACAGGGCGGATGGCCGGCCCGAGAAGCCGGCGCCGAGACGGCCAGGAATACGGCTTATGGACTTCCTCAACGCGATGGGCGGGACCGCCGGCGGTTTCTTCGGTGCCGTGATCCCGTTCCTGTTCGTGCTCACCGTCGTGGTGTTCGTGCACGAGATGGGCCACTTCTTGGTCGGGCGCTGGTGCGGGGTCGGCGTGCACGCCTTCTCGCTCGGCTTCGGCCCCGAGCTGTTCGGCTTCAACGACCGGCGCGGCACCCGCTGGAAGGTCTGCGCGATCCCGCTCGGCGGCTACGTGAAGTTCCACGGCGACGTGAACGGCGCCAGCATGCCGGATCCGGAGGCCGTCGCCCGGATGAGCCCGCAGGAGCGGGCGATCAGCTTCCCGACCCAGCCCGTGTCGAAGCGCGCCGCGATCGTCGCCGCTGGCCCGGTGGCGAACTTCATCCTGGCGATCCTGCTCTTCGCGGGCGCCATCTGGCTCGGCGGCCGCTACGAGCTGCCCGCCCGGGTCTCGTCGGTGGAGCCGAACAGCGTCGCCGCCCAGGCCGGCTTCCAGCCCGGCGACGTGATCACCGCCATCGACGGCGAGAAGATCGGCGACTTCAACGCCATGTACCGCACGGTCACCGGCAGCGCCGGGACGCTGCTGACCTTCACGGTGGAGCGCAACGACCAGCCCATCACCATCCAGGCGACGCCGGCGACCTTCGAGGAGAAGACGCCGTTCGGCCGCCACCGGATCGGCCGGCTCGGCATCCGCTCCCCCGCGGGCTCGGAGGCGCGGCTCGTGCATTACGGCGCGCTCGACTCGCTCAATCTCGGCGTGAAGGAGACCTACTTCGTCGTCGAGCGCACCTTCTCGTATCTCGGCAAGCTCGTGACCGGCCGGGAATCCGCCGACCAGCTCTCGGGTCCGATCGGCATCGCCCGCGTCTCCGGCGAGGTCGCCAAGACCGGCGGCGTCGGCGGTCTGGTCGGGCTGATCGCCCTGCTCTCCGTCTCGATCGGCCTGCTCAACCTGTTCCCGGTGCCGCTGCTCGATGGCGGCCACCTGCTGTTCTACGCCTTCGAGGTGGTGCGCGGCCGCCCGCTCAGCGAGCGGGCCCAGGAGATCGGCTTCCGCATCGGCCTCGCCCTGGTGCTGATGCTGATGCTGTTCGCCGCCTGGAACGACATCCTCAACCTCGGCGCCTCCTGGCGGAACACCTGATCCGGGGCCGGCGGGGATCCCGGTATCCCCGCCGGATCTCCACCGGAAACGCTGCCCCAATCCCGCCGCGATCTCGCCCGGACACCGCCCGGATGACGCCCCGCCGGCGCGTCGAAACGGGGTTAAAATCGCGTTCACGGGATCGCGAGGGCCGCTGAAAAGGTGCGACGGCCCAGACGTTTACGGGTCGTTCACCACGATCCGCGGTTTGCCCGCAGGCTGACCGCACCGTTAAGTGGCGCGAAGGCCACGACCCCCCAAAATCCCCTGACGATGGCCTCCCGCGCGTTTGCTTGGCAGGGGAATCCCGCTAAGAGCTACGCTTGGACCGAAGCCACGCTTGGACCAGGTGACGGGACGGCCGATCAACGGTCGCCTGTGACGGGCTAACCCCCGCGACCAGAACAGAAACGGGCGATTGCATGATGTCGTTGACGGGGAAGCCCCGACGTAAGTCGGTGCGGAAAACCATCGTCCTAGTCACTGCCGGTCTGGGTGTCGTCCTGAGCGGGGCTGCCCAGGCGCAGCAGATCGTCGTCCAGGGCAACCAGCGCGTCGATGCCGACACGATCCGGTCCTACGTGACCGGGACGGCGTCCGGCTCCGCCGAGGAGGCCCGCCGCAACCTGCTCGCGAGCGGGATGTTCTCCGACGTGAAGGTCGCCCAGTCGGGTGGCCGCACGGTGGTGACGGTCCGCGAGAACAACCTGATCAACCGCGTCGTCTTCGAGGGCAACAAGAAGATCGAGAAGGCCACCCTGGAGGGCGTGGTCGAGGCCAAGGCCCGCGGGCCGTACAGCGAGGCGATCATCAACGCCGACCTCGCGCGCATCCGCGACGTCTACAAGCGCTTCGGCCGCGGCACCGCCAAGGTGACCTACCGGACGGTCGACCTGCCCAACGGCCGCGTCGACGTGATCTACCAGATCGACGAGGGCGATAAGACCGGCATCATCTCGATCAACTTCGTCGGCAACAACGCCTACTCGGAGCGGACGCTGAAGGGGCTGATGAGCTCCTCGGAGATGAACTTCCTGTCGTTCATCAAGACCTCCGACGTCTACGATCCCGACCGCATCACCAACGACCTCGACCAGGTCCGCCGCTACTACCTGAAGAACGGCTACGCCGACTTCCAGGTGGTCAGCGCCGACGCGCGCTACGTCGAGGGCGACAAGTCCGGCTACGTCATCACCATCACGGTGAACGAGGGCGAGCAGTACAAGGTCGGCGCCGTCCAGGTGGATTCGCGCCTGCCGGGCCTCGACACCACGAAGCTCGACAGCGACATCGCCACCTCGGTGGGCGACATCTACAACGCCGACGACGTCGAGAAGACGCTCAACAACGTCACCCGCGAGGTCAACCGCGCCGGCTACCCGTTCGCGCAGGTCCGCCCGACCGGCCAGCGCGACCCGGCGAGCCACCAGGTCTCCCTGGGCTTCGTGGTCGAGGACGGCCCGCACGTCTACGTCGAGCGCATCAACATCCGCGGCAACACCCGCACCCGCGACTACGTCATCCGCCGCGAGCTCGATATCGCGGAGGGCGACGCCTACAACCGCGTGCTGACCGACCGCGCCGAGCGCCGCCTGAACGGCCTGGGCTTCTTCAAGAAGGTCCGCTTCTCCAACGAGCCGGGCTCGGCCCCGGACCGCGTGGTCATCAACATCGACGTCGAGGATCAGCCCACGGGTTCGTTCTCGGTGGCGGGCGGCTACTCCACCCAGGACGGCATCATCGGCGAGGTCTCGGTCTCCGAGTCGAACTTCCTCGGTCGCGGCCAGTACGTCCGCCTCGCCGGCACGGGTGGCCAGTACTCGCGCGGCGTCGACTTCTCGTTCACCGAGCCGTACTTCCTCGGGTACCGCCTCGCGGCGGGCTTCGATGCCTTCTACAAGTACTCCGACCTGACCCGGTACTCGCGCTACGAGACCACGGTGTACGGCGGCCAGCTGCGCCTCGGCCTGCCGATCACCGAGGAATTCGGCATCACGCTGCGCTACTCGCTGTACAACACCGAGCTGAAGGTGCCGAACACCCTCAAGCGGCCGTACAACGACTGCTCGATCCCGATCCCGGGCTACACCGCCACCTACGCGGCGGGCACGATCGACCCGAACACGGGCCGGAACATCGGCGGCCAGTCGATCTACCCGAACTGCGCGTATGACGGCGAGGCCTCGATCGCCATCAAGGGCTCGCAGGGCAACACGCTCACGTCGCTGGCCGGCCTGACGCTCGCCTACTCGACCCTCGACGTGATCGGCGCGCCCCGCAACGGCCTCTACGCCGAGCTGAAGCCCGACGTCGCCGGCCTGGGCGGCGACTCGAAGTTCTTCCGCGTGACCGCCGACGCGCGGTACTACAAGGAGATCTTCGAGGACGTGGTCGGCTTCATCCGCTTCCAGGGCGGCCACATCTCGTCGCTCAACAACGACCCGCTGCGGGTGACCGACCAGTTCTTCCTCGGCCCGTCGCTGGTCCGCGGCTTCGCGCCGAACGGCATCGGCCCGCGCGACGTCGGCATCGCCGACGCCCGCTCGAACGCGATCGGCGGTTCCACCTACATCGGCGGCACCCTCGAAGTGCAGTTCCCGCTGCCCCTCGTTCCGCGCGATCTGGGCCTGAAGGGCGCGCTCTTCGCCGACGCCGGCACGCTGTTCGGCTATCACGGCCAGCGCAACTTCAACGTGAACGGCGACGCCTTCATCAACGGTGTCTCGCCGACGACCGGGAAGTGCAACTTCAACGCCTTCACGATCGGCGTGGAGCCGGAATGCGTGAACGTCCGCGATACGGCGGCGATCCGCTCCTCGATCGGCGCGTCCATCCTGTGGAACTCGCCGCTCGGCCCGATCCGGTTCGACTACGCCTACGCGCTGTCGAAGGACGAGGGTCAGAAGGTGTTCGTCCCGATCCTCGGCAAGTACGGCCATATCGGCGCGGATCAGGTCCAGGCGTTCCGCTTCTCCGGCGGCTCGCGCTTCTGATAAAAATCCCGCGCGCCGGCCGGATTGTTCCGGCCGGCGCGTTGTCGAACATGTCAGATCCCGTTTTCTTCACCGCCGCCGCCACAGGCCTCACCCTGGCCGAGATCGCGGCGGCCGCCGGCACCGGCCTCCCCGAGGGGGCGGACCCGGATCGCCGGTTCAGCGGCGCGGCCTCCCTGGAGAGCGCCGGCCCGGACCACCTCGCCTACATGGACAACGCCCGCTACGGCGACGCCCTCGCGGCGACGCGGGCGGGCGCGTGCCTCGTCTCGCCCCGCTTCGCGGCGCGCTGTCCCGCCGGCACGGTCGCCCTCGTCAGCCGCGACCCCTACCGCGCTTACGCCGCGCTGCTCGGCCGCCTGCATCCGGACGCCCTGCGTCCCGGCTCGCAATTCGCCGTCCGCGGCGTCGCCCCCGGCGCCCACGTCCATCCCGAGGCCCGTCTCGAGGACGGCGTCACGGTCGATCCCGGCGCGGTGATCGGGCCGGGCGCCGAGATCGGCGCCGGAACGGTGGTCGGACCCAACGCCGTGATCGGACCGGGCGTCCGGATCGGGCGCGACTGCGCGATCGGCGCCGGCACGACCCTGAGCCACGCCCTCCTCGGAAACCGGGTGATCGTCCATCCCGGGGCGCGGCTCGGGCAGGACGGGTTCGGCTTCGCCATGGGCGCCACCCATCTCAAGGTCCCGCAGGTCGGGCGCGTCATCGTGCAGGACGACGTCGAGATCGGCGCCAACACCACGGTCGACCGCGGCGCCTCGCGCGACACGGTGATCGGGGAGGGCACCAAGATCGACAACCTCGTGCAGATCGCCCACAACGTCGTGATCGGGCGCCACTGCGTCATCGTGTCGGGGGTCGGCATCTCCGGCTCGACCACGCTGGAGGACTACGTCGTCCTGGGCGGGCAGGTCGGCGTCGTCGGCCACCTGCGCATCGGCCGCGGCTCGCAGATCGCCGGCTCGTCCAACGTCAACCGCGACGTGCCGCCGGGAAGCCGCTGGGGCGGGACGCCCGCCAAGCCGGTGCGGGCGTGGTTCCGCGAGCTGACGACGCTCGCGCGTCTCGCCGAACGCTCGGGCAAGGACCAAGCGGGAGACGACGCCTGACCGGGAAGGCCTTGCGCTTCCGGCGATTTCTTCCGAAGAGGGCGGTCGGCGCGCCGGAGGCGGCCGGATTGCGGGCCGCCGAAGGCGGCAAGTCGAGGTGCGGATTTCGATGAGTGAGGCGGCGCGCGAGACCGGCACCGAGCTGGGCACAGCCGACATCCAGACGCTGCTGGAGCTGCTGCCGCACCGCTACCCGTTCCTGATGGTGGACCGCATCGTCGAGATCGACCGGGACGAATCCTGCGTCGGCATCAAGAACGTCACGGCCAACGAGCCGCAGTTCATGGGCCACTTCCCCGACATGCCGGTCTTCCCGGGCGTGCTCCTGATCGAGGGCATGGCGCAGACGGCGGGCGCCATCTGCTGCCGCCACATCCGGGCGGACGGGCGGAACACCAAGCAGGTGTTCTTCATGACCATCGACAAGTGCAAGTTCCGCAAGCCCGTCACCCCCGGCGACCAGGTGCGCTTCCACATGACGAAGCTGAACCAGCGCCGGACCATGTGGTGGTTCCGCGGCGAGGCCCGGGTCGACGGCACGCTGGTCGCCGAGGCCGAGATCAGCGCCATGCTGGTGACGGAGTGACCGCGCCCGCCATCCACCCGAGCGCCGTGATCGAGTCCGGCGCCCGGATCGGCGACGGGGCGCGGATCGGCCCCTTCTGCCATGTCGGGCCCGAGGTCGTGCTCGGCGCGGATTGCGAGCTCATCAGCCACGTGGTCCTCGCGGGCCGGACCACGATCGGCCCCCGCACCCGGATCTTCCCCTTCGCGTCGATCGGCCACCAGCCGCAGGACCTGAAGTACCGGGGCGAGGCCTCGACCCTGACGATCGGCGCCGATTGCCTGATCCGCGAGGGCGTCACCATGAACCCGGGCACGAGCGGCGGCGGCCTGGAGACCCTGGTCGGCGACCACTGCACCTTCCTGGCCAACTCGCATGTCGGCCACGATTGTCGGGTCGGCGCCCACGTGATCTTCTCCAACAACGTCATGCTGGCGGGCCATTGCAGCGTCGGCGACTACGCGATCCTGGGTGGCGGCGCCGCCGTGATCCAGTTCGCGCGGGTCGGCGCGCACGCCTTCGTGGGCGGCCTGTCGGGCCTGGAGAACGACTGCATCCCCTACGGCATGGTGCTCGGCAACCGGGCCTACCTGTCGGGGCTCAACATCATCGGCCTGCAGCGCCGCGGCTTCGCCCGCGAGGACATCCACGCGCTGCGGCGCGCCTACCGCCTGCTCTTCGCCCCAGAGGGCACGCTGATGGAGCGGGTGGAGGACGTGGCCGCGACCTTCGAATCCCACGCGGCGGTCGCCGAGATCCTCGACTTCATCCGCCTCGGCGGCAAGCGCTCGATCTGCACGCCGCGCGAGGTTCCGACCCCGATCAGCGCCGCCTGAGCGGCCGGGCCGTGACCGAGGCCGATCCCGCCCCCGAGGGGGCCCTGGTCCTGATCGCGGGGGCGGGGCGCCTGCCCGAACTCGTCGCCGAGTCGCTCCGCCGGGCGCGCCGGCCCTTCCGGGTCATCGCCCTGCGCGGCTTCACCGGGCCGGCCCTGCGCGCCGGCGCCGACGCGACGGTCGATCTCCTCGATCTCGCGGCCACCCTGAAGCTGCTGCGGCGCTGGGGTCCGGCGACCGTGGTGCCGGCGGGCGGCGTCTCCCGCCCGAGCCCGGCCGCGATCCTCAACGCCGGCGCCGCCCTGCGCAACCGCGAGGCCCTGCGGGCGATCGCCGGCGGCGGGGACGACCGCCTGCTGCGGGCCGCCGTCGCGCTGGTCGAGGAGGAGGGACACCGCGTCGTCGGCGTCCACGAGGCCGCGCCGGACCTGCTCTGCCCAGACGGCCCCCTCGGGCGCCGGGCCCCGGACGCCGAGGCCGCCGCCTCGATCCGCACCGGGCGCGGCGTCCTGGACGCCCTCTCGCCCTACGATCTGGGGCAGGCGGTGGTTCTGGCCGGCGACCGGATCCTCGCGGTGGAAGGGCCGGAGGGCACGGACCGCATGCTCGCCCGGGCGCGGGCCCTGGGGCGCCGCCCCTTCGGGTTCGGCCGGGCAATGCCCTCCACCGTGCTGGTGAAGGCCCCGAAGGTCGGCCAGGACCGCCGCATCGATCTTCCGGCGATCGGCGCGCGGACCGTGCGCAACGCCGCCCGGGCGGGCTGCGTCGGCCTCGCCCTGGAGGCGGGCGGGACCCTGGTCATCGACCGGGCGGCCACGGCCGCGGAGGCCGATCGCCTCGGCCTCTTCGTGGTCGGGTACGGAGGCGCGCCGTGACCGGCCGGCCCCGGACGATCTGGCTCGTCGCCGGCGAGGATTCCGGCGACCAGCTCGGCGCCAAGCTGATGCGTGCCCTGCGCGAGGCCGCGCCCGACACCGTCTTCGGCGGCGTCGGCGGCGAGGCCATGGCGGAGGCGGGGTTCGCGTCGCTGTTCCCGCTCGATGACGTGGCGGTGATGGGCTACCTGCCGGTTCTCGCCCGCGCCCGGACGCTGCTCCGCCGCATCCGCGAGACGGTGTCGGCGACGATCCGCGCCCGGCCGGACGTGCTGGTGATCATCGACAGCCCGGGCTTCACCCACGCGGTGGCCCGGCGGGTGCGCAGGGCGGCCCCCGGCATCCCGATCATCGACTACGTGTCGCCGAGCGTCTGGGCGTGGCGGCCCTGGCGGGCGAAGGGCATGCGTCCGTTCATCGACCACGTCCTGGCCCTGCTCCCCTTCGAGCCCGACGCGCATCTGCGGCTCGGCGGCCCCCCCTGCACCTATGTCGGGCACCCGCTGATCGAGCGCCTCCCGGAGCTGCGCCCCGGCGCGGACGAGCGGGGGCGGCGCGACGCCGTGCCCTACAGCCTCGTGGTCCTGCCGGGCTCCCGTCGGTCCGAGATCGAGCGGCTGATGCCGGTCTTCGGCGCGGCCCTGGCACGCGTGGCCGAGGGCCTCGCGGTCGAGGCGGTGCTGCCCGCCGTGACCCGGCACAGGGCCCTGATCGAGCGGCTTTCGGCCGACTGGGCGGTGCCGGTCCGCATCGTGACCGGCGAGGCGCCGAAATACGCCGCCTTCCGGGAGGCCCGGGCGGCGCTCGCCGCCTCCGGCACGGTCACGCTGGAGCTGGCGCTCGCCGGCGTGCCGATGGTCGTCGCCTACAAGGTCTCGCGGGCGGAGGAGTTCATCGCCCGCCGGCTGATCCAGGTCCCGAGCATCGTGCTGCCGAACCTGATCCTCGCCGAGAACGCGATGCCGGAATTCGTCCAGGCCGACTGCACCCCGGAGCGCCTCGCGGGCGCCCTGCGGCCACTCCTGGCCGGCGGTGCCGACCGCGACGTCCAGCTCGCCGCCCTCGGCCGCATCGACGGGCGGATGCGGCTCGCCGCGGCGGACACGCCGAGCCGCGCGGCGGCGCGGATCGTCCTGCGCGCGGCCGAGGGGCGGGGGCCGGGTCCGGCGGCGTGACGGTCCCCCTCAGCCGGCGCGGCGGCCGCAGCGGATGTAGGTCGAGGTCCCGCGGCTGCTCGACCAGGTCAGATGCTCGCCGTCCACCTGCAGGCGGACCTGCGACGACCAGCGGCGGCCGCGATCGCTGCACTCGGCGGCGGTGACCCAGGCGGCGCCGCTCCGCCGCATGTCGTGGAAGAGGCAGAGCGTGCGGCCCGCGCGGGCGCGGTCCTGCGTGATCGTGGCCGGGATGTAGCCGCGGCGCCGCGACCGGGCCCCGCAGGCCTCGGGTGTCGGGCCCCAGACGCCGACGTACTCGGCCGCGGCCGACGCGACGGCCGGAGCGGGGACCGGAGCCGGCACCGGCCGGGCGTTCGCGACCGCGGGCGCCGCCGCGCGGTCTGCGGGCCGGCGGCGCCGCCGCGGCGGCCATGGCGGTCTGGCCGGGCGTCTCGGCCGGGGGCGCGGGCTGGTCGGGCTCGTCGAGCATCACCACGCGGCGCGCGGCGCGCGGACCGGCGGAGCTCCCAGCGGACGGGCCCGCTTCCGGCATGGACGGGCGGAACGGCAGGTCCTCGGTCAGGTAGGCGGCGCTGTAGGCGAACAGGCCCACCCAGCCGAGGATGAGGAGCGTCGGCAGGGCGAAGCGACGCCAGGAGCCGGCACGCGCCCCGTCGCCCGGATCCGCCAGCACGACCGCCCCCATGGTCCGCCCCCTTCTCGTCCGATCAGCGGCCGAAGATGCCCTTCAGGAACTGCGCCGTGCGGTTGCGCTTGCGCTTGCGCTCCAGCTCCGACGCGTCCTTGAGCCACGCCACCTGCACCACGCGCCGCTCGCCCTCGAAGGGCTCGTGGCCGTGCCAGGAATTGTCCGCCCGCAGGAAGGCGAACATCGTGCCCATGGTCGGCGGGACTTCCACCGCGAAGGGCTCGTAGTTGCGGCCGTCGTACAGCACCCGCAGGCGGCCGGCCGCGGGGGCGTCCCAGGCATCGTTCATGTAGACGAGCAGGGTCAGCACCTTCGACGGGCCGTCGGTGTGGATCGAGCCGTATTTCAGCTGGCTGCGGCGCATGATGGTCGTCAGCCGCGGGCACGAGACGAGGTCGATGCCGAATTTCTCGCCGAGGATCTCCGAGAAGGCGTCGCTCTCCAGCTCGTCGATCAGCGCCTTGAACCGGCCCTTGAGGGCGACCTCGTCCACCGTGAGGTAGCCGGGCTTGGCGATGTCCGGGAAGTCGCGCCGGATGTCGTCGATCGCCTCGGGATTCAGGACGTTGCTGCCGAGCGTGTAGGCGTAGGGCTCGCGGGAGACGGGCGCGGCGCGCACGGCGGAGATGTCGAGGATCGAGAGAGCGGACATCGCTGGGTCCCTTGGCTCCGGCGCCGGTCGGCCGGCACGCGGGGCGCCGGAGACGCGTGCCGGGGGGGCCGGTCCAGCCGTCGTGCCGGGGCCGCCCGCGCAGGCGTCCACGATCACAAATCTAAAGCGGCTTTCGGCAATCCCGGAATCTCCTAATCCGCCGATTGCGGCGGTCCGACGGCGAAAGCGGCCCGGTGGCGCATTCCGGTGACAGTCTCGGACGGCCTGCTTGTGCAGGATGGCGCCAGACCCGCGGGCTTTCTTCCCGGGTGCGTACCGGAACCCGTGCCCGATGAGGCCGTTGGCCCTCGCTCTGCTGTTCGCCCACCTCGCCGCCGTCGCGACCGGGGTCGAGGCCCGCGCCCAGACGCGGCCGCCGCGCGGCTCGATGACGGCCCGCATGACCTGCTCCGAGGCGATGGCCCTGGTGAAGAACGAGGGCGACGTGATCATCGCCGCCGGGACGGCGCCGGAGCGCTTCGTCAGCAATCCCGGGCAGTGCAGCGGCTCGGAGATCGCCGAACTGCGCTTCGCCCCCACGCGCGACAACCCGCAATGCCCGATCGGCTACCATTGCCGCGAGCCCGGCTTCGAGGAGTGGAACTGGTAGCCGCGCTGCCCGCGCCACCCGCGTAAATCGCCGCACCGTCGGAAGGTGACCAAAGTTTCACGCGACAGCGCGGCCAGAGTGCCACTATCTGGCCATCTGCCGGGGCCAAGGCCGCCGGTGGCGTCCCGAGCGGGCGCGCACGGATGGGGGATCGACGCGTGGCAGCACTCAGGACCGGACTGGGCATCCAGGCCGTGCTCACCGCCCTGGCCGCGCTGATCCTGCTGGCGTTCCCCGGAATCCCGAGCCCGCCGCTCTACGTCTCCCTCGCCGGCTTCGCCATGGCGGGCATCCTGATCGCCTCGAACGGCATCTCGGCCTACCTCAAGGTCTTCGTCTCGGTCTACGGCGTCGGCTACCTGCTGCTCGCGGGCTCGAAGACGGTCGCCGCCATGGGGCTGCTGCCGCCGGTGGTCGCGGCCCTGCTCCCGCCGGCCTTCGCCGCCACCGGCGCGGTGGTCTTCGCTGCCATCGTGCTGGGCATCTCGCATCTCGAGCCGATCCGCGCGATCACCAACATCGCCGACCCGTACTTCGCCAACCGCGACAAGCCGACCAAGGAGATCGGCCTGTTCCGCTGGTTCGGCACCACCGAGGGCCGGATCGGCCGCAACCTCGTGGCGCTGTCCATCTTCGTGAATTTCGCCGACGTGGCGCTGACGCTGCGGTTCAACTTCTTCTACCGCGACATCTACAACTCGCTCCAGGAATACGACGCGAACGCGTTCTGGTACCAGCTGCTCTGGGTGTTCGTGCCGCTGGCCACGCTGAACATCGCCATCGGTATGTTCGACCTGTTCGTGGATTCCTCGCTGCTGATCCGCTGGCGCACGTGGCTGACCCACAGCCTGTACGAGCGCTGGCTCGGCAACGGCACGCACTACCGCATCCCGTTCACCGACGAGGAGGCGGACAACCCGGATCAGCGCATCCAGGCCGACGTCAACAGCTTCATCGTGCAGACCACGACGCTGTCGATCCGGCTGCTCAGCCAGGCCGCGCAGCTCGTCTCGTTCATCGTGATCCTCTGGACCCTGTCGCGCGACTTCGTCGTGCCGTTCACCGACACGGTGATCCCGGGCTTCCTGGTCTGGCTGGTGATCGCCTACGCGGTGGTCGGCACGTGGCTCACCCACCTGATCGGCCGGCCGCTCATCGGGCTGGACTTCCGGCAGGAGCAGGTCGAGGCGAATTTCCGCTTCGCGCTGGCCCGGAACCGCATCTACTCGGAGCAGATCGCCCTGCTGCGCGGCGAGCGCGCGGAGGCCTCGCGGCTCTCGAGCCTGTTCCACAGCGTGATCGACAACTACGTCGGGATCATCTTCCGCCGCATCAAGCTGATCGCCTTCACGTTCAGCTACCGGCAGGCGAGCGTGATCTTCCCGATGGTGCTGGCGGCCCCGTCCTTCTTCGCCAAGAAGATCACGCTGGGCGCGCTGCAGCAGACCTCCCAGGCGTTCGGCCAGGTGCAGAGCTCGCTGTCGTTCTTCGTCGATTCGTACACGACGCTGGCGGCCTACAAGGCCAACACCATCCGTCTCGGCTCCTTCCGCCGGGCCATGACCAAGGCCGAGGCGCTGGAGGCGGCGGGCTACGGCCTCGTCCAGGGCAACGACAGCGCCGGCGACGTCACCGCGCGCGACCTGGTCCTCGCCCTTCCGAACGGGAAGCCGATCGTCACCGCCGACGCGCTGACCCTGCCGCGCGGCGGCGCGACCCTGGTCACGGGTCCCTCCGGCTCGGGCAAGTCGACCCTGTTCCGGGCGATCGCGGGGATCTGGCCCTTCGGCAAGGGCCGGGTCGACGTGCCCGCCGGGCAGTCGGCGCTGCTGCTGCCGCAGCGGCCCTACATCCCGCAGGGCACGCTGCGCGGCGCCGTGGTCTACCCGAACACCACCGACCAGTTCCCGGACGCGGCGATCAGGGACGCCCTGACGGCCGCCCAGCTCGCCCACCTCGTCGACCACCTCGACGAGAGCGACACCTGGGAGCGGCGGCTGTCGGGCGGCGAGCAGCAGCGGCTGGCCATCGCCCGCGCGCTGCTGGCGAAGCCCGAATGGCTGTTCCTCGACGAGGCGACGGCCTCCCTCGACGAGCCTTCCGAGGCGGCCCTCTACCGGATGCTGCGCGAGCGGCTTCCCGGCACGACGATCGTGTCGATCGGCCATCGCTCGACGCTCGACGCCTTCCACGACCGGCGCATCGCGCTCGAGTCGGAGAGCGGCGTGTTCGTCCCGCGCGTGCAGCGGCAGCCGCTGCCGGCAGAGTAGCCGGCGGCACGACCGGCCCTCCCTCCGCCGGGAGGGGAGCCGATGTCCGGCTGCTCAGCCCTGCGGTCTTCCGCCGATCGACGCGGGCGCCGTGCCCTGTCCGTCATCGCGAGCGCGGCGAGGTGATCCAGGGCAGCGCGACATCTCGAAGATTTGGCGCGACCCCGGACCTTTCGCTCTGCTCGCAAGGGCTTCGGTCGTGAGGCTTACGCCGTCCGCAACCCGGCGGCGGCCCGGGCCGCCCGCTCGATCGCCGCCGGGTCGGGGGCGCCGGGCTTCACCACCCAGCTGCCGCCGACGCAGAGCACGGACGGGATCGACAGCCATTCGGGAGCGGTCGCCTCGGTGATCCCGCCCGTGGGGCAGAACCGCACCGCGCCGAACACGGCCGCGTGCGCCTTCAGCGCCTTGATCCCGCCCGCGGCCTCGGCCGGGAAGAACTTGAACCGGTCGAGGCCGTGGTCGAGGCCGCGCATGATGTCGGCCGCCGTGGCCACGCCGGGCAGGTAGGGCACGCCGTTGGCCTTGGCGGCGTCGGTCAGCGGCTCGGTGAGGCCCGGCGAGACGATGAACTCGGCCCCCGCCGCCAGCGCCTTCTCGAGATCGCGCGGGTTGAGCACCGTCCCGGCGCCCACCACCGCGCCCTCGACCCGCGTCATCTCCCGGATGACGTCGAGGGCGGCCGGGGTCCGCAGGGTGACCTCCAGGGCGGTCAGGCCGCCCTTGACCAGGGCCTCGGCGATGGGCCGCGCCTGGGCCGCGTCGTCGATCACCAGGACCGGAATGACGGGCACGGAGCGCATCAGCGCGTCGATGCTGGTCAGATCGTTCATGGTCGGCAACTCCCTCTCGGTTTCAGAGGCCGGCGGCGGCGAGCATCGCCGAGGCGCCCCGCTCCGCCGTGTCGGCCCCCTGGCGCATGAACGCGAACAGCTCCCGCCCGGTGCCCTGCGCGGCCTCCGGCGCCTCGGCCTCGGGGCGCGCCGCGAATTCCGCGTCGTCGACCAGAACCTGCAGCAGCCCGTCGGCGGCGCTGAGGCGGACGATGTCGCCGTCGCGGATCCGCCCGATCGGGCCGCCGCCGAGCGCCTCGGGGCTCAGGTGGATGGCGGCCGGCACCTTGCCCGACGCCCCCGACATGCGCCCGTCGGTCACCAGGGCGACCCGGTGGCCGCGGTCCTGCAGCACGCCCAGCGGCGGGGTCAGCTTGTGCAGCTCGGGCATGCCGTTCGCCTTCGGGCCCTGGAACCGGACCACGACCACGACGTCGCGCTCCAGCTCCCCGGCCTTGAACGCCTTCAGCACCTCGTCCTGGTCGGAGAAGACCCGGGCCGGGGCCTCGATGGTGCGGCGGTGCTCCTCGACGGCGCTGGTCTTGAACGTCGCCCGGCCGAGATTGCCCTTCACGAGCCGCATGCCGCCGTCGGGCTGGAACGGGTTGCCCGGCCGGCGCAGCATCGTGTCGTCCAGGCTCTCCGGCACCGCGTCCTCGAAGACCAGATCCTCGCCGTCGAGTTTCGGGTCGCGGGCGTGGTCGCGCAGCGACTGGCCCGCCACGGTCAGGATGTCGTCGTGCAGGAGGCCCGCGTCGAGCAGCGCCGCCATCACGAAGCTCATGCCGCCCGCGGCGTGGAAGTGGTTCACGTCGCCGGCGCCGTTCGGGTAGACGCGGGCGATCAGCGGCACGGCGCTGGAGAGCCGGTCGATATCCTCCCAGTCGATCACGATGCCGGCGGCGCGCGCGATGGCCGGCAGGTGGATCGCGTGGTTGGTCGAGCCGCCCGTGGCGAGGAGGCCGACCGCGGCGTTGACGATCGCCTTCTCGTCGACGCAGAGGCCGAGGGGGCGGTAGTCGTTGCCGGCGCCGCCGATCTCGGTGAGGCGGTGGATCGCCGCCCGGGTCACGGCCTGGCGCAGCTTGGTGCCCGGGTTGATGAAGGACGCGCCCGGCATGTGCAGGCCCATCATGTCCATCATCATCTGGTTGGAGTTGGCGGTGCCGTAGAACGTGCAGGTCCCGGCCGCGTGGTAGGAGGCGGACTCGGATTCGAGCAGTTCCGCCCGGCCGACCTTGCCCTCGGCGTAGAGCTGGCGGATCCGCTGCTTCTCCTTGTTGGCGAGGCCCGAGGGCATGGGACCGGCCGGGATCAGGATCGTCGGCAGGTGGCCGAAGCGGAGCGCCCCGATGAGCAGGCCCGGCACGATCTTGTCGCAGATGCCGAGGAGCGCCGCCCCGTCGAACATGCCGTGGCTCAGCGCCACCGCGGTGGAGAGCGCGATCGTGTCCCGGGAGAACAGCGACAGCTCCATGCCGCTCTGGCCCTGGGTGACGCCGTCGCACATGGCCGGCGTACCGCCCGCGACCTGCGCGGTGGCGCCGCGCTCCCGGGCGAACAGCTTGATCTGCTCCGGGTAGCGCCCGTAGGGCTGATGGGCCGAGAGCATGTCGTTGTAGGCGGTGACGATGCCGATGTTCATCACCGTCCGCTCGTCGCGGATCGCCGCCTTGTCCTCGCCGGAGGCCGCGAAGCCGTGGGCGAGGTTGCCGCAGGCGAGCTTGCCGCGCCGGACCCCCGCCTCGCGCTCGCGGGCGATCAGGTCGAGATAGGCGCGCCGGGTCTCGCGGGAGCGCGCCACGACGCGCTCGGTGACCGCCGCGACCTCGGGATGAAGCTCGGTCATGCTCGTTCCTCCAGGCTCGGTGCCGACGGGCGCGCGGCCGGGGCCGCGAGTCGGGATCGGCCGCGCGGCCGCGTCGTCGGTGGCCGGTATCTAAGGGGGTGCGCCGCGGGATGTAACCCGGGGCGAGCGCCGGCGACGCCATGCGGTCTGCCCGCCGGCTCGGGAAACCCCGAGTTCAGGGCAGCGAACGCTCACGCCCTCGATCGATGCCGCCGGCCTCGTCGTGACGAGCGGAGCGAAGTGACACAGGGCAGCGCGACCCTGGATCGCTTCGCTGCGCTCGCGAAGCCGGTGGGTCCACGCCCCTGCGCGGACGCCCGACGTCGGCAGGTCTCGAAGCGTTCCTCCGAGGCCTGCCTCAGCGAGGGGTTGAACCTCAGGGGCGCAGCGCGTCCCTGGACTCAATACTCCCAGAAGATGCGCTGCAGCTCCTTGGTGTCGCTGGTCTTGGTGAGCGCCACGGCCGCCAGGATCTTGGCCTTGGCGGGGTTGAGGTCGTGGGCGACCACCCAGTCGTACTTGTCGTCGGGCTGCTCGGCGTTGCGCAGGACGAAGCCGTCCGGCACCCGCGACGAGCGGATCACGATGGCGCCCTTGGAGCGGATGTCCTTCAGCTTGTCGACGAGGTAGCCGGGCACCGAGCCGTTGCCGGTGCCGGCGTTGACGATCGCCTTCGCGCCCGCCTGGAGCTCGGCGTCGTAGACCCCCGGGATCATGTTGCCCGAGCCGTAGACGATGCCGACCAGCGGCAGGCTGTCGATCTGGTCGATGTCGAACTCGGAGCTCATGTTGTGCCGCTTCGTCAGCGAGCGGAAGAAGTAGGTCTTGCCCTCGACCACCATGCCGAGCGGCCCCCACTGGCTGTAGAAGGCGCTGGGCACGATGTTGGTCCGCTTGTTCACGTCGCGGCCGCACTGGATGTAGTCGTTCATCGTCACGGTGACGCCCTGGCCGATCGCCTCCTTGCTGGCGGCGACCGTGACGGCGTCGAGCAGGTTGAGGGCGCCGTCGGCCGAGATCGCCGTGCCCGGCCGCATCGAGCCGACCACCACGATCGGCTTGTCGCTCTTCACCACGAGGTCGAGGAAGAACGCGGTCTCCTCCAGCGTGTCGGTCCCGTGCGTGACGACGACGCCGTCGACGTCGTCCTGCTTCAGGAGCTGGGACACGCGCTTGCCGAGCTGGACGAGCTGGGCGTCGGTGAAGCTCTCGGAGGCGATCTGGAAGACCTGCTCGCCGCGGACGTTGGCGATGGTGTTCACCTGCGGCACGGCCGCGATCAGCTTGTCGACCGGCACCTTGGCGGCCGTGTAGGTGGCGCTGTTGGCGGCGTCGGCGCCGGCGCCGGCGATCGTCCCGCCGGTGGCGAGGATCACGACGTTCGGCTTCTTCGCTGCGGCGGCTGCGCCGGCCTCGGGCATCTCGCGGGCGACGAGGGGCGCCGCCCCGAATCCGCTGGCCAGGGCCAGGGCGAAGACCGCTCCGCGCAGGGGAAGAGCCGCGCCGCTTCGGCAGGAGAACATCGGAGATCCTCGACGGTTGACGGGAGAGCGAGTGGGACTCGCCGCGGGGATGGTAGCCGCGCCTCCGGCCGAGGCAAGGATCATGCAGGGCGCCGACGCGCAGGGCGCGACGGATCGTTACGCAAGCTCGGGCGTTGATGGCGGTTGCTGTCCGCTCGGAGGTAGAAGCCATGCTGCATCTCGCCGGCCTGCTCGAGGAACTCGAGCGGAGCGAGCCCGCGCGGGCCGCGATGTCGATCCTCGAGACGTCCCTCGCGCGCCGCTCGACGGAGGAGCAGGGGGCGTTCTGGCGCGCCGTCGACATCTACTACGTCTCGCGGAAGGCCCCGCCGGAGGCGACTGTGCCGGGCGAAGTCGTGCCGGGTGAAGTCGTGCCGAGTCAGGCCGCGCCGGAGCTGGCCGCCGCGTCCTGAGCGCGGCCTCGGGACCCGATCGCGGCGCTCAGGCGCTCGCCGGCACGGCCGGCGGCATGCCGGCGCCGCTCTCGGGCTCGCTGCCCGCGCGCTCCGCGTCGCGGGTCTCGGGCATCAGCGCGAGGTAGAGGACGAAGCCGAGCGCCGCGATCGCCGCCAGCGCCAGGAAGGCGGTGGCGTAGCCCGCCGACACGATGATCACGCCGGCGAGCGTCGCGCTCAGGGAGGCACCGATGCCCTGGGCCGTCGCCACGGCGCCCTGGGCGGCGTTGAACCGGCCGCCGCCGCGGGTCAGGTCCGCGACCACGATCGGGAACAGCGCGCCGTAGACGCCGGCGCCGATTCCGTCGAGGAGCTGGACGCCCACCAGCCAGAACGGGTTGTCCGACAGCGTGTAGAGGACGCCGCGCAGCGCCAGGATGCCGAAGGCGGTGAGGAAGATCGGCTTGCGCCCGATCACGTCGGCCTTCGCGCCCACGAAGATCGCCACCGGCACCATCACGCACTGCGCCGCCACGATGCAGACCGCGATCAGCGAGGTCGCGTGGTCCTTGCCCGAGACGTGCGTCAGGAGCTGGCCCACCGAGGTCAGCATCGCCGCGTTGGCGAGGTGGAAGATCGCGCAGAGCACCGCGAAGATCAGGAGCGCCCGGTTCTGCAGCAGGGTGGCGAGGCCGGAGGGCTTCTCCTGCGCCTGCTCCTCGTCCTCGGTCATGCCCCGGGCGAGGTCGTTGTCGATGGCGTCGGCCGGCACCATCAGCATGGCGCCGATCGACAGCGCCGCCAGGATGCCCATGAGCCAGAACACCACCACCGGTCCGAAGAAGTAGGCGAGTCCGCCCGCTACGGCGGCCGAGACCGCGTTGCCGGCGTGGTTGAAGCCCTCGTTCCGGCCGATCCGCTTGGCGAACATCTTCGGCCCGACGAGGCCCAGCGTGATCGCGGCCAGCGCCGGCGGGAAGATCGTCCCGGCGACGTGGGCGATCGATTGGGTGGCGGTGACGAGGTAGAAGTTCGTGATGAACGGCAGGACGAGGCAGCTGGCCGTCACCGCGATGGCGCCGCCGATCACCACCGCGCGCTTGTGGTTGGTGGCGTCGATCAGCGCGCCGGCGGGCGTCTGCGCCACGAGGCCGAGAATGCCCGCGATCGTCATCACGAGGCCGGTCGTGGCCTCGTTCCAGCCCTGGTCCGGGCCGCGCACGGCGATCAGGTAGATGGCGAGGTAGGGGCCGAGGCCGTCGCGCACGTCGGCCAGGAAGAAGTTGAGCGCGTCAAGGCCGCGCAGGGCCTTGGCCGAGGGCGTCCGGCTGCCGGCGCCGCGGGCGCCCGTCTCGATGCTGTTCATCCTGCCGCGATCCCCCGACCGACGGACGGCGCGGCTCCGATCCGGGCCGCGCCGTCGCACGCGGGGCTCGACGCCCGCGCGCGCCATCGGTTCCCGCGCCGCCGGGACCTCACGCGGGATGTGAACGATTCTCCGGCCCGATGGGCCTCAGGCCGGGTCGGTGCCCGCCGAAGCGTCGGGATTTCCGACAGCATCTGTCGTCTCTTCCGACAGATCGATCCCCGGCGCGGCGAGGCCGTAGCGCTCGATCTTGGCGTAGAGGAGCTGCCGCTGGATGCCGAGCCGGCGGGCGGCCCGGGCGCGGTTGCCGTCGGCCTCGCGGAGCGCGGCGGCGATCATGGTCCGCTCCAGGTGGGCCACGGCGCCGGGCAGGTCGCCGGCGAGCCCGTCCGTCACCGCGTCGTCGCCGCGCCGCTCGGGCCGCGCGGCCGGCAGATCGATGGCCTCGGCCGCGATCACGCCGCCGCGCACCAGCACGGCGGCCCGCTCCACGACGTTGCGCAGCTCGCGGACGTTGCCGGGCCACTCGTAGGCGAGCAGGCGCGAGGCGGCACCGCCGCTCAGGCGCTTGCCGGAGGGGACCAGGAAGTGCTCGGCGAGCGGCACGATGTCGGCCAGCCGCTCGCGCAGGGGCGGCAGGGCGATCGGCACGACGTTCAGCCGGTAGTACAGGTCGGCGCGGAACGTGCCCTCGGCGACCAGCGCCGGCAGGTCGCGATGCGTCGCCGCCACGAGCCGGACATCGACCCGGGCGGACCGGCCACCCAGCGGGGTGACGACGCAGTCCTGGATCACCCGCAGGATCTTGGCCTGCATCGCCGCCGGCATGTCGCCGATCTCGTCCAGGAACAGGGTGCCGCCCTCGGCCTCGTGGAAGGCGCCGGCGCGGTCCGAGGCCGCCCCGGCGAAGGCGCCCCGGACATGGCCGAAGAGCTCGCTCTCCAGCGCGTCGGCGGGGATCGCCGCGCAGTTCACCGGGATGAACGGCCGCGCGCGGCGCCGCGAGAAGGCGTGGAGGGCCCGGGCGACCTCCTCCTTGCCGGTGCCGGTCTCGCCCTGGATCAGGATCGTGGAGGCGCTGTCGGCGACGAGGCCGATGGTCTTCTGGACCTTCCGCATGCCCGCGCTCGACCCGATCAGGACCGGGTGGCCCGGCGGCGGGGCGGCGCTGCCGGGATCGCAGCGGGCGTCGCGCAGCATCGCGTCGAGGGCGGCGGCGAGATCGGCCCGGCCGATCGGCTTGGTCAGGTGGTCGTGCGCCCCCAGGCGCATCGCCTCGATGGTGTTGGCCGGGCTCGCGAAGGCCGTCAGCACCGTCACGGGGGGCGGCTCCGGCAGGGCGCGGATCCGCTCGAGCGTGGCCATGCCGTCGAGGGCGCCGGGCATGCGCAGGTCGAGGAGCACCGCCGCCACCGGACCCTCGGCCAGCCGCGCCAGGGCCTCCGAGCCGGAGGCGACCGGGAGCGCGGTGTGCCCGAGATCGGTCACCGTCTCGGCGAGCCCGTCGCGCAGGGCTCTGTCGTCGTCGACGATCAGGATGGTTGCCATGGCAGGTCCAGGACAAAGGTGGTCTCCGGAGCGCCCTCGACCAGCCTCGCCTCGCCCCGATGGGCCAGGGCGATCTCGCGCACGATCGCGAGCCCGAGGCCGGTCCCGTCGGGCCGGCCGGTGACGAACGGCTCGAACAGGCCGGCGCGGATCACCGGATCGACGCCGGCGCCGGTATCGGCGACGCTGAGGCGCAGCCGCAGCGCGCCGTCGACCGTCGCCCGCTCGGCACCGAGGCGGATCCGGCCGCCCGGCGGCGCGTGCTGCAGGGCGTTCAGCAGCAGGTTGTCGACGGCCCGGGCGATCTGCGCCCGGTCGAGATGCGGATGGTCCGTGGCGGGCAGCCCGTCGGCGGCGACCGCGATCCGGACCGACCGCGCGCTCGCCAGCTCCTCGTGCAGGTGCGCGCACTCGGCCAGGAGCGGCTCTACCGGCGTGGGCATCCGGTTGAGCGGCCGCGCCTGGGTCAGGTTGAGGAGGTCGCGCAGCAGCGTGTCGACCCGGGCGATCTGGCCGAGCACCGCCTCGAGGGCGGCAGCGGTCCGGTGGGGATCGCCGCTGACCAGGGCGTTCTCGGCTTTCAGGCGCATCGCCGCGATGGGATTGCGGATCTCGTGGGCGACGCTCGCCGCCAGCCGGCCGACGGCGGCCAGTCGCTCGGTCGCCACGATGCGCGCCTGAGCCTCCCGCAGCCGCCCGCCGGCGGCGTTCAGGGCGTCCACCAGCCGGTCGAGTTCGCGCTCGCCGGTGCGGTCGAGATGGGGCAGATCCTGGCCGTCCGGGCGCGGCGCGGCGAGCGCGGCCTCCAGCCGGGCGATCCGCCCTGAGAACCCGTACAGGAACCAGCTCAGGAACGCGGCCGATCCGAGCACCGTCACGGCCAGGAAGCCGAGGCCCGCGAGGAAGCGCGTGTAGGTGGGGCCGTCGTTGACGTGCGCGCGCGTCATCGACCACGCGGTCAGGCCGGCCTCCGGCCCGTGAAGGGGGCAGGCCTGGAGCATCAGGACCTGGGTCCGGCTCGGCCGGCGCTCCGAGACCGCGTGGTCGACCCGCAGCGCCTGCGCGTTCAGCGCCGCGATGGCGTCGCGCTCGGCCGCCGGAAAGTCGGTCTTCGGCCCGGATCCCTCGTAGGTCGGATAGGCGTAGGCCACGGATCCGCGGGCGGCGCTCCAGATCCCGCCCTCGAGGCCCGGGAAGCGCGCCAGCGCGGTCGACAGGGTGCCGACCAGGTCGGCCTCTGCGCTACCCTTGCCGCGGGCCCGGACCAGGGCGGCGTACCGGTCGATGATCTCGCGGCAGGCCCGCCCGACCGCGAGGTCGGCCTGCGCCACCTGGACACCCGTCGACTGGTCGTAGACGCCGAGCATCAGGTAGGCGGTCGCGGCCGCGGAGGCGAGCAGCAGGACCCAGAGCGCGAGCAGCCGGGCGCGCAGGCTGTAGGCCGTCACGGCGGTGTCCGACCCGGCATGGCGCTGGCTCCTGCGGCGGCGTCGCGCCCGGACCCCGTTCCTACGCCAAGGCCCGGCCCCGTGACCACTCGACGACGCGAGGACGGCGCGCAGGATCGCGATGACGGAGCACCGCGCGCGGGCGATCCCGGGCCAGGCCCGGGACCGCCAGGAGAGGTGCGCCGCGTCCGGTGCTCCTCTCGGACAGAAAGACAGTCAGTCGTCGGCGTGGGCGCGCCCGCTCACTTGCGGTTCGTGATGAGGCTGTCGACGTTCTTGTTGGCTTCCTTATTCTCCTTCCGCTGCATCACCACCTCGTGCTTGGTGTCCTTCATCGACATCTCGTCGCGCTTGCCCTGGGGCATCTCCTTCGGGGCCGCCAGGGCCGGCGTGACCGACCAGAGACAGGCCAGGCAAAGTGCAGCGCGCGCCGTAGTCTTGAACATGATGCCTCCTCCATTCAATTGACAGTGCGAGACGTCTTGGAGATATCGCCGGTTCCACTTGCGCGGATCACGGACGTGCGATCCGGTCCGCCGCGTGGATGGTGCCGTCTCACGGCGGACCCGACGGGTTGATCGGCAGGGCGTCGCTCCCGAGCTGCACGCAGGTCAGCATCGCCACGTAGGAGGGGGCGCCGCCGATCTGGCTCTCCGCAGCGCAGGTCCGGCGCTCCGCCACGTCGAACGTCGGCCAGCGCTTGATCAGGGTGCGCCGCGCGGCGGCCTCGTCGGACAGGCAACCCCGGTAGCTCGCCCGATCGACGGCGTTGGATCCCGCCCGGTGCTCCGGCGCGCAGATCGCCCGGATGTTGAAGTGCGGAACGCCCGCCGTCCGGGCGGAGGCCGCCGGGGTTCCGCCGAGGAGCAGCTCGAGTCCCAGGATGGTCGAGATCCAGAATCGCCGCACGGAGCCCTCCCTTGTGCGCGCCGACCGGGCCGCGCCCGAGATCCGTCGGGCGCGGCCGTCCTCGGCGGTCGGTCACTTGCTGGTCTTGGCGCCCGCGGTCGTACCGGTGGCCTGCGGCGCGCCCTTGTCGGCCGTGGCGGCGGTCGCCTTCTGGGGCACCGCGATCGCGTCGATCACGTCGAAGCGCATGTTGTCCTGGGCCGACTTCAGGGCGGCGTTCGCCTCGTAATACTTGCCCTGATTGATCAGCGTCGCCGCCTGATCGACGTCGGTGATGGTCTTTTTCAGGGGCAGGACCGCCATGGTGAAGTTGACGTCGACGTGGGCGAGCTTGAGCTTCTCCAGGGCGCCCTTCTGGTCGCCCTGGGCGAGGTTCTTGTTCGCCTCGGTCACCGCGGAGGCCTTGGCGGGCGTGGCCACGAAGTCGTCGCCGAGGGTCAGCTGCGCGTCGACCGGAACCCAGGCCACCTGCTCCTTGGAGGCCGCCTTGGTATCAGCCTTGGCGTCGGTCTTGTCGCTCGGCGCGGTCGCCTTGTGGGCGGCCATGTCGGCGGGCGACTTGAGATCGGCCTCGGCCTTGGTGAACACCGCGTCGTCGGTCTTGGCCTTCGCGAAGGCGGCCTGCGCCTTGGCGATCATGTCCTTGGCCTGACTCGGGTTGGCCTCGAAGATCGCGAGCCGGGTGAGCTGAAGATCTCTGAAGCCCTGCGCGCCGTCCTTCGAGAGCTTGCCGACATCCTTGTCGACCGCCGCCTGGCTCGCGCTGATCTGCGTGCCGTTGTTCTGGACGGCCTGCTCCGCCGCGTAGGCAGTTCCACCGAGGATTGTGGTGAGCACGAGAGCCGCAGCCATAGATTTGCGATAGGACATGATAATATCTCCCTCTGGTGCCGGAGATAAGGCCTTCATCTGCATTGGCCTCATTCATTCCGTGTTCAGATAATAGATCAGCCATCATTTGGTCGCATGACCGAAGGATTAAAAAACGGCAATGCGCCGGGCGCTGGCCGTGGGGGCTCGGCGCGGCGGGAAGCGGCCGGCGCGCGCGTTCAGCAGCGCCAGCAGGGCCGGTGCCATGAGGCCGTGCGCGTCGGGGCGTCGGGGCAGGCGCGGCGGGTGCCGCCCAGGACGGCCCCGGGGCGGCGCATCAGCGTGCAGCTCGCGCCGATGCGCGCGCCGTGACGCCGTTGATCTCCGCTCCGGCGCGATAGTCGGCGTCCACCGGCTCCCCGGCGTCGAGGGAGGCGCCCGCGCCGGCCGTGTCGATCCGGGTCCGGCGCGCGAAGATCCGCTCCGCGGCCGGGCTGCGGGCGCGCGCCCGGCCGCGGAGGAACCGGATCCTCACGCGCTCTCCGCGAGGTCCGATTGCCGCTCGAACAGGGCGCGGTAGGCCCCGTCCGGGCGGCGCATCAGGGCGGCGTGCGACCCGTCCTCGACGACGCGGCCGCGGTCGAAGACGAGGATGCGGTCGAGGGCCCGCACCGTCGACAGCCGGTGAGCGATGACGATGGCGGTGCGCCCGCGCATCAGCCGCGCCATGGCCTCCTGCACCAGCGCCTCCGATTCCGAATCCAGGCTGGATGTCGCCTCGTCGAGGATCAGGATCGGCGCGTCCGCCAGGAAGGCGCGGGCCAGCGCTACCCGCTGGCGCTCGCCGCCCGACAGCTTGACGCCGCGCTCGCCCACCGGCGTGGCGTAGCCCTTCGGCAGCCGCGCGATGAAGTCGTGCGCGTTGGCGAGGCGCGCCGCCCGCTCGATCTCCCGGGCCGAGGCGCCGGGCCGGGCGTAGGCGATGTTCTCGGCCAGGGAGCGGTGGAACAGCACCGGTTCCTGGGGCACGATGGCGACCTGCGCCCGCAGGCTCGCCTGGCTCGCCGACGCCACGTCCTGTCCGTCGATCGTCACGCGCCCGCCCGACACGTCGTAGAGCCGCTGGATCAGCTTGACGAAGGTCGTCTTGCCGGAGCCCGAGCGCCCCACCAGTCCGACCCGCTGGCCGGCCGGAATCGCGACGGTCAGCCCGTCGTAGAGGGGCCGCGTGTGGTCGCCGTAGTGGAAGCGCACGGCCTCGAAGCGGATCGCCCCGCCCGCGACCGCGAGTGGAACCGCGCCGGGGCGGTCCGCGACGCCGACGGGTTCGGCCTCCAGGGCGACCAGCTCCTCCATCTCGTTGATGGCCCGCTGCAGGTGGTTGATGTGGCCGCCGATGTCGCGGAGGTAGCCGTGCACCACGAAGGTCGAGGTCAGGACGTAGGCGACGTCGCCCGGGCTCGCCCGCTCCCGCCACCACAGCCACAGGGCGATGGCGACGATGACGGTGCGCAGGACGAGCAGCAGCCCGAGCTGGCCGGTGCCGCCCCAGGTGACGATCATCCACGTGCGCCGGGTCCGCCGCTGCCACTTCCCCAGCAGCCGGCCGAGCCGCGCCTCCTCCCGCGTCTCCGCGCCGAAGGCCTTGACGACGGCGTTGTTGCCGATCGCGTCGCTCAGCGCGCCGCCGAGGCGGGTGTCGAGGGCGTTCGACAGGGCGGCCGCGGGCGCGATGACGCGGGTCGCGAGGAGGACGGTCGCGCCGATATAGGCGCCCGCGCCGATCGCGACCGTCGCGCCGAGGGCCGGCCAGTGCAGGCCGAGCACGAGGGCCGTGCCCACCAGGACGACGAGCGCGGGCAGGAGCGACAGCAGCAGCGTGTCGTTGAGCCCGTCGATCGCCCACATGCCGCGGGAGATCTTCCGGACGGTCGAGCCCGAGAAGGTGTTGGCGTGCCACTCGGTCGAGAAGCGCTGGACGCGGGCGAAGCCGTTGCGGACGATATCGCTCATGGTGTGCAGGGAGAGCGGCACCACCAGGCTCCAGGCGACGTGCCGCAGCAGCACGGTGGCGAGGCCGAGCCCGGTCATCGCCAGGAAGGCCGGCCAGGCCGCGTCCAGCGCGGCGCCGCGCTCGCTCCCGGAGAGCGCGTCGACCAAGCGGCCCGCGTAGAGCGGCAGCAGCACTTCCGCCAGGGTGGCGAGCGTGATCGCGCCGGTGAGACCCGCGACGAGGGGCCAGCGCGCGCGCCAGCTGCGGACGACGTAGGTCAGGACGCGACGGACCGCGTCCGCCTTCCGGGGTGACGACAGAGACATGCAAGTGCCCGACGCAGGGACAGCGTCGGCTCCGGGTGACGCGGGCGTCCCATCGCGAACGATGCGCGCCGGCGAAATCAGACGGGACTGGGTTCAGAGGCGCCGGGCCACGGGGCCGGGCGGGAGCGGGAGGCGGCTAGCCGATCCGCGCGGGGGCGCCGACCCGTCCTGCTCCGAGGGTCGAGAACTTGGCGATCATGCAGCCCCCTCCCTGATGCGAGCGCGACAGGCCTTTGAGGCTAGGAGGGGCCGAATTGATTCGCAATGCCCATAGCGACGCTTCGGGCCTTCGCGATAGGCCGCGTCTGACCGCCGCTTCGGACCGGACTTTCGGCCGCCGCCACCGCCGATCCATGCGCCCGGTTCAATCCTGCGAGGACCGGAAAACGGTCGAGCTTCGTTGAAAAGCTGACGCAACGCGGTGTAAACACTTGGCTGCAAACTTGGCCGTTGTGCGGCGCCTTGGTTGCGCGCCTCTCTCGGATCGCTGTCGCGGATCCGTACATGGAGACCGACGGTGTCGCACTCCCTGGTGAACCGGGACGCGCTCGAGGAACTCACGGCCGTGATCGGCACGGAGAAGCTCGTCCGCATCCTCGACCGATTCGTCGTCAGCCTCACCACCGCCTTCGAGGGGCCGGATCGTGCCAACGACGATTACGGCCGCGAGGCGCACACGCTGGTCTCGATGTCCGGCATGCTCGGATGCGCCGAGCTCTCCCGGGCCTGCCGCGGCCTCGAGGAATCGGCCATGGCGGGCGACGATCTGACCCGATCGCTGGTCGATCTCAGGACCCTGCGCGACCGGACGGTCGCGGCCCTGCGGGACCTGCAGGCGGAGACTCGGCTGAGCGCCTAGCGCCGCGCAGCCGGATCAGGCCGCCACCACCGCGTCGAGGGGAGCCTCGAAGGTCAGCACCGCGCCCTCGCGCGGGTAGCTCATGTGGGCGGTGCCGCCGAAGCAGTGGGCGAGGCTGCGGGCGATGAGCCGCGTGCCGAACCCCGTGCGGGTCGGCGGCGTGACCGGCGGTCCGCCGCTCTCCTCCCAGCGGAACCGGAGGGTCTGGGCGCCGGCCGCCTCGGCCACGTTCCACGTGATGCAGACCCAGCCGGCGGCCACCGACAGCGCGCCGTATTTGGCGGCGTTGGTTCCGAGCTCGTGCAGCATCAGCGCCAGGGTCATGCCGTGCCGCGGGCCGAGCGTCAGGTCGGGGCCGGCGATGCGGAACCGGCCCGCGACGCCGTCCCCGTGGAGCGACACGGCCCCCTCGACCAGGCCGCTCAGGGACGCCCGGGTGAAGGAGCCCTGCAGCAGCACGTCGTGCGCCTTCGCGAGGGCCAGCAGCCGCGCGGCCAGGGCCTCGCCGGCCGCTTCCAGCGACGGCGCGTTGCGCATGGTCTGCGCCGCGACGGCCTGGACCATGGCCATGGTGTTCTTCATCCGATGGGCGAGTTCCTGCATCAGCAGCGTCTGGCGCGCCTCGGACAGCTTCTGGTCGGTGATGTCGCGCGACACTGCCAGGATGCGCTCGGGCCGGTCCGGCGCCGCGCCGATCGGCGTGACGGCCACGTCCCACCAGCGGATCGCGCCGCCGGTCTCCGACTGCGCCTGGAACCGGCTCGGCCGGCCGAGCCGCGCCCGGTCGAGCGCCTCGGCCACCGCCTCGCGGTCCTCGGGGCGCGTCCAGACGTCGATCCACGGCCGGCCGATCGCCTCCGCCTCGTCTCCCGCGGCCGACAGGGCCGGGCCATCCTCGCTGGCGGTGATCAGGCAGCCGTCGCGGTCCAGCAGTTCCAGGTAATCGTTGGGGGCCTGGGGCAGGCCGACCGGGCGTGCGCGGCCGGCAGCGCGCGCCCGGGCCTCGGGCGCGAGCCCGGCCCCTTCGCGGGGCGGCGGCCCGCGGGGCGCCTCGGCCCGTTCGGCCGCCATGCGTCCGGCCTCGACACGGCTCGCCGCCTCGATGATGCGGCCGAGCCGCCGGCTCCGCTGCCGCTCCCAGTCGGCCTGCGCGGTTGCCTGGCTCAGCAGTCGGCGCAGGCGGATGTTCTCCGCCTCGAGCGTCTCGACGCGGCGCTCCGCCCCGTCGGTCCGCGGCCGTACGATGTCCGCTTCCATCGCCCGCCCCCCACGTCGTCGCGACGGGGCGCCCGTGCGCGGCGCGCCGTCGGAGGTCCCCGACCGCGGCGCGGCGACGGATGTCGGAGGCAGGGCCGCACCGGCGGTTCAGACCGCTTCTGGTGCCGGTTCCCCGCCCGCAGCCGAGCGAATCGTTGGATGTGTCACGCTACCATGCCGCGCGGGATTATCAACTCAGTCCCGTATTCGATTGCGGGTGTAAACTTATGTTGATGTCTCTGGCCGATGCGAAGACGGTTACTTGTTTCGCATCAGCAGCACGAGCCAGCCAATCCCGAGGATAAAAATTATCAATCCGATCGAGACGAAGACGGGCGTGCCGAGATCGATGAGGCGGGGCGCGAGCTGGGTGGCGAAGGCCGCCACCACCAGGGCCACCGCGACGCGCGCGGCCGCGCGCTCGATGCCGCGGGTGACCTTGTCGAGGCCCTTCACCTCGATCTCGACGGTGACGCGGCCCTGCTTCAACCGCACCAGCATCAGGTGGATCAGGGTCGGCAGCTCCGAGGCGGCGCCGTAGAGGCCGACGCCCAGGGCCTCGGCCTTCTGCTTGAGGGCCGAGAGCGAGAACTGCGTCTGCATGCTCGCCCGGACCGTCGGGCCGGCGGCGGCGAACAGGTCGAAATTCGGGTCGAGGTGGCGCATCACGCCGTCGGCGGTGACCAGCCCCTTGAACAGGATGGCGAGGTCGGTCGGCATGGCGAGGTCGTTCTCGCGGGCCATGTTCATGAAGTCGGTGAGCACCAGCCCGAGATTCAGCGGGATCGACGAGTGGCTCTCCACGAAGGACTGGGCCGAGACCTGGAGGCGGGTGAGGTCCGGGTTGCTGGTGCCGGTCCAGTCGAGGAGCACGGCCATGAGGCCGTCCGCGTCCTGCTTGAGCATGGCGCCGATCAGCACGAGCAGCTGCGAGCGCCGCCGCTGCGACAGCCGGCCGATGATGCCGAAATCGATGAAGCCGATCTTGTTGCCCGGGAGCGCCAGCATGTTGCCGGGATGCGGGTCGGCGTGGAACACGCCCTCGATCAGCGCCATCTGCAGGAACGCGTCGGTGCCCTTCTGGGCAAGCAGTTTCTTGTCGATGCCCGCCGCGCGCAGGGCCGCCTCGTCGTTGGGCGGGATGCCGTGGATGAAGTCCTGAACCAGCACCCGCTCGGAGCAGTACTCCCAGTGGATCTTCGGGAAGACGATGTCGTCGCGGTCCTCGAAGATCTGGGCCAGCAACTCGCAGTTGCGCGCCTCGTTGAGCAGGTCGAGCTCGCCGTTCAGGCCCTCCGCGAGGTGGCGCATCTGCTCCCGCGGCTGGTAGCGGGCCATGTCGGGCCACTCGTTCTCGACGATGCGGGCGCCGTGCGCCATCAGGCGCAGATCCGCCTCGATGATCTTGCGCAGGTTCGGCCGCAGCACCTTGACGATGACGTCTTCGCCCGAGTGCAGCCGCGCCCGGTAGACCTGGGCGATCGACGCCGAGGCGATCGGGTTGGTGTCGAACTCGGCGAACACCTCCATGGGCGAGGCGCCGAGATCGAGCTCGAGCTGCGGGCCGATCTGCTCCCACGTCACCGGCACGACCTGGCTGTGGAGCTTCTGCAGCTCCTCGGTCCAGGCCGGCGACAGGAGGTCCGGCCGGCTCGCCAGCACCTGCCCGAACTTGATGAAGGTCGGCCCGAGCGCTTCGATCGCCCGGCGCAGCCGCTCCGGCTCGGACAGGCGCGTGACGTCGACCCGAGGCTGACGGCGCGGCACCAGCGGCAGGTAGCGCAGGCCGAGCCGGTCCACGACGCGGGTGACGCCGAAGCCGATGAGGATCGTCGCGATCTCCGACAGCCGCTGGCGGTCGCGGGCGGCAACGAAGGCTGTCTTCAGCATGAATGGAGCGATCCGGTCGGACGGGATTGGGCGTCCGGACAGCACGAGCATAAGGACTTTTTTGCGGTCGCGAACCCCGGTTCCGCCCCGGGGCCGCAACTTAGGCGGCGCGGTCGGCGGGGCGCGGCGGCGGCGGGGCCGGCGCGGACGGGGGCGCTGGCGGCCCGTCAGAAGGCCGGCTCCAGGCCGCTGGTCCGGTAGGCCTCGGCCGCCCGCGGCGTCGTCAGGCCTGCGAGGAACCGGGCCGCGCCGTCCCGGTCCGTCGCGCCGCGCAGGATCGCCGCCGCGAAGGTGGTCATCTCCTGCACCGGGTCGGGGAGGGGGCCGACCACCTCGATGCCGGGCACGACCATCAGCTCGCTGATCTGCTGGACGGCGATGTCGGCCTCCCCGGAGACGAGCTTCTCTGCCGTGAAGCCCTGCGGGATGATCGTCGCCTTAGCGTTGACCGCCTCGGCGAGGCCGAGCCGCGGCAGCAGGCCGGCGAAGTAGATCCCGCTGGCGCCGGTCCGGGAGTAGGCCACCGAGCGCGCCGCCACCAGGGTGCGCTTCAGCGCCTCGACGGTCGCGATGTCCGGATGCGGAGCTCCGGCCTTGACGGCGATGCCGTAGCGCGAGCGCACCACGTCGACCCGGCTCTCGGGCTCGACGCGTCCCTCGGCGACCAGCCGGTCCATCGCGTCCGACAGGACCAGCACCGCGTCGGCGGTCTCGCCCTCGGAGAGGGTCTTCATGATGACGGTGGTCGGCGCCCAGTGGATCGTCGTCCGGCCCCCCGCGGCCTCGAAGGCCGGGACGACGTGGGCGTCGAAGGCGCCGCGCACCACCAGCGCGCATTTCAGGCGTGTCTCGGGTCGCTCGTTCGCCATGATGGGTCTCGTGCTTCGTCTCTGGAACTGGGCGCCCCGGCGCTCCGCCGGGTCACGTCGGCTCGGCTGGCCCGCCCTCGGGCGTCGCTGCGCGGCCGCCTCAGGCTGAGTGGGCGATGGTCCGCGCGCCGAGAAGCCGGACCGTCACCGCGGCGGCTCGGCGCGGGAATAGTCGATCGCCGTGAAGCCGCCGCCCTGGTAGCGCTCCACCACCGGGTTGCCGCTGGTCTTCCCCTCCAGCGCCGCCGCGTGGGAATCGGCGCTGTCCTGCGGCGCCCAGCCGATGACGGCGCGCCCGTCCTTCCGCCACCAGGTCATGCGGCTGTTGTTCGACGCGCCCCAGATCACCACCGAGCCCGTCGGGCCGAGGTCCGGGGCCAGGGTGGCGCGGGTGATCAGCCGGGTCAGGTCGGCGTAGGACAGCCACGTGGCCAGCATCCGCGCGTCGGTCGGCTCCGGGAAGCACGAGCCGATCCGCAGGAAGACGCTCTCGACCCCGTGCTTGTCGCGGTAGAGGCCGCCCATCAGCTCGCCGTAGGCCTTGGACAAGCCGTAATAGCCGTCGGGTGCGAGGCCGCAATCGTCGTCCAGCACCTCCGAGCGCGCGTGGAAGCCGATCGCGTGGTTCGAGGAGGCGAAGATCATCCGGGCACCCTCGCGCCGGGCCGCCTCGTAGGCGTGGTAGAGGCCGCGGATGTTCGGGCCGATCACCGTCTCGAACGGGTGCTCCACGGAGATCCCCCCGAAATGGAGGATCGTGCCGCAGCCCTCCGCCAGCCGCAGGATCGCCGGCCCGTCCTCCAGGTCGGCGACCTGGAACCGGGCCCCCTCGGGTAGCGGATCGGGGAAGGGGACGCGGTCCGTGAGCCGGAGCGTCCAGCCCTGCGCGCCGAGCGCGCGGGTCAGCACGCGCCCGAGGGCGCCGGAGGCCCCGGTCAGGAGGACGGGTTTGGACGGGACGGTCTCGGCACTCATGGGACGCTGCTCCAGATTTCGGCGGCCTGGTCGGGCAGCCTTGATCAGACGGCCTCGGTCAGACGGCCTTGGCCGCGGTGAGGGGACCGGCTTCCGCCGGGTTGCGCGGCCGCCGCACGAAGATCGCCATCGCGACGACGCCGGCCGCCGCGATCAGGGCGGCGATCACGAAGGCGCTGGCGTAGCCCCCGAGATACTGCACGGCCAGCCCCGTGGCGGTCGGCCCGATGATGCCCGAGATGTTGCTCAGGAGGTGGATGAAGCCGCTGACGCCGCCGACCCGCGCCTCGGGCACCAGCTCGTGGATCGTCGCCCAGCAGGATTGCACCGAACTGGTCAGCATCAGCACGGCGAGCGCGATGAGCGAGACCGCCATGGCGGTGCTGGTCGCGGCGTTGACGGCGAGCAGGGCGACGCCCGCGACGGCCAGCGGCACGATCGTGGTGATCTTCCGCGCGGCGAGCTTGTCGCCCATGCGCGTGTAGACGAAGTCCGCCACCACGCCCCCGCCGACGTATCCGACGAAGCCGCAGGCCCAGGGAATCGAGGCGACCAGCGCCATCTCCTTCACCGGCATGTGCAGCGCGTCGGTGAGGTAGCTCGGGAGCCACGAGAGGAAGATGTAGAGGGTGTAATTCACCGCGAACATGCCGAGCCCGAGCGACAGGGTGCTCGGCAGGAACAGGTATTCCTTGAGCGACCGGGCATGGTCGGACGGCGCGAGGTGCGTGACGGCCCGGCTTCGCTCCACGAGGGCGATCTCCTCCGGATCGACCCGGGGATTGTCCTGGGGCCGGTCGGTCATGAGCATCCGCCACGCCACGACCCAGAGCAGGCCGACGGCGCCGATGGCCACGAACGCCATCCGCCAGCCGTACTGGATCGCCAGCAGGCCGACGACCGGCGCCGCGATGGCGCTGCCCACCGTCTGGCCCGAGAAGGTGAAGCCGATGGTCCGGGCGGTCTCCTCGCGGGGGAACCACGTGGTGATGGTGCGGTTCGTGGTCGAGTTCATCGGACCCTCGGCGAAGCCGAACAGGGCGCGGACGACGAACATCTGGGCGAAGCCGGTCACCGCGCCGGTGAGCATGCACAGGACCGACCACGCGGCGGCGGCCCAGCTGTAGACGCTGCGCGGCCCGTAGCGGTCGGCGAGCTGGCCGCCCACGAAGGCGAACAGCGCGTATCCGAAGAAGAACGTGCTGAAGATCACCCCCAGTTCCGAGGGCGACAGGTTCAGGTCCTCCTTGACGAAGGGCGCGGCGACGCCGAGCGCGGCCCGGTCCATGTAGTTGATGATACCGGCGATGAACAGCAGGAACGCGATCAGGAATCTGTAACGCTTGGCGAACATTGGGCATCCTCCGAAATATTTATGGTTTTCTTTTCTTGATTGCTCGGTGCGGCCCGGCGGCCAGAGGTCACGGTTCGACCGCCGCCGGCTCCGCCTCTCCTGCCCCTGAGGGGCATGGTCAGGCCCACGCTCGGCGCGGGCCCGAACGCGCGTCGGCGCCTCCTACAAGAACGCGATCGTGCAGGGGCTGAGGCTCGGGCGTTCGCCCGTCCGAGTCAGGTCCCCGGTCTCGGGATCGATGGCGAAGGCGACGAGGCTGTCGCCCTGCTCGTTGGCGACGAGCAGGTGGCCTCCGTCCGGTGCCAGGATCATGAAGCGCGGGTCGCGGCCGCCGGAGGGCGTCCAGCCCGCCGGCTCGAGGCGCCCGGCCGGGTCCGCCCGGAACCGCGCGATCCCGTCCTGCCCGCGGTTCGACGCGTAGACGAACCGCCCGTCCGGCGTGACCGCGATGGCCGCGGCGGTGCTCGCCCCGAAGAAGTCCGGCGGCAGGGTCGAGGCGAGGTGCAGGGGCGTCAGCGTCCCGGCGTCCGCGTCCCACCGGCAGGTGGCGACACTCGAGTCCAGCTCGTTGACCAGAAAGGCGAGGGGCCGGTGCGGGTGGAACGCGATGTGGCGCGGGCCGGCGCCGGGCCGCATCGCGGTCTGCGAGACGACGGCGAGCCGCTCACCCGCGAGCTTCAGCACGAAGACGCGGTCGAGGCCCTTGTCGGGGACGACGACGTGGCGGCCGTCCGGCGACAGGACCACGTGGTGCGGGTGGGCGCAGGCCTGCTCGGTCCGATGCGGGCCCGGCTCGCCCGGCAGCGGCAGGACGTCGCGCGCGGGCTCCAGGCCGCCATCGGCGCGCACCGGCATGAGGGCGACCGATCCGCTGGCGTAGTTGGCGACGATCAGGAAGCGGCCGTCGGGGGCGAGGGCCTGGTGCACGCTGTTGGTGCCGCCGGTGGCGGCGCTGCCGAGACCGCGCAGGGTGCCGTCGGGCGAGACCGCGAAGGCGCTCGCCGCCTCGCCGTCGCCCTGGACCGTGTAGAGGATCGCGCGCGCCGGGTCGGTCACCAGGAAGGACGGGTTCGTCAGGTTCTCGACCCGCCCGAGACGCGTCCAGTCGCCGAGGTCGCGGCCGGTCCGGTAGATGTCGATGCCCTGGCCGCGCGCCCGGCGCCGCTCGGTCGTGAAGCAGCCCACGAAGGCGAGGCCGCGGGGGGCGGTATCGGTCATGCGGAGCATCCGGATCGGGAACAAGGCTGCGGCGGCAGCCTGCGGGATCGACCCCGCGGGGATGCCGGCCGCCCGAGAGCGGCCGCTCCGGCGCCCCGGGAGGGGGTCCGCCTCGCGGGGACCGGCGCGCTGCGCGTGTTCGGGAAGACGATCATGGTCGATCCTCCCGCCATTGGCTCAGGCCCGCCGCGGGGCGCGGCGCAGGAAATCGGGATTGAGTTCGGACAGGCGGTTCACCCCGATCAGCGCCATGTCGCGGTTGAGCTCCTCCTTGAGGATCCGCATCGCGTGCTCGACGCCCGGGACGCCGCCGAGCGCCGCGGCGAACATGAAGGGCCGGCCGAGCAGGACGAAATCGGCGCCCAGCGCCAGCGCCTTCATCACGTCGGTGCCCCGGCGGACGCCGCTGTCGACGATGATCTTCAGCCCGCCCTTCCGGGCGGCGATCTCCGGCAGCACGTCGAGGGGGGCGACGGCGTAGTCGAGCTGGCGGCCGCCGTGGGTCGACAGGATCACGCCGTCGGCGCCGCACGCCCGCGCGATGTCGACATCCTCCGGCGCCAGCAGGCCCTTCACCAGCAGGTTGCCGGACCAGCGCTTGCGGATCGCCTCCAGGTTCTTCCACGAGAGCTGGTCGCGGGCGATGGTGTTGCGCACCGCGCCCTGGGACATCATCGGCGGCCCGCGCTCGGCCTCCGTGTTCTCGAAGTGCGGGGCCCCGTGCTTGAGGAAGGTCCGGGCGACCGTTCCGAGCAGCCAGCGCGGGTGGGTGACGCTCTGCCACGCCACCTTCGGCGTGACCTTGATCGGCATGGAGAAGCCGCTGCGGATGTTGTGCTCGCGGTTGCCGAGGGTCGGGGTGTCGGCCGTGACCACGAAGGTCCGGTAGCCGGTGGCCTCGACCCGGTCGAGGAGGCGGTCGATCCGGTTCTGGTCGCCCGGCAGGTAGCCCTGGAACCAGGCCTGCGGGTTCTGGGCGTGGACGTCCTCCAGCCTGATCAGCGAGGAGGCGCTGAGGCACATCGGCAGGTTCATCCGCCGGGCCGCCTCGGCGAGCACGAGGTCGCCCCGGTAGGCGATGAAGGCGGCCCCGCCCAGCGGCCCGATGCCGAAGGGCGCCGCGTAGGTCTGGCCGAACAGCGTGGTGGCGGTGTCCCGCGCCGAGGTGTCCCGCATCAGGCGGGGCACGAGGGCGTAGTCGGCGTAGGCGCCGCGGCTCTGCGCCAGGGCCGAGCCGGTCTCGACCCCGCCGGAGACGTACTGGAAGATCATCGGCGGCAGCAGCTTGCGCGCGTGCCGCTCGAAGTCGTCCAGCGCCAGCAGGTCGCGGAACCGGTAGGGCGTGACCGCGTCGCTCCGCTTCAGGCTGGTGACGATGGCCTGCGGGGCGGCGATGCCCGCCGCAGTCGCGTCGGCGCCGCCGACGGTCGGCGCCGCGCGCTCGGGGGCTCCCAGTCCGGAGGCCGGCCGGTCGAGCGTCGCCATCGGGTCCTCCTGCGGGTCGCCGGATCGCGCGGCCTCTTGAAAGCGCTTTCAGATAGCCAGCGGCCGGGCGAGGTGTCAATATTCTGCCGGTCCGGCTCAGTTGGCCGGGCATCGCCGCGTCGCGTATCCGGTACCGGCGCGATGCCCGTCGGGCCGCTCGGGGGTGGGGGATCGATCTCAGTGCTGGACCTGCCGGAAGAGATCCTCGAGCCGCCGACGCGCGGCCCGGTTGCCCGGGACGTCGCCCGCCGCGCCGGCGTCTCGACCGCGACGGTCTCCCGGGTTCTCAACGGCTCCGCCGGGGTCCGGGCCGACAAGCGCGAGGCGGTGATGCGGGCCGCGCAGGATCTCGGCTTCGTCGCCAACGGCGCGGCCCGGGCGCTCTCCACGCGACGGTTCATGGCGGTCGGCGCGGTCGTGCCGAACATCGAGAACGAGGCCTTCGTGCGCGTCCTGTCGAGCTTCCAGGACCGGCTGCGGCAGGCGGGCTACACCCTGGTCGCGGCCAATGCCGGCTACGACCTGGAGGACGAGCTCCGCGAGGCGACGTTCCTGCTGGAGCGGGGCGTCGACGGGCTGATGCTGGTCGGCGACATCCACCACCCAGACCTCCACGCCCGGATCGCCCGCGCCGGCATCCCGATGGTCCAGACCTTCAGCCTGTCCCGCGAGCGGCCCTGCGTGGGCTTCGACAACGCCGCCTCGGCGGCCCGGGCGGCCAACTACCTGATGGACCTCGGTCACCGCCGGATCGGGGTGATCTCGGGTCTGCGCAAGGACAACGATCGCGGCGGCGCCCGGGTCACGGGCATCGCGGCGGCGCTCGCGGCCCGGGGCCTGCGGCTCGCCCCGGAGCACGACATCGAGATCTCCTACGGGATCGGCGGCGGCCGCGACGGGTTTCGCCAGATGCTGGCGGGCGGGCCGCCGCCGACCGCGATCATCTGCGGCACCGATCAGATCGCCTTCGGGGCGATGATCGAGGCGCGGGCCCGCGGGCTCTCCGTCCCCGGGGACCTGTCGGTGATCGGCCACAACGATTCCGACTTCGCGCCCTTCCTGGACCCGGCGCTGACGACGATCCGCATCCACTCCGCCGAGATCGGCCACGCCGCCGGCGACCACCTGATCGCCCGGATCCAGGGGCGGCCGATGGTCCGCCTCACCGAGATCGACGCCGAACTGATCCTGCGCGCCAGCACGGCCCCGCCGAGGCGTACCGGCGCCTGACCTGCGCTATCTTGCCACCGCTTTGAAATCGCTTACAACATGCGGACCGGCGCGGCCGGGTCCGCGCCCTCTCCGGAACACAGCATGGCTCCCCGCATCGTCCTCCTGCACGCGACGCCGGTCGCCATGGCGCCGATCCAGGCCGCCTTCGCCGAGCGCTGGCCGGAGGCCGAGACCGTCAACCTGCTCGACGACGGCCTGTCCCTCGACCGGGCGAAGGAGCCGGGCGCGATCTCGGAGAGGATGATCGAGCGCTTCGTGCGGTTCGGCCGCTACGGCCACGACATGGGCGCCGACGGCATCCTGATCACCTGCTCGGCCTTCGGGCCGGCGATCGATCGGCTGATCGAGAGCGTGCCGGTGCCGGTGCTCAAGCCCAACGAGGCGATGTTCCGCGCCGCCATCGCTCAGGGCGCGCGCATCGGCATGCTGGCGACCTTCGGCCCCTCGGTCGGCACGATGACGGACGAGTTCGAGGAGTTCGTCGCCGAGACCGGGCGCCCGGCAAGCCTGCGGACGGTCCTGGTGGACGACGCGATGGCGCGGCTGCGCGCCGGCGATGCCGAGACCCACAACCGGCTGATCGCCGAGCGGGCGCCGGACCTGCGCGACTGCGACGCGATCATGCTCGCGCATTTCTCCACCTCGCGCGCGGCCGAGGCCGTGCGGAAGGCCGTCGACATCCCGGTGCTGACCGCGCCCCACGCGGCGGTGGACCGGATGCGGGCGGTGATCGAGACCGGCGGGAGCGCCTGAGCCATGACGCGACCCATGAAGCTCGGGTCCTACAAGGATCGTCTCAGCGGCCATTGCGGCTTCCTGTTCACGGAGCTGCCGCTGGCCGAGCGCTTCGCGGCGGCGGCCCGGGCAGGGTTCCGCGCCGTCGAGCACCCCAACCTGTTCGCGACGCCGGCCCGCGAGGTCGCGGGCTGGCTGGAGCGGGCCGGCGTTCCGCTGGTCCAGACCGGCTTCCCGGCGGGGGACGCCGCCAAGGGCGAGAAGGGGTTCGCGGCCCTGCCCGACAGGATCGACTACTACCGCTCCACGATCGAGCCGACCCTGGACTACGTCGCGCAGCTCGGCTGCCGGATGGTTCACCCGATGGCGGGCGTCCGGCCTGCCGGGGTCGAGCGGGCGCGGCTCTGGGACACCTACCTCGACAACCTCGCCTTCGCGGCCGACGCCGCCGGCGCGCGGGGCATGACGGTGATCGTCGAGCCGATCGGCCCCGGCTCGATCGCCGACTACGTGATCGACGACCCGCTGGTGGCGGTCGAGGCGATCCGGGCGATCGGTCGCGACAACGTCAAGCTCCTGTTCGACGCCTATCACTGCGTCTGCCTCGGCCACGATCCGGCGGCGCTGATCCGGGCGCACGCGCCGCTCATCGCCCATGTCCAGATCGCCGACGACCCCGGGCGGCACGAGCCCGGGACCGGCACGATCGCCTTCGACCCGATCTTCGCCGCCCTGGAGGAGGTCGGCTATTCCGGCTTCGTCGGCTGCGAGTACCATCCCGCGGCCGGCACCGAGGCGGGGCTCGGCTGGATGAGGGCGGACGCGGCGTAGGCCGGGGGCTCAGAACCGGGCCGCGACGCCGCCGATGATCGTGCGCGGCTGCCCCGGCGTCGCGTAGCGGTTCTGGAATGCCCGGTCGTAGAACGTCGCGTCGAACACGTTGTCGACGTTCAGGTAGATCCGCACGCCCGGCGCGATCTGGTAGTACGAGATCAGGTTGACCAGCGTGTATTGCGGCAGGTTGAAGGTCGCGAGCGCCGTCCCCGCGGCGCGACGACCGACGAAGTCGAGGCCGCCGCCGAGCCCCAGACCCTTCAGCTCGCCGCTCTGGAACTCGTAGACCGTCTGGAACGCGAGGCTGTTGGCGGGCACGTTGGCGATGCGCGTGCCGACCGGAAGGGTGTTGTCGCGGGCGACGGCCGCGTCGACGCGCGTGTAGGTCCCGATCACGCGCCAGCCCGGTGCGAGGTAGCCCGCCGCGGTCAGATCGAAGCCGCGGCTGCGGATTGCGCCGGTGGCGACGCTGAAGTTCGGATCGACCGGGTCGGTGCTGAGGACGTTGGACCGCCGGATCTCGAACAGGGCGGCGGTGGCGTCGAGGCGGCCGTCGAGGAGGCTGACCTTCGCGCCGGCCTCGTAGCCCTCACCCTCCTCGAACGCGAAGGGCCGGCCGCTGCGATCCGTGCCGATATTGGGCCGGAAGGAGCGGGCGTAATTGCCGTAGACCGAGACCGTGTCGGTCAGGTCGTAGAGCAGGCCGAAGCGCGGCGTCGCCACCAGGCCCTGCAGGCTGGTGGTGCCCTTCGTGAGGTTGTTCGTCGAGACCAGCCCGAGATCCTCGACCCGCACACCCAGGAGCGCGTGGAGGCGGGGCGTCAGGTCGATCTGGTCCTGCACGTAGCCGGCGTAGCTCTCGGTCTTCTGCAGGAAGTTCGTGACCCGCGCGGTGATCGGCGGCAACGGCTGGCCGTAGCGCGGTGCGAGCAGGTCGAGGAGGAACGGGTTCGTCGCGACGTTCGAGCGGTTGAACACCTCGCGGTAGCGGTAGCTGTCGTATTCCAGCCCGAGCAGGAGCGTGTGGCGGAACGGGCCGGTCTCGAATTTGCCCGCGAGATTCGCCTGCAGGTCGAGATCGGACCACGTCAGGTCCCGCCATTCCAGGGTTCGCCGCTGGGTCCGGCCATCCGGCAGCAGGCCGATGGCGCCGACCCCGTAACCCGACAGGTTCCCGCCGAGCACCTGCGCGCCGGCGTTCAGCACCCAGTCCTGGTCGAACCGGTGCTCGACGCGCAGCTGGCCGAGGGCGTTGTCGACATGGGCCGGCGGCAGGCCCGGCTCGCCGATGAAGCGGCTGCGCGGCAGGGCGCGCACGTTGCCTCCCAACGGCACGATGCCGCGGTCGAAGGTCTGCGCCGTGCTGATGAAGTCACCCTCCAGGGTGATGGTCGTGTCCGCATTCGGCTTCCAGGCGATGACCGGGGCGAGGGCGTAGCGGTCGCTGGTGACGAAGTCCCGGAAGCTGCCGTTGTCCTCGACGGCGCCGGTGACGCGCGCCAGCACCTGCCCGCTCTCGTCGAGGGCGCCCGTGGCGTCGAAGGTGCTCCGCTTGGCGCCGAAGCTGCCGTACTGCGTGCCGATCGTGAGGGAGCGCGCCGCGAGGGGCTGCTTGGTCACGATGTTGAAGGTGCCGCCGGGATCGCCGCGGCCGTACAGGAAGGCCGAGGGGCCTTTCAGCACCTCGATGCGCTCGATGGAGACGATGTCGGGGCTGTTCGGGTAGCCGCGATTGATCGGGAATCCGTTGCGGTAATACTCGCCGGTGGCCACGCCGCGGATCGTGAACTCGGTCAGGCCGAGGCCGCCGAAATTGTTGCCGCGGCCGACACCCGCGAGGTCGAGGGCCGTGTCGATCCGCGTGGCCGCGGCGTCCTCCAGCACCTCCTGCGGTACCGCCACGATGGTCTGTGGCACCTCGCGCACGGGCGTGTCGGTCCGCGTGGCGCTCACCGCGCGCGCGACCCGGTAGCCGTCGACGCGGGTATTCCCGTCGCCGATCCCCGCCACCGAGAGTTCCTCCAGCTGGATCTCCTGGGCGCTGTCAACGGCAGTTTGTGCCGAGCCTGAGGACGGAAGAAATACCGGAGCGAGGATCAGGGAGATCTTGACTGCGCGCCCGGAAACGCCGCGCGAAGCCCGTGTGCAAGGATTTGCACAGTTACGCCGTACCACGATGTCGACCATTCTGTTTCGAGTGGCGCCAGATACGGTAGAGAAACACTCACGGTCAAGCTTGCTCTCGAGGTCATCCCGAAGGCTGGATTTCGAATAACTATAATCTGCGCGGGTTCGACATCGCGCCTGTGGTCTGGCGGCAGCCCGGACTCGTCGGTACGAGACTGCGCGGCGGGCCTCCCGATCCCGACGGGCCGCGGTGAACGCCGTCGCGCCGTCAACGGTTCGGGCCAAGCCCGCGGCGGGCCGCCTCGCGCTGTGCGGCCGGCCGCGGCGCCCCGGAGAGCGGCGCGAATCTGTCGCCGGACGCCGACGCGGACCCGAAGCGGTTCAGTGCCGGACGGCCCGAGCCCGCCGCGTCGCGCGGGAATAGTCCACAGGATCGTGCGCCACCGGGGCGGCGCCGGACCCGCTCCGGGTCACGCGTCGCCGAACAGCCGCGCCCGGCGCTCCAGCACGGCGGGCCAGACCTCCGGATTGACGAGGCGCGGCGGCGTCTCGCCGCGGAGCAGGCCGACGATCTGCTCGGCCCCCCAGGCGGCCACGTTGCGCCGTGCCTCGTGGGTGACGCCGGCGGTGTGGTAGGTCGCCACCACGGTGTCGAGCTGCAGCAGGGCCGCGTTGAGGGGCGGCGGCTCCGGCGACCAGACGTCGAGGCCCGCCCCCGCGAGGTGGCCGGCGGTCAGCGCCGCGGCGAGCGCGGCCTCGTCGTGGACGCCGCCGCGGGCGGTGGTGATGAACACTGCCCCCGGCCTCATCGCCGCGAAGCTCTCGGCGTCGAAGCTGCCGCGGGTCGTGTCGTCGAGGGGGCAGTGCAGGGACACGATGTCGGACTCGGCGAGCAGTCGCGCCCGGTCGACCGGCTCCGCGCCGCGGGCCCGGATCTCATCGCCCGAGAGCAGGGGGTCGTGGGCGAGGACCCGCATGTCGAAGCCGCGGGCCAGCTTGGCGACCTCCCGGCCGGTATGGCCGATCCCGATCAGGCCCAGGGTCGCGCCGCCGATCTCGTGGCCCATGAGCGATTCGCGGGTGAAGCCGCGCGCGGTCCGGAGCAGCCGGTCCGAGACGCAGATCTTGCGCGAGACGGCGAGCATCAGGCCGATCGCCAGCTCGGCCACCGAGCGGGCATTGCCGCCCACTTGGTTCACCACCGCGACGCCGGCCCGGGTGCAGGCGGCGGCGTCCACCGTGTCGAAGCCCGCCCCGGCCGACGAGACCGCCAGGAGGTCGGGGCATTCGGCGAGCAGCGCGTCGGTCACGTGCCAGCGGCGCGGCAGCTCGTCCCGCGCCGGCGAGACGTGGAGGACGTGGGCCCGCGCCAGCAGCGCGGCCAGCACGTCATCCGGCCCCTGCAGGTCGCCGACCTGCAGGTCGATGTCGGGCTCGGCCCCCAAGCGCGCGTCGAAGACCGGGTTGATCCAGACGTTGAATCGGCAGACGCGCTTGCGGACCGCCACGCGGGATCAGCCCTTCACCACCGCGTCGATCGCGTCGATGACGTGGTCGATGTTGTGGGTGTTGACCGCGGCCACGCAAATCCGGCCGGTCTCCAGAGCGTAGACCTCGTGCTCCTCGCGCAGGCGGGTGGCTTCGGCGGGGCTCAGGCCCGTGTAGGAGAACATGCCCTTCTGCGCCTTGATGGCGTCGAAGCCGCGCTCGGGGTGGCGCTGCTGCAGGCTGTCGGCCATCCGCTCGCGCATGGCGCGGATCCGGTCGCGCATCTCGGCGAGCTCCCGCTCCCAGTCGGCGCGCAGCTCCGGATCGGTCAGCACGATCTCGACGATCGCCGCACCGTGGGTGTGCGGGTTCGAGTAGCTCGCCCGGACGAGGCGCTTGGCGAAGGCCTCGACCTTGGCCTTCGCGGCCGGGCTCTCGGCCACGATGGTCAGCGCGCCGACGCGCTCGCCGTAGAGCGAGAACGACTTCGAGAACGAGGAGGCGACGAGGAACTCCTGGCCGGACTCCGCGAACAGGCGCACCGGCTCGGCGTCGGCGTCGAGGCCGTTGCCGAAGCCCTGGTAGGCGATGTCGAGGAACGGGATCAGGCCGCGCTCGGCCATCAGGGGCACGAGGTCGCGCCACTCGTCGAGGCTGAGATCGGCGCCGGTCGGGTTGTGGCAGCAGGCGTGCAGCACCACGATCGAGCCCTTCGGCAGATCCTGGAGATTTGCCTTCATGGCCGGGTAATCGGCGCCGCCGGTCTCGGCCGAGAAGTAGGGGTAGTCGACCACGGTGAAGCCGGCCTGGCTGAACAGGGCCTTGTGGTTCTCCCAGCTCGGGTTGCTCACCGCCACGGTGGCGCCCGGGTAGAGTTTGGCCAGCAGGTCGGCGCCGGTCTTCAGGGCGCCGGTGCCGCCGATGCTCTGGAGTGTCGCGGCCCGGTTCTGGGACAGGATCGGCGCACCCTTGCCGAACAGCAGCTCCTGGACGGCGTCGCGGAACGGCTTCGTGCCCTCGATCGGCCGGTAGGTCTTGGGCAGGCCCTTCTCGATCCAGCGCTTCTCGGCGGTCTGCACGGCGCGCAGGCGCGGCACCTTGCCGTCCGCGTCCGTGTACACGCCGACGACGAGATTCAGCTTCTTCGGGCTCGGGTCGGCGTTGAAGGCCTCGAACAGGCGCATGATCGGGTCGAGCGGCGCGTCCTGGATGCCGGCGAACAGCGAGGTCATGATCGTCAATCGTCCCAGAGGGTCTCGGCCGGCCACGCGTGGAGAGGTGCCGGCACGCCCGGCGACGGGCCGGGCCGATGCCCTTATTCCGCACATCGCGCCCGCCCGCCAGCGCTTCCGCGCGCATCAGCGTCCCGATCCACTCAACCATCCGGCGCCGATCCGCCGCCAGCGCCCTTCCGGTGAGGGCTCCGACGGTCCTAGAGTGCCGCCATGATCCGTCGCCTCGTCCCATTCCTCGCCCTTCTCTGGACGGCCGCCCCGGCCGTCGCGCAGGCGCCGGTGCGGATCGGGCTGTCGGCGCCGCTGACCGGTCCGGACGCCGCCTACGGCCAGGGGCTCCGGCAGGGCGCCGAGCAGGCGGTGGCCGACCTCAACCGCGCCGCGGGCGGGCGCCCGCGCTTGGTCCTCGTCCCGGCCGACGACGGCGGCGAGGCCCGGCAGGCCGCCGCGGTCGCGAAGAAGTTCGCCGCCGACAACGTGCGCCTCGTGGTCGGGCCGCTCGAATCCGGGGCGGTCGCGGCCGCGGCGCCCGTCTACGAGGAGGCGGGTGCGGTCGTGGTCGCGCCCGCGGCGGCCTACGGGCCGCTGACCGGGCGGAGCCTGTGGAACCTGTTCCGCCTCGGACCGAGCGACGCGCAGCAGGGCCGGGCTGCCGGGGCCTATCTGGCGAAGGCCTTCGCGGGGCGCCGGGTCGGGATCGTCAGCGACCGCTCGACCTTCGGCCGCGGCCTCGCCGACGCGGTGGCGGCACGGCTGAAGGAGGCCGGCACGCCGGAGGTGCTGTTCGACGGCTTCCCCCGGGGCACCCGCGACCTCGCGGACGTCGTCGCGCGGCTGAGGGCGGCGCGCCCCGACGCGGTGTATTTCGGCGGCCTCGCGCCGGAGGCCGCGACCCTGCTCCACGCCATGCGCGAGGCCGGCCTTGGCGCGACGCTGGTGGCGAGCGACGGCATCCTCGACCCGGCCTTCGCCGCCGCGGCCGGCGGGGACGGGGAGGGCACCGTCATGACCCTGGTTCCCGACCCGCCGCGCCTGCCAGAGCCGCGCGGCGCCCGCCCGGCGCCGCGGTCCCCCGAGGCGGAGAGCGTCGCGGCCGCGGCCTACGCCGCCGTGGAGCTGCTGGCGCAGGCGACCGAGCGCGCCCGCGCCGCCGACCCGAAGACCGGCCGCATCGCCGATGGCCGCAAGGTGGCGGAGGCCGTGCGGACGGGGCCGTCCCGGACGCTGCTCGGATCGGTGGCCTTCGATGCGCGGGGCGACCGCTCCGGAGCGCCGATCGCCCTGCGGATCTGGCGCCGGACGCCGGACGGGCGCCTCGACTACGCCGGCAACGACGCGGAGCCGTGAAAGCCGGCGAATCGTGTCGATGACGGAAGGTGTTCGGCCTCCGTGACTTGCGGCCGGTTCCCGCGGGGACTACATGCGGGCGGTGCTGCTGAGCTGGCGCGGGCGGTCCCCCGGATCGGATCCGCGCCCTGCGGCGTTTCCCGAGCTCGATGACAGCCGAACACGCATTGCCGGAACGCCTGCTGCCGGACGGTCCGACTGGAGAAGGTGCATGGCGAAAGAAGAATTGATGCAGTTCGATGGTCTCGTGATCGAGATCCTGCCGGATGCGCGCTACCGCGTGCAGCTCGACCAGGGCCACGAGATCGTGGCCTACACGGCCGGCAAGATGAAGAAGAACCGCATCAAGACGCTGGCCGGCGACCGGGTGACGGTCGAGATGTCGCCCTACGACCTCGAGAAGGGCCGCCTCGTGTTCCGCCACAAGGACGAGCGCTCGTCCGGACCCCGTCCGCCGGTGCGCGGCGGCCAGTTCCGCCGCCGTTGACGGCCGGGCGCGCGAGCCGGACTTCCTCGGCCGCGCCCGCCTACCTGCTGCTGACCGTCACGGCGCTCCTCTGGGCCGGCAACGCCGTCACCAGCCGCTGGGCGCCCGGTCACGTCTCGCCCCAGGTCATCACGACGCTTCGCTGGGCGGTGGCCTGCCTGGTGCTCATGCCCTTCGCCGGGCGCCGGCTCGCCGCCGCGTTGCCGCTGCTGCGGCCGCACTGGCTGCGCATCCTGCTGATGGGCGGCCTCGGCTACACGGCCTTCAACTGTCTGTTCTACGCGGCCGGCGTCCATACCGGCGCGATCAACCTCGCCCTGTTCCAGGGCGCGATCCCCGTGCTGGTGATCGTCCTGAACCGGCTCGCCTACCGGGTCCCGGTCGCGCCGGGACAGGTGCTGGGCGTGGCGCTGACCCTGGTGGGCGCCGGCCTCGCCGCCACGCACGGCGACTTCTCCGTGCTGACGAACCTCGCCTTCAACCGCGGCGACGTGCTCGTCTTCGGCGCCTGCCTGCTCTACGCGGGCTACACGATCTTCCTGCCGACGCGCCCGAAGGTGCCGGCCCTGGCGTTCTTCGCCGCGATGGCGATCGCGGCGTTCGTCACCTCGCTGCCGCCGCTCGCCGTCGAGTGGGCGACCGGCCACGCCGTCTGGCCCAACCGCGAGGGCTGGCTGATGGTGGCCTTCGTCGGCCTCGGGCCGTCGCTGCTGGCGCAGCTCTTCTTCATGCGCGGCGTCGAGATCATCGGCCCGAACCGCGCCGGCCTGTTCGTCAACCTCGTGCCGATCTTCGGCGCGATCCTCGCCGTCCTGCTGGTCGGCGAGCCGTTCGGGACGACGGAGGCCGCCGCCCTGGCCCTGGTGCTGGCCGGGATCGCCTGCGCCGAGCGCCTGAAACCGGCGCCCGTCGCGGCGGCGACTCCGGAAGCCGCCTACTCGCAGACGCGGACGCGGCGGATGTAGACGTCGCCGTAGGCATCGTAGGTCCGGCGGCGCTCGAAGTGGCAGACCGGGCCGTAATCCTCCTCGACGTAGACCGGCGGCGGGGCGCGGTAGACCGGGCGGCCCGGGTAGTAGCCGTTGTTGGCCGACGCGATGGCGCCGCCGACGGCCAGGCCGCCGAGCACGCCGAGGGCGGCCGCGCCGCCGGCGCCGATGCCGTCGCGGGCCTGGGCGGCCGGCGCGAGCGTGGCGAGGCTCCCGACGACAAGGCTCGTCGCGAGAAGGTACTTCATGACATCCCCCTGAAAGCAGGCGATTCGTGCCGATCGATCGGCACAGAGCTGCTACCACACCCGAGCTTTGGGGCGTTTGTTCGGCCGCACGTGCCGGCTTGACGTGAGGTGCTCCGCCGCACCAAACCCAGGGGCGAGCGAGAGGAGCGGCGACCGTCATGGTGACACGGGGCTTCGTCGGACGCAGGCAGCCGCCCGAGACTAGCGCGCGCCTGCCGCCGGGTCAGTATCTGACCGACGACTTCCCGATCCTCCAGATCGGTCCCAACCCGACCGTCGACATGGCGACGTGGCGGTTCACGCTGCGCGAGGGGTCCCGGCCGATCAAGGCGTGGAGCTGGGCGCAGTTCGAGGCGCTGCCCCGCACCACCTGGCACGGCGACATCCACTGCGTCACCAAGTGGTCGAAGTTCGACACGACCTGGGAGGGCGTCAGCTTCGACGACATCCTGGCCGATGCCGGGATCTCCGCGCCGACGGGCTACCTCCTGGCGGAATCCCACGACGACTACACCACGAACGTGCCGGTGGCCGACCTCGTGGGCGGCCGCGCCCTCGTGGCGACGCGCTACGAGGGTCAGCCGATTCATCCGGATCACGGCGGCCCGGCGCGGCTGTTCGTGCCGCACCTCTACTTCTGGAAGAGCGCCAAGTGGGTGAAGGGCCTCCGGTTCACCCAGACCGACACCGCCGGCTTCTGGGAGCTGCGCGGCTACCACATGTACGGGGATCCCTGGCGTGAGCAGCGCTACATCGGTGACTGAAACGGTGGCTGAAGCGGTGCCTGGCGCGGTGACGGACAGGGAAGCGGACCCGGCGATCGAGCCCATCGTCTTCCGCTGGCACGAGGCGGAGATCGCCGCGATCGCGCCGGTCACGCCGCACGTGAAGAGCGTCCGGCTGCGCTGCGGACTCGCCGAGGCCTACCGGGCCGGGCAGCACGTCGATGTCCGGCTCACCGCGGAGGACGGCTACCAGGCGCAGCGCAGCTACTCCATCGCCTCGGCGCAGGACGGCAGCGGCACCCTGGAGCTGATGATCGAGGGCCTGCCGGACGGCGAGGTCTCGGGCTGGTTCTCGCACTGCGCCGAGGTCGGCGACCGGGTCGAACTGCGTGGGCCGATCGGCGGCTCGTTCTCCTGGGACGGACCTGACGGCGGGCCCCTGCTCCTGGGCGGCGGCGGCTCCGGCGTGGTACCGCTCCTGGCGATGCTGCGGCGGCGGGCGCAGAACTGGCGGGCGATCCCGGCGGCGCTGATCTACTCGGCCCGCACCCGCGCGGAGGCGATCGCGGTCGCCGAGCTGGAACGGCTCGCCGAGACGGACCCCAACTTCTCCCTGCATCTCGCCACGACGCGCGAGCCCGGCGGCAGGCGGATCGACGCGCCCCTCGTCGCCGACGCCCTCGCGCGGATCGGGGCACCCGGGAAGGTGTTCCTCTGCGGCTCGAACCGCTTCGTGGCCGCGGCCTCCGACCTGATCCTGGCGCAGGGCGTCGCGCCGGGCCTGATCCGGACCGAACGCTTCGGCGCCTGAAGGCGCCGCGATCTTCCGCATCGGAGGGGACGTCGGCGCGGTCGTCCCGCGAGCGGAGCGATCCGGACGGTGCCACCCCCGTCGAGGCCGCGCTGCCCTGGATCGCTTCGCTGCGCTCGCGATGACGGAGAGGGGCGCGTCCACCGAGGGTACAAACGAACAGCCTGTCAGGGGCTGAAGATCAGCACGAGGTAGACGAAGAACAGCACGAGGTGCACCGCGCCCTCGAGCACGGTGGTGCGCGAGCCGGAGAAGGTCTGCGCGCTGAGGATCAGCGTCACGGCGAGCAGGGTCATCTCGGTGGGCTTGAGGCCCAGCACCACGGTCTGGCCGGTGAGCAGCCCGATAGTCAGGATCGCCGGCACGGTGAGGCCGACCGTCGAGGTGGCCGCCCCCAGGCACAGGTTGATCGCCCGCTGGAGCTCGTTGCGGGCCACCGCCTTGAGCGCCGAGATCCCTTCCGGCGTGAACACGATGGCGGCGATCAGCACGCCGCCCAGCGCCGTCGGCGCGCCGAGGGCGGCGATGCCGTGGTCGAGGATCACCGCGAGGCTCTTGGCCAGGATCACGATCGGCACGACGTTGGCGAGCAGCAGGCCGATATGCTTGGCGACGCTGCCGCCCGAGACCGGATCCGCGCCGTGCGACGGCTCCGTCGCCTCGGGGACTTCCGCGTCGATGAAGAACTCGCTGTGGCGCCCGGTCTGGATCAGCAGGAACACGCCGTAGAGGGCGAGGGTGAACACCGAGAACGTCACCGCCTGCAGGGTCGTGAGGGTCCCGTCGCTGGTAGAGCTCGTGAAGTTCGGGATGATCAGCGCGATGGTGGTGAGCGGGATGATCACCGACAGGAAGGCCGAGGCACCCTGGAGGTTGTAGCGCTGCTGGTGGTGGCGCAGGCCGCCGACGAGGAGGCCCAGCCCGACCACGCCGTTCAGCACGATCATCAGCACCGCGAACATCGTGTCGCGGCCGAGCGTCGGCGCGTCCTTGGCCGACAGCATCACGGCGGAGATCAGCGCCACCTCGATGATGACGATGGCCAGGGTCAGGACCAGGGTGCCCAGGGGCTCGCCGAGGCGGTGCGCCAGCTCCTCGGCCTCGTGCACCACGCCGAAGGCCGCCCAGACGATCACGCCGAGCAGCCACGCGAACAGGCTCCCCGCGAACAGGGGGTCCGACAGGTCTCCGAGCCAGCCCTTGCCGAACCACGCGAAGGCGAGAACCGTCGCCCAGGCTACCGCCACCCGCAGAGCTGCCATCATGATGAACGTCTACTCCGGCCGGATCGCGTCGGGGCTGCGATGTACGAGACTCGACCGTGCCTTAGCAGGTCGCAGCACCGGTGTCGGCCTCGGTGTCGGCCTCCCGGCCGCGCGGCGACCGGGTGGGCGGCCGATCGTCGGGCGTGGGATCGTCGTGAGCCGCACCCGCCGCGCCGCGGATCGAGCGCGCGCAACCGCCCCATGCTGCAACGGGAGTGGTCAGTCGGCGCGCTTGGCGCTACCTTCCAGGCACCCGAATAAAGTCCGGCGCCTGATTCCCCCGCCGCGCGATGGCGCGCTGCCGGGCGCGGCACGGCCGTTGAGAGTTCCCGAAGCTTGCCTTTCCCGACCCTGCCCGCCCCCCTCGCGCGGGCCTTGAGCGACCGCGGCTACGCCGACCCGACGCCGGTCCAGGCCGCCGTGCTGGAAGCCGCCGCCGGCTCCCGCGACCTCCTCGTCTCGGCCCAGACCGGGTCCGGCAAGACCGTGGCCTACGGCCTCGCCATGGCCAGCATGCTGATCGGGGAGGCCGACCGGCTGCCGCCCCCGGCGGCGCCCCTCGCCCTGGTGATCGCCCCGACCCGGGAACTCGCCCTGCAGGTCCAGCGCGAGCTGTCCTGGCTCTACGGCCCCGCCGGCGGCCGCGTCGCGGCCTGCGTCGGCGGCATGGATCCGCGCCGGGAGAGCCGGATGCTCGCGGAGGGAACCCACATCGTGGTGGGGACGCCGGGCCGCCTCCGCGACCACCTCGAGCGCCGCAACCTCGACCCGACGGCGCTGCGCGCCGTGGTCCTCGACGAGGCGGACGAGATGCTCGACCTCGGCTTCCGCGAGGACATCGAGTTCATCCTCTCGGCGACGCCGCCGGAGCGGGCCACGTACCTGTTCTCCGCGACCCTGCCGAAGGGCATCGAGGCCCTGGCCGAGCGCTACCAGCGCGACGCCCTGCGGCTCGCCATCAAGGGCGAGACCCGCGGACACGCCGACATCGCCTACCGGGCGGTGCGGATCATGCCGCGGGAGACCGAGCACGTGGTGCTCAACCTGCTGCGCGAGGCGGACGCCAAGACCGCGATCGTCTTCTGCAACACCCGCAACGCCGTCCGGCACCTCCAGGCCAGCCTGACCGAGCGGGGCTTCTCCGTTGTGGCGCTGTCGGGCGAGCTGGGCCAGGGCGAGCGCAACGCCGCGCTCCAGGCCCTGCGCGACGGTCGCGCCCGCGTCTGCGTCGCGACCGACGTGGCAGCCCGCGGCATCGACCTGCCGTCGCTCAGCCTCGTGATCCACGCGGACCTCCCGCACGACGCCGAGGTCATGCAGCACCGCAGCGGCCGCACCGGCCGCGCCGGCCGCAAGGGGACCTCGGTGCTGCTGATCCCCAATTCCCGGCGGCGCCGGGCCGAACAGATGTTCGCCATCGCCAAGGTGAGCCCCGAATGGTCGGGCCCGCCCTCGGCCGACGAGATCCGTCGGCTCGACGGCGAGCGCATGCTCTCCGACCCGCTCTTCGCCGAGCCGCCGGCCGAGGAGGACGTCGCGCTGGCCGAGACGCTGCTCGCCGGCAAGAGCCCGGAGGAGCTCGCCGCGCTCCTGGCCCGGGTGTACCGCACCCGCCTTCCGGCGCCCGAGGAAGTCAGCGATCCGGGCGAGGGCCGCGCGCCCCGCGGCGAGCGGCCGCCCTACGACCCGATGGACCCGGAGCGGATCGCCGCCATGGGGCCGGCGGTCTGGTTCCGGCTCAACCTCGGCCGCCGCGACAACGCCGACCCGCGCCGGCTGCTGCCGATGCTGACCCGCCGGGGCGGCATCGGGCGCCAGGAGATCGGCGCCATCCGGATCTTCGACCGCGAGACCAAGTTCGAGGTGCGGGGCAACGCGGCGGCGCGCTTCGCCGAATCCTTCGCCCGCAACGGTTCGCCGGAGATCCAGGTCGAGGCGCTGGCGGGCGACGGGGCGCCGGCCGAGCGCAGGGGCCCGCCTGCCGGGCCGAAGGGGTTCGCGAGCCCGCGCGCCGGCAAACACCAGCGGAAGGTCGAGCGCACCGGGCCCAAGGGCGACAAGGCCGGGCGCCAGACGGGCCGGGCCTGAGCGCCGGGCCGCGTGAGCCGTCCGGCCCCGTTATCGGGGCCGGCGCGGCGGATCAGAAGACATTCTTGACGGCGTCGCCGAGGGCGTCGACGCTCTCCTTCAGCTTCCGCCCGGCTGGTGCCAGGGACGGAAGCTTGATCCCGAGCACCTCGGTGTCCTCCGCCTCGGCCGGCTCAGCCTGGGCGACGGTCGCGGTCGGGACGCCCTTCGCCTTGTCGGCGGTCCGCGTCGGCGCCGGCGTCTTGCGGGCCGCCGCCTTGGGCGCGGGCTTCTCGCTGCGCTCGGGCTTGTCGGACCGCTCGGCCTTCTCCGCACGCTCGGTCTTCTCAGCGCGCTCCGCCTTCTCCGCCCGCTCGGCCCTGTCCAAACGTTCGGTGCTCTCCACCACAGGCGCCGGCTTCGGTGCGGCCGGCTCGACGAGCTCGCGGGCGCGGACCGTCTCGGAGGCCCGGGGCGTCTGAAGCGCGGCCGTGCGGACCGGCACCAGCGGCGCGACTTCCCGCGCGGCCGTGACAGGCGTGACGGGAGTCGGGACCGGGATGCGCTGCGTCGGCGCGACGGGGGCCGCGGCGACCTTCGCGGGCTGCGGGGCGGGCGCGGGTGCCTTCGGGGCAGGCGTGATCGCCGCGAAGGCTTCCGGCAGCGACACCATCCTGAGCGCCGGCGTCTCCGGCTTGGCGGGCTGCGCCGGGGCGGCGGCCGCCTGGACGGAGCCCTTGATCGCGGGCAGCCCGTCCTTCAGCTCCGGCCAGTCCGCGGCCTGCCGGGACGCGACGATCTTGACGGGTGTCGGGGCCGCGAGCCCGGCCATCACCGTCGAGGCGGCGACGCCGAAGCCGACAAGCGCGCTCGCGCCGGCCACGCCGAACAGCACGACCTTGAGATTCAGCGACGGCCCGGGCTTGGCCGGCGACATCCGGTCGGGCCGGGTCTCGGACGGGTCGAGGTTGAGATCGATCATAGGCCGGGGTCCCTGACACGATACACGCCGCGCGCGACCGGGCTCCCCTTCACCGGCCGCCACACCCCGAGGATTCGAAGGTGGTTCGACTCTCGTGGCGATAGAGGAGCTGCAATACGGCGCAATGATGTCGGTCCGAATTGCCTGCCCAGCCAGTCCTGGCGCGGCTATCCACAAGATTACGCCGTGCCGCTTAAGATTCGGTGTTCGGGCCGTTGGCGCCGGTGCGGGCGGTGCGGCCCGAGCGCGTTCGGGCCGGCAGCCCGCGCGCCGCCCGCCGCGGGCACGATGGACTTCGCCGGCGCGGTCGCTATGCGTCACCGCGTGGATACCCGCCCGAACCTGCCCCCGCGTTCCGAGACGGCCGCCGCGCCGGACGGTCTCCGGCTCCGCCGCTGGCCCTGGTCGGCGTGGTCCACCCGCGCGCGGCTCGTCGCGGTGGTCCTGCTCATCGACGCCTTCGCGGCCGTGATTTCCTGCGCGGTCATCGTGCTGAACGCCCGGTCGGCGGTGCGCGTCGAGACCCGCGCGTCACTCGCCACCGTCGAGTCTCTGGTGGCCGACACGATCCGCCTGTCGGACACAGCCGCGCCCGACACGCTGCTCCAGACCCTCGACCTGCGCTTCAAGGTCCTGCGACACGTCCGGGTCGCGGTGCTCGACGCGGACGGCGACCAGGTCGGCCGGCCGCTGCCGCCCCCGCGCGCCGACCGGGAGGCGCCGCACTGGTTCGCCGACCTGATCATGCCGCCGATCGAGCGCCACGTCCTGCCGATCGTCGTCAACGGGCATCGGCTCGGCACGGCGCAGATCACCACGCAGCCGATGGACGAGATCGACGAGATCTGGGGCTACGCCCGGGCGCTCTCGCTCACCACTTTGGCGATCAACGCCGCGATGCTGATCGCCCTCTACATCGCGCTGGGCCGGATCCTCGCGCCGCTGCGGCGGCTCGGCGCCGGCCTGACCCAGCTGGAGCATCACGACTACACCGCCCGCCTGGAGCCGCCCGGCGCGCGGGAGCTGGCGGTGATCGCCGAGCGGTTCAACAAGGTCGCCGAGGCCCTGGGCGAGGTCCGGGCCGCCAACGGCCGCCTCAACCGCCAACTCCTGACCGCGCAGGACGACGAGCGCCGCCGGACGGCCCTGGAGCTGCACGACGAGTTCGGCCCGTGCCTGTTCGCCCTGGAGGCGAACGCGGCCTCGATCGGCCGCATCGCCTCCGGTGCGGCCGAGCCGAGCCGCGAGAAGCTCGCCGCCCGGGCGGCCGAGATCAGCGCCATCGTCGGGCAGGTCCAGACCGTCAACCGAGAACTCCTGAACCGCCTGCGACCGCACGGCCTCGGGCAGGCGCCCCTGTCGACCTGCCTCGACCTGCTCCTGCGCGGCTTCGGGCAGCGCCATCCCGGCATCACCTTCGCGGGCCGGTTCGACGGGCTGGCCCGGGGCTACGGCGACCTCGTGGACCTCACGGTGTTCCGCTGCGTGCAGGAGAGCGCGACCAACGCCGTGCGGCACGGCGCCGCGACCCGGGTAGAGGCGGAGGCGGCCGAGACCGGCGGCCGGATCGACCTCACCATCCGCGACAACGGCACCGGCATCCCGCCGGAACACGGCACCGGCCTCGGTCTGTCGGGGATGCGCGAGCGTGTGGAGGCCCTCGACGGCACCTTCGCCCTTGACAATGCCGGCCCCGGGGCGATCGTCCGGATCACGATCCCCGTTCCGCCTGACCGGGGCGACGAGAACAACACCGCGCCGAGCGCATGAACGCCATCGCATCCCAGATCGACGCCGCCGCCACCCGCCTGCCGGTCCTCGTCATCGATGATCACCCCATCGTCCTGCAGGGCTGTCGACGGGTGCTGGAGGATTCCGGCGTCGAGACCATCGCGGAGGCGACGACCGTCGTCGGCGGCTACCGGATCTTCCACCGGCTCCGCCCGCCGGTCGTGATCTGCGACCTGACCTTCCAGGGCAGCGGCATGGCCGGGCTCGGCCTGATCCGGCGCATCCGGGCGGTCGCACCCGAGACGCGCATCCTGGTCTTCAGCATGCACAACGACCCGGTGATCGTCGCCCGCGCCCTCGAGGCGGGGGCCCTCGGCTACGTCCTCAAGGACCACGCCTCGGCCGAGCTGTTCGAGGCCTTCGCCAAGGTCCGCGTCGGCGAGGTCTACCTCGACCGGCGCCTGGCGACCGAGGTGGCGATGCTGCGCGCCGATGCCCGCCGCGCGCCGGAATCGCAGCTAACCCCCCGCGAGCAGCAGATCCTGGCGCGCCTCGCGCAGGGGCGCTCCTACGGGGCCATCGCGGCCGACCTGTCGGTGAGCTACAAGACCGTGACCAACGCCTGCTCGCAGATGCGCCAGAAGCTCGGCGTGCGCACCCTCGCCGAGCTGATCCACGTCGCCGTCACCCACGCGCAGCGGCAGGGCTAGGCCGTGGCGTCCCCCGGACTGGCGGGCGCCCTGGGCGCCTTCTCCCAGGAGGCCTGGGCGCGCAACGCCGCGGCCTACGAGACCATCCGGTCGATGCCGTTCAACGCCGAGCTCGCCGCCGGCACGCTGCCGCAGGACCGGTTCCGGCACTACATCGTGCAGGACGCGCACTACCTGATCGGCTTCGGCCGGGCGCTGAGCCTCGCCGCCGCGAAGGCGCCGGATCCGGACACGATCGTGCAGTTCTCCCGCGCCGCGCAGGAGGCGATCGTCGTCGAGCGCGCCCTCCACGGCGGCTTCTTCCGCGACTACGGCATCGGGCCGGAGACCTTCGCGGCGACGCCGCTGACACCGGCCTGCGACCACTACGTCTGCTACCTCATGGCCACCGCCTACGCCGAGCCCTACGCGGTGCTCTGCGCGGCCCTGTTGCCCTGCTTCTGGATCTACAAGGCGGTCGGCGACGACATCTTCGCCCGCGCGGCGCCCGACAACCCGTACCGCGCCTGGATCGACACCTACGCGGGCGACGAGTTCGCCGCGGCGGTCGCGGCCATGATCGCCGCCACCGACCGCGCGGCGCTGGACGCGTCGGAGGGCGAGCGCGCGCGGATGCACCGGGCCTTCACGCAGGCCACCCGGCTCGAGTGGCAGTTCTGGGACAGCGCCTACCGCGACGCGGCCTGGACCCTGTGAGCCGCCCGGCGCGCCCGTGACCGCGCCGGAGACCCGCCGCGATCTCGTCGCGGCCGCGCTCGCGGCCGCCCTGGCCGCGCCGCTCCGTCCGGCCCTGGCCGCCACCGTCGGCGGTCCGGCGCCGGTCCCGCCGGACCGCCCCATCCGGATCGCCATGCTGGTCTATCCCGGCCTGACCGCGCTCGATCTCGTGGGGCCGCAGACCTTCCTCGCGGGCCTCGCGCCCGGCAGCCTCCACCTCGTCGGCGCGGAGGCCGGTCCGGTGACGAGCGACACCGGCCTCACCCTGGTGGCGACCCACGGCTTCGCGACCTGCCCGGCGGATCTCGACGTCCTGTTCGTCCCCGGAGGCGACGGCACGCCCGCGCAGATGGGCAACGCGGCGCTCCTGGCGTTCCTGCGCGACCGCGCCGCCCGGGCCGGCTGGATCGCCAGCGTCTGCACCGGATCGCTGATCCTCGGCGCGGCGGGCCTGCTGCGCGGCTACCGCGCGACGTCGCACTGGTGCGTGCGCGACGCGGTTCTGCCGCTCCTCGGCGCCCGGCCGGTGGCGGAGCGCGTCGTCTTCGACCGCGACCGCGTCACCGCGGCCGGGGTCTCGGCGGGGCTCGATCTCGGGCTGGCGCTCGCCGCGCGCCTGCGCGGGGACGCCTACGCGCGCACCGCGCAGCTCGTCGCCGAGTACGCCCCGGCACCGCCCTTCAGCGCCGGCACCCCCTTCGAGGCCGGGCCCGCCACCGTGCGGGCGGCCGAGGCGATCCTCGCCCCGCTGGTCACGGGGGCGGAGGCCGCAGCCCGCACGTGAGCGCTGCGCCGGCGATGCAACCGCGCCACGGTCCGGCGCGACGTGCGGCGGCGTCCTTGACGGCGCGCCGCCGTGGCCCGAACTGTTGCGGTGCACGATCCCCCGGAGCCGCCATGTCCCTGATCGCACGCCTGCGCGCCTACGCGGCCGAGGCTCTCGGCGTCGGCACGCAGGAGGCCGTGGACGAGACGCATCTCGCGGCCACCGCGCTCCTCGTCCACGTCGCCCGCGTCGACGGCATCCTGGCGCCGGCCGAGAGCGAGCGCCTCTCGCGCCTCGTGCAGGGCCACTACGCCGACGGTCCGGACGCGGCGCGGGCGCTGATCGAGCGCGCCGCCGCCATGGACGCGGAGGTGCGCGACGTGGCGAGCCTCGTGGAGATGATCCCGCACGAGGCCGACCGGTGCGAGCGCGAGGAGCTGCTGACCATGGCGTGGTCGGTCGCGGCGGCGGACGGCCACGTCGACGAGTTCGAAGAGGCCCTGGTCGAGCGCCTCGGCCGCCTGCTCGGCTTCGACGAGGCCGCCGTCGCGGCGGCCCGGCGCAGCGGACAGCAGGGCGTCGCGGCCGCCTAGCCCCGGCCGCCCGCGATGATCGCCAGTCTGGCCCTGATCCTGCTCGCGCAGCTGCTGGGCGAGGCCCTCGCCCGCGGCGCGGGCGTTCCGATCCCGGGCCCGGTGATCGGCATGGGCCTGATGTTCGCGTTCCTGCTGCTCCGCGACAACGCCCGCCTCGGACTGCCGCGCGTGCTGCCGAAGCCGCTCACCGACGGCACGCTCGAGACGACCGCGCGCGGGCTGCTGATGAACCTGTCGCTCCTGTTCGTTCCCGCGGGCGTCGGCGTCGTCGGCCGCCTCGACCTGCTGCGCGCCCAGGGCGCCAAGCTGGCGCTCGTGCTGGTCGTCTCGACGGCGCTGTCGCTGCTGGTCACCGTCCTGGTCTTCCGCGCCGTCGCCGCCCTGGTCGAGCGCCGCGGCACCGACGGGGAGTCCTGACGCGTGGGCGGCGACTTCTCGCTCTGGGTCTACCTCGCCAAGACGCCGCTCCTGTGGCTCACCGTGACGCTGACCGCCTACGTCCTGGCGGACCGGATCGCCGCCGCGACCGGCCGGCACCCGATCGCCAACCCCGTCCTCATCACGGTCGTCCTGGTCGGGGCGGTCCTGGCCATCACCGGCACGCCCTACGGGGCCTATTTCGAGGGCGCGCAGTTCGTCCACTTCCTGCTCGGACCCGCCACCGTGGTTCTGGCGATGCCCCTCTACGAGCGGCGGGCGACCGTCCTGCGTGCCCTCGCGCCCATGCTGGCGGCCCTCGCGGCCGGCTCGGCCACCACCCTCGCCGTGGTGATCGGCCTCGCGCGGCTCCTCGACATCCCGCAACCGATCCTCGTCTCGCTGGCGCCGAAATCGGTGACCTCGGGCGTGGCGATGGGCATCGCTGAGGCGCTCGGCGGCGACCCGACGCTCACGGCGATCCTGGTGATCCTCACCGGCATCATCGGGGCGATCCTCGTGACGCCGATGATGAACCTCCTGCGGATCAGCGACATGCGCGCCCGCGGCTTCGCGGCCGGGCTCGCGGCCCACGGCATCGGGACGGCCCGCGCATTCCAGGTCAGCGAGGTCGCCGGCACCTTCGCGGGCATCGCCATGGGGCTCAACGCCTTCCTGACGGCGGTCCTCGCGCCCCTGGCGCTGCACCTGCTGTTCTGAGGCTCAGGCGTCCAGCCGGTCGGCCACCGCCTCGGCGAGCGACAGGCTGGAGGTCAGGCCCGGGCTCTCGATCCCGAACAGGTGCACGAGCCCCGGCAGGCCGTGCTCGGCCGGCCCGTCGATCCGGAAATCGGCCGCCGCCTCGCCCGGGCCGGTTAGCTTCGGCCGCAGGCCCGCGTAGTCCGGATACAGCGCGCCGTCGGGCAGGCCGGGCCAGTAGCGCCGGATCGCGCCGTAGAAGGCCTCCGCGCGCCCGGGATCGACCCGGTAGTCGAACCCGTCGACCCACTCCACGTCGGGCCCGAAGCGGGTGCGGCCGGCGAGGTCCAGGGTCAGGTGGATGCCGAGGCCGCCGTCGATCCGGGGCGCCGGGTAGATCAGGCGCGAGAAGGCCGGCTTGCCGGTGCAGCCGAAGTAGTTGCCGCGAGCGAGGCGCAGCGTCGGCACGCGCTCGGCCGGGTAGCCCTCCGTGCGGGCGGCCAGGGCCGGCGCGCCGAAGCTCGCGGCGTTGACCACGGCGTCGAAGGCCATCGTGCCGGGCTCGGCTCCGCCGAACGCGGCCTGCCACTGACCGTCCCGCCGGCTCAGGTCCTCGACGGGCGTGCGCAGGGCGAGCGCGCCGCCGTGATCCTCGATCTCACCGAGCAGGGCGAGCATCAGCGCGTGGCTATCCACGACGCCGGTGCGCGGCGAGTGCAGCGCCACGGTGCAGGCGAGATTCGGCTCCAGCCGGCGGGCGGCGCTCCCGTCGAGGAGTTCGAGGCCCGGGACGCCGTTGGCCTCGCCCTGGCGGCGGATCGCCGCGATCTTCTCGGCCTCCCCGTCGTCGGACGCGACGATCAGCTTGCCGCATGCGCGATGCGGAACGCCGTGACTCGCGCAAAAGTTGTATAGCTGCCGGGCGCCCTCGACGCAGTGGCGCGCGCGCTCGGATCCGCCCGGGTAGTACATGCCGGCGTGGATCACCTCGGAGCTCCGGGACGAGACTCCCGTGCCGAAGGCGTCCTCGGCTTCCGCCACGATGACGGCGTGCCCGCGCAGAGCGAGCGCCCGCCCGATGGCGAGCCCGACGACGCCGGCTCCGACGACCAGGACCTCCATGTGTTCGCGTTCTCCAGCGCGCCCGGACGGGCAGGTGAGTCCTCAATACCGCACTTGAGCCGGAACAACGACGCGCCCGTTGATTCGTCGTTGACCCTAAATCTCAATCCTAAGTAGAAATATCGGCGCGATAAATGCGCGGCTCGGTTGTAGCGACGGCGGACGGGCGCATAATGAGCCCATCCGCCGCCTCCGGCCGGAGCCGAGAACGTCTCAGGGACATGCACCGGCCGTCGGCGGCGAAGAGCCCGACGGAAACCGACGAGCGCCACATCCGAAACACGTAGAATCGAGGTGACGACCATGCAGATGACATCGCCGAGCGTCGAACTCGCCGCAAAGATCCTGAGCGCCTACGTCACGCGCAACAGCGTCCCGGCGGGAACGTTGCCCGACCTGCTCTCCGAGGTACACCGCTCGATCACGGCTCTGGACCAGCCGGCGGAGCCGCAGGTCCGGCGGCCGACCGAGGCGCAGATAAAGGCCTCGATCCGGCCCGACACGCTCATCAGCTTCGAGGACGGCAAGCCCTACAAGGCGCTGCGGCGCCACCTGACGATGCGCGGCCTCACGCCCGAGGCCTACAAGGCCAAGTGGGGCCTGCCCGTCGATTACCCGCTGGTCTCGGCCGCCTACAGCGCCCGCCGCTCGACGATCTCCCGCCAGATCGGTCAGGGCCAGCGCCTGCGGATGCAGCAGGCCGCGGAGTGACGTCGCGTCGGTCGCCGGCGCGCCAGGCCGGTGACCGACCCTCACGGCCAGGGCGGGGTCTGCGCCTCGGCGGCGGCGGTCGCCACTTCCTGGATCAGCAGGGCCACGAGCCCGGACCACCCGGTCTGGTGCGACGCGCCGACCCCGCGGCCGCTATCCCCGTGATAGTATTCGTAGAACAGGACGAGATCGCGGAAATGCGGGTCTTCCTGCTCGATCCGGCTGTCGCCGTAGACCGGCCTGCGCCCGTCCGGGCGACGGGTCGAGAGGCTGATCAGGCGCCGTGATAGGTGGGTGGCGATCTCCCGGAGCGCGTAGGTCCGGCCCGACCCGGTCGGCGCCTCGACGCGGAAGTCGGGGCCGTAATAGTCGTGGAAGCGGTTCAGCCCGGCGATGAGCAGGTAGTTGACCGGCATCCACACCGGGCCCCGCCAGTTCGAGTTGCCGCCGAACAGGCGCGAGCGCGACTCGGCCGGCTCGTAGGCGAGCCCCAGGTCCCGCCCGTTCCACGCGAAGCAGAACGGCTCGTCCGCGTAGACGCGGGACACGGCGCGCAGCCCGTAATCCGACAGGAACTCGTTCGGGTCGAGGGCGCGGTGGAGCAGGGCCTTCAGCCGGTGCCCGCGCAGCAGCGACAGCAGCGCCGTCTGACCCTCGCCGGGCTCGTTCCAGCGCGAGACCAGCGTCGCGAGGTCCGGGCGGTTCTTGAGGAAGAACACCATCCGGCTGCGCAGGGACGGCAGCCGCGCGAGGTCGCACTCGTTGATCACCGCCACCGCGAAGATCGGGATCAGGCCGACCATGGTCCGGGCCCGGATCGGGAGGCGCTGGCCGTCGCGGGTCTCGATCACGTCGTAGAAGAAGCCGTCCGGCTCATCCCACACGCCCGCGCCGGTGGCGCCGGCGATGAGGAGGAAGTGCTCGAAGAACTTCTCCGCCATGTCTTCGAAGGTCGGGTCGTCGAGGGCCAGCTCGATGGCGATCCGCATCAGGTTCAGCGCGTAGGTCGCCATCCAGGCGGTCGCGTCGGACTGGGTCAGCGTGGCGCCGTCTCCCACCGGCTTCGACCGGTCGAAGATGCCGATGTTGTCGAGGCCGAGGAACCCGCCCTGGAATAGGTTGCGGTCGTCGGAATCCTTCCGGTTCACCCACCACGTGAAGTTCAAGGTGAGCTTGTTGAAGATCCGCTTGAGGAAGGCGTGGTCCGGCTTGCCGGTGAGGGCCCGGTCCAGCTCGAACACCCGCCAGGCGGCCAGTGCGTGGACCGGCGGATTGGCGTCCCCGAAGCCCCATTCGTAGGCCGGCAGCGCGGCGTTCGGGTGGGTGTAGGCCTCGTCGACCAGGAGCAGGAGCTGGTTCTTGGCGAAGTCGGGATCGATGAGCCCGAACACGATCGCCTGGAGAGCGAGATCCCAGGAGGCGAACCAGGGGTACTCCCAGGCATCCGGCATCGAGATGATGTCGTTGGCGCGCAGGTGTGCCCAGTCGCTGTTGCGGCCGTGCCGCCGCTCCGGCGCCGGAGCGGGCTGCGCCGGGTCGCCGGCGAGCCACTCGCGCACGTCGTAATGGTAGAGCTGCTTCGACCAGAGCATGCCGGCGAGCGCCTGCCGCTGCACGAGCCGCATCTCTGGGTCGGCGATCGGCGCCTGGAGCGCCCCGTAGAAATCGTCGGCCTCCGCCTCGCGGGCGGCGAAGACCGCGTCGAAATCCGCGAAGGGCTCGCCCGGCGCGGTCTCGGCGCGCAGGCGCAGGCGCACGCTCCGCGTCTCGCCCGGGCCGAGATGCAGGTCGTAGCGGGCGGCGCACTTCGTGCCGGACAGCGCGTTGACGGCGGCCCGGTCGCCGCCCACGACGCGGCGGTCGATGCCGTCCTTGTAGAAGCCCTCGGCGGGGCCGCTGCCGAACAGCCGGTGCGTGTTCGTCTCGTTCTCGGTGAACAGCAGGTCGCCCGCGCCCTCGGCGAAGAAGCGGAAGGTCGGCATCTCGGGGTGGCGCGCCCAGACCGAGCCCTCCGACCCGGCCATCAGTTCCGGCCTCGGCGTGCCCTGCTTCCACGACCACGTGTTGCGGGCCCAGAGCTGCGGCAGCAGCGTCAGGTCGGCGGCGTCCGGGCCGCGATTTGTGGCGGTGACCCGCATCAGGATGTCGTCGGGCGCGGCCTTGGCGTAGGCGATCTCGACGTCGAAGTAGCGGCCCTGGTCGAACAGGCCGGTATCGAGGAGCTCGAATTCCGGGTCGTCGAGGCCGCGCCGCGCATTCTCCTCGACCAGGGACTCGTAAGGGAATGCCGCCTGTGGGTACTTGTACAGCATCCGCATGAAGGCGTGGGTCGGGATTCCGTCGAGGTAGTAGTAGAGTTCCTTGACGTCCTCGCCGTGGTTGCCTTCCTGGTTGGTCAGGCCGAACAGCCGCTCCTTCAGGATCGGGTCGCGCCCGTTCCAGAGCGCCAGGGACAGGCACCAGTTCAGGTGGCGGTCGCCGAAGCCGCCGATCCCGTCCTCGCCCCAGCGATAGGCGCGGGACCGGGCATGGTCGTGGGGCAGGTAGTCCCAGGCGTCGCCACCCGGGCTGTAATCCTCCCGCACCGTGCCCCATTGCCGGTCGCTGAGATACGGCCCCCAGCGGCGCCACGCCGGATCGGAGCGTGCCTCCACGAGACGGCGTCCCTCGGCGGTGTCGAAGAGGTTCGGCGGCACGCCGTCGGGCTTGGTCATACGCGCGCTGCTCCTGCCCCCGCGGATCCGTACGGGATAGAGCCGCGCCGCCGGCAGGGAAAGTCGTCGTCCCGCCGGCGCCGCGTCGCCGCGGGGGGAGCGTCAAACGATGCGGGATCAGACGATGCGGATCGACAGGTCCGGCAGGCCCGCGATCGAGCCCGCGAGCACGTCCCCGCGGACGACCGGCCCGACATTCTCGGGCGTCCCGGAGAAGACGATGTCGCCGGCCTTGAGCTCGAAGGCCCGCGACAGCTCCGCGATCTGCTCGGCCACCGACCAGATCATCTCCGACAGGTCGGCGTCCTGCCGCACGGTGCCGTTCACGGCGAGCCGGATGCGGCCGCGGGTTGGATGCCCGGCCCGGACGACGGGCAGGATCGGCGTGATGGGCGCGGAACGGTCGAAGCTCTTGCCGATCTCCCACGGCTTCTTCTGGTTACCCATCCCGCGCTGGAGGTCCCGGCGGGTCATGTCGAGGCCGGTGGCGTAGCCGTAGACGTGGTCGAGCGCCTGCGCGGCCGGGATGTCGCGGCCGCCCGACTTCAGCACGGCGACGAGCTCGATCTCGTGGTGGTAGTTCTGGGTCAGCGACGGGTAGGGATGCTCGGCGACGCCGCCCGCCACGACCTGCACGGCATCCGCCGGTTTCTGGAAGAAGAAGGGCGGCTCGCGCGACGGGTCGGAGCCCATCTCGCGGGCATGGGCCGCGTAGTTGCGGCCGATGCAGTAGATCCGGCGGACCGGGAAGACCTGCGACTCGCCCAGGATCGGGATGGTGGCCTGCGCGAGCGGGAACAGCGGGTCCGGCTGCGCCTCGGCGGCCGCGGCGGGGCCGAGGCCCGCGGCGGCGCCGGCGGCGACCGCCCCGAGCACGCGGCGTCGATCGATCGTTGCCATGCCTCTGTCCCTTCACCGCGATCCGTGCGCCGCATGCGGGCGATACGACCGGGCGGGACCGGCCGCCAGCGGTCCGCGGCCGGGATGGAAAGGCTCAGGCGGTCCGTGTCACCCGGATCCCCTCCGCCGCGGCCGCGACGCGCAGCCCGGTGTAGTCGGCAATCGTGGGATGATTGGTCCTCACCGGCTCGTGATGGGTGGCGGTGACGACCACGACGGCCGCATCCGCGGCCTCGGCCGCACGGATGCCGGCCGGGGCGTCCTCGAACACGAGGCAATCCGCCGCCGCGACGCCGAGGCGTCCGGCCGCCAGCAGGAAGCAGTCCGGCGCGGGCTTGCCCCGCGCTACGTCCTCGGCGGCCACGAGAAGGTCGGGGACCGGCATGCCGGCCGCCGCGAGGCGGCGCTCCGCCAGCCGCCGGGGCGCCGAGGTGACGATCGCCCAGCGGTGGCGCGGCAGCGCCTCCAGGAAGGCCCGCGCCCCCGGGATGGCCACGATGTCGTCGACATCCGCCATCTCGGCCTCGGTGATCGCGGCGGCCTCGGCCACGGGATCGACGCCCGGCAGGTTCAGCCGCCGGATGGTCTCGACCGACTGCACGCCGTGGATCGTCGGCAGGAAGGACGCCGCGTCGAGGCCGTGCGCCTCGGCCCAGCGCGACCAGATCCGCTCCGCGGAGGCGATCGAGCTGATGATCGTCCCGTCCATGTCGAACAGGAGCGCCGCCAGGGGGCGCGACGGGAGGGCTGACTCGGGCATGGGCGAGGGCTAGGCCGGCGCCGCCGTCCCGGCAACCGGCCCGCGCGCATGGCCGCGTCTCGCGGGCGGCCGGGCCTCCGGGACGCCTTCGCCCGGGGTCGCCGCGGGCCCGCCCGCTTCACGGGCCGATGCCTTTGGTGTAGCGCGGGTGCAACCCCGGGCCGTCGGCGGCCCTGCAGAAGCGAATATCGACCGACCATGCCGAGCCGCATCGACGCCACCTTCGCCCGCGCCCGCGCGGAGAACCGGTCCGTCCTCGTCACCTACGTGATGTCCGGCGATCCCGATCCCGAGACCTCTCTGGAGGTCCTGAAGGCGCTGCCGGGCGCCGGCGCCGACATCCTGGAATTCGGCCTGCCGTTCACCGACCCGATGGCGGACGGCCCGGCGATCCAGGCCGCCGGCCTGCGGGCGCTCAAGGCGGGCCAGACTGTGTCGGGCACCCTCGACCTCGTGCGCCGCTTCCGCGCCGGCAACGACACCACGCCCGTCGTGCTGATGGGCTACTACAACCCGATCCACACCTACGGCGTCGACCGCTTCCTCGACGACGCGGTGGCGGCCGGCATCGACGGGCTGATCGTCGTCGATCTCCCGCCCGAGGAGGATGCCGAGCTGTGCCTGCCGGCCCTCGGCAAGGGCCTCGCCTTCATCCGCCTCGCCACGCCGACGACCGACGAGCGGCGTCTGCCGGCCGTCCTCGCGAACACGGCGGGCTTCGTCTACTACGTGTCGATCACCGGCATCACCGGGACGGCGACACCGGATTTCGGCAAGGTCTCCGAGGCGGTCGCCCGCATCCGCCGCCACACAGACCTGCCCGTCGTCGTGGGCTTCGGCGTCAAGACCGGCGCGCACGCCGCGGCGATCGCCAAGGGCGCCGACGGCGTCGTGGTCGGCTCCGCGCTGGTGGACGCCCTGGTGCGCTCCCTCGACGGCGAGGGCCGGCCGCAGGCCGGAAGCGTCGGGGCGGTGACCGAGCTGGTGCGCGAACTCGCCGCGGGCGTGCGGTCGGCGGGCGTCGGGCGGGCCGCCTGACGGGCGGGCCGGGCACCCCTGGCGGCGGCGCGCGCCGCACCTGATATCTGCGCGGGCTTGAAGCGGACGGACGCGAGTCGATGGTCGAACCGATGAACTGGATCTCGGAGGTGGTGCGCCCCCGGATCAAGACCTTGTTCAAGCGCGAGACGCCCGAGAACCTCTGGGTCAAGTGCCCGGACACGGGGCAGATGGTCTTTCACAAGGAGGTGGAGGCCAATCACTGGGTGATCCCCGGCTCCGAGCATCACCTGAAGATGGGCGCCCAGGCGCGCCTGAAGATGATGTTCGACGAGGGTACCTGGATCGACGTGGCCCTGCCCGAAGTCGCCCCCGACCCGCTGAAGTTCCGCGACGAGAAGCGCTACGTCGACCGGCTCAAGGAGGCCCGGGCCAAGACCGGCCTGCAGGACGCGTTCAAGATCGGCTTCGGCCGGGTCGGCGGCCTGCCGATGACGCTGGCCGCGCAGGAATTCGGCTTCATGGCCGGGTCGCTGGGCATGGCGGCGGGCGAGGCCTTCGTGCGCGGCGCCGAGACGGCTCTGGAGAAGCGCACGCCCTACGTGCTGTTCGCGGCCTCCGGCGGCGCGCGGATGCAGGAGGGCATCCTCTCCCTGATGCAGATGCCGCGGACCACCGTGGCGGTGCGCCGGCTCAACGCGGCGCGGCTCCCCTACATCGTGGTGTTGACGAACCCGACCACCGGCGGCGTCACCGCCTCCTACGCGATGCTGGGCGACGTCCACCTCGCCGAGCCGGGTGCCCTGATCTGCTTCGCGGGACCGCGGGTGATCGAGCAGACGATCCGGGAGAAGCTGCCGGACGGCTTCCAGCGGGCGGAGTACCTGCGCGAGCACGGCATGGTCGATCAGGTGGTCCACCGGCACCAGCTCAAGGAGACGATCGCGCGTCTCTGCAGTCTCCTGACCAACGTGTCCCAGGCCGGCGCACCGGCCGCGGCCTCCGAGGCGGCCTGAGCCCGGCGATGGCCTCGTCCGACGCCCTGATGGCGCGCTTCCTGGCGCTCCACCCCCGCACCATCGACCTATCGCTCGGCCGCATCGAGCGGCTGCTCGCGCGGCTGAACCATCCGGAGCGCCGCCTGCCGCCCGTGATCCACGTGGCCGGCACCAACGGCAAGGGCTCGACCATCGCGTTCATGCGGTCGATCCTGGAGGCCGGCGGCCTGGCCGCCCACGTCTACACCTCCCCGCACCTCGTGCGATTCCACGAGCGGATGCGCATCGGCGGGATCGGCGGCGGGCACTTCGTGGACGAGGACCGTCTGGCCGACGCCTTCGCGCGCTGTGAGGGCGCCAATGCCGGCGAGCCGATCACGATGTTCGAGATCACCACGGCCGCGGCGTTCCTGCTCTTCTCGGAGAGCCCCGCCGACGTGCTGCTCCTGGAAGTCGGCCTCGGCGGCCGGCTCGACGCCACCAACGTGATCGACCGGCCGGCCTGCGCGGTGGTGACGCCGATCGGCCGCGACCATGCCGAGTATCTCGGCGACACGGTCGAGTCGGTCGCGACCGAGAAGGCCGGGATCTTCAAGCGCGGCTGCCCGGCGGTGATCGCCGCCCAGGACTACGCCGAGGCCGACGCCGTCCTCTGCCGGCGCGCGGAAGCCGTCGGTGCCGGGCCCGTGCTGGTCGGTAATCAGGACTTCTCCGTGCACGAGGAGCGCGGCCGGCTCGTCTACCAGGACGAGACCGACCTGTTCGACCTCCCGCGGCCGCGCCTCGCCGGGCGCCATCAGCTGGTCAACGCCGGAACGGCGATCACCGCGCTGCGCGCCGCCGGGTTCGGCGATATCGGGACGGCGGCCCTGGAGCGGGGGCTGACCGAGGTCGAGTGGCCCGGCCGGCTGCAGCGTCTCGGGCGCGGCCGACTGGCCGCCCAGCTCGATCCCGGCACCGAGCTCTGGCTCGACGGCGGCCACAACATCGACGGCGGCCGGATCCTCGCCGCCGCCATGGCGGATCTCGGCGAGAAGAGCGACGTGCCGCTCGTCCTCGTGGTCGGCCTGCTCGGCACGAAGGACGCCGACGGCTTCCTGCGCAACTTCGTGGGTCTGGCCCGGGCCCTTGTGGCCGTTCCGATCACCGGAACGATGGCCGCGCGCCCGGCCGAGGAGGTCGCGCGGATCGGCGAGGAGGTCGGCCTCTCGACCTACGCGGCACCGAGCATCGAGGCGGCCCTCGCCCTGGTGCGGGACATCGCCTTCGAGCGCCCTCCGCGGATCCTGATCTGCGGATCGCTCTACTTGGCCGGCATGGTTCTCGCCGCCAACGACACGCCGCCGGTCTGAGTCGTCTCCAGTCTGGCGACTCCCCGTGCGCCGGCTGTATCTAGTGGCCGGCACGCCGGACACCTGTGCAATTCGGATTCTGCATTCGAAAATCCGTCGAATCGCCGCAATCGCCCGGATGGAGACCCGCCCACGGCCACGCTTTCCTCCCGCTGTGGCAGCTAAGCTACATCCTCGCGGGGCCCGATCGCATAATTTCCCCCTCGATCGGGCTTATGCTGGGGATCACAGTAATGAAGAAGCTTCTCACCTCTCTCGCGGCGTTCACCGCGCTCACGGCTGCCGCTTCGGCCGCCGATCTGCCGCGCCGCGCCGCGCCGCCGCCGGTGTTCACCCCCGTTCCGGTGTTCACCTGGACCGGTGCCTACTTCGGTATCAACGCCGGCTACGCGTTCGACGCCAGCAGCAACTCCACCCGCGGCTTCGTCCAGACGCCCGGCAACCCGGTCGCTCTGGTGCCGGGCGGTCTCGTCCCCTACCAGGCCCTGCTGCCGAACGGCTCGTCGCTGATCTACAGCAACGACAGCCGCGAAGGTTTCTCGGGCGGTGGCCAGATCGGCTACAACTGGCAGCTGACCCCGGGCTCCGGCGCCGTGATCGGCTTCGAGGCTGACGCCCAGTACCTCGACTTCGGCCGTCGCGCCCGCTTCGCCACGAACGCCGCGGCGATCAACCCGGGCTTCATCCCGGTCAACGGCACGCTCAACACCATCGACTTCTTCGGCACTGTCCGCGGTCGTCTCGGTTACGCCTTCGACCGGACCCTCGTGTACGCCACGGGTGGTTTCGCCTACGCCACCGGCACGGATGACGGCGCTCGCGTCGGCCTGCAGAACTTCGCCGGCCGCCGGAACGACTTCAAGACCGGCTGGACCGTCGGCGGCGGTGTCGAGTACGCCCTGCCCACCGACTCGTTCCTGAACTTCTTCCGCTCCTCGGCCGTGACGCTGAAGGTGGAAGGCCTGTACGTGAACCTCGACAACAACAACGGCCGCGCCCAGGCGCCGCTGGTCGGCGCCGCGATCTCCCCGGTCGGCCTGGTGCCGGTGTACTCGCTCGCCGGCGCCAGCCGGAACGAGAACGCCTTCGCCGTCGTCCGCGCCGGCCTGAACTACAAGTTCGGCTCGTACTGAGACCGGACGCGGGATCCCGGACTTCGCTCCGGGATCCCTCAAGAACAATCTTGGGCTCGAAACCGAGAAAGCCCGGCCTCGCGGCCGGGCTTTCTTTTCGTCGTTCAGGGCCTCGAAGGCGCTTCAGGCAGTCTGGGCGCCGATCCAGCGCGACAGGTCGCCCTTCGGGGCGGCGCCGACCTTCTGGTCCACCCGCTCGCCGTTCTTGAAGAGCAGCAGCGTCGGGATCGAGCGGATGCCGTACTGGGCGGCGATCTGCGGGTTCTCGTCGACGTTGACCTTGGCGATCTTCACCTTGCCCTGCAGGTCGGTCGCGATCTCCTCGAGGGCCGGGCCGATCTGACGGCACGGGCCGCACCACTCCGCCCAGAAATCCACCACGACGGGCTCGGCGGACTTGAGAACGTCCTGCTCGAAGCTCGCGTCGGTTACTTTCACCGTCGCCATAACGTCACCTTTCGGAATCCGCCGCCCGTCGGGCGGCGTCGAACGGGCAGAGGCCCGCGCGGTCCCGTCAGAATTGGCGACGGCCCGGCGCGCGGTCAAGAAGTCCGGTCCCCGGGGGCGGGCTCCGGCGGCCGGGACGGGGCGCCCTGTCGACACACGGGCGCGCCGCGATGTGCGCTGGCGCATGCGGGCCGCCCCCGGGCGCCCGGCCGGGGGCGACGCGTCACGCTTCGATGCCGATCCGGTCCAGGGCCGCCGCGACGTCGTCGGGGTCCAGGGTCCGGATCACGGGGCCCGAGGTCCAGACGAGGAGCGGGCGGATCGTCCGGCCCGGATAGATCTGCGCGAGGAGGCGCGCGTAGAGGGCGATCTGGCCGGCCTCCGCGGCCGGCAGCGGCGCGCCGGGCTCGGGCGGGCGGCCGGTCTTGAAGTCGGCGAGGTGCACCGCGTCCGCCGTCACGGCGAGGCGGTCGACGCGACCCTGAACCACCCGGTCCGTACCGCCGGCCCGGACCCGCCCCGAGAGCGCCACCTCCGCGCGGGCGTCCGGCGCGAAGAGCGGCGCCAGCTCCGGGGCGTCGACGATCCGGAGGACCGACCGGACGATCGCGGGCGCGGCCGCGCGCGGCAGCCCGGGCGCCCGGGCCCGCACGAAGGCGCGCCCGGCCGTCTCCCGGCGGGCGGGCTCGACCCGGGGCAGGTGCTGCAGCAGGGCGTGGGTCAGGATTCCCCGGCGGCGGGCCTGCGCGTCGGCGAGACGCGGCGGCGGCACGCGCGCGCCGTCCGCCGCCTGCAAGGCGCCGGACGGGTTCAGGGCCTCGAAGGCCGGCTCCGGCGGGACCGGCCCGCGCAGCCAGTCCGGCTCGAGCTCGGCCTCCGGCCCGGACGCGGGCGCCGCCGCGGCGGGAGCGGGACCCGCCGGGGCGCCGTCCTGCCAGAGGGTCGCGGGGCCGTAGGGGAGTTCCAGCGAGCGGCCGGCGCCGAGCGCCGCCTCGAGGCCCGCGTGGATCATCCGGCACCACGCCGCCTCGGTCTCGCGCTCGTGGCCGCGGAAGGGCGCCACGATCAGCCGGTCGGCCGCCCGGGTCATGGCGACGTAGAGCAGGCGGTTGTGCTCCTGCCGCGCCTTGGCGAGCAGGGCCGCGCGCGCCGCGTCGGTGGCGGCGCAGTCCTGGGTCCGCCCCCCCGACCAGACCGGCGGCAGGGCGATCTCCGTCGCCGGGAGCGGGAGCAGGGGCGGGTCGTTGCGGCCGAGGGGCTCGCACCCGTCGAGGATCACCACGACCGGCGCCTCCAGGCCCTTGGCGCCGTGGACCGTCATGACCCGGACCTCGTCGCGGCCCGATTCGAGGTCGCGCTTGACCGTGTGCCCGGCCTCGGCCCCGACGTAGCGGGCGAGGAAGCCGCCCAGCGACGGGGCGTCCTCGCCGGTCTCGGCCTGGGCGGCGGCGGCGAGGAACACGTCGATGGCGTCCCCGGCCTCGCCGCCGAGGCGGGCCACCAGCTTGGCCCGGCCGCCCTGCGGCCCGAGGAGCCGGGCGTAGAAGCCGAACGGGCCGTGGAGCCCCGCCAGCGCGATCCAGCCCGACAGGGCCTCGAGCCCGCGCCGCGCGGCCGCGTCGCCCGCTTCGGCGTGGCGGTGCAGCGCATCCTCCAGGGTCTCGGCGAGGTCGCGGCGGGCCGCGATCCGCACCAGGTCGTCGTCGGTGAGGCCAACGAGCGGCGTCTTGAGGGCGGTCGCGAGGGTCAGGTCGTCGGCCGGCAGGAGCCCCGCCCGGCCGGCGGCGACCAGGTCGGCCACGGCGATGTGCGCGGAGACCTCGAGCCGGTCCTGCCCGGCGACCGGGACGCCGATGCCCTTCAGGGCGCGGATCACCTCCTCGAAGGCGGGCCCGCGCTTCCGGACCAGGATCAGGACGTCCCCGGGGCGCCAGATCCGGCCGGTCGCGTCCCCCGTGGTGGTCCAGGCGCGCACCGCCTGCGCCACCCGGCGGGCGGTAATGATCGCGGGAGCGCTGGTCTCCGGCGCGTCGACGGGGGCGGTCCAGGCATCCGGCTCCGCGGCCGGCTCCGGCTCGGCGATCGGCCACAGCTCCACCGCGCCGGGCGCGCCCGGCCGGGCACTGGCATGCACGGTCGTGCGCACCGTGTCCTCGAACGAGAGCCCCTCGTTGTGCGCGTCGAGAGCGAAGACCGCGTCGACGGCGCGCAGGACGAGGCCGGTCGAGCGGAACGACAGGGTGAGCGGCACGTCCTCGAAGGTCAGGCCGGCCGAGCGCGATTCCGCGATCCAGGACGCGCGGGTCAGGGCGAATTCCCGCGGCTCCGCGCCCTGGAAGCCGTAGATCGACTGCTTGGGATCGCCCACCGCGAAGCGCGTCCGGCTGCCGATCCGCGCGCCCTCGCCGGCGGCGAATTCCTGCGTGATCGCCCGCAGGATCGCCCACTGCTCCGGGTTCGTGTCCTGCGCCTCGTCGACGAGGACGTGGTCGATCCCGCGGTCGAGCTTGTACAGGACCCAGCCGGCACCGACGCGCCCGAGCAGGTCCAGCGCCTTGTGGATCAGGTCGTCGAAGTCGAGGGCGCCGAGGCGCGCCTTCTGCGCCTCGACGCGGCGGTGGATCTCGGCGGCGATCTGGAACAGCGCCTGCGTGCGGGCATGGGCCCGGGCGGCGCGCAGGCGGTCGAACAGCGGCTCCAGCCGGTCCCGCTCGGCGAGCAGCGCCGCCTTGGCGCCGGCCGGCACGCCCTTGGTCCCGAGGCTGCTGTCGGCCTTGGGCTCGTCCTTCTGGGTGAAGAACACCGACCGGTAGAGGGCGAGCGCCTCGGCCCGTTCGGGAAGGTCCGCCGCGCGCACCCGCTCGGCCTCGGCGGCCTCCAGGGCGTCGGCGAGCTTCTCGTCGTTGGCCTTGCCGGTGCGGAGCGCCGCGACCAGCGCGGCGCGCTCCTCCGGACGGCACCCGGGACCGCCCTCGAGGATCGCGGCCTCGATCCGCTCGGCGGATTCCTCGGCCGCCAACCCCAGCGCCCCGTGCAGCCGACCGAAGGCCCGCTCCAGGCCGGCGGCGTCGCCGATGAAGCTCCGCGCCCGCATGGCCGCCCGGATCGCCGCCCGCAGGGTGTCGCCCGTGGCTTCCGGCGTGACCCGCGCGAGGGCGGCGCTCAGCGGCGTGTCGCCGTTCGCGACGGCGTCGGCCAGGACGTTGGCCATCTCGATGTCGAACAGTTCCCGGGCCTTGGCCTCGTCGAGCACCACGAAGCGGGCCGGCACGTTCGCCTCGAAGGGGAACATGTGAAGCAGCCGCTCGCACAGGGCGTGCAGCGTCTCGATCTTGAGGCCGCCCGGCGTCTCGACCGCCCGGGCGAAGAGGCGGCGCGCCAGCCGCAGGCGCTCGGGCCCGGCGCGCTCGCCGGTGAGTTCGGCGAGTTCGGCGGCGAGGGTCTCGTCGTCCAGCGTCACCCAGCGACCGAGGAGCCGGAAGACGCGGATCGCCATATTGGCCGCCGCGGCCTTGGTGAAGGTCAGGCAGAGGATCCGGCCGGGCGGCGCCTCGTCGAGGAGCAGCCGGACCACCCGGTCGGTGAGGACCTTGGTCTTGCCCGCGCCGGCATTGGCCGAGACCCAGGCCGAGGCGCGCGGGTCGGCGGCCCGACGCTGGTTGGCGCGGGTCAGGTCATCGACGACGAAGGGGGCGGGGGCGTGCGAGGTGGCGCTGCTCAACGGTCCGGTCCGGCTCGGCTGCCGGCTCTCTCTACAACAGAAACGCGCCCGCGGACCGGCCAAGGCGTCACACCGGGCCTTGCGGGATTGCTCCCGGCGCGGCGCCGTCCCATGGATGCAGACGATCCCTCCCGCGCATGCCGAACACGCCCGTGACCCAGCCGACATCCGAGCCGGCGCGCCCGCCGATCCGCTTCCGCGGCCGCTCCTTCATGGCCACCGTCCTGGCGCCGATACCCCCGGTGGCCGACTGGTTCGGCGACCTCGACGCCCTCAACCGCCGCGCGCCGAACTTCTTCGCCGGCCGGCCGGTGATCCTCGACCTGTCCGGATTGCGGCTCAACCGGGAGGATCTCGACGGTCTGCTCGCCGAGCTGGCCGCCCGCAACATCGCGGTCCTCGGGATCGAGGGCGCGGCGCCGTCGCTGCTGGATTCCGGAACCCCGCCGGCCCTGTCGGGCGGGCGGCCTGCCGGGGAGGTCGCCGCCCCGGACGAGTCGGCCGCGGACGCGCCGGCGCCGGCCGAGCCGCAGGCCAAGGAGACGGCCCGCTCGCTGATCCTCGACGCGCCCGTGCGCTCCGGCCAGACCGTGCTGCATCTCGAGGGCGACGTCACGGTGCTTGGCGCCGTGGCGTCGGGTGCCGAGGTGATCGCGGGGGGCTCCATCCACGTCTACGGCGCCCTGCGCGGTCGCGCGATCGCCGGCGCGGCCGGGAACCCGACGGCGCGGATCTGGTGCCGGCGGTTCGAGCCGGAGCTGGTGGCGATCGACGGCCTCTACCGCGCCGCCGACGACCTCGACCCGGCCTTCCGGGGACAGGCCGTGGAGGTGCGGCTGCTGGAAGACGCGATCAAGCTCAACCTGTTCGAGCGGGGGTGAGAAGCTTCCCGACGGCCCCTCCCGTCTCCGCGGCGCGCTCGGACAGGTGGTGCTCCCCTCGCGAGAGCCGCGATGGGGCTGTGAAACCGTCCTCCGCTGCCCCGATACCAGGATCCCGGCAGAATTTGCCGACCGGATCAGAAACTTAACCCTTCGGTAACCATACCCGCCGTCAATGGTCCGGTAAGGACTCTTAACGGGCGGACATGAGCGACACCCTCCCCGAGCCGATCGATCCGGAGACCGCCCGCGCGGCGGCTCCTTCCGCGCCCCGGCCGCTCAGCCTGCGCGGACGGGCCTTCAAGGCCCTGGCCCTCTGCCCCGAGCCGCCGCTTCCGGAGTGGCTCGCGGGACTCGACGCGGCGCTCAAGCGCTCGCCGACCCTGCTGAAAGGCCGGGCCGTCATCCTGGACTGCGCCCAGCTCAAGCCCGAGCCGGACGCGCTCGAGACGCTCATGAACGAGCTCAAGGCCCGCGGCATCGCGGTCCTGGGCATCGAGGGTGCCGACGCGGTCGCGGACGGTCTGCCGCCGCTGCTGGTCAAGGGGCACCCGTCCGAGAAGGTCGAGATCCCGAGCGTCCCGGCCGAGCCGGAGCCGCAGGTGGTCACCTCGATCACCGTCGAGGGCTCGGTCCGCTCCGGCCAGAGCGTCATCAACCCGACCGGCGACGTCACCGTGATGGGGTCGGTCTCCTCCGGGGCCGAGATCCTGGCCGGCGGCTCCATCCACGTCTACGGCGCCCTGCGCGGTCGCGCGATCGCCGGAGCCGCGCGCAACCCGCGCGCACGAATCTACTGCCGCAAATTCGAGCCCGAGTTGCTGGGGATCGACCGCCTCGTGCGGACGGCGGAGGACATGGGCACGGCCCTGCGCGGCAAGGCCGCCCAGGTCTGGCTCGATGGCGGCAACATCCGAATGGCAAGCCTGGATTAAGGGAGATCGACGCGTGGCAAAGGTTCTCGTCGTCACATCGGGCAAGGGCGGCGTCGGCAAGACGACGACGACCGCGGCCCTCGGAGCGGCCCTGGCCCAGGGTGGTCAGAGCGTGTGCGTCGTCGACTTCGACGTCGGCCTGCGCAACCTCGACCTCGTCATGGGTGCCGAGCGCCGGGTCGTCTACGACCTCATCAACGTGGTCAACGGCGACGCCAAGCTGCCGCAGGCCCTCATCAAGGACAAGCGGCTCGAGACCCTGCACCTCCTGCCGGCCTCGCAGACCCGCGACAAGGACGCGCTCACCGACGCGGGCGTCGCCCGGGTGATGGAAGAGCTGCGCGAGAAGTTCGACTGGGTCATCTGCGACTCCCCCGCCGGCATCGAGCGCGGCGCCCAGCTCGCCATGCACCACGCCGACGTGGCGGTGGTCGTGACCAACCCCGAGGTCTCCTCGGTGCGCGACTCCGACCGGATCATCGGCCTCCTCGATTCCAAGACCGCCAAGGCGGAGAAGGGCGAGGACATGGAGAAGCACCTGATCCTCACCCGCTACGACCCGATGCGGGCCGACCGCGGCGACATGCTCAAGACCGAGGACGTGCTCGACATCCTGTCGATCCCGCTGCTCGCGATCATCCCGGAGAGCCAGGAGGTGCTGCGCGCCTCGAACCTCGGCTGCCCGGTCACGCTGAACAACCCGCTCTGCGCCCCGGCGCGGGCCTACGCCGACGCGGCCCGCCGGCTCAAGGGCGAATCGGTCCCGATGAGTCTGCCGGTCGAGCGCAAGTCCTTCCTCGACAAGCTGTTCATGCGGAGGGCGGCGTGAGCATCCTGGGACTGTTCCAGAAGCGCAGCTCCGGCGCGGTCGCCCGCGACCGCCTGCAGCTGATCCTCGCCCACGAGCGCGCGGAGTCGGGTCGCCCCGACCTCGTGATCCAGCTCCGGGAGGAAATCCTGGCGGTGATCGCCAACCATGTCGCGGTGGAGCCCGACAAGGTGAAGGTCACCCTGGAGCGCGGCGAGGGTGTCTCGACCCTCGGCCTCGACATCGAGCTGCCGCTCGGCGCCTCGGGCAAGCTCGACGCCAAGCTGGCCGCGAAGCTCGCGGAGGTCGCCGCCAACAAGGGGGGCGCCAAGCCGGCCTCCTCCAAGAAGGCCGCTTGAGCCGGGCGGGGACCGTCCCCGCCGGCACGGAAGACTCGAGCCGCGCCCGGTCCGCCGGGTGCGGCTTCGTCGTGCCCGCCACGAAGTCCGGCCTCGGCTCTCGACCGGGTGCCCCGTCGCGCCATCTCGGAGTCCTGGGGGGTGGTCGGTGAGAGGATCGACATGCCGAGCGCCACGACGGACGACGGGATACGGCTCCATTACGAGGAGAGCGGCGAGGGGACGCCGCTGATCTTCGTCCACGAATTCGCCGGCGACCATCGCAGCTACGAGGCCCAGCTGCGCCATTTCGGCCGCCGCTACCGCGCGGTCGCGTTCAATGCCCGGGGCTACCCGCCCTCCGACGTGCCGGAGGCCGTCTCGGCCTACGCGCAGGCGCGCGCCGCCGACGACATCCTGGCCATCCTCGATCATCTCGGCGCGCCGAAGGCCCACGTCGCCGGCATCTCGATGGGCGCCTTCGCGACCCTGCATTTCGGCCTGCGGCACCCTGACCGCGCGCTGTCGCTCTGCCTCGGCGGCTGCGGCTACGGCGCGGAGCCCGAGCGGCAGGCCCTGTTCCGCGCCGAGGCGGACGCCACCGCCGAGATGCTGCGCCGCGACGGCATGGCGGCCTTCGCGGAGCGCTACGCCGTCGGGCCGACGCGGGTGCAGTTCGAGACCAAGGACCCGCGCGGGCACGCCGAGTTCAAGCGGATGCTCGCCGAGCACTCGGCCCTCGGCTCGGCCAACACCCAGGCCGGCGTGCAGAAGGGGCGGCCGTCGCTCTACGACCTCACGGATGAGCTCGGCCGCATGACCGTCCCGACCCTGATCGTCGCCGGCGACGAGGACTGGCCCTGCCTCGCCCCGAGCCTGATGCTCAAGCGGGTCATCCCCTCCGCGGCCCTCGCCATGCTGCCCAATACCGGCCACGCCCTCTCGGTCGAGGAGCCCGACGCCTACAACCGGCTCCTCGACGACTTCCTGGCGCAGGTGGAGAGCGGCCGCTGGCCGATGCGCGATCCCCGCGCGACCTCGGCGACGATCACCGGGATCAGGGGCTGAGCGGCTCGCGGGGGATCAGTCGGAACCGGGCCGGCCGGTCCGGCTGGGTCGTGACGACCGCCTGGGGCAGCACCGGCTCGCGCTCGTCGAGCACCAGCCGGAACCGCTGCAGCACCCGCGCCAGGGACAGGACGGCCTCGCTCAGGGCGAACTGCGCGCCGATGCACACACGCGGACCGGCCCCGAACGGCAGGTAGGCGAAGCGCCGCGGCGCGGGCGCGCCGGGCAGGAAGCGGCCCGGATCGAACGCGTCCGGATCCGTCCAGAGCGCGCGGTGGCGGTGGAGTACCCAGGGGCTCACCATGACGATGTCGCTCGCCTTGACGGCGTGGCCCGCCACGTTGTCCGGGCCGAGCGCACGCCGGACGACCACGAAGGCCGCCGGGTACAGGCGCAGGGTCTCGTCGATCACCGCGCGGGTCAGTGGCAGCCGCCCGTCGCTCTGGCATCCGGTCGGATCGGTCAGGTCGGCGGCCCGCGCCTCGGCGGCGACCCGCTCCTGGACCTCCGGCGCGAGGGCGAGCAGGTAGGCCGCCCAGAACAGCGTGCCGGCCGTGGTCTCGTGGCCTGCCAGGATCATGGTGGCGACTTGGTCGCGCAGCTCGTCGGGCGTGAAGGCCGCGCCCGTGTCCGGATTGCGCGCGGCCGCGAGCAGGTCGAGGAGATCGCCCGACCGGGACCGGTCCCGCTCCGCCGCCCGGCGCGCCGCGATGATCCGGTCGAGGAACGGGATCCACCGGCGCCGGAACCGGCCGCGCGACCAGTCGAGGGGCACCGGCCAGCCCGGGGGGATCACGATGTCGAGGAGGTGCGGCCGCCCCATCCGCTCGGCATACTCGGCGATGAACTGGCGCAGCTCGGCGCCGTGCTCGTCCATGCCCACCGAGAACATGGCGCGCCCGGCGATCTCGAGGGCGAGTCGGTAGAAGGACGTGAACAGGTCGACCGGCCCCGCCGCGGCCTCGGCGGCGATCCGCTCCATCCCGTCGGTCACGGCGGCGGCGATATGGGGCACCAGCCCGTCGATCGCCCGCGGCGTGAAGGCCGGCGCCAGGGTCCGCCGCTGGTGCCGCCACGCCGAGCCCTCACTGATCAGGAGCCCGTCGCCGAGGATCGGGCGCAGGATGCGGGTCGTCCCGGTAGTGCGGGCGTAGTTCGCCTGGTTCTCGACCAGGACCCGGCGGATCGCCTCGGGGTCGTTCAGCACGAAACTCGACCGTCCGAGCAGGCCCCGGCGAGTGACCGGCTCCTCGAAGGCGCGCTGGGGGAAGCCCGCCAGCGCGTTGTCGCGGATCGAGCGCAGGTAGGCGGCCAGCGGCAGCTCGCGCTCCGGCGGGGCGCGGTGCGGCGGCACCACGCGCGGCATCCCGGCGAGGCTCGGGATCGTCCGGTCCGGGGTCGCGGTGGCGTCCGAGAATGTTGGCATGGGGTGCCATCCTGTGCCGGAGACGGGCGGCCCTGTAAACCGCCGCCCGCGCCCCGCGCGCACCGGTCACGCTCACGTCATTCGGCCGCCGTGCGCAGGCGCGTCTCGGCGCTCTGGACCGGCAGGCGCGCGGGGAACCGGGCCGGATCCGATTCCGGCGACAGGCTCGCCACGAGGCTGGCCCGGGGCAGGGTGGTCTCGGTCACGTCGAGCAGGGTGTCGACGCCCCGCTCCAGATGCTCGTCCACCCGGTCGATCACGAGGATCTCCGGGTCGCGCAGGATCGCCCGTGCGAGACCGACCCGGACCCGGACGCGCTCGGGGAGCAGCTGCCCGCGGTTGCCGACCTCCTTCTCGAGGCCGCGCCGCTGGATCGGCCGCTCCAGGTCGAATTCGCGGAACACCGCGCGGGCCTCCCGCTGAATCAGCGCCTCGCCATGCATCCGCGCCGTGTCGATGCGGCCGAAGAGCAGATTGTCGAGCACCGTGCTGCGCGGGTTGATCCGGTTCGGGTCGTAGGATTCGACGTCGCACCCGTCGTCGCCGTGCATGAAGCCCTGCACGACGGCCCGCGCGCCGACGATCCGCTTGGCCAAGGTCTCGTCGAGCAGGCCGAAGCGCATCCGCGGCTCGACATAGGCCAGGGCCAGGGCCAGGAAGGCCACGCTGTCGGCCTCGCTCAGGCGCCCCGCGTCGGGCAGGCGCGCGAGCCGGCGCAGGTAGTCCGGCAGCGCGTCCGGGGTGATCAGCGAGAACCGCCGGAACAGCGGGTGGCCCGGCGGCACGTCGGCGAAAATGTCCTTGAGGTTGCTGGCGATAGCCACGCCCATCCGGTCCAGCTCGTCGAGGAGCTTCACCTTGTCCAGCGCTTCGCGGAACAGCGTGACGCCGGCCAGACGGCGCGGTTCCGTCAGCGTCGGGTCGCGGGGGACGCCGAACAGCAGGTTCTCTCCGACGGTGGCCTGCTCGTTGTAGCGGCCTCGGGCGAACGGGATCACCAAGTCGGCGAGGCCCTTCTGGGCGAAGTGCTCGCGCAGGTGCTCCCGCGCCGCGATCATGCGCTGGCCCACCGGCGTGTCATGGGCCACCGAACTCAGGGCGCCGAGCCCGAACCGGTAGAGTTCGTCGCCGAGATCGAGCCGGCCGAGCAGGTCGAGCAGGCGCTCGTCGAGCTCCCCGGCATCCCGGACGCCGAGGCGCTCGAAGTCGATCCAGGGGTCCTCGACGCTGTCGCAGGGATTGCCGGTCTTCACCGCCTCGTTGATCCGCGTTTTGCTGAGATCGAGGCTGTTGGTGCGCAGCGGGTGCACGCGCAGCCCGTAGAGGATGTTGTCGCGTAGCGTCCCAGGGAACAGCACGGGCTGGACGCCCGCATAGGCGATGCGGCGCGCGTGGTGCCGGCGCGGCAGGGTGGAGAGGTCGTGCTCCCCGATCCGGATCGTTCCCCCGGGCGGCGACTGCAACCCGGCCAGGACCCTGACGAATTCCTGCGCGATCGGTCCGGGCGGGACCAGGGCGATCCGCCCCGGCAGACGCACCTCCGCGTCCCCGACCTCGATCACGGAGCCGCCCTGCGGATCGCGCAGCTGCAGGCCCTCGAGGCGCAGCGGGCTGCCGAGGCGGGGCGCCGCGCGCTCGGATTCGTGCTCCGCCGGCACAAGGCGCTGCGGACCGAAATGCGCCGCCACGGTCTCGTACTTGACCTCGACGTCGAGGCGCTGCTGGTCCCAGTCGATCAGCTCCTTGAGGGGCGGCGGCAGGTCGCGATAGGCGGCCAGGACCGCCACGAGCTGGCCGATGTCGAGCTGCCCCTTCAGGGCGAAGTAGCCGCCGATCGCGTAGAACAGGAACGGCGTCACCTGCGCGAGCAGGTTGTTGAGGTACTTCACCGCGAACTTGCGGCGGTAGATCCGCAGCCGCAGGTCGTAGAGCCGGTAGAGGCGGCCGCCGATCTCCGCCCGCTCCCAGCGGCCGGTGTCGTTGAGCAGCACCGCCTGCAGGCCGTCCAGCACCTCGGCGACGCGGCCGGCGAGGGCGCGGGACGCGATCTGGCGCTGGCGGCTGAGGCGGATGATCTCCCGCCGCAGCCGCGGGATCACGATCATCTGCACGGCGACCATGCCGCCGGCCGCGATGCCGAGCCACATGTTCTGCATCATGATGAAGGCCAGCGCCGTCGCGGCCTGCGTGCCCAGGAAGACCGGCACCACGATCGCGTCGCCGATGAAGGAGCCGATCGGCTCGACCTCGTCCCGGATGATCGTCGCCGTCTCGGAGGATTTCACCTCCCGCTGCGTCTCCGGCGAGAAGCGCAGCATCAGCGAGAACAGCTGGAAGCGCAGGCGGCGCAGCATCCGCTCGCCGAGGATGCCCTTCTGCAGGTTGATCCAGAACTTGAAGGCGCCGTTGATCAGGACGAGGCTGAGGAACAGGGTCGACAGGCTCAGCAGCAGCTCGAACCGGTCGAGCTGGAACCCCTCGAACAGGTGGGTCTTGCCGCCGCCCAGGAAGGCGGGCCACTCGACCGTGAGCTCGAGGAACGGCGCGGTCGCCTCGCCGTGCGCGTAGGCCTTCCCGGTGATCGCGTCGTTGACGATGCGCTTCGGCAGGTCGAGCGAGGCGAAGTAGAACGGGAGCGACGCGAGCACGACGGCGCAGATCCTGAGCTGCGCGCCCTTCGAGTAGCGCCAGATGTACGGGAACAGCCGCGGCTCAAGCGCGCGCATCGTGTCCTTCCGAGGAAAGCCCGCCCCGGCAGCCCGAGGGCCGAATCGCCGCAGCCGGGCACCTGATCCTGGTCGATACGCTACCCGAGGGATCCGGTTTCATCCAATACAACCCGATACGGACGGCTTCGCGCCGATCACGGCGTCATCGTGCCGTCATATAGGGCAGGCGGTGCGGGAGAGAGCGCGCAGATCAGCCCTGCAGCGGCGGCCAGGCCGCGGCCCCGCGCCGGTGCCACCTTCGGAACTGCCCCCAGCAATCCCCGCCACGCGACGCCCCCATGACCTCAGCGGCCTTGCCCAACCGCGCGCGTCCTTATATTGCGACGCAACCACCACGACTCCGTACCTGAACCGGCGCGGACGGCCGCGCCGCGCGGCCGCCAGGGAGCCGGCACAACCCGTTTCGGGCCGCCATGAATCTGCGCAACATCGCCATCATCGCTCACGTCGACCACGGCAAGACGACCCTCGTCGACAAGCTGCTGGCCCAGTCCGGCACCTTCCGCGAGAATCAGCGGGTCGAGGAGCGGGCGATGGACTCGAACGACCTCGAGAAGGAGCGCGGCATCACGATCCTCGCCAAGGCGACCTCGGTCGTCTGGAAGGACACCCGCGTCAACATCGTCGACACTCCCGGCCACGCCGATTTCGGCGGCGAGGTCGAGCGCATCCTGTCGATGGTCGACGGCGTGATCGTGCTGGTGGACGCCGCCGAGGGGCCGATGCCCCAGACGAAGTTCGTGGTCGGCAAGGCGCTCAAGATCGGCCTGCGCCCGATCGTGGCGATCAACAAGGTCGACCGTCCGGACGCCCGCATCAACGAGGTCGTGAACGAGGTCTTCGACCTGTTCGCCGCCCTCGACGCCACCGACGAGCAGCTCGACTTCCCGATCCTCTACGGGTCGGGCCGCAACGGCTGGATGGCCGACAGCCCGGACGCGGACCCGTCGGTCGGCCTCACCCCGCTGTTCGACCTCGTGCTCAAGCACGTGCCGCCGGCCCGCACCGAGGAGGGGCCGTTCCGGATGCTCGGCACCCTGCTGGAGGCCAACCCGTTCCTCGGCCGCATCATCACCGGCCGCATCGCCGCGGGCTCGGTGAAGCCCAACCAGTCGATCAAGGTCCTCGACCGTCACGGCAAGGTCGTCGAGACCGGCCGCGTGTCGAAGATCCTCGCCTTCCGCGGCCTCGAGCGCGCCCCGATCGATGTGGGCGAGGCGGGCGACATCGTGTCGATCGCCGGCCTGATGAAGGGCACCGTGGCCGACACGTTCTGCGACCCGCAGGTCGAGACCCCGATCCAGGCGCAGCCGATCGACCCGCCGACCGTGACGATGTCGTTCATCGTCAACGACAGCCCGCTCGCCGGCACCGAGGGCGACAAGGTCACGAGCCGCATGATCCGCGACCGCCTGTTCAAGGAGGCCGAGGGCAACGTCACGCTCAAGATCGAGGAGGCCGCCGACAAGGACAGCTTCTACGTCTCGGGCCGCGGCGAGCTGCAGCTCTCGATCCTGATCGAGACCATGCGCCGCGAGGGTTTCGAGATCGCCGTGTCGCGGCCCCGCGTCGTGTACGAGCGCGACGAGAACGGCGGACTTCTGGAGCCGATCGAGGAGGTCGTCATCGACGTCGACGAGGAGCATTCCGGCGTCGTCGTGCAGAAGATGTCCGAGCGGAAGGCCGAGATGCTGGAGATGCGGCCCTCGGGCGGTAACCGCCTGCGCCTCGTGTTCCACGCCCCGACCCGCGGCCTGATCGGCTACCAGGGCGAGCTGCTGACCGACACCCGCGGCACCGCGATCATGAACCGGCTGTTCAAGGCCTACGAGCCCTACAAGGGCGAGATGCCGGGCCGGCGCAACGGCGTGCTGATCTCCAACGACCAGGGCGAGGCCGTGGCCTACGCCATGTGGAACCTGGAGGACCGCGGCCCGATGATGATCGAGCCCGGCTGGAAGGTGTACCAGGGCATGATCGTCGGCGAGCACAACCGCGAGAACGATCTCGAGGTGAACGTGCTCAAGGGCAAGAAGCTCACCAACATCCGCACCACGTCGAAGGACGAGGCAGTGCGCCTCACGCCGCCGATCCGGATGACCCTGGAGCGCTCGCTGGCCTGGATCCAGGACGACGAGCTCGTCGAGGTGACGCCGAAGTCGATCCGCCTGCGCAAGGCGATCCTCGACCCGAACGACCGCAAGCGGGCCGAGCGGTCGAAGGAGAACGCCGCCTGAAGCGGTCAACCGTCGCCGATCGTGTACGACAGGCAACCGGGCGCTCAGGCCCGGTTGCTGATGCGGCCCTTATTCCGGGCCGCTCTCGGGCCTATCGAACCCTTATGCCGGGGGCGATACCTCGGTGCGGCGGACCCGAGAGGCCCGCGTGAACCCCGTGACACCGATGCCCGTCGCGTTGAACCCGCTTCCGTCGCTCGCCCAGGCCGCCTCCGCGCCACCCTCATACCTCGTCGGTCAGGACGGCGAGGGGCATTGGGTCGCGGTCGAGACCGGTGGGCGCGCCGGAGGCATCTTCCGCAGCCGCCAGGACGCGATCCGCTACGCCTGCGTCGAGACTGGCTGCCGTCCCGGCGAGGTGCTGCTGGCCTCCGGGCCGATCGCCTTCCGGCTCTCCTGAACCCCGGGACGCCGCGGCGTACCTCGCCGCGGCGCCGCTCGGGCCTGTCGCGTCAGCTGCTGCCGGGATCGGTCTCGTCGTTCTGGGTCCCGCCAGAGGGCGTACCCTGTCCGGGCTTGCCCTCCGTCTTCTCGTTCGGGTCCTTGACCGCGTCGGGGGCGACGTTCTTCGGCGCGTCCGGCTGCGCGCCGGTCTCTCGAGGCTCGCTCATTCCCGGTTCTCTCGCTCCGCCCGGTAGTGCCCGCCCGCGACCTTCGTGTCGGCGGCCGGACCCCGCGAGGCCTTCTGGTCCGAATGCCCCCCTGAGGAGCCGCCGATCGCCGGCGGCGCGCGGCCGGGCTCGCCGGCCGCGCCCCAGCCCTCCTTGGGTTCGGGCCGCGGCGTCTCGCCGGAGCCCATGTCGGTGATCGCCGCCTGATCGGAGGTCTGATGGCCGCCCCCGGCGGGCGGGCTCCCGCGCGACCCGACCTTGTCGTCGGGCTTGCGGGTGACCGTTCCGGATTCGCTCGTCGGCCTGACCATCAGCGCTTCCCGTCGTCCTGGCCGATGGCGGCGGTGGCGCGGTCGATCGCCTCACCGAGATCGGTGCCGGACCGCGCCTCGTCCTCCATCTGCCCGAGCTTCTCGCGCGGCGTCTCGGTGTCGGTGGTCGCCCCAGCGTCGGGGTCCTCCCGCGACGGCCGTCCGGTCTGTTCTGTCATGGCTCGCCTCTCTGCGTCTTCGGGAGACAACGGAGGCGGCGGGGGAGGGTTGCGCGGACCGGGTGACCGACGGCGCGCGGTTCAGGTCTCCGGGCCGACGATCCGGGACAGGACGGCGTGCATGAGATGCCGCGCCGAATCCTCCGCCGCCCCGCGATCCGACGCCCGGGCCTCGATCGTCAGGAGATCCCCGTCCCGCAGGATGACCGCGGTGGCGCCCGCGCCGCTGTCCAGCGCGTACACGCTCATCCAGCCGACCGCCGGGCCGGCGGCCAGACCCGAGAGGCGGCAATCCGGATTGCGCTTCACGCAGATCGCCTCGAGCGCCGCGAGGGTCGTCTGGCCGGAGCGGACCCGGGCCTCGGTTCCGTCGGCGAGGCGCCCGATCCGCATCTCGATCGACGGGGCGCCCGTGCAGGCGGCGCAGTTCAGGTTGAGATGCTGCGCCTCCACCTGCGCCGTGGCCCGAGGCCCGAGCGCCGCTCTGGCGGTTTCGGCCAGCCCGGTGAGGTCGTGGACCGCGAAGCCCAGGGCCATCGCCGCCTGAGCCCAGAGGCCAAACACGAGAATCAGAAGGCTGCGCATGGGAAGAAGCATTGTCCGTTCGCCGGTCGGCGTTAACGGAAAGATCCTGCTGCGTCCAGATGCGGTGGGCCGGGGCGATTGTCTCGGCGACGGCAGATCAAATCGACTGTTCTGCTGTGGTTATTGTTCAGAAGATCGATCTTCTGGCCTGCAAGGGCGCGATCGGGCGGTCGAATGAACGAAAATTCGGCCTCGTCGCGTCGACTGTATTGGTGGCCACTCGGGCGAGGGCCGCGCGGATCCGTGTCCGCGCGGACCGGGTGGCCGACGGGAGGGGAGCGGCCCGAAGGCCGCCCCGCTGCCGGCCTCAGCCGATCCCGTCGAAGAGGGCGGACGAGATGTAGCGCTCGGCGAACGAGCAGGCGACGGTCACGATCCGCTTGCCCTGGAACTCGGGGCGCTTGGCCAGCTCCAGCGCCGCCGCGACGTTGCCACCGGTGGAGATGCCGCCCGGGATGCCCTCCAGACGGGCGAGCGCCCGGGATGTCTCGAACGCCGCCTGGTTGGTGACCTTCAGGACGCCGTCGAGGATGTTGGTGTGCAGGTTGTCGGGGATGAACCCGGCGCCGATGCCCTGGATCTTGTGCGGGCCGGGCTGGCCGCCGGAGATCACCGGGGAATCCTCGGGCTCCACCGCGAAGACCTTGAGGTTCGGCAGGCGCGGCTTCAGCACCTCGCCGACGCCCGTCACCGTGCCGCCGGTGCCGACGCCGGCCACGAACGCGTCGAGCTGGCCGCCCGTGTCGCTCCAGATCTCCTCGGCGGTGGTCTTGCGGTGGATCTCCGGGTTGGCCGGGTTCGAGAACTGCTGCGGCATGACCGAGCCCGGGATCTCCTTCAGCAGCTCCTCGGCCTTGGCGATCGCGCCCTTCATGCCCTGCGCGCCCGGCGTGAGCGCCAGCTCCGCGCCCAGGAAGGCGAGCATCTTGCGCCGCTCCAGCGACATCGTCTCGGGCATCACCAGGATGAGCCGGTAGCCGCGGGCTGCCGCCGTGAAGGCGAGGGCGATGCCGGTGTTGCCCGAGGTCGGCTCGACCAGCGTGCCGCCAGGCTGGAGCTTGCCGGAGGCCTCCAGCGCATCGATCATGTTGACGCCGATGCGGTCCTTCACGCTGGCGATCGGGTTGAAGAACTCGAGCTTCAGCAGAATCTCGGCGTCGACGCCGTGCTCCTTGGGCAGCCGGTTCAGGCGCACCAGAGGGGTGTTGCCGATGGTCTCGGTGATCGAGCCGTAGACACGGCCGTGGCCGACCTTCGCCGGTGCGTTGAGGGTATCGGCCATCGCGGAACTCCTGCTCGTGGTGACGGATCGGACAGATGTCGTGCCCGGGGGCGGCCCCGCCAAGGGATCGCCCTCGCGTGGGAGGCTTGACCGGCCCGGACGGGAGGCTGCGATATCGCGTTGCCGCGGCCGGAGCAATCGGGCTAAGTGCCGTTACCGAAAGTTCTTTCCGGAATTGGGCGAACTTTCGGAGCGGGGTGGAAGACCTTTATTGAGCGGCCCTTTCCTCATGGAATTCTATTCTCCAGCCTGCCCGGCCACGGCCGGCGCTGCCGGACCGTTCGGCGCATTCGGCAGGCGGGGCCTGCCCCTTCGGCCGACTCGTCGGGCCGCTCTGCTGGCGGGCCTCGGCCTGATCCTGGCGCCGCCGGCGCGCGCCGCCGGGGCGCTCCGCCTCGTGCTCGCCACCGCGACGCCCGGCGGCGGCTTCCCGGCCTTCGGGGAGACCTTCGCCGGCGCGATCGCGGCCGCGGACCCGGCCCTGACCGTCGAGCGGCGTGCCACCGGCGGCTCGTCCGAGAATGTCGGCCTCCTCCGCGCCGGCCGCGTCGATCTCGGCCTCGTGCAGGGGGAGTACGCCTATCCCGCCCTCGCCGAGGGCGGCGGCCTGACCGTTCTGGCGCCGATGTACCCGACGCCGGGCCTGTTCGTGGTGCCGGCCGGCAGCGCGATCCGCTCGGTGGCGGATCTGCGCGGGCGCAGGGTCGTCCTCGGCACGCACAAGTCCGGGCTCACCGTCATGGGCCGGAGCGCCCTCGGCGCCTCCGGGCTCGATCCCGAGCGCGACATCAGCCCGATCCTGCTCGACCGGGCCGCCGACGGTCCGATACTGGTGCGGGAGGGCCGCGCCGACGCGCTGTGGGGCGGCGGCCTCGACTGGCCGGGCTTCCGCGCCCTGGCCTCGGATCCCGGCGGAGCCCGCTTCTTCGGACCGTCCGAGGCGGGCATTGCGCGCCTCGCGCAGCCCGGCGCGGCGACGCGGCGTCTCACGGTTCCGGCCGGCAGCTTCGCCGGGCAGGCGGAGCCGATCGAGACGGTCGGATCCTGGAGCTTCGTGCTCGCGCGGCCCGGCCTCGACGAGGAGACGGCCTACCGCGTCGTGAGTGCGCTGGCGCGGACCGATCTCACCACCGCCCGGCCGAGGAACCTCGTCGGCCTCGTCACGGCGGATCGGGTCAATCCCGGGACCGCCCGCGTCCTCCGCGAAGCCGGCGTGACGCTGCGCTGACGGCGCGGCTCAGCGGAAGGAGGCGACGCGGCGATCACGCTTCCGCTCGGCGGCGGGCTGGTAGGCGATCTCGGCGTGATGGGTGCAGTACGGCAGGCCGGTGATCGACCGGGCGCCGCAGAAGCGGAATTCCGGCGTCGTCGGGTCGCCGAGGGGCCAGCGGCACATGGATTCCCGGAGGTCCATGATGGTGACGCGCTCCGACACCGCGAGGGCCACGGGCGCGGGCGCCGCGGCCGGCGCGGGCGCCGGGAATTCCGGGGCCGGACGGTGGGCCAGGATCGCGACCGGCTCGGGCGCCTGGGTCTCGACCACCGCGATGGCGGTCTCGATCTCGACCGTCTTCGACGGCGGGACGGCGGTGGCGGTTTCCTCGCCGCCGCGGGCGCGGCCGGCCAGACCGAGGCGGTGGACCTTGCCGATGACGGCGTTGCGGGTGACGCCGCCGAGTTGCGCCGCGATCTTGCTGGCGCTCTGCCCGTCTTCCCACAGGCGACGCAGCATCGCCACGCGATCGTCCGTCCAGCCGAGACCCGCTTCCATCATCCCCTCCGCCCCCTGCGGCTCGGCTGCGTTCCCGAAGGCACGTCCGTGTGTTCCAGGCCGACAGGCGCCGTATCCTCGGCCGGCCCTCTCGCCACGCAGACCGCGCCCTCGCGCACCGGCTGCCGCATCGCGTGCGACACCCTGTCTCGCCAGGCCACGGGGGAACCCTAGCGCGGCGCTCGCGAACCTTGCAAGGGCGCGCGGCCACCGGGCACCAGCCGCCGCGCCGCCTGTCCACCGGCAATGGCCCGAACCGGCACGGCCCGGTACGGCGCCGCACCGTCCCGCGCGCGCCCGCCACGGCCACGCTCGCGCCCCGATCGCGTGGGAGCGTGACCCCACCGCAACAGCGCGGCCTTATCGTTCCGTCGAAGCCGGCTAAGACGGAACAGGCGATACGGCCAAGCTCGTTCCGTGTGGCAGAGTGGGCGTGTTTCGCGGTTCGAGGAAGTGACGATGGGTTCTCGTCAGGTCAGCCTGCGCATGGCGGTGGCGTTCGGGCTGGCGGCGCAGGTCGCGGCCTGCGGCAGCGTTCCGCGGACTCCCTACAGCGCCGAGCAGGCGGCGTTCGCCACCGTGCCGGGCATTCCCGGCGCGCGCGTCTTCGCGGACGCGTCGGTGGACACGATCGCGGCCCTCGCCGCCAATCCGGAGCGGCGCCTCAAGGGCTTCACCTACCTGGCCCTGTCGGGCGGCGGCGGCGACGGCGCCTACGGGGCGGGCGTGCTCAACGGCTGGACGGCGTCCGGCAAGCGGCCGGAATTCACCCTGGTCTCCGGCGTCTCGACGGGGGCGCTGATCGCGCCCTTCGCGTTCCTGGGCTCGGCCTACGATCCTTACCTCACCGAGTTCTACACGAGCGGCGTCGCCGGCGAGCTCGTGGCCTCGCCGAATCTGGCCAACGTGCTGTTCGGCTCCGGCCTGTTCGGCGACGGGCGCCTGCGCAACCTCATCGACCGCTACGTCACGGACGATCTCCTCAAGGCCGTGGCCGAGGAGCACGCCAAGGGCCGGCGCCTGCTCGTCGTGACGACGAACCTGGATTCCCAGCGCGCGGTGATCTGGAACATGGGCGCCATCGCGGCGAGCGGGGTGCCCAATGCCCGCCAGCTGTTCCGCGACGTCCTGGCGGCCTCGGCCAGCATCCCGGCGGTGTTCCCGCCCCAGTTCATCGACGTCTCGGCGGGCGACGCGCGCTTCCAGGAGATGCACGTCGACGGCTCGGTGGTGACACCGGTCTTCACCCTGCCGCAGACCCTGCTGCTGCGCGACGGACGGATCCGCACCGGCGGCAAGGCCGAGATCTACGTGGTGATCAACGGCCGCCTGGAGCCGGACTTCGAGGTCACGAAGGACAACACGCTCTCGATCGTGGAGCGCTCCTTCACGACGGCGAGCCGCGCCCGCTCCCGCGCGACGCTGACGGCGACCTACGCGCTGGCGCGCACCAACGGCATCGGCTTCAATCTCACCTACATCGACGAGAACGGACCCAAGGCCTCCGCCGCGAAGGGCTTCGACACCGCCTACATGCGCGCCCTGTACGAGGCCGGCTACGAGAAGGGCCGGACAGGCGCCTTCTGGCAGCACTCGATCCCCGCCGCGCCGGTGCTGAAGGAGACGGCGAGCGCCGTGGCCAACTGATCGCCCGACCGTTCCGCCGCGCGCCCGACACGGGCGCGCGGCGAACGGCGCGGCTACTTGCCCAGGATCTTCGTCAAGAGGCGGCCGAGGGGCGTCGCCGTGCTGGCGTTCCGGTCGTCCCGGTCGACGGGGCGATTCTCGTTGCCGAGGATCTTGGTGACGATGCGTCCGATCAGGTTCATGGGTCGGCCCTCCGGTCACGCGCCCAAATGGCGCAGCTTCCCCAACAACGGGTCAGGCGCGGGCCGCGTTCCAGCCCGGCGCCCGATCGGGCGCCTCAGACCTGCATGAGGCGGATGTTGTTGGTGTTGCCGGCGGTGTGGAACGGGATGCCGGCGGTGACCACGATGATGTCGTTCGACCGCGCGAAGCCCTCGTCCTGCGCGTGGTGGCAGGCCTTCGAGGTCATCTCCTCGTAGCTGTCGACGTCCTCCGTCAGGACGCTGTGCGCCCCCCACAGCAGGCTCAGCCGCCGCGAGGTCGCGACGTTGGGGGTCAGGGCCAGGATCGACGCGGCGGGGCGCTTGCGCGCGACCCGCGCGGCCGTCGTCCCGCTCGCCGTGTAGGCGACGATCGCGGCGGCGTGCACGGCCTCGGCGAGGTCGGCCGTGGCGGTCGCCACCGCGTGGGGCGGCGTCTCCTCCTCGCCCGGCTCCGAGGCCGCGACGATCGAGTGGTAGAGCTTGTGCCCCTCCACGCTCCGGATGATCCGATCCATCATCGCCACCGCCTCGACCGGGTAGCGGCCTGTGGCGGATTCCGCCGACAGCATCACGGCGTCGGCGCCGTCATAGATGGCGGTGGCGACGTCCGACGCCTCCGCCCGGGTGGGCGCGGGGGCGTTGACCATCGAGTCGAGCATCTGGGTCGCCACCACGACGGGCTTCACGGCGAGCCGGCAGGCCCGGATCAGCTCCTTCTGCCGCCCCGGCACGTCCTCGTGCGGGATCTCGACGCCGAGGTCGCCGCGGGCGACCATCACGGCGTCGGAGAGCCGGATGATGTCGGCGATCCGCTCCAGCGCCTGCGGCTTCTCGATCTTCGACATGATGCCGGCCCGATCGCCGATGATTCCCCGCGCCTCGATGACGTCGGACGGCTTCTGGACGAAGGACAGGGCGACCCAGTCGACGCCGAGATCGAGCCCGAAGGCGAGGTCCGCCCGGTCCTTCTCGGTGAGCGGCGACAGGTCCAGCAGCGTACCCGGCAGGTTCACGCCCTTGCGGTTCGAGATCGGCCCGCCGGTGACGACCTCGGCGGTGATCGAGGTCCGCTCGGGCCCGGTGACCCGCACCCGCACCCGGCCGTCGTCGATGAGGAGTTCCTGGCCCGGCACGACGGCGTCGAAGATCTCCGGGTGGTGCAGCGGGATCGCCTGCTTGTCGCCGTCGGCGCCCTCGAGGACGAAGCGGACCGTCTCGCCGGCCTCGAGATCGAGCCGGCCGCCCTGCAGCGTGCCGATCCGGATCTTCGGCCCCTGCAGGTCCTGCAGGATGCCGATCGGCCGGCCGACCTCCTTCTCGAGGGCGCGGATGGCGCCGTGGACCTTGGCGTGATCCGCCTGGAGGCCGTGGCTGAAATTGAGCCGGAACGTGTCGACGCCGGCGAGGAACAGGGCGCGGAGCTGGTCCGGGGCGGAGCTGGCGGGACCGACGGTGGCGACGATCTTGGCGTGGCGGTGACGGCGCATGCGGGTCTCGGCCTCCTGAGGCTGCCTCTGGGAATCGAGCCGGGCGCTCGCTCGCGCCGACGGCGCTCACATCGGTCCGCGACGGCCCCGCGGCGAGACCCCGCGGCGCGCGGCGGGCGATTTTTCGCGCGGCGGGCCGATTCCGCGGGCGGCTATCTGGCCGCCTCCCGGGCGATCCCGGCAAGGCCGGCGTCGAACACGCCCGTGATGTCGGCGACGGCGTCGGCGTCGCTCATGCCCTCGGCGTCGAAGGTCGCGCTCCAGATCACCATGGACCCCGCGCCGTTGGGACGGACCGCCAGCGTCGCGTTGTAGGCGCGCACCGGCAGGGGACCCTGGATGAAGCTGTAGCTGTAGCTCATGCCGGTCTCGTCGCGCGCGGTCTCGACCTCGGCGATCGTGCCCCGGCCGCCCTGCACCACGAGGCCGCGGATCTGCGCGCGGATGCCGTCATCGTCGTCGTCGCCCGAAAGGATGCAGCGCTGGACCTGCGGGTGCCAGTTCTGGATCGCGCAGAAATCGCCGACCAGCGCCCAGACCGCCGCGGGCGGGGCCGGGACGTCGCGGCTGCGGGTGACCTCCAGGGCGCTGGCCGGTCCGGCGCCGAGGACGGCCGCGACGATGACCGTCAGGGAAGCGGGCTGCATCACGGGTGGTCTCCGGGCAGGCGGGCTGGTGTGACGCGACTTGGGGCGCTGCCGGGGCCGCGGCGAGCCTCGGGCCGCGTCTCGAAGGTGTCGCTGCCGGCCCGCTATGCTACGCCGCCCTCGTCTGGATCACCGGAGATGCCCATGGACGATCGCGCCGCGCCGAAGCGGCCCGTGACCCGGAGCGGCGCAACGCGCGCGGTCCTGGCGACGGGTGCCGCACTCGTCTTCGGCACGGTCGTGCCGGCGCGCGCCGCCGGGCCCGACCCCACCCCGCCGGTCGCACCGCAGTCCTTCGAGGCCTGCCGGGCCGACCTGATCGCCTGGGTCACGGCCCGCGCCGTGCCGCAGGGCCTCGCCGAGGCGCAGCTCGCCCACCTCACGCCCGACCCCGACGTGATCGCCGCGACCCAGAGCCAGGGCGAGTTCGTCCGGCCGATCTGGGACTACATCGAGGCCAGCGTCACGCCGGCCCGCGTCGAGTCCGGTCAGCGCAAGCTCGCCGAGCACGCCGACACGCTCGCGGCCATCGAGGCCAGGTACGGGGTCGACCGCCACATCCTGGTGGCGTTCTGGGGCGTGGAGTCGAGCTACGGCGCCGTGCTCGACAATGCGGCGGTGGTGAAGCCGGTCGTCCGCTCGCTCGCGACGCTCGGCTGCAGCGACCCCAACCGCATGACCTACTGGCGCGACGAGCTGGCGGCGGCGCTCCAGATCCTGGCCTGGAACCAGGCGCCCCTCGACCGGATGCCCGCCGGGCTCACCGGATCCTGGGCAGGCGCCATGGGGCACACGCAGTTCATGCCCAGTGTATACCAGCGCGAGGCGGTCGACTTCGACGGGGACGGCCGGCGCGACATCTGGACCTCGGTGCCGGACGCGCTCGCGTCGACGGCGAACTACCTGCGCAGCCACGGCTGGAGACCCGGCGAGGGCTGGGGCGCCGAGGCGGTGCTGCCCGAGACCTTCGACGCGGCGCTCGCCGACGAGACGACGGTCCGCACCGTCGCGGCGTGGCGGGGGCTCGGCGTGAGGCCCGCCCGCGACCGCGCCCTGCCGGACACGGCCGAGGCGACCCTGATCCTGCCCGCCGGGATCCGCGGCCCCGCCTTCCTGCTGCAGCCGAACTTCGCGGTGATCCTCCGCTACAACACGGCCCTGTCCTACGCGCTGACCGTCGCGCTCCTGTCGGAGCGCCTGCGCGGCGACCCGGGCCTGGTGCACGACTGGCCGCGGGGCGACCGGCCCCTCACCGCCGACGAGCGGCGCGACCTGCAGACCCGCCTGACGGAGCGCGGCTTCGCCACCGGCGGGGTCGACGGCAAGATCGGCCCGAAGACGCGGGCGGCGCTGCGCGCCTTCCAGGGGTCGGTCGGCCTGCCGCCGGACGGTTACGCCGACGCCGCGCTGCTGGACCGGGTCCGGGCCGCGCCCTAACGGGCGCTCACGCCAGGAAGGCGGGCTCGTCCCGGGCGAGCACCCGCTTGACGCTCTCCAGGTGCAGCCGCGCGCTCTCGGCGCGGCCGGCCGCCTCCTGGGCCGCCACGTGCTTCACGATCGCCTCGGGCACGGCCTTGAGCGCGCGCCCCGTGCTCATGGCCAGGACCTGCGCCTGCGCGGCGCGCTCCAGGTAGTAGAGGTCGTCCCAGGCCTCCGCGATGGTCTCGCCCAGCACCATCACGCCGTGGTTCTTCAGGAACACCACGTCCGCATCGCCGGCGCTCTCGGCGATCCGCCGGCCCTCGGACGCGTCGAGCGCCAGTCCGTTGTAATCCTCGTCCACCGCGATGCGGCCGTAGAAGCGCAGGGCGGTCTGGCCCGCCCACAGCAGCGGCTCTCCCTCCAGCATGGCGAGGGCCGTCGCGTAAGGCATGTGGGTGTGGAACGCGGCCCGGGCCCGGGGCTTCAGCCGGTGCAGTTCGGCGTGGATGTGGAAGGCGGTGGCCTCCGGCTGGCCGTCGCCCTCGATGACGTTGCCGTGGAAGTCGCAGAGCAGCAGGCTCGACGCGGTGACCTCCGCGAAGGAGAGGCCGTAGGGATTGACCAGGAACAGGTCGGGCCGCTCCGGCAGCACCGCCGAGAAGTGGTTGCAGATGCCCTCTTCCAGGCCGTGGCGGGCGGCCCAGCGCAGGCAGGCGGCGAGGTCGATCCGGGCGCGGCGCACGCTGTCGGCGTTCAGGGGCTCGTTGCTGCGGGCCGGCGGGGTCCCCGGGGCGGTAACGGCGTGCGCCATGCGTGCGGGCTTTCCTGTGTAAAGGGATCGGGCCGGGCGACCCGGCCGGGGCCGCACTCTAGACGCTCGCGCGCAGCCGCCAAGCGCTCAGGCGCGGCCGTCCGTGACGCCGCCGACGAGGTTGAGGCCGAGCAGGAAGTCCGACGCGAAATCCGTGCGGACGACCGGCTCGCGCGGGATCGCCTCGCGCAGGAGATCGCGCTCGGCGCGGCGCGCCGCGACCGCCTCCGCCACCGAGACGCGCCGGAACGACAGGCGCGCCCCGCCCCGGACCTGCGCCAGCCGCCCGAGATCCGGCCCGATGACCGTGGCGATCTTGGGGTAGCCGCCGGTGGATTGCCGGTCGGCCATCAGGATGATCGGCAGGCCGTTGCCGGGGATCTGGATCGCCCCCATGGCGACGCCGTCGGAGACGATGTCGTGCCCCTTGGCGTGTTTCAGCGGGGTGCCGTCGACGAAGCAGGCCATCCGGTCGCCGCGCGGCGAGACCGTCCAGGGGCCGGCCAGGAACGCCGCGATCTGGTCTGGCGCGAAGTAGTCGTCCTGCGGGCCCAGCACGACCCGGATCTCCCGCCCGTCCCGGATGAGCCAGGGCGCGACGAGCCGCTGCGGCGGCCCGTCCGGTGTCCGACCCTCGGCGACGGGGAGGCGGTCGCCCGCGGCGAGGCCGCGGCCGTCGAGGCCGCCCAGCCCCGAGCGGGTATGGGTCGCCGCCGACCCGAGGACCGGCGCCACGTCGAGACGCCCGGCGACCGCGAGGTAGCCCCAGGCGCCGGCGTCGCCGGCCCGCACGACGAGGGTCTGGCCGGGCTCCAGGGTGAGCGCGACCGTGTCGGGCAGGAGCACGCCGTCCAGCGCGACGCGGAAGCCCGGCGCCAGCAGGGCGAGCCCGACGGCGCCGTCCTGCGCCGAGACGGTGACGCCGCCGGTGGAGATCTCGACGGCGGTGGCGTCGAGGGCGTTGGACGCCGCCCGGTTGGCGGCGGCGTGCATCAGCGGATCCATCGGGCCCGCGGCCGTGATGCCGTAGCGCAGGTAGCCGTGCCGGCCCCCGTCCTGCAGGGTGATGCCGGGTCCGGCGGCGTCGATGACGAGGGCGGGCATCAGCGCGCCTCCCCGCGGCGGGCCACCGGCTCGCCCGCCGCCTCGCGCGCCGTGAGGGCGTCGAAGGCCGCCGCATCCACGGGCTCGAAGCGGATCAGGTCGCCGGCGCCGACGAAGAAGCTCGGGTCGCGCTCCGGCGCGTAGAGGCGGGCCGGGGTCGCGCCGATCACGTACCAGCCGGTCGGCATCGGCACGGTCGCCACCGCGGCGAGTCCGCCGCCGATCATGATGGCGTTGCGCGGGTGCGGCGGCCGCGGGCTCGCCCGCCGGGGCACCGCCAGGGGCTTCGGCAGGCCGCCGAGATACGCGAAGCCCGGCGCGAAGCCGTACATGTAGACCCGGAAGGTCGTGGCCGCGTGGCTCGATACCACCGTCTCCGGCGACAGGCCGCTCTGCTCGGCGACCTGCGCGACGTCCTCCCCGTGGGCCGCGTCGTAGCAGCAGGGCAGGGTCCAGAGGGTCGGGCTCGCCGCGCGCGCGGTCGCGCCCGCCGCCAGCGTCCGGACCCGCTCGGCGAGCGTCCCGCGGTCGAGCACCAGCGGGTCGTAGTGCAGCATCAGGGAGCGGTAGGTCGGCACGCGCTCCCGCAGCCCCTCCGGCGGGTCCGCCCCGAGGGCGTCGTCGAGCGCCAGGACTCGGTCGCTGATCGCCGGGTCGACCGTGCTGCCGAACTCGACCACGAGGGCCGCCTCGCCGGCGTCGAGGAGGCGGGGCTCGTCCAGCGCCGCGCTCACGGCCGGAACGGCGCCAGCGTGACGCCCGCGCCCTCCAGCCGGGTCCGCACCGCCCGCGCCGTGGCGACGGCGTGGTCGGAATCGCCGTGGACGCAGATCGAGCGGATCGGCGTCGGCAGCGTTTGACTGTCGGCCGTGAGGATCGCGCCCGCCTCGACCATGCGCAGGACGCGGTCGGCCGCCTCGCCGGAATCGGTGATCATCGCGCCGGGCTGGCTGCGGGGGATCAGCAGGCCGGTCGGCGTGTAGCCGCGATCGGCGAAGATCTCCTGGTGGACCTCGAGGCCGCAGGCCTCGCCCGCCGCTACCTGGGCGGTCAGCGCGATGGCGAGCAGCGCCAGCTCCCGGTCCACCGCGCGGACCGCGCGGGCGATGGCGTCGGCCACCGGCCGCTCCTCGGCGGCGACGTTGGCCAGCGCCCCGTGGGCCTTCACGTAGGTGATGCGGTGGCCGGCATAGGCGGCGAGGGCCTGCGCGGCGCCGATCTGGTAGGCGACGAGCCGCTCGATCTCGGCCGGGCTGTACGGCATCCGTCGCCGCCCGAAGCCCCAGAGGTCCGGGAAGCCCGGATGGGCGCCGACGGCGACGCCGCGCGCCTTCGCCAGCGCGAAGGTCCGGGCCATGATCTCGGGGTCGCCGGCGTGGAGCCCGCAGGCGACGTTGGCCGAGGTGACGATCCCGAGGATTGCCGCGTCGTCGCCGCAGGCGTAGGCGCCGTAGCCCTCGCCGAGGTCGGAATTGAGGTCCACGCTGGTCATCGCCGCCGCTCCGCGTGCCGATCGGGTCTCACAGGGCCGCAACGGGTTCCGGCTCGGCCGGATCCGCGGTGCAAGAATCGAGCGCGCGGCCCGCCGTCTCCGGCAAGAGAAGCGCCGCGACGATCACGAGGCAATAGGCCCCCGCCGCCACGACGCCGATGGCGGTGCCGAGTGTCAGCGAGCCGCTGAGATGGCCTACTACGGCCGGGCAGATCGCGCCCGTGGCGCGGCCGAAATTGTAGCAGAATCCCTGTGCGGAGCCGCGGATCCGGCTCGGGAACAGCTCGCTCAGGAAGGCGCCCATCCCGGAGAAGACGCCGGAGAGGAAGAAGCCCAGCGGGAAGCCGAGGACCAGCATCACCGGGTCGGTGATCGGGATCAGCGTGTAGGCCAGCACGAGGACACCGGCGCAGAAGCCGAACAGGACGAAGCCGCGACGGCGCCCGATGCGGTCGGAGAGCCAGGCGCTGGTCAGGTATCCGACGAACGACCCGAAGATGAGCATCAGCAGGTAGCCGCTGGTGTTCAGCACCGAGAGGTTGCGCTCCGTCTTCAAGTAGGTCGGGAGCCACGTGGTCACCGCGTAGTAGCCGCCCTGCATGCCGGTCGCGAGCAGGCTCGCCAGCACGGTCCGGCCGATCAGCGGCCGGGAGAAGATGTCGAGGAAGCTGCCGGTATCGCCGACGTCGCGCATCGCGGCGCGGGTCTGGCGGTAGATCTCGGGGTCCTCGATGTTGCGGCGGATCCAGAAGATCAGCACCGAGGGGAGGGCGCCGAGCCAGAACAGGATCCGCCACGCCACGGCGGGCTCCGCCAGGGCGAACACGGCCCAGAAGGCGATGGCCGCGCAGGCCCAGCCGACCGCCCAGCTCGACTGGACGAGCCCCACCGCCTTGCCGCGGTAGCGCGCCTGGATCGTCTCGGCGATCAGCACCGACCCCACCGACCACTCGCCGCCGAAGCCGAAGCCCTGGAGCGCGCGGGTCACGAGCAGCTGCTCGTACGAGTGGGTGAAGCCGCTGAGCACCGTGAACAGGGTGAACCACGCGACGGTGCCCTGCAGGACGACCACCCGGCCGTAGCGGTCCGCCAGGATTCCGGCTGCCCAGCCGCCGATCGCCGAGGTCACCAGCGCGGCGGTGGCGATGTTGCCGGCCTCGACCTTGGTCAGGCCCCAGACCACGACCAGGGTCGGGATCAGGAAGGTGTAGACCATGTAGTCGAACGCATCGACGCCGTAGCCCGCGAAGGCCGCGCCCAGGACCCGGCGTTCCGCCGGACTCGTGTCTTTCACCCACATGGCGCAACTCCTTCGCGGACGGGCCGCCACGCGGCCGGGAGGGTCACAGGAACGGCAGGTCCCGGTTGAGGAGGTCGGTGATCAGCATGTGACCGGGCGCGTGGGTGATGCAGAGCGGCAGTCGCGCCGCCATCGCCACCGCCTGCGGGGTGACCCCGCAGGCCCAGAAGACCGGGAGCTCGTCGGGCTCGATCGGGACGGGGTCGCCGAAATCCGGCCGCGCGAGGTCGCGGATGCCGATCAGGCCCGGGTCGCCGAGATGGATCGGCGCCCCGTGGACCGCCGGCATCCGGGCCGTCACCTGCACGGCCTTGATGGCGTCCGCCGCCTTCATCGGCCGCATGGAGACCACCAGGGGGCCGTGGAACGGTCCCGACGGTTGGGTCTCGATCGACGTCCGGTACATCGCGACGTTGCGGCCCAGGGCAACGTGCCGGAGCGGGATGCCCGCCTCGATCAGGCCGGCCTCGAACGAGAAGGAGCAGCCGAGGACGAAGGTGACGAGGTCCTCGCGCCAGACGCCGGTCAGGTCGGGCAGCTCCGCCGCGAGTTCGCCCCCCTCGTAGACGCGATAGCCGGGGACGTCGGTGGCGAGGTCGAGGTCCGCCCCGAGCGTCGGAAGCGCGCGGGCGCCGGGCCGCGAGACGCCGAGGATCGGGCAGGGCTTCGGGTTCTGCTGGCAGAAGCGGTGGAAATCCTCCGCCATGGCCCGCGGCAGGATCATCAGGTTGCCCTGCGCGTGGGCGGGGACGAGACCCGAGGTGTGGCCCCGGAACCGGCCCGCGCGGATCGCGCGCCGCGCGTCCGCCGCGTCGGCGAAGACAGGTGCGGCGCCGTCGGCGCCCGGGTGCTGGCTCACCGCGTTGATCTCCCCGGCTGGTCGTCGCGCGCCGGAACGGCCGCGTCGGCCGCCCGGATTCCGCAAGATCCCGATCGCTTCAGCGATTCATTTCCTGCGGCAACGATCCCATCGCGCCGCGGGGCGCGCCAATCGTGATTGCGAATGGGGCGCGATAAACCCGTCTTATCGGCCGGCGGCCCAGGTCTCGGCGACCTCCTGGGCGAGGCGGGCCGCGTCCGCCACGAAGTGGTGGGCCGGCCGCTTCGTGTGCATCGCCGTGAAGGTCAGGTCCGAGAGCGTCGGCTCGGCCGGCAGGACCCGCAGGGTGCCGGCGCGGAGCTCGGCCTCGACCACGGCCGGCGGGATCACGCAGATCCCGAGGCCCTCGACGCCCATCTTCACGATGGTGGCCAGCGAGGCGCTCGTGTGGATCTGGCTCGGCAGGAGGTTCTCCTGCAGGACGAGGTCGCGCAGCTCGACGTAGGGGCTGGTGTTGCGCGGGTAGGTGATGAGCGGGTGGTGCAGCAGCGCGCCGAGGCTCAGGGGCTCGTCGCCCGGCAGCAGGCCCGGCGCGGCGATCCAGGCGACGGGGGTGCTGAACAGCGCGCGGTTGGCGAAGCTCGGCAGGGTGATCGGGCCGACGAGGAAAGCGAGGTCGATCTCGTCGGCGACCAGGGCGGCCTGCATGTTCGGCGAGATGTCGACCGTGATGTCGACGCCGATCCCGGGATGGGCGGCGCGCATGCGCTCGATGAAGCGCGACAGCCACAGGTGGACGATCGTCTCGGACACGCCGAGCCGCAGGGTGCCCCGCGTCCGGCCGGTCTCGTGCAGGGCCGCGCTCATCTCGGTCTGGAGCGCCAGGAACCGCTCGGCGAAGCCGAGGAGCAGACGCCCCCGCTCCGTCAGCGCGACGTCCCGGCTGCGGCGCTCGAACAGCGTCCCGTACTCATGCTCCAGGGCCGCGATGCGCTGGGAAACCGCCGGCTGGGTGGTGTTCACCTTCTCGCTGGCGCGCCGGAAGCTCGAGAGTTTCGCGACCCAGTAGAACACCTCCAAGCTGCGGAAATCCGCCATCCCGCGATCGTCCCGCGCCGCCGTCGTGTCCGGTCATATCGCGCTCCGGCGCGCGGAAGCGCAAGCGTGCGGCTGCTCTCGTCCTGGGTGGACGACCTGACGCTCGCGCCGCGGCGCGCCGCTAGAGGTCCGACACGGTCGTGGCCGGGCGGGCCGGGCGCATGTGCGCGAGTAGCAGGCGCGCTTCCGCGACCAGGGGATGGTCCAGGTACCAGAGGCCGCAGGCCCAGCCGGCGACCCCGGCGGCGATCGCGGCCGCGAGGCTCGGCAGCGGCGTCTCGGCCGACCATCCCCAAGCCGACATGACCAGGATGGCGGGTGCGACGGCGATCGCCGTCAGTGTGGCGGCGTGGAGGTAGATGGGGGCGTAGTCGCGCCTGAAGGTGTCGGTCATCCGCTCGAGATGCGGCCGATAGAGTCCCACGGCCAGGAGCGCCTCGCCGATCCGTGCCGCGCCCGCGCCGCCGAGGCCGAACAGGCAGCCGACGCTGAACATCACGAAGCCGGCGCCGTGGCGCAGGAACTCGAACCGCGCCTGGAGGGCGGTCTGATCCCGGATCAGGAACACCTCCCAGGTCATGCTGAGCGAACTCAGGACGATCGCGGCCACGGACAGCAGGCAGAAGGGCAGCGCCGCGCCGTCCCAGCCCGGACCGAGCAGGAGGCGCACGATCGGCCCGGCCAGGACGGCCGCGCCCGCGAAGGCCGGCCAGAGCAGCACGGTGATCATCCGCAGCGTGTGGAGGTAGCACGCGCGCAGGGACTGTCCGTTCCGCTGCTGATTCGCGAGGTCCACGAAGGTGATGCGGGTGATCACCACGTGGAGGTGGTCCCACATCAGGGTGTTGAGGCTCGCCGCGCGGGAGTAGAGGCCGAGGGCGCTGAGCCCGAGCATCCGCCCGAGGACGAGGTCGCCCATCCGGCCGGCGATCCCCGCGACCCCCGCGATGGCGAAGAGCCGGCCGCCGTAGGTCAGGATCTCGCGCCAGCCCGCGAGCCCGAGGCGCAGCGACACGTAGCGCAGCCCGAGGCCGTTCGCAGCCAGCGCCGCCGCGACGGCGCCCGCGGCCTGCCCGTAGGCCTGGCTCATGTAGCTGAAGCCGAGGAGGGCCAGCGCCAGCATCGCGCCACTGGCGACGAGACCGCGCAGCATGTTGACCAGGGCCACGCCGCGGAAATTGCCGTGCCGCTCGATCATGGCGGCCGGGCGGAACTCCAGTGCGCCGACGAGGGGCACCACGGCGAGGATGGCGAGGGCGCGCTGGACCTCCGGCTCACCGAGGAGAACGCTGCCGAACACGCTGAAGGCCAGGATCAGGATCGCCGCCGCGCCCGACAGCATCAGGTTCACCGTGAAGACGCTCGCCAGCAGCGCCGCGTCCACCCGCTCCGCGCGGACGATGTAGCTCGATAGGCCGCAGGAGCGCAGCGTCGACAGCAGGCCCGCGATGGCGGCCGCGAGGCTGAAGATGCCGGTCTCGTGGGGGGTGAGCAGGCGCGCCAGGGCGAGCGAGGTACCGAACTGTGCCAGGAACAGGCCGCCCTGGCAGAATCCCATCCAGGCCAGGCTGCGGCGCTTCGAGAACGCGGGCGGCGCCGTCGCTTCCGGCCCCTCTCGGAGTTCTGCCATGGGATCCTTCGGACGCGACAGGGTGGAGGCGGCGCTGGCTGCGGCCAGGGCGCGATCGGTCAGAACGGTCTAACAATGCCCGGTCGACCGTGGCAGCTGGCCAATCGGAGGACCAGGCCCACGCCCGATGGCCGAGGCCAAGCGGGCCTGCCGTCAAGCTCTGGAGCCGCGGAGAGGCCTGAAACCTTCGGATTCCTGCCAGGGAAGAGCTGCCTCTTGCTGTATGGGGTGAGTAGAATCGGGGTGCGTCGATAGAGAAATCCAGGATCCGAGGTATCCATTCTTTATCGGCTGCTTCTGGTGCGGCTCGGGCTGTATGCATCGCGTTGTATCGCGATTTCGAAAAAATCGATCACATGAATGGTGCGCGGCTCGGACAGAATGATCTGCATCGGCGGGCGAAAGCTCTCGCGAATGATTTGAGGGCACCGTCTCGGCGCGTCCGGGGCTGCTCTCTGATGCACTGGGCAGAGGAGATATCGCGCATTTGTGGTGATAGACCGGCAAATTCTTGGGACGTATTTCTCGTCTCATGGGACGAGAAAAGCGAGATCGGGCGATCGTGGTCGGAGCAGGGGGCGGAGCTGATCTCTTTCTATAGTTCGCCGACGATGGGAGCAGCGGCCGCTTTGCCTCAGCAGCCGCGATTTTTTGCGACGCCACATCACCGAGATGTTTGGTTCCGCATCCAAAAGGCGTAGCCCGCCCTACGGCGCACGGATCAATGGAGTGCAATGATATTACTATACCTTGTCTGCAGCTTGTTTTATAAGTTCCCGGTCCTGGCAGTATTTTTGAGATAATGCCAAATGAAAGTCAGCTTTATCGTATGTACCCGGAACCGCGTTGCGTCCCTCTTGGAAACGCTCGGGTCGATGACGCGGGCGATCGAGGCCGCGCCGGGCGCTGAGGCCGAGATCATCGTCGTAGATAACGGGTCGAGGGACGGGACGGATACGGCGCTGAAGCGCTGGTCGGCCTCCGTGTCGACCGATCGTTTCGATGTTCTGCTCCTCGCGCAGTCGCGCCCGGGTGTTGCTGGGTCTCGAAACGCCGCGATCGCGCGTTCTTCCGGAGACATCATCGCGTTCATCGACGACGATTGCGTCGTGTCGGATCAGTATCTGCGAGACCTGATCGCGCACTATGCCGGCGACACGGAAAGCGTCATTCGCGGTGGCCGGGTCGAGCTGGGATCGCCGCAGGACATCGACTTCACCACGAAGACCGCGGCCCGGGCCAGCCGGCTGACGTACCCTGACCATCCCGGCGGCTTCGTCCACGGTTGCAACATGACCTGCAGCCGTGCCGTCATCGAGCGGATCGGCGGGTTCGACGCGGCCTTCGGCCCCGGAGCGACGTTCCGCGCGGCCGAGGATACGGATTTCATCTATCGCGGCTGGGCGGCCGGCGTGGCCGTCGAGTACGTGCCCGACATGAGCGTCAAGCACTTCCACGGGCGCCGGGATCACCGCACGATCGACCGACTGCACTGGAACTACCAGTTTGGCAACGGCGCGCTCTACGCCAAGCACATCGGCCGCAGCCCGTGGCTGATCAAGCACCTGTACTGGTCCGCCCGCAACGCCGCCCGCGAGCTGGTCGGGGGCCCGCGCTTCGACGCGCATCTCGGCCTGACGTGGCGCGCCATCGTGACCGCCAATCTGAGCGGCGTCCTGGCCTTCGCCTGGCACAGCGCGCGGACGCTGCTGACGCGCTCCACCGTCCGGGCCTAGACCCCTGCGCTCCGTCGGGCACGGCCGGAGCGCGGCTCGTGCAGTGGCCCGCTCAGCGGGTCGTCGCGCCGCCGGACTGCGCGAGGAGCGTCCGGCCGAGCATCAGTAGCGTGACGCGCCGTCCGAGCTTCATCGCCGGGTAGAGAAGCCGCGCACGACCGGGACTGCGCAGGAGTCGCGCGAGGAGCCGGCTGGCCACGCCCCGGTCGTCGCTGAGGCGCGACAGCAGGACGAGCGCGTCCGGGCCGTAGTACAGGTTCGCCCCGTGACGGACGACCATGCCCTCGTTGAGGTCGTACCCGCGCCGGGTGATCTCGTCGACCAGGGGACCGCCGCTCCGGGCGTCCACCAGGGCGACGGTGCCCACGGACCGGCGCAGGGCCATGAGGTGCACGTAGTTCGAGCAGAACGGACATTCGCCGTCGTAGACCACCGTCAGGGCGGCCTCGGTGGAGGGGGCGGTCATGGGGTCAGATCGATCCTGTGCTCGGCTTCGGACACCACGCGGCGGACGGTGACGCCGTCCTGCATGCTGAAGCAGACGGATTCGCGCCGGTACACGTAGGCGACGATGTCGGCCATGGCGACCGTGTCGAAGCCGGCGGCATACTGGAGCGGCACGAAGAAGTGGTGCGGATAGAGCGCGTAGGGAAACAGGCCGGTCCTATCGCGGATCGCGCTCACGAGGCGATGGTAGCCCCGGATATAGGCGTCCATCGCCGGCCCATCGATCTCGGTCTTCGCGTATTCCTGCCCCATGCCGTCCGGCGCGGTCAGGACGGGCACGTCGCAGGCCGTCGAGGCCGTGACCTTGCGGAACACCTGAGTCCCGCCGTTCGGATTGTCGAGGGCGAAGGCGTGCGCGGCGTCGGGCGCGCCGTAGGCCATGTGGGCGAACGGGTAGGAGTAGAAGGTGAAGAAGTTGGTCGGCACGTAGTGCCGCTGGCCGTTCCGGTCGATCGCCTCGAAGTACATCTTGTTGTTGGCCAAGGTGTCGTACCAGCCGAGCCAGGCCTGGGTCATGAAGGTGTTGCCGGTCAGGATGAACAGCACCGACAGGATCCCGACCGAGACCGGCGGGCGCTCGTAGTGCCGGCTGACGACGACGGCAGCGATGGCGAGGTTCAGCATGATCCAGGGGGCGAAGTTGGCGCCCATGAGCACGATGATCGACAGGTGCATCACGTCGAAGCCGAGCAGGAGCAGCAGCAGCCAGCGGCGCGGCATCAGGATCCCCACCAGGGCGATACCCTGCCCGAACAGGATGAGCGTGTTCGTCAGCGCGCTCGAATGGCTCAGGATCATCCGCATCGCCTCCACCAGCACGGGCCAGCCCGCGTAGGGGACGTGATTGTTGTCGAGGCCGACGACGAAGATCTTGCCGGGATCGTTGTTGAGCAGCCAGGAGAGCGGGCCCTCGTCGAGCGTGACCTTGGCGAGGAACGAGGAATAGTAGTTGCCGAGGTGGATGCTGATCGCCGCCGCGATCAGCACCTTCGAGAACATCGTGCTGGCCGCCGCGACGTCCGCCCGCGCCGAGGCGCCCAGGCCGGGCCAGTCGCGGATCCGCGCGGTCATGTGGGCCACCAGGAGGCCGGCGACGAGGCAGAAGCTCACCTCCGCGAGCGGCAGCACGTCGATGATGTGGCCGTGCCAGAGGCCGGTGACCCGGATGACCGCCTGCTTGCTCCAGACCAGATAGGTGGCGCTGATCAGGGCGAGGGAGGGCCAGCGCAGGCAGAGTACACCCCCGGCCACGGCCGCGACCCAGAGCACCGCGATGGCGCCGACGGCGACGGTCGCCTTGGCACCCGGGAGGACGATGGGGAAGAGCGGATAGTGGATCAGCGCGTACCCGCCCGCGATCGCACCGATCATCTGCAGCAACCGGACCGCGGCGAGATCGGCGGCGGCGAAGCGCACCCGCGTCATCGCGAGGGCCAGCGCCACGGGGAGCGCCACCCCGTAGTAATTGTTGATCGCCGTGACGCCGTGCGAGATCTTCAGCAGGGCCAGCAGGCCGCCGATCTGCGCGACCAGGATCAGGTAATAGCGCGCCCGGTCCGCCACCGGCCGGACGAGGCGTCTCAGGGCTGAGTCGAGGGACTTGTCCGTGCCGGTGATCGGGAGCGAGCTGCTCATCGTCTGTCTTCCGCCGCGCTGGTGCGACCGCCGCCGTTGGAGGCGACGACCTCATCCCCAAGGGCCCGCGACGACGGGGCGGCCAGCGGCCGAACGGGTCCCTCCGTCATACGGGCGTCTCGAGGAGGGCCCGCCGCGGACGAGTCCTGCCGCCGCGGGCTCCTGCCTCGCCGGTGAGCTTGGCATTTCACGGGGGTGTGAGGAGCCGCAAAGAGGGGGATCGCACCTACGCCTTTCGGTCATCCCGGCCGTCTGAAGTCCAGGCACACGCGGCCGCACCGCGGAGCGGGACGCGCGTCAGCGCGGCGCCTGTCCCGCCAGGGGGGAGGTCTCGTCGACGAACGTCATCTTGGCGGCGAGGCGCGCCGCCAGGATCCGTCGCCGCGCGGTGAACAGGGGCCTGAGGAGGGCGCTGCCCTTCAGGAAGGCCGCGATCCTGGAGCGGGACGTGAAGATGGTCGACTCGAAGGGCTGCCGGGAGACGGCGTTCGGGACGAGCGCGCGACCGCGTGTCAGGGCGCCGCGCTCGAAGAAGTAGCTCCAGTTGTCCGACGTCACCGCGACCGGTCGGTTCGCGCGCAGGATCCCCTCGGCCGCCGCCCGGGTGATGACGTAGGCCGCGGCCGTGCCGAGGCTGCTCATGTCCATGGGCAGGCACAGCCGGTGCTCGCCGACGGTCACGGCGCCGACCGAGCTGAACGCGCCGACCGTCTCGGCCCAGTTGAAGAGCAGGACGACGTCGCCGGGCCGCAAGGCGGCCTCGATGCCGGCCACGATCTGATGGATCTGCGGCGGCAGGACGACGTCATCCTCGACGATGAGGGCGTGGGGCAGGTCGAGCGCGATCATCCGCTCGTAGGCGCTCATGTGGGACAGCGCGCACCCGATCTGACCGGCGGTCAGGTCGGGCTGGAACGGGGCGTTCGGATCCGGGACCGGGCCTTCGTAGCCTGTGATCTCGCAGTGCCGCCCCCAAACGGCGGCGAGGTGCCGGGTCAGATAGGCGTGCCGTTCGCGGAACCGGGGCAGGGAGATCCCGAAGCAGTACATCGTCGTCACCTCTGATGGGGCCTGTCCGACCGGCCGCGGCGACCGCGTTCGGCGCCCGTGATTCTTCCCGATCAGGACCTTCGACCCCGATCGAGATCTTCGACGCCGGCCGTTCGGGGCCCCGCCGCGGGTCGGGCGCCGCTCAGGGCTGGCGGGTCAGTCGCGGGTGATCGGTTCGCTCCCGTCGATGGTCGGTGACCGCACCACCGGCAGGATCGCCGCGAGGAGGAGCTGGTGGAGACCGTGATTGACGAAGAGCGGGCACTCGAAACACACCAGGACGAAGAGCTGGCTCATGAACAGGATCGGCCAAGCCTCGACGTAGCCGGAGGAGCGCGCGAAATCGGCGATCACCCGGCGTGCGGTGTCGAGCAGCGCGACCGTGAAGAGGATCACGCCGACGATCCCGAACGCCACGGCCGTGTCGATGAAGTTGTTGTGGAAGAACCACAGCTTCTGCTTCATGACGAAGTGCAGGTAGGCGGCCGTGGTGACCGGGCTCTCCCAATAGGCTTTGTAGCCGATGCCGATGAGCGGCTCCCGCCAGAACTGGTCGAGGCCGAACTGCCAGAGGACGGTTCGGCCGGTCAGCGTGGTGTCCTTGCCGAGATCGGACAGAAGGCTCGCCGAGATGTCGGCCCCGCGCGCGGCGGCGACGAGGATCCCGACACCCGCCAGGGCGATGGCGATGCCGAGGCAGAAGCCGGTCACGTGCTTGCCCTGCCGCCACGCGAAGATCGCGGCGAGCGGCATCAGCCCCGCGGTGGCCGCCACCAGGGCCGTGGCCGAGTGCGTCGCCAGGAGGAGCGCCAGGGCGAGACAGAAGCCGAACGCGGTCAGGAGACGGTTCCATCCCTGCAGGAAGAGGCAGGCCGCGCAGAGGATCTGAAGGCTCGACAGGGAACCGAGGACGTTCTTGTGCGAGTAGATCCCGGCCCAGTTGCCGTCGGTCCCGCGCGTCAGGGCCGGCGCCGCCACCGTGAGGAAGGCCGACAGAAGCTGCCCGGCCAGCAGGCCCAGGAAGACGATCCTGACCAGGCGGGACAGACCCATGGTCGTCCGCAGGGTGATGCCGGCCACGATCGTCGCGAGCAACTGGAGTCCGTGATAGGCGGAGAGGCCGGGCGTCAGGGACCAGAGGGCCGACGCGATCGCGAGGAGCGGCCAGCTGAGCAGCAGCAGGCGGCTGCCGAACAGGGTGGCGACGAGGTCGCGGCGCAGGACCAGGAACGCGAAGGCGATCAGGTCGGTGCCGATCCAGACGGCCTTGTCGACGCCCGGCAGCTTGATCTGCTCGCCGACCACCGGCGCGAAGAGGAACAGGACGATCCACGCCGCGGCGGCCACGCCGAGCCGGGGCATTGCGTCGACGCCTTCACCCGCGCCCCCGGCACCCGCCCAACGGTGATCCGGCCCGTACGGCCCGAGCGGCGACCACGCGAGGCCGCTCGCATGGCCCGGTCCAAGGCTCGCCAAGTCTCGTGGAAACGCCATCGCTCGATCTCGGACGCCCGGGGTGAGGCAGTGTCCCGTCCGCCCTGCGGTCGGACACCGCTCGGGGCTGCCGCGGACACGCCCCCTCGCGAGTCGACGCTAGTCCGGGCATTCCGAACTCAGAACTCGACCAAACGAGGTAGCGGCGGCTCGCGGAGGGCGCGGGCCCGGAAGGCCGCGACGGGACACGCTGCCGAAGCGACCGCCGTGGCGGGATAAGATGCCGCAGCCCGTGTTCGCAGCCGCGACGTCGAACCGACCATGCCGCTGCGGGTACTGTCTCTTTATCATACGATTCAAGCTTGTCCGACGCTCCGCAATAGCGCGATCGGCAGGCAGCATTTCGCGGAACTTGGGACTCGTGGCGGAACTCCTGGGACGATTAGGCATTTGGCAGTTCGATAAATCCTGGAGGAGCGTTTGATGAAGGTCTCTCGTCTGTCCGGCGCGGTTGCGCTTCTGGCCCTGATTGCCGGTCCCGCCCTCGCGGCGCCGTGCAACACCGGAACCACAAAGTCGAAGACCCCCGATCAGCAGGCTTCGAATCCCAAGAGCTCCGACGTCGACAAGTCGAGCAAGAACCTCGCTGGCGGCAACCAGCCGGCCTCGCCGGGCACCGTCGGCGCCATGAACAACGCGGGCGCCACGCAGACGGCCGATCGTCAGGCGCAGACCGACGCCGGCTCCAAGTCGAATTCGACCGACCCGGCCGCCGCGAATCTGGCCGGTGGTCAGCAGCCGGCTTCCCCCGGCACGGTCGGTGCCATGAACAAGGCCGCCGCCGATCGGCAGACTGCCCCGGTATCCGGCGACGATTGCTGATCTGACCCGACCTTTCCCGGCACGTTGAGAGCCCGCCTCGCACCGTCGAGGCGGGCTCTCGCGTGCCTGCCCGCGCTCCGGACAAACCCACAGCCAGACTCCCGCCTGACGGTTTGAGCCGGCCACGTTCGGGTGTATTCGGCACCGAAACCGGGTAGATTCGGCAATCGGGCCAGGGGGAGGATCGCGACGTGAGTGGTCGCCGGGCGCTGCTGCTCATCGGAGGGATCCTGCTGGCCGCGGCCGGTCTCGCTGTCACGCCGACGGGCGAACGCCTTCGCGCCGATGCCGGCCCGGTGGTCGCGGAGGTGCGGGCGCGCGTCGCGGCGCTGATCCCCGCACGGCGGGACGATACGTCCACGGCCGCGCAGCTGCCGGCGCCGCGCACCGCCATCGAGGACGGCCGGACCCTGGTCCGGCTGACGCCGGCCGAGCGCGCGCGGATCGGTCTCGTCGCCGAGGCGCGACCCGCCATCCTTCACCGACAGGAATTGACCGCCTACGGCAGCGTCCTCGATCTCGCCCGCATCACCGAACTGACCAACAGCTACGCGGGCGCCGTGGCGGCGCTCCAGACGGCCCGCGCCCGGGTCGAGGTCTCGGCCAGCGCCGCCCGCCGCGCGCGGACTCTCGGGGCCGGGGTGGTGGCGGTGGCGCAGATCGAGACCGCCGAGGGCACGCTCCTGACCGATCAGGCGTCGGTCACCGCGGCGGAGTCGCAGGTGCGCACCCTCGCGGCGACGGCGCGCCAGGAATGGGGCCCTGTGCTCGGCAAGGCGATCATCGAGCGGTCGCCCCTGGTAACGCGCCTGATCGAGCGGACCGACTTCCTCGTGCAGGTGACGCTGCCACCGGGGGAGACTCTGCCGGAGGCGCCGCGGGCCGCTTTCGCCGAGGTGCCACCGCAGAGCGAGCGAGTCGCCCTGCGACTGGTCTCGCCGGCGACGCGGACCGATCCGCGGATCCAGGGGCAGAGCTTCTTCTACCTCGTCTCCGGCGACAGCGGCCTCCTGCCCGGGACCAGCACGATGGCGTTCCTGGCGGCGCCGCGGGCGGTGAAGGGCGTGCTCGTGCCGGAGGACGCCGTCGTCCACGGGGAGGGCGGGACCTGGGTGTATCGCGGGGCCGGCGACGGCGCCTTCGTGCGCCATCCGGTGCGGCCGGACGCCCCGATGTCGGCCGATGCCTTCGTGGTCGAGGATCTGCCGGACGGCAGCGAGATCGTGCTGCGGGGCGCGCAGGCCCTGCTCTCGGAGGAGATGAAGAGCCGCATCCGCGTCGTGGGCGACGACGATGATTGAGCCCCCCGCTGCCGCCGGCCGCGGCGGTCCGCAGGCGGCCCTCGTCGGCTTCGCCGTCCGGTTGCCCAAGGTGGTGCTGGCGCTGGCCTGCGCGGTCCTGGTCTTCGGCCTCTACGCCCTCGCGGGGGCGCGCTACGACGTGTTCCCGGAATTCGCGCCGCCGACCGTCACGATCCAGACCGAGGCGCCGGGCCTCGATTCGGAGCAGGTCGAGGTGCTGGTCACGCAGCCCGTGGAGGTGGCGGTCGGCGGCCTGCCGGGCCTGGAGACTTTGCGCTCCACCTCGATCCAGGGCCTGTCGGTGATCACCGCCGCGTTCCGGCCAGGCAGCGACGTCGACCGGATCCGCCAGCGGGTCAACGAGCGCCTGGCGGCTCTCGCCGGCCGCATGCCGGACGGGGTCGCGGCGCCCGCCATGACCCCGCTGACCTCCTCGACGCTGACCGTGCTCCTCGTCGGGCTCACCTCCGAGACCCGCGACGCCATGGACCTGCGCCAGGTCGCTGAATGGACCGTGCGCCGACGTCTCCAGGGGGTGCCCGGCATCGCCCAGGTCTCGCTCTACGGCGGGGGCGTCCGCGCCCTGCAGGTCCAGGTCCGCCCCGACGACCTGATCCGCTTCCAGATCGGCCTCAACGACGTCCTGGCGGCCGCCCGGAAGGGGACCGGTGTGCGCGGGGCGGGATTCGTCGACACGCCGAACCAGCGCGTCCTGCTCCGGACCGAGGGGCAGTCGCTCACCCCGGAAGCGCTCGGGCAGATCGTGCTCCACAACGACGGCGGGGCGAGCGTGGTCCTCTCGGACGTGGCGACCGTCACGGCCGCGCCCGAGCCGGCGATCAGCGCGGCCCTCGTGGACGGCAAGCCCGGCGTGCTGCTGATGGTCGGCGCCCAGGTGGGCGTCGATACACGCGCCGTGACTGCCCGCCTGGAGGCGGCCCTCGACGAGTTGCGGCCGGTCCTGAAGCGCGAGGGCGTGAGCGTGCGGGCCGACCTGTTCCGGCCGGCGAACTTCGTGGACGTCGCCACCGGCAACGTGATCCAGGCGCTGGCGCTCGGCGGCGTGCTGGTGGTGGTCGTGCTCCTCGTCTTCCTGGCGGACTGGCGGGCCGCGCTGATCAGCGCGACGGCGATCCCGCTGTCGCTGATCGCCGCCGCGCTGGCCCTCCAGGCCTGGGGCGAGAGCCTCAACACGATGACGCTCGGCGGGCTGGCCCTGGCCATCGGCGAGGTGGTCGACGACGCGGTCATCGGCGTCGAGAACGTCTCGCGCCGGCTGCGGGAGGCGCGGGGCGGACGGCGCGGCCTGCCCCGCGTGGTGCTGGCCGCGATGCTGGAGGTGCGGACCTCGGTCGCCTACGCGACCCTCGCGGTGATCCTGATGTTCCTGCCGGTCCTGGCGCTGACCGGCGTCGCCGGCCGCCTGTTCGGGCCGCTGGCGCTCGCTTACATCGCGGCCGTCGTCGCCTCGCTCCTCGTGGCGCTCACGGTCACGCCGGCCTTGGCGCTCCTGCTCCTCGGAGGCCGCATGGCGCGCGACACGGGCGCGGCGCCGCCCGACCCGCCCGTGGTGCGCTGGAGCCGGGCCGCCTACCTGCGGTTGCTCGCCGGGATCGGGCGGGTGCCGCGGATCGCGATGGCGGGCGCCCTGCTGGTCACCCTCGCGGGGGCCGCCATCCTGCCGACCCTCGGCGCGGTGTTCCTCCCTGACCTGAAGGAGGGGCACATGATCCTGCACATGGTGGCCATTCCCGGCACCTCCCTGCAGGAATCGCAGCGGCTCGGGACGCTGATCACCGGTGACCTGAAGGACATATCGGGCGTGCGCGCCGTGGCGGCGCAGATCGGACGGGCCGAGGCCGCCGAGGATACCGCCGGGCCGCATTACAGCGAGATCCACATCGACCTGGAGCCGGGCCTCGACGGCGCCGCCCAGCGCCGGGTCGAGGCGGCCATCCGGCAGCTGATCGCCGGCTTCCCGGGGGCGGCGTTCTCGCTGAAGACCTTCCTCACCGAGCGCATCGAGGAGACCGTCTCGGGCTTCACCGCGCCGGTCGTCGTCAACGTGGTCGGCAGCGACCTCGACCGGATCGAGGCCGTGGCCCGCTCGGTGGCGCAGGAGCTCTCGGAGGTGAAGGGCGCCCGGGATGTCCAGCAGGCCTCGCCGGCCGGGCTGCCGCAGGTCACGGTGGCGCTGCGACCGGTGGACCTGCGGCACTGGGGGCTCGATCCCGTGGAGGTGCTGGAGGCGGTGCGCACAGCCTACCAGGGCGACACGGTCGGTCAGACCTATCGCGGCAACGCCGTGTTCAACGTGCTGGTGATCCTCGACGCGCGCGTGCGGGACCGCCTCAGCGCGGTGGGCGACCTGCCCCTGCGGGCGCCCGGCGGACGCTACGTCCGGCTGTCCCAGGTCGCCGACGTCTACGAGAGCGCCGGACGCTACCAGGTCCAGCACCTCGGCGCGCAGCGGGTGCAGGCGGTGACGGCCAACGTCGCCGACCGCGACGTGGCGGGCTTCGTGGCGGCGGCCAAGCGCAAGATCGCCCGCGAGGTTCGGCTGCCGGAGGGCGTCTACGTCACCTTCTCGGGTGCCGCCGAGGCGCAGGCGGCCGCCCGCCGCGACCTGCTGGTCCATGCCGGGATGGCCGGCTTCGGCATCGTGGTGCTCCTGGCCATCGTCACCGGCTCCGCGGCGAACCTGCTCCTGGTCCTCGTCAACCTGCCCTTCGCCTTCGTGGGCGGCGTGGCGGCCGCGGCGCTCACCGGCGGGGTGCTGTCGCTGGGCTCGATCGTCGGCTTCGTGACCCTGTCGGGCATCTCGTTGCGCAACAGCGTGATGATGATCGCCCATTACGAGCAGATGGTCACCCGGAACGGGCGGCCGTGGGACGCCGCCACGGCGGCGGAGGGCGCCGCGGACCGGATGGTTCCGATCCTGATGACCTCCTTGGTCACGGGCCTCGGCCTGCTGCCGCTGGCGCTCGGCGCCGGTGAACCCGGCCGCGAGATCGAGGGCCCGATGGCCCTCGTGATCCTCGGCGGCCTCGTCACCTCGACGGTGCTGAACCTGCTGATCCTGCCGGTGATGGCGCTGCGGTACGCCCGGTTCCGCCACCAGGACCCCGCGGATCTGGAACTGACGGCGGTCGGGTCCTGAGGGCGCGCCCAGCCGGCGCCGGCTGACGGGCCCCCGCTGGCCCTACCACCAGCTCGCACGGGTCTCGGGAGCGGGCGGCCGGCTGCTCGCGGCCGGGCGCAGGGAGTGGTCGAGCGCGGCCAGCACGCGGCGCACGGCCTCCTCGTAGGTCGCGGCCACCGGCTCGCGCGGCCGGGCGAGCCCGATCGGGACGGTCTCGTCGAGGCGCCCGGGCCGCGGGCGCATCACCACCACCCGGTCGGCCAGGGTGACGGCCTCCCCGACATCGTGCGTGACGATCAGGATCGTCGGCTTCGACTCGGCCCAGAGATCGAGGAGCTGGTCGTGCAGCCCCTTCCGGGTGAATGCGTCGAGGGCGGAGAACGGTTCGTCGAGGAGCAGCACCCGTGGGCGCGCCACGAAGGCCCGGGCGATCGCCACGCGCTGCTGCTGACCGCCGGACAGCTCGCGCGGCCAGCGGCCGCCGTGCTCGGCGAGCCCGACGCGCTCCAGGGCGTGCGCGACGCGGGCGCGGCGCTCGGACCGGGACAGGTCGGCGAGGCCGAAGCCGACGTTGCCGGCCACGTCGAGCCAGGGCAGCAGGCGCGGCTCCTGGAAGACGACGCCGACGCTCGGATGGGGCGCGCGGATTGGCTCGCCGTCGACCGCGACGGCACCCGCGCTCGCGTGGTCGAGCCCCGCGATCAGCCGGAGCAGCGTCGTCTTCCCGCAGCCCGAGCCGCCGATCAGCGCGACGATCTCGCCCTGCTTCACCGACAGGTCGATGCCCGACAGCGCCTGCGTGCCGTCCGCGTAGGTCTTGGAGAGGGCGTCGACGGTCAGCACGGGCGTCTCTCGGCGGGCGTGGCGTGGGGATCGCGTCGCGCGGCGCCCTCCCGGCCCGCGGCGCGCGTCCGCACCGGTGCGGCGGTCACAGGCTGTCCCGCACGGTATCCTGCCACCGGGTCAGGGGGCCGGTCAGGGCGACCAGGGCCATGTCGGCCGCCTTGCCGACGAGGGCGAAGGCGATGATCGCCGCCACGATCTGGTCGGGCTTGCTGAACTGCTGACCGTCCACCAGCAGGTAGCCGAGCCCCTCCGAGGCGCCCATCAGCTCCGCCGCCACGACGAACAGGAAGCCGAGGCCGAGCCCCGTGCGCAGGCCCACCAGGGTCGCCGGCAGCACGGCCGGCAGCAGGATCCGGCGGGCGAGGGCGAGCCGCGACAGCCGGAAGATCCGGCCGACCTCGACCAGCTTGCGGTCCACCGAGGCGATCGCGCCGGAGACACCGACATAAACGGGGAAGAACACGCCCACGGCGATCAGCAGCACCTTCGGTGTCTCCAGGATGCCGAACCACAGGATGAAGAGCGGCACCCAGGCGAGCGACGGGACGGCCCGCAGCGCCTGCAGGCTCGGGTCGAGGAGCCAGCGCAGCGGCGGGACCGTGGCGACGAGGGCCCCGGCCAGGATGCCGGCCGCCGCGCCGCACAGGAAACCGAGCCCGACCCGCACGAGGGTCGCCTCGACATGCATCCAGAGGTCGCCCGAGACGGCCAGCGCCCAGAGGGTCGCGGCGATCCGGCTCGGCGGCGGGAGCAGCCGCCCGGACGCCGCCCCGCTGGCGACCGCGATCTCCCAGCCGATCGCCAGTATGAGCGGCAGGAGCAGGCCCAGTCCGGCGCGACCGCCCCGCCGCAGCAGCGGCACGCGGCCGCTCACTGTCCGGCGACGGGATTGAAGCGCGTGTCGAGCAGGCCGTCGACGGACGCGGACACGTCGGTGCCCGCCGGGATGATCCCGGCCTGCTGGAGGGCGGTGCCGGCCGCCTTGATCGACTGCGCCTGGGCGGCGCCGATCGCCGGCTGGGACAGGTCGGTCCGCTCGAGCTGCCGGGCGATCACCGGCTCGGGCAGCTTGGTGGCCGCGACGAGGGCGGCTGACAGGGCCTGCGGGTTGGCCAGGGCGTGAGCGCGCGCCCGCTCGTAGGCGGCGATCACCGTCCGGACGAGGTCGGGATGGGCCGTCGCGAAGTCCTCCCGGACGTCGAGCAGACCCCAGGTGTTCGCCGCGGCGTCGCGGTAGAACAGGACGTCGCCGTTCTCGATCTCGGCCGCCGCCATCATCGGGTCGAGGCCGGCCCAGGCATCGACGTCGCCGCGGTCGAGGGCGGTCCGTCCGTCCGCGTGCTGCAGCAGCACGAGCTTGGCGTCGCGCTCGGTGAGGCCGGCGCCCTGGAGCGCGCGGATCAGGAAGATGTGCGGGTCGGTGCCCCGGGTGACGGCGACGCGCTTGCCCTTCAGGTCGGCAGGCTTGGTGATGCCGCTGTCCTTGCGGGTGACGAGCGCCGTCCACTCGGGGCGCGAGTAGGCGTAGATCGCCTTGATCGGGTTGCCGTTGATCCGAGCCACGAGGGCCGCGGCGCCGGCCGCCGACCCGAAATCGATGGCCCCGGCGTTCAGGAACTCGAGCGCCTTGTTGGAGCCGAGCGACTGGACCCAGCGGACCTTGATGCCCCGCGGCGCCAGCGCCTCCTCGAGGAAGCCCTTGTCCTTCAGGAGCAGGCCGACCGGGTTGTAGGTCGCCCAGTCCAGGCGGATCTCCTTCGGATCGTCGGCCCGGGCCTCGCGCGTCGCGAGCGCGCCGATGCAGGCCAGGGCGACGCTGGCGGCCAGAAGGGATCGGCGGGTGGTGCGCATGGTCGGGCCTGATGTCGTGGCGAAACGGAGGGCGGGGTGCGGGGCCGGCGCGGGGCAGCGGACCCGCGTCGCGGCGCGGTCCCGAGCGGTCTCGTCCGGGCGGCTGGGTTCAGGGACGCGGCGCGGTCGGCGCGTCGATCGGACGAACGTGTCCGGTGCGTGCGAGATCCGGAATGGCCCCGATCCCGCGACCCGCGCCGACACGTTTCCCGGCTCCGGGATCGCGACCGGTCCGCCCCTGCGTCTTCATCGTACCTGCGCGGCCCTCAGCGTAACTGTGAATACAAGATCCTGTCGGCCGGTCGCGGAGTCAACAAAAGGGCTTTCTCTACTTGGCGGTGCCGGAGCAAGAATTTTCGGTCGTCCGACCGGGGACGAGAAGAATCTACGCGCCGCGCGGCGGCACCGCGCCTCCCGCACTGTCGTGAGACCGCGGCTGCGGGCTGACACGCCGTTCCGGCTCGACGCAGGCGCGCCGCAGCGCGGGCTGCACGACAGGCGTTGGACTGTTCGAAGCCGTAGCCGAGCGATTTAAGGCAGTAACCGTTGCTGCGAGGCCGAGCGACGTGCAGAGTTCGATGCCCCGGGCGCGCGCGGAGCTCTGCTATGGTCTCGAGAATCGTCGTGATCGGCGGCGGCTTCGCCGGTCTCTGGGCCGCCGCCGCGGCCGCGCGCGCGCGGACCGAGTTCGGCCTCGACGACCGGATCGCGGTCACGGTGATCGCGCCGGACGGGTTCCACGTCATCCGGGTCCGCTGCTACGAGACCGATCTCAGCGCCCTGCGCGTGCCCCTCGACGACGTCCTCGGACCGATCGGCGTGCATCGCCGCGCGGGGCGCGCGATCGACATCGACCCTGCGGCACGCACGGTCACGGTCGAGTCCGCCGCGCCATCCGGCGGCGTCGACACGCTGGCGTATGACCGCCTCATCCTGGCCGCCGGAAGCCTGCTGCTGCGGCCCGATATCCCGGGTATCGGCGACGCCTTCGATGTCGACACCTTCGCGGGGGCTCAGGCCCTATCGGCGCATCTCGATCGCCTCGGCGACGCGGGCCGTCCTGACCAGACCGGCCGCTGGACCGCCGTCGTCATCGGCGGCGGTCTGGTGGGACTGGAGCTCGCCTGCGAGCTGCCCGTCCGGCTCGCCGCTGCCCGCGACCGGGTCGGGGCGACGGGGCCGGTCCGCACCTTCCTGATCGACCAAGCGGAGGAGATCGGGAGCGCCATGGGCGCGGCCGCCCTGCCGGCGATCCGCGAGGCTTTGAGCGGGGCCGGCGTGACCTGCGTCGGCGGTGCGCGAGTCGCCGCCATCGATCGCGCCGGTGTGACGCTGGCGGACGGAACGCACCTGCCCGCCTGGACGAGTGTCTGCGCCACCGGCATGCGGGCGAACCCGCTGGGCGCGACGCTCGACGTCCCGCGCGACACGCTCGGCCGCGTGCCGGTCGACGCCTTCCTGGCCGTCGAGGGGCTCGCCGACATCTACGCGGCCGGTGACGTCGCCTCGGCGGCGGCCGACGATGCCGGCCATCGCACGGTGATGTCGTGCCAGCACGCCCGGCCGATGGGCCGGTTCGCCGGCTACAACGCCGTCTGCGATCTCGCCGGCCGGCCGGAGCGGCGGCTGCGCTTCGCCGCGCCCGACTACGTCACCGTGCTCGATCTGGGCGCCTGGGGAGCGGTCTACACCTCCGGCTGGGATCGCGGCACGCTGGTCTCGTCCGGCGCCGCCGCGAAGGCAACGAAGCGGATCATCAACGGCACGCGGATCTATCCGCCCCTCGACCGCGACGCTGCGGCCATCCTGGCCGCGGCCGCGCCGATCATCCAGGCTGCGCCCGCGACCCGGGCGGGGCAATGATGCCGGCGTGCCTGCGCCGGGTTCGGCTTACCGGTCTCCGGCGGCAGTGACGCTGGCGAAAGCGCTCGTGAGGCGCCGAACACCGCGGACGATCGGACGGAGCATTGTCGAGCCAGCCAGCTCCGACCTGCCGAGACTGATAGGTGTCAATCGAGCCGGCCCGGAGTTCGGCCTGCAGACGGCGGGTTAACTGTCCATTAACCATACCAGAGATTGTATTGCCGTCGATAAAATCCCGCCAGGGTAGAGCCATCATGGTCGCGGCCCCCACAGCCACATGGTCCCATATCCTCACGCAGGTCGCCGACAGCCTGGACCGCTTCGTCGAAGAATCGTCCGCCGAGATCGCGAAGCTCAAGCCTTCCTTCGATACGGTCGGGGTGCCGGCCGGATCCACCGCGCTACACATCGAGGAGGTCGCGCATCCGCCGATCTTGCCGGAACCCGCGGTCAACGACGCGGGCCCCGCGGCGGCCCCCTCAGATCCCGAGGCGGTGTCGGATTGGATGAGCACGCTCGACATCATCAACGGCATGGCCGGCCGCGCCGAAGCGCAGAAGCAGCGTCTGCAGGAGCAGAGGACATCGCACGAAGCCGCCCTGGCCGCCGCGCAGCGCGCGCTGGCGGAGACGCAGCACCGCCTGCACCTGTCCGAGATGCGCGTCCGCGAGGTCGAGGCCCGCTCCGATATCCGGCTGCAGCGAGTCCAGGCCGAGGCCGATGCCCAGGTGCAGGACATCCGCGCGGAGGCCGAGGCCCGGGTTCGGACGATCCGCGCCGAGGCGGAGGCCTGGGTTCGGGCCGCCGAGGAGCAGGTCCGCGTCGCCGACCTGCGCGCCGAAACGGCGGAGAAGTGGCTCGGCCGGATCGACGCGGCCGCCAAGGCCCTTCTTCTGGGCAGCCACGGGCGCCGCGGACCTTCGAGAGCCTGAGGCCGAATGCCGGGGCCGAGCCCGTGTCGGCGCCAGGCCGCCCGCCCCACCGGCGCGCCGCTTCCCGGCGCCGGCCGGAGCCCGGTATCGGACGTCCAGCCCGAAGAAGGATCGTGGCGATTGCCTGTTCGGCCGAAGCCGCGCGCCGGTTCAGCCCGTGGAGCGCGTCGATCCGGCTGGTCGCCGCCGTGGCGGTCGCCGCCGCGCTGCCCCTCTGCGGCTGCGTGTCCACCCCCGCGCCGACCGCCGACATCGCCGTGGCGGATCCTTCGGCGTCGCTCCAGGCGGCGACGATGCGGCCCGGTCCGGACATCGACGCGAGCCCGTCCCGATGGCGCCTGCGGCTCACCCGTCTCTAGGCGCGGTCCGGCCACGGCTCGGCTCCAGGATCGGCCTTCGTTATGCCCTGCCGGCTGTCCGAGCGCGGCGCGCGACGTTCCCGACACGGACTATCTCAACGGAGACGCTGCTACATCGCCGGATCCTGACGTCTGGCGCGAACCCATCGCGCGGCGTGTCGAAGGCCTCGAACCGTCGGCGCGGTGACCCGCGGCCGGTTCACGCGGTGGTGGCCGAGCGCGCGAGGGCCGGCGGGCCGCCACCCAACCGCGGCATCCTCCGGCGCGCACCCGGACCGGGCTGCTGGACCACCCGGGCCGTGCGCCTCGCATCGACGCGCCGGGCGGCGTCGCACCGCGTGACCCTCGAGTCTTACAAACTGTTCATGTCGTCGAAGGCAAATCGTCAGATGAAGAGGGCAACCCAAGAGACGTCGAGGAATTGACCGGCTGTAGCAAGCCTGAAGATCTTGCCGGGCCCGACAGGGGCCGATCCCTCAGAGAGAGTCGAGACAATGACTGATCCTGGCACCTTCCGCGAAGCCCTTCTCGCTGTGGTTGTCTTGGGAGGAGGGGCTTTCATGGTGGAGCAGTACATCCGGATCCGGGCATGGCCTCGGTCCCGGCCAGACCGCGCGGATGGCGGTGAGCGCGCGCGCTGAGGCGCGCGCCATCCGGATTTGTCCCGCGGACGCGCGCGCGGCGGATTCCGGTTCGACCGGAGGCCGCGCCCGCGACCGGGCCGTGTCCATGAGCTGCTGAGAGTTGGCCGATACTGGCAGGCGCTCCAGGTTGTAGCCGCCATGCCGGGCGAATATTGCTGAAAGTCGATATCGTCGCGTATTCTTGGCGCCCACGGCCGACCGGATCGGCCCGCGATGGAAGGCGCGATCATGGGCGCGATCAAGGGCGCGAACCGGCGAGACGCGGTTCCGGACTTCTCGGGATACCCGGACCTCGTCGTGATCTATCTGGGCATGAAGGTCCGGACCCTGGCCGGCGTGAAGACACTGCTCGGCTTCGGCCCCCGGATCGACAGGGTCGGCGCTGCGCGGCCGGAGGGACTGCTGCACTACGAGAACAACATCATCTTCAGCCTGCGCCCGCTGCATGTCGGCATGCGCTGGTACTGGCGCGACATCGACAGCATGGTCGCGTGGTCCAAGTCCGAGCCGCACCGGATCTGGTGGCGGGATTTCCTGCGGGACACGCGCGGCGTCGGCATCTGGCACGAGACCTACCACATGCGCGGCGGCATGGAGGCGATCTATCACGACGTCGCCGAGCCAGTCGGATTCTCGGCCTTCATGCCGATGCAGGAGGCCCGGGGCTCCCTGGTGGCGCGGCACGGACGGTACGCCTCCTCGGACCTGCGCGATCTTCCCGCCGACAACGCGCCGGACGCCTCCGTCCCGCGCTGACGCGCTGCCCGCCGCACCTGCCGGACTTCCACCGCGCACCCGCGACGGGCCGCGGGCGGGCGGGGCGGGGTTCGCCCCGGCGGGCGGGTCGGCTAGACACCGGCCCGTGCGAGAGGCACGGAGCGGATCAGGCACGATGACGGTCGGTTCGATGAGACAGGGCACCCTGCGCCTCGGCGCGTTCTTCTACGCGACCGGCCACCACGTCGCCGGCTGGCGCCATCCGTCCAGCGAGGCCGACGGCGGCCTCGTCCTGGAGCGCTATGTCGGCTGGGCGCGGCGGGCCGAGGCCGCGAAATTCGACCTCATCTTCCTCGAGGACGGGAGCGGGATCCGCGACCTCGACCTGCGATCGAGCGAGCGCACCGCGCGCTCGACCCATTTCGAGCCCCTGACGCTGCTGTCGGCCCTCGCGGCGGTGACGAGCCGGATCGGTCTCGTCGCCACCACCTCCACCAGCTTCAACGAGCCCTTCAACGTCGCGCGCCGGTTCGCCTCCCTCGACCATCTCAGCGGCGGGCGCGCCGGCTGGAACCTCGTGACCTCCGCGACCGACGCGGAGGCGGCGAATTTCGGCGGCGACCGGATCGACCCCCATGCCGACCGCTACGAGCGTGCCGAGGAGTTCGCGGACGTGGTCCTCGGGCTGTGGAACACCTGGGACGACGGCGCCGTGATCATCGATCGCGCGAGCGGCCAGTTCTCGAAGCCGGACGGCTTCCGCCCGCTGAACCATCGGGGCAAGCATTTCGAGGTCCGCGGTCCGCTCAACATCTCGCGGACGCCGCAGGGCCAGCCCGTGCTGGTGCAGGCCGGCGCCTCCGGACCCGGCAAGGACCTCGCGGCGCGGACCGCCGAGATCGTCTTCACCGCGAACCAGACGCTGGAGGAGGCGGTCGAGTTCTACGGCGATCTCAAGGGGCGCATGCCCGGTTTCGGTCGTGCGCCGGATGACCTGAAGATCATGCCCGGCCTGTTCCCCGTCGTCGGGCGCAGCGAGGCCGAGGCGCGGGCGAAGTTCGAGGCGCTGCAGGACCTGATCGACCCGGTGGTCGGGCTGGCGCTGCTCGGTCGCATGATCGGCGGCCACGACCTGTCGGGCTACGATCCCGAGGGGCCGGTGCCGGAGCTGCCCGAGACCGAAGGCATCAAGTCCCGCCAGCAGCTCATGTTCGACCTCGCCCGCCGCGAGGGCCTGACCCTGCGCCAGCTCTACCTGCGCATCGCCGGGGCGCGCGGCCACTCGCAGATCGTCGGCACGCCCGCCCAGATCGCGGACGAGATGGAGGCACGGTTCCGCGCCGGCGGGGCGGACGGCTTCAACATCATGCCGCCGACGCTGCCCGGAGGCCTCGACGACTTCATCGCGCTGGTCCTGCCGGAGCTGCGGCGGCGCGGCCTGTTCCGGACCGAGTACGAGGGCCGGACCCTGCGGGACCATCTCGGCTCGCGGCCGCCGGCAGGGTTCGGTCCCGGTCGGGCCACGGTGTAGCGGCCGGGGGCTTCCCGCTCGACCCGGTCCAGATCGGGCGAGGCGTCGCGGTGCACCTGCGGCGTCTCGGCCCGCGTGACGGTTGCGCACAAGCGATCCGCGCTGTGGTACAGCCACGCGACAAGGGCCGAGGGCCGCCATCGGTATGTCGTGGCAGGGGCGACGGGCATTGACGGATCAGCAGGAACGCACGCGCTTCGAGGCGGAATTCGCCCGCACCGACGCGAGTACCGACCCCTTCGTCTCCGCCGTGCGGGCGACGCGGATGCCGATGCTGATCACCGATCCCCATCAGCCGGACAACCCCATCGTCTTCGTCAACGCCGCCTTCTCGAAGCTGACCGGGTACCGCCACGACGAGATCATCGGCCGGAACTGCCGGTTCCTGCAGGGGGCCGAAACTAACAAGGCCGACATCGCGAAGATCAGGGCGGCGATCGCCCGCCGCGTGCCGATCGAGATCGAGCTCCTGAACCACAAGAAGAGCGGCGAGGTCTTCTGGAACCGGCTCCTGATCTCGCCGGTCTTCGATCGCGACGGGGAGCTCACCTACTTCTTCGCGTCGCAGTTCGACGTGACGCTGGAGCGGGAGAAGCTCGCGCGGATGCAGCGCGACCGGGAGGCGCTCGAGCGGGAGGTGGAGCGCCGCACCGGCGATCTCACCCGCAGCGAGGAGCGGCTGCGGTTCATCCTGAAGGCCGGACGATTCGGATCGTGGACCCTCGATCTCGCCGACATGCGGCTCGTGGCCTCCGACGCCTGCAAGGAGAATTTCGGGCGGGCGCCGGGCGAGCCGTTCAGCTACGAGGACCTGATCGCCGCGATCGATCCCGAGGACCGGCCCCGCATGCAGGCGGCGGTGCAGACCTCGATCCGCGAGCACAGCGACTACGACATCGAGTACCGGGCGCGCACGCCCGGCGGTGAGCTGCGCTGGCTGCAGATCCGCGGTCAGACCTTCTACGACTCGGTCGGCCAGCCGCTGAGCATGGCCGGCGTCTCCATCGACGTGACCGAGCGCAAGCGCGCGGAGGAGCATCGCACGCTCCTGGCCGACGAGCTGAACCACCGGGTGAAGAACTCGATGGCGACCATGCAGTCGATCGCGCACCAGACCCTGCGCAACGCCGCGTCCCTTGAGGAGGCGCACAGGACCCTCGACGCGCGGCTGCACTCCCTCTCGGCGGCACACGACGTCCTGACCCGCGAGAGCTGGATCGGGGCCACGCTGAACGTCATCGTGGAGGGCACTCTCCAGGCATTCCGGGGCGGCGCGAGCCAGCGCTTCCTGATCAACGGCCCGGACGTGTGGCTGACGCCGCGCCTGACCCTCGCCTTCACGATGGCGCTGCACGAACTGGCGACCAACGCGGTGAAGTACGGCGCCCTGTCGAACGACCGGGGGCGGGTGATCCTGAACTGGGACGTTGTGGATGGGGCGACGCCGGCCCATCTCTGGTTCCGGTGGGAGGAGGTCGGCGGACCCGCGGTGACGGCGCCGGCCCGCGGCGGTTTCGGCACGCGGCTCATCGAGCGGGCGCTGGCCGCCGAGATGGGTGGCTCGGCGGAGATCGAGTACCGCGCCCACGGCGTGGTGTTCACGCTGAACGCGCCGCTGCCCGACCGGGCGCCCGCCGCGGCGGAGGCGAAAGCCTGAGGCGCGCGCGGCGCCACCGGTCAGGTCATGCGCGTCAGGACGGCCTCGTTCCAGAGCCTGCGGTGCAGGATCGCCATCGCGGCGTGGCCGAGCACGACGGCCAGGAGCGCGAAGCCCAGCCAGTAGTGGAGCAGATCGGCGGGCAGCATCATCCACTCGATCTTCGTCTCGCGCCCCGGCATCACCGGGACGCCGTAGGGCGTGAAGGGCTTGCCCGATCCGTACTGGCGCAGCAGCGCGAGGCTCGGCACCAGGACCATCAGGAGATAGATCAGGCCGTGACCGGCCGCGACGGCGCGCCCCGGCGCGCCCGGATGGGCGGGGCGCCGGTGAAGGTTGGCGAGGCCCCAGACCCCGCGCAGCAGCACGAGCACGAACAGGGTGAAGCCGAGCGTGAAGTGGCTGCCGCCGACGAGGCGCGTCAGCGCCGTGTCGCCGATCGTGACGTAGAGCAGCGCGCCCGCGAATTGCCAGGCGAACAGGGCGGCCATCAGCCAGTGGAAACCGCGACTCACGCGGCCGTAGCGCTCGGGCGTGTCCAGCCAGACGGCCCGCGGTGCGGTGGTGGGACGTCCCGGCCCCGTCACGCGGCGTTCTCGGTCCACAGGTCACCGGCCATGCCGGCGCTCCGCAGAATCTCGGAGGCCGCGCTGGTGAGCGCACGATCCGGCCCGGGCTGGCGCAGGTAGGTGGCGAGATCGCGCGACAGCCGCTCCAGCGGATGGCCGCGCAGGAAGCCCTGCAGGCCGACCGAGCGCTGGGCCAGCTGGAGCACGTCGAGGCCGGCCCGTTCGACCGCGAGGCGGACCAGATTGATGTAGGCGACGACGCGCTCCGGCGGCATCGCCGCGTCCGACGCGATCTGCGCCCCGCGCTCGACCCAGAGCCGCGCGCCCTCGACCGCGATGGCGCCCTCGCCGAGGCGCGCCAGCTGGTGCGGGTCGCCGCCCCGGCCGAGGCGGTCCAGATGGCCGCGCCAGGCATCGTACACCGCCTCGATGCCGCCGAGCTGCACCGCCGCGAATCGCCACGCGCCGCCCGAGAAGGCCGGTTGCCGGAAGTAATCGTCGGGCGCGCCCAGGATCTGATCGGCGTCGAACGCGAGCCCGGTGAAGTCGACGGTGCCGGTCGCCGAGGCGCGCATGCCCTGCGCCCGCCAGGCCGCGAGGTCGGCCCGCGTGCCGGCCTCGATCGGCACCACCATCATCGCCGTGCCGGCCTGTGCCGGATGCCCCGCGGTGACGAGGGCGCGGGTGACGAAGCCGGCGCCCGACGCATAGGTCTTCACGCCGCGGAGATGGCCGCTGGCGTCCGAGGCCTCGATCCGCAGGCCGCCTTCGCCCGGCTCGGTGTTCCAGACACCGAACAGGTGGCCGGCGCGCGCGTCCGCGAACAGGCGGACGCGCTGGGCGGGCGCGCCGTACCGGGCGATGAGCTGGAGGGCGTTGACGTGGCCTTCGTAGAGCCGGCCGAGGGCGAGGCTCCCGTAGCCGACCAGCCGCAGAACCTCCGCCAGGGCACCGGCGCCCGGCTCCGTCCCCAGGCCCGCGCCGCCGTGATCCACCGGGACGGGCGCGGCGAGCAGACCCAGGCGGGCGAGATCGGCGATGTCGTCCTGCGGAAAGCCGTGGTCGTGATCCTGGGCGTCGGCCCGCGCGGGCGCCGCCGCGGCGATCGCGCGGGCGGCCGCCGCGGAATCGTAGACGGGGTCCAGGCGGGTCCATTGATCCATGCGCCTGTCTCCTCTCAGATCGCCGCCGGACGCGGCGTGCGCGCCGCGTGCCGCTGGTCCGGGCACATCGCGCCATCGAGATACGGGCGAGCGGCCGCTGAAGCGCGGCCGCGCACGGTCGCGCGCTCGGGTCTCGTCACGTATGGCCCCCATTGCCCGCGGAAGATGCGGGCGATCCTAAAAAACTAACTTAAGACTGAAACATCCTTTCCTGGCCGCGGCTGCGACCAATACGACCCGAGCGGCCAGAACGGCCCTCGCCGGCCCGGCGCGCCCTCAGTTCAGCGTCGGGTTGGCGCGCAGGCGCGACACCGCCAGGTCGACGAAGGTCCGAACCTTGGCGGGCGCGTGCCGGCCTTCCGGGTAGAGCACGTGGACGGGCAGCGGCGCCTCCTCGTACTCGGCGAGCACGATCTGCAGGCGGCCGTCCCGCAGGTCCGGGCCGATCTGGTAGTTCAGGACCCGCGCCAGCCCCCAGCCCGACCGGGCGGCGCCGATCGAGACCTCGTTGGTGTTGCCCTGCAGGGTCGGGTGAATGACCACCCGCTCGTTTCGGCCGAACCGCCATTCCGGCGACGCGAAGGCGCCGGTGGAGAGGGGATCCGGTGCCGCTTCAGATCCGCCGGCGTCGTCGGCACGCCGTGCCGCGCGAAGTAGTCCGGGGCGCCGCAGATGACGTGGCGCACCGACCCGACCCGGGCTGCGGTGAACCCGGAATCGGTTAGGTGACCGATGCGGATCGCTACGTCGATCCCTTCCTCGACGATGCTCACCGGCCGGTCGACGAAGAGGGTCCGCGCCGCCATGGTGGGGTAGGTGTCGAGGTAGTCGGTGACGATCGGGAGCACGTGCATCCGCCCGAACAGGACCGAGGCCGTCACCGCGAGCGTGCCCGAGGGCGTCGCGTTGGAGCCGGCCGCCGCCGATTCCGCCTCGGCGATGTCGGCCAGGATCCGCCGGCAATCCTCGTAGTACCGGCTGCCCGCCTCCGTGAGCTTCACGGAGCGTGTCGTCCGGATCAGGAGGCGGGCGCCGATGGTCTCCTCGAGCGCGGCCACGGCGCGCGTCACGGCCGGCGGGCTCATGTGCAGGAGCCGGGCGGTCTGCGCGAAGCTCGCCGTCTCGGCGACCTTGGCGAAGATGCGCATGGCCTGCCACCGATCCATGGCTTCGCTCCGGGATTTCGCGGCCGGGTCGCGACGCTCACGCCAGGCCCGGCCTGTCGTGTCGGCGTGTCGGCCGGGCGGTCAGAAGCCGAAATGGCTCAGGCCCGGATGATCGTCCGGCCGGCGCCCGAGGGTCCAGTGGAACTTGCGGTCCGTCTCCGCGATGGGCAACTCGTTGATGCTGCTGTGCCGATAGCGCATCAGCCCGTCCTCGGCGAACTCCCAGTTCTCGTTGCCGTAGGCCCGGAACCAGTGGCCGCTGTCGTCGTGGTACTCGTAGGCGTAGCGCACGGCGATCCGGTTGCCGGTGAAGGCCCAGAGCTCCTTGATGAGACGGTAATCGAGCTCCCGGTTCCACTTGCGGGTCAGGAACGCCTCCACCTCCTGCCGTCCGTTCAGGAACTCGGCGCGGTTCCGCCAGCGGGTGTCGGTCGTGTAGGCCAGCGCGACCTTGGCCGGATCGCGGCCGTTCCAGCCATCCTCGGCGAGGCGGACCTTCGTGATCGCGCTCTGCTCGTCGAAGGGCGGCAGCGGCGGACGGGACATGGTGGACTCCTTGTTCTCGGGATGAAGGTTCAGCCCGGCTCCGGTATCGGCGCTGCGCAGAATGATCCGGCGCCGCCGGGCGCGGAAGGTGGAAAACGGCGCGGGCCGCGCCGTCCCGCGCGTCAGAGCGCGAGCTGCACCCGGCCTGTGCCCTCCGCGGGCACTGCGGAGCAGATCAGCACCTCGTCCTCCGCCACGGGCGCGCTCGGTTCCCGGAGGTAGGTCACCGCGCCGGCGAGCAGCTTGGTCCGGCAGGTCCCGCAGCTGCCTTCGCGGCAGCTGAAATCCGGCGCGAGGCCGCGGGCTTCGGCGAGGTCGAGGAGGCTGCCTGAATTCGGCGTCCAGCGCGCCTCCTTACCGGTGTCGAGAAAGGCGACCGGCACCGTCTCGGTGGCGGCCGGCGGGCGCGGGCGCGCCGCCACCGCCGTCCCCGCGTTGCGGACCAGCCCCGAGGGCCCGAACGCCTCCGCGTGGATCCGGTCGTCCGCCACGTTGTAGCCGCGCAGCCCGTCGTAGAGCGCCTGGGTGAAAGCCGGTGGGCCGCACAGGTAGAAGTCGTAGTCCGCGAAGGCGAGGAACCGCGTGAGCAGCGCCATGTCGATCCGGCCCGCGGCCTCGTAATCGGTGCCGGGCCGGGCATCGGACACGTCGCTCAGGACGCGCACGATCCGGACCGCCCCCTGCGCCGCCGCGGCGAGTTCGGACAGCTCCCCGTCGAAGGCGCGCTCGGCGCGCGTGCGGGCGGCGTAGACGAGCGTGGTCGGGCGGATCCTGCGGGTGCGCAGGCCCTCGTAGACCACGTGCCGGAGCATCGCGAGGAGCGGCGTGATCCCGACGCCGCCGGCGAGCAGCACCGCGGGGCGCGCCGCGCCCGCATCGAGGGTGAAGCCGCCGTCGGGCGCGCGCGCCTCGACGATGTCCCCGACCCGAAGGCGGTCGTGGAGGTGCTGCGAGACGGCACCGTCGCGCTTCACGCTGATCCGGTAGGTGGGATCCGAGGGCGCGACCGAGAGCGTGTAGGTCCGGATCACCGGCGCCTCCGCCCCGGGCAGCGTCACGCGGATCGGGAGATGCTGGCCCGCGCGGTGCGGGAGTCGGCCGGCCCCGTCGTCCGGTGCCAGGTGGAAGGACCGGATGGTGCGGCTCTCGTCGACGATCTTCGCCACCCGGAACGGCCGCCACCGCGTCGCGCGCCCGGTCGCCCGGACGCGGTCGGCTGCCTCCGCCCAGTCGCCGGTCATCAGCGCGTTCGGCGACCAGCCGTCCGCCCGGAACGTCCAGCGCAGCGGCAGGGCGCCGCGCCGGCGGATCACCCGGCGCGGCCGGAAGGTCCAGAGCCGCTCGGCGCCCTGGAACGCGGCGATCTCGGGCGAGTCCAGGATCACCGCGGCGTCGCCGGTCAGCTGCAGGAGATCGCCCGTCTCGAAATCGGTGAAGACCAGGCCGGCCCTGCCGTTCAGGAGGATGTTCCCGAGGGTGGCGAAGAACAGGTTGCCGGCGAAGTCAGGGATGGTCAGCGTGCCGTCCGCGGCGACGCGGACGAACCCCGCCCTGCCGCCGCGATGCGAGACGTCGACCTGGCGCCGGCCCTCGCGGTCGGCGTAGGAGGCCACGAAGAACGTGTCGGCCGCCGCGATCAGGGCGCGCGCCGACGCGTCGAGCTCCGCGCTCTCCTCGGCGGTGACCGGGACGGGGACGCCCGGCTCGCCCACGAAGGTCATGTCGCGCAGCTGGATGTATTGCGGGCAGTTCCCGAAGCTCTGATCGACGTCGAAGTGCAGGACCCCGCCGTCCGTGGAGCGGACGAGGCCGTTGACGCGGTTGCGGCGGCGGCTGCTCAGCTCGATCCCCAGGAGACCGATGGCGTCGCCGGCGCGCGTGCCCTCGGACGCGGGGTCGGCCGGGTCCGGTCGCGCGGCGATGTCGAGGGTCGTGGCCGAGGGCGAGGTGATGAAGCCGGGCCTGCCGGCCAGGAGCGTGGCCCAGGCGTCGCCCTGCCGGTCGACGCTGCCCAGCACGATGAACGGGATCTGCGCGTAGAAGGCGCGGTGCTGATCGGGCATGAAATCCCGCACCACCCTCTGGCCGATCACCGCCATCCGGTCGGCGGCGCCGACCGACTCCTGGATGGACGTCTCGCCGGCATGCCAGGTCGGCAGCGTCGCAAAGGTTTGACCGTCAGCCATCTCCGCCTCCTCCACGCGTTCCCCCCCGGGCGCGGGTGCGCCCGGGGCTCTTCTGGTCACGCCGCCGCCGTGAGGCCCGCGGGAGTCTCGGCGAAGGGGACGAAGCCCGGCAGGCCCTCGACCCGGCGCAGGAAGGCCTCGACCCGCGGGTAGCCCGACAGGTCCACGTTCCCCTCCGGGGCGCGGGCGAGGTAGCTGTAGACCGCCACGTCCGCGATGGTCGGCCGCTCGGCCGCGAGCCAGTCCCGCCCGTCGAGATGTGCCTCGATCCGTCCCAGGAGCGTGTGCGCCCGGCCGATCACCTCCTCCGGTGAGAACTTGGCGCCGAAGACCGTGATCAGCCGCGCGGCCGCCGGGCCGTAGGCGAGCTCGCCCGCCGCGACCGAGAGCCAGCGCTGGACCGCCGCCGCGGCGCGCGGATCCTCGGGCAGCCAGTCGGACCGGCCGAGCCGCTTCGCCACGTAGACGAGGATGGCGTTGGAATCGGAGACGATCACGCCGTCGTCGTCGAGCACCGGCACCTGACCGAACGGGTTCATGGCGAGGAAGGCCGGCGTCTTGTGCGCGCCCGCCTTCAAGTCGACCTCGATCAGCTCGTGCGGGGCGTCGACCAGGGACAGGAACAGGCGCGCCCGGTGCGCGTGGCCCGAGAGGGGATGGTGGTAGAGCTTCATGGTGGATCTCCGTCGGGAGCCGGGATCGTCCCGGGCCGTATGAGGAGAATGCCGTCGCTTCCGGGCGAGCAGAATGCGCGTTCTGCGCAGTTCATCATTCCTGAGATTGGAATAATCGCGCCCGCCGATGGTGCCGACCTCGATCCTGCTCCCGCGTCGGCCGGCCTCCGCCTCACCTCCGCAGCAGCACCGCGGATCTCGGCGCCGGTGAGGGGCGGTCGCGCGGACGCCGGCCAGCGAGCCGGGAAGCAACCACCCAGACTCCGGTTCTGAAAAGACTGCGCGGCACTTGACACAAGGGCCATAACCGAGGAGCCTAGTTTTCAGGCGCGGGGCAAAGCTGCCCAGTTTCGCGCCAATACGTCACCATCTTTCTCGGCGATGCCGCCCGCAGTGCTCACGCACTGGCGGGCTTTTTGCGTTCTGAAGGACTGCATGGGCCTCAGCCATCACCGCGTCGGCATCCTCTTCTCCGCGGACGGACCTTACGGTCTCGTCGGGCGGGCGATGCTGAACGGCGCATTGCTGGCCGTCGCGGAGGTGAACGCGCGCGGCGAATGCGTCCTCGAGCCGGTGATCTGCGATCCGCACGGCGCCCTCGCGGGCTACGTCGCCGGGGCCGAGCGGCTCCTCGGCGGGGGGATCCGCCACGTCGTCGGCTGCTACACCTCGTCGAGCCGCAAGGAGATCATCCCGATCTTCGAGAAGCGGGACGCCCTGCTCTGGTATCCGTCGCATTACGAGGGCTTCGAGACCTCGGCGAACGTGGTCTACACCGGCGCTGCGCCGAATCAGCACATCGTCCCGCTGGTCCGGCACCTGCTGGCCCGGGGCGGCCGCACGGCCTTCTGCGTCGGCTCCAACTACATCTGGGCGTGGGAGAACAACCGGATCCTGCGCGAGACGCTGGCGATCGCCGGCGGCGCGGTCGCGGGCGAGCGCTACCTGGCGGTGGGCGAGACCGCCTTCGATCAGGTGATCGCGGCGATCCTGGCCGCGAGGCCGGACTTCGTGTTCAACACGCTGATCGGCATCTCGGCGTACCGGTTCTTCCGCGACTTCCGGAGCGCCTGCGCGGCGCACGGCATCGACCAGGCGCGGACCATACCGGTGGCGAGCTGCAGCCTCGCCGAGCCGGAACTGGAGGCGATCGGGCCGGAGGCGGTCGACGGCCACCTGTCCTCCAGCGTCTACTTCACGTCGATCGACACGTCCCGCAACCGCGCCTTCCTGGCGGCCTACGCGACGCGCTTCCCCGACGGGCCGACCCCCTCGGCGGATGCCGAGGCCTCGTACATCGCGGTGCATCTCCTGGCGCGGGCGCTGGTGCGGGCCGGGACCGAGGACGCCGCGTCGGTGCGCCGGGCGGCCTGCGCGGAGGGGTTCGACGCGCCCCAGGGGCCGGTGTGCCTCGACGAGACGACGCTCCACGCCTGCCTGACGCCCCGGATCGGGCTCTCGACGGCGGCGGCCCGCTTCACCATCGTGGCGGAGGCCGCGGAGCCGGTCGCGCCGGACCCCTACCTCGTGCGCAGCGATCCGCGCGTCGTGCCGGTGAGCCGGCGCCCGCGCCTGCGGGCGGTGCCATGACGACGCCCCGGCTGATTCAGAACTTCAGCGGCGCGCAGGCCCTGCTGATCGCGCCGCCGAGCACCGCCACGGACGTCCTGGCGAGCACCCTGATGAAGCTCGGGCTCACCGTGGCCTCGGTCGTGCCGGCCGGCGAGGCGCCGTGGCTCGATCTCGAGAGCCTCGATCCCGAGCACCACATCGTCGTCGTCGACGGCGACCTGCCGCTGCCGGGCCTCGCGGCGAGCGCCGTCCCGGACCTGCCGCCGGTCCCGGTGGTCGGGCTCGTGGGCGTCGAGGCGCCGAGCCGCCTCAAGGGGCTGCTCCAGCTCGGCGCCACCGGCCTGCTGCGCAAGCCGATCCACGGCGCCTCTGTCTACGCGGCCCTGTTCCTCGCGGTGAACGAACACAACCGGCGCCGCCTGCTCGAGGAGCGCATAGCGCGCCACGAGGAGCGGCGGCGCGGCCGGCGCCACGTCGTCAAGGCGATCCTGCGGCTGATGCAGGAGCACGGCCTCGACGACGACGCGGCCTACGAGGCCCTGCGCCGCGACGCCATGCGCGCCCGTCAGCCCCTCGAAGCCTACTGCGAGGCGCTGGTGCGCGCCCGTCCGTCGGTCACGGCGCCTGCCGCCGCGCCGCGGCTCGCCCGATCCTGAGTTTCCGTCGCCACCCCGAAGACGAGGACGCCCTGATGCCGAGAACGCCCCGCGGATCCCGACTGCCCGCCCTCGCGGCCGCCCTGCTCGCGGGCGCTTCCCTGGCCGCCCCCGCGGCCCGCGCCGCGGACCCGATCAAGCTCGGCGTCCTCGAGGACCAGTCCGGCGATTTCGCGGTCGCCACCATCGGCAAGGTCCACGGCATCCAGCTCGCCGCGGACGAGATCAACGCCGCGGGCGGCATCGCCGGGCGCAAGCTGGAGCTCGTCATCTACGACACGCAGTCCGACAACACGCGCTACCAGGAATTCATGCGCCGCGTGCTCCAGCGCGACAAGGTCAACGCCGTCTTCGCGGGCTTCTCCAGCGCGTCCCGCGAGGCCTACCGGCCGATCGTCGACCAGCTGGACGGCTTCGCCTTCTACAACAATCAGTACGAGGGCGGCGTCTGCGACGGCCACATGGTCGTCACGGGCGCGGTGCCGGAGCAGCAATTCTCGACGCTGATCCCGTGGATGATGGAGAAGTTCGGCAAGCGGGTCTACACGATCGCGGCCGACTACAACTTCGGTCAGATCTCGGCCGAGTGGGTGCGCAACATCGTCAAGGAGAACGGCGGCGAGATGGTCGGGGAGGAGTTCATCCCCCTCGGCGTGTCGCAGTTCTCGCAGACGATCCAGAACATCCAGAAGGCCAAGCCCGACATCCTGATGACGCTGCTCGTCGGCACCGCGCAGGCCTCCTACTACGAGCAGGCGGCGGCCGCGAACCTGAAGGTGCCGATGGGCTCCTCGGTCAATATCGGCCAGGGCTACGAGCACAAGCGCTTCCAGCCTCCGAGCCTCGCCAACATGTACGTGACCACCAACTACATCGAGGAGGTCGACAGCCCGTCGAGCAAGGCCTTCCTCGCCAAGTGGAAGGCGAAGTTCCCGAACGAGCCGTACGTGAACCAGGAGGCCGAGAACTCCTACCTCGCGGTCTACCTCTACAAGCAGATGGTCGAGCGGGCGAACGGATCGACCAAGCGGGCTGACCTGCGCAAGGTCATCGCGGCGGGCGACGTCTGCGTGGACGCGCCGGAGGGCAAGGTCTGCATCGACCCGAAGAGCCAGCACGCGTCGCACACGATCTACCTCGCGAAGGTCGACGAGAAGCACGCGATCTCCTTCCCGAAGACCTGGGACAACATCCAGCCCTACTGGCTCGGGAAGGCCGGCTGCGACCTGACGCAGAAGGATCCGATGGCGCAGTACACGCCGAGCAACCCGCCGAAGCCCTGACCTGCCGGGACGGAAATCCGCGCGCCACGGCCCCGGGCCGGAGACGACGCGACGTTGCCGGGGCCGAGGCCCCGGCCCACAGCCATCACGATCGGGCCTCCGGATGGATCTGCTGACCCACGCCTTCACGTTCCTCTACCAGATCGGCGACGCGTTCTCGTTCCTGGTCCTCTCCGCCTGCGGCCTCGCGGTGGTGTTCGGCATGATGGGCGTGATCAACCTCGCGCACGGCGAGCTGATCATGTGCGGCGCCTACGTCACGGCGGCGACCACGCGGGCCGGGCTGCCGCTGCCGCTGGGCATCCTGGCGGGCGCGCTCGCGGCCGGGGCCGTCGGCATGGTGATGGAGCGCCTCGTCATCCGCCACCTCTACGGGCGGCCCCTCGACACGATCGTGGCGACCTGGGGCATCAGCCTCGCGGCGACGCAGGGCACGCTGATCCTGCTCGGCTCGAGCATGCCGGGGATCGGCACGCCGCTCGGCAGCTTCACGGTCGGCGGCTACTCCTACTCGACCTACCGCGTGGTGCTGATGGTCGCCGCCGTCGCGGTGCTGGCCGGGCTCTACATCGCCTTCAACGCCACCCGCTTCGGGACGCTCGCCCGCGCCACCATCCAGGTGCCGCACATGGCCGAGGCCCTCGGGGTCGACACCCGGACGGTCTACGCCCTGACCTTCGGCCTCGGCGCGGCGCTGGCGGGCCTCGCGGGCGGGCTCTACGCGCCGACCATGACGATCGTGCCGACCATGGGGACGACCTTCATCATGGAGGCGTTCGTCACCGTGGTGGTCGGGGGCGCCGACATCTTCCTCGGGACGGCACCGGCGGCCCTGGTGCTCGGCACGGTGCGGGCGCTGCTCACCACCTGGCAGGGCCAGCTGTTCGGGCAGATCGGGCTCCTCGTCGCGGTCATCCTGGTGATCCGGGTGCTGCCGCGGGGCATCTCGGGCCTGATCCTGCGCGAGCGGGCGTGAGGCCATGGCGATGACGCTGCTCCGCCGCCTCGAAGGCCCGCAGACCCTGGGACGCGGGCCCGCCTTCTGGACCGTCTTCGCGGTCGCGGTCGCGGCGGCCGTCGCCTACCCGTGGTTCGCCGACGGCTACACGGTCGGCAACACCGCCTACTTCTTCTGCTGGGTATTCATGGCCCTCGGCCTGTGCCTGATCTGGGGCTACGGCGGCGCGCTCAGCTTCGGCCAGACCGCCTTCTTCGGCCTCTCCGGCTACGCCTACGGCGTGCTCACGCTGAACGTCGGCGCCGCCTACGGCTTCACCCTGGCGGCGCTGGTTCTGGCGGTGGCGCTCTCGGCCGTGATGGCGGCGCTCCTCGGCTACTTCCTGTTCTTCGGCCGGATCGGCGGGGTCTTCCTCGGCATCATCACCCTGTCGGTGACGCTCGCCCTGGAGCGCTTCATGGCGCAGACCGCCGGCCCGGAATGGAAGATCGGGGCGGCACGCCTCAACGGCTACAACGGCATGAGCGGCATGCCGCCCCTCACCGTGCCGTGGTTCGACGGCGACCTCGTGCTGTTCCCCGACGTGGCGCTCTACTACGGGCTGCTGGCTCTCCTGATCGTCGTCTACCTCGCGCTGCGCATCCTGGTGAACGCGCGGTTCGGCAACGTGCTGGTGGCGATCCGCGAGAACCCGGAACGGGCCGAGATGCTGGGCTACGACGTGCGGCGCTACCAGCTCGCCGCCTTCGTGATCGGCTCGGGCCTCGCGGGGCTGAGCGGCACGCTCTACACTGCCTGGGGCCAGTACATCACGCCCTCCAGCATGGGTCTCACCGCCGCCGCGCTGCCGGTGATCTGGGTCGCGGTCGGCGGCCGCGGCGACCTGACGGCGACGCTCATCGGCACGCTCCTGGTGCTCGGCGGCTTCCAGGCGCTCACGATCTACGGCAGCCAGTATGCCCTCGTGGTGATGGGCCTGCTCCTCGTCGCGGTGGTGCTGGCGGCGCCCGACGGCCTCGTCGTGGCGGCCCTGCGCGGCCTCGGCCGCCTGCGTCGCCGGGAGGCGGGCCGATGACGCCGCTCCTCGAGACCCGCAACCTCAGCAAGCATTTCGGCGGGCTGCACGTCACCAACGACGTGAATTTCGCCCTCGGGGCGGGGGAGATCCACTGCCTGATCGGACCGAACGGCGCCGGCAAGAGCACCTTCTTCCGCCTGCTGCTGGGCGAGTACACGCCGGAGCGGGGACAGATCCTCTACGCCGGCGAGGACATCACCGCGCTCAAGCCCTTCGCGCGGATCCGGCGGGGCATGAGCGTCAAGTTTCAGGTGCCGGGCATCTTCCCGAGCCTGTCGGTCGCACACAACCTGGAGATCGCCCTGCAGCACCACCTGGAGGGCGCCTCGCTCGGGGCGGAGATCCGGCGGCTGCTCGCCTTCCTCAACCTCACCGCGGCGGCCTCCGACCGGGCCGGCGCCCTCAGCCACGGGCAGAAGCAGTGGCTGGAGATCGGCATGGCGATCAGCCTCAAGCCGCGCCTGCTCCTCCTCGACGAGCCCACAGCCGGGATGTCGCCGGACGAGACCTTCGCCACCGGCGAGATGGTGCAGGCGCTCAACCGCGACGGCGTCGCTGTGCTGGCCATCGAGCACGACATGGCCTTCGTCCGGCAGATCGCCCAGCGGGTGACCGTGCTCCATGTCGGGCGAATCTTCGCCCAGGGCACCACCGAGGCGATCATCGCGGACGAGCGGGTCGCCGCGATCTACCTCGGGGAGGCGGACGCGCCGCCGCTGCGGAGCGTCGCCGATGCCTGAGCCGCTCCTCACGACGACCGGCCTCCGCGCCGGCTACGGCGGCAAGCCCGTGCTGCAGGGCGTCGACCTCGCGGTCCAGCCCGGCGAGATCGTGGCGGTGATCGGCCGCAACGGCGTCGGCAAGTCGACGCTGATGCGCAGCCTCGTCGGGCTGCTGCCCGCCTCCGCGGGCGGCATCGCGTTCCGGGGCGCGGCCGTGGAGGGGCTCGCCGCCCACCGCCGCGCCCGCCTCGGCATCGGTTACGTGCCCCAGGGCCGCGACGTGTTCCCGCGCATGAGCGTCGCCGACAACCTGACGGTCGGCGCCTCCCTGCTGCCGAAGGGCGAGCGGCCGGATTACGAGCGCGCCTTCGGGCCGTTCCCGATCCTGCGGGAGCGGCGCGGGCAGCGCGCCGGGACGCTCTCGGGCGGCCAGCAGCAGCAGCTCGCCATCGGCCGCGTCCTCGTCGGCGGGCCCGCGCTGATCCTGCTCGACGAGCCCTCCGAGGGCATCCAGCCCTCGGTGGTGCAGCAGATCGGCCGCACCCTGGTCGATCTCAACCGCCGCACCGGGGTGACGATCGTGTTCGTGGAGCAGAACCTCGACCTGATCCGCGCCATGGCCCAGCGCAGCTACGTCCTGGACAAGGGCCGGATTGTCGCGGAGCTGACGGCCCGGGATCTCGACGACCGCGACCTCGTGCGGCGCCACCTCGCCGTCTGACACCAAAGTCCGACAACCAAGGGAGAGACGACCATGCAGTGGCTCGACCAGTCCATCATGGCCCACAAGGGCGTCGCGGGCGGCAAGCCCGGCCAGGAGCACACGATCACCGAGGCCGAGCAGGGCCGCTACCACTACGTCTACGGGCCCTTCGCCGAGCCGGTGCTGACCGTCGATCCCGGCGCCGTCGTCACGGTCGAGACCCACGACGCGTTCGAGGGCAAGATCCGCCACGAGACCGACAGCCCGACGCAGATTCTGAACTTTCCCTACCTCAACCCGCAGAACGGGCCGATCTACGTGAACGGCGCGGAGAAGGGCGACTGCCTCGCGGTGGCGATCCGCTCGATCCGGCCGCGCGGCCCGCAGCCCTGCGGCACGACGCTGATCATGCCGGAATTCGGCGGCCTCGTCGCCACCGGCGACACAGCGCTCCTCAACCCGTCCCTCCCCGAGCGGGTGCGCAAGCTCGAGGTCACGGCCGAGACCGGCGTGCGCTGGAGCGACCGGATCACGCTGCCCTACCAGCCGTTCATCGGCACGATCGGCACCTCGCCGGAGATCGAGGCGATCTCGTCGCTGCAGCCGGACTATTACGGCGGCAACATGGACCTGCCGGACGTGGGCGTCGGCGCGGTGATCTACCTGCCGGTGAATACCGCGGGCGCGCTCCTCTATCTCGGCGACTGCCACGCCGCGCAGGGCGACGGCGAGCTCTGCGGCGTCGCGGTGGAGCACCCCACCCACACGACGGTGCAGATCGACCTGATCAAGGGCTGGACCTTCCGCTGGCCGCGGCTCGAGACCGCCGACTTCTACATGACGATCGGCTCGGCCCGGCCGATGGAGGACGCCGCGCGCATCGCCTACCGGGAGCTGGTTCGCTGGCTCGCGGCCGATTTCGGGTTCGACGAGATCGACGCCTACATGCTGCTCACCCAGTGCGGGCGCGTCCGGCTCGGCAACATGGTCGATCCGAAATACACGCTCGGCGCCTCGATCACGAAGGCGATCGCCCACGCCTGATCGGCGCCGGAGGAGGACGGCATGGATCTCGGGCTGAGAGGCCGCCGCGCGCTGGTGACCGGCGGCACCAAGGGGATCGGCGCGGCGATCGTCGACCTGCTGGCCGACGAGGGGGCCGCGGTCGCCCTCTGCGCCCGCAACGCCGCGGAGGTCGCCGCCAAGGTGGCGGCCCTGCGTGCCAGGGGCGTGGCGGCAACCGGGCGCGCCGTCGACGTCGCCGATTCCGCGGCCCTGCGCGGCTGGGTCGCGGAGGCCGCGGAGGAGCTCGGCGGCCTCGACATCGTGGTGCCGAACGTCAGCGCCCTCGCGGTCGGCGGCGACGAGGCGGCGTGGCGGAGCGGCTTCGCCGTGGACATGATGGGCACCGTCTCGGCGGTCGAGGCGGCGATGCCGTACCTCGAGCGCTCCGAGGCGGGCGCGATCGTCGTCATCTCCAGCGTCTCCGGGCGCGAGATCGACTTCGCGGCCGGTCCCTACGGCGCCTTCAAGGCCGCGCTGATCCACTACGCGCAGGGCCTCGCCTTCCAGCTCGCGCCCCGGAACATCCGCGCCAACTCGGTCGCGCCCGGCAACACCTACTTCGCGGGCGGCGTCTGGCACCAGATCGAGACCGGCAACCCGGCGCTGTTCGCCGAGGCGCTCCGGCTGAACCCGACCGGCCGGATGGCGCGGCCCGAGGAGGTGGCGCGCGCGGCCGTCTTCCTGGCGAGCCCGGCCGCCAGCTTCATCACCGGAACCAACCTCGTGGTCGACGGCAGCCTGACCCGCGGCGTGCAGTTCTGACGCCGATCGGCCTCGCCCCGCGCCGGGACACCTGGGGCTTCCGAAGCACACCCGGCGCGTTCAGCACGGTCGTTCAGCGAGGAAGTCCGGAGATCGCGAGGACTCACCACACTTGCGACGCATTTCGGCCGCTCTCAACCCGGTAAAGACAAGCTTGCCACGCGCGCTGGCACGCGGCACTCTCGAGCTTGGCCGTTCGCGCGGCGGTGGCACGCCGCGCGGTCGCGCCGGGCTGCAGGACAGGGAAGTCCAGGGCGATGATGACGGACGATCGCGAGGCCGGAGGCCTCGACGGGCGCGGGCGCCTCGGATGCGGGGCGGGCGTTCTCAGCCGCCGGTCGTTCCTGGCCGGCTCGGCCCTCGGGATCGGCGCGCTCTCGCTCGGTGGGTGCGGGACGACCGACACCCTGCTCATGGCCGAGGCGGCGAAGACCTACGGTCCGATGCCGAACGAGAAGTTCCCGATCCCGGCGGTCGACATCAGCAAGGTCAACCCGAAATACTATCGGCGGACCGTCCAGTACGCCTCGTCGGAGGCGCCCGGCACGATCGTGGTCGATCCCGCCAACTATTACGTCTACCGCATCGAGGGCGACGGCACCGCCACGCGCTACGGGGCCAATGTCGGCCGCCAGGGATTCCTGTGGAACGGGAACGCCTATGTCGGCCGCAAGTCCGAGTGGGCGACCTGGACCCCGCCCAAGGAGATGATCCGGCGCCAGCCCGAGGCCGCGAAATACGCCCGCGGCATGCCGGGCGGCCTCGACAACCCGCTCGGCGCCCGCACGCTGCACCTGTACCAGAACGGCGCCTACACGCTCTACACGATCTACGCCAGCAGCGACGCCGAATCGATCGGCACGGGCATCACCAGCGGCTGCGTCGGCCTGCTCAGCCAGGACATGATCCACCTCTACGCGCGCACGCCGGTGAAGACCAAGGTGGTCGTGCTGCCGGCCTGAGGGCGGGCAGCGCCCGCGCCGTCCCCGCTTCCCGGAGGCCCCGACATCCTGCAGGATCGGGATCCCTGAGATCCGACAGCGCGCCGGGAGCGCCCGCATGGCCTACGCGACGACGATCGAAGGCACACGCTTCACCTTCCCCGACCTGCGCAGCCTGCTCGCCAAGGCGACGCCGGAGCGCTCGGGCGACCAGCTCGCCGGGCTCTGCGCGGAAGGTCCGGTCGAGCGCCTGGCCGCGCAGATCGCCCTCGCCGACCTGCCGCTCAGGACCTTCCTGGCCGAGGAGCTGATCCCCTCGGACGAGGACGAGGTCTCGGACCTGATCGCCCGCCGGCACGACGCCGCGGCCTTCGCGCCGGTCTCGTCGCTGACGGTCGGCGCCTTCCGCGAGTGGCTGCTCGCGCCCGCCGCCGACGCGCGGGCGCTCGCCGCCCTGTCGCCCGGCCTCACGCCCGAGATGGTCGCGGCAGTGTCGAAGATCTGCCGCCTGCAGGACCTCGTCGCGGTGGCCGCCAAGCGGCCGGTGGTGACGCGCTTCCGCTCGACCATCGGCCTGCCCGGGCGCCTCGCCACACGCAACCAGCCCAACCACCCGACCGACTCGTCCGAGGGCATCCTGATCTCGGCCCTCGACGGCCTGCTGATGGGCTCGGGCGACGCGGTGATCGGCGTGAACCCGGCGACCGATTCCCTGCCGGACTACATCCGCATCGTCGAGCTGCTGGAGACCCTGCGGCTGCGCCTCGACGTGCCGACCCAGCACTGCTGCCTCGGCCACGTCACGGTGGCGATCGAGGCCATGGCCCGGGGTGCGCCGGTCGACCTCGTGTTCCAGTCGGTGGCCGGCTCGCAGAAAGCCAATGCCGGCTTCGGGGTCGACCTCGCCGTCCTGCGCGAGGCCTCCCAGGCGGCGCGCGCGCTCGGCCGCTGCCCGGAGGGCGGGCAGTTCATGTACTTCGAGACCGGCCAGGGCTCGGCCCTCTCGGCGGACGCTCACTGGGGCGTCGACCAGCAGACGATGGAGGCGCGGGCCTACGCGGTGGCGCGGGAGTTCGACCCGCTGCTCGTCAACACGGTCGTGGGCTTCATCGGTCCCGAGTACCTGTACAGCGGCAAGCAGATCATCCGCGCCGGACTGGAGGACCACTTCTGCGGCAAGCTTCTCGGCCTGCCGATGGGCGTGGACGTCTGCTACACCAACCACGCCGACGCCGACGGCGAGGACATGGACGCGCTCCTGACCCTGCTGTGCGCGGCCGGGGTCAACTTCGTCATCACCGTGCCGGGGGCGGACGACGTGATGCTGAACTACCAGTCGCTCTCCCACCACGACGCGGTCTTCGCCCGCGAGACCCTGGGACGCCCTCCGGCGCCGGAATTCGAGGCGTGGCTGCGAGCCGTGCGCATCACGGACGCGCAGGGTCGGCTGGCCAGCGCGGCGGGCGTGCTGCCCCAGGCCCTCGCCGAGGCGTCCCGGCTCCTGCCCGGGAGGGCGGCGTGAGCGACCCGGCCGAGCCGGCGCGCCCGGGCCCCCCGACGCTGCGCGACCTGCGCGGGCTGACCCAGGCGCGCATCGCGCTGGGCGCGCACGGGGCCGGCCTCCCGACCGGCGCGGCGCTCGCCTTCGGCCTCGACCATGCCCGCGCCCGCGAGGCGGTGTGGACGCCCCTCGACGCGGCGGCGATCCGCGAGGCGCTGCGGGTCGAGGGCCTGGACTCGGTGGAGGTCCGCTCCGCCGTGGCCGACCGGACGGAGTACCTGCGCCGGCCGGACAAGGGCCGCAGCCTCGATCCAGGGGCCGCGTCCGCGCTCGACGGGCACGGGCCGGGCTTCGATGTCGCCGTCGTGATCGCGGACGGCCTGTCGGCCACGGCGGTCGCGCTGAACGCGGTCCCGGCCGCCGCGGCGCTGGCGGCGCGGGTGCGGCGGGCCGGCTGGAGCCTGGCGCCCGTGGTCGTCGCGCTCCAGGGCCGCGTGGCGATCGGCGACCCGATCGGGGCGCGGCTCGGGGCGCGCTGCGTCGTGGTGCTGATCGGCGAGCGTCCGGGCCTGTCGGCCTCGGACAGCCTGGGCTGCTACGTCACGTTCGGCCCGGAGCCGGGCCTGCCCGACGCGCGGCGCAACTGCATCTCGAACATCCGGGAGGGCGGCCTGGCGGTCGAGGCGGCCGCCGGGCAGATGGAGGCTCTGCTGCGGGCGATGCTGGCCCAGGGCACCAGCGGCGTCGCGCTGCGCCGGGGCGATCCCGCCGACCCGCCGGCTCTCCCGGACGCGCGCGACTAGACCGCTCGGACTGCCCGGGTGGACGTCACGCTCGCTCCGCGGACGGGCTGCAGCCGAACCGGGACCGGTAGCAGCGGGCGAAATGGGCCGCGCTCGAGAAGCCGCAGGCTGTGGCGATCTCTCCGATCCGGAGCGGGCTCTGGCGCAGCAGGCGCCGTCCGTGGGCGAGGCGGATCGCCCGGTACTGGGCCGAGAAGCTCAGCCCGAGCTTCTCGAGGAACAGCCGGTCGAGGTGGCGCGGGCTGATCGCCGCGAGGCGCGCCATCGCGAGGCGGCCGAGCGGCGCCTCCACGGTCTTCTCCATGGTCTCCAGTACCGCCAGCAGGGCCGGATGGTGGACCCCGTAGCGCTCGACCGCGGAGGCCCGCTGCGGGTCGTCGGCGGCGCCGATGGCGGTGTGGAGGAACCAGTCGGAGACGCGGCGGGCGAAAGCCTCGCCCATGCGCTCGGCGATCAGGGCGTGGGCCATCTCCAGGGGCGCGACCCCGCCGCCGCAGGTCAGGCGATCGCCGTCGGCGACGTAGCGCGCCCGGCTCAGGCGTGCCTCCGGGAAGGTCTCGACCGTGGCGCCTGCATATTCCCAGTGGAGCGTGAACGCGCGATCGGCCAGTAGGCCCGCCGCGGCCATCAGGTAGGGACCGCCCGAGATGCCGCCGATGCGGACGCCGAGCCGGGCCATCCGCCGCAGGGTCGCGTGGATCTCGGGCCTGTCCCACCCGTTCGGCTCGCCGCCGGCGCAGACGAAAAGGGTGTGGAGCTGGCCGCGCAGGCGCGGCAGCGCCTCGGTGGGGACCTCTGCGCCCGACGAGGCGGCGACCCGGCCCTCTGCCTCGCCGAAATAGCGCAGCCGGTAGAGCGGCCGCCCGGCGAGCTCGTTGGCCGCGCGGAACGGCTCGCAGCCCGAGGCGAAGGACAGCAGCGCGAAGCCGGGCACGAGGATGAAGCCGATCTCCTGCGGTCGATCCCCGGTCTCCGCGTCCATGTCGCCCGCGCCCTCCGCTCCCTGACGGCTCAAACGTGCAAGAAGTCGTCCGTTTCGGTCAAACGTCTCGTCCGGCATCCATCATTCTGCGTGTCGTCTTCCTGTGCCGCGCGAGACCGCCCCCGGATGCCTCGACCTGCCGATCTTCCTCCGTTCCGCGCTGCGGCGGTGTCCCGTCCCGGCAGCGAGCGGGCGTGCCGGCCGTGAGCCGCCGCTACGATGTCGCCGTCCTGGGCCTCGGCGCGATGGGCAGCGCCGCGCTCTACCAGCTGGCGAAACGGGGCGCCTCGGTGATCGGGCTCGACCGCTTCGCGCCGCCCCACGTCCTCGGGTCCAGCCACGGCGAGACGCGGATCACCCGCCAGGCGGTCGGCGAGGGCGCTGACTACGTCCCCTTCGTGACCGCCTCGCACCGCATCTGGCGCGAGCTGGAGGCCGAGACCGGCGAGACTTTGCTGAACGCCTGCGGGGCGCTCGTCATGGCCCCGGGCCACGGCGTCTCCTCGCATCACGGCAAGCCGGACTTCGTCGGACGCTCCATCAGCGCCGCTGAGGGCGCCGGCATCGTCCACGAGGTGCTCGACGGCGCGGAGGTGGCCCGCCGGTTCCCGCAATTCCTCAACCTCGCGGGCGACGAGAAGGCCTATTACGAGCCGGGCGGCGGCTACGTGTTCCCGGAGCGCTGCCTCGCGGCGCAGCTCGGCCGCGCGGGTGCCGCGGGTGCCGAGATCCGCACGAACTGCGCGGTGGTCGGGCTTCAGCAGGACGGGAGCGGCGTCCGCGTCGACACGGCGGAGGGGACCATCCTGGCCGACCGCGCCGTCGTGGCCGCGGGCGCCTGGACGGCCCCGCTGCTGGGGAGCCCGTTCGACCGACTGCTGACCGTCCGCCGGCAGCTCCTGCACTGGTACGCGCTCGCGGACGAGACCGCCTACGGGCCGCACTCGCCGGTCTTCATCTGGATGTACGGGACGAGCGACACCGAATACCTCTACGGCTTCCCGCCGCTCGACGGCTCCATCAAGGTCGCGACGGAGCAGTACGACACCACCACCACCGCCGACGGGGTGGCGCGTCGCGTCGATCCGTCCGAATCCGACGAGATGTACCGGCTGCGCGTCGCGAACCGGCTGGCCGGCGCGACTCCGGAGCTCGTCCAGGCCGCGGCCTGCGTCTACACGGTCACCCCCGACCGCGGCTTCATCATCGACCGGCATCCCGAGATGGAGCGCGTGCGGGTGGTGTCCGCCTGCTCGGGGCACGGGTTCAAGCACTCGGCCGGCATCGGCGAGGCCGTCGCGGCTGAGCTGGTCGGGACCGGCAGCACCGTCGATCTCGCGCCCTTCGCCCTGGCACGTTTCAGTTGATGCGCCGGCTAATGGCTCGTGGATTGCTTGAAACCGTGCCAAGATCAGTCGACCCGAGCAGGAAAGACCCGATGCGTCTCACGATCCGCACCCTTCTGACCACCGGTGCGCTGTCCGCCCTCGCGGCATTGTCGACCGTCGCGCTGCCCGGGCGGGCCGCGGCCGCCGACGGCGTCGACGCGATCAAGAAGCGCGGGACGCTGATCGTCGGCGTGAAGGCGGATTACAAGCCGTTCGGCTTCCGCGACCCGAGCGGGACGATCATCGGCCTGGAGCCCGACCTCGCCGCCGACCTCGCCAAGCGGCTGGGCGTGAAGCTCGAGCTCGTGCCCGTCGTCTCGGCCAACCGGATCGAGTTCCTGCAGCAGGGCAAGGTCGATCTGCTGATCGCCACCCTGTCGGACAAGCCGGAGCGCCGCCGCGTCGTGCAGGCGATCGACCCGAACTACTATTCCGACTTCGTGAACGTCCTGCTGCCCAAGTCGTCCGGCATCACCGACTGGGCGCAGCTCAAGGGCAAGCCGCTCTGCGCCACCTCGGGAGCGTGGTACAACAAGGACGTCGCGCGGACCTACGGAGCGGAGATCGTCGCCTTCGACGGATCGGAGAAGCCGCTCTTCGCGCTCAAGCAGGGCAACTGCATCGGCTACGTCTACGACCAGAGCATGCTGCAGGGTAAGCTGCTCGACGACGACTGGAAGGCCAACTACGCGCTGCCGCTCAAGGGCATCCTCGACGCCCCGTGGATGATGGCGGTGGCGCAGGGCAACACCACGCTCCAGGCCGCCGTCGAGGACGCCACCAAGGACTGGATGAAGACCGGCTTCATCGTCAACGAGGAGAAGAAGTGGGGCATCGAGCCGACCGCTTACTCGAAGGCGATGCACGAGAAGTACAAGAACGCGACCAACTGATGCGCGCCTGCACGACGGCCTTGAGCGTTCGCCCGCGATGATCGCCACGATCCAGGCGTGGTTCCAGCAGCTCTACGAGACCACGGGCTTCAACTTCACGGTCTTCTACGATCCCTACGACTGGGACCGGTACGTGGCCGGCCTGCGGATGACGCTGCTCCTCGGGATCAGCACCATCCTGGCCAGCCTCGTCATCGGCGCCGTGGGCGCGCTCCTGCAGAGCGGGCCGTCGCGCGTCCTGCGGGCGCTGGTCAACGGCTTCGTGGTGGTGTTCCGCAACACGCCGCCGCTCGTGCAGATCTTCTTCTTCTACTTCGGCCTCGGGACGCTGCTCCCGGACATCCGCTCGGCCGACGGCCTGCGGGCGCCGATCCTCAACAATGTCCAGTGGGCGATCATCTCGCTGTCGCTGTTCGCGGGCGCGTTCAACGTCGAGATCTTCCGCTCGGGCATCGAGGCCGTGCCGCGGACCACGGTCGAGGCCGCCGAGGCCCTGGGCTACACCCGCTTCAAGGCCTACCGGTACGTCGTCCTGCCGCTGGCCCTGCGCGTCTGCCTGCCGGCCCTGAACAACAACCTGATCAACCTCCTGAAGACCACGACACTGGCCTACGCCATCGCGGTCCCGGAGACCCTGTACGCGGTCAAGCAGATCTGGTCCGAGTCGCAGAACGTGCTGGAGATGATGCTGGTGCTGCTGGCGACTTACGCGGTCCTCGTCGGCGTGCTCGTCTGGATCATGCACCGCTGGGAGCGCGCCCTGCGCATCCCGGGATACGGCCGATGAAAGCGGCCGATCCGCGGGGCGGGCGGCCGAATGCCCTGCCGGTCCTCCTGCCCTTCGCGCTCCCGGAGGACCGCGCGGCGGCGCGCCTGCGCCCGGCCCATCTCTGGCTGCTCGCCGCGCTCGCCCTCGTCGCCGTCCCGGCCTGGGCGCAGGGCGGGGCCGCCGCGCTGTCGCCGCTGGAGGTCGTGATCAAGTGGGCGCCCCTCCTGCTCACGGGCTTCGCCTTCAACGTCGCGATCTCGCTGATGGCGATGGCGATCGGGACCGTGGCGGGCATCGGGCTCGGGCTGGCCATGCTGGCCGAGGGGCGGATCCTGCCCCGCCTCGCGTGGTGCGCCACGCAGGTCTTCCGCAACGTGCCCTGGCTGGTGCTGCTGTTCTTCGTGATGTTCCTGGTGCCGTTCCAGATCACCGTGTTCGGCGTCCGCGTGCCGCTGCCCGACTGGGTGAAGGCGACCTTCGGCTTCAGCCTGCCGGTCATGGCCAACGTCGCCGAGATCGTCCGCGGCGCGGTGCGCTCGGTGCCGAACACCCAGTGGGAGGCCGCCGAGTCGCTGGCCTTCACCCGGCGGCAGACGCTATGGCGCATCATCCTGCCCCAATGCGCGAAGCGCATGCTGCCGCCCTGGATGAACGTCTACTCGCTCATCGCGATGGCGACCGTGCAGGCCTCCATCGTCGGCGTCACCGAGATGCTGACGCTGACCGCGCAGGTGCACGCCGCCGAGGGCGGCCGCCCCGAGCTGTTCGCGCCGCTCTACGGCTTCGCGCTCCTGTGCTTCTTCCTCTACTGCTACCCGATCGACCGGTTCACCGCCGCCCTGGAACGCCGCTTCGAGACCCGCTGAGACCATGACGCGCGCGACCCTGGCCGCCACCCCGTCCCCGACCTGGACCCCCGATCAGCCGATCGTCCGCATCGCCGGCGTGCACAAGTCCTTCGGGACCTTCGAGGTGCTGAAGGGGATCAGCTTCGACGTGCGCAAGGGCGAGGTGGTCTGTATCATCGGCCCATCGGGCTCGGGCAAGTCGACGCTGATCCGCTGCGTCAACGCGCTGGTGCCGGTCAGCGCGGGCTCGATCGAGGTCGAGGGGATCGACGTCACCGATCCCCGGCTCGACAAGCTGGCGCTGCGCCGCAAGGTCGGCATGGTGTTCCAGCAGTACAACCTGTTCCCGCACAAGACCGCGCTTCAGAACGTGATGATGGCCCCCATCCACGTCCTCGGGCAGGACAGGCGCGAGGTCGAGGCTCGGGCGCGGGCGCTCCTCGCCAAGGTGCGGCTCGCCGGCAAGGAGAACGCCTATCCGGGCGAGCTGTCCGGCGGCCAGCAGCAGCGCGTGGCCATCGCCCGCTCGCTGGCGATGCGGCCGGACGTGATGCTGTTCGACGAGGTCACCGCCGCTCTCGATCCGGAGACGGTCAAGGAGGTGCTGGTGACGATCCGGGAGCTCGCCGAGGAGGGCATGACCTGCATGCTCGTCACGCACGAGATGAACTTCGCCCGCGACGTCGCCGACCATATCTACTTCACCGACCGCGGCGTGATCGTCGAGCACGGGCCGCCCGCGACCTTCTTCGCTTCCGCACGGGACGAGCGCACGCGCCGGTTCCTGTCGCAGGTGCTCTGAGCTCGCCGGGTCGGCCCCGGGGTCCGGACCGCGTCAGCGCGGCCCGGCCTCCCGCGCCACGATGTGGTCGGCGATCGCCCCCGCGGTGGTGAGCCAGATGTCGGCGCGCCGGTCGACGATGTGCCGGAGCGCCCGCCGCAGGGGCCGTATCCGGTGCGGCCGCCCGACGATGTAGGGATGGAGCGCGATGCCCATGACCAGGGGTGCGGCTCGCGCCTGCTCCAGCATCTCGTCGAAGGCGTCGACGATGGCGTCGGCGAACTGGCGGCCCGTCTCCTTGCGGGCGACGATGGCGGGGATGTCGTTGAGTTCCTGCGGGTAGGGCACCGTCAGGATCCGGCCGCCGCCGCGGGTCGCGAACCAAGTGGGCTGGTCGTCGTGGTCCCAGTCGAGCAGGTAGCGGTAGCCGGCCTCGGCGAGCAGGTCGGGCGTCACCCGCGACTGCGAGATCCAGGGCCCGAGCCAGCCGGCGGGCGGGCGGCCCTCCTGCGCGGCGATCACCCGGGTCGTCTCGGCGATCAGCGCCCGCTCCGAGTCCTCGTCGAGGGTGCCCTGCCGCTCGGCGTTGGTGCGTCCGTGGCCGACGATCTCGTCGCCCCGCGCCCGGAACGCCTCGATCAGCCCGGGGCAGTCCCGGTACAGGTTGCTGTTGACGAGCACGCTCGCGGGCATCGCCAGTTCGTCCAGCATCGCGGCGATCCGCCAGGCGCCGACCCGGTTGCCCCAGTCGCGCCACGCGTAGTTGAGCACGTCCGGCTGCGGGCCGCCCGGGGCCAGCTCGGCGCCGAGGCCCTCGCCGAACGCGAAGGTCTCGAGGTTCAGCCCGAGATAAACGGCCAGCCGCTTGCCCTCCGGCCAGTCGTAGACCGGCCGGTCGGGGAGGGCGCTGTAGCCGTAGCGGCCGTGTCCGGCATTCGTGTCCATCGTGGCCCCCGTTACGCCGCACCGAGATAGGCCGCTTCCAGCCCCTTGTCCGCCGACAGCTCCGCGGCGGTTCCCCGCGCGACGACCCGGCCCTGCTCCAGCACGTAGCCGCGATCGGCGACCGTGAGGGCCAGCGCCGCCATCTGGTCGACGATCAGGATGGTGACGCCCTCGTCGCGCAGCTCCGCCACGGTGGCGTAGAGGGCGTTGATCATCGCCGGGGCGAGGCCCAGCGACGGCTCGTCGAGGAGCAGGATGCGCGGATGCGCCATCAACCCGCGGGCGATGGCCAGCATCTGCTGCTCGCCGCCGGAGAGCAGGCCCGCCCGGCTCCCCGCCCGGTCGCGCAGCCGGGGGAACCGGTCGAGCAGGCGCTCCACCTCGGCCGGGTCGATCGGCGTCCCGCGCCCGAAGGCGCCGAGGCGGATGTTCTCGACGACGCTGAGCTCCGGGAAGACCTGCCGGCCCTCCGGCACCAGGACGAGCCCAGCGCGGGCGATCCTGTGGGCGGGTAGAGCCTCGACGCGCCGGTCGTCAAATACGATCGCGCCCGCGACCGGGCGCAGCAGCCCCGCCAGCGCCCGCATGGCCGTGGACTTGCCGGCGCCGTTCGCGCCCAAAAGGGCGACGGTCTCGCCCGGCCGCACGTCGAGATGGACGCCGTCGAGGACCGGCGCAGCGCCGTAGCCGGCGGTCAGGTCGAGGACCGAGAGGACGGTGTCCGCCGGCCCCTGCCACGGCGCGCCCCGCGGCCGGGCCGGCGTGTCGGCGCCGCCGAGATAGGCGCGCAGCACCGCCGGGTCGCGCCGGATCTCGGCGGGCGTGCCCCGCGCGATCGGGCGTCCGGCATCCATGACCAGGATGTGGTCGGAGATGCCCATCACCAGCGGCATGTCGTGCTCGACCAGCACCACCGCGACGCCGCTGTCGGCGATCCGGCGGATCAGACGGGCCAGCCGGTCGGTGTCGGCCCGCGACAGGCCGGCGGCGGGCTCGTCGAGGAGCAGCGCCGCGGGGCCGCCGGCGAGCGCCCGGGCGATCTCCACGAGACGCCGGTCGACATGGGGCAGCTCGGCGGCCGGGCGGTCGAGGGCGCCGCGGTAGCCGACGAAGGCGAGGAGCGACGCGGCCGTCCGGCGGTCCCCCGCGCTGGCGCGGCGCCAGAGCCGGCCCGGCGCGGATCCGAGGGCGACGTTGTCGACCACGGTCAGCGAGCCGAACAGCCGCGTGGTCTGGTAGGTGCGCGCGATGCCGGCGCGGGCGACGACATGCGCCGGCCGCCCGGCGAGATCGCGTTCGCCGAGCCGGATCGCCCCGGCGCTCGGGCGGTAGAAGCCCGAGACCATGTTGAGCACGGTCGTCTTGCCGGCCCCGTTCGGGCCGATCACGCTGGTGACCGCGCCGGGCCGGGCGGTGAGGTCGACGCCTTCCGCCGCCGTGATGCCGCCGAAGCGGATGCCGATCCCATCGAGGACGAGGGCCTCGCGCGCCGCCGTGCCGGGCAGCGGCGCCTCTCCGCTCTCCTCGGCGACCCCATTGTCGCGGCCCCGGGGCAGCAGGCGGGCGAGGCTGCCGACCAGCCCCGAGGGCACCAGCCAGAGCACTGCCAGGGTCGCGATCCCGAAGAACAGCAGGCGGTACTCCGCGAGGCCGGACAGCGCCTCCGGCAGCAGCACGGTGACGAGGGCCCCGAGGAGCGGGCCGAGCACCGTGCCGGCTCCGCCGACGATCACCGAGAGGACGAACAGGATCGACTGCGAGAACGGGAACGAGCTCGGCGCAATGAACAGCATCAGCGGCGGCAGGACGGCCCCCGCGAGGCCGGTGAGGGCGGCGGAGATCGCGAAGGCCAGGGTCTTCACCCGGACCGGGTCGAAGCCCAAAGCCGCCGCGGCGACGTCGGCGTCGCGCACGGCGCGCATCGCCCGGCCGAGGCGGCTGCGGGCGAGGAGGTCGAACCCGGCGAGGCTCGCGCCGGCCGCGAGCACCGCCAGCACGGCGAGCCCGGCCGCACTCACCGGCTCGCCGAGGAGCGTCGGCGGGTCGGTGACGACGAGGCCGTTCTGGCCGCCGGTCAGCTCCCCGCCCTCGATCAGCCCGTGCTCGACGATGAAGCCGAAGGCGATCGTCAGCATGGCGAGGTAGGGGCCCTTCACCCGCATCGCCGGCACCGCCACAAGGCCGCCGACGAGCGCCGCGATCAGGGCCGCCGCCGGGAGCGCCAGCCAGAAGCTGACGCCGTGGAGCGTCAGGATCGCGCTGGCGTAGGCGCCGATCGCGTAGAAGCCGGCCTGGCCGAAGGAGATCAGCCCGGTCAGGCCGAGGAGCACGTTGAGGCCGACCCCCGCCACCGTGGTCAGCGCCACCAGGGCGATCACGAAGTGGCTGTAGCCGGCAGTCAGCGCGACGAGGCCGAGCGCGGCGGCGGTGAGGCCGGCAATGCCGAGCCGCATCGCCGGGGCCGAGCGCAGACGGTGCATCGCGTCAGACCTTGTTGACCGCGGCGCGGCCGAGCAGGCCGTCGGGGCGCAGGGTGAGGGCCAGGATGATCACCGAGAACACCACGAGCTGCGTGTAGGTCGAGCCGAGGGTCGCGGTGACGCCGGCCTCGACGAGGCCGTAGAGCAGCCCCGCCAGGATCACCCCGGTGGCGGAGCCGATGCCGCCGAGGATCGCCACCGCGAAGGCCTTGAGGCCGAACAGCGTGCCGAGCTCGGCCGAGACCGAGAACAGCGGCGCGATCAGGAGGCCCGCGATGCCGGCCAGCACCGCCGAGAGCGCGAAGGCGCAGGCCACGGTGCGGCGCACGTCGATCCCCATCAGCCGGGCGGCGTCGGCGTTCTGCGCCACGGCGAGCAGGACGCGGCCGAGATCGGTCCGGCGGAACACCGTGCGGATCGCGAAGGCGAGCGCGACCCCGACGACCGGGATCACGAGCTGCAGCGGGTAGATGCCGGTCCCGAGGATCTCCACCGGCTTCGTGGCCAGCGGCGAGGGCAGGCTCCGCGGCTCCTTGCCGAAGGTGAACAGCACGGTGTTGTCGAGGACGATGCCGCCCGCCACCGTCGCCAGGAGCCACGCATCCGAGCCGCGCGCCACGAACGGGCGGACCAGCGCCCGCTCGACCACGAGGCCGAACAGGGCGCAGCCGGCGAGCGCCAGGACGATCGCGGCGGGCATCGGCCAGCCGAGGGTGACGCCCAGCGCGTAGGCCAGGACCGCGCCCAGGGTGACGACGCTCCCCTGCGCGAAGTTCACGGTCCCCGACACCGCGTAGGTCACGTGGAAGCCCAGGGCCACGAGCCCGTACATGCTGCCGAGGCCGAGACCGCTGACGAGGATGGAGGTCAGCATCGCCGGGCTCAGTTGGTCACCGCGACGATCTCACCGTCCTTGAAGCGGGTGAACACGTAATCGTTCGGTCCCAACGCGTCGTGCTGGCCGGGGGCGAAGGGCTTGTCGTAGGTTTTGATCAGGCCCGGATAGGTGCCGATCTTGTAGAAGCCGTCGCGGACCTTCGGGCCCTCGGTCGAGCCGGCGGCCTGGATGGCGAGCGCCAGCAGATGCGTGGCGTCGTAGGCGTTGGCGATGCCGACGGCGGGGGTGACGTCGGCCATCGACTTGATCGCCGGGTACTTGGCCTTGAGCGCATCGAGCACCGCGCTCGCCTTCGGCGACGCGTTGCCCGCGAAGGTGAAGGTCTGGATGAAGTGGACCTTGCCGGCGCTCGGGCCGGCGAGCTCGTCGAAGCGCCCGCCGGCCGGGCCCCAGTGCGAGACGACCGGCACCGACCAGCCCATCCGGTCGAGGGATTTCACCACCTGGGCCGAGGGGCCGACATTGCCGACGAGGAACAGCGCGTCGGCGCCGGCCTCCTTCAGCCGGGACAGCTGGGGCACCATGTCGACGTCGTTGGCCTCGTACTTCTCGATGCCGGCCGCCGGCAGGTTGGCTGCCTGGAGGGCGTCCTTGAGGCCCTTCTGGTTCGACTCGCCCCAGGCGTTGTTGACGAGGATCATGCCGGGCTTCTTCGCCCCGTAGGTCTTCACCGCGTAGGATACCAGCGCCTCGTCGACGAGGGCGTCGACCGCGGAGACCCGGAAGGCGTAATTGTCGGCGGCGCCGTTGCGGGTGATGCCGGTCCCGGCCGCCCACGGGCCGATGAACGGCACCTTCATCTGGTTGGCGATCGGCACGATCGCCATCGAGACCGGCGTGTCGAGGCCGCCGACCACCGCGACGACGCCGACCCGCTGGATCAGCTCGCGGGTCGCCAGCACGCCCTTGGACGGGTTGGCCTCGTCGTCGCGGGCCACGAGCTCGAGGGGGCGCCCGAGGACGCCGCCCTTGGCGTTGATCTCGTCGATCGCGAGCCCGATCCCGCGGGAGATCGCCTCGCCGGATTTCGCGGACTGGCCGCTCAGGGCGGTCACGAGGCCGATCTTGACGGTGTCGGCCGCCTGCGCGGCCGAGACGGCGAGGCCGAGCAGGGCGCTCGTCGTCACGGCGATGCGGCGCAGGGTCGGGGGCAGGAAGGAGGCCATGGCTGTCTCCGAGGGGCGGGGCAGCCCAGCCGACCGCAACCTCCATGCCACTGAAAAATCGAAGCTTCGCCGCCCGCACGTGACCGTGCGTGCTGCACCGAAGGCAATCTGTGCTCAATCGTCGATCAAAGTGCATACACTTCCTGCATGCACAGAAGAGGCTTTTGCGGCACGTTAGGGCCGACAGGAGGCCTGCCATGACCGACGTGACCCACGATGCCGCGACCGCGCGCGACGCCGCCAACGTCACCGCCTATCTCGAAGCTTCGATGGTGCCGGATCCCGAGACGGCCGCGCGCTACATGGCGCCGGGCACCCGGATCGTGTTCACCGGCGCCCGGGTCTTCAACCATCCGTCCGAGGTCACGGCCTTCAATGCCGGCCGCTACGCCTGGGTGAAGAAGCGGATGGAGCGGCTGGACGTGGTCCCGGGCGACGGCGTCACCACGGTCTACAGCCTCGGCACCCTGTACGGTGCGTGGCCGGACGGCACGCCCTTCGAGGGCAACCGCTACGTCGACCGTTTCACCGTGCGCGACGGCCTGATCGTCGGCATGGAGGTCTGGAACGACAGCGCCGAGCGCCTGCTGACGAAGCACGGCCTCACGGCCTGAGGCGGGAGGTCAGGCTCCGCGGCCGGCACCCGCGACGTAGGGCGCCAGCAGGCGGGCGAGATCGCGCTCGCGCGGGGTCGGCGGCACGATGCGCGCCCGCTCGGCGACGGCGTCGAGGTGGTGGTCCATGAGCGTGGCGGCGCGCTCGGCATCGCCCGCGACCAGGGCGGCGACGATGTCGCGGTGCTCGCTCACGGCGCAGTCCGAGGAGTGCGGCCGGCTGTAGAGGGACAGGATCAGGGCGCAGCGATAGCCGAGTTCGGCGACGTAGCGGGTCAGCACGGCGCTGCCGGTCATCTCGGCGAGCATCAGGTGGAACTCGGTGGCGAGGCGGATCGACAGCGCCTCGGGCCCGCCCCGGGCGGCCTCCTCGCGGGCGATCTGGTCCAGCAGAACCTGGCGCTGGTCCGGACTGAGCTGTCCGGCGAGGCGGCGCACCACGAGCCGCTCCAGGCCGAGGCGCACGTCGAAGGTGTCGCGCGCCTCCTCCCAGCTCGGCGTCGCCACGACGGCGATGCGGTTGCGGCGCAGGTCGACCAAGCCCTCGCCGGCGAGCCGCAGCAGGGCTTGCCGCGCGATGGTGCGGCTGACCCCGAAGCGCTCGCCCAGGGCATCCTCCGGCAGGCGGTCTCCGGGGGCGAGCGCCCGTTCCACGATGGCCCGTCGCAGGGCCTGGCAGATCGCGCCCACGCGATCGCCCTCGTCCGCCGCCTTCATGGACGGCGCCTGGACTCTGTCGCCCGTATCCGCGCGGACTGAACCGTCATGATCCTCCCTCGGGTGCGATCCATCGCGACGCGTCGGGCCTGTGCCCGATCGGCTCTTCGCAGACCTGATGCCGGGTGTGCAACGGTCGCGCCAGCGCCGGCGGCGACCGCCCGGAGCCCGGAAAGACCGTCGATCGGGCGGCGCGGGCGGCCACATAGCCATCGCGGATGCGCGTCTGCCGACTCGCCGACGGCCCGCGTCGTGCGGGCCGTACGGGGATCGTGAACAAAGTGTCGCCGATCCTCCGACCTGATCCCTCGCCATGGGCGGCCGCGCGATCGCGATGTCGCCAAATGTCCGCTCGGTGTTCGGCAGGACGCTCTGTCTCAAAATCGGTCTTCTGCGTCCCAAAACACGGGTATGATCCGCGGTGTGTAGGGCCAGCTACAGCGGCTTCACGGATCGGACCTTACGGACCTCCGCGGACGCAGACGACGTCGAGGTCGCGCGAAAGATCGCGACGACGATCGTGCGGGGGCGGGGTCATGAAGCAAATCGTTCTTCCATCCGTGGTCGTGGGCATCCTGTGCGGTGCCTGCGCGACCTCTTCCGACAAGGTCGCCGCGACGTACGTGTCGCCGATCCAGTACAGCAACCTGTCCTGCACCCAGATCCGCGAGGAGGCCGGCCGCGTCTCGGTGCGCGCCGCGCAGGCTGCCGGGGCGCAGGACGAGAAGCGCCGCGGCGATCAGGTCGCCACGACGGTCGGCGCCGTGGTGTTCCTGCCGGCGCTCCTGTTCATCGACGGCGACAATCACCAGACGGCCGAACTCGCGCGGCTCAAGGGCGAGGTGAAGGCGCTGGAGCAGGCTTCCGCCGAGAAGCGCTGCGGTCTCGACTTCGAGCCGCAGCCCGCGCGCCGCTGAGCCGTCCGGCCCGGACCCGCGCGAAGCACAACTCAAAGACGATGTGGTTTGTGACTTCTATTCTTTGAGTAGATTATGGACGTTGAGGAGTTGGTAACTCTATGTAATTCAATCCCTGAAGACATGCAAAGTGTTGCCGGTGCGTTACATCGTCAATGAAGCGCGCCTGATAAGTCATCGCCACTCAATGGCACCAACGGAAACTGCGCAGACATGACCAAGATTCTGGCCTCTCTGGCCGCCTTCACTGCCCTCACCGCCGCGGCTTCCGCTGCCGACCTGCCGCGTCGTGTTCCGCCGCCGGTGTTCACGCCGGTGCCGGTGTTCACCTGGACCGGCTTCTACGTCGGCGTGAACGCCGGCTACGGCTTCGACGCCAACAGCCGCAACACCACCAACTACGCCCTGCGCGGCGGCACGCTGGCGAACTCGCCCGACACCAACGCGGTGGTCAGCGTCAACAACCGCAGTAACAACAATGGCTTCTCGGGCGGCGCCCAGATCGGCTACAACTGGCAGCTGACCCCGGGCTCGGGCATCGTGGTCGGTTTCGAGGCCGACGCCCAGTACGTCGACTTCGCCCGCCGCGCCAACGGCACGCTCAACTATGGGCTGACCGGCACCCCGGGCTTCGCTTTCTCGGCGCCGCGCGCCTACGTGGCGACCAGCGGCAACGGGCTGGATTACTTCGGCACCGCCCGCGGTCGCCTCGGCTACGCCTTCGACCGCACCCTCGTGTACGGCACCGGCGGCTACGCCTACGGCTCGGGCCAGGACGACCAGACCTTCGCCGGCCGCAACTTCCGCAGCAGCTTCCGCAACGGCTACGCGGTCGGCGGCGGCGTCGAGTACGCCCTGCCCACCGACTCGTTCCTGAACTTCTTCCGCTCCTCGGCCGTCACCCTGAAGGTCGAAGGCCTGTACGTGAACCTCGACCGCCAGAAGAACACTGCCAGCGGCGTCTTCATCCCGAACCTGCTGCCGCCGCGCGGCGTCGCCTACCTCAACGGCGCCGCCGCCGGGACCGAGTTCGCCGTCGTCCGCGCCGGCCTGAACTACAAGTTCGGCTCGTACTGAGCCGAACCCGCGCCTCGAGGGTTGGCATCGGCCCGCGCGGCGGCTCGGCATGGGACTGGTCCTCTGCATGCCGGTCGCCGCGCGGCGGCGATGACCTTCGTTCGATCCTTGCATCCCCAGCCCGATCAAACTGGCGCGAGGTCGACAGAGCCCCGGGAGCCGACCGCTCCCGGGGCTTTCGTTCGAAGGGCCCTCCGCGGTCCGGGACGCGCATCGGGACCGGGTCGCGCGGGGTTGCCGTCCTCGCGCACCTGCGCACCGTCGCGCCGCGCGGGCCGTGTCGATCCTGGGACGGCCATCCGCGCCACGGGCATGGGCCGCGCTCGACCCCGGTGTCCGACCGCGTGTCGCTGTTCGACGCGGAGAATGCGGACCGACGTCGGCGAGATTTCGGACGACATGGAGAAGCGGCTGGGCGTCGCCCTGGCCGCCGGGTCGATCGTCGGAATCGGCGTGACGCTGTTACCGCAGGAGCAGGAAGATGCCCTGCTGGGCGGATCTGGCCAGCGACAGGGCCAACATGCTCACCGACTGGCGGGTCGACAGCGCCTGCGAGTTCGCCGAATCCCGGCTCAACTCGGCGTCTGTCGGGTGATTTGATGAACCCGTTCCTCGTGCCTGCGCGATCTCAGGCCTAAAATTCGATGTCACTGATGTGTCCGAATGGCCGTGAAAGGTTGTGGCAAAGTAAATAGGCCGTGAGAACGGTTTTACCCAGAACTCGCCGAAGATGTCTACTGCTGGTTGATTTGATGCTGGCCCTGGGATGCCGGGCCCCGAGGGAGGTCGGAGGATACCGGACCAATCCGGGGTCAGGGCCCGTCTGTCCAGGGTCCGGGCCGCACGATCTGGCGCCCGACACCGCGAGACGGGCGACTGACCCTCATCAAAGTCGAGCCCCGCGAGAGAAAGCCGATCCTTAGGGGTCGTCCTGTCCCCAGCTTCTGCGCGGAAGCAATGCTGCCATGCAGGGACGGGGCCGCAGGCAACCTCACGGCCCTCCGCCGATCCATGAGCGGCCAAAGCCGGATGATCGGCGACGAGAAGTGCGTCGAGGTCCCCTATCGGCAGATCGAGAATTTCGCATGACGGTAGTGGTCTCGGGCCAAAATTCTACTCCTAATGTAAATTTCCGTCGATATTTGTTAAAATGCTTCGCTTTCAAAATAGTGGCGCGCTTGCAATTCGGAACGTGATGTACTTACGTAGAGGATGTATCGACAGCGGTCTCTTGTTCCTGCATCCGACATGTTCCTTCTGCACGGCTCTAATTCGGGATCACGCGCGTGACGGGTTTGTCCCAGCCCACCGGGTCCGGTCCGCGATCACGGGCCGCCCGCCATCCGCCGATCGCACCGACGATCCCGGCGCTCGAGGCGGTCACACGCCAGACCTGCGCGGCGGCCTCCCGGACGATCGCTTAGCGCCCGACCGATCGCGCCGCCCCGCGCGGCTCGGCGCCCCTTTCCCACTCGAGGACATCATCGTGCCGCATACCAGTCTCCGGCGCAGCGAGACTTCGGACAGTTCGCAGTGCGTTCCGGTTCTGCGGCCGAGAGCCGAGGGCATCGACCGGCTCGCGGCGCTGAACGCGGCCCTCTCGGAGCAGATCCGCCTGTTCGAGGGCGCGCTGCAGAACATGAACCAGGGCCTGTGCATGTTCGACGCGCAGTCCCGCCTCGTCGTGTCGAACAAGCGCTACCGCGATATCTTCAACATCCCGCAGGACATGGTCCTCACGGGCATGGCCCAGCACGCGATCTGCTCAGCTCTGGTCGCGCGCGGCCTCTACTCGCCGGAGGTCACCGTCGCGGAGATCGAGCGCAGCACCCGCGCCGCCCTTCAGGCCGCCGAGCCCGCGCCGATCACGCGCGAACTCTGCGACGGGCGCACGCTGGCGATCAATCACCGGGTCATGGACGGCGGCGGCTGGGTCTCGACATTCGAGGACATCACCGAGCAGCGGCGGAGTGCGGAGCGCATCGCCCACCTGGCCCATCACGACGCCCTGACCGACCTCGCCAACACGCGGGCGATGCGCCAGGGCTACCGAGATCTGATCGCGGCGCAGAACGACGAGCGACCGCTGCTCGCCATGTATTACATCGACCTCGACCGGTTCAAATTCGTCAACGACACCTACGGACATGCCGCCGGCGACGAGCTCCTGCAGGAGGTCGCCGCGCGGCTGCGGAGGAACACGCGGCGGGGTGACGTCGTGGCCCGCCTCGGCGGCGACGAGTTCGCGCTGGTCCACAGGGTCGTCGACGCGGCCGCCGCGACGTCGACCGCCCAGCGCCTCGTCAACGTCCTGTCGGAGCCGTTCGATCTCGCGAGCGGGCGCGTCCATACCGGCGCCAGCATCGGCCTCGCGATCCGCGCGGTGCAGGACCTGGACATGGACCCGTTGCTGCACGACGCCGATCTCGCCCTGCGGCACTCGAAGACCGAGGGGCGCGGCGTCTTCAGCGTCTTCGAGGCCAGCATGTCCGAGGCCTTCGAGGCGCGCCGCCAGATCGAGGCCGACCTCCAGGCCGCCCTGGCGGCGGATCAGTTCGAGCTGCACTATCAGACCCTCGTCGATGCCCGCGACGGGCATGTCGCCTGCGTCGAGGCGCTGGTGCGCTGGCGCCATCCCACGCGCGGCCTGGTCCCGCCGCTGTCCTTCATCCCCCTGGCCGAGGAGACCGGTCTCATCCTGCCGCTCGGCCGCTGGGTCCTGGAGCGCGCCTGCCGGGATGCCCTGGCGTGGCCCGAGAGCGTCGACGTCGCCGTCAACGTCTCCAGCGTCCAGATGCGTCAGAAGGGGTTCGGCGCGGAAGTGCTCGCCGTGCTGGCGGAGACCGGTCTGGCCGCGGCGCGGCTGGAGGTCGAGATCACCGAGACGTCGCTGCTGGAGGAGAGCGAGGCGACGCGGGAGAATCTCGCCACGCTCCACGGCGCCGGCATCCGGATCGCCATGGACGATTTCGGCACCGGGTACTCGTCCCTGAGCTATCTGCGCCGGTGCCCGATCGACAAGATCAAGATCGATCGCTCGTTCATGAGCGAGGCCGAGACGAGCGCCGACGCGCGCGCCATCATCCGGGCGGTGGCGGGGCTGGGGGTCAGCCTCGGCATCACGACGGTGGTCGAGGGCGTCGAGACGGCGCAGCAGCTGGAACTCGCGCGGGCCGAGGGTGTCGGGCAGGTTCAGGGCTATCTCCTGGGACGTCCGCAGCCGCAGGCGTCGCTGTCGCGCGCGGGCCTGCCGACGCATCGATGGTGATCCGATCGGCCATCCGCGGGGCCTCGGACCCGCGTCTCCGTAACGCCACCGGGCCGGAGACGGGTCATCGAGCGGGCGCGCCGGAGCCGCGCCGCTCAGGTCGAAGGCGGTCATCACGGGACGGAAGGTCTCCACGAAGGCGGGATCCAGGTTGCCGGACATCGATCGCAGGAGGCCGCAGGCCACTTCATCCGACATCGACGGTCGGTAGGGCCGCCGCGCGGTCAGCAGCCCCGGCTTGTTGAGGATCGACAGCGGGATCTTCGTCTTCCCGACATCGTGCGGCCGCGCGGCCTCGGTCAGGCGGTAGGCGTCGAGATCGCCGAAGCCCAGCTCGATCGCGAAGGCGGCCGCGAGGCCCGTCACCCGCAGGCAGTGCCGATGGGTGGCCTCATCGAGGCCGGGCGTCACCGTCCGGCCGGAGAAGAAGGTCTCGACGGGAACGGCCGGGCCACCTCCGTCAGCCCGGCCGCGGCGGCGGAGCCGCCCTGATCCCGGAGCCGATCGATCCTGTCCTGCACGATTCTCACCGCCGACGCGGCCGGGAGGGTCTCGCTCGTACCCAGCAGCCGCGCCAGGGCCTCGGTCGGCGCGGCGTTGCCGTGGATCAGGAGCGGCGACGGCGCGCCCGTGTCGCGGGCCGGCGCCAGTATCCGTCGCAGGCGCACGATCGCGTGCGACGTGAGTTGCGCCACGTCGCCGACGACGAGGTCGGCTCCGGCCGCCGGCGCGGCCTCGTCATAGAGGTCGTGGGTGCTTCACGGCCGGGCCGGATCGACGTCGCGCGCCAGACGCTCGGTGCGGGACAGGTCGTCGGAGACGAACAGCAGCCCGCCCAAGCCGGCTTCCCTGAGTCGGGGTGCGCGACGCCGTGACCGATTGGGGTCGCGGTCGCGATCAGGAGCCGAGCAGGTGCCGGAGGGCTGCGCCCGTTCCCGGATCCCGCAGCGTGAGGTCGTCCAGCGACTGATCCATCCCGCCGATGGCCTGCTCGAACACGTGGCTGAGTTCGGGCAGCCGCTCTCCGCAGCCCTGGATGTGCGGAGCGCGAGCCGAGATCCTCGCCGCGCGCGTGCGCGGCGACGAGATCCGCGCGCAGCCGGCGGACTGGTCCGAGCCGCGGGGCCGGACCGGGAGGACGCGGATCTCCGCCGCGATCACCTCAAGCGGCGCGGACGGTGGCGAGGAAGCGTGCGACTTCGGCGCGGAGATGCTCGGATTGCCGCGACAGCTCCGAGGCCGCCGACAGGACCTGACCGGCCGCGGCCCCCGTCTCCTCCGAGGCCTGCGCCACGCCCGCGATGTTGCCCGTCACCTCGCCGGCGCCGGTCGAGGCCTGCGCCACGTTGCGCACGATCTCCTGGGTCGCCGCACCCTGCTGCTCCACCGCCGCCGCGATCGACGTCGCCACGCCGTCGATCTCCCGGATCCGCCCCGTGATCCCGCCGATCGCCGTCACCGCCTGCGCGGTCACCCCCTGAACCTCGCCGATCTGGCGCGCGATCTCCTCGGTCGCCTTGGCGGTCTGCTCGGCCAGCGCCTTCACCTCGGAGGCCACCACCGCGAAGCCCCGCCCCGCCGCGCCGGCGCGCGCCGCCTCGATCGTGGCGTTGAGCGCCAAGAGGTTGGTCTGGCCGGCGATGCCCGAGATCATCCCGACCATGTCGCCGATCCGCGCCGCGTTCTGGCTGAGCGCCTGGACGAGGTGCGCAGTCTGGTCGGCCTCGCCCACCGCGGCCTGGGCGAGATGGGCCGAGCCCTGCACCTGCCGGCCGATCTCCTGCACCGACGAGCCGAGCTCCTCGGCCGCGGCCGCGACCGTGTTGACGTTGGTGGCGGCCTCTTCCGCTGCGGCGGCCACGGTGGTCGATTGCGCGGCGGTCTCCTGGGCGGTGGCGGTCATCTGCTGGGCGGTGGCCTGGAGCTCGGTGGCCGAGGACGAGACCAGGCCGACGATGCCGCCGACGGCGCGCTCGAAGCCGTCGGCGAGCTCGATCATGGTGCGCTTCCGCTCGGCGGCGGCGGCCGCGTCGGCCAGGCGCTTGACCTCGGCCTCCTCGGCGGCCTTGCGGGCGACCATGGCCTTGATGCCCTCGACCGCCTTGCCGACGGCGCCGATCTCGTCGCCGCGGCCGGCCTCGCGGATCTCCGCGTCGACCTCGCCGCGGGCCATCCGCTGCAGCACGCCGACGAGGTTGCCGAGCGGGCGGGTGATCCCGAAGATCACGATCAGCGCCGAGAGCGCCATCGCGCCGATCAGCCCCGCGACGGTGGCCGAGGCCAGGACCATCTTGGCGGTGCTCGCGGCTTGTTCGGCGCCGTCGCGCGCCTGCCGCAGCTCCGATGTCAGCCGGTCCACCCGGCCCTGGACGAAGTCTCGCACCTTGGCGCGGGCGACGGAACCTTCGGTCAGCAGGATCTTTGCAGCGGCTTCATTGTCGTTCTTGAGGCCGAGGCTGTTGGACCTGTCCATGGCGGCGAAGAACTCCTCCAGGATACCCTGGAGAGCCTGATTGGTGTTCTTCCGCTCAGGGGTGTCGGCGAGCGCGATCAGCGCCTTCGTCGCGTCGAACGCCCCCTTCGCCGCGGCATCGTAGCGGGCCCGGTAGCTGCCCATCTCCTGCTCGCGGGTCTCGAGAATGAGATTGCGCGCGTTGACGGCGGCCTCGTTGACGTTGATCCGGACGGCGAGGATCTTCTCCAAGCGAACGACCTGCAGATCGACGATGTCCCGGGTCTGACGCGACAGATCGTTCAGGTTAGCGTTCGCGTAGAAGATCAAACCAGCGGAGAGCGCCGCCATCAGCAGAAGTGGCAGGAACGATTACACCAGGACTTTAGTATTGCGCAACATCACGGCCCCCGTCAGTGTCTGATGTGCTAGGTGTCAGTTATCATACTTAAAAAATAGTGAAGACAGGTTTTGACCGACTTATCGTCGTCGCGTAGATTGTCAATATCCGCGTGATGCAACTTGAGAGATCAGTTCTGGTCCGTGGCCGACACAGGGACGTGGACGTTGTCCGCCGCCGGGATTGGAGAGGATCTGCGGCGCGGGTCCCGTCATCAGGGCCGTCCGAGGAGCCCCTTCCGACCTCGGACCGTGACGCGCCCGGCACGCTCGGAGCCGAAGGTCTGCATCCCCGCGGCGCGTCCGCATTTGTCCGCGGCGCGAGGATCGCGCTCAGTGTCCGGTGGGACGATTGGCGGACGATATACGGACGAGGTGTGAAGGGTGCGCGATATGCATAACGCCCCTTTCTGGTTGAGCTATTTCTCTATCGATGTTTCCATAAGTAGAATATCGATCACAGGGTTCTTTTTTCAAGCTCAATCAAGGCAACGGATTGACATGCGAAAATTGATATACAACTCTTGCGCTGCGTGTCTTGAGGGGGATTGGCAGGTATGCTACCTGAGGTTGGTACTGGCGGGAGAAATGTTTTTGACGCGGCTTTGAAAAATTCAATAAAGATCGTTTGTGCCTACGTCTCCCGAAATTCGGTCTCGCACACCCAGCTCTGTGAGATTTTGGTTAGTACGTACGAGATGCTTTGCCAGATCAGCGTGGGGCCGGCGCCCGCGGTCGCGACGCCTGAAGCCGCGACCGCGCGGGAGATCCGCACGTCCATCCAGGCCGAGGGCCTGATCAGCTTCATCGATGGCAGGTCCTACAAGACGCTCAAGCGTCATCTGACGGCGCACGGCCTGACACCGCAGGATTACCGCGCCAAGTACGGGTTGCCGCGCGACTATCCGATGGTCGCTCCGGGTTACGCCGCCAAGCGCTCGGAGATCGCGCGATTGCTGCAGCTGCGCCATAAGTCCGGATAGGCCTGCGCGACCGCGCGAGGATCGGTCCGCCGGGATGGGTCCGACATCGCGGCGGGCGTCGCCGAACCGGCCGCGACTGCCACCGGCGCCACCGGAGGCCGGCCCCGCCGCGCTGCGCGCGCACGCCCGAGCGTCGCGATCGCGGTCTCCTTCGCGGAGGCGGTCGCGGCCGGCGGCCGCGACGACAAACGGGAAGATATCCTCGAGCCCTGAGCGGCGCTCTCGGGCGAGACGCGCTGACCCCCTCCCTTCGGGCTGTCAGGCGCGTCCGAGCGGGTATCGCGCCTTCTGCTCGGCCGCGAACCGGCTCGCCTCCGCCCGCATCCGGGTCCGGAACCGGTCGGCCTCCTGCCGATCGTCAACGCCCTCGGCGCTGATGAGCCAGCGGGACGTCGCCGCCGCGACGGCTGGGCCGACGCCGACGAGGGTGCCGTCGCGCATGTCCCGCTCCATGGGCGCGCCCCGGCCGAGGGCAACGCCCAGGCCCGCGGCCGCGCTGCCAGTCTTCGAAGAGGCGGATGTTGCGCTGGGCGGAGGCGGGAGCCGCCCGAGACGGAGGGCGCGATCGAGAACTCGGATCCCGGCGAGCTGCGGGGGCCACGCCTCGGCCAGGACCAAGGCCGGAGCGGGCTGCGACGCAGTCAGTCCCGCGGTGCCGGGCCGGCGACGGGCGCCTTCGGCACCGCGAGACGTCCCTCCGCGGCCTTGTTGATGTACTGGCTGGCGATGAAGAGTCCCTTCAGCGGCCGGATGATCGGCACGCAGGCCAGGATGAGCAGCGGGAGCGTCACCGCCGCGTGGACCCAGAGCGGCGGATCGTAGGCCAGTTCCAGCCAGATCCCGAAGGCGGTGACGGGGAACGCCATCGTCATCATGATGAAGAAGGCGGGCCCGTCCGCCGGGTCGGCAAAGCTGTAGTCGAGGCCGCACGCCTCGCAGCGCGGCCGCAGGGTGATGAAGCCGTCGAACAGACGGCCTTCCCCGCAGCGCGGGCAGCGGCAGCGCAGCCCGACCGACATGAGCGATTGATCGGTAGTCCTCTGCATCATCCACGTTCCTGAACAGCGGGCCGGTCCTTGTACGGACGGGCTTGTGCCTGTCGATTGTATGGCATATTAAACCATACAATGGCGGTGGAAACCGAGCGATCCGGCGAATCGTCCGCCGAGCGCGGAACGGACGCACGGCCGTGCACGCCGGTCGTACTCTGAATGTATGCATACGCCAGCGCGAGAACAGGGGTCAATGTTGGAATCCTGGAGCCCGACAATCGCCGGCGAGACCGGGCCCAAGTACCTCGCCATTGTCCGGGCGCTGACCGCGGACATCCGTGCCGGCCGGCTCGCGCCGGGAGCGCGCCTGCCGCCGCAGCGCGCGCTGGCGAAGCAGCTGAACGTCGATCTCACGACGGTGACGCGCGCCTTCAACGAGGCGCGCCGAGTGGGATTGATCGACGCGACGGCTGGCCGGGGCAGTTTCGTCCGGGGGTCCCGGTCGCCGGCCGCGGAGGTGCCACGGCCTGATCCGTCCGGCAGCATCGACTTCAGCATGAACATGCCGCCCCAGCCCGCGGCGGCGCGACTGGCGGAGCGCCTGGAGGCAGGTCTGTCGCGGCTCGCCGGATCGTCCGGCTTCCTCGCCCGAATGCAGTACCAGGACAGTGCCGGGAACCTGGCCGACCGGGCGGCGGCGGCCCACTGGCTCGGTCAACGGCTCGGGACACTCCCGGTGCAGCGCGTCCTCGTGGCGGGCGGTGCCCAGGTCGTGCTCGCCGCCGTGCTCGCCGCCATCCTGAAGCCGGGCGACGCCCTCTGCGTCCCGGCGCTCACCTATCCCGGGCTGCGCACGGCCGCGGAGCGCCGCGGAGTCCGCCTCGTGCCGGTGGCCGGCGACGCGGAAGGGCTCGAGCCGGACGCCTTCCGCGAACGCTGCGAAACCGAGCGTCCGCGGGCTCTGTACCTCGTTCCGACGCTCGACAACCCGACCACCGCGACCCTGCCGGCGGTCCGGCGGCGGCAGATTGCCGAGATTGCCAGAACGCACGGCGTCGCCATCATCGAGGACGACGCGTACGGCGCACTGCCCCTGGACGCTCCGGCTCCCATCGCGTCCCAGGCGAGCGACATCACGTGGCACATCGCGACGCTGTCCAAATGCGCGAGTCCCGGCCTGCGCGTCGCCTACGTCGCGGTCCCGGGAACGAACGAGGCGGTGCGGCTGGCGGCCGAACTGCGCGCCATCAACTTGATGGCCTCGCCTCTCACGGCCGCGCTCGCCTCACACTGGATCGCCGAGGGCGAGCTCGACGCCGTCGTCGCGGCGATCCGGCAGGAGAACGCGCTCAGGCAGGCCGTCGCGCGCGAGACGCTCCAGGGTCTCGACGTCCGGGGGCATCCAAGCGGGCACCATCTGTGGCTCCGGCTTCCCGCTTTCTGGCGTCGCGGCGAGTTCGGCGCCCACGCGCGGCAGCTCGGCGTGTCGGTCATCCCGAGCGACGCCTTCGCGGTCGGGCCTGCTCCGGAAGCCATCCGCGTCTCCCTGGGCGCGGCGCCGGACGCCGAGACGCTCCGATACGGCCTCAGCCTGCTCGCGACGTTGCTGGCGCATCCGCCCGGCGCGATCTCGACCGTTGTCTGAGCCGGCCGAGGCGGCCCGAGCCTCGCGCGTTCGGGCAGTCCGCGCCGCCCGGACGAGCGCCGTCCCCCGATCGTCGGCCGACTCCTGCTGGGAGAGTCGCGCTCCCCGTGGGACGCCCGGCGCGTGCCGATCCGAATCCGCTCACCGCGAAGGGAACGCGATGCTGTGCTGTCTTGGGCAGACGCGATCGCGGATCCTGCGCCGTCCCGCGCGCGCCGTGGCGCTCGCGCTGGCCCTGCTCGCGTCCGCCTGCTCGGACGATGGGCGGGAACGCCGCCGTGCCCTGGGCGAGACGCCGACGTTTGACGACGTCATGCGGGTGGCCGACTCGGAGCGCGGCGGGCGGCTGTTCGGTCAGTGCGCCGCCTGTCACACGATCAGCCCCGGCGCGGGCGATCGGAACGGTCCCGGACTCTACGATGTGCTCGGCAAGCCCGTTGCCAGCAACAGCAGGCGCTACGGCTATACCGGGGCGCTGCGGTCGCTGGGCGGCGTCTGGACCCCGGAGCTTATGGACCTCTGGCTCTCCGCCCCGGCGAAGCTCGCGCCCGGCACCAGCATGAGCTTCCGCGGCCTCCCCGATGCCCTCGATCGGGCGGATATCATCGCCTACCTTCGGTCGCATTCGCCCGGGGACGGTGACGCAGAGCCGCGGCCGGCGCGGCCCTGAGCCGGTCCTGTCGGCGTCGCTCGTCCGCCCGCACAGGTCGGAAGCGGGGCAGTGCTGCCGGTCAGACGAAATGCGCCGGCAGGGCCACGTCCTGCGCGTACTGGATCACAGCCAGTGCGAGACCCGCGATCATCGACCAAGCGACGATGCGGTCGGATCCGGACGCGGTGTTCGTCATCATGCGCGTGACCATCTACCGTCTCCTCCTCGTCGCGGCCCGAGATCGGCCGCCGTGAGGCGGCGTTATGGTCAAGCTCCTTTGCCGCAGGATTGCGCGAAGTATTTCGTCCCGTGCGGCGGCATGGGCTGACCCGACGATCCCGGCTCGCGCGGGATCGTCGGAACCGGCAGTCTGCGGCCGTCCTTCGCGACGGCGGCAAGCCGACGTCGGTCCGGCAGAGCTCCGGGAGCCTCCCCTCAGAACAGGCCGACGGATTCTTCCGGGAAGCGGATCGCGAAGACCGCGCCTAAGCCCGGCCCGGCGCTCTCGGCCGTGGCGCGGCCGCCGTGCAGCTCGGCGATCCGACGGACGATCGAGAGCCCGAGACCGGTCGAGTTCTCGCCGCCGGTGGGCTTGGCCGACAGGCGCTGGAACCGGCCGAACACGCGGGACGAATCCTCCGGCGACAGGCCGGGCCCGTGGTCGGCGACGGCGCAGACCAGCTCCGCGCCCCGCGGGCCCGGCTCGCGGCTGACCCGCACCGTGATCGCGCCGCCGGTCGAGCTGTACTTGATGGCGTTGGAGACGAGGTTGTCGAGCGCCTCGCGGAGGCGCTCGGCGTCGCCGCAGAGGAACAGCTCGTCCGGGCCCTCGCAGACCAGGGTCTGGCCCTTGGCGTCGGCCAGCGGCCGGTCGGCCTCGCAGACCTCCCGGGCGAGGCCCGCGAGGTCCACCGGTTCCCGGCGCAGGCTGATGTCGAGGGCGTCGTTCATCGCGTCCGCCATGAGGCTGTCGATCATGGTCGTCAGCCCCTTCGCGCTGGTGCGCACGTGCTGCACCTGCGCCCGCATCTGCTCCCGGTCCCCTTGCATGTCGATCAGGTCGGACAGCATCTCGGCGCGGCCGAGGATCACCGCCAGCGGATTCTTCAGATCGTGCGCGATCGTGCCGAGGATCTCGGTCTTGAGGCTGTTGGCGCGCCGCAGGTCCGAGCGCTGCAGGTCCAGCCGGCGGTTCGCCCGGATCAGCTCCGCGGTCCGCTCGACGACCCGCCGCTCCAGGTCGGCGTTGGTTTGCTGCAGCCGCTCGTAGAGGATGACGTTGTCGAACGCGATCGACAGCCGGCTCGTGAACAGGGCGATGAGCGACCGGTCCGTCTCGGAGAGCTGGCGGTCGGCCTCGATCAGCGCGACGATCTCGCTGCCGCTCGCCGTGTGCAGGTACAGGGTCGACCAGTGCTCGCCGAAGCTGTGGCGGCGCTCGGCGAAGGCCCGCTCAACGAGGGGTTGCACCCGCTCCTCCAGCGGCCAGGCCGGCTCGCGCCCGGCATAGTGGCCATAGCAGCCGGACCCGGCCAGGACGCAGAAGCGCTCCTGCGGGGCGGCGGTCTCGCGCAGGACCAGGATCCCCGCGCAGGCGACGTTCAGGAGCGAGGCGACCTGGGTGAGGACACCCTCGGCCAGGCGCTGCATCGATTTGTGGTCGAGGAGCATCGGCGCCGCGTCGATGATGATCTCGAGCCCGCGCCGGGTCTCGTCGAGGCGCTTCAGCTGCTGGTGGGCGCGCAGGGCCGCGGTGAGGCTGGTGAACAGCTTGTCGGCGGTCAGTTCGGTCTTCGCCTTGTAGTCGTTGATGTCGTAATCGACGATGATCCGCCGCTCCGGTGCCTGGCCGGGCTGGCCGGTCCGCAGGATGATGCGCACGGTCTCCTGCCGGAGTTCGCGCCGGATGTAGTCCACCAGCTCCAGCCCGGCATTGTCGGTCTCCATCACCACGTCGAGCAGCACCACCGCCACGTCGCGGCGCTCGGCGAGCAGCACCCGCGCCTCCGCGGCCGACCGGGCGGTGAGGATCTCCAGGCCCCGCCCGTCGAGGGTGTAGCTCGCCAGCGCGTAACGCGTGCCGTCATGGACCGCCGGATCGTCGTCGATCACGGCGATCACCCAGGCTCCCGCGGTCGGTTGCGCCTCATCGGGATCGTCGGGGATCAACGTGAGGGTATCATCGTCCATGGCTATGACCCGAAATGCTGCTCGCAACCGGACGACTACGCTAGAAATCGTGTTGAAAACTTGTCACGGTAACGTGAGCCGATACGATTCCTGCATTCGTTCCAGAGCGAACCCGGAAAGTGCGCACCGCTGCGATGACCATTCCAGACAGCCCCGCCCCCGGCACCGCCCGCGGCGTCGCGGCGATCCCGTCGATCGCCGTGGTCGACGACGAGGCGGCGACCCGCGAGATGGTCGGGGATTACCTCAAGCTCCACGGGTTCGCGGTGGTCCTGTGCGACGGCGGGCGCGCCCTGCGCGAGCACCTCGCCCACCACAGTCCCGACCTGATCGTGCTCGACCTGAACATGCCCAAGGAGGACGGGCTCTCCATCGTGCGCGACCTCAAGGCCCGCACGGCGATCCCGATCATCATGCTCACCGCCACGGCGAGCGCGATCGACCGCGTGGTCGGGCTGGAGCTCGGGGCCGACGATTACCTGCCCAAACCGTGCGAGTTGCGGGAGCTGGTCGCCCGCGTGCGATCGGTGCTGCGCCGCGTGCAGATGCCGGGCGCCGCGCCGGCCCCGGCTCCCGTGGGCGGACGCCGGATCCGGTTCGGCACCAAGTGGCTGGAACTCGACGCGCTGCGCCTGAGCGACGATGCCGGTCTGGAGCAGGCGCTCACCCGCTCGGAATTCGATCTGCTGAAGGCTTTCGCCGACAACCCGCGGCGCGCGCTCTCGCGCGAGCGCCTGCTCGACCTCGCCGACGCCCGCGACCCGGACGCGTTCGACCGCGCCATCGACGTGCGGATCAACCGCATCCGCAAGAAGGTCGAGCCGGATCCCGGCAATCCGCGCTACATCCGGACCGTGCGGGGTCTCGGATACATATTCCGCCCCGAGGGCGACTGATGTTCCCGGCTCAATGTTGCGTCGTGACGTGACAACGCAACAATTCGTGCTCCGGCTTGGGCTGGAAGCAATATCAGCGGTACGGAGCTTCCCTATCAGCGTGGCAGGACCGAGGGCCGCGGGTGCCCGGAGGACGGGCCATGCGACACGTGATCGGAACCTCGTCGGCCGCGGCGGTCGGCACGCTCTGCATCCTGGCCTTCGTCGGCTGGACCCCGGTGCCCGGCACCGTGACCGTGGAGGCCCGCGGCGGCGGCCGGGCCGCCGCGGCGGCCCGTGACGGCGTTCCCTGTGCTGGAGCGACCTGGCCCTACCCACCGGGCGCCTGCGCGGGTGCCGGCCCGGCCGCCCGGCGCGTCCGCCTCATCGCGGTCGATGCCGCGCCCGGCCCGCGGTGAGGGGCGGACCCGGCCATGCCGCACTTCAGCGATGATCCCGGCTTCGACGAAGATCCCGACCTGCTTCTCCGGCTGCGCCGCATGCTGCGCGGCGGCGATCCCCGGCCACGGCGTCTGCCGACCTGCGCGGAGCGGTTCGGCGTGCCCACGCCGCACGGCGCACCCACGCCGCGCGATGGCGCGCGTGACTCGCAGGATCCGGTGCTGGCCGGCCCCGCCCCGCGACGGGTCGGATCCCGACCGCGCTGAGACCGCGCGTGGTGGGTGGCTGCGAGGCGGCCTTTGCGAGCACAGCGAAGCGATCCGGCGGCGCCAGACCGACCGGGCGCGCGCAGCCCTGGGTCACTCCGCTGCGCTCGTGACGGCGGAGCGGGCGGCATCGACCGAAGGCTGCGAGCGGCGACCGGAAGACTTGGTCGCCCGGGCGCCAGGACCCGTCGGAGCGCCGCCCGATTGCACCGCACTCCGGCCCGGCCTTAAGTTGCTGCCGGACCCCTATGTCGGGACGCGGATGCGGGTTGGACCCAAGATCGCCCTGGTCGGAGGCGTGCCGATCCTCGCCGCCGGCGCGATCGCCATGGCCGGCTGGCTGCTCCTGGCGCAGGAGGAGCGCGCCCGGCGCGGTGCGGTCCTGGTGGCCGACGTCTACCACGACATCGCCACCGCCCGCTTGGTCCGTGATCAGTTCGCCGCCGCGGACGCGCGGGACCGGTCCGCCTATGCCGAGCGCTTCGCCGGCCTGACGGCGCGGGCCGAGGCCGGTCTCGGCCGGCTCGCCGGCTTCGCCCGCATCGACGAACAGCGCGCGCGGATCGCCTCTGTGGAGCGGGCCCTGGCCCGCTATCGGGGCGAGATGGACGCCTTCGTCCGGCGGACGCGGGAGAATGACGGCCTGATCCGCGAGATGACGCAGCGGGCCGACACCCTGATCGACCTCACCGACCGGGCACGCCTGCGGCAGCAGGCCTCGAACGCGGACCTCGCGCGCTCGATGGCCGAGAAGGTCGAGGCGCTGCGGGTCGCCCGGGGACTCGTCGCCCGCCTCAGCGCCCTGAGAGCCCGGAGCGCGGAGGGCGCCGTGGTCGCCGCCCAGACCGCCGCCCAGACCGCCGCTCAGAATGCCGCCCAGACCGCGGCCCAGGCGGGAGCGCAGGCTGTGGCCCGGAGCGACGCCCCCGCGGGAGCGGCGGGCGCGGAGAGCGAGGGCCCGCGCGCGCAGAGCCTTTTCCGCGCCGCCAGCCGCGATCTCGCGAACGCTCTGCGGGCCGACGGCCGGGATGCCGACGCCGAGTCCCTCGACGCGCTCGCCGCCGAGGCGGCGGCGCAGAAACCGGATCTCCGCGCGAAGCTCGACGGCTGGATCGAGCGCGTTCTGAAGATCGAGACCTCCGGCCAGGAGAGCCTGCACGACGAGGTGGCGCAGCTGCTCGCCTATTCCGTGGAGGCCAACGAGATCGAGCAGGCCACCCAGAACGTCGCGATCGGCACCCTCAAGCTGGGGCCGCGCACCGCCGGCGCCCTCCTGCACCGGGATGCCGCCCTCGCCGAGCGGATGCGCGACGAGGGCGAGCGCCTCGCCCGGAGCGCCGCCTCGCTGCCGATCTCGCCGCTGATCCAGGCCGAGATGATTCAGGCCCTCGACGGCTGGCGCGCGCGCCTGACCACCACCATCGGGGGCCTGCGGCAGCAGAACGCCATGATCGTCGCGATGGACGGGCTCGCCGCGACGATGATCGACAGCGCCAAGGCGCTCAACGACGCCTTCGTGGAGGATGCCGACCGGTTCGGCATCTTCATCCAGCGGATCCTGCTCGCCGGCGCGGCCGGCCTCCTGCTGTTCGGCGCCCTGGTGGTGATCTTCGTCGCCCGCTCGATCCTGGTGCCGCTGCGCGCGCTCCAGGGCGATATGGTCATGCTGACCGGGAACCCGGCGGGGGCGGCCGTGCGGGGCACGGCACGCCGGGACGAGCTCGGCGACATCGCCCGCGCCACCGCGGTCTTCGTGTCCGAGATCACCCGCCGGGAAGGCGCGCTGCGCCGGGCGAAGGATCAGGCGGACGTCGCCCTGGTCGAGCTGCGCCGGACTCAGGACGACCTCGTCCGGGCCGAGAAGCTCGCCTCCCTCGGGCAGCTCGTGGCCGGAGTCGCCCACGAGATCAACACGCCGCTCGGCATCGCGCTGACCACCGGGACGCTCATGAGCGACGAGGCGCGGACCTTCCGGACGGGACTGTCCGCCGGCACGCTATCGCGCTCCCGGCTGACTCACTTCGTCGACCGGGTCGAGGAGGGCGCCACCCTGCTCTGCGCCAACCTCACCCGGGCCGCCGACCTCGTCCAGGGCTTCAAGCAGGTCGCGGTCGACCGGGTCAGCGACGAGAGCCGCAGCGTCGCGCTGGCGACCTGGCTCGACGACCTGCTGACGAGCCTGCGGCCGATGCTGCGCAAGGGCGGCCACGTCGTGGAGCGCGCCTGCCCGGCGGACCTCGTCATCGTCACCAATCCCGGGGTGCTGGCGCAGATCGTAACCAACCTCGTCGCCAACGCGGTCGTGCACGGGTTCCGGGCGGGCGAGCCGGGACGGATCACCGTGGACGTGTCGGAACGGGAGGGGGGCCTCGTGCGGATGGAGGTTCGCGATACCGGTCAGGGCATCCCGCCGGAGCACCTCGAGCGCATCTTCGACCCGTTCTTCACGACGGCCCGGAGCGCCGGCAGCACGGGACTCGGCATGCACATCGTCCACAATCTCGTGACCGCCAAGCTCGGCGGCCGCATCGCGGTCAGCAGCGAGCGCGGTCAGGGGACCGTCGTGCAGGTCGATTTTCCCGCAGAGGGCGCGGGAGCGGCCGCGCGGCCGCGGACCAGCGCGATCGGCACGCCGTGAGGCCGGCCGCGGCATGCCGGGCCGGGCTCCTCGCCCTGGCGGCCGGCCTGGCTTCCGGCCCGCTTTTCGACCCCGGCCCGGCGGCGGCGCGCACCTTCGTGTTCTGCTCGGAGGGCAGCCCCGAATCCTTCGATCCCGCCCGCGCCACGACCACCACCACGATGAACGCCGCGTGGCAGGTCTACAACACGCTGGTGGAGTTCGCGCCCGGCACGACGACGATCCGCCCGGCCCTCGCCGAATCCTGGACGATCTCGGAGGACGGGCGGACCTACGTCTTCGCCCTGCGGGACGGCGTCCGCTTCCACGCCAACGCGCGCTTCACCCCCACGCGGCCCCTGAACGCCGACGACGTGGTGTTCTCCTTCGCCCGGCAGCGGCGCTCCGGACCCGACGGCGCCGCGCCGGGCTTCCCCTACTTCCACGACCTCGGCCTCGCCGACCTGATCGAGGCCGTCGACGCCCCGGATCCGCACCACGTCCGGTTCCGGCTGCGCGAGGCCGACACCACCTTCCTCGCCAACATCGCCCAGGCCTTCGGCGCGATCCTGTCGGCCGAGTACGCGGCGACCCTCGCGGCCGGCAACGCGTCGGACGAGATCGCGCGGGCGCCGATCGGGACCGGCCCGTTCGTGTTCGAGGGGTACCGGCCGGATCAGGTCCTGCGCTACCGCGCCTTCCCGGAATACTGGCGCCGCGCCGCGGACGACGGCGAACCGGGCGAGCGCCCCGACGGCCTCGTCTTCGCGATCACGCCGAACGCGGCGGTCCGGCTGACCAAGCTGCGGGCCGGCGAGTGCCACGCGATGGCGTTTCCGGCGACCGGCGATCTCGACGCGATCCGGGCGGAGCCGGGCCTGACGCTGCTCGCGCTCGCCGAGCTGAACGTCGCCTACCTCGCCCTCAACACGACCCGCTCACCCTTCGGAGACGTCCGGGTGCGGCGCGCGGTCAACCTCGCCATCGACCGGCGGGCGATCGTGGCGGGGGTCTACGGCGATGCCGGGATCCTGGCTCAGGGGCCGCTGCCGCCGGGGATCTGGGCCTACGACGCGGACCTGCCGGACACCCCCTTCGACCGCGGCGAGGCGCTGCGCCTGCTGGCCGAGGCCGGGCTCGCCGAGGGCTTCGACGTCGAGCTGTGGTATCCGCCGGTCAGCCGGCCCTACAATCCGAACGGCCGGCGCGTCGCCGACATGATCCAGGCCGACCTCGCGCAGGTCGGCATCCGCGCGCGCCCGGTCACGCGCCCCTGGAACGCGTACCGCGCCGCCCTGTACGGCGGAGAGCCCGCGCTGATGCTCTACGGCTGGACGAGCGACAACGGCGACCCGGACAACTTCCTGAGCGTCCTGCTCGGCTGCAAGGCCGCCCAGACCGGCGGCGCCAACCTCGCCCGCTGGTGCGACCCGGCCTACGACCGGCTGGTCGAGGCCGCCCGCCGCACCGGCGACCGGGCGGCGCGGCAGGCGCTGTACCGTCAGGCCCAGGCCATCGTCCGGCACGCGATGCCCTGGGTGCCCCTGGCCCACACCAAGGTGCATCTGGCGCTCCGCAACGACGTGCGCGGCCTGACGATGGATCCCCTCGGCCGCCACCTCTTCGAGACGGTGCGGTTCCGCGCCGCCCGGTGACGACGGCGGCGCGGGCCGACCTATCCGCCACGCTCACTTCTTGGTCCGCTGCTGGAAGACCCGCAGCACTTGGTTGCCCCGTGCCACGGCGTCGTCGAGGGCCTGCTGCGGCGACTTCGCACCGTTGAGCGCCGCCTCCAGTTCCTCGGCCCAGAGGTCGCGGATCTGCAGCATGTTGCCCAGGCGCAGGCCGGCGGTGTTGCGCGTCGGCGGGCGCCGGGTCAGCTCCTGCACGGCGACGTGGAGCTGCGGGTGCCGCTCGAAGAAGCCCTCCGCCACCGCGTCGGCGTAGGCGGCGCGCGTCGTGGGGATGTAGCCGGTGTTCCGGTACAGCGCGGCCTGCTGCCGTCCCTCCATCAGGAACGCCAGGAACCGGGCGACGCCGCGGTACTCGTCCGGCGTCTTGCCCTGCATCGCGTAGAGCGAGCCGCCGCCGAGGATCGCGTTCTGCGGCTCCGCGACGACGTCGGGATAGAAGGGCATCGGCACGACCGTCCAGTCGAACCGGGCCGCGGTGGAGACCTTGCCGTACAGGCTCGACGAGGTGAGGAAGATCGCGCAGTCGCCCGAGACGAACCGACTCTCGCCGCGATTGACGCGGTCGTTGTACTCGAACACGCCCGCACGCTTCAGGTCGACGAGGTTCTGCAGGTGACGGACCTGGAGCGGGCCGTTGAAGACGAGCTCGGCGTCGTAGCCGTCCAGGCCGTTGGAGCGGGTCGCGAGCGGCCGGTCGTGCCAGACGGACAGCTGCTCGATATGCACCCAGGTCGGCCAAGCCGACGACAGGGCGCACTGCTTGCTGTCCGCCGCCTTGAGCCGCCGCGCGGCCTCGAAGACCTCCGGCCAGGTGGCCGGGGGTTTCTTGGCGTCGAGGCCCGCCAGACGGAACCGGTCGCGGTTGATCCACATGACCGTCGACGAGACGTTGAAGGGCAGGGACAGCATCCCGCCCTCGGCATCCAGGTAGTTGGTGGCGACGACCGGCAGGAAATCCTCCGGCGCCACCGAGAGCCCCGCCTCCCGCATCACGGTGGCGACGGGCCTGACGGCGCCGATCGCGGCCGCCATGGTGCCGTTCCCGACCTCGAAAACCTGCAGCAGGTGCGGCGCCGCGCCGGTACGGTAGGCCGTGATGCCGCTGCTGATCGTCTCGGCGTAGGAGCCCTTGTAGACCGGCACGACCCGGTAGTCGGGCTGCGAGGCGTTGAACGTCTCGGCGATGCGGGTCACCAGCTCGCCGTTCGGCCCGTCGAGGGCGTGCCAGAACTGGAGTTCGGTGAGGGCTTCGGCGGGCAGCGGGCGCAGCGCGAGGAGCAGGCCGGCGAGCGCGCCGGACATCAGCGGCCTCAGGCGGCCGTCCCCGCGCCGCGCCGGTTGCCGCGCTCCGCTCATGCCAGCCGCTCCGGAAGCCACAGCCGCAGCACCGTGCCGGCGCCCGCGCTGCTCTGCAGTTCGACCCGCCCCTGGAGGCGGTTGACCACGAGGTTGTGGACGATGTGCAGGCCGAGGCCCGTCCCGCCGCGGGCACGCGCCGTGGTGAAGAACGGGTCGAACACGCGGCCGAGGTCGGCGCCGTCGATGCCGCGCCCGTCATCGGCGATCGAGAGACCGATGCCGTCCCCGGACCGGATCCCCGTGATGGTGATGCGGCCACCCTCCCGCTCCTGAAAGCCGTGCTCGATCGCGTTCTTGACAGCGTTCGACACGACCTGCGCCAGGATGCCCGGCAGCGTGTCGACGACGAGATCGGGCGGGCATTCGACCACGAAGACGTGCCGGCCCGGTCGCGCCAGGGCGCGCAGGCTCTTCAGCAACTCGTCGATCCAGTCCGCGAGGTTCAGCGCGCGGCGGTCCTCGATGGCCTGATCGGCCGCCACCTGCTTGAAACTGTAGAGGAGGTCGGCCGCGCGCATCAGGTTGCTGGTCAGGAGCTGAGCGCCCTCCCGCATCCGCCCGGCATACTGGGTCAGCCGCGAGCGGGAGAGCTGGTTCTCGCCCACCAGCCGCTCGAACGCGGCCGAGTCGGACTGGACCTGCGTCGCCGTGGTCAGGGCGATGCCGAGCGGGGTGCTGATCTCGTGCGAGACGCCCGCCACGAGCTGGCCGAGCGACGCGAGCCGCTCCGCGCGGATCAGGTCCTCCTGGGCCTGCCGCAGAGTGGTGAGCGCGTCGTCGGCCCGCTGCGAGGCGTTGCGCCGGTCCGCCTCGCGACGGCGGATCTGCTCCAGGAACGCGTTCGTCGCCCTGGCGATGTCGCCGAGTTCGTCGCGCCGCGTGAGCAGGTGGCCGTCGCGGCCGATATCCTCTGGCGCGGGCGCGGCGGCGGCCGTGACGATGCTGTGCTGCAGGGCGTGCAGCGGCCGGGTGATCGAGCGCGCCACCGCGGCGGCGGCGCCGATCCCGAGGCACAGGGCGCCCACTGCCCCGACGACCAGGAGCTGCCGGATCACGCTGCCGAACTGGTCGGCATCGTCGATGAAGGCCCGGCTCAGGGTCTGCGCGTTGGCGCTCATCGTGGCGGCGCGGCTGTCCATGTCGGCGATGGTGTCGTTCTGCTCGCCGATCTTCTCGATCGTCGCGGCGAGCTGCGCGCGCCAGCCGTCGATCGCCTCCGCCATCTCGTCCCGGATGCTCACCGGGATGAGCAGCGTCCGGGACGTGCCCGACAGCTCCGCGCCCGCCTCCAGCACCCGCGACGCCTCCGCGGTGTCCCGGCGCGCGAGCGCCGCATCGGTCCGCCGGGCGAGGCGCAGGGCCGTGAGGGCGATGTCCTGGGCGGAGAGTTCGGCCTCGTTCGAGAGGACCGAGTGACGGATCAGGAGCGCGACCTCCTCGTACAGCCGGTTCTGGCGGGCGACGCTCACTTGGACGAGCTGGTCGCACCACTCGACCAGGACGCGGCCGGCCTGGGTGGCGCGGGTCAATTCGAAGCCCTCGGACAGGACCCGGTTGAGGTCGTCCTCGGTCCGGCTCCGGTCGCGATACGCCTTCAGGAGCTCCGTCGCCCGGTCCGCCGCCCCCGCCTCGCCGTCGACCCGCAGGACGCGGCGCAGCCGGTCGCCCACGGCGTCGAGCTGGCGCAGGTCGGCGGCGAGTTCGTCGAACTCGATCGGGAAGACCGGGCGGCCGATGCGCGCCCGGTTCAGCTCCGCGGTGCTGATCGCCTCGCGCAGCTCCCGGAGGGCGGTGACGACGCCCTGATTCCGCTCCAGCTCGGCATCCTTGACGGCCAGGACGGCGATCAACTGGGCATTGTCCTGCTGCTGGCGCCGGCGCGCGACGTCGGTCAGCGCGACCAGGGCGTCCGCCCGCCGGGCCATGTCGGCGATCGTGGCGGTCGCCGTGCGCTCGGAGAGCAGGAGCGAGCGCATCCGCGTCACCTGCGAGTTCAGATCGCCCGTGACGGTCGCCACGAGCGCGGACTGGCCGCGCGTGCGCGCGAGACCCTCGAGACGTTCGAGCTGCCCGGCCGCGGTGGCGGCCCGCTCGTCGAAGCGGCGCTCGGCCTCGTCCCGCCGCGCGGTGCCGCCGCTGACGGCGTCCGCCCGCGCCCGGTTCATCGACGTGAGCGTCTGCGCCGTCTCCGTCGCCACCACGGCGCCGGTCCGGGCGCGCTCGGCCTCGTAGAGCAGGATCCAGGCGCCCAGCGCGATGGCGGCCGCGACGAGGATCGGGATCGCGCCGACCACGAGGACGCGGCGCGCGATCCCGGACCGCCCGAACCCGCGGGTCATCGCGCCTCGCACCGTGTCCCGCGCCCCGTCACCCGTGCGGCCTCCCGATCGGTCGCCGATTCCGCGACGACACATTCCGTTATTCTGCCATCGGCGCGATGACTTCCCGAGAGCGCTGAAGCAACACGGGACGCAATATTCCCGCAGCACGGCTTCCGTAGATACCGCCTCGCACAACGGTCCTCGAAGACCGAACGAGGGGAAACACCATGCTCGACGTCATCGCCCGCCTCCTGCTCTCGGCCGGAATCATGGTCGGTACGACCTACCTGCCCGCGCTCTCGCGGGCCGTCAGCGGGCAGCCGGCCGGCACCCGGGTCGCCACCGCCCCCGCGCCTGCCTGCCCGGCGAAGCCCGCGACGGCCGGGCTCCGCGCCCTGGCCTGCCTGGGCTGACCGGCATGGAGACGCTGCCTCTGGTCCTGCTCGTGGGCGGGAATGTTCTGCTCGCCATCCTGATCCCGCTCCTCGTCTGACAGCGCCGCGATCGTGATCTGCGAGCCGCCCGGGGAGCCGGTCGATCAGCACCGGCCCCGAACCGCCGCTGCGGTCGGAAGTTGCCCGACGGTGAGGCCTCGATTAGCCGGACCCCGCGGCCGGCTCGGGCCGCGCCCCGTGTCACGATCCGCCGCCGCCCATGCCCGAGTCTCCACGCCTCGCCCGGGACCGATCCCGCACCGCGGCCCTCGCTCTGGCGATGCTGATCGGCGCCGGCGATACCCGCCCGGGCTGGTCCCTCGACCTGCCGGACGGCCCGCGGCCCGCGCGGCCGTCCCGGCCGGTGGCGCCGGAGCTGGCCGCGGCCCTCGCGGCCTACAGGACCTACGTCGTGGCCCAGGCCGACGCCTTCGTGCGCGAGACCGCGCGCTTCGTCGCGGCGATCCAGGCCGGGCAACTCGCGGAGGCGCGCCGGCTCTACGCCCCGGCGCGCGCGCCCTACGAGCGCATCGAGCCGGTGGCGGCGCTGTTTCCCGAACTGATCAAGCGGCTCGACGTGCGCAGCGACGAGTTCGAGCTGCGCGAGCGCGATCCCGCCTTCGTCGGGTTCCATCGCCTGGAGATGGTCTTGTTCACCCTGAGCACGACGGAGGGGCTCGGCGAGATCGCGGAGCGGCTCGCCGCCGAGACCGTGACCCTGCGCGACCGCATCGCGGCGCTCGCCATCCCGCCCGCCCGGGCGGTCGGGGCGGCCTCGGCCCTGATCGAGGGTATCGCCGCCACCAAGATCAGCGGCGAGGAGGAGCGCTACAGCCGCACCGACCTGTGGGACTTCCAGGCCAACATCGAGGGCTCGAAGGTCGTGTTCACGCTCCTGCGCCCGCTCCTGGCGGACCGCGACTTCGTGGCCCGGGTCGAGCGCAGCTACAAGCGGGTCGAGGACCTGCTCGCCCGCTACCGCAGCCCGGACGGCGGTTTCCAGAGCTACGACAACCTGACGGCCCGGGATCGCAACGCCCTGAAGGGTCCCATCACCCTTCTGGCTGAAGATCTGTCGACGCTGCGTGGCCGGCTCGGTCTAGATTGATATCATTGCCGAGGTGTCGTCCTGTGGCCTTTCTTATAGGCTACAGTGCGGCAGAACGACCAGATTTTGCCGAGCGACAATGCGGTTCCCTTCACCGGTCACCACCCGCCGCCGGTTCCTCGGCGGCTTCGGCGCCGCCGCGCTCCTCGGGCCCGCCCGGGCCGAGGACGCGACGCCGACCACCGCCACCGAGGGCACGCTCGTCGCCCAGCCCTTCTACGGCCCTCATCAGGCCGGGATCGTCACCCCGCAGCCGGCCGCCGCCCTCTACGTCGCCTTCGACGTGCTGGCCGAGCGGCGCGGCGAGCTGCCCCACCTGTTCCGGACGCTCACCGAGCGCCTCGCCTTCCTGACGCGGGGCGGCGCCGTGCCCGATCTCCACCTCCAACTGCCGCCGCGCGATTCCGGCATCCTCGGGCCGACGGTCCTGCCGGACAATCTCACCGCCACGGTCTCGGTCGGCGCGAGCCTGTTCGACTACCGATTCGGCCTGGCCCGCGCCCGCCCGCGCCATCTCGGACCCATGGAACGCTTCCCCAACGACGCCCTCGACCCGGCCCAGTGCCACGGCGACCTGTTGATCCAGTTCTGCTCGAACACCGCCGAGACCAACATCCACGCCCTGCGCGACGTCATCAAGGCGACGCCCGGCCTCCTCACGCCGCGCTGGAAGATCGAGGGTTTCCTGCCGCCCCACGTGGTGAAGACCATGGGGGCCGACACCGTGCGGAACATGCTCGGCTTCAAGGACGGCACCGCCAACCTCGACGTGCGGGATCCCCGGCTGATGGACCGCTACGTCTGGGTCGGGGCGGGACAGGACGAGCCGGCCTGGACGGCGGGCGGAAGCTACCAGGTGGTGCGGATCATCCGCACCCTCGTCGAGCGCTGGGACCGCACGCCGCTCGGCGAGCAGGAGGCCATCATCGGCCGGCACAAGGGCAGCGGCGCGCCGCTCAGGCAGGGACACGAGCGCGAGGTTCCCGACTACGCCGCCGACCCGGACGGCGAGGCCATCTCGCTCGCCGCCCACATCCGTCTGGCCAATCCGCGCCTGCCGGGCACCGAGGGCAGCCTGATCCTGCGCCGCAGCTACAACTATTCCCGCGGGCTGACCGCCGCCGGCCAGCTCGACATGGGCCTGCTGTTCGTCTGCTACCAAGCTGATCTCTCGGCCGGCTTCATCACGGTGCAGAACCGTCTGTCCGGCGAGGGCCTCGAAGAGTACATCCGCCCGACCGGCGGCGGCTACTTCTTCGCTCTTCCCGGCGTTCCGGGGCCCGAAGCCTTTCTCGGGGAAGGCCTGCTGGCCGCGGTCTAGACATCGCCGTACCAGGTACCGGTTTCCGGATGCGACGGAGCGGCCGCCGGATGTCGGGTCCGATCCGTTGCGTCGAATCATTGCGCGACGGCCGGCTCCATCCATCCTGACCGGACGGACGGGACGGCGGGACGAGCCGGGCGATGCGCCCCGCCGTCGCGGGGAGCCGACATGCTGGTCGATACCGGGGCGTGCGAGGGGATCGCGCACCTCTGCCGCGACGGGCGCGCGGTCCCGTGAGGGCCTGTGGCATCGACCGGGATGGCCTGCCTCCCGAACCGTCCCAATCCGATCGGACCGCGCGCCCGTCAGTCGGCGAGGTGCCGCAGGGCGGCGGCGTTGCGCAGGATGACGGTCCGGCGGTTCGGAGGCAGCTCGATCAGCCCCGCCCGCTCGAGCTGGGTGACGGCGCGGGAGACGCTCTCGATCGTCAGGCCCAGATGGTCGGCCATGTCGTTGCGCGACATGGGCAGGCAGACCGCCCCGCCAGCGTCCGCCGTCCGCTCCGAAAGGGCGAGCAGGAAGCTCGCGATCCGTTCCCGAGCGGATTGGCGGCCGAGCAGCATCATGTGCTCCTGCGCCCGCTCCAGGTCGCGCATCATCGCGGCCACGACCTCGCGGGCGAGGTTGCCGTCGTCGCCCGTCAACGCCCGCGGCTCGCGGCGATGGACGACGAGCCGCGTCTCGGTGACGGCGTCGGCGCCGAACCGGTGTTCCTCACCGCATTCCAGACCGAAGATGTCGCCCGGCAGGTAGAAGGCGCCGATCTGCCGCCGACCGTCCGACAGCAGCTTGTAGGTGCGCACCACCCCGACGACGATCTTGTAGAAGGACATCGCCCGGTCGCCCTCGGCGTAGATCTCCTCGTTGGCCGCGAGGGTCCTGCGCGTCACGGTCCGCGCGTCGGACGCGAGCGACGCGGGGAGGGCTGCCGGCGCGCCGCGTCCGAAGACGGGGGCGAGGCCGGCGGCGGCGAGGGCGGTCTGCATGGGAGCCTCCGGGAGCGGAACGTGGCTCTTGGCTACGCCCTTCCCCGGCGCGGCGACATTCGGGGGCTTCTCTTAAGGGGTTTTACGGAGGCCGATCCGGTCGTCGGGGTGGAGGGCCAGGGCCTCGTGGATCCCCTCCAGGAGCGAGCCGTCCTCGAAAGGCTTCTCGACCACGCGTCTGAAGCCGGCATCCGCCGCGAGGCGGCCCAGGTCGCCCGACAGGCGGCCGGTGATCAGGATCGCCGGCAGAGCGACGTTGCGCGCGCGCAGCCGGGCCACGAGTTCGAGCCCGTCCATGTCGGGCATCCGGTAATCGACCAGGAGACAACCGTCCGTCGGCAAGGCGACGTCGCGCAGAAGCTGCGCGGCGCCCGCGTACAGGCGGACCTGCAATCCTTCGAGCTCCAGGACGAATTTCAGGGAGTCGCGGACGGCCTCGTCGTCGTCGACGACGAGGACCGGCCCCGTGAGCTTCGGCATTGCGGTGCCCGATCCTTCGTTGGGCCGGCGTAGGCCCGCCTCGGGCCGGGCGCCTTGATCTGCCTCAAGCAGGTCCCCCGCGTGTCGCGTGGCCCGCGAACGCGGTTCCCGCTTCGCGCCCGACGCCGCCCCGACACGGTGCCCCGGAGGTCCGGAAGACCGGCCGGACGCATGCCGGGTCGCCGCCGCGCTCAGTCGCCGTCCGCCTGTCCCGCGATCAGAGCCATGCGGACGAGCTCGGAGAGGCTGCCCGCCTGAAGTTTGGACATGACGTTCGCGCGGTAGATCTCCACTGTCCGCGGGCTGATGCCGAGGTCGAGGCCGATGACCTTGTTAGCCTTGCCGGCGACCAAGCCTTCCAGCACCTGCCGCTCGCGCTCGGTCAGCTCGGCCAGGCGCGCCCGCACCGCGTCGCGCTCGGACGCGCGCTTGCTGGTCCGGTCCGCCCTCGCCAGGGCCGAGCGGATGCTGGCGAGGAGCACCTCGTCGTCGAACGGCTTCTCGATGAAGTCGACCGCGCCGGCCTTCATGGCCTCGACCGCGAGGGCGACGTCCGCGTGGCCCGTCATGACGATGACCGGCGGCAGGCCGCCCCGTTGGCGCAGACGGTGCAGGAGCTCGACGCCGTCGATGCCGGGCATCCGCACGTCGGTGACGACGCACCCGACGCGCTCGGTCTCCGCGGCCAGGAAGGCGGTCGCGGAGTCGTGGACGCGGACGGCGAGCCCGTCGGTCGCCAGCAGGAAGGCCAGCGCCTGGCGCACCGCGAGATCGTCGTCCACGATGTGCACGGGCGCGTCACTCGACATGAGCCATCTCCTCGCGGTCGAGGGTGCGCAGGGTGAAGCGGAAGGTGGTCCCGCCGTCCGGGCCGGGGCCGGCCTGGATCTTGCCGCCGTGGGCCTCGACGATGGTCCGGCAGATGGACAGGCCGACGCCCATGCCGTTCGCCTTCGTGGTCACGAAGGGCTGGAAGAGCTGCTCGGCGATCTCTGGGGCGATGCCGGGTCCGGTATCCGACACGCGCACCTCGACCAGGCCCTCGGCGGGGAGCGCCCGCGTGGCGACGGTCAGGTCGCGCCGAGCGACATCCTGCATGGCCTCGATCGCGTTGCGGATCAGGTTGAGCAGGACCTGCTGCACCTGGATCCGGACCGCCATCACGAGGGGCGCGTCCGGGTCGAGGTCGAAGCGGACGCGCACGCCCTTCTCCTTGGCGCCGACGAGGGCGAGGGCGCTCGCTTCCTCGATCAGCTTGGGCAAGCCCTCGATGTGCCGCTCGCTCTCGCCGCGCGACACGAAATCCCGCAGGTGCCGGATCACCTGCCCGGCTCGCAGGGCCTGATCGGCAGCCTGGTTCACCGCGTCGGCGAGCAGGGGCACCTCGGGACCTTCCATGCGCCCGAGGAGGCGGCGGCAGCCTTTCAGGTAGCTCGCGATCGCCGTCAGCGGCTGGTTGATCTCGTGGGCCAGGGTCGATGCCATCTCGCCGAGGGCGGTGAAGCGCGACATGTGCACCAGCTCGGACTGCAGCTCCTGCAGGCGGGTCTCGGTCTGGTTCCGCTCGGTGAGGTCGCGGATGAAGCCGGTGAAGTAGCGCTCGCCGCCCGAGCGCATCTCGCCGACCGACAATTCCATCGGGAAGGTCGAGCCGTCCTTGCGCTGCCCGACCACGACTCGGCCGATGCCGATGATCCGGCGCTCACCCGTCACGAGGTAGCGGGACATGTAGGCGTCGTGCTGGCTGCGGTACGGTTCCGGCATCAGCAGGCTGACGTTCCGGCCGACCACCTCGTCCGAGCCGTAGCCGAACTGGCGCACGGCGGCCGCGCTGAACGATTTGATCTGCGCCTGCTCGTCGATGACGATCATCGCATCGGGCACCGTGTCGAGGATCGAGCGCAGGTGGGCCTCGCGCGCCCGCAACTCCTCGTCGGCCTGCTTCTGCTCGTGGATGCTGAAGACCACGCCGCGGTGCCGGCACGGCCGACCGTCGGCACCGACCTGCACGCGCCCGCGCGAGCGCAGCCAGTGAACGCGTCCGTCGGGATGCACGGTGCGGAAGTCGATCTCGTAGCTCCCGCCGTCCGTCAGCGCCCGCCCGATCGCCGCCGCCCTGGCGGCGCGATCGTCCGGATGCACGAAGGCCTGCGTCTCGGCAAAGGTGGTGAGACGCTCCGGCGGCACGCCGAACAGGCGGATGCAGGACGGGAGGATCGTGACGCGCCCGGTCGGGATGTCGAGGGCCCAGCCGCAGATGCCGGCTTCGTCGAGCGTCAGCCGCAGGCCGTCCGCGTCGAACGGGTCGCCGTTGCCCGCGGCGGGCACGTATGGGGGTTCAGGCGTCGTCATGTCGGCCGCGCAGGGGGACGGCACCGTCATCCGTCCAGGTCGTCGGCGCCCGTCTTACACCGCCGGTTGCATCGGAAAACAGCCGGCGCGCGGGGATGTCCGCGGTCCGGCGTCATCACCGCGCGCGGCGCTGCCGGCTAGGCCGCGCGGCTGTGCATCGCGGCAGAGGTGCCGAGATGCGCGTCGAAGGCGGCGGCGACGCTTCTCACGAAGGCCCTCGCGTCGTCGGGGACGTGGAGGGTGGCGCCTTCCCGGCGGACCAGCCCGTCGGCCAGGAGCCGCGGCAGGCGAGGCAGCGCGGCGAGGAGCGCGTCCGGATCGCGCCGATGCGCGCGGCACACGGCACCGACGTCGACTCGGAACTCGCACATGACCCGCTCGATCAGGTCGGCCCGGAGACGGTCGTCCGGCGTGAGGGCGTAGCCCTTCAGCGTCGCGAGCGCCCCCCGGGCGACCCGGTCCGCGTAGCCGCGCAGGGCCGGGTCGTTCTGGGCGTAGCCCTGCGGCAGCCGCCCGATCGCCGATGCCCCGAAGCCGATCAGCAGGTCGCTCGGATCCGTCGTGTAGCCCTGGAAATTCCGGCGGACCGCACGTCCCGCCCGCGCCAGCGCATCCCCCGGCAGCGCGAAGTGGTCGAGCCCGATCCGCGCGTAGCCGGCCTCACCGAGCAGGGCGGCGATGGCCTCGGCTTGGGCCTGCCGGACGCGGCCATCCGGCAACGTCGCGTCCTCGATATGGCGCTGATGCTTCTTGAACGTCGGGACGTGGGCGTAGCCGAACACGGCCAGGCGATCGGGCCGCAACCGCAGGGATTGCCGGACCGTCTCGACGCAGGACGCCACCGACTGATGCGGGAGGCCGTAGATCAGATCGAGATTGATCCCGTCGACGCCAGCGGCCCGGAGACCCGCGACGGCCGCCGCGGTCTCCGCGAAGCTCTGGCGGCGCCGGATCGCGTCCTGGACCACCGGGTCGAAGCTCTGGACACCGAGGCTGGCCCGCGAGACGCCCGCGGCGCCGAGCGCCCGCGTCATCGCGGGGGTCAGGGTGCGCGGATCGATCTCGACGGCGATCTCGGCGTCCGGGTCGACGGGGAAATGGTCGCGGAGGAGCGCGACGAGCTCGCGGAAGCCGTCCGGCGTCACGATGGTGGGCGTACCGCCCCCGAAATGCACGTGGCGGACGCGCGGAGCCCGGTCGAGGTGGCGCGCGACGAGCACCGTCTCGGCCCGCAGGGTGGCGAGGTAGGCGGCGATGGGCGCGTCGTGCTGGGTGATGGTCGTGTGGCACCCGCAGTACCAGCACATCGACCGGCAGAAGGGGACGTGCAGGTAGAGCGACGCGGTCGCGTCCGCGGGTATCCCGCGCAGCCAGTCCCCGTAAGTTCCGGCATCGACCGCGTCGGTGAAATGGGGACTCGCCGGGTAGCTCGTGTAGCGAGGCAACCGCTCCGCGCCGTAGTGCGTCCGCAAGACCTCGCGCATGCGCGTTTCCTCATCGTCCGCGCCGGGACCCGCACGGGCCCGCGCTGTCGAAGCAGCCGTATCGTCTGGCTGCCTGCGCGACCTTGATCTGACGCAATCGCCCTGACGGCAGGACGTGCGGTGGCGCGCGCCTCCGGGTTGGCAGACTGAACCGCTCCGGATGCCGCGGCCGCGTGACGTCGGCCGTCGTGCAGGACGCGGGACTCCGCGCCTCGGCGATTTTCGCCAGCGCGGTCGCCATCGGGCGCCGGCCGGAGAGGGCGATCCGGTGAGGGCCTCTGGCTGTCCGCTTCAGCGGAGTCCTACCGAGGGACCACGGTTGCGCATCTGATTAGGGACATCAGGCCGAGGGTCTGAAATTCTCCTGTCCTGTGCCGAACAAGGCCCGTCATCGCGTCGACAGGGCGTCCCGCTTCGGCGCGGTGACCTGCCGGAGCAGGCGTCCGAGCTGCTCGGCCGAGTACGGCTTGTGCAGGACGGAGAACCCGTGCGTGCCGTCCTGTGCGAGGACGTGGCTGTAGCCCGAGGCCAGGAGCACCGGCAGTCGCGGCATCCGGCGCCTGAGCTCCTGCGCGAGGGCCAACCCGCCCATCCCCGGCATGACCACGTCCGAGAACACGACGTCGAAATCCGCCCCCTCGGATCCGAGCCGGTCCAGAGCCTCCTCGGCATTCGCCGCCCAGCTGGTCTCGTAACCGAGATCCTCCAGGATCTGGGTGGCGAAGGTGCCGACCTCGACATTGTCCTCGACCACGAGAACGCGCTGTCCGGAACCGATGGGAGAGGCCGGCTCCGCGGCGGCGACGGCCACGTGCGGCAGGGTCTCGGCCGCGACTTCGGGCAGGTAGAGCGTGAAGGTCGTCCCCGCGCCGAGCACGCTCTCGACCGCGACATCGCCGCCCGATTGCTTCGCGAAGCCGAACACCTGGCTCAGGCCCAGGCCCGTCCCCTTGCCGACCTCCTTGGTGGTGAAGAAGGGCTCGAAGATCCGGTCCAGCACCTCCGGGGCGATGCCGGAGCCGGTATCGGTCAGCGCGATCGCGGCGAAGGGCTGGGCGCTGGCCGCGTGGCCCCGGATCGCCGGCAGCGGGCAGGTGCAGGTCAACCGCAATGTGAGGGTGCCTTCGCCGTCCATCGCGTCGCGCGCGTTGACGGCGATGTTCACCAGCGCCGTCTCGAACTGGCTCAGGTCGGCGCGCACGGCGCAGGAGATTTCTGGGACCTCGGTGACGACGCGGATCCGCGCACCGGTCACCGTGTCGAGCAGCTCGGCCACGGCCCGCAACCGGTCACCGAGGTCGAAGACCTGCGGGGCCAGGGTCTGGCGGCGGGCGAAGGCGAGAAGCTGGCCGGTCAGCTTGGCGGCGCGATCGACCGTGTCGGACACCGCGTCGAGGTAGCGGGCCTTGCGCGCCTCGGGCAGTTCGGGCCGGCGCAGGAAGTCGACGGACGAGCGGATGATGGTGAGCAGGTTGTTGAAGTCGTGCGCGACGCCGCCCGTGAGCTGACCCACCGCCTCCATCTTCTGCGACTGGCGCAGCGCTTCCTCGGTCTTGAGCAGCTCCCCGGTGCGTTCCGCGACACGGCTCTCGAGCGTCTCGTTCAGCTCGCGCAGACCGTCTTCGGCGAGCTTGCGGTCGTGGATGTCGGTCGACGTCCCGAACCAGGCGGTGATGGTCCCGCCGGGATCGCGCAGCGGCTCGGCCCGGGCCATGTACCAGCGATACGCCCCGTCGTGCCGGCGGTAGCGGACCTCGATCTCGTAGGTGACGCCGCGCTCGCGCGCGTCCGACCAGACCGCCGCCGTCCGCGCGCGGTCGTCCGGAGAACCGCCTCGATCCAGCCATCGGGCAGCGACGCCCGCGTGTCGAGGCCGGTATACGCGCACCAGCGGTCGTTCAGGAAATGCAGCTGGCCGTCCGGCGAGGCGAACCAGACGAAGGCTGGCACGACGTCGGTCAGCGTACGCAGCCGTGCCTCGGCCTCGCGGCGCTCGTCGATGTCGATCACCGACCCGAAGTAGCCGAGAAACGCGCCGTCGGCGTCGAATCGCGGCGAGGCGGCGTCGAGCGCCCAGCGGTAACGTCCGTCCCTGTTCCGGAGGCGGTATTCGAGGCGGAACGACGTCCGGTCCGCGTTCGCCGCCAGGAACGCCTGTTCGGACCGGATGCGGTCGTCGGGATGGATCGCGTCGAGCCAACCGAGCCCGAGTGCCTCGGCCTCGGCCTGCCCCGTGAACTCGTACCAGCGGCGGTTCAGGTAGATGCACGCGCCGCTCTCGTCGGTGATCCAGGTCATCACCGGGGCGTCGTCCGCCATGGCGCGGAACCGCGCCTCGCTCTCCCTGAGCCGCGCGTCGGCCTCGTGCCGGAACGTGACGTCGCTCGCCATCCCGAACCACTCGGTCACGGTCCCGTGCCGATCGATCACCGGCACCGCGCGCGACAGCGTCCAGCCGACGCGGCCGTCGGCGCGCCGGACCCGGTGCTCGAGCTCGAACAGGCCCTTGCGGCGGACCGCGTCGTTGACCGCAGCCTTGACCGCCGGCCTGTCGGCCGGATCGACGTAGTGATCGAGCCAGCGCACGCTCGGCTCCGCCAGGTCGGACAGGAAGCCGCGGCCGTCGAGCTGGCGCATCTCCTGCCAGTCCGAACTCATGTGGTAGACCACGTCGGAGGTGGCGTGGACCAGGGCCCGGAGCCGCGCCTCGCTGACCCGCAGGCTCGCCTCGACCCCGACACGCTCGATATGCGCCCAGCAGCGCTCGGTGACTTCGCGGATGAGCGCGAGCTCGGCGTGCGACCAGCGGTGGGGGTGCGCGTGGTGGATGGCCATCAGGGCCGCGAGCCGGCCGTCCTTCACCAGCGGCATGCAGATGGTGGCCGCGATCCCGATCGCCCGGAAGGTCTCGGCCTCGTGCGGGGCGAGCTCGGCGACGTTGTCGTTGACGATGAGGGGCCGACCGGCATTCAGCTCCCGGACGGCCAGCGCGCCGAAATCGGCGAGGCTGTAATGCCCCAGGATCGAGGGCGATGTCGGGGCGTGCCAGTTGCCGCGGATGGTGAAGCCGTCGCCGTCCGGATCCATGTCGGCGTAGGCGCAGTTCGACAGGTTCAGGTGCGCGCCCACGCAACGCGTGGTGATCTCCAGGATCGCGCCGGCGTCGCGAGCATTCGCGGTTGCCTGACCCAGCTGGTCGAGGAAGCGGAAGCGGCTCTCGTTCTCGGCGATCCGGCGCGCGCTGAGGACGCGTTCGGTGATGTCGAGCGCCGTGGCGAGCGTGCCGATCGGCGTGCCCCGATCGTCCAGGACAGGGGTGTATTCCAGGTCCATCCAGGCCGTCTCGGCGCGCCCGTGCCGCCAGAGCTCGAGTTCGTGGGCGCGGAAGCTGAGCGGGCGACCGGACAGGCCGCTCGCGATCACGTGCGCGTTGAAGGCGCGGGCTTCCGGCCAGAGCTCCAGGAGGCGCCCGCCGAGGGCCTCCGGATGATGGGGGCCGCAGATCTCCGCGTAGCCCTGATTGTAGACCAGGATGCCGTCCCGGCCCCAGATCGCCACAGTCGGGACCGGCGAGAGCAGCAGGGTCTGGACGATGGTGCGGACGGGCGCGGGCCAGGTGCCGATGGCTCCGAGCGGTGTCGCCGCCCAGTCGTGGCTGCGGATCAGGTCGCCGAGCGCCCCGCCTCCGACCGGAGACCAGTTCTGCGGGACGGCCGCGCCCGTCATCGATGTGAATACGGAAACCAATGCATCGCGGTGCTTGTCGACGCGCGGGCGCGCGTCGTCAACGGGGCGGGCGCCTCGGGGCAGGCGGCGCCCTGATGGCGCGCCGCGCGAGTCCCGCCTTCGCACCCAGCGGGGCGACCGGTCGGCCTCGGGCGTCCCGACGTTCCCTCCCGGGGGCGAATCCGCTAGGCGTGGTCGCCGGTCCAGAACGCGCTTTCGCTTTCCCACGACGCTGGCGCGCTCGCACCGAAAAGGGTTTCGTTTTCGTCGCGCGGAGGTCTGCCGGTATGCTCTCGGAGCGTCAGAACGCGATCATGGACATCGCGCGGACCGAAGGGCGCGTCTCGGTCGACGCCCTGTCCGGTCGGTTCGCGGTCAGCGTGCAGACCATTCGGAAGGATCTCAACGACCTGTGCGACGCGCGTCTGCTTTCGCGCATCCACGGCGGGGCTGTGCTCGGCGCGGGGGCCGAGAACCTCGACTACGAGGCCCGCAACGCGCTGGCGGCGCCCGAGAAGGCGGCGATCGCGCGCGCGGCCGCCGACCTGATCCCGGACCGCTCCTCGCTGTTCATCAATATCGGTACCACCACCGAGGCCGTCGCCCGGGCGCTCCTCGGCCATTCCGGGCTCATGGTGATCACCAACAACCTCAACGTCGCGCTCGCCCTGCGGCCGAGCCCCGAGATCGAGTGCATCGTGGCGGGCGGCCTGATCCGTCGCTCGGACGGCGGGATCGTCGGGGAGGCGGCGGTGGACTTCATCCGCCAGTTCAAGGTCGATTTCGCGGTGATCGGAGCCTCGGCGATCGACGAGGACGGGGCGCTCCTCGATTTCGATTATCGCGAGGTCCGGGTCGCCCAGGCGATCATCGCCAACGCCCGCCACGTCGTGCTGGTCGCGGATTCCACCAAGTTCGAGCGGAGCGCCCCGGTCCGGCTCGCCCAGCTCGGCCAGATCGGAACCTTCGTCACCGATCGCTGCCCCAGCGAGACGCTGCGCGACCTCTGTCGCGCGTCCGGCGTCCGCCTCGTCGAAACCGGTCGTTGAGCGTATCGCTTTCGATTGACTTTCCTTTGGTTTCGTATTCAATTCCTCTGCTTTCGCAGTCGCGCGCCGGACGCCGCGACACGAAAGGGGGAGGATCATGCGCACGTTCGACGTTGCCGTCATCGGCGGGGGGATCAACGGCTGCGGGATCGCGCGGGACGCGGCCGGCCGCGGATACTCGGTCTCGCTGACCGAGCAGAACGACCTCGGCAGCGGCACCTCGTCATGGTCGACCAAACTGATCCACGGCGGCCTGCGCTACCTGGAGCACTACGAGTTTCGCCTCGTGCGCGAGGCGCTGGCCGAGCGCGAGGTGCTCTGGGGCATCGCGCCCCACATCGTGCGCCCGCTGCGCTTCGTCCTGCCGCTGCATACCGGCCTGCGTCCGGCCTGGCTGCTGCGGATCGGGCTGTTCCTCTACGACCATCTCGGCGGCCGCAAGCGCCTGCCCGGCACGCGCCCCGTGGACCTCTCCGGCCCGATCGGCGCCCCGCTCAAATCCGAGTTCCGGCGCGGCTTCGAGTATTCGGACGCGCGCGTCGACGACACGCGGCTCGTGGTGCTCAACGCGCGCGATGCCGAGGCGCGGGGCGCCGAGATCGCGGTGGGAACCCGCGTCGTCTCGGTCCGCCGCGAGGGCGATCTGTGGCGCATCGTCCGGCGCGAGCTGCAGACCGGCCGCGAGGACGAGATCGCCGCGCGCTTCCTCGTGAACGCGGCCGGACCCTGGGTCGACCGGGTGATCCAGGGGCCGCTCGGCCGGAGCGAGGCGAAGCACGTGCGCCTCGTGCAGGGCTCGCACATCGTGACGCGCAAGCTCTACGACCACGACCGGGCCTTCATCTTCCAGAACGCGGACGGGCGCATCATCTTCGCGATCCCCTACGCGAACGACACGACCCTGGTCGGCACGACGGACCGTGATTTCTCCGGCGATCCCGCCGACGCGGCGATCACCGAGGAGGAGACCGCGTATCTGCTGAGCGCCGCCAGCGAATACTTCGCGACGCCGCTGCGCCGCGACGACATCGTCTGGTCCTTCTCGGGCGTGCGCCCCCTCTACGACGATCACGCCTCCGCGGCGCAGGAGGCGACGCGCGACTACGTGCTGAAGACGGACGGCGCGGCCGGCGAGGCGGCGGTGCTCAACATCTTCGGCGGAAAGATCACGACCTACCGCAAGCTGGCCGAGGATGCCCTGAAGGAGATCGGTCAGCGCCTCGGCGCGCGCGGCCGCTCTTGGACCGGAAGCGCCGCGCTGCCGGGCGGCGATTTCCCGGTGGACGGGGTGGCCGAGCTCGAGGCGCGCCTCGCCCGCGCCGCGCCCCAGCTCGCGGCCGCCACGGTCCAGCGCCTGGTGGCCGCCTACGGGACGGACGCGCTGCGCATCGCCGCGAATCTCGGGCCCGACCTCGGGCACGGCCTCCACGAAGGCGAGCTGCGCTGGATGATGGACCGGGAATGGGCCCGCACCGCCGAGGACGTGCTCTGGCGTCGGTCCAAGCTCGGCCTCGCCTTCTCGGCCGACGAGGTCGCGGCGCTGCGGGCGCGGATCGCGACCATGACCGGCCGGCACGCCGGCGCGATGGCCGCCGGCTGAGCCGGCCGCCCCGCGCGGGCGGCAGGGGAACCGCACGACGGCGACCCGGCCGAGCCGGAGATGCGCCGCACCACAAGGAGGAAACGATGCCGCGACCGGACAACGCCGTCCACCATCGCCAAAGGTCGAGACCGGACGCGCGGATCGCGCGTCGGCACGCCGCGGGATCCGCTTCGGCGCGACGCTGAGCGCGGCACGTCACCACCCCGTCCAATCCGAGATGCGCCCGGGATGAGCCCGGGCCCGTCCGCGATCTCACGAAGGCGCGCCATGATCGGCTTCCTCGCTCCCGCGGCCCATCGGCCACCCATTCAGACGGATCGCGTCGATCCGACCTACCGCAAGCTGCGTTGGCAGATCTTCGCGGGAATCTTCCTGGGCTACGCGGGCTATTACCTGCTGCGCAAGAACTTCTCGCTGGCCATGCCCTACTTGGTCGAGCAGGGCTACAGCCGCGGTGAGCTCGGCACCGCGCTCTCCGCGGTGGCGATCGCGTACGGCCTGTCCAAGTTCCTGATGGGCATGGTCTCGGACCGCTCCAACCCGCGCTACTTCCTGCCGATCGGCCTCGTGCTCTCGGCGCTGGTGATGTTCCTGTTCGGCTTCGTGCCCTGGGCGACGTCCAGCGTCGGCATCATGTTCGTGCTGCTCTTCCTCAACGGCTGGTTCCAGGGCATGGGCTGGCCGCCGAGCGGTCGCACGATGGTGCACTGGTGGTCGCAGAAGGAGCGCGGCGGCGTCGTCTCGGTCTGGAACGTGGCGCACAACGTCGGCGGTGGCCTGATCGGGCCGCTCTTCCTGCTCGGCCTGGCCTGGTTCAACGACTGGCACGCGGCCTTCTACGTGCCCGCCGCCGTGGCGCTCGGCGTCGCGGTCTTCGCCTTCCTGACCATGCGGGACACGCCGCAATCCTGCGGGCTGCCGTCCGTGGAGACCTGGAAGAACGATTATCCGGAGGGCTACGACGCCAACCACGAGCGCGAGTTCTCCACGCGCGAGATCTTCGTCGAGCACGTGCTGAAGAACCGGATGCTCTGGTACATCGCCTTCGCCAACGTGTTCGTCTACCTGCTCCGCTACGGTGTGCTGGACTGGGCGCCGACCTACCTGAAGGAGGCCAAGCACTTCTCGGTGGACAAGACCTCCTGGGCCTACTTCCTCTACGAGTGGGCCGGCATCCCCGGCACCCTGCTCTGCGGCTGGCTGTCCGACAAACTGTTCCGCGGCAATCGCGGCGCGACGGGCGTGGTGTTCATGTTCGGCGTCATGGCGGCGACGCTGGTCTACTGGCTCAACCCCGAGGGCAACCCGGGCGTCGATCTCGCGGCCCTGATCTGCATCGGCTTCCTGATCTACGGGCCGGTGATGCTGATCGGTCTCCAGGCCCTCGAGCTCGTGCCCAAGAAGGCGGCCGGGACGGCGGCGGGCTTCACGGGCCTGTTCGGGTATCTGGGGGGCTCCGTCGCGGCGAGCGCGCTGGTCGGCTACACGACCGACCATTACGGCTGGAACGGCTGCTTCATCCTCCTGCTGGCGGCCTGCGTGCTCGCGATCGTCTGCCTGGCCCTGACCCTGCGGCACACCGGCACGGCGGCCCCGCAATTCGCCTGACCGCCGGTCCTGTCGGCGCGGCAGGGAGGCTGAAGCCCCCCTGCCGATCCCGTGCCGGCGGATCAGGCCGGAGCGCCCAGAGCGGCCGACTGGCCCGCGCGGCGGTCGATCAGGCGCGTGGTGACGGGGCCGCAGGTGCCCCTGATCGCCGTCCACAGGCCGCGCGGTTGCCGTCGGCTTCGGTGAGCCACGTCGTGACCGGGGGCGTGAAGCCGCCGGGCAGGGCGGTCGCCAGCGGGTCGGCGAGGACGAAGCCGGCCGTGCGCACCCTCGCCGGGACCACCTCGGTCGGCGCCACCACCATCGCGCCGTTGCCGCTGCCGTACAGGAAGGACAGCCGAGGAGCGCGATCAGCACGTTGCCGACGCTCGCGTTGGCCGCGGGCCAGCCCAGCACCGGTTAGGCGGTGCGCAGGGTGGGCGCCGAGATGACGAGCAGGATCGGCTTGCGCCCGATCCGGCCGGACAGCGCCCCCATGACCGGCAGCCAGAACAGGTTCGACAGGGCGGTGCAGAACGGCAGCAGCAGGCTGTCGGTCTCGGACAGCTCGGATCGGCGGAGCGGTCGCGCTCGCATCTGCTGCCGAGCGGGCGGGGCCGGTGGCGCGCGTCGATCTGCGCGTGCCCCGGGCGCCGCAACGCCGGCCGAGCCCGGGGCTGCACCCGCGCGGCGCGCGCCCGTCACATCGCCCCGAGCGCCCGGGGAAGCCACAGGGACAGGGCGGGCCAGTAGGTCACCAGGACCAGAAAGGCCAGCATCGTCAGGAGCCAGGGCAGCACCGCGACCGTCAGCTCGGAGATGCCCATATGGGCGATGCCGCTGGCGACGTAGAGGTTGAGCCCGACCGGCGGATGGCACAGGCCGACCTCCATGTTGACCGCCATGATGATCCCGAAATGGATCGGGTCGATCCCGAGCTTGACGGCGATCGGGAACAGGATCGGCGCCATGATCAGCAGGATCGAGGACGGCTCCATCACGTTGCCGGCGATCAGCAGGATGATGTTGACCACGAGCAGGAAGATCAGCGGGCTGAAATTCATGGCGATCAGCCACGCCGCCATCGCCTGCGGGATGTTCTCCGAGGTCATCAGGAACGAGAACAGCACCGCGTTGGTGATGATGTAGAGCAGCATCGCGCTCATGTTGGCGGAGGCGAGGAGCACGCGCGGCACGTCCGACAGCTTCAGGTCGCGGTAGACGAACACCGCGATGACGAAGGCGTAGACGGCGGCGGTCGCGGCCGCCTCGGTCGGCGTGAAGATGCCCGCGTAGATGCCGCCGATCACCATCACCACGAGGAACAGGCCCCACGCGCTCTCGCGGAAGGCGCGCAGGCGCTCGGCCCAGGAGGCCTTCGGCATGCGCGGATAGCCGCGGCGCTTGGCGATGACGAAGGTGACGGTCGCCAGCATCGCCGACAGGACGATGCCGGGCATCACCCCGGCGAGGAACAGGTTGCCGATCGAGGAATTCGTCGACACGCCGTAGAGCACGAGGATGATCGAGGGCGGCACGAGGATCCCGAGCGCCCCCGACGTGGTGATCACCCCGGCGCCGAAGCGCTTTGGGTAGCCCTCGGCCACCATGGCCGGCAGGATGATGGAGCCGATCGCCACGACCGTCGCCACGCTCGATCCCGACACGGCGGCGAACAGCGCGCAGGCGACCACGCCGGCGAGGCCGAGGCCGCCCGGCCAGTGCCCGACGAGCGAGGTCGTGAAGGCGATCATCCGCCGTGCCACGCCGCCATGGGCCAGGAAGTTGCCGGCGAGGATGAAGAACGGGATCGCCATGATCGAGAAGTTCTCGATCCCGGTGAACAGCTTGAGCGCGACGCTCTCGATCGGCACCTGCGTCAGGGTGAACAGGAAGGTCAGCACCGTCAGGCCGAGCGCGATCGAGATCGGCATGCCGGTGAGCATCAGGGCGATGAGCAGCCCGAAGATGATCAGGCCGCTCATGCGGGGCCTCCCTCGCGGCCGAGCTGGACCGGGTCGACGCCCTCGACGGTCGGGACGCCGTCGACATGGGCGTGGTCGCGGGCGGGCAGGTGCCCGGTCGTCCAGTAGCCCCACGCGACCTGCAGGAAGCGGAAGCACATCAGGTAGGAGCCGAGCGGGATCGCGAGGTAGACGATCCAGACCGGGATCTCCATGTCGGGCGTCGTCTGGTCGGTGTGACCGATGCGCCAGACGAAATTAGCGCCGAGCGTGCCGACGATCCCGGTGAACAGCGCGCCCGCCGCGAGGCTGACCAGGACCATGATCCGACGCGCGCCCGGCGGCAGCCGGTTGACCAGCACGTCGACGCCGACATGGATGCCGGTGCGCACGCCGTAGGCCGCGCCGAACTTCGCGACCCAGATGAACATGTAGATGCACAGTTCCTGCGACCAGCCGAAGTCGATCCGGTCGGTGTAGTCCTGGAGCGCGGGGATGCCGGAGAGGAACCGGTGCACCACCGTGGCGAAGGTGATGACGGTCGCGGCCGCCATCAGCGTTCCGATCAGCACCTCTTCGAGCCGATCGAGAAGTTTCAGCAACATGGTCGGTCCGGGCGGCGCGGCGGCAGGATCAGTTGTTCGGCGCCGCCTCGGCTTCCTTGTTGAGCGCCGTGACGAGATCCTTGCCGACGCGGGAGGCCATCTCGCGCTGGACCGGTGCGAGCGCCTTGCGCCACGCGGCGTTCTCGGCCTCGGTCGGGGTGTAGACCTCGGTCTTGCCCGTGGCGCGGATGTCGGCGAGCGCCTTCTCGTTCTGCTTGTCGGCGATCTCGTGCTCGTAGGCGGTCGCATCCTTCATCGCGCCCTCGAGCGTCGTGCGGATGTCGGCGGGCAGGCCGTCCCAGAAGCCCTTGTTCACGATCACCGCGTAGCCGATGTAGCCGTGATAGGTCAGCGTGGCGTGCTTCTGCACCTCGTTGATCTTCTGGGTCGTGACGTTCGACGGCGGGTTCTCCTGGCCGTCGACCACACCGGTCTGCAGCGCCTGGTAGAGCTCGGAGAAGGCCAGGACCTGCGGTAGCGCGCCGAGCTGCTTGAACTGCGCCTCCAGCACCTTCGAGGACTGGATGCGGAACTTCAGGCCCTTCACGTCCTCGGGGGCGTGCATGGGCTTGTTGGCGGTGAGGATCTTGAAGCCGTTGTCCCAGTAGCCGAGGCCCTTGATCCCCTTGGATTCGAGCTTCTTGAACAGGCCCTGGCCGATCGGCCCGTCCTGGACGCGGCGGAGCACCTGCTCGTTGGGGAAGATGAAGGGCAGGTCGAAAGCCTCGAATTCCTTCACGCCGAGGGGGCCGAACTTGCTCGTGGACGGCGCCAGCATCTGCACGGCGCCGAGCTGGAGCATCTCCACCTCTTCCTTGTCCTTGTAGAGCGTGCTGTTCGGATAGATCTCGACCTTGACCCCGCCCTTGGTGCGCTCCTCGGCGAGCTGCTTGAACCGCTCGGCGCCCTGACCCTTGGGCGTGTCCGTGGTGACGACGTGGCTGAACTTGATGACGATCGGACTCTGCGCCGCGGCCGGCGCCGCGAGGGCGAGCGCACACACGAGCGCACCGAGAATCCGAGCCATCATCGCGTCCTCCCAGACTGATTCCGCGTCGTTGCGCGGATTGAATTTTGGATAGACTTGCAGGTAGTCGCGGTGGCGACAAGCATGAAAGCGTGATGCCCGGGGGGAGATGTTGTTCGCGCCGGTGGTTCAGCCCCTGTCGCGCTGGCCGATAAAGGCCTGCACCGCCTCCCGATGCTCGAGGGTCGCGGTGACGACGGCGTAGTGCGAGGAGATCAGGTCGAGGTTGGTGCGCAGGTCGTTGCGCAAGCCCTGATAGACCGCGCGCTTGATCAGGCTCAGCGTCAGCGGCGGCGCCTGGGCAATCTTCCGCGCCAGCGCCGCGACGGCCGGCATCAGGTCGGCGTCGGCGTGAACGCCGTTGACCAGACCGATCCGCAGGGCCTCGTCGGCATCGACGAAATCGCCGGTGAAGAACAGCTCCAGCGCCTTCGCGGTCCCGACGAGCCGGGGCAAGAAATGGGCGCCGCCCGCGCCCGGGACCAGGCCGACCCGCACGTAGGTCTCGGCGAAGCGGGCGCTCTGCGCGGCGTAGCGCAGGTCGCACATCAGGGCGAGGTCGAGGCCCGCGCCGGTGGCCACGCCGTTCAGCGCGGCGATCACCGGCTTGTCGAGATCCTCCAACGTCAGCGGGATGCGCTGGATCCGCCCGTGGAGCTCGTCCTTGCGCCGGGCGGGCGGCTGGTCGAGGCGCTCGCCCATCTCGACGATGTCGCCGCCGCTGCAGAAGGCCGAGCCCGCTCCGGTCACGACCACGACGCGGATCGCCGCGTCGGTGCGGCAGCGCTGCAGGGCCGCCGTCCAGGCCTCGATCATCGGGAAGGTGAAGGCGTTCTTCCGCTCGGGCCGGTTCAGCGTGATGGTCGCGACCCCCTCGGCGACGGAGAACAGCAGGTCCTCGCCCGCGTCGCGGGTCCTAGTCTCGGCACTCATCGGGCGGCCTCCAGGGGCGCGGGGTGGGTTTCGCCCGGCGCGTCGATCAGGGCCGCGATCTCGGCCGGGTCGAGCCCGGCCTCGGCCAGGACCTCGGCGGTGTGCTCGCCGTGCCGCGGGGCGTGGCGGCGGATCGCGAACCGGCTGCCGCTGAACGAGACCGGCCGGCGCATGGTCCGGTAGGCCCCCTCGCTCGGGTGCTCGGCGGTGCCGAAGAAGCCCACCGCCCTCAGGTGTTCGTCCTCCGGCAGGTCCTCCAGCCCGAGGACCGGCATGCACGGGATGCTCACCGAGTCGCAGAACGCGACCCACTCGGCGGTGGTCCTGCGCGGCGCCTCCTCCTCGACCAGCGCGTAGAGGATCTCGATGTTCTCCACCCGCACGGCGAGCGGCGCGAAGCGCGGATCGTCCACGAATTCGAGCCGGCCGGTATGGATGAAGAAGTCGCGCCAGTTCCGGTCCGAGTAGGGCAGGATGCAGGCGTAGCCGTCCCGGGTGCGGTAGGGCTTGCGCTTCGGGCTCAGCACCCGGTTGAAGCCCGGCGGCCCCAGCGGCGGCTCGAAGGCGTAGCCGACCATGTGCTCGACGAAGTTGAACTCGACCATGGTCTCGAACATCGGCACCTCGACCGCCTGCCCGCCACCGCCGGCCCGGCGCTCGTAGAGGGCGGCGAGGATCGCGCAGGCGATGGCTTGGCCGGCGATCTTGTCGCACAGCACGGTGGGCAGGTAGCCGGGCCGGCCGGTGGCGGCCGTCTGGAGCGCCGCGAGGCCCGAGCCCGCCTGAATCAGGTCGTCGTAGGCCGCCTTGTGGGCGTAGGGGCCGTCGGCCCCGAACCCGTAGGCGCCGCAGAAGACGATGTCGGGCTTGAGCGCGCGCACGCGCTCGTAGCCGTAGCCCAGGCGCAGGATCGCGTCCGGCCGCATCGAGTGGACGAACACGTCTGCGGTGGCGATCAGCTGGTCCAGGGCGGCCCGCGCCGCGGCCCGCTTCAGGTCGAGGCGCACGCTGCGCTTGTTGCGGTTGAGGTGCAGGAAGTTGCCGCCCATCCCGGCGCCCCGGGCGGGCCGGTAGTGCCGGAAGGAATCACCCTCCGGCGTCTCGATCTTGATCACGTCGGCGCCGAGATCGGCGAGGATATGCGTCGCCGAGGGGCCCATGATCACGCTGGTCAGATCGACGACCCGCACGCCCGCGAGCGGCCCGGCCTTGTTCGTCTCGGCAGAGTGAGTCTCGGCGGAGTGATCCGGCACGCAAAGGTCTCCCATCTCAGCCGGCACCGCCCCGGAGCCGGACCAGCATCGGCCAGAGGGCCGCGCCGCCGCACGCGCAGACCGCGCGCCCGATCCGCTCCTGCCAGAGGGCGTCGGATCCGAACTCGTCGCGCCAGGACCACAGCCGCCGCGTCGCGCGGTGGAGCGGGTGCTCCTGAGTGAAGCCCATGGCCCCGTGGATCTGATGGCCGATCGCCGCGACGTGGCCCGCCGCCTCGCCGCAGCGCGCCTTCGCGATGGCGGTGGCGAGGACGAAACGCGGGTCGCCCCAGCAGGCGGCCGCGAGGTCGGCGGCCGCACTCGCCGCCGCGACGTGGCCCGCGGCCTCGGCCAGCATGTGCTGGATCGCCTGGAACTTGGCGAGCGGCCGGCCGAATTGCTGCCGCTCCTGCGCATGATCGAGGGCGGAGCCGAGACAGCTCTCCAGGGCACCCACCATCTGCTGCGCCCGGACCCAGGCACCGACCGCCTCGACGGCCGGCACACCCGCTCCGGTGGCCCAGCCCGGCGCAGCCCGGACTTCGTCGGTGGAGACGGTGCAGCCGGTCAGGTCGAGCGTGTCGCGCGGCTCGCCGGCGAGGTTGTGGTGCGTGTCTCGGATCGTGCCGGGCGCGGCGATCCGCACGAGGTGCGGCTCGCCCGTCGCGTCGACGGCATCGAGGAGCAGGGACGCGACTGAACCGCCCCAGGGCACCTGCGCGACCCGGCCGTCCAAGACGAAGCCGTCCGTGTGGGGTGCGATCCGCACGGGGCCGCCCGGGACAAGCGACAGGGCGTCCGCGTTCGCGTCCCCGCCTGCCGCGCTCCAGAGCGCCGCGCCCACGACGGTCTCCGGCAGCGGCAGGGGCAGGGCGGCCCAACCGCAGCGCCGGATCAGCCGGGCGGCCGTCGTCGCGGCGAGGCCGATCCCGTCCTCCGCCTCGGGCACCAGCGCCAGCGGCAGGCCGCTCTCGGCGAGCGCCGTCCAGAGATCCGCCGGCCAGGCTGTCGCGTCCACGGCCCCATCGCACGCCGCCAGCAGCGCCGGCGTGAGGTGCTGGGCGAGCAGCCGCTCGACCTGATCGAGGACGATCCCGTCGACCATGTCGCCGGCCTCCACTGCGTGGTCCATCCGGCTCATCGCAGCCCCAGCCCCCGGGCGATGACGCCGCGCAGGACCTCGCGGGTCCCGCCGCGCAGGGTGAAGGACGGCGCCCGCAGGGTCACGCCGCCGAGCGCCTCGCGGAAGGCGTCGCCCTGCGCCGACAGGCTCGGCTCGACCGGCACGAGCCGCCGGGCGATCTCCGGCACCGCGCGCTCGAAGCCGTTGCCGACGTCCTTGACCAGGGCCGCCTCGACGCCCGGCACGATGCCCTGGTCGAGGAGGCGGGCCACCGAGGCCGACATGCCCAGCAGCGCGGTGAGCTGCGCCACCATCCGCCCGGTCTCGACCGCCTGGAAACGGTCCGGTTCCGGCCCGATCCGGTCGACGAGTTCGACGAGCAGGCGGTAATCCGACAGGAACCGGTCGGGTCCCGAGCGCTCGAAGGCGAGCTCCTCCGTGACGAGATTCCAGCCATCGCCCTCCGCGCCGACCCGCATCGCGTCGGGAACGCGGTAGTCGGTGAAGAACACCTCGTTGAACTCGTGATGGCCCGACAGGTCGAGGATCGGGCGCACCGTCACCCCGGGGGCGGCCATGTCGACGATGAACTGGGTCAGCCCGCCGTGCCGGTCCGGCCCGGGCTCGCCCGTCCGAACCAGGGCCAGCAGATAGTCGACCTGATGGGCGTTCGTCGTCCAGATCTTGGAGCCGTTGATGACCCAATCGTCGCCGTCGCGCACCGCGCGAGTCCGCACGGCGGCGAGGTCCGAGCCGGAATTCGGCTCGCTCATGCCGATGCCGAAGGCGCACTCGCCCCGGCAGATGCGCGGCAGGATCGCCCGCTTGGCCGCCTCGGTGCCGTGCCGCAGGATCTGCGGGCCGGATTGGCGGTCGGCGATCCAGTGGGCGCCGCAGGGCGCGCCGGCCGCCAGCATCTCCTCGGTGACGACGAAGCGGACGAGGCCGGAACGGGCGTGGCCGCCATAGGCCTCCGGCACGGTCAGGCCGATGAACCCGGCCGCCCCGGCGCGCCGGCTGAAGGCGGCGTCGAAGGTCGTCCACGAGGTCCGGTGCGGCACGAAATGCCCGGCCTCCCGTTCCGCGTCGAGGAAGGCGCGGATGGACGCGCGGGCGGCCTCGACCTCGGGCGGGAGCGGCTCGGCGCTGAAGCGGAAGCTGTGCATCCGAGGTTCCATGAGCGATGGGACGTGTGGGCGGCGCCGGATCCGCGTCGCTCAGCTCCCGTCGCGGCCCTGGAGGCCGGGGAAGAAGATCTCCTGCCAGTCGCCCGGCACCTTCCGCAGGAAGCCCTGCGTCGCCATCGCCTTGGCGAGGTTCACCATCCCCTTCGGCGCCACGTCGTAGACGATGGAGCCGTCGGTCAGGATCGTCTCGACCTGCGCGCGGTCGATCTGCACCTGCTCGGAGGCGAGGTAGATCGTCGCCGCGCGCTTGGGGTCGCTCCGGATCAGCGCCACCGCGTCCTCCATCCCGGCGCGGATCGCCTGCGCGACCTTCGGGTTCGCGTCGACGAAGCCCTGCTTGGCGTTCAGAGTGGCGGCGGTGATGTCGCCGCTGCCGATCAGGCCGGTCGAGGTCATGATCGCCCGGATCTTGGGGTCCGCCTGCAGGACCTGCGTGAAGGGCGGCGTCGCGAAGTAGCCGGCGATGCCCTGTCCGGCGCGCATCGCCGCGGTGGCGTCCGGATGGGGCAGGCTCACCATCAGCGCGTCGGCCTTGGCCGATCCGCCGAGCTGCTGGGCCGCCGCGACCCGCAGCAGGATCGCCTGGGGCGAGTTGAAGGCCGGGACCGCGATCTTGTCGCCGAAGGTGAAGTCCTTCAGCGCGGCGACGCCGGGCTTGCCGGTGAACAGCGTGTAGACGACCGAGCTCAGGGCGGTGAGGCTCTTGATCTGCTGGCTTCCGCGCGTCTTGTCCCAGGCGATCAGGGCGCCGGCCGAGCCGAGGGTGCCGAGCTCGACGCTGTCGGAGAGCAGCGCGTCGTTCATCGCCGTCGAGCCGCTGAAGCGGGTCAGCGTCACGGTCAGCCCTTCGAGCCCGGCTTCCTTGGCGCGCTTGTCGAACAGCCCCTCGCTCTGCGCGATCATCACCGGCAGGTAGACGAGGCCGTATTGCAGGCCGATGCGGACGGAGGCCGTCTCGGCCCGCGCCGCCCCGGCGAGGGCCGGAAGCGTCAGCGCGGCGACGAGGAGGCGCGCGGCGACGGCCGCGTGGCGGATCGACATCGGCATTCCTCCCGGACAGGGCCGCGCTTGCCGCGCGGTCTCCCGGTGCCGGTCGGTCAGACCAAGCCGACACCGCGGACGAATAGGGCAGAGCGCGGGCCCGGCTTCAATCGCCATCGCCCATCTGCTGAAGAATATCACATCCGTGATGGTGGCCGCCGATCGTGCCGGCGCTATACTGCCGATAGACGGCGATCCGGGGTCGCGTCGCAGCAACGGGGACGCGCCGGCGATGCGCCGCGATCACCACGGCTTCGGGCAGGGACGCGCAGGGGCGTCTCGCGCCGTGCGGCTTCCGGGGACCCCGTTCCGCGGGTCCCGGCATGGGTGAGCGCATTGACGAGCGGGGGGCAGCGTCCACGGACCTGACGGTGGGGGCCGATCCCGCCGGCTCGGATCCGGCCCTGGTGAAGTCCGCCGGACGGGTGCTCCAGATCCTGGAGATGTTCGACGAGATCCAGCGCGAGGCCCGGGTCTCCGAGATCGCCGAGCGGCTGAAGGTCCCGCAATCGTCGACGTCGGTGCTCCTGAAGAGCCTCGTCCGGCTCGGCTACCTCGACTACGACCCGGCGAGCCGCAGCTTCCTGCCGTCGCCCCGTGTGGCGCTCCTCGGGGCGTGGCTCGACAAGGGGCCGGTGCGCGACGGCAGCCTCGTGCGCATGCTCGAGCACCTGTCGGAGCGCACGGGCGGCACGGTGATCCTCGCCGCGCGCAACGCGATCTTCTCGCAATACGTCCACGTCCTGCAGGCGCGCACCGCCATGCGCTTCCACGTCCCGCCCGGGACGCGCCGCCTCGTCGTCTGGTCGGCGACCGGCACCGCGCTGCTCGCCGACAGCCCGGAGGCCGAGATCGGGCCGCTGGTCCGCCGCACGAACGCCGAGGCGCCGGCCGGGCAGCCGCGGATCGCGCTGGCGGCCGTCCTGGCCAATCTGGCCCGACTGCGGCGGGACGGGCACTTCTTCTCCCGCGGCCTCGTCACGCCGGGCGCCGGCTCGATCGCGGTCCCGCTGCCCAGGCGCATCGACAGCCGGGGCCGCCCGCTGGCGGTCGCGGTGTCCGGCCTGCTCGATGAATTCGAGCGTCGGGAAGCGGAGTTCGCCGCGGCGATCCATGACGCGGTCGCGCGGTTCCTGCCGGAGGACACGGTCCACGACGGCCGTGCCGACGGCTCCGACGGTCGTGACAGGCCCCCGCTCCCGCGCGGGAAAGGGGGCCGGCGCCTCATTCTGCGATGACGGCGTCGCTGTCGTGCAGCGTGGCCGGAGGATCCGTCGCGGCCCCCGACCCTCTGTTGTGACGCGGTTCCGCGCCGAACCTGGCGCCGCTGCGGCGGAGAGCGCCGTGAGGCCGGCCGGCATGGCCTCCGAGACCCGTGCACGGCTGCAGATCAAGGATTGCGGGGCTGGGGGGCTCGGCGGCGCGCTAGGGATGCTCAAGCCCAGCAGCTTCGGATCCCACCAAGCGGAGACATCATCATCGTGCCCGGCGCCCCATCCGCGCGCAGTCCCGAGCGGCCCGAGACGCCGCGTCCGACCATCGCCGGCAACACAGCCCTCGGCGTGACGCAGATCGTCCTGTGGGGCGGCACCTTCTTCCTCACCGCGGTCGTCTCGGACCCGGTCGTCGCCGAGACCGGCTGGCCGCAGGCCATGGTGGTGGGCGCGCTGTCGCTGGCGATCTTCGTGTCGGGTCTGCCGGCGCCGTTCGTCGGCCGCATGATCCGGCGTCACGGCGGGCGGCCGGTCCTGGTCGTCGGCGCCACGATCATCGCGGCCGGCCTGGTGCTGATGGCGGCCGCGCAGACTCTGCCGGTCTTCCTGCTCGCCTGGGTGATCGCCGGTCTCGGCATGTCGGCCGCGCTCTACGACCCGCTCTTCGCGGCGATCGGCCAGGCCTACGGCGCCGCCGCGCGCGGGGCGATGACCCAGATCGCGATCTCGTCGGGCTTCGCGGTCTCGCTATGCTGGCCGGCGACGCGGTTCCTGGTCGATCAGGTCGGCTGGCGCGGGGCCTGCCTCACCTACGCGATCCTGTCCGTCGCCCTCGTGGTCCCGCTCTTCGCCTGGGCCCTGCCGGCGCGGAGCCGGGCCGCGGTCGAGCCGGCGGCAGTGCCCCGGCCCTGCGAGCCGGCCGGCTCAAGCGAAGCCGGGCGCCTGCCGGCCGAGCGCCTCCTCGCGGTGACCTTCACGATGGCGGCGATGATCATGACCGCCGCCTCGGTGCAGCTGCTCAACCTGCTCCAGACCCTGGGCGTCGGCGGCACCGCCGCCGTGGCCCTGACCGGCCTGATCGGTCCGGCCCAGGTCGGCGTGCGCGTCGTCGAACTCGCCTTCGGCCGCCGCGCCCATCCGGCCTGGTCCCTGCTCCTGTCGAGCGCCAGCGTCGGGCTCGGCCTCCTGCTGCTGGCGACTTTGCCGTCGCTGGCGTGGCTCGCCATGCTGCTCTACGGCGCCGGCAACGGCATGCGCACCGTCGTGCGGGGCACGCTGCCGCTGGCGCTTTACGGACAGCGCGAATACGCGGCCGCGATGGGTCGGCTCGCCCGCCTGCCGCTCCTCGGTCAGGCGGTCACCCCGCTGGCCTGCGGCTACATCGCCGAACGGTTCGGCCTCATGCCGCTGCTGGACGTCATGCTGGCCGTGGCGGCGATCAATCTCGGCCTGTCCCTCTGGGTCTTCGGCTTCGCGATGCGCCGTCCGAACGAGCAGGCGTGATCGGCTCCGCGGGCCGGTCACGGAAGCGAGGCAGCGTTCCGCGGGGGCTCGCCCGGGCCGTCCGTCGCGATTCCTGATGCCGAGTCCGGGCGTGCCCGCGGGGTGCTGACAGCCGCCATCCTCGTCGAGCTACCCGGTTCCACCCCACGCGAACGATATGATGGCGCCTGGCATCGCTGAGCGGGGCGATCGATTGGGGCTGTCAAAATCGGTATCGCCTGATTGACAGATTGTCGGACGATATGCTCAATTCGAGTCGCGGATGAGATGCACCCGCGAGGAAGAGCCGGTTCAACCGGCCGCCTGAAGGAAACGCCCGCATGGACGCAGAGATCTACAAGATCTACGCGATCAAGTACGCGCATCATCACCGTATGGCCCGCGAGAACTTCATCGGCGGGGACATCCACGATGGGCCAATGCCGATCGACTACTTCGTGTGGGTCGTCGCGGGCGCTGGCCGAACGATCGTCGTCGACACGGGCTTCGACCGGGCGATGGCGACGAAGCGGGGCCGCGACATCGTCCGGCCGGTCGAGGAGGGGCTGGCGCGGATCGGGGTCGACCCGCTTCAGGTCGAGGACGTCGTCCTGACCCACCTGCACTACGACCATGCCGGCAACCACGACCTGTTCCCGAAGGCCCGCTTCCATGTCCAGGAGCGCGAGATGGCCTTCTGCACCGGCCGCTGCATGTGCCACCCGGAGGTCCGCCACCCCTTCGCCGCCGAGGACGTGAAGGCGATGGTGGACCGGCTGTTCGAGGACCGCGTCCGCTTCCGCGAGACGACCGACACGCTGTATCCGGGGATCACCCTCCACCGGGTCGGCGGGCACTCGGATGGCCTGCAGATCGTCCGGGTCCGCACGGCGCGCGGCTGGGTCGTTCTGGCCTCCGACGCCGCGCACTTCTTCGCCAATATCGGCCGCCGGCTCGCCTATCCGATCGTCTTCAACGTCGTCGACATGTTCGAGGGCTACCGGATCGTCAGGCGCCTGGCCGAATCCGAGGATCACATTGTCCCGGGCCACGATCCGCAGGTTCTCGCGATCTACCCGCCGGCGGCCGAGGATGTCGCCGGATGGATCGCGCGCGTCGACCTGCCCCCGACCGCTTCACCGACCTACTGACTGGAGGATTCCATGATCGTCGAGATGCGTGTCTACTACTGCGCCCCGACACGTCTGCCGGCCCTGCTGGAGCGGTTCCGCTCCACGACGCTCGGCTTCTTCCAGAAATACGGCATCGAGCAGATCGGTTTCTGGACCACGCTCGTCGGTCCCGACAACCACGCGCTCACCTACCTGCTCAAGTGGGACGACATGGCCCAGCGCGAGGCGCGCTGGAACGCCTTCCAAGCCGATCCGGACTGGATCGCCGCCCGCGCCGAGACTGAGAAGGACCGGCCGATCGTCGCCCGGATCGAGAACACCTTCCTCACCCCCACGGACTTCTCCGCCCTGCGCTGACGGGGACACGCGGCGTCGGGCCGCTCCGGCTGTCGCCCAGAGGGACATTCACGGCATGGAACAGAGAACCATCGGCGTCATCGGTCTCGGCATGATGGGCGATCCCATGAGCCGGTGCCTCGCCAAGGCGGGGCACGTGCTCCGCCTGCTCGACGCGGACGCGGGCCGGACCGACGCGCTCGCCCGGGACCTCGGTGCGACGACGCTGACGCGGGAGAACGCCGCCGGGCTCGATCTCCTGATCACGATGCTGCCGAACTCCGCCATCGTCGAGGCGGTGCTGCTCGATGACGGCTGGGCCGACGCGCTTCCGGCCGGCGCCACCGTGATCGACATGAGCTCGTCGGAGCCGGTTCGATCCCGCGCGCTCGGCGAGACGCTCGCCGGGAAGGGGCTCGGCTACCTGGACGCGCCGGTCTCGGGCGGCGTGAAGCGGGCGGTCAACGGCACGCTCGCGATCCTCGTCGGCGGCACGGAGGACCTCCTCGCCCGCTGGCGGCCGGTGCTGGAGGCGATGGGCACCTCCGTCCTGCATATTGGCCCGGCGGGATCGGGCCACGCCGCCAAGGCGCTGAACAACTTCGTCTCCGCCGCGGGTCTGCTCGCTACCGTCGAGGCGCTCCACGTGGCGCAGCGCTTCGGCATCGCGCCGGAGGCCATGACCGACGTGCTCAACGCCTCGTCCGGGCGCAGCAACACCTCCGAGAACAAGGTCAAGCAGTTCATGCTCAGCGGCAGCTTCGCCTCGGGCTTCTCGCTGAAGCTGATGGACAAGGATCTCGGCATCGCCGGGGCGCTGGCCGAGTCGGTTGACTACCCGCTCGACTTCGGCCGCCACTGCATCGAGACCTGGCACGCGATCGCCGGGGAGGTCGGGCCCGCGGCCGACCACACCGAGATGTACCGCCTTCTGGCGAAGGGAGCCTGAGACCATGGCGCTCCCGGACCTGAGCCGCTTCTACATCGACGGCGCCTGGGTCGAGCCGGTCGCGGCCCGGCCGTTCCCGCTGATCGATCCCGCCACCGAGACCGCGTTCGGCACCCTCGCGCTCGGCAGTGCCGAGGATGTCGACCGGGCCGTCCGCGCGGCCCGCGCCGCCTTCCCGGCCTTCTCGGAGACGGCGCCCGCCGCCCGTGTCGCGCTGCTGCGCCGGATCCTCGCGCTGTTCGAGGAGCGGTTCGAGACCTTCGCCGAGACGATCCGGAAGGAGATGGGCTCGCCCATCGGCTTCGCGCGCAAGGGGCAGGCGGCGCGGGGGCCGGCGCACCTCAACGCGCTCATCGAGGTGATGGAGCGCTTCGCCTTCGAGGAGGATCGCGGCACCACCCGGATCCGGCGCGAGCCGATCGGCGTCTGCGGTCTGATCACCCCCTGGAACTGGCCGATCAACCAGATCGTCGTGAAGATCGCCCCCGCGCTCGCGGCCGGCTGCACGATGGTGCTGAAACCCAGCGAGTACTCGGCCGTCAGCGCGATGCTGTTCGCGCAGGTCCTGCACGACGCGGGTGTTCCGCCGGGCGTGTTCAACCTCGTCAACGGGGACGGCCCCGGCGTCGGCGCGGCGATCGCCGCGCATCCGGGGATCGACATGGTCTCGTTCACTGGGTCGACGCGCGCCGGGATCGAGATCGCCCGGGCGGCGGCCCCGACCATCAAGCGCGTCGCGCAGGAGCTCGGCGGCAAGTCCGCCAACATCCTGCTCGAGGACGTCGACTTCGATCAGGCGGTCCGGCGCGGCGTCGCGGCCTGCTGCACCAATTCCGGCCAGTCCTGCTCCATCCCGACGCGGATGCTCGTGCCCCGAGCCCGAATGGACGAGACGGCCGCCATCGCGGCCGAGGCGGCCTCCGGCTTCCGGCTCGGCCCGACCGCGGATCCTGAGACGGATCTCGGCCCGGTGGTCAACCGCACCCAGTACGAGCGCGTCGTCGGGCTGATCCGCACTGGCATCGCGGAGGGCGCGCGGCTCGTCGCCGGCGGCCCGGAGCGGCCGGACCACCTGGACCGCGGCTTCTACGTCCGTCCGACGGTCTTCGCCGACGTGACCCCCGACATGACCATCGCGCAGGAGGAGATCTTCGGCCCGGTCCTGTCGATCCTCGCCTACGACAGCGAGGACGAGGCGATCGCGATCGCCAACGGGTCGCGCTACGGGCTCGCCGCCTACGTGCAGGGGCGAGACCGCGACCGGGCGCGCGCCGCGGCGCGGCGGCTGGTCGGCGGCCAGGTCCACATCAACTACCCGCCCCCGGACGTCCACGCGCCGTTCGGCGGCTACCGCCAGTCCGGCAACGGCCGGGAATGGGGCGAGGCCGGTCTCCAGGAATACCTCGAGACGAAGGCGATGATCGGCTTCGGCCTCGACTGATCCGTCCCGCGCGATGCGGCCGGCGTCTTCGCGCATCGGCCCCGACCAGGAGAACCAGATGTCCGACGAGAGCGAGCTGTTCGGCAAGGGCTTCGAGAACCGCAAGACCGTCCTCGGCGCCGCCCATGTCGAGAAGTCCTGGGCCAATGCCGACGCGTTCAACCGTCCGGTCCAGCGGCTCGTCACCGAGTATTGCTGGGGCGCGGTCTGGGGCGACGAGACGCTGCCGTTCAAGACCCGCAGCATGCTCAACATCGCGATGCTGACCGCGATGAACCAGCACCACGAGCTCGGCGTCCACGTCAAAGGCGCGCTCAACAACGGCGTGACCAAGGACGAGATCCAAGCCGTGCTGATGCAGGCCCTCGTCTATTGCGGCGCCCCGGCGGCCCTGGCCGCCTTCCGCACCGCCTCCGCGGCGATCGCCGCGTGGGACGCGGAGCAGGCCGGCGGGCGCTGATCCCGCGGACGACCGCGCGGGCTCGGCGCCCGCGCCCACGCTCCGACGCAGTCAAAAAAGTTGCGCGGCAGTACAACAGGGAGGGAGACGCCATGTCGGTCACGTCGGCGGCCTTGGCAACGGACGCAGCGGGCGCGCGCCCGGCCTCGTCCCAGTCGATCGAGGAGAAGCGTAGGAGCGCCATCCGCGGCGCGTTCTTCTCCGAATACATCGACATGTTCGACATCTACCTGCCGGTGGTCGCGCTGGCGCCGGTGATGTTCATGTTCCAGCCGAAGAACCTGTCACCCCAGATGGAGACGGTGCTGGCGTCGCTGGTGTTCATCACCACGCTGCTCGGCCGCCCGATCGGCGCGCTGATCTTCGGGCTGATCGCCGACAAGGTCGGGCGCCGCGCCGCGTCGATCTACTCGGTGGCGGGCTTCGGCGTGATCACGCTGCTGATCGGGCTGCTGCCGGGCTACGAGACACTCGGCCTCGCCTCGTACATCCTGCTGGTCCTGCTGCGCTTCCTCGACGGGATCTTCCTCGGCGGCGGCTACACCGGGGCGATGCCGCTCGCCATCGAGTACTCGAAGAAGGACAAGCGCGGCTTCGTCGGCGGCCTGATCATCGCGGGCTTCCCGGCCGCCTATGTCAGCATCAACCTCATCACGATGCTGATGTTCTACCTGTTCCCGCTGGACGGGCCGGGATCGCCCTACACGGTCTGGGGCTGGCGCATCCCCTTCATCGTCGGCGCGGCGCTCGCCGGCCTGCTCGCCCTCTACTACGTCCACAAGGTCTCGGAATCGGAGGTCTGGAAGAAGGAGGCGGCCGGCGGCGCGGTCCAGGCCGAGACATCACCCATGGCGGGCCTGCTTTCCGGGAAGGGCGGGCGCGATCTCCTGCAGGTCCTGCTTCTGATGACCGGCTTCTGGACGACGCAGAACATCATCACGATCTACATGCCGACCGGTCTGCTGGTGAAGACCCTGCACCTCGACGGCTTCGCGCTGACCGCGACGCTGATGATCTGCTACACGATCCTGTTCTTCAGCTACATCGGCTCCGGACTGCTGGGACAGCTCATCGGCCGCCGGCGCTTCTTCCTGGTCGTCGGCCCGCTGATCGCGACCGTCGGCGCGTACATCCTCTACACGCTGACCGTCACGCCCGGGATGGCCTTCGGCACCCGCGTGCTGCTGGTCAGCCTCCTGGCGGTGATCGTGACCTCGCCCTGGGGCGTCATCGTCACCTACATCAACGAGCGCTTCGCCACGGATGTCCGCGCCACCGGCTTCGGCATCGGCTTCAGCCTCTCGGTGGTGATCCCGTCCTTCTACGCCTTCTACATGGACTGGCTGAGCGCGCTGATGCCGCTCGCGCTGACGCCCGTGGCCCTGCTGATCGTCGGCGGGCTGATCGGCACCGTGGGCGCGCTCATCGGGCCGGAGACCAGGGACGTCGATTTCGGCACCGGGCACTGAGACGGACGCCGCGCGGAGGTTGCAGCATGAACGGGAACCGGATCGGCTTCATCGGGCTCGGCAACATGGGCGGCCGCATGACGCGCCGCCTGACCGGGGCGGAGATCGACGTCGTCGGCTTCGACACCGACCCGGAGGCCGCGGCGCGCTGGGGCGCGACGGAAGCGGCCTCGATCGCCGCGGTCGTCGAGGCGGCGGACGTGGTCCTGATGTCCCTGCCCGACAGCAAGGTGGTCGAGCGCGTCGTGCTCGGCAAGGGCGGCGTCCTCGCGGGCTGCCGGCACGGGCAGATCGTCGTCGACCTCAGCACGGCCTCGGCCAGCTCGACGCGCCGCATCGCCGCGGCGCTGGCCGAGCGCGGCGTCGCCTACGTCGACGCGGGCATCTCCGGCGGCGCCGCGGCCGCCGAGAAAGGGACGCTGACCCTGATGGTCGGCGGCGATCCGGCCGTGATCGACCGGCTGGGCTGGGTCTTCGCGCCGATCGCCCGGAAGGTCGTCGTGATGGGCGGCTCCGGCGCCGGCCACACGACCAAGCTGCTCAACAACTTCCTGAACGCGGTCAGCCTCGCCGCCACCGCGGAGGTCATGGTGGCGGGCCGGAAGGCCGGGCTCGACCTGCACCGGCTCCTGGAGGTGCTGAACGCCTCCAGCGGCGTCAACTTCGCGACGCTGAACCGTTTCCCGAAGATCGTGGACGGCGACTACCTGGAAGGCGGCCTGACCGGCAAGCTGATGACCAAGGACGTCGTCCTCTACACCGACCTCCTGCACGAGCTCGGCGTCGCCTCCCTGAACGCGTCGGGCCCGATGGCGAGCTTCGGGCTCGCCACGGCGCTCGGCTACGGCGACGTCATCTCCAACCGCGTCGTCGACGCCATCGGCGACGTCTCCGGCGGCGTCCGGCTCCACGGCAACCGACACGAGAACTGAGAGGATACGATGCAGATCTTCCACGGTCGCGAGAACAGCGCGAGATCCGAGAGCCGCGGGCCGACCTTCACCGGGCAGGTCTGGGCCGATCCGGTGATGCCGTCGATGGGCGGCGTGATGATCAACAACGTCTTCTTCACGCCCGGCGCGCGGACCTTCTGGCACGCGCACGCGCAGGGCCAGATCCTGCAGGTGACCGCCGGCAAGGGCTGGATCTGCGTCGCGGGCCAGCAGGCGCAGCCGATCCGGGCGGGCGACACCGTCTGGATCCCCGCGGACGAGCGGCACTGGCACGGCGCGGCCGCCGACAGCTACCTGCTCCATACGGCGATCTCGCTCGGGAAGACCGACTGGCAGGACGAGGTGGTCGAGGCCGATTACGCCGGAGCCACGGCATGACCGGGACCGCTCCGAACCCGGAGAGCCTCCGGCACACCGTAAAGGGCGAGCTCGGCTACTGGGATCCCGAGCAGGCGGCTCTGGCCGAGCTGGCCCCGGGCTTCCTCGACGCCTGGGCGCGGCTGGCGACGGTCCCGGTGCGCAAGAACCATCTCGGCGCCAAGGACCGCGCCCTGATCGCGCTCTCGGCCGCGACGGCCGCGACCCATCTCTACGCGCCCGGAACCCGCCGCCAGATCCGCAACGCCCTCGATGCGGGTGCGACGGCCGACGAGATCACGGAGGTGCTCGCGCTCACGGCGACGCTCGGCATCCACGCCTGCAACATCGGCGTGCCGCTGCTGCTGGAGGTGCTGGAGGAGGCCGGCCAGCGGAGCGGCCCCGAGCCGCTGACGCCGCGCCAGGAGCAGCTGAAATCCGACTTCACCCGCGACCGGGGCTACTGGCACAGCTTCTGGGATGGTCTTCTCGAACTCGATCCGGACCTGTTCGAAGGTTATCTCGATTTCTCGGCCTGGCCCTGGCGCCACGGCGTCCTCACGCCGAAGATGAAGGAGTTCATCTACTGCGCCTTCGACGCCGCGGCGACCCATCTCTACGTTCCGGGACTGAAGATGCACATGAAGAACGCCCTCGGCTACGGCGCGACCAAGGAGGAGATCATGGAGGTTCTGGAGATCGTCAGCCTCATCGGCATGCACGGCGCGGAACTGGCCGCGCCGATCCTGCGGGACGAGCTGGAGGCTCGGGGCCGGGGCTGACGGGCGCGCTGCGGGGCATGCCTTGCCACCCGAGGCCGCGCCATGTCACCCGTGCGGCCCAGCCGCGATCCCCGAACACCCAGCGATGAACAAGATCAGCGCCATCCAGCCGGACACGCTCCGTCGCAAGGTCGAGGACGCCGTCCGCGAGGCGATCACCTCGGGCGTCTACGCCCCCGGCGAGCGGCTGATCGAGCGCGAATTGTGCGAGGGGCTCGGCGTCAGCCGCGCCTCCGTGCGCGAGGCCCTGCGCCGGCTCGAGGCCGAGAAGCTCGTCCACACGGTGCCGCATCGCGGCCCGGTCGTGGCCTCGATCTCGGTGGAGGAGGCGCGTCAGCTCTACGCACTGCGCGCCGTCCTCGAGGGCTACGCGGCGCACGAATTCGCCACGCAGGCCGCGGATGCCGCCATCCTGCAGTTCGGGCGGGCCGCGGCGGATCTGCGCGAGGCCGCCGGCAGCGGCGACACGGACCGCGTCCTGCGCGCCAAGGGCATCCTGTACGACGTCATGCTCAGCCATTGCGGCAACGATCTCGTCCGCGAGATCCTCCGCGGCTTCTACTCCCGGATCAACCTGCTGCGGGCGACATCCCTGATGCATCCGGAGCGGCTGCCGCACAGCCTCGCCGAGATCGACGCCCTCGTGGCCGCTTTCCAGAAGCGGGACGCCGCGCAGGCGGAGCAGCTGGCCCGCCTCCACGTCACCAACGCGTGCGCGGTCGCCCTGAAGCAGCTCGCGTCTCGGACCGCGCAGACGCCGCTCGACGCGGTGAGCTGAGCCGAAGCCCCTCGGCCGCGAGCCCGCCCGTCCTTCGGCCGACCCGCTGACAGGATCCGGTGCCAGTCGCCGGCGATGGCCGACCAGCCATGCCGCCAGGCCGGGGAGAGGCGGCGGGGCGCGCCGCAGCGCGCCTTCGCCGCCGATGCGCCTCCCGGCGACCCATGGAACGCGATGATTTGTGCAGGGGATGCCACCGGAGGCGGCAGGTCTCGGCTTGCAAATGATCTAAAAGTTTCTCAATCTCGGCTCAGTTGAGAATTTTCGATCGGGCCTGGCGCCGTGGCACTGCAACCTGGGGAAGCATCTGTCGCCCAGCGCATCGCGCAGGCGTACCCGTCCCTCAGCGCCGCCCATCGGCAGGTTGCCCGCTTCGTGCTCGATCACCCGCTCCGCGCCGCGACGCTCCCGGTGAATGAGCTGGCGGATCTCGTCGGCGTCTCCGTCGCCACCGCCAACCGGTTCGCCCGCGCCGTCGGCTACGCGGGCTACGCGAAGTTCCGCGCGGCCCTCGTCCTGGGCTACGAGAAGGCGCTCGCCCCGGTCGAGAAGCTGCGCGGTGGCCGGGAAGAGCCCGCGACCGTGTCCGGCATCCTCGACGGGGCCCTGGCCGACATCGTCCGCAACATCGAGGCGACGCGGCGCGGGCTCGACGGCGAGACGTGCGGGCGCGCGGTCGAGGCGATCCGGCAGGCCCGGCGGGTCTACGTCGTGGGCCTGGGCAGCAGCAGCTGGCCGGCCGGCATCCTCGCGCGCAACCTCGACGTGAACCGCGAGGACGTGCACCTGCTGGCGACGCTGGAGGGACCGGGCTTCGCCGCGCGGACCCTGCGCCGGCTGACGGCCGACGACCTCGTCATCGCCCTCGCCACCCCGCGCTACTTCGCCGACACGGTGCGGCTGGCCGAGATCGCCCGGAAGCACGGCGCCGCGGTGCTGGCGCTGACCGACGGCCCGCACTCGCCCCTCGTGGCGACCGCCACCCTCGCGCTCTACGCCCAGACGGACTGCCACTACTTCGCGGCCTCGGATGCCAGCCTGACGGCCCTCGTCGAGGCCCTCGCGAGCGCCTTCGCCCACGCGACCGTGGATCTCGTCCCGGCCGCGACGCGGGTGACGGAAGCGGTGCTGCCCTGGCTCGACCGCGACTACGCCGCCTGGCCGCCGCAGGGCGGAGCCGACGACCTGCCCGACACCCCGCCTCCGGGAACCGTTCCATGAGCGACCACCGCCCCGTTCTCGTGATCCACGGCGGCGCCGGGACGATCGCGTCGGGCCAAGCCGATCCCGGCGAGGCGCGCTATCACGCGGCCCTCGCCGACATCCTGGCGGCCGGAGCGGCCTGCCTCGCCGCCGGCGGCAGCGCCCTCGACGCCGTGGGTGTCGCCGTCGACCTCCTCGAGGAGTGCCCGCTCTTCAACGCCGGCCACGGCGCCGTCTTCACCAGCGCCGAGACCCACGAGCTCGACGCCGCGATCATGGACGGTGCCACCCTGCGGGCCGGCGCCGTCGCGGGCGTCGCGCGGGTCCGCCGGCCCGGCCGCGCGGCCCGCGCGGTGATGGAGGCGGGCGAGCACGTCCTGATGGCCGGGGCCGGCGCCGAGGCCTTCGCGCGGCAGCACGGCCTGGAGATGGTCGAGCCGGACTTCTTCTCGACGGAAGCCCGCCGCGACCAGCTCCGCCGGGCCCGGGCCGCCGGGCAGGTGGCCCTCGACCACGACGCGGCGTCGGGCCCCCTCGACGAGACCCGCAAGTTCGGCACGGTGGGCGCCGTCGCCCTCGACCGGGACGGCCATCTCGCCGCCCTGACCTCGACCGGCGGCATGACCAACAAGCGTCCCGGCCGGATCGGCGACTCGCCGCTGATCGGCGCGGGCACCTACGCGGACGACCGGACCGCCGCAATCTCCTGCACCGGCACGGGGGAAGCCTTCATCCGCGTCGCGGCGGCGCACGATGTCTGCGCGCGCATGGCCTACGGGGGCCAGGACCTCGCGGCGGCGGCTCGGGCGGTGGTCGAGGATGCTCTCCCGGCGGTCGGGGGCCGCGGCGGATTGATCGCCGTCGACGCGCGCGGCCGGGTCGCGATGCCGTTCAACACCGAGGGCATGTATCGCGGTGTCGTCCGCCCCGGCGAGGTGCCAACCACCGCGATCTTCGGCGAATCCCGCCGCGTCCCGGCTCCCGCGCGCTGAGATCCGCCATGCCGACCATCGCAGCCGGAACCGGCTCTCCCACCGCGATGCCCGACGGGCGGGTCGTCTCCGTCAGCGGCCTCACCGTCCGCTTCGCGACCTCCGAGCGGGTCGTGGAGGCGGTCCGCGACCTGTCGTTCCACGTCGATGCCGGCGAGACCCTGGCGATCGTCGGCGAGTCCGGGTCGGGCAAGTCCGTGACCTCGCTGAGCCTGATGCGCCTCGTGGAGCACGGCGGCGGCCGGATCGCGGCCGGGCAGATGCTGTTCCGGCGCGGCTCGGGCGAGGTCCTCGACCTCGCCGCCGCCCCGAACGCCAAGATGCGGGCGATCCGCGGCGCCGATATCGCGATGATCTTCCAGGAGCCGATGACCTCCCTGAACCCGGTCTTCACCGCCGGTGACCAGATCGCGGAATCGATCCGCGTCCATCAGGGAAAGAGCGCCTCCGCCGCCCGGGCCGAGGCCCTGCGGATGCTCGACCTCGTGCGCATCCCCGAGGCGCGCAATGTCCTCACGCGCTACCCGCACCAGCTCTCCGGCGGCATGCGCCAGCGCGTGATGATCGCCATGGCCCTGTCCTGCAAGCCGCAGCTGCTCATCGCCGACGAGCCGACCACGGCCCTCGACGTCACGATCCAGGCCCAGATCCTCGAACTGATCCGCAGCCTCCAGGCCGAGATGAAGATGGGCGTCGTCTTCATCACCCACGACATGGGGGTCGTGGCCGAGATCGCCGACCGCGTGCTGGTCATGTACCGCGGCGACAAGGTCGAGGAGGGGGCGGCGCCCGCGCTCTTCGCCGCGCCGCGCCATGCCTACACCCGGGCGCTGCTCGCGGCCGTGCCCCGGCTCGGCGCGATGGCGGGCAGCGACCTGCCGCGGAAGTTCGACCTGCTGCGGGCCGGGGCCCGGGAACAGACGGCAGGGCAGGGGGCGGCCGCCGCGGTCGACGCGCCCCACGACACAGTCCGCGCCGGCGCCGGTCCGATCCTGCGTGTGCGCGACCTCGTCACCCGGTTCGACATCCGCGGCGGCCTGCTCAACCGCGTGCGCCGCCGCGTCCACGCGGTGGAGCGGGTCAGCTTCGATCTCCATCCCGGCGAGACCCTGGCCCTCGTCGGCGAATCCGGTTGCGGCAAGTCCACGACGGGCCGCTCGCTCCTGCGCCTCGTGGAGAGCGAGAGCGGCCTGATCGAGTTCGACGGCGGCAACGTCCGCGACCTGCCTCCCGGGCAGCTCCGCGGCCTGCGGCGCAACATCCAGTTCATCTTCCAAGACCCGTACGCGTCCCTCGATCCCCGCCTAACCGTGGGCTTCTCGATCATGGAGCCGCTGCTGGTCCACGGGATCGCGACGCGCCGGGAGGCGGAGGCGCGGGTGGCGTGGCTGCTCGAGCGCGTCGGGCTGACGCCCGACCAGGCGCAGCGCTACCCGCACGAGTTCTCGGGCGGGCAGCGGCAGCGCATCGCCATCGCCCGGGCCCTCGCCCTGAACCCGAAGGTCATCGTCGCCGACGAGGCGGTCTCGGCCCTCGACGTCTCCATCCAGGCGCAGATCGTGAACCTGATGCTCGACCTCCAGCGGGAGTTCGGCCTCGCCTACCTGTTCATCAGCCACGACATGGCGGTGGTCGAGCGGATCAGCCACCGGGTGGCGGTGATGTATCTCGGCCAGATCGTCGAGATCGGCCCGCGCCGGGCGATCTTCGAGAACCCGCAGCACCCCTACACCCGCAAGCTGATGGCGGCAGTGCCGGTCGCCGACCCGGCCCGCCGGCACCTGCGCGCCCGCCGGCTCCTGACCGACGAGATCCCGAGCCCGGTCCGGGCCATCGGCGACGAGCCGCAGGTCGCGCCCCTCGTCGAGATCGGCCCCGGCCATCTCGTCGCCCGCCACACCGTCGGCGGCCTCGCCGCCTGACATTGCCTATCCCCGCCAGCAGGATCGTCCCATGCCCCGAGGTCTGACCATGTTCGAGCGCTTCCTCCTCGCCGCCGGCCTGCTCGCCGTGGCGGCCGCGCCCGCCGCCGCGGCGGGCGACCCGATCCTGGCGATCAGCGGCCAGCCCGAGACTCTCGACCCGTACAACACGAACACGACGCTCACGACCGCCGTCACCAAGTCGTTCTACGAGGGCCTCTTCGGCTTCGACAAGGACCTGAAGGTCCGCAACGTCCTGGCCGAGGGCTACGAGACCTCGCCCGACGGCCTGGTCTACACGTTCAAGCTGCGCGAGGGCGTCAAATTCCACGACGGCACGACGTTCGACGCCGCTGCGGTGAAGGCCAATCTCGACCGCGTCCTCGACCCGGAGAACCACCTCGCGCGGTACAACCAGTTCAACCGCATCAAGACGATCGAGGTGCTCTCGCCCACGAGCCTGCGCATCACCCTGAAGGAGCCCTTCGGGCCGTTCATCAACTCGCTGGCCCACGCCTCGGCGGCGATCATCTCGCCCACGGCCCTCAAGAAGTACGGCAAGGACATCGCCTTCCACCCGGTCGGCACCGGGCCGTTCACCTTCGTCGACTGGAAGCAGACCGACTACGTCAAGGGCGCGAAGTTCGCCGATTACTGGCAGGCCGGCTTGCCCAAGGTCGACACCATCACGTGGAAGCCGGTGCCCGAGAACGGCACCCGCGCCGCCATGCTGCAGACCGGCGAGGCCGACTTCGCCTTCCCGCTGCCCTACGAGCAGGCCAAGATGCTCGAAGCCAGCAAGAAGCTGAAGATCGAGGTCCACGCCTCGATCATCGAGCGGTATCTCAGCATGAACGTGCTGCAGAAGCCGTTCGACGACCTGCGCGTCCGCCAGGCGATCAACTACGCGATCAACAAGGAGGCGTTGGCCAAGGTCGCCTTCTCGGGCTACGCCTTCCCCGCCCAGGGCATCATCCCGCAGGGCGTGCGCTACGCCCACAAGATGGATCCCTGGCCCTACGACCCGGCCAAGGCGCGCCAGCTCCTGAAGGAGGCCGGCTACGCCAACGGCTTCGAGGCGACCCTCTGGAGCGCTTACACCACCACCACGGCCCAGAAGGCGATCCAGTTCCTCCAGCAGCAGCTCGGCCAGGTCGGCATCAAGGTGCAGACCCTGGCGCTGGAGCCCGGCCAGCGCACCGAGTGGGTGCAGACCGCCCCCGATCCGAAGACCGCCCGCGTCCGCCTCTACTATGCCGGCTGGTCGTCCTCGACCGGCGAGGCCGATTGGGGCCTGCGGCCGCTGCTGGCGACGGAGGCGTGGCCGCCGAAGCTCAACAACACCGCCTATTACAGCAACGCCGAGTTCGACGCCCTCCTCGCCAAGGCGCTGGTCTCGACCAACGACGCGGAGCGGGCCGAGCTCTACGCCAAGGCCCAGGAGATCGTCATGAAGGACGCCCCCTGGGCGCCGCTGGTCACCGAGCAGAACCTCTACGCGACCTCCGCGCGGCTCTCCGGCGTGTACGTCATGCCCGACGGCAACATCGATTCCGGCGCGATCGCCGTCGCTCAGTAGCCGCCGACAGCGGACCTCCGCGCCCGGCGGCCCGGACGATGGCCGTCCCGGCGCGGAGGTCCCGCGCGATCGTTTCACGAAAATCCCGGATCGCGGGCGCGAGCCTATGCTGACCTTCCTGCTCAAGCGGCTCCTCGGGCTGCTGCCGACGCTGCTGATCGTCTCGGTGCTGGTCTTCCTGTTCGTCCACCTGCTGCCCGGCGATCCGGCGCGGCTGGCGGCCGGGCAGGATGCCGACGCCCAGACGGTGGCGCTGGTGCGCACCGAACTCGGCCTCGACCGGTCCCTGCCGGAACAGTTCGTGCGCTACTTCGCCAACCTCGCCCGCGGCGATCTCGGCGTCTCGATCCGCACCCGCCGCCCGGTCTCGACCGAGATCGGCGAGCGCTTCCTGCCGACCCTTCTGCTCACGCTCACCAGCATGGCCTGGGCGGTCGCCTTCGGGCTGATCATCGGCATCGTCTCGGCGGTCTACCGCAACGAATGGCCCGACCGGGTCGGGATGACGCTCGCCGTGTCCGGCATCTCGTTCCCCGCCTTCGCGCTGGGCATCCTCCTGATGCAGATCTTCTCGGTCGAGCTCGGCTGGCTGCCGACCGTCGGCGCCGACACGTGGCGGCACTACGTGCTGCCGTCGCTGACGCTGGGCGCGGCCGTGGCCGCCGTGATGGCCCGCTTCACCCGCGCGGCCTTCGTGGAGGTCATCGGCGAGGATTTCGTCCGCACCGCGCGCGCCAAGGGGCTCAAGGAGCGCGTCGTCATCGCCAAGCACTGCCTGCGCAACGCCCTGATCCCGGTCGTGACCATGATGGGCCTGCAGTTCGGCTTCCTGCTCGGCGGCTCGATCGTCGTGGAGGCGGTGTTCAACTGGCCCGGCATGGGCCGCCTGCTCGTCGATGCCGTGAACCAGCGCGACTACCCGGTGATCCAGGCCCTGGTCCTGCTGTTCTCCCTGGAGTTCATCCTGATCAACCTGATCGTGGACGTGCTCTACGGCCTCATCAACCCGACCATCCGCTACAGGTGAGCCGGCCGTGACCGACATCCTCGTCCCCGCCGCCCCCACCGTCGCGCCCGTTCCCACCGGCATCCGGACGCCGTGGTCGGAATTCTGGCGCAAGTTCCGGCGCCAGCGCGTCGCCGTCGTTGCCCTGGGCTTCATCGGCCTGCTGGTCGTGGTCGCCGTGCTGGCCCCGTGGATCGTGCCCTACGACCCGGTCAACGACTTCGACTACGACCGGATCAACGAGGGCCCCTCGCTCGCGCACTGGCTCGGCGTCGATCCCCTCGGGCGCGACATCCTGAGCCGCATCGTCGAGGGGGCGCGGATCTCCCTCGCGACCGGCTTCCTGTCGGTCGCCGTCGGCGGCCTCGTCGGGACCGTGCTCGGTCTCCTCGCGGGCTATTACGGCGGCTGGTGGGACCGGATCGTCATGCGCATGTCCGACGTGCTGTTCGCCTTCCCGGGCATCCTCCTGGCGCTCGGCGTCGTCGCCATCCTGGGCTCCGGGCTCGTCAACGTCGTCGTGGCGGTCTCGGTCTTCAGCGTCCCGGCCTTCGCGCGCCTCGTGCGCGGCACGACCCTGGTCCTGAAGAACAGCACCTACATCGAGGCCGCGCGGAGCATCGGCGCCCCCGACCGGACGATCCTCCTGCGCCACATCCTGCCGGGCACGATCTCGGGCATCGTGGTCTACTTCACCATGCGGCTGGGCACCTCGATCATCACGGCCGCGAGCCTGTCGTTCCTCGGCATGGGCGCGCAGCCGCCGACGCCCGAATGGGGCGCCATGCTGAACGAGGCGCGCGCCGACATGGTCTCGGCGCCGCACGTCGCGCTGTTCCCGAGCCTCGCGATCTTCTTCACGGTGCTGGCCTTCAACCTCCTCGGGGACGGCCTGCGGGACGCCCTCGATCCGAAGATCGATCGCCTGTGACGCCGACCGCCCCTCCGCGCCCGGCGCCCCGCGTCGGCCGCCTGCCGCGGGGCCCGCGCGATGCCATCACGGACGTCCCGGGCGTGACGGTCGGCCATTGCACGCTGGCCGAGGGCGACGTGCAGACGGGGGTGACGGTCGTGCGCCCGCACGGCGGCGATCCCTACCGCGACCGCGTTCCGGCGGCCGGCGTCGTGCTCAACGGCTTCGGCAAGTCCGTCGGCCTGATGCAGGTCGAGGAGCTCGGCGTGCTCGAGACGCCGATCGCCCTGACCAACACCTTCTCGGTGCCGGCGGTGGCCGCCGCCCAGATCCGCGCCGCGATCGCCGACAATCCGGAGATCGGGCGCGCGCTGCCGACGCTCAACCCGCTCGTGTTCGAGTGCAACGACGGTTACCTCAACGACATCCAGCGCATGGCGGTGTCGGCGTGCCACTACCGCGACGCCCTTGACGCGGCCGGTTCCGCCGTCGCGGAAGGGTCGGTCGGGGCCGGTCGCGGCATGTCGAGCTTCGGCCTCAAGGGCGGCATCGGCACCGCCTCGCGTCGGGTCCGCACGCGCGCGCGCGGCCGGTTCACGCTGGGCACCCTCGTCCTGTCCAATTTCGGCAAGCCGTCCCAGATCCGGGTGTGCGGCACGCCGCTCGCCGCCCACCTCCGGGCGACCGCCGGGGAACCGGAATCCGGCGCGGAGCCGCCGGAGAAGGGCTCCATCATCATGATCGTCGCCACCGACGCGCCCCTCGACGCGCGCCAGCTCCGCCGCCTCGCCCTGCGGGCCGGGGCCGGCCTCGCCCGGACCGGCTCGGTGTTCGGCCACGGCAGCGGCGACATCGCGCTGGCCTTCACGACCGCCTACACGGTGCCGCAGGATCCCGCCCGCCCGATGCCGGCGCCCGCCCTGCTGCACGACGCGGAGCTCGATCCATTGTTCGAGGCCGCCGCGGACGGGGTCGAGCAGGCGATCATCCACGCCCTCTGGCGGGCCCAGGCGGTGACGGGCCGCGACGGCCACCGGCGGGACGCGCTGACGGATCTCCTGCCCGGCTGGGCCGAAATTCTCGGAGCCTGAGCGATGCGCGTCCTGATCTCGACGGATATCGAGGGCGTCGCCGGGATCTATCACCGCGTCCAGACGACGCCGGGGAATCCCGAGTACGAGCGCGCGCGGGTGCTGATGACGCGGGAGGCCAATGCCGCCGTCGCGGGCGCCTTCGACGGCGGCGCGCGGGCGGTGCTGGTCAACGACTCGCACGGCGACTTCCGCAACATGCCCCCGGACCTCCTCGACCCCAGGGCGCAGGCCGTGCAGGGCAAGCCGCGGCCCCTCGGGATGATGGCCGGGATCGATCAGGACATCGATGCGGTCTGCCTCGTCGGCTACCACGCGCGGGCGAGCGGCCGGGGCATCCTGGCTCACACGGTCAACAGCTTCGCCTTCGCGCGGATCGCGATCAACGGCCAGGAACTCGGCGAGGCCGGCCTCTACGGCGCGCTGGCCGGCGCCTACGGCGTGCCTGTGGCGATGGCGAGCGGCGACGACGTGTTCGTCGCGGAGAACCGCGCGCTGCTCCCGGGCACGCGCTTCGTCGAGACCAAGCGCGCGACGGGGCAGAACAGCGGCATCAGCCTCTCGCCGGCGCAGAGCTGCGCGGCGATCGGCGAGGCCGTCGCAGCGGCCCTCCGGGAGTCGAGCGCGCGGCCCTTCCGCCTCGAGGGTCCGCTGGAGGTCCGCGTGCGCGCGCAGACACCGGCCCTGGCGGACCTGTTCTGCCTGTGGCCGAGCCTGCGGCGGGGGGAGGGCAGCGAGGTCGTGTTCGCGGCGGCGCACGTCGCGGAGGCGGTCCAGGTGATCAACGCCCTCTCGGCGATGTCGAGCGCGCTGCGCTGAGCCCTCGCGGCCGGCGCGACGGCGACGATCCGCCCGGCGTCGCCCGAGAGGCGGCGGCATGCGCGCCTTGCGGTCTTCCGGCCGAAGGCCCAGAACCGCACGGTCCTTGCTTCCCCATGCTGGCGCCACGGGAGTTCGTCGCTTGGTCCGGACCGTCTGCCCGCACGATTGTCCCTCTGCCTGCAGCCTCGACGTGCAGGTCGTGGACGGGCGCGTCGTGTCGGTCCGGGGCGGCGACAATCCCTACACGGCCAGGGTGATCTGCGCGAAGGTCAGCCGCTACGGCGAGCGCGTCCACCACCCGGACCGGATCCTCCACCCGCTGGAGCGCGTCGGGCCGAAGGGCAGCGGGGCGTGGCGCCGGATCTCCTGGGACGCGGCGCTCGACCGGCTGGCGGCGGCCTTCTCGGAGACGGCGGACCGTTGGGGGGCGGAGGCGGTCTGGCCGTACAATTCGGGCGGGACCATGGGCCTCGTCCAGCGCGACGGTATCCACCGGCTCACCCACGTGATGGGCTACTCGCGGCGCAAGCGCACCATCTGCACGGCGGTCGCGATCGCGGGCTGGAGCGCCGGGGTCGGCCGGATCGCCGGCCCGGATCCCCGCGAGATGGCGCTCTCCGACCTGATCGTTGTCTGGGGCGGCAACCCGGTGAGCACCCAGGTCAACGCGATGACCCACATCAGCCGCGCCCGCAAGACGCGGGGCGCCAAGCTGGTGGTGATCGATCCGTACCGCACCGGGACCGCGGCGGCGGCCGACCTCCACCTCGCGCTCCGGCCCGGCACCGACGGGGCGCTCGCCTGCGCGGTGCTCCACGTCCTGTTCCGCGACGGCCACGCGGACCGGGCCTACCTCGCCGCCCAGGCCGAGGACACGGCGGCGCTGGAGGCGCATCTGGCGTCGCGCACCCCCGAATGGGCGGCGGCGATCACCGGCCTGGAGCCCGCCGCGATCGAGGCCTTCGCGGCCCTCTACGGGCGCACGCCGCGCAGCTACATCCGCTGCGGCTTCGGCTTCACCCGCAGCCGCAACGGCGCGGTGAACCTGCACGCGGTGACCTGCCTGCCGACCGTCACCGGCGCCTGGCAGCACGAGGGCGGCGGCGCCCTCTGGCAGCACGCCGCGATCTTCAACTGGGACAAGACCCTGACGGAGGGGCTCGACGCCAGGGCGCCCGGCGTGCGCGAGCTCGACATGAGCCGGATCGGCGCCGTGCTCACCGACGATCCCGACGCCCTGCTGGGCGGCCCGCCGGTCCGCGCCATGCTGATCCAGTCGGCCAATCCCGCGGTCTCCGCGCCCGACAGCGCCCGGGTGCGCGCGGGGCTGACGCGGCCGGACGTGTTCGTGGCCGTGCACGAGCAGTTCATGACCGAGACGGCCGCGCTCGCCGACCTCGTGCTGCCGGCCACCACCTTCCTGGAACACGACGACATCTACGGCGCCGGCGGCCACAGCCACATCCAGGCCGGGCCGGCGATCCTGGAGCCGCCGGGCGAGTGCCGCTCGAACCACGCGCTCCTGTCGGGGCTCGCCGCCCGGCTCGGCGCGGACCACGCGGGCTTCCGCCTGACCGCCCGGGACCTCGCCGACGCCACCCTCGCGCGCTCCGGCTGGGGCGGTCTCGACAGACTGGAGGCGGAGGGCTGGATCGACGCGCAGCCGGATTTCGCCGAGAGCCACTTCCTGACCGGGTTCGGCCATCCCGACGGGCGCTTCCGCTTCGCCCCCGACTGGGCGGCGCTGGGTCCGCGCGCGGCCGGCATGCCGGCCCTCCCGGATCACTGGCCGGAGGCCGAGCCCGCCGACGCGGAGCACCCGTTCCGGATGATCGCCCCGCCGGCCCGTCAGTTCCTCAACGCGACCTTCACCAACGTGCCCGAGTCGCTCCGTCGCGAGGGGCGGCCGACCTGCCTGATCCACCCGGCGGACGGCGTGCGGCTCGGGATCGGTACGGGCGACGCCGTCGAGGTCGGCAATGCCCGCGGTCGGGTCCGGTTGCACGCGCGGCTCGCCGAGGGGCAGCAGCCGGGCGTCGTGGTGGTCGAGAGCCTGTGGCCGAGCGCGGCCTTCGCGGGCGGGGACGGGGGCATCAACACGCTGATCGGGTCGGCGCCGGCCGCGCCCAACGACGGTGCCGCCTTCCACGACACTGCGGTCTGGGTTCGAGCGGCCTGAGCCGGGCGCTCGGGCCGTCGAAACTCACGCTCCTTTTCCGGTGCCCCCCTCGCAGAAGCCGGGGACGGACAATCGACAGCAATCCGTTGCCCGGAATCCCGGTCAGGCGCACGGCCGGTCGGGGTCGACGGGGTCGGGCGGCGCTCTCCCGCGCCCGCGCTTTCCCGCCCGCGGGCGGTGATCGTGACCGCGGGCCGGGCTAAGGCTCGGCCCTCGTCGACCCCGCCCCGCAGATGCCCTGGAGCGCGGTCCACGCGGCGCCCGACAGGATCTGCCGTTCGGGCGCCGCGGGTCCCGCCTGGGCGCGGATCGCGGCCGCGCGCTCGCGCGTGAAGGGATGGCTGCGCAGCAGGTCCAGCACGTCGCTCTTGCCGTCGTGCTTGTCCTTGGCGATGCGCTCGAGGATGTCGGCGAGCGCCGCGCCGTTGCCGCCCGCGCGCGTCATCAGGTCGACCGCGAAGGCGTCCGCCGCCCGCTCGGCGTCGCGGCTGTAGCCGGCCGAGAGCACCGCGTCGCCCAGCGCGATGATGATGGTCGAGCCGGTCAGATCCCCGAGGACGAGGCTCAGGAGGAACGAGGTGCCCGATGCCCGGATGAGGGAGCGGGTCGGATCGCGTCTGCGGACATGGCCGAGCTCGTGCGCCAGAACCGCCGCGGCCTCGTCGGCCGATCGCGCCCGCGCGATGAGGCTCGAGAGCACGATCACGCGGGCGCCCGGCAGGGCGAAGGCGTTGGCCATCCCGTGCCGGCGCACGCTCACGGCGAGAGCCGGCGGCAGCGAGCCCTCAGCCTGCCCGGCCGCGACGAGGCGACCGACGAGCTTGTCGAGGGCCTCGCGCCCGGCGGGCTCCGCACAGGCCGGCGGGTCGCCGAGGAAGCGCAGGACTTGCGGCTCCGCCACCGCCCCGAGCCGCGACTCGGCCGCGTCCGGCACGAGCGGGGCGAGCAGGCCGGCGATCTGCGGGACGCCGAAGACCGCCACGAGCAGGACCGAGAGACCCGCCGCCAGAGACCAGAGCACGAGCCGCACCGTGCCGCCCGAACCCTCCCGAAGGTGCAGGTCCGGGCAGCGCGCGGCGAGCGCCGCGGCGAGCGTCGCGTCCGAGAATTCCACGCGGGCCGGCTCGTCGGCCGGACCGATCCGCATCAGCGGCGGCACCGAGACGGCGGCGCGCAGGTCGAGCAGGTTCCAGTCCCGGGCGACGTCCGGCCCGGAGACGCGGAAGCGGTCGTCGAGGCGCAGGGTGACGGGATGAGCCCGCGCGCTGACGCCGTCGAAGTAGCGGCCTTCGACCTCGATCGGCGCCCCGGCGGTCGCTTCGGAAGGGCGGATCAAGTCTCAGAAGCCGATCTGGAGGGCGCCCCCGACGTCGAGCGCGTCGGCGAGACCCTCCTGCAGGCCGCTGCCGGCGCCGCGGGACGAGGCGAGGACACTGTCCAGGGCTCGCGGATCCACGACCTTCGTGCTCGTCGCCACCGCCGCCCACAACCGGGCCTGCACCACGCGCACGTACAGCACCGCGAAGAGCGGCGCGCCGACGAGGTAGATGAGGACGACGAGCCCGTGGAGCATCCCGAGATCGCCCGCCGCCCGCGCGGCGAAGATCAGCAGCGCGGCGACGAGGCCCAGCACGACGAGGAAGCCGAGAAGCGACAGCATGTAGACGATGTAGGGCCAGTAGAATTGGCGCGCCTTGAGGCTCGAGGCGAGGCGGGCGTGACCGAGGCCGGCGGCGGCCATGAAGGCCCGCGTCTCCCGGGCGCGGTAATAGGGGATCAGAAGCAGCGCCGCGGGCACGCAGATCGCGGCCGCGAAACCCATCGTCCGGAGGAGGACGCCGATATGCGAGGCCGCGTAAGCGGGATTGAGGATCGTCTCGCCGGCCTTGCCGCCGGGCTTCGGCACCAGCAGGTCGCTGGGCAGCGAGAAATCCGCCGCCGCCAGGAGGGCGATGCCGAGCCCGATCAGCGGCCCGAGCCCCACCACGTAGAGCAGAAGCCAGGGGCCGAGCACGCTGCGTCCCCGCGCCGTCGAGTGCATCCGGCTGGTGCCGACCAGGGTGTGACCGATGCGGTAGCGCTCCAGGCTCGCCCGCATGAACGGGACGGCCAGGCCGACGGTGACGAGTGTGAGCAGCCACCAAGCGCCCGCGCGTGCCGCGTAGGCGAGCCCGGAGCCGTCCTGTCCGAGGCGTATGCCGCGCCACAGGGTCCGCATCGCCCGGTAGCGGCGTCCGCGGTAGATCGCGAACTGGCTCAGGAGGAACAGGAACACGAAGGAAATCACCACCGAGAACGGGGCGAGCGCGGGCGCGACGAGCGAGACCGCGAACAGCGCGACGTAGATCGGCACCAGGATCGCGAGCGCGACGAGGAAGCCCAGAAACAGTTCCTTGCCGGTTCCGGTGTACTCGGCGGGCGAGCCGTCGAGCGCGGTGCGCTCCCAGAAGAAGCGGCGCAGATTGGTGACGTACCAGAACCGGTAGATGCCGAAGGTCACCACCGAGAGCAGAAAGCCCTTCAACGCGAGCCACGTGAGTCCTTTGACCCGCGGATCGAAGGTTACGGCGGCCACGCGCGTGGCCGGAGCGCCGCTCCGCGCGTCGAACTCGGTGCCGGTTGCGGGATCCATGGATTCGTCGATCGTCCCGTCGCGTTTCGCGGCGGGACACTACGAAGTGAGACCCGCGGTGACCAGTTCCGCGCGGACGCAATTCAATTCCGTCCCCGCACTGTCGTGCGGCGACCGCACGAGACCTGCGGCGTCGTTAACGAGCGACTTCCGGGTTCGAGGCGGTCATCGCAGGGTGTCGCGGCCGAGCCGGCCCGGTGAGGGAGGCGTCGCGCTCGGCCGGAGCGGCTCGACGGCGGCGCAGAACCGGCGCGACCGCCACGGCCTGAGCGCCGTCAGCCCAGGACAGCGAGGGCCGCGGCCAGATCGGCGACGAGATCGTCCGGGTGCTCGATCCCGATCGACACCCGGATCGTCGCGTCCGTGATCCCGAGCCGGTCGCGCACCGCCTTCGGCACGCCGGAATGGGTCGTGGAGGCCGGGTGGCTGGCGAGCGACTCCGTCCCGCCGAGGCTGACGGCGAGCTTGAACAACTGGAGGTGGTTGAGGACCTGGAACGCCTCGGCCTCGCCGCCGACGATGTCGAACGAGAATGTCGAGCCCGGTGCCGCGCACTGCCTGGCGTAGACCTGCGCCTGATGCGATCCGGGCTCGAGATGCGCGAGATGGTGAAGGCGCGCCACCTTCGGGTGCTCCGCCAGCATCCGGCCGACGATCTCGCCGTTGCGGTTCGCGGCGCTCATGCGCAGCGACAGGGTCTCGAGCGAGCGCCCGAGCATCCAGCAGGAATGCGGGTCGAGACCGGTCCCGATCGCCGAGCGCAGCAGCCGCACCGGCTTCATCCGCGCCGCCGAGCCGAGGGCGGCGCCGGCGATCAGGTCCGAGTGGCCGCCGACATACTTGGTCAGGGAGTAGACCGAGATGTCGGCGCCTTCGCGCAGCGGGTGCTGGAAGAGGGGCCCGAGCAGGGTGTTGTCGCAGACCACCATCGGCGCCGCGCCGCCCTGCCGGGCACCGATCTCCTCGGCGACCGCGCGGACAAGGCTGAGGTCGACGAGGGTGTTGAGCGGGTTCGAGGGGGTCTCGACCATGACGACGCTGACCCGTCCCGCGTCGGCCGCCCGGTGGGCCGCGGCGCGCACGCTCGCCGGGTCGGTCCCGTCCGAGAACCCGAGCGGCGCGATGCCGAACCCGGCCAGGGTCTTGGCGATCAGCGTCTCGGTGCCGCCGTAGAGGGGCTGCGAGTGCAGGATCGCGTCGCCGGGCCGGGCGAACGCCAGGATCGTGGTGGCGATCGCCGACATGCCGGAGGAGAAGACCAGCGCCGCCTCGGCTTCCTCGAAGACGGCCAGCCGATCCTCGACGATCTCGCTGTTCGGATGATTGAAGCGCGAGTAGACCAGCCCCGCCGCCTCGCCGACCGGCGGTTCGCGCCGCCCGGAGACGTAGTCGAAGAAGGCTTTGCCGTGCTCGGCGGAGGTGAAGACGAACGTCGATGTCAGGAAAACCGGCGGCTTCACCGCACCCTCGGACAGGGCCGGATCGTAGCCGTAGCCGAGCATCAGCGTCTCGGGATGGAGCGGGCGGTTGCCGAGTTCCTTCTTGTGGTAGCGGTCGTCCGACATGCTGACCTCGCTCCGACAGGACGCCAGCGCGGAGCTGGACAGCCCGGATGCGCTCCGGGTGCGGGAGCACGGCACAGCCGTGCCGATCTTCCCGTACGGGCGCAGGGGCAGTTTAATGCGTGCCCGCGAGCCCGATCAATCTCGACTCCGGTCTTGAGCCGATCTGGAAATGTTCCGACCGATTGCTTGGTCTGCAGAGTGATATTAAATTTCACGATGATTTACATTCAAAGTGTTCGGCACACGTTCCGGAGCACGGACCGGTTCTCGACCGCGTCGCGGAGTTCGTTCCGATAGGCTGCCGGGCCGAGATACTGCCCGAGGGGCAGGTCGGGCGCCTCCTGAATCGCCCGCGCCTGGATGCCGTGCCGTCGACACCCGCTTCAGCGAGGATCCCGCTAACGTCCCGGCAAGCGTCGAGCTCGCGGCGGTCCGGGCCTCGCCGCGAGCTCCATGAGTTCGCGACCGCGGCTCATCGCAGCCTTTCACGACCTTCGATAGCGACCCGCTGACCCCCTATCGCGCTTCAGCCCCGTCCTTTCACCCGCGGTCACGTTGTCGCTGCCCGATCAGGTATGATCCAAGTGATGGAATTTTACCGCGAGAGACGCGAGCATGTGATCTTTCCGTGCGGCAGAAGACCATGTTTTTCGACCAAAAGGCGCTGATAGGTCGCCATATTCTAGTCGTGGAAGATGATTATTTTGCCGCAGCACACGTCAAAGACTGCCTGCGCACACATGGTGCAACCATCGAGGGGCCCTGGTCGAACGTCGAACATGCCATGTCATCGCTCGATCGGAGTATCGATCGCATCGACTCGGCCGTTCTCGACATCGACCTTCAGGACGGGAAGAGAAGCTATCCGATCGCCAAACGCCTCGATTGGGCCGGAATACCTTATATATTCGCGAGCGCCCATCCGCTATCGCAGATCCCGGAAGAATATCGAGACTGCCTCAACATCGGAAAGCCCCATTCAGATCACAGGCTGATCTGCGGCCTCAGCCAGCTTCTAGAGGGCACCTTCGAGAGCAAGCTCTATCGGGCGCTGACAAGGCTGGGGGCGGTGAGCCGACATATCCAAGCAGGAGAGCGGCGCGTCGCTCAACAGCGAGAGCGGGTTGCTCGATTCCGAGGCATGCGGCACAGCCTCAATCTTGCCGAAGAATTGCTGGAGGAGCTGTTGAATAGTCTATCCGCCCTGGAAGACACCCGTGCAAAATTTCTTGACGAACTTCGCCTGATACAAGCTGGTGCGCTTTGATCCCGGGCGGGTAGCGTCGAATTCTATTCAGCGCGAGGAGCAGGCGTCACGCTGCTCGTGGCGTCGCCTTCAGGATTCGGGGAATTCACGTCGTCGTCGCTGAGCTCGGAACAATTGATCGACGGCGGAGGGTCGGGGCGACGAACGAGATGCTCCGTCTGATCCAGCAACGTCCGTGAGCGTCGGATCGCCTGCAACGAGGTCTCCAGGAGCCACTGATCGTATCCAGCCGACAGTCGAGCTTTGGGGGACGAGTTTGCCAAGAGGCTGCTCCGCGTCATGCAGGCGGGAGCACACGTATCTCTCAGCCACCAGCGCCCACGGGTTCGAGAACCGGCTGGTGATCGCGACATCCTACGCCGGTCTGGCTGGAGCGCCTAATCGCAGGCGGTCCCGACGCTCGGCGCGCATCAGCCAATGGGCGTGCTCTCGACGCTGGTCGTCAGCCCCGATGCGAAGTCGCGCGGCGGCCGACGGATCGACGCTCTCGGGAAGCGTCGAGGGCGTCCCCTGCGGCCGCCCTGCCGCGACCCGGACCGGCCGCTAGCGGCCGGACCGGGCCGATCGCCGGGCATGCGCTGTCGTCGGACCTGCGCCCGAGACCCTTGCACCACCGGCCGCTGGTCAGGGGGGCGGATCTCGAAAGCAGCCACCACCGGCCGTTCGGCAACCTCGGCTCGGGGCGGTGAACGGACGTTTGTTCGACGCCGGGGATCGGAGATCCTGCTGCGCGCCGCTCGCGATCCTACGCAATATGCCGTCTCGCGTGTCGAAAGGTGCGCGCTGCGCGCAGCACATCCGAGCACAACTCGGTTCCGGCGCTGTAAAACCTCGGCCGGTAATCCATACCTTAGAATAAATTCACTTTTGAATCGTTGTAAGTGTGTGATCTATAACACGTTTTCGGCTTGATCAACGATCCGTGAACGGCGAACACGTGGGCACTGCGCCGCCGGAGGCGCTCGTCAGCGTGATCTATGTCGTATCGCTCGCTCCTCACCCTCCTCCTCGCCACCACTGCTCTCGCCGGGCCCGCGAGGGCGCAGGACGGCTCCGTTCAGCTCAACGAGATCTCGGTCGAAGCGGCGTCGCCCGGCAATTCCGCCCCCGGCCTGACGGGCTCGGGCGGCCTCAACGTGAGCGGGGGCGACGGCGGTACGGCAAGCACCAGCGGCGGCGGTGGCGGTCCGTCCGGGATCACCGGTTACACCGCCCGGGTCGCCACGACCGCAACGAAAACCAACACGCCGCTGATCGAGGTCCCCCAGTCCGTGTCGGTGGTCACCCGCGAGCAGCTGAACGACCGCAACGTTCAGACCTTCACCGACGCGGTCAACTACGTCCCCGGCGCCGTATCCGCCCGGTCCGGCTTCGATCCGCGGTTCGATCAGATCTTCATCCGCGGCTTCGACGTGCTGACCAATCAGGGAATCTACCGAGACGGGTTGCGCGTGATCGGGACCGGCTTCGCCTACCCGAAAAGCGAGCCCTACGGCGCGGAGGCGCTCACCATCCTGCGCGGGCCCGCCTCCGGCCTCTACGGCCTCGGCTCGCCCGGCGGCATCCTCGACATCACGACCAAGCGTCCCGTCTTCGCGCCGTTCGGCGAGGTGCAGTTCCAAGCCGGCAGCTTCGACCGCTTCCAGGGCAACTTCGACGTCGGGGGGCCGATCGAGGGTTCGGGCGGCACCATGGCCTACCGTCTCACCGGCGTGCGCCGCGAGGCGGGCACCTTCATCGGTCTGGGCACGACCGACGACCAGCTCTATCTCGCTCCCGCGTTCACCTGGAAACCGTCGGCCGATACCACATTCACGTTCCTCAGCGAGTTTCAGGTCACGAATACGCCGGCGGCGACGTTCTTTTACAATGACCCGGGCTTTCGGGTGTCCAAGTTCTACCAGGGCGACCCGCGCTTCATCGGCCTCGACCAGACGCAGTACCGGGTCGGCTACGCCTTCGAGCACTTCATCACGCCGGACCTCATTTTTCGCCAGAATTTCCGGCACTACGGGCTCTTCCTGAGCGCCAAGTACGTCGACATCAACAACATCAACGAAGCACGCACGATCGGCACGCGCGATACGGGCTACATTCGCGAGGGCCTGGTGCAGCAGACGCTGGACAACCAGCTGGAAGCCCGCTTCGCTACAGGCCCGGTCGCGCACACCGTGGTCGGCGGCGTCGACTACGCCCGGTACAGCCTGAGCGCACGCTTCGGGTTCGGGCTGGCTCCGGACCTCAACCTCGTCACGCGGAATTACGGCCAGCAGTTCATCCCGACGCCCCCCCTGGCGCCCGCGTCGCGCCAGAGCCAGGACCAGATCGGTGTCTACCTGCAGGATCAAGCCAAGTTCGGAAACTTCATCCTGACGCTGAACGGGCGGCACGACTGGGTCTTCCAGAACAACTACGCGACGCCGGACAGCGCGGTCTCACGTCAGGACAACAGCGCCTTCACGGGCCGGGTCGGCCTGGGCTACGTCCTGGCACCGGGGCTGGTGCCCTACGCCAGCTACGCCACGACCTTCACGCCGCAGGTGGGCATCGACCGGAACGGGCAGGCGTTCAAGCCCGCCACGGGCGACCAGATCGAGGCCGGGGTCAAGTACCTGATCCCCGGCACCAATATCCAGACGGCGTTCGCCGGCTTCGACATCAACCAGTCGAACATCCTGATCCCCGACGCGGGCAACCTCGCATTCCAGACCGCCGGCGGCGCCGTGCGCTCGACGGGCTTCGAGGCCGAGGCCACGGCCAACCTCGCGCCGGGCACGAACCTGACGATCGCCTACACACACGTCGACATCCGGTTCGTGAACTCGGTCTCGGCCACCGGTCAGTCGATCGCCGGGAACCGCGTGTCCGGCATCCCCAGCGACACCTACGCGTCGTTCCTGACCTACGCCTTCCCGCCTTCCTCGGCCCTGCGCGGTCTGCAGATCGGCGGCGGCATCCGCTTCATCGGATCCAGCTTCGCCGACGACCAGAACACGGTGCGCAACACCGCGGTCACCCTCTACGACGCGCTGGTCGCCTACGACTTCGCGGCGCTGGATCCGAAGTACAAGGGCTTCCGGGCGCAGATCAACGCCTACAATATCTTCGACCGTAACTACACGACCTGCTCGTTCGGGTTCTGCAACTTCAACCAGCCGGCACGAGTCATCGGTAGCCTGATCTATCGCTGGTGAGAGCGTCCATCTCCGGCGCCTGCGTGTTCCGAGGCAGGGCCTCCAGGAGGACACGACGATCGTGGCCCGCCGCGCGGCGGGCCACGATCGCGATGGCGGGGGCGCGGATCGACGTCCGCCCGGGCGATCTGCGACCGCTGGATCACTCATCGACGGCGCAGGTCTTGAGGCGCTCCGATACGCCGGAGGGCGCGGGCCCCGGCGATGGGGCTCCGATCTACACGCGCCGAATGACCGACCCGGCCTTCCTGGCGGGTCGGGCGCCTACGCTCAGGCGGGTGTCGCCAAGTCGCCGGCGATAGGCCGCCCGGCGTTCGGCACCACAAGGGCGCTGTGCGGCCACCGCGACATTCGCGCCGTCGACCGACGGTTCTCCACATCCTGACCGCGGCCTCGAGCGCGATCCGAACCCGATCGTCGTCTGCCTCAGGATTTCCGATCCAGACGCTTCCGGAAATCGTGCTTGATGAGCGGGTGCGGCCATTTAGCCTTTCCTATCGAGATCTGCTCGGGTTGAGGACGAACAGCTCTCCACGTGACGTCGGCAGGACGTCCTGAGCGGGCGTGACGCAGAAGCTCGAGGCAGACGCAGCGCCCGCGTCCGGAGAGACATGTCCGGGATAGGCGCCGATAGTCCGTGCGGCCGTTTCCGGGAGGGGGCGCTTGGATGATCGATCGGCGTGAAATGATCGAAAATCGAGACCGCGCTCTGACGGGGCGAATCTCGATCGAAACCGGAACAGTTTCTCCAGGATAAAATACATCTCTGGCATTCGATTTGCTCGGCGCGCGGTACTGCAGAGAAAGGAACTGTCGACGTGATGCGTCTTCTGACCCCGCTCCTCGCGGCCTCCGCCCTGGTCGCATCCATCATCCCGGTGCAGGCGGCCGAGAAGCTCGTCGTCAGCACCTGGGGCGGCAGCTTCCGCGATCTGATCGACGAGGCCATCGCCACGAAGTTCAAGGCGGAGACCGGCGCCGAGGTCGAGTACATCACCGGCGGTACCATCGACCGGCTCAACAAGGCCAAGCTCGCCAAGGACGCGCCCGAGAGCGATGTGACCTTCACGACCGCCCATGTCGGCTGGCTCTACGTCAATGACGGCCTGTTCGAGACGCTCGACATGGCCAAGATCCCGAACGCGGCGAACCTCGTCGAGCAGGCCCGGGTCAGCCCGGCGCATCTCGGCACTTGGGGCTACGTCTACACGATCGGCTACCGCGCGGACCTGACGCCCAAGGGCATGACCTTCGGCTCCTGGGCCGATCTCTGGGACCCGAAGCTCAAGAACAGCCTGGCCGCGCCCGATTTCGACCCGAGCCACATCATCGCCGTCTCGGCGCTGCTCTCGGGCGGCGACCCGGCGACCTGGGAAAAGGGGCAGGCCAAGCTGGAGGCGCTGAAGCCGAACTTCCGGGCCTTCTACACCAACGACGCCAACAGCCAGCAGCTGATCGCCACCGGCGAGACGCCCGTTCAGGTCGTGCTGACCATGAACGCCTACTACATGAAGGGCCAGGACGTGCCGGTCACCGTGGTGATCCCCAAGGAGGGTGGGGTTCTCGGCATCGACACGGTCGCGATCAACAAGGGGTCCAAGAAGGCAGAGCTCGCCTACAAGTTCATCAACATCGCTCTCGATCCCGAAGTACAGGCCAAGATCGCGCAGCTGAAGAAGGGCAGCCCGACCGTCACCAACGCCAAGGTCGATCCCGAGATCGCCAAGCTGCCGGGTGTGTTCACCACCGCCGAGCAGTGGAAGACCCAGGCGATCAACATCGACCCGAAGCTCCGGGCCGAGAAGACCGCGCTCTGGCGCAAGTGGTTCGCCGAGAACATCATGGCGCGCTAGGGCCCGCGCCATGCGCCTCGCTCGACGGGAAGCCTCATGACACCCGCGATCCGCCGCCGGCCCTTCCTGCCGCTGTTCGTGACGCCGGCGGTGCTGGTCGCCGCCGCCATCGTGGCCGCCATGGCGGCGATCCTGCGCTACAGCCTGCACGCCTACGTGCCGGGATCCCTCGACGTCGGCGGTCTCACGCTGGAGAACTTCTCCGATCTCGGCCGCCCGATCGTGCTCCGGGCGCTGCGCGACACGGTGCTGATCTGCTTCGAGACGGCGCTGATCACCCTGGTCGTCGGCTACCCCGTCGCCTACGCCCTGGTGCGCACCCGCTCGCTGCTGCTGAAGTCCGTCATCCTGATCGTCGCGGTGACCCCGCTCTTCCTCGGCGAGGTGGTGCGCACCTATGCCTGGACGGTGGTGCTCGGCAATTCCGGCTTCGTGAACGCCACCTTGCGCCAGCTCGGCCTGATCGAGCGGCCGATCCAGCTCATGTTCACCGAGCTCGGGGTGATCGTCGCCCTCGTGCACGTCACGCTGCCGGTGATGGTCATCATGCTGGCCGCGGCCCTCGCGCATATCGACCGCGACTACGAGCGCGCGGCCCAGAGCCTCGGCGCCGGGCCGGTGCGCACGTTCCTCACCGTGACGCTGCCGCTCTCGATGCCCGGCGTGGTGGCGGGCTTCACCACCGCCTTCGCCTGGACGTTCAGCGCCTTCGCGACGCCCCAGGTGATCGGCGGCGGAAAGGTCGGGGTCGTCTCGACCCTGGTCTACCAGCTCGGCCTGTCCTCCTTCAATTTCCCGGTCGCGGCGTCCCTGAGCCTCGCCGGCCTCGTCCTGGCGCTCGGAACGATGTGGCTCGTGCGCCGCTGCGCCCGCCCGCTCGAAGCGTTCGGAGGCCACTGATGCGCCGCGGCCTCCGCACCCGGCTTCTCGGGATCTCCGGCAGGGTCCTCGTCGGGCTGATCCTCGCCTTCATCGTGCTGCCGGCCTTCGTGGTGACGCTCGCCGCGTTCAACGACCGGGCGATCCTGAGCTTCCCGCCGGCCAAGTACTCGACGCGCTGGTTCACCCGGGCCCTGACCTACCGGGATTTCCAGACGGGCCTGTGGAACAGCCTCGTCGTCACCGCCTGGGCCTCCACGCTCGCGCTCGCCGTGGGCACCGGCTTCGCGATCGCCCTGAAGCGATACGCTTTCCGCTTCAAGGCGGCGCTGGAGGGCGTGCTGCTCTCGCCGCTGATCGTGCCGCACTTCACCATCGGCCTCGGCCTCCTGGTCCTGGCCACCGGCATCGGTGCGGCGCGGGGCTTCTCCGTCGTGGTCCTCACCCACGTCGTGGTGGTGCTGCCCTTCGTGATCCGCTCGGTCTACATCTCGCTGCAGAACATCGACGAGCGGCTGGAGCTGGCCGCCGCGAGCCTCGGCGCCCGGCCGGGCCGCGTGCTCACCACCGTGACCCTGCCGCTCCTCGCGCCCGGCCTCGCCAGCGGCTGGCTGTTCGCGGCGATCCTGTCCTTCAACGAGTTCACCGCCTCGCTCTTCGTGACGGGGCAGGCGACCCAGACCCTGCCGGTGGCGATGTACGGCTACGTCCGCGAGTTCGCGGACCCGACGCTCGCGGCCGTCTCGGTGATCTACATCGCGGTCACGGCCCTCGCCCTGATTGTCGCCAACACGTTCCTCGGGCTCGGCAAGGTTCTGAATGTTGAGCAAGGCTCTTGATCTCACCGCGCCGGCGACCCTCCCCGGCACAGCCGCGGCCCCCCGGGCAAGACCGGCGGTCCGCCTCGACGGCGTGGTCAAGCGCTTCGGCGCGGTCACCGCGCTGGAGGAGAGCTGGCTGCAGGTGGAGCAGGGCGAGTTCCTGACGCTGCTCGGACCCTCGGGCTGCGGCAAGACCACCCTGCTCAACCTGATGGCGGGCTTCCTGGAGGCGGATGCGGGCGAGATCTTCATCGGGGACGACCTCGTGACCGCCACTCCGCCCTACGAGCGCGAGGTCGGCATCGTCTTCCAGAACTACGCCCTGTTCCCGCACATGAGCGTCGCGAAGAACGTCGGCTACGGTCTGCGCGTGCGCGGCGTGCCGAAACGGGAGATCGCCGCGCGCGTGGAGGAGGTTCTCGCCCTCGTGAAGCTCTCGGGCTTCGCGGACCGCTCGCCCCGGCAACTCTCCGGCGGCCAGCAGCAGCGCGTCGCGCTCGCCCGCGCCCTCGTCATCCGCCCGAAGGTCCTGCTCCTCGACGAGCCGTTCTCGGCGCTCGACAAGAACTTGCGCGGGGCGATGCAGGTCGAGCTGAAGGAGATCCAGCGCCGGCTCGGCGTGACGACGGTCTTCGTCACGCACGACCAGGGCGAGGCACTGAGCATGTCGGACCGGATCATCGTGATGTCGGCCGGTCGCGTCCGGCAGATCGGCACGCCGGATCAGGTGTACCGTCACCCGCAGGACCGCTTCGTGGCGGGCTTCATCGGCGACGTGAACCTCCTGCCCGGCCGCCTCGAAGCGCGGGCGGGCGAGCGCGCGACGGTCGCGGTCGGTGACCTGCGCCGCGAGGTCGAGGCCGACACCCTGCGGGACTGTGCGACCGGCGCCGCGGTCGACGTGTTCGTGCGGCCGGATCACCTCGGCGTGCGCCCGGCGGGCGAGAGCGGCACCCTGCCGGCCCAGGTCGCGGCCCTCGTCTACCAGGGCTCGCACATCGACCTGCATATCGACCTGCACGCCGACCTCCGTTCCGGTCCCATGAGCGGCGGGCGGGTGGTGGTGCGGATGCCGGGGCACGGGGCGCTCGCCACCTACGCCCCCGGATCGCCGGTGGCCCTGCTCGTGCCGCAGGCAGGCCTCGTCGCCTTCCCGGCCGAGCCGGGTAGCCCGAATGGACAAGCGGGCCGGACGGGCTCGTGACAGGACGATCCGGTCCGATGAAGCTCCTCTACGCGCGAACCTCGCCCTATGTCCGCAAGGTCCTGGTCCTGGCCCACGAGACCGGTCAGGCCGAGGCGATCGAGATCGTTCCGGTCACGGCCACGCCGACAGAACGGAATCCCGAGACGGTGGGCCACAACCCGCTCGGCAAGATCCCGGCCCTGGTGCTGGCCGATGGAACCGCGCTGTTCGACAGCCGGGTGATCTGCGAGTACCTCGACGCGCGCTCCGTCGGTCCTCGCCTCTTCCCGGAGGGCGAGGCCCGTTGGGACGCGCTCGCCCGCCAAGCCCTCGCCGATGGGCTGCTCGATGCCGCGCTGCTGCTCCGCTACGAGCGCGTGATGCGGCCGGCCTCGTCGCGCTGGGATGCCTGGGAGGTGGGGCAGATCGCGAAGGTCGCCGGCGCCCTCGACCGGATCGAGGCGACCCACGTCGGGCCTGCGGGCGCGCTCGACATCGGCACGGTCGCCACGGCCTGCGCCCTCGGCTACCTCGATTTCCGCTTCTCCGACCTCGGCTGGCGCACCGGACGGCCCGCTGCGGCCGCGTGGTACGAGGCGTTCGCGCGGCGTCCGTCGATGCAGCGCACGAAGCCCGAGGATTGATGCGCGACCTCGAACGCGGCGCTCGCGCCCGCCTCCGGGCCCTCGGCGGCTTCGGATTTTCCGAACTACGACCCCAGCAAGTGCTTGTTGTTGAGACCGACCGGATTGCTATCCTCACTGCGCTCAAGCCTGAAGGCGGGCGCCACCGTTCGATCCCGGCGCGTCGCGCGGCCGGGTGCGTGCCCTCTGCCTGCCATGGCGGGCCGCCCTGTTCTCGGGGCGCCCCTCGGCGCCGCAGCGACAGGCAGCCTGCGCTCTTGCCCGAGGTAGGAACGACCCGATGACCGTCCACAAGCGGATCCGTCCCTTCAACACCCGCGACACCTATCCGGAGCAGCAGCTCGACAACGATCTCTGCCAGACCGTGGTGGCCCGGGGCCAGATGGTCTTCGTGCGCGGCCAGATCGGTCAGGACCTCGACAGCTCCGAGAGCGTCGCGATCGGCGACGCCGCCGGTCAGGCCGAGAAGGCGATGGCCAATATCGCGATGCTGCTGGAAGAGGCCGGATCGCGGCTCGAGCACATCTGCAAGATCACGATCTACCTCGTCGACCCGCGCTACCGCGAGCCGGTCTACCGCACGGTCGGCCGCTGGTTGAAGGGCGTCCATCCGGTCTCGACCGGGATCGTGGTCTCCGCGCTCGCACGGCCCGAGTGGCTGGTCGAGATCGACGCCATCGCGGTGATTCCGGAGGCGGCATGACGTTCTCGATCGTGGCGCGCTGCGCGTCGACCGGCATGTTCGGCGTCGCGGTCTCGTCCTCCTCACCCGCCGTCGCGGCGCGGTGCGCCCATGCCCGTGCGGGGATCGGCGCGGTCGCGAGCCAGAACGTGACCGACCCGCGGCTCGGCCGGCGCGCCCTGGACCTGATGGCGCTCGGCGCCGACGCCGAGGAGACCGTCGCCGTCCTGCGGCGGACCGGCGGCCCGATGGCGTACCGCCAAGTGCTCGTCGTGGACGCGGCTGGCGGCACGGCGATCCATTCCGGGCCCAAGGCGCTCGGGACCTGGGCCGAGGCGCGCGCCGAGAACGTCGCCTGCGGCGGCAACCTGCTGGCCGACGCGCGCGTGCCCGCCGCCATGGTCGAGGCTTTCCTCGGCACGTCCGGCCATCTCGGCGATCGTCTGCTCGTCGCGATGCGGGCGGCCCTCGCCGCCGGCGGGGAGGCCGGCCCGGTGCGGTCGGCCGGCCTGATGCTCGTGCGCGAGGTCGCGTGGCCCGTCGCGGACCTGCGCGTCGACTGGACGGAGGATTGCCCGATCGCCGGCCTCGCCGCGCTGTGGGACCTCTACCGGCCGCAGCTGGACGCCTACGTCACCCGCGCCCTCGACCCGGTCTCGGCCCCGAGCTACGGAGTCCCGGGCGACCTATGATCGAGGACGGGACGCGAGGCGGCATCGAGGTCGGGCCGGCCGCTCGCTGAAGGCAGCGAATGCGGTTCACCCTGCGCCAGCTCGAATACTTCATCGCCGCCGGCCAGACCGGCAGCATCACGCTCGCTTCCGAGCGCATCCACATCTCGCAGCCCTCGATCTCGACGGCCATCGCGCATCTGGAGCGGGAACTCTCCGTGCAGCTCTTCGTCCGTCACCACGCGCAGGGGCTCACGCTGACGCCGATCGGCCGCGAGGTGCTGCGCGAAGCCAAGGCCCTCGTGGAGCAGGCCGAGGGGCTCTACACCCTGGCGTCCGAGGCGGGGGGACAGGTGCGGGGGCCCCTCTCGCTCGGCTGCATGGTGACGCTCGCGCCGATGCTCGTGCCCGAACTCGCCCACGCCTTCACCACCGCCTTCCCGGCCACGCAGATCCGCTACGTCGAGGGCGACCAGGAACAGCTCATCGTCGGCCTGCGCCGCTCCGAGACCGAGGTCGTGCTGACCTACGACCTGCACGTGCCGGACGACATCCACTTCACCCCGCTCGTCGACCTGCCGCCGCACGTCCTGGTGGCGGAGGGGCACCCGCTGGCGGAGCAGGCCGCCGTCGCGATGACCGACATCGTGGACGAGCCGATGATCCTCCTCGACCTGCCGCTGAGCCGCGAATACTTCCTCGCCCTGTTCATGGCCGAGGGTCTGCAGCCGAAGATCGCCGCGCGCTCCGCCCACCAGGAGGTGGTGCGCACCATGGTGGCCAACGGCCACGGCTACACCCTGTTCAACGTGCGCCCGCGCTCCGACCTCGCGCTCGACGGGAAGCGGCTCCGGCGGGTGCGGCTCGCCGGCACGCACCGTCCGATGCGCATCGGCCTCGCGCGCCTGAAGCAGCTCAACCGCTCGCGCCTCGTGGAGGCCTTCGAGACCCACTGCCGGGCCTTCATCTCGGACGCCTACATCCCCGGCATGGTCGCGCCCGCCATCGAGCGGCGGGTACCGCGCTGAAGCCGTGCCCGGCGCGGCGAGCCCCCGAGGAACGTCCCGAGGAAATCCCCGAGGAAAGCCCGATGACCGCGCCGATCCCGATCCTGTTCCTGAACGGTCCGAACGCCAACCTGTACGGCCTCGACCCGAGCGGCACCTACGGCACGGAGAGCTTCCCCGTGCTCAAGGCGCGCTGCGAGCGGCACGCCGAGAGCGTCGGGGTCGGCCTCGATTTCCGTCAGTCGAACCACGAGGGCGTGCTCGTGGATTGGATCCAGGAGGCGCGGGGCACGGCCGCGGGCCTCGTCATCAACGCGGCCGGGCTCACCTACACCTCCGTTGCGATCCTCGACGCGCTGCTGGCCTTTCCCGGACCCATCGTCGAGGCTCACATGAGCAACATCTGGAAGCGGGAGCCTTTCCGTCACCATTCCTACGTCTCGCGGGCGGCGACCGGCGTGGTCGCGGGGCTCGGCGGCCTCGGCTACGAGCTCGCCATCACCGCCCTCGCCACCCTGGTGCGGGAGGCCCGCGCGTGACCGAGACCCTGGTCTTCGCGAGCGCCGTCGACCCGATCGAGCCCTGGCGCGCGGCGCTGGAGGCGCTGCTGCCGGACGTGCGCGTCAGGACGCCGGACGAGATCGGTCCGGGGGACGATGTCCGCTACGCGCTGGTCTGGAAGCCGCCGGCCGGCTTCTTCGCGCGGCATCCCGGCCTGCGGCTCGTCACCATCCTGGGCGCGGGCGCCGACGCGCTCGTCGGCCGGGACGACCTGCCCGACGTGCCGATCACCCGCCTGTCCGACCCCGAGATGGCACGGATGATGACCCACTACGTGCTGTTCGCGGTGCTGCGCTACGCCCGCGACATCCCGGCCTTCGAGGCGGCTCAGCGGGCCGGCCGCTGGCACTACGTCCATCCGCGCGAGGCCCGGGAAATCCGGGTCGGCGTGCTGGGCCTCGGCGAGCTCGGCGGCGCGGCGGCGCTCGAACTTGCGCGGCAGGGGTTCTCCGTCGCCGGCTGGTCGCGCACGCCGAAGGCGCTTCCCGGAGTCGACTGCCACGCGGGACCGGACGCGCTGATCCCGTTTCTCGCGCGGAGCCAGATCCTGGTGGTGATGCTGCCGCTGACCCCTGAGACCCGGCGCCTGGTCGGAGCGGCCGAGATCGCTGCGCTGCCGCGGGGCGCCGCGCTCATCAACGTGTCGCGCGGGGCCGTGATCGACGAGGCGGCGCTGGTTGCGGCTCTGGCGGCCGGCCACCTCGGCGGGGCGACGCTCGACGTGTTCGAGACCGAGCCGCTCGCGGCGGGACACCCGCTCTGGGGGATGGAGAGCGTCCTCGTCACGCCTCACCTCGCCTCGGTGGCGATCCCCGCCTCCGCGGCCCGGCAGATCGCCGAGAACATCCACCGGGTGCGCGCGGGCCGCGCGCCCGAGCACCGCGTGGACCTGACGCGGGGCTACTGAAAGGCTGGCACGGGCGATCTCACGGCCGACGGCCGTTTCCTGCGGCGGCTCCGGCCCGGTTCCGGCCCGTCAGGCCCGGGTATAGGCGTCGTAGTTGCGCTGGATGACGATGTGATCGGCGATGTGCTTCGCGTCCTGCCAGCAGCCGTAGATGAAGGCGGAGGCGCGGTTGGTCAGGTCGGGCAGGCCGAGGAAGTAGATGCCGTTCTCCGCGGAGACGCCGCGCTTGTGCAGGGGCATGCCCTGCTCGTCGAACGCGTCGACGTCGAGCCAGCTGAAATCGTACCGGAAGCCGGTCGCCCACAGGATGGTGCCGATGCCGGCTCTGCCCAAGTCGAGGCTGAGGATCGGCTCCTTGAGGCAGTCCGGGTCCTCGTAGCGCTGCCACGCCTCGGGCTCGGGCGGCAGGTCCATGCCCTTGCGCGCGATATAGGCGTCGGCGTCCCGGAGGACCTCGAAATAGGCCTCGTCGCCCTCGGCGATGTTCCGCACGAGGTCGTCCGCGAAGTGGAGCGTGCCGTTCTCGTAAGCCTGGGTCACGCCGACCAACGTGACGCCCATATGCGCCAGGCGCCGGAAATCGACGGTCCGGCCGCCCTCGTAGCCGCTCACCGCGAAGGCGACGTGGCGCTTCTTGCGCTTCGACTTGACTTCGTCCCAGAGGCCGAGCGCACCCAGCCACCAGCAGTAATCCCGCTGGCGATAGGCGCGGGGCGGCCGGTAGTGCTCGCCGACGGACAAGTAGACACGCCGTCCAGCCTTGCAGAGCTCCTCCGCGATCTGCGAGCCGGACGCGCCGCATCCGACGACCAGCACGGCGCCGTCCGCCAGCTGGCCCGGATTCTTGTACGCTGAGGAGTGTAACTGATGGACGGCCGCGTCCCCGGGAACGATGTCCGGGAACGAGGGCACTTGGAACGGCCCGGTCGCGGCAACGACGCGCCGCGCCTCGAAGATGCCGTCCGACGTCGTCACGGTGTAGCCGGGGCGACCCTGGCTGTGCCTGACGAGCCTGACCTCCACGCCGGTCCGTATGGGAGCCTCGATCATCGCGGCGTAATCGTTGAAGTATCTCGCGACGCGATCTTTGCCCGGAAAAGCGTCCGGATGCACATCCTCGAACTCTAGGTTCGGGAAGCGGTCGTGCCACGCCGGCCCGTTCGCCACGAGCGAGTCCCAGCGCATGGAGCTCCAGTTCTCCGCGATACGGCTCCGCTCCAGCACGATGTGCGGGATCTTCAATGCGCTGAGATGCTCGCTCATCGCGATCCCCGACTGGCCCGCTCCCACGACCAGGGTGTCGGTGGTTTCGACTGCCATGTCAGCTCCCGAAAGCTCGCAGACTCTTCAATCACGAGATCCGCCGGCGGCGTCGGAACCGGCAGGATTGGACCTGCTGTACGCGGGGTCGGCGACGGTGATTGGTGAGTCGGGTCTGCTGGAACGGGCCGCAGATGAGAAGTACGATTATCGTATGGTGTGCTTCGGAAAATGCGAATTGCTCATCCGAGCTGACGTCTGCGGTGCGCGGTCGTCCTGCCGGCGCGGGCGCGCGCGCTGAGATCCCGAGGCAACCGACCCCGACCGGTCGCCGAAAGCGGATGATCGCACGGCAACGTCCGAGCGCCCTCATCTCACCGCGTCCGCTCGCGAGCACCCAGGACGGCGACGGCCTCTGCCGATCCGCCGCGCCCCATTCGATCCTAGAGACGGCATGCGGTTCTTCCGAAGATCCCCTCTCGGGCACTCTCCGACTCGCGCCTGGGCCAAGCGAGCATCCACTCGCTCACGGTCGGGCGTCGCAGCGAACAGACCGGTATCGGCCAGGATCAGCCGGTTGCTCCGCGCCCGTCGGGAGGTTCGCCGGTCGCCCCCGGCAGCTCCCAAGCAGACCTCAGCCCGGCACGCGTTGCCGGATGCGAATGTCCCTTCCTGTCGATTCCGGATGCTGTGAGGGACGGATCCGTCCCCGACAGGGGTGCGGGCCCGAACCGAGCAAGTGTCGCTGGTCTCCCGCGCGATTCAGAGTGAATAGATCCCGCCTGAACACACCAGCCTGCGGGCTCAATATTTGAGCGACCGTGACGCACAATGAGGCGCCGCGTGACGTCTTTTTCCGCCGCCTCGGTTTGACAAATCACTGATTCGGAAATGATATACCGATATATCGCTAAGCGCCGCCGGGGGCGGGACAGCCTCGCCCACCCGTTCGGGTCAGGCCGCCGGCCTTCGGGCGGCGAAGAGTAGATCTCGAGCACGACAAGATCAGAGCGAATAGGGTTTTCACGGGTTCGATTTTTCCGCGCATGTCGTGGCAGTGTACGGAGCTTTCATGTCGAACATTCTTCGAGCCTTGCTCACGATATCGGTTCTCGCCCTGCCATCTGTCGGACAGGCGCAGCCCGTCTCGGGCGGTCGCGCCAACCTGATCGTTCAGCCGGAACCACCCAGCCTGATGCTCGGTCTCGTGACCAACGCGCCGACGCAGCTCGTGGCCGGGCAGATCTACGAAGGATTGCTGCGCTACGACGACAAGCTCAAGCCGTTGCCGTCCCTCGCGAAGAGCTGGGATATCTCCCCTGACGGACTGCGTTACACGTTCCACCTCAATCAAGGCGTGACGTGGCACGATGGAAAGCCATTCAGCTCCGCGGATGTCCTGTTCTCGGTCAACGAATTCCTGATGAAGACGCAGCCGCGTCACAGGAACACGATGACGCGTGTGGCCGATGTCGGTGCGCCGGACGATCACACGGTGGTCTTCACCCTCAAGGAGCCCTTCGAGCCCTTCATCCGCAGCTTCGCCTTCTGGGTGATGCCGATGGTGCCCAAACATATCTACGCGGGTACCGACTACGCCTCCAACCCGGCGAACGACAGGCCGATCGGCACCGGGCCGTTCAAGTTCGAGAGCTGGCGGAAGGGGAGCGCGATCCACCTCGTGAAGAACGAGGCTTACTATCTAGCGGGCAAGCCGTATCTTCAGGACATCTACTATCACGTCATCCCGGACGGCGCCTCGCGCGCCGTTGCCTACGAGACCGGCAAGGTCGACGTGCTGCCGGGCGGGTCGGTCGAGAATTTCGACGTGCCGCGGCTGACGGCCCTGAAGAACACCTGCGTCTCGCAGAAGGGTCAGGAGTTCGACTCGCCCCTGTCGTTTCTCTGGCTCAACAACCGGAAGCCGCCGATGAACGACGTGCGGTTCCGCCAGGCGGTCATGTACGCCATGGACCGGCAGTTCGCCCTCGACGTCCTGTGGAACGGGATCGGCAAGGTCGCCACCGGTCCGATCGCCGGGACGACGCCGTTCTACAAGTCCGTCCAGCCGCAGTATCCGCACGATCCGAAGAAGGCGAAGGCGCTGCTCGCCGAGATGCACTACGACGGCAAGCCGCTGAAGCTGCTGCCGCTTCCCTACGGCGAGACGTGGCAGCGCTGGGCGGAGGCGGTGAAGCAGAATCTCGGCGAGGTCGGCATCCCCGTCGAGATCCAGGCCACCGACGTGGCGGGCTGGAACCAGCGCGTGTCCCAATGGGACTACGACATGGCCTTCACCTTCCTGTTCCAGAACGGCGACCCGGCCCTCGGCGTCGAGCGGAACTACATCACCTCGCAGATCTCCAAGGGCAATCCCTGGAACAACGTCGAGGGTTACTCGAACCCGACCGTGGACGCGCTGTTCGCCAAGGCGGCGCTGGCGACGCCGGCCGAGAAGCGCCAGGATCTCTACGACGAGGTCCAGAAGGCGGTTCAGGCCGACGTGCCCGTGGCGTGGCTGCTCGATCTGCGCTTCCCGGTCATCTACCGGTGCAACGTCCAGGACCTGATCACCACCGCCAACGGTCTCAACGACTCGCTGCGCGACACGTGGATCAAGCGCTGACGGCGCCGGACCGGCCCGCACGACGCCTCATCCAGCGGCCCCGATCGCGGGGCCCCGTCCGACCCCGAGCCGCCGGCCGTTCCGGCGGGGCTCCCGCGCGCGGAGGACCACACCCGTCATGCCCCGCTTCATCGCCTCGCGCCTGGGCAAGATGGCGCTCATCCTGGTCGGGATCGTCATCCTCAACTTCGCGCTCATCCACGCGGCGCCGGGGGATCCGGCCTCGGTGATGGCGGGCGAGGCCGGCGATGCCGACGCCGCCTTCCTGCAGCAGTTGCGCGAGCGCTTCGGCCTCGATCGGCCGCTCCCGATCCAGCTCCTGACCTACCTCGCGAACGTCCTGCGGCTCGACTTCGGCTATTCCTACCGCCAGGGCATGCCGGTGATCGACCTGATCGCCGACCGGCTGCCCGCCACCCTGCTCCTGTCGGGCTCGGCCTTCCTGATCTCCCTCGTCCTCGGCGTGGCGGCCGGGGCGCTGGCGGCCTCGCGCCAGGGCAAGATCTCCGACTCCGTCATCTCGACCCTCGCCCTTCTCTTCTACGCCACGCCGCTGTTCTGGCTGGCGCTGATGGCGGTGCTGCTGTTCTCGGTGCAGCTCGGGTGGTTTCCCGGCTTCGGCTACGAGAGCGTCGGCTCCGGCTATAGCGGCCTCGAACGGGCGGCCGATATCCTTCATCACCTCGTGCTGCCGGCCCTGACGCTCGGCCTGTTCTTCATGGCGGTCTACGCCCGCATGACCCGGGCCTCCGTGCTGGAGGTGAGCCGGCTGGACTTCGTGCGGACCGCCCGCGCGAAGGGACTGCGTCCCCGCGTCGTGCTGGTCCGCCACATCCTGCGCAACGCCATCCTCCCGGTCGTGACACTGGCGGGCCTCCAGGCGGGGCAACTCGTCGGCGGCGCCGTGCTGATCGAGACCGTCTTCGCGTGGCCGGGCATCGGCCGGCTGATGTTCGAGGCCCTCGAGCAGCGCGACTACAACCTCCTCCTCGGTATCTTCGTCGTCTCCGCCGCGATGGTGCTGGCCTTCAACCTCATCACCGACATCCTCTACCGGCTGGTGGATCCCCGTATCGGAGCTGCGGCATGACGGCGTTCTGGGCCCGATACGCCCGCAACCGCGGCGCGGTGGTGGGAATCGTCATCCTCGTCCTGGTGCTCGTCCTGGCGATCGCGGCGCCGGCGCTCTACCCGCGCTCCCCCTGGGCGATGGTGCAGCGCCCGTTCCTGCCGCCCTTCACCAACGGCGGCTACCCGCTGGGCACCGACACGATGGGCCGGGATATCGCCTCCGCGGTGGCCCACGGGGCCGGGGTGTCGCTGCTGGTCGGCTTCGTCTCGACCCTCGCGGCCCTGCTGATCGGCATCCCGATCGGGGCCGTCGCGGGCTACTTCGGTGGCCGGGTCGACGACCTGCTGATGCGCTTCACCGAGTTCTTCCAGAGCGTGCCGAACTTCGCCCTCGCGGTGGTGCTGGTGGCGATCTTCCGGCCGAGCCTCGTCTCGATCGTCACGGCCATCGCGATTGTGAGCTGGCCGCCGGTGGCCCGGCTCCTGCGCGGCGAGGTGATGGCGCTGCGCGGGCGGGAATTCGTGCAGGCCGCGGTGCTGTCGGGCCAGCGCAGCGGCCCGATCATCCTGCGGCAGATCCTGCCCAACACGCTCTCGCCGGTCATCGTCCTCGGCACCATGATGGTGGCGGCCGCCATCCTGCTGGAGAGCGCCCTGTCGTTCATGGGGCTCGGCGACCCCAACATCATGTCGTGGGGCTACGTCATCGGCGCCGGGCGCACGGTGATCCGGCAGGCGTGGTGGGTGAGCCTCTTTCCCGGCGTCGCGATCCTCCTGACGGTGCTCGCCCTGAACCTCGTCGGCGAGGGGCTGAACGACGCCCTCAACCCGCGCCTGTCGCGCAGGACGCGATGAGGGGCGCAGCCATGACCGTCGCCCCCCGAAACCACGCGCCCCAAAACCACGCCCCCGGCGAGCCGGTCCTCGTCGTCGAGAAGCTCGCCGTCGCCCTGCCGTCCGGCGCGGACCGCCCCTACGCCGTCGACCGGGTCAGCCTCACGCTGAGGGCCGGCGAGATCCTCTGCATCGTCGGCGAGAGCGGCTCGGGCAAGTCGATGTCGGCCAACGCCGCGATGGGCCTTCTGCCGGAGACGGTGCGGCTGGTCGGCGGCCGGATCCTCCTCGGCGGGACCGACCTGCTCACCCTCGACGAGGCGGAGCTCTACGCGATGCGCGGGCGGCGCATCGCGATGATCTTCCAGGAGCCGATGACGGCCCTCAACCCGCTGATGCGGATCGAGGCGCAGATCGCCGAGGTCTTCGCCGCGCACGGCCTGCTGACGCCCCGGACGCGCCGGAGCCGGGCCCTCGAACTGCTGGCCGAGGTCGGCCTGCCCGACCCGGCGCGCGCCGCCGCCGCGTACCCGTTCCAGCTTTCGGGCGGCCAGCGGCAGCGCGTGATGATCGCTATGGCGCTGGCCCTCGAACCGCAGGTGCTGATCGCCGACGAGCCGACCACGGCCCTCGACGTCACCACGCAGGCGCAGATCCTGCGCCTGATCCGCGATCTCCAGGCCCGGCGCGGCATGGCGGTGATGTTCATCACCCACGATTTCGGCGTGGTCGCCGAGATCGCCGACCGGGTGGCGGTGATGCAGCACGGCCGGATCGTCGAGGAGGGCCGCGCCGCGGACGTCCTCGAGCGGCCGCAGCACCCCTATACCGCCAAGCTGATCGCCGCGATCCCCGACATGGAGGCCGGGGCCGGCCGGGCGGCGCGGGCGGCGCCCCGGGACTCGGTCCTCGACGTCGAGGGTCTGACCAAGAGCTACACGCTCGGCGGCGGCCTGTTCCGGGCGCCCCGGACGGTCGCGGCGGTGCGCGACGTCACGTTCACCCTCGTCCGCGGCGAGACCCTGGGCATCGTCGGCGAGAGCGGATCGGGCAAGTCCTCGGTGGGGCGGTGCCTCGTGCGGCTCCAGGACCCGGACGGGGGACGGGTGCGCCTCGGCGGCATCGACATGGCCGGCCTGTCGGGCGAGGCCCTGCGGCAGGCGCGGCGGCGGATCCAGATGGTCTTCCAGGATCCCTACGGCTCGCTGAACCCGCGGGTGCGCGTCGGGCGGGCCATCGCCGACGGCCCGATCGCCTACGGCGAGGATGTCGGGACCGCCCTGAAGGCCGCGTCCGCGCTCCTCGAGCGCGTCGGCCTCGATGCCTCGGCGGCGGACCGCTACCCCCACGAGTTCTCCGGGGGGCAGCGCCAGCGCATCGGCATCGCCCGGGCCCTGGCGCTCAAGCCCGAGATCATCGTGGCCGACGAGGCGGTCAGCGCCCTCGACGTCTCGATCCAGGCCCAGATCCTCGACCTCCTCGACGAATTGAAGCGGGAGCTGCACCTCTCGCTCCTGTTCATCACCCACGACCTGCGGGTGGCGGCCAAGATCTGCGACCGCGTGATGGTGATGGAGAAGGGCGCCGTCGTGGAGATCGGGCCGGGGCCCGAGATCTTCTCGAACCCGCGCGAGCCCTACACGCGCAGCCTCGTGGCGGCGATCCCCGGCCGCAGACCGCGCACGACGCCGCTGGAGGCGCCCGCTTCCGCGCCCTCTGCCTCCGTCTCCCTCGCCTCCGTTTCCCTTGCCCCCGTTCCCCTTCCGGCCGCGATCAGGACACCCGTCTGATGACCTTCATGCCCAACTCCGTCGAGGCGCGCGACATCGCCTACCAGCTCCATCCGCTGGTCGACCTGCGCAACTACGACAAGACCGGTGCGCTCGTGATCGAGCGGGGGGAGGGGATCTACGTCTACGACAATGCCGGCCGACGCTACATCGAGGGGCTGGCGGGTCTCTGGTCGGTCGCCGTGGGCTTCGGCGAGCGGCGCCTGTCGGACGCCGCCAAGCGGCAGATGGACCAGCTCTCGTACTACCACATCTTCGCGCACAAGACGCACGGCCCCTCGGTCGACCTCGCCGAGAAGCTGATCAGCCTGGCGCCGGTCCCGATGTCGAAGGTGCACTTCACCTCCTCCGGGTCCGAGGCCAACGACCTCGTCGTCAAGCTGGCGTGGTACCGCTCGAACGCGCTGGGCAAGCCGGAGAAGAAGAAGATCATCGGCCGCCTGAAGGGCTATCACGGCGTCACCATCGCGGCGGGCTCGATCACCGGCCTTCCGCGCAACCACGAGAGCTTCGACCTGCCGCTCGACCGGATGCGGCACGTCTCCTGCCCCGACTACGCGGGGTCGGCCCTGCCGGGCGAGAGCGAGGCCGCGTTCTCCCGACGCATGGCGGACGAGCTCGAGAAGCTGATCCTGGCCGAGGGGCCGGACACCGTGGCGGCCTTCTTCGGCGAGCCGGTGATGGCCTCGGGCGGGGTCTACGTCCCGCCGGAGAACTACTGGGCGGAGATCCAGGCGGTGCTGCGCCGCTACGACGTGCTGCTGGTGGCCGATGAGGTGATCTGCGGCTTCGGGCGCACGGGGGCGATGTTCGGCTGCGAGACCTTCGGCATCGAGCCGGACGTGATGGTGCTCTCGAAGCAGATCTCCTCCTCGTACATGCCCCTCTCGGCGATCCTGATGAACGCGAACTTCTACGAGCCGATCGCCGACGAATCCGCCCGGCTCGGCGTGCTCGGCCACGGCTACACGGCCTCGGGCCATCCCGTCGCCAGCGCGGTGGGCCTGGAGAACATCCGGATCATCGAGGAGCGCGACCTCGTGGGGAATTGCCGGCGCCTGAGCCCGCTCTTCCTCGAGCGGCTGGCGGGGCTCGCCGAGCATCCCCTGGTGAAGACGTGGCGCGGCGTCGGCCTGATCGGGGCCCTCGAGCTGAAGCCCGCGACGGCACCCGGCGCGAAGCCCGGCGCGGCCGGTGCCGCGATCCAGGCCGCCGCCCTCGAACAGGGGGTGATCGCCCGCGCCATCGGCGATTCCCTGTGCTTCTGCCCGCCGCTGATCATCACGGCGGAGCAGATCGGCGCGATGTTCGACGCCGTCGGCCGTGCCCTCGACACGATCGCCGCGTGAGCCCGATGGACCAGATCCGCACGACCCGGACCGATCTCGGCGAGATGGACGCGGTGGAGCTCGGGGCGCTGTTCGCGTCCGGCCGGGTCTCGCCGGTGGAGGCCGCGCAGGCGGCGCTGGCACGCATCGAGCGGTTCAACCCGCAGGTGAATGCCTTCGCGTATGTCGCGCCCGAACCGGCGCTCGAGGCCGCGCGGGCCTCGGAGGCGCGCTGGGCGAAGGGCGAGGCGCTGAGCCCGATCGACGGGGTGCCGACGACGATCAAGGAACTGACCGCCGTCAAGGGCATCCCGTGGCGGCGGGGCTCGAAGCTCACCGGCGAGGCCCCGGCCACCGACGAGATCCTGGTGATGCGGCGCCTGCGCGCCGCCGGGGCGGTCATCCTCGGCACGACCACGTCGCCGGAATTCGGCTGGAAGGGCGTGACCCACGGCCCGGCCTTCGGCAACACCGTCAATCCCTGGGGCACCGATCGGGCCTCGGGGGGCTCCTCGGGCGGGGCCGGCGTCGCCGCCGCCCTGAACATGGGCGTGCTGCACGAGGGATCCGACGGGGCGGGCTCGATCCGCATCCCGTCGTCGTTCTGCGGCGTCTTCGGGATCAAGCCGACCTTCGGCTGGCTGGCCACCGACGCGCCGACGCCGCTGCGGGACATGGCCCATCGCGGCCCGCTCACCCGGACGGTGGCGGATTCCGCCCTGTTCCTGAACGCCGTCACGGGCCCGTCCCCGGACGGCCTGTACGGCGACTGCCCGAGCCCCGTCCCGGACTGGACGGAGGCCGCCCGCGGCGGCGTCGCGGGCCTGCGCATCGGCTACAGCCGGACCTTCGGCTACGCCCGCGTCGATCCCGAGGTCGCCGCCGCGGTGGACCGGGCCGCCGCCCGCCTCGCCGCGATGGGCGCCGTCGTCGAGGAGGCCGATCCCGGCTTCGCCTCGCCCCTGGAGGCGCTGCGGGTGATCTGGTTCTCCGCCATGGCGGTCCTCGTGGATCGCTTCGCCCCCACCGAGACGGATCGCGCGCGCATGGATCCCGGATTCGTCGCCGTCGCCGAGATCGGGCGCCGCACCAGCGCGGCGGACCTCCTGGCGGCGGAGCAGGTCCGGGCCGAGCTGAAGGTCACGATGGCGCGCTTCCACGCGCGCTACGACCTGCTCCTCTCCCCGACCATGCCGGTCACCGCGATCCCGGCGGGCATCGACTTCCCCGAGGGGCAGGGCATGACCGACTGGACCGACTGGAGCCCCTTCACCTACCCGTTCAACATGACCGGCCAGGCCGCACTCTCGGTGCCCTGCGGCTTCGATTCGGGCGGCCTGCCGATCGGGCTGCAGATGGTCGCCGCCCGGTTCCGGGACGACCTCGTCCTGCGGGCCGCCGCGGCCTACCAAGCCGCCTACCCGGAGGCGTTCCCGGACGCCCCTGTGGTCCGGCCCGCCTGAGGGCGCAGGGCGCGCCGGTCTCGAAGCACCTGTCTGGATCCCCGATGTCCCATCCCACGATCGACGCCCCCGAGAGCGGCATCGGCGCCGGCCTGTCGGTCGTGGCCGAGCCGGTCGATGCCCGCACCGCCGAGGGCATCGCCGCCGCGCATTACGGCATCGCCGGCGCGGCGTCGTGGCTCGCGGGGGAGAAAGATTCAAACTTTCGCCTCGATGCGGGGGCGGGGATCGCCTACTTCCTGAAGATCCTGAGCCCCGGCGAGGATCCCGCGGTGTCCCGCCTGCACAGCAACGCCCTGATCCACGTCGCGCGGGCCGCGCCGGACCTGCCGCTGCCGCGCATCGTGCCGACCCGCGCGGGCGAGCCCGACGCGCGCATCACCGTCGCGCCGGAGGATCTCCGCACCGTGCGGCTCACCACCTTCACCCCGGGGCGCTCGCAGGCCGCCGGCCCCCGGACCGACGGGCAGCGCCGGGCGGCCGGGGCGCTGCTGGCCCGCCTCCAGGGTGCGCTTGAGGGCTTCACGGACCCGGCGGCGGACCACGTCTCCTCCTGGGACCTGCGACATGCCGGGCGGCTGCGCGCCGTGCTCGACGTCTTCCCCGAGGGCGGGCAGCGCGACCGCCTCGCCGGCATCCTCGACGCGTTCGCCGCGCGGATCGTGCCCGCCCTGCCGGACCTGCCGCATCAGGTGGTCCACAACGACCTCGGCGGCGACAACATCCTCGTCGATCCCGACGATCCGGACCGGATCACCGGGGTGATCGATTTCGGCGACACGGTCCGCACGGCCCGGATGTTCGACGTGGCGATCGCGGCGGCCTACCAGCTCGGCCTCGATGCCCATCCCCTCGGGCCGGCCCTGGCCTTCCTGCGGGGCTACGCCTCGGTCGCGAGGTTGTCGGAGGCCGAGGTCGCGCTGCTGCCGACGGCGATCCGGACGCGGATGGCCCTGCGCCTCCTGATCCCGGAATGGCGCGCCCGCCGCTTCCCCGAGCGCCGGGACTACCTCACCCGCAACAGCGCCGGCGTCTGGGAGCAGTTCCGGCACCTCGACGACCTGGCGCCGGAGGCGATGGATGCGGCGATCGCCGAGGCCTGTCGTTCCTGAGGCCACGCCATGACCGCGTCTTCCACGTCCGCCCCGGCCGCTTCCGCCGAGGCCCTGATCGCCCGGCGCCGCGACCTCCTCGGCGCCTCGTACCGGCTCTTCTACGAGCGGCCGGTCCACATCGTGCGCGGCGAGGATGTCTGGCTGTACGACGCCGACGGGCGCCGCTACCTCGACGCCTACAACAACGTGCCCTGCGTCGGCCATTGCCACCCGCGGGTGGTGGAGGCGGTGACGCGCCAGATGGCCACCCTCAACACCCACACCCGCTACCTGCACGAGGCGGTGCTCGACTACTCCGAGCGGCTGCTGTCCACCTATCCGGCCGCCTTCGGCCACGTCATGTACACCTGCACGGGGTCCGAGGCGGTGGACCTCGCCCTGCGGATCGCGCGCTACCAGACCGGCGGCACCGGTCTGGTGATCACGCGGAACGCCTATCACGGGACCACCGAGGCCACGGCGGGGATCTCCCCGTCGCTCGGCCCGGCCGTCCCCCTCGGCCGCGATGTCTGGACGGTGCCGGCGCCGGACGCCTACCGGAATCCCGGCGTCGACGTCGGCGCGCGGCTGGCCGAGGACGTTCGGGCGGCCTTCGCCGACATGCGCCGCCACGGCGTGCGGCCCGCGGCGTTCATCGCCGACGGCATCTTCTCGACGGACGGGACCCTGGCCGAGCCCGCCGGCTTCCTCCGGCCGGCCCGGGAGGCGGTCTCGGAGGCCGGCGCGCTCTACATCGCCGACGAGGTGCAGCCGGGCTTCGGCCGGACCGGGGCAGGCATGTGGGGCTTCGCCCGCCACGGCATCGTTCCCGACATGGCCGTGATGGGCAAGCCGATGGGCAACGGCCTGCCCATCGCGGGGGTCGCGATGCAGCCCGAGGTGGCGGAACGGTTCGGCCGGGACGTGCGCTACTTCAACACTTTCGGCGCCAACACCGTCTCGATCGCGGCGGCCGGCGCGGTGCTCGACATCCTGGCGGATCAGGACCTGGTGGCGAAGGCCGCCGCCACCGGCGGCCTGATGCTGGAGGGGATGCGGGCGCTGATGGCGCGGACCCCGGCGATCGGCGACGTGCGGGGGGCGGGCCTGTTCCTCGGCCTCGACCTCGTCGCCTGCCGCGAGAGCCGCGCCCCCGATACGGCGCTGGCGAAGCGGGTCGTCAACGCGTTGCGCGAGGAGGGCGTCCTGATCAGCGCGTCCGGCCCCCACGACAACGTGCTGAAAATCCGCCCGCCGCTGACGTTCTCCGCCGAGCACGCCGCGCTCTTCCTTGAGGTCCTGGGAAAAACCCTGGACGGTGCGGCCTGACAAGAAGAACGACAGATCTGGCAGGAGACGACCCATGCATCCGGCGGAAGCCCTGGATCCGAGTCCGACGGCGGGATCGGCCCTGCGCGCCGATCTGCCGAAGGCGGCGCGGGTCTACGCGACCCTGCGCGAGGCCATCATCGCCATGCAGCTGAAGCCGGGCACGCGCCTCGTGGAGAAGGATCTCTGCGACGAGCTCGGCGTGTCGCGCACGCCCCTGCGCGACGCGATCCTGAGGCTCGCGCAGCAGCGGCTGGTGACGGTGGTCCCGAGCGACGCCACCTTCGTCAACAAGATCATCCTGGACGAGGTGATCGAGGGCCAGCTCGTGCGCGAGAGCTTGGAGCTGCGGATGGTGGCCCTGGCGGCCGAGCGCTTCGAACCCGCCCGCCAATCCGCCTTCGAACTCGTCCTCTTCCGCGAGGCGGACGCGGCGCGGCGCGGCGACAACGCCGAGTCGTTCGCCCTCGACAACGATTTCCACCGGCTCCTGTGCGCCTGCGCGGGCTTTCCCCGCGTCTGGGACACGATACACCTCGCCACCGGCCAGCTGGACCGGGTGCGGCGCAACGCCTTCCCGCTGCAGAACTATCACGTGGAGGTGCTCGACGAGCACCGGGCGATCTTCGAGGCGCTCTGCCGGCGGGACGCGGAGCATGCGGTCTCGCTCCTGCGCACACATCTGGGCGGGACGCTGAACTCGTTGCGGATCCTGCTCGCCCGGGAGCCCGATTTCGTCGCGTTCGACCCCGCCTCGCCGGCCTTCGCGCTGCTGAGGCGATCCGAGCAGGCCGGGGACGCTGCGCCGCCCGGAGGGGCCGAAGGATCGCCGAGGCGGCGCGCCCGGCGCAGCGTCGCGGACCGCCGAACTGCGCCGGGAGCCGTGTAGGGCGATGGTGATCCCCGTCGTTCTCAAGACCGTTCCGGAGCACGCCCGCGTCTGGCACCGCGTGTTCGCCCAGGAGGCGCCGGAGCTGAGCCTGATCGACTGGGCGCACGGCACGCGGTTTCCCGGCGCGAGCGCCTTCGCCGGTTGGCAGCCGCCCGCGGACTTGGCCGCGCAGATGCCCGACCTGCGCCTCGTGTTCTCCGTCGGCGCCGGGATCGATCACCTGCCGCTCGATGCCCTGCCGGAGCCCGTGCACATCGTCCGCATGGTCGCCCCCGACGTGACGCGCTCCATGGTCGAGTATGTCACGCTCGGCGTGCTGGCTCTGCACCGGGACCTCGTTCCTTACGCGAGCGAGACCCGTCGGGGCATCTGGAAGCCGCGGGCGATCCGCACGGCCCGGACCACCCAGGTCGGAATCCTCGGCCTGGGCGTGCTCGGGAGCGCGGCGGCCGCGGCCCTGGCCGGGATCGGCTTCCAAGTTCGCGGCTGGGCGAGAAGCCCCAAGACGCTGGACGGCGTCACGTGCTTCGCCGGCCGTGCGGCGCTCCCGGATTTCCTGTCCGGCTGCAACATCCTCGTGTGCCTGCTGCCCCTGACGCCGGAAACGCGCGGACTGCTCGACCGGGACCTGTTCCGGCATCTGCCGGCCGGGGCCGCGCTCCTGAATGCAGGGCGCGGTGCTCATGTCGTCGAGCGCGACCTGATCGCGGCGTTGGACACGGGCCAGCTCGGGGCTGCCATTCTCGACGTGCTGTCGGAGGAACCGCCGCCCGCGGATCATCCGCTCCTCGGCCACCCGCGGATCCTCGTGACTCCTCACAGCGCCAGCGCGAGCCAGCCGGACGATGCGGCGCGTCAGATGATTGCGGCGGTTCGAGCCCTTCGCGACGGGCAGCCGCTGCTCAACCGCGTTGACCGTCGCCGCGGTTTCTGAGCGCCGTCGACGATTTCCGGATCAAACCGGTCCGGCCGACGTCCGCACCGTGCGGCGCGGAGAATCGGGCGGCGGGGTGCGGCGGCCCGAGTTCCTGTAACGTTGTCGTCCTCTGGGGCACGTTCGGGAACGGGCACGTTCGGTGCTATTTGCGGCTTACCCGGGGGGCGCGTCGTCGACGAGGTCTCGCGCGCAACTTCTATCCCAGCGCGCTGCATTGACGATCACAGGACTCGGAGAGTCTCCGGTTCAGTCCGGCTCACAGCCTACGCCAGCGAAGAACTTGGCGCGAGGTTCTAGCGGCGGCTTTCACTCCCCCCGCTCGCGCAGATCCCGACTGCAGGGCCGTCCCATCGGTCGTTCCTCACCCGGAGCGTCCGATGAATCAGCCCGTGACCTCTGTGTGGACCCAGCCGTAGCGACCCAGCGCAGACCGAAAACGCTCGTGCGCCTCGTTTAGCCGAAAAGCTCGCATCTGCGAGCACGCTTCAACGCGATCGTCGCTGTCGGATCTCTCTACCGGTCTGAGCTCACGACCTCATCCGTCTCGCCGATGAGTCCCCTCAATATTTCAATCAAATCCGCCGCTCGATATGGCTTCTGCAGCAGAGCGAAGCCGTTCGTGTCCTGGTTTTCTTTCAGATAGCCTGACGACAGCAGGATCTGTATCTTTGGCCACCGCTGGCGAACCAAGTGTCCGAGGTCTATTCCGGTCATCGCCCCGGGCATGTTCACGTCGCTGAAGACGAGCGCGATATCCGGAACATTCTGCAGCATGTCGACGGCCTCGGCTCCGTCAGTCGCGCTCAAAACCTTGAAGGCAAGCGCCTCGAGCGTCGAGACAACAGTGGAGCGAACGTCGGCGTCGTCCTCGACGACGAGCACGGCCCTGCCAGCGCCGTCTAGCGGGTCCGGCACTCCCCTGGTCGCGTGCGGGTGCGCATGCTCCGGCGTGAAGTTACCTTTGACGATTTCAGGTAACGTGATGACGAACCGCGTGCCCTGGTCCGGATTGCTATTGACGGTGATGGTTCCGCCGCTCTGCTGCACGAAGCCGTAGACCATGCTCAGACCCAGGCCGGTGCCTTTGCCGGTCTCCTTCGTCGTGAAGAAGGGTTCGAACACGCGGGCCAGGACGCCCGGCGACATCCCCGTTCCCGTGTCGGTGACCGTGATCTCCACGCAGCGGACCGGCTCGATTCCGTCCTGTACACCGGGCTCGCCACGCCTGATGGAAATGCTCAACGTACCTCCGTTCGGCATCGCGTCCCGCGCATTGACAGCGAGATTGATGAGAGCGGCTTCGAACTGGGCATGATCGACGCAGACTTCCGGCAGGTTCTCCTCCAGCTTCGCCGAGATCGTGATCTGCTCGCCGAGCGTGCGCTCGAGCAGCTTGACCAGGCCAGGGATGAAGCTCGTGAAGTCCAGCGCTCTCGGCTGGAGCGGAGAGCGCCGGGAGAAGGCCAGCAGCCGGCTGGTGAGCTCTGCGCAGCGATGCGCTCCCTCGATGGCACTCTCGACGCGGCGGAGCGCCTTCTCGTTCCCCTGGAGCGAGCCCTTCATCAGGTCGAGATTGCCGATCACGATGCTCAACATGTTGTTGAAGTCGTGGGCGATCCCGCCGGTCAGACGGCCGACGGCCTCGAGCTTCGAGGCGTGCTGCAAGCTGAGCTCGAGCTCCTTGCGCTCGGTCACGTCGAACCACATGCCGAAGAGCTCGACCCCCGTGCCGCTCTCATCGCGGTTGACCGCGATCTGGTCGAGGATGTGCCGCTCCGTGCCGTCCGCGTTGCGCCAGCGATATTCCAGAGCCACGGCACCGACCTCGGAGACGGTGCGCAGATCCGCCAGCACGCGGTTCCGGTCTTCCGCTTCGAGGCGGGACTCCCAGAGGCTGGATCCGGCAAAAGCCTCGCGCGAGAAGCCGGTGATGCGCTCGATGCTGTCGTTGGTGAAGTGGAGCCGCCGGTCTTCCACGCCGAGCGGTGAGGTGTAGAGCGCGATGGGAAGGCCGCGCAGCACGGCGGCCTGATGCTCCGCCTGCCTGCGCAGCGCCTGCTCGGCCTCGAGCTTCTCGCCGCGCACGCGCAGGTTCTCCAGGAGCAGCTGCTTCTCAGCCGCCGCCTTGCGCTTGATCTCTTCGGTCTTGCGGTACAGGTCGACGAAGACGTCGACCTTCGACTTCAAGACGAGAGGTTGGATGGGCTTGAACACATAGTCCACCGCTCCCGCCGAGTAGCCGCGGAAGATGTGCATGTCGTCCTTGTTGTGCGCCGTGAGGAACAGGATCGGGACGCGCGACGTGCGCGAGCGGCTGCGGATGAGCGCGGCCACCTCGTAGCCATCCATGCGCGGCATCTGCACGTCGAGCAGGATCACGGCGAAATCCTCCCGGAGGGCCCGGCGCAGGGCTTCCTCCGGGGAGTTTGCCAGGACCATGTCGATTGCCGGATCAGCGAGGATCTCCGAAGCGGCGAGCAGATTGCGCTGATCGTCGTCGACGATCAGGATTTTCGCTCGGACTGCATCCGGAGTAGCGAGCCCGGCAAGCTGTTCGGCGGCGGCAGCGGCACCAGTCGGACGGAACTCCAGCCGGTCCGTCATTGTGTTTGCCGTTCAAGGCCCTGTGCGCCGCTCACCGGCGCGGCGCTGTCTACGACCTCACCACGCCTCGCCAATTGCACGCGCAGCACGGCGAGGAGTTGGTCCATGTCGATCGGCTTCGAGACGTAATCGGACGCGCCCGCGTCGAGGCATTTCTCGCGGTCGCCTTTCATGGCCTTCGCGGTCACCGCGATGAGCGGCAGGCTTCGGAAGGCAGACTGAGCCCGGATCGCCCGCATCGTCTCGTAGCCGTCCATCCCGGGCATCATGATGTCGATCAACATCGCGTCGATGTTCGGGTTGGTCTGGAGCAGCGCGATGCCGTCCTGGCCGTTCTCCGCAAACAGGACCTCCAGCCCGTGCTGCTCGAGGGCGCTCGTCAGCGAGAAGATGTTGCGCAGGTCGTCGTCGACCAGGATGACGCGACATCCCTGGAGAGACTCCGCGTCTTTCCGCTCGACGCGGATCTGCTCGTCGGGCGGAACGCTGGCGATGGCGCGATGCAGGAACAGGGCGGTCTCGTCGAGGAGCCGCTCGGACGAGCGCGTGTCCTTGAGGATGATCGTCGAGGCGGAATGCTTGAGCTGCTGCTCCTCGGGAGCCGTGAGTTCCCGGCCGGTATAGACGATGATCGGCAGCTCCTCGCCCTCCTGCGTGGCCCTGATCCGCTCGATCAGCTCGGAACCGCCGATATCGGGCAGGCCGAGATCGATGATCGCGCAGTCGAACCGGCCGCCGGTCAGGGCTTCCAGCGCGGCCGTGGCCGTACCGACCCCGAAGATCTTGACGTCCTCCTCGTCGAGCAACGCCGTGATGCTGGCGCGCTGGTTCTCGTCGTCCTCGACCAGCAGGAGGCTGCGCACCGGCCGCGTGATGAACTCCTTCGAGCGCTCCAGGGCCCGCATCAGTCCCTCGCGCTCGACGGGCTTCTCCAGGAAGCCGAAGGCGCCCGCGCGCAGCCCGCGCTTCTTCTCGTCGTTGACCGAGATGACGTGGATCGGGATGTGCCGGGTGCGCGCATCGTTCTTCAGGAGGTCGAGCAGGGCCCAGCCGTCCATGTCGGGCAGGCCGATATCGAGGGTGATGGCATGCGGCTTGAAGCGGTGGGCGAGGCTCAGCGCGCCGGCGCCATCCTGCGCGATCAGACCCTTGAACCCGCGCTCGCGCGCCAGTTCCAGCAGCACCGAGGCGAACATCGCGTCGTCCTCCACGATGAGCACGATATGGTCGCCCGGATGGATGGCATGACGGTCATCCGCCGAGGCCGAGAGCGCCATCGCGGCGTTCGGCTGCCGGCCCATCAGCGCCGACGTTCCGTTGCCCTCGGATGTCTCCGCCCCGCGCGTCGTGACCGCCTGCACAGGCGGTTCGAAGGGCAGGAACAGGGTGAAGGTGCTGCCCGAACCGACGCGGCTCTCGACCACGATCTCGCCGCCCAGCAGACGGGCGATCTCGCGGCTGATCGCCAAGCCGAGGCCGGTGCCACCGTATTTGCGGCTCGTGGTCCCGTCGGCCTGCTGGAAGGCCTCGAAGATGATGCGCTGCTTGTCCTCGGCGATGCCGATGCCGGTATCGGTCACCGACAGGGCCAGCCACTGGCTCCCGGCGCGCAGCGGTGACCCCTCCGCGGAGCCGATCCTCAGGGAAACGCTGCCCTTCTCGGTGAACTTGAAGGCGTTGGAGAGGAGGTTCCGGAGAACCTGCTGCAGGCGCTTGGAGTCCGTGCGCACCGCGCGCGGCAGGCCCGGCTCGACGTCGATCACGAAGGCGAGGTGGCGCTCCTCGGCGAGCTGCCGGAAGGTCCTGTTGAGGTTCTCGACGAGGTCCTGCAGCGTCACGTCGCCGATCTCGAGCGACACGGTCCCGGACTCGATCTTGGAGAGGTCGAGGATGTCGTTGATGAGCGACAGGAGATCGGTCCCGGCCGCGTTGATGGTCTTGGCGAATTCCCGCTGCTTCTCGGTGAGGTTCCCGTCCCGGTTCTCGGAGAGAAGCTTCGAGAGGATCAGCAGGCTGTTGAGCGGCGTGCGCAGCTCGTGGCTCATATTGGCCAGGAACTGCGACTTGTAGCGCGAGGTCAGGCTCAGCTGCTCGGCCTTCTCCTCCAGGGCCGTCTTGGCGATGGAGACCTCGCGGTTCTTGCCTTCGACCTCGCGCTTCTGGATCTCGAGGAGGCGGGCCTTCTCCTCCAGCTCCTCGTTGGTCTGCTGCAGGCGCTCGCGCTGGCTCTTCAGAAGATCCTCGGATTGCTGCAGCGAGGCGGCCTGGAGTTCCAGGCGATCGTTCGTCTTCTTGAGTTCCTCCTGCCGGCTCTGCAACTCGCCGGTCAGGAGCTGCGACTGCTTGAGCAGCCCCTCCGTCCGCATGTTGGCGGCGATCGTGTTGAGCACGATGCCGATCGACTCGGTCAGCTGGTCGAGGAAGGATTGATGCGTCTCGCTGAACCGGTTGAACGAGGCCAGCTCGATCACCGCCCGGACCTCCTGCTCGAACAGGACCGGCAGCACGATGATGTTAAGCGGCGGCGCCTCGCCGAGGGCCGAGCCGATGGTGATGTAGTCGCCGGGCACGTGGGTGAGGAGGATGCGCTTCTTCTCGAAGGCGCATTGGCCCACGAGGCCCTGGCGGAGGCGGTACCGGTTCGAGAGGTTCTTGCGCTCCGTGAAGGCGTAGCTCGCCATCAGATCGAGGACGGGCTCCCCGCCCTCGTCCTCCACCATGTAGAACACGCCGCGCTGGGCGTTCACGAGCGACGCGATCTCGGACAGGATCAGGTTCGACACGGTGGCGAGGTCGCGCTCGCCCTGCAGCATGCGGGTGAACTTGGCGAGGTTCGTCTTCAGCCAATCCTGCTCGGCGTTCTTGAGCGTCGTGTCCCGCAGGTTGCGGATCATCTCATTGATGTTGTCCTTCAGCGAGGCGACCTCGCCGGAGGCCTCGACCGAGATCGAGCGAGCGAGGTCGCCCTTCGTCACGGCGGTCGCGACTTCGGCGATGGCGCGGACCTGGGTCGTCAGGTTCGCCGCGAGCTGGTTCACGTTGTCGGTGAGATCGCGCCACAGGCCCGCGGCACCCGGCACCCGGGCCTGACCGCCGAGCTTGCCCTCGACACCCACCTCGCGGGCCACATTGGTGACCTGATCGGCGAAGGTGGCGAGCGTCTCGATCATCTCGTTGACCGTGTCGGCCAGGGCGGCGATCTCGCCCTTGGCATCCACCGACAGCTTCCGCTTGAGGTCGCCCTGCGCCACGGCCGTGACGACGTCCGCGATGCCCCGCACCTGTCCGGTGAGGTTGGCGGCCATCATGTTCACGTTGTCGGTCAGGTCTTTCCAGGTCCCGCCGACGCCGCGGACCTGGGCCTGACCACCCAGTTTGCCCTCCGAACCGACCTCGCGGGCGACGCGCGTCACCTCGGAGGCGAAGGAGTTCAGCTGATCCACCATCGTGTTGATGGTGGATTTGAGCTCCAGGATCTCGCCCTTCACGTCGACGGTGATCTTCTTGGACAGGTCGCCGTTGGCCACAGCGGTGGTCACGTCGGCGATGTTGCGGACCTGACCCGTCAGGTTGGCCGCCATCATGTTCACGTTGTCGGTCAGGTCCTTCCAGGTCCCGCCGACGCCGCGCACCTGCGCCTGACCGCCGAGCTTGCCCTCGATGCCGACTTCGCGGGCGACGCGGACCACCTCGGAGGCGAAGGAGTTCAGCTGGTCCACCATCGTGTTGATGGTGGATTTGAGCTCCAGGATCTCGCCCTCGACGGCGACGGTGATCTTCTTGGACAGGTCGCCGTTGGCCACCGCGGTGGTGACCTCGGCGATGTTGCGCACCTGACCGGTGAGGTTGGCGGCCATCATGTTCACGTTGTCGGTCAGGCCCTTCCACACGCCGCCGACGCCCTTCACCTGCGCCTGTCCGCCGAGCTTGCCCTCGGTGCCGACCTCGCGGGCGACGCGCGTCACCTCCGAGGCGAAGGAGTTCAGCTGATCCACCATCGTGTTGATGGTCGACTTGAGCTCCAGGATCTCGCCCTTCACGTCGACGGTGATCTTCTTGGACAGGTCGCCGTTGGCCACCGCGGTGGTCACGTCGGCGATGTTGCGCACCTGACCGGTCAGGTTGGCCGCCATCAGGTTGACGTTGTCGGTCAGGTCGGCCCAGGTGCCCGCCACGCCTTCGACGCGGGCCTGACCGCCGAGCTTGCCCTCCGAGCCGACCTCGCGGGCGACGCGTGTCACCTCGGAGGCGAAGGAGTTCAGCTGATCCACCATCGTGTTGATGGTGTTCTTGAGCTCCAGGATCTCGCCCTTCACGTCGACGGTGATCTTCTTGGACAGGTCGCCGTTGGCCACCGCGGTGGTCACGTCGGCGATGTTGCGCACCTGACCGGTCAGGTTGGCCGCCATCAGGTTGACGTTGTCGGTCAGGTCGGCCCAGGTGCCGGCGACGCCGCGCACCTGCGCCTGACCGCCGAGCTTGCCCTCCGAGCCGACCTCGCGCGCGACGCGCGTCACCTCCGAGGCAAAGGAGTTCAGCTGATCCACCATCGTGTTGATGGTGTTCTTGAGCTCCAGGATCTCGCCGCGCACGTCGACGGTGATTTTTTTCGACAGGTCGCCGTTGGCCACCGCGGTGGTCACGTCGGCGATGTTGCGGACCTGACCGGTGAGGTTGGCCGCCATCATGTTCACGTTGTCGGTCAGGTCCTTCCACGTCCCGCCGACGCCTTCGACCTGCGCCTGACCGCCGAGCTTGCCCTCGGTGCCGACCTCGCGGGCGACGCGCGTCACCTCGGAGGCGAAGGAGTTCAGCTGGTCCACCATCGTGTTGATGGTCAGCTTCAGAGCCAGGATCTCGCCTTTGACGTCGACGGTGATCTTCTTGGACAGGTCACCCCGCGCCACCGCGGTGGTGACCTCCGCGATGTTGCGGACCTGCCCGGTCAGGTTCTCGGCCATCATGTTGACGTTGTCGGTCAGGTCCTTCCAGACGCCGCCGACGCCCTTGACCTGCGCCTGCCCGCCGAGCTTGCCCTCGGAGCCCACCTCCTTGGCGACGCGGGTCACCTCGGAGGCGAAGGAGTTGAGCTGATCCACCATCGTGTTGATGGTCGATTTCAGATCGAGGATCTCGCCCTTCACGTCGACGGTGATCTTCTTGGACAGATCGCCGTTGGCCACGGCTGTCGTGACCTCGGCGATGTTGCGGACCTGACCGGTGAGGTTGGCCGCCATCAGGTTCACGTTATCCGTGAGATCCTTCCAGGTGCCGCCGACGCCCTTGACCTGGGCCTGGCCGCCGAGCTTGCCTTCCGAGCCGACCTCGCGCGCGACGCGTGTCACTTCGGACGCGAAGGAATTCAGCTGGTCGACCATCGTGTTGACCACTTTGCCGATGCGCAGGAACTCGCCCCTCAGCGGGCGGCCGTCGATCTCGAGCTGCATGGTCTGACCGAGATCACCCTTGGCTACCGCCCCGATGACCCGCGCGACTTCGGTGGTCGGTTGCACGAGATCTCCGATCATCGTGTTGACCGAGTCCACGCAGTCGTTCCAGCCGCCGGTTGCCGCCGGCAGCTTGCCGCGCTCATTGATGCGCCCGTCCTTGCCGACCGCGCGCGCGACCCTGTCGAGTTCCCGCGCGAGTCCTTGGTTCAGCTCGACGATGTCGTTGAACGCTTCCGCGATCTCGCCATCGATGCCCGTCAGATCGAGCGGCAGGCGGGCCGAGAAATCGCCCTTCCGGAACGCGCGGAGGCTCTTCAAGAGGAGCTTCGGCTCCAACTGCGACGTGGTCGGCGTCATTCGGATACACCTTCAGGGTAGATGCACAGGCCCGATGAGGCCGCCGTTCGGATCGCGGGCGCAGCGAGGAAGCACCGACGGCGAAGAACAGCAATAGGGCTCAATGTAGATGGTTGCCCTTTCGTTCGATCCGCGCACCGGGCCAGCACGTTGCAATTCCTGATGGACAGCAATTGGACCGAAAATGGAGCGACGGGTCGCCGAGCGTTGCTGCTTAGCTTCCTCCGCGCGCTCCCGAATTAATGCATGTTAGGAGCGTTCAACTTTGGTTCTGAGCTCCTCCCGTGGCGTGCGGGACTGAGATCGCATCGGCTTGTATTCGCGGCTCTGACGCTACTTCAGCGAGCGCTCACGGAGATCGACGGTGGGCCATATGATGGCGTTGTCGGCCGAGGGGCGCCGCCGCGGGCTGTCGTTCGTCAGTGGAAGGCCGCGTCGCGACGTAGGTATCCGCTGCTGCTCCTGCCTGAGCGTGTCACACCAGGCTGTATGTCCAGCCTGGTCGAAGGCAGCGCGTCTGCCTCTGTTGCGAGCCTGCTCCGAAACGGGGCGGCAGCTTCTAGCCAGCGTCTGCCGGCACGAATCGTTCGCCTGAAGGTCTCAGATGGGTGGTTTTCCGCCGGTCCGCTTCCGAGAGGCGTATGCATGGAAGCGGACGTCGACATAGCTGGAGTCCCAGCCGAGACGCGGAGGCACCTGCCGCGTCAAACGTCTCGTTCCCTCGGTGTGAAACTCCGGGCCAACGCTCGTGCTGCCGCACCGTGGCCCGCGTTTCAGGCGAGTACGATAGGACCACGCGCAACGTTTTGGTCAGGCTATGCTGGCAGTGTCGCCGCCTATAGAGGCCTATAAGACAAGTGACTGGACGAGAACGATGCGGATCGTGTCAGGCGGCGAAGTGGAAGCCACGACGATCCAGCTCTCAGAAATTCTAGGCGCCCTAAGCCACGCCCTTGATCTTACGGAGGGTCAGCCCGTTGGCCATTGCGTCCGCGCGACTTGGATCGGCTTCCACATCGGTCGTGAGCTAGGCCTTCCAGATCTGCAGCTCTGGGAACTCTACCATACGGTGATGTTGAAGGACCTCGGGTGCTCCAGCAATGCCGCGCGCATCTGCGAGCTCTATCTCTCTGACGACCTCAGCTTCAAGCGCGACTTCAAGACGGTGAGCGACAGCCTGCCCAAGGTGCTCGGCTTCGTCTTTTCTCACACCGGTCTCAAGGCAGGCCTCGCCGAACGCTTCCGCGCTGTGCTCAACATCCTGCAGAACGGCGGCACGATCGTCGACGACCTCATCCAGACGCGCTGCCAGCGCGGCGCGCAGATTGCCCGTCAGCTTCGCTTCCCGGCAAGCGTCTGCGAAGCCATCCACGCGCTGGACGAGCATTGGAACGGCAGTGGTCGGCCGGACCGCCTCGCCGGCCCCGCGATCCCGCTCTACGCACGCGTGGCGCTACTTGCCCAGGTCGTGGACGTGTTCCACACCGCAGCCGGTCCCGCGGCCGCGATAGCCGAGGTCCGGGCGCGCTCGGGCACATGGTTCGATCCTCAGGTCGTCGCCTGCTTCGAGAAAATCGCCTCCGAAACCGGGTTCTGGGATACCCTGGCCTCGGAAGAGGTCGAGGAAGCAGTGGTCGCGTTGGCGCCGGCCAGCCCGATCGTGGTGGACGAGGATTACCTCGACGATATCGCCCGTGCCTTCGCACAGATCATCGACGCCAAAAGTCCGTTCACTTCTGGCCACTCTGAGCGCGTCGCGGTCTACGCCGACATGATCGCGGCTGAACTCGGCTACTCGCCGGAACGACGCCGGTGGCTCAAGCGAGCTGCGCTCCTTCACGATGTCGGCAAGCTCGGGGTATCGAACGCGATCCTCGACAAGAACGGCAAGCTGGACGAGGCGGAGTGGCGCGATATGCGCAACCACGCATCTCTGTCCGAGACCATCTTGGCCCGCGTCGCGGTGTTTCATGAGATGGCCAGCATAGGTGGTGGTCATCATGAGCGGTTGGACGGCAGGGGCTATCCACGCGGGCTCGCTGGCGATGCGATCGCGCCCGAGACCCGCATTGTCTCAGTAGCCGATGTGTTCGATGCGCTGACCGCCAACCGGCCTTACCGCGCAGCTATGTCGCTTGAGAAAGCGCTCGGCATCATGCGCGCGGACCTTGGAGCGGCGTTCGATCCAGTCTGCTTCGCGGCGCTGGAGCGGGCGCTCGTCGCCATCGAGGGTGATCTCGCCCGCGCGGCTTGAATGACGCTCGGCCGACCAATTGCCTACCGGACTGGGACCATCTTGCCAGCGCCGCCGTGGGCGGCCTTGCCACGGGGTGACGCTTCTCTAGACGCCCAGATAATCATCGTCCGCACCACCCATCCGCAGACTGGCGAGCGCAAGGCCAGGAGGCAGAGCGAGGTGAGGAGGCGGGAGAACATGTTCTGAGCGTCCTAGACTTCTGTTGAGCGGCGAGCTTAGATCGCTGGTGGAGCTATCAGCGGCGCCTTGCGAAAGAGTGCACCGTCCAACAATACATGCTGATAGCAATTTCGATCGCATTTGATACAACCTGAATTGCACCTTCTAGATGTACAGATCTTCCGGTGACTCCAGCGAGACAGCGCCTCCGTCGGCTTTTTAAGACCGCCCAAATTGAGATCGATGGCGGAGTCAGGTCCGGCCTAGAAAGGCCGCTCGGGGTGGTTTTCCGCCGGTCCGCTTGCGGGCTGCAATGCATGAGAGCAGACGCCGCCGCCGCTCAGACGCACGGTCCATCTGAGCTGCCAGCCGGCCTTCTTGCTCAGGTTGACGGCGACGGCGGAGGCATCCCATCGAACGACGGGTGGCCAGTGCCAACCGTCAGATTTTCTCCACTAGGTCGCGGACTCATTAAGCTCGCAGCCAGACCCGCAGGGCTGCGAGCTTGACGCTGGCTAGGAAGTTGTCGGGATCCTTGTCGTAACGGGTGGCGACGGCCCGGAAGTGCTTGATCTTGCTGAAGAAGCGCTCGACCAAGTTGCGGTACTTGTACAGGAACGGGCTGAACGCCGGCACTCGCTTGCGGTTGGGCATCGGCTTCACGTTCGCCCACGCGCCCTGCTCCGCCATCCGAGTGCGAAGCGCGTCGCTGTCATAGGCTCGATCCCCCAGCAGGATCTGGCCCGTGCCCAGACCGCCCAGCATGTCGGCCGCCGCGCGCCCATCGTGCGCTTGACCCTCGGTGATCTTGAGCGCCACCGGACGGCCGTCGGCATCTACTAGCGCGTGGATCTTGCTCGTCAGGCCGCCGCGCGAGCGACCCATGCCACTGGATCGGCCGTCTTTTTTTGGGCGCAGGCGGCATGCTGGTGCACCCGCACGCTGGTGGCGTCGATCATCTGCAGGTCGCCGTCGTAAGCCTTTGACACCGCATCCAGAAGCCGATCCCAGATGCCACGCTTGCGCCAGCGCCGAAAGCGGTTGCCGCAGGTCGTGTGCGGGCCGTAGCGCGCCGGAATGTCGGCCCAGGGCGCGCCCGTGCGCAGCCGCCAGAAGATCCCGTTGAGCACCCGCCGATCATCCACGCGCTCCTTGCCGCGCACGTCCGTCGGCAACAGCGGCTCGATCACCGCCTACTCCGCATCCGTCAGATCAAACCGCGCCATCAAGGCCCTCCTGCTCAGAGGGCTAACGACGCCGCGGTTCAACCGTGCCAGCCGTTATGGGTTCGCGACCTAGTTCACGAGTACAGAATGGCCGCCTGATGTCGCGCTTGGCAACGTCGAGCCGAACGTGAAGGCCGAGTTGCCGGTGAAGTGCACCTGCGAGGCAATCACCGACCCGAAGCGAGCAGGGTTCGTGGTCGTCCCATTGCCTGTGAACGTAACCGACGTGGCCGGCGCATACAAAATCCCGTCTAGGAACACGGTGGAATTGCCGCTGATCGAGAGTGAGGCGCCGGTCGCGGAGCGCGACTGGAATAGCACAACGCCTTGGAGAGCACCGTTATTCGGAGCCGTCAGGCTGATCGACGGTGTGCCGACGATGTCGAGTGAGGAGGTCGCATCGAGAAACAGAGTCACGCCCGATCCTGATATAGTGGAATTACTGTTTATCTTGATCGAGGCGCCTTTGAAATAGTAGGTCCCCGCCGCTAGTGTGACACTCCCCCTGAACGTTGTCGCACCTGTGAAGCAGCCTGCCGTCACAGTGCCGTTCAACGTGCCGCCTGCCTTGCAATTGACGGGGGTGGGTTCGGCGACATTTGCGAGCGGGTCTGCCGTAGGGGAGCCGCACTTCGTGATGGCTGGGCTGTAGCCGCGCGGGCTCTGCGACGGCGACGTCGTCTGGCAGATCGACGTCGCTGTCATCTGCGCAGCGTTGCCGTTCGACGAGATTGCAGTTGCTGCGGAAGACTTTGCGCGCGCCGCGCAGTTCAGCTTAACCGTCGTGCTGCCGACAATCGTAAGTGTATCTGAGTTCGTGGGGTCAAGCGCGTACAGGCAGGCCGTACCAGCGCCACCATCCCCGTCGGTGGCCATGATCGCGATTGAGTGGGCCGACAAGCTGAATGGGCCGGCAGAGCCGGCAAAGCGCGAGAAGAAGCCGAGCACCCGGTTTTGATGCGCCTCGTCCCTGGACGCGGTCACCCGCACGGCGTTCGCGGGTGCATTGGCATCTGCCGTCCGGTACGTCTTGGTCGAGGCGTCGTAGACGACCAATTCGACGTCGCTGGCGAGCGTGACCTGCCCGGCATTGGGAGGGGCATTCAGATTTGCCAGCGAGACTGCGGTCTGAGTGGCCTTTGCCGTGTCTGGCAGCTGGCGCACGCCTGCCACCGCTCCTGCGTCGGCGGCGATCTGCAGGCGCATGGCGTTGTAGCGCAGCACACCCAGATCCACGGCGAAGGCGCCGACGCCGAGCATGACCGGCATGGTCAGTGCGGAAAGGAGCGTTATGCCTCCCTCTTCATCGCGCCAGAACCCCCGCATCACTGCGTTTCCTGGGGCAGGGTTGCGGAGGCGGTCATCGATCGGGTGCCGTAGAGGCTCGCGAAGAAGTTCGTCGGCGCCGCGCTGGTGAGGGGTATCGCGGCTGTGACCAGATAGCGGGTGGCGTCAGCGGGATCCTTGTCGGCTGTTACCGTCGCTCGGCCCTGCGCCCAGCGTGGGAGGGCCGCCACGACGGCATCATGGGCGGTGGTCGTTGTGACGCGACCGAGCGCGAGCTGGCGCGCTTCCGTCCATACCGCTTGCTGCGCGGAGGTCAGCGTGAAGAAGGCGAACGAGAACTCGCAGATGGCCATCATCAGGCCGACGAAGAGGGGCGCTACGAGGCTGAACTCGACAGCGGACGCACCCGAACGGTCAGTGCGCAGTTTCCAGAGCAAACGCGATACCATTGTCAGTGTCTGAACCGTAATGCCTGGAATGCTATACGAGCTCGGATACAGCGTCGGCCTTGTTGGACTGGTTATACGCAGCCAAATTGACTCAATAATTAACAGGCTATGACCAGCATGACGTTTACTGATGGCTGGTTCGCGCGGCCTGGCGACGCCATTATGCTGCACTTGCCGCCCTCTGAAGGTCGCGGTCCCGCTGGTCGCGCAGCCGGAAGAGCCGCTTCAGCTTCGTCACCAAAAGACCTGCGGCCTCCGATTTGTCCCGCCCCTCCCGGTGCAACACTCGCAGCCGATGCAGCAGTGCAGCGACTTCCTGATCAGCCGCTATGATCTCCGCATTCTGTAGCAGCAACTGATGGATCAAGGTCTCCGGCATGCTCCCTCCAAAGCTACTCCTGGCGCTCGTCGCCTAGTGCCTCCGGAACCCGCGACGATCACCCTGGTCAATCTGCGTCGAACCACCGGCGGACCTCACGCCATCGCGAGATATGGATTTTGCTGTACATGATATCTGCTAGGCACGAGGGAAGTCTACCATGCTCGAAAAGACGCCGGCTGCGATGGCTATATCCGTCCGCACCCTACTCGATTGCGCCTATATCGACGGCGGTGATACTGTCGCAGTCCGCTTCGAAGCGGCTGACGGCCAGATCATCGGCGTGCTGATCCCGCGAAGGGTGTTTGCCGCGCTGCAGTCGGCTACTGCTAGCGGCTCGGGGCAAGAACAATGAGCCCTCCGAAGCGGCACCAACGTCACCAGAGAGAAACGAGGCGCGGTACGTTCGTTCTGGGACGGAGAAACAACTTCCGGCAGTCGGGCCGAGCAGCACTCCACAGAGGCTCACAAACGGCTGCTCAGGAGAAGCGACGACGGCGGTCGAAGCAACTGGGTCAGGTCGGTAGCAGGCCGTCCGCTCAGGGTGGTTTCGCGACGGTCCGCTTCTGGTCGCCAATGCATTGAAGCGGACGTCACCGCTGCGTCCACTTTCGACCTTTGGGGGGCTTGTAAAGAACTGCCTTCCAGTGCGTTCATGGCTGAAACAAGTTGGGCTGTTAATGAGAAATTTAGTCTGTTCCTCCTGCCCGCGAATGCAAATTCCACGCAGCAGCCTAGACGTCTAGGTCGCTAACTACCTTGAGACAGCCTGTTTCTAACGGCCGCTTGGCCGCAGCTCTGATCGCTTCGGTGCTCCTCGCCGGTCCCGCACATAGCTTGCCCATCGGCGAGGCGACCGAGGACATCATTGGTGGGTGCAACCAGTTCATCAAGTTAGCACGCAAGGGGCGCTCGCGTCAGGACCCAGACTCTATGCGCCAGCTCGGTGAGTGTGTCGGCGCGGTTCGCACCATGCTCGCGACGGAGATTGCCGCTGATGCCATTTGCCCGACTGAGAGTACTAAGCTGATCGACGCCGTGACCGCGTTCTCCCTATACGTAATCCAGAACCCGGCCGAGATGAAGACCCCCTACGTGGTGCCTCTACGCCGAGCTCTTCGCGCCGCATACCCGTGCTCAGCTGTACGTCAGTAGCCCGCAGCAAGCAAAGGTGCTGTCGGCGTTAAGCATAGTGGCGCTATGCCTCAGATGCCACGGGCGTATCAATCGCTATTAACTAGTGCATCATAACCATGTGCGAAGACCCGGCACGCTATGAGGCTGAGGTCAATCAGATGTTTGGGTCCGAGAACGCTGCTTATCTTCGGCTGCGTGTCTCACTGCGGCAGCTGAATAAACTAGCGGTTGCGCTTCGTACCGAAAAGCACGGCGGGGTTGCGCTCATTTTTGCTTTAGGTTCGACGGCCTTGCTCGGCCTTGCCGGTGGCGGCATCGACTACGCGCATATCGCCTCAAGGCGTAGCCAGCTCCAAAACGCCGTCGATGTAGGTGTGCTGTCTGGTGGAAACGCTATGAAGCTCGCCTCATCCAGTATCGATGCGGTGAAAGGTGTGACTGAAGAGTCGATCCGCACCAGCGCGTCGCCATCGCCCGACCGGCCATTCACAGTGACGGTAGAGGTGGCTAGCGACAAAACCAGCGTGTCGGCGCACGTTCAGGAAACGATGAAGCTCACCTTTGGTGCCTTTGTTGGTATTCGCGCCCAAACCATATCGGTGCAAGCCAAAGCCAGTGTTGTTGGTAAGATGCGGCTTTGCATGCTCACCCTAGACCCCTTATCGCCGGGCGCCTTTAATCTGCGGAAGAGCGCCCAGGTCACCGCTAACGGCTGCTCGCTCTACTCCAACTCGACCAATCCGATCGGCATGGTCGGAGGCGATAGCTCGATAGCGCGCGCCGACACGATCTGCTCGGCCGGCGGCTATCTCGGCGTCCGCGCGAACTTTGCGCCGCCGCCGCAGACGGGATGCCCGGTTATCACGGATCCGCTTAAAGGACGTGCTAATCCGCAGATCGGCGCCTGCGCGAACCTGCCGTTCCCTTTCAACTTGCTGCCGCTCACAAAGATACAGACCATTGACCAGAACCTGACCCTCGATCCTGGCACCTATTGCTACGGCCTTCAGATCAAAAAAAACGCCGTGGTGACTATGAAGCCCGGAGTCTATATTTTCAACAATGGCCCGCTGATCGTGAAGGACAAGGCTACACTCAACGGTACGAATGTTGGATTGTATTTCGCCGGAGACAAAGCAGGTCTTCTGTTCGACAAAGATACGACTGTCAGCCTTACTGCGCCAACCACGGGAGAGATGGCGGGCCTGCTAATGGCCGAGCAGACAACAGTTTCAGATCCGCTTGATCCGGCGCTCCTCGCCAACGCCATTGATCTGGGCGTCACGATACCCCCAACGCCTGCCCCACTCGGTCAGTCGAAACCAATGCGGATCTACCGGATCATCAGCAATAATGCCCGCACGATGCTGGGCACGATCTATTTGCCCGCTGGACGTCTTGTAATTGACGCCGACAAGCCAGTGGCTGACCAGTCCGCTTACACCGTCGTGGTGGCCCAGCAGGTGAACCTCTACGAGGGTCCAAACCTTTACCTCAACGCCAACTACGATGCGACGAGCGTGCCGGTTCCAAAGGGAGTGGGGCCAATCGGTGGCAAGCTGCTGATCACGAAGTAGCATGGCCCCCGTCCACGGGTTCCGAAGCTTCGCCATCGGCTACGTTGGCCTTTAGAATTCCGCGTCCCGACGGTACGTGAAGATCCGGTCACCGCCCTTAGCCGATCTTGTCGGTCGGCCGACAAATGTCGGCTTTCGGGAAATTCCGACAGCGGTCCGAATGCCTGGGTTCGGTCACGAGCCGAATGGCAGCTCCCGGCACAAGCTTGTTACTCTGTTCTCTGCGGGGAACCGGTGAATACGGCACCTTTCACAAGCCAAACGGTGGCGGTCTAGCCGGTACGCTCTGGCTCGATGACCCGTCAGGCCACCTCACGCTCGATTAAACCTTCTCGTTGTACCCCCTGGCAGCCTCAAGGCTTGAGCGGGGTCGCGTCGTGTTGCAGGGGAACGGGTCGAACACGCAGCGCGAGGCACTCCGCCAACAGGCGCTGATCGAGATCGCTCTGCTCGACACGCCGCCAGAGCGAGAGTTCGACGCACTCGCCAAGCTCGCACAACGCATGCTCGGCACCGGCATGTCCTCGATCACTCTGATCGACCCGGAGCGCCAGTGGTTCAAGGCGCGTTGCGGCCCCTTGGCGGCCGAGACCCCGCGTGCCCAGGCGTTCTGCCCCGTCGTGTTCGAGACTGAGGCTCCGCTGATCGTGGCAGATGCCAAACTCGACCGTCGCTTCGCGGCCAGCCCTTTCGTCACAGGTGCCCCGAACATCCGCTACTACGCGGGCGTGCCGGTTCGCGTCCGGCGAGCAGACGGCGACACAATCACGATCGGCACGCTCTGTGTCCTCGATGAACGACCCCGCGAGCCAACGGCGGCAGACTTGGAGGTGCTCACAGAACTGGCCTGTCTTGCAGAGGCCCTGATCGAGGCTCGCGCCGTAGCCCTTCGAGCTACCGAGACCGCCGAAGAGCGCCGTGTCGCCGTTGAGGGTCTGGAGCGTGAGCGCCGCCAGTTCAAGCAAGCGGAGCGCATGGCCGACATGGGATCGTACCGCTACGATATCGAGAAGCAGACAACCTCCTAATCGGATGGGGTCTTCGCCATTCATGAATTGCCCGTCAGCGGCGGCGTGCCGACAGGTGAGATCATGAACTTCTTTCCTGAGACTGATCGCGCCCTCTTCCGCGCGGCAGTCGAGCGCGTGCTAGACACGGGCGAGCCCTTCGAGATGGACGCCGACTTCGTGACAGCCAAAGGCAACGCCCGGCGCGTGCGATGCTCCTGCGAGATCGAGCTGGCCAAGGGTAAGCCTGTCGCACTCGTCGGCTTGATCCAGGACATCACCGAACGGCATGGCCTGGAGGAGCGTCTTCGCCATCGGGCCCGCACCGATGACCTGACACAGCTGGCCAACCGAGCCGAGTTCCACCGTGTTCTCGACGCGCGGCTGCGCGAGGCCCGCGCTTCGGATGTCGACGTGGCCGTTCTCCTGATCGACCTCGACGGCTTCAAGGGCGTGAACGATCGCCTCGGGCATGCGGCTGGCGACGACGTTCTGCGTCGCGTCGCCGAACGGTTGCGCGCATCCAGCTACACCGGGTGCTTACCGGCGCGATTGGGCGGCGACGAGTTTGCGATCCTGGCACCTGCCGCGTGCGACGGCGCGCGCCTGAGCTCGATAGTGCAACGCCTCTTGCACGACCTTGAGATCATCGTGGACGGACAGGGTCAGATCGCGCGCGTGACGGGAACGATCGGCCTCGCGTGGTCCCGTGAGGCCGGACAGGATCGTGACGTTCTCCTGCGCCACGCTGATGCGGCACTCTACGCCGCGAAGCGTGCGCAGAAGGGAACGGCTCAAAGCTACTCGGTTCAAGCGGGCCAGGCGGCCGTGCAAGGCCGCCGCGTGTCCGCTTCCAAGTTCGCCCCAAAATGACGCCTATGACTGACGTGGGTCGATAGAAGGCAGTCCGCTTCTCAAATCGACCTTCCGAAGCGTCGTTCCGCTAACGGCCAGACTTGAACACGTGGATAACACGGCTAATCATACGCCGGTCGTTCACGCGCCCCTTGTTCAGGGCGTCGTTCGACACATGCGGTGCCTCATGGGCACGGGTGCTGTCGGTAGCGTAACGTCACTGAATGAAACTCCGAATAATCCTAATTGCAACGATCGTATCCTTAGTGGCAATTATAGTATTTTTCATGACGTATAAAAGCCCTAAACATCCCGCGAGAAACCCGCTTTCCGTCAAGCGCTATGATGTCATCGCCACGTCAAACGCTCCCGAGCCGTGGGATTCTATCGAGGGATACATTGGATATGAGATTGTAAACAGAGAGTGTCTGCCGATTAGTTCGTTCCTGGGTCAGCAAGACGTGCCGAACTTTGGAATCTCCATTGAAATGAAACGCGTAGATGACCATACTTGGAAAGGATATTTCTTCCGTGATGCGTGGCAGGATGCGGATCTATACAACCTCGGCATCTGTCATTGGGACGTCACAAGCGTAGGCATTTCTGCGATTGCCAGGAAAGTGAGGTTCAACTGGAGCCACACGTTAAATACCCTTCTGCGCGACGGTCTTAAAACGAGCTACTTCAAGAAAAGTCTATACGGAGATGCTGGTGCCGTGCGTTATGGTGCGCAGACCTTAACCGTCGAAGACCCCGAAGTACTGCAAAGCCCTAGTGCGTATTTTCCTGTCACTATCGCGGTCAAAACAGGCGTCCATTGAGACGCGCCAATCAAAATATTCACCCAACATTGTGACGCGGCAATATGTTCAAATATGAAGCAATGACTTCATATTTGTTGTAATAGTTAGCCGATCTTAATTGCATACTATACTGAGCATTTCTCTAATATCGATCGGTACTTCGATCATCATGCGTTTTGGAAGTCAAGCTTCCAGAAATTGGTCCGGGCGGCATACAGCTGAATGTCGGCTTTGAAGGACGTCGCGATCCGCGTTGAGCGTCAAAATTGGGTCGGTAGCTGCCGGTCCGCTTTTCCGCTGAACCCTCTCCGAAGCGGACGGGCCGCTTACGGCTGGAGCACGTCACGCCGAACCATCAGTGTACGAAAAACCGGACATTCGGCTTCACGCCCATTGCCGCCGTCCAGCCAAATCCGGCAGCACCCCGCAAGCGGACGCGGGCTGCTCGTCCGGGCGGCTGTCTGGACCGATCCGTGAAACGGGGCTTGAGAAAAGCTGCTGAGCGTCAGGGCGTGCTCCGCGGCTGGACTTGGTGGTATCGCGTCGCACGCGACGTTCGGAGACCACGCCCTTCGGCGGCCGTGAAACGTACGAATTGAAGACCGCCAACCTCTCGCCATTGTCCTTCGAGGTGCATCCACAATCAGGGCTACAAGGGCGAGAAGCGGGCCGCGGCAGCACGCTCGCACGGCATTGCCTTGGAGGGGGCAAGCTGCCAGAGGCCAAGCGCGACTTCGTGCTGCTTCCCCGCCGGTGGGTGGTCGAGCGCTCCTTTGTCGAGGCCAGGTGCTTCCGCCGCCTCGTCAAAGACTATGAGCGCTGTGCCAGACCCCTGGCAGACCTGCACCTCGTCGCCTTCGTCCGCGTCACGCCCAGACAGTTCGCTCGACACGCCACGGGTCTAAAACAGAGTCTAGCTCTGTCAGCAGTTACCTTAACTCAGCATCGGTTGGCGAAGACCGCATACTACTGGGCATAAAATTTCGGATCGAGCGCGGCCAATGCAAGGAGTGGTGGCGGGAGGGCCACACCGTGCGTCCGCATCGTCCGCGCGGCCGAACGGCATCCGAGCTGGTCGTCGGCTGCGGCAGCGGCCTCGACCGTCGCGATGGTGGCCGCGTCCGGGTGAGGTGATGAGGCCGGTTTGGCGGCACTCGGCGCATCCTTCGCCGCCTGGTTCCCCTGCCCGCGCTGGGCATCGGTGCCCGCCTGATTTGGCGAGCCTCCCGGGGTCGGCCCGCTCAAGCCGGATTTCTGCTGGACGTCGCCGCCGGCGGCCGATGGCGTGCCCTGGCTCGCTCCCGAAGGATTCGAGACGGCGGTCGCCTGTTGCGGAGGCGTCGCGGCGGCCTCCTTCGCTGGATTCGGCTGCTTCACGAAGGCCAGAAGCTCCTGGCAGAGATTGGCTGGACGCCCGGTGGGAACGGCTGTGCCGCTCTCCTGCGCGAGGGCGTTGTCCGCTGCGAGCAGGGCCCCTGCCAGGCCGATTGCCTGGGCGAAAGTGCTCAGTCGTCGCTTCATCGGATGCGCTCCTCCTGAAAGCCTGGTCACGTCGCAGTGGTGCTCGAAGGCTGGGCCTCAGGAACGCTTCGGCTGCGAGGCGGCACCCTCGGCTTTTCCATGTGGCTCGCCGGCAAACTCATCGGGAGCGGGGTCGCCGTTCCAACGCGGGCCGACCAAGTTGGTGCCCGGCTCGGAGACCCGCGCACCGGAGGTGGCGAACGCTTGGTAGGCGAACTTCTGATTGCTCGTGAGCGCCAGCATGGCCGCGACGCCCAGGAGAACGGCGGCAAGGACGGCGGCGATGAAAGCTTTCATGTCAGTGGTCCCTGATAGGAGTCCGGAGCATCCGGTGTGACGCTGGGAGGCCAACCCGGCCCGTCACTCGGCCGGTGCCGGGCGGGATCCGAGCTGCGGGCCGCTGGCGGTGCGGGCCTGCTCCTGCTCGACCCAGAGGTCGTGGTGCGCGCGCGCCCAGGCCAGATCGACCTGACCGCTGCCCATCGCGTCGTAGGCGCCCTTCATCCCGAGCGTGCCAATGTAGATGTGGGCCAGGATACCGGCGATGAAGACGATGCCGATCAGGGAATGGATCACCTGCATGATCTGCATCCCGTTGACGTCGACGAGCGCGAACGGGAAGAGCATCATCAGGCCGGTGGCGCCCATGGCGGCGCCGAAGCCGGCCACCATCCAGAACACGCCCTTCTGGCCCGCGTTGAAGCGGCCCGCATGCGGGTGCTTGCTGCCGATGAAGCCGCCCCCCGCCTTGAGCCACTCCCAGTCGATCCGGTTCGGGATGTTGTCCCGGATCCAGACGACGATCATGAAGGCGACACCCAGCATGAAGGGCCAGGCGAGATAGACGTGGCTGTACTTCGCGTACTGGGCCAGCGCGCCGAAGGCCTCCGGTCCGATCACGGGCATCAGCAGCCGTTTGCCGAAGATGTAGTTCAGGCCGGACAGCGACAGGATGATGAAGCACACGGCCGTCATCCAGTGCGTGAACCGCTCGAACGCGTTGAAGCGGAGGATCTTCTTGCCGGATTCCTGGCTGTGATCCGTGATGATGCGGCCGCGCCACAGGAAGAACAGCGCCAGGGCCCCGAGCATGCCGAGGATCACGAGGGCCCCGATCCAGGGCAGCCAGCCCTCGCGGAACATCTGGTACGTGCGGCCCTGCGGCTGGATCAGGTTGGCGGCCTTGCCGTCCGGGATGCTGATGCGCCCGCTGATCTTGGGGGCCTGCCGGAACAGAAGCTCCTCATTGATCGAATCCGCCGTGGGGTTCGCCCCCGTCGGGTTCCGGCCATCGGCCTGGATCGGGTTCTGCGCCTGCGCGGCCCCGCAGACACCCGGTGCCGTCCAGAGCGCCGTTGCCAGGACGAGAGTGCTGAGAATCGTCCATGCCCGCCGCATCGGCGTTCCTTTCAGATCGGTCGAGCGGTCCGCGGACGCTGCCGCGGTCCCTGTTCCGGCGCGCCCCTCAGCCGAGGAGCAGCCCCACATCAGATCGCGATCGTCTCGCGATAGGCCGTCTTCCAGCCCCAGGCCCCCGAGCCGTACCCGCGCTTGATCACCCGCTGCTTGTAGATCTCGGCGATCATCTCGCCGTCGCCCGCGAGCAGGGCCTTGGTCGAGCACATCTCGGCGCAGAGCGGCAGCTTGCCCTCCGCGAGCCGGTTCGAACCGTACTTCTCGTACTCGGCGGTCGAGAGATCGGGCTCGGGGCCACCCGAGCAGTAGGTGCACTTGTCCATCTTGCCTCGGGACCCGAAGTTCCCGACGCGCGGGTACTGCGGTGCGCCGAACGGGCAGGCATAGAAGCAGTAGCCGCAGCCGATGCAGATGTCCTTGGAGTGCAGCACCACCGCGTCGGCGGTGGTGTAGAAGCAGTTGACCGGGCACACGGCCGCGCAGGGCGCGTCGGTGCAGTGCATGCAGGCCATCGAGACCGAGCGCTCGCCGGGCTTGCCGTCGTTGAGCGTCACCACCCGCCGCCGGTTGATGCCCCACGGCACTTCGTGCTCGTTCTTGCAGGCGGTGACGCAGGCGTTGCACTCGATGCAACGATCCGCGTCGCAGAGAAACTTCATGCGCGCCATGATCAGGTCGCTCCTCTCAGGCCGCTCGGATCTGACACAGGGTGGCTTTCGTCTCCTGCATGCCGGTGACGGGATCGAAGCCGTAGGTCGTGACGGTGTTGACGCTCTCGCCGAGCACGACCGGGTCGGTGCCCTTCGGGTAGTAGTCGCGCATGTCCTTGCCCTGGTACCAGCCGGAGAAATGGAACGGCATGAACGCGACGCCTTTCCCGACGCGGTCGGTCACGAGGGCCTTCACCTTCGTCTTGGAGTTGTTCTCCGCGCCCGTGACCCAGACCCACTGACCATCCTTGATGCCGCGCTCGGCCGCGTCACCGGTGTTGATCTCGACGAACATGTCCTGCTGCAGCTCGGCGAGCCACGGGTTGGAGCGGGTCTCCTCGCCGCCGCCCTCGTACTCGACGAGGCGGCCCGAGGTGAGGATGATCGGGAAGTCCCGGGCGACGTTGCGCTCGACCGCGGATTTCTGCACCGAGAACCCGATATTGGGCATGCGGAACTGCCGCTCGTCGGGCCGGGTCGGGTACTTGGCGACCAGATCGGGGCGCGGTGAGTAGATCGGCTCGCGGTGGACCGGCACCGGGTCGGGCAGGTTCCAGGCATTCGCGCGCGCCTTGCCGTTGCCGAACGGCGAGACGCCGTGCTCGAGACAGACGCGCTGGATGCCGCCGGAGAGGTCGGTCGCCCAGCTCACCGTGTCGGGCTTGTCGCCGCCGATCTTCAGGATCGTCGCCAGTTCGTCCGCCGTGAGATCCTTGTCCCACCCGAGCTTCTTGAACACGCCGAGGGTGAATTCCGGATAGCCGTCGGTCAGGTCGGAGCCGTTGGAGTAGGAATCCTCGGCCAGCAGGGTCTCGCCGTTGCGTTCGGTGCCGAAGCGCGCGCGGAACGTGCCGCCGCCCTCCTTCACGTGCAGAGCCGTGTTGTACAGGATGGCCGAGCCGGGATGGCGGATCTCGGGCTTGCCCCAGCAGGGCCAGGGCAGGCCGTAATAATCCCCGCCGACCTCCGGATCGTCCTTCGGCGCCCGCAGGGTGACGAGATCGAACTTCTGCTGGTTGCGCATATGCGCCTTCAGGCGCTCGGGCGACTGCCCGCAATAGCCCGTCGACCAGCCGCCGCGGTTGATCTCCCTCAGGATGTCCTCGGCCAAGGGGACGTTGTTCTCGACCTTGATGTTCTTGAACATCGGGTCGGCGAAGCCGAGCTTCTTCGAGAGCAGGTAGAGGAACTCGTAGTCGTTCTTGGACTCGAAGGCGGGCTTCACGATCTGCTCGCCCCATTGCAGCGACCGGTTGGACGCCGTGCGGCAGCCGTCCATCTCCAGCGAGGTGCAGATCGGCAGCAGGTAGGTGTTGTCCTGCCGGGCATCGAGCGCCGCGAAGGTGGTCGGATGCGGGTCCGCGACGACCATCAGGTCGAGCTTGTTCAGGCCCTCGAGGGCCTCCGGCAGCCGCGTGACGGTGTTGCCGCCATGGCCCGAGATCATCATCGCCCGCGTGGGGCTGCGCTGATCGATCTGTTCGGGCGGGAGGTTCACGGAGTCGAACCAGCGGGTCGAGGTGATGCCCGGGGTCTCCATGTTCTCCTTGCGGGACCGCGCCTTGCGGCCGGCGACCGCGGGAACCTCATCGAAGCGCGACTGCAGCCACGCGTAGTCCACCTCCCAGACGCGGGCCCAGTGCCGCCAGCCACCCTCGACCAGCCCGTAGTAGAGCGGCAGGGTCGTCACATCGAGGCCGAGGTCGGTCGCGCCCTGCACGTTCGTGTGCCCGCGGAAGATGTTGGCGCCCGTGCCCGGCTTGCCGACATTGCCCGTGGCCAAGCACAGGATGCACAGCGCGCGCACATTGGCGGTGCCGACCGTGTGCTGCGTGTTGCCCATGCACCAGATCATGGTGGCGGGCTTCTCCTTGGCGAACTTCTCCGCGATGCGGCGGAGCTGCTCGCCCGGCACGCCGGACACGCGCTCCACTTCCTCGGGCGTCCATTTGGCGACCTCCTTGCGGACGTCGTCCATCGCGTAGACGCGCTGGCGGATGAAGTCCTTGTCCTCCCAGCCGTTCTGGAAGATGTGCCAGAGCATGCCCCACGCGACCGGGATGTCGGTCCCCGAGCGGATGCGCACGTAGTCGGTGGCGTGCGCCGCCGTGCGGGTGAAACGGGGGTCGATGACGATCAGGTTGGCGCGGTTGATCTCCTTCCCGGACAGCACGTGCTGCATCGAGATCGGGTGCGCCTCGGCGGGATTGCCGCCCATGATGATCATGGTCTTGGCGTTGCGGATGTCGTTGTACGAGTTGGTCTGGGCGCCGTAGCCCCAGGTATTCGCCACGCCCGCCACGGTGGTCGAGTGGCAGATGCGCGCCTGGTGGTCGACGTTGTTGGTGCCCCAGAACGCCCCGAATTTCCGCAACAGGTACGCGGCCTCGTTCGTGTACTTGGCCGAGCCGAGCCAGTAGACGGAATCGGAGCCCCACTTCTCGCGGATCTGCAGCAGCTTGTCGCCGATCTCGTCGATCGCCTGATCCCAGGAGATCCGCTGCCACTGGCCGCCGACGAGCTTCATCGGATATTTCAGGCGGCGGTCCGACGAGACCAGTTCGCGGATGGCGGCCCCCTTGGCGCAATGGGTTCCGCGGTTGATGGGACTCGCCCAGGACGGCTCCTGGCCGACCCACACGCCGTTCACGACCTCGGCGGTCACCGTGCAGCCGACCGAGCAGTGCGTGCAGATGTTCTTCTTGATGACCGTCCCCGGCCCGACCGCCGACGAGCCGGCCGCCTCGGCCCTGCGGACGGCGCCGAGCTGAATCGAGCCCGCGGCGGCGAGCGCGCCGGCGGTGAGCCCGGACTTGCGCAGGAACGCACGTCGATCGAGCACGCCGGCCGCGAGACCGGCCGCGACCGCCTGATGCTTGCTGCGGCTGGCCTCGCCGCTCTTCCGCTTCGTCAGCATGGCAGCCTCACTTCGTTCCCGGAGCGGGATCGGGATTCTTCAGGAGCGTCTCGTAGCCGTTGGTCCGGTAGAACGCCTTCACGTGGTCGCTCAGGCGGTACCGGCTGCGCGTCTCGTCCTGGCCCGGGTCAAAGGCCTGGGCCTCCGTCGCAGCCATCGGCGACCCGACCGCCGCGGCGGCCGCCACGGTGCTGCCGCCGAGCGCCCGGAAGAACTGGCGACGACCGAGCGTCTTTGGATCCTGCCGCATCATCCAACTCCCTGAGCGACACCCGCTTGATGAGAAACCCACGTCAGGCGTTTCGGTCACGCTCCGACCGCCACGACCTGCATCCCCGTCACGCATCCATCGCGAAGGCTTCCGCCTCCACCTCCATGAAGGTGCGGCCGAGGCCCCCCACCGCCCGGTAGAAGCGCGCGTTCTTCGCCCGCTCGAGATCCCCGAAGAAGCGCTCGACCCAGGGGGCGAGATGCCGGCCGAAGAAGCGCGCCTGTGCCGCCGGCTCGGCCGCGAACCGCCCGCCGGCGAGCCCCGCCATCACGTCCAGCAGGAAGGCCAAATGGTCCTCCGGCTCGCTCATGGCCTCGTCCCGCGAGAGGCCGAGGGCCGCGAGATCCTCTCGGACCAGCGCGAGCGGGCGCTCGTTGAGGAAGCCGGTGAGATAGTAGGAGGCGTAGGGGAGAAGCTCGCCCCGGCCTACGCCGATGAACAGCGCGAAGAACTCGCGCTCGACCCCCGCGCCCGTCGCCTCTGCCGCCGCGCGGCTCAGATCCGCGACGTGCTGGCCGAGGATCCCGTCGCCGCCCGGGAGGCCGGCGAGCGTATCGAGCAGGTCCTGGCCGGGCGGGCGTCCGAGCAGGACGGCCAGGAGGTCGTAGTGCCGCGCGCGGAGCCCATCGACGTCGTCCACGCGGCCGCCGCCGAGCGTCTCCGATTCCACAGGTCCGAACGCCGACGCCACTGGAGTTTTCTACTCGCCCGAGATCGTACCGATCTCACTCTCTGGAACAAGATTAAGAAGGGTTCTTATCTCCCGCAATCCAAATCTCCTAGCTCGAATTGGGCATCGCGCCGCCGTGGCGCCGCAGGCGCGGCCCCGGACTCGGCTCCTGTTGCTCGGCCGCAGGCACGGCATCGCGCCCGCGCTCCGGATCGGGGGAGGCCGGAGCGGCCTGCTGGACCGTGGCCGCCGGGGCGGAGAGGGCCGGCGCTTGCTCCTGCGGATCGGGTCCGGGCGTACCGCGATCGGCTGCCGGGGGACATTCCGGCGTCTGGCCGGGCTCCGGCGAACCGTCGGGCTCACTGTCACGGGTCTCACCCGGCACCGGCGTCGCTTTGGCGGCCCCGCCCAGCAAACGCCCGAGCATCGCCTGGACTTCGTCGCTCGGCAGGAGCGGGCCGAGGCCGGGGACGCCGCCTGGGCTGTTCCAGTCGTAGGCGTATTCCCGCGCCTCGCTGACGAAGTCGCGGATGGCGGGGTCGAGCGACCACATCCGGCGCAGGGCCGCGTTGCGCAGGGCCACCGGAACGCCGGCCCGCAGGAACGGGGCGAGGTCGGTCTCCGCGGTCAGGGCTTCGAGGGAGGGGAGATCCAGCACGGGATCGTCCGCCGGCTCCGGTTCCGGCGGCCGCGCCTCGGGGCCGGTCTGCGGCGCGATGAGATCCGCCTCGGCGCCTTCCGCGTCCGGCTCCGGGAGAGGCGCCCTGGCGGAGACGGCCGGCGCGGCCCGTTCCGCCAGGGCGGCCGCGCGCACGGCGCGCTTGCGCCGGGTCCACCGCGAGAGGAAATTCTCGCTCATTCGCGCCGCTCCCGAGTCCCCTGCGCCCGGTGGGCCAGCGCCTCGGGATCGGCGCGGTCGCGCTTGCGCTTCTCGAACTTGCGCTCGACGTGGAAGGCCTCGAAGAAGGCCAGCAGCTTCGCCTGCACCTCAGGCGGCATCGGCACCGGCTCGACGATCTCGCCGACCCCTTCGGCCATGGATTCCCCCTCATAGGGGTCGGCCGTGACGCTCGCGACCGCGTAGGTCTCGTCGCCGTTGTTGCGCAGGGCGACCCAGAGGGAAGGGCGCCCGGAGACGAGATTGTCGCGGTAGTGCCCGGTCTCGCCCGGATGCAGCGCGACTTCGTACGAGCCGGCATAGAAGGTCGCCTCGTCCTCGGTCTCGGAGAGCTTCGTCCAGGGCGAGGCGGCCGCCGCCGCCGGCAGGGCCCCGACCGGGAGCCAGGCATGGCTCGCCCAGGGCCCGGTCAGGCGCCGCCGCGCGACGATGATGCCGACCTCGAAACGATGCTCGGGCGTCGTGGACATGTCAGGCGGCCTCCCGGCCTTCGGCGAGGGGCAACCCGACGACGAGATTGTGCGGCTTGAGCTGCACGCTGCGATCCGGCGCCGCCGCGAGCAGGAGGTAGACCGGGCGATCCCCCACTGTCGGCAGGACCTGCGCGGGGTCGTCGAAGGTCAGGCTGAACACGGCGAGCACCCGCTCGCGCGTTCCGGCATCGAGCGTGTCGCCGCGCCAGAGCGCGTTGCCGATGCGGGTCGCCTCCTGGTCGAGACCGACGAACCAGCGCCAGTCGGGGTCCTCCAGCCGGTCGAGGGGCGTCACGCGCACCGCGACGTTCAGCAGGTGGCCCACGAAGGTCTCGATCACCCGGGCCAATCCCGCGCGGCTGCGGGGATCGGAGCCGAGATTGAGCGCCATCGTGAAGGCGTCCGACCGGCTCCAGTACGTCCAGGCATTCTCGGCCGTCAGCACGTCCAGCTCGTTCGCCGCCTCCTTGCCCAGCATCGTCAGCAGGGGCGAGAGCGGCGCACTGCCTTCGCGGGCGGCGATCACCTCGGCATCGGCCAGGAGCACGGCGCCTTCGTGAAAGCTCACGCGCTGGGGGCGGAAGAACAGCTCGGCCGCGCGCAGGACGAAGGGATCGTCGCAGCCGTCGAGGGCGTTGCGCAGGATCAGGTGGACGAGCTGGTTCAGGAACAGGGACGGCACGCCCTGGAGGTCGCCGCGCACGAGCGACAGATATCCGGCCTCCACGGAGCGGGCCGCGAGCAGTCGATCGCGGAAGGCGAGGATCACCGTCCAGTTCTCCCGAGCGTCGGAGTCGGCGATGGCGGCGATCTCGGCGGGCTCCACGCGCCGCCGGGGCGCGTCCAGGAGGGCGGCATGGAGGGCGATCTCGGACGCGCAGGCGTCGTCCGGCGGCACGAGTTCGGGCCGCGCCAGATACGCGAGGATCAGTTCGTCCGTGACCGCGAGGCCGCCGCCGGCCGTACGCTGCGTGAGGTGGTGGCCGCTTGAGACCCAGAACTCGGTCATCCGCTTAACGTCCCGCCGTCGTATCACGCAGAAGGCCGACGAGGTCGGCCTGTTCCTCCGGCTCGTCGTCCTCGACGAAGAGAAACGCGCGTCCGTGGGACCGGTCGAGGCCGGGCCGGTGGTGCAGCGTCCGGAAATCCTCCCGGATCGCCCCGTCCGTCGCGACGCGGCGCAGCGCGACGACGCTGCCGACCGGCAGATCGCAGAGGGATGCGGCGACGTCGAGTTCCTCGCGGGCAGCCGCACGGGCGGCCTCCCGGTCGGGCGCGCCGAAGCGCTCGTGGATGTGGCGGGCGAGCAGCTCCTCGGCCCCCGCGCGCTCCTCTTCGCTCGCCGCGCTCACCACCACCAGGGTGGAGAAGCCGAGCGAGCTTACGCCGACGAACCCCGAGCGGAAGGCCGTCAGGGCCTTGCCGGTCAGATGCGACGGATCCCCGTCGAGGAACAGGAAGGTCCCGGTGACGGCCCATTCTCCGGGTTCGGCGGCCTGCGCGAACACGAAGGTGTCGGAGGGATCGAGCCGCAGGGTTCGGGGGAGCTTGAGCGTCACAGCCGGACCCCGCCGGTCTTCGGATCACGCCAGTCCGGCGCCTCCAGCTTCGCGCGCAGCGGGAGGTGCTCGACCCGCCCATCGGGCCAGGTCAGCCGTCCGTCGCCGCCCGGCTCGATCGCGGCCCGCACACCGGATTCCCGCGGCAGATGGGCGAGGTAAAGCGCCGCGACACGGTCGAAGCCGTCCTCGCGCCAGATCTCGAAGGTCTTGGTCAGGTGGCGCGCGAAGCTCTCGACCAGGGGCACGCGCAGGTTCGCGCCAAAACCTTCCTCCTCCAGGGCGGTGGAATCGGGCGTGTGTCCGGGGTCGCCCGCCGCCAATTTCGAGGTGAGCAGCATGCCCGAGAAGACCAGCCAGTCCGGCTCCTCATCCTCGCGGCACGCTTCAGGCCAGCTGAGGCGCCCGCCACCCAGGCGCGCGCCGTTGAACAGCAGCGTCCCGGGCCACGTGAACGTCACCGGGATCTCCGGCGGCCCGAAAGCGCCGACGGCATTCGCCAGGGCGACCATTCCGGCGAAGTGGGCGCGGCGCGCGGTGGCGAGCGGCTCGGCCGGGGCGAGCACCACGGCGAAGTCGATCAGGTCGTCGCGCCGGCCCAGGACGAGCGTCGCCGCGTCCGCCTCGCCCGACGCGGCGAGCCGGCAGGCTTCCGCGTGCGCGTCGGATGGCGGCTCCGCTGCGCGCGCGCTGAAGCCGGGGGGCAGGACCAGCCTCGACGGGCCGGCATCGACAGGGACAGTCATGGAGCGGCTTTGGCGGGGGGCCGATGAGAGTGCGGGACAGGGTTGCGACCTGCGCCCGCATGCCGGATCGTTGTTTCGAATGGTTCGAGTATAAGGGACGGGCCCCGCCGCGCGAAGGGGCCATCCATTTGCACTTGTACCCGGGTCCGATCTTGTCCGACCGCCTCGTATTCGCCTGCTCCTGCGAGCGGACGATGTCCCTCGATACCGCCGCCCTGGGCCAGGCCTGCGGCGGCGAGCTTCGCACCGCCGACCAGCTCTGCGGCCGCGAGCTTGATCGCTTCCGGGAGGCCCTGGCGACCGGGCGGCCCGTCACCGTGTCCTGCACGCTCCAGGCGCCGCTGTTCGACGAGGTCGCCGAGGAGGCAGGGGCGGAGGACCGGGTGGTCTACGCCAAGATCCGGGAAACCGCCGGCTGGTCGTCCGACGCCGCGGCGGCCGGACCGAAGATGGCCGCTCTGCTCGCCGCGGCGGCCGAGCCGCTCCCCGACGCCGCTACCGTCTCCCTGGAGAGCCGCGGCGTCGCCCTGATCTATGGGCAGGACGAGGTGGCGGTCGAGGCCGGCCGGCGGCTCGCCGAGCATCTGGACATCACCGTCCTGCTGACGCGCCCCGGCGAGATCTCGCCGCTGCACCGCAACGCCTTCCCGGTCCTGCAGGGCACGATCCGAACCGCCAAGGGGTACCTCGGTGCGTTCGAGCTCGGCATCGACGATTATGCCCTCCCGGCCCCGTCCTCGCGCACGCATCTCGTCTTCGGCGCGCCGCGCAACGGGGCCGTGTCGACCTGCGACCTCGTCATCGACCTCTCGGCCGGCGCGCCGCTGTTTCCGGCACACGCGGTGCGCAGCGGTTATCTGCGCGCGGATCCCGGCGACCCGGCCGCCGTCGAGCGCGTGCTGGCGGAGGCGTCCCATCTGGTCGGCACGTTCGACAAGCCGCGCTTCATCGACTTCCACGGCGACTTGTGCGCGCACAGCCGCTCCCGCATCACGGGCTGCACGCGTTGCCTCGATGTCTGCCCGACCGGCGCGATCGCGCCCGCGGGCGACACCGTGCACATCGACCCATACGTCTGCGCGGGATGCGGCTCCTGTGCCGCACTCTGCCCGACCGGGGCCGCCGCCTACGCGCTGCCGACCTCCGACGCGCTGATGCGCCGGCTGCGCAGCCTGATGCGCGCCTACCGGACGGCGGGCGGGCAGAACGCCCTCGTCCTGCTCCACGATGGCGACCACGGCGAGCCGCTGATCGACGCGCTCGGCCGCTACGGCGACGGCCTCCCCGCCCACGTGCTGCCGGTGCAGGTCAACGAGGTCACGCAGATCGGACCGGAGGTGATCGCGGCCCTGTTCGCCTACGGCGCGGCCGGAATCCGGGTCCTGGTCCGGGCTCGTGCCAAGCACGACCTCGAACCCCTGTACCGGACCCTGACCCTCGGGGAGACGCTGGCGCAGGCGCTGGGCTACGGTGCGGAGGACGGCGGGCGCGTGGTCGAGACCATCGAGACCGATGACCCGGATCTGCTGGGCGCCGCCCTCCGGCAGGCCAGGCTGGGGCGGCCAGCCGCGGTGCCGGCCGGTCTGCTGTTTCTGGGGAACAAGCGTGAGGTGCTGCGCCATGCCTTCCGCGGCCTGCACAGTGCCGCCCCGGCACCCGTCGACCGGGTTCCGCTCGCGGCCGGCGCCCCCTTCGGCGGCCTCGATTTCCGGGTCGCGGACTGCACCCTGTGCCTCGCCTGCGTCAGCGCCTGCCCGACCCACGCCCTCTCCGACAGTGCCGAGCAGCCGCTTCTCGGCTTCGAGGAGAGCCTCTGCGTGCAGTGCGGCCTCTGCGCGGCGACCTGTCCCGAGGACGTCATCGCCCTGCGTCCGCAGGTGGATTTCGCGGCCTGGGCGGCGCCCCGCCGGGTCGTCAAGGAGGAAGAGCCCTTCTGCTGCACGCAATGCGCCAAGCCCTTCGGCACGCGCTCGACGATCGAGCGCATCGTCGAGCGGCTGCGCGAGCGGCACTGGATGTTCAGCGGGGCGGGCGGCGAGGCGCGCCTGCAAGCGCTGTCGATGTGCGAGGATTGCCGCGTCGAGGTCGCGGTGAACCAGGGCTTCGATCCGCACGCGGCGCCGGAACGCGACAAGCCCCGGACGACCGAGGATTACCTGCGCGCGCGCGCGGGCGGCTGACGGGCGCCTCAGCGAAGCGCGGTGGCGCGTTCGAGGAATTCGATCAGCGCCGCGCGGTCCGCGTCGTTGCCGATCGTCTGCTCGGGCATCTTCGTCCCGGGCGTGTAGCGGGCGGGGCCAACCTCGAAGAGCCGTGAGACGGTCTCGGGCGTCCAGACGATGTCCAGCCGCTTCAGCGCGTTCGAGTACCGGTAGCCGGGCACGCTGGCGATGCGGCGGCCGAACAGGCCGGCGAGCGTCGGCCCGGCCCGCTCGCCCGCGTCGGATGTCAGGGTGTGGCAGGCGACGCAGGCCCCGAACACCTCGGCGCCCCGGCCGCCCTGCCGGACCGCGAGGGGATCGGCCGGGCGCCGCATGATCAGCGCGCCGATCGGTTCGCCGCTCTTCGCGTCCCAGCGCCGGACGAGGCGGTCGCCGCCACCCGTGAGGAGCTCGGCCCCGTCCGGACGCCACGCGAGCGACCAGACCGGAAGGCCGGGCCCCACGAGCCGCAGCTGGACCTGACCCGTCGCCCGGTCGACCACCGCGATGGTCCCGCCCGCCGTCGCGGCAGCCACCCTGGTCCCGTCCGGAGACAGGGCCAGGGCGATCACCGGGTTCGGGCCGAGCTCGGCGGCGGCCCGGACCGAGCCGTCGGCTCGAACGAAGCGGAGGATCGCATCGGCCCCGGCGGCCGCGATCTCGCTGTCCGAAGCGACCGCGACGGCGTTGAGGCCCGTGGGTGCGGTGGCGATGACCTGGGATGTGCCCTCGGCCGCCCAGATCCGCACCGCCCCATCGGCGCCGGCCGTGACCGGCGCGCCGCCCGGCAGGAAGGCCACCGCGTTCACCGGGCCGCGGTGCGGATCGAGCAGCCGGCTGTCCCCTCCGGCGAGCGGCCAGATCCGGGCCGTGCCGTCCCAGGAGGCGGAGGCGAGCGACAGGCCGTCCGGCGAGACCGCGAGGGCGACGATCGGGCCGGTATGGCCCTCCAGCACCCGTTCCGGCTCCGCGCGCCCCAGGCGCCACAGGGCGATCCGCCCGTCCTCGGAGGCCGTGGCGAAACGGCCGTCCGGCAGTGCGGCGACCGCGTTCACCGCACCGTCGTGGAAGCGCAGCACGCCGAGCGCGGCACCGGTCTCGATGGCCCACACGATGGCGGATTGGTCGAAGCCGCCCGAGATTGCGAGGCGCCCGTCGGCGGTCACGGCGAGCGCCCGGACCGGACCACCGTGGCCGCGCATCTGCGCGCGTGCCGGCGCGCCGCAGAGCAGCAGGACGGCGATCACGCCTAGGATCCGCGCAAAGCTGGTCATCGGGGCTCCGCTTCAAATGGATCGCCCCGCTATAGCACAGTCCCCACCGCCAGCCGCGGCGGTTCTAGCTGCGATCGGTTTGGCTTTTGGGCGTCGGATACAAGATGGTGAGCCATAGTCGGGGCGGCGCACGCGTCTAATATTGATCATCAACACAGGTTTGGGCATTGTTCCAGGACGACGGCGAGCCGCTGTTCTTCCCGAGTGCCGCGTCCGTAACACGCTAACTCGACATCAGCGGGTTGGAGGGCCGGATTGGCGTCGACGCGCGATGTACCAGAGACCCAGGACCACGACGGCCACGAGCAGGCTCAGCCAAACCCAGTTGAAGTCTATCGCCGCGGCCGTGGCTGCTCCCGAGCTGGATTGCGAAGGGCCCGTTTCCGAAATTGGCGGGGCTGGGTTGGTCTGCTGAGCCACGGACCCCTGAAGGCCCGAAGTCCATAATAACCCGGTGAGGATGGCGCTTCTCATAGAATTCCTTTGGTCAAACATGGACGGCTAAGGGCGAGATTTTCCGGAGCGGAAGGCCGGAGCCGCTTGCAGCTGCGCCCGGGTGAGGCGGACCTCGGCGCGCCACGGCTTGTCGCCAACGAGGACCGTGGCCGTCGTGCTGCTGGGCCGCTGTGCCTCCACTGAGCCGGTCGCGCCAGTCACGCGACCGCTATGCTGATTTTGAACTGCGCCGAGCGTGTCGCGGGTTGTCCGTGCACCCGGCATGGTATCCGGCCCCACCTGCGCGGCTGCCTCAGCGCTGGGCGCCGTCTTGGGCGTCACGACCGAACTCGGTCCGTCCATCAGCGGCACATCGCTGAAGTTCCAGCCGAGCTGGTCGAAAGGAAGCGCCACATATTTCTCGCCCACGCCCAGGAAACCGCCGACGCCGATGATCACGGCGCGGACCTGCCCGCTTCCGTCGACCAAAACGTCCTCGATCTTGCCGATCTCGACATGATCCATTCCGATGACCGGAACCCCGATCATCTCGGAGGCACGTATAGTTCCCGGCTCGGGTCCCTCGATGAACGGTGTCGCGGGTGCATCCGACTGCACCGCCGACGAGGCCGCCGCTAGGGGTAGCGAGGCGCCGGTGACGAGAAGGACAGCCAGCGTCGCGATTTTGAGCGGGGCACCGCGCATTCAAGGCTCTCCAGACTCAGGCAAAAACACTTGAATCGAGAACAAGGGCCGCGCGTTCGGGTTCATCGCAGGCGCAAATGGGCCGGAACGGGCATCCCTCTGGCGCGGGACGTCCCTTTTGTCGGTGCCCGCGGGTTGAGGGCCGCGACCCTCAAGCACGCCCATCACGAGTCTGACAATGACCGGCCCGTTAAGGTCTCCTACAATCATCTCGGGGCATGGGCAAGTGAGGTCTTGATCAAGCCGGGCCGACGGTCAGACCAAGGATGATCTCCATGGGTCTAGCGGCAGTCGTAGCCCTGACTACATCCAGGCATTCAGGCGCGTTTTCAGGCCAGGTGAGTAGAACCGGTCGCACGCGACCATGAAGGTTCACATCATCGAATCGGTCTCAGACTATAGGCTGCCTCGTCGTGCCGAAAAGCAGTTCGGCGTCAGCCGGAGTGCCTCTGCCAACCTGCTCGAATGGTTACCTGAATTCGCGGGGCCGAGGGGAAGGCGCCCTTGTTTTCCACGATCATCTTCATCGTGGCTGCGCTGAACCCCGATCATGAACATGACTGCCGCACCGGGGGTTGAACCCTGAAAGAAGCCGCGGGTCCGGGAGAGTCCGGGATCCGGTGTCGGAAGCGAAAGGAAACGCGAGATGGCTGCTCGCCGAATTACGCTGAGCTCGCGGGACCGTTACAAGCTCCGGCTCTCAGTGAGTGAGAACCGCTTCTACATGGCCGACCTGAGCCTGCTCAGCTTGGCGCGGCGTGGGTTCGTTGTGCCGACCGGGCGCATTGATGCATGGGACCGAGCGGAGTGGACGATTACCGCGACAGGCCAGGACGCGCTCTCGGCAGCCGAAAGCCACCTCACCGATGCCATAGATCTCGGCGCGCGGCTCCAGGCGTAGAAGAAGTAGGCGATGCGCCGGAAAACCGGGTACTGACGACGTTATCGCCGCGATAAACCGCGCGTCGGAGCTAAATTGCGAATCTGCGTACCGACCAGACGATGCGAATCCCTATGTTATATTTTAACCGGTGCGTCCGGGCACAGGCGGGCCTGTTCGTCGACGAGGCAGAGTCAAAGATTATGGCGGCGTGGGAACAGCTGAGTGCTCACCACCGCTGCAGCCAGAGCGTCTGCTTCCAGGATCGGTGGCAAGATTGTCTCTGCAACGTGATTGAAGTGGTAAGAGCGTCCGCTTTCCCGCGAACCTCCTCCAAATCGGAATAGCGGCTTTCGCCAATACCGGTCTCATCGGTAGGTGCCGCTGAACGGCTGGGATGGGTGGTTTTGCGACCGTCCGCTTACGAGGAGCGCGAGCTCGAAAGCCGACGCTGCTAACGAACTCGCGGCCCGCCAAGCCATAATTGTGCGGACATGCCCGATCGGCAGGCTTGGGCTGCTGCCGATGCTAGGGCGACGGGACCGTCAGAACCAATGGACCGTTGCGGGTTGCGACAACCGTGTGCTCGTATTGCACGGTTGGTGCTCTCGGCTGGCTATACAGGGTCCATCCGTCGTCACCATCCTCGGCGAAGTTCGCGCCGAGAGACAAGAATGGCTCGACGGTGAAGACGAGCCCGTCCGTCATGACCCGCCGCTCGGAGGCGTCGGGCCAAGTCGCGATCTCAGTCGGTTCCTCATGCAGCGACAGACCGACCCCATGGCTGGCGAGGTTGCGCACGAGCGTGTAGCCGTTCTGCCGAGCGAAGGTGCCGACCGCTCGACCGATGCCAGCGAACGGCATGCCGGTGCCAACCTGACGCAACCCGGTCCACATCGCCCGACGCCCGTCTCGGCAGAGCCTTTCAACCGCACGCGCCACCGGAGGCACAGCGAACGACGCGCCCGTATCCGCGAAGTAGCCGTCCTTCTCAGCGGAGACGTCGATGTTGACGAGGTCGCCCGCCCGGACACGACGATCGCCGGGTATGCCATGCGCGATCTTGTCGTTGACGCTGATGCAGGTCGCGCCCGGGAAGCCGTAGACCAGTTCGGGAGCCGGACGAGCACCGGCTGCGCTCAGGTAGTCCCGGCCGATTTGATCCAGTTCTCGTTCAGTGATCCCGGGCTCGATGGCTCGGCCCATCACCTCGAGCGTGTCGGCGACGATGCGTCCGATCGTCTTGAGCCCCACGAGGTCATCGTCACTCGATACGGTCATGCGGTATCTCTGGCCAGGCCCAAAGACGCTGTAGCGGAGTGAACCTCGAGAGTCCGCGATTTTCACGCCGATGCTGCGCGACCACGGCGCAGAGCGTCCAGCGAGCGCTCCCCCAAAATGACCGCTTCGGGACGTATGGGATGACTTGCCGCAAGGCCGACACGGGCCGAGATCGGACGCTCGCCTAGCTTCGAGTGAATGTCCGGGTCCGGGCGGTGCGTCGAAGTCCGCTGATGGCGCAGAGCCGAACGCTCGCCAAAGCGCCTCGAGAGCGGCAGCTGAAGCCCTGCTCGTGCCGGCCTGTTCGTCTGAGCAAATTTTCTGGTTCAGTCTCGCCTGCGGCCCGATGAGTCCGCCCGCAGCAGATCGGCACTCCTACCGCCAAGCTCGATCCCGCAGGCAGGCCTCGGCCGAGCCGAAGGGGCTTCTCAACGCTATGGGGAACGGCGGGGAACACCATGAGGAACATGGGGAACACCTCGGCCGGTCAGGGCACGAGAAATCTCAAAAGCTACAATGAGTTAGGTGGAGCGGGCGATCGGGATCGAACCGACGACATTCAGCTTGGGAAGCTGAAGCAGACCGTTGAATTCATTCGCATGTGTTCCTCGAGGGAATATGTTTTCCTTCGCGGTCTGCCGTCTACGGTCGTCTGCTATCGACAGCGTCCGTCGTTCCACGAGGCCGGTAGAAGGTCGTCATTGCCGCCCTCGAGGGCATGCTGACCTCACCCCTGGATCGCTCATCCGAGGCTCGTCGGATGTTGCCACCGCACCGTGAGAGTTCATCGGATTTCCGGTCGGGAGAGGGCTCTATCGAAGGGTTGAGTAATTCAAGCTTGGCGTTCTCGGGATATCTGAAGCGGCGTATCATGTGCCGGCCTCGGTACGGGAAGCCTTGAGGTCCGAAGCGGCTCTTCCGCTTTGCGCCCATCCCAGTCATGCGGCACAGTTTGAACATATCTCCGAAGCGGACATCACGGGAGCTGGATCGATAGGTTGAAGTTAACAACGCTATGAGATATTCGACAAAACGGCTCGGGCTTACATCTTATCCTTTGAATGTGACTCTTGACCGGCGTCCGGCGTTGCCCTGTGCCGCAGGAGAGCAGAGGCAACCCACCTCCGTTTGTGTTCTCAAAACTTCGACCGCGTATTGGAACGCGCCGGCGCCGAGCCCCACACCGTCGCCAGGAAGGTGGTGAAGGCTTCAAGGCTGGTGGATCGGGCCGGCTTCATCCAAGTGGCGTAGGTTGCGATGGTATCAGGCACGTCGTCGAGGGAGCGGATTACGATCCCGCGCCGCTGCACGTTGCGCACACAGCTCGCATAGGTGCTCACACCAGTTCCCGCCGCGACGAGGCCGAAGATACCCTCGCTCGACGAGGCCTCCTGGCTGATGGTCGGGTGAAAGCCGCGCCGATGGCAAATCGCGAAGAAGGCTTCGCGATAGGCGCTCCAGCTCCCGCCAGACCCCAGCACGAACGGCTCGCCGGCGAGATCCTTGAGGGTCAGGCTGCGCGCGTTCGAGAGTGGATGGGTCACCGGCAGCAGGGCCACATAGGAGTCGCGGTCGAACAGCAGGCTCTCGAAGTGCTCGTTCTCGACCGCGCTGAGCGTGAAGCCGACGTCGATGCGGTCGTTAAGCAGGGCCTCGCGCTGGGATTGCGAGGGCACGTGCGACAGCTCCAGCCGGATCGCCGGTCGAAATTCGCTGAACGCTCGGACCAGCTCCGGCAACCGGCCGTTGATCGCGAAATCCATGTAGCCGACGCGCAGGACGCCGGCCATGCCGGTCGCCGTGCGCCGCGCCAGCGTCACGGCCCGCTCCAGATGGTCGATACCGATCCTACACTCGGCCAAGAAGGCACGCCCGGCCTCCGTCACCTCGACCGTTCGAGTCGTACGGCGGAACAGCTTCACGCCGACCTCGGCCTCCAGTTCCGCAACGAGCCGGCTGAGACCCGGCTGCGTCGTCGCGAGGCGCTGCGCAGCCCGCCCGAAATGAAGCTCCTGCGCCAGCACAAGGCAGCTCGAGATGTGCCTGACGTCAAACCGCATTGATGTCCAAATCCGTATCAATCACGCCAAACTCATCATTTCACACCGGAGGCCGTCTGCAACATCCTCTCTCCATCCCCGCTGCGGCGGGCTGGAACGAACGATGCAAGGGACGAGGCAGATGGCTTTCAACACCGAACTCGACAGCGCTCTCGAAGCGGCCTTCGCGGAGGCGCGCGCTCTGTACAAGGAGCGCGGTTTCCAGCGCCGCGTCGGGTTCGGACGGCGTCCCGCCCTAATCAATGTCGACCTCGCCAACGCCTGGACGCGGCCGGGCAATCCCTTCACCTGCGAGAACATCGACGAGCAGATCATCCCCGGAGTTCAGGCGCTCTTGGCCGCCTGCCGCCGCAACAACCACCCGGTCGTGCACGTCACCACCTGCTACCAGGTCACCGACGTCGACAGCCCCAAGACCGACATGGGCCTGTGGCACCGCAAGATCCCGGTCGAGGTCGTGGATCAGAACAAGCCCGAGCTCTGGGCGATCGACAGCCGCATCGAGCCGGTGCCGGGCGAGCAGGTCCTGGTGAAGAAGCGGGCGAGCGCCTTTCACGGGACCTACCTTGCCGGGTTCCTGCGCGCCAACAACGTCGACACGATCCTGGTCACGGGCGTGACCGCCTCGGCTTGCGTGCGCACCACGCTCTGCGACGGTCTCGCCGAGGGCTTCCGGACCATCGCGGTGCGCGAGTGCATCGGCGACCGCGTGCCGGGCGCCGTCGCCTGGAACCTCTTCGATATCGACGCGAAGTTCGCCGACGTCGAGCCGCTGGAGCGCTGCGTCGCCTACCTCGACGAGGTCGGGCTGCGCAACGCCGCCTGACGACCCGGGCCATCGTCCGACGCGATCCGATCCTCGACCCGCCGCCCATGCAGGAGTGTGAGCCGATGCGTGCTGACTTGTCTCTCGATCGATTCTCGCCGACGCGCCGGCAGGCGCTCCTCGGCGGCGCGGCGGCCATCCTCACGGCGGGGGCGGGACGCGAGGCGCGCGCGGCGGCCGGAACGGTCGTCGTCTCCAACTGGGGCGGCGACTGGAACCAGCGCACGGTGCGCTTCGTCGAGACGCCCCTGGTGGAGGCGCAGGGACTGACCGTCGTGCGCGATCTCGGCATGGAACCGGAGCGCAAGGCCAAGCTCCTCGCCGAGCGCCGCCTGCGCCGGGGCAGCATCGACGTGATTCATCTGAACGACTCGGACGGGTTCGAGATGATGAAGCAGGACGTGCTGGCCGACCTCGACCGGTCGCGCATCCCGAACTACGGCGACGTGGTACCGGCCCTGCGCAAAGATTATTTCGTCCCGTGGCTCTACAGTGGCGTGGTGCTTATCTATAACAAGGACAAGATCAAGGATCCGCCGAAATCTTACGCGGAACTCTGGGACAAGAGGTGGGCCGGCCGCCTCGGTCTGACCAATCAGCTCTACTTCAACTACATGATGATGTCCGGCCTGATCCAGGGCGGCAACCTGACGAGCGTCGAGACCGGCCGCGAGCGGCTCGTCGCGCTGAAGGAATTGGTCCAGCCCCGGCTCTACGCCGCGCATCAGCAGCTCGGCGCGGCGCTGGCCACCGGCGAGGTCGACATCGCCCTGAACTACAAGGCCCGCGGCCTGCAATGGATTGGCGAGGGCTCGCCGCTGGCCATCCAGTATCCGAAGGAGGGCGCGATCGCGATCACCTTCGGCGCCGGGATGCCGAAGCGCGCGCCGAACCCAGACGGAGCCTACGTCTACCTGAACGCGATGCTCGACCGGAAGGCGATGGCCGAGCTCGCCGCGGCGAGCTTCTACGCGCCGGCCAACGGCGCGGCCGAGCTGAGCCCCGAGCTGCGCGCCCGGATCGACTTCTCCCCCGAGGAGCGCGAGCACCTCAACTTCCCGGATTATGCCTACGTCTCGAAGAACACCGCCGAGTGGCTCGAGTGGTGGAACAAGACGATGGCGCGCTGATCCGATGGCCACCCTCGCACGCTCGGAGGTCCTGGCGCTCGATCGCGCAGCGCGGGCCCGGCCGCGCATCCCCTCGGGGGTCGGCGGCGTCCTGCCGGGCACGCTGCTGGTCGTCCTGGCGCTTCTCGGGCCGCTCGCCCTGATGCTCCGCTACAGCTTCAACCGGTTCGTCCCCGGTGAGCTGATGGTCGAGGGGCTCACCCTCGCCAACTACGCCAAGTTTCTGCACGACAGCTTCTATCGGGACGTCTTGCTGACGACCCTCTGGGTGGCGGCCCTCTCAACGCTGATCTGCCTCGTGCTCGGCTTCCCGGTCGCCTATGCCCTGGTGCGGCAGGTCGGGCCACGCTGGAAGTCGAAGCTCCTGATCCTCATCATCCTGCCGCTCCTCATGGGCAACGCGGTCCGCACCGCCGCCTGGATGGTCATTCTCGGCGACAAGGGCCTTCTCGCCGCCCTGCTCTCCGGGATGGGGCTCACGCCGCCCCGGTTGATGTACACCCCCAGCGCCGTGGTGATCGGCCTCGTCTCGGTGACGCTGCCCTTCATGATCGTGACGCTGCAGAGCGTGCTCGAGCGGATCGATCCGGTCCTGGAAGAGGCGGCCGAGAGTCTGGGCGCCGGGCACCTCACGATCCTGCGGCGGGTCGTGCTGCCCCTCGCGCTGCCCGGGCTGCTCGCTGGCACGATGCTGTGCTTCATCCTGTCGATGAACGCCTACGCCACGCCGGTGCTGATCGGCGGACCGCAATTCCACATGATGGCGCCCGAGGTCTACCAGCAGGTCGCCAAGGCGATGAACTGGCCGTTCGGTGCGGCCCTCGCCTTCGTGCTGATGACGGTCACCCTCGTGCTGACCACCACCGCCAACGTCCTCGTACAGCGCCGCTACCGGCGCTGGTCGGAGTAGGGCCATGTCGCGCGCAGGCATCCGCCGGACCTACGGCGCCATCTCGGGCGCGGTCCTCGTCTTCATCGTGCTGCCGCTGGTGGTCATCGTCTGGGTGTCATTCTTCGCCAACCGCATCCTCGCCTTCCCGGCGAGCGGCTACACCCTCGACTGGTACGCGCGCGCCCTCGACACGGACGCCTTTCGCGATGGCTTCGTCACCAGTGTGGAGACGGCGCTGTTCGCCACGGCGGCGAGCCTCACCCTCGGCGTGCCGGCGAGCCTCGGCCTGGTGCGCGGCCGCTTCCCCGGCCGCGACGCCGTGCAGGCCCTGCTGCTTGCACCGATGGTCGTACCCGGCATCGTCGGCGGCGCCGCCCTGTTCATAGCCTTCATCGAGGTCGAGGCGCTGCTCGACATCCAGGTGGCCGGCACGCTCGGCGGTCTGCTCGTGGCGCACACGCTGATCGCGCTGCCCTGGACCATCCGTCTGGTCAGCGCGTCCCTCGCGTCGGCCGATCGGGCGATCGAGGAGGCCGCGGCGAGCCTCGGAGCCGACCCGCTCACCGTGCTGCGGCGCGTGACCCTTCCGGCGATCCGGCCCGCGATCGTCGCGGCCGCCCTGTTCTCCTTCGTGATCTCGTTCATCGATCTGGAGAAGTCGATCTTCCTCGTCGGCCCGGGACGCACGACGCTGCAGATCGCCCTGGTCAACTACCTCGAATGGAACCTCGACGGGACGGTCGCGGCCGTCGCCGCCGTCCAGATCCTGATCGTCGGGACGGCGCTCCTCGTCAGCGACCGCTACGCGCGTCTCGCCCAAGCCTTCTGAGACTGCATTCTGAGCCTGCCTGCTGAGACTGCTACCTGACAGCCCGGAGATCGGACCATGTCGACAACGGTCGCCCTTCGCTCCCTGATCAAGCGCTACGGCAGCTTCACGGCCGTGGACGACATCACCCTCGATGTGCCCGAAGGCCAGCTCGTCGCCCTGCTCGGCCCCTCGGGCTGCGGCAAGACCACGACGCTGCGGATGATCGGCGGGTTCGTCGAGGCGGATGCCGGCAGCATCCTGATCGGCGGCCGCGACGTGACCCGTCTGCCGCCGGCCAAGCGCAACATCGGCTTCGGCTTCCAGAGCTACGCCCTGTTCCCGCACATGAGCATCGCCCAGAACGTCGCCTTCGGCCTGGAGATGCGTCGCCTTCCCCGGGCCGAGATCGCGTCGCGCGTCGCTCGGGCGCTCGACCGGGTGCGCCTGTCGGCGATGGCGGATCGGCTGCCCAAGCAGCTGTCCGGCGGCCAGCAGCAGCGGGTCTCGCTCGCCCGCGCCCTGGTGATCGAGCCCTCGGTGCTGCTCCTAGACGAGCCGCTCTCCAACCTCGACGCGCAGCTGCGCGGGGAGATGAAGCTCGAGATCCGCCAGATCCAGAAGGCAATGGGCATCACCACGATCTTCGTCACGCACGATCAGGACGAGGCGCTCTCGATCGCCGACCGTATCGTCGTGATGCGCGCCGGGCGGATCGAGCAGGACGGCAGCCCGGAGGCGGTGTTCGGTGCGCCACGCTCGCGTTTCGTGGCGGAATTCATGGGCGTGACGAACCTCCTGCCGGGGACGGTGGAGGGACCGGGCACGTTCCGGCTCGCCGACGGCAACGCGATCCGCGTTCCGGTCGCTGGCGCCGGCCGCGGGGCGACGGTCCTGGCGATCCGGCCCGAGCGCGTCCGGATCACGCCCTCCGGCGCGGACACCGCGCCCGACACGCTGGATGCCGAGATCGAGGCGGCGACCTACCGGGGTCTTGCCGTCGAGTACAGGCTGCGGACCCCGTCCGGCCTGTGCCTGACGGCGCGCCGGGCGACCCCTGCAACCGGCGGCCCGGCCATGCTCGAACCCGGCGCGCGCGTTCACGTCGCCGTCCCGCCGGACGCCTGCCACTTCGTCCCTGTCGAACTCTGAGAGGACGCCCCATGGCCATCCGGCACGACGACCTGATCGTGATCGACGGGCTGATCGTCTCCGACTTCGGGCCCGAGGTCTTCGCCGACATGCGACGTGGCGGCGTCACGGCGGCCAACTGCACCTGCTCCGTCTGGGAGGATTTCGCCACGACCATGCGGACGATGGCCCGCTGGCGGCGCTGGTTCCGCGAGCACGCCGACCTGATCACCCCGGTCCACGACGTCGCCGATATCCACCGCGCGAAGGCGGAGCGCCGCACCGGCATCATCCACGGCTGGCAGAACACCAGCGCGATCGAGGACCGCATCGAGTACCTGGAGCTGTTCCACGCGCTCGGCCTACGGATCGTCCAGCTGACCTACAACACCCAGAACCTCGTCGGCTCGGGCTGCTACGAGTCCCGCGACAGCGGGTTGTCCGATTTCGGCCGCGACGTGCTGGCCGAGATGAACCGCCTCGGCATCCTGTGCGACCTTTCGCATGTCGGACCGAAGACCAGCGAAGACGCGATCCGCGCCTCGCAGCGACGCGTCGCCTACTCCCACTGCCTGCCCGCCGCCCTGAAGGATCATCCGCGCAACAAGACGGACGCGCAGCTGCGCTTCATCGCCGAGCGGGGCGGCTTCGTGGGCGTGACCATGTTCCCGCCGTTCCTGGCCCGGGGCGCGGCCGCGACGATCGAGGACTATCTCGACGCCATCGCGTACGTGATCGACCTGGTCGGCGAAGAGAACACCGGCATCGGCACTGACTTCACCCAGGGCTACGGACAGGCCTTCTTCGACTACATCACCCACGACAAGGGTGACGGTCGCAAGCTCACGGATTTCGGTGAGGTCCTGAACCCCGAAGGCATCCGCGTCATCGGCGACTTCCCGAACCTCACCGCCGCGATGGAGCGGCGCGGCTGGCCCGCCGCCCGCATCGAGCGCGTCATGGGCGGCAACTGGCTCGCCCTGCTCGGCGACGTCTGGGCCTGAGCGCGTCTCGCCCAACTTCGGAGATCTAACGATGTCAGCGAACACCTACGACGTCATCGTGCTCGGCGTCGGCGGCATGGGATCGGCCGCCTGCTGGCATCTGGCCCGCCGGGGCGTCCGGGTTCTGGGCCTCGAGCGCTTCGACATCCCGCACGCCATGGGGTCCTCGCATGGCTTCAACAGGATCATCCGCCTCGCCTACTTCGAGGACCCCTCCTACGTGCCGCTGCTGCGCCGCGCCTACGAGAACTGGCGGGAACTGGAGGGACGCTTCGGCGAGCAACTCCTCTTCATCACCGGGTCGATCGATGCGGGGCCGGAGGGCAGCGCCATGGTCGAGGGCTCGCTCGCGGCCTGCCGGATGCACGACCTCCCGCACCGTCTGCTCGACGGCGCCGAGCTGCGGCGCGTGGCGCCGGGCTACAACCTGCCCGACACGCACCGGGCCGTTCTCCAGCCGGACGGCGGCTTCGTCTCGGCCGAGCGCGCGATCGTCGCGCACGTCACGCAGGCGCAGGCGGCCGGCGCCGAGATCCGGGCGCGGGAGCCGGCGCTGAGCTGGGAGCCGACAGCCTCGGGCGTGCGCGTCCGGACGGAGCGAGGCACCTACGAGGCGGGGCACCTGATCCTCTCGGCGGGTTCGTGGATGGGCAAATTCGTGCCGCAGCTGAAAGCCGTCGCTGTGCCCGAGCGGCAGGTGCTCGGGTGGTTCCAGCCACGGGAGCCGGCCCTGTTCGCGCCGGACCGCTTCCCGGTGTTCAACATGGAGGTCGAAGAGGGCAAGTTTTACGGCTTCCCGGTCTGGCACGTGCCGGGCTTCAAGATTGGCCGTTGGCACCATCTCGGCGAGACGGGCGGTGCCGATACCTTGTCGCGGGAGTGCGGAGCCGAGGACGAGGCAGTGCTGCGCCCCTGCGTCAGCCGCTACTTCCCCCAAGCGAACGGTCCGACCATGGCGATGCGGGCCTGCTTCTTCACCAATACGCCGGACGAGCACTTCGTGATCGACACGCTGCCGGACCTGCCGCAGGTCGTCGTCGCCTCACCCTGCTCAGGCCACGGTTACAAGTTTTGCAGCGTCGTGGGCGAAGTTCTTGCCGACCTCGCCACGGGCGGAAGGCCGGGCTTTGACCTCAGCCTGCATGCGCTCGACCGCTTCGCACCACGTTCGTATGCGAGCACTGTCCAAAGCTCCGTATGATCTGAGGCTTGGACCCGTTCAGCCCCAGCTCTGTTCGCCCTGGCTTGCCAGCCCATAAGATGATGGGTTGGCCCTCGCTGGCGCTTTACGTCTGTTCTTTCAATATGCGGGCCTATGAATAGACCGGCGGGTTTTGGCCAGACTATGCCGCGCCGGATCACCGCGATCCGCAACACCAGACGGTCGGCTTCGCGCCCATTTCAGCCGCTCAGCCGAGTCTGGCGGATTCTCCAAAGCGGACGCTGTAGGAGCTCAGCTTCTAGGTCTCAGTTGCGCCATCAGCTGACCTCCGACCGAAGACATTGGAATAGCCGCTTGGAGGCCAACAGCTGTTGTTGAGATGGAATGGTTGCTCCGACCACCATAACGTCCTCGGCAACGAACCGCTGCCGAAGCAACACGAACAAGAACGCTCCACCGTGATCGGTGGCTGGTCCAACAGCAAGGCACTCAACAACCCTTCGAAAGCAGTCGTCGGGTTACTTGGCGGGATGACCGGGGGCGCGGTCACGCCCGTGCTTGGCTGGCTGCCGTCGGTGCAGCAAACATCTTGCCCTGGAGCAGTAAAGCCACGGTCAGGATGGTAAGGCCGACGACGAGGCCGTTCGCTGCCAGGAAAAGCACCGGGGCGAGGACGGCGACCGCTCCGGCATCGCCATGGTCTACCAGGCGAACCGGGGCCATTGCCATGGCAGTCGCGCCGAAGCTGAAGGCCCAGAGCCCGGGGACAGCGCCGGCCTTCGCGATCCACGGCGAGAGCCGGGCCAGAACCAGAACCTGGAGCAGACCATAGCCGATCAGGGCATGCGCGAAGAGGTCCGGCGCTCCGCCCCCGACCGAGAGGTAGGCCACCGCCCCCACCGGCGCGGGCGCCAGCTGGATGCCCAGGGTCGGGCGCAACGCGACGGGCTTCTCAGGCCCGGTCAGCAGTCGGTGGAGCAGAACCGATTCCATCGCAAGCCAGGAGAACAGGCCGGCGCCGAAGGCGAGCTGACCCCAATCCTGGTAGCCCAGGGCCGACGCCCCGGTCGCCGAGACGAAGCTTCCGGCCACGGTCGGCAGGTACAGCACCGCGGTGGTGGTGCCGTGGTCCCGGCCGCCTTGCCAGAGGCCGCCCGTCCGCCAGACCGCGAAGCCGAGCGTGAACAGGAAGCCGAGGCCGAACAGGACGGTTGCGGCTCCGGCCGAGTAAGGGATGAGCCCGCTCGCGACGAGCATGGTCGCCACGCCGGCGAGGCCGATGAAGCAGCACTGGACCGCATGGGCCGCCTCGACCGCCAGCTTGTCCGGGGCGAGGAGGGCCTTGAGGGCATAGAGGACGACGAGCACGGCCCAGACTGCGCCGGCGAGTACGTAGACCGCCTCCCCGACGACCGTGGGCAGGTGCCAGGCGAGCGCGGCCGCGCGCCAGGCCCCGCCCAGGCCGGATAGCCCCAGGACGATGCCGAAGTAGGCGGCCGGCGTGTTCGCGGCGACTTCCCTAATGCGCTGCGCGAGGTGGAGGCGTGGGCTGGCGACGATAGAGACCGTGGTCATGACCGTTCTCCTGTGAGGTCGGGATGTTGTCGGGCGGGCGCTGCGCCCACCGCTTCTCGACAAGGATGATAATGGACGACGGCCCCGATCTTTATTCCTCTCTCGGCAATGGAGAGGTTCGCGACGCGATGCTTGAGGGCAGCCGCTCAGCCACCGATCTCGGCGTCTTCGAAACATGAAGAAGCGGTGGTGAAGATGGATAGGACCTGGTTCGTCACGGGCTCGTCACGTGGCCTCGGCCGGGCCTTGGCCCAGGCCGTCGTCGCGGCGGGCGAGCGGCTCTGCGCGACGGCGCGCGACCCTGCCGCGCTCGTGGACCTCGTCGAGGCCGGCGGCGAGCGCGTGCTCGCGTTGCCCCTCGACGTCACCGACGAGGAGGCGGCGCGTCGGGTAGTCGAGGCTGCCGTAGAGCGGTTCGGACGCGTCGACGTCGTCGTCAACAACGCCGGGTACGGCGACGTCGCGCCCATCGAGGACACCGACCTCGCCTCGTTCCGGGCGCAGGTCGAGACGAACCTGTTCGGGGTCGTCAACGTGACCAAGGCGGCCATTCCCCTCTTTCGGACGCAGCGCCGTGGCCACTTTCTGCAGGTCTCCTCCATCGGGGGGCGAACCGGCGCGACCGGTCGCGGCCCGTACTCGGCCGCGAAGTTCGGCGTGGAGGGGTTCTCCGAGGTTCTCGCCATCGAGATGAAGCCCTTCGGCGTGCACGTCACCATCGTGGAGCCCGGCGGCTTCCGGACGGACTTCGCGGGATCGTCGACGCGCATCGCGGAAGGCAGTCCGGCTTACGCCGAGACCGTCGGCCAGGTCGCCGCCATGCAGCGGGCCTACGACGGCAAACAGCCCGGCGACCCAGAGCGCGCCGCCCGGGCGATGATGACCGTGGTCTCGGCGAAGGCCCCACCGCTGCGTCTGGTGCTGGGTAGCGACGCCTACGCGCGGGCCGAGGCCGGCGACGAGGCGCGGCTGGCCGAGTTGCGTGCGTGGCGCGAGCTCAGCCTCTCGACCGACTTCCAACCTTGACGCCAGGTCTCCCCCGCAGATGCCCCGCTCTCACGGTCACCGAAACGCGGCGGGAATGCCAAGGACCGCACCCCCATGTAAGGGGCGCGGTCCGCGTCGCGCCTGCCAGCCAGGCCCGTCGAAAGGGTCAGCGCTTCGCCACCTGCTTGTCGAGGAAGCCGCGGATGAGGGGCGCCATCTCGTCCAGCTTGTCCTCCAGCGCGAAGTGGCCAGTGTCGAGGATGTGCAGCTCCGCGTCCGGCAGGTCCCTCAGGTAGGGGTGCGCCCCTTCCTCGGGGAAGATCTTGTCGTTCTTGCCCCAGACGATCAGCGTCGGCGGCTTGCGCTCGCGGAAGAATGCCTTGAATTGCGGGTAGAGCGGCACGTTCGTCCGGTAGTCGTAGAACAGGTCGAGCTGGACATCCTTGTTGCCGGGCCGGTCGAGCAGGGCTTGGTCGTGGACCCAGTTGTCCGGGCTGATCCTGGAGACGTCCCGCACGCCGTCCGTGTACTGGAAGATCGTCGTGGGGAGGGTCACGAGACCCGACAGCGCCTCGCGGCTCTTGGCCGAGCCGTCGGCCCAGTACGCCTTGATCGGATCCCAGAACTCGCGCAACCCCTCGTCGTAGGCGTTGCCGTTCTGGACGATCAGGCCGGTCACCCGGTCGGGGTGCTTGAGGGCGAGGCGGTAGCCGACCGGCGCGCCGTAATCCATCACGTACATCGCGTAGGAGGTGGCGCCGAGTTGGCCGAGCAGGCCGTCCACCAGGTCGGCGTAGTGGCCGAAGGTGTAGGCGAACTGGGTGTGGTCAGGCGCGTCGCTCTGGCCGAAGCCGGGGTAGTCGGGCGCGATGACGCGGTAGCGGTCCGCGAGCGTCGGGATCAGGTTGCGGAACATGTGCGAGGAGGTCGGGAAGCCGTGCAGGAGCAGCACGACCGGGCCGTCGGCCGGGCCGGCCTCGCGATAGAAGACCTTCACGCCGTCGACCGTCGCGGAACGGTAGTGGACCGTCGCCGGTGTCTGGGCGGCGACCGGGGCCTGCTCCGCCTTGGCATGAGGGGGAAGGACGATGCCGGCCGTCGTGAGCATCAGGGCAAGCAGAACGTGTTTCATCGGTGTCTCCTTTCGTGGGGGCGTCGAGGAGCTCGCCGCCTCATGGAGACATCATCGGTCTTCAGCTTGCAGGCGTTAATCGGCTTCGTGTGGAAGGCATTGTTGTCGCCTGCGGAATAGATAGGACCGCTTGGTGCCTTTAACCTCGGCTAGGTCGAACTGACCCCGACCGACGCCTCGCATCGACCTTGCGCCCGCTCAGTTGAGCAGGCGGTTGGCCCGCAGCCGCGCTACGGCCAGGTCGACGAAGGTCCTTACCTTGGCCGGCGCCTGCCGCCCCTCGGGGTAGACCACATGGATGGGCAGCGGCTCCTCCTCGTAGTCGGCGAGCACGACCTGCAGGCGGCCTTCCAGCAAGGCGGAGCCGATCTGGTAGTGCAGCACCCGGGTCAGGCCCCAGCCCGCGAGCGCCGCGGCGATGCCGGCCTCGTTCGTGTTGCTCATCAAGGCGGGATGGACCGTCACGCGCTGATCCTGCGCGAACCGCCACTCCGTCGAGGCCCAGGCGCCCGTGGACATGGCGACGCGGTGGTCCCTCAGGTCCTGCGGTGTCTGCGGGACGCCGTGCCGCTCGAAGTAAGCCGGCGAGCCGCAGACGACGCGGCGCACCGACCCGACCCGCGCGGCCGTGAAGCCGGAATCCGAGAGGTGGCCGATGCGCACGGCGACGTCGATGCCTTCCTCGACGATGTTCACCTGCCGGTCGACGAACAGCGTCCGTGCCGCCATGGTCGGGTAGGCGTCGAGGTAATTGGTCACGATGGGCAGCACGTGCATGTGGCCGAACAGGACAGATGCCGTCACCGCGAGCGTGCCGGACGGCGTCGCGTAGGAACCGGCGGCGGCGGCCTCGGCCTCGACGATGTCGGCCAGGATGCGCCGGCAATCCTCGTAGTAGCGCCCCCCCGCCTCGGTCAGCTTCACAGAACGGGTAGTGCGCACGAACAGCCGGGCGCCGATGGTCTCTTCCAACGCGGCGACGGCCCGCGTCACGGCCGGCGGGCTCATGTGCATCAGGCGCGCGGTCTCCGCGAAGCTCGCCGTCTCCGCGACCTTCGCGAAGATCCGCATGGCCTGCCAGCGGTCCATGTCCCTGCTCCCCCGTCCCCAGCGGCCCGGCCATCCTGGCCTTGACGAATACAGCTGTTCGAGCAGGAGCGCCGCCAAGCCGTCGCGCCATGGTGAACGGCATGCCGGGCCTGGCCGTCTAGCCTTCGCGGGCGACAGTGGGTTCGGGGTCCGGCGCCGCTCCGGCGCCAGCGAGCTCTACGGCGAGGCTCTCGATCTCGCGGCAGACCTCGGCGGGGATGCCTGACCACACCGCCCGCGCACGCGCCTCGTGAAGGCACTCGCCGTCCCGGGAGGCCGCCGCCAGGGCCAGGACCAGCGCCCGCGACGTGCGCGCGTCGAAGCTCCGGCCGCGACGCGCGGCGTCGACCTCGGCGCCGCACAGCCCGAGCCCGCGGGCCTCCGCTTCCCGCCCTGGAGAAACGGGCGGGTCGCGGCCGTCGTCGGCCAGGGCGAGCGTGACGGACAGGCGCACGCGCCCGTCCAGGGTGAAGGAAGACATGGCCGCATTCCCACGCTTCGAAGGTCGGTTCAGAAGCCGAAGTGGTTGAGACCCGGATGATCGTCGGGCCGGCGCCCCAGCGGCCAGCGGAACCGGCGCTCGGCCTCGCTGATCGGGTGTTCGTTGATGCTGGCGTGGCGGGCCCGCATCAGCCCGTCCTCGGCGAACTCCCAGTTCTCGTTGCCGTAGGCCCGGAACCACTGGCCGCTGTCGTCGCGGTACTCGTAGGCGTAACGCACCGCGATGCGGTTGCCGGTGAAGGCCCAGAGCTCCTTGATCAGGCGGTAGTCGAGTTCGCGGTTCCACTTGCGGGTGAGGAAGGCCTGGGCCTCCTCCCGGTTCGTGACGAACTCTGCCCTGTTCCGCCAGCGGGTGTCGGTCGTGTAGGCCAGGGCGACCTTGGCCGGATCGCGGCTGTTCCAGCCGTCCTCGGCGAGGCGGACCTTTTCGACGGCGCTCTCCTCGGTGAACGGCGGCAGCGGGGGACGGGACATCGGCTTCTCCTCGGGGTTTCGGGGTGGACGCGTGTTGGGAGGTCGGTCGGCAGGCCGGCGGGACGTGACCCTCGGCCATCGCCGCCGGTCAGAGGGCGAGGTGCACGGGGTCAGTACCCGCGGCCGGGGTGGCCGAGCAGATCAGCACCTCATCGGCCGCGTGAGGCGCGGTGGGCGCCTTCGCGTAGGTGACCGCACCTTTCAGGAGCTTCGTCCGACAGGTGCCGCAGGTCCCGGTACGGCAGCTGAATTCCGGGCTGAGGCCGCGGGCCTCGGCGAGTTCGAGCAGCGTTCCGGCGTCCGGCGTCCAGCGCGCCTCCTTCGACGAGTTCAGGAAGGCGACCGGAACCGGCTCCGTCGACGCCGGCGGCAGCGCGGCCGCCCCGGCATCCGCCGGCATGCTCCGGACCAGGGACGAGGGACCGAAGGTCTCGGCGTGGATACGGTCGTCGGAGACGTTCAGGCCCCGCAGCCCGTCGTAGAGCGCCTGCGTGAAGGCCGCCGGACCGCAGAGGTAGAAGTCGTAATCGCCGAACGGCAGCACGCGGGCGAGCAGCGCCATGTCGATCCTGCCAGCGACGTCGTAGTCGACGCCCTCCACGGCATCCCCGGGCGCGCTCAGCACCCGCACCACTCGGACCGCGCCATGGGCCGCGTCCGCAAGCTCCGCCACCTCCCGGTCGAAGGGACGCTCGTCCTTGGAGCGGGCCGCCTGGACCAGGGTTGTCGGCCGGATGCCCCGGGTGCGCAGGCCCTCGTAGACGACGTGGCGCAGCATCGCGAGGAGCGGTGTGATGCAGATGCCGCCGGCGAGCAGCACGGCCGGCCGCCTGGCGTGGGCATCGATGACGAAGCCGCCGGCCGGTGCCCGCGCCTCGACCACGTCGCCGACCCGAAGCGTGTCGTGCAGGTGGCGCGACACCATCCCGTCGCGCTTGACGCTGATGCGGTACATCGCGTCCGAGGGCGCAACCGAGAGGGTGTAGGTGCGGATGATCGGTTTGTCCGCGCCGGGAAGGGTCAGGCGGATGGGTAGGTGCTGCCCGGCCTGGTGCGGGATCAGCCCGGCACCGTCGGCCGGCAATAGGTGGAAGGAGCGGATCGTGCGGCTCTCGTCCACGATCTTGGTGACCGTGAGCGGGCGCCAGCGCGTCGCGAGGTCGGCGGCACGGAGCCGGTCGCCGGCCTCGCGCCAGTCGCCGGTCATCAGGGAGTTCGGCGACCAGCCGTCCTTCCGGAAGGTCCAGCGCAGGGGCAGCGCGCCCCGCCGCCGCACGACGCGGCGCGGCTGGAAGGTCCAGAGCCGCTCGGCACCCTGGAAGGCCGCGATCTCGGGCGAGGACAGGATGACCTCGGCGTCGCCGGTCATCTGCAGGAGGTCGCCCGTCTCGAAGTCTGCGAAGACCAGGCCGGCCTTGCCGTTCAGGAGGATGTTGCCGAGCGTCGCGAAGAACAGGTTGCCGGCGAAGTCGGGGACCGTGAGCGTGCCGTCGGCTGCGACTCGGACGAAGCCGGCCTTGCCGCCCCGGTGGGAGACGTCGACCTGGCGTCGGTCGTCGCGCTCGGCGTAGGAGGCGACGAAGAAGGTGTCGGCGGCCTCGATCATGGCGCGCGCATCGGCGTCGAGCACGGCGCTCTCTTCGACGGAGCCCGAGAAGGGCAGCTGCGGGTCGTGGACGAAGGTGAGATCGCGCAGCTGGATGTACTGCGGGCAGTTGCCGAAGCTCTGGTCAACGGCGACGTGCAGGATGCCGTCCGCCGCAGCGCGGATGAGGCCGTTCACGCGGTTGCGTCGGCGGGTGTGAAGCTCGATCCCGAGGAGGCCGAGCGCGTCGCCGTCGCGCAGGCCCGCGCTCGCCGGGTCGCTCGGGTCGGGGCGGGCCGCGATTTCCAGGGCCGTCGGGCTGGGGGAGCCGATGAAGCCGGGAGCCCCCGCGATCAGGGTCGCCCAGGCGTCGCCCTGCGGGTCGACGGTGCCGGCCACGATGAAGGGGATCTGCTCGTAGAAGGCGCGGTGCTGGTCGGGCATGAAGTCCCGCACCACGCGGCGACCCACGTCCTCCATGCGCTCGGCGACGCCAACCTGCTGCTGGATGGCCGTCTCGCCCGGGTGCCAGGTCGAGAGCTTCGTCATCGTCGTACCATCGCTCATGGTGCTCTCCCATCCATTCCGGTCGGGCGCACCAAGAGGTGCGCCCGTACCCGCGAGGTCACGCGGCGGCGGTGAGGCCTGCCGGCGTCTGGACGAACGGGACGAAGCCCGGCAGGGCCTCGATCCGGCGAAGGTACGCGTTGACGGTAGGGTAGCCGGACAGGTCGACGTTGCCTTCCGGCGCGCGCGCCAGGTAGCTGTAGAGCGCGACGTCCGCGATGGTGGGGCGCTCGCCGACCAGCCAATCACGCCCGGTGAGATGGGCCTCCAGGCGACCGAGCAGCGTGTGCGCCCGGCCGATCACCTCCTCGGGCCGGAAATTGGCACCGAAAACGGTGACGAGGCGCGCGGCGGCCGGGCCGTAGGCCAGTTCGCCGGCCGCCACCGACAGCCAACGCTGCACGGCGGCCTCACCCTCGGCATCCTCCGGCAGCCAATCGGTCCGCCCCAGCTTGCGCGCCACGTAGACGAGGATGGCGTTCGAGTCGGAGACGACGGTTCCGTCGTCGTCGAGGACCGGCACCTGGCCGAACGGATTGAGGGCAAGGAACTCGGGCCGCTTGTGGGCGCCTGCCTTGAGGTCGACCTCGATCGCCTCGTGCGGCACGCCGAGCAACGAGAGGAACAGCCGCGCCCGATGCGCGTGGCCCGAGAGGGGGTGGTGGTAGAGCTTCATGACCGCGTTCCCTGCTTTCTGTCCGGGTGAAGCCCGAACCACATTGGCAAGGTGACGCGATCAGGGGGTCGGGAGAATGCTCGACCTCCGCAGTTCATTGTTGTCGCGAGCGGAACAATCCATTCTGACGGGCCCGGCCGGTGCGGGATGCACGGCCGGGTCCCTCGAAACGGGTCACGCCTGACCTTTGGCGGCCAGGAAGCTCGCGTAGATGTTGCCGGCGAAGGGCAGGTGGTCGCCCATCAGCCTGGCGTGCGCCTCGCCGGTGGCCGATTGCCAATGGCCGAGAAGCTCGGCGCCGACCGCGACCCAGGTGATCGGCACGACGCCTGCCTGCACCATGCGGGCGACGGCCGCTTCCTCGACGAGCTTGCTCCAGGTGCCCGATGCATCCAGCACCGCGTAGACGTCGTAGCCCGCCTCGCGGGCCGCGAGTGCGGCGAAGGCCACGCAAACCTCCGTCGAGATGCCGGCGATCAGGAGCTTCTTCCGGCCCGTCGCCTTCACGGCGGCGGCGAAGTCGGCGTTATCGAAGGCGTTGATCTCGCCCGGCCGGTGCACGACGGTCGCGTCGGGCAGGCCCTGGGCGACGACCGGCAAGACCGGCCCGTTCGGGCCGTCGGCCGCGCTGGTGGTGACGATGGCCGGCAGCTTATAGATCTGGGCGATGGTGACGAGCGCCTTCACGTTGTTCAGGAAGTCCGCGGGCGTCTGGGTCTGCACGCCGTTGGCGAGACCGGTCTGGTGGTCGACGAACAGGACGGCGGCGTTCTCTGCGGTCAATCTCTCGTAGGACATGGTGCTCTCCTTCGGTGGGGATGGTCCCGCTTCGGAGCCACCCGGCACGATGAAGATGCCGTTCCATGAGAAGGGCCACTAGCCGCCACTTCCGGCACTCTGCGTCCCTGAAACCGGAACGCCGCCGGAACGCTTGCCAGGGCGGCACCTGTCGCTGCAAGGGGGCCTTACCGGCCGAACCGCTCGATCAGCAGGTCGGTGAGCGCCTGAACCTTGCGCGAGGAGTGCTGCCCCGGTGGGCGCACGACGAACATCCCGATGGAGGGAAGCGCATAGCGCGGCATGACCGGTATCAGGGTCCCGGCCGCGACGTAGGGTTCCGCGATGACATCGGGCAGGGCGGCGATACCCGCACCCGCGGCTGTGGCCTCCGCGATGGCGATGGCGCTGTCGGCCTTGAAGCGACCCGTCGGGCGGACCGGGTACGGCTTGCCCCCGGCGCTGAACGTCCAGGTTTCCGTCGCGATCATCACGGCGGGATGGCGGGGCACGTCCTCGGGCGTCTCGGGGGCGCCGTGCGTGGCGACATAGTCCGGGCTCGCGAACAGCCGCACGGAGAAGGACCCGATGCGGCGCGCGACCAAGTTCGAATCCGGCAGGTACCCGACCCGGATGCCGCAATCGAAGCCTTCCGTGACGAGATCCACGTAGCGGTCGCTGTAGCGGCAGTTGATCTGCAGTTGGGGATGGCGACGGGTCAGCTCCGCGATGGCCGGCGCGAAGTGCGTCGGGCCGAACGTGGAGGGTACGGCAACCCGCAGGAGGCCGCGGAGCTCGCCGCCAACCGCAACCGCCTCCAGCGCGGCGTCTACCTCCGTGCAGATCCGTGCCGCATGTTCCCGGAACGTCGTGCCCGCCTCGGTCAGGGCCGCGCCCCGGGTGGTACGGGCGAGGAGTTGTGTTCCGAGCTCGGCCTCCAGCCGCAGAAGCCGCCGGCTGACAATCGACTTCGCCAAGTTGAGGCGGCGTGAGGCGGCCGAGACCCCTCCCGCGTCGGCGACTTCCACGAAGGTCCTCAGGTCGTCCACGTCCATTGCGTTCCGCTTCCCGGGACGGAGCTTGCCCGGATTGGACGATACCGTCCCTCACACGACGACGCTACGTTCCTCGGCGAAGGCGGCCTACCGAGAGGCGAAGACGACCATGAACGCGACCAAGCTCAAGCGCGGCGACCGGAAGGGCGATCCGGCCCGCGGCTTCGCCGTCGAGATCATCCACCCTGGGCTGAGCCTCGGAGGCTCGGACAGCGGCCTGGGAGCCATCGGGCGGATCGACCGCGCCACCGTGGCGCCCGGGCACGTCATCGGGATGCACCCGCACCGCGACGACGAGATCCTGACCTACGTCCGGGCCGGGCGGATGCTTCACCGGGACACGGTCGGCAACGCGGAGGAGATCACGGCGACGCGGCTCATGATGATGAACGCCGGCCACACCTTCCAGCACGAGGAGCGCATGCTGGACCACGGCCCGGTCGAGGCACTGCAGATCTTCCTGCGGCCGCGGGCGGCCGACCTCGGACCCAAGGTCCAGTTCCACGACTTCGGGGAGGTGTTGAGCCACGGCAAGTGGCGCCTCATCGCGGGGCCCGAGGGCGCGCCGCTGGAGGTCCGAGCCCAGGCATGGGTCTCCGACGCGCATGTTGCGGCCGGGGCAGCGTTGTCCCTGCCGCCGCTTCCGGCGCCCGATGCGGTTCGCCTGCTCCACGTCTTCGGCGGCGACGTCGAGGTCGGCGGCTTGACGCTGCGGGCGGGTGATACGGCGTACCTCAAGGGGGACGGCGGGAGGGTGCTGGCCGGCTCCGACGCCGACCTCGTCCTCTTCGTGACCGATCAGGGCGCACCGGTCTTCCGCGGTGGCATGTTCAGCGGGAACGTACTCGCTGATTAATCGCGCGTTCCGCGCGCCGGTCGTGTCCCTCGATGGAATTATCGAACTCGACTGGCGCGCGCAGCGGAAGGTGCAACGGTGGAGGTCGGTTGCGAGGCCGGTGCGCGTCGAGAGCCGGACCCATAGCCTTCCACCATGTAGTGAACCGCACTGACATGCCTGCTACCCGTCGGTCGCTAATGTGCCCGTAGCTGCTGATGTCGTGGCCGCCGTTCATAGGTCCGCTTCTTCCTACCAAGCGGAGTTCTGGGCTCGCAGGCTTGAAGGTCTGCAAGGGGTCAGAAGCTCGGGTACATCAAGGACACGCCTAAAGTCCGAGTGGGGTCGCTTTGACGCCTTCTCCTGAACCGCACCGAATGTCTGCTCTCCCACTTCTCAAGCCTCAAAGCGGACGAGCCGCTTACGGCCAGCTCCAGTCGCGCCGGCCGACGCCTTCGAATGACAAGGATGGGTGGAAAGGCGCCCGTCTGCTTTCGGCCGATCCCTCGCGAATGCGGACGCTCTCAGAGCAGAAAGAGCAGGCCCGTCGGACGCGTGTCCCCGTGCACACCGGGCAGCCCGTTGACAACGTCGTTCACGCGTGAATGATTAACGTCTGAACGGAGGGCCGTCAGTGGCGACATCGACCGGGCAACGCGGGCTACGGCTGGACGACCAGCTCTGCTTCGCCCTCTACGCCGCGACGAACTCGGTCGTGCGCGCCTATCGACCGCTCTTGGGCGAACTCGGGCTGACCTATCCGCAGTACCTCGTGATGCTGGCGCTCTGGCAGGACGGCGTGACGGCGGTGCACGACCTTGCCGCCCGTCTGCAACTCACGTCCAGCGCGATCACGCCCCTGGTCGACCGGCTGGAGGGGGCGGGCTTCGTCACCCGGGCCCGCGCCTCGGACCGGCGCGTCGTCCTCATCGCTCTGACGGAGGCGGGCCGGCTGCTGGAGGAGCGGGTCGCCACGGCGCAGCAGGCCGTGGTCTGCCGCACCGGCCTCGGCGACCGCGACCTCGCCGACCTGCGCCAGGAACTGAGGGATCTCGCCGACCGCGTCGCCGCGACGGGCACGGCCCGTGGTGACGTGACGGGTTGAGGATGCACCGCGCGCAGGCGTGCGGGTGAGGCTCCCCACGGGGGCGAACTGAAACCGCGAGGGTTCGAGGCCGGCGTGGCTGACGACCCTGGCGGACCGATCGAGGGCCTGCGCGCACGCACGCGCCCTCCAACCTGTCGGCTCGCGAAGGGCCGGACGGTGCCCGCACGCCATGCGGGTCGAACACGAGGAGGAGACATGGACGCGCAAGCGACCGGGGACCCAGGGGGCGGACAGCCCTGGGGGTCCCACAACACGGTGACGGTGGTCGATCCGTCGCCGGTGAACTGGCTCTCCATCACCTGGAACACGATGGAGGAGGCCAACCGCGTCGATCACGACGGCATCGGCCAGCCGAGCCTCGCCGAGAGCTGGCGCTGGCTCGACGGGGAAACCCTCGAACTCACGATGCGGGACGCCGTCTATCAGGACGGCGAGCCGTTCAACACGGCGATGTTCAAGCTCGGCTTCGACAAGGTCCAGGAATGGACCAACCCGCACCCGCCGGGCGCCTTCCTGAACTTCGCTCGGGACGTGACCTGCGAGGCAGTGGACGAGCGCACCATCCGCATGCGCTTCCCAGGCGGGGACTCCGCGGCTCTGATGAAGCTGCGCGGCATGCACCTGCCGTCGACACGCTTCTGGAACGAGTGGGGTTTCGTCGATCCGAAGACGGGGTCGGCCGAAGGTCATTGGTGAGTCATCGACGCGCCTGGTCCGTGGGGGACTGGCCCGTTCGTGCTCACCGAGGGCGTCTCGCTCATCGATAGCCGCTCCGACCGCGTGGTCATGGAGCCCAACTCGACGTACTGGAACCCGGCCCGGAGGCCGACGGTCCGGATCGTCTACGACAACGTGATCGGCAAGGCCGAGGGCATCCGGTCGGTGGCGGCCGGTGACGGCCGCGTCGACGTGGTGTTCGACCTGACGCCGGAGGAGGCGCACGCCTTCCCGGCCAGTGAGCACGGCAAGATCCAGACGAAGACCGCGAAGACGATCCTGACGGGCGTCTTCAACGAGACCCGTCCGGATTCGCCCTGGCGGCACGCCGAGGCCCGGCGGGCCCTCAACCTCGCCATCGACCGGCAGTTCGTGCTCGCTCACGGCGCGCACGGCTACGGCACGGTGATCCCGGCCTTCATCCAGCCCGGCCGCTACGGCGCCGATCCTGGCATGAGCCCGTTCCCGCACGACCCCGAGGCCGCGAAGGCGGCGCTCGAAGCGGCGGGGGTGAGTGGGCGGGACATCGTGATCGTCTCGTCCCCCGCCTGGAAGGGTGTGGTCGAGGCGATTGGCCAGTGCCTCGCCAAGGTCGGCCTGGGCTGCCGCTTCGTCAGTGACCGGGGCGACCTGCCGGAAGAGTTCGACGTCAAGCTCGAATGGTACTTCGACTGGACGCCGCAATATCCGGTGGCGTGCGTGCACCGGGAGTTCTTCGGGAAGGACGCGACCCTGCGCCAGGGTCCGGAAGATCCGAAGTTCGACGCCCTCTACGAGAAGCTCCTGCATACGCCGGAGACCGAGACCGAGGGGGTGGTGCGCGAGGTGGAGCGCTACCTGCAGGACGAGGCCAAGGCCCTGTTCCTGTACTCTCCCTTCACCCTGTTCGCGGTGTCGGACCGGGTGGCGTTCACACCCTACGACACCTGCATGTCCGAACTCGCCGAGACCCGGATCAAGGGTTGATGCCTCCGGACTGACGGGAATGCCGGCGCGGGGTGACCTGCGCCGGCCCTCCGCCTCCAACGCCGCTCGGTCGAGGGACAGCATGATCGTCGCGACCGCCGGGCACATCGACCACGGCAAGACGGCCCTGGTGAAGGCGTTGACGGGCGTCGACGCCGACCGGCTCCCGGAGGAGAAGGCCAGGGGCATCACCCTCGATCTCGGCTTCGCCTACGCGCCGGCGAACGGTCGCCTGCGGGTCCCGCTCGGCTTCGTCGACGTGCCGGGCCACGAGCGCCTGGTGCGCACCATGGTCGCGGGCGCCACCGGCGTGTCCTGCGCGCTCCTGGCGGTCGCCGCCGACGACGGGGTGATGCCGCAGACGCGCGAGCACGCCGCCATCCTCGACCTTCTCGGCGTCGACCGCGGCGTCGTCGCGGTGACGAAGGCCGACCGCGCCGATCCCGACCGTATCGCGGCGGTGACCGGGGAAATCCACGCCCTCCTCGCTGGAACGGGGCTCGCGGCGGCGCCGGTCGTCGCCTGCTCGGCGTTGACGGGCGGGGGCATCGACGACCTCGCCCGCCTGCTGGAGGCCGCGACCGGCTCCCCCGTCCCGGCAGATGCGGAGCGCGGCTTTCGGCTTGCCGTCGACCGACGCTTCACCGTGCCCGGTGCCGGCTTGGTCGTGACCGGGGCGGTGCATGCGGGCACGGTGCGCGTGGGCGACCGGCTCCTCGTCTCGCCCGGGGCACGCGAGGTCCGGGTGCGCGGCGTGCGGGTCCACGACGCAGTGGCCGAGACCGCGCGCGCCGGGGAGCGCTGCGCCCTGAACCTGGCCGGTCCTCGCCTGTCCCTCGACGACGTGGGCCGGGGCACGTGGGTCCTGGCGCCGGATCTGCACGGGCCGGCGACCCGCCTCGACGTCTCCGTGCGCGTGCTGCCGCACGAAGCTCTGCCCCTGCGCCACCGGACCCCGGTGCATCTCCATCTTGGCGCGGCGGCGGTGACGGGACGGTTGCTCCTCCCCGGGGCCGGGTCCGTCGAGCCCGGCGCGTCCGCCCGGGCGGTGATCGCCCTCGACCGCGAGGTCGGCGCCCTCGCCGGGGACCGCTTCATCCTGCGCGACGTCTCGGCCGCTCGCACGCTCGGGGGCGGTCGGGTGATCGACGTGGACGGACCGCGTCGGGGTGCCTGGACGCCGGCACGCCGGGCGGTCGTCGCCGCCCTCGACACCGCGGATGACGGTCGCGCGCTCCGGGGACTTCTCGCCACCTCCAAGCCCGGGGTCGACCTCGCCCACCTCGCCCGCCTGCGCAACTTGCCCCCGGCCGCCCTCGATGCACTCGTCGCGGCTGCGGGGGCGGTCGTCGCGGAGGATGGCCCGCGGCTCGCGTTCCAGGGGGCGCGGGTCGCGGCGCTGGCCGCGGGGGCGGTGTCCGACCTCGCCCGGACGCACATGGCGCAGCCCGACAACCCCGGCCTGACCCGCGACGAGATCGCGTCGGCGGTCGAGGCCGGGGAGCGTCCGGCCCTCAAGGCCGCCCTCGATGGCCTCGTGCGGACGGGTCAGGTCATGCGGCGCGGCCCGCTCCTGCACCTGCCCGGCCACACGGCGCGCCTGCGTCCGGCCGACGCCGTCGTCTACGAGGCCGTTCGGGCCGTCTTGGAGGAGGCTGGCCTGGATCAGCCCCGCCTCGCCGTCCTCGCCGACCGCCTGGGCCGCGAGCCGGACGATCTCCGCCGCCTCCTCGACAAGGTGGGTCGCCTCGGATGGCTCCAGCGCATCTCGAAGAACTACTACGTGCTGCCCGACGTGGTCGCCGAACTGGCGCGGATCGCGGACGTGGTGGCGCGGGAACATCCCGACGGCCTGCTGACGGTTGGGCGCTTCCGCGACACGGCCGGCATCGGGCGTAACATGACCATGCCGCTTCTGGAGTTCTTCGACGAGAGGGGCTTCACGGTGCGGATCGCGGAAGGACGGCGCATCCGGGCCGACTGGCGCGTCCTGGCCCCCGCGAACCTGCATGCCTCGCCATTGGAGGCTCCGGGTTCGGCTCCGACGGACCTGCGGGTGTCAGCATGAAGGTGGGGGCGCTTCTCGTGTTTCCGGCTTAAGCGTCCCGGAACGCGCCCTCGTACAGAGCAGCGTGCATCAATTTATCCCACGTCCCGCGTTGACGACTGCTTTTGGGTTTCGTTCGACACAAGTCTGACGGCCGGGTTGGGTCGACACCGGACGGACGGTCGCCTGAAACTAAATGTCTGCTACCGGGCGGTCAGCAGATGTCCGCTCATGGCGCAGAGCCGAACGCCCACTCCGGGAGGCTTGAGCGCGGCAGTTTAATCCTATGGGCGTGCCGGCCAGTTCGTCACGGCACACCGTCTGGTCCAGTTTGCCCTGCTGTCCATGAGTAAGCCGACATCAAACGGCACTCATACCGCTAAGCTGAATCCCGCTAGTAGACCGCGGACGAGCCGAAGCAGCTTCTCGGCAGCATGGGGAACGGCGAGGAACGCCATAGGGAACATGGGGAACACCTCGACCGCTCAGGGCACGAGAAACCGTAGCATGAGCAAGAGGTTAGTTGGAGCGGGCGATCGGGATCGAACCGACGACATTCAGCTTGGGAAGCTGACGTTCTACCACTGAACTACGCCCGCCGACATGGTCTGCACGGAAACGGTCTGTCGCGGAGCGCGAACTCCGAACGGCGCCGTGCGCCCATGTACGGCCATGGTCTAGCAGTTCGACGGCGACGGCGTCAAACGGGTCCGTCGTCCCCGGCCCCGATCCGCGGACGGTCGGACCGGGACCTGGCGCAGCGCCGTGGCCGGATCGGCGGAACGCCGCGGCGCGCGGGCCGTTTCGCTCGACGGAGCGTGCGTCGCGCCCGACCGAGACCCTGCTGACATCATGTGTGGAATCTGCGGCGAGATCTGTTTCGACAGGCCGGCGGACCCCGCCGCCGTCGACGCGATGATGGGATGCCTGCAACCGCGCGGGCCGGACGCCGCGGGGCTTCTCGGTTCCGGCCGGGTCGTCTTCGGCCATCGCAGGCTCAAGATCATCGACCTGTCCGAGGCCGGCCAGCAACCCATGGTCGATCCGGCGCTCGGGCTCGCGATCGTGTTCAACGGCTGCATCTACAATTTCCGCGCGCTGCGCGCCGAACTCGAGGCGGCGGGCTACAGCTTCTTCTCGGCCAGCGACACAGAGGTGGTGCTCAAGGCCTATCATGCCTGGGGCCGTGCCTGCGTCGAGCGCTTCGCCGGCATGTTCGCGTTCGCCATCCTGGAGCGGGAATCCGGGCGGGTCGTGCTGGCGCGCGACCGGCTGGGCGTGAAGCCGCTCTACTACAGCGAGACGAAAACCCGGTTCCGCTTCGCCTCGTCGCTCCCGGCCCTGCTCGCGGCCGGCGACGTCGATACCGCGATCGATCCGGTCGCCCTCCACCATTACATGAGCTGGCACGCGGGCGTGCCGGCCCCGCTCACCATTCTCAAGGGTGTGCGCAAGCTGGCACCGGCGACGATCCTGACGATCGAGCAGGACGGGACGCAGCACGCGTCGACCTACTGGACACTCGCGATCGGACCCCGCGAGGCCGACCGCGGCCGGACCGAGGCGGACTGGCGCGAGGCCGTTCTCGATGCCCTGGGCACCGCCGTCGAGCGCAGGCAGGTCGCCGACGTCCCGACGGGCGTCCTGCTCTCGGGTGGCCTGGACAGCTCGCTGCTCGTGGCCCTGCTCGCGCGGAGCGGGCAGCAGGGCCTGAAGACCTTCTCGGTAGGCTTCGACGCGGTGAACGGCGTCGAGGGCGACGAGTTCAAGTACTCGGATATCGTCGCCGAGACCTTCGCCACGGACCACACGAAGCTGGCGGTCGACGGCTCCCGGACGCTGGAAGCGCTGCCCGCGGCGATCGCGGCGATGTCGGAACCGCAGATGAGCCACGACGCGGTGGCCTTCCTCCTGCTCTCGCAGGAGGTCGCCAAGCACGTGACGGTGATCCAGAGCGGGCAGGGCGCCGACGAGGTGTTCGGCGGCTATCACTGGTACCCCAAGCTGATGGGCTCGACCGACCCGGTCGCCGATTACGCGAAAGCGTATTTCGACCGCGACCACGCCGAGATGCGCGAGGCTCTGACGCCCGACATGCTGGGGGGCGATCACAGCACCGACTACATCGCCGCCTTCTTCGCGAAGTCGCGGAGCGCCAGCGCCATCGACAAGACCCTGCAGCTCGACCAGGAGGTCATGATGGTCGACGACCCGGTCAAGCGGGTCGACAACATGACGATGGCCTGCGGCCTCGAGGCGCGGGTGCCGTTCCTCGACCACGACCTCGTCGAGCTGGCGGCCCGCATCCCGGCGGAGCTCAAGGTCCGGGACGGCGGCAAGTACATCCTGAAGGAAGCCGCGCGGGCGGTTGTCCCGGCCGAGGTGATCGACCGCAAGAAGGGGTATTTCCCCGTGCCCGCCCTGAAGCACATCCGCGGCCCGTTCCTCGACTACGTCCGCGAGATCCTCGACCGGCCCGAGGCGCGCGCGCGCGGCATCTTCAACCGCGCCTACGTCGATCACCTGCTCGCCGATCCCGACGGCACGCTGACGCCCAAGGGCAACTCGAAGCTCTGGCAGGTGGCCCTTCTGGAGAGCTGGCTCCAGACCCACGGCGTCTGAGACGGGCCGCGGCACGGCTTTCGCGACAGATCGTGATCGACCGCGCGCTCAAGGTGCCGCGCTTTGTCCACGATCGTCCCGGATCAGCCGGCCGACAGACACCCGGAGAAGCCCGTCGATGTGCCGCTGGATCGCCTATGCGGGACGCACCATCCCGCTGGAGCACTACGTCACCGAGCCGTCCCACAGCCTCGTCTCGCAGAGCATCGCGGCGCTCGAATCGACCGCGGCGACCAACGGCGACGGGTTCGGCCTCGGCTGGTACGGCGATCACCCGGAGCCGGGCCGGTACCGCGAGGTCCAGCCCGCCTGGTCGGACGACAACCTCCGCTACCTGTGCCGGCACCTGCGTTCGCACCTGTTCTTCGCGCACGTGCGCGCCGCGACCGGGACGCCGATCACCCGGCCGAACTGTCATCCCTTCGCTTGCGGCCCGTGGCTGTTCATGCACAACGGCTATATCGGCGACTGGAGCCGCCTGCGGCGGCCGGTCGAGGCGCTGATCCCCGACGAGCTCTACCCGTCGCGCGCCGGCACCACCGATTCCGAGGCGATCTTCCTGGGATTGCTGGGCTGCGGCCTGATGGGCCCGGGGTCGCGCCGCGATCCGGTCGACGCGACGGCGCGCGCGCTCGCGCGGCTCACGGACCTCGCCGGAGCGCATCCGTTCCGGTTCACGGCGGCGCTGGCGGACGGCCGCGATCTCTACGCGTTCCGGTTCGCCGCGAACGACAAGGCGAACTCGCTCTATTACCGCGCCTCGGAGGACGGCGTGGTGGTCGCCTCGGAGCCGCTCGACCGGGACCACGGCGCCTGGACGACGGTCGCCGAGAACAGCGTCCTCGTCGCGCGGCGGGACGCGCCGGTGGAGATCCTGTCGCTGGCGCAGTTCGGCCTGGCCGCGCCGCCGGTCGAAGACTCGGTCCGCCGGCTGCGCGCCTGAGCGACGGCCCTCAGGCGACGCGGGAGAGGCTGCTGCTCTGCGAACCCTCCGCGCTGCGGGCGGAATCGTAGGCACGATTGCGCAGGGCGGTCTCGCTCGGGAGCTGGTCGATCACGTTGCCGGACGACGGATCGACCACCTGGAACACGATCGAGCTCGTGTCCGGGTCCTGGATGTAGCGCGCCTTGCCGCCGTTCGTGCCGATGTCGAGCTTCACCGCGGGCTCGAGCGGCTTGGCGGGGGTCTTGGGCTCGGGCGCCTGCTGGGTCACGGCGGCGGCGGCCGTCGCTCCGAGCGCGTCGAGGCCCTGCGGCCCCGGCGTCGTGGATGTCAGCGTTCGGATCTCCATCGCCGGTCTCCTGCGATCCTGTGATCGAAGGATTGAGGCGCGGTCCTGCCTAATCGTTCCTTAATGGCGCCTGCCGGTCCACCGGATGCTGGCGCGCGATCGGAGACGCGATGAACATCGCGTTACCGCCGCGACACAAATCCGTGCTGCTTTTTCACTGACGCCGACTCGGCCGCTGTCCCGCTCGTCTTCCGGGGACGGGGCCGCGATCCGAACAGCGCTACGTGGAGCACGCCCTGTCCAGGATGCCGGCGATGCTCGTCCTGGCGGGGACGGCGGCGCTCGGCGCGCCGGGCGATCCGGGAACGCCCGCGCAGTTCATCCGCGCGCACCGCTGCGCGATCGCGGCGCGGCTCGTCGCGATCCACGGACGCGGGCCGATCAAGGTCTCCCGCGACCGCTTCATCGTCGTCGCGCTGCGCGGGCAGTCGCAGCGCCCGGTCCAGTGCATCGTCCAGGATCGGGATACGCGGATGCTGTGCGAGGCCGCGTCGACCGCCTACTGGCCGCCCGAGGGGAGCCACTTGAGGCTGGATGCGCCCGCCCGGGCGACATGCTCGGTATCGAGGTCCCGTACGGCGGCACGCCCGGGTCCTGAGTGGACCGGGCGTGCCGTCACCTCACTCGGCGGCGTCGACGTAGAGCTTGCCGCCCTCGGCCAGGAACTCCTGCGACTTCGCCCGCATGCCGGCTTCGGCCTCGGCCTTCGACATCGCGGGCGCCGCGCCCACGACCTCGCCGGCCTCCTCCATCGCCAGCACCTCGGCGCGCAGGTCCTGCGTGATCTTCATCGAGCAGAATTTCGGCCCGCACATCGAGCAGAAATGCGCGACCTTGTGGGCATCCTTCGGCAGGGTCTCGTCGTGGAAGCGCCGCGCCGTATCCGGGTCGAGGCCCAGGTTGAACTGGTCCTCCCAGCGGAAGTCGAACCGGGCGCGGCTGAGCGCGTCGTCCCGGAGCTGCGCGGCGGGATGCCCCTTGGCGAGGTCGGCGGCGTGGGCGGCGATCTTGTAGGTGATGACGCCGGTCTTCACGTCGTCCCGGTCGGGCAGGCCGAGATGCTCCTTCGGCGTGACGTAGCAGAGCATCGCGGTGCCGAACCAGCCGATCATCGCGGCGCCGATGCCCGAGGTGATGTGGTCGTAGCCGGGCGCGATGTCGGTGGTCAGCGGGCCGAGGGTGTAGAACGGCGCCTCGCCGCACTCCTTCAGCTGCTTCTCCATGTTGACCTTGATCTTGTGCATCGGCACGTGGCCGGGGCCCTCGATCATCACCTGGCAGCCCTTGTCCCAGGCGACTTTGGTCAGCTCGCCCAGCGTCTCCAGCTCGCCGAACTGGGCGGCGTCGTTGGCGTCGGCGATCGAGCCCGGGCGCAGGCCGTCGCCCAGCGAGAACGAGACGTCGTAGGCCCGCATGATGTCGCAGATCTCGTCGAACCGCTCGTAGAGGAACGATTCCCGGTGCCCGGCGAGGCACCAGCGGGCCATGATCGAGCCGCCGCGCGAGACGATGCCGGTGACGCGCCGGGCGGTCAGCGGCACGTGGGCGAGCCGCACGCCGGCATGGATGGTGAAGTAGTCGATGCCCTGCTCGGCCTGCTCGATCAGCGTGTCCTTGAAGACCTCCCAGTCGAGCTTCAGCGGGTCGCCGCCGACCTTCTCCAGCGCCTGGTAGATCGGCACCGTGCCGATCGGAACCGGGCTGTTGCGGATGATCCACGAGCGGATATTGTGGATGTTGCGGCCGGTGGACAGGTCCATGACCGTGTCGGCGCCCCAGCGGATCGACCAGACGAGCTTCTCGACCTCGTCGGCCGCCGAGGAGGTCACGGCCGAGTTGCCGATATTGGCGTTGATCTTGACCAGGAAGTTCCGGCCGATCGCCATCGGCTCCAGCTCGGTGTGGTTGATGTTGGCCGGGATGATCGCCCGGCCGCGGGCGATCTCGTCGCGCACGAATTCCGGGGTGATGAAGGGCGGGACCGAGGCCCCGAAGCTCTGGCCGTCGGCGAGCGCGGCCTCGGCGCCCGCGAGCATCGCCTCGCGGCAGACGTTCTCGCGATGGGCGACGTAGATCATCTCCTCGGTGATGATCCCCGCGCGGGCGAACTCGTACTGGGTCACCATCTGGCCCGGGGCCGCCTTGCGGACGGTCCGCTCGGCCGGGCAGGGGGCCACGAGCTTGTCGCCCGCGAAACCGTTATCCTCGGGCTTCACCGCGCGCGGGGCGACGGACGCGTAGCCGCGCGCCGCGATCCAGGGCTCGCGCACGCCGGGGAGGCCGGCATTGAGGTCGATGCGGGCATCGGTCTCCGTGTAGGGGCCCGACGGGTCGTAGACCCGCACCGGTTCCTCCTTCGGATCGGAGAGGACGATCTCGCGGTAGGGTACGCGGATGTCCGGCCGCCCGGCCGGGCTCGCGTAGGCCTTGCGCGATCCGGTCACCGGACCCGTGGTCACGGTCTCGGGGCTGCCTTTCACGTCCTTCGGGAGAACGGGTGCGTTCATCGTGGGCCTCTCCTCGTGCTGGAGCGGTCCGGTCCACGCGATGGCCGAGATGAGATGAGGTCGCGCGAGAGGCGACCGCAGGTTCCCGTCCCTCCGCCGGTATGAGCCGGATCAGGTTCAAGGGTCAGGGCAGCGTGCCCAATCTCAGCCCTCTGCAGGGCCCCCCTCGGAACGGTTCCAGACTCGGGCTCGCGGACGGCTTTGTCAATGCTGACCCGTCGCCCTAGAAAACACATCCCGGAAACCGTTCGTCCGAACGCCCTCGCTCTCCCAGACCGCATGCGCCTCCTCGCCGGCCTCCTGCTCGCCGCGCTCCTGCTCTGCGGCCTGGCCTGCGCCGCGCTCGCGCTCGGGCAGCGGCGGTTCCTCTACCCGGGCGCCTTCGGTCCGCAGAACCCGTGGACGATCCCGCCCGGCCTCGCGACGATCACGGTCGCGACCCCCGACGGCGAGAGCCTGCACGGTCTGTGGCGGCCGCCGCGGCCGGGCTGCGGCGTCGTCGTCAGCTTCCACGGCAACGGGTCGCGCCCCGAGCCGCACGCGGCGCGATTCGCCGCGGGGCCCTGGCGGGCGGGCGGCTGGGGTGTGCTCTCCGTGGCCTATCGCGGCTATCCCGGCTCGACCGGGAGTCCGAGCGAGGACGGGCTGATCCGCGACGGGCTGGCGGCCGTCGAGGCCGCGCGGGCGCGGGCGCCCGGCGCGCCGATCCTGCTCCACGGCCATTCCCTCGGGGCCGCCGTGGCCGTGGCCGTCGCCGAGCGGGTGCCGGCGATCGGGCTGTACCTGGAGGCGCCCTTCGACTCGATGACCCACACCGTGCGGCTGCATGTCCCGCTAGCCCCGATCTGGCTCCTGCGCGACACGTACCGCTCGGACCTGCGCATCCGCGGTGGGACGGCGCCCGTGTTGATCGTGCAGGGCCGCGACGACACGGTCGTGCCGGCCAAGCTGGCGCGGAACCTCGCCGAGGCGGCCGGCCCCCGGGCCCAAATCGACGTGGTCCCGGGGGACCACGTCTCCATCCTCGGGATCCGGGATCGCGAGGCCGAGGCGCTGTTCGGGTCGCGCGTCGGTCCGGCCTGCCCGCAGCCGGCGGACCAGCAGGGGTAGGAGAGGGAGGCTCGCGTGGTCGGACGGCGCTCGCAGCGCTGGAGCGCCGAGGATCCGGACGCGCCGGGCGTTCCGGGCCCGCCGGACCCGGTCTGTCCCCTCTGCGAGCGCCCGATCCCGCGCCGCGCCCGCTCCAGCCTCCATCACCTCACGCCGAAGCTCAAGGGCGGGACCCATCGCGGAACGGTCCGGCTGCACCAGATCTGCCACTCGGCGATCCACGCCCGCTACAGCGAGGCGGAGATCGCCAAGCGCCTCGCGGACGTCGAGGCGCTGCGCGCCGATCCGGAGATCGCGCGCTTCCTCGTCTGGGTCCGCGGCAAGCCCGACGATTTCCACGCGGCGACGCGCATGACCCGCGCGCGGCGGTCGGCGCGGCGCAGCAACTGACCGGCCGGCGTTTACCGCGCGTTCGTCCTATCCGCAGGTGGCCGCCGCCCCGTTCCTTGCCGTCAACCCGAACCGGTCCAGGATCACCCCGATCGCGAGGGGTGGGTCGATGGCCGGGGTCGGTGATACGGGAGATCGGCTCGCCTGGGTCGATATCGCCAAGGGGATCTGCATCCTCCTGGTCGTCATGATGCATTCGGTCGTCGGCACCGGCGAGGCCATGGGCGGCGAGGGCTTCCTCCACCCGGTCGTCGCCTTCGCGAAGCCGTTCCGGATCCCGGACTTCTTCCTGCTCTCCGGCCTGTTCGTCGGACGGGTGATCGACCGCGACTGGCGGCTGTTCTCCGACCGCCGGGTCGTCCACTTCGCCTATTTCTACCTGCTCTGGCTGGTGATCCAGTCGGTTGCCAGATGCGGCAAGATCGTCGGGGATGCCGGGCCCGCGGCCTTCGCGGCGCACCTCGCCCACGCGCTGATCGAGCCCTATTCCAGCCTCTGGTTCATCTACCTGCTGGCGGTGTTCTCGGTGGTCACCAAGGCCCTGCGTCGCGTGCCCGGCGGCGTGCTCCTCGCCGGCGCCGCCCTGCTGCAGATCGCCGACATCCGCAGCGAGTCGACCCTGATCGAGGAATTCTGCGCCCGTTACGTCTTCTTCGTCGCGGGTTACCTGTTCGCCGGCCGGATCTTCGCGCTCGCCGACGCGGCGCGCCGCCGCGTCCCGCTCGCCCTGTGCGGACTCGCCGCCTGGGCATTCCTCGAGGGCTGGCTCGCGCTGACCCCGTCGGGCCTGCCGGACCATCCGACCCTCGCCAGCCTGCCGCTGGTGAGCCTCGCCCTCGGCGCCGCCGGTGCCCTCGCGATCGTGGTGGCGGCCTCCCTGATCGGCCGCGCCGGCGGCCCGGTCGCGGAGGCTGTCCGGACCTGCGGCCAGCGCTCGATCGTGATCTACCTCGCCTTCTCGCTGCCCATGGCCGCGACCCGGGAGGTCCTCGTGCGCACCGGCGCGATCGGCGATATCGGCCTCGCGAGCCTCGCGGTCATGACGATGGCGGTCGTTCTGCCCTTGGCACTGGAGCGGCTGGTCCGCGGGACGGCGCTCGACCTGCTGTTCGTGCGGCCGCGCCGGTTCCGGCTGGTGGCGTCCGGACCCCGCCCGCGCCCGGCCCTGCAGGCGACCTGAGAGGGGCTCAGCCGTCGAAGGCGATGCCGATCCGCCGGCTGCGTCGCCACGCCACGGTGGCCGGGCGCGGTTCGGCGCCGGCGCTGACCCGCAGTGGGAAGCGGTCCGGCACGGCCTGATCGTCCTCGACCTCGATCTGCGCACCCACGTTCGTGGCGTCCCAGACCAGGCAGCTCACCTCGCCGCCGTCGAGCAGCACCGCGCCGAAGGTGAAAGCGTTCTTCCGGAAAGCGCCGCGGCGATTCTCCGTCATCAGCTCCTCCGTCCGGTCCCGCGGCTCCGCGGATAGGGCTCCGCGGAGTCGGACGATGCCGGATGGCGGTTAACAGGGCAAATACGTTCCCGCGTCTGCCCTGCTCGACCGAGATCAATACTCGTCCGGATCGCCGCGGTAGCGGCGCGGGCCCGGACCGTAATCGTCGTCGTAGGGGCGGCGCACCGGCGGGCGGTCGTAGTCGCGGCGGTCGCGGTAGGCGTCGCGTCGGTCATCGTACCCGTCGTTGCGGTAGCCGCCGCCGTAGCCCCCGCCGCCGTAGCCCCCGCCGCCGTAGCCCCCGCCGCCGTAGCCCCCGCCGCCGTAGCCCCCGCCGCCGTAGCCTCCGCCGCCGCCGTAGCCGCCACCGCCGCCCGCGTTGATGCGCGGGGCGTACCAGCAGCTCTTCGCCTGGCCCGGTGCCGGATCGCCGAAGGTCTGGGTGTTGCAAGGCACGACGCCGCCCTGCGGGAAGGGCCGGCCGTTCGTCCGGCCGGGCACGCCGTAATAGACATTGGTGGGGTAGGGCATCCGGCAGACGCCGCCCTCCTGCGCACAACCGACCAGGTTCACCGTGTCGAGCTGATAGGCCTGGGCCGGGGCGGGCGCGAGCGCGCCGCCTCCCAGGGTGATGGCCCCGAAGGCCAGAGCGATCCGAATCTGCACGTCCCCGATTCCCCCCGTGGTTCGCGGTCCGCGTGCCGAATAATCCGGTCGGCGGCTTCCGGCCAGCGGCCGCGCTCGCTATGGCGTCGCACGAGGACGCGCGCGGGCCGGTCCGCGGCCGGCGCGTCGGTGATCGGGCGGAACGCCCCGTCTCGGACGGGAGAGGGCGCCCCGGGAGGCCTTGATGAGGGATGCGTCCGCGCAGGAGCTTCTGCTGCTCAGCGCGTTGCAGGAATGCCGGATCCAGCTCGACGCGGCGCGCAGGGACGAGGCGGCCCGCGCCGCCGTCCGGGACGAGCTCCAGGCCGCGCTCAGCCGCGAGGCCGCTCTCGCGGCGGCGATCGTGGAGGAGCGCGAGCGGACGGAGGCCGTCCGCCTCGTGCTTCAGGCGCTGCTGATGAGCGTCCGACGGTTCGGCCTGCGCCGGCGCCTGTTCCGGGCGCGCATCGCGCGGCTCGGCCGCGAGACGCCGGATGCCGGTCCGCAGGCTGCCCGCCACCCCGTGTTGCTCGCCGAGGCCCGCCGGGTGCTCGGCAAGCCGGCCGCCGAGCCCTCGGCCGAGCCGTGACGCCGGTCGCCGCCTGACCGCCGCGCGGGGCGGCTCCTCACGGGACGGCGCCCGCGTCGGCGGGCGCCGCGGACGCGACGATCAGGACTACGAGAACGCCGAGTGGCAGGACGATGCTGCCGAAGGCGAGATGCGCGATCCCGTAGGCTCCGCAGAGCGCGCCCGCGGCGAAGGCCGCGATCGCCGGGAGCACGCGCAGGAACCGCTTCCGGGTCTGCTCGCGCTGTTCGCCGCTGCCCAGGGCGAGGTCCGTCGCGTCGATGACGGCCTGGCTGACGCTGACGGTCATGACCGTCGTGGGCGCGAGATGGCCGAGGGACAGGCGTCCGACGGCGTTCTGCAGGCCCATGGCCGCGACCGCGAGCATGCCGACGGTGATGGAGGCGGCGCCGTCCGCCGCGCCGAGGGGTGACCAAACGGTGCCGCACAGGCCGAACCCCGCGAGCAGGGCCACCTCGACGGCGAGGAGCCAGGGCAGGGGATCGACTCCCCGCCGCTCCAGCACCAGGGCCAGAACCCGGGCTCCCGCCACCGCCCCGACGAAGACGGGCAGCGCCAGGAGCTTGGCCACCACGCCGCTCGAGCTCGCGACGAGCTCGGCGCCGATCAGGACGAAGTTACCGGTGACGTGGGCGGTGAACAGGCCGGTCAGGGCGATGAAGGCGGCCGCGTCGACGAAGCCTGCGACGAACGCCAGGGCGGCGCCCGCCGTGGGTCCGCTCCCCGGATTCTGCGACCGCGCGGGACGGGTCATCGTCTCAGTCGGCGAAGGGTGCCGCCATCGTGCCTACCGGCATCCGCGGGTTGGCGAAGTAGTCCGGCCAGCGGTCGCAGAGGTACAGGATCACGACCAGCACGGTGGCGGTCGCCAGCAGGGAGGCGAGCACCTCCGTGACCTGTACGGCCCACCGTCCGAGTGTCGGAATCGCCACGAGGCCGCCGACGAAGAGTGTGGTCACGATCACGGGTGCGGACATCGAACGAGGCTCCGCGGCGCGGCCCGGGGACGGGTCCATCTCGAACCCTAACGCCGCGCGAGCCCGCGGCGTTACCGATATCGGTTATCGTGAACCATGATAGGCAACCTGAACATCGAGCTGCTGCGCTCGTTCCTGGCGGTCGTCGAGAGCAGCAGCTTCACGGCCGCGGCCCAGGCGCTCGGCCTCCGGCAATCCACCGTGAGCGGGCACATCACGCGGCTGGAGCAGGCTCTCGGTCGGCCGCTCCTGACGCGGGACACGCACCGGGTCGCTCCGACGCCGGACGGCCAGGCCATGATCGGCTTCGCCCGCGAGGTGGTGGACGCGCAGGACCGGCTGCGCGCCTTCTTCTCGCCGGGCGGCCTGCGCGGCCGCATCCGTCTCGGCGTCTCCGAGGACTACACCCTGTCGACCCTGGCGCAGGTGCTGGCCCGCTTCGCCGGTCGGCACGACGCGGTCGATCTCCAGATCACGGTCGGGCTGAGCCGCACCCTCTACCAGGGCTACGACGCGGGCGAGCTCGACGTGATCTTCTGCAAGCGCCGGCGCGGCGATCCGCGCGGAACCTTGGCCTGGACCGAGGACCTGATCTGGACGGGCCGGCCCGGCTTCGTCCCGGATCCGGCCAAGCCCTTGCCCCTTGTGCTCTACCCGCCGCCCTCGATGACCCGCACGCTGGCGCTCGACGCCCTCGAGACGGTGGGCCGGTCCTGGCGGGTGGTATGCACGAGCGGCAGCCTGATGGGCTTGCGGGCCGCCGTCGAGGCCGGCCTGGGCATCGCGCCGCACTCGGCCAAGGTCATGCCGCCAGGTCTCGCGGCGATCCCCGAGGCGGTCGGCCTGCCTCCGCTCGGCGCGGTCGAGTTCGTCGTATTGGGCCCGGGGCGCCAGCACGCGGCGGCGACCGCGCTGCAGGAGACGATCCTGGCGAGCACGGGCGAGCTTCAGGGCGCCGCGCACTAGCTGCGCGCCGCGGCGCGGCGCGGCGTCCGGCTTCGATCCGGCCGGTCCGGCGCGGTCCTTAACGGAATGGCCAGCCTTTTTCCGCACCGTACCGCGAAGCGGTCACAAACGGTTTCGACAAGGACGGCCGGCGGCGCCGGCCTCCGTGTCGTTTCCGGACGGGGCGCGAAACCGCCGCATTTGGCGTGCGGAGACCGTCCTGCGGTGCGCCGGACAGACGCGCGTCGTCGCGGAACATTCGAAGACGGGATGCATGGCCAAGGGTCGGGGCAGGATTGAGCCGAACTTCGACGTGCCCGAGGGGCGCGCGCGGGATCGCGGCGAACTCGACCTGCGCCTGACTCGGGAAGACCGGCCGGGAGCAGGAGACGGCGTGGCGAAGCGATCGGGCGGCGGAGCGCGGCAGCCGAACAAGGCGCCGGCGCGGACCACGGGGCGGGCGAAGGCCTCGGGTCGCGGACGACGTCGGCGTTCCTGGCTCGGCCGCATCGTCTACGGCACCGTCGTCCTCGGCCTCTGGGGGGTGATCGGGCTCGCCGGGCTCATCGCCTACCACGCGTCGCAACTGCCGCCGATCGACCAGCTCGCGGTGCCGAAGCGGCCGCCCAACATCGCCATCCTGGCGAGCGACGGCTCGCTGCTCGCCAATCGCGGCGAGACCGGCGGCCGTGTGGTGTCGATCAAGGAGCTGCCGCCCTACCTGCCGCGCGCCTTCGTGGCGATCGAGGATCGGCGCTTCTACCAGCATTTCGGCGTGGATCCCGTCGGCATCGTCCGGGCCATCGGCCAGAACCTGACCCGTCGCGGCGTGGCGCAGGGCGGCTCGACCCTGACCCAGCAGCTCGCCAAGAACCTGTTCCTGACCCCGGAGCGCTCGGCCTCGCGCAAGATCCAGGAGGCGATCCTCGCGCTCTGGCTCGAGCACAAGTACACCAAGGACGAGATCCTCGAACTCTACCTGAACCGCGTCTATTTCGGCGCCGGCGCCTACGGCGTCGAGGCGGCGGCGCAGCGCTATTTCGGCAAGCCCGCCAAGGAGGTGAGCCTCGCGCAGGCCGCGATGCTCGGCGGGCTCGTGCAGGCGCCCTCGCGCCTCGCCCCGAACCGCAACCTGCCGGCCGCCCAGGCCCGCGCCGCCCAGGTCCTCGCCGCCATGCAGGAGCTGGGCTTCGCGTCGGCGCAGGACGTCAAGGTGGCGCTCGCCCAGCCGGCGAAGCCCGCCAACGCCCGCGGCGGCGGGTCGGCCAACTACGTCGCCGACCTCGTGATGGACGTGCTCGACGATTACGTCGGCAAGTTCGACACCGACATCACGGTCCAGACCACCGTCGATCCCAGCCTCCAGGCGGCGGCCGAGAAGGCGCTGACCGACGAGCTCAACGCGAAGGGGACGCGCTACAACGTCAGCCAGGGCGCCCTGGTCTCGATGCGGCCCGACGGCGCCATCCGCGCCCTGATCGGCGGCCGCGACTACGCGCAGAGCCAGTTCAACCGGGCCACGACCGCCAAGCGTCAGCCCGGCTCCTCGTTCAAGCCGTTCGTCTACCTCGCGGCCGTGGAGCACGGCGCCACGCCCGACACGGTCCGGGAGGACGCGCCGATCCGGATCGGCAACTGGGCGCCGGAGAACTACTCCCACCGCTACGAGGGCCCCGTCACGCTGCGGACGGCGCTCGCCCAGTCGCTCAACACGGTCGCGGTGCGCCTCGGCCAGGAGGTCGGGCCGAAGACCGTGGTCCAGACCGCCCAGCGCCTCGGCATCACCTCGCCGCTCCAGGCCAACGGGTCCATCGCCCTCGGTACGTCCGAGGTCACGCTCCTGGAGATGGTCGGCGCCTACGGGGCCTTCGCCAACGGCGGCATCGGCGTGATCCCGTACGTCGTCACCGCCGTGAAGAGCCAGGACGGGAAGGTGCTCTACAAGCGCTCCGACAACGGTCTGGGCCGGGTCATCGACGCCAACGCCGACGGCATGATGAACGCCATGATGCACGAGACCTTCGTGAGCGGCACCGGCAAGAAGGCCGACATCCCCGGCTGGGACCTCGCGGGGAAGAGCGGCACCACGCAGGATTACCGCGACGCGTGGTTCATGGGCTTCTCGGGCAGCCTCGTGACCGGGGTCTGGCTCGGCAACGACGACGGCGAGCTCACCAAGAAGGTCACCGGCGGCAACCTGCCGGCGGAGATCTGGAAGACCTACATGACCCAGGCGCTGAAGGGGCAGACGCCGGTCCCGCTCCCGGGCCTGAATCGCTGGCGCCGGCAGCCGGAGACGACCGCCTCGGTGGCGAGCGCCGCCCCGGCCGGCCCGGGCGGGCTCCTCGGTCAGATCCTCGGCGAGCCGGAGGCGCCGGCGCCGCGCCAGGCCGCGCCGGCACGGCGCGCCCAGAAGGATGACCGCAACTTCATCGAGAAGCTGTTCGGCATCGGGACTGACGCGCCGCGCCTGCCAGGATCGCGCAAGGGCGCGCGTCGCGGGCGGTGGCCGCCCGCGACGCGCGCCGTCCTGTATCGACCCGACGACCGCGAGTTCCGAACCGCGGCGCGCGCCCGCGCCGGCACTGACAGGGGTACGGGCCTCTATTTGTATAGGCAGCGATTTGGCGCTTCTTAATGCTGCTAATAACCGCTTTTTCAATCTTCGCGGACGTAAGATCGGGTCAACAGTAAGTCCGTGAACCGCAATGGCGCGGCCGGCGGCAGCCCGAACGAGTCCATGCTCCTGCGCGCGACCGCCACAGCGATCCGAGCCCATCTCGACGATCGCGCCTCGCGCCTGATCGCGGTGGGCGGCACGTGCCTGCTGGTCTGCCTGGCCCTGCTCGGCGTCTATCTCTGCCTCGATCTGCGCGACGTCGCCTGGCACAACGCGCGCCGCAACGCGTCGAACCTGCTGGCGGTCATCGAGGAGGGCGTCGGCCACAGCCTGCGGGTCTACGATCTCTCCCTGCAGAACTCCGCGCGCCTCGCGAGCCGCACCGACATCGGGGCCCTGGAGCCGGAGATCCGGCGCTTGGCGCTGTTCGACACGGCGGTGGCGGGGTCCGGGCTCGGTCCGATCGCCGTCACGGACGCGGCCGGCGATGTCCGTCTGACCAGTGATCCGTCCGTTCACGCCCGGCCCAACCTGCGCGCGCTGCCGGAATTCGAGTTCCACCGGTCGAACCCCGATGGCGGCCTGATCCTGTCCGGCCCGACCGTGTCGCGGCTGACCGGGGAGCCGATCATCCGCATGACCCGCCGGATCCGGACGCCGGACGGTTCGTTCGCCGGGATCGTCTCGGGATCGATCAAGCTCGCGCATTTCCAGGCCTTGTTCGAGCGTCTGCACTTCGACGACGGCATCGCCCTGAACGTCTTCCACCGGGACGGAACGCTCCTGATCCGGGCGCCGGCCCTCCCGCAGGCGCTCGGCCTGAGCATCAGCGCGAGCACGGGCTACAAGATGTACCGGGCCACGCCGCGCGGCGAGTTCCAGGGGCGCTCGTTCCTGGACGGCGTCGAGCGGGTCTACAGCTTCGCCGACCTCGGCGACCTGCCGCTGATCGTGACCGTGGCGACGGATGTCGACAGCATCCGCGGCGTCTGGATCTACAAGGCCGCGATCGTCGGCGTCCTGATCCTGTGCCTCTGCGGCCTGTCCTTCGGCCTGACGGTCCTGCTGCACCGGGAGGTGGGGCGCCATGTGGCCGCCGAGGCCTCCACCCGCGAGGCGAACGCCGCGCTCGCCGTGCTCGCGCGGACCGACGGCCTGACCGGCCTGCCGAACCGGCGCAGCTACGACGAGCACTTCGCCGTGGAGTGGAAGCGGGCCGTCCAGCTCCGGACACCCCTGGCGCTGATGATCGTCGATGCCGACCACTTCAAGCAGTTCAACGACCGCTTCGGCCACCAGCGCGGCGACGAGGTGCTGAGGGCGGTGGCGGACTGCCTGCAGCGGACCCTCGATACCGCCGGGCTCAGCTTCCGGATCGGCGGCGAGGAGTTCGTCGCCCTGCTGCCGGGCCTCGACGCGACGGCCGCCAGCGTCGCGGCGGAGCGCATCCGCCGCGCCGTGGTGAACCTCCGCATCCCCCACGCCCCGGAGGTCGGGGGCAGCGCCACGGTGAGCATCGGCGTCGCCAGCGCAGATCCCGGCGGCGGCGATCCGCCCGAGGGCCTGTTCCCGGCGGCGGACGCGGCCCTCTACGCGGCCAAGAAGGCCGGCCGCGACCGCGTCCGGGCCGCCGCGCCGGCCGATCCCGTGACCCTGGCGCTGCGGGCCTGAGCCGGCCCGCTCTCAGAGCATCGGCAGCATCCGGGGGCGCGGACCCCGTGGGAAATGCGCGTCGATCAGGGCGATCTCGGCCGCGCCGAGGTGCAGGTCCGCCGCGCCGGCATTCGCAACGGCCCGGTCCGGGCGACCGGTCTTGGGGATCGTGAACGTGCCCGGCAGCCGGGTCAGGTAGGCGAGGGCCACCGCGTAGGGCGTCGTGCCGTGGTTCTGCGCGATGCCCGCCAGCACGCGGCCGCCGGCGCTGGCCGGATCGGGGAAATCGCCGCTGCCGAAGGGCGAGTAGCCCACCATCGCGACGCCGTGCTTCTCGCACCAGGGATGCACGGCGTGCTCGATGGCCCGCTCGTTCAGGTGGTAGAGGACCTGATTGCACGCGATCCGGTCCGGCCCCGCGATGGCGAGGGCGCGGTCGAGATCCTCGACGTCGAAGTTGCTGACGCCCCAGGACAGGATCTTGCCCGCCCGGCGCAGGTCCTCGAAGCCGGCGATCGTCTCCTCGAGCGGGTGCTGGCCCGGCCAGTGCAGCAGGTAGCAGTCCAGCCGGTCCGTCCGCAGGCGCCGGAGCGACGCCTCGCAGGCCCGCGCGACGCCCCGGCGCGTCGCGTTGCCCGGCACCACCTTCGAGACGAGGAACACCTCCTCGCGGCAATCCGCGACGGCGGCGGCGACGATCGCCTCCGCGTCGCCGTACATCTCCGCGGTGTCGATATGGGTCATGCCGGCGTCGATCCCGGCCCGCAGTGCCCGGATCGCGTCCGCGCGATCCGAACTGTCGATGTGCCACGTGCCCTGGCCGATGACCGGCACAGAGACGCGCGTCGCGCCGAAGCTCCTGGCGTACATGGCAGCGCTCCCTCTTCGCTGTCACAGGGGTTGCAGGCGGCGGTCCGGTCGTGTCCCGGGCCGCCGGCGTATCACGGCTCGGCCGTGCAACAACCCGGCACGCCTTACTCGCGCCATCTTGGGGCGTTGAGCAATGGCATGCGGCCTCCCGCGGCGCTAAACTTTGGGCCCATACCCGAAGTCCGGCGGCGCGGGCTTGCCGAGCCTGCGCTGCCCCGCGCAGCGCCGCCGCGCAGGGCCACGCGACACCCGGACCCGCGCACGGTCCGTCGGCTGGCCCTGCTGGAGATGCGTCGATGCTGCCGGCCCACCGGATATTCTGGGGTCTGATCCTGCTGGCGGCGGCCGGCGCGGGGTTGCTCTACAACATCATCTTCGCGGCCGGAGCCTCGCCGCTCGCCGGATTCACCTACGGCCTCTGCATGGGCGCCACGGTGCTGGCCTTCGACCGCGGGCTGATCCTGGCCGGGCTGCAGGCGCGGATCCGCCGGCTGCCGGCCTGGCTCTACGTGCTGGCCGCGGAACTCGCCTACGTGCTGATGATCATGGCGGGCAACGCGCTGGGCGGCCTGGTCGTCTGGGCGTTCGCCCTGACACCGGACGACCTCACGACCGCGACCCGCATGACGGCGCGGGTCCTGGCCTACGCCCTGGCGGTGTCGGGCCTGCTGGTCTTCGTCATCCGGATGCGCGACCTGATCGGCGGCGAGGTGTTCGTGAACTTCATGATCGGCCGCTACCACAAGCCGGTGGCGGAGGAGCGGGTCTTCCTGTTCCTCGACGTCGTCGGCTCCACGGCCTTCGCGGAGACTCACGGCGACCTCCGCGCGCAGGAATATCTCAGCGCGGTGTTCGCGACGCTCGCCGAGCCGGTGCGGCGCAACGGCGGCTCGGTGGACGACTACGTCGGCGATCTCGCCATGGTGACGTGGCCGATGGCCCGCGGCCTGAAGGACGCGCGCTGCGTGACCTGCGTGTTCGAGGTGCTCGACCGGATCGAGGCGGACGCCGCGGCCTGGCAAGCCCGGTTCGGCACGGTGCCGCGGCTGCGGGCGGCCCTGCACGGCGGCTCGGTGGTCACGGCCGAAGTCGGGGTCGACCGCCACAAGATCGCGTATTTCGGCGACGCCGTGAACGTGACCTCGCGCATCGAGGCCCTGTGCCGCCCCCTCGGCGTCGGCATCCTGATCTCGCAGGATCTCCTCAACCGCCTGCCGCGCCTGCCGGCCGGGGTGCGGGCGCGGTCCCTCGGCGCCCACGCGCTCCGCGGCCGCGGTGCGCCGCTGTCCGTCGCGACGCTGGAGCGCGGGCCCGCCGAGACCGCACCGGTGGCGGACCTGCCGCCCCGGCGCGCCGCGGTCGCCCGCTGATGTCCGGGTCGAGCACCGCGCGGGCGAACGCCCTGATCGCCGTGAAGATGGCGCTGCGCTTCGGGCTGCCGCTGATCGGACTCGTCGTCTTCGGCCGCGCCATCGTGCTGTCGGTGGGCGGCGATATCGAGCACGGGCAGTTCGCCCTGGGCGTGCTCCTCATCCTGGCAGGCTTCACCTCGAAGCTGGTACCCCGCCCATGAGTGTCGCACCGCGCCCGCCGATCTACCTCGACGCCGACGCCTGCCCGGTCAAGGACGAGACCTACCGGGTCGCCGAACGCTACGGCCTGACCGTCCACGTCGTCGCCAACAGCGTGCTGAACCTTCCGCGCGAGCCCTGGATCGAGCGGGTGGTCGTCGGCCCGGAACTCGATGCCGCCGACGACTGGATCGCCGCGCGGGCCGGGCCCGGGAGCATCGTGCTCACCGCCGACGTCCCGCTGGCCGCGCGCTGCGTGAAGGCCGGGGCCACGGTCCTGGCGTTCACCGGCAAGCCGTTCAGCGAGGCCGGGATCGGTCTCGCCCTCGCCACCCGCGACTTGATGCAATCGTTGCGCGAAGCCGGCACCATCACGGGCGGGCCGAAGCCCTTCTCGCGCGCCGATCGGTCGGCCTTCCTGTCAGCCCTCGACCGGGCGGTGAACCGGATCCTTCGCGAGCGGCCGAAGCCGGTCTGAGCGCCTGTTCCGGGATCGAGGGCTTCCTGGCCCGACGGCCTTCAGGCCTCGGCCGCCGGGACGAGGGCCTTGAGCGCCTCGTTGATGCGGTCCTGCCAGCCCGGCCCGTCCTTCTGGAAATGGGCGAGCACGGCGCTGTCGAGGCGCAGGCTCACCACTTCCCGCGAGCCCGGGATCGCAGCCGGCCGCGGCGCCGCCTGCGGCGGCGGGGCGGCGGGCTTCGGACTGGTGGCGGCCCGGAACGCCGCCTCGGCTGCCGCGCGCGGGTCGCTGAAGCGGCGGCGATTGCGGTCTTCGGCCATCGACCTCTAGCCCTTCGCGGTCGTCTTCTTCGGCGCGGCCTTCTTCGCGCTGCCCTTGGCGGCCGCCTTGGCTTCCTTCTCGGCCGCCTTGGCCTGCGCGTCCGCGGCCTCCTTGGCGAGCCGGAGCGAGCGCAGCCGCACGGTCCGCTCGTCCATCGCCTTGATGGCCGCGTGGTGCTCCGCCATCGCCTGGGCGCCCTCACGAGCCATGCGCTCCGCCCGTTCCGCGCGCTCGGCGCGGTTCTCGGCGCGGGTCTTGGCTTCCGCCTCCGCGTCGCGGGTGGCATTCACCTCGTCGAGGTCGTACTCAGTGTCGTCGCTCATCCTGTCCCTTTCACCCCGGCTCGACGGATCCGACCCGGCGCAGCCTGCGCGGGACGGGGTCTGAGCGGGTCCGGCCTGTTCGAGGGGCGGAGGGCAAGGCCGGATCGGCGCCCTCCCGCATCGCCGTCAGGCGCGCGGGGAGGGCAGGTTGACGAAGGCTTTAGCATGCCCGCGCGGCCGATGGCGAATCCGGATCGCCGGCCGGGACGGACGGCGCACACTATTCGTACGCGTCCGCTGGACGATCCGGACCGCGCCCATGTTCAGCCGAGTGGAATCGGGCCCGATCGTCGCCCGATCAACGCACGCGGAAGTTGAGCGGAATGGAGATCGAGAGGCTCGACTGCGTCACGCCCGCGGGTGCGGCCGGCATGGAGCCGCGCACCGCCGCGAGGGCGGCGCTGTCGATCTGGCCGATCCCGCTGGAGCGGGCCACGCCCGCTCCCGTCACCTGACCCGAGCGCATCACGGTGAACCGCACCACCGCGGTCCCGCCGCCGGTGCCGACGGCCGCGTTCACGTTCATCCGGCTGTGGATCGTCGCGCTGATCGCGCCCTGCCACTGCCGCATGGCGCTCGGATCGTTGCCCGCGGCGGCCCGGCCGGCCGCGTTCTCGCGCGAGGCCGACGCCGAACTCCGCTCGGCGCCCGCCCGGGCCTTGGCCTCGCGGGCCTTGGCCTCGCGCGCGGCCTTGGCCTTCGCCTCGCGGATCTCCTCCAGGCGCTCCTGCCGGGCCTCCTCGCGCTTCTGCTCGCGGAGCTTCTCCTCCCGGATCTTGCGCAGCTTGGCTTCCCGTTCCGCCTTCAGCTTGGCCGGATCGGGCGTCGGCTTCGGCGGCTCCACGGACTTCGCGACCTCCGTGGGCGGCGGTGCCAGCGGCTCGGCGGCCTCGGACGCGGAGGTGATGACCTGGCTCTGCGCCTCGACGGGCTGAGCCTCCTGCGGCATCTCGACCGCCTGGGTGTCCTCCGGCTTCACCTCGGTCATCTCGGTCGGCGGCGGCTGGACGGCCTCGTCCGGCGGCGCGTCCACCGGCTTCGTCTCCGGAGGGGCCTCCTGGCTCATCTGCTGCTCCGCCGGCGCCTCGGTGGCCGCGTCGGTCATGAGCGGCGCGAGGTCGACGGTGATCTGCTGCTCGCCGGGCGGTGCGGGCGGGGAGAGCCGCAGGAACATCACCGCGGCGAGCACGCAGGCGTGCAGGCCCAGGGCAACCAGGAAGGCGGCGAGCAGCCCGGACGGGCGGCGCTCGCCGAGACCGGCCGGCATATCCGTCGACGTGTAGGTGCTCATCGGGTCAGCGCGCGGTCCCTGCGGGGGCGGCGGCGGGCGAGGCCGGAGCGGCGCCGCCGGGCGACTGCGCGATCAGCGACACCTTGGTGAAGCCGGCCTGCCCGACGAGGCCCATGACCTCCATGACCTTGCCGTAGGGCACGTCGCGGTCGCCGCGCACGAGGATGACCTGGTCCTTGTCGGCGGCGGCCATCTCGCGCAGGCGCGGCACGATGCTCTCCATCGTGAACACCTCCTTGGCGATGGACGGGTTGCCGTCCTTGTCGACCGTCACCTCGGCGGGCTTCTTCGACTGCGCGACCTTGGGGGCCGCGGTCTTCGGCAGCTGGACCGGAACGCCGGTGGTCATCAGCGGCGCGGCGACCATGAAGATGATCAGCAGCACGAGCATCACGTCGACCATCGGGGTGACGTTGATGTCGGACATCGGCACGTCGTCGAGGTCGTCGTCGTCGTTCGCGCGAATGGATCCCATCGCCATGGGGCGTCTCCGGTACCTTTACGTTCGGCTCTCTGGGGGCGGGCGCCGGTCGCTCTACTCGGCGGCCGCGCGGTGGGCGCCGGCGCGGTCGCGCGCGAGGCGGTTGCCCAGGACCGAGATGTAGGACGAGAAGGTGCTCTGGATGCCGCTCACGTCGCTCGCGAGCTTGTTGTAGGCCATCACCGCCGGGATCGCGACGACGAGACCGATCGCGGTCGCGAACAGGGCTTCCGCGATGCCCGGCGCCACCACGGCGAGCGAGGTGTCCTGGCTGCGGGCGATGGACGAGAACGAGTTCATGATGCCCCAGACGGTGCCGAACAGCCCGACGAACGGGGCCGTGGAGCCCGAGGTCGCCAGCAGCGACAGGCCGGTGCGCAGGCGCTTCACCTCGATGGTGAGGGCGCCCTTCATCGCCCGCTCGATGCGGTCGCGGCGCTCGGCCCGGGTCTCGGAGGAATCCTGATCGCGCCACGCGTCGATCGCCGCCTTCACCACGTGGCCGGCGATGCCGCGATGCTCGCCGTCGAGGCTGCCGCCGGAGCGGACCAAGTTCGCGAAGGCCTTGGCCTGGCGCCGCGCGGCGGCGAGCCGGATCACCTTCTCGAACACCACCGTCCAGCAGGCGATCGAGGCGATCACCAGCAGGATCATCACGCCCTTCACGATCGGGTCGGCCTGCAGGAACAGGCCGAGGAACGAGAAGTCGTGGGCCGCCTCGATCGGGGCTTGTGTCGGGTCCATCGCGGGCTCCTGGCGTCCTGGTCTCACGCGGCCTTGCGCCGCCATCGTCTCGGGGTGCGGCGAAAGCCGCAGGCCGCCCGGCGGCCCTCGCCGCCGGGCGGTTTGGTCTCGTCGACCGTCACACCACCTGCATCAGCGGTCGAACGGGAGGCCGGCCTTGCTGTCGGTCTCGGTCCGCTCGAGGCAGGCCTCGCGGCCGGCGTCGCCGCCGTCGCAGGTCAGAACGTCGTTCAGGAGGACGCGACCGACCTTGTTGCAGGCGATGCCGGGGAAATCGAAGATCTTCACGGTGGTCTTCTTCGGCGGCAGCGGACCGAGCTCGACGGCCACCCGCTTCTGCGCGACGCCCTCGGGGTCGAACGCGAAGAGATCCACCTTGTAGGACTTGAGGCCGGACCCCTTGTTGTCGATCACCATGGTGATCCGGCAGGCCTCGCCCGCGGTCTCGACCTTGTTGAGCTGCAGCTTGATCGGCGCCTTCTCGGACGCGTCCTGCGCCAGGGCCGACACGACGAAGAGCGCCGAGAGCGCGAAGCAGGCCGCCGTGTCGAGGGCGATGCGCCCGATCCGACGGCGGTACAGGGGAGCGCGCAGGGCAAGCACCGTGACCAAATCCTCTTCGAGTTTGCGCCGGCCGCCGGCTTTCGCCGCGCGGACCGGGTTGGCGGGGAGCGGGATCAGTGCAGCACCGTTCCGGCGGGGCAGGTGGCCGGGGCGAGGCGCTCGGCCGCCGCGTCCAGCGGCCCGACCGCGGCGCGGACCGCCGCCACGAGGCGCGGCGCCGCGTCCTGGCCGGTGATCTCGGCCGCGGCCGCCTCGAGATCCGCCCAGAGTCGCTGGCGGCCCCGGTTGATCAGCTTCACCAGCGCGCATTCGTGGCCGGTCACGCGGCAGCAGCTCGCCGGCATGAATGACCAGTCGCCGTCGCGCTCCGCGCGCAGCGCCCGGATGATCGCGACCACGCAGGCGACGAAGCGGCAGCCCTCCGTCGGGCCGAGCAGCTGCTCGGCACCGTCGAAGGCCGCATTCCAGCAGGCGACGTCGCTGGTCATGTAGCCGGCCGCCACGAAACGGGCCACCGACAGGGCCAGGATATCGGCCTCGTCGCCGCACACGTCGGCGACGCGCCGCATCGCCGCATGGTCCGACGGGGTCATGGGCGTGCTCACGGCTCCGGTGCCTCGCGTCGCGTAAAAAGATCGCGGCGATCAATCTCGGAAGCCGGATCGTCGCCTGTCGCGGCAGTATCCAGGCCCGCTGTCCGGATCAAGGCCCGAAGAGAAAATCAGAGCAGTTCCAAACTGTTAGAAGAAAGCGTGGCTGTTCGGGCCTTTGCCTATCGATCCCGCAAATTTTTGCCTAAACATCCCGGATATACGCGCTGCACAGGCGTCCGGCGAAACCGGCCTCCTCCCTTGATGGCCCGGAAGGCCTTGGCCATATCTCCGTGTTGCCGGCGTCGTCGCGTCCGGCGGAGCGCTGCCTCGAGCGGGCTCCTGTCGACGAGGTGCTCAGGCATCCCGGGATTGCGGCAGATCCCGGGGTCGGAGGCTTCGCTTTCTGGATGATGGCCGCGATGACCCGATCCTCGCCCTTCGGGCACCCGTTCCTGCTCGGCTTCGACGAGATCGAGCAGGCCCTCGACCGGGTCTCCAAGGCCGCCAACGACGGCTACCCGCCCTACAACATCGAGCGTCTGCCCCGCACCGAGAGCGAGCCCGAGCGCCTCCGGATCACCCTGGCGGTGGCCGGCTTCACCCGCGATCAGCTGGACGTGATGCTGGAGGAGAGCCAGCTCGTCGTGCGCGGCCGGCAGGTGGACGAGCGCGAGCGGCACTTCCTCCACCGCGGCATCGCGGCGCGCCAGTTCCAGCGGGCCTTCCTGCTCGCGGACGGCATGGAGGTCCTCGGCGCCGACCTCGCCAACGGCCTCCTGTCGATCGACCTGGTCCGGCCGGAGCCGGACCGCATCGTGCGCAAGATCGATATCGGGGCCCGCGGCTGAGGCCGACCGATTGATTGGCCGGCGCGGATCCCCACATCAGGGTCGAGCCGCCGGTGCCTTCAGGATCGGCGGTGGACGCTCTGCCACCCCAGGAGGGCTTGATGACCGTTCTGAACCCGTCTCCCCTGACCCCCGCCGATCTCGACCCGGCGGAGTTCCAGCCCGCCGATCTCGCGGCGCTGGGCGAGGGGCACATCGCCTACGTCCGGCCGATCCGGTCCGACGAGGTCCGCCGCTTCTTCCCGCAGGCTCCCGAGCTGACGCCCGGCCTCGACCTGTTCGCCCTGCTGTCGGCGAGCGGCGCCCCGATCATGCTCGCCGATTCGCGGGATGTCGTCCTGGCCAACGCCGCGGCGCACGACCTGCAGCCCGTCAGCCTGCACTGACCGGCCCGACCCGGGGCCCGGTCAGGCGATCTCGGCCACCGCCGCCACGAGCCGCGCGATATCCCGCGGCCGCGACAGGCGGTGGTCGCCGTCGGCGATCAGCGTCAGCACCGTCCCCTCGGCCGGCAGGCGGTCGACTGTCTTCAAGGCGTGGGTGTAGGGGACGTCGGTGTCCCGCATGCCCTGGAGGATATGCACCGGGCAGGCCGGGTCCACCGGGCCGCCCAGCATGCAGTGACGGCGGCCGTCGTCGATGAGGGCCCGCGTGATCGGGTCCGGCTCCGGCGCGTAGTCGCTGGGCTTCCTGAGGACGCCGTCCCGGATCAGCATCGCGCGGGCCGCCGCGCTGAGACGGTTCCAGATCAGCTCCTCCGTGAAGTCCAGGGCCGGCGCGATCAGCACCAGCCCCGCCGTCGCCTGCCCGCGGGCAACACGGTCGCGGGCCGCCAGGCAGGCGATCCAGCCGCCCATCGACGAGCCGACGAGGACCGGTGCCTCCGTCACGTAGGCCGCGAGGACGGCCTGCGCGTCCTCGAGCCAGGACGAGATGGTGCAGTCCGTGAAGGTCCCACCCGAGGCGCCGTGCGCGGCGTAGTCGAACCGGATGAGCGTCCGGCCCGTCCGCGCCGCCCAGGCATCCAGGGCCGTCGCCTTGGTGGCGGTCATGTCGGAGCGAAACCCGCCGAGCCAGACCACGGGCGGCCCGCCGCCCGCGCGCACCCGCACGGCGATGCGGCGGGCCGCGTCGCCCGTGCCGACGGTGAGGAACTCGGGGGCGGTATCCGTCATCGATCTCTCCGATATCCCTGTCTGAACGTGGAAGAAGTCCGGTCCTGAACGGTTCGGCTTCAACTCTCGTTTACCGGACCGTAAAGCCCGGCGGCGATGCTGGATCAATGGCAGCGAGCATTTGGCAGATACCGGTCGGGGGCCTTCGCGTCCTCGCCGAGGGCCCGCGAACGGGCGACGGAACCCACGCCCTGTCGGGCTTCCCGGCGGAAGTCGGGGCGCTGGCGGGGGCACGCATCCTGCAGATCATCCCCGAACTCGACGCGGGGGGCGCGGAGCGCACCGCGGTCGATGTCGCGGGCGGCCTCGCCGCCGTGGGCGCTCGCGCCCTGGTGGCGACGGAGGGCGGACGTCTCGTCGGCGAGTTGCAAGCCAAGGGTGGGCACTGGCTGCGCTTCCCGGCCGCGTCGAAGAATCCGGCCTCGATGGCGGTGAACGTCCTGCGGCTGATGGCGCTCTGCCGCCGCGAGAAGGTGCAGATCATCCACGCTCGCTCCCGCGCGCCCGCCTGGGTCGCCCTCGGGGCGGCGCGCCGGCTCGGGCTGCCATTCGTGACCACCTATCACGGCAGCTATTCCGGCCGGACCGGCGTGAAGGTGCTCTACAACTCGGTGATGGCCCGCGGCGACGTGGTCATCGCGAACTCGCACTACACCGCGGACCTGATCCACCGGCTGCATGCCGAGCAGGCCGGCGACCGCGTGCGGGTCATCCACCGGGGCACGGACCTCGCGGTGTTCAACCCGGTGGCGGTCGGCGCCGCCCGGGTGGAGGCGCTGCGCCGGAGCTGGGGCGTCGCGCCCCACGAGCGCGTGATCCTGCTGGCCGCCCGCCTCACGGCCTGGAAGGGCCATCGCGTGCTGATCGAGGCCGCCGCGCAGATGCGCGACCGCGGCGTTCCCGACCTGGCCGTGGTGCTGGCGGGGGATCCGCAGGGCCGCGCCGCCTACGAGCGCGAGCTCGACGCGCTGATCGCCGCGCGCGGCCTCGGGGGCATCGTCCGCCGGGTCGGGCACTGCACCGACATGCCGGCGGCCTTCCGCGCGGCCTCGGTGGTGGCGGTGCCGTCCGTGGAGCCCGAGGCCTTCGGGCGCTCGGCCGTGGAGGCGCAGGCGCTCGGCGCCCCGGTGGTCGTCTCGGACCTCGGCGCCGTGCCGGAAACGGTGCTGGCACCGCCCGAGACCCCCGCGGGCCAGCGCACCGGATGGCGCGTGCCGCCCGGCGACGCGGCCGCGCTCGCCGCCGCCCTCACCGAGGCGCTCTCCCTCGGCGCGAGCGCCCGCGACGCCCTCGGGCGGCGGAGCCGCGCGCATGTCGAGGCGCACTTCTCCCTCGAGCGGATGGTCGGCGACACGCTGGCGGTCTATGCCGGGCTGCTCGGTCGGTCGGCCTGACGGCGGCACCGGTCCCGGCCTCGAATCGCGACGCGGCGGCCGAATATTTGCGCCGCCGCGCGGCTGGGCGGTTGACTCTGGGCGCTGTTCCACCAACGTTGTATGTCCGGATGAAACCGGGACGGCAGGCGGTCAGGAGATCCTCCTGGGGATCCGCCGTTTCGCCGTTGCAGCAGGAGACCTAAGCCATTCGTAGACCGATGAGAGCCATGCCGGCCCCGCAGAAGGACGGGCCGCGCGCGAACCGCGACATTCGCGGTGTGCGGGAAGTGCAGCTGATCGACGATACCGGGCAGAACCGCGGCGTCGTCCCCTTCTTCGACGCCCTGAACCTGGCCGAGGAAGTCGGTCTCGATCTCGTGGAGATCGCGCCGAATTCCGTGCCGCCCGTCTGCAAGCTGCTCGATTACGGGCGCTTCCGCTTCAACGAGCAGAAGAAGCAGAACGAGGCCCGCAAGCGGCAGAAGACCGTCGAGGTGAAGGAGATCAAGCTCCGTCCCGGCATCGACAAGCACGACTACGACACCAAGATGAAGTCGGTTCACCGCTTCTTCGAGGAGGGCGACAAGGTCAAGGTGACCCTGCGCTTCCGCGGTCGTGAGATGGCTCACCAGGATATCGGTCTGCGCCTCCTGGAGCGCGTGAAGAGCGAGACCGCCGAGATCGCCAAGGTCGAGAGCGAGCCGATGCTCGAAGGCCGGCAGATGATCATGATCCTCGCGCCGCGCTGAGCGGCCCGGATCCAGGGACGCGAGACTTGCGCCGCCTCCTCACAGGGGCGGCGTTGTCTTTTCAGCGCTTCCGATCGGCGCCGCCGCGGATTATGGGCAGGTTATGGCCCTCGCCCCCGACGAGATCGAACGCTACGCCCGCCACCTCGTCCTGGCCGAGGTCGGCGGTCCCGGTCAGGCCCGGATCAAGGCCGCCCGGATCCTCGTCGTCGGGGCGGGCGGGCTCGGCGCGCCGCTGATCCAGTACCTCGCCGCCGCGGGGATCGGCACGATCGGCCTCGTCGACGACGACACGGTCTCCCTGTCGAACCTGCAGCGGCAGGTGATCCACGGGACGCCGGATCTCGGCCGGCCGAAGGTCGAGAGCGCGGCCGACGCGGTGGCGCGCCTCAACCCGCACGTGACGGTCGTCCGGCACCCGTTCCGGATCGACGCGGGCAACGCCGTCGACCTCATCGCCGGCTACGACCTCGTGGCCGACGGATCCGACAACTTCGCCACGCGCTACGCGGTGTCGGACGCCTGCTTCCGGGCGGGGCGCCCGCTGGTGACGGCGGCGCTGGGCCGCTTCGACGGCACGCTGACCACGATCCGCGCGCACGAGACCGGGGCCGACGGGACTCCGAACCCGACCTATCGCTGCCTCTTCCCGAACCCGCCTCCGCCCGGCAGCGTGCCCGCCTGTGCGGAGGCCGGCGTGCTCGGCGCGCTCGCCGGCGTCATGGGCTCGCTGATGGCCATGGAGGTGATCCGCGCCGTGGCGGGCTTCGGCGAGCCGCTGGTCGGGCGCCTCCTCATGGTCGACGCCCGCGCGATGCGGTTCGAGACCCTGACCTACGGCTGGGATCCCGAGAACCCGCTCAGCGGCAGCGGCGCCTCAGCCGCCTAGCGGCTCCGGCGGCATCCACGGTCCCTCCGCCTCCGCCTTGCCGAGGCAGCACTTCTTGAACTTCTTCCCCGAGCCGCACGGGCAGGGGTCGTTGCGGCCGACATCCTTGAACGGGTTGCGCTGCGGCTCGCCCGCACCCTCCTCGGCCCAGTCGAGCGCTTCGACCGGATCGTCGAGGTAGCCGTACTGGTAGGGGCCGAGCCGGTCGCGGTCGTCCGGCTTGGTCTCCGCCTTGCGCAGGGCCTCCTTGAACCACCCGGCGTCGCTGACCTCGTCGGTGAGCCGTCCGTCGGCGCGGGCCGCGGCCGCGCGCGGCGCGAGGTCCCGGAAGCCGAGATGCGCGATCGTCTCTTCCCAGCCGACCCAGGCGGGACCGTCCTCCACGGCGGCCTGCGCGTCGTCGAACCGGACCAGCAGGTCGTGCATCGCCGTCCGGTCGATCCGCCCCTCCAGGGTCAGGAAGGTGCAGGCGCACATCAGCGCCATGCGCGCGTAATCGTCGACCGTGCTGTCCAGGATCAGCCGGAACAGCGGCTGCGGATCGCCGTCGAACAGGCTCGCCACGACACGGGCGAGGGTGGCCGTGACGGCATCGCCCAGCACGGCGTCGAGGGTCTCCTCGTCGTGCCGGAGCAGCCTGAGGAGCGGCGCCAGGGCGCGCGTGTCCCGGGCATGGGCCATGACGTGCAGGCCCCAGAACAGGAGGTTCGTCTCCTCCGGCGCCAGCTCGCGCCCGTCGGCGGCCGCCTCCAGCAGCGGCAGGGTCGCCTCCGCGACGGCGGCCGGGTAGTTGAGGGCCTCCCGCAGCGCCGCCTTCGGCCGGTACTCGGCCGCCGCGAGGTCGTCGATGAGCATCGCGATCCGGTCCATGGCGGCGCCTCAGGCCCGGAGGGTCGCGCCCGTCTTGCGGGAGACCTCGGCGACGATCCTGGCGCTCACCGCCTCGATCTCCGCGTCGGTCAGGGTCCGCTCGACGGGCTGGAGGCGCACCGCGATCGCCACCGACTTGGCGCCGTCCGGCACGCCCGGCCCCTCGTAGAGGTCGAACACGTCGACGCCGGTCACGAGCTTGCGCTCGGCGTTCTGGGCGGCCTTGACGATGTCGCCCGCCGGGACGTCGCGGCCGACCACGAAGGCGAAGTCCCGCGACAGCGGCTGGAATTCCGACAGCGCCAGGGCGGCCTTGGCCTTGGTCGGCTTGAGCTTGGGCAGGGGCAGGGCGTCGAGGACGATCTCGAAGGCGACGAGGGTCCCCTTCAGGTCCAGCGCCTGCAGCGTCCGCGGATGCACCTCGCCGAACCAGCCGATCTCGGTCTTCGGGCCGAAGCGCAGCGTGCCCGAGCGGCCGGGATGCAGCCAGGACGGGCCGCCCGCCGTGATCTGGAGGCCGCCCGTCGGCACGCCGAGGCTGCCGAGCAGGGCGAGGGCGTCCGCCTTGGCGTCGAAGGCGTCGACGGTCGCGGCCTTGCCGTCCCAGTGCCGCCCGGCGCCGGCCAGGGTCGCCCCGCCGCGGCGGACCGCCGCCGCGCGGATGGTCTGGCCCTCCGGCTCGTCCGAGGCGAAGCACTGGCCGACCTCGAACAGGGCGGCGTCCGGGTAGCCGCGGTCGGCGTTGCGCTGGGCCGCGCGCAGGAGGCCCGGCACCAGGCTCGGCCGCATGTCGGACAGCTCCGAGGCGATCGGGTTGGCCAGGATCAGGTCGGCGCCGCCGCCGCCGAACAGGACGGCGTCGTCGTGCGGGACAAACGACCACGTGACCGCCTCCATGAGGCCGCGGCTCGCCAGGGCGCGCTTGGCCAGGCGGGTCCGCTTCTGCATGACGGTGAGCAGAGGCCGGCCCATCCCGGCGAGGGGCGGCAGGGGCTCGGCCTCGATCCGGTCGAGCCCGGCGATGCGGACGACCTCCTCGACGAGGTCGGCCTTGCCCTCGACGTCGGGCCGCCAGGACGGCGGCCGCACTGTCACCCGGTCCCCGGCGCCGGAGACGTGGAAGCCCAGCGTCTCGAGGATCTGCTGCATCTCGGCGCGCGGGACGTCGAGGCCGGCGAGGCGGCGGACCTCGGTCCAGGGGAAGTCGATGACGTGCTCGGATTCGGGCGGCGCCCCGGCGACCCGCGCCTCGGTCGGCGTGCCGCCGCAGAGATCGACCACGAGCCGGGTCGCGAGGTCGAGGCCGGGGAGCGTGAAGGCCGGATCGACGCCCCGCTCGAAGCGGTAGCGCGCGTCGGTGATGATGCCGAGGCGGCGGCCCGACTGGGCGATGTTGGTCGGGTCCCACAGGGCCGACTCGATCAGCACGTCCGTGGTGCCGGCGTCGCAGCCCGACGCCTCGCCGCCCATGATGCCGGCGATGGATTCGACGCCGTTCGCGTCGGCGATCACCACCGTATCGTCGGTGAGGGCGTGGGTCCGGCCGTCCAGGGCGCGCAGGCTCTCGCCCTCCCGCGCCCGCCGGACGGTCAGCGCGCCGGCGACCTTGGCGGCGTCGAAGACATGGAGCGGCCGGCCGCGGTCGAACGTGACGTAGTTGGTGATGTCGACGAGGCTGTTGATCGGCCGCAGGCCGATAGCGCGCAGGCGCGCCTGCATCCAGGCCGGCGACGGGCCGTTCCTGACGCCGCGCACCAGCCGCAGGGCGAACAGCGGGGCGAGGTGGCGGTCGGCCGGATCGAGGGCCAGCGCGACCTCGACCGGGCAGGGGCCCTCGCCGCGCACGCCCGGCAGGGTCTCGCGCTTGAGCGTGCCGATGCCGGCGGCGGCGAGGTCGCGGGCGATGCCGTGGACCGAGGCGCAGTCCGGCCGGTTCGGCGTCAGGTTGATCTCGATGACCGGATCGTCGAGCCCGGCATAGAGCGCGTAGGCCTGTCCGACCGGCGCGTCAGTCGGGAGCTCCATGATGCCGTCGTGGTCGTCGCCGAGGCCGAGCTCGGCGCCCGAGCACAGCATCCCGCGGCTCTCGACGCCGCGGATCGTGCCCACCGACAGGGTGATGTTCTTGCCCGGGACGTAGGTGCCCGGCGGCGCGAAGACCGAGACGAGGTCGGCCCGGGCGTTCGGGGCGCCGCAGACCACCTGCACAGGCGCGCCCGCGCCGGTATCGACGGTGCAGACCCGGAGCCGGTCGGCGTTCGGGTGCTGCTCGGCCTTCAGGATCCGGGCGATCACGTAGGGCTTGAGCGCGGCGGCCTTGTCCTCGATGCCCTCCACCTCCAGGCCGATCCGCGTGAGCGTCTCGGCGACGGTGTCGAGGGAAGCCTCGGTGTCGAGGTGGTCCTTGAGCCAGGCGAGGGTGAATTTCATGATGGACCTTCGAGAGCCCGGTATCGGCTCGACCGTCGGAGGAACAGGATCGCGGGGCCGTCACCGGGGCCGGAGGGCCGCGGCTCGGCCGGGGCGGCTCAGGCCGTGAGGCCGCCCACGAGGCTCGGCACGTCGAGCGGGCGGAAGCCGTAATGGTCGAGCCAGCGGACGTCGGCCTCGAAGAACGGCCGCAGGTCCGGCATGCCGTATTTGAGCATGGCGATTCGGTCGATCCCGACGCCGAAGGCGAAGCCCTGCACGGCGTCCGGGTCGAGCCCGCAATTGCGCAGCACGTTCGGGTGGACCATCCCGCAGCCCAGGATCTCCAGCCAGTCGTCGCCCTCGCCGAAGCGGATCTCGCCGCCCTTGCGCGAGCACTGGATGTCGACCTCCGCGGAGGGCTCGGTGAAGGGGAAGAAGGACGGGCGGAAGCGCATCTTCACGCCGTCCACCTCGAAGAACGCCTTGCAGAACTCCTCCAGCACCCATTTCAGGTTGGCGATGTTGGCGCTCGTGTCGATCACCAGCCCCTCGACCTGATGGAACATCGGCGTGTGGGTCTGGTCGGAATCGTGCCGGTAGGTCCGGCCCGGGATGATCACGCGGATCGGCGGCGTCTGCGCCCGCATGGTCCGCACCTGCACGGGCGAGGTGTGGGTGCGCAGCACCTTGCGCTTCCCGTCGCGGTCCGGCGCCAGGAAGAAGGTGTCGTGCATCTCGCGGGCCGGGTGGCCGGGCGGAAAGTTGAGCGCCGTGAAGTTCAGCTCGTCCGTCTCGATGTCCGGACCCTCGGCGACCGCGAAGCCCATGTCGGCGAAGATCGCGGTGATCTCGTCGATCACCTGGGAGATCGGGTGGATCCGGCCGCGCACCTCGGGGGCCTCGCGGACCGGCAGGGTCACGTCGACCCGCTCGGAGGCGAGCCGGGCCTCCAGGGCGGCCTCAGCCAGCTCGGTCTTGCGCGCGGTGACGGCGCCCTGGACCCGGTCGCGCAGGCCGTTGATCAGGGGCCCGCGCTCCTTCCGCTCCTCCGGCGTCATCGCGCCGAGCGTCTTCAGCAGGTCCGAGACGCTGCCCTTCTTGCCCAACGCGGCGACGCGGACCGCGTCGAGGGCCGCCTCGTCGGACGCCGCGCCCACCTGGGCCAGGAGATCGCGTTCGAGGGTGTCGAGATCGGTCATCGCTGTCTTCGAGCAGGGTTGGCGGAGTCGGCCGTCGGGCCGTGCTCTCGCGCGTTGCGGGCGCCGGCGCAAGCGCGGGGCGCGGGACCTCGTAAACGACGAAGGCGCGGCTCCTCAGGGGAACCGCGCCTTCCGTCCGTCTCGCCTCAGGCCTGGATCAGGCGGCCTTGGCGGTGTTCTGCGGCAGCGCGGCCTTCGCCTTCTCGACGACGGCGGCGAAGCTCGCCGGCTCGTGGATCGCCAGCTCCGACAGCGCCTTGCGGTCGACGACGATGCCGGACTTGGCCAGGCCGTCGATGAAGCGCGAGTAGGTCAGGCCGTGCTCGCGGACCGCCGCGTTGAGGCGCTGGATCCAGAGGGCGCGGAACGTGCGCTTCTTGTTCTTGCGGTCGCGGTAGGCATACTGCATGCCCTTCTCGACCGCCTGCTTGGCGATGCGGATCGTATTCTTGCGCCGGCCGTAGTAGCCCTTGGCGGCCTTCAGAACCTTCTTGTGCTTCGCGTGACTGGTCACGCCGCGCTTGACGCGGGCCATCGGTTATCTCCTGGATTCGACGAAAGACAGTGGCAACGGGTGTTGAAGGACTTACCGCGCGTTCGGCAGGAAGTACTTCTTCACGTTGGCGGCATCGCCCTCGAACAGGGTCGTGGTGCCGCGCAGGTTGCGGATCTGCTTGGTCGTCCGCTTGATCATCCCGTGGCGCTTGCCGGCCTGGGCGTACATCACCTTGCCGGTGCCGGTGATCTTGAAGCGCTTCTTCGCGCCCGATTTCGTCTTCAACTTGGGCATTTGGCTCTCCGTTGCGCGAAATGATCTCGGACCGATCCGGGAGGATCGGATGAGGTTCGCGCGCTGATGCTTCTGGTGGAGCAGCACGAGCCGCCACGGCAGCCCTATCGGCCGGGCGGTTCGACGCGGGGCGGCTTATGACAGAAAGCTGACGCGGCGGCAACGCCCGCGGATCGGAGCACGAGATCGAGATCAGACGGAACGCGTCGCCGGGCTTCGGCGTATCGAGCCCGGAGACCGAGCTTCTCTGCAGGACACCCGCTCCGGCGAATCGGCGACGGCGGGGCAGCGGCCGTTTCACCCGTGCTGATTCGGGGGAATTCGGGGACGGCTTGCGCGCCGCACAAAACGGCGGGGGACAGCAGGTGCGCCAGGAACCATAACCTTAGCCGTCGGTTTCATTCATGTCCCGCTCAGGCCGGCAGGGTTAGACCCCCCGTCAAATTGGCCAACCAGGAGACACTTCGTGCGCATTGCCCAGATCGCTCCGTTGTCGGAGGCCGTCCCTCCGAAGTTCTACGGCGGCACCGAGCGCGTCGTCAGCTGGATTACAGAGGAACTGGTTCGCCAGGGCCACGAAGTCACGCTGTTCGCGAGCGGTGACTCCGAGACGACTGCCAAGCTCGCGGCCTGCACGCCCGAGGGCCTGCGCCTTCTCGGCTACCGGGATCACACGGCCAGCCACCTGGCGATGCTGCATCAGGTGCACCGCCGCGCGCACGAGTTCGACATCCTGCACTTCCACATCGACCTGCTTCAGTACCCGATGTTCGAGGATCTGAACCACAAGTGCATCACCACGATGCACGGTCGCCTCGACGTGCCGGACTTCATGCCGGTCTACCGCACCTTCACGGGCATGCCGCTGGTCTCGATCTCCGACAACCAGCGCCTGCCCATGCCGCCGACCTCCAACTGGCTGGCGACGATCCATCACGGCCTGCCGGCCGAGAACTGCCCGTACTACCCGGAGGCCAAGGGCGGCTACCTCGCCTTCCTCGGCCGGATCTCGCCCGAGAAGCGGCCCGACCGCGCGATCGAGATGGCGATCCGCTCCGGCACGCCCCTCAAGATCGCCGCCAAGGTCGACAAGGCCGATCAGGATTACTGGGACGAGGTCATCGAGCCGATGATCCACCACCCGCTGATCGAGTACATCGGCGAGATCAACGAGGAGCAGAAGAAGGACTTCCTCGGCAACGCCCTGGCTCTCGCCTTCCCGATCGACTGGCCGGAGCCCTTCGGCCTCGTGATGATCGAGGCGATGTCGGCCGGCACCCCGGTGATCGCGTTCCGGAACGGCTCCGTGCCGGAGGTCATCAAGGACGGCGTCGGCGGCGTGCTCTGCGATAACATGGACGACGCCGTGGCCGCTGTCGCCAAGGTGAAGGCGATGAGCCGCGCCGGCGTGCGCCGCCACTTTGAGAGCGCCTTCACCGCCGAGTGCATGGTCAAGAAGTACGTGGCCGCCTACGAGGAGCTGCTCGCCCACGGCGCGGACGTGATCAAGCTGCCGAAGTCCGGGTTCATGCCGCAGTACGGCGAGGTCAACGGTTCCGCGCGGCCGGCGATCCCGGTCGCCGCCATGCCGGCCTGAAAACCGGCACCGGGCTTGCGAGGCGGGTCCGGCTCGGCCTAGCGTCTTAAAGGCGACTCATCCGTAGGGTGAACAAGGGCTGCTGCATCGAAGGGATGCAGCAGCCCTCTCGATTCGCACCCCTCACTTGCACCCGGAGATGCCCTGCATGGCGGCGGACAACACGGCAGCGGCCCACGATGCGAAGGCCCGGACCGCGGCGAGCGCCGGAAGCGTGGCGCACGGATTCCAAGACGCGGACGACGTCCTCCCGACCTACCACATCGAGGCGCAGACCTCCCTGGTCGAGCGGCCGCTGCGCTCGCTGAAGTTCGGCGAGGCCTTCGGCGTCCTCGATTCCTACGGCGACATCGGCGTCCAGCCCGGGCCGGAAGGCCTCTATTTCCAAGACACGCGCTACCTCTCGCGCCTGGAGGTGACGGTCGAGGGCCAGCGCCCGCTGATGCTCTCCTCAGTGATGCAGGACGATAACGGCGCGCTCAGCGTCGACATGACGACGCCCGACATCCGCATCGACGCCCACGACGAGACCTCGATCCCCCGCGAGACGATCGCGATCGAGCGCACCAAGTTCCTGTTCCGCGGCGCTTGCTACGACCGGATCGGCCTGCGCTCGTACGATTCGAAGCACCGGCGCCTGCGCATCGCCGTCACCTTCGACGCAGATTTCCGCGACCTCTTCGAGGTCCGCGGGACCGACCGTCAGGAGCGCGGCAAGCGCGGCGTCCTGGTGGCGAGCGACCGCGAGGTGCAGTTCCGCTACGTCGGCCTGGACGAGATCGTCCGGACGACGTCCCTGCATTTCGGCCCGAAGCCCGATTCGATCGAGCCCGGCAAGGTGGCGTTCGACGTGTCACTCCCGCCGGGCGGCCGGACCTCCCTTTTCATCCGGGTGACCTTCGAGGCGCACCGGGCCTTCACCAAGCCGCCGACCGACACGATGGTCGGCGAGGACGCGGCCGCCCGGCTCACGCTGGCGGCCAATGCCGGCGGCGCCCGGCGCGAGCCGAAGGATCTCGGTGAGGGGACGATCTTCGCGCGCGCCTACCGCGATTCGCGGCGCGACCTGCGCGCGCTGACCGCCGGCATCACCACAATCATCTCGTCGAACGACCAGTTCAACGAGGGCCTGTGCCGGGCAACCGCCGACCTCTACATGCTCGCGAGCCGCACCCCGGAGGGCATCTACCCGTTCGCCGGCATCCCCTGGTACTCCACGGTGTTCGGGCGCGACGGCATCATCACCGCGATGATGGCCCTGTGGATCGACCCGAAATTCGCCCGGGGGGTCCTGCGCTACCTCGCCTCGACGCAGGCCAAGGCGGTCGATCCGGCCGCCGACGCCCAGCCCGGCAAGGTCCTGCACGAGACCCGCCGCGGCGAGATGGCGATGCTCGGCGAGGTGCCGTTCCGGCACTATTACGGCACCATCGACGGCACGCCGCTCTTCGTGATGCTGGCCTGGGAGTACTACGCGGTCACGGGCGACCTCGAGACCGTGCGGGCGATCTGGCCGGCCCTCGAACTGGCGCTCGAATGGATGGACCGCTACGGCGACCGCGACGGTGATGGGTTCGTCGAGTACGCCCGCGACACCGACAAGGGCCTCGAGAACCAGGGCTGGAAGGACAGCCACGACTCGATCTTCCACGCCGACGGCCACCTGGCCAAGGGCCCGATCGCTCTCTGCGAGGTACAGGGCTACGTCTACGCGGCCAAGAACGGCATGGCGAAGCTCGCGGCGCTCCTCGGCCACGACCCGATGGCCCAGCGGCTCACCCAGGAGGCCGCGAGCCTGCGCGAGCGGTTCGACGCGGCTTTCTGGAACGAGGAGATCGGCACCTACGCGCTGGCGCTCGACGGCGCGAAGAAGCAGTGCGCGGTCCGCTCCTCCAATGCCGGCCACGCCCTGTTCACCGGCATCGCCAAGCCGGAGCGGGCGGCGCGGGTCGCCGAGACGCTGCTGTGCAAGGACGGCTTCAACGGCTGGGGCGTGCGCACGATCGCCAAGGGCGAGGCGCGCTACAACCCGATGTCCTACCACAACGGCTCGATCTGGCCGCACGACAACGCGCTGATCGCGATGGGTCTCGCGCGCTACGACCGCAAGCACGAGGCCGCGCGCATCTTCCAGGGGATGTTCGACACCTCGCTCTACCAGGACCAGAAGCGGCTGCCGGAGCTGTTCTGCGGCTTCATGCGCCGCAAGCAGCGCGGCCCGGTCTCGTACCCGGTCGCCTGCAGCCCGCAGGCCTGGGCGGCGGCGGCGCCGTTCGCGTTCCTGGCGGCCTGCCTCGGCCTCGAACTGGACCACGAGCGCAACCGCGTCCGGCTCAAGAACCCGATCCTGCCGGGCTTCCTCGACGGGGTGACGCTCTACAACGTGAAGCTCGGCGGCTCGCGCCTGGACATCCGCTTCCAGCGCTACGACGACGACGTCACCGTCTCGGTGCAGCGCCGCCACGGCGACGTGCAGGTCGTGGTCACCAAGTAGGGCCCGGGTCGGGAGTTCCGGGGCGGCCCGCTTCGGGTTAAGCGGGCCGCGCGGCACCTCGCGCCGCCGAGGACGGGTTCATGCCGGCTGACCATCACGCCCCCGACGCGGCCCTGCGCCTCGCGCAGGACCTGATCCGCTGCCCGTCCGTGACACCGGAAGATCGGGGCGCCCTCGACGTGGTCGCCGACGCGCTCCGGCCGGCCGGCTTCGCGATCGAGCGGCCGGTCTTCGCGGAGCCCGGCTATCCCGATACGCCGAACCTCTACGCCCGCATCGGGCAGAACGGTCCGTGCCTCGTCTTTGCCGGCCACACCGACGTCGTGCCGGAGGGCGAGGGCGCCTGGCGCCACGATCCCTTCGCGGGCGCCGTGGCCGACGGGATGCTGTACGGCCGGGGCGCGGCCGACATGAAGGGCGGCGTCGCCTGCATGCTCGCGGCGACCCTCGCCTTCCTCGACCGGCGCGGGGCCGATTTCGGCGGCTCCATCGCGTTCCTGATCACCGGCGACGAGGAGGGACCCGCGGTCAACGGCACCGTGAAGCTCCTCGACTGGGCGCGGCGCCGGGGCGAGCGGTTCGACCACTGCGTCCTCGGGGAGCCGACCAACCCAGGCCGGCTCGGCGAGATGATCAAGATCGGCCGGCGCGGGTCGCTGACCGGCAAGCTCACTGTGCTCGGACGGCAGGGCCACGTCGCCTACCCGCACAAGGCCGAGAACCCGATTCCCGGCCTGCTGCGCCTCGCCTCGGCGCTGATCGCCGAGCCTCTGGATCGTGGGACCGCGCATTTCGACGCCTCGAACCTCGAATTCACCACGGTCGACGTCGGCAATCCAGCCACCAACGTGATCCCGTCGACCGCCCGGGCAACCTTCAACGTCCGCTTCAACGACGACTGGACGGCCGAGAGCCTGGGCGCCGAGATCCGCCGGCGCCTGGAGCAGGCGGCCGGGAACGCGGTCCGCTTCACCCTCGACCTCCAGCCCTCGAACGCGCCGGCCTTCCTGACGCGGCCGGACGCCTTCGTGACGCTCGTCGCCGAGGCGATCCGGGCCGAGACCGGTCTGACGCCGACGCTCTCCACCACCGGCGGCACGTCGGACGCGCGCTTCATCAAGGATGCCTGCCCGGTGATCGAGTTCGGCCTCGTCGGCGAGACGATGCACCAGGTCGACGAATGCGTGGCGGTCGCCGACCTCGAGCGGCTGACCGCGATCTACGGGCGCGTGCTCGACGCCTATTTCCCGGGATCGTAGTCGACGCCCACGAAGGTCAGCCCCGCGGCCGGGGCCAGCGGCCCGCAGCGGCTTTTGTCGCCCGAGGCGAGGATCTCGGCCACGTCGTCCGCGGCGAGGCGACGGCAGCCGGCGAGCATCAGCGTGCCGACCATCGCCCGCACCTGATGGTGCAGGAAGGAGCGCGCCGCGGTCGCCACCACGATCTCGTCGTGGAGCGCCATCGGCGCGCGGGCGACGTCGAGCTGCTCCAGCGTGCGGATCGGGCTGTTCGCCTGGCATTCAGCGGCCCGGAAGGCCGAGAAGTCGTGGCGGCCGACGAGGCGCTGGGCGGCGTCGTGCATCAGGTCCGCGTCGAGGGGCCACGGCACGTGCCAGACATGGGCCCGCGTCAGCGCCGCGGGGCTGCGCCGGTTGAGGATGCGGTAGCGATAGTGCCGGCGGATCGCCGAGTGGCGGGCGTCGAAGCTGTCCGGCACGGTCTCGGCGGACAGGATCGCCACCGGCTGCGGCCGCAGATGGGCGTTCAGGGCGTCCCGGACCGTGTCGGTCCGCCAGTCCTTGGCGAGGTCGAGATGGGCGACCTGATGGATCGCGTGCACGCCGGCATCGGTCCGGCCCGCGCAGGTGAGCCGGACATTCTCGCCGGAGAAGCGCGTGACGGCCGCCTCGATCGCGCCCTGAACCGTGGGATCGTCGGCCTGCCGCTGCCAGCCGCAGAAGGGGCCGCCGTCGTACTCGATGACGAGCTTGTAGCGGGGCATCAGCCGAGGCGGGCGCCGGGCGTCAGCCGGGCGCCGCGGACGAACTCGGCCCCCGTCGCGCTGCCGCCCTTGCCGGCGCGGCGCAGCTCCATGAGGCGCACCGCGCCGCTGCCGCAGGCGACTGTGCCCTCGGTATCGCGCAGCGTGCCCGGCGCGCCCGCGCCCGAACCTGCGCTCTCGGCGAGGGCGGCGCGCAGCACTTTCACCCGCTCGGGTCCCTTGCCGAGATCGATCTCGCAGAACGCTCCGGGGAAGGGCGACAGCCCGTTGATCCGGTTCGCGACCTCAGCCGCCGGTCGGGACCAGTCGATCCGCGCCTCGTCGTTGGTAATCTTGTGCGCGTAGACGACGCCGTCCTCCGGCTGCGGCGTGAAGGTCAGCGTGCCCGCGTCGAGCGCCGCGAGGGCCCGCGCCATCAGGTCGGCGCCGAGCGGCATCAGGGCGTCGTGCAGCGCGCCCGCCGTCATGCCCGGCGCGATCGGCAGCCGGGCCTCCAGCGCCACCGGGCCGGTGTCGAGGCCCGCCTCCATCCGCATCACGCCGACGCCGCTCTCGGCATCGCCCGCCATCACGGCGCGCTGGATCGGCGCCGCCCCGCGCCAGCGCGGCAGCAGGGAGCCGTGCAGGTTGAGGCAGCCGTGCTTCGGCGCGTCGAGGATCGCCTGCGGCAGCAGCATCCCGTAGGCCACCACCACGGCGACGTCGGCCCGGTGCGCCGCGAAGGTCTCGGCGGCTTCGGGCGTGCGGAGCGTCGCGGGTGTCAGGACCGGAGCGCCGAGCGTGTCGGCCAGCGCGTGGACCGGCGAGGGGCGCAGGCTCATGCCGCGGCCGGCCCGGGCGGGCGCGCGGGTATAGACCGCCGCGATGTCGTGCCCGTCCTGCGCGAGCCGGGCGAGCGTCGGCACCGCGAAGTCCGGCGTGCCCATGAAGACGACGCGCATGGCCGGATCAGGCCGCGTCGCGCTTGGCCGCCTTGGTGAACTTCTTGATCACCCGGTCGCGCTTCAGCTTCGACAGGTGGTCGATGAACAGCACGCCGTTCAGGTGGTCGATCTCGTGCTGGATGCAGGTCGAGAGCAGGCCGTCGGCCTCGATCTCCCGCTCCGTGCCGTCGAGGTCGCGGAACTTCACCCGCACCCGGTCCGGCCGCTCGACCTCGGCGTAGTAGTCCGGGATCGACAGGCAGCCCTCGTCGTAGACCCGCTTCTCCTCCGAGGACCAGACGATCTCGGGGTTGATGAACACCCGCGCGTCGCGGACGCCTTCCTCCTTCGACGTGTCGATCGTGACGACGCGCTTCGGCACGCCGATCTGGATCGCCGCGAGCCCGACGCCGGGGGCGTCGTACATCGTCTCGAACATGTCGGCGACGAGGGTGCGGATCTCGGCGGTGATCGGCCCGACCGGCTCGGAGCCCAGGCGCAGGACAGGATCGGGAAGGATGACGAGCGGGCGGATGGTCATGGCAGGAACCGGCAGGGAAGGCGCCGGGACGGGTCCGGGCTCTCCGTCGAATAGGATGCGGCCGTGGACCGGTCAAATACCGGTTGGTGCCCCGTCGCCGACCCTCAGAACGCCGTCCGGCTGCGGATCGCCGCCGACAGCGTGCCCTCGTCGAGGTAGTCGAGCTCGCCGCCGACCGGCACGCCGTGGGCGAGGCGCGTGACCTTCACGTCGCAGTGCCGGATCGACTCCGTGACGTAGTGGGCGGTGGTCTGGCCGTCGACCGTGGCGTTGAGCGCCAAGATGACCTCGGTGACCTCGGGCCGGGCCACGCGCTCCACGAGACTCGCGAGGTTCAGGTGCTCCGGCCGGACGCCGTCCAGCGCCGAGAGGACGCCGCCGAGCACGTGGTAGCGCGCCTTCACGGCCCCGGAGCGCTCCAGGGCCCAGAGGTCGGACACGTCCTCCACCACCACGAGCGTCGTCGGATCGCGCTCGGCGTCGCGGCAGATCGTGCACGGGTCCGAGGTGTCGACGTTCCCGCAGCTCGTGCACACGACGATGCGGTCGGCCGCCACCCGCATCGCGTCGGCGAGGGGCCCGAGCAAAGTGTCGCGCTTCTTGATGAGCTGGAGGGCGGCCCGCCGCGCCGAGCGCGGTCCGAGGCCCGGCATGCGGGCGAGGAGCTGGATCAGGCGCTCGATCTCGGGGCCGGCGACGGCTTGGGGCATCGTGCCTCTGGGGCGAGGAAGGGGCTTCGGATCCGGACGGGCATAGACGGCGGCGGGCGCCGCGCAAGGGTCCGGGGACGGGTGAGTACCCGCTTGTGTGGTATATGGGTATTCCGAAGCCGCTCCGCCGGTGGCATTATGCTGCCCGACGAACGGAACTGCTTACAGACTTGGGTTCCTGAGTCCACGACTGTGGTCTAACCTGTTTGTACACGTTGCGGGCTCCCGGCGGGGCCCCTTATGACAGCGAAGCTTCGCCACCTACTCGAGAGTGGGGAGGCGAGCGGCCGGGAACGGAGATCCTGCGTGCGGCGGTCCTGTACGACCGCACGGACGTCTCCCGGGCAAGCCCGGACGGCGGTGCCGTCCGGTTCAGTCGCGTCGACGGTCGAACAGGGGCCCGGGAGATACGATCTTGACCAACATCGGTGATCACAACGCGGCCCACGGCGCCGAGGCGGCCGGCTTCCGCGACCTCAAGGCCGTCCACTGGAACTTCGAGGCCCCGCGCCTCTACGAGGAGGCCCTGTCCCGCAAGGAGGCGCAGCTCGCCCGCGGGGGCGCGATCGTCGCCACCACCGGCAGCCATACCGGCCGCTCGCCCAAGGACAAGTTCGTGGTCCGCGACGCCGGCACCGAGAACGAGGTCTGGTGGGACAACAACGGCGCCATCACGCCCGAGCAGTTCGAGACCCTGCGCCAGGACTTCCTGAAGCACGCCGAGGGCAGGGAGCTGTTCGCCCAGGACCTCTACGGCGGTGCCGATCCGGCCTACCGGGTGAAGGCGCGGGTGTTCACCGAGTTCGCGTGGCACTCGCTGTTCATCCGCAACCTGCTCATCCGGCCGGACCGCTCCGAGATCGCGTCCTACGTGCCGGACATGACGATCATCGACCTGCCGAGCTTCCAGGCGGATCCCGCCCGGCACGGCTGCCGGTCGAAGACCGTGATCGCCATCGACTTCTCGAAGAAGCTCGTGCTGATCGGCGGCTCCGCCTACGCGGGCGAGATGAAGAAGTCGGTCTTCACCTACCTGAACTACATCCTGCCGGGGCAGGGCGTGATGCCGATGCACTGCTCGGCCAACGCGGCGCTCGACGCCGAGGGCGGCTCGGCGATCTTCTTCGGCCTGTCCGGGACCGGCAAGACGACGCTGTCGAACGATTCCTCCCGCCAGCTGCTCGGCGACGACGAGCACGGCTGGTCGAATTCCGGGATCTTCAACTTCGAGGGCGGCTGCTACGCCAAGACGATCCGTCTCTCGCGCAACGCCGAGCCGGAGATCTACGCCACCACCGAGCGCTTCGGCACGGTGATGGAGAACGTGATCATCGACCCGGTCACCCGCGTGCCGGACTTCGACGACGCGTCGCTCACCGAGAACACACGCTGCGCCTACCCGCTGGACTTCATCGCCAACGCGAGCGCCACGGGCCGGGCCGGGCATCCGAAGAACATCGTGATGCTGACCTGCGACGCCTTCGGGGTGATGCCGCCGATCGCCAAGCTCACCGGCGCCGAGGCGATGTACCACTTCCTCTCGGGCTACACCGCCAAGGTGGCCGGCACCGAGCGCGGCCTGACCGGGCCGGAGGCGACCTTCTCGACCTGCTTCGGCGCGCCGTTCATGCCGCGGCACCCGAGCACCTACGGCAACCTGCTGCGCGACCTCATCGCCAAGCACAGCGTCGATTGCTGGCTGGTCAACACCGGCTGGACCGGCGGCGGCGTCGGCACCGGCCGGCGGATGCCGATCCGCGTGACGCGCCGCCTGCTGAGCGCCGCCCTCGACGGCTCGCTGGCGCAGGCCGAGTTCCGGCGTGACCCGTATTTCGGCTTCGCAGTGCCGGTCTCGGTTCCGGGCGTCGAGCCGCACATCCTGACCCCGGTGAAGACCTGGGCCAACAAGGGTGCCTTCGTGGAGACGGCCGCGCGGCTGGTGAAGATGTTCGACGACAACTTCAAGCGGTTCGAGGACCATGTCGACGCCGACGTGCGCTCTGCCGGGCCGACCGCGCAGGCGATCGCGGCCTGAAGATCGGACGGGCGGCTCGCAGGGCCGCCCGTTCTTCCCCGTCCTCGCGAGCGCGACGAAGCAGTCCAGGGCAGTGCGTCCTCGACGAGCGCGGCGCTGCCGGATCGCTCCGCCGCACTCGCGAAGACGACGGTTTCGATCGTTCCGTCGGACCTGCAGATTAGAAGGGCAGCTTCATGCCCGGCGGCAGCGGCAGGCCCTTCGTCAGCTCGGCCATGCGCTCCTGCATGGTCGCCTCGGCCTTGCCGCGGGCGTCGTTGCAGGCGGCCACGATCAGGTCCTCCAGGATCTCGCGCTCGTCCGCCACCATCAGCGACGGGTCGATGCTGACGCCCTTCATCTGGCCCTTGGCGGTCATGGTGACCCGGACGGAGCCGCCGCCGGAGGCGCCGCTCACCTCGATCTCATCCATCTCGGACTGCAGGTTGGCCATCTTCTCCTGCATGGCCTGAGCCTGCTTCATGATGCCCATCAGGTCGCGCATGCGGCTCTCTTTCCGTTTCCTCGTCTGATCTGGGTATGGCCCGGCCCGGGCGCCACCGTGCGCCGCGTCAGGCGTCGTCGTCCTCGACCTCGCCGACCCGCGCGGCATCGCCTTCCCCGAGGATCTCCTGCTCGGCGGAGGGCAGGGCCTCGGGCGCGGTCTCGCGCACGTCGACGATCTCGGCCCCGGGGAAGCGCGTCAGCACCTCGCGCACGAAGGGGTCGGCGGCGGCATTCTCCCGGCGGGTCTCGGTGGCGGCCCGGGCCGCCGCGTCGAGGGTCGGGGCGCCCTCGTCCTTCGACAGGGCCACCACCCAGCGCCGCCCGGTCCACCGCTCGATGGCGGCGGCGATGTCGTTGGCGAGGCTCGACCGGCCGCCGGAGGCGAGGCGGAACTCCATCCGCCCCTCCTCGAAGTGCACCAGGTGGACGTCGCGCTCGAGGGCGGTCCGCAGCAGGATGTCCCGGTTGGCGTCCGCCAGCGCGATCAGGTCCTCGAACCGTCCGAGGCGCGGCGTCGGCGGTGCCACGGGCGCCGGTCTCGGCGCCGGCGCAGCGACGGGCGCGCTCATGGCGACGCTCGCGGTCGCGTTCACGGCGACGGGCGCGGCCACGGGTGCCGTGACCGGGGCGGTGTCCGCGGCTGCCGTGCGGGGTGCCGCGGCGAGCGCGGCGGAGCCGCCGCCGCGCAGGTCGGGGATCGGCGGAAGCGGCGGCCGGGCCGACACGGCCGGGGCCTCGTCCGCGGGGGCCGCGGCCGCCTCGGCCCTGAGCTGGCGCAGCGCCTCGTCGGGGGTCGGCAGATCGGCCGCGTAGGCGAGGCGCACGATCGCCATCTCGGCCGCCGCGAGCGGCCGGGGCGCGGCCTGGACCTCGGGAATCGCCTTCAGCAGGATCTGCCACGCCCGCGACAGGGCGCGGATCGAGAGCTTGTCGGCGAACGCGGCCCCGCGGACGCGCTCCGTCTCGCTGAGCGTCGGGTCCGCGGCCGCCTCCGGCACCACCTTGAGCCGGGTGACGAGATGCGTGAAGGCCGCTAGATCCGAGAGCACCACCGACGGGTCCGCGCCGGAATCGTACTGCGCCCGCAGTTCCGCGAAGGCGGCCGGGACCGACCCGCGCATCACCGCCTCGAACAGGTCGAGGATCCGGGCGCGATCGGCGAGGCCCAGCATGTCGCGGACGCTCTGCGCGGTGATCGTGCCGGCGCCGTGGGCGATCGCCTGGTCGAGCAACGAGAGCGCGTCGCGCACGGACCCTTCCGCGGCCCGCACGATGGCCCCCAGCGCCTCGTCCTCGACGATGACCCCCTCGGCCGCGCAGACCTTCGCGAGATGGGCGTGCAGGGTCGGCGCCTCGACGCGGCGCAGGTCGAATCGCTGGCAGCGGGACAGGATCGTCACCGGGACCTTGCGGATCTCCGTGGTGGCGAACACGAACTTCGCGTGCGGCGGCGGCTCCTCCAGCGTCTTCAGGAAGGCGTTGAACGCCTTCTCGGAGAGCATGTGGACCTCGTCGACGATGTAGACCTTGTAGCGCGCCGAGACCGGCCCGTAGCGGATGCCGTCGATGATCGCCCGGACGTCGTCGATACCGGTATGCGAGGCGGCGTCCATCTCCAGCACGTCCATGTGCCGGGATTCCATGATCGCCGCGCAGTGGAGGCCGAGTTCCGGCATCGACACGGTCGGGCCGGTGTCGGGCTGTCCGGCGCGGGCGTAGTTGAGGCCGCGGGCCAGGATGCGCGCCGTCGTGGTCTTGCCGACGCCGCGAACGCCGGTGAGCATCCAGGCCTGCGGGATGCGGTTGGCCGCGAACCCGTTGGCGAGGGTCCGCACCATCGCGTCCTGGCCGATCAGGTCGCCGAAATTGGTCGGGCGATACTTTCGGGCGAGCACCCGGTAGGGCGTCGCCGCGGCGGGGGGCGCTGGAAACCCGGGCAGGCCCGGCTCGTCGTCAGGCGTGCCGGTCGTAGCGTCCATGCCGTGTCTGGGTCTGGCTGCCGCGCGCCGTGGAATGAGGTGGGAGGCTGGACGAAGACCCGCTCGGTCTCGTTAGGGCTGCTTCCTTCCGGACCTGACCCGGTTGGCGAGTGAAACGTCCCTCGCCAACCCCCCGCCGGCTATATGGCCGGGCCTCGCTCTGAACGCAAGCGCTGCCTCTCGGCGCCGCCTACTCGGCCTTGCGCTTGACGATCGCCAGGGTCTTCGGATCGAGCTTCAGGTCGAACTGCTTGCCGCTCGCGTCGATCGCGTCGTCGACCTCGATCATGCCGTCGTCGAGCTCGATCTCCTTCCACTTGGTGAAGCCCTCCTGCTTGAGCATGGCTTCGACCTTCGCCTGCTGGTCCGGCGGGAGCTTCTCGTCGGCGCGGGCGGCGAGGCTGCTGCCGGCGATCAGGGTCAGGGCGAGAAGGGTCGTGGTCAGGCGCATGGCTGTCTCCGATCCGGCCATTGTGTCCGGCTGTGAACAGGCCGGCGGCAGCGGAGTTCCATGGCGGCGATGCCCTTGAGCCGCTCCCGGATCTGCCGCACATCTGGGCCGTACCGGAACGCGGCGGCGAGGACTTGGCACCGATGGTCACCCGCGTCGCCACCGTGGCCTTCGAGGGCATCGAGGCGCGGGCGGTGGACGTGCAGGTCCAGATCGTCCCGGGCTCTGTGGTCTTCACCGTCGTCGGTCTGCCCGACAAGGCGGTGGCGGAATCGCGCGAGCGGGTCCGCGGCGCGCTGATCGCCTCCGGACTGGCACTGCCCGCCAAGCGCATCACGGTGAATCTCGCTCCGGCGGATCTTCCCAAGGAAGGCTCGCACTTCGACCTGCCGATCGCGCTGGGCGTCATGGCGGCGATCGGCGCGATCCCGGCCGACGCGCTCGCCGGCTACTGCGTCCTCGGCGAACTCGCCCTCGACGGCAGCATCACGGCGGTCAGCGGCGTGCTGCCGGCCGCCGTGGCGGCCGGTGCCCGGGGGCTCGGGCTCATCTGCCCGGCCGCCACCGGGCCGGAGGCGGCCTGGGCCGGGGGCGACCTCGACGTGCTCGCGCCGCGCTCGCTGATCCAGCTCGCCAACCACTTCAAGGGCAGCCAGGTCATGGCGCGGCCGGAGCCCGCCGTCGCCGCGCCGACCGGGCCGCTTCCGGACCTCGCCGACATCCGGGGGCAGGAGGGTGCCAAGCGCGCCCTCGAGATCGCGGCGGCCGGCGGCCACAACCTGCTGATGAACGGTCCGCCGGGCTCGGGCAAATCCATGCTCGCGGCCCGTCTGCCGTCGATCCTGCCGCCGCTCACGCCGCGCGAGCTGCTCGACATCTCCATGATCCAGTCGGTGGCGGGCGCGCTGAAGGGCGGCGCCCTCTCCAGCCGCCGCCCGTTCCGGCAGCCGCACCATTCCGCCTCGATGGCGGCGCTCGTGGGTGGCGGGCTCGGCGCCCGGCCCGGGGAGGTCTCCCTCGCCCATGGCGGGGTGCTGTTCCTGGACGAGCTGCCCGAATTCGCCCCGCAGGTGCTCGACAGCCTGCGCCAGCCGATGGAATCCGGGGCGGTGATGATCGCCCGGGCCAACCACCGGGTCACCTACCCGGCGCGCTTCCAGCTGGTCGCGGCGATGAACCCGTGCCGCTGCGGCCAGGGACTCGAACCGGGCTACGCCTGCCGGCGCGGGCCGAACGCGCGCTGCATGGCGCAGTACCAGTCGCGGATCTCCGGACCGTTGCTCGACCGCATCGACCTGCGCGTCGAGGTGCCGGCGGTCACGGCCGCCGACCTAATCCTGCCGGCGCCGGCCGAGGGCTCCCGCGAGGCGGCCGCGCGCGTGTCGGCCGCCCGCGCCCTCCAGGGCGCGCGCTACGCCGCGCGCGGTCTGCCGGATTCCACCACCAACGCGACCTGTCCGGCGACGCTGATCTCGGACGTCGCGAGCCCCGACGCCGACGGGACGGCGCTGATCCGTCAGGCGGCCGAGAGCATGCGCCTCTCCGCCCGCGGCTTCCACCGGACGCTGCGCGTCGCCCGGACCCTCGCCGATCTCGACGGCGAGGCCCAGGTCCGCCGGCTCCACCTCGCGGAGGCCCTGTCGTACCGGGGCCGCGGCGACGGCGCGGCGGCCGCCGCGTGAGTGCCGTCTCGGACGGTCCGGCCGACCTGACGGTCACGATCGGCCAGCACAGCAGCGCCGGCCGCAAGGCGGCCAACCAGGACTTCAACGGCGCCCTGGTCCCGGTCCAGCCGGCCCTCGGCCTGAAGGGCATCGCGGTGGCCCTCGCCGACGGGATCAGCAGCAGCGCCGCCGGGGCCGCGGCGAGCGAGACCGCGGTCAAGAGCTTCCTCAGCGACTACTACGCCACGCCCGACACGTGGTCGGTGAAGACCTCGGCGCAGCGCGTGATCGCGGCGACCAATTCCTGGCTCTTCGCCGAGACCCGGCGCGGCGCCGACCCGAACGACCTCGACCGGGGTCACGTCACGACCTTCGACGCCCTCGTGCTGAAATCGCGCGCGGCCCACCTCTTCCACGTCGGTGATGGCCGGATCTGGCGCGTCTCCGGCAGGTCCCTCGAGCAGCTCACCGAGGACCACCGCGTGGTGGTCTCCCCCGCGGAATCCTATCTCGGCCGGGCGCTCGGGGCGCAGGCCCGCCTGGAGATCGACTACCACGCCGTCGGCATCGCGGCGGGCGACACCTTCGTGCTGACGACCGACGGCGTGCACGAGCATGTCCGGCCCCGCGACATCGTGGCGGCGATCGCGGCGGCCGAGACCCTGGACGCCGCCGCGCGGACGATCGTGGAGATGGCCCTGGCGGCCGGCAGCCCGGACAACCTGACGATCCAGATCGTGCGGGTCGAGACGGTGCCGGCCGGCGAGCCGGCGGACCTGCTCGGCGAGGCCGAGGGGCTGGACCCGGCGCCGCTGCTCGATCCGCCCGCGGAGCTCGACGGCTTCCGGCTGCTGCGGATCCTGCACTCCGGTCCGCGCAGCCGCGTCTACCTCGCGGTGGACGCCGAGACCGGCGCCCAGGTCGCCCTGAAGGTGCTGTCCCTCGACCTGCGGGACGACCCGGCGCATCGGAAGCGCTTCGTGATGGAGGAGTGGATCGCGCGCCGGATCGACAGTCCTCACGTGCTCAAGGCCCATTCCCGGGCCGGCCAGCGCAGCCACCTCTACACGGTGATGCGCTACGTCGAGGGCCAGACGCTGACCCAGTGGATGCGCGACCACGCGGCGCCAGAACTGGAGGCGGTGCGGGCGCTCGTCGAGCAGCTCGCCCGGGGCGTGCAGGCCTTACACCGGCGGGAGATGGTCCATCAGGACCTGCGGCCCGACAACGTCCTGATCGACGCGGCGGGGACCGTCCAGGTCATCGATTTCGGCGCGACGCAGGTCGCCGGCGTGGTCGAGGGCGACCCGCGGATCGACCCGTCGGAGATCCTGGGCACGGTGCAGTACACGGCGCCCGAGTGCTTCCTCGGCGCCCCGGCGACCGTCCGGTCGGACGTCTTCGCGGTCGGCGTGATCACCTACCAGATGCTGACGGGGCGGCTGCCCTACGGCGACGCGGTGCCCCGGGCGCGGACGCGCGCGGCGCAGCGGCGGCTGCGCTACGCGTCGGCGCTCACCGTACGCCCGCTGCTGCCCGTCTGGGTCGACGAAGCGCTGCGCAGGGCCGTTCATCCCGATCCGGAACGGCGCTACACGGCCCTGTCGGCCTTCGTCCACGACCTGCGCCACCCCAACCCGGCCTTCACGGACGGCCGGCGGGCGTCGCTTCTGGAGCGCGACCCGCTGCTGTTCTGGCGCCTGCTGTCGCTGGTGCTCGGGCTCATCGCGCTGGCGCTCGCGGCGATCCTGGTCGCCGGCCCGCGTCGGTGAGCCCCGGCGCGCGCCTCAGGGATCCAGTTCGGGATAGCGGCGGAAGATGCCGTCCTCGTTGAACGGGATCCGGCGCTCGCTGGCGAGGTAGGCGGCGAGCCGCGGGCGGCGCGCCACGGTCTCGTGGAGCGCCGCCACCTGCGGCGTCCTCCGAAGGGCCGCGGCGGTGGCCCTGGGGAAGGCGTAGAGCAGGCCGTCGACGAGCTGGAACAGCGACAGGTCGGCGTAGCAGAGATTCGCGCCGACGAGCCGGCCGCCGCCGTTCGCCGCCAGCACGCGCTCGAAATAGCCGAGGTATTTCGGGATGCGCTCGTCCCGGAACTCGGCCGCCCGGCGCAGCGCCTCGGGCTTCTGATCCGCGTAGTACAGGCCGACGCCGACGGGATGGTGGGTGTCGTGCGCCTCGTCGACCGCGTCCGCGACGGTGAGCTGGAGCTGGTGGGTCCAGATCCGGTCGCTCTCCGAAGCGCCCACGAGGCCGAGGCGCGGCCCCAGATAGAGCAGGATCGCGGCGCTCTGCCCGACGACGACGTCGCCGTCGCGCAGGAAGGGCGGAGCCAGGGGCGGCCGCGGATCGGCCGGGTCGGACAGGCGGTCGAGCATCGGTCCGATGCCGCCCGAATCGTCGTCCTGGCGGGCCACGTCGACGTAGTCGGCGCCGGCTTCCTCGAGCGCGAGGCGGACGAACTCGCCGCGCCCCTGGATCATCGGCCAGTAATGGAGTTCGTAGGGCATCGCCGCCTCCGGGTCGGGGAAGGCGCGGCGGGCCCGGTCGGTTCCCGCTCAGTTGTTCTCGGCCGGCTCCTCGGCCGAGGCCTTCTCGACCGGCGGCTCGGCGCTGGCGACGGCCTTGCGCGCGAACATCGGCTGGAGGCGCTCGGCGAGCTGCTGGTCCAGGTGCTTGACGTAGGCACCCTTGAAGTAGCGCTCGCCGGTCTTCGCCCCGTAGAGGCTGTCGTGGGCCTGGATCATCGCGGCGACCTCCGGGCGGCAGAGGAAGCCGGTGATGCCGACGGCCTCGTACCAGCGGCCGGCGCGCGCCTCGGCGGTGGCCTTCGGGTTCGACAGCACCGTCTCGGCGAAGCACGCGGTGGCGGCCTGCCGCAGCGGCCCCAGCACCTTCTCGGCCTCGGCGGCGTTCACCTTCGGGGCGGCCGGGTGCCGGTGAGGCCGCGCCTCGGCAGCCGAGACGAGCGCGAGGACGGCGAAGGTGGCGAGGATCGAAGTCTTCATACGGGCGGCCTCGTCGGGTGTCCGAACCGTGTTCAGCTCTCGCTCATGATTGCGTCGGGATCGGGGCTGGCGGCTCGGTCCGGACGCCCGATTCCGGGCAAGATCCGGGCTGTTTCGCGACGGCCACAGCCGGGCTCAGCCGCGCCGCTCCGCGTTCCAGTGTCCCCGGCAGGCGAGGGCTCCGGACGCGACCCAGGTTCCGGCACCGAACCCGTCCGAGCCCAGCCGCCCCCGCACGTCGGCGGTCGCGGCGCCGTTCGAGATCGTGCCGCGGATCGCGCCGTTCCGGGCGACGCCGCCCTCGACCGTGAAGGCGGTCCCGATGAAGCGGGCCCGCCCGCGCTCGATCCGCACCGGGTAGCGATAGGCGCGGTCGCAGGTCCCCGCCTCGGTGATGATCTCGACGCTCCACGTGCCGTCGAACCGGTCGGGCTGGGCGGCCGGGCGCGGGGTGGCCGCGGCGGGCAGCGTGCCGACGAGGAGCAGGGCGACGGCGAGGCGGGGCGTCATGCGAGTCCGGGGGGCCGAGGGCTTCGGAGGGACCGGCGCCCCGTCAGCGCGACGTCTGCGGCGCCGGTGTCCGCATGGCCGCGCGGAGCGCCGCGTTGAGGAGGGCGAGCAGGTCGCAGCCGACATGCAGGAAGGCGGCCACGCCCGCCTGCTTCAGCGGCTCGGCCAGGTCCGTCGGCTTCCCGGCGAGGTAGACCGGTCCGGCGCCGGCCTCGGCGAGCGCCTTCGCCGTCTCGACCGCGCGCTCGGCGTAGATCCCGTCGGTGGAGCAGATGCAGGCGAGGCTGGCGCCGGACTCCCGGAACGCCGCCGCCGCCGACTCGGCGTCGGGGAAGCCCTCGTTCGAGAGGGACTCGAGTCCGCCGGCCGCGAAGGCGTTGGCCGCGAAGGTCGCCCGGGCGTTGAAGGCCGCCACCGGGCCGAGATTGGCCAGGAACACGACCGGTCTGCGCCCGGTCTTGGCGAGGAAGGCGTCCGAGGCGTCCCGGAGGGCCTCGTAGGGCTCCGCGAGGCGCTGGGACGGCAGCGCGTCGCAGGCGACCGCGGAACCCGCACCGAAGTTGGAGCCGCGCCCCGCCGCCACGGGCGGCACGTCGAGAACCGTGACCTGCTTCTCGGGGAGGTTCGGGAACTCGCTCGCACCCGTGAGCGGCTCGCGGCGGGTCGCCACCGCCTTGGCGCGGGCCTCGCGGGTCACCTCGATTCGCCGTTGGAGCTTGCCGACGCTGAGCGAGGCCACGATGCCGCCCTCGGCCTCGATCGCCTGGAACGCCGCCCAGCCCGCGTCGGCGAGCTCGGCCGTCAGGGCCTCGAAACCGCCGGCGCCCGCGGCGGGGTCGCTGACGCGCGCGAGATGCGACTCCTCGATGAGCACGATCTGGCTGTTGCGCGCCACGCGCCGGGCGAAGGCGTCGGGTAGGCCGAGCGCCTGCGTGTAGGGCAGGACCGCGACGCTGTCGGCGCCGCCCATGCCGGCCGAGGCCGCCGCCATGCCGGTGCGGAGGATGTTCACGAACTGGTCGCGCTTGGTCATCATTCGCCACGCCGTCTCGGCGTGGAGCCGCAGCGGCTTCGGGTCCAGGCCGCAGGCCTGCTCCACCCGCGCCCAGAGGCGCCGCACGGCGCGGAACTTGGCGACGGTGACGAACTCGTCGGCATCGGCCGCCAGCAGCATCGCGACGCGGTCGCGGGCGCTCGCGAGATCGTGACCGGAGGCCTCCAGGGCGCGCAGGTAGGCGACGGCGGTGGCGAGCACAGCACCGAGCTCCGCCGCTTCGCCCGCGCCGCCCTCGTGGTAGGGCCGGCCGTCGGCCAGGAAGGCTCGGCCGCGGAAACCCGCGGCCTCCAGCTCGGCCACGGTCTCGGCGAGGCGGGGGGCGATGTCCGTCCAGACGGCCCCGAGGCTGCCGGTGGCCGCCAGGACGCCCACGGGATCGAGCCCGAGATCCAGATCGTAGGTCGAGAGATCCTCGCCGCGGCGCTCCGCCAGCGCCTTGACCAGCCGGGCCACCTCCAGGCCGCGGCCCCCGGCGTCGATCCGCAGGGCGATCAGCGGCAGCATCACGCCCTTCAGCGCGGCGTCGAGCTCCTCGACGCTCGCCGCCGTCAGACCGTAGCCGCGGGCGCCCGGCGCGCCCGCGAAGGCGAGCACGAGGGCATCGGCCCCGCCTTCGAGGTCGGTGAGCGCCTGCGCGTTGGCGGTGTTGAGGTCGGGATGGTCGACCCGCTGGGCGATCCGCCAGGGCCCGGGCTCGCGCACCGGCTGCGCCGCCGGCTCGGCCAGTCCGTAGAGGGGTTCGATCCGCAGGCCGTCGGCCGTGCGCGACACCAGCCGCTTCTCGAAATCGGCCCCCTTCAGGACGCCTTCGACGAGGCCGAGCCAGCGGGCTCGGTCCGCGGGCTCGAAGAGGTCGGCGAGCGGTCTGTCTTCCATCGGTACGTCCCAGGGCGCGGCGTCTTCTGCACCGCTTTCATGCGTTTGCCTCGCACGCCGCCCCGCCGCTGGCAATCGCCCGATGGTTGAGGAAAGCTCAAGCCGCCGATCACCGATTTTTGAGGGCGGCGGCCGAGGCGAAGCGAGGAGCGCCCGTCAATCCGGATCGTCGCGCCGGGGCGCCGCCGGCGAGGCGGATGGGCCGTCGGGTGTACCGGGGCGCGGCGCCCTCGCGTCAGCCGAGGATGATCAGGCCGGCGAAGCCGAGGGCGCCGACGATGATCCGCCACCACGCGAACAGCCAGAAGCCGTGGCGGGAGACGTAGTCGAGGAGAAACCGCACCACGAACAGCGCCGAGACGAACGACACGATGAAGCCGATCACGATCAGGCCGACATCGTTGCCCGAAAGGTACTTGTAGTTGTCGAGCAGGTCCTTGGCGAAGGCGCCCGCCATGGTCGGCATCGCGAGGTAGAACGAGAACTCGGTAGCCGAGCGCTTGTCGGCGCCCATCAGCATCGCGCCCACGATCGTGGCGCCCGAGCGCGAGACGCCGGGGATCATCGCCAGGCACTGGAAGATGCCGATCTTCAGGTCCATCGGCAGCGTGAAGTCGTAGACGTCGGTCTTCTTCACCTCGAGGTCGGTGTCGTCGATGACGAGGAGAACCAGGCCGCCGGCCACGAGGGTCGCGCAGACGATCCACGGGTTGAACAGGTAGGCCTTGATCAGCTTCGAGAAGAGACCGCCGATGATCGCCGCCGGCAGGAACGCCACCAGGATGCCGAGCACGAAGCGACGGGCCTTCGGATCGGACGGGAGGGCGGTGGCGATCCCGAGGAGGCGGCGGAAATACACCAGCAGGATCGCCAGGATGGCGCCGAGCTGGATCAGCACCTCGAAGGTGTTGTTGGGCGAGTGGAAGCCGATGAAGTGCCCCACCAGCAGCTGGTGGCCGGTGGAGGAGACCGGGATGAACTCGGTCGCCCCCTCCACCAGGGCGAGCAGCACTGCCTTGCCGATGCTTGCGGGATCCATCGCGACGCCTTGATGCCGCGCGCGCGGCGGCCCCCGTCGGGCCGCCGCCTGCCACGCGAAATGGTTGTACCCGAGGCTTCGCCGATCAGGGTTGACGGGCAGTTACCGGGCCGGGCCGCGCGTGTTAAGGGCTCGGCAACGGTCGGGCAATAACGCTCGGTCCGAAGTCCTGCGCGCCGAAGACCTGCGCATCAGGACCCTCGACGAGCGCGGGACCGGCCGCGCTGGCAGACCGAACGTCCCGCACGGCCTCGATGGCGACCCTCTACCATTTCCCCTTCTGCGCGAATTCCCGGTTCATCCGTCTCGTGCTCGCCGAGATGGGCATGGAGCCGACGCTGTTCGAAGAACGGCCCTGGGAACGGCGCGACGACTTTCTGCTGATCAACCCGGCGGGCGTCACGCCCGTGCTGCTGGAGCAGAACGGGCTCGTGGTCCCCGGTGCGGGCGTCATCGCCGAGTACCTCGACGAGACCCGCGGCCTCGGCCTCTCCGGCCGGCGGATGCTGCCGGAGGACACGGTCGAGCGCGTCGAGGTCCGGCGGCTGCTCGACTGGTTCCTGGTGAAGTTCGAGTCCGAGGTGACCGCCTACCTCGTGAACGAGAAGATCTCGAAGCGCTTCATGTCGGCCAACGAGGGCGGCGGCCCGCCCGACATGAACGCGATCCGCGCGGCGCGCTCCAACGTGCGCTACCACCTCAAATACATCGGCTACCTGATCGCGCGGCGGCGCTGGATCGCCGGCGACAACCTGACCTATGCGGATCTCGCGGCGGCGGCCCATCTCTCCTGCGTCGACTACCTGGGCGACGTGCCCTGGGACGAGGACGAGATGGCGCGAAACTGGTACGCCCGGGTCAAGTCGCGGCCCTCGTTCCGCGCCCTGCTCGCCGACCGTGTGCCCGGCATGGCGCCGGCAGCCCACTACGCGGATCTGGATTTCTGAACGCGCGACGGACTTATCACGGCGCCGACCTGCGCCGCCTCGTCGAGGCCCGGGCCCGGACGCTCGGGTTCTGCGGCCTGCGCGTGACCCGTCCCGACCGGCTCCCCGACCTGCCGGGCCGCCTGTCCGCCTGGCTCGCCGAGGGCGCGCAGGGCACCATGGACTGGATGGCGGAGCGGGCCGACCAGCGGGCCAGCCCGATCGCGCTCTGGCCGGGGGTGCGCAGCATCCTGGTCCTGGCGATGAGCTACCGGCCGGAGCACGATCCCCTCGACCTCGTGGGACGCCGCGACCGCGGTGCCGTCGCCGCCTACGCGCAGCGGCGGGATTATCACGAGGTTTTGAAGGGGCGCCTGAAAGAGTTGGGCGGGTACCTGTCGGCCAAGGGCGACGTGCGGGTGAAGGTGTTCTGCGACACCGCCCCCGTCATGGAGAAGACCCTCGCGGAGGCGGCCGGCCTCGGCTGGCAGGGCAAGCACACGGTGCTGATCTCCCGCGGGCACGGCAACTGGCTGCTCCTCGGCGCGATCTACACGAGCGCGGAGTTCGAGCCCGATGCGCCGGAGCGCGACCATTGCGGTTCCTGCCGCGCCTGCCTGGACGTCTGCCCCACCGACGCCTTCCCGGCGCCCTACCGGCTCGATGCCCGCCGCTGCATCTCGTACCTCACGATCGAGCATGCCGGGCCGATCCCGGCGGCGTTCCGGGCGGCGATCGGCAACCGGGTCTTCGGCTGCGACGATTGCCTGGCCGTCTGCCCCTGGAACAAGTTCGCCCGCACGGCGGCGGAGAGCCGGCTCGCCGCGCGCGCGGAGTTGGCGGCCCCGTCGCTCGCGGATCTCGCGGAACTCGACGACGCGGCGTTCCGCGCCTTCTTCGCCGGCACGCCGGTGAAGCGTACGGGGCGCGACCGCTTCCTGCGCAACGTCATGATCGCGATCGGCAATTCGGGTGACCCGTCGCTGGCGGAGGCGGCCGTCGCGCGGCTGCGCGACCCGTCCCCGCTGGTGCGCGGCATGGCGGTCTGGGCCTGCGGCCGGCTGCTGGAGCCGGAGACCGTGCGCGCGCTCCGTCGGCAGCAGGGCGAGCGCGAGACGGACGCCCACGTGCGCGACGAGTGGCGGGCCGCGACCGGCTTGACGGGATCGCGGACGGACGAGACATCCGCCGCATGAATCTCTTCGTCTTCGGGCTCGGTTTCACGGGCCGCCACTTCGCCGCGCGGGCACGGGCGCGCTTCGAGACCGTCCGCGCGACCGTCACCGACCCCGCGGCCGCCGACCGCATCGCGGCGGAGACGTCCTTCGCCATGCGCGCCTTCGGGCCGGAGGCCGACGATCCCCGGATCGCCGCGGACCTCGCCGACACGGACGTGCTCCTGGTCTCGGCGCCCCCCGGCGAGGCCGGCGACCCGGTGCTCGCCCGCTACGCCGACGCCGTCGCGGCGAGCCGGATCCGCTGGATCGGGTACCTGTCGACCATCGGCGTCTACGGCGACCAGGGCGGCGCCTGGACCGACGAGGCCACGCCGGCGACCCCGCGCAGCGCCCGGTCCAAGGTGCGCCTCGACGCTGAGGCGGCGTGGCTGGCGCTCGGCGCCGCGACCGGCAAGGCCGTCCAGATCTTCCGGCTCTCGGGCATCTACGGACCCGGGCGCAACCCGATCGTGAAGCTGCGCGAGGGTCGCTCGCAGCGCATCGTGAAGGCCGGGCAGGTCTTCAACCGCATCCACGTCGACGACATCGCCACGACGCTGCTCGCCTCGATCGACCGGCCGCGGCCGGGAGCGATCTACAACGTCACCGACGACGAGCCGGCCGCGCCCCAGACCGTGACCGAGCACGCCGCGGCCCTCACCGGCCTGCCGCTCCCGCCCGCCATCGATTTCGAGACCGCCGACCTGTCGCCGATGGCGCGCAGCTTCTACGGCGAGAACAAGCGCGTCCGGAATCGGCTGATCCGCGACGAGCTCGGCGTCGCGCTCGCCTACCCGACCTACCGCGAGGGTCTCGCCGCCCTCAAGGACCAGCCCTGATCAGGCTTCGAGGTGGCGCGGCCGGACGAGGCGGCGGAGCAGGCCGTCGCGGGGGCCGACCATCATCGAGGCCACGTAGAGCGCGCCGGCCGCCAGCACGATGGCCGGCCCGCTCGGCACGTCGTACCGGTACGACAGGCTGAGCCCCGACACGCTGGCCAGGGCGGCGATCAGCATCGAGACAGGGATCAGCCCGGCCAGGTCGCGCGCCCAGAACCGGGCCGCCACCGCCGGCAGCAGCATCAGCCCCACGGCCAGCAGCGTGCCGAGAGCCTGGAAGCCGCCCACGAGGTTGACCACCACCAGCGCCAGAAAGGCGAGGTGGACCGGGCCGCCGCTGCGGCTGACGCTCCGCAGGAACAGCGGGTCGACGCATTCCATCACGAGCGGTCGGTAGATCAGGGCGAGGGCCAGCAGGGTCAGCGTGCTGATGCCGCCGAGCAGCCAGAGGGCGGCGTCGTCCAGCGCCAGGACCGAGCCGAACAGGAAGTGCATGAGGTCGATCTGCGAGCCGCGCAGGGAGACCAGCAGCACGCCGGCCGCGAGCGAGATGAGGTAGAAGGCCGCGAGGTTCGCGTCCTCCCGCACGACCGTCGCCCGAGTGACGGCGCCGGCGAGCAGGGCGACCGCGAGCCCGGCGACGAGGCCGCCCAGCGTCATCGCCGGAAGGGACAGGCCGGCGACCAGGAAGCCGATAGCGGCCCCGGGCAGGATCGCGTGGCTCATGGCGTCGCTCATCAGGCTCATGCGGCGCAGCGTCAGGAACACGCCGATGGGCGGCGCCGACACCGACAGCGCGAGACAGCCCGCCAGGGCCCGACGCATGAAGCCGAACTCCACAAACGGCGCGAACAGGGATCCGAGCGGATCGATCACGCGGCATCCTCGTGGTGATGATGGTTCGCGCTGCCGTGCGCGTGCGCCGGGGCCGCGACCGCCCGCGGCCCGGCGCAGATCGCCGCGCCCTCGTCCCAGGCCTCGGACAGGTTGCGGGCACGGGCGAGGTTCTCGGCCGTCAGGACCCGCGCGGTCGGACCCCAGGCGACCGGCTCTCGGGCGAGGAGCAGCGTCGTCGGGAAATGCGCGCGGACCTGCTGGAGGTCGTGGAGGGCGGCGACCACGGTCCGCCCCTCGGAATGCCACGCGCGGATGAGCGCCAGGAGGTCGTCCACCGTCCGCGCGTCGATGCCGGTGAACGGCTCGTCGAGGAGCACGACCGGGCAGTCCTGCAGGATCAGCCGGGCGAACAGCGCGCGCCGGAACTGCCCGCCCGACAGGGTGCCGATCGGCCGCGCCGCGAAGCCGTCGAGGCCGACCGTGGCCAGCGCCGCCTGAATGGCCGGGCGACTCCGGGTGAGGCTGCGCCACGCCCCCGCGCGGCGCCAGAGGCCCATGCCGGCGAGATCCATCACCGTGAGCGGGAAGCTCCGGTCGATCTCGTCGACCTGCGGCATGTAGGCGAGGGCGCCCGCGCGCTCGATGCGGCCGTCCAGGCAGCGGATCTCGCCGGCCATGCCCTTGAGGAGCGTCGACTTGCCGGCCCCGTTCGGCCCGACGAGGGCGAGCAGGTCACCGGCCCGCACGGATCCGTCGAGGTGGTGGACCGCGGGATGCCGGTCGTAACCGAGGGTGAGACCGACGAGGCGGATCGGATCCGGTATCGGGCCGCTCATGTGGCGAGCGCCCAGGCGATGGTCAGCCAGACCAGCGCGGAGAGCAGCGCGGCGAGCGCCAGCCGCAGGCCGATCCCGCTCTGGAACAGCGATCGCCGCGCCGCGTGTCTCGGGCTGGGAATGGTCGGCACGGAGTCCTCGTCGCGCGCTCACGCCGGCGCGGGCACCGCGCGGGGCTACTGGTGCGGTGCTGGGCGGCGGTGATACACTGTAACAAACCCGTGGGACAACCTGCGGATCACGTCTGGAGCAATCATGCACCGTCACGAGGGTCACGACGCGTGCCACGCCGGCACCGGTGACATGCTCGCGCGGGCCGAGGCCCTGTGTCGCGAGCGCGGTCTTCAGTTCACGCCCCTGCGCCGGGAGGTGCTGGAGGCCGTGGCCGAGGCCGGGAAGGCTCAGGGCGCCTACGACATCGCCGAGCGACTGAGCGCGCCGGGCAAGCGCGTTGCGCCGGTCTCGGTCTACCGCGCCCTCGACTTCCTCATGGAGCAGGGGCTGGTCCATCGGATCGCGAGCCGCAACGCCTTCATCCCGTGCGCGCACGGCCACGCGCCCGGTGAGGGCGTCATCTTCCTGATCTGCCGCATCTGCGGGGGCGTCGACGAGGCCTCGTCGGAGGAGGTCGAGGGCAGTCTCGGGCGCACGCTCGAGCGTGCCGGGTTCACGCCGAGCCACAGCATCTTGGAGGTCGAGGGCGATTGCGGCGCCTGCCGGGAGCGGAAGCAGGCCCTCTGAGGCGCACCGCCCGGGCTGCGAGGCCCGGCCGGCCGCGCCGTGTACACCGGCGCGCCGGACGATCGCCGGCTGCCGGTCAGAAGGCGTTCTGGTAGGCGCGGCGCGAGACGACCGTCTGCATCATGATCTGGATGTCGAACCAGATCGACCAGTTGTCGATGTAGTGCAGGTCGCAGGCGACGCGCCGCTCCATGGCCAAGTCGGTCTGCGTCTCGCCGCGGTAGCCGTTGACCTGGGCCCAGCCGGTGATGCCGGGCTTCACGTTGTGTCGGCGGGCGTAGAGGGCGATCCGGCGCTCGAAGCTGCGGTCATGCGCCAGCGCGTGCGGGCGCGGACCGACCAGCGACATCTCCCCGCGCAGGACGTTGATGAGCTGGGGCAGCTCGTCGAGATTCGTCCGCCGCAGGATGGCGCCGATCCGGGTGATCCGGCTGTCGTTGCGGGTCGCCTGCCGGAAGGCGGCGTTCGGGTCCGCCCGCATCGACCGGAACTTGAACACGCCGAACGGCTGCTGATTGAATCCGTAGCGCTTCTGCCGGAAGAAGACCGGGCCGGGGCTGTCGAGCTTGATCGCCACCGCGATCGCGGCGAGCAGCGGCGACAGCGACACGAGGGCGATGGTCGCCACCGTCAGGTCGAGGGCGCGCTTGAGCATGACCTCACCCACGTTGAGCGGCCGGCGGCCGATGTTGATCCCCGAGACGCCGCCGACTCGGGCGACCTGCAGGTCGGGGAACCGGTCGAGGACCGCGCCGGGACGCAGGTGCAGGGCCGAGGGCACCCGCAGGAACGCGTCGATGCAGCGCTCGACCTCCGCGGTGTCGGCCCACGGCACCAGGACGAAGACGTCGTCCGGCCGCAGGAAGCGGACGACGGAGACGGCGAGGTCGAGGTCTTCCTGCAGCTGGTCGTGGCGCGTGGCCGCGTCCGCGCCGGGATCGACCCGCCGCAGGTAGCTCGTCCCGATGATCCGCGAGCCGAGCTGGTCGACCTCCTTGCCGGCGTAGAAGCGCGCGATGTCCTCCTCGTAGCCTACGAGGTGGATCCGGCTGGCGGTGGCCGAGCCGGCGCTCAGCCGCTCGCGCACGAGCCGCCGCACCGCGGCCCGCGCTCCGATCAGGACCGGCAGGCCGGCGGCGAAGATCCCGAGCGAGACGAGCCGCGAGTAATCGTTGGTCGTCTTCGTCATGAAGCTGACGACGAGCACGGCGGCCCAGGCGATCAGCCAGAGGGAGGCCACGCGCTGGATGCCGGGCTTCTGCGCCATCACGTTTTCGAGGCTGTACTCCTCGCGGAGCACGTTTGTGGCGACGATCACCAAGGCGAGCAGCGCCGACAGCCGCAGGCCGCGGACGAGACCCGCCCAGACCGTGCTGTCCTGCGCGATGGCGTGGTAGGCGCATTCGAGGCCCAGCGTCACCGCCACGATCGCCGCCATGTCGGTGACCGCGAGCCCCGCGGAGAGGGCGATGCGCGCCAGCGCACGACCGCGGCGCGGCAGCAGGGCCGACCACACGTTGCGGCGGCGCTCCGCCGAGGTCGGCAGCGCCTGAAACGTCTCCGGAAGCCGATCGTGAAACATCTGACCCGCAACGTCCCGTCTTAGTCGGACTCTGTACCAGTCTGAGACACGAAAGGTTTCAGCGCCGCCTGGTGACGGTGACGGAGCAAGCCGCGGGCCCCGCGGGTTCACGATCGCAGTCACGAAGGAAGGCTGCGACCTAGGGCGAGCCTCCGGACGTTGCAATACATGATTAATGCTGAGTGACTGTTCGGCGCATCCGGCAGGGGCCAGACTTGGTAGGGAACCATTTTCGCCGGAGCTATTTCAATTCACGCGGGTTTCTTAACTCACGGTTTCAACCGCGTCGGTGCCCGCGTGCGACCCCGGCCACGGGAGGGCCGGGGTCGGTCTCGCTCAGACGGCGTCGGCGTCCTGGCGGGCGTCGGCGGAGCCGCCGACCGTCTGGATCGTCTCGAAACCTTCGAATTGCGGGTGGCCGAGATACAGGGGCTTGGTCGACGGGACGCGACCGTGCGCCTTGCGGAATTGCTCGGACCGGGTCCAGGCCTCGAAATCCGCGCGCGATCGCCAGATCGTGTGGGAGGCGTACAGCACGTGATCCTCGTGCTCGGGCCCGCGCAGCAGGTGGAATTCCACGAAGCCGGGCATCTCGCCGAGGTGGCTGTCGCGTCCGAGCCAGACGGCCTCGAAATCCGCCGTCGCGTCCTTAACGACCTTGAAGCGATTCATCGCGATGAACATGCGTGTCTCCTGCGCGGTACCGAACCTACATGCCTCGGTGCTCGTAAGGGGAACGCCCGCGCGGCGACAAGGCGCACCCATAAAAGCAGCCGAGACCTCAGCGTCGACATTTGAGCAACAATGTTGCAAAGATGTGTGGGCTTAAACTAGAAGATGTAATCTTCGACTTGCGAAGCTTGACAACTTGGTGTCCTACTGCGCCGCGGTTCAGCTGTGTCGGGATCAGGGCTATAGCCGGATAGCGGCACGGAGTACCGGTAGCCTGGCGTGCAGGACATGCGACGAAGGGGCGGACGGTGAAGCGGCGCGACGGCGAGGCGAAGACACCGCGTCTGCAGGAGGATGCAGCCCACGCCATGGAGAAAGAGACCTCCGGCCAGACGATGCCGAAGCAGACGACCGACGTCGATCGCCTGGTCGGCATCCGGATCACCGCCCTGCGCAAGGCCCGCGGCATGAGTCAGACCGCTCTGGGCAACGCGGTCGGCGTGACCTTCCAGCAGGTGCAGAAATACGAGAAGGGCCAGAATCGCGTCGGTGCCGGCCGGTTGCGCGAGATCGCGCGCCTCCTCGAGGTTCCGGTCTCCGCGTTCTTCGAGGAGAGCGAGCCGCGCGAGAACGCCCAGGAGGACGTGTTCGGCTTCCTCAGCGCCCACGGCGCCATCGAGCTGCTGCGCGCCTACGCTCAGATCGAGGACGAGCAGATGCGCCGCGACGTGCTCGCGCTGGTCCGCAGCGCCGCCCGCCTCGCGCAGAACCGCGCGCCGACGACGGACCCGGCCTGACAGGCCCGGCAGGCCGGCGTCACGGCGGATCGGTCGCGATCAGGTGGAAGAAGCTGCCGGTGACGGGTCCGACCCGGTGCCCGGCCAGTCCCAGATCGACACCTTCGGCATCCGTCACGCGGGCGAGCGCCGCTGCCTCCGGCGCGATCGGCGACAGTTCGCTGGCATAGTGGAACTCGTGTCCGACGAGGCGCGTGCCCGCGCCGCCGAGCACGCCGGACCCGCACAGCCGCGCGACGCGGTAGCCGAGATGCAGCTTGCGCCGGTGATACGAGGTCGCGACCGGCAGCAGGCCCGCCATGGGATGGGTGGCGCCGTCGGCATCCTGGAGCGTCTGCCCGAGGACCATGTAGCCACCGCACTCGCCGTGGACGGGCCGGGTCCGCGCGAAGCGGCGCAGCCCGTCCAGGAAGCGGGTCGCGCCGGCGATCGGGCCCGCGTGCAGTTCCGGATAGCCGCCCGGCAGCCAGCAGACGTCGCACTCCTCGGGCGGTCCCTCGTCGGCCAAGGGCGAGAACGGCACGAGCTCGGCGCCGGCCATCCGCCAGCCGGTCTCGAGATGCGGGTAGAGGAAGCTGAACGCCGCGTCCCGGGCGACCGCCACGCGCTGCCCGGGCGGCCGGGGCAGCTGGCCGCCGGAGGCCGGCACGGCGCCGCCCGCGCAGGCCGTGACGGCGTCGAGGTCGATGCCGGCCTCGGCGAGGTCGGCGAGCCGGTCCAGACGGGCGGCGAGATCCGCGGTCTCGCCGGCCTGCACGAGCCCCAGGTGGCGTTCGGGCAGGACCAGCTGCGCGTCGCGCATCAGCGCGCCGAGCACCGGCAGCCCGGCACGCTCCATGCCGGCCTCCACGAGGCGCCGGTGCCGGGCGCTCGCCACCTTGTTGAGGATCACGCCGGCGATCCGGATGCGGGGATCGTAGAGGGAGCAGCCGAGCGCCACGGCGGCGGCCGACTGGGCCGCACCCGACACGTCCACCACGAGCAGCACCGGCCAGCCGTAGCGCGCGGCGATATCGGCGTTCGCCCCGGTGCGGTTCTCGGCCGCCCGGACACCGTCGAACAGGCCCATCGACCCCTCGGCGATCACCAGATCGGCCGCCGCCGTCGCGCCCGCCAGGGCGTCGAGGAGGGGTGGCGCCATCGCGAAGCTGTCGAGGTTGAAGCTCGGATGGCCGGTCGCGGCCTGGTGAAAGGCCGGATCGATGTAGTCGGGACCGCACTTCGCGCCGCGCACCCGCAGGCCGCGCCGGGTGAGGGCGCGCATCAGCGCGAGGGTGACGGTCGTCTTGCCGGAACTGGAGCGCGGCGCCGCGACGAGGAGGCCGGGGGCGCTCACGAGCGGCTCCCCACCGTGCCGCCGGGTCGGTAGCGCCGGTCGTAGTCGGGCGCGTAGAGCGCGCTCTCGCGAAAATCCGCGGCGCCGAGCGCCGGTCCGACCAGGATCAGGGCTGTGCGCTCCAGGCCGGCCGCCGCGACCAGCCCGGGCAGCCCGGCGAGATCGCCGACGAGGGCCCGCTCGTCCGGCCAGGACGCCCGGAACACCGCCGCCGCCGGGCAGGACGGGCCGTAGAAGGGGATCAACTCGGCGGCGACCGCCTCGACCACGTGGATCGACAGGTGGATCGCCAGGGTCGCGCCGGTGGCCGCGTAGGCCGCGAGGGTCTCCCGCTCGGGCATGGCGCTCGCCCGACCGGAGGTGCGGGTCAGGACCACGCTCTGCGCCACGCCCGGGACGGTCAGTTCCCGGCGCAGCAGCGCGGCCGCGGCCGCGAAGGCGGGGACGCCGGGCGTCACCGTGTAGGGAATGGCGAGCGCGTCGAGCCGGCGCATCTGCTCGGCCAGGGCGCTCCAGATCGACAGGTCGCCGGAATGCAGGCGCGCCACGTCCTGGCCGGCCGCGTGCGCCGTCCGGATCTCCGCCACGATGGCGTCGAGGTCGAGGGGGGCCGTGTCGACGATCCGGGCGCCGGGGGGGCACCAGCTCAGGATCTCGGGGGCGACGAGCGACCCGGCGTAGAGGCAGACCGGGCAGGCCGCGATGCGGTCGCGCCCGCGCACCGTGATCAGGTCGGCCGCGCCGGGGCCGGCGCCGATGAAATGGACGGTCATGGTTCCCGTGTCGTGTCGTATCGGACGGCCAGGGCGCAAGTGGCGCCGCGGCTCGCGATTCGGGGCAGGGCGAGCCGGCTCCTGTCCCCCGCCCCGGCGAGGGCCGCCGCCTCGGCGAGCGAGCCGACGCCACGCAGGTGCTCGATCCGCGCCGAGCGGGTGACGATCTCGGCGTCGCGCGCCTCCAGCGCGGCGGCGGGGACGGGATGCGGTGCCAGGCCGAACCGGGCCGCCGCCGCGCGGATCGCCGGGTCCGAGGCCCGATCGGCCGCGGTGGCCACGGCCGCGAGGCTCGAGCGCGCGGCTCCGGCCAGGGCGAGGGCGCGCTCGATCAGTCCCGCGATTTCCTCAGCATCGGTTTCCCGGCGGAAGCCGATGCCGGCGACCAGGGCTCCGGTCACGGCTTGGTCCAGGCCCACTGGGTCACCGGCATGGCGGGGCGCCAGCCGTGCATCCCCCCGACCGGGCTCGCCCGCTCCACGCCGTAGCGGCGCAGCGTTCCGCCGTGCGCCGCGAAGGCGGCGAGCAGCGCGGCCTCGCCCTCGAGGGTCACGGCGTTGGCCACGCAGCGACCGCCGCTCCGCAGCGCCGCCAGCGCCGTCGGCAGGATTCCGGGCTCCGAGACCCCGCCGCCGATGAACACCGCGTCCGGCGCGGGCAGGCCGGCGAGCGCGCCGGGGGCCGTGCCGGTGATGACGGCGAGGTCCGGCGCGCCGAGCGCGGCGGCGTTGCGCCGGATCCGCTCGGCGCGGTCCGGTCTCCCCTCGATCGCCGTGGCGCGCAGGGTCGCGTGGCGCAGCATCCACTCGATCGCGATCGAGCCGGCGCCCGCACCGACATCCCAGAGATGCTGTCCCGGATGCGGGCGCAGGGCCGAGAGGGTCAGAGCCCGGATCTCGGCCTTGGTGAGCTGTCCGTCATTCTCGAACAGGTCGTCGTCGAGGCCCGGCGCGAGGGGCAGGGCGCGGCCGGCACCCGCCACCGCGAGCGCGACGGTGTTCAGCGGGTCGACGCCGGCGCCGTCGAACGCGTCGGCGCGGGCCGTGCGGACGCGCTCGCGCGGGCCGCCCATCGCCTCCAGCACCGTCAGCGTCGACGCGCCGAAGCCGCGGTCGCGCAGCAGGGCGGCGAGCGCGCCGGGCGTCGTGCCGTCCCACGACAGGACGAGCAGCCGCGCCCCCGGCTGGATATGCGGGACGATCCGTGTCAGCGCCCGACCGTGAAGCGTGACCAGCGCGCACTCGGCGAGCGGCCAGCCGAGCCGGGCGCAGGCGAGGCTGAAGGCGGACGGCTGCGGGAAGGCGCGGATCTCGTCCGCCGGCACCAGCCGGGCGATTTCGGCGCCGATGCCGTAATGGAACGGGTCGCCCGTGGCGAGGATGCAGGTCGGCCGGCCGCGCCGCGCGACGATCTCCGGATAGGCCTCGTGGATCGGGCTCGGCCAGGGCCGCGTCTCCGCGTCGAGCGGCCCCGCGAGGGCGAGGTGGCGCCGGCCGCCATAGACCACTCGAGCGGCGCCGAGCGCGGCGGCGGCGGACGGCGTCAGCCCGGCCCGCCCGTCCTCGCCGATCCCGACGATCGACAGCCACGGGACGCTCGACAGGCGATCAGCGCTCATGGACAAGACGCCCATGAACACGCCGCCCTCCACCGCCGGCACGCTGCGGGTCCTGATCCTCGGCGGGACCGGCGAGGCGAGCGCCCTGGTCCGGTCGCTCGCCGGCCGGGCGGATCGCGCCGTGACGCTCTCGCTGGCAGGCCGGACCGCGGCGCCGAAGCCCGAGCCGGTGCCGACCCGGATCGGCGGGTTCGGCGGCGCCGAGGGTCTCGCCCGCTACCTGCGGACCGAGGCGATCACCCGCCTGATCGACGCGACCCACCCGTTCGCCGCGCAGATGTCGACCAACGCCGCGCGCGCGGCGGCCCTGACGGGGGTGCCGCTCCTCGCGATCCGCCGGCCCGCCTGGAGCCGCGAGCGCGGCGACGACTGGATCGAGGTCGACGGGATGGCGGAGGCGGTCGCCGCCCTCGGCGCGGAACCCCGGCGCGTGTTCCTGACGATCGGTCGGCAGGAGGCCGGGGCCTTCGCGGCGGCGCCCCAGCACAGCTATCTGGCCCGGACGGTCGAGCCGCTGGCCGGGATCCTGCCGGTGCCGCATCTCACCGCCCTGGAGGCGCGCGGGCCCTTCGACGCCGCGTCCGAGGCGGCCCTGATGCGGGCGAACCGGATCGAGATCGTGGTCAGCAAGAACGCCGGCGGCGCGGCGACCTACGGCAAGATCGCGGCGGCGCGGAGCCTCGGCCTCCCGGTCGTGATGGTGCGCCGGCCGGCCAAGCCCGACGTGCCCCGCGTCGCGGACGAAGCGGACGCGCGCCGCTGGCTGGACGCAAGCGATCACGCCGGTCCCTCGACCTTGCGGGCGGTGTAGACGAACGGCGCCCGGCCGGCGCGCGGGATCAGCCGCGTCGTCGAGGCGCCCAGGATCACCATCGTGGCCATGTCGGCCGCCACCGCGGGCGCCTCCGCGAGGGTCGCGACCCGGATCGCCTCGTCCGGCCGGCTGACGGCGCGGGCGAACATGACGGGCGTGTCGGGCGCCCGGATCCCGGCCGCGATCTCCAGCGCCGCCCCGAGCTGCCAGGGCCGGGCGGTGGAGATCGGGTTGTAGAGCGCGACCACGAAATCCGCGCGCAGCACCGCCTCCAGCCGCGCGGTCACCACCGGCCAGGGCTTCAGGTTGTCCGAGAGCGAGAGCGCGCAGAAATCCCCGCCGAGCGGCGCGCCGAGCCGGGCCGCGGCGGCGAGCATCGCGGTGATGCCGGGCTCCACCGTGATGGCGAGGTCGCGCCAGCCGGGCTCGCCGTACTCGACCGCCTCGAACACCGCCGCCGCCATGGCGAAGACGCCGGGATCGCCGCCGGAGACGACCGCGACCCGGCGCCCGGACGCTGCGAGCTGCAGCGCGTGGCGCGCCCGGTCGACCTCCACCCGGTTGTCGCTGGCGTGCCGGACGAGGCCGGGGCGCTCGGGCACGCGGGCCACGTAGGGGAAGTAGCCGACGACGTCCTCCGCCGCGTCCAGCGCCCGGCGGGCCGACTCGGTCAGCAGGGCCGCGTCGCCCGGCCCGAGGCCGACGACGGTGAGGCTCCCGCTCACGGCCGGCGGCCCTCTCCGGGCAGGAGCACCATCGAGAAGTAGGGCGCGTCGTCGTCGGCCTTGTCGGCCAGCATCACGACCCGCTCGCCCGCCATCGTTCCGCGCTCCACGTAGACCGCGCGCGCGAGCAGCCCGGCGGCCGACAGGGCGGCCCGCACCTTCGGAAGGTGGCGCCCGAGCTTCATCACCACGGCCGCGTCCGTGCCGCGCAGGCGCTCGGTCAGCGCGTCGAGCGACAGGGTCGCCGGCAGGACGGTGAGGACGTCGTCGCCCCAGGTGATCGGCGTGCCGGCCCGGGTCCAGCAGCCCGACATGCCGGTGACGCCCGGAACGACCTCCACGGGGAAGCGGTCCTTCAGGCGCCGCCACAGGTGCATGAACGAGCCGTAGAAGAAGGGGTCGCCCTCCGACAGGATCGCGACGTCCCGCCCGGCACCCAGGTGATCGGCGAGCTGCCCGGCCGCGTCGTCGTAGAAGCCGGCCAGCGCCGCCACGTAGTCCGGGTGCTCGGGGTGGATCTCGGTCGTGTAGGGATAGGCGAGGGCCATCTCGCGGGCGGGATCGCGCAGGATCGCGTCCGCGATCGTGCGGGCGTTGCCGCGCCGGCCGCGCTTGCAGAAATGCACCAGCACCGGCGCGCGCATCAGGATGCGCTGCGCCTTCACGGTCAGCAGCTCCGGATCGCCCGGGCCCATCCCGACGCCGTAGAGCGTGCCCGTCACGGCGGCCGCGGGGATTTCCTCGGTCGGGCCGTCGAGGCGTTCGAAACCGTCCATCACTCGACCTCGCTGGCGAGCGCGTTGACCGCCGCGGCCGTCATGGCGCTGCCGCCGCGCCGCCCGTGCACGACCACGAACGGCACGCGGCCGTCCCGCGCCAGGGCCTCCTTCGACTCCGCCGCGCCGACGAAGCCCACCGGGATGCCGATCACCGCGGCGGGCGGCGCCACGCCGGCATCGAGCAGTTCCAAAAGGCGGAACAGGGCGGTCGGGGCGTTGCCCACCGCCACGACGCTGCCCGGGAGATGCTCCCGCCACAGCTCCATGGCGGCCGCGGAGCGGGTCGTGCCGAGGCTCTTGGCGAGATCGGGCACGCGCGGGTCACCGAGCGTGCAGATCACCCTGTTGTCGGCGGGCAGGCGAGCCCGGGTGACGCCGTCGGCGACCATGCGGACGTCGCACAGGATCGGCGCGCCGGCCTTCAGAGCCGCGACCCCGGCCTCGGCGAAATCGGGCGCCATCTCCACGTCGGTCGGCAGGTCGGTCATGCCGCAGGCGTGGATCATGCGCACGACGACGCGCTCGGCGGCGCCCGACCAACGCCCGAGATCCGCCTCGGCGCGGATCATCGCGAAGGAGCGCGCGTAGATCGCGCCGCCGTCGCGGATGTAGTCGTAGCGGGACGGGGACTCGTGGGCCGCGGCCGGCTCCGATCCTGTCTGGCGCAGGGCGTTCTGGCTCGCGCTCATGCCGGTCTCCTGGTCCTCCCGCATGCCGAAGGGGTGATCTCCGGCGCGAAGGCGGCGGAAAGCCCGTCGATCTCGGCCCTTCCTAGCCGCTCCAGCACGGCCTCGATAGGGAGATCCATCGCCGGCTCATCGCCGGGCGCCCCCCCGATCACCACGCCGTAGCGCCCGTCCCGGCCGACGAGGGTCAGGTCGGCCGGGCCCGGCCGCGCGCAGCCCTTGGCGCAGCCCGAGACGTGCGCGGCGCGGCCCGCGCCCGCCAGCGGGCCGAACGCCGCCGCGAGGCGCGCCGCGTCCGTCAGCGTGGGGGTCGATCCGGAGGCGCAGCCCGGAGCCCCCGTGCAGGCCGCGATCGCGCGCCGCGGATCGTCCGGGACGACGATGAACTCCGACGCGAGCGCCGCCGTCGCGGCCGCCGCCGCGTCGAAGGCGGTGGCCGGCACCAGCAGCACGAAGCCGCGCGTGGGGGAGAGGCGGATCGCGTCCGTGCCGACCGCCGTCGCCGCGGCGGCGACCCGGTCGAGGGCATCGGCGGTGCAGCGCCCGAACGGCGCGTCGATGGCGACGCCCCGGAGATCCGATCCGCGCGCCGGACGTGCCGGCTCCCGTTCCGGTGCGAAGCCGCGGCGCGTGTAAGCCGGTCCGATCGGGGGCGCCGGCCTGCCCGAGCGAAGAGCCTCGGTCAGCGCGGCCAGCTCGTCGTCCGCCAGGTCGCGCATCCGGCGCCGGCCCGTCCCCGCGAAGGCGCCGAGCAGGGCCGCCACGTGGCCAGGCGCCGCGTCCTCCGTGCAGGTCAGGAGCGTCCGCGAGGTCTCACCGCGCGCGACCGCGATCGCGACGACGCCCGGCCCCTCGGCGACGGCGCAGAGATCCGCCTCCGGCACCGCCCGGCCGGGGCGGCCCTCGACGACGACGAGGGTCTTGGCCGGAAGTCCGGGTGTCGCGAGCCCGGCAGCCTCGATGGCGGCGGCCAGGGCCGGCACGTCGATCGTCTCGTCCGGATCGTGACCCGCCAGCGGGCTCGTGAGCGTCAGGCGCTGGGGGCCGCCGTCGGCGCGCGCGTCGCCGAGGCCCCGGGCCGCGAGCCAGGCGGCGAGCGGAACGCGCGTCGCCTCGGAGACCCCGCGGATCTGGAGATTGGCCCGCGCGGTGAGATCCAGATGGCCGTTCCCGAAGCGCCGCGCCCCGTCCGCCACCGCGCGGGCCTGATCCAGGGTCAGGATTCCGAGCGGCGGGTGCACGCGCGCGAGCAGGCCGTCGCCCGTCGGCATGGGCTTGGCCAGGCCCGGGCACCAGCCCCGGCGGGCGGGCGCCTCGGGCGGGACGCGCCGATGCGGGGCGGCGCTCACTCGGCGGCCTCGCGCATCAGGGCGTCGGCCGGGAGGGCGTTGCGACGGCTGTGCCAGAGGCCGCGATCCCGCGCCTCGTCGAACCGTTCGAGGATCGCCCTGGCCGCGGCGGGATTGGCGGCGCGCAGGCGCTCGAACACCTCGGCATCGGCGACCCAGGCCGCGTAGAGCGCCTCGAAGCCGGCATCCGTCACCGCGTCGCTCGCGGCGGCCAGGACGAAGACCGCGTCGAGCCCCTGGGCGAGCTCCTGCGCCCCCCTGTAGCCGTGGCGCAGCTGGGCCGCGATCCAGCGGGGATCCGCGAGGCGCCCGCGAATCAGGCGGGCGGCGTCCTCCCGGGCCGTCCGCGCCTTCGGCCGCTCCGGCACCGACACGTCGAGGCTGTAGAGCGCGGGATTCGCGCCCTCCAGGGCCGCGGCCGCCGCGAAACCGCCCATCGCGTCGACCGCGGCGTCGCCGTCGAACAGGTCGCGCTCGGCCACGTCGAAGGCGTGAAGATAGGCGTCGGCCGCCGCGACGCGGGCGGCGAAATCGGCGTCCGGGCCGTCGCGGTCGCCGTAGGCGTGACCGCTGGCGGCCAGATAGGCGCGGCCGAGGTCGGCGCGGCCCTCCCAGGCGCCGTCGAGGGCGGTGGCGGCGGTGCCGGCGCCGTAGCGGCCGGGCGCGGCCCCGTAGACGCGCGCGGCGCCGTCGCCCCGCCGCCGCGCCGCCGCCAGGGGATTCTCGTCGTCGGCCTCGTCCCGCTCAGCCACGGCGCGGGCGGCGCGGTCGAGGAGCGCCAGCGTGTCGGGGAAGGTGTCGCGGAACGCGCCGGAAACCCGGACGGTGACGTCGATCCGCGGCCGGTCCAGCATCGCGAGGGGCAGGATCTCGAAGCCGGTGACGCGGGTGCTGGCGTGGTCCCAGACCGGCCGCACGCCCATCAGGGCGAGGGCGTGGGCCACGTCCTCGCCGCCGGTGCGCAGGGTCGGCGAGGCCCAGAGATCCATGACGATCCGGGCCGGATAGGCGCCCTCGTCCTGAAGGTAGCGGGTCACCACGGCGGCGGCGGCCTTCTCGCCGAGGAGCGCGGCGGCGCGGCTCGGGATGGCCCGCGGGTCGAGGGTCGCGAGGTTGCGCCCGGTCGGGATCACGTCGGCCCGCCCGCGGGACGGCGAGCCGGAGGGGCCCGGACGGACGAACCGCCCGTCGAGGGCGGCGAGAAGGCCGGCGCGCTCGGAGTCCGCGCTCGCCGCGACGGGCTCCGCAGCCCCGTGCGGCGCGCGGGCGAAGACGTGCAGGCCGTCGCGGAACACGGTCTCGCCGAGATCGCAGAGATGCGCGTCGAGCCGCGTCAGCGCCTCGTCCATCGGCGTGTCCGCGCCGATCCCGGCACCGTCCAGCAGACCGGCCGCCCCGGCCTCCTCCAGGATGGCCCGGGCGATGAGGTCGGCGCGGCGGGGGTCGAGCACGCTGGCCGCCGAATACTCCTCCACCAGCTCGCGGAGCCGGGCCGCCTCGGGTGTCAGCGCGTGGACGGCGGTGTCGGGCGTCAGGTGCCCGAGCGCGACCCCGCCGAGACGGCGCTTGAGCGGCGCGGCCTCGCCCGGGTCGTCGACGATGAACGGGTAGATCACCGGCAGCCCGCCCACGCAGAGCGCCGGGAAGCAGTCGGGCGACAGGGCCACGGCCTTGCCCGGCAGCCACTCCGCGGTGCCGTGCGTGCCGAGCTGCACCAGGGCGTCGAAACCCTGCCGCAGGCCGAGATGGAACGCCAGGTAGGCGTGGGTCGGCGCCCGCTCGAGGTCGTGGTAGCCGGTCTTGCGATCGGGATCGCGGCCGCGGTCGGGCTGGAGGAGGACCGCGAGGTTGCCGTCCCGGACGATCCGGAAGCGGAAGGCGCCGTCGACGCAGGCCGGGTCCGCCTCGGCCTCGCCCCAGCTGGCGGTGACGGCGGCGCGGACGTCCTCGGTGAGCGAGCGCCACCACGCCGCGTAGGCCGCGAGCGGCACCCGGAACTGGGCCGCGCCCTCCGTGAGTGCCGCCATCAGCGCTCCCGCCTCCGGCAGCGCGCCCGCCGCGTAGCCGGCGGCCGCGAGGTCGGCGCTGATCGCGCGGGCGCTCGCGGGCGTGTCGAGGCCGACCGCGAACCCGGCCCGGCCGCCGCGGGCGGGATAGTCGGACAGGACCAGGGCGACGCGCCGCGCCGCGCGCGGCAGGGCGGCCAGCCGCAGCCATCCCGCGGCCCGGTCGGCGAGCGCGGCGATGCCGGCCTCGTAGGGCACGGCGCGGCGCTCGGCGAAGCCGGCGATCTCGGCGCTCTCCTCCTTGAACGAGATCGGGAAGCCCGAGAGCCGGCCGTCGAATTCCGGCAGCGCGACCTGCATGGCGAGATCGGCCGCGCCCAGTCCGCGGGCGGAGGCCGCCCAGGCCGCGCGCGGCGAGCCCACCGTGAAGGCCTGGAGGACCGGGCAGTCGGCGGCGTCGAGGACGAAGTCGGTCTCGTCCTCGCGGGCCGAGAAGGCGGTGGCGGCGATCACGAGGTCGGGCCGGCGCGCGCGCACGGCCGCGGCGACCGCGGCGGCGGCCTGCGGCTCCTTCAGGCTGGACACCGCCATCGGCAGCACGCCGATCCCGCGGGCCCGCAGGGCGGCGGCGAGGGCGGCGAACGGGCCGGTATCGCCGCCGAGCACGGCGGAGCGGTAGATCAGGAGGAGCGCGACGGGCTCGGCGGCGATCCGCGCACCGGCGAGCGGGACCGCGGTCCCGGCCGCGGCGAGGGCCGTCTCGAGGGGCAGGACCCCGCAGCCGGGGCACCACGGAAAGCCGCGCGGGAGCGGCTGCGGCGGCTCGACCCGGCCGTCGCCGCCGAGGCGGATCGCCAAGCTCCGCAGCATCCGCCGCAGGTTGTCGGGCCCGCCGGCGCGGAAATAGGCGTCGAGCTGCCCGGCGAGGTCGGGATCAGTGGAGAACGCCGCGAGGCGCGGATCCGGCCGGTCGTCGCCCGGCAGGACCGCCAGCACGACGCCGTGCGCCCGCGCGGCCTCGGCGCAACGCTCGATCCCGTAGCGCCAGTAGTCGAGCCCGCCCAGGCAGCGGATCACCACGACCTTGGCGCGCGCCACGACCCGCTCGACGTAGAGGTCGACCGAGAGCGGATGCCGCAGCTTGGCGAGCTTCGCGAGCCGAAGGCTCGGCAGCCCGGGCTCCGCGGCGTGGGCCTGCCCGACCGAAGCGAGGTCGCTGTCGGTGAACGACAGCACCACGAGGTCGCCGGGCTCCTGCCCGAGATCCACGGCCGCCTCGCCCTCGTCGAGGGACACGGCATCGATGCGCACGAGATGCACCGCGGCGGCCCCTAGAGCGAGTCCGGGCGGGCGTGCGCGACCGGCCTCATCCCGCGAGGGCCGCCGCGACGGCGTCCTTGTCGAAGCCCTTCAGGCCGATCACCACCAGCGTCCCGTCGCGGGCTTCCCCGGCCCGCCAGGGGCGGTCGAAATGATGGGTGACGCGCCGGCCGACACCCTGCACCACGAGGCGCATGGGCTTGCCCTCGACCTCGGCGAAGCCCTTGATGCGCAGGACGCCGGCGGCTTCGGCCGCCGCCTCGACCCGGGCCGCGAGATCTCCCGCGGTCACCGCCGGGCGGACCGGCAGCGCCACCGTCTCGAAATCGTCGTGGTCGTGGTCCTCGCCCTCGCCGTGATGCGAGGGGCGGGCGTCGAGATCGTCCTCGGCGGCCGCGCCGAGGCCGAGCAGCACCCGCGGGTCGATGGCGCCATTCTCGGTCTCGACGACCTTCACGGCGCGGGGCAGGTGCCCCTCGACCTCGGCGCGGACCCGCGCCCGGGTCGCGGCGTCGATCAGGTCGGCCTTGTTGACCACCACGAGGTCGGCGCAGAGGAGCTGGTCCTCGAAAACCTCCTCCAGGGGATTGTCGTGGTCGACCGACTGGTCGGCGGCCCGCTGGGCCGCCAGGGCCTCCGGATCCTCTGCGAAGGCGCCCGAGGCCACCGCCGGGCCGTCGACCACGGCGACCACGCCGTCGACGGTCACCCGCGAGCGGATCGCCGGCCACTGGAACGCCTGGACGAGCGGCTTCGGCAGCGCGAGACCCGAGGTCTCGATCAGGATGTGCTCCGGCGGCTCGGCGCGGCCGAGCAGGGTCTCCAGCGCGGGAACGAAATCGTCCGCGACCGTGCAGCAGATGCAGCCGTTCGGCAGCTCGACGATGGCGTCCTCGGTGCAGCCCTCGACGCCGCAGGCCGCCAGGAACGACTTGTCGAAGCCGATGTCGCCGAACTCGTTCACCAGGATGGCGAGGCGGCGCCCCTTGGCGTTCTCGACCACGTGGCGGACGAGGGTCGTCTTGCCGGCCCCGAGGAAGCCGGTGACGATGGTGCAGGGGATCTTGTTCACGAGGGTCATTCCGCGGCCTCCAGGGTGCCGGCGGGGACCGGGCGGGGTTCTGGGAAAGGGGGGATGCGGGCGATCACGCCCTTGCGGAACGCCTCCGGACGCTCGCGCCAGGGCACGATGCCGTCCGGGGTCGCCGCGTAGGCCGCGAGCCCGCCGAGGATGATCTCGGCCGAGGCGGCCGGATCCATGTCGCCGTAGACGTAGGTCCAGCGGTCGGGCGCGGCGACCGCCACGGTGCAGGGCCGCTTGCAGACCGACAGGCACTCCACCGCCTCGACCCGCAGATCCGGCGTGCCGCCGCTCCGCGCCCGGAGCGCCTCCAGCAGGCGGGCCCCGGCGCGGGGGCCGTCCGGGTCGTCGTCCGAGCGGCGGCAGGTGGTGCAGACGTAGAGAATGGTCTCAGGCACGGGCCGCTCCCCGATCCGCGCCGCGGGCGAAGGCCTGCCACGCCCAGCCGAGTCCCAGCCCGATCAGGATCCAGAACACGAAGCTGATGGCCAGCGACCGCGCGGCGAACTGCGCGGCCAGCGCGGCCGGAAGCTCCGACGCGGCCTCCGGCGCCTGCGGGGCGCCGACCGCGTGCGGGGCGATGATCAGGACGAGCCCCCCGAGGATGGTGATCAGCGCGCGGCGGATCGTGATCAGGTAGAGCCCCATCCCGGTCGCCGCGGCGGTCATCACCCACCACGCCTGGCGTGTCGCGAGCGGGGCCGCCGCGCTGCCGGGCAGTTCCGGCGGCAGGCCGAGGCCCGGCGCGAGGGCGACGCTGGCGAAGCCCGCCACCGCGAAGGCGAGCCCGACCTGTGGCGTGGGTTCGCGGCCGCAGGCGAGCATCACCGCGCCGAGCAGCAGCGCGTAGCCGACGCCGCCGACGAGGGTCGCGAGCCCGGTGAAGGCCATCCGCGGCAGGCCGGGGCCGGGCTGCCATTCCGGCGCGGCGTCGGGCGCGGCGTGGTCGTGCCCGGCATGGGCCAGCACGATCGGGAGCGCCCTGATCGGGAGCGTCTCGGCGGCCTGACGCGGCGCCTCCTGCTGCTCGTAGCGCTCGGCCGCGACGATCAGCGGCGAGGTCAGCGTGAGTTCGAGGCCCGTCACGACGGCAGCCGCGAAGAAGCCGGCGGCGAGGGCCGCCGACAGGAGCCGGATGATCATCCCTGTTCCGGGGACGTCAGTGGCAGGGGAAGTTCTGGGTGTGTCGGAAATCGTGCGCCGCGTTGTGGAGCGCGATCGCCGGCGAGAAGCCCGCCATGAACAGCAGGCCGAGGCCCAGCACGGCCGCGAGCGCGACGGCGATCGGGCGCTCCGACGCGCGGGTGCCGGCGGCGACGGGGGCGAGGGTTTGGGTCGTCATCAGCAGTGTCTCCAGCCGCCCCACCGGCGGCATTGCGGGATCCTGTCGTGACGGCAGGTCTCCTGGCTCGCGGCTCGGCGCGCCCGCCGCCTTCCCGGATCGCTCCGGTGGCGCTTGGCGGGCGCTCGCCGCTCACAGTTGCGGGGGCAGCCGCGGAATCGGGGCCTCGGACCCCTCACCGCATTCCCTTTTCACCCCGTCGCCGGGGCACCGTCACCCGGTCGTTGTAGACGCATGACCGCCGGGACACAACGGAGCGACGCCGGATCGCGGCCGATTCCCGCGCCGCGCCGCGGCACGGACGGGCTTGACGGCCGCGCCCCGGAGCAGGCACCGCCGCACCCGACACCCGCCCGGCGCGGGCGGTAAGCTCCCGGAGACCCGATGGCCCTGACAGACGATCCGACCCCGGTCCTCGTCGATCTGGCGGCCGGCCGAGACCCGCGGATCGTATCGGACGCGGGTACGAGGTGGCTCGAAGTCGATCTCGGCGGCCGTTTCCCGATCCACTCCGTCGCCCTGCGACCGGGGGGAGGGGTGGTCCCTCCGGAACCCGGCGACGTCGCCGTGGCGGTCTCGCAGGACGGCGCGACGTGGATCGAGCCGGACCTCGCCGGCTGGAGCGCGACCCCGGACGCCCTCGTGGCCGCCATCGTCCCCGACGAGCGGGCCTGGGCGCGCGCGGTGCGGGTCGCCGCGCCGGAGCCGGCCCGGATCGTCCCCGTTGCCGTCCGCGCCGAAGAGGCCGCCGTCGACCTGATCGCCCTCCGGGCGATGCTCGGCCTCGACGTGACGCTCCTGAACGAGAAGCCCGGGGCCAACGTCTACGTCACCTACAATCTCCATTCGGCGCCCGACCGCGCGAGCCGCGCCCTCGTCGGCCTGTCGCTGTTCGAGAACGGCGCCTTCGGCAACTGCCTCGTCCAGTACATCATCGCGGTGTCGGTCGCGAAGGCGCTCAACCTGAAATACATCAAGGTCCCCAAGGTCGACCGCAGCAAGGTGATCTTCCTGACCGAGCGGCTGACCTGCGACGGCATCACCTTCATCCCGCCGGACGAACCGCTGCCGCCGGACGGCTACTTCCTGTCGGGTCTGTACTTCGACCCGACGCAGTTCGAGCGCGTGACCGCGCTGCGGGGACCGACGGATTCGCGCGCGATCGTGCAGAGCGTGATCCGGCCGCTGTTCAACGGCCTGCCCAGGACCTTCCCGGCCAAGCCCGACGACCAGCTCCTGATCCACATCCGCTCGGGCGACATCTTCAGCACCTGGGTCGATCCGCACTACCCGCAGCCGCCCCTCGCGTTCTACCGGATGGTCATCGACCGGCTGCTGGCCGAGGGCCGGATCCGCTCGGTCAAGCTCGTCTTCGAGAACAGGCTGAACCCGGTCATCGCCGAGGTGGAGGCCTACGCGGCGCGACGCGGCCTGCCGGTGGAGATCCAGAGCGAGTCGCTGATCTCCGACGTCGCGGCCCTGGTGAACGGCCGCTACCTCGTGTTCGGGCTGGGAACCTTCGGACCGGGGATCTGCCACCTCTCGGACCACGTCGAGCAGGTCTTCTATTTCGCGTCGAACTGGCCGCAGGGCTTCCAGTCGATCCCCACCATCGGGAAGGTGGTCGAGGTCCGCGATCTCGAGGGCCGCTACATGAAGGTCGGGGAGTGGCAGAATACCGACGCGCAGCGCCGGACGATGGTCGATTACCCGGCCGAGGCCCTCGCCTTCGACGACGCGTGAACGGCCAGGCGGGCGGGGGGCGTCACGGCGCGGTCCTGAGATGCTCGGCGGGGGCGCCGGCCGGACGGGTCGGGCCGGCGTCGCGCACCTTCAGGGCGTCCGTGTACATCCGCTCGACGTCCGCCCTGAACGCGGCGCGCGAGTCCGGGCGCGTGTAGAACATGTGCCCGCCCGGATAGACCGCGAGGCTCAGGCGTCCGGCCGCGTAGGCGGGGACCTGCGCGAGCAGGAGCTTCGAGGCGAAGTAGGGCGTCACCAGGTCGGTGTAGCCGTGCGCCACGAGGACGCGCAGGTGCCCGTCGAGCGCGAGGTCGCCCTTGAGGTTCGACAGGACCTCCGGGGCCTGCCGGCCCGAGCCCCAGCTCCAGCCGCGATTGACCGCGTTGTTCAGGAGCTCGTAGCGCATGTTGGTCACCGGCCACTTCAGCGCGCGCGCGTAGAGGTCGAGCATCGCGCTGGTCAGCGGCGCCTGGAGGGCCGTGAGCTGGGGGTCCTCGAAGCTCGACTGGGCGGCGTCCGGGTTCGGGTCCCAGCCGGTGATGCCGGTGTCGTAGGCGCTGGTCACGCGGCCCTCGGCGCGGTCGATCTCGCGCTGGACGCTGCGGGTGGAGAGGCGCGCCGCCTGCGCGCGCACCAGGGCTGGGTCGAGGCCGACCAGGGGCGCGACCTTCTCGGTCATCCGGGCGACGGCGGCCGTATCGCTCGGGCCCTTCAGCAGATCGCTCAGGTACGGACCCGTGGCGTACGCCTCCGCGTCGCCGAGAAGGGTGGGCGTCGGCACCGTGCCGGCCCGCTCCAGGGCGCCGGCCGCCAGCGAGGGCAGCTTTAGCACGTAGCCCCACGGGTTGGCCCGCGGCGTCTCCAGCCACGCGAAATCGAGCACCGGCGAGAGCAGCACCATGCCGGAGAGGCCAACGCCGATCTCCTCCTGGAGCTTCTCGGCGATCAGCGGGCCGCGGAATCCGCCGTAGCTCTCGCCGACGAAGAATTTCGGGCTCGCCATCCGGTCGTTGACGCGCAGGTAGCGGGCGATGGTCGCCGCCAGGGTCGAGGCGTCCGAATCGATCGACCAGTAGGCCTTGCCGTTCCCGTCCGCGGCCCGGCTGTAGCCGGTGCCCACGGGGTCCATGAAGACGAGGTCGGTGAAGCCCAGCCACGTCCCGTCGTTGGGCGTCAGCGTCACCGGCTGCGACGGGCTGATGCTGTCGCCGCCGACCGGCAGCCGCCAGGGCCCGATCGCCCCGATGTTGAGATAGGCCGACGCGGCGCCCGGGCCGCCGTTGACCGCGAAGGTGACGGGCCGCTCGCGGCCGGCCTGCGGCGCCATCGTGTAGGCGACGTAGGCGATCTCGGCCTGGAGCTTTCCCGCCTCGTCGACGAGGGGCAGGCTGCCGGCCGTGGCGGTGAAGTCGAGGGTCCGGCCGTCCGGCAGCGTGACGCTCTGCCTCGTCGTCGAATCGGGCGGGAGGCGGCGCCCCTCCGGGCCGCGCGGCGCCGGCTTGCTCTCCGCGGGATGCGGATGCGGCGCGTCCTGGGCCAGGGTGCCGGCGGGTGCGGCGACAGCCAGGGTGAGGGCGAGCGCGGCGCGCGCGAGACGTCCGTGGAGGGGCACCATCAAGCCTTCTTGTTCCAGCGTCCGGTATCGTCCTGCTGCCAGTAGGCCACCGCGTGGCCGGCGTCCTTGGCCTGTTTCCACTGCTCGCGGGCGCGCAGGAGGGCGTCCTGATCGGTCCCGTCGAACAGGATGCAGATCCGCTCGTACTGCCCGGCGTCGGGCGGCAGGTCGGCGCCCTCCACGAGGAAGCGGATCGAGGCCGTGTTGGGATTCACGTCCCGGAGCGTGAGCACCACCGGCTGACTCGCGGCGTCGGGCTCGCGGTCGGTGCCGTGCGGCAGGAAGCTCTCGTCGGAATAGGTCCAGAGGTGGTCGTCGAGCGCCTGCAGCCGTTCCTCGCTGGCCGCCTGGATCGCGGCCTGCCAGCCGCGGTCCAGCGAGCGCTCGACGAGGTTCGGCAGCACCTTCTCCAGGGGCTGCCGCTGCATGTGGTAGAAGAGGATCTCGGTCACGGCACCGAGGATATAGGGCCGCGGGGCGCCGCGCGAGCAGCGGCGCGCCGCCGCGGCCTCAGACCAGGCGGCTCTGCTCGATCGCGGCGCCGACGAACCCCTTGAACAGCGGGTGCGGCTCGAACGGGCGCGACTTCAGCTCCGGGTGGAACTGCACGCCGATGAACCACGGGTGCCCGACATGCTCCACGGTCTCGGGCAGCAGGCCGTCGGGCGAGACGCCGGAGAAGCGCAGGCCCTTGGCCTCCAGCCGCTCGCGATAGGCCATGTTGACCTCGTAGCGGTGGCGGTGCCGCTCCGAGATCTGCTCGGACCCGTAGATCTGGGCGATCTTCGACTCGGGGTCGAGCTTCGCCTCGTAGGCGCCGAGCCGCATCGTGCCGCCGAGGTCGCCGGCCGCGGCGCGCCGCTCCAGCTCGTTGCCGCGCAGCCACTCGGTGAGCAGGCCGACCACCGGCTCGGCGGTCTCGCCGAACTCCGTCGAATTCGCCTCCGGCATCCCGGCCAGCGAGCGGGCGGCCTCGATCACCGCCATCTGCATGCCGAAGCAGATGCCGAGGTAGGGGATGCGCTTCTCGCGGGCGTAGCGGGCCGCGCGGATCTTGCCCTCGGCCCCGCGCTGGCCGAAGCCGCCCGGGACCAGGATCCCGTTGAGACCCTCGAGGAAGGGCGCCGGATCCTCGCGCTCGAACACCTCGGCCTCGATCCACTCGAGGTTGACCTTCACCCGGTGGCTGATGCCGCCGTGGGTCAGCGCCTCGGTCAGCGACTTGTAGGCGTCCTTCAGCCCCGTGTACTTACCCACGATGGCGATCGAGACCTCGCCCTCGGGATTGCGCACGCGCTCCGCGATGGTCTGCCAGCGGCCGAGATCCGGCTCCTCGCCGTGCTCTAGGCCGAAATGGCCGAGCACCTCGCGGTCCAGGCCGGCGGTCCGGTAGGAGAGCGGCACCTCGTAGATCGAGGCCACGTCGAGCGCCTCGATCACCGCGGTCTGGCGGACGTTGCAGAACAGCGCGAGCTTGCGCCGCTCGTCCATCGGGATCGGCCGGTCGCAGCGGCAGAGCAGGATGTCGGGCTGGATGCCGATCGAGCGCAACTCCTTCACGGAGTGCTGCGTCGGCTTGGTCTTCAGCTCGCCGGCGGACGGGATGTAGGGCAGCAGCGTCAGGTGGACGTAGCAGCAGGTGCCCCGCGGCAGTTCCTGGCCGAGCTGCCGGATCGCCTCGAAGAACGGCAGGCCCTCGATGTCGCCGACCGTGCCGCCGATCTCCACCAGCACGAAATCGAAGCTGTCGTTGCCGTCGAGGACGAAGTCCTTGATCGCGTTGGTGACGTGCGGGATCACCTGAATCGTGGCGCCGAGGTAGTCGCCGCGCCGCTCCTTGGCGATGATGTCCTGGTAGATGCGGCCCGTGGTGATGTTGTCCGCCCGGCTCGCCGGGACGCCGGTGAAGCGCTCGTAATGCCCGAGGTCGAGGTCGGTCTCGGCGCCGTCGTCGGTGACGAACACCTCGCCGTGCTGCGTCGGGCTCATCGTGCCCGGATCGACGTTGAGGTAAGGGTCGAGCTTGCGCATCCGGACCCGGTAGCCGCGGGCCTGAAGGACCGCCGCCAGGGCCGCCGAGGCGAGGCCCTTGCCGAGAGAGGAAACCACGCCGCCGGTGATGAAAACGTACCGCGTCATGGGCCTCGGTCCATAAAGAAGCTGCTGGCATTTGCCAAACGGCGGAGGCCCCGGCCGGTGCATGGGCTGGGGATCGCGCGACGCATGGCGTGGACCGGCCGAGCGCCGGTCCGTCGGGACAAGGGTCGGACGCTGCGCCGCCCGCGGCGCGCGCCGTCAGCGCGACTGCGGCGCTTCCGGAACCGCCGGCTGCGCGGGGGCCGGGGCCGGCTGGGCCGGAGCGTTCGCGGGCGCCCGGTCCTGTTGCTGGCGCAGCGTGTCGAGCAGGTTGTCGGCACCGGTCGGCTGCTTGGCCGGCTGGCCGGACGTCTGCGGCGCGCCGGTGTCGAGGATCGACTTGGGCGCCGCCGAGCGATGCGACAGGATGGCGAGGACCATGCTGGTCGTGAAGAACAGGGCCGCCAGGATCGCGGTGGCCCGCGTCAGGGCGTTGGCCTGACCGCGGCCGGTCATGAATCCGCCGACGCCGCCACCGCCGCCACCGCCGAGCCCGAGGCCACCCTCGGAGCGCTGGAGCAGCACGACGCCGATCAGCGCGAGCACGATGATGAGGTGGACGACGATCAGGACGGTCTGCATCGGTGTTCCGGAGTCTTCTTCAGCGCCGCGCGCCGGCAGCGGGCACCGGAAGACGAACGCACGAGGGCCGGGGCCCGCGATCGTTCACGAACCTCCCGGGCACGGGGGCGTGCGGCGAGAGCTTCGGGGGCGACGCTTCGGGCGGACCGGCCGGAATTCGGCGACGACATACACCACCGGTCGCCCGTCGCCAACCTGACGCGAGCGGCCGGCTGTCCGCTTCGACCCTCGCCTTCGGCCGCGCATCGTGCTCTCTGTCGGGGAAGGGCGGCCTACCGAACGCGCCGCTCGGTCCGGGAGGCTAGCCATGTCCGTGTCCCGCCGCGCGGCGCTCGCCGCCGCCGCCATCGCCGTGCCCGTCCTGATTTGCTCGGGCCCGGGCTCCGCGGGCGGATCCGATGCCGCTCAGGGCGCCGCCGTGGAACAGGCGGTCGACGCCCTCACCAGGGCCCTTCTGTCGGCGGACGGGCCGGCCCTCGACGCCCTGGTCCTCGACGGGCTGAGCTACGGCCATTCCAGCGGTCAGGTGCAGGACAAGACGGCCTTCATCGAGACGCTGACCAGCAGGCGCTCGGCCTTCCCAAACATCACCCTGTCGGACCGGTCCGTCTCGGTGGTCGGCGACGACGCGATCGCGCGCCACATCTTCACCGGCGAGGTGGTCTCGGGCGGCAAGACGTCACCGGTGCATATCGGCGTGATGCAGGTCTGGCACAGCGACGGCGGCCGCTGGCGGCTGCTCGCCCGGCAGGCCTTCAAGATCTGACAACCCGGGCGCGCGAGCGCCGCACCCGGGCCTAACGGCGGCTGCGCGCTCAGGCGTAGGCGGCGCAGATCCCCAGGAAATCTTCCGCCACGAGGCTGGCGCCGCCCACGAGCGCGCCGTCGACGTTGTCCACCGACAGGAGTTCCTTGGCGTTCCCGGGCTTCACCGAGCCGCCGTAGAGGATGCGGATCTTCTGCGCCTCGTCGCCCACCAGCTTGTCGAGCATCTCCCGGAGGGAGGCGTGGACCTCGGCGATGTCGCGCGGCGTCGGCGTCCTCCCCGAGCCGATCGCCCAGACCGGCTCGTAGGCGATCACCGTGTCGGCCGCGGTCGCGCCCTTCGGCAGGCCGATGGCGAGCTGGGCGCGGACGATGTCGAGGGCGCGCCCCTGCTCGCGCTCCTCGATCGTCTCGCCGACGCAGATGATCCCGCACAGGCCCGCGCGCCGGGCGCCCAGCGCCTTCGCGTGGACCCCGTCGTCGGTCTCGTGGTGGTAGGCCCGGCGCTCGGAATGGCCGACGATCACGTACTTGGCGCCGAGGTCGGCGAGCATCTCGGCCGAGATCGAGCCCGTGAAGGCGCCGCTCGGGCGGGCATGCAGGTTCTGGCCGCCGATCGCGATCGGCGATCCGGCCGCTGCCGCCACGCAGGATCCGATCAGCGTCGCGGGCGGGCAGATCAGCACGTCGATGCGGGACGCGAGGTCCGGCGACAGCCCGTCGCGAATCGCTTCGACCACCTGGATGGATGACCGGGTCCCGTTCATCTTCCAGTTGCCGGCGACAAGCGGCCTGCGCCCAGACTGCGTCATTCCTGCCCTCGCTCCGTCGCGGCGTTTCCGAAGTTGCCGCGGCCTACCAGAGCGAGCTTGAGCGTGCAAACGGCCCGGCGTGCCCGAGCCTTTGCCTGTGGACGCGAATGGTCTATCGCGGTCGGCTCTCAGGGACAGCGCCGGCCCGGTGACGGGGCGGCTGCCGAAGGTACTCGATCACAGACCATGCTTCAGGGCATCCGCAACGCCAGCCAGCACTGGCTCGGCAAGATCGTCTTGACGATCATCTTCACGCTGCTGATCGCCGGTGTCGGCATCTTCGGGGTCGAGGAGTTCTTCCGCGGCGGCGCGAGCAACAAGGTGGCCACGGTCGGCAGCACGCCGATCACCGCCGAGCAGGTGCGCCAAGCCTACCAGAACCAGCTCCAGCGCTATCAGACGCAGCTGAAGCGTCCGCTCACGCCCGATCAGGCGCGGATGCTCGGTCTGGACCGGCAGGTGATGTCGCAGCTGATCACCGAGGCCGCCCTCGATCAGAAGACCCACGATCTCGGCCTCGCCGTGCCGGATGCCTCGGTGATCAAGGCGATCCACGAGGAGAAGAGCTTCCAGAACCAGCAGGGTCAGTTCGAGCCGCAGCTCTTCTACCAGACCCTGCAGCGCGCCGGCCTCAACGAGGGCCTGTTCGTGCGCGAGCAGCGCTCGGTGATCGCCCGCCTTCAGCTGGCCGAGGCCGTGTCGTCGGACCTGCACGTGCCGCTCGCCATGCGCGAAGCCGTTCACCGCTACACCACCGAGCGCCGCGCGGCCGCCTACCTGATGCTGACCCCTTCGGTGGCCGGCCAGATCCCCGATCCGACGGACGACGAGCTCAAGACTTGGTACGAGGCCAACAAGTCCGGCTTCCGGGCGCCGGAATTCCGGTCGGTCAACCTCCTCGTGGTCGAGCCCGAGGCGATGGCGAAGCCCGACGCGATCACGGAGGCCGACGCCCGCGCCGCCTACGCGCTGAACAAGGACCGCTACGGCACGCCCGAGAAGCGCACCATCCAGCAGATCGTGTTCCCCGACGCGGCCGCCGCCGAGGCGGCCCGCAAGGCGATTACGGACGGCTCCAAGACCTTCGACGCGGTGGCGGCCGAGCGCGGCACCGACGAGAAGGACCTGACCCTCGGCACGCTGACCAAGAGCGAGCTGTTCGACAAGGCCGTCGCCGACGCCGCCTTCGCGCTGCCGGAGGGCGGCGTGAGCCAGCCGGTCCAGGGCCGGTTCGGCACGGTGCTGCTGCGCGTGACCAAGATCGAGGCCGGGACGGTGAAGCCGTTCGAGGCGGTGGAGGGAGAGATCCGCAAGGCCCTCGCCCTGGCCCGTGCCCGCGACGCCATGGAGACCACCCGCGACGCGATTGAGGACCAGCGCGCCGGCGCCAAGCCCCTCGCCGACATCGCCGCGGAGCGCGGCCTCAAGATCGTCACCGTGAAGGCCGTGGACGCCAACGGCAAGGCACCGGACGGACAGCGGGTTACCGACATTCCCGATGCGGAGACCACCCTGCCGGCCCTGTTCCGCGCCGAGATCGGCGGCGACAACGAGCCCCTGCGGACCAAGACCGGCGGCTACGTCTGGTACGACGTGACCGGGATCGACGCCGCCCACGACAAGCCCCTCGATCAGGTCAAGGACGGCGTGAAGGCTGGCTGGACCGCGACAGAGATCGCCAAGCGCCTTCAGGCCAAGGGTCGCGAGCTCGTCGAGAAGATCAACAAGGGCGAGACCATGGAGGCGGCCGCCCAGGAGGTCGGCGTCAACCTGCAGGAGGCGCAGGATCTCGCGCGCAACCAGGCCAAGGACATGCTCACGGCGGACGTCGTGAACCTGATCTTCGCGACCCCGGTCGGCAAGGCCGGCACGGCGGCCGCGGGCGATTCGCGCGCGGTCTTCAAGGTCATGGCGGCGACGGTGCCCGCCTTCGTGGCCGATAGCCCGAGCGACAAGCAGATCACGCAGAGCTTCCAGGCGGCGCTCGCCGACGACGTGCTGTCCCAGTACATCAGCGAGGTCCAGAAGAACGCGGGCGTGAAGGTCGACCCGGCGGCCCTGCGGCGCGCCATCGGCGGCGAGTACTGAGGCATGGCCGAAGCGCCCGATTACGCGGCCTTCGCGGCGCGCTACGAGGCCGGGCAGCCGAGCCTCGTGGCGGTGAGCCTCGTCGCGGACCTCGAGACGCCGGTCGCGGCGTTCCTCAAGCTGCGCGCCGGCCATTCCGGACCGGCCTTCCTGCTCGAATCGGTCGAGGGCGGCGCCGTCCGCGGCCGGTACTCGATGATCGGCCTCGATCCGGACCTGATCTGGCGCTGCCGGGAGGGCGCGCCCGCGATCGCGCGCGGGGCAGACCTCACGCGGTTCGAGCCGGATTCCCGGGCGCCGCTCGCGAGCCTGCGGGCCCTGATCGCCGAGAGCGCCATCGGCGAGTCGGATGGCCAGGACCTGCCGCCGATGGCCGCCGGCCTGTTCGGCTATCTCGGCTACGACATGGTCCGCGCCATGGAGCGGCTGCCGGAGCCGAACCCGGACCCGCTCGGCGTGCCGGACGCGATCCTGGTGCGCCCCCGGGTGATGGTGGTCTTCGACTCCATCCGCGACGTCATCACCGTCGTGTCGCCGGTCCGGCCCGCCCCACGCGTCGCGGCCCGGGCCGCCTACGAGGACGCGCTGCAGCGCGTCGACCGGGTCGCCGCCGCCCTCGAGGGGCCGCTGCCGATCGAGGCGCGGGTCGACCTGTCGGCGGTCGCCCATCCCGAGCCGGTCTCGAACACGCCGCCGGACGACTTCTTCGCCATGGTGGCGCGCGCCAAGGAGTACATCGTCGCGGGCGACGTGTTCCAGGTGGTGCTGTCCCAGCGCTTCTCGGCGCCGTTCACGCTGCCGGCCTTCAGCCTGTACCGCTCGCTGCGGCGGACGAACCCGGCGCCGTTCCTGTGCTACCTCGATTTCGAGGATTTCCAGATCGTCTGCTCCTCGCCGGAGATCCTGGTGCGGGTGCGGGACGGGGTGGTCACGGTCCGCCCGATCGCCGGCACGCGCCGCCGCGGCGCGACCCCGGCCGAGGATGCCGCCCTGGCCGAGGAACTGCTCGCCGATCCGAAGGAGCGGGCCGAGCACCTGATGCTCCTCGATCTCGGCCGCAACGACGCCGGGCGGGTGTCGCGGATCGGCAGCGTCCGGGTGACCGACTCGTTCTTCATCGAGCGCTACAGCCAGGTCATGCACATCGTGTCGAACGTCGAGGGTGACCTCGACCCGCGCCACGACCCCCTGGAGGCTCTGGCCGCGGGATTTCCGGCCGGCACGGTCTCGGGTGCCCCGAAGGTGCGGGCCATGGAGATCATCGACGAGCTGGAGCGCGAGAAGCGCGGGCCGTACGCGGGCTGCATCGGCTACTTCGGCGCGCGTGGCGAGATGGACACCTGCATCGTCCTGCGCACCGCGGTGGTGAAGGACGGGACGATGCACGTCCAGGCCGGGGCGGGGATCGTCTACGATTCGGACTCGGCCTCCGAGCAGCAGGAATGCGTCAACAAGGCCAAGGCGCTGTTCCGAGCCGCCGAGGAGGCGGTACGGTTCGCCGCGCAGGCGAAGCGCGGGCAATAGGGAGGACGCGCGGCGGCGCCGGAGCCGCCGCCGTCCGACGCCGACGGTTGACCGCGCGGGTGCGAGCGGTCACATCGCCTGCATGCCCGAGCGTGCCGCCGCGATGCCCAACGTCCTCGTCATCGACAACTACGATTCCTTCACGTGGAATCTCGTGCACCTGATCGGGCCGCTCTGCGGCGCGGTCGAGGTCGCGCGCAACGACGCGCTCACGATCGCCGATATCCGCGCCAGGGCGCCCGACGCGATCGTGCTGTCGCCCGGGCCGTGCACGCCGACGGAGGCGGGGATCTGCCTCGACGTGGTCCGCGACCTGTCCGAGGAGATCCCGATCTTCGGCGTGTGCCTCGGCCTCCAGGCGATCGGCCAGGCCTTCGGCGGTGACGTCGTGCGGGCGCCCCTGCCGCTCCACGGCAAGGTCTCGACCATCCGGCACGGCGCGCGCGGCCTGTTCCGCGGCCTCAACGACAGCTTCGAGGCGACCCGCTACCACTCCCTGGTGGTCGACCGCGCGACCTGCCCGACGGCCCTGCGGGTCACCGCCGAGGCGGACGGCCTGATCATGGGCCTGGAGCACGCCGACCGGCCGCTCCACGGCGTCCAGTTCCACCCCGAGAGCATCCGGTCGCAGCACGGCGCGGAGATCGTGAAGAACTTCCTGGATCTCGCCGCCGCCTGGAACACGGCGCGTGACAGGACGCGCGCCGACGTGCATTGACGCCGGGGGCCGGGGCGGCCCTCCGTAAGAACCCATGGACAGCTTCAGACCCCATCTCGCGAAGGTCGCCGGGGGCCTCGCCCTCGACCGCGCCGAGGCCCGCGCCGCCTTCGACGACCTGCTGTCGGGCGAGGTCACGCCGGTCCAGGCCGGCGCCTTCCTGACCGCCCTCAAGGTGCGCGGCGAGAGCGTCGAGGAGATCGTCGGCGCGGCCGAGGCCATGCGGGCGCGCATGACGCGCGTCGCGGCGCCGGAGAACGCCGTCGACGTCGTCGGCACCGGCGGTGACCATTCCGGCAGCGTGAACGTCTCGACCCTGGCGGCGATCGTCGTGGCCGCCTGCGGCGTGCCGGTGGCGAAGCACGGGAACCGCGCGGCGACCTCGCGCTCCGGCGCCGCCGACGTGCTCGCGGCCCTGGGCGTCCGGCTCGGGCTCGACCCCGCCGCGCAGGCCCGCTGCCTCGACGAGGCCGGCCTCTGCTTCCTGTTCGCGCAGGCCCACCACCCGGCGATGCGCCACGTCGCGGCGGTCCGGTCCGAGCTGCCCGTGCGGACGATCTTCAACCTGCTCGGCCCGCTGAGCAACCCGGCCGGCGTGGGCTACCAGCTCTTCGGCGTCGCCCAGGCGGCCCTCGCGGAGCCGCTGACGCGGGTCCTGGCCGAACTCGGCAGCCGCCGGGTCTGGACCGTCCACGGATCCGATGGGCTCGACGAGATCACCGTCACCGGCCCGACGCAGGTCGTCGCCCTCGAGGAAGGCCGGTTGTCACACTTCACCATCGACCCGCGCGAATTCGGGCTGGCGCTGCGCGCGCCCGAGGAGCTGCGCGGCGGCGACCCGGCCGACAACGCGCGGTCCCTGGAGGCCGTCCTGGCGGGTGCGCGGAACGCCTATCGGGACATCGCGGTCCTCAACGCCGGGGCGGCGCTCGTGGTCGCGGGGGCCGCGCAGGCCCTGGCGGACGGCGTCGCGCAGGCGCAGGATGCCGTCGATTCCGGGGCCGCCCGGGCGACGCTCGCCCGCCTCGTCCGGGCCTCGAACGACCACTCCAACGGGCAGGAGGGCCGATGAGCTCGCTGACGCACGAGGCGACCCCGGAGACCGGCGCCGGGACCCCGACCGAGCGGCCGAACGTCCTCGCCCGCATCGAGGCCTACAAGCGCCGCGAGATCGCCGAGGCGAAGCTGCGCGTGCCGCTCGCCAAGCTGGAGCGGAAGGTCGCTCAGGCGGAGCCGGTGCGCGGATTCGCGGCGGCGATCCGGACCCATCTAGCCGCGGATCGCCCGGCGCTCATCGCCGAGGTGAAGAAGGCCTCGCCGTCGAAGGGCCTGATCCGCGCCGATTTCGATCCGGCGACCCTCGCCGCCGCCTACGAGGCCGGCGGCGCCACCTGCCTGTCGGTGCTGACCGACGAGCCCTCGTTCCAGGGTCGTCCCGAGTACCTGACGGCGGCGCGCGCGGCCTGCGGGCTGCCGGTGCTGCGCAAGGACTTCCTGTTCGAGCCCTATCAGGTCTACGAGGCCCGGGCCTGGGGCGCCGACTGCATCCTCGTCATCATGGCCTGCCTCGACGACGACGAGGCCGAGGCCCTGGTCGAGACGGCGCACCTCCTCGGGATGGATGTCCTGGTCGAGGTGCACGACGAGGCCGAACTCGCGCGGGCAATCACCCTCGGCACGGCGCTGATCGGTATCAACAATCGGAACCTCAAGACCTTCGAGGTCTCGTTCGAGACCGCGATCCGGCTGGCGCCGGGGATCCCGGCGGACCGGATCGCCGTGGCCGAGAGCGGGATCGGCGACCACGCCGACGTGGCGCGGCTGCGGGACAACGGCCTCGGCGTGGTCTTGGTCGGCGAGAGCCTGATGCGGCAGCCGGACGTCGCGGCAGCGGCCCGCGCCCTGCTGTTCGGCGACGCGGGGGCCACGGGCGGCAAGCCGCGGAAGAAGGCGTAAGGCATGCGACCGGGCTCGACGCTGACCCATCTCGACACCAGCGGCGCGGCCAACATGGTCGACGTCACCGACAAGCCCGCCACCGACCGGACCGCCCGGGCGGAAGGCCAGATCGTGATGAGGCCCGAGACGCTGGCGCTGATCCGCGAGGGCGACGCCAAGAAGGGCGACGTGATCGGCACGGCCCGGCTCGCCGGCATCATGGCGGCCAAGCGCACCCACGAGCTGATCCCGCTCTGTCACCCGCTCCTGCTGTCGAAGGTGCGGGTCGAGTGCGAGCCCGACGACGCGCTCCCGGGCCTGCGCATCGCCGCCGAGGTCCGTGTCCAGGGCCCGACCGGCGTCGAGATGGAGGCGCTCACCGCCGTCTCGGTGGCCTGCCTGACGGTCTACGACATGGTGAAGGCGGTCGATCGCGGCATGCGGATCGAGGGGATCCGGCTGACCGCAAAGGATGGCGGCCGCTCGGGCGCCTACCGGGCACCGGCGGAATGAGCGGCCTGATCCCGGTCGCGGAGGCGCTGGCCCGGGTGCTCGCGAGCGTCGCCGCGCCGGTCGAGGCCGAGACCGTCCCGCTGGCTCGGGCCGGCGGCCGGACGCTCGCGGCCGACGTCGTCGCCTCGCGGACCCAGCCGCCATTTCCGGCCTCGGCCATGGACGGCTACGCCGTGCGTAGCGCCGACGCCGCAATGGTCGGGGCGACCCTGCGGCTCATCGGCACCAGCGCGGCCGGCCACGGCTTCCCGGGACGCATCGGCGCGGGTGAGGCGGTCCGGATCTTCACCGGCGCGCCGGTTCCGGAGGGCGCGGACGCGATCCTCATCCAGGAGGACGCCGCCGCCGAGGCGGGCGCGGTGCGGGTCCTGGAGCCCGTGGAGCCGGCACGGTTCATTCGCCGGGCCGGCCTCGACTTCACCGCGGGCCAGACCCTGATCCCGGCCGGCACGAGCCTCGACGCGCGGCGCCTCGCGCTCGCCGCGGCGGCCGGTCATCCGCGGCTCCCGGTCCGTCGCCGGCCGCGCGTCGCGATCCTCGCCACCGGCGACGAGCTGGTGGAGCCGGGCGCGACGCCGGGCTGGGACCAGATCGTCGCCTCGAACAGCCTCGCGCTCGGCGCACTCGCCGCGGAGGCGGGCGCCGACATCGTCGATCTCGGCATCGCCGGGGACGACCACGACGCCCTGGCGGACGCGTTCCGTCGCGCCCGCGCGGCGCGGGCCGACCTGCTGGTCACCCTCGGAGGAGCCTCCGTGGGCGACCACGATCTGGTACAGGCCGCGCTCGCCAAGGAGGGGTTGGAGCTCGGCTTCTGGCGGGTCGCCCTCCGGCCGGGCAAGCCGCTGATGCACGGCCGTCTCGGCGACATGCTGGTGATCGGGCTGCCGGGCAATCCGGTCTCGTCCATCGTGTGCGGGCTGCTGTTCGTGGTGCCGGCGATCCGCGCGCTCCAGGGCGATCCGCGGGCGGGCGCCGACCGGAGCGAGCCGGCCACGCTCGGCCGCGACATGCCGGAGAATGACGGGCGGGCCGACTACATGCGGGCGAGCCTCGCCCTCGAGCCCGGCCGGCTGCCGGTCGCGACCGCCGAGCAGCGCCAGGATTCGTCGATGCTCGCCGTCCTCGGCCGGTCCGAGGCCCTGCTGCTCCGCGCCCCGCACGCGCCGGCCGCGCGCGCCGGCGATCCCTGCCGGATCATCCGCCTCGATCGCCGCCTGCTCTGATCGTCAGGGCACCACGCGCCAGGCCTTGAGCGGGCCGGGCACGTCCAGCGGCAAGAGGCGCGCGCTCCGGGCCGCGCCCTCGGCGAGTCGCGTGGCGTAAGCCGTCTCCGCCTGCAGATTCTCGGCCGGCCGTGCCGGGCAGGCCACGAGGTAGCGAACGTGGAACGCCGTGAGCACCCGGTCGAGGTCGGCCTCTGTGCCGCCCAATCCCACGATGGCCGCCGTGAGGCCGGGAATGGCGCGGTGATAGGGCGCGGCGACGATGCTGTGCGGGGTCCGGAGAAGGATCGACGGCCCCATGAAGATCGGTGCGAGCACGGTGCCTTCCGGCAGGCGCGCCAGGGGGCGGACGGCGGCGTCGTCGAGGCAGGCGGTGGTCTCGGCCGCGTCGGGCGCGGTGCGCAGGCCGGGCGCCAGGATCTCCGCCAGGAGCGCGGGGATCATCCAGAGGCTGCTGATCATCGCGGCCCCGAGGAGCGCGGCGGGCCAGCGCCGTTCCCCGGCCGGCAGGGCTTTCCGCGCCAGCGCTCGATCGAGGATTACCCCCGCCACCAGCGGCACGAAGCCGGAGACGATGTACAATCCGCGGAACTGCGCGATGCCGAGGATCAGTCCCGGCCACAGGAACAGCGCGACCACCGACCAGGCCCGGCGGTCGGGCCCGCGCCACGCCATCCCGGTGGCCGTGAGCGCCGCGAGGAACACCACGGGGTAGAAGACCAGCGCTTCCCACTGGCCGCGGGCCACGAACTTTGCCAACGGCGCCATCTCGTTGACCGTGAGCAGCCAGTGGATCCTCACCAGGGCCGGCATGTCGGGGAACGGGCCGTCGAGGCAGGACGGGAAGGCGGCGGCGAACCCGGCCAGCAGGATGGTCCCCGCCATTCCCGCCAGGGTGAGGCGCGCCGATACGGTCGCGAGGCGCTCGCCCGCGGCGGCGGCTGCGGCGACGAGGCCGAGGCCGCCCAGGGTGAGCCAGAGCCAGGGCGGCGAGAGCGCGTCGCAATGGGTGCCCCCCCACTGCGAGGGGGCCGTCTGGAGGGCGAACAGCACGGGCGCGGCCAGGCCGAGGCCCAGGCCGAAGCCCGCCAGCGACGGCAGGGCCGAGCGTCCGCGCAGGCACCACTCACCCGTGAGAAAGAGGGCCGCCAGCGCGACGAAGGGCAGGCCCTCGAGGCCGATCGCCAGCGAGCCCGCCGCCAGGATCCCGCCGATCAGGCCGGGTCGCAAACCCCCGCGGATCATGCAGAAGGCGAGACCGAGGATCGAGAGGATCTGCAGGTTGTGATGATCGACCCGCCCCGCCTGGAACTGGATCGTCACACCGAAAGTCTGCGTGGCCGCGATCACGGCCAGGAGTGCGGCCTCGCTGCCGAAGCTGTGCCGGACTCCGCGATACAGCAGCCAGCCGTAGAGCCCGAAGAGCAGCATCGGCCAGAGTGCGGCCGTCAGGCCCTCGGCGAGCGCGGGGCCCGTCAGGGGCGTGAGCACCAGGATCAGGCCGGCGATGGGCGCGTCGACGAGGCGCGACCAGTGGCCCGGCACGCCGCCCGGAGGCAGGAAGCGGTACTGGACGTTGTCGTACCAGCCCTGGCCGGCCAGCAGGTCGCGGACTTCAACGAGGCGCATGGCGTCGTCGGTATCCGGGACGCGCAGGTGGTGGATCGTCTCCCACACCGCGTGGGGGGCGTTCATCGTCGCGATGCAGAGGCCGGCGAGGACCCACAGCAGCGTGCGGGCCTCGATCCGCCCGCGCGGTCGGGAGAGAGGGAGCGCCGGAGCCGGCATGGTTGGATCACCCGGACGTGCGGTCGATGCCCGCGCCGGCATGCTCGCGCAATTCGGCTTAACGCGCGGTCAAAGGGAGGCGGACGGGCGGTCCAGCCGCCGGTCTGCCCCGCCGGCGCCAGCGATTCCTTAACCACGACCGGGCATGCTGGCGACCGGTCGGCGTCCTGCGCGTCGCGCGCCGCACCAATCGCCGGAGCATGGGATGAGCCACCACACCGAGACGCTGGTGATCGGCGCGGGGCCCGCGGGTCTGACCGCCGCCTACCTGCTGTCGAAGAAGGGCCGCTCCGTCACCGTCCTGGAGCGCGATCCGGCGCAGGTGGGCGGGATCTCGCGCACCGTCTCGCACAACGGCTACCTGTTCGATATCGGCGGCCACCGGTTCTTCTCGAAGTCCCAGGCCGTGGTCGATCTCTGGGACGAGATCCTCCCCGACGACTTCATCGAGCGCCCGCGCCTGTCGCGGATCTACTATCGCGGCCGGTACTACGCCTACCCGCTCAAGGCCTTCGAGGCGCTGCGCAACCTGGGCGTCCTCACCAGCGCGGCCTGCGTCGCCTCCTACCTCTACGCCCGCCTGCGGCCGGTCGCGGAGCCCAAGACCTTCCACGCCTGGGTCCGCAACCAGTTCGGCGAGCGCCTGTTCTCGATCTTCTTCAAGACCTACACCGAGAAGGTGTGGGGCATGTCGTGCGACGCGATCTCGGCCGACTGGGCGGCCCAGCGCATCAAGGGGCTCGACCTCGGTGCGGCGATCCGCGACGGCATCAAGCGGTCGCTGGGCCTGCGCAAGGCGCCGAAGGCCGGCGGTCCGGTCATCAAGACGCTCATCGAGTCGTTCCGCTATCCGCGCCGCGGCCCCGGCATGATGTGGGAGGCGGCGGCCGCCAAGATCCGCGCCCAGGGCGGTCAGCTGAAGCTCGACCGCAGCGTCGACTCCCTCAGCTACGATGCCCACACCGGCATCTGGACGGTGGCGGCCCGCCGCTCGGACGGCAGCCGCGAGACCTTCACCGCCCGCAACGTCGTCTCGTCCGCGCCGGTCCGCGAGCTGGTCGACGCGATCCGCCCGCGGCCGCTCAGCACCTTCAACGCCCGGGCGCTGAAGTACCGCGACTTCCTGACGGTGGCGCTCATCGCCAAGTCCGACAAGAACTTCCCGGACAACTGGATCTACATCCACGACCCGTCGGTGAAGGTCGGTCGCGTGCAGAACTTCCGCTCCTGGTCGCCCGAGATGGTGCCGGACGCGGACCACACCTGCCTGGGTCTGGAGTATTTCTGCTTCGAGGGCGACGGCTTGTGGAACGCCGACGATTCCGAGCTGGTGGAGCTCGCCAAGCGCGAGATCGGGCAGATCGGCCTGATCGACCCGGCCGACGTCGTCGATGCCTGCGTGGTCCGCCAGCCGAAGGCCTACCCGGTCTACGACGAGGAGTATGCCGGCCACGTGGTCACCGTGCGGCGGGAGCTGGAGCGGGATTTCCCGAGCCTGCACCTCGTGGGCCGCAATGGCATGCACAAGTACAACAACCAGGACCACGCGATGATGACCGCGATGCTGACCGTGGAGAACATCCTCTGCGGCCGGCGCCGGCACGATGTCTGGCGGGTGAACGAGGACGCCGAGTACACCGAGTCCGGCGTGTCGGGCTCCGACCTCGCCCTGGGCAGCGAGCGCCTCGTGCCGCGCAAGGTGGCCTGACGCGCGACAGCGCCCCGGCCGCGTCACCGGCGCGGCTTGCCGGTCCATCCCGCGCCTCTATCGTTCCCTCCCGGTAATGCCCTGGTCCAAGGGCTGCCGGGAGGATTCTTTCGATGCGATCTCTGCTTCTCGCCGCGCTCTTCGCGGGCGTGGCCCTGCCGGCGGCGGTGCTCCCCGTCCTGGCGCAGGGCGCCGCCCCTGCCGAGACCAAGGCGAAGACCGACGACCTCGAGAAGCTCGAGGGCTTCCACAGCACCGACACCCAGGCCGCCGCGGAGATCCCGCAGACCGGCCGCCGCGCCGACGCGATCCGCAAGACCCTGTCGAAGATCAAGCTGCCGGAGGGCTTCAAGATCGATCTCTACGCCGTGGTACCGGACGCCCGCGCCATCGCGGTCGGCCCCAATGCCGGGGTGCTGTTCGTCGGCACGCGCAAGAGCAAGATCTACACGGTCACCGACCGCGACAAGGACCGGGTCGCCGACGAGGTCCGCCCCTTCGCGCCGGGCATCACGTTCAAGATCCCGAACGGCGTCTGCTTCTCGAAGGACGGCGTGCTCACCGTGGTCGAGCAGAACCGCGTCCTGGCCTTCCCGGCCGCCGAGTTCTTCTACGAGAACCCGGACGTCGCCGCCGGCGTGCTGGTCAAGCAGGGCCAGCTGATCCCGGCCTCCGAGGAGAGCTTCAACCACACCGCCCGGGTCTGCCGGGTCGGGCCGGATGGCAAGACCTACATCGCGCTCGGCCAGCCCTACAACGTGCCGCCCGCCGAGAAGATGGACCTCTACAAGAAGACCGGTATCGGCGGCATCATCCGCATCGACGCCGACGGCAAGAACCGCGAGGTCTACGCGACCGGCATCCGCAACTCGGTCGGGATGGACTTCAACACCGACAAGTCGCTGTGGTTCACCGACAACCAGGTCGACGGCATGGGCGACGACAAGCCGCCGGGCGAGCTGAACCGCTCCACCAAGGCGGGCGAGAATTTCGGCTTCCCGTGGTTCGGCGGCGGCTCGGTCCGCACGGTCGAGTACAAGGATCAGACCCCGCCGACCGACGCCGTCGCTCCGCAGGCCGAGCTGCCGCCGCACGCGGCCGATCTCGGCATGACCTTCTACAACGGCAAGCAGTTCCCGGCGTCGTACAAGGGCGGGATCTTCATCGCCGAGCACGGCTCGTGGAACCGCACCGAGCCGGTGGGCGCCCGGGTGATGTTCGCCAAGCTCGGCGCCGACGGGAAGGTCGAGTCGGTCAAGCCGTTCGCAGAAGGGTGGCTCACCGGCGACGGCGAGTATCTCGGCCGCCCGGTGGACGTGGCGGTGATGCTCGACGGCTCGCTGCTCGTCTCGGACGATTCCGCCGGGGCGATCTACCGGATCTCCTACGAGAAGTAGCCTCTTGTGACCTGGCGCCTCTCCGCTCGTGAGGCGCCAGGTCGAGGGCGCGCGCGTCCCGTTCCGACGCGAGCGGGCAAGTCTTCACTGATCCCAGAGTTCGAGCTCGCCCGATGATCCGTTTGCTTCTCGTCCTGACCGCCACCCTCGTTCCGCTCTCGGCGCAGGCCGGCGACGCGACCGCGGGCAAGAAGCGGGCGACCGCCTGCCAGACCTGTCATGGGATGGACGGGCTCTCGAAGCTGCCGGAGGCGCCGAACCTCGCCGGGCAGGTCGAGCCCTACCTCGTGAAGGCACTCACCGAGTACCGCGACGGCAAGCGGCAGAACGAGATCATGAACGTGGTCGCGAAGGAGCTGTCGGACGCCGATATCGCCAACCTGGCGGCGTACTATTCCGGCATCCAGATCGACGTGCTGCCGCCGGGCTAGGCGGCACCCCCGTCACTGCGAGCGGAGCGAAGCGATCCGGTTGCGCCAAGCAAACCGACGTCGCGCTAGCCTGGATCGCTTCGCTCCGCTGGCGACGCCGCGGATCAATCGTCCATCTTCAGGGCGGCGATGAACGCCTCCTGGGGGATCTCGACGCGCCCGAACTGGCGCATCTTCTTCTTGCCTTCCTTCTGCTTGTCGAGAAGCTTGCGCTTGCGCGAGATGTCGCCGCCGTAGCACTTGGCGGTGACGTCCTTCGACAGGGCCTTGATCGTCTCGCGGGCGATGATCTTGCCGCCGATCGCCGCCTGGACGGGAATCTGGAACAGGTGGCGCGGGATCAGGTCCTTCAGCTTCTCGCACATGGCCCGGCCGCGCGACTCGGCGCGGGTGCGGTGGACCAGCATCGAGAGGGCGTCCACCGGCTCGGCATTCACCAGGATCGACATCTTCACGAGGTCGCCCTCGCGGTAGTCCGACACGTGGTAGTCGAAGGAGGCGTAGCCCTTCGAGATCGACTTGAGCCGGTCGTAGAAGTCGAACACCACCTCGTTCAGCGGCAGGTCGTAGACGACCATGGCGCGCTTGCCGACGTAATTGAGGTCGATCTGGACGCCGCGCCGGTCTTGGCAGAGCTTGAGCACGCCGCCGAGATACTCGTCCGGCGTCAGGATCGTGGCGCGGATCCAGGGCTCCTCGACCGTCTCGATCTTCATGACGTCCGGCATGTCGGCCGGATTGTGCAACTCCTTGATCTCGCCGTCGCGCATCTTGAGCCGGTAGACCACCGACGGCGCCGTGGAGATCAGGTCGAGGTTGAATTCGCGCTCCAGCCGCTCCTGGATGATCTCCAAGTGCAGGAGCCCGAGGAAGCCGCAGCGGAAGCCGAAGCCGAGCGCGGCCGAACTCTCCATCTCGTACGAGAACGAAGCGTCGTTGAGCCGGAGCTTGCCCATGGCCGAGCGCAGGTTCTCGAACTCTGCCGCGTCCACGGGGAACAGGCCGCAGAACACCACTGCCTGAACTTCCTTGAAGCCCGGCAGCATCTCGGTGGTTTGGCGCTTGTCCTCGGTGATCGTGTCGCCGACGCGGGTGTCGGCCACCTCCTTGATCGAGCCGGTGAAGAAGCCGACCTCGCCCGGGCCCAGCGCATCGATGTCGGCCATCTTCGGCCGGAACACGCCGATCCGGTCGACGCCGTAGACCGCGTCGGCGCCCATCATGCGGATGGTCATGCCCTTCTTGAGGGTGCCGTCGATGATCCGCACCAGCACCACGACGCCGAGATAGGCGTCGTACCAGCTGTCCACGAGGAGCGCCTTCAGGGGCGCGTCGCGGTTGCCCTTCGGCGGCGGCAGGCGCGTGACGATCGCCTCCAGCACCGCCTCGATGTTGAGGCCGGTCTTGGCCGAGATCGGCACGGCGTCGGAAGCGTCGAGGCCGATCACCTCCTCGATCTGCTCCTTCACCCGGTCTGGCTCGGCGGCCGGCAGATCGACCTTGTTGAGGACCGGGACGATCTCGTGATTGGCGTCGAGCGCCTGGTAGACGTTGGCGAGCGTCTGCGCCTCGACACCCTGGGAGGCGTCGACCACCAGCAGCGAGCCCTCGCAGGCGGCGAGCGAGCGCGAGACCTCGTAGGCGAAGTCCACGTGGCCGGGCGTGTCCATCAGGTTCAGGACGTAGTCCTTGCCGTCCTGCGCCTTGTACTCCAGGCGCACGGTCTGCGCCTTGATGGTGATGCCGCGCTCCTTCTCGATGTCCATCGAGTCGAGCATCTGCTCGGACATGTCCCGCAAGGCCACGGTCCCGGTGGCCTGGATCAGCCGGTCGGCCAAGGTCGATTTGCCGTGGTCGATATGCGCGACGATCGAGAAGTTGCGGATGGTGTCGATCGGGGCTGTCATCGGCATTCCGTTGGGGCGCGCGCCGGCGCGCACCGTCTGACGTCGGGACGTGTTCGGATAAAGCGGCTCCCGCGCGAGATAGCAGCGCGGCGGGGAGGCGCCAAGCGCGGCCTGAGCGCCCGGGCGGACGCGCAGCCCGACGCGAAGCACCGGCGGCGGCATTCGGCACCGCGGGCAGGACCCGGAACACTGTCGGTGACAGGCCTGCGCCGCCGGCGGGTCCTCCCGGCGGCGACATAAAAGCAACGGGGGCCGGAACGGGCCGGCCCCCGGGTCACGATCGTGTCTGGCGCCGAGGAGCGATCTGGCTCAGCGACCGCGGTCGCGGATCAGTCGCTCGATCTCGGCCTCGCCGTGGGAGCGCGCCTTGGCCTCGGTCGGATGCTTCCGGTCCGAACGCTGGTGCAGCTTGCCGTGCTTGCGGATGCTCCACTGGAACAGGGAGCCGCTCTCGCCGACCGGCTCCACGTCGAGGCTGAAGGGGTAGGTATCTGTCTGGGTATCGCTCATGGGGCCGATATGGGGCGGTCAGCGACCTTTCGCCATGCCTGATCGGCAAGTCCTTGCGCGTTTACGCGTCCGCACCGGTCGCGCGCGCCCGCGCGGCCATGGCAACGAGGCTTTTGCGCAGCGCACCCATGTCGGTGACGCGCTCCGGATAGGGGACCCGCACGGTGCGGTCGGCGGCCATCAGGTCCATGCCCTCGGGGTCCAGGCCGGTGAGCCGCCAGGGCAGATCGGCTGCGCCGCCGGCGCCGGCGGCGTAGAGCGCCAGCGCGTCCGCGTGATCGGCGTTCATGTGCTCGACCGCGCCGCGCTCGCCCGCCACGATGGCCTGCGCGTCCGAGAGGTCGAGGAGGAGCTGGTCGCGGGTCAGGGTCGCGGCCTTGGCGAAGCCGCCGTTGAGGTGGCCGGCCTCGGGCGCCAGGGCGAAGAAGCCGAAATCCGGGAAGTCGGCGTAGAGCTTGGCCTTGGGGTGGCGAGCCAGGAACCGCTCCCGCGCCCGCGCCTCGACGGTCTGGACGGCGCGGCCCACCACGGTCAGCCGGGGATGGGCGAGGGGATCGCCCTTGCCACCCTGCGAGAACAGCAGCGAGCAGCGCGGGTCGGCCAGCAGGTTGCGGGTGTGGGCCGACAGCCGCGACAGCAGCATCAGCGGCGTGCCGTCCGCGTCGGTGGCGGTCGTGACGAGGGAGGCGAAGGGCGTCCCGTCCGGGTCGAGGGTCGCGAGCGCCCCGGACCGGACGCTGCGCAGGAGCGTGCGCGACAGGCCGATCGCGTCGAACGGGGCCGCCTCGGCCGGCAGCGGACGGGCCGGTCCGCCCGCACCCGGACCCGTGTCGATCGTCTCGCCCATGCGCGATTCCTCCCCCCACCCGAGCGGCCGCCCGGTTTCGCCGCCACGTTAGCGGCGCAACGGGGGCGGCGCGAGGCGCCGCGACCGCGTCAGATGGGCCGGAGGAGGAGCGATGGGCGCCGGTGTTACGGCCAAGCTATGACCGCCGCTCGCTTTTTCCGATCGGCCGTACTAAAGCACCTGTCCCTTTGCGCGTGCCGGGTTGCGCCCAAACTGCCCGGTTCGCGTTTTTGTCTGCCCCCTCGGGGCCGGGACGTGGCGCGGCCTGTGCGAAGAGCCGGGACCGCGCCTGAGCCCGTTCAGTCAGGGACCGCGCATGCCGACCATCGCCCTCGTCGACGACGACCGGAACATCCTCACCTCTGTGTCGATCGCGCTTGAGACCGAAGGCTACCGCATTCAGACCTACACGGACGGCGCCTCCGCGCTGGACGGTCTGCGCCATTCCCCGCCCGATCTCGCGATCTTCGATATCAAGATGCCGCGCATGGACGGGATGGAGCTTCTCCGACGCCTGCGGCAGAAATCGGACCTTCCCGTGATCTTTCTGACGTCGAAGGACGAGGAGATCGACGAGCTGTTCGGCCTCAAGATGGGCGCGGACGACTTCATCCATAAGCCGTTCTCGCAGCGCCTGCTGGTGGAGCGGGTGAAGGCGGTGCTCCGGCGCTTCGCCAAGGAGGCCCCCGGCGGCACGCCCCGCGGCGAGGCCGAGGTCGCGGCCCGGTCGCTCGAGCGCGGCGCGCTGATGATGGATCCCGAGCGGCACACCTGCACGTGGAAGGGCGAGCCGGTGACCCTGACGGTCACGGAGTTCCTGATTCTCCAGGCCCTCGCGCAGCGCCCCGGCGTGGTGAAGAGCCGCAACGCCCTCATGGATGCCGCCTACGACGATCAGGTCTACGTCGATGACCGGACGATCGACAGCCACATCAAGCGGTTGCGGAAGAAGTTCAAGGTCACAGACCAGAGCTTCGACATGATCGAGACGCTCTACGGCGTCGGCTATCGATTCAAGGAGGCGTGATCTCCAGGATCCGCCCCGTGACCGTCCGTACTCAGACCCAGACCGAGGATGCCGCGCCCCGCGCCTCCCTGGCCCAGACCCTGTCCCGACCGCTCGGCTGGCCCCGCGCCGTGTGGGAGGCGATCGGCCAGCGCGCCTCGTCGAGCCTGACGCGCCGCATCGTCGTCCTCAATCTCGTCGGGTTGATCGCGCTCCTCGTCGGATTCCTGTACCTCAATCAGTTTCGCCAGGGCCTGATCCAGGCCCGGATCCAGAGTCTCGCCATCCAGGGCGAGATCATCGCTGGGGCGATCGCCGCCTCGGCGTCCGTGGACACCGACACGATCCGCATCGACCCCGACAAGCTGCTGCAGCAGCAGGCCGGCGAGGCGGCGGAGGAGGAATCGCAGCCGCTCGCCTTCTCGCTCAACCCCGAGAAGGTGGCGCCGCTCCTGTCGCGGCTCGTGACGCCGACGGGCAACCGCGCCCGTGTCTACGACCAGGAGGGCGGCCTCCTGTTCGACACCCGCACCCTGTTCAAGCGCGGCGATGCCAGCCGGCCCGACCCGTTGGAGCCGAAGCCCCACAAGCCCGGGATGCTCGAATCCGCCTTCGAGGCGATCCAGTCCAAGCTCGGCGGCCTGTTCCGCAGCCGGACCGAGACCGCCGAGGAGACCGGGCCGGTGAACGGCCACTCGCTGCGCGAGGTCCAGGCGGCGCTCGGTGGCAATCGCGGCAGCCTCGTCCGCCGGAACAAGCTCGGCGAGACCACCGTCTCGGTGGCGGTGCCGATTCACCGGGCCGGCTCGGTCCGCGGCGCCCTGCTGATCTCGACCCAGGGCGACGCAATCGACCGTGTCATCGCCTCGGAGCGGTTCGGCCTGCTCCAGGTGTTCCTCGTCGCGTCGGCGGTGATGGTGGTGCTGTCGTTCCTGCTGGCGGGCGCGATCGCGGGACCGGTGCGCCGCCTCGCGGAGGCCGCCGAGAAGGTCCGCATGGGCATCAAGACCCGCGAGGAGATCCCGGACTTCACCGAGCGCACCGACGAGATCGGCCACCTGTCCGGCGCCCTCCGGGACATGACACAGGCCCTCTACCGGCGGATCGACGCCATCGAGAGCTTCGCGGCGGATGTCAGCCACGAGCTGAAGAACCCGCTGACCTCGCTTCGCAGCGCGGTGGAGACGCTGCCGCTCGCCCGGAACGACGAGTCCCGCGGCCGGCTGATGGCGATCATCCAGCACGACGTGAAGCGCCTCGACCGCCTGATCAGCGACATCGCCGACGCCTCGCGCCTCGACGCGGAGCTGGCGCGCGCCGAAGCGCGCCGGGTCGATCTCCGGCGGCTGCTCACCACGGTCGTGTCGGTCGCCAACGAGCGGCGGCGCCCCAAGGATTGCCTGATCCAGCTCGACGTCGAGGCGACGGGCTCCGAGCAGGACGCGCCGTTCACGATCATCGGCCACGACAGCCGGCTCGGGCAGGTGGTCAACAACCTGCTCGACAATGCCAGGTCATTCTCACCGACCGACGCGAAGGTCCGGGTCGTGCTGCGCCGGGTGCGCGGCGAGGTCGAGATGATCTGCGAGGACGAGGGTCCGGGCATCCCGGAGCACGCGCTGGAGCGGATCTTCGAGCGCTTCTACACCGACCGGCCGGAGCAGGGCTTCGGCCAGAACTCGGGCCTCGGCCTGTCGATCTCCCGGCAGATCGTCCAGGCCCACCGCGGCACGATCCGCGCCGAGAACCGGCCGGGCGCTCCCGACGAGGACGGCGAGCCGACGGTGCGCGGCGCCCGGTTCGTCGTGCGCCTGCCGGCGGCGCCGCGGCAGCTCCACGCCTGATGGTCACCCTGCACGGCGCCTGCATCGCGCTGCGCGGGGCCGGCATCCTGATTCGCGGTCCATCGGGCGCGGGCAAGTCCAGTCTCGCGCTCCTGCTCGCCGCCGCGCCGGACGGGGCCTTCGTGGCCGACGATCGGGTCGTCTGCGCGATTCGCGACGGGCGGGTCACGGCCGCTGCCCATCCCGCGCTCAACGGACGCGTGGAGGTCCGCGGCCAGGGGATCCTGTCGGCGGTCGATCTGGGGCTCGACGTACGGCCGGAGGCGGTGCTGCACCTCGCCGTCGATCTGGTGGAGACGGCGTCGCGCCTGCCGGATCCGCCGGCCGACGCCGACATCCTGGGGGCCGCTGTGCCGCGCCTCGTCCTCGACCGAGGCGTCCGCGCGGCCGGCCTCGCGCCGCTCCTCGTCCGTGCGGCGCTGCGAAAACCGCGGCCGTGACTTCGCAGCCGCACAGGCGGCTCGATTCGCCCAAGACTGGTATCCCCCATGGCGCACACGCGGCGACCGTGGCATGATCGTGGGAATGTCCGGGCAAAAAAGTCGCGTTCGCCTTGTGGGGGGCTGTGCGATGCACAACATGGCGGCACACACAGGACGTTGGAACACGTGTCGATGATTGGCATGGTGCTCGTCACCCACGGACTCCTGGCGACCGAGTTCAAGGCCGCGCTGGAGCACGTGGTCGGCCCGCAGGATCAGATCGAGACGATCACGATCGGGCCGGAGGACGATATGGAACTGCGACGCCGGGACATCATGTCCGCGGTCTGTCGTGTGAATACCGGGGACGGTGTGGTGGTGCTGACCGACATGTTCGGCGGCACCCCGTCGAACCTCGCGCTCTCCTGCATGAACGGCGGTTCGGTGGAGGTCGTGGCGGGGATCAACCTGCCGATGCTGATCAAGCTGGCCAGCGTCCGCGACGAGGAGAAGCTCGGCGACGCCGTGCTCCACGCCCAGGAAGCGGGCCGCAAATACATCAACGTCGCCTCGCGGGTCCTGGCGGGGAAGTAAGTCTCCGCGATCAGGCTTCCACAACGGCCGTCGGCGGAGCGGAGCGCCGGGCGCTCACGGTGATACCCACCGACGCCGCGATCACCAGCGCGATCGCGAGCCACTGGACCGCGCTGATTCGCTCTCCCAGCAGCACGAGTCCCGCGCAGGCCGCCACGGCCGGCTCCAGGCTCATCAGCACGCCGAAGCTCTTCCGGTCGAGCCGGCGCAGGGCGACCATCTCCAGCGAGTAGGGCAGGGCGCTCGACATCAGCGCCACCGCGAAGCCCGCGGCCAGGAGACCGGGCGCCAGCAGGGCCGGACCGGCCTCCGCCACGCCGAACGGCGCCACGACGAGGGCCGCCGTGAGCATGCCGAGGGATACGGCCTGCCCACCGTCGATGCGCCCGGCGCGCTGCCCGAACAGGATGTAGAGCGCCCAGCACAGGGCGGCGCCGAGATCGAGCGCGATGCCGATCGGGTCGAGGCCGTCCGGGTTGGCGATCGGCAGCAGCAGCGCGAGCCCGGCGATCGCCACGCCGATCCACAGGAAATCCGAGCGCCGCCGCGACGCGATCAGCGCGACCGCCAGCGGCCCGACGAACTCGATGGCCACGGCCGGCCCGAGGGGCAGCCGCGCTAGGGCGAGGTAGAACAGGAGGTTCATCAGCCCGAGGGCGGTCCCGTAGAGGGCGATCCAGCCGGCCTCGCGCGCCGGGAGGCTGCGCCGCCACGGCCGCCAGATCGCGATCAGGATCAGGGCGGAGAAGCCGACCCGCAGGGCGGAGGTCCCGGCCGCGCCGACCGCCGGGAACAGGCTCTTGGCAAAGGTCGCGCCGCACTGGAGCGAGACCATGCCGGTGACCAGCGCCGCCACGGAGAGCACCGTATCCCCGAGGCCGAACCTGATCCGTGACACGCGACGACCATCCTCAGGACCGGGCCAGGGCGCTCGCTTAGCAGATGCCGCGGCCGCCGCGGCCTACGCCGGGCCTCATGGCTCACGCCAGCCCCGCGCGGGGCTCGCCACGCCGGGCTCGCACCGGCCGCCGATGCGCGACGGTGCAGCGATCTGCCCTCACAGGATGAAGCGGCTCAGATCCGCGTTCGACGCCAGATCCTGCACCCGCTCGCGCACGTAGGCCGCGTCGATCGGCACCGTCTCGCCCGACCGGTCGGTGGCGGTGAAGGAGATCTCGTCGATCACCCGCTCCAGAACCGTCTGGAGCCGACGCGCGCCGATATTCTCCACCGAGGAATTCACCTCCACGGCGACCCGCGCGAGGGCGTCGACCGCGTCGTCCGTGAAGGTCAGGGTGACGCCCTCGGTCTCCATCAGCGCGACGGTCTGCTTGAGCAGGCTCGCCTCGGTGGCGGTCAGGATCTGCTTGAAGTCGTCCACCGTGAGAGGCTGCAGTTCCACCCGGATCGGGAGGCGGCCCTGCAGCTCGGGCAGGAGGTCTGCCGGCTTCGAGACGTGGAAGGCGCCCGAGGCGATGAACAGCACGTGGTCCGTCTTCACCGGCCCGTGCTTCGTGGCCACGGTGGTGCCCTCGATCAGCGGCAGCAGGTCACGCTGCACGCCCTCGCGCGAGACGTCGCCGGACGAGCGGCCCTCGCGGGCGCAGATCTTGTCGATCTCGTCGAGGAAGACGATGCCGTTGTTCTCGACCTCGCGGATCGCCTCGCGGACCAGCGCCTCGTCGTCGACGAGCTTGTCGGATTCCTCGGCCATCAGCGGCGCGTAGGCGTCCCGCACCAGGATCCGCCGCGGCTTCCCGCGCTGGCCGCCGAGCGCTTTGCCGAGCATGTCGCCGATGTTGATCGCGCCCATGGAGGCGCCCGGAACGCCGGGAATCTCGAACATCGGCATGCCGGCGGGGGCGCTGGAGGTCAGCTCCAGTTCGACTTCCTTGTCGTCGAGCTCGCTGTTGCGGAGCTTGCGCCGGAAGCTGTCGCGGGTGGCCTGGCTCGCCGTCGGGCCGACCAGCGCGTCGAGGATCCGGTTCTCGGCGGCGGCCTCGGCCTTGGCCTTCACGCCCTCGCGCTTGGCCTGCCGGGTCAGGCCGATCGCCACCTCGACGAGGTCGCGGACGATCTGCTCGACGTCGCGGCCGACATAGCCGACCTCGGTGAACTTGGTGGCCTCGACCTTGAGGAACGGCGCGTTGGCGAGCCGGGCGAGGCGGCGGGCGATCTCGGTCTTGCCGCACCCGGTCGGCCCGATCATCAGGATGTTCTTGGGCGCGACTTCCTCGCGGAGCGGACCTGTGAGCTGCTGGCGCCGCCAGCGGTTGCGCAGCGCGATCGCCACGGCGCGCTTGGCGTCGTGTTGCCCGACGATGAACCGATCGAGTTCGGACACGATCTCGCGGGGAGAGAACGTCGTCACCGCTTTGCCATCCCTGTTCCCGGCCCGAAATCGGCCCCGCGCCGGGAATGGGGTCGCGCGCGGTCCCGCGCAAGGGGCCGCGCGTCGGCCGGTCGCCGCCTCAGTGCGCTGCCGGGACCGCCGCGGCGTCGCCCTTGTCGTGCTGGCCGAACCGCTCGACCAGGGTCGCACTGGCCTCGTTCAGGCCGACGACCGCGACGTCGCGGCCACGGGCGCGAGCCTTGAGGACGACCCGGTCGAGGGCCCCGATGGCGGAGATGTCCCAGAAATGCGCCGCGTGGACGTCGATGACGAGGCGCTCGACCGGCTCCAGCACGTCGATCGCCTCCGAGAACGTGCCCGCCGAGGCGAAGAACACCTGCCCGGTGATGGTGTAGGTCCGGGTGCGGCCGTCGGCCGAGAGGGCCGACGTGATCCGGTTGAGCCGGGCGACCTTGCCGGCGAAGAACACGCCGGAGAGCAGCACGCCGACAAGCACGCCGACGGCGAGATCCTTCGTGGCGACCACGACCAGGACGGTCACCAGCATCACCGCCGAGGAGGGCAGCGGGTTGGTGCGCAGCCGCAGGAGGGAGCGCCACGAGAAGGTGTTGATCGAGACCATGATCATCACGGCCGTCAGAGCCGCCACCGGCACGACGGCGAGCAGGTCCTGCAGCGCCACGAGGAGCACCAGCAGGAACGCCCCCGCGACCAGCGTCGAGAGACGGCCGCGGGCGCCCGAGGAAACGTTGATCACCGACTGGCCGATCATCGCGCAGCCGCCCATGCCGCCGAACACCGCCGACGCCATGTTGGCGATGCCCTGACCCACGCACTCGCGGTTCTTGTCGCTGCCGGTGTCGGTCATGTCGTCGACGATCTGCGCGGTGAGCAGGCTCTCCAGCAGGCCGACGGCCGCGAGCGTGGCCGCGTAGGGCAGCAGGATTCGCAGGGTCTCCAGGCTGAGGGGCACATCCGGCAGGGCGAAGCTCGGCAGCGCGGAGGGCAGGGCGCCGAGATGGGCGACCGTGCGCACGTCGAGGTGGAACATCGCGGTGATCGCCGTCAGCACCGCGATCGCGACGAGCGGCGCGGGGATCGCGCGGGTGATCCGCGGGAACCCGTAGATGATCGCCAGACCCAGGGCGATCAGCCCGTAGGTCGCGGGCGTCACGCCGGTGAGCTCGGGCATCTGCGCCAGGAAGATGAGGATGGCGAGCGCGTTGACGAACCCGGTCATCACCGATTGCGAGACGAAGCGCATCAGCCGGCCCAGCCGGAGGAAGCCGGCCAGGATCTGGATCAGGCCCATCAGGATCGTCGCGGCGAAGAGGTACTGGACACCGTGCTCGCGCACGAGGTCGACCATCACCACCGCGGTGGCGGCGGTGGCGGCCGAGATCATCGCCGGCCGCCCGCCCGCGAAGGCGATGGTGCAGGCGATGACCACGGAGGCGTAGAGGCCGACCTTCGGGTCGACTCCGGCGATGACCGAGAAGCCGATGGCCTCGGGGATAAGCGCCAGGGCGACGACGATCCCCGACAGGGCGTCGCCGCGCAGGTTGGAGGTCCACGACCGGACATATCCGGCGTTTCGGGTCACGGGTGTCGACATCGATGAATCCGCACGAGCGGCGCCCCCGCGTCGCTGGCGGGTCGAGGCGCGTCTCGAATGCGTGGTCCGGCGGATCGGCGGCCGGAAGAGCCACCCGGGCTTTCACCGGGTCCTTGCGAATGCGCCGACCCTAGGGGGCCGGGCACCGCAATGCAACAACGCTCAGGAAAACGGCCCGCGACGCCGTCCCCGTCGCCACTGGCGCCGCTCCGCATTCCCGCCCTGGCGGAACCGTCGGTCCGGTCCGCTCAGGCCGCGCGCACCTGCGCCACGAAGCCCGCCACCTCGCCGCCGAGCCCGTTCGAGCGGCGGGCGATATCGGCGGCGGCGTCGAGGACCTCCGCGGCGCTGACGCCGGTCTCCCGGGCCGCACCCAGGACCAGCGCCATCGTGTCGGTGACGGCGCGGGTGCCGCTGGCGGCCTCCGAGACGCTGCGGGCGATCTCCTGGGTGGCCAGCTGCTGCTCCTCGACGGCGGCCGCCACACCGAGGGCGATGCCGTGGACCTGCTCGATCGTGCCGCCGATCTCCTCGATCGCCGCGACGGCGTCGTGGGTCGCGGTCCGCATGGCGGCGATCTGCCCGGCGATCTCCTCGGTGGCCTTGGCGGTCTGCGTCGCGAGGTCCTTCACCTCGGTGGCGACGACCGCGAAGCCGCGCCCGGCCTCGCCGGCCCGCGCCGCCTCGATCGTGGCGTTGAGGGCCAGCAGGTTGGTCTGGCCGGCGATGGTGGAGATCAGGGAGACGACCTGCCCGATGCCGTCGGCGCTGCGGGCGAGCGCCTGGACGCTCGCCCGGGTCCGCCGCGTCGCCTCGACGGCGCTCTCGGCGGCCGTCGAGGTCTGGGTCACCTGGACGCCGATCTCGCTGGCGGTGGCGGCCAGCTCCTCGGTGGCGGCGGCGACGGCCTCGACGTTGTGGGCCGTGGTCTCGGCCGCGCGCGTGACCGACTGCGACTGCGTGCCGGCGTGCTCGGCGTTGCCCGCCATGGTCGCGGCGGCGCGCTCCAGCCCGGCCGCGGCACCGGCGAGGTGCTCGACCAGGCCGCCGATGCTGCCCTGGAAGCGCTCGGCCAGCCCGGCCATCTCGGAGCGCTTGCGCGTCGCCGTATCGGCCTGCATCCGCTCGTGCTCGTGCCGCAGGGTCTCGGCCTCCCGCATCGTGTCACTGAAGACCTGCATGCTCGTCCAGATCGCGCCGATCTCGTCGCGTCCCGGCTTGACGGCGGGCAGGGTGAGATCGCCGCGCGAGAGGCGCTGGATCGCGTCCGAGACCGCCCGCAGCGGCCGGGCGATCTGTCGCTGGCCGATGAGCAGTCCGAGGGCGCAGCAGATCACGGTCCCGACCAGGGCGAGGCCGAGGAGCAGCAGCGTGCGCGCCTCGAACAGCGCCTGGGTGTCGGCCTTGATCGCCGTCATCTCGGCCCGGCCCTGTTTCACCAGGGCGTCGATGCTCGCCTGGAAGGCCTTGCGGTTCGCCCGGTTGGCGTCGTTGAACCCGAGCTCGGCGGCCGCCTTGGGGCCGGTCGTGTCGCCCGCCTCCGCGAGGGCGCTCCGGAGGGCGCGGAACGCGTCGGCGTTGCGCACCATGGTCTCGAAGAGCGGCCGCTCGGCCTCGGTCACCCGCGGCGCCCAGTCGGCCCGCAGCGCATCCATCTCGGCGAGACCTTTGCGGATCCCGGCGGTGTACTTGGCGGCCTCCGCCCGGTCGGCGGAGGCGTAGACGCCGCGCGAGTCCATGGTGACTTCGGCGGCGAGGCGGTTGAAGTTGGCCGCGTCGAGCGCCCGGACCGAGGCGCTCTCGACGCTCGCCAGCGAGCGCTCGAAGCTCTTCAGCGTCGCGACGCTGACCCCCGCCACGACCAGCGTCGTCAGGCTGCAGGCGCCGACGAAGCTCAGGAGTTTTCCGCCGATTTTCATTGCTATCCAACCGTCGAGGCGCGATTGGCGTCAAAATGCAGGTTATTCGTCAAGACGTAGTAAACTGAGACGATCCGGAATTATTTGTCCTGGCTCGATACTGGAGCGCCCGTGACGCACGGGGCCGGCGCGGCGCGTGCCGCGCCGAACCCGGTCAGGCCGCCCGGACGGTGTCGAGGAAGCGGCTGACCTCGGCGGTCAGGTGTTCGGATTGCCGCGACAGCTCGGAGGCCGCGTCGAGGACCTGGCCGGCGGCGACGCCGGTCTCATCGGCGGCGCCGGCGACGCCGGAGATGTTGCTCGTCACCTCGCCGGCGCCGATCGCCGCCTGGGAGACGTTGCGGACGATCTCCTGGGTCGCCGCACCCTGCTGCTCGACCGCGGCGGCGATCGAGGTCGCCACGCCGCTGATCTCGCGGATCCGGTCGGTGATGCCGGCGATCGACGTGACCGCCTGCCCGGTCGAGGCCTGGATCTGAGCGATCTGGCCGGCGATCTCGTGCGTCGCCTTGGCGGTCTGCTCGGCCAGCGCCTTGACCTCGGAGGCGACCACCGCGAAGCCCTTGCCGGCGGCCCCGGCCCGGGCCGCCTCGATGGTGGCGTTGAGCGCCAGCAGGTTGGTCTGGCCGGCGATGTTGGAGATCAACCCGACCACGTCGCCGATCCGCGACACGGAATTGCTCAGCTCTTGGACGAGGGCGCCGGTCTGATCGGCATCGGAGACGGCCCGCTGCGCCAGGAGCGCCGAACCGTCCACCTGCCGGCCGATCTCCTGCACCGACGAGCCGAGCTCCTCGGCCGCGGCCGCGACGGTGTTGACGTTCGAGGCGGCTTCCTCGGCGGCTGCCGCCACCGTGTTCGACTGGCTCGACGTCTGGGACGCCGTCGCCGACATGGTCCGGGCGGTCGCCTGCAGCTCGGTGGCCGAGGATGAGACCATGCCGACGATCCCGCCGACCGCCCGGTCGAAGCCGTCGGCGAGCTCGATCATGGTCCGGCGCCGCTCGGCCGCGGCGGCCGCGTCGGCGACGCGCTTCATCTCGGCCTCCTCGGCGGCCTTCTTGGCGACCATCGCCTTGATGCCGTCCACGGCGCGCCCGACGGCGCCGATCTCGTCGCCTCGGGCGGCCTCCTCGATCTCGGCCTCGATCTCGCCCCGGGCCATGCGCTGCAGCACCGCCACGAGACGGCCGAGGGGCCGGGTCAGCATCGCGAAGACGAGGAAGGCCAGCAGCACCGCGATGACGACGCTGGCGAGGCTGCCGAGGAGGCTCGCGAGGTAGGCGGCGCCGAAGGAGCGCGCCTGCTCGTCGCTCCGGGCCGTCAGGAGGTCGCGTTCGGCCTTCTCGGCCTCGCCGATCTTGGCGCGCAGCGCGTCCATGGACGCCTTGCCGGCGCCGCTCGCCTCGATCTGCCGGGCCTTGTCGAGGTTTCCGGCCTCGACGAGGGCGATCTCCTTCGCGGCGATGTCCTTCGACCACGTCTCCGCCGAGCCGCGCACGGCCTCCAGGCGCGCCTGCTGGGCGGCATTGTCCGCGGTGAGCGACCTGGCGCTCTCGAGGGAAACCTTGAAGGACTTCTGGCCGGCGTGGAGCGGCTCCAGAAATTTCGGGTCGCCCGCGATCAGGTATCCGCGCAGTCCGGTCTCCTGATTGACCATCGCCTGCGTGAGGCCGTCGAGGGCCGAGATGACCTGATACGAGTGCTCCGTCAGATGATTGACGCGCTCGATCGAAGAAAGATGAGTGTATCCGATGACGCTGATCCCGACCGTGACCGCCGCCAAGGTGCCGAAAGCGGCAGTCAGTTTCGTTACGATCCGGACGTCATTGATCGAGCGCATAGTCAGTCCTCAGGGTCCCATTCGGGAATTCGGTTCTCGTTCCCTGCGGTCAGTAATAATTTATACGATGTAAATTTTGTCTTACTTTGGGCATTAACGCCGTAGACAGCTCTGACGAAAGGTGTTGAGAGCGCGCCGCCCGCGATCAAATTTCTGTGCGCGCCCGGCGTTCTTCTGTCGTCGGCGGTTACAACCTCAGATGAGTGTTGACCGGTCAAGGTCTTCGTCGGCGCTACGGTCGCATTACCGGTACAGACGGGTGGCGGCAGACCCGAAAATCGGTGCAGGACCGTATTCGCGCGCGGTGCAGCTCGCGCGGAAGCTGTGGTGCGCTGCCGTCAGCCGGACGCGCGCCGTGCTGTGCTGCTGAGCTTCGAGCGCCAGCGACGGCAGGCGGGCGCGGCGAGGAACGCCTTGCGCGCGCGACGCCGCGGCGAGGACGGTCGGGCCGGCGCGACCCGGCCCCGCGGAGCCCGGTCTCAGGCGTCCAGCGCCTCGATGACGAGGTTGCCGTTGGTATAGACGCAGATCTCGGCGGCGATCGCCATGGCCCGCCGGACGATCGCCTCAGCGTCGAGGTCGCCCTCCTCCAGCGCCCTGGCGGCCGCTAGGGCGTAATTGCCGCCGGAGCCGATGGCCATGACGCCGCTCTCGGGCTCCAGCACGTCGCCGGAACCCGACAGGAGCAGGCTGACTTCGCGGTCGGCGACGAGCATCATCGCCTCGAGGCGACGTAGGTAGCGGTCCGTCCGCCAGTCCTTGGTCAGTTCCACGCAGGCCCGGGTCAGCTGGCCGGGGTACTGCTCCAGCTTCGCTTCGAGGCGCTCGAACAGCGTGAAGGCGTCCGCGGTGGCGCCGGCGAAGCCGCCGATCACCGCGCCCTTGGCGAGGCGCCGGACCTTGCGGGCGTTCCCCTTCACGATGGTCTGGCCGAGGCTGACCTGACCGTCGCCGCCGATGACGACGCGACCGCCCTTGCGGACCATCAGGATGGTGGTCGCGTGCATCTGGGGGACGGCGCCCCGGTCGTCGTACCTGAATGCGTCCTGGCTCAAGATTCGGCTCCGCTCTCGATCGCGCCGAGATGGGGAGCATCGCCGGCCGAGTCCAGCCGGTCCGGGACCCGGGCGCCTACTCGGCGACCGCCTGGGCGCTGCGCAGCGGGCCGGCATCCTGCAGGATCGACTGCGCGGCGGCCTCGGCCAAGAGTGCGTAGCCGCGATCGGCCATGTGCAGGCCGTCGGCGGCGAAGAGCTGCTTGGTCGTCAGCTTACCCTCGCGGACCCAACCGTGCATCAGGTCGGCCCGCCGGATCACCGGCACGTCGAGCTCGTCGCCGATGCTGCGCACGGCGTCGCGGAAGCGGGAGGCGCCCGGCGTGGATTCGAGCTTCGGGCACCATTGCGGCTCCATCAGCACCACGTCGATGCCGGCATCCCGGATCCGGCGGATCGCCGACACGGTGGCCTCGCGGAAATGCTCCAGCGAGACACCGCGCAGAGGGTCGTTGCTGCCGGTCTGCCAGATGACGAGCTGGGGCTCGGCCGCGATGACGTCGCGGTCGAGCCGCGCCAGCATGTCGTCGACGTGCTCGCCGCCGATGCCGCGATTGATGACCGCGACGTCCAGCCCGTGCAGCTTCTTGCGGAGGTCGATCTGGAGGCGGGCCGGGTAGGCGTTGGCCGGGCTCGAGGCACCCACGCCCTCCGTCGAGGATGATCCGAAGGCCACGATCTTGAGCGGGGCGCCGATGGCAATCTGGCGGGCGACGTGCGGCAGGTCCGGGCTGTCGCCCAGGTCGAAGCCCAGCATATCCAGGGATTCGGGGAGCAGGTCCGCGTAGGCGAGCACCGCGGTCGGCAGAACCAAGAGGGCGCCCAACAAGCCGAGGCGGCGCAGCATCCTGCGGGCGGGAAAGACAGTGTTCAGCGACTTGGACACGGGACCGACGGCTCCGGCTCTCGTGAGCGGTAGATACAATCTGACACAGGGCCCTGAAAAGAGCGGTTCCAGGCAGAGTTTGAAAACACACTGAATTCGTAACACAAAATTAGGCGTTAGTTGGGAGCGGCGGCCTTGCGCGAGGATTCCCGGCAACATCGACCGGCCCATCGGCGCCGCCTGTCGCGGCGACCGCGCTTTCGAGCGCCTCCCGGCCGACTCGGCATGAACCATGCGACCGCTTCGAAACGCGTCTCCGAGAGGGCGGCGGAGCGCGCGGTCGGGCGACGCGGCGCGTCCCCCGACCGGCCGCGGGCTCCACGCGCCGTCCCATGGTCGATTGCTTGCGCATCGCGATCCTCACGCACTCGACCGACCCGCGCGGCGGCGTGGTCCACGCTCTGGCGCTCGGGGAGGCCCTGGGCAGGCTGGGCCACGAGGCGGTCGTCCACGCGCCCGATCCGACCGGCGGCGGCTTCTTCCGCGCGGCGCAGTGTCCGGTGATCTCGGTCGCGGCCAAGCCGGCCGCGGGGTCCGACGCGGCGCTGGTCGGCGCCCGGATCGCCGATTACCTCGCGCATTTCTCGACCCCCGCCGCCTGCGACTTCGACGTCTTCCATGCCCAATGCCGCGTCAGCGGGAACGCGCTCGCGACCCTGACCCGCCGCCGGCTCATCCCGGGCTTCGTGCGCACGGTCCACCGCATCGACACGTTCACCGATCCGCGGCTGGCGCAGTGGGAGGAGCGCGCGATCCTCGATGCCGGGCGCCTGCTCTGTGTCAGCCGGACCTGGGCGGCGACGCTGGCCGCCGAGTACGGCGCGCGGGCCGACGTGGTCGGGACCGGCGTGGACGCGGCCGCCTTCACGCCCGATCCCGGGCCGGAGGACGACGCGCTCCGTCGCCGCCTCGGCCTCGGCGGCGGCCCGGTCTTCCTCGGTGTCGGCGGCTTCGAGGCGCGCAAGAACGCGCTGGCGATCATCGAGGCCTTCGCGGCCCTGCGCCGGAGCTTGCCCGGCGCGCAGCTCGTCGTGGCCGGCGGCGCGTCGTCCCTCGATCATGCCGGGTACGAGGCCCGGTGCTGCGCCGCCCTCGAGCGCGAGGGGCTCGAGGTCGGCCCCGGCCGGCCGGTGATCCGCACCGGCGCCGTGGCGCAGGCGGACATGCCGGCCCTCTACCGGCTCGCCGACACCCTGGTCTTCCCCTCGCTGGTGGAGGGCTACGGCCTGTGCGTGCTGGAAGCCATGGCCTGCGGCACGCCGGTGATTGTGTCGGGAAGACCGCCCTTCACCGAGTACATCGCCCCGGGGGAAGCCCTGTCGGTGAATCCGGAGGACACAGAGGCCATCGCGGCCGCCATGCGGGCGAGCCTGGACCCGAGCCGGCGGGCGCGACTGCGCAACGCCGGCCGCGAGGTCGCCCGGGCGCATGTCTGGGACGCCTGCGCGGCGCGCCACCTCCCGACCTACGCGGAACTCGCGCCCGGGGACGCGCCGTTGATGGCGGCGGCCACGGGGGCTGCGGCCTGGAACACGCTGCGGGTCCCGCGCGATGCCTGAGATGCGCTTCCATATCCGGTGGCCGGACGGGACCCGCGAGGCCTGCTACTCGCCGTCGCTGGTGATCAAGGACCACCTCGCGGTCGGGCAGGACTACCCCCTCGACGAGTTCGTCGCCCTGAGCCGTCTGGCCCTCGGCATCGCCAGCGATCGCGTCCGCGCTCGCTACGGCTTCCCCTGCGGCCGCGCGCAGGCGCAGCTCGCCCGGATCGAGGAGGGGGCCCGCCGCCAGGAGCCCGGGACCGTCCACGTCGAGGCCTTCGAGGACTAGCCCGGGCCCGCCGCGTCGCCTTGCGGCGAGCCGACGCAGCGCGGGCGACGGCCGCGCCGGGTTGTTCGCAGGACCGATGGCGGAGGCGAAGGCGATGATGACCCGGATTGCGACGGCCCTGGTCCTGGCCGCGTCGCCGGTCGCGGCTCAGACGCGACCGTCCAGCACGACGATGACCTGCCAGCAGACGATCCGCCTCATCCAGGCCCGCGGCGCTCTCGTCCTCGGGACCGGCGGCATGACCTACGACCGGTTCGTCCGCGACCGCTCGTTCTGCGAGCCCACCGAGATCGCGCGGCGGGCCTTCCGGCCGACCCGCGACAACCCGAACTGCCTGATCGGGTACACGTGCTACGAGCCCGGTCGCGGCGATTGGTTCGGCGCGGATGACTAGAGCCGGCGCTGACCGCGCTGGCGCGCGCCTTTCCCTCGTCGAGGAGACACCGGCTCAAGGGCGCCTCGGGTGCGAGTGTGCCGCGGTGCGGAGATTCCCGGCCCCGTCACGAATGGGACGCGCCGTCCTGGGCGCCGCGTCGGCCCGCGTCCGGGCCCGCGCGCCCGGTCTCGAGGGCGACGATGACCCGGCGATCTCCCGCCCGTCGGGTGAACCCCGTGGCGTCGAGATGCTCCAGCAGCGGGATGGAGAATTTGCGCGAGATCCCGAGGGTCGCGCCGGCCTCCCGGGCCAGGAAACCGGTCTCGGCCGTCCGCGCCGTCGGGAAGGCGTCGATCAGGCGGGTCTTGGCGCTGTCCACCGCCTCCCGGTGGAACAGCACGGCGCGGCGCTGGACCCGGTCGACGGCGCGGATCACCGTGCCGGCCCCCACGAGGTAGGTCAATGCCTCGCGGCGGCGCACGTCACGGCCGATGGCCTCGGCCTCGTCGGGCGGGTTGAGGCCGGCGCGGCGGAAGACCTGCTCCAGCCGGCGGGCGGCCTCGCTCTCGTTGCGGGCGGGGTCGAATTCGGCCCGTCGCCACAGGGCTGCCGCCTGGGCGACTGCGCCGGCGGCCGCGAGGTCGCGCAGGACGGCGCCGGTCACTGCCTCGGGCAGCGCCAGGGCGCGCGACAGGCGCTCGAGGGCGATGCCGTGCTCCATCGGGTAGTCGCGGTGGTGGTGCGCCAGGGCTGCCAGCGTGCCGGTACGCAGCGCCTCGAAGGCCGCGGCCCCGACGAAGCGGTCGCCGATCGCCCGGGCGCCGCCTTCGGAGAGCACCTGCCGGGCCCGGTCCGGCGCCACACCGGCGATCCGGGCGAGGTCGATGAGCGGCGCTCCGGCCGCGCCGAGCTGCCCGAGGCGGACCGTGATCGCGTCGGCGGGACCGCCCGCCGCCAGGGCGGCCAGGTCGGCCATGACCCGGGGATCGTGGCGCCGCCGGCGGCGGCTCGCCGGATCGAGGATCCGACCGCCCGCCACCGTGACGGAGGGCGAATCGAGCCGCAGCACGAACGGCTCCCGCGCCGGCACCGCCACCGGCTCGCCGAGATGGAGCTGCGCCCGGGTGCTGGCCCCGGGCTCCAGGGCGTCGCGGTCGAGCAGCCGCAGCCGCGCCTCGACCTCGGTGGTCCCGAACAGCAGGCGACAGGCCGTGCCGCCCGCCAGCGCGTCCGACAGGCTCGCGGCCGCGGTGATCGCCACGTCGAGCCACGGGCTCGGCGCGAGCTGGCCCGGCAGCGACAGCGCCTGCCCGCGGGCGATCTGGTCGAGGTCGATCCCGCGCAGGGCGACCGCCGTGCGCCGCCCCGGCTCGGCACGCTCCACCGCGCGCCCGTGGATCTGCAGGCCGCGCACGGTCGCGGTGCGGCCGCCGGGGGCGATCTCGACGGTGTCGCCGACCGCGAGCGGCCCGCGCCGCAGCGTCCCGGTCACGACGGTGCCGAAACCCGGCCGGGAGAAGACCCGGTCCACCGGCAGGTAGGGGAAGCCGTCGTCGCGGCCGGGCTCCGTCTCGGCCAGAAGCGCCGAGAGGGCGGCCGCGAGCTCCGGCAGGCCGTCGCCCGTCACGGTCGAGGTCGCGATGACCGGTCCGGCCTCGATCCCGGCCCGGGCGGCCGCGGCGGCGATCTCGGCGGCGCGGGCCGCTACGGTCTCGGGTGTCGCGAGGTCCGCCTTAGTCAGCGCCAGCACGCCGCGGCGCACGCCGATCAGGGACGCGATCTCGAGATGCTCGACCGTCTGCGGCTTGATGCCCTCGTGGGCATCGACCGCCAGCAGGACGGCCCGCATCCCGGTCGCGCCGGAGATCATGGCGCGGACGAACCGCTCGTGGCCCGGCAGGTCGACGAGGTCGATCTCGCCCTGTCCGGAGGTCAGCAGCGCGAAGCCCGGCACGATGGACACACCGCGGGCGCGCTCCTCCTTGAGCCGGTCGGTCTCGACGCCGGTGAGCGCGCGGACGAGCGCCGTCTTGCCATGATCGACGTGCCCGATCACGCCGACGAGGAGTGTCTTCAAAGCAGCCACCGACCGGATCATCTCCACGGTGCCGCCGTCCACAAGGGGCGCACCGCTCGCTCGGATGGGAAATCCGCCGCGCCGGCGCGTCGTGGCGCCGTGTGCCGCCGGGCGGTCGGGGCCGGGGCTGCGTGGCAGATCGATTGTGGACAATTTGTCTTGCCACGCCGTGCCGTTCTGGGAAAGCGCGATTTTAACGCAGCGCAGCATCCATCTGCCGCGCGGAGGAGCGGCGTCGCAGCTTGACGACGGGAACGCCGCCCCCCTTTGCTGAGTCAGGTGCGTCGGACGGTCACGCCCCGATGCCGGTGTCGCGCGGCGCGATGTGGGAGCCGATGCAACCGGAGCCCATCCCTACCTCGTTAGCGGTGGCAGGCGACGAAGAGGAGCGTATGAGCGATACCGATAGTAACGCCGGGGAGGAGCCCCGCGAGGTCGAGCTGAAGCTCGACTGCGCCGGCCCGGACCTGACGGCGCTCGCGTCCCATCCCCGGCTGACGGACGCGTCGGCGACCGAGCCCGAACTGCTGGTCACGACCTACTACGACACGCCCGACCGCGCCCTCCGCGAGGCCGGTCTGACCCTGCGCGTCCGCGCCAAGGGCGGCCGCCACGTCCAGACCGTGAAGGCCGGGAGCGGCGGCGTCGGCCTGTTCGATCGGGCCGAGTGGGAGACCGAGATCGGCGGCGAGGCGCCGGAGCCAGCGGCCTGGGCCGACACGGCCGCCGAGCCGGTCCTGCGCGAGGCCGACTCGCCGCTGGAGCGACTGTTCGCCACCGTCGTGATGCGTCGGGAGATCCCGGTGATCCAGGGCGAGTCCCGCGTGCTCGTCACCCTTGACGAGGGCAGGGTCGAGACCGCCTCCGGCGACGCGCCGCTCTGCGAACTCGAGCTGGAACTCCAGTCCGGCGAGCCGGCAGACCTGTTCGCGCTGGCGCGGGAGCTGGCCGAGACCGTACCGCTGCGCCTGGGCGTGAAGGCCAAGAGCGCGGTCGGCTACGCGCTTCTCGACGGGAAAGGGCCGGGCGTCGTGAAGGCCGAGCCGGTGGAGCTGCCCGAGGGCGCGAGCGCCGGGGAGGTCTTCCGCCGGGTGGCGCGCGCCTGCCTGCGCCACATGCGCCTCAATGAGACCGCGTTCCTGGAGGGGGGACGGCCGCCCGAGGCGCTCCACCAGATCCGCGTCGCCCTGCGCCGCCTGCGCTCGGCGCTGTCGCTCTTCGGACCCATGCTGGAGACCGATCCCCGGGCCGCGGCCTTCAATGACGAGATCAAGCGCGTCACCGAGCCCTTCGGCCACGCGCGCAACCTCGACGTGTTCCTGAGCGACACGCTGCCGGACATCGCGGAGCAGCGCCCCGACGAGCCCGGCCTCGACGCGTTGCGCGCTCGCGCGGAGGCGGAGCGCGCCACCGCGTACGACGCGGTGTCGGCGACCCTGGAGAACCCGCAGTGGCGCGCGCTCATCATCGACTTCGCCGGCTGGGTCGAGGCGGGGTCGTGGGCAGCCGGGCCGGACGCGGCCGTCGACGGACGGCACTTCGCCGCGCAGGTCCTCGACAAGGCGCGGGCGCGCCTGAAGAAGCGCGGCCGAGGCCTCCGGCACCTCGATCCGCACACGCGGCACCGGGCGCGGATCGCCGCCAAGAAGCTCCGATACGGCGCGGAGTTCTTCGCCGGTCTCTACCGGAAGAAGAAGGCTGTCCGCCGGCAGGAGAAGTTCGGTGCCGTGCTCTCCGACCTGCAGGACCATCTCGGCGCGCTCAACGATCTGGAGACGGCCCGGACGATGACCGAGAGCCTGTCGGGGCCGCCGATGCCGGGTCCGGACGATCCTGGGGCACAGAAATTGCTGGACGCGGCCGCGGACGCGCGGTCCGAGCTCCTCGACGTCAAGCCCTTCTGGCGCTGAGGCTTTTCGTGCCGCCGGTCGGGCCGGAACCCGGCCGGTGCGGCGGCGTTCGCCGGACAACGATCGGCCCGTCCGGGGCAGGGAGCGCGGATGGCCCACGCCTACAGGTTCGGCATCGAGGAGGAGTTCTTCCTGGCCGATGCCCGCACGCGCGGCACACCGCGCGCCGGCCTCCGCGCCTTCCACGCCGCCGTGCGGGCCCGCCTCGACGATGCCGAGCGCGAGCAGCTCCAGTGCCAGGTGGAGGTGGCCTCGCCGCCGACCGCCGACCTCGCGGAGGCGCGGGCGCATCTCGCGGGCCTGCGCGCGAGCCTCGCGGAGATCGGCGGCGAGCGGGGCATCCTGACCTTTGCGGCGGGCACGCATCCGACCGCCCGGTGGCGCGACCAGCGGCCCACCGACAAGGCGCGCTATCACGGCATCATGGCCGACCTCCGGATGCTCGGCCGGCGCAACCTCGTCTGCGGCCTCCACGTCCACGTGGAGGTGCCGGATCCCGCGGCACGGATCGGGCTGATCAACCGGCTGCTGCCCTACCTGCCGGTGCTGCTCGCGCTCTCGACCGGGTCACCGTTCTGGCAGGGGCAGCAGACCGGTCTCGCCGGCTACCGGATGCGCGCCTACGCCGAGCTGCCGCGCACCGGCGTGCCCGAGCTGTTCGCCGATGCCGACGACTACGCCCGCTACGTCGACGTGATGACCCGCTCGGGTGCCATCGCGGATGCCAGCTATCTCTGGTGGCACGTGCGCGCGTCCGTGAAGTACCCGACGCTGGAGCTGCGAATCGCCGACAGCTGCGCGCGCCTCGACGACGCGCTCTGCATCGCCGCACTGTTCCGCTGCCTCGTTCGCCGGGTCGTCGGGGACAGGCGGCTCAATGCCGGCCTGACCGCGGCCTCTCGCGGCTTCGTCCTGGAGAATCTCTGGCGGGCCGAGTGCGACGGCGTCCGCGCGACGCTCATCGACGAGGCGCGGGTCCGAGCCGTGCCGGTCGCCGCAGCGGTCGAGGGCCTGCTCGCCGACATCGCCGAGGATGCCGATGCCCTGGGCTGCGGCGCGGCCTGCGCGCACGCGTCGCGGATCGTCGCGGAGGGGACGAGCGCCGACCGGCAGATGGCCGTCTTCGCGGCCGCGCGCCGGTCGGGCGCGCGGGAGCGCGCGGCGCTGTCGGCAGTGGTCGATCATCTCGCGGCGGAGACCGCCGCCGGCTCGAAGTCCGGGCCTGGGGGGCACCCGAACATCGCTCCGGCGGCGTGACGACGGGCGCGGACACGGCTGAGGGGGGATCGTCGAGGCCGCGGTCCGTCGGCCGCGCTCGAGGACGCGGTCGCCCACACGAGTCGCATGGCCATGTTGCCGAAGGATGTCTGGCCGCTGGTTTCGCCCGCGTATATGGCCGGTCGCGCGGCGACGGGTTCCCTCCGTGTCGTCCTCTGCTATCCCTCGCGTCCCAGCAGCTACCCCGACTCCGCGGCCGAACCTCCGGAATGAGCCTCCTGCGCGACCTCTTCGGCCATGTCGGCCGTACCGTGACGGCCTATGCCGGTGACAAGGCGCTGATGCTCGCGGCGGTCTCGGCCGCCGCCAACGTCATCGTGGCCGACGGCGAGGTCGCGGGCCCGGAATTCGACGCGGCCCTGCACGGCCTGAAGGCCGACCCGGTCCTGATGAAGGGTTACGACGCGCTGATGCTGGAGACGGAGCTCTACGAGGGCATCGCCCGGGCCCGCACCCGGCTCGGCCGGGCCGAGAACCTGCGCCACGTCGCGGCGGTCGCCGAGCGACCCGCGAACCAGCGCGAGAACGTCTTCCTGATCGCCGCGGACGTCGCCGACCAGGACGGGATCAGCAACATCGAGGCGGGCGCCCTCGGCGAGATCGCCGTCGCCCTCCGGGTCGACGCGATCGCTCTGCTGCGCGCCAACCCGGTGCGGCGACCGCCGGCCTGACCGGGTCGGTTGGCATCGCGGTTGCTCGCCGCGGGAATTGTGAGGTGGGAGCGCTGCCAAGGGGCTGGCGCCCCATAACGTTTGCGTCGCACGGCGACCCGCCGTGAAAGGAACCGGCATGGCCGAGATGAGCCTCAGCAAGACCCACAACCTGCGCGCCAACGGTGCGCGCCTCTGGGCGACGATCCTGGAGACCGCGGAATTCGGCGGCACGCCGGCCGGCGGCATCAACCGCCTGACGCTCTCGGCCGAGGACGGCCAGGTCCGCGACTGGTTCCGGGAGGCCTGCGAGGCGGCCGGGCTGACCGTGTCGGTCGACGCCCTGGGCACGCAGTACGCCCTGCGGCCGGGCCGGGACATGAGCCGGAAGCCGATCGCCTTCGGCTCGCACCTCGACACCCAGCCGACCGGCGGCAAGTTCGACGGCGTCCTGGGCGTCCTGGCGGGGCTGGAGGTGATGCGCAGCCTGAACGATGCCGGGATCGAGACCGAGGCGCCGCTCCTCGTGGTCAACTGGACCAACGAGGAGGGCTCGCGCTTCGCCCCCGCCATGATGGCCTCGGCGGCCTACGCGGGCGACTTCACCACGGACGAGATCCTGGCCAAGCGCGACGCCGCCGGCACCACCGTGGCGGAGGCCCTCGACGCCATCGGCTATCGCGGCGTCGAGGCCGTGGGCACCCGGGAGATCGGCGCCTTCGTCGAGCTGCACATCGAGCAGGGTCCGATCCTGGAGGCCGAGGGCAAGACCATCGGCGTGGTCGAGGGCGGCCAGGGTATCATGTGGTTCGACGGCGTGATCACCGGCTTCGAGAGCCACGCCGGGACGACGCCGATGCCGCGCCGCCGCGACGCGCTGCTCGCGCTCTCGGAATTCGCCCTGGCCGCTGAGCGGATCGCGCTGGGCCACGCGCCCTCCGCGGTGGCGACGATCGGCGAGGCCGCGATCCTGGCGCCCTCCCGGAACGTCGTGCCGGGCCGGGTCGCCTTCACGGTGGACGTGCGCGACCCGCGTTCCGAGACCCTGGACGCGATGGAGGCGGCGCTCGGTGAGGCGGCGGCCGAGATCGCGGCGCGGCGCCACCTGGAGATCGCGCTGACCCGGATCTGGCGGAAGGAGCCGGTGCCGTTCGACCCCGCCGTCGTGGCGGCAATCGACGCGTCCGCCGAGAGCCTGGGGCATCCGCGCCGCCGGATCATCTCGGGCGCCGGCCACGACGCCTGCAACCTCGCCGCGAAGGTTCCGGCCGCGATGATCTTCGTGCCGTGCAAGGACGGGGTGAGCCACAACGAGTCGGAATCCGCCACGCAAGGCGACTGCGCGGCCGGCGCCGACGTGCTGCTGCAGACCGTGCTCCGCCTCGCCAACGCGCCGGGCGCCTGAGCCGCCCTGCCGTCACGGCGGTGCCCCGCGCGCGGCACCACCCGCGCGGAGGTGTACCGCGGCGGAAAATCCCGTAAGGACCGCTCCATGAGCGCGCGATCCTACCGCGACGCCAGGGGCCGGCCGCTCGTCGCGGTCACCGGCCTCGGCGTCGTCTCCTCCCTCGGTCAGGGACAGGCCGACACCTGGGCGGCCATGACCGAGGGCCGGTCGGGTATCCACGCCATCGCGCGGTTCCCGACCGACAACCTGCGCACGCGCATCGCCGGGACGGTGGACTTCCTCGACACCGACCCCCTCGTCGCGCCGCTCCTGTCCGAGCGGTTCGCCGCCGTCGCCGCCGAGGAGGCGGTGGCGCAGGCCGGGATCGGCGCCAGGGGCGATTTCCCGGGCGCCCTGTTCATCGCGGTCCCACCGGTCGAGATGGAGTGGCCCCAGCGCCAGGCCCTGGCCGAGGCCGCGGGCGGCGACGGTCCGGTCGACTACGCCGGTCTCCTGCGGGCGGCGGCGACGCGCCGCTTCGATCCCTGGCACGACCTGTTCATCTTCGGCACGGTCGCCGACCGCATCGCCGACCGCTTCGGCACGAAGGGCTCCCCGATCTCGCTCTCGACCGCCTGCTCGTCGGGGGCCACGGCGATCCAGCTCGGCGTCGAGGCGATCCGGCGCGGCGAGACCGCGGCGGCGCTCTGCATCGGCACGGACGGCTCGGTGAACCCGGAATCGCTGATCCGCTTCTCGCTGCTCTCCGCGCTCTCGACCCGCAACGACGACCCCGCCACCGCCTCGAAGCCGTTCTCGAAGGACCGGGACGGGTTCGTCATGGGCGAGGGCGCGGCCGCCCTCGTGCTCGAGGACGCCGAGGCCGCCGTCGCCCGGGGCGCCGCGATCCTCGGCTACGTCCTCGGCTGCGGCGAGAAGGGCGACGGCTTCCACCGCACCCGCTCCAGCCCCGACGGCGCCCCGATCATCGCGGCGATCCGGGCGAGCCTGGACGATGCCGGCGTGTCGGCCGAGGCGATCGACACGGTGAACGCGCACGGCACGTCGACGCCGGAGAACGACAAGATGGAGGCCCTGGGCCTCGCGGCGGTGTTCGGCGACCGCGCTGCCGCCCTGCCGGTCACCTCCAACAAGTCGATGATCGGCCACACGCTGACGGCGGCCGGCGCCATCGAGGCGGCGGTCTCGCTGCTGACGATCCGCCACGGCCGCATCCCGCCGACCATCAACCACCGGGTGCCGGACCCGACCATCGCCCTCGACATCGTGGAGACTGCCCGCGACCTGCCGGTGCGGACCGTGCTGTCGAACTCGTTCGGCTTCGGCGGCCAGAACACCTGCCTGGTCCTCGGCGCGGAGCCCGCGTGAGCGTCGCCGTCACACCGCGCCGGGTCCTCGTGACCGGCGGCGCGTCCGGGATCGGCGCCGCGATCGTCCGTGGCCTGGCGGGAGCCGGTCTCGGCGTCGACTTCACCTACCGCGCCTCGGCCGAGGCCGCGCAGGCGCTGCTGGCCGAGCTTCGGGCGACCTACCCGGACCGGCCGTTCGCGGCCCATGCCGTCGACCTCGCCGACCGGGCGGGGCTGGAGCTGTTCTGCGAGGCCGCCGAGGCGACGGGCTATTACGGCCTCGTCCACAATGCCGGCCAGTCCTGCGACGCCCTCGCGGCGATGCTCGATCAGGAGCGGGCCGAGGCCGCCATGCAGGTCAATTTCTTCTCGCTGACGCGCCTCGCCAAGACGCTGGTGCGGGAGATGACCCGCGCGCGCGCGGGCCGCATCGTGGCGATCGGGTCCGTCGCCGCCCTGCGGGCCAATGCCGGCAACGCCGCCTACGCGGCGACCAAGGGCGCGCTCATCGCGTATTGTCGGACCCTGGCGATGGAGACGGCCAAACGCGGCGTGACCGTCAACGTGATCGCCCCGGGCTTCGTCGACACCGCCATGATGGAGCGCTACGCCGCCTACCGGGACGGCATGGAGCGCCAGATTCCGATCGGCCGCTTCGGCCGGCCCGAGGATGTCGCGGCGCTGGCGGCCTTCCTGATGGGCGAGGGGGCATCCTACATCACCGGCACCGTGCTGCCCGTCGATGGCGGCCTGACCGCCATGATGGGTGTCCACCGGACCTGACGGTGGCGCCGCCGAACCGGACGACCCTGACGATGCGCGCCAGCCTCGCCCTCACCGCCGCCCTCTGCGGCGCGGCTCTCCTGGCCCCGGGCCACGCCCGGGCGGAGCCGCAGGTCTACCGGGTCTCCGGCCTGCCGCCGGGCGAGCCGCTCAGCGTCCGCGCCGAGCCGGACCCGTCCGCCGAGCAAGTCGGCGAGATCCGGACCCGCGCCCTGGTCTTCGGCTGCACCAACGACACGCCGAGCCGCACCACGTGGTGCCGGGTGAAGGCCGGACGCGCCCTGGGGTGGGCGCGGCGCCGCTACCTGGCGCCGGAGTGACGAGAGACACGATGCGAGCCCTCCAGCTTTTCGGCGACCGCGACCTGCGCCTCACCGAGATCGAGCCGCCGCCCGCGCCCGGGGCCGACGAGGTCCGGATCCGCATCCGCGCGGTCGGCCTCAACTTCATCGACGTCTGGGGCTTCCGCGGCATGGCCTTCGCCAAGCGGAAGATGCCGCTGATCGTCGGCGCGGAGGCGGCCGGGACCGTCGAGTCGGTCGGGGCGGGCGTCACCGGCCTCGTCGCGGGCGACCGGGTCGTGCCCTACGGCGCCATGACCTGCGGCCGGTGCAAGGCCTGCCGCGAGGGGCGCGACAACCTCTGCGAGGACGTGTCCGGCGTGATGGGCTTCCATCTCGACGGCTTCGCCCGGGAGCTCGTGACCATGCCGGCCCGCCTCGTCGTGAAGGTGCCGGACGGCGTCAGCGACACCGACGCCGCCTGCGCGGGCATCGCCTTCGGCACGGTCCAGCACATGCTGTTCGACAACGCCCGCCTGGAGCCCGGCGAGAGCGTCCTGGTCCATGCCGGCGGCTCGGGAATCGGCACCGCGGCGATCCGCATGGCCAAGGCGATCGGCTGCACGGTCTACACGACGGTCGGCGACGACGAGAAGGGCCGTAAGGCGGCAGAACTCGGCGCCGACCACGTCATCAACTACCGCACCGAGCGGTTCGAGGGCGAGGTCCGCCGGCTGACGAAGCGCAAGGGCGTCGACGTGGTGTTCGAGCACGTCGGCGCCGACACCTGGAACGGCTCCCTGCTCTGCCTGAAGCGCGGCGGTCGCCTCGTGACCTGCGGATCGACCTCGGGCGTCTCGGCGACGATGAACCTGATGCAGCTGTTCCAGCAGCAGTACCGCATCACCGGCTCGTTCGGCTGCTCGCTCGCGAATATCGGTCAGGCCCTCGCCAAGATGGACGCGGGTATTCGACCGGTTGTCGATACCGTGTACCCGCTGGCGGACTTCGCGCAGGGTCTGGAGCGACTCGAATCGCGCCGGGTCTTCGGCAAGATCCTCGTCAGCCTGTAGCGCCGGCCACGGCACACCGGCACGGCGCGACACCGGACCGTAGGCGGCGATCCGCATTTCGCGCCGCGACAGACTTGGCGTAAACGTCGCCGTACGGGTCGCTGGGGGGCCGCCCGTACCGTATCCCTGGAATCGATCGTGCTGCGTCTCGCCCTCCTGCTCAAACGGTCGTACCCGCGCCTCGCGGGCTTCGCGATGATTCCGGTGATCCGCGCCCTGGTACTGCTGGCGCGCGTCCTCGGGCCGGAGCGGTCCACGGCGTTCGGCGCCGCGCTGCTGCGCACCCTCGGCCCGCTCCTGCCGGCGCACCGCACCGCGATGGCGAACCTCAGGGCGGCCTTTCCCGACATGCCGGAGGCGGAGCGGAAGCGGATCGCCCTGAAGGCCTGGGACAATCTCGGGCGGACGGGGGCCGAGTACGCCCACCTCGACACCCTGTTCGATTACGATCCCGCCGCCACCGGCGCGTTGCGGACCGAGGTCACGGGGATCGAGCATTTCTACGCCCTGCGCGACGACGGCCGGCCGGGACTGATCTTCTCGGCGCACTTGGCGAATTGGGAATTGCCGGCGATCTGCGCGGCCAAGTTCGGCCTCGATGCCACCGCGGTATTCCGGCCGCCGAACAATCCCGCGGCCGCGCGCCTCGTCCAGGAGGTCCGCCGCCGGACGATGGGCGGCCTTGCCGCCTCCACGCCGGGTGCCGTGTTCGCCATGCGCGACGTGGTCGAGACCGGCGGCCACCTCGGCCAGCTGATCGACCAGCACTTCACACGCGGTGTCGTGGTGGAATTTCTCGGCCGGCCGTGCCTCGCCAACCCGCTGCTGGCCAAGCTCGCCCGCCACTATGACTGCCCGGTGCACGGCGTGCGCGTCGTGCGCCTGCCGGAGGGCCGCTTCCGCCTCGACCTGACGCCGCCCCTCGACCTGCCCAGGGCCGCCGACGGGACCGTTGACGTCGCCGGCGCGATGCAGGCGATGACGGCCGTCGTCGAGGGCTGGGTGCGGGAGAATCCGGGCCAGTGGCTGTGGATGCATCGTCGCTGGCGGCCCGATATGCTGCCCAAGCCGAGAGTTGCGCCGGCGCCACTTCAACCGAAGGTAGAGGCCTCTCAAGCCAACGTGATTTCACCTTCGGCTTCGCAGACGGTCTGATGGATCGATGACGCCCCGGCACCGCGCCCCGACCCGCGACCGCCGCGCGCTCCGCGCCGCGCTGCTTGCCTGCGCGACGCTGGCCGCGATACCGGCGCGGGCCGAGCCCGTTCGCGCCGTGGTGGAACTCTTCACCAGCCAGGGCTGCGGCGCCTGCCGGTCCGCCGACCCGGTCCTGCGCGACCTCGCCCACAAGCCCGGCGTCATCGCCCTGACCCTGCCGGTGACCTACTGGGACTACCTCGGCTGGAAGGACACGCTGGCGCTGCGTCCGCTGACCGAGCGTCAGCGCGCCTACGCGCGGGGCCGCGGGGCCCGACAGGTCTTCACGCCCCAGGTGGTGGTCGACGGCAACGGCTTCGCCGTCGGGTCCGACCGGCCGGCCCTGGAGCGCCTGATCCGCGATGCCTGCCAGCACGGCGGGCTGCCGGTGCCGGTGCGCGGGGAGACCAAGGGCGACCGGATCCTGGTGGAGGTCGGGGCGGCCCCGGAGGCCAGGACCGAGATCCGCGGCGACGTCTGGCTGGTGCCCGTGCTGCGCAGCCGCGCCATCGCGATCCAGGCCGGGGAGAATGGCGGCCGGACGGCGACCTACGTCAACGTCGTCCGCGGCATGCAGCGCCTCGGTCCCTGGACGGGCCAGCCGGCCCGCTTCGAGGTGCCCGACATCCAGGCCCGCGTCGCCGATGCGGACAGCTGGGTCGTGCTTCTCCAGGGTGCGGCCGACGGCAAGCCGGGCCGCATCTTCGGCGCCGCCAAAGGCCCGGGGCTCTAACGCCTGTACGCGCCCGCTACTCCAGCGAGATCGGGTCGATCTGCCGCCGGCCCTCGCGCCGGTGGCGCGCCCGGGACTCGTCGGCGAGCGACGCCAACTTGGCGTCGAGGCGCTCGGACAGGCGACCCACCAGCCCGATCAGCCCGTCGATCATCCGGCTGACGAGGGCGACCGTCCCGGTCACGGCTCCGACGATCCCGTTCTCGATGGCGCGACCGATTCGGCGAAGACGCTGCATGTCGACTGACTCTGGCTGGGCGGCGCCGGCGGCGCCTCGATCCGCAGCAGGTAGGGCGGGCGCTCCGGCGTGTGATGCGGCCGAAAGCGGCGCGGATCCGCGCTGCGCGGGTGGAACCTTCGCGCGGTGCGGCCGGACGGTCCGAACCGGCGGGTCGGCAGGCTCGTTGCATGGGTGTGGCTGCCCGCCGTCCCGCGCGGGCGCCCGAATTCGAGGGTCGGCCATGCGGCGACGCCCGTTCCTGTCCGGGATGCTCGCCGCCCTGTCGGTGGTCGGCCGTCCCGCCCGCGCGGCGGATGCGAGCGTCGACCTCCTCCTCGTCCTCGCGGTGGACGTGTCGCTCAGCATCAGCGAGGCCCGGTTCGATCTCGAGCGCCGCGGTTACGCCGAGGCTTTCGGTGATCCGGGCGTGCTGCGCGCCATCGGCGACGGCCCGACCGGGCGCATCGGCGTCGTGCTGTTCGACTGGGCCGGGCCCGGCGAGCAGCAGGTGGCGGTCGACTGGATGGTGATTTCCTCGGCGCGGGACGCTGCCGCCTTCGCGGCGCGCCTGCGCGCCGCGCCGCGGCCGTTCTACGGACGCACCGCCATCGGGTCGGCCATCGGTTTCGCCGCGGACCTGCTGGCCCGGGCGCCCTTCCGCGCCGACCGTCGGGTGATCGACATCTCGGGCGACGGCACCGGCAATGCCGGGCGCCCCATCGCGGAGGCCCGCGACGCGGCCGTGGCGGCCGGCATCACGGTGAACGGCATCGTCATCCTCACCGAGCCGGAGGGGATGCCGGCCTTCCTGAAGGAGCACACCAACCCGGCAGGCGGTCTCGCGGCGTATTACCGGAGCGTCGTCATCGGCGGAGAGGGCGCCTTCGTGATGACCGCCGAGAGTTTCGCGGCTTTCGGCCGCTCGCTCGTCGCCAAGCTGGTGCGCGAGATCTCCTGACCGTCACCCGATCTCAGAGGGCCGACCATCGATGCGCCTTGCCGTCCTCCAGTTCACCCACGAGACCGTGACGTTCCTTCCGAACGACACGACCCGTGACGACTTCGTCTATCCCGGCTCGCCGGCCACCGGGGCCGCGCTCCTCGCCACCGATCCCAAAGGATACATGGGCGGCTTCGTGCAGGTGGCGCAGGAGTACGTCGGCGTCGAGCTGGTGGGGATCACCTCGCCGCTCTGGCCGCGCACCGGCACCGCCTCGGGCTGGATCACCGCCGACGCCTACGCGCACTTCCTCGGGCGGATGGCGGAGGAGCTGCGGGCGCGGGGGCCGTTCGACGGCGTCTACCTCGCCCTGCACGGTGCCATGGCGGTGCGCGGCGTCCCCCGGCCGGAGGCCGACATCGCCCGGCAAGTCCGCGCCGCGGTGGGCGAGGGGGCGATCCTGGTCGGGACCTTCGACCTTCACGGCAACGAGGATGCGGCCTTCCTCGACCACGCCGACATGGCCTTCGCGGTGAAGTACTTCCCGCACTACGACGGCCACCTCCAGGGGCAGCGCGCCGCCCGGATGCTGGTGCGCGCCGTGCGCGGCGAATTCCGGCCCGCGCACCGGACCTTCAAGGTGCCCATCCTCTCGCCCACCGTGGTGCAGTGGACCGGCGCAGCGCCCTGGTCCGATCTCGTGCAGCGGGCCCTCGTCTGGGAGGCGCGCGAGCCGGACGTGTACGTCAACGTCTACTTCGGCTTCCCGTGGGGCGACGCCCCGGACGCCGGGATGACCGTGCAGGCGATCACCAATGACGACCCGGCCCTCGCCGAGCGGGTGGCGCGGGACGTGGCGGATTTCGCTTGGCGGCGGCGGCGCGCGCTCCTCGAGGCGACGCGGATCCACACGATCGCCGACGGCGTCCGCCTCGCCCGGGCGGCGGTGGCGGAGGGCGCCGCCCCTGTGGTCCTCGCCGACCACAGCGACCGGTCCGGCCGGGCGACTTGGCTGCTGCGCGAGATCCTCCGGCAGGGCCTCACCCGCACCCTGGTCGCCACCGTGGCGTCGCCCGACATCGCGGCGGCGGGGACCTTCGCGGCGGGCGACCCGTTCGACGCGCCGGTCGGCGGCGGCGGCGACCCGTCCGCGGGCGATCCGGTGCGGATCGCCGGAACCGTGCTGCGCGTGGTCGAGGCGCCGGAGCCGGGCGTCGCCGGCAGCGGCGGCGGCGGTACATGGATCTGCGTCGCGTTCGGGGCCGGCAACGTCCTCGTGCTGAGCCCGCAGCTCGCGCAGATCGTCGAGCCCGACGAGCTGTGGCGTCTCGGCCTGGAGCCGGCGGATTTCGACATCGTGGCGATCAAGTCGCGGGTGCATTTCCGGCGCGGCTTCGACGACGGCGGCTACGCCCGCACGATCCTGCTGGTGGAGCCGCCGGAACCGTTCCTCGGCACGGTGCGGCTCGATCACCTCGCCTACGCGCACATGCGGGCCGCCGACTTCTTCCCCTACGGCGATCCGCCCGGGCCCGCCCCGTCCGGGCCGTGACCGGTTCCGTGGGGACGACAGGTGGCGGCCGCCGTCACCCGCCGGTGCTCGCCCTGCACGTGCGAGGACGCTAGGTTCATCCCGCACGCGCTCGGTGAAGCGCGGCGAGGGAGAGACGGGATGCGGATTCCGGCCGACAGGCTGACCGCCTACGTGCGGGACATTTTCGTGCGCGAGGGCTGCGCCGAGCCGGAGGCCGAGCGGATCGGCCGCTTCCTGGTGGCGGCGAACCTCACCGGCCACGACAGTCACGGCGTCGTCCGTGTCACCCGCTACGTCGAGTGGCTGCGCGCGGGCGAGGTCGAGGCCGGCCGCACGCCCGAGATCGTCACCGACGCGCCGAACTTCGCCCTCGTGGACGCGCATTACGGGTTCGGGCAGACGGCCGGCCCCTTCGCCACCGATCTCGGGATCGCCAAGGCGCGGGAGAACGGCGTCGCGATCATCGCCCTGCGGCACGCCGGGCATATCGGCCGGATCGGCGAGTGGGCCGAGCGGGCGGCGGCGGCGGGGCTCGTCTCGGTGCACTTCGTCAACGTGGCGGGGAGCCTCCTCGTGGCACCCTTCGGATCCGTGGAGCGCCGATTCTCGACGGCCCCCTTCGCGGCCGGCTTCCCGGTCCCGGGGGGCGACCCGATCATCCTCGATTTCGCCACGTCGCTGGTCGCCGAGGGCAAGGTGCTCGTCGCCTCCCGGGGCGGCAAGCCGCTGCCCGAGGGCGCGCTGATCGAGCCGGGCGGCCGCCTCAGCGCCGACCCTGCGACCCTGTTCGGCCCGCTGGAGGGCGTCGAGCGCGACAACCAGCGCGGCGCCGGGGCGATCCGGGCCTTCGGCGAGCACAAGGGCTCCGGCCTCGCGCTGATGTGCGAGCTCCTCGCCGGCGCGCTCACCGGCTCCGGCACGGCCGGCCCCGGGCAGCGGCGGATCTGCAACGGCATGCTGTCGATCTACGTCACGCCGACCGCCCTCGGCACCGAGGACGCCCTCGCGGTCGAGACGCGGGCCTATCTCGACTTCTTCAAGAGCGCCAAGCCGATGCCGGGCGCCGAGGTCCTGCTGCCCGGCGAGCCGGAGCGGCGCATGCGCGCCGAGCGCCTCGCCGAGGGTGTGCCGCTGCCGGAGCCCGTCTGGGAGACCCTGCTCGCCGCCGGCCGGCCGCACGGCCTCGACGGCAACGCCTACCGCACCTGAGCCGGACGAGGGCCGGCACGACACCACGCTCGGCGGCGACCCTCGGCCCCAACGGGGGCGCCGCACGGACCGGGGACGCCATCACCGGAAGACGGGAGGAGCCCACGATGCCTCGCCTGCGCTGGCTCATGATCGGCCTCTGCATGGCCGCCAACGCCATCAACTACATCGACCGCGCCAATCTGGCGGTCGCCGCGCCCTCCATGTCCAAGGAGCTGGGGCTCGACGCCACCGACATGGGCCTGATCCTGTCGGGCTTCTTCTGGACCTACGCGATCATGCAGCTGCCTTTCGGCTACGTGGCCGACCGGTTCGGCGCGCGGCTCTCGCTCGTGGTCGCGGTGGTCTGGTGGTCGGCCTGCACGGCGCTGACCGCGGTCGGACGGGGCTTCCTGTCGCTGCTCGGCCTGCGCATGCTGCTCGGCATCGGCGAGGCCGGGGCCTACCCGTCCTTCGCCAAGGTCGCGGCCTCGTGGTTCCCGCGCAGCGAGCGGAGCTTCGCCAGCAGTATCTTCGACAGCGGCTCGCGGGTGGGCTCGGCGCTGGCGATCCCGCTGGTGTCCTGGGTCATCGCGACGCTGGGCTGGCGGGAATCCTTCGTCGTCACCGGTGTGCTGGGCTTCGCCTGGGCTGTGTTCTGGATGTGGCTCTACCGCGAGCCCGAGAACCACCCGAAGGTCTCGCCGGAGGAGCTCGCCCGGCTCCAGGCCGCGCAGGAGCGGCCGAAGACCGTCGACGCCGCCGACGCCCAGAACCAGGTGCCGTGGCTGTCGCTGTTCCGCTACCGCACGGTCTGGGGCATGATGGCGGGATTCTTCTGCCTGAACTTCGTGATCTACTTCTTCATCACGTGGTTCCCGACCTACCTGGTCAAAGCGCGGGGCTTCTCGCTGGCGGAGCTCGGCACGCTCGGCAGCCTGCCGGCCCTGGCGTCGATCCCCGCGGGCTGGCTCGGCGGCTTCGCGTCGGACGCCCTCTACCGCCGCGGCTGGAGCCTCACGGCGGCCCGCAAGACCTGCCTCGTCGGCGGCATGCTGATGTCGTCGGTGATCACCCTGTCGATCATCGCGCCGAACGTCTACGTGGCGCTGCTGTGCTTCGCGGTCGCCTACGGCAGCCTCGCCTTCACGGCCGCGTCGATCTGGGCACTGCCCGGCGACGTGGCGCCGACCCCGGCCCACGTGGCCTCGATCGGCGGCATCCAGAACTTCGCGTCGAACGTCGCCGGGATCGTGACGACGACCTTCACGGGCGTCATGCTGACCGTCACCCAGGGCTCGTTCGTGATCCCCCTGATCGTGGCCGGCGGGTTCTGCCTGCTGGGCGCCTTCATCTACCTGTTCGTGGTCGGCGAGATCGCGCCGCTGCCGGTCCGCGACGCCCGCGCCCCGGCTCTGCGCCCCGAGGCGGCGCGGTGACGGCGAGCGGCCCGATCGAATCCGAGGAGAGACCGATGTCGACCTACCCCGTGATCACCCTTCGGCCGGCCGATGGTGTCGCCGTGGCCCGCGGCGCCATCGAGCCGGGAATGCCGGTCGCCGACGGCGTCGCGGCGGCGGAGCGGATCCCGGCCGGCCACAAGGTCGCGGTCCGGGCCCATCGCGCTGGCGAGCCGGTGACCAAGTACGGACAGATCATCGGCTTCGCCAAGGACGACATCGCGGCCGGCCGCCACGTCCACGTCCACAATCTCGGGATGGGCGAGTTCGCCCGGGACTACGCGTTCGGGGTCGACGCGAGGCCGACCCATCTGGTGACGCCGCCCGCGACCTTCCAGGGCATCCGCCGCCCCGACGGGCGCGTGGCGACGCGCAACTACGTGGGCATCCTCACCTCGGTGAATTGCAGCGCGCACGTCGCCGACCTGATCGCCGACGCGTTCCGGCGGCACCCGATCCTCGGCCTCGACCCGCTCGCTCCCTATCCCAACGTCGACGGTGTCGTGGCGCTGACCCACAAGACCGGCTGCGGCATGGCGATGGGCGAACCGCTGCGGCTCCTGCGCCGGACGCTCGCGGGCTACGCGCGGCACGTCAACTTCTCCCACATCGTGATGATCGGGCTCGGCTGCGAGGTGAACCAGATCGGCGCCTTCTTGGAGGAGCAGGGGCTCGGCGACCGGATCCGCAGCATGAACATCCAGAGCCTCGGCGGCACACGGAAGACCGTCGAGGCCGGCATCGCGTTCGTGAAGGACATCCTGGCCGAGGCGAACGTGGTCCGCCGCGAGCCGGTGCCGGCGAGCGAGCTGATCGTCGCCCTGCAATGCGGCGGCTCGGACGGCTATTCCGGAGTCTCGGCCAACCCGGCTCTGGGAATCGCCAGCGACCTCGTGGTGCGGAACGGCGGCACGGTGATCCTGTCGGAGACCACCGAGACCTACGGCGCCGAGCACCTATTCACCCGCCGCGCCGTCAGTCCGGAAGTCGGCCAGAAGCTCGTCGACCTGATGCACTGGTGGGAGGAGTACACCCGCAAGGAGGGCTCGGAGATCGACGCCAACCCGTCGCCGGGCAACAAGGCCGGCGGCCTGACGACGATCCTGGAGAAGTCGCTCGGCGCCATGGCGAAGGCCGGCAGCACCAACCTCGTGGACGTGCTGCGCTACGCCGATCCCGTCACCGCCAAGGGCTTCGTGTTTATGGACACGCCCGGCTACGACCCGGTCTCGGCGACCGGGCAGGTCGCGGGCGGGGCGAACCTCGTCTGCTTCACCACGGGACGCGGCTCCGTATTCGGCTGCAAGCCGTCGCCCTCGATCAAAATCGCCACCAACTCCGCCATGTACCGGCGGCTCGAGGAGGACATGGACGTCAATTGCGGCACGATCCTCGACGGTGAAGAGAGCGTGGAGCAGGCTGGGCGCCGGATCTTCGACCTGATCCTGCGGGTCGCCGGCGGCGAGCGGACGAAGAGCGAGCAGTTCGATTTCGGCTCGTCGGAATTCGCGCCCTGGCAGATCGGCGCGACCGTGTGAGGGGCCCGGGCGTGCGCTCCGCCGTCGTTGCGAGCGCAGCGACGGTCAGGGCGATCGCCGAGCAGGCCGCATCTCAAAGGTCCGTTCGCACCACGCCCGGGAAATCCAGGATGAAGTCCGGCCCGAAGGCCGTCACCGGCGTGTGGAAGCCCGCCGGCACCGCGCCCGAGGCGAGGCGGCGGGCGACCTCCAGGGCCGTCGCGGCCGTGAGCGTGTAGCCTTCGGGCGTCTCCATCCGGCTCGCCGCCTCCCGCCCTGCGCCGTCCCAGGCTTCCGCCAGGAAGGTGCTGCGGGCCTTCTCGCGCGCCGTTGCGGAGGGACCGGCGGGCAGCCGGTCGATGCCGCGGTTGATCAGGCGCTGCGCGGTGCCGCCCGCGACGATGCGCCGGATGCCGGCGGGCAGGCCGGCCGCCGCCGCCATGGCGGGGAAGGCCTCGAAGTAGACATCGATGTTCCGGACGCCGGTCGAGTACCACGCGCTCGACACGTCGCCCCAGCCGAGCCCGACGGTCCGGCGCGGTCCGGCGCCGAAATCGGCGGTGGACCGCGGCGGGCTCGGCAGTTCGACGATGCGCCCGTCCCGGCGCACCCGCGTGCCCCAGGCGATGCCCTCCACCATGGTGCGGGCCGTGCCGCGGCTGAAGCCGCCGAATCCGCCGATGGAGATGCGCAGGTGCGTCGCCCCGGGCAGTCGCCCGGCCACGTGGGCCGCGAGGCAGTCGCTCGGCACCACGTCGAAGCCCGCCGCCGGCAGGAAGACGATGCCGGCGGCTTTCGCCTCTGCATCCCTGGCCGCGAGAGCCTCCAGTACCGCGATCTCGCCGGTGATGTCGACGTAGTGTGCGCCCGCCGCGAGGCAGGCCTCGGCCATCGGCCGCGCGGTTCGCGAGAACGGGCCGGCCGCGTGGATCACCGCCGCCACGCCCGCGAGGGCCGCGCGCAGACCTGCGCGGTCGTCGAGGCGCGCGGACCGCATCTCCAGGCCCAGCCGGGCTGCCAGCGGCCGCAACTTGTCCGGATCGCGCCCCGCCAGGATCGGGCGCAGCCCCCGCGCGACGGCGTGCGCGGCCAGGAGCTGCCCGGTATAGCCGGTGGCGCCGTAGATCAGGATCGCGGTCATCCCGGGGTTCTGACACCGCTTCGGCCTGTGTCAAAGCGCGCGCCGCGTCGCCGCGCCGGATGCTAGGGCTGCGTCGATCCGATTGTCCCGCGGTGGGGACCGGAAACTCGCCGTCCCGCCCAAACAGGAGCCGAGGCCCGATGTACCAGCGTGATTTCCCGCTGCGCGGGCGACGAGCCCGCCGCAGGGTCGGCGGCTGGGGCGCTGTGCTCCTGAGCCTGACCGCGCCCGCCTGGGCCGCCGACGGGCCCGTGACCCTGGTGGCGTCGTCCGACGCGCGCCCCGGAATCGCCGCCATGCCGCAGATCGCCGCGCCGGCGGACGAGGCCGAGCGGCGGATCAACGCGGCGTTGAAGCGTCTCGATGCGCGGGCGCTCAAGGCCGAGCAGGCGTGCAGGGCCCAGGGCGGGAAGAACAGCTCCTGGGAGCGCTCCGTCCAGGCACCGATGCGCGGACCGCGCTTCCTGAGCTACGTCATCTCCGACAGCTGGTTCTGCGGCGGCGCGCACCCGAGCAGCAACACGATGTCGATCGTCTACGACCTCACCACCGGCGCCCCGGTGGATTGGACAACCCTGCTGCCCGCTTCCCTGACCGGGAAGCTCGCCCTGGCGGAGGGCCCGGGCGGGACCAAGATGGTGACGCTCGCGTCCGGGAAACTGCACGCCCTCTATCTCGCGGGCTATCGCCCGAAGACGGGCGATCCGAAGGCGGACGACGCGGACAAGGAGTGCCGCGAGGCCGTCGCCGAGACCTACGACGGGCAGCCGCCGGCCATGATGGCGTGGCTCGATGCCAAGGCCGGCGGCCTGGCGGTGCAATTCGACCTCGCGCACGTCGTCCAGGCCTGCGCCGATCCGGTGGTGATTCCCGTAGCAGCCCTGCGCCGGGAGGGCGCCCAGCCGCTCCTGGCCGTCGCGCTGGAGGCTGCGCACGCGCGAGCCCCCAAGTGACGGGATCGCCCCGCGCGTCTCAGGCCTCGACGCGTGTCCTGAACGGTGTAGCGTGAGGCCGCGACGGCGCGGTGTCACCGGGCCGTGTCCGAGGGGCGGCCCATGTCCGGATCCGGCGTTGTCGACGACGCAGCCGTCGGGGCCAGCGAGCCGTTCGGCCTGTTCGCGCCCGCCCTGGCGGACCGCTCGCCCCTGCGGCAGGCGGTGATCGCGGCCTGCCGGCGGCCTGAAGCGGATTGCGTGGCGGCGCTCCTCGCCGAGGCGCGCCTGCCGCCCGATGCCGCTCGGCGCGTCGCCGAGCACGCGCGGCGCCTCGTCGAGAGCCTGCGGCGGCAGGGCCGACGCGGCGGCGTCGAGGGTCTGATCCACGAATACGCGCTGTCCAGCCAGGAAGGCGTGGCGCTGATGTGCCTCGCCGAGGCGCTGCTGCGCATCCCCGACGCGGCGACGCGGGACGCGCTGATCCGCGACAAGATCGCGGGCGGCGACTGGGCGGCCCATCTCGGGCACAGTCCGTCGCCCTTCGTCAACGCGGCGACCTGGGGCCTGCTCGTGACCGGCAAGCTGACGGCGACCCGGGACGAGGCCGGCCTCTCCGCCGCGCTCACCCGGCTGATCGCCCGCGGCGGCGAGCCGGTGATCCGCAAAGGCGTCGACCTCGCCATGCGGATGATGGGCGAGCAGTTCGTGGCGGGGCGGACCATCGCCGAGGCCCTGCGGCACGCGGCGCCGCTCGAGGCGAAGGGCTTCACCTACTCGTACGACATGCTCGGCGAGGCCGCCGTGACCGCCGAGGACGCCGAGCGCTTCCGCCGCGCCTACGCGGAGGCCATCGCGGCGATCGGCGCGGCATCGGCCGGCCGCGGCGTGCTCCTCGGCCCCGGCATCTCGATCAAGCTGTCGGCGCTCCACCCCCGCTACGTCCGCGCGCAGCGTGACCGGGTCCTGGCCGAGCTCTATCCCCGCGTGCTGGACTTGGCCCGCCGCGCCATGGGCCACGGCATCGGCCTCAACATCGACGCCGAGGAGGCCGACCGCCTCGACCTGTCGCTCGACATCCTTGAGCGGCTCGCCGCCGACCCCGAACTCGCCGGCTGGGACGGGCTCGGCTTCGTGGTCCAGGCCTACGGCAAGCGCTGCCCCTTCGTCATCGACGTGCTGATCGACCTCGCCCGGCGGTGCCGGCGCCGGCTGATGGTGCGGCTCGTGAAGGGCGCCTACTGGGACAGCGAGATCAAGCGGGCGCAGGTCGACGGTCTTTCGGACTTCCCGGTCTTCACCCGGAAAGTCCACACCGACGTCTCGTACCTTGCCTGCGCGCGGCGGCTGCTCGCCGCGCCCGACGCGGTCTTCCCGCAATTTGCCACCCACAACGCCCAGACACTGGCGAGCATCGTCGCGATGGCCGGCCCGGATTTCCGGCTCGGCCAGTACGAGTTCCAGTGCCTGCACGGCATGGGCGAACCGCTCTACGAGGCCGTGATGGCCGACGCCGATCTGCAGCGGCCCTGCCGCATCTACGCACCGGTAGGCACGCACGAGACCCTGCTTGCCTACCTGGTGCGGCGCCTCCTGGAGAACGGGGCCAACACGTCCTTCGTCAACCGGGTCGCCGACGAGGCCGTGCCGGTGGCGGACCTGATCGCCGACCCGGTCGCCGCCGTCGAGGCCGCGCCGGATCCCGGCGCGCCGCACCCGCGGATCGCGGCCCCCCGGGCGCTCTACGGCCCGGCCCGCGCCAACGCGGCCGGGCTCGACCTCGCCGACGAGGTGGAGCTCGCCCGGCTGTCGGGCGGGCTGGCGGCGAGCGGACGCACCGCGTGGCGGGCGGTGCCGTCGGGCGCGGATGACGCGGCGGCCGACGAACCCGTCCACAATCCCGCCGACCACCGGGACGTCGTCGGATTCTACCAGGCGGCGACGGTCGAGACCGTGGCGGTCGCCGTGCGGCGCGCGCAGGCGGGCGCGGCCGGCTGGGCGGCGACGCCAGCCACAGAGCGCGCCGCCTGCCTGCGGCGGGCCGCCGACGCCCTCGAGACGCAGATGCCAACGCTGATCGGGCTCGTCGTGCGTGAGGCAGGCAAGACCTACGCGAGCGCCGTCGCGGAGATCCGCGAGGCGGTCGATTTCCTCCGCTACGACGCCGCCGAGGCCGAGCGGACCCTCGGGGACGCGCACGCGCCGCTCGGCCCGGTCGCCTGCATCGCGCCGTGGAATTTCCCGCTGGCGATCTTCGTCGGTCAGGTCGCGGCCGCCCTGGCGGCGGGCAACACGGTCCTGGCGAAACCCGCCGAGGAGACCCCGCTGATCGCGGCGGCTGCCGTCCGCGCGCTGCACGCGGCCGGGATCCCCGCGGAGGCGCTGCACCTCCTGCCGGGCGACGGCAGAGTCGGCGCCGCTCTGGTCGAGGATCCGCGCGTGCAGGGCGTGATGTTCACCGGATCGACGGCCGTGGCCAAGGGCATTCAGCGCGCTCTGGCGGAGCGACTGAACCGCTTCAACGAGCCGGTGCCGTTCGTTGCCGAGACCGGCGGCCAGAACGCCCTCGTGGTCGATTCCTCGGCGCTCGCCGAGCAGGTGGTGGCCGACGTGATCGCCTCGGCCTTCGATTCCGCGGGCCAGCGCTGCTCCGCGCTCCGGATCCTGTGCCTGCAGGAGGAGATCGCCGACCTGACGCTGCACATGCTGAAAGGCGCTCTCCGGGAGTTGCGAGTGGGCGATCCGCGGCGCCTCGCCGTCGATGTCGGGCCGGTCATCACCGCCGAGGCCGCCGATCGGATCATCGGCCACGTGGCGCACATGCGCGCGCGCGGCTTCCCGGTGGCGCAGTTCCCCCTGCCGCCCGAAGCCGACGCCGGGACCTTCGTGCCGCCGACCATGATCGAGATCGGGGCCGTCGCCGATGTCGAGCAGGAGGTGTTCGGGCCGGTGCTGCACGTGCTGCGCTATCGCCGCGACGCCCTCGACGCGCTCCTCGCGGCGATCGACGCGACCGGCTACGGACTTACCTTCGGGCTGCACAGCCGCATCGACGAGACCATCGACCGCGTCCTCGGCCGCGTGCGGGCCGGCAACCGCTACGTGAACCGCAACATCATCGGTGCGGTCGTCGGCGTGCAGCCCTTCGGCGGCTCCGGGCTGTCGGGGACGGGCCCGAAGGCCGGCGGCCCGCTTTCCCTCGGCCGCCTGCTGCGACGCGCGCCCGCCGCCGCCCGCGACGGGCTGGCCGCCGACGACGGGGCGCTCCGTCCCTACACGGCGTGGTTGCGGTCGCGGCACCGCCACGACCTCGCGGACCGGCTCGAATCCGTTCGCTATCCCGGCCGGGGTGCGACCGCTCTGGCCGGTCCCGTGGGGGAGCGCAACCTGTACGCGCTGCGTCCCCGGGGACGGATCGCGGCCGTCGCCGCGACCGAGACGGCGCTCCTTCTCCAGCTCGGTGCGATCCTCGGCACCGGCAACGCGGCGGTCGTCGTCGGGCCGGAGGGGCGCGGGCCGGCCCTGGGCGATCTGCCGGCGACGTGCGCGGCGCGGGTCGCCCGAGCCCCGGATCTCGGGCGCGCGAGCGATATCGACGGCGTCCTGTTCGCGGGCGACGACGCTGCCCTGAGGGCCGTGAACAGGGCCGTCGCGGCGCGCGACGGCGCGATCCTGCCGATCCAGGCCCGCTGCCCGGAGGCGCTGGCGGCCGGCGACCTCTACGATCCGGCCGGCCTGGTGGAGGAGGTCACCACCACGATCAACATCGCGGCGGCCGGCGGCAATGCCAGCCTGATGAGCGTCGGGTGAGCCCGCAACTGCCCGGTCAGGCCGACCGGCGCAGATTCCAGAACAGCGGCAGCCCGGTCAGCATGCCTTCGAGGTCCCGCCGGTAGGCGGTCGGCTGGAAATACTGGCCGCAGGGCAGGTAGGCGCCGACCTCCAGCGCCCGCGCCTGGATCCGCGCCGCCAGGGCCTTCTGGGCGTCGAGGTCCGGCGCGTCGAACCACGCGCCGCGCAGCTCCTCCAGGGGCGCGTCCGTCAGCCAGCTTGGCACGCCGGCCCGGCCGTTCCCGCGGACGGCCAGGTGGTAGGCCGGCGAGAGGTGGTCCAGCCCGCCGGAGAAGATGCCGAACATCGACCAGCCGCCCTGGTCCAGGGGCTTGGCGTTCAGGATCCGCTGGTTGACCGTGCCCCAGTCGGTGGCGACGACGTCGAGGTTCATCCCGATCTTCCGGCAGGCATCGGCCATCACCTCGCAGATCGCGTTGATCCGCGGCACGTCGGTCCCGGAGAGCAGCACGACGCGCTCGCCCTTGTAGCCCGCCGCCGCCAGAGCCCGTTTCGCGGCGGCGAGGTCGCGGGGGCCGGTCAGCGCCTCCATGCCGGCCGACGACGCCATCGGTCCGCCGGACGTGAAGATGCCGACGGGCCCGCGCCGGATCGCCGGGTCGCTGCCGGCGACGGCGTCCATCATCTCGGTCTGGTCGACGGCCGCGAGGAGCGCCCGGCTGATCGCGGGATTGTCGAAGGGCGGCAGGGTGTGGTTGAGGCGGATCTGGCCGATCAGCCCGGCGGTCTCCACCAGATCCACGCGCACGGCGGGCTGGCGGCTCAGGTCCGGCACGAGGTCGACGAGCGGCTGCTCCCACCAGTCGATCTCGCCCGAGCGCAGGGCGCCGGCCGCGGTCGCGCCGTCGGGGATCGTGCGCCACTCGACGCGGTCGAAATGCGCGATCCGCGGTCCGGCCGTGAAGCTCGGCGTGCCGTCGGCGCGCGGTCGATAGGCCTCGAACCGGCGGTAGACGTTGAGCGAACCCGGGACCCGCTCGTCGGCGGCGAAGCGGAACGGGCCGCTGCCGACCATCTCCGGCACCGGCTGCGTCGCGGGTGTCGCGCTCAGGCGCTCCGGCATGATCACCGGGACGTAGGAAGTCGGTTTGGCCAGGGCGTCCGGCAGGAGCGGGAAGGGCCGCTTCAGGCGGAACTGCACGACCGTGTCGGTGGGCGCCGTGAGTTCATCCACGGTCGCGAACAGGGCCCCGCCGTAGGCATCGCGCTGCGCCCAGCGCTTCAGGCTCGCCACGACGTCGCGGCCGAGGACCGGCGTCCCGTCGTGGAAGCGCAGGCCGTCCCGCAGGGTCAGGCGCCACGTGAGGCCGTCGGACGCGACCTCGTGCCCCGCCACCATCTGCGGTTGGGCGCGGTAGGCGGTGTCGAGGCTGTAGAGGGTGTCGAAGATCATCAGCGCGTGGGTGCGCGTGACGTAGTTGGTGGTGATGATCGGGTCGAGAAGCGCCAAGTCCGCGTAGGGCACGAACCGCAGGGTCGTCGCCGAGGCCGCGCGGACCAGTGCCGGCTTGGCGAGGGCGCCGGCCATCAGGGCTCCGGCGCCTGTCAGCAGGGTGCGTCGCTTCATCAATCGATCCCGGTCGCGGCGGCGCCCGATCTGGCCGCAAGCCGGGTTCGCGTGCAAGTGGTGCGCCACTGCCGCGCTTCGGGCGGGATCGGGCAGCCCGCCCGGGCCGGCGTCCGGACGGGTCGGCGTGATCGCGCCGCGCGGTCCCTCAGGCGGCGCGCGACCAGCGGATGTCGCCGAGGCTCTCGCGGAAGGCGAAGCGGGCGAGGTGGTCGGCCACGACGTTCTCGAGCCGGGTAAGGTTGACCGGGTCGGAGCTGTCGATGCGCATCACCAGGGCGTCGGGCTCGGCATCGAAGGTGCAGACGCGGTCCTCGCCGAAGGGCACGGTGCCGTGAACGGGGGTCGCCTCGACCTTGAACTTGTGGCTCCAGTGCCGGCAGAGCTGCTGCAGGTAGCGGCTCGCCTCGGTGGTCTGCACGCGGGCCTGAGAGGTGGGCATTCCGTCGGTCTCCAGATGGGTATGAAAACAGCCTGTCGGTGACGGTTCGTCGTTCGATCTCGCATGTGCGAGATAGGGAGGCCTCAGAGCAATTGCCATGCCTGGCGCTGACGGATCCGTCTCCGCCGTCTGTGATGAAGGTCTGTCCGAAGCGTTAGCAGCGGCTTAACGCGACGGGCCGCCCGGCCGGTTGGCGGCGCGGCGTGGCCGTCCTGCACCCGCCTGCGCGCCGAATTATGGCGCGATGCACAAATTTCCTCAGCCCGTCGGCGCGGCGCGGTCGGTCCGCACGAGGACCTTGCCGGGGTTGAGCAGGTCTTCCGGATCCAGGGCGGCCTTGAGGCGCCGCATCAGGTCGAGCCCGACCGGGTCGCCGTAGCGCGCGAGTTCCTCGCGCTTGATCAGCCCGACGCCGTGCTCGGCCGCGATGGAGCCGCCGAGCGCGTGCACGAGGTCGTGAACGATCCGGTTGAACCGACCCCACGCGGCGAGGAACTCTGCGGGCTCCATGCCGAGCGGTTGCGACAGGTTGAAGTGGATGTTGCCGTCGCCGAAATGGCCGAAGCCGCAAGGCCTCAGGCCCGGCATCTCGGCGAGGCAGGCCGCGCCCGCCCGCTCCAGGAACTCGGGCAGGCGGGAGAGCGGCACCGAGACGTCGTGCTTGATCGAGGCGCCCTCGCGGGTCTGCGCCTCGGGAACGCCTTCGCGCAGGCGCCAGAGCGCGGCGTTCTGGGCCCCGCTGGTCGCGATCGTGGCGTCGGCGATCATCCCGTCCTCCAGGGCCTGCCCGAGGGCCGACTCGAGTTCGGCCCCCGTGTCGGCATCGGGGCGGGCGGACGCGACCTCGATCAGGGCGTAGGCGCCGTGCGCGCCGTCGAGGGGCCGAACCGTGCCCGGCACGTGGCGCAGCACGATCTCGAGGGCGAAGGGCGGCAGGTACTCGAACGCCGTGAGGTCGCGGTCCATCCGCGTCCGCAGGAAGACGAACAGGTCCAGGGCCGCCCTGGCCGAGGCGAGCCCCACGAAGGCGACGCTCGTCGAGCGCGGCCGCGGGAACAGCTTCAGAACCGCCGCCGTGACGACGCCCAGCGTGCCTTCCGACCCGATGAAGAGCTGCTTCAGGTCGTAGCCGGCATTGTCCTTGCGCAGGGCCTTGAGCCCGTTCCAGACGCGCCCGTCGGCGAGGACGACCTCGAGCCCGAGGACGAGGTCGCGGGCGTTCCCGTAGGCGAGGACCGCGATGCCGCCGGCATTGGTGCTGACGCCGCCGCCGATCCGGGCGGATCCGCGCGACGCGTAGGAGAGCGGGAACAGCATGCCGGCGGCCTCGGCCGCCTCCTGCACGTCCTGCAGGATCATCCCGGCCTCCACCGTGATGGTGGCGTCCACGGGATCCACCGCGCGCAGGCGGTTCACGCGCTCCAGAGACAAAACGACGCCGCCGCGCGGCACGCCGGCGCCGGTGAGGCCGGTGTTGCCGCCGAGCGGCACCACGGCGACGCCGGCCTGCGTGCAGGCGCGGACCGCGAAGGCGACCTCCTCCGTGCTTCCCGGCCGCAGCACGGCCAGGGCCGACCCGGTGAACAGGCGTCGGCTCTCCGTCAGGTAGGGCGCCAGGCCGTCCGGGTCCGTCAGCACGTGCCGCGCGCCGAGCCCGTCCCGGAGGGCGGTCAGCAGGGTGTCGAGGTCGGCTGTCGGCGTCATCGCGTGGATTCTGTAGGCCAGAGGAGGCCGTACGCAAGCGCCGGTATGGCGCGCGCCGATGCGAACCTTACAACGGTGATGTAGGGCCCGTGCGTCGTCGCGCCGGGCCACCCGGACGATCCAACGCAGAGGCAGAGATGCTCTCCGTCATCCAGAACCCGCCCCGCATCGCGCTCCCCATCGTCGGCAGCAGCGACTTCTTCCCCGTGCGCCGCGTCTACTGCGTCGGCCGCAACTACGCCGCCCATGCCCGTGAGATGGGTGCGGACCCGGACCGTGAGCCGCCGTTCTTCTTCATGAAGCCTGCCGACGCCCTGCAGATCGTCGGCCCGGAACCCACGGCCCACGCCTACCCGCCGAAGACCGCCAACTACCATTTCGAGGTGGAGATGGTGGCGGCCCTCGCCAGCGGCGGCAGCGACATTCCGGCCGAGACCGCGCTGGAGCACGTCTACGGCTACGCCATCGGCCTCGACATGACCCGGCGCGACGTCCAGGACGAGGCCAAGAAGATGTCCCGGCCCTGGGACACCGCCAAGGCCGCCGACGGTTCGGGCCCGGTCGGCGCCCTCCACCCGGTCTCCGTCATCGGCCACCCGGCGAAGGGCGCGATCACCCTGTCGGTCGACGGCGAGATCCGCCAGAAGGGCGACCTCGCCGACATGATCTGGTCCGTCGCCGAGCAGATCGCCTACCTTTCGGGCTACTTCGTCCTACAGGCCGGCGACCTGATCTTCACCGGCACGCCCTCCGGCGTCGGTCCGGTCCAGCGCGGCCAGCGCATGGTCGCGGCGATCGACGGTCTCGGCGCCATCACCCTCGACGTCGTGTGAGCCGCGCAGCCGCATGATCCTCGATCGGCCGGTCCTGCGGCGCCTGTTTCACCTCGGGGCGCTCGCGTCCCGGGGCATGACCCTCGGCGTGCGCGGCGTCGCACTCGACGGGGCGGGGCGGGTGGCCCTGGTGCGCCACACCTACGTGAGTGGCTGGCACCTTCCTGGCGGCGGCGTCGAGCGCGGCGAGACCGCGCGCGACGCGATGGTGCGGGAGTTCCGCGAGGAGGCGGAGATCGTCCCCGAGGGAGAGCCGCGCCTGCATGGCCTCTATCGGAACGTCGCCGCCGCTCCCCGGGACCACGTCGCCCTGTTCGTCCTGCCGGCCTTCACGGTCCTGTGTCCCAAGGCGCCGGATCGGGAGATCGCCGAGTGCGCCTTCTTCCCGGTGGACGCGCTCCCCGAGGGCACAACGCGGGGGACCCGCGCCCGTCTCCGAGAGCTCCGCGAGAGCCTCCCGCCGGAGCCGAATTGGTAAATCGTCACGGTTCGCGAAAAGGGCGCTTGCGTCGCCCGGCGGAATGGTGTTTAGAGAGCCGCGCCGGGGGCCGCCGGCACGAAAGTCCGGGCGGCGCGGCACAGTGAGCGGGTGTAGCTCAGGGGTAGAGCACAACCTTGCCAAGGTTGGGGTCGAGGGTTCGAATCCCTTCGCCCGCTCCAGTTTTCCCAACCATACGAGCGACGTACAAGGCCGCAGCTCTGCGGCCTTTGTCGTTTCCGGCCGCCTTCGCGGTGCGCTCCAGGCGCGTCGGAGAGGGCACGCGGCTCGTCCCGCTCCGAGCGGGGCGATAGCCCGAGCGGTCGGTCGTCGGAACCAACTGTCATCCTGCCGGGCTGTCATCGGCAAGCCCGGACCGCCGCGCCGCGACCTCGGGGCGGCGATAGCCCATGGCAGAGCGATCATGAGAATCCGACCTACTGCGGCCACGCTCGCCCGATGAAGCACACGCCCCTCACGGCCGCTTCTCTCAGGGAGCACCCGCTGCCGCTCCCGCAAGCGGGGAGCAAGGACGCGCGCGGCAGGGCGCTCGTGGTTGCCGGCTCGGCCTCGGTCCCGGGGGCGGCCCTGCTGGCCGCCGTCGCCGCCCTGCGCGCGGGCGCCGGGAGGCTGAGGATCGCGACCGTCGCGCGCGCGGCCGCCGGCATGGGACTGATGGTGCCCGAAGCCATGGTCGTCGGATTGCCGGAGACCGCGGATGGCGCCGTCGATGTCGCGCAGGCTGCGACCAGCCTGCGGACGCTGGCGGACGGATGCGACGCCGTCCTGATCGGGCCCGGAATGCTCGGCGAGGCGCCGACCGCGGCACTCGCGGTCGAGCTGCTCGGCGCCGACGCGTCCTTCATCCTCGACGCCACCGCACTGTCCGAGCTCCGCGCCCGTGCGGGGGCCGTCAGGGCCCGCGCCGGGCGGGCGGTAGTCACGCCCCATGCCGGCGAGATGGCGCGGCTCCTGGACCGCCGCCGCGAGGCGGTGGAGGCGGATCCGCTCGAGGCGGCGCGCGCGGCAGCCGAGCTTCTGGGATCGGTCGTGGTGATGAAGGGGGCCACGACGTGGATCGTGGAGCCGCAGGGCGGGCGCTGGCTCTATGCCGGCGGTGGCATCGGCCTCGCGACGTCGGGCTCGGGCGACGTTCTGGCCGGCCTCATCGTCGGGCTCCTCGCGCGCGGCCTGCCGCCGATCTCGGCCGCTCTCTGGGGCGTGTTCCTGCACGGCGAAGCCGGCCGGCGCCTCGCCGGGGCGATCGGCCCGGTCGGCTTCCTTGCCCGGGAACTGCCGGGCGTCGTGCCGGAACTGATGCGAGAGACGATGGGCTAGGGCGCCGACTGCGGGGCGATCCGGATGTGGCGCGGTTCCACGGGCGCTGCGGACCGCCGCACGCTCGGAACAGCGCGTCCCGCCGCCGCCTTGCCCTTGGACAGTGAACGCGCGGACGGGCGACATGCAGGGCTACGCGACCTCTTTCGGCATCGGGTTCGTCGCGGGGATGCGGAGCCTGTCGGCCTGCGCCGCCCTGACCTGGGCCGCCTCTGGAGGACGGACGCGCCGCGCGCCGATCCCGGCCGGTGTCGCCGCGCGCGGGGTGGCGACGGCGGCCGCCCTGGCGGAGATGGCCGGCGACAAGATGCCGTTCGCGCCCGATCGCCGCATCCCTCCCTCCTTCGCGTTCCGACTGGCCATCGGTGCGGTCGGCGGATGGGCCCTGGCCGGGCAACGCACCTCACCCGAATTTGGGGCCCTGGCCGGCGCGGCCGGCGCGGTCGCGGGCACGCTGATCGGCCGGTCGGCACGGGGTGGCGATTCTCGTACCGCGTCCGGCCAGAGCCGCGGCTTGGCCGAGGACGCGGCCGCCGTCGTTCTCGCGGCGCTGGTGATCGCGTCGGCGGAAGGCCCGACCCGCGCGCCGCGGGTATCGCGGGCCCGCGGCACCCGGACCTGACGCGCCCGCGCGAGAGCCTGTCAGGCCGCGTCTCAGGCGGCGGCGCTCGGCGCTTCCTGCATCGCGGCGAGGGGGGCTTCGAGCCGGCAGATCAGGCCGGTCGGGGCGAAGGTGAGCCTGACCTCGCAGCCGACTTCGACGGAGAAGCTGCGCTCGATCAGCCGCGAGCCGAAGCCGCGCCGCACGGGGGGCGCGAGGATCGGCGGTCCACCCGTCTCCGACCATGTCAGGCAGAAGCGCGGCTCGGCGGCCTCGTGTACCACGTGCCAGCGGAGATCGACGCCGCCCTCCGCGGTCGAGAGCGCCCCGTACTTGGCCGCGTTGGTGGCGAGTTCGTGCAGCGCCAGCGCCAGGGCGAGCGCCGGCTTGGCGGCGAGGAGCACGCCGGGCCCGCTCACGCGGATGCGCGTCCCGGCGCCGCCCTGATGCACCGCGAGAGCGCCGTCCACCACGTCGGCGATGGGTGCCTCGGTCCAGCTCGCCCGGGTCAGGATGTCGTGCGCGCGGCCCAGCAGGATCAGGCGCGCCGAGAAGGCGTCCCGGGCCGCGTCCAGGTCGGCGGCGTTGCGGAACGTCTGGTTGGCGATGGCCTGGACCATCGCCAGCGTGTTCTTGACCCGGTGCTGCAACTCACCGGTGAGAAGGCGCTGATGCTCCTCGGCGCGCTTGCGCTCAGTGATGTCGAGCATGGCACCGATCATCCGCACGGCCTGCCCGGCCGCGTCGCGCAGCACGTAGCCGCGGTCGAGAACGTAGGCGTAGTCGCCATCCGCTTTCCGGAAGCGGTACTCCTCGGACCAGTGCTCGATGCTGTCGTCGATCACGGCGTAGATGCCGGCCGTCACGCGCGCCCGGTCTTCGGGGTGGATCTGCGCCTTCCACCACGACCCGCTCGCGCCCACCGCGTCGGCCGCGTAGCCGAACAGGGTCTGCACGGCCTCGTTCCAGAGGATGTGGTCGCTCGCCAGATCCCAGTCCCAGATCGCGTCGTTGGTCGCACGGGCCGCGAGCCGATAGCGCTCCTCCGCCTCGCGGGTCGCATTCTCGGCGCGCCGGCTCGCGGTGACGTCGCGCGTGGTGCCGATGAATCGCACCGTCCGCCCGTCCGCCGCGAAGGCTTGACCCTTAGCGGCGACCCAGCGCTCGACCCCGTCCTGCAATCCGACAACGCGAAAGGCGATGTCGTAGGTGCCGAGACCGGTCGGGTCGATGGCGCGCTGGACCGCCGCGTCGACCCAGGCGCGGTCATCCGGGTGAAGCCCGGCCAGGAAGACGTCGTAGCTCACGGGCGCGTCGGGCGGCAGGCCGAACAGGGCGCGGGTGCGCGCGTCCCAGGTCAACACGTCGGCGACGAGATCGTAGTCGAAGATCCCGGTGGCGGTGGCCTCGACGGCCAAGGCCAGCTGCTCCCTGGCCTCACGCAACTCCAGTTCGGCGCGGCGCCGGTCATGGATGTCACTGTTGCTGCCGAGCCAGCCCACGACCGCGCCGCTCGCGTCCTTCAGGGGCTCGGCCCGAATGAGGAACCAGCGGTAGGTGCCGTCGTGGCGGCGCAGGCGGGCCTCGGTGTCGTACATGACCTCCCGGCTCCGCGCCGTCTCCCACGCCTGCAGCAGGCCCGGGAGGTCGTCCGGATGGACCGGCCGGTCCCAGCCCATCGGCAGCGCCTGCTCGGGCGTCTGGCCGGTGTAGGCGTACCACCGGTCGTTGAGGTAGTTGAGGCTGCCGTCCGGATTGCCGAACCAGATTATCGCCGGGGCCAGCTCGGTCAGGACCTGGAAGCGCTCCTCGGCCAACTTGCGCTCGTGGATATCGATGGTCGTGCCGATCCAGCTGCGCCGCTCGCCGTCCCCGTCGCGGACGGGGTGGGCGCGGGAGAGGAACCAGCGGTACTGCCCGTCCGCGCGCCGCAGGGGGAACTCCACCTCGTAGAGACGCCCCGCGCCGGCCGCCGCGAGCCACGCCGCACGCGTCGCCTCCCGGTGATCGGGATGGATGACGCTCATCCAGCTCTGCTCGCCGGTCGCGCCGGCGGGTAGGCCCGTGTAATCGTACCAGTAGGCGTTGCAGTAGGTGACGCTGCCCTCCGCGTTGGCGAACCAGACGATCTGCGGGCTGACCTCGACGAGCGAGCGGTAGCGCAGCTCGCTGGCCTCCAAGGCGGCGTCGGCCGCGCGCTGCTCGGTGCGGTCACGCAGGATCTTGACGAACCCCACGAGGGCGCCGTCCTCGGATCTCAGCGGCATGATCTCGCCGCTGGCCCAGAAGCGGCTGCCGTCCTTGCGCAGATGCCAGCGCTCGTCCGGCGCGCTGCCCGACTCGAGGGATTGCCTCATCTCACGCGTCGGCCGCTCGGCGGCGCGATCCTCGTGGGTGAAGATCACCCCGATCGTGCCACCCAGCATCTCGGCTTCCGACCAGCCCAGGATGCGCTCGGCACCGGCGTTCCAGCGGGTGACGCGTCCCTCGGGATCCATCGCCACGATGGCATAGTCGGTGGCGCTGTCGAGGATGCGCGCGTGCAGCAGGCGCTGCTCGGCCTGCTCGCGCAGGGAGCGGCGCAGCTCCATCTGCGCCATCGTCTGGCGGGCGAGCCGGAGCAGGCCCGCGCGCTGCCGGTCGCTGAGCTGATGGGGCTTGGTGTCGAGGACGCAGACGGTGCCGATTGGATGACCGTCGGCGGTCTTCAGCAGCGCCCCGGCATAGAAGCGCAGCCCCGGCTCCCCCGTGACGAGCGGATTGCCCTGGAAGCGCGGGTCCCGCGTCGCGTCGGGTACGTGGAGGAAATCCTGCTGCAGGATAGCCTGGCGACAGAACGAAGTTTCGATTGGCGTCTGCCGTATGCCCAGTCCGACTTCGGCCTTGAAGAATTGCCGCCCGTCCCCGACCAAGTTGACCACCGCGATGGGAGTCCCGCACAGCTCGGCGGCCGCCTCGGCAATCTCGTCGAAATCCTGCTCACGCGGCGTGTCGACCAGGCAGTAACGGTCGAGGGCGCGCAGGCGCGCCGCTTCGTCCTCGCGTATGCGGGAGAGGTCCATCGGAATGGTAGTTTCGCACGGTCCGGATGGTTCCGTGAGAGGGGTTCTCGGGCGGCGAAAGTATGGCCGCCGGCAATAAACATCGGGCCGGCGGCATTTCCCCGCGGGATCCCGCGCCGACACGACGGGTTCGGATCGCCATATACGGCGCGGCAGCGATCGCCCGCGCGGGATCCGAATCTGGGAACATCGCGCGTCGACAACGATCATCGTCGGCGACCTCGGGACGACAGGTGACACGGACGGCATGACCGGCAGAACCTCATCTCGCGCCGAGTACCGGGCCACGCGGCAGCCTCCGATCGGGGCGGGCGCCCGCTCGACCGGGCGGAGCGCGCGCGGTCACCGAGACGTCCCGCCGGCGGCACGGTTCCGTCGTGGCTGATCCGTTCAGGTTCCTGCCGCCCGGCGGTCTGACGGGGACGGAGATCCGCGCCCGTGACTGGGCGGAAACGCCGCTCGGGCCGCCCGACGGGTGGCCGTCGGCCCTGCGCAGCGCGCTCGGACTGATGCTGTCCTGCCCCACCGCGATGTTCCTGGCCTGGGGACCGGACCTGCTCTGCTTCTACAACGACGCCTACCGGCCGGTCCTCGGCTACCGCCTCGCCACGGCCCTCGGTCGTCCCTTCCGCGAGGTCTGGGCCAGCATCTGGGACGAGATCGCACCCCTGGTGTCTGCGACCCTCGCGGGCGAGAGCCAGACCCTGACCGACGTCATGCTCGACCTGTCGCGGGACGGCCGGTCCGAGCAGGGCTGGTGGTCCTTCACCTACTCGCCGGTGCTGGACGATGCCGGAGCGATCAGCGGCCTGTTCTGCGTCACCGCCGAGACCACGGCGCGCGTCCTCGGCGAGGCGCGGCTGCGCGAGAGCGAGGATCACTTCCGCCACACGGTCGAACTCAACCCGCAGGTGCCGTGGACCTGCGACCCGCAGGGCAACATCACCTCCTACTCCAAGCGCTGGCTCGACCTGACGGGACAGGCGCCCGGCGAGCCGGACGGCACGGGCTGGACCAGGGCGCTGCACCCGGATGATCTGCCGTGGACCATCACGGTGTTCACGCAGTGCCTCGCTTCGGGCGAGACGGTCGATGTCGATTACCGCATCCGCGTCGCGCGGACCGGGACTTACCGGTGGATGCGCGCCCGCGCGCAGCCGCGCCGGGCCGAGGACGGTGCCATTGTCCGCTGGTACGGCGTGGTCGAGGATATCCACGACCGCAAGCTCGCCGAGGACCGTCTGCGCGAGATGAACGCCACCCTGGAGCGGCGCGTCGCGGAGGCCCTCGCTCAGCGCAAGCTCTGGGCGGACGTGTTCGAGACCACCGACGCGCTCGTGGGCGCGCTGGATACCGAGTACCGTTTCCTCGCCGTGAACGCGGCTTACGCTGACGCGTTCGAGGCGATTTACGGCCTGCGCCCGGCCGTGGGGGCCAATCTGCTGGATCTGCTGTCCGGCTATCCCGAGCAGCGTGCCGCCGCGCAGGCGGTCTGGTCACGCGCCCTCGCGGGCGAGGAGTTCACCGTCGCGGAGGCCTTCGGCGATCCCGGCCGCAAGCGGCCCTCTTACGAGCTGAAGTTCACGACGCTGCGCGACGCGCGCGGTCGACGGATCGGCGCCTTCCAGTACGCCCAGGACATCACCGAGCGCCTGCGCCACCAGGAGCAGATCGCGCGCGCCGAGGAGGCGCTGCGCCACGCGCAGCGGATGGAGGCGGTCGGCCAGCTCACCGGCGGCGTCGCGCACGACTTCAACAACCTGCTGACCATCATCCGCTCGTCCGTCGAGTTCCTGCGCCGGCCAAATCTCGCCGAGGAGCGCCGCACCCGTTACCTGGAGGCGGTCTCCGACACGGTCGACCGCGCCGCGCGGCTGACGAACCAGCTCCTGGCCTTCGCCCGTCGCCAGCCGCTCGCGCCCGAAGTCTTCGATGTCGGGGCGCGGCTGGGCGAGATGGCCGACATGCTGAACGCCGTGACGGGCGGGCGCGTCCGGATCGTGACGGAGATCTACGACGCGCGCTGCCACGTGCGGGCCGACCCGAGCCAATTCGAGACGGCTTTGGTCAACCTCGCAATGAATGCCCGCGACGCCATGGACGGCGAGGGCACGCTGACGCTCAGGCTCACCTGCGGCGCCGCCCTGCCGCCGATCCGCGGCCATGCCGGCGCACCCGGACCGTTCGCCGCCGTCGCGGTGACGGACGAGGGGCCTGGCGTGGCGCCGGATCTGCTGGGACGGATCTTCGAGCCCTTCTTCACCACCAAGGCCGTCGGCAAGGGCACGGGGCTCGGCCTCTCACAGGTGATCGGCTTCACCAAGCAGTCGGGCGGCGACGTCGAGGTCGTGAGCCATGTCGGTCGCGGGGCGACCTTCACCCTCTACTTGCCGGAGGTCGACCCGCCGCCCGCGGCGGCGGACGACGGGGCCGTCATGGACGCGCCGGCAGGCGAGGACCGCGCGCTCTGCGTGCTGGTCGTGGAGGACAATCTCGAGGTCGGGCGCTTCTGCACGCAGCTCCTGGAAGATCTCGGCCACGCGACCGTCTGGGCCCACAACGCCGAGGCCGCGCTCGCCGAGATGGAGAAGGTGCCGTTCCGGTTCGACGCCGTCTTCTCGGACGTGGTGATGCCCGGGATGGGCGGCGTCGAGCTCGCGCGCCGGCTGCGCGCCGACCACCCCGCGCTGCCGGTCATTCTGACCACCGGCTACAGCGACGCGCTCGCGCGGGACGACGCGCACGGATTCGAGCTCGTGCGCAAACCTTACTCGGCCGAGCAGGTCGCGCGGGCGCTGCGCGACGTCCTGGCCCGGCACCGTCCAGGGTCGATCGACCGGTCCGGGGTGCAAGATCGCGCCGGGTAAGCGCGTCTCAAACGTCCTCCCCCTTCGCGAAGGCCCGCAGCGAGACGCGCGCGACTTCCCGCAGCGCCTCGCGGTCGGCGCCCGAGGAGGCCAGCACGCCCATGCCGGAGGCGACGGTCGACAGGAACCGTGCGAGGGCGACCGGATCGGCGTCCGCCGGGAGGTCACCGTCCTCCCGGGCCCGGACGAAGCGCTCGCGAAGTTCCATCTCGCTCTGCGCCCGCCGGGCTGCCAGCTCGAACGGGATGTTCTCCGAACCCGCCCCGCAGGCGAGCCCGCCCTGGACCAGGAGGCAGCCGGGCGGGTTCGCCGGATCGGTGTGGCTCTCGGCGATGCTGCTCAGGAAGCGCTCGGCCACGTCGTGCGCGGTCTCGCCCGCCAGGACGAAGCGCATGTGCTCGGAACGACGCTGCGCGTATCGGTCGAGGGCGGCCTTGAGCAGCCCCTCCTTGCTGCCGAAGGCCGCGTAGAGACTCGGAGGCTTGATGCCCATCGCCTTCGTCAGCATCGCGAGGCTCGCGCCGTCGTAGCCGTGGCGCCAGAACACCTCCATCGCCTCGTCGAGGGCCTTGTCCGTGTCGAAGGACCGGGGGCGCCCCATCACCATTGCCTCTGGACTCCAACTTTTATATCGAGTGGTAGATAAGTCACTTGACGCCCCGCGTCCATGCCGACATGTGTAGCGACCTGTACAGATGTCGGAGTCGCTCGTGGAACCTCAGCGTCATCCCTCTCGCGGTCCTCTCCCCGTCCGGCGCTTCGCCGCCGGCGGTCTCGCCATCGCACTTCTGGCGGGCGCTGCCTACGCTCTCGTACCGGGGACGCTGATCCGAGGAACCGCGGCCATCGCCGCGACGCCACCGGCCGAGGTGGCGATGCCGGCCGCGGTCGCGACCGTCGAGCCGCGCGACGTCATCCTCTGGGACGAGTTCTCGGGGCGCCTGGAAGCGGTCGAACGCATCGACGTGCGCGCCCGGGTCGGCGGTGCGATCCTGGCCACGCATTTCGCCGAAGGCGAGCTGGTCAAGGCCGGGGACCTGCTGGTGACCATCGACCCCGCGCCCTACGCGGCCGAGGTCCAGAGGCTCGAGGCCCAGGTCGCGGGCGCCGAGGCGCGCGTCGGCCTGACGGCGAGCGACCTCGAGCGTGGGCAGAAGCTGTCGGATCAGCACATCGTTACGGCACGCGACCTCGACGTCCGGGCCAACGCGTTCAAGGAGGCTCGGGCGAGCCTCGACGCGGCGAAGGCGGCGCTGGAGGCCGCGCGCCTCAACCTCGGCTACACGCAGGTGCGGGCTGCGGTGAGCGGCCGCGTCGGCCGCCGCGAGATCACGCCGGGCAACCTCGTGGCGACGGGCGCGGCGGCCGCCGTGCTGACCACGCTGGTCTCGGTCGATCCCGTCTACGCCAGCTTCGACGCCGACGAGGGCGTGGTCCTGAAGGCGCTGGCCTCGGTCGCCGAGCCGGGCGGCCGGCGCGGCAAGCTCGGCCGCATCCCCGTCGAGATGGCGACCGCCGACGGCGCGCGCGCCAGCGGGCATCTCCAGTTCATCGACAACAAGGTCGATGCGCGCAGCGGCACGGTCCGCGTGCGCGCGACCTTCTCCAACGGTGACGGCCGCCTGATCCCGGGCCAGTTCGCGCGGATGCGCCTCGGTCAGGCCGCTCCGGAACGCCTCGTCCTCGTCGACGAACGGGCCGTCGGCACCGATCAGGACAAGAAGTTCGTGCTCGCGGTAGGGGCGGACAACCGGGCCGAGTTCCGCGCCGTGACCCTCGGTCGAGCCGTCGACGGACTCCGCGTGGTCACCTCCGGCCTGTCGGGCGGCGAGCGCATCGTGGTCAACGGCCTGCAGCGCGTCCGTCCCGGGACGCTCCTGAGCCCCGAGCCCGTGGCGATGGGAGCGCGGCCGCAGGACAGCGGGTCCGGACCGCGCAAGCTCGCCCAGCGCTGACGGAAGCCGCTCGGGCGCGCCTCCCTTCCCCCGAGTCAGATCCCCGACGCGACGATGACGGCGGCCGCCTACGGCCGCCGGGACGCCCCTGCCTCGAGCCCTCGGAGGGCGGCATGAATCTCTCCAAGTTCTTCATCGACCGCCCGATCTTCGCGGGCGTGCTCTCGATGCTCATCTTCATCGGCGGCCTGCTCTCGCTCTTCGCGATGCCGATCTCCGAGTACCCGGACGTGGTCCCGCCCTCCGTGGTCGTCCGCGCCACCTTCCCGGGCGCCAATCCCAAGGTGATCGTCGAGACCGTGGCGACGCCGATCGAGGAGCAGATCAACGGCGTCGAAGGCATGCTCTACATGTCGAGCCAGGCCACGACCGACGGCATCATGACCCTGACCGTCACCTTCCGGCTGGGGACCGATCCCGACAAGGCGCAGCAGCTCGTCCAGAACCGCGTCTCGCAGGCCGAGCCGCGCCTGCCGGCCGTGGTGCGCCAGCTGGGCATCGTCACGGTGAAGAGCTCCCCCGACCTAACGATGGTCGTGCATCTCGTGTCGCCGAACGGGCGCTACGACATGACCTACCTGCGCAACTACGCGGTGCTGAACATCAAGGACCGCCTGGCCCGGCTCGACGGCGTCGGCCAGGTCCAGCTCTTCGGCTCCGGCGACTACGCGATGCGGATCTGGCTCGACCCGCAGAAGGTGGCCGAGCACGGCCTGTCCGCGCGCGACGTCGTGCGCGAGATCCAGGCCCAGAACGTGGAGGCCGCGGCCGGCGTGATCGGCGCGTCGCCGGCCGTCCCGGGCCTCGACCTGCAGCTCTCGCTCAACGCCGAGGGACGCCTGAGCAGCGAGGAGCAGTTCGGCGACATCGTGGTCAAGACCGGCACCGACGGCGCGATCACCCGCCTGCGCGACGTCGCGCGGATCGAGCTCGGCGCCTCCGACTACGCCCTGCGCTCGCTCCTCGACAACAAGTCGGCGGTGGCGATCCCGATCTCCCAATCGCCGGGCTCGAACGCGATCCAGATCTCGGACGAGGTCCGCCGCACCATGGCGGAGATCAAGCGGACCATGCCGGAGGGCGTCGATTACCAGATCGTCTACGACCCGACGCAGTTCGTGCGCGCCTCCATCGAGGCCGTGATCCACACGCTGCTGGAGGCCATCGCCCTCGTCGTGCTGGTGGTGATCCTGTTCCTGCAGACGTGGCGGGCGTCGATCATCCCGCTGCTCGCCGTGCCGGTCTCCATTGTCGGCACCTTCGCGGTGATGCACGTCTTCGGATTCTCGATCAACGCGCTGAGCCTGTTCGGCCTGGTGCTCGCCATCGGCATCGTCGTCGACGACGCGATCGTGGTGGTCGAGAACGTCGAGCGCAATATCGAGAGCGGCCTGTCCCCGCGGGAGGCCAGCTACCAGGCCATGCGCGAGGTCTCGGGCCCGATCATCGCCATCGCCCTCGTGCTCGTCGCTGTCTTCGTGCCGCTGGCCTTCATCAGCGGGCTGACCGGCCAGTTCTACAAGCAGTTCGCCCTGACCATCGCGATCTCGACGGTGATCTCGGCGATCAACTCGCTGACCCTCTCGCCGGCGCTGTCGGCGCTGCTGCTGAAGGACCACCACGCGCCGAAGGATCGCCTGACCCGCGTCCTCGACCGGCTCCTCGGGTGGTTCTTCCGCCGGTTCAACCGCGCCTTCGGGCGGGCCTCGGACGGCTACGGCCGCGGCGTCGGCTTCGCGGTGTCGCGCAAGACCGTGATGATGGTCCTATACGTCCTGCTGGTCGGACTGACCGGCGGCCTGTTCCGCCAGATCCCGGGCGGCTTCGTGCCCGGGCAGGACAAGCAGTACCTCGTGGGCTTCGCGCAGCTGCCCGACGGCGCGACCCTCGACCGGACGGAGGAGGTCATCCGCCGCATGAGCGAGATCGCCCTCAAGGAGCCCGGCGTCGAGAGCGCCGTCGCCTTCCCGGGCCTCTCGATCAACGGCTTCACCAACAGTTCCAACTCGGGGATCGTGTTCTCGACGCTGAAGCCGTTCGACGAGCGCAAGGACCCGTCCCTCAACGGGGCGGCGATCGCGCAGTCGCTGAACAAGAAGTATGCCGCGATCCCCGAGGCCTTCATCGCGATGTTCCCGCCGCCGCCGGTCAACGGCCTCGGGACGATCGGCGGCTTCAAGCTGCAGATCGAGGACCGCGCCGGCCTCGGCTACGAGGCGCTGAACGACGCCACCAAGGCGTTCATGGCCAAGGCCGCCCAGGCACCGGAACTCGTCGGTCTGTTCTCGAGCTTCCAGATGAACGTGCCGCAGCTCTTCGCCGACATCGACCGGACGAAGGCACGTCAGCTCAACATCCCGGTGACGGACGTCTTCGACACGCTGCAGATCTATCTCGGCTCGCTCTACGTGAACGACTTCAACAAGTTCGGCCGCACCTACTCGGTGCGCGTCCAGGCCGACGCCCCGTTCCGGGCCCGATCTGACGACGTCGGCCTCCTGAAGGTCCGGGCCGGTTCGGGCGAGATGGTGCCGCTCTCCGCCCTGCTGCGCGTCCGCCAGAGCGCCGGACCGGAGCGGGCCATGCGCTACAACGGCTTCCTGTCCGCCGACATCAACGCCGGCGCGGCGCCCGGATACTCGTCGGGCCAGGCCCAGGCGGCTGCGACGCGGATCGCGGCCGAGACGCTGCCGCGGGGCTTCGCCTTCGAGTGGACGGATCTCACGTACCAGGAGTTCATCGCGGGCAATTCCGGGATCTGGGTCTTCCCGCTGGCGCTGCTCCTGGTCTTCCTCGTGCTCGCCGCGCAGTACGAGAGCCTCGCCCTGCCGCTCGCCATCCTGCTGATCGTGCCGATGGGCCTGCTCGCCGCCATGTTCGGCGTGTGGCTGTCGGCGGGCGACAACAACGTGTTCACGCAGATCGGCCTGATCGTGCTCGTCGGGCTCTCGGCCAAGAACGCCATCCTGATCGTGGAATTCGCGCGCGAGCTCGAGTTCGCCGGGCGGACCCCGCTCCAGGCGGCGATCGAGGCGAGCCGCCTCCGGCTGCGGCCGATCCTCATGACGTCGATGGCCTTCATCATGGGCGTGCTGCCGCTGGTCACCGCGACCGGCGCCGGATCGGAGATGCGCCGCGCGATGGGCGTCGCGGTGTTCTCCGGCATGATCGGCGTGACCGCCTTCGGGCTGTTCCTGACGCCGGTCTTCTACGTGCTGCTGCGTCGTCTGAGCGGCAACAGGCCGCTCAAGCACCACGGCACTCCCGCAGGGACGACCGCGCCGGTCCCGGCGGCTCCCGATCACGGCCTTCCGTCAGGCGCGCCGCTGCCACAGGCCTGACAGGGCCCGCCACGCCGGCGCCAGCACGAATGTCGTCAGCGGGATCAGGGCTCCGCCGACGACCAGCCCGATCACGCCCGACACCGTCGCGGTGACGAGCCACGCGACGAGGCCCGCGGCGAACGGCACGCGCGCCGCAGCGGCCTCCGCCATCGCGTGGGCGGCGTGGGCCGGCGCCGACAGGCCGTAGGCCTCGAGCCCGTGCATGAGGATCCCGCCGCCGACCCAAATCATCGCCGCCGTCCCGATGATCGCCAGGATCGTGAGCAGGATCGGCATGCCCCTGACCACGCCGCGGCCGAGCCCGCGGATGAGATTTCCGACCGGCGGGCCGGCGGTGCTGCGGGCGAGGGCGAGACCGGCATCGTCGGCCTTCACGATCAGCGCGACCACACCGTAGACGCCCGCGGTGATGCCGACGGCGACGATGGCCAGCACCGCCGCGCGCATCCAGAAGCTGCCCTCCGGCAGCGCCGCGAGGGTGATGGCCATGATCTCGGCCGAGAGGATGAAGTCGGTCTTGATGGCGCTCGCCACGCGGCGGTCTTCGCGGGCCTGATCGCCGCCGGCGCCACCCTCCTGGTCCGCCTCGTCGCCGTGCCCGTGATGGGCGAACACGGCCTCGTAGACCTTCTCGGCGCCCTCGAAGCTCAGGTACGCGCCGCCCAGCATGAGGAGCGGCGTGATCGCCCAGGGGGCGAAGGCGCTGAGCGCCAGGGCACCCGGCAGCAAGAAGAGGATCTTGTTGCGCAGCGACCCGAGGGCGATCCGGCCGACGATCGGCAGTTCGCGCTCCGCGGCGAAGCCGACGACGTAGCGCGGCGTCACGGCCGCGTCGTCGATGACGACGCCGGCGGCCTTGGTGCCGGCCCGCGCCGCTTGGCCGGCGACGTCGTCGAGGGAGGCCGCCGCGGCCCTGACCATGAAGGCAACATCGTCCAGCAGGGCGATCAATCCGACGCTCACCCGTCTCCCCTCATCCGTGACCGGTCCGCCAGAGAGACGATCCGCGGGAGGATTTGATCCCTGACGGATGAAATTCGGCGCGCCCGACCTTCGGCGGGACGATCCTGCCGACGCTCGCTCGGGCCTAGCGGAGCGCCAGGGCGTCGAGCCATCCGTGCGCGGCGGCGTAGCGGATGATCTCCGCGCGCGTGCGCAGGCCCAGCTTCTCGGCGGCCCGCGCCTTGTAGGTCTCGATGGACTTGACGCTGAGATCGAAGCGCCGCGCGATCTCCTTGTTGCTGAATCCCTGCGCGATCAGCCGGAGCACGTCGGTCTCGCGCGGGCTCAGGGCCTCGGCCGACGGCTCGGTGTCCCCGCCCTGAGTCGGGGTCGCGGGATGCGCCATGGCGTGGCTCGCCACCGAGGGGTCGAGGTAGATCCCGCCCGCCGCGACGGCGCGGACCGCGCGGAGCAGGTCCTCCGCGGCCGAGCGCTTGAGGAGGTAGCCCCGGGCCCCCGCCTTGAGCAACGGCTGGACGTAGGCCGCGTCCTCGTGGACCGTCAGCACCAGCACGCGCGTCCGCGGGCACGACCCGGCGACGCGCTCGGTGAGCTCCAGGCCGTTGAGACCCGGCATCGAGACGTCGACCACGGCGACGTCCGGGTCCGCGGCGTGGATCATCGGCAGCGCCTCGCTGCCGCTGGTGGCCTCGCCGACCAGCTCGATCTCCGGGTCGGCGTTCAGGAGCGTCCGGATCCCCGCGAGGACGATGGGGTGGTCGTCGGCCAGGGCGACGCGGATGCGGTCCGTCATTCGCTTCTCCTCAGGTCTCGGGATGGTGCGGGATCGGGATGGTGACGAACAACGTCGTGCCGATGCCCGGAGACGATTCCAGCGTGAGGGTCCCGCTCAGGAGCGACAGCCGCTCGCGGATGCCCGACAGGCCGAGCCGCAACTTGGCCGGCGTCTCGCCGCTGGCGCGCTCGCGCAGGTCCTCGGTGACGAAGCCGATGCCGTCATCCTCGATGACGACCCGCATCTCGCCCGGACGCTTCTCCAGCGAGACGCTGACGCTCGCGGCCCGGGCGTGCTTGAGGACGTTCGTGAGTGCCTCCTGCACGATCCGGTAGACGGCGGTCTCGATCGCGGCCGGCAGCCGGGTCGCCTCGCTCAGGAATTCCAGATCCGCGCGGATCCCGTGCCGCTGGCTCCAGTCGCGCAGCAGGGTGGCCAGAGCCTCGCGCAGGCCGAGATCGTCGAGGGCGGTCGGCCGCAGGTCGACGGCGGCCCGGTGGATGTCGCGACCGATCTCGCCGGCGAGGGATTGCAGCCACTCCACCTGCCGGCCAGCCTCGGCCGTGGCCCCGCGTGCCAGGAGCCGCTCCATGCTCTTGAGGCCCAGCGACAGGCCGGTCACCGTCTGGCCGACCTGGTCGTGCAGTTCGCGGGCGATCCGGCGCTGCTCGTTCTCCTGGGCCTCGCCGAGGCGGCGCAGCAGCGCGAAGCGCTCGGCCTCCGCGCGCTTGCGCGGCTCGATGTCCGACACCACGCCGTAGATCAGCCCGGCCGGAGTATGCTCGTGGAGCTGCGGCACGCGGCCGGCGACCCGCACCCAGCGCGGGTCCCCATCACCCTGGATCACGCGGAACTCGACGTCGAGCGGGGTGTCCTCGGCGAGGCTCCGGTGCAGGGCCTCGCTCAGGCGCCCGCGATCCTCGGGATCGACAGCCTGCAGGACGGTGTCGGCGTCCACATCGCTGTCGCGCCCCTCCGCGGCCGCCGTCCACCCGAGGAGATCGGCTGCGCGGGCCGAGCCGGTGACCCGGTGCGCGACCGTGTCCCAGCGCAGCGTGCCGAGTTCCGCGGCCTCGGCGGCCACGGCGCCCTGCTCCTCGCTGGAGCGGAGGGCGAGGGAGAACCGGGCTTGCTCGCCCGCCCTGCGCTGCGCCATGTCTCGGCCTACCAGTCCCACCAGTGCGAGGGCGAGGCCGATGCTGACGAAGCTGCCGCCGCCCAGCACGACGTAGGACCGCGACACCGGCGCGTTGAGCGTCGCGACCGGCATGCCGAAATGCACTGACCAGCCGCCGGTATGCTTCAACGTCCGGTAGACCACCTCGACATTCGCGCCTTCCAGCGTCGGTCCGGTGTAGAAGCCGTTCGGGGCGTGCCGGATGGCCGCCTGGAGCGCCGGGTTCGCCGGGTGGCCGAGTTCCTCCACCTCGGCCCGGGTTCGGGCGATCGTATTGCCCTCCGCGTCCACGATGGTGCCGACCCAGCCCTCGGGGGCGCCGGCGTCGCGCAGGATCGAACTCACCGCATTGGTGGCGAGCCGGATCGACAGGACGTAGCGCAGCGTGCCGTCGCGGATCACCGGCACGCGCAGGGCCACGAGGCGCTTGCCCGAGATCGATCCGGCCGGGCCGATCCCGCCGATCACGGGCTGCCGCGTGCGCACCACCGCGTCGAAGCTCGTCCGGTCCGAGGTCGGTCCGAGTTCCTCCTCGAGGGAGCGGAGCAGGTTGACGATCTGGGCGCCGTCCGGTCGGGCGAGCTCCACCGTCTCCCAGAGGGGGTGCGCCTGCCTGAGCCGCTCGGCCTCGGCGTAGAAGGCCGCGAGGTCCGGCCGGTCGAGGGTCGCGGAGGCCGCCTCGGCCTCAAGGACAGCGATCTGGGCAGCGATGTCGGAGGCGACGCGCTCGGCGACCCGGGTCGCGCTGGCGACGGCGGCGTTTCGGGCGAGGTCGCGCTGCTGCTGCGCCATCAGCGTCGCGACCCAGCCGCTCAGCAGCAGGACGGGAATCGCGGCCGCGAGGGCGAGGGCGACGAAGGTGCGGCGGCTGCCGCGGCTGAGCTGGGGCTCGGGCCCCCGGATGGCTTCGCGGGGTCGGACGGTCATGCGTCCGTGTGCGGGCACGCTGCGCGTCGGTCCGCACCTGCCGCCCATCGCTCGGACGGCCTGACCACCCTACCGCGCCGTCCCGAGCGCATCGTCGCCCGCCTCCCCAATCACCGCATCGCCTTGGAAGTCCCCCGCTCTCGTACGGGAAAGTCGCCCCGCCGTCAGGCCGGGGATGCGGGGTCGGACGCGGCATTGCCGTCGCAGAGGGTCGATCCGGGCAGCATCCGGGCCGGGTGCGGCATCCGCGTCGCCACCGCCCACGATGAGCCGTCGTAGCCCTCGAACCAGGCCCGGCGCTCGCGCGACTCGCCTGGATACGGACAGGCATCGCGGGGCCGACCGACGGAGCGCGCGCGGGCGCCCTGTTTGACGATGTCCATGAGCATGGGCGCTGATCTCTCCGGCTGCTCGGGAGCATGTCCCGCCCGGTCAGAAGCGCCGAGATCGAACAGCCGAGCAAGCTGTTTCGAACCGGGATATCGCTCACACCGACGCGTGTCGGGCTTATCCCGACACGCGTCGGAACGATGAACGGTTGACCATTGCACGAAAGTGGCACCGGACCTTGAGGTACTTGCGCCGATCCATCCGAATGCCGCGCGGAAGGCTATCAGATCCTCGCGTCGTCAAGCGCGAGGAAGACCGGGCGCGGCTCGGCGCAGGACGCTGTCCGGAAAGCCGCGATGGCCCGGCCTCGCGGACCGGACGGCCAGCCTAGTAGTAGGCGCAGCCGTAGCCGGCCGGTGCGTAGCGGTAGCCGTAAGGCCGCCCGTAGGCCGCACCGTAGAGACCGGGGCGGGCGGCGCCCGCCGCGAGGCCCAGGCCGGCGCCGGTCGCGAAACCCAACCCGCGGTGACTGCCCCAGCCACCGTAGCGATACGCGTAGGGCCGGTAACCGTAGCCGGCGGGGCGGAAGTGGACGCCGCGGTATCCGCGATACCCACGGTGCCGCCGGTAGTGCCGGTGGAGACGGTGATGCCGATGGCGGTGCAAACCGTGGCGTCGCCCCCTCCAGGCACCGTGGCCGAGATGGTGGGGCCCATGATGGAAGCCGCGGCCGTGGGGCCGCGCCTCACTCGACGGCGCGAACAGGACGAGGCTGGACAGCGCCGTGAGGGCGATCGCAAGACGTTTCATGGGTCTGCTCCAGAGACGGTGAAGGACGTCCGCGCGGATCGGACCCGATGCCGGATCCGGACGCGCGGCGCGGTCTGTCGGGGTGGCGATGCCGGCCGCCATCGCCGGCCACCGCTCGTCCCCTGAGGGGGCCGTCGGCGGGTCGCCGCCGGTCGCTGCCCCGCACCCTCATCTGTGCCGTCGCGGGCCGATCAGCAGTCGGAGAGATCGGCATTCGTGTCAGGGTCGGCCCGACATGCCCGGGCGCCCGGCCTGGATTAGCTTGGCCGTGGGCATTCGCGCTCGCGCCAGAGGGGGACGGCATGAGGAAGGCGTTGGGGCTGCCGGTGCAGCGGGCGCGATCTTGGTACCGGCGCTACGGACGCCTGGGGGAAGCGCAGACATCGCGACCCGTCGTTTCGGGCCCGCACGTCGCCCGCGGACGGACGCTGGAGGACTGGGCGCGGCTGGGGGGCGGTCTACTCACACCCGAATCCGCCGATGCACCGCCTGCGGAGAGCCGCGCGCCGACCGAGCGGCGGTCCTCCGCCGCCTCGATCAGTCCGACGGGCTGAAGACGGCGTCGCCCACGAAAATCATCTCGTGGTCGATCTCGGGGGGATTCTTCTGGGAGCCGTAGGCGAAGAACAGGCGCCGGGTCCGGCCATCCGCTGTGATCAGGGTGAGCGTGTGGCGATCGAGGGCGTAGTGGCCGCCCTCCGGCGCGCGCCGACGGCCGATCGCCGTGCCGACCCCGGTGCTGGCCCCGGAATTCGTCGCGCCGACCGAGCCGCCGCGGCCGTAGCTCCCGTCCGCGTGGAAATCGTAGCGGCTCTCCACGGCGATCGCCACGTCGCCCCCCAGGGCGGTGTTGCCGCCGCCCGACAGCCGCCGGTACGCCCGCGCCACGCGCTCGCCCGAAGCGGCCGGGAAGGCCCGGAAGAAGCTGCCGTCGCCGAGGGCGTAGTCGCTGGCACGGCCGCGCCCGTCCGTCAGCACGAAGCCGGCCCCCTTGGCGGTCCACCGCCCGAACCGCTTGGGTCGGGCGCCCCGCTCGGCGGCGAGGTCCACGTCTTCCAGCGCGGTGTCGTCGATCTCGTAGTAGGTGCCGTCGCGCAGGAAGATCAGCGGCTCGAAATCGATCGTCATGAGACCACCGACGCCGAATCCCGTGGTCGACCGGAAGTACACGCCCTCGACCGAATCCCAGTTGGCCGCGTGGCGCGGGGGTTCGGGCGCGGCCGGCGCGGCCGGGCTCTCCGCGGCCGACGGCGGCTTCGGGCCCGCGCGTCCGGCCCGGTCCTTCGGCACCAGCCCGTCGTCAGTCAGCGCCAGGGTCCGCAGCGTCGCGACCGGGATGAACTCCTTGGACAGGCCCGCGAGGAAGCGCGGCAGCACGCCGAGCCGCTTGGCCGCCTGCCAGCCGGCATGGTGGAGCACGGCACGCAGCTTGACCTGCTCGGCGAAAGCTGCGCGCGCGGCCGGCTGGGACAGGGGCGGCCGCTCCGCCATCGGGGCCACGAACCGGCTCCGGATCGCCCGCAGGGCCGACGGGCTCGGCTCGATTGTCGCGTCGTTGGCGACCATCCATTGCAGGGCGATGAAGGCAGTGAGCACGTCGCCCGCATCGTCCGGCCGCAGGGGCGTCCCGTCGAGGAAGCCGCGGAAGACGGAGTCGTAATCGTGCCGGGCGAGTTCCCGCGCCGTCTCGTCCGCGGCGATCGGGTTCGCCGCGCGCTGGTCGCGCACCGCCCGTACCACCGTGGCGGCCCTCAGGTCGGGCGTGGAGGCGTAGGGCAGGGCCGGACCCTGCGCCTCGGCCGCCTGCGCCCGTGCCGACGTCGCTGACGCGGCTATCGCCACGCTCGACAGCGGGACGGCTGACAACCCGAGGCCGAACAGCGCGGCCGCGCGCCAAATCGCATGTCGCATCATCGCCGCCGCCACGCCTTGAGGAGCATCAGCAGGCCCTGCAGCCCGGTGAGCAATAGTGTCAGGGCCATGAAGGGCAGGAATGGGATCAGCAGCCAGCCCGTCATCGTCAGCGTGTAGAGCAGGTCGCCGATATCGTGTCCGGCTACCGGGCACGGGTGCGTGCCCGCCTCGTTCACCGTGCATCCGGTCAGGCTCGTCAGCGTGAGGCCGAGGGCGAAGGGCAGGACCGGCAGCCACGTGATCAGCAACAGGATGAGGATCACGCGCCGGCGTCGCCGGGACGGGCTCGGCCGCGCCGTGCTGTGGATGTTCATCGGTCAGAGTCCTGCACACAGGCGCCGGTCCGCGAGGCATGCGGAGGCCGGTCGCGCGACGCATCCTGCGCGGGCCCGGGGCGGCCGCGTCTCGCCGCGCCGCTCATGGCTGGCGGCGGTAGAGGCCGCGGAAGGAGACGTTGAGCCCTCCGCAGGCGAGGTTGTCGTCGACGATCAGCCAGGGGCCGACCCGGCGCAGCCAGACCTTGCAGTCGGAGGCGTCCCCGGTCTCGACGGGCAGCGCCCCGCTCTCGCCGACCGCGAAGCTCGCCGCGTCGCCCTGCGGCGCGACCGTGCCGGCGAATTCGCCGATATGGACCCCGCCGCGGCGTACCCGCTCCGGGTCGCCGGCACCCCATGTCGCGTCCCCCGCGAAAGTGAGCATCCCCGGCTTGTCGACCGGCTTGTCGCCCGGCGTGAAGCGGATGCGCGCCTCCGGCCGGGTCCAGGTGCCGAGCCAATCCGCCGGTGCGACGGTGCCCGACGGCTCGACGGCGACAGCTTCGGCCGGGAGCCAGCCGGACCGGCCCATATCGTCGCCCGCGCCACGATAGTGGGCGCAGACATAGGCGCCGCGCCGCTCGCCGAGAATGACGGGATCGGCGGTCACCAGGTAGGCGCGCTCGCGGCAGGCGGCGCTCGGGTCCGGGCAGTTGGCGCGGGCGAGTCCGTCCTTGACGAAAGCCGTGCGCCCCGGGGCGGTGATCCGTCCGAAGATCGGGGGCGGACCTGAGGCCAGCGACGGTGGCCGCCGGCACTCGTTCTCTTCCGCATGTGCCGGCCCCGCGAGCAGCGCGAGGGTGGCGAGCAGGATCGAGGGAGCGAGGGGCGAGAGACGCATCGGGCAAGCGCTTTCGATTTCGGGCCGGAGATCGGTCAGCGCATCGCCACCGAAGCGGCGACGCGGTCGGCCCGGTCCAGGGCGTCGGTGCGACCGGCGTCGGCGAAGCCCAGAACCCGCAGGTAGCGCTTGCCGTCGAACACCATCGTCTGCGTCACGCCGAGGGCGCGGCCGCTCTTGGTGTCGGTTCCGGTTCCGCGCAGCCGCACGACTACCGCCCCGCCGCGGCTGGACCGCGCCTCGTCGGTGACCTTCACGTCGGCGAAGTCCTTCTGCGACGCGAGCAGCCGGCGGGCGACCGCGACCTCCGCGCCCGATGGGACCGGCGCCTGACCGAGCGACGGCGCGACGACGATCACCGGCTGCTCGCGCTCGGGATCGACGTCTTTGGGGCCCTCGGTGAGGAGCAGGCTGCTGCCCGCGAAGACCGCGGCCGGACGGTAGCCCGCCATGTCGCCGACCGTGTAGGGCAGCGCCGCGACCTGATCGGTCAGGCCCGCCTTCGGCCGGAACGCGATGGTGCGGAGGGCCGCCTCGACGGCCGCGGCGGGCACCTGCCGGGCCGCCTTCTCGGGCACCTGCACGGTGACGAGCCCGGTCCCCGGGGCACCGCGCACGACGGCGACCCACTTCGCGTAGGTGAGGCCGTTGGCGGGCTGGGTGCCGCGCAGGACGAAGCCCTCGCCGCCCGCGACCGGCAGCGTCTCCGCCCCGCCCTTCACCCGGAAGCCCGTGGCGGCCAGCGCCTCGGGCGTGAACCGGCCGTTGATCTGGTCCCAAGCTTCCGGCGGCATCTCGACCAGGATGATCGAGGCGCCGGCCGGATGCTCGAAGCCGGCGAAGCGCCGGCTCACGCTCATCCCGGCCGGCGGCGTGAGGCCGAGGGCGCCGGCGGCCGGAAAGACCGGATCGGCGCAAGCCTCCGGGGCCGGTCCCGCGATCGCCAGCGGCGCCACGACCAAGCCGACCAGCAATTCGCGCCGCGCCGGTCGGCGCGGGCCAAGACGGGAGAGGACGCCGCGCAGGCGCTCGCGAACCGACATGGTCAACCTCCAGGTCAGGGGGGACGAAGGGGCGCGACGGTGAGACCGGCTACCGCGTCGCCACGCGGCTGATGACGAAGGTGTTGCCCGAGAACTGGACCTGCCCCGGCGCGCTCATGTGCTCCAGCATCAGGCGCAGGTTCCGGCCGAGCCGGGTGGAATCGGAGCGGGTCTCGTACCAGTACTCGGTGCTGGCCCCGCTCGCGCGCACCGGACGGTGGTGCTCGTAGCAGCGGAAGGCCGCCATGTACTCCTCGGCCGCCTGGACCTCCTGGTTCGAGAAGCCGTTCAGACGGACGACGTAGGCGCTGGGCAGGCCCCCGCAGCCCTCTGCGCCGGGCGCCGCCGTTACGGCGCCGCCGATTGGCGCGGGGTCGGGCGGCGCGGCGCCGGCATCGGCCCCGCGGCGGGGCGCGATGACGCCGTCGAGCTTCGCGGCGAGCGCGGCCGCGACGTCGGCGGCCACGGTCTTCGCCTCGGCGCCGACGCGCTCGAGCAGGCACTCGCGATCGCAGCCCTGGGGCAGGGGCGGCAGCTGGAGCCCGGCCACCTCGAACGACCCGAGCGACTGGCCGGTGCGGACGTTGAGGAGGCGGCCGGGGATACGGATCTCCGGCCTGACGATATCCGAGTAGGCGGATTTCGACGCCGACGCGTAGATCTGGAACACCGCCACCACGTCGAGAGGCGGGTTCTGGACCGCGCGGGCCACCTCGATCAGCTCGGCATCCCGACGGCGCACCCGGTTGGCCTGGGTGAAGCCCATCGCCACGGCGGTCTCGTCGTAGACGTTGTAGCCGCGCAGGTTCATCGTCTCGGACAGTTCGTGAATCACCCGCTGGAAGATGCGGTTGCCCCGCGGCACCGCGTCCTCGTCGGCGTCCTCGCCCATCACGACGATGTTGGGTTTGGTCTGTGCCCGGGCCGGTGCCGCGTAGGTGGATCCGAAAGCCAGGACGGCGAGGCAGGCAGCGCGGAACGCCGTGGTGCGGACGAGGGGCATCGGGATCCTCCAGGACATCGCGGGTCTCTCGGTGATCGGAGCGCGGGAGAGGGGGGCGGGCTTCATTCAGCGCATGGACGCGGCGTCGGCGCCGCGCCGAAATCGTCGAGGTCGAGATCAGTCCGCAGGCGCGGATCGGCCGAGTCCGTGCAGGTGTGATCCGCCACCGGAAGGACGAAGCGCAGGGCGCCGCTGCGGGCGGGCGCGATCAGGCTGACCTCCACCCTGCGGTTCACCCGTGACAGGGGCGCGTCGGGATCCTTCGGTCGCGCGGGTCCCCAGCCGTGGACGCGCAGGCGCTCCGGCGCGAGGCCGTAGGTCTCGACGAGATGCGCCTTCACGGCGCGGGCCCTGGCCAGGGAGAGGCGGCGATTGTAGGCGCGGCCGCCGGCGGCGTCGGTGTGACCGGCGATCAGGAAGGCGTGACCGGCCAGGGGCTGGGCGCGCAGGGCCTCACCGAGCGGTTCGAGCTGGATCCGGGCTTCCGGCGTCAGGCGGGCGCTGTCGTAGGCGAAGAATACGGTGAGATCGACCGCCCGTGCCGGAACGACCCGCACCGCGGGGCCGCCGTCGTCGGGGCTGATCGTCAGCGGACGCGCGGGTGCGCCCGGATCGCCGTCCGCGAACGGCGCCAGCGACCGGATGATCGCGGTGGCGCTCGGATTCGTGGCCCGCGCCTCCTCGGCCTGCGCCCGGTCCGCGACCGGGTCCGGCGGCGGGGCCGCCGCGTCCGGTTGTGCGGCCCGGGCACCCGGCACCTCGGTGAGCGGGTTCGCCCGGGCGGGCACGACCAGAGCGAGGCCGATGGCGAGCAACAGGCCCGAGCGGCCGAGGCGCGTCCGCGCGGCGCGTGGCAGATCGTGGGTCCGCATCGCTTCCCTCTCCGAATGCCGGGCCTCGCTGCGGCCCCTCTCACCCCGTTCATGGTCGACCCAGAGCGATTTCCGTCGCGAGGCGGAGCGGTTTTCGACGACGGCGCTCAGCGCCCCCGCAGGATGGCGTTCATCCCGGCCGGATCGAGCGGTCCGTCGGTCGCCGGCCTGGGCTGCGGCGCCGGGCCGGGTGCAGGCGGGACCGGCCTGCCCCCCGGATCGACGGCGGCGACCGGTCGCCCCTGGGCCGCCGCGATCCGCGCGAGGATCGGGCTCCGGCCCAGGATGGCGGAGAGCCGGGTCGCACTGTTGAAGCTCGTCGGATCCTTCGGATCGAGGCCGCCCTCCTTGTGGAGCGCGATGCCGGCGACGGACGCCTCGAACATCAGCGACCCGGAAGAGCCGCCGAGGGTGTCGCAGCGGTGGCGCAGGTCCGGACCCTCCGCCTGATCCTTCACGGCGAAGCAGCGGAAGCGGCTCATCACCTTCGGACGCCCGAGGGGATGGTGGATGACCAGCATCGAGCGGTTGGCCGTCACAGGCTCGCCCGAGAGCCGCGCGGCGCCGTAGGTCGCGGTCGGATTGCCGGCGACCCGGGCGAGGGCGAAGTCGAGGCGCGCATCGTACTCGACGGGTTTCGGGTCGATCTCGAACCGTCGGGAGCCCTTCCCGTCAAGGGTCAGGTAATCCATCAGGATCGACGCTTTGACCGGGTGCAGGTCGCCCGATTGCGGCAGGCAGTGGTGGTTGGTCAGCACGTAGTCGCCCGGCAGGAGCGTCCCCGTGCAGGAGGCACCGACCTGCTGACCGGTGCGGCCGTTCTGGAGCACGATGTCGACGCGGCCGATCGGCCGAGCGAGCGCCGCGAGGCCGTCCTTCGGGTCGAGTTCGCTGACCGGCTCGAAGGCGCCCTTGTTCTGGTCGACATAGGCCGCCGCGTCGCCGGTCGTCTGACGCAGGGGCAGCTGCGCCCGGCCGTAATCGGCGGGATCGAAGCCGACGCTCTGCGCCCGCGCGGCGTCGCCGCGGCCGAGCACGATCAGCGCGCAGGCTGTTCCCAGCAGGAGAGGGCCTTTCCGGCGGATCGAGATCATCCTCTCCCTCCTCGCGGTGCGGGGCTCCGGCCGGTGCTCGCGGCGTCGATCGACAGCATTCGGGACACGTCGGGCTCCCATCAGCGCGTCAGGGCGTGGACCAGACGGCCGGCCGACGCGGGGCCCCCGGCCTCCGGAACGGCCTGGACCGTGTAGACGAGGTTCTGCCGCGCGCCCTCGCGCAGGAAGTAGCCGAGAGTGCCGTCCGCCAGCCGGATGGCGGGAAGGGCGGCGTCGCGCAGTTCCGCCCCGACCTGCACGCGCAGACCCGGCTCCGCACCGATGGCGAGCCCGCACAGATCCGGCGTGAGCCGGCTCGCGGCCAAGCGATCGCCCGCCTCCGCCCGCACCGGACGCCGCTCGGGCGGATCAGCCCCGAAGGCCACGCGCCGGCAGGAGGAGCCCGCCGGGGCACGCAGCTCCGCGACGTGGACCCGCTGCGCGATCCGGGCTTCGGTCCCGGCCGGCGTCTCGTCGGGAACGGCCGGCGCGTCGCGCCGCGGGTCGCCCTCGGGGCCGGGCCTCGTGGCCCCGAGAGCGAGCACACCGGCGAGGCCGGCCGCCGCGACGGCGCCGGCCGGCAGCGCCAGACGTCGCCATCGCGGCGGCGGCGAGGCGGCGGCTTGCTGCGGTCGCTGAGGGGCCGCCAGCCCGGCCAGGGCCGCGGGCACGCTGTCCGATGGCAGGAGCCTCACGTCTCGGCCGAGGTCGCGCAGGGCGGCCTCGGCCTCGGCGCGCTGCGGCCCCTCGGGCAGGAGGACGGCCAGCGCGGCGCCCGGAGCCTCGGCGATCAGCGAGGTGCAGCGCGCGATCTTGTCGAGCAGCGCGTAGTCGCCGGGCAGGACCGAGAGGTCGAGATCGACCGCGCCGGTCGCCCAGAGGATGAGGTCGGCCTCTGCCGGTGTCGCGGCCAGCGGGTGGCCGCTCTCGACGAGGCCGTGCGCCAGGCACACCGGGACTTCCCAGGAGCGTCCGGCATCGAAGGAGCCCGACAGCCGCAACTCGTGGGGCTCGGGCGGGCGGCCCATCCATCGGGCGAGCGGGCCGCCGGCACCGCAGAGCCGCGCGTAATCGGCCGACCAGGGTAGCGGCCGGTAGTCGCCGTCCGCGAAGGCAGCCGGGGCCGGAAGGCCGGGGCGCGGCCTGAGCGCGCGCAGTACCAGCGGTCCGCGGGTCGTGGGCACCACGACGAGGATGGCCGGACGCGTCATGCCCGAGCCGGCCCTCCGGACCCGGACGGGCCCGGACGGGTCCGCCTCCTGTCCCACCGGTTCGTCAAAGCAGGAACACCGCGCAGGCCGGGTCGCGCAGCATGCGGCCGAGGAGGGCCGCATCCGGCACGGCAGGGTCGAGGGCGAGCACGACCGCGCCCTCGGTCGCCGCGCCGAGGTCGAGCCGTGCCGTCTCGTCGTCGAGCCACGCCTCGATCACCCGCGGCATCTGCCCGGCCTCGCCGCGCAGGACGAGGAGCGGCGGCGCGCCGTCCGCGGCCTCCAGGATCTCCAGCGCGTAGGCGCCGACCCGGCGTCGGACGATCGCGCCGTCCGAGGCGGCCGCGGCGAGCGGCGCGTGGGCCAGCGCCACCGCGCCGAGCATCGTCCTGTAGCGGCGGCCGGTCGTGGGGTCGCTGCGGATCGCCCGTACCGTCGCGAGGTCGACGGGGCCGTGGGGCGCCCGGGTCGCGTGGGCCCAGAGCCTCGCGTGGTCCGGCCGGGCGCTCGCCTCTGCATCGCGCAAGCCATCGCGCACGAGCGCGCGGGCCGCGTGGATCTCGGCGAGGAGCCGCGCCGCATCGCTCACGCGGCGGCCTCCCTGGCATAGGCCGCCGCGAACGCGACCGCGAAGATGCCGCGATCCGCCGGGAACAGCGCGTCCAGCGGCCGTTGGTGGGCGAGGCCGTCGAGCGACCGGTTCAGGTCGGCCGCCGCCTCGGCGAGGCGCAGCAAGGCTGGCTCCGCGGCGGCGAAGCCTGCCGAGAGACCCTCCCGATCGTCGAAGCCGGCGCGGCGGACGCGGTGCAGGTCCGCCTCGGCGGCCTCCAGCGCGGATCGGACCGCCTCGGGCAGCGCGTCGCGGTCGGCGATCCGGAGCGCCGCCGCGATGCGGAGCATCCGGGTGAGATGGGCAGCGAGCAGTCCCGCGCGCGCGCGCAACGCGCCGTAGCTCTCGGCCTCCAGACAGCTCGCGCGCTCGGCGATGTCGGCGCCGCCTCCGCCGCGGCGGAGGCGGTTGGCGATGCCGGACTGAACCCGGCCGAAGCTCACGGCCCTGAGCGTCGTCAGCGGGCGGGTGCGGTGGTAGGGCTCGAGGCGCAGGAAGTCGGTCAGATCCTCTCGCTCGGCGCCGGTGAGGATCTTCGGGCCCTGCGGCCAGTCCGCCAGGAGGGTCGCCAGCGCCGCGGCGGGCTCGGCGGCCGCGAGATCGCCCAGTGCCGCGTCCAGCCTCTCGTCCCAGCCCTCGTGAGCGTCGAGGGCCGCGGGCGTCGAGAGGGCCTCGAGACCGTCGAGAAGGTGGCCGGCCGCCTCGAAGGTCACGAAATGCTCCGCGACCGTACGGAAGCCCGGCCGCTCGCCCGTCGCCATCTCGGTGCACCAGAAATCCAGGATGTCGTCGTCCGTGACGGACCGGCGCCCGCCCAGGAAGGTCAGCAGCGCCCGGAAGCGCCGTTCCAGCGGCGCCAGCGGCAGATGGGCGGTCCGGTAGGCGGCGAGATGCCGGGCCAGGCGCTTGGCCAGGATGGCCGCGCTGTCGGGGTCAGGCGCGGCGGCGAGTTCGTCGAGCCAGCTCGCCACGGTGGCGAACTGCGCCAGATCCTCGGCGGTGAGCACGAACTCGGCGAGCGCGAGGAGCCGGGCGAGCCCGGCCCAGCTGGTGGACCAAGCGGTGCCGAGCACGGGTCCGCGGTCGTCGACGGCCGGGCCGTCGCCGAACCGCGCCGCGAGGGCGGCCGGTCGCGCGAGGCCCGGATCGAGGGCGAGGGTGATGAGATCGCGCCCGTCGCGGGCGCCGGTCGCCCCGGCCAGAGCCGCGAGGGCGTGGGCGAGGTCCCACACGGGCTTGTCGCGGTTCGGTCGCACGGCACCGGTGACCACGCGGGCGAGCCAGGCACGGTCGGCGCGGGAGAGATCGCGGCCGTCGCCGACATTGGCGAGGTCGGCCGCGCAGCGCTCGTCGTATCCGCCCGTCATGCGCCTCCCGGTCGCGGGCTGCCACGCAACCCCTTGGGATCGTTCGATTCGCCTTATGGTTACCTCGCGACCGGCCATCCGTCGACCTCCGGCAGCCATCCGGGCGCCACCCGTCCGATCTGTGCGAACCAGACGCTGTTCTGAGTCCGTCGCTCCGCCTCAGCGGACCACGATGCGCGCGGTGGCCTCGGTGACCCCGGGGGTGGCCCGGATCCGGTCGAGGAGGTCCAGCACGTCCGGTGGCTGGAGAAGGCGCGCCTCGCCGGCCGCGCCCGGCGCCGCCGCCAGCCACCGCGCGGCGAGTTCCGGCGGCAGGCCGCCCGGCACGCCGAAGCAGGCGAACAGGTTCTCGAACGCTTCCCCCGCCACGATCTCGTCGAGGCCGTAGCCGCGCGGGTAGCGCCGCGACTCTCCCGGTGTGAGGGCCAGCTGCGAGGCGGCGTTGTCGCGCACCGGAAGGGCGACGAAGGCGGTCTCGTCGGGCGCGACCACCCAGCAGTACAGGTTCTGCGCGACCCGGGACTCGATGCGCATCTCCAGGCGCTGACCGGCCGCGAACGGCGTGGCGGCGGCCGCCACCGAGAGGCGGCCGGCATCCGTGCGCGCCGTGGCGGCGAGGTGGTCGAGAAAGGGCCGCGGGACGGGATCGCAGCCGAGGCCCTCCGTGGCGATGCGGCGTTGCCCCGTCGGGGCCAGCACGGCGCCGTCGCGCTGGAACTCGACCTCCAGCCAGGATTGCCGGTCGTGATCGGTGCGGAAGCGGCCGCGCGCCGTGATGGGGCCCGCGCACCCTGTGCCGGGCGGCCGGCGGCGCACGTCGAGGCGCGCGCCGCGGAGCACGCGGTTGGCCGACCGGGCCTCCGCGTCGAGAGCGATGACGAGGCGGTCCGTGAGGGCGCCCGCGCAGGTCGAATGGCCACCCTCCGCCACGAACGGGCAGACTTCGACGGCGGCGGCGCTCGGTACGGCCTGCGCCAGGGCCTTCACCGCGCCGTCGAAGACAGCGTCGACGTCGGCCACGCCGGCACCGACGTGGATTGGTACAACCAGAGGCTCGCTCGTCGCCTTGCAGGCGGCGCTCTGCGTCACGGCCTGGAGCCGGATAGAGGCGGTCTCGCCGGCCCGACGGGGCTCGACCAGGAACACGGCGGCGTCCCCCGCGAAGGCCGACCGGATCTGCGCCTCCGCCTCCGCGCCCGACAGGCCCGTCGTGCCCTCGCGCAGGGCCTTGATCCGCACCACGTCGGCCGCCGCCGCGAGCCTGACCCGACCCGTTGCCTGGAGCCGGGTCTCGACGGCGAGGCGCACCTCCTCGGACTGCTCGCGCGACAACGCCGTCTGGCCGGGCTCGACTCCCACGACCGCGAGCGTGAAGTCCGGACGGCCCGCACAGGCCGCCACCGCGTCGAGGAACGGTGTCAGCGCCTGCGTGGCGGGATCGGCGCGCGCCGCCGCCGGGGCGAGCAGTAGCGCGGCGAGGAGGAGGCGCCTCATTCGGTCTCGTTGGCCCGAGCGTACTGGTCGAGGGCGCGGACGAAGACGGGGTTGAAGCGACCGTCGAGGGCGCCGGTGTAGTAGTCCGCGTCCTTGATCGCGCGCTGCACCGAGCGGATCGTCTCGGGCTTCAGCTTCTGGGCGGCGGTGTCGGTGGCCGAGACCGAGGCGGCGCCGAGTTCCCCGTGCTTGAGGGCGCGCATCACCATGTCGGCGGAGCGCACACCGGGGAAGTACCGCCCGAAGCCGTTGTCGATCAGCGTCGCCATCGTGGCCATGGCGACCGGGTCGCCCCGGTCCGCCGCCTGCCGGAAGAGGTCGAAGCCCTGGCGCAGGTCCTTCGGGAAGCCGTAGGCGCCCGTCGCGTAGTGCGGCACGAGCTTGCTGATCGAGGCGACGTCGCCCCCGGCCACGGCGCGGCGATACAGGGCGACCGCCTGCGCCTCGTCCTTCGGGATGCCGTTGCCGTATTCCAGCATCCGGGCCGCGTTGGCGAGCGCGACCACATTCCCGCCTTCGCCCGCCTGCCGGTAGAGGCGGAACGCCTCGGCCTGCTGGCGCTTCACGCCCTGGCCGTTCTCGTAGAGGGCGGCGAGGTTGTTCAGCGCCGACACGCTCCCGGCCTTGGCAGCGCGGTCGTAGGCGGCGAAGGCCTCCTTGTAGCGGTCGGCCCGGTCGTAGGCGCGGCCGAGCTGGTAGGAGAGGCGGCGCAGGTCCGGATAGGCGGCCGCAGCCCCGCGGCAAGCGTCGATCGCGGCTGCCGGCTCGATCCGGCCGAGCTTCACGCCGGTGACCCCACTCGGACGATCGGGATCGTCCGTGCCGGCGGCGAGCTCGTCGCATCGTTTGACGCGCGGATCGGCACTCGGATTCTTGCCGCCGAGATAGCCCTCCGCGAGGCTGCGATAGGCGCAGACCTCGCCGCAGGAGTCGAGATAGGCCTGATACCGCCGCTGGGTCCCGAACCTGGCCCAATTCTCCTGGTCGATCGCCGCCGCGTCCCGGCGCCGTCCGGCCAGGAGCCTGTCCATGGCCTGAGGCCGGTACAGGCAGGTCTCGCCGCAGGCGCCGATATAGGCCTCGAACGCCTCCCGGGTGCCGAGCGTTTCGGCCCGCCGCCAAGCCGCCTCGTCCCGGATGGCAGCGACGCCCTGCGCGACGGCCGCCACCGGCAGCGAGGCCTTGAGGACGATCGGGGCCTCGTCGATCTCGGGCACCTGCTCGCGGCCCGACGCGCGGCGGGCGGCGTCCTCCACCTCGCGGCGGAGGTAGCGCTTCAGCTCCGTCCACTGCACGAGCCCGTCGCCGTCGCCCTGCTGGTCTCGGGCGTCGGCGAGACCCGACACGCCCATCAGGAACCGGCTGGTCAGCAGGCCGAGCCTGTTCGCCTCGTCCCAGTTGGCGGGCGTCGCGCCCGAAGTCGCGACCAGCCGCACGATGCCGCCCTCCGCCTTGGGACGGGCGGGCGCGAAGCCGGGCGCTGACACCGCCAGGAGGCTCTCGCCCTTGCGCCCGGTCTCGCCGGTAAAGCAGGCATCGACCATCACGACGAGCTGGTGGTCCGGGCCGATCTTGCGCTTCACGAGCTCGAGGTTGCGGTACAGGGTTTCCAGCGAATACCCGCTCTCGCCCTGGTTCGGATTGCCGTCTTCCGGCAGCAGGAACGGCTGCTTGGTGGTCAGATCCGGGACTCCGTGGCCGGAATAGTAGACGAAGACGTTCGAGCGGCCCTCGCGCACGCTGCGCCAGAGACGGCCGGATTGCGGATTGCGCTCGGTGCCGAAGACTTGGTTGAACTCGTTGAGCGTCGCGTCCTTCAGCAGGAAGACGTTACCTTCGCGGTATCCGAGACGCTCGATCAGGTAGGCGCGGATCGCCTCGGCATCGTTGTGGGCGTAGTCGACCGGCACCGTCTGCTTGTAGCTGCGGTTGCCGATCACCACCGCGACGGCGTCGGCATTGTCGGCGAAGGCTGCGGGATCGGCGGCTGCCCGGGCCGGCGCGACCGGGGCTAGGGAATTTATCCCGAGCAGGATGATCGCGGTGCGGGCGGCCCGCCGCAGCGCGGATACCGGGTTGGCTCTCGGCAAGCGCGTCCTCCTGTCCGGGTCGCGGCCCGGATTCACCGTCCTCGAAGCGGGGCGCGCCCGGTCGGCACGCGCGACAGGGTTATCCGCTGGGGGATCGGGAAACAATCTCACGCGTCGGACGCGTCCGGCGAATGCAGTCCTCGCGGCCGCGCGACCGACGTCCAGGACACGGTTGCGGGCGGTGGGGGCGCAGCTCAGCCCCAGCCCAGATACGCGACGATCAGGCTGAGGGCGGCGAGGTGGAGCGGCGAGAGGGCGGTCAGCATCGCCTCGCTCCTCACGGCAGGTAGAGGCCGCGGCCGCAGCGGCGCGCGCGCCGCGCCTCGAAGTAGCCGGTGTAGCGATTGTAGACCTCGACCGTGCGGTAGACGCAGTAGCGGCCTGAGTTGCGGCCGTTGAAGTAGACGCCGCCGCTGTCGAGATCGACGCCGATAAACTCCTGATTTCCGCGCTGCGGCGCCGCGTCCTGGGCGCGGGCGGGACCCGCGGCGCACAGGAGGCTGGCGGCGAGCACGAGCATCTTCGTCTTGGTCACGTCAGTTCTCCCTGATCGGGCGGTGGATCGTCCGCCTCGTCAGAGGCATGGGCCGGCCAGACGCGGTTTCGCGCGGCCTGCACGGTCAGCGGGGAGGTTTCTCACGCGACAGCCGCGCCGAGACCGTCATCGATCGTTCGGCGATCGTTCGGAGCCGGTGGCATTCGCCCGTGCCGGAACGGGCAGGGTCAACGACGGCGAATGTTCATCGCCCGGCCGGATCCTCAGCGAATTACTGAACCGGTAACACTATTTCCGCCGTTTCGTTGACCTATGACTCGATCTGGGTCAATGCAACGTGGATCGATCCGCAGATTACGGCTCGGAGGCCGGCGGTTGTTGTTGGCACAGTTTCTTCGACGGGAACCATGATCATGAATACTATCGTCGCGGGGGCGCTGCCGGGCACGGGGGCGGCCATACCGGGAGCGGTGGCCCGGCATCCTGAACCGGCCATCTGACCCGCTGACGGGCTTCCGCTGGCGACTGCCCGGCCTCGATCCACCACACCTGCGCGATCGCGCGCGGGCTGCAGAGCTCCTCTCGGCGCCGATAAGGTTCTCACGCGGTGTCGATGCGGCGACGCGATCTCTCCGGGGCCGACATGCGCCAGGCGTTTCAGGATCCTCCTCAGGCAGCCCGCCCATCCGTCCGCCCGCGGGGGCGTTACACCCGAACGGCTTCCGCTCTCCTGAGCGTCGAGATCGCGGGCGCTGCGCTGCTCGGCCCGGCCACGCCGGCGCGAGCGGTCGATGGGCCGAGCTACGAGGATGACCGACGCGGCATCTTCCTGCCTTTCCTCAACGCCCCGCAACCCGGTGGCGCCATCACCCGCTCGCCGCGCCTCGGACTGTCGTTCGGCGGCGCGGCTCGTCCGGTGCTCGTGGATACGGGTTCGACGGGCATCGTGGTCTCGGCCAGTCGCATTCCGGGCAACGAAGCCCTGCCGAGCGAGCCCGGGCGCCTGACCTACTCGAGTTCCGGTCGGATCATGGTCGGACGCTGGGTGCGGGTGCCGGTGACCCTCGTCGGCCGCGACGGCGCGAGCGTGGTCACGCAACCCATACGGGTCCTCGCCGTCGACCGGATCGACTGCACCGTTCGCGCGCGCGAGTGCACGCCTCAGGAGGCGCCGGCCCACGTGGCGATGATGGGGATCGGATTCGGCCGGGAGGACGACAGCCAGACCGAGAGCACGCCGGACACCAACCCGCTCCTCAACGCGGACCTGCCGGGACCCGGCGGGGTGCACCGCGGCTACGTTCTGACCCGGCGGGGCGTGCATGTCGGCCTGACGCGCGCCAACACCCGCGGACGCTACCGCTTCGTGAAACTCGATCCGCACCCGCACGTGCCGGGAGACTGGCTCGGCGTTCCCGCCTGCATCGCCGTCGACGACCGTGAACCCGCCGCTTGCGGCCGGGCGCTCCTCGACACCGGCGTAACCGGCATGTTCCTGACGCTGCCGCCCGCGCAGGTCGCCGACAGCCTCCGGGCCGATGCGGCCGATCGCGCGGTCCTTCGCCCGGGAACGCGCCTGAGCTTCCGGTTCGGCGACGCGGCCGGCTACGCGATCACGGTCGGCGATCGCGCCGCGCCGCTCGCGCCCGAGCGCATCATCCTCAACACGACGCGCCCGCAGCCCTTCGTCAATACGGGGCTGCACGTCCTGAACGGCTTCGACGTCCTCTACGACGCCGACCGCGGGTATTACGGATTCCGGGCACGCGACTCGGGCGCGGCGTCGGAGGAACCATGATCGGCCCCCGGCCCCCGTGTCTCACGCCCGCCTCAGATCCGAGATCGCCATGCTGCGCAACGCGCTCATCGCCGCCCTGCTTCTGGTCCCGGCCGTGGGGCTCGCGGCGGAGGTCGATTGCAGCACCTCCGCGAACCAGATGGACGCCAACATCTGCACGGGCCAGGAATTGGATCGGGTCGATGCGGAGCTGAACCGGCGCTACGCGACCCTGCGCAGCAAGCTCGACGAGAACGGCCGACGCAATCTGGTCGCTGCCGAGCGCGCCTGGATCGCCTTCCGCGACCTCGAGTGCAACCTGAGGACCGGGTTCGACACGCTGGCGCCCGGCAACAACGGAAGCATCGCGCCGATGCTCCTGGGCCAATGCAAGATCGCGTTGACGCGCCAGCGAATCCAGGACCTCGCGGCTCAGATCAGGTGTCCGGGCGGCGACCTGTCCTGCTCGCCGTGACCGCGCCCCGTCGCCCTCTTCCACCACCGCCCTGAGCGAGATCCCATGATCATCGTCACGACCGAGAACATCCCGAACTATCACGTGCGCGAGGTCCGGGGCCCGTGCTTCGGCGCCGTGGTGCACAGCCGCGGTGCGGTGGGCAATCTCACCGCCGGCCTGCGCAGTCTGATGGGCGGCGAGATCAACGAGTACAGCCAGTTGATCGAGCAGGCCCGGTCCCAGGCGATCGACCGCATGGCGCAGAACGCGGCGCAACTCGGCGCCAACGCCATCGTCATGATGCGCTTCGATACGGCAGACACCGATCAGTCGATGATGGGCGTCGTGGCCTACGGCACCGCCGTCATCGTCGACGCCCGCTGAGGCCGCAGGCCGGGGCCGTCCAGGGCTGCGGTCCGCGCCGACCTCTCATCACCAACCGCGCGCAGGATCCCCCTCTGCCGGGTAGCGGAGCGCGCGAACCGGATCCGATCGCCATGAACCACGTATGCTCACGCCTGTTGCGGGCCTCGGCTCCCGTCCTTGCCGGGCTGCTCGCATGCCTCGCGGTGTCGACGGGTTCCAGAGCCGAGCCGCCCTCGGCCAAACTGTGCCTGACCGAGACCTCGACACCGGGCACGACGGATTGCATGAACCGCGCGTTGCACGAGGCGGATGCGAGGCTCAACGCGGCCTACAAGAAGGCGCTGTCGGTGATCGACCACGACGATCGCACGCAGGATCCCGACGCCAGGGCGCTGTGGAAGACGCGACTCGAGAAGGCGCAGCGCGCCTGGATCGCCTTCCGTGACGCGGATTGCGGCGACCTGACCTTCAGCGAGTGGGCCAACGGGAGCGGCGCGAACCCGGCTGTCCCCGCTTGCCTCTACGACAAGACCGTCCAGAGAACCGCGGATCTTCTCGGCCGGTACCCGCTGCATTGAGGGGCGCGACAGTCCGGCGCTTGCCTGATGACGCGCGGACGCGGCTTCGATGGCGTTGCCGATCGTTGGCCGCGTTCGTCGGAAGACGGGCCGATCCGGCCCGCGGCATCGGACGGCCGAACGCTCAGCCCGCTTCGATCGGCCCGGGCGGTCGCGGCGTGGGCGGCTCGGCCGGCGGGTCTCCGTCGGGCGGTGCGGGCTCGGGCAGCGGATCGTCGATGGGGGGCAGCGGATCGTCCCCGGGCCGCGGCGTATCCGATGACATGGCGTGCTGTCCTGTCCGATCCTTCTAACCGTCGCGGACGTAACGCGCGGCGGTCCGGTCGGATGCAGCCGCGTCAGCCGAAGGTCAGCGCCGACCGTTCCCGCAGCGCCCTGCGGAGGGCACGGCTGAGGTCGGCGACCGAGTAGGGCTTGTGCAGGAGCTCGAACCCGTGCGTGCCTTCCGAGGCCAGAACGTGACTGTAGCCTGAGGCCAGCACGACGGGCAGGTACGGACGGCGGCGCCTGATCTCCCGGGCCAGATCGACGCCGTTCATGCCCGGCATCACCACGTCGGAGAAGACCACCTCGATCTCCTGGTCGTTCGCCTCGATCGTGGCGAGGGCTGCCTGCGCGTCCTTGACCCAGACAGCCTCGTATCCGAGCTCCACGAGGGCCTGCCGGGCGAAGGCGCCGACCTCCTCGTTGTCCTCCACCACGAGGACGGGCGTGCCGTGCCCCTCGGCCAGCGGCTCCGGTTCGTCCGGCGCGGCATCGCTGACTTCCGCTTGGTGCGATCGCGGCAGGAAGAGGGTGAAGGTCGTACCGACGCCGACGACACTGTCGACCGCGACGTCACCGCCCGACTGCTTGGCGAAGCCGAATACCTGGCTGAGTCCGAGCCCGGTGCCGTGTCCGACGCCCTTCGTCGTGAAGAAGGGCTCGAAGATGCGCTCGAGCAGATCTGCCTCGATGCCCGAGCCGGTGTCCGAGACCGACACGGCCACGAAGTCTCCCGGCACGGCCGGATGCGCCCGCAGCGCCGGGATGCGGTCCGCGCGTCGCACCTTGATCAGCAGACGGCCCTCGCCCTGCATGGCGTCGCGGGCGTTCACCACGAGGTTGACGAGGGCCGTGTCGAACTGGCTCGGGTCGGCATCGACGTGGCAGCGCAGGGTCCGGCCGCCCGAGTCGGTGCCGGCATCGGTGTCGGTCGCGACGTGGATGCGCGCGCCGGTCAGGGTACCGACCATGTCGGCGATGGCGGCCACGGACTGGACCACGTCGAAGATCGCCGGTCGAAGCGCCTGCCGGCGCGCGAATGCCAGCAACTGGCTGGTCAGCTTGGCGGCGCGGTCGACCGTGTCGGAGATGGCGTCGACGTAGCGGCCCCGGCGATCCTCGCTCAGGCCCGGACGCTTCAACAGGTCGGTCGACGACTTGATGACGGTCAGCAGATTGTTGAAGTCGTGCGCCACGCCGCCGGTCAATTGCCCGACCGCCTCCATCTTCTGCGACTGGCGCAGCTGCTCCTCGAGGGTCCGGCGCTCCGTGACGTCCCGCCCGGTCGCGTGGAACCGGTCCCCGCGCGCGATGGCGTTCCAGGAGATCCAGCGGTACGCGCCGTCGGCAGTCCTGAAGCGGACGTCGAGGTCGGACAACCTGTGGTCGATGCGCAGTGTTTCGAACGCGCTGGCAGCCGTCTCGCCGTCGTCCGGATGAATCAGGCTGTCGATGCGGATGCCGACCAAGCTGCCGGCCGGCCAACCGAGGAGCTCCGTCCAGGCCGGATTGACCGCCTGACAGGTTCCGTCGAGGGCGCAGACGACGAGAAGGTCGCGGCTCGTCCTCCAGACGAGGTCGTGCTCGATCCGCCGGTCGCGAATCCGCGCCTCCCGCCGCTCCTCGTCCGACTGCTTGACGGCAAGATCCTCGAGGAGGACGGCGACGCGGCTCTGGATCCCTGTGCCGATCCGCATCGCGTGAACCTCGAGGACGGGCCCGGTTCGCGACATGGAGCCCTTGAAACGGGCACTGCGCCCGGATCGCGCGACCTCGCCGAGGATGTCGAGCCAGTGTTGCGCGTCGTCCGGCAGGAACTCGCTCATCCAGCGGCTCTCCGCGGCGGCGAGGCCCGACCGGCGCTCGAAGGCGGCGTTGGTCTCGACGAGCTGGCAATCCCGGGTCCTGCCATCCGCGTCGAAGCGCAGCTCGACGATGCAGAAGCCGACCTCCTCGTCCGCCGGCGGACCCCGCAGGTAGGAGGCCTGCGCGACCGCCTGGGCCTCCCGCTCCCGGAAGCGCGTGAGGTCGAGCTGGCTGCCGAAGAAGAACAGCAATTCGCCGTGCGGACCGAACACGGGGCTGATGTACAGCTCGTTGACGAAGGTGCTGCCGTCGCGCCGGTAGTTCAGCAGTTCCACCACGACGTCGCGTCGCGCGGCGATGGCGGCCCGGACGCGGGCGATGTCGGCCGGGTCGGTCGCCGGCCCCTGAAGGAAGCGGCAATTGCGCCCGATCAGCTCCTCCGCCGTGTAGCCGGAGAGTTCCAGGAAGGCGCGGTTGGCGAAGACGATCGGATTGTCGGGCAGGTTCGGATCGGTGACGATCATCGCCATCCGGGTCTTGTCGGCGGCGGTGAACAGGAGGTCGGACCGGGCGGTCCCGACACCGGCCAAGCTCGTGGTCGGGACGGCCGGGAGCTGGGTCGCGCGCAGGCGCGCGTTCTCCTCCACCAGCGCGCGCTCGCGCCGACGCAGCCGCTCGACCTCCCCCCGAAGATCTTCCATGCTCATGGTGCGGTCTTATCCGGAGCCGCTGCCGGGTCCAACGGCTACCCGCACCCGGACGCGAGGCGGGGGTGTGACCTCTGGTCCCGACAGGAGCGTTCGTCGTCGCGCGGCGTTCGGAGGTCACGACCTGGGGGAGGGGCCGTGCGGCCACCCCGATCCCGGCGCAGGACCAGGAAGGGCGCGTTCGGTGTGGCCGAGGCCTGATACGTGAGAGCCGCCCGGTTTCGGAATCGGCGCCCCGCGAACGCGAACGGCCGGGGCGCTGCCCCGGCCGTTGCGGCGTTCTAAGGGTCGCGGCTTACCGCAGGAGCTGGAGGACGCCCTGCTGGGCGGAGTTGGCCAGCGACAGGGCCGAGATGCCCATCGACTGACGGGTCGACAGCGCTTGCGAGTTCGCCGCCTCCTGGTTCAGGTCGGCGTTCGTCAGGTTGGCCGAGCCCGTCTGCAGCACGTTGATCAGCTGCTTGGAGAAGTCCTGGCGGTTCTGAACGACCGACAGGTTCGAGCCCAGCGTGCTCGCCGCGGAGTTCAGGGTCGCGCCCGCCGTGGTCAGGGTGGCCAGCGTCTTGTTGACGTCCGAGTTCAGCAGGAAGTTGCCGAGACCGTTCTGGCTGGTCGAGCTGTTCGAGTTGGTGATCGAGGTCAGGCCGAGGCCGTTCGAGGTCGCGTCGACCGAGGCGACGTTGAGGTTGGAGCTACCGGTGTCGTTGAACTTGATGTTCATGTCATTGCCCTTGCCGGCAATGAGGTTGACGCCGTTGTAGCTGGCGTCGCTGGCGAGCTGCGTGATCTGGTTGAGCAGGTTGTTGTACTGGTTCGCCAGCGAGGCGCGCTGGGCCGTGCCCGAGATCGACAGGTCGCTGGAGACGACAGTGCTGGCGGCGGTGCCGTAGGTCGAGGCGGTGGTCGCCGAGGCGGTGAAGCCGAGCGCCGTCTGGCTGCCGGAGTTCTGGAATTCGACGTCCGCCTGGGCGTTCAGGACGATCTTGGTGCCGGTGCTGTCGGCCGAGAAGATCGCGCCGGCACCGAAGGCACCGCTCGACGAGGTCGAGGCCGAGCTGACCGCGGCGTTGAGCGCGGCCACCGTCGCGCTGATGCTCGAGGAGGCGTTGATGGTGGCGGAGACCGAGCTGCCGTTGATCGTCAGCAGGACCGTCTGGGAGGCGGTGCTGGCGCTGTAGGCGTTGGCGGCGGTGCCGGTGGTGGAGAGCTGGGTCGAGAGCGCCTGGTTGGCGATCGACTTGGCCTGGTCCACGAGCTTCTGGATCGAGGTGATGCCCTGGTTGGCGGCCTGGATCGACTGGATGCCGTTGGAGATGCCGTCGAGGAGCGTGTTCAGGCTCGAGGAGCGGCCGTCGAGGGCCTGAGAGGTGAAGAAGTTGGTCGGGTTGTCGAGGGCGGAGTTGACCGTCTTGCCGGTGGCGAGACGGTTCTGCGTGGTCGCCATCAGCTGGGCGGTGTCCTGCAGCGAGAGCAGGTTCTGGCGCGTCGCGGCCGACAGGGTGATGGAGGACATGGATCGCTATCTTTCCAACCGGAGCAACCCGATTCTCGGGGATGCCTAAGAATACCGGTTAGGGTTAAGTCCGAATTAACTGCGCGAGTATTTTCGGCGAATCGGTAGCCTTACCGGGAAGTGTACGAGCGACGGGCACAAACTTGGCCCGTCGGCATCGGTCAGGGTCGCGGCGGCTCAGCTGCCCACGGAGATTTGCGCAGTTGCTTCCGCGCATTGCTGCACGGGCTGAACAGTCGATTGAGTCGCCGCGCCACGCGACGCATCCTCAGTCGAGGGCGTAACCGAGCAAACCTTCGGACGTGTGTCCCTCGCAGTCCGCTGCCGTCGACACGAAATGATCTTGGCCGCCGGCGATGCAGCGGTAGATCGGGTGGCTGCCCGGCCTGTGCGCCTCGTAGACGTAGCCGGTCTGGCCGAGGGGCGTCTGGCCCTCGCACCGCGGGTCCCGGCTGAGGAAGTGGTTCTGCCCCGCCGCGCAGCTCATCAGCATCGCGGTCCCAGGGGCCGGAAGCGTCAACGCGGTGCCGACGCTGCGCTCGACCGTGTAGCCCGGCCCGATAAAGCCGGTCGTCACCCAGTGGCCGTCGGGCCCGAAGGCGCGCCGCAGGGGAAGGCGGTCGGCGCCGCTGGGCCGCCGCGCCTCGGTGATCCGCCACGTACCGGGGTAGGGGTCGCCGCCCGAGAAGAACACCGTGACGTCCGGCAGGAACGGCGTCAGCGAGCCGGCTCCGTCGCGCTGGAAGCCGGGGCTGTGGTTCAGGTAGAAACCGGTGACGTCGGAGTTCAGGTAGCCCAAGGGCGTCCAAGTGGCCGGCGCGCCGCTCAGCACCGCCTTCAGGGGCATCTTGAACAGACCCATCTGGTAGGTTTCCCGGTCCGGATTGCGCCCCGGGTCCTTGCAGGCCACCTGCTGACACACGCGACCTGGCAGCCCGGTGATGACGTAGACCTCGCCCGCCTTGGGGTCGTAGGCGAAATCCGAGTTCGGGTTGATGGTCGAGCCGTCGGTGGCGACGTTGGGGACCCGCGCCGGCGCCCCGAAATGCACGCCGTCGGCCGTGTGCCGGACGTAGAGGTCCCCGAAGCCCCGCACGCCCTGCGGCCCGGTGAGATCCGTCGTGAAGACGAAGACGCCGGACCGGCCGTCAGAGAAGGTCGCGGGCTGGCCGGTGCCGTAATTGCCCTGCGCGACGACCGGGTTGATCGGCTTGATGACCGGTTCCGGGTAGTCGACCCACGTCACCTTGTCGTTCGAGAAGGCGAGGCCCGTCTGGTTGTTGTGTCCGGGTAGGTTGTCGGCTCCCGAGTAATACATCGCGTAGGCGTAGCTCTGTCCGTCCGCCGGGTTGACGAAGCGGCCACGGATCACGCTGGGATCACAGACGTACTGCCGGTTCCAGGAGCCGGGCGTCGGCTGGAACACGATCCGCGCCGGCGAGAAGCCGGTTTGCGGCGTGTAGGAACGGTGGAAGATGACGTCGGTCTTGCCCTGGCCGCACCACCAGATGTCGGTGGTCCCGTTCTCGGTGATGACGCTCGGCGCGTAGTTGTAGCCGGCCGGATTGGCCTCGTTGACGAACAGCGGCTGCGCCTCCGGCCCCATCCAGCCGGCCTCACCCGCCACCGGCGCGGCGAGCACCGCCAGCAGCACCCCGACGAGAGCGCTCCTCGGCGAAACGAAATCCGGTAACACGCTCACACCCATCCCTCGCTCCGGTCCGCTCCTGCACCCGTGACGCCGCGGCGCTCCGGCGGAGGCTGACGACGCGAATGTGGCCGTCTGATATCCGGCGGCTCGGACCGTCGGATCGTGTCCGGACCTTCCACCGGGGCGGAGAGGCCCTTCAGCCGGGGGCAGGGTCACGCACCGGTCTTGGGTTCGGCAGCGCGGCGGCAGATCGGCCTCAGGGCGCGGTCGAGCAGCGATTGCCGGCCGAGGATCATCTCGAAGAAATCGTACTCACCCGGCCTGAAATTGGCTTTCAGGAACTGGAAGTGCATGTGGAAAGGCTTGAGGCGCAGGCGCTTGTAGTCGTCCTCCGGTATCCTGTCCTTGACTCCTGCGGAGCGGATGAGCGGGTTGCAGGCGAGGAACGCCGGTCGTCCGAATCCGAGATCGAAGATCGGATTGAAACCGTAGCAGTTGAGCCAGTCCTGGGGCGCCTGGTAGTCGCACCAGACGATGCGGTCGCTGAAGACGAGCGTCGCGATGTCTCGGCGCAACGTGCGGGCCTCGTGCTGAAGCGCGACGAAGGGCAACCCCGAGCCCAGCGTGACCAGGGACAGCCGCGGATGCGCTCGATCGTCGGTCCCGAGGCGCGCGAGGACTTGCGCGGCGACCTCGACCGCCATGGCGGCGCCCAGGGAATGGCCCACGATCAGGACCTCGTCGGGCGCGTCCGCGGGGTTCGCACGCCAGTGCGCCATTTCGGCCAGAACACGGTCCCGGAAGACCGCGATCCGGTCCACGTAATCCGGTCGCCGGCCCGTCGCATGCTGCCAGAAGAAGATGCGGATGCTCAGGATATGCCAGAAGAACAGGCGGCCCAGCGCCTTCTTGGCGCCGTACAGGAGCGCGAGCGCGGCGGCGGCGAGAAACAGCGCCACGCAGACCGTGTCCGCCACCGCCGACGGGCTGACGGCGGCGAAGATCGCGGTGCCGAGCGCGATCAGCAGCGCCGGGGCGACGAAGGCGACGAAGAACGGGAAGGCGCTCAGCAGGGTGTAGGGCCATCCGAACCGGGACGTCTTGAAGAACAATCCCTGCGTGAGCCCCGCTACGGCGCTCCGGGCCAGCAGCGCGAGCTTGCGCGACGCGGGGCGCGCGAGATCCGAATGGACGATATCGCTCCAGACCAGGGTCTCGCAGCGGACGGCCGCGCCGTCCCCGTCTGCCGGCGCGCCGACCTCCCAGCTCCGGCTCAGACCATCGGGGTCGGTCCGGATCTCCGAGACGGCGCGCGGCATCGCCCCGAACCGGGCCGTGTGACGGTGGAGTTCCCGCTTGAAGAAGGCGGGGAAGCGGATGCCGCTGCGGGCGTCGAACCCGTGGATGAAAAAGACGTGCCGCCGCGCCACCGGCGCCGGATGAAGGTCTCTCAACTTGAAAGGCGTGAATGATAAGTAGCCGCGGACCATGTGATCGAACAAGAACGAGAGCACGAGGCCGATGCGTGGCGGTCGGCGGCGCCGGCAGGGGCGGCTCCATTGCACGATCGCGGAGGGCTCCACAACAGCGCGCGGGTGAAATCGGTTCCGCCGCCGGCCAGCATTCATGATCCGGCCGGCGTCACGGCCTCTGTCACCCGGCAACACCGCCGGCGTCAAAAAGCGGCGCCGTGCGCGAGAATGACTGGACTTGGGAAAACTGAGCCTCCTACGGTGCGGGACGCGGGGGCGGTGTTCAAGATTCGTATGGGCTTTATCGAGGCCGTGAGGGCGCTCCGCAGCAACGCCCTCCGACGTCACAAGATCGGCCACATCCAGGCCGTCTTCGACGCTGCACCGAGTGGTTGCATCGTGCTCGCGGGCGATTCGCACGCGGCTCACCTGCCGCGACCGGTCGTTTCCCGTCCCGTCCTGAATGTCGGTCTCGCGGGTTCGACGGCGGGTTCCTATCGCCGCGCCCTCGACCTGCTGCGCGCGCCCTTGCCGGCCTTCCTCGCGATCCTGATCGTCGGGACCAACGACATCCGCTCGCCGTCGGCGCTCGCGAGGTCGGCGACCGAGGACTTCTCCAGCCACGCGGATCGCATGGTCGATCGCTTCCAGGCCTGGACCCTCGACACGCTGGTGTCGGCGCTGCCGCCCACGCCGGTCTCGAAGGCCTCCGAGCGCGACCCCGCAGCGGTCGAGGTGTATTCCGATCTCCTCCGCGACGTGTGCGTGCGCCGGGGCGTCTCGTTCTTCGATCCGTTCGCGTCGCTGCGCGGGGCCCGGTTCGGGCTGGCGGAGGATGACGCCTTCATCGACGGGACGCATCTGCGCGATTACGCGGCGGTGGCCGCACGCATCACCGGCCACATCCGCGATCGATATGGGCTGGAGCGCTACCTGGAGACTCCGCTCCCGGGTTTCGATGAGGAGTATTACAGGAGCTGGTACGCCGACACGTGCCAGTACCCCCACGGTCTGGCGCGACACTACCTCGATCTCGGCTGGCGCGAGGGCCGTGATCCGAGCGGGCATTTCAGCACCGACGGGTATCTCGACGCGAATCCGGATGTCCGCGCGGCGGGCGTCAACCCGCTGGTCCACTTCCTGGAGGTCGGCTTCGCGCAGGGGCGGACCGGCTGGCAGAAGTCGCGGGCGCATCCGACGCGCTGTCGCGGCATCGACGCGGGCATCTGACGGCGGCGCTGCCGGCCCCGCGCACGCCATCGTGACCGACGCCGCCGCAAAGCTGGCGCAGGTCCGTGTACGCATGCGACCATGCGCATCCTCCTCGCGGTCCCTCTCATCGTCCTCGTCAGTGCCGGAGCTTCGGCCGGAGAGCCCCTCCTCGACGGTCCCGTCGTCGCCGGCGGATTCGGGATGGGGGGGGCGGACTATTACGGCGATGTCCGCAGCCGGATGCCGTTCACCGGGGAGGCTCCGCCGCGGCCGGTCGGGATGGCCGACATCGTGCGCGTCCGGGCGGCCCGCGGGCGCGCCGCTACCGCTTCCCGGCGGCAGGCCCCGCATCGACCGGCGCATCGCGGCTGAGTTTCTCCGGGCTCCGCCGATCCGGAGCGACGCGGTCCAGGTGTGGGCTCAGTGCCGGTAGCGTTCGGCCAGGGCCATGAGGGCCTGGGCGAGTTCGGTGAGGTTGGCGGACGCGGCCTCGACCTGCCGGGTGCCGGCGGCCGTCTGCTGGCTGGCCTGGCGGATGTTCTGCAACGCCCCCATCACCTGCTCGATGCCCAGCTGCTGCTGGTTGGTCGAGGCCACGATCTGCTGGAACGTCTGCACGTTCTCCTCCACCCGCGCGGTGATCTCCTCGATCGTGCGCTGCGTCGTGTCCGAGCGCGTCTTGCCCGCCGCCGCGCGCTTGACCGCCTCCTCGGTCAGCATCACCGACGTGTTGATGCCCCGCTGGATCTCGCCCAGGATCGCCCGCACCTGACCGGTCGCCGCCTTGGCCTGGTCGGCCAGGAGCTTCATCTCCGCGGCCACCACCGCGAAGCTGCGCCCGCTCTCGCCGGCCGCGGCCGCCTCGATGGCGGCGTTGAGCGCCAGCAGGTGCGTGCGCTCCGAGATGTCGTTGACCGTCTCGATGATGTCGCCGATCGTCTGGGTCTTCTCCGACAGGCTGACGATGTTGCCCGCCACGGCTTCCGCCTGCTCGCGGATCGCGTCCATGGCCTTGGCGGTGTCCGACACCGCGCGCAGGCCCTGGCGCGAGGTCTGCGCGGTCGCCTGGGCGGTGGCGATCACCTCCGTGGCGCGCTTGGAGATCTGCGCGCCCGAGTGGGTGATCTCGTCGACCGTGGCGGCCGTCTCCTGAACCGCGGCGAACTGCTGCTCGACCGAGGCGGCCTGCTCCTGCGCCGAGGCCCGGATCTCCGCCGCCGCCGCGTTCAGGTCCGCCGTCGCCGCGCGGTTCGTCCGTGCCAGGTCCGACAGCCCCGCGACCATCGTGTTCAGCGTCGTGCTCAGACGGCCGACTTCGCCGCCAGCGCGGACATCGAGCTTGCTCGACAGGTCCCCCTCGCCGACCCGTCCCACGAAGCCCATCACCCCCACCAGCGGCCGGACGACGAGGCGGTTGATGGCGACCCCGATGCCCAGGCAGATCAGCAGCGTGATCAGCGTGCCGCCCCAGAGGGCCAGGCCCTCGTTGCGCTCGCCGCGCGCGACGCGCTCGGCCAGCCCGGCCCGCACCGCCCCTTCGAGGCCCTCGATGGCCGCGAGCTTCTCGCGGAAGGTATCGAACAGCCGCTTGCCCTGACCGTCCGCCTCGATGTGGACAGCCTCGTCCCTCTTCGCCGGATCGGCCGCGATCCGGACGGCGACCTCGCCCACCTCGGTCTGCCAACTGCGCGCCGCCGCCACGGCGTCGGCCAGAAGGCGCGTCCGCTCGGGATCCTCGCCGATCAAACTTCTGAGCCTGTCGATCGCCTCGTCGAGCGTCTGGCGACCCAGGCGATACGGCTCCAGGCTGCCGTCGCGGCCGGTGATCAGGTAGCCGCGCAGTCCGGTCTCCTGATTGAGCATGGCCGCGCGGAAGCCGTCGAGGGCGCGGATCAGCTGATTCGACCGGCTCCGGGCATCGGTCGCGTCCCGCAGCTGATCGGCCGTGATCAGGACCGCGCCGCTGGTGAGGACCGACACTAGGGCGATGACACCGATCGCACCGCCCAAGATGCGGTTTAGTCCCAGCGTTCGCGGCATGGTCTGCTTCATCCTGCTCGGCCCTGCGGACGGCTCTGGCTGGGCCGCGACCCGTACACGCTCGCCTCTTAGCGCCGCCGACCGGCCGACGCGAGCCGCATCGTCCGGCTCAGCCCCGATATTTACGAGTTATAAACCTACAAGCGACTTGTACTTGTGCAAGCGAGCGATCGTGTATGCATCTAAACAGCCGTAGCCCCAGTTTTCGATCGTAAAGGCTTTTCAGAAGGCGTTTGCGTCGCGCGAGATGTTGATTTCTTTCCTGATCGATACCGATCGCAAGGCGGATCCACTCGACGCGAACCTTCGCGCGCGCGCCCGCGTCGAGCAGCTGGACGTCGCGCTGCGCTTGGTACCCTTCACGATTCTTGTGAGTCTCAGCGTCGTACAGGTCATCGTCTACCTGTTCTGGAACCCGGCCAATCGCGCCTATCTCGCCGGTCTCGAAACGCTCATCCTGCCGCTGGCGGTGGTCTCGCTCCAGCAGTGCTGGCGCTGGCGCTCCCGTCCCAAGCCGCTCCAGGTGCCGTCGTCGTTCGTGCAGGGCGTCGTGCTGGCCGCGCAGGCCTACGGGTTTCTCCTGGCCTCCATCCCGGTCATGCTCTTCTCCGGCGCCGACGCGCACGGGCGGCTGCTGATCGCCTCCAGCATCGCGGGCCTGATCGCGACCGGCATGAGCGCGGCGGTGCTGCCGCGGGTCGCCATCGGCTATTCCGGCCTGATCATCCTCGGCTCGTTCATCGCCCTCGGGACGACCGGGGAGGCCTTCTACATCTACGTCGCGGTCCTGCTGTTCTTCTACGCGATCTTCATCTGCTTCACGATCCTGCATCTGAGCCGGCTCCTGACGATGCGGGTCATCGCGCAGATCGAGCTGGAACGGCAGCAGGAGTTCACCCACCTCCTGCTCAACGAGTTCGAGGAGAGCGCCAGCGACTGGCTCTGGGAGACCGATGCCGACCTGCGCCTCCAGCACGTCTCGCCGCGCCTGATCGAGGTCGCCGGCTCCTCCGAGCGCCAGCTGATGGGCCTGCCGCTGGAGCGGCTGCTGCTGCCGCCGGTGGCGCCGCCCAGGAGCCACTCGAGCACCACCCTCTGGAGCTGCATCGCCGAGCGGCGGGCCTTCCGGAACCTGCACCTGCAGCTCGATATCGCCGGCGAGCGGCGGACCTGGTGCCTCAGCGGGAAGCCGACCTTCGACCGGGCCGGCGCCTTCTCGGGTTACCGCGGCGTCGGCTCGGACGTGACGGAGAAGCGGCGCTCCGAGGAGCGCCTGTCCTATCTCGCCCTGCACGATTCCCTGACGGATCTGCCCAACCGGGTCCTGTTCCACCAGCTCCAGGAAGCGGCGCGGGAACGGCTCGCGCAGGGCGATCGGTTCGCCGTGCTGGCCCTCGACCTCGACGAGTTCAAGAGCGTCAACGACACGTTCGGCCACGCGGCCGGCGACAAGCTCCTGAAGTCGGTCGCCGAGCGGCTCCGGAGCTTCGAGGCCTCCGATGTCCAGCTCGCCCGCCTCGCGGGCGACGAGTTCGCGGTCCTCGCCACCGGCCGGAGCGCCCGGGACCTGCACGCGATCGAGGCGCTCGCCAACGGCATCGTGGAGGCGCTCGCGTCGCCGTTCACCATCGACGGCATCCGGCTGACCGTCAGCGTCAGCATCGGGATCGCGATCGCTCCGCAGGACGGTTGCCAGGAGATCATGCGGCGCGCCGATCTCGCGCTCTACCGCATGAAGAGCGAGGGCCGGAACGGCTACCGCTTCTACGAGGCCGAGATGGACGAGCGGATCGAGGCCCGCCGCGCCCTGACGGCCGATCTGCGGGGCGCCCTCGATCGGGACGAGTTCGTCCTCTACTTCCAGCCGATCGTGGCGGCCAAGGAGTGCCGCGTGCGCGGCTTCGAGGCGCTGATCCGGTGGAAGCACCCGGTGCGCGGCTTCGTCTCGCCCGGCGAGTTCATCCCCCTCGCCGAGGAGACCGGGGTGATCATACCGCTGGGCGAGTGGATCCTGCGGGAGGCATGCCGGATCGCGGCCGGCTGGCCGGGGGATGTCCGCATCGCCGTCAACCTGTCCCCGCGGCAGTTCCGCCACTCGGACCTGACCCAGCTCGTCCGGTCCGCCCTGCGCACGAGCGGGCTGGCCGCCGCGCGCCTGGAGCTCGAGGTGACCGAGTCGGTGTTCCTGGAGGCCACGCCGGCGATCAACGCCACGCTCTCGAAGCTGCGCGAGATGGGCGTGCGGCTGTCGCTCGACGATTTCGGAACCGGCTATTCGAGCTTGAGCTACCTGCGCCGGATCGCCTTCGACAAGATCAAGATCGACCAGAGCTTCGTCCGGGACCTGCCGCAGGAGCGCGGCGCGGCGGCGATCGTGAGCGCGATCATCGACATGGCGACGAGCCTCGACATGACCATCACCGCCGAGGGCGTGGAGACGGACGCGCAGCGCGCCTGCCTGCTGGAGCAGGGCTGCCACGAATTCCAGGGCTACCTGTTCAGCAAGCCGCTGCCGGCCGAGCAGGCCGCGGCGCTGGCGCGCAGCCGTCAGCTCCTCCCGGCGGCGGTCCGGGCGGCGTGAGTCGGCCTCAGACGCCGAGGGGCGCGACCTCGGTCGGGCCGCCCCCACCCGCGACGGCGTGCGGAGACGTCTTCGGCCAGTACGGCAGGAAGCCCTCGATGATGGTCCGCGGGATATCGAGGGGCCGATAGTGGACGGTGTCCACGAACATCAGCGACTGTTCACCCCGCCCGAGCAGCCCGTTGACCTCGCTGTGGATCTCGTGCGCCAGGGTCACGAATTTCCGGTTGTGGCTCGCGATCGAGATCCGGACCGTGACAGGCTCGAACTCCATCGCCTCTCGGCGAAAATCGTGATGGAAGGACTTTGTCAGGATGTAGAAGTCCGTCGATTTCAGGTCGAAATTCGGCATGCAGATGTTGAAGAACAGCTCGCGCGCCTTGCCGACCCAGCGGACGTAGTTGGCGAAATAGACGTTCCCGACCGAATTGGTGTCGTCGTAGGTCGGGATCAGGCGCAGGACGAACCAGTGGCCGTCGAACCCGTGTGACGCCACGGCATCCGTCTGGTCCACCGCGACGGGTACCGGCGCCGCCCGCGGCGTTCGCTCCGCCGCCGGGATCAGCTCAGCGACCGGCGGCGCCGCGCGCCAGCCGAGGATCTCCGCGATCATCGGGAGGGCGCCGATCAGGCCGATCAGCGGCGCGATGGCGAGCAGCGCCCAACTCGGCGCCAGGTAGCCCGTCGCGAAGATCAGGCACGCCGTCGCTCCGATCATGGACGTGAGGACCGAGTCGTACCGGCGCGTCGCGCCGAGCGTCTCGCATACGAGACACGCCGCCGCCCCGACGAGGAGCGTGGCGAAGGGCATCATCAGGTAGAGGAGCGAGAGGTTCGCCCAGATCGCCGCCGCCGCGGTGGCGAGCGCGGCACCGAGGATCCAGACCGGCGACGCCACGAGTCCCGCCGGCACGAAAGCGAGGAGCGGCGAGTTGCTGCGCGCCGTGATCGATGTCCCGAGCCAGCGCGTGGCGGTGTAGAAACTGTCGATCGTGGTCGCGGCGGCGATCGCCGTCCAGATGACGAAGGCCGCAACAGCGCCGGCCGCGGGGTCGCGACCGATCGCCTGCGCCACGGCCGCGTAGGCTCCCGGAACACCGTCCGACGAGATGATCGGCGTGCCGAGTCCCGCCCGCGCGGCGAGCAGCGCGTTGATCGTCAGGAGGCCGAGGAACAGGAGCGCGCCGGTGACGTAGGCCGCGCGCACCGATCCGCCCGACCGCCGGATCTCCACGGCGCGCTGCCACTGCTGGATGTCCATCCAGGGCCCGAGCAGGAAGCCGACGAGCGAGGGGATGACGAGCCCGTAGAAGCGCTCGTCGAAGGCCTGGAGCGGGACCTCCCAGCCGCTCCCGTCCCCGGGCAGCCCTCCGAGCAGGACCGCGCCCGCCGCGAGCCCCACAACCAGCGCCCCGCCGTGGATGACCCGGATGCCGCGCAGCGGGACCGCGTGGCCGATCGAGCAGGCGACGAGGACCAGCGCGACCACGCCGACGGCGGCCTCGTGGCCGAACAGCGGGATCCACGCGTAGGCGGCGAATCCGAAGATCGTGATCGCGACGGCGAAGAACTGTGCCCCCATGAACAGCAGGGCGTACGGCCCCTGAACGGCGGCCACGATCGTGTCGAGGTTCCGGCGGGGCGCGCCGAGGACCCAGCCGAACAGGCCGAGCCCCGTCGCGTTCGGCAGCGCGAAGGCAAGAAACCCGAGCCAGCCGTAGGTGAGCGTCACATGGATCGCGTAGAAGAACCCGAGCCCCCAGAACCACGACAAAGCAATCGTGGGCGCCCAGGCCGCGGAGCGGATGAACTGGGAAGGCATTGTGGCTGCAAGCGCTCCGAACCTAGAGCAGCAATAGCGTATCAGATTCGTTTCGGGAATATGGCGGCCAAAAAAGAAGGCGGATATAAGATATCCATTAACGGAAAAACATCGGGCTTCTGGCCTGCGGTGGGCGCTCCGAGGAGCCCGTATTCCCGCGGCTCTCGGCCTGTGTCGTAGGGTCCGGTGCTCCGCCTAGTCGGCGGTCTTCTGACTGTCGCGGACCAGATCGACGAAGTTGCCGACCAGAGCGGCTTTCGCAGGGGTCCACAGCGCGAAGACGTCGGCGCGGATGCGGGGCCCGTCCAGCGGCCTGTAGACCACGCCGGCGTGCGCCAGCCGGGCGACGTATTCCGGGATGATGGCGATGCCCAGGCCGGACGCGACGAGGCTCGTCAGCGAGGCGGCCTCGACGGCCTGATGGGTGATGGTGGGGACGAACCCGGCCTCGACGCAGCAATCCCAGAGGTATTTGGCGAACAGCGAGTCGGACATGCGCAGGAACACGAACCGCTCGTCGCGCAGGTCAGCGAGCCGCAGCCTGCCCCGCGCGAGGCGGTGCCCGTTCGGCAGGACGGCCTTCACGGTCTCGCTCCACGCGCGGACTCGGACCAGATCGGCATCCTGCGGTGGGGCCCGCAGGAAGCTCACGTCGGTCTGGCCGGCCTTCAGCATCGCGATCTGACGGTCCGGCGACATCTCGTGGATCCGCAGATCCACGGCCGGGTAGGCCTGCGCGAAGCTGCGGATCGCGTGACCGAGCGGCCCGGCCAGCATCGAGCCCGTCAACCCGACATTGATGATGCCGGCGGTGCCCGCGCCGATGGCCCGAGCCCGCTCGACGGCCTCGGCGGCCCGCTCCAACAGGTTGATGGCCTGCATGTGAAAGTCCTGACCGGCCCGTGTCAGCGCCACGCGCCGGGTCGTCCGCTCGAAGAGGGCCGTCCCGATCTCGTCCTCCAGATCGCGGATCTGCTGGCTGAGCGGCGGCTGCGCGACGCCGAGGCTCTCCGCCGCGGCGGTGAAGCTCAGGTGCTTGGCGACGGCGACGAAGTAGCGGAGATGGCGCAGTTCCATCGCGTCATTAGAACTCTCAAAGTTTCAATCTAAACGAAATAGATATTTGACGTCTAGATCGTCCGGCACGATTTTGCCGCCGGGAAGGCCGGCCCGGCACTGCGCCGCCTCAGGCCGCCGCGCGCCGCGATCGCGTCGATCGAACCCGCCCACGAGAGGCGGGGCGTTCGCGGCCGGGTCCGGGCTAGCCGTTCCAGGGAGGTTGCGTTGAAGCGCTTGTTCGGGTCGCTGTTCGGGCAGGTTGTCGCCGCCCTGATGATCGGCATCCTCGTCGGCCGGCTCTGGCCCGACTTTGCCGTCACCCTGAAGCCGCTGGGCGACGTCTTCATCAAGCTCATCAAGATGGTTGTCGCGCCGCTGGTCTTCGGCGTCGTCGTGCACGGCATCGTCGGTGCGGGCGACCTTCGGAAAGTCGGCCGCGTCGGCCTCAAATCCCTGATCTATTTCGAGGTGGTGACGACCATCGCGCTCACGCTGGGCCTCGTCCTCGCCTACGTCGTCGCGCCCGGTCACGGGATGAACGTCGATCTGGCGACGCTGGATGCCAAGTCGCTCGCCAGCTACACCGACCGGGTCGGTCAGGTGACGGGCACCGTCGACTTCCTGATGAAGCTGGTGCCGACGACCTTCGTCGACGCCTTCGCCAAGGGCGACATCCTCCAGGTCCTCCTCCTCGCGCTCCTGTTCGGCTCCGGCCTCTCGCTCCTCGGCGAGCGCGGCAAGCCCCTGGCCGACAGCCTGGAGCGCATCACCGAGGTCCTGTTCCGGATCATCGGCTTCATCGTGCGGCTGGCGCCGCTCGGCGTGCTCGGCGCGGTCGCCTTCACGGTCGGCAAATACGGCGTCGGCTCCCTCAAGCAGCTCAGCATGCTGGTGGTGCTGTTCTACGCGGGGGTGGCGCTCTTCGTGGTCCTGGTGCTCGGCAGCATCATGCGGCTCGCCGGCTTCAGCCTGTTCAAGCTGCTCGTCTACCTGCGCGAGGAACTGACCGTCGTGGCCGGAACCGCCTCCTCCGACTGCGTGCTCCCGCAGGTCATGCGCAAGATGGAGCGGCTCGGCATCAAGGAATCGACCGTCGGCCTCGTGATCCCGACCGGCTACTCTTTCAACCTCGATGCCTTCTCCCTTTACCTGACCCTCGCCACGGTGTTCATCGCCCAGGCGACCAACACCGACCTGTCGTTCGGCCACCTGATGCTGATCCTCGGCATCGCGCTCCTGACCTCGAAGGGCGCCCACGGCGTGCCAGGCTCGGCGATCGTCGTCCTCGCCGCGACGCTCTCGGCGGTTCCCGAGATCCCGGTGATCGGGCTGGTCCTCGTCCTGTCGGTCGACTGGTTCGTCGGCATCGCCCGCGCGCTCGGGAACCTGATCGGCAATTGCGTGGCGACCGTCGTCATCGCCGCCTGGGAAGGCGACATCGACCGGGCGCAGGCCAACCGCGTCCTGAACGGCGAGGACACCACCGACACGGCGGAGATCCTCGACGCACCGGTCGCGGAGCCGCACACCGCGTGACCGATCCCCGGCCCGACGTTTACAGCTTGAAGTCGAATCGCGGAGACCGACCATGAGCGCTGGAGCCTACAATCCCCCCTGCGGAGGCCTGCCCGGCCAGACGCGGCTGATGACGGGCCGGGCGGTGTTCACCGAGGCCTACGCGGTGATCCCCCACGGCGTGATGAGCGACATCGTCACCAGCCGCCTGCCGGGCTGGGACGATGCCCAGGCCTGGATCTTGGCCCGGCCGCTCTCGGGCTTCGCCGAGACCTTCGCCCAGTACCTCATGGAGGTCGCCCCCGGCGGCGGCAGCCAGGCCCCCGAGCCGGAGCCGCAGGCGCAGGGCGTCCTGTTCGTGGTCGCCGGCACGGCCAACCTCACACTGGACGGTGCGCGCCACCCCCTGCGGCCGGGCAGCTACGCCTACCTCGCCCCCGGCGCCGCCTGGGCCCTGCGCAACGACGGCCACGAACCCGTGCGCTTCCACTGGGTCCGCAAGGCCTACCAGCCCGCCGCCGGCCTGGACGCGCCGAGCTCCTTCGTCACGCACGAGTCGGCGGTCGAGCCGGCCGGCATGGTCGGCACCGACGGTGCCTGGGCGACCACGCGCTTCGTCGCCTCCGACGACCTGCGCCACGACATGCACGTCAACATCGTCAGCCTGCGCCCGGGCGCCTCGATCCCGTTCGAGGAGACCCACGTCATGGAGCACGGGCTGTTCGTGCTGGAGGGCAAGGCGGTCTACCGGCTGAACCGCGACTGGGTCGAGGTCGAGGCGGGCGACTTCATGTGGCTGCGCGCCTTCTGCCCGCAGGCCTGCTACGCGGGTGGCCCGGGCCCGTTCCGGTACCTGCTGTACAAGGACGTCAACCGGCACCCGGCGCTGGCGCCGCGCGGGCTCGGCCGGTGAGCGCGGACCCCCGCACGCTCGTCGCCCGGCCGCTCACGGCCGAGGCGTTCGCGCCATTCGGCACGGTGATCGACGCGGCCGCGGTGGCGCCGCGGCCGATGAACGGCGGGATGGCGCGCCGCTTCCACGACATGGCGGCGGTCGAGGTCGTCGGCGAGGGCTCGCGCGTGGTGATCGGGCTCGTGGAGGCGCAGCCCTACCCGATGCCGCTGCGGCTCGACCTCGTTGAACGGCATCCGCTGGGCGCGCAGGCATTCCTGCCACTGAGCGCGGCGCCGTTCCTGGTGGTGGTCTGCCCGGACGCGAGCGGGCGTCCCGGGCCGCCGCGCGCCTTCGTGACGGCGCCGGGGCAGGGGATCTGCTACGCGCGCAACACGTGGCACGGCGTGCTGACGCCCTACGGCCAGCCGCAGGACTTCGTCGTGGTCGACCGCGGCGGCCCGGGCGCGAACCTCGAGGAACACACCTTCGCCGAGCCCTGGACGGTGCATCTGCCCGGCCAGGACTGAAGGCCGGCGCGGATCGCGCCATCCGCGCCGTCGCCGCGCGACCTCGGTCACGCGCGTGCGGGACCGCCACGCGCGGTGCAGAGCGTGTCAGGGGGCACCCGGATGCAATCATTCCCGGGGGCGAGGCTGCGAAAGTCCGTTGACTGGCACCGGTCAGCGGCTATCGAGGCCGCAACCAGAGAGTCCGCACCAACGCGGACCCGAGGAAACGCCGGGCCGGCAGGCCCGCACCGGAAAGGCCGCCATGTCACTGGACCGCACGCCCCTGTCCCGCCGCCGATTCCTGGTGACCGGCTCGACGGCCCTCGTCGCCGGCACGCTGGCGGCCCCGCACGTGGCGCGGGCGCAGAAGGCAGAGTTCACCTACAAATACGCCAACAACCTGCCCGACACGCACCCGATGAACATCCGCGCCCGCGAGATGGCGGAGGCGCTCCGCACTGAGACCGGCGGCCGGTTCGACCTCAAGATCTTCCCGACGAGTCAGCTCGGCTCCGACACCGACACGCTGAGCCAGCTGCGCTCGGGCAGCGTCGAATTCTTCACGATGTCGCCCCTGATCCTCTCGACCCTGGTGCCCAACGCGTCGATCAACGGCATCGGCTACGCCTTCCCGAGCTACGATGCCGTCTGGCCGGCCATGGACGGCGAGCTCGGCGCCTGGGTCCGCCAGCAGATCGCCAAGGCCGGCCTCGTCGCCATGGAGAAGATCTGGGACAACGGCTACCGGCAGACCACCTCGTCCACCCGGCCGATCGCCACGCCCGACGACTTCAAGGGCTTCCGGATCCGCGTCCCGGTCTCGCCGCTCTGGACCTCGATGTTCAAGGCCTTCGACGCGGCACCCGCCTCGATCAACCTGAACGAGACCTACTCGGCCCTGCAGACCAAGATCGTCGAAGGCCAGGAGAACCCGCTCGCGGTCATCTCCACGACGAAGTTCTACGAGGTGCAGAAGTACTGCTCGCTCACGAACCACATGTGGGATGGGTACTGGTTCCTGGCGAACCGCCGCGCCTGGGAGCGCCTCCCGCCGGACCTGCGCGAGACGGTCGCCCGCCACATCAACGCCGCCGGGATGAAGGAGCGGGCCGATGTCGCCCAGCTCAACGCCAACCTGCAGGCGGAACTCTCGAAGAACGGCATGGTCTTCAACAAGCCCGACCCTGAGCCCTTCCGCGACAAGCTGCGGAAGGCCGGGTTCTACGCCGAGTGGAAGGGCCGGTACGGCGAGGAGGGCTGGTCGCTGCTCGAGAAGGCCTGCGGGAAGCTCACCTGATGGTCGCCGCGGGGGCGCCGCGCGGCGGGGTCGCGCCGTGCTCCCGGCGGGTGATGAATCTCGCCCATTTCCTGCGGAGGGCCGCGCGCCGGTTTCCGGACGCGATAGGGCTCGCCTGGGGTGCGCGGCACTGGACCTGGGCCGAGCTCGACGCCCGTGTCGACGCGATGGCGGCGGCGCTCGCCGCCCGCGGCGTGACCAAGGGTGACCGCGTGCTGGTCCAGGCGCGCAACAGCAACCAGCTCTTCGAGTCGATGTTCGTCTGCTTCCGGCTGGGGGCGGTCTGGGTGCCGGCCAATTTCCGGCAGACACCCGCGGAGATCGCCTATCTGGCGCGCGCCAGCGGCGCCTCCACGCTGATCTGCGGCGCGGGGTTTCCGGACCACGCCGCCGCCGTGCGCGAGGCCTGCCCCGACCTGGACCGCGTCGTCGAGATCGGGGGCGCAACCTTCGGAGCCGATTACGACACGCTCGTCGCCGACCATCGGGGCGCGGCCGCCCCCGTCGCCGATGTCGAGCACGACGATCCGTGCTGGTTCTTCTTCACCTCGGGGACGACGGGCCGCCCGAAGGCGGCGGTCCTGACACACGGCCAGATGGCCTTCGTCATCACCAACCACCTCTGCGACCTGATGCCGGGCACGACGGAGGCCGACGCGTCCCTGGTCGTCGCGCCGCTGTCGCATGGGGCCGGCATCCACCAGCTCGCGCAGGTCGCGGCCGGCACCAAGACAGTGCTGACCGCCGGCGAGCGGCTGGACCCCGCGGAGGTCTGGGCGCTCGTCGAGGCGTGGCGCGTCACGAACCTCTTCACCGTGCCGACCATCGTGAAGCTTCTGACCGAGCATCCGGCCGTGGCGGCGCACGATCATTCGAGCCTGCGCCACGTCATCTACGCGGGCGCGCCGATGTACCGGGCGGACCAGCAGCACGCGCTGCGGGTGCTCGGCCCGGTGCTGGTGCAGTACTTTGGCCTGGGCGAGGTGACCGGCAACATCACGGTGCTGCCGCCTCGCCTGCACGCGGCCGAGGACGGGCCGGACGTGAAGGTCGGCACCTGCGGGTTCGAGCGCACCGGCATGCAGGTCCAGATCCAGGACACGGAGGGCCGCGAATGTTCGCCCGGCGCCACCGGGGAGATCTGCGTCTGCGGCCCAGCCGTGTTCGCGGGCTACTACGACAATCCGGAGGCCAACGCGGCGGCCTTCCGCGACGGTTGGTTCCGGACCGGCGATCTCGGCCACCTGGACGCGGAAGGCTTCCTGTTCATCACCGGCCGCGCCTCGGACATGTACATCTCCGGCGGCTCGAACGTGTATCCGCGCGAGATCGAGGAGAAGCTCCTGACCCATCCGGCAATCACCGAGGCCGCGATCCTCGGCGTGCCGGATCCCGCCTGGGGCGAGGTCGGCGTCGCGGTCTGCGTCGCGCGTCCCGGAACCGCGGTGGAGGAGGGCGAGCTGATCGCGTGGCTGTCGGCCGACGTCGCCCGCTACAAGCTGCCGCGGCGCGTGTACTTCTGGGACTCCCTGCCGAAGTCCGGCTACGGCAAGGTGACGAAGCGCGCGATCCGCGAGGGACTGGAAGAGCGGGGCGACCTGCCTCTCGACGGGCGGACGGTCCGACAGAGCCGATGAGGCACTCGGCGATCCCGCCCGGTCGATGCGGCGCCCTCTGTCCTCGCGCCGCCGAACGGATCTGATCCCCTCGCGAGGCCGGCTGTGTCCAAGCCGGCACCGACTCGGTACGAGGATCCGAGCGCGCGTCGCCGCCGCACTGCACCGACCGACGGCAGACATACGTCCGAGGCGAACGGCCCGGTCCGCTTCGCTCCGCGCGCATCATGATCCCGCTGCATGACAGCTCGGAGATGCGGAGCCCCTGACATGTCCCCACGGCCCGCGCATATTGCATTGCAGCAATCCGGGCGCCCCGCCCGGCCCTGAGCGGGATCCGAATCCGATGACAGTGCTCGCGAACCTCGTCAGCCGTCTCGAGGATGCAGTGCGACGCGCCGCGGCCGAACGCTACGCCGAGCAGCGCGAGCGGATCATTCGCACCGGCGGCGCCGGCATGATCTGACCGCGCTCGGCGCCTACGCCTTGGTCGCGGTCGTCAGAGGAAGCCGATCGAGAACCAGGGGACAAGGATGATGACGAGGAGGCCGATCAGCAGGGCCACGATGTAGCCGACGATCGGGCGCATCCCGGCATCGGGATGGATCCGGCTGATGGCGCAGGCCGCGTAGTAGCCGACGCCGAAGGGCGGGGCGAACAGGCCGATTCCCATCGCGAGGATCACCACCATCGCGTAGTGGACCTCGTGGACGCCGACCGCCCGCGCGATCGGGAACAGGAGCGGCCCGAACAGCACGATCGCCGGGATGCCCTCCAGCACCGAGCCCAGGATGATGAAGGCGAAGGCCGAGACGAACAGGAAGCCGAGCGCGCCGCCCGGCAGGCTCTTCATTACCTCGGCGAGCGTCTGAGAGAAGCCCGACTGCGTCAGCGCCCACGCCATCCCGGTGGCCGCGCCGATGATCAGGAGGATCGCGCCGGACAGGGTCGCTGTGGTCACCAGCATCGGGTAGAGCCGCCGCCACTCGAACTGGCGGTAGATCAGCAGACCTGCCAGAGCCGCGTAGACGATGCCGATGGTCGAGACCTCGGTGGCGGTGGCGATTCCCTCGACGACAGCGAAGCGGATCACGAAGGGCAGGGCGAGCGCCGGGATCGCGACCAGGAAGGCGCGGCCGATGACGCGGCCCGACGGACGGGCCACGTGGCTCAGGTCCTCGCGGCGGTAGCGCCACCAGACCAGCGCGCACAGCGTCGCGGCCAGAACGAGGCCCGGGAGCAGGCCGCCGGTGAACAGGGCGGTGATCGAGACGCCGGTGACCGAGCCGATCGTGATCAGCACGATCGAGGGCGGGATTGTTTCGGTTTGCGCACCGGTGGTGGCGAGCAGAGCGACGAGATCGCCCTCCTTGGCGCCCCGGGCCTTCATCTCGGGGAACAGCACCGGCGCCACGGCCGCCATGTCGGCGGCCTTCGAGCCGGAGATGCCCGAGACGAGGTACATCGCCCCGACCAGAACGTAGTGCAGGCCGCCGCGCACGTGGCCCAGCAACGAGGCCAGGAACCCGACCATGGCGCGGGCCATGCCGGTCATCTCGATCAGCAGGCCGAGGAACACGAAGAGCGGCACAGCGAGCAGGATGAGGTGGCTCATGCCCTCGTCCATGCGGCCGACCACCACCATGGAGGGCGCGTCGGTGGTGAGCGCGATGTAGGCGAAGGTCGAGAGGCCGAACGCGAAGGCGATCGGCACACCGGAGAAGACCAGCGCGCCGACGCCGACGACGAAGAACAGCAGCAGGTTGAGATTGCCGAGGTTGGCGAGCCACGGCTGCAGCGCCAGCAGGCCCGCGGCAACGCCGCCGCCGAGGACCAGCGCCCCCGCGGTCAGCTTCCAGTCGGCGGTCTCGAGGAGGCGGATGAGGGCCACGATCAGCATGAGGCCGAGGCCGATCGGCAGGGCGGCGGCGCGCCAGGCGTTGTTGAGCTCCAGAGCCGGCGTCTGGACGAAGGTCTCCTCGCTGGCGAACTCGAAGGCCGGCTCCAGCAGCAGGGCCACGAAGATCAGGCCGGCGACCAGAGCAACGGTCTCCAGGAAGGCGCGCAGACGCGGGCCGCTCATGGCCACGAAGGCGGTCATGCGCATGTGCTCGGCGCGCCGGAAGGCGACCACGGCGCCCAGCATGGCGAGCCACAGGAACAGGATCGAGGCGAGTTCGTCCGACCAGATGATGGGGTCACGGAACACGTAACGGCTGACGACACCGCCGAGCAGCACCGCGATCTCGGCCAGGACGAGCAGCGCCGCCGGGATCTCCACGAGGTAGCCGAGCCCGGCATCCAGCCGGCGCAGCCAGCCCCGGGCGCGCAGTGGCGGTCCCGACAACCCAATCCCAGCCGTCGACTCGACGGCCGCAACATCGATCTGCATGGCGCCCCTCCGTCGGAGCCGCTCCCGACGCCGCTGGCGGCGGGATCGGCCCACATGCGTCTTCGCGTGTTTCTCGTGGTGCGTCTCGGCGCGCCTTCGCTCTCCGATACCGTTATCCGGTCCGCCGGCAAACACTTCCGGTCGGTCCGCGCGATCCGTCCTCAGGATGCGGGCGTGCCGCGCCGCCGTACTTCCTTCTCCAGTCCCTACGTGTGGCCGCCCCGGCGCCGCTCGGGATCGCGCCAGCGGTTCGGTGTCCGAGCCCTGCCCATGGGCGGGTCACGGCTCCGTCTCCCGGAAGCCGTCGGTCTCCTCGCGAAACGTGTCGAGCGCCGCGAGCGACCGTAAGGTCGGGTCCGGTGCGGCGCCGGGCGAAGATGCGCAGGCCGACAGGGCGAGCGCCGGCGGTAGCAGACGCTGGAGGCCGAGGCGCGTCTCGGGCGTCGGACGGCGCGTCAGGGCTTCGGTCCGCGCGAGTTCCGCCGTCGACTTCCGGCGGATCCGGGCCCGTCGTCGCATGGCCCGTGCCGCGTCAGGCCCCCGCGCCGTTGAGCAGGCGGTAGGCGCGGATCACCTGGCTGTCGTCGGCGGCGCCGTCGCCGCGCCCCGCGCTCGAGACGAAGAGCTGGTGGGCGAGCGCCGCGAGCGGCAGCGCCGCCCCGACGCCGCGGCCGGCTTCGAGCACGATGCCGAGGTCCTTGACGAAGATGTCGACCGCGCTCGTGACCCGGGGCGCGTCCTCCAGCATCCGGGGACCGCGGTCACGCAGCATCCAGCTGGCGGCCGAGGAACCCGAGAGGATCTCCAGACACACGCCGAGGTCGACGCCGACCTGCCCGGCGAGCGCCAGCGCCTCGGCGGCCGCGGCGATGTGCACGCCGCACAGGAGCTGGTTGACGGCCTTCACGGTGGCGCCCTGTCCGGGTCGCTCGCCGACGTGGAAGATCCGGTCGCCCAAGGCGTCGAGAACCGGCCTCAGCGCGGCGAGGGTCCCCGCGGGCGCCGCCGCCATGACGGTGAGGGTGCCGGCCTGCGCGCCGACGACCCCGCCCGAGACCGGCGCGTCGACGAAGCGGCGGCCGGACGCCGCGACGCGCTCGGCGAGGTGCTCCACCGATCGCGGCGGGCAGGTCGCCATCAGGACCGCGATGCCGTCCGGCGCGAGGGCTTCGAGGGCGCCCTGCGCGAACAGCACGTCCTCGGCCTGCGCGGCGTTCACCACCATGAGGAGGAGCGCGTCGGCGCCCGCGGCGGCTGCGGCCGGCGTGTCGGCCGCGGCCCCGCCGGCCGCCGCGAAGGCGCCCCGGCTCTCGGGCCGCAGGTCGTAGCCGCGGACGGCGAATCCCGCCGCGACCAGGTTGGTCGCCATCGGCAGGCCCATGGCGCCGAGGCCGACGAGGGCGATCTGGCTCAGAGCCATGCGCGGATGCTCCGTGCCATCGCGGTGGCCGAGATACCGTAGCGGTCGTGGAGCGTCGGCAGGGCGCCGGCGTCGAGGAACTCGTCCGGCAGCCCGATCTGGCGGAAGCCGCGGCCCGGTCCGACGCCCGCGCGCATGAGGAGACCGGCCACCGCCTCGCCGAGCCCGCCGATCACGCTGTGATTCTCGGCGACCACCACGAGCCGGCCGCCGCGCCCGGCCTCGTGGAGGATCGTCGCCGCGTCGAGGGGCTTGATCGTCGGCACGTGCAGCACCGCCACGTCGACCCGGTCGTCGCGCAGGGCCTCGGCGACCTCCAGGGCGCGCATGGTCATGAGGCCCGAAGAGATCACGAGGACGTCGCGGCCGTCGCGGATCGTCTTGGCCTTGCCGAGCTCGAACCGGTAGCCGTACGCGTCGAGCACGAGGGGGACGTTGCCGCGCAGGAGCCGCAGGTAGACCGGCCCCCTGTGGGCCGCCATGGCGGGGACGACCTGCTCGATCTCGTGGGCGTCGCAGGGGTCGATGATCGTGAGGTTCGGCATCCCGCGGAAGATCGCGAGATCCTCCGTCGCCTGGTGGCTCGGGCCGTAGCCCGTGGTCAGGCCGGGCAGGGCGCAGGCGATCTTGACGTCGAGATTCTCCTCCGCGATCGCGAGGCAGATGAAGTCGTAGGCGCGCCGCGCCGCGAACACCGCGTAGGTGGTGGCGAAGGGCGTGAATCCCTCCCGGGCGAGGCCCGCGGCCGCGCTCATCAGCAGCTGCTCGGCCATCCCCATCTGGTAGAAGCGCTCGGGATGGGCCTGCGCGAAGATGTGCAGGTCCGTGTATTTCGACAGGTCGGCCGAGAGGCCGACGATGTCGGGGCGCGTCTCGGCGAGTGCGACCAGGGCGTGGCCGAAGGGCGCGGCCTTCGTGCGCTGCCCGGGCGCAGCGAGTGAGGCGATCATCGCCGAGGTCGTGGCGCCGCCGGCCGCGCGGAGGGAGGGCCTCTCGTACTTGGAGCGTCTCACCGCGCTCTCCCCTCGTCCAGGATCGCCAGGGCCCGCTGCCACTCGTCCGGCTCGACCCGCAGGAAGTGGTTGCGCTCGCGCGTCTCCAGGAACGGCACGCCCTTCGCCATGCGGGTGTCGCAGATGATGATCCGGGGCCGCGGGCCGGGGTGGTCGCGGGCGGCGTCGAAGGCCCGGACCAGCGCGTCGATGTCGTTGCCGTCGACCCGCTGCACGAACCAGTTAAAGGCCTCGAATTTCGGTGCGAGCGGCTCGAAGTCGAGCACCCCGGTCGAGGCGCCGTCCGCCTGCATGCCGTTCACGTCGACGAGGCCGATCAGGTTGTCGAGCCTGAACGAGCCGGCCGACATCGCGGCCTCCCAGGTCGAGCCCTCGTTCAGCTCGCCGTCGGAGAACAGGTTGTAGACGAAGCTCCGGGAGCGCTTCCGCTTCAGCCCGAGCGCCATGCCGACCGCGATGCCGAGCCCGTGGCCCAGCGAGCCGCCGGTGATCTCCATGCCGGGCGTGTAGGCGGCCATGCCGGACATCGGCAGGCGGCTGTCGTCGCCGCCGTAGCTCGCCAGCTCGTCCTCGGGGAGGATCTCGGCCTCGATCAGGGCCGCGTAGAGGGCGATGGCGTAGTGGCCGATCGACAGCAGGAAGCGGTCGCGACCCTCCCATTCGGGATCCGCGGGCCGGTAGGTGAGGGCGTGGAAGTAGCTCACCGCCAGCACGTCGGCGATGCCGAGCGCCTGGGCGATATAGCCCTGGCCCTGAACCTCGCCCATGCGCAGGGCGTGGCGGCGGATGCGATAGGCGCGCTCGGCGAGCGGCACGTTGGAGCCGGCGCGCGGCCGCTCGGTCGGGACGTCGATCGCCACGTCGGCCTCCTCAGTGGATCAGCATGCCGCCGTTCACGTCGATCACCGCGCCGGTGATGTACGTGGACAGGTCGGAGGCGAGGAACAGGCAGGCGTTGGCGACGTCGTCCGCCACACCGAGGCGCCCGAGCGGGATGCCGCTGGCGATCTCGGCTGTCAGCTCGGGCGTGAGCTTGCCGCCCGTGATGTCGGTCTGGATCAGGCCAGGGGTCACGGAATTCACCCGCACCCCGTCGGGCCCCAACTCCCGGGCCATCGCTTTCGCCAAGCCGAGGACGCCACCTTTGGCGGCGCTGTAATGGGGCCCGCCGAAGATGCCGCCGCCCCGCTGGGCCGAGACCGACGACATGCACACGATCGCGCCTGAGCCCCGGCCGCGCATCGTCGGGATCACCGCCTGGCTCATGTAGAGCGTGCCGCGCAGATTCACGTCGGTGACCGCGTCGTAGTCCTCCGGCTCGATCTCCATGATCCTGAGAGGCTGGGTGATGCCGGCGTTGTTGACGAGCACGTCGATGCGCCCGAGGCGGCCGACGATCTCATCCGCCGCCGCAGAGCAGGCCGCCCGGTCGGTGACGTCGCAGGCCAAGCCGACATGGCCCGGCCCGATGTCGCGGGCGGCGGCCTCGGCCTGGCCGACGTCGAGATCGAGGACGGCGACGCGGGCGCCGTGGCGCGCGAAGAGCCGCGCGGTGGCCTTGCCGATGCCGCGGGCGGAGGCTGCGCCGGTGATCACGCACACCCGGTCGTTCAACAGCATGGAAGAGTCCTCCCGCCGATCCGCGACTGCGCGGGATCGAACCTGTCGTCGCGACGGGAGACACCGGGCCGTCAGCCGCGCGTCGAGTCCTGAGGCCGCGGATCGAGCACTCTGCGGCGTCGTCTTCTCGCGCCTGTCTTGTCGGGAGGAGAGTGTCGGCGCGGCGCGCCCGCGACAAACGCGGAATTTGCACCCGCAGGTGAATCCCGGTCATCTTTGTCCGCGTTCAGGCGAGGTCGGGACCCAGCGGTACCCCGAGCTCCTCGGTCAGCCATCGCGCGAAGACCCGGAGCGGCGCCCGCCGGCGCGCGTCGGCCGGACAGACGAAGTGGTGGCCGACGTAGCTGAGGTCCTGCGAGCGCCCGGACAACGGGGCGACGAGGCGCCCGGTCGCCAGTTCCCGCTCGGCGAGGCGGGTGGATTCCAGGGCGACGCCGAGGCCGTCCGCGGCGGCCGCCAGGGCCAGGAAGCTCCGGTCGAAGCGGATGCCCGCGCTCGGCTGCGTCGCGAGTCGGTTCCGCTCGAACCAGTGTGTCCAGCGCACCTGCTTGTTGTCGCTCTGGATCAGGGTCTGCGCCAGCAGATCGGACGGCTCGCGGATCCGGGCCGCCCGCGCCGGGTCGCAGAGCGGCGTGACGGTCTCCGGGCCCAGCGGCAGCCGCACCAGACCTTCGCCGCGGGGCGGTCCGTACACGATGTCGGCATCGAACTCGTCGGTGATGAACCGGGCGTAGTCCATGCCCGCGGCGAGCCGCACTTCGACGCCCGGATGGGCGCTCAGGAACCGGGCCAGCCGCGGCGCCAGCCACTGCGCGGCGAAGCTCGGCGCGCAGTGCAGCCTGAGCAATTGCGGCCCGCGATTGGCCACGAGATCGAAGCCGCGGTCCAGTTCCGCGAAGGCGCGGCCGACATGGTCGCGGAGCGCCTCCCCGGCCGGTGTCGGCGCGATGCCCTGGCCCACCCGCTCGAACAGCGCGACGCCCAGGGTCTCTTCCATCTTGCGCAGGGCATGGCTGACCGCGCTCGGGGACAGGTTGAGTTCACCGGCCGCGGCCTTGAACGACCGCCGCCGCGCGGCAGCCTCGAAGATCCGGACGGCGGAGAGGGGTACGGGCGGCCTCATCGCGGGTAGAATGGGCCGCGACCGGCGCTGCTGGCAACGGGGCCGGCCGCAACACCGGTATTGCGGCCGGCGTGCGGCGGGATCAGGCCGACCGGGGACCGCGGACCCGGACCGGTGCGGCGACCGGGACGATCTTGCCCTGTTGCGCGACTTCGCAGAGGACGGCCACCATCGCGTCGGCCTGCGCCTCGAGATCGGGCGGCCCGACATCGTCGCGGGTGTTGCGCCACGCGATGAAGATGCAGGCGAGGATGGCGGACGCGCTAGCCGCGAGGGGCGCGATGATCATTGCCGCCAGGGCGCTCACCGGCGCCAGGATCGCGGCTGTCGCGAGGCCGCTGACGATGGCTGCGGCAATCAAGACGATCATCGGAACCTCGCCCGATCTGCGTGCCGGGTCCTGCGCCCGATCACTGTCCCAGGATCACGTCACAAAAGTTTACGCTTCGTTAACGGGAAGCTTCCGGTCGATAATCTTTCGTCGAACGCCCCCCCGATTGCTGCACAATCAGCGATTCCGAGGCCGCGTGAACAGCTCGGCGGCCAGGTTTGTCCCGCCGCCGTCGGTCTTTCGGGTCGTGCGGCGCGTACCGGCCAGGCGTTGACATCCTGATCGACGCCGCGGGCGGCATCCGGATCGACAGGCGATGGTGATCCAGCAGGTCCGGTCGATCGCGGTGACTGATCCGACGCGGCTCACTGCCAGACCCGGGCGGTCGCGGGCCGCGACTACGCCGGTCGTGACGGGACCTTACCGCCCCTGATCACGTCTTCGGCTTTTGCAGAGGCGCACCCGTCGCGGTCGACGTGGAGACCACATACCCCGATCTGTTCGAACTGATACGTTCGGATCAGGTCTGGTACAGACCGATCCCTTGATGCCCCGGGTTCGGCGATGGTAGCCCGAGCGCGAGTGTCGTGTGGGAATTCCGTCTCCGATGGCCATCGATGTTCGAGCAGTCGCGCGCCTGCGCGAGATCGCAGCCGTCGTTGGCTGTCCGGTCGAGGCCTTCTACGCACCGGACGGCGACGCCTGCGAGCTGTGCATGACCTCCGAGCTGTTCCGCCTCTGGCAGGCGATACAGGAGCCCCAAGCCCGGCAGCGCATTCTGAACAGCGCGCGGCGCGAGGCTCTCGGTGAGGCCATCCACGCGGAGGCCGCGGAATAGAGGTCTTGCCGTCGCCGCTCGCTCGGCCGCGCCGAGGGGCGGGAAACGGCTCCCTGTGCCGTCAGCGCCCCTGCGCGATCCAGCCCAGAACCGTCGCGCAGCGCTCAGCCTGCTCGCGGGTCAATCCCGACGCGACGGCCGCGCCGTTGCGGTAGACCACGAAGGTCCCGTCGTCGGTCGCGCGGATCTTCACGGACGCCATCATTCGGCTCCCGACGTCAGAGCCTGAAGCTGCGAGAGGCCGGCCGCGGTGATCTGCCAGACTGCCACGGATCCATCCGGGCCATCGTGCAGGTCGATCCGCTGGAGATGCCCCGTGCTCTCGAGCGCCGTCAGCCGGCTGTGATCGCTGGGCCAGGAGGCGTCGGCTTTCTGGCGGATCGAGATCTGGTAATCCCGTGCCTCTGCAGCCTTGTTGAGAAGGCGGCGCTCGTGATTCACTCGCATCGGCACTCCGGCTCAGCTCGGATCGGTACGCAGTAACTACGGACAGGCTGGCCGATACGGTTAAGCTTTGCAACCCCGGGGCCGGAACGGCCTTTGGATCGTCCCGGCCGCGCACGCCGCCATGAGCGGATGGGAGCTCGCGCCAAGACGCCTTGCCGGGTCGGCCCTGCGCCGTGCTCCTCGCGTTCGTGCGAGCGCGACCAAAGAGAAGGGCCGACCGGGGAGACCCGGCCGGCCCGTCTCTTCGACGTGCGTGGCGCTTACCGCAGGAGCTGGAGGACGCCCTGCTGGGCGGAGTTGGCCAGCGACAGGGCCGAGATGCCCATCGACTGACGGGTCGACAGCGCCTGCGAGTTCGCCGCCTCCTGGTTCAGGTCGGCGTTCGTCAGGTTGGCCGAACCCGTCTGCAGCACGTTGATCAGCTGCTTGGAGAAGTCCTGGCGGTTCTGAACGACCGACAGGTTCGAGCCCAGGGAGCTCGCCGCGGAGGTCAGCGTGTTGCCGGCGCTGGTCAGGGTCGCCAGGGTCTTGTTGACGTCCGAGTTCAGCAGGAAGTTGCCGAGACCGTTCTGGCTCGACGAGTTGTTCGAGCTGGTGATCGACGACAGACCGAGACCGCTCGCCGTGGCGTCGACCGAGGCGACGTTGAGGGTCGAGCTGCCGGTATCGTTGAACTTGATGTTCAAGTCATTGCCCTTGCCGGCAATGAGGTTGACGCCGTTGTAGCTGGCGTCGCCGGCGAGCTGCGTGATCTGGTTGAGCAGGTTGTTGTACTGGTTCGCCAGCGAGGCGCGCTGCGTCACGCCCGAGATCGACAGGTCGCTGGAGACGACGGTGCTGGCGGCGGTGCCGTAGGTCGAGGCGGTGGTCGCCGAGGCGGTGAAGCCGAGCGCCGTCTGGCTGCCGGAGTTCTGGAATTCGACGTCCGCCTGGGCGTTCAGGACGATCTTGGTGCCGGTGCTGTCGACCGAGAAGATCGCGCCGGCGCCGAACGAGCCGCTCGACGCGGTCGAGGCCGAGCTGACCGCAGAGTTCAGGGCCGCAACGGTGGCGCTGATGCTCGAGGAGGCGGCGACCGTTGCGGAGACCGAGGTGCCGTTGATCGTCAGCAGGACCGTCTGGGAGGCGGTGCTGGCGCTGTAGGCGTTGGCGGCGGTGCCGGTGGTGGAGAGCTGGGTCGAGAGCGCCTGGTTGGCGATCGACTTGGCCTGGTCCACGAGCTTCTGGATCGAGGTGATGCCCTGGTTGGCGGCCTGGATCGACTGGATGCCGTTGGAGACGCCGTCGAGGAGCGAGTTCAGGCTCGAGGAGCGGCCGTCGAGGGCCTGAGAGGTGAAGAAGTTGGTCGGGTTGTCGAGGGCGGAGTTGACCGTCTTGCCGGTGGCGAGGCGGTTCTGCGTGGTCGCCATCAGCTGGGCGGTGTCCTGCAGCGAGAGCAGGTTCTGACGCGTGGCGGCCGACAGGGTGATCGAGGACATGGGTCTTATCTTTCTGATTTGATGCACCCGTTTCTCGGGTACGGCAGTAATCGTCCGCCAAACGTTTCGCAGGGGTTAAATCAATTGCCGACTCCAGGTGCGTCCGAAGTGATCGTTAATGAATCGATCCTTGAGAGGCTCAGTATTTATGCATCTCGGGCCGTCTTCAAGATCCATTAACCATCCGCAGCCATAAGCTGTGACGCAGACCAATTCTGTCGCGCCTGCCCGACCGGGGCCGATCCGGTTCGGCCGGCGCGGAGAGGACGGGGCGAACCTTGCAGGGAGCTCAGATGTGATCGCTCAAGCGTCCAGTGATGTTGGCGCCGCGACCCCTTCCGCGTCGCCGAAGTTACCCCATGTGGCGATCGCGATCCCCTGTGGGACCATGGTCCACGCGGACTTCGCCGTGAGCCTCGGATCGATGATGCACTCGCTCGGCGAGATGCCGATGTCGATCGTCGTCGGGAAGTCGTCGATCGTCGCCGACGCCCGCAACCTCGGCCTCGAATACGCGCAGAAGTACGGGGCGGAGTACGTCCTGTTCATCGACAGCGACATGACGTTTCCGAAGGACGCGCTACTCAAGCTCCTCGTGCGGCAAGTCGACATCATCGGCGCGACCTATTCGCGCCGCACCGCCCCGTTCCACTTCCTGGGCGACATTCTGCCGGAGCAGCCGGCCGACGCGCCGAAGGGTCTGCTGGAGATGTCCCGGATCCCGACCGGCTTTCTGCTGATCAAGGCCACGGTCTTCGACAAGCTGAGGAAGCCCTATTTCCGCTTCCGCGTCGACGAGGAAGCCGGCGTGAACATCGGCGAGGACTTCGACTTCAGCGATCGGGTCCGCGCCGCCGGCTTCCGGATCTGGTGTGATCCGTATCTCAGCAAGGAGCTCGGCCACATCGGCGAGCAGTCCTTCAAGCTCTGACAGCGACGCGTGCCGAGGCGCGCGTCGCCCGACACGGTGAGGCCTGGGAATGAGGATCGCGATCATCACGCCGTCGAGGCTCAAGCCCTCGACCCTGGCCGGAAAGGCCGGTCAGTACTTCCTGGAACACGCGATCGAGAGCGCCAACGCCCAGGAGCTCGACCGGCCGGCGACGATCCACTTCTTCGTCGGGACCGATCCGGAGACCGAGATCCCGGCGCGGCTCGCCGCGCACCCGCAGGTCACCTTCGCGCGCGGCGCGCGCAAGGGGCAGATCCCCGCGCTGAACGCGGCCATCGGCGCCGTCGACGACAGCTGGGACCTCGTCGGCTTCCTCGAGGACGACGATCACTGGCTGCCGCCCTATCTGGGCTTCGCGTTGAGGGCTCTCGAGAGCTTCGATTTCGTGTCCTCCACGCAACTGGAGACCGACGAGGCCGGCGAGGTGGTCCGGATCAACGACTTCGCGACGCCGTCGGGCTGGCTGATGCGGCGGGCCACCTTCGCGCAGGTCGGCGCGATCAGCCCGGCCTCGAAGTGGCACTACGACAACGAGTGGCTCGGCCGCCTCGCCGAGACCGGCCTGCGCCGCGCCCACCTCGTCGAGGCGACGGCGCCGGTCACGCTGCAGGACGCGATCCAAGTCCGTCCGTGGCTCGCCAACGTCCTGCGCAACGGCGGCCCCAACGTGCGGCTCGTGCGCCACAGCTTCGTCCTGCCGCTGGTGTGCCGCCTCGTGCATCCGGGCTCCGGGACCTCGGATGTCGGCCAGGGCGGCACGTCCAAGGCCGAGAGCAACGCCGAGTACCAGCGGCTGGTCGACCGCTTCGGCCGCATCCCCTGGTGAGGCGCCGGGCGGATCACTTGGCGCCGGCACCCTGATGCCCCGGAGGCGCGCGCCCTAGGCGGCCCGCCCGCGAGCGCGCCCGCGCAAGGCGTCCTGGAACGCCGCGAAGACCCGGCGCATCTGCGGCGCCTTGTAGGGAAACAGGTCCACCGGATCCATGTCGTGGACGACCATTCCGGTATCCGCCTCGAAGATCAGCAGCCGGCCGTCCGCGCTCTCGGCGCAGTCGATGACCAGGTAATCGAGACCGATCCTGCGGTGGATCTCGGCGAACGCGGCGCGGTGGCGCTCGGCGAAGTCGGTGTCGAACGCGGCCATGGCCGCGGCCTCGACCTGCCGCTTCACCGGATCCTCCAGCATGCCGGCGTTGAGGTAGTGGATCATCCAGTGATCGCGGATGGCCATGTGGCAGAGGTAAGGCACACCGTCGATCAGGACGACGCGGAGCTTCCGGAAGAGGCCGTCGGGACCGCGATAGTCGCAGTACTGCGTGACGTAGAACGCCTCGGCGGCCGTGTGCGCGAGGTAGAGTTGCAGGTCCTCCGCCCGATCGACCTTCTGGAGCTCGTTGCCGGCATGCGTGTCGAGGGGGCGCACCAGCAGCGGGTAGGTCGGGCCCTCCGTCTGGCGGGACGCGGCCGCGCTCAGAACGGACCGGCTCACGCGGACGACGTCGGGTGCCAGGATCCCCTCCGCACCGCGCAGCGCGTCCGCGATGCCGTGCCGAGAGGTCTTGAGCACGTGGCGCGGGTGATTGACGATCGGCCGCGTCCAGTGGTCGGCCGCCGCCGCGAGGGCTTCCAGCAGCGGCTCGGCGGTCCGCGCGTAGGCGATGCCGGTGACGATCACGTCGTGCGCGGGCAGATCGCGCGGCACCGGCTCACCGGGCCGAAGATAGAGGTAGGTGAGGCCGAAATCGCCGTCGTTGAGCAGGAAGTCGATCGGCGTGTTGGCCATCAGATCGCCGGCGGTCACCAGGACGAGGACGCGGACCCGCGCCTGATCCGGGTTCGAGCGCAGCGAGAAGAGCCGCTGCCCGTCCAAGACCTCGTTCTGGAGCGCGAGGCCTTCCGTGAAGCGGTGCTTCAGCAGCAGGATCGTCGCCATGTCCAGCGCCGTTCCCGCGTCGAGAGCGGAGTCGCCGCCTTCCGCGAGGATCTCGGCGGCCAGGGCGGCCATGTCGGCCCCCTCGAAGGCGGCCCGGATGAGGCGTGCCGGGCCGATCATCGGGTTCGGGTTGTCGATCCCCGCAACGTGCGCTTGCATCAGAGCCTCCGAGCCGTGGGGCCGCCGCGGCGATCCCGGAATCGCGATCAGGTGTTTGGAATCGCGCACCGCGGCACGACGCCCACACTCTGACGGCACGGAGGTTTACGAAGCGCTAACCATGTTCCCGGTCCGCGGGGCGGTCGCCGCTCAGTCGCGCCGCGGCGCCGCGCCCGCGCGCCGGAGCGCCTCGGCCAGCGCCCCGCCCGGAGCGGGATCCGGCACCGGGCTCGGTCGGCTCCGCGGCGCGTCCTGCTTCGGCTCGCCCGTCCGCCGCGCCGGCTGGCCCGGCTCGACGGGATCGTCGAGCCGCATCGACAGCGCGATGCGCTTGCGCGGGACGTCGACGTTGAGGACCAGCACCCGGACGACCTCACCGATCCGGACCACCTCGGTGGGCGAGGCGATCCGTCGCCGGGCCATCGCCGAGATGTGGACGAGGCCGTCCTGATGGACGCCGATATCCACGAAAGCCCCGAAGGCGGCGACGTTGGTGACGACACCCTCCAGCTGCATGCCGGGCTTGAGGTCGCCGATCGTCTCGACGCCTTCTTGGAAGCGCGCCGTCTTGAACTCCGGCCGCGGGTCCCGCCCCGGCTTCTCGAGCTCGGCGATGATGTCGCGCACGGTCGGCAGGCCGAAGCGCGCGTCGACGAACGGCTCCGGCACGAGGCGGCCGAGCAGGGCGGCGTTGCCGAGCAGGACGTGGATGTCGCTCTTCAACGCCTGGAGGATGCGGCGGACCACCGGATAGGCTTCCGGGTGGACTCCCGACCCGTCGAGCGGGTCGTCGCCGCCCTGGATGCGGAGGAAGCCCGCGGCCAGCTCGAAAGTCTTCGGGCCGAGCCCCGGGACCTTCTTGAGCGCCGCGCGCGTCCGGAACGGGCCCTGGGCGTCGCGATGGGCGACGATCCGCGCCGCCATCGCGCCGCCGAGACCCGAGACCTGCGCGAGGAGGGCCGGGGAGGCCGTGTTGACGTCCACCCCCACGGCGTTGACCGCGTCCTCCACCACCGCCGCGAGCGACCGCGACAGCTTCGCCTCGCTCACGTCGTGCTGGTACTGCCCGACGCCGATCGACTTGGGGTCGATCTTGACCAGTTCCGCCAGGGGATCCTGGAGACGGCGGGCGATCGACGCCGCGCCGCGATGGGACACGTCGAGGTCGGGCAATTCCTTGGCGGCGATCTCAGAGGCCGAGTAGACCGAGGCGCCGGCCTCGGAGACCATCACCTTCGCGAGCGGCAGGTCCGGGTTGGCCGCGATGATCTCCGCGGCGAGGCGCTCGGTCTCGCGGGAAGCGGTGCCGTTGCCGACGGCGAGAAGCTCCACGCCGTGCAGCCGGCACAGCCGGCCGAGCGTCGCGACGGCCTCGCGCCAGCGCCGTTGCGGCTCGTGCGGGTAGGTCGTCTCCACCGCGACGACCCGCCCGGTTCGATCCGCCACGGCGACCTTCACGCCGTTCCGGTAGCCCGGATCGAGCCCCATCGTCGCCCGCCCGCCCGCCGGGGCAGCGAGCAGCAGGTCCTTCAGGTTCCCGGCGAAGACTGTCACGGCCTCGTCCTCGGCCCGCTCGAACAGACGGCCGCGCAGGTCCTGCTTGATTCCGGTCCGGATCTTCATCCGCCACGCCGTGCGGACCGTGTCGAGGAGCCAGGCATCGCCGGGGCGCCCCCGCGACGCGATCTCGAAGCGGCGGCAGATCGCCGTCTCGAACGGCCCGGGTAGACCCGGCGGCGAATCCTCGCCCTCCGCGTCGAAGCCGACGTCGAGCACCTCTTCCCGCTCACCGCGAAAGATTGCCAGGATCCGGTGCGAGGGCATCCGCTCCAGCCGCTCGCTCCAGTCGAAGTAGTCCGAGAACTTCGCCCCCTCGCTCGCCTTGCCCTTGCGCACCCGCGAGACAAGCTGCCCGGACCGCCAGTAATCCGCCCGCAATCGTCCCACGAGGTCGGCGTCCTCAGCGAAGCGTTCGATCAGGATGGCGCGGGCGCCGTCGAGCGCGGCCTCGACGTCCGGCACGCCGCGCGCGTCCGACACGTAATCGGCCGCGACCGACGCGGGCGCGCGGTCGGGCCGGCTCAGCAGGGTCTGGGCGAGCGGTTCGAGGCCGGCTTCGCGGGCGGATTGCGCCTTCGAGCGCCGCTTGGGCCGGAAGGGCAGGTACAGGTCTTCCAGCCGCGCCTTGGTGTCGGCGGCGTCGAGGGCCGCCGCCAGGGATGGGGACATCTTGCCCTGCGCCGTGATGCTCGCGACGATCGCGGCGCGCCGCTCGTTGAGATCGCGCAGGTAGGACAGCCGCTCCTCCAGCCTGCGCAGCTGCGTGTCGTCGAGGCCGCCAGTATTCTCCTTCCGGTAGCGCGCGATGAACGGCACGGTCGAGCCGCCGTCGAGGAGCGCGACGGTGGCGGCAACCTGCGCCTCCCCGACACCGAGCTCCTCGGCGATCAGAGCGTTCACGGCTTTCATGGCTTCTCCGACTGGGGTCGCGGCGACGGACGGGCTGCCTGCGTGGAGCGCCAAGCCGCCGGAAACAAGGCACCGGTCAGGCGTGCGGCTGAGCCTCCGCCTTCTGGGCCCGGGCACAGTCCAGGATGCGGTGCCGGGCTGCTGGATCCTCGATGGAGAACCACAGGTTCAGCAGCTCTTCGGTCATCGACAAGTCGTCGTTCTGGCTCGGATCGAAGAAGACGTCGACCGAACATCCGAGTGTCTCGGCCAGATCGCCGAGGATGCGGCGCGACCGCGCGTTCGGGACTCTGCTGTGATCTGTCATCACGTCGATCCGCGTCGCAGCGCCACCGGGTGCTGGCGCCAGAATGCCCTCGACCCCGCCCGCAACGGGCCAGAGCATCGAGATCCAGACAATCCAGTCAAGTCCGCGCGCCGCAATCCTGTTGCAGTCCCGATGCAGCTTGGGGTCGGCGGAGCTGAGCCGGACCCAGCGGGACCAGCACAGATTCTCGGGATAGCTGGCCGGCCGCTGGGTTATCCTGGCACGGGATTCGCAGATGCCTGGGTCGATCAGATCACGATGGATAGCTGGCGCGATGCCGAACTATCGATGTCCCGGCGATCCGTTCACGGAAACAGAAGTCTTCGCACGGATTCCTGGACGGTCGGCACGTCTCGATGATCGAGACGCACCGTCATCGGGATGTCACCCGTCGATGCAAAACTTCCGCTTCGCATGTCCCGCAAAGGGAGGCGCTCGTGCAATTCGAGATCCGAGAGCGTAGCCGGTCGCTCTGGTCCTGGGTCCTCGTCAACGAGACTGACGAGCCCGTTGTCGAGTCGCGGCGCAGCTTCCCGTCCCGCGCCCAGGCCACGGCGGCGGCCCTGGCCTTCTCCCAGCTCGTCGCCCGCGCCGGGCGAAGCCTCGGCGGCGGCCCGCGACAGGTCGGGTTTCTCTGACGCCGCTCGCCGCGCCGGCGTCAGGTCGTCCGGATCCGGTGGCGCACGAGGCTGACCACGCTCGTGGCGGCGATAACGCAGCCCACACCCATCGCGCCGAGGCAGCTGATGGTGCGGATCGGCTCGCCGCGGGCGAGCACGATGGCGACCGCGAGCGGCAGGAGCAGGAACACGAACAGCAGGGTCATGACCGGATCCGAGTGACGATGATCGAGACTAGGATCCGAATGGTTAATCACTTGTCACGATCCAACCCTGTCCGCGGCCTCGGTGCGCCCTCCTGTCGGACCGGGACGGCACGTCTCCGTGAGCCGCTCGGAGCGATCCCGAGCTCGGCGCCCGGCGCGGGCGCGCCGTCACCCGGCAGGCTGCCGGACCGCGATCACCGTCCGCTCGCGTCGAGGCGGACGAGGCGATCGACGAGCGCGCGATCGTGCAGGAGCGCCATGCGCTCCTTCGGCGACAGCCAAGCCTGGGCCTCCGCGACGGTCTCGGCCTCGCAGATCTTGGCGGTCGCCAGCGTGTGGTCCGGGTCGATCGCGCCCCTTGGGCGGCGATGTCCCGGGGGGAGCATCTGGCCGTGGGCGCGCGCGAGGTCGGGGTCGGCGTGGACGGCCGCGAGGGCTTCCGCATCGTCGAACCCGCGCTCCGCGTTGCGCGCCGCGAGGGCGGCGGCGCGGACGGCGATCTCAGGCGGCGCCGCCTCTTCGGGAGTGGCGAGGAGCAGGCGGCGCTTGAGCGCCAGGCCGAGCCCGAGGTGGCCGCTCGCCCAGGAGATCGGGATCGCGAGCACCAGAGCCAAGATCGTCGGGCTCATCCAGAGGAACAGCGAGGTGGCGATCGCGAAGGCGGCGACGCCCGCCACCAGCCCCAGCAGCGTGTGCCACCGATGGCGGACGACGATGTCGCGCAGCGGTATCGAGCCGTCGTCCCGCCGCTGCGGATTCCAACCCGTGTCCCGTCCGAGCAGGATGCCCATCACGGAGCCCGACTGGATCACCATCGCCACCGGCGCCACGAGGGCGGACAGCAGGATCTCGACGAGGCTGGACAGGACCAGCCGCCCGGCGCCCCCGCAGGCGCGCCGCACCGGGCCGTCCAGCAGGGCCAGGATCAGGCCGAGGAGCTTGGGTGCCAGCAGGACCGCCATGGTGAGGCCGAACAGCTGGAGCGCGCGGACCGGATCGAAGCGCGGGAAGACCGGCGAGAAGCCGGCGCCGCCGAAATAGTCCGGCCGCTCCGTGGCCGTCTGCAGAACCAGCAGGATACCGACCATCAGCTGCAGCAGCCAGAGCGGCGAGGCCAGGTAGCCGGCGATGCCGGTGGCGAAGTGCTGCCGGGTGGCCGGATGCAGCCCCGCGGCGCCGATGACGCGCGCGTGCTGGAGATTGCCCTGCGCCCAGCGCCGGTCGCGCACCGCCACGTCGATCAGCGACGGCGGGCTCTCCTCGTACGAGCCCGGCAGGCGATGGAGCATGTACACCGCCCAGCCGGCGCGACGGATCAGGGCCGCCTCGACGAAGTCGTGGGACAGGATGTGTCCACCGAAGGGCGGCTTCCCGGGCAGGTCGGGCAGGCCGCAGGAATCCGCGAAGGCGCGGGTCCGGATGATCGCGTTGTGCCCCCAGTAGTTGCCGTCCCGACCGGACCACGCGGCGAGGCCGGCCGCGATCACCGGACCGTAGATCCGGGCGGCGAATTGCTGGAGGCGGGCGAACAGGGTGTTGCGGTTGATGATCAGCGGCAGCGTCTGGATGATGCCGGCATCCGGGTCCGCCTCCATGGCGGCGGCGAGCGCCACGACCGCCGATCCGCTCATCAGACTGTCGGCGTCCAGGACGAGCATGTGGTCGTAGCGGCCGCCCCAGCGGGTGACGAAATCGCCGATGTTGCCTGCTTTGCGGTGATGATTCTTCGGCCGGTGCCGGTAGTAGAGCCGGGCCTCGGGACCGAGCCGGCCGCGCAGGTCGAGATAGGCGCGCTCCTCGGCGATCCAGGCGTCGGGCTGGGTCGAATCCGACAGCACGAACCAGTCGAAATGGTCTCCGAGCCCGGTGGCCTCGACCGCCTCGCGCATGGCCTCGATCCCCGCGAAGGTGCGGGCCGTGGCCTCGTTGTAGACCGGCATCAGGACCGCGGTCCGCGTGCGCAGCGCCGTCGGGTCCGGCGTCGGCCGCGGTCGGCGCAGGAGCGTCCCGAAACCCAGCACCGCGCTGGTGAAGGCGAGCGCGATCCACGAGAAGGTCAGGCAGAACAGGACGACCAAGACGAGCTGGAGCGCGGTCGGGCTGCCGGAGACCGACACGGTCTCGACCATCTGCCAGCCGCCGTAGGCCGTCAGGGCCACGGCGCCACCGAACACCAGGAGCCGCTCCGGCCAGGGCGTCCGGGCCTGGCGCACCCATCGGTGCCCGAGCCCCGGATCCCAGCGCGCCAGGTCCTGAACCGGCATGGACAGGGGCGCCTCGGGCGGCAGGTGGCGGCCGCCGTCGGTCGCGGTGTCGCGCCCGGACCCGGCGTCCGTCGCTGGCGGCAGGGTCATCGTCTCGTCCAATCGCACGGGGTAGGCCGGTCCTCAGCTGTCGTGATGACGGGTCAAGGCGTCCAGCGAAACAGCCATGTCTCGCTCGCCCGGGCCTGACCGCGCCGGAGCGCGAGGCGCAACTCGCTCGCGCGCTCGCTCCCCGGATCGAGTTCGAACAGGATCCGCAGGGTCTTACGATCGGAATACCGAAACCGTTCCTGGCGCGTGATCGTCCCGGCCGAGGCCGCGAGGTCGACGTCGATGTCGCCGGGCTGGAACAGCGCGTCGCCCTCGAAATCCACCGCGAAGAGCCGGCGATTGCCCGAGCTGCCGCGGCCGCAGCGGCTGTCGCGCACCCGGGCGATCTCCGGCGGCAGCGGGTCCGGCCAGCCCTTCGACCAGTGCTGACGGCACTGGAATCGCATCTCCGCGCCCTTCGCCAGCTTCGCCTTGGGCCGCCAATAGGCGAAGACATTCTCGTTCAACTCGGAATCGCTCGGGATCTCCAGCAAGGTGACCGCGCCCTCGTTCCAGTCGTCGAGCGGCTCCAGCCAGAGGGACGGGCGCTGCTCCCAGTGGCGGCGGTCGTCCTCGAAATCGTCGTAGGCGCGGGCCCGCTGCATGAGGCCGAAGCCCTTGGGCCCGCGATCCACGAAGGCCGAGACCTGCAGCGCCTCGGGATTGTGAACGGGGCGCCAGATCGGCTCGCCGTAGCCGTTGTGGATCGCCAAGCCCTCCACCGAGAAGGCCGCAGCGCGCAGGTCGTCCACGCGGTTCCGGTCGAGGGCGCCGAACAGGTAGCTGCCCTGCATGCCGCCGAGCCCGATATGGTCCAGCTCGGTGCGGGCGAAGACCGTTCCGTCGATCTGCGCCGTGGAGACGTCGCGGCCCGGCGTCAGCGTGATCCTGAACGCCGCGGTCGCGGATTCCGATTCCGCGAGGGCGTGGACGACGACCGGCTGACCCGCGCGCGGCGTCTCGATGAACAGGGCCCGGAACAGCGGGAACTCCTCGCCGCGGGAATCGGCCGGACGCAGGGCGAGGGCCCGGGCGTTGATGCCGAAATCCTGGCCCTCGGCGACGAGGCGGAAGAACGAGCCGCCCTGGAACAGGGCGAAGTTCGAGAGCCCGTCGGCGCCGTCGAACCGGGCGCGCAGGCGGAAGCCCGAGAAGGCCGTGTCGGCGGCCAGGTCGGGCAGGTCGAGGCCAGGCGCCGCGATGGCGGACTTGTCGTACCCGACCGGCTGAACGAGGCCGTTCTCCACGACGAACAGCGAGACCGGCGTCTCGAAGATCGAGCCCCGCAGCAGCGGCTCCAGGACGTAGCCGGCGTTCCGGTCGGCCCAGACCGCGCGGCCCTCCGCGGGCCGGATGGCCTCGTAGGCCTCGCGGGAGAGGTTCTTGAGAACGGCCGGCACGTCGCCGGTCTTCGGCGCCGCGTAGGGGGCGGCGGCGCGGGCGCGAGCGAGGTCGGTCAGCGTGTTCGCCTCGAACGCCTCACCGCTTCCGGGCAGAGCCGGGACCTTCTCCGGGTCGGCTGCCCGCGCGGCCGCCGGGAGCAGTCCCGCGGCAGCACCGAGTGCGCCGCCCAGGACGGCGCGGCGTGTCGCGGTGGCGGAGAATCCGGAGTCGATCGTCATGCAGGCGGTGGTCTCACGTCGCGGGCTGGGGTTCGGGCGGCCCCGTCTATACGGACACGCCGGCTGAACCCAGGGTTAAGCAACTGCTTGAACCGCAAGGGGCTCCGTTGACTTAACCCGAGCCGGCTCTCTAATTCGGCCGACTGCATCAGAACGGGGGAGGCAGCATGGGATCGTTGCGGGTGACTGGCCACGGCGTGGATCTCGGCGAGAGTCTGCGCGGCCGCGTCGAGGAGCGGATGTCCGCGATCCAGGCCAAGTATCTCGACTCGCACATGCACGATTCCTGCAACGGCCACGTCACGCTCCGGCGCGACGGCACCGCCTTCCGGACGGATTGCGTGCTGCATCTCGTCTCCGGTCTGACCATCGAGGCGAACGGCTTCGCGCACGACGCGCGCTCGAGCTTCGAGCAGACCGCCGAGCGCCTGGAGACCCGACTGCGGCGCTACAAGCACAAGCTGAAGCAGCACGCGACCGGCCCGGGCGACGCCGCGGCCATCGAGGCTGCCTACGCGGTGTTCGCCGCCCCGGAGGTGGAGGAGGACGACGCCGCCGAGGGCGACGCCCACCCGCCGATCGTCGCCGAGAGCACCAAGACCCTCCAGCGCCGCACCATCGGCGAGGCGGTGACCGCCCTCGATATGACGGGATCCCCAGTGGTTGTGTTCGTCCACGCTGGCACCGGCCGCGTCAACGTCGTATACCGGCGGAGCGACGGAGCGATCGGCTGGGTGGACCCGCCGAACGCCACCGAGTGACGCTGCGGGTCGGGTGGAACGGAGCCGGAACCGGCTGGTTTCCCCGCCCATTGAATCCAGCGGGGGCGCGGCCGGAACGGTCGTCGACGCCCCTGCGACGAGGCCCGCTTCCTCGCGAGCGGGCGACGGGGCAACGGTCGTTCGATGCCAGTTCTGGAATTCCTCGACCCCGAGTCGGTCGTGCCGGCCCTGCGCGCCCGCGCCAAGAAGCAGGTGCTGCAGGATCTCGCCGCGCAGGCGGCGCGGCGCCTGCCCGCCCTCGGCGAGCGCCCCGTCTTCGACACCCTTCTCCAGCGCGAGCGGCTCGGCTCGACCGGCATCGGCGACGGGGTGGCGATCCCGCACGGCAAGCTGCCCGGCCTGGACCGTCTCTTCGGGCTGTTCGCGCGCTTCGACCGCCCGGTGGATTTCGAGGCCCTGGATGGCCAGCCCGTGGACATCGCCTTCCTGCTGCTCGCGCCCGAGGGTGCCGGCGCCGACCACCTGAAGGCCCTGGCGCAGGTGGCCCGTATCCTGCGCGAGCCGGGCATGCTCGCGCATATCCGCGCCGCCCGGGACGCCGGGGCGCTCTACGCGCTCCTGACGCGCTCGACGGCACCGCAGGCCGCCTGATGATCCCGAGCTTCCGCATCGCCGCCCTGATCCTCGCGGCCGGCGTCTCCGGCGCCGCCGCCCAGGGCGAGACCACCTGCGCCCGCGACGTCCTGGTGGCGCAGTCGATGCAGCGCCAGGCCCTCGAGCAGCTGGAGCAGGCCGACGGCGACGATGCCAAGAACTGCCGCGTCTGGCGGCGACACGTGGAGACGATGCGGCGCGTGGCGAGCGTCTACGGGCGCTGCCTGTCCGGCTCGGAGCGCAGCGAGCGCCTCGCCCAGGTCCAGGGATCGGACCGCGAGTTCTCGGCGGCGATCAAGGCCCGCTGCAAGGGGCAGTAGGGCGAGGGCGGAGGGCGCGCCGCGCCCTCAATCGACGCCGCGCAGCATCAGCGGCTCGGCCACCATCTTCACGGGCTTGCCGCGGCCGATCAGGATCGCGGCGCGGGAGCGCTCGGGATCGGCCTCGAAGCGCGTGCGCACCCAGCTGACCAGGAACTTCATGTACTCGGAGGCCAGGAGTCGCGCGGCCGGCGGGTTCTGCCACCAGCGGTCGGCGTCGAACGCCTCGGTCACGACGGGATGCGGCAGCACGCGGTCGCTGTCCTGCAGGGCGTGGTCGAGTTCCACCAGCGTCCGCGGCATGTGGTAGTTCGAGGTCACGACCGCGACCGTGCTGAACCGGTGCGCGCGCATCCAGCGGCGCGTCTCGATGGCGTTGCCGATCGTGTTGCGCGCGCGGTAGTCGAGGTCCACGCAGCAGGCGATCAGGGCGCGCTGGGTCGGGTTCAGCCGGGCGATCTCGTCGCGGCTGGTCCGCTCGTTGACGCCGGTGATGAGCAGGCGCCGGCCGTAGCCGCCCGCGAGGAGGTCGATCGCGTCACCGATCCGCTGGGCGCCGCCGGTCAGCGCGACGATCCCGTCGGCCCGGTCGGTGGGCGTCCGCTCGTGGCGGGCGAGGGCGCTCACGAATACCAGAAACCCGGCGAACAGGGCCAGCATCCCGAGTCCGGCGCCGAGGCTGCAGGTCCAGAGAGCGATCCGCCGCCGTTCGCGCGGGCGCACGACGGCGCGGCGCGGGAGACCCCACTCGTGCCAGGCCCAGCCGACGGCGTCGGTCGAGGGCGGATCCGATGCGCGCAGCATACGCGTGGTCATCCTCCGGAGAATCAGCGCCGATTGCGGCGGCTCGGAGGCCGGCGCTGTCGGCTGTTTCCACACCGCAACCATAAAGTTTCCAGATGGTAAACGTGCCGGCTAGACCCCCTATTTCCACGTCTTCGTGACGCAGCCGGGCGTTAAGCCAGGAAGCGCCGCACGGTCACGCGCGAGACGACGCCCGTGACGAGGGACGCGATCACGCCGATCAGGATCACGCTGGCGTAGCCGCGCAGGCCGATCTGGAACGCGCCGAACAGCGCTTCGACCTCCTGACCGGCCGGTCCGGAGCGCGCGGCCCGCGCGAGGACACCGGCGATCACGAAGGCGACGAGCGCCAGACCGGCCCCGATCGCGCCGCCGCGGAGACCCAGGCCGAAGAAGCGCCGCTGGAACGCCCGGGCGATGTAGTCGTCGTCGGCGCCGACGAAATGCAGCACCTCCACGACCTCGCGGTTGCTCGCCATGGCGCCACGGGTCGCGAAGGTCACGGCGAGGCCGGTGGCGATCAGGACGAGCAGCACCAGCCCGATCCCGATCCCCACGAAGGCGTTGGCGGCGGTCGAGAGCCGCTGGAGCCAGAGGGCGTGGTCGTCGAGACTGGCGACGCCCGGCAGCGCCTCGACGAGGCGTGATCGCAGACGCTTCAGGTCCGCCGCCTGGCCGCTGGAGAGCTTGAGGGCGATCAGGCGCGGCACCGGGAGGTCGGAGAGGTCGAGCCCGGTGCCGAGCCACGGCTCGAGCAGGCGCTCGGCCTCGGCCTTGCTGAACACCCGCGTCTCCGCGATCCCCGGTTCGGCCTTGGCGATGGCGTCGGCGCGGCCGACGTCGGCGTCGACGTCCCGGCCGGGTCCGGGCCGGACCTGGATCGTGACCTCGCGGGCCACGTCGCCCTGCCACTGAGCGGCGTTCGTCGCGACCATCTCGGCCGCGCCCGCGCAGAGGCCGGCGAGGAAGGTCAGGATCGCGATGACCGCGGCCAGGGAGCGGCCGGCGGCCGTGTCGGTGGGCACCAGCGGCGCGTTGCGGCGCAGGTTGGCCGGCACCGACGGGTCGGGCGGCACGGCCGGTCCACCGGCCTTCGTCCGCGGCATCGCCTGAGTGCTCATTCCTCGATCCGCAGCCGGCCTTCGCCCAGGACCATCCGGCGGGCATCGACGGCGTCCATGATGCCGAAATCGTGGGTGGCGATGATGACCGAGGTCCCGAGTTTGTTCAGCTCCAGGAACAGGCGGAGCAGCCGCCGCCCCAGGCCCGGATCGACGTTGCCGGTGGGCTCGTCCGCGAGCAGCAGGTCGGGCCGCGCGATCAGGGCGCGGGCGATGGCGGCGCGCTGCTTCTCGCCGCCCGAGAGCAGCGGGGGCAGGGCGTGCATGCGCTCGCCGAGGCCGACCCAGCGCAGCAGCTCCACCACCTCGGCCCGGTAGCTCGCCTCGGCCCGGCCCTGGACGCGCAGGGGCAGGGCGACGTTCTCGTAGGTGGTCAGGTGGTCGAGGAGCCGGAAGTCCTGGAACACCACGCCCATCCGGCGCCGGAGCCCGGTCAGCGCCTTCGCGGAGATGTCGCTCACCTCCTCGCCGAAGATCGAGACGAGCCCGCGGGTCGGCCGCACCGACAGCAGGATCAGGCGCAGCAGCGTCGTCTTCCCGGCCCCGGACGGGCCGGTCAGGAACTGGAAGGAGCGCGGCGCGATGCGGAAGCTCACGTCGGACAGCACCTCCGGCCCGAGGCCGTAGCGCATGCCGACATTCTCGAACTGCACCACCGGCCGCTCCGCGCCGGGCAGCAGGCTCTTCATGCTCGCCTGTAGGTTCAAGGCCGTGCCGTATCTCGTCTGTCCATCCCTCGGGAATCGCCGGAGCGGCGGGCGTTTTCAAGGCCTCGGGGATTTCACGGCCCCTTAACCCTGTTCGGCGACACTTCTTCAAGCAATTCACTGTCCGGCCCGGTCGCGGCCGATCGATGCGAGTATGGCGCGGATGCTGATCGCCTGCCCGAGCTGCGCGAGCGAATATCGCATCGACGCCAGCAAGGTCGGCATGGAGGGCCGCTCGGTCCGCTGTGCCGCCTGCCGCGAGACGTGGTTCATCTCGCCGGCCGACGTCCTCGCCGGCCACGAGGCCGAACTCGCCGCGCAGACCGAGACCGATCCCGTCGCGGACGCGGCCTGGGAGGAGGCGACCGCCTCGGTGCGGAACGCGACCGAGGTCCCGGCTCCCAAGGCCCGACGGTCAGCCAAGCCCAGGAAGGCCGCCGGACAGCCCCGCCGCGCGATCCCGGGCCTGACACCCTCGCTGGCGTTCGGCCTGACGCTCCTGGCGGCGATCCCGCTGGTCTGCCTCGCCCGCACCGCCGTGGTCCGGGCCGTCCCGCAGACCGCCTCCCTGTTCGCCCGCATCGGCTTGCCGGTGAACGTGCGCGGCATCGAGATCCGCGACGTCGTCGCCTTCAACAACCCGGCGGAGGACGACAGTCCCGCCGAACTCGTCATCGAGGGCGACCTGGTCGGCGTCGCCCGCACGGACGCGCCCGTGGGGCCGCTGAGCGTCGAGATCCGCGACGCCGGCGGTCGGACGATCAAGACAGTGTCGGTCCCGCCGCCCCGGACGGTCCTCGCCGCGACCGAGACCGCGCGGTTCCGCGCGAGCCTGCTCGCGCCGCCGGCCGCAGGGCGCGCCGTGATCGTGCATTTCGCCGACGCGGCCGCGACCCGCCCCGAGCCGCGGGTTGCGGCCGCGGAGCGTTGAGGCGGGGCCGCCTCAGCACTTCGTTCAGGTTGCGGCTGATGGTCGGATCTGCAACCTTCCCAACAGGCCCGCGGCGCGGATGTGAGCGGCGCCCGTCGTCGGCGCCCGGGACCGCCATGCTGTGAGTGTTCGCGAAACCGTTCCCATCCTCGTCGAGACGACCGACGCGGTCGAGCAGAAGCACGCCTTCGACTACTGGCGCAGTACGGTGCTGGCGCGCGTCCACGCGACGCCGCTGGCGCCCGACGTGCCGTTCGCGGCGGGCCGCCGCCTCGCGATCACCCGTCACGGCGCGGTCCTCCACACCCTCAGCAACCCGATCGGCGTGGAGCGCACGGCGCAGCACGTGCGGCGCGACGGGCGGGACGACATCGCGATCGTGCTCCTTCTGCAGGGCAGCGGCTACGTCGAGCAGGGCAATGGCGGTGCCTTACTGAGCGCCGGCGACGTCACCGTCCACGCCATGGACCAGCCCTTCGCGATCGGGAGCCGCGACTCCTACGAGGAGATCCGCCTCCAGGTGCCGCGCGCCGCCTTCCTGAGCCAGGTCGGCAGCGTGCAGGCCTTCGCCGGGCGCAGGCTCCGCGCGACGCCGCTCAGCGGCCTGTTCGCGACCTATCTCCGCTCCTTCTCCGAGACGATCGGCGGCCTGTCGGAGGCGGAGGCCGGCATCGCTCTCGAGGGCGTCCTGCATCTGCTGCGGGCTCTCGCGGACGGGCAGGGCGAGAAGGCCGGCGATGACCTGTCCGGCGACGCCGTGCGGGCCCTGGCGCTCGCCCATATCGAGCGCCGGCTGCACGATCCCGCCTTCGGGCCGGAATCGCTGCCGGCCGCCCTGCGGGTCTCGCGGAGCCGGCTCTACGCGGCCTTCACGGGCGACGAGGGGGTGGCGGCGAAGATCCGCGACGCCCGGCTCGACCGGGCCTACCGGCGGCTCCGCGGCGGTACCCGCATCGCGTCGGTGATGACCAGCTGCGGATTCACCGACGCGGCCACCTTCAGCCGCGCCTTCCGCCGCCGGTTCGGCGTGGCGCCCCGGGACGTGCTGGAACGCCGCCCCTGACGAGATCAGACCCGGCTGCCGCGCGGGTCGGTGACCGGCCGCTCGGGCGCGGCCGCACCCGCGATCCGCTGCGCCGCGCCGGCGAGCCCCAGGCCGAGGCGGATCGCGACCACGCCTACTCGCGCGATCCGGATCTGCGCCGGGAGCTGGCGCGGGCCGATCGGGCGGTAGGCCAGGCGCGGGCTGGCGCGCTCCGCCTCCGCGATGGCCTGCCCGAGGGGGAGGGCCGCGATGCGCCGCGCCTCCGTCGGGGCGATCCCGATCGCCCGCGCCCAACCGTCGCCCCGCGCGAGCGCCCCGCGCCCGTGCATCTGGCGGAAGCGCCGGCGCCAGAGGTAGCGCCGCACGGCGCGCGGGAAGGTCTCCATGCGGGCGTCGCAGAGCGCGTCGGGCTCCTCGCAGCGAGAGCGGATCGTGTCGGCCACGCCGCCCGGAGCGCGCCCGGCGAGGCGGGCCGAGATGGTCACGCACACGTCGGTGGCGTGCCGGACCCGCAGACCGTGCTCCAGCAGCCGCGCGACGAAGGCGCCGTCCTCGCCCAGCGGGATCTCGGGCATGCCGCCGACCGCGAGGTAGGCGCGGCGGGTTACCGCGAGGGTCGCGCCGATCGCGGTCCGGTGGCAGGGCCAGGGGTCGTTCGGATCGGGGTCGATCCGCGCCTCGGCCTCGGTGATCAGGGCGTCGTAAGCGTCCTCCAGACGGCCACGGGCGGGGAGCGAGGGCGGCAGCAGCGCCGCCTCGGCCGCGTCGAGCTCGACCCGGCCGGCCACCGCGTCGGCGCCCGCCTCGATCGCCGCGCGGTTGCGCGCCACCCAGTCGGGCGGGACGCGGCTGTCGGCGTCGGTCGACAGGATGATCCCCGCATTCCCCGCATCACCCAGCCACGCAGCGGCGGCGTCCATCGCCCGCCGGCGGGCCCATCCGGCATGGGCGCCGGAGAAATTCTCGACCAGCACGCGGACCGGGATCGACAGCGTCGGCACCAGCGCGGCCACGAGCGCCTCGGTGCCGTCCGTGCAGTTGTTCAGGAACAGCACGAGCCCGACCCGCCCCGGTTCGGCACCGGCCTGGGCGTCGATCGCCCGCAGGCAGGCGGCGATCCGCTCCTCCTCGTTGCGCACGGGTACGGCCACGATCGCGTCGGGACCCGGGACGTCTGACAAAGGGGTGCTCGACACCGGTGACATTCTCCGCCGGACCCGTCGCGCGGGCCTGGTCCGGGCTTATGCCGGAGCTTCCCTGAACGGGACCGGACAGGGGGTACGGGCGAAGCGCCCCCGGTCAGAGCGTCTTCTCGACGAGCCCCTCGATCCATTCCGGCTGCGTCTCACCGACCGACCGGCCGACCTCGGTCGCGCCCTTGTAGGCGATCAGCGTGCTCTGCATCCGCACGTTCAGGCGCCGCAGCAGGTCCTTCTGGCTGTCGAAATCGATATCGAAGATCTGGAGGTCCTTGAAGCGCGGCTCGGCCGAGAGCCTCGCGAGGATCGGCTTCTGCGTCCGGCAAATCGGGCACCAGGGTGCGCTGACCGCGATCAGCACGGGCTTCCCGCTCCTCTGCGCGGCCTCGAAGGCGGCGTCCGAGAACGGTCTGGTCTCGCCCGCCCGGGCAGAAGCCCCGAGCAGGCTCGAACCGGCGAGGGCGAGGCCGACGAGCGCGAGGACGTGGCGGCGGCTCTTCATGGCGTGCGTTCCTCCCGCGACCCCGTCCGAGCGGGGCGCGCTGCTGTTGGAGGGATGCTACGTCGCGCGCGCGGGCCCGTCCCTGTGACCTGAGCGCCGCGGAGACCGATTGCCCCCGCGCGGGATCACATTGTTGAGACGTCGCCCGGCCGCGCTTCGGATGACCGGTCTTCCGCCACGACCGCCGCGATGTCGTCGGGGTCGACGGCGTCGATCGGGCGCCTGATTCGCAGGGCTCGCGTGGGCGCGCCGGCGCGCATCACCAGCACGATGGTCTCCATGTCGGGGCAGCCCGGATCGGCGCAGGCGATCTCGTTGACCGCCAGCGTGTCGGCCTCGCCGAGGCCGAGGGCCGCCCGCAGGTCCTGCTTCAGGCGCGCCGCGATCGCGGCGCGCTCCGCCGAGCGGGCCCGCCACGCCTTGAGGCTCACGAAGGCCATGCGCGATGCTCGTCGTCCTGCGATGGAAGCCCCAGCGGCCCGCGTGTAATAGTGTTACGCCGGCCCGGGGGCGGTCAAGCGTCGCCCCATGCGCCCGAAACAACCGTCGTCTTCGGCTGTCATGTAGAGGCCGACCTCGAAAATCCGCGGTCGTTGGTCTTCGGACTCGACAGCGGTGCAGAGGTTCGGTGAGGTGTAATAGGCGCGTGAAGGATATGAGATCTTGCGACCCTGGCGGGACGGGCCGGACGACCGGCGGAGCTACCATCACGGCAATCTGAAGGAGGCCCTCCTGGAGGCCGCGCGCCGGTTCATCGCCGAGCGCGGGATCGGCGGCTTCACCCTTGTCGACGCTGCGCGCCTCGTGGGCGTGACGCCGGCCGCGCTGTACCGCCATTTCCGGGGCCGCGAGGCGCTTCTCGAGGAACTCGCCGGGCGCGGCTTCGCCGAGCTCGCCGCGCGCCTGGCGCGGGCCCTGACGTCGCGCGGGACGCCCCTGGAGCGGTTCACCCGGATGGGTGAGACCTACCTCGCCTTCGCCGAGGAGGAGCCGGCCTACTACGCGGCGATCTTCGAGACCCGCGGTGCGCCCGCGGGCGGGGCCGAACCGGATACGCCCGCCGGAGCCGCCGGCGCGGAGGCGCGGCCGAGCCCCTTCGATCTCCTGGTGGAAGCACTGCAGTCGACCTTCGCGGACGGATTCGGTGGCGTGGCGCCGCGCTTCATCGCCCTGGAAGTCTGGGCCCTGGCCCACGGCCTCGCGACCCTCTCGGCCGCCGGACATCTACCGCGCGGCCCCGGCTTCCCCGACAAGTACGAGCTCCTGCGGGCCGGAGTGCTCGCCCTCGTCCACGGGGCTGGGCGCCCCGGCGAGCGCGACGACGGCGCCGGGCGGCCTTGAAAGGCCCGCGCCGCACCCGCATGTTAACCGCGTTCACATGAACAGCGGAGCACAGCCGTGACCTCTCAATCCTCCTCTCCCTGGGCGACCGGCAGGCTCTGCCGGTCCGGCCCGTTCCCGCGTCGGTCGCTCGAGATCGGCGCGATCGTGGTCGGCTTCATCTACTGGTGGCCGATCGGCCTCGCGCTGGTCGCCTGGAAGTTCGCCGGCTACCCGGCCTTCGCCGAGCTGCGGGACGCCGCGCGCCGGACGGTCTCCGAGTTCGACGGTGGGCGTCCCGCGTCCCGCTTCGCCCGCGCCTTCGAGGCCGCCAACCGCCGCGGCGGCACCGGGAACGCCGCGTTCGACGAGTATCGCCGGGCCGAGCTCGACCGCCTGGAAGCGCAGCGCCGCGCTCTCGAGGAAGAGAGCCGCGCCTTCTCGGACTTCGTCGAGGAGCTGAAGCGCGCCCGGGATCGCGAGCAGTTCGACGCGTTCATGGCCAAGCGCCGGAACGAGGGCGGCAGCCGCTCGGTCTAGGTCCTCAAGACGACGGCGTCCGGGCGGATCGGCCCGGACGCCGTCGGGAGCGCGTCGGGGGCCCGCGTCAGGCCGCGCGAACCCGGTCCAGGAAGCGCGCCACTTCGGCGTTCAGGTGCTCGGACTGCTCCGAGAGCCGCGACGCCTCGGCCAGAACCAGCCCGGCGGCGCCCCCGGTCTTCTCGGCGGCGCTCGCGACGCTGACGATGTTGCTGGTGACCTCGCCGGTGCCGGCCGCCGCCTGCCCGACGTTGCGGACGATCTCGTGGGTGGCCGCGCCCTGCTGCTCGACCGCCGCCGCGATGGAGGTCGCGACGCCGTCGATGTCGCGGATCCGCGCCGTGATCGTCCCGATCGCCGCCACGGCCTGACCGGTCGAGGCCTGGACCCGCCCGATCTGGCCGGCGATCTCCTCGGTCGCCCGGGCGGTCTGCTCGGCCAGCGCCTTCACCTCGGTGGCCACGACGGCGAAACCGCGACCGGCCGCACCGGCACGCGCGGCCTCGATCGTGGCGTTGAGCGCCAGCAGGTTGGTCTGGCCCGCGATGGTCGAGATCAGCCCGACCACGTCGCCGATCCGCGTCACCGCCTCGCTCAGCTCCTGGACCAGCGCGCCGGTCTGATCGGCCTCGGCGACGGCCGCGCGCGCGAGGCTGGCCGAGCCGTCGACCTGCCGGCCGATCTCCTGGACCGAGGTGCCGAGCTCCTCGGCCGCCGCCGCCACGGTGCCGACATTGCTGGCCGCCTGCTCGGCCGCGGCCGCGACGGTGCTCGACTGCTCGGCGGTCTGCGCGGCGGTCTCGGTCATGCTCCGGGCCGTCGCCTGCAGGCCGGTCGCCGCGGCCGAGACCTGCGCGACGATCCCGCCGACGGTGTCGGCGAACCGGTCGGCGATCTGCCGCATGACGAGGCTGCGCTGGCGCTCCGCGTCCTGCCGGGCCGCCTCGGCCTCGGCCTCGAGCTGCCGGCTGCGGATCAGGTTGTCCTTGAACACCTGCACGGCCGCCGCCATGGCGCCGATCTCGTCGCGGCGATGCTGGAACGGGATCTCGGTTGCCGCCTCGCCCCGCGCCAGCCGCGTCATCGCGCCGGTCATCGCGGAGATCGGCCGCGAGATGTAGACCAGGCCGAAGATCGCCGCGGCCAGTGCCGACACCAGCGAGAGACCGATGCCGGTGATGGCTGCGGCGGACGCGGTGTCGATCCGCGTCATCGCCCTGTCGGCATCCTGTGCCGCAGCCTTCTCGTCGTGGTCTACCAAGCGGGCCAGGGCGGCACGGGCATTGTCGTAGAGCGCGACGACCTCGGGCTTGATCAGCAGCTTGGCCGCCTCCGCCTGCTGACCTGCCTCCATCAGGCGCCGCACGTCCCGATCCGCCTGCTCGAACCGGCTCCACGCCGCGTCGAAGACGTCGTAGTGTTGCCGTTCGTCGGCGGTGCTGATCAGCGGCTCATAGGCGCGGCGCGCGTCGCGCAGCTGCGCGTGCGTCTTCGCGAGGGCTGCCTCGTTGATCACCCGATGCTCCGGCGTGTCCGACAGGAGGATGAGCCGGTACTGCTTGATGCGCACCTCGGACGCCGCAACTTCGATCGCGCCGACCTTCTCGAGGGAGGGGACCCAGTCCTTGGCCAGCGCCGTCGCCACCTCGCCGATCGCGGCCAACTGATGGAGCGATAGGCTGCCCTGCGCGGCTGAAATCAGGGCAAGTCCTGAAAAGAGGAGTGCCAATATTACTTTGAGCGGAAGGGACACGCGCATGTAGATGATCGGCCAGATCCGAGGCTGAGACGGTCGCATCGATCGGATCGATGCCGAAGATCGCATTTAGAGCCTTTGATTTCACGCGCAAGTCGGTCCTTCATGGCATCTATCGTCGATATGTGTGGTATAATGACCGCCTATATGTCCGATCTGTTTTCAAATAATGCATACGCATTACCGGCGCAGATGTTTTATACCGCGATTAACACTATCGTTTCAGAATCAAATTTTTCTCATCGGAATGAAAGCGTTCTTTAGAAACGATGATTGATGGCTGTGCCGGGCCTCCGCGCGTCGATCCGCTCGGCTGCAGCCGTCCGGCGATGCCGGGGTGATCCCGGGACGGCCGGAACGCCTGCCTCGGATCGCGCGGCCGCGTCGGCCCCGTCTCCCCGCGCTGTCCGAGAGGACGAGTTGCGCCCCGGCTCCCGCTCCGGCATTGGTCCTCAACCGCGAGGAGAGGTGTTGGGCATGTCGACGGGTCGGGTCACCGTGGTCGATCACCCGCTGGTGCAGCACAAGCTCACCTATCTGCGGGACAAGAACCGCTCGACCAAGGGTTTCCGGCAGATCCTCAACGAGATCGGGATGCTCCTCGCCTACGAGGTGACCCGGGATCTGCCGCTGGAACCGGTGACGATCGAGACGCCGCTCCAGCCGATGCAGGGGCAGCAGATCCAGGGCAAGAAGCTGGTCCTGGCGCCGATCCTCCGCGCCGGGGTCGGCTTCCTCGACGGCATGCTGTCGCTGGTCCCGTCGGCCCGCGTGGCGCATATCGGGCTCTACCGGGATCCCGAGACGCTGGAGGCCGTGGAGTACTACTTCAAGGCGCCCTCCGATCTGGCTGATCGGACGGTGCTGGTGCTGGATCCGATGCTCGCGACCGCCAACTCGGCCATCGCGGCCCTGGACCGCCTCAAGGCCAGGGGCGCCTCGGACCTCCGCTTCGTCTGCCTGCTGGCGGCGCCGGAGGGCCTCGCCAAGTTCCAGGCCGCCCATCCCGACGTGCCGGTCTGGACCGCGGCGATCGACAGCCACCTGAACGACCACGGCTACATCGTCCCCGGCCTCGGCGATGCCGGGGACCGGATGTACGGCACCCGCTAGGAGTCCGCCTCAGCGCCGGCCGCGCCTGGCTCCGGCACGGCCCTTGCCGACGACGTTGCGGAGGGTCTGCGACAGCTGATCCACCGAGTAGGGCTTCTGGATCAGGTCGAAGCCGTGGACGCCCTCCTGGGCCAGAACGTGGCTGTACCCGGAGGTGAGGACCACCGGCAGATCGGGCAGGCGCCGCTTCAGCTCGCGGGCCATCGCGATGCCGCCCATGCCGGGCATCACCACGTCGGAGAACACGGCGTCGAAACGGAAGGGGATCCTCTCGATCTCGACGAGAGCCTCCTCGGCATTGGTCGCCCAGACGGTCTTGTGACCGAGATCCTCCAGGATCTGCGTGGCGAAGCGGCCGACCTCGATGTTGTCCTCGACCACGAGCACGCAGAGGCTGGCACCGTCGAGCCCGGTCTCCTCGCTGCGCGGGGCGGCGGACAGGTCCGGCGCATCTTCCGCCTGCGGCAGGTAGAGGGTGAAGGTCGTGCCGCGGCCGGGGCTGCTGGACACGTCGACGTCGCCCCCGGACTGCTTGGCGAAGCCGAAGACCTGGGACAGCCCGAGCCCGGTTCCCTTGCCGATCTCCTTGGTGGTGAAGAACGGCTCGAAGATGCGCGGCAGCACGTCGGGCGGGATCCCGATGCCGGTGTCGGACAGCGACACGGCCGCGAAGGTGCTGCGCGATCCCGCGTGCCCGCGGATCGCCGGCATGGGCCGGTCGCCCGAGAGCGTCAGGGTCAGGGTGCCCTCGCCGCCCATCGCGTCGCGCGCGTTCACCGCCATGTTGATCAGCGCGGTCTCGAACTGGCTGAGATCGGCGCGGATGTAGCAGGGCGCGGCGGGAATCTCGGCCACCACGCTGATGCGCGCGCCGGTCACCGAATCGAGCATCTCCGCCACGGCCCGCAGTGACGCGCCCACCTCGAACACCTCGGGCTTCAGCGCTTGGCGGCGCGCGAAGGCCAGGAGCTGGCCGGTCAGCTTGGCGGCGCGGTCGACCGTGTCGGAGATCGCCTCGACGTAGCGGCGGCGGCGCTCCTCCGGCAGCGCCGGCCGCTTGAGCAGGTCGGTGGAGGATTTGATCACCGTCAGGAGGTTGTTGAAGTCGTGCGCGACGCCGCCGGTCAGCTGGCCCACCGCCTCAAGCTTCTGCGACTGACGCAGCGCCTCCTCCACCCGCTCGCGCTCGGCGCTCTCGGACTGGAGGCGGGCATGGGCCTCCGCGAGGGCCAGCATGTTGCGTCTCTGCTCAGTCAGATCCGTCAGGACCCCGCACAGGAGCGGCTGGCCGCCCTGGCAGGCGAAGCGGCTCAGCGACAGGAAGGTGGCGCTCTCCGAGCCCGCCGCGTGCAGCGCGATCTCCTCGCGGACGGGATTGTCCATCGCCCGGCGGAACAGGCGGTCGATGTCGACATCCGCCTGCACGAAATCCTGGAGCGGGCGGCCGGTCAGGCGCTCCTGCGGCTCGCCGAGCATCTCGGCCAGCCGCCGGTTGCAGTAGAGCAGCGTCCCGTCCAGCGCCAGCGTGAAGGCGCCCTCCTGCATCTGCTCGATCAGCGCCCGGTAAGGCCGGTCCGCGTTCTCGAGCGTGTAGACGAGGCGCTCGTGGTTCGGCCCCTCCACCACGACGGCGTCGAAATCGCCCCGACGGATGGCCGCGAGGGTCTCCTCGCTCTCCTCGAGCCGCGCCTCCAGTTCGCGGATATGGGCGCGGTAGGCGTCGAGCCCGGGCTCGTCGCCGGGCAGCAGGGCATCCACACCCATCAGAACGGCTCCGCGACGGACGCGATCTCGAGGCCGCGGAGCACGCGGCCCTCGTCGAGGAGATCGCCCGAGAGGCGCCGTTCCGGCCCCGGCGCCAGTTTCAGGAGTGTGGGGGCGGCGAGGATCCCGTCGCGCTCGGCAAGCTCGGGCTGCTGATAGATATCGACAATCTCGAGCTCGTAGCGGCCCGGGATGTGGGCCTCGCAGACGCGGCGCAGGACCTCGACCGCGCGCAGCGAGCGCGGCGCGGTTCCGGCCACGAACAGCCGCAACCGGACACGCTCGGCGTCCGCCAACGGGGTCATGGCCGCGTTCAAGGCCGGTCGGCCTTGGGACGGATGTCGAGGCCGACCAGCACCTTCTCGGTATTCGACAGGTCGCCGATGATCCGCTTCAGCGGCGACGGCAGCCGACGCACGAGGGTCGGGATCGCCAGGATCTGATCGCCGGCGGCGAGCTGCGGGTTCTTCATGAGGTCGATGACCTCGATGTCGTAGTGGCCGGAGAGATGCTCCTCGCAGAACCGCTTCAGGTTGGTCAGCGCGGCGAGCGACTTGGCCGTCTGCCCGGCAACGTAGAGGCGCAGGTGGTAGTGGCCGGACTCCCGGTCCGGATCCGTCTCGGGTGCCTGGTCGTCCGATGTCGCATCGCTCATTCCGCGGCACTCCGTCGTGCGATCAACGCCTGCTGCTCCGCCTCGCGCGTGACGCCGCGCGCCGACTCCTCGGCACGCAGGCTCTCCTCCTCGTCCACGGCCGCCTCGAGACCGGCCTTGAGCTCCTCGATCTGGCGCTCCAGGGCGGAGCGCCGGCGCGCCATGTCCCGGAGCCTGCGCTCAGCCGCGTCCCGGTGCTGCTGCGCGGCGGCGCGCTCCTGCGCCTCCTGGACCAGGCGCGCCGTGCCGGTGAGGACACCTGAAGGACCAATATAGGCATCGACCAGCTGGATCCCGCCCGACGACATCAGAAATTCGCGGATCTGATTGGAGTGGCTCATGCCCCGCGCCTTGATGACGTAGAGCGTCCGCGTCCGCTCGCCGTTCGCCTCCATGTTCTGGAGCTTGATCCAGGCGTCCATCAGCGAGGACACGCCGAGGTCGTTGTCCTCGATCGAGGCGTCGTCGCCGCGCAGGGTGGTGAAGATCGCCGTGATGCCGCGGACCTTGATCAGGTCGATCATGCGCAGGAGCGTCGCCTGCAGCTCGCCCGACGGCCCGCGCAGGGCGGAGATCGGATCGAGCACCACCACGTCCGGCCGGAACTGGTCGAGGTCGCGGTGCATCCGCGCGAGATGCGTCTCCAGCCCGAACAGGCTCGGCCGCGCGGCCTCGAAGCGGAGCCGGCCGCTCGCCACGTGCGCGGCGAGGTCGAGCCCGATCGAGCGCGCGTTGCGGATGATCTGAGCGCCGCTCTCCTCGAACACGAAGGCCAGGCAGTGCTCGCCGCGCCGGCAGGCCGCGTCGAGGATCGAGGCGGCGAGCATGCTCTTGCCCGTTCCCGCCTCGCCGGAGATCAGGATTCCGGAGCCGCGATGGAAGCCCCGCGGCCCCAGCATGGCGTCGAGCCCCGCGATCCCCGTGGAGAGGATGCCGTCGGGCACCGCGTAGTCGAGCTCCGCCGAGGTCACCGGAAGGACGCTGATCCCCGCGTGATCGATCAGGAACGGGTACTCGTTGGTGCCGTGGGCCGAGCCGCGATACTTCACGACGCGCAGCCGCCGCGTGGTGACTTGGTCCTCGACGCGGTTGTCGAGCAGGACGACGCAGTCGGAGACGTACTCCTCCAGGCCCTGGCGGGTCAGCGGCCCGTCGCCGCGCTCGCCCGTGATGATCGCGGTCAGGCCGCGATCCTTGATCCAGCCGAACAGGCGGCGCAGCTCGGCGCGGAGCAGCGCCGGATCGGTGAAGCTCGCGAACAGGGTCTCGATCGTGTCGAGGACGACGCGCTTGGCCCCGATCGAGTCCACCGCGAAGCCGAGGCGGATGAACAGGCCTTCGAGATCGTACTCTCCGGTCTCCTCGATCTCGCTCCGCTCGACGCGCACGTGGTCGATGGCGAGATGACCGGCGGCAACGAGGCCGTCGAGGTCGTAGCCGAGCGACGCGACGTTCGCCGCCAGATCCTCGGCCCGCTCCTCGAAGCTCATGAACACGCCGGGCTCGCCGTAGAGGGTCGCGCCGTTGACCAGGAAGGTCGTGGCGAACAGCGTCTTGCCGCAGCCCGCCGCACCGCAGATGAGCGTCGGCCGCCCGGCCGGCAGGCCGCCATAGGTCAGGTCGTCGAAACCGGTGATGCCCGTCGCGACCTTGGGCAGTGTCGGGGCGGCTTGCGGAGCGGGCACGATGGGCGAAATCCTGGACGTCTCGGATGCGGGCTGGTCCGGAAGCGCGGCAGCGCTCGCCCCCGTGCCGGGCCGACCGGCCCGATCCGCAGATGCGGACGCGGACGACGGCTCGAACGGCGCGTTGTACGGGCGGAACACCGCTGGGATGCGGTATGGCAACGGGTCAGCCCGCGCAATACGGGTGCGTGACGCGTCCGGCCGGCATCCCGCCGACGGACTGCGCAGACCGACGGAGGGCAACCATGCTCGGCTGGGAGGCTGATGTGAACGACGCCCTGACGGCGCCGGCGGTCGCGCGCAACCGCGACGCGATCCTGGCCGTCCTGCGCGAGGTCCTGCCCGCAAGCGGCACCGTTCTGGAGATCGCCAGCGGTTCCGGCGAGCACGCGGTCCACGTCGCTGCGGCCCTGCCGGGCGTGGACTGGCTGCCGAGCGATCCCGAGCCCGCCGCCCGGCGCAGCATCGCCGCGCACGCGCTGCGCGCGGGGCTCGGCAACATCCGGCCGCCGCTCGCCCTCGACGCCGCGGCCGCGGCCTGGCCCGTCGCGCGGGTCGACGGGATCGTCTGCATCAACATGATCCACATCGCGCCCTGGGCCGCCACCGCGGGGCTGATGGCCGGAGCCGGCCGTGTCCTGAGCGAGCGCGGCATCCTGTTCCTGTACGGCCCGTTCCGCGAGGCCGACCGGCCCTTCGCGGAGAGCAACGCCGCCTTCGACGCCTCCCTGCGCGGCCGGGATCCGGCCTGGGGCGTGCGGGACCTCGACGCCGTCGCGGCGGAAGCGGCCCGGCACGGGCTGGACCTGATCCGGCGCGTAGCGATGCCGGCGAACAATCTCAGCGTGATCTTCGAACGTTCGAACAGGTGAGCCGTCGTCTGTCACGGCTTTCCGTATCTGCACACTGTATTCAAGCTGCCGCGTGATGCACAATCCGGTCCTGGACCCGATGCGGCGGCAAAAGCCGCAGGGGCCGCAGGAGGAAGCCCATGCCGATGGAACGCAGCGTTTCGAGTCGGGCCCTGGCCCTGCTCGCAGTGGCCGGATTGTTGGGATCGACGCAGGCGCGGGCCGCCGATCCGATCAAGATCGGGGTGATCGCCGAGGCCCAGTCGGTGGTCGGGGCCTCGATCCCGCAGGCCGTCCAGCTCGCCGCCGACGAGATCAACGCCCAGGGCGGCGTCGACGGCCGCCAGATCCAGGTCGTCACCTACGACGACAAGTCCTCCGCCTCCGACGCGGTCCGCGCCTTCCAGCGGGCGGTCTCCGAGGACAAGGTCAACCTCGTCATCGCCAGCTACATCTCGGAGGTCGTGCTGGCGCTGATGCCCTGGGCGGCCCGGCTCAAGACGCCGATGATCACGCCGGGCGCGGCCTCGAACGAGATCAGTCTCGCGGTCCACAAGGACTACGCCCGCAACAAGTACACCTTCCACGGCTACCTGACCTCGGCGGCCCTGGCCCAGTCGATCTGCGACTCGACCAAGGACATGCTGATCGACCTGATGAAGGTGAAGACCGCCGCGATCATGAGCGAGGACGCCGCCTGGACCCGGCCGCTCGACGTCGGCTACGAGAAGTGCCTGCCGGAGATCGGCGTGAAGGTGGTCGATCACATCCGCTTCTCGCCGGACACGGGCGACTTCACGCCGATCTACAACAAGATCGAGGCGGCCAAGCCCGACCTGATCGTCACCGGCATCTCGCATGTCGGCGTGCAGCCGACCGTGCAGTGGCAGAATCAGCGGGTGCCGCTCGCCATGACCGGCATGAACTCGCAGGCGACCTCCTCGACCTTCTGGGCCAACACCAACGGCGCCACGCAGGGCGTGATCTTCCAGAGCATCGCGGTGCCGGGTGCCGCGATCACCGACAAGTCGCTCGCCTTCAGTGCCGCCTTCAAGAAGCGCTTCGGCAGCGACCCGTCCTACGCCGGGTACATGGCGTACGATCAGGTCTACTACACGGCCGACGCGGTGAAGCGGGCCGGCACCACGGAGGCCGACAAGCTCGTCGACGCCCTGGAGAAGACCGACTGGGTCGGCACCGTCGGCCGCACGCAGTTCTACGGCAAGGACGACCCGTTCACCCACTCGATCAAGTACGGGGCGGGCTTCGTCACCGGCCTGATGGCGCAGTGGCAGGACGGCAAGCAGGTCGCGGTCTGGCCGAAGAGCCTCGCGCAGGGCGCGATCGTACTGCCGGCCGCCGTGAAGGCGGCGGCCCGCTAGCGGCACACCGGACCGGTGACGCGCGCGCGGCTTGCCAAGCGCGCCCGTTGCCGCAAGTAGAGCCGGACCGCGACACCGTGAGCGCGGCCGACACGACGTGCGCGCGGAGGACAATCGCTGATGGCCACCACCGACCTGCCCGGGAGCATGCGCCAGATCCGCTACGCGGGGTCCGGTGGACCGGAGGTGATCAGCCTGGAGACCGCGCCGGTGCCGAGCCCCGGGCCCGGTCAGGTCCTGATCGAGGTGGTGGCCGCCGGTGTGAACCGGCCCGACGTGGCGCAGCGGTCGGGGGTGTACCCGCCGCCGCCCGGCGCCACCGAGATTCCCGGCCTCGAGGTCGCCGGCCGCGTGGTCGCGCTCGGCAGCGGGGTCGAGAATCTGACGGAAGGGGACGAGGTCTGCGCCCTGGTGATCAGCGGCGGCTACGCCGAGTACGCTGTGGCCGAGGCGGCCCACTGCCTGCCGCGGCCGAAGGCCGTCGCGCTGGTCGACGCCGGCGGCCTGCCGGAGACGTTCTTCACGGTCTACTCCAACGTCGTGCAGCGCGGTCGCCTCGCGCGCGGCGAGAGTTTCCTCGTGCATGGCGGGTCGAGCGGCATCGGCGCCACGGCCATCCAGATCGCCAAGCACGTCGGCGCCCGGGTCTTCGCCACCGCCGGCTCGGCCGAGAAGTGCCGGTTCTGCGAGGATCTCGGCGCTGACGCCGCGATCGACTACAAGCAGGCGGATTTCGCCGAGGAGGTGAAGCGCCTCACCGAAGGGCGCGGCGTCGACGTCATCCTCGACATGATCGGCGCGAGCTATCTCGCCCGGAACCTCAAGTCGCTGGCACCGGACGGCCGGCTGGTGATGATCGCCCTGATGGGCGGCTACAAGGTGGACGGGCTGAACATCACGCCGATCATGCGCAACCGGCTGACCTTCACCGGCTCGACGCTGCGGCCGCGCGCGAAGGCCGACAAGGCCGCGATCGCCGACGGCCTGCGCCGGGACATCTGGCCGGAGCTGGAGGCCGGACGCATCCGGTCCGTCACCCACGCCACGTTCCCGCTGGAGCGGGCGCGGGAGGCGCACGAGCTGATGGAATCGAGCGCCCATCTCGGCAAGATCCTGCTGACGACCGGGCGCTAGCGCCGGCCCCGTCAGGAACCCGCCTCGGCGGCCCCGCGTTGGCGGCCGGTAACGAGATCGTGTCGCACAGCGCCCGTTCCGGCGTGTGGCGTCCCGCCGAGGAAGGTTTTGCACATGGCCGAGAGAATGAACCCCAACGAGAGCCGTCAGGGCGAGCGCGGCAAGCCCGTGCTCTGGGTCCTGGTGGCGAGCCTCGTCCTGCTGGCGATCGCCACCGTGGGTCTGCTCACGTGGAACGGCGCCAATTCGCCGAAGGACTACGCCAGCCAGAGCCAGGACGCGTCGCGCAAGGAGGTGACCGGATCGGTCAACGGCCAGTCGAGCGGCGCGTCGCCGTCGAACAGCACCGGCGTCCCGGGCGGCAACCCGTCCTACCCGCAGCCGGCCCAGCCGGGCGCGAACGGCGGCGCGGCGAAGTGAGCGCTCGCGGGACGGCCACGGGCCGTCCCGCGTTTGGCGCGCTCAACGCGTCGGGATCGGCGTCGGGCCGCGATAATCGTAGAAGCCGCGCTTGGCCTTCCGGCCGAGCCAGCCGGCCTCGACATACTTCACGAGAAGCGGGCAGGGCCGGTACTTCGAATCGGCCAGACCTTCGTACAGCACCTGCATGACCGACAGGCAGGTGTCGAGGCCGATGAAATCGGCCAGCTGCAGCGGGCCCATCGGGTGGTTGGCGCCGAGCTTCATCGCGGTGTCGATCGACTCGACCGATCCGACGCCCTCGTAGAGGGTGTAGATCGCCTCGTTGATCATCGGCAGCAGGATCCGGTTGACGATGAAGGCCGGGAAATCCTCCGACATCGTCGACGTCTTGCCGAGCTTCGCGATGAACGCCTTGGCCGACTCGTAGGTCGTGTCCTCGGTGGCGATGCCGCGGATCAGCTCGACGAGCTGCATCACCGGCACCGGGTTCATGAAGTGGATGCCGATGAACTTCTCCGGCCGGTCAGTCGCGGCCGCCAGACGGGTAATGGAGATCGACGACGTGTTCGTCGCCACCAGGGTCTCCGGCCGCAGCGATCCGCAGAGCGTGCTGAAGATCTCCCGCTTGGTCGCCTCGTTCTCGGTCGCCGCCTCGATCACCAGATCGCACGGTTCCAGGGCGGCGAAATCGCGGGCGGGGACGATGCGCGCGCGGGCCTCGCCGCTGTCGCCTTCCGTCAGCGTACCCTTCGAGACGAGGCGCGCGAGGCTGCCCTCGATCACCGTCAGGCCGTTCTCGAGCCGGGCGGGGTCGCGATCGTTCAGCAGGACATCGAGGCCGGCGGTGGCGCAGACCTGCGCGATGCCGCTGCCCATCTGGCCCGCGCCGACGATGCCGACCCGCTTGATCTCCATATGCATGTGCCGACCTGTGCCCCCAATGCGAATGCCGCGACACGGCCGCGCCGCCCACGGGGCGGCACGAACGCGACGGCACCGCGCGAAGTCTCGCCGTTGCAGCCTTCTAGACCAATCCTCGATCCGGAAGGAACCCGTGATGCCGCGTTCTGCGACAATGCTCGCGGATTGCCGGAACCGGTTCCGTTACTGGCCCTTGGCTTTCCCGATCTCGGATTGCAGCTCAGGCACGACCTGGAAGAGGTCGCCGACGAGCCCGTAATCGGCCACCTGGAAGATCGGCGCGTCCTCGTCCTTGTTGATGGCGACGATGACCTTCGAGTCCTTCATGCCGGCGAGGTGCTGGATCGCGCCCGAGATGCCCACCGCGACGTAGAGGTCCGGCGCCACAACCTTGCCGGTCTGCCCCACCTGCCAGTCGTTCGGCGCGTATCCGGCGTCGACGGCGGCGCGCGAGGCGCCGACGGCGGCGCCGAGCGTGTCGGCCAGCGGCTCGATCAGCTCGTGGAACTTGTCCGACGAGCCCAGCGAGCGGCCGCCCGACACGATGATCCGCGCCGAGGCCAGCTCCGGCCGGTCGGACTTGGCGATCTCCTCGCCCTTGAAGCTCGAGCCGCCCGCTTCGGGCGCGGCCGCCGACACGGCCTCCACCGGCGCCGCGGCGCCACCCTCTTCCGCGGCCTTGAACGCCGCCGTGCGCACCGTGATCACCTTCTTGCCGGCGGGCGCCTGCACGGTCTGGATCGCGTTGCCGGCGTAGATCGGACGCTCGAACGTGTCGGGCGCGACGACCTTGATGATGTCGGAGACCTGCGCGACGTCGAGCAGGGCGGCCACGCGCGGCAGCACGTTCTTGCCCGTGGTCGAGGCCGAGGCGATGATCGTGTCGTAGGGTTCAGCGATGGCGGCGATCAGGGCCGCGACGGGCTCGGCGAGGTCGTGGTCGTAGACGCCGTCCTCGGCGTTCAGGACCTTCTCGACGCCGTCGAGCTTCCCGGCGGCCTCGGCCACGGCCTTCGAGCCCGTGCCCAGCACCAGGGCGTGGATCGGGCCGCCGATCTCCTTGGCGGCGGCGAGCGCCTTCAGCGTGCTGTCCTTGATCTGGCCGTTGCCGTGCTCGACGAAGAGGAGTGTCGTCATGGTCTGGGGGTGCCCTCGAGGGTGGTGGTGCGGGGCTCGACCGTCGACCGGGAGCCCCGCCTGCGGATCAGATGACGCCGGCTTCGACCTTGAGCTTCTGAACGAGCTCGGCCGCGGAAGCGACCTTCACGCCGGCCGAGCGGCCCGGCGGCTCGGCAGTCTTCAGCACGGTGAGCCGCGGGGTCACGTCGACGCCCAGCGCGTCGGGTGCCAGCTCCTCCAGGGGCTTCTTCTTGGCCTTCATGATGTTGGGCAGCGACGCGTAGCGCGGCTCGTTGAGGCGCAGGTCCGTCGTCACGATCGCCGGCAGCCTGAGGCTCACGGTCTGGAGGCCGCCGTCCACCTCGCGGGTGACGTCGAGGCTGCCCTCGCCGGGCTCGATCTTGTACGCGAAGGTGCCCTGCGGCCAGCCGAGCAGGGCGCCGAGCATCTGGCCGGTCTGGTTCGAGTCGTCGTCGATCGCCTGCTTGCCGAGGATGACGAGCTCCGGGCTCTCCTTCTCGACGACGGCCTTCAGGAGCTTCGCGACGGCGAGCGGCTCGCAGTTCACGTCGGTCTTGACCAGGATCGCGCGGTCGGCACCCATGGCGAGCGCGGTGCGCAGCGTCTCCTGCGCCTGCTGCGGGCCGATCGACACGGCCACGATCTCGGTGACCTTGCCCTTCTCCTTCAGGCGGATCGCCTCCTCGACGGCGATCTCGTCGAAGGGGTTCATGGACATCTTGACGTTGGCGAGCTCGACGCCGGAGCCGTCGGCCTTCACGCGAATCTTGACGTTGTAGTCCACCACCCGCTTGACGGGCACCAGCACCTTCATGGCGGTCACGATCCTTCCCCGGAGGATTCTTGTCGTCGTGCAGGCCACTCCCACGGGCGCTCGGAGGCGCAGCGTGGCCGGGGCACGCAAGGCGCCGGACCGTAACGGCCACATTTCCGCCTTGTCAACGCGGCGCCGTGGCGGCCCCGCGAAAACCCGCGATGCCGGCTCAGCGATTGGCGCCGGGCACCCAGAGCACGTCGTCGGCGCCATCGGCGTTCGCCGCCCGGCTCGCCACGAACAGGAAGTCCGACAGGCGGTTGAGGTAGCGCAGCGCCTCCGGCGAGACCGTCTCGCCCTCCCGCGCCGCGAGGCTGACCGCCAGCCGCTCGGCGCGCCGGCAGACGGTCCGGGCCAGGTGCAGGGCCGCCGCCGCGGGCGAGCCGCCAGGCAGCACGAAGGATTTCAGCGGCGGGATCGCTGCGTTGAGGGCGTCGATGTCGCGCTCCAGCCGGTCGACCTGGCTCGCCACGATGCGCAGCGGCTCGTAGGGGAGGGGCTCCGGGGTCGGCGGCGTCGCGAGGTCGGCGCCGAGGTCGAACAGGTCGTTCTGGATCGCCCCGAGCATCCCGTCGAGGGGGCCCTGGGTGTGCAGCCGCGCCATGCCGATACAGGCGTTGGTCTCGTCGACGGTGCCGTAGGTCTCGACCCGCAGGTCCGCCTTCGAGCGCCGCTGCCCGTCCGCCAGCGCGGTCGTCCCCTTGTCGCCGGTCCTCGTGTAGATGCGGTTGAGCTTGACCAAGGGGGGGAATGCCTCAGAACGTGTAGCCGATCTTGCCGCCGTAATTGGTCAGGCCGCGGTTGTTGGCGCAGAGCCCGGCATTCGACATGTGCTCGACCGTCGCCATGATGCTCCAGTGCTCCGTCAGGCGGAAGCCCAGGGCGGCCGCCTCGCGGAACATCGGCGAGCAGCCGAGGGTGTTGAAGCCGTAGGGCGTCTCGGCCTTCGGGCCGGTCCAGCCGTTATGCGCCACGCCGCCGAAGAACCCGTCGAGGAACACGCGGCGGTTGAAGGTCTCGGGGAAGATCTCGAGGGTCCAGGTCGCGCCGAGATAGGCGTAGCTGGTCCGGCCGCCGGTGTTGTAGCTGCCGCCGACCGTCGGGCGCGGCACGAAGGCCTGCCAGAACGGGTCGTCGCTGATGCGCGGCTTGGCGAACAGGATCTCGCCGTTGACGTTCGCCTTGCTGAAACCGGGGAGCTTGCCCTCGGCGCTGCCGGGATCCTGCACCGCGCCGCCGATGCGGATCTCCGACACGATGCTGAGCGGCTGAACGGGCGCCGCGTAGGCAGCGGGCGGGGGCGGCGACGCGAGGTCCGCGGCCGCCGCCGGCAGGATCGCCGCCGCGGTCAGAAAGCCGAACACACAGAGGCGGGAAGGGGCAGTCATGCGGGCTCGGCCGTTCAGGCGCAGCGATTTGCTTCTACCGAGCGTAGCAGAGGCCCGCCGAGCGCGGCGGGCAATTCATCCTTTACCCAATCGAAAGGTGTTGGGTGCGGCGGCGCGGTCACACCCCCCCCGGCCGCCCTCAGGCGGACCGCCACCAGACCACGCCCATGATGATCACGATCGCCACGAACTGCAGGAGCACGCGCAGGCGCATCAGCTTCTGCGAGAGGTTGACGCTGCCGCCGCGCATCATGTTGGCGAGGCCCAGGACGAGGACGGCCGCGACGGCCAGGCAGGCGATCAGGACGAGGGTGTTGGACGACATGCGGTCGAAGATCCGGGTGGGGCGGGAGCCGCGATCCGGCTCCGCGCGTCGTGTTGTGGCGGGCGCTCAGTTGCGGCGGAGCAGGCGCTCGAAATAGTCCAGCTCCTCGCGGGGACGGCTCGGGTCGCCCAGCTTGCGCCGCAGCTCCTCCATGATGCGCCGGGCGCGCTGGACCGCCGATTCGTCGGCCGTGGGGACGCGGACCCGCCCGTCGCTCATGTCGCGGCCGCGGGTCGGCCGCCCGAGGGGATCGTCGTCGCGCGCCCCGGCCTGACCCTGCTGGCCCGGCTGCTGGCCGCCCTCCTGCTGACCCTCGCCCTGGCCCTCAGCCATCTCCTGCATCTGCTGGGCCATGCCGTCGGCGCCGCGTTTGAGGCCGTCGAGGGCGCGCCCCTGCGCGTCGACCGCCCCGTCCGAATCGCCGTCCTTCAGGGCGTTCTCGGCCTCGCGCATGGCCTCCTCGGCGTCGGAGAGACCCTGCTCGCCGCGCATGCCGTTCTCCTTCATGCGCTTCTGGAGGTCCTCGAGCCGCTGCCGGAGCGCCTGCTGGCGCTCGCCGACGCCGCCCTGCTGGCCCTCGCCCTGCTGCCCTTGGCCTTGCTGCCCCTGGCCCTGCTGGCCCTGCCCTTGCTGCCCCTTCTGACCCTGCTGGCGCTGGCCCTGCTGCCCCTGGCCCTGCTGGCCGCGCTGGCCCTGCTGCGGCTGGCCGCGATTCTGCGGGCGCTGGCCGCCGCGCTGCTCCTCGCCGTCCTTGAAGGTCTCGTCGCGCAGGCCCTGCTGCTCCCGCGACATCGCGTCGAGGTCGCGCATCTGCTTCTGCATCTCGCGGGACGCCTGATCGGAGCGGCCACCGCGCTCGGCGGTCTGGAGATTCTCCAGGATGTTGCGCAGCTGCTCCATCAGGCGCTGCGCCTCGGCGGTGTCGCCGCGCTTCATCGCCTCCGCCATGTCCTGGATCATCTTGTCGAGATCCTCCGGCGTGACGGTCTTGGTCTGTCCGTTGTTCTGGCCGCGCTCGCTCTGCTCGCGGGGCTCGCGGCCCTGCTTCTGCGCCATCTCGGACAGGAACTTGTCGAGCGCCTGCTTCAGGTCCTGCGTCAACCGCTTGATCTCGTCGTCGGGCGCGTTGCGCTCGATCGCCTCCTTCAGCCGGTCCTGGGCCTGACGGAGCTGCTTCTCGGCGTCCGAGAGGTCGCCGTCCTCGATCTTGAGGGCCATCTCCCACAGGAGGTCGGCCACCGCGACGAGGTCGGAATCCGTGCGCGCGCGGCGCAGCCGCTCGGTCGCCGTGCGCAGGCCGAGGAAGATCGCGGGCTGCGGCGTGAAGGTGTCGGGCGCGACCAGCAGGGCGTCCAGCGCCCCCTGGACCCAGCGGCGATCCGTGTCGGGCGCGGTGACGAGGCGGCGCCGCTGCTCGGCGAGCGCCCGCGCCAGCGGCTCGCGGAACGGCCGCGCCGGCAGGACGATCTCGGTGTCCGGCGTGCGCCCCTCCTGGCCGGCCTCGTCCTTGACGACGATGCGGTAGCGGACCTTCGCGCCGGACCACGGACTGTCCGTGAGGTCCACGAGGGTCTTGGTATCGGTGTCGCCGCTCGCGTCGCCGGGCAGCGCGAGGTTGATCTGCGGGACCGGGACCAGGGCGCGGGCGGATTTCAGCGGCTCGATCACCGCCTCGGCCGAGCTGATCCCGTAATCGTCCTTCGCCCGGTAGGTGAGGTTGAAGGTGCCGCGCCCGTTCACCTCGGGACCGCCGACGGCGGTCACCTCCGGCGGCCGGTCGGGGATCGCGTCGACGGTCAGGCGCTGCTTGCCCGCCGGGGTCACGATCGTCAGCGCGGCGCCCCCGACGATGCGGTAGCGCTCCTCGCGCAGATCGGGGCGCGCCTCCTGGCCCGGGACCGGGACCAGGCCGGCATTGGGCGTGAGGGTCGTCTCGGACGCGGCCTTGCCCTGGCCGGCGATCCGCACGATCAGCTGGGCATTGACGGGCGCGCGCAGGTGCTGGTCGCTCCCGTCCATCGCGATCAGCAGCGGCGGGAGCCGCGTGTAGAGCGGCGGGTCGATCCAGCCGTCCACCCGGAAGTTGGGACCCGGCGCCGCCGGCTCCTGCCAGTCGAAGGCGGCACCGATCCTCTGGCGCCACTCGGGACCGGCCACGAACAGGCTCGCGACCGCCGCGACCACGAGGCCGGCGCGCAGCGCGAAGGGATCGTGCCGGGTCATGCCCGGCCGCGGCAGGCCGACCCGCAGGGCCGAGATCGCCTGCGCGGCCCGGCGCTGGTGGAGATCCCACAGCAGCCGGCTCCCCGGATCGGCGGCACCGACGGCGAGGCTGTCCTCGGCCGCCGAGGCCGGCCCGTGGCGCAGCTTCGGGTCGCGGGACGCGGCCTCGCGGTCGAGCCGCGCCAGGGCCAGGCGCCGGTCCGGCCGTCCGACGTGGATCAGCGGCAGGAGCGCGGCCACGAGGAGGGCGCCGAGGGCGCCGAGGCCGATCTGGCGCCAGAGCGGCGTGAGGTCGAGCCACACGCCCGCCCAGGAGACGACCAGGAAGAGCAGACCGACGCCGATCCCGCGCCAGAGCACCGGCCACGCCTGCTCCCACAGGGCGGCCGCCCGCGCCTGCGCCACGAGCCGGTCGAGCCGCGTGGACGCCGCGTCCGCTCCGCCCGCGCTGGTCTTGCTCTCGGTGCCGTTCCTGCCGATCACGCCGACCGTTCCGCCTCACGCCGAAGGAGTGGCCCACAGAGCCGCGCTCGGCGGGCCCCGTCACACGTGCCTAGCATGGTGGGCCGCGCAGGTCGGCGGGTCAAATCGGCGCGACGCGCCCGACCGGCCCGGTCAGTTGTGCGCCTGGATGAAGTTGCGCACCTGCGGGTAGATCTGCGTCTCCCAGCGCCGACCGGCGAAGACGCCGTAATGGCCGACGCCGGCCTGGAGGTGGTGGGTGCGCATGTACGGGGCGAGGTCCGAGCACAGGTCGTGGGCCGCCATGGTCTGCCCGACCGCGCAGATGTCGTCCCGCTCGCCCTCGACCGTCATCAGCGCCGTGCGGCGGATCGCGCGCAGGTCGATCGGCTCGCCCCGGTACGACACCGCGTTCCGGGCCAGGGCGTGGTCCTGGAACACGGTCTTGACCGTCTCTAGGTAGAAATCGGCCGCGAGGTCGAGCACGGCGAAGTACTCGTCGTAGAAGGTCTCGATCGCCTCGGCCTTGTCGTGCTCGCCGTTGGCCATGTGCCAGAACAGGTCGGCGTGGCCCTGGATGTGGCGCTTGGCGTTCATCGCCATGAAGGCCGAGACCTGGACGAATCCCGGATAGACCTTGCGGCCGGCGCCCTTGTGGCGCGACGGCACCGTCGCGATCAGGTTCTTCTCGAACCACTCGATCGGCTTGGAGGTCGCGAGCTCGTTCACGCCCGTCGGGTTGATCCGGCAATCCACCGGACCGGCCATCAGGGTCATGCTGCGCGGTGCGGCCGGATCCTTCGCCTGCGCCATCGCGGCGGCGGCCACGAGGGCCTGCACGGCGGGCTGGCACACCGCCACCATGTGGGCGCCTTCGCCCATCGTCCGCAGGAAGCGGATGAGGTGGCTCACGTAGTCGTCGAAGCCGAACGTCCCCTCGGCGAGCGGCACGTCGCGGGCGTTGTGCCAGTCGGTGATGTAGACGTCGTGGTCCGGCAGCATCGTGCGCACGGTGGCGCGGAGCAGCGTGGCGAAGTGGCCCGACATCGGCGCCACCATCAGCACCTTGGGCTGCTCGGTGTGGATGTCCTTCTTGAAGTGGAGCAGCGTGGCGAAGGGCGTGACCTCGACCGCCTCCTCGGAGACCGGGACGCTCCGGTTCCCGACGGTCACCGAGTCGATGCCGTAGGGCGGCCGCGCGAAGGTCAGGCCGGCGCGCATCATCATGCGGGCGCCGGCGGACATCCAGGTCGCCGGCTCGCCCCACCCGACCCAGGGCGACCAGATGTCGTTCAGCAGCCGGCCCCACGCCCGGGTCTGGGCGGCGATGTCGGTCTGCAGGTCGAACGCGTCGTACAGCATCGGGCAGGCACTCGCTTGAGCCCTGCCCGGCACGCGGGCTATCGGGGCGGCGACGTTGGCGGATGCCGGAGTGGGGGTTGCATCAGCGTGGCCGTGCAGGATGGGTCCCGTTCCCGGGGGCGGCAACTGTCCGTTGGGCGGATGCGAACAAGAATCGTCGCGACGTGACTTTGATGCACCAGACGCCGCGCCGGTCACGCTGGTGCGCGCCGAATCGCCCGGCGCAGCCCTGGCCTCACGAGGCGCGGCGGATCGCGGGACGCGGCTCGGCCTCGCTCCGGCGATGCTCGCAGGCGACCTTGAGGTAGCGGTCGCTGCCCCCCGGCAACCCGGCCTGGGCGGCCATCGTCTGGGCGTGCATCAGGCATTCCATCGGCGTGTGCGCCGGCGCGATGATGACGTCGAGGGCGGTGTCCCGGGAGCAGTCCTGGGCCAGCAGCGTGCCGGCACAGACGAGGGCAACAGAGAGCAATTCCGACATGACGGACCTCAGCTTCGAGTGATCGAAAGGTCCGCGGGGTGCTCCGGCGTGCGAGCCACCGCGTTGTCGTTGCCTGGGGGCTTCCTCCGGTTGCTGGAGACTTCGAAGCACGTCACGTGCCAGCGCGGCGCGGGGCCTCGGAGGCCGGGGACGTGGCGATCGGGCCGGGCTCAGTCGCGGGCGGGAAGCCAGTGCGTCTCCGGCTCGTCCGCCGGCAGGAGCGCCGCGACCGCGTCGAGATCGACCACGTACTGGTCTGTGAGCCGTTGCCACATCTCGATCGGCGAGGCGACCTGCGGCCGGAGCCCGTCGAGGGCGCGGGCGAGCAGGGCGGCGTTGACGAGCTTCGGGCGCTGCACGAGCGGATCAGCGTTCAGCATCGATGACGATCCCATTCGGATGCCGCCATCCTCGGTCGATCGTGGTTAACGCCGGGTTACGGCCGCGGTCGTGACCTTGGGCTGTTCTTGCGAGCACCGCCGGGCGGATCTCTAATCTGGATCCGCTGCCGGGTTGGACGCCCCGATGCGCCGCCGAACCTGACCGGTGCTGCCGGCGCGCGTGCCGGGCGGTCAGGGATCGCGCGCTCGAGGCGGCGCGCGCCCGCGCCAACGGCCCGGCCCGCTCGAGTTCACAAGCCGGACCCCTTCCCTTATCAGGCTGGCGCATCGAGCCTGTCCCGGCCGACGAAGTGCCGCCGCGCAGGGCGCGCACGGCTCCGGTCGCGCGGCTCCGGTCGATTGTGCGAACGGGACATCATGGACGCCAAACCTGAAGCGATCGGCGCGACGCCGGAGCCGACAGCGCGACTCGTGCTCGCCTCCGCTTCGCCGCGCCGTCTCGCGCTCCTCCAGCAGATCGGGATCGAGCCGGCGGCGCTCCTGCCGGCCGAGATCGACGAGACGCCGCGCAAGGCCGAGCCGCCGCGCGAGCTGGCGCGCCGCCTCGCGCGGACGAAGCTCGCCACCGCCGAGGCGGCGCTTCACCTGGAGGACACCGCGACACCCACCTGGCTCCTGTCGGCCGACACGGTGGTGGCGGTCGGGCGGCGCGTCCTGCCGAAGGCCGAGGTTCCCGACGAGGCCGCGGATTGCCTGCGCCTGCTCTCGGGGCGGCAGCACCGGGTCTACACGGCGGTCTGCGTCCTCTCGCCCCGCGGGCGCCGCGAGCGGATCGTCGAGAGCCGCGTCCGGTTCAAGCGCCTCTCGGGCCGCGACATCCAGGGCTACGTGGCCTCGGGCGAGTGGCGCGGCAAAGCCGGCGGCTACGCGATCCAGGGACTGGCCGGAGCCTTCGTGGTGAAGCTGGTCGGCTCGTACAGCGGCGTGGTCGGCCTGCCGCTCTACGAGACCCTCAGTCTGCTCGACGGCGAGGGCTATCCCGTCCGGGCCGGGTGGGGCGCCCTGGCATGAGCCGCGAACGCCGGCCGCCGCCCTGTCCGATCTGCCGACAGCCGTCCGTGCCGGATTTCCGGCCGTTCTGCTCCCAGCGCTGCGCCGACGTCGATCTCGGGCGCTGGCTCAACGAGCGCTACGCGATACCCGAGGAGCGCGATCCGGACGCGCCGCCGCCCTCGCCGGATCCGGAGGACTGAATTTTTCGGCCTTCCGGTCACGTCGGCGTCACGCGAGGCTGGACAGGCCGCCAAGCACTCACTATACCCCGCGACGTCCGAGGCCGACACCGGCGCGGACGACGCCCAGGTAGCTCAGTTGGTAGAGCATGCGACTGAAAATCGCAGTGTCGGCGGTTCGACTCCGTCCCTGGGCACCATCAGCTCGCTGAGCGCCCGATCCTCGGATCGATAGAGCCGGCGACCGAGAACACGCCTCCTTCTAGACGATGAGCGGTCTCAGCGCGCGCGTGCCCGTCAGCGCGTCTCCGCATCGCGCAGGTGCAGGTAGGTCGGGTCGAACTCCGCCGCCTCCTGCAGCCCGGCCCAGTCGTTGACGGTGAGGCGGCGACCCCGCAGCGCGATGAGGCCGGCGGCTCGCAGATCGCGAACCGTGCGGTTGACGTGGACCGACGTGATGCCGAGGGCGTCCGCGAGTTCCGGCTGCGTCATCGGCAAGTCGCAGGTCAGGTCGGGCGCCAGCCCGACCGCGCCGAGCCGCGTCACCAGCTCGCAGAACAGGTGGGCCATCCGGGCATAGGCTTCGCGGCGCCCGGTGTTGAGCATCCACTCCCGGACCATGGCGGCGTCGATCAGCGTCGCGCGCCAGAACACCTCGTTGAGCCGCGGGTGCGCCCGCAGCATGGCCCGGACCGCGTCGTGCTGGACGAAGCCGAGGCGGCAGGCGCTCACCGTGGCGATGTTGATGTCGAGCACCTCCAGGAACAGGCTCTGGAAATCAGGCACGTCCCCGGGGACATGGTAGCTCATCACCTGCCGCTTGCCCGCACGGGTCGACTTGTAGGTGCAGGCGATCCCGCTGAGCAGCGCGAAGCTCCGGGACGGGCGGTCGCCCTCCCGGATGATGTCCTGATTGGGCTCGAACTGGGCGACCTGCATGGGGATCGTGGCGAGCGCGGCGCGCTCCGCGTCGGTCAGCCGGAACAGGGCCACCGTCTCGATCCGGCGCAGGAACGGGTCTCTGCCCGACGGTTGGGGTGTCTCGTACATCGCGCCTCGGCCGTCCGGGAGACGCGTTCGGCGCCGTGCGTCCGGTCATCCATCGTCGTTGGTCCCCGCGTAAGTGTAGGGTTCCGGGCGGGCCCGACCAGGGCGAGGGCGGGCGCCGCGCGCCCTCGCGGGGGCCAGGACTGGAATTTCCCGGCCCGTCCGCGCACAGAGGTCCGACGGCGCGGTCGCCGTTCAGCCTGACGGAAAGCCCGATGAACACGGCAGATCTCGCCCCGCACGCGCATCAGGTCCTGCGCGACGCGACCCTGCCCGAGTTGCCCCGGCACTACCGCGGCAAGGTTCGGGACAATTACGACCTCCCTGACGGCCGGCGCATCCTCATCACCTCGGACCGGATCAGCGCCTTCGACCGGGCGCTCGCGGCCATCCCGTTCAAGGGCCAGGTCCTGACCCAGACCGCCCGCTACTGGTTCGAGCAGACCGCCGACCTCTGCCCGAACCACGTCATCGCCTATCCCGACCCGAACGTGGTGGTCGGCCGGCGCCTCGAGATCCTACCCGTGGAGGTGGTGGTGCGCGGCTACCTCGCGGGCACCACATCGACGTCGATCCTGACGCGCTACCGCGCCGGCGAGCGGGACATGTACGGCCACCGCTTCCCCGACGAGATGCGGCCGAACCAGCGGCTGCCGGAGGCGATCATCACGCCGACCACCAAGGCGTTCGACGGCGGCCACGACGAGCCGCTCACCGAGGCGGAGATCCTCGAGCGCGGATTGCTGACGCGCGCGCAGTGGCGGACCGTGTCCGAGGCGGCCCTGGCGCTGTTCGCGCGCGGGACGGCCCTGGCGGCGGAGCGCGGCCTGATCCTGGCCGACACGAAGTACGAGTTCGGAACGGATCCGGAAGGCCGGATCGTCCTCGCCGACGAGATCCACACGCCGGACAGCAGCCGGTACTGGTTCGCCCAGAGCTATCCCGAGCGCTTCGCCGCGGGTTCGGCCCCGGAGAGCTTCGACAAGGACTTCGTGCGCAACTGGGTCGTCGCCCGCTGCGACCCCTATAAGGACCCGATCCCGGAGATTCCGGCCGAGGTCGTCTTGGAGACCGCCGCGGTCTACATCCGCGCCTACGAGACGATCACCGGCGCGCGCTTCGTCCTGCCGGACCCGGCGGAGGATCCCCTGGAGCGGATCCGGCGCAACATCGCCGCCTACCTCGCGGCCTAGCTGCGATACGCGGAGAGGGGTGCGGCGCCCGGCGCCGCACCCGGTCGAGCGTGTCAGGCCGCGACGGCGATCGGGGCCGGCGACGGCGCGTCCATGGCGCGCAGGTAGACGTCGAGGAGCGTCTCCTGCTCGTCGCGCTCGTCCTTGTCCTGCTTGCGGATCTTCAGGATCTCCTTGAGCACCTTCACGTCGAGACCCTCGCCCTTGGCCTCGGCGAAGACCTCCTTCTTGGCCTCCATCAGGTCCTTGATCTCCTCCTCCAGCCGTTCCACGCGCTCGATGATCGAGCGGATGCGGTCGCCCGCGACGCCCACGGTGTCGGTCATGTCGGTCATGCAGTCCCTCGTCGGATGACGGCGGCACCCTCGCCGCGACACGGTAAGCGGCGGGTTAAGGCTGGGCCGGAGCCCGGACCCGGCCCTGGATCCAGCCGACGATCGCGTCCGCCACCGCGTCGCTGTTCGATTCCAGCATCATCATGTGGCCGTTGCCGCGGATGCCGTGCTCGGCGAGCGCCAGCCGGTCCGGTCGCGCCCCGGCCTGGGTCAGGAAGGCCGCCGTGCAATCGTCCATGGTGGCCCGGAACGAGGCCTCGGCGGTGACGATCACCGCCGGGACCCGGGCGAGGTTCGGCAACCGGCGCGCGGGCTCGGCCTGGAGCCAGCAGCGGATCTTGTCGGGCGCGGCGGCGCTCTCCGCCTGGACGACCGTCAGGTCGGCCGGACCGCTCACCGGCGGCTCGAAGTGCAGCGGCACCCGGGTGATGCCGTAGGGCCGCGCCCGGGACTCGCCGACGCGCTCGTACCACTCCGCACCGCCCTTGAAGCGGATGTCGTAGAAGGTCGGTCCGTTGGGCTCGACGGCCACGTGCGCCTTCACGAGGTCGGGCCGCTGATCGGAGACCGCCCAGCCGAAGACACCCGCCTGCGAGTGCGTCAGCAGGATCGCGGGGCCGATCGTCTCGAGCAGCACGATCAGCGCCGGATCGACCAGTTCCTCGCTCTTCAGCGCGCTGGCGATGTAGGGCACCTGGGAGAGGTAGAACTGGTCGAAGGCGGCGTTGCCGCGGACTCCCGCGCCGCCCGGCCACTGCGTGTGAAGCTTCGCCTGCGGGTAGAGCGCGAAGCGCTCCTGGCCGGTGAACACCGTCTCCAGATCCTCGGCGGGCAGGCGGGCGTAGGGACCGTAGGTGTCCGGGTCGCCGCCCGAGCGGCCGCGGCCGACCTGGTCGACGACGTAGACAGCGAAGCCCTTCGCGGCGAAACGGTCGGCCCAGCCCGGGCGCCCGTCCGGGGTGCCGAGGAAGTTGGTCCCGGTCTGCGCGGTGCCGTGCACCAGGACGATCGGGTAGGGCTGCGTCACCCGCTCCGGGGCGCGGTACTCCACGAACATCTGCCCGGACGCCGTCGTCTTGCCGCCCGCCGTGGCGTAGCGGCCGCCGACGAAGAGGTAGCCCGCGGGCCGCGTCGGCCTGAACGGCGCGTCGGCGGTTCCCGGCTCGGCGGCCCCGGAGCGCGCTGCGGTCGCGAGACAGAGCAGGGCCAGCGCCCCGACGGCGGCCTTCCTGAACATGGCGTCCTCCCGCGAGCGTCTGGCGCGCCCGGCGGGAGCCATATCAGCGTGAAAGGCCGGCCCGGTCCAGCCGGGCGGCCCTCGTTCAGGCGTGGGCGAGACGGGGCTTCTTGCCCAGCGCCTCCTCGACGGTGCCGGCGCCGTCGAGATAGCCGTGGACCTTGGGGTTCGGCATGATCAGAGAGGCCACGAAGGCGACCGCCATAAGGACAGTCACGTACCAGAAGAACGTGCTCTCCATGCCGTTGTCCTTGAACCACAGGGCGACGAACTCGGCGGTGCCGCCGAAGGTGGCGTTGGCGACCGCGTAGGACAGGCCGACGCCGAGGGCGCGGACGTTGGTGGGGAACAGCTCCGCTTTCACGATGCCGCTGATGCCCGTGTAGAACGACACCACCGCGAGGCCGAGGGAGATCAGCGCGAAGGCGAGGTAGGGGTCCTTGTTGGTTCCGAGAGCCGTCATCAGCGGCACCACCATGAGCGTGCCGAGGCCGCTGTAGAGCAGCATGTTGGCCTTCCGGCCGATCCTGTCGGAGAGCGCGCCGAAGAGCGGCTGGATGATCATGTAGACGAACAGCACCGCCGTCATCGTCTGCGACGCCGAGGTCTTCGGCATGCCGGCGGTGTTGACGAGGTACTTCTGCATGTACGTCGTGAAGGTGTAGAAGCTCAGGGAGCCGCCGGCCGTGTAGGCGACCACGACCAGGAACGCCCGCCAGTGCTTGGCCAGCGCCGAGAAGGTGCCGGCGGTCTCCTTGTCGCTGCTGTCCTTCGTCTCGGCCAGCGAGCGCCGCAGATAGAGCGCGACGACCGCCAGCGCGGCGCCGATGAAGAACGGGATGCGCCAGCCCCACGCGGTGAGTTCCTGACCGGTCATCACCGTCTGCAGCAGCACCAGGACCAGCGAGGCGAGGAGCTGGCCGCCGATCAGCGTGACGTACTGGAACGAGGCGAAGAAGCCGCGCCGGCCCTTGATCGCCACCTCGCTCATGTAGGTGGCCGAAGTGCCGTACTCGCCGCCGACCGACAGGCCCTGGAGCATGCGGGCGAGGAGCAGCAGCACGGGCGCCAGCGTGCCGACATGCTCGTAGGTCGGCAGGATGCCGATCAGCAGCGAGCCGAAGCACATCATCAGCACCGAGATGACCATCGAGGTCCGGCGGCCGACCCGGTCGGCGATGCGCCCGAACAGCCATCCGCCGATCGGGCGCATGAAGAAGCCCACCGCGAAGATGCCGGCGGTCTGCAGGAGCTGGCTGGTGGAATCGCCCTTCGGGAAGAAGGCCGGCGCGAAGTAGAGCGCGAAGAACGCGTAGCAGTAGAAGTCGTACCACTCGACGAGATTGCCCGAGGACGATCCGACGATCGCCCAGATCCGGCGCTTCCGGTCCGCAGCATCATCGAGGGCACTCGGTGCGATACCGATCGTATCGTCTCGAGAGGCGGACATGGCGTCTCCGTGGATCAATCTTGATGCCGGCCGAAACCGGTCTCTTCTTCGTGCGGCGCGACGTTACAGGTGACGCGCCTGATCGCAAGACCGTGATCCGACTTAGCCGAGGACAGCGCGGGCGCGTGTCACCGGCCGCGCGTCCACAGTGCCGCGGGACGGAACGGTTCGCCCCGAGGCCCCGTTGCGGCCCGGCGTGGGCGTCGATGGCGCTCCGACCACCCCAGGAGGAGAAGCCATGAAGCGGATTCTGAGAGACACGGTCGCGGCGGCCCTCGTCGTCGCCGGAGCGGCGACGGCGTTCGCGCAGGGCGGCCCGGGCGGCGCGGACCGCGGCGGCGGCGCGCGCGGGTCCCGTGGCGGCGGCCGGTGCGGCGCCGCGCGGCCGGTGGCGGTGCGGGCGGTGCGGGCGGCGCATGCGGGGGCGCGGCGGCGGGGGCGGGGCGATGCGCGCCCGCGGCGGGCGAGGGTGCGCCGCGCGCGCGCGAGCGGGCCCGCCGCGCGTACGAGGGCCGGCCGTCGCGGGCGCGCGCCGAGCGCAACGGACCGGCGGACCGGGGCGGCCGCGCGCAATCCCCGGCCGGCGATCGCGGGACCGGGGCGAGCGGGGTGGCGCGAGCCCGGCCCGGTCCGAGCGCGGCAACCGCGCGCGCGGCCGGTCCCGCGCGCGGCGATCGCGGTCCGGCCGCGGAACGGGGTGGCCGCGCCGGCGCCCGCGACCGCGGCGCCGTCCGCGGCGCTGTCGGCCGCCTCGATACCCGTCAGCGGACCGAGTTCCGCAGCTCGATCACGCGCCTGGGCGTCTCGCCGCTCCGGGACGTGGCCTTCGGTCTGGCGGTGGGCACGGCGATCCCGCGCTCGATCACCCTCCACCGGCTGCCGCCGGCGATCATCGAGCTGGTGCCGGAATACGAAGGTTACGACTTCATCCTCGTGCGGGACGATATCGTGATCATCGATCCCGACACCTACGAGATCGTGGACGTGATCCCGGCCTGAGCGGGCGGTCACAGGAAGATCGGTGCGCCGGGCGGATCCTCTGCCCGGTGCCCTCTACCGCCCGCCGTCCAGGAGCTTCGACACCACGCGCGCCGTGTAGTCGACCATCGGCACGATCCGCGCGTAGTTGAGCCGGGTCGGACCGATCACGCCGACGACGCCGACGATCTTCTGCGAACCGTCGCGGAACGGCGCCGCGATCAGCGAGGAGCCCGACAGCGAGAACAGCTTGTTCTCCGAGCCGATGAAGATCCGCACGCCCTCGCCGCCCTCGGCGCGGGACAGGAGATCGATCACGTCCTTCTGGGTCTCCAGATCGTTGAACAGCAGGCGGATGCGCTCGAGGTCCTCGACCGCGCGCAGGTCGTCGAGCAGGTTGGCCTGCCCGCGCACGATCAGCTGGCGCGCCTCCGACGGGCCGACCGGCGTGGCGAGCCCGGCATCGACGAGGCGCTCGGTGATCGCGTCGAGCTCCCGCTTCATCGCCTTGCGACCGGCCTCGATCTCGGCGCGGAGCGTGCCGAGCGTGCGGCCCTGCAGGCGCGCGTTCAGGAAGTTCGTCGCCTCCTGGAGCGCGCCGGCCGGCAGGCCCGGCGGCAGGTCCACGAGGCGGTTCTCCACCGAGCCGTCGTCCGAGACGAGGATGACGAGGGCCCGGGCCGGATCGAGGCGCACGAACTCGATGTGCTTCAGGTTGACGTTCGCCTTCGTGGTCAGGACGACCCCGGCGCCCCGGGAGACCCCGGACAGCATGGTCGAGGCCTCGGCCAGGGCCGAGTCGAACGTGTGGCCCGAGGCGGCGGCGCGCATCTGCGCCTCGATCCGCGCCTGCTCGTCCTGGCTGACGTCGCCGAGCTCGAGCATCGCGTCGACGAAGAAGCGCAGGCCCAATTCCGTGGGCAGGCGGCCGGCGGACGTGTGCGGGGCGAAGATCAGGCCGGAATGCTCCAGATCCGCCATGACGTTGCGGATCGAGGCCGGCGACAGCGCCATCGGGAGGATGCGCGCCAGGTTCCGGGACCCGACCGGCTCGCCGGTGGTGAGATAGCTCTCGACGATCTGCCGGAAGATCTCCCGGGCACGCTCGTTGAGGGCGGCGAGCGCCTGCATGGACTGGCCGTTCGGGAAGTTGGGACTGGGGTGTGTCACGAGGTCATCCTGTGGTCCGATCATGTCCAACCGTCCCGCGCGGATCAATCCGCACGGCGATGCTTGCCCGTGGTTGCGCGGCGGCCTAAGAGCGCGGCCCTCGACACTCTCGACAGAAGGGGCCCGCGATGCGGCCTTCCAAGCGTGCCGCCGACGAGTTGCGGCCCGTGAGCCTGGAGCGCGCGGTCTCGCGCTACGCCGAGGGCTCGTGCCTCGTAAGTTTCGGCAACACCCGGGTGCTCTGCACCGCGTCCCTGGAAGAGCGCGCGCCGCCGTGGCTGCGCGGTTCCGGCAAGGGCTGGGTCACGGCCGAGTACGCCATGCTCCCGCGTGCGACGCACGAACGCACCCGCCGCGAGGTCGGTTCCGGGAAACCGTCGGGCCGGACCCAGGAGATCCAGCGGCTGATCGGCCGGTCGCTGCGCGCCGTCACCAACCTGCCGGCCATGGGCGAGCGCCAGATCACGATCGACTGCGACGTGATCCAGGCCGACGGCGGCACACGGACGGCCGCGATCACGGGCGCCTGGGTGGCGCTGCACGATTGCTTCGCCTGGATGCGGACGCGCTCGATCATCTCCGTCGATCCGCTGCGCGACCACGTCGCCGCCGTCTCGTGCGGCCTGTACAAGGGCACGCCGGTTCTCGACCTCGACTACGCCGAGGATTCGGCGGCCGAGACCGACGCCAACTTCGTGCTCACGGGCCGGGGCGGCATCGTCGAGGTGCAGGGCACCGCCGAGATGGAGCCCTTCACGCAGGAACAGCTCCTCGAACTCCTCGGACTCGCCCGCGCCGGCACGGAGCGGCTGGTCGCCCTGCAGAAGGAGGCCATCGCGTGAGCCGCCGTCTGACCGGGAAGGTGGTGATCGCCACGCACAATGCCGGCAAACTCACCGAGATGCGCGAGCTGCTCGCGCCGTTCGGGATCGAGGCGGTGTCGGCGGGCGAACTCGGCCTGCCCGAGCCCGACGAGACCGGCACCCTGTTCGCCGAGAACGCGGCCATCAAGGCGCAAGCTGCGGCCGAGGCCACCGGACTGCCGGCCTTCGCCGACGATTCCGGCCTGTGCGTCGACGCCCTCGACGGGGCGCCGGGCATCTTCTCGGCCCGCTGGGCCGGCCCGACCAAGGACTTCGCCGGCGCGATGGCGCGGATCTTCGCCGAACTCGACCGGCGCGGCGCGGCCGACCGCCGGGCGCACTTCGTGTCCGCCCTGGTGCTGGCCTGGCCGGACGGACACACCGAGCTGTTCGAGGGACGGGTGTTCGGCGACCTCGTCGCCGCGAAGGGCTCCGCGGGCTTCGGCTACGACCCGATCTTCCGGCCGGACGGCCACGACCGCACCTTCGGCGAGATGACCGCCGAGGAGAAGCACGGCGTCGACTGGCAGAAGGGGCGGGGCCTGTCCCACCGCGCCCGCGCCTTCGTCGAGCTGAGCCGCGCCTGCCTCGCGCCCGGCGCCTGATTTGCCAAACGGGGCGCGGGCGCTCACATCCCCGCCATCATGTCATCGACCGGCCCGGACCATCCGACCCGCGACGCGGGCTTCGGGATCTACCTGCACTGGCCCTTCTGCGCCGCGAAGTGCCCGTACTGCGACTTCAACAGCCACGTCCGCCGCGCGGGCGTGGACGAGCCCCGCTTCCTCGCCGCCTTCCGCGCCGAGATCGCCCACAATGCCGCCCGCACGCCGGGCCGCACCGTCACCAGCATCTTCCTCGGCGGCGGCACGCCCTCGCTGATGCAGCCCGCGACCGTGGCCGGCCTGCTCGACGCGGTCGCGGCCCACTGGGCGGTCGCGCCGGACGCGGAAGTGACCCTCGAGGCCAACCCGTCGAGTGTCGAGGCCGGCCGCTTCCACGGCTACCGCGCGGCCGGGGTCAACCGTGTGTCGCTCGGCATCCAGGCCCTCGACGATGCCTCGCTGCGGACCCTGGGGCGCCTGCACGACACGGCACAGGCCCTGGACGCGATCGCCCTGGCGCAGTCGGCCTTCGCGCGGACCTCCTTCGACCTGATCTACGCGCGGCCCGGCCAGACGCCGGCGCTGTGGCGGGCGGAGCTCGCCGAGGCGCTCGCGCGGGCCGCGGAGCACCTCTCGCTCTACCAGCTCACCATCGAGCCCGGGACACCGTTCCACGGGCTCGCCGCCGCCGGCAAGCTGGTGACGCCGGACGACGAGGTCGGCCGCGCCCTCTACGACGTCACCCAGGATCTCTGCGCGAGGGCCGGCCTTCCGGCCTACGAGATCTCGAACCACGCGCGGCCCGGCGCCGAATCGCGGCACAACCTGCTCTACTGGCGCTACGGCGAGTACGCCGGCATCGGTCCGGGCGCCCACGGGCGGCTCGTGACGCCCGGGGGCCGGCTCGGAACCGTGACGGAGCGATCGCCCGAGGCGTGGCTCGCCCGGGTCGAGGCCGAGGGCCACGGGATCGTCGAGACCGAGATCCTCACCGCAGCCGATCAGGCCGACGAGTTCCTGGTGATGGGCCTGCGCCTGCGCGAGGGGATCGATCCCGACACCTACGCGGCCCTCAAGGGACGGCCGCTGAACGGCAACCGGATCGGCATGCTGATCGGGGACGGCCTGCTGGAGCGGCTGCCCGGCGGCCGCATCGCCGCCACGGCGCGGGGCGCGCCGGTGCTGAACGCGCTGGTCGCCGAACTCGCCGCCTGATCAGATCGCGGGCTTCGCGAGGACCCGGGGCGCGGGGCTGACGGGCGTCGCGGCGTTGTTGCGGATCTCGTAGACCGCGAGGGACCGGTCGCTCTGACCGTCCGGCCGGAACCGGAACGTCCCGTCGACGCCGGCGAAGCCCAGGCTGTTGGTCAGGGTGGCCTCGGCGAAGCGCTGCGAGCCGTACCGCCGCGACAGGGCCGCCGCGAGGAGCACCGCGTCGTAGGCGAGGGAGGCCACCCGGGGCGGGACGGTGCCGAACCGCGCCTGGTAGCGCGCGCTGAAATTCGAGAAGCCGACGCGGTCCGGCGAGGCGAAGCGGCCGCCCTGCAGGGCGGGCAGCGCGAAGAGTGACGGCTCGTTCCAGAGGGCAGTGCCGAGGGGGCGCACCCGGGCCGGCGAGAAGCCCGCCTTCGTCAGCGCGGCCGCCACGGTCGGCATCGCGTCGGCGGTCTCCGGGATGAACAGCGCGTCGGCGGTGGCGCCGGGCCCGGCGATCACCCGCGCGAGCCGCTCCACCGCCGGGACGGGCGCGCCCGCCGGGTAGCGCTCCACGGCGGCGACCCGCGCGCCCTTCCGGGCGACGACCTCCCGGAACTCCGCCTCGACCGCGTTGCCGTAGGCCGTCTCCGGGATCAGCGCCGCGAAGGACCGCTTCCCGCCGGCGACCGCGTCCTCGATGACGCGGTCCACCTCCGGCTGCGGCAGGAAGCTCAGCAGGTAGACGCCCGGGTTCGCCACGGTCGCGTCCGTGGAGAAGCCGATCACCGGCTTGCCGGCGGTCCTGGCGACGGCGGCGGCGGCCTGGACGCTGCCGGCGAAGAGCGGGCCGAGGACGATCTCGGCGCCCTGGCGCAGCGCTTCCTGGGTCGCCTCCCGGGCGCCGTCCGGACTGCCCCGGTCGTCCTCGACGAGGAGCGTCAGGTCGGGCTGCTGGGCCTCGTCGTAGGCGAGCTGCGCCGCGTCGCGCATGGCGGCACCCACCGTCGAACCCTGGCCGGTCAGCGGCAGCACCAGGGCCACCTTCACCGAACCCGCGCCGATGCGCCCGCCGCCGCCAGCGGCCGGCATCGGCGCCGGCGTGGGCGCGGGGCCCGGCGCGCCCGGCACGGCGGCCGGCGGGGTCAGCTCGGCCTGCGGCCCGGTCGCGCGCCGGGCGAGGTCGCTGCCGATGCAGCCACCGAGCGACAGCAGGACGGCGCAGAGCGCGGCGGTCGGGGCGGTGACACGCACGAGACGGTCCCGCGCGCTTGTCGGGCGCGCCATGGCGCGTACTCCTTCGGGCAGGCTCCGCAGCCTGACCGGCACGATCCCAAATGTAAACGCGGCGGCCCGGACTTGCCCCCGGTCGCGCGGCCCCGCCGCGACGAGAGGCGGCGGGTGTGGCAAGATCGCCGGCGATGACCCGCAGATTCGACGACCCGGGGCCCGCCGCCTCGACCCGAGCTCCGTCACAGAAGCTCGCCCCCGACCGGCCGCGCAGCACGACCTTCACGGCCTTCGGGCTCGCGAGCGAGACAGAGCCCCTGTCCCCGGGCCTGCACATCGTGGCGACCCCGATCGGGAACCTGCGCGACATCACCATCCGGGCGCTGGCCACCCTGGCGGCGGCCGACGCGGTCCTGGCCGAGGACACCCGCGTCACCCGGAACCTGCTGGCGCATTACGGGATCACGACGCCGCTCCTGGCCTATCACGAGCATTCCAACGACGCGGTGCGCGAGCGGATGGTGGCGCGGCTGCGCGCCGGCGAGGCCCTGGCGCTGGTCTCGGATGCCGGGACCCCGCTCGTCTCGGATCCCGGCTACAAGCTGGTCCAGGCCGCCATCGAGGCCGGGATCGCCATCACGCCCGTCCCGGGGCCATCCGCGGTGATGACGGCGCTGGTCGCGGCGGGCCTGCCGACCGATCGCTTCTTCTTCGAGGGCTTCCTGCCGCAGAAGGCCGGAGCGCGGCGCAACCGCCTCGAGGCGCTGCTCCAGGTTCCCGGCACGCTGGTCCTGTTCGAGTCGCCGCATCGCCTGCCCGACATGCTGGCGGACGCCGCCGCGGTGCTCGGTTCGGAGCGGCCCGCCGCCGTGACCCGCGAGCTGACCAAGCTCTACGAAACCATCCGGCGCGATACGCTGGGCAGCCTGAGCGCGCGCTTCGCCCAGGAAGGACCGCCGAAGGGGGAGATCGTGGTGATCATCGGTGCGGCGACGGCGCCGGAGCGGACCGCGGACACGGACGCCGCCCTCGACGCCCTGATCCTGGCGGCCCTGGAGCGGCACTCGATCAAGGATGCCGCCAGCCTCGTGTCCGACGAGACCGGGCAGCCGCGGCGCCTCGTCTACGCGCGCGCCCTGGCGCTGGCGCGGGACCCGGGATGACCGGGGCTCTGCCGGACGGGGCCGGCCGGCGCCGCGCCGCCTATCGGCTCGGCCACCGGGCCGAGTGGTTGGCGCTCGCCGCGCTGATGCTGAAAGGCTACTGGCCGATCGGGCGGCGCGTCAGCGTCGCGGGCGGCGAGATCGATCTCGTCGTCCGGCGCTGGAACACCGTCGTCTTCGTGGAGGTGAAGGCGCGAGCGAAGCGCGACGATGCCCGGGAGGCGATCGACGGCGCCAAGCAGCGGCGATTCTCCCGCGCGGTCCGGGCCTGGATCGGTCGCAATGCCTGGTGCGCCGGAGCGACGTTCCGGGCCGACGCCGTGTTCGTCGGGCATCGGGCCTGGCCCGCCCATGTCGAGCGGGTCTTCACGATCGAGGGGCTCTGACGCGGGGACCTCAGCCTGCCTGCGCGAACGCCCCGCTCTCAGTCGCGGGCCGCGCGGATCGCCCCGATCAGGGTGCGCTTCAGGTCGGCCTGGCTGAACGGCTTCTGGACCACGGGCCTGTCGCGGAACGGCTCGCGGATGCCGGCGCCGCCGTAGCCGGTCGAGAAGACCAGCGGCAGATCGCGCTTGGCGATGGCCTCGGCCACCGGGTAGATCGGCTCGCCCGCCACGTTCACGTCGAGAATGGCGACCTCGAACGCCTCCTGCGACGCCATCTCGAGCGCCGAGGAGAGACGCGCGGCCGGCCCGACCACGGCACAGCCGAAATCGAGGAGCATGTCCTCCAGCAGCATCGAGATCGCGGCCTCGTCCTCGACGACGAGAACACGGACGCCGTTGAGGACGTCGTCGTTGGGGTCAGCAATCACGCCGGGCCGTCTTCCCTTCGAATGCCCCCGTCGCCGGGGATCTTGCCATGCGGTTGGTCAGGCCTTGCGCACCGCGTGAGCAGCGTCCGGAAGGGTGAACGCGGCCCGAGGGTCAGCCCGCGAGACAACCTGAGGCGTCGCCCGTAATGCGCAATGTGTCAAGCGTTCCTGGCCCGTTCCGACACCCAGACCGGGCGGTATGTTAACCGATGATACATTTTTGTGCTGACGGCGCCGCGAGGGCGGCTTGGGGCCGCGCCGCGCAGCACCTCAGTCGTCCTTGAAGCTGACCTTGGCACCTCGTGTCACATGCGCGGCGAGGTCGCGGGCATTCCAGTTCGTCAGGCGGATGCAGCCGTGAGACTCGGTCTTCCCGACCTTCTCGGGCTCAGGCGTCCCGTGGATCCCGTAGCTCGGAATCGCCAGATCGATCCAGACCAGGCCGACCGGATTGTTGGGCCCCGACTGGATGGTGAACTTGTGCTGCGCTTTCACGCCCTTGAAAGCGTATTTCGGGTTGTAGGTGTAGTTGGGGTCGAACGCGACGCCCTTCACCTTGGTCTCGCCGCTCGGTGCCGGCTTCTCGGAACTGCCGATCGACGCGGGATAGTAGGCCAGGAGCTTTCCGTCGGCGCCGAACGCGCGAACGTCGCGGCTCGTCTTGTCCACCTCGATGCGCTCGACCTTCGGCTCCTGCGGCAGATCCTTGGCCTTCGGTTTGTCCGTCCCCATCGGCTCGACCGCCGCCACCGCGATGGTGGTGCCGGCCTTGTCGAGGGGCTTGCCGGGATTAAGCGCGCTGACGAGGTCGCGGCTCATGTGGAACCGCTCGGCCAGCATCTCGCGGGGGTTGGTGTAGCCCAGCGTCTTGAGCTCGGCCTGCTCCTCCATCTTGGGCGGGATCCGCTCGACATAGGGGCCCGCGGCGTCGCTCTCGGTGAGCGTGTAGTCCGTGACCGCGGGCTTATCGCTGGTCGCCTGGAGCTTGTCCCAGATCTCGGGCGTCAGATCCTCGCTGGCGGGCAATCCCTGAGCCACCGCGAAGGCCGAGAGGGCGTGCCGGTAGTTGTCGCCTTTCCGACCGTCGATCGCGCCGGGATAGAAATGCGCGCGATCGAGCAGCACCTGGGCTTTGACGATCAGCGGATCGGCCTTCTCATCGGACGACTTGGCCCGACGCTTCTTCGCGTCCGGCTTCGCGCCCTCGGTCTTCCCGGCGCCCGTCTGTGACAGGGTCGCGGCGTTCACCGCCTCGGCGGTCAGCGCCGGCGGCTCGGCCGTCTCGGCCTTCTGGCCTTTCCCGGTCCGCGCCGTCGCGCCGTGCGCGGCCAGACAACTCGCCAGCAGTGCCGCGCTGACCGACAGCCAAGGTTTCGGGATCATCGTCGTCGTCATTCCGGGGAGCGGAGGCGCTCCCGAGCCGAGAAATGCCGGATCTGCGGGAACGTTCCACGCGGCTCTACTGGCACAAGCGGTGACCGGCGTTGCGCTCGCGCTCGTCGAGATGGAAATGATTGGCGTGGGCGGCGTTCGATCCCGGGCCGAGGACGGTGCGGAAGAAGCCGCACGCCTTGGCGCGCACCGCGCCGAGGAACTGTGCCTCTTCGGAACCGTCCGGCATCGCCTTCACGGGGATATTCGCGCGTCCCGCGAAGGCGAAGCCCATGATGTCGGCGGCGTTGGCGAAGGCGTGCTCGCTGAGCTTGGCGTCGACGTCGTGGTTCTGCCCGCGGCAGACATAGGAGCCGCCGAGCTCGAGCGCGGTCACCGGATGCTTCAGCGTCCGCTCGGCCTCAACCTGAACCTCGGTGACCCAGCGCGCCAGCGCCTCGGCGGTCCGGCAAGTCAGCGTGGCGCCCTGCGGCAGGGCCACGCCGTCGGCGAACTTCGTCACCTTGAGCGGCAGCGGCGCGGTGCACTGGCCTTCTGAGATCGGCGGCAGCGGCTCGAAGTCGACGCCGAGGCGCTTGAGGCGCGTCCGGCAGGCGCTGTCGTCCGGCGGCGTCACCTTGAGGGCCAGGGCGGCCGCGCCCGACAGCTCCGGCGGCCGCTCGGGCGGTGCCGGCGGCGGTGACGGGATCTCCGGCTTGGCGGCCTCTCTGGCGGCGTCCTTGCCGGCGTCCTTCCCGGCGTCCTTCCCGGTTTCCTGAGCGGCGTCCGAGGGCTTCTCGCGGCCGGTCTCCCTCGACGGCTCCCGGACCGGTTCCTTGCTCGGCTCAGCCACGGCCGGTTTCAGCTCCGGCGGCCGCGCGGGCGGCGTCGGCGGCGCCGGATCGGCGACGGGCGGCTTCAGCGCCTCGGGACGCTCCGGCGGCAGGGGCGGGGGCGTCGGCACGGTGGCCGCCGGCGCCTCGATGGCGCGGGCCGGCGATACCGGGAAGGCGAGCCCTGCGGCGAGGGCACCGCCCGCGAGAACCAGCGCGGGTCGGAGGGTCGATAGGCTGCGTCCCGGCATGGGGCCTCGAAGCGTGGGCATTGGCCTCTACAACGAGCGAGACGTCATTCGGATCGCCCGGACCCGGTTGACGGCCGCGCCGATCGGACCACTGTCTTCCGGATCGCGCCGGCACACCCCATGTCGGCGCACCGGCGGCGCAGACGAACGCGCTGTCGCGTGGACGTAGATTTGAGGACTGCATGTCGGACGCAGCTGATGCCGGGCTCCCGAGCCTGCCGCAGGACAATCCCTTCCGCGAAGCGCAGTGGAGCACCCCGCACGGCCTGCCGCCGTTCGATCGGATCCGGCCGGAGCACTACGGACCCGCGTTCGAGGCCGCGCTCGCCGCGCACGATTCCGAGATCCGCGCCATCGCCGGCCAGACCGCGCCGGCCACCTTCGCCAACACCGTCGCGGCGATGGAGCGGGCCGGCCTCGCCCTCGAGCGCGTCGCCGGCGTGTTCTACAATCTGACCGGCAGCCACACCAACCCGGAGTTGCAGGCCATCGAGCGGGAGATCGGGCCCAAACTCGCCCGGCACGGGAGCGCCATCTACCTCAACCCCGAGCTCTGGGCCCGGATCTCGGCGATCGACGCCGGGGGGCTCGGTGCGGAGGAGCGGCGGGTCCTCGACCGGTACCGGATCCGCTTCCGCCGGTCGGGGGCGGATCTCGGGCCCGAGGACAAGGCCCGCATCGCCGAGATCGCGGCGCGCATGTCGGAGCTCGGGACGACGTTCAGTCAGAACCTCCTGGCCGACGAGAGCAGCTTCATCCTGCCGCTGCAGGGCGAGGAGGACCTGGCCGGCCTGCCGCCGTTCCTGCGGGCCGCGACCGAGAGCGCCGCGAGGGAGCGCGGCCTCGACGGGCACGTCGTCACCCTGTCCCGCTCGCTGATCGAGCCGTTCCTGGTCTGCTCGACGCGGCGCGACCTGCGCGAGCGCGCCTACGCGGCCTGGACCCGGCGCGGCGAGAACGGCGGCGCGACCGATAACCGCGCGATCATCGCGGAGATCATCCGGCTGCGCGCCGAGCGCGCGCGGCTCCTCGGCTTCGAGAGCTTCGCGCATTTCGCCCTCGACGACACGATGGCGGCGAGCCCAGACGCGGCGACCGGGCTGCTGCGGGACGTGTGGACGCCGGCCCGCGCGCGGGCGGCGGAGGAGCGTGATCGCCTCCAGGCCACGATCCAGGCAGAGGGCCACAACTTCGCCCTGCAGGCGCACGATTGGCGGCACTACGCCGAGAAGGTGCGGCGCGCCGAGCACGACCTCGACGAGAGCGAGATCAAGGCGTACCTGCCCCTCGAGCGGATGATCCAGGCGGCGTTCGACACGGCCGCCCGGCTGTTCGGCTTGACCTTCACGGAACTCTCCGACGTGCCGCGCTACCATCCCGATGTCCGGGTCTGGCGGGTCGGCAATCCCGACGGGTCCGAGGTCGGCCTGTTCCTGGGGGACTATTTCGCCCGCGCCTCGAAGCGGTCCGGCGCCTGGATGAGCGCCTTCCGCTCGCAGGAGCGCCTCAACGGGCCGATCACGCCGATCATCGTCAACGTCATGAACTTCGCCAAGGCGCCCGACGGCGAGGCGACGCTGCTGTCCTTCGATGACGCCCGCACCCTGTTCCACGAGTTCGGCCACGCCCTGCACGGGCTGCTCTCGGACGTGACCTACCCGCTCCTGTCCGGGACGGCGGTGTCGCGCGACTTCGTCGAGCTGCCCTCGCAGCTCTACGAGCACTGGCTCGAGCAACCGGAGGTCCTGCGCGCCCACGCGCGCCACCATCGCACGGGCGAGCCCATGCCCGACGCCCTGCTCAGGAAGCTGCTCGCCGCGCGGACCTTCAATCAGGGCTTCGCCACGGTGGAGTACACCGCCTCGGCGATCGTCGACATGACGCTGCACCTCTCGGCGGAGGGCGAGGGCGGTCTCGACGTGCCCGCCTTCGAGGCCGAGGCCCTGCGGCGGATCAGCATGCCGGCCGAGATCAGCATGCGGCACCGCACGCCGCACTTCGCCCACATCTTCTCGGGGGACGGCTACGCCGCCGGATACTACAGCTACCTCTGGTCGGAAGTGCTGGACGCGGACGCCTTCGACGCGTTCCGCGAGGCCGGCGACATCTTCGATCCGGCGACGGCGAAGCGGCTGCGGACCTTCGTGTACGGGGCCGGCAACCTGCGCGATCCGCGCGAGGCCTACACGGCCTTCCGCGGGCGGATGCCGAGCATCGAGCCGCTGCTGAAGAAGCGCGGGCTGGCGGCCTGAGCCGTCAGACCGCGGTAAGGGTTTCGTAAACAAACGTCCTTAACGAACGCTTGCAGCGCGAGGCCGCGTGCGGAGTTCGGGGCGATGACGAAGATCGAAGCCAAGCAGGCCGGGTCCCCGGGGGTCTCTCCGGCCGAACTGCTCAGGGCCGCGGTGACCGGCAAGACCGAGGCCGCGGCAGCCGCGAACGAGACCGCGGCCTCGCCCGCCGCCGCGAGATTCACGATGGCGTCGCTGTCGCGCCTCGATCCGAAACGGTTCGCGGTCCCGGGCGCGACCCTGGCGATCGGTGTCCTCCTGGGCGGGGGCGTGATGGCGCTCTCCCGCCCGGCCTCCGTCCGGCCCGACGCGCTCGCGGCCCTGGAGACGACGCTCGATGCCGGCCGCACCGAGACCGTGCGCCTCGCCGCCGATATCGCGCAGCTCCACACCGTGCTCGCCGACCTGCGCGCCTCGACCGACGGCGCGCGGAAGGAGGCGGCGAGCCGGAGCACCGCTCTCGGCGAGCGCCTGGCGCAGGTCGACAAGAGCCTGAACGGCAAGATCTCGGCCCTCGGCGAGCGGCTCGAGCAGGTCGAGCGCGACCATAACACCCGCCTCAGCGGCCTCGCCGCGCAGCTCGACCGCCGCGCCGCCGCGAAGGCGGAGCCGACCCAGACCGGGAGCATCGGGGAGCCCGCCCGCGCCGTCGAGGCGAAGCCCGAGGTCAAGGTCGCGGACGCCAAGGTGAGCGAGCCCAAGCCGAAGCCGGCCGCGTCCGACAAGCCGCCGGTGATCGAGGGCTGGGCCCTCCGCGACGTCTACGAGGGCACCGCGATCCTGGAGAACCGTCGGCGCCGCCTCGTCGAGGTCGCCCCCGGCGACGTCATCCCCGGCGTCGGCCGCGTCGAGGGCGTCGAGCGCCACGGACGGGAATGGGTGGTGGTGACCCGGCAGGGCCTCGTCACCGCGCAGGCCTGGTAGGCGTCGGCGCGACGGGCCGAGCCTCTCAGCGGCCCGTGAACCCGGTCGGCGCCAGCTCGCCGGGCGCGATCGGGAAGCGCGGCTCGATCGTCATCGGGTCGGCCAGGGCCGCCGCGCGCTCCGCCCGCCTGCGACCGTGCCTCAGGGCCCGGGTCTGCGCCGCGCGGGTCGGGTGCAGAATGGCAGCGAGCAGGGACTGCCCTTCGAACTCGCTGTCCAGGTTCTTGGCTTCGAAGACGGGCATGGCCGGCCTGCTTGAGTGCGGTACCGGACACTGCCAAAGGCGTCGATCCGGGCCACATCCCCAATAACGGGGATCGCGTGGACAGGTTCCGTCAAGCTTTCGCCTCGAAACCTCTTTTTTACTCTTCGTCCAGGCGTCACCCGAATGCAGTGCGGCCGCGCACACCGATCCGCGGTCAGACGAACTGGTTCAGCCCGGGGATGGAGCCGATGATCGGGCCCATCGCGTCCTCGCCGACCTTCTCGCGGCCGAAGGCGAACAGCTCCTGGCCGAGGGGCTGCATCTGACCCATCGGCACGCCGGCGGCCATCAGCTTCTGGCCGAGCGCCATGACGCCGCCGCCGCCCATCATGCCGCCGAGCATGCCCATCAGGCCGCCGCCGCCGCTCTCGCCGGCGTTCGACTCGGCGATCAGCGCCTCGGAACCCGGCAGGGCCGCCAGCAGCTGGCCGACCTCGGCGGCAGGACCTTCCTTCTGCAGGAAGGCCAGGATGTGCCCGATGGCGGTCTGAGCGGTCGCGGCGTCGAGCCCGGTGCGGGTGGTGACGCGGGCGAGCAGTTCTTCCATGGTGATGATCTCTTCGGAACGCTTCCAGACGTCCTTCGACTCTGGGGCGTCGGAAATCAAGCGCGCGGCATCGCTCCCCGGGAAAACTCCCCGGCTTCGCGCGGGCGATCGCGCGCGGGCCGAGGCCGGGCGCGGGGAGGCAGCGGCGACCGGTTACAGCGGGCACGGTGCCGCAGTGAGCGATCTCGCCAAGGATCGCCCCATCCGGTAGACCCTGGGCCAGTCTTGAACCGTTCCAGGCCACCGGGCCGGGTTAGCCAGGGAGTTGCCAGACCATGCGGGTCGGCCTGTTCGTGCCGTGCTACGTCGACGCCTTCGAGCCCGAGGTCGGGATCGCCACCCTCGAGCTCCTCGAGCGCCTGGGCTGCACGGTCGAGTATCCGTTCGACCAGACCTGCTGCGGGCAGCCGATGACCAATACCGGCTGCCACGCCGAGGCCGCCGCGACCGAGGCGCTGTTCGTCAAGAACTTCTCCGGCTTCGACTACGTCGTCGCCCCGTCGGGCTCCTGCGTCCACCAGGTACGGGAGCACCTGACGGCGATCCCCCAGACCGACGAGGTCAGCCACGTCCGCGCCAGCACCTACGAGCTCGTGGAGTTCCTGCACGACGTGCTGAAGGTCGAGGACCTGCCCTGGGCGAACTTCCCGCACAAGGTCGCCTATCACACCAACTGCAACGCCCTGCGCGGCATCCATCACGCGCGGCCGACCGAGCTGGTGAAGCCCGACTTCTCGAAGCCCCTCGACCTGCTGCGCCTCGTGAAGGGCGTCGAGCTCGTCGATCTCGCCCGGCCGGACGAGTGCTGCGGCTTCGGCGGCACCTTCTCGGTGTTCGAGCCGGCCGTCTCGGCCAAGATGGGCTACGACAAGGTCGCGGATCAGAACCGGGCCGGGGCGGACTACGTCGTGTCGGCCGATTCCTCCTGCCTGATGCACCAGAAGGGCTGCGCCGAGCGTCTGGGATTGCCGCTCAAGTACATCCACATCGCGCAGGTGCTGAACGGAGCCGCCGCATGAGCGTCGAGGATCTCAACCCGCGCGAGCGCGAAGGCGTCATCCACCCGGAGGTGCGGGCCGGCCACGACGAGAGCGAGCGGGCGCCGGACGGCCGGCGTCTCCAGCACGCGGAGGCCGCCTCGAAGCCGATCCGCGCGCCGCAGACCCGGGAGCCGCAGCCGCGCGGCGCGAAGATCCGGGGCGATCGCCCGATCAACCAGTCCGAGGCCGCCGAGCGTTTCCTCGCGGCGCCGCTGCACCAGGCGGCCCACGACGAGCGCCTGTGGGACCTGCGCAAGAAGCGCGACGCCTCCGCGCACGGGATCCCGGAATGGGAGGAGCTGCGCGAGCTCGCCTCGCAGATCAAGACCCACACGCTGAGCCATCTCGACCGGTATCTCGAGCAGTTCGAGGCGGCCGCGAAGGCCAACGGCGTCCACGTGCACTGGGCGAAGGACGGCGCCGATCACAATCGGATCGTGCTGGAGATCCTGCGGAGCCACGGCGCCAGGACGCTGGTGAAGTCGAAGTCGATGCTCACCGAGGAGTGCGGCTTCCGCCACCACATGGCGGCCAACGGCATCGAGGTCATCGAGACGGATCTCGGCGAGCGGATCCAGCAGCTCGACAACGAGGAGCCGAGCCACGTCGTGGCGCCGGCCGTCCACAAGACGCGGATGGACGTGGCCGAGGTCTTCGCCAAGACGCTCGGCACCGATCCGGACAACGACGACGCGCACTACCTCGCCGAGAGCCAGCGCGAGACCACGCGGCCCTACATCCTCAAGGCCGATGCCGGCATGACGGGATGCAATTTCGCGATCGCCGAGACGGGCACGGTCGTGACCTGCACCAACGAGGGCAATGCCGACCTCTCCGGCAACGTGCCGCCGCTGCAGATCCACTCCATCGGCATCGAGAAGATCATCCCGAAGGTCGAGCATCTCGGCGTGTTCATCCGCCTGCTGTCGCGCTCGGCACTGGGCTCGCCGATCACCCAGTACACCTCGCACTTCCGCGCGCCCCGCGCGGGCACCGAGATGCACATGGTGCTGGTCGACAACGGCCGATCCGAGCGCCTCGGCATGGAGGAGTTCTGGACCTCCTTGAAATGCATCCGCTGCGGCGCCTGCATGAACACCTGCCCGGTCTACAGGCGGTCCGGCGGGCTCTCCTACGGGGCGACCTATTCGGGGCCGATCGGGCTGATCATCGATCCGACCTTCAACAAGCGGAAATACTCGACGCTGCCGTTCTCCTCGACGATGAACGGCTCCTGCACCAACGTCTGCCCGGTGAAGATCAACATCCACGAACAGATCTTCGCGTGGCGGAAGGTGCTGGTCGAGGAGCACCAGATCCCGGCGCTCAAGCAGGGCATGATGAAGGCCGCGGGCGCCGTGCTCTCGCGCCCGGCCGCCTATCGGGCGGCGATCGGCGCGGCGGATTCCGCGCTGAAGGTCCTGCCGCGCTTCGCGGTCTACAACCCGCTCAACACCTGGGGGAAGAAGCGCGAGATGCCCGACGCGCCGCGCCAGACCTTCCACGCCTGGTACAAGCAGAACCGCATGAAGGACACCGGTCGATGAGCGCCCGCGACGCGATCCTCGACGGCATCCGCAGGAACCGGCCGGCCGGCGACTTCCCGCTGCCGGAGGTGCCGCTGTTCACACCGCTCGTCGGCGACGACCTCGTGGCGGAGTTCGGCGAGCGGCTGAAGCGCATGGGCGGACGCGTGGCCGAGCCCGGTGCCGGCGACGTGTTCGCGGGCGTGCGCGAGCGCCTCGACGCCGCCAAGGTCGTCGCCTCCGCGGTCCCCGAGCTGACCGGAAACCGCGATCTGCGGGGCGTGCGCGCGCCCGAGGAGGTCGAGGACGTCGACGTGGCGGTGGTCCGGGCGGTGTTCGGCATCGCCGAGACCGGCTCGGTGCTGTTCACCCAGGATGAGTTGATCGTCAACGCGGTCGGCTACCTCGCGCAGCACCTCGTCGTGCTGCTCGATCCGGCCGACATCGTGCCGAACGTGCAGGCGGCCTACCGCCGGCCGGAATTCGGCCGCTCGGCCTACGCGGTGCTGCATACCGGCCCGTCGGCGACCGCCGACATCGAGGGGGTCCTGATCCACGGCGCGCAGGGCGTCCGCTCGCTGACGGTGCTGCTGCTCCCGAGGGATGCCGCCGAGCGCGGCTAAGACCGGCTCCGTCGCCGCGGCCGTCCTCGCGAGCGGAGCGAAGCAATCCAGGGATGCGCCACGGCCGGCGATGTCGCGCTGCCCTGGGTCGCTTCGCTGCGCTCGCGATGACGGCGGCGCCGCCCGCCCGACGCGGCACCTGTGTCTTGCCCGCATCGCCCCGATCGAACGGCCATCGAGCCGGAACCGACGATCGGGCGCGCCCCTTGCTTGGACGACGGACGGGCCGTCATCCGGCAAGGAGATCCGATGCGCTACACCCTCGGTTGCAGCCTGTCCTACAACATCCTCTCGGATACCACCTTCATCTTCAATCTCGAGGTGGCGAAGCTGAAGAGCGTCGAGATCCTGAGCGAGAGCCTGGTCCTGACGCCGAACCTCAAGCGCGATCTCTACACGACCCCTGACCTCCAGAACCGCTATCTGGCGGTCAACGTGCCGACCGGTCAGTTCGCGCTGGAGTACAACGCCGAGGTCGACCTCACGGTGCATCGGGCCGACCCGGCGACCATCAACGAGACGCCCATCGGACAACTGCCCCTCGACATCCTGCCGTTCCTGCTCCCGAGCCGGTTCGTCTCCTCGGACCGGCTGACGCCCTTCGCGCTGGCCGAATTCGGCGCTCTGCCCAAGGGCCACGCGCGCGTGAACCAGATCTGCAACTGGATCCACGACCACATCGCCTACCAGCCCGGCACCAGCGACGGCGAGACGACCGCGGACGAGTCCCTGCTCAAGCGCGCCGGCGTCTGCCGCGACTTCGCGCATATCGGCGCCGCCTTCTGCCGGGCGCTCGGTATCCCGGCCCGGTTCGTGAGCTGCTACGCCCATGGCCTCGTCCCGAGCGACTTCCACGCCGTGTTCGAGGCCTATCTGGACGGGCGCTGGTGGCTGTTCGACGCCACCCGACAGGCCGACCTCGACGGGCTGGTGCGGATCGGCGTCGGGCGCGACGCCGCGGAGATCGCCTTCTCGACACCCTTCGGCAACATGCAGCCGGTCAATCAGCAGGTGCGGATCCAGCGGACGGATGGGCAGGGCAGCCCGATGCCGCGCACGGTGGACGCCATCTCGACCGAGATCCCCGCGCCCCACGCTGGAGCGGCCTGAGCGCAGGTCCGGCAGCGATCACGGCGTCGTGTGATCCTGTGATCCCGGACGCGCGGCGACGGACGGGTTGACCGTGCCGGTCGCCGCATGCCGCGTGCGGGCCAGCGGGAGCCGTCAGATCGGCGGCGGAGAGCGGCGCCGGCGCCGCTCGGTCTGGCCGGCCGCACCTCACGAACGGGCGCGGATCCCGCCGCTCCGCGGGCCCGGCGGCCTCGCGAGCCTCAAGCAACGGCGGGCGCCGGCCTCGTCGCGCCTGGATCGCGGCAGGTCGCTCGACGCGTGCGCCGGCGTATTGTCGGCGCCATCCCCGCGGACGGATAGTGATGCCGCGACTTTCCGGGCGCCGTATTGCCGCGTTTCTTGGGGATCGCGCCCGGGAGATCCTCGGCCTGCCTGAAGACAAGTTGCGCATCGTCGGAGCGCCCCATTCGCGCCCGGCCATTGTCCTTCATCTTGTCGCCGCCGGCGAATTCGCCGCAAGCGTGGCTGTGGCGGGGTCGCAACACCGTAAAACGATCCCCGCTCCGCCCCGAGACCTGCCCGTAAACGCCGCGATCCCGCCATAGTCCGGGCCCACCTCAACATCCGCGGTAAACGGCAATCTCGACAACGATTTACCGTTCGGAAACGAGGACTTCCCGAGTACGCGGACGGATTTCCCGGCGCTTCGCGAACGGCGACGCGCCGCGGTTCAACGCACCCTCGGGATCGGCTGCGAAGGCTTGGTCTGAAGTCATGGTGACGCGTTTGAACGACAAGTCGAAGCTGCCGAGCCGCCACGTCACGGAGGGGCCCGACCGCGCCCCGCACCGCTCCTACCTCTACGCCATGGGCCTGACCCGCGAGCAGATCCACCAGCCGCTGGTGGGTGTCGCCTCGTGCTGGAACGAGGCCGCGCCCTGCAACATCTCGCTGATGCGCCAGGCGCAGGCGGTGAAGAAGGGCGTCGCCGCCGCCAATGGGACGCCGCGCGAGTTCTGCACGATCACGGTCACCGACGGCATCGCCATGGGCCACGGCGGCATGCGCGCGTCGCTGCCGTCGCGGGAGGTCATCGCCGACTCGGTCGAGCTGACCATGCGCGGCCACGCCTACGACGCCCTCGTGGGTCTGGCGGGCTGCGACAAGTCGCTGCCCGGCATGATGATGGCGATGGTCCGCCTGAACGTGCCCTCGATCTTCATCTACGGCGGCTCGATCCTGCCGGGCTCGTTCCGTGGCAAGCCCGTGACCGTTCAGGACCTGTTCGAGGCGGTCGGCAAGGTGGCCGTCGGCGACATGAGCCTCGAGGATCTCGACGAGCTGGAGCAGGTCGCCTGCCCGTCGGCCGGCGCCTGCGGCGCGCAGTTCACCGCCAACACCATGGCGACGGTCTCCGAGGCGATCGGCCTGGCGCTGCCGTACTCGGCCGGCGCCCCGGCCCCCTACGAGATCCGCGACAAGTTCTGCGCGACTGCCGGCGAGAAGGTGATGGAGCTTCTGGAGAAGCGCATCCGCCCGCGCGACATCGTCACCCGCAAGGCCCTGGAGAACGCCGCCACGGTGGTGGCGGCCTCGGGCGGCTCGACCAACGCGGCGCTGCATCTGCCGGCGATCGCGCACGAGTGCGGCATCGAGTTCACGCTGTTCGACGTGGCCGAGATCTTCCGGCGCACGCCCTACATCGCCGACCTGAAGCCCGGCGGGCGCTACGTCGCCAAGGACATGTTCGAGGTCGGCGGCATCCCGCTGCTGATGAAGACGCTCCTCGACCACGGCTTCATGCACGGCGACTGCATGACGGTCACCGGCCGCACCATCGCGGAAAACATGGACCGGGTGACCTGGAACCCGGACCAGGACGTGGTCTACCCCGCCAACCGCCCGATCACCCCGACCGGCGGCGTCGTCGGCCTCAAGGGCAACCTCGCCCCCGAGGGCGCGATCGTGAAGGTCGCCGGCATCCCGGCCGAGAAGCAGGTCTTCACCGGCCCGGCCCGCGTGTTCGACGGCGAGGAGGCCTGCTTCGCGGCCGTGCAGGCGCGCAGCTACAAGGAAGGCGACGTACTCGTGATCCGCTACGAGGGTCCGCGGGGCGGCCCCGGCATGCGCGAGATGCTGTCGACCACCGCGGCCCTCTACGGCCAGGGCATGGGCGACAAGGTCGCGCTGATCACCGACGGGCGCTTCTCGGGCGCGACCCGGGGCTTCTGCGTCGGCCATGTCGGCCCCGAGGCCGCCGTGGGCGGCCCGATCGGGCTGCTCCGCGACGGCGACGTGATCACCCTCGACGCGATCCAGGGCACGCTCAGCGTCGCCCTGTCCGACGCGGAACTGGCCGAGCGCCGCGAGGCCTGGACCGCGCGGCCCAACACCGCGACCTCCGGCTACCTCTGGAAATACGCGCAGGGCGTCGGCCCGGCCCTGTACGGCGCCGTCACCCATCCGGGAGGTGCCAAGGAGACGCAGAGCTATGCGGACGTCTAGGACTGACCTCAGCCGGCGCCGGGCGCCGGCCGGGGCCGATCCCGGTCGGTTCCGGTGCGTCGGCGGGCTCGCGGTCGCGGCCTGGGCGCTCGCCCTGCTCGCGCTCCCGGTCACGCCGTCGCGCGCCCTCGACGCCAATGTCCGCACGCCCGTGCAGGTCCCGGTCGCCGACAAGAGCTACCGCTCGGCCAAGGACGCGCTCCGGGCCGGCATGCGGGAGTACAATGCCGGCGACAAGCAGGGTGCCGCCCGCGCCCTCGAGTACGCGGCCGGCCAGGGCCACGCCCTGGCGCTGTGGAAGCTCGGCCGGATGTATGCCGACGGCGACGGCGTCCCGCACGACGACCTGAAGGCGTTCGAGTTCTTCTCGCGGATCGCCGATGCCAGCACCGACGACGGGCCCGATCCGCAGAACTCGGCGGTCCTGGGCAGCGCCTTCACGGCGCTGGGCACCTACTTCCTGGAGGGAATCAAGGGCACCTACGTGCGCCCCAATCCCGAGCGCGCCTACGACATGTTCAACTACGCGGCGTCCTACTACGGGGACCCCAACGCGCAGTACAATCTCGCCCGGCTCTACCTCGACGGCACCGGCGTCGAGGCCGACCCGCGGCAGGCCGCGCGCTGGTTCAACCTCGCCGCCGAGAAGGGCCACCATCCGGCGCAGGCGCTGCTCGGCGACATGCTGGTCAACGGCCTGGGCGGCATCCCGATCCAGCGGGTGCGGGGCCTGATGTGGCTCTCCCTCGCCCGGGAAGGCGCCGAGAGCCGCAAGGACGACTGGATCGTCGCGCTCTACGAGAAGAACTGGGCGGCCGCCAGCGAGGACGACCGCGCCGAGGCGCAGACGCAGCTCCAGACCGTGGGCTCGATCCGCAAGCGGCGCTGAGCCGCCCTCAGCTCTTCGCCGCGGCGATCGCCGCGGTGAAGGACGGCCGCTCGAGCGTCGCCGCGACCCAGTCGGCGAGCTTCGGCCAGCGGGCGCCGTCGACCGCGACCTTGGCCAGCCGCAGGTTGTGGAACGGCGCCGCCACGGCGATGTCGGCGATGCCGAACCGGCCGCCGACGAGGTAGGGCCCGCCGATCTGCGATTCGAGGTAGTCGAACAGCGGCGGCAGCGCCGTGTCGACGGTCCGCTGCGCCAGCGCCTCGTCGCCCTCGACCTTGAACAGGCGCGGCTTCAGGAAGCGCTCGACGAACGGCACGAGCACCTGGCGGGTCAGCTCGCACTCGCCGAACTTGTCGAACCAGCGGGCGCGGGCGGCGTCCCGCGCGTCCTCGGGGATCAGCGCGGGCGCCGGATGCTGCCGCTCGAGATAGTCGAGGATCGCGCTCGAATCGGCGAGGCGATACCCGGCCTCCTCCATCGCGGGGATCTTCCCCATCGGGCTCGCGGCCCGGAAGTCCGGATCCGGCGCGTGGAAGCCGACCGGGCGATGCTCGAACGCGACGTCCTTCTCGTAGAGCGCCACGAGCACCTTGCGCACGTAGGGCGACACGCTGCTGCCGTAGATGATCATCGTCGTTTCCCCCGATCGCGGCTCTACCCGGCCGCCAGCTCCGCCGTGACCGGCACGTGGTCCGACGGCTTGTCGAGCCCGCGCATGTGCTTCTGGACCGAGGCCGAGACCAGGCGGTCGCCGGCCTGGGGCGAGAGCAGCAGGTGGTCGATGCGGATGCCGGCGTTCCGCTGCCAGCACCCGGCCTGATAATCCCAGAAGGTGTATAGCCCGTCGCGCGGATCGCAGGCGCGCAGGGCGTCGGTGTAGCCCTCGGCGAGGATCGCCCGGAACGCCGCCCGGGTCGTCCCGAGGAACAGGGCGTCGGAGCGCCACGCCTCCGGATCGGCCGCGTCGGCCGCCTCCGGGATGACGTTGTAGTCGCCCGCCAGCACCACCGCGATCTCGTCCTCCAGCAGCGCCCGGGCGTGGAGCCGCAGCCGCTCCATGAAGGCGAGCTTGTACGGGTATTTCGGGCTGTCCACCGGGTTGCCGTTCGGCAGGTAGATCGACGCGACGCGCACCGGGCGCGTGTCCGCGCCCGTGATCAGCGCCTCGATGTAGCGGGCCTGCGCGTCGTCCGCGTCGCCCGGGAGCCCGCGCCGGATCTCCGACATGGCGAGGGGCGCGCGGACTAGCAGGGCCACGCCGTTATAGGCCTTCTGCCCCAGCGTCTCGACCGCGTAGCCCGCCGCCTCGATGTCGGCCTGCGGGAAGGACTCGTCCTGGCACTTGAGCTCCTGCAGGCAGACCACGTCGGGCCGCGCCTCCTCCAGGAAGCCGAGCAGGTGCGGGAGCCGCTGCTTGATCGAGTTGACGTTCCAGGTGGTGATCCGCATCGCCTCGCTTCCGGTCGCCGCCCGGCCGTCATCCGCGCTTCGCGTCGCGCTGACAAGGCCATCCCGGCGCAAGGACGGGGAAGTAGGGTCGGCGGATGAACTGGTTCGAGCCGGTGTCGGCCTACTGCGAGCGGGGCGGGCCGGACTTCTGGGCCGAGCCTGCCAACGCGCTGTCGAACGCGGCCTTCCTGCTGGCCGCCGCCGCCGCGGCGCGGCGCGCCTCCGTGGCCGATCCGCCGGACCGGACCTGCCTCGGGCTGGCGGCCCTGATCGCTGCGGTGGGCGTCGGCTCGTTCCTGTTCCACACGCTGGCGGTCTACTGGGCGATGCTCGCCGACGTCGTGCCGATCGCGCTGTTCATCTACGCCTATCTCGCGCTGGCGCTGTCCCGGTTCCTGCGGCTGGCGCCGGTCCGGGTCGCGGCGGCGACCGGGGGGTTCGCCCTCCTCGCCTTCGCGCTCACGCCTCTTCTCGACGGCCTGACCGGCCTCGACGTCGCGCGGCTGACCAACGGCTCGGTCGACTACCTGCCCGCCCTCCTGGCGCTGTTCGGCGTCGCCTGGGCGGCCGCGCGCCGGCCCGAGGAGCGCTTCGTCGGGACCGGGCGGCGGCTCGCCGGCACCGGCCTGCTCTTCCTGATCTCGCTCGCCGCGCGGACCGCCGACCGGGCGGCCTGCGCACTGCTGCCGACCGGCACGCACCCGCTCTGGCACGTGCTGAACGCCGTCGTCCTGTACGCCCTCGCGGCGACGGCGATCCGTCACCGGGAGACGGCCGGGTGACACGCCCCGCGGTCCCGGGCCAATTCCTTGCGGGCGGGGCGGAATTCTTGCAGAAGTGCGCCGCATCGGGCGCCCGGCCCAACACGGTCGCCCGGGCACGGAAGGGGTCATGACAGTGAGCTTTCGCCTCGGGATCGCCGGACTCGGGACCGTCGGTGCGTCCGTGGTCCGGATGGTCGAGCGCCGCCGCGCCGCCTTCGCTGCGGCGGGCCTCGACATCCGCGTCACCGCGGTCTCCTCGCGCGACCGCGGCCGGGACCGCGGCCTCGACCTGTCCGGCATCGCGTGGTTCGACGACCCGGTGGCGCTCGCCCGGTCGGAAGCCGTCGACTGCGTGGTCGAGCTGATCGGCGGCGCCGAGGGGCCCGCCAAGGCGGTGGTCGAGGCGGCGCTCGAGGCGGGCAAGCCGGTGGTGACCGCCAACAAGGCGCTGCTGGCCCGCCACGGCGCCGCCCTGGCCGCGCAGGCCGAGGCGAAGGGCGTGGCCCTCGCCTTCGAGGCGGCGGTGGCCGGCGGCATCCCGGTGATCAAGACCCTGCGCGAGGGCCTGCCGGGCAACGCGGTCTCCCGCGTCTACGGGATCCTCAACGGCACCTGCAATTACATCCTCAGCCGCATGGAGCGCGAGGGGCTGACCTTCGAGGCCTGCCTGAAGGACGCGCAGGCCCTGGGCTACGCCGAGGCGGACCCGACCTTCGACGTCGAGGGGTTCGACACCGCGCACAAGCTCGCGATCCTGACGAGCCTCGCCTTCGGGACCGCGGTCGACGCGGACGGCGTGTCAGTGGAGGGCATCTCCCGGGTGCAACCCCTCGACCTCCGCATGGCGGACGAGCTCGGCTACCGGATCAAGCTGCTCGGCGTCGCGCAGGCGACCGAGGCCGGCATCGAGCAGCGGGTCCACCCGACCATGGTGCCGAAATCCTCGGCGATCGCGCAGGTCATGGGCGTCACGAACGCCGTGACGATCGACGCGGACGCGGTGGGCGAGCTCACCCTGATCGGTCCCGGCGCCGGCGGCGAGGCCACGGCCTCCGCGGTGGTGGCCGACATCGCCGACGTGGCGCGCGGCGTGATCCGCCCGACCTTCGGCGTTCCGGCCGCGGCGATGCGCGCCAGCGAGCGCGTGGAGATGCAGCGTCACGAGGGCGGCTACTACATCCGCCTCACCGTCCACGACCGCCCCGGCGTCGCGGCCGGCGTCGCGCAGCGGATGGCCGAGCGATCCATCTCCCTGGAGAGCATCCTGCAGCGCCGCGTCGAGGGGCCGGAGGCCGATCCGCGCGGCCGCTCCGGCCGGCCCGTGCCGCTGGTGCTGATCACCTACGCGGCGACCGAGGGCAACATCCGCGACGCGCTCGACGCCATCGGCGCCGACGGGCTGCTGGCGGAGCCGCCGCAGCTGATCCGGATCGAGCGTGAATAACAGTGCATACGGTAGCGTGACCCGCCACCGCTTGATGCAGGATAGTGGGCCTTAGCGAACCGGCGTATACGCTGCGCGGCCGTCATCCGACGGTATCCATCCGGGATCCGACCCCAAGATCGGACCCGGCCAGAGGCAGGAAACCATGGAAGAGGCCCCCAAGCCGGCATCGCGCGGCGTCCCGCGCACGCTCGCCCTCGAACTGGCCCGCGTGACGGAGCGTGCCGCCATCGCCGCCGCCCGATTGCGCGGCCAGGGCGACGAGAAGGCGGCCGACCAGGCGGCGGTCGACGCGATGCGCGACGAACTCAACGGCCTGCCGATCCGCGGCACCGTGGTGATCGGGGAGGGGGAGCGCGATCAGGCGCCGATGCTGTTCATCGGCGAGCAGCTCGGTCTCGGGGAAGGGCCCGAGGTCGACATCGCGGTCGATCCGCTGGAGGGCACGACCCTCTGCGCCAAGGACATGCCCGGCGCCATCGCGGTCATGGCCATGGCGGAGCGCGGCTCGCTCCTCGCCGCGCCCGACGTCTACATGCAGAAGATCGCCATCGGGCCCGGCTACCCGCCCGGGCTCGTCGATCTCGACGCCAGCCCGACCGACAACATCCTGGCGCTGGCCAGGGCCAAGGGCGTCGATCCGAAGCAGATCACCGCCCTGATCCTCGACCGGCCGCGCCACGCGGCCCTCGTGGCCGAGGTGCGGGCGGCCGGCGCGGCGGTGCGCCTGATCTCGGACGGCGACATCGCCGGGATCATCTTCACGGCGAGCCCCGAGGAGACGGGCATCGACCTGTATCTCGGGACCGGCGCGGCGCCCGAGGGCGTGCTGGCGGCCGCCGCGATGCGCTGCATCGGCGGCCAGATGCAGGGGCGCCTGATCCTAGATACCCCGGACCGGCGGCGCCGGGCCGCCGAGATGGGCATCGAGAATCTCGACCGGAAATACGACCTGACCGACCTCGCGAGCGGTGACGTCATCGTGGCCGCCACGGGCATCACCGACGGGGCGCTCCTGCGCGGCGTGCGCTTCAGGCCGGACCGGATCCAGACCGAGACCCTGGTCTACCGGTCCGAGGCCGGGACGGTGCGGCGGATCCTCGGCGAGCACCGCCGCGGGCTGACCTGATCCCGCGGGCCGCCGGTCCACGACCGGCGGCGTTCAGTCCGACGGCTCGGCCCGGCTTCAGTTCAGCACCACCACCTTGCTGCCGACGGGGACGCGGCTGAACAGGTCGATCGCGTCCTGATTGATCATCCGGATACAACCCGACGACACGCTCTTGCCGATGGAGAAGGGCTCCAGCGTCCCGTGGATGCGGAACAGCGTGTCCTTGTTGCCCTGCCAGAGGTACATGGCGCGGGCCCCGAGCGGGTTGCGCAGGCCGCCGGCGACGCCGAGGCCGCTCTGCAGCTTGTCGACCTCGCTGGCGAGCTTCGGGCTGCGGGCGATCATCTCCTTCGGCGGGTACCAGTCCGGCCAGGCCTGCTTGGAGTTCACCGTCGCGGTACCCGACCACGAGAAGCCCTGCTTGCCGACGCCGACGCCGTAGCGCCGGGCCCGACCGTTCGCCTCGACCAGGGTGAGCTGGTGCGCCCGCGGGTCCACGATGATCGTCCCCGGCTCGTAGGGCCCGTGATAGGCGATCTCCTGGCGGAGGAACGCGGGGTTCATCTTCTTGTAATTGAACGCCTGGACCGGGAACACGTCGTCCGTGATCGGGCCGTAAACCTTGGCGTAGTCGATCGGCTCGTTGTCGGGCGCGCGGAGGACGGCCTTGGCCTTGGCGGCCTCCAGGGGCGACAGGCCCTCTGCCGGCGGCACGCTGCCCGGGCGGGCCGGAACCGTCGGATCGTCCGTCTCCAGGGTGGCGGCCGGCGGCGGCGCGACCGGGGCCTGCGCGGCGGGGCGCGGCGGTGCCGGGCGCACGAAGTCGGTGCGGCCGGTATAGGGCAGGTAGCGGCCGCCGCGACGGACGTAGAGCGCGCCGTTCTGATCCTGGTAGAGCTGACCGTCATCGCCGAACCCGTCGATCCCGGCCTCGCCCACCGGGCCGCGGCCCTGGGCGTGCGCGGTGGAGGCGAGGGCGAGGACCGTGAAGCCGGCCAGGAGAAGGCGACGGATCGGGGCGGACATGGTTCGAATTCCTCGGGAGGCGTCGCCGGGGCTTGCCGCGACGCGCAGGCGAGCGGGCCCGCACGAAGTCGCGGCGCAGCTCATCCCGGGGCTTAGCAAAGGTCGCGCTTTACCGCCAAGTTGCCGACGTTGATCGAGGGCAACTTACAGGGTCTTCCGGGTCGTTTCTCCGCGCCTGTGTTGCCCTCGTGCAGCAATGATTTCGACGGCGTCGCTCACCGATCCGTGAGCGCGTCGGGCGGGCGCCCGTTTACTCGGCACGCCTGCCTCGCCGAGCGGCAGCGACTCGGCGGGAGGAGGTCCGGCCCGGAGACCGCCGGAGCCGGGCGGACCGCGCGGCACGCGTCCCGTGCGGTATGGCACGCTTGCTGCATTGCCCACTCAGCCGCGCCTGCTGCGGCGGCGGAGCAACGGCGCTCCAAACAGCGGACGGTGTGAGTCCGGATCCCCGGCATGAGCGACCGCGTGTCGGTTCGCCCACTTACGACGAGCACCAGCTATGGCCAGCTTCAAAACGGTGATGAAGTCGGGTCACCCCCCGACGCTGTTCGCGGCATTCCTCTACTTCGATTTCTGTTTCGCCATCTGGGTCCTGAACGGCGCCATGGGGCCGTTCATCACCGAGACCTTCAAGCTCTCGCCGGCCCAGACCGGCTTCATGATCTCGCTGCCGATCCTCGCCGGAGCGCTGATGCGCTTTCCGCTCGGCGTTCTGGCCCAGTATATCGGCCGGAAGAACGCCGCGATCACCGAGATGAGCGTGATCATGCTGGCGATGGCCTACGGCTATCTCTTCGTCTCCTCCTACAACGACGTCCTCGCCATGGGCGTCCTGCTCGGCATCGCCGGCGCGTCCTTCGGCGTCGCGCTGTCCCTCGGCTCGGGCTGGTTCCCGCCGGAGCACAAGGGGCTGGCGATGGGCATCGCGGGCGCCGGCAATTCCGGCACCGTGCTGGCCGTGCTGTTCGCCCCGCCGCTGGCCCAGGCCTACGGCTGGCAGACCACCTACGCCTTCGCGGGCGTCGTCATGCTGCTGCCCCTCGCGATCATGATCGTGCTCGCCAAGGAGCCGCCGGACTGCGAGCACCAGACCTTCAAGGAGCACGTCTCCTGTCTGTTCACCAAGGACGGCTGGGCGTTCTCGCTGATCTACGTCATCACCTTCGGCGGCTTCATCGGCCTCTCGAACTTCCTGCCGACCTTCTTCTACGAGCAGTTCGCGGTGACGAAGGTCGAGGCCGGGCGCCTGACCATGCTGGCGGCCTTCATGGGCTCGGGCATCCGGATCGTCGGGGGCTACTTCGCCGACCGGATGGGCGGGATCGCGGTCCTGTCGGTGGTGCTGCTCGCGGCGATCGCCACGCTGCTGTCGCTGACCGCGACCCCCTCCCTGGCGCTCACGACGCTCCTGTTCATGCTGTGCTTCGCGGCCCTCGGGGCCGGCAACGGCGCGCTGTTCCAGCTCGTTCCGCTGCGCTGGCCGACCAACACGGCCGTGGCCGGCTCGATGATCGGCGAGATCGGGGCGCTGGGCGGCGCGATCCTGCCGAACGTCATGGGCCTGTCCAAGCAGTATACCGGCTCGTTCTCGCTGGGCTTCGTCGGCTACGCCGCCTTCACGGCGGTCGTCCTCGGCTGCCTCGCGCTCTGGCAGCGGAAGTGGGTCGGGAGCTGGGTCGGGCCGCGCGGCAAGGCACTCGGCACCGCGGCCGAGGCCGAGCAGGGCCAGCTGCGGCCCGCGACGGCCTGACCGCCGCAGCGTCTCGTAGCGGCGAACGACCTGTGACGGGGACCCTGGGGTCCCCGTTTTCAGTTGCAGCGCGAACCAGGAATTCGCGTGCCGGATGCAGGTCGGCGGTTGCCTTCCGCCTCGCAACGCGTTTGAATAATGCATTACGAGAGAGCGCCCGGCCCCGACGCCGAGGCGCCCGGCGACCGCGAGAGGCGGCGCCCCATGGGAGGAACGGTCGATGTCGAAGCGCTTCAGCGCCACGAACGGCGTGCTCGGCCTGCTCTGTGTGATGTACTTCATCACCTATCTGGACCGGGTGAACATCGCCACGGCCGGCGCGGAGATCATGCGCGATTTCGGCATGTCGAAGACCGATTTCGGTCTGATCCTGTCGGCCTTCGCCTACCCGTACGCGATCTTCCAGGTGATCGGCGGGTCGGTCGGCGACAAGTTCGGCGCCCGGCGCACGCTGCTCGCCTGCGGGGTGATCTGGGCCTCGGCGACCATCCTGACCGGCATGGTCGGCGGTCTCGTGAGCCTGTTCCTGGCCCGGGTGCTGCTCGGCTTCGGCGAGGGCGCGACCTTCCCGACCGCCACCCGCGCCATGCAGAACTGGACGGCGCCCGGCCGGCGCGGCTTCGCGCAGGGCATCACCCACGCCTTCGCGCGGCTCGGCAACGCGGTGGCGCCCCCGATCGTCGCCTTCCTGATCTACCATTTCGGCTGGCGGACCAGCTTCGTGATCCTCGGCGCGGTGAGCTTCGTCTGGGTCGCGATCTGGTGGCTGTACTTCCGTGACGACCCGTCCGAGCATCCGGCGATCACCAAGGCGGAGCTCGACACGCTGCCGCCGCCCCGCAAGGTCGGCGCGAAGCAGAGCGTGCCGTGGGGCGCCCTGACCCGCCGCATGCTGCCGGTCTCCATCACGTATTTCTGCTACGGCTGGACCCTGTGGCTGTTCCTCGGCTGGCTCCCGAGCTTCTTCAAGGAGAACTACAGCCTCGACCTGAAGAACTCGGCCCTGTTCGCCTCGGGCGTGTTCTTCGCGGGCGTCGTCGGCGACACGGTCGGCGGCATGCTCAGCGACTCGATCCTGCACCGCACCGGCAACGTGAAGCTCGCGCGCCTGTCGGTGATCGTGATCGGCTTCCTCGGGGCCGCCGCCAGCCTCGCCGGCGTGTTCATGACGCGGGACCTGACGCTCGTGGCGCTGCTCCTGTCCTCCGGCTTCTTCTTCGCCGAGCTCGTGATCGGACCGATCTGGTCCGTGCCGATGGATATCGCGCCGAAATATGCCGGGACCGCCAGCGGGCTGATGAACACCGGCTCGGCCGTGGCGGCGATCGTCTCGCCGATCGTCTTCGGCGTCATCGTGGACGCGACCGGGAGCTGGACGCTGCCCTTCGTCGGCTCGATCGGCCTGTGCCTGCTCGGCGCCGCGCTGGCCTTCACCATGCACCCCGAGCGGGAGTTCGTGGATCCCGTCACGCCGCCGGTCGCCCCCGCGGCCACCGTGCCGGCCGGGGAGTAGCGCGCGATGGCGGAAACGATGAAGCGGTCGGGCCCGCTCGCCGGGATGCGGGTGATCGAGCTCGCCCACATCATGGCCGGGCCGGTCTGCGGGTTGATGCTCGCCGACATGGGCGCGGAGGTGATCAAGGTCGAGAAGATGGAGGGCGACGACACCCGTCGCACCGTCCCGCCCGCCCTCGAGGGCGAGAGCGCCGCCTACATGATGATGAACCGCGGCAAGCGCGGCATCAGCCTCGACCTGAAGGATCCGGACGGCGTCGCGGTCCTGCGCCGCCTGCTCAAGGGCGCGGACGCCCTGATCGAGAACTACCGCGGCGGCACGATGGAGCGCCTCGGGATCGGGTACGAGACCCTGAAGGTCGAGTTCCCCGAGCTGGTCTACTGCTCGCTCTCCGGCTTCGGCCGCACCGGTCCCTACGCCGACCGGGCCGGGTTCGACCTCGTGGCGCAGGGCATGAGCGGCCTCATGTCGGTGACCGGGGAGGGCCCCGGGCGACCGCCGATGAAGTGCGGGCCGCCGGTCACCGACATCACCGCCGGCATCCTGGCCGCCATGGGCGTCCTGGCCGCCTACGCGAACCGGCTCCGGACGGGCCGGGGGCAGGCGGTCGACACGTCGCTGTTCGAGGCCGGCATCACCCACACCTACTGGCAGTCGGCCATCGCCATGGCGACCGGGATCGCGCCCGGCCCGATGGGCTCGGCCCATCCGCTGAACGCCCCCTACGAGGCCTTCGAGACCGCCGACGGCTGGATCACCATCGGCGCGGCCAACCAGACCAATTGGCTGCGCCTGCTCAAGGCCATCGGCGCCGACGACCTCGCCGAGGACCCGCGCTTCGCGCTCAACCGCGACCGGATGGCCAACCGGCACGACCTCGCCGCGACCCTCGCGCCGATCTTCCGGGCCCACAGCTCGGCCGAGTGGCTCGCCCGGCTCGAGGCCGGCGGCGTGCCGGCCGGACCGGTCCTCGACGTGAACGCGATGCACCGCGACCCGCAGGCGCTCGCCCGCGAGATGGTGGTCGAGGTGGATCACCCGCGGGTCGGGCGCATGAAGACCCTGGGCCTGCCGGTGAAGTTCTCCGAGACGCCGGGACGCGTGCATGGGCCGGCCCCGTTGCTCGGCGAGCATTCCCGGGCGATCCTGGCCGAGGCCGGGTACGCGCCGGCCGAGATCGACGCGCTGATCGCGCGGGGCGTGGTCCGCGAGACCGCGGCCTGACGCCGCCACCCGGAGACGCCGCGCATGACCGCCAAGCCCGCGACCGACGAGCTGCTGTTCACCATCGACGAGGCCGGCATCGCCCGCATCGTCCTGAACCGCCCGCAGGCGCGCAACGCGCTCACCTTCGCGATGTATCAGGGCCTGATCACCTGCTGCGAGGCGATCGCCGAGAATCCGGCGGTCAAGGCGCTGATCATCACCGGCGCGGGCGACAAGGCCTTCGCGGCCGGGACCGACATCGCCCAGTTCCGCGACTTCAGCACCGCCGAGGACGCGCTGGGCTACGAGCGCTTCATGGACAAGGTGCTGGGCTCCCTGGAGCGGCTGCGGGTGCCGACCATCGCGGCGATCGCCGGGGCCTGCACGGGCGGCGGCGCGGCCATCGCGGCAGCCTGCGACCTGCGGATCGCCACCCGCGACGCGCGATTCGGCTTCCCGATCGCCCGCACCCTCGGCAACTGCCTGAGCCAAGGCAACCTCAAGCGCCTCTCCGGCCTGATCGGCCCGGCGCGGGTCAAGGACATCATCTTCACCGCCCGCCTCGTCGGCGCCGAGGAGGCGCTCGGCATCGGGCTCATCGGCGAGATGGTGGACGATCGCGCCGCGCTCACCGAGCGGGTGGACACCCTGGCGCAGCTGCTGGCCAACCACGCGCCGCTGACCATGCAGGCGACCAAGGAGGGGCTGCGGCGCCTCGCCGAGGAGGAGGCCGGCGCCGAGGGCGCCCCGCATCCCGGCGATGACCTGATCCTCATGTGCTACATGAGCCAGGACTTCCGCGAGGGCATGGAGGCCTTCCTCGGCAAGCGCACGCCCAACTGGACCGGGCGCTAGGACCGCTCCCGGTCGTGCCGCGACAGTCCGGAGGGAAGGCGTCTTCGGTAACGAGACAGTGGCGCCATGCCCCCTCTCCCGTGCGGGAGAGGGTTGGGGTGAGGGACGAGAACGTTCAGGATCAAGCGCGCGATCCTGCGTTGACCGCGCGCGCCTCGTCCGGACAGACCTGATCCCTCACCCTGTCCCTCTCCCGCACGGGAGAGGGGACCCGCGCCTCGTGCGGAGCGGGAACGGCGCTGACCAAGCCGCTCAGCCCGGCAGCGCGCAGACATCGACCCAGGCGGCGCCGGTGAGCTCGGCCATCCGCGCCGGCGCGATCCGCACCGAGCTGTGGGTGCTGCCGGCCGCCGGCACCACCTCGTCGAACGCTCTCAGCGAGACGTCGCAGTAGACCGGCAGCGGCGTCGGCAGGCCGAAGGGGCAGACGCCGCCCACCGGATGGCCGGTCACGGCCTCGACCTCGCCGAGATCGAGCATCCGCACCTTGCCGCCGAAGGCGGCCTTGGCCTTCCGGTTGTCGAGGCGCGCGTCGCCGCGCGTCACCACCAGGGCGACCTGCTCGCCGACGCGGATCGAGAGCGTCTTGGCGATCTGCGCCGGGACGACGCCGTGGCCCTCTGCCGCCTCGGCGACGGTCGCGGTGCTGGTTTCCAGGACGATGACCGCGATGTCGGGCGCCTTCTCGGCGAAGAAGGCGCGCACGGAAGTGAGGCTCATGGTTCGATCCGGAGCTCGAGATCTGCGCGGCGCGGCGCGCGCGCTGCCATAGGCGGCTCCGGGCGCGGCGGCCAGAGCGCCGACGCGGGTGGTAGCTGCGCGGAACGCGGCGCTCGCCCGACCGCGTCTCCTCACGCGGCGGGCCCCTCTCCGGGCGGAGAGGGGCCCGCCGCGCGGACTCGTTGCGCGTCTCGACCTACCGCGTCGTCGTCAGCAGCAGGTCCGGCAGCCACATCGCGATGCCCGGCACGAGGCACAGGATCAGGATCGCCACCGCCATCAGGATCACGAAGGGCAAGGTGCCCCAGATGATGTCCGAGAGCGGGATGTCGGGGGCGATGTTCTTGATGACGAAGATGTTCAGGCCCACCGGCGGGTGGATCAGGCCCATCTCCATGGTGATGGTCATCACGACGCCGAACCAGACGAGGTCGAAACCGGCGGCCTTGAGCGGTGGCAGGATGATCGGCGCCGTCATCAGGATGATCGAGACCGGCGGCAGGAAGAAGCCGAGCGCGATCACCAGCGCCAGGATGGTCACGAGCAGTACCCAGGGAGAGAGCTGCATCGCGACGATCGCGGCGGCGGCCGATTGCGAGATGTGCAGGTAGCTCATCACGTAGGCGTAGAGGAGCGACATGCCGATGATCAGCATCAGCATGGTCGATTCCCGCAGCGTCGCCGTCAGGATCGGCGTGACGTCGCGGAAGCGCCAGACGCCGTAGATCGCGGCGATCAGCGCCAGGGCCATCAGCCCGCCGAGGCCCGCGGTCTCGGACGGCGTGGCGTAGCCGCCGTAGAGCGCCACCATCACGCCGGTGAGCAGGACCACGAAGGGCAGGACCCGCGGCAGCGTCGAGAACCGCTGCGCCATGCTGTACTGCTCGTCGGCCAGGATCGGCGAGGCCGGCCCGCCGCGCTCCAGGGCCTCCTTGGCGGCGGCGTACTCGGAGCGGAACCGCACCATCGACCACGCGGCGAACAGGCCCACCAGCAGGAGACCCGGCCCGATGCCCGCGAGGAACAGGCGCCCGAGCGACTGCTCGGCCGCGACCGCGTACAGGATCATGGTGATCGAGGGCGGCAGCAGGATGCCGAGCGTGCCGCCCGCCGCGATGATCCCGGCCGCGAAGCCCGGCGAGTAGCCGCGCTTGCGCATCTCCGGGATGCCGGCCGAGCCGATCGCCGAGCAGGTGGCCGGGCTGGAGCCCGCCATGGCGGCGAACAGCGCGCAGGCGAAGACGTTGGCGATGCCCAGGCCGCCCGGGATGCGGTGCATCCAGGCATGCATGGCCGTGTAGAGATCCTGACCGGCCTTGGACCGGCCGATGGCAGCGCCCTTCAGGATGAAGAGCGGGATCGACAGCAGGGTGATCGAGGCCATCTCCTCGTAGACGTTCTGCGCCACCGTATCGAGGGAGGCGCCGGGCATGAACGCCACCATGAAGGCGAGCGCCACGAAGCCCAGCGCGAAGGCGATGGGGATGCCCGAGAGCATCGCCCCGAGGGTCGCGCCCGCGTACAGGAAGCCGATCGCGGCCGTGCTCATCGTTCAACCTTCGCGGAAACGGTCTGACCCAGCGGATCCGGTTCTCGGGGCGCGACCTCGGCCGCCCCGTGCATGTCGCGATTGACGTCGGCCCCGAGCCCGATCTTGGGCTGCGCCCATCCGGCGGCCCGCGGCCCGTAGGCGAGGGCCTCCGCGATCTGCAGGACGAACTGGAGGCACAGCAGGCTCATGCCGACGGACATGAGCGTGTAAGGGATCCACAGCGGCGGCCCCCAGGTCGATTGCGAGACCTGTCCGTCGACCCAGGCCTCGTGATCGAGGGACCAGCTCTTCCACGCGAAGAACAGGCAGAAGGCGAGGCTGACCAGGTCGGCCAGGAGGAGCCGCACCCGGTTCGCGGCCGGCGGGAGGAGACCGGTCAACGCCTCGATCGCCACGTGCCCCCGCTTGGCCTGGACGCCGGCCGCCGACAGGAAGGTGGCCCCGATGATCAGGAACACCGCCATCTCGTCCTGCCACTCCGTCGGCTCCTTCAGGAGGTAGCGGACGACGACGCTGTGGGTGAGCACGAGGCAGGCCGCCACGAGGCAGAGACCGCCCAGGGCCAGGATCACCCTGTTCAGGAGGCGCATGCCCCGGTCGAAGGCGCCGAGGAGGCCCGGCAGGCGCGGCTCTTCGGCACCGCGCGCCTCCGGAGCGGCCGTGGCCGCGTCGAAGCCGTGGCTCACGCGACCTGCTCCGCGAGCTTCAGCAGCTCCGCGCAGTTCGCGTTCTTGGCGGCGTAATCCTTCCAGGCGGTGTTGCGGGCGAGATCCCGCCACTGGCCGAGGGATTTCTCGTCGACCTGGACGACTTTGGCGCCGGCCTTGGCGAAGATCTCCTCGACCCGGGTGTCGTCCTCCTTCGCGCCGGACTGGCCGAATGCTTCGAGCTCCGTGCCGACCGCCATGATCAGGTCCTGCTGCTCCTTCGGCAGGCCCGAGAACACGATCTTGGACATCATGATCGGCTCGAGCATGAACCAGTAGGAGCGCTCGCGCCCCGAGGTCAGCGCCTTGGACAGCTCCTCCAGGCGGAAGGAGATCAGGCTCGTGGAGGAGGTGATCACCGCGTCGCAGGCGCCGGTCTGCATCGCCGCGTAGGACTCGTTCGACGGGATCGAGAGGGTGGCCGCGCCGGCCTCCTTCATCATCATGTCCATCTCGCGCGAGCCGCCGCGGACCTTCATGCCCTTGGCGTCGGCCGGCGCCACGAGGGCGCGCTCCCGGCTCGCGACGCCGCCGGCCTGCCAGACCCAGGAGACCAGGATGATGCCCTTCGCGTCCAGGATCTCGGTGAGCTTGCGGCCGACCGGAGCCGCCTTCCACGCCACCGCCTGGGCGTAGGACGTCACCAGGGCGGGCATCAGGCCGATGTTGAGCTCCGGGATCTCGCCACCCGCGTACGGGCTCGGGTAGAGCGACATGTCGAGCGCGCCCTTGCGCATGGCGCCGAACTGGGCGTTCGTCTTCATCAGCGAGGAGCCCGGGTAGACCTGGACGTCCAGGGCACCCTTCGAGCGCTCGCCGACCATCTTGGCGAACTTCCGGCACATGCGGTCGCGGAAATCGCCCTCGTCGATCGTGCCGCCGGGAAACTGGTGGGACAGCTTCAGCGTCGTGGCCGCCTGGGCGCTGTTCAGGCCGAACCGCAGGATGGCCGGTGCCGCGAGCGTGGCCGCGATCAGCGAGCGACGAGTGGGCGTCATGAAGCTCTCCCGCACCGCAAACAACGCGGCGTACTTTTGTGCGCCGCAATAGTGCGGCGCTTCGTTGTATGCATGGAAAACCGGCTTGTATATTTTGTCAATGCTCCAGCATAATGTTCGCGTGCGTCGAACATCCGCCGGCCTCAACGGGCGGGGCGTCGCGCGGCCCGATCATCGGGGAGGAACCGGGAGCATGAGCCACGCGCAGCGGCTGAGGCAGCGTATCGAGGACGAGATCGTCTCGGGCGAGCTCGCCCTGGGGTCGCGGCTCGACGAGAACCAGCTCGCGGCCCGTTTCGGGGTCTCGCGCACGCCGATCCGCGAGGCGCTGCTGCAGCTCGCCGTCACCGGGCTCGTGCAGACGAAGCCCCGGCGCGGCGCGATCGTCAGCGCCCCCGAGCCGCACCTGCTGCTCGCCATGTTCGAGACGATGGCGGAGATCGAGGCGGCGTGCGGCCGCCTCGCGGCGCGCCGCCTCGTCGCCGAGGACGCCGCCGCGCTGCGCGCCGCGCTGGAGGGCTGCCGCGCCGCCCTGGCGACCGAGGACACCGAGGCCTACTACGCCGAGAACTACGTGTTCCACACGGTGGTGTACCGCGCGAGCCGGAACGCGTTCCTGGCGGAGCAGGCGCTGTCGCTCCATCGCCGTCTCGCCCCGTACCGGCGGCTGCAGCTGCGCGTGCGCCAGCGCCTGCCGCAATCGCTGGCCGAGCACGAGGCGATCGTCGCCGCGATCATCGCGGGCGACGAGGCCGGCGCCGCGGACGTCCTCCGCAGCCACGTGATCGTCCAGGGCGACCGCTTCACCGATCTCGTGGCGGGTTTGCGGGCGCCGAGCGCCGCCTGAGCGGAGCAGCCGCAGCCGCGAGGCCGGTGCGGGCGGCCCGTCCGATCCGAACCGGGTCCGAAGGCCACGCTTTCATCGCGTCCTAACCCTGCGCGCAGGTCGGACTGCGTAGGTGTTCCGCCTGACTCGACCGTAAGTTGCAGTACCGGCATTGTTCGCCCGAACCGGGGACAGATCATGCTGAAGGACGTCGTCAGGAGCGCGGGCCGCCGGGCGGGAGTGGATATCTTCCGGGCGAGCCGGGAGGCGTTCCGCTGGAGCCACACGGTCCACGACTACTACCCCGTCGTGCCGTCGTCGCGCTGGACGCCGGGCCGGGCGCCGCACGGCCAGCTCAAGGCGGTGCTCGGCCGGTCCCACGCCGCCTACGATCGCTTCCTCACCGAACTCGAGGCGCAGGCGGACCTGCTGCACAGCGTCCCGCACGACGCCCCAATGGCCGGCGCCGCGACACCCCACTGGAACAACACGTGGTTCACCGCCCTCGACGGCGCCGCGCTGATGACGATGCTGGCCTGGAAGCGCCCCGCGCGATTCTTCGAGATCGGCTCCGGCTGCTCCACCTGCTTCGCGCGGCACGCGATCGATACCCTGACGTTGCCGACGCGGATCACCTCCATCGATCCGATGCCGCGCCGCGAGATCGACGCCCTCTGCGACTGGACCGTGCGCAGCCCGCTCGAAGCCTGCGACCTGAAGATCTTCGAGGAACTGAAGGCCGGCGACATCCTGTTCTTCGACGGATCGCACCGCTCCTTCGCCAATTCGGACGTGACCGTGTTCTTCTTCGAGGTCATGCCGCGCCTCGCGCCGGGCGTGATCGTGCAGATCCACGACATCTTCATCCCGGACGACTACCCGTCCGCGTGGAACTGCCGGCTGTACAACGAGCAGTACCTGCTCGCGGCGATGCTGCTGTGCGGCGCGCCGCCGTTCCGGGTAACCGTGCCGGTGATGTACATCTGCCAGGACCCTGCCATGAGCGCCCGGGTCAGGACGGTGTTCGCCGCCCGCGGCGCCGGCCCCGACATCCCGTTCCTCTACGCGAACGATTCGCGCACGCCGGGCGCGTCGTTCTGGTTCGAGATGACCGGGATGCCCGGCTGATCGCGCGCCTCCTCGATGGCGCCGGCCGCCCGCCGCGATTGAGGCGTTCAGGCCGTCTCGGCGGCACCGTAATTGGCGGCGATCACCGACTTCTTCCCGCGGATGTGCTCGCGCATCAGCACGGCCAGGGCGGCACCGTCGCGGGCGCGCAGCAGCGCGATCATCCGCTCGTGCTCGGAGACCGCGCGGGCCCACTGCTCCGGGGTCTGGTGGGCGGAGTAGCGCGAGCGCTGGATCCGGCCCGACAGGCTCTCGTAGATGTTGGCGAGGATCGTGTTGCGGCTCGCCGCCATGATCCCCTCGTGGATCCGGCGGTTGTGGCTGAAGTAGCCGGCCTCGTCGCCGGCCTTCCAGGCCTCGACCATCGCGTCGTGATCGACCACCAGGGCGTCGATGTCGGCGTCGGTGATCGTCCGGCAGGCGAGGTCGCCGGCCGTCGCCTCGAGGCCGGCGATCACCTCCATCATCTCCTCGAGCTCGCCGTCCGAGATGCTGGCGACGCGGGCCCCGCGGTTCGGGAGCAGCTCGAGGAGACCTTCTGTCGCCAGGATCTTGATCGCCTCGCGGAGCGGGGTCCGCGAGATCCCGAAGCGCTCGGTCAGCTCGCCCTCGTTGATCCGCGCCTTCGGCTCCATCTCGCCGGACCGGATCAGCTCGCGCATGCGCTCGGCGACCTCGTCGTGGAGGTAGCGGCGGCTGATTCCGATCCCGGGCTCGATTTTGTTCATGGTCCCCCGACACACGTCAGGTCAGTGCGACCTGTGGTCTATGTGTAGGTGCCCGGCAATGGAGTGTCGAGGCGCGAGGGCCCGATCCAGCACGCGAGCCACATGTTCCGCCTGGAGACCCAGCCCGTCGTGGATCTGATGGCGGCAGCTCGTCCCGTCGGCGACCACGAGATCGTCGTGCCCGGCGGCGCGCAGGGCGGGGAACAGCGACAGCTCCGCCATCGCGAAGGACGTCTCGATCGATTCCGGCCGGTAGCCGAAGGCGCCCGCCATCCCGCAGCAACTCGATTCGATGACCCGCAGGTCGAGCCCCGGGACCGCCCGGAGCACCGTCTCGACCGAGCCCATCGCGCCGAAGGATTTCTGGTGGCAGTGCCCGTGCAGATGCGCGACGCGGCCGCCCTGGTCGGCGAACGGCAGCGCGATCCGGCCCGCCGTCAGGTCCGCCGCCAGCAACTCCTCGAACAGGAACGACCGCTCGGCCAGCAGCGCCGAGTCCGCGCCCGGCAGCAGCGCTGCGAACTCGTCCCGGAAGGTGAGCAGGCAGGACGGTTCCAGGCCGACCACGCGGGCGCCCGCGCGGAGGAACGGCAGCAGCGCGTCGAGGGTGCGGCGCGCCTCCTGGCGCGCCCGGTCGGTCTGGCCGGCGGAGAGCCAGGTCCGGCCGCAGCAGAGGGGACGCCGGCCGCGGGACGGGTAGATCCGGTGCAGCCGGTAGCCCGCGGCCCGCAGCACGCGCTCGGCCGCCTCGAGGTTCTCCCGCTCGAAGGCGCGGTTGAAGGTGTCGCCGAACAGGATCACGTCGCGGTAATCCCCGACGACGTCCTGCGCGTGGGCGGGCTCGCCCTGCTCGCTCCAGGGCCGGCGCCAGCGCGGCAGCGAGCGCTTGGCCGAGAGGCCGGCGAGTCGCTCCGACAGGGCGGCGAGGGCCGGGTATCGGTCCCGCAGATTGAGGAGCGGCGCCAGCTTCGCGGCGGCCCCGGCATAGAGCGGCATCGCCGCGATGAGGCGCTCCCGCAGGGGAAGCCCGTGGCGGGCGTGGTAGTGGTGCAGGAACTCGATCTTCATCTTGGCCATGTCGACGCCGGTCGGGCACTCGCGGCGGCAGGCCTTGCAGGACACGCAGAGATCGAGGGTGCGCTTCATCTCCGGGCTGGTGAAGGCGTCCTTTCCGAGCTGGCCCGAGATGGCGAGCCGCAGCGAATTGGCCCGGCCGCGGGTCAGGTGCTGCTCCTCCCCGGTGGCCCGGTAGGAGGGGCACATCGCGCCGCCGGCGAGCTTCCGGCAGGTGCCGTTGTTGTTGCACATCTCGACGGCGGAGCCGAAGCCGCCCCAGTCCGACCAGTCCAGAGCGGTCTTCATCGGGGCCGAGACCGCGTAGTCCGGCTTGAACCGGAACAGGCTGCGATCGTCGAATTTCGGCGCCCGCACGATCTTGCCGGAGTTGAGTCGGTTGTCCGGGTCGAACGCGTCCTTCACGGTCTCGAAGGCGCGGGTGAGGGTCGCGCCGAAGAGCGGCTCCACGAATTCCGAGCGCGAGATGCCGTCGCCGTGCTCGCCGGAATACGAACCCTTGTAGCGACGCACCAGCTCGGAGGTCTCCTCCGCGATCGCCCGCATCCGCCGGACATCGCCGGCGTCCTTCATGTCGAGGATCGGGCGGACATGCAGGCAACCGACCGAGGCGTGGGCGTACCACGTGCCGCGGGTGCCGTTCTTGGTGAAGACCTCCGTCACCGCGTCCGTGTAGTCGGCGAGGTGCTCCAGCGGGACGGCGCAGTCCTCGATGAAGGAGACCGGCTTGGCGTCCCCCTTCATCGACATCATGATGTTGAGGCAGGCCTCGCGGACCTCCCAGACCGATCTCTGGCGGGCGGGCTCGACCACCTCCACGACGGCGTCCGGAAAGCCGTGATCGGCCATGCAGGCGTCGAGTCGCTTTAGGTCGCGCCGGAGGGTCGCGAGGTCGTCTCCGGCGAACTCGGTCAGGAGCAGGCAGTTCGGCTTGCCTTTGGTGATGTCGGCGAGCGTCGTGCGGAACAGCGGGATGTCGGCGCCGAGCACGAGGACGTTGTTGTCGACGAGCTCGACCGCCACCGGGTCCAGGCCGACGATGTGCCGCGTCGTCTCCATGGCGGCCCGGAAGGACGGGAAGTGGCACACGCCCATCACCCGGTGCGTCGGCAGGCGCGAGAGCTTCAGCGTCACCGCGGTGGTCGCGGCCAGCGTGCCCTCGGAACCGACGAGCAGGTGCGCGAGGTTCGGCTGGGCCTCGATCAGCGCATCGAGGTTGTAGCCGCCGACACGGCGCTGAACCTTGGGGTAGCGCGCCTCGATCTCGGCGCGGTGATCCTCGGCGAGGCCGCGCATCCGCGCGGCCAGCGCCGCGGCCCGATCCGATCCGTTCACGCCCGGATGAGCGTTGCCGGTCAGGCCGAAGCCGAAGGCCTCACCGTCGTGGAGCAGCGCCTCGATCGCCAGAACGTTGTCGCTCATCTTGCCGTAGCGCAGGGAGCGGGCCCCGCAAGAATTGTTGCCCGCCATGCCGCCGATGGTGCAGCGGGTCGCCGTCGAGGGCTCGACCGGGAAGAACCAGCCGTCGGCCTTCACCCGGGTGTTCAGGCGCTCCAGCACCATGCCGGGCTCGACCGTGATCGTGCCGGCCTCCGCGTCGTAGGCCAGGACGCCGTTGAAGTACCGCGAGCAGTCGACCACGAGCCCCGACCCGATCGGCTGGCCGTTCTGCGAGGTGCCGCCGCCGCGCAGGATCACCGGCGCGCCGTGCTCGGCAGCGATGCGCAGGGTCGCGGCGATGTCGGCGGCGGAGCGTGGCAGCACCACACCGGCCGGCATGATCTGGTAGATCGACGCGTCGGTGCTGTAGCGCCCGCGGGTGAACGCGTCGAAGCGCGCCTCACCCTGGAGCTGCTCCGCCAGCCTGCGCGGCAATCCGGCATCCAGCCGCGCCGCGGCACGCGGCGTCGGGGCATGCGCCCTCGCTTCCGTCACGATCGATCCCTCCCGGGATGGGACGCGCCCACCCGCCGGGAAATGTATTCAAAATTCACTGCGGAGCAAACCGGCCGCGGCGTCGCGCCGGGAGGTCTGCCGGCGCCCTGCGCGGCGGCATGCCCCGAAGGACGCCGCGATCGTCGCCCGGCGCGCGGCGTTTTTCAATTCCGCGGCGACCCGGCACGTCCGGCGCCGCGTCCGCCGAACCGATCGCGATTCGGAAACGGCCTCAGTGGTTGTCCCGCGGGACCCCGGAGGCCTGCGCGACCTTCTGGAACTTCACCGCCCCCTTCATCACCATACCCTGGTCGAGCTGTTCGACCTGATCGCGGTAGATCTCCTGCCAGGGCGTCTGAGTCGCCGGGTAGGGATAGCCGCCGCGCGCCGCCAGATCCGCGCGCCGGCGGGCGAGTTCCTCCGCCGGCAGCAGGATGTCGGCGCTCCGTCGGTTGAGGTCGATGCGGATGCGGTCGCCGGTCTGCAGCAGCGCAAGCCCGCCCCCTGCGGCCGCCTCGGGTGAGGCGTTCAGGATGGCGGGCGTTCCGGAGGTGCCGGATTGCCGGCCGTCGCCGATGCAGGGCAGGGAGGTGACGCCGCGCCGGATCAGGGCGCCGGGCGGCTGCATGTTCACCACCTCGGCGGCCCCCGGATAGCCGATCGGACCGGCCCCGCGCATGATCAGGATGGTGGTCTCGTCGATGTCGAGCGCCGGGTCGTCGATCCGCGTGTGGTAATCCTCCGGACCGTCGAACACCATGACGCGGCCCTCGAAGGCCATCGGGTCGTTCGGATTGCGCAGGTAGCGGGCTGCGAATTCCTCGGAGATCACGCAGGTCTTCATGATCGCCGAGTCGAACAGCGTCCCCTTGAGGTTCAGGAAGCCCGCGCGCTCCATCAGCGGCGCATCGTAGGCGCGGATCACGTCGCGATTCCAGCTGTGCCGTCCGCGGTAATTCTCGCCGACGGTCCGGCCGTTGCAGGTCAGGGCGCCCTCGTGGACCTTCCCGGCCTCGATCAGCTCGGCGAAGACCGCCGGGAGGCCGCCCGCGCGGAAATACTCCTCGCCGAGCCAGCGGCCGGCAGGCTGCATGTCCACCAGGAGCGGGATCTCGAACCCGACCCGTTCCCAGTCGTCGCAGCTCAGCGGCACGCCGATATGCTTGGCGATGGCGTTGATGTGGATCGGCGCGTTGGTCGACCCGCCGATCGCGGCGTTGGCCACGATGGCGTTCTCGAAGGCCTCGCGGGTGAGGATGTCGGACGGCTTCAGGTCTTCCCAGACCATCTCGACGATCCGCTGCCCGGTGGCGTAGGCGGCCTGGCCGCGCTCGCGGTACGGCGCCGGGATCGCCGCCGAGCCGGGCAGGGCGAGCCCGAGCGCCTCGGCGAGGGCGTTCATCGTCGAGGCGGTGCCCATGGTGTTGCAATGGCCGGTCGAGGGTGCCGACGACCCGACGATGTCCATGAACTGCTGGAAGTCGATGTCGCCCGCCGCGTGCCGCTCGCGCGCCTTCCAGACGATCGTGCCCGAGCCGGTCAGCTCCTTGTGGAAGTAGCCGTTGAGCATCGGCCCGACATTCAGCGAGATCGCCGGGATGTTGACCGTCGCCGCCGCCATCAGGCACGCCGGCATGGTCTTGTCGCATCCGGTCAGCAGCACGACCCCGTCGAGCGGGTAGCCGTACAGAACCTCCACCAGGGACAGGTAGGCGAGGTTGCGGTCGAGCGACGCGGTCGGCCGCTTCCCCGTCTCCTGGATCGGGTGACAGGGAAACTCGAAGGCGACGCCGCCGGCCGCCGTGATCCCCTCCCGCACCCGCTTGGCGAGCTCGATGTGGTGGCGGTTACAGGGTGAGAGGTCGGAACCCGTCTGGGCGATGCCGATCAGGGGCTTGCCCGACCGAAGCTCCTCCGGCGTCAGGCCGTAATTGAGGTAGCGCTCCAGGTAGAGGGCGGTCATGCCCGGGTTGTGGGGGTTGTCGAACCAGGCCTTCGAGCGCAGGTCGGCGGGCGTGATCCGGCGTTTGTCGCTCATGGTCGCTTCCTCGCATCCTGGGGCCGGCGCTGGCGATCCGGCTTCTGTGTTCCGCTGCCGCCGCGGGCGTCGCGACATCGGTCGCGGCGCCGCGGGCTCGATCTTGCAATACTCCGGCGGGTAATCAGCCGCAGCACCGTCGACGCTGGATTGATTTCAGGACAGCATCCGCGTGTCACCGTCGATGGAGATGGCCTGCCCCGAGATCGTCCGGCCGCGCGGCGAGCAGAGCAGCAGGATCTGGTCGGCGAGCTGCCGCGCCGTGACGTATTCCTTCACCGACACGAACGAGAACGCCCGCGCCTCCATGTCGGCGAAGCTCGTGCCCTGCTGCTGGGCCTTCGATTCGAGCACCCGGCGCTGGCGATCCCCGGCGACGAGACCCGGCAGGATCGCGTTCACCCGGATCCCCGCGCCGCCGAGCTCGATCGCCAGGGACTTGGTGAAGCCGATCACTCCCCATTTGGCGGCCGCGTACGGACTGCGCAGGGCGAATCCGAACTTGCCTGCGGCCGAGGAGAGGTTGACGATCGAGGCGTTGGCACTCTGGCGGAGGTGCGGCACCGCCAGCCGCGCGCAGTTGAATTGGCTGGTCAGGCAGACCGTGAGGCAGCGGTCCCAGTCCTCGGGGGCGATCTCCTCGACCCGGCCGGTCGGGCCGGCGATCCCGGCATTGTTGACCAGCACGTCGAGGCCCCCGAGGAACTCGACCGCCTGGTCCATCATCGCGGCGACGGCGTCGCGGTCGGCGACGTCGGTGCGGCTGCGCCCGACGGTGTCGGGCAGTGCGGCCAGGGCCTCAGCGTCGATATCGCAGGCGAAGACGCGCGCGCCTTCCTCCACGAACGCGTCGACGATCCCGCGGCCGATCCCGGCAGCGCCCGCCGTCACCACGACGCGCAGGCCGGCAATTCCCAGATCCATGGTCAGTCCTCTCCCTGAACGTCCCGCAGGCCGCCGCGGGTCAAGATGAACTCCGCGGCCTCCCGGATGTCGGCCGCGATCGCGGCCGCGGCCGCCGCGCCGTCCCGAGCCTCGATGGCCGCCACGGCCTCGGCGTGCCGCCGGAGCGCGAAGCCCTGGAGCAGGCGTTCCGGATGGGCGCGCAAATCCAGGTTGATCACCGGACCCGCCTTCAACCAGAGGCGGGCGATGATCTCCTGCAGGGGTCCGAGCCCGCAGGCGCCGTAGATCGCGAAATGCAGGTCGCGGTTGAGCTGAACGGCCCGCGCCCTGTCGGGCTCCGGCGCCTCGGCCTCGGCCCGGAAGGCCGCCTCGGCGCGCCGGATCGCCGCGAGCTCGGCCGCCGTCCGACGCTCGGCGGCCCGCGCCACAGCGATGCCCTCGACCGCGATGCGTGTCTCGACGAGGGCGCGGAAAGCCGGGGCCCCCATGACCGGTACCCGGATCACCCGATTCGGCGCCACTTCCAACACGCCGTCCGCGGCGAGCCGGCTCACCGCCTCGCGCACCGGCATGACCGAGACGCCGAGGGCCGCCGCGCTCTGGCGCAGGGACAGCCGGTCGCCCGGCGCCAGCCGCCCCGAGGCGAGGAGGTCCGACAGGGCCTCGTAGACGGTATCGGACAGGGTCCGCCGCGCGAGCTGGGGCAGTTCGGCGAGGGCCAGGGTGGAATTCATGTGCCGACACTAGACGGATCCGGCACTATCGCGCTAGTGATCTGTGATCACAGTTCGGGTGAGGGCCGTCAGAGCCCGCCGCAACAACCCGGCTGGAGGACACGCACGGGAGCGGAACGATGACGGACCGGTACGGGGATTCCCTTTCTCGCCGCAGCCTTCTGCGCGCCGGCGGCGCGGCGCTCCTCGCGCCGGCCTTCGCGAGCCCGGCGCTCTCTCAGGGACAGTCGGAGGTGATCCGGATCGGCCATCTGACGCCGCGCACGGGCTTCCTCGGCCCGCTCGGGGAGTTCGCCGTGCAGGCGGCCCAGCTCGCGGTGGAGGAGATCAACGCCGCCGGCGGCATCGCGGGCCGGAAGGTCGAGCTGCTCTCGGAGGACAGCGTCAATCCGCAGACCGCCTCGGCCAAGGCCGAGCGCATGGTCCAGCGCGACCGCGTGGCCTGCCTCGTCGGCGAGATCAACTCGGCCTCCGCGCTGGCGATCAGCCAGGTCGCCCAGCGGGAGAAGATCCTGTTCATCAACACCGGCGCCAACTCGGACGCGCTGCGCGGCTCCGACTGCAAGCGCTTCATGTTCCACGTCGAGTCGCAGAACACCATGATGGTGCGCGCCTGCGGGCGGGCGCTGCTCGACCGGGGCCTGATCAAGGGCCGCAAGGTCTACGCGCTCACGGCCGACTACGCCTTCGGCCACGATCTCCTGAAGCAGGCGAAGAAGTACTTCGCGGCCAACGACGCCACCCTCGTGGGCGAGGACCTGATCCCCACCGAGCTGACCGACTTCTCGCCGTTCCTGCTGAAGCTCCGTCAGGCCAAGCCGGACCTCGTGATCTGCAACCTCGCGGGCGCGCAGATCACCAACTTCCTCAAGCAGTACAGCGAGTTCGGCCTGCCGTTCCCGGTCGCCGGATTCGGCTTCGACACGGCGCTCGCCTGGGGCGCCGGGCCGGGCAACTTCCTCGGTACGTGGCCGGTGATCTGGCATCACCAGATCGACTCGCCCTCGGCCAAGAAGTTCGTCGCCGCCTTCAAGGCCAAGTACAAGAAGCCGCCGGAGAACCAGGGCTGGGGCGACTACACCGCGATGAAGATCGTCGCGCAATCCATGAACGAGCTGAAATCGACCGAGTCGATCAAGGTCGTGGAGCACCTCGAATCGGGCGCCAAGTTCGACATCGCGAAGGTCCGCGAGGGCTATTTCCGCCCCTGGGACCACGAGCTGATGCAGGAGATGTTCGCGATCACCGCCCTGCCGGCGGATCAGGTCAAGAACCCTTTCGACATCTTCACCTCGACCGGCCCGCTGCCCGGCCCCGGCGAGAGCCTGGAAGTGCTCGCCACCACCCGCGACGAGAACGCCTGCACCTTCCCGGCGTGAGGCGGCCATGCAGCTCGTCTTCATCCTGGAGCAGGTGCTCAACGGCCTGCTGATCGGCGTGCAGTACCTGCTGATCGCGCTGGGCCTGTCGCTGATCTTCAGCCTGGGCGGGATCGTGAACCTCGCCCACGGCGCCTTCTACGCGATCGGCGCCTACATGACCGTGCTGCTGACGCCGACCATCGGCTTCGGCGGCGCCCTCGTCGCCTCGCCGCTGGCGGTGGCGGTGCTCGGCCTGCTGATCGAGCGGTTCCTGCTGCGGCGCTTCTACCGCGGCGACCCGACGCTCGGCCTCCTCCTCACCTTCGGGCTCGCCATGGTGGCCGAGCAGGCGCTGCGCATGGCCTTCGGGGCGGCGCCGGTGCCGTTCGGGATCCCGCCGTGGCTGCGCGGGCAGGTCTTCATCGGCGACCTGATCTACTCGCGCTACCGGCTCTCGATCCTCGTGGTGGCCCTCGCCTGCGTCGCCGGCCTGTGGCTGCTGCTCACGCGGACCAGCTTCGGGCGCGTGGTCCGGGCCGGCGTGCAGAACCCCGACATGGTCGCGGCGCTGGGCATCTCGCTCCGGCCCTACATGACGGCGGTGGTGACGATCGCGGTGGGGCTCGCGGCGCTCGCCGGGACCATGATGGCGCCGGTCACGGGCGTGCAGCCCGCCATGGGCGCCGAGATCCTGACCTTCGCCTTCGTGGTGGTGGTGATCGGCGGTCTCGGCTCATTCTGGGGCGTGGTGCTCGCCGCGCTGATCGTCGGCGTGGTCCGGGGCCTCACCGCCTACGCCTACCCGCCGGCCACCGAGGCCGCCGTCTACGCCCTCATGGTGCTCGTCCTGCTGCTGCGCCCGCGCGGCCTGTTCGGCGAGCACATCGCCCGGTTCGAGTGAGCGGAGAGCGTCCCATGTCCGGAACCGCCGAGCCGCTGCCGCTCGCCCTGCCGCAGCGCGGCCTGATCCTGCGCGAGAGCCGCCAGCTCTGGGCCGCGCTCGCCGCGCTGATCGTCCTGCCCTTCGCCCTCGACGCGATCGGCCTGACGCTGATCACCGCCACCGACGTGGTGATCTTCGCCCTGGCGGTGCTGGGACTCAACATCCTGGTCGGCTGGACCGGGCTCACCTCGTTCGGCCACGGGGCGTGGTTCGGGATCGGCGCCTACGCGGTGGCGATCCTGCAGACACGGCTCTTTCCCGGCGACATGGCGCTGCCGCTCCTCGGCGCCCTGGCGATCACCGGATGCGCGGCCCTGGCCGCCGGCGGCCTGATCCTGCGGCGGCGCGGCGTCTACTTCTCGCTCCTGACGCTCGCCTTCACGGCGATGCTCTACGCCATCGCGTTCCGGTGGACCGACCTCACCGGCGGCGAGAACGGCATCGGCAACCTGCACCGCTGGGCGGCGCTGCAGGAGCCCGGCGCCTACTACGCCGCGGTGTCCGGCATCGCCTTCGCGGTGCTGGTCGCCCTGTGGCGCTTCCGGCGCTCGCCGATGGGCACCGTGCTGGTGGCGATCCGCGAGAACGAGCAGCGCGCGGGCTTCCTCGGCTACGCCACCAACCGCTACAAGCTCGCCGCCTTCGTGATCTCGGCGACGATCACCGGGCTGGCGGGCGCGCTCGCCGCCTACAGCCACCGCTTCACCTCGGCCGACCCGATCTCCATCGCCTTCTCGGGCGAGCTGCTCGCCATGGTGGTGATCGGCGGGATGCGCTCGTTCCTCGGACCGGCGCTGGGCGCGCTGTTCTACATCCTGTTCCGCGAGTTCCTGTCGATCTACACCGCCGACTGGCTTCTGTACTTCGGCCTGCTGTTCGTCGCCTTCATCGTGTTCTCGCCGGACGGCCTGGTCGGCATCGCGGCGCGCCTCATGAAGCCGTTCCGGCGCGTCCCGTCCGAGGGTGCGGCCATGTCGGCCCGTCGCGCCGGAGCCTCCGGTCGCGTCCCCGCCCGCTTCATCGCGGAGGGGCGCGGCAACGGCCCGGTTCTGGTCGCCGACGAGATCCGGAAGAGTTTCGGGCCCGTGAAGGCGGTGCGCGGCGTGTCCTTCGCGGTGGAAGACCGGACGCTCCACGCCCTGATCGGACCGAACGGCGCCGGCAAGACGACCGCCTTCAACCTGCTCTCGGGGATGTTCCGGCCGAGCGGCGGCAGCATCCGCCTCGACGGAAGCGAGATCGCCGGCCTGGAGCCGCACGCCATCACCCGGGCCGGGATCGGCCGCTCGTTCCAGATCACCAACCTGTTCCCGGGCCTCTCCGTGGAGGAGAACGTCCGCCTCGCGGTGCAGGCCCGGCACGCCGCGCATTTCAGCCCCTGGCGAGACGCGCTGGCCGTCCGCGAGATCGCCGACGACACCGCCGAGCTGCTGCGCTGGACCGGCCTGTCCGGCATCGAGCGGGCCGAGGCCGGCAGCCTGTCCTACGGCGGGCAGCGGCTCCTCGACATGGGTCTGGCGCTGGCCACGCGGCCGCGCGTCCTGCTCCTCGACGAGCCGCTCGCGGGCCTCGCGGCCGCCGAGCGCGAGCGCGTCGGCGATCTCATCAAGGCGCTGTCGGCCGACATTCCGGTGCTGCTCGTCGAGCACGACATCGACCGCGTCTTCCGCCTCGCCGACCGGGTGACCGTGATGGCCGACGGCGCCGTACTGGTCGACGGCTCGGTCGCGGACGCCCGGGACGACGACCGGGTGCAGGCGGTCTATCTCGGCTCGGGCACGGCGGCGATCGCCGCGAAGCCGCGCGCCAGCGCCGCGGAGGCCGAGACGCTGCTCGCCATGGAGGGCGTCGACACCTTCTACGGCAAGTCGCACATCCTCAACGGAGTGAATCTCGCGGTCCGCCGGGGCGAGGTCGTGGCGCTCCTCGGACGCAACGGCGCCGGCAAGTCGACCCTGCTCAAGACGCTGATCGGCACCGCGCCGCCGGCCGCCGGCCGGATCGTGCTCGGCGGCAAGGACATCGCCGGTCTGTCGCCCGACCGGATCGCCCGGCTCGGGATCGGCTACGTGCCGCAGGGGCGGGCCCTGTTCGCCGGCATGACCGTCGCGGAGAATCTGGGCCTCGGCCGCCTGCGGCGGCTCACCGGCGCCGGCATCCACTGGGACGAGGAGAAGGTCCTCGAGTTCTTCCCGCGCCTGAAGGAGCGGTGGACCGTCGACGCGGCCCGCCTGTCCGGCGGCGAGCAGCAGATGGTCGCGGTGGCGCGGGCCCTCTCGGGCGACACGCGGCTCCTCTTGCTCGACGAGCCCTTCGAGGGCCTGTCGCCGGCCGTGACGGAGGAACTGTTCGAGGCCTTCGACCGGCTGCGCCGCGAGATCGCGATCATATTGGTGGACCACCACCTCGACCTCGCGCTGGCGCTGTCGGACCGGACGGTGGCCCTGGAGCGCGGCAGCGTGCAGTGGACGGGCGCGTCGCGTCTCCTGCGCGAGGATCAAGAGCTGAGGCGGAAGGTGCTGTGGCTATGATCGAGAGCGTCGCGATCGTCGGCGCCGGCCTGATCGGCCGGGCCTGGGCGATGATCTTCGCCCGCGCCGGCTGGGACGTGCGCCTGTTCGATCCCGCGGCGGGCGTCGCCGAGGCCGCGATCCCGCTCTGCGCCGAGGGGCTGCGGACGCTCGCGGCGCATGATCTCTGCGCCGACCCTGCGGCCGCCGCGGGGCGCATCGGCGCGGCCGGCACCCTCGCGGCCGCCCTCGACGGCGTCACCTTCGTGCAGGAGAACGGGCCGGAGCGGCTGGAGGTGAAGCGGAGCCTCTTCGCGGACCTCGACGCCGCGGCGCCGCGGGATGCCGTCATCGCCTCGTCCTCCTCGGCGATCCGCTGCTCCCTGTTCACCGAGGATCTGCCGGGTCGGGCGCGCTGCCTGATCGGCCATCCGGTCAACCCGCCGCACCTGATCCCGCTGGTGGAGATCTCCGGCGCTCCGTGGACGGCCCCCGACGCGCTGGACCGGGCCCGGCAGGTCTACGAGCAGATCGGGCAGGTGCCGATCACCGTGCTGAAGGAGATCGAGGGCTTCATCCTCAACCGGCTCCAGGGCGCCCTGCTGGCGGAGGCGTTCCGCCTCGCCTCGGAGGGCTACGTCACCCCGCAGGATCTCGACAAGACCGTCGCGGACGGCCTCGGCCTGCGCTGGAGCTTCATGGGTCCGTTCGAGACGATCGAGCTCAACGCGCCGGGCGGCATCGCCGATTACTGCGCGCGCTACACGGGCTTCTACAAGAGCCTCGCCGCCGACCCGGCGCCGCCCTCGGTCTACGAGGCACCGGCCACCGAGGCCATCCTGGCCAACTGGCGGTCGCCGACCGATCTGCCCGCACGCATGAACCGCCGCGATTCGCGGCTGGCGGCGCTCCGCGCCCACAAGGCTTCACGGAAGGACTGAGCATGGCCTCACAGCGGAAAGTCATCATCACCTGCGCGGTGACGGGCGCGATCCACACGCCGAGCATGTCGCCGCACCTGCCGGTGACGCCCGAGGAGATCGCCGACGCCGCCATCGGCGCCGCCGAGGCGGGCGCGGCCATCGTGCACCTGCACGCCCGCAACCCGGAGAACGGCCAGCCCGATCAGACACCGGAGGCCTTCGCCAAGTTCCTGCCCGTGATCAAGCAGCGCTCGAACTGCGTGGTGAACATCACCACGGGCGGCGCGCCGACCATGTCGATCGAGGAGCGGGTGCGCCCGGCCGCGACCTTCCAGCCGGAGGTCGCTTCGCTGAACCTCGGCTCGATGAATTTCGGCCTGTTCGGCATGCTCGACCGGTTCAAGGACCTGAAGCACCAGTGGGAGCGGGACTATCTCGGCAACAAGGACATCATCTTCCGCAACACCTTCGGCCAGATCGAGCACATCCTGACGACCTGCGGCCCCAACGGGACGAAGTTCGAGTTCGAGTGTTACGACACGGCGCATCTCTACAATCTGAAATACTTCTTCGACCGCGGTCTCGTGCAGGCGCCGCTGTTCATCCAGACGGTGTTCGGCCTCCAGGGCGGCATCGGCGCGCATCCGGACGACGTCATGCACATGAAGCGCACCGCCGACCGTCTCTTCGGTGACCAGTACCGCTGGTCGGTGCTCGGGGCGGGCCGCAACCAGATGAACATCGCCGCCATGGCGGCCGCGATGGGCGGCAACGTCCGCGTCGGACTGGAGGACAGCCTCTGGGACGGTCCGGGCAAGCTCGCCGAGACCAACGCCGCGCAGGTCCGGCGCGTGCGCGCGATCATCGAGGGGCTGGGCCTCGCGGTCGCCTCGCCCGACGAGGCGCGGGAGATCCTGGCGCTGAAGGGCGGCGACAAGGTCGCGTTCTGACCGATCAGTCGATGGATGATGCGTCCTGGAAGGTGGGACGCATCGTCCAGGACCAGCTGACGTTCAGGCTCTTCCGTCCTTGCGAGCGCAGCGAAGCAATCCAGTGTAGCGCGCCATCTGAGGCCTGGGCGCTTCTAGATTGCTTCGCTGCCTCGCAAAGACGTCGAGAAGCCTCAGGGAGACCCGAACACGCGGTCCAGATCCGCCTGCGCGACGCCGTCGATCTCCAGGATCTTCAGCCGGCTCTGATCGCCGGTGACGATGCGGACCGAGCCGCGACTGACCTTCAGCGCCTTGGCGATCAGCGCGACCAGCGCCCCGTTGGCCGCGCCCTCGACCGGCGGTGCGGCGACGCGGGCCTTCAGGTAGGGCTGCCCCTTCTCGTCGCGGGCCCAGCCCTCCGCGGCGTCGCGCCCCCCGCGCGGCGTGAGGCGCACCGCCAGGCGGATCGCCACGGCGGAGCCCTCAGAAGATCTTGCCCGGATTCAGCAGGTTGTCCGGATCGAGCGCCCGCTTCACGAGCCGCATGACGGCGATCTCCTCGGGCGAGCGCGACAGCTTCAGCTTGGCCCGCTTCTCGAGCCCGATCCCGTGCTCCGCCGAGACGGAGCCGTTCAGCTCCGCCAGCGGCTCGTAGATCGCCGCGTCGATCGCCGCGTTGCCGGCGGCGTCGAGGCGGGTGGTGTTCCAGTGCAGGTTGTTGTCGCCGATATGGCCGTAGACGACCGCCCGGCAGCCCGGGATCGCCGCGAGCCGGTCGAGCGCGCCGCGGACGTAGCCGTCCATCCGCGCGAGCGGCACGCTCACGTCGAAGGCCCGGTCGATCCCGTCGGCGTTCAGGTGCTCGACGCGGTCGCGGATCCGCCACATGCCGCGGCGCTGCTCCTCCGAGGCGGCGACCACGGCGTCGAGGATCGTGCCGTCGCCCATCAGACCTTCCAGCAGGCCCAGGAACCGGTCCGATTCCTCGGGGACGCACTCGACCTCGATGATCGCGTAGAACGGGTAGTCCGGACCGAGCGGCGGGGTCGCGCGCCCGGGCGCGGTCATCAGCCGGTAGAAGTCGGGCCACAGGCCCTCGAACGAGGAGACACGCCCCTGGAAGGCGCTCTGCGCCGCCCGCAGCACCCGCGCGCCGTCGTCGACTCCGGGGCACGCGATCAGCGCCGTCGCGTAGCCGGCGGGCTCCGGCCGCAGGCGGATGACCGCCCGCGTGACGATGCCCAGCGTGCCCTCGGTGCCGAGGAAGAGCTGCTTGAGGTCGAGCCCGGTGTTGTTCTTGATGAGCGGCCGCATCGACGACACCACCGTGCCGTCGGCGAGCACCGCCTCCAGGCCGAGCACCATCTCGCGCATCATGCCGTAGCGCAGCACCCGCAGGCCGCCGGCGTTGGTGGAGATCGCGCCGCCGACCGTGGCCGAGCCGCGGGCCCCGAGATCGAGGGGGAAGAACAGGCCCGCCGCGGACGCGGCGTCCTGCACGCTCTCGAGGGTGGCGCCGGTGCCGACCACCACCGTCATGCCGAGCGGATCCACCGGCTCGATGCCGGTCATGCGCTCGGTCGACAGGGTGATCTCGTCGGGCTGGCAGAGCGTGCCGTCGACGAGGCCGGTGGCGCCGCCGCGCGGGACCACGGCGACGCCGGCCGCGCGGCAGGTGGCCATGACGGCGCTGGTCTCCTCCGTGCTGCGCGGGCGCACCAGCGCCAGGGCGGCGCACGGCTCGGTCGGGCGCGTCCAGTTGGCCGAGCGCCCGCGCAGCTCCGCGTCGGTGACGAGACCGGACGGTCCGACGATCGCGGCGAGGCGGTCGAGGAAGGCGGTGTCGGTCATCGGCATGCTCTCAGGGCTCGGTCCGGTCGCCGCTCTGTCACAGAATCCCGCGCGCGGCGAGATTCCGCATCAGCGCGCGGGCGCCGAAGGTCCAGGGTTCGCAGGCGTCGCACGGGCGCATGCGGTTGACGAGGCTGCCGAGCTCCGGGCTCGCCACCACGACGCGGTCGCCGTCGGCGTGGGTGAAGCCGAGCCCCGGGCCGTGCCGATCCTGGATCGGCGCGAACATGGTGCCGAGGAGGAGGAGGGCGCCGTCGGGATAATTGTGCGTCCGCCCCATCAGCGCCTCCGCCAGTTCCTCCGGATCGCGGCTGATCTCGGAGAGCGGCGAGGTGCCCTCCAGCCGGAAGCCGTCCGTGCCGGTGACCTCGAGGGTCACGGTGGTGCGGCGGACGTGGTCGAGACCGAAGGTCCCGTCGAACAGGCGCAGGAACGGCCCCAGGGCGCAGGAGGCGTTGTTGTCCTTGGCCTTCCCGAGGAGCAGCGCCGACCGCCCCTCGAAGTCGCGCAGGTTCACGTCGTTGGCCAGCGTCGCGCCGACGATCCGCTGGTCGGAGGCGACCGCCAGCGCCACCTCGGGCTCGGGGTTGTTCCAGTGCGAGTCCGGGTGCAGGCCCGCGTCCGCGCCGCAGCCGACGGCCGAGAGCGGCTGCGCCTTGGTGAAGATCTCGGCGTCCGGGCCGATGCCGACTTCCAGGTACTGGCTCCAGGCGCCCTGCGCGACCAGCACCTCCTTGAGGGCCATGGCCTCGGGCGAGCCGGGCTTGAGTCGGCGCAGGTCGCGGCCGACCAGGCGCTCGACCTCGGCGCGGATCGCCGCCGCGGCAGCGAGATCGCCGCGGGCGCGCTCCTCGATCACTCGCTCCAGCATCGAGGTGGCGAAGGTCACGCCCGCCGCCTTCAGGGCCTGCAGGTCGACCGGCGCCAAGAGCCACGGCCGGCTGGTGTCGCGCGCGTCGGGCGGCGTGTTGGCCAGGGTCGCGTCGAGGCTGCCGAGGTCCTCGCCCTCGGCGCCGCGCAGGGCGGCGGCGGGATCCGGGGCCTCGCACAGGTCGCTGACCGTCGGGAAGGCGGCGGTGACGTCGAGGATTCGGGCCGCGCCGTCCGCGTCGGCGCGGATCGCCACGACGCTCGGACCGGCCACGTCCGGCCGCCACACCCGGCCCACGAGGGCGCCCCGGCATCCGTCGGCGGGCAGGATCTCCCGCGCGGTCAGGCCCGATAACGACATGTGCTCACGTCCCCTGGATGTCCGCCCGCGCGACGGCCGCGTGACGGGCCCGGTGCCGGCTCCGCGGCCGGCGCGCGATCCCATAGCATTCCGGGTGGCCCGTCATCCCGCCGTATGTTTCACCGGGCCCCGCTCGTCACGGGCGCCGGGCGGGTCCGCCTGACAGATCCAAGATTATCTGTAGCTTTGCCCGGGCGCCCGCTTGCTTTCCCCCGGCCGCTCCTTTGTACTGCCGACTTAGAGCCGCCGATAGAGTGGCCTTGACCGGGAGGAAGCATGGCCTCGGTGGGAATCCGCGAGGTTCGCAAGGCTTTCGGATCGACGAATGTCCTGCACGGCGTGTCCGTGGATATCCGGGACGGTGAATTCGTGATCCTGGTCGGCCCGTCCGGATGCGGGAAATCAACGCTCCTGCGGATGATCGCCGGGCTCGAGAATATCTCCGGCGGCGAGATCCGCATCGGCGAGCGCGTGGTGAACGATGTGCCGCCCAAGGAGCGGGACATCGCCATGGTGTTCCAGAACTACGCCCTCTACCCGCATCTCACGGTTCGCGAGAACATGGCGTTCTCGATGCGGATCCGGAAGGCGCCCGCCTCCGAGATCGACCTCCGGGTCAACAAGGCCGCGCAGATTCTCGGGCTCACCCACCTGCTGGACCGCTACCCGCGCCAGCTCTCCGGCGGCCAGCGCCAGCGCGTCGCCATGGGCCGGGCGATCGTGCGCGACCCGCAGGTTTTCCTGTTCGACGAGCCGCTCTCCAACCTCGACGCCAAGCTGCGCGTGGCGATGCGCACCGAGATCAAGGAGCTGCACCAGCGCCTGAAGACCACGACCATCTACGTCACCCACGACCAGATCGAGGCCATGACCATGGCCGACCGGATCGTCGTGATGCACGACGGGGTCGTGGAGCAGATCGGGCCGCCCCTCGAACTCTACGACCGGCCCGACAACCTGTTCGTCGCGGGTTTCATCGGCTCGCCGGCCATGAACTTCGTGCCCGGCCGGGTCCGGGCGAACGGGCGCCTCACCTTCAGCACCGAGACCGGCCTGTCGATCCCGCTCGCCGACGCGCCTGCCGGCGTCGACGGGCGGCCGCTCATCCTCGGCGTCCGCCCCGAGCATTTCGACCTCGCGCCCGACGGGATCGCCGCGGAGGTCGTCGTCGTGGAGCCGACCGGCTCCGAGACCATGCTGGCGGTGCGGGCCGGAGGCCAGGATCTCACCTGCGTGCTGCGGGAGCGCGTGCGCGAGCGGCCGGGCGAGACCGTCTCCCTGCGGCCGAACCGCGTGCACTTCTTCGACGCCGAGACCGGCCGTCGCCTGCCGAGCTGACCCGCGTCGGATCCGGCGCGGGATCGGGGCGCGCGGCGCCCTCAGAAACAGGATCACCGAGGGAGAAGAAACGATGTCCGTTCTCGATCGCCGGTCCCTCCTCGCGGGCGCCGCCGCGGCCGGCCTCGCCGCCGGCGGCGACCTCCTCGGCTTCGCCAGGGCCTGGGCGCAGACCGCGGAATGGAAGCCCGAGCCGGGAGCGAGCCTGTCGCTCCTGCGCTGGAAGCGCTTCGTTCCGGCCGAGGACGAGGCCTTCATGAAGCTGGTCGACGCCTTCACCAAGGCGACGGGCGTCAAGGTCACGGTGAGCAACGAGTCCTTCGACGACATCCAGCCCAAGGCGTCGGTCGCCGCCAATACCGGGCAGGGGCCCGACATGGTCTGGGGCCTGTTCTCGTTCCCGGCGCTCTTCCCCGACAAGTGCCTGCCGCTCGAGGACGTGGCCGAGTCCCTGGCCAAGAAGTACGGCCCCTGGTTCCCGTCCGCGGAGGCCTACGGCAAGGTCAAGGGCAAGTGGATCGCGATCCCCGTGGCGTTCAACGGCGGCTACCCGAACTACCGCATCTCGGCGATGAAGAAGGCCGGGTTCGACAAGTTCCCCACCGACACCGCGGGCTTCCTCGAGCTCTGTCGCGGCCTGAAGAAGAACAACACGCCGGCCGGCTTCGCCCTCGGCCACGCCACCGGCGACGGCAACACGTGGTGCCACTGGGCGCTCTGGTCCCACGGCGGCAATCTCGTCGACGCCAACGAGAAGATCGTCATCAACTCGCCCGAGACCGCCAAGGCGCTCGAGTACGTCAAGTCCCTGTACGAGACCTTCGTGCCCGGCACGGTGTCGTGGAACGACTCGTCGAACAACAAGGCCTTCCTGGCCGGCGACCTCTACCTGACCAACAACGGCATCTCGATCTACGCGGCGGCCAAGAAGGACAACCCGAAGCTCGCCGAGGACATGGACCACGCGGTCTGGCCGATCGGACCCGTCGGCAAGCCCACCGAGTTCCAGCTCGCCTTCCCGATCCTGGCCTTCAAGTACTCGAAGGCGCCGAACGCCTGTAAGGCCTTCATCGCCTTCATGATGGAGGCGGCGAACTACAATCCCTGGCTGGAGGCGGCGCAGGGCTACCTCTGCGAGCCCCTGTCGAACTACCCGAAGAACCCGATCTGGACGAGCGACCCGAAGAACGCGGTCTTCGCCGAGGCGGGCCGGCGCTCCCTGGCGGCGGGCGGCCTCGCGCCGGTGAGCGAGCGCATCGCCGCGGTGCTCGCCGACTTCGTCATCGTCGACATGTTCGCCAGCCACTGCACCGGCCGCGAGGACGTGAAGGGCGCCATCAAGAACGCCGAGCGCGCCGCCACCCGCATCTTCCGGAACACCTGACCCCACCCGCCGGAGGCGAGACCATGGCGCACACGGCCCTGACGCAGCCCGCCCCGGCCGCAATCCCGACCCGATCGGCCTGGCAGCGCGTGCGCGCGAGCCGGGGCTGGGCGGGGTTCTGGTTCATGCTGCCGACGGCGCTGATCCTCGGCCTGTTCCTGGCCTACCCGCTCCTGAAGGGCATCTGGCTGTCCTTCACCAACGCGCGGATCGGCCGCGAGGGCGTCTTCGTCGGTCTCGAGAACTACGAGTGGCTCTGGGACGACGACGTCTTCTGGCTCTCGGTGTTCAACACCTGCCTCTACACGGCGGTGGCGTCCGTGGTGAAGTTCGGGGTCGGTCTCTACCTCGCGCTGCTGCTCAACAAGAACATGCCGTTCAAGTCGATCATCCGGTCGATCGTGCTGATCCCGTTCGTGGTGCCCACCGTGCTGTCGGCCATCGCGTTCTGGTGGATCTTCGACAGCCAGTTCTCGATCATCTCCTGGTCGCTGCGCCATCTCGGGGTGATCGACGGCAACATCGACTTCCTCGGCGAGCCGGCCATGGCGCGCGCCTGCGTGATCTTCGCCAACATCTGGCGGGGCGTGCCGTTCATCGCCATCACGCTGCTCGCCGGTCTCCAGACGGTCTCGCCCTCGCTCTACGAGGCCGCGACGCTCGACGGCGCCTCGAACTGGCAGATCTTCTCGCGGATCACCCTGCCGCTCCTGACCCCGATCATCGCCGTGGTCATGACCTTCTCGGTGCTGTTCACCTTCACCGACTTCCAGTTGATCTGGGCGATGACGCGCGGCGGTCCGGTGAACGCCACCCACCTGATGGCGACCCTCTCGTACCAGCGCGGCATCCTCTCGGGGACGCTCGGCGAGGGCGCGGCCATCGCCACCGCCATGGTGCCGTTCCTGCTCGCGGCCATCGGCATCTCGTGGTTCGGCCTGCAGCGAAGGGCTTGGCAGTCCGGGGAGTCCGACCGATGAGCGCGCCCGCACCGCCGGCCCACGCCGACCCGCACCTCGCCCCCGTCCTCACGGCCCAACCCGCCGGGCTCACCGACAACTCGGAGGGGATGGCCTATCTCGAGCGCCTGCCGCGGCGGCTCGTGACGACCTACCTGCCGCTCCTCATCATCCTCGCCGTGCTGCTGTTCCCGTTCTACTGGATGGCGCTCACCGCCATCAAACCGGACGAGCAGCTGATCGATATGGAGCGGTTCAACCCGTTCTGGGTCGTGGACCCGACGCTCAAGCACATCAACAAGCTCCTCTTCGAGACGCAGTATCCGCGCTGGCTCTGGAACACGATGTACGTGTCGGTGGCGGCGACCGTGCTGTCGCTGTTCGCGAGCGTGCTCGCCGCCTACGCGTGCGTCCGCGTGCGCTACCGGGGCGCCGGCTGGGTCGGGGCGGCGATCTTCCTCGCCTACCTTGTGCCGCCCTCCATCCTGTTCATCCCGCTCGCCACGATCATCCAGGCCTACGGCCTGTTCGACTCGCCGATCGCCCTGATCCTCGCCTATCCGACGATCCTGATCCCGTTCTCGACCTGGCTCCTGATGGGCTACTTCAAGACCATCCCCTACGAGCTCGAGGAATGCGCGCTGATGGACGGCGCCAGCCGGTGGCAGATCCTCACCAAGATCATCCTGCCGCTCGCCTTCCCGGGGCTGATCTCGGCGGGGATCTTCTCGCTGACCCTGTGCTGGAACGAGTTCATCTACGCGCTGACCTTCCTGTCCTCGACGCAGAACAAGACGGTGCCCATCGCCGTGGTGAGCGAGTTCGTGGACGGCGACGTCTACAAGTGGGGCTCGCTGATGGCCGGCGCGCTGCTCGGCTCGCTGCCGCTGTTGATCCTCTACTCGTTCTTCGTCGAGTACTACGTGTCCGCGCTCACCGGCGCCGTGAAGGAGTGAGGGGACGCGTCAGACCATCGTTCTAGCGAGCGCGGCGAAGCGAGCCAGGGCAGCGGGACGTCGGTCGGCGTGGCGCTGCCCGGATCGCTTCGCTCTGCTCGCGGGGACGGAGACCGTTGCCAGCAGGGCTCGACAGCGCGGACAATGCGCGCGGATCCGCCGGCGCAGAATCGCGGGCCGGCCCCATCGAAGGTCACGCCATGGCCCATTTCATCGACGCCCGCTCCACCCTGGTCAACGATGCGGTCGACGGCCTCGTCGCGGCCAGCGGCGGACGCCTGGCGCGGCTCGACGGCGACCCGGGCATCCGCGTCGTTCTCCGCGCCGCTCCGGATTCCGGGAAGGTCGCGGTCGTCTCCGGCGGCGGCTCCGGTCACGAGCCGGCCCATGCCGGCTTCGTCGGGCCGGGCCTGCTGAGCGCCGCCGTCTGCGGCGACGTCTTCGCCTCGCCGAGCGTCGACGCGGTCCTGGCCGGGATCCTCGCGGTGACGGGACCGGCCGGGTGCCTGCTCGTCATCAAGAACTACGCGGGCGACCGGTTGAACTTCGGCCTCGCCGCCGAGCGCGCCCGGGCGCTGGGCCACAAGGTCGAGACCGTGATCGTGTCGGACGACATCGCCCTCCCGGACGCCAAGCAGCCCCGCGGCGTCGCCGGGACGCTGTTCGTGCACAAGGTGGCGGGTCACGCCGCGGAGGCCGGAGAACCGCTCGAGACCGTGGCGGCGCTCGCCCGCCGGGCCGCCGGGGCGGCGAAGTCGCTCGGCATCGCGGTCTCGACCTGCACGATCCCCGGCTCGGCGCGCAGCGAGCGGCTGGCGGAGGGGCAGGCCGAACTCGGCCTCGGTATCCACGGCGAGCCCGGCGCGGAGCGCATCGCCCTGCCCAAGGCCAGCGAGCTCGCCCGCATGATGGCCGAGCGTCTCGCGCGGTCCGTCCCGGGCGCGGACGGGCTGGCGCTGCTCGTGAACAATCTCGGCTCCGCCTCCGCCCTGGAGATGCAGATCCTCACCCGGGCGGTGCTCGCGACCGATCTGGGCCAGCGCGTCCGCCTGCTGCTCGGGCCCGCCCCGCTGATGACGGCGCTCGACATGCACGGCGCCTCGCTGTCGGTCCTGCCGCTCGACGACGCGCTGGAGCGCGCCCTGTCGGAGCCCGTCCCGGTCCCGGCCTGGCCCGCGGCGGTCCGGGTCGAGCCGCCGATCCTGCGGCCGGTGCCCGCGGGGCTCGCGGGCGAGGCCTTCGCGCCGTCGCACGACGCCGTCACCGCTGCCCGGATCCGGGTCGTCGCCGAGGCCCTGATCCGGGCCGAGGGTTCTCTGAACAGCCTCGATGCCAAGGTCGGCGACGGCGACGCCGGCACGACCTTCGCGGGCGCGGCCCGCGCCGTCCAGGCCGATCTCGACCGCCTGCCGCAGGCCGAGCCCGCGGCCCTGTGCCGGGCGCTCGCCGAGCGGATTGGGCGCGCGGTCGGCGGATCGAGCGGCGTGCTCGGATCGATCTTCTTCGCCGCGACGGCCTCGGCCCTCGCCGACGGCGCCGCGTGGCCCGAGGCTCTCGGGCAGGGGGTGGCGCGCGTCCAGGGCTACGGCGGCGCTAAGGCCGGCGACCGCACCCTGCTCGACGCCCTGATCCCAGCCGTGGAGGCGCTGAAGAACGGCGATCTGGCCGCCGCCGCGGCGGCCGCCCGGGCCGGTGCCGAGGCCACGGCCGGGATGGAGCGCGCCGGCGCGGGCCGCTCGAGCTACCTGGCGGCCGGGGACCTCGCCGGTGTCCAGGATCCCGGCGCCGCCGGCGTGGCGGCAGCGTTCGCGGCTCTGGCCGGCGCATAGGAACAGGGCGCCGCGCGTCGTCGCACGGCGACCGTTGACGCACCTTCCACCGAGGCCTAACCCCCTCTCATGCGCACCTGCCTGATCCTCGACGATTACCAGCAGGCGGCTCTCGCGCTCGCGGACTGGACGCGCCTCTCCGACCGCGTCGCCGTCTCCGCGATCGCCCAGCACATCGCGAATCCCGACGATCTCGTGGCGCGGATCGCGCAGGCCGAGATCCTCGTGATCATGCGGGAGCGGACGCCGTTCCCGGCGGCGCTGCTGGAGCGGCTGCCCCGGCTCGAGCTGCTCGTGACCAGCGGCATGCGCAACCTCGCCATCGACCTCGCGGCGGCCAGGGCGCGCAACGTCGTCGTCTGCGGCACGGATTCGAGCCCGACGCCGCCGACGGAGCTGACCTGGGCGCTGATCCTCGGACTGGCCCGTCACGTGGCGCCGGAGAGCCTGACCCTGCGGGCAGGCGGCCCCTGGCAGAGCACGATCGGCACCGACCTCGCGGGTGCGACCCTCGGCGTCCTCGGCCTCGGGAAGATCGGGACTCGGGTGGCCGAGATCGGGCGCGCCTTCGGCATGCGGGTGATCGCCTGGAGCCCGAATCTCGACGACGCCCGCGCCGCCGCCGCCGGGGTGGAGCGGGCGGCCTCGAAGGAGGCCCTGCTGGAGGCGAGCGACGTCGTCACGATCCACCTCGTGCTGGGCGACCGGACGCGCGGCCTGCTCGGCGCGGCCGAGCTGCGCCGCATGCGCCGCGACGCCTTTCTCGTGAACACCTCGCGCGCGCCGATCGTCGATCAGGCCGCGCTGCTCCAGGCCCTGGAGGAAGGCTGGATCGCGGGAGCCGGCCTCGACGTGTTCGAGACCGAGCCCCTTCCGGCCGACAGCCCGTTCCGGCGCCTGCCCAACGTGCTGGCCCTGCCGCATCTCGGCTACGTGTCGCGCAGCAACTACCGGACGTTCTTCACCCAGGCGGTGGAGGACATTGAGGCCTGGCTCGCCGGTGCCCCGATCCGGCGCCTGGGCTGAGTCCGGATACGCCGCCCGACGCGGCCTCAGTCCCCGCGGGGTTCCAGCGCGTCCGCGAGGCCGTCGCCGATCAGGTTGAGCGCCACCAGGGTCGCGATCAGGAAGGCGGCCGGGGCCGCGAGCAGGTGCGGCGCCGCCTCGATGGAGCGGGCGCCCTCGGCGATCAGGACGCCCCAGCTGGTCTGCGGCTCCTGCACGCCGAGCCCGAGGAACGACAGGAAGCTCTCCAGCAGGATCACCTGCGGCACCAGCAGCGTGGCGGTCACCACCACCGGGCCGAGGGTGTTGGGCACGATGTGCCGGAGGATGATGCGCGGTGTCCCGAGCCCGAGCGCCCGCGCGGCGCGGACGAAGTCGCGCTCGCGCAGCGACAGGGTCACGGCGCGCACCACCCGGGCCATGTCGAGCCATTCCACCGCGGCGATCGCCACCAGCATGAGCAGCAGGCTCGGGCGGAAGAACACCAGCAGCAGGATCACGAAGAACACGAAGGGGAGGGCGTAGAGCACGTCGACGGCGCGCATCATCGCGGCGTCGACGGCGCCCCCGACGAAGCCCGCCGTCGCGCCGCAGGCGACACCGATGAGCAGGGCGACGAGGCTGGCCGCGAGCCCGATCGCCAGCGAGATCCGTCCGGCGACGAGGCAGCGGGTCAGCAGGTCGCGGCCCTGGATGTCGGTGCCGAGGGGGAAGTGGAGGCGCCGGATCGGCACCGCTACGACGAGGCCGCGCCCGCCGTCCCGGTCCTCCAGGACGGCGGGCGTCCCGAACAGCGCCGAGCGCGGCAGGTAGACGAGGCTGCGGCGGTCGACGCCCGCGTCGGACCCCAGGGTGAGCCGCATCGTGTCGCCGTCGCGCTCGACCGCGTCGAGCCGCGCGCGCATGCGGAAGGCCAGGCGCTCGAGCGCCGGCCGGAGACGCGCGGCGTCGGGCTGCGCGGTGAGGCCGGCCGGGAGCTGGCGCAGGTCCGGATAGGCGCGCTCGGGATCGTGGCCGGTGAGGCCCGGGCCGATCAGGCAGGCGAGGGCGATCAGGACCAGCAGGGTGAGCGCCGCCACGGCGGTGCGCTCCCGCGCGAACCGGAGGACGGCGCGCCGGGCCGGACCCGGCGCCGCCACGGTCGCGGTCGCGGTCACGCCGCCACCCGGAGGCGCGGGTCGAGCCACGCGCAGGCGAGGTCGGCGGCGAGGTTGAGCAGGATCACCAGCCCGGCGACGAGCAGGACCGTGCCCATGACCAGCGTGTAGTCGCGGTTGAGCGCGCCCTCCACGAAGTACCGCCCGATGCCCGGCAGCCCGAAGATCGTCTCCACCACCACCGAGCCGGTGAGCAGGGCCGCCGCGAGCGGCCCGAGATAGGCCACCACCGGCAGCAGCGCCCCCCGCAGGGCGTGCCGGGCGACGCGGGCCGGCGGCAGGCCGAGGCTGCGCATGGTGCGGACCGGCTGCGTCCGCAGGGCCTCGGCCAGCGAGGTCCGGGTGAGCCGGGCCAGGGCACCGACCTGCGGCAGGGCCAGGGTCACCACCGGCAGGATCAGATGGCTCGGCGCGCCGTCGTTCCAGCCGCCGAGCGGCAGCCAGCGCAGGGTCAGCCCGAAGGCGATCTGGAGCAGCGGCGCGACGACGAAGCTCGGCAGCGAGAGGGTCAGGGCGGCCCCGACGCCGAGCAGCCGGTCGACGAACCCGCCGCGCCGGAGCGCCCCCGCGATCCCGAGCCCGACGCCGAGCGCGGTGGCCAGCGCGAGGGCGAGGACGCCGAGCGTCGCGGAGACGGGCAGGCCCCGGGCGATCAGGCCGAGGACGGTCTGGTCGCGGAACGAGAAGGAGGGTCCCAGATCGCCCTGCGCCAGCGCCGCGAGGTAGCTGCCGAACTGCGCGATCAGCGGCCGGTCGAGGCCGTAGACCCGGCGCAGGTTCTCCAGGGCGGCGGGCGCCAGCGGCCGCTCCAGGTCGAACGGCCCGCCCGGGGCGAGCCGCATCAGGAAGAAGCTGACGGTCACCACGGCGAGCAGCGTCGGCACGGCCTGGAGGAGGCGGCGCAGGATGAAGCGGATCACGCGTCGAGCCTCATGAAGCGGGTCGGCGCGGCGTTGCGCAGGTTCGGGTGATAGCCGTGCAGCCGCGGCGCGATCAGCGCCTTCGAGCGGTAGTGCATCAGCGGGATCCAGGGCAGCTCGCGCAGCGCGATCGCCTCCGCGTCGTAGAGCAGGCCGGCCCGGCGGGCGAGGTCGCGCTCAGTGGCGGCTCGCGCCATCAGGGCGTCGTAGGCGGGGTCCGACCAGTGGCCGGCATTCATGCCGTCGTTCCCGCTCTGGAGCAGGAACAGGAAGTTCTGCGGATCGGAATAGTCGGCGATCCAGCTGTAGCGGGCGACGTCGAAATCGCCGCCGTCGCGCAGGTAGGCGAAATGCGTCTTCGCGTCCGTGTAGACGAAGCGGGTCACGATCCCGAGGTCGCGCCACATCTCGCCGATCGCCACCGCGATGGTGCGGTTGTTGTCGCTGATGTTGAACCGGTATTCCACGGTGAGCGGCCGGTCGGGCCCGAACCCCGCCTCCGCGAGCAGCCGGCGCGCCTCCGCCTCGTGATCGATCGGCAGGCCGAGGCGGCCCTCGGTCTCGGGGGGCGTCCGATAATTGTCGAGGCCGGGCGGGCACAGGGAGTAGGCCGGGCTCATCGTGCCGCCGTTGAGCCCGTCGGCGAGGTACTCGCGGTCGATGACGAGCGACAGCGCCCGGCGGACGCGCCGGTCCGAGAACGGCGCTTTGCGCGTGTTCACAACCAGCGCCGCGAGCCCCAGCGAGGGGCCGAGCACCACCTGCGGCCCGAAGCGGCGGCGCAGGTCGGCGATCTGGTCGACGGGCAGGTCGGAGAGCGAGTCGATCTCGCCGGCGGCGTAGCGGCGCACCGCGGCGGCGATGTCGGGCGTCGGCAGGAAGGCGACGCGCGGAATCGCGAGGCTCGCGGCGTCCGGATGGTGCGGGTTGGCCTCCAGCGTGATCGCGCCGCCCGGCACGCGGTCGGCGAGCCGGTAGGGTCCGTTGGTCACGAGGTTTCCCGGCCGGGTGAAGCTGTCGCCGTAGCGCTCGACCGAGGCGCGGTGGACCGGCAGCGCGGTCTGGTGGGTCAGGAGCTCCAGGATGTAGGGCGTCGGCTGTTCCAGCGTGATCGCGAGCCGGAGCGGCCCCTCGGCGGCGACGCCGAGGGCGTCGGCCGGGGCCGCGCCGCGGTTCACGGCGGCGGCGTTGCGGATCGGGAACAGGATCTCGGCGTACTTCGCCGCCGTCGTCGGGTCGAGCATCCGGCGGAACGCGTAGACGAAATCGTCGGCGGTGACCGGCTCGCCGTTCGACCAGCGACCGTCGGGGCGCAGGTCGAAACGCAGGCTCACCCCGTCCTCGGAGACGGACCAGGCGCGCGCCGCGCCCGGGATGATCGTGCCCCGGTTGTCGTAGGTGAGCAGTCCGTCGCAGAGGTCGCGCAGGATGTGCGCCTCCGCGACCGTGGACGAGCGGTGCGGGTCCAGCGTCTCGGGATCGGCGTCGTTGCCGCGCCGGTAGAGCGCGTCGGCCGCGCGGGCGGGCCGCACGGCCGCGAGGGCGATCGCGCCGGCCAGCCAGTCGCGCCGCCGCGGGCGCACGGTCAGGCGCCGGTATCCGGCCTGAGGCCGGCCGCCTCGATCCCGGCCACCGCGCAGATCTCGTCGTTGTCCGAGGTGTCGCCGGAGATGCCGACCGCGCCGAGGAGACGTCCCTCGCCGGAGCGGATCAGCACGCCCCCCGGCACCGGCACGAGGGCGTCGGGACCGGCGAGGTGGGTGACGGCGGCGACGAAGTAGGGCTGCTGCTCCGCCCGCGCGTGGATCGCCCTCGAGCCGAGGCCCAGCGCCAGGGCGCCGTTGGCCTTGCCGCTCGCGATCTCGGCCCGGCGCAGGGACGTGCCGTCCTCGACCGCGACCGCCTTGAGCGCGCCGCGGGCATCGTAGACGACGACGGCCAAGGGCTTGAGGTTGCGGTTCCGCGCCTCCCGCAGGGCGGTGTCGACGACGGTGCGGGCGGCCTCGAGGGTCAGGTCGATCATCGGATTCCAGCGCGGACGCCGCTCCCGGCGGCTTACTCATCCTTACGGACCGGGGACCGCCGGGTCCACCGACGCGAAGCGCTGCGGCGTTCGATCCGCTGGGCGCGGCCGGCGCGCCGCCTAGTTTCGGCGTGGCCCGCGCGGGAGGCCCCGGCGCGCCGAGCGAGGAGCGCCCATGGAATCGGCCGAACGCCCCTACGTGATCTGTCACATGACCTCGTCGGTCGACGGCCGGATCAAGGTGCGACGCTGGAAGACGCTGGACGCCGACAGCCATTACGAGCGCGTCCACGGCGAGTTGAAGGGCGATGCCTGGATGTGCGGGCGCGTCACCATGCAGGGCTACGCCGACAGCGCCGATCCGCTGCCGGAGCCGGTCGCGGACGACGGCGTGCCGGTCCCGCGGGAGGACCACGTCGCCCGCCGCGACGCGCCCGGCTACGCCGTGGCCCTCGACGCGCGGGGTCGCCTGGATTGGGGCGCGCGCGACGCGATCGAGGGGGACCACGTCGTGGTGGTGCTCACCGAGTCCGTGCCGGATTCGCACCTGCGCGCGCTGCGGGCGGGCGGCCAGTCCTACCTGTTCGCGGGCGACCGGGCGGTCGACTTCCCCCTGGCGGCCGCGAAGCTGCGCGCCCTGTTCGGGATCGAGCGGCTCCTCGTCGAGGGCGGCGGCCACATCAACGGGTCGATGCTGAAGGCCGGGCTCATCGACGAGCTGAGCCTGCTCCTCGTGCCCGCGGTCGATGGCCTGAGCGGGACGCCGGCGGTGTTCGACATCGGCGGCGAGGAGGCGGACACGATGGGCAGCCGCCGCAAGCTCGACCTGACGGCCTGCGAGCGCCTGTCCGACGGCGTCGTGTGGCTCCGCTACCGGATCACGCCGGTCGAGCCGCCGGCAGGCGAATGATGCTCGCCAGGAACGCGTCGTAGCCGGCCGCGACCGCCTCCGGCCGCTCGAAATGCGGGAAGGCGCCGGTCGGCAGGGTGTCGACGCGCCAGTTGGGCCGGTCGGCGACCCGGGGCACCAGCCGGTAGTCGACGAAGTCGCCGCGCTCCCCGTGCACCATCCAGACCGGGAGGCGCAGGCGCTCGTAGAGGCGCGTCGCGTCGGTGGGAAACAGGTGGCCGGCGATGAAGCAGAAGGGCGCGTGCTCGGCGCCGGGCTGGTGGGCCGACGCGTAATCGTAGGCCAGCAGCCCCTCGTTGATGTCGGACGAGCCGAAGGTCTTCGCCAGGAAGAACCGCATGCTCGGCCGCGTCACCAGGGCATCGAAGAGCGGCCGCCCCAGGGGAGGGCGGTCGAGGACGCGGCGCAGCCAGTCGCGGCCGCGATGGCCGTCCGGCGGCCCGTCCCCGGAGAGCCGGGCGTCGAACCCCGTCGGGCTGATCAGCGCGAGGCTGCGATAGGCGTCGGACCGCTCCAGGCTCGCCCGCGCCAGGAACGAGCACGAGAGCGACAGGGCCAGGGCGTCGATCGCCCAGCCGCCGTGGCGGCTCCGGATCTCGTCGACCGCCGCGTGGATCGCCTCCACCATCAGGCGCGGCGTGTAGCGCCGGCGCGAGCGCTCCGAGAAGCCGAAACCCGGGAGATCCAGGGCGTAGACCGGCCGCGTGCCGCGGTAGCGCAGGTACAGCGGCCGGACCTCGTAGGCGTTGGCTGCCGCGTTGATCGAGTGGATCAGCAGGAGCGGGACGCCCTCGGCCTCCGCGGACCAGTACAGCGAGAGCGCGCCGGCGCGCCGGGTCCGGAGCCGCTCGTGCCGGCCCGGCAGCGCGGGCGGCAGAGGCATGCGCCGGTTCACCGCGAGCGCGCTCCAGCCGACCAGGGCCGCCGCCGAGCCGACGAGCGTCAGGGCCGCCGCGGTCGCGGTACGACCCGCGCGATGGCGGGACACGGAACTCATCGGGACACCTCGACGTCCATCCCGCGGCGGCGGGCCGTGCGCGACAACGCCGGGAACGTGGGGAAGTGCCCGGACGGTCGCTACGAGGCGTGGCCGGCGAGACTGCCGGCATTCACCGCCGGGGCGCGGCTTGCCGGCCGCGCCGGCGCCTCGCCCCGGCCCGCGGCCTCGCGCAGGAAGTCCACCGTGGGCTGATCGTTGAGCCAGCCCTGGACGCGCTGCGAGATCAGGAGCTTCCGCTCGCGCCGGTCGTAGTTCGCGTAGGAGGCGGCGACGAACTCGGCCCGGCTCATCGTGCGCGCGGGGCCGGACCGGCGCGTCTCCGCCTTGAAGAACAGGGCGCTGCCGGGCACGCCGTAATGCTGGGCGATCTCCGGATAGACCGGCCAGCTGCCCTGGCCGCCGAGATCGTCGGGGAGGAACGCGTCGAGGTCGCATTCCTCGAAGGGCACGCCGGCACGGGTCAGCAGACCCCGGGCGAGGTCGGCCACGACGTAGAGCTTCGTGTGGTTGATCGAGTGCATGAAGCAGCCCCGGCGCGCCCAGCGCGTGAGGTGCGTGTCGAGATCGTACCCGGCCTGGACGCCGAGCCCGCGCAGGTACGCGACCGACTCGTCCCAGAGGTTGAAGTATCCCAGGCGCTCGAAGACCGGTTCGGAGAACAGCCGCAGCGCCTGCGCCTGCGAGAAGCCCGACAGGTAGGCGAACAGCGTGATCGCCGAGTGCGAGTGCCCCATCGGCCCCGAGATCAGGCCGTTGAGGGTGACGGAATCCTGCACGCCGACGTGGACCAAGTCGGGATGGTAGGCGCTGAACACGATGGTCGGGATCAGGCGGACCTTCGGATGCGTCCGCAGGGTGTCGATCGTGCCGCCGCCCTTGAACTTGGGCAGGTAGATGCTGGTGAAAACGTGGTCGTACCCGTCCGCATGCGCCATCAGGTCGGCGAGCCGCGGGAACCGGCGTGAGGCCGTGAACGCCGAGACGAAATCGACCTGCGCGTGCGGCAGCAGGTAGCGCATCGTCTTGGCGATGGATCCGGCCTGACAGACGCCGATCACGAGGATGCGCGGCGAGCCTGTCCGCTTCTTCCCGAACTGCGCGAGCCGGTGCCGCGCGCGCCAGAGGCTATCGACGGTCAACATCCGGCCTCTCTCGCATGTCCGCGGGCCGCGGGCAAACACCGCACCCATGCGCATCCCGCAGGGCGGGACCGCCGGTCCGGCCCCCCCGCGACAGGCGTGCCCTCTGAGCCAGCGTCGGGGCGGGTCGGGAGACCCGCGTAGTCGAGCGGACGCCGTGGCAGCCCCCGCCACCTGTGGATCGCCCGCACTTTCAGTGTCGCGGTCCGAGAGTCACGAATACCCGATACGCGCCTCTGTCTTTCTCTAGCGGAGCGAAGCAACGCATCGATCGACCCGAGCTTATTTTCGAATTCGTCACCAAATCGGGTGCGGGGAATCGGAACCGTGCGAGGATTCAACTTACGCATCGTTGACAGACTCAAGTCCTTGCCCACAAATCCGATTCAACGAGGCATGAAGCTCGCGGATGGGGCGCTCGCGGTCATGAGGACCGGCGGGCCCTCGATGACCGAGGTGGTCCCTCTCTCGTCGTTACCCCGCGTAAGCGGCCGCTCCGGCAGGCGCGGCGTACTCCGATGGCCCGGCCCGCACGGCCGGCCTCGGGCAGAGCTGACTTCACGGCGCTGCCGCAGAACGCTCGGGGTCGCGGCGCTCCGCATCGCCATGACCGTCGTCAATGCCCGCGCCACGTGGCCGTCGGCGGCCGGTAGACGCCGGAGCGACGACGCTGCGCGGATCGGAGGCCGGGTTCCGCGTCGGAGGAAAAGCTGGAGACTGCGCGATGGATTACGTACCTCCGATGGCCGCGATCACGGCTGGCGCCCAGAAGGCGCTCCCCGCCGAGGCGGCCGCGCTCGCGCCGGCGCACGACGTGAAGCCCGTCGCGGCGCCGGATCCGCGGTCGATCTACACGCTCACGCCGGAGGCGGCCGGCGCCGTCTTCGCCCTGGTCGAGAACCGCATCCAGGTGATCGACGCTGCGCTCGACGTGACCGACCGGCGAGGCACGCAGGTCGCCGCCGCGGCGATGGCGGCGGCCACGGCGACGACGCCGGTCGTGTCGCCGGAGACGACGAAGACGATCGCCGCGGCCAATCGCAACTGGAGCGAGGATGTCCGGCTGGATCACAGCCCGTCCCGGCTCGTCGGGACCGACACGGTCGTGGCGTACGACAGCCCGCGGGTGACGGCGGCCTGGAGCGTGGCCTTCCCGGAACTGGCCGGCAGGAAGCTCCGAGCCGCGCACTTGCCGGGTCCGAGCCTCCGCTCCGTCGTGCACGAGGCCGAGGCACGCCTGGACGACACCGGGAGCGACATCTACCTCCTCTGCAACAGCGCGCATTTCGAGACGATCCGCCAAGCCCATCCGCGGACGCACATCAACTGGATCAACGTCGACAACGACGAGATCGTCGTGGTCTGGCAGAAGCCGTCCGAGGAGGGCTAGGGCCGCGCTCGCCACCGGTCCCGGTCCGCGGAGCCCGGACCGACGGGTGCCCTGTGCGGTCGCCCGATCAGAGCGTCGGCAGGATCGCGCGCAGGTGGGCGGCGAAGGCGCGAGTCAGCGGCGCCGCATGCGCGGCGTCCAGGCGGATCGTCAGGCCGATCCGCGGCAGCGCGGGCAGGCTGCTGCCGCGGGTCAGGATGCGCAAGTCGGGCGGGACCGCGGCGCGGGTGAGCACCGCCACAGCCTGGGCAGAGCGCGCCACCGCCAGCAGCCCGGACAGGCTGCCGCTCGCGTAGGCGATCCGGTACGCGCGCCCGGCCTGGTCGAGGGCGGCCCGGGCCGCCCGGTGGTCCAGGGTGTCGGGGTCGCCGAGCGCGAGCGGCAGCGGGTCGGGCCAAGGCGCCGCGGCGCCGCGCGGCGCGACCCAGACGAGGTCCTCGCGCCGCAGGATCTCCCGCCCGGCCGTCAGGGGGACGGAGACGAGCGCCAGATCGAGCCCGCCGCGGCCCAGGCGATCCTCCAGACGGGGCGTCGCGGCACAGACCACCTCGATCGCGGCGTCGGGGTGAAGGCGCGCGAAGCCGCGCAACAGGGCTGGAAGGAAGGCCTGCGCGTAATCGTCCGGGCAGCCGAACCGCAAGGTGCCGTTGAGGCGCCCGCCGGACAGCTCGGCCACCGCGTCGTCGTGCGAGGCGAGGATCCGGCGCGCGTGGACGAGGAGGCGCTCGCCCTGGACGGTGAGCACCACACCGCGCCCGGTCCGCCGCAGCAGCGGCTGCGCGACCAGATCCTCCAGCCGCTTCATCTGCATGCTCAGGGCGGCCTGACTGCGCCCGACCCGCTCCGCGGCCCGGCTCAGCGCACCCGTCTCCGCCACCGTGGCGAAGCTGCGCAGGAGGTCGATGTCGAGGCTCTGGGCCATCAGGATCGCTGAACCCTGGGTTCAGAACTATAAGCTTCTCTGGGGTCTTCGGTCGTCCTAGCATGGGCCGGCCTGCCACGGGACCCGGATCGATGACGACGCGGAACGACGACCCCGATTTCTGGACGCGCGCCCGCCGGCACCTGGTGCGCTACGGCGGCACCTTCGCGCCGGTGATCATCGAGCGGGCCGAGGGGAGCTTCGTCTACGACGCGGACGGCCGGGAGATCCTGGACTTCACCTCCGGCCAGATGAGCGCGATCCTGGGGCACGGGCATCCCGAGATCGCCGCCGTCGTCTCGGACCACGTCGGCCGCCTGGATCACCTGTTCAGCGGCATGCTGAGCCGGCCGGTGGTGGACCTCGCGACGGAGCTGGCCGGCCTCGCCCCCGGCGGGCTGGAGCGGACGCTTCTCCTGACCACCGGCGCCGAGGCCAACGAGGCCGCCCTGCGCATGGCCAAGCTCGCCACCGGCGGCTGGGAGATCGTGAGCTTCGCGCAGTCCTGGCACGGCATGACGGCGGGCGCCGCCTCGGCGACCTACAGCGCCGGCCGCAAGGGCTACGGCCCGGCCCCCGTCGGCTCCTTCGCGATTCCCGCACCGAACGCCTACCGCCCCACCTTCGCGCGGGACGGGGCCGCCGACTGGCAGACCGAGCTCGACTACGCCTTCGCGCTGGTGGATCGGCAGTCGACCGGCAACCTCGCGGCCTTCCTGGCCGAGCCGATCCTCAGTTCCGGCGGCATCCTCGAACTTCCGCCCGGCTACCTCGCGGCCCTCAAGCGCAAGTGCACCGAGCGGGGCATGCTGCTGATCCTCGACGAGGCCCAGACGGGTATCGGCCGCACCGGCCTGATGTTCGCCTGCGAGCGCGACGGGGTGGTGCCCGACATCCTGACCCTGTCGAAGACCCTAGGCGCCGGCCTGCCGCTCGCGGCGGTCCTGACCACGCCGGAGATCGAGGATCTCTGTCACGCCCGCGGCTTCCTGTTCTACACGACGCACGTCTCCGACCCGCTTCCCGCCGCGGTGGGGCTCAAGGTGCTGGAGATCGTCCGGCGCGACGGCCTGGTCGGCCGGGCCGAGGCGGCCGGCGCGCGGCTCGCGGCGCGGCTGCGGGCGCTGCAGCAGCGCTTCGCCTGCATCGGCGACGTGCGCGGGCGCGGGCTCCTTCAGGGCATGGAGATCGTGGCCGACCGGGACACGAAGGTGCCGGCGCCGGAGCTGGGCGACGCGATCACGCGGCGCTGCCTCGAACTCGGGCTGAGCATGAACATCGTGCAGCTGCCCGGCATGGGCGGCGTGTTCCGCATCGCCCCGCCGCTGACCGCCACCGACGCGGAGATCGACCTCGGCGTCGACATCCTCGAGCGGGCGATCGAAGGTGCGGTCTGAGGCGGCCGCCGCGCCGGTCGCCCGCGCCGGCCGGCCCGCGCGCTCGGCCGAGTCGCGCGGGCCGCCGCGTCACGCCGCCTCGATCTCGGTGCTGACCGTCAACCACTCCTCCTCGGCGGCGGCGAGCGCAGTCGCGGCGTCCGACCGCATCTTGGCGATCTCGCCGGCCTTGGCGGCGTTTTCCCGGAACGCGGACCCGTCCTCCAGGGCCGCGTCGATCTTCTGGATCGCCGCGGTCAGCTTGGCCATCCGCGCCTCGATGGCCTCCAGCCGCTTGCGCAGGGGCGCCAGGGCCGCGCGGCGCTCGACGCCGGCGCGGCGCGCCTCGGCCTTCTGGCCGCCGGACGGCTCGGCCTCGCGCTCTGCCTCGCGTTCGGGCCCCGACAGGACGAAGCGCCGGTAATCGTCCATGTCCCCGTCGAAGGTCTTCACCGTGCCGTCCGCGACCAGCCAGAGCCGGTCGGCGCAGGCCTCGACCAGGAACCGGTCGTGCGAGACGAGGATGACGGCGCCCTCGTAGTCGTTGATCGCCTCCACGAGGGCCTGCCGGCTCTCGATGTCGAGGTGGTTGGTCGGCTCGTCGAGAATCAGGAGGTGCGGGCCGTGGAAGGCCGCGAGCCCCATCAGCAGCCGCGCCTTCTCGCCGCCCGACAGCTTCTCGACCGGCGTGTCGGCCTTGTTGGCGCCGAAGCCGAGCCGCGCCGTGGCGCTGCGCACCTTCGCCTCCGGCACGTCGGGCATCAGGGTCCGGACATGCGCGTAGGCGCTCTCGGCGGGGCGCAGCTCGTCGAGCTGGTGCTGGGCGAAGTAGGCGACCTCCATCTTGGAGGAGCGCTTCACCTCGCCGGCGACCGGCCCGAGCCGGCCGCCGATCAGCTTGCAGAAGGTCGACTTGCCGTTGCCGTTGGCGCCCAGCAGCGCGACCCGGTCGTCTGGCGCGAGGCTTAGGTCGAGGCCGGTGAGGACGATCCGGTCGCCGTAGCCGGCCTTGACCCGCTCCATGGCGACGATCGGCGGCGACAGCGGCTTCTCGGGGCTCGGCAGGTGAATCACCGGCACGTCGTCCTCGAGCAGAGCCGCGATCGGCTCCATCTTGGCGAGCCGCTTCATCCGCGACTGGGCCTGCCGCGCCTTGGTGGCCTTGGCCTTGAAGCGGTCGATGAAGCTCTGCAGATGCGCGCGCTCGGCATCCTGCTTGGCCTTCGCCTTGGCCTGGAGAACGCGCTTCTCCGAGAGCTGCTTGGCGAAGCTGGTGTAGCCGCCGCGGTAGATCGTCAGCTTGCCGCGGTCGAGGTGCAGGATGTGGTCGACGCTTGTGTCGAGCAGGTCGCGGTCGTGGCTGATGATGATCGCGGTGCGCGGGTAGCGCTCCAGGTAATCGTACAGCCAGAGCGTGCCCTCGATGTCGAGGTAGTTGGTCGGCTCGTCGAGGAGCAGCAGGTCCGGCTCCGAGAACAGCACGGCGGCGAGCGCCACGCGCATCCGCCAGCCGCCGGAGAAGTCCGAGCAGGGTCGCGCCTGGGCGGCCGCGTCGAAGCCCAGCCCGTGCAGGATCGCGGCGGCCCGGGCCGGCGCCGAGTGGGCGCCGATATCCACGAGCCGCGTCTCGATCTCGGCCCGGCGCAGCCCGTCCGCGTGCTCGGCCTCCGCCATCAGGCGGGCGCGCTCCGTGTCGGCGGCCAGCACGACGGCGTGCAGCGTCTCCGGTCCGGCCGGCGCCTCCTGGGCGACGGCGCCGATCCGCATGCCCTTGGGCAGCGCCACCGACTTCGCGTCGACCGGGAGGTCGCCGAGAATGGCCTTGAACAGGGTGGTCTTGCCGGCCCCGTTGCGCCCGACGAGCCCGACCCGGGCGCCTTCCGGGATCGTGAAGCTCGCGGAATCGAGAATCAGACGGTCGCCGATGCGATAGGTGAGGTCGTTGACGCGCAGCATGCCGGCGTTCTGGCGGTCCGGACGCCGCGAGGCAAGGGCGGCCTCCGCGCCGACCGGTCCCCCCCCCCGCGTTGATCCAGCCCCTCCTGCACGACGGCCATGAGAAGTAGCGAACACCAGCTTCGGCAGTCGGAATTTTAACGGAATGCCGTCAAATCTCCCCTGAGTGCTGTGCATATAGCCGGCGATATTATGGTGTCCGGTCCTATAGCGTCCGCACACCGGTGGGTGAAGCGCCCGGGCGGGGGGCGCGCCGCAGGGGGGAGATCTTGGGCCAGACCCTGATCCTGACCGACGACGTCGAGCGCGGCGAGCGGCTCGCGCGCAATCTCGGCGGCGGCACGTCCGTGGTGCTGCACGACCTCTACGGCGACGCCGTCCCGCCGCGGGGCGCGTCGCTGATCATCAGCGACGTCAGCGCGCTGACCTCCGAATCCGTACGGCGGCTGCGCCAAGCGCTGTCCACCGCGCGCGGGCCCGACATCCCGTTCCTCGCCCTGATCCACGGCAATCTCGGTCGCGGCGAGATCCAGGCCACCGCCCTCGGCGCGACCCGCGCGATGCCGGCCTCCGCGGCGAGCGCCATGCTGCTGAACGCGGTCGCGGCGCTGACCAACGCCGCGCCGAGCCCGCCGCGGACCGGCAACTGGCGGCAGAACGTCAACGACGCCCGCTCGGCCTTCGTCAGCCTGTTCCGCGCCGATCAGGTCCCGCCGGCCGCGATGGTCGAGAACGGTGCCGACTTGGTGAACCAAGCGATCCGCGAGGCCAAGGTGCGCGACTGGCTCAAGGTCGTCGCGAGTTTCGACGACGTCACGCATCGCCACTGCCTGAGCGTCGCCGGCATCGCCGCCGAGTTCGCCCGCGTCCTGGGGCTCAACGAGGCCGATTCCCGATACCTCGTCAAAGGCGCGCTGCTGCACGACATCGGCAAGGCCAAGATCCCGCTCGCGATCCTGAACAAGCCCGCGCCGCTGACGCCGGCGGAGCGCGTCGAGATGGATCGTCACCCGGCGCTGGGACACGAGATGCTGCTCACGGGCGATTACGACGCGCTGACCCTGTCGGTGGTCCGCTCGCACCACGAGTATCTCGACGGGTCGGGCTATCCGGACGGATTGCGCGGGGCGCAGATCCCGGACCTCGTCCGGCTGATCACCATCTGCGACATCTTCGCGGCGCTGATCGAGGCGCGCCCCTACAAGGCGCCGAAAGCCCCGGGCGACGCCTACGCCATCCTCGGGTCCATGAAGGCGAAGCTGGACGCGGATCTGGTCCGCGCCTTCGGCGCCGTCGCGGTCGCCTGCGAGACGCCCCGCCGCGCCTCGGCCTGAGACCGCGGCCAACCGGCGGACCGTCGCTCAGACGAGTTCCCAGGCCCCGCCGTCCCGCATCAGGGCGGCGACGAGGGCGTGGTTGAGCTCGTGGCCCGTGTGGAAGGCGCAGATCCGGCCCTCGATCGGGTGGCCGGCCAGCGCCAGGTCGCCGACGAGGTCGAGGACGCGATGGCGGACCGGCTCGCCGGGGACCCGCATGCCGCCGAGCACGTGCCCCCGTACGAGGAGCGCCGCCGAGCGGGGCGAGACGCCCTGCAGGAAGTCGTTGCGCGTCATGTAGCCGTAGGCGCGGCCCGCCATGGCGCGCATGTAGCGGCCGAAGCTGCGCGCCGGCGCGATCTCGCGCTCGAACGTGTCCGATGTGATCGCACCCGACCAGTCGATCGATCCGAAATGCGCCAGCGCGACGTGGCCGGTGATATGCAGGCCCCGGCCCGGCTCGATCTGGAGGCGGCGCCGCCCGTTCTCGACCGCCACCGTGCGCAGCAGCCGCATCACCCGGCAGGGCAGGCCCTGCTCGCGCCGACCGGCGGCCCGGATCGCCTCGCACCAGGGCGTCGCGCTCCCGTCGAAGATCGGCAACTCGTCCGCGTCGATCTCGGCCAGCACGTTGTCGATCCGCAGCGCGCTGAGCGAGGCCATGAGATGCTCGATCGTGCGCACCAGGACGCCGTCGCGCCGCAGCGCCGTGGAGAGCGGCTGCGATTCGCGGTAGTGCCAGTGGGCGGGAACGTCGACGGCCCGACCGTCCTTCAGGTGGCGGCGAAAGACGATGCCGTGGCCGGCCGGTGCGGGGCTGACGCGGACCGTGGCGTGACGCCCGGAATGGAGGCTGCGGCCCGACCGCTCGAAGGGGAACGCGAGCGTCGCCTGCTGGCGGGGACCGGCGGAGGATGTCGAGCGCGGGAAGGGAACGTCTTGATGCATCGGGACTGCCCGCCTCGGCGGGCCAGGAATTTAGCCCTCATACCTGATCCACGCTAATAAACTCCTGTTCATCGGCGCGCGGCTTGACCGCCCCGCCCGCGACCGTCACGATTGGCGCTGCCCGATCGATCCAGCACCGCCCCGGCGGGGCGCGGCTTCACTGTGCGGGCTGCTCCCGTCCCCAGATCTGCTGGCCGGCCCCCGTCAGGGCAGGGACGGAGGCCGGAGTTGAGGGAACACGATCGATGGCGCGGTTGGGGACAATACCTTTCTTCAAGGATCCCGGCATCGAGCTCAGCCCCTACGAGCCCCGCTGCCACTGGCGCCGCTTCGACGAGAACGAGGTCCTCGTCGACTTCGACGACATCTCCACCGACGTGTACTTCATCGCTTCCGGCGAGGTCCGCATCCTGAACCGGACCCAGTCCGGCAAGGAGGTCATCCTGGGTGAGATGCGCGGCGGGGCCTTCTTCGGCGAGCTCGCCGCCATCGACGGGATCGGCCGCTCGGCCAACGTCACGGCGCTGACGCGCGGCGAGGTCTGCGTGGTCCCGGCCCCGGTCTTCCGGCAGATCGTGTTCGCCTCCGAGGCGATCGCCGACCGGCTGTTCCGGCTCCTGGCCAAGCGCGTGCGCGAGCTGAACACGCGGCTCATGGAGCACGCCCTGCTCGACCTCAAGCACCGGCTCTACGCCGAGCTGCTGCGCCTGTCCGTGCCCCGAACCGGCACGGCGGGCGAGCGAGTCGTCTCGCCGCCGCCCTACCACCACGTCCTCGCCGCGCGGATCGGTTGCCGCCGCGAGCAGGTGACCCGGGAATTCACCGCGATGGCGGCGGAGGGTTTGGTCGACCGCACGCGCGGCGCCCTGGTCCTGCGCCGGCCGGACCTCCTCGAAGCGCGCGTGGCCGAGGCGCTGCGCGAGGATTCCTGATCCGTTGTCCGACAGGCCGGCGCCGCGCCTGCGGCTCGAGGAGCTGACCAAGCGCTTCGGCACCCATCGCGCGGTGGACGCCGTGTCCCTCGACCTCGAGGCGGGGGAGTTCTTCTGCCTGCTCGGCCCGTCGGGCTGCGGCAAGAGCACCCTCCTGCGCATGATCGCGGGCTTCGAGAGCCCGACCTCGGGGCGGATCCTGCTGGGCGAGCAGGATCTCACCGCGCTGCCGCCCCATCGGCGGCCGGTGAACATGATGTTCCAGTCCTACGCCCTGTTCCCGCACATGAGCGTGGCCGGCAATATCGGCTACGGCCTGAAGGGCCTGGGCCGCGCGGCCCTGGCCGAGCGGGTGTCGGAGCTGCTCAAGCTCGTGCGCCTGGACGGGTTCGGCGAGCGTCGCCCGGAGACCCTCTCGGGCGGCCAGCGGCAGCGGGTCGCCCTGGCCCGGGCGCTCGCCCGGGAGCCGAAGCTGCTGCTGCTCGACGAGCCGCTCGGCGCGCTCGACCGCGGCCTGCGCGAGGAGACGCAGGGTGAGCTGCGCGCCGTGCAGCGCCGCCTCGGCACCGCGTTCGTCGTCGTCACGCACGATCCCGAGGAGGCGATGATGCTCGCCGACCGGATCGGCGTCATGGAGGCGGGCCGCCTGATCCAGGTCGGGCCGCCGGCCGACCTCTACCGCCGCCCGGCGAGCCGCTTCGTGGCCGGCCTGCTCGGCGACGTGAACCTCATCCCCGGCCGGCTCGGGCCGGCGGCGGGCCCCGACGCGATCCGCACGGTCGAGACCGCGCACGGCCCGGTCCGGGGCTTCGCGGAGGCCGCGCTCGCGGAGGGCGCCGCCGTCGTGGTGGCGGTGCGGCCCGAGGACGTGGCATTGGGCGCGGAGGGGCTGCCGGTGGTCGTCACCGACGCCGTGTTCCTGGGCGACCGGGTTCGCCGAACGCTGCGCCTGCCGGACGGCGCCACCCTGCGGGCGAGCGGGCGGCCCGCGGAGGCCGGCGCGGCGCCGGGCTCGGACGCGCGCGCCGGTTTCGCGGCCGACGTCGCGGTGATCCTTCCGGCATGAGGACCGGTGTGCCGGACGAGGACCCCGCGGCGGGGCAACCGGGGGTCGGGTCCGCGCGCGGCCGGACCCGCGGCCGGCTGTTCGACCGGCTGGTCCGCCTCCCGCCCTTCCTGTGGCTGGCGGCGTTCTTCCTGCTGCCCTTCGCCATCACGCTCAAGATCAGCCTGTCGGAACCCGCCACCGCGATCCCGCCCTACCTGCCGCTCCTCGACTGGCGCGGCGGGCTCGACGGCTGGTCGGCCTTCCTCGAAGCCCTGAACTTCGACAATTACCTGACGCTCGCCGCCGATCCCCTCTACCGCGACGCCGCCCTCGGCTCCCTGACCTACGCGGGCGTGGCCAGCCTGATCCTCGTCGGGCTGGGGACGCCTCTGGCCTACGCCCTGGCGCGGGCGCCGTCCCGCTGGCAGCCGCTCCTCGTGGCGCTGGTGATCGTGCCGTTCTGGACGAGCTTCCTGATCCGGGTCTACGCCTGGATCGCGATCCTCAAGCCCGAGGGGCTGCTCAATCTCGCGCTGCGCCGCCTCGGCCTGATCGACGCGCCGCTGACCATCCTCAACACCGACGCGGCGGTGATCGTCGGCCTCGTCTACGCCTACCTGCCCTTCATGGTGCTGCCGCTCTACGCGGTGATGAACCGCCTCGATCCGACCCTGCGCGAGGCCGCGGCGGATCTCGGCTCTTCGCCGAGCCGGGTGTTCTGGACCGTGACCGTGCCGCTCAGCCTGCCGGGGATCGCGGCCGGCGCGGGGCTCTGCTTCATCCCGATGGTCGGCGAGTTCGTGATCCCCGACCTGCTCGGCGGGTCTGAGACGCTGATGCTCGGTCGGGTGCTCTGGACCGAGTTCTTCTCGAACCGCGACTGGCCGCTGGCATCGGCGGTCGCCGTGCTGATCCTCGCCATCGTCATCGGACCGGTGGTGCTGTTCCGGGACAGCCTGCGCGCGGGCGAGGGCGAGGCGCCGTGACCTGGGTGACCCGCACCGCCCTGGCGGCCGGCCTGGGTTTCCTCTACGGGCCGATCGCGGTGCTGATCGTGTACTCGTTCAACGCCTCGCCGATGGTGACGGTCTGGGGCGGGTTCTCGACCCGCTGGTACGGCGCCCTGCTCGCCGACGCGCCGCTCCTGTCCGCCGCCTGGGTCTCCCTGAAGGTCGCGGTCCTCGCGAGCCTGCTCGCCACGATCCTCGGCACGCTGGCCGCCCTCGCCCTGGAGCGGCAGGGCCGCTTCCGCGGGCGCGCCCTGTTCACCGGTCTCGTCTTCGGGCCGATCGTGATGCCGGAGGTGATGATCGGCCTGTCGCTCCTGCTGATGTTCATCGGGATCGGGCTGGACCGCGGCCTCGCGACGATTGTCATCGCCCACACGACCTTCTGCACCGGGTTCGTGGCGGTGGTGGTCGGCGCGCGCCTGCGCGGCCTCGACCGGTCCCTCGAGGAGGCCGCGGCCGATCTCGGCGCGGCGCCGGGGCGCGTGCTCATGACCGTGACGCTGCCGCTGCTGGCGCCCGCCCTGGCGGCCGGCGCGCTCCTCGCCTTCACCCTGTCGCTCGACGACCTGGTGATCGCGAGCTTCGTCTCCGGCCCGGGCTCGACCACCCTGCCGATGCGGCTCTACAGCCAGGTCCGGCTCGGCGTGAATCCGGAGATCAACGCGGCCTCGACCCTGCTCGTCGGTCTGGTGAGCGTCGCGGTGCTGCTGGCCTCCTGGCTCACCGGTCGCCGGCGACAGGGCTGAGCGGCGTCACTCCGCGGCCTGCGCCGCCGTCGCGCCCGCGCGCACCGCCTGCGCCACGACGAACGTCACGATGACGTTCACCACCAGCGCCACGATGCCGACATTGACGTCTTGGAGCGGCCCCAGGACCGGCAGCTTCGCCAGGCTGAACCCGGAGAGGACGGTCGCCGCCACCGTCGCCACGCCCGCGACGATCCCGGCGATCGCGGCGCGGCGGTCGAGGGGGTTGCGGCGCATCAGGCTGGTGATGAAGCACGGGAAGAGCTGCGTCACGAAGTTGTAGCCCATGAGCAGGAGCTGCACGATCGTGTCGCCGCCCGACAGGGTGAAGCCGACGCAGACCAGCGCCAGCACCGGCACGAGGATCTTGCACAGCCGCGCGGTGGCGGCGTCGTCCATGCCGGGACGCAGCGGCCGGACGAGGTTGTTCGCCACCAGCGTGACGCCGGCGATCAGGATCATCGAGCCCGGCACGAGGGCGGTGAGCACGCCCGTGGCGCCGATCAGCCCGATGACCCACGGCGGGAAGGTGGCGAGGGAGAGCTTGAACAGCGACAGGTCGACGTCGGGACCCGTGAGGCCCGGCACCTGCATCACGGCGGTGAAGCCGATCACGAACACGAACAGGTTGATCAGCTGATAGATCGGCAGGATCACCGCGTTGCGCCGGAACGCGCCCGGCTCGCGCGCCGTGTAGAGCGACGCGAAGGTGTGCGGCCACATGTAGCCGCCGAGCGCGGTGAGCAGGACCGTGGTGGTGAACCACGTCGGGCTCTGGCCGCGGTCGGGCAGGGCCAGGAAGCCGGGCTTGGCGGCCTCGATCGCCGTGAACAGGCCCTCGTAGCCGCCGTAGTAGTGCACCGGAAGGTAGATCCCGAGGAACACCACCACGAACAGGATGCTGGTGTCCTTGATCACCGCCGTCCAGGCGGAGCCGTGCACGCCCGACACGACCACGTAGGCGGTCAGCGCGGCCGCGCCGATCCAGACCGCGGTGGTCGACGAGATCGCGCCGTAGGACGCCGTCGAGACGATGATCCCGAGGCCCTTGAACTGCAGCACGAGGTAGGGGACGAGGGCGACGATCCCCACGAGCGCCACCAGCATGCCGAGCGCGCGGCTGCCGTACTTGCGCGCGAAGAAGTCGGGCTGCGTGTAGAGGTTGTGCTGCTTGGCGTAGCGCCAGACCGGGGGCAGCAGCCAGTACGAGGTGACGTAGGCGAGCGTCAGGTAGCAGAGGATGTAGTAGGCGGGGCCGCCCTTCCCGTAGGCGATGCCCGAGCCGCCGAGGAACGTGAAGGTCGTGTAGATCTCCCCGGCCATCAGCAGGAAGACCAGGGCGGTGCCGAAGCCGCGGCCGCCGACGGTCCACTGCTCCAGCCCCATCTCGCGGCCCAGCCGCGCGTAGAGGCCGAGGGCGATCGCCAGCGCGAAGCCGGCGGCCACGATGACGAGCGCGACGCTCATCGGGGATCCTCCGGCGCGCGGTTCTGAGGGTCGGTCAGGTAGATCAGCCCCATCACGGCCGAGGTTCCGATCACGCAGAACACCAGCCAGGCGAGGAGCAGCGGCAAGCCGAACACGAAGGGCTCGACCCGGTTCAGGAAGAACGGGCCGACCAGGATGCCGAGGAAGGGCAGGGCGGCCAGCCACCGCAGATTTCGCATGCCTGATACCGTTCAGAAGGCCCCGATATCGCGGGGTGAATCAGTCACGAACCGCTGTCAACGCTGCGAACGCCCGACGGCGCTCATCCCGATCACGTCTGCGTGCTGTGCGCGCGCGCACGCGGCCGCGCTCCCGGCGCGCATATCCTCGTGAGGCGTCGCGCCGTCCGACACGGCGGACGCCGAGGGACTTCACGATGACCCGTTCTCTGACCATCGCGGCGCTGGCCGCGCTCCTCGCCGTTCCGGCAGCCCAGGCGGAAGCCCGCGCGCGACACGCGACCGCCAAGGCGCAGCCGAGCGCCGCGATCAAGTCGCGCCAGAACGTCATGAACGATTTCAACGCGCGGATGAGCCGCCTCGACGCGCTCATGGGCGTCCCGAGCACGTCGTCGGTTCGCGCACGCTCGGCCGAGGCTGGACGCTAGGAAGGCCGAAGGAAGCTCCACGAGCCGGTCGTGCCGGCCGGCTCGTCGGCTCAGCGGCCCAGGCCGCCCGCCTCCTCGACGAAGCGCGCCACCGCGTCCGCGCCCGTCCCCTCGCGCAGGGACGCGAAGACGTAGGGCCGGGTGCCGCGCATCCGCTGCGTGTCGGATTCCATCACCGAGAGGTCGGCACCGACGAGCGGCGCGAGGTCGGTCTTGTTGACGATCAGCAGATCGGACCGGGTGATGCCCGGACCGCCCTTGCGGGGGATCTTCTCGCCCCCGGCCACGTCGATGACGTAGAGCGTGATGTCGGCGAGTTCCGGCGAGAACGTCGCCGCGAGGTTGTCGCCGCCGGACTCGATCAGCACGAGGTCGAGCTTCGGGAAGCGCCGGCTCATCTCGGCCACGGCGGCGAGATTGATCGAGGCATCCTCGCGGATCGCGGTGTGCGGACACCCGCCGGTCTCGACGCCGAGGATGCGCTCCTCCGGCAGGGCGCCCGCGACGGTCAGGATCCGGGCGTCCTCCTTCGTGTAGATGTCGTTGGTGATGGCGCAGATCTCGTAGCGGTCGCGGAAGCGCTTGCAGAGCTGCTCCATCAGGGCGGTCTTGCCGGAACCGACAGGTCCGCCGATGCCGACGCGGAGGGGGCCGTTCGAGGAGGTCATGCTGGGGGCTCAGGATCGGAAGATGCGGGAATACTGGGTCTCGTGGCGGAAGGAGCCGAGGTCCAGGCGGAAGGTGGCGGCACCGAGGGCGTCGAGATCGGACGCGGCGGCCGCCTCGGCGAGCCCGGCGAGGCGCGGGGCGAGGGCGGCGACGACCCGCGTGCCGGCGGCCTGCCCCACGGGCGCCGCCCGGAGAGCGGCGGAGACGAGATTCTGGAGGAAGGCGAGGCCGTAGGCGGCGAGCACGGGCTCCGGCGCCATGCCGTGCGCACCCGCGGCGAGGCCGACCGCGACCGGATAGGCGACCGGCCCCGGCAGTTCCTCCGCCAGGGCGGCGAGGGCGTCGCAGGGCCACGCGCCCCGCGTCGCGTCGAGGAAGCTCCGGCCCTGCTGGCTCGTCTCCAAGTGCAGCTCGCGCGACGGCGCCAGGGCGAGCGCGAGATCGTTGACGGCGACCAGCGCGGCGCCGTCCGAGGTCCGCGCCGCCGCGTGGGCCTGGGCTGCCAGGATCAGGTCGTTGCGCAGGGCGCCGCGCTCGCAGACGTCGCGGAGCCACGCCGTCAGGCTCGCCTCGTCGCGGACATCGCCCGCTTCGACCGCCCATTCCAGCCCGTGCGAGTAGGCGTAGGCGCCGACCGGGTAGCCGGGCGACAGCCACGCCATCAGGCGCAGCGCCTCCAGGGCCTCAGCCGGCGGCATGGTCGTGATGGTGGCCGCCATGCGGGTGCGCGTGGTCGTGCCCGTGCCCGCCGGAATAGGCGCCGCCCTCCGGCCGGAACGGGCGTTCCACCGGCTCGGCGGTGCCGCCGAGGCCCCGGACCATCTCGGCGAGGACGTGGTCTTGCGCGATCCAGACCGCGTCCGACCCGATCTCGGCGGCGATGTGCCGGTTGCCGATGTGCCAGATCAGGCGCTTGAGGGCGTGATCGCTGGGGGCCCGGATCTCGAGCAGGCGCTCCGGTGCGGCCTCGACCCAGACGAGGCGGCCGTCCTGCAGGACCAGGGCATCGCCGTCCTCCAGCACGGCCGGCTCCGGCAGATCCAGCAGGAATCCCAGCCCCCCGGCGCCGCGCATGGCGACGCGGCGGCGGTGGCGGTCGCCGTGATCGAGGACGACGCGGTCAACGATCTCGCCGCCCGACAGGGCGTCGCGGCGGACAATGCGGGTGGCGCGGATCATGGATGGCCGCGCTCAGAACAGGAAGTAGCGCTGCGCCATCGGCAGGACCTCGGCCGGCTCGCAGACCAGCAGCTCGCCGTCGGCGCGCACGTCGTAGGTCTCCGGATCGACCTCGATGACCGGCGTCGCGTCATTCAGCACCATGCTCTTCTTCGAGATGCCGCCGCGGACGTTCTCCACCGCGACCAGTTCCTTCTGCACGCCCAGCCGCTCCCGAAGGCCGTCCTCCACCGCCGCCCGGGAGACGAAGGTGAGGGCGGTGGCGAAGGGCGCCCGTCCGTAGGCGCCGAACATCGGCCGGTAATGCACCGGCTGCGGCGTCGGGATCGAGGCGTTCGGGTCGCCCATGGGCGCGGCCGCGATGCTGCCGCCCTTCAGCACGAGGTCGGGCTTCACGCCGAAGAAGGCCGGCGTCCACAGCACGAGGTCGGCGAGCTTGCCGGGCTCCACCGAGCCGATGTGCCGGGAGATGCCGTGCGCGATCGCCGGGTTGATCGTGTACTTGGCGACGTAGCGGCGCGCCCGCAGGTTGTCGGTGCCGGACGTGTCTCCGGGCAGGGCGCCCCGCTGGCGCTTCATCTTGTCGGCCGTCTGCCACGTGCGGATGATGACCTCGCCGACGCGGCCCATGGCTTGGCTGTCGGAGGACATCATCGAGAGCGCGCCGATATCGTGCAGGATGTCCTCGGCCGCGATGGTCTCGCGCCGGATCCGGCTCTCCGCGAAGGCGAGGTCCTCGGGGATCGACGGGTCGAGGTGGTGGCATACCATGAGCATGTCGAGATGCTCGTCGATCGTGTTCCACGTGTAGGGCCGCGTCGGGTTCGTGGACGACGGCAGCACGTTCGGCAGCCCGGCCACCTTGATGATGTCCGGCGCGTGGCCGCCGCCCGCGCCCTCGGTGTGGAAGGCGTGAATGGTCCGGCCCTTGAAGGCCGCGATCGTGTCCTCGACGAAGCCCGACTCGTTGAGCGTGTCGGTGTGGATCATGACCTGGATGTCGTGGGCGTCCGCCACCGACAGGCAGGTGTCGATCGCCGCGGGCGTGGTGCCCCAGTCCTCGTGCAGCTTCAGCGCGCAGGCGCCCGCCCGGACCATCTCGACGAGGCTCTCCGGCCGGGACGCGTTGCCCTTGCCGGCGAAGGCGAGGTTCATCGGGAACGCGTCCGCCGCCTCGATCATCCGGGCGATGTGCCAGGGGCCCGGCGTGCAGGTGGTGGCGAAGGTGCCGTGCGCCGGCCCCGTGCCGCCGCCGAGCATCGTGGTGATGCCCGAGCAGAGCGCCTCCTCGATCTGCTGCGGGCAGATGAAGTGGATGTGGCTGTCGAAGCCGCCCGCCGTCAGGATCTTGCCCTCGCCGGCGATGACCTCGGTGCCCGGCCCGACCACGATGTCGACCCCGGGCTGCACGTCCGGGTTGCCGGCCTTGCCGAGCCGGAAGATCCGGCCGCGCACGATGCCGACATCGCACTTCACGATGCCCCAGTGGTCGAGGACCACCGCGTTGGTGATCACCGTGTCGACGGCGCCGTCGGCGTTCGTGGCCTGGCTCTGGCCCATGCCGTCGCGGATGACCTTGCCGCCTCCGAACTTCACCTCCTCGCCGTAGGTGGTGAAGTCGCGCTCGACCGTGATCTCAAGGCCGGTATCGGCGAGGCGGACGCGGTCGCCGACCGTCGGGCCGAACATGTCGGCGTAGGCCGAACGCGGCAGGCTGGCGGGCTTGGGCGTGTTGGCCATGGTCAGAGCTTGCCCATCACGTCGCCGCGGAACCCGTAGACGGTGCGCCCGCCGGAGAGCGGCACCAGCGCCACCTCCCGCGTCGATCCCGGCTCGAACCGCACGGCGGTGCCGGGCGCGATGTCGAGGCGCTTGCCGCGGGCCTGCTCGCGCGGGAATACGAGGCCCGGATTGACCTCGAAGAAGTGATAGTGCGATCCGACCTGGATCGGCCGGTCGCCGACGTTGGCGACCTCGATCACGGTCCGCTCGGCGCCGGGGTTGAACACGATCTCGCCCGGCAGCGTCGTCACCGCGCCGGGAATGTCGGAAGAGGCCGCGCCGCGGATCGGATGGTGCACGGTGACGAGCTTCGTGCCGTCCGGGAAGGTCGCCTCGACCTGGATGTCGTGGATCATCTCGGGCACGCCCTCCATGACCTGATCGGCGGTCAGCACGGTGGCGCCGGCCTGCATCAGGTCGGCCACGGTGCGGCCGTCCCGCGCGCCCTCGACCACGAAGTCGGTGATCAGCGCCACCGATTCCGGATGGTTGAGCTTCACGCCGCGGGCGAGGCGATTCCGCGCCACCTGCGCCGCCATGGCGATGAGCAACTTGTCCTTCTCTCGGGGCGTCAGCAGCACGGGCAACCTCGTCGTCGCGGCGGCCGGAGCAAGGATCATGCGCGCGGCGCGGTCAAGGGCGGGCTTCGGCCGTTGCAGGACCCGGACCACCGACGGTCGGCGCCCGCGCGCGGAGGCGCGCCGGGATCACGGCGCAGTCACGGCGCAGTCACGGCGCCATGGCGATGAAGCCGGCGAATAGGTCCGACAGGGCCTCGCCCTTCACGGCACCCGGCAGATCGCGGGGGTGGATGAACTCGTCGCGGAACCAGGGATAGCGCTTCGGATCGAAGGAGGCCCGCAGCCAGTCGATCGTCCGCCGCACGCGGGTGATCCGCTCGGCGTCCGGGTGATAGGTCAGCCAGATGTCGATGCTGAATCGGCCGAGATTGTCCACCGGGACGACCTGGGCGCCGATCGCGCTGGCATAGGTCGGCAGCAGGCCGATTCCGGCCCCCTTGGCGATGGCCCAGTAATACGCGCTGCTGACGTTGACCCTCAGCGTGATCGGGACCTTCGCGGGGAAGCCCGGGACCGACCGCACGTAGTCCTCGAGGGCGACGGTCTGGCCGCCGTCCTGCACCACGATCCGGTGACGCTCGAGATCCTCCGGGCGCGCCGGGAGCCCGTAGGTCTCCTCGTAGCTCCGCGCGGCGTACGGCACCATGTGGATCCGGCCGATCTTGACGATGCGCAGGTCCGGGCTGGTCGGCCGCGTCAGCTGGATGGCGACGTCGGCCTCCAGCCTGAGGACGTCGGCGGATTCCATCGCGCAGCGCAGGTCGACGGTCAGGCGCGGGTTGGCGCGCTGGAACTCGACGAGGCGCGGCGCGAGCCAGAAGGCCCCCAGCCCCTCCGTCACGGCGATCCGCACCTCGCCGGTCTCGGCGAAGGGCGCGCCCTCGCCGGTGCGCACGAGGCTGAAGGCGGCCGCCTCCATGCGGCCGGCGGCCTCGAGGATCGCGTGGCCCTCGGCGGTGAGGCGGATGCCGTCGACGTGGCGGGTCAGCAACGGCGCGCCGATCAGCGCCTCGAGATCGTCGATCCGGCGCCGCACCGAGTTCACCGACAGGCCGAGCTTCGTGGCCGCCGAGCGGAAGCTGCCGGACCGCTGGAGCGCCAGGAAGACCCGGATGCTCTGCCAGTCGGGCATCGGATCCCGGCTCGCCTCCGCCTGTTCCATCGACGGAACACCCCTGTTTCAAATTTTGCACATACAGCCAGAGCGCTAGATGCGAAGTGCTTAACCGTCAATCCGTACCCGAATGACAGGTCATCCGATGACGGTACACATTGCTCGCGCGCAGTTCGTCGCCAAGGACGCCGATCAACTCGGTACAGCGCTAGTCTCTCCCGAGCCGCGGCACGCGCTGAATGCGCTCGAGGTCGGCCGAATTGCCCGGCACCTCGTCATCTTCACGCCGACCCCGGACGATCTGGCGCGGCTGATCGCGGCGGCGCGCGCGGATCTACCCGATCTCGCGCCCCTGCGCACCGTTCAGCGGGTGATGTCGATCAATCCCGACAGCGTCCTGGCGATCGCCCAGCGCCACCGGTTCGACGCCGCGGATCCGCGGGGCGAGGGGTTCGTGGCCTGCCTGATGCTGAACGCCGACGGCATGGCGGCGCTCAAGGCCGGGACGCTCGACGCGTCCGATCCGCCCGCCGCGATGCTGGCCGGCCAGCACGAACGTCCGGCCGGGATCTACGTCTGGGCCGTCTACGCGCGGCGGCGCCTCTCCGGCGGAGTCGGCCTCGTCTTCGATCGTCTGTCGAGCCCGACCTACCGGGGCGTGGACTTCTACGCCCGCGCGGCCACACCCGAGGGGGCCGATCTCCTGTCGGCCCTCGGCTTCGCGGCACGGACCTCCGCCGGCGGGACCCTGTACCATTTCGCCCGCGGTCCGAAGGCGGAGCCGGCGCCCCCGTACGACAGTCACCGGCCGGGCGCGACCGGCATCAGCGTCGCGGTCGCGCGGAACATGGAGGACCTGTCCCGGGTGATCGCCCTGCGCGCCGCCGTCTACATGGCGGAGCAGGCCTGCCCGTACGAGGAGGAGTTCGACGGCAACGACCTCTCGGCGACGCACCTGATCGGCTATGTCGGCGACGAGCCGGCGGGCTGCCTGCGCATCCGGTTCTTCGCCGATTTCGCCAAGATCGAGCGCCTCGCGGTCCGGGCCGAGTTCCGCAACACGCGCCTGTCCTTCGCGCTGGTCCGCGCCGGGATCGAGCTCGCCCGGGTGAAGGGCTACCGCCGGCTCTACGGCCACGCCCAGAAACGCCTCGTCGGCTTCTGGAGCCGCTTCGGCTTCCGGGTCTTCGAGGGCGCGCAGGAGCTGGTCTTCTCGGATTTCGACTACGTCGAGATGCTGATGGAGGCGGAGCCGCACCCGCAGGCCATCGCGCTCGGCGCCGACCCCTACGTCATCATCCGGCCGGAGGGCCGCTGGCACCGGGCGGGCGCCCTCGACCGTTCGCGCAGCCGCGCCGTGACCCGCCCCTCCGTCGACCGCGCGGTCGCGGCGCGATGAACAGGCCGATCAACCCGGCGCTGTATCGCCGGCCGCGCAGCGTCCCGGTCCTGGTGCTGGTGGACATGCAGCAGGAATACGAGGTCGCCGGGCGCCCGCTCGCCCTGGCGGGGATCGAGCCCGCCCTCTCGAACTGCCGCCGCGCGCTCGCGCATGCCCGCGCGAGCGGCATGCAGGTGGTCTATGTCCGCTGGGTCGGCGCGCCGCTGTTCCAGGCGGGCAGCCGCTTCGTGCGCTGGATCGAGGGCTTCGAGCCCCACGGCTGCGACATGATCTTCGACCGGGATCGCCCGTCCTGCTACGCCAGCCCCGCCTTCGCGGACGCGATGGAGCGCGGCTCCCCGCCGCTGGTCATCGCGGGCTTCGCCGGCGAGTCGTCCTGCCTCGCGACCGCGATCGACGGCTTCCACCGCGGACAGGACGTGACCTTCCTGTCCGATGCCTCCGCCAGCCACGACCTCGACGGCATCTCCGCCGACGAGATCCACCGGTCGGTGAGCGCGGTGATGCGGGTGTTCGGCGACGTCACGGACACGCAGTCCTGGATCGCGGCCTCCGCGCCGTTCAAGCCCCTGCCCACAGCGTCGAGCCCCACGCACGCCAATGACTGACCGAAGCCAGAACGACGGGATTCCGGACGGGGGCCGGGGCGGCGACGAGGATGTGGACCTGCGTCTCGGCCGCCACGTGATCGAGCTGCTGCAGGCGGCGCGGGACGCCGGCGAGCCGACGCTGATCGCGCAGGCCGAGGCCATGGCGATGGCGGTCGGGTTCGTGCTGGCGAGCCGGTTGCCGGGCGCAGAGCCGGAGACCGCGTGATCAGTCGGCCGCGTCCTCGCCGCCGATGAGGCGCATGGCCCGCAGGCGCGCGGTCCGCTCGTCGCGCGCGCCCCTGTCGGCGTCGAGGGCACGCCACAAGGCGAGGAGGTCGCTCGCGTGTGTCGTATCGATGGTTTCGTCGGCGTCGTGCGCCATCTCGGCGTGATCGAAGGCGTCCATGTTCAAAGTCCCGCGCCTTGAGATGCGGTGCGCTAACAGGACATCCGCGCGATCGTCCAGCCCGAAAGATAGGCAGATCTTGTACAAGCCGGCGCGATCGTCACGCCCGGCACGATTCACTGCCGGCAAACTGATCCTCGGGCCGGCGCGAGGCGCGGCACGGATCCTCGACCGTGTCCGCGTCACAGGAGCGGCGCGTCGAATGCCCAAGACCCCACGGCAGGGCGGCATTTCAATCGAGGATCAGCCCTTGGGCGAAGTCGAAATCTGACAATTCAACAGTCGAGCGGCGCTCTTCTCCCGATTCGAACTGTTTGGAAAGAGCCCGATCCCGCGCAAGCCCGGTGATACCCTCAGAAACATCTCGGACACCGAACTGTGCCAATCCCGATCGGCAGAGGCCTGCGCCGGCTGCCGGGTCGGCTCTCCCGCGAGCCGAGACCGGCCGCGTCAGGCCCGGGATTGCGTCAGCGCGGCGATGATGGATTCGACCACCTCGATCTGCCCCTGTACGGCGACCAGCCGCGGCCCGGCCTCCGCGCCGTCGCCCAGCACGAAGGTGCCCTTCTGCCGGCGCGTGTCGCGCAGCTTGCGCACCGACGCGACGATGATCTGCCGCTCCTCGATCAGCGCGTCGCGCAGCTCGTTCAGGCCGTCCAGTTCCAGTGTCGGGGTCATGCGGCGTCCCGGTCCTACATCCCCGACGCGACCGCGGCGGGCACTCCGCGCCTCAGCGCCGGGCGCGAATCATCCGGACAGGGCGTCCGGCGGAGCGACGCGGCGCTCGGTCCGCGGCGGTAGCACGGTTTCCACTCACGGAACATTGCGGCGATCCGGGACGTGCCGCGATGTCTGGAGCGCGCATTGTATGCTATTGAATGCAAAATTATCCCGGCAGGCGAAGCGCGGGATCATCGGGCGGACAGCGGCGCATGCTGAGTGAGGACGTGCACGACCGCGGCGGGTCCCGCGCGGACCGGACGGTCGCGGACCGGGGCCTCGGCGACGCGGATCGCGCCGGGACCGGACCGGCGAAGAAGCGCTCCGGCGCGGCCGGCCTGATCCTGCTGCTGCTCGCCGTCGCAGGCGGCGGCGCCTACGGCTACACGCGCCTGAACCAGCCCGCGGTGAAGACCGGGACGGCCGCCCCGCTGCCGGTACCCGTCACCCTCGGCACGGTGGAGCAGGGACCGTTCGCCCTCGTGTCGAACGGCCTCGGCACCGTCCAGGCGTACAACACGGTCCAGGTGCGCACGCGCGTCGACGGCGAGATCCACCAGGTGGCGTTCCGCGAGGGTCAGACCGTCCACAAGGGCGACGTGCTGGTGCAGATCGATCCGCGGCCCTACCAGGCGGCGCTCGATCAGGCGAAGGCCAAGAAGGAGCAGGACACGGCCAATCTCGGCAACGCGAAGGCGGACCTCGTCCGCTACACCGGGCTCGGCGCCTACGCCTCCCGGCAGCAGACCGAGACGCAGACAGCCCTGGTCGCCCAGCTCACCGCGCAGGTGGCGTCCGACCAGGCCGCCATCGACAACGCCACCACGCAGCTCGGCTACGCCACGATCCGCGCGCCGATCGACGGCGTCACGGGGTTCCGGCAGGTCGATATCGGCAACATCGTCAACGCGGCCGGACAGACCCCGATCGTGACGATCACGCAGGTCGAGCCGATCTTCGTGGTGTTCACGGCCCCGGAGGACCAGCTGCCCGCGATCACCGCGGCCCTGAAGGCCGGCGACGTGCCGGTGGAGGCGTGGACCTCGGACGGGCTGACCAAGCTCGCGGACGGCAAGCTCGCCCTGTTCAACAACCAAGTCGACACCGCCACCGGCACGATCCGCCTCAAGGCCGTCTTCGAGAACAGGACTCACGCGCTGTGGCCGGGCCTGTCGGTCTCGACCAAGATGCGGATCGGCACCGTCGCGGTCGCCACGACGGTGCCGGACAACGCGATCCAGCACGGGCCCGACGGCCTGTTCGCCTTCGTGGTGGACGATGCCAGCCGGGCGCACCAGCGCGCGCTGAAGGCGGGCCGCTCGGATTCGGGACGGACGCGCGTTCTCAGCGGCGACCTCCGGCCCGGCGAGCGGGTGATCGTCGCCGGCCAGTACAAGGTGCAGGACGGCAGCCTCGTGGCCGACCCGCACGCGGCCCACACCGCGCAGGCGGAGGCGGTCCAGTGACGCGCGCGGCACGCCTCACGGCGGGCGCGTCCCAGCGCGGGGCGCGGCCATGAAGGGCGGCATCTCGGCGCCGTTCATCCGGTTCCCGGTGGCGACCACGCTGATCATGGTCGGCATCCTGTTCCTCGGGATCGTGGCCTACCCGCTGCTGGGCGTCGCGCCGCTGCCGCAGGTGGATTTCCCGACGATCCAGGTGACCGCGCAGCTGCCCGGGGCCAGCCCGGAGACGATGGCCTCGTCGGTGGCGCAGCCCCTGGAGCGGCAGTTCTCGCAGATCCCGGGCGTGTCGCAGATGACCTCGACGAGCTCCCTCGGGATCTCGACGGTCACGGTCCAGTTCGACCTCAACCGCAACATCGACGGCGCGGCGAGCGACATCCAGGCGGCGATCAACGCCGCCAGCGGCCAGCTCCCGAAGAACCTCCCGACCCCGCCGACCTACCGCAAGGTCAACCCGGCCGATTCGCCGATCCTGCTGCTCTCGGCCACCTCCGACAGCATGCCGCTGATCGACGTCGACGACGCGGTCGACGTCCAGCTCGCCCAGCGGATCAGCCAGATCTCGGGCGTCGCCCAGGTCTTCATCGGCGGCCAGCAGAAGCCCGCCGTGCGGATCCAGATCGACCCGGCCAAGCTCGTCGCCAAGGGGCTGTCGCTGGAGGACGTGCGCGCGCAGCTCACCCTCACCACCGTCAACAACCCGAAGGGCAGCATCGACGGCGGCAGCCACAGCTACACCATCTACGCCAACGACCAGCTCACCGCGGCGCAGAACTGGAACGACGTGATCGTGGCCTATCGCGACGGCGCGCCGCTGCGCGTGCGCGACATCGGCCGGGCCGTCGCCGGTCCCGAGGACACCAAGCAGGCCGGCTGGACCAACGGCAAGCGCGGCATCTTCCTGGTCGTGTTCAAGCAGCCCGGCGCCAACGTGATCGACACGGTGGACAGCATCAAGGCCCAGCTGCCGCGCCTGACCGCCACCCTCCCGGCCGCCATCAAGGTCGGCATCCTGAGCGACCGCACGCAGACGATTCGCGCCTCGGTCGAGGACGTGCAGTTCACCCTGCTGCTGACCATCGTGCTGGTCGTCGGGGTGATCTTCGTCTTCCTGCGCAGCTTCTGGGCGACCGTGATCCCGAGCGTGACTGTGCCGCTCGCGCTGCTCGGCGCCTGCGCGCTGATGTGGATGGCGGGCTACACCCTCGACAACCTCTCGCTGATGGCCCTGACCATCTCGGTGGGCTTCGTGGTCGACGACGCCATCGTCGTGCTGGAGAACATCAGCCGCTACGTCGAGGAGGGGATGCGGCCCATGGAGGCCGCGTTCAAGGGCGCGGGCGAGATCGGCTTCACCATCGTGTCGATCTCGGTGTCGCTGATCGCCGTGCTGATCCCGCTCCTGCTGATGGGGGGCATCATCGGCCGGCTGTTCCGCGAGTTCGCCGTGGTGCTGTCGATGACCATCGCGGTCTCGGCCTTCGTGTCCCTGACTCTGACCCCGATGATGGCCTCGCGGTTGCTGAAGGCCCACGATGCCGAGCGTCACGGCCGCCTCTACCGGATGAGCGAGGCCGCCTTCGACTGGCTGCTCGCGGTCTACGCCGACGCCCTCGACGTCGCCCTGCGCTTCCGCCGCGTCACGCTGCTGGTCTTCTTCGCCACCCTGGCGCTGACCGGCTACCTGTTCGTGGCGATCCCGAAGGGCTTCTTCCCGCAGCAGGACACCGGTTTCATGATCGGCGTCACCGAGGCGGGCCAGGACATCTCCTTCTCGGCGATGAAGGCGCTGCAGGAGAAGGTCGGCGCGATCGTCCAGGCCGATCCGGCGGTGGCCACGGTCGGCATGTCGCTCGGCGGCAACGGCCAGGCGCTCAATTCCGGGCGCATGTACATCACGCTCAAGCCGCGCGAGGAGCGCGACGTCAACGCCTTCCAGGTGATCGGCCGTCTGCGCCCGAAGCTGGAGCGCGTCGAGGGCATCCGGACCTTCATCCAGGCGACGCAGGACGTGCGCACCGGCGGCCGCACCTCGCGGACGCAGTTCGAGTACACCCTCCAGGACCCGGACCTCGCCGAGCTGAACACCTGGGCGCCGCGCATCCTCGACAAGATGAAGACGCTGCCGGAGCTGCGCGACGTCGCCACCGACCAGCAGACCCGGGGCACGACGCTGACGCTGTCGATCGACCGCGACGCCGCCTCGCGCTACGGCATCACGCCCCAGCTCATCGATGACACGCTCTACGACGCGTTCGGCCAGCGCCAGATCGCGCAGTACTTCACGCAGCTGAACAGCTACCACGTGGTGCTGGAGGTGCTGCCGGCGCTCCAGGGCAGCGTCGAGAGCCTGGACAAGATCTACATCAAGGCGCCGATCGGCGGCGGGCAGGTGCCGCTCGCGGCCTTCGCCCACTGGTCGACGGACCCGGTGGCGCCCCTGGCGGTGAACCACCAGGGCCAGTTCCCGGCGGTGACGATCAGCTTCAACCTCGCCCCCGACGTCGCCCTGGGGCAGGCCACGGAGGCGATCGGCCGGGCGATGCGGGAGCTGCAGGTGCCGCCGACCGTGGTGAGCGGCTTCCAGGGCACCGCCCAGGCCTTCCAGCAGTCGCTCTCGACGGTGCCGCTGCTGATCCTGGCGGCCCTGTTCGTCGTCTACCTGATCCTCGGCATCCTCTACGAGAGCTTCATCCACCCGCTCACGATCCTCTCGACCCTGCCGTCGGCCGGCGTCGGCGCCCTGGCGGTGCTGATGTGGGCGGGGTTCGATTTCAGCCTGATCGCGCTCATCGGCATCATCCTCCTGATCGGCATCGTGAAGAAGAACGGCATCATGCTAGTCGACTTCGCGATCGTGGCCGAGCGCGAGGAGGGTCTCTCGCCCGAGGTCGCGATCCGGAAGGCGGCGCTGCTGCGCTTCCGGCCGATCCTGATGACCACGATGGCGGCCCTGCTCGGCGGCATCCCGCTGATGGTCGCCACCGGGACCGGCTCGGAGATCCGGCAGCCGCTCGGCTTCGCCATGGTCGGCGGCCTCGCGGTCAGCCAGGTGCTGACGCTGTTCACCACGCCGGTGATCTACATCTACCTGGACCGGCTGGCGCACCGCTTCTCGTTCCGCGACAAGCCGCGGGCGGTGGACGCGGCGCTCGAGGACCCCGAGCCGGTGGAGGAGGTTCGTGGGCCGCCGGCGCTGCGCGCGGCGGAGTGAGGCCGACCGCCGCCTCCGGGCGCTGAGCGTCGCGGGACAGGCGCCGCGAAGCCGACGGCCGGGCGGCCCTGTCACCGCAACACGCTTGGCGGGGGAGCTCGCCGTTCCAGTTCATTCGCTGCCGGCCCTATGAGACCGCGCGACGCCGAAGGATCCGGATGAGCCAGAACCTGCCGCTGCGAGGGCTCACCGTGCTCGCCCTGGAGCAGGCGGTCGCCGCGCCCTACTGCACCTCGCGGCTCGCCGATGCCGGGGCCCGGGTCATCAAGATCGAGCGGCCGGAGGGTGATTTCGCCCGCGGCTACGACTCGGCGGTCAACGGGCTGGCGAGCTACTTCGTCTGGCTCAACCGCGGCAAGGAGAGCCTCGTCGCCGACATCAAGGATCCGGCCGATGCCCGCCTGCTGCACGCGATCCTCGCGCAGGCCGACGTGTTCGTGCAGAATCTCGCCCCCGGCGCGGCCGCCCGGGCGGGCTTCGGCACGGCGGAGCTGCGGGCGCGCTATCCGCGGCTGATCACCGTCGACATCTCCGGTTACGGCACCGGCAACGCCTACAGCGACATGAAGGCCTACGACCTGCTGGTCCAGGCCGAGAGCGGGCTCGCCGGGATCACCGGACATCCGGCCGGACCCGGGCGCGTCGGCGTCTCCGTCTGCGACGTCGCCTGCGGGATGGACGCCCACGCCGCCGTTCTCGAGGCGCTGATCGCCCGCGGGATCACCGGACAGGGCTGCGCCCTGGAGGTCAGCCTGTTCAGCGGCGCCGCCGACTGGATGAACGTGCCGCTGCTCTACTTCGAGGGGACGGGGCAGGTCCCGCGGCGGGTCGGCCTCGCGCATCCCTCGATCTGCCCCTACGGCGCCTTCCCCACGGCCGACGGCAGCCTGGTGCTGATCTCGATCCAGAACGAGCGCGAGTGGGCGAGTTTCTGCGCCGGCGTCCTCGGGGAGCCCGACCTCGCCCGGGCCGAGGGCTTCGCGTCCAACAATGCCCGGGTGGCCAACCGCGCCGCGGTCGACCTGCGCGTCGGCGCCGAGCTGGTGCGGCTCAGCCGCGACGCGGCCGCCGCCCGGCTGAAGGCGGCGGGCACCGCCTACGGCTTCGTCAACACGCTGGCGGATCTCGCCGCGCACCCGGCGCTGATCCGCGCGGAGGTCCGGACGCCTTCGGGGCCGGCCCGGATCGTGGCGCCGCCGGTGCTGATCGACGGCGAGGTCCGCGCCCTCGGCCCGGTTCCGGCGATCGACGAGCACGGGGCGCGGATCCGGGAGGAATTCGGTCGCCGCGACTGAGGACTGCGATACGACGGCAGAACATGAACGGCGGGAGGAGACGATGAGACTGGACGGCAAGATCGCGCTCGTGACGGGGGCTGGCAGCGGCTTCGGTGCCGGGATCGCCCAGCGCTTCGCCGCGGAGGGCGCCAAGGTCGCCTGCGTCGACATCGACGGCGCGGCGGCCGAGCGTGTCGCCGCGGCACTCGGCGACAATGCCATCGCGATCGCCGCCGATGTCGGCTTGGCCGCCGACGTCGCCGCCAGCGTCGCCGAGACGCGGCAGCGCTTCGGCGTGCCGAACGTTCTCGTCAACAACGCCGGCACCACCCATCGCAACAAGCCGCTGATGGAGGTGACCGAGGAGGACTTCGACCGGGTCTTCCGGGTCAACGTGAAGTCGATCTTCCACTACGTCCGGGAAGTCGCCCCGCTGATGCGCGACGCCGGCGGCGGCGCGATCCTGAATGTCAGCTCGACGGCGGCGCTGCGGCCGCGCCCGGGGCTGACGTGGTACAACGCCTCCAAGGGGGCGGCGAGCCTCGCCTCGAAATCCCTCGCCCTGGAACTGGCGCCCTGGAAGATCCGGGTGAACGCCCTCTGCCCGGTCATGGGCGCCACGGGGCTCCTCGAGCACTTCATGGGCGTCCTCGACACGCCCGAGAATCGCGACCGCTTCATCGCCACGATCCCGCTCGGGCGCCTGTCGGAGGCGAGCGACATCGCGGCGGCGGCCCTGTTCCTCGCCTCCGACGAGGCGGCGTTCATCACCGGCGTCGATCTGCCGGTCGACGGCGGTCGCACGGCCTGAGGAGTTCCCGATGGAATCCTATACCGAGATCCGCGAGGCGGTCGCCAAGCTCTGCGCCGGCTTCCCGGGACCGTACTGGCGGGCCCTCGACCGTGAGATGGCCTACCCGACCGCGTTCGTGAACGCGCTGACCGAGAGCGGCTACCTGTCGGTGCTGATCCCCGAGGCGTACGGCGGCTCCGGCCTGCCGCTCTCGGCCGCCGCCGCGATCCTCGAGGAGGTGCAGCGGGCGGGTTGCAACGGCGGCGCCTGCCACGCTCAGATGTACACGATGGGGACGCTGCTTCGGCACGGCTCGGAGGCGCAGAAGGCCGAGTACCTGCCGGCCATCGCGGAGGGCCGCCTGCGGCTCCAGGCCTTCGGCGTGACCGAGCCGACCTCCGGCACCGACACCGGCAGCCTGAAGACGACGGCGCGCCTGGAGGGCGACCACTACGTCGTCAACGGCCAGAAGATCTGGACCAGCCGCGCCGAGCACTCGGACCTGATGCTGCTCCTCGCCCGCACCACGCCGAAGGCCGAGGGCATGAAGCGCACGGACGGGCTGTCGGTGCTCCTCGTCGACATGCGCGCGGCGAAGGGCAACGGCCTCACGATCCGGCCGATCCGCACCATGATGAACCACGCCACCACCGAGGTCTTCTTCGACAATCTCCGGGTGCCGGCGCAGAACCTCATCGGCGAGGAGGGCAGGGGCTTCCGCTACATCCTGTCCGGCATGAATGCCGAGCGGATCCTGATCGCCGCCGAGTGCGTCGGCGACGCCAAGTGGTTCATCGACAGGGCCCGCGCCTATGCCGGAGAGCGGTCCGTGTTCGGCCGGCCGATCGGCGCCAACCAGGGTGTGCAGTTCCCGATCGCGAAGGCCTACGCGAACATGCGCGCGGCCGAACTCATGGTCCGCGAGGCGCTGACCCTCTACGAGGGCGGCGCCAATCCCGGGGCCGAGGCTAACATGGCCAAGATGCTCGCCGCCGACGCCTCCTTCGAGGCGGCCAACGCCTGCATCCAGACCCATGGCGGCTTCGGATTCGCCGAGGAGTACGACGTGGAGCGCAAGTTCCGCGAGACGCGCCTCTATCAGGTCGCCCCGATCTCCACGAACCTGATCCTCGCCTACCTGTCCGAGCACGTCCTCGGCCTGCCGCGGTCGTACTGAGATGACCGATCTCACTGCCTGGATCGGCCGGACGCGAGAGGCGTCCGACCTCGTCACCCCGCGCCTCCTCGCGGAGTTCCGCGCGACCTTCGCGCCTCACCTGGCGCCGGTCTCCGACGGGATCGCGCCACCGGCGCTGCACTGGTGCCTCGCGCCCGAGACGCCACCGGCCGATGCCCTCGGTCCGGACGGCCACGCCGCCAAGGGCGGCTTCCTGCCGCCCGTGCCGCTGCCCCGGCGGATGTGGGCGGGGGGCGAGATCGAGACGGGCTCGGGCCTGCGCGCGGGGGACGCGGTGACGCGCACCGAGACCGTGCGGGACGTCGCCTTCAAGAGCGGTCGGAGCGGGAGCCTGTGCTTCGTCACCGTCGACCACACGGTGGCGACAGGACGGGGCGTCGCGATCCGCGAGCGGCAGGACATCGTCTACCGCGAGGCGGCGGGTGCGCAGACCGGAACAAGTGCTGCGCCCGAGCGCGACGATCCCGAAGCATACGCGGCGATCTGGGACGTATCGGCGACGCCGACGCTGCTGTTCCGCTACTCGGCGATGACTTTCAACGGCCACCGCTTCCACTACGATCAGCCCTACGCGACGCGGGTGGAGGGCTACGCCGACCTCGTCGTTCACGGCCCGATGCAGGCCACGCTGCTGATGAACCTCGCCGCGACGCTCCTGGGACACGGGCCGCGGAAATTCGTGTATCGCGGGGTGTCGCCGATGACCGCCAACCAAATCTTCCGGGTCTGCGGGCGAGTCTGCGGGACGGTGTTCGAGGGCGTGACGCTCGACGCGGCGGGCCATGTCTGCATGCGGGCCCGGGGCGACGCGTGAGAGGCCGGACCGCTCGGTCCGCGCCTGGGATCAGCCGGGGATCAGTGCCGTCGGCGCGCCGCGCGTGGCCGGCGGCGTCGCATCGGCCCGCGGATGCGTCGACGGGCCGAGTGGGGCGCGGGCCGCGCGGACGCGCGGCCCGCGCCGAGCGGGCTCAGGCCAGCTTCAGACCGACGTTGACGTTGCCGCGGGTCGCGTTGGAGTACGGGCAGACCAGGTGAGCGGCGTCGACGAGCTTCTGCGCGTCGGCGCGGTCGAGGCCCGGCAGGCTGATCGTCAGGTCGGCGGTGATGCCGAAGCCGCCCTCGGAGCGCGGGCCGATGCCGACTTCTGCGGTGACGCTGGTGTCGGCCGGGACCTTCAGCTGCAGCGACGGCGCGACGGCCTTCATGGCGCCCAGGAAGCAGGCCGAGTAGCCGGACGCGAAGAGCTGCTCCGGATTCGCGCCCGGACCGCCCGCGCCGCCGAGCTCCTTCGGGGTCGAGAGCTTGACCTCGAAGCTGCCGTCGGCCGTCCGAGCGGCGCCGTCGCGGCCGCCGGTGGCAGTGGCGGAGGTGCGGTACTTCACGTCTACGGGCATGGGACTCTCCGGTTTGGGGGATGCCGCCGGCATGTAGGTGCCGACTCGCTTCCGCACAGCCCAGTTAGATTGCGCGCAATCTAATTTCAAGGGTCGATCAGCGCGAAGCGGTCGACATCCACGAGACCCCGGTCGGTGATCTTGAGGTGAGGAATGACGGGCAGGGGCAGGAACGCGACCTGCAGGAAGGGCTCGGGGAGGACGACATCGAGGCTTCGCGCCGCGTCGCGCAGGGTTACGAGGGATCGCCGGATGGTTTCGAACGGCATCAGGCTCATCAGGCCGGCCACCGGCAGCGCGATCTCGGCCAGCACGCGGCCGCCCTCGACCACCACGAAGCCGCCCTCGATCTCTCCGAGCCGGTTCACCGCCACGGCCATGTCGGCATCGTCCGCCCCGACCACCGTGATGTTGTGGCTGTCGTGCCCGACCGACGAGGCGATGGCCCCGCGCCGGAGGCCGAATCCTTTGACGAACGCGACGCCGATGCCGCGCCCGCCCGGTGCCGTGCGGCCGTGGCGCTCGACGACGGCGACCTTGATGACGTCCTGACCCAGGTCGATCCGGCGCTCGCCGCCGGAATAGGGCAAGGTGAGGTCGTGGCGCAGAGTGATGATCTTGCCGGGCACCACCCCGATCACCGGCGTCGACGGACCGGAGCCCGGCGCGGCAAAGTCCGCCGCCGTCACGCGCCGCGCCCGCACGCTCCGGCGACCGATTGGCTCGACCGGCGCGCGCGCGTCGAAGAGCGCTGCGTCGACCGGGCGCCCCGCGCTGAGCACCCGCGACACCGCGCAGGCGGCGAGATCGTCGAGGACCACGAGATCGGCGCGCTGGCCGGGCGCGACGAGGCCCCGGTCGTGCAGCCCGAAGGCGCGGGCCGCCGACCAGGACGCCGCGCGGTAGGCGGCCAGCGGCGGCACGCCGAGGGCGATGGCCGTGCGGACGACGAAGTCGAGATGGCCCTCCTCGGCGATGTCGAGGGGATTCCGGTCATCGGTGCAGAAGGCCAGGAACGGCGCCGTCCGCTCGGTCAGGATCGGCGCGAGGGCGTGCAGGTCCTTGCAGACCGAGCCCTCCCGGATCAGCACGGTCATGCCCTTCGAGAGCTTCTCGCGGGCCTCCTCGGGCGAGGTTGCCTCGTGCTCGGTGCGGATGCCGGCGGCGATGTAGCCGTTGAGCCCGAGGCCGCGCAGGAGCGGCGCGTGCCCGTCGATGTGCCGCCCTTGGAAGGCGGCGAGCTTGTCCAGCACGCCCGGATCCGCCGCCAGCACGCCCGGGAAGTTCATGAACTCGGCGAGGCCGATCACCCTCGGATGGGCCGCGAAGGGGGCGAGATCCTGCGCCTCGATCCGGGCGCCGGAGGTCTCCAGATGGTCGGTGGCGGGGACGCAGGAGGAGAGCTGCACGCGCAGGTCCATCGCCAGGGTCTCGGCGGATCTCAGGAACCACGTGAAGGCGTCGGTGCCGAGCACGTTGGCCATCTCGTGCGGGTCGCAGATCCCGGTGGTGACGCCGTGCGGCAGGACGCACCGCTCATATTCCTGCGGCGGCATCAGCGACGATTCGACGTGGAAATGGGTGTCGATGAAGCCCGGCACCACGACCTTGCCGGACACGTCGATCTCCCGGGCGCCGCGGTACTGCCCGAAGGTCCCGACGATCCGGTCGCCGCAGATCGCGATGTCGGAGGCGACGAGGTCGCCCGTGACGAGGTCGAGGAAGCGGCCGCCCTTCAGGACGAGGTCGGCGTCGACGCGGCCCTGACCCTGCGCGATGGCCCGCCGGAGGAAATCCACCTGTGTCATCGCGAGTCGCCCCTCCGCCCTGCCATCCGCCAGAAGCATGCCACGGGTGCCAGCCCCTCCGCGACGCTTGCGGATGCGCGGGCGCGGGCGCAGAAGCCGCTCACCTTTGAACTGGTCGAAGCTCTCGATGCCCGCCTATCGCTCACGCACCACCACCCACGGCCGCAACATGGCCGGCGCCCGCGGCCTCTGGCGCGCCACCGGCATGAAGGACTCGGACTTCGGCAAGCCGATCATCGCCGTGGTGAACTCCTTCACGCAGTTCGTGCCGGGCCACGTCCACCTCAAGGATCTCGGCCAGCTCGTCGCGCGGGAGATCGAGGCGGCCGGCGGCGTCGCCAAGGAGTTCAACACCATCGCGGTCGATGACGGCATCGCGATGGGCCACGACGGGATGCTGTACTCGCTGCCGTCCCGCGAATTGATCGCCGATTCCGTCGAGTACATGGTCAACGCGCACTGCGCCGACGCGATGGTGTGCATCTCGAACTGCGACAAGATCACCCCCGGCATGCTGATGGCGACTTTGCGCCTCAACATCCCGACCGTGTTCGTCTCCGGCGGCCCGATGGAGGCCGGCAAGGTCCAGCTGCCGGGCATCGCCAAGAAGGTCGACCTCGTCGACGCGATGATCGCCGCCGCCGACGACCGGATCTCCGACGAGGACGTCGCCGTCATCGAGCGCTCCGCCTGCCCGACCTGCGGCTCCTGCTCGGGCATGTTCACGGCGAACTCGATGAACTGCCTCACCGAGGCCCTCGGGCTGGCGCTGCCGGGCAACGGCTCGGTGCTCGCCACCCACGCCGACCGCAAGCGCCTCTTCGTCGAGGCCGGCCACCTGATCGTCGATCTGGCCCGCCGCCACTACGAGCAGGACGACGCCGGCGTGCTGCCGCGCGCGGTCGCGAGCTTCCGGGCGTTCGAGAACGCCATGACCCTCGACATCGCCATGGGCGGGTCGACCAACACGGTGCTGCACCTGCTGGCCGCCGCCCACGAGGGCGAGGTGCCCTTCACCATGGCGGACATCGACCGGCTGTCGCGGCGTGTGCCGGTGCTGTGCAAGGTCGCCCCGGCAGTGGCCAACGTCCACATGGAGGACGTGCATCGCGCCGGCGGGATCATGGGCATCCTGGGCGAGCTCGACCGGGCCGGCCTGATCGACACCAGCGTCGGCAACGTCTCGGCCGGGACGCTCGGCGCCGCGCTCGCCCGCTGGGACGTGCGCGGCGAACCGGCCGCCTCGGTGAAGACCTTCTACCAAGCGGCGCCGGGCGGCGTGCCGACCCAGGTGGCGTTCAGTCAGGAATCCCGGTTCGACGCGCTCGATCTCGACCGCGAGGGCGGCGTCATCCGCGACGCGGCACACGCCTATTCGCAGGATGGCGGCCTCGCCGTGCTCTACGGCAACCTCGCCGAGCAGGGCTGTATCGTGAAGACCGCGGGCGTCGACGCCTCGATTCTGACCTTCACGGGCACCGCCCGCGTGTTCGAGAGCCAGGACGCGGCCGTCGACGGCATCCTCAACGGCAAGGTGACGGCGGGCGAGGTCGTGCTGATCCGCTACGAGGGTCCCCGCGGCGGTCCCGGCATGCAGGAGATGCTCTACCCGACGAGCTACCTGAAATCGAAGGGGCTCGGGAAGGCCTGCGCCCTCGTCACCGACGGGCGGTTCTCCGGCGGGTCGTCGGGCCTCTCCATCGGGCACGTCTCGCCGGAGGCCGCCGAGGGCGGCCTGATCGGCCTCGTGCGCGACGGCGACCGGATCGCCATCGACATCCCGAACCGGCGAATCCAGCTCGAGGTCGACCAGGCAGAACTGGATCAGCGGCGCAGCGCCCAGGAGGCTGCGGGCTGGCAGCCGGCGAAGCCGCGCAAGCGCAAGGTCAGCGCGGCGCTGCGCGCCTACGCTCTGCTCACGACGAGCGCGGCGCACGGCGCGGTTCGCCGGGTCTGATCAGCGGAGTTCGAGAACCAGGGCGGTGATGGCGGCCAGCAGCGCCGCCGCTGCCACCGCGAGGCCGGTGAGGCGCGCGCGAAGGGACCCTGTCGTCTCGGCGGGCGGTTCTCTCGCGGGCAGGACGGGCCCGGCATCCGGGATCCGCCCCAGGGCTCGGAGCATCAGCGGCTCGATCGCCGCGTAGCCCGCCGGGCTCAGGTGAAGCCCGTCCGTCCCGTAGTCGGGCCGGAGCCCACCGGTCTCCGTCGCCAGCACGGCGTGATAGTCGATGAACGTCGCGCCATGCTCGTGGGCATGGTCGCGGAGCCACGCGTTGACCGCCGCGATCATGGCGGGTGCGTCCCGCACCTCCGGGTTCCACGGGATCCCGTCCACCGGCGTCAGCGAGCCGATCCAGGCCTTCACGCCCAGGGCGCGGGCCTCGTCGAGCATGCCGGCGAGCGTCCGGCAGATCTCCTCGACCGGGACGAAGACGCCCTCGTTGCGGCCGATATCGTTGACACCGCACAGGAGATGCACGCCCCAGGCTTCGGTCTCCGCGAGGTCGCGGGCGAACCGCATGGTGATCCAGCGCGCCGTCTGGCCGGAGCCACCGCGGGGGATGAGGTCGTAAGCCTCGAAGGTGCCGGCTCGATGGAAGCCCCAGAGCTCCGTGATCGAGTCCCCGACGAAGACGATCGGTCCGGCCATGGCTCAGGCAGGCGTCGCCATGCCGATTGTCTCGATCACCTCCGCCTGGAGGCGGTCCGCCATCATCTGGCGCCCCTCCGAGGTCACGTGGACGATGTCGGTGAACAGGGGACGGGTCTCGGCCTCGAACAGCCGGCTCAGATCCCGCGCCGCGAAGACCCGATCGGCGGCGTCCAGTCGCCCGAGGACGCTCTCGAAGCGCTCGTACTGGCGGTCGAGATAGGCGAGGAACGCGCCGGACGCGACGCCGGCCTCCGCGGCCGCGTGCGTCTCCTTGCGGACGACCGTCGGCTGCAGGAGAAACCGCACGGGTGCGCCGATCCCCGGCGCGAGCCGCGCGAGGCGCTTCAGCGCCAGCTCGAACTGCCGCACCACCTCCCATTCCCAGATATCGGACTGCCAGTTCGTCAGCGCGCGCAGGTTCTCGAGGCGGTTGAAGATCATCGCCTGCAGGCCGTCATACGACAGGGCCTCCGCGTCGTCGGCGGACTTCCTCGGATCGAAGAAGTAATCGTACAGGCTCTCGTTCGCGAAGTGATTGTATGGGATGCCTGCCCGCGGATCGAAGCTCCAGGGCTGGAAGATGTCGGTCGCGCCGCCGACGATCAGGATGACGTCGGGGTGCAGGTCCATCAGCCGCGTCGTGATCAGGGCGATCATCTGGTTCAGGCAGGCCGAGACCGCGCCGAAATTGTACACCCGCGCGCCCGGCCCGTGCGCCTGCTTCAGCCCGGTCTCCAGCCGCCCGGGCACGGTGTCGGCGAAGACCTGGCCGTCGATCAGGGTGCTGTCGCCGACCACGAAGACCCGCAGCGTCTCGGAGGGCGGCCGCGCGTCCGCGTGCGCGTCGTTGCGGTACCCGAGGGCGTCGTAGCGCCATCCCTGACCGGACGCCTCCGTCAGCGGCTTGCCGGCGAAATGCGCGTAGGGTGCGGGAAACCGGCTGTTGGCGTCGAAGTTCTGGAAGCTCTGCAGGAACTTCCGCCGTCGCGCGTCCGCGCTGTCGTCGGGCGGCCGGTGGGCCATGGTCCGTCTCCTCCCCGGGCGGGGACCCGGTGGCTGTGCGATCATCGGTGAATTGAGCGGCGGGGCGGAGGGCCCGCTCAGCTCCGCAGGGTCGCGTGGTTCTCCAGGAACCAGCCGTAGGTCTGGCGCAGGCCGTCCTCGAGGGCGATCTCCGGTCGCCAGCCCATCGCCCGCAGCCGCGACACGTCCATCAGCTTGCGCGGCGTGCCGTCCGGCTTGGTCGCGTCGAACGCCAGCTCGCCCGCGTAGCCGATCACCCGCGCGAGCGCCTCGGCGAGCTGACGGATGGTGCAATCCTCGCCGGTCCCGACGTTGATGTGCGACAGGTCGGGGCGGGTGTTCGCGGCGTAGACCGCGTCGTCCATCTCCATCACGTAGACGCTCGCCCGCGCCATGTCGTCGACGTGCAGGAACTCGCGCATGGCGCGGCCGGTGCCCCAGACCGTGACCTTCGCCAGACCCTCCTGCTTCGCCTCGTGGAAGCGGCGCATCAGCGCCGGCAGCACGTGGGCGTTCTCGGGATGGAAGTTGTCGTTCGGCCCGTAGAGGTTGGTCGGCATGACGCTGCGATAGCGGCGCCCGTACTGGCGGTTGTAGCTCTCGCACATCTTGATCCCCGCGATCTTGGCGATCGCGTAGGGCTCGTTGGTCGGCTCGAGCAGCCCGGTCAGCAGGGCGTCCTCGCGCATCGGCTGCGGGGCGAGCTTCGGGTAGATGCAGGACGAGCCGAGGAACAGCAGCCGGTCGACATCGTGCGTGTGCGCGGCGTCGATCAGGTTCGACTGGATCAGCAGGTTCTCGTGGATGAACTCGGCCGGGTAGGTGTTGTTGGCGTGGATGCCGCCGACGCGGGCGGCGGCGAGGTAGACCTGATCGATGCGGTTCTCGGCGAAGAAGCGCCGGACCGCCGCCTGATCCAGGAGGTCGAGGGTCCGGCGGTCGGCCGTGAGGATCCGCTCGTGACCGAGCTCACGCAGGCGACGCACGATCGCCGAGCCCACCATCCCCCGATGGCCCGCCACGAAAATGGTCTGACCTCGACCGTCCATCACGCAACCGTTCCCTGCCGAAAGCTCGGAATTCCAAGCCCCTATAGCCCCTTTGCGGCGCGATATCGCCGCGCAAACACGCGTTTTCTGAGGCGGGCCGCGGCGCCCGCGCGGGCGCTCGCGGACAGCGTCACTGTACGCGAAACGACGGATCCAAATACAACCGAAAGTTAGCGTTAATCATTCTACCAGAAGCTGCATCTCGTACCTGCTCACCGACCAGCGGATGGCAGGGCCGGTTCGGAAACGCCCCCGGCCGCGCAGCAATGGAGTTCCAGATGCGTCCCTTGACCGTCGTCCCGGCTGTGCCGCGGACTGCGATGCTCTCTGCCATCCGTCCGGGCGCCGCCCGCGCGATCCCGATCGCAACCGGCCTCCTCCTCTGCACCGCCCTGGCGACGCCCGCCCGGGCACAGCTCCTCCGCGGCACGCTCGATACAACCACGAATGGCATCCTCGGCACCGGGCTGACCATCGGCACGAGCAGCCCCGGTAGCGGGGTCCTCGGGACTGGCCTCAATGTCGGGACCACGACCGGCGGCAGTGTTCTCGGCACCGGCGTGACGGTGGGCACCACCGCTCCCGGAAGCGGAGTACTCGGAACGGGGCTCAACGTCGGGACCACCGGCGGGGGCGTGCTCGGGACCGGCGTGCTCGTCGGCACGACCGGTCCGGGAGATGGGCTGCTCGGCACCGGGCTCACTCTGGGAACCGCGGGCGGGACCGGGACCGGAGGCTGCGGCACCTGCGGCGGCGGTGGTGCGACTCCCGGAGGCGGTGGTGGGACTGGCGGAGGCGGAACCGGTGGTGGGGGAACCGGAGGCGGCTCCAATCAGGGCATCTACATCATCACCGGCAACGTGACGCAGTCCCAAGGTCAGACTGTCATCAACGAGCTGAGGCTCTCGCAGCTCACCAGCGTCACGGGCGTCGCCGCCAACAACACCAGCAACCAGGCCGCGCCGATCGCCGTCGGCAGCGACGCGCTGGCCGTGGGCTACGGCTCGAGCGCGGCCGGGACCGCCTCGACCGCCGTCGGCACGGGCGCCAGCGCGGCCAACACCGGCAGCGTCGCCCTCGGCTACGCGGCGAGCGCCCAGGGGCTCGGCGGAACGGCGATCGGCACGGCGTCCGCGGCGTCCGGGGCCGGGAGCACCGCCCTGGGCTTCGTCGCCGGCGCGACCGGAACCGGCTCGACCGCCGTCGGTGCGGCCGCCTCGGCGGCCGGCAACAACAGCGTGGCGCTCGGCAACGGGGCGGCCGCCAATCAGGCCAACACGATCGCCATCGGCGCCAACGTGAAGACGACCCAGGCCAATCAAGTGGCGATCGGCAATTCCGCCAACACCTACAGGCTGGCCGGCATTGCCTCGCAGGCGAGCGCCGCTGCGCAGAGCGGAGCGACGGCCTTCGTGACCACGGACGCGAACGGCAACCTCGCGGCCTCGGCCTACGGACCCTCGACGATCGCCGGCCTCGGCAACCGGATCGACTCGGTGCAGGCGCAGGTCAACAACCTGGAAGCCAAGACCGACTCGGTCCAGCGCTACGCGATCCAGACCCGCAAGGAGGCCCGGCAGGGCGTCGCCATGGCGATCGCGATGGCGACCGCACCCATGCCGTCGGCGCCCGGCAAGACGACATGGGCCACCAACGGCGCGACCTACCGGGGCGAATGGGCCGGTGGCCTCGCGGTGGCGCACCGGTTGCCGACCTGCTGCGTCCCGATCGCCGTGACCGCGGGCGTGGCCTACGGCGGCGACAACGCTGTCGGCGTTCGCGCCGGTCTCGCGGGCGAGTTCTGAACGGTCTGCGCAGAGATAGGTCGCGCACGTTTCCGGCCTTGCGCGCCGGGAAAGGACCGCGATAGTGTCAACCGATGCTGACACTCGCGGTCGACCACCGGGTTGCGCAAGAGATCGATCGGCGCCCGCACGCCGTCATGGTCGGCTCGGGCTTCGGCGGTCTCGCCGCGGCGGTCCGGCTGGGCGCCCGCGGCTACCGCGTGACCGTGCTCGAGCGCCTCGTGCAGCCGGGGGGACGCGCCCGCGTCCACCGGCAGGACGGCTTCACCTTCGACGCCGGTCCGACCATCGTCACCGCGCCGCAGCTGTTCGAGGAACTCTGGCAGCTCGCCGGTCGCAGGCTCGCCGACGACGTGACGCTAGTGCCGATGGATCCGTTCTACCGGATCCGCTTCGCCGACGGGACGTCCTTCGCCTACAGCGGCGACGTGGACCGGATGCGCGCCGAGGTGGCACGCTTCGCGCCCGACGATGTTGCGGGCTACGAGCGCTTCATGGCACACAGCCGCGCCGTGTGCCGGATCGGGTTCGAGCAGCTCGGTCACGTGCCCTTCGGCAGCGTCGGCGCGATGCTGAAGATCGCGCCGGACCTGCTGCGCCTCTCGGGCCACCGCTCGGTGCACGACGTGGTGGCGCGTTTCATCCGCGACGAGCGGCTGCGGACGGTGTTCAGCTTCCATCCGCTCCTGATCGGGGGAAACCCGTTCCGGGCCAGCGCCATCTACTGCCTGATCGCCGACCTCGAGCGGCGCTGGGGCGTCCACTTCGCGATGGGCGGAACCGGCCAGCTGGTCGACGGTCTGGTGCGGCTGATCCGGTCGCAGGGCGGTCGCCTGCGCCTCGGCGTCGAGGTCGCGCGCATCCGGGTGGAGGAGGGGGCGGCGACGGGCGTGGACCTGACGAGCGGCGAGACGATCGCCGCCGACGTCGTGGTGTCCAACGCCGACTCGGCCGTGACGCACGCGCGTCTGCTGCCGGAGGCGCAGCGATGGAGCCCGGGGCGGTTCCAGCGCGCCCGCTCGTCGATGGGGCTGTTCGTCTGGTACTTCGGCACCGCGCGGCGCTACCCGGAGGTGGATCACCACACGATCCTGCTCGGGCCGCGATACCGCGGCCTGCTCGCGGACATCTTCGATCGCAAGGTGCTGGCCGAGGATGCGAGCCTGTACCTGCACCGGCCGACCGCGACCGATCCGAGCCTCGCCCCGCCGGGATGCGACGCCTTCTACGTGCTGGCCCCGGTTCCCAACCTCGCCGGCGGCCAGGATTGGCAGACCCTCGCCGAACCGTATCGGCGCCGGATCGCCGCGATGCTGGAGGCGAGCGTGATGCCCGGCCTGTCGGAGGCCATCGTGACCTCGAAGGTGACGACGCCGCTGGATTTCCAGGACGACTTCCTGAGCTACCGCGGATCGGGCTTCGGCCTGGAGCCGGTGCTGACGCAATCGGCCTGGTTCCGTCCGCACAACCGGTCGAGCGCGGTCCGCAATCTCTACCTCGTTGGGGCCGGCACGCATCCGGGTGCGGGCCTCCCCGGAGTGCTCTCCTCCGCCCGCATCCTCGACAGCGTGGTCCCCGATGCCCGCGTTACCGCCTGAATTCGCCGCCGCAGCCGACCGGACCGCCTGCCGGATGGCGATCCGGGCCGGCTCGAAGAGCTTCTTCGCGGCCGGCCGATTGCTGCCGGCGGATATGCGCGAGGCGGCCTACGGCCTCTACGCCTTCTGCCGGCTGTCGGACGACCTCGTCGACGATGCGGCGAGCCCGGCCGAGAGGCGCAGCGCCGTGGCGCGGCTCGAGAGCAGGATCGGCCAAGCCTATGCCGGCCGCCCCGCCGACGCCCCGGCTGACCGCGCCTTCGCGGAGATCGTCACGGCCCACGCGATCCCGGAGGCGCTTCCGCGCGCGCTGATCGAAGGCTTCGCGTGGGATGCCGAGGGCCGGCGCTACGCCGATATCGGGGCGCTCCACGCTTACGCCGCCCGGGTGGCGGGCTCTGTCGGGGCGATGATGGCCCTGATCATGGGTACCCGCGATCCCGACGCGCTCGCCCGCGCCTGCGATCTGGGCGCAGCGATGCAGCTCACCAACATCGCGCGCGACGTCGGCGAGGACGCGCGGATGGGCCGCCTCTACCTGCCGCTGGACTGGATGCGGGAGGCCGGACTCGATCCGGACGCCTTCCTCGCCGATCCGCGGCCGAGCCCGGCGCTGGCCGGAACCGTGGCCCGTCTTCTCGCCGAGGCGGACAACCTCTACGCCCGCGCGGAGGCCGGGATCGCGGTGCTGCCCCGCGGCTGCCGGCCCTCGATCCGGGCGGCGGGGCTGATCTATGCCGAGATCGGCAAGGTCGTGGCGGCGCAAGGCTACGATTCGGTTCGCCACCGCGCCCGCGTCACGACGGGGCGGAAGCTCGCGCTGATCGCCCGCGCGCTCCGCACGCCCGCGGACGCGGCCGGCCTCGGCGCGCCGCCGCTTCCCGAAACGGCGTTCCTGATCGAGGCGGTAACGGCCCAGCCGTTCCTGCCGATGCGCGGGCGACCGCCGCTGCGGCCCTGGTACGACGTCAGCGGCCGGGTCGTGCACGTCCTCGACCTGATCGAGCGGATGCGCGAGCGCGAGGCGTTCGGCCGCTCCGCATCGTCCTGATCGGCGCGGCGGAGGCTCCCGGGTGAGCGACCGAGCGTTCGCCGCCCACGATATCGGCCTCGTCTTCGCCCCCGCACTGGGCGTCGGGGTCCGGCAGCAAATCGCGGTCCGCTCCAGCATCCGCCGCGATCTGGACGGCGAAGCGGATCGAATCGACCGCGACGGACGCCGGCCCCTCCAAGGTGTGACGGCTCGGCGCAAACCTCCCCGCGATCCGGCCGCGCTCATCCACCGCGATCTCGCCCTTTCCGGCCGGATACCGCGCCAGGCACAGGCGGATTAGGCCTTCCACGAGGCCCAGGGCGCCTCGACGTTGATGATGTCGCGCCGGCTCACGTCCGGCGGCGTCGCCGCCTCGCGGACGTCGATGATGTGCTACGTCGTCGAGCCCTCCGACCTTCCGTAGACGGGCGCGGGTCGTCCCCGTCCTAGTGGCCGGACCTGTCGAGAGCGACGTCGCCCTCCAGCAGACACCCGACCGGGCGCCCGTTCGCGAAGCCGAGCCGCACCCGGATCTCGGACAGGCGGCCCATGACCCGGCCCTGCAGGATCCGGATCGGACGGTCGTCCGGCTCGATGAGGCCGTCCTGCAGCAGCCCGAAGGCCAGGGCCGCGGCGGCGATGCCCGTGGCGGCATCCTCGGGATAGCCGGACGCGCGGGGGAATTGCCGCGCCTCGAACAGCCGGGTCGGCCCGTCGAGCACGGCGTAGGGATACAGCCCGGTCGAGCCGATCCGCGCGCAGGCGGCCTCGACGGCGTCGCTCGCGGGCGCCAGGGCGTTGAGTGCGGCCGCATCGCGCATCGGCACGAGCGTCTTGACCCGCGAGGTCACGGCGTTGTGGACCGGCCGCGCGGCGAGGGCATCGCGCCCGGACCCGAGCGCCGCCTGGACGTCGGCGCTCTGCTCGTCCGTCAGCGGCCGCACGCGGCCGACCGGCTGCGTGATCGCGACGCTCCAGACATCCGCGCCGCGCGAGCTCACGAACCCCGTCACGGAGCCGCTGCCGGTCGCGATCCGGACCGACGCTTCCGGAATCCGCCCCTCGCGAGCGAGCACCCACAGGACGCCGATGGTGGCGTGGGCACACATCTCCATCTCGTGGTTCGGCACGAAGAAGCGCAGGCGCAGATCATGGGCGGCATCCTCCGCCGGCAGCGCGAAGCCCGATTCGTGGCCGTAGCGCCGCGCGACGTCGCGCATGACGGACGCGTCGAGGTCCCGCGCGTCGGTCACGACGGGGCAGGGATTGCCGCCCGCGCCCGCGTGCGTGAAGACGTCGACCAGGGTCACGGGCGGCATCGGCCGGATCTCACTGGAGGTGGCGGGTGTAGGTGTCGCCGGCCGCCGCCTTGAGCGCGGCCCCCGCCTCGCGGCCGATGCGCTCTGCCTCCGCGACGAGCCCCTGCCGGGACGCGGCCCAGTGGCGGCTGCCGTCGGGCAGGAACAGAAGCCCGTCGATCCGCAGGCTATCCCCGTCGATCTGCGCGAGGGCCGCGATGGGGGTCCGGCAGGACCCGTCGAGTTCCGCGAGCAGCGCCCGCTCGGCCGAGACCGCGACGGTGGTCCGCTCGCACGCGATCGGCGCCAGGAGGTCGCGGATCACCGCGTCGTCCGCGCGACACTCGATCCCCAGGGCACCCTGCGCCACGGCCGGCAGCATCTCCTCGACCGAGAGGACGCTGCGCGCCATGCTTTCCAGGCCGAGACGCTGCAGGCCCGCCAGGGCGAGGAGCGTCGCGTCGCACTCGCTGGCCTCGAGCTTGCGCATCCGCGTGTTGGCGTTGCCCCGCAGCGGCACGACTCGGAGATCGGGCCGCCGCATCAGCACCTGCGCGCCGCGGCGGAGCGACGAGGTCCCGACCCGCGCGCCCGGCGCCAGCCCCGCCAGACCGTCGGCGTGCGGCGACAGGAACGCGTCCCGCGGGTCGTCGCGCTCGAGGATGCAGGCGATGGTGAGGCCGTCGGGGAGCCAGGTCTCCACGTCCTTCATGGAATGCACGGCGACGTCGACCTCGCCGGCGAACAGGGCCTGCTCCAACTCCTTGGTGAACAGGCCCTTGCCGCCGATCTCGGACAGGGGCCGGTCCAGGATCTTGTCGGCCACGGTGGTCACGACCACCAGCTCGGTCTCCAAGCCCGGATTGGCCGCCACGATCCGGTCACGCACCATCCCGGTCTGCGCGAGCGCCATCGGAGAGCCGCGGGTGCCGATGCGCAGGGGGCGGTTCAACATCTGGTTCCGGATCACTTCGCTGGACGGGACACCGCCTTATAGACCGAGCGCGGCGGCAGGCCACATTCCGTCAACCGGTTTCGGGCCAGGGTCCCGCGGCCGTTCAGTCGGTCCCGCCCCGCTTTCGCCGGACTGCGCGCCTAGCGGGACACGGCGGGTTATCGAGTCAACAGGTCGTATCGCGATGCTGATCATGCCGAGCCGACGGCAGTTCCTGGGCGGGCTCGGCGTGGGGGCCGGCCTGACCGCCGCGACGGGCGTCTACGCCTTCGACGTCGAGCCGCTGCACCGGCTGGTGGTGACGTCCTACGCGCCGACCCTGCCGCGCTGGGATCCGGCGCTGCGCCTGCGGGTGGCGGTGCTGGCGGATTTTCACATCTGCGAGCCGTACATGCCGTTCGACCGGGTGGCGGAGATCGTCGCGGCCACCAACGCCCTCGAGCCGGATCTGGTCCTGCTGCTCGGCGACTACCCGGCCGGGCGAATCGCGTGGCGCAAGCTGCCGCTCGATCAGTTCGCCCGGATGATGACCGAGCTCAAGGCGCCCCTCGGCACGCACGCGATCCTCGGCAACCACGATTGGTGGGACGACCACGCGGTCCAGCGGGCCGGCCGGGGCGTGCCGGCGGTCCGGCGCCTGCTGGAGGCGCAGGGCATTCCGGTGCTGGAGAATCAGGCCGTGCGCCTCGTGAAGGACGGGCGGCCGTTCTGGCTGGCCGGGCTCGGCGACCAGCAGCCGTTCTTGAACGCTTGGAGCACCTTCAGCCTCGCGGACCTGCCGCGAACCTTGCAGGCGGTCACGGACTCGGCGCCCGTGATCCTGATGGCCCACGAGCCCGACATCTTCGTCTCGGTGCCCGACCGCGTGTCGCTGACCCTCGCCGGCCACACTCACGGCGGCCAGGTCCGCCTGTTCGGCCACGCGCCCGCCATCCGCAAGGTGCGCGGGCACGACTATTCCTACGGCCACGTCGTCCAGGACGGCCGCCACATGATCGTCTCGGGCGGCTTCGGGATGAGCCGCATCCCCGTCCGGATGGGCGTTCCGCCGGAGATCGTTCTCCTCGAACTCGGCAAGGCGGACACGTCCGCGGCGGCCAGCTGAGCGGCGGGCGCAACGAACTTCACTGTTGACCCATGTATCAGTGAAGTACACCTCGGTCGCGCGCAATAAATTCTTTTCCTGTGTCCACGTATCCGCGATGCATTCCGGTAATCGTCAGGCATTGACGCTGGTTTGACACGCCGAGATGCCCGTGAGACCGTCCCGCGTCGATTCGATCTGGGGACGCCCATGCCGATTTTGCTCGGCCTCATCGGGATCATCGTTGCGGGACTGTTCTGGATCTTGCGGACGCACGGGACCGTGAAGGGCCTGCAGGAGGTCAACCGGGACACGAAGGGCCTCCAGCGCCGCGCTGTCTCGACCTTCGAGAACCTCGTGGGGACGCCGTTGCAGCGCGTCCGCGATCCGCGCCTGGCGGCGGTCATCCTGATGATCCAGCTGGTCCGAACGGGCAGCCCCCTGACCGCCAGCGAGAAGACACGGATCCTCGAATACATGGAGACGCCGCTGGCGGTGGATCGGATCTCCGCGACCTTCGAGCGGGCCTGGGGCTATACGCAGGCGCGGCTACCGTTCTCGCAGGTCGCCGACACCCTGGCGCCGCTGCTGCGCGACGCGCTGACGCCGGCCGAGCGGGGCGAGCTGATCGCGATGCTGACCCAGGTGGCCGGCGCGCATTCCCCGCCCAGCGAGTTGCAGCGCGAGGGCATCGCCCGCCTCAAGCGGCGCCTCCTCGTCGGAGAGGGACCCGTCCTGGTCCAGAGGCGGGGCGAATCCGCCTGATCCGGATCGGAGCGGGGCCAGGCGCGCCGGAACGCCGCGCCGCTCGCCTTTCCGGATCGCCGCGCTACCTCGCGGGCATGCGCGCGCTCCTGCCTCTCATCGTCTTCACCGCCCTCTCGGCCGGCGCCGGCGCCGCTCGGGCACAATCCTGCGACGCGCTGGTCGACAAGGTCACGGCCGAGACGGAGGCCAAGACGGCCGAGCGCCGGAGCGATTATGCCAGCTTCACCGCCGGTCCGGACATGACCCTGACGCTGGCCTGTGGCGGGCCGGACCTGTCCTCGGTGGGCGCGCAGTTTCGCGGCGCCAACCCGCCGGACCGCTACTACGACCTGTTCGGGCACGCCGGGCACGCGGTGACCGGCATCGACGCCGCCGTGATCACCGAGGCCGCGCATCGTGCCCAGGCGACGGCCACGAAGCTCCGGCACAGCAACGTCGACCTCGGCGGTGCCCGGGTCACCTGTTCGGCGATGGTCTCGCCCGACAAGGGTCCGCTGACGCTGTGCGCGGTGATCGAGAACAGCAACCGGAGCTGAGGCCGGCGGCCACAGCCGCCGGCCCGGGCACCCGCCTCAGAGCGGGATGTTGTCGTGCTTCTTCCAGGGCTGCTCCATCTTCTTGGTGCGGAGCATGCCGAGGGCCTTGGCGATCCGGCGACGGGTCGAGTGCGGCATGATCACCTCGTCGATATAGCCGCGCTCGGCCGCGACGAAGGGTGAGAGGAACCGGTCCTCGTACTCGCCGGTGCGCGCCGCGATCTTCTCCGGATCACCGATCTCGCTCCGGAAGATGATCTCGACCGCGCCCTTCGCGCCCATCACGGCGATCTGCGCCGTCGGCCACGCGTAGTTCACGTCCGCGCCGACGTGCTTCGACGCCATGACGTCGTAGGCGCCGCCGAAGGCCTTGCGGGTGATGATGGTGACCAGCGGCACCGTCGCCTGCGAGTAGGCGAAGAGCAGCTTGGCGCCGTGCTTGATCAGGCCGCCGTACTCCTGCGCCGTGCCCGGCAGGAAGCCCGGCACGTCCACGAAGGTGACGATCGGGATGCCGAAGGCGTCGCAGTAGCGCACGAAGCGCGCGGCCTTCCGCGAGGCGTCCGAATCGAGCACGCCCGCGAGCACCAGCGGCTGGTTGGCCACGAAGCCGACCGTGCGGCCCTCGATCCGGCCGAACCCGGTGATGATGTTGCGCGCGTAGGCGGACTGGATCTCGAAAAAGTCACCCTCGTCCACGACGCGGCGGATCAGCTCGCCCATGTCGTAGGGCTTGTTCGGGTTGTCCGGGATCAGCGTGTCGAGGGACGCGTCGATCCGGCTGACGTCGTCGAAGCTCTCCAGCTCCGGCACGCCGTCGATGTTGTTGGCCGGCAGGAAGTCGAGGAGGCGACGGATCTGCAGGATCGCCTCGACGTCGTTCTCGAAGGAACCGTCCGCGATCGACGACTTGGTCGTGTGAACCTTGGCACCGCCGAGTTCCTCGGCGGTCACGACCTCGTTGGTGACGGTCTTCACCACGTCGGGGCCGGTCACGAACATGTAGCTCGTGTCGCGGACCATGAAGATGAAGTCGGTCATGGCCGGCGAGTAGACGTCGCCGCCCGCGCACGGCCCCATGATCACCGAGATCTGCGGGATGACGCCCGAGGCCATGACGTTGCGGCGGAACACCTCGCCGTAGCCGCCGAGCGCCGCGACGCCTTCCTGGATGCGCGCGCCGCCGGCATCGAAGATGCCGATGATCGGGGCGCGCATCTTCAGCGCCATGTCCTGCACCTTCACGATCTTCTGGGCATGCGCCTCCGAGAGGGAGCCGCCGAACACCGTGAAGTCCTTCGAGAAGAGGAAGACCGTGCGGCCGTTGATCGTGCCCCAGCCGGTGACGACGCCGTCACCCGGGATCTTCTGCTTCTCCATGCCGAAATCGGTGGAGCGATGCTGCACGAACATGTCGAACTCTTCGAACGACCCGTGGTCGAGGAGGAGTTCGATCCGCTCGCGCGCCGTCAGCTTGCCGCGCTTGTGCTGCGCCTCGACGCGCTTCTCTCCGCCGCCGAGCCGGGCCTGCGCCCGACGCTCTTCGAGCTTGTCGAGGATATCCTTCATGGCTGTTCCCGCCCTTCCCCTGCCCGTGGCCTGCGACCCGGATCGGGCCGGGTCCAAGCTTATGCGTTCACCGATCGAGCGCCCTTAGCACGCGGTTTTCGGGTGGCAAACCGACGCGGGGCGCGGCGGGATCAGACCTTCGGGGGATGGGGGATAATGGTGGACGGTGCAGGGATCGAACCTGCGACCTTTCCCGTGTGAAGGGAACGCACTACCGCTGTGCTAACCGTCCGTACCGGCGAGTCGCCTGAGCGCACGCCATCGTCGCTCGCCCTCGGGGGCGCCGCGACCCGGTGGCGGGCCTTCTAGTGCGCGGCAGGCCGCGCCGTCAAGCGCGGCCGGCGATGTTTGGCGACAACCGGACGAGCGCCCGGAAGGCCTGTCAGAACCCGGTTCGCCCGGGCGCGGCGCAGCCGAAGCCGGCCTGGGGCTCGCCATCGTGTGCGCGGGCGAGGTTGACAAGGCCGCCGTGCCGGTGCGCTCTGCGGGCATGCACGATGGCCCAGCGGGCGCGGAGCCCGGCAGCGACGTGACGGCGGAGGGCGCGGCGGGGCCGGGCCGGCCGCGCGTCGCGATCATTTACTGCACGCAGTGCAACTGGCTGCTGCGCGCGGCCTGGATGGCGCAGGAACTCCTCTCGACCTTCCGGGACGACCTCGGCGAGGTCGCCCTGGTGCCGGCCACCGGCGGCACCTTCCGCATCGAGCTGGGCGCGGCCCTCCTGTGGGAACGGGTGCGCGACGGCGGCTTTCCGGACGTGAAGGCGCTGAAGCAGCGGGTGCGCGACCACCTCGACCCGGCGCGCGATCTCGGTCATATCGACCGGTCATGAGGCGAGGGAACGGCGACGAGCCCGCGGGGCGCGGCGGGCCGGGGACGGACCCCGCTTGAGTCCGGACCATCATGCCGAGGGCGCGGGCGTCCCCGCGGTGATCCCCGCGCGCCGTTCCTGGCTGTCGCGGCGGCTGCACCGCTTCGGGCGCAACGGCTTCTCGACCCAGGTCTACCTGATCGCGCTGGTGATCGCGCTGATCGGTCCCGGCCTGCTGTTCACCAGCATCCTGCTGATGCGCTACGCCTCCGCGGAACGGGCGCGGTTCGAGCAGGACGCCCGCGAGAACGTGCGCGGCATCGGCCTGTCTCTGGACCGCGACACCGCCGGCCTCGTGTCGGTGCTGCAGACGCTGGCGACCTCGCCGCGGATCCGGCAGGGCGAGTTCGAGGCGTTCGACGCCCAGGCGCGCCTCGTCCGCGAATCGATCGACCTGGACGTGCTCCTGCGCCGGCCGAACGGTCAGGAGGTGGTCAACACCGGCGTGCCGCGCGGCGCGCCGATGCCGATCGTCACGCTTCCCTTCGACCAGGATCTGGCCCGCGGCACGCAGCGCGCCATGGTGAGTGGCTACGTGCCCGGACCGATGCCGGGCGAGGCCACCTACGCGGTCGGCGTGCCGGTGATGGTCGACGGCGAGGTCGGGTACATCCTGAGCTTCACCGTGCCCCTGTCCCGCCTGCAGGGCATCCTGTCCCGCGAGGTCGTCCCGGGCTGGACGACGGGGATCAGCGACCGGTCCGGCATCGTCCTGGCGCGCCTGCCGGATCCCGAGGCGGTGGTCGGCAAGCAGCGCCTCGCCAGCCTCCGCCAGGTGCAGTCGTCGACGCCCGGCGTCTGGGAGGGCCAGGACCGCCAGCACAAGCCGGTGGTGGTGATCGAGGCGCGCTCGCGGCTCACCGGCTGGATGGTCGCGACCAGCATCCCGCAGGCCCTCGTCGACGCGCGGGTGCGGCGCTGGATCTGGGCCTTCGCGGGGTTCGGCCTGCTGGTGCTCGCCACCTCGTCGCTCCTGGCGGTGAACCTCTGGTCGCGGGTCTCGCGCCCCCTCCGGTTGTTGGCGGCGTCCGGGCCGGCCCTGGCCCGGGGCGAGGCGATCCCGCGCGTGTCGTCGCCGGTGCACGAGATCCAGCGGCTCGGGGTCGTGCTGTCGGAGGCGTCGCTGCGGCTGCGCACGCGGGAGGAGGAGCGCGACCGGGCGCTGGCCGAGACCAAGCGCGGCCTGAGCGCCCTCAGCGAGAGCGAGGCGCGCTTCAGGCACATGGCCGATTCGGCCCCGGCCCTGATCTGGATGACCGACGAGACCGGCGCAGTCAGCTTCGCCAACCTCCATTTCGAGCACCTGTTCGGGCTGCCGGCCGCGCAGTTCAACGATGACGGCTGGCACCAGATCGTGCATCCCGACGACCTGGAGAACTTCCGGACGGCCTTCACCGAGGCGTTCGAGGCCCGGATCCCGTTCCGCACCGAGGCGCGGGTGATCGACCGGACGGGCGCGGTGCGCTGGCTCCAGTGCGAGGGCGTGCCGCGGCTCGACGACGCCCAGAACTTCCTGGGCTACACCGGCTGCAACATCGACATCACCGACACGAAGAACGCCGAGGAGCACCTGCTGCTCCTGATCCACGAGCTGAACCACCGGGTGAAGAACACCCTCGCGACGGTGCAGTCGATCGCGGCCCAGTCCCTGCGCGGGCTGGAGGGCGCGGAGGCCGACGCGGCGCGCGCCGCCTTCGAGGCGCGCCTCCTCGCCCTGGCGCGGGTGCACGACGTCCTCACCCGGGAGAGCTGGGAGGGTGCGGAACTCTCCGCCGTCGTGGCGGACGCGATCCGGCCGCTGGAGGCCGGCGACGGCCGGACCTCGCGGTTCCAGGTCTCGGGACCGGCCCTGCGTCTGCCGCCGCGGCTGGCGCTGTCCATCGCCATGGCCCTGCACGAGCTCGGCACGAACGCCGTCAAGTACGGCGCGCTCTCGACTGAGGGCGGCACGGTCGAGATCTCCTGGACGGTGCGGCGCCTGGAGGAGATGCAGCTCTCGCTCCGCTGGTCCGAACGCGGCGGCCCGCCGGTCAAGAAGCCGACACGGACCGGATTCGGCTCGCGCCTGATCGAGCGCAGCTTGGCGCGCGAGCTCGCCGGCGAGGTCGTGCTGAGCTACGAGCCGACCGGCGTGGTCTGCACCATCGACGCCCCCGTGCCGCCGCCGGGCCTCTTGGAGCGCAAGGGCGTCGCCGCCCCGACGCGGATCGCGCCGCTGCCGCTCGCCGGGTAGGCCGGCCCAGCGCGGCGCCTCCCGTCAGTGATACGGATCCGCCGCGTCGCGCAGACCGTCACCCATGAAGTTGAACGCGAGCACGGTCACCAGCACGGGCAGGACCGGCAGGAGCAGCCAGGGATAGAGCTGCACCGCCGCGAGATTCTGCGCCTCGTTGAGCAGCACGCCCCAGCTGGTCACCGGCGGTCTGAGGCCCAGGCCCAGGAATGACAGGGCTGTCTCGCCGAGGATCATGGTCGGGATCGACAGGGTCGCCGAGGCGATCAGGTGACTCATGAAGTTGGGGATCAGGTGCCGGCCGATCACACGGGTGGGCGAGGCGCCCATCAACTCGGCGGCCTGGACGAAATCCTCCTCGCGCAGGGCCAGGAGCTTGCCGCGCACCGCCCGCGCCAGCCCTGGCCAGTCGAGCAGGCCGAGGATCACCGTGATACCGAAGAAGATCAGCAGCGGGCTCCAGTTCGGCGGCAGCGCCGCCGAGAGGGCGAGCCAGAGCGGCAGCTCCGGCAGGGAGCGCACCACCTCGATCAGCCGCTGCACCCCGGCATCGACGATACCGCCGAAATAGCCCGCGATGCCGCCGAAGAAGAGCCCCAGCGCGAATGAGATGGCGACGCCCACGAGGCCGATGGTGAGCGAGATCCGCGCCCCGTAGATCATGCGCGAGAACAGGTCACGCCCGAGCTTGTCGGTGCCGAGGAGGAACAGCGTGCCGTTCTCCGGCGGGCAGACGAGATGTAGATCGGTGTGGACGAGCCCGAGCCAGTCGTAGCCGTCGCCCCGGCAGAGGAAGCGCAATGGCTGCGGGGCGGACGCGTCCACCTTGTAGTCCCGGCGGAACGTGTCGAGGTCCAGGTGGGCCCGGTAGGGGTAGACGAACGGCCCGACGAAGCGGCCCTCGTGGAACAGGTGGACGCCCTGCGGCGGCGCGTAGAGGAAATCGCCGTTGCGGCGGGCCTGCCCGTAGGGCGCCAGCTGCTCGACGAACGGTACCGTGGCGTAGAGCGCGAGCAGGATCAGGGCCGAGGCCACGGCGAGGCGGTGGCGCAGGAACTTCCGGAGGATGAGCCGCCACGCGGAGGCCGTGGCGACCGTGCTCTCGGCCCGGGCCTCGGGCTCGAAGGGTGCCGGATCGACGAAATGTCCGGATGCGGGAAGCGCGTCGGTCATCGCGGGGCGGGTCATCGCAGGCCCATGCGGATGCGCGGATCGAGCCAGACCAGGATCAGGTCCGAGATCAGCATGCCGACGAGGGTCAGGGCCGCGACGAACATCAGGATGAACCCGGCCATGAACTGGTCCTGGCTGCGCAGGGCCTCGAGGAGCAGCGGCCCGACGGTCGGCAGGCTGAGCACCAGGGAGACCAGCACCGAACCCGAGACGAGGTGCGGCAGCAGGTTGCCGATATCCGCCACGAACGGGTTCAGCGACATCCGGAACGGGTATTTCAGCAGCGCCTGCAGGGGCGGCAGACCCTTGGCGCGGGCGGTGACGGTGTAGGGCTTGGCCAGTTCGTCGAGCAGGTTAGCGCGCATGCGCCGGATCATGGCCGCGGTCCCGCCGAGGCCGATCACCAGCGTCGGCACGATCAGGTGCGCCATGAGCGAGCGGAGCTTCTCCCAGGTCCAGGGCTGGTTGGTGAGGGCCGAATCGTAGAGCCCCCCGATCGACAGCCCGAACCACCGGTTGGCGTAGAACAGCAGGATCAGGGCGAGCAGGAAGCCCGGCACCGCGAGGCCGACATAGCCGAGCAGGGTGACGACGGCGTCGCCGAACGTGTTGCGGTGCGTCGCGGAGTAGATTGCCGCCGGGATCGCTACGAGGTGGACGAACACCACCGCCGTCAGGTTGATCAGCAGGGTGAGCCACAGGGCGTCGCCGACGACGTCCGCCACCGGCTTGTCGTACTCGAACGACCAGCCCCAGTCGCCCTGAAGCAGCCCCGAGAACCCGACCGACCCGGGCAGCACGCCGATCCACATCAGGTATTGCTGCCAGACCGGCCGGTCGAGCCCGTACTGCTTGATGAGCAGCTCGGCCTTCGCCACGGAACTGGCGTCGCCGGTGGCCCGCAGCTCCATGATCCGGTTGGTCAGGTAGTCACCGGGCGGCAGCTTGATGATCACGAAGACGAGGGCCGAGATGACCAGCAGCGTCACCGCCATGGTGACGACGCGGCGAAGGATCTGGGCGATCACTGGGCCTCCGCGCGCTTGTCGGCGCCAGACTCGGCGCCCTTGTCCCAGAACAGCTCGTCGAGGCGCTGCACGCCGATCATCGCGGTGGGCTCCCAGGAATAGAGGGCGCGCTTCGGGAGGTTGATCAGGCGATCGGCGCCGACCACCGGCTGGAGCGCGCCCGCCACCGTGCCGATCACCCACGTGTTGCGCGCGTGGTTCATCAGCATCTCGCGCCAGATCGCGGCCTGCCGGCCGGCATCGTCGGTGTGGCGCCACTCCCGATCGAGCTCGATGAGGCGTTGGACTTCCGGGACGTCGCAGGGCTCGCCGCTCTTGCCGCGGCTCTCGACGTTCATGCTCCACAACGGCCAGGAATAGTGCTCCGGCTGGGCCGGGCTCAGCTCGGTCGGCGGCATGATCGCGGTCGGGACGGCCAGATCGAGGCCCTGGGCGGCCACCATGACGGTGACACCCGCGATGGAGCGCCGGTGCAGGTTCGTGCGCTCCTGCGGCTTGGTGATCAGGCGGATGCCGACCTCGCGCCAGAATTCCGTGATGAGGAGCAGCGCGTCGAGCACCATCTCGGCTTCGCCGTCGCTCTCCACCACCAGCTCCAGCGCGCGCCCGCCGGGCAGCAGCCGGGTGCCGGACCCGTCGCGGGCCGTCAGCCCGATCTCGTCCAGCAGCTTGGCGGCCCGGGCCGGGTCGTAGGACGCGTGGAGGGTCCGCATCTCGGGCTCGAACAGCGCGCTCTCCGGCACGATCGTGTCGTTGCCCTCGGTACCCAGGCCGAACAGGAGCGTGTTGTTCAGGGTGCGCCGATCGATGGCGAGCGACAGGGCGTGCCGGTAACGCACGTCGCGGTTGAGCTGCCGCCACGCCGGATCCGTCGTGGTGAGGTTGGGGTAGAGCGCGATCTCCGAGCCGCGGGCCACGGGCCACAGGTTGGTGCGATAGCGATGCGCCGCCTCACCCTCCTTGAGACTCGGGATATCGGGCATCATCAGGCCGCGGAACATCAGGTCCGCCTCGCCTGCGTTGGTCTTGGCGACCAGGAGGCCCTGGGAGGCCACGTCCATCACGATCGTGTCGACGTAGGGCAGCTGCGTACCAGCCGTGTCGACCCGGTGGTAGCTGCGGTTGCGCTCGAACCGGAACCGGGTGGCCGGCGAGCGGGTCCGCGGCACCCAGCCCTGCAGGGTTGGGCAGTCCGGGTTGTTCAGCTCGTAATTGTCGTCGAGACGATTGTGCAGGGCCGCCCAGCTGCGGAGCTTGAGCGCCTTGGCCTTCGCGTCGGCCGCATCCTTCCCGATGTAGCGGGCGTGATACGGCTTGAGGTAGTGCGACGGCCGGTAGATCAGCGGGTCGCGCGGCGCCGCCAGGGCCGGCAGGAACATCGGGTTCGGCCGATCCCAACTGTAGCGGACGGTGACCGGATCGAGGAACTCGACCGTCGGCAGCTTGCCGTCCACGCGGAAGAAGGCCGGCGGCCCGTCGGGGCTCAGCGCCTTCTCGTTGGCGACATCCTCCCAGTAGTAGCGGAAATCCTCCGTGGTGAACGGGTGCCCGTCCGACCAGCGGTGGCCCTGGCGAAGCGTGAAGGTGAAGCGGCCGCCCTCGACATCGACGCGCTCCAGCACGTCGGGCCGCAGGTTGAGATCGGCATCGTAGCCGATGAGGCGGGTGTAGCCGTAGACCGACAGGTAGCGGACGTCCCGTGCCTTGGCGATCAGGGTCCGGATCGTGCCGCCGGCGCTGCCGAGGCGGCGTCCGTGGGCGGCGAGGTCGGCCACGTAAGGGGTGGCCGGCAGCCCGGGCGCGTCGGCCGGCGGGGTGTCGGCGAAGGCCCGCGACGGCGCACGCGCCCAGATCGCCGCGGCGCCGAGCCCGGCGAGGAGGGCGCGGCGGGACACGGTACCGTCCCCTTCGTTCCGGTGCGGGAGAGCGGACGGGACGACGTCCCCCGGGCCCCAGGTCGTCATGGGCTGCCCCGCAACGTCACGGAGGTGAGCCGGGCGGGCGAGTAGCCGGTCGCCCTGTGCAGGTCGTCGAACGCGTGGGACCGGGCGATCAGCCCGGCGGCCTGCCGCACCAGGACGTCGTCGGCCGGCTGCTCGAAGTGGCGGCCGTTCCGCGTCCAGCGGATCGGCTCCGGGCTCCGCTCGGGCCCGGTGATCATCGCGATGGTCGGATGCGCGGGGCCACCATGGGCGTGGATCCGGTGCCCGGCCGCGTCGTCGTCGAAGAGCAGTCGGGTCAGCCCGCGGGCCTGCGCCTCGACGACCCGCCGGCCCTGCGCGACGTGGTCGTCGAAGAACGCCACCGTCCGCGCCGGGTCGAGCACAGCCCAGTCGGCGGTCGACCAGTCGGCGGTGCTGTAGCGCGCCTGCCGGTCGCGGTACTGGAGGCCCGACAGGTCCGGATCGTGGCAGAAGATCCGCGCCCGCGGGCGGGCCTGCCGGATCACCCAGGTGGTGAGGCCTCGGAAGACGCCCGATTCGATCACGAAGTCGGGCCGCAGCGCGCGCATGGCGACGTAGAGCTGCAGCGCACCGTTGAAGCCGCTACCGCCGCGCCGCTGCCGGACGGGGGCTGTCGGAATCAGATCCCAGAAGGCCCGGACCTGCCCGAGCACGTCGCCGTCGGGGACGAGGCCGGCGGCGGCGAGATCGCGTTCCAGGATGGCGGCTGCCGATTCGAGCAGGGTCGCCACCTCGCGCGGCGAGGTCGGCCGGTGACACCAGTCGGGGGCGGCCGGGACGAGGTCGTAGCCCAGGCGGTCGAAGAAGGGCGACAGCACCTTGCGGCGCAGGCGCTCCAGCATCACGGGCGGCCGGGCCTGCATCACGCGGCCTCCGCCCTGGGGGCGGCGCCGAAGCGCACCCGGTGGCCGGTCTCGACCGCGCGCATCGCGCCGGCCTCGTCGGGAGCCAGGCGGAAGGGCTCCTCCCAGCGGGTCGGGTCGTTGCGGTCGGCGGCGACGGCCGCGAAATCCAGGGGATGGTCCAGGCTCGGATCGGGCACGGCGGCGAGCAGCGCCCGCGTGTAGGGATGGACGGGCCGGCGGAACAGGGCCGCGCGCGGCGCCTCCTCGACGATGCGGCCCCGGCACATCACGCTGATGGTGTCCGCCATGTAGTCGATCACTGCCAGATTGTGGGAAACGATGAGGTAGGAGAGGCCCAGGGCGGCCTGGAGGTCCTTGAGCAGGTTCAGGATCTGCGCCTGGACCGAGACGTCGAGGGCCGAGACCGGCTCGTCAAGCACCAGCAGCCGCGGCTTCGGGGCCAGCGCCCGGGCGATGCCGATGCGCTGCCGCTGCCCGCCCGAGAAGGCGTGCGGGTAGCGGCCGAGACCGCTCGGCTCCAGGCCGACCATGGCCATCAGGGCGCGGCAGCGCTCCCGCCGCTCCGCCGCCGGGACCCCGTGGATCTCCATCGGCTCCGACAGGATCTGCCGGACGGTCATGCGCGGGTCGAGGGACGCGTAGGGGTCCTGAAACACGAACTGGACCGTGCGGCGGTACGCGAAGAGGGCGTCGCCGTTCAGAGCGTGGACGTCCCGCGGGCCGCTGCCGTCGTCGAACAGGATCCGCCCGGAATCGGGCCGGAGCGCCCGCATGATCATCTTCGAGACCGTGGTCTTACCCGACCCGGACTCGCCGACGAGCCCCAGCGTCTGGCCCGCCGCGAGGCTCAAGGACACGTCGGACACGGCGTGGACGATCCGCGGCTTCTGCCACAGCCGACCGGCGCGCAGCGTGAAGTTCTTGCTCACCCCCTCTACCTGCAGGATCGGCCCGGCCAGCGGCGCGGGCGTCTGGCCGGGCGGGATCTCGGCCTTGGCCGGGCGGATCGGCGTCAGCCGCTCGCCGGGCGCCATATCGAATCGCGGCACGGCGTGGAGGAGCGCGCGGAGATAGGCGTGGCCCGGCGCGCGCATCACCGTGTCGCGCGGGCCCGCCTCCACCAGGCGGCCGCGGTAGAGGACGGCCACGTCGTGGGCGATGTTGGCGACCACGCCGAGATCGTGGGTGATCAGCAGGATCGCCATCCCGGTCTCGTCCTGGAGCCGGGCCAGCAGGGCGAGGATCTGGGCCTGCGTGGTGACGTCGAGGGCGGTGGTCGGCTCGTCGGCGACCAGGAGCGCGGGTTTCAGGATCAGCGCCATGGCGATCATGGCGCGCTGGCGCAGGCCGCCGGACAGCTCGAACGGGTAGGTCCGCAGGGCGCGATGCGGGTCGGGGAAGCCGACCCGGGCGAGAGCCTCCTCGGTCCGGGCATCGGCCTCCTTGCGGTCCGCCCCGGTATGGATCCGCAGCGCCTCGCCGATCTGGTCGCCCACCGTGTGGAGGGGTGACAGGCAGGTCATCGGCTCCTGGAAGATCATCGCGATGCGCTGGCCGCGTATCGCCCGCATCGTCTCGCCCTCGGACGGGAGTCGCGCGATGTCGGTCTCGGTCTCGCCGTCCCGGAACAGGATCCGGCCGCGGGTGATGGCGGCGGCGGGCGGCAGGATCCGCAGGATCGCCTGCGCGGTCACCGACTTGCCCGAGCCGGACTCGCCGACCAGCGCGAGGGTCCGGCCGCGGTGGACGTCGAGGGACAGGCCGTGCAGGGCCTCGAATTGACCGCTCTCCGTGCGGAACGCGACCGCGAGGTCGCGGATGGACAATAGCGGGCTCAACCCGTCCTCGCGATCTGTGAGACCTGAGACTTAGATACCGCCGGCCCCATGTCCATCGCGGCCGCGCCGAAGTGTCCCCGAAGATCCAAGACCTGTATCGCCGGATGCCGCAGGAGCTTGTCCACCAGCGCGCCGACGAAGTCCCAGACGGCCTCATCGTGGATGCGGTGGTGGGTGAGAAGGCCGAGCGGCCGCTCCGGCGCGCCGGCGATGTCGGCGGCGAGGCCGCGCAGCAGGCAGTCGGGATCGATCAGGCCCCGGGTACCACGCCAGTCGATCGGGTCGAGGGTGGCGTCGAGGCGGAGCAGCCCCGGGATCGGCGGACCCGGCACGGCCGAGAGGCCGCGATAGCCGAGATCCGGGAGGGCGGCGGCGAGGTCGGGCGCGACGCGGTTCCACGGCGGCACGAAAACCGGCAGCAGCGACGCCTCCGGCAGCCGCTGCCGGGCGATTTGCAGGCCGGCAGCGGCGTCGGCCATCAGGGCCTCGAGGGGCCGGTGCGCGCCGAACTCCGCCCGCTTCTCGCCCGGCGGGGCATGATTGCGATGGGCGCGGCCGTGGACGGCGACCGAGACGCCGGCAGCCGTTTCGAGCCGCCGCGAGAGGGAGGACTCGATCTTGGTCGGAATCGCGGCGAGGAGCAGCGGGACGCCGTGCCCTGCGGCGAGAGCGACGAGCCGGTCGAGTCGCGGACCGCCCGCGACCGCGTCGTCGTCGCGCCAGAACAGCCGAACGCGCTGGCCCCGCGCCGCGACGGCATCGAGGGCGCTGTGGACGGCGTCGAAGGCCGGATCCGCTGCCGGGAGGCGGCCGCGCCGCCCGCGCTCGCCCGCGTGCAGGGCCTCGGCCAGCGCGACCGTACGCGCGGCGCCGTCCAGATCGATCCTGTGGTCCCCGGGCGCAGGGAGGGCACTTTGCGACGCGATGGCCCGCACCAGGCTCTCGGGCGTCAGCGCCGATTCGGGCAGCACCCGGGCGAGTCGCCGGGCGGCGAGGCGCTCGGCACGCAGGCGCTGCTCGGTCTCGCCGCCGGCCTCGAAGGGTACCAGGACGGCAGGTGTCCGGGTAACGAGGAGATCGACGGCCGTGTTGTAGCCGCACTGGCTGACCGAGACGGCGGCGCCGGACAGGAGGGCGCGATAGTCGGGTCGGGCGCGACCGAGGATGCCGGGCTCCAGACCGTGGCCGATCTGGGACAGCGCCGCCTCGGGCACGCCGTGGCCGGCCAGGATCCGCCAGCCGAGATCCGGCCGCTGCCGGGCCGCATCGGCGGCCGCACGCAGCAGGACGAACCCCGCCGGCCCGGATCCGGCGGCGACCAGCACGCCGGAGCGGTGCGAGGCCGGCGCTGGAGCGGTCCCCTCATCCACGTATCCGGTGTAGCGGACCTTCGCGGCGGTCGCCGCGTCGAGGGGCCACGAGGCCTCGAGCGGGATGAGCGCCGGATCGCCGTGGACCAGCACGGCGTCGTAGAGGTCCGCAACCCGCGCGTGCGACTCGGCGATGCGCTGCGGCTTGGTCGAGGCCACGAGGACGTCGCGCACGGAGGCGAGGACGAGCGGGCGCCGCCGCAGGGCGCGAGCCGCGTCCACCAATGCCATGAACTCGGGCGCCAGGGCGCGCCGGCCGAACGGGAACAGCTCGGTGACGACCGCGTCCGGCCCGAAGGCTGCCAGAGCCTCGATCATCAGGCTGCGGCGGCGCTCGAGCAGTGCCGGCCCGGCCGGGTGTCCGTCGGGGTCCAGCAGCGTCGAGAAATCCGTGCCGGCGATCCGGAGCGGCGGCAGCTGCACGAGGCGCAGGCCGTCGGAGCGGACCATCGGTGCCGGGACGCCGCCCGAGACCAGCATCGTCTCGTGGCCGGCCGCCGCGAAGGCGCGGGCGATGGCGGCCGAACGGGTGAGGTGCCCCGCGCCGAGCAGATGCGTGACCGCGATCAGGACGCGCACGCGGTCAGCTCCGGTTCGTGAGCGGCCGCGTCCTGCGGCAGACCCGCGGAGGCGCGCAGCCGGCCGGCGATCAGCGCGATCGCCGCTTCCGCGGAGAAGTCCTGCACGAGCCGGGCCAAGGCCGCCGCGCCGAGCCGCTGGCGGTAGCCAGGATCGCCCGCGAGACGGGTGAGAGCGTCGGCGAGCGCCGCCGGCTCGCCGGGCGGGACCAGGACGCCGTGGACCCCGTCGGTGATGAACTCCGGCGTGCCGGCGAAGGCGGTCGCCAGGATCGGGAGCGCCTGACTCGCGGCCTCCATCAGCACGTTCGGCAGGCCGTCTCGGTCGCCGCCAGGCGCGGGCTTCGTCGGCAGGACGAAGAGGTCGGCCGCGCGCATGGCCTCGATCACCGCGGGCTGCGCCAGCGCGCCGCGGAAACGGACCCGCTCCGCGAGGCCGCCGGCAGCGATCCGGGCCTCCAGGGCGTCGCGGAGGTCGCCGCCGCCGATCAGGTCGAGCCGCCAGTGCAGGTGCGCGGGCAGGGCGGCGAGAGCGTCGATGAGGTCGTCGTGCCCCTTCTTGGCGACCATGCGACCGACGCAGAGGAGCCGGAGGGCGCGGTCCGGATCCGTCCCGTCGCGCAACTCGCGCGGCGGCGGTGCCGGAAAGCGAGTCAGGTCGAGCCCGTGATAGGCGAGCTGCGTCCGGCCCGGCGCGAGGGCCTGCAGGCGGGCGAGCCCGTCGCGGGTGCAGGTCACGCCCCATTCGGCGTCGCGCAGCTTCTCGGTCAGCTCCCAGTCGGGCGTCGTCCAGATGTCCTTGGCGTGCGCCGAGAAGCTCCACCGGCGCCCGGTCAGGAGCGCGGCGTAGCGGGCAACGCTGGCGGGCGTGTGGAGGAAGTGCACGTGGATATGGGCGACCTCGGCCGGCAATTCCCGGGCGAGGACCAGTGCCTGCCCGAGGCGCCGCAGCCGCGACGCCGTCGGGTCGCGCCGGAGATCGCGGGCGAACAGCGCCAGCAGCGCGGGCAGGTTCGGCCGGCGGAGTGCCGCGCCCAGCCCGCGAAGCACCCGCAGCGGCGCGTCGCGCAGGTATTCGGGCAGGTAGGCAGCGCCGGCGCGGATCTGCGCGTGCATCGGGTGGCGCGCCCGGTCGGTCGGGCGCCGGAGCGACCAGATCTCGAGGGCCAGGCCGGACCGTTCCAGCGCCAGCAACTCCTGGGCGATGAAGGTCTCGGAGAGCCGCGGGTAGCCCTTCAGCACCACGGCGACCCGCTTGGCGCTCACGAATAGGCCTGCAGGCACGGGCGGGCTGCGGCGTCCGCGCCGCCGCGCGCGGTGAGCGCCCTGACGCGGCGCGCGACCGCGTCGAGGCCGTCGAGCAGACCCGGCACCAGCACCCGCGACGGCGGGTCCTGTCCCGGCAAGTCGCGGAGTGCCGTCGCCATGCGCGCCGGCGCCCGGCCTTCCGCCTCCATCAGCACCCGCGCGAGGCCGAGCCGCTCGGCCGCGAGCGCCCGGATCGCCTGCTCCCGCCGCGGCTCGGTCCGGGGCACGAGGACCGCCCGGCGGTCAAAGGACAGGATCTCGCAGAAGGTGTTGTAGCCCCCCATAGCGACCACGCCGGTGGCCTTGCGCATCAGGAACTCGATCTCGCTGTCGAAGGTGATGGCCGCGATCCGGTCGCCGAGGCGGCGGATGCGCGCCGCGAACCCGTCCCGGGTCCCGGCATCGAGGAAGGGACCGAAGGCGATGAGCGCGGGGAGGGGAATCGCGGGATCGGCCTCGTAGGCGGCGATCACCCAGTCGATCAGGGCTGCCCCGTCGCCGCCACCGCCCGGCGTCACCAGGATGAAGGGGCCGTCGGCCACCGGCGGCTCCTCGCGGCCAGCGCGGCGTTCCGGGAGCTCCCGGCGAAGATAGCCGGTGTAGATCAGGCGCGCGTCGATGCGGGCGGCCATGTCGGGCTCCATCGGCAGCGCCGCCAGGGGCTCGTGGATGCGGCTCAGCCCGTAGACCCAGATCTCGTCGTAGAATCGCGCCATCGTCTCGGCCGCACCCTTGCGCTCCCATTCGGGGACGAGGCGGTCGGCGTCGTCGAGGACGTCGCGCAGGCCCAGGACGAGGCGGATGTCGCGTTCGGCGGCCTGCTCCAGCACAGGCAGCAGCTCGCCGTGGAAGCCGGCCGGTTCCTTGTCGACGATGATCAGGTCGGGCCGAAAGGCGGCGCAGGCCTGGGCGATGATCGCGGAGCGCTGCTCGACGGTGCGCGCCAGCGGGGTCGCGCCGTCCAGGCTGGCATAGCCGCCGTCGGCGAACTTGGTCACCGGCGGCAGCCGGACCGTGCGAACGCCCGGCGCGAAGGCGAAGCGGTCGACCACCGGCGAGCCCGAGACGATCATCGCCCGGGCGCTGCGGTTGCTCGCCACGATCGCGTTGGCGATCGCCCGCGAGCGGCGCAGATGCCCGAGCCCGAAGGTATCGTGGCTGTAGATCAGGACGCGCGGGGCCGATGACGGCTCGTCCAGTCGCATCGATGTGATCGCCCCGGTTGACGGCGCGAGGATCGCAGCCGCCGCCCTCTTGCACAAGCCGGGCCGGGCCGCAAACACCCCTGTTAACGGGCCCGGAACCGCGCGCGCCTAGGCTGTCGCGGAATCCGGTCGCGGAAATCCTCCGTCATGCCTGCGCCCATCGAGACCCGCGCGCCGGGCCCACCGACCGCACGCGCCGCCGCGCTCTGGTCAGATCTCGCCGATCTCCTGAGCAGCGACGCCCGTCTGTCCGCGTTCGCCAGGCGGGCGGCCTGGGTGCTGGTCCCGTTCGGCCTCGCCATGGTCCTTCTGGTCTACGGCACCGGCCCGGAGCCGCAACGCAACTGGTACGGCGACCCGCTCGGCAACGATTTCGTCCAGGTCTGGGTGGCGGGCCGTTCGGCACTGGTAGGTCGTGGAGCTGAGCCCTACGACCTGCCGGTGCATCTGGCGAACCTGAAGGCGGCCTGCGGTCAGGAATGTCGGTTCGCCTGGCACTATCCGCCGGTGTTCCTCCTGCCGGCGGCCGCGATGGCGCTGCTGGACTTGCGGCCGGCCTACCTGCTCTGGACCGCGCTCTCCCTCGCCCTGTTCGCCCTCGCGATGCGGGTAGCGGCCGGCCGGCGGGACGCGGCCGTCGTCGCGCTCGCGCACCCGCTGGTGCTCTGCAACCTCGCCTACGGCCAGAACGGCCTGTTCACCGCGTCGCTGCTCACCCTCGGCGCGGTCCTCGCCGATCGCCGCCCGTGGCTGGCCGGGCTCTGCTTCGGCCTGCTGGCCTACAAGCCGCACTTCGCGGCGCTGGCCCCCATGCTCCTGCTGGTGACGGGGCGGCGAGACTGCTTGGCCGCCTGCGTTTCGACGGTGCTGGCCCTCTGCCTCGCGTCCCTCGCGCTGTTCGGGACGGCGCCCTGGATCGGCTTCTTCGGAACGCTGGGGGATACGAACCGGATCATCCTGCAGAACGCGGCGGCGGGCCTCGACCTCAATGCCAGCGCGTTCGGAGCGGTGCGCCTGCTCGGCGGGCCGATGGCCGTCGCCTGGACGGCGCAGGGCATCGTCGCCGCGTTGGCGCTCGGCCTCGCCTGCCGCGCCTGGTGCCGGCCCACCGACCCGACGCTCCGGGCGGCCGCGCTCGTCGTCTCCGCGCCGCTGCTGTCGCCCTACCTCCCGGTCTACGACCTGGCGCCCCTCGTGCCGGCCGCGCTCCTGCTGGCGCTCGCCGCGCACCGGGCCGGCGGCTTGCGGCCGCACGAGCGGGCCCTCCTGTGCGCTGTGCCGCTCTTCGCGGTCGTCCGAGAGGCGGCGGGGCTGACCGGATTCCCGCTCGGCCTTGTGCTGAGCCTCGCGACGTTCGCCTGCGTCGCCGGACGCGTCCGGCCGTGGAGCGCCGCCCCGGGCCGGCAGCCATCCGGGACCGGCGGCCTCGACGTCCGCACTCTCACCGCGCCAGCGGCCGCGGGATCCGGAACGGCAGCATGAGCCGCACCATCGGGTTTCGGAACCGGTCGAGCGACAGGCTCTCGTGCATGGCCCGCACCGGCTCGCCGCAGAGCGTCGAGGCGAGCAGCGAGCGGGCGTAGAACGGCGTGTCCTCGTAGGTCGCGAGCACCCGCGATCGGCCGCCGTCGCTGCGGGTCTCCCGCGGCATCCGCCAGAAGCGCGTCGCCGGAAGCGTCGCGCCGGGCGGAGGCCGGATCTCGCGGCGGCTGCCGTCGGCGGAGAACCTGAGCGATAGGTTCTGACCGCCGCCGTCGCGGTGATGCACGTCGTACAGGATCGCCGCGCCGTCCGGCAGATCGGCCCGGCACCATGTCCATCGCGCGAACGCGGCCTCCAGGGGCTCGTCGCCGTCGTTGGTGTCGAAGTAGCCGCTGCCGCTCCAGCGGAGGTCCGGCTGGTCGAAGTCGACCTCGACCCGCGAGGACGGCGACATCGGCCACCAGCGGTGGCGGCCAGCCCGGTCGAGATGGAACGGGCCCCCCGTGAACCCGCGCGGCTCGAGGCGCACCGTGCCGCGGATCCTGCGGGGCAGGGGAGCTCCGCGCTCGTCGATCCGCACCGTCAGCGCGGTGCCGTCCCAGTGCATGGCACTGGGTCCGACGGCGATGTGGTCGGCGCTGCGCGACAGGCTGGCGGCGCGGCGCTCGGTCATGGCGAAGCGGCCGCGGTCGCCGTAGAGCACCACGTTCATGGCGCAGTGGGCGAAGGGGTCCTTCTCGGCGCTCCAGGCGTAGTAGGGCGAGAACACGCTGCCGATGAAGGCGATGATCGTGAGGCCCTGGCGGCCGTCGTCGCTCACCGCATCGACGTACCACCACGCGTAGCCGCCCCGCGCGACCGCGCCATCGAATCGCGGTCGTCCAGGATCGCTGCCGCTGCCAGCCGCCCCGACTGCGCCGCCATCGGCACGCCCGGACCCGGATGGATCGAGCCCCCCGCGAGGTACAGGCCCGGCAGCGCCGTCCGCGCGCCCGCGCGCTTGAAAGTCGTCGCCCAGCCCTGCGCCGCCCGTCCGTAGAGGGCCCCGCCCGTCCCGGGGAAGAGGGCGTCGAAGTCCCGCGGCGTCGTCGTGACCGCCGACCACGTGAAGTCCAGGGTGAGCCCGCAGGCCTCCAGCCGGCGGAACAGGTTCCTCTCGCATCTCTCGGTCTCCGGCGGCGTGAGCGGTCGCTCCCGGCCGTCCGCCGGAGCGTTGACGAGCAGGAGCAGACGTTCCGGCCCCTGGGGCGCGGCACCCGCCGCGTCCCGGTCCTGGGCACAGACGTAAACGGTGGGGTCGTCGGGCAGGCGACGGGCGCGCAGGAGCGTGTCGAACTCGGCCCGGTAGTCGCGCGAGAAGAAGACCGTGTGGTGCGCCAGAGGGAAACCCGCGGACTCCGCCTCCGCGCAGATCGTGACGGCGGAGAGGGAGCGCTCGCCGGGCGCGAGCCGCTCGCCGGCCGCGGCGGCCTCGGGCCCGAGCAGGCCCGCACCCAGGGCCGCGCAGTCCGCGTTGCAGACGACGTGGTCGGCGGCCACCGTCGCGCCGTCCGTCAGGCGCACGCCAGTGACCCGGCCGCCGACCGTGAGGATCCGCGCGACCTCCGCGCCGTAGCGGAAGGTCGCGCCCCGCTCGACGGCCAGATCGGCCACCGCCCGCGCGAGGCCGCTGAGTCCCCCCGCGACGGTCCAGACGCCGGCCTGCTCGACATGGGCGACGAGCATCAGCGTCGCCGGCGCGGTGAAGGGCGAGGCGCCGCAATAGGTGGCGTAGCGGCCGAACAGCTGGCGCAGCCGCGGGTCGCGGAAATACGCGCCCAGCGCCGACCAGAGGGTCGCGAAGGGCTGGATCCGCCAGAGATCGCCGAGGCCCGACAGCCCGACCCGCTGCGCGAGGCCGGCGGGCCCAGTCCGGCCTTCGCGGATGAACGGACCCTCGAGGGTGCGGTAGACCTCGGCCGACCGGGCACAGAAGCGCCGGTAGCCCTCCGCCTCGCGCGGTCCCGCGAGGGCCGCGATCGCGTCCGCCGTCGCGTCGATATCGGCGAAGAGGTCCAAACGCTCGTCCCGGCTCCACGCGTGGCGGGCGAGGAGCCGCGCCGGTGCCAGGGCGACGCGGTCGCCGAGCTCGGCGCCGCACTCGGCGAACAGCTCGTCGAAGACCCAGCGCATCGTGAACACGGTCGGACCGGCCTCGACGGCGCGATCTCCGACCGGGACGGCGCGCATCTTCCCGCCGGGATGCGGCGCGCGCTCGAGAACCGTCGTGTCGATACCGGCATGGGCGAGCCGCAGGGCGGCGGCGAGGCCACCGATCCCGGCACCGATCACGACGACGCGCTCCTGCGCCACGGCCGCTCCGAACTCCCCCGACCACGGGATTGATCTCGCCTCGCCGAAGTGTCAATAAGAAATGACACCTGTCGCTGACAACCGCATACAACACGGGAGGCAACGCGATGGAGTCCGGTCAGCGGATCGAGATGGCGCTCGATCGCGCCGTTGCGCACGCGGAGGCGCCCGGCGCGCCGCCCCTTCTGGCGGAGGCTCTCCGCTACGCGGTGTTTCCCGGCGGCCACCGGATCCGACCGCGCCTGTGCCTCTCGGTGGCCCGCGCCTGCGGCGACGACGACCCGGCAGGATCCGTCGCGGCCGCCGCCGCCATCGAGTTCCTGCACTGCGCTTCCCTGGTCCACGACGACCTGCCGTGCTTCGACGACGCGCCGATGCGGCGGCAGAAGCCCTCCGTCCACGTCGCCTTCGGCGAGCCGATCGCCGTCCTGACCGGCGACGCCCTCATCGTCCTCGCCTTCGAGACCCTGGCGCGATCCGTCGGGCGGCATCCGGCGCGCCTCGGCCGCCTCGTCGGGCTTCTCGGCCGCGCCGCCGGGTCGCCGTCGGGCATCGCGGCCGGGCAGGCCTGGGAATCGGAGGCGCATATCAGCCTGAGCGACTACCAGCAGGCGAAGACCGGCGCGCTGTTCGCCGCCGCCACCGTGGCAGGCGCTGCCGCGGCGGGGGCTGAGCCGGAGCCCTGGCGTCGCCTCGGCGAGTGCCTGGGAGAGGCCTATCAGGTCGCCGACGACCTGCGCGACGTCGCCTGCCGGCAGGAGGAGATCGGCAAGCCCGCCGGGCGCGACGCGACGCTGGGCCGCCCCAACGCCGCAGCCCTCCTGGGCACCGGCGGGGCGATGGAGCGCCTGTCCCGGCTGACACGCGAGGCGGTCGCGGCGATCCCGGCCTGTCCGGGCGCGGCCGCGCTCACCGCCGAGATCGAGGCGCAGGCGCGGCTGTTCCTGCCCGCGAGCCTGCGGGCGGTGGTGGCCTGAGCGCCGGATCGCTCCCCGGAGCCGGCACGGTGCCGCCTGCCCCGTCCGCCTGGGCGGACAGGTGGCTCGCGTGGCGCAATCGCCTGGTCGCGAGCCCCCGCTTCCAGCGCTGGGCGGCGGGTTTTCCGCTGACGCGCCGCGTCGCACAGCGCAACACGCGCGCGCTGTTCGACCTCTGCGCCGGCTTCGTCTACGCGCAGGTTCTGACCGCCTGCATCCGCCTCAACCTGTTCGCGATCCTGGCCGAGGGCCCCCTGACCGTCGACGCGCTGGCGCGGCGGCTCGACCTTCCGCCGGACGCAGCGCGACGCCTGCTGCGCGCCGCCGAGTCCCTCGGGCTGCTGCGCGCCCTGTCGGGCGACCGTTTCGGGCTGGCCGACCTGGGAGCCGCGCTCGTCGGCAATCCCGGCATCGCCGCCATGATCGAGCATCACGCGCTGCTCTACGCCGACCTCGCGGATCCGGTCGCCCTGCTGCGCGGACAGGCTCAGCCGACCCGCCTCGCGGGCTACTGGCCCTATGCGGCGGGGGCGGCGGGCGACGCGCACGCGGTGGCCCCCTACAGCAGTCTGATGGGCGCCTCGCAGGCGCTGATCGCCGATGACGTGCTCGACGCCTGCGACCTGTCGCGCGTCCGGCACCTCATGGATGTCGGCGGGGGCGAGGGCGCCTTCCTGCGGGCGGTTGCGGCGCGGCACGCGACACCCCGCCTGACCCTGTTCGACCTGCCGGCCGTCGCCGACCGCGCCGCCGCGCGCCTCGGGCAATCCGACCTCCGCGAGAGGATTGCCTGCCGCGGCGGCGACTTCCACGACGGACTGCCCGCGGGCGCCGACACGATCTCGCTGGTGCGGATCGTCCACGATCACGACGACGCGCCGGCCCAGGCGCTGCTGGGCGCGGCCTACGCGGCGCTGCCGCCGGGCGGCACGCTGCTCATCGCGGAGCCGATGGCCGGGACGCCGGGCGCGGAGCCGGTCGGCGACGCCTATTTCGGTTTCTATCTCCTGGCGATGGGCTCCGGCCGACCGCGCCGGGCCGAGGAACTGCGCGCGATGCTCGCGGCCGCAGGATTCACCGCCACACGCGAACATCCGACACGACGCCCTCTCCTCGCGCGGGTGCTGAGAGCCCGAAAAACGGGCGCTCAAAAGTAAGTGTGACTTGACGCTGACTTGTGTCTATCTAGGATGACACAGAGCGGCTTCGTACCGGAGAGAGTCGCGACGCAAAGGGTGGACAGTTCCAGCCATGGACGCTCTGGCCGTCATTCTGGAAAACCCGGAGCACCTCTCGGTTCAGCGCCTGGCCCTGACGCCGCCCGGCGATGCGGACGCGGTCGTGGCAGTGGCGTGGAGCGGGATCAGCACCGGCACCGAGCGCCTGCTCTGGTCGGGGCGGATGCCGCCCTTTCCGGGCATGGGCTACCCGCTGGTGCCGGGATACGAATCGGTCGGCACCGTCGTGGAGGCGGACTCGGGCGCCTCGGTCCGTGTCGGCCAGACCGTCTACGTCCCGGGGGCCCGCTGCTTCGGCGCTGTCCGCGGCCTGTTCGGTGGCGCGGCGTCCCATCTGGTCGCGCCGGCCGCGCGCCTCGTGCCGGTGGACGGGGCCCTGGGTGAGCGGGCCTGCCTCCTGGCGCTGGCAGCGACCGCCCATCGCGCCCTCGGGCGCCTCGTTCCCGGCGCGACGCCGCTCATCGTCGGGCACGGGGTGCTCGGCCGGCTGCTCGCCCGGCTGACGCTGGCGGCGGGCGCCGCGCCCACCGTCTGGGAAACCGACCCCGTCCGCGCGTTGGGCGACCACGGCTACGCCGTCGTTGCGCCCGACGCGGATCCGCGCCGCGACTACGCGACGATCACGGATGTCAGCGGGAACGCCGCCGGCCTCGATGACCTGATCGCCCGCCTGGCACCGGGAGGCGAGATCGTCCTCGCCGGTTTCTACGAGGCGCCCCTCAGCTTCGCCTTCCCGCCCGCCTTCATGCGCGAGGCCCGGATCCGGATCTCCGCGGAGTTCCGGCCCGAGGACACGGCCGCGGTGACGCGGCTGATCGACGACGGTCGGCTCTCGCTCGACGGGCTGATCACCCACCGTGCCCCGGCGGCACAGGCCCAGGACGCCTACCGCACCGCGTTCGCGGATCCGGGCTGCCTGAAGATGATCCTCGACTGGAGGGACGCCGCGTGAACGTTCAGCTCAACAAGGCCGCCCTGTCCCAAGCGACCCAGCTCCGCGCCGAGGCCGCGATCGAGCCCGACGCGGTCGCCACCGCGCCGGCGAAGAAAGAGACGCAGATCATCGCGATCTACGGCAAGGGAGGCATCGGCAAGTCGTTCACGCTCGCCAATCTGAGCTACATGATGGCCCAGCAGGGCAAGAAGGTCCTGCTGATCGGCTGCGATCCGAAGAGCGACACCACGTCCCTCCTCTTCGGCGGCAAGGCCTGCCCGACCATCATCGAGACCTCGACCAGGAAGAAGCTCGCGGGCGAGTCGGTCGCGATCGGCGACGTCTGCTTCAAGCGCGACGGCGTCTACGCCATGGAGCTCGGCGGCCCCGAGGTCGGGCGCGGCTGCGGCGGGCGCGGCATCATCCACGGCTTCGAGCTGCTCGAGAAGCTCGGCTTCCACGAATGGGGCTTCGACTTCGTCCTGCTGGACTTCCTGGGCGACGTGGTCTGCGGCGGCTTCGGCCTGCCGATCGCGCGCGACATGTGCCAGAAGGTCATCGTCGTCGGCTCGAACGACCTGCAGTCGCTCTACGTCGCCAACAACGTCTGCTCGGCGGTTGAGTATTTCCGCAAGCTCGGCGGCAATGTCGGCGTCGGCGGCCTCGTGATCAACAAGGACGACGGCACCGGCGAGGCCCAGGCCTTCGCGGAGGCCGCCGGCATCCCGGTCCTGGCCTCGATCCCGGCCGACGACGACATCCGCCGCAAGAGCGCGAATTACGAGATCATCGGCAAGCCGGAGGGGCGCTGGGGCACCCTGTTCGCGGAGCTCGCCGCGAACGTCGCCGAGGCCGCGCCGCATCGCCCGACGCCGCTCACGCAGGACGGGCTGCTCGGCCTGTTCTCCAGCGAGACCACCGGCCGCGACGTGGTCCTGGTCCCCGCGACCCACGAGGACATGTGCGGGGTCGCCCAGGTGTCCAAGCCGTCCCTCGAAGTCGTCTACGACGAGGTCTGACGCGCATGGCCGTCTCCCTCGACATCGCCGATCTCCGCGCCCGCCAGGCGCCGGCCAACGTCGACTTGGCCGCCGCGCAGAGCGACGGCCTGGGCTGCCACGCCGGCAAGGACGCGATGGTGGCGGCCGCCGAGGCCGCCGGCATGTCGGAGACCCTGGCGCAGCTCCGCAGCGACTATCCGCAGGGACCGCACGACCAGCCGCAGAGCATGTGCCCGGCCTTCGGCTCGCTGCGCGTCGGACTGCGCATGCGGCGCACGGCGACGATCCTGTCGGGCTCGGCCTGCTGCGTGTACGGCCTGACCTTCACGTCGCACTTCTACGGCGCGCGGCGCAGCGTCGGCTACGTGCCGTTCAACTCCGAGACGCTCGTCACCGGCAAGCTGTTCGAGGACATCCGCGAGGCGGTCCACGCCACCGCGAAGCCGGAGGAGTACGACGCCGTCGTCGTCATCAACCTCTGCGTCCCGACCGCGTCCGGCGTGCCGTTGCGCCTGCTGCCGAAGGAGATCGACGGCGTCCGGGTGATCGGCATCGACGTGCCGGGCTTCGGCGTGCCGACCCACGCCGAGGCCAAGGACGTCCTGGCCGGCGCGATGCTGAAGGTCGCGCGCTCGGAAGCCGAGCAGGGCCCCGTTGCGGCGCCGCGCGGTGGCCGTTCCGAGCGCCCCAGCGTGGCGCTCCTCGGCGAGGTCTTCCCGGCCGATCCGGTGGTGATCGGATCGCTCCTGGAGCCGCTGGGGCTGTCTGCCGGCCCGGTGGTGCCGACCCGCGAGTGGCGCGAACTCTACGCGGCCCTCGACTGCGCCGCGGTGGCGGCGATCCACCCGTTCTACACGGCCTCGATCCGCGAGTTCGAGGCGGCGGGCCGCCCGATCGTCGGCTCGGCCCCTGTCGGCGTTGACGGCACCGCCGACTGGCTGGACCGGATCGGCGAGGCCTGCGGGGTCGCGCGGGCAACCGTCGAGGCGGCCAAGAACACGATCCTGCCCGGCATCCGCGGGGCGCTCGGCGCGATGCCGATCAGGGGTCGGATCACGCTCTCGGGCTACGAGGGGTCGGAGCTGCTCGTGGCGCGCCTCCTCGTCGAGAGCGGCGCCGAGGTTCCCTACGTCGGCACGGCCTGCCCGCGCACGCCCTGGTCAGAGGCGGATCGCGACTGGCTGGAGGCCCGCGGCACGCAGGTGCATTACCGCGCCTCGCTGGAGGACGATCTCTACGCCTTCGAGTCGCTGAAGCCCGATCTCGCCATCGGCACGACGCCGGTGGTGCAGCGGGCCAAGGAGCGCGGCACCCCGGCGCTCTACTTCACCAACCTGATCTCGGCGCGCCCGCTGATGGGTGCGGCCGGCGCGGGCTCGCTCGCCACGGTGATCAACGCGGCGCTGGGCAACAGGGCGCGGTTCGACGCCATGCGCGACTTCTTCGAAGGCGTCGGCACCGGACACGCCGCCGGCGTCTGGCAAGAGGTGCCGCAGAAGCGCCAGGGACCGAAGATCGAGGGCCCCAAGACGCCGATCGGGGAGATGGCCTGATGCTGATCCTCGATCACGACCGGGCCGGTGGCTACTGGGGCGCGGTCTACGTCTTCACGGCGATCAAGGGCCTGCAGGTCGTCATCGACGGCCCCGTGGGCTGCGAGAACCTGCCGGTCACCTCGGTGCTGCACTACACTGACGCGCTGCCGCCGCACGAATTGCCGATCGTCGTCACCGGTCTCGCCGAGGAGGAGCTCGGCCGCCACGGCACCGAGGGCGCGATGAAGCGCGCCCACGCGACCCTCGATCCGGGCCAGCCCAGCGTGGTGGTCACCGGCTCCATCGCCGAGATGATTGGCGGCGGCGTGACGCCGGAGGGCACGGGCCTCCAGCGCTTCCTGCCGCGCACCATCGACGAGGACCAGTGGCAGGCCGCCGACCGGGCGATGCGCTGGCTCTGGCAGGAATACGGCGCCAAGAGATTCGCCAAGAAGGGCATCCCGGCCCGGCCCGAGAAGAAGCCCGGCGAGAAGCCGCGGGTGAACTTGATCGGCCCGGCCTACGGCACGTTCAACATGCCCTCGGACCTCGCCGAGATCCGCCGACTGGTCGAGGGGATCGGCGCCGAGGTGAACTTGACTTTCCCCCTCGGCGCGCACCTCGCCGACGTGCCGAAGCTCGTCAACGCCGACGCCAACATCTGCCTGTACCGGGAGTTCGGCCGGCTGCTCTGCGAGGATCTTGGGCGGCCCTACCTGCAGGCGCCGATCGGCATCCTCTCGACGACCAAGTTCCTGCGCTCGCTCGGCGAGATCCTGGGCCTCGATCCCGAGCCGTTCATCGAGCGGGAGCGGCACACGACCATCAAGCCGGTCTGGGATCTCTGGCGCTCGGTGACCCAGGACTTCTTCGGCACCGCGAGCTTCGGCATCGTCGCCACCGAGACCTACGCGCGCGGCGTTCGCCACTTCCTCGAAGACGAGATGGGCCTGCCCTGCCACTTCGCCTTCGGGCGCTCGGCCGGGCTGAAGCCCGACAACGCCGCGGTCCGCGCCGCCGTCGCGGCCAGGCCGCCCCTGGTGCTGTTCGGTTCGTTCAACGAGCGGATGTACCTCGCCGAGACCGGGGCCCGGGCGGCCTACGTCCCGGCCTCCTTCCCCGGCGCGATCATCCGGCGGCACACCGGCACGCCGTTCATGGGCTACGCCGGGGCGACCTACCTGGTTCAGGAGGTCTGCAACGCCCTGTTCGACACCCTCTTCCACATCCTGCCGCTCGCCCGCGACATGGACAAGGTCGAGGCGACTCCGACCCGGCGCCACGCCGAGCTGCCGTGGGACGAGGCCGCCCGGCAGGCGCTCGACGCCCTGGTCGAGGCCCAGCCGGTGCTCGCCCGCATCTCCGCCGCCAAGCGCCTGCGCGACGCCGCCGAGCGGGCCGCCCGCGACACCGAGGCCGCCGCCGTGGCGCCCACCCACGTGGCGCGCGCCCGGGCCGCCCTCGTCGCGGGAGCCCCCGCATGAGCCGCCTTTCTGTTTCACCCAGAGGAGACCTGACGATGCGAACGATGGTCCCGACCGGCCGCCAGCACCAGGAGGCGGTCCAGTTCCGACTGATCCTGGCGGCGACCTACCCGTTCTTCCTCGCCGCCGCGGCGCTGAACCGGTTCCGGCCGAGCCGCGAGACGGCCCGCCCGGGCCTGACGCCGGCGCGCCGCTCGGTCTTCGGCGAGGCCCGCGCCATGGCGGTTCAGGCGATCCCCTTCGCCTTCATGGGCTGACACGCCCCTGAGCGAGACGCTTCCGTCCGGTCACGCGGGGGAAGTCGGGCCGTGATCGCCGAGAGGCATCGCGGCTGAACCCGTCGCGTCTCGCCAGAGGCGCGGCCAACACACGGAGGTCTGAACGATGGCGAGTGGACCCGTCACAACAGAGAGACCGAGCAGCCTGTCCGGGCTGACGGAACCGGAAGCCAAGGAGTTCCACGCGATCTTCCTGACGAGCTTCCTCATCTTCACGGCGATCGCCGTGGTCGCCCACATCCTCGTCTGGCTGTGGCGTCCGTGGCTCCCCGGACCGCAGGGCTACGCCTCTCTCGAGGGCGTCCGCGACGCGGCCCACGCCCTCGTCACGATGATCGGCTGAGGAGGATCGGATGCACAAGGTTTGGTTGCTCTTCGATCCGCGGCGCACGCTGGTGGCTCTGTTCACCTTCCTCTTCATCCTGGCGCTGCTGATCCACTTCATCCTGCTCTCGACCGACCGGTTCAACTGGCTGGACGGCCCGAGAAACAACAAGGCGGCGGAGAATACCATCACGCTCGCCCTGCCGCAGATGCCGGCCTGACCGCCGGTCCGGACCGCGGCGCGCGAGGGCCGCGGTCACCCTTCCTTCCTCTTCTCCGGCCTGACTGAGGAGCAGCCGCCATGGCGATGCTGAGCTTCGAGCGCAAATACAGGGTCCGCGGCGGCACCTTGCTCGGCGGCGACCTGTTCGACTTCTGGGTCGGGCCGTTCTTCGTCGGTTTCTTCGGCGTGGTCGGGATGTTCTTCACGGTACTGGGCACCGCGCTCGTCATCTACGGCGCGGCGATCGGACCGACCTGGAACGTCTGGCAGATCAACATCGCGCCGCCCGACATCAGCTACGGCCTGCGGCTGGCGCCGCTCAAGGAGGGCGGTCTCTGGCAGATCATCACCATGTGCGCGCTGGGCTCGTTCGTGTGCTGGGCGCTGCGCGAGGTCGAGATCTGTCGCAAGCTCGGCATCGGCTACCACGTGCCCGTGGCCTTCGGGATGGCGATCTTCGCCTACTTCACCCTCGTGGTGATCCGGCCGCTGCTGATGGGCGCCTGGGGCTACGGCTTCCCGTACGGCATCCTCAGTCACCTCGATTGGGTGTCCAACACCGGCTACCAGTATCTCCACTTCCACTACAACCCGGCCCACATGCTGGCCGTGACGTTCTTCTTCACGACGACTTTGGCCCTGGCGATGCACGGCGGCCTGATCCTGTCGGCGACCAATCCGAAGAAGGGCGAGACCGTCAAGACGCCCGAGCACGAGGACACGTTCTTCCGCGACACGATCGGCTACTCGATCGGCACGCTCGGCGTTCACCGCCTCGGCCTGTTCCTGGCCCTGTCGGCGGGATTCTGGAGCGCGGTCTGCATCGTCATCAGCGGGCCGTTCTGGACGCAGGGCTGGCCGCAATGGTGGGGCTGGTGGCTCAACCTGCCGGTGTGGCGATGATTGATCGCACGGGATCGGAACGAGGGGACTAACGCGGGTCGCCGCCGCTCGGTGCGCGGCACTCCGGGGGAGGGCAGGCCATGGCCTATTACCAGAACATCTTCACGCAGGTTCAGGTGCGCCCGCTGGTACCGGAGCACGGCGTCCCGGTGGCGGTCGACGACCGCGTCGGCAAGCCGTTCAACAGCTACCTGTTCGGGCTCATCGGCAACAGCCAGGTCGGACCGATCTACATCGGCTATATCGCGGCGCTGTCGATCACCTGCGGCCTGATCGCCTTCGAGATCATCGGGCTCAACATGTGGGCGTCGGTGAACTGGGATCCGGTCCAGTTCGTCCGGCAGCTGCCGTGGCTGGCCCTGGAGCCGCCCCTGCCGAAATACGGGCTGAAGGTGCTCCCGCCCCTCAACGAGGGCGGCTGGTGGCTCATCGCCGGCTTCTTTCTGACGGCCTCGATCCTGCTCTGGTGGGTTCACCTCTACCGGCGGGCGCGGGCACTCGGGCTGGGCACCCACGTGCCGTGGGCCTTCGCGTCGGCCATCTGGCTCTATCTCGTCCTCGGCTTCATCCGGCCGCTCCTGATGGGTTCGTGGTCGGAAGCCGTGCCCTTCGGCATCTTCCCGCACCTCGACTGGACCGCGGCCTTCTCGCTCCGCTACGGGAACCTGTTCTACAACCCGTTCCACATGCTCTCGATCACGTTCCTCTACGGATCGACGCTGCTGTTCGCCATGCATGGGGGCACGATCCTGGCCTGCTCGCGCTACGGCGCGGAGCGCGAGATCGACCAGATCGTCGACCGCGGCACGGCCACCGAGCGCGCCGCCCTGTTCTGGCGCTGGACCATGGGCTTCAACGCCACGATGGAGTCGATCCACCGCTGGGCGTGGTGGTTCGCCGTGCTGACGACGCTGACCGGCGGCATCGGCATCCTGCTCACCGGGACCGTGGTCGACAACTGGTACCTCTGGGCCGTCAAGCACGGCGTCGCGCCCTCCTACCCGCAGGTCTACGGCCCGATCGTGGATCCCGCCCATCTCGCACCCGGCATGAAGCCGTGAGGAGGCCGTCATGAAGACGATTCTGGCGGTCGCCGGCGGGGCGCTGGCCCTCTTCCTCACCATCGCGATGTTCGGCGGCGCCGGCTGGACCCATCCGCCGATGGCGAACAAGCAGACCGGCTTCCGCGGGACGGGGATGGACCTGATCCGCACAAGAGCCGGCAACGAGGCGCTGTCGGACGCCAACAGGGCGCCCGCGCCGGCCGATCCGGCCGAGGCGGGCGGCGACAAGGCCTCGGCCGTCTATCAGAACGTCCAAGTTCTAGGCGATCTCTCGGCCGAGCAGTTCAACCGTCTGATGGTGTCGATCACCGAGTGGGTCGCGCCGCAGCAGGGCTGCACCTACTGCCACAGCACCGAGAACATGGCGTCCGACGAACTCTACCAGAAGCGCGTCGCCCGCCGCATGATCCAGATGACGCAGTACATCAACGCCACGTGGAAGGAGAATCACGTCCATCAGGCGGGGGTGACCTGCTACACCTGCCACCGCGGCAACCCGGTGCCGGCCAATATCTGGTTCGACCACCCGGTTCAGGGGGCGGGGCGCTTCATCCCGCGCAACAACAGCCAGAACCTGGCCTCCGCGGAAGTCGGCAACACCTCGCTGCCGTACGACGTCTATCAGGCCTTCTACCAGCACAAGGAGACGTCGGAGGACGCGGTCCGGGTCAACGCGACCACGGCGCTGCCCGAGACGAAGGGCAAGCCGATCCAGGACGCGGAGAAGACCTTCGCGATCATGATCAGCATGTCGCAGTCGCTCGGGGTGAACTGCACCTTCTGCCACAACACCCGCTCGGTCGCGCAGTGGGACACCAGCACGCCCAACCGCGTCCATGCCTGGTACGGCATCCGCATGGTGCGTGACCTCAACCAGGACTACATGGAGCCGCTGACCTCGACATTCCCGCGCAACCGGCTCGGGATCCTGGGCGACGCGCCGAAGATCAACTGCGCCACTTGCCACAACGGCGCCAACAAGCCGCTCAACGGCGCCAACGTGATCGAACCCTATCCGGAGCTGTCGCGCCCGACGATCGCCGTGAGCCTGCCGACCGGCGAGGCCAAGGACCCGATCCCCGGGACCGAGACCCCGACGCCGAAGCCCTGATCGGGCCCGGAGCGGCCGGACCGACCGGCCGCTCCGCTCAAGCTACAGGGAACCTCCGTGAGGTAGGGGCGTCGATACCGGCGGCCAAGCTCGGCCCTGCGGAGGCGCCCGTGACCATCACCATCTCGAACCTCCAGCCGCTGATCGCGATCCTGGCCGGGATCCTGATCCTCGTGATGCCGCGGCTGCTCAACTACATCGTCGCGATCTACCTGATCGTCGTCGGCGTGATCGGGCTCGGAATCCTGCATTGAGGGGTTGCGCCCGCACCGTGGGGTCGCGGGCCTGACAGACCGTCGAACCCGTCAGCCACGCACGCACAGGGCCATCGCGCGTTCATCTTGCGTTGCGTTGCGGGATGGTCCAACCCCGCCCATCAGCTCGGCCGGCGCCGGGCACCAGATACGGACGGGATCGACATGGCGACCGGCAGCGCGAAGTGGGTCTATGCCTTCGGCGACGGCAAGGCGGAGGGCAAGTCGCAGATGCGCGACTTACTCGGCGGCAAGGGCGCCAATCTGGCCGAGATGTCCAACCTGGGCCTGCCCGTCCCGCCCGGCTTCACCATCACCACCGAGGTCTGCACCTACTTCTACGATCACGGCAAGGCCTACCCGCCGGAGCTGAAGGACCAGGTCTCGGCCGCGCTCGCGCAGGTCGGCGCGCTCACCGGCCGCAAGTTCGGCGACTCGACCAATCCGCTGCTCGTCTCGGTCCGCTCGGGCGCCCGGGCCTCGATGCCCGGCATGATGGACACGGTGCTCAATCTCGGCCTCAACGACGAGACCGTCCTGGCCCTCGCCAAGGAGGCCGACGACGAGCGCTTCGCCTACGATTCCTATCGCCGCTTCATCACCATGTACTCCAACGTCGTCCTCGGCGTTGAGCACCACGCCTTCGAGGAGGCGCTGGAGCAGTACAAGGAAGGCAAGGGCTTCGACCTCGACACCGAGCTCGGCGCCGGCGACTGGAAGACCCTAATCCAGACCTACAAGAAGATCGTGCGCGACGAGCACGGCTCCGACTTCCCGCAGGGGTCGGACGACCAGCTCTGGGGCGCGATCGGCGCCGTGTTCAATTCCTGGATGATTCCCCGCGCGAAGAAGTACCGGGAGCTAAACAACATCCCGGAGAGCTGGGGCACGGCCGTCAACGTGCAGGCCATGGTGTTCGGCAACATGGGCGACACCTCGGCCACCGGCGTCGCCTTCACCCGCAATCCCTCCACCGGCGAGAAGGCGCTGTACGGCGAGTTCCTGATCAACGCGCAGGGCGAGGACGTGGTGGCGGGCATCCGCACGCCGCAGAACATCACCGAGAAGGCGCGGGAAGAGGCCGGAAGCGACAAGCCTTCGATGGAGAAGGCCATGCCCGAGAGCTTCGCGGAGCTGACCCGGATCTACGGGATCCTGGAGTCGCATTACCGTGACATGCAGGACATGGAGTTCACCATCGAGAAGGGGAAGCTCTGGATGCTCCAGACCCGCAACGGCAAGCGCACGGCCAAGGCCGCCCTGCGCATCGCCGTCGATCTGGCGGGCGAGGGGCTGATCTCCCGCGAGGAGGCGATCGGCCGCGTCGAGCCCGGCGCCCTCGATCAGCTCCTGCACCCGACGATCGACCCGAAGGCCGAGCGCAAGGTCATCGCCTCCGGCCTGCCGGCCTCGCCCGGCGCGGCGACCGGCGAGATCGTGTTCAACTCCGAGGACGCGGAGGCGCACCGCAAGGCCGAGCGCAAGTGCATCCTGGTGCGGATCGAGACCTCGCCCGAGGACATCCACGGCATGCACGCCGCCGAGGGCATCCTCACCACCCGCGGCGGCATGACCAGCCACGCGGCCGTCGTCGCGCGCGGCATGGGCAAGCCCTGCGTCTCCGGCGTCGGCTCGATCCGGATCGACTACAAGGCGCAGACCCTCACGGTCGGAGGCACGACGCTGAAGGCCGGCGACAAGATCACCATCGACGGCTCCACCGGTCAGGTGATCCAGGGTGAGGTGAAGATGCTGGAGCCCGAGCTCTCCGGCGATTTCGCCACGCTGATGGAGTGGGCGGACGCGTTCCGGGCCATGAAGGTCCGGGCGAACGCCGACACCCCGACCGATGCGCGCACCGCCCGCAACTTCGGCGCCGAGGGCATCGGCCTCTGCCGCACGGAGCACATGTTCTTCGAGGGCGACCGCATCATCGCGGTGCGCGAGATGATCCTGGCGGACGACGCCGAGGGCCGCCGCGCGGCGCTGGCGAAGATCCTGCCCTACCAGCGCCAGGACTTCCTGGAGCTGTTCACGATCATGTCCGGCCTGCCGGTCACGATCCGCCTGCTCGACCCGCCGCTCCACGAGTTCCTGCCGCACACCGACGCCGAGGTCGCCGAAGTCGTGAAGGCGACGGGCGTCTCCGAGGAGAAGATCCGGCATCGGATGCGCGAGCTCTCCGAGCATAACCCGATGCTCGGCTTCCGCGGCTGCCGCCTGGCGATCGCCTTCCCGGAGATCGCCGAGATGCAGGCCCGAGCCATCTTCGAGGCCGCCGTCCAGGCTGCCGCGGACACCGGCCAGGCAGTGACGCCCGAAGTCATGGTGCCGCTGGTCTTCACCCGCGCCGAGTTCGACATCGTGAAGGCCCGCATCGACGCCATGGCGAGGGCCGTGTCCGAGGAGAAGGGCGCGACCCTCGACTACCAAGTCGGCACGATGATCGAGCTGCCGCGCGCCGCCCTTAAGGCCGGCGAGATCGCCGAGACCGCGGAGTTCTTCTCCTTCGGCACCAACGACCTGACGCAGACGGCGCTCGGCATCTCCCGCGACGACGCCGCCACCTTCCTGGGGCCCTACACCCAGAAGGGCATCCTGCCGGCCGATCCGTTCATCACGATCGATCAGGAGGGCGTGGGCGAGCTGGTGCGCATCGGCGTGGAGCGCGGCCGCAAGACGCGTCCGGAGATCAAGCTCGGCATCTGCGGCGAGCACGGCGGCGACCCCGCCTCGGTGGGCTTCTGCCAGGAGGTCGGGCTCGATTACGTGTCCTGCTCGCCCTATCGGGTGCCGATCGCCCGGCTCGCGGCCGCCCAGGCAGCGCTGGGCAAGGTCGCCGGCAAGGAAGGCTGAGGCCGGTCCGGGGGGCGCCGAGCGCGTCCCCCTTTCGGCTATCAACCGTCCGGACGAGGATCAGTGGAAAAACTCGCCTTTCGGTCGAACTCGCCTCCTCGTGAGGCGTTCTTCGGTTGAATGGGTACACCCGATGTGCGCCTTATCGGCCCGCGTCGGGTTCAGCATCGCCCGTCAGAGTCGGCCGCCATGTCTCACAGCCCATCGCCGCTGTGCCTCGCCGAGACCGGAGCGGTCGCGTCCGTCCCCAGCGTCGCCGTTCGCGCCTACCTCGCCCTCGTCGCCGGTCTCGGCGGTCTCGTCACGGCAGTGATGCTGATGATGTCCGTCGCGGCCAATAGCGGCAACGAGGCGGAGCGCATCTCGGCGACGCAGGAGGACAGCTACGCGACCACGCTCGTCGGCGCGCTGGCGGTCAACCTCTCCAAGCCCCTGCGCTGAGCTCGCCGGTCACTCCGTGCGACCCACGGGACACGGCCGATTCGCAGCTTCGCAGCTTCGACGGCGGGTGCTCTGAACGCGCCGCGCGGTTCACCGCGCCCCTGAGACAGGGCGCGCGGCAGAGCCGGTGAAACGGCTGGGCAGATCGTCGCCCGGGCTGCGGGGACTGAACCGCGTCGTGACCCGGTCGGGCGCCGCGCCGACCACCGCATCGGGCGCGGTGCCGCGCAGCCGCGTGGTGGCCACGTGCACGGGAACAGCCCGGCTCGCCGGGGCCGCGCCCGGACCGGCCGAGACGGAATCGAACAGGGCCCGCAGCTGTGCCTTCGCGTCCGCGTCCGGCGCCACGAGAGCGCGCGCGCGCGCCGAGAGCGGTGCCGCCGGCTTGTCGAGGGCGCGGATCTCGCCCGCGGGCGCGAGGTTGGCCATCCCGCGCTCCAGCGCCGCGAACTGCACCGGACGCGGCGGCGGCAGCGGCATGGTCAGGCTCGCCGCGACGGCGGCCATATCGGTGGGGCGCCGCGGTGGGAGCGGTGCCGTGACGGCGGTCACCGTATCGTCGACGGCAACCGGCTGACTGGCGGTCAGGAGCGACTTGGCGTCGGCGGGCTTGGACTCGACACCCTTCGCCTGCGCGCGCTCCGCCAGCGAGCCGCGCAGGGCGTCGTCGGCCGCTGGCGCCGCGTAGGCGAGGGCCGCGCGCGCGCCCACCGGATCCTGCGGATCGGCGCTCGCCACGGCGACGACGGGCGCGCGCCGCGCTCGCTTCGCCGTCTCCACCGGGGCCGGCATCGGCGCGGGCTCCGGCGCGGACCGTCCGCCGCCGAACAGGCTGGCCAGGAAGCCGAACAGGCCGGGCCCGTCCTCCTCCTCGCCGCTGGCCATCTGCGTCGTGAGGCCCGCCACGGTGCCGCCACGGGCCAGGATCTCGGCCTTGGCCTCCTCGTAGCGGGGGAAGGGGCGGTTGTCGCTCGGGAGCAGCACGGTCTTGCCGTCCGGGAACAGCCGGGCGAGCTGATCGTGGGTCATGCGCGGCCACATGCGCACTGACCCCACGTCGAGGTGTACGAAGGGCGTTCCGGCATGGGGATACCAGCCGACGCCGCCGCGCTGCATCCGGAGACCGACCTCGCGGATCCGGTCGATCGACACGTCCGGCAGGAAGAAGTCCATCGCCTTGCCGAGCATGTGCTGGCTGTACTCGGCCACCATCTTGGACCGGCGGCGCAGCATCGCGTTGGTGCCCGGCGACCGGTAGGCCGACACGACGTGGATCGGCTGGGTCGCACCGACCTGGCGATAGGCCTCCCAGACCGTATCGAACAGCCGCGGGTCCATCTTGGTCGGCTCGTTGACCCGCCAGTCGCGGAGGAGCCAGTTCAGTTGCTCGAGGGCCGCGCGGTCGTACCGGCCATCGCGCTTGAACGTGATGGTCGCGCTCTCTTGCGTGTGCGTGTGATAGATCGTCAGGGAGCGCGTGTCGCCGTTGGCGACCGCGTCCTCGGTCTCGGCCGTCCCGGCGATCAGTCCGAGCACCAGGCCGGATAGGGCGAGGGTGAGATGGCGAAGGGCGCGCGGGAGACTGGGCACGACGGTCCTGATCCTCTCCCGACAGCCTGACCCGACGCCTGTTGAACCGGGTTCGCGACCGAAACGGCTAAGGCTCGACCGTGGCGAAAACGTGCCCGGCTGTGCGGCCTCGCACGCGAAAGTTGCTGGTGGAGCCGGTGGACTACCACCACCCGCGCGGCGCCGCCTGCTGCGGCGCGGGCGTCCAGAGACCCGGCTCGCCGTATTCCGGCGCGCTGTCGGCCCGGGCGGCGCGGCGCAGGGGGCGGCGCGGCGCGTCCGCCTCCTCGTAGCGTCCGGTCGGCCACGCGTCAGCACCCGCGAGCGGGCGCTCGGGGGCGCGGCGATGGACCGTCCGGGTCGCGGGCGGCTTGGGAGCGCGCTCGGCCTTGCGCCGCGGCGGCTCGTCCGGCAGCCGGGCGATCGCAGGCCCGCCACCGCCCGGCAGCCCGAGGGCCGCGCGCATCGGCGCGTCGTAGCCGTAGAGGTCCGGCAGGGTGCGGTAGGTGCCACCGTCGTCCACGAAGGCGGTGAAGTAGGCGAGGTGGACCGGCAGCTTCTCCGGCAGCCGGATCGTGCGCTCACCCTTGCCGATCAGCTTCTTCAACCGGTCCTCGGACCAGTTCGGCAGCACCACGTCGGCGAGGCGGAACGGATCGTCGACGCGCACGCAGCCGTGGCTGAAATCGCGCTTCGAGGCGGAGAACAGCGAGCGGTTCGGCGTGTCGTGCAGGTAGACCGCGTGCTGGTTCGGGAACATGAACTTGATGAAGCCGAGGGCGTTGCGCTCCCCCGGGGGCTGGCGCAGCGAGATGTGCCCGCCGCGACGGACGACCTCGTAGCCGCCCCAGGTCTTGCCGCCGTAGCCGGCGAGCTTCGGCGCCATCGTCTTCAGGATCGAGGGCGGAACGTACCAGGACGGGTTGACGACCGCGTACTCCATCATCCCGGAGAACAGCGGCGTGCGCGATTCCGGCTTGCCGACGATGACCCGCGCCTCGTCGCGCATGACGCCGCCCCGGTAAGCGCGCAGGCGATATTCCGGCACGTTGACCAAGATGTAATCCGAGCCGAGGTCGCCCGGCAGCCAGCGCCAACGCTCCATGTTGACGATGAGCTCGGCCTCTCCGCCCGTCGGGCGCGCCGTGCGGCCGGCATCGGCGAGGGCCAGGACCGTCTGGACGTTCAGGGTGCCGTTGCCCGGCAGCCCGCGGCCGCGCTGGAACTTCGCCACCGCGTCGGCCACGCCCGAATCGTACTCCTCCGGTTCGCCGGGACCCTTGTCCAGGGTCGCGGCCGGACGGTTCTCGAGGTTGAAATGCGCCCGCAGCAGCGGGACGCGGGCATCGCGCATGCCGACGCGGAGAACCGGCCCGGCCGGGAGGCGCAGCGGCTTGACGGCGGTCGGCGCCGGTCCGCGCAGGGCGGCGAGCCGCGCCTTCAGCGCCAGGTAACCCGGGGTTGCGGGATTGTAGGCCTGCAGCGCCTCGCCGGCCTTCGCGCCGGCCTCGTCGAGCTTCGCCAGGACGTCGTTCCCGGCGGGAAGATCGAGGTGCGGGGTGATCAGCCGCGAGATGGAGGCCAGGTTGATCCGGCCGCCGCGGGCATCCCGGGCATAGAGCACCGCCGCCGCGGACAGGCGCAGGTCGGCGTCGGCGACCGCCTTCTCGTCGGGCTTATCGGCGAGGGTCGGGACCGTGTAGGCGCGAGGTTCGAGACCGTCCTCGGCGGCGGCCGCCAGCCGCGCCGAGACCGCCTTCGCGGCGTCGGTCCAGGCTCCGCCGGAGATCCAGAGCGGCTTGAAGCTGCGGGCCTCGTAGAAGCTCCGGATCGCGTCGCGCTCCTTGCCGGTGAGACGCAGCAGAAGGGGGGCGGGATCCGCGAATCGTGCGAAGACCGCCGCGCCGAGCGGGTCCGTCGGGGCGACCGGAACCGCGGCGGCGGGGGCCGGGGCCGGCTCGGCCGCCGGCGCCTCCGGCTTGTAGTCGGGCAGGGCCGTCGTGGCGGGCGCCCCCGGATCCGCCTGCGCGGGCGCGGCCGGCGCAGGCGAGGCAACGGCCGGGGCTGCGGGGACATCGGCGGTCGGCTGGTCCAGTGCGGCCGTCGCGGCACGGGGGGAGCCGGCCGGGGCCAGCGTGCCGCCGAGGAGGGCGGCCAGCGCGATGAGGCTGGAGCGCGGGACGCGCATCGTAATCTCCCGGGGTGCGGCGGCAGGACCGCACGCTCAGATTGTGATTATCCGCGCAAGCGTGGCTTTCAGCAACCGCAGTTATCGCGAATAGAAGGCTGGTCCTGCAGATGAATGTGTCATTTCTGATACCGCTCAGCTTACGATCCGCTCAATGATCTGCCGGCCAGGTGCAGCAGGGCCGAGAATTTCACTGACCGTTGCCGAAACGAATGCGCGCGGTGCGCTAGCGCACGCCGCGCACGATCAGGCCGCATCCTCGGTTTTAGCGTCGTCCTCCAGGCCCAGATCCTTGAGCTTGCGGTAGAGCGTGGACCGGCCGATGCCGAGGCGGCGCGAGACCTCCGACATCCGCTGCCGGTAGAACTGGAGCGCGAAGCGGATGATCTCCGCTTCGAGGACGTCCATCGGCTTCATCTCGCCGGTCTCCTCGGCGACGAGCGACATGGCGTGCGGATCGCGGACCTCGACGCGGACGATCTCGCGCACCGGCTCGGGGGCGTAGGCCGGCATCTGCGGCTGGACCGGCGCCGCCGGGATCCGGACGTCGAAGCCTTCGACCTGCGCGGCGATCTGCGGGAATTCGGAGACAGTCAGTTCGTCGCCGTCTGCCAGCACCACGGCGCGGAACAGGGCATTCTCCAGCTGCCGGACGTTGCCCGGCCAGGGATAGCGCGTGAGCAGGGCCATCGCCTCCGGGCTGATCGCCCGCACGCGCTTGCCTTCCTCGGCCGAGAACCGCGCGCAGAACGAGCGGACGAGATCCGGGATGTCCTCGCGGCGCGCCCGCAAGGGGGGCAGCGTCATCGGGAAGACGTTGAGGCGGTAATAGAGGTCCTCGCGGAACTTGCCCTGCTTCACGAGGTCGAGCAGCGACCGGTTCGTCGCCGAGACGAGCCGGATGTCCACCCGCACCGAGCGCTTGCCGCCGACGGGATCGACCTCGCCCTCCTGGAGGGCGCGCAGCAGCTTGACCTGCGCGTCGAGGGGCAACTCGCCGATCTCGTCGAGGAACAGCGTCCCGCCCGAGGCCTCGACGAACTTGCCGGCGTGCTTCTCGGTAGCGCCGGTGAACGCCCCCTTCTCGTGGCCGAACAGGGTGGATTCCACCAGGTTCTCCGGGATCGCCCCGCAATTGACCGTCACGAACGGCTTGCCGCGCCGGTCGCCCGAGCCCTGGATCGCCCGGGCCAGGACCTCCTTGCCGACGCCGGACTCGCCCTCGATCAGCACCGGGATGTTCGACTTCGCGGCCCGCTCGGCGAGGCGGATCACCCGCTCCATGTCGGGGCTCTTCGAGGTGAGATCCTTGAAGGTGAGCGCCCCGGAGGCGCGGCGGCGCATGCGGCGCACCTCCTCCTCGAGCGTGTCGACCCGCAGGGCGTTCTTGATCGAGACCTGGAGCCGCTCCGCGCCCGCGGGCTTGACCACGAAATCCACCGCGCCGGCCCGCATCGCGCTGACCACCGTGTCGATGGACCCGTTAGAGGTCTGGACGATGACCGGCGTGGCGAGGCCGCTCTTGCGCATCTCGGCCAGGACACCCAGCCCGTCGAGCCCCGGCATGACGAGGTCGAGGAGCACGACATCCGCCCCCTCGGATCTCAGAAGGCTCAGCGCGTCCGCGCCCGTCTCGGCGATCCGCGCCTCGAAGCCGAAACGGCGCACGGCCGCCTCGGCCAGGCGCCGCTGGACCGGATCGTCATCCACGATGAGCACGGTGGCGGACATAGCGGCTCCCTGAACGGCGCACGAAGGCCGGACACGCGACGCGGGTTCGACCCGCTCGCGGCCTCCGATTCGGCGACTGTTTCGTTTCGAGCCGCAGGGTGACCGACACTCGTAAAGTGCCGCTTAACGACGTTCGCGGCGCGTCGTCACCGATCGCGCGCCGGTCCGACGGACCGCCCGCGTTGAACGCGTGGCGGCACGCTCGATATCAGGGTACGGGGCCGGAGCCCTTGGAGAGGATTGCACACCATGATGCCGAGCCACACCGCCTCGCCGGTGACTGTCCGCCTGCCGGAGGGCGTGAGTGCCGCGCGCGCCGCCGCGAAGGCTGCCGACCTCGGCCATCTTCCGGAATGGGACCTCACGGATCTCTATTCCGGCCTCGATGATCCGAACTTCTCCGGCGACATGACTCGCGCCGAGGAGGAGTGCCGCCGCTTCTCCGAGACCTATGCCGGCCGGATCGCCGAGCTCGCCGCCGGGCCGGACGCGTCCGCGCGTCTGGCCGAGGCGGTGCGGACCTACGAGGGCATCGAGGACCTGCTCGGCAAGCTCATGTCGTTCGCGGGGCTCGTGTATTCCGGCGACACCACCGACGAGGCGCGGGCCAAGTTCTACGGCGACACCCGCGAGCGGCTGACCGGCGCCTCGGCGGATCTCCTCTTCTTCGCCCTGGAGCTGAACCGCGTCGACGACGCCGCGATGAACGCCGCGATGGCCGGAGGGCCGCTCGCGCACTACGCCCCGTGGATCGAGGACCTGCGGCGCGAGAAGCCGCACCAGCTCGATGACCGCACCGAGAAGCTGTTTCTCGAGAAGTCGGTCACGTCGAACGCCGCCTGGGACCGGCTGTTCAACGAGACGATCGCCTCGCTGCGCTTCACCGTGCAGGGCGAGGAGATGCCGCTGGAGCCGACGCTCAACAAGCTTCAGGATCCGGACGGCGCGGTCCGCAAGGAGGCGGCCGGCGCGATCAGCGCGGTGCTGCGCGGCCAGCTGCGGGTCTTCACGCTCATCACCAACACGCTGGCGAAGGACAAAGAGATCAGCGACCGCTGGCGCGGGTTCAAGGACGTGGCCGACGCGCGCCACCTGTCGAATCGGGTCGAGCCCGAGGTGGTGGAAGCACTCGTCGACGCGGTGCGGGCGGCCTATCCCCGGCTGTCCCACCGCTACTACACGCTCAAAGCGAAGTGGTTCGGGCAGGAGGCGCTGCCCTACTGGGACCGCAACGCGCCGCTGCCGCGCGTCGAGCAGCGCACGATCCCGTGGACGGAGGCCCGCGACACGGTGCTGTCCGCCTACGACGCGTTCTCGCCGAAGATGGCGGGGATCGCGCGGCGCTTCTTCGACGAGCGCTGGATCGACGCGCCGACCCGTCCGGGCAAGGCGCCGGGCGCCTTCGCGCATCCGACCGTGCCCTCCGTCCACCCCTACGTGCTGGTCAACTACCAGGGCAAGCCGCGGGACGTGATGACGCTGGCGCACGAGCTCGGGCACGGCGTCCACCAGGTGCTCGCCGGGCCGAACGGCGCCCTGATGGCGCCGACGCCCCTGACCCTCGCCGAGACGGCGAGCGTGTTCGGCGAGATGCTGACCTTCCGTCGGCTCCTCGCCGCGACCACCGACACGACCCAGCGCCGTGCCATGCTCGCCGCCAAGGTCGAGGACATGATCAACACGGTGGTGCGCCAGATCGCGTTCTACTCGTTCGAGCGGAAGGTCCATCTCGCCCGCGCCAAGGGCGAGCTGACCACCGACCAGATCAACGCGCTGTGGCTGTCCGTCCAGGCGGAATCGCTCGGTCCGGCGATCACGCTGGATTCAGGCTACGAGCCGTTCTGGGCCTACATCCCGCATTTCATCCACTCCCCGTTCTACGTCTACGCCTACGCGTTCGGCGACTGCCTGGTGAACTCGCTCTACGGCGTCTACGCCCGGGCGGAGGAGGGCTTCGTGGACCGCTACTTCGCGCTGCTCTCGGCCGGCGGCTCGAAGCCCTACGGCGAGCTGCTCGCGCCCTTCGGCCTCGACGCCAAGGATCCGGGCTTCTGGCAGATCGGTCTCGGGATGATCGAGAGCATGATCGTCGAGCTGGAGAGCATGGAAGGTCGGGCCTGAGCGGGGCGCCGAGGGCTCGGCCGATGCCCGCGGCGCAGGGACCCACGCCCCTGGTTCGCGGCCGGGGGCGGCTTATCTGCGGATCATCGTCAGACGAGCAGATCGAGTGATGGCCGAGACCGACCGCGAAGCCAACCGCTTCTCCGCCCGCGCCGGGCGCTACGCCAGCGTGGGCGCCAATGTCGGCGGTGTCGCCGCCCGGATGGCCATGGCGCGGCTGTTCGGAAAGGAGGGCACCACCAACGCCGCCGCCCTGGCGCAGGCGCTGGGCGGCCTGAAGGGGCCGATCATGAAGGTGGCCCAATTGCTGGCCACCGTCCCGGACCTGCTCCCGCCGGAATATGCCACCGAGCTGCAGAAGCTCCAGGCCGACGCGCCGCCGATGGGCGCGGCCTTCGTCCGACGCCGGATGCAGTCGGAACTCGGCGCCGGCTGGCAGGCGCGATTCGGGAGCTTCGACCTCAAGCCCGCGGCCGCGGCCTCGCTGGGGCAGGTCCACCGCGCGACCACCGAGGACGGCGAGCGGCTCGCCTGCAAGCTGCAATATCCGGACATGCAATCGGCCGTGGAGGCCGACCTCAAGCAGCTGGAGGTCGCGTTCGCGCTGCACCGCCGGATGAACACGTGGCTCGATACGCGCGAGATCGCGAAGGAGATCGGCGCCCGGGTGCGCGAGGAACTCGACTACGAGCGCGAGGCCAAGCACGCGGCGCTCTACGGGGCCGTGCTGAAGGACATCGCCGCGGTGCGCGTGCCGCGCGTCTTCCCTGAGCTCTCGACGAAGCGCCTGCTCACGCTCGGCTGGCTCGACGGAGACAAGATCCTGGGCTTCGCCGACGAGCCCGTCGAAGTGCGTAACCGGATCGCTCAGGCGATGTTCAAGGCGTGGTGGCACCCGTTCAGCCGGGCGGCGGTGATCCACGGCGACCCGCATCTCGGCAATTACACGGTCTTCTCTGACGCCGGAGAGGCCGCCGGGATCAACCTGCTGGATTACGGCTGCGTCCGGATCTTCCATCCGCGATTCGTCGGCGGCGTCGTGGACCTCTATCGCGGCCTGCTGGAGAACGACGACGCCCGCATCGTCCACGCCTACGAGGTCTGGGGTTTCAAGGATCTCAACAAGGAGAAGATCGAGATCCTGAACATCTGGGCCCGCTTCATCTACGGGCCGCTGCTCGAGGACCGCACCCGCACCGTCGCGGACGGGGTGAAGCCAGGGGAGTACGGTCGGCGGCAGGCCTTCCAGGTCCATCAGGCCCTGAAGGAGCGGGGACCGGTGACGGTGCCGCAGGAATTCGTCTTCATGGATCGTGCCGCCGTGGGTCTGGGCGCCGTGTTCCTCCACCTCAGGTCGGAACTCAACTACCACCGGTTGTTCGAAGCCGAGATCGAGCATTTCTCGCTGGACGAACTCACGAAGCGTCAGGGTCGGGTGCTCGCCGAGGCGGACCTGCCGAAACCGGCCTGAGTCGGCGCGAAGATCCACCGAGAGAGCGATCAACTTGCGTGCGTCCGATTGCGGCAGGTAAACGCTTGAGCTACATCCGACCGCGACCGCAAGAAGTCGCGTCTTAGGGAAACGAGCGCACGATGGCCGAGAGTGACACGGTGGCCGGGCACACCTACAGCCCGGCGATGGACGCGAAGACTCACGAGCAGACCTATCGCGGGTTCGTCCGGTTCGTCGAAATCGCCACCGGCGTCGTGATCTGCTGGGTGCTGGCCCTCGCCATCGGCGGGATCCGCGAAGCTTGGCTGCTGGCCATCGTCGGCGTGATCGCTTCGGGAGCCGCGGGCGCGGTGGGCGCTCTCGCACCGGCCGTCGGGTGGAAGGCCCCGCTGGTCGTCGGGATTCTGCTGGTCCTGTACCTGTTCTTCGCCTGAAATGTTCGAGGGCGGTGGCGTTAAGCGCCGCCGCGGATGACGAGCCCGCTCGCGATCGCCGGGCGGGTCGCTGACGCATTGTTGGCAATTAAATTGAGCGCAAGTTACATTCCGGCCGCTTCCAACGCGGTATCGTAGGTCCGCCTCTCGAAAAGCGTCGCCGGTTCGCGCATTCGAAGGCCGAGCTTTTCCAGGGGAACCCTCGCATGCGCATTTCTGTGCTGTCCGAGACGGACTCCGCGGAGCCGCGCGTCGCCGCGGTTCCTGAGACCGTCAAGAAGTTCAAATCTCTCGGTGCTGACGTCGTGGTGCAGTCCGGAGCGGGCCAGAGGGCCGGCATTCTGGATTCCGAGTACGAGGCCGCCGGCGCCGGCATAGCGGGGAGCGCCGCCGATGCCGCCAGGGATGCCGACCTCGTGCTGAAGGTCCGGCGCCCGAGCGCCGAAGAGCTGCCGCAGTTGAAGCGTGGCGCCACCGTGATCGCGATCATGGACCCCTACGGCAACGAGGAAGCCTTGAGGGCGATGGCCGAGGCCGGCGTCGACGGCTTCGCCATGGAGCTGATGCCCCGCATCACCCGCGCGCAGGTGATGGACGTCCTGTCCTCGCAGGCGAATCTCGCCGGTTACCGCGCGGTCGTCGACGGCGCCGCCGAGTACGGCCGGGCGATGCCGATGATGATGACCGCCGCCGGCACGGTGCCGGCCGCCCGCGTGTTCGTCATGGGCGTCGGCGTGGCCGGCCTCCAGGCCATCGCGACCGCCCGACGCCTCGGCGCGGTCGTCACCGCCACCGATGTCCGGCCCGCCACCAAGGAGCAGGTCGAATCGCTGGGCGCCAAGTTCGTCGCCGTCGAGGACGACGAGTTCAAGCAGGCCGAGACCGCCGGCGGTTACGCCAAGGAGATGTCGGCCGAGTATCAGAAGAAGCAGGCAGAGCTGGTCAAGGGCCACATTGCCAAGCAGGATATCGTCATCACCACCGCGCTGATCCCCGGCCGGCCGGCGCCGAAGCTGGTCTCCGAGGAGATGGTGGCGTCGATGAAGCCGGGTTCGGTGCTGGTCGACCTCGCGGTGGAGCGCGGCGGCAACGTCGCCGGCGCCAAGGCCGGCGAGGTCGTCACGAACGACCGCGGCGTGAAGATCGTCGGCCACGTCAATGTGCCGGGGCGGCTCGCCGCCACGTCGTCGAGCCTCTACGCCCGCAACCTCTACGCCTTCGTCGAGACCCTGATCGACAAGGAGTCGAAGGCGCTGGCCATCAACTGGGACGACGAGCTGGTGAAGGCCACGAACCTCACCCGCGACGGCGCGGTCGTGCACGCGTCCTTCCAGCCCAAGACCGATGGCGCAGCCTCGGAAGCCGCCTCCGTGGGGCTGGCCAAGTCGGAGGCCAACAAGGCGTCCGGCACGGCCGCCCCGGCGGGCGCGCAGTGAAGCCCGGCCGAGAGGAGTAGCAGAATGGCAAACGTCATCGTCCCTCCCGATCAGGCCGCCGATCAGGCCCGCGTGCTGGCCGACGCCGCGCGCGCGGCGGCCGCGGTGGCGCGCAACGCCGCCGACCAGGCGCAGATCATCGCCGACGGCATGGGCCACGGGCTGAGCGCCGCCACGGGCGGCGCGGTCGATCCCACGGTGTTCCGGCTCGCGATCTTCGTGCTGGCGATCTTCGTCGGATACTACGTGGTCTGGTCGGTGACCCCGGCCCTGCACACCCCGCTCATGTCGGTCACCAACGCGATCTCGTCGGTGATCATCGTGGGCGCGATCCTGGCGGTCGGCGTTCCGCTGATCGAGAAGGGCACCGGGCTGGCCCGGTTCTTCGGCTTCATCGGCATCGTGCTCGCCAGCGTGAACATCTTCGGCGGCTTCCTCGTCACGCAACGCATGCTCGGCATGTACAAGAAGAAGGGCTGAGCCGGTGTCAGAGAACGTCTCCTCCCTTCTCTATATCGTCGCCGGCGTCCTGTTCATCATGGCGCTGCGGGGGCTCTCGCACCCCACAACCTCCCGGCAGGGCAACCTGTACGGCATGGTCGGAATGGGGCTCGCGATCCTGACGACGCTCGTCGGCCACCCGCCGGCGGGTGCCGGCGCCTGGATCCTCGTGCTGCTGGGCCTCGGCATCGGCGGCGGCGCGGGCGCGGTGATCGCCAAGCGCGTGCCGATGACCGCGATGCCGCAGCTCGTAGCGGCGTTCCACTCGCTGGTCGGCCTCGCGGCCGTCTTCGTGGCGGCGGGCGCACTCTACGCGCCGCAGGCCTTCGGCATCATCGAGAACGGCCACTTCCACAAGCAGTCGCTCTTCGAGATGGGTCTCGGCGTCGCCATCGGCGCCATCACCTTCACCGGCTCGGTGATCGCGTTCGCCAAGCTCGACGGTCGCATGTCCGGCAAGCCGATCATGCTGCCCCAGCGCCACCTGATCAACGCGCTGCTGGCCGCCGGCCTCGTGCTGCTGATCGCCCTGTTCATCGGCACCGAGTCGAAGGCGATCTTCTGGCTGATCGTCATCGCCTCGCTCGTGCTGGGCGGGCTCATCATCATCCCGATCGGCGGCGCCGACATGCCGGTGGTCGTGTCGATGCTCAACTCCTACTCGGGCTGGGCGGCGGCGGGCATCGGCTTCACCCTGGGCAACCTCGCGCTGATCATCACCGGCTCGCTGGTCGGATCCTCGGGCGCGATCCTGTCGTACATCATGTGCCACGCGATGAACCGGTCGTTCATCTCGGTCATCCTCGGCGGCTTCGGCGGCGACACGGCCGCGGCCGGCACCGGTCAGGTCGAGACCCGGCCCGTGAAGCAGGGTTCGGCCGACGACGCGGCCTACATCATGAAGAACGCCGAGCGGGTCATCATCGTCCCGGGCTACGGCATGGCGGTCGCCCAGGCGCAGCATTCGCTGCGCGAGATGGCCGACATGCTGAAGAAGGAGGGCGTCGACGTGAAGTACGCCATCCATCCGGTGGCGGGCCGCATGCCGGGCCACATGAACGTGCTGCTGGCCGAGGCCAACGTGCCCTACGACGAGGTGTTCGAGCTGGAGGACATCAACGGCGAGTTCCCGCAGGCGGACGTCGCCTTCGTGATCGGCGCCAACGACGTGACGAACCCGGCTGCCAAGACCGACAAGGCCTCGCCGATCTACGGCATGCCGATCCTGGACGTGGAGAAGGCCAAGACCGTGCTGTTCATCAAGCGCGGCATGGGCTCCGGCTACGCGGGCGTCGAGAACGAGGTGTTCTTCCGCGACAACACCATGATGCTGTTCGGCGACGCCAAGAAGGTCGTCGACAACATCCTGAAGTCGCTCTGAGACTCAGGTCTCCGGCAGATCCGACGGGCGGGCAGCGATGCCCGCCCTTTTTCGTTGTGCCGGATCGCGTTCGCCGTCGCTGTTGCGGCGAGGCGCAAGATTCCCCGCGCGGCCCGGTGTAGGGTGGCGCCCGTGTCGTCCGCTCCGCTCCTCGCCGAACCGCCGCCCTTCCTGGGTGTCGCCGCCTCCGTGACCGGTCGGCGCTGGCAGGAGCGCTGCGGCGGCGCGGCCGTCCAGAATCAGATCGCCAAGATGGTCCAGGCCCACGGCCTCCCGGAGTTGCTGGCCCGGGTCCTGGCGGGACGGGGCATCGTCCCGGAAGCGGCGCCCCGTCACCTCGCGCCGCGGCTGCGGGACCTGATGCCGGATCCGCACACGCTGCTCGATATGGAGGCGGCCGTCCGCCGCCTCGTCCGCGCCGTGAAGCGCGGGGAGACGGTGGCGGTGTTCGGCGACTACGATGTCGACGGCGCCGCGAGCGCGGCGCTCCTCGCCGGCTATCTCCGCAACCTGGGACTGCGCGCGCCGATCCACATCCCCGACCGGATCACCGAGGGCTACGGCCCCAACGTCGCGGCGATCACCGCGCTGGCGGCGGAGGGCGCGACACTCCTCGTCTGCGTCGATTGCGGGACGAGCGGCCACGCGCCGCTGGAGGAGGCCGAGAAATCCGGTCTCGACGTCATCGTCCTCGACCACCACGCGGCTTCCGAGATCCTCCCCCCCGCCCGCGCCGTGGTCAATCCGAATCGCCTCGACGACCTGTCGGGCCTCGGCCATCTCTGCGCCGCCGGCATCGTCTTCCTGACCCTGGTGGCGCTGAACCGCGCCCTGCGGCAGGAGGGCTTCTTCGGCAGCCATCGTCCCGAACCGCAGCTCACCGATGCCCTCGACCTCGTGGCGCTGGCGACCGTGGCCGACGTCGTGCCTCTCACGGGCCTCAACCGGGCCTTCGTGACCCAGGGGCTCACGGTCATGCGCCATCGCGGCCGCACCGGGCTCGCGGCGCTGCTGGACGCGGCCTCGCTCGGCGAGCCTCCGGAAGCGTGGCATCTCGGCTTCGTGCTCGGGCCGCGCATCAATGCCGGCGGGCGCATCGGCGACTCGGCCCTGGGCGCCCGCCTGCTGACCACGGCGGACCCGGGCGAGGCGGCCCGGATCGCCGCCGACCTCGATCGCCTCAACCGCGAGCGTCAGGCGATCGAGGCGCAGGCCGTCCTGGAGGCCGAGGCCGAGATGGACCGGGCCCTGACGCTCGATCCGGCCCGTACCGTGCTGGTGACTGCCAGCGCCGAGTGGCACCCCGGCATCGTCGGCCTCATCGCCTCCCGGCTGAAGGAGCGCTTCAACCGGCCGGCCTTCGCGTTCGCGATCCGTCCGGACGGGACCGCCACGGGCTCGGGGCGCTCGATCCCGGGCGCGGATCTGGGGCTCGCGGTCCGCGCCTGCGTGGAGGCCCGGCTCGCCAGCAAGGGCGGCGGCCATGCCATGGCGGCCGGCGTGACCGTGCGGGCCGACGACATCCCCCGCTTCGAGGCGCATCTGGCGATGCTGCTCGGGGCGAGCGTCGCGGTGGCCCGGACCGCCGATGCCCTGCTGATCGACGGCGGCCTCAGCGCCGGCGGCGCCACTGCGGAGACGGTCCGGCTGCTGCAGCGGGCCGGCCCGTTCGGCCAGGGTGCGCCCGAGCCGATCTTCGCGCTGGGCCGGCACCGCCTCGTCGACGCCGGTCTGGTCGGCTCCAGCCATGTCAGGGCCCGGCTGCGCAGCCGCGACGGGCAGGTGGTGGGAGCGATCTGTTTCCGCGCCGCCGAACGACCGCTCGGCCTGGCCTTGCTGAACGGGATCGGCCGGGAGATGCACGTGGCCGGGACCCTGTCCTGCGACCGCTGGCGCGGCGCCGAGCGCGCCCAGCTCCGGATCGTCGATCTGGCGCCGTCCGAATCCTGAGACGTCCGGCGTCAGCCGCCGGCCATCACGAGCGCCCAGAAGCGCTTGTACCGGGTGGTCGGGGCATCGACCCGGGCGATCCCGATCCTGCGGATCTGCGGCAGCAGCATGTTCCTGTTGTGCTCGGGACTCGCCTTCCAGCGGGCGAGCACCTGCTCCAGGGTCTCGGACCCGGCGCTGAGATTCTCGGCCGCCCAGGATCTCGCGAGACCGGCCGACGCCATGCGCGAGGTGAAGCTGCCGCCGACATCGTGGCTGAGCTGGCCGTGGCGGGCGTTGTTGCCGGCCTGGAAGGCCGCCGCCTTCACGAGAGCCGAGTCGACCACGACCGGGCTCAGGCCGTGCTGGACCCGGTAGGCCGAGATCGCCGCGGCGGCCGCGACCTCGTCGAGCACGGCGGTGTGCGTCGCGTTCTCGACGGGAGTCTCGGGCAGGACCGAGAGACCGCCGCACCCGGCGAGGGCCAGCGGGAGGGCGACAGCGAGGGCGAGACTGAGCTTGGGCACGGTCCGGTCGGCAAATCGTGTGACGGGATCGCCTCCCTCCGGCGCGGTTGCGGCGAAAGCGCGGCGCGCGGCGCGCCCGGACCATCCCGCCGAACAGCGTGGCGCCGGCGCCACGCCGGGCCCGGATCAGGCCGCCAGGGCGCTGCCCTTGAGCATGGAGGGCGCGAAGGCGCGCAGGAGATCCGGATCCAGGTGCCCGGTGTTGTCGGCCATGATCGACAGCGCCTCCGCGGGAGTGGCAGGCTGCCGATAGGTGCGCCGCTCGGTCAGGGCGGAGAACACGTCGCAGATCGTCACGATCCGCACGAGGTCCGAGATCGCCGCACCGGACAGCCGATCGGGATAGCCCTTCCCGTCAAGACGCTCGTGGTGGTGAAGGACCACGTCGATCACCGCCTCCTCGAAATCGCCGTGCACGCGAAGCAGATCGGCGCCGATATCGGGATGGCGCTGCATGAGGCGCGATTCCTCGGGATTGAGCGGTCCCGGCTTGTTGAGGATCTCCGCGGGGATGCGCGCCTTGCCGATGTCGTGCAGCAGCGCCGAGCGCACCAGCAACGCGAGGTCGGTCTGACCGAGGCCGATCTGCGAGCCGAAGGTGGCGGCGTGGCCGGCGACGCCGAGGGTGTGCTGGTAAACGCCGATCTCGTGGCGCCACACCGCGGTGAGCCACTCGGCGATCCCGACCTCCGAGACGGCCGCGAGGACCAGCTCGGTTCCGCGATCCGCGTCGGCGCGCTGCAGACGGGCGCCGAGGGCGGCGCTGTCGAAGATCTCGGCGACGACGGCGGTGGCGCCCGAGACGCGCTCCAGGAGCCGACGCTGCCGCAACTCGGCGGAGCGCGTCGCCTCCTCGATCATGGCGAAGACATTCGCCAATACAAGCTGGCGGGGCGACGCGGCCGGCAGCTGACGGAGGTAGCGAGCGGCCGGCAGGGGTTCGCCGCGCACGAGAACGAGGCGCGGGACCGGCGGTCCGTGATGGGCGAGGGTGGATTGCAGCTCGGCGCTACGGGCCGGCGGCAGGTCCAGGATGACGAGATGTGGCCGCCCCGACGGCAGCGGGACGCCGGGCGGAATCGCACGACAGTCCATCACTAGCGCGATCGCGCGCTCGAGGGCCGATCGTTCGGACGGACGATCCGAGACGATCAGGACGAAAGGCCCGTCCGAGAAACGCGATGCGGGGCCGAGGGCCAACGCGGTAGCTCCTCGCCCGCACGGTCAACGATCGGTTCACCCTACGCGTAAAATTTGAGGAAAGCGTTAACCCTACGCATTCTCAGACGCTGCGGACCGGCCTTGTCCTCAGGCGAGCTTCGCGGACGCGACGTCGGCGGCGGGCTCGACGGTCGCGTGACCACCCTCCGCGGCGGAGAGGAAGTCCGCGAACTTCACGGTCAGCAACGCCTGGCAGGCGGCGAAGGCGACAAAGATGGCGAGGAAGCTGGCGATCATCGGACTATCCGGCGCGGTTTCGAACGGGACATGTTGCGATGCGATACGTGTCATGCCGCGGCGCAACTTGGTATGCCAGATTACGAATACCGTTCATGCCGTGCATGCATGGAGAGCGCGTGCACGCCCGCTCGCGACGGTTTTCCCTCGGCGCCATGCTCTCGATCGGATAGGTGGCGCGCCACGTTTGAGCGCTCCGCGGCCGGATTTTTTGCAGCGCCGCAACGATCGTGCACGATTCGATTTGAGATCCCGTTAGACCGGGTCTCGACTGTGCATCGGAGCCGACAGACGCGACGTCGATGATGCCGCGCAAGTGCGCGCAGGCGTGCTGACGGATGAGCCGCGACGCAATCCCGGTCTCATCGCCGCCGGGCGTGAGCTCGGGCGGCGATCAGTCCAGGTAGTCGCCGTAGGTGTCGACGTGTTGCGCGAGACCGAGACCGTGCTCGCGGACGAGCCTCTCGGCCAGATCTGCATCGCGGGCTTCGAGCGCCGAGATGATGGCGACGTGCTCCCGTATCGAGCGCTCCGCTCGGTCGCCCTGCCGGAGCGCGGTGCTGCGGATGCCGCGGACATGCATCAGCAGATTGCTGGTCAGATCGGCGATCGCCTCGCAGTGACCCAGCGCGATGATGCGCTGGTGGAAGCGGATGTTCGCATCGGAGTACTCGTCGATGTGCTCGGACGGCTGCCCCTCGAAGAATTCAGGGAACGATTCGCGCAACGAGCGCAGTTGCGCGTCGGTGGCGCGCGCGCAGGCGAGACGGGCCGCCATGCTCTCCAGCGCCGTCCACGCGTGGATCATGCTGACGATCTCGCGCTTGTTCTTCTTGATCACGAAGACACCGCGCCGCGCTTCGGAGCGGACGAAGCCCTCCTGCTCAAGAACCGTCAGGGCCTCGCGCACCGGCGTGCGGCTGACACCGAGATCCTGCGACAGCTTCCGCTCGTCGAGACGCACCTCGTCCGGACGCCCGTAGATGTCCATGTTGGTGATGGCCGTTTTGAGCGCCTCGTAGGCCAATGTCCGGAGACTGGAGCTGGCGACGATGGGCTTCACGCTCAGCGGTTCGGAATTCGACATCCCTCGTCCAGTCGGCTCACACGCATGATGTCCCGCACGCATTCTCTGTCGTGCGCTCTCAAACGACCTAACCCAAACCTTTGCAAGATCCTAGTCGATTGCGGCGCGGTCCCACAGACCTGTGACCTTTGCCGCCTTCCGGCACGTTAGAAGTGGCGCGAACGCAACCGAAATCCGGGCCCCTCGCAGCCACGTGCGAGGCACGTTCGAGCCAAGTGTTTAATCCAACCCGGCTGAGGTGTGTTTTTTTGCAGGTTCGATTGACAGCCTGGGATTAAATCAGCACCATCTTGCTGGCATACCGTCGACCATCAGACATCATCGTCCGGTGCCAGGCGGGTGGCGGCTACTACAGAGATTATTTGCCCGCGGGCCAAGAATTTTTCTAAGAATTCCGGTCAAGTTGTTCTGCCAAGCTGCGCTCTGGCAAGGCATAAAGCTGGCCTGAGCGCGAACGCCAACAATAATACTGTCCAGGAGGGAACGGTATGTCCGAGATCGTCAAACCGGTGGGGCGCGGCCGCTGGCTGCAACTCGCCTTCGGCGTCGTCTGCATGTGCATGATCGCCAACATGCAGTACGGCTGGACCTTCTTCGTGAGCCCGATGCAGGAGCGCCACGGCTGGGATCGCGCGGCGATCCAGGTGGCCTTCACGCTGTTCGTCGTCACCGAGACCTGGCTGGTCCCGATCGAGGGCTGGTTCGTCGATAAGTACGGCCCGCGGATCGTCACGCTGTTCGGCGGTCTGCTCTGCGCCATCGCTTGGGTGATCAACTCCTACGCGGATTCGCTCACCGTCCTCTACATCGCGGCCGCGATCGGCGGCACCGGTGCGGGTGCGGTCTACGGAACCTGTGTCGGCAACTCGCTGAAGTGGTTCCCCGATCGCCGCGGCCTGGCCGCCGGCATCACCGCCATGGGTTTCGGCGCGGGTTCGGCGCTGACGGTCGTGCCGATCCAGGCGATGATCAAGTCCCAGGGCTACGAGGCGGCCTTCTTCTACTTCGGCATCGGGCAGGGCGTGATCGTCATGCTGATCGCGCTGTTCCTGCGCGCGCCGGCCAAGGGTCAGGTTCCGGAGGTCGCCCGGGTCAGCCAGTCGAAGCGGGACTACAAGCCGTCCGAGATGGTCCGCACGCCGATCTTCTGGGTCATGTACGCGATGTTCGTCATGATGGCCGCCGGCGGTCTGATGGCCACCGCGCAGCTCGGCCCGATCGCCAAGGACTTCAAGATCGCCGACGTCCCGGTCTCGCTCCTCGGGATCACGCTGCCGGCGCTGACCTTCGCGGCCACGCTCGACCGGGTGCTCAACGGCGTGACGCGTCCGTTCTTCGGCTGGGTCTCCGACCATATCGGCCGCGAGAACACGATGTTCCTGTCCTTCGCGATCGAGGGCCTGGGCATCTACGCGCTGAGCCAGTTCGGCCAGAACCCGATCGCCTTCGTGCTGCTGACGGGGCTCGTCTTCTTCGCCTGGGGCGAGATCTACTCGCTGTTCCCGGCGACCTGCGGCGACACGTTCGGGTCGAAATACGCGGCGACGAATGCCGGCCTGCTCTACACGGCCAAGGGCACCGCGGCGCTGATCGTCCCCTACACCAGCGTGCTCACGACCATGACCGGGAGCTGGCACACGGTGTTCCTGGCGGCCGCGGCCCTCAACATCCTGGCGGCCCTGCTGGCGCTGTTCGTCCTCAAGCCGATGCGCGCCGCCTACACCAAGAAGCCCGAGGCGGGCCTCGCGCCGGTGCTGGCGCAGTAGCAGGCCCCGGTCGTCCGGCGCCGCGACGCGGAACCGACGTGATGAGCCCGGCGCCGTCTTTACGGCGCCGGGCTTCCTGCATACCGGGAACCGGGCCTTCCGGAGACCGGGCATCATGGACAGAGACGAGCGGATCGCGCGGGAGAGCGTCGTGGCGGCGGCGCGGGCGCTCGACGCCCAGGGGCTGAACCGCGGCACCTCGGGCAATGTCTCGGTGCGCTTCCGCGACGGGCTCCTGATCACTCCGTCCGGCATGCCCACCGACCGGACCGGACCGGACGACGTGGTCCGGTTGGACCTCGACGGCACGCACCCGCCGGACCAGAAGCCCTCGTCGGAATGGCGCTTCCACCGAGACATCCTGGCGTCCCGTCCGGGATTCCACGCGGTGGTCCACGCGCATCCGGTCTACTGCACCGCCTTCGCGATGTGCGGGGAGGCCATCCCGGCGGTCCACTACATGATCGCGGCCTTCGGCGGCCCGACAGTGCGTTGCGCGCCTTACGCGCCGTACGGCACGGCGGAACTCTCGGACCTCGCCCTCGCGGCGCTCGTCGACCGCAACGTCTGCCTCCTCGCCAACCACGGCATGATCGCGGCCGGCGCGAGCCTGGAGAAGGCGCTGTGGCTCGCCGTCGAGCTGGAAACGCTCTGCCAGCAATACGCCGTCGCGCGGCAGATCGGGACGCCGATCATCCTGTCCGACGACGAGATCGGCGCCACGGTCGAGCGCTTCCGCGGCTACGGTCTGAACGCGGCGCGGCAGACCGCGCCGGAGACGACCTGACGCGAGGTTGGCCTAGCGCCCCAGGATCTGTCCGACCGCCAGTCCGGCTTCCCGGGCGAACTCGGCCGCCGCGACCTTCTTGCCGCCCTCCGCCTTGACCTTGCGGACTTCGATCTGGCCGCCCTGGGCGCAGACGCTGAATCCCTGATCGTCGACGGCGATCACCTCGCCGGGCTTGCCGACGACGTCGGCGAGCTTGCGGATGCGATGCAGGCTGCAGTCGAAGATCTGCAGCTTCTTGCCGTCGTGGGTGGTCCAGGCGCCGGGCGCCGGGTTGGCCGAGCGGATCAGGTTGTAGATCTGCTCGGCGTGGGAGGACCAGTGGATCTCCGCCTCGGCGGCGCGGAACCAGCCCTCGTAGCTCGCTGCGTCCTCGTCCTGATCGATCTCGACATGCTGGCCGGCCACGACGAGATCGGCTGCCTCGAGCATGGCCGCAACGCCCATCGGGAACAGGTTGTCGAAGTAGACGTCGCCCAGGGTCGCGTCGGCGCCGATCGGGCAGGATTTCTGCAGGATCACCGGGCCCTCGTCGAGGCCGTCGGTAGGCCGGAAGATGGTCAGGCCGGTCTGCAACTCGCCCCGGGCGATCGGCCAGTTGATCGACGACGGGCCGCGGTAACGCGGGAGCAGGCTCGGATGATACTGGATGGTGCCGTGCGTCGGGATGTTGACGAAGCTCTGCGGCGCGAACTGGAGCACGTAGGCCATGATGCCGATATCGGCGTTCAGGCCGCGCATCGCGGCCTCGGCCTCGGGGCTCTTCAAGCTGGGAAACTGGAAGACCGTCAGCCCCTTCTCGACGGCCGCCGTCTTCAGGACGTCCGGCTTGGCGCCGGGCTTCTCGGGCGCGCAGAACACCGCGGCAACCTCATCGCCTCGCTCGAGGAACGCCTCCAGGACCGCTTTTCCGAAATCCTGTTGACCGATGAAGGCGATGCGCATGCAGGCTCCTGGGTGTCGTCCGGGCCCTGCGCGGGACCGGGATGGAACGGACCGAGCGCTGGCTCGGCGGCGCGACCGTGCCCTGGCCGTCGAACGGCGTCACCCGGAATCCGGGGCCGCGCGGCACGCGCGCCCCCGGATTGTAACTTCAGCGATCCGGAGCCTCGGCCGCGGCTCGCCGGAGACCGATCACTCGGCCGCGATCTTCTGGACCGCGCCGATCGCGCCGGACTCGGAGATCTCGCCGACCTCGGCCTCGGAGTAGCCGAGCACGGAGCGCAGGATCTCCTCGGTGTGCTCGCCGAGGAGCGGCGAGCGGGTCACCTCGCTCGGGCTCGCCGACAGCTTGATGGGATTGCCGACCGTCAGGTACTTGCCGCGGGTCGGGTGATCGACCTCCACGATGGTGCCGGTCTTCCGCAGCGACTCGTCCTCGGCGATCTCCTTCATCGACAGGATCGGGCCGCAGGGGATGTCGTACTTGTTCAGGGTGTCCATCACCTCGAACTTGGACACCTTCATTGTCCAGGCCTCGATCCGCGTGAAGATCTCGTTGAGATGCGGCAGGCGGGCCTTCGGGGTGGCGTAGTTCGGATCGGTCTTCCAATCCGGCTCACCGATGATGTCGCAGATCGGCTCCCAGACGGCGGCCTGGGTGATGACGTAGATATAGGCGTTCGGATCCTGCTCCCAGCCCTTGCAGCGCAGGATGCGGCCCGGCTGACCGCCACCCGAATCGTTGCCCGCGCGCGGGGTCGCCTCGCCGAAGGGGATGCCCTCGCCGAACTGGCTGTACTCCTTGAGCGGCCCGTGCGCGAGCCGCTGCTGGTCGCGCAGCTTCACCCGGCACAGGTTCAGCACGCCGTCCTGCATGGCGCAGTCGACCTTCTGGCCGAGGCCGCTCTGGGTCCGATGATAGAGCGCCGTGACGATGCCGAGGGCGAGGTGCAAGCCCGTGCCGGAATCACCGATCTGCGCGCCCGTCACCATCGGGATGCCGTCGCGGAAGCCCGTCGTCGAGGCGGAGCCGCCGGCGCACTGCGCGACGTTCTCGTAGACCTTGCAATCTTCGTAGCGGCCCGGACCGAAGCCCTTCACGGAGGCCAGGATCATCCGCGGGTTGGCCTCGTGGATCTTCTCCCAGGTCAGGCCCATGCGGGCGAGGGCGCCGGGCGCGAAATTCTCGACGAGGACATCGCATTCCTTGATCAGGCGCCAGAGAACCTCCTTGCCCTTGGGGTTCTTCGAGTCGAGCGTGATCGACCGCTTGTTGTGGTTCAGCATCGTGAAATAGAGGCTGTCCACGTCCGGGATGTCCTGAAGCTGCTGGCGCGTGGCGTCGCCGACGCCCGGCCGCTCGACCTTGATGACGTCGGCGCCGAACCAGGCCAGGAGCTGCGTACAGGTCGGACCGGATTGAACGTGGGTGAAGTCCAGGATGCGGACGCCTTCGAGGGCCTTGGTCATGATCGGTCTCGGAGCTGGAGTCGGTGTGGGGATGACGGAGGGCGGCTCAGGCCGCGCGGGATACCGATTCGATGCCTGCACGGGCCCGTGACGCGCGTGCCGCGACGCCGGGGCAGGGGCCTTCCATCCTCGAACGGATCATGTCTGTTCTCCCTCCCGAAGCGCGGTCTCGTCGTATCGCGACACCGTCACGCGGACTCGGGGTGACGAGTCCGCCAATTTGTATACCACATGCCATCTGGCGGACGCGAGTGCCTATTGTGGACGTCTCCGGTGACGGCCGATGCCGGAGCGTAAGCCGGGGCGCGCCGACGCTCAACACGCGGCACAGCGCGAACGCGCGTCGCCGGCAGCGCCCCCTTGGCATTCCGGGACAGGCGGTCCATGATTTCGCCAAAATTGCCTCTGGCTGCGGGATGAAAAGCGTGCCGCAGCCGTAGGGGGCACGATGTAACGCTGCACGAGGAACGCCCATGCTCGCCAGCACCAGCCTGATCAAGTCGTCCTGGATCGCCGTCGACGTCGCCCACGACCGCGCCGAGCGCGTTCTCGTGGTCGAGACTTACATTGCCGTGAGCCCGCTGGAACCGAATTACGACGCCGCGCAGTACGAGCGCGTGCTCGCCTGCGTCCAGAAGGTGCTCAAGACCCATCCGGAGATCGACCGTGCGTCGATCCTGAGCATGCATCGCGGCTCCGGCTGCACGGCGCTGTTCCGAGACACGCCCGCGAAGCAGCCCGCGGCCGCCTGAGGTGCTCAGGCCTCGCCGCTCTCGGTCGGTCGGGACAGATCCGGCGGCTCGAGGGCGACGCGGGCCGCGTGGAACCACCACAGCGGGATGTCGCGATTGGCCTTCGCCAGTTCCGACGCCCATCCCTCCTTGGGCATGACGTCGGCGCGATCGGCGAAGAGGCGCAGCGCCGCCTCCGCGCGCTCCCGTCGGCACCGCTCCTCGATCGCTCGCCGCTCGGCCTCGGCGCGGGCGTCGGTCTGCTCGATGAGGCGCCGGGTCGCGAGATCGTCGGCGTCGAAGGCGAATTGCTGCCAGAACGCCTCCGCCTCCCGGGCGACGTCGCGCTCGCGGCGCAGCGTCACGAGCGCCTCTTCCGCGGCACTCCGCGCCGTCTCGGCCGCTTCGGCGCGGGCGAGGAGGCGGTTGTTGGCCTCGAGGAGTTCCCGCTCGCGCTCGGGCGACATCCGCTGCCGGCGCAGCACCCGCAACTCCTCCTCGTCGGCCCGTCGGGCCGCCAGCAGATCCGCCAGCGGGCCGGCCGCGAGGGCGTCGGCGGATCGACGATAGCGCTCGCGGAGACCGGGGTGCCGGGCCTCCAGGTCCGGGTCGGTCCAGAGGGCGCGATCCTCTCCCTCCGTCCGCTCAGACTCGTACAGAGCCTGCGCCAGGGCCTCGCGCAGGTCGTCCGGAAATCGTGCCGCCGCGTGTCCGTTCATGAACCTGCATTCGCGTTGAGCGATCGACAGAACCTAGAACGCGGGCGGACGCCGGGAGAGACCATCGCCGTGTGACGCACGCGAATTTTTCGTCGCGGCCCAGCCGCGCGTCGGCGTCGGGCGCCGATCGTGACCTGTCCGCCGAGACGCGCAGACTGCAATCGCCGCTCCGCCTCGACCCGGCCATGCGCGCACCCCGTCCGCTTGCCTACGCCGGGGCGGGTCCAAGGTGGATCGTGGCCGAACCTGCTTGCCCGGACCTGTCGCGCGCCCGCAGGCAGAGCCCCGGCCGCGGACCCGCACCCATCCCGGCCCCGCCCTCGGGCCTCGCGGCACAGTCTCGGTATCTCGGAGACTTGGCCGGCTCCGAATCGCGATGGCGCCCGCCATCTACCCGGGATACATCGCGAGGAGCGCCCCTCACGCGTCGATCGCAGTCGATGGTCCATATTGGCTACAACCCGGCGCTGGTCGCCCTGTCGATCGGCCTCGCCGTCTTCGCGTCCTACACCGCGCTGGACCTGGGGGCGCGGATCCGCGGGCCCGTCGCGGGGCCGCGCTGGCCATGGATCGCCGGTGCCGCACTCGCCATGGGCGGCGGCATCTGGTCGATGCACTTCGTCGGCATGCTGGCCTTCGAGATGGGCATGCCGGCCGCCTACGACATCGGCCTCACCCTCCTGTCTCTCGCGATCGCCGTCGCGGTGACCGGGGCCGCCTTCCTGTGGGTGGCGCGCGTCGGCGAGGGGCCGGGCGGACTTCTCGTGGCCGGCCCCCTGATGGGTCTGGGCGTCGCCGGCATGCATTACACCGGCATGGCGGCGCTCCGGATCCCGGGCGACCTCGCCTACAGCCCGGCGGTGGTCGCGCTCTCGGTGGCGATCGCCGTGACCGCGGCGACCGCGGCCCTGTGGCTCTCCTTCCGGCAGCACGGCGTCTGGCAGAAGCTCGCCGCGGCGTGTGTGATGGGCCTCGCGGTGGCGGGGATGCACTACACCGGCATGGCCGCGGCGACGATCACCGCCGAGGCGGCCGGCGCCCACGCCGCCCACGCGGCCACCGGCGTTCCGGGCCAGCAGAACCTCGCCCTCTACGTCGCCGGCGCGACGTTCCTCATCCTGTTCCTCGCGATGCTCGCCTCCTCGCTAGACCAGCAGCGCGTGCAGCGCGAACTCCAGGCGAGCGAGGCGCGGTTCCGCGCCGCCGTGCAGGCGGTGCGCGGCGTGCTCTGGACCAACGATGCCGAGGGCCGGATGCTCGGCGAGCAGCCGGGCTGGAGCGCGATCACCGGTCAGACGCGGGACCAATATCAGGGCTACGGCTGGGCCGACGCGGTCCATCCCGACGACATGGAATCGTCCATCGAGACCTGGAACGCGACCGTCCGGGCACGGCGTACCTACGTCCACGAGCACCGGGTCCGGTCCCGCGACGGAACGTGGCGACATTTCGCGATCCGCGCCATCCCGGTCTTCGACGCGCGGGGCGAGATCCGCGAGTGGGTCGGCGTCCACACGGACATCACCGAGCAGAGACTGGCCGAATCCGATCTGCGCGAGTCCAACGAGGAGATCCAGCGCTACGCCTACATCGTCAGCCACGACCTCCGCGCGCCGCTGGTCAACGTGATGGGATTCACGAGCGAACTGGAGGCGACCCGGACCGAGATCGCCGCGGCCCTCCGGGGACATCCGGAGGCGGATCGGCTCGACGCCGATCTCGGCGAGGCGCTCGGCTTCATCAAGGCGGCGGTGAACCGGATGGAAGGGCTGATCGCCGCCATCCTGAAGCTCTCCCGGGAGGGGCGGCGACAGTTCTCGCCCGAGCCCCTCGACATGACCGGCCTGCTCCGCGGCGTGGCCGATGCCCAGCGGCATCAGGCGGAGGCGGTCGGCGCCACGGTGACGATCGCCCGCGACCTGCCCGAGATCGTCGCCGACCGGCTCGCGATCGAGCAGGTCTTCGGCAACCTGCTGGACAACGCCGTGAAATACCTCGACCCGAGTCGGCCCGGACGCATCACCGTGACGGCCAAGGCCGTGGGCGAGCGCGGCGTCTGCTTCTCCGTCGCCGACAACGGTCGGGGCATCGCCGCCCGGGACCACGCCCGCGTCTTCGAGCTTTTCCGCCGATCGGGCACACAGGACCGCCCGGGCGAGGGGATCGGCCTAGCCCACGTGAAGGCGCTGGTGCGCTCGTTCGGCGGCCGGATCGAGATCCGTTCAGAACTCGGCGTCGGCACGACGTTCGACGTGACCTTGCCGCGCGGGACAGCTACAGCGGTCCGGTTAGACCCTGAACCGGCGCCCATCGCCGCCGAATGAGCGTGGAGCCACCCGTGCACCCCGTCAGCATCGTGATGATCGAGGATGACGAGGGACATGCGCGCCTGATCGAGCGGAACATTCGCCGCGCCGGCGTCAACAACGACATCGTGCAGTTCCGGAACGGCACGTCCGCGCTGGACTATCTGCTCGGCGCGGACGGCTCCGGCGAGGCGAGCGCCCGACGTCACCTGCTGATCCTGCTCGATCTCAACCTGCCGGACATGACCGGCCTCGACATCCTCGAGAAGGTCAAGGCGAACCCGCACACGCGGCGGTCACCGGTGGTGGTGCTGACCACTACGGACGACAGCCGCGAGATCCAGCGCTGCTACGATCTCGGGGCCAACGTCTACATCACCAAGCCGGTGAGCTACGACGGCTTCGCGAACGCGATCCGCCAGCTCGGGCTGTTCTTCTCGGTCATGCAGGTTCCGCAGAACCCATGAGTGCCGGGCGTGCCAGCGTGGGCGGCACCGCTGCGGCGGCACGCATCCTCTACATCGACGACGATCCCGGCCTCGGCCGCCTGGTCCGGCGCGCCCTGGAGGCGCGCGGCTACGCCGTCGAGCTCTGTCCCGACGGTGCCGCGGGGCTGGCGCGACTGGCGCAGGGCGGGATCGACGCCGTCGCCCTCGACCACCACATGCCCGGGCAGACGGGCCTCGACCTGCTGCCGGAGATCCGCGCGCTGCCCGAGGCGCCGCCGGTCATCTACGTGACCGGTTCCGAGGACAGCCGCGTCGCCGTGGCGGCCCTGAAGGCGGGGGCGGTGGACTACGTCTGGAAGGACGTCCAGGGGCAGTTCCGGGAGCTGCTCGGCGAGGCCGTCGCCACCGCCCTCCGGCAGGAGAGCCTGCGGCGCGACAAGGAGCGGGCCGAGGCCGAGATGCGCGAGGCGCGCGACCGCGCCGAGCTGCTGCTGCGCGAGGTCAATCACCGCGTGGCCAACTCCCTGGCCCTCGTCGCCGCCCTGGCGCACATGCAGCGCAACGCCGTCACGGATCCGGCCGCCAAGGCGGCGCTCGACGAGATGCAGGCCCGGATCTCGGCGATCGCCGGCATCCACCGGCGCCTCTACACCTCGGACGACGTCGAGTCCGTCGAGCTCGACGCCTACCTGCAGAGCCTCGTCGAGGAATTGCAGGCCGCCATGCGGGCGAGCGGGCGGGACCACGCGATCCGCCTCCGGGCCGAGCCGGTGCGGCTCTCGACCGACAAGGCTGTCTCGGTCGGCGTGGTCGTGACCGAGCTCGTCACCAACGCTTACAAGTACGCCTACCCGGTCGGCACCTCGGGCGAGATCCGCGTGGCGGTCGAGCGGGACGCCGCCGACACCGTGCTGCTCGCCGTCGAGGACGACGGCATCGGCTGGACCGGGGAGGGCGAGATCCGCGGCACCGGGCTCGGGTCGCGCATCGTGCGCGCCATGGCGTCGAACCTGCGCTCGGCCCTGTCGTACGCCCCCGGCCGTCCCGGCACCCGGGCGATCCTGGCGTTCCAAGCCTGAGCCCGAGGCTGAGCGTCGGGCTCTAGCCGCCCGCTCGCCCGGCGATGCGGTCGAGCGCGTCGAGCATCGGCGCCAGGGTGTCCTCGTCGAGTTGCTGGAAGCCCAGCGCCCGGCTCATGAACAGGCCCAAGATGGCGAAGTACAGGACCGAGCCCTCGCCCGGGGGCGCGCCCTCGATCCGTCCGAGCTGGTCCAGCTGATCCGCGACGAAAGCCTGAAAGTCCTTCTGCGCTTCCGGCGATTCCATCGATGCCAGGAGGAGCGCGCGCGCGGCTTCGTTATCCTCGCAATAGTGCCCGCGGATATGGGCCACCATCGCTCTGGGCAGTTGCGACGGGCCGGCCGGGATCTCCCGCGCGCAGGCATCGATCTCCGCGCGCACGTCCGCGAGCTTGCGGGCGACCAGCGCCGCCACCAGCGCGTCCTTGGACGCGTAATGGTGCAGAACCCCGCCTTTGCTCAGCCCGGCCTCGACCGCGACCGCGTCGATCGTCAGCCCGCGCACCCCCCCCTTCAGAAGAACGGCCGCGGCCGCCTCCAGGATGATCTCGGGCCGCGCCGCCAGTCGCTGTCGCTTCACCTGCATCACAAGCCTGCACTAAAGACCGTCTGGACGGTATGTAATGGATGGCGTAGGAACGCGCCACGCAATTCGCACGAATCGCGCCGACGCAGTCGATCGCATGAACCGCATCGCCTTCCTTCCATCGACATCCGTTCTGCTGGTGTTAACCGCGCTCGCTTCGATCGGGTGCGCCCGAGCCGAGCCGGAAACGGCCTTCGATCCGGCTCTGGCCCGGGTGCGGGTGGTGCAGGCGCACCGGACGCCGCTGGCGCTCGACGTCGTGGTGACCGGCGACATCCAGGCCCAGGCGCAGGTGAACGTGTCGTTCCGGACGAACGGAAAGGTCGCCGAGCGGCGCGTCGAGGTCGGCGACCACGTCGCCGCCAATCAGGTCCTCGCCGTCCTCGAACCCCTGACGCAGCAGGCCAATCTCGACAACGCCAAGGCCGCCCTCGCTTCGGCCGAAGCGCTGCTGACACAGGCCAAGATGTCCTACGAGCGTCAGAAGCAGCTCCTCGCCGGCGGCTTCACCACCCGCTCGACCTACGACAACGCCGAGCAGGAGCTGCGCACGACCCAGGCGGCGGTCGACTCGGCCAAGGCGGCGCTGGGGACCGCGCAGGAGCAGTTCTCGTACACGGAGCTGCGCGCGGGGGTGTCCGGCGTGGTGACGAGCCGCAGCTTCGAGGTCGGCCAAGTCGTCCAGGCGGGCCAGACCGTGCTGGTCGTGGCGCAGGACGGGCCCCGCGACGCGGTCTTCAACGTCTACGAATCGCTGCTGGCCCAGCCGCCGGCCGGCGACACCATCGCGGTGGCCCTCCAGTCCGACCCGTCCGTCACCGCGGTCGGGACCGTGCGGGAGATCTCGCCCACGGTGGACGCCGCGAGCGGCACGGTGCGGGTCAAGATCGGTCTGAAGGCGACGCCCGCCGCCATGGGGCTCGGCGCCGTCGTCGTCGGCCGCGGCCGCTTCGCGCCGCACGAAGCGGTCGTCCTGCCCTGGTCGGCACTGTACCGCTACGACGGGCGGCCCTCCGTGTGGATCTACGATCCGGACCGCAGGACCGTCTCGGTGCGCGCGGTGGAGATCGACCGCTTCGGGCCCGACATCATCGCGCTGAAGCGCGGCGTCGAGCCGGGCGAGCGCGTGGTCGTCGCCGGCATCCAGTTCCTGCGCCCCGGCCAGACCGTCGCGGCCGCCGAGATCGGAGACCGCCCATGAAGACGCGCGCGTATCTCGCGCTCGGACTCGTCACGGCGGCGCTTGCCGGCTGCAACGGTCACGGCGAGGAGGGCGGCGAGGCCGCTGCCGTCCGTCCGGTGCTGACGCAGGTGGTCGCGCCGAAGGACAGCATCACGTTCGGGCCGTTCGCCGGCACGATCGAGCCGCGCTACCAGGCGCAGCTCGGCTTCCAGATTCCCGGCCGCATGGTGGCTCGGGACGTCACGGTCGGCGACCTCGTCACCCGGGGCCAGCGCCTCGCCGCCCTCGACACCATCGTGACCCGTTTCGACCTGACCCGCGCCGAGGCTGACCTCGCCGACGCGAAGGCGCAGGCCGAGAACGCCGAGGCCGCGGAGTCGCGAACCCGGCGCCTGATGTCCGGCAACGCCGTCTCCCAGGCGACCCTCGACCAGGCGGTCGCCAAGCGCGAGACCGCCCGGGCCCGGGTGGATCAGGCGATGGCGAGCCTCCAGAAGGCCCGCGACCAGATGGGCTACACCGAGCTGAAGGCCGAGTTCGACGGCGTCGTGACCCAGCGCCTCGCCGAGGTCGGCCAGGTGCTCAGCGCCGGCCAGGGTGTCGTGACCGTGGCGCGACCGGACGTCCGCGAGGCCGTGGTCGACATTCCCGAAGCCCATGCCGGGGCCCTGCCGGCGGACGGCGTCTTCACCGTCGCGCTCCAGAGCGCGCCGGAGCTGACGGCGCGCGGGCGCGTCCGCGAGATCGCGCCGCTCGCCGAGTCGGGGACGCGGTCCAAGCGCATCCGGATCACCCTGGACGATCCCGGCCCGGCCTTCCGGCTCGGCGCGACCATCAACGTGTCGCTCATGCGCAAGGTCCCGCCCACCGTACGGCTGCCCGCCTCGGCGCTGCTCGAGGACGGCGCCCGCCGCTCGGTCTGGGTCGTGTCGCCCGACGGGAAGTCGGTGTCGCGCCGCGACGTCACCGTGGCCGCGGCGCGGGACAACGCGGAGGACGGCCGCGTCGCGGTCGTCGACGGTCTGAAGGCCGGCGAGCGCGTCGTCGTGGCCGGCGTCCACGTCCTCAAGGAAGGCCAGGCCGTGCGCCTGACCGACGGCGCCGTCTGATCCGGCCGCACGGGGTTTTCGCGTGAAGGACTTCAACCTTTCCGACTGGGCGCTCGAGCACCGCTCGTTCGTCTGGTTCCTGATGCTGGTCTCGCTGGTCGCAGGCCTGATGGCCTATACCCGCCTCGGCCGCGAGGAGGATCCGCCCTTCACCATCAAGACCATGGTGGTGCAGACCACGTGGCCGGGCGCGACCATCAAGGACACCCTCGATCAGGTCACCGACCGGGTCGAGAAGGAGCTCCAGCAGCTCAACGGTCTCGACTACGTCCGCAGCTACACGACCCCCGGATCGTCGACGGTGTTCGTCCAGTTCCGCGACACCCTCAAGAAGAACGAGATCCAGCCGGCCTTCTACCAAGTGCGCAAGCGGCTCGGCGACATCAAGGGCCAGTTCCCGGAGGGCGTCCAGGGCCCGTTCTTCAACGACGAGTTCGGCGACGTCTACGGCAACATCTACGCCTTCACGGCCGACGGCCTGACGCACCGGCAGTTGCGCGACTACGTCGAGGGCATCCGCACCGAGGTCCTGCGGGTACCCAACATCGGCAAGACCCAGCTGATCGGCACGCAGGACGAGACGATCTTCCTCGACTTCTCCACCCGGAAACTGGCCGGCTACGGCATCGATTTCCAGGCCCTGATCAAGGCCCTGCAGGCGCAGAACGCGGTCTCGGCCTCGGGCGTCGTCCAGGCCGGGCCGGAGCGCATCTCGCTGCGGGTCAGCGGTTCCTTCGCCTCCGAGGCCTCGCTCCAGGATTTCAACCTGCGGGTCAATGACCGCTTCTTCCGCCTCGCCGACATCGCCGAGATCAGCCGCGGCTACGAGGACCCGCCCGCACCGCTGTTCCGGGTGGACGGCAAGCCCGCGATCGGCCTCGCCATCGCGATGCGTCCGGGCGCCAACCTACTGCATTTCGGCGAGGCGCTGAAGGAGCGCATGCGGCGGATCGAGTCGACGCTGCCGGTGGGCGTCGGCGTCCACCTCGTGTCGGACCAGCCCAAGCAGGTCGAGCACGCGGTCGGCGGCTTCACTGAGGCCCTGGTCGAGGCCGTGATCATCGTGCTGGCGGTGAGCTTCGTGAGCCTCGGCGTCCGCGCCGGCCTCGTCGTCTCGGTGTCGATCCCGCTCGTGCTCGCCATCGTGTTCGTGGTCATGCAGATCATGGACGTCACCCTGCAGCGCATCTCCCTCGGCGCGCTGATCATCGCGCTGGGCCTCCTGGTCGACGACGCCATGATCACCGTCGAGATGATGGTGGCCCGCCTGGAGCGCGGCGACACGCTCCGGAAGGCCGCCACCTTCGCCTACACGTCGACGGCATTCCCCATGCTCACCGGGACCCTCGTCACCGTGGCGGGCTTCCTGCCGATCGGCTTCAACGGCTCCGGCGCCGGCGAGTACACCTACTCGCTGTTCGTGGTGATCGCGGCCGCGCTGCTCGTCTCCTGGGTCGTGGCGGTCCTGTTCGCGCCGCTCGTCGGCGTGACGCTCCTGCCGAAGACCATGAAGCACCACACCGAGAAGCAGGGCATCTTCACCCGCCTGTTCGTCCGGGCGCTCCGGATCGCCATGCGCTGGCACTGGACGACGGTGGTGGTCTGCCTCGGGCTGATGGCGGCGGCCATCGTCGGGATGGGCCACGTGCAACAGCAGTTCTTCCCGTCCTCGGACCGGTCCGAGGTGCTGGTCGACCTGACCCTGCCGCAGAACGCCACCATCGCCGAGACCCGGGCGCAGATGGACCGGTTCGAGGCGAACCTGAAGGGCGACCCGGACGTGACGAGCTGGTCGTCCTACGTCGGTGAGGGCGCGGTGCGCTTCTACCTTCCCCTCGACCAGCAGCTCGCCAACGCGTTCTTCGGGCAGATCGTCATCGTCACGAAGTCGCTGGAGGTGCGAGACCGCGTGATGGCGCGCCTCCAGACCATCGGCCTGCGCGACTTCGTCGGCACCGACGTGCTGGTGCAGCCCCTCAGCCTCGGACCGCCCGTCGGCCGGCCGGTGCAGTACCGTCTCAGCGGCCCGAACATGGAGACGGTGCGTCGCCTCTCGCTCGACCTCGCCAACGTGGTCGCGGCCGACAAGCGCCTCGACGTGCCGACCTTCGACTGGAACGAGCCCGGCAAGGTCCTGCGGGTCGAGATCCTCCAGGACAAGGCGCGCCAGCTCGGCGTCACCAGCCAGGACGTCGCCGGCATCCTGAACGGGATCGAGGGCGGGCAGGCGATCACGCAGGTCCGCGACTCGATCTACCTGGTCAACGTCGTCGGCCGCGCCCGCGCGGCCGAGCGGTCCTCCCTGGACACGCTGCAATCGCTGCAGGTCGGTCTCGCGAACGGCACGGTGGTGCCCGTGCTCGCCTTCGCGCGGATCGGCTACGATCTCGAGCAGCCGATCGTCTGGCGCCGCGACCGCCTGCCGACCGTGACGGTGCGCGCCACGATCCACGACGCGACCCAGCCGGCCACCATCGTGGCCGCCCTGCAGCCCGGCATCGACGCCTTCATCAAGGCGCTCCCGGAGGGATACACGGTCCAGACCGGCGGCGCCGTCGAGGAATCCGCCAAGGGCCAGGGGCCGATCGCCGCCGTAGTCCCGGTCATGCTGCTCGCCATGGCGTTCCTGCTGATGATGCAGCTCCAGAGCTTCGGAAGGATGCTCCTCGTCTTCACGGTCGCGCCGCTCGGCCTGATCGGCGTCGTGCCGGCGCTGCTCCTGTTCGACAAGCCGATGGGCTTCGTCGCCATCCTGGGCATCCTGGCGCTCATCGGGATCATCATCCGCAACGCGGTGATCCTGGTGAGCCAGATCGAGGAGTTCCGGGACGAGGGGATGGCGCCCTGGGAGGCGGTGTTCGAGGCGACGCACCACCGCATGCGGCCGATCCTCCTGACCGCCGCGGCGGCGAGCCTGGGCCTGATCCCGATCGCCCGCGAGGTGTTCTGGGGGCCGATGGCCTTCGCGATGATCGGCGGGATCCTGGCGGCGACCTTCCTGACGCTGCTGTTCCTGCCGGCCCTCTACATCGGCTGCTACCGCATCCGCCCGGAGGCGAGCGGCACGCCCACGGCTCACGCCGGCTGATCCGCCGGTTCACGCGATCGCAGCGCCTGCGGGCGCTGCGAGAAACGGTCGGCCCGCCCCTCCGCCCCCTCAGGGCGGGCCGACCGTGACGATCTTTCGCGCGGGCGGGGCCGCGTCGCCGGAAACCCGACGGTGCTCCGGCGCGTAGGGTGCGACGGAAACGAGGACCGTCCCGCCCATGAACGCCTTCATCGCCGTCGTCCTGGTCTGCGCCAACGGGATCGCCCAGGATTCCTGCACGGACGCCCAGGCGCTCGAAGTGCGCAAGGTCCGGGTCGCCAACGAGCTCGGCTGCGCCACCGGCTGGCAGGAGATCATCGCCCGCACCGAGCTGCGCGAGGAGATCGGCAAGACCGCCTACCTGAAGACGGAGTGCCGCCGGGTGAAGGAGCCCCGGTGACGCCGGCGGGCCGCTACTTCTCGTACTTGATGTAGGCGAAGCGCGGATCCGTCGGGGTGCCCTCGAGCCCCTGTCCCTCCAGGCCCGGCTGCCAGGACACGACCTCCTCGATCTTCCGGGCGAGGGCGAAGTCCTTGTCGGTGATGCCCTTGGCCGCGTGGTTCATCAGCCGGACCTCGACCCAGGCGTACGATGCCGTGATGTCGGGATGGTGCCACGCCGCCTCGGCGAGGTGCCCGACCGTGTTGATCACCATCAGGGTGCTCTTCCAGCCGGACGTCTTGTAGGTGCGCCGGATCCACCCGTCCTCCAGGCGCCACGCGGGCAGCTCGGCCTTCAGCCGCGCCTCCACGGTCGCCTGGTCCAGTGCGCCTTCGCGTCGCTCGCTCATGATCCCGTCTCCGATGAAGCCGTCGCGGCCGAGGGTGCCGCCGCGGCCAGTTGCGCGCAAGCGTGTTTGCCACGGTGGACGGAAACCGGTGTGAGCCCTATGACCTTTTGCCAATGGCGTCCGGCTCGGTCGGCACTCCAGTCTGCCGCCGCTGAAGACTGCGCAATACGATGGGAGAAGGCGTGATGCTGTCACGGCGCGCGATGCTCGCCGGGGGCCTGCTCGGCGGCCTCGGCCTGCGGGCGGCGCGCGCCGACGTGCCCACGATCCGACTCGGGAGCCTGCCCTTCGGCACGTCCACCTGGGAGGCGGCGGTGATCAAGGCCCGCGGCCTCGACACGGCCAACGGCTTCGCGCTCGACGCGGTCAAGCTCGCGGGCAACGACGCGGCCCGGATCAGCTTCATCGGCGGGCAGGTCGACACGATCATCGGCGACCTGCTCTGGGCCGCGCGCCTCGGCAACGACGGCCAGGCGGTGCGCTTCATCCCGTACTCGACCTCCGAGGGCGGCGTCATGGTTCCGGGCGACAGCCCGGTGAAGAGCCTCAAGGATCTCGCGGGCAAGCGCCTCGGGGTGGCCGGCGGCCCCCTGGACAAGAACTGGCTGCTCCTCCGGGCACAGGCCAAGGACGCGGCCGGCATCGACCTCGAGCAGGCCGCCGAGATCGCCTACGGCGCGCCGCCGCTGATCACGCTGAAGCTGGAGCAGGGCGCCCTCGACGCGGCGCTGACCTACTGGACCTACTGCGCCCGGCTGAAGGCCAAGGGGTACCGGCAGCTCGTCGGCGCGGAAGACATCATGCACGCCCTCGGGGTCCCCGGAGACGTGGCGCTGATCGGCTACCTGTTCCAGGACGCCACCGTGAAGGAGAAGCCCGCGGCCGTGGCGGCCTTCGCCCGGGCCTCGCGCGCCGCCAAGGACATGCTCGCGTCCGATCCGAGCACGTGGCAGATCGTGCGCCCGCTGATGGCGGCGGAGGACGAGGCAACCTTCGAGGCCCTGAAGCACGATTTCCTGGCCGGCATCCCGCGCCGCTCCACCGCGGAGGAGCGCGCCGACGCCGAGAAGCTCTACGCGGTGATGGCGCGGCTCGGCGGCGCCCGCCTCGTCGGCAAGGGCGACGCGCTCCCGCCGGACCTCTACTACACCGGCCGCAATGGTTGAGGCTCCCGTCCGGCGGGCGCGCGCGGCGGCCGTCCCGAGCACCGGGACCGCATGGGCGCGCTGACCCGCATCGCGTCCCTGGCCGTGCTCCTCGCCGCCTGGCAGATCGCCGCGCTCGAGGCGGGCTCGCGCCTGCTGCCGGCGCCCCTGGCGGTGCTGCGCTTCATCGTTCAGGAGGCGGAGCGCGGCGATCTCGCCCACAACGTGGGCATGACGCTGCTCCGCGTGGCGATCTCCTTCACCGTGGCGATGATCCTCGGCGTCGTCCTCGGCGTGGCGCTCGGACGGTCCAAGGCCGCCGACCTCATCCTCGACACGCCGCTGCTCGTCCTCCTCAACACGCCGGCCCTGGTGATCACGGTCCTGGCCTACGTCTGGGTGGGGCTCACCGAGACCGCCGCGATCCTGGCGGTGGTGCTCAACAAGCTCCCGAACGTCGCGGTGATCGTGCGCGAGGGGGCGCGGAACCTCGATCCCGGGCTCGACGAGATGGCCCGCGCCTACCGGCTCGACCGGCGCAGCTGGGCCCTCGACATCCTGATCCCGCAGCTCCAGCCCTACATGGTGACGGCGGCGCGGTCGGGCCTGTCGCTCGCCTGGAAGATCGTGCTGGTGGTGGAGCTGCTCGGGCGCCCGGACGGGGTCGGCTTCGCGATCAACTACTACTTCGTCCAGAGCACCGACGTGGCGGCGATCATCGGCTACAGCCTCGTCTTCATGGCCGTGATGATCGGCATCGACGTCCTCCTGCTGCAGCGGCTCGAAGCCTATGTCCGTCGCTGGCGCTGAGCCCGTCCTCCAGGTCGCGATCGCGTCGAAATGGTACCGGCCCGCCCGGGCCGAGCCGGTCGAGGCCGTTCGGAACCTCACCTTCGGCGTCGCCGCCGGGGAGATCGTCTGCCTGATCGGGCCGTCGGGCGCCGGGAAGACCACCACCCTGCGGATCCTGCTCGGGCTCGACACCGCGTTCGAGGGCCGCGTCTCCGGCGCGGACCGGGCGGGCATCGTGTTCCAGGAGCCGCGGCTGCTGCCCTGGCGCAGCGTCGAGCACAATGTCCGCCTCGGCCTGCCCCGGGCGCGGCGGAACCGCGATCTCGACGACCTGTTCGCGCGGCTCGGCCTGACGGCGTGGCGGACGCGCTACCCGAAGGCCCTGTCGCTGGGGATGCAGCGGCGCGTGGCTCTGGCGCGCGCGCTGGCCGACGGGCCGCGGGTCCTCGTGCTCGACGAGCCGTTCGTGTCCCTCGACGACGCCGCCGCCGCCGAGCTGCGCGGTCTCGTGGTGGACACGGTGGACCGGGCCGGCATGAGCGTCCTGATGGTCACGCACAACGTCGCCGAGGCGATCGGGATCGCCGACCGCCTGCTGCTGGTCTCGCGGCGCCCGGCGAGCCTCATCGCCGACGTGCGCCTCGACCGGCCGCGCCGCGACCGCGACCGCGCCTGGGCCGAGACGACCCGGGCGAACCTCGCCGCGCGGCATCCCGAGATCATCGCGCAGTGAGGCGTGCTGCGCCGGTCGTTCGGACGAACCCGCGCGTCCGGATCGCGCGCTGAGGTCCGGGCGCCACCGGAACCGAAGGACCATCCGACTTCGGCCCCGACGTCGGTCGATCCGGTGCCACACCCGCCGTTTCCCCGGGCCGCCCGAGCAGCGTAGGATCGATCCACGGGGGTGCGCATGGCCGACCTAGAGGCGAAACATCGGGTCTTCGTGGCGCTGCACGAGCGGCCGGGCGCGTTCGTCGTGGCCAACCCATGGGACGCGGGTTCGTCGCGGATCCTGACCGCCCTCGGTTACGAGGCGCTGGCGACGACGAGCGCCGGGTTCGCGTTCGCCGTCGGACGGCGTGACTCCACCGCCTCGCTGCCGCGCGACGCGATCCTGGAGAACGCCCGCGCCATCGTGGACGCGACCCACCTGCCCGTGACGGCCGATCTGGAGGACGGGTTCGGGACCGACCCGGAGGCGTGCGCGCTGACGATCGCCCGGGCCTCAGAGATCGGGCTGGTCGGCGGCTCGATCGAGGACGCCACGGGCGACGCCGCCAGTCCGATCTTCGATTTCGGTCACGCCGTCGAGCGAGTCGCCGCCGCGGCCGAGGCCGCGCGCCGGCTCCCGTTCGTGCTGACCGCGCGCGCCGAGAACCACCTGTGCGGGCGGCCCGACCTCGACGACACGATCCGCCGCCTCCAGGCCTTCGAGGAGGCGGGAGCGCACGTCCTCTACGCGCCGAACCTGCCGGACCTCGAGGCCATTCAGGCGGTCTGTGCCGCGGTCAGCCGCCCGGTGAACGTCGTCGCCGGCCTGTCGCCCCGGCAGTACACGGTGGCCGAGCTGGAGGCGGCGGGCGTCAAGCGGATCAGCGTCGGCGGGTCTTTCGCGCGGGCGGCCCTCGGCGGTCTCGCGCGCGCGGCGCGGGAGGTGCTGGACCGGGGCACCTTCACCTACGCGGCGGAGGCGATGTCGGGAAGCGAGGCGAGATCGTACATGGCGGAGGCGACTCGGTAGGGGCGACCGCTCGGCATCGCGGTCCTTCATCCCGCCAACCGGCGGCGAACGAGCGCCGCCGGGCCGATCGGCCCGAACGCTCGAGCCGAAGCCGACGACCGAGAGACACGGTTTGTCACCGCGTCGAGCTACGCACGGGCGGACGACCGCTATACCGATGCGCCCGTCGGACCCGATCCGTCCGCGGGCCACCCCGGGCATCGCGGGTCGCCGCCCCGCCCGACCGTGGCGACCCACCGAGACCCGAGCCTCCCGATGTCCCGCACGTCCCCTACGGCCATCGCCCTCGAACCCGTCGCCGCCGAACGGTCGGGGACCGGCAACGTGGTCCGACTGGCCGTCGCGCAGGCCCTCGCCGGGGCGAACTCGACGGTCGTGTTCGCGACGGGCGCGGTCGTCGGCAACATGCTCGCGCCCAGCAAGGTCCTCGCCACGCTGCCGATCTCGATCTTCGTCGTCGGGATGGCCGCCTGCGCCCTGCCGACCGGCAGCATCGCCAGGCGCTACGGGCGCCGCGCCGTCTTCATGGTCGGCACCGGCTGCGGTGTGCTCGTCGGCCTGCTCTCGGCCTGGGCGATCGTCGCGGCCGACTTCTGGCTGTTCTGCGCGGCGATGTTCCTCGGCGGCGCCTACGCCGCCGTTGTCTTCTCGTTCCGCTTCGCCGCGGCGGACTGCGTTCCGGCCGAACGGCGGCCGCGGGCGCTGTCGGCGGTCATGGCGGGCGGCGTCTTCGGCGGCGTGATCGGGCCGCAGCTCGTCACCCACACCATGAACCTGTGGCCCCCCCACCTGTTCGCGGCCACCTTCCTGGCCCAGGCGGCCGTCGCCGGTGCGGCCGCCCTCGTCCTGGCGGGCGTTCGCCTGCCGCGGCCGGCCGCAGAGACCGTCTCAGGCGGGCGACCGCTGGCCGTCATCCTGGCGCAGCCGCGCTTCGTGATCGCGGTGATCTGCGGGGCCGTGTCCTACCTGCTGATGAATTTCGTGATGACGGCCGCCCCGCTGGCCATGCGCCTGTGCGGTCACGCGCAGGAGGATGCCAATCTCGGCCTGCAATGGCACGTCATCGCCATGTACGGTCCGAGCTTCTTCACCGGGCGGCTGATCACGCGCTTCGGCGCGTCCCGCGTGGTGGCGACCGGCCTCGCCTTGACGGGCGCGGCCGCGCTCGTCGGGCTCGCCGGCGCGGATGTCGGCCATTTCTGGCTGTCCCTCGTCCTCCTCGGCGTCGGCTGGAACTTCGGCTTCGTCGGCGCCTCCGCAATGGTGCTGGACTGCCATCGCCCGGAGGAGCGGACGCGGGTGCAGTCGATCAACGACTTCATCGTGTTCGGGATGGTGGCCCTGGGCTCATTCTCGTCCGGCGGCCTTCTGACGAGCTACGGCTGGGACACGGTTCTCTGGGTCTCGTTCGCGCCCCTGGCGCTGGCCGCGACGGCGCTCGCACGCACGACGGCGCGCGGCGCGCCGCGGCCCGGCGGAGCATGAGCGCGGCGCGGCGGCCGGGCCCCGAACGGACCCCGCGGACGCGTGCCCCGACGGTCGCGGAGTCGATTGCGGAGTCGGTCGCGCGGTCTCAGCCCCCGCGGATTCCGTCCGGATCCCCGGCCTCGGGCAGGGCGACGAAGATCAGCACGCCGAGCACCGTCATGGCGAAGCGGAAGGCGGATTCCTGGCCGTTCCAGACCTTCGACATCCACATGCCGAACCACTCGCCGCCGATGCCCAGGAATCCGCCCTGCCAGACCAGGAAGCCGAGGCTGAGGCCCGCGATCGCCCAGGTCTTGGCCCGGGCGAACGCGCCGCGCGGGGCCTGCAGCCGCGCGAGCATCAGCGCCACGCCGATCCAGAGCAGGAGCGCCGTCAGCGCCTCCGCGACGACGATCAGCGTGAAGGCGCCGCGCTGCAGAACGGGATCCGTGATGGAGCGGTCGGCGATCCCCGAATCCGGCAGGATCGTATCCATCGACAGCACGTGCTGCACGAAGGCGAGGTTCACCGCGGGCTCCACGACGTTGCCGTACACGACCAGGGTGCAGGTCAGCGCCAGGGCGCCGACGAGGGCGGCCTTCGAGAGGCGGATGGCGAGCATGAAGTGGCCCTCCTGACACGCGGGCGTCGGTACCGGCCAGGGATCAGGGGCCGTCCGGTCCCGGCGTCTCTCAGTTCGCCTTCGCCTCGACCTCGAGCCGGTCGAGGACGGCGGCCGGCGAGCGCGCCGCGCCGAGGTCGATGAAGCCGATCCCCGCAGGCTCCTTCGACTTGGCGTGCACCACGAGCTTGCCGGGCTTCATCACGAACTGGCCCATGGCGGCGCCGATCCCCTTGGCCGCCGCGCTGTTGCCGAGGATGATCGGCACGCCGAGCAGGCTGGCAGTGACGTATTCCTTGCGCAGCTCGTCCGGCTTGAGGCTGAGATCCTTCGACTGCGCGGCGAGGAAGCGCTCGAACAGGCCGGCATTCTCCACCGTCAGGTCGAGGGACTTGGCGCTCCCCGAGAACATCACCATCGTCGCCGCCGGCAGGGTGCCGGAGAACAGCTCGGGCCCGATGCCTCCCAGCGTGCCGGAGAGGCGAACCGTGCCGATATCGCGCCCGGAGATCGTGACCTCGCGCAGGGCGAGGTCGCGGGCCTTCTCGTCGAGGCTCGCGTCGGCCACGAGGTTGAGGTCGAGGTCCCGGTAGCCGTAGGCCGGCAGCAGGCCGACGAGCGGCGCACCCGCGAGCAGGTCCGCGGGCAGGCTCAGGCCGGAGAGGCTGATGCGGGTCGCGCTGGGCACGCCCTCGGTCAGGGGGCCGAAGGCCAAGGCCGCCTCGCGCAGGGCGATGCGGGGAGCCGGCCGCGGCGACACCGTGACCGCGAGGGGGTCCCCGGTCTTATCGGCCGGCCTCGGCTCGGGCGTCCGCGCCGACCGGCCCGGCTCGGGCAGGGCGCCGCGGGCCGGGGGCCGGGCGTCGCGGGGCGGCGCCCGCTCGGGCTCAGCCTCGGGCGGCAGATCGATCGACAGGTCGGTGAGGGTGAGCGTGCCGAGCTTCGGCGTCAGCCGGCGCATCTCGACGTCGGAGAACCCGGCCCCGCCCGTCGGCTCGGCGGCGATGCCCTGGAGGGTCGCGACGGTCGGCGCCAGGGACGTCCCCAGGGCCGCGACGCGGCCGACATGGATCCGCAGCGCGCCGCGGGTCATCGACAGGTTGTCCAAGATGGTGCCGCCCTCCGGGCCGGCCGACGTGTAGGCGGCCCGGCCGATCTCGAACAGCACCGGCCCCTTCGGGTCGGTGTCGCTGACGCTCAGGCCCTGCATCTCGAGGCTGCCGACCGAGGTGGCGTCGATGAGATCGGCGGCGGCGGCGGCCAGCGGGCGCCGGTCGCTGGATCCGTCGAAGCCGTTGGCCACGATGGCGAAGGCGCCGCCCCAGCCGTCCGGCACCTGCCGGCCGCCGAGGTCCCGGCCGTCGAGGCGGGCGATCTTCACGGTGGTGCCGCGCGCGTCGGAGTAGGTGACGTCCGAGACCTGGACGGCGCCGTAGACGCGCTGGACCGGTCCCTTGCCGTCGCCGGGCACCGTGTAGAGCCGGCTGAGCGCCGCGAGATCCAGGTCCGTGGCGCGCACCTGACCGTAGGTTCCGGACCCGCGGTTCGGGCCCGCGACGGAACTGACGGTCGCGCCGGCCGCCGTCAGCTCGCCGACGCGGCCGGCCCGGATGTCGCGGGCGACCACGTCGCGGTAGGTGACGGTCTGCCGGTTGTCGCCGGGACCCGCGTTCTCGGAGGTCAGGACCGGGACTGTCAGGCTGCCGGCGTCGAGACGGGCGAGCCGCTGCTCCCAGGGCACGTTGGAATCGGGCCGCAGGATCGCCGCGAGATCCTCCTTGGAGAGGCGCGTGCCGCTCGCCGTCAGCTTCGGCGCCTTCAGCAGCGTGCCGCCGAGCGGGATCACCACGTCGTTGACGGTCACGTCCTGGACGGCGGCGGCGCCCTCCTGCGCGGCGAGCGGCGCCGGCGCGAGGCCGAGCAGGGCCAGCATGGCGGCCGTCGCCCGGGCCGACCGGAGGCGGAGACGGGCCTTCGGGTGGTTCATGGCAGCGTCCGGACCAGGGCTCTCGCGGGAATGCCCTAGCCGTGCCGCGTTTTGCCGGGCGAGGCAATCGCGCGCGCCGGCCCGGGCGATCGAGCCGGGACCGGTGTCGTACGGACGCAACGGCGCGGCGGCGCCGCGCCGCGTGCTACAACGAGAAGGAGGTGCCGCAGCCGCAGGAAGCGGTGGCGAGCGGGTTCTCGATCTTGAAGGACTGTCCGATGAGGTCGTTCACGAAGTCGATGGTCGAGCCGCTCATGTACTCGAGCGAGACCGGATCGACGATCACGGTGGCGCCGTCGCGCTCGATCGCGACGTCCTGCGCCTCGCGGGCACGGGTGATGTCGAAGGCGTAGGAGAAGCCCGAGCAGCCGCCGCCGTTGACACTGATCCGCAGCGACGAACCGGCCGGCTCCGACACCATGATCTCGTTGATGCGCTTGGCCGCGCGGGCGGTCAGGGTGATCTCAGCCATCGGTCTCTGGCCACGCATTCGTTCGGTGGACGGCGCGCCCGGCCCGTTGCCGAGTGCGCCCTGACCCACAAGATATGAGCCGCAAGCCCGCGCCGCAACGCGCCGGGCGGGGAGCCGTCATGAGCAGGGTGCGTGAGTTCGAGAGCGGATGCCGTGCGACCGAACGGTGAGCGCTGGCGCGCGCCCTACGCCACCGACCCGGCCCGGACCCGGGGACGCCTGATCCCGGAAGCCGGGTCGCCGACCCGCAGCGATTTCCAGCGCGACCGCGACCGGATCATCCACTCGACGGCGTTCCGGCGGCTGAAGCACAAGACGCAGGTCTTCGTCCATCACGAGGGCGACCATTACCGCACCCGTCTGACCCACACCCTGGAGGTGAGCCAGATCGGCCGGGCGCTCGCGCGCGCGCTCGGCCTCGACGAGGATCTCGCGGAGGCGCTGGCCCTCAGTCACGACCTCGGCCACACCTGCTTCGGTCACACCGGCGAGGACGCCCTCGACGCCTGCATGGCGCGCCACGGCGGCTTCGATCACAACGCCCAGGCGCTGCGGATCGTGACGCGGCTGGAGCGGCGCTACGCCGGGTTCGACGGGCTGAACCTCGCCTGGGAGACGCTGGAGGGCCTCGTCAAGCACAACGGCCCGCTGCTCACCGCGGACGGCCGGCCGACGCCCCGCTACGCCGCCCGCGGCATCCCGGCGGCGATCCTCGAGTACGACGCGCTGAACCCCCTCGACCTGTGGAGCCAGGCCGGCCCCGAGGCCCAGGCCGCCTCCCTGGCCGACGACATCGCCTACGCCGCCCACGACCTCGACGACGGGTTGCGCGCCGGGCTGTTCGAGATCCCGGAGCTGCGGGCGGTCCCCTTCCTGGCCGGACTGCTCGACGAGATCGACCGGCTGCATCCGGGCCTGGAGCCGTCGCGGATGATCCACGAACTCGCCCGGCGGGTGATCACCCGCTTCGTCGAGGACGTCATCCGCGAGGGCGGCCGCCGCATCGCCGCCCTGGACCCGGGCCGCGTCGAGGACATCCGGAACGCGGACCAGCCGGTCATCGTGTTCTCGCCGGAGATCGCGGCGGCCGACGCCGACATCATGCGCTTCCTGTGGGAGCGGATGTACCGGCATCCGGGCGTGGTGGCGGTGCGGAAGAAGGCCGACGCCATCGTCAACGACCTGTTCGCCGCGTTCACCGCGGCGCCCTCCCGAATGCCGGAGGAGTGGAGCGCCGGCCTCGAAGGCACCACCGAGGCGCGGGTCGCCCGCCGGGTCGCCGACTACATCGCCGGCATGACCGACACCTACGCGGTCCTGGCGCATCGCAAGCTCTACGCGACGACGCCGGACCTGCACTGGGAGCTGCCCAGCCGGGGGCTGCCCCTCGCCGAGCCCTGAGGGCCCGGCGCGGGGCGGTTCGGATCAGCAGCCGCAGCCGCAGGTGAAGCTGCCGTAGCACCCGCCGTAGCCGTAGCCACCGTAGGCGGCGGGGTAGCCGTAGCCGTACCCGCCGTAGGCGGCCGGGTAGCCGTACCCGTAACCACCGTAGCCGTAGCCGCCGTAGACGCTCCCGGCGGCGAGTCCGAGCCCGAGGCCGATCCCCGCGCCGGCCAGCCCGTAGCCGAGGGCACCGCCGTAGCCGCGACGGTAGCCGTACCCGTAGCCGCGCCCGTAGAAGCCGCGGGCCGCGTAGCCGCCGCGGTAGCCGTAGCCGCCCCGGAAACCGCCGCGGTAAGCGCCGCCGTGGAAGCCGCCACCGTGGAATCCGCCGCCGCGGAAGCCGCCCGCCTCGGCACTCGGCGCGGCCAGGATGAGGGCGCAGAGCGCCGTCCCCGCAATCGTCAAGGTCTTCATCAGTAACTCCGCGATCGGCACACTCACGATCGGCGGCGATGACACCGCTTCGTCTCGGTCAAGACAAGACGGACACTGCGCGATCCGTATTCGTCGCGCGGGATAACGCCGCGTCGGCGCCCACGTGGTTACCGGGGCGATGCCGCGAACGCGGACTCCGCGGGGCCGGCGCGCGGCCCGGCGCCGTGACACCCTCCCGCCCCCTTGCTAGACCGCCGGGGCGGGCGCCGGCCGGACGGGCCGGGCGACGAGACCCCCGCGCGAGCGAGATCGAGACCCATGAACATCTTCGCCCTGTTCGAGGCGCGCGTGCGCGAGGCCGTGGAGGCGCTGACCCGCGCCGGCCACCTGCCCGAGGGCCTCGACCTGGGCCGCGTGGTGGTCGAGCCGCCCCGCGACGCCTCGCACGGCGACCTCGCCACGAACGCCGCCCTGGTCCTTGCCAAGGAGGCGCGGGCCAACCCGAAGGCGCTGGGCGAGTCCCTGGCGGCCGAGCTCCGCGCGGATCCGCGGATCGTCGAGGCGAGCCTCGCCGGGCCGGGCTTCATCAATCTCCGGCTCGACCCCGCGATCTTCCACGCGGTCGTACGCGACGCCCTGGAGGCCCCGGAGGCGTTCGGCCGCGCGCGGCTGCCCGGCGGCCCGATCAACGTCGAGTACGTGTCGGCGAACCCGACGGGGCCGATGCATGTCGGCCACGGCCGGGGCGCGGTGTTCGGCGACGCCCTGTGCAACCTGCTCGTCGCGGCCGGCCGGCAGGTGACGCGCGAATACTACATCAACGATGCCGGCGTTCAGGTCGATGTGCTGGCCCGCTCGGCCTTCCAGCGCTACCGCGAGGCCCTCGGCGAGCCCTTCGCCATCGCGGAGGGCCTCTATCCGGGCGACTACCTGAAGCCCGTGGGCGCCCGGCTGGCCGAGACGCACGGCCGCGCGCTCCTCGACAAGCCCGAGGCGGAGTGGCTGCCCACGGTGCGCGAGACCGCGCTCGGCATGATGATGGACATGATCCGGGCCGACCTGGCGGCGATCGGCATCCGCCACGACGTCTTCTTCTCCGAGCGCACGCTTCAGGAGAGCGGGGCCGTGAAGGCCCTGCTCGCGGAGCTGCGCGCCAAGGGCCTCGTCTACGAGGGTCGCCTTCCGCCGCCCAAGGGGCAGCTGCCGGAGGACTGGGAGGACCGCGAGCAGACGCTGTTTCGCACCAAGGAATTCGGCGACGACAGCGACCGGCCGCTGCTGAAGTCGGACGGCTCGTACACGTATTTCGCCTCCGACATCGCCTACCACCGCGCCAAGTACCTCGCCGGCGCGACCGAGCTGATCGACGTCCTCGGCGCCGATCACGGCGGCTACGTGAAGCGCATGCAGGCCGCCGTGAAGGCGGTCAGCGACGGCAAGGCCACGCTCGACGTCAAGCTCTGCCAGCTGGTGCGGCTGTTGCGCGCAGGCGAGCCGGTCAAGATGTCGAAGCGGGCCGGCGAGTTCGTGACCCTGCGCGACGTGATCGACGAGGTCGGCCGCGACGCGATCCGGTTCATGATGCTCTACCGGAAGAACGACGCGACCCTGGATTTCGACCTCGCCAAGGTGCTGGAGCAGTCGAAGGACAACCCGGTCTTCTACGTCCAGTACGCCCATGCCCGCGTCCGCTCGGTGCAGCGGCAGGCCCGCGAGGCGTTCCCGGACGCCGACCTCTCGGCCGCCGCGCTGGCCCGCGAGGCGGACCTCGCCGTGCTGAGCGACCCGGGCGAGATCGAGATGATGCGCCTCATCGCGCAGTACCCGCGGGTCCTCGAATCCGCGGCGCTGGCGCACGAGCCGCACAGGATCGCCTTCCACCTCTATGAACTGGCCTCCGCGCTGCATAGTTTCTGGAACAAGGGCAAAGACTTGCCGCAATTACGGTTTGTTAATGCAACCGACCGAAAGTCGACGTGGGCCCGGCTGGCGCTCGTCGAAGCTCTGCGGAGCACGCTGGCGGCCGGCCTTGCGATTCTCGGTGTGACCGCGCCGGACGAGATGCGATAGGCCCGAGTGCATCGGGCCGGTCTTCGGCGTTGATGTGAGGATGCTGCCATGACGAACGCTTCGCGCGCTCAGGTCGATTTGGACGCCCTCGCGCGCGATCTGCGTCAGGATAAGGGCCAGACGCCGCAGGCGTCCGGCAAGGCCGACCCGCTGGCGGAACTCGCCCGCATCGTCGGCCAGGACGATCCGTTCCGCGCGCTGCTCGCCGCCCGCGACGAGATGCGCGCCGTGGCGCCCGCCGCGCCGCAGCAGGCGGGCTGGAATGCCCGGGTCGAGCCGAGCTTCGCCCCGGAGGCCGCCAAGGCGACGCCGGCCGACGCGTTCGACCAGTATCTCGCCTCCGTGGAACAGGACACGCACCGCGAGGGCTCCGGCTACGCCGCGGAGAGCGGCCCGACCGCCACCGGCGACGACGAGACCTACGCGGACAGCCGCGCGCTCCGTCGCGCCAATCCGCGGCGGCGCCTCGTCTCCGTGGGCGCCGGCGTGGCCGTGGTGGCGATCGCCGTCACCGGGGCGCTCACCTACAAGGGCCTGAGCAACTCGGGCCACGGCGGCGTGCCGGTGGTCCAGGCCGATTCCACACCCCTCAAAGTCGCCCCGAAGGTGGCCGACGGCGTCGAGATCCCGGATCAGAACCGGCAGATCTACGACCCGAAGGGCAAGAAGGACGGCCAAATCAAGATCGTGAACCGCGAGGAGCAGCCCCTCGACGTGGCCGAGGCCGCGCGGGCGGCCCAGGGCCCGTCGCAGCCGACCGGCGCCCAGGGCGGCACGACGCCGGGCAACGGCCCGTTCGAGGCGTTCGGTGAACCGCGCCGCGTGCGCACCGTCGCGGTCAAGCCCGAGGCGCCGCCCGCGCCGCCGCCGCGGGAGCAGCAGGCCGCCGATGCCGGGCCGGCCCCGATCCCCACCATGGTCCTGCCGAGCGACGAGCCGGCGGCCCCGCCGCCCGCGAAGTCCAAGCCCGTCCGCCAGACCGCCGCCGCCATGCCGGCGGCCACCGCGACGCCCGTCGACGCGCAGCCGGAAGCCGCGGTCGAGCAGCCGGCGCCCAAGCCGGTGGCCTTGAAGCCGCCGCCGAAGGCCGCCCAGCGCATCGCCGCCGTCGCCCCGCCCGGCGCGGCCGCGCCCGACACCACCGCCAGCACCACGACCGACGACGACGCCGTGAAGTCCGGCCCGGTGAGTGGCTTCTCGGTGCAGCTCGGGGTACGCAGCTCCGCCGCCGAGGCGAAGGCCGCGTTCCGACAGATGCAGGCCAAGTACTCGCAGCTCGCCGGCAAGCCCGAGCTGATCCGGCAGGCTGAGGTCAACGGCAAGACGATCTACCGCGTCCGCGTCGGACCGCTGGAGAAGGCCCAGGCCGCGAGCCTGTGCAGCGCCCTGCAGGGCGAGGGCGGCCAGTGCTTCGTGGCCAAGAACTGAACCCCTGACGTCGCGCCGCGGACGGGACATTGCGCCCGTCCGCGGTGATCCGCGCCGCACGATCGACCGAGTCCGCACGGCAACACGGGCGGTGCGATCGCCCCGGCCGGCGCCCCCGGGCCGCGGTTTGGTCTTGCCCACTCCCCGTTCCCGCCCGACTCTGTCGCCATCGATACGAACCGCCCGGCGGTCTCCGCCGTCCACGCGCCGTCGTCGCGCCGCCACCGAGCAGTGTCCGAGCCGTTCCTGATGACCTCCCGCGCCCTGATCCTCGGCTGCTCCGGTAAGTCGCTCTTGGCGGAGGAGAGGGCCTTCTTCCGGGACGTGAAGCCCTGGGGCTTCATCCTGTTCAAGCGCAACATCGGCACGCCCGACGAGGTCCGCGCCCTCACCGGCGCGCTTCGGGACTGCGTCGGCTCCGAGCAGGCGCCGGTCCTGATCGACCAGGAAGGCGGCCGGGTCCAGCGCATGGGGCCGCCCCACTGGCCGGCCTACCCCGCCGGCGGCCGCTACGGCCGCCTGAACGGCAGCGCCGCCACGGTCGCCCGCCTCGGGGCGCGCCTCATGGCGCACGACCTCGCCGAAGTCGGGATCAACGTCGACTGTGCCCCCGTCCTCGACGTGCCGGCGCCGGGCTCGCACGACATCATCGGTGACCGCGCCTACGGGACGAGCCCGGAGCGGGTGGCCGAGATCGGGCGCGCCGTGGCCGAGGGCCTGATGGCCGGCGGCGTCCTGCCGGTGATGAAGCACATTCCCGGGCACGGGCGCGCCACCTGCGACAGCCACCACGGCCTCCCGGTGGTCGACGCGACCCGCGCGGATCTCGCGGGTCAGGATTTCCGGACCTTCCGGGCGCTCGCCGACCTGCCGATGGCGATGAGCGCGCACGTCGTCTTCACCGCCATCGATCCCGACCGGCCGGCCACCCAGTCGGCGACCGTCATCCGCGACATCATCCGCGGCGCCATCGGCTTCGACGGCCTGCTGATGACCGACGACCTGTCCATGCACGCGCTGACCGGCACGTTCCGCGACCGGACGGAGCGCGCCTTCGCGGCGGGGATCGATGTCGGGCTCCACTGCAACGGCGGGATGGACGAGATGCGGGCCGTGGCCGAGGCGGCGCCCGAACTCACCGGCGCGGCCGCCCGCCGCGCCGCCGCCGCGCTGGCGCGGCTCGACCCCGCTGGCGACGGGCTGGACGTCGCGGAGGCCCGGGACCGCTTCGCCGCGGCCCTCGCGGCCGCCTGACCTGAGACACCTTGCGGCCTTCCACCGCGGCCTTCCACCGGCCGTGGCATCGCCTCTGCTTGTGTTCGGGCGGCGCGATCCCTAGGTTCGCCCCGAAATCCTCAACCGGACGTGGCGTCACGCTCCCGCTTCTTCGGGGCGCCCGCAGGAGGTTGCCATGGGCAGCATGAGTATCTGGCACTGGGTCATCGTCGCGGTCATCGTGATGCTGCTGTTCGGACGCGGCAAGGTGTCCGACCTGATGGGCGACGTCGCGAAGGGCATCAAAGCCTTCAAGAAGGGCATGGCCGAGGACGAGACGCCGCCGGCGGTCCAGGCCGCGCCGCCCCCGGCCGAGCCGGTCCGCACCATCCCGCACGCTACCGAGACGAGCCCCGGAACCGCGATCCCGGCGAGCCATCTCCCCGGCGGCGAGCGCAAGCCGGTCTGACGGCGAGCTGGACTGTAGGACTGTCAGAGCGCGCGCGCTCGTGTAGAGCCTGACGGGGTCCGGCCGCCGTGCCGGATCTCGGGGCAGCAGGACCGTCGACGACATGCTGGACATGAGCTGGGGCGAGGTGATGCTGATCGGCGGCGTCGCCCTCATCGTCATCGGGCCGAAGGATCTGCCGAAGGCGCTGCGCACCGTCGGGCAGATCACGTCGAAGCTGCGCCGCATGGCCGGCGAGTTTCAGATGCAGTTCAACGAGGCGATCCGCGAGGCGGAACTCGACGACGTCCGCCGCGAGGTCGACGGGATCCGCAACACCGTCCGCACGGCGGGCTCGACCTTCAATCCGGTGCAGACGATCCGCGACGAGCTGAAGGGCGCCGTCGAGGGCCGGGCCAAGATGGGTCCGGAGAAGATGGGTCCGGAGAAGCCCGGCCCCGAGACTCCTTCCGTCGAGACCCGGTCCCTGGCCGATGCCACGGCGCAGCTGAAGGCCGAGCAGGAAGCCGCGGCGCCTCACGCCGCCGGGACGCATCCGGACACGTCCGCCGCTGGGGCGACCCGGCAACCGGCGACCGAAGCCGCGGAGGCGCCCCTGCCCGTACCCGGATCGGTGGACGATCCGTTCGGGCCTCCGCCCGACCCGCCCGCCGCGCACCCCGCCTCCGAAGAGTCCAAGAACGGCACGACGGCCCGATGATCAGCGAGGCGGACGAGGCCGAGATCGAGGCGTCGCGGGCGCCCCTGCTCGAGCACCTGATCGAATTGCGCGCGCGGCTGATCAAGTCACTGATCGCGTTCGTGCTGATGTTCTTCGCGTGCTTCTTCTTCTCGCGCGATATCTACAACGTGCTGGTCTACCCCTACGTGTCGATCGTGGGCGCGCAGAACGCCGAGCTGATCGCCACGCACTTCCTCGAGCAGGTGTTCACCAACATCAAGCTCAGCGTCTTCGGCGCGGCCTTCCTGGCTTTTCCCGTGATCGCCACGCAGATCTACGCCTTCGTGGCGCCGGGCCTCTACCGCAACGAGCGCAAGGCGTTCCTCCCCTACCTGGTCGCCACGCCGATCTTCTTCGTCCTCGGCGCGCTGGTGGTGTTCTTCCTGGCGATGCCCCTGCTGATCAAGTTCTCGGTGTCGCTCCAGCAGGTTGGCGTGGCCGGCGAGCCGACGATCAAGCTGCTCCCGAAGGTCGACGAGTACCTGTCGCTGATCATGACGCTGATCTTCGCGTTCGGCATCGCGTTCCAGCTGCCGGTCATCCTGACGCTGCTCGGGCAGATCGGGATCATCGACGCTGCCTTCCTGCGCGAGAAGCGCCGCTACGCGATCGTGCTGGTCTTCGTCGCCGCCGCGATCCTGACGCCGCCGGACGTGATCTCGCAGCTCTCCCTCGCGATCCCGATGCTGCTCCTCTACGAGGCTTCGGTGTTCTCGGTGGCGCGGGTCGAGAAGCTGCGGGCGGCGCGGCGCGCGGCGGAAGGCCTCGAGCCGTGAGGCGGCCGGCGCGCCGGACTCAGTCCGGCGCGCGCAGGCGGTAGCCCACGCCGGTCTCGGTGAGCAGGTAGCGCGGGCGCTCCGGGTCCGGCTCGAGCTTCTGGCGCAGCTGCCGGATGTAAACGCGCAGGTACTGCGGATCCGACGAGGCCGGCGCGTGGCGCATGAGCTGCGCGTGGGTGAGCACCTTGCCGGCATGCTGCACCAGCACGCGCAGGAACTCGTACTCTCGCGGCGACAGCTTGACGTCCCGCTCGCCCACCCGGACGACGCGTCGGACGAGATCGACCGAGAGGTCGTCGACCCGGAAGACAGGCCGCTCGCCCTGCATGGCGAGGCGGTGGCGCAGGGCCGTGCGGATGCGCGCCAGCAGCTCGTTCATGCCGAACGGCTTGGTGACGTAGTCGTCTGCACCGAGATCGAGGGCCTCGACCTTGCCGCGCTCGTCGTCGCGGCTCGACAGGATCACGACCGGCAGGTCGGGCCAGCGCTCGCGGATCGCCGCCAGGAGGGCGTGGCCGGCCATGTCGGGCAGGCCGAGGTCGAGGATCGCGAGATCCACCCCGCCGGCCTCCAGGGCGGCGAGGGCCGCGGCCCCGTCCGCGGCCTCGACGACCGCGTAATCCTGCGTCCCGAGGCCGGTTCGGAGCAGCCGGCGGATCGGCGGCTCGTCGTCGATCACCAGGATGCGGGCGGCACTCACTTGGGCCGCCCCTCGTGGCGGATCCGGGCGGCCGGACGGGTCATTCCGGCCGAAGCAGCACGTGCCGCTTCTTGCCGAAGGAGAGCTTGATCACGCCGTCCGCGGTCACGTCGCCGCGGCCGAGGACTGCCTTCTCGTCCGTGACCGGCACGTCGTTGACCCGCAGCCCGCCGCCCTTGATCTGCCGCCGCGCCTCGCTGGTGGAGGGCACGAGCTTGGCGACCTCCGGCCCGAAGGCCGTCAGCACCCCGAGCCCGGCCTCCAGGGTCGCGGACGGCACGGTCACGCTCGGGAGGTCGGCGGCGAGCGTGCCCTCGACGAAGGTCTTGCGGGCGGTCTCGGCTGCGGCCTCCGCGGCCTCGCGGCCGTGCATCAGCGCGGTGGCCTCGGTGGCGAGCACCGTCTTGGCCGCGTTGATCTCGGAGCCGGCGAGGGCGGCGAGGCGCGCGATCTCCGCCATGGGCAGCAGGGTGAACAGCTTGAGGAAACGGGCGACGTCCGCGTCCTCGGTGTTCCGCCAGAACTGCCAGTAATCGTAGGGCTTCAGCATGTCCGGGTTGAGCCAGACGGCGCCGGCCGCGGTCTTGCCCATCTTGGCACCCGACGACGTAGTCAGGAGCGGGCAGGTCAGGGCGTAGAGCTGCGGCGTGCCCATGCGGCGGCCGAGATCGATGCCGTTGACGATGTTGCCCCACTGGTCCGACCCGCCCATCTGCATGACGCAGCCGTAGCGGCGGTTCAGCTCCACGAAGTCGTAGGACTGGAGGATCATGTAGTTGAACTCGAGGAACGACAGTTCCTGGTCGCGCTCCAGGCGCAGGCGCACGCTGTCCATCGACAGCATGCGGTTCACCGAGAAATGGCGCCCCACATCGCGCAGCATCTCGATGTAGTTGAGCTTCGTCAGCCACTCGGCGTTGTCGACCATCACGGCGTCGTTCGCGCCTTCTCCGAAGCGCAGGAACCGGTCGAAGGTCTTACGGATCTCGGCCTTGTTGGCGTCGATCTGCTCGACGGTCAGGATCTTCCGTGTCTCGTCACGGCCGGACGGGTCGCCGACCCGGGTGGTGCCGCCGCCCATCAGGGCGATCGGCTTGCCTCCGGTGGCCTGCAGCCAGTGCAGCATCATGATCGACAGAAGGTGCCCGACATGGAGCGAGGGCGCCGTGCAGTCGTAGCCGACATAGGTCGTGAGCCGGCCCTCGAGGGCCGCCGCGTCGATGCCGGCGAGGTCCGAGGTCTGGTGAATATAGCCGCGCTCGGTCAGGATCCGCAGGAAGTCGGATTTCGGCGCGAAGCTCTCGGCGGTCATGGATGCGATCTCGGGTCGCGCGCTGGCGCGACAGGCCGAGGCCCCGCATGCTAGCTCGCGCTGGGTTCAGGATACGGCGCGCTCTTAGCAGGGCGTTGGCCGAAAGGCACGGGGCAGGACGGCATGGCGATGATGCGCGCGATCGGACTGATGAGCGGCACCTCGCTGGACGGCGTGGACATCGCGCTGATCGAGACCGACGGCGAGCGGGTCCACGTGGTCAAGGGCCACAACAACTTCCTCGAGCCGCTGGGGCCCACCGGCTACCGCGGCTACGCCGACGACGAGAAGACGCTGCTGCGCGCCGCCACCAAGGACGCCGAGTCCGTGCTCCATCCCGGCGACCGGCCCGGGCGACTGCCGGAAGCCGAGGCCTTCGTCACCCTCGCCCACGCCGAGGCCGTGGAGCGCTTCCTGGAGGAGCACGGCCTGACCGCCTCCGAGATCGACGTGATCGGCTTCCACGGGCAGACCGTGATCCACCGTCCGGACCAGCGAATCTCGATCCAGATCGGCGACGGCCAGGCACTGGCGACCCGGCTCGGCATCCCGGTCGTAGCGGACCTGCGCCGGGCCGATATCGAGGCGGGCGGGCAGGGGGCGCCGCTGGTCCCGGTGTTCCACAAGGCGCTGGCCGAGGCGTCGGGCTTCGACGGGCCCTTCGGCATCCTCAACATCGGCGGCGTGGCCAACGCGACGCTGATCGACTCGAAGGGCGGCGTCATCGCCTTCGACACCGGACCCGGCAACGCGCTGATCGACGAGTGGATGCAGGAGCGCGAGGGCAAGAACCTCGACGACGGCGGCCGCACCGCCGCCCGCGGACGGCCCGACGAGCAGCTGCTGGCCTGGCTCCTCACCCACCCGTTCTTCTTCCGCAAGCCGCCGAAGTCGCTGGACCGGAACTGGTTCTCCCACAAGCTCGCCGGCCAGCTCTCCACCGAGGACGGCGCCGCGACGCTGACGGCCTTCACGGCACGGGCCGTGGCCCGCGCCCTCGACCATGCCCCCGAGGTCCCGACCCGCTGGATCGTGGCCGGCGGCGGCGCCCGCAACGGCGAGCTGGTGCGCCTCCTGAACTACCACCTGCGCGCCGAGATCACGACCGCGGACGCGATCGGCTGGTCCTCCGCCTACCTCGAGGCGCAGGCCTTCGCGTACCTGGCGGTGCGCTCGCTCCGCGGCCTGCCGATCACCTTCCCGTCGACCACCGGGGTGCGCGAGGCCATCACCGGCGGGGTGCTGGCGCGGCCGTGAGCCTCGGCTACGCGCTGCGGCGGATCGTCGAGGAGTACCCGCTCGCCCGGCTCGATCCGCCGGCCGGCCACCCGTTGGCCACCGTCATCCGCAAGGGCGCGCCGGACGAGCTGCGCGCGGCGCTGGCGCCGATCGACGGGCCGTTCCTCGTGAAGGGCAGCCCGGGGCGCGGGAGCAAGTGGGCGGCGGTCCCCTGGATCGCCGTGTTCGATCCCGCCGTCACCACCAGCGCGACGCGGGGCTACTACCTCGTCTACCTGTTCCCCGCGCATCGCGAGGCGGTACACCTCTCGCTGGCGCAGGGAACGGTGGCGGCGATCCGGAGCCACGGCCCGGCGGCGGCCGGCACCCATCTCCGCACCAGCGGCGCGGCGCTGCGGGCGCGGCTCTCGGACTTCGCCGGCGCGCTGCCGAACGCGACGATCACACTCGGCAGTGCGGGCGAATTGCCGGAGGGCTACGAGGCCGCCCACATCCTCGGCCTGACCTACGACCTGGCCGATCTCGGCGACGAGCGCCGGCTGCGCCGGGATCTCGCCGCGGCGGTCGCGGCGTACCGGGCGCTGAAGGCGCGGGGCGGGCTCGATCTGCCCGGTCCGCCGAGGGCACCATGAGGCCTCAGGCCGCTCCGGCCCGTCGCCGAGCGCGGCAGCCTCAGCGCGTCTGCCCGGCCGCCCTGCACGGACCGCGTTTGTGCCCCCGGCGCTCCCGCGCTAAGGCAGCCGCGCCATGTCGCACAACACCTTCGGCCACCTGTTCCGCGTCACGACCTTCGGCGAGAGCCACGGAGTCGCGCTCGGCTGCGTCGTCGACGGCTGCCCCCCGGGCCTGCCCCTGGAGGCCGAGGAGATCCAGGCCGAGCTGGATCGCCGGAAGCCCGGCCAGTCGCGCTTCACGACCCAGCGCCGCGAACCCGATCAGGTGAAGATCCTGTCCGGCGTGTTCGCGGACGACCGCACCGGCGGCCGCCAGCTCACCACCGGCACGCCGATCGCGCTGATGATCGAGAACACGGATCAGCGCTCGAAGGACTACTCGGAGATCCGCGACAGCTACCGTCCCGGCCACGCCGACTACACCTACGACGTGAAGTACGGCATCCGTGACTATCGCGGCGGCGGCCGGTCCTCGGCGCGGGAGACCGCCGCGCGGGTCGCGGCCGGCGCCGTGGCGCGCAAGGTCATTCCGGGCGTGACCATCCGGGCGGCCCTGGTGCAGATGGGCCCGCACGCCATCGACCGATCCCGCTGGGACTGGGACGCGGTCGGCAACAACCCGTTCTTCTGCCCCGATGCCGAGACGGCTTCCTTCTACGAGACCTATCTCGACGGGCTCCGGAAGGACGGCTCGTCGGTCGGCGCCGTCATTGAGGTCGTGGCCGAGGGCGTGCCGCCCGGCCTCGGCGCGCCGGTCTACGGCAAGCTGGACGCGGACCTCGCCGCCGCGATGATGTCGATCAACGCCGTGAAGGGCGTGGAGATCGGCGACGGCTTCGCCGCGGCAACCCTGCGCGGCGAGGACAACGCGGATGAGATGCGCGCCGGGAACGGCGGCCGGCCGCGCTTCCTGGCGAACCACGCGGGCGGCATCCTGGGCGGCATCTCCAACGGCGAGCCGGTCGTGGTGCGCTTCGCCGTCAAGCCGACCTCCTCGATCCTGACGCCGCGCCGCTCGGTCACGCGCGACGGCGCCGAGGTGGATCTCGTCACCAAGGGCCGGCACGATCCCTGTGTCGGCATCCGCGCCGTGCCGGTCGCGGAGGCCATGATGGCCTGCGTGCTGGCCGATCACTATCTGCGCCATCGCGGACAGGTCGGATCCCAGCCCTGATCCGGGTCCGTCCCAACGATTCGAGAATGCCCGTGCCCCACTGCTCCGTCACAGAGGCCATCGCGGCCTTCGCCCGCGGCGAGATCGTGGTCGTCACCGACGACGACGACCGCGAGAACGAGGGCGACCTCGTCGTCGCAGCCTCGCTCTGCACGCCGGAGAAGATGGCGTTCATCATCCGCAACACCTGCGGCATCGTCTGCGCGCCGCTCACGCAGAGCGAGGCGCGGCGGCTCCACCTCGCGCCCATGGTGGCGTCGAACGACGCCCCCCTGGGCACGGCCTTCACCGTCACGGTCGACGTCAAGCACGGCCTGACGACGGGGATCTCGGCGGAGCAGCGCTGCAACACGGTGCGGGCGCTCGCCAACGGCAACATGGGCGCGGGCGACTTCGTGCGGCCAGGCCACGTCTTCCCGCTCATCGCCCGCGACGGCGGCGTGCTCATGCGCTCGGGCCACACGGAGGCGGCGGTCGACCTGTGCCGCCTCGCCGAGCTGCCGCCCGTCGGCGTGATCTGCGAACTCGCCAACGACGACGGTACGGTGATGAAGGGGCCGCAGATCGAGGCCTTCGCCGAGAAACACGGCCTCAAGCAGGTCTCGGTGGCCGACCTCATCGCCTACCGACAGGCGCGCGACCGGCTGGTGGAGCGGGTCGGCCACTTCACGGTCCGCTCGAACCACGGCGACGTGAACGCCTACGTGTTCTCGACGCCCTTCGAGTCGATCCAGCAATTCGCCTTCGTGATGGGCGAGATCGGCGACGGTCGGGACGTGCTGGTGCGCCTGCACCGCTCCAACGTCGCCGCCGACGTGATCGGCGGCGGCAAGCAGATCGACGCCGTGCTGAAGCGCTTCGCGGCCGCCGGCCGCGGCGTGCTGGTCTATCTCCGGGACGGAACCGCTGGCGTGCCGGTCAAGAACGTCACCGAGGAGGGGACGGAGGCGCTGCGGGCGCGGCAATGGCGCGAGATCGGGCTCGGCGCCCAGATTCTGCGCGATCTGGGTGTTGTCTCCATCCGCAACCTCGCGACCTCGTCGCGCTCCTATGTCGGCCTCTCGGGCTTCGGCATCGAGCTCCTGGGCGACGAGCCTCTCGAAGGCTGAGGCAGGACCGGGACGCCCGGTCAAGCGCGGCGCAGGACGGTCCAGACCGCGGCGCCGGCCATGATGGCGGCGGCACCGCGGTTCAGCCGCGCGCGGAAAGCCGGCCGTCGCAGCGACTCGCGCGCCCGCGCCGCGAGCGCCGCGTAGGGCGTCGTCACGGCGAGCAGGATCGCGGCCGTGACGATGACGAGGGTCGCGAAATCCGCCGCCGTCACGCCGCGCAGGTCGACGAGCGTGGGCAGGATCGCGAGGTAGAAGACGATCGTCTTCGGGTTGCCCAGGGTGACGGTCAGCCCGGCGACGAAGCTGGCCAGCGGCCGGTCGCGGGCCGCTGCCTCGACCCGGGCCCCCGCTCCGGCCGCGCGCCAGAGGCGGCACGCTAAGTAGGCCAGGTAGAGCGCCGCACCGTAGCGAACGACGACGAAGACCGCGCCGAACGCCTCGGCGACGAGCGACAGGCCGAAGATGGCGGCGGCCAGGTACGTCAGGTCGCCCAGGATCAGGCCGGCAGCGAAAGCCATTGCGGCGCCGAAGCCCGCGCCCAGGGCCCGGGCGACCAGGGCGACGATTCCGGGCCCGGGGATCGCGGCCGCGACGCCGAGGGCGAGCGCGTAGGTCAGGAATCCCGCCGGCGTCATCGCCCCGAACCCGCGCGAGCGCCGGGGGCGCGCCGATGCACCGGCGGCATCGTTCGGTTCCGTGGCGGCATGGCTGCGATCTCCCCCGAGCCGCCGATTATGGCTTGCCGGCGGACGGCCGCAACGGCCGCGTCAGCGCCCCATCAGGGCGTCGACATGGGCCGCCACCGACTTGCCGAGCCCTTCGAGGCTGTAGCCGCCCTCGAGGATCGAGACGATCCGGCCGCCCGCGCAGCGCTCCGCGAGGTCCATCAGGCGGCGGGTCGCCCAGCCGAAATCCTCGGCCTCGAGGCGCAGGTTGGCCAGAGGATCCAGCTTGTGCGCGTCGAAGCCGGCGGAGATCACGATGACGTCGGGCCGGAAGGCTTCCAGACGCGACAGGATTCCGGTCTCGAAGGCCTCCCGGAAGACCTCGCCGTCGTCGTTCGGCCGCAGCGGCACGTTGACGATCGTGTCCTTCTCGCCGCGCTCGGAGGGCGACCCGGTCCCGGGATAGAGCGGCATCTGGTGAGTCGAGCAGTAGAGCACCGAGGCGTCGTTCCAGAAGATGTCCTGACTGCCGTTGCCGTGGTGGACGTCCCAATCCACCAGGGCCACCCGCTCGGCGCCGTGCTTCTGCCGGGCGTGGCGGGCCGCGATGGCGGCGTGGTTGAACAGGCAGAAGCCCATCGCGCGGGTCCGCTCGGCGTGGTGGCCGGGCGGGCGCATGGCCACGAAGGCGTTGCGGCACTCGCCGCCGACGACCGCGTCGACCGCGTGCATCCCTCCGCCCACCGCGCGGAGCGTCGCCTCCAGGCTGCCCGCCGACAGGATCGTGTCGGAATCGATGCCGACCATGCCGTGCTCGGGCACCGCCGCCACCAGGGCGTCCACGTAAGCGCGCGGATGCGCGAGGGTGACGGCCTCGATCTCGCCGCGGGGCGCCGTGGCCCGCACGAGACCGGCGAAGCGCTCGTCCTCCAGGGCCCGCTCCACGGCGCGCATCCGGGCCGGCCGCTCCGGATGCCCCTCGGGAACCTCGTGATCGAAGCTGGCGGGATGGCTCACGTAGAGGGTGGTCACGAGGGTCGCTCCCGGATGCTCGCCTGTCGCGCACCGGCAACAGGAGCCGGCAATGTGCCACGGGCCCAACGCGCGGACTACGGCGGGGTGCCGTTGCCCCCTTATGGTTGCGCGATTCGTCAACGGGACGGATCCGGATCGCCGATCCTCCGTCCGCGGCCGCGACGATCCTCGAGGCGGGACATGCGCATCATCTCGGTACTCGGCTGCGCCCTGCTCCTGGCAGGCTGCACCTTCAAGGGCGTGCCCGATCCCGCCCTCTCGGCCCGCGACGCCGAGTACATGGCCCTCGTCCCAGAGGCCGAGTTCGATCCGCACTTCGCGCGCTACGAGATCGCCGACCCGACCCGGGAGGCGCCCGGCACGATCGTGGTCGAGACCAAGGAGCGCCAGCTCTACCTCGTCCTGCCGAACGGCCGGGCGATGCGCTACGGCGTCTCGGTGGGCGACGAGGCCTATGGCTGGACCGGCACCGCCCGGATCGACCGCAAGGCGGAATGGCCGGCCTGGAATCCGCCGGCCGAGATGATCAAGCGCTGGCCGCACGTCCACGCCATGCAGGGCGGCCCGATGAATCCGCTCGGCGCCCGGGCCCTGTACCTGTCGGATCGCGGCCGCGACACGCTCTATCGGATCCACGGCACCAACGAGCCGGAGAAGATCGGTCAGGCGGTCTCCTCCGGCTGCATCCGGATGCGCAACATCGACGTGGTCGACCTCTACAACCGGGTCCCCGTCGGGGCCACGGTCATCGTCCGGTAACGCAACCGGTCAACGTCCCAATAAGCCTGCTTGCTCGGGGGGTGTTTACCTGAACTTCCGTTCAGATCTCGCCATTAACCTCTGGAAGGGGGGCGGTCCCGTAAGTTGAAGACACACAGGGACTAGAGCCGACCGCAACAAAGGTCGGGGAGGCAGGCGATCATGACCACCATTTCCGTTCAACAGTTCTGCAACCATGCTGTCTCGGCCGGCACGATCAGCGACGAGGACCTGCTCGTCCTGAAGCGCGAAGTTCTCCCGGACGGCCTGATGAGCCGCGAGGACGCCGACCTGCTGATCGCCCTCGAGCGGGCGGTGATCGGCTCCGACGCCTTCGCCGACTTCCTGGTCGCCTCGGTCGTCGACTTCGCGGTGTGGGGCTCGCGCCCGACCGGCTACATCGACCGCGACGTCGCCGCGTGGCTCGCCGCCTCCCTCAGCGGCCGCGACGGCCCGAGCGCCGTGGGTGCCCGGATCGCCATGGAAGTGGTCCGCGAGGCCGAGAGCAGCGCCGAATCGCTGGTCGCCTTCGCCCTGGAGGCCAACCGTCGCGTCCGCGACACGGCCCAGGCCCCCCGCATGACCTTCGCCCTGGCCGCCTGAGCCTCAGACCAAGGCGCAGCTTCCGTCCGCGGCGCAACTGATCTATCGGGACAGTCAAGCCGGTGCGCAATCCGGCGATCTCGAAAGCAGTGCGCCAGCGATGTTCGACAAGATCCTGATTGCCAACCGGGGCGAGATCGCCTGCCGGGTGATCAAGACGGCCCGGAGGATGGGCATCAAGACCGTAGCGGTCTACTCGGATGCCGATCGCGACGCCGTGCACGTCGCCATGGCCGACGAGGCCGTGCATATCGGGCCCGCTGCCGCGTCCGAATCGTACCTCGTAATCGAGAAGATCGTCGAGGCCTGCAAGAAGACCGGCGCCCAGGCCGTGCATCCCGGCTACGGCTTCCTCTCCGAGCGCGAAGCCTTCCCGAAGGCGCTCGAGGCCGCCGGCATCGTGTTCATCGGCCCGAACCCGGGGGCCATCGCCGCCATGGGCGACAAGATCGAGTCGAAGAAGGCGGCAGCCGCCGCCGAGGTCTCGACCGTTCCGGGATTCCTCGGCGTGATCGAATCACCCGAGCACGCCAGGAAGATCGCCGACGAGATCGGCTACCCGGTGATGATCAAGGCGTCCGCTGGCGGCGGCGGCAAGGGCATGCGCATCGCCTACTCGGGCGAGGAAGTGGCGGAGGGCTTCGCCCGCGCGAAGTCGGAGGCGGCCTCCTCCTTCGGCGACGACCGGGTCTTCATCGAGAAGTTCATCACCGACCCGCGCCACATCGAGATCCAGCTGATCGGCGACAAGCACGGCAACGTTGTCTACCTCGGCGAGCGCGAGTGCTCGATCCAGCGCCGTAACCAGAAGGTGATCGAGGAGGCGCCGTCGCCGCTCCTCGACAAGAAGACCCGCCGCAAGATGGGCGAGCAGGCGGTCGCGCTCGCCAAGGCGGTGAACTACGATTCGGCCGGGACGGTCGAGTTCGTCGCCGGGCAGGACAAGTCGTTCTACTTCCTGGAGATGAACACCCGTCTGCAGGTCGAGCACCCGGTCACCGAGATGATCACCGGCCTCGACCTCGTCGAGCTGATGATCCGGGTCGCGGCCGGCGAGAAGCTTCCGATCACTCAGGACGACGTGAAGCTGAACGGCTGGGCGGTGGAGAGCCGCGTCTACGCCGAGGACCCGACCCGCAACTTCCTGCCCTCGATCGGCCGGCTGACCACCTACCGTCCGCCGGAGGAGGGCCAGCAGGGCACGGCGATCGTGCGCAACGATACCGGCGTGGAGGAGGGCGGCGAGATCGCCATCCACTACGACCCGATGATCGCCAAGCTGGTCACCTGGGCGCCGACCCGGGCGGAGGCGGTGGCTGCCCAGGCCGAGGCCCTCGACGCCTTCGCGATCGACGGCATCCGCCACAACATCCCGTTCCTCTCGGCGCTGATGGCCCATCCGCGCTGGCAGGAGGGCCGGCTGTCCACAGGCTTCATCGCCGAGGAATTCCCCGAGGGCTTCACGGCGCCGGAGCCGGCCGGCCCGGTGGCGGTCCGCATGATGGCCGCCGCGGCGGCGATCGACCACAAGCTCAACCAGCGCAAGCGCGGCATCTCCGGGCAGATGCGCGCGCCCGGCCTCTTCGCCTTCGAGCGTGAGCGCGTCGTGATCCTGGCGGGCCAAGCCTTCCCGGTGACGGTCGAGCCGGAGGGCGAGGACATCCTCGTCACCCGCGACGACGGCGCGGCGCTCGCGGTGGCGAGTGCGTGGCGCCCGGGCGAGCCGGTCTGGATCGGCACGATCGGCTCGGAGCGGGTGGCGATCCAGGTGCGCAGCCTCCTCAACGGCGTGTTCCTGCAGCATGCCGGCGCGGCCGCCGAGGCCCGGGTCTACACCCGGCGCGAAGCGGAACTCGCCGCCCTGATGCCGGTGAAGGAGCAGGCGGGCTCGGGCAAGCAGGTGCTCTGCCCGATGCCCGGTCTCGTGAAGCAGATCCTCGTCACCGAGGGCCAGGAGGTGAAGAACGGCGAGCCGATCGCGGTCGTCGAGGCGATGAAGATGGAGAACGTGCTCCGCGCCGAGCGCGACGCCACGGTGGGGAAGATCCACGCCAAGGAGGGCGACAGCCTCGCCGTCGACGCGGTGATCCTGGAATTCGCCTGATCGCGGCGCGCGTCGCGCTCGCGGCCCTGACTGCGTTCGCGACGCGCAGACGAGATTGTCGGCGCCGGCGCCGCGCACCATCGCCGTCGCGTCCGCGGTGATCGGCTTCGTCACGCCGATCACCGCCCTAGGCTTCGGGATCGCGGATGCGCCTGCCCGGCGGCCGGCGACCGCCTTCTTCGCGGCGATCTGGCCTTGCGCGGCGATGCCCCGGCCTCGGGCCGGGAGGCGCGTGCTTCGAAGCATCAGACCCTGTATTCGGGCGAGATCGTCGTGACATGCGTGAGTCGCGCCGTCACGCTGGCGCTCGCCGCTGCGGCCATGCGCGCCAACGGGTGGTCCGCGCAGCGCGACGCGCGCGGGTCTGTGCAATAAGTCTGAAGCTCGGCCAACGAATCGCGGCTGCATGCCCCTCTATTTCGCCTACGGCGCCAACATGGATGCCGCCGCGATGGCGCTGCGCTGCCCGGTTTCGCGGCTGATCGGCGGCGGACATCTGCCGCGCCACCGCTTCATCATCATGCGCGAGGGCTACGCCTCCGTGGTGCCCGATCCCCGACGCACCGTCTGGGGCGTCCTGTGGGAGCTGGCTGTCGACGACGTCCCGGCGCTCGACCGCTACGAGGGCGTCGCCGGCGGCCTCTACACCAAGGCGGCGCTCCCGGTCCGCACGGGAGAGGGCGTCAAGCGCGCCCTGATCTATCGCGGGTGCTCGACCGCGCCCGGCCGCCCGCGGCCCGGATACCTGGAGGCGGTCGTCGCGGCGGGGCGCGCGGCGCAGCTGCCCCCGGCCTATCTGCGGGAGCTCGGCACCTGGGCCCGCGGCCTGCCGGCCTGAGCGCCGCGCAGTTGGTACGCGACATGCTTGCCCACGATCGAGCTGGGGGGCGAACGGCAGCACCGCGCCCGGCCAGCCATCCGTGATTGCGCGGCGCGCCCGTCGGTCAACGACGATCGGCGTGCGCCCGCGAGGGAGAGTTGTGCATGTCGTATCTGGCGCCCGCCGATTTCGTGAAGAAGGCCGTCGATGCCGGTGAGGCAAAGGTCTTCATGGCCACCAAGGACACGTTCATCCGGGCCTACATGGCCGGCGCGATCCTGGCGCTCGCCGCTGCCTTCGCGGTGACCATCAATCAGACGACCGGCCAGCCGCTGGTGGCGGCCCTGCTGTTCCCGGTCGGCTTCTCGATGCTGTACCTGCTCGGCTACGACCTGTTCACCGGCGTCTGCGTGCTCACCCCGCTCGCCCTCATCGACAAGCGCCCCGGCGTCACCGTGGCCGGCGTCGCCCGCAACTGGGTGCTGGTCTTCTTCGGCAACTTCGCGGGCGCCCTGACCACGGCGGTGATGATGTCGATCGTCTTCACCTTCGGCTTCGCCACCGAGCCGAACGCCGTCGGCAAGCTCATCGCCGGCATCGGCGAGGCCAGGACCCTCGGCTACGAGAAGTACGGCGCCTCCGGCATGCTGACGCTCTTCGTCCGCGCCATGCTGTGCAACTGGATGGTCTCGACCGGCGTCATCGGCGCCATGCTGTCGACCTCGGTGCCCGGCAAGGTCATCGCCATGTGGATGCCGATCACGGTGTTCTTCTTCATGACCTTCGAGCACTCGGTGGTGAACATGTTCCTGTTCCCGTCGGCGATCCTCATGGGCGGCCACCTGACGGTCATGGACTACCTGCTCTGGAACGAGATCCCGACGCTGATCGGTAACATCGTGGGCGGCATCGCCTTCACCGGCCTGATGCTCTACTCCACCCATGTCCGCACCGGCGCGACGCGGAGCCAGACCCTGGCTGCCGGCGTCCGTCGCCCGATCGCGGCCGAGTAAGGCCCCTCCGGCCCGCGCCGCCCGGCGCGGGCCCCGTCAGACGAGACCGCGCCCGCATGAGTGAGACCCGGACGATCTCCGTCATCGTCACCGGTCGCGTCCAGGGCGTGTCCTACCGGGCCTGGACGCAGTCCGAGGCCCGCGCCCGCGGCCTCGCTGGCACGGTGCGCAACCGCGACGACGGCTCGGTCGAGGCGGTCTTCAGCGGCGCGCCGGAGGCCGTGGCGGAGATGGAGGCCCTGTGCCGGTCGGGTCCGCCGGGCGCGCGCGTGGCCGACGTGACCGCGCGGGACGGCGGCGACGTGCCGACCGGCGGCGCGTTCCGGATCCTGCGCGACTGACAACGGCGCCGCGGGTTCAGCGCGCGCCCGCGGACTGGTATGGCGGACCGCCCCTTCACGCATCCGCCATCCGGAGACCATGACCGACCTGTCCGCCGGCAGCGCCGCCTTCTCGCACCTCGATCTCGCGGCGCTGCTCTACTTCATCCTCGCCTGGATCGCCTACGGCCTGTCCGTCGGCCGATTGCGCGGCAGGATGGTCTCCCTCAGCCAGATCATGAACGGCCACCGGGCCAACTGGGCGCGCCAGGTCATCGGCCGCGACAACCGGGTGGTCGACACGCAGATCAACGCCTCGCTGCAGAACGGCACGGCGTTCTTCGCCTCGACCTCGCTCATCGCCCTGGGCTCGGTCCTGACCCTGTCGCGCTCCGGGGACGATGTCCTGAACCTGTTCGCCACGCTGCCGTTCGGGACGGCGGCCAACCGCCTGACCTGGGAGCTGAAGGTCGCCGGCCTCGCACTGATCTTCGTCTACGCCTTCTTCAAATTCGCCTGGGCCTACAGGCTGTTCAATTACACGGCGATCCTGCTCGGCGCCGTGCCGCACAAGGGATCCGGCACGAGCGAGATCGAGATGCTGCGGGCGGTGCGGCGGCTCGCGGCCATGAACGTCAGCGCCGGGCGTCACTTCGCCCGCGGGCAGCGGGCGTTCTTCTTCGCGCTCGCCTATCTCGGCTGGTTCATCAGCCCCTACGTGCTGTTCGTCTCGACGACCGCCGTCGTGATCATCATGTGGCGCCGCCAATTCGCCTCGGAGATCCGCAAGGCGCTCCTGGAAGCCGGGGAGGGACCTCACGAGGGGCCGCTCGAGGCTCCGCTCCTGTCGCCCGCCGAGGAGGCCCGCACATGACCGACCCACGACCCGACGACGCCGCGATCGAGACGACGATGCTGCGCCTCGTGGCCGAGCGCGGCGCCGACAAGACGGTCTGTCCCTCGGAAGTCGCCCGCGCCCTCGGCGGCCCGCACCCGGACGGCTGGGGTCCGCTGATGCAGCCCGTGCGACGGGTCGCGGTGCGACTGGCCCACGCGGGGCAGATCGCGATCCTGCGGAAGGGGAGACCCGTCGACCCGGACGATTTCCGCGGGATCTACCGATTGTCGCTGCCGGTTTCCGGCGCGGCCTCGGAAGCCCCCTCGGCATCCGGGCCCGGCAGCCAGTCCGGCGTGTAGCCGGACAGGCGATAGGCGACGAGGCCGATCCACTCCTTGACGGCCAAATCGAACTGGAGCAGCCCGTCCGACGCGAAGCCGTGGAAGTGCGCGACGTCGCTCCAGCCGCGGGTCCGGTAATCTACCGGGAAGGCGTCCACCGCGAAGCCGGCTTGGCGGAAGCAGCCGACCGCCCGAGGCATGTGCCAGGCCGAGGTCACGAGCAGCCAGCGCTCGCCGGGCTTCGGCTTCACCAGGGCCGCCGAGAAGGCGGCGTTCTCGTGGGTGTTGCGCGAGCGGTTCTCCAGGATCAGGCGCGTCCGCGGCACGCCGATCACGTCCGCCTGCCGGCTCACGATGTCGGCTTCGGCCATGCCGCCCGCGATGAAGCCGCTGCCACCGGAGAAGACCAGCCGCGCCGCCGGGTAGCGCCGGGCGAGGTCGCCGAGATAGATCGGCCGCTCGCCGGCATCGTTGACGACGATCTGGCGACGCGCCTCTGACAGACCCGCCTCGATGCCGCCACCCAGCACGATGATCCCGGTCGGGGCCGGGCCGTCGTCCGGATAGGCCGGGAAGCGCTGCTCGAGCGGGATCAGGGCCACGTCCGAGAGGGGCGCCAGTCCGGCGGCGCCGAGCAGGAAACTGCCCAGCAGCGCGAGGCCGAGACCGCTCCTCCGCCAGCGCGTCACCGCCGCGACGGCGATCCCGAGCAGGATCGCGAAGATGCAGAAATTCGACGGGGTGATCAGGAAGAAGATCACCTTCGAGGCGGGGAAGAACACGGGGCTCAGGCCGGCCTCGTCTCGGCCTCGAACCGGGCGAGGGCCGCGGCGTCCGGCGGGAGGAGGCTCGCGAGGTCCGCGCCGCGCTCGACCTCGCGCTGGATCCAGAGGTCGAGGCGCTGCTGCTCCACGGCCTCCAGGGCGACGCGCTCGGCGAGCGCCGCCGGCACCGCGACGAGGCCGGTCGTATCGCCGACCAGGATATCGCCGGGATGGATGGCGGCACCGCCGCAGGCGACGCGCTCCTGCGTGCCGACCAGGGCCAGGGCCCCGGTGGCCGCGACCGTCCGGCACCAGGCGGGGAGGCCGACCTCCTCCGGCAGGGCCGCGTCGGTGATCAGACCGGCGGCGCCGCGCTGGGCAAGGCGCGCCGCCAGGATCGCCCCGAAGGGAAGGACGAGGCCGGAGGATCCCGCATCGATGACCACGACGGCCCCCTCGGGGACGGCTTCGACGGCGGCGGCGAGATCACCCGCGGCGTCGTCGCGGGCCGGGATCATCCGCATCGTGTAGGCGGCTCCGACCACGGTCGCGCTCCCCCGCGCCGAGAGACCGTGCGGGGTGCAGGCCTTCACCCCGGCCCGCGCCAGGGCGCGGGCGAGGCTCGCCGGGGTCACGGCGGAGAGCGCGTCGCGCAGGGTCGGGTCGATCGCCATCGGGGGCTCCGTGAAAGGCCGGTCCGGATCCGGGCGGCGCGGTCGAGGAAGGTGGATCGCGCGGGCGCGCCGGCAAGGCTCGGGGCGCCGCGGCGACCGTCAGGCGATGGGCTCGCCGAGCGCCCGGGCGGCACCGGGGCGGGCCGCGACCCGCTCGTACCAGCGACGCAGCGCCGGGCGCTCGATCCGCTCGGTCGGAAGGTTCAGCCAGCGATGCGCCGCGCAGCCGAGAGCGATGTCGGCGATGCTGAAGCTGTCGCCGACCACGTAGGTCCGGCCCTCGAGATGATGGTCGAGGATCTCGGCCATGGCCTCGCTCTTCTCGACCGAGGCGGCGATCAGGCCGCGGTCCGGATCGGCCGCGCGGTAGAGCTGCCAGAACGCGTCGCGCATGGCCGGCGTGAAGCTCGTGGCCTGCCAGTCGAGCCACTGCTCGACTTGGGCGCGCGCCCGCGGATCCGCCGGCAGGGCCAGGGCCGGGCCGGTCGCCGCGAGGTAGCGGAGGATCGCGTTGGACTCCCAGAGGACGAAACCGTCCTCTTCCAGGGTCGGAACGAGGCCGTTCGGGTTCATCGTACGGTAGCCGGGGTCGTTGACGACCCCGTGGGCGCCGCCGGCCTCGACCCGGTCGTACGGCAAGCCCGTCTCGTCGAGTCCCCACACCGCCTTCTGCACGTTCACCGAGGTGAGGCGGCCCCAAAGCCTGCGCATAATCGAAGAGTCTCCGTCACGCCTTCGGCGGGTAGGCGTGGTCCTGCCCGCCCGGATCGGTCACGCGCACCCCGTCGGGGGTGTCGCGCAGGTAGCCGGGTCCGATCGGCACCTTGCCGTGGCCGCCGGGAATGTCGAGCACGTAGGTCGGCTGGGCGAGGCCGGAGAGGCGGCCGCGCAGCGCGCGCATCAGCGCCTGCCCCTCGGCCACGTCCGTGCGCAGGTGGGCCGTCCCGGGCGCGAGGTCGCCGTGGTGGAGGTAGTACGGCTTGATCCGGTTCTCGACGAGGGTCCGCATCAGCGCCTCGAGGGTCGCGGCCTCGTCATTGACGCCGCGCAGGAGCACCGACTGGCCGACCAGGGGAATGCCGGCATCGACCAGCCGGGCGCAGGCGGCGCTGGCGGCGGCGGTGAATTCCCGCGGATGGTTGGCGTGGACGGCGACGAAGACCGCGCGCCCGAACCGCTTGAGCGCCCGAACGAGGGCGTCGGAGACGAGGTCGGGCTTCACCACGGGCACGCGCGTGTGGACCCGCATGACCCGGACGTGGGCGATGGCGGCGAGGCGCTCGGCGATGACGCCGAGCCGGCGCGGCGAGAGCGCGAACGGGTCGCCGCCGGTGAGCACCACCTCCCAGATCCGCGGGTCCTGCGCGATGTAGGCGAGGGCGGCGTCGAGTTCGGCGTCGGTGAGCGTCCCGAGCCCGTCGGGCCCGACCATCTCCCGGCGGAAGCAGAAGCGGCAGTAGACCGGGCAGACGTGGAGCGGCTTCAGCAGCACGCGGTCCGGGTAGCGGTGCACGATTCCGGTCACCGGGGCGTGGGCGGCATCGCCGATCGGGTCGGCGCGCTCCTCCGGCGTCGCGACGGCCTCCGCGACCCGGGGCACGAACTGGCGGCCGATCGGATCGTCGGGATCCTGCGGGTCGATCAGCTCGGCCATGTCGGGCGTCACCGAGACGGCGTAGCGCGCGAGGACGGCGCCGAGGGCGTCGGCCTCCGCCCCGGAGATCAGGCCGGCGGAGAGGAGGTCGTCCGCGCTGCGCAGCGCCCGGTTCATGGCCGCGTCTCCGCCACCGGTGTCCAGATCACATCCTCGACCCGGCTTGCCCCGCAGGCGAGCATCGCCAAGCGGTCGAAGCCCAGGGCGATCCCGGACGCTTCCGGCATGACGGCGAGCGCCGCGAGGAACTCGTCGTCGATCGGGTAGCGCTCGCCGTAGACGCGCTGCTTCTCGGCCATCTCGGCCTCGAACCGGCGGCGCTGCTCCGCCGGGTCGGTCAGCTCGCCGAAGGCGTTGGCCAGCTCGACGCCGCAGGCGTAGAGCTCGAAGCGCTCGGCCACGCGCGGGTCGTGCGGCGCCGGCCGGGCGAGGGCGGCCTCGCTGATCGGGTACTCGCACAGGATGGTCGGGCGGCCGAGGCCGAGATGCGGCTCGACCCGCGCGACGAGGACGCGGGAGAACAGGTCGGCCCAGGTATCGTCCGGCGCGACCCGGAGCCCGGCCCCCGCGACGGCGGCGGCCAGGGCCTCGCGGTCCGTCCCGCCGCCCGGCGCGACGCTCGCCAGGAGATCGATCCCGGCGAAGCGGTCGAAGGCCTCGGCCAGGGTCAGGCGCTCCGGCTCGGCGAAGGGGTCCGTCTCCCGGCCGCGGAAGGCGAAGCGGCGGGCGCCCGCGGTCTCGGCCGCGCCGGCGAGCAGGTCGGCGCAGTCCGCCATCAGCGCCGTGTAGGGGGCGCCGGCCCGGTACCACTCGAGCATCGTGAACTCGGGATGGTGCAGCGGCCCGCGCTCGCGGTTGCGGAACACCCGGGCGACGCAGAACAGCCGCGTCTCGCCCGCGGCCAGGAGCTTCTTGCAGGCGAATTCCGGCGAGGTGTGCAGGTAGAGCGGCGTGCGGGCGCCGCTCGCCCCGATGGCTTCCGTGGCGAAGGCCGACAGATGCGCCTCGTTGCCGGGCGAGACCTGCAGGCAGGCGGCCTCGGCCTCGACGAAGTCGCGGTCCGCGAACCACCCGCGGAACGCCGCGAGGACGCGGTTGCGCAGGAGCAGCGCCGGGCGCCGGTCGGCGTGGCGACCGGCCGTCCACCAGGGGGAGGCGGCTCCGGTCACGACCGGCCTCCGCGCCGGGGCGGGACCGGCCGGCTCCGACCGGGCGGCGTGGCGTTCTGGAGCACTCTCATCCTCGGCCCTGACTGGCTCCGGACCGCGGAGACGCGCCGCGGCCGAGCCGCGTTGCCATCGACGGTTCATGCCCGCCCGCTGGCAACCGCGGCGCAGATGCGATAGTGGCGGGGTCCGAGATGCAGCGCCCGCGCTTGGCGCGTGCCGGCCCCCATGTCAATGCAGGACGCAATTCCGTGAAGGTGATCGCCTCAACGCTCCGTAAGGGCAACGTCGTCGAGAAGGACGGCAAGCTCTACGTGATCCTGTTCGCCGAGAACATCCACCCCGGCAAGGGCACTCCGGTGACCCAGCTCGACATGCGCCGGATCACGGACGGCGTGAAGGTGTCCGAGCGCTACCGGACCACCGAGCAGGTCGAGCGCGCCTTCGTGGAGGATCGCGAGCACACCTTCCTCTACAGCGACGGCGAGGGGTTCCACTTCATGAACCCCGAGAACTACGAGCAGATCGCGGTGCCGGAGGACGTGGTCGGCGACGCCGCCCCGTATCTCCAGGAGGGCATGGCGGTGATGCTCTCCGTCCATAACGGCGTCCCGCTGACCATCGAGCTGCCCCAGCGCGTGACCCTGGAGGTCGCCGAGACCGAGCCGGTCCTGAAGGGCCAGACCGCCTCGTCGTCCTACAAGCCCGCGACCCTGTCGAACGGCGTGCGCACGACCGTGCCGCCCCACATCGCCGCCGGCACCCGCGTCGTCGTCATGACGGCCGACGGCTCCTACGTCGAGCGCGCCAAGGACTGATCCGGTCCCCGCCGGCGGCCGGCCCCGAAAGGTCGGACGCCGGCCATCACCGCGCGGATCGCGCGGCGGCCTCCAGGGTGGCGTAGCAGCCCTGCGAGATCGCCTGCGCGCGCAGGCGCTCCGTCCCGCTGAAGGGCCGGCCATCCTCCCGGAACAGATCCTCGCGCAGCAGCGCCTCCGATGTGCAGCGGGCCGCGATGCGGCAGAGCGGCGGCTCGCCGCCGGTGCGCGCGCAGATCGTCACGTAGTCGGCGCGGAACGCCCGCAGCCCGGCGCGCGGATTGGCACCCACCACCGTCACCAGCCCGGTCAGCAGCGCCAGCAGCAGCGGCTGGTGGACGAGGTAGATCGCGAGGCTGTGGCGGCCCGCGACGGTGGCGGCGCGGCCGAGCCGCGTGCGCGGCGCCCAGGCTCCCAGACGTGAACGGGCGAGCCGCGGCAGCGCCAGCCGACCCAGGACGATCCCGGCAAGCACCAGCCCGAACCACGGGAAGAGCGGCACATAGTCGTTCGTCCGCGGCACGACCGAGCCCAGGCCGAGGAAGAACAGGGCCGGCGCGTCGAGGATCGGCGCGTGCACGACGTGCGGCGCGGCAAGCACGGCTGCGGACGCGAGGGCGGTGACCGGAATCGGCAGGAAGAGGAACGGCAGCCCGAGCAGGCTCGAGACCGCGATGCAGTGGAGCACGCCGAAGAACACGAAGGCGTCCGGGAACATGACCCAGGTGCCGAGGGTCACGAGGAGCGCCGCCCCGCCGATCCGCGCGAACCGCAGGAGGGTCGGCCGGGGCCGGATCCCGCGACCGTTCATCAGCACGAGGCCGACGCCGACCAGGACCAGGAAGCTGCCGGCGATCATCTCGGCGGCGTGCCGTCCCGTCGGGGTCAGCGCGTAGTTCTCCGCGGTCAGCCGCAGATGACCGAGATCCCAGAGCGTGTGATAGCTCGCCATCGCCAGCAGGGCGGTCGCCCGGGCCGCGTCGATGACCGGCAGGCGACGCGGCGGAGAGGGGATCGCGGCCGGCGGCGCGGAGACGGGGCGATCGAGGGTGACGTCGACGGACATGATGGTTCACCCAAACCATGTCGGGGCCGCCCTTTCCATCGCGGCCTGCACCGGAGAGCTCGCCCGGGCCCGAATCGGGTGCCGCGGCTCTCAGAAACGTGAACGCCACCGGGGCCGGCACGCGCCGCCGAGGCGGGCCTCGCGGGATCCGGAAAACCCCTCGACGGTCCCGGCGCTTAAACACCGCTCACGCCGTAGCCTGCGACCGATCGACTGTTGCGATCCGGCCTCCTTGCGCCGAGATTGCAACTTGGCGGCCCTGTTCTGCCGGTCAAATGGGCTTCCCGGACATCAGGACTTCGTTAATCTTCCCGGGAGAGCGCGCGGCGTGATTCGGTGTAGGTTGCTCGGCCATGTCTGACGAACGCGGATCCGGGCCCGAGAACCCCGAGCGGGGGATGATCGCCCGTACCGGCGAGACGGGACAGCACGAGGATGAGGCGCTCGACCTCGTCGAGGTGGCCGGCCGCATCAAGTGGTTCGACGTTTCGAAGGGCTTCGGGTTCATCGTGCCCGACGACGGCGCGCCCGACATCCTGCTCCACGTCACCTGCCTGCGGCGCGACGGCTACCAGGCCGCCAGCGAGGGCGCCCGCATCGTCGTGGAGGCCGTGGAGCGGCCCCGCGGCTGGCAGGCCTTCCGGGTGATCTCCCTCGATCAGGCGACGGCGGTGCATCCCTCCGAGCTGCCGATGCCGCGCACGCACGTCACCGTAACGCCGACCAGCGGGCTCGAGACCGCCGTCGTGAAGTGGTTCAACCGCCTCCGCGGGTTCGGATTCCTGACGCGCGGCGACGGGACGCCGGACATCTTCGTGCACATGGAGACGCTGCGGCGCTACGGTATCGCCGAGCTGAAGCCCGGCGAGTCCGTACTGGTCCGCTACGGCGACGGCTCGAAAGGCGTGATGGCGGCCGAGGTGCGGCTGATCGACGGAGCCATGCCCTCGTCCCACTGAGGACGCGTTTTCCCGCCAAGCACAGTGCGTCCTATCTCCTTGGTGGGGCTCGGAAAACCCGGGATCGGATTCCCCTCGCGCGCATCCTGGTCTATCACCGGGCGACGGACCCCGCGGTCCGCGCGCCATCCCACGAGAGGCATGAGCCTGTGAGATCCCTCTTCCGCACGGCCCGGGCGGCCGCCATCGCCTGCCTCGCCCTGACCGCGATCGCGCCGGCCCCCGCCGCCGTCGCGCAGGCGGCCGCCCGGGCCGCCACGGCCAGATCGGAGCCGCTGACGATCGTCACGAAGGCCGGGCCGAAGCGCTTCGACGTCGAGGTGATGCGCGACGACGCCGCCCGCGCCCGCGGCCTGATGTTCCGCCGCCACATGGCGGCCGACCACGGCATGCTGTTCGACTTCGAGCAGGACCAGCCCGTGACCATGTGGATGAAGAACACCTACCTGCCGCTCGACATGGTGTTCATCCGCCCCGACGGGACCATCAGCCGGATCGCGGCCGATACCGAGCCCCTGTCCACGGCGATCATCTCCTCGGGCGGCCCGGTCCTGGCGGTGCTGGAGCTGAACGCCGGCACCGCGGCGAAGCTCGGGATCGCGCCCGGAGACCGGATCGAGCACGCCATGTTCAAGGCCCGCTGAGGCCAGCCTCCGGGCTTTCGCGAACGCACCGGGAACAAGCGCCTTGACCCCCGCCGAATTCCGCGCCAGTGTTCCGGCAATGTTCCGGTGCGCCGGAAGGCTGGTGCAGGGCGGAGGACCCGATGGGCAACGCGGCTGAGGTCGAACTGTTCGGCAACGACGACTGGTCGGTGCAGGCGGACGGGATCGAGCACCGCGAGACCGGCTATTTCATCGCCCGCACGGCGCTGGCGATGCGCCGATCCGAGGGCCTGTGGGACTGGCCGCTTCAGATGGCCGAGAAGCGCTGGTGCCGGCCGAGCCTGTTCCGCGAGGCGTTCCTCGCGGCCCTCGACCGGTTCGGCATCCAGCGGGACGCCGAGCTGATCCGGTCCTTCGCGCTGGGCTACGGCATCCGCGCCGTGGTCGCCCCGGCCGCCGAGACCTTCGTCAGCCTGGGCGACATGCTGAAGCCACGCGAGATCGCCGCGCCCGTGCGCGCTCCGGCCCCGCGGCCGGTCCGGGCCCTGGCGGCTGCCGGGGCCTGACGGCCCGGTAACGGCGGGCGATTTGACCCGGGCCGCCGCGCGCGGGTAGCCCTCATCCTCGAACCGAGGGAGAGAGCACCATGGCGGATCACGACCGGGCCGGACTCGACGGGCTGATCACGCCGCCCCTGTCGCGGCGGGGCTTCGTGATGACGAGCCTGATGAGCGGCCTGACGCTCGCGACCACCCGCGTCGAGGCCCAGGTGATCCACACGGACAGTGCGGGCATCGAGGCCGGCGAGGTGAAGATCCCGGCCGCGGACGGCCCGATGCCGGCCTACCGGGCGGTTCCGGAGGGCGCGGGCCCGTTCCCGATCGTCCTGGTGATCGAGGAGATCTTCGGCGTCCACGACTACATCAAGGACATCTGTCGCCGGCTCGCGAAGGCCGGTTACTGCGCCGTGGCCCCCGAGCTCTACGCCCGCCAGGGCGACCTCTCGACCATGTCGGATCCCAAGCAGATCATCCGGGACGTCATCGCAAAGACGCCGGACGCGCAGTGGATCGGCGATCTCGACGCGACGGTGGCCTGGGCGGCCTCCGCGGCGAAGGGCGACCCGAACCGTCTGGGCGTCATGGGCTGGTGCCGCGGCGGGCGCGACGCGTGGCTCTACGCGGCCCATCGTCGCGACCTGAAGGCGGCCGTGGCCTGGTACGGACCGATCGGCGGCGAGCGGACCGACATCCAGCCGCGCACCGCCGGAGACGTGGCGGCCGAGATCCACGCCCCGCTCCTCGCCCTCTACGGCGGGGCCGATGCCGGGATCCCCGTGGCGGCGGTCGAGGAGGCGCGCGACCGCGCCAAGGCGGCGGGCAAGAGTGTCGAGCTCGTGATCTACCCGGAGGCGCCGCACGGCTTCCACGCGGATTACCGTCCGAGCTACCGGCGCGAGGCCGCGGAGGATGGCTGGGCGCGCGCGCTGGCCTTCCTGAAATCGCACGGCGTCGGCTGAATAGACGCCTCAGGACGCCCGATCGAGCGCGTTCCGGGACGGCTGTGTTACCCAAGACACGGCCACAACTTCACAATCGTGCAAGGATCCAAGGAGGATCTGTGCCCGCGCGGGTCTGGCCCTTCGCGGCGCTCGGGCGTTGAACCGATCGAAGCGACCGCCGTTCAGCCCCTGTAGAGTGTCCTGGTCCATGAGCGATTCGGTACAGCCTGGCCAGAAGCCCGTGATCCTCGTCGTGGAGGACCAGCCCGACGAGCGCTTCCTCGCGGCCACGCTGCTGGAGGATACCGGCTTCACGGTGATCGAGGCCGAGACCGCCGACCGCGCCCTGGCCATCCTCAACGATCGCGCCGACGAAGTCAGCGTCGTCTTTTCGGACGTTCGCACCCCCGGGCCGATCGGCGGCTTCGAGCTCGCGCGGATCATCGGCGTCACCTGGCCGCGCGTGCGGGTCCTGCTGACTTCGGGCGATGCGGGCGACCAGCCGAGCGACCTTCGCGTCTCCGCCACCTTCATCCCGAAGCCCTGGCGCGCCGAGGACATTCTCGCCTGGGTGGAGCAGGCCGCGGGGCGGCCCTCCACCGGGTCCGGACCGTCCGTTATCGGACCGGGGGGCAAAATAATCCCGTCCGGTCTGGAAACCTGACGCGGCCCCACAGTTGTACGCCACTCCGGTGCGCGCCGCGCCCGGACTTGCGCAGTACAACTGATCCACGACGCCGCCATGAAGATCGTCTCAGCCAACCATGCCGATTCTCTCCGCCGGCCCGGCGCGCGGGATACGGTGGAATCCGCCGTTCTCGACACGGTTCGCGAAGGTCTGCTCACGGTCTACGGCGCCGCGGATGGCGACATCCCGGCCGAGTTGGCGGCCCTCGCGCAGCGGCTCGACCGCGCGGGTCCGTCGGCCTGCGGCCACGTCTAGGTCCCACCGCCGAGCTTGACGGGAGACTGGGACAGCGGGTCGCCAAGACGAGAGAATCTGCTATTCAGCGCTTTCTGACCTGCCGACGCAGTGCGTCTCTCAGTCGAGTCCTGGATGCGTCTCTCAGTCCTTCGCGGATCGTTCACAGCCGCCGCGATCATGACCCTGGCCGGTCTGGTGTCCGTTCAGGCGGCGACCCCGCCGGCCCAGCCCGCCGACGGTGCGGGCGGTGTCGGTGACCGCAAGGCGACGGTGACCAAGCGGCTTCTCGGCCGCGGCACGGCCTCCACCTACGCGTTCTACGCCGCGGGCGCGGCCCCCGAGGCGGGGCGGCCGGTCGCGATCTTTCTGCACGGGTGGGGTGCGGTCAATCCGCAGAGCTACGGCGGCTGGATCGACCATCTCGCGCGCCAGGGCTGGCTCGTCCTCTACCCGCGGTTCCAAGAGGTGAACCGGACCCGTCCGGCCGACGCGCCCGCCATCGCCGAGTCCCTGGTCAAGGCGGCCCTCGCCGAGATCTCGACGGACGGCGAGGCGAAGCCCGACCTCGGCCGCGTCGCGATGATCGGCCACCTGGCCGGGGCGCCGCTCGCCATGGATCTTGCGGCCGCCGCCAAGGCGCAGGGGCTGCCGGTTCCGAAGCTGATCTTCGCGGTCACGCCCGGCGGCATCGCCAGCGGGCCGAAATCCCGCGGTATCGCCCTCACCGACCTGTCGGCGATCGATCCCGCCACGCTGCTCGTGACCATGGTCGGCGACAAGGACACCCGGGCCGCCGATCTCGCGGCGAAGCGCCTCCTGCGCGAGGCGAGCGCCGTGCCGCTGGAGCGCAAGCTCTTCGTGCGGGCCCTCTCGGACGACCACGGCTTCCCGGCCCTGACGGCGACCCTGGCAGCCCCCGCGGGGGTCGACACCGCCTACGACGGCGGTGCCATCAAGCCGGGCCCGGAGCCGAAGGACGCGCCCAAGGACGCCGCGAAGCCGCCGCCGTTCCGCTGGTCCGCCGACATGGCGCTGTCCGGCGAGCAGCAGACCCTGGTCTCGCAGATCAACCTCGCCCGGGTCGACGCGCTCGATTACCTCGGGTTCTGGAAGACCTTCGATCTCGCCGCCGCCGCCGCCTTCGCCGGGTCGGACGCGACGGCGCTGAAGAACAATCCGCGCCTCGCCGACATGGAGCGCTGGAGCGACGGTTGGCCGGTGAAGCGGCTCGCCGTCGAGACGCCGCGGCCCACGCCGGCCGCGCAGGCCGGGACGCCGGCACCCGCACCCGCCGGCCGCAAGCGCTGAGATCGGCGACCGCGACAGCTTGGCCTTGGCGCGCGGCTTGCTAATCTCCCCCCGTCCGACACGGGAGGGAGATCATGCCCGAGTTCGTCGCCAGCCTGCTCGCCGCGGCCGCCTTCTGCCTGACGCTGCTCGCCCTGAACGCGCTGACACGGCTGCTGATCCAGGCGCATGTCGCCCCCTCGGATCTCGGCGAGAGCGGCTTGCTGCAGGTCGGCGGCGCGCTCCTGGTGGCCCGCGCGGCCTACCGTCGGGCACCCCGGCGCCACCCGGGCTGACGCTCAGCGCAGGAACGCGCCGAACGAGCGGGGGCCGTTGCCGGTCGGGATGGTCGCCAGCACCTTGAGCGTCTTCGAGTCGAGGATGCTCAGCGTGTTGTCGCCCCAGTTGGCGACGTAGAGGCGGCCGTCGGAATCCGCCGCGATCCCTTCCGGATGGTCGCCGACATCGACGTCCGCGATGGGCTTGAGCGTGGCGAGATCGAAGGCCGTGACGCTGCCGGCATACTGGTCCGTGACGAAGCCGCGCCCTCCCGCGAGGGCGATGACGTAGGGGCGGCGGCCGGTCGGGACGCGGCCGATCTCCCGCCCCGTCCGGAGATCCAGGACGGAGACGTCGTCGCCGGTGACGTTGGCCGTGTAGGCGCGCGCCGCCGCGGCATCGAGCGTGATGCCGAACGGATGCTGCCCCACCGGGATGACCTTGGTCTCCCGACGGGTCGCCGCGTCGACGACCGAGACCGTGTCGGCCTCGCGGTTGGCGACGTAGAGCGTCGCCCCGTCGGGGCTGACGGCGATTCCCGAGGGCGAGGCGCCCACCGCGATCTCGCCGTCCGGGACCAGCGCCCCGTCGCGCTCGGTCAGCACGAACAGGCGGTGCCCGTACCAGTCGGCGACGTAGACCGTGCCGCCGCGCGGGTCGGCCGCGACGCCGAGCGGGCCGCCGGGCAGCGGCACCTCGGCCAGGACCTTGCCGACATCGAGGTCGAGGATGGCGAGACCGTGCCCTTCCGGGCGCGTGACGTAGGCGCGCCGGCGATCGGGCGACAGCGCGATCCCGGCCGGGGCGCCGTCGACGGGGATGCGGCGCACCACCGTCCCGGCGGCCAGATCGACGATCTCGACCGCGCCGCCGAGCTGGGCGGTGACGATGGCCTCCCGGGCCGGTTCGGCCCGGGAGGCGGTCGCGACGAGGACGAGGCCGGCGGCGAGGGCCGCGCGGCCCCGAGCCGGGCTCACGAGCCCTTCTCGACCTTGGCCTTCAGGTTGGCGAGGCTCGCCTTGATCCAGTCGCCCACGCCCTTCTCGGAAGCCTCGTCGTTCAGATCCGGCGGCGGATCGTTGTTCATGTAGCCGCGATAGAAGGCGGCCTTCCACTCGACCTTCGACTTGGCGTTGCCCTCGGGCTCGACCGTGATCGTCGCCGAATAGTCGTTCGCCGGAAGATCCTTCACGTCAACTTTGTCGATGTAGTAGGAGAACATCTTGTCCTCCGGCTTGTACTTGTTGCTGGTCTCGGAGATCTGGTTTCCGTTCTTGAGCGTCAGCACGCGCTTGAACTTGCCGGCCGGGTCGCCGGTCAGCTCGGTCTTGGTCACGTTCTGCATCCAGTCGGCATTCTTCAGGTCGCCGACCACGGCCCAGACCTTGTCGGCGGGGGCGTTGATCTCGATCGACTCGGTGATCTTGCGCCGGGTCGGCCCGTGGGCCTGCGCGGTCGCCGCCACCAGGGCCGCCGTGGCCGCCAGGGCCAGGGTGATTTTCTTCATCTTGTCCTTCTCCTCCCGCCCTCAGCGGTCGTCGCGATCAAGGACGCGCGCCTCGGGGCCGAGCGCCGCCGCGACCTTGTCCTCGATCCAACCCCAGGCCTCGCGCTCGCGCGGTCCCGCGGTCTTGCCGATGGCGATGGCGAGGTAGGCCATCTCCGTCAACACCTTCTCGGGCTCCAGCATGTGGAGCCGGGTCGAAAGAATGGCGGCCTCCAGGACGGCCGCCTGCGCGCGGTTATAGCCGATGAACGGCGCGTGCGCGGCGCTGTGGACCATCCGGCCGCGGAAGCGCGGCCGGGTCTCGTGGGCCTCGACGGAGGCGACCGCGAACTCCGCGTGGCCGAAACTGTCGGCGAGGCGGCGGCCCTCGATCGCCGCGCACGGCAGCGTCGGCCATTCGCGCCGGCCCGTCACCGCGCCGGCGATCACCCGGATGTCGCGCGGGCTCGAGGCCGCGAAGCAGGGATTGGCCTCCAGGTTGGCGATGGTCGGCGACGGCCGGAACGGCGCGAGGACGTAGCCCTCCGCCTCGCCGATCAGCCCGAACGGGACGAGGTGCAGCTCCCCCGACGGGGACAGGGTCGTGACGACGGTCTCGAGGATCAGCGGCATGGCCTCACGCCTTGTCGGCGGGGACGAGACGCCCGCAGACCAGCTTGGCCGGCGGGTCCTGCGGGCCCTCGGGCGCGCCCGCGGCGCGCGCCTCGCCGTCCGGGATCGTCTCGGGCGCGGTCGCGCCGGCCTCGGGCCCGACCAGGCGGGCGTCGCGCGTGCCGGGCGCCGGCGCGTCGGGTCCGGAATGGCGGGTATGGCCGGCCTTCTTGAAGGCGGTGGCATCCTCGACATCGGCGTCGGCCGCGCAGCCCCAGTCGAGCGCCTCGTCCTGGACGTAGCGCTTGCCGAGGCGCCACGCCGTCTCGGCCTTGGCGAGTTCGGCGCCGAGGTAGAAGGCGTGGGCGCCGTCGCTCGCGACGTCGAGTTCGGGGAAGAAGGCCATCGCGTCGGTGCCGACCCTGTGGATGTCGCGGTTGTAGAGGTGGATCCCGTCCTCGGCGATCACGATCCGGTAATTCGGGTCGCGCACCTCGGCGGCCGCCTGGGCGATCTCGTCGGCGGTCTGCACGAACGGGCGCTTGTCGTGGAGGGCGAGCAGCGCCCGGCCGTAGCCCTTCGGCAGCGCCGAATCGGCTTTTGCCGCGTACATGACCCGCCGGGCGGCGTCGTGCTCCTCGACGGTGCGGCGGGTGTGGTTGGAGACCTGCACGATCAGCGCGTTGCGGATCGACAGTTCCGAGCACATGCCGACGAGCAGCGCGGTGACGCCGAGGGAGTCGGCCTCGGTCAGCTCGGTCAGGTTGCCGGTGCCCATCATCATGTCGATATCGGGCCAGCGGGCGCGGGTGTCGCGGTAGCGCGCGATCGAGTCGACGAAGCCGTGGTGGATCGGCTCGAGGATCGGGTCCGCCATGAACGGACGCCCCGCCTTGAGCATGCGCTCGATCGCCCGATCGAGGGAGGGCAGGTCGTCGGGCCGCATCGGCACGAGGATCGGCACCGCGTCGGTCTCGAAGGCGAGATCGAGGGTCTCCTCGTTCAGGCTCAGCAGGAAATCGGCGCCGGCGCCGGCGCCCCGGACCAGTTCCTCGCTCGAGAAGGAATCGACGCTGACCTTCAGGCCGGCGCCCTTCAGCGCGCGCACGGAATCCTCGAGGTGCGGGAACGGGGTATCGGGCAGCCCGCCGAGATCGATGACGTCCGCGCCGCGCCCGGCGAGATCGAGCCCCTTGGCGAGGATCTGGTCGACGCTCATCTTCGACGCGTCCACGATCTCCGAGAAGATCCGGAGGTCGTGCCGGGACAGGTCGACCTTGCGGGCGGTCAGGCCGAGCCAGGCCGGCAGGTCGACCACCTCGTCGGGTCCGCGCTCGACCGGGACGCCGAAATGCGCCGCGAGATGCTCGGGATTCGCCCGGCACCGGCCCGGCAGGACGATCCGCGTGGCGCCCTCGGGCAGGACGACCCGCCTGCGGATGATCTCCTCGGTCATCAGCGCCGCGACCTTCACCCCCGCATCCGCGATGCTCCAGCGCAGCGTCTGAGGGAGCCCCGCCGCGACCTTCTCGAGCCGCGCCCGGGCGAGACGGCCGGTCACGAAGACGATGTGCTCGGGGGTGCTCACGCGGCGGCCCTCGTTTCGACCGCGACGCGGCGGTGCGGTCCCCAGATCTCGATCGTCCCCCCGTATCCCGCTGCGAAGCCGGGGAAGGCGGCGTCCACGATCCCGTCCCGCGCCAGCGCGGCCGGGTCGAGGCCCGGCGGCGCGTCGACGGATTTCACCAGGGCGCAGCGCTCCGCCCGGACCCGCGCGGCGAGCCAGAGGGCGAGGCTGTCCGAGGTGACGTCCCACGTCTCAGGAATGTCCGGGTGGCCGGCCCGGAGCGCGCGCGGGTTCCAGATCCGGATCCGCGCGGGCGCGGCCTCCGCCCAGGGCTCCAGGCTCTGCACCAGCCGCGGCTCGATCCCGCGGAAGATGCCGGCCGCGTCGCTCATGGCGTCGAGCGCCCGGCGATGGGCCTCGGCGTCGCCGAAGCGCTCCCGCGCCTGCGCGGCCCGGACGGCGTCCGCGAAGGCGCCGCCGCCCGGCACCACGATGCAGCGACCGTGCGCGCCGTCGCCGATCGCCTCCAGCAGGGCGCGGCGGCGATGCGGATCCGCCTCGAGGCTGCCGCCGATCTTGACGACGGTGGTCACGCCGCGTCCTGCCGGCTCGGACGCAGGGCGCGCAGCGCCTCGGCCACGCGCAGGGGATCGATGCCGTTGCGGCGGTCGAAATCCCGGCACAGGCCGCCGCGGAAGCCGAGGTAATCCGGCCGGTGCGCGCAGAGGCCCGCAATGTCGATCACCCGGAGCGACCCGGCGAGGCCGCTCATCAGGCCGTGCGCCCGGCAGGCGGCGGTGAAGGCCGAGAGATCGGAGGGCGCGGCCAGATCCGGCAGGCGGGCGCCGGTCTTGCCGGCGGTGTCGATCATGGCGCCGGCGAAGCCGGCCGCCGCGAGGGCGGGCACGTGCCGGGCCGCCGGCCCGTCCTCGGCGAACAGCACGGCGATCAGCCGGCCCGGCGCGGCCGCGACCCGATCCGCCAGGGCCGACGCGTCCCGGAGCTCGGCCGGCGCGAGGCCGACCTTCACCCAGTCGACGCCGGTCCGCGCCAGGGCGGCGACGGACTCGGCCGCCGGATCGGCCACCGCGCTCGTCGCGGCACCGCCGGACACCCGGGCGACGATCTCCCGCACGACGTCCTCATCCAGGGCGCCGAGCGCCCCGCGCTCCGGATCCTTGGCGTCGATCAGGTCGGCGCCGGCGAGGCGGGCGGCCTCGGCCTCGGCCGGGTCGCGGACGCTGACGAGGAGCCGGGGCAGTGGGTGTTGCGGGATGGAGGACGCGGACACGAAACACTCGGACTTGAACGGGCGGTCTCAAGACTTCCCGGGCAGCGGCTCGGCGAGCAGGCGGTTCTTCACCACCCAACGCATCGCGTGCGCCCAGGTATCGTCGGTGTCGGCCCGGATCGTCACCTGCCCGCCGCGCACCACCTTGCCGGTATCGGCCTCGGCGATCGAGACGCTCAGGTTGAAGATCTGACCGGACCCCTTCTCCACATAACCGGTCACGACGAGGTCCGCACCCAGGCTCTTGGCGATGTCCGCCGCGCACCCGTTGCATTTGAACAGCGGGCCCTCCTTCGCCACGACGTCGGCCTTGGGCGCGGTGTCGACGATCTCCAGCCCGGCCTTGTCGCGCAGGGCGTTGCGGAGTTCGTCGGTGACGAGGGTCAGTTTCCGGGCATCCACCGGCCGCGTCCGGGTGCCGTAGGAGGCGCCGGGATCGAACAGCTCGACCGGGAACACGGCGGCCTTCTCGCCGGCGCTGGCCGCGCCGGGCAGGGCGGCCCACAGGGCGACGACGCTGCAGGCGAGCGCGGCGCGGAGAGACGTGTGGCGCATCGGCGGGAGCTTCCTCTCGAGGCGTTCGACCGCCCGAGGCGGCGGCATCGTTCCCGCCATAGGTCGGGCGAAGGGACAATTTGGCAATGTACTTCCGCGCCCGCCTATCCCACGACGGTAACGTGAACGTCGGGACGACACGCCGCGGTTGAGCGGCCTGAGCGGAAGCTGATAGAGGCCGCCCACATGCACCATCCTGCACCCGACACGGCCCTCCGGCCCACGACGCGCCCGTCCTGGCTGCGCGCCGCCGCCGTCGCGCTGGCCCTCGCTCCGGCGGCGGCGCGGGCCGAGGATCCGGCGCCGGCCGCGGCGGCGCAACCGGCCCAGCCCGCCGCTCCGCAGGCGCTCGAGACCCGTATCGGCCTGATCTACCGGCCGCAGCCCGCGCCCTCCTCGTACGATGCCGAGGCGGCGCCGGAGGACGAGGGCCTGGCCGGCGCCAAGATGGGCATCACGGACAACAACACCACCGGCCGCTTCACCAAGCAGACCTACGTCCTCGACGAGGTCGCCCTGACCGACGACAGGCCGGACGCCGTGGCGGCCGCCAAGGATCTGATCGGCAAGGGCGTGCGCTACCTGGTCCTGGCGCTGCCCGCCGACGCCGTCCTGGCCGTGGCCGACGCCGTCAAGGATTCCGGCGCGGTCGTCCTCAACGCTGGGGCGCCCGACGACCGCCTGCGCGGCGCCGAGTGCCGCGCCAACGTGTTCCACATCCTGCCGTCGCGGGCCATGCTGACGGACGCCCTGGCGCAGTACCTCACGGTGATGCGCTGGCGGAAGCTCTTCCTGATCGTCGGCCCGACGGACGCCGACAAGGCCTACGCCGACGCGATGCGCAACTCGGCGCGGAAGTTCGCGCTGAAGATCACCGCCGAGAAACCCTGGACCTTCGGTCCCCTCGCCAAGGCGCGCGGCGACACGCCGACCCGGGCGGAGGCCATGGTCTTCACCCGGGGCCTCGACTACGACATGGCCATCGTGGCCGACGAGGAGGGCGACTGGGGCGACTACGTTCCCTACCGCACCGTCGACCCGCGGCCCGTCGGCGGCACCCAGGCGCTGACGCCGACGACCTGGTCGCCCGTGCTGGAGACCTGGGGCGCCGCGCAGGCCCAGAACCGGTTCCGGCGGCTCGCCTCGCGGCTGATGCGCCCGCTCGACTACCAGGTCTGGGCGGCGGTGCGGACGGTGGGCGAGGCCGTGACGGCCAAGAAGACCAACGACCCCGCCGTGATCGCCCCGTACCTCGTCGAGCCCGCCTTCACGCTGCCGGCCTACAAGGGCGTGCCCCTGAGCTTCCGGCCCTGGGACCACCAGCTCCGCCAGGCGATCATCGTGGTGCAGCCCAAGGCGCTGGTCTCCGTCGCGCCCGAGCAGGGGTTCCTGCACCAGCGCACGCCCCTCGACACGCTGGGCGTCGACCTCCCGGAGACCACCTGCAAGTTCAAGTGAGCCCGGGGCCTGCGGCGATGGCGAGCGGCCAGGGCCCTCGCAACGCGCGGGAATCGCACTACAAACGTCCCCCGAGAATGTCCGTCCAGGACGCCGGGCCGTCGCAAGGGAAGGAAGTCGTATGAGCCGCCGCGTCGAGGCATGTCTGACTGGGGTCGCCCTCGGTGCGTGGTTCGCCCTGTGCGGGCCGGCCGCGGCCTTCACCGCCTATGTCACCAACGAGAAGGGCAACTCGGTCAGCGTCATCGACACCGCCACGATGGCCGTGACGGCGACGTGGAAGGTCGGGCGGCGCCCGCGCGGCGTGACCGTCTCCAAGGACGGCAAGGAGCTGTTCGTCTGCGCGAGCGACGACGACCGGATCGACGTGCTCGACACGAGCACCGGCAAGGTGGTGCGCTCGCTGCGCTCCGGGCCGGATCCGGAGCAGTTCATCCTCGACGCCTCCGGAAACCCGCTCTACGTGGCCAACGAGGACGACAGCCAGGTCACGATCATCGACATCGAGAAGAACAAGGTGCTCGCCGAGGTGCCGGTGGGCGTCGAGCCGGAGGGGATGGGCCTGTCGCCGGACGGGAAGATCCTCGTCAACACCTCCGAGACGACCAACATGGCCCACTTCATCGACACCAAGACCTTCCAGGTCATCGACAACGTGCTGGTCGACGCCCGGCCGCGCTTCGCCGAGTTCACCGCCGACGGCAAGTACCTGTGGGTCTCGGCGGAGGTCGGCGGCACGGTGAGCGTGATCGACGTCGCCCAGCGCCGCGTGATCAAGAAGATCACCTTCAAGATCCCGAGCGTGAACGACGAGGCGATCCAGCCGGTGGGGATCCGGATCACCAAGGACGGTACCAAGGCCTTCGTGGCGCTCGGGCCGGCGAACCGCGTCGCCGTGATCGACGCCAAGACCTACGCGGTCGAGAAGTACCTGCCGGTCGGCCAGCGCGTCTGGCAGCTGGCCTTCACGCCGGACCAGAAGCAGCTGTTCACCACGAACGGCACCTCCAACGACGTCTCGGTGATCGACGTGGCCGCCGAGAAGGTGGTGAAGAGCATCCCGGTCGGGCTCCTGCCCTGGGGCGTGGCGATCTCGCCGAACTGATCCGCGCGACCTCCGGGCGCCAAGCGAGGACGGCCGCGCGCGAAGCGGCCCTAGGGTGGAACACGACATGACGCGCATGTTTCGAACGGCGGCCCTCGGCCTGGCAGGGCTGCTCGCCGCGGCACCGGCCAGTGCCCTCGACCTGACCAAGAAGCGGGAGAACCTGCCCGACCTCGTCCTGGGCGACGATCAGGGCAACGACTTCGTGGTCGAGAACAAGGACATCACGCTGGAATCCGGCAAGGCCTATCGCCTGCGGATCGTCGCCAAGGGGCGCCAGGAATACAAGTTCTACGCGCCGGAGTTCTTCCGCTACATCTGGTTCAACCAGATCGTGATCGAGCACAAGGAGATCCACGGCGGCGGGCCGCCCGATCACCTGGAGTTCGACGATCCCGGCGAGATCGCCATCGAGTTCGTCGCGATCAAGCCCGGCACCTACACCTGGTCGGTGCACGGCCTGGAGGCCAAAGGCATGACCGGCACGCTGACGGTGAAGTGATGCGCGCCCTCCTGCTCTCCGCCAGCCTGCTCGCCGCCGGTCCGGCCCTCGCGGCCGACGATGCCTCCTCCTGCGCCGAGGGCATCACGATGATCCGCGACGCGCTCGCCCTGAACCCGCCCGAGACGGCGGTGCCGAAGCTCAAGAAGGCCCTGCGGGTCGCGGAGCGGGAGCAGAAGGAGGGCGAGTTCGACGAGTGCCTCGACGCCGTGACCGACGCCCGGAAGGTCCTGGGCCGATGAGCGCGTCCGAGTCGGCGGCCCTCCTGATCGAGCATGTCGGCCACCGGTTCGGCGCCCGCGCCGCGCTGGACGACGTCTCGATCACGGTGGAGCGCGGGCACTTCGCCGCGCTGCTGGGGCCGAACGGCGCCGGCAAGACGACGCTGTTCTCGGTCATCACCCGGCTCTACAACAACCAGACCGGACGGGTCTCGATCTTCGGCCACGCCCTCGATCGCGAGCCGTCCCGGGCGTTGGCGCGGCTCGGCGTCGTGTTCCAGGCCCGGACGCTCGACACCGACCTCACCGTGGAGCAGAATCTCCTCTACCACGCGAGCCTGCACGGCATCGCCCGCGGCGCCGCCAAGGGGCGCGTCGGCGCGCTGCTCGACCGCGTCGGTCTGGCGGACAGGCGCCACGACAAGGTGCGCACGCTCTCGGGCGGCCAGTCGCGCCGGATCGAGATCGCCCGCTCGCTGATCCACCGCCCCGACCTGCTGCTCCTCGACGAGCCCACCGTCGGCCTCGACCTCGAGTCGCGGGCCGACATCGTGGCGATCGTCCGCGCCCTGGTGCGCGAGGAGGGATTGTCGGTGCTCTGGGCGACCCACATCTTCGAGGAGATCGCGGACGACGACGACGCCGTGGTGCTGCACCGGGGCCGGATCGTCGCCCGGGGCCGGGCCGGCGGGATCGGCCGGCCGGGCGAGGCGCTCGCCGACGCGTTCCGGCGCCTGGTCGCCGAGCCGGGGAGGGCGGCGGCATGACCAATCCGACATCCTACGCCACCCGGATCGGCGCGGCCCCGCCACGCGGTCAGGCGGAGCGGATCGGGCGCCTCGACGCGGTCGGCTACCTGATCTGCCTCGGCGGCATCGTCCGCCGCGAGCTGCTGCGCTTCTTCCATCAGAAGGAGCGGTTCTTCTCGGCGCTGGTCCGGCCGCTGGTCTGGCTGTTCATCTTCGCGGCGGGCTTCCGCAACACGCTCGGCGTGTCCATCGAGCCGCCCTACCAGACCTACGTGCTCTACGAGGTCTACGTGGTGCCGGGCCTCGCCGTGATGATCCAGCTGTTCAACGGCATGCAATCGTCGCTGTCCATGGTCTACGACCGCGAGGTCGGCTCGATGAAGGTGCTGCTCACCTCGCCCTATCCGCGGTGGCTTCTCCTGCTCGCCAAGCTGATCGCCGGCGTCGCCGTCTCGATCGTGCAGGCCTACGCCTTCCTGGCCGTGGCGTTCTTCTGGGAGAGCGACATCCCCTGGCTCGGCTACCTGACGGCCCTGCCGGCCTTCCTGGCCACCGGCCTCATGCTCGGAGCGATCGGGCTGTTCCTCTCCTCGCTGGTCCGCCAGCTCGAGAACTTCGCCAGCGTGATGAACTTCGTGATCTTCCCGATGTTCTTCGCCTCGTCGGCCCTCTACCCGCTGTGGCGGATCCGGGAATCCTCCGAGACGCTGTACTGGATCTGCCAGCTGAACCCGTTCAGCCACGCGGTCCAGCTCGTCCGCTACGCGCTCTACGTCCAGTTCGAGCCGGTCGCCTGCGCCGTGGTGGTGGGCGTGGGGCTCGCCTTCTTCGGCATGGCGGTGGTCGCCTACGACCCCGGCCGTGGCATCATGGCCCGGCGCGGCGGCCCGGCCGGCGACAACACCTGATGGAGTCCGCCCAATGAACGTCCTCCTGACCCGCATCCTCGGCCCGGCGCTGGGGCTGGCGCTCCTCGCCGGTCCCGCCCTGGCCCAGCCGAAGCCGGATCCGGACTGGCCCTGCGTCCAGCGCAAGGTCGCGACCCTGAGCCCCGGCCAGTTCTGGACCGGCCCCGACGTGGAGGCGGCCGGCGACTGGGGCAGCGACAACGACGCCGCCGCCCTGGCGCAGAAGATCGCGTCCCGCCGCACGGACCTCTCGCAGGTCGGACCGCTCCTCGACACGTTCGCGCAGAAATTCGGCTCCGACAAGGACGCGAAGGACAAGGCCCTGACGCGCGTCTACGCGGGCGTGTTCGAGGTGCTGAACGGCGAGCGCAACAAGGTGGTCGGCGGCATCGCCCGCTACGCGCAGGGCCAGCGCCGGATGGCCGAGCGGATCCGCGACGAGGCCGATAAGATCAGCCAGGTCAAGGACGCGCCGAGCGCCTCTGACGCGACCGAGCTCCCGAAGGACCAGTCCGAGCTGGAGACGAAGTTCGCCTGGGATCGCCGGATCTTCCAGGAGCGGAGCCAGTCGCTGACCTATGTCTGCGAGGTTCCGCAGCTGCTCGAACAGCGGCTCGGTGAGATCGCGCGCCTGATTCAGGCTCGCCTGTGACCTGCGCCGGCCGTCATTGCCAAATTATCCCGGTCGGGTTGCCAAAACATCCCTAAGTGGCTGAAATCTTTACCGAAACTGTTGCTGTTTAACCACGTGACGCCGCGTTCGGTCGACGCGGGCCGGAAATGAGGCCGAAACGCGTCTCACGTGTTCTTGAACCAATTGTGCGTGATCCCGGCACCCGCCAAGAGAGACCCAAGCTCGGCAGTCACGAGCACGTGTTTGGGTTTGAGGGGGTAGGGGATGTCACTTCGGGCGCTTCGGAGCAGCCTGGTCGCGTCGGCATCGGTTCTCGCCGGGACGGTCCTTCCCGCGGCGGTGCAGGCTCAGCAATCGGTGACGCTCGGCGAGATCAGCGTCGTCTCGACGTCGCCGGTCGGGGCCGGCGGCGGCAGTTCGAGCCAGGCGCAGATCTTCAACGGGCCCGGCCCGGTGCCGCCGGCCGGCTCGGTGGGACCGAGCGCCGGCGTGCGGCTGCGCGGCTCCGAGCAGCCCCTCTACAAGATCCCCAGCACCGTCGAGTCGGTCACGGCGAGCGATCTCACGATCGATCGCGCCAGCGACAACCTGACCACGACGCTGGCCCGGCGCACGCCCGGCATCAACGTCTCCGACTCGCAGGGCAACAACAACCGCGTCGACATCACCTACCGCGGCTTCACGGCCTCGCCCGTGCAGGGCGTGCCGCAGGGGCTGGCCGTCTACCAGAACGGCGTGCGCATCAACGAGGCCTTCGGCGACATCGTCAATTTCGACCTCATCCCCCCGCAGGCGATCCAGCGCATCGACGTCGTCACCGGCAACCCGGTCTTCGGCCTCAACGCCCTCGGCGGCGCGGTCAACATCCAGATGAAGAACGGCTTCACCTGGCAGGGCACCGAGATCTCGGCCTGGGGCGGCTCGGACGCGCGCACCGCCGGCTACCTCGAGTACGGCAAGGTCTCCGGCCCCTGGAGCGTCTACTTCACCGGCGACGGCCTGAACGACCGCGGCTGGCGCTACGAGAGCCCGAGCACGATCGGCCGGCTCTACGGCGACATCGGCTACCGCTCGCAGGATTCGGAGTTCCACCTGATCGGGCTCGCCGCCCGCAGCTTCTACGGTGCGGCCGCCGCCACGCCGGTGGACTTCACCCACCGCGACCCGCGGGCGATCTTCACCTACCCGCAGACCACCACCACCGAGGTAGGCACGCTCCAGCTCACCGGCCGGGTCGACATCTCGCCGACCTGGGACCTCGCCGGCAACGCCTATTTCCGCCGCTTCAGCCAGACCTACGTCGACGGCAACGACGGCAACTTCGAGAACTGCAGCACGCGCTCCAGCTTCCGCGGCAACCTCTGCTTCGAGGATGACGGCTTCAGCCCGGCGGCCGGCCAGTCGCAGACCGCGTTCCGCAACCAGTTCCTGATCCTGGGCCAGCAGAACCAGCGCATCCCGTTCCGGTCCGGCATCCCGTACGGCACGCTGGACACGACCCGGACGGAAGCCACCGGCTTCGGCGGCTCGCTCCAGGCCGCCAACCGCGACCGGATCTTCGGCCTGTCCAACAGCTTCGTGGTCGGTGGCAGCATCGATGCGGCCAACTACGGGTTCAAGTCGTCCAGCACCCTGGGCGTCATCAACCCGAACCTGTCGATCACCACCGATCCGAGCAACCCGTTCTACGGCAACATCCCGGGCCTCGGCACGCCGCAGCTGCGGACCGCGGGCGCGCTCGGCATCGCGCCGAGCTCGGTCAACGGCTCTAATCTCTACATGGGCCTCTACACCCTCGACACGCTCGACGTGACCGACCGGCTGTCGCTGACCGCCGGCGCCCGGCTCAACTTCGCGCGCATCCAGAGCGAGGATCTGACCGGCTTCTCGCCGGACGTGACCGGCACGCACTACTTCAACAAGATCAACCCGGTCGCCGGCCTGACCTACCGGTTCTTCGACGCGCTCAACCTCTACGGCAGCTACTCGGAATCGAACCGCGCCCCGACCCCGCTGGAGCTGGCCTGCGCAAACCCGGACCGGCCGTGCCTGCTGCCGAACTCGCTGGTGGCCGACCCGCCGCTCAAGCAGGTCACCGGGCGGACCTACGAGGTCGGATTCCGCGGCCAGCTGCCGAACACCTATGACGGCGGCATCATCACCTACAAGATCGGCGCCTTCCGCACCGACCTCGCCAACGACATCCTGTCGCTGGCCACCCCCGGCAACACCGCCCGCGCCTACTTCGTCAACGTGCCGTCGACGCAGCGGCAGGGCATCGAGGTCGGCGGCGAGTACACGGCCGATTACCTGCGGGTCTACGCCAACTACGCCCTGGTCGACGCGACCTTCCAGTTCAACGGCACCCTGTCGTCGCCCAACAACCCGCTCGCGGATGACGGCGCGATCCAGGTCCGCAAGGGCAACGTCGTGCCGCTGGTGCCGACCCACCAGATCAAGGCCGGCTTCGACTACTTCGTCACGCCCGACTGGCAGTTCGGCCTCTACCTCCAGGCCTTCTCGTCGTCCTACTTCCGCGGCGACGAGTCGAACCTGAACCGCAAGCTGCCGCCCTACTACGTGCTGAACTTCCAGACCAAGTACCAGGTCACGAAGAACCTCGAGGTGTTCGGCCTCATCACCAACCTGACCAACAACCGCTACGCCACGTTCGGCACCTTCGCCGAGCCGGGCGCGGTGGCCGGCAACCTGCGGATCAGCGATCCGCGGACCACGACCCTGGCGCAGCCCTTCTCGGTCTACGCCGGCATCCGCTACGCCTTCGGCGCCGATCCGGTGCCGATGTCGCCGGAGCCGATCATCCGGAAGTACTGACCCGTCCGCGATGGCGAGGGGCGGGCGCCTCCCGCGGCCTGAGGGCCGCGCGGGGCGCCCGTCGCGTTCCGGGGCTGGCGCATGCGGCCTCCTGTCTCGGGAACGGGCCCGTTCGTCCGGCGTCTCCCCGGTAGCCGCACCGGCGCATCACCGCCCCTCGCGCACGAGGGGCCGGCGCCGGCCGCACCCCGACACCGTGGAGCCTCGTCCCGATGATCATCCGTTTCGCCGTTGCAGCCCTCGCCCTGGCGGCCGCGACGCCTGCCCTGGCGACCCCGTGCTCTGACGAGGTCGATACGCTGCAGCGGCGGCTCGACAGCGCCGGCGCCGCCGCGGTGACCGGGACGACCCCGCCCGGCGGCACGACGTCGTCCAACTCGCCCAAGGCCCTCGACACGCCGCCGGCGCTCACCAAGTCCGACGCCGCCGTGAAGCCCACAGCCTCGGGCGTCGAGGAGGCCAAGAAGCTGGTCGCCCAGGCGCGCCAGCAGGACAAGTCCGGGGACGCCCAGGGCTGCCGCGACACGATCATGAAGGCCAAGGAGAAGGCCGGCGCCCTGCCGTAGCGGCGCGCACGGCCGGCACCGCTCCGGTGCCGGCCCCACCGCTCAGTAGGCGTTCTCGGTCCTGAACAGCGCGAACGGCGTGGTCAGCAGGATCTGCAGGTCGAGCAGTACCGACCAGTTCTCTATGTAATAGAGGTCGTGCTCGACGCGCCGCTGCAGCTTCTCCGAGGTGTCGGTCTCGCCGCGCCAGCCGTTGACCTGAGCCCAGCCGGTGATGCCGGGCTTGACCTTGTGGCGGGCGAAGTAGCCGTCGACCACCTGATCGTACAGGGTGTTGGCGGCTTTCGCCTGGAGCGCGTGCGGTCGCGGGCCGACCAGCGACAGGTCGCCCTTGAGCACGTTGAACAGCTGCGGCAGCTCGTCGAGCGAGGTCTTCCGGATGAACCGGCCGACCGGTGTCACGCGCGGGTCGCCCCGGGTCACCATCCGGGCCGCGCCGGCGTCGCACTGATCCACGTACATCGAGCGGAACTTGTAGACCTCGATCAGCTCGTTGTTGAAGCCGTGGCGCTTCTGCCGGAACAGCACGGGCCCGCGCGACGTGAGCTTCACCGCGAGGGCGATCGCCAGCATGAGCGGCGACAGCGCCAGCAGCATCATCAGGCCGACGCAGCGGTCGAACAGCGCCTTCACCACGACGTCCCAATCGGCGATCGGACGGTCGAACACGTCCAGCACCGGGACCGAGCCGAGATACGAGTAGCTGCGCGGGCGCAGGCGCAGCTTGGCGGCGTGCGCCGAGAGCCGGATGTCGATCGGCAGGACCCAGAGCTTGGCGAGCATCTGGAGGATCCGCGCCTCCGCGGTGATCGGGATCGTGAACACGATCAGGTCGAGCCGGGCGTGCCGCGCGTAGGCGACGAGGTCGTCGACGTTGCCGAGCTTCGGGTGCCCCGCCACCACGTCGGAGGACCGGTCGGCGTTGCGGTCGTCGAACACGCCGACGATGCGGATGCCGCTCTCGCTCTGCGTCTCCAGGGCGGCGATCAGGTCCTCGGCGGGCTGGCCGCCGCCCACGATCGCGGTGCGCCGGTCGAACCGTCCGGCCCGGGTCTGGGCGTCGATGATGCGGAAGAGCACGAAGCGCCCGAGCAGCAGCGCCGCGAGGCCGGTGCCGAAGAAGGTCGCGAGCCAGAGCCGCGAGTAATGGTCGGCCACCTTAGCCAGCACGAGTCCGGCGGCGACCATCAGGAAGGTCATCGACCACGCCGCGATCAGCCGGATGGCGGTCTTGAAGAAGCTCCGGAAGGCGGCGACCCGGTAGCCGCCCGACGCCTGGATCAGCGTCACGGTGATCACCGCGATCATGCCGATCGCGCCCGCGTAGGTCAGCCCGAACGGGACGCGCCCGCGGAGCATCAGCAGGTGCAGCAACGCGCCCAGGCCGAAGATCAGCGTGCATTCCAGGGCGCGCACCAGCCCGGCCACAACGACGGGTGAGATCGCCGTCGGCTCCGGCGCGGCGGTCTCGGCGAGCGGCGCGCCGCCGGCGGCCGGGACCGAGGACGCCTCCATCGGGACGGCGGCCTCCAGGAGATCGCGGATGTCGAACGCGCTCATCGATCGGCTCCCCCCGAGCCTTGCGGTCGCTGCCTCGAAGGAAGCTTGGCACGGGGCGTTGTGGGAACATTTAAGAGCGAGGGTGCCGCCGCCTTTTCCACCGCGGCGCACAGGCCCCGATCCTCTTCCGGCAGGTCTCGCCGTCAGGCGGTCCGGGCTCCGGCGATCGCCCGCGGCGCGGGATCGCGGCGCTCCGCGCGGGCCTCGAAGGCCGCAGCGTAGCCGGAGACAACCTCGCTGCCCATGCGGTCCAGGGAGAAGCGCTGCCGGATCGAGGCGCTCAGGCCCTGGGTCCGCGCGGCCAGGGCCTCCGGCGCGGCGTCGAGAACGCGACGGATCCCCTCGGCGAGCGCCGCCGGGTCCCGCGACGGGACGAGGTCGCGGGCGGCCGCGCCGAAGATTTCCGGAATTCCGCCGACCCGGGTGGCGACCAGCGGCTGCGCCGCCGCGGCGGCCTCCAGCACGACGTAGGGCAGCGACTCCGCGAGCGATGGGACGACGAGGATCCGGCCGCGGGCCAGCACGGAGCGGATCGCCTGCGGCGGCTCGAACGCCACCGCGTCGGCGAGGCCGAGGCGGGCCACGGATTCCCGCAGGATCTCGGCGTCCGGCCCGGATCCGACCAGGAGCAGGCGCAGCGCCCGACCCTCGGCCCGCAGCCGGACCAGCGCCTCGAGCAGGTAGGGCAGCCCCTTGGCCTCCCGCAGCTCACCGACATAGAGCAGGTCGAAGGGCTCGGCGACGCGGTCGAGCGGCGCGAACTCGGCCTCGGCGATGCCGTTGTGCACGATCCGCGTCACCCGCTCGGGACCGCCGACGAAGCTCCGGTGGCGGCCCGCGACGTACTCGCTCTCGAACAGGAACGCGTCCGTGCGGCGGGCGAGCACCGCCTCGGCCCCCATGTAGAGGCGGTGCAGTGGGCTGCCCGGCCGGTAATTGTAGCTGCCCCCGTGCGGCGTGTAGGCCCGGATCGCCGGACCCGCCGCGGCGAGCCGGGCATAGGCGCCGCCCTTGGCCCCGTGTCCGTGCAGCACGTCCGCGCCGACCTCCGCGGCCCGCTGGGCGACGGCGCGCAGACAGGACCAGTCCGACGGGTGCGGATTCCGGCGCATCGGCAGCCGGACGAGGCCGAGATCCAGGCAGGGCATCAGGTCCGCCAGGGCGCCCGCGGCGCGGTCACCGCCGGTGCTGGAGTCGCAGACGAGGCCGACATGGTGTCCCGCGGCCGCCTGGAGGCGGGCGAGATCCATCACGTGCCGGAACAATCCGCCCACGGGCGCCCGGAACACGTGCAGGATCCGGTAACGGTGAGCGAGGCCAGAGTCGTTCGTCTTCGGGACCACGGTCCAGCTCCCGGGAATATCAGTCCCCGAGTTGTGGTGCACCCGCGGTCGCGGGAAACTTAAAGCAGGTCGCCCGCGCTCGACCTTTTCAGCGGAACGGTAACCGGAGTTTTACGCGCGACGTCGCAATCGATTGCGACGCTAGGTCATCGGCGAGCCGTTCAGGCTGGCCCAGATCGTCCCGTAATGGCAGGCCGTGGCGGCGAGGACGAAGCCGTGCCAGATCGCGTTCTGGAAGGGCAGGGTCCGCCAGACGTGGAACACGACGCCGATCGAGTAGAGCGCCCCGCCGATGCCGAGCAGCCACAGGGCCGTGGGCTGAAGCGCCGCGATCACCGACTCGTAGGCGAACAGCCCGCTCCAGCCGAGCATCAGGTAGAGCCCGATCGACAGGCGGTCGAACCGGCCCGGCAGGAAGAGCTTCACCGCGATCCCGATCAGCGCCACCAGCCAGATCATCGCCAAGAGGGCGTAGGCCCGCGGCCCCGATCCCACGAGGGCGACCAGCGGCGTGTAGGTCCCGGCGATCATCAGGTAGATCAGGGCGTGGTCGGCGCGGCGCAGGAGCCATTTGCGCGGGCTGACCGGATAGAGATTGTAGAGGGCTGAGACGCCGAGCATCAGGACGAGGGCCGTGGCGTAGACGACCACCGCCGCCCGCTCGCCGAGCCCGAGATGCGCCGTGACCGCGGTCGCCACCAGGGCCACAGCACCGGCGAAGCCGAGCAGCACGCCGAGACCGTGGATCACGCCATCCGCCATGATCTCCCGCGGCGTGTAGTGCCAGGTCAGGGAGAGCGGTCGACCATCCTCCGCGAGAGACATCTTGAAGCCTCCTGCAACGCGTGCAGCTTAAAGCTTGAGAAGTCTTGGTCGTTCCATGTGCAGATTGCTGATGGGGAGTTATCCCAAGGTTCCACTGAAAGCGGTAAAAGTCTCGTGCGGCGCAGCGAGACCGCTGCACCGCACGAAAGCCTAGATCCGGCCTCCGGCCAGACCCTCGAACCCCAGCGGCGGCTCGGCGGCGGCGGGCTCGACCAGGCCGAACCCGCGGCTGAGCCGGGCATGGACGGTGGCCATCGTCAGCACCGCCATGGCGAGCACCTGATGCGCGAGCGCCGCCCAGAGGGGGACGGCGAGGAGAAGCGTCGCGATCCCCAGCGCCATCTGGGCGAGGACGAGGATCACGACGCCCGCGGCCCGCCCGGCCGCGCTCTTCGGGCCGGTGAGCCGGGCATCGACGGCGTGCAGAACCGCCACGACGAACACGAGGTAGGCCGTCACCCGATGGTCGAACTGAACGAGGGCGTGGTTGTCCACGAAGTTCTCGATCCACGGCCGGATCGCGAAGAGGCTGTCCAGCGGCGGGACGAGCTGGCCGTCCATGGTCGGCCAGGTGTTGTAGACGAGGCCGGCATGCGAGCCGGCGACGAGGCCGCCGAGGAAGATCTGCACCAGGACCAGGATCGGCAGCAGCAGGGCGGTAGCCCGCAGCCGTGCCGGGGCCGGCGCAAGGACGCCGCGGCGCTCGCCCGCGGCCAGCCAGACCAGGCCGGCCAGGATGAGGCTCGCGGTGGTGAGGTGCAGGGCGAGCTTGAGCGGCGCCACGGCCGTCATGCCGGGCTGAAGGCCCGAGGCGACCATGATCCAGCCGATGGCGCCCTGGAGGCCGCCGAGCAGGCCGAGGCCGAGCAGGCCGAGACCGAGCCGCCGGCTGATGCGGCCCTGCCACCAGAACAGGATCAGCGGCAGGAAGAACACGAGGCCGATCACGCGGCCGAGCAGGCGATGGCCCCATTCCCAGCCGTACAGCACCTTGAACGCCGACAATCCCATCCCCTGGTTGAGGATGTTGTATTGCGGCGTGTCCCTGTACTTGGCGAACTCGGCCGCCCAGTCGGCCTCGGTGAGCGGCGGGATCGCGCCCGTGACGGGGCGCCACTCGGTGATCGACAGGCCGGACCCGGTCAGCCGCGTCGCGCCGCCGACCGCCACCATGGCGACCACCAGGGCCGCGACCACGTAGAGCCAGGTCCGCACCGCCCCCGACCGCCGGTCGCCCGCGCCACTCATGTCCATGCACGTCCCTTCCGCGGATGCCAGGATGCGCCCGCCTGACCCGGGTTAGGGGATGTCCGAACGACCAGCAACGGCGCCGGCGCCGCAGCCCGCGTCAGCGGGCGCGTTGCCAACCGGATCCCGGAGCGGTAGCCGTCGCCTGTCCGCGCCCGCAGCGCCGGCCGCCAGGCCAGCGGCCCAGTCCGAAGGCGCGGCCCAGGAAGTCAACCATGCGCCGCCGCACCCGGACCCTGATCGGCACCCTCGCCATCCTGGTCTTCGTCTGCCTGTACGGCCCCCTGGCGATGACCCTGGCCGATAGCCGCATCTCCGAGACGCCGGCGGCGGTGCAGGCGGTGATCTACTCGATTCTCGGCATCGCGTGGATCTTCCCGCTGATGCCGCTGATCCGGTGGATGGAGCGGCCCGATCGCTGAGTCCAACCCTCGATTTTGCCGCACTCGGGGATCACAAGCCTGCCGTCCCCGCTCGAGACCCCTCCGTGCACCGCCCGACTCTCTGCCTCAAGCCGCTGGCTGCCCTCGTCGTGCTGCTCGCGCCCGTTCCGGCCCTGGCGCAGGGGACACCGCGCTCCATCGGCGAATGCGAGCGCCTCAAGAACGACCTCGCCTACAACCAGTGTCTCGCCATGTTCGGCCCAGCGGCCAAGAACGTCGCCGGCGGCTACGCCTCGGCCGACACGACGGTCGCCGCGGCGGCCACGCCCGCGGCCGCCATGGCCGAGCCGATCCCGCAGGTGGACGAGGCGGTCGAGGCCAGCACCGGCCGCCGGCGGCGCTACCGGTCCGTGCGCGGCCGGCAATACGCCTCGTTCTCGACCGGCTACCGCCACCGGCGTCGGCGCTAGGGCCGGCTCGCGCCGGTCGCGGCCCTAGCGGGCATCCGGCGCTTCGAGCGCCGCGAGGACCTGCGCGCCCGGCACCGAGCCGTCTCCGGGCCAGACGCCCCAATCGGCGACCTGATCCAGGGCGTCGGCGAGGCGACGCTTGTAGACGTGCCGCGGCACCTCCTCGGCGCCGAACTGCGTCAGGTGTTCGGTGACGAACTGAGTATCGGCGAGCCGGTAGCCCCCGGCGCGCAGGCGGGCCATCAGGTGGACGAGGGCGACCTTCGAGGCGTCGCGGACCTCGTGGAACATGCTCTCGCCGAAGAAGGCGGCCCCCAGCGAGACGCCGTAGAGGCCGCCGACGAGCCGGCCGTCGGCGCCCGCGTAGACCTCGACCGTGTGGACGTGGCCGATGTCGAACAGGGCACCGTAGAGTTCGCGGATCCGCCCGTTGATCCAGGTGCGCTCGCTGTCCCGGCGGGGCGCGGCGCAGCCGTCGATCACGCCGTCGAAATCGGTGTCGCAGCGGACCACGAACTGGTCGGACCGCACCGTCCGGGCGAGGCGCCGGGGAACGCGGAACGCGTCGAGGGGGAGAACGCCGCGCGCCTTGGGCTCGACCCAGTAGAGCGTGGGGTCGTCGGCATCCTCCGCCATCGGGAAGATGCCCGCCGCGTAGGCCTTCAGCAGGATCTCGGGGGTGATGTCCACGCGGGCGGTGTCGTGCATGCCGTGAATGTCGCGCGCGGCCGGCGCGAAGACCAGATCCCGCGCGCGCCGCTCTCGCCGCAGCCCCGCCCGGTTCCGGTCAGGCTTTCATGCCGCCGTCTTCCAGGAAATGCTCCAGCCAGTGGATGTCGTAAAGGCCGTTCTGCACGTCCGGGTTACGGACCAGGGTCCGGAACAGCGGCAGCGTCGTGTCGATCCCGTCAATGACGAACTCGTCCAGGGCCCGGCGCAGACGCATGAGGCACTCGTTGCGGGTCCGGCCGTGGACGATCAGCTTGCCGATGAGCGAATCGTAGTTCGGCGGGATGCGGTAGCCCTGGAACGCCGCCGAATCGACCCGGACGCCGAGGCCGCCGGGCGTGTGGTAGTGGGTGATCTCGCCGGGCGAGGGCCGGAAGGTCTCCGGGTGCTCGGCGTTGATCCGGCACTCGATGGCGTGGCCCTCGACCTTGATGTCCGCCTGGCTCACCGAGAGCGGGCCGCCCGAGGCGACCTGGATCTGCTCGATGACGAGGTCGATCCCGGTGATCATCTCGGTGACCGGATGCTCGACCTGGATACGGGTATTCATCTCGATGAAGTAGAACCGCCCGTCCTCGTAGAGGAACTCGATCGTGCCGGCGCCCAGATAGCCGAGCTCCTTCATCGCGTTGGCGCAGATGCCGCCGATCTCGGCGCGCATCGACTCGTTGAGCGCCGGCGAGCCGCCTTCCTCCCAGACCTTCTGGTGGCGGCGCTGGAGGGAGCAGTCGCGCTCGGCGAGGTGCACGGCACCGCCGCGGCCGTCGCCGAGCACTTGGACCTCGATGTGGCGCGGCTTCTCCAGGTACTTCTCGAGATAGACCGCGTCGTCCCCGAAGGCGGCCTTCGCCTCGGACTTGGCCATGCCGATCGCCTGCTCCAGCTCGGCCTCGGAACGCGCCACCTTCATGCCGCGGCCGCCGCCGCCCGCCGCCGCCTTGACGAGGACGGGGTAGCCGATCTCGGCGGCCACGCGCTTGGCGGTGTCGGCGTCCTCGACCCCGCCCTCGGAGCCCGGCACGCAGGGGATGCCGAGCTTCAGCGCCGTGCGCTTCGCCTCGATCTTGTCGCCCATGGTGCGGATGTGCTGCGCCTTGGGGCCGATGAAGCCGATCTGGTGGTGGGCCAGCACCTCGGCGAAGCGGGCATTTTCCGACAGGAAGCCGTAGCCGGGATGCACGGCATCGGCCCCGGTGATCTCGCAGGCCGCGATGATCGACGGGATGTTGAGGTAGCTGTCGCGGGCGGCCGGCGGCCCGATGCAGACGCTCTCGTCGGCGAGGCGCACGTGCATGGCGTCGGCGTCGGCTGTGGAGTGGACCGCCACGGTGGCGATCCCGAGCTCCTTCGCCGCCCGCAGGATGCGCAGGGCGATCTCGCCGCGGTTCGCGATCAGGATCTTGTCGAACATCGGACCCGTTAGGGCGTCCTGGCGATCCCGGACCGCGCAGGATGCTCTATCCTCTCGTGTTGCGGCGTCGTCCGGGACTGGGCGGCGAGCGCCCGGCGGACGTCCTAGGTGATGACGAGCAGGGCCTCGCCGAACTCGACCGGCTGACCGTCCTCGACGAAGATGGCGCTGATCGTGCCGGCGCGGGGGGCCACGATCTCGTTGAAGGTCTTCATCGCCTCGATCAGCAGCAGCTTGTCGCCGACCTCGACCTTCGAGCCGACGTCCACGAACGCCTTGGCGTCGGGCGAGGGCCGGAGATAGGCGGTCCCGACCATCGGCGAGGGCACGGTGCCGGGCTGCGCGCGGGCCGGCTCGGCCGGGGCGAGGGGGGACGAGGCGGCGGGCGCCGCCGGCGGCGCGGCGACGGCCGCGAGCGGGGCCGGCGCCGCGACCTGCACGCTCACGGGTTCGAGCCGCCGCGCGACGCGGATGCGCAGGTCGCCCTTCTCGACCTCGATCTCGGAGAGGCCGGTCTCGGTGACGAGGTTGGCGAGCTCGCGCACGAGCTCGGGATCGATGGCGTCGTTCTTTGGCATCCGGCCTACTTCGTCTCGCGGCACATCGGTGCGTCCATCCGGGCTCGGCCCTGGACCCCCACCGCGGCCCTGCGGCTGGCGGCTCTTAGACGAAGGCGCCCCGGCGCGACAAGGCTGCGCGGAACGCCTTCGGGGTCCCTCGGTCCGTTCCGTCAGCTCAGCAGGAGGCGTGGCCGCACTGGCGCACGTCGGCGATGGTCTTGCGCATCGGCTCGACGCCGACGGCACCCGGGATCACCTCGTCGCCGATGATGAAGGCGGGCGTGCCCGAGAGGCCCAGGCGGTCGCCCAGGCCGCGGTTCTCGCTGAGCGCGGCCTTCACCTCGGGGGAGGCCATGTCCTTCTGCAGCTTGGCGGTGTCCACGCCCATGTCCTTGGCGACCTGGATCGCCCGGGCGCCGTTCACGCGGCCCTTGGTCTCCAGCAGCTTCTGGTGGAACTCGAACAGCTTGTCGCCCTTGAGCTGCTGGCGCACCGCGACGGCGACCTGGCTGGCCTCCAGCGATTCCGGGCCGAGCACCGGGAAGTCCTTGATGACGACCCGCAGCTTCGGGTCGGACTTGATCAGCGCCTGGACGTCGCCCAGCGCCTTGCGGCAGTAGCCGCAATTGTAGTCGAAGAATTCGACCAGCGTGACGTCGCCCGTCGGGTTGCCGGCGACGACGTCGTGGGGCCCGTTGATGAGGGCCTCGCGCGATTCCTTGAGGGCGGCGGCCTGGGCGAGGCGCTGCGTCTCGGCCTGCTGCTTCTCGGCCTCGGCGAGGGCCTCCTGAAGCACCTCGGGATGCTTGATCAGGTAGTCCTTGACGATCGCCTCGATGCCGGCGCGCTGCGCGTCCGTGAACGGCGCGGCGGGGGGCGTCGCGGTCTGAGCGAGAGCGGGGACGGCGACGAGGCCGAGCGCCAGGACCAGCGCGGGCAGGGGGCGGATGAAGGGCATAGATCCTCGCTTGCGCGGCGGGGCGGCCCGCGCGTGGCGCGAGCGGTAGGGGCTGGGTTAGGCGTTTTCGCGGCGTCCGGTCAAATCCCGCGGTGGCCGCGGCGCGCGGTGCGGCAGCGCTCGCCGCGGCCACCGCTCCGCCTGCCGAGCCGAGGGGCCGCCTCCGCGGATCGACGGCCCCGCCGTCGCGGGGGCGCGCGGCCGAACCCGGCTCCGGCTTGAGGCAGGGGCCGCGAGCGTCTAACCCCCGCGGCGCCAGCTTCGTCCGGCGCAGAGCAGACCCCATGATCCCGATCTCCCGGCGCGCCGCCGCCGTCCAGCCGTTCCTCGCGATGGATGTCATGGCGGCCGCCGCCGCCAAGGCGCGGGCGGGCAGCGACGTGGTGCGGATGGAGGTCGGCCAGCCGTCGGCGCCGGCGCCCCGAGCCGTGATCGCGGCCGCACAGGCTGCGCTCGCCAGCGGCCGCGTCCCCTACACCGAGGCCCTGGGCCTGCCGTCCCTGCGGGCCCGCATCGCCCGGGACTACGCGGAGCGGCACGGCGTCGCGGTGAGCCCGGAGCGGGTGGTGATCACCACCGGATCCTCGGCGGGCTTTGTGCTCGCCTTCATGAGCCTGTTCGATTCCGGCGCCCGGGTCGCCGTCCCTCAGCCGGGCTATCCGGCCTATCGCAGCATCCTGGCCGCCCTCGACCTCGTGCCGGCGCCGATGGTGCTGCGCGCCGAGGACCGCTTCGCGCCGACCGCGGCTTTGCTGCGCGAGACCCACGCCCGCGCGCCGGTCGCCGGGGCGCTGGTGATGAGCCCGGCCAACCCGTCCGGCACGGTGATCACGGAGGGCGCCCTGCAGGATCTCTGCGCGGCGGCGCGCGGCCTCGGCCTGCCGCTGATCTCCGACGAGATCTATCACGGCCTCAGCTACGGCGAGCCCACCGTCACGGCGCTGCGCTTCGACCCCGACGCCGTCGTGATCAACTCGTTCTCGAAGTACCACTGCATGACCGGCTGGCGCGTCGGCTGGATGGTCGTGCCGGAGGCGCTGGTCCGCCCGATCGAGCGGCTGGCGCAGAACCTCTACATCTCGGCGCCCTACCTGTCGCAGGTCGGCGCGCTGGCGGCCTTCGACGCGACGGACGAGCTGGACGCCGTTCGCGACGGCTACGCGCGCAACCGCGCGATCCTGCTGGACGCCCTGCCGGGCCTCGGCCTCGGCCGCGTGCACCCGGCAGACGGCGCCTTCTACCTCTACGCAGACGTCTCGAACCTCACCAACGACGCCGCGGATTTCTGCCGGCGCATGCTCGACGAGGCGCACGTCGCGTCGACGCCCGGCCTCGACTTCGACCCGGACGTGGGCAACCACCACGTCCGCTTCTCCTTCGCGGGCTCGGAGGCCGAGTGCCGCGAGGCGGTGGCGCGGCTGAAGGCGTGGCTGCGCTGACCGGTCAGGCCGCCGGCACGAGCGCGCCGACCGCCTCGACCAGCTCCGAGAAGTGCTCGATCACCCGGTCGGGGCCGAGTTCGGCGACCGGCCGGTCGGTGTAACCGAAGGTGACCGCCACCACCGGGATGCCGGCGGCCTTGGCGGTGTCGATGTCGGTCCGGGAATCGCCCACCATGACGGCGCGGGCCGGGTCACCGGCGGCGCGGGCGATGGTGCCCGTCAGGTGGCGGGGATCGGGCTTGGCTTGCGGGAAGGTGTCCCGGCCGCAGATCGCCGCGAAGCGGTGGCCGATCCCGAGGAGGCGCAGCAGCTCGACCGACTGTCCCTCGTACTTGTTGGTGCAGACCGCGAGCCGGAAGCCGGCCGCCTCGAGGGCGTCGAGCGCCTCGACGACGCCCGGGAAGAGGTGGGACGTGTCGGCGAGATGCGCGCCGTAATGGGCGATGAAGGCGTCGAAGAGCCGGTCGTGGTCCTCCGGCGACAGCGGCCGCCCCTCGGCCTCGAAGCCGCGCCGGATCAGCGCCCGGGCACCGGCGCCGATCAGCCCGCGCGCCTGCGAGAGGGGCAGTTCGGCCAGCCCCTCGCGCTTCATCAGCACGTTCAGGGTGCCGATCAGGTCGCCCGCGGTCTCCGCGAGGGTCCCGTCCAGGTCGAACACGGCGATCGGGGGTTTGCGCGTCGGTTCGGTGGACATGCGGGACAGGCTCCGGGCTCGGCTGGATCTCGAACGGCGTCGCTATCGGGGTGGGGGAACCGGGGCAAGCCAGCCTTCGGTGTGCGGCGGGGCGCGGATCGTCTCACCGAGCGCCCCAGACTCGCCCGAAAGCGCGGACAAACGCAGCGCGTACCAGCCCCGGGACCCGCGATGAAACCCTCCCTGCCCTTCCTGCTGCCGCTCCTGGCCGCCTGCGCCGCGCTGCAAGCCCTGCCGGCGGCCGCGACCTCCTTCGAGTTCGTTCCCGCCCCGCAGACCGACCTGAACCGGATGTACCGGGTCGACAAGGTGACCGGCGAGGTGACCTCCTGCCAGTACGGGCTCCAGGAATCGGCGGGCGGCATCGGCCAGACGGTGTGCTTCGGGCCGGGGGAGGGCGCCGGGCCGCAGACCCCGTCGGAATACGGGCTGGTCGCGAGCCGGCACACCCGCGAGGCCGGCGTCTTCCGCGTGAACTACCGGACCGGCGAGATGAGCATCTGCTTCGTGCTGGTGAAGAAGGAGCAGGTCGTCTGCACCCAGCAGGGCAAGCCCGGCGCCGAGGGCGCGTCCGACACCCCGCTCACCGGTCCGGCCCCCGGTCGCGCCGGCGCCAGCGCCACCCCGACACAGGGCGGCCGCCCGTGACGCGGACGTGCGGGCGCGGGCGTTCCGGTCGGCCCGGTCCCGTGCTACGGGCCGCCCGACGCTCACGGAAAGACCGGCTGCCCATGACCCGCGCTCCCTCGCTCACCCTCGCCGACCGGGCGGTGTCCCGGTGAGCGGGCCGGACCTGCGGCGGGCCGCGGCCGCCCGCGCCCTCGACCTCGTCGAGCCGGGCATGCGGCTCGGCCTCGGCACGGGCTCCACGGCGGCGGCCTTCGTGGCGCTCCTCGGCGAGCGCGTCCGTGCCGGCCTCGACATCGTCGGCGTACCGACCTCCGAGGCCACGCGCGCGCAGGCCGAGAGCCTGGGCATCCGCCTCGCAACCCTGGACGAGCAGCCCGAGCTCGACCTGACCATCGACGGCGCCGACGAGGTCGACGACCGGCTCCGCCTGATCAAGGGCGGCGGCGCGGCGCTCCTGCGCGAGAAGATCGTCGCCTGCGCGAGCCGCCGCATGGTGGTGATCGCCGACGCGGCCAAGCACGTGGCGCGGCTCGGCGCCTTCCCGCTCCCGGTCGAGGTCAATCCCTTCGGCCTCAAGGCCACGCACCGCGCCGTCGAGGCGGCGGTCGCGGGGGCCGGCTGCTCCGGTGACGTCCGGCTGCGCGCCCAGGCCGATGGCAAGCCCCTGGTCACGGACGGGGGCCATTACATCCTCGACGCGCGCCTCGGTGCGATTCCCGATCCGGAGGCCCTCGGCGCCGCCCTCTGGGCCGTGCCGGGCGTCGTCGAGCACGGCCTGTTCCTCGGCATCGCCGACGCCGCGATCCTGGCGGCGGCGCGGGACGGGCAGGCCGAGGTCACCGTTCTCGGCAGCCTCACCTGAGGCGCCGCCCTCCATCGCCGGCCATCCTCGCAAGAAAGTCCAGCATGTCCCGTCGACCCACCGCCGTGCCAGGCCTCCTCAGCCTCGCGCTCGGCCTCGCGCTCCTGGCGCTCCCCCACGCGGCGGCCGCGCAGCCGCAGAAGGCCGCGCAGGCCAAGCCGGCGGCGCAGCCGGCCGCCGGCACCCCCGCGGCCAACAGTCCGGCCGCGGCCACCTACACGCCGGCCCACCTCGCGCTGGCCCGCGAGGTGATGCTCAGCTCCGGCATCGCCCGGTCGTTCGACTCGGTGCTGCCCGCCTTCGCCGACCAGATCCGGAAGCAGACGGTCACCCGCCCCGAGCTCTCCAAGGACCTCGAGGAGGTCCTGGCCTCGCTGCAGCCGGAGATGGAGCTGCAGAAGCAGCGCATGATCGACATCGCGGCGCGCACCTACGCGTCGAAGTTCTCCGAAGCCGAGCTGAAGGAGATCGCGACCTTCTTCCGCTCGCCCGCCGGCAAGCACTACGTGGAGGCGCAGCCGCAGCTCCTCGACGAGATGGTGCAGGAGATGCAGGACTGGACGCAGGACGTCTCGGAATACGTCATGGTCCGCGTCCGCGCCGAGATGGGCAAGCGCGGGCACCAGATGCAGTGAGGGCGGCCGCTTCTGCGGGCGGATCGCCGTGAGAGACCGTCCGTGAACGCGGCCGGCCGCATGTACGCGGCGGGCGGCGCGCTGCTCGCGGCCACGCCGCTCGCCATGGTGCTCGCCAACCGGTCGAGCCCGCTGGTCGTCGGCCTGGCGGCGCTCGCCTTCCTGGCCGGACGCTGGGCGGAGGACGCGTCCGCCCTGCGCGGCGCGCTGCTGTCCCCGCTGCGGACGCCGCTCGCCGGCGCGGCGCTCGCCTTCCTGGCCTGGGCGCTGGTCTCCCTGGCCTGGAGCCCGTTCCCGGTCGTCTCCCTGCGGGTGCTGGGCGAGTTCCTCCCGACGCTGCTCGCCGCCTACCTGCTGGCCTGCCTGGCGCCCGGGCGGATCCCGGCCTTCGCGCCGCGGCTCGGCGCGATCGCGATCGGGCTGTCGGGACTCCTGATCGCGGCGGATCTCGCCGCCGATCTCGTCCTGGAGCGGGCGCTCGGGCGCCGGGTCGCCGCCTTCGTGCACAACCGGCCGGCCCTGACCCTCGACCTCGTGGCCGGCCCGCTGGCACTCGTGCTCTGGAAGGGCCGCGCCCGCGGGCTCGCCGCCGCGACGCTCGCCTTCGCGGGCCTCGGCGTGCTCCGCTCGATCAGCGGCGCCGCCCAGCTCGGCCTCCTGGCGGGTGCCGCGACGGCCACCCTGGCGCGGCTCCTGCCCCCGCGGGTCGGCCTGGGACTCGCCGGCCTCGGTCTCGGTCTCGCCGTGGCGCTCGCTCCGGTCGAGGGCGACCTCCTCGCCCGCGCCATGCCGGAAGCCGCCCACGAGCGCCTCGTCCAGTCCTCGTCCCGGGCCCGGGTCGCGATCGCGCGCAGCTTCGGGGCCGCGGTGGCGGCCGATCCCTGGCGCGGCGCGGGCGTCGGCACGAGCGCGCACTTCGCCGAGACGCCGGTCGCCCGAACGGTGCCGCCGGAGATGCGCGTCCTCCTCGGGGTCGGGCACCCGCACAACAGCTTCCTGCAGGTCTGGGCCGAGCTCGGCCTGCCCGGCGCGATCCTCGCGGCCCTGACGCTGCTGCTGCTGCTCGCGCGGATCGCGCCGCTGCCGCGGCCGGACCGCGCCGCGGCCCTCGGCCTCCTGGCCTGCGCGGCGGCGATCGCCTTCGTCGAGCACAACGGCTGGGCGGCGTGGTGGACGGCGGGGCTCGGCGCTGCCATCACCTGGATGCGCGCGGCCTCTCCGGCCGGCGCGCGCGAGAGATCCGAGCGGGACGGTCCGGCATGAGCGCGTTCGACGTCGACCTCTTCGTCATCGGCGGCGGGTCCGGTGGTGTCCGCGCGGCGCGGATCGCGGCCGGGTACGGCGCGCGGGTGATGCTGGCCGAGGAGTACCGGGTGGGCGGCACCTGCGTGATCCGCGGCTGCGTGCCGAAGAAGCTGATGGTCTATGCCGGCCGCTTCGCCGACGAGTTCGAGGACGCCGCGGGCTTCGGCTGGACCGTGGAGAAGCCCCGCTTCGACTGGGGCACCCTCAAGACGCGGCGCGACGCGGAGGTGACCCGGCTCGAGGGCATCTACGACGCCAACCTGATCCGCGCCGGCGTCGAGATCGTGCCCGAGCGGGCGGTGATCGAGGATCCCCACACGGTCCGCCTCGTGGCGTCCGGCCGCACGGTCCGCGCCGAGCGGATCCTGGTGGCGGTCGGCGCGCATCCCGTGAAGGAGCCGGCGGTGCCGGGGATCGACCTGGCGATCACCTCGAACGAGGTGTTCGAGCTGGAGAGCCTGCCGGAGCGGATCCTGGTGATCGGCGGCGGCTACATCGCGGTGGAATTCGCCGGCGTCTTCGCGGCGCTCGGCAGCCGCACGACGCTGCTGCACCGGGGCGACAGGCTGCTGCGCGGGTTCGACGACGAGATCCGCGACGCCCTGGCCGAGGCCTACGGCCAGCGAATGGACCTGCGGCTCGGTCGCACGCTGCGGCGCGTCGAGCGCCGGGACGGCGGGCTGTGCGCGCAGCTCGACGACGGCAGCGACATCCTGGTGGATCAGGTGCTCGTCGCGACGGGCCGGCGGCCGAACGTCGAGGGCCTCGGCCTCGACCGCGTCGGCATCGCGACCGACGCCGCCGGCGCGATCCCGGTTGACGCCTTCTCGCAGACCCGAGTTCCCTCGATCTACGCGGTGGGCGATGTGACCAACCGCGCCAACCTCACGCCGGTGGCGATCCGCGAGGGCCACGCCTTCGCCGACACGGTCTACGGCGGCAAGCCCGCCTGCGTCGATCATCGCCTGATCCCGACCGCGGTGTTCTCGACCCCCGAGATCGGCGTCGTCGGCCACAACGAGGCGGCCGCCCGCGAGATCTACGGCAAGATCGACGTCTACAAGGCGCGCTTCCGCCCGATGAAGGCGACCCTGTCCGGCCGCGAGGAGCGGATCCTCATGAAGGTGCTGGTCGACTGCGCCAGCGACCGGGTGGTGGGCGTCCACATCTTCGGCCACGACGCCGGAGAAGTCATCCAGGCGGTGGGGATCGCCGTGACCATGGGCGCCACGAAGGCGGATTTCGACCGGACCATCGCGGTCCATCCGACCGCCGCCGAGGAGCTCGTGACCATGCGGGTCCCGGAAGTCACCAAGCACCCGGTCGGCGTCGGCTGAGACCTCCGCGCGGCCGGGGCCTCGACGCGGTGCGCGACCGAGCCATATCAGGGGCATGGGCAAGCAGGGCACCGGCAAGGGACGACGCGAGGACGACGCGCACGCGCGGCGGCAGGCGGTCATCGACGGCCTGCTGGAGGACGCCCTGCGGCCGGCCTTCCACCGGCCGCCGAGCCACGAGGCGCTCTCGCCGGACATCCGGCAGGCGATCGACCGTCTCCTCGCCAAGGCGGAGGCGCAGCGCAGCCGCAACCTGACCTACGACGACCTGGAGGAGGCCTTGCCGCCCCGGGACGTCTCGGCCGAGGACCTGGAGGCGATCTTCTGGATCCTGGCCGAGCACGGGATCGAGGTCGAGGACGGCGAGGCCTGACGCGAGACCCGACTCCGGGACGCGCCTGCCCCCCTCTCGCGGCACTCGCATGTCCGCGGGAACCTCTCTATAAGCCGCGCTTCGCGCGTAGGGCGCGATCGCACGAAGGGGTGCGCGGAGAGAGGTCATGGGCGAGCGTTGGACACCGAAGAGCTGGAGGCATCTGCCGATCGAGCAGGTCCCGGCCTATCCGGACGCCGCCGCCCTGGGTGCCGTCGAGTCGCAGATCGCGAGCTTTCCGCCGCTCGTTTTCGCCGGTGAGGCCCGCAAGCTGAAGGCCGCGCTCGCGCGCGTCGCCGCGGGCCAGGCCTTCCTGCTCCAGGGCGGCGACTGCGCGGAGAGCTTCGACGAGCACTCCGCCGACAACATCCGCGACTTCTTCCGGGTGTTCCTGCAGATGGCGATGGTGCTGACCTTCGCGGGCGGCTCGCCGGTGGTGAAGGTCGGGCGCATCGCCGGGCAGTTCGCCAAGCCGCGCTCGTCGCCCACCGAGACTCTCGACGGCGTGAGCCTGCCGAGCTACCGCGGCGACATCGTCAACGGCATCGGCTTCTCGGAGGAGGCGCGGGTCCCGGATCCCCGCCGGCAGCTCGAGGCCTACCGCCAGTCGGCCGCGACGCTGAACCTGCTGCGCGCCTTCGCCACCGGCGGTTACGCGAACCTCGAGAACGCGCATCGCTGGATGCTGGGGTTCGTGAAGGATTCGCCGCAATCCTCGCGCTACCAGGACGTGGCCGGCCGCATGACCGACGCCCTCGACTTCATGCGGGCGATCGGTATCAACCCGGAGACGCATCCGGAAGTGCGGACCACCGACTTCTACACCAGCCACGAGGCCCTGCTGCTCGGCTACGAGGAGGCGCTGACCCGCGTCGATTCGACGACCGGCGACTGGTACGCCACCTCCGGCCACATGCTGTGGATCGGCGACCGGACCCGGCAGCCGGACCACGCCCACGTCGAGTACGCCCGCGGCATCAAGAACCCGATCGGCCTGAAGTGCGGCCCGTCCATGAAGGCGGAGGGCCTGATCCGGCTCATCGACCTGCTCAACCCGGAGAACGAGCCGGGGCGCCTCAGCCTGATCTGCCGCTTCGGCGCCGACAAGGTCGGCGACCACCTGCCGGCGCTGATCCGGGCGGTCGAGCGGGAAGGCCGCTCGGTCGTGTGGATCTGCGATCCGATGCACGGCAACACGATCCCGGCCGGCCGCTACAAGACCCGGCCGTTCGAGCGGGTCATGCAGGAGATCGAGGGCTTCTTCGGCGTCCACCGGGCCGAGGGTACCTTCGCGGGCGGCATCCACCTGGAGATGACCGGCAAGGACGTGACCGAGTGCACGGGCGGCGCCCGGGCCCTGACCGCCGACGACCTGCAGGACCGCTACCACACCTACTGCGACCCGCGCCTCAACGCGGAGCAGGCGCTGGAGGTGGCGTTCCGCACGGCCGAGCTGGTGAAGGCCGAGCGCAGCCACGTGGAGCGCCCGCGCCTCGACGCCGCCGAGTAGGGCGGATCACCGGACCGCGCGTCCGGCCGGCCATCGGCGCGCGCTGCCCTTAGCGGGGCGGCGCGCGCCGCCGGACGCCGCGGCGTTCAGGCGATCGCCCGGAGCGCGCCGTTCCAGCGGCGGATGACCGACGCGACCTCCGACACGGGGACGGGGCGGCTGAACAGGTAGCCCTGGACCTCGTCGCAGCCCTCGGCGCGCAGGTGCGCGAGCTGCGCCTCCGTCTCGACGCCCTCGGCGGTCGTCGTCATGCCGAGGCTGGCGCCGAGGCCGATCACCGCCCGCACGATGAAGTCGGTCCCGTCCTTCACGCACAGGTCGCGCACGAAGGACTGGTCGATCTTGATCTTGTCGAAGGGGAACGAGCGCAGGTAGCTGAGCGACGAGTAGCCGGTCCCGAAATCGTCCATCGCCACGCGCACGCCCAGCGCGCGGAGGCTGTGGAGGATCGCCGTCGTGGCGCCGGGATTGGCCACCAGCACCGTCTCGGTGATCTCCAGCTCCAGGCGCCGGCCCGGCAGGCCGGTGCGCCGCAGCGCCTCGCGCACGGCGGTGACGAGGCTCGCCGAGGTGAACTGCACCGCCGAGACGTTGACCGCGACCTTGAGCTCGTCCGGCCAGCGGGCGGCCTCCTCGCAGGCGCGGCGCAGCACCCACTCGCCGAGCGGCACGATCAGCCCGAGCTCCTCGGCGATCGGGATGAACTCGGCCGGCGAGACGAAGCCGCGGACCGGGTGGTTCCAGCGCAGCAGCGCCTCGAAGCCGCAGATCCGGTCCGTCTCGAGGCTGTAGATCGGCTGGTAGTAGACCTCGAACGCCTCCCGGGCGAGGGCGTCGCGCAGGTCGCGCTCCATGATTCGCCGCGCCATGAGGCGGGCATCCATCGCCGGCTCGAAGAAGCGGAAGGCGCCGCGCGCCTCGGTCTTGCCCCGATCGAGGGCGACCTCGGCGTTCTTCAGGAGCTTGTCCGCGTTCGACCCGTCGCTGGGGGCGAGGGTGATGCCGATGGTGAGCCCGACGCTGATCGTGTGGTGCGTGAGGCTGTAGGGCGCGCCGACGACCTCGATGATGCGCCGGGCGAGGATGGCGGCGTCCTCGGGCCGGTCGACGCCGCGCTGGACCACGATGAACTCGTCGGCCCCCAGGCGGGCGACGCAGTCGATCTCGCGCACGCAGGCGGTGAGCCGGTTGGCGACCGCGACGAGCAGCTCGTCGCCGATGCCGTGGCCGAGGGTCTCGTTGACCGGCCGGAAGTCGTCGAGGTCGATGGCGAAGACCGCGAAGCCCTGGTCGCGCCCGGCCTGGGCCACGGCCACGTCGATCTGCTGACCCACCACCACCCGGTTGGGCAGCCCGGTCAGCATGTCGTGATGCGCCATGAAGGCGATGCGGGCCTCGGCCCGGCGGCGCTCGGTGACGTCCTCGTAGGTGGCCACGAAACCGCCATCGGCGGCCTCGCGACGGTCGATGGCGACGATGCGACCGTTGCTCAGTTCCTGGAAATGCGTCTGCCACGCGCCGTTGCTGAAGGCGTCCCGCTGCTGCCGCAGCAGGGCCTCGAGATCGCAGCCGGGGTGGTTGCCGGCCGCTAGGCTGGCGCTCAGGACCTCGAGCGCGGTCATGCCGGGCACGACCGCGCCGGGCGGCAGGCCGTAGATCTCGCTGTAGCGCCGGTTGACCACCATCAGCCGGCTCTGCCCGTCGTAGAGGCAGAGCCCCTGGGACATGGTGTCGAGGGCCGCGTCGAGGCGCAGGTTGGTCTGGGTGAGGCGGCGCTCCTGCTCCTTGAGGACGCTGATGTCGCTGCACACCGCGATGAAGCCGCCCTGCCGGGTGGCGCTGCGGCTCACCCGCAGCCAGCGGCCGTCGGCCAATCGGATGTCTCCGTCCCGGGCCAGGGCCCTGAAGCAATCGTCCAGCACCTCCCGGTGCTTGTCCCGTGGCTGGTCCGCAATCCGCGTCAGGGACAGACCGGCCTCGATGGCGGCATCGAGCCCAACGAAGAAGCGGAGGGCCTGCGCGTTCGCCAGGGCGATCCGGCCGTCGGCATCGACCACCACCACGCCTTCCCGCGACGTCTGCAGCGCGTCCGTCACGAGCGCCTCGGCGACCCGGCGCTGGCTGACCTCGCGCAGCGTCAGCGCCCGGATGGTCGACCGCATCGCCGCGACGGCATCCAGCAGCCTGCTCAGTCCGTCGCGACCGCCGGTGGGGATCCGATCGTCGAGCTGACCGCCCGCGATCCGTTCGGCCGCCTCGGCCGCCGCGCTCACCGATCCGCTGATGCGGCGGGTGAGCAGCCAGGCGATCAGCCCGCAGGCAAGGATCACGAGGGCGACCGCGGCGGCGTGCCATCGGATCGCGCCCACCACCCGCTGCCGCGCCGCCTGCCTGAAGGTGAAGCCGTCGCCGGCCATGACGTTGATCAGGAGATCGATCTGGCCCTCGACGGCGTCGGCCTGCTGTTCGAGGGCCGCCGCCTGATCCGGCCGCACCGTCACGGGGTCGAGCTCGCGGCGCAGGCTCTCCCAGGAAGCCACGCCGGCCTGGACCGCCTGGGCCGTCCGCGCCGCCCGCTCGGACTGGGCACGCTCGGCCGCGATGACGAGATCCTCGGCCAGAACCGCCGAGAGATCGGTGATCTCCGAATCCCGCTTCGCCACCTCGGCACCGTCGCGGGCCTGCATCCGCCGGATGAGGGTCGTGCGCATCTTGGCGAAGTCGGCCGCCGCCGCGCGGGCGAAGCTGATCGACGTCAGGGACTCGTCGTAGGTCCGCGTGGCGAGCCCGCCCACCTGCAAGATCGCCAAGCCGGTCGAGAGCGCGAGCGCGCCCAGGAGGAGGGCGACACAGAGGAATGCGACGCCGACCGCGGCGCGGATCGTCGTGACGCGGCCCGTCAGCGTCGCGGCCGCGCGAGAACGCCCTGCTCGGTCTCCGCAATCCGTCGGCGTCTCGGGGTCTCGCATCGCACCGGTCGCTGGGTCACACGTCCGGCCAGCGATAAATGACACCTGTTAAGAGGCAATTAGCCGGCGGCCTCGCGATCTCAGATCAGTCGCGCACGCCTGGCGCACAGCAATCGGCAGATTCCGCCCAGTCGACCGCGCGATCGCGGAGATCTGCGGCACCGCGTTTCTGCCGCTGGGCGGATCCTGTCGGCCGAGCTCAAGTTTTCATCTTGATTGGCGCGCAGTTCAGCAGCGGATTCGGACGGGCCGCTTGCCGTGATGCCCATGTCGCCGCCTCGACACCGGCGTATCGAACGGTATCCGCCGCGCCGGAGGCCGTATCCGCGGACGCGCACGCGCGGATCAGTCCGGCGTTCACCGCTGAGCCGAGCGGAGCGGCCCGGGCGCGGGCGACGGTTTCAGGGGTTCGACGGACTGGCCGTCGCGCAGGTCCGGGGCGGGGCTGTAGATGATCCGGGTCTCGGCGGGCAGCCCAGATTCCAGCTCCAGCGTGCGCCCGAGATCGCGCCGCACGCGGATCGTCCGCCACGTCACCCGGTCGTCGTCGGTTAGGGTAGCGACCCTGAGGTCGTTGCCGCTGAACACCGTCGCCTCGGCGGGGATCGTCACGCCGGGCTCGGCCCGCGGGATCTTGAGGGTGACGTAGGCGTAGAGCCCGGCCCGCAGCGCCCGATCGGCGTTGGGGACATCCACCTGGGTGGTCAGCGTGCGCGACGCCGCGTTCAGCGCGACGGAGCTGCGCTCCACGAAGCCGTCGAAGCGCCGCCCCGGCATCTGCGGCACGGTGATCTCGGCCCGGACACCGGGCTCGACGCCGACGGCGTCCTTCTGCGGCACGTTGACGGTGATGCGCAGCAGGCTGTCCTGATCCATGCTCAGGAGCGGCGTGCCGCCGTTGTCGGCGCGCACGAGATCGCCGACATCGACGTTGCGCACCGTCACGACGCCGTCGAACGGCGCCACGACCCGCTCGAAGGCGGTAAGTGCCTTCAGGCGGTCGACCACGGCCTCCTGCGCCTTGATGTTGGCGGTCGCGACCTTCACGCCGGCCTCGGCGGCGGCGAGCGCCGCGGCCTGGCTGAGCACGCCCGCCTGGGTGTTGTCGGCATTCTGCCGCGAGGCCCAGCCCTGGACGGCCAGCGTGCTCGTGCGGTTGTTGGTGAGGTTGGCGAGGTTGACGTTGGCGCGGGCCTGCTCGACCTGCGCCCGCGCCTGGAGCAGCTGCGCCTTCAGCTGGCCGACCTGCGCCTCGGCCTGGGCGAGCTGCTGGTCGAGATCCGGGGCGGCGATGCGCAGGAGGAGATCGCCCGCCTTCACCCGCGACCCGATATCGACCCGGCGTTCGGCGACGTAGCCGGTCGCGCGCGCGGCGATCGCCGCCGTTGTGAAGGCCTGCATCTCGCCCGGAAGTACGAGATCGAGGGGGCCCTCGGCGCGCTCGACCGCCACGGTGCGCACCTGGGGCACGAGGGTCTTGATCCGCTCCAGAGTCGCGGTCGCCGCCGCGTCGCGCTGCCAGTGGCCGTAGGCCCCCCAGGCGAGCAGGCCGAGTCCGGCGAGGCCGACCAGCAGGAACGGGGCCTTGCCGGGCGGCGGAGGGACGTCCGCGCCCGCGTCGTGCGCCTTCATCGATCGGCTCTCCGCCCCGGACATCCGGCCGGGTCACGGTGAAGGTAGCGGTCGGCGGCCCGGACGGCCAGCGTGTGGATTGGCCGCATCGGCGCGCCGGCCTAGCGCCCCGGACCGGCCACCAGCAGGCGCCGGCTGAGGCGCTTGTGCAGGTGGACCATCAGGGCGATCCCGAAGAGGGGCGTCAGCAGGTTGAGGATCGGAACGATCATCAGGCCGGCCAGCAGGCACCCGGCGCCGAGCGTCCGGATCGAGAAGGCGCGGCGCATCTCGGCGGCCTCCGGGAGGGGGCGGAACCGGGCCGCCGCCATCTCGAAATACTCGCGGGACAGCAGGTAGGCGTTGGCCGCGAAGAAGGCGGCGATCCCGATCACCGGGATGAAGAAGATCACCAGGGCCGCGAGGTTCACCAGCAGCGTCACGCCGGCGAAGCGCAGGGCGTAGAGCATGGCCGTTCCGAACGGCATGGCGCGTCCGGGCGGCTCGTTCGGGAAATCGGTGCGCTCGACGATCTCGGCCGCGTCGTCCAGGAAGAAGCCCGCCACCAGGATCGAGACCGCCGGCATCAGGTAGGCGAGGGCCACGACGAGACCGAAACCCGCCAGGTAGTAGGCGAGGCTGTCGAGGATCGGGTACTGGGCGGAGATGTGGTGGCTCGCCTGGAACGCCTGGATCAGCCGGGTCAGGCCGAGCCAGATCAGGAGCAGGAGCCCGACCGTCAGGCCGAGGGATTTCCACAGGATCGCGCGCAGCGGCGGCGAGAAGGTCTGGCGCAAAGCCGCCGCGGCGGACTCGACGAGCATCGGGCGAGGATTCCGGCCTGCGCCGGAAGCGGCGCCGGCGCGTTGTGGAGCGGTGCGGCGACCGGTGCAAGATCGGGATCCGTCGCGGGGGCGTCAGGGTGCGGGGAGCGCGCGTGCAGGACACGACAGGACAGGTCTCGGCGCCCCGGGCGTCCGATCGCCGGTGGGTCGACCCGGTCGTCCAGCCGGCCTACAGGCCGCGCCTCGCGCCGCTGCCCGAGCACCCGGAGGTGCTGGTGATCGGCGCCGGCGCCGCCGGCATCGGGGCGGCCCGGACTCTCGCGGCCCGGGGTGTGTCCGTCGCGGTGCTGGAGGCGCGGGACCGCGTCGGCGGTCGCGCCCTGACGGTCTCCCTACGCGGCCACGCCCTCGATCTCGGCGCCCACTGGCTCCATGCCGGACCGATCAATCCCCTCGTGGCGCTCGGCCGCGCGCGCGGCGAGAGGCTCCGGCGGGCCGCGCAGGAGAGCCACGTCTGGGTCGGGGGCCGGCCCGGCCGCGCCGACGATGTCCGGGCCAACGGGCGCGCCTTCGACCGCGCGGACCGCGCCATGACCCGCGGCGCCGCGCGGCCCGGCCCGGACCGGCCGGCCTCCAGCGCCCTGCCGCCCGGGCTCGGCGCCTGGGGCGAGCGGGTCGCGCAGGTGCACGGTCTCGTCTCGGGCCGGCCGCTGGCGGAGGTCTCGCTCCACGATTTCCCCAGCCTGGAATACGGCGACAACTACTTCCTGGCCGACGGTTACGGCAGCTACATCGCCCGCTTGGCGGACGGCCTGCCGGTGGCGCTCGCGACCCCGGTGACGCGGATCGACTGGTCGGGTGGCCGCGTCCGCGCGACCGGCGCGGACGGGACCGTGTACGCCGCCCGCGCGGTCATCGTGACGGTGCCGATGATGGTGCTCCGGGACGGGCCGGCCTTCACGCCGCCGCTGCCGAACGCGGTCCGCGCCGCCATCGACGGCTTCACCACCGGCATCTACGAGCACGCTGTGCTGCACTGGCCGTCGAGCCCGTTCCGCGGCCGCGACCGGCTGGCGGCGATCCACGGCGGACGGCGCGCCCCGCCGGGGCTCCTCACCCGCATCGACGACACGCCGTTCCACTATTACGAGCTCGACCTGCACGAGGCCGCGGCGATCGATGCCGCCGGGTCCGGCGCGGACGGCGTGCGCCGCCACGTCCGCGCGGTCCTGACCGAGCATTTCGGCCGGGCGCGGCTGCGCGACCTGACGATCCCGGCGGTGAGCGCGTGGCGCCACGACCGATGGTCGCGCGGCTCGTGGGCCGTGGTCCCGCCGGGCCACGCACCGGCGCGAAAGGCCCTCCGCGCCTCCGTCGCCGACACCGTCTGGTTCGCCGGCGAGGCCCTGTCCCGCGAGCAGTGGGGCACGGTCGGCGGCGCCTACGAGGAGGGCGTCCGGGCCGCCGAGGCCGTGTCCGCCATCGTACCGGACGGCGCCCGGGAGCGTATCCGGGCGGGCACAGGCTGAGATGGGCAGGCCCCGGAAGCGGCCGGGGCGCTTGCCGCAGCCGGACAAGACGGGCATCCCCCGGCCGAAACGCGACAGGGGGCGGCGATGGATTGGGTCGAGGGCATCGGCTATCTCGGGACGGCGCTGACCATCTCGGCGACGGCCATGAGCACGATGATTCCGCTGCGGATCATCTCGCTCTGCGCGAGCTGCGCCGTGATCACCTACGGCATCATGATCGGCAGCATGCCGGTGGTGCTCACCGAGCTGATCCAGATGCCGTTCAACGCCTACCGGCTCTGGCAGATGCTGCGCCTCGTCCGCGACGTGGAGACGGCCGCCGACAACGACCTGTCCCTCGAGTGGCTGCGGCCCTTCGGCTCGAGACGCCCGTTCGGCATCGGCGAGGTGGTGTTCCGCAAGGGGGATCTCGCCACCGAGATGTACTACATCGAGAGCGGCGTGTTCCGGATCCCGGAGGTCGATCTCGAGGTGCGCCAGGGCGGTATCGTGGGCGAGCTCGGGCTCCTGTCACCGGGCAACGCCCGCACCGCCTCGCTGGTCTGCGTCGAGGCGGGCCACGCGCTGTGCGTGTCCTACTCCGACGTGAAGCAGCTCTACTACCAGAACCCGGAATTCGGGTTCTACTTCCTCAAGCTGACCAGCGAGCGCCTCTTCCAGGGGGTGCAGGGCATGTCCAAGCCCCAGGCGGTGGCCGGCGACGCGCTGTGAGGCGCCGCCGCCCAGGGCTCAGAGCATGCTCGGCAGGATGCGGTCCGGCGGCCGGTGGCCGTCCATGAAGGTCTTGATGTTGATGATGACCTTCTCGCCCATGTCGGTGCGGCTCTCGTAGGTCGCCGAGCCCATGTGGGGCAGGAGGACGACCTTGCCCTGGCGGGCGAGCTTGACGAGCCGGGGGCTGACGGCGGGCTCCTGCTCGAACACGTCGAGGCCGGCCGCCGAGATCTCGCCGCCCTCGATGAGGCGCGCCAGGGCGTTCTCGTCGATCACCTCGCCGCGGGCGGTGTTGACCACGACCGCCTCGGGCTTGAGCAGCTTGAGGCGCCGCGCCGAGAGCAGATGGTACGTCGCGGGCGTGTGCGGGCAGTTCACCGACACGATGTCGACGCGCGCCAGCATCTGGTCGAGGGATTCCCAGTAGGTCGCGTCCAGCGCACTCTCGATGGCGGCCGGCACCCGGCGGCGGTTGTGGTAGTGCACCTGCAGGCCGAAGGCGCGGGCGCGCTTGGCCAGCGCCTGGCCGATGCGGCCCATGCCCACGATGCCGAGGCGCTTGCCGGTGATGCGCCGGCCGAGCATCCAGGTCGGCGACCAGCCGGTGGTCCACTCGTCGTCCGGGATGATCCGCGCGCCCTCGGTGACCCGGCGGGCCACCGCGAGGATCAGCGCCATCGTCATGTCGGCGGTGTCCTCGGTCAGCACGCCGGGCGTGTTGGTGACCGTGATGCCGCGCTCCAGCGCCGCCGCCACGTCGATGTGATCGACGCCGTTGCCGAAATTGGCGATGAGGCGGAGGTTCGGGCCGGCCTGGGCGATCAGCCCGGCATCGATCTCGTCGGTCACGGTGGGGACGAGCACGTCGGCCTCGCGCAGGGCCGACGCCATGGCGTCCGGCGCCATCGGCGCGTCCTCGGAATTGAGCCGGACGTCGAACAGCTCGCGCATCCGCGTCTCGACGGCATCCGGCAGGCGCCGCGTCACGACCACCAGCGGCTTGCGCTTCGACACGTCTCTCTCCCCGTCAGCCCCGCGGCCCTGATCGCGGCTCGCGCCCGGCGGCTCCCGCCCGGACCGCTTCCCGCAAGCGTCCGTTAACCGAACTCGGCCAGACAGGATCGGTCACGGGGCGCCGGTTCCGGAGCCTGTTCCGACCCATCGGCCTCTCTACCAGAGGTGGGCCGGAACACAATCGGATGCGGACCGGTCCGCGCGTCGAACCGGCCCCGCTTTCGACATGTCCGGCGCCCACCAACACCACGTCTGGATAGGGAGACGACCATGCGCGTGTCACGCCTCAGCCTCGCCGTCGCGGCGGTGCTGGTCGGCGGCCTCGCGACCGGTGCCCGCGCGGCGCCGCCCGCCGGCCCCGAGGCCGGGGTCGGGCCGGTGACCAAGCTGCCGCTGCCGCGCTACGCGAGCCTGAAGACCGATCGCGTCAACCTCCGCGAAGGCCCCTCGAAGGATCACCGGACCCTCTGGGTGTTCCAGCGGGCCGGTCTCCCGGTCGAGATCGTGGGCGAGTTCGAGACCTGGCGCCGGATCCGCGATTCGGAGGGCACCGAGGGCTGGGTGCTGCACTCGCTCCTGTCCGGACGCCGCACCGCTATCGTCAACGCCGGCCCCGACAAGGGAGCCGAGAAGGCGGCCGTGTCGCTGCGGGCCAAGGCCGATGACGGCGCCGACGACGAGGCCAAGCTCCAGACGGGCGTGATCGGCAGCGTCAAGAGCTGCACCGGCACGTGGTGCCGCATGATCGTCGCTCTCCCGAACAAGCGGGACGTCGACGGCTACATCCGCCAGAATCGCCTGTGGGGCGTCTACCCGAACGAGGTCGTGGAGTAGCCGGGCGCCGCCGTGCGGCGGTACGCGCTCTCCGGAGTCGCCCAAAAGCGAAGGCCCGGACAATGCCGGGCCTCGCGTCGTCTCCGAAGAGGGTTGGATCCGAGCCTCAGCCCTGGCGGCGGCCCGCCGGACGGCTGCGGCGCAGGCGCACGATCACCTCGACACCGGCGATCTCCATGCCCTCGGGCGCCTCGGGCAGCGAATCGACCGTGATGCCGCAATCCGGCATGTCGATCACCTGGCTCTCGTCCTCCAGGTAGAAGTGGTGGTGCTCGGTCGGGTTCGTGTCGAAATAGGCCTTCGACCCGTCGAGCGCGAGCTGGCGCAGGAGCCCCGCCTCGGTGAACTGGTGCAGGGTGTTGTAGACCGTCGCCAGCGACACCGGCACCTTGGCGCGCATCGCCTCGTCGTAGAGCATCTCCGCCGTCAGGTGGCGGTCGCCGCGACCGAAGAGCAGCCAGCCCAGCGACAGGCGCTGCCGCGTCGGCCGCAGGCCGGCCCGACGCAGGCGGTCGCGCAGGTCGGACAGCGGGCAGCCGCGGCGCGGAGTCCCGTTGGCCTCCAACTGGGGAGCGGGGACCCGGCCGTTGAAGACGGCCTGGAATGGCACCGGTTCGGACATCGCTGGACTGAACGCTCGACGAGGGGCCTGAAGGAACGGATGTCTCCTCAGTATATTGAAGTGGTCGGACAGTCGCAACCCGAGCGTCGCCGCAGGCCCGCGGCTGCAGGCTTTGAAGGCGCGGCGCCCCGTGCTAACCCGCGCGCCAGCCGACGGGCCGAGTATAGTCGCCCGCGACGCGAAGATCGCGCTCATCCGAGGAAACAGCCAACGCAATGCCGCCAGACGCCGAGACACAAGCGCAGGGTGCGAACCGCCGGTCGCACTATTCCTACGAGGATCTTCTGGCCTGCGGGCGCGGCGAACTCTTCGGACCCGGCAACGCGCAATTGCCGCTGCCGCCGATGCTGATGTTCGACCGGATCACGTCCATCGGGACCGAGGGCGGCGCCCACGGCAAGGGGCACGTGACGGCCGAGCTCGATATCCGGCCGGACCTCTGGTTCTTCCCCTGCCATTTTCAGGGCGATCCGGTCATGCCGGGTTGCCTGGGGCTCGACGCCCTGTGGCAGATGCTGGGCTTCCATCTCGGCTGGCTCGGCTCGCCGGGCCGCGGCCGCGCCCTCGGCGTGGGCGAGGTGAAGCTCGCCGGCCAGGTGCTGCCGACGATCAAGAAGGTCGTCTACAACGTCGACGTGAAGCGGGTCCGTCAGGGCAAGCTCGTGCTCGGCATCGGCGACGGCTGGCTCGAGGCGGACGGCGAGCGCGTCTATCAGGTCCAAGACATGCGGGTCGGCCTGTTCCAGAGTTGAGCCGCGTCGCCGCGCGCCCGGCTCGCGGCTCGGCCGCAACGCCGGACGTTCTCGGCGGTTGAGATTGTGTCCGCGTCACCTTAGCTGACCGTGACGCGGCCCGGGCGACCGGGACCGCGACGGAGGTAGTGTCACCATCATGCGCCGTGTCGTCATCACCGGGATGGGCATCGTCTCGTCCATCGGCAACAACACGCAGGAGGTGCTCGCCTCCCTGCGCGAGGCCCGCTCGGGCATCGCGCGCGACGCCAGCTACGCCGAGCACGGCTTCCGCAGCCAGGTCTCCGGCGCCCCCACTCTCGATCCGGAGGGCGTGGTGGACCGGCGCGCGATGCGCTTCCACGGCGGCGGCACCGCCTGGAATCACGTCGCCATGGATCAGGCGATCCAGGATGCCGGCCTGGAGCAGGGCGACGTCTCGAACGAGCGCACCGGCATCATCATGGGCTCGGGCGGCCCCTCGACCCGCGTGATCGTCGAGGCCGCCGCCATCGCGCGGGACAAGGGTCCCAAGCGGATCGGGCCGTTCGCCGTGCCGAAGGCGATGTCGTCGACCGCGTCGGCGACGCTGGCGACGTGGTTCAAGATCCGCGGCGTGAACTACTCAATCTCCTCCGCCTGCGCGACCTCGAACCACTGCATCGGCAACGCCGCCGAGATCATCCAGGGCGGCCGGCAGGACATCATCTTCGCGGGCGGCTGCGAGGATCTCGACTGGACCCTCTCGGTGCTGTTCGACGCCATGGGCGCCATGTCGTCGAAGTACAACGACACACCGTCCCGGGCCTCCCGCGCCTACGACGCCAACCGCGACGGCTTCGTCATCGCGGGCGGCGCGGGCGTGCTGGTCCTCGAGGAGCTGGAGCACGCCAAGGCGCGCGGCGCCCGGATCTACGGCGAGGTCGCGGGCTACGGCGCCACCTCGGACGGGCACGACATGGTCGCGCCGTCGGGCGAGGGCGCCGTGCGCTGCATGCGCCAGGCGCTGGACGGTCTGAAGGGCGCGCGGATCGACTACATCAACCCGCACGCCACCTCGACCCCGGTCGGCGACGACAAGGAGATCGAGGCGATCCGCGAGGTGTTCGGCCGCGGCGAGGATTGCCCGCCGATCTCGGCCACGAAGTCGCTGACCGGCCATTCGCTGGGCGCCACCGGCGTGCAGGAGGCGATCTACAGCCTGCTGATGATGAACAACGGCTTCATCTGCGAGAGCGCGCACATCGACACCCTCGATCCGGCCTTCGCCGACATGCCGATCCTGCAGCAGCGCCGCGACAACGCGCAGCTCGGCCACGTGCTGACCAATTCCTTCGGATTCGGCGGCACCAACGCCACCCTCGTCCTGAAGCACGTCGACGCCTGATCGCCCCACGCGGAACCGCCGGCCTCGGGCCGGCGTTTACCCGCTGTTGAGATCTGGTGGTGGCGATGGGGACTTTCATCTTCGGAACGCTGGGCGGCCTTATGATTGCCGGCGTCGCCGCGATCTACGCCAAGCAGGTCGTGCTGGAAGAAGCGGATACCCACACGGACGGGCATTTCTGAGCCCGGCCGCAGCGCCATCGACGCCCCGCCCGCCGGCGGGGCTTTTTTTTGCCCGCCGCCAACCGCCGCCGCGTTTGGATCGCGGCGCGAGCCGCGTTAAGGCAGCCTGCCGCGGTTCGCTCGTCGCGACCGCGGTCCGGGCCCGCTCCGCGGGTCCGGCGTGCTCGGTCAGGATGTGAGTCGGCATGACGGGTTTGATGGCAGGCAAGCGCGGCCTGATCATGGGCGTCGCGAACGATCACTCGATCGCCTGGGGGATCGCCAAGGCGCTGCACGCCCAGGGCGCGCGACTGGCTTTCACCTATCAGGGCGAGGCGCTGGGCCGACGGGTGACGCCGCTCGCCGCCAAGCTCGATTCGGACATCGTGGTGCCCTGCGACGTCGAGGATCTCGCCTCCGTCGACGCGACCTTCGAGGCCCTCGACGCGCGGTTCGACGGCGGTCTCGACTTCGTGGTCCACGCCATCGGTTTCTCCGACAAGGCGCAGCTCAAGGGGCGCTACGTCGACGTGACGACGCGCGAGAACTTCGTGCGCACGATGACGATCTCGTGCTTCTCGTTCACCGAGATCGCGCAGCGCGCGGCCAAGCGGATGAACCAGGGCGGGTCGCTGCTGACCCTGACCTACGGCGGCGCCACCCGGGTCATGCCGAACTACAACGTCATGGGCGTCGCCAAGGCGGCGCTCGAGGCCTCGGTGCGCTACCTGGCGAGCGACCTGGGCCCGGACGGGATCCGGGTCAACGCGCTCTCCGCCGGCCCGATGCGGACCCTGGCGGGCGCCGGGATCGCCGACGCGCGGCTGATGTTCAATCACCAGCGGGCGCACGCGCCGCTGCGGCGCACGGTGAGCCTGGAGGACGTCGGCGGGTCGGCTCTCTACCTGCTGTCGCCGCTCTCGGGCGGCGTCACCGGCGAGGTCCACTTCGTGGATGCCGGCTACAACATCATCTCGATGCCGCGCCCGGACGTGCTGCAGGCGCAGGACGCGGCCGGCGTCGTCGGCGACGCCTGAGGCGCCTCACTCCTCCGGAATGCGCGCCGGGGGCAGGGGACCGGCCGGGACGCCGCGCTCGCCGCGGACTGCCCGCCGCTCCCGCGCGGCGCGCGCCTCCTCGGGCGTCGGCGGCGCGGACGGGTAGTTCGACGCGAAGGGGTTGGGCGGAGCCCCGCGCCCGGAGCCACCGAACAGCTTGTCGAGGAAGCCTTCCTCGGCGCTCGCGGGACGGGCGACGAGGAGAAGGGCGAGGGCGAGGATCGGGCGAAGCTGCATCGTCAACGTCTGCGTGCCGGGACCGCGCCGGGTTAGGTCCACTTTCCGGCAGATCGGAGGCCGAGACCCCGTCGCCTGGAACCGCGGCGCGTCCGGCGGGTTCGCGCACAACGATGACCGGCGCGTACAGGAGGCGTGATGTCCGAGGTTACCTATCGCATCGTCGAGCACGACGGCGGCTTCGCCTACAAGGTCGGCGACGTGTTCTCCGAGACCTTCCCGAGCCGCGAGGAGGCGCTGCAGGCGGCGCAGGCCGCGGCGGCGGAGCAGCAGGTCCCCGGCTCGACCGAGGGGATCCGCTACCAGGATCAGGCCGGCGGCTGGCACGACGAGACCGCGCAGGGCAGCGATCGGCCCACCGCGCGGGTCGTGGAGTAGTCGCGGCGGGCGGGACGGAGATGCGGGATCCGGGGCAACGACGGGGATCGGCGTGGCGCGCGCGCGGCGCGTGACCCCGGCCGAGGCGCAGGCCGGCCGCAGGGCGCCCGCTCTGCCGAAGGGCGCGCGCCGGACGACCCCGTCGCCGGAGACGCTGGCGGCCCTCGGGCCAGACCGGCTGATCGCGCTGATCCTCGGCGAGACCGGGCGTAACCCGGCCTTCAAGAAGCTGGTGAGCGCCGCGCTCGCCTCGCTCCAGGGCCCCGAGGCCGTCGCGGCGATCGTCGATCGGCGCCTGACGGCCCTCGAGGGCGCCCAGGGCTACATCGACTGGCAGAAGCGCCGGACCTTCGCGGCCGATCTCAACACGACCGTGACGGTGATCCTCAACGAGCTGCGTCCCCTCGATCCGGCGGCCGCGCTCGACCGGCTCCGGCGCTTCCTCGACGGCGCCGACGCGGTCCTGAACCGCGTGGACGACAGCACCGGGGCCGTGCAGGGGGTGTTCGACCGCGCCTCCGCGGCCTTCGTGGAGATCGCCGGTTCCCTGCCGCCGGAGGACGCCGCCGGGGTGGCCGCGCGCCTCGTCGAGCCGTTCGCGGCGGATCCGTTCGGGCCCCTCGGGACCGTCCTCGGCGACATGATCCCGCGGCTGCCCGAGCCGGCCCTCGCCGAGATCGACGACCGGCTCGCCGCCGCCGCGGCGGCGCTCCCGCCGGGCGGGGATCCAAGGCGCGAGGCGACGCACCACCGGCAGGCGGCCCGGATCCAGATCCTGCGCCTGCGGCAGACCATCGCCGACCGGCGCGGCGACCCGGACGCCTTCATCGCTCTGGAAGGCCTGATGCTGCCGGGGCGGGAGAACCGCGTCGCGATCGCCCGGCGGCTCCTCGACGCCGGGCGCCCCGCCGAGGCGCTGGACTGGATCCGGCGCATGCAGGACCCGGGCCTGCGCATCGCGACCCGGGCCGACCTGATCGCCGGCTTCGACCTGCGCGGACCGGAACGGGAGCGGCAGGCTCTGGAGATCGAGATCCTCGACGCGCTCGGCCGGGGCGACGAGGCGCAGGCCCTGCGCTGGGGGCGATTCGAGCGCGAGCTCGACGCGCCGATGCTGCGCACCTTCCTCGCCAAGCTTCCGGATTTCGAGGACGAGGAGGCGCTCCAACGCGCCCTCGACCACGCCGAGGCGTTCCCGCAGCCGCACCGGGCTCTCGCCTTCCTGGCGGGTTGGCCGGACCTGCGCCGTGCGGCCGCGCTGGTTGTCGCGCGGCCCGCAATCTGGCAGGGCGACCAGTACGCGGTGCTGGCGCCGGTCGCCGAGGCGCTGGCGCAGCAGCATCCCCGGGCCGCGACGATCCTGTACCGCCGGCTCCTCGATTCCATCCTCGAGACCGGCCGCAGCGCCGCCTACCCGCACGGGGCGCGCTACCTCGCGGAACTCGACGCCCTGGCGCAACGCCTCGCGGCCGGCGACGTCGAGCCGGATCCGCAGGCCTACCGCGCGGCACTGCGGCAGGCGCACGGCCGCAAGCACGGGTTCTGGAGCCTGGTCCGGGACTGATCCGGGACTGATCCGGGCGGGCGGCTCAGTCCTCCAGCACGATGGCGTCGATCCGGTCCGGATAGAACGCCACGTGGTCGCGGATCGCCGCGACGGCCGGGTACGGGTTCCCGTAGCTCCAGACCGCGTCGGAACGACGGGTCCCGTCGACGACGAGATCGTAATAGTGGGCATCGCCCTTGTACGGGCAGTGGCTCGTGCGCGTCGAGGCGACGAAGTGCTCGGCCCGGATGTCGCTCCGCGGGACGTAGAAGACCGGCGGATACCGCGCCTCCTGCAGCCGCAGGGCGTTCCGGGTCTCGGCGACCGCGACGCCCGCCACGACGACGCGGACGCGGCGGGGCTCGGGCTCGACGGTGATCGGGTGGTCCGGTCCGGGACGCTTCACGGCGTGGTCCCTCCTTCGGGCTTCAGCTCGACGGTCCCGAGCGCGTCGGCGAGGCGCGTCTTCGCGGTCCCGGGCCGCAGGGGCTTCTGCTGGGTCTCGTGCGGCACCCAGCCCGAGAGCCACAGCACCTCGAAGGTCGCCCGCACGCGGCCGTCCGGGTCCGCGAACCGTTCGGCGTAGATCTCGGCCGTGCGCAGGAGCGTGGCCCGCCGCAGGGGCGTCCGCCGCCGCTCGGTGAGCACGTTGGTCATGCCCATGGCCCGCAGGTCGCGCATCAGGCCGAACGGGTCGGCGTAGCGGACGGTCAGCGTGTCGGTATCGGCCACCGGGAGCGCGAAGCCCGCGCGCTGCAGCAGTCCGCCGGCCTCGCGCACCGCCGCGAAGGGGGCCACGCGCGGACTGACCCCGCCCTCGACCTCGCTCTCGGCCTGGGCGAAGCTCTGGCGCAGCTCTGTCAGCGTGGCGCCGCCGAGCAGGCATCCGACGAACAGCCCGTCCGGCCGCAGGGCGCGGCGCAGCTGGATCAGCGTGCCCGGCAGGTCGTTCACGGCGTGGAGGGCCAGCAGCGACACGGCGAGGTCCAGGCTCCCGGGCGCCAGCGGCAGCGCCTCGGGATCTCCGACGACCAGGTCGCCGCCCGGCTCGGGCAGGGCCGCGAGGCGGACATGCCGCGCCGCCGGATAGCGCGCGGCGAGCAGCCGGGTCGCCGCGGGACGCGGCGTGGCGAGGTCGAGAACCGAGCCGAAGCTGCGCAGGACTGCGCCGAGCCGGTCGTCGAGATCCTCGGCGAGGCGGTCGAGGAGGAAGCCCGGGTAGCCGAGGCGCCCGGCACGGGCGAGGCGGCGGCGGGCGAGGGGCGTGTCGAACAGGGCGGCGGGAGCATCCATCAGCGGGCAGATGGCATCTGCGGTCGCGTCGCGCCACCGTCCCCGCGCACGGTCTCGTGAGCTGCGCTAGGCTGCTGGAACGACTCGGGAGGGTCGCTGTTCCTGCTGCAACCGGCCCAACGGCCGAGATTCCTCAGGGAGCACACATCATGAAGCGCATGCTCGTCGGGGCCGCCGTGGCCCTCACCACCCTGGCGGCCGCGGGCGGCGCCGAGGCGAAGGGCTGCATCAAGGGCGCCATCGTCGGCGGCATCGCGGGTCACTACGCCGGCCATCACGGCCTCGTTGGCGCCGCGGCCGGCTGCGCCATCGGCCGCCACCGCGCCAACGCGCGCGACCGTCAGGTCGAGCAGCAGCAGATGGCGCCGCAGGCGCGGCCTGTCTCGGCCCAGTAGGCGGGAACTCCGGTCGCGCGTTGCGCGCATGACGGCCCTCCAGGCCGTCGCCACGGCCCTGCGCGGTCTGCCGCGCGGGGTCGTCTCTCTGGTCTACCCGCCCACCTGCGCGGGCTGCGGCAGCGCCACCGCCGATCCGGGCGCCTTCTGCCCGTCGTGCTGGTCGAGCCTGCGCCTGATCGAGGAACCGGTCTGCCAGCGCTACGGCACGCCCTTCGCGCTCGATCTCGGGGTCGGCCCGCTGGTGTCGCCCCGGGCGATCGCGGAACCGCCGGTCTTCGGCCGCGCCCGGGCGGTCGCCCTCTACGATGCCGTGGCGCGACGGATCGTCCATCGCCTGAAATACGAGGACCGGCTCGATCTCGCCGGCGTCATGGCGCGGATGATGGCCGCGAGCGGCCGGACCCTGATCGCCGAGGCCGAGTGCCTCGTTCCGGTGCCGCTCCATCGCGGTCGCCTGTGGCGGCGGCGCTTCAACCAGTCGGCCCTGCTCGCGCGGGCGATCGCCGCTTCGGCGGGACGGCCGTGCGTCGCCACCGCCCTGGTGCGCGTGCGCGCCACGCGATCCCAGGTCGGCCTGAGCCGCGCGGCGCGGGCCGAGAACCTGAGCGGTGCCTTCCGGGTGACGGCCGCCGAACAGCACCGCATCCGCGGACGCCGGGTTCTCCTCGTCGACGACGTCATGACCACCGGCGCCACCGGCAACGCGGCCGCACGGGCGCTCCTGCGCGGCGGGGCGACGTCCGTGGACCTCCTGACCTTCGCCCTCGTCGGCGACCCCGCCGGCTGAGGGGCCGGCCGCCGCGGGCCCGGCACCGGCGACCGGCCTCCTCGCCCGGCCGCGACGCCCGGCCTCAGCGCCCGGCCTGCATCCGCTCCGGAAAGCTCGCCGCCAGGGTGAAGTCGAACGCCTCCGCGATCCCCTCGTACCAGAGCGAGAACGGCGTCGGACGCGCGAGGTGCAGGGCGCCCTCGATCTCGCGACCCTCGTGCTGGAGGGCCGCCCCGTGCTTGGCCGCGAGTCGCAGCATCGGCCCGTTGCCCGACAGGCAGCGGACGTGGAGGTCCTGGACGCCGCGATGCCGCGCCGAGCGGGCGATCCGGGCGAAGAGGGCGGCGCCGATCCCCTGCCGGCGGAAGGTCTGCTCGACCGCGAAGGCCGCCTCCGCGTGCGGCCCCAGGGCGTAGCGGGACGCGCCCGGGCCCATGGGCCGGAGTTCACCGAGACCGCGCAGCACGCCGCCCACGAAGGCGCCGTACATCACGCCCTCCGCGGTCAATGCCTGCGCGGCATAGGCCCGGACTCCGGCCTCGCTGACATTACCCATGAAGCGGCTCGCCCGGGTCTCCGGATCAAGCCGCAGGAAGTAGTCGAGGACCGCCGCGCGATCCGCCGGCCAGAGACGCCGGATGGTGTGGGCCGGCCCATCGAGGGCTTGTACCGCCATGATGAAGCTCCGGTTCGTGCGCGCTGTCGCGCGAAGTGGTCCGGACGCTCCTCCCAGAAGACCGCCGGGGTGTCGCATCCCCGTATCCATTGTGCAATGCAGCAGAGTGCGGGGCCGGCCGTCCGCGTGCCTGCCATGCGCAGGCCGACGGGACACTTCGAAGGGACGTTCGATGGGACGCTTCCCTGCGGCTGTTCGGCCGCGGGCTTGATTCAGGCCGAGCTTGCGCGGCACTGGAACGGGCCCCGGGTCGTTGACCGCCGACGCGGGCGCAAGGGGGTGCCGAACCGGTGCCGCGATCAGCAGCGAGGAACCGGCGGCGTGAACGACAGATCCGGCAAGTCCATCGCACCGTCGCCGGCGGCGCTCGCCGGCGCCGTCTCGCCCGGCCCGGTCCACGAGCGCTACGAGGCGCTGGTCGGCACCGGCGCCATCGAGCGCGATCCGGCCCAGGCGCACTTGGTGCGCGCCCTCGACCGGCTGGTCCTCGACCTTCAGCGCCGCAAGCGGGCCAGCAAGACGAGCGCCCTGGGATGGCTGTTCCGGCGCAAGGACGAGGCCGAGGCGATCAGGGGCCTCTACATCTGGGGCTCGGTCGGGCGCGGGAAGACCATGCTGATGGACCTGTTCCACGAGGCGGCGCCGGAGCCGAAAAGACGGGTCCATTTCCACGGCTTCCTCGCCGACGCGCACGAGCGCATCCACGCCTACCGGCAGGCGCTGAAGGCCGGCACCGTCAAGGGCGACGATCCGATCGGCCCGGTGGCCGACCAGCTCGCCGACGAGGCGACCCTGCTGTGCTTCGACGAGTTCACCGTCACCGACATCGCCGACGCGATGATCCTGGGGCGCCTGTTCAACCACCTGTTCCGGCGCGGCGTCACCGTCGTCGCGACCTCGAACGTCGAGCCGGACCGGCTCTACGAGGGCGGCCTCAACCGGGCGCTGTTCCTGCCCTTCGTGGCGACCCTCAAGGAGCGCGTCGACGTCGTCCGGCTCGATTCCCGGACCGATTTCCGGCTCGAGAAGCTCGGCGGCGCGGCCGTCTACCATGTGCCGGCCGACGCGGCGGCGCGCGCGGCCCTCGATGCCGCCTTCAAGGCCCTGACCGGAAAGGCCCGCGGCCTCCCGACGACGGTCACGGTCCACGGCCGGGCCGTGGCGGTTCCGGAGCAGGCGACCGGGGTAGCCCGGTTCGGCTTCGACGATCTGTGCCGCCAGCCCCTCGGCGCCTCCGACTACATGGCGCTCGCCCGCGCCTACCACACGGTGATCCTGGACGGGATCCCGGTGATGGGGGAGGCGGAGCGGAACGAGGCCAAGCGCTTCATCACGCTGGTCGACACGCTCTACGACCGGCACGTGAAGCTCGTCGCCTCCGCGGCGGCGGAAGCGCAGGACCTCTACACCGCCCAGACCGGCCGCGAGGCCTTCGAGTTCGACCGGACCGTCTCGCGCCTGATCGAGATGCGCTCGCGGGAGTATCTCGGCCAGCCGCACGGCCGGCCGGACTCCGAGGCGTCGGGCGCCAGCACCGGGCTGGTGGAGACGTGAGCGCCCCGTCGCGTGCCGGATCGATCTTCGGGCTGCGTCGGCGCAACTGGCGCGGCGCCGGCCCGCTGGGCTGGCTCCTGGGCTCCCCGGCGGCCTTCCTCCTGCTGATCGTCGCCCTGGGCAGCGGCACGGCCAACTACGTGACCGGCGAGACCGATCGGGCCGCGACCGCCCGGGCGAACGCGACGATCGCCGGGATCGAGCGCCTGATCTCCGAGGTCAAGGACCTGGAGACGGGCGAGCGCGGCTTCGTGCTGGTCGGCAGCGAGGATTACCTCCGCCCGTACACGACTGCCCTCACCAAGATCGACACGGAGCTGACCGGCCTCGGCGCGGCCGCGCAGGACCCGGTGCGGGCCGGCGGTCCGTCGCTGGCCGGGCTGATCGCGCAGAAGCGCGATTTCGCCGCCCGGGTGGTCGAGGCGCGGCGGAACCAGGGCTTCGACGCCGCCATCGACCTCGTCCGGACCGGCGAGGGCAAGCGCCTGATGGACGCGATCCGCGCCGAGGCGGCGGCCCGCCAGGCCGCGACCCTCGAGCAGCTCGCCACCCTGCAGGCGCGCGAGGGCTGGCGCGGGCTCCTGCTCTTCCTGACCTCCGCCGCGGCGGCCCTCGGGGCGATCGTGCTGCTCGCGCGCCTCGCCCTGGTGCGACGGCAGGAATCCCTGCGCATGTCGCGCCTCCTCGACGGCGTGCTCGCCAACGCGCCGGTGGGGCTCGGTTTCCTCGACCGCGACCTGAAGATCCGGCACATGAACCGGGCCCTCGCCACGATGAGCGAGCGCGGCTTCGGGGCCGATCTCGGCGCGCCGATCTGGGCCATGCTCCCGACGCTGCGGGAGGAGCTGGCGCCGAAGCTGGCCGCGGCCCTGACGGAAGGCCTGGTCTCGCCGAACGTGCCGGTCGCGGTGCCGACCCCCTCGGCGCCGGGCGGCGTGCGGCACTTCTCGATGAGCTTCTACCCGCTTCGGGGCGAGGAGAGCGCGGCGGCCGATCAGAGTGTCGAGGGCGTCGGCCTCGTGGTGGTCGACGAGACCATCCGCCACCTCGCGGAGGCCCGGCTCCGGCGGAGCGAGGAGCGCTTCCGCTCGCTGATCGAGGCGAGCGCCGCCATCGTCTGGACCGCCAACCCGGAAGGGAGCCTCCACCGCCGTCAGACCGCCTGGACGCGCTTCACCGGCCAGGACGAGGCCGCCTACGCGGGGCTCGGCTTCCTCGACGCGATTCACCCGGACGACCGTGCGCACACCCGCGCCGCGTGGACCCGCGCGGTCACCAGCCTGGAACCCTACGCCACCGAGCACCGGATGCGCGCCGCCTCCGGCGCCTACCGGCACATGAGCGTGCGGGCCGTCCCGATCCTCGAACCCGACGGCACCCTGCGGGAGTGGGTCGGGACCCACACGGACATCACCGAGCGCAAGGAGGCCGAGGCCGCGATCGAGGCGGCGCGCGCGGCCGCCGAGGCCGCCAACGCGGCCAAGAGCCAGTTCCTGGCCAATATGAGCCACGAGTTGCGCACCCCGCTCTCGGCGGTGATCGGCTATTCCGAGATGGTGCAGGAGGAGCTCGAGGATATCGGCGAGGCCGATCTCGTCACCGACATGAAGAAGATCGAGACCAACGCCCGCCACCTGCTCGGCCTGATCAACGACGTGCTCGACATCTCGAAGATCGAGGCCGACCGGGTCGAGATCTACGCCGAGGACTTCGAGGTCGCCGCCGTGGTGCAGGAGGTGGCGGTGACGGTCGAGGGACTCGTCGCCAAGAAGGGCAACACGCTGGCGCTCGAGCTGGAGCCGGGTCTGGGCAGCGCCCACACCGACGTCACCAAGCTGCGCCAGTGCCTGATCAACCTCCTGAGCAACGCGGCGAAGTTCACCGAGGACGGTCGCATCACCCTGGCGGTCACCCGCGCCGACGGCGCGCTACGCTTCGCCGTGACCGACACCGGCATCGGCATGACGCAGGAGCAGCTCGGCAAGCTGTTCGAGCGGTTCACCCAGGCCGACGCCTCCACGACGCGGCGGTTCGGCGGCACCGGGCTCGGGCTCGCGATCACCCGGGCCTTCGCCGAGATGCTGGGCGGCGCGATCGCGGTCGAGAGCCGGGACGGGGCCGGCACGACCTTCACGCTGACGCTGCCGGCACGCTTCGAGACCGGCGCGGGCGAGGACGCGGGCCCGGCCGCCTCGGATCCCGGAGAGCGGGGGACGATCCTGGTGGTCGACGACGACGCCGCGACCCGCGATCTGCTGGCGCGCTTCCTGGAGCGCGAGGGCTTCGCGGTGACGGTCGCCGAGGACGGGCGGCGCGGGCTCGATCTCGCCCGCAGCCTGCATCCTCGGGCCGTGCTCCTCGACGTCACCATGCCGCAGATGGACGGATGGGCGGTGCTGCGGGCGATCCGGGCCGATCCCGAGATCGGCGCGACGCCGATCGTGATGGTGACGGTTCTGGACGAGCAGAATCTCGCCTTCTCCCTCGGCGCCACCGACTACCTGCAGAAGCCGCTCGACTGGGGCAGCCTGCGCCAGATCGTCGAGCGCTTCCGGCCCGCCTCCGGCGACGGCGCGATCCTCGTGGTCGAGGACGAGGCCGACGTGCGCGACCACGTCTGCGCCTATCTCGCGCGCGAGGGCTTCCCGGTCCGCGAGGCGGAGAACGGTCTGCGCGCCCTCGAATCCCTGGAGGCCGAACGGCCGTCCCTCATCCTCCTCGACCTGATGATGCCGGAGATGGACGGCTTCGCGTTTCTCCGGGCGCTCCGGGCCCGCCCGGACAGCCGCGACGTGCCGGTGGTGGTGCTCACCGCCAAGGACATCACGGCCGAGGATCGCCGCCGTCTGGCCGGTCAGGCCGACCGCGTGCTCGCCAAGGGCTCGACCGGCCTCAACGAGCTCGCCCGCGAGCTGCGCGCCCTGATCCCGGCGACCGAGGACACGGCCGGACCGCGAACCTTGCCCGTCTGAGCGCCCGCGGAGGACGGGCGGTATCGGCCCCGGGTCAGGGACGGGTGCCGCGTCAGAGGCCCCGGAACGCCAGCATCAGCGCGCCGACGGCGATCCCCCACAGGGCCAGCGTCGACCAGATCGCGCGGTAGCGTTCGTTGCGGGCGAAGCGCTCCAGCCGGCGGGCGTCGCCCGTGCCGGCCTCGTCGAGGCGGACCAGCACGCGCTTCAACCGCATGGCGAGGTCCGGAATGTCACCGACGACGTCGGAGATGACCTTGAGCGCTTCCAGGCCGCTCTGCGCCCGGCCGACCGGCCCCATGTTCCGGGCGATCCAGGCGCGCACGACCGGCTCGGCCGTGGTCCACATGTCGAGACGCGGGTCGAGGGAGCGGGCGACGCCCTCCACCACCACCATGGTCTTCTGGAGCATCACCAGCTCGGTGCGGGTGCTCATGTCGAACAGGGCCGTGACGTCGAACAGCAGGGTCAGGACCTTGGCCATCGAGATCTCGTCGGCCCGGCGCTGGTGGATCGGCTCGCCGATCGCGCGGATCGCCTGCGCGAAATCCTCCACGGAGTGGTGGGCCGGCACGTAGCCCGCCTCGAAGTGGACCTTCGCCACCCGGCGATAGTCGCGCAGGATGAAGCCCAGGAGGATCTCGGCGAGGAAGCGGCGCTCGTTCGGGCCGAGGCGGCCCATGATGCCGAAATCGACCGCCACGAGACGGCCCTCGGCGTCGACCAGCAGGTTCCCCTGGTGCATGTCGGCGTGGAAGAAGCCGTCGCGGATCGCGTGCCGCAGGAAGCTCTGGATGACGGTCCGCCCGATGGTCTGCGGATCGTGCCCTTGGGCGGCGAGCTCCGCGGCGCTGTGCAGGCGGGTGCCCTCGATCCACTCGGCCGACAGCACCTCGCGGGCGGTCAGCTCCCATTCCGGCTTCGGCACGCGGAAGTCGGGATCGTCCTTGGTGTTCTCGGCGAGTTCGGAGGCGGCCGCCGCCTCCAGGCGGAAATCCATCTCCATCAGCACCGAGCGCGCGAGGATCTCCACCACCTCGCGCGGCCGCAGCCGCTCCGCCTGCGGGGACAGGGCGTGCACCACCCGGGCCATGAAGCGCATGACCTCGAGGTCGCGCATGAAGCGCTCGCGGACGCCGGGCCGCATCACCTTCACGGCGAGGGCGCGCTGCGTGCCGTCGGGATCCTGCACGATCGCCTTGTGGACCTGCGCGATCGAGGCGGCCGCGATCGGCTCGCTGAACGAGACGAACAGCGCGCTCACGGGCTTGCCGAGGGCGGCCTCGACCGTGCGGAGCGCGACCGCCTGCGGGAAGGGCGGCACCCGGTCCTGCAGCTTCTCCAGGTCGAAGGCGGCGCGCATCCCGACGATGTCGGGCCGCGTCGCCAGGAACTGGCCGAACTTGACGTAGGACGGGCCGAGGCGCGTCATGGCCGCCGACAGCCGGGCGGCCCCGTCGTCGAGGCCAGGCCGCTCGAGGGAGCGGCCGATCCGCAGGGCGAGCCGCAGGTGCGGCGGCAGCTCGGAGGGATCGGCGAAGGCGAGGGCGCCCTCGCGGGCCAGCACGAAGCCGACCCGGGCGCCGCGGAACAGGTTGACGGCGGCGCTGATCACCGGTGCTGGCTCCCGTCGCGCGCGGGGGCGCTCAAGAGACCTTCCAGCCCGAATGGATCGCCACGATCCCGCCCGTGAGCGCCCGGTCGGTGACGTGCCGGAAGCCCGCGCGCTCGATCATGCCCGCGAAGGCGCCGCGGGTCGGGAACTTCCGGATCGACTCCACGAGGTAGCGGTAGGACTCGGCGTCCCCGGCCACCCGGGCGCCGATGCGCGGGATCACGTTGAACGAGTAGGCGTCGTAGATGCGGTCGAGCAGCGGGATGTCGACGGCGGAGAATTCCAGGCAGAGGAAGCGCCCGCCGGGCTTCAGCACGCGCCGCGCCTCGGCGAGGGCCGTCTCGATCCGCGGCACGTTCCGGATGCCGAAGGCGATCGTGTAGGCGTCGAAGGACGCGTCGGGCAGCGGCAGGGCCTCGGCGTTGCCGGTCACGAAGGCGATCCGGTCGCCGGCCTCGTCGACCCTGCGCTCCCGCGCCCGCTCGGCGCCGACCCGCAGCATCGACTCGTTGATGTCGAGGACGGTGACGCGGGTGCGCGGACCGCCGGCGGCCAGCACGCGGAACGCCACGTCGCCGGTCCCGCCGGCGACGTCGAGATGCGCGAAGGCGCGGTTCTGCGGCGGTCGCAGCATCGAGACGAGCTGCGCCTTCCAGGCCCGGTGCAGGCCCGCCGACATCAGGTCGTTCATGATGTCGTAGCGGCGGGCGACCGAGTGGAAGACGCTGTCGACGCGCCCCTGCTTCTCGTCGAGCGCCACGCGCTCGAAGCCGAAATCCGCGCTCGCGCGCTCAGACGCCCCGTCTCCGGCCTTCATGACGCTCCCAATCCTCGATGGGCGCGTCATAGCGAAGGTCGCGCCCGACCGCCATGCGTCGAAACAGGCGGCTGGGGATCGGACCCGGTGCTGCGACGCGCCGAAGGGGTGTCTCAGCCGACCCGGGCGCGGAGCGCGTCCGCCACGGCGCCGGCCATGGCGCGCGTGCCCATCGGGTTGACACCGGCGCCGGCGATGTCGGCGGTGCGCGCGCCGCCCGCGAGGGCGTCGGTGATGGCGCCGTCGAGGGCGTCGGCGGCGTCGCCGAGGCCGAAGGAGTAGCGCAGGCACATGGCGAGCGAGCCGATCATGGCGATCGGGTTGGCCTTGTCCTGGCCGGCGATGTCGGGGGCCGAGCCGTGGACCGGCTCGTAGAGCGCCCGCCGCAGGCCGCTCGCGTCGACCGCCCCGAGGGAGGCCGAGGGCAGCATGCCGAGGGAGCCGGTGAGCATGGCGGCGATGTCGGAGAGCACGTCGCCGAACAGGTTGTCGGTCACCAGCACGTCGAACTGCTTCGGCCGGCGCACCAGCTGCATGGCGCAGTTATCGGCCAGGATGTGCTCCAGCTGCAGGTCGGCGTAGTGCTCGGCGTGCACCCTGGTGACGACCTCCTTCCAGAGGACGCCCGACTTCATCACGTTGTGCTTCTCGGCCGAGGCGACCCGGCCCGAGCGCTTGCCCGCGAGGTCGAAGGCCACGTGGGCGATCCGCTCGATCTCGGCCGTCGTGTAGACCTGGGTGTCGACCGCCCGCTTGGAGCCGTCCTCCAGCGTGGTGATCTCCTTCGGCTCGCCGAAATAGACGCCGCCGGTCAGCTCCCGGACGATCATGATGTCGAGCCCCTCGACCAGCTCGCGCTTCAGCGCCGAGGCCTCGGCCAGGGCCGGGTAGCAGATCGCCGGGCGCAGGTTGGCGAAGAGGTCCAGCTCCTTGCGCAGGCGCAGCAGGCCGGCCTCGGGGCGGTTCTCGTAGGCGACGCCGGCCCATTTCGGTCCGCCGACCGCGCCGAGCAGGATCGCGTCCGCGTCCTTGGCGCGCTGCAGGGTCGCGTCCGCCAGCGGGACGCCGTGCGCGTCGATGGCGCAGCCGCCGACGAGGTCGGTCTCGGTCTCGAAGGTCGCGAGACCGGTCTCCTTGAGGGTGTCGAGCACCACCTGCATGCCGCCGGCGACCTCCGGGCCGATCCCGTCGCCGGGGAGGAGGAGGAGCTTGTAGCTGGCCATGACGGTCTCGCGGGTTCGGTCTCGACGTGCCGGCGGGCTTTATCGAGGCTGCACCGTCATTGGCAAGCATCGGCGTCCAGCATCGGCGTCCCGCATCGGCCGGGCGCCCGCCCGCGCACCGGGGGGATCGCGCCCCCGCGATCAGAGCATCGCGACCCGGCCGGTGCCGATGTCGTAGAAGCCGCCCACGACCTTCACGCGCCCGGCGGCGACGGCCTCCGCGAGGATGGGCCCGGCCTGTTGCAGGCGCCGGACACTGTGCCGAACGTTCTGGGCGATGGCCTCGGCCAGGGGATCCTGCGCCCGCGCCTTCTCGGCCAGGTCCACCGCCGGGCGAATCGCGTCGATCAGTACGGGGAGATGACCGGGAAGGGTCGCGTCGGTCTTCATGACGTCGATCGTCGCCTTCACGGCCCCGCAATCGGAGTGGCCGAGCACGAGGATCAGCGGCGCCCCGAGTACCGACACGCCGTATTCCAGGCTGGCGAGGCCGTCGGTGGTGACGAAGTTGCCGGCGACGCGGACGACGAACAGATCGCCCGGTCCCTGGTCGAAGATGAAGTCCGGGGCGACCCGGGCGTCGGCGCAGCCGACGATGCAGGCGATCGGGTACTGCGCCGCGGCGCGCGCGGCGCGACCGGCCGCGAAGTCCCGATTCGCCGGCGTGTTGGCCACGTAGCGGCCGTTGCCGTCGCGCAGTCGCGTCAGGGCCGCCTCGGGCGTGATGGCGTTCGATCGCGCCCCGTCGAGGGCCGCCTCGGCGCGCCGGATCCCGGCGGAAGCCCCCATCGCGGTACCGGCCGCCGCGGCCGCCAGCAGGCCGCGCCGGGAGAGAGAGGGTCGATGCAGATCGCACACGGTGGACGGTCCCCTTCGCATCTGAGGCCGGCCAGGCCCGGCGGACCGCTCGCTTCGGCAGCGCTGAGACAAGCACTGCGAGTCGTATCCCGGCGCGTTCTTCACCACAGAGTCCAAACTTTGCAGGAAATCCTGGACCTGAGGCCGGGCGCGGGGCATCCCTCCGGTCCGGATCCGGCTGAACCGGGGCACGGATGTTGGACGATCATTTCCGGGATCGGATCGCTCTGCTTCGATCCGAGCGCGGTTTCCGCCCGGCGGTCGCCGGTTACTGCCGGGGCATGATCGAGCCGGCGCAGATAGTTTGGCCCAGCCACAAGCTGCTCAACCAGATCGGGCGCTACGTGGTCTCGTTCATGCTGATCCACAACGACTACGCGTGGCGTCACCACGGCGGCCCCCGCCCCACCCTGACGGCCCTGCAGGCCATGGTGGGATCGAGCCCGCGGCAGACGGCCGGCTTCGTGTCGGCGCTGAAGGCCGGACGCTTCGTCACCGCGGTGGCGGACCGCGGCGACGGGCGGGTGAAATGCCTGCAGGCCGCGCCGGCCCTCGTCACCGAGATCGCGCGCAGCGGGCGCCTGTTCGTCGCCGCCATGGACGCCGTCGAGCGCCGCGACCCCGGCCGCGCCGGGACGCTCGACGGCCCGGACCGGCTCGGGGAACTGGTCCGCCGGTCGGCCGCCCACGTGCTGCGGCACGGCACGCTCATCGCCCCGTTCCCGCGGGTGCTCAAGTTCGCCGGTCGGGACTGCGGCTACCCGCTGCTCACCGCCCTCGTCGGGGCCCACTACGCCGTCACGGTGCCCGGAGCGCCGGCGGCGGTCTCGCTCAGCCTGCGCGGCCTCGCCGAGCGTCTGGACGTGTCGCGGGCCCATATCGGCAATCTGCTCGGCGAGGCTGAGGCGGCGGGATGGATCCGGATCACCGACGGCCGCCTGACAGCCCTCGATCCGACGCTGCTGGCGGAATTCGAGGCCTGGGCCGCCGGGCAGATGCTGTTCTACGACGATCTCGCGGCGGCGATCCTCGCAGCGCCGCCGGCCGCGACCGTCCCGGCCCGCGCGTCCTGACGCCGGTCTCGCTTGTGTTCCGGCCGCTGCGGGGATACCTACGGGCGGCACCGCGCCGTGAGACCGTCCCGCGCGGGCCGCCGACAGGAGAGACGAGCCTTGGCCAGAGCCGGCTCAGCGACCGAGACCGCCCGCGCCGCCTCTACGGCGCTTCGGTCCCGTGCGCGCCGCTCCAGGCTCCTTCTTCCGCTCCTGCTTACCCGCCCCTGAGGGCCGTCCGGGCGCGCGCCTGGGCCTTCAGGGGAGTTCTTTCATTCGCGAATCCGCCCGCGAGGGCACCACGCCGCGCCGCGCCATCCCGTGCCGGGCGGCCCGCGACAGGGTAATGCCATGACCACGACCAGCACCGCCTCCGCCCGCGACCGGATCCTGATCTTCGACACCACGCTGCGCGACGGCGAGCAGTGCCCCGGCGCCACCATGACCTTCGACGAGAAGCTCGCGGTGGCCGAGTTGCTCGACACGATGGGCGTCGACATCATCGAGGCCGGGTTCCCCATCGCGTCGAACGGCGATTTCGAGGCGGTCTCCGAGATCGCCCGCCGGACCAAGCGCGCGACCATCGCGGGCCTCGCCCGCGCCATCCCCGCCGACATCGCCCGGGCCGGCGAGGCCGTGCGCCACGCCAAGCGCGCGCGGATCCACACCTTCGTGTCGACCTCGCCGATCCATCTCGCGCACCAGATGCGCAAGAGCCAGGACGAGGTCGTCGAGATCATCCTGAAGACCGTGGCCCAGGCCCGCGACCTCGTCGAGGACGTGGAGTGGTCGGCGATGGACGCGACCCGCACGCCGCTCGACTACCTGTGCCGCTGCGTCGAGGCGGCGATCAAGGCCGGCGCCACGACGATCAACCTCCCCGATACGGTCGGCTACGCCACGCCGTCGGAGTACCGCGACATGTTCGCGAACGTCCGCGCGCGCGTGCCGAACGCCGACAAGGCCGTGTTCTCGGTCCATTGCCACAACGACCTGGGCCTCGCGATCGCCAATTCCCTGGCGGGCATCGAGGGCGGCGCCCGGCAGGTCGAGTGCACGATCAACGGCATCGGCGAGCGGGCCGGCAACGCCGCGCTCGAGGAGATCGTGATGGCGCTGCGCACCCGCGCGGACGTGCTGCCCTACGAGACCGGCGTCGAATCGACCATGCTGACCCGCGCCTCGAAGCTCGTGAGCCACGCCACGAACTTCCCGGTGCAGTTCAACAAGGCGATCGTCGGCCGCAACGCCTTCGCGCACGAGAGCGGCATCCACCAGGACGGCATGCTCAAGAACGCCGAGACCTACGAGATCATGACGCCCGCTTCGGTCGGGCTGACCAAGACCTCCCTGGTGATGGGCAAGCATTCCGGCCGGGCGGCCTTCCGCTCCAAGCTGGAGGATCTCGGCCTGCACCTGTCCGACAACCAGTTCCAGGACGCCTTCGACCGCTTCAAGGCCTTGGCCGACCGGAAGAAGCACGTCTACGACGAGGACATCGAGGCGCTGGTCGACGAGAACCTCGCCACGGCCCACGACCGGATCCGGCTGGTCTCCCTGTCGGTGATCGCCGGCACCCGCGGCCCGCAGCGCGCGACTTTGCGGATCGCCGACGAGACCGGCACGCGGATCGAGGAGGCGGACGGCAACGGGCCGGTGGACGCGGTGTTCAACGCGATCTCGGCGCTGGTCCCGCACCAGGCGCAGCTGGAGCTCTACCAGGTCCATGCCGTGACCGGCGGCACGGACGCGCAGGCGGAGGTCTCGGTGCGCCTGCGCGACGGCGAGCGCAGCGTCACCGCGCGCGGCGCCGATCCGGACACGCTGGTGGCGTCCGCGAAGGCGTATCTCTCGGCGCTGAACAAGCTGTCGGCCCATTCCGTGCGCGTGCATGCACAGCATGCGGCGGCGGAATGAGAAAAAGCTGCGGCCGGGGCTGGACAGGCCCCGGCCGCGTTGGTATCAGCCCGCCACCCCGGACGGACTTGGTGGCCACCGGGCGGTCGCAGACGCGATCGGGCGCATAGCTCAGTTGGTAGAGCAGCTGACTCTTAATCAGCGGGTCCTAGGTTCGAACCCTAGTGCGCCCACCAAACACTCCCTAGCAAATACAGGCACTTAGCCGCTCAGCGGGTCCTCCCCATTCGGGCGGATTTCGCACTCGGGCGGGACTCGGGCGGGCGCATGCGGAAAGGCCCCGCTCGGAGGGGCTCTCCGGCAGGGTGGTCGGCGGCGCGGGAAACCGGCTCGCGGCCGGCCCTTCAGGCGTCACGGATTCAGGCTGCCACCGCCCGCGTGTCCCGTTCCAGGCCACGCCCCGGGCAGGGGGCATCAAGTAACTTGATGGTGTCTGGCTCGAAAGTGTGCCTGCCCCCACGGGCTAGGGCTTGCCGCGTTCCTGGTAGGTCTCGACGAGGAAGGTCGCGATTGCCCCCGCCGCGTTCACCGCGAGGCTGGCGTGCCGGGGCGACGGCCGAACCCGCGGCCGCTCCTCCGTCGGCGGGTCGTCGGCGTGCGCATCCGAGAACCGGTTCCGCAGCGTGCCGAGCCCGTTCACCAGGGTCATCGCCCCGCCGAGGATCGCATGGATCGGCTCCTCGCGGTGCTGGTCCGGGGCGAGCCGCAGCCCGCGGGCGACGGCGCCGTACAGCTTGGGAAGGTCGTCCCGCGGCGCGTAGGCGATCCCAAGGCCGTCGAGGATATGCTTGCACACCGCCTCCAGCAGGGTGCGCGCGACCGTGATGGCGCCCTCGGGGTCGGCAGTCCGGCGCGCCAGAGCCTTGGTCCAGACCGCATGCACGCCGTCGGCATCGAACGAGGCGAGCGCATCGTTGACCACGGCGTCGCCGGGGGACCGGTTGCGGCCCTCCAGGTGGTCCATCAGGGGCGTGAAGGATTCGCGAATGAATGCCCGGCGCTCCGCGTACCGGCCGTAGCGGTCCTTGATGTACGGCCAGAATGCATCGAGCGTGCGCGAGGTCCGGACGAACGCCGGCAGGAGCGCCTTGGCCTCGTCGTCGTGGAGCAGTTCGCGCCTGAGGATCTCGTAGGCGTGCCCGTCGGGGGAGCCCCCGGTCGCGGCCGCGACGAGGATGCCCTCCATCATCGCGACCCGCTCGATGAGCGTCTCCGGCATGTCGTCCATGGGGCCTCCTGACTACAGGCCCAGGCTACCGTCATGCCGCCGGGTGCGCACGTGCGCACCTCAGGTGCGCACAGATGCCGACGGAGCAAGTGTCAATCGTAGTCAGACGGCGGATTGCCGCCGTAATGCTCCAAACGCTCTAGTTCCCAATACCACCCCGCCGCTTCCGCCTCCCAGCCCTCCTTATCGGCCTGATCTTGGGCGCGCTTGATAGCCTCCTTCGCGACCAGCCTCCGAAGGTACGGGGTGGGCGTGCCAGGGTGGAACCCGGTCGCCCGGGGCACGGTGCCGGGCTTGATGCCCTGGTCGATCAGGAGGAGGGCATCGCGGACGCGTGCATCGATGCGCCGGCTCATCCCACGATAGAGGACGTCGTAGAGATACCGGTGCAGTCGGTTCTCGTTGGGACCACCCGCCTCGCTAATCTTGCGCGTCAGTTCATCAGCCGCCTCGCGGCTCTCCCCGAAGCGCGCATCGAGGACCTGCAGCATCATGCGCTCAGGCATGTCCGGCGTGACCTTCACCTGGCGAAGGATCTCGTCCTGAGCCGCGAGCAGTTGACCCTGAACGAGACGGATCGTCTCGTTGGTCTCCGGAGACAGCTCCGGGTCGGTCTCAAAGACCTCGTATTCGAGCAAATGCATGTGCGCCTCCGACCTCAATCGGGGCGCACCCTGGCCGTGCCGGGTTACCGGGATCCGAATCGGGCAAACCTACATACGGCTACGGTTGCCGCCGGGTGATGCGGTCCTGGCGAATGCGGCGGGTCGGCTTAACGGTTGCGCTCGGCCTCCCGCCGGGCGGCGAACCGCGGGTTGACGGGGACGCCCCCGCGCCGGTCCCAGGCAGCCTTCGCCGCGGCGGCGGCGTCCCGAAGCTCCTGCCGGGCGCGCTCGACTTCTGCGGGGGCGCCCGGCCTGTTGAGATGCGCCTGAAGCCGGTCGATCCCGGCACTGACCTGGCGCCCCAAGCCCAGGATGGCCAGCGCAACGGCCTCGCCGGCTGCGGCTCCTTGATGTGCCGCCCGGGCAGCTTGCAGGTCGCCGCCGAGCGCCTCGCCGCGGCGCCGGATCTCCGCCCCGGTGACGACCTCGACCGCGTTAGCGAAGGCCTCGATGCGGGCTGCGGCCGCCACACGCCGAGCAGTTCGCCGCTGGAGGTGGACCTGCGCGCCGGCGCGCCCGAGTTCCCGGCGAATGGTGCGTTCCAGGTCGGTCATGCCATCACCCTCAACTCGACCTCGACGACCTCGGGCTCCAGGCGCTCCGGGTAGAGCGTCGGATGGTGCGGCCGGAAACGCTCCCAGTGCTCGCGCGCCTGGCGGGCGGTCGCCTCGGCCGCCTCGCGCTTGAGGTAGACCTGCGCCGTCGCGAGGCCGTCCCACGACCTGCTCTGCGGGTGCATGGAGTGGTTGCAGAACAGGAGGCCGGAGACGGCGTCTCGAACGGCGAAGCGGCGGACCGGCGCGGCCGCAGCCTCGGCCGACGGTGGGTATGCCTCGGCGGCCCGGAGTGCGGCGACTGCGCAGGACCGGCAGCGCTTGAACCGCTTCTCGCCTATGGCCCGCTCGCGGCAGTCGGCGCAGCGGCCCATGTAGAGGCCCGGCGACCAGCCGAACCGCGCGAGATCGGCGTCGGTGTAGCCGTCATGCTCAGCCATGGGCGGACCACACCGCCGGCAGGTCGGCGTCCCGGGTGCGCCGCGGCGCCGAGGGATCGCCCTGCATTCGGGCTAGCACGCGAGCGGCGAAGTCCGGATGCATGCACTCCGGCATCGGCGCGGCCGGCCGGGACGGGAAACAGAGGGGCGACGACTGCCCGAGGATCTGCCCGGGCTGCAGCGGGCGACTACGCTGCGCGGCTTCGACGGCCCGGTCGCAGGCGGCGCGGATACGGTCGGCGTCCGTCATGTCAGGCTGCCTCCGCCATCACGCGGGTCATCGCGTAGGACGGCACGTAGCCATCCAGCACGTTTCCGGTCGGGCGGATGGTCCGGAGCATGGCCAGGGTCAGCTTGGCCTTCGCCTCCGGGGTGTCGGCCTTTCGGTGCTGGAACAGGAACGGTCGGACATCCGCCGGCATCGACGACAGCCGCAGACCGAGCTCCTTGTCCGAGAGGTTCCGGACATCCTCGACCGCCGAGAGCAGGCGCTTGAGCAGGCTCAGGTACCGGTTGCCGATGATCGAGCAGATCTCGTCGAAGTCGTCCCAGAACTCCTCTGGGAGATCCTTCCGCATCTCGGCGGGGTCGCCGCCGGTGGCGAGGACATCCCACACCGCCAGGGGCGTGCACCGGCTGATCAGGCCGTGGAGGCGCTTGTACTCGGCGCCCTTGATCTTCAGCCGAGAGCCGTCGGCGAAGCGGATGACGAAGCCCTCCTTGTCCCCGGGGAGCGCCGCGGCCCGGGTGACCATCGCCGCGATTGAGACGAACGCCTGCCGCTGGACAACCTTGAACGCGAACAGGCTGTCCTCGGCGAGGGTCATGAGGTCATCGTACGGGACCTCCCGGCCGTCGGCATCGTAGGCGGCGAGCAGCGACAGCCCGGCGTCCGCGTAGCGGATGACGATGATGGTCTCGGGGTAGATGGCCTCGAAGAGGTAGGTTGTCCCGGGCGTCAGGCGCGAGGTGTCCATCGCGTCGAGGCGCGCCTGGGCCCACAGGGCCTGCGAGCTGTCGAAGGCCCCCTTGGTCGCGGCGCGCCATCGGCCGGGGTGGCGGAAGGCGACGATCAGGCTGCCGTCGAGCTTGTCGAACGCCTCGAAGGGCAGGTCCGTGGAACCCGGCGCGCCGCGCTCGCCGAGGTTGAAGAACTTCGGGAACGGCGTCGCCACGACGCTGCGCGCGGACGGATCGACGATCAGGCCGCGGGCCATCAGCGAGAACGCGTCCCAGCCGTGGTCGTACACGCAGCGCTGGGTGTAGCAGTAAAGGTGCAGGCCGGTTTCGGGACAGACCTTCCGGCTGACGTAGCCAACCGTGCGCGCCTTCTCCAACCCGGCGACCAACGCCTCGAAGCTGAGGGAGCGGGCGGGGTGAACCGCCGCCGCCTGATGGCTCACCTTCGCCTGTTCGGTCATCCGAATCGCCTCCCGTCCCGCACGAGGGGGAGGCTCCCGCGAGGTGACGCTATCCACAAGCGAGAGGGTGGGTCGGCTTGACCGGCGACGCGTGCTCCTTATGTTCGAACCACTCCTCGCTCCGGCGGGGGCAGGCCTAACTTTGAGAAGAGCCAGGTCGAAGATCGGTCCACCTCCCGGCGACGGGAGGGCAACCCTTGGCTCGCTAACAGCCACGTTGGCGATGTGGGTTCCTCCCGGTGGGAGGGCGGACCACCCTTCACCGCATGTACCGCGGTGAGTGAAGTCCCCTCCCGGTGGGAGGGCAAGCCCGGCCAGATCCCGACAGGGCCTGCCGTCTGAACTTTCTCCCGCTTGCGGGAGGGCAAACCCGGCTGACCCCCTCGTGTACGGGGCGACCTGTGATCCTTCCTTTGGGAGGGCAGACCTGCCGGTTCATCCCCTCGGTTTTGGGGAACGTGAACCTCCCCAGGGGAGGGCGAACGAGACGGGCTCGCCGCGAGGCGGGCCTTTTTCGTTTCAGTCCTCATGGTATGCCGGGGCATGCCTCTCCTGCTCCGACCCGTCCCGGATGTCCCCGATGCCGTCGGCGTCGTTGACGGCGCTCCCCTGACTTACGAGGGCCGTACGCCCCACGTGGCTGGTCGCCCCGTGGCTCACGAGGAGATCGCCGAGGATCTCGCGGCCGCGGTTGACGCGGCCGCAACCGCGCTCTGGGGCGGCGACTACGTGAACAGTCTCGCGCGGACCACCTCCCTCAACAGGCGCACGGTCACGCCCGACCGCGTTGTCAAGAACGGTTTGCCGCCGTGGGTGCTCCGGCTGCTCGGGACCGCGGCCGCGGCGGGGACACCGAGGGCGATGGGCTACTTGCTGCTGGCGGCGGTCGAGCTCGTGGACCGAGGGCCCTACACCCAGGGAGAGAGCATGATGCGGACGCCTCCCGGGGACCGCCACGACCTCGGCGTCGTCTCCCGGGCCGGCATGGACGCCGCCCTGGCCCTTGTGCTCGGCGCTCGGGACGCCCGGGAGCGGCCGACCACTACAATTGTCGAGGATCGCGAAGCCGGCCGTTAAGGATTCGTTGACCTGTCCTTAACACCCGGCGAGTAGGGTCCCGGACTGACGCGCCCAAGGCTTTCGCCTGTGGCGTGGGTAACGAGGACACCCCGATGACGAACCCACGCGCCCGCAGCGCGCACCCGACGACGCGCGCCCTTTTGTGCGGCGCCCGCCCCACCGGCGACTGCGCCTACCGCGACCTCTACGAACACCTCGTCACTGGATGGCCGGCCCTCGTGCTGCTCGACCGCCCCGCGCTGGTCGAGGCGGTAGGCGGCTCCGACGCGATGGCCGAACTCCTCCGCAGCACGTACCTCACATGCGCGGAGCTCGTCGTGGCGGAACACTGCCTCGACCGGGTGACGCGCCGGGTGTTCCAGACCCGGCTGCTAACCTCCAAGGTCGAGCTCGGACGCCTGCTGGCGCTCCGCCCCGCAGAGGACGTCGACCTCGACCTCGGGTACGGCCTCCATGACCCGCTCGACGACCTCGACGACCGGCTGCTCTACCACCTGGCCTCCTCAGGCGACCGGTTGGCGGCCGACCGTCTCCGGGGCGTCGTGGCACGCCATGCCCGCAGGGACGGCGCCATCGAGGGCCGCGCCGCACTCATCTCCACGCTCCTCGGGGCGGAGATGCTGGACGGCCACTATGAGCCGCGGTGCATCCCGGGGACGCATCGCTACGACGTCGTGGGCCAGTGGCGCGAGGCCGGCGAGGAGTACGTCGCCCAGGTGGCGCTTGCCACCCGGGAGCGCGTTCGCGACGCCATCGTCGAGGCCAGGGCCAGCGCGCGGGAGGCCGAGGAGCCGACGCCGAAGCGGCCGTCGCCGCTCGCCGGTTTCCGGAAGGCGGCGGCCGAGCCGACCCCGCTGCCCGGCAGCGCGGTCCTGCTCCCGTCGAGTATCCTGGAGGGCGTCGGCCGAAGCGACAACCAGAAGGAGCTCAAGCGCATCCTCGGGGATGTCCTCGACGTGCCGCTGCCCGGCGTGCGCGTGCCCGGGGACTGGGACGCTTGGGAACGGGCGCTGCTCGCCCGGCATCCGAACGGCGGCCGGTTCTTCCGGGCCATCCGCCGGAGCCAGGGCGGGCGCGAGTTCTGGGGGCACGCGGTCGTATGCGCCGACGGCCCCGCAGGCGCCGGTAAGAGCGCTATGTGCCGGAGTGTCGCCGAGGTCTCCGGGCTGCCGATGCGACGCTTCCAGTGCGACAACGCCTCGGACAACTCGTACGGGGGCACGCCCATCCGCTGGACGAGCGCCCAGCAGGACTTCGTCACCGCCGCCTTCGTTGAACTCAAGCGACGGACGTTCGTCGCCATGCTCGACGAGGTCGAGAAGGCCGGCGGGTCCAGGGACACGAACAGCGGCCGGTTCCACGACGTCCTGCTGGGGCAACTCGACCCCGAGACGGCGGCGGCCTGGCCGAGCACGTTCCTGTGCCATCCGGTCGACCTCACGGGCGTCGTCTTCCTCTGCACGGCCAACGACGCCTCCACGCTCCCGGCGCCCCTGCGCGACCGCATGGTCATCGCCCGGGTCGACGAGCCGACGGCAGACCACCTCGCCGTCCTGGCGCCCCAGGTCGCCCGGGAGGTCTGCCGCCGGCAGGGCCTCGACGAGCGCTGGGGGGCGCTCGATCACGTCGAGATGGCGTCCCTGGCCGAGGCGTGGCCGGGCGGCTCCATCCGCCGGCTCGTCCGCCTTGTCGAAGTCGTGCTGCAGGCCCGGGACGAAGGCCCGGCCGCGGCCCCCCGCCATTGATCCAGGAGAGCGACATGCAGCAGCACATCGAGACCGCCGCCGACCGTCGCGAGGCCCTGGCCTCCCTGGCGCTCCACGTCCTGAAGCTCGCGTGCGCCGGCCAGGTAAACCCGGTCGATGCGGCCGCCGTCTCGGACGCCATCAGGCTGATCCGGTCGGCGCTACCTGAGCCGGAGGAGGCCTCCGATGCCGCCTGACGAGGACCTCCACGCGGTCCGCGACCGTCTGCGGCTCGCTTGGGCGACCCGGAGGGTCTGCGGGCTCGTCGCCGTCGCGATGGCGCTCCGCGTCGACCGGCTCATCGCCCTGGACGACGCCGGCCGCATCCCGCGCGCGGATGCCATCCGGATGGCCCTTGAGGCGGAGGCCGTCGCGCTATGCGTCCGCCCGCTGCCGCTACCGTAGACGCCTACCGGAACCTGTCCCGCGGGTGCTTTTCCGTAAGGTGCGCCGGTCGCGTCGTCGGGCACGTGGATACCCTGACCCTGGCGGGCGTCCGGTTCGTGGTCTCGGCCGCCGGCGTCCGTCGCATTCAGGCGCGCCGCGCCCGGGAGGTGGTCGCCTTCGTCAGGGGCGTCCCCATCGAATCCGGCCCACTCCCGCGCGACGCCGTCCGGGTGCGCTTCTGCCCCTACCGAGGGGCCGCTTTCACGCTTGAGGATGGCACGCCGGTGAGCGCGGCCGCCCTCGTGATCCTCGCCGCCGACGGCTCCTGCTGGGCCGTCGACCCCACCTGATGGAGCCCCGAGAATGCGAACCCTCATCCTCGCCGCGGCGCTCGCCGCTCCCTCCGCCGCTGGCGCTGTCGAGTTCTGGCCGGACTACACCTCGGGCTGGCAGTATGCCCTGTCGGAGCCCGCGGGCCCGGGGCAGGAGCGCTACGGCGTCGTGGACGCGGAGCCGACCGGCCGGGCCGAGTGGCGCGTCCGCGTGGAATGCGGCGTACGGTCCACGCGAACTGGGAAGACGCTCAGCCGGGCAGTCGGTACGGGATCGAGCGGCCGGGGAGCCTCGCCAGGATTCGGGGGGCAGTGGACCTGGGAGGGCGGGCGGCCGGGCGGGAGCTTCGTCGTCACGCAGTACCGCCGGAGCCCAGAGCGCCTCGACTTGCCGGGCGAGATGACGGCCCCGGAGTGCCCTCGCCGCGGGACGGGGGCGCTTTCGTCGGGCGACTAGCGCGCCTTGGCCTTGGCCTTGGCGAGGTTGGCCGCGTGGACGGCCCGGGCCCGCTCAGTATTCCGAAGCCGCATCGCCTGCTCCCGGGCGCGCACCTCGCCGGCGAGGTCTGCCTCGCCAGCCGCGGCGAGGAGCTCGGCTGCGGTCTCGATGGCCCATAGCCGCGCCCTGGCCATCGCCTCGGGCGTGGTGGCGAGCTCCCCGGCGCGGAAGCGCCTGATGGAGCGCTCCTCGATGCCGGCCTGAGCGCCGAGCTTGCCCTCCCAGTGCGTGCCGAAAACTGACATGCCGATGCGCTCCAGCGCGTCGAACGACGGCGGCGCATCGAGGCTGGGGCCGCCGTTCCCGCCCTCGGTCGGCAGCGCCGGATTTTCGGACATCCGCTTCAGGGCGGCCCGCTCCTCGACCTCGGCCCGCCTCGCGCGCAGGGCGGCGGCAGCGGCCTCTCGGCGCTCCTTCGACGCCACCTTCTCGCCGGCGCGGCGCTCCCGCGCGACGGACATCTCGATCATCTCTTCGATGTCGTAGTGCTCTGCCTCGGCCACCTCGGCCTCCCTTCGTGCGTAGCCGCCGGGGCCGGCCGCGGGGGTGCGGCCGGCCCGTGTTGTAGCGAAGGGTCCTTCGCTACGGATTACTTGGATGGCTCAGATGCCGGGGAGCTCGGCCTGCCGGGCGGCGACGGCGGCCTGCAGGGCCAGCACCTTCCCGGGGCCGGCGAGCCACCGGTGCCGCAGCCAGACCAAGCCCGAGCGGGTGACGACCGCCTGGTTCCGGAGCTTGCCGTTGGCGTCCGGCTTGGCCCGCAGCTTCATGTAGCCGTCCCGGCGCATGGCCGCCGCCGGATGGAGCTCGCCGCCGTTCTCGCGGATGACGTACTTCCGCTCCTCCATCCACTTGAGGAACAGCATGCACGGGGCGTCGACGGCCCGGGCCGCGGGCCGCAGGTTGCAGAGGCCGTCGTCGTCCAGGAATGCGAGGTTGGCGTCCACCATGGGGCGCTGCTCCTCGACGACGGCCTGGACGACGGTGAGCTCCTGCTTGACCTCAGCGGTCTCGGCGCGGGCGAGCAGCAGTTGCTCCGAGTAGCCGATCAGCAAGGTCCGGAGGGCGGCCGGGTCGTTCGGGTCGAAGGGCTGCGCCTGGGGCTGGCGGAGCGTCGCCTCCATCCGGTTGAAGGCCTCGATGTAGTCGAGCTTCCACTGGAAGGCCCGCTCGCCGGTGAAGCCCATGACGATGAGGCTGAAGGCGTCGCGGTCGAGGCGGTAGGCCATGGCCTCACCGGTGGCACCGTTGCCGATCCCGACGGTGTCGAACATCGGCACAATTTTGCGCCCGAGCAGGTCGGGCCGGCGCGCGAGCGCGGTGCGCACGGCGACGAGGACCGACTTGTGGCTCTTGTTGAAGAAGGCCGCGATATCGCGGGTTTCGGCCATCGCGGCGCCGTCGATGACGTCGACGACGGGACTGAGGGCCAGGGACGTGGTACGGTGCAGGACAGCTTCGGACACGGCTTCCATCCGGGTCTGGAGTGAGGCCTCGGTTCGGTGTTAGCGCACCGGCCGGGGCCGACCCTGGGTCAGGGCTGCAACGATTAAAGCGATTCGGTCTGCATCCCACCAGGGGCGTGTCCGGAAATCCGGCGGTCCTGCCCGAGCGCCGCCGCGGCCAGGGTGACGTAGACCGCGAGATACGCCTCGCCCTCCGGCCCCGCCGGATTTCCGGACATCACCGCGCGGGCGGCCCGGAGCGCATCCCGGGCGAACAGGGCGGCCTCCTCGACATCGGTCAGCGCCCGGCGGGAGGGGTCAGCCTCGGCCACGGTCGGCCTCCGCGGCATCGAGGGCGCGCACCGCTCGGTCCAGGGCGGCCTGCAGGGTGTCGGGGAGCTCCCTGTCCTTGGGCAGTTCGAAATACCAGCGCCTGTTTCGGACGAGCTCGCGGGCGGCCTCGATGACGGCGCGGGCGGCCGGGGTCATGCCGCCCTCGCAGCGCGCAGCGTGGCAGCGTCCTGTTCGGAAGAGACGCCCCGTAGCATCACGCCGTCCTCGGGCACGCCCGGCCTGTCGAAGCGGGCGACGACGTAGGCACCGCGGTCATCGAGGGCGAACAGGTAGGCTGGTGCACCGACGCCCGGATGGTCCATCGAGGCGAACCACGCGGACACGCGGTTGATGGCCTCGGTCGGGACGGTGCGGGCGAGGGCCCCCGGCATGTACTCCGCTAGGTCAGGGCGAGATCTTCGATGCGGGCGAACGCCGTCGCCGCGGCGGCAGCCCCGGACGACAGTTTGCAGATTACCCAGGGGACGGGGATATTCATGCGGACCTCCACGGCGGCCGGCGAGGCGGCTCGGCGAGGCAGAGCCCGATCAGCATCCCGACGACGAATGCGGTCGTGACGGTCATGGGTGCCTCCGGCGGTGGCGGGCGCCTCGGACGGCATCGGCGACGGCCTGGGGAGCGGGGGCCGCGGCGACGGCCTCGCCCCGGAGCGCGCGGTAGACGTCGGAGCCGACGGTCGGCGCCGGGGCGGCCGCGAGGCAGTACAGCGTGACGAGCGCGGCCGGGGTCACTGGCCCGGCCTCGCGATGGCCCGGACCGCGCCGAGCTTGCCGTAGCAGTCTTCGTGAGCGCCGCGCAGGTCGGTGACGTGCACGGCGACGTTGCGCTGGGAGCCGCCGCGGCGCCAGGCGGGCGCGCCCTGGCAGGTAAGGAGCTCGTCCGGGATCTCGGCGAGGGGTCCGGAGGAGTGCTGGCAGCCACCCAGGGCGAGTGCTAATAGCGCGACGGCGAGGAGGGGCTTCACTGTCCGGCCTCCAGGGCGTCACGGAGAACGGGGGCGACCGGCCCGTCGTCCGATGCCGGGGCACGACGGATGCGGTCCTGGACGGCCGCCGTGGCCCGGGTCCGCTTCGCGCTGGCCTGGTGTTCGCGCTGAAGGGCGGAAACCGCCCGGCCGCGGACCTCGGCGAGCTCGCGGGCCTCGTCGCGCTTCCGTCGTGTCGAGGCGACCTCGTCCCGGAGTCGGGTGACGTAGGCTACGCCGACCAGGATCACCGCGACCAGCGCGACCGGGACGGCCAGCCGCGGGGCGTAGACCACGGCGAGCCCGGCGGCGGCCATGGCGACGAGCGCCGCAATTCCGGCGGGCGTGACGAAGAGGGCGAGCGCCAGGTCGAGCATCAGACGTGCACCCCGGCGCGCAGCAGGCGGATGCGGAGGCGGTAGGAGTGCAGGGCCAGGGCGGTGTCCACGGCCTGTGCGACGTCGGCCCGGAGGCGGTCCGCATAGCTCGGGTCGCCGAGCAAGCGGAGGTACTCCTCGGCCTCCCTGGCGACCGCGAACAGGTCTTCGTCGCCGTCGCGGCGGAGGCTGGCGGTGCGCAGGGCCGTCGCGAGATCCTAGTTCCGGTCAAGGGTGGCCTTGGTCCGGGCGGCGGCTTCGAGGGCTTGGGCGTCCATGTCAGTGCACCTTCCCGGCAGCGACGACGATGCGGCGGTGTTCGGTCGCGACCTCGGAGCCGCCGTCGGCCGAGAACTCGGTCACGGTGGGCGCGCCGACGGAGATGGAATGCAGGTCCCGGCACGGGCATGCCGGCGGCTGTGTCCGGGCGACGAGGATCTCCTTCACGGCCTGGACGAGGGCGCACCACCCGATGAGGGCGCAGGCCGCGACGGCGACGATGGCTGCGGTCGACATCAGGCGACCTTCCGCTGGCGCCCGAGGGCCCAGGCCACGAGGCGGGTAGCCACGACGCGCCGGAACGCCCGCCAGGCAGCGATGAGGAACACGACCACGCACGGCAGCTTGAACACGGCGAGCAGGAGGAGCGGACCGGAGATCGCCAGGACCGCCAGGAGCCAGACGGAGGCCGCCAGGTTGACCGCCGTGAACCAGTCGTCCCCGACCCCGGCGGCAAGTGCGGCGCGGTGGGCGAGGACCTCCCAGACGCACGAGAGACCGAGGACCAGCACGAAAAGGTCGAAAAACATCATCGTCAGATTCCCTTTAGGCAGAGGGCGCGCTCCTGCGTCCGGCGCCGGGTCAGCACCGGCATCGTGACGCCGGCGGCGCGGTTGAAGCGGAGCATCGCGTCATAGGAGGCGCGGCTCTCCCCGGCATTCCAGAGGCGGGCGACCGAGCTCTTGCAGAAGCCGCCCGAGTCGACGTTGTAGGAGAGGCTCAGGAAGGCGGCGTAGGTCTCGTCCGCCATCGGGCGGGTGACGCAGGCCTCCATCCGCAAGGCGTACTTCTCCAGGCTCCGGGCCAGCATCGCCTTGCACTCGGCGACCGTGAGCGTGTCGCCGCGGCGGATGCCCTCGGTCTCGCCGAAGCACGCGGTCCAGGGTTCCCGGCCCGTCGCCGGGTCCGGGTAGGCCGTGGTGCGCAGGCCCTCGAACCCGCCGACGAGGCCGGTGCAGAGCGCGGCCGCCGCGGCGGAGCGCTTCAGCCGGGACCCGACGCCGGACTTCGAGGAGATCCTGGCGGCGGCGATGGCGGGCGCCGGATTTCCGGCAACGGCGCGGGGTGCGGCGCTGGCTGTGCCGACGGCAACCGCGACGCCGAGCTTGCGGAAGAAGGCCAGCATCACGAGGCGTCCCCGGAGACCTCGGGCTGCGCGATCAAGCGCGCGCCGGTCGCGACGAGGTTCACCAGGCCGTAGCCGACGGCGAACCAGACCAGGTTGATGGGCGGCGCGCCGGCGAGGACCGACATGCCGAGGACGACGGACGAGGCGACGGTCGCGACGGCGTTCAACTGGAACGACCAGCTATGCCGGACGACCTGCCAGAGGTTCGGGACGGGCTTCGGCTTCCTCACGGGAGCATCCTCCGAGTGCGGCGGGTGGGCGTCGGCGGGACCGGCGGTGGCACCGGGGTGGTCGCGGCCGGGAAGGCGCGAGCCAGGATGTCGGCGTGGTCGCTCAGGGCCCGGGAAAAGTCCGTCCCGGTGCGGACGATGGTGAAGCCGAGCTCCCGGTCGGTCTCGGTCAGGGCGACGCGAGGCACCACGGCGTCGGCGGCGGGCCTCTGGGTGCGAAGGCGGCCCTACAGGTAGAAGCCCACGGTCGCGGCGGCCCCGAGCACGGCATCGGCCGCCTTCAGGACGCCGTCGGGCACGGCGACGATGGCCGCGTATGCATCGGAGAGCATCAGGCGGCTTCCTTCCGTGCCAGCGCGTACCGCCGGTCGTTCTTGCCCTGGTCGGCCAGGCTGCGGCCGGCGGCGTAGAGGTCGAACAGGCCGACCGCGAGGTAGACGAGGGCACCCGTGTTGAGGCCCGGGTAGCCGTCGTCGGAGAACAGGCGGGCGACCCACAGCCAGACGAGCGCGCCGACGGCCGAGATGAGGAACCGCAGGGTCGGGCTGCGGCGCCAGTTGCCGTTCACCCACAGCCCGATCATGCGCACCGTGGCGATGCCCAGGAGGCCCATGCCCCAGGTGCCCTCGGGAGCCACCGCTGCAAGGTTGACGAAGACCGGCCGGCTGAACGTCGCGCCCGGCGCCAGCAGGGCTAGGGCGAAGGCCATGAGGATGGCCGCGGACAGCCACTCGGCCTCCCGTGAGACGTGCGGCGCAGGGGGGACGCGGAACGTCACGACCGGCCTCCCTTGCGCTCGGGGGCGGCGGCAGGGGCGTCCTCGCCCGGTTCAATGTGCGAATCGGGAATTGCCTTATCCACAGGCTCCACGGCCGCGGGAGCGGGCTCCGGGACGGGCTCGGCGGCCGGCATGAGGTCGGCGTGGCGGACGATGCCCTGTCGGCCGCAGCGGCCGCAGTGGACCTCGCTCCAGTCCATCCCGGGTCCGAGCAGCGGGCGGATGCCGGCCCGGCAGGCCGCGGCGTCCGCGCGGGCGTCGAAGGTGAAGGGGACGGGGTCGGTCGTGCCGGCGCTCCCAGTTCGAGGATGGTCCGAGGGCGGGACGGGACCGGGGAGGAGGGACCGGCGGGGGCGGCGTCAGCCCTCCACTTCTTCGCCAGCACGGTCACGACGGCCCGGTCGGCGAGGGCCAGCTTCAGGCCGTCGACGATGACCGCGCAGGCCCCGTTGGCGACGCCTAGGCCACCGGCGACGGAGAGGTGCCGGCGGATAGCCCCGACCGGCACGCGGCGCCGGCGGAGTTCCAAGATGGCCTCGTCGTCCTCGACCGTCGGCTCGACGGCCTCGCCCAGCTTCTTCTCGGCGTAGCGACGGACGGCGTGGTCCGTGACACGGGCTCGGACGCCCTCGGGGTTGCCGCGCTGCATGGCGTCACGCCGCCCAGGGACGGGGCAGGAGGCGGTGCGAGACGTAGGGGCTAGGGTGCATGGCGGGTCCCGACTGATGACGTCAGGAGCGTCCGCCGGGAGGTGCTTCAGGGATAGGTGCGGGCGCCGAGACGCTTTGGCCTGCTGGTCCCGGGGGACGGGAACCGAACGGCATCACCGGTTCTGCCGAGCCCGCCTGTGCCAACTGGACCCGTTGCCGGGTCCTACGTCGACCGGTGTCGGCCCGTCGGTCCCCGAGGCCCGCACCCTCTACAGGTAGCCCTTACGGGCTACATCCTTATTGACCCGGTCAAACCGTGACACGTGGCGCTTGAAGTTTGCCACGCCGGGGGGCAGTCTGAGTGCCGGAAACGATTTGCCGGGTCGCGGGTAGAGGTGCCTCGCGGGCCGGCAGTAGCCGGAGAACAGCGAACCGTGTCCTTCGAGTTGTCGCCCCTTGACGGGGCAACCGTGGCCGCGACAGGCCCAACCGGCGATGCGTCAGTCATCTACCGTCCCACAACATACGCCCTGCGCTACTCGCACTACGCCACGCTGCTGCATCCCGTGGACACGCGCGGCATCGCGGTCCTGACGCACTCCGTCCGGCTGCCGGAGCTCGACGAGGAAGGCCAGACGCAGTGGCGTACGAAGGCCACCGGCGCCGACGGGTCCGAGCTCGCGGAAGCCGTCGACCGGCTCCGGGCCCGCGGGATCACGATGAACCTGTTCCGGAAGCGCAAGGGCGAGGACCACCGCGAGAAGCCCCGGAAGCCCACCTGGAACCTCGCGGCGCTGACCTGCACGTGGGTCGACCTGGACTTCTACAAGATGCCGGAGTTCGCCCACGCGACCGCTCGGACGATGGTCCCGCTGATCATCGACCGCTGCTACGACCGCAACATCCCGTTCCCGTCGTATATCATGTCGTCCGGCCGGGGAGCCTTGGTGGTGTGGCTCCACGAGCGGCAGAAGCCGGCCGTGCTCCAGGTCTGGCGGGCGATGCAGCGCAGCCTGCACCGGACCTTCGAGGACATGGGCAGCGACCACCGTGCCTTGCCCGCGACAATGACGTTCTCCGTCGCCGGCCACACGAAGACGGAACGGAAGACCGGCATCAAGCGCCTCGTCGAGGTCGTCTACCCGGAGTACGTCGACGAGATCGTCCGCCACGGTTTCACGCACCTGCGCGAGGCGCTGCTCGACTACACGCCCAAGCAGGTCGCAGCGCACCTCAAGGCCCAGGCCGCCAAGCGCGCCGTCAAGGCCAAGGCGAAGGTCGAGCGCCGGGCGACGGCCGCGGCGGCGGGTGAGCCGATCAAGCGACCGCCCTACACCCTGGTGACGCTGCACCGGGCCGTGCACCGCGACCTGACGCGCCTGTTCGAGGCACGGTTCCCGTTCGGGCTGCCGCCGAAGGGGTACCGCGACGCGTGGTGCTTCGACATCTGCACCGCCGCGGCGTGGTTCATGACCCCCGAGGAGCTCGCGGCCGAGGTCGACCGGATGGCGGACCTCTGCGGCCTGAAGCAGCGTGAGGCCCGGGGCATGATGGGCTCGCTCCTGCAGAGGGCGCGCCGGGCCGCACAGGGGCGTACCGACGCCTATGGCAGCGCCCGGTCGGACCCCCGCTACAAGTCGAATCCCGCGAAGCTCGTCTCGGCCCACGGCATCGAACGATCCGAGATGGTGCGGCTCGACCTGCGCATCCTCGTGAACGCCGGCGTCCGTCGCGACCGCGAGGCCCAGCGCTCCCAGAACCGCCGCGCGGTCGCCGGCGCCAAGCCCCGGGGCGACGCGCAGGCTGCGCGGCTGGCGCTCGGGCAGCGCGGTATCGCCAAGCGCGGGCAGGGCATGACGCTGGCCGCCATCGCGGCCGAGGAGGCGGTGAGCGTCTCGCAGCTCAGGAAGGCCATCCGCGAAGCATCGGTCGTCGGCGCCATCGGCAAGACCGTGCCGAAGCCGAAGCAGGGACGTCCGCGCAAGGCCGACCCAGCCCCGGCTGGAATGTGTCACGATTCGACCGGGTCTATTGACGCGTGCGCGCAGCCCGTCGAGCCGCCGGCCGCTGTTGTCCCTGTCGAGCAGGGGGCCTATACTGCGCCCGTTCGCTGTTCTGCACCTCAGACTGCAACCGACGCCCGCTGCGCGCCTACCGGCCCGGCGGGCGTTGTCGTGTCGGATGATGAGCCCGCCCCGGCGCCCGCGTAGCCTGGAACGGGTCACGCCCGGCGGCGCACCCTGCCGGGCATGAGCACGACCAATCGCGTAGGCATCGCCGCCGACGTCGCCGGCCAGATAATGGACTGGCGGCTCAAATTCGTCTCGACCGTCGGCGAGGCCAAGTACCGGCGAGCTGCCGGCTGGGCGGTCGACGAGGTCGCCAAGCACGCCGTGCTCGGCATCAGGAAGCAGTTCCACAAGCACCTGAAGAGCAACACGCCCTGGACTGAGTCCGCGATCAAGTACAAGCGGAGCTCGGCCGCGGGCCTGAACGCCATCGAGGCGGGCACGAACGACGCCGGGCTGTTCTCGGCCGTCTACGTGATGCCGAAGCAGTCGACCTACCTCAAGTATCTGTTTGGCGTGCAGGACAGCACCCGCCTGCCGGGCGACGTCGGCCTGGCGCAGGACAAGATCCTGATCCCGTTCTGGCAGAACATCAGCCTCGCGCAGGGCGTCCAGCCGACCCAGTACGGGGGCGTGCCGAGGGGCTTCCTGGCGCGCCTGTCGCGCGAGGTGGCGGGCATCAAGGCCAGGGCGTCCACGGCCAGCCGCTGGGGCGTCTACAAAGGGACGATCACCCTGCACGGCCAGCCAAGGCTCGCGTATATCGCCCGGCCGCCGCGCGTGCCTACCGGCGAGACCCAGCAGATCTTCTCGCTGCGCCGGGGCGGCCGCGTCGTCACCGTCGGCAGGCGGATGCGGGATATCGACCACCCGCGCATCCTGTTCCTGGCCGTCGACCTGGCGACCTACAAGCCGATCCTGGAGAAGCCCTGGGAGGAGGCCTGCCAGGCCGCCGCGGCGCGCATTCCCGAGATCATGGCCGCGCAGTTGGCGGACAACTTCGCCCACGCCGCGGCGAAGCGGGGCGGCACCCGCATGGCCGCCTGAGCGCCGGAAATCCGGACATGGCCTGAGGGGATGCCACCGCGTGCCACCGTGCGCACGCCGCAGCACGTGGTGGTGCGCACAGGTGCCGACGGGGCAACCCACAACCCCCATTCGCGCCCGCCCGTGACGATTGTCGCGCGCCCCGGGGCGGGCCGGCACGCCCTGCGGCGTGGGCGTGGCCAGGATCGGGACACGCGCCCGCGGGCAGCGTGATGCGCCTCGGTCCGCCGAGCGGGAGTGCCGTCGCGGGGGCGGGGCGGCACTCCCACCCTGGGGGGCATCGCGAGCCCCCGGGGGGCACCCCCCCCGATGGGGACCCCTCACGGGGGGAATGCCGTGCGGGGAGCATTTGCGCCGCGATAGCTCGGTACTTGCGAAGGAATTTCCGTGGCCACCCAGCAGCAGCACCCTCGGCAAGGCCCTGAAACCGCACGGAAATCCCCGAAGGACGTTGCGGGGTCCCCCGTCGCGGCACGGGCACCGGGAGAACGTGGCGTGAACAACCGCCTCGGGACGACCGAGACCCGCGGTTCGCGGGGGGGAGACCCGGTGAGCGCTTCCGACCGGCTCATGTCGGTGAACGCCCTGTCGCGGCTGACGGGCTGGACCGGGGCACCAACGACGCCTGGATGGGTAGAGGCTGCCCGGTCGCGCACCGGTCGACCGGCCCCGGCGACGAGCACCTGCTCGACATCGGCGAGGTCTGGCGCTGGCACGTCCAGCACATCAAGGCAGAGGCCATCCGCGAGCCATGACCGCCGGCGCCGACGGCGAGGGCGGCTTCTCCGGGTGGATGGGCATCCGGGAGCCCGGGAAGGCGTTCGACGCCCAGCTCAAGCTGATGAAAGTCGCCGAGAAGGCCGGCGAGCTCGCGCTGTTCAAGCGGCTGGAGAACGCCCTGGCGCTGGCCATGAACGCCATCCGGGTGAACGTGATGACCGTGCCCGAGGTGATCTTCCGCGAGATGTCCGGATTTCCGGACGAGAAGACCCTGACCTGGCGGCGCACCTCGCTCGACCAGTGCCGGGCCGCCCTGACCGCGGCCGAGCGCGACATCGCCAAGGCCATGGAGGCGGATGCCGGCGCACCTCGTGACCGGGAACCACGAGGGCATCTCGGACCAGACCGAGCGGTTCGCCGGGCTCGACTTCAAGCGGACCATCGAGTGCGAGCGCCAGGACCTGGAGGACCAAGGCGTCAACGCCTGCTGGCGCCAGTTCGTCGACCACGCCCTCATCACGGGCCGGTTCGAGCTCCCGCCCAACACCCCAGCCTGGGAGGTCTACCAGGTCGACTGGGACTGGCCGATCATCCAGCTCAACAACCTGTCGACCGACATCAACGCGTTCGCCCAGGGCATCGCGGCCGGCATCATCGACCCGTCGTATGCGACCCAGAACCTGTTCGGCGTGCGCCACGAGGTCATCACTCGCCGCCTCGCCGCGTCGGAGGCCCGGCGCCAGGCCAACGGGTTCCAGCCGCTCGCCGGCGCCCCCTCGGGCGCGCCCGACCCGTCGGCCCGGGGCGCGCGTGCCGTCGAGCCGCAGGCCGCGGTCGGCGCCGGGACCACGGCCCCCGTGCCGGGTGGGCCCGCGGGCTCGCAGCAGGCCCCGCGCTGGGACCCGAACTCGACGCCCATCGCGCAGAGCATCTGGAAGCAGGTCCTCGCCGAGGAGCAGTCCGAGCGCGACCTGGTGGACAACGCCTTCGTCGCCGACGCGGCCCTCGACGCGTTCGAGCCGGCCGTCGAGGCCTGACCGGGACGGCCCGACGGCGTGCTCTCGCGTGCCGTCGGCGTGCGCACAAGTGTGCACGGAGCAACCCACAACGGGTTTCCGCCGGAAATCCGGCGCTCGCCGACGCTTTTCTCGGGCTGGCCTAGCCCTCGTCGCCGGGCGCGGCCTTGGTAGTGAGCTCCTCCACGGCCGCGGCCGCGCGGTCTCGGACGCTCTCGACGTGCCGCACGACCGGATCGTTCGGGTCCATGCCCGCGTCGAGCATGCCCTGCAGGGTCGCGTCGGTCTCGTCGCGCGCCCGCTCCATCCGCTGCCGCCAGACCTCGCGGATCCTCGCCATCTGCTCGCCCGGCTTGCCCATGTCGTAACCTCCGTGTCCGCACGCGCGCCGGGCGGACCCTGGCCCGACGCGAGGGCGCGTCGTTTAGAGCACCCCGGCCGCCGTGTCTCGCCCCGCCGGGCGGCGCCCCGGGGCGTGGACTAGACCTGACCAAGGCCGGGTTCGACCTCACCGAGAATCCGGCATGGGCCGGTCTCGGCCTGTGGCAGGTCGATGGTGAGGCGTATGCGGGCTACCCCCTGCCCGAGGGCGCCACGCTTGTTGAGCGTCCCGGGGACACGCCGAGCACCTCGGATCTCCTCGCCTACGCCCATGACACCCACCTCTCGGCCGAGGCCGGCGGGACCACGTGGAAGGGCTGGCCGGTCAAGGTCGACGAGCGGGCCATGACGCGCGCCCTCGGGGAGGTGACGGCCGTGCTGATAGGTGCCCGCGCCGACGGGGACCCGTGGACCTTCGGCGACGGCGTCGCCCGGCCGTTGTCGAACGAGGACCTGAAGGCCTTGTCCCTGCGCATGCGCCGGCATGTCGGGGTATGCCTGGCGGTCTACAACCAACTGGCCGCGGGCATCGCAGCCGGGCAGGTCACCGCGACCGCGCAGGTCGACACCGCCTTGGACGGGGTGCCCGCCCTGGTGCTCGCCGGGGCCGCGGCGTGACGTCCCCGGCCATGCGGCTCCTGGCGCGGAGCCTCGCCCGCGCCCCCGCCCTCGGGCAGGCCGCGGTGCTGGAGACGGAAGCCCACGGGACGCTGCGCCTGATGGTGACGTTCGACCGGCAGGAGGTCACTTAGGACCGCGACGGTGGAAGGGTCAGCATGCTCGATGCGCACCCGGCGCTGATCATCGAGGAAGCCGCGGGCCCGGACACAGACGGGGGCGACCTCGTCCTCGTGGACGGGCGCCTCTACGCCATCCGCCGGGCGCTCTCGACCGGCCGCGGGCGCATCCGCTGCGACCTGAAAGACGGCCAGTCCTGGCGCGCGACGTGGGGCGATTCGGGTGGAGCTACCCTGTCGGGGCGGTTCTACCTCGCCGGCGGCACGGGCTCTGACGACCATCTCACGACCCCCGCCGGCAAGGTGCTCGCGGCGGTCACCCAGGACTTCACGCTGTCCGGAATTCCGGCGGGGACAGCCATCGAGGCCGACGGCGCGGACTTCACGGTGATGGGCTCCGGGTTGGACCCGGCTCGCGCTGCGCGTGGACTAGTGGGGTAACTCAATCCGGGACCCGTAGCCCTCGGGCATCTCGTAAGCCGCGAGGGCGTCCTCGTCAGCGCGGGTGCGCGCCTGATCCCGCGACCGGGCCTCGTCCGCAGCGATGCTCGTCGACAGCCTGAGGATGCTCAGGATTCCGGTGACGAATGCCATCGCGCGCAGGGTGAGGAACACGAACAGGGCCGTCAGCACCGCTGGGAACAGGAAGCTGAGGTCGAGCGGCGGCAGGCCTGCCCAGCCGAGCGGGATGGACGGGACCGCCCACTTCATAAGCTTGCCGGCGATGGCGAGGATGCAGGCCGCCAGGCTGTAGAGGAACAGGCCGGCGAACACGCGGATCTGCCGGTCGAGGGCGAAACCGAGCGTCTGGATGCGCAGGACCGAGAAACCGCCTGCCCGGAGGACCGTAGCGCCGAGGGCCATGGCCGGCACCAGGGCCGCGATGAGGAAGCCCAGCACCGTCACGATCTCGGCTGCGCCGTCGCCATAGAAGCTGTTTGGCATGGCGTAGCCAGCGCCCACACCCGCGAGGGCGGCGACGACGGTCTCCCAGCCTGTGAACTTCAGCCTCATTCGATCAACCCGGCATCCCTGTAGGACGCCGCCGCTTTCGCCAGAGCATTCCAGGCCTCCTTGCGGACCAGAATGTTCCCTATCCGTTCTATATCGACCTGTTCGCTCAGGCGTTCAAGCACCCCGCGGTTCTTCCGGATGCCGTCGCCTATGACGATGAGGTCGTCCTCAGGAACATTTCGCAGCAGGGCCACCGCCTCCTCACCCTGCATCTTCAGCGTGCTGCGGCCGGCCTTGAGCGTGATGCTCAAGTTGAGCTCCACCGCTGCTCCGTGCGAGCGCATCATATCCTCGATGACAGCAGTGTCGAAGTTGGCCGCGCGCAGGATCGAGAGGACGCTCGTCGTCGGTTCGACGTCCTGGCTGTGAACCTCGGTCCGGGCTCCGTCGAACAGGGTGTCGACCTGAAGCGGCGCCGGGCGAAGCCTGATCAGCTTCACGTCCCGGAGGCCCTCGACCTCCTCATCCAGGAACAGCTTCGGGATGAGGGGCACCCTGGCGTTGCGCTGCGCGACTGGGGTCCGCTCGCACAGCAGCCAGCGGAGGTACCGCTCGAAGATCGGATTGGTGAGACCTTGGTCGACGACGAGGACATGGTCCTTGCGGATCATGAAGAACGTCATGCCCTGCAGGACCTCGGCATCATTAGGCTTCACCGCCTCGCGAATTTCGAGCTCCGCGGTCGATGCCGAGTTCTGCACCAGAAGGGGTATGTTGGTATTCGGATCAAACCGGACGAGCTCCCCATACACGTCGCCGTTCGCGGGCAGGAAACGCCCGTTCAGGACGACGCTGCCATGGTCGACGTCCTCGTAGGTCCGGAGGCGGACGTCGCCATACAGGTCCTGACCATCGACCTTGTGGGCCAACGCCTTCGCGACCGCTTCGGAAAGGGGCTCGGACACAACTGGCTCACCGCCCCGGAAGAACCGCCGGTAGTGAATACGGACACGCTTGGACGGCATCGGGTCAGTGGCTTTCCCTTGATCACGCTAGAGTTGCATCCCTTCCCGGGAAAATCGAGTGCCAGCTAAGCCGGTAGCGCCCAGTGGACTGCCCCAAGTTCGGTGTGGCGGCGCCTCATGTGCCGGCTGGGCCGAACAGCTGGCTGAGGTAACGATAGTACTCAGGTTGCTTCTGCCGGAGCTCGTTCCGGGTTCACGAGCACCTAATCCCCCTCGTTGTGGCTGCGTGTGTTGCGGGTCAGCGTTAAGCCCTATGAGGACCAGTTCTCCTTGGGGTGCGCTAACGTCATCTCCCAGTTTAGCGCGCCAATACAGCGACAGGCTCAACTCGCTGATCTAGAATAATATAACACCGTGCGTAGACCGCACGCGTCGAGGCAAGCACATTCTTTTGTAGGAAACAGTCGCTTAGTCGAGGTCGAGTACGCCGAGTGTGTTGAGGCGGAGGCGTGGTTCTGAGACCGATGCTCACTAGCGGGAGGCGCGATGCTGCCATGGGCTTCTACTCTAACCAACTGACAAGACCCATGCGGTGAACGGCGGACTTCGGGGCACACCAACGATCACTGGTATGACCATTCGGGGTGGTTTTCTGCCGTTCCGTTTCCGAGCAGCAGAGGCATCGGAACGGACGTACTCGTCCTGCACGCGTTCCACCCATCTGCGGCATCGGAGATGGACGCCGTCGATATCTGCTTGTCTTGGTCGAGCCGACGTTCAGGCCGCACCGAGCCGTGCTGCCGCTCGCAACTCAATCCGAGCTGCGCTCCGGAAAACCAGAACCGGTTGAGTTATCAAGGCTTGCGGATGCTCGTCTGTCGATTGGCTGAACTTCTGCCCGATGTTTACCAAGCCATTCGATGTCCCGTGCAGCCTCGGAGTTAGGTTGCGTAGACGAGTTGATATGCAACCACAGGATGCATAACATCTGGGCATGCGCATTCTATCCGCCGTTGCCTTAGGCTCTGTGATGGCCTCAGCTGGGTCAGCCGTAGCCCTTGCCTCTGTCCTGTTTCCAGTGGAGCCAGCTCCCTTGGCCCCGCCGTGTACCGAACGTGCAGGGACCGTATATTGCGCGAACGGTTATGCGGGCTTTCGAGGCCCCTCAGGGAACCTCTGGATGGGCAGAGGTCGCCGAGGGACCGTGATCGTCAACATGGATGACAATCGGCAGGATCAAGAAGCACCCTGGCGCAAGCAAGATCGCGATAGTTCCACTAATCATCAGGAGTGGTGAGGCTCCCCAACTCCACGCCGAAGTTGCCGAACGGCGGACGAACGGCTGCTTTGGGGAAGCGCGGAGCGCGATCCGGGTAGCCGGGTTGGGTCGGTAGGAGGCCGTCCGCTTTTGCGGCTGGGCTGCTCCGAAGCAGCCATTCCGCTTACGGCCATTTCCAGGCCGCTAGAATGTGCCTCTGGATGACCGGGGTGGGTGGGTTTCTGCCGGTCTGCTTCCGGATGGCGGATGCATCCAAGCGGACGTAGCCGCGGGAGCCGATCACGACCTTTAGCGGGCTTTGAAGACGTTCGGAGCCAGGTCGGACGCTGCCGAAGCCTTACTCCTTGTCGCTAGCGTCCAGCAGGTTGCGCAGACGCTCTGCCTCCGCGATCACGACAGCGACGGAGCGTTGACGCTCCTGCGGATTACGGACCGCAGCGTATGCGCTCAAGAGCGCTGCAACCGCCTTTGGCATTGCCTCGCTGTCGCGGGATGAAGGCTCCCCCTGATCATAAAGGGAGGCGACTGGCACCTCGAGTTCGGCGGCGATCCGCTGAGGGATGCGAGCGGTGAACGTCTTGTGTTCCATCGAGCACTTCTGCCATCGCGACGCCGCGATGGCCTTAATCCATGATGGCGCCCGCAGCCTTTGCGCTAGTTCTGTTTGGCTATTTTAGATATCAGCAGCGGTTCAGTTTAGGCAGCAAAAGACCGACGGCCCGGTCAATAGCCTGCGCGCCGGGAGCATATGAAATCAGGGCGGCATCGGAAACATGGGTGAGTGTAGCCAGGCTCTCGGATGGCTACGGTGTGCCGATGACCAATTGGGCCACCCTCAAACCCGCCGAGCAGCGCCGCTTGCTCGAAGAGCAGATGCGGACCTGGCGGGCTCTAGACAAGTTGACAGCGCAGCAGACTGCCGAGGCAATTGCTAGATCCCGTGAGCTTCTGCGTGTTAAGGTCTATTGGTCGCCGAAGCTGAACAAGGACTGCTGAGGCTTACCTTAATCGAACCGCACGAACGGTCTCCTATAGGGGGCTTTCTACCTGTCTGCTAGTGGGGGCAGATGCATCGAAGCGGACATCGCTGTTTCGCCCGCTCCCGACCTGTTACGGATGCTGAGAGCGTCCGCTTGCAGGCCGCCCAAGGAAGCTGAGACCCATTACCGGAATGGACGGAATGGAAGCCCGACAGTGGCGTCTCAGACTACGACGCTCCTTCCTTGCCGCGATGGCTCGACAATGCTGGAGCTTCCAGGGTGATGAAATCGAAGCGGAACAGCACGAGCTTCCGCTCGTCTGTCACCTCAATGTGCCAATCCTCACCTTGCGCGATGCGCTTGGCTTCGTCCTTGATGATCGCGCCTGCGAATTCAATAGCTTGAATGCGGGCCTCCTGCCAGTCAGCAAATTCGGTGCCCGCATCGTCAAGCATGCTGACGCCGTCGTAGATGTTGAAAAAGAAACGCGGCACGCAGTTCTCCACCATACAGTGGGGCGGGAGTTGCGAACTCTCAGGTGCAGGCATGCCGGGATAGAGGCCTGCAATACGATTGGCATTCGCATACCGTGGCGAGCGATGCGCACACGTAGATCAACTTTTCCACGCCATGGCTGGTATGCCGCGCCTCGCTCGTCTTGGTGCGGTGTCTTAGGTAGCCACGCTGGTAGGGCAGAAGTTGTCCAGCGGTGCGATAGCAGGACGATTGCAGCGGCGAGCGACAGCTTGAGAGTTGGAGGCGGGATGTCCGCCTCCGGATCGGCGACCAAGGTCCGCTCGCCACTTCGAGCCGACCTTGCCAGACACCCGATCACTGTCGGCTTTCGGGAAATGCCGACGTCATTCCGCACGGCCGACCTGGGTCGCCTGCGGAACGTCCGCATATGCTCGCCCTCATCTCAGGACCATCGGTTCGGATGTCTCCTCACCTCGTCGGCATGTGCCGGCAAGGAGACAGACGATGGGACATTCTGCACACGATCCGGCCAGCAAAGGGCGACCGGCCTGGAATGCTGGACGTAAGCTTGGCGCCAAGCGCGCCCTCAAACCTCAGCAGGTCTGGGCTATCCGGTTCTGGCTCGACCGCGAACGGCGCGTGCGCGACCGCGCAATGTTCGATCTCGCCATCGACAGCAAGCTGCGCGGCTGCGACATCGTCAAACTCAAGATTGGCGACCTCGTCAGTGGCGGTCGCGTTCGTAACCGGGCCATCGTCATCCAGCGCAAGACCGGCCGACCAGTGCAGTTCGAATTGCTCGAACCCGCACGAACCAGCATCCTGGCATGGCTGGAGGCCAGGGGCGGTACGCTCGACGACTACGCCTTCCCCAGCCGGCTCGACAGCGTCACGCACATCAGCACCAGGCAGTATGCGCGCTTGGTCGATGAGTGGGTCACGGGCATCGGGCTGCGCCGCGAGGATTATGGCACCCATTCCCTCCGCCGCACGAAGGCATCGTTGATCTACAAGCGAACCGGCAATCTGCGTGCCGTCCAGATCCTACTCGGCCATACCAAGATCGAGAGCACGGTCAGATACCTTGGCGTCGACGTTGAGGATGCCCTGACCTTGGCAGAGGGAACTGAAATTTGAGTGTTCGGCCCCTCGGCTTTCGTGTCGAGGGGCTTCGGAACCAGTCCGGCTGCAAAGCGCCCATTGCTGCCACTCAGCCGAACCGGGCAGCAACCTGAAAGCAGACGTTCTATCGGCAGCTGAGCGATGGCCTGGTTGTCGATGTATCCGACGGTGCATCGCCGTAGGGAGGCTTCGCAGGTGCCTTCACGAATTAAGCTCCGAGGCGCACAATCCCCCGGTGGACCTTTGACGACACCATCGTTGAGGTCAGCCTCGCCCTCGTGCCGTCACCAACGGCCTACGCCCTTTCGTGTCCCAAGCTAAGCTGATTTTGCTCAACTGCCGCGAAAGACCGCTATCGGGATGCGCCAACTCCGCCCGAGATGGCAGACATGGGTCACTGAGACTATGTTAGCTTTTTAAGCTAGAAAGATGCGTTTTATATTAATTATAGTGCTGAATCAGATAATCTGATGGCGCCGATCAAATCAGAATATTTGTCCGCTTCCTCTTCAAAATCTAATTTTCCCCGCAATGGCCGTTGCTTCTCGTTCCTGCGAGGAAAGCTGCGGCCCCGAATGATTTCGGAGGAAACATGCTGGGGTCCCTTGGCGCTCAGGCGCTACGGCATCGCCGTTAGGCCGCACCCATGCAGCCAAACTGGATCGTTCTTTCCCTGACCCTGGCCTACATGGCGGCGATGGGGCTGATCAGTTTCTCTGTGCGACGCCATGCGAGGAGCGCGGGAAGCTTTACCTCCGGCGGCACGCGCTATCCGGCGTTCCTGATCGGCTTTCTGCTGATGTCGGAATTCATCGGGACTGCGACGAGCGTCGGTACCACACAGACGGCCTACAGAGTCGGCGTGTCGGCAGCCTGGAACGTCCTCGCCCTCGCCGTCGGATTCGTTCTTTACGCCATCCTGCTCGCGCCCCGCTTCAAGGAACTCGGCGAGAATACGATCTCCGGGGCGTTGAATAAGGCCTACGGTCGTCCGACCAAGCTCGCGACCTCAATCATCATGATCTTCGCTCTTCAGATCGTCGCAGTCTCGACCTATGCGGGCGGCGGTACGATCCTGGCAGGCCTCCTTAACGTCGATCGGACCAGTGCCATCGTCATCACGGGTATCGTCGCGACGCTCTATGTCAGTGTCGGGGGGATGCGCTCGGTCATCTACACGAATGTCCTCCATGCCGTCGTGAAGTATCTTGGCATCCTCGCGGCCGTCGCCTTCGGATTGTCTCAGGTCGGCGGCCTCGCGAACCTGCGGGTCCGCGTGCCCGAAGCGATGTTCGCGGTCGATACGGTCGGCTGGTCGCAGATCTTCGCGTGGATGGTCGCCGGCATCGGCGCGGTCTTCTCGACGCAATACGTAATCCAGGCCATCAATACCGTGCAGGACGGGCGCACGGCGAGGCAGGCCAGCTTTTATTGTGCCTTCCTGCTCGTGCCGTTCGGCATCGGCGCCGCCCTGGTCGGTGTCTGCGCGGCGGCGCTGCTGCCGGGAATCCCCGCGATCCAGGCTTTGCCGGGCCTGATCGCCCGGATGGACGATCTACTGGCCGCCATCGTGGTGGCGGGATTGGCGGGGTCCCTGTTCGGCACGATCTCGGCGCTCAGCATCGGCGCCGCCACCCTGCTGTTCAAGGATTTCTATCATCCCCGCCGTCTGAGCGAGGATGGGACATCGTCCCTGCGGTTCGTCCGCAGCATGACGGTGCTCGTGGGTCTGATCCCGATTCCCCTGGCGATCTTCGCGCCGGATATCCTGAAGGTGACCTTCCTCGCGAAATCCCTGCGGGCGACGCTGGCGGTCCTGGTCGTCTTTGCCTTCTACGCTCCGCGCTTCGGCACCCCGCGGGCCGCCGTCGTCAGCATCCTGGTTTCCCTCGTCCTGACGATCGGCTGGTTCCTCGCCGGCGATCCCGGGGGAATCGACAACGCCTATGTGGCCCTCGTCATTCCCCTGGCGGTGATGGGTACCGCCGAACTCCGCAAGAGGACCACGCTCCGGAACGAATCGGTTGCGGCGCCCTGACGGGACGGTGGGCCCGGCGGCGATCTAGCTGCCACCCGCGGACCATGCTAAATAGTGCAGATGTCCGAGGCTCTTGAGATCGCCCATGGCGCCTTCGGCCGCGTCGCGCTCCTCGACATGGACCGCAGCCTCGTCCGTCACGCGCACCCGCATTGCCATGTGCTCCTGAAGGTCGAGGGAGACGACACGCAGTTCCTCGTCGGCGATCAGGTTGTCGCGCTCACCGACGATCAGGCTGTCCTGATCAACGCCTGGGAGACCCACGCCTACCTGCACGATCCCCAGCGGGCCAAGGCGATGATCCTGGCTCTGTACATCGAGCCCGACTGGCTCGGCGCGTTCCGGCGGAATTGGGCTGCGAGCGGGGCGCCCGGTTTCTTCGGACAACCGTCGGGCGCCGTCACACCAACGATTCGCCGGCTCGCCCACGACCTCGCCGCCGAGATGGTCTACGCGCCGCTTTCCTCCCACATCCAGGACGAGTTGCTGTCGAACCTGATGGTCGCCGTGATCGAGCGGTTCACGGCCTGGCGCGAGGAGCCCCTCTCCCTCCGCGCCGCCGCCCGGCGCAACGCTGGCGACTGGCGCATCCGACGCACCATCGCGCGGGTGCGGGCGGAGCCCGGCGCCATGCTGGGCACCGAGGCGCTGGCACGCGAGGCGGGCCTCTCCCGCGCCCAGTTCTACCGCCTGTTCGAGCAATCCACCGGGGCCCCGCCGCATGTCTTCCTGAACGCGATCCGGATCGAGCAGGCCGTCGAGGCCATCGTGAGTAGCGAGGAGCCCATCACCGCGATCGGCATGCGCCTCGGCTTCGCCGCGCCCGCACATTTCTCGCGCTTCTTCCGGGACCACGTCAGCGTACCCCCGAGCATCTTCCGCGGTATCGTCCGGCGGGGCGGGCAGCCCGCTGCCTGACGGCGCCGTCATCAAAGAATGAGACGTTTCGGTAAGTCGCGAGACGCCTCGGCATCGCCGCACCCACACGGAGCCGCCATTCTCCCCGAGATACGGACCCCATCGAGAGGTCCGGCGGAGGAAACGGCTTGGGCATCGTGTCATCGAGCTATGTCGGACGGTCCGTGGAGCGCGTCGAGGACGCCGCCCTGCTCTCCGGGCTCGGCCACTACATCGACGACCTCGGCACGCGGCCCGGCACGCTGCACGCGGCAATCCTGCGCTCGCCCCACGCCCATGCGGACATCCTTGGCATCGACGTCCAGGTGGCCAAGGCGCTGCCCGGCGTCACCGCCGTGGTCACGGGCCGGGACCTCGACGCCGTCACGACCGGCCTCGTCCCGGCCTTGCGGGCGGCCGTCGATGCCCGCGCCATCGCGGTGGACCGGGTGCGTTATGTCGGCGAGCCCGTCGCCATCGTCGTCGCCCGCGACCGCTACCTCGCGGAGGATGGCTGCGACCTGATCGAGGTGCAGTACCGGGTCCGCCCGGCGGTGGTCGACCCGCTGTCGGCCCTCGCCCCCGACAGCGAGATCCTGCACGAGGGCGTCGGCGCCAATTGCGTCAGCGACCGCCGCTTCCGCTACGGCGACCCCGAGGCGGCCTTCGCGGACAGCCCGCACAGCCTGTCCGTGACCGTGCGCTACCCGCGCAACACCGGCTCGCCGATGGAGACCTACGGCGTCGTCGCCTCCTACGATCCCACCGACGATTCCTACGACGTGCTGGCGAACTTCCAGGGGCCGTTCAGCATCCACGCGGTGGTGGCCCGGGCGCTGAAGGTGCCGGGCAACCGCCTGCGCCTGCGCACGCCCCCCGATTCCGGCGGCAGCTTCGGAGTGAAGCAGGGCGTCGCGCCCTACGCCGTGCTGATCGCCGCCACGGCGCGCCTCGTGGGCCAGCCGGTGAAGTGGATCGAGGACCGGCTGGAGCACCTCTCGGCCTCCGTCTCCGCCACGAACCGGGTCACGACCCTCCGGGCCGCCTTCGACGCGGATGGGCGCGTCACCGCGCTCGACTGGGATCAGGTCGAGGATTGCGGCGCCTACCTGCGGGCGCCCGAACCCGCCACGCTCTACCGGATGCACGGCAACCTCACCGGCGCCTACGCCATCCGCAACGTCGCCGTGCGCAACCGGGTGGTGCTGACCAACAAGACGCCGACCGGCCTCGTGCGCGGCTTCGGCGGGCCGCAGGTGTACTATCCGCTCGAACGGCTGATGCAGCGCATCGCGCTGACGCTGGGCCTCGATCCCTTCGCGGTGATCCGCCGGAATCTGATTCCGGCCGACGCCTTTCCCTATCGCACCGCGACCGGCGCCCTCTACGATTCCGGCGATTACCAGCGCGCCCTCGATGAAGCCGCCCGTGACGGCGAGCTCGATGAGCTGAAGCGGCGGCGGGACGCCGCCCGCGCCGAGGGCCGCCTCTATGGGATCGGCCTCACGGCGGCGGTCGAGCCCAGCGTCTCCAACATGGGCTACATCACCACCGTGCTGACGGCGGAGGAACGCGCCAAGGCCGGGCCCAAGAACGGCGCGCAATCGACCGCCACCATCACCCTCGATCCCGTCGGCTCGGTGACGGTGCAGGTCGCCTCGGTGCCGCAGGGCCAGGGGCACCGGACGGTGCTCGCCCAGGTGGTGGCCGACGTGCTCGGCCTCCCGATGGAGCAGGTCCGGGTCACGGCCGACCTCGACACCGCCAAGGATGCGTGGTCCATCGCCTCGGGGAACTACGCGAGCCGCTTCGCCGCCGCCGTGGCGGGGGTCGCGCACCTCGCCGCCACCCGCCTGCGCGACAGGCTCGCGCGGATCGCGGCGGCGCAGCTGAACCTGCGTCCCGAGGATTTGCTCTTCGCGGGCGGTCGCATCGCCTCGCGATTGAACCCGGATGCGGGCCTGCCCTTCGCGCGGGTGGCCGCCACGAGCCACTGGTCGCCGGGCCTCGTGCCCGAGGATCTCGGCGCGGTGATCCGCGAGACGGTGTTCTGGACACCCCCGGAACTGACGGCGCCGGACGCCGAGGACCACATCAACTCCTCCCTCTGCCACGGCTTCATCTTCGACATCTGCGGCCTGGAGATCGACCGGGTCACCGGCAAGATCATCATCGATCGCTACGTCTCGATGCACGATTGCGGGCGCATCCTGCACCCGGGCATGGTCGAGGGGCAGGTGCGCGGCGGCTTCGCGCAGGCGCTCGGCGCGGCGGTCTTCGAGGAACTCTCCTACGGCGACGATGGCGCCTTCCTGTCCGGAACCTTCGCCGATTACCTGCTGCCCACCGCGACCGAGGTGCCGGATCTACGCATCCTGCACGTCGAGAGTCCGTCGCCCTTCACGCCGCTCGGCGCCAAGGGAGTCGGCGAGGGCAACTGCATGTCGACTCCGGTCTGCCTCGCCAACGCGGTGGCCGACGCCCTCGGGCTTGAGGCCATCGACCTGCCCCTGACCCCCGCCAAGCTCGCTGCCCTCGCGGCGGGCGGGGAGGAACGAGCGCCCCCCGCCGGCCACTCTGCCCCGAAGCCCGCCACGAAGGCGGGCGACCGCACCTTGCGTGGGGAGGGCTCGGCCACCGTCACGGCTCCGCCGGAGACGGTCTGGGCGATGCTCCTCGACCCGGACGTGCTCGCCTCCGTCATCCCCGGTTCGCACGGGGTGCGGAAGCTCTCCGGCACACGGTTCCAGGCCGACGTCACCCTCGGCGTCGGCCCGGTGAAGGGCCGCTACAAGGCCGAGGTCACCCTCAGCGATCTCGATGAGCCCCGGGCGGTGACGCTCACCGGCACGGTGACGGGTGGCCTCGGCAGCGGCGGTGGAACCGGCCGCCTGACCCTGGAGCCCGACGGCGCCGGGGGGACGCGGATCGCCTACGTCTACGAGGCGGCGGTGGGCGGCAAGGTCGCGGCGGTGGGCGGGCGCCTCCTCGACGGGGCCGCGCGGGTGATCATCGGCGGATTCTTCACCGCCCTGGCTCGGCGAGCCGGCGGGTCCGGCGAGCGCAGGCTCCGCCTCCCGGCCGCCCTGCGACGGCTCCTCGCACGCCTGGGAGTGTCCGCATGAAGCCCGCGCCCTTCGCCTATCTGCGCGCGACGTCCCTGGACGACGCCTTGGAAGCCCTGCGCCAGCACGGCCCCGAGGCTCGGATCATCGCGGGCGGCCAGTCCCTGATGCCGATGCTCAACATGCGGCTGACGAAGCCCGCCGTGCTCGTCGACGTGATGCGCATTCCCGCTCTCAAAGAGCCCCGTCTCGACAAGGGGGCTCTCGTCATCCCGGCGGGCGTGCGGCAGGCGATCCTGCTCGACCGGCCGGGGCTCGCCCGGGACCTGCCGCTGCTGGCCGCCGCCCTGCCGTGGGTCGGGCACATCCAGACCCGGGCACGGGGGACGCTGTGCGGCTCCGTCGCCCATGCCGACCCGAGCGCGGAAATCCCCCTCTGCCTCGTGGCGCTGCAGGGCGAGATTCACCTGCGCAGCCGCCGGAAAGTCCGGCGCGTGGCGGCCGAGGACTTCTTCACCGGCATGATGGTCACCGACCGGGCCGACGATGAGATGATCGAGGCCATCGCCTATCCCCTCCGCCGGGAGGGCGCCGGCACCGCCTTCGCCGAGGTGGGGCGTCGGCACGGCGACTACGCCATCGTCGCCTGCGCGGCGGTCGTGGACGGCACCCGGATGCGGCTCGCCGTCGGCGGCGTCGCCGACCGGCCCACCGCCCGTGACTTCCCCCATCTCGCCGGCTCGGCGCTGGACGATGCCCTCAACGCCTTCGCCTGGGACCTCGGCGCGGGGGACGATCTCCACGGCACCGCCCGCTACCGCCGCGACCTCGTGCGGAGTCTCGGCCGCCGGGTGCTGGAGGAAGCTGCCAGGGCCGCAAGAGGCGACACCCATCAGGAGGCCGTGCCATGCCACAGCTAGACGCGAAGGGCCGTCACACGGTGGCCTTCACCCTCAACGGGCGCGAGACCACGGTCGAGGTCGAGACCCGCACCCTGCTGACCGACGCCCTGCGCCACGGGCTCGGGGCCACGGGCACGCATGTCGGATGCGAGCACGGCGTCTGCGGCGCCTGCACGGTGTCCATCGACGGGGTGCCCGCCCGGGCCTGCCTGACGCTGGCCGTGGGGGTCGAGGGTTGCGCCGTGCGGACCGTCGAGGGTCTGGCTCCCGAGCCCGGCCGGCTCGGAGTGCTGCAGGCGGCCTTCCGGCGGCGGCACGCCCTGCAATGCGGCTTCTGCACCGCCGGCATCCTGATGTCGCTCGATGCCTATCTCGTGCTGCGGCCGAACCCGTCGCGCCGGGAGATCACGGAAGTGATCGGCGGCCATCTCTGCCGCTGCACCGGCTACGCGCCGATCATCGAGGCCGCCCTGGAGGCGGCTGCGGAACTCAGGGGCGACATCCCGGCCCCGTCATCCCCGGAGGCCGCCCATGCTTGATCTCGGCACCAGCTTCCTTGCGAGCGTCTCCCGCGATCCCCGCGCCCTGGCCCTCGTCGACGGGGAGACCCGGCTGACCTACACGGAGTGGTTCGCGGTGATCTCCGCGACCGTCGCGGGGCTCGACCGGCTCGGGCTGAAGCCCGGCGACCACCTCGTCACGGTCCTTCAGAACCGGCACGAGGCGGCGACCCTGCACTGGGCCTGCCAGTTCGCGGGTATCGTGATCACGCCGATCAACTGGCGGGCCAAGGCCGAGGAGATCGATTTCGCGATCGAGAACGCGCAAGCCCGCGCCATCGCCTACGAACCGGTCTCGACCGGGAGCCTGCGGGATAGCGCGGCGTCGCAGCGGATCCCGCGCATCGCCGTCGGCACGCCACCCGGCCCCGGCGAGACCGCCTTCGCCGACCTCACCGCCACCGAAGGCCCCCCGGCGACGCCCCGGGTCGACGCGGAAGCGATCTCGCTGATGCTCTACACCTCCGGCACCACCGCCAAGCCCAAGGGGGTGCCACGGCGACACCGGGCGGAGCGGGCGGCGGCGCTCGCCCACGTGGCGCAGAACCTCTACGGGCGTGGCGAGCGGACGCTCGGCGTCATGCCGCTCTACCACACGATGGGCGTGCGCTCGCTCCTTGCCATGTCGCTGATCGGCGGGACCTTCGTCTGCCTGCCGCGCTTCGACGTGGCCGGGGCGCTGCGGCTGATCGCGGCCGAGCGGATCACCAACCTCTACCTCGTGCCGACCCTCTATCACGACCTCGTGCACCACCGGGATTTCCCGGCGACCGACACGACCTCCGTGCGCAAGCTCGGCTTCGCCGGGGCGCCGATGACGGACGGCCTGCTCGCCCGCCTGACCGAGGCGTTCCGGCCGGACCTGTTCGTCAACCATTACGGCTCGTCGGAGGTCTACACCTTCACGATCAACCACGAGGCGGCGGTGAAACCCGGCTCGGCCGGGCGGGCGGGCCTCAACACCATGGTGCGCGTCGTGCCCATGGGGGGCGACCCGGACCGGACCGCCGCGCCGGGCGAGGAGGGCGAGATCGCCGTCATCGCCAAGGGCGACGAAGCCTTCGAGGGCTACTGGCATCGCCCCGAGGCCGACGCCAAGGCCTTTCGCGACGGCTGGTACTTCACCGGCGACACCGGCTTCGCCGACGCCGATGGCGACCTCTACGTCACCGGCCGGGTCGACGACATGATCATCACCGGGGGCGAGAACGTCTCGCCCGTCGAGATCGAGAGTCGCCTGTCCCTGCATCCGGCCGTGTCCGAGGTCGCCGTCGTGGGCCTGCCCGACGAGCGCTGGGGCCGGATCGTGGCGGCCTTCATCAAGCGGAGCGGCAGCACCGACGAAGCGGCGCTCGACGCCCATTGCCGTGCGGGCGGCCTGCCGAGTCACAAGCTGCCGCGCCGCTACGTCTTCGTGGACGAGATCCCGAAATCGCCGGTCGGCAAGCTGCTGCGCCGTCAGCTCGTGGCCGGCGAGTACGTGCCCGAGGGCGAGGCCGAGCCCCGCGCCGAAGGCCACGAGGCCGCCTGACACCCCCCAACGAATTTCAGCGAGAGCCCTGCCCCATGACGAGTGACACCCCCACCATCGACCCGCGCCTGACGAACCTCGACGGCTTCCGCGTCGAGATCGACGCCGAGCGCGAGCGTGCCGACGTGATCCTGGCGCGGCCGCCGATGAATGTCATCGCGATGCCCCAGCGCGACGAGATCCGGAAGGTGTTCGAGGCGCTGGACGAGGATCCCCGCGTGCGGGTCATCGTCCTGCGGGCGGAGGGCGAGCACTTCTCGTCGGGGGGCTACATCAAGGGCTTCCTCGACGCCTCGCCCGAACACGTCTCGAAGCTCGCCTGGAACATGGCGGCGCCGGCCCGCTGCTCGAAGCCCGTCATCGCCGCCAACCGTGGCTACACGTTCGGGGTCGGCTTCGAGATCTCGCTGGCCTGCGACTTCCGCATCGTCTCCGAGACCTGCCGCTACGCGCTTCCCGAACAGAAGCTCGGCCAGATCCCCGGTTCCGGCGGCTCGGCCCGGCTCCAGAAGATCGTCGGTATCACGCGGACGAAGGACATCGTGATGCGCTCGAAGCGCATCCCCGGCCGGCAGGCCCTCGACTGGGGCATCGCCACCGAATGCGTGCCCGACGCGGACCTGGAAAAGGCCACCGACGCCCTCGTGGAGGAGCTGCGCGCCTTCTCGCCCATCGCCCAGCGCACCGCCAAGAAGCTCCTCAACGACACCGAGGACGCGAGCCTGTCCATCGCCATCGAGCTCGAGGGACACTGCTACAGCCGCCTGCGGCAGGCCGACGACTTCCGTGAGGGCGTCGAGGCGTTTCACGCCAAGCGCGCCCCGCGTTTCACCGGCTCCTAAACCCACCACGCCGGGGGGGCTGCAGGGCAGCTCCCCCCACCCCCGTGACCCCCACGGCACCGCTTCGATCCCGCCCCGGCGGGACACGATGGCGCGCGCCCTGATGGCCCCCGTCCCGACCCAGAGCCCGAACCGGCCCACCGCGGCAACGACCGCATCCCCCGGAGGAACCCCATGCAGACCGCCGCAACCTTCGCATCCGATCCCCCCGCTCACGCCAAGCCCACGGGCCGGCAAACGGCGACGGCCGCCATGGCCTCGCTGTTCGGCTGGGGGCTCGATCTCTTCGACCTGTTCATCCTGCTCTACGTGGCGCCCGTCGTCGGCGCCCTGTTCTTTCCGGCCGACAAGCCGATGCTGTCGCTGGCGGGAGCCTATGCCTCCTTCGCGGTCACGCTGCTGATCCGGCCCCTCGGCTCGGCCCTGTTCGGCTCCTATGCGGACCGGTTCGGCCGGCGCCGCGCGCTCATGGTGGCGGTGACCGGGGTCGGCCTGTCGACGGCGGTCTTCGGCCTCCTGCCGACGGTCGGCCAGATCGGATGGCTCGCCACCGCGATCTTCCTGATCTTCCGCCTCGTCCAGGGCATCTTCGTCGGCGGCGTGGTCGCGGCGTCTCACACGATCGGGACGGAATCCGTCCCGGAGCGGTGGCGGGGGCTGATGTCCGGGGCGGTCGGCGGTGGCGGCTCGGCCATCGGCGGCCTGCTTGCCTCCCTGGTCTTCTACGTCGTCTCGCTCATGGCGCCGGGAGAAGCCTTCACCGACTGGGGCTGGCGACTGATGTTCTTCTCGGGTCTCCTGACCTCGGTGATCGGCCTGATCCTCTTCCGCAATCTCGAGGAATCCCCGATCTTCAAGAATCTCCAGGCCCGGAAGGCGGCGCTCCGGGCAGGCGCTCCGGCGGAGGCCTCGCCGATCCGCTCCCTGTTCTCACCGTCCAACCGGGGAAGCTTCGCGGTCGCGACTCTCATCTCTTTCGGCGGCGGCGCGGCCTACTACCTCACGTCCGGCTACCTGCCGACCCTCCTCAAGCTCGTGAACGGCGTGCCGAACGCCACCGCCTCGATGATCCTGATCGGCGCCAACGTCGCGGCGGCGATCGGCGCCTGCGGCATGGGCGAACTAAGCCAGCATATCGGGCGCAGACGGTCGTTCCTCGTCATGGGCGTCGTCCGCCTGCTCGCCTTTCCCGCCCTGTTCCTGACCATGGCGAACACGACGAGCCTCGTTGGGGTCGCGGCCTGCGCCTTCCTGCTGGCGCTCATCGCCAACGCCAGCTACGGGCCGCTGTTGATCTTCCTCAACGAAAAGTTCCCGACGGCGGTGCGGGCCACGGGGACGGGCCTGACCTGGAACATCGGCTTCGCGCTGGGTGGAATGCTGCCGACGCTCGTCTCCCTCGTCGCCGACGGGCCGACGCAGATCCCGACGGTGCTGGCCGTCGTCATGACCGGCGTCACCCTGGTCTATCTCGTCGGTGCCTTCCTGACCGACGAGACGCAGGGCAATCTCGACCGGGCCTGACGATACGGTTCTGCGCGGGCGGAGGCCTCCCATGACGAGTGATCCCCTCTGGACCTTCGCCTGCGCGTTCTACGGCCGGCCCGGCGTCGCCGCGGCCTGCCTCGCGCTCCAGGACGAGGGCGGCGCCGATGTGCCCCTGCTCCTGTACCTGATCTGGTGCGGGAGGACCGGACGAAGGCTGGACGCCTCGGCGCTCGCCGGAGCGGAAGCCCGGATCGGCCCCTGGCGTGGGCAGGTGATCAGTCCCTTACGGGCGATCCGCCGGGCGATGCGGTCGGACATCCTTTCGGGCCAGACGACGGAGGCGCTCCGGGAGCGGATCAAGCTCGCGGAGATTGAGGCGGAGCGCCTCGCCCTCGCGGCTCTCTTCGAGGCCGCGCCAGTCCCGGATATGCCGGCGAGTTCGGGCGGCGAGGCCCTGGCCCTCTATGCCGCGCATCTCGGCCGGACCTGGCCGGAGGCACCGCTGCGGGTTCTCGCGACGGCGCTGGAGGGCTGAGCGCCGGTCAGCCTTCTCCGCTCCGCCAACGCCGGACGCCGGGTGCGTCGATGTCGAACAGGTCGAGAACCCGCCCGATCGTATGGTCCACCATGTCGGCGAGGCTCTCCGGACGCGCGTAGAAGGCCGGAACCGGCGGGGCGATGATCGCCCCCATTTCCGAGAGCGCCGTCATGGTGCGGAGGTGGCCGGTGTGGAGGGGAGTCTCCCGCACCATCAGGACGAGGCGGCGGCGCTCCTTCAGGGTCACGTCGGCGGCCCGCGTCAGCAGGCCGGATGTGACGCCGGTCGCGATCTCGGCCTGACTCCGCATGGAGCAGGGCGCCACGACCATGCCGCGGGTCCGGAAGGATCCGGAGGCGATCGAGGCGCCGATATCCCCCTGGGCGTAGGTCTTGGCGGCCAGGGCGCGGACGTCGGCGACCTTGAGGTCGGTCTCATGGGCCAGCGTCACCTCGGCCGAGCGCGACATCACGAGATGGGCCGGGATCGCGAGGTCGCGCAGGATTTCCAGGAGACGGATCCCATAGATCACCCCCGAAGCACCCGAGATGCCGACCACGAGGGGCAGCGGTGTCATCGTTCCTCCCGGCCGCAACGGGCGCGGCGACGTTGCCGGTGACAGTATCGGGGTGTGCTCGCCCGTGTCGAATAACGTCGGCTGATCGCTGCCATCAGTCCGGGGGGCTCAACCGGTGATGATATGGGCCTGGAGTGCGGCCGCCGCCGCGTTCAACTCCTCCTCAAGGATGCCGATGAGGAGCTGCGCCGCGTGGCTGAGCGGTTTCTGCGGATGGTGGATGATCACCAATTCGCGGGCGATGCGCGGCGCGACGATGCGGTAGGCCTTGAGGTACCCGTCGGCGAGCTGTCGGCTGACGGCGATGCTCGGCAGCACAGTGAAACGCGTCGAGCGCGCCACGAAGTCCGCGATCGCGGGGGGCAGGTCGAGTTCGAGCTTCGGGCACAGGGTCACGTCCGCGGCGGCGACACGGCGGTCGAGTTCGACGCGCAGGCCGTGGCGGGTCGACGGCAGGATCAGGTCGAGGGCGGCGAGGTCCGCCATCCGGAGGGGCAGGGGCACCGGCAACGGTGTGTCGCGCCCGCCGACCACGACCATTTCCTCGTCGAGGAGGGGTGCCATGACGAGGCCGAGGCGGCGGGCCGGCCGGTTGATCACCGCGAGGTCGAGGGCGCCGCTGCCGACGCCCTCGATGAAGGTGCTGCTGTAGCCATCGGCCAGCGACAGCTCGACCTCTGGGTAGGCCGCCGCGAAGCGAGCGAGGACGCTGGGGATCACGCTCATCGACAGGGACGACAGGATGCCCGCCGTGACGCGGCCCGACACGGTTTGGGACAGGCGCGCCATGGCCGCCCGGGCCTCGGCGACATCCCGCTGGATCGGGTGGACCAGTTGGTGCAGCGTCCGGCCGGCGGCTGTCGGCACCATGGCCTTCGGCTGGCGGTCGAACAGGCGCTGGCCGAGTTCCCGTTCCAGCTTGGCGATCTGCATGCTGAGCGCGGGCTGGACGACGTTCATCCGCTGCGCGGCGCGGGTGACGCTGCCCTCCTCGAACAGGGCGACGAAGTAGGAGATCTGACGGAGATCCATACACGGGACCCGGGCGACACGAGCAACGCGCCAGAGGACCATGTGCGGGCCGGTCGGCGCAATTCAAACCGGCTGATGGGCGGCATCACCAATCGTTATTTTTCCCGCCTGCGGGAAGAGCTTAACGCTTCCTCCCCTGGCAAGCTTGGTTCAGACGACCCCGCCGTGAGGACAGCATGAACGCGCCCACTCCCGTTCGTTCCCTCCGCGACTGGCTCGATCGGCTGTCCGGGGATGGGCGCCTCGCCATCGCGCGGCCGGGAATCGGCTTGCGCCACGAGGCGGCGGCGGTGGCGAACCGCCTCGACGGCCGGCAGGCCAGCCTGTTTCCGCAGCCCGGGGGGCATCCGGGCACCATCGTCTCGGGCCTCGTGTCGAGCCGGGCCTGGATGGCGGAAGCCCTCGGCACCACGCAGGATCGCCTCGTCGCCCATTTCCAGCAGGCCGCCGCCCAGCCGCTCCCCTGGCACGAACGCCACTCCGCCCCCGCGCAGGAGGTCGTCCACCGGGAGGGACTCGACATCCTGAAGCTCCTGCCGGTGCCGACTCTGAACGAGCACGACAGCGGCCCCTACATCTCGGCGGGCCTGATGATCTCCCGGGACCCGGAGACCGGCCTGCAGAACGTCGCCATCCTGCGCTGCCAGATCAGCGGTCCGGACAGGATCGGCGTGCTGGTCCTGCCCCGGCATACCGACAATTTCTACCGCAAGGCCGAGGCCCAGGGCCGGGGCCTCGAAGTCGCCCTCGTGGTCGGCGTCGATCCCGCCTGCCTCCTCGCATCCCAGGCCATCGTGCCCCTCGGCCACGACGAGTTGGAGATCGCCGGGGCGCTCACCGGCCAACCCCTCGACGTGGTCAAGTGCCTGACGAACGGCGTGCGCGTTCCGGCGAACGCAGAGATCGTGATCGAGGGCCACCTCCTGCCTGAAATCCGCGAGCCCGAAGGGCCGTTCGGGGAGTTTCCGCAATATTACGGGGAGCGGGCCAAGCGGCACGTCATGCGGGTCGATGCGGTAACGCACCGGCGCGACCCGATCTTCCACATGATCGTCGGGGGCGGTCTGGAGCATCTGTTGCTGGGGGCGATCCCCCGCGAGGCCACGATCCTCGCGACGCTCCAGCGCAGCTTCCCCGGTGTCGAGGACGTGCATCTGTCCCTGGGGGGAGTCGGCCGTTACCACCTCTACGTCCGCCTGCGGAAGACGCAGGAGGGCGAGGCCAAGAACGTGCTGCTCGGGGCCTTCGCCGCCCACTACGACATCAAGCACGCCGTCGTGGTCGATACGGATGTCGACATCCACGCCCCGCAGGAAGTCGAATGGGCGATCTCGACGCGGTTCCAGGCGGACCGAGACCTCGTCGTCATCCCTCACGCCCAGGGCTCGAAGCTCGATCCCTCGGGCCGCGAGGGGGTCGGCGCGAAGATGGGTCTCGACGCGACCGTTCCCCTCGACGCGTCCCCCATGAAATTCAAGCGCATCCGTGTTCCCGGCGAGGCCGAGGTCGATCTCGACGCGGTGCTCGCGTCCGGCGCCGACTGGCGCGCGGCGATCGGCTGATCCCGTGAACGCCTTGCCCGAAACGGTCGACGTGTTGATCGTCGGCGGGGGCTCTGCCGGCTGCGTGATGGCCCACCGGCTCTCCGCCGACCCGCGGCGCCGGGTGCTCCTCGTCGAAGCCGGCATCGATACACCGCCGGGCCGGGTGCCGGCGGAGATCCTCGACAGCTATCCGATGCCGCTGTTCCATGGCGACACCTACATCTGGCCGGGGCTCGACGCGGCGGTCACCCGCGACTCCCGCGGTCGCATGCGGCGGCGGGCCTACGAGCAGGGCCGGGTGATGGGCGGCTCGTCCAGCATCAACGTCCAGGCGGCCAACCGCGGGCTGCCCCGCGATTACGAGGCCTGGGCCGCGCTCGGCGCCGAGGGCTGGGCCTGGGACGACGTGCTGCCGTATTTCCGCAGGCTCGAGACCGACCTCGATTGCGGCGGTCCGCTGCACGGCCATGATGGGCCGCTCCCGATCCGGCGCATCCTGGAGCCCGCATGGCCCCCCTTCGCCCATGCGGTCGCCCGCGCCTTCGATGCGACGGGGCTGCCCCGGCGCGTCGATCAGAACGGCGAGTTCGAGGACGGGATCTTCCCGCCGGCCTTCTCCAACCGGGACGACGCGCGGGTCTCGGCCGCCGCCGCGTATCTGGACGTGGGGACGCGGGCCCGGCCGAACCTCACCATCGCCGCCGGCCTCGAGGTCCGTTCGCTGGTGATGGACGGGCGCCGCGCGACCGGGGCCGTGCTGCGGCGGGGCGACGGATCCGAGCAGCAAGTGAGCGCCGCCTCCGTGGTCCTGTGCGCCGGCGCTCTTCAATCGCCGGTGCTGCTCCTGCGTGCCGGGATCGGCCCGGGCGATGCGCTCTCCGCCTGCGGGATACCCGTCCGGCTGGCCCGTTCGGGCGTCGGCGAGAACCTGCGGGACCATCCCGCTTTGACGATGGCCCAGGTCCTTCCCCGCTCGCTCCGGCTACCCGAGACCTTCCGGCGCGCGAGCTTGCTGGCCCTGCGCTATACGTCCGGCCATCCCGGAGGCGGCGCCTCCGATATGTATCTCACCGCCTCCGCCCGTGCCGGCTGGCACGCCCTCGGCGGACGCCTCGCGCTCTACTTCCTCTGGGTGAACCAGCCGCACTCGGTCGGGCGCCTGCGTCTCGATCCGGCGAACCCATCCGGCCCGCCCGACATCGACCTCGGCCTGCTCTCGGATCGCCGCGATCTCGAACGCCTCGCCTCGGGGATTCGGCTGCTCAGCGACCTCGTGGTCTCGCCCACCCTGAACCCCCGCTCAGACGACCTCTTCCCCGCGAACTATTCGCCGCTGATCCGCCGGTTGAGCGCCGTCTCCCCTCGCAACCGGCGGCTCACCGGCCTCCTCGCCCCCGTGTTCGATGCACCGGCCATGCTGCGCGCCCCGCTGCTGCGCGCCGTCCTAGGCGGCCACGCTTGGGCGACAGTGCTCCAGGACGATGGCGCTCTCGACGACTTTGTCCGGGACAACGTCTTCGGGGTCTGGCATGCGAGCGGTACGTGCCGCATGGGCCGGGCCGACGATCCCGGCGCGGTGGTCGATCCGGGGGGGCGCGTCATCGGAACCGAGAACCTGTCCGTCGCCGACGCATCGGTGATGCCCCGCCTTCCTAGCGCAAACACGAACGTCCCGACCTTGATGATTGCGGAAAAGATCGCGGAGAGGATGATGGTGGAGATGGGATGATCCCTCTCGACACATTCGGCACCTTTGCGGTGGCCGACCTACGGCTGGAATACCGTTTCGTCGGTCCGCAGCCGGACTTGGCGCCGACGCTGGTGTTGCTTCATGAGGGTCTCGGTTCTGCCACGCAGTGGGGCCCGCTGCCGGAAATTCTGGTCGAGACGACCGGATGCGGTGTCCTGGCCTTCTCGCGGCAGGGTTACGGGGCCTCAAGCCCGGTGCCTCTGCCCCGCCGGGCCGACTTTCTCGAACAGGAAGCTTGCACCATACTTCCCCAGGTCTTCGACCTCGCGGGACTGCGAAGCGGCCTGCTGATCGGCCATTCCGATGGCGCCTCGATCGCGGCCCTCGCGTTGGCGGAGGGCGACACCCGCGTGCGGGGCGGCGTCCTCATCGCGCCCCATTTCTTCGTCGAGGAGGCGACGCTGGCCGGGGCCCGACGGGCTCGGGACGCCTACGACAAGGGCGATCTGAAGGTCCGTCTCGGTCGTCGGCATACCGATGTCGAGGGCGCCTTTCGCGGCTGGAACGACGCTTGGTTGGATCCGGCTCGGCGCGGATGGACAATCGAGACAGCCCTCATGCGATGGACCGTCCCGGCACTCATCATCCAAGGAACGAAGGATGCTTACGGAACCAAGGCCCAGATTGCTGCCGCTCGCAGACTTTGCCCCGCCGGTCTGCTGACTGTTTATGAGATGCCGAATGTTGGGCATCACCCACATCGCGAAGCGTTGGCAGAAACTGCCGACGTCATCGCCCGCTTCGTCACCCATGTCTTGAGCAGAGATTAAGTATTCCCAAGACAAGGTCTGATTGGCCTTGACACACACACTGTCGCGAGGCCGGGTGCCGGCCCCTGTCCCGTGGGGAGGGGCAGGAGGCGGTGTTAGGTTCGTTGACAGGGTTATTTGGACTCACCTGCCTCCCAGGCCTCACCCAGATCGAGCTTTCCGGATCCGGGCGAGGACCAAGCCCAGCCGTGGTACTGGGCCCGTTCGCCCACGTTGCCGCCCGACAGCTTTCGGCGAATTCACGTCCTCGACGGAATGACCGGATTGGATCGGGTAAGACGCTGTCCGTTTTTCCAGCAAGCCCCCTCCAGAGCGGACCGGCCGCTTTCGGCCACTTCCCGCCTCGCCATGTAGCGTCACTGAATAGCTGGGTTGGGTGGATATGCGACGGTCTGCTCCCGCGCAAAACTTAACAAGAGCAGACGTTCAATGCCTGTCTATTCGCCCCTTCCAGGAAATAGAAACGATCCGCTCCAATGCGTATATCAGTTATCGCTCAATAAGCGAGAAGCAATAGACAAAGCCTCATTACGACTTGTAGCCGCAATGATTGGAAAACCCCAAAAAGCTTGAAAACCCGGGGCAAACGACTTAATTGCAACACGCTTTAGCGTATTTTCTTCGACCACAATCATTGCTAAGACTAAACTGCGTAAGCGAATTTTATGCTTCTTCATCCAAAGTGCCGTACGCTTCTTTTCCTCTTTGCTGTGTTCATGGTCATTGGAAGGTGGATCTTGCGTCAAAATAACGAAATGTCTTCCGCGAGAGAGCAGTTCTTCGAAGTCAGCTAATTCGTCATCGTGGTCATGTCCCGGCTCGTCCGCGAAGCTCATCCATACGATCGGGAAATTTTCACAGTTCATTGTCATTTCAGAAGTCCTTTCTTCGTGTATCAGATAGACAGAGATCGAACATTGCGCCACGACAACAGCATCGCTATCAATCCAGGCAAAGTAATCGCAATGATCGCAACGATAAGCAGGTTGTACCCGTCGCGGATACCGTCGACGACTCCGCCTAACGTGTTCAGAAACACAAGAAGGCCGCCAAATATGAGTGTGCCCCAACGCGCCCGTTTACCCGTAGACAACGCAAGCAGCGGCGGTATTACCCAGCATCCGTAATAAGCTGAAATCATTATTATTTGATCGGAACTGAACGTGATGGCAGGCGTAACGTTGCCCGAAGCTTGTTGAGAATTCAAGTATGTAAAAATCTGGATCGCCATGAATATCGAAACACCTGCTGCTGTGACGAGCCACGCAACTGCCGTTCTTAGATCTGAATCTTTCATCCTTACTTTCTCCTCAAATGAATTCGACTGGCGGCCAATCACTGTTGGTATTTCTGCTGCCTAATCGGTCGCCTCCAAGACAATCACCAACGATATCCGACGCTTGCGGTGAAGCGGCGCACTTCTCCATAGTTGCAAGAAGTAATGGCGCTGCAAGCACCGACATAGCGTCGGTCGGCGATATTCGAGACGTTCAAGGCGAAGCGCCATCCATCTCTGACATAGTGCACGGCGGCGTCGAATAAGATATATTCCGGAACTTTGAATGTATTGAGCGCGTCGGCATATGAGTGCCCTACGTATCGCAGCCCCGCCCCGAAGCCGAGCCCTGCCAAATCGCCGGTTGCTATCGTATAGTCTGCAAAAATCGAAGCGAGCGTGCTCGGTGTCGCGACGGGTGTCTTTCCGATTTGCCCGATTGAGCCCCGAGTGATGGCGATATCAAAGGTGGTAAATGATCCTACTAAGCTCAGCTCTCTGTTGATGTTGGCGACGATCTGGGTCTCGAAACCCTTCGATCGCGTCTCGCCGATTTGAAGCTGATTGAAGGGATTTGTCGGGTCTGCCGTCAACGTGTTGGATTGCGTCAGATCGAACAGTGCGAAAGTGGCCGACAGGTTGGACGCCGGAGGCTGATACTTGAGTCCGGCTTCGTATTGATCGCCCGTCACCGGTTTATAAGGCGTGCCTGCGATGTTTGTCCCAACTTGCGGGTTGAAAAACGTTGAGTAGCTGAGGTACGGTGCGAAGCCGCTGTCGAAATTGTAAATCAGAGCATAGCGCTGCGTACCAATATTAGCTTCTTGGTGAGTCTTGGTGTTTCTTAATTTGTCGTCGACGTCATTCGTCGTGAAATCACCCCGTCCGCTGACGACAAGTTTCAGCCCATCGGTCAATTTGATTTGATCTTGCGCGTAGATGCCGATTTGCTGAAAGGCGTCCCTGTTTAACAGGTAGGGGAAGACCGGCGCGGCCGGGACGCCGTAATTCGGTGCCAGGATGTCGAAACTAGCCACAGGGCCGCTGCCCGCTTGAGTGTCGTGCAGTTGGTACCGTTTGTAATCCAATCCGACCAAGAAGGTGTGTCCGAATAGGCCGTCGTCAAACCGAGCGGTCAACTGATTGTCCACATTGAATACGCGCGCTTGTGACGTCAAACGGTATCGCGCGCGAGGTATTATTGTTTGAAGTGCGTCGAAATAACCTTGGCCCGAAAATAACAGAGTATCCAGGCTCTCTACCTGCGAGTATCGAAGGTTTTGGCGGAATGTGAACGTGTCGTTGAACGCGTGTTCAAACTCATACCCAACGTGGAATTGTGTTCGCCTGAAAGTATCGAGTTTCGGGTCCGCTATGTTGAATGATCGGGGGATCCGGAGCCCCAATGCCTGCGGCCGTACCGTTCCGTAGTAGGGAAGAAACGGGCTCAGCCGACCCGTATCGTCATACTGAAAACTAGCAAGCAGGGTGAAAGACGTTGCCCCGTCGGGCTTGTAAGTGATTGCAGGCGCGATGTATCCGCGATTATCTTCCACTCCATCCACCTGGGTTCCGCCTTGCCGACCTATTCCTGTGATGCGGTAGAGCCAATGACTATCGGTCGTGGACGGGCCTCCGAAGTCGAACGCAAGGTACTTCTGTCCGAACGATCCTCCGCCCGTCTCCACATGACCGAACGGCACTTCGGTTGGTCGCTTCGTGATCAGATTGATGATTCCCCCAGGACCTCCCTGGCCAAAGAGAACCGCGGCAGGACCGCGTAATACATCGATGCGTTCCAAGCCAAAATTTTCAGCCTGGAATCCGGAAAAACTATACCCGACGAGTTGAAGCCCGTCTTTGTACACACCAGTTCCAGTCGCATCGAACCCGCGAATGCTGAAAAAATCCCCGATCGTTGCTGGGCCGGGCGTACTGTAGACGCCTGCGGCGTAAGCGATCGCATCCGACACAGTGTGCGGCTGCAAGTCGTCGAGCTGTTTGCGACCGATTACGGTGATTGACTGCGGAGTTTCATTCAGGGGCGTATCTGTCTTCGTCGCCGTAGCTGATCGTCGCGCGACGTAGCCATCAATCGGTCCGCGCGGATCGTCGGTTGAGCTATGGCCGGTGACCGACAGTGGCTCCAACGATACAGCGGTGTCTGCCGACCCAGGAGCGGTCGCCGTTCGCCGTTGTGGATCCATATTCTGGGCATATACCTCAGTGGCCATGAGTGTAAGACACAGGCCCGCTAGCAGATACATCGTGCCGCAGCGGCTGTGCGCCTCCAGTGATTGAAGACGTTTGTGTGATTCGCGCAGCGAGATACGTACAGCCAGAGGATGGAACGTTTCTCGCCTCACTACCGTGTGCATCTCAGACCTCGGTCACCTTAGCTCAGTGGAGCAGATGCAAATTGCATCTTTCGCGGGGAGCCTCGACGAGGTATCACAGTTCCTTTTTCATGGGTCGCCAATATCTTCATATGAAACGCCAATCGACATCCCTTGAATTTAGAACAATTCAAGGTAAGTTTGCCGCCGGTTACGTGTACGATCGTCACGTTCACGAGCAGGCGCAACTCATCTTCACTGTGTCGGGCACCATCCAGGTGACGACAGATATGGGACGTTGGCTCGTTCCACCGCAGTTGGCTGTCTGGGCCCCGACGAACGCTGCGCATAGTGTGGAAGTCGTTTCGAATGCCGAAAGCTGGTCAGTCTTCTATGATGCTCAAGCATATCGCTCTTGGGCGCCGCGATCTTTGCCGGATAGACCTTTCGCGGTTCGTATGACTCCTATCCTGCGGGAGCTTCTACGGGGCCTCTTCGGGACTTCTCCAGAGTCCGAAAAGGCAAATCTTATGGTTCGGCTCATTCTCCACGAGCTTACCGAATATACGGACTCGCCAATTTTTCTTCCTTTGCCCGCCAGTGATCTTGGCAGGCGCCTAGTAAATTTGGCAATGGCTGATCCAATGTGCAGCCTCAACCTTTCTCAGTTGGCCGAAGCCGCCGCAACTTCACCACGCACCGTCAGCCGAATTTTTCCAGATGAGACCGGACTGACCTTCAAACTTTGGCGTCAACGCGCTCGTATATTCACGGCGATCGAACGTCTGGCGGCGGGAGCCGACATTACTGAGGCCGCGGCGTACGCGGGGTTTGCCTCAATCAACACGTTCGCGTACTCGTTCCGAGAAGTGACTGGCACTTCGGTATATAAATTCGGGAAATGAGCATTGCCACATAGGTGTCAGCTCCACCGAGGCCGGTGTTCAGATGAGAATGGTTGGTGAGCTGGATTCCCGAAACGGTTTGATGTGCGGTCGGCGTCACCGACGCCAGTTTGAAGCGGGTCAGGCGATAGCCTGAGTGGTGTCTCGGAGAGAGCCAATGACGTTGATGGTCGCTTGGAGCACGACTTCGACGTCCGCGGTCTGGAACGCGAGCCATCAGGGGGGCGCGTACCACCGTCCCTCGGTGTCGAACGGGAAGAGCGCGATCTCCGGGCGGCGGGTGGGGACCATCCGACCGTCTAACTTGACCGGCATTCTGGACCGAGCAGTGGGAGGCTATTGCACGGCCGCTTTTGAGACACGCCGGTGGCTGTCCGCGCGGCTGGGTTGGGTCGGAAGCCGTAGGACCGCTTGGGGTGGTTTTCCACCAGTCGGCTTTCGAGCGTCAAAATCATAAACCAGACATCCGAGCTACATCCGCTCTTTGACGCCGGAGCTCACGAGCCACCAGTTGACCGGGTAGCTGGTGAGGAAGCCCGCCACCATGGCGACCTGCATCGCGAACCAGAACTCGACCGAGTTCACCGACGCCCGGTCCCCCGCGAGGTGCGGGAACAGGTAGAACTGGGCGAAGGCCATGAACCCGTACATGCCGACCTGCCACGAGATCAGCGACAGGGTGTCGGCCTTCACGGCTGCGACCAGTCCCTCGCCGGGCGACAGCCCCCGCATCGGCACGATGGCATAATACTGGAACACGATGCCGAGCGCGTAGGCGAACACGAAGTCCAGGATCCAGACCGCGTACATCTTCTCCTCGAACAGCGAGTGCCAGCCGAACCAGACCGCCACCGCCGGCACTAGGAAGGCCAGCCACTCGGCGGCGACGTCGCCCAGCATGCAGCCGCTGCCGCAGTGGAGCGCGCCCTTGCCGACCATCACCGGGAACGGCGTCCGCGTCATGTTCGGGGGCTTCTCGTCCCGCTCCATCGCGTGGTGGTGCGCCTCCATCGTGGCGAGCCGCCCGTAGCGGTAGTAGGCCCACACCACGGCGAGCGTGCCGAACAGGGCGCAGACCGGCCAGACGACGTTCATCACCGCCATGTGCTGCGGGTGACGGATCACTTGCACCGACAGGAGGAGCGAGCAGGCGGCACCGAGCAGCAGGGACGCGACGGCCAGCGCGTGGAGCCAGCCTGGGGCGGCGAAGGCGGCGCTCAATGGTGCACCGCCAGCATCCAGACGGCCATGGCGACCATCATCACGTTCTCGGTCAGCGAGACGAAGCCGAGAGGCACCTTGCTCGACCCGCCGACGCAGGCGCACTTGATGTCGCGCTTGTCGACGTAGACGGCCTTGAACACCGAGACCGCCCCGACCGTGCCGATGAACAGCGCCACCGGGATCGAGATCCAGTTCAGGGCGCCCGCGACCATCAGCACGCCGGCGATGCCCTCCAGGAACGGGTAGGCATAGGCATAGCGCACCCAGCGCCGTCCGAGCAGGTCGTAGCCCAGGAACATCGACGAGAAGCTCTCGACGTCCTGCAGCTTGAGGAGCGCCAGCACGCACATGCTGAAGGCGATGAACCACTCGGCCGCGCGCATCGTCAGCGGCGTGCCGTACACGGCGTAGCTCGCCGCCAGCGCCATCAGCGCAGTCATCGAGAACACGGCGATGACGGGCGTGTAGGTCGTGGCGTTCGGGTCGTTGGCCGCCTTGCCGAATTGCCGCTGCAGGTCGTCGAAGCCGCCGACGCGCTCGCCGTTGATGAAGGTCTGAGGCGTGGACTTGACCTGGTGCTCGGCCTTGAAGCGGTCCGTCTGCGCCCGGTCGGTCAGGAGGTGGTCCTCGACCTCGAAGCCCTGGCGTTCGAGAAGATCCTTGGCCTTCAGGCCGTACGGGCAGGTGTGTTCGGGGGTGACCATCCGATAGAGGACGGCTTTGCGGCTGGCGGTGGCTTGCATCGGAAGCTCCGAATGGGACGATGGACCGGTCCCGTCCTGCGCGCTCCCGGTGCGGGGCGGCGGGCGGGGTCGCTCGTCATGGGTTGCGGAAGGTTGTGAACCTTCCCATCATAGTAAGGTCAACACGGGGTTGGTTCCGTCATGAACATCGGCCAGGCTGCCCGGGCCTCCGGGGTTTCGGCCAAGATGATCCGGCACTACGAGAGCATCGGCCTCGTGCCCCCGGCCGACCGGCGGGACAGCGGCTACCGGGACTACGGCGCCGCCGACCTGCACCGGCTCGGCTTCATTCGGCACGCCCGGGACCTCGGCTTCTCCCTGGAGCGCATCAGGGTACTGCTCGGCCTCTGGAGCGACCCCGGCCGGAGCAACGCCGACGTGAAGGCCATCGCCAGGGCGCACGTCCGGGAGCTTGAGGATCGCGCCCGCCAACTCAACGAGATGGCCGATGCCCTGCGCACCCTGGCGGACGCCTGCGACGGCGACGGGCGACCGGACTGCCCGATCATCGCCAGTCTGGAGACCGGGGCGGACGTCCCGGCCTGCCACGCGTCCCCCGCCCCGACGGCGTCGGCACCCCCGGCGCCTCGCGGGAAGGCCCGGGCAAAGCGTTGAGGACGGGACGGCCCCGCTCGCAATGCCCGGACGGCCGCCTCACATCCTCATCGACTTGCCCATTCCCTCGCAGCAGCAGCCCTTCTTGCCGCCCTTCATGGACATCGACGCCGGCGGCTTGGCACACATCCCCTTTCCGGACTTGCCGCAGCACCCGGCCGCCATGGCCGGGGTCAGCGAGAGGGCGATGAGGGCGGCGGCGGTCATGAGACGCTTCATGTTCGTTCTCCTTCGATGGTCCGTTTGCACCCCGGCGTTCCGGGAAGTTGGCTCGGAGCCTACTTGCCGTGCGCCTTCAGCCACGCCTCCATGTCGGAGATCTCCGTGGTCTGGTCGTCGATGATCTTTTGGGCCATCGCCTTGGTGGCCGGGTCCTTGGCGTGCTTCAGCGCCACCTTGGCCATGGCGACCGCGCCCTTGTGGTGCGGGATCATGTGCGTGCGGAAGTCCACGTCCGGGTCGCCGGTGTAGGCGACGTCCATGTCCTTCATCATCGCCATGTCAGCGGCCTTGAAGTCCTTGGTCGAGGCGTTGTCCTTCGGGTCCGGCTTCATCGAACCCATCGAGCCCATGTCCTTGCCGGACATGGAGCCGTGATCATGCATGCCCTGCGCGAGGGCGGCGCCGGCCAGCCCGGTCGACAGCAGCGCGGCGGCGACGACGGTGTGGATGCGGGTCATGTGCATGGTCCTCACGATGCTGGGGGTCAGTTGAATTTGCCGCTGGCGGTTTCGCCGTCGGGGCCGGTGAGCTGCACGGCGCCCTTCGGGCTGTCGCCGAGCGCCGTCGCGGCCTTTCCGGTCATGCGGTTGCCGTCGGCGGGCTCCAGGGGCACGCGGGCCGGCTTGCCGCCGACGACGAGGATGGCGGTGCCCTTGAAGCCGGCCGCGGGGACGGGCTTCTGACCCTCGTCGGACAGGAAGACATCGACGGTCTCGCCCTTGGCGACGAGCTCGACGTGGAACTTGCCGGCGTCCGTCACCCGGCCGCCGTGCTGGCCGGCGGTCTCGTGGGCGCAGACGGCCGACGCCGTGAGAAGGGCGGTGATCAAGGCCAGCCTGGGTAGGATCATCGTGGGTCTCCTGGGATGAGAGGGTCAGTAGGCCTCGGCCGGGCGCGGGCGCGCGCCGTCCGGGGATAGGTGGGCCGACGCCTCGGCGTGAAGGGCGCGCAGCCGCTCCAGGGGCCTGCGTCCGAAGCGTAGGAACAGGACCGGGGTCAGGAAGGTGTCGAGCAGCGTCGCGCTGACGAGGCCGCCGAAGATCGTCACCGCCACCGGGTGCAGGATCTCCTTGCCCGGGCTCGTCGCGTCGTAGAGCAGCGGCACCAGGGCGACGCCGGCCGAGAGCGCCGTCATCAGCACCGGTGTCAGACGCTCCAGGCTGCCGCGCACCACGAGGTCGGGCCCGAACGGCACGCCCTCGTGCAGCGACAGGTTCAGGTAGTGGCTGATCTTCAGGATGCCGTTGCGCGCGGCGATGCCGGTCAGCGTGATGAAGCCGATCATCGACGCCACCGAAAGCGGCTGCCCGACGAGCCACAGGGCGGCGACCGAGCCGATCAGGGCCAGGGGCACGTTGCCCATGATGATGAGGGCGAGCGCCGCCGAGCGGTAGCGGCTGAACAGGATGGCGAAGACCAGGGCCAGGGACAGCGCCGAGAGCGCCGCGATGGTCCGGCTCGCCTCCTCCTGCGCCTGGAATGTCCCCTCCAGGCTGGTGAAGAAGCCCGGCGGCAACGGCTCCTTCGCCACCGCCTCGCGGATGGCGGCGACGATGGTCGCCATGTCGCTGCCGCCGTCGGTGTTGGCCTGGACGACGATGCGGCGGCGGGCGTTCTCGCGCAGGATCTGGTTCGGTCCGTCCGTCTCGCGGATGTCGGCGACCTGGCGGGCCGGCACCCAGCCCGAGGGCGTCTCCAGGAGAAGGTCGCCCAGTCCCGCCGTGGTCCGGCGGTCCTCGGACAGGCGCAGCACCACGTCGAAGCGGCGCACGCCGTCGACCACCGTCGAGACCACGCGACCGTTCGACAGGCGGCTGATCTGCTCGACGACCGCGGCGGGCTGCACCCCGTAGAGGGCCGCCCGGGTGTAGTCGACCCGCACCTCAAGCTGCGGGATGCGCACCTGCCGCTCGACCTGCAAGTCGGCGAGGCTCGGAATCGCGGCCAAGCGGTCCCGGAGGGAATTGGCCACCCGCCGCAGGGCGTCGAGGTCCTCGCCGTAGACCTTCAGGGCGATCTCGGCGCGCACACCCGAGAGCATGTGGTCGAGCCGGTGCGAGATCGGCTGGCCGACGTTCACCGCCACCGGCAGGGCGGCGAGGCGCCCGCGGATGTCGGCGACCAGCGCCTCCTTCGGCCGCTTCCGTCCCTCGTCGAGGGCCACCTCGATCTCGGAGGCGTGGACGCCCTCGGCATGCTCGTCGAGCTCGGCCCGGCCGGTCCGGCGGCCGACCGCCTTCACCCCCGAGATGTCCAGCAGCAGTTTTTCCGCGATCAGCCCGACCCGGTTGCTCTCGGCGAGCGAGATGCCCGGGTTGAAGGTCATGTTGACCGTGAAGGAGCCCTCGTTGAACGGCGGCAGGAAGGCCCGGGGCAGGTTCCAGGCCGCGACCCCCGCGGCGACGACCGCCACGGCGACGGTGCCGACCAGCAGGCCCTGGTGCCGGAAGGCGACCCGCAGCAGGGCTGCGTTGCCCCGCTTGAGCAGCTTGAGGAAGCGGCTGTCGTGCTCCTCCAGGTTCTTCAGACCAGGCAGCAGAAGCGAGGCCAGCACCGGGGTCAAGGTTATGGAGGTGAGCAGGCTCGCCAGGATCGAGATGATGTACGCCTGCCCCAGGGGCGCGAAGAGCCGGCCCTCAATGCCCGAGAGCGCGAACAGCGGCACGAACACCAGGATGATGATGAGCGTCGCGTAGACGATGCCAGAGCGGACCTCGTTCGAGGCCTCGACCACCACCTGGAACACGCTCCTCGGGTTGCCCTCCCGCCGGTTCTCGCCGAGCCGCCGGTAGATGTTCTCGACGTCGACCACCGCGTCGTCGACGAGCTCGCCGATGGCGATGGCCAGCCCACCCAGCGTCATCGTGTTGATGGACAGCCCGAACAGGTGGAACACCACCGCGGTCGTCAGCACGGAGACCGGGATGGCGAGCAGCGAGATGGCCGTGGTGCGCACATTCAACAGGAAGGCGAACAGCACCACCGCCACCACTAGCACGGCCTCGACGAGGACGCGCTCGACGTTGCGGATCGAGGTCTCGATGAAGTCGGCCTGCCGGAACAGGACCTGGTCGGCCTTGATCCCGCCGGGCAGTGTCGGGTTGAGCTCCTTCAGGGCGGTCTCGATGTTGCGGGTCAGCCGTACCGTGTCGACGTCCGGCTGCTTCTCGACCGAGACAATGACCGCGGGCTTGGCCATGTAGCCGGCGTCGCCGCGCTTCACCTTCGCGGCGAAGGACACTTCCCCGAGCTGGCGCAGGTACACGGGCGCGTCGTTGACCGTCGTGACCACGAGGTTGCGCAGGTCGTCGAGGCGCATGGTCCGGCCGATGTTCCGGATCAGGTACTCGCGCGCGTTCTGGTCGGTGAAGCCGCCGCCGGCGTTGTTACCGAACTGGGCGAGCGCCGTCTCAAGCTGGGCGTTCGTCACCCCGAGCGCGCGCATCGCCGCCGGGTTCGGGCTGACCCGGAACTGGCGCACCTCGCCGCCGATGGGGATGACCTGGGCGACGCCCGGGATGGTCAGCAGCCGGGGCCGGATGGTGAAGTCGGCGACCTCGCGCACCTGCATGGGGCTCGCGGTCTCGCCGGTCACCGCCACCAGCAGGATCTGGCCCATGATGGAGGAGATCGGCCCCATCACCGGCGTGACGCCCCGCGGGAGTTGGTCCTGCACCAGTGAGAGCCGCTCGGCGACCTGCTGCCGATTCCGGTAGATGTCGGTGCCCCAGTCGAACTCGACGTAGGTGATCGATAGCCCCACGCCCGAGACCGAGCGCACCCGGCTCACCCCCGGCAGCCCGTTCATCCGGGTCTCGATGGGATAGGTGACGAGTTGCTCGACCTCCTGGGGCGCGTATCCTTCCGCCTCCGTCATGATGGTGACGGTCGGACGGTTGAGGTCGGGGAAGACGTCGACCGGCAGCTTGGTCGCGGAGAAGGCTCCGTAGAGCACCAGCACCGCGGCTAGCGCGAGGACGAGAAGGCGGTTGCGGACCGACTGGCCGACGAGGAAGGTGAACATCGGGCGGCCCTCCTCAGCGGACCTGGTCGAGGAGTTCGGCACCCTGGGTCACGACCCGCTTACCGGGCCCGACCCCCTCCGCCACCAGCACGCGGCCGCCGTCGAGCGGCTCGACCCGGACCGGCCGCGCCTCGAAGCGCTCGGCGGTTGTGTGCTCGTAGACGACGTCCTGCCCGTTGCCGGTGCGCACGACCGCCGCGCGCGGCAGCGCCAGGCCGGTCTGCTCGCGGTCGGTGCCGGCGAGGACGGTGACGAACTGCCCGACCCGCAGGCCCGAGGCGTCACCCTGGACGGCGAACTGGACCGGGATGGCTTGGTTGCGGTCGGCGAGGCCCGAGCCCTGGTAGGCGAGCTTCAGGGTCCGTCCGTCCGCGAGCCGGGCGGTGGCGTTCTGCGCCGGTGTCAGGGCGTCGAAGCTCAGCGCCTCGACCCAGAGGCGGTTCGGATCGACGATCTGGAAGACCATTTGCCCGGGGCTGGCCATCTGGCCGGCCACGGCCGCGGCCTGCGCGACCACGCCGTCGACGGGCGACACGAGCGGCTCGGGCTGCTGCCGGATCTTGTCGAGGGCCGCGCGCCGGTCCTGGAGGCCCTGGAGCTCGGCCAGGGCGTCGTCGAGCTGGGTCTGGGCCACCGCACCGGTGAGCGCGAGTCGCTTGTAGCGGTCGACCCGGCGCTCGACGATGGAGATCTGCTGATCGAGGTTTCCCTGGGTCTGGCGCATGTCCGAGACGTCGACCGCCTGGATCGGCGGGGTGACGGTGGCGAGCACGTCGCCCTTGCGCACCTTCGTGCCGAGGCGCGGAAAGATGCCGGAAGGGGGCGGCGACAGGCGGCCCCCGACCGAGGACTGCACGACGCCGCTGGCGTTGGGGTCCGGGATGATGCGGCCCGGGAGCTCGACCGAGCGGTGGAACCTACCCTGCTCGGTCATGGCCGTGCGCAGGACCAGGAGCCGCTGAGTGGGCTTCGGCACGAAGACCGAGCCATCGGGCAGGCGCTGGGCGAGATCGGATGAGCCGGGAGCGACCTGCCGCGGCTCGGTCAGCGCGGCCCCTTGCACGGGGGCGCCGTGGTCCTCGTCGCCGTGCGCGAAGGCGGCGGTGCCCAGCACCAGGGTTATGCCGACGGCGAGCAGCGCCAGCGCCGGGGCGCTGCGGCGCCCCCGCGCGAGCCCGGTCACGAGCATGCCGAGGAGGAACGCGACGGCGACCGCCGCGAGGAGGGTCGGGTCCTTCTCCGCGATGCGCGTGCGGACGGCTCGGGCGGCCTCCGAGACGCGCGCCGTCGCGGACCGCAGCGGGGCCGCCGAGGGTGCGGCCGCGGCCGGCCCCGCCATGGCCTTCCCGTCCGGGACGGTGACCGTGACGGGCAGGACGTCGACGTCCGTGCCCGCCGTGACGGTGACGGCGAACTCGTGCCGCCCGGACTTCGACAGCCAAGCGGCGGGCAGAGCGTAGCCGCCCTCGGCCGTGGCGGTCGCGACCTTGGGACCGTCCGGGGTCTCGACCTCGACGGTCGCGCTGTTCACCGGCTCGTTGGTCCGAAAGCGGTCGAGGAAGAGCGTCAGGGTGCCGTCGCGCGGGATGGCGACGAGTTCGAAGGTGTCCGAGAGCGCCTCGCCGCGCGGGGCGATGGTCTTCGAGACGGGCGGCTGGGCGGCGCCGTGGTCGTGGCCCTCGTGGGCGAGCGCGGGCCCCGCCAGAACGGCGGCGAGCAGCGCCACCACGCGCAGGGCGGCGGCAAGACGGGTCGACATGGAAACGGTGTCCTCGGCGGATGGGATGCCGGGTGCGGCCACGGAGGGCGCACCTCGGGTGTCGCGCGCCTCAGGCGCGCCTCATCTCACGCGAGGGTTCGTGGGGGCTTGGGCAGGGCCTCGGGGCCGATGCCGGCGGGGCCGGCGACGTCGCGCGGGACCAGCGTCACGGCGCGGAACAGGGACGGCGCCAGCCCGAGGGGGCCACCGAGGACGCCGGTGGCGCAGCACGCCATCGTCCCACAGCAGCGGGTCTTGCAGTTCGGCCGGCAGCAACCGTCCTCGGTCGGCTCGATGCGCGCCATCTCGACGGCGACGAGCGGAACCTCGGACCACGCCGGGGCCTCGGCACGCATCGCGGGCTTCGCCGGTACGGCCACGGTCTTCGCGACCGGGGCGGCCGGCTTGGGCTGGGCCGCGGCCATGTGGTGGCCGTGGTGGGCGTGGCCCTCGTGGGCCTGGACGGCGGACGGCGCGACGTAGGCGATGATCGCGAGGATCATCGCCGCCATCAGCCGCACGATCTGCCGGTCAAGGCTCATGGTTCGACGTTAAACCGGTTCGCGCGGCAGGACCATGGCCGCGGCTCGGACATGAATGCGGGGCTGCAGGTTTGGTTTCCGGCCGGGGACTTCAAGCCGCCGCCGACATCGGCTCGGCCGGGAAGCCGACGGCCGCGATGGCCTGGGCGATCCGGTCTGCCGGGACGGAGGCGCCCGACACCGTGACGAGCTTGGCCCCGAGGTCGACCTCGACCCGGGCGTTCGGCTCTATGCCCTGGACCGCGCGGGTCACCGACTTGGCGCAGCCGCCGCAGCCCATCTTCTCGACCTTGAAGCGATGCATGACGCACTCCCTTGGATGACGTCACACCCAGATGGGGCTTCCCATAGTGGGAAGGTCAAGAGCCGGCACGGGACTGTCAGGCCGGGATGGATGTGACCCACGTGGCGGCGTGGTCCTGATGGCTGTGTCGAATGCCCTCCCAGCCGAGCCAGCCCGTGTAGAGGCCAACCAGCACGATCAAGGCGGCCGACGCGTAGGGGGCCCGCCGGGCGAACGCACTGAAGCCGGACCAGCGGGTCGCCACGTGCCGAACGCTGAGCGCCGCGATGACGCCGGCTGAGACCATCGTGAGCGCCAAGCCGACGCTGAAACAGACGACCAGTGCGAAGCCAAGGCCGAACTGCTTGAGCTGGATGCACAGAAGCAGGACGGTGATGGCGGCCGGGCATGGGATCAGCCCGCCCGTCAGGCCGAACATGACGATCTGGCCGGTCGTCACCTGCCTGCCCGAGAAGCGGCGACGGATGTCCTCCGCGTGGGCGCGAGCATGGGCGTCGTCCTCGTCGCCCAGGTTCATGTGATCGTGGTTGTGCTCCTCGAACGCGACCTCGTGCACTTCGACCCCGGACGGTCCATCCATGTGCAGCCGCGCCGTGAAGGCGTGCGGCTTTGGAATCTCCTCAAGGCTCTCCAGGAACTCGCCCCCGTTGGCGAAGGCGAAGGTCTGACGTCCGCCATCGGGCCGGACCGTCTCGACGGTCAGGTCCCCGGTGGCTGGCAGCGCTCCACGCTCGGCCCTGACGCGCCAGCGCGGCGGCACACCGTCCTCGAATACCTCCAGCGTCAGCAAGCCATTCCGGGTCGGGACGTGCTTCGCCTCGTCGTGATGGTGGTGATGGTCGTGGTGCTGCTCGCGCCATGTGCGCCACGCCATCCAGGCCGCGATGCCGACGATGAGTACCGCGGAGGCGAGCTGAAAGTACGGCTCGCTCGCTTCGCCGCCCCATTCCTGACCGAGGTACTGGCCGGCGAGCGCGATGGCCCACACCACGGCCGTGTGCGAGAGCGTCGCCGCAAGCCCGAGCAGGACCGCCTGGGTGACCGTGCCCCGGACCGCGACGATGAAGGCGGCCATCATCGTCTTCGAGTGGCCCGGCTCCAGGCCGTGCAGGGCGCCGAGCAGGATCGCGCTCGGCACGAACAGCCAGGCATGCGCGGTCCCCTGCTGAAGCAGGTCAGGCAAGGAGGTCATGGGGTCTCGTCACTTGAGATAGGTCCGCACCACCTCGATCAGCTCGGCCGCGCCCCGGGCGCGCTCGGCGTCCGGCTCGGCGTCCGGGTTCACGACGTGGTGGCGGATGTGGTCTTCCATCAGCTCGGCGGTCAGGCCGTTGATGGCCCCGCGCATCGAGGCGACCAGCATCAGGACGTCCGTGCAGCCGAGCTCGGCCTCCAGGGCCCGTTCGACGGCCTCCGCCTGTCCCTTGATCCGACGCACTCGCGCCAGGAGCTTGGTCTTGTCCTTGATCGTGTGGGCCATGGGGTCGGCTTTCGCGTCCTCGATGATATATAGGGGGGTACCCTATCTGATGTCGAGCGGAATTCGCCGCTCGGCGGGAGAACGCCCTACCATGAAGAAGGACGACCCCTGCATCTCGGTCTGCCGGTTCGATGGCAAGACGGGGTGGTGCCTGGGCTGCGGCCGCACGGTTCCGGAGATCCGGGCTTGGCGGAAGATGCCCCCCTTCCGGCGGACCGCACTCGCGCGCGAGTTGCCGCGCCGGATCGGTCAGGTCGCCGGGACGAACGCCGAGGCTGACCGACCGCGTGCGGACCGGCGTCGCGGTTGATCGGCTTGGAACGAAGGGGACGCGTCTTCGCGGGTGCCGGCCAGGGGCAACCTCAGCGCGTGAAGCCGAAGGACCCTGCCTCTTCGGCCGGCTCCGCCTCATCGTCCTGCGCGGGAAGTGCGGGAGGATGCCCGAAGGGCCTGTTCACGATGGTGAGCACCTCCGCCGCGGCGAAGATGCGGTTGCGGGCGTAGCCCGTGCGCTCGGAGAGGATGCCCGCTTCGACGAGTTGCTCGACCGCTTGGTTCGCCTGCGCGACGGTGACGTCGAGCAGGCCGGCCAGGCGCTTCACCGTGAGGACCGGGTGGTCGGTGATCAGGTCGAGCGCGCGCGTCGAGGCCGCGCCCTTCCGGAACCTGCGGCGGCCGGTCCAATCCTCGCGCAACGTGGCGAGGGCCGCGCGCGTGACCAGCAACTCGTCCACCGTGGCGACCACCGCATCGGAGACGAAGCCGACGATGGCCTCCCATTCGAGCCGCTGCTGCGCGCCCTTCAGGGCCGCGTAATAGTCGTCCTTGTGCGCGTCGATGTAGGGCGAGAGGTAGAGGGGCACTTGCCCCTCCGCGGCCATCATCAGCGGCAGCAGCAGGCGCCCGACGCGACCGTTGCCGTCCCTGAACGGGTGCACCGCCTCGAAGTGCGCGTGCGCCACCGCCATGCGGACCACGAGGTTCTGCGTCATGGACTGCATGCCCTCGTTCCGCAGGTAGTCGATGGTTTCGAGAAGGCAGGGAAGGACCTGGGCGGGGGGCGGGGGATTCCAGGTGGAGTAGGCGATGTGGCCCTTGCCGCCGATCCAGACCACGCTGTCGCGAAGCTCGCCGGGCACGTCCTTGTAGTCCGTGTCCGACCTCATCACCTCCGCGTGCAGGCGCCGGACCAGGTCGAGGTCGAAGACCCCGTAGCCACGCTCCATCGCATCCGGCAGCACCCGGTCCAAGAGTTGCGCGTAGTCGCGGACCTGCCGCACCTCGGACCGCCCGTCCTCGTCGGCGTCCTCGACGGCGAGGAGCTCGTCGAGCGTGCTGTTGGTCCCCTCGATGGAGGACGAGCTCACCGCCTCCTGACGCTTGAGGATGCGGCTGATCAGGTAGGGGTCGGCCATCTCCCGGGCGATGGCCTGCACCTTCCCGAGGGCGGCGCTGGCCGCGACCAGGCGGTCCAGCGTCCCGTCGAGCGACACGTGGTTCTCGGGCGGGGGAAGCGGCACCACGCCGTAGTGGCTGTCGTGCGGGGCCGGGAGGCGAACCAGGCGCTGCCGTACGGCGTGGGTCAGGCGATCCCGGTTCACAAAAGCCATCCTATGGTGACGTCATGGCATCCATATTATGGGTTTTTGACAATAACCACAACAACGCCCGCTTATCAGCGCCATGATGTGGGCTTTGCCGGTCGGAGCCGCTGGAGGAGCGTCCGCGCTTCCGGACGACCCGGCGACCGGCTCGGACGGCAAGGTCACGCTTGGCGGGACGCCGGCTCCAAGGACGGCTTCCGACGTGCCCCTCGCGCGTACTCCCCCTGGCTGCGGTTCACGACCCACACCACCGAGAGCATCACCGGCACCTCGATCAGCACGCCGACCACAGTGGCGGGCGCCGCGCCCGAGTTGAAGCCGAACAGGCTGATTGCGGCCGCCACCGCGAGTTCGAAGAAGTTCGGCGCGCCGATTGGCGCCGAAAACCGGCGTGATGAAGGCCCAGGTCGACTGGCTGCCGCTCAACGAAGGGTCGGTCCGCCCAACGCAGGGCCGGACGCTCGCGGTGAACCGTGTACCAACTCGCCTGTTACCGACGGGGGCGTGCCTGATGTCGGTTTCCCTGTGCGCTGCTAAGCTTCCTACTGAGCGCTCGCACGATTCGATCAGCAAGAAGCCCTGCCGGCACATGCCCATTCCCGCGGACAAGCAAGGCGATTGGCACGACGCCCTCGAACTGAAGCTCTACCGGACCCACGGCGAGGAATTCGAGAACTTCTTCGCGACGATGATGGAGATGCGGCACGGCGACGGGTTCGAGCGCGTCGCTGCCTCCGGACGGGCCGGCGACCGCAAGTGCGACGGCTTCCTGCATGCCACGGCCGAGGTCTTCCAGTGCTACGGGGCGGCCAAGGGCGGCGAGAACCGCAAGGCGGTCAACGAGACCCTCACGAAGAAGATGGAGACCGACTACGAGGGTGCGGCGCGCCATTGGGCCCGCATGACCCGCTGGCACATGGTCCACAACTTCGTGGACGGGCCCACGGCGGAGCCCCGGCGAAGATCGAGGAGTTGCGGCTGGCGAACCCGCACCACCAACTGCACTTCTTCGGGAAGATGAGCTTCAAGAAGGTGATCTTCTCCCTTGAGGAGCCGGACGTCGTCCGGTTGATCGGGCGGGCCGCGTCGCTGGCGGATTTCGAGAACCTGCAGCCGCCCGAGGTCGTGGCGGTCCTGCAAGCCGTCGTGAAGGCCACCTCCGACGACCTCCCGGATGACGACGAGCCGGCGCCGGTGCCCCGGGACAAGCTCCGCTACAACGCCATCACCGGGGCCGTGGCCCGAAAGGTCGCGATGGGCCAGACCAACTCGGACATCGTCCGGGCGCATATCGACAACGACCCGAACCCGCTCCTCGGCATCACCATCGCGAACGAGTTCCGCCGGCGGTACAAGGAACTCGACCTGCAGGACCTCACCCCGAACGAGGTAATGCTCGGGCTGTACGACGGCATCGTGGGGACCGGGAACCCGACGCAGGAGCGTGACGTCGCCGCCTGGAGCCTGTTGGCCTACCTCTTCACCGCCTGCACCGTCTTCAAGGACCGCCCCATCGAGGTGGCCACGTGATCCTGCCGGCCAAGCATCTGCGCCACGACAGGGCGCTGATCGGCGTCGGCGCCGACGTCCTCGCCGTGCTCGACGGCCCGAGCAGCGTCTCGGCCATCTGGGACGCGGTCCGCGCCGCCCGGGCCCGGCGCCGGGACGCCTCGCCGCTGTCGTTCGACTGGTTCGTCCTCGCCCTCTGCTTCCTGAACGCGGTCTCCGCCGTCGAGCTCGTCGAGGGCGGGCTCGTCGCCCCGTGCGGAGGGCGACGATGATCCTCGGCATCTCGAGCGACCTGCCGGGCTTCAAGACGCTCACCTTCCAGACCGGCCTCAACATCCTCGTGGCTGATACCACTGAGGCCTCGACTGAGGGGCAGACCCGAAACAGCGCGGGTAAGACCGGCGCCATCGAGGTCGTCCACTTCCTATTGGGAGCCGACGCCGGGAAAGGAACGATGTTCCAGGTGCCGGAACTGGCGCCCCACGCTTTCCATGCGACCCTCCGGCTCGGCGACCGGGAGGTCACCGTCTCCCGCCGGGGCGACAACGCGAACCAAGTCCTGCTCGACCCGGACGCCGCCGCCGCCCTCGGCGTGGAGCTGTCCCACGACAAGAAAGCCGACCGCCCGTACCTGTCCGTGAAGCGGTGGCGCGACCTTCTCGGCCACCACTGGTTCGGCCTTCCCCGGGACCCGAAGGGCACCCAGTTTGCGGATGCGCACAGCCCGAGCTTCCGCTCGATGGTCAGCTACTTCGCCCGGCGCAACAAGTACGGCGGCTTCCACTCACCGGAGCGCCAAAACGACAAGCAGCAACCCAGCGACTGGCAGGTCAACCTCTCGTACCTCATCGGCCTGGACTGGCGCGTCCCCCGGGGACATCGAGGAGCTCCGGCTCCGCGAGGCGAGCCTGCGCGAGTTGAAGAAGGCCATCCGCGAGGGCACGTTCGGCAGGATGTTCGGGTCCGTCGCCGAGATCCGCCCGGAGCTCAACCGGGTCGAGGACAGGATGACCCGCCTGCGCGAGCAGACGGCGAACTTCGAGGTCCTGGAGGAGTACCGCGCCTTCGCCCGCGAGGCCGCCGACGCGCGCCGCCGCATCAAGGCCATCGGGCACGAGCTCGTGCAGGCGCGCCAGACCATCGAGCACCTGCGGCGCGTCTCCGAGGTCGAACGCCCCCCGGAATACGCGGCGCTGGACAGGATCTACAAGGCGGCGGGCGTCGAGTTGCCCGGGGTCGTCCTACGGCGCTTCGACGACGTGAAGACGTTCCAACTCTCCGTGGTCGAGAACCGCAAGGCGCACCTCACCGAGCAGGTCGCCGAGACCCAGGCCAGGATCGCAGCGCTCGAAGCGGAGATGGAATCCCTCGACCTGATGCAATCGAAGATCATGCAGGTTCTTGCCGGGAAAGGCGCGCTCGACGACTTCACCCGGATGGGCGAGGAACTCGCCGCCCTGGAGATGCAGGCGACGCTGCTCAAGGAGAAGCTGCGCAACGCCGAGATCCTGGAAGGCAAGAAGAACCAGGCGCAGATCGAGCGGCTGACCCTCCACGAACGCCTCCAGGCCGACCACCGGCAGCGCGAGGACGTGCTCCGCGCCGCCATGCGGCGCATTGATGCCGCCATCGCGGACCTCTACGACGACCGCCGGGGCAACCTGATCGTCGACGCGACGAACAAGGGGCCGGAGTTCCGCATCAACATCCAGGGCGACGGCAACCGCGGCGGCATCGACCACATGGAGATCTTCTGCTTCGACCTGATGCTGTACCAGGCGGCGCAGGAACGCTTCGACGGCGGTCCCGGCTTCCTCATCCACGACAGCCACCTCTTCGACGGAGTCGACCCGCGGCAGGTCCGCTCGGCGCTCCTCCTAGGCAAGTCCGTCATCGACGGCCTGGGAGGGCAGTACATCGTCACCCTGAATTCCGAGACCCTTCCGCTGCTCAGCCTCGACGCCGAGACCGCGGACGACATCCTGACGCCGCGCCTGTCGGACAACGAGGCCGGGGGCCTGTTCGGCATTCGCTTCGAGCTCAAATAGCCTTTTAGCGCCCAGGACTTCACTCTGTTCGACATCAGCCTGCGGCACGCCGAGCGATGCCGCGGCGGTACGTGGTCCTGAACGCCTTGGAAAAGTCCGCAACCCAGCGTCGGATATGTGAATTGATTTAGTTTGCCGTTTGCTCGCCTCTACCCGAGCGAATACCTCTAACTGAAAGATCATTCGTGATGAGACGCATGGCTTAACATCTCACTGGCCGTGATGTGCCGCCGCGTGTCGAGCCTCCGCATCCCGCATGGCACTAGAGCCCCTAGGGTCTACTGGTCGAACGCCCACCAGCAAGATGCCGTGTAGGGCGATCTCGGCGGCCAAGCCGTGTTAATTAGCCCGGCCCGAGGGCATGAAAGAGCTCTGACCCGCGGCGAGCTCCGGGCCGGCCACCTGGCACGCTGGGGCTGGGACCGCCTGTTCGCCGTGGCCAACTCGCTCGGCTACGAGGTCGTCATCACCCTCCGCCCCCGTACACCGTCCGCCGCCGCCTGAAATCCGGACACCGTCCATCGTTCGGACACCGTCCGCGTTGTCGATTGCGACGCCCAGGCGGACCATGCCTCCACACCCAGGAGGCCTGCATGTACGACGACGAACCCGGCGAGTTCCCTACCCCCGTCGACGACTTCTTCCCCAAGCCCGGTGCGCTGCCCGTCCCCCCGCCCCAGGAGACCGAGGCCGAGCGCAAGAGGCGCGAGCGGCAGGAGCGCAAGGACGCCGGCCTGCCCGATCCCCGCATCGTCGACGCCGCCATCGCGCAGGCCTTCGCGGACGTCTGCGTCCTCGGGGAGGCACCCCGGCGCATCATCCGCGACCGCTCGACGGACAAAGTGCTCGTGTACCTACGGGCCGTCGTCGAGGGCGCGCTCCGCATCCTGGTCGACAAGGGCTACCGCAAGGAAGTGGCGGTGACCGTCATCCTCCGCCGGCTCAAGCTGGGTTGAGCGGACGGCGTCCGCCTCGGGCGTTCCCAGATTTTTCGTTACAGACTGCCCAAGTAACGGGGCGCTAACTAACAACCGAGATCCCCGCCTGCGCCGGTGTCCAACTCCCCCGCGCAGGCCAGGGACAACCCTCGAAACCGGGTCGACGGTGAGTCCCCGAGCTGGGATCGTGCCTCCACACCAGAGGAGGCCCCCATGACTGCTCACGCGATTGCCTCGACGTTCGACCGCGGTGGCCTCGCTCTCGCCGGCGTGGCGGCCTCCATCATCCAGGACCGCCGCGACCTGCAAGCCGACCTCGATGCCGAGCAGGCCGTTCGGAACCTTAGCGCCGCCCAGCGCGCCGTGTTCGCCGTGGAGCGCCAGCGCCAGGCCCTCGTAGCCGCGCAGAAGGAGGTCATCCGCGTCCGCGCCGAGGCCGCCTCCATCCGTGCCGAGAACGCCAGGCTCCGTGACGAGCTCGCCCGGATGCGCAGCCGCGCCCTGGAGGCCGAGGGCCGGCTGGTTCGCCTTGGGAAGGCCGCCGCCGCCCGCCGCGCGGCCTAGCGTCAGCACACGTGCGCACACTGTCAGCACGTGTGCGCACGACAAAGTGTGCACGGGGCAAGCCACAATACTGAAATCGCATCCCATGCGCGGCAGGCTGACGCAGGCGTGCGCAGGCAAAGAAAAGGCCCGCCTCCTCCCGGGGGGCGGGCCTTGTCCGTTCCAGGAGGTGGGCTCAGGCGGCGACGCGGTAGCCGGGGACGCTCGCGGGATCGCGGGCGAGGTCGGCCCGGACGGCGTCGTAGCGCTCGTCGCCCGGGGGCGTCGGCGAGGAGAACCGCAGGCGCCCAGGCGGGGTACTGCTGGCACCGGGACAGGCCCGGGATGGGATGGGCACCGAGCAGGTGGTCCGAGACGCGCTGAACGCCGAAATCGAGCAGGCGGCGGCACTCCTCGTCGGAGAGCGACCGCAGCCAGGATTCGGCGGCCTCATCGAGGGCGCGGAGATCCGGCTCCGGCTCGGCCGAAAGGCGGGACGTCGCGTACGCTCTGGCGAGGCGACCCCACTCCCGGACGGCGTCCGCCGCCTCAGCGAGAGACGCCTTCCGGACGGCGTCCGCAGCCTGGACGGCGTCCCGAGCGGGCTCCGAGGGGGCAGGTGTCGGGGCCGCGGCGGCCCGGACGGCGTCCATAGCCTCTTCCACTTCGAGGCCCGCCGGGGCCGGCGGGGCGAACATGGCCCGGAGAACCCAGCGGCCTCCCTCGTAGACCATCTTGGGGACGGCGAGCATCGCGGCGATGGTGGCGGCGAGCATGGCGGCGAACTTGCGCATTGGGGGTGGGTGTCCTTGAGAGGGTTACGAGGGATATTGTCGGCGGGGCGGCGCAAGGGACCAGCGCCGGGCTAGGCCTCCGCCGTCCCGAAGATCTGCTCGCGGAGTTCGGTGCGGACCTGCTTCCGATGGCGCCAGACCGCGGCCAGGGCCTGGCTGGCCTCGATCACGGAGAGCTCCGGCAGCGACCCTAGGACGTGCCCCGCGTGCGAGTGCGACCGCCCCCAGCCGATGTTGTTGTCGAGGCTCGCCCGGTCCTCGTCGTAGCTGCATAGAACCTGCACCGCGGTCAGGACGGCCCGGCGGACATCGGGGTCCTGGGCCCGGGCCAGCCAGTCGTTGGACGGGTCCCGGGCAAGGCGCTCACGGACCCGGGCGATGGCCTCGTCGACCTGAACGGTCAGCTTCTGCGCGAGGTCGGCGACGGCAATCTTCGGTACGTCGTCGACTTCCATGGGCTCGCGCAGAAGCTCCTCCGCGATGGTCCTCTTCTTCACGGGCCACGCCCAATGAAGCTTGTCGAGGCTCTCCCGGAGCGCGGCCAGGGCGGCCCGGCTGTCGTCGGCGACGATGCGGGCTGAGTTCTCCCGAGCCTCCCTCTTCATTTCCTCCGCGCGCGCGAGGCGGAGGTCGTCCCGGGCGAGTGCCTCGTCGGCGGCAGCCAGCGCGGCGTCGAGCGCATCGGGGGCCGCGGCCGGGTCCTCCCAGCACAGGGGGATGACCCTGCCGCCGTCGCGCTCGGCCGTCCCCCAGGAGAACCCGACGGCTCGGAGCGCGTCCCGGGCGACGTTGTAGGCGCGCGAGTACCGCTCCTCGTCGCCCTCTCCGGCCCAGAGGACCTTCGTTCCGTTCCTGGTCTGCACCTGGCGGAGCCGGCGCCACGAGAGCCCGAGGGCGGCCGCCGGAAGAGAGGCCTCGACGGGGAGGGGCTCGTCGAAAGGGCGCGAGACCGTCGCGGCGGCCGATGCGGCGATGGCCGCGACGGTGATGGCTAGGAGGATGAGGGTGAACACGGCGGCGGGCTCCTGGATGGCTGAACGCTGACAGCATTCCAGCACTCTCGACCTGTCGTTTCAAGAACAATCTGCGGCGCTCAAAACTTCAAACTTCAAGAACTTTGAAGTTTCGGAGTGTTCGGCGCTCCATGCAAAAGTGACGCAGGTTATTCCAATACCGCTGGACGCGAGTAGGCTTACAGCATGCCGGTCGGATTCGCCGCCCTGCGCGCTGACTACTTCCTTCGAAAGTCGAAAGATCGCCCATGTTCATGGAAGCCATGATGCGGGAGCTCGCCTCCCGATCCGACGAGGACGCCCCCAAGCCCCCGACGTTCATCGCACAGGCCCTGCGCGACGAGGCCGCCTACTACGACCGTTACGTCCCGTTCCAAGTCGGAGACCTCGTCACCGCGCGGAAGGGTACGCCGTTCAAGGGTGAGGGTGAGGCGCACATCGTCATCGCCATCATCGATGAGGCGGAGCACGACCTGAGCCTCGGCGACATCGGGTCAACCGGCCACGGCAGGCGTCATGACATGCGCGTGCTGCGCTGGGTGAACGGCTGCTTCTTCCCCTTCTGGGTGGAGAGTGCCTGCTTCAAGCGCTGGGTCGATCCCCACGCCGACGTCGCTGCGTCGGCCGCCGGCACCGACACGGCAGCGGCGTGACCGCCCCGGCTGACACGACGGCCGTCCTCGCGCTCCTCCGGGAGCGCGTCGACGCGGCCGGGTCGCAACGGGCCTGGGCCTCGGCCCACGGCCTCAGCCACTCTTACGTCGGGGAGGTCCTGCGCGGCAGCCGGGCCCCCGGCGCCCGCGTCCTGCAGGCGCTCGGCCTGCGGAAGAGCGTCACCTTCCAGCCCGTCGAGGGAGGCCGTTGATGCGGCGTCCCCAGACTGTCGATGCCCACGTCTATGCCGACCCGAATCCGGTGACGGTCGCGATCATCATGGCGACGAAGGGTGCCGAGATGGCAGCCGAGCGCTGGCACTGGTGCGAGCCGAGGACCCTGGCCACGCTGGCCCGCATCGGGCGGGCTCGTACCGGGATGGCGCCGCAGGGTACCCGCATCCGGACGTCGGCCCTCGCCGGTCGGCAGGCCATCGCGGTTGAGGCGGCATTCGTCCTCGATAGCCTGCAGGCCGTCGACACCGCGCTGGGCGTCCCCATCAACTCGACCCGATCAGCCCTTCAGGCCCGTGGGCTGCCCGTGCCCCGGAACGCCGCCTCGCGCAGCATCGAGGGCCAACTCGGCCGCCGCATCAAGCTCGGCGACGAGACCGCCCTGGCCGAGCGGGAGGCGCGCCGGGCCCACGCCCGTGCGGTCTGCGACGTCCTTGCCGCGGCCCTCGCCCTAGTGCCGGAGCAGCCCCGCGCCGGTCGGTTCCGCCTCCCTCCCGTCAACGACGACCTGCTGGCCGCGCTCGCCGGCATGTCCGCGGCCGCCGTGGCCGCCGTGTTTCCAGCCCTTTCAGAGTGACCCGCCCATGACCGACCTGCACCCCATCGACCACGAGCTCCTGACCGCCCTGGGGGACCTGCCCGCCCGGGAGCCCTCCGAGGACGACCTCAACAGGGAGATCGTCGACTTTATCTTCGCCATGGCGGCCGAGCCCAAGGCCGGCAGCCTGGAGGCGCAGGTCCTCGCGGCGTACCTCGCCGGCGGCGAGACGGCCGCCATCGAGGAGATCGCCAACCTCCCCGACGTCAACGACGACCGGCTGCGCGACCTCCTCCTCGGGCAGGCCGCCGCGACCGTCCACGCACGCCGCTTCATCGAGAAGGTGAGTGCCTGATGCGCGTCCCGCTGCCCGCCAACAGCAACCTCTCGCCCACGTCACAGGCCGCCGTACGGGAGGCATGGATCTCGGCGCGCCAACCCCGGCTCGTTGCGGACGTCGACGCCTCCCCGGAGCAAGCGGCGTTCCTCGCCGCCCGCGCCGAGGTGGCCGCACGGCGCCGGGATGCCCTGGCCCGGCTCACCCGGGAGCCCGCCCCGTGACGCGGGTGGACTGGATTGAGGAGGCGGCCCGCGTCGACGCCCTGGCAGACGCCCTCCTCGCCGGGGACGAGACCGCCGCGGCCCGTGCCGTGGCGGGCCTCGAAGACAGGCAGCGAGACCGCGTCCGGAGCCGGGCCAACTTGATCGTGCTCTGGCATCGATTCGCGGGGGAGGACTGACATGGCGCGTCGCCACAAATGGCTGCCCGACTATTCGCACCTCTGGGACGTCATGCCCGAGGACGCGCTAACCCGCGCCATTCGAGCCCGCACTTATGGGCACGGCCGCCGCGATTTCCCGGCAGTCGCGAACGCGGCGCTCCTGCGGATCTTCGCCGGCCGGGAATGCTTGACTGTAGCGGACCTCCTCGCCGCCGCGGCCGCGATGCAGGGTCCGCGGGGGTGGAGCCCGAGTTTCGCCGCGGACTACGTCGGCAACCTGATCGGCTGGGGGAGGGAACTCGGCATAGTGGAGGAGTCCTCCGACGGCGAGCGGTCCTGGCGCCTCATCGAGCGGTCGCCGGTCTACGAGGTCATCGGCGGCCGGTGCGTGCGCGTCCGGGGCCTGCCCGACGCGGAGCAGGTGGTGATGAACAGGAAGCTGGCGAGCCTCCACCGCCGGCGCGCGACCATCGCCCGGGCCGCGGCCGACAAAGTCCGGCGAAGGGTCGGCGGCCTCCTTGACCGGCTGTCCGTCGTCCATTGGGACGCCGGAATTCCGGCGGAGTGGCTCGTGTTCCTCGGGGACCAGCCAGCGGGCATGCAGGTGAAAGAAGCGCGCGGTTTCATCCTGGCGGCTCACGACGACTGGGAGCCGGCGGTGACGAAGCGCTGGCTCGCCGAAGTCGAGGCGACGGTCACCGCGGCCGAGCGGGACGCCGTCGTGCGCCGGGAAGCCGCCGAGGCTGCCGCGGCCGCCGCTCGCCTGGCTGAGGACGCCGACGCGTTCGAGGGGCTCTAAAAAAGGTCGGCATTGGTCGTTGTGGGATGCGACGCAGGGGTCCACGCTCCCGTCATGGGCAGGCGATGCCGCCCGAAAGCCGGAGTACCGACATGCGCTACGACCCCCGCGTCTCGCACCTGACCCGCCCGCTCTCCCGCCGCGACGAAGAGAACATCGCCGACGCCGTCTACCGGCGCCACGGCCTCTTCACCTTCTTCTGCCGGACCGCCGCAAACGACCGGTTCTGGACCCCCGTCGACATGGGGCTAGACCTCGTCGTGACCGCTAGCGACCCCGCCGAGGCTCGGCACGTTTGGGAGCGCTGGGCCCTCGACGTGAAGGGCGCCGAGGGCAAAGTCAGGCTCCATATCACGTTCACGCCGCCGACGAAGGGGCCGAAGCGCCCGCGCGAACAGGAGATCGGCTACGACATCGACCTCGACCGGCTGGCGTTCGAGGACGAGTACGACGCCGCGGCGGACCTCGAAACTAGCCCGTTCCGTATCTGAGGAACCCCATGACACCAGACCTGCTCGCCCGCGCCGGGGAGGCGCTCCGCTCCGGCGAGGACTGGCGCCGGCCCCTAGCGAGGCTGCTCGGGCCGTATCACCCGGCGGGCCCGAGGGACGAGGTGGACCCCCGGATGGTGTCGAGATGGGCCTCGGGCGCGATGGACATCCCGGATTGGGTCCCGGAGGCCCTGGCCCGGCTGACCAGGGAGACCGGTGAGCGTCTCCTCGATGTGGCCGACGAACTGGACGCCGAGGCCACTCCGCAGCCCCGAATCTAGAAGGGTCCCGGTCACCCCGGGGCCCTTCTTCATTCCATGACGACGGCGTTGATGGTGGCGCCCGTCGGGCAGTCCCCTTGCCGGGCGGGCCGGTACGGTCCCCAGCCGCCGCATCCGCGGCATGCGTACTCGCGGATCGACATCGGACGAGGCCAGTGCCGCGCCGCCTCGGGGTCGATGGCGCGCCGGGCATTGTGCCGGGCGACATGCTCCTCGGCGTGCTCCCGGGTCACTGAGTACGACACCCACCCGCAGGTCTCGCAGGTGACGGTATCGTCGGGGATCTCGGTCTCACGCGCCATCGCCATCCTCCTCGCCCTGCTCGCGCGCCCGGCGCATCTCCTCTGGCTCCTCCTCGACGGTGGCGAGGCGCTCCTGGATCTCCGCCAGCGTCACCGGCCGGAAGGCCCAGGCATCCACGCCGACGTCGCAGGACTGCCGGGTCGGGGGCAGGGTGGCATGGGTGTGCCCGAACAGATGGAGGCTGCCCCGCCAGACCTGGTTCCACGACCGCAGCGCGTAGTGGCAGAGCACCAGGCGGACGCCGTCGACGGTGATCTGCGTCAGGTCGTGCTGGGAGGCCCAGGGCAGGTCGAGGACCCGCTGCCGGTCGTGGTTGCCCCGCACCAGGTGCTTGGTGCCGTTCAGGCGGGCGAAGAGCTCTCGGCACCGCTCGGGCGAGCTCCCCATGGCGAAGTCGCCGAGGAACCAGACCGTGTCGACGGGGCGGACGCGGCTGTTCCAGGCGTGCACCAGGTGCTCGTCCATCTCGGCGGCGTCGGCGAAGGGCCGGCGACACATCCTGATGACCCCGGCGTGTCCGAGGTGGAGGTCGGCAGTGAAGTATGTGTTCGTCTTGGTCATGAAGGGCAGCCTCCTGGCGAGGGGGGCTGCGCGCGCGGCGTCACGCCCCCGGGGGTGTCTCGGTCTGTCGGGGGGCTATGCGCGGTTTCATGGGGGCCTCTCAGGCGGTGACGAGGCGAGGATCGCAGCTCGCGATTCGTGCGGTCAAGCCGCCGTCCAGGGTCGCCGGGCGACGTAGTGAAGGTTGGGTTAAGCGGACCGTTAGGCCGCGGCCGCGGCGGAGGCCTTCGGCTTGCGGTTCTTCCTGTGGAGCTTCGCCGCGGTGATGTGGATGCGGATCTCCTCGACCGGCGGCAGGGTAGGCGCGGAGGCTTCGGCGTGCCTCTCGACCATCTCCCACCACCGTTCCAAGATCGGTCGCTTAACGTCGAGAAGCTCGTCGTCGCTGTAGTGCTTCTCGGTCACCGACCCCGCCTTGCCCTCGGCGTGATCCAGGATCAGCGAGATCTCCTTAGGGGTGACCTTCAGCAATTTGCGGCCCTGGGACCGGAGCGCTCGGCGCAGGTCGTGCGGGCGTGCGATTATGTCGGGCATGGCCGCGAAATGATGCGAGAGGGTGTTCTCGTGCATGTGCCCGACGAGCATCTTGCCCCTCCAGGTGCGGAAGGCCGGAAACAGGAAGTGGCCGTCCAGGCTGTCGATGCGGTCCTTGACCACTGCCCACACCGCCGGCGGGATCGGGACAGCGTGCGTGCGCTCCTCAACCTCGTCCTCCTCGGAGGCGCCCTTGCGGTGGAGCGGCGGTACGCGCCACACACCCCAGCCGGGCTCCTCGTCGCAGTCCGCGAAGTCCTCGCGCGCGGCCGAGCAGACTGCGTGGTTGCGTTGGGCCGCCGCGACCAGGAGCAGGATAGCAACGTCGAAGGCCGGTTCGAGCGCGCCGCTGCGGGCCAGGGCGACGAGGCGTCCGAGCTCCGGCATCAAAGGGAAATGCTTTTTCCGCTTCTTCGGCACCGGCGGCGCGCCCGGGACGACAGGCACTTTCACGCGCTCGGGCTTGTGCAGCCGCGCCATGACGGCGGTGGTAATCATCGACCCCTCGCACACGCCCGGCCGGCCTAGCCATTTCCAGAACGTGCGCTGCTTCACGGTCATGCCGACAGCGCTGGCATGATGGCCGGCTTTTGCGACAGCATTGATGGCCTTCTGCATCTCGTCGACCGTGATGCGGGTGACGGGTAGCTTCATGAAGTGCGTGAACGCCGGGTTGGTGAGGGTCTTCCGGTAGTCCGCCGCGGTCGCCCGCTTCTTCGTGGCGGTCACGTGGGCGATGTAGCGGTCGACTGCGTCCCGGTATGTCCACGCCATGAAGTCGGGGGTGCCCTTCCAGGGCTTGGGCTCGGGCGACGGCACGAACGGCTGACCCAACCCGACGGTCCAGTCCGGCGGCGGGGCCTTCCCGAACCGGGCGCGCTGCGCGGCGAGCCACGCGGCGTCCGGCAGGCCCTTCCGCTCGCGGATCAGCTTCGTCGCCTCGCCGGCGATGGTGCGGGCGTCCTCGATGCTCCATTCGTCGACGTCGCCGAGGTCCATGCGGCGCGTGCGATGGTTGAACTCGTGCTTCCAGGCCCAGCGGCATCCCCGGGGCCCGACGCGGAGCAGCAGCCCGCGAGCCCGCGTGTCGATGATGTCGTACGCCTTGGCGCCCGGCACGGCGGCCTTCTTGGCGTCGCGGACGTGGCCGATGTTGAGGTCGAGACGGGGCATGGGGGGGCTGAAAACTCGGGCGGGTTCGGGCGGGAGCATCAGAACCGCTAACCCGTTGCCCGATCAAGGCTACGCGGAGAGAACCGCACAGGCATCGGAAGTGAAAGGACTTTTACTACGCGTTCGGTAAACGTTCCCCCGCTGGGGAAACCGGGAGCCTGGATGACTCTTAATCAGCGGGTCCTAGGTTCGAACCCTAGTGCGCCCACCAAGACTTAGCCTACTTCCTGCTTACCGGATCACGATCCCGGTGAGCGCATGGTAAGCAGGGCGAACCGGTAAGCCCCCCTCTCTGCCTCCCGAACCGCTCTGCGGTCAGCCAGCCTCGACGCGCTTCCTCGGCTCGCGGTAGCGTCGCTTCATGAGCGATGGCCACGATCCGATCAGCGAAGCTGTTGCGGCGCTTCGAGCCCGCGGCACACCGTGGGGCCATGGACAGGCGGGCTGCCCTGTTGGCCGGTCGACGGCGAGACGCTGACGGACGGCGACCTGCTCGCCCTCGCTGTGCGGGTCGGCCTCATGGACTCGACGACGACCACGCTGCAATTGGCCGGCCCATGGCCAGAGAACCCCCGCCCGTCACCGAACTGCGCAAGGCCGCCGAGGTGACCGATCAGGATATCGACGCCGCGGTCGACGCCGTGCTCGCGGATCTGGCAACCGAGGCCTAGCCGCTCGCGAAGGGCTGGACGCTCGACCTCGTCGAGACGCTCCGCACCGACGCGCGCGCCGCCGAGGCGCTGACCACCGAAAAGCCGGCCTGGAAGCGCAACATGGTCCGGACCACGATCCTGTTGGCCCATCCGGTGAAAGAATGAGCGAGACCGATCCGAGCGCCGACCGCGCGGCGACCATCGAACGTCTCTCCGAGCGGCTGAGTGGCTTCGTGCAGGGAATCGGGATGAGCGGCGCGGACGCGCGCGAGATTATTGACCGCGTGATCGCGTCCGACCCTCAAGCCGGGGACGGCGACCTGATGGCGAAGGCGCGCACCTGGATGTTGATCGCGCTGGGATAGCGGCATGGACGCCGCCGCCGACCCGATCATGAAGGCGGTGACCGCGCTTCGGGCCGCCGGCGTCGCAGTGGCGCCGATCGGCGACGAAATCGACCGCTAGCACTGCCGTCCGCTGGTGCCCCAGTCCGGAAGTTCCGCGACGTCCGCTACGGGTGGTTTGCTGCTGGTCCGCTGTTGGACGGCAACCGCATCGAAGCAGACGTCGCTCTTCGGTCTCTGTCTCAGACATCCCGATTGTTGAAGGCCGTTCGTGACCCTCCCGCGGCCGTCTCGCGTCCAGGCAACGAACAAGATGGATGCTCGATTGGATTTTGAATGAGTCGGCCCTGGACTCTCCGACGATAGATCGGCGGATGTCGGCTCGGATAGCGGCAAGGCAATTCGCCGAGTGCGCATGAACGTGGTGTGGCAGATGCGCGTGGCTGACAGGTGCTGCTGAAGACACGCCGGATTGTATCGGTCGCGTCCCAGCCGCCTCAAGTTGCAGCAAATCAACTTCCGGGCGATCGAATGTCCCGCGCCATCAACTTTAAGCAAAGTCCTAGACGCTGACGTCAATTATTGGGCCGTTTACTGTGATATCTTAATTTCTAGATTGTTTCCGAATCCAAGTTGATCTGACATCCGTATTATTGCTCATGAGATTGCCGCAGAAGCGGCATGTTGAGCCAGAAAGATAGAGCCCCATGTCCTCGATCACCCTGTCGGCCGCCACGCGCCAGAACCTGCTGTCGCTGCAGGACACCGCCCAGCTGATGGCGACCACGCAGAACCGCCTCGCCACCGGCAAGACGGTCAACTCCGCCCTCGACAACCCGACCAACTTCTTCACCTCTCAGGCCCTCGACGGCCGCTCCTCGAGCCTGAACTCGCTCCTCGACGGCGTCTCCAACGGCATCCAGTCGATCCAGGCCGCCAACCAGGGCATCACCTCGATCCAGAAGCTCGTGGACCAGGCCAAGTCGATCGCCAACCAGGCGCTCTCGACCCAGCTCTCCACCACCGGCACCGCCGCCAACGCCTACAGCGCCAGCACCGCCTCCCAGACGGTCCTGCTGACGATCAACGGCACCTCGGTCTCCGCCACGGTCGCCGCCTCCTCGAGCATCAGCGCCACCGTCGCGGCCCTGAACTCTGCGGTCAGCTCGGCCTCGACCGCGTCGAGCGGCTCGTTCGGCGCCGGCGCGATCTTCTCGGTCGACAGCACCGGCACCAAGATCGTCCTGAACGCCCAGGCGGACGTCGAATTCCAGAACTCCGGCAGCCAGACGGCGCTCGGCTTCACCGCCTCGGCCACCACCGCCTCGACCTACGGCACCGCCGCCAGCACCGTCGTCTCCAGCGACCTGTCGATCTCGGGCGTGACGCAGCGCGCCTCGCTGGCGAACCAGTACAACAACCTGCTCAACCAGATCACGCAGCTCGCCGGCGACGCCAGCTACAACGGCGTCAACCTCATTGCCGGCAAGGGCAATGACTTGAACATCAAGTTCAACAACACCGGCAGCTCGACCCTCAACGTCGCCTCGGTCGACGCCACGGCGAGCGGTCTCGGTCTGTCGTCGATCACCAGCTCGAACAACTCGTCGAGCCAGAACGGTCTCGGCAACTTCCTGCTGAACTCGGACGTCAACAAGACCCTGGCGACCCTGACCAGCGCCGGCAACACGCTGAACTCCGCGGCGAGCTCCCTGGGCTCGAACCTGTCGGTCGTTCAGAACCGTCAGGACTTCTCCAAGCAGCTGATCAACGTGCTGAGCACGGGTTCGGCCAACCTGACGAACGCCGACCTGAACCAGGAAGCGGCGAACTCGCAGGCGCTGTCGACCCGTCAGTCGATGGGCATCTCGGCCCTGTCGCTGGCCAACTCCGCCCAGCAGGGCGTCCTCCAGCTCCTGCGGTAAGCAACCGTCTTTTCAACTAATGAGGTGGCCGGAGCTCTGCTCCGGCCGCTTTCGATCGAGCGCACATCATGCAAGCGCGCGCGGGTAAAAGCGAAACTGTCATGACCGACTGCCGAACGATCACTCAGCTTCGTCGGGAGCTGGCATCGACAAATTCGACTCGCTCGACAATTGCCAAGTGAGGGCTTGCAGAGCTTCGTGCCAAAATACAATCAGATCAGGACCGCAGAAATTCCCCGATTGAAAAATTTCGAGATAACGCGGATCTTCTCGGCGTGACTTTAGGGCCCGACACGTGAGCACCACTCTGCCAGCAAGGTCGGCTTCTGGGCTTCCGACAGGCTAGGGGTCGCGGCTGGACCGGGTTGAAACCGGACTGCGACCTTCGCCGACCGCGAGCGGAGGCTTGTGGCACCTCGCCGCGTGCCGCGGACTCGTCGTGGACGGCGACTCACGCTAGCCCGGCGTCATGCCGAAGGTCCCATCGTCTCGACGCGCCCGGCCGCGTTTGGACCCTCGCCCTGGCGTGCTGGCGGCGCAGACGTCCGAACCGTCGACCGCCACTGAGCCGGTAGAGCGTGTGGGCATTCCCGGCCGAAAGCCCGGGAGACACCCCGCCGTCGCGCTGGCGCGGCTACAGGCTGACGGCCGCGCGGCCAGCGAGCTGAACCGGAATGTCGCCCGGTGACGTGCTGCGCATCGAGGAGTGCCCTCGATGTCTGCCAACGGACCACCCCGCTCCCGAACTCTTGCGAGCCCATGCCTCAGGCGCTCGCCGCCGGAGCTTCATCGTTCAATATCGTCGCAAGGACGGGATCAATGGAGTCTGGGTAATTTGCAGCCCGTGTGACTACGTCTTCGAGGACGCATTTTTCGACGTAGGCTTCCACTTGCTTGCTGAGGGATACCCCATTGACCCTGGCCAGATGCTCGATGGCCCTGCGCAAATCGTCGCGCACATGAAACGAGATGCTGTTGCGTCGCCGCTCGTGCACAGCGAGTCGTGGGCGGCCAGGCCGACGCGTCGGCTGTTCAGTAGGCGTCGTTGACATGTAGGGCTCGCTGCGCGCGCTGTCCGGATCAGGATCGCTGCTGGGATGACGGAACGCGCGGCATCGGCGAGACCCGATGCAGGAGGGACAGCCCGCTCGGCGCAGGCTGTCAGCGCGCAGGGTTGGAGCCGACCTTGAACGGTCGACGCTCAGCTGGGCCGGGCGCGCGGATCGAATGACAGGCAGCTGGGTCGCTCTGCCCCGGCCGTCATGTCCATCAAGGAGACTGCTCTTACCGCAGGAGCTGGAGGACGCCCTGCTGGGCGGAGTTGGCCAGCGACAGGGCCGAGATGCCCATCGACTGACGGGTCGACAGCGCCTGCGAGTTCGCCGCCTCCTGGTTCAGGTCGGCGTTCGTCAGGTTGGCCGAACCCGTGCTCAGCACGTTGACCAGCTGCTTGGAGAAGTCCTGGCGGTTCTGAACGACCGACAGGTTCGAGCCCAGCGTGCTCGCCGCGGAGTTCAGGCTTGCGTCGGCTTTGGTCAGGGTGGCCAGCGTCTTGTTGACGTCCGAGTTCAGCAGGAAGTTGCCGAGACCGTTCTGGCTGGTCGAGCTGTTCGAGTTGGTGATCGAGGTCAGGCCGAGGCCGTTCGAGGTCGCGTCGACCGAGGCGACGTTGAGGTTGGAGCTGCCGGTGTCGTTGAACTTGATGTTCATGTCATTGCCCTTGCCGGCAATGAGGTTGACGCCGTTGTAGCTGGCGTCGCCGGCGAGCTGCGTGATCTGGTTGAGCAGGTTGTTGTACTGGTTCGCCAGCGAGGCGCGCTGGGCCGTGCCCGAGATCGACAGGTCGCTGGAGACGACAGTGCTGGCGGCGGTGCCGTAGGTCGAGGCGGTGGTCGCCGAGGCGGTGAAGCCGAGCGCCGTCTGGCTGCCGGAGTTCTGAAATTCGACGTCCGCCTGGGCGTTCAGGACGATCTTGGTGCCGGTGCTGTCGGCCGAGAAGATCGCGCCGGCGCCGAAGGCGCCGCTCGACGCGGTCGAGGCCGAGCTGACCGCGGCGTTGAGCGCGGCCACCGTCGCGCTGATGCTCGAGGAGGCGTTGATGATGGCGGAGACCGAGCTGCCGTTGATCGTCAGCAGGACTGTCTGGGAGGCGGTGCTGGCGCTGTAGGCGCTGGCGGCGGTGCCGGTGGTGGAGAGCTGGGTCGAGAGCGCCTGGTTGGCGATCGACTTGGCCTGGCTGACCAGCTTCTGGATCGAGGTGATGCCCTGGTTGGCGGCCTGGATCGACTGGATGCCGTTGGAGATGCCGTCGAGGAGCGAGTTCAGGCTCGAGGAGCGGCCGTCGAGGGCCTGAGAGGTGAAGAAGTTGGTCGGGTTGTCGAGGGCGGAGTTGACCGTCTTGCCGGTGGCGAGGCGGTTCTGCGTGGTCGCCATCAACTGGGCGGTATCCTGCAGCGAGAGCAGGTTCTGGCGCGTGGCGGCCGACAGGGTGATGGAGGACATGAACTGTTTACTTCCTGGCTGGTTCCACCGATTCGCGGTGAAAGCATTAACCAGAGCCGCGGGTTTACCCTGGGTTAATCACAGACACATTTCAGCAAAGTTTTGTCGGCTGAAACAGGACTGACAGGCGCGAGCCAACATCTTAGCCACTTACGATAAATCAGAAGCCGATGGATTTTACCACTGGTTGCAATTTTGATCATAAATGATCGACCCTGATTCAGCGTCGATCCGCGCCACTGCTACTGTCGCCGCTCCCAACGACCACTCTTCAGATCTTGAATCTGACCAAGGTCAAACAGAGCCGAGTGGAGCCCCTCGCCAATCACCGACAGACGGGGTCACGTCGACCGCATCTTGCAGTGCAGGCAGACTGATGGCTCAGTGGTCAGCGAGCTGCCCCGGAACGTCACCCGGTGGCGCTCCGCGGCGGCGGCGCGCCACGCTTCGACGCTGCTCTAGTCAGGCGAGATAACCCTCGACGAGGTTTGGCGTTTCTGGATCTACGCTTTTCCTGCGGTTCGAGCGGCCGAGCGGTTGACGTGACGGCTCTGCAAGCTTGTAGCGATGGCAGATCGTCTCTCCGAATAGCCGGGAGCCACCATCGGGTAGTCGTAAGGAGGCCCCACTTCGCCCGGTACGTCTCCGGGGTCAGGCCAATCAGTCCTTCAAAGGATCAGGTTTCTGACCGTCTGGAAGCATCTGCTTGAGCCTGTCGCGCACCACTTCCGCGCTGAAGGGCTTGCCGACGAAATGCGCCCCCTCCGGCATCTCGCCGGGACCAGGCTTATGACGCCCCGAGGCTACCAGAATGCTCACGTGAGGCCAGTGTTGGGCAGTCTCGCGTGCCAGCCCGAAGCCATCCATCGCTCCCGGCATATTCACGTCGGTGAAGAGGACGACGATCGAGACATGGTGCCCGTGTAGCACCGCTAGGGCTTCCTCGGCGTTCTCGGCCTCGAAGGTCCGAAATCCCGCATCCTCCAAGATGTCGAGCGCGGTCATGCGGACCAGCACGTCATCGTCGACAACGAGGGCGTAGGGCCGACGATCTGTTGGACTCGGATCCATGCCCTGCCTGCGGCCTGAGGTGGTCGTGGCCACTGGCCCGACAATCTGCATTTGAAGACGCGCAATTGACTACGAAGGGCCCGCACTTCCGATCTAGGTAATCATGCCTGATCCTACGTCAGAGCGGGTTGGCGGCTGATCTGTGGGACGGCGGGAAGCGCGTCTTCCGCGGGCGCTGCACCGGATCCCTCAACGGTGTTGATCAGATCGGCTTCAGAGACTTGGCGTCCGTCTGGATCGCGCACAGTGATGTCACTGTACCCCTTGGCCAAAAAATCTCGCAGCTTCTTAAGCGCCCAGTCTGCAGTCGGGATTGACAGATCACGCTGCCATCAGCTCGCATGCCACGGACTTCATAGACGAGGCGTGCGTTCATCATACATCAATCCCAGCCGCGCCTAGTATCGCGCGCTGCTTCATGATGCTGATGCGATATGTGCGGATGGCTTGATCTAAGTCGCTCGCGCCAGGATCGCTCCCATTGCGGAGGGTCGCCGCCGTTATAGCAAGGGCTTCAATCACCTGTTCGTCCAGCGCAATTGTCAGCGCAATTCGGCGATGAAGGCGATCGGCCCGGATATCGGTAGTTCTTTTTGGCTCCGACATAGCTGCCCAACGGCTATTTGGGGCAATTGTTCGCGGTGAAAATGCGATGGAGCGCTATCAGACATTTCTGAGTGAAGGGCACGAAGAAGCCCGCGCCGGGGCCGGGCGGGCCTTTCTAGATTCAAGCCTCGGGGGATGTGGGGCCGAATCTGGGTCAATGATAACGCGTTCGTCAGCGATGGAAGCCCCGCGCGGCGGTGCCGGCGGGGCTGGAGGAAGCGCGCGCAGATGATGGCGCTCAGCGGCTACTTGCTGCTGCCGCCACCGCCGCCGCCCTGAGGAACAGCGCGCTCAGGCTGGTTGGCATTCCCGGCGGACGACGAGCTGTTAGAAATCGTGTCGGCCGGCTGCCCGGTTGGTGAAGCCGTCACGGCGCCATTGCTACCGGTCGTGCTGTTCTGCGGCGCGACTACGCCCGGCGCGCCAGGAGCGGAGGGTGTAGCGGGAGTCGCCGCGGGAGCCTGTGCAGAGGCCCCGCCTGCGAGGAGGCTGAAGACGGCGGCGGCTGCGAGAACGCGATGGCGCATGAGACCCTTCCTTCGAGTTGAAGGCTGACAAACGCGCTCGCTTGAGAGTTGGTTCGATAGCACGAAGCCAAAGCAGGCTCGAAAGAGCCCCGCGCGGCCGGGCCGGCGGGGCTTCGATGGCGCTATCTTAATTCGCAGCAGCCCTTTGCGCCTCCTCGACCACCCGCACGACTTCCGCGGCGGCCGGGACCTTCTCGGGCTGGAGGATCGACGGGGTCATCTTCAGCATAGACACCACCTCGACGAGAGCTCCGATCTGATCCGGGCCGAACTCCTTCAATCCCCTGGATAAGCACCGCAGGAGCTTCTCGCCGGCGTCGACCTTGGACACGAATGCATCTGGCTGCCTGATATTATGAAGCGCCATGTTGGCGAAGGTCGAGCAACTTCGAGCTGATCGGCGTTCAGGTCCAGCTTCTTGATATCCTCTGGGGCTGGGCGCTTGTAGTAAACCGACCCTCATGGCGCATCGCCTCGCTCCACTTGGCCGAACAGCCTGAAACGATGAAGGGCGCATCGGCGGAGGCCAATGCGCCCGAGGGGACCGGCGAGGACGTTGCGGGCTTCGCTGCCCGCTCGGCGCGCCTTGTCGGCGGCTTGGCGATCTCAGGCGGCCTCGGCGACCTGCGCCAGCACCGGCGGGATCGCCAGATCGAAGCGGGCGAAGATCTCGTCCCAATCCGAGTCGTTCCCGGCCCAGGTGTTGGCCGTCCTGTCCAGCGGGATGAGATGCACGCGCGGATCGGCCGCTGCGTCCGCTTCGAGCTGCGTGAACTGCGGCAGGTAGACGAAGGCCATCTCGAACGGCAGCGCCGGAAAGCGGCTCGCCAGATAGGTGCAGAGGTCGTTGATCTCGGAGATCTTCATGACCTCAGGGTCATTCATGTAGGGCCATGCTCGCGCCTCCCCGTGGTGACCGAGAAAGCGGACAAAAAGCATTGGCGTCGGCTCGCTCAACATGGATACCATCTTGTTGAACTTGTGTGCGAGCTTGCTCTTTCCTGTCTCTAATGCTTCTTGAGTGATATAGGGGATGACGTTCGCGTCACGCGGGAACTCGTGGTGATAAGAAACGCCGTAATTTTGGCAAATAATCTCAAATTTATTCACGGCGACATCGCTGCACAGGTGCTTGCCCTGCGTTTCGAAGATAGAGCGAACGGCGGAGAAAGGCGTAACCAGCCAGTCGAATAGACTTTTAGGCTGACCCGGGAAGCATCGGTTGATCTGGTGCGTGACTTGGCAGAGCGCACCCAGGCTTACAATCCGCTCGAAGCGCATAGAACATCGTTCCGATTGTGCATTTCGATACGCACAGGTTTTCCACTAACCGAGGGAATGCTCGGCCATTGCCCACGGAACAGCGCCGAAAACGCCGCGGCCACGAGCGAATGTTCAGTTTTGTACCTAGCGGTTGACGCGGATTCAGCGTTGCAACTTAAAGATTCAATCGCAAGGCCGTGAACGGGAAAACCCCGCGTGGCAGCGGCCAGCGGGGCTCATCGGTTGTGAGGTGTTGTGCCGAAGACACGTTGTAGTTGGGTTGTGCACAACCTGACGGGTTCATTGGGCACGAAAAACCGCCGCGGCCGGAGCCGGGCGGTTCAGGTGGTCTCGCAGATGTCCAGATTTCCGAGGGCCACCAAGGCGCGGTCCTTCGCGGGTTGCTTCTCGGCGTGCGGGTCCTCGCCCAGCTTCGCCCGCGCCAATCGTTCGCTCGCCGCCCGCCGGGCATCGGTAGCCGCGAGCAGTCCGACGCGACCGAGGGTCTCCCGCTTGGTCAGACCGATGGCATTGCGGTATTGGACGATCCACTGTCGCGAGCCGCCTGCGCTCACTCGCAGACCGAAGCCGGGAGATCGTCGTCGAACACGACGAGGCGATCCTCTCCGGCCGGGAACTGCGCGGCGGCGGCGGTCTGATTGGTGAGGCGCATTCCGGTAAGCACCCGGTAAGCACCCGGTAAGTAGGCGGAGCGATTTCAGCGGTGCTCGACGTTCGACGATCAGAGGGTACATCGAATTTCGAGAGCGCGATCAAGCTGTCGACGGCGCCGGTAAGCACGACATGCGTGTCCTGGTGCCCGGAGCCTAGTCCTCTTGATCAGCGGGTCCTAGGTTCGAACCCTAGTGCGCCCACCAAGCCTTCCAGGCACGTTGCCGAGCCTCGCGGCATCAAACCCCTCGGGTCTTCTACGCAGCCGGCACGTCGGACAGCGGCGTCGCGCGAAACGCGATCTCGACTTGTCGGCGCCGTCCCGGTTAGCTGCCGGGGCGTGGATCGTCGGGGCAGGAGGGCGCCATGACGGGACTTCGGCTGCGCGTGCCCGTCGCTGGGTGTGGTCCCCGCGTCGATCGCGCGGGCGCGGCACCCCGGCCCTCTCGCGGGCACAGCGGTGGGGAAGCGGAATGACGTCCACGGCTCTCGCCGTCATGATGGCCGGCGTGCTGGGTGCCTTCTGCACGATCGTCTTCGCGGTCGACTGGGTGCCCGGCTCCGTCGTCGGATTGCCGAACCTGCCGAGCCGGCGCGTGATCGGCCTGTGGCTCTACAACGGCGCTCTGTGCCTCGCCCTGGCCGCCTGGCTGGTCTGCACGTACTTCTGCACCGTCGACGGCTACGACGACATCCCCGCGGTGCGCGACAGCTACTGCAAGCCGCGCGCGACGATCGGCGCGTGATCGCTCCTGCTCCGGATGCGGCGGGGTGCCGGGCGCCGTAGCGGCGCGGCTCTCGGCGAGTCCCGCCGGGGTCATGGCCCCTTCCGGTGTCCCAAGTCGGAAGGAGGCGCCCGCGGCCGAGACAGCCGCGCCTCGAGCCCGCCCCCGGACCGAAGTCGGGGCTCGGGCTCGGGCTCGGGCTCGACTCGGACTCGGACTCGGCGAGCGTCCCCGTCTCAGCCCGATCGGGAACAGCTCTAGCTCAGCTTGTCGTCGGGCTCGGTGGGCTCCACGCTCGGGCCCAGCGCGCCGCCCGCGGCCGCCTCGGTCCGGCCGTGCTGGTCCCGGCTCGGGACCCCACCAGGCTGCGGGCTGCGCCTGTCATGCGGGTGCATCGCGCGACGGTCGGCGCGGGCCATCTCCTTGTGGGTCGGGATGTACCGCCAGGGCGCCGGCGCAGTCCCTAGGCGAAGCACTGAAGGGGACCGTGTCAGAAACACCGCGAGCAGCACCCACGGAATGACGAACACGGCGAAGGCGGTGAGGCCCATGACGATTCCTCGGAGATTTCAACAGTAACAGTTGAAACTCCGACCGCTCAGTACTGATCCCATTAGCGCCGCACCAATCGATACTGCACCGCAACGCGGCCTTCGAGCTTCGCCACGCAGAACACCGCCGTATCGGCTCGGGAGAACGACGGATCTGCGCGGTGCGGCGCGGGACGCGTGCCAGCCGCGGCGGCGCGCATCCGCCGGTTCGGCGTGCCCCGTGCGGGCTGCGGACCAGATTCGTCGGGCCACCGGCCGAGCCGCATCGCCGACGATCGCGAGTTCCTCACGCAGATGCGGCGCCGTGCGGCTGGCCGCAGCCGCGGCGGCGATCTCGGGCCGGCCCGCGACCACGACGGCGCCGCCCGGGTCGCCGCCGGCTCGCCGAGGACGTTGAGTGTTTGACCGCGCTGCCCGCGCGGCGAAGCGTCGGCGCATCGCCGCCGGACTCGGTCGAGTCACGGATCTCGTCCGCGCGCGGCGGCGGACGGCGATCCCCACCTGGTCGAGGCGTTGGGCTCACGGAGTCAGGTCAAGTACGGCCAGGGTCACCCGCGCGGCGCGACCGGACGCCTGCCCGCCCGCTACGCGGCGACCGGCAGCCGCAAGACGTCGTCCATCGTGATCGGCCGGCCGGCCTCGCAGCAGAGATGCAGCAGGGTCGACTGGCGGAACCGCAGGTCGCCGGTCACCTCCTCGCCGAGCCAGGCGGGCTTGGCGAAGGACTGATCGGCCCGCGCAAGCTCGACTTCGGCCAGGACCATCCCGGCCAGCGAGCCCTGGAAGACGTCGACCTCCCAGGTCAGCCCGTCGTGCGGCACGCAGTACCGGATCTTCTCGATCACGTTGCCGGTGCACACCTGATCGACCATGGCGGCGCCGTCGGCATGCGGGATCTCGTACTCGAACTCGGCGCGGGCGATGCCGTCGCGGGCGCCCTTGACCGTGAGCCAGGCCCGCTCACCGTCGAGGCGCACGCGGACCTTCCCCCGCGCGAAATGACCGACCAAGCCGTCCTTCAGCGGCCGAATGGATGTGGCCGCCGCGCGCCAGCCATCGCCTGCCACGAGGAACTTTCGCTCGATCTCTAACCGCATCCAAGCGCCCATTGCTTCGGCCGGACGCCTCGTAGCCCATCGCGGCCGCCGAGTCAGGCGCCCGGCGATCTCCGGTGCGGACGCGCGGGAGCGGGTCCGATACCGGCACCGCGCGCGGGCGGACACCCGACCGATGCGGCGGCGTCACCCACGAGGGCGCCCGGTCGGCGACGGCCCGCTCGGATCGCCGGGACGGTGGGCGTCAGACCTCGACGACCGGTGCGCGCCGGATACGGCGTGCCAGCGTCGCAGCGCGCATCGGCGGCGTCTCTGATCGCCGCGGGTCCGACGACGCCGCGACCGGGCGCGGACCGCGCCGCCTTCGCGACCGAGTCGATGCCCGCCGGACCGCGCACGTGAAGAGACCGCGCCGCGGGCGGTGGGCCTGCGAAGGAACGCGGCTGTTCCTGCACAATAAGTTCTCAGGTCTGTCTAAATCGGTGCCAATGCTGCAGTGCATTGTGAATTCATGACGGTAAAATTCCGGACGTGTCGTCTTCGAGCCAGAAAGCGTCGCAGGAAGGCAAGCCCGTGAGAGGCCCGCCGGTAGCTTTTCATTGTCATTGATAAAAGGCTCGTCCAGCCCAGGGCAACAAGCGCCGACAGAGAAAATGCAATAGATCGTAGAGGTCGTAACCACATGGGTCGTATTACCTTAGCGGGAGTGAGCAAGATCTTCGGCGCCAATCATGCCGAGGCCATCGCGCTGATCTCCGAAGGGAAACGGAAGGCCGACATTGCCCGGACATGTGGCGCGGTCGTCGGACTCTGCGACATCTCTTTCGACGTGGTCGAGGGCGAGATCCTGGTCCTCATGGGACTGTCCGGGTCGGGGAAATCGACCCTGCTGCGCTGCATGAACCGGCTCGTGGAACCGACCTGCGGACGCATCCTGGTCGACGACGTCGACGTCACGCGCCTCGGCCGGAAGGATCTGCTGGCGTTCCGGCAGAAGACCTTCGGTATGGTCTTCCAGCACTTCGCCCTGCTGCCGAACCGCACCATCCTGTCGAACGTCGCGTTCGGTCTGGAGATCAAGAGACGCCCCCTCCAGCAGCGCAACGACCGCGCGATGGAGGCCATCGCCCTCGTCGGCCTGAAGGGCTGGGAGCACAAGTATCCGCACGAGCTCTCCGGCGGGATGCAGCAGCGGGCAGGCCTCGCCCGCGCCCTCGCGGCCGATGCCGACATCCTGCTGATGGACGAGGCCTTCAGCGCCCTCGACCCGCTGATCCGCCGCGACATGCAGGCCGAGCTGAAGGACCTCCAGCGCACGCTCAGGAAGACGATCGTCTTCGTCTCCCACGACCTCGACGAGGCCGTCGCGCTCGGCGGGCGCATCGTCCTGATGAAGGACGGCGAGGTGGTGCAGATCGGCCAGCCCGAGGAGATCGTGGCGCGGCCCGCGACGGACTACGTCGAGCGCTTCGTGGAGCATATCGACCTGTCCGCGGTCATGCGGACCGAGCACGTGGCGAACCGGGCCGCCGTCGTCCTGGCGCCGACGCTCACCGTGGCCGAGGCGCGCGCGACGGTCGCGGCGGATGACGCCGAGTCGTGGTGCGTGGCCGATCCGGAGGGCCGCTTCGTCGGCCGCGTCCGGCGCGACAGGCTCGCCGCCGCCCGTGCCGGCGAGACCGTGTCGGGCCTCCTCGATCGCGATCCGGTCACCGTGCCGGCGGGAACCTGTCTCGACGCGGTGATGAGCCGGGTCGCCGACGAAGGCGCCGTGGCGGTCGTCGCCGAGGACGGGCGCCTGATCGGCACGCTCACGAGCCGGGACATCGTCCGCGCCCTGGCGGCGCGCCCGGGCACGCACGGTCGGCCGACCCTCAGCGCCGCCCCCCTTCAAAAGCCCACAGGAGCGGAAGGATGGACTGGAACGTCCCGAAATTTCCCCTCGACACGCTCAGCGACGACGGGCTCGATTGGCTCACCGACCATGGCGCTTGGCTGACCCGCGCCGTCAGCCGCTCGGTCTCGAACGGGATCGACACGCTGACGGCGGCCCTCATCTCGGTGCCGCCCTGGGCGGTCATCGCGGTGGCGGCCCTGGCGACCTACAAGGTCGGGGGGCGCAAGGTCGGGCTCCTGACGCTCGCCGGCCTGCTGTTCCTGTGGGATCTCCGGCTCTGGCAGTCCACGGTCGAGACCCTGGTCCTCGTGAGCCTCGCGACCGTGATGGCGCTCCTGATCGGGATCCCGCTGGGCATCTGGTTCGCCCTCAGCCGGTGGGCCTGGAAGGTGTTCTCGCCGGTGCTGGACATGATGCAGACGCTGCCGAGCTTCGTCTATCTCATCCCGGCGCTGCCCTTCTTCGGCCTCGGCGCGGTCTCGGCCTGCTTCGCGACCATCATCTTCTCCGTGCCGCCCGTGATCCGTCTCACGACGCTCGGCATCCGCAACGTGCCGACGGAACTGATCGAGGCGTCCGACGCCTTCGGCGGTTCGGCGACGCAGAAGCTGCTCAAGGTGCAGTTGCCGCTCGCGCTGCCGACCATCATGGCCGGCGTCAACCAGACGATGATGCTCGCCCTGTCCATGGTCGTCATCGCCGCGATGATCGGGGCCGGAGGCCTCGGGCGCGAGGTGTGGCAGTCGATCCAGCGCCTCGAGGCGGGCGCCGGCTTCGAGGCCGGGCTCGGCATCGTGATCCTCGCCGTCATCCTCGACCGCTTCACCCAGGCCCTCGCCGCGCGCGCCCGCCCGCACGGCTCGGCCTGACGGACGCCGCGCCGCCGCCGAAGCCGCCGCCGCCCCGGCTGCTCGCGGCGCCCGGTACCGCCGGGCGCCACCCTGTCGCGCGCCGATTCTCGAAGCCCCGTCCCGCCCTGAAAGGTCCAGTGATGCGCGTTCGAACCCTCAGCGTTCTCCTCTGCTTCGCGCTCACCCTGAGCCCCGCCGAAGCTGCCGGCAAGCAGGTCCGGCTCGCCTACGTGGAATGGGCCGACGCCGTCGCCGCGACGACGATCCTCAAGCAGGTGCTGGAGGAGAAGGGCTACACGGTGAAGACTGTCCCGCTCGCGGCCGCCGCGATGTGGCAGGCGGTGGCCACGGGCGACGCCGATGCCAGCGTCGCCGCGTGGCTCCCGGTGACCCAGGCCGCCTACTACGACAAGCTCAAGGACCGCCTGGAACTGCTCGGACCGAACGTGACCGGGGCGAAGATCGGCTGGGTGGTCCCCGCCTTCTCGCCGCTCACTTCCATCGAGGATCTCAAGACCCGGGCCGCCGAGGTGGACGGCAAGGTGATCGGCATCGACCCGGGAGCCGGGGTGATGAAGAGCTCGGAGGCCGCGATCAAGGCCTACGGCCTGCCGGTTCGGCTCGTGGACGGCAGTGACGCCACGATGACCAGCGCCCTCAAGAACGCGATCCGGCAGAAGAAGGACGTCGTCGTCACCGGCTGGACGCCGCACTGGATGTTCGCCCGCTACGAGCTGAAATACCTCACCGACCCCAAGAAGGTCTTCGGCGAGGACGAGAGCGTCAACACCATCGTCCGCAAGGGCCTCAAGGACGACCTCCCCGAGGTCTACGCCATCCTCAGGAAGTTCAAGCTCGGCATCAAGGACGAGGAAGCCATGATGGCGCAGAACGAGGAGCGCGGCGCCAAGCCGGACGAGACCGCCGCGAAGTGGATCGCCGGGCATCGGGCCACCGTCGACAGCTGGCTGAAGTAAAATCCAGCCTGAAACCGATAAAAAATAACAAAAAGCGCCCGTCACGGGATCTACGACGACCTAAAATCCGGGGGCACGACGATGATGAAAGGATTCAGCGCGATCCTGGCTGCCTGTACGGCTGCCACGATGCTGTGCGGTACGGCGCCCCGCGCTCGGGGGCAGAACGGGCAGGCACAGAGCGGGCAGCCGCAGGGCGCACAGGAGATCGACGCTGAGCCGACGCGGCTCAACCGGGAGCAGCCGGTGGCGGTGCCAGATCCGACACCGGTCCTGGCCGCGAGCCCGTCCGAGAAGTTCACCTTCGGTGGGGCGATCCGCGCCCGCTACGACTGGCGGTTCGACGACGTCGACCGGGCCGGGGCGCCGAAGGCCTCGGAACATCTCGACTTCGACACCCTGGCTCTGAAGGCGGCCTACGATTCCGAGACGATCTTCGGCGCCGCCCAGTACCGTTTCTACGGCGGCAGCTCGATCTACGGACCGCGCAACGGCTACCGCGGCTTTCCGGGCGAAGTCAGCTTCCCGCTCTACGCCTATCTCGGCTACAGATTCACCAGGGAAGACAGCGTCACGGCGGGCATGAACCAAGTGCCGTTCGGCCTCGTGCCGTATTTCGGCGCCAGCTTCATCGAGACCCTCGGTTTCACGATGGGACTCGAGGAGGTCTACAACCTCGGCGTGAAATACGCGCACGTCGAGCCGGAATTCAACTATCAGCTCGCCTATTATCCGGGCGCCAATCCCAACGCGGTCGGCGCCAGCGTCGACAGCGCCCGCTACTCGACCAACATCGTCAAGGCCGACAGCTACGTGCTGGGCGGCAGCCGCAACGCCGAAGAGAACATGATCATCGGTCGCGCCGAGTACTTTCTCGTCAAGAACGACGTCACCTCGTTCGCGATCGGCGGCTCGCTCTGGCACTCCGACGTCTACAATTTCGACACGCGGTCGACCGGATCGAAGCAGCTCGAAGGCGTGCACGTGCTCGGCACCTACGGGCCCTGGGGCTTCAAGGCGATCTACGTCCGCCAGGACATCAACCCGAAGAACCCGACCCGCAGCGACCAGATCACCGTCGGCGGCTTCGACTTCTCGTACAATATGGCGACGCACGGCAACTTCGTCTCGGCCGAGGTGACCTACAAGATCGCGGACCCGATCGGCCCGTTCACGGCGGTCCCGTACTTCGGCTACAGCGCCTATTACAAGGACAAGGCGAGCTTCAGGACGAGCGAGCGCTTCATCCTCGGCAGCGCCTGGACCCTGACCGCCGACCCCAACCTCGTGATCTACACGGAGGGGGTGTTCGGTCGGAACGACCCCTACGTCGGCGCCGGCCAGTTCAACAGCGGCCTCGCCATGGGCGGCGACAACCGCTGGAAGTCCCGCTTCATCATGAGCATCGGCTACTATTTCTGACCGAACTGGGCGCGCCCGTTCCGGGCGCGTCTGCCGCTGCCGGCGACAGCAGGAACGAGCCTTCGATCGCCTGGCTCCTCGGGAACCAGGACAAGGTCACACACAGGCTGCGGCACGGTCCTCGACGGAACGACCTGACGCCGCACAGTCTCCGCGGACAGGATACCCCGCATCGCCGCCCCGAGACGCGTACGAGGCGCGTACGAGGCGCGTCCGGGGCGCAGTGACTGCCGGACGCGCCTGCCTGGCTCAGGCCCCCGCCTTCGCGAGCACGTCCTGCGCCGCGCCCGGCCCGCGCCCGACCGCGCCGCCGACGAGCTTGCGCTCCGCGCTCGGCGGGCGCCCGAAATGGTCGACATAGGCCTTCGAGAAGTGCGATGCCGAGGCGAAGCCGCACTCGATGGCGATGCTGAGCAGCGGCATCGCCGTCTGGCGGATCAGGTGACGGGCGTGCTCGAGGCGGATGCGCAGGTAGTGCTTCGCGGGCGAGCGACCGAGATACTTCAGGAACAGCCGCTCGAGCTGGCGCTTCGACAGGCGCACCGAATCCGCCAGCTCCTGACTGCCGAGGGGCTCGGCGAAGGTCTCCTCCATCAGCCCGACCACGTGCAGGAGCTTGGGATGCGCCACGCCGAGGCGCATGCGCAGGTCCATCCGCTGCCGCTCGCCGGCCTCGCGGATGCGGTGATGGATCAGCTGCTCGGCGACGTTCGAGGCCAGGTCCGGCCCGTGCTCGCGCATGATCAGCGAGAGCATCATGTCGGCCGCCGCCGTGCCGCCCGCGCAGGTGAAGCGGTTGCGGTCGATCTCGAACAGGTCCGAGCCGATCTCGAGGGCATCGTGCTCCGAGGCGAGGCTCGCGAGATTCTCCCAGTGGATCGTCGCCCGGTACCCGTCGAGGAGCCCGGCCTTCGCCAGCACGTAGGTCCCGGTGCAGACGGCCCCGATCGCCGCGCCGCGGGTGCCGCTGCGGCGCAGGCTCGCGTTCAGCGCCCGGTGGTCGTGCCGGTGAATGTCGATGCCGCCGCAGACGATGAGCATGTCGAGGCTCTGCGCCTCACCGAACGCGCCGGACACCTTGACCTCGACGCCGTTCGAGGCGGTGCAACCGTCCCCGCGCTCCGACCAGAGAGAGTAGCGGTAGAGCTCCCGGCCCGCGGCCCGGTTGGCGAGGCGCAGGGGCTCGATGGCCGACGAGAAGGCGATCATCGAGAACTGGGCGACGAGCATGAAGCCGACCGATGTCGTCTCCGACGCCCGACATGCCGCGCTGATCTGGTTCATCGACGTCCCCCGGGGACAGATTAGCCGAGAACCATTCAAAGGTAAGTCCGCGCCGTTCACAACCGGCTGAGGCGCGAAACACCCTCTGAATCCGGGTGCGGACGAGCGGCCGGGCTCGGCGTCGCAAATCTCAAACTCGCGGTCGCCGTCGAGAAAGCCGGCCCCGGTCGTCGCGTCGATGATCGATCATCCAAGGGGGCTCACCGATGCGCCGCTTCTCCCTCACATCGCTGCTCTCGGAATCGCTCCGGGGCCACCAGGGCTGGGGCCGTCAGTGGCGGGATCCGCAGCCGAAAGCGGCCTACGACGTCGTCATCGTCGGAGGCGGCGGCCACGGCCTGGCGACGGCCTACTACCTCGCGGCCGTCCACGGCATCACAGACGTCGCCGTGCTGGAGAAGGGCTGGATCGGAGGCGGCAATACCGGCCGCAACACCACGATCATCCGCTCCAACTACCTCTACGACGAGAGCGCGGCCCTCTACGAGCACGCCCTCAAGCTCTGGGAGGGCTTGGCGCAGGAACTGAACTACAACGTGATGTTCTCGCAGCGCGGCGTGCTGATGCTCGCGCACAACATCCACGACGTTCAGAGCTTCAAGCGGCACGTCTACGCCAACCGGCTCAACGGCATCGACAACGCGTGGCTGTCCAAGGAAGCGTGCAAGGACTTCTGCCCGCCCCTCGAGATCGGCGGCCACCTCCGCTACCCGGTGCTCGGCGGCGCCCTGCAGCGCCGGGCCGGCACCGCCCGGCACGACGCGGTCGCCTGGGGCTACGCCCGCGGCGCCGACGCCCGCGGCGTCGACATCATCCAGAACTGCGAGGTGAAGGGCATCCGCCGGGACGCTTCGGGGGCGGCGATCGGTGTCGAGACGACCCGCGGCTTCATCGGCGCCGGCCGGATCGGCGTCGTCGCCGCCGGCCACACCTCGACGGTCATGGCGATGGCCGACGTGCGGATGCCCCTGGAGAGCTACCCGCTCCAGGCCCTGGTCTCGGAGCCGGTCAAGCCGGTCTTCCCCTGCGTGGTGATGTCGAACGCGGTCCACGCGTACATCTCGCAGTCCGACAAGGGCGAGCTCGTCATCGGGGCCGGGACGGACCAGTACACCTCCTACAGTCAGCAGGGCGGGCTCCACATCACCACCCACACCCTCGACGCCATCTGCGAGCTCTTCCCGCAATTCACCCGGATGCGGATGCTGCGCTCCTGGGGCGGCATCGTCGACGTCACGCCCGACCGCTCGCCGATCATCGGGAAGACGCCGGTGCGGAACCTGTTCGTCAATTGCGGGTGGGGCACGGGCGGCTTCAAGGCCACGCCGGGCTCGGGCCACGTCTTCGCCCACACCCTCGCGACCGGCGCGCCCCACGCGATCAACGCGCCCTTCACCCTCGACCGCTTCCGCACCGGGCGGCTCATCGACGAGGCCGCCGCCGCGGCCGTCGCGCACTGACCGGCGACCACCCGTCCCAGCGAGGAGACGCCCGATGCTGCTGATCGCCTGTCCGTATTGCGGGAACCGACCCGAGACCGAGTTCCGCTGCGGCGGCCAGGCGCATGTCGCCCGGCCGGCCGATCCCGCCGCCCTCGACGACGCGGCCTGGGCCGAGCACCTGTTCGTGCGGGCGAACCCGCGCGGCATCCACGCCGAGCGGTGGAACCACGCCCACGGCTGCGGGCGCTGGTTCAACGCCCTGCGCGACACCGTGAGCGACCGCTTCCTCGAGACCTACCCCGCGGGCGCAGCGCCCTCCCGTTCCACCGACACTGAGGCGAGGGCGTGATGGCACAGCCGTACAGACTGGCCCGGGGCGGCCGCATCGACCGCGCGCGGCCGGTCCGATTCAGCTTCAACGGGCGCACGGTCGAGGGCTACCAGGGCGACACCGTCGCCTCGGCCCTGCTCGCCAGCGGCATCCACCTCGTCGGACGCTCGTTCAAGTACCACCGGCCCCGCGGCATCCTGAGCCACGGCCCCGACGAGCCCAGCGCCCTGCTGTCGGTGGATCGCGGCCCCGGCCGGGTCGACCCGAACAACCGCGCCTCGGTGGTCGAGCTGCGCGAGGGCCTCGGGACCCGGTCGCAGAACCACTGGCCGTCCCTGCGCTACGATGTCGGCGCGGTGAACGACCTGCTCTCGCCGGTCTTCGTCGCCGGGTTCTACTACAAGACCTTCATGTGGCCCCGGAAGTTCTGGGACCGGGTCTACGAGCCGTTCATCCGTGCCGCCGCCGGTCTCGGCAGGGCCCCGGCCGAGGCCGACCCGGACCGCTACGCCAACCGCCACGCCCATTGCGACGTCCTGATCGTCGGTGCCGGGCCGGCCGGCCTCGCGGCCGCCACGGCGGCGGCGAGGACCGGCAAGCGGGTGATCCTCGCCGACGAGGGCGCGGAGCCCGGCGGCAGCCTCCTGCACGACGTGACCTCCGAGATCGACGGCCGCCCGGCCGCGGAGTGGCTGAAGACCGCCCTCGCCGACCTCGACGGGCGGGAGAACGTCATCCTGCTGCCGCGCACGACGGCGTTCGGCTACTACAACCACAACCACGTCGCGCTGGCCGAGCGGGTCACCGACCACCTGCCCGCCGGGTCCGCGACGGCGCCGCGCGAGCGGCTCTGGCAGGTCCGCGCCGGCGAGGTCGTGCTCGCCGGCGGCTCGCACGAGCGGCCGCTGGTCTTCGCCGACAACGACCGGCCGGGCATCCTGCTCGCCGAGAGCGTGCGGGTCTTCATCAACCGCTACGGCGTCCTGCCGGGACGGCGCATCGTCTTCGCGACCAGCGGCGCCTCGGCCTACGTCGCGGCCCTCGACGCCAAGCGGGCGGGGGCCGACGTGACCGTGGTCGACCTGCGCCTCGAGGCCGATTGCGGGCCCGACCCGGCACGCCTGCGGGCGGCCGGGATCACCGTCCTGACCGACCACACGGTGGTCGGGTCCAGGGGCCGGGCGCGCGTCACGGGACTGCTCGTGGCGCCGATCGGGAGCGACGGGCGGGTCAGCGCCCGCCGCCGCCTCGCCTGCGACTGCGTGGGCATGTCGGGCGGCTGGACGCCCGCCGTCCACCTGTTCTCGCAATCCCGCGGCAAGCTCGCCTACGATCCCGCCCGCGACGCCTTCCTGCCCGCGACCTCGGTCCAGGCCGAGCGCTCGGCCGGGGCGGCCAGGGGCACCTACGACCTCGCGGCCTGCCTCGCCGAGGGCGACGCGGCGGGCGCGGCGGCGGCCGGCGCGACGGAGCGGCGCGTCTTCACGGCGACGCCGACGCCGACCGGTTTCCAGCCGGTGCGGATCATGCCGACCGACGCCGACCCCACGAAGCTCCGCGCCTTCGTGGACTTCCAGAACGACGTCACCGCGAAGGACATCAAGCTCGCGGTGCGCGAAGGCTTCCATTCGATCGAGCACGTGAAGCGGTACACCACGACCGGCATGGCGACCGATCAGGGCAAGACGTCGAACATGAACGCCCTGGGCATCGTCGCCGGGCAGCTCGACAAGGCGCTCCCAGGGGTCGGGACCACGACCTTCCGGCCGCCCTACACCCCGGTCACCTTCGGCACCCTCGTCGGCCCGGCGCGCCACGCCCTGTTCGACCCGATCCGCACCACGCCGATCCACGGCTGGGCGGAGGCCCACGGCGCCCTGTTCGAGAACGTCGCCCTGTGGCGGCGCGCCTGGTACTTCCCGCAGCCGGGCGAGGACCTGCACGCGGCGGTCGCCCGTGAGTGCAGGGCCGTGCGCGAGGGCGTCGGCCTCTTCGACGCCTCGACGCTCGGCAAGATCGAGATCGTCGGCCCGGACGCGGCCGAGTTCATGAACCGCCTCTACATCACCCCCTGGGCGAAGCTCGAGCCGGGCCGCTGCCGCTACGGCCTGATGCTCAAGGAGGACGGGTACATCCTCGACGACGGCGTCGTGGCGCGCGTGTCGCCGGAGTGCTTCCACGTCACGACCACCACGGGCGGCGCCGCCCGGGTGCTGGCCCACATGGAGGATTACCTCCAGACCGAGTGGCCGGACCTCCAGGTGTTCCTGACCTCGACCACGGAGCAGTGGGCGGTGATCGCCCTCCAGGGCCCGAAGGCGCGGGAGGTGATCGCGCCGCTCGTCGAGGGCATCGACCTGTCGCCGGAGGCGTTCCCGCACATGGCGATGCGCTCCGGCACGATCTGCGGCGTGCCGACCCGCCTGTTCCGGGTCTCGTTCACCGGCGAGCTCGGGTTCGAGATCAACGTCCCGTCGGACCACGCGCTGGCGGTCTGGGAGGCGCTCATGGACGCGGGGCGGCCCCACGGGATCACTCCCTACGGGACCGAGACGATGCACGTGCTCCGGGCCGAGAAGGGCTACATCATCGTCGGCCAGGAGACGGACGGAACGGTCACCCCGGACGATGTCGGCCTGTCCGGCATGATCGCCAAGGCGAAGAGGGACTTCGTCGGCAAGCGCTCACTCGCCCGGCCCGACGTGGTCGCCTCCGGCCGCAAGCAGCTCGTCGGGCTCGTCACCGACGACCCGAGATGTGTCCTCGACGAGGGCGCCCAGATCGTCGCCGACCCGAACCAGCCGATCCCGATGCGGATGCTCGGCCACGTCACGTCGAGCTACTGGAGCGCGAATTGCGAGCGCTCCATCGCGCTGGCCCTCGTGGCGGGCGGGCGCGACCTACTCGGCCGGACCCTCCACGTCACGACCCCGGACGGCTTCACCACCGCCACCGTGGCCGAGCCGGTGTTCTTCGATCCCAAGGGGGAGCGCATCCATGCTTGAGGCCCGCTACCGCACCGCCCGGGCGCACCCGCTCGGCCGCGCCGACGCTCCGGCGCCGGTCGGCGCCGGTCTCCTGATCCGGCCGGCCGCGGCCGAGGCGCGCTTCGCCCTGCGCCTGCGCGGTCCCCTCGGATCGGCGGCCGGCCTCCCCCTCGACCGCCCGATCAACACCCTGTCGGTCGACGCGACCCGCTGGATCGCCCGCCTCGGTCCCGACGAGTGGCTGATCGGCGCGCCCGAACCCGATGCCGACATCCTGGCCGCCGCCGTGACCGCCGAACTCGCCGGCCGGGCGCACGCCCTCGTGGACGTGTCGCACCGCAATGTCGGGATCGACGTCTGCGGGGTCGCGGCCGCGATCGCCCTCAATGCCGGCTGCCCCCTCGACCTCGGAGACGCCGCCTTCCCGGCGGGCAGCGCCACCCGCACGCTCCTCGGCAAGGCCGAGATCGTGCTGATCCGTCGCCCCGGCCCGGTCCCGACATACCGGGTTGAGTGCTGGCGGTCCTTCGCGACCTACGTGTATGGCTTGCTGCAGGAGGCCGCCTTCGGGGCCGGCCCGCTGGAGAGAGCCGCCGCGCGATGATCAGCGCCTTCGATCTGTTCAAGATCGGCATCGGCCCGTCGAGTTCCCACACGATCGGACCCATGGTGGCCGCGCGCCGCTTCCGCGACCGCGTCGCCGGCCGGCCCGGGCTCGCGCGGGTGAGCGCGGAGATCTTCGGCTCCCTCGCCTGGACCGGGCGCGGCCACGGCACCGACGTGGCGATCTTCCTCGGCCTGCTCGGCCACGAGCCCGCGACCGTCGACCCGGACGCCGTGGCGGGCTACACGCGGTCCCTCGCCGAGACCGGCGCCATCGGCCTGCCGGGCGTCGCCTTCGACACGACGAAGGACCTGCTGTTCAACTTCACCGAGGTCCTGCCCGGCCACACCAACGGCATGCGCTTCCGCGCCCACGACGCCGGCGGCGCCGTGCTGGACGAGGTGGTCTGCTACTCGGTCGGCGGCGGCTTCGTCGAGGAGGAGGACGCGGCGGAGACCGCCGGGCTCGACGCCGTCGCGGTGCCCCACCCGTTCGAGAGCGGCGCCGACCTGCTGCGGATCTGCGCCGAGACCGGCCTGACCATCCCGCAGGTCCAGATGGCCAACGAGCGCGCCCTGCGCACCGAGGCCGAGATCGAGGCCGGGCTCGACGCCGTCCGCGACGCCATGCTGGCCTGCATCGCCCGAGGCCTGCGCATGGACGGCGAGCTGCCCGGCGGCCTCAAGGTCCGGCGGCGCGCGAAGCGCCTGCACGAGACACTCGACGCGAACCGCCTGACGAACAGCCGGCCGGCCCACGAGATCATGGACTGGATCAGCCTGTTCGCCCTGGCGGTGAACGAGGAGAACGCGTCCGGCGGCCGGATCGTCACAGCGCCGACCAACGGCGCGGCCGGGATCGTGCCGGCGGTGCTGCGCTACATCGTCGACTTCTGCCCCGGCTGGACCGAGACCCGCGGCCGGGACTACCTCCTGGCCGCCGCCGCGATCGGCGGTCTGATCAAGCGCCGGGCCTCGATCTCGGGCGCCGAGGTCGGCTGCCAGGGCGAGGTCGGCTCCGCGGCCGCCATGGCGGCCGCCGGGCTCGCGTCCGTCCTCGGGGGCGACGCGCGGCAGGTCGCCAACGCCGCCGAGATCGCCATGGAGCACCATCTGGGCATGACCTGCGACCCAATCGGCGGGCTCGTCCAGATCCCCTGCATCGAGCGCAACGCCTTCGGCGCCAACAAGGCGGTGGCGGCCGCCTCCCTCGCCCTCCACGGCGACGGGGTGCACTTCGTGAGCCTCGACCAGGTCATCGAGACGATGCGCCAGACCGGGCACGACATGCAGGCCAAGTACAAGGAAACCTCCCTGGGCGGCCTCGCGGTCAACGTCGCCGCCTGCTGAGCGCGACCTCCCGCGCCGGCCGCGCGCCCTGGAGCGCGGGGCCGCCGATCCCGCCAGGGCGGCGTCAGGCCGCCTGCGCCGCCTCGGGCAGCGCGAACGGTTCCGGCATGTGCCCCTCCGCGCGGAGCGCGGCCAGCAGGTCGTCCGGCGTGAGATTGAGGGTGCGCGTGCTCACGAGGGGATGGACGTTGATCCGCGCCGCCGTGAGCAGGCTGTCCTGGATGAAGATCCTCACGCGGCCCGGCGCGGCGTTGAGGGCGGCGAGCGGCGAGACCGCGCCGCTCGCGACGCCGAGCTGCTCGCCGAGCGCCTCGGCGCTCGCGAAGGACAGGCCGCCCCGCGCGCCGAGGACGGTCCGGAACGCCTTCAGGTCCACCTGGGCGTCGTGATGGAGCGTGACGAGGAAATACGTCCTCTTCCCGTCGCGCAGGAACAGGTTCTTGGTGTGCGCCCCGACGATGTCGCCGCAGGCCGCCATCATCGCCTCGACGGTCAGGACCGCCGCGTGCTCGTAGAGCTTGTAGGCAACCCCGCGCTCGCGCAGACGGGCCAGGAGATCGTCGGAGGTCAAAGGCATCGGGTTCCTCATCGGGGTTCGCGGGTTGGTGGCGCGAGGACGCCGATCCGGCGCAGGTGCGCCAGGATTTCCCGGGCGGCCTCGTCGGGCTCGGGCCGGACGAGGAGGCGCCCGCCGCCGGACGCGGCCTCACCGGTCGCCGCCCTGAGCCGCTCCGCCGCCGAGCCGCCGGACGGCGCACCTTTCACGAGTTTCGGCCGGCGGCGATAGGGGCGTTCCTCGAGGGCCGGGACGGGGGCGGCCGACGGGTCCGGGTCGCCCGCGACGGTCTCGATGGCGCCGCGCCGCGCCTGCCCGTAGGCGAACGGGAGCGGCGCGGGCGCGTCGGGATGGAGCGTGGCCAGGACCGGCCCGCGCAGGGTCACGCGGCGGCGGGCGCCGCGGCCGAGGGTCTGGTCGAGGGACAGGTCACCCGCGTCGCCGACCGCGAGGGCGACGACGTCGGGGATCAGGAGGCAGTCGAGGGCCTGCGCGAGCGCGTAGGGAACCATCCCGGTCTCGTCGCCCCCCTGGCCGCGACGGCCCGCGAGGATCAGGGCGGGCGCCATCGCCGCCAGGCGGGCGGAGAGCGCCGGCACCGGATCGACTTCAGCCGGCAGGGGGACGTGCACGATCCGGGACAGGCCGTGGCCCAGGGCGTCCGCGACGGCGGCCGCGTCCGGCCCGGCGTGGAGGCCGACGGCCTCGCCGAGGCCCGTGGCGAGGCGGATCGCCTGGGCCTCCAGCCGCGGCAGGACCGTCGCGCCCGAGACCGGATGCCGCCCGGCGGAGAGGAGCACGACGCTGATCATGGGCTGCCCTCCGGGCGCGCGGCCTCCTCGGCCAGCAGCCGCAGCAGGGCGGGCATGACCGTCTGCGCGTCCTGCACGATGGCGAGGCCCGCCCGCTCGATCATCGCCGCGTGCAGGTCGGTGTTGACCGCCACGACGTGCTCGCAGCCCGCGACACCCTGCAGGTGCTGCGGCGCGCCCGAGATGCCGAGGGCGAAGTAGCAGGTCGCCGCCAGGACGGTGCCGGAGGCGCCGACCTGGGTCCGGCGCGGCATTAGCCCGGAATCGCACAGGACCCGGCTCGCGCCCGGGGTCGCGCGGAGCGCCGCGACGAGCTGCCGGAACGTGTCGAGGTCGGTGACGCCGTTGCCCGCGGCGGTGACGAACTCGGCGAGCGCGAGCGGCACCGTGGCCGGGTCGGCCGGGAGGCGCTGCGCCGAGCGGATCGCCGTCCCGACCGGCGCGGGCTCCGCCATCGCGACCGCCAGCGGCCGCGCCTCCCGGGGCGGGCCGGCGTACTCGGCCACCGCGTCGGAGGCGACGGTGGCGAGCAGCCCCGGCGCCGCCCGCTGCTCGACGCTGCGGCCCCGCGCCGGGCGGATCAGCCCGGAGGCGGAGACGCCCTCGGCCTGGGTGAACAGCGGCGCGCCGAGCCGGACCGCGACCCGGCGGGCGACGTCGCCGCCGTCGAGGGATTCCGGGAACAGGACGTGCCGCGGACCGAGTGCGGTCAGGGCGGCGGCGATCCGGGCGGCCCGGCCGGCGGGATCGTAGGCGCGGTCACCGTCGCCGTGCGCGAGGAGACGGTCCGCGCCCGCCGCGCCGCATCCGGCGCAGTCGCCGGCGGCGAGCAGCACGACCGCGCCGTCGCGGCCCGCGAGGACCCGCGCGGCGCCGAGGAGCTGCCGGTCGTGGGTCGAGAGCCGGCCGCCGGCACAGTCGGGCACCGCGACGACGAGGAAGGCCGGGTCGTCCACCGTCACGACGACTGGCGCCGCCTGGGCCGGGCGGGCCGCCTGGACCGATACCGGCACCGCGGGCGGTCCTGCTGGCTTACGTCGAAGCGCGGGCGGGCGGGGCCGGCGACGCGCCGGCCCTCGCGCTCGCGCGCGGGTCGCGGGCGGGCGGCCGCCGGCGGCCCGCGCCGCGCGGTCGAAGCGCGGCCGGTCTCCCGTGTCGCCGGGTGCGACGCGCTGGGCGGCCCGCTCGGCGCGGGGGTCGCGGCGCAAGCGGGTCATCGGCCCGCCTCCACGGCCTCGAGGAGCAGCTCCGCGATGTCGCGGATCTCGGCCTCGCGGTCGGTCACGCCCTCCAGCATCGCCGTGCAGGACGGGCAGGCGACCGCGACAGTTCCGGCACCGGTCTCGGCCGCCTGGGCCATCCGCAGGTCGGGGATGCGCCGCTCGCCGGGGATGTCGCTCACCGGGGCACCGCCCCCGCCGCCGCAGCACATGGCGCGGCGTCCGGAGCGGGCCATCTCGACGCGGGTCAGCCCGATCGCGTCGAGCAGAGCGCGGGGTGCCTCCGTCTCCCCGTTGTAGCGGGCGAGGTAGCAGGGGTCGTGATAGGTCACGGCCCGGTCCGGCAGGCGCCCCGGATTCAGGCGCCCGTCCCGGACCAGTTCCAGGAGGAACGCGGAGTGGTGCACCACCGGGTAGCGGGCGCCGAAGTCCGGGTACTCGTTGCGCAGGGCGTGCAGGGCGTGCGGATCCGCGGTGACGATGCGCCGGAAGCGGTGGCGGGCGAGCGTCGCGGCGTTCGTCCGGGCGAGGTCCTGGAAGGTCGCCTCGTCCCCGAGCCGCCGGGCGAGGTCGCCGGTGTCGCGCTCCTCCGGGCCGAGGACGGCGAAGTCCACGCCCGCCTCCCGCAGGAGCCGCACGAGGGCCCGGAGCGTGCGGCCGTAGCGGAGGTCGTAGGCGCCCTCGCCGAGCCAGAGCAGCACGTCGGTGCTCTCCCGGCCGGAGATCAGCGGGAGGTCGAGGCCGGCGGCGAAGTCGGTGCGGGCCCGGAGCGGCCGGCCACCGGGATCGCCGGCCTGGCGCAGCTCCGTCACCGGGGCGACCGCCTTCTCGGGCAGGGCGCCGCGCTCCAGGGTCTCGTGGCGGCGCAGGGCCACCACCGCGTCGACGTGCTCGATCATCATCGGGCATTCCTCGACGCAGGCGCGGCAGGTCGTGCAGGACCAGAGCGTGTCGGGATGGATCCGGGCGTCGGGCCCGATCAGGCGGGCGAGGGGACCCCGCCCGCCCGCGGCCTCGCGGCCGCCCGGATAGGGCGCGCCGGCGTAGGCGGGCTCCGCCGGCGACAGGCCGGCGACGAGGTCCTGGATGAGCCGCTTCGGGTTGAGCGGCTGGCCGGCCGCGAAGGCCGGGCAGGCCGTCTCGCAGCGCCCGCAGCTGACGCAGGCGTCGTAGGAGAGCAGCCGGTTCCAGGTGAAGTCCGCCGGCGTCGCGACGCCGAGCCGCGGCGCTTCGAGGTCGAGGGGCTGGAGCGCGGTGTCCGGCCGCCCCGCGAAGCGGCCGGGCCGCGGATGGGCGACGAGGTGGAGGGCGCCCGCCGCGGCGTGACGCATCGGGCCGTGGCGCACCTCGAAGGCGAGGCCGAGGCCGCCGGCCGCCGCGAGCGCCAGGGCGACGGGGGCGAGGAGGCAGCCGCCGGTGGCCAGCGCCAGGGCCGTTACCGCGCCGCCGAGGGCGTAGGCGACGAGCAGGACGGGCAGGATCTGGAAACGCCCGGCCGAGAGGCGCGGCGTCCGGCGCGGGTAGCGGCGGGCGCCGACGAGCAGCGCGCCGGCGGCCGTGACGGCGAAGGCGAGGGCGACGAGGATCCAGTAGGGCGCGAACCCGCCCAGCGGCGGCAGGATCGCCAGGGCCGTCAGGACCGAGGCCACGAGCAGGCCGCCCGCCACCACCGCGTGCATCCGCGACGCGTAGGCGTCCCGCGCCACGACGTTGTGCACGTCCACGAGGTAGCGCCGGGGCAGCTTGGCGAGGCCCTCGAGCCACGCCACCGGGGCGGTCGCGCCGGCCCGCCAGAGGATCGCCCGGCGCGCGACCTGAACGAGGGCCAGCGCCGCCATCGCCCAGACGAGGCCGGGGAAGACGGTGGCCAGGGAGACGGGACCGGCCATGGCTCAGCTCAGATGTCCTTGCACAGCCGCAGGGCGTCGTAGAGCGCCGCGTGGATGTTGCGGCCGGCCACGGCGTCGCCGATCCGGTGGAGGGTGTAGCCGCCGGACAGGTCGAAGGGCTGCGGCTCGCCGCGGAGCAGGGCGCCCTGGTCGGTCCGGCCGCGATTCACCGAGCCGGCCTTCAGGCCGTGATAGAGCCCGTCCACCGGGAGGGTGCCGTGATCCACCACGATGCGGTCGACGAGGCGCTCCTCCTCGGCGTCGGTCATGGTGTTGCGCAGGGCCGCCACGAAGCGGTTGCCCTCGGGGTAGATCTCGATCAGCTCCATGTTCGGCGTCATCACCACGCCGAGCCTGTAGAGTTCGCGCAGGTGGATCGGCTGGTTGGTGGTGCCGACCTCCTCGGCCACCATCCGGTCGTGGGTGGCGATCTCCACGAGGCAGCCGCGCTTGGCCAGGAGTTCGGCGACCGAGGCGGCGTTGTGCTGGCCCATCTCGTCGTAGAGCAGGACCGAGCCGGTCGGCTCGACCGCGCCGGAGAGCACCTCGGCCGTGGTCACGGCGTGCGCCTCGGCCCCCTTGGCGTGGCCGCGGGACGGGCTGCCGCCGGTGGCGACGATCACCACGTCGGGCTTCTCGGCGCGGACCGCCTCTTCGGTGGCGGCCGTGTTCAGGCGCAGGTCGACGCCGAGCTTGGTGACCTGGGCGACGAGCCACCGGGTGATGCCCGACATCGCCTCGCGCCAGCCGGCCTTCGCCGCCAGGGTGATCTGTCCGCCGGGCTGGGCGCCCTTCTCGAACAGCACGACCGCGTGGCCGCGCTCGGCGCAGACGCGGGCCGCCTCGAGCCCGGCCGGCCCGGCGCCGACGACCACGACGCGGCGGCGGACCTCCGCCTTTCGGATCTCGTGGGGCATCGTGGCCTCGCGGCCGGTGGCGGCGTTCTGGATGCACAGGGCGTCGCCGCCGACGTAGATGCGGTCGATGCAGTAGCCCGCGCCGACGCACTGGCGGATGTCGTCGGCCCGGCCCTCGGACAGCTTGCGCACCAAGTGCGGGTCGGCGATGTGCGCCCGGGTCATCGCCACCATGTCGACGTGGCCCTCAGCCACTGCCCGGGCCGCGGTCGCGAGGTCGGTGACGCGCTGGGCGTGGAAGACCGGCACGTCGACCTCGCGCTTGATCGCGCTCGGCAGGAACAGGAACGGCGCCACCGGGAAGGACATGTTGGGCAGGGAGATCGCGTGGGCGATGTGGTCCCGCGCCTGCCCGCCCAGGATGTTGAGGAAGTCCACGAGGCCGCGCCTGGCATATTCCGAGGCGATCGCGAGGCAATCCTCCTGCGAGAGACCGTCGGCGATCATCTCGTCGCCGGACATGCGGATGCCGATGACGTAGGCGTCGCCGACCTCGGCGCGCATCGCCTCCAGGACCTCGATGCCGAAGCGCATCCGGTTCTCCAGGCTGCCGCCGTACCGGTCGGTGCGCCGGTTGACCGCGGGCGACCAGAACTGGTCGATCAGGTGGCCGTGGGCCGCCGAGACCTCGCAGCCGTCGAGTCCGCCCTCGCGGCAGCGGCGCGCGGCCGCGGCGAAGCTCCGCACCACGCGGGCGATGTCCTCCGCCTCCATCTCCTTCGGGATCGTGCGGGAGGCGGGTTCCCGGCGCGGCGAGGGCGCGAGCGTCGGCAGCCAGTGCTCGGTGTCCCACTTGGTGCGGCGGCCCATATGGGTGAGCTGGATCATCAGCTTGCCGCCGTGGGCGTGGACCCGGTCGGCGAACTGCCGGAAGAACGGGATCACCGCGTCGTCGGCGACCGAGATCTGGTTCCAGGGGGCGGCCGGGCTGTCGGGGGCGACCGACGAGGAGCCGCCGAACATGGTCAGCCCGATCCCGCCCCTGGCCTTCTCGGCGTGGTAGAGCTGGTAGCGCTCCTGGGGCTTGCCGTCGCGGCCGTAGCCCGGCGCGTGACTGGTGGACATCACCCGGTTGCGGATCGTCAGCCCCTTGATGGTCAGGGGTTTCAGCAGCGCGTCGGCGTTGGCGATCACGGGAGCACTCCCGAAGGCGAGGGGGTGTGCGATGCGGGGAGGGGCCGGGCGCGGCCCGGGCCTCACCGCTCGATGACGAGGTCGCTCGTCGGCCTGGAGCAGCACAGCAGGGCCATGCCGGCATCGATCTCGCGCTGGCGGATGCCGCCCGCGTGGGTCATCGCCACGGTGCCGGAGGTCACCTTCGACTTGCAGGTGCCGCACAGGCCCTTGGCGCAGGAGGAGGGCAGGCGGATCCCGGCCTTGCGGGCCGCGTCCAGCACCGTCGTGTCCTCCGGGCAGTCGAGCACCCGGCGGGTCTTGGCGAACTCCACCCGGAAGCTGCGCACGCCCGCGGCCGGCGCGTCGTCGAGGGCGTGCTCCGCCTCGCGGGCGGCGTCCTGCTCGGCCTCCGGCAGGGCGCCGAAGTCGAAGCTCTCCTCGTGGTACCGGGCCATGTCGAAGCCGGCCTCGGCCAGCATCGCCCGCACCGCGTCCATGTAGGGTTTCGGGCCGCAGACGAAGACCGTGCGCTCGAGGAAGTCGGGCACCGTCTCGCGCAGGAGCGCCGGGGTCAGCCGGCCCCGCGGGCCCGTCCAGGCCTCGCCCGGGGCGTCGGCCTCGCAGATCGCGTGGACGCTGAGCGCCGGGTCGCGGCGGGCCATCAGGGCGAGCTCGTCCCGGAAGACGATGTCGGCCGGGCTGCGCGCCGAGTGCACGAAGGCCAGGTCGCGGCCCGCCCCGAGGTCGTGGAAGGTGCGCGCCATCGCCATCATGGGCGTGACGCCGCTGCCGCCCGACAGGAGCAGGTACTTCGCCCCGGGATGGGTGAAGCACGAGAAGTCGCCCATCGGACCGAGCGCCCGAACGCTGTCGCCGGGCGCCAGATGGTCGTGCAGCCAGTTCGAGACCGGCCCGCCGGCCACGCGCTTGACGGTGATCGCCAGGGTGTGGGGCCGGGTCGGGGCCGAGGAGATCGTGTAGCAGCGGTGGAGCGTCTCCCCGCCGATCTCGAAGGCGAAGGTGAGGAACTGGCCCGGCCGGTAGCGGAACGTCCGCGGCTCGCGGGCGGCGAGCACGAAGGTCTTCACGTCGTGCGTCTCGGCCCGCACCGCGACGCAGGTGAGGACGTCGTCCGTCTCGGCATCCCAGGGCGCGCTGGCCGCGAGCGACGCGGCGGCCGGCTCTGCCGATCCGGGACTTCTGGCGGAGGCCGCGGCCACGATCAGCGCCCCAGATGCGCGGCCATGCGGCCGACGTACCAGGTGCAGAACTTCTCCACGAGCATCTCGGTGTGGGGCGAGTACGGGCCGGGCTCGTAGGCCGGGCTGCGCACGCCCTGCTGGCAGATGCCGACGAGCTCGCTGTCCTGGTCGTTGGTGGCCTCCCAGACGCCGGTCAGGTTGGCGAGATCGTAGTCGACGCCCTCGACCGCGTCCTTGTGGACGAGCCACTTGGTGCGCAGGAGCGAGCGCTCGGTGTCGAGTGGGAGCACCGAGAAGGTGACAATGTGGTCGCCGAGGAAGTGGTGCCAGGAATTGGGCTGGGTCCAGACCGAGAGGCCGCCGAGCTTGGCGTTGGTCAGGCTGCCGAGGAGCTTCCGGCAGGCGGCCTTGGTGTCGATCGTGTGGGATTCACCCTCGCCGTCGAGCGGCAGCCGCTCCGTGCGGAAGCCCGTGATCATGGTGTCGAGCTCGTCGATCTCCTTCGACGGCAGCCCCTCCGCCTCCCACTCGCCGTGGCGCGTCCGGAGCAGGCTGCCGTAGCGCTCGGCCTGGGCGCGGTCGTGCTCGTCCATCTCCTCGGGAGCGAAGCCGAAGCCGTAGGCGAAGAGCGGCACGGTCAGCTCGGGATGGTTCGCGCCGCAATGGTAGCACTCGCGGTTGTTCTCCATCGTGAGCTTCCAGTTGCCCGGCTCGACGATGTCCTTCTGGAAGGCGACCTTGGTGTCGCGGATGTTGTGGGGCGCGATGTAGGGGCCGAGCCGGGCCGCCATGGCATCGAAATCGGCGGGCGGGTCGTCGGAGAGGCAGACGAAGAGCAGGCCTTCCAGCGAGCGGATGTGGACGGGCTTCAGCCCGTGGCAGCCGCGCCTGAAATCCGGCCCCATGTGGTCGGCGTGGATGAGGGCGCCGGTGAGGTCGTAGGTCCAGGAATGGTAGCGGCAGACGAGGTTGCCGACGGTCGACTTCTCCTCGTGGACGAGCCGGGCGCCGCGGTGGCGGCAGACGTTGTGGAAGGCCCGGACCGCGCCGTCGTCGTCGCGGACGATCGCCACGGAGGTCGTGCCGATGTCGACGACCATGACGTCGCCGGCCTCCGGCACGTCGGGCTCGACGCCGACGTAGATCCAGTGGCGGCCGAAGATCACCGCCATGTCGGCGTCGAAGATTTCGGGGCTCAGGTAGAACTCGGCCGGCAGGCTGTAGCCGCGACGGCGCTCCCGCAGGAGACGCTGCAGAGGGGTCGGCGTCACGTCGAGCATGGGACCTCCGGAGCCATTCAGGCCCCGAAACTATCGCCGCCGGACCGACCGCCCGCTGCCACGCCAGCGACACTCGCTTGGTCAACCGCGACGTGGCGCGGACCGGCCTGCGCCGGGAGCTGGAGCGGCGCTACTCGGCGGCCGACCGGGCCGCGCTCTCCGGCCTTTCGTCCGCGCCGAAGCGCGCGATGCTGTCCTCCAGACGCAGCGCGGCGTTGATCAGGGCCATGTGGGAGAAGCCCTGCGGCGTGTTCCCGCGCTGCGCGCCGCTGGCCGGGTCGATCTCCTCCGCGAGCAGCCCGACATCGTTGCACCGGGCGATCAGCCGCTCGAAGGCCGCCTTGGCCTCGCCGGTCCGCCCGTCGAGGGCGAGGCAGCCGACCCGCCAGAAGGCGCAGGCCGTGAACGTGCCCTCGTCGCCCTCCAGCCCGTCCTCCATGCGGTAGCGGTAGATCAGGTCGCCGACGCCCAGCTCGTGCTCGATCGCCGCCAGGGTCGCGCGCATCCGCGGCTCCCGCGGGTCGAGGGCCCCGAACAGGGCCACGCGCAGGACCGCGGCGTCGAGGTGATGCGAGTCGTAGGCGCCGACATAGGCCTGCTTCTCGGCGCTCCAGCCCCTCTCCAGATATTCCGACCGGATCTCGGCGGCGATCCGCTCCCACTCGGCGATCTTCGCCTCCGGCACGCCCGCGATGTTGCGGGCGATCCGGGCCGCGTCCCGCAGGGCGACCCAGATCATCGCCTTGGTGTGGACCTGCTGGCGCGGCCCGGTGCGCAGTTCCCAGATGCCGTGATCCGCGTCGTGGCGGTGGCGGATGGCCCGGGCGGTGAGGTTGTCCAGCACCTCCGGCAGCCGGTCGTTGACCTTCTCGGGCGGGTCGTAATCCACCGCCTCGAGGAAGACACACAGCGCCCGCAGCAGCTCGCCGTAGATGTCGTGCTGGTCCTGGTGCTCGGCGAGGTTGCCGATCACCACCGGCCCCACGCCGTTCCAGCCGGCGAGGTGGCTCAGCTCCTCCTCCGGCGGCATGTCGCCGGCGATGCCGTACATCAGCCGCGTCTCCCGTCCGAACGTGCCGTCGCGCTCGCGCAGGAAGCGCAGGAACTCGGACGCTTCCCTGACGTAGCCCAGCATCACGAAGGCGGTGACCGTGAAGGAGGCGTCCCGCATCCACGTGAAGCGGTAATCGTAGTTGCGGTTGCCCGGGACCGCCTCGGGCAGGCCGGCGGTGGCCGCCGCCACGATGCCGCCCGAGGGCGAGTAGGTCAGCAGCTTCAGGCACAGGGCGGACCGCATCACCGCGTCCCGGTAGGCGCCGCGATAGGTGCTGCGGGCGCTCCAGCGGCGCCAGTAATCGGCGGTCGTCTCCAGGCGCCGCCGGGCGCCGGCGAAGTCCTCGATGCAGGCCTCGTCCTGATCCTCGCCGTGCGTCAGGACCAGGTAGGCGGTCTCGCCCTCCGCGAGGTCGAACCGGATCTCGGCCGCGTCGCCCGCGAGGGTCGGGCACGCCTGCGCGTTGACGCGCACGCGCCACTCCCCGGCCTCGAACAGGACCGAACCGCCCTCGACCAGCGGCGTGCAGGGGCGGCGGGCGTAGTCGAAGGTCGGCCGCACCCGGAACGCGCCCGAGACCCGGCCCTGCTCGCAGGTCAGCAGCCGGATCAGGCGGCTCTCGCTCTCGCCGTCCGGTCCCTCGTCGGGTTCCGGACTCGGCGGGTTGACCGGCATCAGGTCGACGAGGCGCGCCCGGCCGGTCTCGGTGGTGAAGGTCGTCTCCAGGATGTTGGTGTCGGGCAGGTAGCGGCGCGCGCTCCCGGCCGGTCCGTCGAAGGCGACGGTGCAGGCACCGCCCCTCACGTCGTCGAGGAGCTTCACGAACAGCGCCGGCGAGTCGTGACGCGGCCAGCACAGCCAGTCGATCGAGCCGTCGCGGGCGATCAGCGCGCAGGAATGTGTGTCGCCGATGAGGGCGTAATCGCTGATGGGCTTCGACACGGAGCTTCCGGATGGCGGCACCCGGTCCGCCGGGCAGGACAGGTTCGTGAGGTAGCCGGGCGACGCCGGGCGGGGAGTCCCGCTCGACGATTCGCCGCACGGGCGCGCGCGGGCGATCAGGCCCCGGGCCGCGGCAGCATCCGGTCGCTGATGATCCGCCGCTGGATCTCGCTCGTGCCCTCGAAGATCGTCGTCAGCCGCGCGTCGCGCCAGTAGCGCTCGACCCGCCGCTCGGTGGTGTAGCCGTTGCCGCCGTGGAGCTGCATCGCCTGGTTGGTGACCCGCACCGCCATCTCGGTGGCCAGAAGCTTCACCATCGCCGACTCGCTCTCGGCGGGCTCCCCCTGGTCGAGAAGGTGGGCGACCTGGTGCCAGAAGGCCCGCGCCTGCGCGACGTCGGCGGCCATGTCGGCCAGCGCGAAGCGCAGCGCCTGGAAGTCGCCGATCGGGTGGCCGAACTGGACCCGCTCCTGGAGGTAGCTCTGGCAATCCTCGACCGCCGCGCGGGCGACGCCGACGGCCCGGGCCGCCGTGTGGACCCGGGCGATGTTGAGGCCGCGCTGGACGGCGGCGAACCCGCCGGAATCCGCGTCCGCCCCCTGGTCGCCGTAGAGCCCGGTGAGCCGGTCGCTCTCGGGCACGCACACGTCCTCCAGCCTCAGCTCGAAGGTCTGGAAGCCGTGATAGCCGATCTTGTCGATCACCCGGCCGGTCACCCCGGGCGGGAAGCTGTCGCGCTCCTTGAGCACCAGGAACGGCTCCAGGCCGGCGGAGCGCGGTTCCCCCGGCTCCGGGTCGCGGGTCCGGGCCAGGACCTCGATGAAGTCGGCCCCCTTGGCGAAGCCCGCCCAGCGCTTGGTGCCGGTCAATCGCCACCGGTCGCCGTCGCGCACCGCCCGGGTCTGCACGCCGGCGAGGTCGGAGCCGGCATCGGGTTCCGACAGGGAGATCGAGCCGATCCACTGCCCTCGAGCCGAGCGCCGGAGCAGCTCCGCCCGGCGGTCCGGGTCGAGGGTCTGGGTGCCGAGGCCCTGGCCGCGGGCCAGGATGCTGCCCACGGACAGCCAGGCGCGGGCCAGTTCCTCCGAGACCAGGCAGTACTCGAACACGCCGAGGCCGAGGCCGCCGTGCTCCGCCGGGATCGTGATGCCGAACCAGCCTTTCTCGGCCATGGCGTCGATGAGCGCGCGCGGCATCTCGGCCTTGTGGCGGTCGAGCTCGTCGGCGAGCGGCAGCACCGTGTCGCGGGCGAAGGCGCGGGCCTCGGCCTGCAGCGCCGCCCGAGCCTCGGTCCGCCAGGGCGAGGCGAGTTCCGGCGGCCGCGGCGCGATCAGGTCCTTCCGATCCTCGGTTCCGGTCATCGTTCCCCCCTGCGATGTGACGCCGTTCGGCAACTCAGTTCAGGTCCGTGCGGGAAACACGCGCTTACAAAATGGTTCCGTGGCCCACCTTCGAATAATCGGCGGATGGCGTCATAATAGCCTGATGATGCAGGCCGACCCGCAGACCGACTCCTTTGCGATGAGCGCACCCGCAACACCCCACATCCTCGTCGTCGAGGACGATCGGGAGATCTCGGCGCTGATCGCGCGCTACCTGCGCGGCAACGATTGCCGCGTCACGCTGGCCGGGGACGGCACCGACATGGACCGGGTCCTGGCGGAGGCGCGCATCGACCTCATCGTGCTCGACCTGATGCTTCCCGGCGAGGACGGTCTGAGCCTGTGCAAGCGCCTGCGCGGCACCTCGCAGATCCCGATCCTGATCCTGACCGCGAAGTCCGAGGACGTGGACCGGATCCTCGGCCTCGAACTCGGCGCCGACGACTACCTCGCCAAGCCGTTCAACCCGCGGGAACTGCTCGCCCGGATCCGCGCGATCCTGCGCCGGGTCGCCGCCGAGGCGCCGGACGCGGACGAGCGGCGGCGGCTGCACTTCTCCGGCTGGACCCTCGACGTCTCCCTGCGACAGGTGCTCTCCCCCGAGGGCGCCCGCATCTCGATCACCGGGGCGGAGTTCGACCTGCTCCACGCCCTGTGTCTCCGGCCGGGGCGGGTGCTGTCGCGGGACCAGCTCCTCGACCTCACCCAGGGCCGGGCCGCGGGCCCGTTCGAGCGGAGCATCGACGTGCTGATCTCGCGGATCCGCCAGAAGATCGAGCGCGACACCCGCAACCCCGAGTTCATCCGCACGATCCGGTCCGGCGGCTACCTGTTCACGCCCGAGGTCACGCGGTCATGAGCGGCCTGGGGCGGCTCCGCGCGCGGCTGCGCCCGAAGACCATCGCGGGCCAGATCGCGCTGCTCGTGGTCGCCGGCATCGCGGTCGCCCACGTGGTCGCCACCGCGGCCTTCCTGATCCTGCACGAGTCGCAGAATCCCGACACGCTGCCGGGCGTGGCCGCGAGCCGCCTCGGGGTCCTGGTGAGGCTCATGGACGCCGCAGACCCGGCGGCGCGACCGGCCCTCCTGGCGAGCGGTCGCAGCCTGCCGCTGATCCACGTGGAGCCCTGGGACGGGACGGTGCCGTCGGGGGCGACGTCGCCGCCCGACCTGCCGGTGATCCGGAAGCTGCGCAACGGCGCCGGTCGGCCCGTGACGATCACCGACCTCTCGGCGGCCGATCCCGAGCGCGGCCGGTCGGACGCGCGTCTCCATATCGGCGTCGTCACGCCGACGGGGGCGCGGCTCCAGGCGACGCTGCCGAACGATCCCCTCCGGGGCCCCCGCCAGGGGGCGCTGATCTTCACCGTGGTCTTCCTGGCGCTGACGCTGGCGCTGCTCTGCGTCTGGGCCACCCGCGCCCTCACGGCGCCGCTGAAGCGGCTCGCGGGCGCCGCCGAGGCGTTCGGCGCCCGCGACGACCACGTGGCGCTGCCGGAGGCGGGCCCGCGCGAGGTCCTCGCCGTGTCCCGGGCGCTGGACCGGATGCGGTCGCGCGTCCGCCGCCTGATCGACGATCGGACTCAGATGCTGGCAGCGATCAGCCACGACCTGCGCACGCCGATCACCCGGCTCCGCCTGCGCGCCGAGTTCATCGAGGACGAGAATGCCCGGGCCTCGACCCTGCGCGACCTCGACCAGATGAACGGCCTCGTCGAGGCGGCGCTCTCCTTCGTGCGCGACGGCCAGATCCGGGACGCGAACAGGCACAGCCTCGTGGATCTCGCCTCGGTGGTGCAGACGGTCTGCGACGACTTCTCGGATTTCGGCGCCCCGGTCAGCGTCAGCCGCAGCCGGCACGTCCTGGTCCAGGGCCGGCCCGAGGAGCTCCAGCGGGCGGTGACCAACCTCGTGGACAACGCCGTGAAGTACGGCGGGCGGGCCGACGTGCAGATGGAGGCCTCCGAGCGCGGTGTCCGGGTCTGTATCTTGGATAACGGCCCGGGGATCCCCGAGGCGGAGCGCGAGGCGATGCTCCAGCCCTTCGTGCGCGGCGACCGGGCGCGCAATCTCAACGAGGCGAGCGGCTTCGGCCTCGGCCTCTCGATCGTGCAGGCCATCGTCGAGGCCCATAACGGGCGCCTGCGGCTGGAGAACCGCCCCGAGGGCGGGCTCTGCGCGGCGATCGAGCTGCCCCTGGCCGCCCAGGCCTTCGCGGGTCGCGCGGCGCAGAAGCCCGCGCCGCTCCCGGCCGAGGCGGCCTGAGGCCGCCCCGGGGGTCGCGTCCGGCCTACGCCGCCCGCACGTTGCGGAGGAACTGCGCCACCTCGGCGCGGAGCTGCTCCGAGCGCGTGGCCAGGGCGTCGGACGCCAGCGCGACCGAGTCCGCGGCCTCGCCGGCATCGCCGGCGACCCGGGCAACCTCGGCGATCTCCAGGGTCATCGTGCCGGTGCCGGCCGAGGCCTGCCCCATGCTGCGGACGATGTCCTGGGTGGTGACGCCCTGCTGGTCCACCGCGGCGGCGATGCTGGTCGACACCTGGTTCATCGCCTCGATCTGGGCCGTGATGCCCTGGATCGCCCCGGCCGCGTCGCCCGTGACATTCTGGATCGAGGCGACCTGACGGCTGATCTCCTCGGTGGCGCGGGTGGTCTGGGCGGCGAGTTCCTTGACCTCGGCGGCGACCACCGCGAAGCCGCGTCCGGCCTCGCCGGCGCGGGCGGCCTCGATCGTGGCGTTGAGTGCCAGCAGGTTCGTCTGCCCGGCGATCGTCGAGACCATGCCGACCACGTCGCCGATGCGCGTCGCCGCCGCGGCGAGGTCGGTCATGGTCTGCTCGGCCCGGCGGGCCTCGCCGACCGCGGTGGCGGACATCCCGGCCGCCTGCTCGACCTGACGGCCGATCTCCTGGACGGTGGCACCGAGCTCCTCGGCCGCGGCCGCCACGGTGTTGACGTTGTCGGAGGTCTGCTGCGCCGCCCCGGCGACGCTGGTCGAGCGCTCGGAGGTGCTGGAGACCGCGGCCCGCATGGTGTCCGAGGCCCCCTGAAGCTCCGTGACGGCGCCGGTCAGGCCCTCGACGATGCCGCCGACCGAGTGCTCGAAGCCGTCGGCCAGCTGCTTGAGCATGGCGCGCCGGCTCTGCTCCTCGCGCAGGCGCGCGGCCTCCGTGGTCTGGAGCTGCTGGGCGGCCTCCTCCAGCGACATGTCGCGGATCGTGACCACGGCCCGGGCGATGTCACCGATCTCGTCCCGCCGCTTGCTGCCCGGCACGTCGGTGAGGGCCTGGCGATCGGCGAGGGCCTTGAGCGCGCGGGTGAGGGCGCCGAGCGGCGCCACGATCGAGCGGGCGAGCAGGAGGCCGAGCAGGGCGGTTCCGGCCAGGACGAACAGGCCGGTCAGGATCAGCGTGCGCGACAGGGCCTGGACCGCGTCGATCGCCTCGGCCTGGGTCTGCTCCGCCACCACCGTCCAGGGCGCGCCCAGGACGGTCACCGCGGAGGCGGCCGCCATGTGGGCGCCGTTCTCCGCCGCGAAGTCGACGGGACCGCCGGCCTTGATCCGGTCGGCGGCCAGGCCGATCCCGGCGAGGCCCGCGCCGGCGTGCACGGCGGGGTTCAACGGCGGGTTGCTGCGCAGGAGGCCGTCCGCGCCGACCGCCAGGATCTGACCCGTGTCGCCGAGGCCCGTCCGCTTCGACAGCGTCTGGTCGAACAGGGTCGGCGTGACCCGCATGACGATGAAGCCGATCCGCTCGGCGGCCTGCGCCGTGCCCATGGCGACGTTGGCCCGCTTGGTCATGGCGCGGCCGATGAACGCGGCCGGGACCCCGTCCACCGGGTAGGCGGCGAAATCCTCGTAGAGGACCGCGCCCGGGTCGGCGGACTTCAGGCGCTCGACGAGGCGCGCGAGCGCCGTCCCCGCCAAGCCGTCGTCCGTGACCGACTTGCCGAAATCGGCGCCCTTCGTCGTGGTGTAGTCGATCCGGCCGTTGTCGTCGAGGAACAGCAGGTCGGCGTAGCCCGGCTGCGCGACGAGCTTGCGCGCCACTTCCTGGACCTTGACGTGCCGGCGGGCATACATCGACGACATGCCGCTGCCGTCGAGGGCGACTCGCGCCTCGGCGGTCTGCGGCGCGCGGAAGGCCTCGATGACGCTCGCGGTGTCGGGCTTCGCCGGATCGAGGTTCTCGAGCAGGTCGGGGAAGTTCGAGACGATCTGCGGGTGCGCCGCCACCGCCAGGAAGTCGGCCTGCGCCCGGTCCGCCACCAGCTCGATCGCGTCCCGGCGCGCCGCCGCGGCGAGCTCGAGGCGCTCGTGGGCCGCGGTCATCAGGCCCGCCCGCGCCGAGTACCAGCTGAAACCGCCCATGGCGGTGGCGCTCAGGAGCGCGAGGCCGACGGTTGTCGCGGGAAGGCGCGTGCTCAGCCGCGATAGCGTGATCATGATGCCCCTGAATTTTTGAGAAATTGCTTGAGGCTTACCAATCGCCCAATCCTTATAAAAATCTCGTAAACACCAATACGCCGCTCGAAACTTCAGCAGACTCGAAACATACAACTTACGAGACAATCCTAGCGCCACAAACCCAAGTTATGAGTGGTCAATCGTCCGTCCCGGCAAGGTTCTGCCGGTCGGATCGTCGCCGGAACCTTGCGCGTGGCGCGGAGGCCCGGCATCCGGCGCGCCCCTGGAGCGCGCATCGTCTCGCGACCCAGATCCCGGCCCGGGCGCTCCGTCACGGATCTTGCTGGCCGATCCGGTCTCGCGGTCACCGTCATCGGACGGTTATGAGTCCGGATGGTAGAGCGGCCGCGGAGCACCGGTGCTCCGGGACGGCGATGGAGGTGTGATGAGCGGCGAAGCCCAGCCGGACGCGGCGCGCAGCATCGCGCTGATCGGAGCGCCGATCGAGGTCGGCACCAGCGAGCCCGGCGCCCTCATGGGACCGGCGGCCCTGCGCACGGCCGGTCTCGTCCGGGCGCTCGCCGAACTCGGCCACGCGATCGCGGATCGCGGCGACGTGGTCCCGGACGGGCCCGCCGGGACGCGCGGGCTCGAGGGTGTCGCCGCCTGGACGCGGGCCGTGTCCAGGGCCGTGGGGGACGCCCTCGACGCGGGGGCGCTCCCGCTGACCGCCGGCGGCGATCACAGCCTGTCCCTGGGCTCCGTCGACGGGGTGATGCGGCACTGCGCGCGGCGCGGCCAGCCCGTCTTCGTGCTCTGGCTCGACGCCCACGCCGACTTCAACACGCCGGCGACCTCCCCCTCCGGCAACGTCCACGGCATGCCGCTCGCCGCCCTGTGCGGGGAGCCGGGATTCCCGTCCCTGTTCGCCGAGCCGGCACCGGCGCCCCTGCCGCCCGCCCATGTCCACCTGTTCGGCCTCCGGTCGATCGACGCCGGCGAGCGCGCCCTCGTGACGGCGCGCCGGGTCGGCGTCACCGACATGCGCACGATCGACGAGTTCGGAGTCGTGGCGCCCCTGCGGCGGGTGCTCGACCGCGTCGCCGCGCAGGGGGCGCATCTCCATGTCAGCCTCGACATCGACTTCCTCGATCCGTCGATCGCCCCGGCCGTGGGCACCACCGTTCCGGGCGGCGCGACCTTCCGGGAGGCGCACCTGATCATGGAGATGCTCCACGATTCCGGGCTGGTCCGCTCCCTCGACGTGGTGGAACTCAACCCCTTCCTGGACGAGCGCGGCCGCAGCGCCCGGGTCTTGGTCGAGCTGGTGGCGAGCCTGTTCGGCCGGCGCATCCTCGACCGGCCGACCGGGCCGATCGAGGCCGTGGCCCCAGAGCCGGCCGGACGCGCCTGATGCACGGCCCCCTCGCTCCCGCCCCCTCGCCCGAGAGGCTCGGGGCCGCGCCCGCGCGCCAGCGCTCCGACGGGCGCGTCCGGCTGCGCGTCGGGCCGGCCCGTCCGGGCGGCGGGACGCGCATCCTGGATCTCGCGGAAGCCGGGCCGTCGCGTCTGCGCTTCCCGCGGGGGACCGGCGCGCTGGAGGCGGTCCTCGTCAACACGGCGGGCGGCGTGGCCTGCGGCGACAGCTTCGCCATCGACCTCGCCCTGGAACCGGGGGCCGACCTGGTGCTGACCACCACGGCGGCCGAGAAGATCTACCGCTCGGACGGCCCCGTGAGCCGCATCGCCAACACCCTGACCCTCGGGGAGGGGGCCGGCCTCGCCTGGCTGCCGCAGGAGACGATCCTGTTCGATCGGGCCCGGGTGCGGCGGCGCTTCGAGGCCGACCTCGCCGACGGCGCCGCGCTGATCGCCGCGGAGGTCGTCGCGTTCGGCCGCGCCGCCCGGGGCGAGCGGATCGTCGACGGTCTGTTCGCGGATTCCTGGCGGATCCGCCGAGGTGGGCGGCTCGCCTACGCCGACAGCGTCCTGCTGGAGGGGCCGATCAGCGACCACCTCGCCCGCCCGGCCATCGGCGGCGGCGCCCGCGCCTGCGCGACGATCCTCGACGTCTCGCCCGGCGCGGAGGCGCGCCTCGAGGAGGCGCGGGCCCGTCTGGCCGAGGCCGCCTCGCCCGGAACGACGGCGGCGGCGAGCGCCTGGAACGGCCATCTGGCGGTCCGCGCGCTGGGGGACGCGGTCGGACCCCTGCGCGGGCTCGTCGCCCGCTTCCTCGCGGGCTACCGGGCCCTGCCGATGCCCCGGGTCTGGCAGAGCTGACGCGGTCCGCACAATCGGGGCCCCGGGGCCGTTGCCTGCGACCGCCGACCTCTGCTAGAGACGCGCACCCGGAGCTGTCCGCCAAGCTCCGGACGGGACGGCAGCGCCGTTCGGGAAGGCCTCGTGGCGGAGTGGTTACGCAGAGGACTGCAAATCCTTGCACCCCGGTTCGATTCCGGGCGAGGCCTCCATCCTTCCCCGACAGACTGAACCGGCCGCGCCGCGCCGATGCGGCGCCCCTCAGGCGCCGTGGACCTCCACCATGAAGGTCTCGATCGCCCGCTGCAGGCTGTGCGTCCCGGCATTGACCCGGGCGGCACTGCCGCGCACCTGGCCGGCCTGCGCCTCGTTGGACGCGGCCGCGGCCTGAACGCCGGCCACGCTCTCCGAGACATGCCGGGCCTCCGCGGCCGCGCCGGAGATCGCCCGGGCGATCTCCTGGCTGGCGCGGCCCTGCTGGTCGGTGGCGTCGGCCACCTCGGACGCGATCAGGCTCATCCGGGCGATCGTCTCGCCGATCGTGCCGATGGCGCCGACCGTGCGCCCGGCGGCCCCCTGGATCGACCCGACCTGCCCGGTGATGCGGTCCGTGGCGAGCGCCGTCTGGCCGGCCAGCGCCTTCACCTCCGCGGCGACCACCGCGAAGCCCCGCCCGGCAGCCCCCGCGCGGGCCGCCTCGATCGTCGCGTTGAGCGCGAGAAGGTTCGTCTGCTCGGCGACCTCGCGGATCAGCGTGACCACGGCGCCGATCTCCTCGGCCGCCTGCGAGAGGCTCATCACCGTCTCCTTGAGCCCCTGCGTGTCGGAGAGGGCGGAGGTGGCGATCGCGCTCGTGTGCCGGACCCGCGCCTCGATCTCCCGCGCCGAGGCCGAGAGTTCCTCGGCGGCGCTGGCGATGCTGTCGACGAGGCCCGCGCTCTGTTCCGACGCTCCGGCCACGACGGCCGCCTCGGCGGTCATCGCGCCCGCATTGCCCGAGAGGGTGTCGGCCGCCGCCTGCATCGCCTCGGCCGAGTCGGCGAGATCGGTGACGGCGCGATGCGTCTCGGCCTCGAAGGCGCGCGTCGCCGCGGCCAGGGCCTCGGCCCGGCTGCGGTCGCGGTCGCGGCGCGCCTGCGCCTCCGCGTCGAGGTCGCGCTTCTCGATCAGCGCCGTGCGGAACGCCGCGATGGCGGCGGCCATCTCGCCGATCTCGTCGCGGCGATGCGTGAACGGGATCGCGCGGTCGAGATCGTTGGCGGCGAGCGCCGTCATGCCGTCCTTGAGCCGATGCAGCGGCCGCCGCACCTGAGTCAGGATGATCCAGATCGCCGCGAGCAGGCCGAGCGCCAGCGCGACGGCCGGCACGACCACCAGGGTGATCCGCGACCGGCGGCGGTCGGCCGCGTCCGCGGCGCGACGGGCGTTCAGGCGGCTCAGCACCTCCCGCCCGAGAATGCCGATCTCGGCCACCATGCGCTCGCGGTTCTTCACGGTCGCCTCGTCGGTCGCCTGGATCAGGGCGGCCTTCGGCGAGACCGTGAGGCCGAGTTCGGCGGTATCGGTCTGGTAGGCGATGAATTCCTTGACGAAGAGGTCGAACCGGCGCCGACGGTCGGCGGGAAGTTGATCCTCCATGGCCTCCAGGAAAGGCCCCCGCACCTGCTCCACCGTGGCGAGGGCGTCGTGGAGCGCCGACAGGCGGGTGCGCGCCTCGGTCGTGTCGTCCGCGGTGTAGAGGGCCGTGGCCTGCACCACCGCGTGCTCGATCGCCTGGCCCAGAGCGCCGGCCTGCAGGCCGGCGTTCCAGATCCGGTCCGTGGCGGCCGCGCGCTCCTGCTCCCAGTTCGATTGGCGAATCGCGAAGGCCGCGATGCCGCTCGCCACAAGGGCGAGCAGCCCGATCACCGCAGAGAGCTTCAGGCCGAGTGAGATACGCATGGCAGGAGGACCGCTGTGACCGGAGGATCGCGCTGCCGCAGCTATATCCAAGCCAATCTTTTCGGAAAAATGAATATAGCCGGCAAATTCGACCCTATTACACTGCGCAAAAGCGCATAGATGGCCGACAAAATACCGCAATATTCGGACGATATACGGGATCAATACGCAGCACCGATCCAGATCTCGTGCCGCGCGAGACTGTCAGTGCGGTCTCGCGCGCGCCAACAGTCGGCTCTGGGACGGGCGCGAGGTTGAATTCGCCCGGACCGCACCGGAGCGCCGCGCCCCGAGCGTCGGCGACGCATCCGCTCGGCGATCAGGGCAACCGGATCTCGGCCCGGCCGGGGATGCGCGGCTCCGGCAGCAGAAAGGCGGCGGCGATCTCGCGACGGAGATCGTCGCGCTGCGCCTCGACGAGGTCGGGCAGGATATCGGCCTCGTGCTCGTCCAGGGCCGCGATCAGGCAGGGATGATCGGCGGCCCACTCGAAGGCGACGCGCACCTCGCGCTCGGCGTAGGGGTCCTGCGGGTCGAGGCAGCGATGGGTCAGCATGGGTGTCAGGGTCTTCACACCGGCGCGCCGGCGAGGTGGCTCGCGTAGGGGCGTGTCACGACAGACGGATGACTTCCGTCGCCCGCGAACGAGGCGATCGCAGCCGGACTCGGGCGGGAGCGGCGCATGGGGTCGACCCGAATGTTGCCGATCAGTCACAGTCCGGGCCTCGCGAACGCCCCGGGGAGGGCGCCTGCCCCGTGGCGCAGGGCGCCGCGCGTCGGTTTGAACGCGGATCCTGCAACGAGGCCCTTGCGCCCCGCGATCCCGGTGTGTAGAGACCCCCTCGTGATCCCCGATAGCTCAGTTGGTAGAGCAGGCGACTGTTAATCGCCTTGTCGCAGGTTCGAGTCCTGCTCGGGGAGCCATCCACTTACCAACATCATGATCTGACTCAGTTTTCGGCATCCCGGCTCGCGGCGGGCTCTGAGGCCGGGAACAGCGTTGCCGTTCCGGCATTCGGCAATACGCGCGGCGCGCTGTGCTCGACTGGCGCGAGGCAGAGAGGCCGGCGGCCGGGCCGATTGCGGCGGCCGCAGGACGGCGCCCGTCCAGGCGGCGTCGCGGATCGTTCCTCGCCCGTCGCCGCCGGCTCCGACGCGCGATGGTATCGATGGAGTTCGGGATGCTTCGGGCCCGCTCGAACGTCTCTGTCGGGCAGCCTCGCCGCTCGGAGGCGGCGGCGCGCTGAGCGACGACGACAGCCACGACGGTGATCCCGATGTCGGGCGACATGCTCGGACCCATGGTCCTCGCGGCCGTCTTCACGCTGGGCTGCCTCAGCATCCACGGCGCGCGCAGGCATCCGGACGCCGTGACCATCGGCCTGCTTCTGCTGCTCGGATTGCTGGCGACCCTGTATGTCGGCCAGCACGTCGGATTGGACGCGCGCCACCCCACTTGGCAGCACGAGGTCTTGCACCGTGAGCCAAGCCCGGCGTCGCGTCCGACGATGTGACGGGTGCGGCATCTCCTTGCCAGCACGTTCGGCCGCACAGACATCGGCGCCGCCGCCGCCCCGCAGCCCCACCCTCAGACGCGTGTGGCCGGGCGCCGGGCGCGACCTAGATCCCGGATCCACCCTGCGAGAGACCGGTCATGGCCTTCACCGATCCGAACGAACCCAGCGCGACGTCGATCAGCGACCAGGAGCTGGTCAACACCCTGATCGAGCGCAAGGAAGCCGGCGAGCCGGTCGACGCCGACATCCTGGCGCTCCTGACCGACATGGAACGGCTGGGGCTCACCGGCACGGATGCCTACGCGACCCTCGACGCGTATCGGCCGGGGCCCACGGTCGGGGCGACCGGCGGCGATGACGAGGCCGAGACGATGTCGTAGCGCCGGCGCTACGTCGTGCCGCGTGTCTGATCCGGCCGATCGCGCCGAGGCCACCTCCAGTCCCGCCGACGCCGCAGCGTGACGGGACTGTTCCATGGCCGATCCAGTCGCCTCAGGACGACCGAGCCTTACCGGCAGCGATGGCGGCGCCCGTCCCGGCCGAGATAGGTCCCGCTCTGCGGGTCGTAGGACCGGAACCGGCGCGCGCAGGCGCGGTCATCGTCGACGGCGCGGTCGGTCTCGGTGTCGGCGTAGCCGTAAGTGACGGGCGCGTAGCCGCCGTAGTACCCGGCGTCGTAGCCGTATCCCGGATAGCCGTAGCCGCCGTACAGACCGCCCACAGCGAGCCCCAGGCCCAAACCGCCGAGGCCATACCCGCGCCGGCCGTAGCCGTAGCCGTAGGGCCTCCCGTAGAAGCCGCGGTTGTAGCCGTCATGGCGATGATGACCGTAGCCGCGATGGGCCCCGAGCCCGTGCCCGAAGCCCAGGTTGGACAGCCCGCCGCCGACAGAGGGCCGACCGAAATTGTGGTTGCCGAAACCGTGATTGGCGAAGCCGGCGGCAGCCGCTCCCGACCCGAGCGCGTGATTGCCGAAACCCCGGTTGGCGAAACCGCCGCCTGCGGGACCGGCTCCGAAGCCGCGATTGCCGAAGCCGTGATTGCTGAAACCACCGCCGCCCGCGACGGCCGCAGCTCCGAAGTTGTGGTTGCCGAATCCGTGATTGGCGAAGCTGCCCGCCTGCGCGCTGGCTCCGGTCGGCATGCCGAAAAGGGCGCCGGCAAGGATTGCCGATGCCACCGCTGTGACTGTTGTGGTCATGGTCGCTACTCAGGCTGTGTCATATCTATCCGAATGAACGTCGCGCAGGAGACGGCCAATCCCGCTTCCTTTTGTCCTGCGACAGTTCAGAGAGGCCGCCACTTCGGCGACCGTCACCTCGTCGCGCGGCGTCGCTGTACCGCGAGCACGCTCAGGTCGGCCGACGGCAAGGCCCCGTGAACCGCATTCGGCTCCGGTGCGGTGTCCGCGGGTGAGCTGGAGGCGGCGCGCACGGTCCCACAATCCCGCGAGGCGGCGCTCCGTCACTCAGCGCCGGCGGGCGCGCAGCGCGTACAGAACCGCGAAGGCGATGATGACGCCGATCAGCAGCAGGGCCGGCATCCCGAGCAGCCCGTTGGATTGCGCCGCCTCGGTTCCCGGCGTCGGATTCACGGCCTGCGCCTGAGCGCGACCGGCGGCCAAACCGAGCAGCGCTGTGGCCAGACCTCTCACTCGCGACATCGCGCCTTTCCGGGATGGGGTGGCCGGCGCCGCAGGTCGAATGCTGCCCGCGCGAACGTCGGACGCGGCGCGCCGGTATGGGCGCGGGGGTTCCGCGCGGTGCGGCCTCGGGAGACGCGGATCTCGCGCCGCGCCTCCCCGACTCGTGGACTGGGCGCCTACGAGTGCTGCTGACGCTTCAGGCTGCTCTGCGCCCCGGACTCGTCCGTCTTCGGGTTCGCCAGGCCGCTCGTGTTGCCGTCGGCGTCGGCGTCCAGCTCGGCGACCACCTGCCGATTGCCGGCGTGATCCTGGTACTGCTCGGTCTGGACGTTCTTGCTGTCCAGGCCTCGCTCGTCGCTGTGCCGGGACTTGTCGCGGTTGCTGAGCACCATGTTCTCCGGCAGCACGCCTTCGGGCAGCTCCGACATGGCCCCGGTTCCGCTTCCCTTGCCCTGGGCGCCTGGGCCGACCTTGTGCCGACTGGCATTCGCCATGATCATCCTCCGGTGCAGATCAACACTCTCGTCGGGCACGGCGGCTCGCGGCGCCCGCGCGGCTCGGACCGTCAGCGGTCCTGCTGGTAGCCCTGGTTGGTGGTGTTCACCTTGGAATTTCCGGCTTGGCCGACCTTGTCCGGATCCTTGGTCTGGGATCCGGCACGGCCCTGGGTGAGCGGCGCTTCGGTGGCGCTGCCGGGCCCCTTGTCGGACCGGTTGGCCGGCGGAACAGGCGGTGGCTTGGTCGTCATGGTAACCCCGTGTTGGCCGAATACGGGGCCAACCCGACAAGGTCCGCATCGTTCCGGACCAGGCTTTTCCGGTCACGCTTGGTAGCTGATCCGCGAACGCGGCACCGTTCGAGCGAAACTATACATTCATCCGCCCCGATCACGGAGGCGAGCGAGCGCCATGATCGGCGCCATTACTGTGCCCGTGCGCGCAACGACCTCGACACTGCGCGGCGGCTCGCGAATCCCGCGAAACAATGCCGGCCGGGTCGGGTTGTCGACACGGGGGACGATTCCTGCCGAGACCCCGGTCCCGGCCACGCTCGACCTCCGCGGCATCCGGCGGCCGGGCGCAGACATGTCCGCGGTCGATCCGGGCGCCGAGGCGCAGCTCCCGTTCGACGCCCCGCCTGGGGATCCCCGCAGCGCGACCACCTCAGCCGCCGCCCAAGGAGCGCCACATGACCGACTTCCCGAAGCCGCCCTTCGACCGGCAGCGCCAGCTCACCCCGCCGGCCCGCGACGCCGACATGGATCCGCGACCGGATTACGGCGAGTCGCACTATCGCGGCTCGGGGCGGCTGTCCGGCCGCAAGGCGATCATCACCGGCGCGGACAGCGGCATCGGCCGGGCGGTGGCGCTCGCCTTCGCCCGCGAGGGGGCGGACGTGCTGGTCAGCTACTACGACGAGCACGACGACGCCCGGGAGACCTGCCGCCTCGTGGAATCGGCGGGCCGCACGGCCGTGGCGGTGCCGGGGGACATCAAGGACCCGAAGCATTGCCGCGCCATCGTCGACAAGGCGGTGGCCGCGTTCGGGCAGGTCGACGTGCTCGTCAACAACGCCGCGCACCAGAAGACCTTCGCGAACCCGGAGGAGATCTCCGACGAGGAGTGGGAGGTCACCTTCGCGACCAACATCCACGCCATGTTCTACCTGGTGAAGGCCGCTCTCCCGCACATGAGGAGCGGCAGCTCGATCATCAACACCACCTCGGTGAACGCCGACGCGCCCAGCCCGCAACTGCTCGCCTACGCCACCACCAAGGGCGCGATCCAGAACTTCACCGGCGGCCTCGCCCAGATGCTGGCGGAGCGCGACATCCGGGTGAACTGCGTGGCCCCGGGGCCGGTCTGGACGCCGCTCATCCCCTCCACCATGCCGGAGGAGAAGGTCCGCTCCTTCGGGTCGCAGGTGCCGATGAAGCGCCCCGGCCAGCCCTGCGAGCTCGCCCCCGTCTACGTCATGCTGGCCGGACCGGAGTCGAGCTACGTCTCCGGCGCCACCGTGGCGGTGACCGGCGGCAAGCCGATCCTCTGACCCATCCCGTCACAGCTCAGGAGAACCGCCATGGCCCGCAACCCGACCGATGCGAACCCGTCCGACCGCGCGAGCCTGCGCAGCTTCAGCGCGACGGCCGACCGGAACGGCCAGGATCTGGGTCAGGACGAGGCCCGGGATCTGGCGCGCCCGGCGGAACTCATGCACGAGCGCCAGTCCGATCCGGGCTGGCAGGCCGAGGTCGTCCGCACCGCGTCGGGTCAGCACCGCGTCGACGCGGTGAGCGGCGGCAGCGTCGACTCCGTGGAGGCGACGGAGGCCGAGACGCCGCCCGAGAACCTGCGCCATCTCGGCGACGCGAGCACCGGGCCGAGATCCGCCTGACCCGCTGCCGAGGCCGTGCCGGACATGATCCCGATCCACGTGCACGCCGTCACCGACTACGCCGTCCCCGCCCTGATCGCCGCGCTGTCGCGGCGGCCGGGGCGGGAGCCCGCGGCTCGGAGGATCATGCGGACCGGGCCGGTCTGGCACGCGGCCTACACGGTGCGGACGCGCTACGAGGGCGGCCCCGTGCCCGCCCCGTCGATGCGGACCCCTCTCGCCTGCGACGCGGTGGGCGCCCGGCCCCTGTCGGGACGCGATCGGTGATGCCGTCCGGTCTCGGCTTTCCGCTCGCGATGGCGTCCCTGTTCACCCTCGGCTGGATCGTCATCCAGAAGGCCGGGACCCGCACCGAGGCCGTGGCGGAGGGGCTGGGAGCCCTGTTCCTCCTGAGCGCGTTGCTGGCCGTGGTCGCGCTCCTCGCGGCCTTCGGCAACGGGCACGCGACCGGGCTCGTGCTGATGCGGTCCGTGTCGGCCGGCTAGGAGCGGCAGATTCTGCCGCCCGGCCGATCCTGCCGGCCAGGGGCCCGGACGCGCCGCTGAAAACATTGGGGAAATCCTGGAACGGCCCGTGCCTGCCCGCAGCGAGGGCGGTCGCGGAGACGTACCATGTCGGTGAATACGGTTTCGGGCAGTTCACTCCAGCGGGATCTCGTCGGCGCCCTGAGGCAGGCGCGCGCGGCGAACGCGGCCCGCCTCGACGCCGGGACCGCCGCGACGGCGGGCCAGGGGACCGGCGCGCAGGCGGCGACCGCGGACAGCGCCGCCCCGTCGACCGGGACGGCATCGACGCCGACCCTGTCGAACGACCTGATGGCGTCGCTCCTCCAGCTGCAATCCGACTTCAGCCAGATGGGGCTGCAGAACGGCGTCACCGCGCCCGCGGAAGCCGCGGCCAACGCCGACGACGCGTCGACCACCGGCACCGAGGCCGGCCAGGCCGCGGCCGGCGCGCGCCCCGTCCAGCACCATCGCGGCCACCACGGCCATCGCTCGGTGTCGGATGCCGAGCAGGGCGGGGCGGCCGCCCAGAGCGGCGGCGCCGCGGACGCGTCCGCGGCCTCGTCCGCAAGCACCTTCGCGAGCACCTCCGCGAGCACCTCCGCGAGCACGTCCACGACCGCGTCCGCCGATCCCGCGACGGCCACGGCGACGGACAGCGGCAGCGACCTGCAATCCTTCGTGCAGCAGCTGACGAAGGCGGTCACCGCCTACGCGGCCGGCGGACCGCTCGGCATCGCGGCCGCGCTCACCAGCAGCACCAAGGCCTGACGCCCCCGGGTTCGACCCGCGTCTGGAGCGGCGCGGCCGGCTCTGGCATGATCGGGACAACCGGAGAGCGCCATGGCCCTGACCATCCCCGTGATCCTCGGCAGCGTCCGGGCCGACCGCATCGGCATCCGCGCCGCGCGCTTCCTGATCGCGCAGCTCGCGGCGCGCGGCCACGCCGCCCCGCTGGTCGATCCGGCCGAACTGGCGCTCCCGCTCCTCGACCGGATGTTCAAGGAATACCCGGCCGGGACGGCCCCGGAACCCCTGCAGCGCTGCGCCGACCTCTTCCGCCGCGCCGACGCCTTCCTGGTCGTCACGGCCGAGTACAACCACGGTGTGCCGCCGGCGCTGTCCAACACCCTCGATCACTTCCTTGAGGAGTATTTCTGGCGGCCCTCGGCCATCTGCTGCTACTCGGCCGGCCAGTTCGGCGGCGTCCGGGCCGCGATGCCGCTGCGGGCCATGCTCGCCGAGATGGGCATGTCGAGTATCCCCTCGCTCCTGCCGATTCCCCGGCTCCAGAAGGTCGTCGACGCGCAGGGCGTCCCCGCCGAGCCCTGGCTCGCGGCGGCGGCCGGCCGCTTCCTCGACGAGCTGGAATGGCACGCCGAGGCCCTGCGGGACCGGCGCCGGCGCGGCACGCCGTACTGACCCGCGGAGCGCCTCCCGGCTGGCGCCGACTCGTGCCGGGCGGTGACCGCGAGGCCGTGCGGCCGCCAGCATCGTCCCCGGCGAATCGGAGGTATTCGGGCGGCGATGCTGGCCTCCACGCGGGGGTTTTCTGTGCCCTGAATCTGTCGAGATAGCGCATTCGATTCTCGAAACGCCCAAATACTCGGCACGTGATTGTAGAACAACTGAGCCGGATCGCGGCGGCGAGACGGTGAACGGGCAGAGCGCCCCGGTCGCGAGACAGTATTGCGCTGTTGCAAAAAGGTGGCTGCACACGGCCGCGAAGTATGAGAGCTTGGCCGTGTTCCCGAACCCGGACCGATTCCGATGAAGATCGACGATAGGGCGCTCCTGCAGGAGCGCGTGCGGACACTTGTCCTGCGCCACGCCCTGGAAGCCGTGCTGGACCGCCTCGCGTCCGTCGCGCGGGAGGCGGGCAAGGATGCGGAGACGGAATTCCTGAATCTGGAGCAGTCGCTCGTCTCGGCCGCGCGCGGCCTCGCCGATCGGGCCACCGCCCAGAAGCTGGCGGTGCTGGTCGCCGTCGAGGACGCGGGCACGACGATCCGGGCCGCGTTCGACAACGCCCATGACCGTCTCGAGGTGCTTCGGCCGGCCCACCTCACCCTCGTCGCGCCGACCGCGGCCGTCGCCGCCTAGGCGCGCACGGATCGGCCTCTGCCGGGAACGCGCGGCGCGGACCGGGCCTCAGCGCGGGTGCGCCTCGGGCAGGGACGCGCCGGCGCTCGCGGGCGCAGGCCCGCGGAACGTCGCGAGACCGGCCGAGAGCCGCACCATCGTCGCGAGGCCGAAGGCGAGGAAGACGGCCCCGCCGGTCAGGACCACCCGCTCGATCCGGTCGGTGTTGATGATGTGGTCCGGCACCTCGACGCATTGCACGAGGATCTCGGCGACCAGCCCCAGGACCAGCAGGGCGAGGCCGCCGTGGTGGCAGAGGGCGTCGATCGCCGCCTCGTGCTCCGGATCCTCGCTCGGCAGGCCGCCGAGGAGATGGCTCACGCCGTGGCGCTCCTCCAGCACCACGCCCCAGCCGATCAGGATGACCCCCATCCCCTCGATCAGGTGGCCGGCTTCGTGGATCGTCGCGTGGGTCCGGAAGCCCGTGCCCCAGAGCAGCGACGCGACCTCGACGAGCGCCAGCGTCAGCGGCAGCGCGATCAGCGCGTTGAACACGACGATCGACCAGCGATCGAGGAGTAGTTTTGCCAGCATGGACCGGAGCGCAGTCTGAACGCGCATGGACGCAGAACTCGGGCGCGACGCGGGCTCACCGATCCCGGTCAAGCTCAGCAAGACCGCGCCGCTCCGGCTTCGTCGAGGACGGACGGCATTCGGGACGCGAGGTCCGGTTTCCAGGACTGAACGCGCTACCACGCGCCCGATACAGGCGGCGCCCGCCGCCGCGCAGCTCACGTCTCCGAGTCGCGTCACCCGGCCGGACAGGTCCACGACGCTCCTCGCCGGCGCGGCCCGGTAGGGCGGAACGTCGGATCGGGCAGGCGCGTGCGCGACGCGCCCGCCCGGCGCCTCACTGCTTGGCGCGGTTGATGATCGCCCAGAGCGCGCGGGCGACAGGCTCGGTGACGGTTCGACGGTACTTGCGGTGAACCAGTTGCCCGTTGTGGTAGACGTCCTGCTCCACGTAGAGCCGCTCGCCGTCCCAGCGGACGATGTTGTCGGACTCGGTGGTCTCCTCGACGCCGAGATCGCCTCGGAGAATCGAGTTGCCTGTCTGGGTCAGCATACGCGCGTCCTCGTTCACGCAGTCGGTCCTACCCGGGAAGCGCCATCGCGGCCCGTGCAGCGCGACCCCAGGCAGCCCCCGACAAGGGCAGCATAGGAGGGCATCGGCGGACTTGCCAGCGAGGCGGTGGACGCAAGCGCCCGACCGTCACGTCGTCCCCGGCCGGGCCCGCGAGCCGGCCGGCCGGGAGGGCCCTTAACGTTACCCGTGTGCGCTTCGGCACGTTCAGCTCGGCCGTAAGGTGCGATGCTTCACATGCGCACCCTGTCTCTCTGCACGACGCAGGCGGGATCGGCGGCGCGACGGAGGCGTCCATGCTCGCTCGCCCGTTCCGCCTGATCGCCCCGGCGCTCGCGGCCCTCGGCCTCGTCGCCCTGCGCCTCGCGAGCCCGTTCATCGGGCCGGTCTCGCCCCCGCAACCGGGCGCCTCCGACGACGGCGGCGTCGTCTTCCGGCACTATCTCTGAGACTCAACCCCGGCGGCTCAGCACGGGAGCCGCGGCCGGCAGCGGGCACGACGCTCCGGCCGCGGGCCCGAGGATGATGTCGCCCTGGCGCGGGTTGTTCACCGTGAAGGGCGCCGTCTCCTGGAGGCCGATGAAGCCGCGCCCGAGCTGCGGCACGAACAGGTCGCCCCCGAACCGGACGAAGCAGCGGTCGAGCACCGCCTCGTAATCGAAGGTCCGCTGGGTGACCGGGGTCCCGCCCGCGGCCGGCACACCGCAATAGGCCGCGATGTCGATCTGTCCCGGCCGCGCGAGCCGCACCGGGAGCGACTGGCCGGGCAGCAGGGTAGCGGGCGGCCCGCCGTCCTGACGGGCGACGAGGACGAGGTTCGACCGGTTATAGACCCGGCGCAGGCAATCCGCCGACGCGCCGGAGACGGCCGAGACCGACCCGGCGATGCCGAGCAAGAGGCCGGCCCATGCGCACGCTACACGCTTCGTCACCGCAATTCCTCCGCCGGCCGGGCGCTCGATCGGTCGAGGCCGTCGATGTGCCGTGCATGACTTGAACAGCGGCCAGCTTGGCCGCGCAAGACGAACGCGGCAAGACCCGCCGCGTTCACGCGCGTCGCGGAAATTCCCGCGCGCGCCTCGCGGTCAGCGGCGCTCGTACAGGAGGCGGGCGCGGATCGTGCCCGGGATGGCGCGGATCTCGGTGAGCAGCGCCTCGGCATCCGCGTCGGTGGCGTCGGTCTCGAGCACCACGTAACCGACCTCGCCGTCGGTCTGGTAGAACTGCGCGGCGATGTTGACGTGGCCGCGGGAGAACACGTCGTTGAGCCGCCCGAGCATGCCGGGCAGGTTGCGCTGGACGTGGATGAACCGCGTCCCGGTCGGGCGGGCCGGGAGCTGCACCTGCGGGAAGTTCACGGCGCCGACGGTCGAGCCGATATCGGAGTAGTCCACGAGCTTACGCGCCACCTCGGAGCCGATCCGCTCCTGCGCCTCCTCGGTGGACCCGCCGATATGCGGGGTGAGGATCACGTTCTCGAGCCCCTGGAGCGGGCTCACGAAGGTTTCGGCGTTCGAGCCGGGCTCCACCGGGAAGACGTCGACGGCCGCGCCCTTGAGATGGCCGTCGCGCAGGGCCGCGGCCAGCGCCTCGAGATCGACCACGGTGCCCCGGGCGTTGTTGATCAGGAAGGCGCCGGCCTTCATCGCCCGGATCTCGGCCGCGCCGATCATGTTGGCGGTGGCGTCAGTCTCCGGCACGTGCAGCGAGACGACGTCGCTCTGGGCCAGCAGATCGTGCAGCGTCTCGACCGGCTCGGTGTTGCCGTGGCGCAGCTTGTCGGTGTGGTCGTAGAACAGCACCCGCATGCCCATGGCCTCGGCCAGGGTCGAGAGCTGCGTGCCGATATTGCCGTAGCCGACGATGCCCAGCGTCTTGCCGCGCACCTCCAGCGAGCCCGCCGCCGACTTGTCCCAGCGGCCCGCGTGGGCCCCCACCGAGCGCGGAACGATCCGGCGCAGCAGCATCACGATCTCGCCGATCGTCAGCTCCGCCACCGACCGGGTGTTCGAGAAGGGGGCGTTGAAGACCGGGATGCCCCGGTGACGCGCCGCTTCCAGATCGACCTGGTTGGTGCCGACCGAGAAGCAGCCCACGGCCAGGAGCCGGTCCGCCGCCTCGAAGGCGGCCGCGTCGAGCTGCGTGCGCGAGCGGATGCCCACCATGTGAACGCCCTGGAGCGCCTCGTGCAGGGCCTCCCGGTCCAGCGCCTTCGGCAGCCGCGTCAGGTTGGTGTAGCCGGCCGCCCGCATCAGCGCGACGGCGCTGTCGTTGATGCCCTCGAGCAGCAGGACTCGGATCTTGTCCTTCGGCAGGGAAAGCTTGTCGGGCGTCATGGGCGTCGATCGTCTGGCAGCAGGCCGTGCCCGGCGGAGCCGGCCGACCCTGGAATCGAGCGGCCTGGGATAAGAGGGCGCCGTGTGCGTTGCAACATGGCGCAGTGACGGACGGCCCCGCTTGACCGCAGCCCCGCCCTCGGCCTGCCGCATGGCTGCCCCCGAGGCCCCGAGGCGACCGCCGCGCGGCCCTTGCCAAATATTCAGGCAGCTCAAACTGTCTTGAACTGACCTCGCTGACGGAACCTGACCTCGGCTCGCGGTTTGTAGGGCCCTGTACTGTAACGATCCGTCTGCCGGCCCGGCCGGACAGCGACCATTTTCACGGTCTCCGACGATGCACATCCGCACCGGCTTCTCGATCGCCTTCGACACGTTCGGCCCCACGCCGATGAACCTGCTCCTGAACGTGCGCCCGGAGCGCCGGGGTGACCTCCTGACGCCGGAGGTGATCACCTTCGATCCGCCGGTCGCGGCGGCGCAGCACATCGACGCCTTCGGCAACGTCTGCACGCGCATCGTCGCGCCGGGCGGCCGGATCACCGTGGCGGCCGATTTCACGATCGCCGACAGCGGCCTGCCGGACGATCAGGCCCCGGGCGCCCGCCAGATGGCGGTGCAGGATCTGCCCGACGACGTCATGCCGTACCTGCTCGGCTCGCGCTACTGCGACACCGACAAGCTCTCGCAGACCGCGTGGTCCCTGTTCGGCGGCACCCCGGAGGGCTGGAGCCGGGTCCAGGCGATCGTCGATTTCGCCCATACCCGCCTGCGCTTCGACTACCAGCAGGCCGACGCGACCCGCACCGCCTTCGACGGCTACACGCAGCGCGTCGGCGTGTGCCGGGACTTCGCGCATCTGGCGATCACCCTGTGCCGGTGCATGAACATCCCGGCGCGCTACGCCACCGGCTACCTCGGCGATATCGGCGTCCCGAAGGATCCGGCGCCGATGGACTTCTCGGCGTGGTTCGAGGTCTTCCTCGAGGGGCCCGAGGGACCGCGCTGGTACACGTTCGACGCCCGCCACAACCGGCCCCGCATCGGCCGCATCGTCATGGCCCGCGGGCGCGACGCCACCGACTGCGCCCTGACGACGAGCTTCGGCGCCGCCCACTTGGTCCGGTTCGACGTCCACACCGACGAGGTGACCGAGGCCCCCGATACGCTGGCCCGGGCCGCCTGAGGCGCGCGCCCGCCGGACAGTCCGCCGGACAGTCCGCCGGCCCGCCCCCTAGACCGCCTCGGCGGCCTCGCGGGCCGGGATCGAATTGTTCGCGAGGTGCAGGAAGGTCTGGTCGAACTCCGCGACCTCCGCCAGCGCGTCCCAGTCCTCGATCGTCAGGAGGCCGCCGCTGAGCGTGACGAGCCCGCGTCCGCGAAGGGTGCGCAGGACCCGGTTCAGGTGCACGCTGGTCAGACCGAGCGCGTCGGCGAGTTCGGACTGCTTGGGCACCAGCGGGCAGCTCAGGCCGCGCGCGAGCCCGACCGCCTTCTGCCGCAGGTACAGTTCGCAGAACAGGTGGGCCACGCGGCCGAGCGCCTGCCGCCGCCCGAGGCTGGTGATGCGCTCCCGGTAATGGGCGGCGTCGATGAGGCTGTCGCGCCAGAGGGTGCCGGCGAGCCCCGGATTGCTCAGGAGGACCGCGCGCAGGTCGTCATGCGCGATCAGCGCCACGACGCAGGGCGTGAGGGTGCCGAGGTTGTGATCCATCCGGTGCAGGTGAAGGCTCTGCAGGTCCGGCAGGTCGCCCGCGATGTAGAACGACAGGATCTGCCGCCCGCCCTCGGCGAGGGCGGCGTAGCGGTAGACCCAGCCCTGCAGGACGAGGCAGCTGTGGGTCGGCCGGTCGCCGAACCGGACGATGTCGTGGCGGGCCGGCAGGTTCCGGACCGTGTGCGGCAGGTCGAGGAGCGCCGCGCGGTCGGAATCGGCCAGGCGCGAGATGCTGTCGAGCTTGCGCGCCAGCATCTCCATCGGGGTGCTGTACCCGTTCGGCATCGGAGGCTCAGCCCCCGGATCGCGCGGTCCCGCCGCGCCGACGGTGGTCAACCCGTAAGTCGTGATCAGGACGCCGCACGCTTCACCCCCTAACACGCCCCGCATCGCCGGACCGGCCCGGATCCCGGCCGGTCCGGCGATGCCCCCCTCGATTCGCGGAAGCGCGACCGCGAGTGTTCGATGGCGGACACGTTCGCCAAAACCGCCGCCGGCGGCAAGACCGCCCGGTCTCCGCGGACCGTCCGCCTCCCGCCGAGCCTAAAACCCTAATCGGTTGAAGTCGCAAGGGCGATGTTGTAAGGGACGCGCGTCCTCCCGGATCCGCCCTCGCGCGCTCGTCTTCTGGCGCGCCCGCCGGGCCGCCGGACGGACCGCCCTCGTCATCCGTATCGACGCGTCGGCAAACCGGGTCCCACGGGACCGGTCGCCTCTCCCGAAAGACTCCGGGAAGGCCGCGGCGAACGGGGGCGCCTGCAACGCGAGCCGCCGACGCAACGGGCCTCCGCCGGGGGCCGTTCAGGAGACAGAATGACCGCAGGTACCGCTCTGGGGCGTGGCCCGAGCCGCGAGGATTTCGCAGCCCTCCTCGAGGAGAGCTTCCTCGAACACGAGATCACCGAAGGCTCCGTCGTCAAGGGTCGCGTCGTCGCGATCGAGAAGGACGTGGCCGTCATCGACATCGGCGCCAAGACGGAAGGCCGTGTCGCGCTCAAGGAATTCACCGGTCCCGGCCGCGAGGGCGAGCTGAAGGTCGGCGACGAGGTCGAGGTCTACGTCGACCGGATCGAGAACGCGCTCGGCGAGGCCGTCATCTCGCGCGACAAGGCGCGCCGCGAGGAGAGCTGGGTCAAGCTCGAGAAGTCGTTCGAGAACAACGACCGCGTCACCGGCACGATCTTCAACCAGGTCAAGGGCGGCTACACCGTCGACCTCGACGGCGCCGTGGCGTTCCTGCCGCGCTCGCAGGTCGATATCCGTCCGGTCCGCGACGTCACCCCGCTGCTGGGCACCCCGCAGCCGTTCCAGATCCTCAAGATGGATCGGCGCCGCGGCAACATCGTCGTGTCGCGCCGCACGGTCCTCGAGGAGAGCCGCGCCGAGCAGCGCTCGGAGCTGGTGGCCAACCTTGAGGAAGGTCAGGTCATCGACGGCGTCGTCAAGAACATCACCGAGTACGGCGCATTCGTCGACCTCGGCGGCATCGACGGCCTGCTGCACGTCACCGACATGGCGTGGCGCCGCGTGAACCACCCGTCCGAAGTGGTCACGATCGGCCAGACCGTGAAGGTCAAGATCATCAAGATCAACCACGAGACGCACCGCATCTCGCTCGGCATCAAGCAGCTGCTGGCCGATCCGTGGGAGGGCATCGCCGCCCGCTACCCCGAGGGCGCCAAGCTCAAGGGCCGCGTGACCAACATCACCGACTACGGCGCCTTCGTGGAGCTGGAGCCGGGGATCGAGGGCCTGATCCACGTCTCCGAGATGAGCTGGACCAAGAAGAACGTCCATCCGGGCAAGATCGTCTCCACCTCCCAGGAGGTCGAGGTTCAGATCCTGGAGGTCGATCCGGTCAAGCGCCGCATCTCGCTGGGCCTCAAGCAGACCCTGCAGAACCCCTGGGAGGCCTTCGCCGAGAAGCACCCGGTCGGCTCCGAGGTCGAGGGCGAGGTCAAGAACAAGACCGAGTTCGGCCTGTTCATCGGCCTCGAGGGCGACGTCGACGGCATGGTCCACCTGTCGGATCTCGACTGGAACCGTCCCGGCGAGCAGGTCATCGAGGAGTTCAAGAAGGGCGACATGGTCCGCGCCCAGGTTCTCGACGTCGACGTCGAGAAGGAGCGGATCTCGCTGGGCGTGAAGCAGCTCGGCGGTGACCCCTTCGCCGAGGCCGGCGAGATCAAGAAGGGCCAGATCGTCACCTGCGAGGTGATCGAGGTGAAGGATGCCGGCGTCGAGGTGAAGATCGTCGACACCGACATGCAGACCTTCATCCGTCGCGCCGAGCTCGCCCGCGACCGCGGCGACCAGCGTCCCGAGCGTTTCGCCGCCGGCGAGAAATTCGACGCCCGCGTCGTCCAGTTCGACCGGAAGGCCCGCCGCGTGCAGGTCTCGATCAAGGCCCTCGAGGTCGCCGAGGAGAAGGAGGCCATGGCCCAGTTCGGCTCCGCCGATTCGGGCGCCTCGCTCGGCGACATCCTCGGCGCCGCCTTCAACAAGAAGCGCTCCGACGACGAGTGAGCGACGGCCTCCGCCGCCCGGCCTGTCCGGGCGGCGGATCCGCCGCGTCGTGACCCGCGCGGGACCCCGGTCCCGGGCGGGTTTTTCTTTTGGCACCGACAATTCAAGGTTGCCGAACGCGGGCCGCGAGCCCGGTCGCGCCGTCCGACGCGACAGCGGCCCGCCGCCCCGTCATTTTCTTCGCGCGCCCCGTATCCACGCCCGCGGAAAATGCTCTAGAACACCGGCCTCGCACGGCTCGGACCGAGCGAGCCGAAGGAAACCAAGGACTTGCCCGGCGCGGGGGTACGCCTCCCGCACCCCGTCGAGGGGCCGGTCGGGGTGCTTTAGGGGAAGCGACAGCATGGCAGCCGATGCCGAACTGCTGATTGACCGGCGGCGCCTGCGCCGCAGGTTGTCCCTCTGGCGCGTGCTCGGCGTCGGCGGCCTCATCGTGGCGGTCGGGGCTCTCGGGTACCGGGTGCGGACGGGCGCGGACGGCGCCTTCGCGGTCCAGCCGCAGATCGCGCGCATCTCCGTCTCGGGCTTCATCGCCGGGAGCGAGGCCACCGCGAAGCTGATGAAGCGGGTCGGCGATTCGGACGCCGTGAAGGGCGTGATCGTCTCGATCAACTCGCCGGGCGGCACCACGACGGGCTCGGAGGAGATCTTCCGCAACCTCCGGGCGCTCGCCGCCAAGAAGCCGATCGTGGCCTTCGTGGACGGCACCGCCGCCTCGGGCGCCTACATCACCGCCATCGCGGCCGATCACATCGTCGCGCGCGAGACCAGTCTGGTCGGCTCGATCGGCGTGCTGTTCCAGTACCCGGACTTCTCGGGTCTCCTGGACAAGGTCGGCGTCAAGGTCGAGTCGGTGAAGTCGTCGCCGCTCAAGGCCGAGCCCTCGGGCTTCACCCCGACCTCGCCGGAGGCGCGCGCCGCGCTCGCCTCCGTGGTCGGCGACACCTACGCGTGGTTCAAGGGCCTCGTCGCGGAGCGCCGCGGCATGGATCCGGCGCAGCTCAGCACCGTCTCGGACGGCCGGGTGTTCAGCGGGCGCCAGAGCGTGCCGCTGAAGCTGGTCGACGAACTCGGGGGCGAGCGGCAGGCGGTGGCGTGGCTGGAGAGCGCCCGCGGCGTCCAGGCGAACCTGCCGATCAAGGACTGGAAGCCCGCCTCGGAGAGCCGGTTCTCCCTCTGGTCCGCCGCCGGGATCGGCGCCGACCTCCTCGGCCTGGAAGGCCTCGCGGCGCGGCTGCGGGCCGTCGGCGCCGAGGCCGAGGCCGCCCGGGGCGGGATGCTCGCCCTCTGGCGCCCGGAACCCTGAACGACCGCCGCCGCGCAGCCCGCCCCGATCCCGCGAGAAGATCCCACGCCATGATCAAGTCGGAGCTCGTCCTCAAGATCGCCGAGCAGAACCCGCATCTCTACCAGCGCGACGTGGAGATCCTGGTCAACGCGATCCTCGACACCATTTCCGACGCGCTGGCCCGCGGCGACCGGGTCGAGCTGCGCGGCTTCGGCGCCTTCTCGGTCAAGCGCCGCGAGGCGCGCCGGGGACGCAACCCGCGCACGGGTGCCGCCGTTGCCGTGTCCGAGAAGGCGATCCCCGTGTTCAAGACCGGCAAGGAGATGCGCCAGCGCCTCAACGCCGCCGGGATCGGCGAGAATGCCTCGGCCGCCGAGTAGGAAGGACCTGTGAGCGCGATGATCCGTTTCCTGAAGAGCCTCGTGCTGCTGCCGATCGCCGCCCTGGTGATCCTCCTGGCGGTGGCCAACCGCGCGCCGGTGCGGCTCTCCTTCGATCCGTTCAACGTGGACGCGCCGGTCTTCAGCGTCGATCTCCCGCTCTACGCGATCCTGTTCGGCGCGGTGGCCCTCGGCATCGTCGTGGGCGGCATCTTCACGTGGCTGGGTCAGGGCAAGACCCGGGCGCGGGCGCGCTACCACCGCCGCGAGGCCGTCCGGCACGAGCGCGAGGCGACCCGACTGCGGGCCTACGCGCCGGAGACCGAGACCTCGGGCGCCTACACGGTGCCCAATACGGGCCGGACGGCCCTTCCGGCCCCGCGCTGAGCCGGGGGCCTCAGCGGCCGCCGCGCGCGGCGGCCACGAAGGCCGCGATCCGCGCCGGATCCTTCACACCGGGCGCCGTCTCGACGCCGGACGACACGTCGACCGCGCCGATCCCCGTGCGGGCGAGGGCGTCGGCGACGTTACCGGCATCGAGACCGCCCGACAGCATGGTGCCGGCCGGGAGCGCGGCACCGCGCAGGATCTCCCAGTCGAAGCGCCGGCCGTTGCCACCCGGCAGGGCAGCATTCGGCGGGGCCTTGGCGTCCAGCAGGATCCGGTCGGCCACCGCCGCGTAGGCGGGCATCGCCGCGAGATCCGTCGACGTCGCGACGCCTATCGCCTTCATCACCGGCCGCCCGGTCCGGGCGCGGATCGCCGCCACGCGCTCCGGGCTCTCGCTCCCGTGGAGCTGGATGAGGTCCGGATCCGCCGCCTCGACCGCCGCGGCGAGCAGCGCGTCGTCAGGATCGACGAGCAGGATGACCCGCTCGGCCCGCCCGCGGGCGCGGGCCGCCAGGGCGGCGGCCTGCGCGAGCGAGACGTGCCGGGGACTGCGCGGGAAGTGCACGAGGCCGATCCAGTCCGCCCCGGCCTCCAGCGCGGCGGTCAGGGTCGCTTCGGTGCTGAGCCCGCAGATCTTGACGCGAGTCGGGGACGCGGATGAGGCCATGGGCCCTCTATAGCCGATCTCGCGACGCCGAGCAGGTCCGCGACCCGGGTCAGCGGGTCGCCTAGTACAGCGCCGGCACGTAGACGTTGGGGATCGGGAAGCCGCTGAAGACGACCTTCCCGTCGACGAGCCGCAGCGGCGGGAGCGCCTTGAGCGGCGTCGCGTCGGCCGGCGCGCCCGGGTTGGGGCGCTGGGCCAGGCCCAGGAGTCCGCCGACCAGCTGGCCCACGAGGGCACCCTTGTCCGAGCCGAAGCGCTGGCCGACGATGCTGCCGACCAGCGCGTCGACGCCGGCCGCCCGCAGATCGACCTGACCCGCGGGGCGGTGGGCGGCGTCGAGGGCGAGCGTGCCCTTCGCCTGGACGCGCTGCGGGCCCTTGGCCAGCGACAGGGCCGTCAGGTCCAGGGCGCCCCCGGCCTGACGCCAGCGCTCCAGCTCGCGCGCCACCGTCCCGGTGCGCAGCACGGTGGCCTGGGTCAAGGTCGCGTCCACGGCCAGATCGGCCGGATCCTGCGTCCCGGTGAGGGCGTCGAGCTGCGGCACCGCCGCTTGGTTCAGGCGCAGGCTGATATCCACGGCGCCGTCGGACTCGAACCGGCCGGGGCTCGGCCGGGCATGCAGCTCCAGGTGCCGGCCCGAGACCGCGATCGGGTCGGGCTCGGCGCCCGTCACGGAGATGTCGGGATTGTCGACGACCAGCGAGGCGCGGGTGAACCCTCCCGCCGCGCCGTGGAAGCTGCCCTGGAGCGCGGTCCAGGACGCGTCGCCCGTCAGCGGGCCCTGCTCGACATGGAACGGCCCGACGCTCTCGAACACGACGAGGCGGGGCTGATAGATCTGCGCCACGGCGGTGCTCGGCCCGAGCCGGAAGCGGCCGTCGGCGCGCTCGAGGGTCACGGCGCTGCAGCGCAGCTCGAGGCGGAACGGGTAGCCCCCGAGGGACCGGTCCGCACAGGTCCAGGTGCGCCCGGCCGCCGCCTCGCGGGCGATCCAGCCGTCGATCTCGCTGGCCGCGCGCTCACGCATCCACAGCCAGCCGGCCGACCAGCCCGCCACCACGAGGGCGAGCAGGATGTAGGGCAGGAACAGCCCGAGCCGGGATCGCCGCGCGCCCCGAACCGGGGCTGTCCCAGCGGCGCTCTCCGGCCGCGTCCGATCCTGCACCATGCGCTCCGCTCCCCGACCCCGTCCCCTCGGGGACATCGTGGCCCCGCCTTGAGGCCATGCACGGGGCGAAACTGGGGCAGCGCCGCCCGGGGTCGACCGCCACGGACGCGATCCGTTCCTGCGCGGCGCGTTTCCGCTCAGACCTGCGCCGGCTCGACGGTGTCGACCTGCAGATCCTCGACGATCGCCGTCCGCTCGGCCTCGTTCTCGGCGAGGCGGTGCACGTGCATCTCGGTGGCACCCCGGCGACGAACACGGTCGAGCCAGGTCCGGCGCAGATGGTCGCGCGGGCTCTCGCTGGAGCTCGCCACCGAGACCATCTCGGCGATGCCGGCATTGTCCCGGCGGACGGCGATCACCACGGCCTGCGCCATCTCGTCGAGGTCGAAGCCCCCGGCCGGATGGACACCGACCACGTAGCGCCGGCCGGAACGGCCACGCCAGGCCGAGAGCGGGAGCGCGGGGGAGCCGCGCAGACCCGCGGTCGTCTTGAGGCGTTCTTCACGCACGTCCTGCCTCCGGGTGCGATCGTCCTTCAGGTCGCGGAGCGCGGCCGACCAGGACAGGGCTCTTCTGTTCGCCATTTGTTCCAACCTAACGCGCGATATCCACAGGCGTCAAGGGCGACGTTCCTAGAGGGAGATGTGGCGACGATGCCCGTTATCCACAAGCCGCCGGGCACCGGCCCGACGCGGAAAACCGCGCCCGCGAGCGGCTCAGCGACGGGCGTCGGCGGCGGCCGGCGCCTCGTCGGCCGGCACGGCGTGCCCCTCGGCCGCGAGGCCCTGGAGTCCGCCCTCGACGAGGGCGTTCGAGGCCGTCTCGAGACGCTCCTGGGCCAGCGCCTGGAACGCCTGGCGGGGCAGGCCCGGGGGGATGGGCGGCAGGAACTCGATCACGGCCCGGCCCGGCCGGCGCACGAGGCTGTTGCGCGACCAGAACAGCCCGGTGTTCAGCGCGACGGGCAGGCAGGGGACGTTCAGGGCGGTGTAGAGGTGCGAGAGCCCCTGCTTGTAGGCGGGCGGCGCCCCGACCGGACGGCGGGTCCCCTCGGGGAAGATGATGAGCTGGCGCCCGTCCCGGATCGCCGCGCCGGCGGCGGCGTTCATCAGGCTCATGGCCCGGGTGCCCTTCGACCGGTCGATCGCCACCATGCCGCTGCGCGACAGGTACCAGCCGATCAGCGGGATGAGCAGCAGCTCCTTCTTCAAGATGTAAGCGAAGTTCGGCAGCACCGTGCAGAGGGCCAGGGTCTCCAGGGCCGACTGGTGCTTGGCCGCCACCAGCAGGGGGCCGGGCGGGATGTTCTCCAGCCCGCGGAACTCGACCCGCGTCCCCGCGACGACCCGCAGGAGCCACAGGGTGATCCGCCCCCAGGCGCGGGCGAGCCGCAGCACCGACCGGCCGGAGACCAGCATGGGCAGGCCGGCGAAGGCCAGGACCGTCGTGACGGCGTAGAAGCAGACGTTGAAGGCGAGAGAGCGCAGGGCGAGCATCGGAAACCGTGTCGTGGCGGCTCCCCTGTAGCGCGCCCGCGCGTCCGGGGCCAAGGGCGGCGTCGCGGGAAGCGTCAGGTCCCCTCCGGGCGATGCCGGTCCCGGAGAAGGCCGGCGCCGCGCCCGGCCACCAGCCAGTAGACCAGCCCGGCGCTGGCGCCGACAGCGAACAGGATCAGCGTCAGGCGCGCCTCGCCGGCGAGGAGGGCGGCGTCGCGGGCGCCTCCGCCGGACCGGAGCGCGCCGCGCGTCAGCCAGGGGAGGGCGGCGGTGAGCAGCCCGCAGCCGGCGCCGTACCACAGGACGCCGCGGCGCCCGAGGATCTCACCGCCGAGACCGATCAGGGCCGGGGGCACGAACAGCAGCGCGAACAGCGCCTTGGCGAGGCCGGCGAGGAACAGGGCGAGCCCCTCCGGCGGCAGCCCGGCCGAGAGGTCCGACAGGGCCATGTCGAGGCCGGCGAGCGCCCCGCCGGTCAGCCAGGCCTGCGCGTCCGGGTCGACGAGGAGCGCCAGGACGAGGACCGCGAGGCCCGCGGGGACGGCGAGCAGGAGGGCGAAGGCCCCGAGAATCAGGCGACCGAGGGCGTGCATGCCGCGAGCCTCTACACCGGGCGCCCCCCGCCCGTCGCGCGGAAGCCGCGCCCGACCCTCGCGGATCCGGCGCGGCCTCCGGGTTCTGGCGGCCCGGGCTTGGCGGCCGCGCTGGCCGTCAGCCGTGGGCCGGGGCGGCGCCGCCGGGATCGCCGTGCGTGTGCTTCTTCCGGAATCGGCCCAGCCAGATCGAGAAGTGGCGGATGACCACGTAGAAGACCGGCGTCAGGAACAGGCCGAAGAAGGTCGCGCCGATCATCCCGAAGAACACCGCGGTGCCGAGCGCCTGGCGCATCTCGGCGCCGGGGCCGGTGGCCACGACCAGCGGCAGGGTGCCGAGGATGAACGCGAAGGCGGTCATCAGGATCGGGCGCAGGCGGAGACGGCAGGCCTCCACCGCCGCCTCGACCGGGCCGCGGTGCTCCCGCTGCTCGATGTCGTGCGCGAACTCGACGATCAGGATCGCGTTCTTCGCCGCGAGGCCGATGAGCACGATCAGGCCGATCTGGGTCAGGATGTTGTTGTCCTGCCCCCGGAACTGCACGCCCGCCAGGGCGGCGAGCACGCCGGTCGGCACCACCAGCAGGATCGCGAGGGGCAGCGCCCAGGATTCGTACTGCGCGGCGAGCACGAGGAAGACCAGCAGCACGCCGAGGGCGAAGACCGCGCCGGCCGTGCCGCTCGCCGCCTTCTGCTGGTAGGCGATCTCGGTCCAGTCGTAGGAGTAGCCGTCGGGCAGCGCCTTCTTGGCGATCTCCTCCATGGCGTTGAGCGCCTGGCCGGTCGAGACGCCGGGCTTGGCCACGCCCTGCACCGGGACCGAGTAGTACAGGTTGAACCGCTGCACGATCTGCGGCCCGGTGACGTCCCGCACCGAGGCGAGCGTGCCCATCGGCACCAGCGCGCCGGTGGAGGAGCGCACCTTGATCTGCGAGATGTCCTGCACCGACGTGCGGAAGGCCGCGTCGCCCTGCAGGCGCACCTGGTAGATGCGGCCGAGGGTGTTGAAGTCGTTGACGTAGGTGCCGCCGAGATCCGCCTGGACCGACGAGAACACGTTGGCCAGCGGCACGTTCAGCATCCGCGCGATGGTGCGGTCGATGTCGAGGAAGAGCTGCGGCGTCGAGTTGTCGAAGGTCGTGAAGACGCGCTGGACGTCCGCGCTCTGGTTCGCCTGGGCGATGACCTCGCCGGCGGCGGCCATGAGCGGACCGATGTCCGACGATTGGCGGCTCTCGATCTGCATCTTGAAACCGCCGCCGTTGCCGAGACCGCGGACCGGCGGCGGCGGGATGACGATGACCCGCGCCTCCTGGATGTCGGACGTGGCCTTGAGCACCTCACCGGTGATCACGGCGGCGCTCCGCCCCTGCTCGGCGCGCTCCTTCGCCCCCTTGAGGGTCAGGAACATCACGCCGGCATTGGTCGTGTTCGTGAAGGTGGCGCCGTCGAAGCCCGCGATGATCACCGCGTTGGCCACGCCGTCGACCGTCCGGGCCTGCTTGGCGGCGCGCAGGCACACCTCCGTGGTGCGGTCGAGGGAGGAGCCGGAGGGGAGCTGGACGACGCCGATCAGGTAGCCCTGATCCTGGTCGGGGATGAAGCCCGTGGGCGTCGTCTGCGCCAGATGCAGCGTCCCGGCGATCACCGCCGCGTAGACCAGCAGCATCACGCCGAGGCCGACGATGCCGCCGGTCAGGACCCGGATCAACCGTCCATAGGCGTTCGACGTGGCGTCGAAGGCGCGGTTGAAGCCGTTCGCCAGCCAGTTCACGAACCGGGTCAGGAAGAACTTCGGCTCCTTGCGGGCGTGGTGGGGCACCAGCAGCAGCTTGCAGAGCGCCGGCGACAGGGTCAGCGAGTTGAAGGCCGAGATCAGGGTCGAGGCCGCGATGGTCAGCGCGAACTGCTTGTAGAACTGGCCCGAGATGCCCGGGATGAACGCCGTCGGCACGAACACCGCGGCGAGCACCAGCGCGATGGCGATGACCGCGCCGCCGACCTCGTCCATGGTCTTGTGCGCGGCATCGCCCGGCGACAGGCCCTCGGCCATGTTGCGCTCGACGTTCTCCACCACCACGATCGCGTCGTCGACCACGATGCCGATGGCGAGCACCAGCCCGAACAGGGTCAGGTTGTTCAGCGAGAAGCCGAAGGCCGCCATCGCCGCGAAGGTGCCGATCAGCGAGACCGGGATCGCGATGACCGGGATCAGGGCCGTCCGCCAGCTCTGGAGGAAGACCAGCACCACGATGACGACGAGGCCGACCGCCTCGAACAGCGTCTTGTAGACCTCGTGGATCGATTCCTCGATGAACTCCGTCGGGTTGTAGGCGATGCGGTACTCGACGTCCGGCGGGAAGTTCTTCTTGACCTCCTCCATCACCTTCTTGACCGACGCCGCCGCGTCGAGGGCGTTGGTGCCCGGCCGCTGGAAGGCGCCGATGCCCACCGCGGGCGTGTCGTTGAGGAACGAGTTGGTCGTGTAGTCCTTCTGGCCCATCTCGACGCGGGCGATGTCCTTGACCCGGACGAGGCGCCCGTCCTGCGCCTTGATGATCACCTCGGCGAACTGCTCCGGCGTCTTGAACCGCGCCTGCGACTGCACGACGAGCTGGAACGCCTCGCCCTTGGCGGCCGGCGGACCGTTCAGCTGGCCGGCGGCCACCTGGACGTTCTGCTCCTGCAGGGCGGTCGTGACGTCGGTGACCGAGAGGCCGTAGGCGGCGAGCTTGTTGGGGTCGACCCAGACGCGCTCGGCGTACTCGTTACCGCCGAAGATCGTGATGTCGCCGACGCCGTCGAGGCGCAGCAGCTCGTCGCGGATGTTCAGGTAGATGTAGTTGGCGAGGTAGTTCTGGTCGTAGGTCTTGTTCGGGGAGAGCAGGTGCACGACCAGCATCAGGTCGGGCGAGGCCTTGCGGACCGTGACGCCGAGGTTGCGCACGTCCGGCGGCAGGCGCGGCTGCGCCACCGACAGCCGGTTCTGCACCAGCACGTTCGCGATATCGAGGTTGGTGCCGACCTTGAAGGTCACGGTCAGCAGCATGTTGCCGTCGTTGGTCGACAACGACGTCATGTAGAGCATGTTGTCGACGCCGTTGACCTCCTGCTCGATCGGCGTCGCGATCGTGGCGGCCACGGTCTCGGCGTTGGCGCCCGGATAGGAGGCGCGCACCGTCACGGTCGGCGGCACGATCTCGGGGTACTGCGAGACCGGCAGGCTCTCGTAGGCCACGAAGCCGAGGATCAGGAAGACGATCGACGTGACGGACGCGAAGATCGGTCTGTCGACGAAGAAGTGGGCGAAACGCATCGGTCAAACCTCTGAGGCCCGCCGGTCTCCCGGACGGGGCCCTGCGTCGTCGGTGCGGGGCGCGCCGCGCGGCGCGCACGAAGGCGTTCGTGTCGAGCCGCGCGGGCTCAGGTCTTGCTCGGCGGCAGCTCGATCGTCTCGGGGGTGACCTTCGCGCCCGGACGGACGCGGGACAGGCCGTTGACCACCACGGTCTCGTCGCCCTTCAGCCCCGACTGGATCACCCGGTAGCCGTCGACCTTCGGCCCGAGCACGACGTCCTTCTGCTGGATCACGTTCTCGGGTCCGACGATGTAGACGATGCGCTTGTCCTGGTTGGCGGACACCGCCTCGTCGGGCAGCAGGATGCCCTGGAACGGCTTGGTCGCCGGCATCGAGACGATGCCGAACAGGCCGGGCTTGATGAACATGTCGGGGTTCGGGACGGTCGCGCGCAGCAGGATCGTGCCGGTGGCGTTGTCGACGCGGTTGTCGACGAAGTCGAGGGTGCCCTTGCGGGTCGGCTTCGCCTCCCCGGACAGCGCGATCAGGATCGGCACGCCCTTGCCCTGCTGGGTCTGGCCCATGCCGATGCCGAGGCTGTTCTGGTACTTGAGGAACGACTTCTCATCGACCGTGTAGCTGAAATAGATCGGGTCGAGGGACACGATCGTCGTCAGCATGGTCTGGTCGGCACTGACGATGTTGCCCTCGGTCACCAGGCGGCGGCTGATGCGGCCGTTGATCGGCGCCTTCACCTCGCTGAAGTCGTAGTTCAGCTGGGCGTTGTTGAGGGCGGCCTGGGCGCTGTCGACGTCGGCCTGGGCGGTCTGCGAGGCCTGCCGCCGCTGGTCGGTGACCTGCTCGGAGATGTTACCGCTCCGGGACAGGGTCTGCGCGCGCTCCAGGTCCGTCTGCGAGAAGGACTGGCGCGCCTTGGCGGAGGCCAGGGCCGCCTGGGCCTGCTCCAGCGCCGCCTTGTAGGGGCGCCGGTCGATCACGAACAGGACGTCGCCCTTCTTCACCGTCTGGCCGTCGACGAAGTTGATCTTCTCGAGGTAGCCGGTAACCCGGGCGCGGACCTCCACGTACTCGATCGCGTCGAAGCGACCGGTATACTGATCCTGCTCGACGATCTGGCGCACCACGGGCTTGGCCACGGTGACCTTGGGCGGCGGGCCGCCCGGCGCCTGCGCGCGGGCGGGGGTCGCGAGGGGCCCTGCCGCGAGACCCGCGATCAGGCCTGACAAGACGGTGAGAAGGCTGGGAAGCCGGCTGCGCATCGGGTCCTGCTGTCCGTTGGCCGACCGTCCGGTCGCGCCGAGCTTGACGATTGTTCCGCCGCGGGTGCGCCGTAACCCGCGGTCGACGGTGTTGCTTGTGCGCGACCGCACATCACGGCCTCGCGAGCCGGATTGAAACGGTTGATCAGTCGACGGTTTCGCCAGCGCTGTACCAGTCCTTGAAGCCGCCCTTGTAATGTTCGGCGAGGTCGAGCCCGGCGTTCTGCGCGGCCATCAGCGCGTGGACGGAGCGGACGCCCGCGGCGCACGAGAAGACCGCCCGCCGGCCGTCCTCCGCCACGAGGGCCGCGACCGCCCGCGGATCGAAGCTCGAGAGCGGGTGCGAGACGGCGCCCGGGATGTGCCCGGCCGCGTATTCATGCGGTTCACGGACATCGATGATCAGCATCGAGCCGTCATCGAGCCCGCGCTTGACCGTCTCGCGATCGAGGTCGACCACCCGCATCGGCAGGATCTCCGTTCCGCCCGCTCTCGGCCAGGCTGGTTGACTGACGCTTTTCCTTATTCGTCAGACCTCGGCGGCGCAACGTGCGTCGTCGGCGCGCGACCGGCCGGCAGGCGGGCCGACCGTTGCCGGCCCGGCGCGGGCCGGCCCCCTCTCAGAGCGCCGCGAGGGTCGGCGCCACGGCGGCGAAATGCGCGGGCCAGTCCGGCGGCCGATACCCGTCGAGACGACCGGCCAGCTCGGACCGGAGGGGCGCGCCGGGCCGCGCGAGCGCCTCGATCGCCTCGATCCAGCCCGGACCGTCCAGGGGATCGCGGAACAGCGCGAAGCTGTCGGCGATCTCGCGATGGACCGCGATGTCGGAGGCGACGACCGGCAGCCCGGAGGCCGCGGCCTCGACGACGGGAATGCCGTACCCTTCGGTGAAAGACGGCATCAGCAGGGCGGTGCAGCTGCGCATGAGCGCCGCCAGACCGTGCGTGGACAATCCCGAGGCCTCGATGACGTGGGCGCGCACGCCGGGGCAGCGCTCCAGCATGTCGATGGCGCTCTCCGCCTCCCAGCCCCGGCGACCGACCACGACGAGCCGGGGCGCGGCATTCCCGTGGCGCTCGGCGAGGAGCCGCCAGATCTGGAACAGCAGCAGATGGTTCTTGCGCGACTCGATGGTGCCGCAGACCAGGAAGGTCGGCCGGTCGGGCGTGAACCGGGGTCCGTCGCGCCCGAAGGCAGGCTCGACGCCGAGATGGCCCACGGCCACCGGCGGCCTTCCGAACCCCTCGGCGGCGAGGTGCGCGAGGGTGCGCCGGCCGGTATCCTCCGAATTCACCAGGATGGCGGAGGCGTGCCGCCCGATCGTGCGCAGGCGCGCCCGGTGGCGGTCGGCCTCGCCGGACCGGCCGTATTCCGGATGGGTGATCGGGATGAGGTCGTGGACGAAGAACGCCGCCCGGACGTCCCGGCGGGTATAGAGCCAGTCGAACCGCCGCGGGTCGTCGAGGCGCAGGTGCGAGGTGTGCAGGTAGAGCGCGTCCTGGGGCAGGACGGCGACCGACCGGCCACGCAGCGCGATGTCGACGGTCTTGCGCGCCTGGATCCGGCGCCTCTCGGCGGACCCGGTCCGCGGCGCGGCGAGCGGCGACGGCGGGGCGGCGGGATCGCCGCACCGGGACGCGAGCCGCCGGTAGACCGGGTCCGACCCGGCGTCCCGGTCCTCGACCCAGCCGGCCGCCACCGCCTCGACGATCTCCAGCGCCTGCGCGCGATCGAGGATGCGCGGTCCGAAGGCCGTGGCGACGACGCCGACGCCCGTCTCCGCCCGGCCGAGATAGGCGCGCGCGTAGGCGAGGTCGACGCGGTCGATGCCCGACGGGCTCGCGTGGCGCAGCCGCGTGACGAGGCGCGTGAGATCGAAGGCGATCGGTCGGTCCGTCATGATCCTCGGGCAAGTGTCGGGGTGAGGCCTCCCCGTAGCGGGCCTGACCCGCGAGAGCCAGCATCTCCGCGCGGCCCGCGCGCGCCGGAGGGCTTGCGCGGGCGAGGCGCGGAGGCTAAGAGCCGCGAGCCCTAGCGGCGTCGGAGTGTAGCGCAGCCCGGTTAGCGCACTAGTCTGGGGGACTAGGGGTCGTGGGTTCGAATCCCGCCACTCCGACCATTAGAGCCTTCGGGCAACAAGGCTTCTCCATCAACGGCCGCCAGTCCGCCCGCAGGCCGAGGCGGAACGGACGGCGCACGGGGAACCACGGGGCGCCAGAACCGCCCATGGGGCGACTCACGCTCTCCTCGCGGTCTGTGCACTGCTGGGCGCGGCGGGTAGCCGAAGCCCGTGGCCACGCATCCGACCGTCTCCGAGCCTCGCGCGGCCCCGAGGCCTCCGACCAGGAGACCGGCGCCGCTCAGGGAGCGAGCCGCGCGCTGGCACGGCCGGAGGCCAACGGCTTGGCGAGTGGCGAGACCCACTGAGACTGGACGCTGGCGCGCACCCCGCTGAGAACGCTCCCCGCGGCTGCCAACGACCCACCCGGGTATTCGGAGCGGCATCGCCCCGCCCCGAAGGCGGACGGTCGGTGGAGGCGAAGCCTCACGCAGCGCGCCTGTCCAGATGCAGGTACCGGGGGTCGAACTCAGCAACCTCCATCAATTCCTCCCACGCCTCGATCACCAGCGTGCGGCTGCGGAGCGTGATCAGGGCTCGGCTGCGCAAACCCATGAGCACGCGGTTGATGTGGACGGGCGTGAGACCCAGCGCATCCGCCAGGTCCATCTGCGTGATCGGCATCGGGCAGCGGTAATCGCCGGCGAGCCCCACAGCCTGGAGCTTCAGGTACATCTCGCAGAACAGGTGTGCGATCCGCTCGTCGGCCGAACGGCGGCCCAAGCCGGTCATCCAGGCGCGGAAGATCGCCGCGTCGATCAAGGTATCGCGCCACAGGAGCGCGGCGAGATCGGGCAAGCGTGCGGTCAGAGCGCGCAGGCTCTCATGCGAGATGAAAGCGACGGTCGTGTGCTTCATCGTGGCGAGGCTGTGATCCATGGTCGGCAGGTGCAAGCTCTGCAGATCCGGGATATCGCCCGGAACGTGGAACGACAGGATCTGCCGCTTGCCCTGGTTGAGCAGCTTGTAGCGGCAGGCCCAGCCGTCGAGGATCAGGCAGCATTGCGAGGACGTGTCGCCGTCGCGCACGATGTCCTGGTGCGCGCCGAAGACCTGCGTCCTCACGGGCAAGCTCTGGATGGCCTCACGCTCGACCTCGGAGAGGGCGGTGATGCTTTCCAACTTGCGAATGAGAGCTGATGTCACTTGCCTATCGGGGGCTGACGGCATGTCGCTCCACCTTCGCCTTGCAGGTGGAAGCGCACGGCTCTCCCAGTCGCCGACACCTGTCGCGAGTCAGCCGACGATGCCCATCATCTTAAACATGCTATAACAGGATTTCATGACGTACATCAATTTGTGTGAGAATATATATTCCCATTGTCCTCGGAACCACGCCGGATTTCGTCCGTTTTCACCGTCGCCCAATATCGCGTGGTTCGCGCGAAATCGCTCTCTGGCTCAACGTTTCCGGCGAGATTTCGGCGGCCCGCGCGGCGAATGCACGCGTTCCTCGTTCGCCGGTGCGCGGAAGAGACTTCATTCTCCCGCGCCCGATGAGTGTCGCAGGCGGATCGGATCGCGACGGCCGCTCCGATGCATGCTCCACTCGCAGCGGGCAGACCGCTCCCCACAACGAGCGGTCATTCCGCAGGCGACCCAGCCCGGTCGCCCGAACCGCTCGGGCCCTCCCGAGCGCGGTCCATCGCCGATGAAGCTGCAGGGTCGTCGTCTCGACACGCGTGCCCTGGAGACCGCCGTCGGCAACGGCGCGAAATTTCACGTGGAAGCACCGATGCCCCTCAACGCTGTCGACCTCGCGAAGCAGCTCATCCGGTTCCGGTCGATCAATCCTCCGGGTGAGGAGAAGGAATGTTCCGAGTTCATCGCTCGCCTGCTGACCGGATACGGGTTCGATGTCGTCAGCTACGAATTCGCCAGGGATCGGCCAACGCTGGTCGCGCGCATGCCTGGGACGGCCAACGGCAAGCCGCTCTGCTTCACTGGGCACATAGACGTCGTGCCACTCGGGTCGAACGAGTGGCAATTCCCTCCCTTCGACGGGATCGTGCAGGATGGCCGGCTGTACGGCCGCGGCGCCAGCGACATGAAGGCGGGCGTGGCCGCGTTCGTGGCGGCTGCGTGCAACTTGATCGAGGACGGGCGCAGCTTTCACCGCGGTATCACGCTCGTGATCACCGCCGGAGAGGAGACCGGATGCGAGGGCGCATTCCATGTCGCCCGCGAGAAGGGTCTCGGGCCAGCCGAACTCCTGATCGTGGCAGAGCCGACGTCGAATGCCGCCCTCTTCGCCCATAAGGGCTCTCTCCGCGTCGTCGTGACCGCGCGCGGGCGGACGGCGCATTCCTCGATGCCGCACGAGGGCGAGAACGCGATCAGCAAGGTCGCGGAGTGGATCCGGAGGCTCGAAGGCTACGATCTCGGCGCCCGTCATCCACTGCTGGGCAGCGCCACGGCCTGCGTCACCACCGTCCGCGGTGGAGAGAATATCAACTCCGTCCCTGACTGCGCCGAGTTCACCGTGGATATCCGGACCCTCCCGGATCAGAGACACGCGGCGCTCGTCGTCGAACTCGGCCGCCTCTTCGGACCCGAGGCCGAGATCCGGATCGTCACGAGCTTCCCGGGCTTCGCGACCGAGCCGGACGATCCGTCCGCTGCCCCGCTCCTGGCGCTGCTGCGAGAGCGGACGGGGGCAGCGGCGGAACCGGCCGGGGCACCCTACTTCACCGATGCGTCGGCTCTCGTGCCGGCTTTTGACGGTGTCGCCACGCTGATCGTCGGCCCCGGCGAAGCGGCGCAGTGCCACAAGACGGATGAGTACTGCCTCGTGGAACGGATCGAGGAGGCGCAGGCCATCTACAGAGACTTGATGCTCCGCATGTGCTGCGGCCGCGCCGAGTGAGGCCCAGCGACAGGCGCCGTTCCCCCCTTCGAAATCGTGACCCTGGGAGTCCGGAGTTCGGATGCCGCCGCGCCGACCATTCCTCGTCCGCGACAAGCGATCGGCCGCACGGGCCCGGCCGAGCGCCATCCGGATCTTCGCGCCATCCGGATCTTCGCGTCGTCCGGGCCGGCCGGACCGTGCCGACCCGAGATCGAACCGGCCGCGAACCGACAGATCTCGGACGTCCGTCGTCGGGCCGGTGGCCGCCGATCTACGCGCGCCCGAAGTGACGGAGCACGAGGGGCTCGGTCCGGGCCAGCCTGACGCCGCGCGGCCGCGAGCGGGCGCCCCGTCCAGTGAAGAGGGCCAGGCCGACGAGGCCGACCGATCCGGTCAGCGCCACGGCCACGCACCACCAGAACGCGACATCAAGCATGACTGTTCAGGGGCTCCGGTTGAGGCTGGAACTCTCGGACAGCACGGTAAACGGAGCGTTAAACGCCTGTTCGACCGAAGTGCGCCACCGTTTTCGGCGACCGCGCCGTGTACAATCCATCCGGGCGCGCCGCATTCGGGCACCCGAACCGGCCAGTGACCGATCCGAAAGCGGATCCGACGCCCAGTCGATGAGGGTCGGGAACGGAACCCTGCCGCTGCGTGGTGACCGAGGCCGCCCTGGAGGCCGGCGAGCACGTCTACTCCGAGGAGCCGCTCGCCATGGAGTACGCCCGGACCGGTGCGCCGGCAGAACGCGCCGAGGCGAGGGGCCTCTCGCCGAGCGGCGCAGCCGCGAGCATGCTCGGCGAGGCGCGCGACCGTGGAGGCCGTCGCGTCCGGCGAGATCGGGTCGGTCCGGCCCGTCTCGGATTCGTGGGCCAGCCGGGGCCCGGTCCTTCTCCGGTCGCCGAGCGCCTCCACACCGACGCGGCGGGCCGCTAGCGCGCCGCCGGGCTGAGGGTCAGGGTTCCGCGGAATGGCTGGGACCTGTCGTTCACGCTCGTGCAGCCGTAGGGATACTGGCCGGCCGCGATCGTCCGCACGCGGATCTCGCCCTGGCCGTTCTGCTTGACCGTATAGCCGTCGTTGCTGGCCACGTGCACGACGTCGCCGTCGTGGTGGAGCACGTTCTTGTTCTCGAAGATCTGGGGCGCGGTCAGGACGATCTGACTCGTGGACTTGTTCTGCACCCGGATGCTGACATCCGACTCGGCGGGCAGACGCAGCTCGGCGGGCGCGCATGTCGCGGCTCCGTTCTCCGCGGTCATCGTCAGGTCGACGGAGGGCATCGCCTCGGCCGCACGGGCGCCATCGGCGAGAGAGCCGGTCAGCGAGCCGACGCCCAACCCGGCCGCGACGGCCGCCGCCATGCGCCAAGCCGGACGTGCGGCCCCGAGCCGGAAACCGGATTCAGACATCATACGTGGTCTTCCCGCCGTGTCGTTGTCAGGAGTGACACTGGCTCAACCACACGGAGCAAGTCGCAGTTCAAACGGGCCGGGGACCGAATGACGGCCCGGAGGCCATCAGCGCGCCGCGCCTGCCGCCTTGGCGGAAGGGAGCTTGCGCAGGATCCGCGCGATATGCGCCCGCAGGGCTGACCTCTCAGTCACCGGCTCGGCCTGCCCGGCAGAGGCGGTCGGCTCCTGGAAGGTCGCGAGAAGATCGGTCATCGACGCCGGCGCTGTGATGGGAAGCCGACCGTACCGCAGGGCTTGGCCGTTGAATACATCATTTCATAGATTTTCACGATCGGAACACAAAGTGTTTGGACCTACGATAACCGCAGTATCCTGGCGACAATAGCGACCGCGCCTTGCCGGCGTCGACATTCCCGCTCACGGCGCGCGGCGCCGCTGTCTTGCGAAGAAGCGGCGGGCGGAATTCCTCGACGCGGTGCGCGGCTTCACACATCCGTGGCTGCGCGCGACGATCATCCACGATGTCGGTACTTTACATCGCGACGCCCGATCTCCGCCGAGTCGTCCTGTAGAGCGGCTGACTGGCCTCGCGCCTGGGCGAAAACCGGTGGAACGGTCGCGATGAATTGTGCGCCGCGTGACAGACACCGCCCGCCATTGCGGTTTCGATGACCGTGGGCGTACAACCAACAGCCAAGCCATGCGCCCGGTGCAACTAGGACTTGCGCAACTTATTGGTGCACTAAGCAGTTTTTGGTTGTGTTTTTTACCGCGACACCCGGTAAGTCGCCCCCGTCCCGCATGCCGAAGGTTTCCGTCCGATGTCGTCCTCCCCGAAGCCCAAGTCCGCCACCGAGACCGATCGCACGATCGGCGGCCGTATCGCGGCGCTGCGCGTGGCACAGGGCCTGAGCCAGACCGACCTCGGTCAGGCCATCGGCGTCAGCTTCCAGCAGGTTCAGAAGTACGAGAAGGGGCGCAACCGCATCGGCGCCGGGCGGCTTCAGGCCATCGCCGACCTGCTGAAGGTGCCGGTGGACACCTTCTTCGCCGATCCGCGGGACACCGGCGGCGGACGCGTCGGGCCCGCAGCCCTGTTCGAGGATCCGAAGGTCATGGAACTCGTTCTGGCCTTCACCAGCATCACCGACGAGACGACCCGCGGCGGGATCCTGTCGATCGTCAAGGCGGCCGCAGCCCTCCAGGAGAGCCGCGCAGGCGCGCAACGTCCGAACGCCGTCGGCGAGGCGTGACGGCGCCGGTCCGGTGCCGGACCGCCGAGGGTGTGACCAGGGCTTGTGCGGCAAATTCCCGCGCGGTGGGACACCTGCGCGTGATCGAGCCGCGCGCGCCGGAGAGTGGTGCAGGCTTTAATTCAAATTAAACCAAGACAAAGTCACGTAACGATGTAGATAGGCGCCCGCGTCCGGAGGCTGTTTTACAGCGCATGAGCGGACAGCATGTTTCGCGCTGACGCTGGAAACCGGGTCCTGACCATGCCGATCGAGACGTCGAAAGCTTGGGGCCGCGGCGAGCTGTACGAGACCCTGTGCCTGCTCGTGATCGGCGTCGGGATCTGGTTCGTCGGCGTCACGCTGGGGACCTTCGCGTATCTCAACACCCTGGTCGCCACCTACAACCTCACGGATCTCCTCCTGCTCGCCGCCTGCATGGGCGTGGCGCAGTGGGGCGCCAGCATCCGCAAGTCGATCATCCTCCGGCGGCTCATGCTCGAGCGCGCCGCCGCGGCGGCGCAGGCCGAGGCGATCGCCCGGCACGACGGGCTGACCGGTCTGGCGAACCGCCGCCGCTTCATCGACGCCGTGGAGCGGGCGCACGCGTCGGGCGCCGGGGACGCGGCGGTGCTGCTCATCGACCTCGACCGGTTCAAGCCGGTCAACGACCTCTACGGCCACGCGGCCGGGAACGCGGTCCTGTGCGCCGTGGCCGAGCGCCTCCAGCAGCTCGTGCCGTCGGGCGGCCTGGCGGCCCGGCTGGGCGGCGACGAGTTCGCCATGCTGGTCCCGCTCCGCTACGAGAGCGAGGCGCTGAGGCGTCTCGCCCAGGCGGTCATCGGGCGCATCGCCGAGCCGGTGACGTGGAGCCAGAACGACCTCAAGGTCGGCGCGACGGTCGGCGTCGCCGCGGTGTCGGCCGAGCACGGGGACGCCGACGCGATCCTGCACGCGGCCGACCTCGCCATGTACCAGGGCAAGAAGGACGGGCGCGGCAATTTCCGGTTCTTCCGCAGCGCCATGGACGCGGAGCTGCGCGCCCGCGCCCGCATGGAGACGGAACTCCGCGGCGCCATCGAGACGGGCGCGATCGAGCCCTTCTACCAGCCGGTGGTGTCGCTCCCCGAGCGGGAGATCGTCGGCGTCGAAGTGCTGGCGCGCTGGCGCCACCCGTCGCGCGGGCTGGTCGGACCGAGCGAGTTCATCCCGGTGGCCGAGGAGACCGGGATGATCGCGGATCTCAGCTACACGCTGATCCGCCGCGCGTGCCTGGATGCCCGCGCCTGGCCGCCCCACCTGATCCTGGCGGTGAACATCGCCCCGCAGCAGTTCCAGGACGCGTGGCTCGCCCAGCGCATCCTGGGGATCCTGACCGAGACCGGCTTCCCGCCGCAGCGCCTGGAGGTCGAGATCACCGAGAGTGCCCTGATCCAGGACCTGGAGGCGACCCGGACGACCCTGCTGTCCCTGCGCGAACTCGGCGTGCGCATCGCGCTGGACGATTTCGGAACCGGCTATTCCAGCCTGTACCACCTGCGCGAACTCAAGTTCGACAAGCTGAAGATCGACCGCAGCTACGTGGACGCCATCACGATGAGCGACGAGCGGGCGAAGCTGGTCGACGCCATCATCAAGCTCGGGGCGAGCCTCGGCCTCTCCACCACCGCCGAGGGGATCGAGACCGACGCCAGCCTCGACTGGCTGTCCGACCAGGGCTGCCATTTCGGCCAGGGCTACCTGTTCGGCCACGCCATGCCGAAGGCCGAGATGGACGACGTGCTCGCCGCCGCGCGATCCCCGGCCCCGTTCCCGGATCTGGCGCGGGCCTCGTGAGGCGTGGGACGCCGCCCGCGCGGCGTCGCGCGGGTCAGCGCGGCGCCCGGTAGGCGGAGCCGTCGGCGGCCCCGAGCGGGTGCTCCACGAACCGGCCCGTCTCCGGGACCGCGACCCGGTCAAAATCCTCCGCCAGGGCGTCGAGGGCGCGGCGCATCTCGGGCCCCTGCAGCGGCCGGCCGTGCCCGGTGATGACCCGCTCCGGGGCGAGCGCTGCGAGCGCCCGCACCGACGCGCGCGCCGCCGGCCAGTCGATCGTCAGGTACATCGGCGGCCCGTGCAGTTCCGGCGCCTGCGTGGCGACCGCGTAGGCGGATTCCTGCGCCGTGGTGATGAAGGCGTCGCCCGCGATCAGCGTCCGGTCGGACTCGCGCCAGAGCGAGACGTGGCCGGGCGCGTGGCCCGGCGTGTGGATCCAGCGCCAGCCGGGCAGGGGCGGCACCGAACCGTCCTCCGGCAGGTGGTGCAGCCGCCCGGACACGTCGACGGGGTGGGTGGGGAACAGCGGCGACAGGCGACCCAGGAGGCCGCCGCCGACGCTCGGATCCGGCGTCGGGTAGGCGGCGCTGCCGTCGAGATAGGGCCGCTCCAGGACGTGCGCGTAGACCGGGACATCCCATTCCTCCGCGAGGTCTTCCAGGACGCCGACATGGTCGAAATGGCCGTGGGTCAGGACGATCGCGGCCGGCCGGGCCCCCGCGCCGAAGCGGGCCCGGGCGGCGGCCTGGATCCCGCGCTTGGCGCCCATCACGCCGGCATCGATCAGGACCCAGCCCCGGTCGCCCGCGCCGGGGGCCCCCACGAACACGACGTTGACCAGGACGTGGCGCTGGTAGGCGACGTCGTCGGCGATGGCGTGGGTCGCGTCGTCCCGCTCGGCGTCGCGGCGGGGATCGTCGGCCCGGGCCTGCGGGTCGACGGGGATCTGCTGGGCCATCTGGGGCGGCTCCCGTACACGGTCGCGGAAGGGACGGTCGGGCGCGCGGCCCGGCCGGGGCCCGACGGGATCGACCGATCCCGGCGCGGCCACGGGCGTCCCGGCACCGGATGGCGCGACCGCCCGTATCCTGGCCAACCGGCCTCGCCCGGGCGTGTTCCTGGCGCTGTTCCCGGCGCCGTTCCCGGCTCGGTGCCCGGTCCCGCACGGCGCGCCGGGCCTCACGCCGGTCGACACGGACCCCATATTGGCCGCATCGATACCGTCCGCTTCGACGCGCCGTCGCAGGTCACAGCATGGCACCGAGCCCTCTCGCCCTCATCGCCTCCGCCGCCCTCATCGCCGTGGTCGCCACCGGCACCGGGGCGATCGTCCTCCAGCAGGGCTCGCGGTTCAGCCATCCCCGGAAGGTCGGCGGGCCGTTCACGATGGCGGATGTCGACGGCCGCCCGGTGACCGAGGCCGATCTCCGCGGCAAGCCGTCCGTCCTGTTCTTCGGCTTCACCCACTGCCCGGATGTCTGCCCGACGACGCTCGCGACCCTGTCGGCCGCCCTCGGCCGGATGGGTCGCGACGCGGACCGCCTCAACGTCGTCTTCGTCACCCTCGACCCGGAGCGCGACACGCCCGACGCCCTGCGGGAGTACCTGGCCTCGTTCGATCCGCGGATCCGCGGCCTCGTCGGCACGCCGCAGCAGGTCGCCCGCATGGCCGACGCCTACCACGTCGCCTACAAGCGCGTGCCGACCAAGGACGGCGACTACACGATGGAGCATTCCGCCACTGTGGCGCTGTTCGACAGGACCGGGCGCATGGTCGGGGAGATCGGCTACGGCGAGGACGAGGCCAGCACCTTCGCGAAGCTGATCACCCTGGCGCTGCCGGGGCAGTGCCCGCCGGGAGGCGGTGCCAACCTCTGGACGACCGACGGCAGCACCGGCAGCTGCGGTCCGCGGAGCTGAGCCGCGGGCCGGGAAATTGCGCCGCCGCGCCGGCGTGGCTAGAGGGCGGCGCGGGTCGCGAGGCCCGGCCGCATCGGGGGGTTCCAGCTTGATCACGCGCCGCGTCCTGACCGCCATCGGGCTCCTCGCCCTCGCGCCGTATCCCGGCCTCGCCCGGGCCGCCGGCAGGCCGCGCCTGGCGCCGCCGGAGCCCATGGATCTCGACCGGCTGAAGGACCTCGCCCGGACGCTGCGGGACCGCCCCTACGCGCCGCCGCCGGAGGCCCCCGCCTCGGCGGCCCTCGACGCCCTGACCTACGGGCCGCTCCAGGAGATCCGCTACCCGCCGGGCCACGCCCTGTTCGCCGACAGCCCCTACCCGGTGACCTTCTTCCACCTCGGCAACTTCTTCCGTCACCCCGTGAAGGTCTACGCCCTGGAGGGCGGGCAGGCCCGCGAGGTGCTGTACGCCCACGACCTCTTCACCTACCCGCCCGGCAATCCGGCCAAGGACGTCCCGGACGGGGCGGGCTTCGCGGGATTCCGGTTCCAGAAGGCGCCCGCGGGCCAGCCGGGCGACGACGGCGACTGGCTGGCCTTCCTGGGCGCGTCCTACTTCCGCGCCGCCGGGGACGGTGCCCAGTACGGCGCCTCGGCCCGGGGCATCGCGATCGACACGGCGCCCGGGCCCGGGAAGACCGAGGAGTTCCCGGTCTTCACCCGCTTCTACGTCAGCCCGGCCTCGGACGGCGCCGTGACCGTGCTGGCGCTCCTCGAGGGCCAGAGCCTGACCGGCGCCTACCGGTTCGTCGCCCGGAAGGAGCCGCACGTCGTCATCGACGTCGCCTGCACGGTCTACATGCGTGAGGCGGTGGAGCGGTTCGGCATGGCGCCCCTGACCTCGATGCTCTGGTACTCGGAGGGCATGAGCCGCTTCCTCGCGAGCGACTGGCGTCCCGAGGTGCACGATTCCGACGGCCTGCTGATGCAGACCGGGTCCGGCGAGCTGATCTGGCGGCCGCTCAACAACCCGCCCCGCCTCAGCGTCAGCGCCTTCGCGGACCGGTCGCCGAGGGGGTTCGGCCTGCTCCAGCGCGACCGCGCGTACGAGACCTACATCGACGACGGCTTCGAGGAGAACCGGCCCGACATCTGGGTCGAGCCGCAGGGCGACTGGGGCCGCGGCAGCGTCCAGCTCGTCGAGATCCCGACCCACCAGGAGACCGACGACAACATCGTCGCCCTCTGGGTGCCGGACGACGCGCCGAAGGCCGGGTCCGACCGCAGCTTCGCCTACCGGCTGCGCTGGACCGTCGCGGAGCCGGTCGCCACCGATCTCGCCCGGTGCGTCGCGACCCGGGCCACCAAGGCCGCGTGGCTCGCGGATGCGGACCGGCGGCCGGGTCGCGCCAACCTCGTGCGGCAATTCGTCCTGGAATTCGAGGGCGCGGCCCTGTCGGGCCTCGATCCCGAGAAGGCGACGGTCGCGCTCACCCTGTCGCGCGGCAGCGTCGAGGAGGTCGGCGCCACCTGGGCGCCCTACGGCAAGCCGAGCCCCTGGCGGGTCTTCCTCAAGGTCTACGCCGAGGGACCGGATCCGGTGGAGATGCGTCTGCAGCTGAGATCGGGCGACCGGCTGCTCTCCGAGACCTGGGCCTACCAGTACTACCCGCAGGCACCCGGCACGGTGCTGTGAGCGGCGGGCGGCGGCGCCCGGCCGCCGGTCGCCCGAACAGGTCCGGCTCCCGCCCGCCTCGGAACGGCCCATCGTCGCATCGGAGACCGCCATGACCGGCGAGACACCGCCCGGCCCGCACCTCCCGGAGGCGCTGACGCGGCTCCTCAAGGCTCCCCGGGCGGCGATCTGGCCGACCCCGGAGGACCGGAACCGCCTGCGGCTCGGTCGGTCGCGGCCACGGCAGCCGAGCCGCGCCGTCCTGGGTGTGTGGATCTGGGCGATCCTCTACAACGTCGTCGGCTTCGCGATCCTCGCGGCCCTGTGGTGGACGATGCGCTGAACCGATGAGCCGACACGCCTTGATCTCCTGCCGAGCCCCCCTCGCGGCGACCCTCCTGCTCGGCCTCTCCGTGCAGCCCGGCGCGGCGCAGAGCCCGGGCGACGCGCTGAACGCCGATGACGGCACCGGTGCGATCAAGGTCTGCTCGCCGGTCGCGATGCCGCGCTGGCGGTCCATGACCCCGGTACCCAAGACCTGGACCTTCCTGGACTGCATGGGCTTCGCGGGCGAGATGGGCGCGACCCACTTCCAGCTCGGCTGCCTCTTCGCCAACGTCACGCCCCACGCCCAGAAATACGCCTGGGGCGCGATGGTGCAGATCGAGAAGTCGGCGATGGCCAAGGCGCAGCCGCCGATCCCGAACTGCGGCTGGTAGGGCCCGCGCTCAGCCGTCGGCGGCCTGCCAGTCCAGGTCGAGGGTGAGGCGGGCGCGGAAGACCGTGCTGCCGGTCGCGTCCCGGACCCGCGTCTCCAGCACCAAGCCGGCATCGCCGGGAGCCGGCCGGTCCGCCCGGACGCGGAGCCGGTCCTGCGCGGCCTCGACCAGGGCCTCGGTCGCCGACAGGCACGCCGCGTGGCAATCGGCGAAGGGCAGCCCCTCCTCGTCGCGGGACAGCCCGCGGTCGTCGGTGAAATCGGTGAAGTAGCGCACGGCGCAGAACCTCACGGCCAGATGACGAGCGTGCGCCGCGACCTGAGCGATGTCGTTAACCTGTGTGTGGGCACCGGCATGGCCTCGCGCGACCGGACGCCCGACCCTCGCGTCGCGGCGACCGGGCAGGAAACGCGGCTCTCCGGGCCGCGATCCGGCCGCCCTCGAAAAAAATGTATGAGTGTGGACATAGGCCCCGGTGCGGCGGACGCCGTTCGGAGCGCCGGATCCTCTGCGCGAACGTCCGATCGGGCCGGCATGGTCCGACCCGCAGGCGTCGGCGCGCACGATGCCGCGGCCGCCCGCGCGCACGCTGCTCCTCCCGGCGGGTGCGCGGCGGCCGGCCCCCCGCCCGGCGTGGTCCGCGCCGGTCCGACACCCTGCTCAGGCCCCGACTCCGCTCCGACAGGGGAATGGCGCTCCGATCCCGACGGCGGGGCACGCCGATCGCCGATCGGGAGGGCGACGAGCTGCCCGACCGGGCCGCGGCCGAGCGCCTCGCCCACGACGTCCTGAGCGCGATGCGCCGGCCGCACGTCGACGGCACGCCGCGCGGCCGGCGCCGTGGTGGCCGAAGCGCCCTAGGCCAGCGTGCTCTGAGGGCGCCGCAGCGGGCCGATCAGGCGCTCGTACTCGGCCTCGGCCGGGCCGTAGGTCTGGCCGGCAGCCTCCTCCAGGCGCATGCGGCTCAGGACCCGGATCCGGCCGCGCCGGGCCCGGATCAGGCCGGCGCCCTCGAGGGTGTGGATCGCGACCGTGACCGTCGGCCGGCGTACGCCGAGCATGATCGACAGGAACTCGTGCGTCACCGACAGATCGTCGCCGTCCTGCCGGTCGTGGTACATGAGGAGCCACCGCGCGAGCCGTTCCTCGGCGGGCGCGCCCGCGTTGGCGATCGCGGTCTGGGCAACCTGGATCAGGAAGGTCTGGACGTAGCGCAGCAGCAGGTTGCGCAGCGACGGACTGGATCGCAGGGCTTCGCGCAGGGCCGACACGGAGATCCGGCGCCCGCGACCGGCAACCTGCATGAAGATCTGGTACGGGATCGTGTCGGTTCCGAGCAGCAGCGCCGGCGCAGCCATGCCGTCGCGTCCGAACAGTCCGATCTCGATGCGGCCGCCCTCGGCCATGGTCGACACCACGGAGCACAGGCCGGTGTCGATGAAGACCGCGTGCGGTATCGTGGCGGCCGGCTCGACGAGCACCTTGCCGAGAGGAAGGTCGATCGCCTCGAGATGAGGCCGGAGCAGCGCGCCATCCGCCTCGGATAGGGCAGCCAGAAGGCGGTTCTGATGCGGCATTCGGCAGACGCGTACGCAGAGATCGACATCCGCGCTCCGGCTCGGGTGCGGGAACCGGGGCGCACCCCCGAGCCATGCTCGGATCAACACGCAATAGCGAGCGGATATTGCATCTAGCGGACGAAGCGTCTGCAACCAGACAAACCAATGCCGGCGATTTTCGGATGTCTTGGCAAACGCGCGCGGACGAATGCGCAAACCTTCCTTTAAGATCTGCCTTCAGACTGCGGGGTGGAAGACCGGGATGTGGCCGACGCGCCACGGGCGCGGCAGCGCTGTGCACTTGCCAACATCCGCGTGCGCGGTCGCGCTTTGACGCGCGGGCCGGATCGGGCTAGAGAAAGCGCAACGGAACAAGCAAGAACCATGCCGTGAGCAGCGTGGCTCCGGCTGGCGAACCGCGCCGGAAGGGCATCGGGGCCTCGCATGAGTTTGGTGCAACGGCTGGAAGTGCGTCAGGGCCAGGCCCTGGTGATGACGCCGCAGCTCCTGCAGGCGATCAAGCTTCTGCAATTGTCGCACCTCGATCTCTCGGCCTACGTCGAGGCCGAGCTGGAGCGCAACCCGCTGCTGGAGCGCGCCGAGCCGGACCTGCCGGCCGCGGGCGATGCCGCCGAATCGGGCGGCCACGCCGACGAGGCGGGGTCGGACGGGTTCGAGGCGGCTGAGCCCGAATCGTGGCTCTCGGTCGACCTCAACCCGAGCCGCGGCGAGATCGAGAGCGACTTCGACACGCGCCTCGACAACGTCTTCCCCGACGAGAGCCCCGTCCAGGCGCGCGAGGCGGGCGGGGGCGACATGCTCTCGCTGACGCCGCCGCCCTACGGCAGCACCGGCGGCAGCTTCGACGCCGAGGCCCCCGACTTCGAGGCGACCCTGACGGCCGAGACCTCGCTGCGCGAGCACCTCGCGGGCCAGCTCGACCTCGCGACCCGGGATCCGGCCGAGCGGCTGATCGGCGGGTTCCTGATCGACGCCGTCGACGAGGCCGGCTACCTGCGCGAGACGGTGGAGGGCGTGGCCGAGCGCCTCGGCGCCGACCCGGCCCTCGTCGGCCGGATGCTGGCGCTGGTCCAGACCTTCGACCCGCCCGGGATCGCGGCCCGCGACCTCGCCGAGTGCCTCGCGATCCAGCTGCGCGAGCGCGACCGGTTCGACCCGGCGATGCAGGCGCTGGTCTCGCGGCTGGACCTCGTGGCCAAGCGGGACTTCGCCGCGCTGCGCCGCCTCTGCGGCGTCGACGACGAGGACCTCGTCGACATGCTGGGCGAGATCCGGCGCCTGGACCCGAAGCCGGGCCGGGCCTTCGGGTCGAGCGCCGTCGAGGTCCTGGTTCCGGACGTGTTCGTGCGCGCCGCGCCGGACGGCTCCTGGCTGGTCGAGCTGAACAGCGAGGCGCTGCCCCGGGTCCTGGTGAACCAGAGCTACTACGCCCGCGTCTCGCGCAACGCCGCCGCGGAGGGCGACAAGGCGTTTCTGTCGGAGGCGCTGCAGAACGCCAACTGGCTGACCCGCTCGCTGGAGCAGCGTGCCCGCACCATCCTGAAGGTCGCCACCGAGATCGTCCGCCAGCAGGACGGTTTCTTCGTCCACGGCGTCACCCACCTGCGGCCGCTGAACCTCAAGACCGTGGCCGAGGCGATCGGCATGCACGAATCGACCGTCTCGCGGGTCACCTCCAACAAGGCCATCGGCACGAGCCGCGGGACCCTGGAGATGAAGTACTTCTTCACCGCGGCGATCCCCGGGGCGGCCGGCGCCGCCGCCCACTCCTCGGAGGCGGTGCGCCACCGCATCAAGCAGCTCGTCGACGGCGAGACGCCGGACGACGTGCTGTCCGACGACGCGCTGGTGCAGAAGCTGCGCGGGGAGGGCGTCGACATCGCCCGGCGCACGGTGGCGAAGTACCGCGAGTCCCTGCGGATCCCGAGCTCGATCGAGCGCCGCCGGGAGCGTTTCGCCCACGGCTCCAGCCAGCACGTCGCCCTGGCGCTGCGCTGATCGCTCCGGACGGGGTTGCGCCGGGCGCCCGTCCGGCCCATCCGTCGTGGCCTTCGATCGACGCCTGGACCTGCGATGACCCCGACCGGAACGCCCTCGCGCAGCCTCACCGCCATCGTGCTCGCGGCCGGGAAGGGCACGCGGATGCGCTCCGACCTGCCGAAGGTGCTGCACCGGATCGCCGGCCGCAGCATGCTCGGCCACGTCCTGGCCGCCGTGCAGGCGGCGGGCGCGGGCCGGATCGCCGTGGTGGCCGAGCCCGGCCGCGACGACGTCGCCGCCGAGATCGCCCGGGCGGCCCCCGGCGCCCGGGTCTTCCCGCAGGCCGAGCGCCTCGGCACCGCCCACGCGGTCCTGGCCGCCCGGGAGATCCTGGCCGACCCGGACGACGACGTGGTGATCGCCTTCGGCGACACGCCGCTCGTCTCGGCCGACACCTTCCTGCGCCTCCGCGCGCCCCTGGCCGACGGCGCCGCGGTGGCCGTGCTGGCCTTCGAGACGGCGACGCCCGCCGGCTACGGACGGGTGCTGACCGAGGGCGACCGCGTGCTCGCCATCCGCGAGGAGAAGGACGCGAGCGCGGCCGAGCGGGCCGTGACCCTGTGCAATGCCGGGCTGATGGCGCTCGCCGGACGGCACGCCCTGGCGCTGCTCGCCCGCATCGGCAACGACAACGCCGCCGGCGAGTACTACCTGCCCGACGCGGTGGCGCTGGCGGTCGCCGACGGGCTTCCCGTCACGGTCGTGCCGGTGGACGAGGCCGAGGCGCAAGGCGTCAACGACCGGGTGCAGCTCAGCGTGGCGGAGGCCGCGATCCAGGCGCAGCTGCGCCGCAGCGCCATGCTGGGCGGCGCGACGCTGATCGCGCCCGAGACGGTGTTCCTCAGCCACGACACGGTGCTGGGGCGCGACGTGATCGTGGAGCCCCACGTGGTGTTCGGCCCCGGCGTGCGGGTCGCGGAGGGCTGCACCGTGCGCGCCTTCGCGCATCTCACCGAGAGCAGCCTGGAGGCGGGCGTGAAGGTCGGGCCGTTCGTGCGGCTGCGCGGCCACGCCGTGCTGGAGGCCGGCGCGGAGCTCGGCAATTTCGTCGAGCTGAAGAACGCCCGGATTGGGGCCGGCGCCAAGGCCGCGCACCTCACCTATCTCGGCGACGCGGAGATCGGCGCCAAGGCCAATATTGGCGCCGGCACGATCACCTGCAATTACGACGGCGTGCTCAAGCACCGGACGACGATCGGCGCGGGCGCGTTCATCGGCTCGAACTCGGCCCTGGTCGCCCCCGTCTCGGTGGGGGAGGGCGCCTACGTCGCCTCGGGCTCTGTGATCACCGACGACGTGCCGGCGGACGCGATGGCGGTGGCCCGGGGCCGGCAGGCGGTGAAGCCGGGCTGGGCCAGGGAGAAGCGGGCGGCGCTGCAGGCCGAGAAGGCGCGGCGCGGGAAGGCGTGAGCGCGAAGGGCCGCGTGACCGGGGCTGGCCCTGCGCCGTCCCGATCCGGTAGAAGTCCCGCTCGGCCCCGCACGGCGCGGGGCGGCCCGGACCTTGCGCAGCGCTGCGCGTAGCCATCCGGGCGCGACAGCGAGAGACACTCCTATGTGCGGCATCGTCGGCATCGTCGGGCGCGACGCGGTGGCGGGGCAGGTGATCGAGGCCCTGCGGCGGCTCGAGTACCGCGGCTACGATTCCGCCGGCATCGCCACCCTGGAGCACGGCCGGCTGGCGCGGCGCCGGGCCTCGGGCAAGCTGGTCAACCTGGAGGCCAAGCTCGCCCAGGAGCCGCTCACCGGCACGATCGGCATCGGCCATACCCGCTGGGCGACCCACGGCCGGCCCAACGAGACCAACGCCCACCCGCACGCCACAGCGCGCCTGGCGGTCGTGCACAACGGCATCATCGAGAATTTCCGCGAGCTCAAGCAGGAGCTGGAGGCCGACGGCGTCGTCTTCGAGACCGAGACCGACACCGAGGTCGTCGCCCAGCTCGTCAGCCGCAACATGGACCGGCAGATGGGGCCGGTCGAGGCGGTCGCCGCCGCCCTGCCGCGGCTGCGCGGCGCCTTCGCGCTGGGCTTCCTCTTCTCCGGCGAGGAGAACCTGCTGATCGGGGCCCGCCACGGGGCGCCGCTGGCGATCGGCTTCGGCGAGGGCGAGACCTACCTGGGCTCCGACGCCCTGGCGCTCGCCCCGTTCACCGACGCGATCACGTATCTCGACGAGGGCGACTGGGCGATCCTGTCCCGGGGCGGCGCGGAGATCCGCGACGCGTCGGGCGCCACGGTCGAGCGCGCCCGGCAGAAGATCGCCACGCAGGCCTACCGGATCGACAAGGGCGAGTACCGCCACTTCATGGCCAAGGAGATCCACGAGCAGCCCGAGGTGGTGGGCCGCACGCTCGCCCACTACGTCGACATGGCGAACGGGCGGGTCATGCTGCCCGAGGCGCTGCCCTTCGACTTCGCCAAGCTCAGCCGCGTCTACATCACCGCCTGCGGCACGGCCTACTATGCGGGCCTCGTGGCCCGCTACTGGTTCGAGCAGGTGGCGCGCCTGCCGGTGGAGATCGACGTCGCCTCCGAGGCCCGCTACCGCGAGGCGCCGCTGGAGAAGGACGGGCTGACGCTGGTGATCTCGCAATCGGGCGAGACCGCCGACACGCTGGCCTCCCTGCGCTACGCGAAGACCCAGGGCCAGCACACGCTGAGCGTCGTCAACGTGCCGACCTCGACCATCGCGCGGGAATCCTCCGTGGTGATGCCGACGCTGGCCGGGCCGGAGATCGGCGTCGCCTCCACCAAGGCGTTCTCGTGCCAGCTCACCGTGCTGCTCTGCCTCGCCATCGCGGCGGGGCGCGCCCGCGGCACGCTCGACGCGGCGGGCGAGCGGCGCCTGGTCGACGGCCTGATCAAGGCGCCGGGCCTGATGGCGGAGGCGCTGACCCACGAGGCGGCGATCGAGGGTCTGGCGCGGGAGGTCGCGAAGGCGCGGGACGTGCTCTATCTCGGCCGCGGCACCAGCTACCCGATGGCGCTGGAAGGCGCGCTGAAGCTCAAGGAGATCAGCTACATCCACGCCGAGGGCTACGCGGCGGGCGAGCTGAAGCACGGGCCGATCGCCCTGATCGACGAGAGCGTGCCGGTGATCGTCATCGCGCCGCACGACGCGGTGTTCGAGAAGACCGTCTCGAACATGCAGGAGGTGGCCGCCCGCGGCGGGCGCATCGTGCTGATCGGCGACGCCAAGGGCGCGGCCGAGCACGGGCTGGACACGCTCGCGACCTTCACCATGCCGGCGCTCGATCCGACGGTGGCGCCGATCGTGTACGCGGTGCCGATCCAGCTGCTCGCCTACCACACGGCGGTGTTCATGGGGAAAGACGTCGACCAGCCGCGCAACCTCGCCAAATCGGTCACGGTCGAGTAGGCGCGGCCGACCAGATCGGCGGATCGTGCGGGCGCGGCGCCGTCCTTGCGAGCGGAGCAACCCAGGGCGGCGCAGCTCTCGCAGTCTGGCGCCGACCGGATCGCTTCACTCCGCTCGCACGGACGTCCGGACCGCACGGTCCCGGCAGCCCGGTATGAGGACCCCGATGACCACACCTGACACCGACGTTCTCCGCTGGCTCGACGGGCAGGAGGGCGCGATGCTGGCGCTCCTCGAGGCGCTGGTGAACATCGATTCCGGCTCCTACGACAAGCCGGGCGTCGACGCGGTCGGCATCCGCATCGCCGAGTTCCTCGCCGGCCACGGCATCCCGGTCACGACGATCCCGGTCGACGGCTACGGCGACGCGCTGAAGGCGAGCGTGGCCGGGTCCGGCGGCGGCAACCGGCCGGTCGTGCTCATGGGCCACCGCGACACCGTCTTCCCGAAGGGGGAGCCGACGCGGCGGCCGTTCCGGGTCGCCGACGGCCGCGCCTACGGGCCGGGCGTCGCCGACATGAAGGCGGGCCTCGTGATGAACGCCTTCGTGCTGGCGGCCTACCACCGGGCCGGCGGCGCGCCGGTGCCCCTCGTCGGCCTGTTCACCAGCGACGAGGAGATCGGCTCGCCGGCCTGCCGCCCGATCATCGAGGAGACCGCCCGGGGCGCCCGCGCGGTGCTGAATTCCGAGCCGGGGCGGCCGACCGGCAACGTCGTCACCGGCCGCAAGGGCGGGGTGTTCATGCACCTCGAGGTGCTCGGCAGGGCTGCCCATTCCGGCGGCAACTACGCCGACGGGCGCAGCGCCATCCTGGAGCTCGCCCACAAGACCGTCGCGCTCCACGCGCTCACCGACCTCGACCGCGGCACCACGGTGAATGTCGGCCTGATCTCCGGCGGCCAGTCGGTGAACACCGTGGCGCCGCGGGTCACCTGCGAGATCGACCTGCGCTACGTGACCCCGCCCGACCGCGAGGCCGCCATGAGCCGGATCGCGGAGATCGTGGCGGGATCGACGGTGCCCGACACCACCGCGCATCTCACCATCAAGGGCGAGTTCCTGCCGCTCGTGCAGGACGAGGCCTCGCGGGCGCTGTTCGAGACCTACGCCCGGGTGAGCGCGGACGGCGGCCATCCCGTCACCGGCGAGTTCGCCGGCGGCTGCGCCGATTCGGGCTTCACCGCCAGCGTCGGCTGCCCCACGCTCTGCGCCGTGGGCCCGGTCGGCGGCAAGGCCCACTCGCCCGAGGAGTACCTGGAGGTGGGAAGCCTCGTGCCGCGGGCGCGCGCGATGGCCGAGACCATCGCGGCGCTCTGACGGCGCAGAGACCGACCATCGCCGGCCCGGCCGCGCCGTAGCGGTCGCCGTCTCCGGGCGGACGCCGCGGCGCCGGACGCGCCTGTCCGTTCGAGGCGCAGGCGGCGGCCGGGATATCGCGGCCGGCCGCCAGATGCGGCCGGTGCTCAGGAGCTTCGTCGATCACGTCCGGGGCCGCTAGCGCCGCCGGCCCGCCTACGGGCGCAGGGCCGCGACGAGGCGCAGCAGGAAGCCGTCGACGGCCGTCTTGTCGATCCAGCGCAGGACCGCGACGAGGTCGTGCTCGGGATCGCACCAGATCACGTTGTTGCCCGCCCCGAGGGCGCTGAAGGCCGAGGCCGGCAGGTGCGGCTTGGCGGCCGCGCCGCGGTTCAGCCACCAGAGGTAGCCGTAGCTGTCGAGGGTCGGGGACGGCGTCAGCATGGAGCGGATCCAGCGCTCCGAGAGGAGCTGCCGCCCGTTCCAGGCGCCTCCGCGGGCGATGAGGAGGCCGAAGCGGGCGTGGTCGTCGGCCCCGATGAACAGGCCGCCGCCCCAGTGGCCGCCGCCGGGGACCGACTGGACCCGCGCGCCGGCGACCGCGACCCAGGCCGTCCCGTAGCCGTGCCACGCCCAGTCGCGGGAGGCGCCGATCGGGTCCATGATCCGCTCGCGGAGCACCTCCGGGAGGGCCCGGCCGAAGCGGCGCATCAGGCAGTACGACAGCAGGTTCACCCGGACGTCGTTGTACTCGTAGTAGGTGCCCGGGCGCCGCAGCGCGCGGGCCTCGCCCTTGCGGCTGTTGTCGGCGCCGGGGCCGATCTGCCGGAAATGGTCGACCTGATCGGACTTGCCGAACAGCGTGCCCTGCCACTCGCTCGATTGCTGCAGGAGGTGGCGCCACGTGATCGCGCCGTTGTGCGGGCCGTCGAGCAGCGGGTCGGGGACGCTGTCCCGCACCGGCGCGTCGACGTCGGGGATCAGGCCGTCGTCGTGGGCGAGGCCGGCCAGGACCGCGAGATAGCTCTTGGCGATCGAGAAGGTCATGTCCGGGCGGGCCGTGTCGCCCCAGGTGGCGACGCGCCGGCCGCGCTTCAGGATCACGCCCGCCGGGCCGCCCCGCGGACGCACCGGCCCGTCGATGGCGCTCCAGGGCCCGGTCTCGTTCCACTCGACGATCCCGACGTAGCGCCCGTCGGGATAGTACAGGCCGCGCGGCCACGCGCTCTCGTGGGCCTCCGCGAAGCCGACCGCCTCCGCGAGCCGCCCGGCATCGAGCCCCGCCGCTTCCGGGTCCTGTCCCGCCCAGTCATCCGTCGGCCAGTACGGCCCGGTCACTTCGGTCACGCGCGTCTCCTGACGGTCCTCTCCGGTGCGGACGCATGCAGGGCCCGCGCCGCGGATCGGACCCTCCGTAGAGCCATCGCCGCCGCGGGGGCAGGGCGCGCGGCGCGGTTCCCCCCGCCCCGCGCGCCCGAGACGGCTGGGTCAGCCCTTCCCGGTGAAGCGCACGGCGCAGCCCGGACGGGCCGCGACGAGATCCGCGCCGCGCGCGGGGCCGAGGACCATGCAGGCGGTCGAGAGCCCGTCGGCGACGAGCCCCGTCGGCGCGGTCACCGTCACCGACGACAGGGCGCGCGGCGACCGGCCGGTCGCCGGATCGAAGATGTGATGGTCCGCGCGGTCGTCCGAGAAGCTCATGTTGTAGTCGCCCGAGGTCGCGGCGAAGCCCGTGAACGGCGCGAGGACGGCGGCGACCTCGCCGGGGTGGCGGGGATCGGCCAGACCGAGGCGCCAGGGCGTGCCGTCCGGATGCGCGCCGGCGGCACCGAACTCGCCGGTATCCACGAAGGCGTCGGCGATGCCGCGCGCCCGGAGCGCCGCCATGACCTGGTCGGCGGCGTAGCCCTGGATCAGGGCGTTCAGCGTCAGGGCCGTCCCGGGCTCCAGGACGATCCGGTCCGTCGCGACCCGCACGCGCCGCCAGCCGACCCGCGCCAAGGCCGCCCGCAGGGCCTCCGCCCCGGGGCGCTCGCCGCGGGCGGCCGCGCCGGCCCAGACCGGCCAGAGCGGCTGGACGGTCGGGTCGAAGGCGCCGCCGGTCTCGGCCGCGAGGGCGAGCGCGAAGCGCAGCAGGGCGACGAGGTGCGGGTCGGGCGCTTCCAGGGACCCGTCCCGGTTGAGACGGGCCAGGGCGCTGTCGGCCCGGAACAGGCTGGCGGCCGCCTCCACGGCGCGCATCGCCGCGAACCCGTCGCCGGGGCGCGCCTCGATCGCCGACGGGTCGGGTCCCGCGGCGGTGAGCGCCCGGTGGTGCCGAAGGCGAGGCCGGCGCGGTGGCGCAGCGCCAGCCGCCGACGCCGCGCGGCGGCGCGGAGCGCCGCGACGCCGCGAGCGCGGCAGCCCCGCGGCACCGACGAGGAGCCCGCGCCGGGCGGCGCGAAGCGGGCCGGCGCGAAGCGGACCGGCGCGCTCATCCGACGGTCACCGGCCGGGGCGCGGCGCGGCGGCCCCGCTTGCGCGCCACCACCTGCGGCACGCACTGCCCGGGATCGTGGATGATCGTCACGCACTCCATGCACTGGAAGCACTCGGCGTAGTCGACCCGGCCGGAGGGCGCGATGGCGCCGTAGCGGCAGCGGACCTTGCAGAGCTGGCAGGGCGAGCCGCACTCCGCCCGGCGCGGGATCCAGTCGAGGACGCGGACCCGCCCGAGGAGGGCGAGGGCGGCGCCGAGCGGGCACAGGTAGCGGCAGAAGCCCTTGTAGACGAAGAGGTTGAGCACCAGCAGCCCCGCCGCGTAGGCGACGAACGGCCACGCCCGGACGAAGTACAGGGTGACGGCGGTCTTGAACGGCTCGACCTCTGAGAACGTGTCGGCGAGGGGCGACCCCGCCGCGGCCGCGCCGAGGATGCCGGCCAGCACGACGTATTTCAGCGACCGCAGCGCCCGGTCGAGGCCGGGCGGCACCGCGACCGGGCGGATGCGCAGCGGCCGGGCGAGCAGCGCCACGAGTTCCTGCAGCGCGCCGAAGGGGCAGAGCCAGCCGCAGAACGTGCCGCGCCCCCAGGCGACCAGGGCGGCCAGCGCGAAGGCCCAGAGCACCAGCGAGGGCGGGTCGTAGAGCAGGAAGGCGAGGTCGTGGGTCGCGGTGGCGGCCCGCACGAGCCCGACGAGGGTCACGATCGACAGCTGCGCCTGCGCGTACCAGCCGACGAAGCCGAGGGTCAGCGCCAGGAAGCCGAGGCGGAAGAGGGTGAAGCGGCGCTGGTCCGCCACCAGCCCGCGCTGGCGGCTCAGGACCGGCACCAGCACGGCGAGCATCAGGCCGATCAGCGCGAGTTCGGGCGCCCGGGCCCGCCAGGGGTCGGTCCAGCTCGGCCCTTCATCGGGCCGGACCCGCGTGAACAGGTCGGCGGGCAGGGCGGTCTCGACCGTGAAGGTCCGGGCGATCTTCTCGGACAGGATCTGGCCGCGCTCGCGGACGATCGTCTCGGTCAGCGCCCAGGGCGCGGACGGGTCGAAGCCGGCGGCCTGGTCGATCCGCAGGACCGTCCAGGGGCCGGACGGCAGCCCCTCGGCGAGGCCGGCCTCGCGGCGCTCCACCGCCATGTCGCGCGCGTTCACGATCAGGCCGCCCTGGCCGATCGCCAGCCGGTCGGGGACGGCGCCCAGCACGAACCGGTCGCCGACCGGGTTCTCGGGCGCGTCCTCCGGCCCGGCGCTGACCACCATCACGGCGTGGTTGCCGGGGCCGAGCTCGCGCATCAGCGCGTCGTAGCGCGACGGACCCAGAAGGTTGCGGCCGATCGAGGGCGGGTCCAGGACGGCGACGTACAGGTCGGTCAAGGCGGCATCGGGCGGCCCCTCGGACGGGTCCGCCACGCCGGTGCCCCGGAAGGCCGCGGCGGCGTCCGCGTTCGTCACCGTCAGCCGCCGGACCCAGCCGCGCGCGAGAAGGTCGGCCAGGGACAGGGGCTCGTAGCGGTCCGGCCGGGCCTCGACCTTGAGGCCGACATTGGCCGCCCCGAAGCCGAGCTTCGCGCGGGCGACCGCCAGCGCCGAGGCCAGGATCGACTGGTTGATCACCCGGGTCGAGGCGGTGGCCATGGAGATGCCGTCGACGGTGGTCTGGGGCGCTGCGCCGGCGGCCCGCGCGTTCGGGCGCCCGACCCGGATCGCCTGCCGGGCCGAGAGGCCGGCATACTGCTCGACGAAGGCGAAGAGCGGCTCCGGGCCGAGGCCCTCCAGGAAGACCGGCTCGTGGTGCGAGAGCACCGTCACGTCCCGGAAGGTGCCGTCCGGGGCGAGCGCGATCAGCAGGTCGGGCGGCGTGCCGCCGAAGCCGGGGATCGGCGCGAGGTCGACGGATTCGAACGCGTAGGCGAAGACCTCGTAGGAGCCCGCCTGCTGCTTCAGGATCGGCCAGACCGGGAGCCTGTCGTCCTTCTCGCCGACCACCAGCGGGGGCGGGAAGTGGCGTTCGACGCCCGCGCGATCGAGCTGGCCGGCCCGGGCCGGAAGGGTCGGCAGGAGCAGGGCGAGAAGGAGGAGCGCGGCTCGAAGGAGCATATCCGCGCCTCGAGCCACTGCGGTTCGGGACGCGAGCGGGCGCGGAGACGCCACGCTCCGCAACGACTGGGCCTTCTCCCTGTCTCCGCCCCTGGCCGCGTCGGTCACCCATAGGGGTCGCGCACCGACGCCGGCGGCAGTGCGCGACGGGCCCCCTCTCCCGTGCCGGAGAGGGTCGGGGTGAGGGACGAGGAGTTTCAGGATGGAGCACGGTCTCGACCCGCGGTCGCCTCGCGCCTCGTCCGGACGGCCCTGATCCCTCACCCTGTCCCTCTCCCGCACGGGAGAGGGGACCCGAGTGTCCTTCGGCGCCGCTGTGGCCCAGCCCCCAGTGTGAATCCGGAAGCCTCCAGCGAGGGAGGCGGATGCCTGGGTCCGCGTCGGCCAGACTGTCACGGCACCGCACCGGCGGCGCGTCCGTCCGTCGCCTGCGCCGAAGGCATCGGCCGCGCCGCCGCACCCCAGGGGAAGCGGCCGACCTTCACGGTCTTGATCGGCCGGAACGTCGCGGCGTCGATCACCGTTACGTCGCCGGAGACGCCGTTGGTGGTGAAGAGCCGCGTGCCCGCCGCGTTGAGCGCGAGCTGCCACACCCGGCGGCCGACCAGGATGTAGCTCTCGACCCGGTAGGTCGCGGTATCCACCACGGCGACCCGGTCGGACGGCCCCAGCGCCACGAAGGCGTGGCGCCCGTCCTTCGACATCTGGATGCCCACCGGCTGGATCCGGTCGGCCGCGATCCCCTTCACGGCGAACGCGATCGTCTCGATCACCTTGCGGGTGGCGACGTCGATCACCGACACGGTGCCGCCGATCTCCGAGGACGCCCAGAGCCGGGACCCGTCGGCCGTGAAGGCGGCGAAGCGCGGCCGCTGCCCGACCGGCGTCGCGTCCACGGCCGCGAGCGTCCGCGTGTCGATCCAGTGGACCATGTTGGTGGTCTCGGAGGTCGTGACGGCCGTGCGCCCGTCCGGGCTCACCGCGACACCCTCCGGCTCGATGCCGACGTCGATCTGCGCCAGCACCTTGCGGGTCTGCGCGTCGACCACCGTGGTGGTGGCGTTCTCCTCGTTGGCGATGAACAGGGTGCGCCCGTCGGGCGCCAGGGCGAACTGCTCCGGGTCCTCGCCCGAGGGCAGGTTGTGCCGGACCTGCCCGGTCTCCGGGTCGATCACCTGCACGGCGTCGGAATCGCTGGCGCAGACGTAGAGGGACCGCCCGTCCTGCGAGAAGGTCAGGCCGCGGGGCCGACGGCCAACCGGGAAGGTGCGCAGCACCTCCAGGCTGTCGCCGTCGATCACCGAGACGGTGTTGTCGCGCTCGTTCGAGACGTAGATCTCCTCGGCCCGCGCGGGGCCCGCGAGGCAGAGGAGCAGCGCGAGGGCGGCGAGCCGGCTCATCCGGATGTCCCTGAGAAGGCGCGGCAGGCACTCTCGGGCTCGTCGAGGCCGAGCGTGTCGAGTTCCGTGCGGTGGTGGAGGAAGCCCTCGATCGGCGCCGTCGCGGTGACGGCCCCCGGCCAGAGCAGGAAGACCGGCTGGCGCAGCTGCCCGTCCCAGGCGCGGAAGCTCAGGGGGCGCCCCTTGAAGCCGCCGATCTCGAAGCCGGGCGCCGTCAGCGCGGCGCGGACCGTCGCGGGGTCGGTGCTGCGCGCCTTCACGGCCGCCTCGCCGACGGCGTGCACCGCCATCCAGCCGGCCCAGTCGACGGGCCGCATGGCGCGGCCGGCGAGCTTGCGGAACCGGCCCTGGAGCTGGACGGCGGCCCAGGCCTCCACGGCCCGCCCCCAGGCGGCCGGCGCGAGGCCCTGCGTGCCGACCAGGGGCCGGGGCGAGGCGGTGTTGTAGTTGAGGCTCGCGCCGAACGCGCCGGCCTCGTCGGCCACCGCGACCACGTCGTGCTCGGGCCCGCGGGTCGGCAGGGCGAACTCGCGCAGGGCCGTGTCGCGGACGTCGCCGCCCTGCGGGTCGTAGCGCGACTCGGCGACGATCCGCGCGCCGAACTTCCTGGCGCTGCGCCGCAGCGCCTCGGCGAAGAGCGCGTCCTCCGGCGCGGGACCGGTCACCAGCAGGATCCGGGACCAGCGCTTGAACGCCAGGAACTGCACCAGCGCGTCGGCCAGCATGGCCCGGGACGGCAGGACGTGGAGCAGGTTCCGGCGGCAATCGGCGTCGCGCAGGCGCGTGTCCGGGGCGCCGATGTTGAGGATCACGCTGCCCTTCGCCTCCGGCAGGTCGGCGAGGGCGAGGACGTCGGCGGCGGGCGCGTTGAGCACCACGAAGCGGCGGTCGGCGAGGTCCCGGAAGGCCTGGCGGATGTCGTCGCCCGGTTCGACGACCGCGGTGCCGAGGGCGAAGCCGAGGCCGAGGAAGCGGCCGGTGGCGTTGGAATCCCTCAGGCCGAGTTCCGCGCCCTTCGCGCCCTCGTCGTCGGGGACCGGGTCCTCGTTGTTCAGCGGCGCCGGCCGCTCGACCCGCCGCTCCAGGTAGTGAATCGTCAGGGGCGGCCCCGCCGGCGCGGGCGCGGCCCGCGCCTGGGCGACCGGCGCCAGGGCCGCCAGCACGACGGCGAGCCGCAGGCCGGCCCATGGCCCGCCGCGCATCCCGGGCCGCCGCGCACCGGAGGACACCATCCCGCCCGTCTCCTCCAGACCCGCGGTTCTCGTCGTTGGCCGGGAGTCTAGGAGCCGAGTTGCGCCCTCGGATATTGGACCAAGGTGCACACACGGATTTTGATGCGGCGCAACACAAGTCGTGGGCGGCGCTATTCTCGCGGATCCGTACCAAAGCATAATGGGTCCGCCGCCCGGTACTTGCTAACCGTCGTGCAACGACGACGGGAGGGGCGGATGCGCACGATGAAGACGGCGGCGGGCGGCGTGCTCGCGGCGCTGGGACTGGCCCTGGCCGCCGGCGGCGCCCTCGGGCACGGCGACGTCCAGCCCCAGCCGGTCAACACCGACGGCCTGAAGCCGCTGGGCACCGAGTGGGTCGCCGAGAACCCCTACAAGGGCGACAAGCACGCCATCGCGATCGGCGCCTCGGGCTTCAACCAGAACTGCGCCCGCTGCCACGGCCTGGAGATGATCTCCGGCGGCCTCGCCCCGGACCTGCGCTACCTGCCGCAGGGCAAGGAGGGCGACGAGTACTTCGTCGAGCGCATGAAGCACGGCGCCGTCATCAACGGCGTGACCAAGATGCCGGCCTTCGAGGGTGTGATCTCGCAGGAGGGCCTGTGGGCGATCCGGAGCTACATCGAGTCGAAGCATGAGGAATAGGCCCCCCGCGATGGGCCGGCGCCCCCTCCTGCTCGGGCTCTGCGGCCTGCTCCTGGCGGCGCCGCTCCCGCCGGCGGCCGCGGCGCGCCCCCTCGACCAGGTCACGGCCGACGGGACGCTGCGGGTGGCGGTCTACGGCGACAACGCGCCGTTCTCCGAGGAGACGGCGGGCGAGCCCCGCGGGATCGACGTCGATCTCGCCCGCGCGATCGCCGAGACGCTCAAGGTGAAGCTCGACCTGCGCGTGGTCGATGCCGGCGAGAACGTCGACGGCGACCTGCGGCTGAACCTGTGGCGCGGCGACCTCGCCGGCACGCCGCTCGCCGACCTGATGCTGCACGTGCCCACCGACCGCCAGCTCGCCCTGCGCAACGAGCAGGTGTTCTTCACGGCGCCGTACTTCGAGCAGGAGATCGCCTTCGCCTACCGGAAGGGCGCGCTGGAAGGCTTCGACAGCCTCGACGACATCGGCGACAGGAGCGTCGCGCTGGAGGGGACGGGCGCCGCCGACCTGATGCTGCTGACCGCCCAGGGCGGCCGCTTCCGCCCGAACCTGAAGCACTACAAGAGCTTCGAGGAGGCCGCGAAGGCCTACCTCGCCGGCGAGGCGCCGATCCTGGCCGGAACCCGCGCGGCGATCGAGGCGGCCCTGTCCGCCGCGAAGGCCCCCAAGGACGACAACCCCGTCGCCACGGTCCCCTCGACGGGGCTGGTGAAGACTCGCTGGGAGATCGGCGGCGCGGTGCGGACCGATTCCCGCGACCTTGCCTACGCGGTCGGGGACGCGATCACGGCGCTGAACGCGGACGGTCGCCTCAAGGCGATCTGCGAGACCTACGGCGTCACCTACACGCCGCCGAAAGGGTACTGAACGCCTCCGTCTCGGCGAGCGGAGCGAAGCGATCCAGACAGCGCGCCGTCTCGGGACGGTGCGCCGCCCTGGGTCGCCTCGCTGCGCGCGCGATGACGGCAAGGGCGAACATCAGATTTCCCGAACGGGATGTCCGGCAGATCCGCGCGAATTCGGGCGTCGATCTCGCCGAATACATTGCATCCGCCAGTCCGCAGAACGGCCTCATTGGACCAATGGCCAATAAGACTTTCCTGAGAACAGCGATAGCCTCGATCTCCAAGGGGGCGCCCCGCGACTCGTGCGGCCCGCGTCGAAACCCGGATGCCCCGGCCACACGGACCGGGGCCGACCACGGAGGACACGTCATGAGAATGCGGACCCGGTTCCTCGCCGCGGTGGGCGTCGCCGCCCTCGTGGCGGGCGGCGCCCTGCCGGCCATGGCCCAGGGGGTGACCGAGCAGGACATCATCAACGACGCCAAGACCCCCGGCGACGTCGTCACCTACGGGCTCGGGCCGCAGGCCCAGCGCTTCAGCCCGCTGAAGACCCTCAACCGCGACAACATCAAGGGCCTCGTCCCGGCGTGGTCGTTCTCGTTCGGCGGCGAGAAGCAGCGCGGCCAGGAGAGCCAGGCGCTGGTCAAGGACGGCATCATCTACGTCACGGGCTCGTACTCGCGCATGTACGCGATCGATTCCCGCACCGGCGAGAAGAAGTGGGAGTACGACGCCCGCCTGCCGGAGGGGATCCTGCCCTGCTGCGACGTGGTGAACCGCGGCGCCGCGCTCTACAAGGACAACGTCTACTTCGGCACGCTCGACGCCAAGCTGGTCGCGCTGAACACCAAGACCGGCAAGGTGGTCTGGCGGAAGGAGATCGACGACTTCAAGGCCGGCTACAGCTACACGGCCGCCCCGATCATCGTGAAGGGCAAGATCATCACCGGCGTGTCGGGCGGCGAGTTCGGCGTGATCGGGCGCATCGAGGCCCGCGACGCCGAGACCGGCGAGGTGGTGTGGAAGCGGCCCGTGATCGAGGGCCACATGGGCGAGCTCAACGGCAAGCCCTCGACCATGACCGGCAAGGTCAACGAGACCTGGCCGGGCGACATGTGGAAGTTCGGCGGCGGCGCCACCTGGCTCGGCGGCACCTACGACCCCGAGACCAACCTCGTCTATTTCGGCACCGGCAACCCGGGCCCGTGGAACTCCTGGCTGCGGCCGGGCGACAACAAGTGGACGTCCTCGCGCCTCGCCCTCAACCCCGACAACGGCGAGATCGTCTGGGGCTTCCAGACCACCCCGCACGACGGCTGGGACTTCGACGGCGTCAACGAGTTCGTGCCGTTCGACCTGAACAAGGGCGGCAAGACCATCAAGGCCGGCGCCACCGCCGACCGCAACGGCTTCTTCTACGTCCTAGACCGGACCAACGGGAAGTTCATCTCGGCGACGCCGTTCGTCGAGAAGATCAACTGGGCCAAGGGCATCGACGAGAACGGCCGCCCGATCTACAACGAGGAGAACCGGCCCGGCGACCCGAGCAAGGCGACCGGCGACGACAAGAAGGGCAAGTCGGTCTTCGCGGTGCCGAGCTTCCTCGGCGGCAAGAACTGGATGCCGATCGGCTACAGCCCCGACACCAAGCTGTTCTACGTGCCCTCCAACGAGTGGGGCATGGATATCTGGAACGAGCCGGTGAACTACAAGAAGGGCGCCGCCTATCTCGGCGCCGGCTTCACCATCAAGCCGGTCTTCGACGACCATATCGGCTCGCTCAAGGCGATCGACCCGACCTCCGGCAAGGTCGTGTGGGAGTACAAGAACAAGGCCCCGCTCTGGGCCGGCGTGCTGACCACCGCGGGCAACCTCGTCTTCACCGGCACCCCGGAGGGCTTCCTGAAGGCCTTCGACGCCAAGACCGGCGAGGAGGTCTGGAAGTTCCAGGTCGGCACCGGCGTGGTCTCCTCGCCGATCACCTGGGAGCAGGACGGCGAGCAGTGGGTCGGCGTCGCGGCGGGCTGGGGCGGCGCGGTGCCGCTCTGGGGCGGCGAGGTCGCCAAGTCCACCGCCGGCATCAACCAGGGCGGCAGCTTCTGGGCGTTCAAGCTGCCGAAGACGGTGGCGTCGCGCTGAAGGCCCTCAACCGAAAGCGTGCCGGCCCCCGCGGGCCGGCACGCCCAGGCTCCGGGGCAGGGCGGTCGTCTCAACACCCGCTTGCGCCCCGGGGCCGCATCGATCACCTTCGGCCCTCCCGCCCGCGATTTCGGCGGATCCTGTGAGGATCTCGAGCGAAGGACCGAGGTCTCCGTGCATCTCCTGATCGTCGACGACCACCCGCTGTTCCGCGACGCCCTGGCGGCCACGATCCGCCTCGCGCACCCGGACGCGGTCCTGCACGAGGCCGACGGGATCGAGGCGGCCTGCGCGGTTCTGGCCGCCAACCGCGGCATCGACCTGACGCTCCTCGACCTCTCGATGCGGGGCGTGACCGGCTTCGACGGGCTGATCACCATCCGGGCGAGCTTCCCGCGCATCCCGATCCTGATCGTCTCCGGCCACGAGGACCCGCGCATCGTCCGCGAGGCCCTGCAGCACGGGGCGGCGGGCTTCGTCCCCAAGGCCATGGACAAGGCGACGCTGACCCGGGCAATCACCGAGGTGATGAGCGGCGCCCTGTTCCTGCCGCCGGGGCTCGCCGAGGCCGGCGCGCCCGCGCCCCGGAGCAAGAAGGCGCCGCTGCCGGAGCGCCTCGCCCGGCTGACGCCGCAGCAGTTGCGGGTCCTGATGATGATCCGGCAGGGCAAGCTCAACAAGCAGATCGCCCACGAGCTCCAGGTCGGCGATTCGACCGTGAAGGCGCACGTCTCCGAGATCCTGCGCAAGCTCGAGGTCATCAGCCGCACGCAGATCGTGATCGACACGGCGTCCCTCGATTTCGATCAGATCCACAACAGCCACTCGGCCTGACGGCGCGGCTGCGGGACCGGGAAGCTCCTGACCGGCGGCCCCACGCTCCACCCCATCTTGAGGTGCCGGAGCGCAGCGGAGGCCCCGCAGGAGAGCTCCAGCCGCCGCGCTCCCCGAAGCCCTCCGTCGAGGCCCGCCGACGCGGACACCTCCGGACGCGGGGAGGCGTCGGAACGTCCGGTCCGCCTCGGTATCGCCACGCATTCCGCCGACGCCGGATTGGCACGGAAAAGGTGCACACCTATTCGTCCGACGCAACTCTGATGGCGCGAAACGTCACCCGATCCGAATCAGTATGATGCTATCTATCAGCATGCGAGCTGATTGATCCGGTCTTTCCACCGGATCCTCGCGTGGATGGATCAGGTAGTGACCGGCATCGACGATCCGAGGACGCGCGAGCGGCTGCAGCAGGCCTTCACCCACGCCCTCCTGACCACCGGCCGCCACTGGCGCCGTGCCGCCAACACGGTCGCGGAGGCGCACGGCCTGTCCGACGCCACCGCGCACCCGCTGATCATTATCGGCCGGATGGAGGAGGAGCCGCGCCAGAACGTCCTGGCGGAGGCCGTCGGCATCGAGGGCCCCTCGCTCGTCCGCCTCATCGACCAGCTCGCCGCGGCCGGGCTGGTGGTCCGCCGCGAGGACCCGTCCGACCGCCGCGCCAAGGTGCTGGGCCTGACCGCGCGCGGCCGACAGGTCTTCGAGCGGATCGAGGCAGAGCTCTCGACCCTGCGCGCCCGGGTCTTCGCCGAGGTCGACGGCGCGGATCTCGAGGCGAGCCTCCGGGTCTTCGCGGCGCTCCAGCGCCACGGGCGGGAGGCCGCCGCGGCCGCGCGCGAACCGGAGGCGGTGCCGTGATCCTCCCCGGATGGCGCGACTGGGCCTTCGCGCTGAAGACCTACGCGGCGGCGATGCTCGCCCTGTTCCTCGCGCTCTGGATCGACCTGCCGCGGCCCTACTGGGCCCTCGGCACCGTCTACATCACCAGCCAGGTTCTCTCCGGCGCGACGCGCGCGAAGGCGGTCTACCGGGTCTGCGGCACCGCGCTCGGTGCGGCGGTGAGCGTCGTGCTGGTGCCGAACCTCGTGAACGAGCCGATCCTGCTGAGCCTCGCGGTGGCGCTCTGGGTCGCGCTCTGCCTCTACGTCTCGCTCCTCGACCGCACGCCCGCGAGCTACCTGCCGATGCTCGCCGGCTACACGGCGGCGCTGATCGGCTTCCCCGCCGTCGACGATCCCGGGGCGATCTTCGACACGGCGGTGGCGCGGGCCGAGGAGATCTCCCTGGGGATCGTCTGCGCCAGCCTCGCCGCCACGCTGATCCTGCCGCAATCGGCGGCCCCGCTGATCGTCGCGCGGCTGGACCACTGGTCGGCGGAGGCCCGGGCCTGGATCCGGAGCGCCCTCGCGGCCGCCCGCGCCCCGGAGGTCGCCGGGCCGAGCCAGGGCCGGCGCCTGCGCCTCGCCTCGGACGCGCTCGGCCTCGACGCCCTCGGCCTCGCCCTGCGCAACGAGGCGTCGGGCGCGGAACGCGCCGCGGAGGCCTTCGCGCCGCTCCGGCAGCACATGCTGATGGTCCTGCCGATCGTGGCGGCCGTCGCGGACCGCGTCGCCGCCCTCGAGCAGGCGGGCGCGCTGCCGGCGCGGGTCCGGGCCTTCCTGTCGGACCTCGCCGTCTGGCTCAACGACGAGACCGGGGATGGGGCCGGCGATGGGGCCGGGGATCCGGACCGCGCCGCGCGGCTGCGCGGCCGGATCGACGGGTTCGAGCCGGCCCTCGGCCGGACTCCGGACTGGAACACGCTCCTGCTCGCGAGCCTCGCGGTGCGCCTGCGCGACGTCGTCGACCTGCGCCAGGACCTGCGGGCGCTCCGCGGCCACCTCGCCGCCGGCACCGCCCCCCGGGCGCCGCTCGCCTTCGCCTACACGGCCCGGGTCCGCTCCATCCGCCACCGGGACCACGGGCTGGCGGCGTTCTCGGCCTTCGGGGTGTTCGTGGGCCTGCTGGTCTGCTGCGCGATCTGGATCACCACCGGCTGGCCGGACGGCTCCGCGGCACCGATGATGGGCGCGGTCGCCTGCTGCCTGTTCGCCGCGCAGGACGATCCCGCGCCGCAGATCCTGAGCTTCACCAACTCGGCGATCGTCGGCGCCCTCGGCGCGGCCCTCTACCTGTTCGCCGTGCTGCCGCTCGCCACCTCCTTCGAGATGCTGGCCCTGGCGCTGGCGCCCGCCCTGATCCTGTGCGGCCTGATGATGACGCAGCCGCGCACCACCCCGATGGGCATGGGCGCGGCGCTGAACGGCGCGACGCTGCTGGCGCTCCAGAACGGCTACAGCGGCGACTTCGCGCCCTTCGCCAACGGGGTGATCGCCTCGGTGGTCGGCATGTGGGTCGGCGCGGTGGTCACCCGGCTGATCCGCTCGGTCGGCGCCGGCCGGAGCGCCCGGCGGCTGGTGCGGATCAACCGGCAGAGCCTCGCGGCCGCCGCGGCCGGGCGCGGCGCCGGCCACGGGCTCGAGCTCGCGGCCCTGATGCTCGACCGCGTCGGGCTGATCGCGCCGCGGCTGGCGAGCCTGCCCGCCGACATGTCGGCCTCCGTGGGCGACCTGCTGGCCGATGTCCGGGTCGGCATCAACCTCGTGGAGGTCCGCCGGGTGCGCCGGCGGCTGACGGGACCGGCCCGGAGCGCCGTCGACCGGGTGCTGGCGCTGGCGGCGCGCCAGCTGCGCGGCCGGATTGGCCGGCCGGATTCGGCGCTCCTGGCGGCCCTGGACGACGGACTGGACGCCGTCGCGGGCGCGGCCCCGTCGCCGGAGCGGCGCGCCGCCCTGATCGGCCTCACCGGCCTGCGCCGCGGGCTCTTCCCCGACGCGCCGGCCTACCGGGCGGCGCCCGCGCTGCCCGACCGGGAGATGGCGGCATGATGGGCGAGATCGACCTCTACGGCGTGTTCGTGCCGGGCCTCGCGCTCTGGATGGCCGTCGCCTTCGCGCTCAGCCTGCCGCTGCGCCGCCTGCTGGCGGCGACCGGCTTCTACCGCCTCGTCTGGCACAGGCCGCTCTTCGACCTCGCCCTCTACGTCGTCCTGCTCGGCGGCGTCGTGACCCTCGCCCACCGGATCCTGCAATGACCGCCCTGTTCTCCACCCTCGGCCGCCTCCTGGTCACCCTCGGCATGGTCGCCGCGGCGCTGATCGTCGGCCTCGGCCTGTGGGACTACTACATGGACGCTCCCTGGACCCGGGACGGGCGCGTGCGCGCCGACGTGGTGGCGGTGGCCCCCGACGTCTCCGGCCTCGTCACCGAGGTGCTGGTCGAGGACAATCAGGTCGTCCGGAAGGGCGACGTCCTGTTCCGGATCGATCCGGACCGGTTCCGCCTCGGGCTGCGGCAGGCGGAGGCGATGGTGCAGAACCGCAAGGCCACCGCCGAGCAGAACGCGGCCGACTACGCCCGCTACAGCAGGCTCTCCGACGCGGCGGTGTCGCAGCAGAAGGTCGAGGCCGCCAAGGCCGCCGACCTCTCCGCGGAGGCCGCCTACGAGCAGGCCCTGGCGGATCGCGACCTCGCCAAGCTCAACCTGGAGCGCTCGGCGGTGCGCGCCTCGGTCAACGGCCGGATCACCAACATGGAGCTGCGGCCGGGCGCCTACGTCACCACGGGCCGCGGGGTCATGGCGCTGATCGACAGCGATACCCTGCGGATCGAGGGCTACTTCGAAGAGACCAAGCTGCCGCGGATCCGCGTCGGCGCGCCGGTGACGGTCCAGCTCATGGGCGAGGACGGGGTGCTCAGCGGCCGCGTCGCCAGCATCGCCGGCGGCATCGGCGAGTCGGGCCGCAGCGACGCCGCCAACCTGCTCGCGAACGTGAACCCGACCTTCTCGTGGGTGCGCCTCGCCCAGCGCATCCCGGTGCGGATCGCCCTCGACGGCGGCACGGCGGATCCGCGGCTGGTGAGCGGCCGGACCGCGACGGTCTCGATCGCGCCGGCGGCCGGCGGGGCGGCGCTGCGCTGGCCCTGGACGGCGTGGCGCGAGGCGCTCGCCCGCTGACGGCGCGCCCGAACCATCCTGGCGCCCCCGAGTTGGCCTGACACGACAGCGCGACGTCAGCAGCGCACCGTCATGTCAGGAGGTCCCATGTCGAAGACGATCCTCGCCCTCGCCACGTCCGTCGTTCTCGCCACGTCCGGGGCGGCGCTCGCCCAGGCGCCGCAGACCGGCGGCGCCAACCAGGGCAACGTCAACAAGTCCGGCGCGGTGGGCGGCACCGGGACGGGGGCCGGGTCCATGGAGAGCACCGGCTCCACCGGCGCCGGCACGGCGCCCGGCACCAGCGGCGGGCCGCGCGTCAGCACGCCGGGCGCGCCCGCCGGCAGCAGCTCGGGCAACGCCGCCACGGGCAGCGGAGCGGCGCCCAGCGGGCGGTAGCTCCGCCGACGCGTCCTGTCCGGGCGCGTCGGTGCGTCGGGCTTGCCCGGCTCCCGGCGCGCCCCTCCGGGTCCGGGCTCGCCTGCGGCGCACCGGGAGGACGCTGCGCGAACGGGTCGAGAGCGCCGGGGCGGGCGTCAGCCGCCCAGCCCGCCCACGCACAGGTACTTGGTGTTGAGGTAATCCTCGATGCCCTGGTACGAGCCCTCGCGGCCGAGGCCGGATTCCTTCACGCCGCCGAAGGGCGCCACCTCGGTGGTGATGATCCCCTCGTTGATCCCCACCATGCCGTATTCCAGCGCCTCCGCGACCCGGAAGGTCCGGCCGAGGTCGCGGGTGTAGAAGTAGCAGGCGAGCCCGTACTCGGTGTCGTTGGCCATGCGGATCGCCTCCGCCTCGTCGCGGAAGCGGAACAGCGGCGCCAGCGGCCCGAAGGTCTCCTCCCGGGCCACCGCCATGGCGGGCGTGGCGCCGGTGATCACCGTCGGCTCGAAGAACTGGCCGCCGAGCGCGTGGCGGTGGCCGCCCGCCACCACGCGGGCGCCCTTCTCGACGGCGTCGCGGATATGGGCCTCGGTCTTCTCCACCGCGGCCATGTCGATCAGCGGCCCCTGGGCGACGCCGTCCTCGACGCCGTTGCCGACCTTCAGGCGGTTGGCCGCCTCGGCCATCTTCTCCGCGAAGGCGTCGTAGATCCCGTCCTGCACCAGGAACCGGTTGGTGCAGATGCAGGTCTGGCCGGAATTGCGGTACTTGGCGAGCATCGCGCCGGCGACCGCCCGGTCGAGATCGGCGTCGTCGAACACGATGAACGGCGCGTTGCCGCCCAGCTCCATCGAGACCTTCTTCACCGTGCCTGCTGCCTGCTCCAGCAGCACCTTGCCGACCTCGGTGGAGCCGGTGAACGTGATCTTCTTGACGAGCGGGTTGCCGGTCATCTCGCCGCCGATGGCGCGGGCCGAGCCCGTCAGGATGCTCACAACCCCGGCCGGGAAGCCGGCGCGCTCGCACAGCACGCCCCAGGCGAGGCCCGAGAGCGGGGTCTGCGAGGCGGGCTTGATCACGATCGGGCAGCCGGCGGCGAGCGCCGGGGCGATCTTGCGGGCGATCATCGAGGACGGGAAGTTCCACGGCGTGATCGCCGCCACCACGCCGACCGGCTCCTTGGTGACGAGGATCTTGCGGTCGCCCCAGGGGGAGGGGACCACGTCGCCGTAGACGCGGCGCGCCTCTTCGGCGAACCACAGCACGTAGGCGGCCGACATGGCGACCTCGCCGCGGGACTCGGTCAGCGACTTGCCCTGCTCGGCGGTGAGGATCTGCGCCAGATCCTCCTGATGCTCGGTGACGAGCGCCGCGAGCTTGCGCAGCAGCACGGCGCGCTCGTTGGCGGTCTTGGCGCGCCACGCCGGGTAGGCCTCGTGCGCCGCCTTGATCGCCTGGCGGGTCTCGTCGGCGCCGGCATTCGGCACCTTGGCGATCAGCGCGCCGGTCGCCGGGTTGGTGACGTCGATGCTGCCGGAGCCGGCCTTCGACCATGCGCCGCCGATCAGGCAGGCATCGACCAGCAGGGCGCGGTCCTTCAGGGAGGGGGTCTCGAACTCAGGCATCCAACGGTTCCTTCGGCGGCCGCGGCATGTCGGTCTGGGACATGCCGGGCCGGGGCTTGAGAGGCACGCTCTGGGCCGTATTCCTCGCCTGCGCCTCGGCTCTTGTCTCGAAGACATGGGGAGCCAGGTCGCGGCTCGCCAACGAGGCGCCGAGTTTCAGTCGCAAGAACGCGCTCGTGGTATACCGGGACGCGGTCTCGTAATAGCGGTTTTCGAGATAGGCGATCGCCGAGAAGTACGCGTCGCTCACCGTCGGGTCGATCTCGAAGCCGTCGTAATTCGCGATGAGGTGGACCTTCCGGCCGATCTCCTGGCAGGCGCGCTCGTATTCGCGGCGCACCAGCTCGACGTCGTCGATGGTCCGGACCTGGAAACCCTCGAGGTTCGAGAACAGGATGTTGCGCTCCGGGTCGTAGCTGATCCGCTCCGACAGCGAGAGTCCGAGCAGCCACGGCTCCAGCGCCATCACGGACTCGCGGAACAGGCGCGGATCCATCGGCCGCGGATCCTGCACGATCGGGGTGAAGCCCATCTGCCCGAGGATGTCCCGCGCGATGTCGATCCCCGGCGCCACCTCGACCAGCTCCATGCCGGCCCGCGTCCGCCGGAACACGCAGCGCTCGGTCACGTAGAGCACCGGCTGGCCGCGCTCGGCCGCGTAGGCCCCCGAGAAGGTCACCTGCTCCACCGCGGCGATGAATTTCCGCGAGCGCCCCTCGCTGAGGATCCGGATGCCGCCGTCCTCGACCGCCACCTTGAGGCCGTCGGCCGTGAAGGTGCCGGCGAAGACGAGGCTCTTGGCGTTCTGCGAGATGTTGATGAACCCGCCCGCGCCCGCGAGCCGCGTGCCGAACCGGCTGACGTTGACGTTGCCCTCGGCGTCGCACTGGGCGAGGCCCAGGCAGGCGAGATCGAGGCCGCCGCCGTCGTAGAAGTCGAACTGCTGGTTCTGGTGCAGCACGGCGGCCGGGTTCAGGGCGGCGCCGAAATCCAGCCCGCCCTGCGGCAGGCCGCCGATCACGCCGGGCTCGGCGGTCAGCGTCAGGTATTTCAGCACCCGCTCCTCGGCGGCGACCGCCGCGACGCCCTCAGGCATGCCGATGCCGAGATTGACCACGCCGCCCGGCGGCAGCTCGAAGGCGCAGCGCCGGGCGATGACCTTGCGGGTATCGAGCGCCATCGGGGCGATCCGGTCGAGCGGCACGCGCTGTCGGCCCGTGAAGGCGTGGTTGTACGGCGTGCCGTAGGTCTGGCGGTGGTTCTCGGGCGTGCTGAGCACCACGCAGTCGACCAGCACGCCGGGCACCTGCACCTCCCGCGGGTTGAGCGAGCCGGCCTCCGCGAGCCGCTCCACCTGGGCGATGACGAAGCCGCCGGAATTCTTCGCCGCCATGGCGGCGGCGAGGTTGTCGAGGGTGAGCGCCTCGCGCTCCATGGTGATGTTGCCGGCGGGGTCGGCCGTGGTCCCGCGGATCAGCGCGACGTTGACCGGGAAGGCCTTGTAGTGGAGCCAGGTCTCGCCGCCGAGCTCGACGACGCTGACGAGGTCCTCCCGGGTCACGGCGTTGAGCTTGCCGCCCTCCAGCCGCGGGTCGACGAAGGTGCGCAAGCCCACCTTGGTGATGTGGCCGGGGGTGTGGGCGGCGATCTCCCGGTAGAGGTGCGAGACCACGCCGAGCGGCAGGTTGTAGGCCTCGATCTCGCCCGCCACCGCCATGGCGCCGAGCTTCGGCACGAGCGCCCAGTGGCCGCCGACGACGCGGCGGACGAGGCCCGGTATCGCCAGGCGGTTGAGGCCGCGCTCCTTGCCGTCGCCGGGGGCGGCGGCGAACATCAGGCCGAGCCCGTGCGGGCCGGCGCCGGATTCGAAGCGGCGGGCGAGCGCCAGGATCAGCTCGTCGGGCGTGCCGATCCCGACGAAGCCCGACACCGCGACCATGTCGCCGTCCTGCAGGATGGCGGCGGCCTCGTCGGCGCTGACGATCTTGTTCTTCAGGCTGCCCATGCGGTGCTCCCCCGAGACTGCACGCTACCCCCGCTCGCCGAGCCAGTCGGCGATGCCGGAGCCCAGCAGCTTCTGTGCCTTCCCGCCCACGAACACGCCGACATGGCCGCCGGGCAGACCCATCTCGGTGTAGTCGGTGGTGCCGATCTTATCCCTCAGCGCCTGCGAGGTGGCGGGCGGGATGATGTGGTCGTCCTGGGCGAAGACGTTCAGCACCGGGCAGGTGATGGCCTTCAGCTCCACCCGCCGGCCGCCGAGCTCGAAGGCGCTCTCGACCAGCTTGTTGTCCTGGTAGAGGTCCTTCAGCCACTGCTTGGCGGCCTCGCCGGGATGGTCCGGACGGTCGGCGATCCACTTCTCCATGCGGAGGAAGTTCAGGAACTTCTTCCTGTCGTCGAGGGCGTCGAGCAGGTCGAGGTTGTACTTCGTCATGGTCCGCATCGGCGTCATCATCGAGAACACCGAGCCCATGAAGGCGCCGGGCAGGGAGCCCTGCGCCTCGATCAGCCGGTCGACATCCTCGGGCGTGAGCGAGCGGGTCCAGACGTTGATGAAGCCGTGGCCGGCCCGGTTCTCCCGCGTGTCGGCGTGGAAGTCGATCGGCGTGATGGTCAGCACCATCGCGTTGACGGTCTCGGGGTAGAGCGCCGCGTAGCAGGTGGTGAAGACGCCGCCCTCGCAGATGCCGAGCAGGCTGATTCTCTCCCGCCCGGCCGCCTCCTGGATGAAGGCGACGCATTCGGCGAGGTAGCCGTCCACGTAGTCGTCGATGGTGACGTAGCGGTCGGCCCGGCCCGGATTGCCCCAGTCGACCACGTAGAGGTCGAGGCCGAGATTCAGCAGGTTGCGGACCAGCGAGCGGTCCTCCTGCAGGTCGGCCATCGTGTAGCGGCCGATCAGGCCGTAGACGATCAGGACCGGCGGCAGGCCCTTGCTCTCGGCGAGCGGCCGGTAGCGGTAGAGGCTGACCTTGTCCTGGCTCCAGACCAGATCCTTCGGCGTGGTGGCGATCTCGACATCCGCGTCGCTGACATCGGCGAACAGCTTGGCGCCCTCGCTGATCCGCCGGCCGAGGGTACCGACCTCGGCCAGCAGCGCGGCGGGGGTGAGATTCAGCGGCGCGGCCGGTCCCTTCGGGCTTTCCTGATCAGCCATGGGCGTCCTCCCCGACCTGTGAACCGCCCGCCTTCGCGGCCTTGCCGGCCTGCCGGCGCTCGCGGCGGAGCGCCCGGACCTCGCGGCGCAGCTCGGTCAGGCTCTTGTGCACGTCGTCGAGCTCGGCGCGGGTCGGCTGGCCGTAGAACTCGGACAGGAACGCCGCGACGTCCTGCTGGGCGAGGCGCAGGTCGGTCGAGGCCCGGAGCACCGCCCGCTGAGACGCCAGGAACTTGTCCGAACGCTGGACCTCGAGCAGGACCGCGTTGGCGGTCTCGATCCACCGGCCCATCATCTCGCGGGCGGAGGCGAAGCTCTCGCCGCGCTCGGCGCGGGCATTGGCTTCCTGGGCGAAGGTCCCGGCCGCGCGCGTCCAGGCCTCCAGCATCACGGCCTGGTGCTCGCTCTGCGCCCGCCGGAGCGTCGCCCAGGCGGTGAACAGGGCCGCGTAGCGCCGCTCGGTCTGCCACAGGTCGGCGAGCTGCGGGCCCTCGGCCATGCGGGTCAGGGCGGCGTCGAACTCGGCCGAGCCGCCGAGCCAGGCCTGCGGATCGAAGATCCGGGCGAGAACAGCCCCGGCGGTCGGGTCCGGCGCGCCGGGACCGCCCTGAAGGGATCTGGCGAGGGTCTGCGAGAGGGCGGTCGCGGCGGTCCAGGCCTCGGTCAGCTTGGCCTGCGCGGTGGCGAGGCCGGCGACGTCAGGCGTCGGAAAGGTCGGCCAGCCGAAGCCGGGGGCGGGTTGCCCCGCGCCCTGCGTGAAGAAGCCCGCGCCGGCCCGGGTCCAGAACTCGCTCATCGCCCGGAACGCGTCGAACTGGTCCATGCTGGCGTCTCTCCTCACAGCCTCAGGGCTGAAGACATCGGACCCGCCGTCTCCGCGAGCCAAGCGAAGCGATCCAGCAGCGCCACGCTCGGCGCGGGCGCGCCGCCCTGGGTCGCCTCGCCGCGCTCGCGATGACGGTGGAGGCTGGACCGATCGGGCGACAGCCCCAGCACCGCCGCCGCCGTCGCGCTCACGCCGCCGGCCGCGCCTCTCCCAGCGCCTCGGCGTAGATCGCGAAGGCGTCGTCGTAGGTGACCTCGCGCGGGTTGTTCACGAGGAGCCGCGTCTGCTTCATCGCGTCGGTGGCCATGCGCTCCAGGTCCTGCCGGGCGACGCCGACCTCGGCGAGGGACGCCGGCACCTTGCAGTCGCGGCAGATCGCGTCGAGGCTCTCCACGAAGCGCCGGGCGGCCTCGGGCTGCGGCAGGTCCGCGGCCGCCGGGTCGAGGATCGGCGCGAGCTCGGCGTAGAGCGCCTCCGCGTGGGAGAGATTGAAGCGCATCACCCCCATCAGCACCAGGGCGTTCGAGAGCCCGTGCGGCACGTGGAAGATCGCGCCGACCGGGTAGGCGAGGGCGTGCACCGCCGCGACCGGCGCGTTGGCGAAGGCCATGCCGGCCAGCATCGAGCCGAGCAGCATGCCGGAGCGCGCCTCGAGGTTCTTCCCGTCCGTGCAGGCGGTGCGGATGTTGGCCGAGAGCAGCGCCAGCGCCTGCTTGGCGAGCTGGTCGGAGATCGGGTTCTTCTTGTTCTTGCTGGTGAAGGCCTCGATGGCGTGGACCATGGCGTCGATGCCGGTCGCCGCCGTGACGTGCGGCGGCAGGCCGAGCGTCAGCTCCGGGTCGAGCACCGCCCAGTCCGGCAGGAGCTTCGGGGCGACGACGCCCTTCTTCTCGGTGGTCGGCGTCGTGACGATCGAGATCGGCGTCACCTCCGAGCCGGTGCCGGCCGTGGTCGGCACGAGGATCAGCGGCAGCCGGTCGCCCTTGGCGAGGCCGACGCCGTAGATCGAATCCAGCGGCTCGTCCGACTTGGCGAGGTAGGCCACGAGCTTGGCGGTATCGAGGGCCGAGCCGCCGCCGATCGACAGGACGAGGTCGGTCCCGAGGTCCCGGGCGCGCTTGGCCGCCGCCTCGATCACCGTGGAGGGCGGGTCGGCGACCACGTCCTCGTAGACGTCGAGGGCGACGCCGGCCTCCGCCAGCGCCGCCTCGGCGGCCTTCGTGAGGCCGGCGCCGCGCACGCCCTTGTCGGTGACGAGCAGGACGCGCTTCGCCCCGAAGCTGCCGACGATCTCGGGCAGCTTCCGGGAGGCGCCGGCCTCGAACAGCACGTTCGGCGTGGTCTGGAATGTGAACGGGTTCATCGCGCTGCCCTGTTGTCGTGCCGAGCCGTCTGCGGGGCCGAGGTCACTCGGCCGGCTCGAAATCCTTCACCTTGGCGCGCAGCTCGTCGACCAGCACGCGGGTGTTCTCCGAGTAGTCGATCGGCACCGCCACGAGGTGCACCCCGCCCGCCGCGAAGGCGCGGTCGAGGGTCGGCACGAGGTCGTTCACCGATTCGACCCGGTGGCCGGTGGCCCCGTACGACTTGGCGTAGAGGACGAAGTCCGGGTTGTTGAAGGTCATGCCGTAATCGGCGAACTTGTCGACCGCCTGCTTCCAGCGGATCATCCCGTAGGCCGAGTCGTCGAGCACGAGCACCACGAGGTTGAGCTTCAGCCGGACGGCGGTCTCCATCTCCTGGCTGTTCATCATGAAGCCGCCGTCGCCGCACACCGCCATCACGCGCCGCTTCGGGTAGAGCATCGCCGCCATCATGGCCGAGGGCAGGCCGGCGCCCATCGTGGCCAGCGCGTTGTCGAGGAGCAGCGTGTTGGCGACGTAGGTGCGGTAGTTCCGGGCGAACCAGATCTTGTACATCCCGTTGTCGAGGCAGACGATCCCGTCCTCGGGGATCACCCGGCGCACGTCGCGCACGAGGCGCTGCGGCGTCACCGGGAAGCGGTCCTCGCCGGCCCGGTCGCCGATATGGCTGAGAATGTGCTCGCGCAGGTGCAGCAGCGCGCCCGCGTTCGGGAGCTTGCCGTCGAGCTTGTCGGCCAGGAGCTTCAGCGTCGGGCCGAGGTCGCCGACCACCTCGGCGTCGGGGTAGTAGACCTGCTCGACGTTGGCCGGCATGTAGCTGATGTGGACGACCTTCTGGTCGGCCTGACCCATGAAGAACGGCGGCTTCTCGATCGTGTCGTGCCCGATCGCGATGATCAGGTCGGCCCTGTCGATCGCCTCGTGGACGTAGTCGCGCTCGGAGAGGGCGGCGGTGCCCATGTAGAGGTCGGTCCCGCCCGCGACGGTGCCCTTGCCCATCTGGGTGGTGAAGAACGGGATGCCGGTGCGCTGCACGAAGCCGCCGAGCTCGCCGGTGGCGCGGGGGCGGCTCGCGGCGGCGCCCAGCATGATCAGCGGGCGCTCGGCCTTCAGGATCATCTCCGCGGCGCGCGCGATCGCGGTCGGGTGCGCGACCGGGATGTCGATCGGGTGCGAGGGCACGAGGTCGGCCTCGGCCTCCTCGGAGGCGATGTCCTCGGGAAGCTCCAGCAGCACCGGGCCGGGCCGCTCCTCGGTGGCGACCCGGAAGGCGTCGCGCACGATGGTGGGGATCGAGGAGGCCGAGACGATCTGCCGGGCCATCTTGGTGATCGGCTTCATCGACGAGATCACGTCGACGATCTGGAACTTGGCCTGGCGCGAGGACAGGATGCCCTTCTGGCCGGTGATGATGATCATCGGCATGGCGCCGAGATGCGCGTAGGCCGCGCCGGTGGAGAAGTTCAGGGCGCCCGGGCCGAGCGTCGAGAGGCAGACGCCCGGCCGGCCGGTGAGGCGGCCGTGGGTGGCGGCCATGAAGCTCGCCGCCTGCTCGTGGCGGGTCAGGACCAGCTCGATCTTGGAGTTCCGCAGGGATTCGACGACGTCGAGGTTCTCCTCTCCGGGAATCCCGAAGATGCGGTCGACGCCCTCGTTCTCGAGGGCCGCGACGAGGAGATCTGAACCCTTGGGCATGCGAAGTCTCGCTGATGCAACGGTATTCCCGGGACGTCCACGTCGATCCCGGCACTTCGATCGCGAGGCCGTGAACGACACGAGACGGAGGAACACCCCCCGAATACTCGGTTCGTTAGAGGGCCGGCCTGTAGGGTGGTCAAGGGCCGTCCGGGCCCGTGACGTCACAGAGCCGGCCGGATGCTACCGTGCGGTCGTCCGCCCCGGCTCCGGGGTGGGCGACGGCACGGACGGGGCCGCCCCGCATTCCGCGATGGGACAGCGATGGATCGCATCGAGAGCGACAAGACGGCGCCGCCCGAGGACCGGGAGGCGGACGCCCCGGGCCTGGACGCGGTGCTGGCGCCGGTCGCCGAGTTCCCGCGGATCGACCTCCGCGCGGGCGTCGAGGCCTGGGACAAGCGCCGCAAGGCCGGCAAGCGGCGGCGCGCCGAGGTGCCCCACGCGCGCCAGGCCGCGCTGGATCCCGATCCGGACCGGCCCGACCCGGTCGCCCTGATCGAGGCCGCCCACGCGGGCCGCCAGCCGCACCTGATCCCGCTGCGGGTCGCCCGGATGGCGAGTTCGCCCTTCGCGTTCCTGCGCGGGGCCGCGCACGTCATGGCCTGGGACCTGTCGCGCGGGCCGCGCAGCGGCATCGACGTCGTGATGAACGGCGACGCGCACACCGACAATTTCGGCCTGTTCGGCACGCCGCAGCGCGACATCGTCCTCGACCTCAACGACTTCGACGAGGTCACGATCGGCCCGTGGGAATGGGACCTCAAGCGCCTCGCGGCCGGGCTGGCGGTCGCCACCGCCGACGCCGGCGCGCCGGCGAGCGAGCGGCGCGCGGCCGTCACGGAGGCGGTCTCCGGCTACCAGCACACGATGCGGCGCCTCGCGCCGCAGGGCTCCCTCGACGTCTGGTACCAGACCACCCGCGCCGACGCCCCGCACATCGCCGGGCTGCAGATGGACGCGGAGGCCCGGGCCGTGGTGCGGCGGGCGGTCGACAAGGCGCGGCGGCGGAACAACCGCAGCCTGCTGGACCAGGTGGCCGAGCGGCGCACCGACGGCAGCTGGCGCCTGCAGACCGATCCGCCGATCCTGACGCCCGTGGACGCGGAGACCCGCGAGGGCGTCGTCACCGGCCTGGAGCGCTACGCCGAGACCCTGCCGCGGGAGCGACGCTTCATGCTCGACCGCTACCACGTGGTCGATGTCGCCCACCGCGTCGTCGGCGTCGGCAGTGTCGGGACCCGGGCCTACCTCGCGCTGCTGTTCGGCAATTCCGACGCCGACGCGCTCTTCCTCCAGGTCAAGGAGGCGGTCCGGCCGGCACACGCGCCCTACCTGCCGGGCGTGCCGGCGCCGTTCTCCGGGCACGGGGGCGAGCGGGTGATCTACGGCCAGCGCCTGCTCCAGGCGGTGGGCGACCCGCTGCTCGGCTGGACCAGCATCGCGGGCCGGCCGTTCTACGTGCGCCAGATGAAGAACCTGAAGGGCGCGATCCCGCTGGCGCGGATGTCCGGCGCGCCGCTCCTGACCTTCTCGTACGCCTACGGGACGCTGCTGGCGCGCGCCCACGCGCGGACCGGCGACGCGGCGGCGATCGCCGGATACTGCGGCAGCGGCAAGCACCACGACCTGAGCGGGGCGATCGCCGACTGGGCGGCTTCCTACGCGGAGCGCAATGCGGCCGACTTCGCCCTGTTCCGCGCGGCGATCGCGAGCGGCCGCCTGGAGGCCGCGGACGATCCCTGCCTCTGAGCCCCGGGCTCAGATGATGCCGGGGGCCGGCGGCTCGTGGGCCAGCCGGACCAGGAGTTCCCGGAGCCAGCGATGGGCCGGGTCGTGGTCGTACGAGGCGTGCCAGAGCATCGACACGGACACGTCGTCGAGGGGGACCGGCACGGGGCTGACGCTCAGCGCCAGGGCGCTGGCGAAGGAGGTGGCGAGCCGCGCGTGCATCGTGGCGATCACCGGCGCCGCCCGCACCATGAACGGGACGACGAGGAAGCGCGGGGTCGTGACCGCCAGGGTGCGCGAGCGCCCGATCAGCGCGAGGGCGTCGTCGACGACCCCGTGGGCGGTCTCGCGCAGGGACGTCAGCACGTGGGGGAAGCGCAGGTAATCGTCGAGCCCGATCGGCGGCTCCAGGCCGATCAGCGCGGCGTTGAACAGCACCACGTAGCTGTCCCGGTAGAGGAGGCGCTGCTTGTGGTGGAGCTGCCCCTCCGAGAACAGGCCGATGGCGAGGTCGACCCGGTCGGCGTCGAGCTCGTCCAGGATCCGGGTCCGGTCGACCGAGCGCAGCAGCAGCCGGATGCCGGGCGCGTCCCGGCGGAGCTGCGCGATCAAGCGCGGCCCGAGCAGCGCCTCGACGCTGTCCGGAAGGCTCACCGTGAAGGTGCGCGCGACCGTGGCCGGATCGAACTGCTCCTCCCGGTGCACCAGCGCCTGCACCTGCCGGAGGGTGCTGCGCAGCGGCTCGGCGATCCGGAGGGCGCGGGGCGTCGGCCGCATCCCGTCCGGCGCCCGGGTCAGGAGCTCGTCGTCGAACAGGCGGCGCAGGCGGGCGAGGCTCGAACTCATCGCCGACTGGCCGATCCCGACGCGCGCGGCGGCCCGCGTGACGCTCCGCTCGTCGAGCAGCGCGTCGAGGGCGACCAGCAGGTTCAGGTCGATCCGGCTGAGATCGATATGGTCGATGGCCACGGGCGTCGCGTTCGATGGGGATTCGGACGCCCGACATAGCAGACGCGACGGCGTGCCCGTCATCCCGGGGATCCCCGCGCCGATGGGCCAGGATCCCGCTCCGACGTCGCCGGTCGGGACACCCGCGCCGTGCCCCCTCTCCCGTGCGGGAGAGGGCTGGGGTGAGGGACAAGACGTTTCCGGATCGGGCGGACCATCACCGCGCGTCCGCGTCGAGCCACGTCCGGACAGACCTGATCCCTCACCCTGTCCCTCTCCCGCACGGGAGAGGGGACCCGCGCTCGCCCCCGCGCGTCGAGACGTCCAACTGCGCTCCGACCTTGACAATGTTCCTATTTTGTGCTTCCTGACCGCACCTGTCCGCGGCGTTTCGGGAGCGATCCCGGGGCGTCCTTCGGGGGCCTGCCCGGTGGCTGACCGGTCGGGTCCGGGGACGGGGCGGCGCCCGCGTCGGTGGCTCTCAGCCGCCATCGCCCCGGGCGGCGGACCGGTGCGGGGCGTGCCTCGGACGCGGGCGTGAGACCGGGCGGCACTCTGCCCGGCGGGGGAGGAAATGCCCCCGCGCCGACCCGCCTCTGGGCTGACCCTGAGCGACCTGCGGACCCGCCCACGACGAGGCGGGGGACGGCTGGAAGGCCACGGCGCCGATGCGGGTTCCGGGGGTTGCGGGCACGGCGTGCGCGCACCTCGCCCGAGACCGCTAACGGGGAGTCGCAGGACCGGGACGTCGGAGACGCCGCGACGAGAAAGACGGCAGCGGCCGGGGACCATGCCCGGCCGGTGCCGCGGGGCGCCGCGGGGATCGGATCCCGCGCGTGCTTGGCCGACACCTGGGTTCCCGCGGCGTCCCGCGTCCCTCGTGCGGTCTCCCGGGCCATGCCCCCGGCGCCCAGGCGCGCGGGGACGATCACGCGTGTCCGGTGCCGGCACCACGGGACGACCCGGGGAGAGCGGCGCTCCGCGCCCCGCCGATCCTCAGGCCGGCAGCGGCTCCCGCGGCTCGGTGTGGTCGAAGAGCCGGGGCGGCGCGATCGCGTCCCGGGCCCCCATCCGGGCGACGAGATGATCGGCGACCCGCAGGGCGTTGGCGATGATCGTCAGCGTCGGGTTCACGGCGCCGATCGACGGGAAGAAGCTGGCGTCGGTCACGTAGAGGTTGTCCAGCTCGTGCGCCTTGCAGTTCGTGTCGAGCACCGACGTCCTCGGATCCGCGCCGAACCGCAGGGTCCCCGCCTGGTGGGCCGTCCCGCCGATCGGGACGTTCTTGCCGAGGTAGAGCGAGCGGTCGAACAGGTGCGGGTGGATGTCGGTGAAGCTGCAGATCTCGCGCAGCTTGTGCCGGAGCCGCTTGTGCGCCTCGACGTTCGTCTCGGTGAGGTCGAGATGGACCTTGCCGTCCTTGTAGAAGATCCGGTTCTGCGGCAGCGGCACGTCCTCGGAGGTCAGCCAGAAGTCGACGGAGTGCTTCGCGATCCAGTCGAAGGGTTTGTCGGGGAACCACTGCAGGAAGCCCGGCAGGCCCTCGCCGTGGATCTGGGCCCCGTCCGACTTGCCGACCATCTGGATGTGGCCGAGGGGAAAGTCCCAGCCGTCCTTCGAGTCCGGATCGCCGAAGTAGAAGTCGTTGAGGCCGAGCGTCTTCTGGAAGCGGGTCGGGTTCGGGACCTTCGAGATCGCCAGCACCGTCGAGTTGTTGTGGCGCATGTAGTTGCGCCCGACCTGGTCCGACCCGTTGGCGAGGCCGTTCGGGTGCCGGTCGCTGGCCGAGCGCAGCAGCAGCAGCGCCGAGGAGAGGGCACCGCAGGCCACCACCACGATGTCGGCCGAGGCCTCGAACGGCGCGCCGTCGCGCGTGCCGACGACGCCCGTGACGGTTCGCCCCGAGGCGTCGGTGACGAGGCGCTCGACGTAGGTGCGGGTGAGCAGCGTCAGGTTCGGGCAGTCGCGCAGGGCCGGGTCCACCACCATGGTCTGCGCGTCGGACTTGCCGTTGGTGGGGCAGGGGAAGCCGTCGAAGGATTCGCACTTGATGCAGGGCGAGGTCGGCACCGCGCGCCCGTCCTTCTCCACCAGCCGCACGCCCACCGGCAGGTGGAACGGGTGGTGGCCGGCCCGCTTCAGGTTGTCGAACAGCTCCTGGATCCGCGGCTCGTGCGCCACCGGCGGATGGGCGTAGGGCTTCGTCGACCAGGGCTCGGTCGGGTCCTCGCCGCGCAGGCCGTGGACGTGGAACAGCTCCTCGGCCGCCTGGTAGTACGGCTCGAACACGTCGTAGCCGACCGGCCAGGCCGGCGCGACGCCGTCCTGGTGGCGGATCTCGGCGAAGTCCTTCTCGCGGAGGCGGAAGAGGATCGATCCGTAGAACTTCGAGTTCCCGCCGACGTAGTAGTGCAGGCCCGGATGGAAGCTCTTGCCGTCCGAGGAGTACCACGTCTCCTTGGCCTGGTAGTAGCCATCGACGATCACCGCCTGACTGTCCCAGTTCCGCGGCTCCCGCAGCAGGTAGTCGCCGCGCTCGATCAGCAGGATGCGCTTGCCCGTCTGGGCGAGGCGCCACGCCATCGTGCCGCCACCGGGTCCGGACCCGACAATGATGACGTCGTAGTGCTCACCGGGCATGTGCCGTCTCCGTCCGGACCCGCGTCCTGGCAGGCAACTCGCGAGCCGCTTTTCGGATCACCTCACGGTTCCGTTAAGCGCGCGCCGCGTCGCGGACTCCGCCGCGGACTCCGCCGCAGACTCCGCCGCAGACTCCACAAAGTCCGCAACCGGCGGTTAAGGGCCTTTCCCAACGCCGCCTTCAGCTTCGGCTGCGATCCTGCCGCGAACCGGCCCGACGCCGGGGAGGCCGGAATGATCGACACGATGGCGCCTGTCCTGGCGCTCCTGACAGCGGCCGCTCTGGCCTTCGGCCTCTGGCGCCTGCTCGGCACGCGGCGCGCCGAGCGCGAGGCCGAGCGGCTGCAGGACCGCATCTGGCGGATCAGCGAGAGCGAGGACCGCTACCGGGCCCTGGTGGCCGCCACCACCGAGATCATCGTCCAGCGCGATGCCCGCGGACGCATCACCTACGCCAACGAGGATTTCGCCCGCCTGCTCGGCCGCGAGCCGATCGCGCTGATCGGCTCCCGGGACGATCTCGAGATCCTCGACCGGAACGCCGTGGAGATCGGGCCGGACGGGGTCCGCCGCCTGGAGGCGCAGGTCCGGACGGCGGACGGGCGGGCGCGCTGGTTCGCCTTCGTGGAGATGCCGGTGGCGCACGGCGACGCGACGCACTGGCTGCGCGCGGGCCGGGACGTGACCGCGCGGGTCGAGGCGATCCGCAGCCGCGACGCGGCCCTGGAGCGCGCCGAGGCGGCGAGCGTCGCGAAATCCCGCTTCCTCGCGACGGTGAGCCACGAGATGCGGACGCCGCTCAACGGCATCCTGGGCATGGCCGACCTCGTGCTCGGGACCGAGCTGAATCCGGAGCAGCGCACCTACGTTGAGGCGGTCCGCACCAGCGGCCAGGCGCTGCTCGGCCTGATCGACGGGGTCCTCGACTTCTCGCGGATCGAGGCCGGGCGCCTCGACCTCGCGGCCGAGCCCTTCGACCTGCCGGCGCTCTCCGAGGGGGTCGTCGAGCTGCTGGCGCCCCGCGCCCAGGACAAGGGCATCGAGATCGCCCTCGACGTGGCCGAGGACTTCCCGGCCGCCGTGCTGGGCGATGCCGACCGGGTGCGGCAGATCCTGATCAACCTCGCCGGCAACGCGATCAAGTTCACCGAGCGCGGCGGCGTCGGCGTCAGCCTGGGCTTCGCGCGGGCCGGGACCGGCGGCGAGGTCGTGCTCGCCGTGGCGGATACCGGCCCGGGCATCCCGGAGGAGAGGCTGCCGATCCTGTTCGAGGAGTTCGAGCAGGGCGACGGCAGCGCGAGCCGCAGCCACGAGGGCACCGGCCTGGGGCTCGCCATCACGCGGCGGCTCGTGACCCGCATGGGCGGGCGGATCGAGGCGGACTCGCGCCTCGGGCGGGGCTCGACCTTCCGGGTCCTGCTGCCCCTCGCCGAGGTCGCGGGGGCCGAGGGCGTCGGGCGCGCGCCGCTGCCGACGCTCGCCCCGCGGCGCTGCCTGATCGTCGCCGACTCCCCGTTCCAGGCGCCCTACCTCGCCCGCAGCCTGTCCCGGGCCGGGGCCGCCACCGTCATCGTCGACAGCCTGGATTCGGGCCTCGACGCCCTGTCGGGCGCGGCCTTCGACGCGGTGCTGGCCGACCGGGCTCTGGGCGACACGGCGGTGCGGCAGATCGCCGACGCGGCGCGCGCCTGCGGGGTCCGCACCAGCCTCGTGCTCCTCTCGCCGTTCGACCGGCGCGGCTTCGGGGCCCCCGGCGCGGCGGGTTTCGACGGCTACCTGATCAAGCCGGTCCGGCCGCGCTCCCTGTTCGAGCGCCTGCTCGCGTCGGCGGGCCCGGTCGAGGCCGCGGCGGCCCCGCCGGCGGTGCCGCCGCGCGTCGGCAGCAGCCTTCGGGTCCTGCTGGCCGAGGACAACCCGATCAACGCCCTGCTGGCGACCCGGGCCCTGGAGCGGCTCGGCGTCACGGTGGTCCACGCCGCCGACGGCCTCGAGGCCCTCGCGCGTCTGGAGACGGACGGCCCGTTCGACCTCGCGCTGATCGACGTGCGGATGCCCCGCCTCGACGGGCACGAGACCGCCCGGCGGATCCGCGCCGCCGAATCGGACGGGGCGCAGCGGCTCCACCTCGTCGCGCTGACCGCGAATGCCGGACGAGAGGACGAGGCCGCCGCCCGGGCGGCCGGCTTCGACGGGTTCCTGGCCAAGCCGCTGAACCTGAAGCTGCTGCCGCCGCTGCTGGAGCGGCAGTCCGCGCGCGCCGCCTGAGGGCGCGCGTTGACAGGCGGGCGGGTACCGCGCCAACAGGACGCCCATGTCGACAGCCAGCCCACCGCCGCCCGCACCGCGCTCGTCGAGCGGCGCGCTCGCCGCCTGGGGCGCCGCACTCCTCGTGATCGCCACCGTGCTCATCGGCGCCCTGGCGCCCGCGCGGCACGCGGCGCCGGCGGTCTCGGCGGCCGAGGACCCGGCCTGCCTCGAGTGGAGCGACGGCTGCACGGTCTGCCGGCGCCTGGCGGAGGGGCCGGCCTGCTCGCTGCCCGGGATCGCCTGCCAGCCCGGCGCGCTGCAGTGCCTGCACCGCCGCGACGGCTGATCCGGCGGTCCGGCCCGTGAGCGCCGAGGCGCCGGTGCTGCGCTTCGCGCCGAGCCCGAACGGGCGGCTGCACCTCGGCCACGCCTACTCGGCCCTGCTCAACGCGGACCTCGCCGCCCGGATGGGCGGCGTCTGCCGCCTCCGGATCGAGGACATCGATCCCGCGCGCTCGAAGCCGGACTTCGTCCACGGGATCGTCACCGACCTCGCCTGGCTCGGGCTGACCTATCCCGAGCCGGTGCGGCATCAGTCCCGGCACATGGCGGACTATCGGGCCGCCCTCGACGGGCTGATCGGCCGCGGGCTCGCCTATCCGTGCTTCTGCTCACGCGGCCAGATCCGGGCGCGCATCGCCTCGGGCGTCGACAGCCCCCGCGATCCGGACGGCGTGCCCCTCTATCCCGGCACCTGCCGCCACCTGGGCCCGGCGGCGGCGGACCGGATCGCCCGCGGCGACCCGCATACCTGGCGGCTCGACATGGCGGCCGCGACGCGCCGCGCCGGCCCGACGCACGGCTACGTCGCCTTCGACGGGACCGGCGCGCACCGGGTCGCGGCGGATCCGACACGCTGGGGCGACGCGGTGATCGCCCGGCGCGACGTGCCGACGAGCTACCATCTCGCCGTGGTCCACGACGACGCGGTCGAGGGGATCACCCACGTGGTGCGCGGCCGCGACCTGGAGGCGGCCACCGACCTGCACGTGCTCCTCCAGGCCCTGCTCGGGCTGCCAGTGCCGCGCTACCGCCACCACCCGCTGCTGCTCGATGCCGGGGGCGAGAAGCTGTCCAAGTCGCGCGGCTCGCGATCCCTCGCCGACCTCCGGGAGGCCGGCGCGACGCCCCAGGCTGTCCGCGCCCGGCTCGGCTTCGCCTGAGCGGCGACGCGCACCCTCAGCGAACCGCCGCGTCGCGCTGGGCGAGGGCTGTGGCGCTCTTCGATTTCTGCATAGTGGCGTCGATCTGCTCGCGCTGGCGCTTGAAATCGGCGAGCAGGCGCCCGTCGAGTTCCCGGCCACGGGGGACGCGGATCTTCATCGGGTCGACGAAGTGGCCGTTGATGATCACCTCGTAGTGGAGGTGCGCGCCGGTGGACAGGCCGGTCGAGCCGACATAGCCGACGATCTGGCCCTGCCGGACCTTGACGCCCTCGCGGATGCCGCGGCCGAACCGCGACATGTGGTTGTAGGTCGTCACGTAGCCGTTGACGTGCTGGATCTCGACCCGGTTGCCGTAGCCCGAGGTCATCTCCGCGCGGATCACCACGCCGTTGCCGGCCGCCATGATCGGGGTGCCGATCGGGTTCGACCAGTCGACGCCCGTGTGCAGCTTGGCGTAGCCCAGGACCGGGTGCCGGCGGTAGCCGAAGCCGGAGCGCATGATTCCGTCGGCGATCGGCTTGCGCAGCAGGAACTTCTTCAGCGACCGGCCCTGCTCGTCCAGATAGTCGATCGTGCCGTCGTCCGGGGACTGGAAGCGGTAGACCCTGCGGGTCTCGCCGCCGAGCGTCAGCGCCGCGTAGAGCAGGTCCGGACGATCGGCGCTGGCATCGTCGTCGGTGC
>NZ_CP017640.1:1920000-2860000 GCF_001854385.1 Methylobacterium sp. C1 | reverse complement strand
GACGCCACCATCCGGGACGTGGCGATCAGCGACCGCGACGGCGTCTGGCTGAAACTCGACCGGGCCCGCATCGTCTGGCGGCGGCTCGCCCTCCTGTCGGGCCGGCTGGAGGTCGACAGCCTCGAGATCGGGCATCTCGACGTCCTGCGCCGGCCGGTCCCCGGCCCGCCGCCGCCCGAGGCCAAGCCCGACGGGCGGCTCCTCCCGGACCTCCCGGTCAAGGTCGAGATCAAGGGATTCAAGCTGGCCGAGCTGACGCTGGGCGAGGCGGTGGCCGGGCAGCCGGCGCGGCTCTCGGCCGAGGGCCGGGCGAAGCTCGGCGCCGCCAGCGAGGGGCTCGACCTCCAGGCCCGGGCGCAGCGCCTCGACGCGCCGGGCCGCTTCCTGCTGTCGCTGCTGTTCGTGCCGAACGGCGAGCGGCTGGAGTTGAAGGCGAACCTCGTCGAGCCGGCCGGCGGCCTGCTCTCGAAGGCCGCCAACCTGCCCGGCACCCCGCCGATCGACTTCGAGCTCGACGGAACGGGCACGCTGGACGCCTGGGGCGCCAAGCTGGACTTCACGGCGGGACCCGACATCGGCGCCAAGGGCGGGGCGAAGATCTCCCGGATCGGGGCCGAGCGGCGGCTCGCCCTCGACCTCGCGGCGCGAATCGAGGGGCTGATGCCCGGTCCGGCGGCGGCGATCTTCGCCGGCACCACCAAGCTCGACGGCGGCCTGTCCTTCGCGGACAGCGGCGCCTTCCGGATTGACCGGCTGGAACTGACCTCCCGCACGGCGCGCCTGGCGGCCGGCGGCAGCCTCACCCGCGACCGGGTCGCCGACCTGACCCTGCAGGCGCGTGCCCTGCCGACGGAGGGCGACGTCACCCGGGCCGGAGAGGCCGAGATTGGCAAGCTCGTCTTCGACGGCAGCCTCAAGGGGCCTCTGGCGGCGCCCACCGTCCGGGGCCACCTCGACGCGGCCGCCCTGCGCAGCCGCGATTCCAGCCTGGACCGGATCGAGGCGAGCCTCGGCATCGACCCGCAGGGCGAGCCGTCGGCGCAGCGCTTCGCCGTCACGGCGGACGGCCGGATCGACGGGCTGACGCTCTCCGACCCGGCCCTGCGCCGGGCCATCGGCAGCCGGGCGACCGTGACGCTCCGGGCCTCGGCCGGTGCCGACGGCGTGGTCGACGTCGCGGCGCTCAAGCTCGATTCCGACACGGCGCGGGCCGCCTATGCCGGCCGGGTCGGCCAGAACACCCTGACCGGCACCCTCGACGCGGCGCTGCCGGACCTGTCCGTCTTCTCGGGCCTCGCGGGCCAGGGCCTCGCGGGCAGCCTCGACGCCAAGGCGCGGCTCAGCGGCGATCCGGCGCGCAAGGCCGTCGCCGCCGACCTCGCCGTGACGACGAGCGGTCTCGTCACCGGCATCCGGGCGGCGGACCGCGCCCTCGGCCGCGCGCCGAGCCTTCAGGGACGCGTGTCCCAGACCTTCGACGGGTACGGCTTCGACCATCTGCGCCTGGAAGGCTCCGGCGTCACCGCCACCCTGCAGGGCGAGGCGACGACGACCCGTGCCGACGTCGCCGGACGGGTCGACCTCAAGAGCCTCGCGGATCTCGACGGGCGCCTCACCGGCAAGGCCGGCGTCGACGCGCGCCTGACCGGATCCCTGGAGCATCCGGACGTGACCGCGACCCTGACGGCGCCCGCCGCCACCGCGGCCGGCAAGCCGATCCGGGATCTGCGCGTCGAGGCCGTCCTGCGGGACGCGCTCCTCGCGCCGGACGGCACGGTCCGGCTCGGCGGCGACGTCGGCGGCAAGGCGCTGACCGGCGGCGCGCACCTCGCGCGCGTCGGCCCGGACTGGGTCCTCGACCGGCTCGGCCTCGATCTCGGTTCGGTCTCCGTCGCCGGCCAGGCGACGGTCGCGGCCGACACGTGGCTGTCGGCGGGCGCGCTCACCGTGCGGGCCGGCGACCTGACGGACATCGCGCCCCTGGTCCCGGAACCGGTCTCGGGCCGCCTCGACGCCGCGCTGACTCTCGCCCGCGACGGCGGGCGCCAGGACGTGACCGTCCGCGCCACCGGGGCCGGTCTCCGCTACGGCGATACGGCCCTCGCGCGGCTCGACGCCGACCTCTCGGGACGGGACCTGCGCGCCCACCCCGTCCTCGACGGGCGCGTCGAGGCCGACCGGCTCGTGGCCGCCGGCCAGCAGGTCGACACGATCCGGCTCCTCGCGAACGGCACGCCCGCCTTCAGCGACGTGAGCCTCACCGCCCGGGCGCGCGGCTTCACCCTCGACGGTGCCGCGCGGGTCGTCCCGGCCGCGGACACGCGGATCGAGATCCAGCGCCTGTCGGCGGCCCGCGGCAACGACCGCTTCGCCCTCACCGGGCCGGCGGCGATCACCCTCCGGGACGGCGGCGCGGTGATCGACGGCCTGTCGATCGCGGCGGGCTCCGGCCGCGTCACGGTCGCGGGCCGCGCCGGGCGGGATCTCGACCTCAGAGTGGCGATCCGGTCCCTGCCCCTGTCGCTCGCCCGGATCGCCGCGCCGGATCTGGCCCTCTCGGGGACCCTGGACGGCGAGGCGGACCTCCGCGGCCCCGCGACGCGACCGGAGGGGCGCTACGCGGTCAGCGTCGCCAAGCTGGTCGCTCCGCAGACGCGGCAGGCCGGGCTGCCGGCGATCGACGCGGCCGCGAAGGGCACGCTGTCCGACGGACAGGCGAGCCTGGACGGCCGGGTGACGGCGGGGCGCGGCGTCGCCCTGACGGTCTCCGGGTCGCTGCCCGTGGAGGCCGGGGGGCCGCTCGACCTGCGCGCGCGCGGGACGCTCGACGCCGCCCTCGCCAATTCCCTCCTGAGCGTCGGCGGCCAGAGCGTGACCGGCAAGGTCGCCATCGACGGCGGCGTCACCGGCACCCTGGCGGCGCCGCGGGCGCAGGGCGCGGCGGTGCTGAGCGGCGGGAGCTTCACCGATCCGCTGAACGGGCTCCGCTTCACCGGGATCGAGGGTCGGGTCACCGGCCGCGGCGACAGCGTCGTGGTCGAGCGCCTGACCGCGACCGCCCGCAACGGCGGCCAGGTCTCCGTCACCGGCCGCGTCTCCCTCGCGCCCGACTTCCCGGGCAATTTCCACGTCGTCGCCGACAAGGCCGAGCTCGTGTCGAGTCCGCTGATGACGGCCGTGTCGAGCCTCGACATCACGCTGGCGGGGCCGCTGGCGCGGACGCCGCGGATCGGCGGCCGGGTGAACGTCGTGTCGATCGACGTCGCGGTTCCGGACCGGCTGCCGGCCACGATCCGGCCGCTGCCGGGTGTCCGGCACGTCAACACGCCGCCGGCCCTGCGGGCGCGCCTGGCGCAGCGGGCGGAGCGGAAGGCCGCGACCCGGCATGGGCGGCGGGGCGGGAAGCCGGCCGTGCCGTTCGACGCCACCCTCGACGTGACGATCGACGCGCCGAGCCGCATCTTCGTGCGCGGGCGCGGCATCGACGCCGAACTCGGCGGGGCGCTGCGCGTCACCGGCACCTCCGCGTCGCCCATCGCCAACGGCGCCTTCTCGCTGCGCCGCGGACAGTTCGAGCTCGTCGGCCAGCGCCTGGATTTCAGCCGCGGCCGGCTGACCTTCGCCGGCAGCCTGACCACGCCGGAACTCGATTTCGTCGCGGAGACCAAGGCCACCGACGTGACCGCCCGCATCGCCGTCTCGGGCTTCGCGGACGCCCCGCAATTCTCCCTGACTTCGGACCCGGTCCTGCCGCAGGACGAGATCCTGTCGCGGATCCTGTTCAAGAAGGCGTCGGCCGGCCTGTCGCCGTTCCAGGCGCTGCAGCTCGCCCAGGCGGTCGCCCAGCTCTCCGGGGGCGCCGCCGGTCCGGACATGTTCGAGCAGGCGCGCAAGAGCCTCGGCCTCGACAGCCTCGACGTCTCCACCGGCGCGAGCGGCGGGCCGGCGATCGGCGCCTCGCGCTACATCTCGGATCGGGTCAGCGTCGGCGTGAAGGCCGGGGCGAAGCCCGCCGACACCGCCGTCGGCGTCGACGTCGACGTCACCCGCCGGATCAAGCTGAAGGGCGAGGCCGGGAGCGACGGCCGCACCAGCCTCGGCGTCGGCGCCGAGTACGAGTGGTAGCCGGCGAGGGCACACGGCCGCCCGCTCGCCCGCGCCCCGGGCACTGCGGGATCGACATGCCCGGTCAATGGTTTAGGTTCAGCGCAGGCGGCCGCCAGGGCCGCCGTTCGGGCGGGAAACACCACGGGCGATGGACGAGCTTTTCGAGACCGATGACGATCCGCCGGTTCCGGAGGGCGGCCTTCTCCGCAAGCTCCCGATCATCAACCGGCGCGGCCTCCACGCCCGCGCCTCCGCGAAGTTCGTGCAGACCGTCGAGCGCTACGACGCCGCCGTGACGGTCACCCGGGCCGGCGAGACGGTCGGCGGGCGCTCGATCATGGGCCTGCTGACGCTCGGGGCCGCCATGGGCACGCACGTCGCCGTCACCGCCGTCGGCCCGGACGCGGAGAGCTGCCTCGACGCCATCGAGGCCCTGCTGGCCAACCGCTTCGGCGAGGACGAGTAGCGTCTAGGCCGTCGCCTTGCTCGGCCACGCGCACAGGTCCGAGACGGGGCATCGGGGGCAGGCGGGATTCCGCGCCGTGCAGATGTCGCGCCCGTGCCGGAACAGCCAGACATGGGCGTTGTCCTTGAACGCGTCGGGCACGATCCGGGCGAGACCGTCGGCCACCGCGTCGACCGTCGGGCCCGGGGCGAGCGGGATCCGGTTCGAGATCCGGAAGATGTGGGTATCGACCGCGATCACCGGTTCGTGGAAGGCGAAGTTCGCCGTGACCTCGGCGCTCTTGCGGCCGATCCCCGGCAGGCGACGCATCTCCGCGGCGCTGCACGGGACGGCGCCGCCGTGTTCCGCGAGCAGGACCGCCGACAGCTTGACGATGTTGCGCGCCTTGGATGGCCCGAGACCGACCGGCCGGACGATCTCCGTGATCCGGGCCTCCCCCAGCGCCGCCATGCCGGCGGGATCGCGGGCCTCGGAGAACAGCGCCTCCGCGATCCGCGAGACGGTCGGGCCGGTGGACTGGGCCGAGAGCAGCACGGTCACGAGCAGGCGGAACGGGTCGGTGCGGTCGAATCCGGCCTTCGGATCCGGGTCCCTCTCGGCGAGGCGCGCGAGGATCGTGGCCACCCGGTCGGCCTCGCCTGCCTCGCGCGGCCGCCGTGCCGTCCGTGCGGCCGCCTTCCGGCGCGGAGCGGGTCGAACGCCGTGGGGCAGGTCGCGGGTCATGGAGGCCAGCTAGGGCCGCCCGCCCCCGTCGACAGGCGTACCGGACGCGGCGGATTGACCGCTCGTCGACCGCTCGTTGACCGCCCGTCGACCGCTCAGGCCCGAACGCGGCGCCAGGGCACAGCGTTGGCGCCGGCGCAGAGGTGGAGCGTTCCGGCGACGACCGCGCCGGCCCGGCGGCGGAACTCGACCCGCAGCGCGCCGCGGCGGGCGAACAGCCGGGTGACCACCCGGACCAGCGACGCCTCGGCCGGGTCGGCGATGATCGGCCGCGCGGCGGTGCGGGCGTCGAGGGCGAGGAAGGTCTCGACCGCGTCGCGGACCGCTCCCGGCTCGGTGACGGCGAGCATCTCGGTCTCCGCCGGCTCCCAGCCGTCGGGACGCACGCCGATCAGGTTCCCGGCCGGGATCGGCCGCGCGCGCGCCGGGCGGCCGGCCGCCAGGACGGGGCGCCGCGGCTGCGGATCCCGGGCGGGCGCGGGATCGCCGACCAGTCGGACCGGGCGGCGCAGCGCCCCGAGCCGCTCCCGCAGCGCCCGGTCGACGGCCTCCGCGGCGGCGCGCTCCACGAGGGCGGCCGCGTCGGGCTCCGCGGGCTGCCAGGGCCGGGCGCGGCTGCCCCAGACCGGATGCGGCATCGCCAGCGGGACGACGCCGCGCAGAGTCTCGTGGCCGTCGCGCGCGTCCCGGCTCCAGGCGAGGGCGACCGCGACGGGACGACCGGACGGGCGGTGCTGGGCGAGCGGGAGGAGGTGGTCCGGGTCGCGCAGCGGGTCGGTGACCGCGTTCCGCACCAGCAGGGCCCGCCACGCGGCGACGGAGGCCCCGTCGACCGCGCCGGGTCGCCGCAGATCGACCCGCCAGGTCCCGGCCTCGGGGCCGGCATCGGGCTCCGGCGCGGCCGCGAGGTCCGGCCGCTCGGACAGCCCGCCCTGTATCACGGTGAAGCGTCGCACCATCCGCCTGTCCTGCCTCTCGACGATCCGTCCCGATCCGGGACGACCCGGCGCCTCCGGGGCGCCCTTCGCGTCGAGGGCTTCAAGGACGGTGCCGACCGCCGGCGTCAGGGGCCGGGGATCGCCAGGGGGTTGTCGGTGAGGGCGGCGGCATCCGGCGCGTCGACCCGGGGGCGGCCGAGGAAGGCGTCCCAGAGCTGGCGCACGAAGGCGGGATCGAGATCGCGCAGGATCAGGACGAGCCGCGACGTGTGGTCGGGATCCGGCCATTCCGGCAGGGTGACCGGGGCGTGGAACACGTGCTGGACCCCGTGGACGACGAGGGGACGCCCGGGATCGTCGGCGAGGGCGACCAGGCCCTTGAGCCGGAGCAGCTTCGGCCCGTGGCCGGAGCGCAGGAGATCCATGAACATCTCGAAGGCGGGGCGCGGGATGGGCGCCGCGCTGGTCAGGCAGATCGCCCGGATCGACGCGTCGTGGCGGTTCACGTCGGCGTGGTGATGGTCCGCCTGCGCCAGCGCCGCGTCGCCGAGCCACGCGCGCACGTCGGCGGTCTTGCCGTCGAGGCCGAACAGGCCGCCGAGGAGCGTCTCCGCGGGGGCATCCGGGGCGACGATCGGGGCGGCCGGGTTGAGCGCCGTCAGGCGCGCGCGGATCCCCGACAGGTCACCCGCGAGGTCGGCCTTGGTCAGCACGATCCGGTCGGCGACCGCGGCCTGCCGCAGGGCCTCCGGATGGGCGTCGAGGGTCGCGGCGCCGTTAGCCGCGTCCACCACCGTCACCACGGCCTGGAGGCGGTACCGCAGCACGAGGTAGGGGTGGTAGATCAGCGCGTGCAGGATCGGCGCCGGATCGGCGAGGCCCGTCGTCTCGATGACGACCCGCCGGAACGGCCGGATCCGGCCGTTGTCGCGCTTGCGCAGCAGATCCTCGAGGGTCGCGATCAGGTCGCCGCGCACCGTGCAGCACAGGCAGCCGGCGCCGAGCAGGATCATGTCCTCGTCGACGGTCTCGATCAGCAGGTGGTCCAGGCCGATCTCGCCGAACTCGTTGACGATCACCACCGTGTCGGCGAGGGCGGGATCGCGCAGCAGCCGGTTCAGCAGGGTGGTCTTCCCGGCTCCGAGGAAGCCGGTGAGCACGGTCAGCGGGATCGGCTCCGGGCGGCGCGGGTCCGGAGTGGGGGCGGAAGACTCTGACATAGGCGGCGAAGTGGGGTGTGCCGGCGTCCGCGGCAACGCGGCGGGCGGCCGGACACCCGCGCGGGCCTACTCGTCGGCCGCCGCCTTCTTGGCGGCCGGCTTCCTGGCCGGAGCCTTCGCGGCCGCCTTGTCGGACTTCGTCTCGGGCTTCGTCTCGGCCTTGGTGGGCGCCGGCTTGTGGGTGGCCGCCTTCGGCGCCGGCTTGGTCAGGCCCTTCCCGGGCTTCGCCTCCGGCATCCCGGGCGTGACGTCCGACGTGTAGGCGCTGGCGTTCCGGGGCACGCCGTGGGCCGGCTTCGCGGCGACCTTCGGGGCGGTCCTGGCGGCGGCCTTCGCGGCCTCGGCCCGCTCCAGGCGCGCCGCGCGCGCCTGCTTGGCCGCCTCCAGGGCCGCCGCGCGCTTGGCCTTGGCGGCCTCGAGCTTGGCGGCGCGGGTGTTGGCGGCGGCGGCCTTCTGCTCGGCCTCCTGCGCCTCGAGGATCTGCTGGCCCTCGGCCGGGTTGCGGCCGACCCACACGGCGATCGGCTGGAGCGGCGCCCGCGGCGGCAGGGACCGCGCCCGCAGGGCCGGGTTGGAGAACGCGGCGAGCGCCAGGGCCGGCGAGTTCGCCGCCGAGCCGCCGATCAGCTGCGCGGCCGAGCCAGGGGCGCTCAGCGCGCCGGGACCGTCCTCGATGGCCGGGGGCTTCTTGCCGCCGCACACGAAGGGACGCATGTCCGGGGGCGCCGGGATCGCGGAGGCCGGGAGCGCGTCGAGGGTGGGGCTCGACCAGCCGGCGCTCTGGCCGAAGGCGTAGTCGAACAGGTCGGCGGTCTTCACGTCGCGCTCGCGCGGGCTCGGCTGCCCCATCACGATGGTGACGATCCGCCGGCCGTTGCGCGTGGCGGTCGCCACGACGTTGAAGCCGCCCGAGCAGATGAAGCCCGTCTTCATCCCGTCCGTGCCGGGATAGCGCCCGAGCAGGCCGTTGTGGTTCGCCATGACGGCGCGGCCGAACTGGATCGCCGAGATCGAGAACAGGTCGTGGGAATCCGGGAAGTCGCGGATCAGCGCCCGGGCGAGGACCGCCATGTCGCGGGCCGAGGTCCACTGGCGCGGGTCGGGCAGGCCGTTGGGATTGTACCAGCGGCTGTCGTGCATGCCGATCCGCTGCGCGGTCTCGTTCATCAGGGCGGCGAAGTTCTCGACGGATCCCCCGAGCGACTCGCCGATCGCGTAGGCGACGTCGTTCGCCGACTTGACCATGATGATCTTCAGGGCGTTGTCGAGGGTGAGCTGCGTCCCCGGCTTGAAGCCCATCTTCGAGGGCGGCTCGGCGGCGGCGGCGGCCGAGATGGTGATCATCGAATCGAGCGAGACCTTGCCCTGCCGGACGAGGTCCAGGGCGACGTAGGTCGTCATCAGCTTCGTGATCGAGGCCGGGTACCAGGGATCGGTCGGCGCCTGCGCGTAGATGACCTTGCCGGAATCCACGTCGGCCACGAGGATCGGCACGGTCACGGCGTTCGCTGCGCCGATCCCGACCAGGCCCGCCCCGAGCAGACCCGTCAGCGCCGCAAGCCCGACGGTGAGGCGTCGGTAGAGAGAAGAGGACATTCGAGCCCGACTCGTCAGAGGATCGCCTGGATCGACGCCGGGGGGCGTCGGATTTCCGGCCGGCCAGCCGGAGAGCGGCGCAACCCGGTCGGCCTGAGGCGGTCGCCGGACTGCATCTCGGCATGAACGAGCCCACCGTGGCAAGAGCAAGGCGAGATCACATCGCGGGTCTGCACGGCGCGGTTGTCGGTGGCCCGCGGGCGCGGCACGGCTTATGTGCAGGCCGAGCGCGCGGGCCGGATCGCGCGCGGCGGTGACTGGGACGGTTGTGGCTTACGCGGTCAAGGAGATCTTCCACACGCTCCAGGGGGAGGGCGCGCAGGCGGGCCGTGCCGCAGTGTTCTGCCGCTTCGCCGGATGCAACCTCTGGTCCGGGCGCGAGGCCGATCGCGCCGCCGCGGCCTGCCGGTTCTGCGACACCGACTTCGTCGGGATGGACGGGGAGGGCGGCGGGCGGTTCGCGGACGCGGCCTCCCTCGCCGACGCGATCGCCGCCACCTGGGCGGGCGGCGCCGAGAACCGCTACGTCGTCTTCACCGGCGGCGAGCCGCTGCTGCAGCTCGACACGCCGCTGATCGAGGCCGTCCACGCGGCCGGGTTCGAGATCGCGATCGAGACCAACGGCACGCTGCCGGCCCCGCCGGGGATCGACTGGATCTGCGTCAGCCCCAAGGGGAGCAACGCCCTCGCGCAGGTTTCCGGCCACGAGCTGAAGCTCGTCTACCCGCAGGCGGACGCCGATCCGGCGGCCTTCGTGGGTCTCGCCTTCCAGCACCGCTTCCTCCAGCCCATGGACGGCCCGGACCGGGCCGCCAGCACCGAGGCGGCGATCGCCTATTGCCGCCGGGACGCCCGCTGGCGGCTCTCGCTGCAGACCCACAAGATGATCGGCATTCCCTGAGCGGCCCGGATTCGGTCCCGGGATCGGGTTCGGACGACGTGATCGCCGAGCCGGTGCCGCACGAGGCGCCGGTCCCCTCTCCCGCGCGGGAGAGGGACAGGGTGAGGGATCAGGGCCATCCGGACGAGTCGCGGCCTGTCGGCAACCCGAGAGCGCGCCTGATCCTGAAGCTTCTCGTCCCTCACCCCGACCCTCTCCCGCACGGGAGAGGAAGTTACGGCGCGGTTGTCTCGACCGGGATCGCCGTCTCTCCGAACCGTCAGGACGCGATCGGGGACGGCACTACCTGACGACAGCCCTCAGCTGGGCGCGCGCCGCGCGGATCGCCGAGCGCGCGAACCGTCCGTCCGCCCGCGGCGGATCGGGATCCTGGCCGTCCAGCACTGCGCGGCGCAGGGCCACCAACGCGGGATCACCCCATCGGTCGAGGACGCGTCCGAACGCGGCGTGGCGCCCGGCATCGAACGGGACCGGTCGCCCTGTCCCGTCCCGCGCGGGATGGGCCGGATGCAGCGTCCCGCAGGGTATCCAACCCGGCGGGATCGGCGCGGTGGCCGCGTGCGTGCGTGCGAGCCGCAGGAGTTGCGGCAGCGCGTGGCACCGCGGCCCGGGCCCCGCGGCAGCCCGATCGGCCTCCGGCGCGAACACTTCGACGCGACCGATGCGGGTGATGACGATCTGGTCCAGGCCCGAGATGACAGCGGACGGCATCGCCGCGGCGCCGGCGGCGAGGAGCGGTCGGCCCGCCAGCGCCCGCAAGCGGGCGATCCGCGCGGGGTCGGCGGTCCGGATGCAGGCATCCGCGGCGCGCAGACCGAGTCCGAGATCGAACAGGCGCGCGGCGCGGTCCTCCGGCCGGATTGCCGCCCCGTCGGGACCCAGTTCGGTCAGGACGGCGCGCCGGCCCATCGCGCAGGCGGCCTCGGGAAGGCAGAGCGCGACCGCCTGGCTCCAGCCATCGGCGAAGCCGGTCTCGTAGGCGAACGGCCTGAGATCCGGATACGCCCGGATCGCGAGCGCGCCGCGGGCCGTGACGAGGCCGACCGCTTCGTCCCCGAGGGGCCACGCCGGCTCGTCGGGCTCCCGCGCGAAGACGGCGCCGGCGCCGTAGCCGCCGAGGCTCCACGCGCAGGCCGGATCGGCCAGCTGGGCGCGCAGCAGGCCGTCCACAGCGGGTCCGGCTCCGCCCGTCATCGGTCCCTCTCGTGAACGCCACCGCAGCCGGCACGCCTTGACACGGACGGCGAATGACCGGAAGTCGCGGGGCATCACCGAGGTTGTGGTCGGCGAGGCGGGCGCGCGACCCGGAACGACCGACGCGGAGACGTCCGCTGGACCTCCCGACGGGATCCGCAAGAGGGGCGCTGGCATGGACGTCATCGAGACCGAGATCCCCGACGTGAAGCGCATCGTCCTGAAGCGCTTCGGCGACGCGCGGGGCTGGTTCTCGGAGACCTTCCGGGCCGACACCCTGGCGCGGGCCGGGATCGCCACGCCGTTCATCCAGGACAACCAGTCCTTCTCGGCCCCGCAGGGGACGGTCCGCGGCCTGCACTTCCAGATCGCCCCCCGCGCGCAGGCCAAGCTGATCCGCGTGCTGCAGGGCGCGATCCTCGACGTGGCGGTCGATATCCGCAGCGACTCGCCGACCTACGGGAAGTACGTCGCCGTCACCCTCGACGCCGAGAAGGGCGAGCAACTCTACATCCCGCACGGCTTCGCGCACGGCTTCTGCACCCTGACCCCCGACGTGATGGTCGCCTACAAGGTCGACGACTACTACAGCCCCGAGCACGACCGCGCGCTGTTCTGGAACGATCCGGCGATCGGGATCCCGTGGCCGGTCTCGGGAGAGGCGGCGATCCTGTCCGACAAGGATCGCCGGGCGCCCAAGCTCGCCGATCTCGGCCGCGTCTTCTGAAGAGCGCGGCCCGGCCGCAATTTTGTCACGTCGGCCGGTCTTAGGCTGCCCCGGCTTTCTCAGTTCTCGATCGATCCGAAGAGGTAATCCGCCATGCGCATCCTGGTGACCGGAGGCTGCGGCTTCATCGGCTCGGCGCTGGTGCTGCACCTCGTCAACGATCTCGGCCACGACGTCTGCACCCTCGACGCGATGACCTACGCGGCCAACCCGGTCTCGCTGGCGCCGCTCGCCGACAACCCGCGCCATCGCCTGGTCGAGGCCGACATCTGCGACCGCGCCGCCGTGCAGAAGGCTTACGCGGACTTCAAGCCCGAGGCGGTGATGCACCTGGCCGCCGAGAGCCACGTCGACCGCTCGATCACCGACCCGGGCGCCTTCGTGCGCACCAACGTGATCGGCACGCAGACCATGCTGGACGGCGCCCGCGGCCATTACGAGACCCTGCCGGAGGCCGAGAAGAGGACCTTCCGCTTCCTCCACGTCTCCACCGACGAGGTCTACGGCTCGCTGCCGCCCGACGCGTTCTTCACGGAGGAGAGCCGCTACGATCCGCGCTCGCCCTACTCGGCCTCGAAGGCGGCCTCCGACCACCTCGCCCGCGCCTGGCACGAGACCTACGGGCTGCCGGTCCTAGTGACCAACTGCTCGAACAATTACGGGCCGCGCCACTTCCCCGAGAAGCTGATCCCGCTGATGATCCTCAACGCCCTCGAGGGCAAGAAGCTGCCCGTCTACGGCGACGGCCTGAACGAGCGCGACTGGATCCACGTGGAGGACCACGCCAAGGGCCTCGTCGCCGTGCTGGAGCGCGGGCGGATCGGCGAGACCTACCTGCTCGGCGGCCGCGCGGTGCGCAACAACCTCGCGGTGGTCAAGGCGCTGTGCGCGGCCTTCGACCGGCTGCGCCCGCAGGGCGCCCCGCACGAGCAGCTGATCAGCTTCGTGGCCGACCGCCCGGGCCACGACCGGCGCTACGCGATCGACTGCACCAAGGCCGAGACCGAGCTCGGCTGGCGCCCGCAGAAGACCTTCGAGCAGGCGCTTGAGGAGACCGTTGCGTGGTACCTCGGGAACGAGGGCTGGTGGCGCCCGATCCGCGAGGGCCGCTACAAGGGCGAGCGCCTGGGGCTCAACGGCTGATGGACGTCCTCGTCCTCGGCGGCGCCGGGCAGGTCGGCACCGAGCTGCAGGCCCTGGCTTGGCCGGACGGCGTCACCGTCTACGCGCCCGGCCGCGCGGAGCTCGACATCACCGACGCGGACGCCGTCGCGGCGGCGCTCGCGGCCCGCGATTTCCGGGCGGTGATCAACACCGCCGCCTACACGGCCGTCGACAAGGCCGAGTCCGACGTCGTCGCGGCGTGGCGCCTCAACGCCCTCGCGCCGGCGATCCTGGCGGCCGCCACGGCGGCGCGATCCATCCCGCTGGTGCACGTCTCGACCGACTACGTCTTTGCCGGGACCAAGCCCGACGGGGCCTACGCGCCCGACGCTCCGATCGACCCGCAGAGCGTCTACGGCGCCAGCAAGGCCGCCGGCGAGCTGGCGGTGCGCACCGGCAACCCGCGCCACGCCGTCGTCCGGACCGCCTGGGTGGTGAGCCCGCACCGGGGCAACTTCGTCAAGACGATGCTGCGGCTCGCGGCCGAGCGCGACGCCCTGACCGTGGTGAACGACCAGCACGGCTGCCCGACCTCGGCCGCCGACCTCGCCGCCGCCCTCGCGACGATCGCGCAGGCCATGGCGGCGGATCCGGAGGCGCCCGCCGGCACGTTCCACTGCGTGAACCGGGGCGACACCACGTGGTGCGGCTTCGCCGAGGCGATCGTGGCGGGCTCGGCCCGGCGCGGCGGCCGCGCCGTGCCGGTCAAGGGCATCCCGACCTCCGCCTACCCGACACCGGCCCGGCGGCCGGCCAATTCGCGCCTGTCCACCGACAGCCTCACGGCCGCCTACGGCATCGCGCCGCGGCCCTGGCAGGCGGCGCTCGACGACATCCTGGACCGGCTCGTCGGGCCGGTCTCAGAGGGAGTTTCCAAGCCATGAAGGGCATCGTCCTGGCCGGCGGATCCGGCACGCGCCTGCACCCGGCCACGCTGTCGATCAACAAGCAGCTCCTGCCGGTCTACGACAAGCCGATGATCTACTACCCGGTCTCGGTGCTCATGCTCGCCGGCATCCGCGAGATCCTGATCATCTCGTCGCCGGAGCACCTCGACAACTACAAGCGCCTGTTCGGCACCGGCGAGCAGTTCGGCCTCAAGTTCTCCTACGCCCTGCAGCCGCGGCCGGAGGGCCTCGCCCAGGCCTTCGTGATCGGGCGCGACTTCGTGGGCGACGACGACGTGGCGCTGATCCTCGGGGACAACCTGTTCTTCGGCGCCGGCATGGGCGAGCTCCTGGAGCGCGCGTCGAGCCGCAAGCAGGGCGCGACCGTCTTCGCCTACCACGTCGACAACCCGCAGGCCTACGGCGTCGTCAACCTCGACAAGTCGGGGCGGCCGACGAAGATCGTCGAGAAGCCGCAGAACCCGGAATCGACCTGGGCGGTGACCGGCCTGTACTTCTACGACAACCAGGTGCTCGACATCGCCGCCGACGTGAAGCCCTCGGCCCGCGGCGAGCTGGAGATCACCAGCGTCAACGAGGCCTACCTGCAGCGCGGCCAGCTGCACGTGGAGCGCATGTCGCGCGGCTACGCGTGGCTCGACACCGGGACCCACGACAGCCTGCTCGAGGCGAGCGAGTTCGTCCGCACCCTGCAGAACCGGCAGGGCCTTCAGGTGGCCTGCCTGGAGGAGATCGCCTACCTGCAGAAGTTCATCACCCGCGACCAGCTCGTGGCCCGCGGCGAGATGTTCGCCAAGACCGCCTACGGGCAGAACCTGCTGCGCCTCTCCCGCGAGAGCGAGGACGATCTGCGCCTGCGCCGGGGCAAGTAGTCCCGCCGGCGGCGCTCGGTCGCCGCCCCTCTAGCGGGGGGCGCAGCCGATGCAGATGCCGCGCATGAGCCTGTCGTTCTTCGCCTCGCGCGGCGTGCGCACGCGCCGGTCGTCCGGCGTCGCCGCGCCGGCCCCGCGGCTCGGCATCACGCGGCCGACCGACGAGGTGTTCGGCGCCGTCGCGGTCGAGGCGGGGCCGCCGCCGGTGCCGGTCTGGGCCTGCGCCGCCGCGGCGGTGGCCGCCAGGAGCGGAAGGACGAGCGCGAGGCCGAGGGTCGTGAGCGGGCGGATCATCGGTCGGGAACTCCGTGCCGGGCCATAACGCGGGTGTGACCCTCCGGTTCGATCGGGCCGCGCGATCCCCACCTTTGTTCGCCTTTGCAGAACCGATGCGGCGCCGTATCAGGGGCCGCGTTCCCGCCGCCGCCATCCTGAAGCGTCGAAACCCGGAGCCGCCGCGACGATGCGGGACCCCAACGCGATCGACTTCTGGCGCGGCTTCGCCCTGATCACGATCTTCATCAACCACATCCCGGGCAACACCTTCGAGCGCTACACCTTCTCGCAGTACGGCATCTCGGACGCGGCCGAGCTGTTCGTGTTCCTGGCCGGCTGGTCGATCGGGATCGCCACCCGCGGGCGCGACGGCACCCCCGAGCCGCCGGGCCGGAGCGTGGTGCGGCTCCTCGCCCGCACCGTCGAGGTCTACCGGGCGCAGCTCACCGTGATGCTGCTGGCGCTCGCCATCATCGCCGGCGCGGCGCTGCTGCTCGACAACCCGCTGATCCTCGAGTGGCACAACGCCGGCGGTTTCTTCGCGGACCCGATCCAGTCGGTCTGCGGGATGGCGCTGCTGACCTACCAGCTCGGCTACTTCAACATCCTGCCGCTCTACGTGCTGCTGATCGGCATCGCGCCGGTCTTCGTTCTGGTCGGCCGCTTCAGCCTCCTCGCGGCCCTGGGGCTGTCGGTCAGCCTCTATCTCGCGAGCCTCGTCTTCGGGTGGAACGTGCCGTCCTGGCCGGGCGAGGGCGACTGGTTCTTCGACCCGCTGTGCTGGCAGCTCCTGCTGGTGCTGGGCTTCGTCCTGCAGGGCTGGAACCTGCGCTCCGACGCCCTGCGCCGCTGGTCGCGGCGCCTGTTCCCGGCGGGCGTCGTCATCGTCCTCCTCGGGATCGTGCTCGCGGTGACGGAGATCCGCCCGGATCCGATGCTCGTTCCGGAGCCGCGGCTGCTCTTCACGTTCGAGAAGACCTACCTGACCCCGGCGCGACTGCTTCATTTTCTGGGGGTATTGTTAGCGTTTGCACCGCTTTACGCAGGGCTGGCCCCCCGAATCGGCCGCGTCGTCGGCTATCTGACTCAGATGGGCCGGAATTCACTGGCTGTCTTCTCGATGGGCTCGATCCTGAGCCTGATCGGGCAGCTCGTGCGTTTCCAGACGGGCGGCGGCGCGCTGATCGATATGCTGGTCGCCGGCTCGGGCCTGGTCGGGCTGGGGTTTACGGCATGGTTCGTCGAATGGCGCAGCCGCAGCAGATCGGCGCGACCCCGCGCATGACGCGGACCCGGCTCGCCGCGGCGCTGGCCGCTGTGCTGCTGTCGGGCACCGCCGGCGGAGCGGCCGAGCAGGCGGCCGTCCCGGCGGCGGACGATCCGGCCCTGTCGCAGGAATGCCGGGTCCCCGGCGCGCAGCTCTACACCGTCGCCCAGCTCGGCGCCGTCAAGGCGGCGCTGGCGGAGAACCGTCCCCTCAGGATCCTGGCGATCGGCGGCAGCGCGGCCCCCGGGGCCTCGGCCTCCTACCCGGCCAAGCTCGAGGCCGCCCTGGAGCACGCCCTGCCGAGGGTCGACGTGGTGATCGACCACCGCGGCCTGCCGGGCGAGATCGCCTCCGGGGCCGCCGAGCGCCTGCGCACCATGGTGGCCGAGGCCGAGCCCGACCTCGTCGTGTGGCAGGTCGGCACCCACGACGCCATCGCCCGCGTCGACGTCGACGCCTTCGCGAGCGCGCTCACCGAGGCCGTGGGCTGGATGCGGTCCCACGGGATCGACGTGGTGCTGGTCGACCCGATCTACACGGCCAGCATGGCGGCCGACGTCGACTACAACCGGATCGTCGAGGCGGTGCGGAGCGTCGCGACCCAGCAGGGCGTTCCGCTGGTCCGCCGCTACGAGGCGCTGCAGTACCTGTCGCGCCGCAGCGACAAGGGCGAGGGCCACATGCTCGGCCGCCAGTTCCGGCTCAACGACCTCGGCCTGCGCTGCATGGCCGAGCACGTGGCCCTGACGATCGCCACCTCGCTGACGCGGACGGAGGCGCCCAAGGAGCCGAAGGCGGCCCCGGCCCAGCCGCCCTTAACCGAGCCGCAACGCGCCCCGGGCTAGACCGGACGGCCAGAGATCGGCTTCCCGCCGAGTTCAGGACCGGCGCGGAGCGCGTAGTGTCAGCCACGGCCCTCCCTGTCCTCGCGTTCCGGCACCTCCGGGCGCTGCGCGGCGGTCCGCAGCGGGCTGCCCTGACGGTCTTCGCGATCCGCGTCGGCTCGGCCGGTTTCGCCTACGGCGCCCAGGTGCTCGCGGCGCGGCTGATGGGCTGGGACGCCTACGGGATCTTCGCGTCGGTCTGGGTCTGGACCGCGATGCTCGGCCACACCCTGACCCTCGGCCTGTCGCAGGGCGCCTGCCGGTTCGTGCCGGGCGACCAGGCGCAGGGCGACCTCGACCTCGCGCGGGGCTACATCCGGGCCGGCGCCCTGGTGACCGGCGGCGCCGCGCTCGCCGTCGCCTGCCTCGGCGCGGCGCTGCTCGCGCTCGAGCCCGACCTGTTCGCCCCAGCCTACCGGGCACCGATCGTGGTCGCACTCTGCGTGATGCCGCTGTTCGCGCTCCAGGATTACCTCGAGGGCGTGGCGCGCAGCCAGAACTGGGTCGGGCTCGCCATCGCGCCGCCCTACCTCCTGCGCCAGACCCTGATGATGGCCTGCATGGTCGCGGCGATCCTGCTCGGCGCGCCGCCCCGGGCCGAGGTCGCGATGGCCTGCATGCTGATCGCCGCCGCCGTGGCGACCGCCCTGCAGGCCGGCCTGCTCGCCGCCCGGCTCCGGCGGGACCTGCCGCCCGGGCCGCACCGCTACCGGTGGCGCACGTGGCTCGGCACGGGCCTGCCGATCGCCGCGATCGACCTCGCCAATGCCGGCTTCACCTTCGTCGACGTGGTCGTGCTCGGCGCCCTGGTGAGTCCGGCGGAGGTCGGGGTCTACTTCGCGGCGACGCGCATCCAGCAGTTCGTCGTGTTCGTCCACTACGCGGTCAGCGCGGCGACGCTCCAGCGCTACAGCGCCGCCCAGGCGCGGGCCAACCGCTTCCTCCTCGCCGAACTGGTCCGGCGCCAGGGCCGCCTGACGGCGGCCGCGACGCTCGTGGTCGGCGGCGCGATCCTGGCCGTCAGCCCCCTGCTGCTGGCCATGTTCGGACCGGGGCTCGGCGACAGCGTCCCGATCCTGTGCATCCTGATCGCCGGCAGCGTCGGGGCGAGCCTGTTCGGTCCGGGCGAGGATCTCCTGACCATGCTGGGCGGAGAGCGGCTCTGCGCCGGCCTCACGGCGGGGAGCCTCCTCACCGCCGCCGGCCTGTGCCTCGCCCTGGTCCCGGCCCTCGGGACCCTCGGCGCGGCCGTGGCGGTGGCGGTGGCGAGCGTGGGCCGGGCCGGCCTCCTGGCGCGGGCCGCGGGGCGGATCCACGGGCTGCCGACGCCGGTCTGGGCCGCCGGGACCGTCCGATGATCCCGGCGAGCCCCCCCCGCGCGCCGTCCGGAGGCGCGATCACCCTCGGCGACGCGCCGGAGCCGGAGGCCTGGGACGCGCTGGTCGCGGCGAGCGCCGCGCCGCACCCGCATTTCTCGCGGCACGTCATCGAGGCCCATCGGGCCGCCGGGCTGCTGCCGGCGGCCCTCCGCTACGTCACGGTCCGCGAGGGCGGCCGGCTGGTCGCGCTGCTGCCGTACCGGACGGCCCGGGACCTGTCGGGACTCGGTGGCCGGATCCTGCGGCCCTTCCTCTCGCCCTACGTGACCGCCACGGCGCCCCTGATCGCCGACGGCCCGGACCGGGCCGCCCACGCGCTTGCCCTGGTGGCCGGCCTCGAAGCCGCCGCCGGCGGATCCGCCTGGCGCTGGCCGCTGCTGCCGACCGGGGAGGGCGCCGTGCCGGAGATGCTGGCGGCGATGCGCGCGCGCGGCTGGGCCATCGGCACGGTGGCGGGCTTCGACCGCCCGGTCATGGACCGGCGCGCCGATCACGCGGCGTTCCTCGCCGATCACCCCGATCGGGCGCGGTTCAAGGATCTGCGCCGCCGGGCGCGCCGCCTGGCGGAGGCCGGAACCGTCGCCCACGCGTGCGCCACGGCCGGCGCCGACCTCGCCCGCCTCGTGACTTCCTTCCTCGACCTGGAGCGCGCCGGGTGGAAGGGGCGGGCCGGCACCGCCATGGCCTGCCGGCCCGAGAGCGCCGCGCTGGCCCGGGCGCTGTTCACAGCGGCTCCGGGTCCGGTCGGCGTCCGGGCCGACGCGCTGACCCTCGACGGCCGGCCGGTCGCCGTCAGCCTCGCCCTGGTCCACGGCGGCACCGCGACCCTGCTGAAGACCGCCTACGACGAGGACCTGCGCAGCCACGCCCCGGGCCTGCTGCTGGAAGCCGAGATCGTGCGCGCCTGCCACGAGACCGCCTTCGCCGACCGGCTCGACTCGGCGACGTCGGAGGGATCGGCCCTGGAAGGTCTCTACCGCGACCGGGTTCCGGTCGCCGAGATCATCGCCGTCCCGCCCGGTCGGCAGGTGATCGCGCTGGAGCGGCGCCTCCGGCTCGCACGGTTCGAGCGGGACGCGCGGGCGGCCGCGAGGCGGGCCCTGCGGCGGCGCTAGCGCCGTTCCCGACCGCATCGCGACGGTTTGGAAGGACGCGATTCCGGTCGCGGCAGACGCGCCGCGCGCCATCTCTCCCGTGCGGGAGACGGGACCCGCGCCCCGCTCGGCACCGGACCGACCATCGCCCCCGCCGCGATCCGAGCGGAAGCGGCACTAGCGGCCCCGGTACGGACCGTCGCCCTGCACCTGGTCGTAGACGCCTTGGCCAGTCCGGGCACGGTAGGCGCGACCCGCGATCGCGCCTGGGGTCGGCGGCGTGCCGGGCTGGGCGAAGCTCGTCTCCGGCCGGTAGGCCGGCCCCCAGCCGATCTCCTCGTCGCCGGCGGGATCCTTGCCCGGGAAGCCGGTGACGTAGCCCGTGCTCTGCGCGAGGGCGGGTCCGGCGGCGAGCCCGAGCAGGAGCGCCAGGGCGCAGCGGTACGTTGTTCTGGATCGCATCGGCCGTATTCTCCACCTCCGGTCCGCCGAGCGGACCACCTGCGGAGCAAACCCGGGTCCGGACCGGAGGGTTTTCCGGCGTGTACTCATGCCGCGGGAGAGACGGTGAGGGGGCTGCTAGGGATACCGGCAGCCGGCGCGGGGCGCGCGATGATCGCGGAGGCGGGCATCATGGACGATTGGAAGGCGGGGCTCCGGGCGGAGATGCGGGCCATCGACATCGCCACGGGCGACGCAGCCTCGGCGCAGCTGCCGGACCTGCTGCGACGCCTCAGCCGCCATCAGGCCGGCCTCGGCGGCAACCCGATCCTGTCGCTCTACCGGCGCTGGCGCATCCGGCGCCTCGCGCGCGCTGTCGCCGATGCGCGCTGGCACGCGGAACAGGGGCGTCTCGCACGCCGCGGCGGGCTCGATCCGCGACCCTGAGCGGCTCTGCTCAGGGTTCCGCTCAGGCGACGGCGGTGCGGCCCGCCGCGGTCCGGCCCGCCCGCGGCGCCTCGCGCGTCGGCGACGCGGAACCGGCCGTCGCAGGATTGGCTGACGCGGCCGGAACGTGGGCGTCCGGACGCTCGGCCGGCGTGGCCGGCAGCCGCACGAGCACGATGGTGCCCACCGTCTCCTCGGAGCGGATTCGGAGCGAGCCGCCGTGCAGCTCGACCATCGAGCGGGTGATGGCGAGGCCGAGGCCCGAACCCTTGTGGCAGCGGGTCATCTGTCGCTCGACCTGCGTGAAGGGCCGGCCAAGGCGGGCGAGGTCGGTGCGCGGGATGCCGATGCCGTTGTCCTCGATGTAGAGGTGTGTGCAGGCGCCGGCGCGGCGGCCGCGGACCGCGACGCGGCCGCCGGCCGGCGTGAACTTCACGGCGTTCTGCACGAGATTGGCGAGGATCTGCCCGATCGCCTGCGGGTCGGCCAGCAGCTCGAGCCCCGGCACGACGTCGACGCTGACGGTGATCGCCTTCTCGCGGGCGGCCGCCTCGACGGGCGCGAGGGCCGCGCTGACGGCGGTCTCGGCGGAGATCGCCCGCGGGCTCAGGCGCACGCGCCGGGCCTCGAGCCGGGCCATGTCGAGGATGTCGTCGATCATGGACAGCAGGTGCGAACCGCTCTCGCGGATGTCGCGGCAGTACTCGGTGTAGCGCGGGGTGCCGAGCGGGCCGAGCACGGCGTTCTCCATCACGTCGGCGAAGCCGATGATGGCGTTGAGCGGCGTGCGTAGCTCGTGGCTCATATTGGCCAGGAACTCGGCCTTGGCCTGGTTGGCCGCCTCGGCGGCCGCCTTCTGGTCGAGGTAGCGCTCGGCGAGGTCCGCGAGCTGCTGGGTCTGGAGCTCGAGGGTGCGGCGGGACCGTTTGAGGTCCTTCACGGTCTCGATGAGCTCGCGCTCGGAGGCGAGGAGCTGTTCCTGATTCCGCTTCAGGCTGGTGATGTCGGTCCCGACCGAGACGTAACCCCCGTCCTTGGTGCGCCGCTCGCTGATCTGCAGCCAGCGGCCGTCGCTGAGCTCGGCCTCGAAGGTGCGGGCCGCCATGCCGGTCAGCGCCATCCCGGCCTCGGGCGATTCCCGCCGGACCTGGGGCAGCACGCCGCGGCCCATGACGTCGGTGTAGCTCCGGCCGGCCTGCGCATCCTCGGGGCTCAGCGCGTGGAGGTGGCGGAACTTCGAATTGCACAGGACCAGGCGGTTGCCGGTATCCCAGAGCACGAAGGCCTCCGAGATCGCCTCGACGGCGTCGCGCAGACGCATGTCGGCCGCGGCGTTGGTCTCCTCCAGGGCCCGCTGCTCGCTGATGTCGTTGGCGATGCCGACGAGGTGGCGGCCGCCGTCGGCGGCGTCGGCCACGACCTCGGCGCGGGCGCGCAACCAGACATAGGCCCCGTCGGCGCCGCGCATGCGGAAGGCGTGGTCGACATGCGTCTGGTTGGCCGCGAGCCCCCGGGCGAGGCTGTACAGGTCGCCGTCGTCGGGATGGACGAGGCCGTTGACGTCCCCGAACGAGAGGTACTCGTGCTGCCGCCTGTAGCCGAGAAGGGTGTACATCGAATCCGACCAGTAGATCCGGCCGCGCGCGATGTCCCAGTCCCACAGTCCGCAGGCGCCCCGGCGCAGGGCGGTCTCCAGGCGACCGCGGATCTGCTCGCGGGCGCGGTCGGCGCGGGCGGCTTGGCGGGTCTGGAGGCCGTAGGCGAGCCCGACGCCGACGATGACGATCGCGGCGGCGGCGATCAGGACGATCTGGTCGCGGGTGCGCGCGCTCCAGCCGCGCAGCAGCGGCTCGACGGGCTGGAGCACCGCCACCTGTCCCGCGCCGCCGGGCAGGCTGTGCATGGCGGCGAGCACGCTCTCGCCGCCGGGAAGTTCGAGGGCCATGGCGCCGGCGCGCTCGCCGAGGCCGGAGAGCGGCTCGCTGTCGCCGAGCACCGCCGCGAGGGTCGTCCGGTCGGCGGGCAGCGGCGGATGAGCGGCGACGATCCGGGTATCGGGGCGGACCACCAGCAGGCGGCGGCCGGGATGCCGCTCGCTCTCGGGCATCAGGGCGCGCAGGTCCTCGGCCACGGTGCCGGCCGGACCCACCGCCCGGGCGGCCAGCCGGGCGAAGCCCTCGACCTCGGCCTTCGCGCCCGCCAGGATCTCGGCCCGCTGGCCCTGGATGTGGAGCGCGGCCAGCCCGACGAGACAGGCCAGGAACACCGCGAGCGTTCCCGGCACGGCGTAGCGCAGCCAGCGCTCGGCTTGGCCGAGACGCGGGTCCGGGCTCCGCATGGGCCAGGAGATCGTGAGACTCGAATCCGCACGCGCGGAGAAGGAAGCGGAAGCCGCCTCCGGCATGGCCGAACCTCGCCCGTGGGAACTGTGATCCGGTGCGGGCACCCGGCCCCCGAAGGCCCCCCGAATCTGACTGAATACAATCACTTCGGGGGGCAGTTTGTCCACGGATTTTTTACCATAAGGGCTTGACGAAAGCCGGGTGTTGCCCGGCCGCCCGAGAATCGATTTCTACCGCAGGTTCAGACGCTTAGCCGTCTCCGAGGGTGCGCGCGAGGATGTCGGCCGTGTCCCGGGAAAGCCCCGGGATCGCCTTGATCCCATTCAGCATTTCGACCGCTCTGGCGCCGCGTGATTTTTCCAGCCGGCGCCAGGATCCGAAGGCCGTGAGGAGCCTCGCGGCAACCTGTGGGTTGGTCGAATCGAGCGCCGCGACCGTGTCGGTCACGCGGGCGAACCCCGCCCCGTCGCGCCGGGCGAACTGGGTCGGATTGCCGAACGCGAAGCTCCCGATCAGCGCCCGCACGCGGTTCGGGTTGGTCATGGTGAAGGCCGGGTGTTCCTGCAGCCGCGCGATCCGGTCGAGGGTGCCGGGCTCCGGGATCTGGGCCTGGATGGCGAACCACTTGTCGAGGACGAGGGGCTCGTCGGCGTAGCGGGCCGCGAACGCCGCGAAGGCGGCCTCGCGGGTCTCCCCCGGGATCAGCGCCAGCGTGCCGAGGGCGGCGAGCCGGTCGGTCATGTTGGTGGCCTCGGCCAGGCGCTCGGCGGCGCGGGCGGCGCCCGCCCGGGGATCGCCGGCGGCGATCAGGTCGAGGGCCGCGTTGCGGAGCGACCGGCGTCCCGCCGAGGCGGCGTCGGGGCTGTAGGGCGCGCCGGCCTCCGGCGCGAGCGCCGCGTCGATCGATTCGAGTCGCGGCCGCAGGGCCTGGCCGAGACGCGCCCGCAGGTCGAACCGCGCGCGGTGGATCGCGTCGGGATCGACGTCGGCCGGGACCGCGTCGGCGGCCTCGCCCTCGCTCGGCAGCGCCAGGACCAGGGCGGCGAAGGCCGGGTCGGCCAGGGCCTCGGCGTCGAGGAACCGGCCGAGGGCCGCGGCGAAAGCCTCGATCCGGTCGGCGTCGGGCTCGAGGATCAGCCGCAATGCCACGTCCTGCGCGGCCTGCCAGCGGTTGAACGGATCGCTGTCCTGCGCGAGGAGCCGCATCCGCTCCGCGTCGGTCAGGGTGAGGTCGAGCCGCACCGGCGCCGAGAAGTCGCGCAGGAGCGAGGGGACCGGCTCCTCGGCGACCGCGTCGAACACGATCTCGGCCTCCGGGCGGTCGAGAACGTAGACGCCGTCCCGGACGTCCGGGCAGGTCGCGCCGTCCAGCGGCCCGGACGCCCCGACGAGACCGAGGGCCACGGGGATCACCAGGGGCGGCCCGTCGGGCTCCGCGCTCCCGCCGGGCAGGCTCTGGGCGAACCGGAGCGTGTAGCGCGCGGCGGCCGGATCGTACGCGGTCGTGACGGCGAGGCGGGGCGTGCCGGGACGCTCGTACCAGCGGGCGAAGGCGTCGAGACCGCGCCCGGTCACCGCCGCGAAGGCGGCGAGGAAGTCCTCCACGGTGGCGGCGCGCCCGTCATTGTCGGCGTAGTACCGGTCCATGCCGGCCCGGAAGGCCTCGGGACCGATCAGCGTCCGCAGCATCCGGACGATCTCGGCACCCTTGTCGTAGACGGTCGCCGTGTAGAAGTTGTTGATCTCGGCATAGGCCCGCGGCCGCACCGGGTGCCGCAGCGGCCCGGCATCCTCGGGGAACTGGCGCGCCCGCAGGGAGCGCACCTCGGCGATGCGGTGCACCGGCCGGGAGCGCATGTCGGAGGAGAATTCCTGGTCGCGGAAGACCGTGAGCCCTTCCTTCAGGCAGAGCTGGAACCAGTCCCGGCACGTGACGCGGTTGCCGGACCAGTTGTGGAAGTACTCGTGGGCGATGATCGCCTCGATGGCGGCGTAGTCGCCGTCTGTCGCGGTCTCGGGACTCGCCAGGACGTATTTGTCGTTGAAGATGTTGAGACCCTTGTTCTCCATGGCGCCCATGTTGAAGTCGGACACCGCGACGACGTTGAACACGTCGAGGTCGTAGGCGCGGCCGAAGGCGGTCTCGTCCCAGGCCATGGAGCGGATGACGGCGTCGAGGGCGTAGCCCGCCCGATCTTCCTTGCCGGGCTCGACGTAGACCGCGCAGGTGACGGGGCGGCCCTCCATCGTGGTGAAGCGCGTCTCGACCTTCCCGAGCCGGCCGCCCACGAGGGCGAACAGGTAGGCGGGCTTCGGGTGGGGATCGTGCCAGATCGCGAAGTGGCGGTCCGGCCCGGCCTCGCCGGTCTCGACGGGATTGCCGTTGCCGAGCAGGACCGGCGCGTCGGCCCGGTCGGCCTCGATGCGCGTGGTGTAGACCGACAACACGTCCGGCCGATCGAGGAAGTATGTGATCCGCCGGAAACCGTCGGCCTCGCACTGGGTGCAGTAGACGCCGTTCGACCGGTAGAGGCCCATCAGCTTCGTGTTGGCGGTCGGGTCCACCTCCGTGACGAGACGCAGCGCGAAGGGCCGCCGCGGCGGATCGCGGAGGATGAGGCCGGACGGCGTCGCCGCGTAGGCGTCGGGCGGCAGCGGCGCGCCGTCGAGTTCGGCCGAGACCAGGCGGAGATCGTCGCCGTCGAGAGTGAGCGGCGCCGCCGGCACACCGGCCGGGTTCGGCCGCAGCGTCAGCGTCGCGTCGATGCGGGTCGCGTGCGGATCGAGACGGATGTCGAGGTCGACGCGATCGATCAGGTAGTCGCTGGGCCGGTATTCCTCGAGGCGGATCAGCGGCGGCGTCTCGGTGCGCATTCGGCTCACTCCGGGTGCGGGACGAGCCCGTTCTGGTCCCTCGGAGTGCGCGGCGCAACGATCGGAGCCGTCGAAGCGGCGCGGGTGGGGCGGTCTTCGGTCGGCTCAGAGCCCCGGGGCGTGGCGGCCCTCCGCGAGGAGAGGGCGATCGAGGCCGATCCTGTCGAGCGCGGCGGACAGGCAGCCCCGGACGAACGGCTCGGCCCAGCGCATGACGGCGAAGCTCGTGAGAAGCATGGCGCAGCAGGCGACCACGAGCGCCGCGTGGGGCGGAACCCCGGCGCCGACGAGGCGATGGATCAGGGCGGCACCGTCGACGTTGTGCAGGAGGTAGAGCGGGTAGGTCATCAGCCCGAGCCGCCGGGCCAGCGCGCAGCCCCGCTCGCCGAGCCGCGCGCGGAGCCACGCGTTGCCGCGCACGCTGGCGACGATCATCAGGACGCAGGCCGCGAAGACGAGGCGCGGGAGGAGCGGAGACTCGCTCCGGCTCATCTGGAACAGGAACGACTCGGCCGCGTCGCCGATCTCGATGAGTGTCCCGACCGCGCAGGCGGCGATCACGCAGAGGCGTCCAGCCGTCGGGCCCTTGACCAGCGACAGCCACAGGAAGACGCCGAGCGCGAAGAAGCAGCCGTGGCGCAGGAGCGTCAGCTCGGCCACGCGGCTCGCCGCGACGGTGCCGAGACTCGGCACAGCCAGGGTCGCGACCCAGAAGAGAGTGCTGGCTCCGCCGACCGCCGCGCAGACCGGGCCGACGCTCCGGAATCGCCCGAGCCGCAGCAGCGCGAAGACGAGCGCGTAGAACGCGATCTCCACGCCGAGGGTCCAGTAGACCCCGTCCAGCCACGGCTCGACCGGAACGAACAGCACGCAGTCGAGATAGGCCCGCAGCACGTGCGGGACGGATCCCATGCGGCCGATGGCGAGCGAGACGAGGGCGGTGAGCGTGGCGCAGATCCAGACCGCGGGCACGAGGCGCAGGAGGCGGCTGCGCAGGAAGGCGCGCGCGGTCGCATGCTCGGCCGAGTAGGCGATCACGAAGCCCGAGATGACGAAGAACAGCTCGACCCCGATCCATCCGAACCACGTCCAGGCGAACAGGCCGGGGTAGGCCGCGGCGGAGTCGAAGGCGCGCCCGGCCGTCGAGAGCGGCGCCTGCCAAGCGTAGGCGCCAAGATGAAACGTCATGACCAGCATTGCGGCGATAAATCGCGCCGCATCGAGACCGATCATCTGTGCATCATGCCTGCCGCGCCGAGAATTCTGGGTTATCATCGCGGGCTCCGACGTTCGAAACCGCTCTCATCATCCCACCGAATAGATCGAATCCGTTGCGGCGGGGCTACATCTTGCTGAGTAAGACGCGCACCATCGTTCGGCTTAAGGATCTCTCCACCGACGGATCCGGAGAGTGCGGCCGGGCCGATCAGAAACAGACGGCCGTCCGGCGGCTGCCTCCGGGGCCTGCCGCCGAAGCGGCAACGTGGGCTCGACAGATCCCGATCCGCGCGAACGCCCGGGCCGTTTTGTCCCGAGTCTGCACCGGGCGGCCTTCTCACCGCGGGAGTGGCCGCTAGCTAGCGGGACGAGTCAGCCGGGGACGGGCCAGCGGTCCGTTTTCGAAGATCACAGGACAGGTCCCGATGGAATTTCTGCACACCATGGTCCGCGTCGCCGACCTCGACCGGGCGCTCGCCTTCTACGTCGACACGTTCGGCCTGAAGGAGGTGCGCCGGGTCGAGAACGAGAAGGGCCGCTTCACCCTCGTGTTCCTCGCCGCGCCCGGTGATGTCGAGCGGGCCGCGGCGACCAAGTCGCCGCTGATCGAGCTCACGTACAACTGGGATCCGGAGACCTACTCGGGCGGGCGCAATTTCGGCCATCTCGCCTATCAGGTCGACGACATCTACGGCTTCTGCGCCAGGCTGCAGGAGAAGGGCGTCACCATCAACCGGCCACCGCGCGACGGCTACATGGCCTTCGTGAAGTCGCCGGACGGCATTTCCATCGAGATCCTCCAGAAGGGCGGCGCCAAGGAGCCGCAGGAGCCGTGGAAGTCGATGGAGAACACCGGCACCTGGTAGCGGGCCCGCACCCTTGACCCGGACGGCCCCGCGGGCGCATCTGCCCGCGGATCAGCCGGCCGGGCAGCCGCTCCGGACGCGCGAGCGTTCGGGGAGGAAAGTCCGGGCTCCATGGAGAGACGGTGCCGGATAACCTCCGGCGGGGGCGACCCCAGGGACAGTGCCACAGAGAGCAGACCGCCCCGGATCCGTCCGGGGTCAGGGTGAAAGGGTGCGGTAAGAGCGCACCGCGGACGCGGCAACGCGGACGGCACGGCAAACCCCACCGGGAGCAAGACCGAATAGGGGCGGCGCGCCCTTCGCGAGAAGGGCAGGCCGGCTCTCCAGGCCAGTCGCCCGGGTTGGTTGCTCGAGGCGGTCGGCAACGATCGTCCCAGAGGAATGGCTGCCACGTCGGCGCGCGCGAGCGCTCCGGCCCTACAGAACCCGGCTTACAGGCCGGCTGATCCACCGCCCGATAAGACCTGCTTCTTCAACGCCTTATCGATCCGGCGCCCGTCCGCGGCCGCCGGGCGCGCGCCGAAAATTCCGGTGCGGCAAAAACCTTCGGTTAACCTTGCCGGGTTCAGATCGGTCCGCGCGGCAGCGCCAAGCTTGTGCGTTGACGATCCTCCGAGGCCCATGATACCCGGCATCCTCCCGTCAACGGCGTGTATCGGATCGCCGGGCGCACCCTGCCATCGCGCAGGTCCCGTCCGTGCGCGGCGTGTTGCGCGCTCAGCATCCGGTGCCGTTCCCGTCACGCGCGCCGCGCTCGCGCGGCCCGGCACAGGGCACCATGAGACGCACGAGCCGCATCCGCGCCCGGATTTCCGGGACGCGCCGACAATCCGCCCGTCCTCGCCCGCCGCGCCGCGCCGCGCCGTCGAGGCGATCATGAGCCGGCGCCGCCCCGTTCCCGAGAGTTCGCCCCGTCACGACGGCGCCGATGCGCCGCCCGAGCCGCACGTGCCCGTCCTCCTCGCGGAGGTCGTCGAGGCACTCGGCACCGAGGGCGGGACCGCGGTCGACGGCACGTTCGGTGCCGGCGGCTACACCCGCGCGCTGCTCGCGGCCGATCCGGCCCTGCAGGTCGTCGCGATCGATCGCGACCCCACGGCGATCGCGGGCGGGCAGGCGCTCGTCGCCGAGTCCGGCGGGCGCCTGCGCCTCCTGCCCGGCCGCTTCGGCGACCTCGACGGCCTCCTCGCGGAGGCCGGTATCGCGCAGGTCGACCGGGTCGTCCTCGATATCGGTGTCTCGTCGATGCAGCTCGACGCGCCGGAGCGGGGCTTCTCGTTCCGCAGCGACGGCCCCCTCGACATGCGCATGGCCTGCGACGGGCCGAGCGCCGCCGACCTCGTGAACGAGGCCGACGAGACCGTTCTGGCCGACATCATCTACCATTTCGGCGAGGAGCGGCGCTCGCGGGCGGTCGCGCGGACGATCCTCGAGGCGCGCCGCCGGGGGCGGATCGAGACCACCGCGCAGCTGGCCGAGCTCGTCGCCGGCGTGGTGCGGACCGAGCCCGGCAGCCACATTCACCCGGCGACGCGGACCTTCCAGGGCCTGCGGATCGCCGTCAACGACGAGCTCGGCGAGCTGGTCCGTGCCCTTCACGCGGCCGAGCGCGTGCTCAGGCCCGGCGGCCGGCTCGCCGTCGTGACGTTCCACTCGCTCGAGGACCGGATCGTCAAGCAGTTCTTCGCGGCGCGCAGCGGTCGCTCAGCGCAGGGCTCGCGCCATCTGCCCGGCGGCCCCGTCGAGACCGTCCGCAGCTTCCGCCCCGTCACCAAGGGTCCGGTCCTGCCGGGCGAGGCCGAGACTGCCCGGAACCCGCGCGCCCGCTCGGCCAAGCTCCGGGCCGCGGAGCGCACCGAATCCGACGTTCCCGAACCGCTGGCCGCGCTGACCGCGCTGGCGAGCCTGCCCGACGCGGCCCGAGGCCATCGCCGATGATCCGCCTCCTGAACCTGCTGGCGGTGGCCGGCCTCGTCGCCTCGGCGATCTACGCCTACTCGATCAAGTACGACACGCTCTACCAGGGCGGCCAGGTCTCGAAGCTGCAGACGGCCCTGCACAAGGAGCGGCAGGCGATCGCCGTGCTGCGCGCCGAGTGGCAGCTCCTGACGCGGCCGGATCGCCTCCAGGCGGCCGTCGACAAGCACCTCGCCCTGGAGCCGATCGGCACCAGCCACTTGGCGCGCCTCTCGGACCTGCCCGCACGGCCGGAGCGCGGGGACGAGATCGGCCGCCTGCTCGCCGCCACGGCGACGCCCAAGGACAAGGGTGCGATCGAGCCGCGCACGACCGGTTCGATCACCCGCACCGTCACCACGACCCGCACCCCGACGACGGCTTCGAGGTAAATCCCCGTGTCCGATGACGCCGACCAGACCCTAGACCCGGCGGTCAAGCCCGCCGTGTCGGACCACGAGGCGGCGCTGCTCGAAGCCGCCGCGCTGGCGCATGCCGCCGGCGCGCCACGCCCCCTGGAAGAGGAGGCGCGCGTGCCCGAGCCGCGCGCCGAGCGCGCCAAGGCGCTCCTGCGCAGCATGTTCCGGCTGGCGATCGAGCGCTCGCACATGCGCGTCGCGATGGTCGGGTTGGTCTTCGTCGGCGTGTTCGGGACGATCTCGGCCAAACTCCTGATGATGGCGATCTTCGGGGAGCCGCCCAGCCAGGAGCACCGGGTCGCGGCGGCGTCCTCGACCGCCTTCCGGCCCGACATCATCGACCGCAACGGCGAGATCCTGGCCACCGACATCCGTACGGTCTCGGTCTTCGCCGAGCCGGGCAACATCTACGACAAGGACGAGGCGGTCGAGCTGCTCACCGCCGTCCTGCCGGAACTCAACGCGTCCGAGCTGCGCGCGAAGCTGACGCAACGCAAGGACAAGAAGGGCGCGGGCTTCGTCTGGGTGAAGCGCGAGCTCACGCCGAAGCAGCAGGCCGAGGTTCACCGGCTCGGCATCCCGGGCATCGGCTTCCTGCCCGACCACAAGCGGGTCTACCCGAACGGCGTCGCCGCCGCCCACATCCTGGGCGCGACGAACCTCGACGGCGTCGGCATCGCCGGCATGGAGAAATACATCGACTCCACCGGCCTGCAGGCCCTCAACAGCTTCGGGCTGATCAACAAGCAGGCCGACCTGAAGCCGGTGCAGCTGTCGATCGACCTGCGGGCGCAGTTCGCCGTGCGCGACGAGCTGGCCTGGGGCATCGACCACTTCAAGGCCAAGGCCGGCGCCTCGATGATCCTCGACGTGAAGACCGGCGAAGTCATCGCCCTCGTCTCCATGCCGGATTTCGACCCGAACGATCCGAAGGACGCGCTCTCGCCCGACCGGATCAACCGGATGAATGTCGGCGTCTACGAGATGGGCTCGACCTTCAAGGCGATGACCCTCGCCATGGCGCTCGATTCGGGCAAGTACAACGTCAACTCGACCTTCGACACCCGGGGCGGCGTGCTGAACTGGGGCCGGCAGAAGATCCACGAGTACCACGGCACCAACCGCGTCATCACCATGCCGGAGGTCTTCACGCACTCCTCCAACATCGGCTCCGCCAAGATGGCGCTCGGCGTGGGCGTGCCCGGCCACAAGGCCTTCCTGAAGAAGATGGGCCTGCTCGACCGGCTGCGCACCGAGCTGCCCGAGAGCGCGGCGCCGATCGTCCCGTCGCGCTGGACCGAGATCAACACCATCACCATCGCGTTCGGCCACGGCATCGCGGTGGCGCCGATCCAGGCGGCGGCCGCGGTGGCGGCCATCGCCAACGGCGGCGACCTGATGACGCCGACCTTCCTCAAGACGACGCCCGAGGCGGCGAAGGCCCGCGCCGCGCACGTGCTCTCCGGCCAGACCTCCGAGGCGATGCGCTACATCATGCGGCTCAACGCCTCCGAGGGGTCGGCCAAGAAGGCGGCGATCCCGTACTACTTCGTCGGCGGCAAGACCGGCACCGCCGAGAAGGTCATCGGCGGCCGCTACATCCACAACCGCCTGTTCACGACCTTCATGGCGGCCGCGCCGATGAACGATCCGAAGTACCTGTTCGTCACGATCATGGACGAGCCGCAGGGCCTGCCGGAATCGGGCGGCTACGCCACGGCGGCCTGGAATTCCGGCGTGGTCACCGGCAAGGTGATCGAGCGCGTGGCGCCGATCCTCGGCCTGCCGCCGCAATTCGAGCCGCCGGTGAGGCCGTTCCCGCAGATGGTCAAGCTCAACGCCTACCACGTCAACCAGCTCGGCGGCCCGTGAGATTGGATCGATGAGAGTGGATCGATGAGGGTGGATCGATGAGCGCGCGGCTCGCCGACCTCTTCCCCGAGGCCGCCGGCCCCGCCGCGGACCTGACCGTCTCGGACCTCACGGCCGACAGCCGGCAGGTCGCGACCGGCACGGTGTTCGTCGCCGTGCCGGGGACGAAGGCCGACGGTCGCCGCTTCGCCGCGCAGGCCGCCCAGCGCGGCGCCGCCGCGGTGGCCGGGGAGGGGACCCGTCCCGCCGACCTGCCGGACGCGGTCGCCTGGATCCCCGTCGTCGACGCGCGCCGGGCGCTCGCCCTGGCCGCGGCCCGTCTCGCGGGTCCGCAGCCCGAGACCGTCGTGGCGGTGACCGGCACCGCCGGGAAGAGCTCGGTGGCGGACTTCGTCCGCCAGATCCTGGCGCGCCTCGGCCGCGACGCCGCGAGCCTCGGCACCGTCGGCATCGTCACCGGTCGCGGCGCGCAGTACGGCTCCCTCACCACCCCGGACCCGGTGACGCTGCACAGGACGCTGGCGCGGCTCGCCGCGGAAGGCGTCACCGACCTCGCCATGGAGGCGTCCTCCCACGGGATCGAGCAGCGCCGGCTCGACGGCGTGCGGCTGGACGCGGCCGGCTTCACCAATCTCGGCCGCGATCATCTCGACTATCACGCGAGCATCGAGGAGTACCTCGCGGCCAAGCTGCGCCTGTTCACCGACCTGCTGCCGCCGGGACGCCCCGCCATCGTCAACGCCGACGGCGCCTATGCCGAGCGGGTGATCGCCGCGGCCGGGGCCGCCGGCCGGCCGGTCCGCACGGTCGGGCGCGGCGGCCGGGACCTGCGCGTCGAGGCGGTCCGCACGGAGGGGTTCGCGCAGGCCGCCCGCGTCCTGTTCGCGGGCCGGGCTCGGGACCTGCGCCTGCCGCTCGTCGGCGAGTTCCAGGTCGAGAACGCCCTGGTGGCGGCCGGCCTCGCGCTGGCCACCCCGGCGGGGGCGGCCGATCCCGACGGGGTCTTCGCGGCCCTCGACCACCTCACGGGCGTCCCCGGCCGCATGGAGCGGATCGGCGAGGCGCGGGGCGGACTCTGTCTCGTCGACTACGCGCACAAGCCCGAGGCCCTGGAGAGCGTCCTGACCGCCCTGCGGCCCTTCGCGACCGGCCGGCTGGTCGCGGTGTTCGGCTGCGGCGGCGACCGCGACCGGGGCAAGCGGCCCCTGATGGGCGCCATCGCGCAGCGGCTCGCCGACGTCGTGATCGTCACGGACGACAACCCGCGCACAGAGGACGCGGCCGCCATCCGCCGGGCCATCCTGGACGCGGCGCCGGGCGCGGAGGAGATCGGCGACCGGTCGGAGGCGATTCACAGCGCCGTCAGCCGGCTCGGACCGGGCGACGTGCTGGTCGTGGCCGGCAAGGGTCATGAAACCGGCCAGATCGTGGGAGATCGCACGCTGCCGTTCTCGGACCACGCGGTCCTGCGCGCCGCGATCGCCGCGGCGGCCTGAGGACGACGGGGGACCGACGATGACCGCACTCTGGACGCGGGAGGAGCTGGAATCCGCGACGGGCGGCTGCCTGACCGGCGCCGAGCGCGCCATCTCGGGCGCCTCGATCGACACCCGCACGCTCCAGCCCGGCGACCTGTTCTTCGCGATCCGCGGCGATGCCCGCGACGGCCACGACTTCGTCCCCGACGCCCTGGGGCGCGGGGCCGGTGCCGCGGTGGTTAGCGCCGCGCGCGCCGAGGCGCTCGCCGCCCACGGCCCCGTCCTGGCGGTGCCCGAGGGGGGCGCCGACCCGGTCCTGACCGCCATGGTGCGGCTCGGCGCCGCCGCCCGGGCCCGGACGTCCGCGCAGGTCGTGGCGGTCACCGGCTCGGTCGGCAAGACCGGGACCAAGGAAGCGTTGCGCCACGTCCTGTCCGAGCAGGGCGAGACTCACGCCTCGGCGGCCTCCTACAACAACCACTGGGGCGTGCCCCTGACCCTGACGCGGATGCCGCGCTCCGCGCGCTACGGCGTGTTCGAGATCGGCATGAACCACGGCGCCGAGATCGTGCCGCTGACCGCCCAGGTCCGGCCGGACATCGCGCTGATCACCACGATCGCGCCCGCCCATATCGAGCACTTCGCCTCGCTCGCCGCGATCGCGGACGCCAAGGGCGAGATCTTCTCCGGCCTCCGGCCCGCCGGGGTGGCGATCCTGAACCGCGACGCCCCGCATTTCGACCGGCTGGCCGCCCACGCCCAAGCCTCCCGGGCGGGCCGGGTGGTGACCTTCGGCGAGCACCCGGATGCCGATGTCCGCGCCCTGAAGATCGTGCTCCGGCCCGACCTGTCGGTGATCGACGCGGCGGTGATGGGCCAGCCCGTCACCTACAAGCTCGGCACGGCCGGCCGGCACGCGGCGCTGAACTCGCTGGGCGTCATGGCGGTGGTCCACAGCCTCGGGGCCGACCTCGCCCGCGCGGCCCTGTCGCTCGGCGGGCTGACACCGCCGGCGGGGCGCGGCGAGCGCACCGCCCTCGAGATCGGCGGCGGCACCGCCTACCTCGTGGACGAGAGCTACAACGCCAATCCCGTCGCGGTCCGCGCGGCGCTGGCGACCCTGGCGGGGATCGAGACCGGGCCCCGCGGCCGCCGGATCGCGGTGCTGGGCGACATGCTGGAGCTCGGCGCCGCCGCGCCCGACCTGCATCGCGGCCTGGCGGAGGCGATCGAGGCGGCCCGGGTCGACCTGGTCTTCACGGCCGGTCCGCTCATGCGCCACCTGTTCGAGGCCCTTCCGGTGAGCCGCCGCGGCGCGGTGGCCGACACCGCGGCCGACCTGCTCGAGCCGCTCGCCCGGACCCTGCGGTCCGGCGACGCCGTCATGGTGAAGGGATCGAACGGCAGCCGCATGGGCCGGATTGTCGAGGCGCTGAAAGCCCGCTACGCGGTCGATCCGGCCCAGCGGACCCAGGCCGCCCCGTGACCGGCACGCCTGCGCGTTCGGCGCCGTCCCCCGAAACCTGAGCCTGAACAAGGGGGCCGAGCGCCCGGATGCTGTACCTTCTCTCGGACCTGAGCAGCAGCTTCACGCCGCTCAACGTGTTCCGCTACATCACCTTCCGCACCGGCGGCGCGCTGTTCACGGCGGGCCTGTTCGTGTTCTGGTTCGGACCCTGGATCATCTCGCTGCTGCGGATCCGCCAGGGCAAGGGCCAGCCGATCCGCGAGGACGGGCCGCAGACCCATCTGCTGACCAAGCGCGGCACGCCGACCATGGGCGGCCTGATGATCCTGGCCGGTGCCGTGGTGGCGATCCTGCTCTGGGCCAACCCGCGCAACCACTATGTCTGGGTGACGCTGACCGTCACCCTCGGCTTCGGCGCGATCGGCTTCTACGACGATTACCTCAAGGTCACGAAGCAGTCGCACAAGGGCTTCTCGGGCAAGTTCCGCCTCGCCCTCGAGGCGGTGATCGCCATGGCGGCCTGCGTGACCATCGCGGTCTACTCGCCCGCCGCGCTCCAGAACCAGCTCGCCTTCCCGGTGTTCAAGGACGCGCTCCTCAATCTGGGCTGGTTCTACCCGCTGTTCGGCGCCTTCGTGATCGTCGGGGCGGGCAATTCCGTGAATATGACCGACGGCCTCGACGGCCTCGCGATCGTGCCGGTGATGATCGCCTGCGGTACGTTCGGCTTCATCGCCTACCTCGTCGGCAACTCGTTCACCGCCAGCTATCTGCAGGTGAACTACGTCCGCGACACGGGCGAGCTCGCTGTGGTCTGCGGCGCGGTCATCGGCGCCGGGCTCGGCTTCCTCTGGTTCAACGCGCCGCCGGCCCAGATCTTCATGGGCGACACCGGCTCGCTGGCGCTGGGCGGCCTGCTGGGCTCCATCGCGGTGGCGACGAAGCACGAGATCGTCCTGGCGATCGTCGGCGGCCTGTTCGTGCTGGAGATGATGTCGGTGATCATCCAGGTCGCGTCGTTCAAGCTGACGGGCAAGCGCGTCTTCCGCATGGCGCCGATCCACCACCATTTCGAGCAGAAGGGCTGGAAGGAGCCGCAGGTCGTGATCCGCTTCTGGATCATCGCGGTGATCCTGGCGATGGCCGGTCTGGCGACGCTGAAGCTGCGCTGAGAATCTGTGCTAGAGGGGCGACCTGAGAGGTCGATCCGACCCTCGCCCTCACCCTGAGGTGCGGCCGCGGAGCGCGGGCCTCGAAGGAGGCTCCGGGTCGGCCGCGCGATCCCTGGAGCCCGCCTTCGGGGTCCGCCGACGCGGTCACCTCGGGATGACGGTCCGGTTCGGATCGGCCGGGTTCGGCCGCCGCATCCAGAGTTCCGCATGACCCCCGTCACCGTCTTCCAGGACAAGACCGTCGCCCTGTTCGGACTCGGCGGCTCGGGGCTCGCCACGGCGCTGGCGCTGAAGGCGGGTGGCGCGGCCGTGCAGGCCTGGGACGACAATGCCGACAGCCTCGCCCGCGCGCGGGAGGCCGGCATCGAGACGCGGGACCTCCGGGAGGCCGACTGGTCCGGCGTCGCCGCCTTCGTGCTGAGCCCGGGCGTGCCGCTGACCCATCCCGAGCCGCACTGGAGCGTCCGGCTCGCCCGGGACGCCCGCGTCGCGATCATCGGCGACATCGAGCTGTTCTGCCGGGAGCGGCGGGCGCAGGCGCCGGGGGCGCCGTTCGTGGCGATCACCGGCACGAACGGCAAGTCGACCACCACGGCGCTGATCGCCCACGTGCTCGCGCAGGGGGGCCGCGACGTGCAGATGGGTGGCAATATCGGCACGGCGATCCTGTCGCTGGAGCCGCCGGCCGCCGACCGCGTCCACGTGATCGAGATGTCGTCGTTCCAGATCGACCTGACGCCGAGCCTCGACCCGAGCGTCGGCGTGCTGATGAACATCACGCCGGACCATCTCGACCGGCACGGCACGATGGAGCAGTACGCGGCCATCAAGGAGCGCCTGATCCAGGGCGCGGGCCTCGCGGTGGTCGGCGTCGACGACGCCCCGAGCCGCGCCATCGCCGATCGGCGCGGCGCCGACCTCGTGCGCGTCCACGTGCCCCACGGCGACGTGCTGTGCACCGACGCGCTCACGGTGCGCGACGGGATCGTCCGGGAGCCGGACGGCACGGCGCTCGCCGACGTCAACGGGATCGGATCGCTCCGGGGAGCTCACAACTGGCAGAACGCGGCGGTAGCGGTGGCCGTCGCGCGGGCCCTCGGCCTGTCGCCGGAGCAGATCCAGGCCGGTCTGACCTCGTTCCCGGGCCTGCCGCACCGCATGGAGGAGGTCGGGCGGCGCGGCCACGTGCTGTTCGTCAACGACTCCAAGGCGACGAACGCGGACTCAACCGAGAAGGCCCTCACCGCCTTCCGCGACATCCACTGGATCCTCGGCGGCAAGGCCAAGGAGGGCGGCATCTTCCCGCTGGTGCCGTATTTCGAGCGGGTCGCCCACGCCTACCTGATCGGCGCGGCCTCGGACGCCTTCGCGGCGACCCTGGAGGGCGCCGTGCCCTATACCCGCTGCGAGACCCTCGAGAACGCTGTCCCGAAGGCCGCCGAGAACGCCGCCGCCTCGGGCGCGCCGGAGCCGGTGGTGCTGCTGTCGCCGGCCTGCGCGTCCTACGATCAGTTCCGGAACTTCGAGATCCGCGGCAACCGCTTCCGCGAGCTGGTGCAGGCGCTGCCCTGAGGCAGCGCCGGCCTCAGCGCGCCAGAACCTTGGCGGCGTCGCGGGTGGTGTCGACCGCCTGCGAGACGTTGGCCACCGACTGGACGATCGACCCGATATTCCCGGTGATCGCCGTGACGGCGCCCGCGGCGCTCTGCATGCTCTCGGCGAGGTCCCGGGTCACGGCGCTCTGCTCCTCGATGGCGGCGGCGGTCGCCACCACCGTCTCGCGCATCACCGCGACCGAGGACCCGATCGAGCTGAGAGCCTGCACGACCTCCTGCGAGACGCGCTGCACGCTGGCGATCTCGCCGTTGATCTGGCCGGTGGCGCGCGCCGCCTGGTCGGCCAGAGCCTTCACCTCCGAGGCGACGACCGCGAAGCCGCGGCCCGCCGCGCCCGCGCGGGCGGCCTCGATCGTGGCGTTCAGCGCCAGCAGGTTGATCTGGCCGGCGATGTCCTGGATCAGGCCGACGATGCCGGTCATGGCGGTGGCGGTCTCGGCGAGCCGCTTGGTGTGGCCGTCCGCGTCCTGGACGCAGGCATAGGCGGTGTCGGTGGCGCTCTGGGAGCGCACGATGCTCTGGGACATCTCGGCCACCGAGGCCGCCAGCTCCTCGGCCGCCGCCGCCACGGTCTGGACGTTGCCGGAGGTCGAGTCCGCCGCCGAGGAGGCCAGAGCGGCCGCCTTGGTCGAGTGCGTCACCGCCTGCTCGATCTCGCCGAAGTTCCGGTCGATGAGCGTCCGCAGGTTGGCGAACAGCCGGACCTGATCGCTGATGTCGGTGGCGAATTTCACGACCTTGTAGGGCCGGCCGGCGGCGTCGAGGATCGGGTTGTAGGAGGCCTGGATCCAGACCTCGCGCCCGTCCTTGCCGATCCGCCGGAACTGGGCCGCCTGATAGGTGCCGTTCCGCAGGGCGGCCCAGAAGGCCCGGTAGGCCTCGCTCTCGCGGTAGGCGGGCTCCACGAACAGGCTGTGATGCTGCCCGATCACCTCGGCGCGGCTGTAGCCCATCGCGGCGAGGAAATTGTCGTTCACCGCGATCACCGTGCCGTCGAGGTCGAAGGCGATGACCGCCTGCACCTTGTCGATCGCGGCGATCTGCCCGGCGCGCTCGGCCTCCTCGGTGCGCTGCTGCGTGATGTCGGTGGCGAATTTCACGACCTTGTAGGGCCGCCCGCGGACGTCGAGCATCGGGTTGTAGGAGGCCTGGATCCAGATCTGCCGGCCACCCCGGCCGACCCGCTGGAACTGGCCCGATTCGAACGCGCCGGAGCGCAGGCGCTCCCAGAAGGCCCGGTAGTCCGGGGCGTCCCGCTCGGCCGGCTCCACGAACATGCTGTGGTGCTGGCCGACGATCTCCGGCAGCGTGTACCCGACCGCGTCGAGGAAATTCTGGTTCGCCGACAGGATCCGCCCCGCGAGATCGAACTCGATCACGCCCTGAACCCGGTCGAGGGCCGCGAGCTTGGCATTCGCTTCACGGACGTTCAGGGAAGAAAACATGGCGCATCGGCTTCCGCTGGGCGGATCGGGCGCGGCGCACCGGGACCCGCCGGGGGGATACATCCGGAAGTTGCAGTAGGAAGATTAACATAGAGTATCTTTTTACTAGTATCTCGCCGGCCTAATACAGCATTCCCGCAGTTGCCGGTGACGCGGCCGGCGCGCACGGATGCGTCGGCCATAAGGCTCCGTTTACCATTCCTGCCGAGGATCCGGGCCGACCCGCGCGGATCGGCATCCGCGCGGCCTGGAGTCGTTGCCCGGCATGATGTCACGCGCGGAACGCACCCCCCTGACGGACTGGTGGTGGACGGTGGACCGCGGCCTGCTCGCGGCGCTGTTCGCGCTGATGGTCGCGGGCCTCGTCTTCCTGATGGGCGGCGGCCCGCCCGTCGCCGAGCGGATCGGCCTGCCGACCTTCTACTTCCTCAACCGACAGGCGATGTACCTCGCGCCGACCATCCTGCTGATCTGCGCGGTCTCGTTCCTGTCGCTGCGCGGCATCCGGCGGCTCGCGCTCGTCACGTGGATCCTGGGCGTCGTCCTGTGCCTGCTCGCCGGCAAGTTCGGGCCCGAGATCAAGGGCGCGCACCGCTGGATCCAGTTCGGCTCCTTCGGCCTGCAGCCCTCGGAGTTCGTGAAGCCGGCCTTCGTGGTCGTCGCCGCCTGGGCCTTCTCGGAGGGCGCCCAGCGCCGCGACATGCCCGGCGGCATCCTGGCGCTGCTGCTCCTGCCGATCACCATCGTGCCGCTGCTGCTCCAGCCCGATTTCGGCCAGACCATGTTGATTACCATGGTGTGGTGCGCGCTGTTCTTCGTGGCCGGCCTCCACCTGATCTGGGTGGCCGTCCTGGGCGTGCTGGGCCTCGGAGGTGTGTTCGCTGCCTACCTGTTCTTCCACCACGTCCGCGAGCGCTTCAACAAGTTCCTCGACCGGGATTCCGGCGGCGGCTTCCAGGACTTCTGGTCGCGCGAGTCGTTCCGCTCGGGCGGCTGGTTCGGAACCGGGCCGGGCGAGGGCGTGGCCAAGCGCCACCTGCCGGACGCGCATACCGACTTCATCTTCTCGGTCACCGGCGAGGAGTTCGGCGTGATCGTCTGCCTGTGCCTCGTGGCCCTCTTCGCCTTCATCGTGCTGCGCGGCCTCAAGCTCGCGCGGCGCACGGACGACACCTTCTCGCGGCTGGCGATCACCGGGCTGACCACGCTGTTCGGCCTCCAGGCCTGCATCAACATGGCGGTGAACACCCAGCTTATGCCCGCCAAGGGCATGACCCTGCCGTTCGTCTCCTACGGCGGCTCCTCGCTGATCTCGCTGGCGCTCGGCACCGGCTTCCTCGTCGCCCTGACCCGCAAGCGCCCCCGCACCGTGATGCTCAGCCAGAAGCCCCCCGGCACCGCGCCCGCCACCGTCGCCGGAGTGATGCGGTGACGGTCTTCACGCCCACGATCCTGCTCTGTGCCGGCGGCACCGGCGGCCATCTCTTCCCCGCCGAGAGTCTCGCCCACGCGCTGCGGGCCCGCGGCGTCCGGGTGGCCCTCGCCACCGACGCCCGGGTCGATTCCATCGCGTCCGAGTTCCCGGCCTCCGAGGTGGTGACCATCGCCTCGGCGACGCCGTCCGGCCGCTCGCCGCTCAAGCGGGCCGGCGCCGTGCTGACCCTCGGCCGCGGGTTCGGCGTGGCCGCGAAGGAGATCCGCCGGATCAACCCGGCCGCCATCGTGGGTTTCGGTGGCTACCCGACAGTCCCACCGGTGCTCGCCGGCCAGATCCTGCGCGTGCCGACGATCCTGCACGAGCAGAACGCCGTGATGGGCCGGGCCAACGCTTTCCTGGCGCGGGGCGCCCGCACCATCGCCACCGGCTTCAAGGTCGTGCGCGGCGTGCCCGACAAGGCGAGAGCTCCGCGGATCCACACCGGCAACCCGCTCCGCCCGGCGGTGATTGAGGCGGCGAAGGTCCCGTATCCCGCTTTCGGACCGGACGACGCCCTGCGGCTCCTGGTGTTCGGCGGCAGCCAGGGCGCCCGGGTCATGGGCGAGGTCGTGCCCGAGGCGATCGCCCGCCTGCCCGACGCACTGCGCGCCCGGCTGCACCTCGTCCAGCAGGTCCGCCCCGAGGACCTGACGGCGGTGCAGAACCGCTACCTCGCCATGGGGCTCGCCGGGATCGAGGCGGCGCCGTTCTTCAAGGACCTGCCGGCACGGATGGCCGCGAGCCACCTCGTGGTCTCGCGCTCGGGCGCCTCGACGGTCTCGGAACTGGCGGCGATCGGCCGCCCGGCGATCCTCGTGCCGCTGCCCGGCTCCCTCGACCAGGACCAGGCCACCAACGCCGCGACCCTCGACGCGATCGGCGCGGCGCTGGCCGTGAAGCAGCCGGATTTCACGCCGGAGCGCCTCGCCGCGGAGCTGACCGCCTGCTTCGCGACGCCGGCAAAATTGACCGCGGCGGCCGATGCGGCCAGAAGCGCGGGCATCCACGACGCCGCCGAGCGGCTGGCCGAGGTCGTCGTCGAGACGGCCGCCCGCACCTGATCCTCAAGGGATTCCGCACCGGCGGTCCCGCCACCAGACGGTTCGACCCATGAAGCTGCCCGACAAGCTCGGCCCCATCCACTTCATCGGCATCGGCGGCATCGGCATGTCCGGCATCGCCGAGGTGATGCACAACCTCGGCTACACGGTGCAGGGCTCGGACGCGTCCGACAACGCCAATGTCCGCCGTCTCGCCGAGAAGGGCATGCGCACCTTCGTGGGCCACGACGCCAAGAACGTCGAGGAGGCCGCCCTCGTCGTCGTCTCGACCGCGATCCGGCGCGACAACCCCGAGTTGCAGGCCGCCCGCGAGCGACGCCTGCCCGTGGTGCGACGGGCCGAGATGCTGGCCGAGCTGATGCGCTTCAAGTCCTGCGTGGCGATCGCCGGCACGCACGGGAAGACCACGACCACGTCGCTCGTCGCCACCCTGCTCGACGCCGGCAACCTCGACCCGACCGTGATCAACGGCGGCATCATCAACGCCTACGGCACCAACGCCCGCATGGGCGCGGGCGAGTGGATGGTGGTGGAGGCCGACGAGTCCGACGGCACCTTCCTGAAGCTGCCGGCCGACGTCGCGATCGTCACCAACATCGACCCCGAGCACCTCGACCATTTCGGCTCGTTCGACGCGATCAAGGACGCGTTCCGGCGCTTCATCGACAACATCCCGTTCTACGGCTTCGCGGTGATGTGCATCGACCACCCGGTGGTGCAGGATCTCGTCGGCCATATCGAGGACCGGCGGATCATCACCTACGGTGAGAACCCGCAGGCCGATGTGCGCCTCATCGACGTGGACCTGCGCGGCGGCCAGAGCCGCTTCCGGGTGATGATCCGCGACCGTCGCCCCGGCTACCGGATGGAGATGGAGGATCTCGTCCTGCCGATGCCCGGCAAGCACAACGCGCTCAACGCCACCGCGGCGCTCGCCGTCGCGCACGAGCTCGGCGTGAAGCCGGACGCGATCCGCCAGGCACTCGCGGGCTTCGGCGGCGTGAAGCGGCGCTTCACCCGCACCGGCGAGTGGAACGGCGCGACGATCTTCGACGATTACGGACACCACCCGGTGGAGATCAAGGCGGTGCTCAAGGCCGCCCGTGCCTCGACCGAGCACGGCGTCATCGCGGTGGTGCAGCCGCACCGCTACACCCGGCTGCAGTCGCTCTTCGACGATTTCTGCACCTGCTTCAACGATGCCGACACGGTCATCGTCGCGCCGGTCTACGCGGCCGGCGAGCAGCCGATCGAGGGGTTCGACCGCGACAGCCTCGTGGCCGGCCTGCGCTCCCGCGGCCATCGGGACGCCCGGGCCCTGGAGCGGCCGGAGGAACTGGCCGGGATCATCGCGGACCTCGCCAAGCCCGGCGATTACGTGGTCTGCCTCGGCGCCGGCACGATCACGCAGTGGGCCTACGCCCTGCCGGACGAACTCGCCGCGCGGGGACGGTAGGCGCGATGCGTGAGCCCGCCCCGGGAGGCGTCTCGGGTCGGCCACGCCGTCGGCCGTCCACACTGGGCTGCGCTCTGAGGATGAACCCGGCGGTGACTCTCCGGACCCCGGCCTCGCAGCGTCCGCTGCCACCCCGATGCGACGACACCAGGATCGCCGCATCCCTCTCCCCGCGGGCGGGGCGAGGGGAGACACACAGATGACCGCCTCTCTGCACGATCGCATCCGGGCCGCTGCGCCCGACCTCCGCGGGCGCCTGCTCGCCGACCAGCCGCTCGCCGACCTCACGTGGTTTAGGGTCGGCGGACCGGCCGAGGTCCTGTTCACCCCGGCCGACGAGGAGGATCTCGCCCGCCTTCTCGCGACCCTCGATCCGGACGTGCCAATCACGGTGATCGGGCTCGGCTCGAACCTGATCGTGCGGGACGGCGGCGTGCCGGGCGTCGTGGTCCGCCTCGGCGGCAAGGCCTTCGGCAGCATCGCGATCGACGGCGACGCGCTGACCGTCGGCACCGCGGTCCCGGACATGCGCCTCGCCAAGGCGGCCGCCGAGGCCGGGCTCGACGGGCTCGCCTTCTATCGCGGCATCCCCGGGTCGATCGGCGGCGCGCTCCGCATGAACGCGGGCGCGCATGGCGGCGAGACCACCGACGTGCTGGTGGAAGCCCGCGGGATCGACCGCGGGGGCGCGCTGCGCACCTTCAGCCACGCCGACATGGGCTTCTCCTACCGGCATTCGGACGCCCCAGAGGACGTGATCTTCACGCGCGCCGTCTTCCGCGGCCGGACCGGCGACCGCAGGGCGATCGAGGCCGAGATGGAACGGGTCACGGCCGCCCGGGAGGCCGCGCAGCCGATCCGCGAGCGGACCGGCGGCTCGACCTTCGCCAACCCGGACGGCGGCAAGGCGTGGCAGCTGATCGACGCCGCCGGCTGCCGCGGGCTGAGGCGGGGGGGCGCCCAGGTCAGCGAGATGCACTGCAACTTCCTGATCAATACCGGTGACGCGACCGCGGCCGACATCGAGGGGCTGGGCGAGGAGGTTCGCCGCCGCGTCCGCGACACCAGCGGGGTCGAGCTGCGCTGGGAGATCCGGCGCATCGGCCGGCCCACCGGCGCCGAGTGAGAGCGGTCTTCCGGACGCGCCGACGCGGCCGAGATACGATGCTCGGCCGGCGCAGCGACCGTTCGGGTGCGTTCAGATCCTGATTGAAGCCGACCTTTTCGAGGTGCCCTGATGTCCAAGCACGTCGCCGTCCTCCTGGGCGGCACCTCCGCCGAGCGCGAGGTCTCCCTCAATTCCGGCAAGGCCTGCGCCGACGCGCTCGAAGGGGAGGGCTACCGGGTCACCCGGGTCGATGTCGGCCCCGACATCGCCTCCGTGCTGACGGCGCTCCGGCCGGACGCGGCGTTCAACGCGCTCCACGGACCTGACGGCGAGGACGGCACGATCCAGGGCCTGCTGGAGATCCTCAAGATCCCCTACACCCATTCCGGCGTCCTCGCCTCGGCGCTGGCCATGAACAAGGAGCGGGCCAAGACCGTCATGCGCGCCGCCGGCGTCGACGTGCCGGAGGGCCGGATCGTTAACCGTCGTGAGGCCGCCAGGACACACCCCCTGCCGCCACCCTACGTGGTGAAACCGATCGCCGAAGGCTCATCGGTGGGTGTGATCATCGTGCGCGACGGCCGCTCGCACCCGCCCCAGATCCTCGCCTCCGAGGAATGGACGTTCGGCGAGCAAGTCCTTGCAGAACCTTACATTGCTGGCCGCGAACTCACCTGCGGCGTGATGGGCGACAAGGCCCTCGGGGTGATCGAGGTGAAGGCCGCCACGGGGGATTGGTACGATTACGACGCCAAGTACGCTCCGGGGGGCTCGGTTCACGTGCTCCCGGCCGAACTTAAACCAAATGTTTACCAGCGTGTCCAAGAACTGTCGTTAACGGCGCATCAAGCACTGGGCTGTCGGGGCGTCAGCCGTGCCGACCTTCGCTACGACGACACACCGGGTGGAACCGGTCTGCTCGTGGTGCTGGAGGTCAACACGCAACCCGGCATGACCCAGACGAGCCTTGTGCCGGAGATGGCGGCCCATGCGGGCCTGAGTTTCGGTGAGCTCGTCCGATGGATGGTGGAGGACGCTTCCCTGAATCGCTGAGCGGCGACGCCGCCGGCCGGAGCGGTCCCGCGCGCCTCGCCGGCGCGATCCTGGGCCGGCTCGCCGGCCGCGCCACGTCCCGGTCGCTCTCGGTTCGTCGGGCCCGCCCGAGTCAGCGGCTGAGCGAGCGCCTGCCCCGCGGCGCCGGAATCGTGGCGGTCGCCGTGTCCGCCGCCGCCGTGGCGCTCGCCGGCTTCGTGGCGAGCGGCCGCTACGACGCGTTCGTGGCCGAGCAGGGCCGCCCCCTCGACATCGCCGCGCGCATCGCCGGCTTCGGCGTCGAGCGCGTCACCATCTCGGGCATCTCCCGCATGTACGAGCGCGAGGTCCTGGCGGCCGCCGGGATCGACTGGCGCTCCTCCGTTCCCTTCCTCGACGTCAACGACGTGCGCGAGCGGCTGCTCCGCGTGCCGCTGATCGCGCAGGCCTCGGTCCGGAAGATCTACCCCAACGAGATCGCCATCACCCAGGTGGAGCGCGAGCCCGCGGCCCTATGGCAGAAGAACGGCGAGATCAACGTGATCGCCGCCGACGGCACCGTCATCGACGCCATGCGCGACGACCGTTACGCGAGCCTGCCCCTGGTGGTCGGCGAAGACGCCAACACCAAGCTTCCGGAATATCTCGCCCTCATCGCCGCCGCCGGGCCGCTCGCCGAGCGGATCAAGGCCGGCACCTACGTGTCCGGCCGGCGCTGGACCCTCAAGTTCGACGGCATCGACGTGCGCCTGCCCGAGGCCGACCCGGCCGCGGCGCTCGCCCGCCTCGTGCGGTTCGAGCGCGAGGCCCACCTGCTCGAGAAGGACATCATCGCGGTGGACCTGCGCATGCCGGACCGCCTGGTGGTGCGCCTGACCGAGGAGGCCGCCGCCGCCCGCGCGGAAGCCCAGAAGGCGAAGAAGAAGGGCGCGGCCAGCTGATGCCCTTCCTGTCGATCTCCGCTCGTCCCGCATCCCGCGCCCGGTAGCGTCAATGCACAGCCAACACGGCCTCACGCCGCGCTTGAAGCCGCTCTCCGCCCGGCGCTCGACCACCCTCTCGGTGCTCGACATCGGCACGAGCAAGGTGGTCTGCCTCATCGCCGAGCTGCAGCCCGCCGAGGCGCTCACGACGCTCCGCGGCCGCACGCACCTCGCGCGCATCATCGGCATCGGCCACCAGCGCTCCCTGGGCCTGAAGGGCGGCGCCATCGTCGATCTCGCCGCGGCCGAGAGCGCGATCCGCCAGGCGGTGCACGCCGCCGAGCGGATGGCCAAGGTCGAGGTCCAGTCGGTCATCGTCAACATGTCGGGCGGCCGGCTCGCCTCGCAGCATTTCCAGGCGCGGGTGAACGTCCGCTCGGGCACCGTCACGGGCAGCGACGTCGAGCGGGTGCTCGAGACCGCGAGCGCCCACGGCGTCAGCCCCGGCCGGGCCGTGCTGCACGCCCTGCCCACCGGCTACGCCCTGGACGGGCAGGGCGCCGTCATCGACCCGTCGGGCATGATCGGCGAGGCGCTCAGCGTCGACCTGCACGTCGTCACCAGCGAGCTCGCGGCCGCCCGCAACGTCATGCTGGCGGTGGAGCACTGCCACCTCGGCGTCGAGGCGGTGATCGCCACGCCCTACGCGGCCGGCCTCTCGGCGCTGGTCGACGACGAGGCCGAGATGGGTGTCTGCGTCGTCGACATGGGCGGCGGCACCACCAGCGTCGGCGTGTTCTCCGGCGGCCACCTCGTGCACGTGGACGCCCTGGCGGTCGGCGGCCACCACGTCACCATGGACATCGCCCGCGGCCTCTCCACCCGCATGGCGGCGGCCGAGCGGCTGAAGACCCTCTACGGCTCGGCCCTCTCCACCCCCTCCGACGACCGCGACATGATCGCCGTGCACGGCGTCGGCGAGGACGAGGGCGAGGCGCCGGCCCACATCCCGCGCTCGCAGCTCGTGCGGATCATCAAGCCGCGCGTCGAGGAGGTGGTCGAGCTGGTGCGGGACCGCCTGCGCGACGCGGGCTTCGCCGCCCAGGCCGGGCGGCGGGTGGTCCTCACCGGCGGCGCCAGCCAGCTCGTCGGCCTGCCCGAGGTCGCCCGCCGCGTCCTCCAGGGTCAGGTGCGGATCGGACGGCCCCTCGGCATCCGGGGCCTGCCGGAGGCCGCCAAGGGTCCGGCCTTCTCGGCGGCGGTCGGCCTGCTCGTCTACCCGCAGGTGGCCCATGCCGAGCATTTCGAGCCGCGCGGGCACGGCGCCTTCGCGGCGACCGGGACCGACAACTACCTGAACCGGGTCGGCCGCTGGCTCCGGGACAGCTTCTAGGTTTCACGCCCGCCCGCTCGCGCGGGGGGATCGAAGGGAATCCGGCGCCCAGGCGTCGCACGGACAGCACAGTTAGCGAGAGGCTCGACACCATGGCCATCACCCTCCAGGCGCCGGACATCCGGGAACTCAAGCCCCGCATCACCGTCTTCGGCGTCGGTGGCGCCGGCGGCAACGCCGTCAACAACATGATCGAGTCGGGCCTGCTGGGCTGCGAGTTCGTCGTCGCCAACACCGACGCGCAGGCGCTCACCTCCTCGAAGGCCGAGCGGGTGATCCAGATGGGCCTGGGCGTGACCCAGGGCCTCGGCGCCGGCTCGCACCCGGAGGTCGGCTCGGCCGCCGCCGACGAGGTGATCGACGAGATCCGCGACCAGCTCTCCGGCGCCCACATGTGCTTCATCACCGCCGGCATGGGCGGCGGCACCGGCACCGGCGCCGCCCCGGTCATCGCCCGCGCAGCCCGCGACATGGGCATCCTGACGGTCGGCGTCGTGACGAAGCCGTTCCAGTTCGAGGGCATGCGCCGCATGCGCACCGCCGAGTCCGGCATCCAGGAGCTGCAGGCCGCGGTCGACACCCTGATCGTGATCCCGAACCAGAACCTGTTCCGGGTCGCCAACGAGAAGACCACCTTCGCCGACGCCTTCGCGATGGCCGACCAGGTGCTCTACTCGGGCGTCGCCTGCATCACCGACCTGATGGTGAAGGAGGGCCTCATCAACCTCGACTTCGCCGACGTGCGGGCGATCATGCGCGGCATGGGCAAGGCCATGATGGGTACCGGCGAGGCCTCCGGCGAGAAGCGCGCCAACCGCGCTGCCGAGGCCGCCATCGCCAATCCGCTCCTCGACGACGTGTCGATGAAGGGCGCCCGCGGCCTGCTGATCTCGATCACCGGCGGCTCGGACCTGACCCTGTACGAGCTCGACGAGGCCGCCACCCGCATCCGCGAGGAGGTCGATCAGGACGCCAACATCATCCTGGGCGCCACCTTCGACGAGAGCCTGGACGGCATCATCCGCGTGTCGGTGGTCGCCACCGGCATCGAGCCGGCCCTGATCTCGGCGAACTCGCCGAACAACCCGGCCATCGCCGAGACCGAGCAGCGCATCGCCGAGGTTGCCGAGCGCCTCGCGCGCCGAGGCCCTCGCGCGCCGCCTCGCCGGTGCCGAGCATCCGCACCGAGTCGGTCGCCCCGGCGCCGAGCTCCGCCCCGCCCCGCGCCGCTCTCGGCCCCCGAATGCGCCCAGTCGCGGATGGAGACCCGCATCGAGGCCGCCGCCCCGGTGACCCGCGACGACGTCGTGCTCGCCCCGGTCCAGGCCGCGCCGCGCGCGTCGTCGTCCCGCCCGCCGCGCGCAGCGCGTCGAGGCGGCGCCCGCCGTCGAGGCCGGCCCGTTCGTGCCGCCGCGTCCGGCCGCCCCGACGGGCACGCCGCTCGCCCGCGCCCCGCGCATGCCGCAGATCCACGAGCTGCCGCCGATCGCCCAGACGCAGATCATGGCGAACCGCGCTGCCGAGGAGACTGCCCCGGAATCCAAGCGGACCTCGCTGCTGCGCCGGCTCGCGACCGTGGGCTTCGGCGGCCGCCGCGAGGACATGGACGGCGCCCCGGCGGCCCGTCCGGCCTCGGCCGTCGCCCCGCAGCCGCACATGGGTCAGCCGCACATGGGTCAGCCTCACGTGCCGCCGGCCCCGCGCGCTCCGGCCGCGCCCGCGGTCCCGCAGTACCGCCCGGCCCAGGGCAACCTCGACGCGCAGGGCCGGGTCGCGCCTCAGCCGCGGATGATGGACGACGATCAGCTCGAGATCCCGGCCTTCCTCCGCCGCCAGGCGAACTGACCGGTCCGGGTCTCCAACACGGCCTGGGGCTGGCGGGAAACCGCCGGCCCCTTCGCGCTGCAGCAAAGCAACTCATGGTTGTTGCAGTGGTATGGTGACTTCGACAAGGCTGTGCACCGCGCCTCCCGAGCCGGGGCGCATGGTGCATCCGCGCCACAGAACGGCCGCGGGTTAGTCACGTATTAACCAACCTTTAAGCCATTGGTGAAGCAGCGCTTTGCGGTGACGGACCGCTAAGCGTGTCTGTAACAGACCGTAAGAATCCGTGATTTGGCTGCCCTGTGCGGCGCAGCTATAGAAACCATGTGATCGAGACGACACGCGGCAGGACACAACCTGATCGCGTGGGCTAGGGCATCAAGCAGCGGACGGATCAGTCAGTTTCTCCTCACCTCCAGTCGGGGTGACGGGATCTGGTCGCGCCCGGGGGCTAAGGAATGCGAACGCATAAACAGACGACCCTCAAAGGGCCGGCGACTCTCTCGGGGATCGGAGTTCACTCCGGCAACCCCGCCGAGATCACCATTCGACCCGCTCCGGCCAATCACGGCATCGCCTTCCTCCGCACCGGTACCACCCACGGCAACGATCGCCTGATCAAGGCGCATCACGCCCTCGTCTCCGCCACCGAACTCTGCACTGTCCTGGGCGACGTCGAGACCGGCGCCGTCGCCACCGTCGAGCACCTGATGTCCGCCCTCTACGGCCTGGGCGTCGACAATGCTCTGATCGAGATCGACGGCCCCGAGATGCCGATCCTCGACGGATCCGCGCTCCCCTTCGTCCAGGCGATCGACCAGATCGGGATCGCCACCTGCGACACGCCGCGCCGCTGGCTCAAGATCCTCCGACACGTCCGCATCGAGGCCGGGACCTCCTTCGCGGAGCTGCGCCCGATCGATCGCGGTTTCCGCCTCGACGTCGAGATCGATTTCGAGAGCCCGGTGATCGGCCGCTCCCGCAAGGCGATGGACCTGTCGCCCGCCACCTATCGCCGCGAGATCGCCGGCGCCCGCACCTTCGGGATGATGCGGGACGTGGAGCGCTACTGGAAGGCCGGCTTCGCCCTCGGCGCCTCGCTGGAGAACACCGTGGCGGTCGGCGAGACCGCGGTGGTCAATCCCGAGGGCCTGCGCTTCCAGGACGAGTTCGTCCGCCACAAGATCCTCGACGCCATCGGCGACCTCGCCCTGGCCGGCCTGCCGATCCAGGGCGCCTACCGCTCCTATTGCGGCGGCCACCGGATGAATGTCGGGGTGCTGTCCGCCCTCTTCGCCGACCGGGCGAACTACGCCGTCGTCGAGGCGCAGGGCTCGCGCCGCGAGACGGTGCTGTCCGAGCTCGGCGTCGGCCTCGGCATCGCCGCCTTCGCGGGCGACCTGTAGCCCCTGTGACCGGCGGGACACAGCCCGCCACCGATCCTGGCCGCCGCAGCCTTGCCGCTTTCGTGCCCGAATCGAACGGCAGGGTTTAACGGTCCGTGAACGGCGGGCACGGCCCGGGGCGGGCCGGATCCACCCACGCGATGGCATGACGGCGCGAAACGGCGCCGGTTCCGGGAAAGAGCGCCAGATGCCTGTCACCATTCGTCATCGCCGGGCAGCGGCCTTCGCGGTGCCCTTCGTGGCCGTCCTCGGCCTGGGCCTCGGCGGCTGCGACTTCGACCCGACCAGCATCTTCGCCGAGAAGTACAAGCCCGAGGTCGTGCCGGACGTCCCGGCCGACAAGCTGTACAGCGACGGCCTGGCGAAGCTCGAGGACAGCGACTACGAGGGCGCGGTCAAGAAATTCGACAATCTAGACAAGCAGTACCAGTATTCCGAGTGGTCCCGGAAGGCGCTGCTGATGACGGCCTACGCCAATTACGAGGGCCAGAAGTACGACGACGCGATCAGCGCCTCGAAGCGCTACCTGCAGCGCCACCCGGCCAGCAAAGATGCCGCCTACGCGCAGTATCTGATGGCGATGTCGAACTACAAGCAGATCCCGGACGTCACCCGCGACCAGGAACGCTCCGAGAAGGCGCTCGTCGCGCTGCAGGAGCTGGTCCAGAAGTACCCGACGTCGGAATACGCCGCGGACGCGAAGGCGAAGATCCAGATCACCCGCGACCAGCTCGCGGGCAAGGAGATGGAGATCGGCCGCTTCTACCTCGAGAAGCGCAATTTCCCGGCGGCGATCAACCGCTTCCGCGACGTGGTCGCCAAGTATCAGACCACGCGGCACGCCGAGGAGGCGCTCGAGCGCCTGACCGAGGCCTACTGGGCGCTCGGCATCACCCAGGAGGCGCAGAACGCCGCCGCGGTGCTCGGCCACAACTTCCCGGAGAGCCCCTGGTACAAGGACGCGCACGCGCTCCTGGCCCAGAACGGGGTCGAGCCCCGCGAGGAGAAGAGCTCGTTCCTCTCGAAGATCTTCCGCACCGTCACCGGCAAGACCGCCTCGGCCGAGTAGGCCGCCCGGCCCGCCCGGGGCCGGGACGCGAGAGATCGAGGCCCGGAGCCGCCGCTCCGGGCCTTTCCCATTGCGGCCCCCGGCGCGTTGCACCATCCGCGCGGTGCGACGCATTTTTGGGGTGAATCCGAGCCGCGGCGGCCTTATGTCTGCGGTCCCATCCTGAGGAATCCCCGTCGCCGCATGCTGGCGCAGCTCGCGATCCGCGACATCGTCCTGATCGACAGGCTCGAACTGAATTTCCGATCGGGGCTCAGCGTCCTGACCGGAGAGACGGGCGCGGGCAAATCGATCCTGCTCGACGCCTTCGCCCTGGCGCTCGGCGGCCGTGGCGACGGCCGTCTGGTCCGCCACGGCGAGGCGCAGGGCGCGGTCACGGCCGTGTTCGATCTGCCCCTCGATCATCCGGCGCGCCGGATCGCGGCCGAGGCCGAGATCGACACCGAGGGTGACCTGATCCTGCGCCGGACCCAGATGGCGGACGGCCGGACCCGCGCCTTCGTCAACGACCAGCCCGTGGGCGTGCAGGTCCTGCGGGCGATCGGCGCGGCCCTGGTGGAGATCCACGGGCAGCACGACGACCGGGCGCTGGCCGACCCCGCCTCGCACCGGGCGATCCTCGATGCCTTCGGCGGGCTTCAGAGCCAGCTCGCCAAGGTCGCGGCCGCGTCGCGGGCCGTGCGGACGGCCCGCACCGAGCTCGCCGAGCACCGCGCCCGCGTGGAGGCGGCCCGCAAGGAATCCGACTTCCTGCGCCACGCCGTGGAGGAGCTCGCCGCCCTCGCGCCGCTCGCGGGCGAGGAGGCCCAGCTCGCCGAGCGCCGCACGATCATGCAGCAATCCGAGAAGGTCGCGCGCGAGCTCAACGAGGCGCTCGAGGCCGTCGGCGGCCCCCATTCCGGCGTGCCGCACCTCTCGGCCGCTTTGCGCAAGCTGGAGCGGCGCGCCGCGCAGCTGCCGGCCCTGGTTGACCCGTGCGTGAACGCCCTCGACGCCGCCATGGTCGCCCTCGACGAGGCCCGCGCGGTCCTCGAGGCGGCGGTGGCCGAGACGGAGTTCGACCCCCGCGACCTGGAGCGCGTCGAGGAGCGGCTCTTCGCCCTGCGCGCCGCGTCGCGCAAGTACGATGTCCCGGCCGACGACCTCGCGGCCCTGGCGGAGCGCTACGCCGGCGACGTGGCGGCGATCGATGCCGGCGAGGCGGCGCTGGCCGGACTGGAGCAGGCGCTCGCGACGGCGGAGGCCGCCTATACCGAGGCGGCCGAGAAGCTCAGCGCCGGCCGGCGCCGGGCGGCCAAGCAGCTCGACGCGGCCGTGAAGGCCGAGCTGCCGCCGCTCAAGCTGGAGCGGGCCCGCTTCATCACCGAGATCGCCACGGACCCGGACTCCCGCGATCCGGCGGGAACCGACCGGGTCGAGTTCTGGGCCCAGACCAATCCCGGGACCAAGCCCGGCCCGATGATGAAGGTCGCCTCGGGCGGCGAGCTGTCGCGCTTCATGCTGGCGCTGAAGGTCGTGCTGGCCGACAAGGGCTCGGCTCCGACGCTCATCTTCGACGAGATCGATACCGGCGTGGGCGGCGCGGTGGCGGACGCCATCGGGATGCGGCTCGCGCGGCTGGCGGCCACCGTGCAGGTGGTGGCGGTGACCCACGCCCCCCAGGTCGCCGCGCGGGCCGAGACGCATTTCCTGATCGCCAAGGCGCCGGTGAAAGGGGCCAGCCGCGTCGCCACGCGCGTGGCGAGCCTGCCGGTCGCCGAGCGCCGGGAGGAGATCGCCCGGATGCTGGCGGGCGCCACCGTCACCGACGAGGCCCGGGCGGCCGCGGCGCGGCTCCTGCAGGGCGCCGACGCGTAGTCGGGCGACAACCTTAACCGTTGGTTGAAGGTAATGATTCGTTAACCATTCATCGTGAGAGTACGGCCATCCCGGTACCGCGGCAGGTTTGGGCGGTGGAAGGGCGGGAGGGAGCCATGAAGCCGTCAGTCGTCGAGTCCGATGGGTCTCTGCCTGCGGGACAGCCTCTGAAGCGGGTGGTCGACACCCGCCAGCTCGGCCTCACGCTCCGCACGGTCTACGAGGGCAGCGTCGACACGCAGCCGATCACCGACACGCATGTCGAGCTGCTCCTGCGCCTGCGCCAGAAGGAGCGGGAGCTGCGCCGGGCGGTCTGACCCGGCACCGCGGGCGCTACCAGCGGCGCGCGCCCGGCCGCCGACGATACTCGGCCGCGCGAATCAGCGTCAGCACCCGGTCGAGGCTCACCAGCAGCTCCGCCTCCTCGACGCGCGCCGCCGAGGCCGCCTCCGGATCGCGGCTGAATTTCTGACGGGCCTGCGCCAGCGCCAGGGCCCGCTCCACGGCTTCCCGCTCGGCGTGCAGGGCCTGCCAGGCCGGATCGGATTCCGTCGCTGCACCCACCTCGTCGCCGCCCACGATCCGCGCGTCCTTCTGCTGCCGGCTGCCGCTCCTGGCAGAGAGGAACGCGCGAGAGCCCGGAACCGTGCCGCGCCCGGGCGGAGCGCCGTGTCACCCCGCGTGTCATCCCGCGTGTCATCCGGGTGTCATCTACTTGTCGTAACCGCCCGGCCATCGGGCGGCCGGCGCTGGGTCTCTTCGGAAGATCGGCCGCAGGGCTCTGCCGCGGGCATGGGCTTGCCGGCGGAGCAGCGCAGGCTCTTGCCCGACGGCAACGGAGATTCCTTTGAGACCCTTCGCTTACGCGCTCGCCGTCGGCCTCGCGACGGTTCAGCTGGCGTCCGCGGCGCTCGCCGCCGATATCACCGGCGCCGGCGCCACGTTCCCCTTCCCGGTCTACTCCAAGTGGGCCGAGGCCTATCGCAAGGAGACCGGCTCGGGCCTCAACTACCAGTCGATCGGCTCCGGCGGCGGCATCAAGCAGATCCAGGCCAAGACGGTCGATTTCGGCGCCACGGACGCGCCCCTGAAGGCCGAGCAGCTGTCCAAGGACGGCCTCGTCCAGTTCCCGACCGTGATGGGCGGCGTCGTGCCGGTCGTGAACATCCCGGGGATCGAGCCGGGCAAGCTCAAGCTCACCGGCGACGTGCTGGCCGACATCTACGCCGGCAAGATCGCGAAGTGGAGCGATCCGCGGATCGCCAAGCTCAATGACGGGCTGAAGCTCCCCGACGCCAACATCACCCCGGTCTACCGCTCCGACGCGTCGGGCACGACCAACATCTTCACCACCTACCTGTCCCAGGTCTCCGAGCCCTGGAAGAAGGAGTACGGCGCGGCCACGACGATCTCCTGGCCGGTGGGTCAGGGCGGCAAGGGCAACGAGGGCGTCACCGCCACCGTGAAGCAGGTGCCGAACGCGATCGGCTACGTCGAGTCGGCCTACGCCAAGCAGAACAAGCTCTCCTACGCCCTGCTGCAGAACAAGGCCGGCAAGTACCCGCAGCCCGACGACAAGGCGTTCCAGGCCGCGGCCGCCAGCGCCGACTGGAAGGCCGCCCCGGGCTTCGGCATCTCGCTGACCAACCAGCCGGGCGAGGAGGCGTGGCCGATCACGGCGGCGACCTTCATCCTGGTCCACAAGGACGCCGCCGATCCGGCCAAGTCCGCCGCCGTGCTGAAGTTCTTCGACTGGGCCTACAAGAACGGCGACAAGCTCGCCACCGACCTCGACTACGTCCCGCTGCCGGACAACGTCGTCGAACTGATCCACCAGGAGTGGAAGGACGTGAAGGGCAAGGACGGCAAGCCTGTCCTCAACATGTGAGCGTGGCCGGGAGGAGGTGAGAACCTCCTCCCTCGCTTCCGGGAACGCAGCGCGCTACCACGCCCCCCTTCGCAGAGAACCGCGGATGCCCGCTTTGACCGAATCGATCGCCCTCGGCCGAACCCGTACCGCGACCGCGCGGAAGGCGCCGAGCCGGAGCCTCGACACGCTGTTCCGGACCTGCTCGTACGGCGCGGCCCTGCTGGTGCTGCTCGTGCTCGCCGGCATCCTCGGCTCGATCCTGTACGGCGGCTGGCCCGCCTTCCACGAGTTCGGCTTCGGCTTCCTGACCTCCAGCGCCTGGAACGTCGGGACCGAGCAGTACGGCGCCCTGGTCGCGGTGATCGGGACCGTCGCCTCCGCCTTCCTGGCCCTGCTGATCGGCGTGCCGGTCTCGCTGGGCATCGCGGTCTACCTGACCCAGCTCTGCCCGGGCTGGGCCCGCAAGCCGGTCGCCATGACGATCGAGCTGCTCGCCGCCGTGCCGAGCATCATCTACGGCATGTGGGGCCTGTTCGTGTTCGCGCCGCTCTTCGCGCGCTACGTCCAGATCCCGGTCTCGAACCTCGTGGAGGGCATGCCGATCGTCGGCACGCTGTTCTACGCCCGGGTACCGTCGGGCGTCGGCGTGTTCACCGCCGGGATCATCCTGGCGATCATGATCGTGCCGTTCATCGCCTCGATCGCCCGGGACATGCTCGACCAGATCCCGACCGTGCTGCGCGAGAGCGCCTACGGCATCGGCTGCACCACCTGGGAGGTCGTGCGGCACGTGCTGGTGCCGCAGGCGGCGGTCTCGATCATCGGCGCGATCATGCTCGGCCTCGGCCGGGCGCTCGGCGAGACGATGGCGGTGACCTTCGTGGTCGGCAACGCCAACCGGCTCTCGGCGTCGATCTTCGACCCGAGCTCGACCATTGCGTCGCGCATCGCCAACGAGTTCAACGAGGCGGACGGCCTCCAGCTGAACGCGCTGATGGCCCTGGGCTGCATCCTGTTCGTGATCACCTTCGTGGTGCTCATCATCGCCCGGCTGCTGACGCGCCGCGTCAAGGCCGCCTGAGGAGCACGCGCGATGGTTTCCTCCAGCACGATCGCCCCGGCCGCCCAGCGCCGCCCCGGCCGCGTCCGCCAGGGACGCCGCGTCGCCGACCGGGCCCTGCGCGTCGCCTGCACCGCCGCGACGGTGGTGGGCGCCCTGGTCCTCGGCTCGATCCTGGTGATGCTGATCGTCCAGGGCGTGCGCGGCTTCACGCCCACCCTGTTCACCAACCCGACCCCGGGCCCGGGCTCCGAGGGCGGCGGCATCGCCAACGCGATCCTGGGCAGCCTCGTGCTGACCGGGATCGGCATCCTGATCGCCACACCGGTCGGCGTCATGGCCGGGACCTTCCTCGCCGAGTACGGGCGCGGCTCGAAGCTGGCGGCCCTGATCCGCTTCCTCAACGACGTCCTGCTCTCGGCGCCGTCGATCCTGATCGGCCTGTTCGTCTACACGCTGATGGTGCGGCCGATGGGCACCTACTCGGGCTGGGCCGGCGGCGTGGCCCTGGCGATCATCGCCGTGCCGGTGATCGTGCGCACCACCGAGGACATGCTGCGCCTCGTCCCCGGAACCCTGCGGGAGGCCGGCGCGGCGCTCGGCGCGCCGCCCTCGACGGTGATCATGAGCGTGACCTGGCGGGCGGCCTCGGCCGGCATCGTCACCGGCATCATCCTGGCGCTCGCCCGCATCGCCGGCGAGACCGCGCCGCTGCTGTTCACCGCGCTCAACAACAATTCCTGGTTCTCGGCCAACCTGATGGGCGGCGTCGCGAACCTGCCGGTGATGATCTACCAGTTCGCCCTCTCGCCCTACCCGAACTGGCAGGGCCTCGCCTGGGCGGGCGCGCTCCTGATCACCGCGACCATCCTGGCGCTGTCGATCATCGCGCGCCTCGTGATCAAGCCGCAGGCCTCGCGCTGAGCCCCCTTTCGAGGACACGACGATGAACGCCGCCTCCGCGATCCCGACGGTCGAGCTGAACCGCAACCGCGCCGAAGAGGGCGGCCCCGTGCGGATCGCCGTCAAGGACCTGAACTTCTACTACGGCAGCTTCCACGGGCTGAAGGACGTCAACCTCAACTTCCACGACCGGCAGGTGACGGCGCTGATCGGCCCCTCCGGCTGCGGCAAGTCCACCCTGCTGCGCTGCTTCAACCGGATCTACAGCCTCTACCCGGAGCAGCGCGCGGAGGGCGAGATCCTGCTCGACGGCGAGAACATCCTCAGCCCCTCCGTCGACCTGAACGAGCTGCGCTCGCGCATCGGCATGGTGTTCCAGAAGCCGACGCCGTTCCCGATGTCGATCTACGACAACGTGGCCTTCGGCCTGCGCCTCTACGAGAAGCTGCCGAAATCCGAGCTCGACGGCCGGATCGAGGAATCCCTGCGCAAGGCCGCCCTCTGGGACGAGGTGAAGGACAAGCTCCGGCAGCCGGGGACCGGCCTGTCGGGCGGCCAGCAGCAGCGCCTGTGCATCGCCCGGACGGTGGCGCAGCGTCCGGAGGTGATCCTGTTCGACGAGCCGACCTCGGCCCTCGACCCGATCTCCACCGGCCGCATCGAGGAGCTGATCGAGCAGCTGCGCGACGAGTTCACCATCGTGATCGTCACCCACAACATGCAGCAGGCGGCGCGCATCTCGCAGTTCACCGCCTTCATGTATCTGGGGCAGCTCGTCGAGTTCGGTCCGACCAACCGGATGTTCATGAACCCGACGGAGCGCCGCACGCAGGACTACATCACCGGCCGCTTCGGCTAGTCTGCCGGGCCGCTCCGGTCCCGGGACCGCCGCTCGCGTCTCCGGCGCGTCGGCGGATCCGCAAACCTCCCGGAGGGCCGTCCCCGGGACCCCATCGAAGGATCCGCCATGCCCGGCCATATCGTCACCTCCTACGACACCGACCTGGAGAACCTGCGTCGCTCGATCTCGGAGATGGGCGGCGTCGCCGAGAAGATGACCGCGGAGGCGACCGACGCCCTCGTGCGCCGGGACGACACGCTCGCCCAGGCGGTGATCCTCGCCGACAAGCGCCTCGACGCGCTGCAGCGGGACATCGAGGAGCGCGCCGTGCTGCTGATCGCCCGGCGCCAGCCGCTGGCGATCGACCTGCGCGAGACCATCTCGGCGATCCGCGTCTCCGGCGATCTGGAGCGGATCGGCGACCTCGCCAAGAACGTCGCCAAGCGCGTGGTGGCGATCTCCGACCAGGCGCCGGCCCAGAAGATCGTGCTCGGCGTGCGCCACATGAGCGACCTCGCCGAGGGTCAGCTGAAGGACGTGCTCGACGCCTACGGGAGCCGCGACGTCCAGGCGGCCCACGACGTCTGGGAGCGCGACGGTGAGATCGACGCCCTGTACAATTCCCTGTTCCGCGAGCTCCTGACCTACATGATGGAGGACCCGCGCAACATCTCGTTCTGCACGCACCTGCTGTTCTGCGCCAAGAACGTCGAGCGCATCGGCGACCACACCACCAACATCGCCGAGACGATCCACTACCTCGCCACGGGCGAGACCCTGGCGGGCGACCGGCCGAAGAACGACGCGTCGAACTACGCGACGGTGGACGGACTCCAGGCGCCGTGAGCCCCCGACCCCGGCCTTCCTGCGGGCATGGCCGGGGCCAGTAACCGTGCAGGTTGAGGCCGGGCGGCGCCTCCTGCACCATCCGCGGGACCGCCGGTAGAACGAGTCGTCGAACGTGAGCATGCAAGTCCTGATCGTCGAGGACGAGGAGGCGCTGACCACGCTGCTGCGCTACAACCTGGAGGCCGAGGGCTTCCTGGTGGATTCGGCGGCGCGCGGCGACGACGCCGAGCTGCTCCTGGCGGAGCGGATCCCGGACCTCGTCCTGCTCGACTGGATGCTGCCCGGCCTCTCCGGGATCGAGCTGTGCCGCCGGATCCGGGCGCGCCGGGAGACCGAGCGCCTGCCGGTGATCATGCTCACCGCCCGGGGCGAGGAGGGCGACCGCGTCCGCGGTCTCGGCACGGGCGCCGACGACTACATCGTCAAGCCGTTCTCGGTGCCGGAACTGCTCGCCCGGATCCGCGCGCTGCTGCGCCGGGCCAAGCCCGCCCACGTCTCGGACCGGCTGGCGGCGGGCGATTTGGAGCTCGACCGCACCGGCCACCGCGTCCGTCGCGGCGGCGAGGAGCTGCATCTGGGCCCGACAGAGTTCCGGCTGCTGGAATTCCTGATGCTGGCGCCGGGCCGGGTCTTCTCCCGCGAGCAGCTCCTCGACGGGGTCTGGGGCCACGACGTCTACATCGACGAGCGCACGGTGGACGTGCATGTCGGGCGGCTGCGCAAGGCGCTGAACGGCCCGCGCCAGGCCGACCCGATCCGCACGGTCCGCGGCTCGGGCTACGCCTTCGACGAGACCTTCTCGCTCGAGGCCTGAGGCGGCCCCAAGGCGCGTCGGAGCGACAGATCGCTCCGGCGCGCCGTCTCTGCTCAGGCGCCGGGGACCGCGGACGGGTTCAGCGCGCCAGCGCCGCGCTCCGTCCCGCGGCGGCCGGCACCGCCTCCAGCGCCGCCAGGACCGTCCCCTCGGTCAGGATCTGCGGGAGCACCTGGGGCTCCCCCGTCCCGGTGTAGAGCAGGTAGAGCGGGACGCCGCTGCGCCCGTGCTTCTCCAGGAGGCGGGTGATCTCGGGGTTCTGGTTGGTCCAGTCGCCCTTCATGTAGGTCACGCCGCGCTCGGCCATCGCGGACCGCACCGCCCTGGTGTTGAGCGAGGTCGCCTCGTTGACCGCGCAGGTGATGCACCAGGCGGCGGTCATGTCGACGAAGACGGGGCGGTGCGCGTCGAGAAGGGCGTCGAGGCGCGCCTGCGTGAACGGCTCGACCCCGTCGGCGGCGGCCTGCGCCGCCGGCGCGGCGCTGCTCCGGGGCAGGGTGACGGCGAGGGAGGCGACCGCGATCAGCGCCAGCGCCGCGGCGGCCTGCGCGATCCGACCCGTCCGCGGCGCGGCGGCGCGGCCGTGCTCCCAGGCCCAGGCGGCGAAGCCCACGAGCACGAGGCCGATCAGCGCCGCCAGCTGCCCGCGCGGGTCGACCTGCTGCGCCAGCACCCAGATCAGCCACGCGACGGTGGCGTAGACCGGGAAGGCCAGCACCTGCTTGAGGGTCTCCATCCAGGCGCCCGGCCGCGGCAGTGCCCGCAGGGCCGGCGGCCAGAGGGTCAGGAGCAGGAAGGGCAGGGCGAGGCCGAGGCCGAGGCTGGCGAAGACGGCGAGCGCCACGCCGGCGCTCTGGGTCAGCGCGAAGCCCACCGCCGAGCCCATGAACGGCGCCGTGCAGGGCGTCGCCACCAGGGTGGCGAGCACGCCCGTGAAGAACGAGCCGCTCAGGCCGGCGCGCCGGGTGAGGCCGTCGCCGAGGCCGGCGAGCCGCCCGCCGACATGGACCGCGCCGGAGAGGCTCAGGCCCATCGCGAACAGCAGGTAGGCGAGCCCCGCGACCACGGCGGGCGATTGGAGCTGGAACCCCCAGCCGATCGCGGCCCCGCCGCTCTTCAGGCCGATCAGCGCGGCGGCGAGCGCCAGGAAGCTCGCCAGGACGCCGGCCGTGTAGGCGAGGCCGTGGAGCCGCAGCCGGGCCGGCCCCTCGCCCGCGTGCCGCACGAGGCTCAGGACCTTGATCGACAGGACCGGGAAGACGCAGGGCATCAGGTTGAGGATCAGGCCGCCGAGGAAGGCGAAGGCCGCGGCGGTCGCGAGGGTCAGCGCGTCGAAGTCGGAGGTTGCCGGCGCGGTCGAGGCCGGGTTCGGCGCGGTCGGGGCCTGCGCCGCGGCGGCCGGGAGCACCGGCTCGTCCCCGTACGCGAAGGCGAGCCGGCGGGTCCCGGCGGCGTCGACCTCGTCGACCGTCAGGACGCCGGGCAGCGCGGTGGGCACCGGATCGGTCGGGCTGCTCCGCGCGAGGGTCAGGTGCAGGCCGGTCTCGTCGACGGTCATCACCTGGGCGGCGGCGTTGTCGATCGCGGTCTCGGCGTAGGGGAAGTACGCGGCGTTGCGGAGCGCCTCGGGCTTGAGACCGGTCGCGGCGAAATCGAGGCGCAGGGTGTCGCCCTGGCTCGACAGGCGCAGGGGCCAGAGCGCCGGCACGGGCAGCGCGGCGCGCGCGCGCGCGAACAGCGCGGCGCTGGCCGGGTCCGGCTCGGCCTTGCCCACGGGCAGGGTCAGGGCGAGGTCGGCCGAGCCGGGCACGCACTCGGTCTCGCAGACGAGATAGGTCAGTTTCGCCTGGATCCGCACCGGGTCCGCCGGGTCGAGGCTCGGCGGCGGCGTCACCGGCACGAGGAGCGTGACCTCGCCCTCGTAGCCGTAATTCATGAGGGTCGCGATCGGGATGCGCTCCGGCGCCGGCCACCGGATCGCGCCGGCGTTGAAGCCGGCCGGCAGGGTCCAGGTCACCTCCGGGGGCAGGCCGGAATCGCCCGGATTGCGCCAGTAGACGTGCCAGCCGGGCTTGATCTGCATCCGCACGGCCAGCGTGAAGGGCTGCGCGCCGGCGACCGCGGCGGGCTCGGCCACGAGGCTCGCGCGCACGAGGTCCGCGGGCGTGCGGAAGCCCTGCGGAAACCCCTGCGCCGCGGCGGCCGAGAGGCTCGCGGCGAGGGCCAGGATCAGGATGGCGAGGCGGCGGATCATGCTGTCCCTTCGCGCGCGGGGCGGTCGCGGTTTCACGCGCGGCGTCTCTCGCCCGGCGCGGGCGTTTCCGTGGCGCCGGGTCTTACCATGGACCGCGTCCGGGGTCCCGTCCGGGGTCCCGTGCGGGGTCCCGTGCGGCCGGCTCACCCCTCCAGCGGCGCCGTCGCCCGCTCCAGCCAGTCGCGCGCGGCGGTGTCGAGCCCGGGCGCCAGGGTCTCGCGCACCCGGGCATGGTAGGCGTCGATCCAGGCCCGCTCCCCGGGTTCGAGCAGGTCCGGCCGGATCAGCCGGCGGTCGTAGGGGGCGAGCGTCAGCGTCTCGAAGCCGAGCATCGGGCGCTCGCCGCCCGCGATCGCGCGGGACTCGACCAGGACGAGGTTCTCGATCCGGATGCCGTAGGCGCCGCGGGCGTAGTAGCCCGGCTCGTTCGACAGGATCATGCCGGGCTCCAGCGCCACCGTGCCGGTCTTGGCGATCCGCTGCGGCCCCTCGTGCACCGACAGGAAGGCGCCGACGCCGTGACCGGTGCCGTGGTCGAAGTCGAGACCGGCCTGCCAGAGCGGCGCCCGCGCGAAGGCGTCGATCTGGGCGCCGGTCGTGCCGACCGGGAACACCGCCCGCGCGATGGCGACGTGCCCCTTCAGCACGCGCGTGAAGCGGTCGCGCATCTCGGGGCTCGGCGCGCCGACCGCGACCGTGCGGGTGATGTCGGTGGTCCCGTCCGGGTACTGCGCCCCGGAATCGATCAGGAACAGCTCGCCCGGCCGGACCGTCCGGTCGGTGGCGCGGCTCACCCGGTAGTGGACGATCGCCCCGTTCGGTCCGGATCCCGAGATGGTGGGGAAGGAGACCTCGCGCAGGTCGCCGCCCGCGGCCCGGAAATCCTCCAGGGCCTCGACGGCGGCGATCTCGGTGAGGCCGCCGGCCGCGGCCGCCCCGTCGAGCCAGGCGAGGAAGCGCACGACGCTCGCCCCGTCCCGGACATGGGCGGCGCGGGCGCCCGCGATCTCGGCGGCGTTCTTGACCGCCTTCATGCCGGTGATCGGGTCCTTGCCGACATCGGCCGTGCCGCCGGCGGCCTCGATCTTCTCCTTCAGGGCGACGGCGCCGGTCGACGCGTCGAGGCGGACGCGCACGCCCGCCAGGGACGCCAACCCGTCGTCCAGGTCCGCCCGCGGCAGGATCTCGGCGACCGGCGCGAGCGCGGCCCGCAGGGCCGGATCGACGTTCGGCGAGACGAGGAACAGCCGGGCCGGCCCCTCGCGCGGAAGGATCGCGTAGCCCAGCGCCAGGGGCGTGTGGCCGACGTCGGCCCCGCGCAGGTTGAAGGCCCAGGCGAGATTGTGCGGGTCGGAGATCACCAGGGCGTCGCAGCCGCCCTCGGCGAGCGCCGCCCGGATCCGGCCGAGCTTGTCGGCGGACGCCTCGCCGCACAGCGCGTCCGGGTGGACCACCACCGGTCCGGCCGGCGGCCGCGGCCGCCCGGCCCAGACCGCGTCGACGAGGTTCGGCACCGCCCGCACCGCGCCGCCGGCGCGGGTCACGGCCCGCTCCAGGCGCGCCAGACCGTCCGGCGTGTGCAGCCACGGATCGTAGCCGAGCACCTGATCGCGCCGCAGGTTGGCGCCGATCCAGGCCTCCGGCGTCGTTTCGGCGAGCGGTACCACCGTGACGAGGCCGGTATCGACCTGCTCGGGCGCCTGCAGGGTGTAGCGCCCGTCGACGACCAGCGCCGCCGACTCCATCAGGATCACGGCCGTCCCGGCCGAGCCGGTGAAGCCGGTGAGCCAGGCGAGCCGTTCGGCGTCGGCGGGAACGTATTCGGACTGGTGCTCGTCGGCCCGCGGCACGACGAAGCCGTCGAGCCCGGTCTCGCGCAGGGCCGCCCGCAGCGCCTCGATCCGCTCGGCGCCCTTCCGGTGGCTCGGGTCGTCGAAGCTCTGGAAGCGCTGACGCGGTCGGGACGTGCGGGTCTCGGTCATCCGCGGAGCCTAGCGCCCGCCGCTCCCGCGTCGCAACACCCTGTTCTCACGACAAAGAGTCGGTCGGAGGTCGGTTGCGGTGCTTAAAAATCGTTAGCAATCTTATCACGCCGCGGATTTTCGCTTATTACTCAGACATGCCCCGCCGCGTTTACTACCGGATCAGCGACAGACCCGACGGCCGCTTCGACGCCGTCGTGACGATCGAGCCCGACACGGTGGTCCGCCGCGACGGTTTCGACTCGCTCGCCGAACTCGAGGAGTGGATCGACGGCCTGCGCGCGCTGATGGCGGCGCTCGGCGCGCCCGTGTCACAGGTGGACACGGCGGGGGCGCCGGCCGAGACCGCGGACGAGCCGGATCGGCCGGGCCGGCTGCGCACCGCGCGCTGATCAGCCGTTCGTGACCGGCAGGTCCGGCGCGCGATCCGCGGGCGCGCCGTCGTAGCCCTCGATCCACGCTCGGCGCGCGGGCGAATCGGCCGGATAGGGGCAGGCATCCTTGGGACGGCCCCACGCCCGGGCGCGGGCGCCCTCGGCGATCGGGTCCGCGGGCGGATCGTGGAGCGACGTCTGGCTCATGGCCGGACAACACGCCGGCGCGCGCGGAGTTCTGGGCGGTTCCGCGCGGTTCAGCGCCGCGGACGCGGTGCCGCACCGCCGCGCGTCAGGACAAGGGCGACCCACCCCTCGATCACGCCGCGCCGCACGAGGGAGAAGCCCTGGAGGCGGTAGGCGGAGAGCACGCCGGGCACGTCGCGCTCGATCAGGCCCGACAGGACCAGCACACCCTCGGTGGCGACGACCCGCGCCAGCGTCGGCGCGAGGAGCCTGAGGGGCCGGGCCAGGATGTTGGCGAAGACGAGATCGAAATGGCGCGACCGGTCGGCGAGGCGGTGGCGGACCCCGGGCCCCTCGTAGAGCTTGAGATAGGGGCCGAGCCCGTTGGCGCGGGCGTTCTCGCGGGCCGTGCGCACGGCCTCCGCGTCGAGGTCGCCGGCCACCACGGGTTGCCGCAGGGCCCTGGCGGCCGCGAAGGCGAGGATCCCGGTCCCGGTACCGACGTCGAGGACGTGGACCGGGCGCCGGCGCTTGAGCTCCGAGACCAGGGCGCGGAGGCAGCCCAGGGTCGTCCCGTGATGCCCGGTGCCGAAGGCGAGGGCGGCCTCGATCTCGATGGCCAGATCATTGCCCCGGACGGAGTCGCGGTCGTGCGCGCCGTGGACGAGGAACCGGCCGGCCCGGACCGGCTTCAGGCCCTCCAGCGACGCGCGCACCCAGTCCTGCTGCGCGATCGTGCGGAATTCCGCCGCGTCGGCCGCGTCGCCGATGACCGGGCGGATCAGCGCGCGGATGTAGTCCTCGTCGGGCGCGTCCGCGAAATAGGCCTCCAGGCGCCACGTGCGCCCGTCCTCGTCCTCGAAGGCCGCCACCGCGGTCTCCGTGGGATCGAACATCTCGCCCAGCAGGTCGGTCATCGCGCGGGCCGAGCGTTCGTCGGTCAGCAGACGCAGGACGTGGGACGGGCGGTGGGGCGGCAGGCCTTCGAGCATGGTGCCCGGCTGTAACGCCGGGCCGGGCCGCAGCCCAGGGGCTGACGCGAAAAAATACGGGCCCGGCAGGGGCGGGGCGGCGGAGCGGACCGGCGGCCCGACCCGTTGTTGCCGGACAGTCACAAGCGCCAATACTTATCTTTCCCGCGACCCAAAGCAGTGTCCACAGCCACTGCGTGTGCTTAAACAATCTCGGCTTCCCCAAGGCCAGACCCTCAACTCGGGCGCGCCGCTCGTTCCGGAGCGGCGCGCCGGTTTTGACAGACGATCGTGCCGCCATGACCGCGCCTCTCCTCATCAGCGTCGCCTTCGCGGCCGTGACCACGGCCGCGGCCACGCTCTGGGCGGTGCTGGTCGCGAACGGCATGAACGGCCTGCCGGAGACGCGCCCGACCGAGCGGCACGACATCCGCACCTGGTGAGGTCGCGCCCTCAGATTCGCGCGAGCGGGTGCCCAGGAATGCGGCAGGATGGTCGCGCGTTAACCAAATGATGTACCGCAGCCGCGGAACCGGCCGCTGACAGCGGCGTTTTTGCCGGCTTTTTACGTGAATCACGATTGAGCAGGGTGCGTACAGCGTGACCAAGTCCCGGCGTTCCGGCCCCCGCGGGCCCGTGGTCGTCAACGGTGCGGCCGTGCCTGCCCGACCGCGCGAGCGGATCTTCGGCGGCCCCGCACCGGACGGGCCCATCCCGGGCCATCTCCTCGTCCTGCTGAGCCGCCTGCATCGGGCAGAGGCCGAGCCCAAGGACCGGCAAGAGGCCGAGCTCGGCTGACGTGACGGGAGCCGCGCCACCCCTCGGGGCGGCCGGCCCTTGGCCCAGTGTCCGCGCGCGCCTATGATCCCCGTCGTTCCCCGCCGTATATAGCGGGTCGCGACCGGGAGTTCCCACCGATGCCCCTGACCCGACGGATCCTGGTCGCCGGCGCGCTCGCGGCCCTGACCCTCGCGCCGACGGACAGGGCCGCGCGAGCGGACGCGCCGGTCGTCGTGTTCGCGGCCGCGAGTCTCAAGAACGCCCTCGACGACGCCGCCGCCGCCTGGACGAAGGCGACCGGCAAGACCGCGCGGATCTCCTACGCCGGCTCGAACGCCCTCGCGAAGCAGATCGAGGCGGGAGCGCCGGCGGACCTGTTCATCTCGGCCGACCTCGCGTGGATGGATTACGTCGACCGGGCCGGGCTGCTGAAGGCCGGCTCGCGGATCGACCTCCTGCGCAACGCCCTGGTGCTGATCGCCCCGGGGCCGAAGGACAGCGCCTCGGATCCGCAGGTGGCCCTGGCGCCGAACCTCGGCACCACGCTGACGCGGATACTCGGCGGCGGGCGGCTGGCGATGGCGACGATCGACGCCGTTCCCGCCGGCAAGTACGGCAAGGCCGCCCTAGAGAAGCTCGGCGCCTGGGACGCCGTGAAGGGGCAGGTCGCCCAAGCCGAGAACGTGCGCGCCGCCCTCCTGCTGGTCGCCCGGGGCGAGGCGCCGCTCGGCATCGTCTACGCCACCGACGCGGCCGCGGACCCGAGCGTCCACGTGGTCGCGACCTTCCCGGCCGACAGCCACCCGCCGATCGTCTATCCGGCGGCGGTGACCCGGGAGTCGCGCAACCCGGATGCCGGGACGCTGCTCGGCTACCTGCGCGGCCCGGAGGCCCGGGGCTCCTTCGAGCGCCAGGGCTTCACGGTGGTCGCGCAGCCCGGCGCCAGCCAGTAGCGGCGCGCCGCCCCCTTGCTCGGCCTCACGCCGGACGAGTGGACCGCCGTCGGCCTGAGCCTGCGGGTGGCGACGGTGGCGACGCTCGCGAGCCTCGTGCCCGGGCTCGCCGTGGCGTGGCTGCTGGCGCGGCGCCGGTTTCCCGGCCGCGCCCTGCTGGACGGGCTGGTCCACCTGCCGCTGATCCTGCCCCCGGTCGTGACCGGCTACCTGCTGTTGCTGGCCTTCGGCCGGCGCGGCCCGCTCGGCGCGCCCCTCGCCGAGATCGGCGTGGTCTTCTCCTTCCGCTGGACCGGGGCGGCGCTGGCCTGCGCGGTGATGGGTTTCCCGCTCATGGTGCGGGCGATGCGGCTGTCGATCGAGGCCGTGGACCGGCGCCTGGAGCAGGCGGCCGGGACCTTGGGCGCGAACCCCTTCGCGGTGTTCCTGACGATCACGCTGCCGCTCAGCCTGCCCGGCTGCCTCGCGGGGGCCGTGCTGGCCTTCGCCAAGGCGATGGGGGAGTTCGGCGCGACCATCACGTTCGTGTCGAACATCCCGGGCGAGACCCAGACGCTGCCGTCGGCGATCTACACGCTGACGCAGGTCCCCGGCGGAGAGGGGCCGGCCCTGCGCCTCACCCTGATCTCGATCGCGCTGTCGGTCACGGCGCTGCTGGTCTCGGAATTCCTGGCGCGGCGGGCCGGTCGGCGCCTGGGGGCGGGCTGAATGGCGACCGATCCGGGGCGGGACGCCCGCTCAGGCATACGCGTAGGGACCGCCCTGCTGCAGCGCCCGCCGGTAGGCCGGCCGGGCGTGGATGCGCGCGAGCCAGTCCGCGACGCGCGGGCCCGCGCCCGTGCCGCGCGCCGCGAAGGCCTCCAGCGGGAAGCTCATCAGGATGTCGGCCGCGGTGAAGTCGGCGCCGCAGAAATAGGGTCGGCCGGCGAGCTCCGCCTCCCAGAAGGCCGCGTGCCGGCGCAGGTCCGGATCGACGAAGCCCCGCAGCACCGTGTCGGCGATCCGGCGGACGAGGGGCCGCAGCGGCCAGGGGCTACCCGGCGCCAGCCGCCCGAAGACGAGCTTCAGCAGCAGCGGCGGCATCGCCGAGCCCTCGGCGTAATGCGACCAGTAGACGTAGCGCCGCCGCTCCTCCGTCCCGGGTCCGGGCACCAGCCGCGCGCCGGCGAGATCCGTCAGGTAGGCGACGATCGCGCCGGTCTCGGCGACCACCGTCCCGCCGTCGGTGATCACCGGCGCCTTGCCCAGCGGGTGGACAGCCAGGAGTTCGGGGGGCGCGCGCAGGGTCCGCGGATCGCGGGCGTAGCGGATCACGCGGTAGGGCAGCTCCAGTTCCTCCAGCAGCCAGAGCACGCGCTGCGAGCGGCTGTTCTCGAGGTGGTGGACCGTGATCATCGCGGGCAAGTCCGGGCCGGCGCCGGGACGCGCCGGGGCTCCTGTTACGCGAGTCTGTCCGCGTGAGCATCCAGGTCGACGTCCAGCTCCGGCGCGGCGCCTTCGCGCTCGCGGCCGCCTTCGAGGCCGGGCCGGGGCTGACCGCCCTGTTCGGGCGCTCGGGCTCGGGGAAGACCACGCTGATCGACCTGATCGCCGGCCTCGCGCGGCCGGACCGGGGCCGGATCGTCGTCGGCGGCACCCCGTGGGTCGACACCGCGTCCGGCCTGGTCCTGCCGTCGCACCGGCGCCAGGTCGGCGTGGTGTTCCAGGACGCGCGGCTGTTCCCGCATCTCAGCGTCCGGACCAATCTCGGCTACGGCCGGGTCTTCGCGCGGCGCGGCGCCGACCCGGCGGCCTTCGCGGCCGTGACCGACATGCTCGGCATCGACCATCTCCTCGACCGGCGGCCCGCGGGACTCTCGGGCGGCGAGCGCCAGCGGGTGGCGATCGGTCGCGCGCTGCTGGCGAGGCCGCGCCTCCTGCTGATGGACGAGCCCCTCGCGGCCCTGGACGAGGCCCGCAAGGCCGAGATCCTCCCCTACATCGAGCGCCTGCGCGACGAGGCCGGCGTGCCGATCCTCTACGTCAGCCACGCCGTGTCCGAGGTGGCCCGGCTCGCCAACACGGTGATCGTGCTGGAGGCCGGGCGGGTGGCCGCAGCCGGTCCCGCGGAGACGATCCTGCGCCGCGCCGATCTCGTGCCGATCCACGAGGCCGAGGCCGGCGCGCTCCTCGACATGGTCGTCGAGGCCCTCGACGCCGCCACCGGGCTCACGCGCCTGACGGGCGCCGCCGGGCGCCTGCTGGTGCCGGGCCTGTCGCGCCCGGCCGGGACGCGGCTGCGGGTCCGCATCCCCGCGCGGGACGTGCTCGTCGCCACCGAGCCTCCCCGCGGCCTCAGCGCGCGCAACGTGCTGGCCGGCCGGATCTGCGGCCTGACGGCCGCGGGTGCCGAGACGGCGGTGGAGATCGACTGCAACGGCGCCCGTCTCGTGGCGCGCGTGACCGGCGCGGCCGTCCGCGACCTCGGCCTCGCGCCGGGACGCGAGGTCCACGCCATCATCAAGAGCGCGTCCTTCGACCCCGCCGGGATCGGCCTGCTGCGGCCGCCGCGGGCGATCTGAGACCGCGACGATGCGCAGCGGCAACGGGCAGGCCGCGCGAGACGCGGCCGCGGCGTGCTGTGCTCGCTTTGGTTGCATAGTCTAGTATCAAAACAACCATTAGTTAGAACATCGCCGTCACGATGGGCCGTGCAGTGGTCGTGCTGCGCGAGTCGCGGAGGGCGATGCGATGGGCATGCGGCGCTTGCGTCGGCGGAGCGCGCCGAGCGGTTGGACCTGCCGGCGCGGCAGTTCCGCGGTGGAGTTCGCCCTGGTGGCGCCCGTGCTGTTCCTGCTCTTCGCCGGGATCGCGGTGTTCGGGATCTGCCTCGGGGCCGCCCACAACCTCCGCCAGATCGCCGCCGAGGCGGCCCGCGCCTCCGTGGCGGGCGTCACCGATGCCGAGCGCGCGAACCTCGCCCAGACCATGGTGAACCGGAGCCTGAGCGCCGGCGCGATGTTCCGGCCGGGCAGCGTCGTCGTGCAGGTCGGGCCGGATCCCAGCGACGCGACGGTGTACACGGTCACCGTCACCCTCGACGCCTCGACGCTCGGCATCAACGTCTTCGCGCGCCTGCTGCCGATGCTCCCGACGGTGCTGCGCAGCAGCGTCAGCGTCCGGAAGGGCGGCCTGTGACCGGCCCGGGCGGGCGCCTGCTGCGCTTCGGGGCCGCGCGCGGCGGCAACGTCGCGATCCTGGTGGCGCTCGGCAGCGCCATGCTGATGGGGGCGGGCGCGGTCGGGATCGATCTCGGGCTGGTCTTCCAGGCGCGGCGCAAGGCGCAAGGGGCGGCGGACATCGCCGCCATGCTGGCGGCCGTCGATCCGAGCCAAGCCGACACGGTCGCCCGCCGGTCGCTCAGCGACAACGGCTACGGTGCCGCGACCGCCACGGTCGCGCCCGGCAGCTACGACGCCAGCACCAGGGGCGTCGCTCCGGGCGGCCGGTTCAGCGCCGGCGGAAGCCCCGCGAACGCGGTGCGGGTCGGCCTCTCGACCTCGGTCCCGGTGACCTTCGGCCGGGCGATCGGCCTGCCCGCGGCGGTGCCACTGCGGGTGACCGGCACCGCCGCGAGCGCGCAATTCGCGGCCTTCACGATCGGATCCGGCACCCTGAGGCTCGAGGGCGGCATCGCCAACGCCCTGCTCGGTGCCTTGCTCGGGGCCAGGCTGTCGCTCAGCGTCAGCGACTACGATGCCCTGGCCAGCGCCCGCGTCGACGGGCTGCGCGTCCTGGACTCGCTCGGGGCGAGCCTCAACATGCAGGCCGCGAACTATACCGACATCGTCCAGGCGAATGCCAGCGTCGGTCAGCTGCTGATGGCGATCCGGGCCGCCGCGTCGGACAATGGCAGCGCGGCGTCGGCCCTGTCGGGGATCCTCAACGCCCTGCCGAACGCCGGAAACCTCGTCGCGATCGGTCAAGTGGACGGGCTCGGCGACGCCGCCGCGCTGGCGCCGCCCCGGGGCTTCGCCGGCCCCTCCCTCAACGTGCTGAACCTCCTGGGCGCCGCCGCCTCCCTGGCGAACGGCCAGAACCAGGTGGCGGTCGATCTCGGAGCCACCGTGCCGGGACTGCTCTCGACCCGGCTGACCCTGGCGATCGGCGAGCGCAAGCGCAGCTCGGGCTGGGTCCGGCCGGGCAGCCAGAACGCCACCGTTCAGACGGCGCAGACCCGGCTGCTGATCGAGACCACCGTCACGGCGCCGCTCGGGCTCGGGACGCTCTCCCTGCCGGTCTACGCGGAAGTCGCACCGGCGCAGGCGACCCTGCGGTCGCTCAGCTGCGCCGGGTCCGGAGGACGCAAGGTCACCCTCGACGCGCAGACCGGACTGGCGACGCTGGCCGTCGCCCAGATCCCGCGCGCCGCGATCACGGGGGGCAGCGCGGGCCCCGACCTGTCGCAGCCGGCCTCCCTGATCGCCCTGCCGCTGGTCAACGTCTCCGGGCGGGCCCACGCGACGCTCGGCACCGCGTCGCAGACCCTCGTGTTCTCGGACGCCGACATCGCCAACCACACCGTGCGCACGGTCGCCTCGGGCAACTTGACCCAGTCGCTCACCGGCAGCCTGCTGCGCAACCTCGTGCTGAACATCGACGGCCTCGGCGTGCCGCCGCTGCTCCAGTCGGCCCTGACGACGACGCTGGGCACTGTGACCCCGGGGATCGACCTCGTGCTCGACACCGTCCTGCGCAGCCTCGGCCTGCGTCTGGGCTACGCCGATCTCGGCGTCGACGGCACCCTCTGCAACCAGGCCGTGCTGGTGCAGTGAGCCGGGCCGGACGGTCCGGCGGGACGCGGCAGCCCCGCTCAGTGGCCGCCGCGGCGCGCGCCGGTCGCGGAGGCCTTGGCGATGCGCCGGCCGAGGTGCAGCAGCAGCATGTCGATGAGGAGTTGAAGCTCGGAATCCGCCACGCCCTCGAGGGCGTCGCGGCATTCGAGGGCGCGGTCCACCGCCCGCGCGAGCGGGTCCGCGGGCTCGGCCGCCGCGTGCGCAGCCGCGTGCGCCGCCGACGGCTCGTCGGTCACGTCGATGATGACGCCGTGCCCGAGGCGCCGGCTCGACGCGCCCGTCGGGATCCGGCCGCGGTCGAGGATCCGGCGGACCTGACCCGAGGGCGACAGCGTCCGGTACTCGGCCACGAACAGGCCGCCGCGCTCGCGCACCGCCTTGAACTGCCGCACCACGGCCGGCCGATCCTCGGGATGGACGCAGGCCTTGGCGACCGAGAGCGGGAGGGGGCGTCCGGCCAGTCCGGGATCGCCGGCCAGCACCTCGGCGGCGCCGGCGTCGAGGACGCAGCGCTCGGCGCGCGGCGACCACGACCACGTGCCGATGATCCCGGAGGCGTCGAGGGCGGCCGAGAGATCGACTGGCCGGGGGCGGGGGCCCTGGATTGCATCGGCAATCATGGGCGAACTCCGGTTGCAGCGCGCACCATGCCCGCCTTCGTCGGAGACATACAACCGCTGATGGAATTAATGAGCAGTTAACTCAACTCGATGGTCCGCCACGTATCGACGGCATTGCCCTGCGCGGATAGCGGAATCCCGTTCTTCGGGCGGCCGCACCGGGTCGATATGACCCGGAACCAACCCGTTCAGGTTGTAATCGCGGTCGCGCCTCAGCCGAGCTGGGTGAGCAGCGTGAAGGCGCCGAAAATCAGGACCGCGCCGACCGAGGCGGCGAGCAGGATGAGCGCCGCGCGCGATTCCCGCATCTCCGATGACATGGCGCCCTCCCGTCGCGGCCCGCGTCGGCGCGCGGGCGAGTTCCGTCAGGATTCGCACCGATCGGCCGCGCTGTCGACGGCCGACCGGGCGCGCGCGGCGACATCGCCCGCCATCCGGAAAGTCCCGGACGGCGGCGACGGCCCGGCCTCAGGCCGCGGTGCGGCGCTCCACCATCCGCGCCAGGAAGGCGCTGCCGATCGGGATGATCGAGTCGTCGAAGTTGTAGCCGGCATTGTGCAGGCCGGGGCCCGGATTGGCGCCGAGCCAGACATAGGCGCCGGGGACCGCCATGGTCATGTCGGCGAAGTCCTCGCTGCCCATCTTGGGCACGACGTTCGATTCGACCTTGTCGGCGCCCAGGAGCTCGGTGGCGACCTCCGTGGCGGCGGCCGCCTGCTCGGGGGCGTTCTCCAGGACGGAGAACACGTCCTGCAGGTCGACGGTGACCTCGGCGCCGTAGGCCGCGCCGAAGCCCGCCGCCAGCTCACGCATGCGGGTGCCGGCCAGCGCCCGGATCTCCTTGTCGAAGGTGCGGATCGTGCCGGCGAGATGGGCCGTCTCCGGGATCACGTTGTAGGCGGAGCCCGCCTCGATCCGGGTGATCGACAGGACGATGGACTTCAGCGGATCGGCGTTGCGCGACACGATCGACTGGAGGGCCTGGGCGAGGCCGGTGGCGATGATGATCGGGTCGACGCCCCGGTGCGGCTGGGCGGCGTGGATGCCCTTGCCGCGGATGTGGATGTCGAAGAAGTCCGCCGCCGCCATGATCGGTCCCGGCCGCAGCTTGATCATGCCGTGGCCGCCGCCGGGCTGGTTGTGCAGCCCGTAGATCTCGTCGCAGGGGAAGCGCTCGAACAGGCCGTCCTTCAGCATGGCCCGGGCGCCGCCGCGGCCCTCCTCGGCCGGCTGGAACACGAACACCGCGGTGCCGTCGAAATCGCGGGTCTCGGCGAGGTAGCGCGCCGCGCCGACCAGCATCGTGGTGTGCCCGTCATGGCCGCAGGCGTGCATCTTGCCCGCGTAGGTCGAGCGGTAGGGGAGGTTGGTCTCCTCTTCGATGGGCAGGGCGTCCATGTCGGCGCGCAGGCCGATGCGCTTGCCGTTGTCGGTGCGGCCCTTGAGCAGGCCCACCACCCCGGTGCCGCCGACGCCGCGATGCACCTCGCAGCCGAATTTCTCGAGGAGATCGGCCACGATGCCGGCGGTGCGCACCTCCTCGAAGCCGAGTTCCGGATGGGCGTGCAGGTCGCGGCGCAGGGCCGTCAACTCGTCGGCGTAGGTCTTGATGCGGTCGATCGGGCTCATGACTCGGCACTCTCGGGGGGGGACGTGTTGGGGGACGGGGATCCGGACGGCGTCGCGCCCTCGCGGGCGCCGCCCTGGTCCGCGCGCCGGAACGGCGTCAGCGTGTCGAGGACATCGACCGCCTCGGCGACGTGGGCGCGCTCCCGCTGCAAGTAATCGGCCACCGCGCGGCGCAGCGCCGGGTCGGCGATGTCGTGGGCCGAGTGCATCAGGACCGGCCGGTAGCCGCGGGCGAGCTTGTGCTCCCCCTGGGCGCCCGCCTCCACGCGCTTCAGGCCGCGGGCGATCGCGAAATCGATCGCCTGGTAGTAGCAGACCTCGAAATGCAGGAAGGGGTGGTCCTCGATGCAGCCCCAGTTGCGCCCGTAGAGCGCCGTGTCGCCGATCAGGTTGATGGCCCCGGCGATGTAGGCGTCGCCGCGCTTGGCCATCACGAGCAGCACCCGGTCGGCCATGCGCTCGGACAGGAGCGAGAAGAACCGGCGGTTGAGGTAGGGCCGGCCCCATTTCCGGGAGCCCGTGTCCATGTAGAAGGCGTAGAACGCGTCCCAGTGGGCCTCGGTGATGTCCGCGCCGGTCAGGTGCTCCACCGTGATGCCGGGCGCCAGGGCGTCACGGCGCTCCTTGCGGATGGTCTTGCGCTTGCGCGAGGCGAGGGCGGACAGGAAATCGTCGAAGGTCGCGTAGCCGTCGTTCTGCCAGTGGAACTGCTGGTCGGTGCGCTGCAGGAAGCCGGCCGCGCCGGCCCGCTCCCACTCCGCCTCGCGCATGAAGGTGACGTGGATCGAGGAGGCCTTGGTCTCGCCCCGCAGCGCCCGCAGGCCCGCGACGAGGCCGGCCGTGGCCTCGTCGGGATCGGCCCCCGGGGCGATCAGGAAGCGCGGCCCGGTCACCGGCGTGAACGGCACGCTGACCTGGAGCTTGGGGTAGTAGGCGCCGCCGGCCCGCTCGTAGGCGTCGGCCCAGCCGTGGTCGAAGACGTACTCGCCCTGGCTGTGCGATTTCAGGTAGCAGGGCGCCACGCCGAGGCGCGCGCCGTCGCGCTCGACGGAGACGTGGAGCGGCAGCCAGCCGGTCCTGCGCGAGACGCAGCCCGAATCCTCCAGCGCCGACAGGAAGGCGTACGACAGGAAGGGGTTGTGGGTCTCGTCGCCCGCCGCCAGGGTCTCGGACGAGAAGGCGCAGGCATCCCATTCCGCCGCGCCGATCTCCTTCAATCCGGGAAGCGCTCGCACGGTCAGTGCGGCGGTCTCCGGCGTCGGCCCGGGTGCTTGCTTCATGGGCCGGAGTCTAGCCCGTGACCGGCCGGGAGCAAGCGGGCGGATGCGCACGGCACCCGCGGCAGCGTTGTCAGACGGCCGCCGACGTCACCCGCCGCGGGCCGGACCCGTCGTCGCGCCGGACGCCCGAACCGGACGTCACGGTCGCGGCGCGCGCTCACTCGCCGAGGCGGCCGACGCAGGAGACGTCGTCCGCCTTGCAGTCGAGGTATCCCTTCAGGACCTTGATCCGCGCGTCGGTCAGCCCCTTCAGGCAGCCGTTGTACGCCATCGCGTAGGCCGAGCCCCCCTCGAGGCCCAGGGTCTCGAGGAAGCAGGTCGCGTCCCGGTACGACAGCCAGGCCTTCTGGGCGCCCCGCAGGGCGTCCTTCGTCTTCGGGCCGATCTTCTTCGTCAGCTGCCCGTAGACGGCGTTCAGCGCGGTGTCGGCGGCCCGGTAATCGGCGCCCGCGCAGGCGTTGAGATCCGCCTGGGTCGTGCCCTCGCACGGGTCGGCCGCCGCAGCGGGTGCCGGGGAGAGCAGGGTCGCGGCGAGGGCGAGGCCCCGGCAGAGCCGCGCGAACCGCGCGCGCGCGTCACTCGTAACGGTCATGGCGATCTTGGTCGGACGGAATCGGACAGGGCGTAGGAAAATTTACGGGACGAACCCCTCGAACACCATCTGATCCGCGTGCGCGGCCGCGCGGGCGCGTTGCTCCGCGGTCCGGACCGTCCAGGTCATGACGGGGATCTGACCGAGCAGCCGGCAGAGGTAGGTCGGCGCGCAGGGCAGGTCGTCCACCCGCCAGGACAGGAAGTCGGGCCGCGTCTCGGCGAGGTGCAGCAGGTCGGAGAGCGACCGGCGGAGCGAGGGCGTCAGGGCCGCGTAGACCGGATCGTCCTGCGTCGTCTCCGCCACGATGCCCCGCGGGATCGTGGCGGGGCAGAGGTCGCGCAGGGCCGCGACCACCTGCGGGTCGAAGGATTTCAGCGCCACCGGCCCGGCGCAGGCCGCGGCGATCTCGGCGGTGCGGGTCGCGAGCCGCAGGTCGCCGTCGTAGCGGGACTTCACCTCGATCACCACCGGCACCGCCCCGGCCACCGCCGCCAGGAAGGCCGGCAGCGTCGGGATCGTCTCCGCGGACCCGGCGACGGCGAGCGTCCCGAGTTCGGCGGCCGACCGGTCGGCCAGAGCCGCGCCCGTCCCCGTCAGGCGCCCGAGGGCGGCGTCGTGGAAGACCATCGCCTCGCCGTCGGCGCTGAGCTGGACGTCGCACTCGATGGCGAAGCCGCCCGCGACCGCCGCCCGGGCCGCCGCCAGCGTGTTCTCCGGCCGGCCCGCCGCGCGGTCGTGCAGGCCGCGATGGGCGATCGGCCGCGCGGTGAGCCAGTCGGGGGCGGCCACCGTCAGCGGACCTCGAACATCGCCTCGACCTCGACGGCGGCGTCGAGGGGCAGCTCGGCCACGCCGACGGTGGAGCGGGCGTGGCGCCCGCGGTCGCCGAGCAGCTCGACCATCAGGTCGGAGGCGCCGTTCATCACGCCGGCCACGGCCGAGAAGCCCGGCGCCGCGTTGATGAAGCCGCCGAGCCGGACGCACTGGACCACCGCGCGGTCGAGGTCGCCCACCGCGGCCTCGAGCTGGGCGAGGACGTTGAGGGCGCACAGGCGGGCGGCCGCCTTGCCGGCCTCGGCCGAGACGCCGCCGCCGACCTTGCCCTTGTGCTCGGCCGCGATGGCGCCGTCCGCGCCGAAGCAGACCTGGCCGGAGATCACCACCAAGTTGCCGGTGCGCACGAACGGCACGTAGTTGGCGACCGGCGCCGCCGCCCTCGGCAGGGTCAGGCCCAGCGCCGCCAGGCGTTCCTTGATCGAGCTCATCGGGTTCTCCCTGGTTCCTGCGAATCCGCGGGAGCAGGAGCACGGCCGCCCCCCGCGGCGCAAGGGCCGGTTCCGCAGACCTTCGATTCTCCGTCGGCCCGGGGCGAGACCGCCGCCGCTTGACCGTCGAGATCAGCCCTATCGGTGCCGCGTGCAGGGCTGCCCGGCGGGTCCGCCGGGCACTGAAACGTTGACAGGCGGCGGCTCTTTCATAGTAATCGCGCGCGTGCCGCCCAGGACTGAGGCGGCACTTTCATTTGGAGCCGGCTCAACGCTCGCTCCGGGATCCTGCGTGAAACGGAGATGGGACCCGTGACGTCAGCCCTTCTGCCGACCTACGTCCGCGCGCCGCTCGCCTTCGAGCGCGGCGAGGGCGCCTGGCTCGTGACGGAGGGCGGGGAGCGATACCTCGACTTCGGCGCCGGCATCGCGGTGAACGGCCTCGGCCACGCGCACCCGCACCTCGTCGGCGCGCTGACCGAGCAGGCGAGCAAGATCTGGCACACCTCGAACCTGTTCCAGATTCCGGGCGGCGAGCGCCTCGGGCAACGCCTCGTCGACACGACCTTCGCGGACGTGGTGTTCTTCTGCAACTCGGGCGCGGAGGCGAACGAGGCGGCGATCAAGATCGCCCGCAAGTACCACGCGGCCGGTGGGCAGCCGGAGCGCTACCGGATCGTCACCTTCGCGGGCGCCTTCCACGGGCGGACGCTGGCGACGCTCGCGGCCGGCGGCCAGCAGAAGTACATCGAGGGCTTCGGTCCGAAGGTCGAGGGCTTCGACCAGGTCCCGGCCGGCGACTGGGCGGCGCTCGAGGCGGCGATCGGGCCGGAGACGGCGGCGCTGATGATCGAGCCGATCCAGGGCGAGGGCGGCGTTCGGGAGATCCCCCACGCGGACCTGCGCCGGCTGCGCGAGATCTGCGACGCCAACGGCCTCCTGCTGATCATGGACGAGGTCCAGACCGGCGTCGGCCGCACGGGCCGGCTGTTCGCGCACGAATGGTCCGGCATCACCCCGGACATCATGAGCGTCGCCAAGGGCATCGGCGGCGGCTTCCCGCTCGGCGCCTGCCTCGCGACCCGCGAGGCCGCCCGCGGCATGACCGCCGGCACGCACGGGACCACCTTCGGCGGCAACCCGCTCGCCATGGCGGTGGGCAACGCCGTGCTGGACGTGGTGCTGGAGGAGGGCTTCCTCGCGCGCGTCGCCCGGTCCGGCCTGCTGCTCAAGCAGAAGCTCGCGGCCCTGCGCGACCGCCACCCGCACGTCATCCAGGAGATCCGCGGCGAGGGGCTGATGCTCGGCCTCAAGCTCGGCGTGCCGAACACCGACTTCGCCGCCGCCGCGCGGGACGCCCACCTGCTGGTCATCCCGGCGGGCGACAACATCGTCCGCCTGCTGCCGCCGCTGACCATCGGCGAGGCCGAGATCGACGAGGCGGTCCGCCGCCTGGACGCGGCGGCGTCCGGCTTCGAGGCCGTGCGCGGCGCGGCCGAGTAGGATCGATCCGCGCGATTGAGAACACCGCCCCCCGGATCCCGGAGGGCGGCCCGAAGCATTTCCGGGCGCGGTCGATCCCGCCGCGCGTGACGGAGATGCCCCTGCCAGGAGGTAGAGTGCGGTTCATGATCAGGTGATCGTTGAGCAGACTCTAGTATTGTGACGCGATGAAAGCCCAGATTGACGGCCGGGCACACGCCCCGGCCAGGCACCTGAACGGTGCCGGCCCTCGTCATTTCCTCGATCTCAAGGATTTCTCCGGGGCGGAGCTGCGCCGGGTCCTCGATGCCAGCGCCGCCATCAAGGCGCGCCGCCGCAAGGGCGAGCTGGCTGCCGAGCGCCCGCTCACCGGCAAGACCCTCGCCATGGTGTTCGACCGGCCCTCGACCCGCACCCGCGTCTCCTTCGACGTGGCGATGCGCGAGCTCGGCGGCGAGACCCTGATGCTCACCGGCTCCGAGATGCAGCTCGGCCGCGGCGAGACCATCGGCGACACCGCGCAGGTGCTCTCGCGCTTCGTCGACGCGATCATGATCCGCATCCTCGACCACGGTCAGATGCTGGAGCTGGCCGAGTACGCCACCGTCCCGGTGATCAACGCGCTGACCAAGGTCTCGCACCCGTGCCAGATCATGGCCGACGTGCTGACCTTCGAGGAGCATCGCGGGCCGATCCGGGGCCGCAAGGTCGCGTGGTCGGGCGATGCGAACAACGTGCTGGCGAGCTGGGTTCACGCCGCCGCCCGGTTCGACTTCACCCTGAACATCGCGAGCCCGCCGGAACTCGCGCCGCCGCCGGCGCTCCTCGCCTGGGCGCAGCAGGAGGGTGCCGACGTCCACGTCACCACCGACGCCTTCGCGGCCGTGGACGGCGTCGATGCGGTGGTCACCGATTGCTGGGTGTCGATGGGCGACGACGACGAGGCGCACCGGCACAACCTGCTGAGCCCCTATCAGGTCAACGACGCGCTGATGGCGGCGGCGAACCCGGACGCGATCTTCATGCACTGCCTCCCGGCCCACCGCGGCGAGGAGGTGACGGCCGAGGTGATGGACGGCCCGCGCTCCGTGGTGTTCGACGAGGCCGAGAACCGCCTGCACGCGCAGAAGGGCATCCTGGCCTGGTGCCTGGGCGCCAGCGGGCTCTGAGCCCGCGGTCGCCACGTCCGGCCTCGCGCTCGCGGGGTCGGGGCACCATATAGGCGTGAGCGGGCGGCCCGTGCCGTCCGTCTCCCCATCGCGGCCGCCGGAAGGCGGCATCCCGGCGACGAACGGGGCGCGCTGCGCCGCCGCTCCCGCTCCGGGCTGGACGGGGTGAGGGATCCGATCGCTCCGCCAAGGTCATCGCCTCACGCCGCCCGGCCCCCGGGAGGACGGATCCACGCTCTGCCGGCACGAGAGGCCGGACGCATCGATCGGAGAGGGCATGACCTCAGGAACGCAGTCGCACCCCCAGTCGCCATCCCAGTCGCGGGCCGAGAATGCCGGCAACGGCCACGCCGGCGCGGACGACGCCGTGCTGCCCTTCGCCGTCGAGGCGCTGGACGTGCGCGGGCGCGTCGTCCGGCTCGGTCCCGCCGTGGACACGATCCTGCGCCGCCACGGCTACCCGGACCCGGTGGCGCGCCTCCTCGGCGAGGCGGCGGCGCTGACGGTGCTGCTCGGCTCCTCGCTCAAGTTCGAGGGCCGGTTCCAGCTCCAGACCAAGACCGACGGTCCGGTCGCGATGATCGTGGTCGATTTCGAGGCCCCGGACCGGCTGCGCGCCACCGCGCGGTTCGAGCCGGAGCGGGTCGCCGCCCTCGGCGCCGGGCCGCTCAAGGATGCCGAGCTGATCGGCACCGGCCATCTCGCCATGACCATCGACCAGGGCACCGCCGCGAGCCGCTACCAGGGCGTCGTCGCCCTCGAGGGCCAGAGCCTGGAGGAGGCCGCGCACCAGTATTTCCGCCAGTCGGAGCAGATCCCCACGCAGGTGCGCCTCGCCGTGGCCGAGGCCGTGGAGGAGGGGGCCGGGCGCTGGCGGGCCGGCGGCCTGCTCGTGCAGTTCCTGCCCCAGTCGGTGGACCGGGCGCGCCTCGCCGACCTGCCCCCGGGCGACATCCCGGAGGGCCACGCGCATCTCTCGGGGGAGGCGCCGGAGGACGATGCCTGGGTCGAGGCCCGCTCGCTGGTCGCGACCATCGAGGACCACGAGCTGGTCGATCCGCACGTGTCCAGCGAGCGGCTGCTTTACCGGCTGTTCCACGAGCGCGGCGTGCGGGTGTTCGACCGTCAGCCGGTCCAGGAGACATGCCGCTGCTCGCGGGAGCGCGTGATGGGCATGATCCGCTCGTTCTCGCCGCAGGAACGGCACGACATGGTGGCGGATGACGGGCGCATCGTCATCACCTGCGAGTTCTGCTCCCGGCGCTACGACCTCGATCCCCAGGAGGTCGAGGCCGAGATCGCCGGACAGCCGAGCCAGTAGAGCGCAGGACAGCGGGCCTGCGGACCAGCATGCCCGCGTCTACGGCCAAGCTTTTCCGCGCGAAACGCACGAAGATCGGTATTCGTTGCGTAAATTTTTGAGCCCTCCAGGCTGAACCGTTTCGCGACCTTTGACGTTGCGTGGCAGATTCAACATTGGAGGGTACGCCATGCGGAAATTGTCGATCGGATTGGCCGCGCTGCTGATCAGCACCTCGGCCTATGCCCAGCAGGGTGGCGCCGATCGCGGCGCCGGGATGGGCGGTCGCGGCGGTCAGGGTGGCGCCGAGTCCGGCATGAAGGCCGGTGGCGGCGACCGCGGCGGCATGCAGGGCGGCGCGCAGGGTGGCATGCAGGGCGACATGAAGGGCGGTCGCCAGGCGGCGTCCGACCGCTCCGGCGCCGAGGCGGGTCGGTCCGCGCAGGGCCGCGAGGCCGGCGGCGAGGGCCGCTCGGGCCAGGATCGCATGGCCCAGGATCGCACGGCTCAGGACAGGGCCGGCGCCGAGCGGGGCGACCGCCGCGGCGATCGCGCCGACCGCGACGAGCGCGGGGATCGCGACGGCGCGCGTGCCGATCGCGGCGACCGCCGCGGTGACCGTCGCGCCGACCGCACCGACTTCCGCGGCCGGACGGACGTGAGCCGGACGGATGTCCGGTCCGAGCGGGTCGAGGGCGGCTTCCGCCGCGAGGGCCGCTACGTGTTCATCGGCGGCCGCCGGGTCGTGTACGGCTCGCCGGAGTATCGCCGCCTCGTCGTCACCGAGAACCGCGGCCCGCGCGCGCGCTACGTCGTGATCCGCGGCCAGCGGGTGCTCTACGGCTCGCCCGAGTACCGCCGCCTGGTCAGCGTCCGCGAGACCGGCCCGCGCGCGCGCTACGTCGTGATCCGGGGCCAGCGGGTGCTCTACGGCTCGCCCGAGTACCGCCGCCTCGTCTCGGTCCAGGAGGACCGCTACGTGACGATCCGCGGCCAGCGGGTGCGCTACGGGTCGGCCGAGTACCGGCGCCTCAGCGGCGGCGGCGCGGTCAGCGCGAGCTTCCGCTCCGAGCAGCGCGCCGGGGCGCGCTTCGACAATCGCGGCGAGCGGGACGGCATCCGCAACGCGTCGCGCAACGAGGGCCGCAACGACGGCCGGACGGACCGCAACGACCGCGGCCAGGATCGCGGGATGGACAAGGCGTCCCGTCAGGAGGGCAAGAACGACGGCGTGCGCAACAGCGACATGCGCGGCGGCCAGCAGGACGGCATCCGCAACGCGTCGGATCGCGGCGGCCAGCAGGGCGGCATGAAGTCCGGCGCCGAGGGCGGCCGGACCGGCGGCGCGGAGCGCGGCGGCATGAGCGGCAGCACGGGCGGCAACGGCGCCATGGGCGGCGCCCAGGGCGCCGGCCGGGCCGGCGGCCAGGCGGGCGGTGCCGGCCGCAACTGAAAAGCGTGAGCTTGGGGGGGGGGAGCCGACCGGCTCCTCCCCCTCGTCGTCTCGGGTCGACGGCGCCCGCGGGCGGCGGACGGGACCCGGTTCAGGCCTTCAAGACGGGCTCCGCGATGTCGCCGCCGCCGCCGCGGGCCCTGAGATATTCGGGCTGGAACAGGCACATCCGCACGGCGTCGCGATACCGCCCGTTCACGAAGAACTCGTCCTTCAGCACGCCCTCCGGGTGGAAGCCGCAGCGCTCGTAGATCCGCACGGCCCGGGCGTTGTCCCGGTCGACGTGCAGGTAGAGCTTGTGGATGTTGAGCACGCTGAAGGCGTAATCCATGGCGATCCGGGTGGCCTGCCACGCGTAGCCGCGGCCCTGGAAGCTCGGGTGGATCGCGATCTGGAACTCGCAGCGCCGGTGCAGGTGGTTGATCTCGACGAGCTCGATCAGCCCGGCCGGCTCCCCGCTCGGGTCGGCCACGATGAAGCGCCGCTCGGTCTGATTGTGGATGTTGCGCTCGTAGAGCTGCTGCAGTTCGGCGAAGGACTCGTAGGCCTCCTCGAACCAGTAGCGCATGATGCTGTCGTTGTTGTTGAGCTGGTGGACGAAGCGCAGGTCCTCCCGCTCCAGCGGGCGCAGCTTGATGGTGATACCGGTCACCGCATTCATGACGCACCCACCTCGATCAGCTTGCGCAGGAAGTGCTCACCCTGGCCCAGGGCATCGAGGGTGATGAACTCGTCGGGCTGGTGCGCCTGGGCGATGTCGCCGGGGCCGCAGACCACCGTCGGGAGACCCGCCGCCTGGAAGCGCCCGGCCTCCGTGGCGTAGGGGACCGCGACGGTGCGGTTGCGTCCCGCGAGGCGCAGGCAGAGGCGCTCGGCCTCCGAGCCCGGCTCCGGAGCGAGGCCCGGAATGTCGACCTCCTCCAGCGTCTCGATCCGCCCGTACGCGCCGTAGCGGTTGAGGCGCTCGCGGGTGACCCGCTCGACCTCGGCCGCGAAGAGCCGCGGGATCTCGGCCGGGTCGAGATCGGGCAGGCCGCGATACTCCCAGAGGAAGCGGCACTCCTTGGCGAGGATGTTGCGCGCGGTGCCGCCCTGGATCGTCCCGACATGGACCGTGGTCGAGGCGGGATCGAACCGCCCGGACGGGTCGCCGCGCTCGATCATCAGGTCGGCGATCCGGTTGAGGCCGGCGACGAGGTCGCAGGCGGCCGACACGGCGTTCGCGCCGAGGGCCGGGCGGGCGGAATGGGCCTCGTGGCCGTGGACCGTGGTGAGGCAGGTGACGATGCTCTTGTGGGCGTCCGCCACCTCCATCCCGGTGGGCTCGCCGACGATCACCGCGGCCGGGCGGGGCAGGCCGTCGCCGAACCGCGCGATCCCGTCCATCGAGCCGAGGCAGGTCGTCTCCTCGTCGTAGGAGAGCAGGATGTGGATCGGCCGCTTCAGGCCGGCGGCGATCATGTCGGGCACCAGGGCTAGGGCCAGCGCGTCGAAGCCCTTCATGTCGACCGCGCCCCGTCCGTAGGCCCGGCCGTCGGCGACGCGCAGGGTGAACGGGTCGCTGGTCCAGGCCTGGCCCGTCACCGGCACCACGTCGGTATGGCCGGACAGGACGACGCCGCCGTCGACCATCGGGCCGACCGTCGCGAGGATGGCGGCCTTGTCGCCCGCCGCGTTCGGGAGACGCAGGTACGGGACGTCCCAGCCGTCGAGATAGGCGCTGACGGCGTCGATCAGGGCGAGGTTGGACTTGTCGCTCTCCGTATCGAAGGACACGAGGCGGGCGAGCATGTCGAGCGGGCTCAGCCGCTCGCCGGTCGCGGACATGGATTCCTCCGGGGCGAGGCCCCGGCCGGGACCTCAGTGCAGGCTGCGGCGGACGTGCGGGCTGTCGAGGGAGAAGGCGGGGATCTCGGCCTCGAAGCTCTCGCCGGCCACCGTCGCCATGGTGTAGCTGCCGGCCATCAACCCGTCGGGCGTGTTGAGCGGACAGCCGCTGGTGTAGCAGAAGGACTCGCCCGGCTCCAGCACCGGCTGCTTGCCGACCACCCCGGTGCCGCGCACCTCCTGGCAGGCGCCGTGGCCGTCGATGATCCGCCAGTGGCGCGAGCGCAGCTGGACCTGCTCGCTGCCGTTGTTCACGATCTCGACCGTGTAGGCGAAGAAGTAGCGGCTCTCGGTCGGCGAGGACTCCTCCTCGACGAAACGAGACTGAACCGTCACACTTATTCCCCGCGTCTCGGCCTTGTACATCGCCCTGTTTGGCCCTTCTTCGGACGGTACGACTCGCTGAAGCCGAATGGAACGCGCTTCCCGGCCGGTGGTAGTGGGCGGCGGAATCGTCGTCAATTGCGGCGGACTACCTCGCGCGACGCCGGCCCCCCGGCGGGGCGCGGCGCCGGCATGACGCGGCCTGCGGAAGCGGTTAAGCCCGCGTTAGCGGGTCCCGACGGACAACGCTGATCGGAGTGACGCGGACCGGCCGGGGCGCGCGAAGGAGTCAGGGGCGCGATGAACGCGGGCGCAGCCACGGGAGCCGCCGAGTCGAGCGCGGACGGCCGATCCGGCATTCTGCCGGCCCAGGCGATCGCCGCCCTGGCCCAGGCGGGCGGCATCCGGACCGCGAGCCCCTTCGCACCCGACCAGATCCAGCCCGCGAGCCTCGACCTGCGCCTCGGCGCCAAGGCCTACCGGGTTCGGACGAGCTTCCTGCCCGGCTCGGGACGGACGGTCCAGGCCTGCGTCGACCGGCTGTCGCTGCACGCCGTCGACCTGCGCCCGGGCGCCGTCCTGGAGACGGGCTGCGTCTACATCGCGGAGCTCCAGGAGAGCCTCGCCCTGCCGGCCGATCTCGCGGCGGCCGCGAACCCGAAGAGCTCGACCGGGCGCATCGACGTCTTCACCCGCGTGATCACCGACCGCGGCGAGGCCTTCGACCAGGTCGAGCCCGGCTACGACGGGCCGCTCTACGCGGAGATCTCGCCGCGCACCTTCCCGGTCCTCGTGCGCAGCGGCTCGCGGCTGTCGCAGATCCGCTTCCGCCGCGGGGCGCCGCGGCTGACCGAGGTCGAGCTCGGCCTGCTGCACGCCCGCTCGGCCCTGGTCGACGCCGGCAGCCCGTCCTTCCAGGGCGGCGTCGCGGTCTCGGTGGACCTCGCCGGCTTCGACGGCCTCGTGGGTTACCGGGCGAAGCGCCACACCGGCCTCGTCGACGTGGACGCCCCCGGCCGCCACCGGGCCGCGGATTTCTGGGAGCCCCTCGCCGCCGACGGGTCGGGCAGCCTGATCCTCGACCCCGGCCAGTTCTACATCCTGGCGTCGAAGGAGGCCGTGCAGGTCCCGCCGGACCACGCCGCCGAGATGGTGCCGTTCGATCCCCTGGTGGGCGAGTTCCGGGTCCACTACGCGGGCTTCTTCGACCCGGGCTTCGGCTATGCCGGGGCGGGCGGGGCGGGCGCGCGGGCCGTGCTGGAGGTCCGCTCCCGCGACGTGCCGTTCCTCCTGGAGGACGGGCAGATCGTCGGCCGCCTCGTCTACGAGCGGATGCTCGACCTGCCGGAGACGCTCTACGGGGCCGGGGCCGGCTCGAACTACCAGGCCCAGGGGCTCAAGCTCTCGAAGCATTTCGCCCTGTAGTCCGGCCCGGACCCGCAGACGGGAGCAGCGATCGCATGGACGCCGTCGACCGGAAGATCCTCGATCTCCTCCAGCAGGACGCGACGCTCCCGGTGGCCGAGCTCGCCGAGCAGGTCGGCATCAGCGCGGCGCCGTGCTGGCGGCGGGTGAAGAAGCTGGAGGCGTCCGGAGTGATCCGTCGCCGGGTCGCCCTGGTGGATCGCCGCAAGGTCAACGTCCCCACCACGGTGTTCGTGGCCGTGAAGGCGCCGCGCCACGCCGCAGACTGGTCGGACGCCTTCCGGCGGGTGGTCGCCGGCTTCCCGGAGATCGTCGAGGCGTGGCGCCTGACCGGCGAGATCGACTACCTGCTGCGGATCGTCGTGCCCGACATCGAGGCCTACGACGCGGTCTACCAGCGCCTCATCGCCAAGCTCGACTTCTCGAATCTGTCCTCCTCCATCGCCATGGAGGAGATGAAGTACACGACCGCCGTCCCGACGATCTACGTGGCGTGAGGCGACCGCGCTGCGGCGGGGCTCAGCCCGCCGCCACCGCGTAGGTCCGGTGGATCGACGAGTCCTGCGCCCGGTGGTCGTAGCCGTAGACGTGGATCGAGACGGCCGCTTCCGGCCCGTCATTGGCGATCCGGTGCAGGTTCGGCCCCGTGGGCATCATGCAGGCGACGAAGCCGGGCTCGCGGACGGCGTCCATGGTCGCCACGGCGTGGGTCTCGCTGATCGGGCGGTACCACGTCTCCCGGAGGCTGCCGCGCAACAGGCCGAAGCAGCACGAGCAGTGGTGGTCGTGGACCGGCGTCACCGTGCCGGGCGCCCAGACCATCGCCCAGACGCTGATCGCCTCGGTGCCGAACAGGAGGTTCCGGCTCAGGCCGGGCCCCTGGCCGACCAGCCGCGACGGGTCGAGCAGGTCCGGCTGCGCCAGGATGCGGACCAGGGTGGACCGGGCCGAGGCCAGGTAGGCCTCCGGCGACCGGCCCGCGGAGCGGGCGAGGTTCGCCAGCATCGCCTCGACGTCGTTCGGGGTCGCGGTCTGCGGCATCGGCCAGTCTCCTTCGGTGCCCTTCACGAGGCTGCGCGAAGAGTACCCAAGGTCCTGCGTGGGCGGGTTGCGTTCTCGCACCCGATATCGCCCGGTGCGGCAAAGTCATTGCGCGAAAGCGCGGCCGCGAGAAACCGCGTTGCGCGAGGGCGGAGAACCCCGCGAGCCCGACGCCGGCGCGTCCACCCGGACGACGCGGCGGGACCCGCGCGGAGGGTCCCGCCGCGGGACGCGGGAGCGGCAGCCGGCCTCAGCCGGCCGCGGCCTCGTCCAGCAACCACGCCACGGCGCCGGTGCTGGTCACGCGGCCGGCGGGCAGCGCCTCGCCCGCGGCGAGCCGGGCCAGCGGGGTCCGCTTGCCGGCACCGGTGACGAGGAACAGCACGTGCCGGGAAGACGCGAGCGCCGGCAACGTCAGGCTGATCCGGGGGACGAACGGCTCCAGGCCGGCCTCCGGCACGGCGACGACGAGCCGCCGGGTCTCGTCGACGGCGGGCTTGCCGGGAAACAGCGAGGCGGTGTGGCCGTCCTCGCCCAGGCCGAGCAGCACGAGATCGAACAGCGGGCGGGCCGGATCGAGGCTGTCGGCGCCGTAGAAGTCGAGGAGCGTCCGCTCGTAGGCGCGGGCGCCCGCCTCGGGGCCCGCGTCCGAGGGGATGAAGTGGAGATGCGTCGGCGGGATCCGGGATCCGCGGCCGAACGCTTCCCGGACCATCCGGACATTGCTGCGCGGGTCGTCCCACGGCACCGCGCGGTCGTCCCCGAAGAACCAGTGGATCCGCTCCCACGGCACCCGGGCCGCGTAATCCGGCCCGGCGAGCAGGCCGTACAGCACCTTGGGGGTCGAGCCGCCCGAGAGGCAGAGCGCGATCCGCTCGGACCGAGTCTCGCCGCAGGCCACGATGATCCGCTCGGCCGCCTCGCGGGCGACCGCCTCCGGATCCTTCAGGACGTGCGTTCCGACGGGAAGGCTCATGGGTTCGGGCCCTGCGGCTTCGGGGGTCGGACGGGGCGGTCCGCGGGCGTCCCGCTCAGCCCTTCGGCTCCTGGTGACCGCCGAAGCCCTTGCGCATCGCCGAGAGCAGCTTGTCGGCGTAGCTCGCGTGCTCGCGGGAGCGGAAGCGGCGGTAGAGGGCGGCCGAGAGCACCGTCGCGGGGACGCCCTCCTCGACGGCGGCGTTGATGGTCCAGCGGCCCTCGCCCGAATCCTCGACGTAGCCGGAGAAGTCGGTGAGCTGCTCGTCGCCCGCGAGCGCCTGGGCGGTCAGGTCGAGGAGCCAGGACGAGACGACGCTGCCGCGGCGCCAGACCTCGGCGATGTCGCCCATGTTGAGATCGAAGCGGCGCTCGGCCGGCAGGTCCGCGGAATTCGCATGGCGGAGGATGTCGAAACCCTCCGCGTAGGCCTGCATCAGGCCGTACTCGATGCCGTTATGGACCATCTTCACGAAGTGGCCGGCGCCGGTCGGACCCGCGTGGATGTAGCCCTGCTCGGCGCGGGGGTCGCGCCCCTCGCGGTTCGGCGTCTTCGGGATGTCACCGACGCCGGGCGCCAGGGTCTTGAAGATCGGGTCGAGGCGGTCGACGGCTTCCTTGTCCCCGCCGATCATCATGCAGTAGCCGCGCTCCAGGCCCCAGACGCCGCCCGAGGTGCCGACATCCACGTAGTGCAGGCCCTTCTCCCTCAGGGCGACCCCGCGGCGGACATCGTCGCCGTAGAACGAGTTGCCGCCGTCGATGATGCAGTCGTCCGCCTGCATCAGCCCCGAGAGCGCCTGGACGGTCTGCTCGGTGATCGCCCCGGCCGGCAGCATCACCCAGGCCGCGCGCGGCACCTCCAGCTTCGAGACCAGGTTCTCCAGGCTCGACGCGCCGACCGCGCCGGCCTCGACCAGGGCGGCGACGGCCGCCGGGTTCTGGTCGAACACCACGGCCGTGTGCCCGTCGCGCAGGAGGCGCCGGACGATGTTGCCGCCCATCCGGCCGAGGCCGATCATGCCGAGTTGCATTGCCGATCTCCTCAGAGTCTCCCCTCCCTGAAACCGGGGAGGGGGAAAGGTGCGCCTACGCCACCGCGGCCTTGAGGGCGGCCGCGACGCGCTTCAGCCCGGCCTCGAGGTCGCCCTTGATGTGGACCCGCAGCGCCCGCCGGCCGCGCTCGGCCAGCACGGCGAAATCGCCCCGTGCCTGCGCGGCCACCACCGTGGCGAAGCCGAGGGACCGGCCCGGGATCGGGAGATCCTGCGACGGATCCGCGGTGATCTGCAGGAACACGCCGGTATCCGGGCCGCCCTTGTAGGCCTGGCCGGTGGAGTGCAGGAACCGCGGCCCGAACTCGAGGCAGGTCGCCACCTTGCGGGCGTCGCGCACGGCGATCCGCGCCTCCTGGAGGATGCCGGCGGCCTCGGCATCGCGCGGCACGTAGGCGAGCAGGCCGAGGTAATCGCCGTCCTTGAGCCGCGCGACCTGCGCCCTGAGCGCGGCCTCCAGGCCGTCGGTCGCCTGCGGCAGACCCTCGGCATTGCGCGGATCGGCGTAGAGCGCGATCGCGTCGTCGGAGAAGAGCGGCGTCTCGGCGGGGAGGGCGCCCTTCGCCTCGGCCTCGGCGAACAGCTTCTTGGTCTCGACCTTGCTGGCCTCGACGTCGGGCTGGTCGAACGGGTTGATCCCGATCACCGCGCCGGCCACCGCGGTCGCCATCTCCAGGCGGTAGAATTCCTGCGGCAGCTGCTCGATCGAGTCGAGGGTGATGCGGGCGATCGGGTGGCCGTCCCGCTCCAGGGCGCGCAGGGCCTCGTCCTGCGAGGCCTCGGCGTTGCCGTCGAGGCGGAGGTAGACGAAGAACCGGTCGTGGCCGTAGACCGCCGGAACGCCGACCGGCTCGCCGTCCACCGGCACGAGGCCCTTGCCCTGCTTGCCGGTCGATTCCGCGATCAGCTGCTCGGCCCAGGCGCCGAAGCTCGCGATCGCCGGGGAGGCGACGATCGTCACCTTGTCGCGGCCGGCGAGCGCCGCAGCGCCGATGGCCGTGCCCAGCAGGACGCCCGGATTCACGGCCGGCGGCACGGCCGGGCCGCAGGAGCGGACCATGATGCGGGCGGTCTCGAGGAGCGCCTTCACGTCGAGGCCCATGGCGGCGGCCGGCACGAGGCCGAAGGCCGAGAGCACCGAGTAGCGCCCGCCGATCTGCTTCACGCCGTAGAAGATCTTCTTGAACTTATCGCTCTGCGCGGCGCGCTCCATGTCGGAGCCGGGATCGGTCACGGCCACGAAATGGTCGCCGGCCCGGTCGCCGAGCACGTCCTTGGCGCGGGCCAGGAAGTAGTCGCGGAAGACGTTCGGCTCCAGCGTCGAGCCGGACTTGGAGGCGACGATGAACAGGGTCTTGCCCAGGTCGATGCTCGCCTCGAGGGCGCGCACCTGATCCGGGTGGGTCGAGTCGAGGATCTGGAGCTTGGGGAAGCCCTCGCGCTGGCCGTAGGTCAGGCTCAGGACCTCCGGGCCGAGGCTCGACCCGCCCATGCCGAGCACGACGGCGTCGGTGAAGCCCTGCGCCTTCACCCAGTCGGAGAAGGCGGCGTAGTCGGCGGCCTTCTCCAGCTCCTCCTCGACGATGTGCAGCCAGCCGAGCCAGTTCGCCTCGTCGTGGCCGGACCAGACCGAGGCGTCGCCCGCCCAGAGCCGGCGGATCGACCCGCTGGCGCGCCAGGACTCGACGGCCTTCTTCGCCTCGGCCGCCAGGGTGTCGTCCATGGCGAGGCTCTGGCCGTCGAGCCGGTGCCCCAGCAGCGCGGCGCGCTTGCCGGCGACGGCGCCCAGCAGGTTGTCGGCGGCGTCGATGAAGAGCTGCACGCCCTCGCGAACCAGCTGCTCGGCGATCGTCTCGATGTCGATGCCGGTCCGCGCGAGCTTGGCCATCACGGCCTCGGCGCCCGGCACGTCCTCCTCGATCGTCGCCCGCACCACGCCGTGGTCGCGGAACGCGTCCATGGTGGCGGGCGGCATGGTGTTGACGGTGTTCGGGCCGATCAGCTCCTCGACGTAGAGGACGTCGGAATAGGCCTTGTTCTTCACACCCGTGGAGGCCCAGAGCAGCCGCTGCGCCTTGGCGCCCTTCTCGGCGAGCGCCGTCCACTTGGATTCGGCGAAGATGCGCTTGTAGCGCTGGTAGGCGAGCTTGGCGTTGGCGATCGCGACCTTGCCCTTGAGCTGCTCCAGGGCGATCTTCTCGTCGGGGTCGTTGGCCTCCGCGATCTTCTCGTCCAGCAGCTTGTCGACCAGCACGTCGATGCGGCTGATGAAGAAGCTCGCCACGCTGGCGATGCGCGAGACGTCGTGGCCGGCCTTCGCGCGCTCGTCCAGCCCGTCGATGAACGCGCGCGCCACGGCCTCGTAGGCCTCCTGCGAGAACAGCAGGGTGACGTTGATCGAGATGCCCTCGCTGGTCAGCTGCCGGATCGCCGGGATGCCCTGCGGTGTCGCCGGGACTTTGACCATCAGGTTGTCGCGGGACACCGCCTTGTGCAGGCGCCGCGCCTCGGCCAACGTCTCCTCGGTGTCGAGGGCGAGGTAGGGCGAGACCTCCAGGCTGACGTAGCCGTCCGCGCCGTCGCTCGCCTCGTAGACCGGGCGGAGCACGTCGGCGGCCGCCTGGATGTCGGCGATGGCGAGCCCCTCGTAGAGGTCGATGACGCGGCTGTCGCCGGTCGCCTGCACCGCCTTGAGGCTGTCGTCGTACTCGTCCGAGTGGCCGATCGCCTTCTCGAAGATCGACGGGTTGGAGGTGACGCCCCGCAGGCCGTCGCGCTCCACGAGCTGCTTCAGCTCGCCCTTCGCGATGAAGCCGCGGGCCACGAAGTCGAGCCAGACCGCCTGATCCTGTTCGTCGTGCAGGGCCTTGAGCGCGTTCATGTCGATTCCTCGTCTCGCGTACCGCGTACTCGCGCCCGAACGCGCTCTCCCGCCCCGACTGGGCGGGAGAGCAGGCCCCCGGGCTACTTCTTATGCTTGGCCACCTGCGCCTTCGCGGCGTCCAGGACCTTCTCGGGGGTAAAGCCGAACTTGGTCTGGAGATCCTTGATCGGCGCCGAGGCGCCGAAGGTGTGCATGCCGATCACCGCGCCCTCGGAGCCGGCGTAGCGGTCCCAGCCGATGACGCTGCCCTGCTCGACGGCGACCCGCGCCTTGACGGCGGGGGGCAGCACCGCGTCGCGGTAGGCTCGGTCCTGCCGCTCGAACAGGTCCCAGGACGGCATCGACACGACCCGGGCCTTCACGCCCTCGGCCTTCAGCGCCTCGTAGGCGCCGACGCAGAGCTGCACCTCGGAACCCGAGGCGAGCAGGATCACGTCGGGCGTGCCGTCGCAGTCGGCGAGCACGTAGCCGCCCTTGGCGGTGCCCGAGGCCGCGCCGTACTTCGTACGGTCGAGCGTGGGCAGCGGCTGGCGGGACAGCGCGAGCACGGCCGGCTGGTTCCGGAGCGTGAAGATCACCCGGTAGGCCTCGGCGACCTCGTTGGCGTCGGCCGGGCGTAGGGTGACGAGGCCGGGGATGCAGCGCAGCGACAGGAGCTGCTCCACCGGCTGGTGGGTCGGCCCGTCCTCGCCCACGCCGATCGAGTCGTGGGTGAAGATGTGGAAGACCGGCAGCTCCATGAGCGAGGCCAGCCGGATCGGCGGGCGCATGTAGTCGGCGAAGACCAGGAAGGTCGCGCCGTAGGCCCGCAGCCCGGAGAGGCCGAGCCCGTTCACGATCGAGCCCATGGCGTGCTCGCGGACGCCGAAATGCAGGTTGCGGCCGCCCGGCGAGAACGGGCCGAACGAGCCCGCGCCCTCGAAGGTCAGGTTGGACTTGTTGGACGGCGCCAGGTCCGCCGAGCCGCCGAGCAGGAACGGCACGTGCTGGGCGATGGCGTTCAGCACCTTCCCGGAGGATTCGCGGGTGGCGAGGCCCTTGGCGTCCGGCTCGAAGGCCGGGATGTCCTTGTCCCAGCCCTCCGGCAGGCGGCCCTCCAGGAAGGCGTTCAGGTCCTCGGCGTGGGCGGCATCGGCTTCCTTCGCCTTGGCGAGCAGGCCCTGCCACGCGTCGTAGAGGCCGGCGCCGCGCTTGCCGATCCCATCGCGGAAGTTCTCCTGCACGCCGTCCGGCACGAGGAACTGGGCGTCCTCCGGCCAGCCGTAGGCGCGCTTGGCACCCTTCACCTCGTCCTCGCCGAGCGCGTCCGAGTGGGCCTTCGAGGTCCCCTGCTTCTTGGGCGCGCCGTAGCCGATCACCGACTTGACGATGATCAGCGTCGGCCGGTCGTTGGTCGCGAGGAACGTCTCGATCGAGCCCGCCAGCGCGTGCACGTCGTTGGCGTCGGCGACGCGCAGCACCTGCCAGCCGTAGGCCAGGAAGCGGGTCGCGACCTCCTCGCCGAAGGCCAGCTCCGTGTGGCCCTCGATGGTGATGGTGTTGTCGTCGTAGATCCAGCAGAGGTTGGCGAGCCGCAGGTGGCCGGCCAGCGAGGCGGCCTCCGAGGCGACGCCCTCCATGAGGTCGCCGTCCGAGCAGACGGCGTAGACGTTGTAGTCGAACAGCGGCAGGTTCGGCCGGTTCAGGTGCTGGCCGAGGAAGCGGCTGCCCATGGCCATGCCGACCGAGTTGGCGACGCCCTGGCCGAGCGGGCCCGTGGTGGTCTCGACGCCGGTGGTGAAGTGGTATTCCGGGTGGCCCGGGGTCCGGCTGTCGAGCTGGCGGAACTTCTTGATGTCCTCCAGCGACACCGCCGGGGCGTTGCCGCCGTCGCTCTCGGCGACGCCCGCGAGGTGCAGGAGCCCGTAGAGCAGCATCGAGGCGTGGCCGCAGGACAGCACGAACCGGTCGCGGTTCGGCCAGTGCGGATGCGCCGGGTCGTAGCGCAGGTAGCGGTTCCACAGGGTGTAGGCGACCGGCGCCAGCGCCATGGGCGCGCCGGCATGGCCGGAATTGGCCTTCTGCACCGCGTCGATCGCGAGCGTCCGGATCGTGTTGATGCTGAGCGTATCGATCTCAGCGAGGGCCGCCTTGGCGGGAGTGTCAGCACCGCTCATGATGTCGCGTCTTCCAGTTCGCCTCGCGCGGTCCGCTTCGCGGCTTCGCGCTGCCGTAGGACGGCGGGAGGAGCTCCGTTGGCCTTACCACCCTGCCGATCCGCCGGCCCTTCGCCGCGCGTATAGCTGAGGAGCGTGTTGACGAGGGCGACGTGGGTGAACGCCTGAGGGAAGTTACCCACAAGACGCTTGGCTTGCACGTCGTATTCCTCGCTGACGAGGCCGAGATCGGTGCAGATGCCGATCAGGCGCTCGATCAGCGCCCCGGCCTCGTCGCGCCGCCCCAGGCCGATGAGGTTGTCGACGTACCAGAAGGTGCAGGGGAGGAAAGCCCCCTCGGTCCCGGTCAGCCCGTCGGTGGTCTGACCCTCGGTCTCGTAGCGGAGGATGAAGCCGTCCCGCATCAGCCCCTTGCCGATCGCCTCCACGGTGCCGACCACCCGGGGATCGTGCTGCGGGAGGAAGCCGGTATGGGCGATGAGCAGCAGGCTCGCGTCCAGCGCCTTCGCGCCGTAGGACTGCACGAAGCTGTTGAGGGCGGGGTCGAAGCCCTTCGCGCAGACCTCGGCGTGGATCTCGTCCTTGATCGCGCGCCAGCGCGCGGCCTGCGCGTCGGTGGCGCCGTTCTCGTGCATCTCGTGCATGCGCAGGGCCCGGTCGAACGCCACCCAGGCCATCACCTTCGAGTGGGTGAAGTGGCGACGGCCGCCGCGCACCTCCCAGATCCCCTCGTCGGGCTCGCGCCACGCCTTCTCCAGGTGGTTCAGGATCGCGAGGCCGACCCGTATCCCGTCCTTGCTGACCGGCAGGCCGCGGGCATGGGCCTGATAGAGCGCGTCGAACAGCTCGCCGTAGACGTCGAGCTGGAACTGGCTGGCTGCGGCGTTGCCGATCCGGACCGGCCGCGAGTTCTCGTAGCCCGGCAGCCAGTCGAGCTCGATCTCGGGCAGCAGCCGCTCGCCGGCGATGCCGTAGAGGATGTGCGCCTGCTCGGGATTGCCCGCCACGGCCCGCAGCAGCCAGCCCAGCCAGTCGCGCGCCTCGTCGATGTAGCCCCCGTCCATCAGGGCGATCAGCGTCAGGGTCGAGTCGCGCAGCCAGCAGAAGCGGTAATCCCAGTTCCGGATCCCGCCGAGCCCCTCCGGCAGGGAGGCCGTGGGCGCCGCCACGATGCCGCCGGTGGGTTCGTAGATCAGCGCCTTGAGGGTCAGCAGCGAGCGCTGGAGCATCCGGTCCCATCGCGTGCCGCCGGTGCAGCGCGACGACCATTCGCGCCAGTGCTGGTCCGTGGCCTCGAGGACCTTGCGCGGCTCGATCGGGGGCGGATCGTCCTCGTGCGAGGGGCCGTAGCTCAGGACGAACCGGTGCTTCTCGCCGGCATGGACGGTGAACTCGGACACCGTCGTCTGCGCGTCGGATCCCTTGAGATGGACGTCGGTGCGCAGCACGACCTTGTGGGGGCCCGAGACGGCGCGCAGGTCGCCCAGCTCCGAGCGGGAGACCCAGGGCACGGCCGAGCCGTAATCGAAGCGGACCGCCATCTCCATCCGCATGGCGACGCGCCCGTGCACGCCCTCCACGAGCCGCACCAGATGGGCCCCGTCGCCGACCGGCATGAAATCCGTGACCAGGACCTCGCCCTGGCGCGTGGTGTGGCGGGTCTCCAGCACGAGGCTGCCCGGCCTGTAGGACCAGCGGGTCTCGACGTTCTCGGCCTCGGGGAAGATCTTCCAGAAGCCGTGCGCCTCGGTTCCCAGGAGGCTGGTGAACAGGGCGGCCGCGTCGAAGCGCGGCCAGCACAACCAGTCCACGCTGCCCTGCCGGCTGATCAGCGCGGCGCTGCGGCAATCCCCGACGAGCGCGTAATCCTCGATGCGTGCAGCCATCCGGCCCCGGCTCCGGTCCGCGGCCGGCAGTCCGGGCCGTCCGCTGCGACGCACCTAGGACGTCCGGTCACGAGATCCAGAGGTTCGGACGCCCGCCGCCGGGTGCGGTCAGCGCAGGCAGTCGGCCACGGCCAGGGCCACCGTGCCCTGGACCGCCTTCGCGCCGCTGCGCACGAGAGTCGCCGCGTCACCGACGGCCCGAGCGGCCGGAACCAGGGTCTCCACCACCGAGGCCGCGAAGGGCAGGGCCTGCGACGGGAGCAGGGTGTCCTCGGCCTCATCGGCGGCCGCCGCGCGCGCGGGCGCCATGGGATCGGGGTTGCTGCGCGGCGCCTCGGGGCAGCGCCGGCCCGGGCAGGCGCGCCGGCCCGCGGCCGCGACGTGGGAGGTCGCGCGGGCGGCCACGGCCGGACGGGCGGGCAGGGACCACGTCCGCGCGATCACGGCGTCGAGCGGGTACTGCTCGGCGAACGCGATCACGGCGGGCGGGCGGCCCGGCGCCGCGATGGCGGCCATCGGCGCGAAATCCGTGGGTCCGGGAGCGGCGGACACGCCCGCCTCGGCCCGGGCGCCGGGCTGTACCGGTTTCGAGCTCGGGCAGTACAGCGAGGCCACGCCCAGGACCGCCACGACGGCCAGCGTCGGCAGGAAGGGCATGGACACGCGGCCGTGGGCGGCGTCCGTCAGGGCGGGCTGGTCTGGCCTGCGCATCCGAATCACCGATCTCCATGACCGCCGCGAGGTCTGCAGAGTGCGGTTAGCATTGCGGCGGAAGCTGGACCATTTCTTTGCGCGGCGGTTACTGGTGCCGCGGGACGGGATACCGCGGAAACGTCCGCCGACGGGCGCGTCGCGGGCACGGGCCTTGCTTAGCGTCCGGTGGCCCGCGCCGGGCCGGCCTCCAGAAGAAGACCCGCCCCGTACCGGGCCAAGATGACTGAGACCAATCTCACCGTCGCCGTGATCGACCCGAGCCGCGCCCGCGCGGCGATCCTGGAAGAGGGCCTGCGCGCCGCCGGGATCGGGCGCGTGGTCGTGATTCCCGACACCGCCGACCTCATGGAGCGCGTCGCCGCCCTCAAGCCCGACGTGGTGGTGATCCATCTGGAGAGCCCGAGCCGGGACATCCTGGAGCAGATGTCGGGCGTCTCCCGGCAGGTCGAGCGGCCGGTGGCGATGTTCGTCGACCGCTCGGACTCGACCATGATGCAGGCCGCCGTCGATGCCGGGATCTCCGCCTACGTTGTGGACGGCCTGCGGGCGGAACGGATCAAGTCGATCCTCGACATCGCGATCCTGCGCTTCAACGCCTTCGCGCGCCTCCAGCGCGAACTGACGGAGGCGCGGAGCGAACTCGCCGATCGCAAGCTGATCGAGCGGGCGAAGGGCATCTTGATGACCATGAAGGGCCTGTCCGAGGACGAGGCGTACAAGCAGCTGCGCCGCAAGGCCATGAACGAGAAGCGCAAGATCGCCGACATCGCCCGGGCGATCGTCACCACCGCGGACCTGCTCGGATGAGGCTCCAGCTCGGCTACGTTCCGCTCTGCGATGCGGCCCCGCTGATCGCGGCCCACGAACTGGGCTTCACCCGGGCCGAGGGGCTCGACCTCGACCTCACCGCCGAGCCCTCCTGGGCGACGCTGCGCGACCGGCTGGCGCTGGGCCATCTCGACGGCGCGCACATGCTGGCGCCGCTGGCGCTGGCGAGCCGGCTCGCCCTGTCGGGGCCGCCCTCCGACCTGATCGTGCCGCTCCAGCTCAGCACCGACGGCAACGCCGTCACGCTGTCCCGCACCCTCTGGGCGGCGATGGACCCGGACGGCGAGGCCCTGGCGGACGTCGCCCGCGCCTTCGCGGGCGTGGCGCAGGCGCGGCTCCGCGCCGGCAGCCCCCTGACGCTCGGCACGGTGCATCCCTTCTCGTGCCACAGCTACCAATTGCGGCTGTTCGCCGAGGCCGGCGGCCTCGACGCGGCGGCTTTCCGCACGGTCGTGGTCCCGCCGCAGCATTGCGTGGAGGCGCTGGCGCGCGGCCTGGTGGACGGGTTCTGCGCCGGCGCGCCCTGGAACGACGTGGCGGCCGCGGCCGGCCACGGGCGGATCGCGGTCCACGGCAGCGCCCTGGCGCCGAACGCGACCGAGAAGGTGCTGGCCGTCTCCGCGCGGCTCGACGGCGCGATCCTGCCGCTGGTGCGGGCGGTCGCCCGGGCCGGACGCTGGTGCGCCGATCCGGAGAACCGGGCCGAACTGATCCATCGCCTCGCCCGCCGGACCTACCTCGACCTCGATCCCGCCCTGGTCGGGCGGGCCTTCGCCGGCGATCCGGACGCGTCCGCCGAGCCGGGCCCGCGCATCCGCTTCGGCGCGGCGGTCGAGGAGCCGCGCGCCGCGCAGGCCCGGTGGCTGCTGGAGCAGATGCGCGCGGCGCGGCAGCTCCCCGCGGATCTCGACATCGCGGCGGCGATCGCGACGGTCTACAGGCCGGATCTCTACAGGGCGGCGGTCGCGGATTCCTGAGGGCGGCGACACTTCCCGCAGTTCGTCACCGACCCGCGGTATCGGTGCGAACAGTGGCGGAACGTCGGGCAGGCTCGCCCGTTGTGCTTCCGCCATGCCTGGATGCCGCAAACTCGAAACTGGATCGTTGATCTCGCATCCGCGCGGGCGGGTCGAGCTTCGACGCTACGTGACCCGGGGCGGCCGAGTGCCCCGCGCCTGCAACGACAACCGTCGGGCCGGCGCGCACCACGCGTGGTACTGGGTCCTGGCCGCCGGCGCGATGCCGACGCTCGGCCTTCTGGCGATGCTGTCGACGCTCCTGTAACGGATCGCCGGCCAGGCACCCGCAGATCACCTGTATTGCGAAGCTGTGGCTCCGTCTCGCGAACATGGGAGCTTCGCGCGGCGGCATGGTCGTGCGACCTGACCAGATCCGCACAGAGCATCCACGCGCGCGGCGCTGCCGGCCACACCCCGCGCGCCGACGGCACGATCGACCGTGCGCGTGACCCCTTCGACCTCGCGCGTCCCGCACGCGCGCGACCGTCCACAGTCCCGACCGGCAGTCCGGTCCGCGCCTGATCGCTTTCGCGACGGGTCGCACAGTTTTTGTGCAGTGCCGCAGCCGCCGCTCCGACCCGCCGCCGAGCACCGAGCGCGCCGCCGGTCCTGACAATCCGCGCGCCCCTCGCGGGCCGGCCGCCGTCTGGCACGGAACCTGCTAGACCCCCCGCGTCCGTCAACGGCGACGGACAGCGCCGTCAGCGAGGCCGCTGATCCGGTTCTCCCTGAGGCTGAAGCCTGCCGGGAGAAGACCGGCAGCGGCTTTTTCGTGGGCGGTCCGCCAACGACCCTGCAATCGAGGTTCCAGACGCGATCGAGCGATGGCGACATCCCCTAAGGACACACGCGGACACGACGCGCGCGCCGGGAACGGCCCGCCGCGCGAGAGGCTGGTCGTCGTCGGCAACGGCATGGCCTCGCTGCGCTTCCTGGAGCGGCTGACCGAGGCCGCGCCCGGCCGCTACGACATCACCTGCATCGGGGCCGAGCCCACGGCCGCCTACAACCGGGTCCTGCTCTCCTCGCTGCTCGGCGGCGAGGTCGACGAGGCGGCCTGCGCCTTCCGGGGCCTCGACTGGTACGCGGATCACGGCATCCGCCTGATCACCGGCGCGCCCGTGACGCAGATCGATCGGGAGAACGGGCTCGTCATCGTGGGCGAGACCCACGTCGTGCCCTTCGACAGGCTGGTCCTCGCGGTCGGCTCCCTGCCGATCCGCCTGCCCAAGCCCGGCATGGACCTTCCGGGCGTCATCACCTTCCGCGACCTCGCCGACGTGGCGGCGATCCGCGCGGCGGCCGTCCGGCACGCCCGGGCCGTCGTCATCGGCGGCGGCCTCCTGGGCCTCGAGGCGGCGGTCGGGCTCGCGCGCCTCGGGGTCGAGACCACGCTGCTCCACGTCATGGACCGGCTGATGGAGCGCCAGCTCGATCACCACGCCGCCGGGCTGGTGAAGCGCGCCATGGAGGCGCGCGGCGTGCGGGTCATCCTCGAGGCCGACACCGCCCGCGTCGAGGGCGCGTCCCGGGTCGAGCGCCTGGTCCTGGCGGACGGCACCGCGCTCCCGGCCGACCTCGTGGTGATGTCGGTGGGCGTGCGCCCCTCGGTGGCGCTGGCCCAGGCCGCGGGGCTGGCGATCGGCCGGGGGATCACGGTCGACGACCGGATGACGACCTCGGACCCGCGCATCTTCGCGCTCGGCGAGTGCGCCGAGCACCGCGGCCAGATCTACGGCCTGGTCGAGCCCGCCTACGAGCACGCCGACACGCTCGCCCGCCACCTCGCCGGCGAGGCGGCCGAGTACCGGGGCACGGCCCTGTCCACGAGCCTGAAGGTGTCGGGCCTGCCGGTCTTCTCGGCCGGGATCGTGGACACGCCCGACGATGCCGAGGCGATCGTGCTCTCCGATCCCGGTGCCGGCCTCTACCGCAAGCTGCTGGTGCGCGACGGCCGACTGATCGGCGCGGTGTTCGTCGGCGACATCGCCGAGCAGGGCGCCTGCAAGGGCCTGATCCGCTCCGGCGCCCCGATCGAGAACGTGGACGACTTGATGTTCGGGCGCCCCGCGCCCGAGCCGCTCGCTGCTTGAGGAGGCGCGGATGTCCGAGACCACCACCCAGAGCGCCGCGGGCGCGTTCGAGGCCGAGCAGAAGCGCTACCTCGAGGGCTTCGCCTCCGGCATCGCCGCCGTCCGCCTGACCGGCGGCCTCGCCCCGGGCGGGGCCGGGGCGGCCGCGCCGCCCGCCGAGCCCACGGGCCCGGACGCGATCCACATCAAGGCGCAGGACCGGACCGTCCGGGACGGCGGCAAGCTCTGCGATCAGGAGAAGTGGAAGCGCGCCGAGAACCCGTTCGACGGCCACAACCGCCTCATCCGGGAGGCCGCCGCCGGCAAGCAGCCGAAGCCCGAGGACAATTTCCGCTGGCGCTACCACGGGATGTTCTGGGTCGCGCCGAACCAGGTCTCGTACATGTGCCGGCTGCGGATCCCGAACGGGATCCTGCACCACTGGCAATTCGCGGGCGTCGCCGACCTCGCCGACCAGCACGGCGGCGGCTACGTCCACGTGACCACCCGGGCGAACCTGCAGGTGCGGGAGATCGATCCCGAGCACGCCCAGCCCTTCCTCGACGGGCTCACCGATATCGGCCTCACGGCCCGGGGCGCGGGCGCCGACAACATCCGCAACGTCACCGGCTCCTCGACCGCCGGCATCGACGCCCAGGAGCTTCTGGACACGCGCCCGCTCGCCAAGTCCTGGCACAACTGGATCCTGAACGACCGCTCCCTCTACGGCCTGCCGCGCAAGTTCAACGTCGCCTTCGACGGCAGCGGCGTCATGCCGACCCTGGAGGAGACGAACGACATCGGCTTCCAGGCCGTGGAGGTGCTGGACGGGGCCGCCGTGCCGCCCGGCATCTACATGCGCCTCGTGCTCGGCGGCATCTCGGGCCACCGGGACCTCGCCCGCGACACCGGCATCGTCCTGAAGCCGGAGGATTGCAACGCCGTCGCCGACGCGATCATCCGCGTCTTCATCGAGAACGGCGACCGGACGAACCGCAACAAGAGCCGGATGAAGTACGTCCTCGACGCCTGGGGCTTCGACAAGTACCTCGCCGCCGTCGAGGACAAGCTCGGCCGCAAGCTCGACCGGGTCGCGCCGGAGCACGTGGCCCCGCGCAAACCCACCGACCGCTTCGCCCATGTCGGCGTCCACGCCCAGAAGCAGCCCGGCCTCAACTGGATCGGCGTCGTCCTGCCGGTCGGCAAGATGACCAGCGATCAGGTCCGGGCGCTGGCGAAGATCGCGGCCGAGTGCGGCGACGGCCAGATCCGCCTCACCGTCTGGCAGAACTTCATCGTCTCCGGGGTTCCGGACGCGAAGGTCGCCGAGGTGGAAGCCCGCGTGGAAGCGCTCGGCCTCACCACGAAGGCCGCGGGCATCCGCTCCGGCCTCGTGGCCTGCACGGGCGCGCGGGGCTGCAAGTTCGCGGCCTCCGACACCAAGGGCCACGCCCTGATCATCGCCGACCACGTCGAGAAGGCCGTGCCGAACCTCGACGTGCCGGTGAACGTCCACCTCACCGGCTGCCATCACAGCTGCGCCCAGCACTACATCGGCGATATCGGGCTGATCGGCGCCAAGGTCGTGGTCTCGGAGGAGGGCGACACCGTCGAGGGCTACGACGTCGTGGTCGGCGGCGGCTTCGCCGAGAACCCGAAGATCGGCACCGAGATCTGGAAGGCCGTGAAGGCCGAGGACGCGCCCGCCCGCGTCGAGGCGCTGCTGCGCGCCTACCTCGCCCTCCGCCAGGGCCCCGAGGAGAGCTTCCAGGCCTTCACCAGCCGCACCGGCGCGGAGGCGCTCCGCGACGCCGCCGAGGACCAGCCCGCCCTGAAGGCCGCCGCATGACCCAGCACGTCTCGCCCCCCCTCGTCCTGATCCCCGAGACCGCGCCCTTCAACGAGGACCAGCGCGCCTGGCTCTCGGGCTACTTCGCGGCCCTGCTCGGCCCCTCCGCCGCGGGTGCCACGGCGCTGGCGCCGGGCGATGCTCCCGCGAGCGGCCCGAAGCTCGCCGACAACGACGACGCCCCCTGGCACGACCCCTCCGTGCCGATCGGCGAGCGGATGGAGATGGCCAAGGATCGGCCCGAGCCGCAGAAGCTGATGGCCGCCATGGCCCAGCAGGATTGCGGCCAGTGCGGCTACAACTGCGCCGACTACGCCAACGCGATCTTCCTGAAGAACGAGGCGCGCCTGAACCTTTGCCAGCCCGGCGGCAAAGAGACCCTGCGCATGCTCAAGAAGCTCGACGAGGAGTTCGGCGCCGCCGGAGGCGCCCCGGCTGCCCCGAAGGCGGACGACGACGCCCCGAAGGCGGCGGCCGATCTGGGCCCGCTCGGCTACTGCCGCGAGAACCCGGTCGAGGCGCTGTTCCTGTCCCGCCGCCGCCTCAACGATCCGGGCGGCGAGAAGGAGACGTGGCACATCGAGATCGGCCTGGACGGCACGCCGATCCAGTACGAGGTCGGCGACTCCCTCGGCCTGTTCCCCGCCAACGCCCCGGCGCTGGTGGACGCCGTGATCGCGGAGCTCGGCGCCCGGCCCGAGCGGGTGATCGGCGAGAAGACCCTGCGCGAGCACCTGCTGATGAACTACGCGCTCGGCGCGGCGCCCGACAACCTCTACCAGCTCCTGTCGCTGCTCACCTCCGGAGCGGCGCGCAAGAAGGCGCAGGCGCTCGCCTCCGGCGAGGATCCGGACGGCGACGCCGCCTATCTCGACGTGCTCGGCGCGCTCCACAAGTTCCCGGGCGCGCGGCCCGACGCCGAGGTCTTCCTCGAGGCCCTGGACGAGCTCCAGCCGCGGCTCTACTCGATCTCGTCCTCGCCGAAGATGGATGTCGGCCGGGTGTCGCTGACGGTGGACGCGGTGCGCTACAATCACCGCTCGCGGCTGCGGCTCGGCGTCGCCTCGACCCACCTGGGCGAGCGCCTGCCCGAGCAGACCAAGGTGAAGGTCTATCTGCAGAAGGCGCACGGCTTCGGCCTGCCGGCCGACCTGGCGAAGGACGTGATCATGTGCGGCCCCGGCACCGGCATCGCGCCGTTCCGGGCCTTCCTGCGCGAGCGCGCCGCCACGCGGGCGCCGGGCCGCAACTGGCTGTTCTACGGCCACCAGCGGCAGGCCAGCGACTTCTTCTACAAGGACGAGCTGAACAGCCTGAAGGACGACAAGGTGCTCACCCGCCTGTCCCTGGCGTGGTCGCGCGACGGCACGGAGAAGACCTACGTCCAGGACCGGATGCGCGAGAACGGCGCCGAGCTGTGGAAGTGGCTCGAGGGCGGCGCGCATTTCTACGTCTGCGGCGACGCCAAGCGCATGGCCAAGGACGTCGAGCGGGCGATCATCGACGTGGCGGCGCAGTTCGGCGGCAAGAGCCCCGAGGACGCGGTGGCCTACCTCGCGGCGCTCAAGAAGGCCGGGCGGTATCAGGCTGACGTCTACTGAGCACCGGTAACCCTCCCCCCTGTGCCGGGGGAGGGCGATGCGGCGCGGCGCTTGCTCCCGCCCAGGACGACCCTTCGAGGATCCAGCCATGACCCAGCCAGTGGCGGCGCCGACGGTGCGGACCACCTGCCCCTATTGCGGGGTCGGGTGCGGCGTGCTCGCGACCCCGGACGGCCAGGGCGGCGCCACGATCGCGGGCGACGCCGAGCACCCGGCCAATTTCGGCCGCCTGTGCTCGAAGGGCTCGGCGCTCGGCGAGACCCTGTCGCTGGAGAACCGCCTGCTCCACCCGCAGGTCGACGGCGCCCAGGTCTCCTGGGACGCCGCTCTCGACACCGTCGCGAAGAAGCTCGGCGCGGTCGCCGCGGAGCACGGGCCGGACGCGATCGCCTTCTACCTGTCGGGGCAGCTCCTCACCGAGGATTACTACGTCGCCAACAAGCTCGCGAAGGGCTTCATCGGCACGCCGCACGTGGACACCAACTCGCGGCTCTGCATGTCGAGCGCGGTCGCGGCCCACCGCCGGGCCTTCGGCTCCGACACGGTGCCGGGCTGCTACGAGGATCTCGACGAGGCCGACCTGATCGTGCTGGTCGGCTCCAACACCGCGTGGTGCCACCCGATCCTGTTCCGCCGCATGGCCGACGCCAAGGCGCGCCGCGGCACCAAGTTCGTGGTCATCGATCCCCGCCGCACCCAGACCGCGCAGGAATCCGACCTGTTCCTCGGCATCCGGCCCGGCTCCGACACCGCCCTGTTCGCGGGCCTGCTGGTCTACCTGTCCGACAACGGCTTCCGCGACCGCGCCTTCGTCGATGCCCACACGGCCGGCCTCGACGGCGCCCTCGACCGCGCCCGCCAGATCGCGCCGGATCTCGCGGCGGTCGCCGCCGTCACCGGGGTGGCGGAGGCCGACATCGCGACCTTCTACGCCCTGTTCGCCGGCACGCGCCGGGTCGTCACGGCCTTCTCGCAGGGGGTGAACCAGTCGGCTCAGGGGACCGACAAGGGCAACAGCATCATCAACTGCCATCTCATCACCGGCCGCATCGGCGAGACCGGGATGGGGCCCTTCTCCCTGACCGGCCAGCCGAACGCCATGGGCGGGCGCGAGGTCGGGGGCTTGGCCAACATGCTGGCCGCCCACATGCACTTCACCCCCGAGGAGGTGGACCGGGTGCGCCGCTACTGGGGCGCCCCGCGGATCATCACCGGCGAGGGGATGAAGGCGGTGGCGCTCTTCGATGCGATTGCCCGGGGCAAGATCAAGGCCCTCTGGGTCATGGGCACCAACCCGCTGGTCTCGATGCCGCGCGCCGACGCGATCCGCGCGTCGCTCGCCGGCCTCGACCTCTACGTGGTGTCCGAGGCAGTGGCGGATTCCGACACCGCCCTGGGTCGCGGCAAGACCACAGTGCTGCTGCCTGCCCAGGCCTGGGGCGAGAAGGACGGCACCGTCACCAATTCCGAGCGCCGGATCTCGCGCCAGCGCCGCTTCCTCACGAGCCCGGGCGCGGCGCGGCCGGACTGGGCGGCGCTGGCCGAGGTCGGCCGCCGCCTCGGCCACGGCCGGGCCTTCGCGTTCGATTCCGCCGCGGCGATCTTCCGCGAGCATGCCGGGCTCTCGGCCTACGAGAACAACGGCACCCGCGACTTCGACCTCGGCGCGCTCACCGACATCAGCGACGCCGCCTACGACGCGGCCCCGCCGGTTCAGTGGCCGATCCCGAAACGCTCCGGCCTCCGGGGTGCCACCCAGGGCAAGGCTCGTCTGTTCGGCGACGGCCGGTTCTACACCTTCGACCGGCGCGCCCGCTTCGTCGCGGTGCAGCCGCCGGCCCTCGCGCTCGCGGCCTCGACGGCATTCCCGCTCATGCTCAACACCGGCCGGGTCCGCGACCACTGGCACACGATGACGCGCACCGGGAAGAGCCAGCGCCTCTCGGCGCACCGGGCCGTCCCGTTCGTCGAGGTCCACCCGGACGACGCGGCGACCCACGGCTTGGTGGAGGGCGACATCGCCCGGCTGACGACCGCGTACGGCGCGGCCGAGCTGGAAGTGACGGTCACCGACACGGTGGTGCCGGGCAGCCTGTTCATGCCGATGCACTGGGGCGGCGCCTTCGCGTCGCGGGCCCGGGTCGGCGCGCTGGTGCGCGGCATGACCGACCCGGTCTCCGGTCAGCCCGAACTCAAGGCGACCCCGGCGGCCATCGCCTCCGTCGGCTACCGCGCCCGCGGTTTCCTGCTGACGCGCCGGCAGGTGGCGATGCCCGAGGGCTGGTGGTGGGCGCGCGCCGCGATCACCGGCGGCTGGGGCGCGCAATTCGCCACCGCCGACAGCTCCCGGGCGGTGGCGCTGACGGTCCGCGGGCTGATCCAGAGCGAGGCGCTGTCGGGCTGCGAACTGGCGGAATATGCCGACCACGCCCGCGACCGCTACCGCTGCGCGGTCTACGACGGCGACCGCCTCGTCGCCTGCCTCGCCTACGCGCCCGCCGGGGAACGGCCGGACTGGGAAGCCGCCAAGGCCCTGTTCGCCGCCGAGGCGCCCGGCGCCGCCGAACGACGGGCGCTGCTCTCGGGCCGCGCGGCGACCGCCTCGGCGGGCCCGGTGGTCTGCGCCTGCCACGGCGTCGGCGCCGACGTCATCGCCGCGACCATTGCCGGGGGCGCCGCATCCGTGGAGGCGGTGGGCGCAGCCTGCAAGGCCGGCACGAACTGCGGCTCCTGCATACCGGAGATCCGCAAGATGCTGACCGGGCAGACCGCCCGCGCCGCGTGATTATCTGATACACTCACCGGCAAGGACGGACCGGGTGATCCAATCCGATCCCCTCATCCCGAGGTGACCGCGTCCGCGGGCCTCGAAGGAGCCCTCCAGCCGGCCGCGCGATCCCTGGAGCCTTCCTTCGAGGCTGCTGCGCGGCTCCTCGGGGCGAGGGGGCGGACGGGAGTGGCCGGTTCGCGACGATCCAGGACAGGCCCGTGACCGAGACCCCCCTGCGCGCAGCCCGCGCCCCCCGCGAGACGAAGGCCGCCGGCCTGGAGCCGCTGGCGGTGCTGCCCGTCTTCGTGCCCCTCCGCGGCAAGCGGGTCGTCCTCGCCGGCGCGTCGGGCGGCGCCCCCTGGAAGGTCAAGGTCCTCGCCGCGGCCGGCGCCCACGTCGACGTCTACGCGCCCGAGCCCGGCGAGGAGCTGCGCGCCGTGCCGGGCGAGATCGTCGACGGGCGGGTGGAGCTGCACGAACGCGCCTGGAGCCCGGACGACCTCTGGGGCGCGGCCTTCTGCATCGGCGCGATGGAGGACGAAACCGAGTGCGTCGCCTTCGTGGCGGCCGCCCGCGGGGCCGGCGCCATCGTCAACGCGGTGGACCGGCCGCACCTCTGCGACGTGAAGTTCGGCGCCATCGTCAACCGCTCGCCGCTCGTGGTCGGCATCTCGACCGAGGGCGCCGCCCCGGTCTTCGGCCAGACCGTGCGTGCCCGGATCGAGGCGATGCTGCCCCGCGGGTTCGCCCGCTGGGTCGCGGCCGCCCGCGATTGGCGCGACGGCGTCACCGCTCGCTTCCACGGCTTCGCCGACCGGCGCCTCTTCTGGGAGCGCTTCACCGACCGGGCCTTCGCGGAGCCCGACCGGGCGCCGTCGGAGCGGGATCTCGCCGAGCTGCTCGGCGAGACCGAGACCGCCCCGAAGGGTGGCGCCGTGGCGCTGGTCGGGGCCGGCCCCGGCGACGCGGAGCTCCTCACGCTCAAGGCGCTGCGGGCGCTGCGCAACGCGGACGTCATCCTCTACGACGACCTCGTCGCCCCCGAGATCCTCGACTACGCCCGCCGCGAGGCCCGCACCATGCTGGTCGGCAAGACCGGCCACGGCCCGTCCTGCCGCCAGGACGACATCAACGCGCTGATGGTGCAGCTCGCCCGCTCCGGCAAGCAGGTGGTGCGGCTGAAATCCGGCGACCCGCTGGTCTTCGGCCGGGCGGGCGAGGAGATCGAGGCCTGCCGGGCCGCCGGCATCCCGGTGACCGTGGTTCCGGGCGTCTCGGCCGCGCAGGGTGCGGCGGCGTCCCTGGGCCTGTCGCTGACCCATCGCGACGCCGCGCGCCGCCTGCAATTCGTCACCGGCCACGACCGCCGCGGCGCCCTGCCGGACGATCTGAACTGGGGCGCGCTCGCCGATCCGAGCGTCACCACGGTGGTCTACATGCCGAAGCGGACCCTGCGGGCGCTGCTCGCACGCGCCGTGGCGGAGGGCCTGGCGCCCGCGACGCCGGCGCTGCTGGTGTTCAACGCCACCCGCCCGAACCAGCAGGCGCTGCGCGGCACGGCCGCGGACCTCGCCGACCGGGTCGAGGCGGCCGGCCTTGACGGTCCGGCGCTCCTGATGGTGGGCGAGGCCTTCTCGGAGATGCGGGGCGCGCTCCCGGCCCAGGCCGAGCAGAACCGCGTCGCGGTCTGAGGCCGGATGGCGTGGGCGGCGTCGTCCGCCCGCCGGACGGTATGCGCCACGCCCTCTGGCCCCCGGGCGTGCTTCAAGTCAGCGGCTGTGGCGCATTCGGGCTGAAGCCGTCGACGCCGCGAGCCGGAGCACCGGCAGGCCCGGGTCAGGTCTCCCCGGCCACGAAGGCGCGCATCAGGTAGTGGGCGATCGCCATGGGCGGCGGGGCCTGGATCCCCTCGGGATGCGTCCCCGCCAGCATGGCCGCGACGTCGGCCCGGGTGAACCAGCGCGCATCCTCCAGCTCGCTCGGATCGGTGACGATGGCCTCGTCGAGGCCCTCGGCGGCGCAGCCGAGCATCAGCGAGGACGGGAACGGCCAGGGCTGCGACGTCCGGTAGGTGACTGCGCCGACGCGGATCCGCGTCTCCTCGAATACCTCGCGGCGGACCGCGTCCTCGATCGTCTCGCCGGGCTCGAGGAAGCCCGCGAGGCAGGAATACATGTGCGGCCGGAAATGCGGCCCGCGGCCGAGCAGGCAGCTGTCGCCCCGGCGCACCAGCATGATCACCACCGGGTCGACCCGGGGGAAGTGGTGGGCGTTGCAGCTCGGGCACTCGCGGCGGAAGCCGCCGGCCCGCGCCACGGTGGCGGTGCCGCAATTGGCGCAGAAGCCGTGGCGGGCGTGCCAGTCGAGCATCGACTTGGCCACGGCGAGCAGGCCGAGCTCCTCGGCCTCCACGGCGGAGTCGGTGGCGATGGACCGGAGGTCGAGGGTGCGGGTCGGTCCCTCGGCGAAGCGCTCGGCCGCCTCGGCGGGCGCGGCGGCGGCGAAGACGGGCTGCCCGTCCCGGTGCCCGAGGAAGATGCGCGTCCCGCCCGCGAGGCCCGCCGCCTCCGCGACGGCGATCAGCGCCGTCTCTCCCCGCAACACGATCCGGTCGCCGCAGATCAGCACGAGGCGGGCCTCGGGCGTGTCGAAGGGCGGCACCGCCTCCTCGGGCTGCTCGGCCGAGTGGCGGTCGAGGCGGTTGCGGACGAAGCCGAGGGTGTCGCGGGGATCGGTCATGCCAGGGTCAGGCCGCGGAGAAGAGGGCGCCGGCGCGCTCGAGGAGCTGGGCGCGGGCGTGAAGCGGGTAGGGCTTGCGGGTCTCGAACCCCCAGACCGGCCCGGGCCAGGCGGGATCCGACCGGAAGCGGCCGACGACGTGGACGTGAAGCTGCGACACCACGTTGCCGAGCGCGCCGATATTCACCTTGTCGGGCTTGGACAGGGCCAGCATCACCCCTGTGGCGAGGCGGATCTCCTGCCAGAGTGCCGCGGCCTCGGCTTCGGAGAGGTCGGTGATCTCGGTGAGGTTCGGGCGGCGCGGCACCAGGATCAGCCACGGGAACCGGGCGTCGTCCATCAGCAGCACGCGGCACAGGGCAAGGTCGCCCACTTCGGCGGTGTCGGCCGACAGGCGCGGATCGAGGGTGAAGGCGGACTCGGTCATCGCCGACCGATGTAGCGCAGCTTCCGCGTCGGCGCGCGGGTTTGCTGCGCCGTCGGTGACGCAGCGTCCCGGCCGACCGGGTCAGAGACCCGGCACGACGCCCTGGCGGCCCACCGCGATCGTGCCCGCCACCAGTCCACCGTCGTCGCCGGACCGCGCGAAGATCGTCACGGCTGCGCCCGGCTGGAGCATCGCCTTCTCGCCCGGGGAGAGCTGCGTCACCGGGGTGCCGTCGGGGATCGCGAAGGACGATTGGCCGCCGTTGTAGGCGACGGTCACACGCGTCGGCGCGCCCCGCTGCAGGTCGGCGACCCACCCGGCGGTGAGGCGCGCGCCCTGCCCGGTGTCCCAGGGCTGGCTGCCCGCCTCGAACCCGCGCTCGGAGGGCGAGTACAGGGTCACGGCACTCGCCTGCCGCGGCTCGGACTCGGACGCGCCGAGGATGCTGACGTAGCTCTCCGGCTTGATCGACCGCAGGCTGGAGCCGTTGACCGCGTAGATGCGGGTCCGGGGGCCCATCTGCACCGCCAGGCTGCTGCCGCTGGCGCGGCGGATCTCCAGGCGCTCCGAGTCGGCCCGGACCACGGTGCCGCGGAACCGGACGGTCGTCGGCTCCGCGCGGGCGGTGGGGATGGCCGCGATCGCCAGAAGGCCGGCGAGGAAGAGGCGTCTCACGGGGCTCGTCACGGGGCTCCTTTCCGAGGGGTCGTGCCATGGGGGCCCATCGGGGACGCCATGGAGGCGCCATGGGGCGTGCCGTCCGGGTGCGGGACCCGAACGCCGGGGACCGACTCCGGTTCCCGGCGCCGGTCGCAGGACCGCGCCGCGTCCCGGCAGCCGGGCTCGCGGCTCGCTCAGTGCGCCATCAGCACCGGCATGTCGGCGTAGGCCAGGACGTGGCTGGTGACGCCGCCGAAGATCATCTGGCGCAGGCGGCTCTGGGTATAGGCGCCCTTGATGAGCAGGTCGCAGCCGAAGGCCTTCGCCTCCGCCAGGAAGGTCTCGCCGGGGACCCGCCGGCCGGCCGGAAGGGCCCGGTGCGCGGCGTCCACGCCCTCGCAGGCCAGCGCCTGGGCGAGATCCTGCGCCGTCGGGCCCGGCACCATGCCGCCCTCGACGCTGAGCACCAGCACCCGCTCGGCCCGCCGCAGGAACGGCATCGCGAAGGCCACCGCCCGGGCGGTCTCGGTCGAGCCGTTCCAGGCGATGACCACCGCCTCGCCCAGGCTCGCCGGCGCCGTGGGCGGCGCCAGCAGGATCGGCCGGCCGCTCTCGAACAGGGCCGTCTCGAACGTGGTCATGCGCGGGGCGTTGTCGGTCGTGCCCGGGCGCCCGACCACCGTGGCCGAGAACAGCCGCGCGTACTGGCCCAGGAACGCGTCGCCGGTGGGCACGTCCTGCCGCCAGCGATAGCGCGGGCCGGCATCCGGCACGCGATCCGGTATGCAGAGCCCGTCGCGGGCGTGCCGCGGGATACCGGCGCCGTCCATGAAGGCGACGAAGCGGCCGCCCGCCTCCTCGGCCTCGGCCCGGTCGGCCTCCTCGTCGCGGAGCCACGTCATGCCGCCGACCATGTCGACCGGCACGTACTCGGCGAGGGCCGGGCGCAGGGACACGCCCTCGATCAGACTGCCGAAGCGCGTCGCCGCCAGCCGCGTCGTCTCGAAGACGGAGGGCAGGGCGTCGTGCATCGCGACGGGTACGAGCAGGGTCTTCATGCTGGCCTCCTCCTCGGGCACGCGAGGCTAATCCGCCCGGCCGCCCGGTGGAACCGGGCCCGGCTCGGCGCGCACACGGTTTTGCGGCGCGCCGGGATCGAGCCGCCGCCGGAGGGCCCGGGTCAGGGGCCGCTCGACCAGGCGGTGGACCACGAGCGCGGCCGCGGCGCTGACGGCGAGCATCAGCGCCATGCTGCCCCAGGGGGGCAGGGCGGGGGTGAGGCCGAGCCGGAGCAGCGCCTCGCGCACGAGGCGCAGCGCGAACGGGTGGACGAGGTAGAGCGCGTAGGACGCGTCCCCGAGCCTGACGAGGCCGCGCACGGGGGAGGGCAGCCGCGCGACCTGAGGCGCGTCGCGGGTCGGCCCGAGGGCGGCGGCCACCAGGAGGACGGCCGGGCCGCCGACGAGGAGCGGGCGCAGGAACCCGTCGGCCTCGCCGAGACCCGCGAGCACCCGCGCGGCCAGAGCCAGCCCGAGCCCACCCAGCACCGCGAGCCCGATCCGCGCGGGGAGGGAAGGCCGGAACCCCGCGCCCCAGGCGAGGGCGAGACCGGCGCCAGCGGCGAACTCGAGCACGATCGGATCCGACCAGAATCGGAGCGGCACCGGCAGGCCCGGCACGAGGGCGCCGACGACCACGAGGCCGGCCAAGCTCCCGCACAGCCACGCGACGGCGCCGCGCCGGCCGAAACCGAGGCCCGCGGCGAAGAGTGCGTAGAAGGCCGCCTCGTAGTTCAGGGTCCAGCCGAGGCCGTAGAGCGGCTGGACGGTGCCGTCCGGGCGGGCCGCCGGCCAGAACAGGAAGCTCGCCGCGAGGGCGACCGGGTCGCGCACCAGCGCGGCGGCCTCGCCGAGAAGGTCCGGCCGCGCGAGCGCCAGGACGAGGTAGAGCAGGCTCACCAGCCAGTAGAGGGGCACCACACGGGCGACCCGGTGGGCGAGGAAACGGGCGCGCCCGCCCGGCCGCCCCGCGAGCCGGCCGCCGGCATGAACGATGACGAAGCCGGAGATCACGAAGAACAGATCGACCCCGCCCCACCACGGCAGCAGCGTCGCGGGGTCGAGCGCCGGGCCGGCGCCGCGGTCGGCGAGGAGCCCCGCCTCGTGCCGCGCGTGGTGCCACGCCACCATGAGGGCGGCGGCGGCGCGCAGGACCTGGATGGCGACGAGGGTCACGGGGCGCCCGCCCGCGCCGCGACGCGAGCCGCAACCGGCGCGACCCGCCCGCGGCCGGGATCGTCCTCCTGGAGGAGCGTGACCGGCACGCCGCCGGATCCGCCGGAACCGCGGCGTCCACGCGGGATCAGATCGGCCCGGGAACCGTGGCGTCCGAGGCGAAAACGGCAGGAACCATAAGCCGATAACCTCGTTGACGGACCAATTCGCGAACCCGCCGGCGCCGAAACGTCTGCGACATCGCGTGCCGAGGCGTCCGTGCTGCGCATGCGGCGTCCTTCCGCGGTTCGCGTGCCCATTTCGAACAGAGGTCCCGATGCTGAAGAACTACGCTGCCGCGTCCGCGCTCGTCCTGGCGCTGTCGACCCCGGCCATGGCTCAGAGCGCCAACGACTTCCGCATGCAGTCGATGCAGGCGAACGCCTTCGAAATCCAGTCCTCGCAGATCGCCCTGTCAAAGTCGCGCAACCCGCGCATCCGCTCCTACGCCCAGGAAGTGCTCCGTGACCACCGCGCCGCCAACGTCGCCCTGGCCGGCGGCCAGATGAACGGCGTCGCCGGCGATCCCGGCCTCGGCGGCCTCGTCACCGCCCCGATCGCGGTGGCGGGCAGCGCCGTGGGCGCAGGCGTCGGCGCGGCGACCGGCGTGGTCGGCGGCACCCTGGCGGGCGGTCCGGTCGGCGGCCTCGAGGGCGCGGGTGCCGGCGCGGCGCGCGGCGCCGCCGCGGGCGGCCAGATCGGCCGCGGCGACGTGATGGCCACCGGCGCCTCGACGATGGTTCCGCCGAACCCCGAGCAGCAGGCGATGCTGGCCCAGCTGTCGGCCGCCCCGGCCGGCGCGCGCTTCGACCGCCTGTACGCCTCCCAGCAGATCCAGGCCCATCAGATGACCATCGCGATGACCCAGGCCTACGCCCAGGGCGGCCCGAACCCGGCCCTGCGCAACTACGCCCAGCAGGCCCTGCCGGCCCTGCAGATGCACCTGCAGCAGGCCGAGCGCCTCCCGGGCGCGATGTAAGCGTCACGGACTTCGGCGGCCCGGCCTCGGCCGGGCCGAACGAGAAGGCGGCGGGCGCGAGCCTGCCGCCTTTCTCATGTCGATGGCCCTTCGGGCCGGGAATGTCGATGGCCCTTCGGGCCGGGATGATCGCGGGCCGACCGCGGCGGACGACCTTCGCGGACGCGCCGCGCCGGCGCGTCCCAGCAACGTCGGATCCGGGACCGGCCGACCGGTCCCGGATCTCAGCGCCCGCGCTACGCGCTCACTCGCACGCGATGGCGGCGACGGAGCGGACGGCTTGGCCGGTCGTGTCGATCGGCGCCTTGAACACGCCGGATTGCGGGTCGCGCACCAGCAGGGAGCCGCTGGCCACGCCGAAATGCGCGCCGTGGATCTCCAGGCGGCCGTCGTCGACGCGCTCCTTCACGAACGGGAAGGTCAGCAGGTTCTCCATGCTCTGGACGACCACGGCGTGTTCCAGCTTGGTCAGGTAGTCGGGCGCGCCGGGATCGCCGGCCTTGTCCTCGGCCTGACCCACGAGCGAGACCCACTTGCCGATGAAGTCACCGGGCGAGAGCGGCTTGGCCTTGTTGGCCCAGGCCTTGATGCCGCCGCAGGTGGCATGCCCGAGCACGACGATGTGCTTCACCTCGAGGGCCTGCACGGCGAATTCCAGGGCCGCCGAGGTGCCGTGGTACTGGCCGTCCGGCTGGTAGACCGGCACGAGGTTGGCGACGTTGCGGATCGTGAACAGCTCGCCCGGGCCGGCATTGAAGATCGCGCTCGGGGAGACCCGGCTGTCGCAGCAGCTGATGACCAGGATCTCCGGATTCTGCGTGGAGGCGAGTTGCGCGAAGCGCCGGCGCTCGGTCGGGAAGCGATCGAGGAGGAAGGACCGGTAGCCTTCGGTCAGGTAGACGGGGAACATAAAGTCGTCTCCAGTTAGACAAATCCGCGACAGCGGGAGTGAACTCAAAGTTCTCGCCAAGCAAGAACGCGCGGCTGGGCCGGAATAGTCCCGCGCGCGAGATCGGATGCGAGGTCCGCGAGCCCGGCCGGCTCGACGTGCTCGCCGCTGGCGCGCAGCTCGTCGATCGGCCACCAGCGCGTCCCGATCAGCGGGTTGTCCTCGGTCTCGGCGAGGCGGCTCGTGTCGACCCGGTCGTCGGGCAGGCGGACGAGGAAGTAGCGCTCGCGGGCGTCCCGCGCCTGCCGGAACAGGTGGAACGGGCCGTCGCAGGCCGCGACCTGCGGGCCGATCACGGCGTCGCCCCGGCCGATCTCCTCCTCGAGCTCCCGGCGACAGGCGAGGACGTGATCCTCGCCGGGCTCCAGGCCGCCGCCGGGCATGAACCAGAACCGGAGCGGCGCCCCATCGGGCCCTCTCGCGTGGACCGACGTGTAGGCGATGAGCAGGATCCGGTCCCGCGGATCGAGGACGATCGCGCGGGCGATGTGGCGGACGGGCAGGGGGTTCGCGGCGCTCATAAAGCCAGAGCTAGAGCACGCCCAGGGGACGGACACCGGCCGCGCGCACGCCCGCGTGCAAAACAGCACGTTGGGACCGATGGCGCGCCGGGCGGCGGTGCGGGGCGCCGGCTCAGGAAGGCGGGCGCGGCGCCGGTGCCCAGATCACCGCGGGGAGCCCGGAGGCGTCGCGCTCGGGCGGATCCGGCAGCGGCTCGGCCCGTCCGAGGCTCATGTCGCGGGCCACCACCAGGGCGGCCAGGGCGTCGAGATGGTCGTCCTCCGGGACGCCCTTCGCCCGGGACGCGATCAGCGCACCCGGCAGGCCGGCCGCCGCGAGGAGCGCCCGCCGGAGGTCGAGACCCTCCCGGGCGCGCCTGCCCTTCTTGGGCAGGCCGAGCGGCCGGCCGCCGTTGAGGGCGTGGAAGGCGACCTCGGGATGGACCTCGTGGACCCGCGCGCGCGCCTCCGGACGCTCGCGCAGGAGCGTGTCGACCGCCCGGACGTAGGGGAAGATGTTGTAGCCCTGGATGGACGGCGCGAAGGGCGGGTCGCTCGCCGCCCGCGAGGCGGCCTTCGCGGCCGCGTAGTCGGGGGCGTAGACCGCGCTCCGCGGCGGCATCGGGAACACCGACGCCCGCGCCGGCCCGAGCCGGGCCCGGGCGGCCCGGTCGGCGGCGCGGCCACCGCCGGTGATCCGGTCGGGCAGCCCGATCGGCACGTCGATCCCGACGATGCCGGGCCGCTCCGGCGCGTCGAGGAGCGCGGCGACGTCGGGGAACAGGGCGCAGCGGTGCCGGTCGGGGTCGTCCAGGTCGAGGAGCGCGCCCGCCCAGGCGCCGCGGCAGCCGTCCAGTCCAGCGATCCAGCGCGCCATGCCCGTCCCCCGTCCCCCGTCGCCGTCAGCGCGGCCGGCGTTCTTGCCGGCGTTCTTGCCGGGATGCGCGCGGAAAGCTATCCGCGTCGCCGAGGGCGCCGCCGGCCCGGGAGAAGCGTGATGAGCGAGATCCGTCCCCGTCGCAGCGTGCTGGCGATGCCGGGCTCCAACGCCCGGGCGCTGGAGAAGGCGCGGTCTCTCCCCGCCGACGTGATCCTGATCGACCTCGAGGACGGCACAGCCCCCGCCGCGAAGGCGGCGGCCCGCGCCCAGGTCGCCGCCGCGGTCGCCGCGCGGGGCTTCGGCCACCGCGAGGTCGTGGTCCGCATCAACCCACCCGAGACCGAGGACGGCGAGGCCGACCTCGTCGCGCTCGCGCCGGCCGCCCCGGACGCGATCCTGGTGCCGAAGGTCCGCACCTCCGACGCGCTGATCGCCGTCGGCTCCCGCCTGCGCCGCCTCGGCGCGCCGCTGGCGACGCGGGTCTGGGCGATGATCGAGACGCCGATGGCGGTGGTGAACGTCGCCGAGATCGCGGGCGCGGCCCGGGACGTGGACGGCCGGCTCGGCGCATTGGTGATCGGCCCGAACGACCTCCTGAAGGCGTCCCGGATCCGGCCACCCGGGCGGGCCGCGCTGATGCCCTGGCTGATGAACGTCCTGGCCGCCGCCCGGGCCTACGAGATCGAGGCGATCGACGGCGTCTTCACCGACCTCACCGACGCGGCCGGGTTCGAGGCCGAGTGCGTCCAGGGCCGCGACCTCGGCTTCGACGGCAAGATGCTGATCCACCCGAGCCAGATCGGCCCGGCCAACGCGGCCTTCGGGCCGGATGCCGGGGAGATCGCGCAGGCGCGCCGGCTGATGGACGTCTTCGACACGCCGGAGAACCGCGGGCGCGGGGTCGTCGCGGTGGACGGCAAGATGGTCGAGCGGCTCCACGTCGAGGCGGCCCGGCGGACGCTCGCCATGGCCGAGGCGATCGCGCGGCTCACCGCGTGAGCGACCTGCCCGAGGTCGGCCTGCGTCTGCTCGACCCGCGCCTGCCGGGCTGGGGCTTCCCGCGCTGGGGCTCGTCGGCCGCCGCCGGCCTCGACCTGCATGCCTGCCTCGACGCGCCCGTGGTCCTGCCGCCTCAGGGCAAGCCGGTCCTGATCCCCGCCGGCTTCACCGTCCTGATCCGCGACCCCGCCTGGTGCGGGCTGATCTTCCCCCGCTCCGGCCGCGGCCACCGCGAGGGCCTCGTGCTCGGCAACGGCACCGGCGTGATCGACGCGGATTACGAGGGCCCGCTGATGGTCTCCGCCTGGAACCGCGACGCGTCGGAGCCCGTCCGGATCGAGCCCGGGGATCGGATCGCGCAGCTCGTCTTCACGCGGGTCACCCGGCCGGCGCTGACCGTGCTGGAGGGCGCGCCCGGCTCCGGATCGGAGCGGGGCGCGGGCGGCTTCGGCTCGAGCGGGCGCTAGGCCCCCGTCAGTCCAGCGTCTTGCCGAGCCGCCCGGCCAGGTCCTGGATGAACTGGAAGGCGGTCCGGCCCGAGCGCGAGCCGCGGGTCGTGGCCCATTCGAGGGACTCGGCGCGCAGCTGCTCCGGCGGCACGGCGAGGCCGTAGCGGTCGGCATAGGCGCGGATCATCGCCAGGTACTCGTCCTGGCTGCACTTGTGGAAGCCGAGCCAGAGGCCGAACCGGTCCGAGAGCGAGACCTTCTCCTCCACGGCCTCGCCGGGATTGATCGCGGTCGAGCGCTCGTTCTCCACCATGTCGCGGGCCAGCAGGTGCCGGCGGTTCGAGGTGGCGTAGAACAGAACGTTCCCCGGACGCCCCTCGATGCCGCCGTCGAGCGCCGTCTTGAGCGACTTGTACGAGGTGTCGTCGGCGTCGAAGGAGAGGTCGTCGCAGTAGACGAGCCAGCGGTGCGGGTCGGGCCGCAGCAGGGCCATCAGGTCCGGCAGCGCCTCGATGTCCTCGCGGTGGATCTCCACGAGCTTCATCGGCAGGCTGCCGGCGGGCCGGCGGGCGTTGATCTCGGCGTGGGCCGCCTTGACCAGCGAGGACTTGCCCATGCCGCGGGCGCCCCACAGCAGGGCGTTGTTGGCCGGCAGGCCGCGGGCGAAGCGCTCGGTGTTCTCCACCAGCGTGTCGCGCGCCCGGTCGATGCCGGTGAGCAGGCCCATCTCCACCCGGGCGACCTGCGGCACCGGGGTCAGACGGCGCTCGGGCCCCCACAGGAAGGCGTCGGCGGCGCTCGGGTCGAAGGCCGGCGGGGCGGCGGGCGCGGCCCGCTCCAGCGCGGTGGCGATGCGCTCCAGGAGCGGCATCAGGGTGTCGAGGGTCACGGGGCTCGTCATCGGATCGGGGGGTTCGCGTGCGGGTCTGTCAGGCCGCCGGTTCTACGGGGAAGATCCGGGGAAATCATCCGTATCCGCTCGCATGGCGCGGTCCTCCCGAACGCGAACCGGGATCGGGCGTTGATCCTCCCGGCAGGTCGCGCCGACACGTCCGCCGGGGAGTATCGATGGCAGCGGAACCGACGATCCGGATCACCCAGGTCGCGGATTACGTCTTCACCGTCGATTTCAGCGCGGCCCTTCCGGCGCTCCGCACCGACGAGGCGCCGCCGATCGGCGGCGGGACCGGGCCGTTCCCCGAGCAGCTCCTGATCTCCGGGGTCGCGAACTGCCTCTGCGCGAGCCTCGTCTTCGCCCTGGGCAAGTTCCGCCAGGACGCGCGGGGCGTCGCGGCCGAAGCGTCCTGCCGGGTGGAGCGCAACGCCGAGGGGCGGCTGCGCGTCACCGGGATCGGCGTCCACATCCAGCTCGGAGCCGCCGCCGCCGACATGCCGCGGATCGACCGGGTCCTGGAGCAGTTCGAGCGGTTCTGCACCGTCTCGGAGAGCGTGAAGGCCGGGATCCCGGTCGCCGTGTCGGTGGCCGACCGCGACGGCACGCGCCTGAAATGACGCGCGCCGGGGAAAGATCGGCCGCCCGGCGCATTGCCGCAGCACCGAACGGCCGCCAGGACCGGAAGAGGAGACGCCATGACGGACCAGACGCGAGAGCCGGCCCGCGCCCCCGAGGCGCTCGCCGCCCTATTCAACCGGCGCGCCAATGCCGGCGACGTCGAGGGCCTCGTCGCCCTCTACGAGCCCGACGCGGTGCTGGCGGCGGGCCGCGTCGTTGCCACGGGCCACGCCGAGATCCGGACCTTCTACGCCGACCTGCTCGCACGCAAATCCGACTTCCCGGCGCCGGAGACGCCGCCGCCGCTGCGCAACGGCGCGCTGGCCATGACCTTCGCGCGGCTGCCCAACGGCGCGTTCTCGGTGGAGTTGGCCCGCGAGCAGGCGGACGGCACGTGGCTCTGGGCGATCGACCAGCTCAAGCTCGCGCCGCCGAAGAGCTGACGGTCGGCGCGGAGGCTCCCGCGCGCTTGTCCCACTGGACGCGATGCGGCAAAGCGGGGCCCGCGCGCTCGACGCCGCGCAGAAGACCCGAGCCGACTCGATGCACGACATCCGCGCCATCCGGGAGAACCCGGACGCCTTCGACCGCGACCTCCAGCGCCGGGGCCTCGCGCCGCTCTCGGCCGAGCTGATCGCCCTCGATGAGGCGCGGAAGTCGTCCGTCTCGGCCGCGCAGGCCAACCAGGAGCGGCGCAACGCCCTGGCCAAGGAGATCGGCGGCGCCAAGAAGGCCAAGGACGAGGACCGCGCCGCCGCCCTGATGGCGGAGGTCGCGGCCCTGAAGGCGGCCGAGCCCGAGCTGAAGGCCGCGCAGGACGCGGCCGACAGGACCCTGGCAGACCGCCTCGCCGCGATCCCGAACCGGCCGAAGCCCGACGTGCCGGAGGGCGCGGACGAGCACGGCAACGTCCTCTACCGCAGCCACGCCGCGACCCGCGAGCGGCTGACCGAGGGCCGCGAGCATTTCGAGCTCGGCGAGGCCTCGGGCCTGATGGATTTCGAGGCGGCGGCCAAGCTGTCCGGCTCGCGCTTCGTGGTGCTCAAAGGCCAGCTCGCCCGGCTGGAGCGGGCGCTCGGCCAGTTCATGCTCGACCTTCACACGCAGGAGCACGGCTACCTGGAGGTGGCGCCGCCGGTGCTGGTGCGCGACGCCGCCATGTTCGGTACCGCGCAGCTGCCGAAGTTCGAGGACGACCAGTTCTCGGTCTTCAAGGGCCTCGACTACGTCAGGTCGCTGCAGGGGCAGGCCGGCGCCGACACCGCCCCGGTCAGCGACGAGCATTTCTGGCTCGTTCCCACAGCCGAGGTGCCGCTCACGAACCTCGTCCGCGAGGCGATCCTCCGCGAGGAGGAGCTGCCCCTGCGGTTCACCGCGCTGACGCCCTGCTTCCGGGCCGAAGCGGGGGCGGCGGGGCGCGACACCCGCGGCATGCTGCGCCAGCACCAGTTCAGCAAGGTCGAGCTGGTCTCGATCACGACGCCGGAGGAATCCGCCAACGAGCACGAGCGGATGCTGACCAGCGCCGAGGCCGTGCTGAAGAAGCTCGATCTGCCCTACCGGGTGATGACGCTCTGCACCGGCGACATGGGCTTCGCCAGCCAGAAGACCTACGACATCGAGGTCTGGGTGCCGGGCCAGCGCACCCACCGCGAGATCTCGTCCTGCTCGGTCTGCGGCGACTTCCAGGCGCGGCGGATGAACGCCCGCTACCGCGGCAAGGACGGCAAGCCGGCCTATGTCCACACCCTCAACGGCTCGGGCGTGGCGGTCGGTCGCGCGCTCATCGCCGTGATGGAGAACTACCAGAACCCGGACGGGAGCATCACGGTCCCGTCGGTGCTCCACCCCTACATGGGCGGGCTCAACCGGATCGAAGGGGCCCGCTGATGCGCATCCTGGTCACCAACGACGACGGCATCCACGCGCCGGGCCTCGCGACCCTGGAGGAGATCGCCCGGGAGCTCTCGGACGACGTCTGGGTCGTGGCGCCGGAGAGCGACCAGTCCGGCGTGTCGCACTCGCTCTCGCTCAACGACCCGCTGCGGCTGCGGCAGGTGTCGGAGCAGCGCTTCGCCGTGAAGGGCACGCCGTCGGACTGCGTGATCCTGGGCGTGCGCCACATCCTCGGCGATCACGGGCCGGACCTCGTCCTGTCGGGGGTCAACCGCGGCCAGAACGTCGCCGAGGACGTGACCTATTCGGGCACGATCGCGGCCGCCATGGAGGGGACGATCCTCGGCATCCGCTCGATCGCGCTGAGCCAGGCCTACGGGGCGGGCGGGCGCGGCGCCCTCAAGTGGGACTGCGCCCGGACGCACGGCGCGAAGGTCGTCCGGAAGATCCTCGAGACCGGGATCGAGCCCGGCATCCTGGTCAACGTCAATTTCCCGGATTGCGAGCCGGCCGACGTGCAGGGCGTCGCGGTCGCCGCGCAGGGCTTCCGCAATCAGGCGCTGCTGTCGATCGACGCGCGGGTCGACGGGCGCGGCAACCCGTATTTCTGGCTGGCCTTCGCCAAGGCCCGGTTCGAGCCGGGCCACGGCTCCGATCTCAAGGCCATCGCCGAGAAGCGGATCTCGGTGACGCCCCTGCGCCTCGACCTCACCGACGAGCCGACGCTGACGCGCTTCGCGCAGGCCTTCGCCGAGTGATCGATCTAGGCAGCCTGGAGGAGGCTGCCGGCAACGCGGCCTTCGTGATGGCGCTCCGCGGCCGTGGCCTGCGGGACACCGCGGTGCTGCGGGCCATGGAGCAGGTCCCGCGGGACACCTTCGCGCCGCCGCCGCATCGGGAGCACGCGCGGCGCGACATCGCCCTGCCGCTGTCCTGCGGCGCGTCGATGACGGCGCCGTCCACGGTGGCGCTGATGCTGGCGCAGCTGCGGCTGGAGCCCGGCCAGCGCGTCCTGGAGATCGGCACGGGCTCGGGCTACGTGACCGCGCTGCTCGCCCAGCTGGGCGCGGGGGCGGTGCTCAGCCTGGAACGCTACACCTCGCTGGCCGGGGCGGCGACGCGGCGGCTCGCGGCCCTGTCCGAGGTGCATGTCGTCCGGGCGGACGGGCTCGCCCCGGACCTGCCGGACGGCGGCTTCGACCGCATCCTCGTGCACGGCAGCGTCCCGGCGATCCCGCCGCACTGGCGCGCGGCCCTCGAACCGGGCGGACGGCTGGTGACCGGCCTGGGCGGCGGCGGAGCTTGCCGGATCGCGGTGCTGACGACGCCCGAGGCCGACCCGGAACCGGGCGCGCCGGTGCGTCTCGCAGCGCTGGTGCCGGGGCTGGCGCGCGTGCTCTGACGACGCGCCGTCATCGCGAGCGCAGCCAAGCGACCCAGGGTAGCGCACCGCGTTCGCGAGCGTGGCGCCGCTGGATCGCGCCGCTCCGCTCGCGAAGACGCCGAAGCCGCGGCTACCCCACCCGCCGCGCGGCGCGCCACAGGCGCCACAGCCGGCGCCAGCGCGGCAGTTCGACGAGCGTGTTGAGCGGGTCGTAGGAGGCCCGCTCCATGACGGCGAGGTAGGGCTCGACCAGGGCCACCGGCAGGAACGCCGCCCCCGCCGAGGGCGCGATGGTCGGGCGCGCCGCCTCGAAGGCCTTGAGGTGCTGCCGGGCGATGCCGCGCAGGTCGGCGCAGGCCCGGCGCAGGCCCGGGCCCCCGCGGCCCGTGACGATGTCCTCGCGGGTGACGCCGTAGCGGCCGAGGATGTCGGCCGGCAGGTAGACCTGCCCCGAGCGGGCGTGCCACGGCAGAGCGCGCAGGAGCCCGGTAATCCCGTAGGCGACCCCGGCATGCCCGGCCGCGCCCGCGCCGCCGGGCTCGGTGCCGTTGCCGATCACGAGGCTCGCCAGCCGGAACAGCGCCGAGGCGGTCTCGCCGCAATACCCCTCCAGGTCATTCACCCGGGGCATCGGATCCTCGTAGAGGTCGAAGACGCGGGCGTCGATCAGGTCGACGAAGGGCTGGCGGCCGAGGCGGTTCGCCCGGATCGTTTCCTCCAGGGCCGCCGCCACCGGGTTGGCGCGCACGTCGCCCCGCGCCTCGCCCTGCAGGGCGTCGCGCCACCATTGCAGGCGGATCTCGCCGGCCATCGGGTTCGAGACGGCCTCGCGCACCCGCGCGATGGTCAATGAGAAGGCGTAGAGGGCGAAGAGGTGCGGGCGGGCGGCGGCCGGCGCGAACAGCGTGGCGTAGTAGCGATCCGGATCGCCGTCCCGCACGAGGCCCTCGCAGTGGGACTGGGCGAAGGCGAGCCCCGTCTCGGCGGTCTGGCCCTCCACCTCGGGCATCAGGCCACCGCGATCAGGGCGGCCGCGATCTTGCGGTTCTCGGCCACCAGGATGTTGTAGGTGCGGGCCGCGGCCCCGGTCTGCATCACGTCGAGGCCGACGCCGAAATCCTTGAGCCAGCCACGCAAGGCCGGATCGATCGCCGCGATATCGAGACCGGTGCCGACGAGCAGCAGCTCGATCCCCGCGGCCTCGGCTTGGATCGGGCGCAGCGCCGTCCGGTCGATCGCCTGGGGCTCCGTCACGTCCCAGGCTCGGACCCCTGAGGGCAGCATCAGGATCGAGCCGCGATGCGACATCCCGGCGAAGCGGAAGCCGCCGTTGCCGTAGGTGTCGATGATGTGGCGCCCCGGCACGAAGCCGGACTCGAAGCTCTTTGGACTTGGCTGATCGGCCATGTTGGAAAAAGGACTACTCCGCCGGTTGCGGGACGCCCGACCGCTCCGACGCCGCGCGGGCGCCCGAGAGCATCAGGCCCAGATAGATCAACACCGGCGTCGAGACGAAGATCGCCGAGTAGGTGCAGATCAGGACGCCGCAGAGCATCACTACGGCGAAGCCCTTGATCGCCTCGCCGCCGAACAGCACCAGCGCCAGCAGCGACAGCGCGGACGAGATCGACGTCATCACGGTGCGCGACATGGTCGAGTTGATCGACAGGTTGAGGAGATCGACCGTGGGGATGGTCTTGTAGCGCCGCATCAGCTCGCGGGTCCGGTCGAACACCACCACGGTCTCGTTGAGCGAGTAGCCGACGATCGTCAGGATCGCGGCGATCGAGGTCATGTTGAACTCGATCCGGCTGATGATGAACACGCCGACCGTCAGAACGATGTCGTGGAGCGTCCCCACGATGGCGCCGAGCGCGAGCTCCCGCTCGAACCGGAACCAGAGGTAGAGCAGCACCGCCACGACCGACAGCACGACGCCGAGCGTGCCGGACTGGACGAGCTCGCCGGAGACGCGCGGGCCGACGGTCTCGGTGCGGCGGAAATCGTAATCCTTGTCGAAGGCGGCGTGCGCCTTGTTCATCACCGCGGTCTGGCCCTGCTCGCCGGGCTGGAGCGGCAGGCGGACCAGCACGGTGCCCTGGTTGCCGAGTTCCTGCACCTCCGGCTCGCCGAAGCCGAAGCCCGCGGCCGTGTGCCGGATCGACGCCACGTCCGCGGTGCCCGACTTCGCCTGCAGCTCCACCAGGGTGCCGCCCTTGAAATCGATGCCGAAGTTCAGGCCGATCGTCAGGAACAGCGCCACGGTCGCGAGCGACAGCACCGCCGAGAGCGGGAAGGTGAAGCGCCGGAATCGCATGAAGTCGAAATGCGATTCATCGGGCCAGAGGCGGAGCAGGCGCATTTTTTCGGACCTAACGTTGGGAAGATCGCAGCACCGGCCCGATCGCCTGTCCCACCCTCGACCTCATCCTGAGGTGCCGGAGCGCAGCGGAGGCCTCGAAGGAGGGCTCCAGGATCCACGGCGCCTTCCGGAGAGCTCCTTCGGGGCCCGCTGACACGGGCACCTCAGGATGAGGGCGGTGGTTCGGAACGGGCTTGTGCCAGGGGTGATGCGTCTCCCGATAGTGAGCGCGTTCAGAACGGCAGGGTCTTCGGCCGGAACGTGTTGTACCACACCGCGATCATCATCCGGGTCAGCGTCACCGCGGTGATGACCGTGGTGAGGATGCCGAGGATGAAGACCACGGCGAAGCCCTTTACCGGGCCCGAGCCGAGGAAGAACAGGATCAGGGCGGCGATCGCCATGGTCGAGTTCGAGTCGATGATGGTGGCGAAGGCCCGGTCGAAGCCCGCCTGCAGCGCCGAGATCAGCGAGCGGCCGGCCCGCTGCTCCTCGCGCATGCGCTCGTAGATCAGCACGTTCGAATCCACCGCCGTGCCGATGGTGAGCACGATGCCGGCGATGCCCGGGAGCGTCATGGTCGCCTCCAGCACCGACATCAGGCCCAGGATCAGCCCGACATGGACCATGAGGGCGATGTTGGCGATGAAGCCGAACGTCCCGTAGGTCGCGAACATGAAGGCCACCACGAGGCCCGCCGCCACCAGGGTCGCGAGCTTGCCGGCCTCGATGGAGTCGCGGCCGAGACCCGGGCCGACGACGCGGCGCTCGACCACGGTGAACTTCGCCGGCAGCGCGCCGGCGCGCAGCAGGACCGCCAGGTCGTTGGCCTGCTGCACGGTGAAGTTGCCGGTGATCTGGCCCGAGCCGCCGGTGATCGCCGAGCGGATCACGGGCGCCGACACGACCTCGTTGTCGAGGACGATCGCCATGCGCCGGCCGATATTCTCCGAGGTCGCCTGCCCGAAGCGCTGCGCGCCGCGCAGGTTGAACTTGAAGCTCACCATCGGCTCGTGGGTCTGCTGGTCGAAGGCCGGCTGCGCGTCGGTCAGCTCGCCGCCGTCGGCCATGACCCGGCGCTCCACCGGGACCTTGGCGCCCTTCTCGTCCTTGGAGGGCAGCATGTCGACGTCGCCCGAGGGGCTGTCGGCGAGCATGCGGAACTCCAGCTTGGCGGTGGAGCCGAGGAGCTTCTCGAGGCGCTCCGGGTTCTGCTCGCCCGGCACCTGGATCAGGATCCGGTCGGCGCCCTGCTGCTGGATCGACGGCTCGGTGGTGCCGGTGGAATCGAGGCGGCGCCGGATGACCTCGATGCCCTGGCTCACGGCTCGGCGGGTCCGGTCGGTGATGCCGGCATCGGTGAGGGTCAGGCGGATCACGCCGCCGGGCTGCTCGGAGACGTCGAGGGTGCGGGCCGCCGTCTGGCCCAGGGAGGTGGTGATCGGCTGCGACAGCTCCTGGAGCTTCGGCAGGACCTTGGCCCGGGCGGCGGCGTCGTCGATCTTCACCTGGACGCCGCGCTGGAGCAGGCCGATGCCGCCGTCGGCGCGGACATTCTCCTGCTGGAGCACGCGGCGCACGTCGTCGCGCAACGCCTTGGCCTGCGAGGCGATGAGCTCGTTCTGGTCCACCTCGAGCAGGAGCTGCGAGCCGCCCTGCAGGTCGAGGCCGAGCACGATGGCGCGCGTCGGCACGACCCAGCTGGGGAACCAGGAGGGCAGGCCGGCAACGAAGCTCTTGCGCTGCTCGGGCGAGAAGAAGCTCGGCACGGCGAGCGTCAGCCCCACCAGGATCAGACCCAGTGTCGCGATGATCTTCGCACGGGAGAAGCGCAGCATCGGCCGTTTTTTCTCTCTTGGGCCGGCGCACGGCGCCGGCCAGTTCAATCGGAAATCAGGCGGCCTTGACCGTACCCTTGGCGCGGACCTCCGAGATCATCGACCGGACCACCCGCACGCGCACGTTCGGGGCGATCTCGACCTCGATCTCGGGCTGGTCGTCCGAAGCCTTGGTCACGCGGCCGACGAGGCCGCCGTTGGTGACGACCGTGTCGTCCCGGCGCACGGACTTGAGCAGCGCCTGGTGGTCCTTGACCCGCTTCTGCTGCGGTCGCAGGATCAGGAAGTACATGATCACGAAGATCAGGACGAACGGGACCACCTGAAAGGCGATCTCCGCTCCGCCAGCGGCCGCACCGGCCCCTTGCGCGAAGGCGGGGGTGATCAACGAGCGTCTCCTGCGAATGGCGCGCAGGCCTGCCGCCGGATGTGGCGCCCGCAGACCTGTCGAAAAGCGCGCGGACTATAGCCAGGGGCTTCCCGAAAGCAACGGCGAAGCGTCGGGCATCCGCGGCGCGCTCACAGCAGGGCGCGGATCGCCGCCGCGAAGGCGTCCGGCGCCTCCTGGGGGAAGTTGTGGCCGACCCCCGCGACGATCTCACGCCGGTACGGGCCGGTGAAGTGGCGGGCGTCCGTGTCGGTGGCGGGCGGCGGCCCGACGCCGTCGTCGGCGCCGAGCAGCACGATCGACGGCACGGCGATGGCCGGCCGGGCCGCCAGCCGCGCCTCGATCGGGGTCAGCGCCGGGTCGCCCGGCACGAGGCCGAAGCGGTGGCGGTAGGAATGCACCACCACGTCGACGAAGTCGGGGTTGTCGAAGGCGCGGGCGGTCTGCGCGAAGGTCTCCGCGTCGAACGCCCAGGTCGGCGACCAGAGCCGCCAGAGCAGGCGGCAGAAGGCGTCCCGGTTCTCGGAGAGGCCGGCGCGGCCGCGCTCGCCGTGGAGATAATACTGGTACCAGAGGCGGTGCTCGGCCTCCGGCGCGACCGGCCGCCCGGCGGTCGGGATGTTCTGGATGTTGTAGCCGACGCCGCAGCTGACGAGGCCCCGGGCCCGGTCCGGCCAGAGTGCGGCCACCACGCAGGCGGCCCGGCCGCCCCAATCGTAGCCGGCGAGGACGGCGTTCCCGAGGCCGAGGGCGTCGAGGAAGGCGAGCAGGTCGGCCCCGAGCGCCGCCTGCTCGCCGGAGCGCGGCGTGGCGGGATCCAGGAACCGCGTCGGCCCGTAGCCGCGCAGGTACGGCACGAGGCAGCGCACGCCGTCGGCGGCGAGTTGCGCGGCCGCGGCCGCGCAGGCGCGCACATCGTAGGGGAAGCCGTGGAGGAGCACCGCCGGCGGCCCGTCGGCCGGTCCGGATTCGAGATAGGCGACCTCCAGGACGCCGGCCCGCACGCGCTTCATCGATGGCTCCCGGATTCGCGACGCCGGGATCCTAGCGGGTTCGCCGCGCAATTGCCGCACGCGCTTGCCCTCGCCGGTTCGCGCCCGACTTCACCCTGCGACGAAGAAGCGCGACGGTGGAGAACCATGGGCCTGCTCGACGGTGCGAAGACCCTGATCGGCGATGTGGTGGCGGCGGCCGACCGGGCCTTCGAGGAGACCGGCAGCGGCAAGCTCGCCCTGTCGCTGGCGAAGTTCTATCCCGGCGGACTCCTGGCCTTCCTCGACCGCCTGCGGGAGACCGGGCACGGGGAGGCGGTGGGATCCTGGCTCGGCTCGGGCGCGCGGCAGACGGTGCCGGCGAGCGCCATCGCGGCCTGCCTGCCGGAGGGCGTGATCGAGCGGCTCGCCTACGACCTCGGCGTTCCGGAGGCGCGCGTCCCCACGGTGCTGGCGGAGTTCCTGCCGGCGGCGGTCGCCGACCAGAGCGAGAACGGCAGCCTCAAGCCGCAGCCGAATTTCAGCACCCAGGTCCGCTGATCGCCCACCTCACGGGACGGCGCACTTCATCCGCGGCGGCGCGGTCGCGCAGCTCAGGTAGCAGCTCTGCCCGACGAAGCAGAACCACGACAGTTCGCCGCTCTTCAGGCAGGAGCCGCCGCAATGGCGGTACGTGCCATAGAGCGGCCGAACGAAGACGGCATCCGCCAGAGGGCGCCCCTGAGCAAAGCGCTCCGGCGCCAGACGCCCCGATTCCGCGTCCGGCAGGGCCGCGGTGACGGACGCGACCGCGAGCACGCAAGACAGCGCCAGGGATCTCATGAGAGCCGACCGCGGACCGATGTCCCGGCCGGCATTCCGGACCATAGGCCGATCGCTGTCGACTAAATTGCGGTTCACACCGGCGCGTCGCGGACCACAGGCCTCTCCCGCTTCGCGAAGATTTCTCTAGACTCCCGCCACTGACCATTCGACGGGGGTCCACATGAGTCTGCTCAACACCCTCGGCGGCTCGCTGGGGCAGATCGCGCTGAAGGCATTGCCGGGCGTGATCCAGCAGGTGCTGCCCGGAGGACTGAACGCGCTGCTCGATCAGCTCCGGCGCTCCGGCTACGAGAGCCAGGTCAATTCCTGGCTCGGCCGCGGCCCGAACGAGCCGATCACGGCCGAGGACCTGCGCAAGGTCCTCGACAACGAGCAGGTGCGCCAGATGGCGGAGAAGCTCGGCGTCCCGATGGACCAGCTGTTCCCGACCCTGGCGCAGGCCCTGCCCGAGACCGTCGACCGTCACAGCCCCGACGGGACGCTGCAGGCACCGAAGGCTTAGGACAGCCGGCGCGGGTCGCGAGCCGGGGAGGCCGGACGGCGGACGACGACGCGAAACGGCGGCCCCGTCCGGGACCGCCGCCGCGTCTTGCCGTCTCGTTCGGTGCCGCGCGGGCCGGCCTCGGCCCCGCGCCGTCCGCCTCAGTTGCTGGCGAGCTGGGACATCGGGTCCACGGGCGCGCCGCCCTTGCGGATCTCGAAGTGCAGCTGCGGCGAGGTCACGTTGCCGGAGGCACCCGACTTCGCGATGGTCTGGCCGCGCTTGACCTTGTCGCCGGGCTTCACGTCGATCTCGCCGTTGTGGGCGTAGGCCGAGACGTAGCCGTTGGCGTGGCGCACGAGGACCAGCTTGCCGTAGCCCTTCACGTCGGACCCGGCGTAGGCGACCGTGCCCTCCTCGGCGGCCTTGACCGGGGTGCCCTCGGGGACGGCGATGTTGATGCCCTCGTTGCCGGAGGTGCCGTAGCCGGAGATCACCCGGCCCTTGGCGGGCCAGCGGAAGTTCTCCGTCGCCTCGGCCACCGAGCCGGTGGCGGCGGGCTCCGGCTTGGCCGGCGCGGCGGCCGCGACCGGGGCCGCCTTCGGCGCCTCCTTGGCGGCGACCTTCTCGACCTTCTCGGCGGCGGCGGCCTTCTGGGCGGCCTCCTTGGCGGCCTTCGCCTCGGCGAGCTTCTGGGCGGCCTCCGCCTTCGCGGCGGCCTTCGCCTCCGCCTTGGCCTCCTGAGCCTTCGCTTCGGCCTTGGCCTTGGCCTCGGCCTTCGGATCCGCCTTCTTCTCGTCGGCCTTCTTCTCGTCCGCCTTGGCGACCTGTCCGGGACGCACGTGCTTCGGCTTCTCGCCCTCCTTCAGGGCGACGTCCTTGCGGGACTTGGCGTCGGCGACCTTGCGGGCGGCGGCGTCGCGGGCGAGCGCCTCCTTGCGCTCCGCCTCCTTCTCGGCGGCGGCGGCCTTCTGCGCGGCTTCCTTGGCGGCCTTCGCCTCGGCGAGCTTCTGGGCGGCCTCCTTGGCGGCCTCCTTGGCCTCCTCGCGCTTGGTCGCGATCTTGTTCTCGACCTGCTTGGCGTCCTCGCGCTTCTCCTCGGCGGCCCGGGCCGGCCGGGCGGTCATCGGGGACGCGGCGGGGTTCAGCCCGGAGGCGTTGTAGACCGGGATCACGATCTGGCGGCCGGGCGTGATCTGGTTCGCGTTGCTCAGGCCGTTGGCGGCCAGGATCGCCGAGGCGGGCACGCCGAAGCGGGTCGACATCTGGTTCAGGCTGTCGTTGCGCGACACGGTGATCTGCGTGCCACCCTCGGCGCTCCAGCCAACCTTGCCGGTCGAGGCGACGCGGGTCGCGGGGGCGGCGGCGTTGGTCTGGGCCGGCGTCGCGGCGGCGGACGGCCGCGCCGCGGCGGGCGCGCCGAGCGCCTCCGACTGGATGCGGCCGGTCCGGACCGGCGGCACGGATTTGAGGCTCCCATCCGGCAGGCTGCCGGTGGCGGCGGGTTCCGAGTCGAACGGGTTCGAGAACGGGTTGGTCAGACGCGACGCGTCCGAGGAACAGGCGGCAGCCGCACCGCCGATGATGCCGATGAGCGCGACGCGCGACAGCGTCCGCAACATCTGACCCGTACCGCGCACCCGCATCGACGCACCCGTTTGCCTGACGCAACCTGATGCGCCAATGAAGACGGATTCAGGTTAAGCAACCGTTCCCGTTCAGGCTGTCTGCGACCCTGGAGCGAAGGTAGGCGCAAGGTTTTCGCGCGGTGCCGGGGATGATTCCCGAGCGCGGGATCGTCCCTTTTCGTAACCGGCCGGCACCCCACATCGAAACCATGTTTACCATCCGCGGCGCGCGCGACACCCTGGCCGACCTGCCGGCGATCGAGACGGCGCGTCTCACGATCGCCGCCCTGCGGCCCGCGGACGCGCCGGCCGTCCGCGCGCTCACCGACGATCCGGCGATCACCGCGGCGGTGGATTTCCTGCCGACGCCGTTCACCCTGCAGGATGCCGAGGACCTGATTCGCAGCGGCGCGCGGGGCCGGGACTGCTTCCTCGGCGCCTGGACGCGGGACGGCGCTCCCGATTCGGCCGGGCGCGCGCTCGTCGGCGTCTTCGGCACGCACCTGCGCGGCGCCGGCACGATCGAGATCGGGTACTGGGTCGGCGGCGCCGCCCGCGGGCGCGGCTACGCCTACGAGGCCGTCTCGGCGATCCTCGGGCTCCTCGGCGGGCGCTTCCCGGCGCGCGTCGTCGTGGCGGAGTGCCGCCCCGCCAACGTCGCCTCCTGGGGCCTGCTGGAGAAGCTCGGCTTCCGCGACACCGGCGAGGAGGGCCACCGGCCGGGCCGGCGCCTGCTCAGGCGGACCTGACCCCCGGGGATCGAGCCGGGCCGGGATCGATGGCGCGGCCATGAAAAAAGCCCCCGGCCTGAGGCCGGGGGCTCGCTGACGGGCGGCGTCCTGAGCCGGACCGGGCGGTCCGATCAGAAGGTGATGCCGGTCTCGACCATGTAGCGGTCCTGCGAGGTGCGGTTGCCGGTGCGGCCGAAGCCGGTGCCGAGCGTGCCCTCCGCGAGATTGCCGCGCGTGATCCCGCCGAGTTCGACGTGGGCGTACTCCACGCGGAAGAAGTAGCGGTCGAAGGTGAAGGTCGGCGTGACGGTCACCGAGAAGGCGTTGCTGCCCGCGCCGAAGCCCAGCAGGTTGGTGCCGCCCGAGCCGCGGACGCCCGTCTGCTCGGTGTACTCGACGCGGCCGGCCAGGGCGAAGTTGTCGGTGAACGAGTAGGCCGCCAGCAGCGCGCCGCCGTAGGTCGAGGCCGAGTTGCCGATGCCGACGCGCAGGTCACGCTCGACGTTGGTGAACTGGAAGTAGGGCGAGATGATCCACGGACCGTTCGCGTAGGTGTAGTTGATGTTGAAGATGCCGCTGTTCTGCTGGAGGTTCGGCGTCGCGAACTGGTAGCGCGGGCTGCGGTCGAGGGCGTTGGTCCGGCCGACGTTCAGGCCGCCGTTGACGCCGATCGTGTTGTAGTCGTCGAGCTTGTAGGCGACGTTACCGGTGAACCACGTGATCTCGTTGGAGAAGAAGCCGTCCGTGCCGGCGAGCGACACCGAGAGCGGGCCGCTGCTGTAGTTGACCTGCACGCCCTGGTTGATGAAGTTCTCCTGCACGAACAGGAGGCCGCGGTTGATGTTCAGGTTCTGGTAGGTGAACAGCAGCTCGGTGCCGATCAGCGTGAACATCCGGCCGCCCTGGACCGACCACTCATCGTTGATCTGGATCTTGCCGTAGGCGACCGGGACCGGGCCGAACAGCAGGTCGGTCTGGGTGAAGGTGCCGAGCGTGGGGAAGCCGAGCTGCGGGATCGAGTAGCCGCCGGCCTGGATGTAGAACTGGAACGCGCCCTCGGGCTTCTGGATGATGCCCTGGACGTTCGAGAAGTCGAACCGGGCCGCGCGGTCGCGGTCGTTGGGGGCCGCCGGCGTCGAGAACGACGCGAACGGGTTCGACTGGGTGTAGCCGTAGCCGGTGATCGCGCCGCCGACGTAGAGGTCGCCCAGCGGGCCGGCCGAGAAGCAGCTCGGATTGGGATTGGCCTTGATCACGCCGCTGTAGGCCGGGCCGAGCAGCGTGGCCTTGCAGGGCTCGGCAGGGGGCGCGACGGGAACCGGCGCCGGGGCAGCCAGATCGGCCGCGAGAATGCTGGTCGAGGACAGCAGCACGGTGGCCAGGCCGGCCAGGGTGGATCGCTTCAGCATGGTGTCGCAGCTCGTTCGGATTCGTCCACGGCCAAGCTGACATCGCGACGCGATTGACACAAAATCAAACATGAAGCAGTTGCATAATTTTTAGGCAGTTCCGTATCGCTGATCACGTTCGATGCGGAAATGTGACTTTGCCGCCACATTTGTATCGGAACCCCGGCCCTTTCCTTCCGCGCGGAGCCGGAGGACTTCCGCCGGGCTCGCCAATTCTACCGAGTCAGTCGGCGGGGCCGATCGGATCGCAGCGAAACCCTCCGAAGTCCTGCCGGGCGAGGCGTTCGGCGAGCGCCGGCAGGAACAGCATCGCCTCCTCGGCGAGGCGCCAGGGCGGGTTGACCACGATCAGGCCGCTGCCGGTGAGCCGCGTCGGATCGCCCGGCCGGTCGATGAGCAGGTCGAGGCGCAGGGCCGGGCGGGGCAGGGCGGCGCCGAGGTCGCGGACCATCCGGTCCAGGACCGCGGCGTCCTTGATCGGGTACCAGGCCAGGAACAGCCCGGTCGGCCACTTCGCCACCGCGCGGGCGAGATGGGCGCCGAGGCGCTCGATCTCTCCGGGCATCTCGTAGGGGGGATCGATCAGCACGAGGCCGCGCCGCTCCGGCGGCGGGATCTGCGCGTTGATCGCGGTCCAGCCGTCGAGGTTCATCACCTTGGTGCGGGCATCGCGGGCGTAGCGGCCTTGGAGGGTCGCGGCGTCCGCCGGGTGCAACTCGACGAACACGCCCTTGTCGCCGGGGCGGAGCGCCTCGCGGATCACGGCCGGCGAACCCGGATAGGCGGTGTCACCGTGGCGCGCCCGCACCGCCGCCACCGCGGCGCGGTAGGGCGCCAGCAGCGCCTCCACCTCCGGCGCGAAGGGCGCCGCCATCCGGCCCCAGCCGTCCCGCCACTCGCCGGTGCGGGCCGCCTCGTCGGCCTCGAGATCGTAAACGCCGAGCCCCGCGAAGGCGTCCAGCGCCCGGAACGGCTTGTCCTTGAGGCGCAGGTGGTCGAGCACCCGCGCCAGGACGAGGTGCTTGAGGACGTCGGCGTGGTTGCCGGCGTGGAAGGCGTGCCGATAGTTCATGGCAGCGCGCTCAAGCCGATCCCGGGCGCCGGGTCCAGGGTCCGGCGCGCGAAAGGCCGAAAAAAACTCAGCGGGCGGCGTCGAGACTCACTTCGGGCGCCCGGCAATTGCCGCGGGCGACCTCGGGGCAGGGGGTGAAGCCGCGCAGGTCCTTGCCGAAGCAGATCCGGACCTCTTGCAGCTGCCCGCGGGTGCAGGTGACCGCCATCATGTCGGGGCGCAGGCCGCGATTGGCCGTCACGAACTGCCGGGCGATCTCGATCGGCGCGAGGCTCTGCGGCGGGGCACCGCCCTTGAGCGCGTCGGGGATCGTCACCGCGAGCCGCGCCGCGCGGGCGGCCGCGAAGTAGGCGGCGGGATCGAGCCCCGAGCAGGTGCCGTGCTTGCGCCACTCGTAGCGGGCGAGACCCTCGCTCGGGTAGACCTGCCCGGCGACCTCCATGGCCTGCCGGGTCGGCGCGCGGTTCACCGCCGAGCAGTTCTGCGGGTAGCCGCTCGCGTATTGCGGCCACAGGCCGTGGACGACGAAGCCGAGGCCGCGCCCGGGGGCGCACTGGACGTCGTCCCGGCGGGCGCCCGGCCCCGCGCAGTAGGTCGGCGACCAGGACAGGGCGAGGACGTAGAAATCGAAGTCGCCCGGCGTGCCGCGGCGGGCGAAGCCGCCGTAATCCTGGGCGACCGCCGGGGCGGCGACCGACCCGGCGAGGAGCAGGCCCGCGAGGCCGGCGGCGCGCCCGCGCATGGTCAGGGACGCGCCATCCGGCAGGCGGTGGCGTAGGCGTAGGAGAGGTCCCGGTCGAGCCCGTGGATGCAGAACTCGACGCCCCAGGTCGCCCCGATGATCCCGAGGCTCTCGCGCACCGAGTAGTCGACCTTGCGGCGGACCCCGTCGGAGGTGGTCACGGTCGCGGTGCAGAACCGGCGCGGATAGGTGTCGAGGCCCCAGGGCCGCCACGCGGTGCGCTCGATCGTGTCGAAGGACAGGATCGTCATCGACGAGTTCCAGAACTTCGCCTCCTTCTCGGCGAAGTTGGTCGAGACCCGCTCCAGCACCGACGGGTCCTGGCAGCCCGGGATCTGCGCGTCGAACGGGAAGATCCGCTCCTCGGCGGGCTCGATGTCCTCCCGGGCCGAGCGGGCGAGCGCCGGCTGGGCCAGGGCGAGAAGGGCCAGCCCGAGGGCGAAGCCGTGAAAGACCGGGCGCATGGCGCGTGCCTCGACGGATGTGCGATCCTGCATCCGCGAACGATGGCTTGGCCGCGCCGCCAGTCAAGCTCCGGCAGCCCCGCGCCGGCGCTTTGACGGCCTGTGCGGCGCGGCCGCTACAGTCGTCGGTCGAGGTCAGATGCGGGACCGGTGCTCGGCCGGATCCGGCTCCGTCCTCCCGGGGGCGCATCCGGACGGATGGCCTTCGGACCGGCGCCCGGCGCGGAGCCGGGGAGCCGCGCCCGTCTCTCAGTAGATCGGCTCAGCGCTCGGCGGCGCGCCGAGCTGCAGCGGCTCGTCGTAGTCCTGCGCGGGCTCCTCGTGGGCGGCGGCGACCCGCGGCGCCGGCCGCACGGGCGGCGCCGCGGTGTAGGCCGAGGCCGCGGCCGGGCGGTCGAGGGGCCGGGCCGGCGCCCGGGCGACCTGGGTCGCGCTCCCGGCCTTCGACATCGGCGACACGCCGTAGGGATCGTCCTCCTCCACGTCCACCGGTGCCTGCGGGCCGGCGGGCTGGCGCTGCGGCGGGACCGGACGGCTCAGCGGCCGCTCGGCGCCGGTGCCGAGCTGCGGCGTGAACTTGATCAGCGGCTTGCAGATCCGCCGCAGACCGCGCGGGTCGTGCCGGGCGAGGTCGACGTGGATGTGGTCGTAGTGGAACACGTTGGAGCCCGGCGCCAGCACGGTGGTGAAGCGCTGGCAGGCGCCCAGGAAGATCTCGCGCAGGAAGCCCTGCTCGGCCTCCGTGCCGCGCCAGCCGCCCTTGACGGTGATCACGTGGCCGTCGGCGAGCTTGATCGACATCACGTCGATCGCGTTCCCGAAACCGTGCTCGGAGAGCTTGGCGCCGGGCTGGTTGTTGCGGCCGCGGCAGGAATAGGAGCCGGCGTTGATCTCGGCCACGGGTACGCCGAAGTAGAGGTTGGCGGCCGGCTGGATCGTGTCGGCGAGCCACGCCTCGGCCTCGGCCAGCGCCGGGCAGCCCAGCGTCATCCGCTGCTTCAGCAGCACGGAACCGCCGCCGAGCCGCGTCACCCGGAACGGCTGCTGCATCCCGCAGGGGCCCGGGCCGTCCATCGCCGCGATCGGCGTGATGTACTCCGAGGGCTCGACAAGCTTCTTGGCCAGGCAGACCTGCTCCGCCTGGTCGCGCCACGGCTCGCGTCGCTCGAAATGGTTGATCGAGCACGCGGTGAGGCCCGCACCGAACAGCGCCAGGGCCGAGAACAGGGATACGCCACGCCACATGACCCGGACGATGCGCACGGTCGCGTAAAGCGTTCGTCAACGGCGTTTCGGGAATGCCGCGGGCTGTGGCGTCTCGGTTGACAGCGCCGCGGACCCCGGACTGAATGCATTATGCTCTCGCTTCTCGACATCCGCGCCCGCATCGAAGCCGGCACCCTGACGCCCGCGGGCGCGATCGACCTGTGCCGCGCCGCGATCGCCGCGCGGGAGCCGGACCTGCACGCGCTGGTCACCCTCGATCCGGCTCCGGCGATCCCCGAGACCGGGCCGCTCGCCGGCATCGCGGTCGGCGTGAAGGACATCATCGACAGCGCGGGCCTGCCGAGCCAGATGGGCTCGCCGATCTACGCGGGCTGGATGCCCCGGGGCGACGCCGCGGTCGTGAGCCAGCTGAAGCAGCTCGGGGCCGTCGCCCTCGCCAAGACCACCACGACGGCCTTCGCGAGCAGCGATCCCACCGAGACGGTCAACCCGCACGATCCCGGCCACACGCCGGGGGGCTCCTCGGCGGGCTCGGCCGCTGCCGTCGGCGCCGGGATGCTGCCGCTGGCCCTGGGCACGCAGACGGCGGGCTCGGTGATCCGGCCCGCGAGCTTCTGCGGCTGCGCGGCGGTGAAGCCGTCGTTCCGGCTGATCCCCACGGTCGGCGTGAAGACCTACTCGTGGGCCCTCGACACGGTCGGGCTGTTCGCCGCCGGGGTCGCGGACGTCGCGCACGCCCTCGCGCTCGTCACCGGGCGGCCGGAGATCGAGCGGGCGGAGGCGGGCTCGGCGCCGCGCATCGCCGTGGTGCGGCAGGACTTCGCCGGGGACCCCGAGCCGGAGGCCGAGGCCGCGCTCACCCGCGCCCGGCAGGCGGCCGAGCGGTCCGGGGCGCGGGCGAGCGACCTCGTCCTGCCGCAGGAGCTGGCACAGGCCTGGGAGCGCCACCGTCTCATCCAGAACTACGAGGGCCGGCTGGCGCTGGCCTGGGAGTACGACACGCAGGCCGACGCGCTCCCGCCCCGGACCCGCGCGCACCTCGATGACGGGGCGGCGATCAGCCCGGCCCAGTACGACGACGCGCGCCGCCACGGCCATCACGCCCGGCGGGTGCTGAAGGGCCTCTTCGCCGATTACGACGCGATCCTGACCTTCTCGGCGCCGGGCCCGGCACCCGCGACCCTGGTCTCGACCGGCGACCCGCGCTTCAACCAGCTGTGGACGCTGATGGGCGTGCCCTGCGTGAACGTGCCGGTGCCCGGCCACCGCCTGCCGGTGGGCGTCCAGGTGATCGGCCGCTTCGGCGACGACGGCCGGGCCCTGGCGGTGGCCCGGATGATCGAGGCCGCCCTGCGCGGCTGACCGGCCGCGCCCGTCGACGCGGCCACGCGCCGTCCGTCCGGAACTGCGGAGCGGAGCCCGGACGGACGGCGCGGGAGCCCGGGACGCTCAGTGGCTCGGCTGCTCGTGGAGCGTGTCCTCCACGTAGAGCTGCTCCAGCAGGACCTTGATCACTGCCATCAGCGGCAGGGCGAGGGCGATGCCCCACAGCCCGAAGATCACGCCGAGGATCAGCTGGCCGGCGAAGATCGTGGCCGGCGGGATGTCGAGCGCCCGTTTCTGGATGAACGGCGTCAGGCCGTAGCTCTCCAGGCACTGGACCGCGAGATAGACGCCGATCGCGCCGATGACCGCCTTCGTGCCCGAGGCCAGGGCGGCCAGGACGATGACGAGGCCCGCCACCAGCGGCCCGACCGTGGGCACGAAGGCGAGCAGCCCCGCCTGCAGGCCCAGGATCAGCGCGCCGCCGATGCCCAGGAAGGCGAGGCCGGCCCAGGTGCACAGGAAGATCACCGCCATGATGATCAGCTGGCCGAACAGCCAGTGGCGAAGGGTCTCGCCGGCCCCGTCGAGAACCTGGCTGGCGCGCCAGCGCTTCGCCGGCGGCACGAACCGGACCGCGCCGTCGCGGTAGGCCTTCGGGTCGGCCGCGAAGGCCAGCCCCAGGAAGGCGATCACCAGGACGTTGCCGAGGGCGTCGAACAGGCCGAGGATCACGGCCGCGGCCGGACCGAGGACGCTGCCGGCATCCGAGACGATCGAGCTGCTGCCCTTCAGGAGTCCGTTGGCGAGACCGCCGAGTCCGCCCTCGCGCTGGCCCGAATCCGTCGAGCCGTCCTTCCCCCCGCCCTGCGGCGCGAGGCTCGGCACGTCGATGCCGCGCTCGGACAGCCAGCCCGTGACGGTTCCGGCCTGATTCTTGATCGTCGTCCCGAGGTCGCGGCCCTGCTGCACGATGGTGGCGCCGCCGTAGCTCCCGAAGCCGATCACCGCGACCGCGACCGCGACGCTGGCGATGGACAGCCGCACGCCCCGCGGCAGGGGCAGGACACGGCCGAGCCCGCGGGTCAGGCCGTCGAGGAACACGCCGAGGAGGACCCCGGCGAAGATCAGCAGCAGCGTGCCGGCCGACATCCAGGCCAGGGCCAGCGCCGCCACGAAGCACACCACGGCGATCCCGGAGGCCGCCAGCGGCGCCGCCCCGCGCCAGGGCCCGATCGGGCCGTCCAGATCCTCGAGCCTGCTGTCCGACATCGTCACTCCTGCACCGCGGGCTCACGAACGCCGCGGGCCCTCGGGGGTCAAGTGCGGGCGCGCGGGTTCCCGGGGTGATGCGCCGCGAAAAGGCCGTTCCGCGCCGGTGAGCGACGCCTCCGGCTCGCTCGGCGCCGCGAAATATCCTGATCGACCGTCTCTCCAGCGCCGCGGCGGCGCGCCGCCCCTGGGACCGGACGGCTCCCCGCGCGTTGTCCGCGCACGCAGCCGGAGCACAGGCTCCGGCCGATCAGGAGGATCCCCATGAGCAACCACGGCGACACGTACGTTCGTTCCCTCGGCCCGGGCCAGACCGTCGATACCGGCGATCAGCTCAGCAGCGTGGTCCTGCTCGGGATCGCGGTCGCCGGTGCCGCGGCCGCGGTGCTGCTCAACGCGCTGATCGTGTAGCGCCCGCCGCGGCCCGGGACACGGCCCTCAGCCCCAGCGGCCGGCCGCGACCTCGTCCTGGGCCGTCGCGTCGACCCAGCCGCCGGTCGTGCCGTCGGCGAGGTGCTCCCGCTTCCAGAACGGGGCGCGCGTCTTGAGGTAGTCCATCAGGAAGTCAGCGGCCTCGAAGGCCGCGACCCGATGGCTGGCGGCGGTGACCACCAGCACGATGCCGTCGCCCGGGCGGACCAAGCCGTGCCGGTGGATCACCCGGAGGGCCTGGAGCGGCCAGCGGGCCATCGCCTCGTCGGCAACCCGCCGGATCTCCGCCTCGGCCATACCGGGGTAGTGTTCCAGCTCCAGGGCTGTCAGCCGCCCGCCCTCGTCGCGGCACAGGCCGGTGAAGGTCACGACGGCGCCCGCCCGGCCCCCCAGCGCGGCGCTCAGGCCGGCGATCTCGGCGGCGGTGTCGAAGGGCTCGGCCTGGATGCCGACGCTCGGGACGGGGGCGCTCATGGCCCGATCCATAGGAGTCCGCGGCTTCGCCGACCAGCCCCGTCCCTGTCACACCCGGTCCCGCCTCTATATGACACGGTCCGTCGCGCCCTGCCGGCCCGGCGCGCGGCCCGCCATCGTCCGGATGTCCCCGCGCGCTCCGGACGGCGCTGGAGAAGGATACCCGCGTGACCCCCGACCTGATCCTGCCCTACGACGGCGTGCAGCCGGACTTCGCCAGTCGCCCCGTCTGGTGCGGCCGCGGCAGCACGGTGATCGGCGCGGCCCGGATCGGCGCGCAGGCCTGGATCGGCGACGAGGCGGTGATCCGCGCCGACGGCCAGACCGTCACCCTCGGCGACCGCTTCTGGCTCGGACACCGCTCGACGGTGCACATCGCCACCCGGACGCACGGCACGCGGGTCGGCGACCGGGTCACGGTCGGGCGGAACAGCGTCGTCCACGCCTGCACCCTCGGCTCCGACGTGGTCGTCGAGGACGACGTGGTGATCCTCGACGGGGCCGAGATCGGCGACGGCGCGGTGATCGAGGCCGGCGCGACGGTCTTCCCCCGGGCGACGCTGCCCGGCGGCTTCGCCTACGCGGGCAGCCCGGCCCGCCCCAGCCGCGCGATCGGATCCGACGAGGTCGCCGAGCGTGCCGAGCGGGTGCGCGAGCGGATGGGCGACGGGCCCGCGCTTCCGCCGGGAGACGCGCCGGAGATCGAGGACAGCGTCTTCGTGGCGCGCACCGCCCGCCTGCGCGGGCGGGTCAGCCTCGGCGCCGGCGCGAGCGTGCTGTTCTGCTGCGACCTGAACGCGGAGGTCGGACCGATCGTGGTCGGCGCGGACACCAACATCCAGGACAACACGGTCGTCCGGACCCGGGCCGACGGGGTGGTGATCGGGCGCGATACCACCATCGCCCACAATGTCCGGATCGCCGATTGCCGGATCGGGGCGCGGGCGCTGATCGGCATCGGCGCGACGATCGCGTCGGGGACCCTCATCGCCGACGACGTCATGCTGGCGGCCGGAGCCACCACCGATCCCGGGCAGATCCTGGAGGCCGGCTACCTCTGGGGCGGCCGCCCGGCCCGCATCCTCGCGCCCCTCGACGCCGAGAAGCGCGCCCTGATGATCCGCATCGTCGAGGGCTACTGCCGGCACGGCCGGGAATACCGGGCCGCGCAGGAGGCGCTGGCCTGACGCTCCGCCGTCAGTGCTGCAGGATCTTCGACAGGAAGGTCTGCGCGCGCTCGGAGCGCGGGCTGCCGAAGAACTCGTCCTTCCGGGCATCCTCGACGATCTCGCCGCGATCCATGAAGATCACCCGGTCGGCGACCTTGCGGGCGAAGCCCATCTCGTGGGTCACGACCATCATGGTCATGCCTTCCTTGGCGAGCTCCACCATCACGTCGAGCACCTCGCCGACCATCTCGGGGTCGAGGGCCGAGGTCGGCTCGTCGAACAGCATCACCACCGGGTTCATGGCCAGCGCCCGGGCGATGGCGACGCGCTGCTGCTGACCGCCCGAGAGCTGCCCCGGGAACTTGTTCGCGTGGGCGCCGAGGCCGACGCGGGCGAGCAGGTCGAGGCCGCGCTTCTTCGCGTCCTCGGCGCCGCGGCCGAGCACCTTGCGCTGGGCGATGGTGAGGTTGTCGGTGATCGACAGGTGCGGGAACAGCTCGAAGTGCTGGAACACCATGCCGACCCGCGAGCGGAGCTTCGGCAGGTTGGTCGCCTTGTCGGCAACCTTCGTGCCGGCCACCGTGATCTGGCCCTTCTGGAACGGCTCCAGGGCGTTGACGCACTTGATCAGGGTCGACTTGCCCGAGCCCGAGGGGCCGCAGACGACCACGACCTCGCCCTTGGCGACCTGGGTGCTGCAGTTCGTCAGCACCTGGAAGTCGCCGTACCATTTGCTGATGTTGTCGATGGCGATCATGGTCTCGCCGGGGGCCGCCGCGGGCGCGCCGGAGATCAGGCTGCCGGGCTGCAGGCCGCCATCCTTCGGCGCGTGGCTGGCATCGGCGACGGGTTCGGCGGCGGTGGGGGCCGGCATCGGGGACGAGGTCATGACACGGTCTCCAGTGTCGGTCAGCGGATGATGGCCACGCGGCGCTGCAGGCGGCGCACGAGGTACGAGGCCGAGAAGCAGATCGCAAAATAGACCACCGCGGCGAAGACATACATCTCGACGAGACGGCCGTCGCGCTGGGCGACCTTCGAGGCGGCGCCCATGAAGTCGGTCAGCGAGAGCACGTAGACCAGCGACGTGTCCTGGAAGAGGATGATGGTCTGCGTCAGCAGCAGCGGCAGCATGTTGCGGAAGGCCTGGGGCAGGATCACGTTGCCCATGGTCTGCCAGTAGTTCATCCCGAGGGCCTGGGCGGCCGCCGTCTGACCCTTCGGGATCGACTGGATGCCCGCGCGCATGATCTCCGAGAAGTAGGCCGCCTCGAAGGCCATGAAGGTGATCAGGGCCGACGGGAAGGCGCCGACCTGGATCGGCGTCGTGGAGCCGGTCAGGTAGGCGCCGATATACGGCACCAGGAAGTAGAACCAGAAGATCACCAGCACCAGCGGCAGCGAGCGGCAGAGCTCGACGTAGCCCTTGGCGAGGTGCCACAGGCCGGGAATGCCCGACAGGCGCGCCATCGCCAGCAGCGTGCCGATGATCACGCCGCCCACGGCCGCCATGGCGGTGAGCGTCACGGTGAAGACCATGCCCTGACCGAACAGGTAGGGCAGGGACGAGACGATGACGGAGAAGTCGAAGTTCGAGAGCATCGGGGCCTGTTACCGGTGGCCGTCGGGCGGGGTGGCGGAACGGAAGCGGGCGGCCCTCAGCGCTGGCCGGGGATGGCGACCGCCTTCTCCAGGAAGGTCGCCGCCGTGACGACCACGAGGTTGATGATCACGTAGAGGATCGTCGCCGCCGTGAACGCCTCGAACACCTGGAACGAGAATTCCTGCATCGAGCGGGCCCGGGCGGTCAGCTCCAGCAGGCCGATGGTCAGCGCCACCGACGTGTTCTTGAGATTGTTGAGGAATTCCGAGGTCATCGGCGGCAGGATGATCCGGTAGGCGTTCGGCAGCAGCACGTAGCGGTAGGTCTGGTAGGTCGTGAAGCCCATGGCGGTGCCGGCCATGCGCTGGCCCCGGGGCAGCGACTGGATGCCGGCGCGGACCTGCTCGGCGACGCGGGACGCGGTGAAGAAGCCGAGGCAGACCACGGCCGTGTAGAACGGCGCGTCCGGCAATTGCTTGATCGCGTCGCCGATCCGGGTCGGCACAACTTCGGGGAGCACGAAGTACCAGAGGAACATCTGCACCAGCAGCGGCACGTTGCGGAACAGCTCCACATAGGCCGTGCCGATCGCGTTCGCGGGCTTCGACGGCAGGGTGCGCAGCACGCCGATCAGGGAGCCCAGGAAGAACGCGATCACCCAGGAGCAGAGCGCGGTCGTGATCGTCCACATGAGCCCCGAGAGCAGCATGTCGAGATACGTGCCGTTCCCCTCCGGCGAGGCGTCGAAGAAGATCCGCCAGTTCCAGTTGTAGTTCATCGCGCCGCTTCTACTGTGAACTTACAGAGACGCACCGCGGGCCGGAGCCCGCGGTGCGCATCATGGCATGAAACCGTACCGAACGGATCTCAGTAGGCCGCCGGATCGGGGCTCGAGATCGGGGTCGTGAACTGCTTCTTCATCTCCGCGCTCATCGGCAGGTTGAGGTTGATGTTGCGCGGCGGGATCGTCTTGGTGAACCACTTGTCGTAGAGAGCCTTGCCCTCGGGGCTCGTGTAGAGCTTGGCGGTGGCGTCGTCCGCGACCTTCTTGAACTCCGTGTCGTCCTTGCGGAGCATGATGCCGTAGGGCTCGGGCTTCGACAGGGCCTCGGTGGAGATCTCGTAGGCCGACGGGTCCTTCGACGAGGCGGCGAGCGAGGCGAGCAGCACGTCGTCCATCACGAAGGCGGCGGCGCGGCCGGTCTCGACCATCAGGAACGCCTCGGCGTGGTCCTTGGCGGGCAGGATCGTCAGGCCGAGCTTGCGCTCCGTGTTGGCCTCGTTGATCTGCTTGATGTTCGTGGTGCCCGAGGTCGACACGACGGTCTTGCCCTTCAGGTCCTCGATCGTGTGCAGGTTGGCCGACTTCTTCGAGACGTAGCGGGTCGCGGTCAGGAAGTGCGAGTTGGTGAACCACACCTGCTTCTCGCGCTCGGCGTTGTTGGTGGTCGAGCCGCACTCGAGATCGATCGTGCCGTTCGCCATCAGCGGGATGCGGGTGGCGGAGGTGACCGGGTTGAGCTTCACCTCGAGGTTCGGGAGGTTGAGCTTGGCCTTCACGGCGTCGGCGATCTTGTAGCAGATGTCCATCGCGTAGCCGATCGGCTTCTGATCGGCGCCGAGATACGAGAACGGCACGGAGGCGTCGCGGTAGCCGATGACGATGGCGTTGGCGTCCTTCACCTTCTTGAGGGTGCCGGTCAGCTCCTCCGCCCGGAGGCTCATCGGAGCGAGGGCGAGGGTCAAGCCCAGCGCCGCGGCGACGCCGCGGCGAGCGATATCAGACTGCATCGGTACGGAACTCCTGGATCGAGCCGAATGGTGTCGGCCGGCGGCGGGATACGCGGGCCCGCCCGCTCGGGCGACGCCATTGCAATGATGGTGCCGGGAGAAGGGTCGAAACGCCGCGCAAGCCTGCGGCTGAGTACGGACAAGTTGCGGCCAAGCTCCTGCGCACGTCCGCAGGTGCGGTCCCTGCCGTCCTCATGGCCTCCTCCCAAGCGCTGAGCCGGCCTCACGCTCGCGCCGGCGGCATCATGCACACTTCTTAGGCGGACGCACGGGGTGCGGAAGACTGATCTGCCCGGAAGGCTGACGAATCCACGGTATAGAAATCGACGACGCCGCCCCCGCGGTATCGGGGGGCGGCGTCGGGCCGGAAATCCGGTCTGTGGCCGCGGCTTACTTCGTCAGCTCATTGCCGCTGTAGTCGATCTTGCCGTCCGGCCCCTTCTTCCACTCGTACATGACGTAGTCGGGCCGGGTGATGTCGCCCTTCTTGTCGTAGGCGATCGGTCCGACCACCGTGTCCACCGGCTTGCCCTGGTGCAGCCACTCGGCGAGCTTCTTGCCGTCGCTGGAGCCCGTCTCGGCCATCGCCTTCGCCAGGACCTGCACGGCCGCGTACGAGTAGAGGGTGTAGCCCTCGGGATCGATGTTCTTGGCCTTGAACGCGGCGAGCGCCGCCTTGGCGTTCGGGTTCTTGCGGGCGTCCGGCGGGAAGGTGGTCAGCGTGCCCTCGGCGGCGGGACCGGCGATCGCCACGAGCTCGCGGTCGACCATGCCGTCGCCGCCCATCATCGGCGCCTTCAGGCCCTGGTCGCGCATCTGGCGCAGGATCAGCCCGGCCTCGGTGTAGTAGCCGCCGAAATAGACGACGTCGACGTTGGCGGACTTCAGCTTGGAGACGAGGGCGGAGTAATCCTTCTCGCCCGGGTTGATGCCCTCGAACATCACGTCCTTGCCGCCCTTGGCCTTGAGGGCCTTCAGGGTCTCGTCGGCCAGGCCCTTGCCGTAGGGCGTCTTGTCGTGGACGAAGGCGATCTTCTTGCCCTTGAAGTGCTCGGCCAGGTAGTTGCCCGCCACCGCGCCCTGCTGGTCGTCGCGGCCGCAGGTGCGGAACGTGTTCCACATCCCGCGCTCGGTGAACTTCACGTTCGTGGAGGCCGGCGTGACCTGGATGATGCCGGCGTCGAGGTAGACGTCGGAGGCCGGGATCGAGACGCCGGAATTGTAGTCGCCGACGACCATCTTCACGCCGTCGCTGGCGAACTTGTTGGCCACCGAGACGCCCTGCTTCGGGTCGGAGGCGTCGTCGCCGACCGTGACGGTCAGCGTCGTGCCCTTCAGCGTGCCGGCCTTGTTGAGGTCCTCGACCGCCTGGCTCGCACCGTTCTTGAGCTGCGCGCCGATGGCGGCGCTGTTGCCGGTGATCGGCGCGGCGACGCCGAGCTTGACCTCGGCGGCCTGCGCAGCCGCCACCATCGCGCCGAGGGCGAGCCCGGCCAGCAGAATCGATCTCATCGCGTACTTCCCCTAGATGTCAGGACCGCACGTGCGGATCCGGCCGCACTCATCGGACCTCGCCGGCCGCGGGCGCCCGCGCGCGCCAGGTCAGCGGTGAGGTCTTCTCGTAGAGCCAGCGGTACTGGCTCGTCATCTGGCGCGTCCGCGTGTAGCGGAAGCCCGCCGCGCCGATGATCATGACGACGACCGCGTCGACCGCATAGTAGTGCAGCGACAGCAGGGTGCCCGAAAACAGGGCGTAATGGATGAAGCGCACGGCGGCTGCCACCAGGAGCAGCGCCAGGGCGCATTGCCAGAACGGCCGCCAGCCCCGGGCGATGCCGCGGGCCGCCATCCAGCCGGCCCAGCCGCCCATGACGACGGTCACGAGCAGGAACAGCCAGGCCGACGGCTCCTCGTACAGGATCCCCTGCAGCATGCTCATGTCCCGACCGGGCCGGCATGGCCCCCTTCCAGATAGGCGGCCTGAACGTTCGGATCGTCGAGCAGCGCCCGCCCGGTCCCGCTCATGGTGACCCGGCCGTTGACCAGCACGTAGCCGCGATGGGCGAGCTTGAGGGCGTGGTAGGCGTTCTGCTCGACGAGGAAGATCGTCATGCCGTCGGTCCGGTTCAGCTCCCGGATCGCGTCGAAGATGCCCTTCACCACCAGGGGCGCGAGGCCGAGGGACGGCTCGTCGAGGAGCAGCAGCCGCGGGCGGCTCATCAGCGCCCGGGCGATGGCCAGCATCTGCTGCTCGCCCCCCGACATGGTGCCGGCGCGCTGGTTCAGGCGCTCCTTCACCCGCGGGAACAGGGTGCAGACCTTCTCCAGATCCTCGGCGAAGAAGCGCCCGTCGTGGAGCGCGGCGCCCATCTGGAGGTTCTCGTAGACCGTCATGCGCGGGAAGACCCGGCGCCCCTCCGGCGACTGGGCGATGCCGAGCCGGGCGATGGCGTGGGTCGGCAGCCGGGTGATGTCGCGCCCGTCGTAGGTGATCGTCCCCGACCGCGCCTGCGGGCTGCCGAAGATCGTCATCATCAGGGTCGACTTGCCGGCGCCGTTGGCGCCGATCAGCGTGACGATCTCGCCCTCGGCGACGTCGAGATCGACCCCGCGCAGGGCGGCGACGCTGCCGTAATAGGTCGAGACGTCGCGCACCGCGAGGAGCGGCGGCTTCTTCCCCGCCTGGATCGCCCGGGTCTCCTCGACCAGGACGTTGATGCCGGCGACGCTCATGCCGACGCTCCCGTGTGCGCCGCGTCCCCGTGCGGCACGGTGATCCCGACCTCGGCCTCCACGGCCTCGACCTCCTCGTCCTCGACGCCGAGATAGGCGGCGATCACCTTCGGGTCGGCCCGCACCTCGGCCGGGGAGCCGTCGGCGATCTTCACGCCGTAATCGAGCACGACCACGTGGTCGGAGATCTCCATCACCACCGACATGTCGTGCTCGATCAGCAGCACCGAGGTGTCGTGCGCGTCGCGGATGTGGCGCAGGAGGCCGTTCAGCTCGGCCGATTCCCGGGGGTTGAGGCCGGCTGCCGGCTCGTCGAGGCAGAGCAGGACCGGGTCGGTGCACATCGCCCGGGCGATCTCCAGGCGCCGCTGGGCGCCGTAGGGCAGGGCGCCCGCAGGATCGTCCGCCCGCGCCATCAGGTCGATGCGCTCGAGCCAGGCCTTCGCCCGCTCGATCGCGGCGTCCTGCGCGTCCCGGTAGGTCCTGAGACCGAGAAGCCCCAGGATCGTGTAGCCCGACGCGCGCATCAGCGGCGCGTGCTGGGCGACCAGCAGGTTCTCCAGGACGGTCATGCCCTGGAACAGGCGGATGTTCTGGAAGGTCCGGGCGACCCGCGCGGTGCGGTTGACCTTGTGGTTGGGAAGCCGCTCCAGCAGATGCGACGTGCCGTCGGCGTGCGCCAGCGTCAGCATGCCCTCGGTCGGCTTGTAGAAGCCGGTGATGCAGTTGAACACCGTGGTCTTGCCGGCCCCGTTCGGGCCGATCAGCGCGGTGATGTCGCCGCGGCGTGCCTCGAAGGACAGGTCGGAGACGGCGGTGAGGCCGCCGAACCGCATGGTCAGGTGCTCGACCGTGAGCACCGGCGGGGGGAGAGGTGACGTCGCCATCAGCCGTGCCCCTCGCTGACGTGGGCGCCCGAGACCGCGCGCCGCTGGCCCAGCGACACCGACGGCATGCGCTCGGAGATCAGGCCGCGGGGTCGCCAGACCATCATGGCGACCATGGCCAGCCCGAACAGGAGCAGGCGGTACTCGCTGGGGTCGAAGCCCTCGCCGAACACGGCCTTCAGGAAGCCGAGGTTGCGCAGCATCTCCGGGCCGCCGACCATCGCCACCGCGGCTATGGCGACGCCGACCTGGCTGCCCATGCCGCCCAGCACCACGATCGCCAGGATGATGGCGCTCTCGAGGAAGTTGAAGCTCTCCGGGCTGATGAAGCCCTGGCGCACGGCGAAGAACGAGCCCGCGAAGCCCCCGAAGGCCGCGCCCAGCGCGAAGGCCGTGAGCTTCGTGGCCGTCGTGTCGATGCCCAGCGACCGGCAGGCGATCTCGTCCTCGCGCAGGGCCTCCCAGGCCCGCCCGATCGGCAGGCGGCGCAGGCGCAGGGTGACGAAGTTGGTGATCAGGGCCAGCGCCAGAATCAGGTAGTACAGGAAGACGAGGCGGTGCATCGAGTCGTACGGGATGCCGAAGGTCGCCGCGAACCCGCCCTCGCCCGCCGTGAACGGGATGCCGAAGAAGGTCGCCCGCGGGATCGACGAGATGCCCGCGCCGCCGCCGGTGACGTCGGTCCAGTTGATCAGGACGAGGCGGATGATCTCGCCGAAGGCCAGGGTGACGATGGCGAGGTAGTCGCCGCGCAGGCGCAGCACCGGGAAGCCGAGGATCATCCCCCACAGGCCCGCGAACAGGCCCGCCAGCGGCAGGCAGACCCAGAACGACAGGCCGAAGGTGGTCGAGAGCAGCGCGTAGGAGTAGGCCCCCACCGCGTAGAAGGCGACGTAGCCGAGGTCGAGGAGGCCCGCGAGGCCGACCACGATGTTCAGGCCCCAGCCGAGCATCACGTAGGTGAGGATCAGGATGCCGAGGTCGATCCAGTAGCGGGCCGAGGACAGGCCGCCGGTCGCCAGCGCGGAGATCATCGGCAGGGTCAGCGCGACGAAGATGAACAGCCAGAGACCGACCTTCGAGGTCTTCTGCCCGACGTCGGGCTCGCCGTGCACCGCCTCGGTGGCTTGGGCCGGGGCGGGGGTCAGCGCCCGCCGCGCGTCGCGGCGGAGCAGCACGAGGCGCTGGACGAGGCGCAGCACGAAGATCGCCGCGCAGAGCGCCGCCACCAGCCCCCAGCGCGGCACCAGCACCAGCTCGGTCCCGGGCCCGGGATCGGTGCGGAAGGCGATGATCGGGACGCAGAGGCCGAAGGTGACGAGGGCGTAGAGGGCGGCGTCGCGCAGGATGCCGGCCATCGCGGAGCCGGGGAGAGCGTTCTGCGAGGCGGCCATCAGACTTTCTCGACCTCGGGCCGGCCCAGGATGCCCGACGGCATGAAGATCAGGACGATCGCCAGGATCGAGAAGGCGGCGACGTCCTTGTACTCGATGGAGAAATAGGCCGACCAGAAGGTCTCGATCAGGCCGATGATCAGGCCGCCGAGCACCGCCCCGGGCAGGGAGCCGATGCCGCCGAGCACCGCCGCCGTGAAGGCCTTCACGCCGGGCACGAACCCGTCCGAGAAGGACACGACGCCGTAGTACATGAGGTAGAGGACGCCCGCGACGGCCGCGAGCGCCGCGCCGAGCACGAAGGTCAGCGAGATCGTGCGGTCGACGTCGATGCCGAGCAGCGCCGCCATCTTGCGGTCCTGCTCGCAGGCGCGCTGCGCCCGGCCGAAGGGCGTGCGCTGCACGAGGTACCAGAAGCCGGTGAGCAGCACGGCGGTCACCGCCATGATCAGCACCTGCTTCCAGGCCAGGAACACCGCGTAGCCGTCGCGCTCGAACAGGGTGATGCCGCCCGACAGCATCGGCGGGGTCGGCTTGTTGCGCGCGCCCTGCACGACCTGCACGAAGTTCGACAGGAAGATCGAGACGCCGATCGCCGAGATCAGGGGCGCCAGCCGGAACGAGCCGCGCAGCGGCCGGTAGGCCACCCGCTCGATCGCCCAGCCCCACAGGGCGGTGAGCGCCATGGCGACCACCAGCACCACCAGGAAGGCCAGCGCGATGGAGCTGACCCCGAGCCAGACCGTCAGCAGCAGGAAGGTGATGAGCGCGATGAAGCAGGAGACCATGAAGACGTCGCCGTGGGCGAAGTTCACCATGCCGATGATGCCGAACACCATCGTGTAGCCGATCGCGATCAGGCCGTAGATCGAGCCGAGCGTCAGCCCGTTGATGAGCTGCTGTACGAAGACGTCCATGAACTCTCGCGCGCAGGTTGCTTGGGCCGCCTACGGAGAGCGCAGGCAGCTTGGCGGGGCAAGTCTCGTACCGCAGCCGTAGCACACCGGCCACAGGTTTCATCGCCGCCCGAGCGTCGCGTGAAAACAGTCGACCACGCCAGTAACGCCCCCTGGCCGGGCTTGCGTGTGGCGCAGTTCCTGCGACACGTTAACGAATTGAAATGCTCGATCATCCCGGGCCCGTGCGAGGAGCAGTACCGATGGCAGGGTCGCGACTCACGACGATGATCTTCGTCGGCATGCTCCTCGGAATCGCCGTCGGCTACGCCTGCAGCATCACCTGGCCCGACCCGCAGACCGCCAAGGAGATCGCCGGCTACATCGCGCTGGTCTCCGACGTGTTCCTGCGGCTGATCAAGATGATCATCGCGCCGCTGGTCTTCTCCACGCTGGTGGTCGGCATCGCGCATCTCGGGGACACGGCGTCGGTCGGCCGGGTCGGCGGCAAGGCGCTGCTCTGGTTCGTCGGCGCCTCGTTCTGCTCGCTGATGCTCGGCCTCATCATGGTCAACCTGATGCAGCCCGGCCACAACCTGAACCTGCCGCTGCCAGATGCCGGGGCCGGCACCGGGCTCAAGGCGGCCTCGCTCTCGCTCAAGGAGTTCGTGACGCACCTCGTGCCGAAGAGCGCCGTCGAGGCGATGGCCAACAACGAGATCCTGCAGATCGTGGTCTTCTCGATCTTCTTCGGCGTGGGCCTCGCCGCCCTCGGCGAGAAGGGGCGCCTGCTCGCGCAGGGTATCGAGGGCGTCGCCGACGTGATGCTCAAGGTGACGGGCTACGTGATGATGTTCGCCCCCGTGGCGGTGTTCGCCGCCATCGCGGCGACCATCACCACGCAGGGCATCGGCGTGCTGATCACCTACGGCAAGTTCCTCGTGGAGTTCTACATCGGCCTCGGCGTGCTCTGGGTGCTGCTGATGGGGGTCGGCTTCCTGATGCTCGGGGCCGGCGGCATCGCGCGGCTGTTCAACCTGATCAAGGAGCCCTTCGTCCTGGCCTTCTCGACCGCGTCGAGCGAGGCGGCCTACCCGAAGATGCTGACGAACCTGGAGAAGTTCGGGGTGCCGAACCGCATCACGTCGTTCGTTCTGCCGATGGGCTACTCGTTCAACCTCGACGGCTCGATGATGTACTGCACCTTCGCGGTGATGTTCATCGCGCAGGCCTACAACATCCCGCTGAGCTGGGGCCAGCAGCTCACGATGCTGCTCCTGCTGATGGTGACCTCGAAGGGCATGGCCGGCGTGCCGCGCGCCTCGCTGGTGGTGATCTCGGCGACGCTGTCGCACTTCAACATCCCGGAGGCCGGGCTGCTGCTGATCATCGGGATCGACCAGTTCCTCGACATGGGCCGGTCGGCCACCAACGTGCTGGGCAACAGCGTCGCCACCGTGGCGGTCGCCAAGTGGGAGGGCCAGCTCAGCACCACCGACCAGCGCCTCGACCATGTCGGCACGGTGGCCTCGCCCGCGGAGTAGGGGCCGGTCCCGGGAAATCTGCGCGCGCCGGGATGGCGGGCGCAAGAAGGCCGCTCTCATGAGCGCTCTCACGGGTGCCCGGAATCGCGGCGTGGCTTGTGCGGTGCCCTTCGGAGGCCGAGTGATGACGATGCGACTCGTCGCGGTTGTGGTGCTGGCGCTGGCGGCGACGCCTGCCTCCGCCGTCGAGGTGCTCACCGGGACACTCAGGAGCGTCGCCGAGCGCGGGGAGATCGTCCTCGGCTACCGGGAGAGCTCGGTGCCGTTCTCCTTCGTGGAGGGCAAGCAGCCGGACGGCAGCCCCCGCCCGATCGGCTACGCCATCGACCTCTGCGGCGAGATCGCCGACGACGTCCAGGCGGCGATCGGCCGGCCCGTGAAGATCCGCTACGCGCCGGTCACCGCCGAGACGCGCATCGAGGCGGTGACCTCCGGCAAGATCGACCTCGAGTGCGGCTCGACCACCGCCAATGCCGAGCGCCGCAAGCAGGTCGCCTTCTCGCCCGTGGACTACATCAGCGCGACGCAACTGCTGGTGAGGCGCGGATCGGGCATCGCCTCCTACCGGGATCTCGGCGGGAGGACCGTCGTGGTGACGGCCGGCACCACCAACGAGAAGGCCGTGCGCGACCAGCTCGCCCGCCTGAAGATCAACGCGCAGGTGGTGACCGCCCCAGACCATGCCGCCTCCTACGCGATGGTGAAGGCCGGCAAGGCCGACGCCTTCGCCACCGACGACGTGCTGCTCTACGGGCTGATCGCGACGGACGCGAAGGACGGGGCGGACTACACGGTCCTGCCCGACAAGCTCTCCTACGAGCCCTACGGCATCATGTTCCGCAAGGACGACCCGGAACTCGCCGGCCTCGTGCAGCAGACCTTCACCCGGCTCGCCGAAACCCGGGCGCTGCGCTGGACCTACGAGCGCTGGTTCCTCAAGCGGCTGCCCAACGGCGAGCGCCTCGACATCCCGATGTCGAACGACCTGCGGGTGAGCTTCCAGCTGATGGGCCTCGACGGGGGCGAGTGACCGGCGCGGGGTCGGTACGGCGCCTCGCTTTCGCCCAACCGGCGCGCGAGGAGATCCGGCCTGACCGCCTCCCTCCGCGAGCGTGCCTCCGCCCATGCCGATCGCCGCGCACTGTCCGAAACCGCCCGCCCTTCTGCTGGCCGCCGCCCTCGGCTGCGCCGCCTCGGCCGCCGCCGCCCACCCGCATGTCTGGGTGACCGCCAAGGCCCAGCTCGTCTACGAGGGCGGCAAGCTCGTCGGCGTCCGCGACACGTGGAGCTTCGACCCCGAGTACACGGCCTTCGTCACGCAGGGCCTCGACACCGACAAAGACGGCAAGCTCAGCCCGGAGGAACTCGCCGGGCTCGCCGCCGAGAACACCGCCAACCTCGCCGAGTTCGGCTACTTCACGAAGCTGAAGGTCGGCGGCAAGGACCAGGCCTTCGGCGATCCGAAGGAGCCGGCGGCGCATATGGACGACCGGGCGCTGGTCATGACCTTCCTGCTGCCCCTCAAGACTCCGGTCCAGCAGGGGCGGGGGGTCGCCGCGCTGGAGGTCTACGACCCGACCTACTTCGTCGCCTTCTCGTTCGCCGAGGGCGCCGACGCCGCGACCCTCGCGGGGGCGCCCCAGGGCTGCGCCGCCACGGTCACCCGGCCGAAGACCGAGCAGCCGAAGACGGCCGATGCCGGGTCGCCGGGCATGACCGAGGCCTTCTTCGAGGCGCTCACCGCCGCCTCGACCTACGGGGTGCAGTTCGCCAGCCGGGTCCTCGTGGCATGTCCGTAGGCGTCGGGATCGTCGCCCCCGCCGGGGCGGGGCGGCTGGGGCTGAGGCTCGGCCTCATGGCCGCGGCCATCGCGCTGGCCGCGTTGCTGGCGGCCGCGATCGCGTGGCTCGTCGCGCCCGGCCTCGCCGCGCCGCCGCCGCGCTCGCCCTTCGGCATCGGCTTCCGGGAGGCCGCCCCGGCCGCCACGGGGCTCGGCGGCGTGATCCTGGCGCTCCAGGCGAGCTTCTCCCGCAGCCTCAACGCCGCGGTGAGCGCGCTGCGGGGCGGCGGCAGCTGGACCCCGCTCATCGGTCTCGCCTTCGCGTACGGCGTGTTCCACGCCGCCGGCCCGGGCCACGGCAAGGCGGTGATCGCGGGCTACATCCTGGCGGGGGAGCGGGCGCTCCGGCGCGGCGCCGCGCTGAGCGTCCTCGCCGCGCTGCTCCAGGCCTGCGTGGCCGGGGCGATCGTCGGGCTCGGCACGCTGGCCCTCAACGCCACGGCGGCGAGCATCACCCGGGCCGGCACCCTGATCGAGACCGTGAGCTTCGCCCTCGTCGCGCTGATCGGGCTGGTCCTGACGTGGCGCAAGGCCGGCCGCCTCGCCAATCTCGGCGCGGGCTGCGGACCGGGCTGCAACCACCTGCCCGGTCCGCAGGCCCTCGACACCCTCGACACGTGGCGCGAGCGCGCCGGGGTGGTGCTGGCGGCGGGCACGCGCCCCTGCGCGGGGGCGGTGCTGGTCCTGGTCTTCGCGGTGTCGCAGGGCGTGCCCGGGGCGGGCGTGCTGGCGGTCCTGGCGATGGCCCTCGGCACGGCGGTGACCACGACCGCGCTGGCCTGCCTCGCGGTCTTCGCCAAGCGGATGGCGCTGCGCCTCGCGGGCGGACGGGGGCAGGCCGGGCTGCTGGCGCTCGGCGGCCTCGAGCTCGTCGCCGCCGCCTTCGTGCTGGTCCTGGGCACCGCGATGCTCTCCGGCCTCGCGCCGGGCCTCGGCGGATGAAGGGCCTCGCCTTCCGGGGCGCGGCGTGCCACGCTGCGCGACCGAGACGGAGAGCGCGCCGATGCATCCCGACTTCGCGACGATCCTGAACTGGCGTCTGCTCGCCGGATCGCATCCCTTCCCCGGCCCCGACGGCGGGACCTGCATCAACGAGGCGGCGATCGTGGCCGCGGGGCTGCCCTACCGGGCGATACGCTCCAGCGCCGACTGCCCGCCCTGCTTCTCGCGGCCGGCCGCGGCCTACGCCCTCGGGCTCAACGACGCCATGCCGGACGAGGCGCGGCCCCAGCTGATGGCCTTCGTCCTGCGCCTGTCGGGCAGCGCCGACACCCCGGAGATCGAGGCCGCCCGCACCCGGCGGCTGGCGCTGGAGAGCGTCCGCCGCATCCTGGCGCCGCTCTGCGCCGTCGCCGGCCTGGCGGCGGACGCGGAAGCCTGCGCGGGCGCGCCGGACTGGCCCGGCGGCGGCGAACGCGGCCGCGTGGCGGGCGGCGCCGCGCGCAGGCGGCCGCCCAGGCGCGGCGCTGGCGCGAGGCGCCCTCAGCCGCGGCGTCCCGCACCGCGACGGCCGCGCAACGGGCGGGCGAGGACGCGCGCTGCGCCGCGGAGGTGGCCGAGGGCGCGGCGCCCTTCGTGGCCGGGACCTGGGGCGAGGCCTGCGCGATCCTCGCGGACGTCCTCGCCATCGGCCGGCAGGCGCCCGAGATCGCCCTCGCCGGCGCCCGTCAGCGCTTGGACGCGGCGCGCGCCGGGGTGCCGGCCTGATCAGGCCGCCGCGGGCGCGGCGTCGAGATCCAGCTCGATCGACCCGCAATTCTCCAGGAACGTGCCGGTCAGGTGGTAGAAGAACGTGCCGTGGCCGACCACCGCGATGGTGGTCTCCGGCCGGGCCCGCAGCCAGTCGCGGAACGCCGCGACCCGGGCGTCGAACAGGGGGCGCGGCTCCACCGGGTAGCCGCCGACCTCGCAGCCCGGCTCCGCGTGCCACCAGACCTCGGGCAGGTGCCCGACATCGAGGTGCGGGAACTCCGCGGCGATCTCCGAGGCGGCCCGGCCGACGTCGCAGCTGCTCTCCTGGCACTCGCGGTGCAGCACCTCGACGAGCACGTGCGGCCGGCTCGGATGCTCGCCGAACAGGATCGCGGCGGTCTCGATGGCGCGGGTCAGGGGCGAGACCACCACGAGATCGAAGGGGATCGCCCGGAGGCGCTCCCGCGCGGCCCGGGCCTGGGCTTGGCCGAGCTCGGTCAGGCGCGCGTCGGGCAGGCCGGGATCGCCGCGCCCGAGCTTGTGCGCGGCGTTGAAGGTCGACTGCCCGTGGCGGATGCAGACGATGCGGGTCGTATCGGGCATGGCTCGCGGCGATGTGTCGGGATGGAGGGCGCGCGTCGGATCGGTCACGCGAAGCGGCCGCCGCGCTGGATGACCTCGATCTTGTAACCGTCCGGGTCGGTGGCGAAGAAGAACCGCGCGAGCACGTCGTCCCCGTGCTTGAGGGTCTTGACGTCGGTGGCGGTGAAGCCCTCGCGCCGGTGCCGGGCGTGCTCGGCCTCCACGTCGTCGACCACGAAGGCGATGTGCCCGTAGCCGTCGCCGAGATCGTAGGGCTTGTCGCGGCCCTTGTTCACCGTGAGCTCCAGCTCGAACGGCGAGGCCGGGTCCCGCATGTAGACGAGGGTGAAGTCCGGGAAGTCGAACCGGTCGGAGACCTCGAGGCCGAAGGCCCGGGCGTAGTAGTCGCGCGCGCGCTCCTCCTCGAGGACGCGGATCATGGCGTGGACGGGCTTGGACATGCGCTCGGGATTCCGTGGGCACGCGGGCGGCGTGCAGGGCCTTCTATGTGGAGCCCGACGCATCCGCCGGAAAGGTGGGCCGCGACCACGGGCCTCGCAGCCCCCCGCAGCCCAGCCCCTGCACCCGCAATCGTCCCGGTGCATATCCGAGGAGGGCAACCGCGCGAATGGCGCCGGTATTTTCGATGACAAGTATCCTGAGTTGGCGTGCAATCTTAGTTGTTTTAATGGTTCTAATGTCGGTATTCGAACTAAATCATTGCTTTAAGGTGAAATCAATATCACATTCGGCCACAATAAAATGTACATTGCGCACGTCTCTTGACACGAAAAGTCGATTAGCATCTTCTTTACACGTGTTGATCAGGGTCATGCATCAACGAATCTACGCGAGTCAGCTTTCCTGATCTGGGGCATGAACGCCGTGCTACGCCTATCCAATATCAATGTGCTGCCCAAGCTGTTGGGCGTCATCGCTTTAATCGGTGCGATCGTCGGCGGCTGCGTCTGGTACGCCCAGTCACGAATGACCACGATCGACGACGGCTACAGCCGCTTCATCAATAACGAGGCGGCCGCCGTCGGAGAGGCGCGCCGGCTCAATCGCCTGGTCATCGAACTCAACTACTTCGTCTACCGGATCATCGCGGAGACCGAGGCGGGACAGATGCAGGCGGCCGACAGGGGCTTCGAAGCGGCCGTCCCGCAGGTGAACGCGCTGCTTCCCGTCCTTCGCGCGCACGCACCGGCCTTCGTGGCGAAGATCGACGAGCAGAGCGCCCGCATCGAACGCTATCTCCGTGACGTGAGCGAGGTGCGCCGGCTGGGCATCGCCAACCAGAACGACCAGGCGATCGCGCTCGTCCACTCGGCGATCGACCCGATCTTCTCGAGCCTCCTCGCCGACGGCAACGCCCTGGCCGAAGACATCAGGCTCTACATGGAGAAGGGTTCGGACGACCTGACCGAACAGACCGACGCGACCCGTCGGACCCTGCTGGTCGTGAGCGGCCTCGGGATGCTGGCGGGCCTGATCGCGGCGACCTTCATCGCGACGATCGGGATCGCGCGCCCGCTCGACCGCTTGGTCAAGGTCCTGCAGCGCATGGCGCAGGGCGAGATCGACGCCCAGATCAAGGAAGCCGCGCGCCGGGACGAGATCGGCGCCGTCGGCAAGGCGGTCGAGGGCATCAAGGCCATGGTCGCCCGCAAGGCCGCCGAGGAGGCCGAGGTCAAGCGCCTGGCCGACGCGGCCGCGGCCGCCGAGCGGAAACGCACCATGATCGAGCTCGCCGACGGCTTCGAGCGCGCCGTCGGAAGCATCGTCGGGATGGTGTCCTCCTCGGCGACGGAGCTGCAGACGACCGCCCAGGCCATGACGTCGAGCGCCACCGAGACCGCCAGCCAGTCCACCACCGTGGCGGCCGCCGCCGAGCAGGCCTCCGCCAACGTCCAGACAGTCGCGGCCGCCGCCGAGGAGCTGGGCTCCTCCGTGCAGGAGATCGGCCGGCAGGTGCTCGGCTCGGCCAACCTCGCCCAGACGGCGGTCGGCGAGGCCGACGAGACCCACCACCTGGTCCAGGCGCTGACCCAGGCGGCCGCCCGCATCGGCGAGGTGATCGGGCTGATCTCCAACATCGCCGCTCAGACCAACCTCCTGGCGCTGAACGCCACCATCGAGGCGGCGCGCGCCGGCGAGGCGGGCCGCGGCTTCGCGGTGGTGGCCACCGAGGTCAAGGAGCTGGCGGGGCAGACCGCGCGCGCCACCGAGGAGATCAGCCAGCAGATCGCCCAGATCCAGGGCGTGACCGGCCAGGCGGTCTCCGCCATCGACGCAATCGCCGGGCGGATCCGGGAGATCAACGGTGTGGCCACCACCATCGCGGCAGCGGTGGAGCAGCAGGGGGCTGCGACCCAGGAGATCGTCCGCAACGTCGCCCAGGCGGCCACCGGAACGGATCAGGTGACGAGCAACATCGTGGGCGTGGCCCAGGCCTCCGAGGCGACGGGTGCCGCCGCCACGCAGGTGCTCGGCGCAGCCAGCGCGCTATCGCGCCAGTCGGAGCAGCTCGGCACCGAGGTGTCCCGCTTCCTCGCGACCGTTCGGGCCGCCTGAGGTCAGGCGCCGATCCGCAGGACCTCCGTCCGGGTGCCGGCCTGCGCGAAGGCGCCGGGGTCGGCGCCCGTCATCCAGACCTGCCCGGGGAGCGCCTCCAGGGCCTCGAACAGGCCGGCCCGGCGGCGGGGATCGAGGTGGGCCGCCACCTCGTCGAGGAGGATCAGCGGGGCGATGCCGCTCATGGCGCGAACCAGCCGCGCGTGGGCGAGGACGAGCCCGATCAGCAGCGCCTTCTGCTCACCCGTGGACGCCGTGCCGGCGGGCACGTCCTTGGGGCCGTGGCGGACCACGAGGTCGCTGCTCTGCGGGCCGATCAGGGTGCGCCCGGCGGCCCGGTCCCGGTTTCGGCCGTTGCGGAGCGCCATGCGGTAGCGGTCCTCGGCCTCGATGGCGGGCCAGACCGCCACGAGATCGTCGAGGTCGCCCTCCAGGCGGATGGCGGCCCAGGGAAAGGGCTGCGCGTCGTCCCGGGTCTCGGCGATCAGCCGGTCGAGGCGCTCGGCGGTCTCGCGCCGGGCAAGCGCCACGGCGACGCCCAGCTCGGCGACCTCCCGCTCCACGGCGTCGAGCCAGCGGTCGTCGTCGGGCCGCTCCTCCAGGAGGCGGTTGCGCGAGCGCAGGGCCCGCTCCATCGCGGAGACCCGGGCGCCGTGGGCGGCGTCGACCGCCAGCACGAGCCGGTCGAGGAACCGCCGCCGGTCGCCGGCCGCGCCGCGGAACAGCCCGTCGAGGTCGGGGGTCAGCCAGACGACCCGCAGGAACTCGCTGAACGCCACCGGCGAGGCGGCGGTGGCGCCGTCGATCCGGCAGAGCCGGCTCGCCCGCCCGTCGGGTCCCGGTGGCTCCAGCCCGGTTCCGAGGCGGTGCTCGGCGCCCTCGCGGTCGAGGGTGAGCGAGACCGCGAAGCCCCCCGGGCCGCCGCTGCGCGCCATGGCGGCGAACTCCGCCCGGCGGAGGCCGCGGCCCGGCACGAACAGCGACAGCGCCTCGAGCAGGTTGGTCTTGCCCGCGCCGTTCTCCCCGACCAGCGCGACGAAGCGGGCCCGGGGCGTCAGTTCGAGGTCCGCGTGGTTGCGGAAGTCGCGGGCGATCAGTCGGGTGACGCGCAGAGAGGACCCGTCGGGCTCGCCCCGCGGATCGGAGACGTCGCTCATCGGTGGACCGAGCGGTCAACCGAGGGGCCGAGACGCGCCGCGCTCAACCGTCCTTTGCTGTCTGACATCCCATCCAACCACCGCATCCTGAAAGCCCGCCTCAGCGGGCCCCGCAGGAGGGCTCCAGAAACCACATCACCACGTGGAGGCCTCCTGCGAGGCCTCCGCTACGCCCCCGGTCCCCGAGGATGAGGACGGGGCAGGGATCCGCGCGGCCGCCTCACACCCGCATCGGCATCAGCACGTACAGCGCCGGCGCGCCCTCGCGGTCCTGGATCAGGGTCGGCGAGCCGGGATCCGCGAGCTTGAACAGGGCGGTGTCGCCCTCGAGCTGCGCGGTGATGTCGAGGAGGTAGCGGGCGTTGAAGCCGATATCGAGGCCGGCCGCCTCGTAGTCGACGTCGAGCTCCTCGGTGGCACTGCCCGAATCCGGGTTGTTCACCGAGAGCGCGAGGCGCCCCTCGGCCAGCCCGAGCTTCACCGCGCGCCCGCGCTCCGACGAGATCGTCGAGACCCGGTCCACCGCCTTCGCGAAGGCGTCGCGCTCGACGGTCAGCCGCTTGTCGTTGTTGGCCGGGATCACCCGCTGGTAATCCGGGAAGGTGCCGTCGATCAGCTTGGAGATCAGCGTCAGGCCGCCGGCGAAGCGCAGGCGGATCTTGGCGGGCGACAGGTCGACCGCGACGGTCTCGCCGCCGTCGTCGAGGAGCTTCTGGATCTCGGCGACCGCCTTGCGGGGCACGATCACGCCCGGCATGCCGACGCTGCCCTGCGGGGCGGGGATCTCGACGCGGGCGAGCCGGTGGCCGTCCGTGGCCACCGCCCGCATCGCCGGCCCGTTCTCGGTCTCCAGCGTGTGCAGGTAGATGCCGTTGAGATAGTACCGGGTTTCCTCGGTGGAGATCGCGAACTGCGTCTTCTCGATCAGCCGCTTCAGGTCGGCGGCGGCGATCTCGAACCCGTGCGGCATCTCGCCGGCGGCGAGGTCCGGGAAGTCGCCCTCCGGCAGGGCGCCCAGGGCGAAGCGCGAGCGGCCGGACCGGATCGTCATCTGGCCGGACTCGCCGCCGGTCTCCAGGGAGACCTGCGCGCCCTCGGGGAGCTTGCGCACGATGTCGTAGATCACGTGCGCCGGCACCGTGGTGGCGCCCGCGTCGGCCACGTCGGCCGGCACGCTCTCGGTCACCTCGATGTCGAGATCCGTCGCCCGCAGCTGGAGCCCCGATCCCTCCGCGCGCAGGAGGACGTTCGACAGGATCGGGATCGTGTTGCGGCGCTCGACGACCCGGTGCACGTGGCCGAGCGACCTGAGCAGGGCCGCGCGCTCGACAGTGACTCTCATCGCAATACTCAAGTGCTAGGGACGGCGCCGCGGCCGGCGACCGTCGCGGAATATGGCCGTTCAGCTTGGCGAAGGGGACAGGGGAACGCAAGGCCGCCGTCGGTGCACCGCACAGCGACCTCCGCGTCCAGGTCGGAGGCCCATGTCCGAAGCGGGGTATCGGCACGGGGCGGCCCGTGCGAAAGCGCCGCAACCGACCCGGATCCCGCCTCCCCGTTCCGATCATGTTGCAGACCATCGACAGCGCGGGCAGGACCGCACACCCCTCGCAGGCCGCCCCGAGCGCGACCCCGAGCGCCCGCCGGATCCTCGCGGCGAGCTTCGTCGGGACGGCGATCGAGTTCTTCGACTTCTACATCTACGCCACCGCCACCGCCCTGGTGATCGGCCCGGTCTTCTTCCCCGCCGGCGCGCCCGGCGTGCAGCAGCTCAGCGCCTTCGCGACCTTCGCCATCGCGTTCATCGCGCGACCCGTCGGCGCGGCCCTGTTCGGGCATTTCGGCGACCGGGTCGGCCGCAAGGCGACCCTGGTGGCGTCCCTGCTGATCATGGGCATCTCCACGGTGCTGATCGGCTGCCTCCCGACCTACGCGTCGGTCGGCTGGTGGGCGCCGGCGGCGCTGTGCCTCCTGCGCTGCGGGCAGGGGATCGGGTTCGGAGGCGAGTGGGGCGGCGCGGCCCTGCTGGCGGTCGAGAACGCGCCGCCGGGCCGGCGCGCGTGGTACGGCATCTTCCCGCAGCTCGGGGCGCCGGTCGGCTTCGTCCTGGCCAATCTCGGCTTCCTCGCCCTCAGCTTCGGCCTGACCCCGGAGAGCTTCCAGGCCTGGGGCTGGCGCCTGCCGTTCCTGGCCTCGGCGGCGCTCGTCGGCGTCGGGCTCTACGTGCGCCTGAAGCTCACCGAGACGCCGGCCTTCAAGGCGGCGCTCAGCCAGGCGCGGCCGGAGCGCGTGCCCTTCGCCACCATGCTGACCCAGCACGGCCACGCCGTCCTGGTCGGCACGTTCGCGATGGTGGCGGTCTACGCGGTGTTCTACCTCTCCACCGTCTTCGCCCTGGGCTACGGTACCGGCACCCTCGGCTACAGCCGGCCGACCTTCCTGCTGTTCGAGTGCATCGCGGTCTGCTTCATGGCGCTCGGCACCGTCGTATCGGGAGCCGCGGCCGACCGCTTCGGCCGCCGGCCGGTGCTGCTCTCCGGCATGGCCGTGACGTTCCTGCTGGGCTTCCTGATGGGGCCGATGCTGGGCCACGCCGCCGGCACCGGCACCTGGCCGCCGGTCCTGGGCTTCCTCTGCCTCAGCCTCCTGACGATGGGCTGGGTGTTCGGGCCGATGGGCGCCGTCCTGCCCGAGCTGTTCCCGACGCGGGTGCGCTACACGGGCGCCTCGGTCACCTACAATCTCGCGGGCATCCTGGGGGCCTCGGGCGCGCCCTACATCGCGCAGCAGCTCGCGGCCTACGGCGGCATCGGCTTCGTCGGGTTCTACCTGGCGGGGGCCGCGATCCTCAGCTTCCTCGCCGTGCTGGCCATGCCCGAGACCGCCGGCCGCTGACGGGACGGTCCGCGCGCCGGCCTCAGCGGGCGGGGCGCGCCTGACCTGCCGTGCCGGCGGGCTCGAAGCGCCCGAGGAAGCGGGTCCGCTCCCACAGCTCGATCGCGTCGCGCCCGACCATCGCCCGGGCGCGGCGGCGCGCCTGCGTGTCGTCCTCGGCCGACAGGATCTCGGCCGCGCGGACGCGACCGGCCCGGTCCAGCCTGAAGGCCCTGTAAGCGCGGCTCCGATGAGCCGTTCCAGCATCCAGCGCGAGCATTGCCAAATCCTCCGGGACGGAGCGTCCCGGAAGACGGTTAACCATCGGTTAAACGCGGTTCTCGCGATCGGTGCGGCCCCGGCGCGCGCCCGCTCGGCGGCGGGCGACCGGGTTCCTCAGCTCCGCTTGTCGAGCGGGCGACCGAGCAGGCGGGCGAACTCGGCCTCGATCTCCTCCACCGAGAACGGGTTGCCGGATCCCTTCGCGTCGGGCGGCGGCGGAGCAGGCGGGGCCGGCGGCGGGGCCGGCACGGGGTCGGCCTTCGGCATCGCCGGCGGCGGCACGGGTCTGGCCGGGGGCGGAGGCGGCGGCGCGGCCACCGGCTCGTCCAGCGGGGCGGGGGCGGGCACCGGCTCGAGCGGGACGCTCGCCATCGCGGCCGCCAGCGGATCGACGCCCTCGGGCACCGGCGGGGCGGGCGGGGATTGCGGCGGCGGCGTCACGGCCGAGGACGAGCGCGACAGGGCGGCCTGGAGCTGCCGGGCCATGTCGGACAGGACCACCGGGTCGACCGACTTGCGCTCGGAGGGCACCGCGAGGCTCGGGGCCTGACGGGCGGGCTCCGGCTCGGCCGGCGCCGGCTCGGGCCTGCGCTCGGAGGCGGGGTTGGGCCGCGGCTCGATCAGCGGCGGCGCCGTCCGGCTCAGGATCCGCCGCGGCGCGACCGCCTCGCGCGCGGGGGCGCGGACGGTTCCACCCGGCGGCGGCGCGGGCTCGGCGGGGCCGGGGGCTGGGGCGCGGGCGGCGGGGTCGGCGCGGCACTCAGGGGCGCGGGGACGTCCTGACCGGGCTCGTCGCCGCCGAACAACCCGGGGTCGAAGGGCAGCGTCACGGGCGGGGCGGAGGCCGAGCGCGGCACCGGCGACGGCACCACCACCGGCATCGCGAAGCCCGGATCGAACAGCGGCTCCGCGCGCCGCCCGCCGGATTCCGGGAGACCGCGGGGCGGCTCGGGCAGGCGGCCGCCCTGGACGAGCGGGTCCGGGAGCGGCTCGTCCAGCGGCTCGGGCGCCAGCTCCGGCCGGATCGCCGCCTCCGGCAGGGGCCGCTGACCGCGCTGGATGTTGCGCTCGACCACCACGTCGTTGGGGCCGCCCACCAGGAGCAGGTGCTCGACATTGTCCCGACGCAGCAGGATCAGCTGCCGGGCCCGGTCGAGCTCGTACACGTCGACGATCCCGAGCCGCGGCTGGCGCCCCCGGCTTCCGGACCGCCCCGGCAGGGCGAGGCTCCGGCCGGTGAGCCGGCGCACCGTGAACACGATCGCCGCGAGCGCCGTGAAGATGACGGCGAAGATCACGATATACTGGACGATGGGGGAGCCGTCAGAGCCGAACACGGATTGCAGCCATCGCAAGATTACGCACTCGCACGTTCCGACCGCCGCGGGTGCGCGCCGGCACGGACTTGATCCATACCACGCCGGACGGGCCTCAAGGCAAACGACGTTAAGAGTTCGTTAACAGACCTTTTAATCGAGCGGGCGCAAGACAATAGGTCGGGATCGCGGCGGCGGCCCGGCCGAACCGGGGGGCTCCCCGCCCCGGGGGCGCGATCTGACGCGGGCGCCGGCCGGCCCTGCGATCGGGCTTAACGCGCCGTTAACCATGCAGGCGGCAGATTTTGCCGAGCCCGCTCGTCCCGGCGCGGCCACGCCATCCCGGAGGCGACCATGGCCCTCACCGATCTGCCCGTGCTGAGCATGCTGCGCACGCGGATGCAATGGGCGCAGGCGCGCCAGGGCGTGATCGCCGAGAACGTCGCCAACGCCGACATGCCGGGCTTCAAGCCCCGCGACCTCGTGGAGCCGCGCTTCGACCGGGCCACCGGCGCGCTGGCCACCACCGGGTCCAGCCTGACGCTCACGAGCGCGGGCCACATGGCCCCGCCCGGCCAGAGCGTCGGGGCCGATTCCAAGCGCGCCAAGGGCTTCGAGATCCGCCCCAGCGGCAACGGCGTCAACCTCGAGGACGAGATGATGAAGGCCGGCGAGAACCAGTCGGACTACCAGCTCGCCGCCTCGCTGTACCAGCACAGCCTGACCACCCTGAAGATCGCGATCGGCAAGAGCTAGGCGCGCCGGCCGAAAGTGGAGCGCTGACGGCCGCGGCGTCGCGGCGGCGGGAGGGTCCTGAGCCATGGAATTCACGAAGTCGCTGGCGGTGGCGGCCGCGGGCCTCAAGGCCCAGTCGGGCCGGATGCGCATCATCGCCGAGAACATCGCCAACGCCGATTCCGCGCCGGCCTCGGCCGGGGCGCAGCCCTACCGGCGCAAGATCCCGACCTTCACCAGCCACCTCGACGACGAGACCGGCGCCCGGCTGGTCGAGGCGGGGCGCGTCAAGCGCGACCCGTCGGCCTTCCGGACCAAGTACGAGCCGGGCAACCCCGCGGCCGACGCCCAGGGCGTGGTGCAGATGCCCAACGTCAACGCGCTGATCGAGAACATGGACCTGCGCGAGGCCCAGCGCTCCTACGAGGCGAACCTCAACATGATCAGCGCCACCCGCAAGATGCTGGCGCAGACCCTCGGCATCCTGAAATGAGCCCCGAGGCCCGCGGCAGGACCGCATAGCAAGGACGCATGGCGATGGCTTCGAGCAACTTCGCGGCGGGGGCCTACGCGGCCGTCCAGGGCCTCGCCGGCGGCCGGCCCGCCCCCCGGGTGCAGCCGACGACCGGCACCGGCACCGACTTCATGCAGATGCTCGGGCAGACCCTGGACAGCGTCGGCGATGCCGGCCGGCGGGCGGATTCCCAGGCCGTCTCGGCCGCCGCCGGCAAGGCCAACGTCGTGGACGTGGTCACCGCGGTCGCCGAGAGCGAGACCGCCCTCCAGACCATGGTGGCGGTGCGCGACCGCATGATCTCCGCCTACGAGGAGATCATGCGCATGCAGATCTGACCGGCCGACCGTTTCGCCGCCCGCTCCCCCCGCACAGATCGCACCCCCATGACCGGCCTCGCCATCCTCGACATCGCCCGCGACGGCATCTTCGTGTTCCTCAAGGTGGCCGGGCCCCTGATGCTGGTCGCCCTCGCGGTCGGCCTCGCCGTTTCCCTGGTCCAGGCCCTGACGCAGATCCAGGAGCAGACGCTGATCTACGTGCCCAAGGTCGTGGCGGTGTTCGCCGCGCTCCTGCTGATGCTGCCCTTCATGGGCGACGCCATGGCCGGCTACATGACCCGCATCGCCGCCCGCATCGCGGCCGGCGGCTGATGCGCGCGCCGGCCGGGACAGGCGCGGCTCCCGCGTGCCATAGGGGCCGCGATGAACCTGCTCCTGCCCGGCATCGCCTCGGCCTACCTGATCACCTTCGCGCGCATCGGCACGCTGATCATGCTGATGCCGGGGATCGGCGAGCAGACGGTGTCGCCACGGCTGCGCCTCGCCTTCGCGCTGCTCACCGCCCTGGTGCTGTTCCCGACCGTGCGCCCGCTGCTCGGCGGCACCGAGGGCGTGGCCGGCCCGCGGCTGATCGGGCTCCTGTTCGGCGAGACGATCATCGGGCTCGTGCTCGGCCTGACAGTGCGCATGATCCTCGCCGCCCTTCAGACCGCCGGGGTGATCATCTCGGCGCAGGTCGGGCTGTCCTACGCCATGACGGTCGATCCCAGCCAGGGCGGCCAGCAGGTGGCGATCGGCAACTTCCTGTCGCTGCTCGGGATCACGCTGATCTTCGCCGCGGACCTGCACCATCTCGCCATCGAGGGCGTGGCCCGCAGCTACGAGGTGCTGCCCCCCGACGGCGTGCCGTCCTTCTCGGACGCGCTGATGCTGGCCACGAAGGCGCTCGCCCGGGGCTTCACCCTGGCGGTGCAGATCTCCGGCCCGTTCATCGCCTTCGGGATCCTGTTCAACCTGGGGCTCGGCGTGCTGTCGCGGCTGATGCCCCAGATGCAGGTGTTCTTCCTGGCGGTGCCGGCCTCGGTGCTGATCGGCATGCTGCTGCTGATGGGATGCCTCGGCGTCATGATGGGCGTCTTCCTCGACGATCTGGGCCGGTATCTCGGGGATTACGTCGGCCGCTGAGCGGCCTGACCGCCCGTGACCCGATGATGTCCACGCTCTGAGCGCGACGCGAGATGGCCGACGATACCGACGACGAGGACAAGACCGAGGAGCCGTCCCAGCGACGGCTCGATCAGGCCATCGAGCGCGGCGACGTCGCGACCAGCACCGAGATCAACACCTTCGCGATGCTGGGCGCGTTCACCCTGGCGCTGCTGGTCGCGGCCCCGACCATCGCCACGAACCTCCTGCACGGGCTCAAGGCCTACCTCGCCAACGCCCACGCCCTGCCGGACGACGCCGCGGCCATGAAGGCGGCCATGACGCGCGGCCTGTGGCTGTGGCTCCAGGCGGTGGCGGTGCCGGTGGGACTGGCCGTCGTGGCGGGGCTGGCCGCGGGGCTCCTGCAGCACCCGCTGGTGTTCTCCGCCGAGACGCTGATGCCGAATTTCTCGCGCCTCTCGCCGATGGCGGGCGTGAAGCGGCTCCTCGGCGTCGAGGCCCTGTTCCAGTTCGGCAAGGGGCTGGCGAAGATCGCCGCCGTGGGCGTGGTCGGCGCGGTGATGCTGTGGAACGACCGCGACCGGCTGGAGGTGTTCGCCCGCCTGGACCCGGCCGCCTCCATGCCGGCGATCCTGTCCCTCAGCCTGAAGCTGCTCGCCGGCATGCTGTGCATGCACCTCGCGATCACCCTCGGCGACGCGCTCTACGCGCGGTTCCGCTGGCGCAAGCGCCACCGGATGTCGAAGGAGGAACTCAAGCAGGAGATGAAGGAGTCGGAGGGCAATCCCGAGGTCAAGGGCCGCCTGAAGCAGCTCCGGATGGCCCGGGTGAAGAAGCGCATGATGGCCGCGGTCCCCACCGCCACCGTCGTGGTGACGAACCCGACCCACTACGCGGTGGCGCTCCGCTACGAGACCGGCATGGCCGCGCCGGTCTGCGTCGCCAAGGGCGTCGACGCGCTGGCCCTGCGGATCCGCGCGGTGGCGGCCGAGCACGGCGTCGCGGTCATCGAGAACCCGCCGCTCGCCCGGGCGCTTCACGCCACCGTGGAGATCGACCGGGAGATCCCGGCCGAGCATTACCGGGCCGTGGCGGAGGTCATCGGGTTCGTGCTGCGCCTGCGCAGACGGGCGGCGTAGGCCGCGCGCGACCCCGCGCCGGGGCAATTCGCCGAGTCAGTTTGCCGAGTCAGTTTGCCGAGCCGTTCTGCCGAACGCCCGGGCCGGCGAAAGCCACGCTTCCTCCACCTTTTTTCGCGAGGCTGTGTCTAGGCTTGGCGCGACGAGACTGATGCCGCGCCGCGCATGTCCTGATATGGCCGGCGGACTAACCGGGTGACTGTTCTGGAATGAAGCCGATGGCCGACGTCACTGGACCTCCGGCGCCCGCCGCGGGCCCGCAGAATTCGGGTCCCCCGGTCGCACAGGCGTCAGCCCTGCTGGGAACGGGCTCGATCGACCGGTCGGAACAGCCGGGCCGGGTCGGCCTGCTGCTCGTGCTCGCCGGGCTGCTGGTCGGCGCCGCTATCGGCCTGTCCTTCGTGGCCAACGAGCAGGCCCAGTCGCTGATCGTCTGGCTCCTGGCCCTGCTGGCCATGGCGGGCGTGTTCTTCCTGTTCGCCCTCGCCATCGGGGCGCTGCAGCTCAGCGGCAGCGCCGCCCGGGACGACATCACCAAGGGCATCGTCGACGCCTCGCCGGACGGCAAGCTGGTGGTGGAGGACGGCGGCCGGCTGATCTACGCCAACGAGGCCTACCTGCGGATCGCCAGCGGCGACACCTTCTCGAACCTCGTGCCGGTGGAGCGCATCCTCGTCGGCTCCCCGGAGGTTTCCGAAGCCGTCTACCGCCTGTCGCAGGCCTCGCGCGACGCTCGGGCCCACACCGAGGAGGTGCGGATGTCGCCGCCCCTCGGACCCACGGCCGGCGAGCGCGGCTTCGGCTGGTACCGGGTCTCGGTGCGGCCCCTCGCGCGCCCGCGCCGGGCGGCCTCCCTCTGGACGGTCGCCGACATCACCGCCGAGCGCGAGCGGCAGGAGAACGTCTTCCAGGAACTCCAGCACGCCATCGACTACCTCGACCACGCCCCGGCGGGCTTCCTGTCGATCGATCCGGCCGGCGCCATCGTGTACATGAACGCGACCCTGGCGGCTTGGCTCGGCTACGACCTCGCCAGCGTCGGACCGGGCGGCCCGCACCTCACCGAGATCGCACCGGAGGCGGACGTGCTGGTGCGCACCGCCGGCCTGCCCGGCGAGGTCCGCACCGACCGCTTCGACCTCGACCTGCGCCGCCGCAACGGTCACACCCTGCCGGTCCGGCTCTACCACCGGGTCGCCTTCGGCAAGGACGGCAAGCCCGGCTCGTCGCGGACCTTCGTGATCAACCGCTCCGCCGGGGCCGAGACCGACGAGCCGCAGCGCGCCGCCGAGGTGCGCCTCGCCCGCTTCCTCAACAACTCGCCGATCGCCATCGCGACGCTCGACAGCAGCGGCCGGATCGCCCGCGCCAACGCCTCGTTCACGCGGCTGTTCGGAACGGTACCGCGGCAGGCCGACGACGGCGCCCCGGACGGCGAGGGCGTGCCCCGGGTCGAGCCCAACGTCGCCGACTCGGTGGCGGACCGGACCGCCCTGGAGGCCGGCCTCGCCCGCGCCGCGAGCGGGCGCACCGATCCGGAGCCGATCGAGGTCCAGCTGAACGGGCCCGGCGGCCGCTCGGCCCGGGTCTGGCTGAGCCCGGCCGACGGCGGCGATCCCGGCCAGCAGACCGACGAGGCCGAGCGGGTGATCCTCTACGCCCTCGACACGACGGCGCAGCGCCAGCTGGAGCAGCAGGTCGCCCAGGCCCAGAAGATGAACGCGGTCGGCCAGCTCGCCGGCGGCATCGCGCACGACTTCAACAACGTCCTGCAGGCGATCATCGGCTACTCGGACCTGCTGCTCGCGAGCCACCGGCCGACCGACCCGGCCTTCCAGGACATCATGCAGATCAAGCAGAACGCCAACCGGGCGGCGGGCCTCGTCCGCCAGCTCCTGGCGTTCTCCCGGCGGCAGACCCTGCGTCCGGAGGTGATGAATGTCGGGGAGGCGCTCTCGGAGCTGACCCTCCTCCTCAAGCGGCTCCTCGGCGAGCGCGTCGCCCTGGAGCTGAAGCACGGCCGCGAGGTCTGGCCGGTGAAGGCCGACGTCAACCAGTTCGAGCAGGTGATCGTCAATCTCGCGGTCAACGCCCGCGACGCCATGCCGGAGGGCGGCAAGCTGATGATCCGCACCGAGAACGTCTCCGATCCGGGGGCGGCCGCGGGGGCGGAGGGGCGCGGCGGGGCGCCGGCGGGCGACCACGTGCTGATCGAGGTGCGCGACACCGGTCAGGGCATCCCGCCCGAACTGATGGAGAAGATCTTCGAGCCGTTCTTCACCACCAAGGAGATCGGCAAGGGCACCGGCCTCGGGCTCTCGACGGTGTTCGGCATCGTCAAGCAGTCCGGCGGCACCATCGACGTGCAGTCGAAGGTCGGGGAGGGCACCGCCTTCCGCATCTACCTGCCGCGCCACGTGCCCGTGGCGGAGGCCGAGGAGGTGCCGGTCGCGGCCGCCGAGCCCGCCCTGCCGCGCGCGGAGCCGCTCGCGCCGACCGTCCTGCAGCCGGGCGCCGATCCGACCGCCAAGCCGGCCACCGGCAGCGACGGCGTCGCGCCGCGGGGCGAGGCGCCGCCCGCCAAGGCCGACAAGCCGGCGCCGCGCAAGCCCGCCGCCGACCATACGGGGCAGGGCACCATCCTGCTCGTCGAGGACGAGGATCCGGTGCGGGCGGTCAACAGCCGGGCGCTCTCGGCCCGCGGCTACACGGTTCTGGAGGCGGCCTCGGGCCTCGAGGCCCTGGCGATCGTGCGCGAGGGCGCCCAGACCATCGACCTCGTCGTCTCCGACGTGGTCATGCCCGAGATGGACGGCCCAACCCTCCTGCGCGAGGTGCGCAAGCATCAGCCCGACCTGAAGGTAATCTTCGTCTCCGGCTACGCCGAGGACGCGTTCCGCAAGAACCTGCCCGAGGGCGAGACCTTCAATTTCCTGCCGAAGCCTTTCAGCCTGAAGCAGCTCGTCGAGACCGTGAAGAAGACGATGGCCGACTGAGGGTCGGCGCCGGCGCGTCCTCCCGCCGCCCCTGAACGCGAAGCGGCCCCGGAGAGACTCCGGGGCCGCCGATCTTCGCGGGTCGCAAGGTCCGCCGCGCGCCAATCCCGGTGCGCGGCGGCGCGGCTCAGGCCTCGCCCTCGTCGAGATCGTCCGCCGTTGGAGCGGCGTTCTCCAGGATCTTCTCGGCGACCAGACCGGAATTCTGCCGGATCGAGCCCTCGATCTCGGCAGCGATCTTCGGGTTGTCGCGCAGGAAGCCCTTCGAGTTCTCGCGGCCCTGGCCGAGGCGCTGGCTGTTGTACGAGAACCAGGCGCCGGACTTCTCGACGATGCCGGCCTTCACGCCGAGGTCGATCAGCTCGCCGACCTTCGACACGCCCTCGCCGAACATGATGTCGAACTCGACCTGCTTGAACGGCGGCGCGACCTTGTTCTTCACCACCTTGACGCGGACCTGGTTGCCGATCGCCTCGTCGCGGTCCTTGAGGGTCGAGATGCGGCGGATGTCCAGGCGCACCGACGCGTAGAACTTGAGGGCGTTGCCACCCGTAGTCGTCTCGGGGCTGCCGTACATGACGCCGATCTTCATCCGGATCTGGTTGATGAAGATGACCATGCAGTTCGAGCGCGAGATCGAGCCGGTCAGCTTGCGCAGGGCCTGGCTCATCAGCCGGGCCTGGAGGCCGGGCTGGCTCTCGCCCATCTCGCCCTCAATCTCGGCCCGCGGGGTCAGCGCGGCCACCGAGTCGACCACCAGCACGTCGATGGCGCCGGAGCGCACCAGCGTGTCGGTGATCTCGAGCGCCTGCTCGCCCGTGTCGGGCTGGGAGATGAGCAGGTCGTCGAGGTTCACGCCGAGCTTGCGGGCATAGACCGGGTCGAGGGCGTGCTCGGCATCCACGAAGGCGCAGACGCCGCCCTTCTTCTGGGCCTCCGCGATGGTGTGGAGCGCCAGCGTCGTCTTGCCCGACGATTCGGGACCGTAGATCTCGATCACGCGGCCGCGCGGCAGGCCGCCGACGCCGAGCGCGATGTCGAGGCCGAGCGAGCCGGTCGAGACGGTCTCGACCTCCTGAACCTTGTCGCTCTTGCCGAGCCGCATGATCGAGCCCTTGCCGAAGGCGCGCTCGATCTGAGACAGGGCGGCGTCGATCGCCTTGGACTTGTCCTTGTCCACCGGGGGCATGTCGACCACTTTCAATGCGGGCTGGGCCATCTGGCGGGCTCCTTATGAAGGGGTTGGACGCAGTTCACAACGCGCGTCGCCACCGCTTCTATGTACCCGTTTTGTTCTCAGTCGACAAGGCCCGGGACGCCGCTCGTCCGCCGGGTGGACGCGAAAGTCCGGCTGCGCGGCACACACCGAGTTCGAGACGGAACGCTGGCCGTTCACACGCCCGGGAAACACCCGGCGGCCGATCGGCCGAATCGTCCCATAGGCGCTCCCGGAAACGACGACGCCCGGCACGAATCCGGCTCTCGCGAGTCGAATTGCGTCCGGGCGTTCGTCGTTCCGGTCACCCGGCGAACCCGGGACGGACACCCTCGCGGGCACCATCCCGCGACGCCGCGGGCCGGGATCAGGCGATCGCGGGGAGCCGCAACCGCCGGGATCGCGGGATCAGGCGGCTTCGCCGGCCTCGGCCTGGGCAGCGTCGCCCTCGACCAGCTTCCAGGTCTTGGTCTTCGAGAACGGACGGCACTCCTCGATGAACACCGTCTGCCCGACCTTAGCGACGTTGCCCTCGTCGTGCGCGTGATAGTTCTTCGAGCGACGCACGGTCTTCTTCATCACCGGGTGCGTGAAGCGACGCTCCACCTTCACCACGATGGTCTTCTCACCCTTGTCGCTGACGACGGTGCCCTGCAGGATGCGCTTCGGCATGGTTGTCTCCTAAAACCCGCCTCAGCCCTTGGCCTGCTGCAGCGTCTTGGCGCGCTGCAGAGTCCGGACACGGGCGATGTCGCGGCGGACCTCACGGACGCGGGCGACGTTCTCGAGCTGGCCGGTGGCCCCCTGGAAGCGCAGGTTGAACTGCTCCTTCTTGAGGTTGATCAGCTCGTCATTCAGCTGATCCGGCGACAGCGCCTTCAGATCAGACAGTCTCTGGGTCGACTTCACGATATCCTCCGTTCAGTCGGCGATGCGCTGGACGACCCGCGTGCGGATCGGGAGCTTCGCGGCGCCGAGGCGGAGCGCCTCCTTGGCGATGTTCTCGGCAACGCCGTCGACCTCGAACATGATCCGGCCGGGATGGACCCGGGCCGCCCAGTAATCCGGGGCGCCCTTACCGGAGCCCATGCGGACCTCGGTCGGCTTCGACGAGACCGGGACGTCCGGGAACACCCGGATCCAGACGCGGCCCTGGCGCTTCATCTCGCGGGTGATCGCGCGGCGGGCCGCCTCGATCTGGCGGGCGGTGACGCGCTCGGGCTCCACCGCCTTCAGGCCGAACTGGCCGAAGTTCAGCTCGAAGCCGCCCTTGGCCGCACCATGGATGCGGCCCTTGAACTGCTTGCGGAAGCGGGTCTTTTTCGGTTGCAGCATGGCTTCCTACCTTACGCGTGCTCGCGCTCGCGGCGTCCGCGCTCGCGGCCGCCCTCGCCATCGCGCTCACGGCGTCCGCCGGAGCGGCCGCCCTCTTCCTGGGCCTTCTTGTCCTGAGCCATCGGGTCGTGCTCGAGGATCTCGCCCTTGAACACCCACACCTTGATGCCGCAGGTGCCGTAGGTCGTGAACGCCGTGGCGGTGCCGTAGTCGACGTCGGCGCGCAGCGTGTGCAGCGGGACGCGGCCCTCGCGGTACCACTCCTGGCGGGCGATCTCGGCGCCGCCGAGGCGGCCCGAGCAGTTGATCCGGATGCCCTCGGCGCCCAGACGCATGGCCGACTGGACGGCCCGCTTCATGGCGCGACGGAAGGCGACGCGGCGCTCGAGCTGCTGGGCGATCGAGTCGGCCACCAGGGTGGCGTCGATCTCGGGCTTGCGCACCTCGACGATGTTGATGGTCACGTCGGCCTTGGTCATGGTGCCGACGAGCTTGCGCAGCTTCTCGATATCCGCGCCCTTCTTGCCGATCACCACGCCCGGACGACCCGAGTGGATGGTGACGCGGCACTTCCGGTGCGGGCGCTCGATGACGATCTTGGAGACCGCCGCCTGCTTGAGCTGCTTCATGAGGGCGGCGCGGATCGCGACGTCCTCGTGCATGAGCTTCGCGTAGTCGCCCTTGTTGGCGAACCAGCGGGAATCCCAGGTCCGGTTGATGCCGAGCCGGAGACCGATCGGGTTGACTTTCTGGCCCATCAGATCCTCCTCAGGCCGCTTCGGCCTGGCGGACTTCGCGAACCACGATGGTGAGGTTCGAGAAGGGCTTCAGGATGCGCGCGCCGCGGCCGCGGGCGCGGGCGTGGAAACGCTTGAGAACCAGCGCCTTGCCGACGAAGGCCTGGGAGACGACGAGGTCGTCCACGTCCAGGTCGTGGTTGTTCTCGGCGTTGGCGATGGCGCTCTCGAGGCACTTCTTGACCTCGGTCGAGATCCGCTTGCGCGAGAACTGCAACTCGGCGAGCGCCGTGTCGACCTTCTTGCCGCGGATCATCTGCGCCACGAGGTTGAGCTTCTGCGGGCTGACGCGCAGCATGCGCGCGACGGCCTTCGCCTCGTTCTCGGGGAGCGCGCGGGGGGTGGCTTGCTTGCCCATCTCAGCGCCTCTTCGCCTTCTTGTCGGCCGCGTGGCCCGGGAAGGTGCGGGTCGGCGAGAACTCGCCGAACTTGTGCCCGACCATCTCCTCGGTGACGTAGACCGGGATGTGCTTCTGCCCGTTGTGCACACCGAAGGTGAGCCCGACGAACTGCGGGAGGATCGTGGAGCGGCGGCTCCAGATCTTGATGACCTCGGAGCGCGAGGAGCCCCGCGCCGCCTCGGCCTTCTTGAAGAGGTAGCCGTCGACGAACGGCCCCTTCCAGAGAGAGCGTGCCATAGCGATTACTTCTTGCGGTTGTGGCGGCTGGACAGGATGAACACGTCGGTCCGCTTGTTGGACCGGGTCTTCTTCCCCTTGGTGGGCACGCCCCAGGGCGTGACCGGGTTGCGGCCGCCCGAGGTGCGACCCTCGCCGCCGCCGTGCGGATGGTCGACCGGGTTCATCGCCACGCCGCGGTTGTGCGGGCGCTTGCCGAGCCAACGGTTGCGCCCGGCCTTGCCGAGCGAGATGTTCATGTGGTCCGGGTTCGAGACCGCGCCGACGCTGGCGAAGCACTGACCATGGACCAGGCGCTGCTCGCCGGAGTTCAGGCGGAGCGTCACGTAGCCCTGGTCGCGGCCGACGATCTGCGCGTAGTTGCCGGCCGAGCGGGCGATCGCGCCGCCCTTGCCGATCTTCAGCTCGACATTGTGGACGATCGTGCCCACCGGCATCGAGCCGACCGGACCGGCATTGCCCGGCTTGATGTCGACGCTCTCGCCGGCCACCACCTTGTCGCCCGGCTGCAGGCGCTGCGGGGCCAGGATGTAGCTCTGCTTCCCGTCCGGGAAGTTGATCAGCGCGATGAACGCGGTGCGGTTCGGATCGTACTCGATCCGCTCGACGGTGGCGGCGACGCCCAGCTGGTCGCGACGCTTGAAGTCGACGTTGCGCAGCACGCGCTTGTGGCCACCGCCGCGGAAGCGGACGGTGATGCGGCCGAGGTTGTTCCGGCCGCCGGAGGACGACTTGCCCTCCGTCAGCGCCTTCACCGGCTTGCCCTTGTAGAGCTCACGGCGGTCGACGAGCACGAGCTGGCGCAGGCTCGGCGTGACCGGTTTGAATGTCTTCAAGGCCATCGGCTTGGATCCCTAAAACCCGTCCTCAGAGCCCGGTCGTGACGTCGATCGTGTGGCCCTCGGCCAGGGTCACGATCGCCTTCTTCACGTCGGAGCGCTGTCCGCGGAGGCCGCGGAAAATCTTCTTCTTTCCCTTGGTGACAAGGGTGTTCACGGCCGTGACCTTGACGTCGAACAGCTTCTCCACGGCCTCCTTGATCTGAGGCTTGGTCGCCTTGGGGGCGACCCGGAACACGACCTTGTTCTGCTCGGTCAGGTTCGTCGCCTTCTCGGTGATGACCGGGGAGACGACGATGTCGTAGTGGCGCGGATCGGCACTCATTTGAAACGCTCCTCCAGCGCGTCGACGGCGGCCTTCGTCAGGACGAGCGTGTCGCGGCGCAGGATGTCGTAGACGTTGATGCCCTGCACGGGCAGCACGTCGATCTGCGGGATGGCGCGGGCGGCCCGGCCGAAATTCACGTCGACCTCGGCACCGCCGATGATCAGCGCGTTCGAGAGGCCCATCTTGCCGAAGCGCTCGATGAGACCCTTGGTCTTGTGGTCCTCGATCTTGATGTCGTCGACGACGATCAGGGTCGAGGCCTTGGCCTTGGACGACAGGGCGTGGCGCAGGGCCAGCGCGCGGACCTTCTTGGGCAGGTCGTGGCTGTGGTCGCGCACGACCGGGCCGAACGCTCGGCCGCCGCCGCGGAACTGCGGCGCCGAGGCCGCGCCGTGGCGGGCGTTGCCCGTGCCCTTCTGCTTGTAGAGCTTCTTGCGGGTCCGGTTCACGTCCGAGCGGTTCTGCACGGCATGGGTGCCGGCGCGGCGCTTGGCGAGCTGCCAGCGGACCATGCGCTGCAGCAGGTCGGCGCGCGGCTCCAGGCCGAAGATCTCTTCGTTCAGCTCGACCGAGCCGGCACCGGCGCCGTCGAGGGTTTTGATATCGAGCTTCATCACGCGGTCTCCTCAGCCGCAGGGGCCTCGGTCGCCGGAGCGGAGGCGCCGTTCTCGCGGAACTTGCCCGGCAGCGGAACATCGGCGGGGAGCTTGCGCTTCACCGCGTCGCGGATCTGGATCCAGCCGCCGGCGACGCCCGGCACCGCGCCCTCGACCAGGATCAGGCCGCGCTCGGGATCGGTGCGCACGACGCGCAGGTTCTGGGTCGTGACCCGCTCGACGCCGAGGTGACCCGGCATCTTCTTGTTCTTGAAGGTCTTGCCCGGGTCCTGACGGCCACCGGTCGAGCCGATCGAGCGGTGCGAGATCGACACGCCGTGGGTGGCGCGCAGGCCGCCGAAGTTCCAGCGCTTGATACCGCCGGCGAAGCCCTTACCGGTCGTGGTGCCGGTGACATCCACGAACTGGCCGGGGATGAAGTGGTCCGCGGTGATCTCGGCGCCGACCGGGATCAGCGCGTCCTCGGTGACGCGGAACTCGGCGAGCTTCTTCTTCGGCTCGACCTTGGCGACCGCGAAGCGGCCCCGCTCGGCGGCCGAGACGTTCTTGACCTTGGCCTTGCCGACGCCGACCTGCAGCGCGACGTAGCCGTTCTTCTCGACGGTGCGGTGGGCAACCACCTGGCACTGATCGATCTTGAGCACGGTGACAGGGACATGCTCCCCCGCGTCCGTGAAGACGCGGGTCATGCCGACCTTCTGTGCGATGACGCCTGAGCGCATAGGTTCTCTCCCTCGCGCGATGAAACGGTAAGCTCTAAGTCCTCAGCGGACTCAGAGCTTGATCTCCACGTCCACGCCGGCGGCGAGGTCGAGCTTCATCAGCGCGTCCACGGTCTGAGGCGTCGGATCGACGATATCGAGCACCCGCTTGTGCGTGCGCATCTCGAACTGCTCGCGCGACTTCTTGTCGATGTGGGGCGAGCGGTTCACGGTGAACTTGGCGATGTGCGTCGGGAGCGGGATCGGGCCGCGGATGGTCGCGCCCGTACGCTTGGCCGTGGAGACGATCTCCTTAGTCGACGCATCGAGGATGCGGTGATCGAACGCCTTGAGGCGAATGCGGATGTTCTGACCGTTCATGATCCTGGAACCTTGAGAGGGACGGCGGGGTACGCGGGGCGCTCACCCCGCCGCGCCCTGCTAAGGATGCTTGCTCGAGCTCAGTCGTTGATGGCGGCGACGACGCCGGCGCCGACGGTGCGGCCGCCCTCGCGGATGGCGAAGCGCAGCTTCTCCTCCATGGCCACCGGCACGATCAGCGCCACGTCCATGGTCACGTTGTCGCCCGGCATCACCATCTCGGTGCCCTCGGGGAGCGTGCAGATCCCGGTCACGTCCGTGGTCCGGAAGTAGAACTGCGGCCGGTAGTTGGTGAAGAACGGCGTGTGGCGGCCGCCCTCCTCCTTGGTCAGGATGTACGCCTCGGCCTTGAACTTCGAGTGCGGCTTCACCGAACCCGGCTTGCACACCACCTGGCCGCGCTCCACGTCCTCGCGCTTCGTGCCGCGCAGCAGCACGCCGACGTTGTCGCCCGCCTGGCCCTGGTCGAGCAGCTTGCGGAACATCTCGACGCCGGTCACCGTCGTCTTGGTGGTCGCCCGGATGCCGACGATCTCGACTTCCTCGCCCACCTTCACGATGCCGCGCTCGACGCGACCCGTCACCACCGTGCCGCGGCCCGAGATCGAGAACACGTCCTCGATCGGCATCAGGAACGGCATGTCGATCGGACGCTCCGGCTGCGGGATGTAGGCGTCCACGGTCGCCATCAGCGCCAGGACCGCCTCCTTGCCGATCTTCGGCTCCTTGTCCTCGAGCGCCATCAGCGCCGAGCCCTTGGTGATCGGGATGTCGTCGCCGGGGAAGTCGTACTTCGACAGCAGCTCGCGCACCTCGAGCTCGACCAGCTCCAGCAGCTCCTCGTCGTCGACCATGTCGACCTTGTTGAGGAACACCACCAGCGCCGGCACGCCGACCTGGCGGGCCAGCAGGATGTGCTCGCGGGTCTGCGGCATCGGGCCGTCGGCCGCCGACACAACCAGGATCGCGCCGTCCATCTGCGCCGCGCCCGTGATCATGTTCTTCACGTAGTCGGCGTGGCCGGGGCAGTCGACGTGCGCGTAGTGACGGTTCTGCGTCTCGTACTCCACGTGCGCCGTCGAGATCGTGATCCCGCGCGCCTTCTCCTCAGGCGCCTTGTCGATCTGGTCGTAGGCCGTGAACGTCGCCCCGCCCGTCTCGGCCAGAACCTTCGTGATCGCCGCCGTCAGAGACGTCTTGCCGTGATCGACGTGGCCGATCGTGCCAATGTTGCAGTGCGGCTTGGTGCGGGAGAACTTTTCCTTGCCCATCAGAGCCTCCTAAATTCGAATTCGCGTTGCGGAAGAAGAGATGCTTAGGCGTACTTGGCGATGACCTTGTCGGCCTCGCCGCGCGGCACCTCTTCGTAGTGGTCGAACTGCATCGTGAAGTTGGCGCGGCCCTGGGAGAAGGAGCGCAGCTGATTCACGTAGCCGAACATGTTGGCCAGCGGCACCATCGCGTTGATGACGTTGGCGTTGCCGCGCATGTCCTGGCCCTGGATCTGGCCGCGGCGGGCGTTCAGGTCGCCGATGACCGAGCCGGTGTACTCTTCCGGCGAGACGACCTCGACCTTCATCACCGGCTCGAGCAGGACCGAGCCGCCCTTCTGCAGGGCCTCACGGAAGGCCGCGCGGGAGGCGATCTCGAAGGCGAGCGCCGACGAGTCGACGTCGTGGTAGGCGCCGTCGACCAGCTCGACCTTGACGTCGACGACCGGGAAGCCGGCCAGCACGCCGGCGCCGAGCACCGAGTTCAGGCCCTTCTCGACGCCCGGGATGTACTCCTTCGGCACCGCGCCGCCGACGATCTTCGACTCGAACGAGAAGCCGGCGCCCGGCTCGTTCGGCTCGACCACGAACTTCACGCGGGCGAACTGACCGGTACCGCCGGTCTGCTTCTTGTGCGTGTAGTCGATCTCCTGACGGCGGGTCAGCTTCTCGCGGTAGGCGACCTGCGGCTGGCCGATATTCGCGTCGACCTTGTAGGTGCGGCGCAGGATGTCGACCTTGATGTCCAGGTGGAGCTCGCCCATCCCCTTGAGGATGGTCTGGCCCGACTCCTGGTCGGTGGAGACGCGGAAGGACGGATCCTCGGCGGCGAGCTTCGAGAGCGCGATGCCGAGCTTCTCCTGGTCGGCCTTCGACTTCGGCTCGACGGCGATCTCGATGACGGGCTCGGGGAACTCCATCTTCTCGAGGATCACGGCCTTCTGCGGGTCGCAGAGGGTGTCGCCCGTGCGGGTATCCTTGAGGCCGGCGAGGGCGACGATGTCGCCCGCGAAGGCCTCCTTGATGTCCTCGCGGTTGTTGGCGTGCATCAGGAGCATGCGGCCGACGCGCTCCTTCTTGTCGCGCGACGAGTTCAGGACGTTGGCGCCCGTCTCGACCTTGCCCGAGTACACGCGGCAGAAGGTGATCGTGCCGACGTGGGGATCGTCCATGATCTTGAAGGCGAGCATGGAGAAGGGATCCGAGTCCGACGGGTGACGGACGGTCTCTTCCTCGGTCTTGAAGTCGATGCCCTTGATCTCGCCGCGGTCGGCCGGGGAGGGCAGGTAGTCCACGACGGCGTCGAGGAGCGGCTGCACGCCCTTGTTCTTGAACGCCGAGCCGCAGAGCACCGGGTGGAAGGCGCGCAGCTGCACGGCCTTGCGCACTAGGGTGCGCATCGTCGCCTCGTCCGGCTCGTTGCCGTCGAGGTAGGCGGACATGGCGTCGTCGTCGAGCTCGACGCAGGCCTCGACCAGCTTGGTGCGGTACTCGACGGCCTGGTCCTTGAGGTCGGCCGGGATCTCGGTCTCGTCGAAGTTGGCGCCGAGCGCCTCGCCCGACCAGACGATCGCCTTCATCTTGATGAGGTCGATGACGCCCTGGAAGCTGGACTCGGCCCCGATCGGGAGCTGCAGGCACACGGGCTTGCCGGCGACGCGGTCGATGATGTCTGCGACGCACTTGAAGAAGTCGGCGCCGATCTTGTCCATCTTGTTGACGAACACGACGCGCGGCACGTCGTACTTGTCGGCCTGGCGCCACACGGTCTCGGTCTGCGGCTCGACGCCCTGGTTGCCGTCGAGCACGCACACGGCGCCGTCGAGCACGCGGAGCGAGCGCTCCACCTCGATGGTGAAGTCGACGTGGCCGGGGGTGTCGATGATGTTCAGGCGCTTGTCGCGCCAGAAGCAGGTGGTCGCAGCCGAGGTGATCGTGATGCCACGCTCCTGCTCCTGCGCCATCCAGTCCATGGTGGCGGCGCCCTCATGGACCTCGCCGATCTTGTGGGACTTTCCGGTGTAGTAGAGGATCCGCTCCGTGGTCGTGGTCTTGCCGGCATCGATGTGGGCCATGATGCCGAAGTTGCGGTAGTCCTCGATCGCGTGCGTGCGGGGCATCGAATTGCTCCTGAGAGACGGCGGAACCGCTTACCAGCGGTAGTGCGAGAAGGCGCGGTTGGCTTCCGCCATCCGGTGCGTGTCTTCGCGCTTCTTGACGGCGTTGCCGCGGTTGTTGGCGGCGTCGAGCAGCTCGGCCGAGAGGCGCTCGACCATGGTGCGGTCGTTCCGCGAGCGCGCGGCCTGGATCAGCCAGCGGATCGCCAGCGCCTGGCGGCGCTCAGTGCGGACCTCGACGGGGACCTGGTAGGTCGCGCCGCCGACGCGGCGGGAGCGGACCTCGATCATCGGGGCCACGTTGTCGAGCGCGGCGCGGAACACCTCGATCGGGTTGGCGCGGGCGCGGTTCTCGACGATGTCGAAGGCGCCGTAGACGATCCGCTCGGCGGTCGACTTCTTGCCCTCGTACATGATGGAGTTCATGAACTTCGTCAGCACCACGTCCCCGTACTTCGGGTCCGGGATGATCTCACGCTTCTCGGCAGAGTGACGACGGGACATCTTCTGAGACTCTCGAACGAAAAGATCTTAAGCGCCCCGCGCAGGTCGCCTCAGCCCTGAGGCCGGCGACATCCTTACGAGGCCGTGGAAACACGGACCGGCGCCCGGGAAATATCCGGGCGTCCGACTTACTTCGGCCGCTTGGCGCCGTACTTCGACCGGCGCTGCTTGCGGTTCTTCACGCCCTGCGTGTCGAGCACGCCGCGCAGGATGTGGTAGCGCACGCCCGGAAGATCCTTCACGCGGCCGCCGCGGATCATCACCACGGAGTGCTCCTGAAGGTTGTGACCCTCGCCCGGGATGTAGCCAATCACCTCGAAACCGTTGGTGAGGCGCACCTTGGCGACCTTCCGGAGCGCCGAGTTCGGCTTCTTCGGGGTCGTCGTGTAGACGCGGGTGCAGACGCCGCGCTTCTGCGGGCAAGCGTCGAGCGCCGGAACCTTGTTGCGGCTCCGCTGGATCTTCCGCGGCTGGGCGATCAGCTGGTTGATCGTCGGCATCCTGTGCCCTCTTCCTCGGTCACCTAGTCCGAACTGCGCAGGGCAGTCCGCAAAACGAATATGCGCCGGAGGGCCTGTCACGGACCCTCGGCGCGGTGTGGGCAGAGGAGCACGCCCGAAACGAACGCGCTCGTACCTACGGATCTGACTTACAGCGTCAGGCGATTTGAACCCTCGGAGCGCTCGGGGCGATGGCGGCGGCTTCCGGGGGTTTGCCCGTGGGCCGTCGGCAGGCGATGGCCGTCCGAAGTGGCGCGCTTCTAGACGCGGTTGCCCCTCAGGTCAATGCGGTTACGGCAGAAAACTGCACCGCGGCTGAGGTTAAGGATCGGTCAAGGCCGCGCCATCTGGCGCCGCGCCTGCGCGACCGCTGTCGGATCGCTTATCGCCCACGGCTGTCGGCCGGGTCAACGCAGACCGGCCGGGCCGCGCCACTTCCGGCGCCACGCCCGCGCCGGGGCGGATCGAGGAAGACCTGCCCTCCGGCACGGCGGGAAAATGCGTCCCTCGCCGCCGGCGGTCTCGGCGAGATCCCCACGCCGTCAGAGAATAAAGGAAATCTTTTCCCGTTGATTTAGCCGCATGCTCGAGATGATGATGGGTCGTTTCCCGACTCAGCGCCGCGCTGTCGCTCATCTGAGCGCAGCATGGACTGAATCAATACGCATCTCGATCTGTTAATTATTCTCCACACGCACAGCCAGACCGAGAATATCCGGGAAACTGGGCAATACCTTCACCTGTACGGACTTCCGACGATCTGATGGAGCTACCTTTGCGCCGCCTCTTCGCCTTCGCCCTCGCCATCGTCCTGTCTGCGGGCCCCGCCCTGGCCGACCGTCTGGACGCCATCCGACAGGCCGGCGTTCTCCGGGTCGCCGCCTTCGACAGCAACCCACCTTTCGGTTTCGTCGATCCGGCGACGAAGCGGATCAACGGCCTGGACGTCGAGTACGCGCAGGCCATCGCCGACGCGCTCGGCGTCAAGCTGGAGGTTCGGCCCACCAATCCGGCGAATCGGATCCCGCTGCTCACCTCCGGCAAGGTCGATCTGGTTCTGGCGAATTTCACCATCACGGACGAGCGGGCCAAGCAGCTCGATTTCAGCATCCCGTACTTCGCCTCCGGCCAGCAATTCCTGGCGAAGAAGGGCACCCTGTCGTCGCCGGAGCAGCTGAACGGGCTCCGGATCGGCGCCGACAAGGGCACAACCAATGAGATCGTCCTGCGCCGCGATTTCCCGAGGGCCATCGTGGTAGCCTTCGACGACACGCCCTTCGCCTTCACGGCGCTGCGCAACGGCAACGTTCAGGCGATCACGCAGGACGGTCCGAAGCTGGTCGGGCTGCTCGCGAAGGTGCCGGACCGGGAGAACTACGAGATTCCCGCCTTCAGTATCTCCAACGACTATATCGGCGTCGGCATCCCGAAGGGCGAGACGCGCCTGCGGGATCTCGTGAACGAGACTCTGCGCGGCCTGGAGGCGAGCGGGCGGGCGGCCGCGATCTACGACCGCTGGTTCGGGCCCGAGACCGAGCAGCCCCTGCCGCGCCTGTTCCGGATCGGGGACCGTCGCTGACCGAGCCGGCCCGGCACCGATGACTCCACTGGTCGGCGACGCGCTCGCGCCGCGCTACCTCGCCTGGCTGCTGCAGGGCTTCGGCGTCACCCTGGCCCTGTCGGCAGCCACCTGCCTCGCCGGCACAGCGCTGGGCTTCGCGGCGTGCGGGCTGCGGGAGGCGGGCGGCCGCGCGGGACGCGGTGTCGTCACCCTCTCGGTCGGCATCGTCCGCAACACGCCGCTGCTGGTCCAGCTCTTCATCTGGTACTTCGCGGTCGCCGCCGCTCTGCCGCACGGCGTGACGGCCTGGCTCAACGCGCCGCACGTCCTGGACCTGGGACTCGGCGCCCTGCGCTGGCCCGCCTACGAGAGCCTCGCCGGGCTCTGCGGGCTCGCGCTCTACGCGGGCGCCTACATCGCCGAGGAACTCCGCGCCGGCATCGGGGCCGTCCGGTCCACCCAGCGGGAGGCCGCCCTCGCCCTGGGCCTGGCGCCCGTCCAGGCGTTCCGCCACATCGTGCTGCCCCAGGCCCTGCGCGTCGCCTGGCTGCCGATCGTCGGCCAATACCTGAACACGCTCAAGAACACCTCGCTGACCATGACGATCGGCCTCGCGGAGTTGTCCTACGCGTCCCGGCAGGTCGAGACCGAGACCTTCGAGACCTTCCAGGCCTTCGGCATCGCGACGCTCCTCTATGTCGGCGCGGCGGCCGCGGTGGAGACGGCCGGGCAGATCCTCGGCCGCCGGTTCCGTCCCCCGGGCCGGCACCGATGAACCCCTCGATCGTCATCGACAATCTCGGCTACCTGCTGGTCGGGGCTTGGCCCGACGGACCGGTCGGCGGGCTTGCCCTGACCCTGATTCTCTCCGGCCTGTCCGGTCTCGCCTCGGCCGCACTCGGGCTCATCTTCGGCGTCGTCCTGGCCGTGAGTGCGGGTGCCGCCCGGACGATCCTCACCGCCGGGCTCGGCTTCCTCCGCGCCGTGCCGGTCGTGATGCTGATCTTCTGGACCTACTTCCTGCTGCCGATCCTGTTCGGCGTGTCGATCCCGGAGGCCGGTACGGTCGCGGCGGCGCTGTCGCTCGTCGGAGGCGCCTACCTGTCCTACGGCGTGGCGTCGGGCATCGCGAGCGTCGGCCGCGGCCAGTGGGAGGCCGGCCTGGCGCTCGGCCTCGGTCCCTGGCGCACCCTGCGATTCGTCATCCTGCCGCAGGCGCTGCGCGCCATGGCGCCGTCCTTCGTCAACCAGTGGACCACGCTCCTCAAGGACACGTCGCTCGCCTACGTGATCGGCGTGCCCGAATTGTCCTTCGTGGCCGCGCAGGTGAACAACCGCGCCATGATCTACCCGGCCGAGATCTTCCTCTTCGTCGGTGCCGTCTACGGCGTCCTGTGCGTCTCCCTGGACGGGCTGGCCTCCCGTGTGAGGTGACCCGGCAAGGTCCCGGCGCATCGCGCCAAGTGACGGAGCGGCCGAAGGGCCCACGCGCCCGAGCCGGCCCGCGGGACGTGGCCGATTCCTCCGGGCACACGCGCAAGGCGTACCGGATCGGGGCAGGCGCGCGCCGGCACGGTCTACGGAGAATTAAAGCGATCCATCGAATTGTCGCGCTCATCGGGCGGCCAGGTCGCCGCCGCAGGTTCGCGTCGAGGGTGTTGCGTATGGGTTGCGTCGCGGTCAGCAACGTCGTTCCGTTCCGGCGGCCGATTCCCGCCCAGGCCCCCGGCGAGCGGGAGGCGCGCAACCGTCGCCGCAGCGAGCAGCGCTCCCTGCTGGACGCGGTCTACGCCACCGGCAGCATGGTCGTCGCCGCGGAGGATCGAGGCCTCAAGCTCACCGCCTCGCGGCTGCAAGTCTACGGCTTCCTGGCGATCGAGGAGGTGGGCGAGGACGGCCGGATGCGGCGGCTCCGCCCGTCCGAGGCGATTCGCGCCCGCTCGGAGCGGCCCTGGCGCCTGTCGAAGCCCGCGAGCGGGGCCTCGGTCACCATCCCGAGCCTCGACGGCTTCCTGTTCGAGACGGCCGGCCAGCCGATCTGATCGATTCCGACCGCCGCGCGACAACCGACCGGTGCGCCGACAGGCGTGCCGGTCGTCGCGCGTCCGGGGCCCGGGCTCCGCCAGGGCACCGCCAACAGGCCCCGACGCCGGATCAGCCCCCGATGCGGCGGCGACGATTTCCCGCCGGTCGGCTTGCCATCGGCGGCCGCCCGTAGTATGCGCCCGGCCTTCGCGACATTTCCGATGGGTGCTCGCACCCCGTGAACGCGGTGACCGCGCCGGTGTCTCAAAACACCGCCAGCGCGGTCGAACACATGAGCCGGGGACGTCAGGTCCCCATCAGGCGTCGTCCGCCGGGCAATACCGTCCGTGTGCGGAAACCCGCCTGAAACAAGGAGTCACGCACGTGATCCAGATGCAGACGAATCTGGACGTTGCCGACAACTCGGGTGCACGCCGTGTGATGTGCATCAAGGTTCTCGGCGGGTCGAAGCGCAAGTATGCCGGCGTGGGCGACGTGATCGTCGTCTCCGTCAAGGAGGCGATCCCGCGCGGTCGCGTCAAGAAGGGCGACGTCATGAAGGCGGTCGTCGTCCGCACGGCCAAGGACGTGAAGCGCGCCGACGGTTCGGTGATCCGCTTCGACAAGAACGCCGCGGTCCTGATCAACAACCAGAAGGAGCCGATCGGCACCCGTATCTTCGGACCGGTGCCGCGCGAGCTCCGCGCCCGCAACCACATGAAGATCATCTCCCTGGCTCCGGAGGTGCTGTAATGGCTGCCAAGATCAAGAAGGGCGACAAGGTCGTCGTGCTCACTGGCCGCGACTCGGGACGGTCGGGCGAGGTGATCCAGGTTCTGCCGAAGGAAGGCCGGGCCTTCGTGCGCGGCATCAACCTGGTGAAGAAGCACCAGAAGCAGACCCAGAACCAGGAAGGCGGCATCATCTCCAAGGAGGCCGCCATCCAGCTCTCGAACATCGCGGTGGCGGACGCCAACGGCAAGCCGACCCGCGTGGGTTTCCGCATCCTCGAAGACGGGCGCAAGGTCCGGTTCGCCAAGACCACGGGGGATCAGATCGATGGCTGAGGCCGACAAGAACGCCTACACCCCGCGCCTGCGCAAGCACTACGACGAGGTGGTTCGCCAGAAGCTGATCGAAGAGTTCGGCTACAAGAACCCGATGGAAGTGCCGCAGATCACGAAGATCGTGATCAACATGGGCGTCGGCGAGTCCACCGCGGACTCGAAGAAGGCCTCGGTGGCGGCGGCCGATCTGGCCCTGATCGCCGGCCAGAAGCCGGTCATCACGAAGGCCCGCAAGGCCATCGCGACCTTCAAGGTCCGCGAGGGCATGCCGATCGGCTGCAAGGTGACCCTGCGCAAGCAGCGCATGTACGAGTTCATGGACCGGCTGATCACCATCGCGCTGCCGCGCGTGCGTGACTTCCGCGGCCTGAATCCGCGCTCGTTCGACGGCCGCGGCAACTACGCCCTGGGTCTCAAGGAGCACCTCGTGTTCCCGGAGATTTCCTACGACAAGGCCGAGCAGATGTGGGGCATGGACATCGTCGTGGCGACCACCGCCAAGACCGATGCCGAGGCCAAGGCGCTGCTCGCCGCCTTCAAGTTCCCGTTCCGGCAGTGAGGCCCTCGGGTCTCAGACGCGGACACCGGAGATAGACGACATGTCGAAGAAAAGCTCAGTCGAGAAGAACGAGGCCCGCAAGGCGCTGGTGAAGCGCTTCGCGGCCAAGCGGAAGGCGCTCCTGGAGATCGCCAACAACGACGCCCTCGAGATGGAGGAGCGCTTCGAGGCGCGCCTCAAGCTCGCGGAACTGCCGCGCAACTCGTCGGCCACGCGCATCCGCAACCGTTGCGGCATGACCGGCCGTCCGCGCGCCTACTACCGCAAGATGGGCATCTCGCGCGTGGCGCTGCGCGAGCTTGGCAACCGGGGCCTGATCCCCGGCCTGGTCAAGTCGAGCTGGTAAGGAGGTCCCCATGGTCAACGATCCCGTGGGCGACATGCTCACCCGCATCCGCAACGGCCAGCTGCGCCGTCGCAACGTCGTCCAGACGCCCGGCTCGCGCCTGCGCGCCAGCGTCCTCGACGTCCTGAAGGCCGAGGGCTACATCCGCGACTACGCGGCGACGGACCTCGGCAACGGCCGCACCGAGTTCGCCATCGAGCTCAAGTACTACGACGGGCGCCCGGTGATCCGCGAGATCAAGCGCGTGTCGAAGCCGGGCCGCCGGGTCTACTCGTCGGTCGGCGAGCTGCCGCACGTGGCCGACGGCCTCGGCGTCACCATCGTCTCCACCCCGCAGGGCGTCATGGCCGACCACGAGGCGCGCGAGCGCAACGTCGGCGGTGAAGTGCTCTGCACCGTGTTCTGATCGGGACGGAGGAGGTTATCCCATGTCTCGCGTAGGCAAGAAGCCGGTCCCCGTGCCGGCCGGCGTTACCGCCACGGTCACCGGTCAGACGGTGAAGATGAAGGGTTCGAAGGGCGAGCTGTCGTTCGTCGTTCCCGCCCTCGTCAACGTGGCGATGAAGGACGGCGCCATCGAGGTGCAGCCCGTCAACCAGTCTAAGCCGGCGCGCTCCCTGTGGGGCACGTCGCGGGCGCAGATCGCCAACATCGCCGAGGGCGTCTCGAAGGGCTTCGAGAAGAAGCTCGAGATCACCGGCGTCGGCTATCGCGCCGCGATGGCCGGCAAGGCGCTCAAGCTGTCGCTCGGCTACAGCCACGACATCGAGTACGCGATCCCCGCCGGGATCACGATCGCGACCCCGAAGCCCACCGAGATCACGATCTCCGGGATCAACCGCCAGCAGGTCGGTCAGGTCGCCGCCGAGATCCGCGAATATCGCGGACCCGAGCCCTACAAGGGCAAGGGCGTGAAGTACGCGGGCGAGTTCATCTTCCGCAAGGAAGGCAAGAAGAAGTAAGGAGGGCATCATGTCTCGCAAGCTCGAAGCCCTCGATCGCCGCAAGGCGCGCGTCCGCCGCGCGCTGCGGGCCGCCGCCAACGGCCGCCCGCGGCTCTCGGTGTTCCGCTCGTCGAAGCAGATCTACGTGCAGGTCATCGACGACGTCGCCGGCAAGACGCTGGCCTCGGCCTCGTCGATCGACAAGGCCCTCAAGGGCGAACTCAAGACCGGCGCCGACGTCGCCGCCGCCACCGCGGTGGGCAAGCTCGTCGCCGAGCGCGCCAAGGCCGCGGGCGTCACGAAGGTGATCTTCGACCGCTCCGGCTACATCTATCACGGCCGCGTCAAGGCCGTGGCCGAGGCCGCCCGCGAGGGTGGCCTGGAGTTCTGAGTCACGACGGCGGGCCGGGCGGATCCTCTTCGCCCGGCAGATCCGAAACCCGATCGAGCGAGCGGCCCCGCCGGCCGCGTCAGTGAGATGGATAGGTAGACAACATGGCACGTGAACGTGAAGGCGGGGGCCGCGGCCGCCGCGAAGACCGCGAGGAGCGCGACAGCGAGTTCGTGGACAAGCTCGTCCACATCAACCGCGTCGCGAAGGTGGTGAAGGGCGGCCGGCGCTTCGGCTTCGCCGCCCTCGTCGTCGTCGGCGACCAGAAGGGCCGCGTCGGCTTCGGCCACGGCAAGGCCCGCGAGGTGCCGGAGGCGATCCGCAAGGCGACCGAGGCTGCCAAGCGCGGTCTGATCCGCGTCTCGCTCCGCGAGGGCCGGACCCTGCACCACGACGTCAACGGCCGCCACGGCGCCGGCAAGGTGATCCTCCGCGCGGCCCCGCAGGGCACCGGCATCATCGCCGGCGGCCCGATGCGCGCCGTGTTCGAGACGCTCGGCATGCAGGACGTCGTCGCCAAGTCGCTGGGGTCCTCGAACCCCTACAACCTCGTGCGCGCCACCTTCGAGGCGCTCAAGAACGAGGACAGCCCGCGCTCCGTGGCGGCCCGCCGCGGCATCAAGGTGTCGAGCCTCCAGGCCCGTCGCCGCGACGCCGACCCGGCCGACCAGTCCGAAGCCGCGGTCGCGTAAGGGGAGGGTCCGATGGCACAGAAGACTCTCCGCGTCGAGCAGATCGGCTCGCCGATCCGCCGCGAGGCCAGCCAGCGCCAGACGCTGATCGGCCTCAAGCTCAACAAGCTCCACCGCGTGTCCGAGCTGGAGGACACGCCCTCCGTGCGCGGCATGATCCGCAAGGTTGCGCACCTCGTGCGCGTCCACGGCGACGTGGCGTGAGGAGGTCCCGATGAAGCTCAACCAGATCAGCGACAATCCCGGCGCCACCAAGGACCGGATGCGCGTGGGCCGGGGCATCGGCTCCGGCAAGGGCAAGACCGCGGGTCGCGGCGTGAAGGGTCAGAAGGCCCGGACCGGCGTGGCCATCAAGGGCTTCGAGGGCGGTCAGATGCCGCTGCATCGTCGCCTGCCGAAGCGCGGCTTCAACAACCTCTACGCCCAGGACCTGAACGAGGTGAACCTCGGCCGGATCCAGGAGGCCGTCGACGCGGGCAAGCTCGACAAGGCCGCCACCGTCACGGTGGAGAGCCTGGTCGCCGCCGGCATCATCGCCCGTCCCCGCGACGGCGTGAAGCTGCTCGGTGTCGGCGAGATCACCGCGAAGCTCAGCTTCGAGGTCACCCGCGCCTCCAAGTCCGCCGTCGAGGCGGTCGAGAAGGCCGGTGGCTCGGTCAGCGTCGTCTACGCCCAGGGTGCCTCCACCCGCGGCGGCAGCGAGGCGGCCACGGCCTGACGGACGCGACGGGGCGACCGCGGGACCCGTTGCACGGGCTCCGCGCACCCTTTAAGCCGATCCTTCGAGCGGCGGCCCTGCGACCACGCGGGCCGCCGTTTTCATTTCATCCGGGCCGCTCGCCCGGCGACACTTCCAGGACGCGACGCTTATGGCCTCAGCCGCCGAGCAGCTTGCCGCCAATCTCAATTTCGGTGCGATCGCCAAGGCCGATGAGCTGAAGAAGCGCATCTGGTTCACGCTCGGCGCGCTCGTGGTGTTCCGTCTGGGCACGTACATCCCGATCCCCGGCATCGACCCGGAGCAGTTCGCCCGGAACTTCCAGCAGCAGGCGGGCGGCGTGCTGGGCCTGTTCAACATGTTCTCGGGCGGCGCCGTGGAGCGCATGGCGATCTTCGCCCTGAACATCATGCCCTACATCTCGGCCTCGATCATCGTGCAGCTCCTGACCTCGGTGATCCCGAGCCTGGAAGCGCTGAAGAAGGAGGGCGAGTCGGGCCGCAAGGTCATCAACCAGTACACCCGCTACCTGACGGTGGTGCTGGCGCTGGTTCAGTCCTGGGGCATCGCGATTGGTCTCCAGGGCTCCTCGGCCGCGATCGATCCGGGCCCGTTCTTCCTGGCCTCGACGGTGATCACGCTGACGGGCGGGACCCTGTTCCTGATGTGGCTCGGCGAGCAGATCACCTCGCGCGGCATCGGCAACGGCTCGTCGCTGATCATCTTCGCCGGCATCGTGGCCCACCTGCCGGTGGCGATCGCGGGCGCGCTCGAACTCGGCCGGACCGGCGCCCTGTCGCCGGCGATCATCCTGGGCGTGGGCGTCGCCGCCGTGGCGCTCGTCTACTTCATCGTGTTCATGGAGCGCGCCCAGCGCCGGCTGCTTATCAACTACCCGAAGCGCCAGGTCGGCAACCGCATGTACGAGGGCCAGACCTCGTTCCTGCCGCTCAAGCTCAACACCTCGGGCGTGATCCCGCCGATCTTCGCCTCGTCGCTGCTGCTGCTGCCGGCCACCGCCGCGAGCTTCTCGGCCAACGGTGGCGCCACCGGCTGGCTCGGCACGGTCACCGCCTATCTCGGCCACGGCACGCCGCTGTTCATGGTGCTCTACGCGGCGCTGATCATCTTCTTCACGTTCTTCTACACGGCGGTGGTGTTCAATCCGCAGGAGACGGCCGACAACCTGAAGAAGCATGGCGGCTTCATCCCGGGTATCCGCCCGGGTGAGCGCACCGCGGCTTTCATCGACAAGGTGCTGACCCGCATCACGGTGATCGGCGCCCTGTACCTGACCTTCGTGTGCCTCTGCCCGGAGATCCTGGCGTCCTACGCGGCGGCCAGCCTCGGCTTCGGCGGCACCTCGCTGCTGATCGTGGTCTCGGTCACGATGGACACGGTGGCGCAGATCCACGGGCACCTGATGGCCCATCAGTACGAGGGCCTCGTGAAGAAGGCCAAGCTGCGTGGCGCCTCGACCACGCAACGGCGGCGCTGAGCCTGCTACAGAGGCGGGCCGACCCCGAGGACACTCCCGCCTCTGGCCCAAAGGTCTGGATGCCTCACCGGCCCGGACCGGCTAGAAAATCCCGAACCCGGCGATGCCAGGGAGGCTTCGCCACCACGGCTTGTGCCCACTGAGAGAGTGGGCCGAACGAGGACAACGCCATGCGTATCATTCTGCTCGGGCCGCCCGGTGCGGGGAAGGGGACGCAATCCGAGCGGATCGTACAGCGCTTCGGCATCCCGCAGCTCTCCACCGGCGACATGCTCCGCGCCGCGGTGGCCGCCGGCACGCCGGTCGGCCTCGAGGCCAAGGCCGTGATGGAATCCGGCGGCCTCGTCTCCGACCGGATCGTCGTCGGCATCGTCGCCGACCGGATCGAGGAGCCGGACGCCCGCCGCGGCTTCATCCTCGACGGCTTCCCGCGCACGGTCGCGCAGGCCGAGGCGCTCGGCGAGATGCTCGCCAGCAAGGGTCTGAGCCTCTCCGCGGTCGTCGAGCTGAAGGTCGACGAGAACGCCCTGGTCGGCCGCATCGAGAAGCGCGCCGCCGAGACCCTGGCCCGCGGCCAGGCCGTGCGGAAGGACGACACGCCGGAGGTGTTCAAGCAGAGGCTTGAGGCCTACCGCGCCCAGACGGCGCCCCTCTCCGCCTACTACGCGCAGAAGGGCACGCTGGAGACCGTCGACGGCATGCAGCCGATCGACAAGGTCACCGCCGACCTGATGGCGGTGCTGGAGCCCCACGAGGAGCGCGTCGCTTCCTGAAGCGATCGCGGCGCGCTGACCGATAAGTGAAGCGCGCCCGTGAACCCGGCGCGATCGCGGAGGGTTATGGGGCGGATCCACGATCGGAAACGCCATGACCGTCCGCCTCCTCGCCACCGCCTCGCTCCTGCTCGCGGTGGCCCTCCCGCCGCTGCCGGCCTTCGCGCAGAGCCCGGCCCAGTCCTTCGTGTACGGCCAGAAGCGGTTCCGCCACGCCTGCCGGCCGCCGCTCAAGTACGCGGCGGGGACCTGCGTTCGACGCTGCCCGGCGGGCTACCAGAACATGGGCGGCTACTGCCGGCTACGGAACCAGGGCTTCCGCTGAGACGCGGTCCGCGCGCAGGGGGCGCTGTCCCGAGATCCGGCGATCGCCCCCGGCTCCGTCGTTCAGATCCGCCCCTCGCGGCGGAGGCTCCCGAAGAAGTTGACGATGTCCATCTGCAGCGACCGGTGGCCGAACAGGCGGAACGGGTAGCCTTCGGCCGTTCCGTCGCGCAGCTCGATCATCGCCGTCATCGTGTTGTAGCGGAACACCATGCGGCGACCGGCGAGGGTCGCCCAGAGCAGCGGCGGCCCGCCGTCCCCGTCCTGGAGCGCGACCGAGCCGGGCTCCGCCTCGGCGAGCACGCCGCCGATCACCGCCAGCGTCACCGGCATGACCTCTTCCAGGGTCTCTTCCGCGGCGCGCAGCACCGAATCGGCGAAGGACCGCAGGGTCGCGCCGTCGCTCGTCAGGACCGCCATCTCCGCTCCTCGATCACACATTGTGGGCGCGCACCGTGCGCTTGGGGGGACAGAACCATGGCGACCCGTCGTTGACATCGGGCCGCCCGCGCGCTAGCAGGCCCTCCTTCGTCCAACCGAACGATGGTCCGAGGTGCCCTGTCCGGGGCCGCCCGCGGGCCGCGTCGTCGTTTCACGCGCGCAGGGGCCGGCCTCCACCGGACGCGCGCGACACCGGCCCGGATCATCGGGCCCCAGATGGAGAGTGATCGTGGCCCGTATCGCAGGCGTCAACATCCCGACCAACAAGCGCGTCGTCATCGCGCTCCAGTACATCCACGGCATCGGCGCCAAGAAGGCCGAGGAGATCACCCAGAAGGTGAACATCCCCGCCGAGCGTCGCGTCAACCAGCTGACCGACGCCGAGGTTCTGCAGATCCGCGAGACGATCGACCGCGACTACCTCGTCGAGGGCGACCTGCGCCGCGAGGTCTCGATGAACATCAAGCGCCTGATGGATCTCGGCGCCTACCGCGGCCTGCGCCACCGCAAGCAGCTGCCGGTTCGCGGCCAGCGCACCCACACCAACGCCCGCACCCGCAAGGGCAAGGCGAAGCCGATCGCCGGCAAGAAGAAGTAAGTTTTGGGATCGGGAGGCTGCGCTTCGCTCGGCCTCCTTCCCGTCACGCCGGGTGTCCCGCGGGGGGCCCGGCTTTGGCACGGCGATCCTGCACGGACGCGCCGGCCAAGTCCCAAAAACAATCCCGAGCGCCTGGTGTTACGGGCGTGCCTGAAGGAAGAGTGAGACGAGAATGGCCAAGGAACCGCAACGCGTCCGCCGCCGCGAGCGCAAGAACATCGTGTCGGGCGTCGCCCACGTGAACGCCTCGTTCAACAACACGATGATCACCATCACGGACGCGCAGGGCAACACGATCTCGTGGTCGTCGGCCGGCGCGATGGGCTTCAAGGGTTCGCGCAAGTCGACCCCGTACGCCGCCCAGGTCGCCGCCGAGGATGCCGGCCGCAAGGCCGCCGAGCACGGCATGCGCACCCTCGAGGTCGAGGTGTCGGGTCCGGGTTCGGGCCGTGAGTCCGCGCTCCGCGCCCTCCAGGCGGCGGGCTTCACGGTGACCTCGATCCGCGACGTCACCTCGATCCCGCACAACGGCTGCCGGCCGCGCAAGCGCCGCCGCGTCTGATCCGAGCCTGCGAAGCCCTTTGACGGAGAAGCTCATGACGGGATCGAAGCCGCTTCCGGGCGTGCTGCGTTGGAAACTCGGCGACCTCACGGTCACCGCGCTCAACGACGGCTGGTTCCAGGCCAGCCTCGATCTCGTCACGGGCATCTCCAAGGAGGAGGCCGGGCGGCTCCAGGTGGCGGGTTTCCGCACCGAGCAGCCCAAGATCACGCTGAACGCCTTCCTGATCACGGGTCCCGGCCTCAAGCCGACCCTGATCGACACGGGCTACGGCGACCTCGCGCCGGCGCCGACCCTCGGCCGGGCCGGCGCGGCGCTCGCGGTCACCGGCGTGATGCCGGAGGAGATCGGCACGGTGCTCGTCAGCCACCTGCACCCCGACCATGTCGGCGGTCTCGTGAAGGACGGCGCGGCGCGTTACCCGAACGCCGAGATCGTGCTGCACGCCGACGAGGCGGCGCACTGGCTTCCCGACGCGGCCCTGGCCCAGGCGCCCGAGGCCGCGAAGCCCTATTTCGAGGGCGCCCGGAAGTCCCTGGCGCCCTACGCCGGCAAGGTGCGCGAGCACCGCGGCGGCGAGGTCCTCCCGGGGATCACGGCGGTCCATCTGCCCGGACACACGCCGGGCCATTGCGGTTTCCGCATCGTCTCCGGTGGACAGTCGCTGATGATGTGGACCGACGTGGTGCACCTGCCGGCGATCCAGTTCAAGAACCCGGAGGCCGGCGTCGGCTTCGACGTCGACGGCGACCAGGCCCGGGAGACGCGCAAGCGGATCCTGGACGAGGTGGCCAGCGAGCGGACGCTCATCGCCGGCGGCCACCTCGAATTCCCGGCGCTCGGCTACGTGGACCGGGACGGGGCTGGCTACAGCTTCGTGCCGGTGCTGTGGGTCGGCGGCGAGTAACGGCGGACAGACATTCAGGGACCGTTCGGGGCGCCAGGGGGCGGCACCGAGCGGCCGAAGCGCGGGGACGGGCGTCGCGGATCCCGGGCAAGGACGAGAGGTAGGATCGTGGTCATTCAGAAGAATTGGCAGGAACTGATCAAGCCGAACAAGCTGCAGGTCACGACCGGCGACGACCCCAAGCGGGTCGCCACGGTCGTCGCCGAGCCGCTCGAGCGCGGCTTCGGCACGACGCTGGGCAACGCCCTGCGCCGCGTGCTCCTGTCGTCGCTCCAGGGCGCGGCCGTGACCTCGGTGCAGATCGACGGCGTGCTGCACGAGTTCTCGTCGATCCCGGGCGTGCGCGAGGACGTCACCGACATCGTCCTCAACATCAAGACCATCGCGATCCGCTCGCAGACCGACGCGCCCAAGCGCATGACCCTGCGCAAGACCGGCCCGGGCCTCGTCACCGCCGGTGACATCGGCACGGTCGGCGACATCCAGATCCTGAACCCCGACCTCGTGATCTGCACGCTCGACGACGGCGCCGAGATCCGCATGGAGTTCACGGTCGCCACCGGCAAGGGCTACGTCCCGGCCGAGCGCAACCGCCCCGAGGACGCGCCGATCGGCCTGATCCCGGTGGATTCGCTGTTCTCGCCGGTCACCAAGGTCAGCTACCGCGTCGAGACCACCCGCGAGGGCCAGGATCTCGACAAGGACAAGCTGACCATGACGGTCGAGACCAACGGCGCGGTCTCGCCGGAGGATGCCCTGGCCTACGCCGCGCGCATCATCCAGGACCAGCTGCAGGTCTTCGTGAACTTCGAGGATCCGCGCAAGGAAGAGGCCGCGCCGCTCGCGCCGCAGCTGCCCTTCAACCCTGCGCTGCTCAAGAAGGTCGACGAGCTGGAGCTGTCGGTCCGCTCGGCGAACTGCCTGAAGAACGACAACATCGTCTACATCGGCGACCTGATCCAGAAGTCCGAGGGCGAGATGCTGCGGACCCCGAACTTCGGCCGCAAGTCGCTCAACGAGATCAAGGAAGTGCTCGCCGGCATGGGCCTGCACCTCGGTATGGACATCCCCGGCTGGCCGCCGGAGAACATCGAGGATCTCGCCAAGCGCTTCGAAGAACACTACTGAGAGGCGCAGCCGCCTCGGGCCGAACTGGGCGGCGCTAGGCGGCGCCGCTCGTAGGGCCGATCGAGACCCGGGACCTCGCCGAGCCGACGCGAAGTCCCGCAAAATCCCGCCGCGGGGTCAAGCGGAGAGCAACAGCCTCAACGGGGCACCCGGCCGTACCGTGGCACGGCGGCCGAGACCAGAAGGAAGCCAGCACCATGCGTCACGCCTATCGCGGCCGCCGTTTCAACCGCACCGCCGAGCATCGCAAGGCGATGTTCGCCAACATGTCCGCCGCGCTGATCAAGCACGAGCAGATCATCACCACCCTGCCGAAGGCGAAGGACCTGCGTCCGGTCGTCGAGAAGCTGATCACGCTGGGCCGCATCGACAGCGTGCACACCCGCCGCCTCGCCATGGCGCAGCTGCGCGACGCCGACATGGTCAAGAAGCTCTTCACCGTGCTCGGGCCGCGCTACAAGGGCCGGCCGGGCGGCTACTGCCGGATCATGAAGGCGGGCTTCCGTCAGGGCGACAACGCCCCGCTCGCGGTGATCGAGTTCGTCGACCGCGACGTCGACGCCCGTGGCAAGGATTCCGGTCCGAGCCAGGTCGCCGACGCCGCCTGATCGGCACCGGGCGTCCCGACGCTCCCGGTCCCTGAGAAGCCGTCCCGGATCCTCCGGGGCGGCTTCTCGCGTTTCGGCGCGCTCGGTCTCGCAGCCGGCGTGGAGCGATCGAGGGCGCATGAAAAAACCCGCCGGCTCGCGCCGACGGGTCTGTAGCAGGGTCCACGTCTCGGATGGTCGCGGGAGCTCGCCCTGGCGGCCCGTCTCAGACAGGCCGGGAACTCGACCGCGCCGCGCTCCGAAAACCCCTATCCCTGCCGGGACTCGTCCGGTGGACCGTCCTGGTCCAGGTCGTTGTCACGCCTGCGGCGCGGGAAGATGCCGTGATTGCTCATGGTCCACCTCCTCTTCGTAACCCGGGGGCCTGCGAGCCCCACGGAGAGAGAATGAGCCGGCAATCGATTGGTTGCAAGCCCCCCGTCAGGTGGCGGGCTCGGCCCCGCCGTCGAGCAGCGTCGCGACCCGAGCGGCGAGATCGGCGGAGCGGAACGGCTTCGTGAGGACCGGCAGGTCGTCGGGGATCTGCATCGCCTCGGCATGGCCGGTGAGGATCAGGACCGGCAGGCCCGGATCCCGGTCGCGGATCTCGGCGGCCAGGTCGATGCCGCTCATGCCGGGCATGGCCAGGTCGGCCACGACGATGTCGTAGCGGCCGTCCTGGAGGAGACGGAGGGCGGCCTCGCCGTCGCCGGCCTCCGTGGTGCTGTGGCCGAAGGCGGTGAGGAACGAGGCGGTCACGTGGCGGACCTGCGGATCGTCGTCGACGATCAGGACGCGGGCGCGCCGTCCGGCGACCGGGACGGCACCGGAAGCCTCCGCGGCCTGCTCGGGCGCCTGATCGGCGAAGGGGAGGGCGAGTTCGACGCGGGTGCCACGACCGACCACGCTGTCGATCACCAGCCGCCCCTTGGATTGCTGCGCGAGGCCGAACACCATGGCGAGGCCGAGCCCCGTACCCTGGCCGACAGCCTTGGTGGTGAAGAACGGCTCGCAGACCCGGCGCAGGATCTCCTCCGGAATGCCGGTGCCCTCGTCGGTGACGCTGATGCCGAGATAGGGACCGTCGGCGATCTCGGGATCGCCGCTGATGGCGAGCCGGCGCGTCGCCACCGTGATCGCGCCCCCGTCCGGCATCGCGTCCCGGGCGTTGATGCACAGGTTGAGCACGGCGAGCTCGAGCTGGTCCGGATCGACCTGGACCGCCGGCAGACCGTCCTCGAGGTCGGTCCGGACCGTGACGAGGCCGCCGAGGCTCCGGCCGAACAGGTCGCTCATGCCGGTGATCAGGGTGTTCACGTCGACGGGGCGCGCCTGGAGGTCGTGGGCGCGGCTGAAGCTCAAGAGACGCTTGGTCAGGGACGCCCCGCGCTCGGCGGCGCCGCGGGCGTTCTCGATCAGGCGCTGGACCCGCGGCTGGTCGGCGACCTTCGGGCCGGCGAGCTCGAGGCTGCCGAGGATCGCGGTCAGCAGGTTGTTGAAGTCGTGCGCGATGCCACCCGCGAGGGTGCCCAGCGCCTGCATCTTGTCCGACTGGCGCAGGCGCGCCTCCAGGGTCCGCTGCTCGGTCACGTCGCGCTCGATCATCGCGAGGTGACTGATCGCCCCGCTCGCGTCGCGGATCGGCACCCGCGTCACGTGGCTCCACTGCTCGGCGCCGGTCGGGCCGTCGCTGATGAGGCTCTCGGCCACCGCGCCGGACCGGACCGCCGCCGCGTCCGCCGCCGTCACGGCCTCGGCCTTCGGTCCAAGAAGTTCGTCCTCGCGCCGCCCGAGGCTGGCGGCGACGTCGTGGCCCAGGAGGGCGGCCTTGCGGCCGTTCAGCCGCACGAAGCGGCCCGCCGCGTCCTTGAAGCTGATCGCGTCCTGGGCGTGGTCGAGGAGTCCGCGCAGGAGCGCCCGCTCGGTGGCGAGGTCCCGGCCGAGGCGGTGGCGCTCGAAGGCCTGCCGGACGGTGGAGCGGAGCAATCCGGCATCCCAGGGCTTGGTGACGTAGCCGACGATGCCGCCCCGGTTGAGGGCGGCGATCACCGCGGTGATGTCGGCGTAGCCGGTCAGCAGGATCGCCTGCGCGTCGTGGAAGGTGCGGGCCTCGGCGAGGAGCGCGTCGCCCGTGAGGCCCGGCATCCGCTGGTCCGAGAGCACGACGGCGATGTCGGGCTCGGCGCGCAGGATCTCCAGCGCCTCGGCCGGGCGCGAGGTCGTCAGAACCCGGTAGGACTCCTCGAACAGGTCCTCCAGGGCGATCAGGATGTCCGGCTCGTCGTCGACGGCCAGGATCGTCCCTACACCTGCCGTACCGTCACTCATGCACTGGCCGCCTGCCGCGGAATCCCGATCACGAAGCAGGCTCCCCCACCCGGGGCCGTCTCCACGGTGAGCGAGCCGCTATGCGCTTGAACGACGCTGTAGGCAATCGCAAGACCCAGGCCCGTACCGGATCCGACCGGTTTCGTCGTGAAGAACGGCTCGAAGATCTTCTCGCGCAGCGTATCTGGAATGCCGGGACCGGTATCGCTGATGCGAATCTCGTCGAGTTCGGGGTTCGACTGCGTCGTGATCCGGATCGTGCCGCCCTGCGGCATGGCGTCGGCGGCGTTGCCCAGGATGTTCATCACCACCTGGTTGAGCAGCGCCGGGGTGCAGTGGATCTCGGCACGCCCCGCGAAGCTGCGCTCCACGGCGATGCGCTCGCCGAGCTTGTGCTGGATCAGCGCGAGGACCGTCTCGATCGCCTCCGGCACGTTGACCAGGGCGCGCTCGCCCTCGTCGAGGCGCGAGAACTTCCGCAGGTTCAGCACGAGATCCTGGATCCGGGTCAGCCCCATCCGCATCGAGCCGACCCGCTGCCGGGCCTTGTCGATGGCGCGTGCGGCCGCCTCCGGGGCGGCGTCCGGCAACTCGCCGAGCAGGCGCTCGACCGTGCCCTGGTGGGCCAGGATGAAGGCCAGGGGATTGTTGATCTCGTGGGCGATCCCGGCCACCAGCTCGCCCAGCGAGGCCATCTTGGCGGCCTGGACGAGCTTGGACTGGGCCTCGGTGAGCTGGCGGTTGGCGTCGGCGAGGTCGCGATTGGCCCGTTCCAGGGCGTCGGCGAGGCGCGCCCGGGCCTCGGCCGCTTCGGCCTCGGCGCGGGCGCGCTCCACAGCCCGCTCGCGCTCGCCGAACTGGCCGGCGATGCGCCGGTCATCCTCCTCCAGGAGGCGCCGCCGCACGAAGCCGCGGACCCGCAGCGCCAGCACCTCGGCGTCGGTCTTCGAGACAACGTCGTCGGCGCCGGCCGCGTAGGCCTCCACGAGGAAGTCCTTGGCCGGATCGCTGCCGGCGATGCCGACGAGGTGGAAGCCCGCGCCGGCCGCCTGGCCGGAGCGCCGCTGGCTGATCGCCCGGCACAGGGCGAGGCCGTCATAGGCGTGGCCCAGGAGATCGACCGTCACGCAGTCGAAGGCCTCGTCGCCGGCCGCCGCGTCCAGGGCGGCCAGCGCCGCCTCCGGCCCGTCGACGCTCGCCACATGGTGTCCGTCCTGGCCCATCACGCCGGCCAGGAAGGTCCGGTAGGTGGCGCTGCCGTCGATCACCAGGACGCGCCCCCGCCGGAAGGCGGCCGCGCCCGGCCCCTCGCCGTCGGTCGTCGGGCGGCGCTCGCGCAGCAGGGCGCGGATGCGCAGGATCATCAGGTCGCGGTCGGCGGATTTCGGCAGGTAGGCGTCGGCGCCGCTCTCCAGGCCCTGGCGCTCGCCGCCGCTGCCGCCGGTCAGCATCAGGACGGGCAGGGCCCGGGTGCGCAGGGACAGGCGCATCTGCCGGATCAGCTCGTCGCCGTTCATGCCCGGCAGGTGGTAATCGGCCACCACGAGGTCGGGCTGGCTGCGGTTGAGATGATCGAGGGCGGTCTCGGCGGAGGCGCAGCGCTCCACCGCGAAGCCGTGCGCCTCCAGCAGCAGGCGCAGTTCCAGGGCCTGCGTCTCCGAATCCTCGACCAGCAGGATCCGGGCCGGCACCTCGGACGTGCCGGCCTCGCTCACGGCCGCGCCCCCGCATCCACGAGGCGCAGGACGTGGTCGGCGACGCGGTCGAGGGGCAGGACGGCCCGGGCGGCCCCCAGACGCACGGCCGCCGCCGGCATGCCGTAGACGACGGCGGTGCTCTCGTGCTCGGCCACGGTCTGGGCGCCGGCCTTCTGCATGTCGGCGAGCCCGACGGCCCCGTCCTCGCCCATGCCGGTGAGCAGCACGCCGATGCCGGACGCTCCGGATTGCCGGGCCATGGACCGGAACAGCACGGTGGCGGCCGGGCGCTGGCCCGAGACCGGCGCGGAATTGATCACCCGCAGGATCCGGCCGGAGCCGATCTCCAGGTGGCGGTCGCCCGGTGCCACGTAGACCCGGCCGGGTTCGGCGCGCTCGCCGTCCTGGGCGAGGGAGACCGGCAGGGTCACGACGCTGTCGAGCCAGCTGGCGAACCCGTCCATGAAGGCCGCGCCCATGTGCTGGACGACCAGGACCGGCAGCAGGAAGTCCTTGGGCAACGCGCCGATCACCCGCGCCAGCGCCGGCGGACCGCCTGTGGAGGCGGCGATGCCCAGGAGGCTCGGGGCCTGCCCGGGCAGTTCGGCCGGCGGCGCCTGGGGCGCGGCGGCGCCGCGGCCGGCCCACTCGGTGCCGATCGGGCGGCGGCGGATGACCGGAACCTGGGCCATGATCCGCAGCTGCGTGCAGATCTCGCCGGCCACACCCTCGTAGCCGGCATGGGTCGTGGCCACGGGCTTCTCGACCACCGACAGGGCCCCGGCCCGGAGCGCGTTCATCGAGATGCGCAGGGAGGAATCCTCGACCGAATCCGCCACCACGACGATCGGGGTCGGAAGCTCGGCCATGATCCGGCGGGTCGTCTCCAGGCCGTCGATGCCGGGCAGGCGGATATCCATCGAGATCACGTCCGGTCGCACGGTCCGGAGCTTGTCGAGGGCCTCCTCGCCGGAGGCGACCGCGGCCACGAGCTCGAGGCGGGGGTCGCGGGAGACGATGTGGCGCAGCAGCTCGCGCACCACGAGACTGTCCTCCACGAGCATCACGCGGACGGGGGTCATAGGAGCTGCCCGATCGTATCCAGCAGCTGGCGCTGGTCGAACTTCTGCTTGGTCAGGTAGGCGTCGGCGCCGAGATCCAGGCCCCGGGCGACGTCGGCGGCGTCCCCGCGGGAGGTCATCAGGATCGTCGGCAGCCGGGCGAAGCGCTCGTCGGCCCGCAGGGCCTTCAGGAGGCCGAACCCGTCGAGGCGCGGCATCTCCACGTCGGCGAGAACCAGATTCACAGGCTCGATCTCGGCGCGCAGCCGGTCGAGGGCGTCCTGCCCGTCGACGCACACGACCACGCGGTAGCCGGCGGCTTCCAAGATTCCCTTCTCCAAAGTCCGGGTGGTGATCGAATCGTCGACGACCAGGATCGTGGCGCGCGCGGACGCGCCCGGCGTGGCGTGAGTCGTCGAACGTGGAGCCGGCGCCATCGTTCCGAGCGAACTGCCCGAGATTCCGGCCTGGGCGCGCGCCGCGAGCCCCTCGGGGTCGAGGACGAGCACCGGCACGTCCCCGTGCAGCACCGCCGTGCCGGCGATCAGCCCCGGATCGGCGCCGAAATCCGGCGCGGGCAGGACCAGGAACGGGCGGACGTCGTGCAGGCGGTCGACCGCCAGGGCCAGACGGCCGCCGCCGGTCCGCAGCACCACGGCGGTCAGCGTGCCGGGATCGGCCGGATCGGCGACCTGTCCGAGGATCGCGGCGAGATCCGTCACCGGGTGGCTCGTCGCGGCCTCCCCGTCGCCGAGGCGGACGATCGTCCGGCCCATGGCGACGGGCAGCTCGCCGCGCTTCAGGCGCAGGAGGCGCTCCACGGCGCCCCCGGGGAGCGCGTAGCTGCGCCCGGCCGCCTCGACCAGCAGCAGGCTGCGCCGGGCCGCCGAGAGCGGCAGGCTGAAGATCAGGGCGGTGCCGGCCGGGTCGCGCGGCTCCAGGCGGACGCTGCCCATGAGCTGGCGGGCGGCGTCGGCGGCCACCGAGAGGCCGTAGCCGCGCCCCGACAGGGTGTCGACCGCCTCGGCGGTGGAGAAGCCGGGCTCGAACACGAGGCGCAGCAGGGTGTCGGGTTCCGCGGCGGAACCGGGGGCGAGGAGGCCGCGCTCGCGGGCCGCCGCCTCGATCCGGGCAAGGTCCGGGCCGGGCCCGTCGTCGAACACGGTGACCTGGAGGCGGGAGCCGCGCACCGCGACCTCCAGGCCGAGGCCCAGGGCCTCCGGCTTGCCGGCCGCGCGCCGCACCTCCGGCGCCTGCCAGCCGTGGCTGAGGGCGTTGCGCAGGGCGTGGAGCAGCGGATCCTTCAGGGCCTGCAGCGTGCCGCGCTCCACCGGCAGATCGAGGCCCCGCAGGTCGAGATCGACCTCGCGGCCCTGCTCCCGGGCGGTCTCGCGCAGCGACCGGGCGAGGGGGGCCAGGACGGTCTCGGCCGGGACCAGGGCGAGGCGCTCGGCCGCGGCGCGGACGCGGGTCGCGGCACCCTCGACCGCGCTCGTCGCGGAGGCCTGGCGCCGCGACAGGTCCGCGGCCTCCCGGGCGAAGGCGCCCGCGCGCGCCGCGAGGGCGCGCCACTCGGGCCGCTCCGCGCCGGCCCCGGCCGCGAGCGCCTCGGCGCCGACGCGCAGGTCGCGGCGAGGCGGGCGAGCCGGGCGAGCCCGTCGGCCGCGGGCGCCTGGCCCGCCAGGGTGCTGGCGAGATCGTGGCTCGCCCGGGCCAGCGCCTCGACGGCGTCGGCCGGCACCCGCAGGATCGCCGCGGAAGCCTCCGCCGGCTCGGGGCCGGGCTTCGGCGCGGGGGCGGCCGGCGCCGGCGGTGCGGTCGCGGCCGGCGGGGATGACGGCGCGGCGGGCGGACGCGGTGCCGGGCTCGGCGTCGGATCCGGCGACGGAGCGGCCTGTGGTGCTGGCGGTGGAGCGGGTGATGGAGCTGGCGAGGGCGCCGGCTGCGCCTCGCCCGGGAGCCGGAGGACACGGCCGAGGGCCGCCAGGGCGTCGGACGGCATGTCCGGACCGGCGCCATCGGTGAGGCCGGCGACGTACGACTCGATCCGGTCGAGGGCGAGGTGGACGGCGTTGGCCGCCTCGCGATCGAGGGCGGTGGCGCCGGTCCGCACGCCCTCGAACAGAGTCTCGAGACGGTGGGCCACCGCCTCGACTGCCGGAAGGTCGACGGCGCGGGAGGCTCCCTTCAGGCTGTGGGCGCGGCGGAAGACGTCGTTCCAGTCCGGCGTGGCGCTGCCGAGCGCCCCGCGGATCGCCGCCACGTGCTCCCGGTGCTCGACGTCGAAGGCGGCGAGCAGGAGCTTGCGGATATCCTCGGCCAACGGGGTGCCCGCCTCAGTGCCGGTAGCGTTCGGCCAGGGCCATGAGGGCCTGGGCGAGTTCGGTGAGGTTGGCGGACGCGGCCTCGACCTGCCGGGTGCCGGCGGCCGTCTGCTGGCTGGCCTGGCGGATGTTCTGCAACGCCCCCATCACCTGCTCGATGCCCAGCTGCTGCTGGTTGGTCGAGGCCACGATCTGCTGGAACGTCTGCACGTTCTCCTCCACCCGCGCGGTGATCTCCTCGATCGTGCGCTGCGTCGTGTCCGAGCGCGTCTTGCCCGCCGCCGCGCGCTTGACCGCCTCCTCGGTCAGCATCACCGACGTGTTGATGCCCCGCTGGATCTCGCCCAGGATCGCCCGCACCTGACCGGTCGCCGCCTTGGCCTGGTCGGCCAGGAGCTTCATCTCCGCGGCCACCACCGCGAAGCTGCGCCCGCTCTCGCCGGCCGCGGCCGCCTCGATGGCGGCGTTGAGCGCCAGCAGGTGCGTGCGCTCCGAGATGTCGTTGACCGTCTCGATGATGTCGCCGATCGTCTGGGTCTTCTCCGACAGGCTGACGATGTTGCCCGCCACGGCTTCCGCCTGCTCGCGGATCGCGTCCATGGCCTTGGCGGTGTCCGACACCGCGCGCAGGCCCTGGCGCGAGGTCTGCGCGGTCGCCTGGGCGGTGGCGATCACCTCCGTGGCGCGCTTGGAGATCTGCGCGCCCGAGTGGGTGATCTCGTCGACCGTGGCGGCCGTCTCCTGGACCGCGGCGAACTGCTGCTCGACCGAGGCGGCCTGCTCCTGCGCCGAGGCCCGGATCTCCGCCGCCGCCGCGTTCAGGTCCGCCGTCGCCGCGCGGTTCGTCCGCGCCAGGTCCGACAGCCCCGCGACCATCGTGTTCAGCGTCGTACTCAGACGGCCGATCTCGTCGCGCCCGCCCGCCGCGAGCTGGCCGGAGAGGTCTCCCTCACCGACGCGGGCGACGAAGGCCATGACCGTCTCGAGGGGCCGCACCACGGCGCGGCTGATCAGCCACGTGATCAGGGTCGCCAGCAGCACCGCGGCGGCTAGCGTCAGGTAGATCGAGAGGCGCGAGCGGTCGTAGACCTCCTGCGCGGCGCGCTGTCCCAGCGCCATGCCGCCGTCGAGCTGGGTCCGCAGGTTCTTGATCCCCTCGAGGAAGGGCGCCTGCAGGCGGGTGATCTCCGCATTGCGGGCCTCGACCGCCGCGACGTCCTGCTGGGCGATGGCGGCGAACTGCGCCTCGCCCTGCGCCTTGACCTCGCGGAACGAGCCCTGGACCGCGGTCGCCGCCGCGGCGATGCGGTCCCAGGCCGCGACGCGCTCGGCGGACACGACCTGCGTCCGATACTGGGCGGCGAGCTGGATCGTCGTGGCGAGGCGGTTCTCGACCTGGGCCGCGGTCTGGCGCCAGGCCGCCAGGGTGTCACCGCCCTGCGTCGTGCGCCCCTGGGCCTGCATCAGCATCGCGATCACGGCGGTGCGGCGCAGGAGCCCGAGGTCGCGCGCCTCGTTCCCGAGATCGTCGAGCTGGCGCAGGATCGTCATGTCCCGCCGGACGATCGCGTCGGTCGTGTCGCGCACCGCGCCGATCTGCTCCAGGGCGTAGAGGCCGAGCGCCACCACAACCACCGTGACGGCGAAGAAGCCGAGAAGGATGCGTTTTCCGATCGAGAGCGACACGGGCGGGGATGGCTCCGGTTGTGGCAGGCGGCCCGGTCAGGGAAGGGCGCGGCGCAGGAGGCGGGGGAGGTCGATGACGACGAAGTCGGGACGGCCGTCGCCCGCTGCTCCGGAGCCGGGGGCATAGACCGAGGCGGCCTCGTTGCCCAAGCGGTCGGGATCGGCCGCCTCCGCGGCGGCCGCGCCGGAGGCCCGGGCGATGCCCAGGACCCGGTCGACCGCGAGGGCGAGGGGCTGGGGATGGACGCCGCGCAGCACGATCAGGTGGCCGGCCGCCGCCTCGGCGTCGGACGCGGGCTCGGGCCGGCCGAGGGCCCTGGCAAGGCTGAGCACGCCGACGATCCGCCCGGACAGGGCGATGAGGCCGTCCAGCGCCGGCACCGCTCCGGGCATCGGCGTGGAGGGGCGCGACGGGAGGACCTGGGCGACGGCCGCCAGCGGCACGCCGTAGCGCTCGCCGCCGCAGGCGCAGACGAGGTGATCGTCCCCCGAATCGGTCGCGACCGCGACGGCACCGCGCCGGGCGAGGGCGGCCGCGCGCTCTGCGCGCAGGTCCCGCTCCGGCCGCGTCCGTTGACGGCCGTCCTGTGCACTCGGGCGCGCGCCCATCAGGACCTCCTGCTGCCGACGCCGCCGAGCGCGGCGCGGGCCGCGGCCGCGCTGGCCGCGATCTCGCCCGCGGAGGCGCCATCACCCTCGGGCAGCGCCGTGTCCGGCCCGAGGGCTTGACTCAAGGCGACGGCGTTGTCGAGGGCGCGGACCGCCTCGCTCGGCCGCTGCAGGGCGATCAGCAGCAGGCCGAGGTGGTAGTGGGCCATCACGAAGCTGCGGTCGAGGTAGAGCGCGGCCCGCAGCGCCCGCTCGGCCTCGGCGTCGCGCCCGAGGGTGCGGGCCAGCAGGCCCTCGTAGAAGCGCAGGGCCGTGTCGGTCGGGTCGCGGTCGAGGGCGGCCCGCAGCGCCCGCCAGGCCGCGCCGGTCTCGCCGGAATCGGCCAGCGCGCGGATCCGGTCGAGGTCGCAGGCCTCGTCCAGGACTGCCCCGTGATCCCGCGTTCCGGGCGCGTCGGGAACCGGCGCTGTCCCGGGTGCGGCGACCGGATCCGGAGCGGGAACGACCGCAGCGTCGGGCAGCCCCGCCCCGGACACGCCCGACGACGCGCCCGCAGACGCGCCCGGACCGGGATCCCGCGCGGGCGGCCCCGGCACCTGCCCCGTCGAAGGGGCGGGATCCGGCACCGAGGTGCCGGGCAGCGCGACCGGCGGCGCATCGGCGCGCGGTCGGTAGGCCACGGTCCCGGGCAGGCTGACGGCGTCCAGGAAGCTCGCGAAGGCGGGACTCGGCTCGGCGTGGCCGAGGAGCAGCCAGCCCTCCGGCCTCAGCCTGCGGCCGAGACCGCGGACCACCGCGGCGACCGTCCGGGCGTCGAAGTAGATCAGCACGTTCCGGCAGAGAATCAGGTCGAAGGGCTCGCCCTGCGGTGGCCCCGGCTCGACGAGGTTCAGCAGGTTGCCGCGCTCGAACCGGACCGAACCCCGATATTCCGGACGGAGGGCGTAGCCGCCCTCGCGCCGGATGCCCGGCGCGGCCGGCAGCCGCGTGAAGTAGCGGAGCCGGTCCTCCGGCGGCATGGTCCGGAGGGCCCAGCGGCCGTACTCGGCGGCGCGGGCGGTGGCGAGCGCCTCGACGCTGATGTCGGTGCCGAGGATCGAGACCCGCCAGTCGGACCGGGCGTCGCCCAGCAGTTCGTGCACCAGGATCGCCAGGGAATAGGGCTCGGCCCCGGTGGAGCAGCCCGCGCTCCAGATCCGCAGGACGCGCTCGGACGCCCGCGCCGCGATCAGCGCCGGCAGGATCGTCGCGCGCAGCGCGTTGAACTGCTCGGCGTAGCGGAAGAAGAACGTCTCGCCGACGGTGATCTCGGCCTCGAGCCGGGCCCATTCCGCCTCGCCCTCCGCCCCGCTCGACAGGAGGGCCGCGTAGGCGGCGCAGTCGGCCACGGCGGCGGCGCGGAACCGGCGGTGCAGCCGCTCGATCAGCAGCTCGTCCTTGTCAATGTAGTAGTGGTGGCCGGTGCGCGCGATGATCCGCGCCTTGAGCGGCGGGTAGGCGGGATCGACACCCAGGTCGGGACGGGGATTACCCGGACGGGCCATCGCGCGGTCAGACGGCGTGCGGCAGCGCGGCCAGACGTTCGGCGGCGGCCCGCGCCAGGGCGTCGACCCGGACCTGTTCCTGCACGGTGAGGAGGCGCTCCGGCGCCAGCGCGTGGACGAGGCGCGCGCCGAGGACCAGCTCGGCGGCGACGCAGCCGTTGAGCGTGTCGGCCGCCTCGGCCTGCCGGATCGCGGATTCCGCGACGATCGTGAGGTCGGCCGCGCGATCGACGAGATACGCGACGGCGCCGCCCTGCATCAGCACGAGATGGGCGTAGAGACCGGGCGCCGCGACGGCCGGGCGCAGGCCGAGCAGGGCCGCGAGGTCGACCACGGGGACCGGCGTGCCGCCGAGATTGAGGAAGCCGGTGAGCCAGCCGCCGGAAGCGGGCGGCGCGTGCAGATCCGGGAGCGGCAGGATCTCGGCGACCGCGCCGCGGGGCAGGGCGCAGGCGGTGCCGGCGACATCCAGCAGGAGATAGGCCGAACCGCTGCTGGCCACCGCCACCCGCTCCGTGTTGCTCGGTCGCGGCCGGGCCGGGACGGCTCGCGACATAGGCCGAGTTAACGCTGCCGGCAATTGTGCGCCGCACGGGCGCGATGACGCGGAACCAAGTCTCGTCTGAGCCGCTTATTTTCCGACGCAGCGGCAACGCGCCTGACGAGGCGCGGCGCTTTGCCTGCGCCGGTCTACGCCAGGGATTGACGATGAGGAAACTTCTGTTGGCCGCCGCGTCGCTGACGCTCCTCGCGGGCTCCGCCTACGCCCAGGGTAACTCGCCCTACAACGCCTCTGGCGCTCAGGCCGGCGGCCCGCGCGGCGGCATGGAGCGCGCCGGTGAGGCGGCCGCGATGGAGCAGGGTGCCGCTCCGGCCGCGCGTCCGACGATGCGCAAGCGCATGAAGCACAAGCGCATGAAGCATCATCGCCGGATGCGCCACCACATGTGAGTGGCGATCACCGGGGCGCGCCGCAGGCGGCGTCGCCCGGGTGGCTCGGCCTGTCGCACCCGCGGCAGGCCTTTTTCGTGCCTGTTCACAGGCGAAGCGCCGGCCGCGCGGGACTGAAGCATATTGCAGCCCGATCGCCGGTTGCGGGACGACGCAGCGCGGTTCAATCTCGCGCGAAAGCCGCGGCGCCCGGAAAATGTTCGCAAACGAACATCGCCCGATCATCAGTACAGCGGCGCGGCGGCCTGACGGAAGGCGAGGGAGCACCGATGTCACGACCGCTCGACCGGAGATCCGACGACAGGATCGAGGCGACCGGTGTCGAGGGGCGGCGGAGCGCCATCGTCGCCTCGGTCCGCCAGCGCGGCTTCGTGACGATCGAGGCCCTGGCGGCGCAGTTCGGCGTCACCGTTCAGACGATCCGGCGCGACCTCAACGAACTGAGCGCCGAGGGCCGGCTGGAACGCTACCGCGGCGGCGGGGGACTGCCCTCCAGCGTCGAGAATATCGACTACGCCGACCGCCGGGTGACCCTGCTGCCGGAGAAGAGCCGCATCGGCCGCCTCGCGGCGAGCCGCATCCCGTCGCACTGCTCGGTCTTCATCAACATCGGCACGACGCCGGAGGCCGTCGCCCGCGAGCTGGCCCGGCACGACGATCTCAGCATCATCACCAACAACCTCAACGTGGCGATCTCCCTGGCCGAGACGACCGAGTTCCGCATCGTCGTGGCGGGCGGAACCGTTCGGAACCGCGACGGCGCGGTGCTGGGCCAGCTCACCTGCGACACGCTCAGCCAGTTCCGGGTCGACGTGGCGGTGATCGGCATCAGCGGCATCGACGGCGACGGGGCGCTCCTCGACTACGATTACGAGGAGGTGCGGGCGACGCAGACGATCCTGGCCCACGCCCGGAAGACCTTCCTGGTGGCGGACCACACCAAGTTCACCCGCCGCCCGATGGTCCAGGTCGGGCGCCTGGAGCAGGTCGACACCTTCTTCACGGACCGCCCCCCCCCGGCCGAGATCGTCGCGCTCATGGAGCGCCAGGGCGTCACCCTGGCGGTGGCGGACGGCGCGGCCGAACCCTAACGAACATCGATTTTTTCGCTTGCGAAAGCCGAGGGCTGCGTCAATATACTGCCAATCCGCCAGCAGGGCGGCTCCGGAGGAACCATGGCGGCAGCACCGGGCCAGCGCGAGCCGTCCGACGCCTACGATCTCCTGATCATCGGCGGCGGCATCAACGGCACGGGCATCGCCCGGGACGCGGCCGGCCGGGGCCTTTCGGTCCTGCTGGCCGAGCGCGGGGATCTGGCGGGCTTCACGTCCTCGTCCTCGACGAAGCTGATCCACGGCGGCCTGCGTTACCTCGAATATTACGAGTTCCGCCTCGTGCGGGAGGCGCTCGCCGAGCGCGAGCGGCTGCTGCGGCTCGCCCCGCACGTGATCTGGCCCCTGCGCTTCGTCCTGCCCCACGACGAGGGCCTGCGCCCGGCCTGGATGCTGCGGCTGGGCCTGTTCCTGTACGATCACCTCGCGCGGCTGCGCACCCTCCCGGGCTCGCACGGGGTCGACCTGCGCAGCTCCGCCTACGGAGCGCCGCTGCAGCAGCGCCTGAAGCGCGGCTTCGTCTATTCCGACTGCTGGGTCGAGGACAGCCGCCTCGTGGTGCTCAACGCCATGGACGCGCGCGAGCGCGGCGCGACGGTGCTGACCCGAACCGGCGTGGTCTCGGCCCGGCGCGAGGGTGACGGCTGGGCCGCGACCTTGCGCAACGAGCGCGGCGGCACCGAGCGGACGATCCGCACGACGGCCGTCGTCAACGCCGCCGGTCCCTGGGTCAGCGAGACGCTCGGCGGCACGCTCGGCGTCAACAGCCGCGCGGCGGTGCGGCTGATCAAGGGCAGCCACATCGTGGTCAAGCGCCTGTTCGACGGCGATCAGGCCTACATCCTGCAGCAGCCCGACAAGCGCATCATCTTCGCGATCCCCTACGAGCGCGACTTCACGCTGATCGGCACCACGGACGTTCCCTACGAGGGCGAGCCCGGCCCGGTCACGATCTCGGAGAGCGAGACCGACTATCTCTGCGGCTGCATCAACCGCTCCTTCGACACGACGCTCACCCCGGCCGACGTGGTCTGGAGCTATTCGGGCGTGCGCCCGCTCTACGACGACGCGGCGGAGAACGCCTCGGCCGTGACCCGCGACTACGTCCTCGACGTGGAGGACCAGGGCGGGACTGCGGCGGTGCTGTCGGTCTTCGGCGGCAAGATCACGACCTACCGGCGGCTCGCCGAGCACGCGCTCGAGAAGCTGAAGCCCTATTTCCCGCACCTCAAGAAGGCCTGGACCGGCGACGCGGTCCTGCCCGGCGGCGCCATGAAGGACGCGGATTTCGACCGGTTCCTCGCCGAGCTGAGGGCCGAGAAGCCGTTCCTGCCGGAGGAGACCGCCCGCCGGCTCGCCCGCGCCTACGGAACCCGGGCCCGGGACATCGTCGGGACGGCGCGGTCCATGGCGGATCTCGGCGAGGCCTTCGACGGCGGCCTCACCGCCGCCGAGGTCGATTACCTGCGCACCGAGGAATGGGCGGTCACCGCCGACGACATCCTGTGGCGGCGGTCGAAGCTCGGCCTGCGCACCGGCGCGGAGAGCGCCGCGCGCCTCGCCGCCTACCTCGACCGCAGGGCCGAGGCCGCCTGATGCTTTCGAACCCGATCCGGCGGCAGACCGGTCGGGCCTATGAAGGGAGGGAACGATGAGCCGTTACGTCGGGGCCATCGACCAGGGTACCACCAGCAGCCGCTTCATCGTGTTCGACCGGGAGGGCAGCGTCATCGCGCTCGCCCAGGCGGAGCACGCGCAGATCTACCCGGCCCCCGGCCATGTCGAGCACGACGCCACGGAGATCTGGACGAAGACGCAGAGCGTGATGCGCGAGGCGCTGGAGAAGGGCGGGCTCCAGCCCTCCGACCTCGCGGCGGTCGGCATCACGAACCAGCGCGAGACCACGCTGATCTGGGATCGGAAGACCGGCAAGCCCCTGCACAACGCCCTGGTCTGGCAGGACACCCGCAACGACCGCCTGGTGGCCGAGTTCGCCCGCGACGGCGGCCGCGACCGGTTCCGCGACCTCACCGGCCTGCCGCTGGCGAGCTACTTCTCCGGGCTCAAGCTCCGCTGGCTGCTCGACCATGTCGCGGGTGCCCGCGCGAAGGCCGAGGCCGGCGACGTGCTGTTCGGCAACATCGACACGTGGCTCGTCTGGAACCTCACCGGCGGCACCGAGGGCGGCCTCCACGTCACCGACGTGACCAACGCCAGCCGCACGCAGCTCATGTCGCTCAAGACCCTGGAATGGGACGAGGGCATGCTCCGGACCTTCGGCATCCCGAAGGCGATGCTGCCGAAGATCGTCTCGTCGAGCGAGGTCTACGGCGAGACCCGGGCGCCGTTCGCGGGCGTGCCGATCGCCGGCATCCTCGGCGACCAGCAGGCGGCCCTGTTCGGCCAGACCTGCTTCGCGCCGGGCGAGGCCAAGAACACCTACGGCACCGGCTGCTTCGCGCTGATGAACACCGGCGAGGAGCCGGTCCCGTCGAAGGCCGGCCTCGTCACCACGCTGGCTTACCGCCTCGACGGCCAGAAGCCGGCCTACGCGCTGGAGGGTTCGATCGCCATCACGGGCGCCCTGGTGCAGTGGCTGCGCGACAACCTGCACATGATCAAGGATTCCGCCGAGGTCGAGACGCTCGCCACGACGGTCGAGGACAACGGCGGCGTCTACTTCGTGCCGGCCTTCTCGGGCCTCTACGCGCCGCACTGGAACGAGGGCGCCCGGGGCCTGATCATCGGCCTGACCCGCTACGTCAACCGCGGCCACATCGCCCGCTCGGTGCTGGAGGCGACCGCCTTCCAGACCCACGAGGTGCTGGACGCCATGGCCAAGGATTCCGGCATCCCCGTCAAGGAGCTGCGCGCCGACGGCGGCATGGTCGCCAACAACACGCTGATGCAGTTCCAGGCCGACATGCTCGACGTGCCGGTGGTGCGGCCGAAGGTGGCCGAGACCACCGCGCTCGGCGCCGCCTACGCGGCCGGACTCGCGGTCGGCTACTGGAAGGGGCTCGACGACCTCAAGCGCAATTGGGGCGTCGACAAGCGCTGGACGCCCAAGATGGATGCCGGCAGGCGCGAGACCATCGCCGCCGCCTGGAGCCGGGCGGTGCAGCGCTCCTTCGACTGGAAGACCGACGAGGATTGAGGACACCGCCCTCGGGCCCGCGCGCGGCGCGCGGGCCTGACGGCCTCGCGACCGACTCCATCGCACCCGCGCCCTCATCCTGAGGCGCGGCGAAGCCGCCTCGAACGAGGGCTCCGGCCAGCCGCGCGATCCCTGGAGCTCTCCTGCGAGGCCTCCGCTGCGCTCCGGCACCTCAGGATGAGGGAAGTGGATGGGGCCTGCGCAGATATCGGTGACCGCCTCCGGCGATCACGCGCTCGCCAAAGCTTTGAACGTTCACAAAAAGCAGCGAACGGGGGAGACGACACGATGACATCACCCTTCCTGGGCGAATTCCTGGGCACGATGACCTTGATCGTGCTCGGCGACGGCGTCGTGGCCGGCGCCCTGCTCAAGCATTCCAAGGGCGAGAATGCCGGCTGGATCGCCATCACGGCGGGCTGGGCCTTCGCGGTCCTCGCCGGCGTCTTCGTGGCCAACGCCACCGGCAGCGCCGACGCCCACATCAACCCGGCCGTCACCGTGGCGGGCGCGGTCAGCTCCGGCGATTTCAGCAAGATTCCGGTCTATATCCCGGCCCAGATGCTCGGCGCCTTCGTGGGCGCCGTGCTGGTCTGGCTGCACTACCTGCCGCACTGGGGCGCGACCCAGGATCCAGGCCTCAAGCTCGCCTGCTTCTGCACCGGCCCGGCGATCCGCGACGCGAAGGCGAACTGGATCTCCGAGATCATCGCGACCTTCTTCCTGATCCTGACGATCTCCGCCCTCGTGACCACCACGCTGGGCTCGGCCGGCGCGATCCCGCGGGCCGTCGCGCCCTACATGGTCGGCATGCTGGTCTGGGGCATCGGCCTGTCGCTCGGCGGGACCACCGGCTACGCCATCAACCCGGCCCGCGACCTGGGGCCGCGCGTGGCCCACGCGGTGCTGCCGATCGCCGGCAAGGGCACCTCCGACTGGGGCTACGCGCTGATCCCGGTGGCCGCGCCCCTGGTCGGGGCGGTGCTGGCCGGGCTGTTCGTCCGGGCGCTCGGGATCTGACGGAACGCCCGCACCCTCAACCGCCGCGGGGCGGCCCGGCGTCGCGGCGGTTTGCGGCGCGCGGCCTTGGGCCTTAAGTCAGGGCGATCCCGACCGCGCCCCTGGGGCGCTTGCCCGCGGTGTGCCCCCGACCCATGGCCGTCGTCCTCGACACCCTGAAGAACGATCCGCGGCCGGTCCGCCTGCGCCACCCCGAGAAGGCGCACCGGCCCGACCAGCCCGTTCAGGCCAAGAAGCCGGACTGGATCCGCGTGAAGGCACCCGGCTCCAGGGCCTGGTCCGAGACGCAGAAGATCGTGCGCGAGCACGGGCTGGTCACGGTCTGCGAGGAGGCGGGCTGCCCGAATATCGGCGAGTGCTGGGAGAAGCGGCACGCCACCTTCATGATCATGGGCGACACCTGCACGCGGGCCTGCGCCTTCTGCAACGTGCGCACAGGCCTGCCCGACGCCCTCGACCTGGGCGAGCCGGACAAGATCGCCGATTCGGTCGCCAAGCTCGGCCTGCACCACGTGGTCATCACGTCGGTCGACCGGGACGACCTGAGGGACGGCGGCGCCGAGCACTTCGCCCGCACCATCGCGGCGATCCGGCGGGCGAGCCCCGGCACGACGGTCGAGATCCTGACCCCCGACTTCCTGCGCAAGGACGGGGCGCTCGAGGTCGTGGTCGCCGCCAAGCCCGACGTGTTCAACCACAATCTGGAGACCGTGCCGGCCAAGTACCTCACGGTTCGGCCGGGCGCGCGCTACTTCCACTCGGTGCGCCTGCTGCAGCGGGTGAAGGAGCTCGACCCGGCGATCTTCACCAAGTCCGGCATCATGGTCGGGCTCGGCGAGGAGCGGAACGAGGTGCTGCAGCTCATGGACGACCTGCGCTCGGCCGACGTCGACTTCCTGACCATCGGCCAGTACCTGCAGCCGTCGAAGAAGCACCACGAGGTCGTGCGCTTCGTCCCCCCCGACGAGTTCAAGGCCTACGAGACCACCGCCTACGCCAAGGGCTTCCTGCTGGTCTCGGCCACGCCCCTGACGCGGTCGTCGCACCATGCGGGCGAGGACTTTGCGCGACTTCAGGCGGCGCGTCTGGCCAAACTGTCGCCCGCGCTCTCGGCCTGAGGAATCCCGAACACCATGCCGTCCTTCCGGGTCACCCGCGCGGTGAAGCACACGCCGCAGCAGATGTACGACCTCGTCGCCGACGTGGAGCGCTATCCCGAGTTCCTGCCGCTCTGCGAATCCCTGCGGGTGATCCGCCGGCAGGACATGCCCGATGGCGGGCAGGTGCTGATCGCTGAGATGGGCGTGGGCTACAAGGCGATCCGCGAGCGCTTCACCACGCGGGTCACCCTCGATCCGGCGAGCCTCAAGATCGTCGCCGAGTACATCGATGGGCCGTTCCGGCACCTGGAGAACCGCTGGCTGTTCAAGGACGGCCCGGACGGCGGCTGCAACGTCGACTTCTTCATCACCTACGAGTTCAAGAGCCGCACCCTGGGGCTCCTCATGGGCACGATGTTCGACCGGGCCTTCCGCAAGTTCACCGACGCCTTCGAAGGCCGGGCGAACCGGATGTACGGGGCGCGGGCTTAGCCACCGTCACCGCGCGCAGGGGCAGCGTCAGGCCCGCAGCGGCACGCGCACGTGCTCGGGCCGCACGCCCATCCCGATCATCCGCGCCGGAAGAACCTGAAGCCGCGGCAGGGCGTCGAGGAGGCGCAGGGCGAGCGGCGCCCGGAACGGCGCGTCGGCCGCGAGCGACGCGGCGATGACGCGGGACTGGATCACCCGCTGCAGCGCCTGCGTGGCCCGCACCGGAAACATCCGCCGGGCCTGGACCCGGGCGAGGTCGGCCTCCGCGGGGCGCCCCGCCCGCAGGGGCTCGGCCAGGAGGTTGGCCGCCGCCACCGCGTCCTGGATCGCGAGGTTGATTCCGACGCCGCCCACCGGCGACATGGCGTGCGCGGCGTCGCCGACGCAGAGCAGGCCCGGGCGATGCCAGCGGTCGAGCCGGTCGACCGTGACGGTCAGGAGCTTGACGTCGTCCCAGGCGGCGATGGCGTCGGTGCGGTCGGCCAGGAACGGGGCGATCTGCGCAACCGCGGCCCGGAAGGCCGCCAGTCCCTTCGCCCGGAGCGCGGCGTCGCCGCCCTTCGGCACCACGTAGGCGCATTGCCACATGTCACCCCGGTCGAGGGTGATCAGGATCCGCCCCGGGCCGAACCGCCCCGCCGCCGCCTCGGGATCGCCGTGCCGGCGCGGCAGGCGGAACCACAGCACGTCGATCGGCGCGCCGAAGGCCCGGGGCACGAGGCCCGCGCGTTCGCGCATCCGCGAGTGACGGCCATCCGCGCAGAGCACGAGATCGGACCGGATCTCGACCCGGCCGTCCGGCCCGGTCGCGCGCACGCCGGCGATTCGACCCTCCGTCTCGATCAGGTCCTGCGCCTCGGTGCGGCGGATCAGCCGGAACGCCGGGTAGCGGGCGGCCTCGGTGGCCAGGAAATCCAGGAAATCCCATTGCGGCATGAAGGACAGGAAGCGGTTGCGGGTCGGCAGCCGGCTGAAATCGGCGACCCGGTAGCTGCGCCCGTCGACGACGCCCGAGAAGTTCTCCACGCGGCGCTGGGGGAGGGCGCGGAAGCGCTCGGTGAAGCCCAGCTCGTCCATCAGGTCGAGGGTGGAGGGGTGGATCGTGTCGCCGCGGAAGTCGCGGAGGAAATCCGCGTGCTTCTCCAGCACGGTGACGTCGATGCCCGCGCGGGCGAAGAGCAGTCCGGCCATCATCCCGGCGGGGCCTCCGCCGACGATGCAGAGGCGGGTCGTCACCGTATCCATGGGCCGTCCTCCCCGTGCCGCGATCAGTCGCCGAGAGCGTCCTCCAGCAGACCGAGCGCGTCGGCCACGGCGGCGCGGCGGATCCCCGCGCGCCCGAGATCGCCGTAGCGCCGCTCCAGATGACGCGTCTCGCCGTCCCGCTGGCCGAGGCCGAAATGCACCAGCCCGACCGGCTTCTCGGCGCTCCCGCCGCCGGGGCCGGCAATGCCGGTGATCGCCACCGCGACCGAGGCCCGCGACGCCGCCAGCGCCCCGGCGGCCATAGCCCGCGCCACGGCCTCGCTGACCGCGCCGTGCCGGCGGATCAGGTCCATGGGTACGCCGATCGCCTCGGCCTTCGCCTCGTTCGAGTAGGTGACGAAGCCGCGCTCCAGAACGGCCGAGGAGCCCGGCACCGCGGTGAGCAGGCCGGCCACGAGGCCACCCGTGCAGGATTCGGCCGTGGCGACGGTGCGCCCGTCCGCCGCGTAGGCCGCCACCAGCGCCTCGGCCCGGGCGAGAAGCTCTGCGTCGTCGACCATCGCGAACGGGCTCCCCTCGGGCGGCGGCGCCCTATCTCATGTTGTGACCCAAGGCCGAGCCCGGCTCAAGGACCGGCGCCCCGATCGGAGACACCCTTTTCATGATCTTCCCCGCGATCACGGCCTTCTATGCCGGGCTGCTCGCCCTCGTGTATCTGGGCCTGTCGGGGTGGGTGATCGGGGCCCGCGTCTCCGAGAACGTGCTGTTCGGCGACGGCGGCGACGACACGGTGCTCAAGCGGATCCGCTCGCACGCCAATTTCGCGGAATACGTGCCGCTGGCCCTGATCGTCATCGGCCTGCTGGAGGCGAGCGGCGGCAGCCACGGCCTGGTCCGGGCGCTGCTGGTCGCCCTGCTGGTCGCCCGGATCCTGCACCCGATCGGGATGTTCGCGCCCCCGAACTCGCCGCGCCAGTTCGCCTGCCGGGGCGGCGGGATCCTGCTGACGATGGCGGCCCTGGCCATCGCGGCGATCGCGCTGCTGGTGCGGGTGGCCTGAGGCGGAGCGCGACGCGCCCTCTCTTCCGTGCGGGAGAGGGGACCCGCGCTCGCCCCGAAACCGCTCAGCCCTGGCGCATCGCGGTCTCGGCCTGCGCGTCGAGGGCGGGGCCGTCCTCCTCGGGCAGCCGGACCGTCGCGGCCGCCTGGGCCGCGAGACCCTCCGCCCGCCCGACGAAGCCGAGCTTCTCGGTGGTCGTCGCCTTGATGGAGACCGCCGAGAGCGGCACGCCCGCGATGGCGGCGATGCGTGCCCGGATCTCCTCACGGTGCTTGCCGATGCGCGGCGCCTCGGCCAGCACCGTGATGTCGAGGTGGTCGATACGGCCGCCGCGGGCGCGGACCAGGCCGCAGGCATGGGCCAGGAACTGGTCCGAGGACGCGCCGCGCCAGCGCTCGTCGGAGGGCGGGAAGTGCGTGCCGATATCGCCGTCCGCGATGGCGCCGAGCAGGGCGTCGGTCAGGGCGTGCAGCGCCACGTCGCCGTCCGAATGGGCGAGCACGCCGCGGTCGGCGGGGATCTTCACCCCGCCCAGCCAGACATGGTCGCCGGTGGTGAAGGCGTGCACGTCGAAGCCGGTGCCGAGGCGGGTCACGTAGGTGGTCATGGCGCGGGCTCCCGGCGCTGGCAATTCGGTGGTCTCGGTCGCGAAGGCGCGGTCCGCCTCGATCAGGTCGGCGGGCTGGGTGATCTTGCGGTTGGCGATGTCGCCCGCAAAGACGACCACCGGCAGCCCGGCCCATTCGGCGAGGGCGCCGTCATCGGTGAAGCCGTCGAGACCCTGCGCGGCGGCGTCCCGGTGGCCCTTGAGCAGCGGGCCGAAAGCGAAGGCCTGAGGCGTCTGGACCGCGCGCAGGTGCTCCCGGGGCGGGGTCTCGTGGACCCGGCCGATGCCGGGCGCGATGTCGACGACGCGCTTGACCGTGTCGGTCACCGGCACGCCCGGAACGGCCGCACCGTGGTCGCGCCCGGCCGCGATCGCCCGGGCGATCAGCGCGGAATCCACGTAGGGGCGCGCCGCATCGTGGACCAGCACGATCTCGGGCGCGTCGCCGGTGGCCAGGGCCTCGAGACCAGCGCGCACCGAAAGCTGACGCGTCGTGCCGCCTTCGACGGGCTGGGTGATCTTGGCGCGAAGCGCGGGCGCGAGTTCCTCCAGGCAGCTGCGGAAGAAGTCCGCCGCGTCGGCGGCGATCACCGGCTGGATCCGCGCGATCGCGTCGTCCGCCGCCAGCGCCGCCAGGGTGCGAGTCAGGACCGCCTGCCCGCCGACCCGGCGGTACTGCTTGGGCGTGCCGCCGCCGATGCGGATGCCGCGCCCGGCCGCCACCACAACCGCGGCGACGCCGGCTCCCGCGCTGGCGGGTCCGGTGGCTGGCGTGCCGGTGGCGGGCATGGGCGACGAACTCGTGAGGTCCTGAGGGGCGGCAGCGGCGGCCAGCGCGCGGGCCAGCCGTGCCGGCTCAGCCCTGCCGCGGAGGGTGCCCGTCGTTTAAGCGGGGGAGGGCCCGAAATCAACGCGCGGCCCCGCTTGCCAGCGGACCGGACTTGCCTCATTGTTGTGCAGAATGACGACTGACCATTATTTGAGCGCGCTGCGTCGCGCGGGGGCGACCGCCGAAGGGGCGGATCCCGTCCCGCTCTGCCTGCTCGCCCCGCTATCGGGTGTTACCGACCTGCACATGCGCCGCATCGCCCGCCGCTGCGGCGCCGACGCGGTCGTGTCCGAGATGGTGGCGGCCCGGGAACTCACGCGCGGATCCGGTGAGGCCACGCTGCGCGCCGAGGGCTCCGGCGTCGACCTGCACGTTGTCCAGCTCGCGGGCTGCGAGGCGGGCCCGATGGCGGAGGCCGCGCGGCTCGCGGAGGCCGGGGGCGCCGACGTGATCGACGTGAACATGGGCTGCCCGGCCAAGATCGTGACGGGGATCGCCTCGGGCTCGGCGCTCATGCGCGACCTCGACCACGCCGAGCGCCTGCTCGCGTCCGTGCGGGGCGCCGTGTCGATCCCGGTGACCGTCAAGATGCGCCTCGGCTGGGACGACGCGAGCCGCAACGCCGCCGACCTCGCCGCCCGCGCCGAGCGGCTGGGCCTGAACGCCGTGACGGTCCACGGGCGGACCCGGCAGCAATTCTACAAGGGCAGCGCCGACTGGTCGGCGATCCGGGCCGTCGTCGCGGCGGTGTCGATCCCGGTGATCGCCAACGGCGACGTGACCGACCTCGCCAGCGCCCGCGCCTGCCTGGACGCCTCGGGCGCCGCGGGGGTCATGATCGGCCGCGCGGCGACCGGCCGCCCCTGGCTGGTCGGGCAGGTCGCCGCGGCGCTGGCGGGCCGGCCGGCCGCGGAGCCCTCCCGGGCCGAGCAGGCCGCCCTGGCGGCCGAGCACTACGCGGGGCTGCTGTCGCTCTACGGCCGCGACATGGGCGTGCGCCACGCCCGCAAGCACCTCGCCGCCTACGCCGAGACCGGCGGCGCGCTGGGTCCCGCGGAGCGCGCGGCCCTCCTCACCACCGCCGATCCGGAGACGGTGCTGGCCCTGCTGGCCCGGGCCTTCGCGGGCGCGGCGAACCCCGTCCAGGAGGCCGCGTGAGCGACGAGCCCCTCCCGCGCGAGCCCGGCGCCCGGCGCGACACCGCCGCCGAGGCCGTGCTGAACGCGCTGCCGCTGCCGGTCCTGACCATCGGCGCCGACGAGCAGATCCTCCACTGCAACCACGCCGCGGAGGCGTTCTTCGACTACTCGGCGCGGCTGATGCAGCGCCGGCGCCTGCGCGACATCATCCCGTTCGCCTCGCCGATCATCGCGCTCGTGGCCGAGGTCCGGCGGCGGCGCGCCAGCGTCAGCGAATACCGGGTGGAGCTCACCCAGCCGCGCCTCGGCCTGGAGCGCAGCGTCGACGTGTTCGCGACGCCGCTCGGCGACGACGGCGAGGCCGTGGTGATGATGCTCCAGGAGCGCACCATCGCCGACAAGATGAACCGCCAGCTCACCCATCGCGGCGCGGCGCGCTCGATGGTGGCGCTCGGCGCGATGCTGGCCCACGAGATCAAGAACCCGCTCGCGGGCATCCGCGGCGCGGCGCAGCTCCTCGAGAGCACCGGCGCCGAGGAGGACCGGCTGCTCACCCGCCTGATCTGCGACGAATCGGACCGGATCGTCCGCATCGTCGAGCGCATGGAGCTGTTCGGCGACGAGCGCCCCTCGGATCGCGGCGCCGTCAACGTCCACGGCGTGCTCGATCAGGTGAAGCGCTCGGCGCAGTCGGGCTTCGCGCGGCACATCCGGTTCATCGAGACCTACGACCCGTCGCTGCCGCCGGTGCTGGGCAACCGCGACCAGCTGATCCAGGTGATCCTGAACCTGGTGAAGAACGCCGCCGAGGCGATCGGCCCGGACGCGGTCGAGGGCGAGATCACCCTGTCGACCGCCTTCCGCACCGGCCTGCGCCTGCAGGTCCCGGGCTCCCGCGAGCGGGTCAGCCTGCCGATCGAGGTGGCGGTGCGCGACAACGGCCCGGGCATCTCGGCCGACCTGCTGCCCGACCTGTTCGACCCGTTCGTCACCACCAAGGCGCAGGGCTCCGGCCTCGGTCTTGCATTGGTGGCCAAGATCGTCGGCGATCACGGCGGGATCGTCGAGTGCGATCCCGCCCCGCGCCGCACGGCGTTCCGCATCCTTCTGCCGATGTCGAGTGCCCGGGACGGGCGCGAATCGGCGGTCGATCCGTGATGTCGATCCCCGAATCCGGCCCCCGTCGGAGGTCTGAGTAGAGAGTCATGCCGAACGGCCACATCATCGTCGCCGACGACGACGCCGCCATCCGCACCGTGCTGAACCAAGCGCTGTCCCGGGCGGGCTACGAGGTTCGCTCGACGGGCAATTGCGCCACCCTCTGGCGCTGGGTCGCGCAGGGGGAGGGCGACCTCGTCATCACCGACGTGGTCATGCCCGACGAGAACGTGTTCGACCTGCTGCCGCGCATCAAGCGGGTGCGGCCGGAGCTGCCGATCATCGTGATGAGCGCGCAGAACACCTTCATGACGGCGATCCGCGCCTCGGAGCGGGGCGCCTACGAGTACCTGCCGAAGCCCTTCGACCTGAAGGAGCTGATCGCCATCGTCGGCCGGGCGCTCTCGCGCCCGCGGGGCGCGGCGCCGGCCGGGGCGCCCCCCGAGAACGAGGACATCCCGCTGGTCGGCCGCTCGCCGGCCATGCAGGAGATCTACCGGGCGCTCGCCCGGCTGATGCCCACCGACCTCACCGTGATGATCACCGGCGAGTCCGGCACCGGCAAGGAGCTGGTCGCCCGGGCGCTGCACGATTACGGCCGCCGCCGCACCGGCCCGTTCGTGCCGGTCAATATGGCGGCGATCCCGCGCGACCTGATCGAGTCCGAGCTGTTCGGCCACGAGAAGGGCGCCTTCACGGGCGCGCTCCAGCGCTCCGCCGGCCGGTTCGAGCAGGCCGAGGGCGGCACGCTGTTCCTCGACGAGATCGGCGACATGCCCATGGAGGCGCAGACCCGGCTGCTGCGCGTGCTCCAGCAGGGCGAGTACACGACGGTGGGCGGCCGCGTCCCGATCCGCACCAACGTCCGGATCATCGCGGCCACCAACAAGGACCTGCGGGTCTCCATCCAGCAGGGCATCTTCCGCGAGGACCTGTTCTTCCGCCTCAACGTCGTGCCGCTGCGGCTGCCGGCCCTGCGCGAGCGCTCCGAGGACGTGCCGGATCTCGTCCGCCACTTCTTCGTGCTCGTCGAGCGCGAGGGCCTGACCCGGAAGACCCTCGACGGCGACGCCATGGAGCGGCTGAAGCGCTACCGCTGGCCAGGCAACGTCCGCGAGCTCGAGAACCTCGTCCGGCGGCTCGCCGCCCTCTACCCGCAGGAAACGATCACCGGCCCGGTGATCGAGGCCGAGCTCGACACGCTGCCGCTGGCGACGCCCGCGGCGCCGGCGGCCAACGGCGCCGCCCGCAAAGCGAACGGGGAATCGGAGACCCTGTCCAGCGCCGTGGAGCGCCACCTCTCGGACTACTTCTCCGGCTATCGCGACACGCTGCCGCCCCCCGGCCTGTATCACCGGATCCTGCGAGAGATCGAAGGCCCGCTGATCGGCGCGGCGCTCGCCGCCACCCGCGGCAACCAGATCCGCGCCGCGGAACTGCTCGGCGTCAACCGCAACACCCTGCGCAAGAAGGTCCGCGACCTCGACCTGCAGGTCTTCCGGACGGCGCGATAGGACGGTCCCCGGCCGATCCGGCCGGGTCCCCTCAACCCGAGGCGCGTCGGGCGCCGCGCGACGAGATCCAGAACGGGATGAGCGCGATCCTGGCCGCCCTCAGCGGCCCGGCAGGATCGGGTCGCCGCGCATCAGCGCGTGCAGCCGCTCCGTGTCGAACCCGTTCGGGATGCTGGGCACGGCCGGCTTCGGCGCGGGCGCGGCCCTCGCGGGGGCCGGGATCGACCCCGTCGCCGACGGCTCGGCCTGGGCGGCGCGGATCACCGGCGCCGGCGCCAGATGGGCGAGCCGGTCGGCGCTGACGAGGGCGACGGTCGCCGTCGAGACGAGGACGAGGACGGCGCCGAGAAGGGAACGCAGGATACGCACGCGACGACCCGGGACGCGACTTGAGACGGCAACAGATTTACGGCGCGGCCGTTAACGAAGCCCCACTCCAAGTCTTCGGGAGGCGATATTGACCAACGTCCAGGCCACCGCGAGCGACAGCCCGTTCATCCAGGGCCGTAACGCGCGCCTCTACGGGAAGCCCGTGAGCGAATGCCCCTATCCAGAGGGCTCTCAGGAGCGCGCCGCCTGGATGGAGGCCTACGAGGAAGCCGTCGTCTCGGATCCGCCGGAGAAGCCGTGATCGCGAGAAACCCGGAGGCCCGGCACCGCGAGCCCGCGCGTCCGCGCGTCCGGCTTGACCTTGCCGGGCGCGGCGCGCTTCGTGCGGTGCACCGCAACGCGATCTCCGAGCCTCGATGTCCCTGAAGTCCTCGCCCGACGCCAAGCAGACCTTCGCGCCCGCGACGCGCCTCGTCCACGCGGGCCGTGACCCGGGCGAGCAGCACGGCTTCGTGAACACGCCGATCTACCGCGGATCCACGGTCCTCTACCCGACCTACGACGCGATCAAGAACCGGCGCGGGCGCTACAATTACGGTACCTCGGCGACGCCCACCATGGACGCGCTGACGGAGGCGTGGACGGAACTCGCCGGCGCCGCCGGCACCGTCGTGACGCCCTCCGGGCTCGCGGCGCTGACCGTCGCGCTGATGGCCGCGGTCTCGGCGGGCGACCACCTCCTGGTCACCGATTCCGCCTACCGGCCGACCCGCCAGTTCTGCGACGGCGTGCTGGCGCGCTACGGCGTCGAGGTGACCTACTACGACCCGACCATCGGGGCCGGCATCGCGGAACTGATGCGCCCGAACACCCGGGCCGTGCTGGTCGAGGCGCCCGGCTCGCAGAGCTTCGAGATGCAGGACATCCCGGCCATCGCCGAGGTCGCGCACGCACACGACGCCTGCGTGATCATGGACAACACCTGGGCGACGCCGCTGCTGTTCCCGCCGCACGCGCGCGGCGTCGACATCGCGGTCGAGGCCGGCACCAAGTACCTCAGCGGCGGCTCGGACCTGCTGATCGGCCTGACCTCCGCGAACGCGCGCTACTACCCGGCCGTGCGCCGCACCTTCGACCATTTCGCCATGTGCGCCGGCGCCGAGGACATCTTCCTGGCGCTGCGCGGCCTGCGCACCATGTCCTTGCGGCTGCGCGAGCACGGCCGCGCCGGACTGGAGATGGCCCGGTGGTTCCAGGCGCGGCCCGAGGTGCTGCGGGTGCTCCATCCCGGCCTGCCCGAGGATCCCGGCCACGCCATCTGGAAGCGCGACTTCGCGGGCGCGTCGGGCCTGTTCGGGGTGATCCTGAAGCCGGTGCCCGAGGCCGCGGTGGCCGCCATGCTGGACGGGCTGCAGCTCTTCGGGATGGGCTTCTCGTGGGGCGGCTTCGAGAGCCTCGTGATCCCGTTCGACTGCGCCGGCTACCGGACCGCGACCCGGTGGGCTCCCGGCGGACCGGCGCTCCGCTTCCACATCGGGCTTGAGGACACCGCCGACCTAAAGGCCGACCTCGACGCCGGCTTCGCGCGCCTCCGGGCGGCGTCGTAGGGCGGGGCCGGGCGCCGCGCTACGACGCTGCCCTTCCCGGACAGGTGAGGACCGGCGAACCTTGACCCGGACCGCGCGCCGCGGGCGGTGCCGCATCCGCGCGTCGTGATGGGCCCGCGCCGTCGCGACCGGCGACGGCATCGCTGCATTTGACCTCGCGCCGCGTTCCTGATTGACCGGCCCGGTATGACCACGAGCCTCTCCGCCGGCGGCGCGCCGCGCCTTGCCCCCGTCGACCGGATCGGCCGCGGGCTCGACGCGCTGAGCCTCACCCATGCCAGGGCCGTCGCCGCCCTGCTGGCGCTGTGCCTGATCCTGTTCCTGCCGGGGCAGATCTCGCTGCAGCCGATGGACCGGGACGAGCCCCGCTTCGCCCAGGCCTCGAAGCAGATGCTGGAGAGCGGCGACCTCGTGGATATCCGCTTCCAGGGGGAGGCGCGGCACAAGAAGCCGGTGGGGATCTACTGGGCGCAGGCCGCCGCCGTGGCGGCCGGCGAGGCGCTGGGCGTGCCCGGGGCCCGCACCCAGATCGCCCTGTACCGCGTCCCGTCGCTGATCGGCGCCGTCGCCTCGGTTCTTCTCGCCTACTGGGCGGCGCTCGCCTTCCTGCCCCGGCGGTCGGCGCTGCTGGCGGCCGCCCTCTACGGCGCCTGCCTGATGCTCTCGGCCGAGGCCCACCTCGCCAAGACCGACGCGCTGCTCGCCGCCTGCGCCACCGCGAGCCTCGCCGCGCTCGCCCACGCGTGGCTGGCGCCGCGGGACGGTCGGCCGGTCTCGGGACCGACCTTCGCGGCGTTCTGGCTCGGGATGGCGGTCGGGATCCTGGTGAAGGGGCCGATGGTTCCGCTCTTCGCCGCGCTGCCGGCGCTCGGCCTGTCGCTCGCGGCGCGGTCCGGCCGCTGGCTGCTGCCGCTCCGGCCCTGGCCGGGCCTCGCCCTCACGCTCCTGCTGGTGGCGCCCTGGTTCGCGGCGATCGCCTGGAAGAGCGGGGGCGCGTTCTACGCCGAGGCGGTCGGCCACGACATGCTCGGCAAGGTCGGCGGGGCGGCCGAGCGGCACTGGGGACCGCCCGGCGCCTACGCGCTCGTGTTCTTCGCGACCTTCTGGCCGGCGGCGGCCTTCACCGCCATGAGCCTGCCGTTCGCTTGGCGGGCGCGACGGGAGCCCGCCGTGGCCTTCCTGATCGCCGCGGTGCTGCCGGCCTGGCTGATCTTCGAGGCGGTGCCCACCAAGCTGCCCCACTACGTGCTGCCGCTGATGCCCTGGCTCGCGATCCTGACCGTGCTGGCGCTGAGCCGGGGGGCGCTGGACCCGCGCCTGCGGGGCGCCCGCCTGACGGCCCTGCTGCTGCCGGCGATCCCGGTCGCCCTGACCCTCGGCCTCTGCCTCGCCGGCTGGCGGCTCGACAGCCACACGATCCCGTGGCCGGCCCTGCCGCTGCTCGCCGCCGCCTGCGCGGTCGCGGTCCTGGCCTGGCTCGCCTTCGCGCAGGGATCCGCCGAGCGCGCCCTCGTCCTCGGGGTGCTGGCCTCCGCCCTGCTGGGCCCGGCGGTGCTGGGCGTGGCGCAGCGCTCGCTGCCGGCCCTGAAGGTCTCGCCGCGGCTCGCGGCCCTGCGCGACCGCGCGCCCTGCCCGAACCCGCTTGTGGCGAGCCTCGGATACCGCGAGCCGAGCCTCGTCTTCCTGATTGGCACCGGCCTCGCCCTGCCGCCCGACGGGGCCGCCGCCCGGTCCTTCCTCGAGGGCGGCGGCTGTCGCCTGCTCTTCGTCGAATCCCGCGATCGCGACGATTTCAACGCGGCCTGGCCGGTCGGCCGCGGCGCGCCCGCGCCCCTGGCGGAGGTCGAGGGCTTCAACCTCAACACCGGCCGCCGGGTCTTCGTGACGGCCTACGCGGTGGCCCCGTGAGCGGATCCCCCCATCTCAGCGTCGTCGTGCCGGTCAAGAACGAGGCCGGCAACATCGCGCCCCTGGTGGCCGAGATCGAGGCCGCCTGCGCGGGCCTCGCCTTCGAGCTGATCTACGTGGACGACGGCTCCACCGACGGCACGCCGGCGGCGCTGGCGGCGGCCCGGGCGGCGCGGCCCTGGCTGCGGGTGCTGCGCCACGCGCGGAGCGGCGGCCAGTCGGCGGCGGTGCGCAGCGGCGTCCTGGCGGCCCGCGGCGGGATCGTCGCGACCCTCGACGGCGACGGCCAGAACGATCCGGCCTTCATCCCCGCGCTGCTCGCGGCCCTCGAGGCGGCGGGGCCGGGAGCCGGCCTCGCCCAGGGCCAGCGGCGCGGCCGCAAGGACGGCCGCTTCAAGATGCTCCAGTCCCGGATCGCCAACGGCGTGCGCGGGCGGATCCTCAACGATTCCACCCGCGACACCGGCTGCGGCCTGAAGGTCTTCCGCCGCGCCGTGTATCTCAGGCTGCCGTATTTCGACGCCCTCCACCGATTCATGCCGGCCCTGGTCGCCCGCGAGGGCTTCTCGGTCGTCCACCGCGACGTGGTCGACCGGCCGCGGCTGACGGGGGTGTCCAATTACGGCCTGTTCGACCGCCTCTGGGTCGGGCTCCTCGATCTCGCCGGCGTCTGGTGGCTGATCCGGCGCAAGCGCGCGGATCCGCGGCCCGAGGAGATCGCCGGCCCGGCCGGCCAAACCGCGGACCAGGACGTCGGATGCTGATCCAGCTCGCCCACGATCTGCCGGCCTATTTCTACGACGTGTTCGTCACCCAGCTCGACTTCTGGCTGGTGTTCGGCATCGTCGCGCAGGTGGTGTTCGGCTCGCGCTTCATCCTGCAATGGATCGCCAGCGAGCGCGCCGGGCGGAGCGTGATGCCGCTGTCGTTCTGGTTCCTGTCGATCCTCGGCGGGATGATGACGCTGGTCTACGGGTTCGTCCGCCGCGAGCCGGTGATCATCATCGGCCAGGGCCTCTCCACCGGCATCTACCTGCGCAACCTCGCGCTGATCTTCCGCGAGCGGCGGCGGAAGCGGGGCGCCGCGTGAGCCGCACGCCGCTGCCCGCCTTCTACGACGACCTGGACGCCACCTTCGCCGAACTGTGGCGCCTGCTGGCGGACGGCGCCGCCCATGGCCGGAGCGGTTTCCACCTGCCGACCCTGGGGACGCTGGGTGCCGATGGCGGGCCGCGGCTGCGCACGGTGGTCCTGCGCGCCGCCGACCCGGCCGAGGGGACGCTCCGGTTCCACTGCGACCGCCGCTCCGACAAGGCCTCCGAGATCCTGGCCGCTCCTGCCTGCGCCCTCGCCGCCTACGACGCGGCCGCGAAGATCCAGATCCGCGTCGCGGGTCGCGCCACGCTGCACACCGACGACGCGCTGGCCGAGGCGGCCTGGACGGGGTCCCGGGCGATGAGCCGGGTCTGCTACGGGGCGGAGCCCGGTCCGGGCACGGCGCTGCCGACGGGGGACGCCTACAGCCTGCCGGACGAGACCGCGGCCGCGACGCTCGGCCGGCCGCACTTCGCCGCCGTACTCGTCCGGGCGGAGCGGCTCGACTTCCTCTATCTCGACCGCCGCGGCCATCGCCGGGCGGCCTGGCACGCGGCCGGAGGCCTGTGGTCCGGCCGCTGGATCGCGCCCTGACCGGGCTCGCTCGGGGCGGGCAGGGCCGGTCAGGCGGACGCCCCGGTGCCGCCGCGCCCGGCGCTGCGGGGGCCATCCGGCCCCCCGGGATGGCAGCCCTGCGCCGCCCCCCCCTGACGGCGGCCGGGCCGGCGCGCTAAACCCCCTGACCCGGCCGCCGAACCGGGTCGATCGGGAGGAGTCCGTGGGCCTCGTCTACGCGCTCGCCGCCTACCTGAGCTGGGGCCTCCTGGTCCCGGTGCATTTCCGGATGCTCGGCGCCTACTCCCCGTACCACATCCTGTCGGAGCGGATCGTCTGGTCGAGCGTGTTCGCCGGCGCGCTGGCGCTGATCCTCGCGGCGCGCCACCGCCTGAACCTGCCGCTGCCGCTCCGGAAGCGCCACGCGCTGCTGCTGCTCTCGGCGGGGATGATCGGCGTGAACTGGCTGCTCTACCTCTACGCGGTCAGCGGCGGGCACCTGCTCGACGCGAGCCTCGGCTACTACATCAATCCCCTGGTCAGCGTCGCCCTCGGCCGGGTGGTGCTGGGCGAGCGCCTGCGGCCGGCGCAGGCCGTCGCCATCGGCATCGCCGCGACGGGCGTCGCCGTCGCGGTGGTGTGGGCCGGGGAACTGCCCCTGATGTCGCTGTCGCTGGCAGTGAGCTTCGCGCTCTACGGCCTCGCCCGGAAGATCGTCGGCGTCGACGCGCTGGTCGGCTTCCTGGCCGAGACGCTGCTGCTCCTGCCGGCCGCGCTCGTCTGGCTCGTCCTATCACCCGAGCCGTTCCTGCCGGCCGCGCCGGGCGACCGCGCCCTGCTGATGCTCACCGGCCTGACGACCGCGCTGCCGCTGATCTGGTTCGCCGCCGCGGCGGTGCGCCTGCGGCTCACGACCTTGGGCCTCCTGCAATACGTAGCGCCGACCTGCCTGCTCGTCCTGAGCGTCCTCGTCTACGGCGAGCGGGTCGAGCCGCATCGGGCGCTGATGCTCGCGCTGATCTGGGTGGCGCTCGCGCTCTACACGATCGACGCTCTGCGGTTTCGGCGGCCGCCGGCCCCCGCGGCCCCGCGGTCGGATCCCGACGCGATGCGTGTATAAGGAGTACGGGTATAAGCCGCCGCGGGGCGGGTGACGGGACAGCGTCGGGTCGATGAGCGAGACTGAGAGCGGCCCAGGATCCGTCACGGATGCCGATTACCGCAACCTCGCCGAGACGCTGCCGCAGCTCGCCTGGATCGCCGAGGCCGACGGCACGATCATCTGGTACAATCAGCGCTGGTACGACTACACCGGCACCTCCCTCGACGAGATGCGGGGCTGGGGCTGGCGCACGGTCCATCACCCGGACCACGTCGCGGCCGTGACCGAGCGCTACCGCGCCGCGATCACGCTGGGCCGGTCCTGGGAGGACACGTTCCCGCTGCGCGGCCGCGACGGGAGCTACCGCTGGTTCCTGTCGAAGGCGCTGCCCCACCGGGACGAGTCCGGGCGGATCCTGCGCTGGTACGGGACCAACACCGACATCACCGGCCGCCGCGCGGTCGAGGAGCGCCTGCGCCACTCCGAGCAGCGCTTCCGGGCGCTGGTGGACGCCTCGGCGGCGGTGATCTGGAACACCGACGCGGCGGGCGAGCTGATGCCGCCGCAGGTCCGGTGGAGCACCTATACCGGGCAGACCGAGGAGGCCTACCAGGGCTGGGGCTGGCTGGACGCCGTCCATCCCGACGACCGGGGCCACGCGGCCGACGCCTGGGCGGCCTGCGTCGAGGCGCGCGCGACCTACGAGGTCGAGTACAGGCTGCGCCGGTACGACGGGGTCTGGCGCGCCATGGAGGTGCGCGGCGTGCCGGTCCTCGCCGAGGACGGCTCCCTGCGGGAATGGGTCGGCACCTGCGTCGACGTCACCGAGCGGAAGGAGGCCGAGGAGGCGGTGGAGCGCGCCCGGCAGGCCGCCGAGGCGGCCAACCGGGCGAAGAGCCAGTTCATCGCCAACATGAGCCACGAGCTGCGCACGCCGCTCTCGGCGGTGATCGGCTACTCCGAGATGCTCGGCGAGGAGCTGGAGGATATCGGCCAGGCCGCCCTCCTGCCCGACCTGCGCAAGATCGAGGCGGCCGCCCGCCACCTGCTCTCGCTGATCAACGACGTGCTCGACATCTCGAAGATCGAGGCGGGCCGCATGACCGCCTCGGCCGAGACCTTCACGGTGTCGGACCTGCTCCGGGACGTCTCCGACTCCACCGGCTCCCTGGTTGAGAAGAAGGGCAACCGCTTCGTCCTGGACACCGGCGCGGCCGGGACGGCCGACCTGGGGTCCATGCACCAGGACCAGACCAAGATCCGCCAGTGCCTGCTGAACCTGATCGGCAACGCCGCGAAGTTCACCGAGCGGGGAACGATCACCCTGACGGTGCGGCGGCACCGGGAGGAGGGGGCCGACTGGCTGTCCTTCGCGGTCGCCGACACCGGCATCGGCCTGACCGAGGAGCAGATCGGGCGCCTGTTCGAGCGCTTCGTCCAGGCCGACGATTCGACGACCCGGCAATTCGGCGGCACGGGCCTCGGGCTCGCCATCACCCGCGCGTTCTGCCGGACGATGGGCGGCGACATCGGCGTCGCCAGCACGCCGGGCGCGGGCGCGACCTTCACGATCCGCCTGCCCGCCACCCTGCGGCCCGAGGACGCGCCGCCCTCCGAGGCCGAGGCCCACACGCCGGTGGAGCCGCACGAGCAGCACGAGACGGTGCTGCTGGTCGACGACGACCCGGCCGCCCGGGAATTGCTCCAGCGCTTCCTGGAACGCGAGGGCTTCCACGTCCGCAGCGCCAACGACGGCCGCGCCGGCCTGACGCTCGCCCGGGCCCTGAAGCCGCGCGCGATCCTGCTCGACGTCGAGATGCCGCGCATGGACGGCTGGGCGGTCCTGCACGCGGTGCGCAACGACCCCGACCTCGCCGGGACGCCGGTGATCATGACCTCGGTCGTGGCCGAGCAGGGGCTCGGCCAGGCGCTCGGCGCCACCGACTACTTCGTCAAGCCGATCGACTGGGATCGGCTCAAGGGCCTGATGGAGCGCTACCGGCCCGAGGCGCCGGAGGATGCCCGCGTCCTCGTGGTCGACGACGACGCGGATGCCCGCGAGCGCCTGCGCCGGTCGCTCGGCCGCGAGGGCTGGACCGTCGACGAGGCGGAGAACGGCCGGATCGCCCTGGAGCGGGTCAGCCAGGCGCGGCCGAGCCTGATCCTGCTCGACCTGATGATGCCCGAGATGGACGGGTTCGGCTTCCTCCGGGCCCTGCGGGCGCGGCCCGACGGCGACGTGCCCGTGGTGGTGCTCACCGCCAAGGAGGTCACGGCGGCCGAGAAAGAGAGCCTGAACCGGCAGGCCGACCGGGTGATCGCCAAGGGCTCCATGAGCCTCGCGGAGATCGGCCGGCAACTGCGCGTCCTCTACGCGCGTTCGGCGACCGAGCCGGTGCCGGGGCAGCTCCAGGGGTTGCTCGATCGGCTCGCCGAGAAGGACGCGGGAGAACCACGATGAGTGCCGACGGGATCGATCCGGAGAAGGCGGTGGCCATCCGGCTGCGGGCGCGGCTCGCGGTGGTGGAGCGGGCGGCGTGGTTCGGCTTCGTCCACGCGATGAAGACCCGGCCGGTCGAGACCGAGGCCTACATCGCCGCGGAGCGGGCGCGCTGCACCGACGGGTTCGGCAGCGGCGCCTGGGCCAAAGACCTCACCGACGCCGAGCGGGCGATGCTCGCCGACGAGGTCGACAGCGGGCTGGCGCAGCTGCTGGAGGATGCCCGCGCGGAGCTGTGAGGCCGGGCCTCCCGGGCGGAGGCGTCTCCGGGCGTCCCGATGGCAACGAAAGACGCTCTCCCGCTTTGACGGCCTGACGTCGACGGGACGACGTCGCCGAGGCGCCCATGCTGTACGAACTCGCGACCCTCTCGTGCCCGCTGCTCGCAGTGGGCCAAGTCTCGGCCGGCGTCGAGGCTTGGCTGGACGATCCCGATGCCAAGGGGGAGCTGGTCGGCTGCTGGCGCAGCGAGATCGGCACGCTGGGGCGCCTGATCGTGCTGCGCGGCTTCGCGGCGCCCGAGGACATGACCGCCGAGCGCCGGCGCGCCCTCCTCAGCGCCAACCCGTTCAACGCCGGGCCCGTGATCACCGCTCTGGAGATGGACAGCTACGCCCCGTTCCCCTTCCTGCCGCCGATCCGGACGGGCGACCGCGGCGGGGTGTACGAGGTCCGGACCTATCGCCTGAAGCCGGGGGGCCTGCCGCCGACCCTCGCGGCCTGGGAGGCCGCGATCGGGCCGGCACGCGCCTACACGCAGCACCTCGTCCTGAACATGTACGCCCTCGACGGTGCGCCGCGCATCACGCACATCTGGGGTTTCCGCAGCCTGGAGGAGCGGGCCGCGTTGCGGTCCCGCGCCTACGAAGCGGGGATCTGGCCGCCGAAGGGTGGCCCGGACCAGATCGCCGAGGCGACCTCGACGATCGCACTCCCCCAGGGGCGCTCTCCCCTGAGCTGAACGCCGGCCCCACGGAAGCGGCCGCCCGCGCGGCGGGCCCGATGCGTGACGACCGCGCTCGACCGGGCCTGGATCGAGGCCGGTGGCGCTGTTCCGCGCGCGGGCGGAGCCGGCACCGCCGATCAGGCGCCGAACACGTCGCGCCAGGCCGGCGGAAGCCCCGTGCCGGCCAGGGGCGACGACGGCGCGTGCCCGGGCAGGCTCGTCGCCGAGAACACGCCGCGCGCCACCGCCCGGGCCATGACCCGCGCGGCGGCGTCGCCGAGGCGGGCAAGGTCCACCACCGTGTCGCCGAGGGGCACGGCTCCGGTCGCCGCGGCGAAGACCAGGTCGCCGTCGAGGGGCGTGTGCGCCGGCACGAGGGCCCGAGCGAGGCCGTCCTGCGCCACCACCGCGAGGCGCCGGCACTGCGCCTTGGTCAGCGCCGCGTCGGTCGCCACCACGGCCAGCGTCGTGGCGGCGCCCGGCAGCGCGCGGGCCGGAAAGGCGTGGGCCTCGGGCGGCACCCGGACCGGCACGCCCAGGCCGCCGAACTCGTCGTCCACCTCGAAGGGCGCGGCCCAGAAATGCGGCCCACCGCCGATCGTCGCGTTGCCGAAGGCGTTCACGGCCGCGAGGGCCCCGACCCGGAAACCCGTGCCCGGCACGGCCGCCGAGGCGGATCCGATCCCGCCCTTGAGCCGGCCGGTGCGCGCACCGGTCCCAGCTCCCACGGAGCCCAGGGCGAACGCCTCGGTGGCTGCCGCGGCGGCCTGGAAGCCCAGCTCGCGATAGGGCGGATAGCGGCCCCAGGCCTTGTCGCCGCCGTTGGGGAGATCGAACAGCACCGCCCCCGGGACGATCGGCACCCGCATGGCGCCGACCGGGAACCCGCGCCCGGCCTCGGCGAGCCACGCCGCCACGCCGGCCCCCGCATCGAGGCCGAAGGCCGAGCCCCCGGAGAGGACGAAGGCGTCGACCCGCTCGACGGTGCGCTCGGGATCGAGCAGGTCGGTCTCGCGGGTGCCCGGCCCGCCGCCGCGCACGTCGACCGCGGCGACGGCCGGCTGATCGAAGAGGATCGCGGTGACGCCGCTGGCGAGCCGCAGGTCGGTGGCGTGGCCGACCCGCAGGCCGGGAATGTCGGTGATGCGATTCTGCGGCATGGTCCGAGCTTGCCACGGCGGCCCATCGGCGCAAATCCGCCCGGGGCCGTTGACCGCCGGCCGGGGTTACCCAGGTTGGCAGACGGCGAAGCGCGTCGAGGAGCACGGCATGGACGTCGGATTCATCGGAATGGGGCGGATGGGTCGCGCCATGGCGGCCAACCTCGCGCGGGCCGGCCACACGGTCCGCGCCTGGAACCGCTCGCCGGAGGCCGCGCGCGGCCTCGACGGCGTCACTCCGGTGGCGAGCGCCGCCGAGGCCTTCGCGGGGGACGCCGTGGTCACCATGCTGGCCGACGACGCGGCCCTCGAGACCGTGATCGTCGCCGGCGGCCTCCTCGACCAGCCTGAGCGGCCCGGCCTGCATATCGGGATGAGCACGATCTCGGTGGCCCTGGCGAAGCAGCTCGCCGCCGTGCACGCGCGGGCGGGCGTTCCCTACATCTCGGCGCCGGTCTTCGGGCGGCCGGACGTGGCAGAGGCCGGCAAGCTCAACATCGTGGCGGCCGGGGCGGCGGCTCTGATCGACCGCGCGGGGCCGCTCCTCGACGCCATGGGCGCCAAGACCTGGCGCTTCGGCGACGACCCGACGCGGGCCAATGCCGTCAAGCTCGCCGGCAACTTCATGCTGATCTCGGCCATCGAGGCCATGGCCGAGGCCTGCGCCCTCACGGAGGGCCACGGGGTCGCGGGCGCCGACTTCCTGGACCTGATGACCAACACGCTGTTCGCCTCGCCGGTCTACAAGGGCTACGGCGCCTCGATCGCGCAGAACCGCTACGAGCCGCCGGGCTTCATCCTCAAGCTCGGGGCCAAGGACGTGCGGCTCGCCCTCCAGGCGGCCGAGGGTGCCGGGGTGCCGATGCCGTTCGCGAGTGTGCTGCGGGACGGTCTCATCGAGGCGATCAGCCACGGCGACGGCGAGAAGGACCTCGCGGCGCTCGCCCGCGTCTCTGCCCGACGTGCAGGGCAGGGTTGAGATCGACGACGACGTCTCGCCTTTCTGGCGAGTCTTAACCCGTCATTTCAACTTCACAAACGAGTGTTCGTGCCGGCTATAGGCACGGATACCAATAGATGCGCACACATTCCTATTCGCTGCGCAGGATGACTCTGTCTACGAAAGTCATCCTGCTGTCGATGCTCGCCGTGACAGTCACCGCCGGCGCCATCTGGATCACGGTCTCGCGGCAAACCTGGTCGCAGATGGAGGCGCGTCAGCGCACCAACGGCGAGCGCAACCTGAGAACTCTGGCGCTCGTCCTGGCGGCGCGGGTCGAGGGCGCGGCGGCGGACCTCGACGGCGCGCGCGTCGCCCGGGTGTCGACGCCGAGCCTGTCCGGCTTCGCCGATGCCGGCGTCGTGGACGACGCCGTCGCCTATTCGGGCGGCCTGGCGACGGTGTTCAGCTACGAGCCCGCCTCCGACAGCTTCGTGCGGCGCCAGACCACGGTGCGCCGGGAGGACGGGACCCGCGCGGTCGGCACGGCGCTCGCCGCCGACAGCCCGGCCCAGGCCGCGATCCGCGCCGGTCGGACCTACGAGGGGCCGGCCGCCCTGTTCGGGCGGCGCTACTACACAGTGTACCACCCGACGGTCGACACCACCGGCAAGGTGAACGGCATCCTGTTCGTCGGGCTGCCGATCGAGATGTACTTCGACGCCCACGCCCAGACGATGACGAGCCTCAGCGTCGCCGCCCTGGTCATCGCGGTGCTGGCCTCCGCCCTCGTCGGGCTGGCGGCGGCGCGGCTGTTCCGGCCCTTCGCGACGATCGCGGCGCGGATCGAGGCCCTCGCGGCCGGCGACTTGGACTCGGCGATCCCCCACGCGGGGCGCGGCGACGAGATCGGCACCGTGGCGCGCGCCCTCGAGGTGCTGCGCGTCGCCGGGCTGCGGACCCGGGAGCTCGAGAGCCTGCAGAGCGCGGGCGCGGCCGACGAGACGCGGCGGCGGGCCGCCCTCGACCGGGCCATCGAGGCGTTCCGGGGGCAGGTCGTTCGCCTGAAGGACGCGCTGACCGCCAGCACCGGCGCGATGCGGGCCCGGGCCGGCGAGATGGCGGCCAGCTCCGCCGAGGCGGAGGTCGCCGTCGCCGAGACCGAGCGCGGCTCGCACGAGACCTCGGCCAGCGTCCAGACCGTGGCGAGCGCCGCCGAGGAGCTCTCCGCCTCGATCGCCGAGATCGGGACCCAGCTCGACCAGGCCGAGGCCCTGGTGGCCACCGCCACCGCGGAGTCGGACGCGATGAACGCCGAGATCGGCGAACTCGCCGAGGCCGCCGGGCGCATCGGCGCCGTGGTCGGGCTGATCCGCCAGATCGCCGAGCAGACCAACCTGCTGGCGCTCAACGCCACGATCGAGTCCGCCCGGGCCGGCGCCGCCGGCAAGGGCTTCGCCGTGGTGGCCGCGGAGGTGAAGGCCCTGGCGTCGCAGACCGCGAAGGCCACCGAGGAGATCGGCAGCCAGATCGCCGGCGTGCAGGCCTCGACGACGGCGGCCGTGGCGGCGATCGGCCGGATGGGCGAGCGGATGCGGGCGGTCAGCGCCACCACGGGCGGGATCGCGTCGGCGGTCTCGGCCCAGGGCGCGGCCACGGCCGAGATCTCCCGCAACGTCGCCGACACGGCCGGCGCCACCGAGGCCATCGCGGGGGGCCTCACTACGGTCGCCGGCGCGGCCCGGCGCTCGGCCCGCATGGCCGCCACCGTCACCGACGCGGCTCAGACCGTCGACACGGTCGCGGCCGACCTCGAGGCCGAGATCGAGCGCTTCCTCGGCCAGGTCGCGGCCTGACGCCTCAGAGCCCGTAGCGGGCGAAGGCCGCGCGCTCCGCGAACGCGGCCATCGCCCCCTCGGCCAGGTCGATCCCGCCCGGCGCGCCGCCGCGGCGCAGCAGGCGGGACAGGAATCCGCCCCGGGCCTCGGCGACGAGGCGCAGGTCGACCTTGTCGCCGAAGCGCGCGCGCATCGCGGTGCGCACGTCGCCCAGCGCGTCGACGAGTCCGAGGGGCAGCGCCTGCCGCCCGGTCCAGACCGCCCCGGTGAACAGGTTCTCGGCTCGCGACAGGGTCGGGCGCCGGGCCGTGACGAGGCCGGTGAACAGGTCCTGCACGTCGGCCTGGATGCGCTTCAGGCGCTCCACGTCGGCGGGATCCTCCGGGCGGAACGGGTCGAGCATCGACTTCGCCTCGCCCTGCGTGTGGACCCGGCGCTCGACGCCGAGCTTCTCCAGCAGGCCGTGGAAGCCGAACCCGGCCGAGACCACGCCGATCGAGCCGACGATCGAGGTCGGGTCGGCGACGATCTCGTCGGCCGCGCAGGCGATCATGTAGCCGCCGGAGGCCGCGACATCCTCCACGAAGGCGATCACCGGCACGCCCTTCTCGTCGGCCAGCGCCCGGATGCGGCGGTGGATCAGGTGGGACTGCGCCGGCGAGCCGCCGGGCGAGTTGATCACCAGCGCCACCGCCTTCACCCCCGGCATCCCGAAGGCGCGCTCCAGGCTGCCCGCGACGCTCCCGATCGAGAGCCCCGGCCGGATCGGCGAGACCGCCCCGATCGTGCCCGACAGCCGGACCACCGCGACCCGCGGGCGTCGGTCCCGGAAGCGGCGCGGGAGGAGGGCGCGAAATGTGTCGGGGAACGCGAACGCCATGGGAGTCTTACGCGGCTCATCGGGAAGCCGGGCGGGGGACGGCCCGGAAGCGCCTGTTGCGGAAACTGGGCGCTTTCCGGCGCCGCGCAAGGGCAGTGCGGAAGGGCCGTAGACGAGGGCAGTGCGCGAGGGCAGTGCGCGAGGGCAGTGCGCGACGGCGGCGCGCCTGCGCAGTCAGAACGGATCGAACCGTTTGCCGACCTTGGCCGTTTCAGGCGACGGCGCGAGCCTCGTGCCGGCCCGGATCCGCTGGACTCGGACGGGCGCTCACACGGGAGAGAAACGATGCGACCCTGGCCGATCCTGGTCCTCCTCGCCGCGCTGCTCGGCGGGCTGGCGACTGCGCCCGCGCGGGCGGCGCCCCTGCCGGTCCCCGCCGGCGCCGAGGCCGCGGCGCCCGCCCCCGCGGTGCAGCAGGCCCACTGGCGCTACCGCCGCCACTGGCACCGGCGTCACCACTGGCGGCGCCACTGGCACCATCGCCGCCACCACTGGCATCGCCGCCACCACTGGCACCGGCACCACCATTTCCGCCGCCACTGGCACCGCCACCACGTCTGGCACGGCCGCCCGTACGGCCACCGGCACGTCACGTTCTACTGAGCCAAGCCCCCGCGTCCCGGCCCGATCCGGCCGGGGCGCGGCCCCGCCGGGAACTGTGCCGGGGACCCTGCCGGAGACCCCGCGGCCGAGCCTGCCGGCGGCCGCGCTGCGACCTTGCGGGCGGCCTCGGAAAACCTTATTTAACCGTCTGATATCACTGCTCTTCCGCAAGGCCGTTCCGGCGCATCGCGCGCCGCTTGGCCGCCGCGAGCACCGCCCGTCCGGGCCTCAGAACGGAAATCGACTTGGCCGAGAACGATCCGACTGGCGCCGCCCCGCCCGCCAGCGACATCCGCCCCGTCTCCATCACCGACGAGATGCGCCGCTCCTACCTTGATTACGCGATGAGCGTGATCGTGAGCCGGGCGCTTCCCGACGCGCGCGACGGGCTCAAGCCCGTGCACCGGCGCATCCTCTACTCCGCCTTCGAATCCGGGCACCTGCCCGAGCGGAAATACGTCAAGTCGGCGCGCATCGTCGGCGACGTGATCGGTCTCTACCACCCGCACGGCGACCAATCGATCTACGACGCCCTCGTGCGGATGGCGCAGGACTTCTCCATGCGCCTGATGCTCATCGACGGGCAGGGCAATTTCGGCTCGGTGGACGGCGATCCGCCGGCCGCCATGCGCTACACCGAATCGCGGCTCGCCAAGCCCGCCACGGCGCTGCTCACCGACATCGACAAGAACACCGTCGATTTCGGACCGAACTACGACGAGTCGCGCGAGGAGCCGACCGTCCTCCCGGCCCGCTTCCCGAACCTGCTGGTCAACGGCGCCGGCGGCATCGCGGTCGGCATGGCGACCAACATCCCGCCGCACAATCTCGGCGAGCTGATCGACGCCTGCGTGGCGCTGATCGACGATCCGGGGCTCACCATCGAGCAGCTCACCGAGATCGTCCCCGGCCCGGATTTCCCCACCGGCGGCATGATCCTCGGCCGGGCCGGCACGCGGCAGGCCTACGCCACCGGCCGCGGCTCGGTGATCATGCGCGCGAAGTCGCATGTCGAGGAGCTGCGCAAGGAGCGCGAGGCGCTGATCTTCACCGAGATTCCCTATCAGGTGAACAAGGCGACCCTCGTCGAGAAGATCGCCGAGCTGGTGAAGGAGAAGCGCGTCGAGGGCATCTCCGACCTGCGCGACGAATCCGACCGGTCGGGCATGCGCATCGTCGTCGAGATCAAGCGCGACGCCATGGCGGACGTGGTGCTGAACCAGCTCTACCGGTTCACGCCCCTGCAATCCTCCTTCGGTTGCAACATGGTGGCGCTGAACGGCGGCCGCCCCGAGCTGATGAACCTGAAGGACCTGCTCCAGGCCTTCGTCGACTTCCGCGAGGAGGTCGTCTCCCGGCGGACCAAGTTCCTCCTCGGCAAGGCCCGCGAGCGGGCGCACGTCTTGTGCGGCCTCGCCATCGCGGTCGCCAACATCGACGAGGTGATCCGCCTGATCCGGACCTCGCCGGACCCGAACGCCGCCCGCGAGGCCCTGATGGGCCGGGACTGGCCGGCCCACGACATCGCGCCGCTGATCGCCCTGGTGGACGACCCGCGCCACCGGGTCGCCGAGGACGGCACCTATCGCCTGTCCGAGACCCAGGCCCGCGCCATCCTCGACCTGCGCCTGCAGCGCCTCACGGCTCTGGGCCGCGACGAGGTCGGCGACGAGCTGAAGACGCTGGCCGACGAGATCGCCGACTATCTCGACATCCTGCGCTCGCGCGCCCGCATCCAGGGGATCGTCAAGGGCGAACTGGCCGAGGTGCGCGAGCAGTTCGCCACACCGCGCAAGACCGAGATCGTCGACTTCGACGGCAGCGTCGAGGACGAGGACCTGATCGCCCGCGAGGACATGGTGGTGACCGTGTCGCACGCCGGCTACGTCAAGCGCGTGCCGCTCTCGACCTATCGGGCCCAGCGCCGCGGGGGCAAGGGTCGCTCCGGCATGGCGACCCGCGACGAGGATTTCGTCACCCGCCTGTTCGTGGCCAACACCCACACGCCGGTGCTGTTCTTCTCCAGCCAGGGCCAGGCCTACAAGGAGAAGGTCTGGCGCCTGCCGATGGCCGCGCCGAACGCCCGCGGCAAGGCGCTGGTCAACATCCTGCAATTGCAGGACACCTCCGAGCGCATCACCACGATCATGCCGCTGCCCGAGGACGAGGCCTCGTGGGAAACGCTCGACGTGATGTTCGCGACCGCGCGCGGCAATGTCCGGCGCAACAAGCTGTCGGACTTCACCACGGTGAACCGCAACGGCAAGATCGCCATGAAGCTCGATCCGGGCGACCACATCGTCCATGTCGAGATCTGCCGTCCGGACCAGAACGTGCTGCTGACCACGGCGCTCGGCCAGTGCATCCGCTTCCCCGTCGAGGACGTGCGCGTGTTCAAGGGCCGCGACTCGACCGGCGTGCGCGGCATCCTGCTCGGCAAGGACGACAAGGTCATCTCGATGACCATCCTGAATGCCTTCGACGCCACGGCCGAGGAGCGGGCCGGCTACCTGAAGATGCGCCGCGCCGTCACCGGTGAGTCCGAGGAGAACGGCGACGCCGAGGCCGAGGACGGCGCCGAGGCGGCGGCGATCTCGCTGGACCGCTACAACGAGATGGGCGCGGCCGAGCAGTACGTGCTCACCCTGTCGGAGCGGGGCTTCGGCAAGCGCTCCTCGTCGTTCGAGTACCGGACCTCGGGACGCGGCGGGAAGGGCATCACGGCGATGCGGGTCAACGCCCGCAACGGCAGCCTCGTGGCGTCCTTCCCCGTCGAGGCCTCGGACCAGATCATGCTGGTCACCGACGGCGGCCAGCTGATCCGCGTGCCGGTGGACGACATCCGCATCGTCGGCCGCGCCTCGCAGGGCGTGACGGTGTTCAACACCGCCAAGGACGAGAAGGTCGTCTCGGTGGAGCACATCGAGGGCGAGGACGAGGGCGCCGAGGCCGGCCCCGAGGGCGGCGAGGAGGCGTGAGGCGCCGCCCGGTTCCGTCCGGCGCGAAAATGCTCTAGGTCGGGTCGCGATGACCCGCACCGCCCTCTACGCCGGCTCGTTCGATCCGGTCACGAACGGCCATCTCGACGTGGTCCGCCAAGCCTGCCGGCTGGTGGACCGCCTCGTGATCGCCATCGGCGTCCATCCCGGCAAGGCGCCGCTGTTCTCCGCCGAGGAGCGCGCGGCGCTCCTCACCGAGACCTGCGGACCGGTGGCACAGGCCGAGGGCGCGGCGCTGGAGATCGTCACCTTCAACGACCTCGCCGTCTCGGCCGCCCGGCGCTGCGGCGCCGCGATCTTCATCCGCGGCCTGCGGGACGGCACGGATCTCGACTACGAGATGCAGCTCGCCGGCATGAACGGCGCCATGGCGCCCGAGGTGCAGACCGTGTTCCTGCCCGCCTCGACGCAGGCCCGACCGATCACCGCGACGCTGGTGCGCCAGATCGCCGGCATGGGGGGCGACGTCTCGCCCTTCGTGCCGGCGGCCGTCGCCGCGCGCCTCCGGCAGCGCTTCGCCGCCCATTCCTGAGACCGGCCCGACCCTGGAAGGACCACGATGAACCGACGCCACGCCCTCCTCGCGCTCGCCCTCACGCTCGGCACCGTCCAGGCCGCCCGGGCCGCCGACGCCAACACGGTCTATCTCCAGACCAAGGACGGGCGGATCACCATCGAGCTGCGGCCCGACCTCGCGCCCAAGCACGTCAAGCAGATCAAGACGCTGGTCTCGCAGGGCTTCTACAACGGCCTCAAGTTCCACCGCGTCATCGACGGCTTCATGGCCCAGACCGGGGACCCGAAGGGCAACGGCACCGGCGGCTCCAGCCTGCCGAACATCCCGGCCGAGTTCACGCAGGCGGCCCAGTTCCGCCGCGGCACCGTGGGCATGGCCCGGTCGCAGGATCCGAACTCGGCCAACTCGCAGTTCTTCATCTGCCTCGGCGACGCGCCGTTCCTGAACGGCCAGTACACGATCGTCGGCAACGTGACGGACGGGCTCGACGTCCTCGACAAGATCAAGAAGGCCGCCCCCGGCGCGCCGGGCGGGGCCGTGCAGGACCCCGACAAGATCGTCAGCATGACGCTCGCCGAGAAGGCCAAGTAGCGGCCGCATGCCCGGCCGGCGCGCCGCCTCGATCCTCCTGCTGAGCCTGATCCCGGCGGCCGCCGCGGCCTATGACGGCGCGCCGTTCTACGGCTACGCCGACGGGCCGGGGGGCGGCTATCCGCTGAGCCTGCCCCAGACCCTGCGCGCCACGGTCCCGGTGCCGGTCGCCCGGATGGCGACCAGGCCCGCCGACACCCTGGCCGAACTCTACCCGGCGCTCGCCGCCTGCTGGCAGGCTCCGGGCGGCCTCGGCCGCCCGAGCGGCGGCGCCGACGACATCGAGATCACCCTGCGGCTCGCGCTGCGGCGCGACGGCAGCCTGATCGGGCCGCCCCGCGTCACCTACGCGGCGGGGGTCGCGGGCGATCAGCGGACCGCCCTGGTGCGCGGGACCCTCGACGCCCTCGCGCGCTGCACCCCGGCCCACATCACGCCGGGCCTGGGCCGGGCGATCGCGGGCCGGCCGGTGGCGCTCCGCTTCGTCTACCGCCCGCCGGCCTGAGCGCCGGCGAACCCGACACGGGCGCTGGCCGGATCCGGAGCGCGCCGATACAGTTCCCCCAACCGGAAGGAAAGACCATGGCCGACAACGAGACCATCGTGCTGGAGACCACCAAGGGCCGCGTCGTGATCGCGCTGCGCCCCGACCTCGCCCCGGGCCATGTCGAGCGGATCAAGACGCTCGCCGCCCAGGGCTTCTACGACGGCGTGCCGTTCCACCGCGTGATCGACGGGTTCATGGCCCAGACGGGCGACCCGACGGGCACCGGCTCGGGCGGTTCGGACCTGCCGGACCTGAAGGCCGAGTTCAACGCCGAGCCGCACGTGCGCGGCACCTGCTCCATGGCGCGGACGAACTTCCCGCACTCGGCGAACTCGCAGTTCTTCATCTGCTTCGACGATGCCCGCTTCCTCGACAAGCAGTACACGGTGTGGGGCAAGGTCGTGGAAGGCATGGACGTGGTCGACACGATCAACAAGGGCGAGCCGCCGCGCTCGCCGGACAAGATCGTGAAGGCGACCGTCGCGGCGGCCTGAGCCCGGATTAAGCCTCACGTCTGAAGCCATCTCTCGGTGGCTTCGGCGCCGCTGTCGTTGCGGGCGGAGCGAAGCCATCCAGGGGGCACGACGACTTCCTCCGTCGCGCCGCCCTGGGTCACTGCGCTTCGCTCGCGATGCTGGCGGACCGCATCAACCCTCGATCCAGGGCTTCCGCCGCCGCCAGATCCGCCGGCGTGTTGAGGTTGAGGAACGGATCCACCGGCTCGACCGGCCAGGACGCCACCGCGGCCCCGCGGCGCGCGATGAAGGCGCCGACGCGCCGCTCGCCCCGCTCGAGATAGGCCCGGAGCGCGTCGCGCAGGGCCGTCGGCCAGAGGGCGATCGTGTAGTGCTGCCGCTCCCCCGAGGCCGCGAGCGCGATGCCGGTCTCCGGCCCGGCGGCGTCGAGGCGCGCCACCAGATCCCCCGGCAGGAACGGCGCGTCGCCCGACACGCTGACCACCCGCGCGACACCCCGCGCGGCGGCGTGCTCCAGTCCGGCGAGGATGCCGGCGAGCGGTCCCGGCTGATCCGGCACGGGGTCCGGCAGGACCGGCCCGGGAAAGCCGGAGAACCGCGCCGGGTCGCCGTTGGCGCTGAGCACCAGCCCCGCCCCGCATTGCGGCCCGAGCCGTTCGACCACCCGCTCCAGCAGGGTCCGCCCCCCGAGCCGCAGCAGCGGCTTGTCGCCGCCGCCCATCCGCCGCGCCTGGCCGCCGGCCAGGATCAGGCCCAGGACCGGCGAAGCGACAGCCGGCGACGGCATGGGATCACTCGAAGACGATCTTCGGCGCCGTCCGCCCGGCTGGCGCGCCGGACAGGTTCGCCCAGAGCTGGGCGGCGATGTCGCGGTAGACCTTGGCGTGCGGCCCGTCCGGATCGGTCGCCACCACCGGCTGGCCGGAATCCGAGGTCTCGCGGATCGTCATGTTCAGTGGCACCTCGCCGAGGAACGGCACGCCGAGGCGCTGCGCCTCGATCCGCGCGCCGCCGTGCCCGAAGATGTGCGAGGCGTGGCCGCAATTCGGGCAGACGAAGGTCGCCATGTTCTCGATCACGCCGAGGATCGGCACCGCGACCTTCTTGAACATAGTCACGCCGCGCCGCGCGTCGATCAGCGCGAGGTCCTGCGGGGTCGAGACGATCACGGCGCCGGACAGCGGCGTCGCCTGCGCCATGGTGAGCTGCGCGTCGCCGGTGCCGGGGGGCATGTCGACGAGCAGCACGTCGAGCTCGCCCCAGAGCACGTCGCGCAGCATCTGGGTGATCGCCGACTGGACCATCGGGCCGCGCCAGATCATCGCCGTCTCCGGCTCGATCAGGAAGCCGATCGACATGACCTTGAGCCCGTAGCCGATCATCGGCTCCATGGCCTTGTTGTCGACGACGTTGGGCTTGCCCGAGAGGCCGAACAGCTTCGGCACGGACGGGCCGTAGATGTCGGCGTCGAGGAGGCCGACCTTCAGTCCCTGTGCCTGGAGCGCCAGGGCGAGGTTGCAGGCGGTGGTCGACTTGCCGACGCCGCCCTTGCCGGAGGCGACCGCCACGATGTGGCGCACGCCCGCGATCTGCGGGCCCTGGTTCGGCGGCGCGCCGGGCCGCGGCGGCGCGACCGGCGGCGGCGTCACGGGGCGGGGGGCGGCGCTGCTCTGGGCCGGGTGGCTCTGGTTCCGCTCGGAGGTGAGGCTCGCGAACACGCCCGAGACGCCCGGCATCTGCAGGACGCGCCCCTCGGCCTGCCGCCGCACCGGCTCGAACCGCTCGGCCTCGCTGGGATCGACCAGGATCGAGAACATCACCCGGTTGTTCGGATCGACCACGACCTGGGAGAGCCGTCCCGAGCCGGGCAGGGTGGTGCCGGCGGCATCGACCGTGATGCCGGCGAGCGCCTTCAGCACGTCGTCGCGGGTGATCGCCAAGATGTCCTCCAGCGGGGCAAGCAGGTATGCCAGTGCATGTAACCGAGCGGGCCGAGAACACCAGACCCCGGACCCGCAATCGGCGCCGCCGGCGGCGGCCTGCGTCCCCGGGGCCGTCCCGCCACCCATCTCAGTGCGGGCGCGCGATGAGGTTGCACTCCTCCATCGGGCCGCGCACCACGGTCCCGTCGCCGCGCCGGTAGAAGCCGTGGCGCAGGCGGCGGCAGCCGAGCGGGCCGCGCAGGCGCTTGACGCGCTCGATGTGGACGCTGCCGTAGCGCCGGTTCGAGAAGTCGTGGCCGCCGATGCGCACGCCCGGGCCGAAGCGCACCTCTGCGGCGGCCGGCAGCAGGCCGAGTCCGAACGCGACCAGCGCCGCCGCTACCCGGCCGATCCCTCGACCCTGATTCATCCGAACCTCCTCACCGCACGGGCAAGCTGAACCAACGGGAGACTGATCCGTTGTCGGGGCAGCCTTCGGCCGGGGCCCCCCTCCGGAGACCCCGCCGGGACCGAAACGACGCGTAGGAGACCACTTTCATGCATCAGGGCAACCACCGCGACCACGAGGGCGCGAAGAAGCTGTTCGAGCTCATCAAGGACGTGAAGATCGCCATGATGACCACCGTCGATTCCGACGGCACGCTCAACAGCCGCCCGATGTGGAACAACGACGCCGACGAGAACGGTGACCTGTGGTTCTTCACCAAGCTGCACTCGCCCAAGACGGCCGAGATCAGCAAGGACAACCAGATCAACCTCGCCTATTCCGATCCGTCGAGCCAGAACTACGTCTCGGTGGCCGGAAAGGCCGAGATTGTCCGCGACCAGTCGATCATCGACGCGAAGTGGAATGAGAGCCTGAAGACCTGGTTCCCGAACGGCAAGGACGATCCGGAGGTCGCGCTGATCCGCGTCCACCCGGAGAAGGGCGAGTACTGGGACAGCCCGAACAGCACGATGCTGCACCTCTACGGCTACGTGAAGGCCTCGCTCACCGGCGAGAGCCCGAAGACCGAGACCAAGAAGGTCGATCTCGCCTGAGAGTCCGGGTTCAGGGCACGGCCTTTCCGCGGGCGGTCTCCGGGAGGAGGCCGCCCGTCTTCTTGACGTCGGCGGTTCCGGCATGCGCTCTGCGCGATCGAAGCGCGGCAGAGTGCCTTACGAATGCTGGATCTGGCGAAGCGAGTCTACGACCACAGCTTCCGCATCGACCCGATCGTGCGGTCGCTGCTCGACACGGATTTCTACAAGCTCCTGATGGCGCAGACGATCCTGCGCCGACACCCCGACATCCGGACCACCTTCGGCATCACCAACCGCACGCGGCGCATCCGCATCGTCGACGAGGTCGATGCCGGTCTGCTGCGCGAGCAGCTCGACCACGCCCGGACCCTGCGCCTCAGCAAGGGCGAGATCACGTGGCTGCGCGGCAACGTCTTCCGCGGCCAGGGGCGAATCCTGGGACCCGAATTCGTGAGCTGGTTCGAGGCCTTCCAACTCCCCGAATACGAGCTCGCCGTCCATGACGGCCAGTACGAGCTGACCTTCCACGGTCCCTGGGTCGAGACCACGATGTGGGAGGTCCCGGCGCTCGCGATCCTCAACGAGTTGCGGGCGCGGGCCGTGCTGCGTGGCCTCGGCAAGCTCGACCTGCAGGTGCTCTACGCCCGCGCCATGACCCGGGTCTGGGAGAAGATCGAGCGCCTGCAGAGGCTGCCGGACCTGTCGGTGGCGGATTTCGGCACGCGCCGGCGCCACGGCTTCCTGTGGCAGGACTGGTGCGTGCAGGCGATGGCGGAAGGCCTCGGCGGCGCGTTCCTCGGCACCTCCAACTGCCTGATCGCGGCCCGGCAGGAGGTCGAGCCGGTCGGCACGAACGCTCACGAACTGCCGATGGTCTACGCGGCGCTCGCCGAGGACGACGCGGCGCTCGCCGCCGCGCCCTACGCGGTGCTGTCGGACTGGCAGGAGGATTACGGCGGCAACCTGCTGGTGATCCTGCCCGACACCTACGGCACCACCGGATTCCTGGCGAACGCCCCGGACTGGGTGAGCGACTGGACCGGCATCCGCATCGACTCGAAGGATCCGATCGAGGGCGGCGAGGAGGCGATCCGCTTCTGGCAGGCTCGCGGGCACGACCCGCGGGACAAGCTCGCGATCTTCTCCGACGGGCTCGACATCGACGAGATCGAGCGCATCCACGCCCGGTTCCACGGCCGCATGCGCATCGGCTACGGGTGGGGCACGCTGCTCACCAACGATTTCCGCGGGCTCCTGCCGGAGGGGAAGCTCGACCCGGTCTCGATCGTCTGCAAGGTCACCGAGGCCGACGGCCGGCCGACCGTGAAGCTCTCCGACAATCCCACCAAGGCGCAGGGGCCGGCCGACGAGGTCGCCCGCTACCGGCGGGTCTTCGCCGTGGGCGAGCAGGAGGCGCTGCCGGTACTGGTGTGACGGGCGCACACCACCGGCGGAGGATTCCGGCACCGCCGGCCTCGCGAGCGGAGCGACGTGATGACAGTGAGGGACCCGTCCACCGAAGCGCTCGAGCGGAACGCGTATCAGACCCGGCCGTGTGAAACACGGAGGCTGCCGACCTGGGGATGAATTCATTATCGTGCCCGGCAATCGGAGCCGCCCCGGGCGGCCCCGTCCGGGAGAACGCCATGTCGATGAATCGCCGCTCGCTCATCGGGGCCGCGGGCCTCGCTCTCACGGCTCCGGCCCTGCAGGGCGCGCAGGCGGCCGAGACCGCCAAGCCGGCCGCCAAGCCGGCCGCGAAAGCACCGCCGCCGCCCGTGACGAAGATCCTCGCGCAGTGGATCCTCGGATCCACCTACGACACCCTGCCGGAGCCCGTCCGCCGCGAGGGCGTGCGCAGCTTCCTCAACTGGGTGGGGGTGGCGATCGGCGGCTCGCACCACGAGACCGTGGACGTGGCGGTCTCGGCGCTGCAGCCCTTCTCGGGGCCGCCGCAGGCCGGGCTGTTCGGCCGGACCGAGCGGTTCGACATCATGAACGCCGCCTTCCTCAACGGCGTGTCGAGCCACATCTTCGACTTCGACGACACCCACCTGAAGACGATCATCCACCCGGCCGGCCCGGTCGCCTCGGCGATCCTGGCCTACGCGGCGATGAAGCCGGTCTCCGGCAAGGATTTCCTCGACGCGCTGGTGGTCGGGATCGAGGCCGAGTGCCGGATCGGCAACGCGGTCTACCCGAACCACTACGACGCCGGCTGGCACATCACCGGCACCTGCGGACCCTTCGGCGCCGCCGCGGCGGCCGGCAAGCTGATGGGGCTCACCGAGCAGCAGATGGTCTACGCCCTGGGGCTCGCCGCCTCGCAGCCGGTGGGCCTGCGCGAGTCGTTCGGCTCGATGAACAAGAGCTTCAACCCGGGCCGGGCCGCGTCCAACGGCCTGTTCGCCGCGATCCTGGCGGCGAAGGGCTTCACCTCGTCGGACGGGATGATCGAGGCCAAGCGCGGCTGGGCCAACACGATCTCCACCAAGCAGGACTGGTCCGAGATCACCGACGGCCTCGGCACGCGCTACGAGGCCCAGCTCAACACCTACAAGCCCTTCGCCTGCGGGATCGTCATGCACCCGACGATCGACGCCGCGATCCAGATCCGCGACGCGGACCACGTCAGGCCGGAGGACGTCCAGCGCGTCGACCTGAAGGTCCACCCGCTGGTCCTGGAGCTGACCGGCAAGACCGCGCCGAAGACCGGCCTGGAGGGCAAGTTCAGCATCTACCACGCGGCCGCGGTGGCCTTCGTGGAGGGCGCGGGCGGCGAGAAGCAGTTCAGCGACCGGGCCGTGAACGATCCGCGGGTGGTGGCCCTGCGCCAGAAGGTGGTCCCGGTGATCACCCCCGGCGTCGACCCCGCGCAGGTGGACATGACCGTGACGCTGACCGACGGGCGGACGTTCCACCGGCATATCGAGCACGCCATCGGCAGCGTCGAGAAGCCGATGTCGGACGCGCAGCTGGAGGCGAAGTTCACCGACCTCGCCGCCGGGATCCTGCCGGACGCGCAGGCCCGGAAGGTGATGCAGCTGTGCTGGTCGCTGCCCGACCTGAAGGATGCGGGCGACGTGGCGCGGGCCGGCGTCGCGGGGACCTAACCTGCGCGCGAAGCCCGCGGGATCGTTTTCGCGTCCTGTGCCGTTCCCCGTCCGCGAGGCCTCCGCCGCTCCCGGCGGCCGCCCGCGCGTGGCGTTCGGGACGTGGATCACGGTATGGGCACGAGAACCCCGGTCGGGGTCGAACCGGCAGCGCGGCCCGGAACTTCCCTGATCCCGCCGCGGCCGACCCGCGTGGCCGCCGCCGAGACGCCGCGGGCCGCCATGGCGTCGCCGGTCGTGGTCGGCGCCACCATCATCGCCGCCCTGTATTTCGGCCGCGAGATCTTCATCCCGATCGCGATCGCGCTGCTGCTGTCGTTCGTGCTGACGCCGCTGGTGAACCGCCTGCGGCGGCTGCGGCTGCCGCGGCTGGCGGCGGTGGGCGTCAGCGTGCTCCTGACCGTCGGCATCGTGGCCGCCCTGGCCACCCTGATCGGCATCCAGGCCGCCGACCTCGCGGGCGACGTCCCCCGCTACCGCGACACCATCGAGCGCAAGATCGACGGGCTGCGGAACTCCCCCGTCGGCCACGTCACGCAGTACGTCGCCAATATCGGGCGGGCGCTCCACGGCGCGAAGGAAGCCGGCAGCCCGGAGACGCAGTCGGCCGCCCAGCAATCCGCCACACCGCCCTCGACACCGCCCTCGACACCGTCACCGGGCCCCGAGCCGACCCAGGCCGCGCCGAAGCCCGTCCTCGTCGAGGTCGCCACGACCCCGCCGGGCTCCCTGGAGATGCTCTCGACCGTGCTCACGCCGGTGATGCATCCCCTGGCCACGGTCGGCATCGTCTTCGTGGTGCTGCTGTTCGTGCTGATGCAGCGCGAGGACCTGCGCGACCGCATGATCCGGCTGGCCGGATCGAGCGACCTGCACCGGACCACCGTGGCCATCGACGACGCGGCCAAGCGCCTGAGCCGCTACTTCGTGGTGCAGCTGGCCCTCAACGCCGCCTTCGGCGTGGTCATCGGCATCGGCCTCTACATCATCGGCGTGCCGAATCCGGTGCTCTGGGCGATCTTCGCGGCCCTGATGCGCTTCGTGCCGTATCTCGGGGCGGTCCTGTCGGCGATCCTGCCGATGGCGCTCGCCGCCGCGGTCGATCCCGGCTGGAACATGATGATCGCGGTGGCGATCCTGTTCATCGTCCTGGAGCCGCTGACCGGTCAGGTGTTCGAGCCGATCTTCTACGGGCAGTCCACCGGCCTCTCGCCCTTCGCGGTCCTGGTCTCCGCCCTGTTCTGGACGTGGCTCTGGGGGCCGGTCGGGCTGCTGCTCTCGACGCCGCTGACCGTCTGCCTCGTGGTGCTCGGCCGCTACGTCGAGCACCTGGAGTTCCTGGACGTGCTGTTCGGCGACCGGCCGGCGCTGACGCCCGTCCAGAACTTCTACCAGCGCATCCTGGCGGGCGATTCCGAGGAGGTGCTGGGCCATGCCGAGTTGATCCTGCAGCAGTGCTCGCTCTCCTCCTACTACGACGAGGTCGTGCTCAAGGCGCTGGAACTCGCCGCCCGCGACGCGGCCCGCGGGGTGCTGACGGCGCAGCAGAAGGGCGCGATGCGGGCCGCGCTCACCGAGCTGGTCGCCGACCTCTCCGACCGGAGCGACGCCGTCACGGGGGCGACGGGCGAGGGCGAGGAGAGCGCTTGCAGCCCGCTCCCGATGGGACCCGCCCCAGAGGCGCTGCCCGCCGCCTGGACGCGCGAGGGCGCGGTGCTGTGCGTGGCCGGGCGCGGCTTCCTGGACGAGGCCGCGGCCGCGATCCTCGCGCAGATCCTGGAGAAGCGCGGCCTCGGCGTCCGCACGGTCCCCTTCGCCGAGACGGCCTCCGTGCGGATCGGCCGGTTCGAGGCCGGGCCGGCGCGCATCGCCTGCGTGGTCTCCCTGGCGCTCGACGGCGAGCCGACCCACCTGCGCCGCCTGATCCGCCGGCTGAGGGGCCGGGTCCCCGGCGTGCCGGTCCTGCTCGGCCTGTGGCTCGCCCAGGACGGTGGGGCGAACCGCCTCGCCGGCGGGCCGGGGGGCGCCGCCGAGGCCGACGCGCAGGTGGGATCGCTGCGCGAGGCGGTCGAGGCTATCCTGGCGGCCGCGCAGGAGGACGCGGCGGCGGCTGACGCGCCGGAGGGCGGGTCGGACGGCGCCGCGGAGAGCGCCCCGGACGCCTGCGGCGAAACGGCGGGGCTGCCCGCGCCGGCCAGAGCGTGAGCCGAGGATGCGCGGGGGCGAGGGCTTGACGGGCAGGGGCGCGCGCCGGTTTCGTCGGAACGGGCCAGTTGGCCGCGCGGCCTTCGGGCGGAACAGGGGACGGAACGGATGAGCGTCGTCGAACTCGGCCGGTTCATGGACGACCTCGCGGACGCGTCCGGGAAGGCGATCCTGCCGTTCTTCCGCGCCCAGTTCGGCCTGGACGACAAGGCCCGCGGCGGGGCGCCGTTCGATCCGGTCACCGAGGCCGACCGGGCCGCCGAGGTCGTCCTCCGGGCGATGATCGGCCAGACCTTCCCGGGCCACGGCATCCTCGGCGAGGAGTTCGGCGCGGAGCGCACCGACGCCGAGTGCGTCTGGGTCCTCGACCCGATCGACGGCACCCGCGCCTTCATCGGCGGCCTGCCGACCTGGGGCACCCTGATCGGGCTGACCCGCAACGGCGTGCCGGTGCGGGGGATGATGCACCAGCCCTACCTCGCGGAGCGGTTCACCGGGGACGGGCGCAGCGCCAAGCTCCGCGCGCCGGCGGCCGAGCGGACCCTGCGCACCCGCCGCTGCGGGGATCTCGCCCAGGCCATCCTGGCCACGACGGATCCCCGCCTGTTCGCGGCCGGAGACGAGGCCGAGCGCTTCCGGGCACTGGAAGGCCAGGTGCGGATGTCCCGCTACGGCGCCGATTGCTACGCCTACTGCATGCTGGCGGCCGGCCAGATCGACCTCGTGGTCGAGGCCGGTCTGAAGCCCTACGACATCGTCGCGCTGATCCCGATCGTCGAGGGGGCCGGGGGACGGGTCACGGCCTGGGACGGCGGCTCCGCCGCCGGCGGCGGCCGCGTGATCGCGGCCGGCGACCCGCGGCTGCACGAGGCCGCGCTCAAGGTTCTGAACCCGTGACGCGCGGCCGTCTCCAGTCCGTCCGCCGCGAAGGTTCGTCCGCGTGCTGCTGAACGCGCTGATCCTGGTCACGGCCCTGGTGCCGCACGCCGAGGCCGGCGCGGACGCCCTCGCGCGCGCCCTGCCGCTTCCGGCGGCGGCCACCGCCCCGGCGGACGGACGGCCCCCGCGCTTCGATCCCGCGACCCGCTCCGTGTCCAACTGGCACGCCCAGACCGGCGCGCAGCTGACGCCGCGGGCGCTGGCGGTCACGGCCTCGCTGGCCGACGACCCGCCCTACGTCGCCCGCTGCGTGCGGCTCAACAACGGCTGGTGCATCAAGTCCGCCCGCTGGCCCGGTGAGATCGGCGCCGACGGGGAGGGCCACACCGCCTTCGCCACCCTCGACGACGGCGCCGACGCCGCCGCGAGCCTGCTGCGGCGCTACTACCGGGATTACGGCCGCCGCACGGCGCTGGCCATCGTGCGCCGCTGGGCGCCGGCCGAGTGCCGCGTCGGCGCGCGCCCGCGCGGCCGGGCGGGCGGTGGCGACGCCCGCCGTCTCGGCGGCCCTCGCGCCCGGGGGCTCGGGCGGACCCTGCGCGCCCGCTACCTCGCCGCGCACCGCCCCGGCGCGCGCGCGCGGCCGGGCACCCTGCGGGTGCAGCCCTGGTCGCCGCTCGCCCGGATGGCCGGCCGCCCGAGCAGGCGCCCGGCCGCCATACCGCGGGTGGCGATGCTGCAGCCGGTTCCCGACATCGCCGCCGGGATCTCCGCCTCCAGCGGCCGCCCGGCCGGGAGCGTCGCCGACCCGTCCGCACTCCTCGACCGGAAGCCGGGCCGCGTCCCGAGCGCCGAGCGGATGGTGGCCGAATCCGCGCTTCTGCCCGCGATCGCGGCCGGCCTGCCGGTGCTCGACCTGCGCCTGCCGGCCCCGCTCTGCACCGGCGACGAGGTCCGGATCCAGGCCTACGCCAACCGGATCAGCGCCAGCGTCGGCCTGAAGCCCGGCGACGACCTCGACCTGTTCGGGCCGGACGGCGCGCCGCGCGCCAACTTGGCGCCCGTGATGCTGGCGATGTCGGCGGTGGAACTCGGCACGCTGCGGGCCGGCCCGGACCTCGTGGCCGGGGCGATCGCCCGGCTGAGGCCGCTCACGCCGGCCGCCAGCACCGCGCCGCCCTAGGGGAGCCTTCCCGAGCGGCAAGCCTTGCGGTTCGGCCCCGGCCGCGCCACCTCTGCCCGGCCCGTTCCCCTCACCCCGAGCCCGCCCGTGCCCCTGATCGACCTTGCCGCGCGTGCCGGCTCGGCCGTCAAAGCCTTCGCCGAAGCCTCGCACGACCTGCTGGTCCAGCCGACGCTGCGACTGGGCGTGACCGGGCTCGCGCGGTCGGGCAAGACCGTGTTCACCACGGCGCTGATCCACCACCTCGTGGAGACGCACGCGCTGCCGGCCTTCGCGCCCGCGCAGGAGGGCCGCCTGCGCCGGGCCAAGCTGGTGCCCCAGCCCGACGACGACGTGCCGCGCTTCCCGTTCGAGGAGCATTTCGCGACCCTCACCGAGGCGCGGCGGTGGCCGCGCTCCACCGACCGGATCAGCCAGTTCCGCCTGGAGATCGCCTACGAGCGCGCCGCCGGCTGGCGCTCCGGCCCCGCGACCCTGATGCTCGACGTGGTCGACTACCCGGGCGAGTGGCTCCTCGACCTCGCGCTGATCGAGACCAGCTACACCGCGTGGTCCCGGGCCACGATCGGCGGCACGCGCCGACCCGGCCGCGCCGCCGTGGCGGCGCCCTGGCTCGAGGCGCTCAAGGGCTTCGACCCGAACGGCCCCCTCGACGAGGTCGCGGCCGAGCGGGCGAGCGACGCCTTCAAGACCTACCTCGCGGGCCTGCGCGCCGGCCCGGAAGCCGTGGCGACGACGCCCCCGGGCCGGTTCCTGATGCCGGGCGACCTCGCGGGCTCGCCGGCGCTCACCTTCGCGCCCCTCGACCGGCTCACCGAGACGATCGCCCCCGACAGCCTCGCCGGGCTGATGGAGCGGCGCTTCGAGGCCTACAAGGCCAAGGTCGTGACGCCGTTCTTCCGCGACCATTTCCAGCGAGTCGACCGGCAGATCGTGCTGGTGGACGTCCTGTCGGCGGTCGATGCCGGCCCGACCGCCCTGGCGGAGCTGGAGGAGGCGCTGGACGCGGTGCTGCTCAGCCTCAACATCGGCCGCAACACGGTGCTGTCGCGGCTGTTCGCCCCCCGGGCCGACCGGGTCCTGTTCGCCGCCACCAAGGCCGACCACCTCCACCAGACGAGCCACGACCGGCTCGACGCGCTGCTGCGGCTGCTCGTGTCGCGGGCCATGCGGCGGACCGAGGCCGCGGGCGCCCGGGTCGGCACCGTGGCGCTGGCCTCCGTGCGCGCCACCCGCGAGACCACCGTCCACGACGGGTCGGAGACGCTGCGGGCGGTGGCCGGCACCCCGGAGGCCGGCGAGGTGGTGGGCGACGAGGTCTTCGACGGCGACAGCGAGGCCGCGATTTTCCCGGGCGAGCTGCCCGCCCGTGCCGAGGCGGTGCTGGAGGGTGCGGTCGAGCCGGGCTCGCTGCGCTTCCCGCGCTTCCGGCCGCCGCTGGTGCGGCCCGACGGGTTCGGCCGCCCCGGGCACCTGCCGCAGATCCGGCTCGACCGGGCGATGCAGTTCCTGATCGGCGACCGGCTGGCGTGACGATGTGTGCGATGCGGAGCCCGCGACCATGACCTCCGGCCAGAAACCCCGCGCCTTCCGGATCAATCCCGAGCCGGCCGCCGCGCCGAGCGTGACCACGACGCCGCTCGGCCCCCGGCCGCCGCAGGCCCGGATCGTGGAGGAGCCTTTCGAGATCGTCGACGCCGCGGACGGCGTCGCCGTGCCGGTGGCGCCGCGGCGGCGCTCGCCCTGGGGCGCCCTGTTCCTCTCGGCGGTGGGCGGCCTCGTCTCCCTGGGCGTCGGCCTGTCGGTCGAGCGGATGATCAGCGACCTGTTCCAGGCCGCCCCCTGGCTCGGCTGGGTGGCCCTGGCGCTGCTCAGCCTCGCGGCGCTCGCGCTGCTGGCGATCGTGGTGCGGGAACTCGCCGGCCTGCGGCGGGAGCGCAAGATCGAGCGGCTGCGCCAGTCGGCGCTGGACGCCCTCGCGACCCGCGACCACACCGGCGCGCAGGCGGTGGTCCAGGCGCTCTCGACCTTCTACGCGGACCGCGACGCCCTGGCGGCGGGCCGCGCCCGGATCGACGCGGCCGCCGACGCGATCCTCGACGTCGACGACCGGATCGGCCTCGCCGAGCACGAGCTGCTGGCCGGGCTCGACAGGCAGGCGCGCAACGCCATCGCGACAACGGCCAAGCAGGTCTCGGCGGTGACGGCGCTCAGCCCGCGGGCGATCGTGGACGTGGCCTTCGTGGTGTTCGCGGCGGTGCGGCTGCTGCGCCGGATCGCCGCGATCTACGGCGGCCGACCGGGCTTCCTGGGCTTCCTGCGGCTGGGGCGCGCGGCGCTCGCGCATCTCACGGTCACCGGCGGGATGGCGGTGGGCGAGAGCGTGATGCAGCAGGTGCTGGGTCTCGGGATCGCCGCCCGGGTCTCCGCCAAGCTGGGGGAGGGCGTGCTCAACGGGCTGATGACCGCCCGGTTCGGGCTCGCGGCGCTGAACGTCTGCCGGCCGCTGCCGTTCGTGCGGGAGGCCCCGCCGCGGCTCGCCGACGTCGCCGGCGAGCTGCTGCGCTCGGCCGAGGCCGAGCCGAAATAGTGGCGGGCTACTTGGCGCCCGCGGCGGCGCGGCGGTTGGCGATGCGCGAGAACATGTTGCCGGTGTAGTCGGCGGTCTTCGGCTTCTCGGGCTCGCCGAGCTTGGCCTCGAAGGCCTCGATCCGCTTGAGCAGCGTCACGTCGTTGAACAGCGAGCTGTTGAAGTTGCTCTGGGCCCGGGGGCCGAGGGCGGTCTGCACCGCTTCGAGTCGTTCCAGAAGCTCTTTGCGCGTCACGGTGCTCTCCAGGGGCGGCTTCGGGACGAAGGACCGCCCGTGCCGCCACTGAAGAGGGCGGTGGTAAACAGCGCGTTAATGCGGCCCCACCGGTTCACCCCGGCCGCGGGGACACCGACCGTCCTCACGCGCGCGGCGGCGCTCGCAGGCTCACAGCCCCTTCAGGAACCCGGCGAGCCGCATCAGCCCCTCGGGCCAGGGCCCGTGCCCGCTCGCCACGTTGAGGTGGCCGGACTCGCCCGCGTCGACCGTGAGCGCGCCCCAGGCATGGGCGAAGTCGTCCGCCCGCTCGTAGCGGCAGTACGGGTCGGTGCGGCTGGCGACCAGCAGGGACGGGAAGGGCAGGGGCTCGCGCGGCACCGGCGCGAAGGTCCGGACCGAGTCGGGCAGGTCCGGCGCCTCCTCGACATCCGGGAGCGCCACCAGGAGGGCGCCGCGCACCACCCCCGCGGGGAAAAGCGGGACCGCCTCGACGCAGGCCACCACGCCGAGGCTGTGGGCGATCAGGATGACCGGGCGCGTCGCCGCCGCGACCGCCTCGGCGATGCGCCCGCACCACGCCTCCGGGGTCGGGGCGTGCCACTGGTCCTGCTCGACCACGCGCGCGGTGGCGAGGCGGCCCGCCCAGCGGGCCTGCCAATGGTCTTCCTCGGAGCCCCCGAGCCCCGGGACGATGAGGATGTCGCAATCGGCGGTCTTCATACCGGGATGCCTAGTGCGGACCGGCGGACGCGTCGAGACCGTCCCGTCACTCGGCCGCGATCGGCGCGGCCGCCTCGAGCGCCAGGATGTGACGGGCGATCTGCACGGAGGCGCAGTTCTTCGCCTTGGCCTCGATCTCGAAATCCGCCCAGGCGAGGTGCCGGGCGACGAGGTCGTTCACCGCCCGGTTCCACATCATGTCGGAATGGGCCGCAAGATCCCGGACCGCGTGGCCGGCCGCGCGCAGGGCCGGGAAGTCGGGCAGGGAGTCCGGATCGCAGGCGGCGGAGACCGCCTCGCGCGACACGCTGATGTGGGCCACGGGCCGGACGCCGCGCCAGGACTCCGTCACCCGGGCGATCCGGGGATCGTCCGGCTCGAGATATTCGCCGCCGCTCTCGACCCAGTGGTGGTGCAGGTCGAGCACGACCGGCACGGTGTCGGCGAGCCGCAGCACCGCGTCGAGGCCGAAGACGTTCTCGTCGTTCTCCACCGTCACGAGGTCGCGCGCCACCCGGCTCGCCCGGGGCAGGGTCTCGCGGAAGCCCTCGACCCCGGGATCGCCCGCGCCGACATGGATGTTGATGTGGGCGCCGTGCGGGTGCCAGCCGCCGCCGTAGCCCATCCGGTCGAAGATCTCGGCGTGGTAGTCGAGCTCGGACAGGCCGTTGGCGATCGCCGCCGGGTTGCGGCTCGCCAGCAGGCAGAACGGTCCCGGGTGGAAGCTCAGGCGCACCCCGAGCCGGCGGGCCAGCGCCCCGGCCTCGGCGAGGCCGCGCTCGACGAGCGCCGCCATCTCGGGCTCGGCGTAAAGCGCCTGCGCGATCGGGTGGGTGTAGCCCGGCAGGACGTTGCTCGCCATGCGCAGGAGGCGCTCCAGCGGCGGCCGGGCCCCGACCCAGTCGATCTGGCGGGCGAGGGCGTCGAGGTTGTGGGCGACGAGGCCGGCGAGCTTCGCCCGCCGGGCGGCGGGCTCCAGCTTGGTGAGATAGGCCATCGTCACGCTGGTGAGGTTCATGTGCAGCGTGGCCTCGCGCTCCGCCTTGAGGGTGGCGTGTGTGCCGGGAGGCTCGTCCAGGACGAACTTGCAGCAGAATCCGAGACGGGGCTGATCGCGCATGACGAGCACAACGCGCGAAGGGCTGCGGCGTCCCCGTGCGACGCGCGGAACGGCCGCGGCACGACGACGTTGGGAGTCCCGAGCGCGGCAGTTCCGCGCACTGGCTCCGACCCATGCCCCCGTCACCGACGCGTTCGACCGCCTCCTCCGAGACCGGCTCGATCCTCTGGATCCTGATGCTCGGCTCGGCGCTGGTCGCCCTCGCGGCGGCGCCGGCGCGGCGCGGCGTGCCCGCGGTTCTTCCCGCCGACGAGCCGCCGGCCGACCGCGACCCGCCCTGCGACGACGCGGGCCTGCGGAAGGGCGTGGCCGCGGGCGCGCGCTCGATCTCCGGGCGCGCCGCGCAGCTCACCGCCGCGACCCAGCCCGAGCGCGGTCGCGCCGCCGACAGCCCCGCCGAGATGACGCGGTCCGGCTGGAAGGACATCGCCGTCCGGGTCTACCTGGAATTCAACAAGGACCGGGTCCTGGCGGTCGCCGCCGGCGTGACCTTCTACACGCTGCTGTCGCTGTTCCCCGCCATCGCCGCGCTGGTCTCCTGCTACGGCCTGTTCGCCGACGTGACCGTCATCAACGATCACCTCGCCCAGCTGCACGCGGTCCTGCCGTCCGGCGCGGTCGAACTCATCGGCGACCAGGTCAAGCGCATCGCCGCCAAGGGCAGCGGCTCCCTCAGCATCACGTTCTTCTCCAGCCTGCTCCTGTCGATCTGGAGCGCCAACGCGGCCATGAAGGCGATGTTCGACGCGCTGAACGTCGTCTACGAGGAGGAGGAGAAGCGGAACTTCTTCTGGCTCAACCTCCGGTCGCTCACCTTCACGGTCGGCGCCCTGCTGTTCATCATCGTCGCGCTCAACGTGATCGTGGTCGTGCCGGTGGTGCTGAACTTCCTGGGGCTCGGCTCGACCGCTTGGCTGCTCGCGGCCCTGCGCTGGCCGGCGATCCTGATCGTCCTCCTCGGCGGCCTGTCGGTGCTCTACCGGTTCGGGCCGAGCCGGGAACATGCCCGCTGGCGCTGGGTCGGGGTCGGCAGCGTCGTCGCGGGCCTGCTCTGGCTCGCCGCCTCGCTCCTGTTTTCCTGGTACGTCGCCAATTTCGGCACCTACAATGAGACCTACGGCTCGCTGGGGGCCGTGATCGGCTTCATGACGTGGATCTGGATCTCGTCGACGATCGTGCTGCTCGGGGGCGAGATCAACGCCGAGCTGGAGCACCAGACCGCCCGCGACACCACAACGGGCGCGCCGCTGCCGATGGGCGCGCGCCGGGCGCGGATGGCCGACACCGTCGGCGCCGCCGCCTGAACGCGGCGTCTTCGGTCCCCGGGACGCCTGCGGCATCCTCCGGGACTGCCGGAGACGGCGCGCGTTCCCTATATAGCGTGGCGAAAAGGGAGATCGCCATGGCCGACACGCCGACCACCAGCCCGGAGACCCGCAGCGACGCCGAGTGGCGCTCGGCGCTGACGCCGGAGCAGTACCGGGTCCTGCGCGAGCACGGCACCGAGCGGGCCGGAACGAGCTGCCTGCTCGCCGAGAAGCGGGCCGGGACCTTCACCTGCGCCGGCTGCGGGCAGCCGCTGTTCGAGCAGGGCACCAAGTTCGAGTCCGGGACCGGCTGGCCGAGCTTCTTCGAGCCGATCGACGGCGCCGTCGGGACGACGGTGGACCGCAGCCACTGGATGGTCCGCACCGAGGTGCACTGCGCCCGCTGCCAGGGCCACCTCGGCCACGTCTTCGACGACGGCCCGGCGCCGACCGGCCTGCGCTACTGCATGAACGGCGCGGCGATGAATTTCGAGCCGGCTGAATGAGTCGCGCGTCCCGCTAACCTGGGTTCGGAAACCGGGCGCGAAAGCCGGGATATCGGGGACAGGCAGCGCCGTGGCCGGATCCTCGACCCGATCCGGTCTTGATTTCGTCGCGTTTTTGCTTAGCGCTCTATAGTCTCAGGTTGTCGCTGTCCGGTGATTGGCGACGGAAGCGGTCAGGCTCTGACGAATACGGCGTGGCAGTCAGCTTATACGCCGTGCGGGTCGGCTCCACGTGCCCCCTTCCGTGCGGCCCGGCGGCGCTGAGGGCTGTCCGCCGGATCGGCGCACCGCCGACCAAGCGGGAGGGGTTTTGAGTTCATGAGCACCGTTCGCCGATTTCTGGTCGCACCGTCCCTGGTCCGCCTGATCCGCAAGGAGCGGGGCGGCGCCCGGATCACCGAGGGTCACTTCGCGCCCCAGGGCGGCCGCGCCTCGTACGTGCGCGTCGACGGCCAGGTCTGCCAGCTGGTCCTGGTGAACAAGGGGCCGGACGGCATCCCGGTCGAGGAGCGCACCGACGTCCCGCGTGCCCACGGCGACGCCCTGCTGGACGTCTGCCCCGGCAAGGCCGCCTACGACCGCACCACCCTGAATGCCGGCGGGCGCGAGATCGCCATCGACCGCTACGTCACCCCCGGCAGCCTGGACCTGATCAGCGTCGCCTTCGACAATGACGGCGAGGCCGCCGGCTTCCATGCCCCGAGCTGGTTCGGCCGCGAGGTCAGCAACGAGCCGGCCTTCGAGCGGGCGGCGCTGGCCATCCAGGGCGTGCCGGCTGCCGAGGAGGTGGCGCTGAGCAACGCCGCGCTGGACGCGGTGCTGGACCTGATCGAGCCCCGGTTCGGCTTCGGCCGCTACGGCAGCAGCAGCCGGACCACCGAGTCCGACGAGGGCGCGATGGGCGCCATGCGCCGGGCCGCGGCCCCGGCGGCTCCGGCCGCCGCAGCGCCGGTCCAGCGCGGTCGTCGCGGCCCCGCCGCGGCTCCGGAGCCGCCGCCTCCGCCCGCGCCCCGCCCGACCGCGGAGCCCGCGCCGGAAGCGGCCGCGCACGCCGCGCCGGCCGCCGAGACGCCCGCCCCGCAGGGCGGCACCGGCGACGCCCTGCACGGGGATGCCCGCATCGACGACGTCATCGAGAGCCTGTCGCAGGCGCTCGGCGCGGCGATCCACCAGCAGCCCGATCCCGCCGCCGAGAACAAGGACGGGAAGAGCGATGATCCCGCCTCGATGTTCGAGCGCTGGACCGTCCGCCCCCGCCGGACCCAGCAGCAGACCTGACGCGCGGCGCGCCCCGCGGCGCAACGACGCGAGACACGGCCGGGCCGCAGCGCAGACCGCGCTGCGGCCCGTCTGCTTTCGCGGGTCCGCGGCTCTGCCGGACGCGCGAAGTCTTCGCCCGGGACTGACAGGTTTTTGTCACGGATGGTTCCGGGCCGATAAGCGTGCAGCCGTTGAGGCGCCGGGTGATAATCGCTAGCGTGCCGGCAAATCGGGAGGGTGCGCGGTCGTCGCACGGGATGGACATGGCACAGGCAATCCAGGCGACGGCTCCCGCCGCAGCGCCCCGCGAGCCCTGGTACAAGGTGCTCTACATCCAGGTGCTGATCGCCATCGCGCTCGGCGTGCTGCTCGGCTGGTACGACCCGGCCACCGGCAAGTCGATGAAGTGGCTCGGCGACGCCTTCATCGGCCTGATCAAGATGATGATCGCGCCGATCATCTTCTGCACGATCGTCCACGGCATCGCGTCGATCGGCGACCTGAAGAAGGTCGGCCGCGTCGGCCTGAAGGCGCTGGTCTACTTCGAGGTCGTGTCCACCATCGCGCTGCTGATCGGCGTCATCGTCGGTGAGGTGATCCGGCCCGGCGCCGGCTTCAACGCCGACCCGTCGAAGCTCGATGCCAGCAAGGTCGCGACCTACGCCAGCAAGGCGGCGGCCGATTCCACGGTCGCCCACATCCTGGCGATCATCCCGAAGAGCTTCCTCGACCCCTTCGCCACCGGCGACCTGCTGCAGGTGCTGCTGATCTCGATCCTCACCGGCGTCGTGGTGACGAATCTCGGCGATCGGGCGGCCTCGGTGAACCACGCGATCGACACGGCCGGCCAGATCTTCTTCCGGATCATCGGCATCGTCGTGAAGCTCGCCCCCGTCGGCGCCTTCGGCGCCATGGCGTTCACGATCGGCGAGTACGGGATCCAGAAGGTCTACGACCTCGCGTGGCTCGTCGGCACCTTCTACATCACGGCGCTGCTGTTCGTGCTCGTGGTGCTCGGGGCGATCGCCCGGGTGGCGGGCTTCTCGATCCTGCGCTTCCTCGCCTACATTAAGGACGAGTTGCTGATCGTGGTCGGCACGTCGTCCTCCGAGACGGTGCTGCCGCAGCTCATGACCAAGATGCGCCGCCTCGGCGCCTCGGACTCGGTCGTGGGCCTCGTGGTGCCGACCGGCTACTCGTTCAACCTCGACGGCACCAACATCTACATGACGCTGGCGACGCTGTTCCTCGCGCAGGCCGTGGGCGTGGACCTGTCGATCAGCCAGTACGCGACCATCATCCTGGTGGCGATGCTGACCTCGAAGGGCGCCTCGGGCGTCACCGGCGCGGGCTTCATCACCCTGGCGGCGACGCTCTCGGCGATCCCCAACAGCCCGGTCCCGGTCGCCGCCATGACCCTGGTCCTCGGCATCGACAAGTTCATGTCCGAGTGCCGCGCGCTCACCAACCTCGTGGGCAACGGCGTCGCCTGCGTGGTGGTCAGCCGCTGGGAGGGCGAGCTCGACGTCGCCAAGCTCAACGAGGTGATGGCCCACCCGGTCGCCATCGGCACCCACATCGCCGACGAGGCGCCGCAGCCGATGGGCACCGACAGCAAGGTCGCCGCCGCCGAGTGATGGGATCGCCCGCGGCGGAGAACACAGGTCGCCCGCGCCTCGGCATCGATCTCGGCGGCACCAAGATCGCCGGGATCGTGCTCAGCCGGGACGGGACGACCCTGGCCGAGGCGCGGATGCCCGCCCCGCGCGGCGCCTACCGGGCCACCGTCGAGGCCGTGGCCGACCTCGTCCTGCGTCTCGAGGCCGAGGCCGGCGCGCCCTGCAGCGTCGGCATCGGCATGCCGGGGAGCCTGTCCCCGGCGACGGGCCTCGTGCGCAACGCCAACTCGCACTGGCTCAACGGACACCCGTTCGCGGCCGATCTCGGCGCGCGCCTGGAGCGCCCGCTGCGGATCGAGAACGACGCCAATTGCCTGGCGGTGTCGGAGGCGATCGACGGCGCCGGGGCCGGGGCCAGCGTGGTCTGGGCGGTGATCCTGGGGACCGGCGTCGGGTCCGGCATCGCCCTCGACGGTCGGGTGCTCACGGGCCGCAACGGCATCGCGGGTGAGTGGGGCCACGGCCCGCTGCCGGCGCCCCGCGACGACGAGCGGCCGGGCGCCGCCTGCTACTGCGGTCGCCGGGGCTGCGTCGAGACCTGGCTGTCCGGTCCCGGCCTGGCGGCGGACCACGCGCGGCGGCACGGCGGCAGCCTCGCCGCCGAGGCGATCGTCACCGCGGCCCGGGCCGGAAGCCCGGCGGCACGGGAGACGCTCGCCGTCCATCTCGAGCGGCTCGGGCGTGCGGCCGCCCAGGTGGTGAACCTCCTCGACCCGGACGTGATCGTGATCGGCGGCGGCCTGTCGCGCATCCCGGAGCTGATCGCGGGCCTGCCGGCGGCGATCGCCCCCCACGTCTTCTCCGATGCCTTCGACACGCCCGTGCGGGCGAGCCTGCACGGCGACGCCTCGGGCGTGCGCGGGGCGGCGTGGCTGTGGGAGGCGGAGGCCGGCTGACAGCGGCCCAAGGCTTGCCCGACGCTTGCCCGAGACTTGCCCGACGCTTGCCCGAGCCCGATGGAACTGCCGAGCTCACGGAGACGTCGCTTGCGGGTCCGGAGGGGGCAGGGCAGGACGGCGGCACCGCATCGCCGAAGTCCCGATGATCGTCCGCACCCGGCCCAGCCTGCTGACCCTGCTGTTCACCCTGCGCGGCTCGATCCTGCCGCGGGTGGCGCCCAAGCTCGCCGGGATCATCGCAGTCTCGTGCGCGGTGGTGTGGGCGGAGTCGCGCTGGCCCGCGCTGTTCCCGATCAGCGCCGGTGTGACGCCGTTCACCGTGGTCGGGCTCGCCCTCTCGATCTTCCTGAGCTTCCGCAACAACGCCTGCTACGAGCGCTGGTGGGAGGCCCGGAAGCACTGGGGCAACCTGATCGGCGAGGTGCGCAACCTCGCTCGCTCCCTCCCGGCCCTGCTGCCCGAGCGGGAGGCCGCGCTCCAGCTCCGGCGCCTGTCGGCCTTCGCGCACGGCCTCCACGCCCGCCTGCGCGACCTGGACGAGGCCGCCGCCGTCGACCGGACCAGCCCGGGTTCGGACCTGTCCGGTCCGAACCCCACCGACTCGGTCCTGGCCGCCATCACCCGCGACCTCGCCGCGCTGACGCGCGCGGGCCGGCTCAGCGACATCCAGTTCGGCATCCTCGAGGCCCGGATCGAGGCGCTGTCGGGCGTGCACACCGCCTGCGAGCGGCTCGCCAACACGCCGCTGCCCTTCGCCTACACGCTGCTCGTGTACCGGACCGCGTGGCTCTACTGCCTGCTCCTGCCGGTGGGCCTCACCGGCTCGCTCGGCTGGGCGACCCCGATCGTGGTCGCGCTCGTGGCCTACACGTTCTTCGGCCTCGACGCCCTCGGCGACGAGCTGGAGGAACCGTTCGGCACCGAGCCCAACGACCTGCCCCTCGACGCCATGGTCCGCGCCGTGGACCGCATCGTCCACCACGCCCTCGGCGAGCCGATGCCCCAGGCGCTGGCGCCGGACGGGTACTGGCTGCGCTAGCGCCTACCCGTTCCAGGCGCGCAGCACGGGCTCGGTCCGGTCGTGCTCGTAGCCGAGGACCGAGACGCTCGCCGTGCCGAGGACGAGGAGCGCGCCGCCCCGCGGCTCCAGGCCGATCCAGCGCGCGGCGAGCACGCGCAGGACATGCGCGCTGGAGAACACGATCAGGTCGGCGTCGCGGGCGCGGGCCCGGGCGATGACCCGGTCCGCCCGGACACCGACGTCCGCCGCCGTCTCGCCGCCGGGGCAGCCGTCGCGGAACAGGCGCCAGTCCGGCCGCTCGGCCAGGATCGCCTTGGTGGTCCGGCCCTCGTAGGCGCCGTAATCCCACTCCGCGAGATCCGGGTCGATCATGCGGCGGTCGCCGAAACCCGCCAGCGCGCAGGTCGTGGCCGCCCGGCTCGACGGGCTCGACCAGACCTCCGCGTAGGCGCGGGCCGCCAGGCGCGGGGCGAGGGCGCGCGCCGCCTCCTCGCCCTCCGGCGTCAGGGGGATGTCGCTGCGCCCGGTATGCTGACCGGACAGGCTCCAGGCGGTCTCGCCGTGGCGGACCAGCGTGATCTGCGGGAACGGGCTCTCGGCCATGCGCGCCTCCCGGGCGCGCGGTCCGCGGCCCTGCCATCGATCCTGCCGTCAACGCGGCCGCCGCGCTACCGTCTCATCGGCTCGGCACGATCGCCTCAGGCCGGTTCAAGATCGCGCTTGCGTCCGCGTCGAAACGGACATAAACATATCTTTATGTCTATCGAACGCAGGCAAGAGGCGGGGTCGATCCCCTTTCCGGAAGCCCTGGGCGTCCTGCGTGCGGCCGCGGAGGAGACGCGCCTGCGCATCCTGGCGCTCCTCGTCGAGGGTGAGCTGTCGGTCTCCGACCTCACCGACATCCTCGGCCAGTCCCAGCCGCGGATCTCCCGCCACCTGAAGCTCCTGGTGGAGGCAGGGCTGGTCGAGCGCCACCGCGAGGGGGCCTGGGCGTTCTTCCGGCTGTCCGACGCCCGCGCCGGCCTGGCGGACCCGCTGCTGTCCGGGCTCGACCGGACCGCGCCGCCGCTCTCGGAGGACCGCGCGCGGCTCGACGCCGTCCGGGCGCAGCGGGCCGAGGCGGCCACGACCTTCTTCGCCCGGCTGGCTCCCAAATGGGACGAGCTGCGCTCCCTGCACGTGCCCGAGGCGATCGTGGAGGCCGCGGTGCTCGACGCCCTGGGCGACCGCCCGATCGGCAGCCTGATCGATCTCGGGACCGGCACCGGCCGGATGCTCGGCCTCCTGGCGCCCCGGGCCGGCCGGGCCACCGGCCTCGATTCGAGCCACGCCATGCTGTCCGTCGCCCGGGCCAACCTGGAGCGCCAGGGCCTCGCGCGGGTCGATCTGCGGCAGGGCGACATTCACGCGCCGCCCTTCGCGCGGGCGAGTTTCGACCTCGTCGTAGTCCATCAGGTGCTGCATTATCTCGACGACCCGGCCCGGGCGCTCCGCGGCGCCGCGCGGCTCGTGGCGCCGGGCGGCCGCCTGCTGGTGGTGGATTTCGCGCCGCACGATCTGGAGTTCCTGCGCACCGGACAGGCCCACCGGCGCCTCGGCTTCTCGGCCGACCAGGTCTCCGGCTGGCTCGCCGAGGCCGGCCTCGCCACGGTCGCCACCTGCGATCTGGCGCCGCGCGAGTCCGGCCAGCTCACCGTCACCCTCTGGCTGGCCCAGGACGGGCTGGCCCAAGACGGGCTGACCGACACAGAACAGCCTCAGCGCGCCGTCGCCTGAGACACCGAACTCCGCAGACTTCGTCTGAACCGACCGACATAGAGGACGAGACCCCGATGCGCCGCTCCACCCACCGCGCCAGCCGCGACGGCTACCACCCGATCCGCGTCTCGATCGAGTTCTTCCCGCCGAAGACCGAGGAGATGGAGAAGATCCTCTGGGCCTCGATCGAGCGCCTTGCCCCGCTGCAGCCGAGCTTCGTCTCGGTGACCTACGGGGCCGGCGGCTCGACCCGCGAGCGCACCCACAACACGGTGGCCCGGATGGTCCGCGAGACCAGCCTCAAGCCCGCCGCCCACCTCACCTGCGTCGACGCCTCCCGCGAGGAGATCGACGCGGTGGTCCAGTCCTACTGGGATGCAGGCGTGCGCCACATCGTGGCGTTGCGCGGCGACCCGGCCGAGGGCGTCGGCCACGCCTACCGGCCGCATCCGGAGGGCTACGCCTCGACCGCCGAGCTGGTCGAGGGGATCAAGCGGATCGGCGACTTCAAGGTCTCGGTCTCGGCCTATCCCGAGAAGCACCCGGAGGCGGCCTCGCTCGATGCCGATATCGACGCCCTGAAGGCCAAGGTCGATGCCGGGGCCGATCAGGCGATCACCCAGTTCTTCTTCGAGAACGAGATCTACCTGCGCTACCTAGAGAAGGTCCGGGCGGCCGGGATCACGATCCCGATCATCCCGGGCATCCTGCCGGTGCAGAACTTCAAGCAGGCGGCGAACTTCGCCCGCCGCACCGGCGCCTCGGTGCCCTACTGGCTGGCGGCCCGGTTCGAAGGGCTCGACGACGACAAGGAGACCCGCCGCCTCGTCGCCGCCGCGGTGGCGGCCGAGCAGGTGCTCGACTTGGTGGACGAGGGGGTCAATGACTTCCACTTCTACTCGATGAACCGCTCGGATCTGGTCTACGCGATCTGCCACCTGCTCGGCCTGCGCGCCCAGGCGCCGAAGCTGGCGGCCGCGAAGGCGGCGGCTTAGATTTCAGTGGCGCCCGGTTCGGGCGTGACTGGGGGTGACTGCTATGGCTGAGCCGCAGGATATGATCGTTCCGCTCCTCAGGGAGCTGAGGACCGAAATTCGGGATCTGAGACAGGACAACACGCGCGAATTTGCAGTCGTCAATCAGCGTCTGGAGCATATCGAAGGGCGCTTGGCAAACATGCGCGAGGCGATCAACGGCGAATCGGTCCTGGGCCGCTACGCCGCCGCAGAAGTCGAGGAGCGGCTCGAAGCGATCGAGAAGCGCCTCACCGCCCTGGAGAAGGCAGGCTGACCGCAGCCGGTCCGAAATACCCGCATATCCCACCCTCCACCTCATCCTGAGGTGCCGCGCGAGCGGCCTCGAAGGGGGGCTCCAGGGAACACCGAAATATCTGGAGGCCTCCTGCGAGGCCTCCGCTTCGCTCCGGCACCTCAGGATGAGGTGGCTGATGGGATCACCCGAATGACCGCTTTTGCCCCCGTTGACGGCACCGAGATCGCCAAGGCTCTGCGCCAGCGCGCGGCCGAAAAGATCCTCGTCCTCGACGGGGCGATGGGCACCGTGATCCAGCGGCTGAAGTTCTCGGAAGAGGATTTTCGCGGCGACCGGTTCAAGGATCACGGCCACGACCAGAAGGGCAACAACGACCTCCTGATCCTGACCCAGCCCGACGCGATCCGGCAGATCCACCTCGACTACTTCCTGGCCGGCGCCGACGTCTGCGAGACCAACACCTTCTCGGGCACCACCATCGCACAGGCCGATTACGGCATGGAGTCGATCATCCACGAGCTGAACGCCGAGGGGGCGCGGCTCGCCCGGGAGGCCGCCAAGCTCGCCGAGGAGAAGGACGGCCGCCGCCGCTTCGTGGCCGGCGCCATCGGCCCGACGAACCGGACTTTGTCGATCTCGCCCGACGTGAACAACCCGGGCTTTCGGGCCGTGACCTTCGATCAGGTCAAGCAGGCCTATGTCGAGCAGGTCCGCGGCCTGATCGACGGCGGCGCCGAGCTGATCCTGATCGAGACGATCTTCGACACGCTGAACGCCAAGGCCGCGGTGGCGGCGGCGTGGCAGGTCTTCGACGAGACCGGCATCCGCCTGCCGATCCAGATCTCCGGCACGATCACGGATCTCTCGGGCCGCACCCTGTCGGGCCAGACGCCGGCGGCCTTCTGGCACTCCCTGCGCCATTCCGAGCCGCTGACCTTCGGCCTCAACTGCGCGCTCGGCGCCCGGGAGATGCGCGGCCACATCGCCGAGCTGTCGCGGATCTGCGACACGCTGGTCTGCGCCTACCCGAATGCCGGCCTGCCGAACGAGTTCGGCCTCTACGACGAGAGCCCGGAGGCGATGGGCAAGCTGGTCGGCGAGTTCGCCGAATCCGGCCTCGTCAACATGGTCGGCGGCTGCTGCGGCACCACGCCGGACCATATCCGCGCCATCGCGGAGGCCGTCGCCGGCAAGGCGCCGCGGCCGATCCCCGAGGTGCCGCGCCTGATGCGGCTCTCGGGCCTGGAGCCCTTCGTCCTCACGCCGGAAATCCCCTTCGTGAACGTGGGCGAGCGCACGAACGTCACCGGCTCGGCCAAGTTCCGCAAGCTCATCACCAACGGCGACTACGCGGCGGCGCTCGACGTCGCCCGCGATCAGGTGGCAGCCGGCGCCCAGGTGATCGACGTCAACATGGACGAGGGCCTGCTCGACTCCCAGAAGGCGATGGTCGAGTTCCTGAACCTCGTCGCCGCCGAGCCCGACATCGCCCGGGTGCCCGTGATGGTCGATTCCTCGAAGTTCGAGGTGATCGAGGCCGGCCTGAAGTGCATCCAGGGCAAGCCGATCGTGAACTCGATCTCGATGAAGGAGGGCGAGGAGAAGTTCATCGAGGCCGCCAAGGTCTGCCGCTCCTACGGGGCCGCCGTGGTGGTGATGGCCTTCGACGAGCAGGGGCAGGCGGATTCCTACGAGCGCAAGGTCGAGATCTGCACCAAGGCCTACCGGATCCTGACCGAGCAGGTCGGCTTCCCGCCCGAGGACATCATCTTCGATCCGAACATCTTCGCCGTCGCCACCGGTATCGAGGAACACAACCCGTACGGCGTGGCCTTCATCGAGGCGACCCGCACGATCCGCGAGACCCTGCCGCACGCCCATATCTCGGGCGGCGTCTCGAACCTGTCCTTCGCGTTCCGCGGCAACGAGCCGGTGCGCGAGGCGATGCACGCGGTGTTCCTGTTCCACTGCATCAAGGCCGGCATGGACATGGGCATCGTCAATGCCGGCCAGCTCGCCGTGTATGACGAGATCCCGGCGGAGCTGCGCGAGCTGTGCGAGGACGTGGTCCTCAACCGCCGCGACGATTCCACCGAGCGCCTGCTGGAGGCCGCCGAGCGCTTCAAGACCGGCGCCTCGGCCCAGGCCAAGACCGCCGACCTGACGTGGCGCGAGGCGCCCGTCGAGAAGCGCATCGAGCACGCGCTGGTCAACGGCATCACCGAGTACATCGTGGCCGACACCGAGGAGGCGCGACAGAAGGCCGAGCGCCCGCTGCACGTCATCGAGGGCCCGCTGATGGCCGGCATGAACGTGGTCGGCGACCTGTTCGGCTCCGGAAAGATGTTCCTGCCCCAAGTCGTGAAGTCGGCCCGCGTGATGAAGCAGGCGGTCGCCTATCTCGAGCCGTTCATGGAGGAGGAGAAGCGCGCCAACGGCGGCGACGGCAAGCGCCAGGCCGCCGGCAAGGTGCTGATGGCCACCGTGAAGGGCGACGTCCACGACATCGGCAAGAACATCGTCGGCGTCGTGCTGGCCTGCAACAACTACGAGATCATCGATCTCGGCGTGATGGTGCCGGCCGCCAAGATCCTGGAGACCGCCAAGACCGAGAAGGTCGACATCGTCGGCCTGTCCGGCCTGATCACACCGTCGCTCGATGAGATGGTCCACGTGGCGGGCGAGATGGAGCGCGAGGGTCTCGACGTGCCGCTGCTGATCGGCGGCGCCACCACGAGCCGCGTCCACACGGCGGTGAAGATCCACCCGGCCTACGCCAAGGGTCAGGCGGTCTACGTCACCGACGCGAGCCGCGCGGTCGGCGTGGTCTCGAGCCTGATCTCCAAAGAGACCCGCGGCGCCACGATCGAGAAGGTCCGGGCCGAGTACGCCAAGGTCGCCGACGCCCACAAGCGGTCGGAGGCCGACAAGCAGCGGCTCCCGCTCGCCAAGGCGCGGACCAACGCGTTCAAGATCGACTGGTCGGCCTACAAGCCGGCCAAGCCCAGCTTCACCGGCACCCGGGTCTACGGCTCCTACGAGGTCGCGGACCTCGTGCCCTACATCGACTGGACGCCGTTCCTGCAGACCTACGAGTTCAAGGGCCGCTTCCCGGCGATCCTGGACGACCCGGAGCAGGGCCCGGCCGCCCGCGCCCTCTACGAGGACGCGCAAGGCATGCTGAAGCAGATCGTGGAGGAGCGCTGGTTCAACCCGAAGGCGGTGATCGGCTTCTGGCCGGCCAACAGCGTCGGCGACGACATCGCGCTCTACACCGGCGAGAGCCGGTCGGAGCGGCTCGCCACCTTCCACGGCCTGCGCCAGCAGCTCTCGAAGCGCGACGGGCGGTCGAACACCTGCCTGTCGGACTTCGTGGCGCCGGCCGAGACCGGCATTGCCGATTATGTCGGCGGCTTCGTGGTCACGGCGGGTCTGGAGGAGGTGCGGATCGCCGAGCGCTTCGAGCGGGCGAACGACGATTACCGGGCGATCCTCGTGAAGGCGCTCGCCGACCGCATCGCCGAGGCCTTCGCCGAGCGGATGCACGAGCGGGTGCGCAAGGAGTTCTGGGGCTACGCGGCCGACGAGGCCTACGGCCCCGATGAGCTGGTGCTGGAGAAGTACGACGGCATCCGCCCGGCCCCGGGCTACCCGGCCCAGCCCGACCACACCGAGAAGACGACTCTGTTCGACCTGCTCAAGGCCGAGAGCCGGATCGGCGTGAAGCTCACCGAGTCCTACGCCATGTGGCCGGGCTCGTCGGTGTCGGGGATCTACATCGCCCACCCGGAGGCGCACTATTTCGGCGTCGCCAAGGTGGAGCGGGATCAGGTCGAGGATTACGCCGCCCGCAAGGGGATGGATGTCCGCGAGGTCGAGCGCTGGCTCGGGCCGATCCTGAACTACGACCCGGCGCGGTACCTGCCGCAGGCGGCCGAGTAGGGCGGGCCACCGCCGTCATCGTGAGCGGAGCGAAGCGACCCAGGGCAGCGCGACATCGGTCAGCGTGGCGCTATCCTGGATTGCTCGCCCCGCCCGCGAGGACGGCCCGGCGGCCCCACCGGCCGTCCAGCCTCAGCAGGTCCCGGCGCCCCGCGTATTCACGTACAGCGCATAAACCGAGTGCGAGGCCGTCATCAGCAGCAGGTTGCGGTTGAGGCCGCCGAAGCACAGGTTGGCGCAGCGCTCGGGCAGGCGGATCCGGCCGATCAGCTTGGCCTGCGGCGAGAGCACGATGACCCCGTCCTCGGCCTCGCTCATCCCCCAGCCGCACCAGAGATTGCCGTCGACGTCGACGCGGAACCCGTCCGGCGTGCCGGTGCCGGCGTCGTAGAACACCCGCCCGTTCGCGGTCTTGGTGCCGTTCTCGACCACGTCGTAGACGCGGATCAGGCGGTTCGGCTTCGCCCGCGCCTCGATGACGTAGAGCTTGGACTCGTCCGGCGAGAAGCAGAGCCCGTTCGGACCCGCCACGCCCTCGACCGCGACGCTGGCCTGCCCCGTCCTGGGGTCGATCCGATAGACGGTGCCGGGCAGTTCCGGCGCGGCCATCGCCTCGTGCGGGTTCGGCCCGAAGGCCGGATCGGTGAACCACACGGCTCCGTCGGAATGGCAGACGACGTCGTTCGGCGAGTTCAGCGGCTTGCCGTCGAACCGGTCGAGCAGCGTGGTGAGGCTGCCGTCGTGCTCGGTCCGGGTGACGCTGCGAGTCCTGTGCTGGCAGGTGATCAGCCGTCCCTGCCGATCGCGGGTGTTGCCGTTGGCATAGTTCGATGGCTTGCGGAACACCGAGAGTGCGCCCGACGCCTCCTCCCATTTCATGATCCGGTCGTTGACCACGTCGCTGAACAGCAGCGATCCCATGTCGCCGAACCAGACCGGCCCCTCGGCCCAGCGGAAGCCGGTGGCGACCCGCTCCACCGTCGCCGAGGCGAGGCGGTACTTGGCGAAGGCCGGATCGAGGATCTCGACGGCCGGGTCGGGCACCCGCTGCGACGGCTCCCAGCCGGCTCCGGCCGCCCGCGCGGCGCCGAGCAGGGCCGCTCCGGCGAGCAGCCCCCTGCGTGCGATCATGACCATGGTCCCTCCCTGTGGTGCGGCCCGCCGCCTGTTGCCGACGGCTCGGGCCGGTCAGTGAATCTCGGGTTCCGGGATCCCCCCGGCGCCCTCCAGAAAGTCGAAATCGCACCCCTCGTGCGCCTGCCGCACGTGCTGGGCGAACAGCCGGTTATAGCCGCGCGGATAGACCCGGTCCGGCGGCCGGAACGCCTTCACCCGCGCCGCGATCTCGGCGTCGTCGAGATGCAGGTGGATCCGCCGCCCGGGCACGTCCACGGTGATGCGGTCGCCGTCGCGCACCGCCGCGAGCGGGCCGCCCGCAGCGGATTCCGGCGCGACGTGCAGGATGCAGGCGCCGTAGCTGGTGCCGCTCATCCGCGCGTCCGAGATCCGGACCATGTCGCGCACGCCCTGCCGGAGCAGGACCTTGGGGATCGGCAGCATGCCCCATTCCGGCATGCCGGGGCCGCCGATCGGCCCGGCATTGCGCAGGATCATCACGTGGTCGGGGGTGACGTCGAGGTCGAGGTCGTTCACCGCGGCGTTCATCGCGTCATAGCTGTCGAAGACCAGCGCGGGACCGGTATGGTTCAGGAAGCGCGGGTCGGCGGCCGGCGGCTTGATCACGCAGCCGTCCGGGGCGAGGTTGCCGTAGAGGATCGCGGTCCCGCCCATGGCCACGATCGGCCGGTCGAGCGGACGGATCACGTCGTCGTTGAAGACCTTCATGCCGGCGAGCCCGTCGCCGATCGTGCCGCCGGTGACCGAGCGGGCGTCGAGGCGGAGCAGGGGGGACAGGCGCGCCATCAGGGCACGGATCCCGCCCGCGATGTGGAAATCCTCCATCAGCCACTGACCCGACGGCCGGAGGTTGGCGATCACCGGCACCCTCTGGGCGAACTCGTCGAACTCGGTGAGCTTGACCGGGATGCCGGCCCGGCCTGCCATGGCCACGAGGTGGATCATCGCGTTGGTGGAGCCGGCGAGCGCGTTGTGGACGACCAGCGCGTTGTCGATCGAGCGGCGGTCGAGGATGTCGGACGGCTTCAGGTCCTCCCAGATCATCTCGACGATCCGCCGGCCGCAGGCGCCGGCCATCCGCGGATGATCCGCGTCCGCTGCCGGGATCGAGGCCGAGCCCGGCAGGGACAGACCCAGCGCCTCGGTGATCGCCGTCATGGTCGAGGCCGTGCCCATGGTCATGCAGGTCCCGGCGGAGCGGGCGATGCCCGCCTCCATGTCGTTCCACTGCTGGGTGGTGATGTTCCCGGCCTCCTTCTCGGCCCAGTACTTCCAGACATCCGAGCCGGAGCCCAAGATCGTGCCGCCGAAATGCCCGCGCATCATCGGTCCGGCCGGCAGGAAGATCATCGGCAGGTCCATGGAGATGCCGCCCATCACGGTGCCGGGCGTGGTCTTGTCGCAGCCGCCCATCAGCACCGCGCCGTCCACGGGATGCTGGCGCAGCAGCTCCTCCACCTCCATGGCCAGGAGGTTGCGGTAGAGCATCGTGGTCGGCTTGACGAAGTTCTCGGACAGCGACAGCGCCGGCAGCTCGATCGGGAAGCCGCCCGCCTGCCAGACGCCGCGCTTCACGTGCTCCACGCGCTCGCGGAAATGCTGGTGGCAGGGGTTGATGTCGCTCCAGGTGTTGATGATGCCGACGATCGGCTTGCCGGTGAAATCCGCCCGCTCGTAGCCCATCTGCAGCATGCGCGAGCGGTGGCCGAAGCTGCGCAGGTCGGTGGCGCCGAACCAGCGCTGGCTGCGCAGGTCGTCCAGGGTCTTCTTGCGCGCGGTCATCGCTCTGTCTCCGGTCTCACGCGTTCGGCCCGGCCGGGCGGACGGCGGCGAGCGTGATCGCCGCGGAGACGAGCGCGCAGGCCGCCAGGAAGTAGAGGCCGGCCTCGTAGGTGCCGGTGTGATCCTTGAGCCAGCCCAGGACGTAGGGGCCGACGAAGCCGCCGAGATTGCCGATCGCGTTGATCAGCGCGATCCCTCCCGCGGCCGCGGGCCCGGCCAGGAACTCCCCCGGCATCGCCCAGAAGGCGGGCTTGCTCCCGTAGAGCCCGAGCGTAGCCGCCGACATCGCCGTGAGCGCCCAGAGACTGCCCAGCACCGGTCCGGAGGCGAAGAGGCCGAGGGCGGCGACCAGGGCAGCGATCGCGAAGTGCCAGCGGCGCTCGTCGCGCCGGTCCGACGACCAGCTCCAGGCGATCATGCCCAGGGTGCCGACGCCGTAGGGCACCGCCGTGGCGACGCCCGTCTCCCAGTCGGTGAGGTGCAGGCTCTTCAGGATCGGCGGCAGGAAGAAGGTGATGCCGTAGGTGGCGGTGCCGATACTGAAGTAGATCGCCCCCAGCGCCAGCACGCGCCGGTCGGTGAGGACCTGCCCCAGGGTGAAGTGCCCGTGGGTCCTGACGGTGCCGTCCCGCTCCGCCGCGAGCTCCGCCTCCAGCCACAGCCGCTCCTCGACCGTGAGCCACGCCGCCTGTTCGGGCCGGTCGGTCATCAGCGCCAGGACCGCGAAGGCCAGCAGGATCGAGGGCGCCGCCTCGAGGAGGAACAGCCACTGCCAGCCGTGCAGGCCGAGCGCCCCGTCGAGCTGGAGCAGCGCCCCCGAGATCACGGCGGTGAGGGCGTTCGAGCCCGGGACCGCCAGGAACAGCGCGGCGACCACGCGCGCCCGGTACCGCTTCGGGAACCAGTAGGTGAAATAGAGGATCACGCCGGGGAAGAAGCCGGCCTCGGCCACGCCCAGCAGGAAGCGCAGGGCGAGGAAGCTCGCCGGGCCGGTGATGAGGGCCATGCTGCCCGCCACAAGCCCCCAGGTGACCATGATCCGGGCGATCCAGAACCGCGCCCCGGCGCGCTCCAGCAGGACGTTGCTCGGCACTTCGAAGATGACGTAGCCGAGGAAGAAGATGCCGGCCGCCCAGCCGTAGACCGTGGCGGAGAACCCGAATTCCCGGTCCAGCCCGAACGAGGCGAAGCCTACATTCGTCCGGTCCATGTAGGCGACGAAGTAGATCAGGACGATCAGCGGCAGAAGACGCCGCGACACCTTGGCGATCGTCCGCCGCTCGATCTCCGGCGCCGCATCGCCCCCGTGCAACCCCGCCGCCATGGCGTCCCCCCGAGCCGAATCCGACGCGTCCCGGCCCGTTGCCGAGCGCGGGCCGGGACGGAGCGGGCCGGTGCGGCACGCTCAGCGACCGGTCCGCGTCCGCCAGGCGGCGAAATCGGCGAGGCTCTGTTCGTCGGTGGCAGGGTAGAGGCCGAGGATTGTGCGGCCCTTGCGAACCTCCTCAGTGACGAAATCCTCGTAGGCGGTCATCTCCACGGCCTCGTCGGCGACCGCGTCCGCGAGGTGGGCCGGGATCACCGCCACCCCGTCGCCGTCGCCGACGATCACGTCGCCGGGGAAGACGGGCGCGTCGCCGCAGCCGATCGGCACGTTGATGTCGATCGCCTGGTGGACCGTGAGGTTCGTCGGCGCCGACGGGCGCGCGTGGTAGCTCGGCATCTCGAGCCGGGCGATCTCGTCGGCATCGCGGAAGCCGCCGTCGGTGACGAGCCCGGCGCAGCCGCGCACCATCAGCCGGGTCGCCAGGATCGAGCCCGCGGAGGCGGCACGGGCGTCCTTCCGGCTGTCGATCACCATCACGGCGCCGGGCGGGCACTCCTCCACGGCCTTGCGCTGCGGGTGCGCGCGGTCGCGGAACACCGTGATCGGGTTCAGGTCCTCCCGGGCCGGGATGTAGCGCAGGGTATAGGCCTCGCCGACCATCGTCGGGCCGCCGGCCTTCAGGGGCAGCACGCCCTGGATCATCTGGTTGCGGAAGCCGCGCTTGTAGAGGGCGGTCATCAGCGTCGCCGTGCTGACGGTCTTCAGCTTGGCGCGCGTCTCAGGGGACAACCCGGACATCCGCTTCTCCTCCCCGGGCCTCGGTCTCCACGCCCGGCAACGGTGACAATCACCCGTCGCTTGCGCCGGCCTTGGCTCCTGCCCGCGCTGCGCGCGGACTGATATCCCAAGTCTTGAGTAACGCGCCGCGCGGCGCCATTGTCAACCGGCGCAGGTTGCGACGGATACGGGCACATATCGACGGGGAAGTCCTTGGCCGGATTGGAATTTGCGGGCCGCGGGCGCGCGACGCCGGCGGACGCGCCGAGGCCGCGCTCGCTCGCCGAGACCGCCTACGACGCCATCGAGCAGATGATCATCAGCCGCCGCCTCGCGCCCGGCGCCATGGTCTCAGAGGGCGAACTCGGCGCCGAGCTGGGCCTCGGCCGGACCCCGGTCCGCGAGGCGCTGGCGCGGCTGAAGATGATCGGGTTCGTGGAGGTCCACCCGCGCCGCGGCGTCCTCGTCACCCAGGTCGACATCATCAAGCACCTCGAACTGCTGGAAGTGCGGCGCCCCCTCGACGAGACCGTGGCCCGCTGCGCCATCGCGCGCGCCACCGAGGCCGACGTGGCGCGGCTGCTGGACTGCGTCGGCGGGCTGCGCAGCACCGCCGAGGCCCGTGATCGAGAAGCGTATTTCCGGCACAAGCGCGCCCTGCACGAGGGCCTGGTCGGCGCCGCCCACAACCCGACGCTCACCGGCACCATGGCGGCGCTCCACGCGCAGTCGCGCCGGTTCTGGTACACCTACGAGCCGACGGCGAGCTTCCCGGACTGCGCCGCGATCCACGCGGCGATCGTGTCGGGCATCGCGGCGCGGGACGCGGGTACGGCCCTTGCCGGGATCGGGACGCTGTTCGACTTTCTCGACCAGATGACCCGCCGGGCCCTCGACCGGCGGCCCCTCGTCTGACAGGTTGACCGCCCCGAACCCGTCCCTATCCTGAAACTGGGATATCAGACGCATCTCAGCGGCGGGCGGATCCACGGCCGATCCCGGCACCACGCCCCGGATGCGGCCCGAGCGCCAGGGAGGAACGGCTTGAGCGGATTGCCCCCACGCACCGGCGCGCAGGTGCTCGTCGATCAGCTCCGAGCGCAGGGTGTCGAGCGCGTGACCTGCGTCCCCGGCGAGAGCTACCTCGCGGTGCTCGACGCCCTGCGCGACAGCGGTATCGACATGCTGGTCTGCCGGCAGGAGGGCGGCGCGGCGATCATGGCGGAGGCCGCCGGCAAGCTCACGGGCCGCCCGGGCATCTGCTTCGTCACCCGGGGGCCCGGCGCCACCAACGCCTCCGCCGGCGTGCACATCGCCCGCCAGGATTCGACGCCGATGATCCTGTTCGTCGGCCAGATCGCCCGGCGGATGCGGGATCGCGAGGCGTTCCAGGAGGTCGATTACCGGCAGATGTTCGGCGGCGTCGCCAAGTGGGCGGTGGAGATCGACGACGCCGCGCGCATCCCGGAGATCCTCGCCCGGGCCTTCCGGGTCGCGATGCAGGGCCGCCCGGGCCCCGTCGTGGTCGCCCTGCCGGAGGACATGCTCGACGACGTCGCGGCCGTGCCGGACGCGCCGCGCGTCGTTCCGGCCGCGCCGGCCCCGTCCGGGGACGACGTCGCGCGCCTGCGGGCGATGCTGGCGGAGGCGCGGCGGCCGGTGGTGCTGCTGGGCGGATCCCGCTGGACGCCGGGCGCCGTCGCCGCCATGGCCGCCTGGGCCGAGCGCCACGACCTGCCGGTGGCGGTCTCGTTCCGGCGGGCTCAGCTCTTCCCCGCCGACCACCCGAACTTCGCGGGCGAGCTCGGGATCGGGCCGAATCCGGCGCTGCTCGCCCGGATCCGGGAGGCCGACCTGCTGCTGATGGTGGGCGGCCGCCTCTCCGAGATGCCCGCGCAATCCTACGGCCTGCTCGGCATCCCCGATCCCGGCCTGCCGCTGGTCCACGTCCACGCCGACGCGGCGGAGCTCGGCCGGGTCTACCAGCCGGCGCTGGCGATCGAGGCGGCGCCCGAGACCTTCTGCGCGGTCCTGCCGGATTTCGAGGCCACCGGGACCGGCCGCGCCGCCGAGGCCCACGCCGCCTACCGCGCGTGGTCCGAGACGCCGGAGCCGAAGCCCGGCGCGTTCCAGTACGGCGCGGCGATCACGTGGCTGCGCGAGCGGCTGCCGCCGGACGCGGTGATCTGCAACGGCGCCGGCAACTTCGCCACCTGGGTCCACCGCTACTACCGGTTCCGCGCCTTCGGCACGCAGCTCGCGCCGACCTCCGGCTCCATGGGCTACGGGCTGCCGGCCGCCGTGATGGCCAAGCGCAGCCGCCCGGAGCGGATCGTCGTGGCGCTGGCCGGCGACGGCGACGTGATGATGACCGTGCAGGAATTCGCCACCGCCGTGCAGTACGGGATCGCCGTCGTGGTGGTCGTGCTCGACAACGGCATGTACGGCACGATCCGGATGCACCAAGAGCGCGAGTATCCCGGCCGCGTCTCGGCGACGGAGCTGCGCAACCCCGACTTCGCGGCCCTCGCCCGCGCCTGCGGCGGCCACGGCGAGCGCGTGGAGCGCACCGAGGAGTTCGCCCCCGCCTTCGAGCGCGGCCTCGCCTCCGGGCTGCCGGCGATGATCCACTGCCTCGTCGATCCCGAGGCGCTCACCCCGACCATGACCCTCGCGGCTATCCGCGAGAAGGCCCTGGCGGCGCAGCGGGGCTGACCGCCCGCACGCGCCGTCCCGGTGCGGCCCCGCCCGCACACCCTATCGAGAGGAGCAGCTCATGACCCTGCGCGGCGAGAACCTGATCGGCGCCGAGGCGCGGCGCGGCACCGAGGCGGCCTTCCGGGCCGTGGAGGCGGCCACTGGACGGGCCCTGGAGCCGGATTTCCCGGGCGCGAACCGGGGCGACCTCGACCGGGCCTGCGCGCTCGCCGAGGCCGCGTTCGACACCTTCCGCGAGACCGATCCGGAGGCGCGGGCCGGCTTCCTGGAGGCGATCGCCGCGAACATCCTGGACATCGGGGACGACCTCGTCACCCGCTGCATGGCCGAGACGGGGCTGCCCCGGCCGCGGATCGAGGGCGAGCGCGCCCGGACGGTCGGCCAGCTGCGCCTGTTCGCCGGCGTCGTCCGCGAGGGCAGCTACGTCGAGGCGCGGATCGACCCGGCGCTGCCGGACCGCAAGCCGCTGCCCCGGCCGGACCTGCGCCTGCGCCGGATCGCCGTCGGCCCGGTGGCGGTGTTCGGCGCCTCGAACTTCCCGCTGGCCTTCTCGGTGGCGGGCGGCGACACCGCCTCGGCCCTGGCGGCGGGCTGCCCGGTGGTGGTCAAGGCCCATCCCGCCCATCCCGGCACCTCGGAGCTCGTCGGCCGCGCCATCCAGAAGGCGGTGGCCGCCTGCGGCCTGCCGGAGGGGACCTTCTCGCTGCTGTTCGATGCCGGCCAGTCGATCGGGCAGGGGCTGGTGGCCGATCCCCGGATCGCCGCCGTCGGCTTCACGGGCTCGCGCCGGGGCGGCACCGCCCTGATGGCGATCGCGGCCGGCCGCCCGTCGCCGATCCCGGTCTACGCCGAGATGAGCAGCATCAACCCGGTGCTGCTGTTCCCCGGCGCGCTCGCCGCGCGGGGCGCCGCGATCGGCAAGGCCTTCGCGGCCTCGCTGACGCTGGGCGCCGGGCAGTTCTGCACCAATCCCGGCCTGATCCTGGCGCTGCCGGGCCCGGGCCGCGACGCCTTCCTGGAGGCTGCCGGCGCGGCCCTGCGCGAGAGCCCGGCCGCGACCATGCTGACGCCCGGCATCCAGCGCGCCTACCGCGAGGCCGTGGCGCGGGTGGCCGGCCACGCCGCCGTCACCCGCATCGCCGAGGGTGCGGAGGGCGGGGCGACCCAGGGCCGGGCCACCCTGTTCGCCGCGGACTCGGACGTGTTCCTGGCGGATCCCGAGCTGCAGGAGGAGATGTTCGGCGCCTCGGGGCTCGTGGTGCGCTGCGCGGACTTCGCCGCGATGCGGGCGGTTCTGGAGCGCCTGGAGGGCCAGCTCACCGCCTCGCTGCACCTCGCGCCGGAGGATCACGCGGCCGCGCGCGACCTGCTGCCGCTCCTGGAGCGCCGCGTCGGCCGGATCCTGGTGGACGGGTTCGGGACCGGCGTCGAGGTGGCGCATGCCATGGTGCATGGCGGCCCCTATCCGGCGACCTCGGACGGGCGCACGACCTCGGTGGGCAGTCTCGCGATCGACCGATTCCTGCGGCCGGTGAGCTATCAGGACGTTCCCGACGCGCTGCTGCCGGCCGCGCTCCAGGCCGCCAACCCGCTGGGCCTGCCCCGCCGGATCGACGGCACGCCCGAGCGCCGCTGAGCCGCGGCTGGCGGGCGCCGGACGGCCGCGATCCGCCGCTTGCCAGGGGCGGGCGCGGCGTCTAGACAGCCTCCGCTCACCTTGGGGCGTCGCCAAGTGGTAAGGCAGCGGTTTTTGGTACCGCCATTCCCAGGTTCGAATCCTGGCGCCCCAGCCAAATTTCCCAAGGGAAACAGGACCTTCGGGACCGGGATTGAGCGGGCGGCCGGGTCGCGCGTGGCGTTTGCCCGCGGCGCGGAAATCCGCTCTGGCCCGAACGTCCTCCGGCGCCGGCGCTCCCAGGCGAGGAGCCTGCGCGCCGACACCGCCACCGCGCCGGGGCTTCGCCGCACGAGGGTGACGGCCGCGGTCATCATGGGCTTTCCGAGACCGACATGAGCGACGTGCCCGATCAGAAGCGGACGAAGATCGCCGAGAGCGTGCTGGTTCGTCTCAGCACGTTCGCGCTGGGCGTCGGCCTCTGCGATGGCATCGCCCGGAGCATCGTCGAGAAGGTGGTTGCCGACATGCCGGAAGCCTCCGTCGAGCAGATCGCGGCGGCGGCGCGGATGATGATGCTGTTCGTGTCGGGCTGAGCGCGGTACATGGCCCGGACCAGCCCCGCTGGCACATCCGGTGAAAGGATGAGCGCGTGATCCTGCCGCCCCTCCGCCGGACCGCGGCCGATGCCCAGACGGTGGCCACCATCGTCCACCGAGGCCAAGTCGACAAAGCCGGCAGGCCGTACATCGAGCATCTGGCGCGGGTCGTTGCCGGCGTGCTCAGGCTGTCGGAAGGGTGCCCGTTCTGGTCCGATCTGGAGCGGGACGAGGCGGTGCAAGCCGCATGGCTGCACGATGTGGTCGAGGATACCAGCTACGGGTTCGGCCACTTGGCCAAAGAGGGCTTCAGCGACAACGTGCTGACCTCGGTCGCCATGCTCACGAAGCCCGGTGGGCGCGTCACCTACGCGGCCTGGATCAACAACATCGCGAAGGTGGGCACCCTTCGGGCCACGCTCGTGAAGCTCGCCGACCTGGAGGACAATTCGGATCCCGGGCGTCTGGCGCTCCTCGCCGCGGAGACTCGGGAGCAGCTCATCCTCAAGTACGAACCGGCCAAGGCCAGCCTGCGCACAGCGGCCGCGGCGAAGGGCTGGCTCGGTTCGCCGACGACGGTCGAAGGCGACAGGCCGCGTTAGCCCGGCGCCCTCCGAAGGCACCGCCGCCGGGAGCGGCACGGCGCCGCCAGGCGGCCCAGTCGGGACGGGATCAGCCGGCGCGTCGATCCGCGTGCCCGGACCGCGCGATGCGGTCCGCCACGGGACATCCTGAAGAACCGGACACTTTCCGGAAGATCAGCCGATCTTCTCTGCAGATCGAGAGCGTGCGCGAGCGCACGCGTTTCACAATCCCCGCCGCAGACCGCCGCGCGCGCGCGGATGAAGACCCGATGATGGGACCGTTAATACAGGGGGCCTCGATTTCGGGAGGCAGCGCGTGGGCCGCACGTATCCGAACACTCGCAGAGGGCGAGCCTTGCTGTTCAGCCGGCAAGCCGAGCCGGCCATTCGGACGTCGGATCTGGTCGGCGCCACGGCCGGGGTCGCGCTCCTCGGCGGCCTGTGCTTGCTGCTCGTGGCCCTGTTCACGAGCGAGGCGCAGGGCTTCACGGATCTCGCGTCGATCCTCCCCGGATCTTAGGTCCATCGCCGGCCCTGCCGGAGACCGGCCACGCGCCTGCATCCGCGTCGGCCGGCGGCGTCTCTCCCTCCGGCGCGGGCCGGCCCGCGACCCGCGGGGCGGGGCACGCAGCGGCCGCGCCGCCGGTCGCGGGCACCACCGGACACATGCGCATGTGGCGCGGCCTCCGACGGCGCCCGGTCGCGGCAGCGGTGAAGCCGCGGGTGCCGGGTCCCGGCCGATCGTCCCGCCCCGACCCGCCTCGGCCCGCGACCGCGCGCCGGATCCCTGCACGATGGCCGCGATTGGAGACGCGGGCGGCGCCGGCCGCCCCGTCGCGGGACCGCACGCCGCCCGACCATCGCGGCGCGGCGGCCGTGGTCTCGCAACGCCCGGATGGGACGCGGCGATCGCTGACGGCGATCCGCACAGCTGTTCGGCCGGAAGAGGGTTGAATCGCGTTCGCCAGTCGAGAAGGCTCGCTCCGCCCGACCCGCATCGCCCCTCGGAGGTGAAGACCCTGTGCCGCACGCGACCGAACTGATCGCCGTCATCGCCCTCGGGCTGACCCTCGCCTTCATCTGCGGGATGGTCGCGCAGCGCCTCAGGCTGCCGCCTCTGGTCGGCTACCTGGTCGCGGGCGTCCTCGTCGGCCCCTACACGCCGGGCTTCGTGGGCGACAGCAACCTCACGGGCCAGCTCGCGGAGATCGGCGTCATCCTGCTGATGTTCGGGGTCGGGCTGCACTTCTCCTTCAAGGACCTGATGGCCGTGCGCTCCATCGCCCTGCCCGGCGCGGTGGTGCAGATCACGGCGGCGACCGCCATGGGCATCGGCCTGGCCCTCGCCTGGGGCTGGACCCTCGGCCAGGGCCTGGTCTTCGGCCTCGCCCTCTCCGTCGCGAGCACGGTCGTCCTGCTCCGCGCGCTGGAGGAGCGCGGCCTCCTCGACACGGATAACGGCCGCATCGCGGTGGGCTGGCTCATCGTCGAGGATCTGGCGATGGTGCTGACCCTCGTGGTCCTGCCCGCCCTCGCGCCTTCGCTCGGCGGCGAGGCCCGCGGCCTCGGGCACGGCACGGCCCACGCGCTCACGGACCTCGTGGCCCAGCTCGTCGGACCCGACCGCGCGCAGAGCCTCGCGCTGACCGTCGCTCTGACGCTCGCCAAGGTCGCCGTCTTCGCGGCGCTGATGCTGGTCGGCGGACGCCGCTTCGTGCCCTGGCTGCTCGATCAGGCGGCGCGCACCGGCTCGCGGGAGCTGTTCACCCTGGCGGTCCTGGCCCTGGCCCTGGGCATCGCCTTCGGCTCGGCGGAGCTGTTCGGAGTCTCCTTCGCGCTCGGGGCGTTCTTCGCCGGGATGGTGCTCGCCGAGTCCGATCTCAGCCACAAGGCGGCCGCCGACTCGCTGCCGCTGCAGGACGCCTTCGCGGTCCTGTTCTTCGTCTCCGTCGGCATGCTGTTCGATCCGGGCATCCTCGTGCGCGCGCCGCTCTCGGTCCTGGCGGTGCTCGGCGTGATCATGGTGGGCAAGTCCCTGGCGGCGGTCGCCATCGTGCTGGCCTTCCGGCACCCGCTGGGCACGGCCCTGACGATCGCCGCGAGCCTCGCCCAGATCGGCGAGTTCTCCTTCATCCTGGTGTCGCTCGGGCTGTCGCTGAAGCTCCTGCCGGAGGAAGGGCGGAACCTGATCCTGGGCGGAGCCCTGCTGTCGATCACGCTCAACCCGCTCTTCTTCGCCCTGGCGGCCCGGATCGAGCAGGCCTTCGCCGACCGGCCCGAGCTCGCCGCCCGCTTCGAGCGCGAGGGCGTGGTCGACGTCGCCGTCTCGGGCGGGGAGCCGCCGCGCCGGGACCACGTCGTGATCGTCGGCTTCGGACGCGTCGGCAGCAGCATCGGCGCGACGCTGGAGACCTGGGACCTGCCCTACGTCGTGGTGGAGCGCGACCGGCGCCGCGTGCTGGCCCTGCGCGCGGCGGGCACGCAGGCCGTGTTCGGCGACGCGACGGCGCCCGGCATCCTCGAAGCGGCCGGCATCGGCACGGCGCGCCTGCTCGTCGTCGCCACGCCCGACGCGCACCAGGCCCGCCGGCTCGTCGAGGCCGCGCGCGCGGCCAATCCGGGGATCGACACCGTGGTCCGCACGCACAGCGAGGCGGAGCGACGCCATCTCGAGGAGGACGGGGTCGGCCTCGTGCTGATGGGCGAGCGGGAGCTCGCCCTCGGCATGTCCTTCTACGCGCTGCGCAGTCTCGGCGTGCGGGAGGGCGAGGCCCGCGTCTTCATCGACACGGCCCGCGCGGAGAGCCGGAGCGACGCGGAGCGGACGGTCGGGCCGGTGAGGGGAAGCCCCGAGTTGCGCCACCAGCACGACCGCGACGGGGCGGACCTGTCCTGACGCGGGAGCACGAGGGCGGCCCGGTCTTGACCGGCCCCGGCCGGAGCGCGGGGAGCCGCCGTCAGAGGTAGCTCAGGGCCGGCCAGGTCGAGGCCCGCTTCAGGCGCACCATGGCGCGGCACGCCAACCAGAGGGGAACGCTCACGGCGGCCGCGATGAGCCAGAGCGCGAGGGGCGAGCCGGCCTCCACCCGTCCCGACGCTCCGGCGAGGCCCAGCGCCGCGGCACCGTCGTAGAGGAAGCGCAGCAGCGCGAGGTGCAGCAGGTAGAAGAACAGCGGCGCGCCGCCGAAGACGCGCAGGCCGCCGAGGAGCCGCTGCGGCAGCGTCTCGAACAGCGCCAGCAGGCCGAGGCCGAGCCCGAGCGTCAGCAGCAGGAAATCGGCCGAGGGCGGGTACTTGGTCAGGTTGACGAAGGACAGGGCGGTGGCGAGCGGCGTGGCCCCCGGCTGCCACGGCACCGGTTCGCCGTAGCCGTTGAGCACGCGCAGGGCGAGGAAACCGACCAGGGCGGCCGCCCCCAGCCCGAGGAGCCGCGCGCGCCGGCGCGCGGGATCGACCCCGCCGGCGAAGAGCGGCCCGAGGGCGTAGCCCGCCGCGATCACGCCGATCCAGGGCAGGAGCGGGTACGAGGTCCGCGCCAGGCCGCCCCAGGGCAGCGCGATCATCCCGCGCTGATGCAGGATCGACCAGAGCACGTAGCCCGGCTCGTCCGCCCGGATCGCGATCCCGTCGAGCAGGTTGTGGCCGAGCATCAGCGCCAGGGCCCCGGCCACGAGGGCGAGCCGCGGCAGCCAGAGGAGCCCGGCCAGCGCCACCATGCAGAGGCCGATCACCCAGATCACCTGCAGGTACAGGATCGACGGTCGGACGCTGCCGGCCCAGGCGAAGCTGACGAGCGTCACCTCCAGCAGGATCAGGAGCAGCCCGCGCTTGAGCAGGAAGGCGGCGGTCGACCGCCGGCCGTGCTTCTGCCCGTAGAGGCAGGCCGAGAGGCCGGTGAGCAGGACGAAGACCGGCGCGCAGAGGTGCGAGGCCGCCCGCGTCAGGAACAGGTCGGGCGGCGTCGCGGCGAGGTCCATCGGGTCGCGGACCTGCGCGTGCAGGTAGAAGAACTCCCGCACGTGGTCGACGAGCATCAGCAGCATGACCAGCCCGCGCAGGGCGTCGATGGAGCCGATGCGCCGGGATGCCGCCGGGCCGCCGGTCGCGGCGGCGGGCGCCAGGGAACGAGAGACCATCAGGAGCGCGCCGTCCTGCGGAGTGCGCCCCGCAGGCGCGCGCCGATGCCGGCTCGGACGCCGCCGGCGATCGCGCGGGACGCCGACGCCCCCCGACCGGCGCGGTCCCGGCGGCGGCCGGCACCGGCAACGATCTGAGAGCGGAGGGCCGGCGGATCGGTGATCAGGACGTTCTCCTGCGCGAAGGGGCGAGGCGCGTCGGTCACGCCGCCGCGGATGCGACGGTCGAGCGCGATGCCGGTCTCGTAGCCGAACCCGGCCTCGGGGCGAAGGGTCGACTGGCCCCGTCGATGCCGGTGTCGGGCCGGAATGAGGCCACCGCCTCGTCGCGCCCGGGCACGGTCAGCCGGCCCGGATCACCGCGCCGGCCGCCCGCTCGCGTACCGGACCGGCGGCCGGCCGACGTGCCGGGCGAAGGCGACGCTGAACGTGCTCGCCGAACTGTAGCCCACCCGCTCGGCCACCTCGGCCATCCCGATCGCCTCGCGGCTCAGCAGATCCTTCGCCAGCGCCATCCGCCACGCCAGCAGGTACGCCATCGGCGCGACCCCGACCGCGCGGCGGAACCGCTCGAAGAACGTGGACCGGGAGAGCCCCGCTTCCCGCGCGAGCGCGGCCACCGTCCAGCTCTCCGTCGGCCGGTCGTGCATGAGCCGCAGCGCGGCGGCGAGCCGGTCGTCGGCGAGGCCGCGCACCAATCCCGAGGGCGCCGCCGGCCCGGCTGTGGCGCGCAGCGCCTCGATCAGCACGACCTCCAGCAGGCGGGCGAGGACCACGTCGCGGCCCGGCCGGTCGGCGCGCGTCTCCTCGTTCACGAGGCCGAGCAGGGTGGTCAGCCGGGCGGCGCCGCGGACATGCACGTACCGGGGCAGCAGCGACACGAGCAGGTCCGCGTCGCTCGACGCGAAGACGCAGTGACCCACGAGCATCCGGACGTTCGGCGGCCCCTCGGCGGCGCCGAGCCGGAACACGCCGGGGGCCACCTCGACGGGAGGCGGCGCGGCGCGCCGCGGCGGGTCGAGGCTCGTGGTGGTGAACGCGTGGGCCGCGGGAATGAGGACGAAGTCGCCCTCTCGGAGCACGATCCCGGCCTCGCCGTCGATCGCGAGACGGCACCCGCCCTCGAGCACGGCGGCGTAGAACGGCCGCCCGGAATCCGCGCGCCGCACCGCCCAGAGGCCGGATCCGGTGACGAGTTTGGACAGCGGGGCACTCGGCCGGAGGAGGCCGACCACCTGGGTGAGCGGATCGGGCATTCTCGGACGCTCGCCAATGCGAACCGGACTTGCGCACGTATCGGGTCCGGCCCGCGCTCCCTATCACCCCGTTGCCCCATCTGCACGGGAATTCCCATGAACACGATCCTGATCACCGGCTGCTCGTCCGGCTTCGGCCTGGAGACGGCCCGCACCTTCCTCGCGCGTGGCTGGCGCGTGGTCGCCACGATGCGCAGGCCGCGGGGCGATCTGCTGCCGCCGTCCGATCGTCTCAGCCTCCTGCCGCTGGACGTGACCGACCGCGACAGCGTCGCCCGCGCGGTCGCGGCCGCCGGACCGGTCGACGTGCTGGTCAACAACGCGGGCGTCGGGCTCCTGAACGCGCTGGAGGGCGTCTCGATGGACGCCGCGCGGGAGGTGTTCGAGACGAACACCCTCGGCACGATCGCGATGACCCGGGCCGTACTGCCGCAGTTTCGGGAGCGCCGTGCGGGCGTCGTCGTCAACGTGACGTCGAGCGTGACGCAGCGCCCGCTGCATCTGCTGTCGGTCTACACGGCGAGCAAGGCGGCGGTGAACGCCTTCACCGAGTCCCTGGCGCTGGAACTCGAACCGTTCGGCGTGCGCGCGCGGCTGGTCATCCCCGGCCGCGCCCCGGAGACCGCGTTCGGCGCCAACGCGCGCGCCCGCATGGGCATGGACATCCCCGAGGCCTACGCGGCGGTGGCCGCGCAGGTCTTCGCCGGCTTCCAGCAGGCGGACGAGGACCTGACCCGGCCCGCGGACGTGGCGGAGGCGGTGTGGCGCGCGGCGACGGACCCGTCATGCCCCACGCGCCTGCCGGCCGGTGCCGACGCGGTGGCGTGGGCCAAGGCGGGCTGAGGGCGGGCTGAGGACGGAGTGCGCGCGGAGTGCGGGCGGCGGCGAACCGCGCCGGCCCCGGACCGGAGGTCCGGGATCCCGACGCGGAAGCCCGGGCTCAGGACGGATCCGCGGACGCGCCGGCCGTCCGGCCCAGGCCCAGGGCCTGATGCAGGATGCGGCTGAGCTGCTCGGCCGAGTACGGCTTGTGCAGCAACGTGAAGTCGTGGGCGTCCGACTGCGCGAGCACGTGGCTGTAGCCCGATGTCAGCACCACGGGCACCTGCGGCGCGCGCCTCCGCAGCTCCTGCGCGAGCGCGACGCCGCCCATGCCGGGCATCACCACGTCCGAGAAGATCAGGTCGAACCGGTTCCCCGCCCGGCCGAGTTCGTCCAGCGCCTCCTCGGCGTTGGCCGCCCAGGTCGGCTGGTAGCCCAGATCCTCCAGGATCTGTGTCGCGAACTGCCCGACGCCGACATTGTCCTCCACGACCAGGACGCGCTGCCCGCTCCCGAGCGGCGCGCGGTCCGCATCCTGCAGGCGGTCACCGGCCGGACGCTCCTGCGACCGCACCTCCGGCAGGTAGAGGGTGAAGGCGGTGCCGGCACCGAGGGTGCTGCGCACGTCGACGTCGCCGCCCGACTGCTTGGCGAAGCCGAACACCTGGGACAGGCCGAGGCCGGTCCCCTTGCCCACCTCCTTGGTGGTGAAGAACGGCTCGAAGATCCGCCCGATCTGCTCGGGCGGGATGCCCGTGCCGGTGTCGATCAGCGACACCGCCGCGAAGGGCTTCTGGGACCCGGCATGGCCGCGGATGGCCGGCAGGGCCGCGCCGCAAGTCACGCGCAGGATCAGCGTCCCTTCTCCATCCATCGCGTCGCGGGCGTTGACCGCCATGTTGACGAGCGCGGTCTCGAACTGGCTCACATCCGCGCGGATCAGGCAGGTCGTCTCCGGCACCTCGGTCACGACCTGCACCCGCGCGCCCGTCAGCGTGTCGAGCATGTCGGCGATCGCCCGCACCCTCTGGCCGACGTCGAACACCTCGGGCTTGAGGGCCTGACGGCGCGCGAAGGCCAGCAGCTGGCCCGTGAGCTTCGCGGCCCGCTCGACGGTCTCTGAGACCGCGTCGAGGTAGCGGCGCTTGCGGACCTCCGGCAGATCGGGCCGGCGCAGGAAGTCGACGGACGAGCGGATGATGGTCAGCAGGTTGTTGAAGTCGTGCGCGACGCCGCCGGTGAGCTGGCCGACCGCCTCCAGCTTCTGGGACTGGCGCAGCGCTTCCTGCGCCTGGGCCAGCTCGGCCTGGCCGCGCAGGCGCTCGGTGACATCCACGACGAACTGGTAGCAGCCCGCGCGCGCGCCCCGCGCGTCGCGCAGGGTGCGGAAGCTGATCTCGTAGTGGGGACGCGCCCGCCCGGCGTCGCCGAACGCCTCGACCAGGGTGATCTCCTCGCCGGCGAGCCCGCGTCCCCACACCGCCCGCACCTGCGCCTGGTGCTCCGGCTGATCGGCCAGCAGGTCGAGCATGTTGTCGCCCACCTTCGGCCTCACGCCGTAGATGCGCGCGAACTCGTCGGCATTCGCCTTGTTGATCGCCAGGATGTTGTAGTCGAGATCGGCCGCCATCACCATGATGTCGGTCCTCTCGACGATCGTGGCGAAGAGATTGCGCTCCGCGGTGCGCTCGGAGACCTGCAGCTCCAGGGTCTCGTTCAGGTGCTGGAGGCGGCGCTCGCTCTCGGCCAAGCGCTGCTCGGCCTCCTTGCGCCGGCTGAGATCGGCCGTGACGATCAGCAGGCTCTTGAGCCTGCCGTCCGCGTCGTCGAGGCGCCGGATGCTGCTGCTCGCCCAGATCGCGCTGCCGTCCGGGCGGCGATACCGCTTGTCGAGGGCGACGCTGCGGTCGGTCTCGAGGGCCCGCGCCATCGCGGCCGCGCTCGGCGACCGGTCCGCGGGATCGGTCACGTCGCCGATGCCGAGCCGCAGCAGCGCCTCGGCCGGCCGGTCGAGGATGCGGCACAACTCGGTGTTGACCCGCAGGAAGCGCCCCGCGGCATCCACCTCCGACAGGCCGACGGAGGCGCCGGCGAAGATCGCCGCCAGGTGCTCCTCGCTCTTGCGCAGGGCCGCCTCGGCGCGGGCGCGCTCGATCGCCGCCTTCACGCGCTCGCCGACGTCGCGGATCAGGTTACCCTCGGCGGTGGTCCAGGCGCGCGGGACCGCGCTCTGCACCGCCAGCAGGCTGACCCACTCAGCGCCGCGGAACAGCACGACGTCGACGAAGGCCGCGACCTCGCGCGACCCGAGGCCGGCGCGCGCCGCGTCGCTGAACCGGAGATCGGCGGCCACGTCCTCGACCGCGACGACGTTCCCGTCGCGGTAGGCGGCCAGCAGGTCAGGGCCGAACGCGGCCAGGGAATGCTCCCCCACGATCGAGCCGACGCCCCGGGCGTATTCGCGCTCGACCTTCATCAGGCTGCCGCAGATCTCGGCGTAGAAGACGCGGCTGGCACCGAGGCGCTCGCCGAGGCGCCGCGAGGCCACCTCGACGATCTCCGCCGACGCGGTCAGCGGGCGGAGCGTGTCGCTGAGATCGAGCAGGAAGGATTGCCGCTCCTCGTTGTCCCGAAGCGACGCCTCCGTCTCGCGCGGACGGCGCGCGGCGGGCTCCTGGCCGGCGAGCGCCGTGCAGGCCCCGTAGAGGCCGGCGACGTGCCCCGCCGTGTCCCGGACGGGCACCAGGGAGAGGGCGAAGCGCGCCGCGCCGGCCCCGTCGCCCCCGTCGTGGAGGACGTGCTCGCCATCCGCCGTGTGGACCGGGCGGCCGGAATAGGCCCTCTCCACGAGGGGGGCGAGACCGGCCCCGATCGCGCCCCAGACCTCGAGGTAGTCCCGGCCGAGGGCCGCGGGGTGCCGCCCGCCGAGGATCTGCGCGTAGAGATCGTTGTACAGGAGCCGCCGCTCCGGACCCCAGACGATGAACATCGGCTGGTTCGCGCCGAACATGACCGCGACGAGGGTCTTCAGGGATTCGGCCCAGGCGAGCGGCGCGCCGAGGGGCGTACTGTCCCAGTCGTGCGCGCTCAGGAGCACGCCCATCGCGCCGCCGTCGGCCAGGAAGGCCGGGCCGCGGATCGGGGCGTCAGATCTGCCGTGCATGACGTCCTGGCGCGGCTTCGAAGGGCATCGGGGGATCCTGGGGCGACGGGGTCGGATGCCGGTCTCGCCCGCTCCCTCGGGCGGCCGGCCGCGTTGCGGCGCGCGCCGGCGGATCATCGCACGCGGAGGTTACCGCGAAGGTCGACCCGGTCCGTTCGGTCGTCGGGGCGGCATCGCGCATCTGGTCGCCCGGCATGCCAGAGCGGTCCCACGAGACGCCGAGCTTGTCAAAGCCGGGGCCGCGATCGCGATCCCCGCCTCGCAGAATCCTGATACAGCCGGGGACCGGACAAGCCGGGCCGCGCGTCGTCCAGGTCCCTCAGGAGACGGCGGCCGGGCCGCGCGCCGGGCGGGCGGAGGCGAGCTGGCCCTGCAGGGTCAGCGCCAGGGCGTTCGAGCGCCACGGCCGCCGGACGATGTCGGCGATGGGAACCGCCGCGAGCACCTCCGGCTGCACCGCGTCGGTCGCCGACAGCGAGAGCACGATCGGCCGCACGCAGATCTCCGCGGCCCGGTGCGCGAAGGCGAGGCCCGAGGAATCGGCGAGACGGTTCTCGACGATCAGCAGATCGAACCGCTGCGGATCCCGCCGGAGGACGGCCAGGGCCGCCTCGGGATCCGCGTAGCCGACCGGCTCGTAGCCCAGGGCGGCCAACGTCTCCTCGTCGTCCTGGACCGACCCGGGCGTGCGCCCGACCAGCATCACGGTCCCGCCGGCCGCCGCCCCGCCCTCGACCTGCGGGATCACGGGCAGCCACACCGCGAAGGCGCTGCCCCGGCCCGGTGCGCTGCGCACGTCGAAGGCGCCGTCGTGCTCCTGAACGAACTCGTAGGCCGTGGCGAGCCCCAGGCCGGTCCCGGCCGGACGGGTGGTGAAGAACGGCTCGAAGATCCGCGCCAGCGTGGCCTCGTCCATGCCGCGGCCGGTGTCGGACACGCGGATCCGCACGTAGTTGCCAGGCCGCAGGGTACCGTGGGTCAGGGCGCCGGGACCCGGCAGGGCGACGCGGTCGAGCCGCACGTCGACGGCCGCGCCCGGCTCGGAGGCCTGGACGGCATTGCGGATGAGGTTGTGGACCACCTGCTGCAATTGCGCCGGCTCGCCGCCGACGCGGGCGCCCTCCGCGGTGCCCGAGAGCTCGATCGTGGCCGGGCCGGCCGTGGAGGCGCGGATCTGCGCCACGGTCTCGTGGAGCACCGCGTCGGCCGCGCTGGTACACTGCGCGGAGCGCCCGCGGCGGCCGAAATCGAGGATCTGGCCGGCGATCTCGCGCGCGCGGCCGCCGGCCTGGACCAGCAGCCCGACATGCTCGGCCGCCCGACCGGGATGGGACGGCAGGGCGTCCCCGGCGATCTCGGCATGACCCAGCATGACGTTGAGGACGTTGTTGATGTTGTGGGCGACGCCGCTCGCGAAGGTGCCGATGGCCTCGAGCCGCTGCGCGCGGCGCAGGGCCGCCTCGATCTCCCGGCGCTCGGCCCAGACGTGCTGCCGCTCCAGGGCGGCCGCGAAGCTGTCGGCGACGACCTGCAGCAGGCCGCGCGAGTGCCGCAGCCACGGCGGCAGGCCGGAGGTGGTGCGCTCGAAGCAGAGCAGGCCGACGATGCGCTCGCCCCGGCGCAGCCGCGCGCAGGCCCACGAGACGACGCCGCGCGCGGCCAGGGACCGGCGCAGGGCCGGCGGCCCGGTCTCGTCCGCCACCTCGACGAAGATGAGATCGCTGGCGGCGGCCGCCACGTCGTGCACGAGAGCCTGCTGCGCCACCGGCCAGCCGCTCGGCGGCGCGAGGCCGGGCCGGTTCCAGAGGTAAACCGCGCCGGTGCCATCGAGCATGAGGACGTAGCCGTGATCCGTGTCGAGCCCCTCGCCCACGATGGCGAGGACGTCCACGATGCGCGTGGCGGTCTCGTCGGGCTGGCTCGCCAGGAACCGGTTCGCCGCCCGCGCCACGACGGTCTGGAAGGCCACGGTCCGGCGCAGGATCCGGGTCCCGGCCCGCATCAGCAGGCCCACGCGGACCACGAGGGCGAGGAGCGCGAGGGCGACGGCGTAGAGCGCGAGGCGGAACCCGTCCGCCCGGGCCTGGCGCCGGTCGCGGAGGCCGCGGCGGGCGTCCAGGAGCGCCTCGCGGGCCGCCTCGCTCGACGAGGCCGGCAGCGAGCGCGTGACCGCGTCGACGTGCGGCAGCAGTTCCAGGAGCTGCCGCCCGTGCAGGACGATGGCGTCGACGTCGCCGGCCCGGGCGGCCGCCCCGTCGGCGGCGTGCAGCGTCTCGAGGCGGCTCCGGATGTCGGCGAGGCGCGCCGGCGTCGAGTCGCGCACGAGTTCCGAGACCCGGATCTGGAGCGCGGCCACCGCGCGCGCGAGCCCGGGGGCGATGTCGGACTCGGACAGACGGTCGCTGAGCGAGTCGAAGTAGGCGATCGAGTTCTGCACCAGGGCGTTGCCGGTCTTGAACCGCTCGACCATCTCGGCCTCCCGGTCCACCGCCTCGGCCAGCACCCGGACATCGGCATCCCCGGCATTGCTCGCCTGCAGGTCGGCCACGGCCTTCTGCATCTCGCGCAGGTGCGCGACGATCGGATCGTAGTTGCGCAGCAGGCCGGTCCGGGCCCGCAGCACATCGTGCTGCATGCGCGACTCGGCCAGCGCCAGGGCGTCGACGGTCCGCTGGGTCGCCACGTAGGCGGCCTCCATCCCGCCGCTGCCGTTGATCAGGAGCCATGTCAGCAGCGCCGCGAGCAGCGCGCCGAGCGTGACGGCCTGCAGGGTCAGTCTCATAGCTGCGGCTTGCCGTCCGGGCGCGCGCCGTCCTGCAACCCCGCGCCGGGCGCCGGCGGCGCGGTCAGGGGCCGGCCCTCGTAGGTGCCGGTCAGGGTTCCCAGGAAGGCGACGATCCCGTCGACCTGCGCCGGGGTGAGTTCCCGGCCGAGCTGCGCCCGCGCCATGAGCCGGACCGCCTCGGGGAGCGTGGCGACGCCGCCATCGTCGAAGTACGGCGCCGTGACCGCGACGTTGCGCAGGCTCGGCACCCGCAGCACCTCGGCGACCTTGTTGGGGATCGTGACGAAGATCCCGACCTTCTCGAACAGGTTGCCGCCGACATTGACGCCCTGGTGGCACGCCGCGCAGCCGATCCGTCGGAACAGGTCGTAGCCCGCCCGCTCCGGGCCGGTGATGGCGCGGGCGTCGCCGCGCAGCCAGCGGTCGAAGCGGCTGTCCGGGGTGAGGAGGGTGCGCTCGAAGCTGTTGATCGCGTCGATCACCGCCTCCCGGTCGGCCGCGCGGCCGTAGGCGGCCTGGAACATCGGGGCGAGCACCGGGTCGTCGCGGACCGTGTCGAGGATCCGCGGCCAGGAGCCGCCCAGGAATTCGGGCCGCGTCAGGGCGAGCTCGGCCTGCTCGCGCAGGCTCGGGATGTCGCCGGCCCAGCCCAGCCGGAAGCTGAGCGCCGCGTTGAAGGCCGTCGGCGTGTTGCGCGGAACCGGCGTGCCGTCAGCGGTCAGGTTCCGGGGCACCGCGCTCGCGCCGCTGGTGCGGATGTCGTGACAGGTGATGCAGGCCCGGTCGCCTCCGCGCGACAGCCGCGTGTCGGTGAAGAGCAGCCGGCCGATGGCGGCCCGGTCCGGGTCCGCCCCCAGGGTGCCCGGCACCGGCGTGATCACCCCCAGGGCATCCGCGGCCTCGGCGGAGAGTTCGGCGTCGGCCGGCCCCGCGTGCGGCCCCTCGTGCGGCCTCTCGTGGGCGGCCGCCGCGAGGATCGCCAGCGCGCTGGCGAGGAGCGCGGCGACCGCGACGCGGCCGCGGCCGGGACGGAACCGGGCCACGGCTACAGCTTCTCGACGGTCGCGGTGAGGACGTAGCCGACGCCGCGCTCGGTGACGATCAGGCGGGGCGCGCTCGGATCCGCTTCCAGCTTGCGGCGCAGCCGCAGGATCTGGACGTCGATGCTGCGGTCGAACACGTCCTCGTGGACGCGCGTGGCCTGGAGGAGCTGCTCGCGGCTCAGCGGGCGCTGGGGCGCGTCGAGGAAGGCCACCAGCAGCGCGTACTCGCCCTTGCTGAGCGCGACCTCCGCGCCGTCGGGATTGGTGAGGCGCCGGCGGCGCCGGTCCAGCACCCAGCCGGCGAAGCGGCTGCGGTGGGACTCCTGGACCCGCGCCGGGGCGGGCGCCACCTCGGCGCGGCGCAGGATGACCCGCACCCGCGCGAGCAGCTCGCGCAGGCCGTAGGGCTTCACGAGGTAGTCGTCGGCGCCGAGTTCGAGGCCGATCACCCGGTCGATCTCGTCCCGGCGATGGCCGGTGGTGATGATCACCGGCAGGTCGCTCCGGGTGCGCAGGTCACGCAGCAGGTCGAGCCCGTTCTCCGAGCCCAGCCGCAGGTCCAGCACGACGAGGTCGAATTCGGCCTCCGCGAGCCGCTTCTCCGCCTCCGCCCGGTCGGTCGCCGCGGTCACGGCGACGTCGTGATCGGCGAAGTGGTCCGAGACGATGCGCTGCATGCCGGCGTCGTCCTCGACGAGGAGGATGCGGGTCGCGCCGGCGCGCGCGCTCCGACCCTGAACTCGGTCCAGACTGGATTCGATCATGGCCACCTCCGGTTCGCGGCGGCTCGCCGCGACGGCACGATCTCGACGCGCCGGCTCCCGGGGCGGGAGGAGTGTCCGGTCGGGCGGATATCGCCGACCGGAAGACCTTCGCGTCCGTCGCCGGTCCGCCCCGGCGGCCTACCTGGGCGCGTCCGGTCATCGGGCCTTACACGGCCGAGTTGATATCACGCCCCCTAAAAGATTGCGCCCTTCGCATTGTGCGTGACAGCACAGCGCGAGCATTCGAACGGTCCCGTACCGTATCGGACCAACGAAATTCGGACCTGTTACCGTTGTAACGGAAAACATCTTGCCCAGACACGGGGATGTAACTCGCGAAAATCACGATCACGCTCTCGCAATAGAGAGGTGACCATGCCTGACGCCGCGATTCTGGAAATCCGCCCGCGCCGTCGGCGACACTTCGGCAAGTCCGGGCCCGACTTCCGGAATGCGCCGGCTGACCTTGTCGGGCCGCCGCGACGCCCGCCGCGGGAGCGCGACGGTCCGATCTCGTCTCCGGTCGCCGCGTCGCAACCGGCGCGCGGCGGCCTCGGACGACGGCTGCTCGACGCGCTGGTGGTCAGCTTCGCGTTCGGCGGGTGCATCCACAGTATCCACCCGGATTACGTCGACTTCCTGCGCGATATCAGCAGCACGAATCGGCACGCGCTCTGATCTCTCCGCTGTCGACAGAGCAACCTCATCCAGATCGATCCAGCCAGGTCCGCCTCGTCGCGGCCTAACCGCGCCTGCGCCGCGGGACGTGCCCCCGAGCTGGGCGGGCATGACGCCCGCCCGCGATCATCTTGGGACATCCAGATCATGTCGCTCAACGTCCTCTGCATCTCGTGGGGCACCACGGGCAACCTCAGCCCTGTCCTCACGGCGGCCCGGCAGCTGCGCCGCGCGGGGCACCGCCCGCGCGTCATGGCCGACCCGGCGATGTGCGGGGAGGTCGAGGCCGCGGCCTTCCCGTTCGTCGGGTGGCGCCGGGCCCCGACCGGCCTCGATGCCGATCCGGCCGACTTCTCGGATCTCGCCGACTGGCTGCGCCGGACGATGTTCGCCCCGGCGGGCGCCTACGCGGCCGACACGCTCGACGAGATCCGCCGCCTCCCGACCGACGCGGTCCTGAGCCTCGACCTCCTGCCCGGCTGCGCCCTGGCGGCCGAGGCGGCCGACCTGCCGCACGCGGTCCTGTCGCCGCATATCAGCATCCGCCCGCTCCCCGGCATCCCGCCCGCCGCGAGCGGCCTGACGCCGCCGCGGACCGAGGCGGAGCGGGACGCGGTGGACGCGGCGACGGCCGCGATCGTGTCGGCGATGGAGCAGGGTCGGCCGGCGCTCAACGCCGCGCGGCGCGCCTTCGGGCTGCCGCCGGTCGCCAGCGCCTTCGCGCATTTCGATCGCGCCGACCGCGTCCTGCTGGCCGTCAGCCGCGCCTTCGACTTCGACACGCAGGCGCTGCCCGCCAACTATCGCTACATCGGCCCGCTGCTCGACGAGCCGGGCTGGTCCCGCGGCGCGCTGACCGCGTGGCCCGGGGCGCGGCGGCCGCGGATCCTCGTCGCCGGCAGCACCGGCGCCCAGAACCAGACCGCCCTGCTGCGGCGGGTCGCGCGCGCCGTCGGGACGGTCGAGGCCGAGACCGTCGTGACCACCGGCCCGAATGTCGGGGCCGCGGACCTGGACGCTCCCGCCGCCGTCCGGGTCGTGGCGGCCGCCTCCCACGACGCCCTGATGGCGCGGGCCGATCTGGTGGTGTGCCAGGGCGGCCACGGCACGGTCAGCCGGGCGCTGCTGCACGGCGTGCCGCTGCTGGTGATCCCCCTGGCCCGCGACCAGGCCGACAACGCTGCCCGCGTCGCCCTGCGCGGCGCGGGCCTGCGCCTTCCGGCCGGCGCGGACGAGGCCGAGATCGCCGCGGCGGCGCGCCGGCTCCTGGCGGAGCCGGGCTTCCGCAGGGCCGCCGAGGCCCTCGGGGCAGCCGTGCGGGCGGATCTCGACGCGGGCGGCCTCGTCCGCGAGATCGACGCGATGGTGGCGGCGCGCCGGGATCCCGGGGCCCGGGGTGTCGCTCGAGGCGGAGACCGGCTTTGGGCCTGACCCGCGCCGCCCCGGCGCATCCCCCCATCCGCCCCGGCTCGGCCGCCTTCTCGGCGCTGCTCGGGCTGCTGGCGGCGCTCCCCACCTTCGGGATCGACATGATCCTGCCGAGCCTGTCGGACACGGCGGCCGCGCTGCATGTCCCGGCCACCGCGATGGGCGCGGCTATGGGCGTCTACCTGCTCGGCTTCGGCGGCGCGCTGCTGGTCTACGGTCCGGTCTCGGACCGGCTGGGCCGCAAGCCGGCCATCGTCTGCGGCTGCCTCCTCCTCGTCGTCGGCAGCCTCGGCTGCGGCGCGGCGCGGACGCTGCCGGACTTCCTGCTGTTCCGAGCCGTGCAGGGGATCGGCGCGGCGGGCCCGGGCATGGCGGTCCTCGCGATGGTGCGCGACCTGTTCGAGGGCGAGGCGGCGCGCGCCCGGATGTCGTTCGTCGTCCTCACCATCAACGTGGTGCCGACGGTGGCCCCGACCCTCGGCGCCGGGCTGATGCATCTCGGCGGCTGGCGCCTGATCAACGCCGCGCCGGTCGCCGCCGCCCTGGCGGCCCTGGTGGCGATCCGGCACGTCGACGAGCCCCTGCGGCGCGCCGCGGATCCCGGGCCGGCCTCCGGGATCCTGCGCGGCTACGGGCGGATTCTGGCCAGCCGGATCTTCCTCGGCCACGCCCTGTGCAACGCCGCGGCGGCGGGAGCGGTCTTCGCCTACATCACCGGCTCGGCGCTGGTCTTCGTCGACGCCCTCGGCCTCGACCCGCTGGCCTACGGGCTGGTCTTCGGGGCGAGCTCCCTGTCGGTGATGGCGGGCGCCTTCCTGAACGGGCGGCTCGCGGCCCGGGGCGTCCCCCCGTCGCGGGTGATCGCCGCCGGCCTCGCCCTGGCGACGGGCGCGGCGGCCGCGCTCCTCGTCGCCGCGCTGGCCCGGCCGCCCGCGGCCCTGCCGGTGGTCGCCGCGATGGTCGGCGTGGCCCTGGCCTTCGGCCTCGTCTCGCCCAACGCCATGCACGGCGCGACGGAGCGCAACCCGGAGGACGCGGGCGCGGCCAGCGCCGTCGCGGTCTTCCTGCAGATGCTCGCGGCGGCCATCGCCAGCGATCTCGTGGCCCGGTTCTTCGACGGCCGGTCCGCCCTGTCGATGGCCGCCGCGATGCTCGGCTGCTGCCTCGCGGCCGCCGCCGCCCAAGCGGGTCTCGCCCGATCGGCGCCCCGCGCCCCCTCCCAGCCCCACGGAGAACCCGCATGATCTTCGACCCGCCCCCCTGGCCGCCCCACTACCTGACCCGCGAGGACGGCCGGCTCGCCCATATCGAAGCCGGGCCGCTCACCCCCGAGGGGCAGCCGCTGCTGCTGATCAACGGCTGGACCGGCGATCACGGCATCTTCACGCCGCAGATCCGGCACTTCGCGAAGACGCGCCGCGTCGTGGCGGTCGACCTGCGCGGCCACGGCGCGAGCGACGCGCCGGAGCGGGCCTACACGGTCGCGGGCTTCGCCGAGGACGTCGCGTGGCAGTGCCGGACGCTGGGCCTCGTGAAGCCGATCGTCATCGGCCACAGCTTCGGCGGCGCGGTGGCCCTGGAGCTGTGCGGCCGCCACCCCGACCTCGCCGCCGGCCTCGTCATGATCGACTCGATCGTCCTGCCGTCGGCGGACAGGGCGGGCGCCGGCGCGATCGAGGGGCTGCTGGCGGGCGTCGGCGGCCCGGATTACCGGTCCGTCGTCCGGGAGATGGCCTGGGCGATCGGCGGCGACTACGACCACCCGGCCAGGCGGAAGGCGATCTTCGAGACGTTCATCCTCGGCGGCTGCCAGCGGACGCCGCAGCACGTCGCCTACGCGGCGCTGCGCGACATGGTGCTGGGTCACGACCCCGTCCCGGCCGCGCGCGCCTGCCGCATCCCGATGGCCTACATCTCGGCGGACGTGCCGCTGGTGGCAGCGGCCCGCGACCTCGACCGGCTGCGGGAGCTCTGCCCGCAGCTCGTGACCGCCCAGACGCTGCTGGCGGGCCACTTCAACACGATCGAGGTGGCCGAGCAGGTCAACGCGATGATCGAGCGCTTCCTGGCGGTCGGCCTGAGGCCGCGCGGGCCGTAGCGGGACGCCGCGGGACCGTCGCCGGACGGGCGGGGCGCGTCAGGACGCCCGGCCCGCCTCCGTCCGGTCGCCCAGGAGGCGCCGCGCCGACGAGATGACCTGGAGCGTCTGGGAGCTCAGCTGCTCCTCGCGCGCCCGCAGCGCGTAGTGTCTCAGACGGACGATGAGCTGGTCCTCGTCCGGGACCCCGTGGTCCATACCGCCCATCACGAAGTCGGTGATCGTCCGTCGGAGCAGCGTCTCGAAGACGTCGTCCGTATTCGCCCGCCCTGCAACCATGAGGACTTCTCCTTCTGCGAAGCGGCGCCTTTTTCGGAGCGTTAAGTTACGGCATGATTTCGGAACATCTCACACACCAAACCCGCGGCGCCCGGCGTGCTCTTCCGCACAAGGCGGGCGCGTGGGTGCCCGGCCCGCCGGAACGCCGAATGTTATGGCTGTAATCATCGGCCAAGCTCCCGCAATCATCCTGTAGCTCGGGCTTCCGAGAGTTCTCGCGCAACACAGCAGCGAGAATTTCCGGATGAATGCGACCGACGATCTGACCCGACAGGCCGGGCCGCCCGGCTCCCCGGCCGATGTCCCGACGCTGACGGTGGCGGAGCTCGAGGCCGACCCGCACGGCGTGTTCCGGGCGTGGCGGCCCAGGCTGCCCTTCGTCGGCCACGAGATCGCGGGCGTCCTGATCCTCCGCGCCCGCGACGTCGATCTGCTGATGCGCGACCCCCGCGCCCAGGCGACGGAGACGCTCTATCCGGAATCGCGCGCGATCCCCGAGGGCGCGCTGTTCGACATCTTCGCGCACGGCATGCTCACCGCCAACGGCGCGGTCCACCGCCGGCGCCGCTCGCCCTTCACCCGCACCTTCGCGGCCCGCCTGATCGAAGGCCTGCGCCCCCGGATCCGCGTCGCCGCGGAGGGCCTCGTCCGCGACTGGCTGGGGGACGGAGAGGTCGACCTCGTCGCGCGCTACACCGCCCAGATCCCCGCCCAGGCCATCGCCGACATCCTCGGCCTGCCGCGCGACGACATTCCCCGGTTCACGCACCTCGCCTACGAGGTCTCGCGGGTCCTGAGCTTCACCTTCGGACCGGAGGACATCCCGGACCTCGAGGCGGCGGCGGTCGCGCTGCAGGACTACGTGGCCGCGATCCTCGCCGCGCGCCGGTCGGCGCCCCGCGACGATTTCCTGTCGCGCTTCCTCGCGGAGGCCGAGGCGGCCGGCGAGCTCACGCCGCAGGAGGTGGTGATCCAGCTCGTGCAGATGATCATCGGCGGCACCGACACGACCCGGGTCGCCGGCGCCATGCAGGTGGCGCTGCTGCTGCAGCATCCCGAGCAGTGGGCGGCGGTCAGCCGCGATCCCGAGCTGATCCCGGCCGCGGTGGCGGAATCCCTCCGCTACGAGCCGAGCGCCGGGTCCGCCGGACGCGTCGCCCGGGAGGACATCCCCCTCGACGGGCACGTCGTGCCGGCCGGGAGCCTGATGCTGCTCTCGACGCTGTCGGCGATGCGGGACGAGACGGTCTACGCGCGTCCCGACACCTTCGACATCCGGCGCACCGACCTCCCGCGCCTCCACCCGGTCTTCGGCGGTGGCGCGCACCGGTGCATCGGCGAGGCCCTGGCACGGATCGAGCTGGAGGAGGGGCTGGGCGCCGTGCTGCGCCTCGCCCCGCGCCTGCGCCTGACCGGTGCGATGCCGGTCCTCCGGGGCCACAGCGGCATCCGCCGCATCGACGCGCTGCGGGTCGCCGCCTAGCGCCCGCGCCGCCTCCCGCGCGCCCGTTGCAGCCGTAGCCACTTCGGCTCCGCGCCGCAGCCACGCCGTAACGGGCCGCCCCCAGCCTCGCTCCCGGACGCCCCGACGATCGTGCCGCGATCGCGCGGCGCCCTCACGTCCCACACGGAAAGGACATGCGATGAAGGTCCTCCTCTGCTCGACGCCCGCCACGGGCCATCTCAATCCCCTCCTCGCGATCGCCCACATGCTGACCGCCGACGGTCACGAGGTCATGGTCCTCTCGGGCTCGGCCTTCCGCGACCGCGCCGTGGCGGCCGGCGCCCGCTTCATGGCCCTGCCGGGCGCGGCCGATTTCGACGGCCGCGACCTCCGCGCCGTCGTGCCCGAGCTGGCCCAGATCGCGCCGGGGCCGGACTGGCTGCGCGTCGCCATGGAGCGCATCTTTGTCGACCGCATCCCCGACCAGGCGCGCGGCCTGCGCGCGGCGCTGCGGGCCTTCCCGGCCTCGGTGGTGATCGGCGACGACATGTTCTTCGGCGTGCTGCCATCGCTCCTGGGGCCCCGCGCGGAGCGCCCCGCCATTGTCCTGTGCGGCACCTCGATCCTGCACTGCGCGCGGCCCGACCGGGCTCCGGCCTTCCTGGGCCTCCCGCCGGCCGAGACGCCCGAGCAGGAGGCCGCCTACGGCCGCATCGCCGAGGCCTACGACGCGGCGGTCGACCGGCCGGTCGGGCTGAGCCTCGCCGCCAAGCTGGCGGAACTCGGGCGCGCCGCCCCGCCCTGGCCGCTGTTCGACGCGGTGGTGCGGCTCGCCGACACCTACCTGCAGCTCACCGTCCCGAGCTTCGAGTACCCTTTCCCGCTGCCGCCGACGGTGCGCTTCATCGGGGCGCTGCCGATCGTCCCGGGGCAGGCGGCGCTCCCGCCCTGGGCGGCCGATCTCGACGGCGCGCGCAAGGTCGTGCTGGTCACGCAGGGCACGGTCGCGAACCACGATTTCGGCCTGCTCGTCGGCCCCGCCCTCCGGGCCCTCGCCGATGAGCCCGACATCCTGACCGTGGTGACGGGCGGCGGCCGGGGGCTCGACGCCATCCCGGGCCCGATCCCCGCCAACGCGCGGCTCTCGCCCTACCTGCCCTTCGAGTGGCTGCTGCCACGGGTCGACGCCATGGTGACCAACGGCGGCTACGGGAGCGTGAACCAGGCCCTGAGCCACGGGATCCCCCTCGTCGCCGCCGGCCTCACCGAGGACAAGGCCGACGTCAACGCCCGCATCGCGTGGTCGGGTGCCGGGATCGACCTCGCCGCGAACGACCCGGCGCCGGAGGCGATCCGGCAGGCGGTGCGGACCGTGCTCGACGCGCCCGGCCATCGCCGGGAGGCGCGGCGCCTCGCCGCCGAGTTCGCCACCTACGACGCGAAGGCCGAGATCCTGCGGCTCCTGTCGAGCCACGGCGGCCGCGCGCGCAGCGCCGCCTGACCGGTCCCGCTCCCGACCCGAGGGCCGTCCCGGCGCGGACGACCCTCTCATCCGCGCCCATCACGGCACCCGGTCCGGCGGACCGGGTGCCGTTCGCGTCTCGGGGCGACGCGTCCGATCTCCGGTCGCGATCGTCCCGGCAACGATCCTGAGCACACCCGTCGATCGCGCCACATTTCTGCTGTCATTGTTTTCCGATCCGCCGAAATCGCGGTGAAAGATCGGGTTTTTACTTTGGCTCCTCCACCACGAGGAGCACCAGATCATGAAATCTCACCGCACACGCACCGCCGCGGCCCCCGCGATCGGGACGCTGCTGATGGTCCTGGCGGCCCCGACCGAGGCGCGGGCGCAGCCGGTCCCGCGCTTCGCGCAGCCCGACGTTCAGCGCCTCGCGGCGATCATCCATGCACGCCCGTTCCGGACGGATCTGGACCTCCGCTCCCCCGCCGTGGCGCGCGAGCACGCGCGGGCCCGGCGCATCATCGGCCGCGTCTGCACGGGCTGCTGATGCCCGCGATGGCGCTCCGGCAACCCCGCGCGGACAGAGCGGACGCCTGTCCCGGCCGCGCGGGGGGTGCCGGGCGACGGGCGGGGACCGCCCCGATCCGCCGACGCCTCGCCGTCGCGGCGGCGGAGCACGGCCGGCTCCTCGCCGCGGCGCCCCTGCCGCTGCTCCTGGCGCTCGCGGCCACGACGACGCCGGAGCCGGTCACCCTCGGGCTCGGCGGCCTCGCCCTGGCGTGGCTCTCGCTGCGGGTGCAGCGCCTGCGCGGAGCCGCGCGCGCCGCGACGCGCCAGCGGAACAACCTCGCGCGCCTGACCGCGCCGACGGTCGCCCGATGGGTCGCCGAGACGGATCGCGCCGCCCGGCGCCCCGGCTGGGAGCAGGAGGCGACGGTGCTCTTCGCCGACATCCGCGGTTTCACCCGCCTCTGCGAGGGCATGGCGCCCGGCGAGGTCGCGGATTTCCTCGCCGCGTTCCGGTCCCGCGCCGCGCGCGCGATCGAGGCGGCGGGCGGGCTCGTCGACAAGTTCGTCGGCGACGAGGTGATGGCGGTGTTCGGCGTGCCGGACGCGGCGGCCGGGGACGCCGAGCGCGCCATCGCGGCGGCGCGCGCGCTCGCGGCCGCGATGGCGGCCTGGAGCCGGGAGCGCGGGGAGGCCGGCCAGCCGCCGGTGCGGCTCGGCATCGGACTGCATCGCGGCCCGGTCTTCATCGGCGTCATCGGGGCGGAGCGCATCGAGTTCACGGCGGTCGGCGACACCGTCAACGTGGCCCGTCGCCTGGAACAGATGACCCGCGCGCTGCCCTGCGACTGCCTCGCCTCGGAGGCGGTGGTGCGGGCCGCGCCGTCCGGCGGGGCGCGGCTGATCGCCGTCGGGCCGGTGCGCGGCGCCCGCACCGTCCTGCGCCTGTTCACCCTCCGGCTCGACCCGCCGCGGACGCGTGCGGACCGAACCGGCGCGTCCTGAAGACCCGGCGGGGCAGGGGGCGGCGACCGCGGCCCGCCGCCGTTCCGGATGCCGCCCTCACGCGCGGGGTCCCTCGGCGAGATCGTCGAGGTCGACGCGCCGGGTGATCCCCAGCGCGTCCAGGAAGGTCGCGTCGTGGCTGACGACGAGGAGCGCGCCGTCATAGGCCGCCAACCCGGCCTCGAGGGCCGCGACCGCGTCCAGGTCGAGGTGGTTGGTCGGCTCGTCGAGGAGCAGGAGGGGCGGGGGCGCGCGGTTGCCGAGCGCGCAGGCGAGGGCGGTCCGGACCTGCTCGCCGCCGCTCAGCGCCGCGACGGGGCGGTCGGCGGCGGCCGACCGGAACTGGAATCGCGCCAGGGCCGCCCGGCACCCGTTCGCGTCCTCCCCCGGGTTGAGACGCGCGAAGTTGTCGGCCACGGTCCGGTCGCGGTCGAGCAGGTCGAGGCGCTGGTCGAGCAGCGCGGCGCGCACGCCGACCGACACGCGGCCCGACCACGGGCTGAGGCGGCCGGCGACCACGGCGAGCAGGGTCGACTTCCCCGACCCGTTCCGCCCGCAGAGGGCGACGCGCTCCGGACCCGTGACCGCGAGGGACACGGCCCTCAGGACCGGTTGTCCCGGCCGGTAGCCGACCGTCACATCGGTGAGCGCGAGGACGTGCCGGTCGGCGTGGAGCCCGCTCGGCGGGACCGCGATCGCGGCCGGCTTCACCGACGCGATCCGGTCCCGGGCCTCGATCAGTTCGGCCTCGGCGCCGGCGCGCTGGCGCTCGGTGAGGCGCGCGCTCCCGCCCGCCGTCCGCTCGGCGTTGTCCCGGCGGGCCCCGGCCAGGATGCGGGGCAAGTCGCCCTTCGCGGAGCGGCGATGCCCGGCCGCGTCGCGGCGCTGCTGGCGCTCGACCCGCTCCTGCGCCCGGCGGGCGAGGTCCGCCGCCCGCTTCTCGGCGACCGCGAGGTCGTGCTCGGCCGCGGCGAGGCGCGTCGCCTTGGCCTGCCGGAAGGCCTCGAAATTGCCCCGGTAGCGGGTCGCCCCCGCCGGCGCGAGGTCCACGATGGCGTCCATCGCGTCCAGCAGGGCCCGGTCGTGGCTGACCACGACCGCGCCGGCGCGCCAGCCCTGCAGCACCTCGCGGACCGCCCGCCGCCCGTCGCGATCGAGATCGTTGGTCGGCTCGTCGAGGAGCAGGAAATCCGGCGCGGCGAAGACCGCCGCGGCGAGCGCCGCGCGGGCGCGCTGCCCGCCGGAGAGGCGCCGCAGCGGCGTGTCGGGGCTCACCGGCACGCCCGTCCGCGCCAGCGCTCCCGTCAGGCGCTCCGCGAGCGTCCAGTCGGCGAGGGCGAGCTCGTCGGCCTCCGCCGCACCGGTCTCCGCGCGGCGGAGCAGCGCCAGGCCCGCGGTCGCGCCGAACAGGTCGGCGACGGTCTCGTCCGCGGTCGGGCCCGCGAACTGGCGCAGCAGCGCGACCGTGCCGTCGCGGTGGACGGTGCCGCTCGTCGGCGCGAGGCGGCCCGCGAGGAGGCTCAGGAGCGTGCTCTTGCCGGCGCCGTTGCGGCCGACGATGCCGGTCCGCTCCCGCGCGAAGCTGGCGGTGATGCCGGAGAGGACCGGGCGCTCGTCAGGCGCGGTCCACGCGACGTTCAGGAGGGCGAGCTGTGCTGGCATGCGGAGAGACGGTCCTGGCGGCAAGGCGGGGCGGCGTTGCAGTCAGGGTCAGTCTCATCGGCGTCTCGGCTCCGGCGGGGCGCCTCGGTAGCGCCGGCCGCGCCCTCCCGCAATGCCGCCGTCGCTTTTTTCGCCGGGATGTCACAAACCGGGACGCTGCATCGTCTCGTCGCCGACCGGGAGGCCGGAGCGGCAGGGTGCCGCTCGGCCCGGTCCGCGCCGGAGACGGGAAACATGAAGATCGTGGTGATCGGCGGCAGCGGGTTGATCGGCCGGCATCTGAAGGCCGAGCTGGAGCGCGCGGGCCACGAGGCCGTCCCCGCCTCTCCGAGCACGGGCGTCGACGCCGTGACCGGCGACGGCCTCGCCGAGGTCCTCGTCGGCGCCGACGCCGTGGTCGACGTCGCGAACGCGCCCTCCTTCGAGGACGCGGCGGTGCTCGACTTCTTCGAGCGCTCGAGCCGCAACCTCCTCGCCGCCGGCCGGCAGGCGGGCCTCAAGCACCACGTCGCCCTCTCGATCGTCGGCACGGATCGCCTGGACGGCAACGGGTACTTCCGGGCGAAGGTCGCGCAGGAGCGGCGGATCGCGGCCTCGGGCCTCCCCTACACCATCGTCCGCGCGACGCAGTTCTTCGAGTTCATCGCCACGATCGCCGAGGCCTTCGCGGTGGGGGATCGGATCGTCGTGCCGGACGCGGATTTCCAGCCCATCGCGGCCACGGACGTCGCCGCGGCGCTCGCCGCGGTGGCGGTCGGCGCGCCCGCCGACGGGACGATCGACGTCGCGGGGCCGGAGCGCTCGTCGTTCCGGGCGTTCGTCGCCCGGCGCATGGCGGCCGCCGGCGACGGCCGCGCGGTGACGGTTGACGGCGCGGCCCGCTACTTCGGCGCCCCGCTGGCGCGGGGCTCCCTGGTTCCCGACGACGGGGCCGCGGCCCGCCTCGGCGGCACGCGCTTCGAGACCTGGCTCGCGACGGCATGACGGGACCCGACCGTCCCCGCGGACAGGTCCGGCCGCGACGCGTCCGGGCATCCGATCCGGTCGCGCGGCCGGTGCACGGGGACGGGACCGCCACCTTCGAGGCCCACCGCCCCCGGCTCCTCCGCATCGCCTACCGCATGCTCGGCTCGCGCAGCGAGGCCGAGGACGTCGTGCAGGACGCGTGGCTGCGCTGGGTCGCGGCGGACCGGACCGGGGTCGCGGCGCCCGACCGGTTCCTCGCGCGCGTCGTGACGCGGCTCTGCCTCGACCAGATCAAGTCGGCGCGCGCGCGGCGGGAGAGCTATGTCGGCCCCTGGCTGCCGGAGCCGCTGGTCGAGGCGGCGGCGGACGGCGTGGACGAGGACGACCTCACCCTGACCCTGATGCTCGCGCTCGAGCGGCTGTCCCCCTTGGAACGCGCGGCCTTCCTGCTCCACGACGTGTTCGGCCTGCCGCTCGGCGACGTCGCGGAGACGCTCGGGCGCGCGCCGCCGGCGGTGCGCCAGCTCGCGGCGCGCGCGCGCCGGAACGTCCGGGCCGCGCGCCCGCGCTATCCCGTGACCCGCGACGAGGGCGAGCGCGTCGCCCGGGCGTTCTTCGAGGCCTCCGCGAGCGGCGATGTCGCGCGGCTGCGGACGCTGCTCGCCGACCGCGTGACGCTGTCCTCGGACGGGGGCGGCAAGGTGCTCGCCTTCGTCAATCCGATCCGGGGGCTGGAGCGCCTGCTCCGGCTCTACGCGGGCGTGCGGCGCAAGTGGGGTGACGACCGGGCGGCGCTGGTCGCGTTCGTGTGGATCGACGGGCTTCCGGGCTATGTCAGCCGCGAGCGCGGCGGCCTCCTGCAGACGACCGCCCTCGCGATCGAGAACGGCCGGATCGACGCCATCTACGTCACGCGCAATCCCGACAAGCTCCGCCACGTCGCGCGCGCCGTCGCGGCCGGGCCGACGCGCGGCGGCGCGGCCGCGACCGGAGCGGGCCCGTCTTGACGACCCGCCCCGCGGCGCGGCTTGCATGGTGCGCGGCGGGCCCTCGCGTCGCCGCAGGTGGACCGACCCACGCGGACTGATCAACCATGCCGGCGCGCCCGCTCGTCCTGTTTCCCGATCCGCGCCTGACGCGCCCGGCCGAGCCGGTCGACGCGTTCGGGCCGTCCCTGCAGGCCCTGGCCGACGACGTCCGGGACACGCTCATGGCCGAGAGCGCCATCGGCCTGACGGCCCCGCATATCGGCGTCCCCGCGCGCCTCGTGGTGGTCCGGATGTCGCCGGACGAGAGCGCCCGCATCTACGTGAACCCCGTCGTGTCCTGGGCGTCCCCCGAGACGGCAACCCACGACGAGGGCAGCGTCAGCATGCCGGGGGTGCGCGAGCGGATCGCCCGGCCCGCCCGCATCCGCCTGAGCTACCGCGACCTCGACGGGTCCGCCCGCGAGGCGGAGACGGAGGTCTTCCCGGCCGCGGTCCTCCAGCACGAGATCGACCAGCTCGACGGCGTGTTCTGGATCGCCCGCCTGTCGCGGCTGAAGCGCGAGCGGCTGCTGAAGCGGTTCGAGAAGGGCCGGCCCGCCTAGACAGGTCCGGGCCCCGCCGGCGGGAGCCGGCGCCCCGCCGCGAGCGTGCTGGCGGAGCCGGCGCAGGGAGGGCTAGGATGAGGGCGACGTCGCCAGCCCTCCGGACTTGTCTCCGCAGAACGGACCTTGCGCATGCATCCTGCCGTGGCCGCCGCCACCGCCTTCAAGGCGGTTCACGAGACCGGTCAGGTCCCGGACTACGAGCGCATCCTGCGGCAGGGCTACAGCCGCTTCCTCGCCCCGGGTGACGTCGTCGTCGATGTCGGCGCCCATACCGGGCTCCACCTCGTCGCGTTCGCCGACCTCGTCGGTCCGACCGGCAAGGTCCACGCCTTCGAGCCGATCCCGTTCCTGATGAAGGACCTGGCGCGGCGGTTCGGCCGGCGGCCCGAGGTGGAGCTGCACGACGTCGCCCTCTCCGACACCGCGGGGCGGACCGCATTCACGGTCGCCAGCGTGCACGGCGAGAGCGGGCTCCGCGCCCGCTACTTCAGCAGTCCCGCCATCACGTCGAAGACGATCACGGTCAGGACGGCGAGGCTCGACACCGTCCTCGGTCATCTCCCCGCGGTGGCCTACATCAAGATGGACATCGAGGGCGGGGAGCTGAACGCCCTGAGCGGCGCGGCCCAGCTCCTCCGGCGATGCCGCCCGATCGTCAGCGTGGAGTACGGCTGGGCCGGCTACTCCGCCTACGGGCACGCGCAGGACTCCCTCTACCGGTTCGCCGAGAGCCACGGCTACATCTGCGCGGACATCACGGGAAACCTGATCGACGACGCGAGCACGTGGCTCGCGGTCAGCGACTGCGTGACGTGGGATTTCTTCCTCGTCCCGCAGGAGCGTCGACCGGACTGGGGCGCGATGTTCGCGCTCCGCCCGGTGCCTGGACCCGCGTGATCCGGACCCGGGCGGGACAGCGCGACCGGTCCGGATCACGCGGCGGAACAAGCGCCGCGCATGGTGCGTTGCACGCTCCCGCTTCTGCGCCGTCCGGCGTGGCCGTCCGTCCATCGTGCCCAGTCCCGAAGGTCCGTCAGGACCGCGCGCAGGGTATCTCAGACCAACCCGCGTGAAGGGTCGTGACCGTGCCGAAATCGCGGCAGCCGCTGCAATCCTCGTCCGCCGCCAGCGCGCCGCTGGTGAGCCTGCGTCGCGGATCGGGCCAGCTCTTCGAGAGCGAGCGTCGCCTCAACGCGGTCCTCGACAACGCCTCCGTGTCGATCTTCCTGATGGATGACCGCCAGCATTGCATCTACATGAACCGCGCCGCCGAGCAGCTGACCGGCTGGACGCTGCGCGACGTTCTCGCCCGCGACTGCCCGCTGCACGACATCGTCCACCACAGCTACCCGGACGGCCGGCCGTTCCCGCTGGAGGAGTGTGCGATCGACCGCGCCTTCCCGGAGAACAACCAGGAGCGGGGCGAGGAGGTGTTCGTGCACAGGGACGGGCACTTCTTCCCCGTCGCGTTCACCGCCAGCCCGATCCGCGACGACGCGACCAACATCATCGGCACGATCATCGAGGTCCGCGACATCAGCGACGAGAAGGCGGCGGCCGAGCGCCAGCGCCTGCTGATCAACGAGCTCAATCACCGGGTGAAGAACACCCTCGCCACCGTGCAGTCGATCGCCGCGCAGACCTTCCGGGGGCAGACGGACCAGACGGCGCGCGCCGTCTTCGACGCCCGGATGGCCGCCCTGTCAAACGCCCACAACGTGCTGGTCGAGGACAATTGGGAGAGCGCCAGCCTCCGCAGCGTGGTCGAGCGCGCGCTCGCCCCCCACCTTTTGGCAGAGGTCGATCCCGGCCGCTTCCGGTTACAGGGACCGGACGCGCGATTGCACCCTAAGGTGGCAGTGACGCTGGCAATGGCCTTGCACGAGTTGATGACCAACGCGGCGAAGTACGGCGCCCTGTCGACGCCCGAAGGCCAGGTCGCGGTGACGTGGTCCCTGCACGACCGGGATGACGGCCGGCAGCAGCTCGACCTGCTCTGGGAGGAGCGGGGCGGCCCACCGGTCGCGCCCCCGACCCGCAGGGGGTTCGGCTCACGGCTCATCGAGCGGCAATTGCCGCTGGAGTTCGACGGCAGCGCGGCGATCACCTACGCGCCCGCGGGCGTGACTTGCCAGATGCGGATCCCGCTGACCCGCCTCGGCTGGATCGGCCAGGAGACGGTCGAAGGACCGCGCGCGCCATGACGCCGCTCGCCGGACGCCGGGTGCTGCTGGTCGAGGACGAGAGCCTCGTCGCCATGCTGGCCGAGGACATGCTGCTCGACCTGGGCTGCGAGGTCGTGGTGGCGATGCGCCTCGACAGGGCCCTGGCCCATGCCCGGAGCGAGGCGTTCGATCTGGCGGTGCTGGACGTGAATCTCGGCGACGCGCGCAGCTACCCGGTCGCCGACCTGCTGCTGGCGCGCGGGACGCCGTTCCTGTTCGCCACCGGGTACGGGCAGCACGGCCTGGACGCAGCCTATCAGGCCGTTCCGGTGCTTCAGAAGCCCTATCAGGCGGCGCCGCTCGAGCATCTGCTGCTCCGCCTGCTGAGCGGCGAGGACGCGTGCCGCGCGGACCCGACCGGCCTGCCGCCGTCCTGCCGCTGTCGGGCATCCGAGCCCGCCCACGGGCAGTTCCGCGCCGATCCCATCCGCTGAGGCGGCCGGGCCGATGCGGGGACCGAAGCGACGGCACGGCGCCGACCGGCAGGGAGGGGCACTACCATGATCGATCTCAACACGGCGACGGCCGAGGAGCTGGACAGCGTTCCGGCCCTGAAGGGCCACGGCTTCGAGATCGTGCGTTACCGGGAGGAGCGCGGCCGGTTCACCAGCCTGCGGCAGCTCGACGAGGTGCCGGGCCTCAGCGGCAAGACCGACGGCATCGCCGATCAGGTCACGGTCGCGGAACACCCTTAGCGCCGGTTCCGAGCGGGCTGGGACCGAGGCGATCGCCGAGCCCGTGCCGCGAGCGGCGCGGGTCCCTTCTCCCGTACCGGAGAGGGGCATGGTGCGGCGGTCCCGACCGGGGGCGCCGTCCTTCCGAAACCTCGCGACAGGATCGGGAACGGCTGCGGCGCCGGACCCACGGGGTCGCACCGGTTCAGCACCGCCCGCGTACGCACGGATCTGCCCCTGCGGCGGATCGCGGGACCGCTGGCCCGGCGGGATGGCCGGGCGCGGCCGAACCCGGAGGATCGCGGCTGACATGCTTTCGCCGCCTGTCCGTGTGATGGGCTGCGCGAGCGGTGTGAACGCCGCGCGGGCCGACGATGCCCGCGCAAGCCCGAGCTTCGAGAAGCAACGATGAACATGCAGGTCGAGAAAGCCCAGGGCAGGCCTCTGAAAGGCATCGACCGGAACAAGGTGATCGCGCAGTCGCTGCGGCAGTTCGCGCGCCTCCCGGGCCTGCCCGACACCAAGAAGGGCGTGCGCTCCTATCAGAGCCACGTCAAAAGCGACCCCTGGCTGCCGCTCCTGTTCGTTGTCTGCTTCGTCCTCCCGACCCTGGCCGCCGGGATCTACTACGGGCTGATCGCCTCCGACCGCTACGTCACCGAGGCGCGATTCGCGATCCGGCCGACCATCGGAACCGCCGACAAGGCGACACCCGACACGGTCGGCACGAATGCCGGCGTGATCAAGGCGACCGTCGCCCAGGAAACGCTCATCGCGCAGGAGTACATCCACAGCCGGCCGATGGTCGAAGCGGTCTCCGCGGAACTCCCGATCCGCGCGTGGTTCGGTCGGGACGACATCGACATGTTCTCCCGCTTCAACCCTGAGAAGCCGGTCGAGAAGTTCCTGCGGTACTGGCGGCGCCGGGTCGATGTCGACGTCGAATCCGCGTCCGGCATCATGTCGCTGACTGTCGAGGCCTTCGATCCCGACGAGTCGCTCGCCATCACCAAGGCGGTCATGGCGGACACCGAGCGGATGCTGAACGAGCTCAGCATGCCGTCCCGGAAGGACGCCCTCGACGTGAGCACGCGCGTCCTGAAGCTCGCGGAGGAGCGGGAGGCCAAGGCCAACGCTGCCCTGAACGAGCTGCGCAACCGCGAGGGCGTGCTCGACGTCATCAAGTCGAACACCGCCACCATCAAGTCTGTCTCGGAACTGCGGGAGACGCGCACCAAGCTCGCCGTCCAGCTCGCGGTGCTCCAGCGGGACCTCGGCCCGCAATCCCGCAGCATCGTCGACCTGAAGCAGCAGATCGGTGATCTCGACGCGAACATCGCGCGGGTCCAGCAGCAGCTGGCCGGCACCGCGCCGACGGAGAAGCGGCGCCTGTCGGACGCGCTCACGCGGTTCGAGGATCTCGAGCACGAGCGCGAGAACGCCGAGAAGTATCATCGCGACGTGCAGCTGGCCTATGACCGGGCCCGCATCGTCGCCCAGCAGCAGGTCGTGGCCCTGGTGCCGATCGTGGAGCCCATCAAGGCCGGGTCCTCGACCGAGCCCCGCCGCATCCTGATGACGAGCATCATCACAGCCGCCGCCGCCGTGCTGTTCGCGGCCGCGATGTTCACCCGCCGCATGCTCATCACCTGATCCCGGGTCAAGCCGGCACACGGCCGGCACCACGAAAAAGCCCGCCGCGGCGGACCGGGCGGGCTGAGGGAGTGCTTGGGAGGAAGCGGAACCGTACGGCGGATCCCTCTGGTATGCCAGATACCGGATCGCAGGGCAGGTCTGCGAAATCGCGCGGTCTACCGAGGGAATACATTTCCTGAACGAGGCATCGGGCCGGCCAGACCGGGTGTCGAAGCTGTCGGCGACAGCGGTCTTCGGCTGCGCCCGCGCCGCTCCTAGGCAGCCGCCGCCCGGGGCCGGGTCCGCTCCTCGAGGCCGCGGATCGTCGCGGTGAACAGCCTGTCCAGGGCGTCACACGCGTCCGCCCGCTCGGCGCAGGCGGCGCTCCGGGCAGCCTCCTCGATGACGCGCAGCCGCGCCACGAGGGCGCGCGCGCCGACATTCGCGCTCATCGACTTGAGACTGTGCGCGGCCCGGGCGATGGCCGGCTGATCGGAGGCGGCGAGGGCCGCCCTGAGATGGGCGAGCGCCACCGGACCCTGGGCCCGGTACAGGTCGAGGACGCGGTCGAGGAAGGCGCCGTCCCCGAGGCCGAGCAGCCCGTCCAGGACCTCGGCGTCGAGGAGGTCGTCGGCCGCCTCGGGCGGCGCGGCGACCGGGCCGACCGATTCGGGCGTGCCGGTTCGCGCGGGGGCGTCCGCCGGCGCGCCGCGCAGCGCCGGCACCTGCGCCTGCAGCAGGTCGGCGAGCTGGCGCAGGGTGAAGGGCTTCAGGAGCGTCCCGTCCATGCCGGCCGCCACGGCGGCGTCCGCGGCCTCGCCGAGGACGTGCGCCGTGAGGGCGACGATCGGAACGCGCCCGCCGGCGGTCGCCTCGCGCTGCCGGATCCGCCGCGCGGCCGCGAAGCCGTCCAGGACCGGCATGCTGCCGTCCATCAGGATCAGGTCGAAGTGCCGCGCCGCGGCGGCCGCCACGGCCGCGGCCCCGTCCTCGACGGTCACGACGTCGGTCACGCCGCAGCGGGCCAGCGCCTCGCGGGCGACCTCGCAATTGACCGCGCTGTCGTCGGCGACGAGCACCCGCGCGGCCGGGAATTGCGGGAGCGCCTCGGCCGTGGCGGCTGTCGCGGCCGAGGGCGCGGACGCCGCGAGGGCGTCCCCGGCGGCCAGCGCCGCCAGGACGGGTTGCCACTCCGCCTGGGTCACCGGCCAGCGCAGCACCGCGTCGGCGAGGCCGGCGCTGAGCACCGCGTCCGCCGCGCCGTCCCCGGCCCGCGACGGCGAGCACCCGCCCGCCCGGTCCGGCGGCGGCCCGCCGCCACGAGGGCGGCCGCGTCGCCGATCCAGTGGCGGCGGTGCCGCTCCCCGGCGCGACCGGCGCCCCGGTGCGAAGCCGGCCGCGCCAGCCGGCCGCAGGGCGGCGCGGGTGGCGGGGCCGGCCGCGTCCAGCACGATCGCGCGCGGCACCGCCTCGCGGCGCCGGACCGGGCGGGCCGGCTCCGCGACGGTCACGGGGATGCGCGCCGAGAAGGTCGAGCCCGCGCCGACGCGGCTCGTCACCGCCACGGTGCCGCCCATGGCGGCGACGATCTGCTGGGCGATCGAGAGCCCGAGGCCGGTGCCGCCGAACCGGCGGGTCGTCGACTGGTCGGCCTGCGAGAAGGCCGAGAAGATCGTGGCCAGCTTGTCCTGCGGGATGCCGATCCCGGTGTCGGAGACCGCGATGACGAGGCAGCCGTCGCCGGCATCGATCGCCATCCGGACGGAGACGTGGCCGGCCTCGGTGAACTTCAGCGCGTTCGACACGAAGTTGCTCAGCACCTGCCCGAGGCGGACCGGGTCGCCGAGGATCGCGCGCGGAACCTCCGGCGCGACCTCGGCCGCGAGGTCGAGCCCGGCCGTCCGGGCCCGCTCGGCGAAGAGCGTCACCGCGGTGTCGGCCAGTTCGGCGGGGCTCACGGGCACGCGCTCGAGCTCGAGCTTGCCCGCCTCGACCTTCGCGAAATCGAGGATGTCGTTGATGATCGCCAGCAGCGACCGGCCGGACCGGGCGATCACCTCGGCGTAGCGGCGCTGGCGCGCGGGCAGGTCGGACCCGGCCAGCAACTCGGCCATGACCAGCACGCCGTTCATCGGGGTCCGGATCTCGTGGCTCATCGTGGCCAGGAAGGCCGACTTGGCGGCGTTGGCGGCGTCGGCGACCTGCTTGGCCTCGCTCAGGTCGGCCGTCCGGGCGCTGACCTCGGCCTCGAGGTGAGCGCTGTGGGCGGCGAGGCGGTGATCGCGCTCGTTCACCGCCGACAGCAGATCGTTGAAGGTCCGCGCCAGCGCGCCGACCTCGTCGTCGCCTCCCACGGGCGCGCGCTGCGCGTAGTCGTGGCGCAGGCGGGCCGCCTCCATGGTGCGGGCGAGGGCGGCGAGCGGGCGCGTGACGCTGCGCTGCAGGTAGAGCGACACGCCGACGCCGATCGCGACGGCGAGCAGCGCCGCCAGCGCGGCGTTCTGCGCGGCCGCCCAGATGTGGCCGAGGATGTCGTCGGTCTCGCCGATCAGCACGACCCGGCCGACGGGCAGCCCGTTCTCCACGATCGGCGCGGTCGCCTGGAGGCTCCGGGTGGCGAGCAGGTGCAGGAGGGACAGGTCCGCGCCGTCCTGGGCGGCGTCCCGGGTCAGGCGCAGGCCGATCCCCTGCTCGGCGAGGACGGACCCGTCCAGCCGCTCGATCGCGCCGTAGACGATGGACGGCACCTTGCCGATCGCCCGCAGCGACGCGTCCGCGCCGTCGGCGTCGCCCGCGGCGGTGGCCCGGGCGCCGCCATGCGCGAAGACCTGCGCGACGGCTTCCAGCGCCGCCTGCTTGTCGGCGGCGTAGCGGGCGACCTCGCGCCAGACCGACAGCGCCGCCGCCAGGACGAGCGCCGCCGTGACGGCGCCGGTCACCGCCAGAGCCAGCCGGCCCGCCAGGGAGCGCCTCGGCCTCAGCCACGCGAGATGCACGCTCTGCTCCTTGAGGTGGCCCGGTCGGGCCCGAACGCGGGAAGGGGCGGGGAAGGGGGGACGGGAACGGGGATGGTGTCAGGCGGCGGCGCGCAGGCAGGTCCGCGTCACCGCGTCCCAGCCCGCGAGGAACGCCTCGACGCAGCGGGGATCGAAGTGGCGGCCGCTCTGGTCCGCCACGAAGGCCCGCGCCCGCTCGAGCGGCCAGGCCGCCTTGTAGGGCCGCTCGGTCACGAGGGCATCGAACACGTCCGCCACCGCCACGATGCGCCCGGAGAGCGGGATCGCCTCGCCGCGCAGGCCCTTCGGGTAGCCGGTGCCGTCCCAGCGCTCGTGGTGGCTCTCGGCGATCTCGGCGGCGAGCCGCACGACGTCGGAGGTGCTGCCCTCCAGGATCCGCCGGCCGCGCTCGGCGTGCTTCTCCATCTCGGCGCGCTCCTCGGCGGAGAGCGGTCCCGGCTTGAGCAGGATCGCGTCGGGCACGCCGATCTTTCCGACATCGTGCATCGTGGAGGCGAGCTTCAGGATCCGGATCTCCTCCGGGTCGAAACCGAGGTTCCGGGCGATGACGCCCACGTAGCCGGCCACCCGGGCGATGTGGTCGCCGGTATCGGTGTCGCGGTGCTCGGCGGCGCGCATCAGGAGGGCGATGATCTCGCGCTCCCGCGCCTCGATGACGGCGACCGCCGCCGCGACCTCGCGGGCGAGCCAGGCGGCCCGGTCCTGCTCCTGCCGGTGGGCCGCGCTAATCTTCATCAGGTTGGTGATGCGTGCCTGGATCTCCACGGGATCGCAGGGCTTGCCGAGGAAGTCGGTGGCGCCGGCGCGCAGGGCCTCGTGGCGCAGGCTGCGCTGGTCGAGGCTCGTCACCATCACGATCGGCACGTGCGCGAAGCCCGGGATCGCCCGCGCCGCCGCGATGACCTCGAGGCCCGTCAGGCCGGGCATGTCGTAGTCGGTGACGACGACCCCGATCCGGTCGACATGCGCCCGCAGGAAGTCGAGCGCCGTCACGGGGCACGTGAAGGCGACCGGCTCGCAGTCCGCCACGGGCTTGAGCGCCTGCATGATCAGCAGGTTGTTCATCTCGGAATCGTCGAGGATCAGCGCGAGCACCGTGTCACTCCCAGGCGACGAGCCGTCGACGCAGGATCCGCATCGCGTCCTCCCTACTGCGACAGCAGCAGCTTGCCCGAGAGGGGGCCGACCCCCTTGGGCACCGGCACGCTGGTCGCGTCGTAATTCGCGTTCAGATAGAGGTTCGGGCCCTGGTACAGGTTGACCTGCTGGGCCACGATCACCGTGTAGGCCGACTGGTCGGCGACGGGCTTGTCGGCGTCGATCACGACGCGACCGGCCGGCAGGTAGAGCGTCCCCAGCATAGTTCGCGCGTTGTCGCTGATGATGCGGTAGGTCCGCATCGGCTTGGTCGCGGCCAGCGGCGGCGGGGTCGGCGACGGGGGCGACGGGGGCGACGGCAGCAGCGGCGCGACAGCCTGGTCCAGGCCGGCGAGGATCGCCGCGGGATCGACGGGATCGCTGACCGTGCGCTCCTCCATCATCAGCAGGCCGGCCATGGGGCCGGTGGTCGGCGCCGACAGGCTGACCGTTGTCTTCTTGTCGAAGAGGAGACCGCCCTTGTTGCCGGTGAAGTAGAAGGCGACGTCGGTGCCGGACATGGCGGCGCTCTGGTCGACGATGAGCGGCCCGTCCTTCATCACGTAGGTGCCGGCGCGCAGCGTCACCGAGGCGTTCTTGGTGATGCGCAGGCCGCCGCAATAGGTGCCCGGCTCGAGGGTGGCGCTCTGGTCGACGAGGTTGCCGCCGGTGTCGCGCTTGCTGTTGGCCGAGGAGGGGATCGCCGTGCACGCGCCGACCGGCGGCGCCGCCCGGTCCTTCAGGGGGTCCTGGATCGGCGGGCAGCCCGTCTGCGGCGGCGGCGCGAAATTCGCGCGGGCGCCGTCGAAGCCGCCGGCGGTGCAGATCGTCTGCGCCCGGGCATAGGCGCTGTCCTTGCCGACCATGCCGCGCGGGCTCTGCGAGTTGCTGTAGAGGGAGCAATCCTGGGCGGTCACCTCGGCGCTCTTCTCCAGCTCGAACGCGCCGGCGGCGAGCGGGTCCAGCGTCAGCAGGCAGAGGCGCATCTTGCCCACGACGCGGACCGTCGAGCGGACCGAGACCTTGACGGCGGGCACGCCGACGAAGCCGCCGAACGCGAGCTTGACGGTCTCGTCCACCGTCGTGGCGACGCTGGTCTTGTCGTCCGCCACCTCGACCCGCAGGGCGTAGGGGCTCTCGGGGCGCGGCGCCGCCTGGGCGTGGACCGTGTCGACCACGATGCTCTTGGCCGCCGCCGAGGTCGCGACGGCGAGCTTGAGGTAGTTGCCGGCCGCGAGGACGCCGGCATCGGCGGCGTTCTGAAGCTGGCTGCGCCGGGCGGCGAGGCGGGCGTAATCGATGCCGCCCCCGGTCAGGCCGAGCAGCACAACGGCGCTCAGGCCGAAGGTCAGGGCGACCGAGCCGGACCGGTCGGTCACGGCCCGCGAGCCCGCGCGGAGCACTCTCCAGAAGGGGGAAATGGACGCGTCTCCCAGGGCGGGACCGGATCGGCGGCTGCGGCGGCACCGGCCACCGCTCCGGCAGGCGTAGAGTCCAGCTCCTAAAATTCCGTCGCGCCGGAGCCCCGGAAAGCTGTCGGAGCTCGAGTAAGGCCCCTTTAGCTGTGAACAACGTCTATACGCTGCCCTCCAAGGCCCGCCGCTGCGCCGACGACTGGCCGCATCGGGACCAGCACCGTGAGAGGATACAACAATACACAACCTGAGGGCGAATCTGGCCCCTCATCAAGCGTCGCGCCGGCAAAATCTTCCTGAACACGCAATTTCTACTCAGATTTGAACCGTTTTTAAACGGCCTCGTCATAGGGTTATTTCGTCCGCGCCTCTGCGTCCGGACAGCGGCAGGCGTGGACCTGCAGAGTTCGTTCGGCATGATGGGCATCTTGCGGCGCGTCGCGACCGGCCGCCGTCCCGGCGGGACCGAGGGCACCGCCCGGCGCGTTCGGCGGTTCGCCGGTCACCGGACCGGCGCCTCAGCTGTGGAGTTCGCGCTCCTGGCCGCGCCGTTCCTGGCGCTCCTGGGCGTCGTGGCGGAAGCCGGCGTCATCGCCATCGAGCAGCAGACGCTGGACATCGCGGTCGACCGGAGCGTCCGGCAGCTGCGCACCGGCACCTTCCAGGACGGCTCCGACGGCAGCGATCCGAGTGAGCGCCTCCGGAAGATCGTCTGCACCGGCCCCTCGGCGCTGTTCCCCTGCGCCGATCTGCGCCTCGACGTCTCGCGGACACCCTCGTTCGCGACCTCGCAGCCGGCGGAACCGTTCGACAAGACCACGAAGAACTGGACGCCGGGCTTCGGCCAGCGGTTCGAGTGCCCGCAGGGCGGCGACACCGTCACGGTCCGGGTCGCCGTGCCGGTGATGCGGCTGTTCCAGATGCTGGATTTCACCGGCCGGATCATGGCCGACAAGACGCAACTGCTGGTCACGACCGAGATCTTCAGGGCCGAGGATTACGAGCCCAAGCCGTGCTGAGCGGCCGTCCGCGCGCCTGCCTGATCCGCTTGATCGGCGACCGGGAGGGCGTCAGCGCGATCGAGTTCAGCGTGATCGCCCCGATCCTGCTGCTGATCCTCATGGGGTCGATCGAGCTGCCCCGGGCCTACATGATCGGGAAGCGGCTCGACAACGCGGCCGCCACGATGGCCGACCTGATTTCCCGCGGCAGCTACGCCGACCTCAAGCCGGTCTTCGCCGCGACGGGCGCGATCTCCAACCCCTACGACGTGAGCCGGGCGAGCATCGTGCTGACGGCGGCGGGCACCTACAGCGACGGCAGCTCGGCGACGACCAAGGTCTGCTCGAGCGCCGAGTCCAACGGACAGGCCCGCACGGCGGGCTCCTCGCTCGGCGCACCGCCCGCCGGGATGACCCGGAACGGCGACCGCTTCGTCGTGTCGGAAGTCACGATGACCTACCACCCGATCTTCCCGGTCCTCTCGAACCTGACCCGGTGGACCTTCCGGTACAAGAAGATCTGGCCGGTGCGCGGCGGCGAGATCTACAACGGGCAGAGCGAGGTGGTTCTGCCCGGGGGCAAACCCTGCCCGGCCTGACGGGCGGGCGCTTCGCGCCGGGCCGGCGCTGCGGCCGGCGCCACCGGATCGCCCGGTGGCGCCGGATCGCGGCCACGCCCCGCCTCAGCGGGCCGAGACCGCGGTGGCGACGACCCGCCGCGAGGCCGGGCTCGCCGGGACGAGGCGCGGCGTCGTGGTCAGCTCGGAGGCCGGCCGCACGGCGGCCGTGGGACGAGCCTGCTCGCGGTAGAGCGGCGGGGTGAGCGCGATGGTCTCGTCAGCCCGGGCAGTGCCGATCATCGGGACGGCGGTGAGGGCGGCGAGAACGATGGTGCGAACGGTCATGGTCTGAAGTCCTCTCGTTGTCCGGGTGGTGCCCGGCTTCGAGGGGTTATCTACGTTGCAGCGCATCATGATCCAAACAGATGCGATCGATTCTCATTATCGATCGCGTCAATGCCAGGACCGCCGCCGGTCCGCCGCATTGCCCCGGTGGCCCGCTTTCTGCTCGCGTGCGGGCTGCCCGATCGGCGTGGGGCAGAGTGGGCCTGCGCGACGCCGATCACTGACGAACCGCCCGGGGGGACCCGTCGAGTTAATGCTAAATTAAATCTCACCCTCGAAGGTCGGGCACGCAGTCGAAAATCCGTGAACTGCCAGAGGTTTAGCGCGTAAAAGTTTATCTATTCGCGCGGAAGGAGACGGCTCGTTGCTGGTTGCGGCCCTGCTTTTCGCGGTGGGCATATGGGAGGGCTGGCGGTATCGGGCATCGGTTCTGGTGGCCAGCTCGATGCTGGTCACCCTCGCGTGGCTGGCCCTCTGGATCTTTGTCTGGGCACAGCTCGACACCGAGAAGGTCCTGCTGCTCTTCGCCTATCTCACAGCCCTTCAGGCCGGCTATCTCGTCGGGGCCTATCTCGGCGTCGACACCGATCCGAATTGCTGACCGGACGGGCCGAGGCATGCTCAGCGGCCGAGCGCGACCGGGATGCTGAGATCGACGATCCCGTCCTCACCCAGGAGTGCGGCCGGCGGCACGGGCGCCGGGCTGATGCCCTGCACGGCGCGGAGCGCGCGCTCGTCGAGTCTCGGCGAGCCCGAGCTCTCCTCGATCTCCGCGCCCTGCACCGCCCCATCGGCGGCGATCTGCACGTGGACGACCACGGTTCCGCGGCCCCGGTCGGGACCCGGCCGCGTCCCGGCGCGGTCCGCGGCATCGATCCGCGTCACGAGATCCGAGAGCCAGGCCCGCGCGGCGGGTCCCGGGGTGGTCCGCGCCCCGGCCGCCCCGGGCGACAGGGTCAGACCGAACACGACGGCAGCGGAGATCACGGCGCGCGGCGACATGGGCAACGGCGGCTCCTCGAGCCCGGGATCGGGGATCGACCCTACGCGCAGAGGCGGGTCCCTTGCGACTCCTCCCGCCGGTCGCCGTCACGAGACAGCGGTGGATTTCCGCCCCTTCGGCCCCGCGGCGGCCAGCATGACGTCGTCGCTGCCGACCTCGAGACCGGTATAGCCCAGCATCTCGGCGAGCTGCGTCCGGGCCCGCCAGACCCGGCTCTTCACCGTGCCGATCCGGCACTGCATGACGGCCGCGGTCTCCTCGTAGGTGAGGTTCTCGATCGCCACGAGCACGAGCGCCTGCCGCATCGGCGGCGCCAGGCGGTCGAGGGCGGCTTGGACGTCGCTCAGATCGAGGTGGCCGCCCTGCTCGGGCAGCGAGACCATCCGCTCCGCCTGCGCGCCGTCCTCGTCCTGCACCTCGCGCCCGCGCTTGCGGTGCTCGTTGTAGAACTGGTTGCGCATGATCGTGAACAGCCACGCTTCCAGGTTCGTGCCCGGCGCGAAGCTGGCGCGCGAGCGCCAGGCCCGGAGAAGCGTGTTCTGGAGGAGGTCGTCGGCACCGACATGGCTGCGCAGGAGCGAGCGCGCGAAGCGCTGCAGGTTCGGCACCATCGCGAGGAGCGAGGCCTGGAACGCCTTCTCGCGGCCGTCCTGCGCCCGGCCGAAAGCGCCGTCGAGCAGCCTCAGCAATTCGGCGAAGCGATCCGCGATGGTCGGCTCGACGTTGTCCTGCGCGTAGGTCGCCGCGAGCAGATGGCCGAGATGATACTGCACGCTGTCGGGGAGCCGGGGGCCCTGCGCGTCGATTGTATCGGCGTCGAGCGAGAGTTCGAGCATGATAGCCGATCACCTGAGGAGTATGATAAATCGCGTGGCGCCATTAATCGCTGATTATGCCGTATCCGCCGCAACATAGATCAGCGGACGGGCACATCTTCGGACCGATATATGCTGGGATCCGCGGCAATCGCGACAGATATGCCGACGGAAAGAGGGAGTTCGATGAGGTCATACGTACCGGAAAACTGTTCGCCGCGCGGCCGTATCTGCGGCAGCGCACGCGGAGATCTCGCTGCTGCGAATGCCCATCCCGACCCGGTCGGGCGCGGGACGCCGCGGACCGCGGGATCGCGCCCATGACCCGGCTCTCGGATCTCGAGGACGACCCCGCCTTCCAGGAGGCCGTCCTGGCCGTGCGGGGCGCGGCCAGCACCCTGAGCGGCCGGGCCGTGACCCTGGAGGAGGCCCGGTTCCTCGTCGGCATCGCCCTGACGACCTTCGCGCATGCCGGCGGTCTCGAGGAGCCGAGCCGCAGCCGGCTGGCGCGCTTCTCGGCGCGCATCGGGCCGGGCACCGTCGTCGAGACGCTGACCAAGCACTGAGCGCGACCGCCGGAGGCGCGGGCCGGCGGCCCGACGCCTATCCGGCCTCCGCCATGGCCGCCCGCAGAACCCGGAGGAGGTCCGCCATGACCGCCTCCCGGTCCGGATCGCGCGCCGCGAGGCGGAGCCCCGCGGCGACGTGCTGGTCGATGATCAGGAGGCCGACCTCGCGCAGGGCCGCGGTGGCGGCCCGGATCTGCTGGATCTCGTCGAGGCAGTGCCGGTCGGCCTCGACCATAGCCCGCAGGCCCCGGACCTGACCCTCGATCCGCCCCAGCCGCCGGACCAGCGGCGCGCGCTCCGCGTCGGTCCGGGCGAGGCAGACACGACCATCGACGAGCGTGCCGCGTGTCACGGTTCTGCGAGCCACCTGTTCCCGTCCGCGCGGGTCGCGGCGCGCCGGGGCGCCGCGACTTCGGATGGAGCCGTCCCGGCCGGCGGACCGGCCGGGTGCCCGGCGGCTCAGCCGATCTGCTGAGCCTCGGCGCCGCTGTCGGGCCGCGCCGGGCCGAGGACCGGCTCCTCGCCCATCGGCTGGTTCTGGACGACGCTGAACTCGCCCTTGCCGTCCAGCGACGGTCCCTGCGTCCAGCGCCCGGCCGGCGGCGGCGAGCCGTCCGCCGACGTCGAGAAGAAGTTGTAGTTGAACTTCTGGTTCTCCTTCTCCTGCGGGAAGGAGTTCGGGATCGGCAGCGTGCCGGCGTGGCCGCCGAGTTCCTCGATCACCGCCAGCCATTGCTGCTGGTGCATCGTGTCGCGGGCGATGAGGAAGCTCCACATGTCGCGCATGCCGGCATCGTTGGTGGCGTTGTAGAGGCGCACCGCGAGGACGCGGCCTGTGCTCTCGGCAGCGACGTTGCAGTACATGTCGGCCGCGATGTTGCCGCTGGCGTAGATGTGGCTCATGTCGAAGGATTGGCCGTCGGAATTGCCCGGGAAGGCGGCCATGCCGGTGGAGAGCAGCGTCTTGTGCAGCATGCCCTCGGCGATGTGGCGCGGGTTCTCGCCGCCCATCACGGCACCGACGATCGCGTCGGCCGCCCCGGCCTCCTGGACCTTGGTGGGGGCGTTCTCGAGGTTCAGCGCCACCGCGGTCGCGAGCATCTCGATATGGCCGATCTCCTCGGTGGCCGTATTGAGCAGCATGTCGCGGTACTTGGTCGTCGGGGCGCGGTTCCCCCAGGCCTGGAAGAAGTACTGGAAGGCGACCCGGATCTCACCCTCGATGCCGCCGATCGCCTGCTGGAGCATGCGGGCGTAGACCGGGTCGGGACTGTCGACCCTGACCGGGTACTGAAGCCGCTTGTCGTGATAGTACATGATGTCTGTCCCTCGCGAGAGGCACGGCGTGCTCAAGCCCACCGCACGATCGGCCGTCGGCCCGGTACTCCGTGGGAGCATCGAGCCTCGCACCCTGTCCAACCCGGCTTCGGGACCACGGTTCGATCTTTCGCGAATTTTATAACGATCAATATTTGACCGAACTCGTTTTATCGCGCCAAGCCAGGCTATTGGCACGAAAATCCGCGATCAAGGCCACGCTTAATCGGCCCGTATTACACAATGTATGTTAAGGGCGCCTCATCCATGTTGAGGGGGCGCCGCGCATGACCGGATCGCCGGCCGCTCTCTCTGGCCGCGCGGCCCGATGCGTGGGGACGCCCTGGTGCGGCGGGGGCAGCTCACTCGGGAGCGTGGATCGCCGGCCGCGCGAACGCGGACCGCGCGGCGGTCGGGGCGCCTACAGGAGCCCGGTGCGCCGGGCGAGCATCATCCCGAAGGCGAGGCAGGCGGCGAGGCTGACCGCCAGCATGGCGACGTTGGTCCAGAACCGGACCGGCCGGCTGGACCCGTCGATCCCGCTCGCCCGGAGCCGCACCCACGGCACGTAGAGGTAGAGGGCGATCAGCGTCAGGATCAGGAACGCGAAGGTGGCGATCCGCCCGGTGATCAGGGCCGCGCCGGCCAGGACCGCCCAGCCGATGACGAGGCCCAGCATGGTGAACAGGGCTGTCGAGTTCACGTCCGCGCGTCCCCTTCAGCGGATGGTGTCGGCCGGGCCGCCGCCGCGATCCTCAGTCCGCGACAGGCTCCGCTAGGGAACCCTTAGCATCGTCCGGACTGATTGCGAGATCGGGAAGGTTTCTGGTGCTGCGAGAGAGGATTGAACTCTCGACCTCTTCATTACCAATGAAGTGCTCTACCACTGAGCTACCGCAGCAGGTGACCGGGGCGCCCCCGCGGGGGGCGTGTCCGTCCGGCCGAGTGGGGCCATAACGGATCGCCGCCGCGTTGGCAACGCCGTGTTGCGCGTTCCCGCCGTTTTAGGTGCGCGATGCGGCCCGGATCAGGGCCGCGAGGCCGGGCTCGGACACCGCCTCGGCGGCGTCCGACGGGGTGAACCAGCGCAGCTCGCGCTGGCGCGCCTCGGGGAAATGCTTGAGCTGCTTGCGCACCTCCAGGGGGAACACCTTCACCTGGCAGAGGACGGTGTCGAGGTTCCTCAGGCGCTTCTGGTAGAGGTACAGCCCGATCGGGCGCTTGCCGACCGCACCTCGCAGGCCGGCCTCCTCGTAGGCCTCGCGCGCGGCCGCCTCGAACGGCTTGCGGCCCTTCATCGGCCACCCCTTCGGGATGACCCAGCGGCGGCTCTCCCGCGAGGTCACCAGCAGGATCTTGGTCTTGCCGTCCCGCCCGTGCCGGAACGGAAGGGCTCCGACCTGCCGGCGCGGCTCGCCGTCCTCGTCGAGGACGGTCACGGCCGCACCGCGCGACGCGGGACGCGGCCCCGATCCGGCCGGATCGACGGCGCGCGCGGGCTGTGAGCGGGCTGGGGGATGATCGGATCCTCGGTCGACGACTCACGACAAGCTACACGGCGAGTCGGCTCATTCAACTTGCAATAGTCGAGCGCCGCGGCGTGACCGTGACCCCGCGGCGCTCCTGTCATCCCGCATCCGGATGGCCGGAGCGCGCCGCGACCGGTCAGCCGATCCGGCGGACTGCGCGCTCGGCCGAGCCGGAGGGCGGCAGCGCCGCGGCCGCCATCCCGGCCGAGACCGGGTCGGCGCCGGCCGCCTTCGGCGCGCCCGCCTTCGCCGGAAGGACGGTCGGGATCGGCGCGGCCGGGACCGGGCCGGCGGAGGTCGACGCCGCCGACGCGACCGAGGCCGAGACGGTGGGGACGGCCGGGGGCGACGTCGTGGCCGCGGGGGACTTCGACGCGGGGGCCGGTTTGGCGACCGGCGCCGCGGCGTTCGGGGCCGCCGGCACGAGCGCCGGACCGGCGGCGTCCGCCTCCGGCTCCACCGCGGGCGCGGCACCGAGCGTGTTCGGCGGCTCGCGCCACGCGAAGGCGTCGAGACGCCCGGTCACCGGCGAGACCGGCGCCCAGGTATCGGTGGCGATGCCGTCGGCGATCCACACGCGGTCGCGCGGGGCGCGGGCGGCCCTGGCCAGCCACTCGCGGGCCTGACCGGAGGCGGCCCCGTGCTCGGCCTCCTCGATGGCCGCCATCATCAGGCAGGCCCGGGCGGTCGGACGGTCGGAGAGCAGGGGCTTCACGGCCTCCCGGGCCCGCTTGTAGTCCCGCGCGTCGAGGGCGGCCTGGCCGAGGGCGAGACGGGACTCAGGGTCCCAGACCGACAGCTTCGCCAGGACCTCGGCGCGGGCGAGGCGGTCGCGGACCGAGTCGCCGGGCCGCAGGCCCAGATAGACCTTGGCGAGGTCGGGGTGAGGATTGGCCTTCCAGGCCGCCTCGACGATCCGGGCGGCCTTCTTGACGTCGCCGCGGCGGGCGAGCAGGCGTCCGGCGATGCAGGCCGCCGGCACGAGGTCGGGGGCGAGCTTGACCGCCTGCAGGACCCGCTCCGTGGCGAGTTCCGGCTCGCCGGCCTCGCGCTCGCCGGCGATCGCGGTGAGGAGCACCGCCCGCTGGCGCCGGGCCGCGGCCTTGTCGATCAGTCCGAGGGACGAGCGGCGCTCGATCGTCTCCAGGGCCGCCGCCCAGTCGCCGTCGGCGCTCTGCGCCTCCAGCAGGGCCTCGTTGGCCCAGGTGACGCTCGGGGCGAGGCGGGCGGCCTCGGTGGCGTAGGCGCGCGCGGCCGTCTCGTCCTCGCGGCGCCGGGCCTCCACGAACAGGCCGCGCAGGCCCAGGACCCGGGTCTCGGGATCGTCGACCATGCGCTGGAAGGCGCTCTCGGCCGCGTCCCGGTCGCCGGAGATCTGCGCCGCCTGCGCCTTGAGCAGTAGGGTCAGCGGCTCGGTGCCGAGGAGCCGCTCGGCGTCGCCCGCGTAGCGGCGGGCCGCCAGGGGATCGCCGGAGCCCACCGCCACCATGCCGCGGGAGAGGGCCGAGAGGCCCTTGGCCCGGCGCCGCTCGGCCGAGCCGCGGACCAGGGCCTCGGGCAGGCCGATGACGCCGCGCACGATCGCCCAGAGCAGGCCCAGGACGATCGCCGCGGCGATCACGCCGACGAGGGCGACCGCGAGGCTGGTGCCGATCTGGTAGCCGTTCCAGACGACGGTGACGGTGCCGGGCCTGTCGGCGATCCAGACCGCCCCGAAGGCGGCGAGTGCGAGCAGGGCCAGGAAGGCGAGGGCGCGCCACATGGGGTCAGTATCTCCTGTCGGCGGCCGGCTGGCGGCCGTCGCGGGGTGCGGGAGGAGCGGGGCGCCTGGGCGCCCGCTCGGAGATGGTGCGGCCGCGCAGCGCGCGGATCGGGGCCCTCACCGGACTAGCGCCCGGGGGCGGCCTGAGCCGGCTGGGCGGCCCCGACCGGCAGGGCCTTGAAGGCGCCGTCGAGCAGGGCGCGCACGGCCTGCTCGGCCTCGGCCCGGGCCTTGAGCTTGGCGCCAAAATCCCCGGCCTGCTCCCGGGCCTCGGCCGGGAGCGCCGCGAAGGCCGCCGACGCCGCCGTCAGGTCGCCGCGGTCGAGGGCCGCCTGGACCTTGCTCTCCGGATCGTCCGCGGCCTCGGGGGCGGGCGCGTCCGCCTTGCGGATCTGCACGAGACCGTCGGCCATGCTGAGGAGCTTGGTGCGGAAATCGCCCGTCTCGGCCGCGCTCTTGGCCCGCTGCGCCTGCCGCTTGGCCGCGATCCGCTCGGCGATCGGCCGGAACGTGTCGGCGAGATCCCCCGCCGAGGGGGCACCGCCCTCGGCGAAGGTCGCCAGGGCCTTGGCCTGCGCCTCGGTTCCCGGATCGAGCTTGCGCAGGGTGGCGAGCGGCTCGGCGTAGGCGGTGCCCGATTCCAGGGCGGCCGCCACGCGGTCGGCGACGACGACCCGGAGCGCCGCCTGGACGGTGCTGGCCTCGGCGCGCTGCGCCACGCTCTTGTCCAGGGCGGCGATCTGGTCGGCCTGCTCCTGCAGCCGCCGGTCGACCGCCTTCGCGGCCTCCGCCGCCTGGGCCTGTCCGGCCTCGGCGGCGGTGCGGCTCGCCTGGGTCGCGGCCTGGACCGCCTCGGTGGCGGCCTTCACCCGCGCGTCGACGGCCTGCTGCAGCGCGTCGAGCCGCTGACCCAGGGCCGCGTCGGCCTCGGCGTTCGCCTTGGTCTTCTGCTCCACCTCGCTCTGCAGCGCCGCGACCTTGCGGGCGGCCTCCTCGGCCGCACCCTTGCTGGCGCCGCCATCCTCCACCGCCTTGAGGCGGGTCTCGAGGTCGGCGATCTGCTTGGCGTTGTCCTGGACCGCGCCGAGCTTCGAATCGGCCGGCTGGTCGCGGCCGGGCTCCTGGCCGGGCTCCTCCTGCAGCGCCGCGACGCGCTGGTCGAGGCTGTCGAGGCGGGCGACGAGATCCGGCGGCACGGCCGGGGCCTGGCCGGAGGCCTGACCGGCCGCTTGCCCCTCGGCGGCGGCAGCGGGCGCCGCGCCGGACTTGTCGAGCGCCTGCTTGGCGCTCGCCTCCGCGGCGGCGACGCGCTTGTCGAGGGCCGTCACCGCGTCGCGCGGGGCCAGCCCGTCGAGGCGCTTGTCGAGGGACGCGAGCTGGCTGGAGAGCCTCTGGTCGAGGGCGTTCAGGCGCGGGTCGGGACCGATCCCGGCCTTCTCGGCGCCGAACAGCAGGCCGGCGCCGATCACGCCCCCGAGCAGCCCCGCGGCCGCGAGCGAGCCGAATCCGGCCCGGGCCCGGCCGGCGGGTGCGGCGGCGCTCCTGTTCGCATCGACGGCGGCCGCCGCGGGGATCGGGCTCTTCGCGGATTCCTTCCCGTCCCTGGCGGCGTCCTTGGAAGCATCCTTGGGAGCGTCCTTCAGAACGTCCCTGGGAGCGTCCTTGGGAGCGTCCTTGCCCGGCTCCTTGCCGGCGGCCGGCGGATCCGGGATCCGCTTGGCCTTCAGGTCGATGATCGGGCCGGCCGTCACCGCGCTGGCCGCCGCCGGGCCCGCGGCACCGGAGGCGGGCCCGCCCGGACGGGGACCGCCCTGCGGGCCGGTTCCGGGCTGCGCGGCCTTCGGATCAATCCGCGCCCCGGAGGCCCCGGACGCGCTGGTGGAGGCCGTCGACGACGACGAGGCGGAGGTTCCGGCCCTGGCGTCGGAGGCCGACGACGCGGCGCCCACCGCCACGGGATCGGGCTTGGCGCCGGCCGTCCGGGCGGCCGGGCCGGTCGACGGCTTCGCGCCGTCGGCCCCGGTAGCCGGTTGGCCCGCGTCGGACTTCGGATCGATCGTGCCGGGCTTGGCGGTCACGACCGGGTCGGTCGCGGGCTTGGGCGGCGTCCCGGGCGCGGATCCCTGCGGCGCCTTCGCGCCGCCGGCGGCGGTGGAGGCCGTGGAAGCCGACGTGGAGGCGGTGGACGCCGACGTCGTGGCCGGTCGCGACGCGCCACCGGGCGGGCTGGATGGCCCGGGCTTGCCGGGCGCGGCGTCCGGCTTCCGGCCGCCGGGGCCGGGCTTGTCGGCGTCGCTGGGTGGTGGCGTCACGGGCAAGTCCTCCAACTCTACGGCGTCGCCGCGCCCCCCTAGCACCGCGGCGGCGCCGGGCGCGAGGGCGAGATACGGCGGCCCGGCCTCCCTGTCACCGCGCGGTTAGCCCGGTCGCCGTGCCAGGGCGTCGAGCAGGTCCGCTTCGCGCGGGCGTGCCGCGACGAAATGGACCGGAACACCGGCCGCTTCCAGGGGTGCCGCGACATCCGGCGATAGGCAGTAATGCCTCAGCCGGCGGAAAGCTCCGCCGTGCTCCGAACCATCCGCGAGGGCAAGGGCGACGGCGGCGCTGCGCCGGGAATAGTGAAGGGCCGCCTCGAGGCGGTGTTCGGCGAGGTCGCGGCCGACCGCCGGCGGCAAGCGCTCCAGCGCCTCGGCCCGGTAAGCCACGAAGGCGGTGATCCGAAATCCGGCCGCCGTCAGCGCCGCCGCCGGCTCCGGTTTGCGCTCGGCCCCGGTCGCGTGGAGGAGCGGTTCGCCGGGCGGCAGCGACGCCGCCACCAGGGCGGCGAGCCCCGCGGCGTCGCCGGGCCCCTCCCGCACGGGGCCGAGACCGGCCTCACGGGCCAGGGCGGCCGTCCGCGCGCCGACGGCGAAGACGGGAAGGCCGCGCAGGGCCGGCGCGTCCCGGAGCGCCGGCCGGAGCGCCGACACCGCGTTGGCGCTGGTGAGGAGCAGCGCGGCGAAGGGTCCCACGGGCGGCGCCGCCGCGGTCGGCCGCACAGCCAGGACGGGGGCCACGAGCGGCGCGTGGCCCAGGTCCGCGAGGGCCGCTCCGGTCCGCGTCGCCCCCGGCTCGGGCCGCGCCACCCAGATCCGCAACGGCTAGGTCTCCAGCGTCAGGCGGACGCCGTGACGCGCCGCGGCGCCCGGGGCGAGCAGGCGCTGCGAATCGCGCGCGGCGAGGTCGCCCGCGAAGTCCGACCAGTCGGCGTAGCCGGTCCAGCACTCGAGCGACAGGAACGGCGCGGTGGGCTTGGTCCAGACCGCCAGGTGGGGGAAATCCGCCATCTCCATGCGGATCGCCCGTCCGGGGCCGGTGAAGCGCATCCAGCGGCTGCGGGCGTTCCGGAACACGAAGGCCTCGGTGAACAGTGCCGGATCGAGGGGCAGCGTGTCCCCGGCGAGGGGGATCGGCTGCTCGTCGCGCAGCAGCAGGCCGCCCGGGCCGACCTGGGGCGCGAAGGGCCGCTCCGCCTGCTCGAAGGCCACCGCGTAGCCACCGTCCCGGGCGCGGCTGCCGCCCGCGAAGGGCCACGGGAAGGCCGGGTGGAAGCCGAGGGCGTAGGGCAGGGGGACGTCGCCGGGATTGGCGACGGTCACGTCGAGGTCGAGACCCGCCGGGCGAACCCGCGCGGCGATGTCGAGCCGGAACGCGAACGGGTAGTGCGCCCGCGTCCCGGGCCCGTCGGTCAGGCGCAGGGTCACCGCGTCGGCGCTCCGGTCGACCACCGCGAAGGGCAGGTCCCGCGCGAAGCCGTGCTGGGCCATCGGGTAGCGCTCGGACCCGACCGTCACGTGCCCGCCCGCCGAGGCGCCGACCACCGGGAAGAGCCAGGGCGCGTGGCGGTTCCAGTGCGCGGGGTCGCCGCTCCAGAGATACTCGGTCCCGCCGACCCGCCAGGAGACCGGCTCGGCCCCGTGGGTCGCGAGCGTCGCGGTTGTGCCGTCCGGTGCGGTCAGCTCGATGCGCGTGGTCACGGTGCTCTCCCGGTCTGCCTCGGACAGCCGAGGTAACGGAGGCGGGGCCGGACGCAAGGCCCCCACGCGGGGTCGCTCACGCGGCCGTGCCGAGCCCCGGCAGGACCGCCTCGGGCGGCCCGGAGGCGACGATCCGGCCGGCCTCCAGGACGTGGACCGCGTCGGCGCCCTCCAGGGTCGAGAGCCGGTGGGCGATCAGGATCAGCGTCCGCCGGCCCGAGAGGGCGCGCAGCGCCCGCATCACGGCCGCCTGCGTCTCGTCGTCGAGGGCGGAGGTCGCCTCGTCGAACACGATGACGTCCGGGTCGTGGTAGAGCGCCCGGGCGATGCCGACGCGCTGGCGCTGGCCGCCGGACAGCCGCGCCCCGCGCTCGCCGACCCGCTCGGCGTAGCCGTGCGGCAGGGCCGCGACGAAGTCGTGGGCGCCGGCGAGCCGCGCCGCCCGCTCGACGGCGGCGAGGTCCGGCGCGTCGAGGCCCAGCGCGATGTTCTCCGCCACCGTGCCGTCCACGAGGAACACCTCCTGCGGGACGTAGCCGATCCGGTTCTGCCACGCGGGCAGGGTGCCGGCATCGAGGGGCCGGCCGTCCACGGTGATCCGCCCGGCGGTCGGGCTCAGGACGCCGAGGATCAGGCCGGCCAGCGTCGACTTGCCCGATCCGGTCCGCCCGGCCAGGCCGAGCGTGGCGTTGACCGGGATGGTCAGGTCGATCCCGGCGAGGGCCGGGCGGCCGGTGCCGTAGTCGAAGCCGAGGCCCTCGAGCCGGATCGCCCGCGCGAAGGGCAGCCGCTCCGCGCTGCGGGGCCGGGGCTCCCGCTCGTCGGCGAGCTCGTCGACGATCACCCGCACCGCCGGCAAGGTGAATCGCATCAGCGCCACCGAGGTGAAGATGTTCTGGAAGGCCGGCAGCATGCGGTAGCCCGCGAAGGCGAACAGGCCGAGCAGCGGCAGGATCCCGGCGACGTCGAGCCCCTGGGCGAGCGCGAACAGCACCACCACGATCACCCCGCCGAAGGCCAGGGCCTCGATCACGAAGCGCGGCATCTGGCCGGTGAGCTGGCTCGCCGCGGTGGCGAGGGCGTAGGCCCGGGCCGGGGCGTCGAACCGCGACGCGAACGCCTCCGCGCGCCCGTAGAGCTTCAGCTCGGTGAGCGCCCCGAAGGTCTCCTGCACGATCCGGAAGCGGGCCTCGTTGTCGGCCACGGTGCGGCTGCCCAGCCGGGCCAGCCGGGCGCGCATCACGAGGTAGATCCCGACATAGAGGCCGCCGAAGCCGCCTCCCAGGATCAGCGCGAGCTGCGGCGCGTAGGCCAGCAGGAAGGCGATCACCGCGAGCGCCGAGCTCGCCCGCGAGGCGAGCACCGTGGCGGGCGTCAGCGCGCCGATCACGAGCCGATCGGTCTCGGACAGCACGTTCTTGGCGAGCTCCGCGCTGTTGCTCTGCGCAAAGAACAGCCGCTCCCGGTCGAGGTAGCGGAACAGCATCCGCCGGCTGAGGCTGTAGCCCGCCAGGTGCGTGAACCGGAGCTGCGCGTAGGTCAGCCCGGCATTCACGAGTGCGGTGACGAGGATCGCCGCGAGCGCGGCCCCGCCGGTCACCAGCAGGAAGCCGCGCTCGTCGGTCAGGCCGAGGGCTCCCCGGGCCTGGGCCAGGTAGGGGATCCGGGTCGCCGCCGACGGGTCCCCGACCAGCGTCAGGAACGGGATCACCGAGGCGACGCCCACCACCTCCAGCAGCGCCGCTCCCGCGAGCCCGAGGGCGATCAGGGCGAGCCGACGCCGGTCGGCCGCCCGCATGGCGCGGACGAGGTCGATCAGCGCGCGCATGGCATCGCGGGGTCTGGCGGGACGGCTCGCATGGTCGGGCCGGGCTTAAGCGCGCCGTCCCGGCCTGTCCACGCCGGGCTCAGTCGAGCTTCTTCAGGGAGCCCAGGTCGACCTCGCCGTCCTGGCCGGTGAAGGTCAGGATCTTGGCGGCCCCGTCCGCCTGCGCGACGCCGCCGATCCGGTGGTCGCCGCTGTCGTAGGTCGAGACCTGCCCGTCGCGGTCGACGAGGAGGCGGCGCCTGTCTGGGAAGAACGCGTACTTCATCCCGTTCTGCGCGCCGCTGGTCGCGGGCTCGCCGAGATCCTTCGGCCACCAGGGCTGCGCGCCCTTCATCGGCTCCATCGGCTTCATGGGTTCCATAGGCTTCATGGGTTCCATCGGCTTCATCGGCTTCATCGGCTCCACGGCGCGCCTCCTGTCGGTCGAGAGACAGGAGGACGCGGCAGGCGCGGAAGGGTTGCACGCCGACCCTCTCGCCCGGGCCGGGCTCAGAGCGGCGGCAGCCCCGGCGCCGGGCGCTCCCGCACTCGGCCGTCGAAGCCGACATGGAGCTGGTGCTCGCGGCCGTCCCGATCCTTCGCGGCCACATCGAAGTGGCGCGGACCGCGGCCCGTGACCCGCACGTCGCCGTAGCCGGCTGCCTGGACAGCGGCGGTCGCGGCCGCCATGTCGGGCTTCGGTCCGAGACCGAGCCGGTCCTTGGCCCAGTCGAGGCTGCCGGTCGGAGGACCGCCGGCCGGCCCGAGCAGCAGCGTGCGCCCGTCCCCGTGGGTCAGGACCCGGGCGTGCAGGAAGCCGGTCTCGAAGCGGCCCTGCACCGTCACGGTCTCGCCCTTGGCGACGAGGCCGCCGCCCTCGCCCGCGCGGCCCGTCTCGACGAGGGCCCGCCCGGTCCCGTCCTGCACCACGAACTTGTTGCCGAAGATCTCCGCGACCTCGCCCTTGATGGCGGTCGCGCCCGAGGGAGCCAGGGCCTGGATCGCCACCGGCGCGACGGGCGTCGGCTGGAACGGCGTTCCCTGCGCGAGGGACAGGCCGACGGCGCCCAGCGCCAGCGGCAGCGCCACCGCGCCGACCGCCCAGGTGCGTCGCGGGATCGCCTTCGACGCCGGCCCGGCGGCCTCGGGCTGGCGGATCTCCCGCGCGGTCCCGTCGATGGTCTTGTCGTCGCTCATGATCGCATCCTCTGAAGGGTCCGGATCCGCTCGATCCGGTGCCCCTTCGTAGGGAGCCGCCGGCAATCCGGTCTGAACCGCGCGGTTCAGGCCCGGTTAAAGGCGCCGCCCTAGAGCGCTCCGTGCGGAACCCGTGCGGGTTCAGAGGCTTGGCAGCGGGCGCCGATGCGGGCTGGCAGGCCGTCGCCCGGGCGGTGGTCCCGGCGGTCCAGGTGAGGACACGGCCCCAACTCCCGGCGGCGGCAGGGTTCGCGGCCGCCGCAGCGGGCGAAACCGGCCGTCGCGGGCCCGGACGGGGAGGTGAGACCGGTGAAGATCCTACTGGTGGAGGACGACGCGGCCCTCGCGGCGGAGGTCGCCAAGGTCCTGCGCGCCGAGAACTTCGTGCTCGACCACGCCGCCACCGGCGAGGACGCCCAGCATCTCGGCGAGACCGAGGGATACGACGCCGTCGTGCTCGATCTCGGCCTGCCGAAGGGCGACGGGGTCTCGGTGCTGCGGGCGTGGCGCGCGGCGGGCCGGACCCTGCCGGTGCTTGTGCTCACCGCCCGGGACGGCTGGAGCGACAAGGTCGCGGCCTTCAAGGCGGGGGCGGACGACTACCTCGTGAAGCCGGTCCGCGTGGAGGAGCTGGTGATCCGCCTGCGCGCCCTCGTGCGCCGGTCCCAGGGAGGCGGGGCGAGCCGGATCACCTGCGGTCCCCTGAGCTTCGATCCGGGCCTCGGCGCCTTCGAGCACGAGGGCCTGCCGCTCAAGCTCACCGGCCTGGAATGGCGGGTCCTGTCCTGCCTGATGCTGAACCGCGAAACCGTGGTGCCGCGCCCGCACCTGATCGAGCGGGTCTACGAGGGCGACGCCGACGTCGACTCGAACTCCGTCGAGGTGATCATCACGCGCCTGCGCCGGAAGATCGCCCCGGCGCGGATCGAGAGCGTGCGCGGCCACGGCTACCGCCTGCACGCGGAGCCCGCCTGATGGCGGGGAGGGCGCCGCGGCGCTCGCTCCGCACCCGGCTGCTCGCGGCGGCCCTGGTGCTGGTCCTGGCGGCCCTGGTGGTGGCGGGCCTCGTCATAGGGGTGATCCTGCACCGGTTCGTGCGCGGGCAGCTCGACGGCCGGCTCGACGCGCAGATCGTCGCCCTGCGGGCCGGGCTCGAGGCCGGCATCCTCCCGCAGGGTCTCGACGCGCCGCCCTTCGACCGGCCCGGCCCCGGCTGGGCCTGGGAGGTGCGCCGCGGCGGCGCGACGATCCGGTCCGGCTCCCTGCGGGGCGGGGACATCCGCCTGTCCGATCCCGAACCGGACGGGGAGCCGGGCCGGCCGCACCCGGCTTCGGGCACGGGACCGCGCGGCGAGCCCCTCGTCGCCCGCGTGCTGGACGTGCCCGGACCCGAGCCGGCGACGATCGTGGTGGCGGCACCGGAGGGGGAGCTGCGCGGGCCGCTGCGCGAGGCGCTGACGAGCCTCGCCCTAGCGCTCGGCATCCTCGGCCTGTGCCTACTCGCCGGGCTGGCGGTCCAAGTGCGCCTGGGCCTCGCGCCGCTGACGCGCCTGCGCGCGGACCTCGCCTCGGTCCGGTCGGGGCGGCGCGAGCGCGTGCCGGCGGACCAGCCCGCCGAGATCGCGCCGGTGGTGGCGGAACTCAACGCGCTCCTCGACCAGAACGCGCAGAACCTGGAACGCGCCCGCGGCCACGTCGCCAACCTCGCCCACGCCCTCAAGACGCCGCTCGCCACCCTGTCGATGGCGCTCGCGGAGCCCGCCCGCGATCCGGACGGGGCGCTGCGCCGGCAGGTGGACGACATGGACCGGCGGGTGCGGCACCACCTCCGGCGCGCCCGGGCCGCGGCCCTGGCGGGTTCGGCCCGGGGCCGCACGGCCCTGGCGCCCCGGCTGTCGGACTTGCGCGCGGCGCTGGCCCGGATCCACGCGGAGAAGGGCGCGGCGATCGACCTCGACGTCCCGGAGGCCCTGGCGGTCTCCTGCGAGGGCCAGGATCTCGACGAGATGCTCGGCAACCTCGTGGACAATGCCTGCCGCTGGTGCCGCGGCCGCGTGCGGGTCTCCGCGACGGCGCGCGATGGCGCGGTGGCCGTGTCGGTGGAGGATGACGGGCCCGGCCTCGACCCGGCGGCCGCCTCCGCCGTCATGGCCCGGGGCCGGCGCCTCGACGAGGGCGTGCCGGGCCACGGCTTCGGGCTGCCGATCACCCTGGAACTCGCCGAGCTGTACGGCGGCGGCCTGAGCCTCGGGCGCTCGGATCTCGGCGGCCTCCGCGCGGACTTGGTGCTGCCGGCCTGACCGGCCCCCCTCAGCCGAGCGCCTCCCGCAGGATCGGCCGGATCCGCGGATCGGCGCAGTGGGCGACGTTGAAACGCATGTAGCCGTTCCACGTATCCGACAGGCTGAACGAGGTCCCGGGCGCCAGCACCATGCCGCGGGCCAGCGCCCGGCGGGCGACGTCGGCCCCGTCGCGCCCGTCGGGCAGCCGCATCCACAGGAAGAAGCCGCCCCGCGGCTGCGCCCAGGTTTCCAGGCCGCAGGCGCGCAACTCCGCGGAGGCCTGCACCATCGCGCCGGCGAGCCGGCGGCGGGTCTCGGCGAGGTGTCGCCGGTAGGCGCCCTCGGTGATCAGCGCGTGCACCAGCGCCGCGGTGATGTGGCCGTTGCCGAGGCTGAGGGCCAGCTTGAGGTCGACCAGCGGCTCGACCCAGTCGGCCCGGAGCGCGATCCAGCCGCAGCGCGCGGCCGCCGACAGGGTCTTGGAGAAGCTGCCGATCTGGATCACCCGCTCCAGCCCGTCGAAGCCGGCGAGCCGCGGGGCCGCCTCGGGCTCGAGGTCGCCGAAGATCTCGTCCTCGACGATGAGCGTGTCGTGCGCCTCGCACAGCTTCAGCAGGCGGTGCGCCACGGTCGGCGCGAGGCTCGCCCCGGTCGGGTTCTGGAGGGCCGCGTTGGTCAAGTAGAAGCGCGGGCGGTGCTGCTCCAGCAGGGTCGCGAGCGCCCGCAGGTCCGGCCCCTCCGGGGTGATCGGCACGCCGACCACCGCGACGCGCTGCGCGCGCAGCAGCGCCAGGAAATTGAAGTAACAGGGATCGTCCACCAGCACGGTGTCGCCGGGCTGGAGCAGGAAGCGGCAGACGAGGTCCAGCGCCTGCGTGGCCGATTCGACCAGCACGATCTGGTCGGGCTCGGCGCCGACGCCCTTCTCGCCGACCTTGCGGGCGATCTGGTGGCGCAGGGGCTCGTAGCCCAGCGGCCGGTCGTAGTTGGTCATCTCGGCGAGGTCGGCGCGCGCCACCCGGCGCAGACCCCGGCGGATCGCCTCGTGGGGCATCCAGGAATCGGGCAGCCAGCCGGCCCCGGGCTTGAGCTGGTCGGAGCCGGCCTGCTGCGCCTGCCGGGTAATCCAGAGCGGGTCGACGATCCGGTCGAGCCGCGGCCCCATCGCCTGGAGCGAGAGCGGCCGCGTCTTGCCGGCGACGTAGAAGCCCGAGCCCGGCCGCGGCACCACGGCGCCCTCGGCGGCGAGGCGCTCGTAGGCCTCGACGACGGTGGATTTCGAGACGCCCATCGTCTCCGCGAAGGCGCGCACCGAGGGGATCCGCACGCCCGGAACCAGCCGCCGCGCCGCGATCCGCTCCCGGATCTCGCCGACCACGGCCTCGACGCGCGTCCCGGGGCTTCTGGCTGCGACCGACATCCGTACTGCTCTTTCGTCCGGACAATTCTTCCGAACCGTACCGAAGTGTTCCTGTCGCCGCCAGCCCCGGGCCGACAGGATCGTGACGCCCCCAAACGACGGAGGAGGGGATCCATGACCCAGTGCCTGACCGAAACCGCCGCCCTCGAAGCCCGGATCAGACCGCGGAGCGGATGGCTCGCCCGGATGGCCGGCCCCGTGCTGACGGTCGCCGCGGAGGTGCGCGCCGGCCTGTCGCGGGCGGCGATGAACCGGCGCGTGCTCCAGCGCCTGTCGACCCTGTCGGACCGGGAATTGAAGGATATCGGCCTGACGCCGCAGGACGTGGCGGATGCCTGCGTGCCGCGCACGGGCGACGCGATCCACCTGCTGGTCGGCCGGCGCGACGAGCGCCGCCGGGCCCGGACGGCCGTGCGCCCTTGGTGATCGGGGCGCACGGGTTCTAGGATCGCGCCGATGACGCTGCGTGACGGGCTGGCCGCGCTCCTCGTGGTCACGCTCCTCGGTGTGAACTTCGTGGCTATCAAGGTGGGGCTGGTGACGGTGCCGCCGCTGATGCTGTGCGCCCTGCGATTCGGCTTCGCGGCCCTGCCGGCCGCCCTGGTGATCCGCCCGCCCCGGGCGCCCGCCGCCCTGGTGGCGGCCTTCGGGCTGGCGCTCGGGATCGGCCAGTTCGGGCTGCTGTTCACGGCGATCCGCCTCGGCATGCCGGCCGGCCTGTCGTCGCTGCTCATCCAGATGCAGGTGCCGTTCACCGTGGCGCTCGCCTGGATCGTCCTGAAGGAGCGCCCGCGGGTGCTCCAGGTGATCGGCGGCGCGGTCGCGCTCCTCGGCGTCGCCGCGGTGGCGCTCGGGCGGGCGGGAGGCGCCCCGGCGGGACCGGTGCTGCTGGTCGTCGGCGCGGCCCTGTCCTGGGCCAGCGCCAACATCGTGGCGAAGCGGATCGGCCGCGTCGACATGCTCGCGCTGATGGTCTGGGGCAGCCTCGCCACGACGCCGCCGCTGCTCGCCCTCTCGCTGATCGTCGAGGGCTCCGACGCCGTCCGGGCCCTGACCCATCCCGACTGGGTGACGAGCGCCTCGATCGCCTTCCAGGCCTACCCGACGCAGCTCCTCGCCTTCGGCCTCTGGAGCCGGCTGCTGACCCGCTACCCGGCCGCCGCGGTGACGCCGTTCGCGCTGCTGGTCCCGGTGGCCGGCATCCTGAGCACGCACCTCGTGCTGGGCGAGCCGCTGAGCGCCGATATCCTGGCCGGCGGCAGCCTCATCCTCTTCGGGATCGCCCTGAGCCTCAGGGGCGGCCGCGCCGCCGTCCGGCCCGCGGGGCGCGGCCCGATCGGACCCGCGACGGGTGCACCGCCGAAGGTGACGTGACCCGCGCGCACCCGAGGCGCACGGCGAGCGCCGTCGCGATCGCGAGGCCGGTACTGTCGATTGTTCGAGAAGGGACGTGGCGCGGGCGACGGGGCTCGAACCCGCGACCTCCGGCGTGACAGGCCGGCACTCTAACCAACTGAGCTACGCCCGCACGGCGTGGTCGCCTTCGGTGGGGGCGTTTCGCCCGGCGACGGGGCGGGGTTTATGGGGCGCCCGGGGCCCTGTCAAGCGCATCCGCCACGGATTCGTACCGGCACCGTCCGCGGGCCCCACGCGCAGGCATACCAGCCCCCCGACTCGGGGCCTGCGCGCTTCCGTCGTGTTGTGTCGCGGCCGCGCAAGCCCATCTCGGACATGACTGACAGGAAGGCTGACAGCGCGCTTTGTGCGACGCGACAAGCCATTGTCACGGACCGGCGGCTCGACTAAGCCTCCGGCCGCGCGCATCCTGGCATAAGAACAATTCCACGGGCGGATCCGGGTCGGCGTCGCACCGCGGTTTCACTCGTCTCGCGAGGCCCTGGCATGACCGGATTGTTGGCGGATTACCTGCCGCTCATCGTGTTCATCGGCGTGGCGCTGTTCATCGCCACGGCGCTGCTGGTCGTCCCCTTCCTGGTGGCCTTCAAGAGCCCCGATCCCGAGAAGCTCTCGGCCTACGAGTGCGGTTTCAACGCGTTCGACGACGCCCGCATGAAGTTCGACGTGCGCTTCTACCTCGTCGCCATCCTGTTCATCATCTTCGACCTCGAGGTCGCGTTCCTCTTCCCCTGGGCGATCACCTTCGGGGATCTGGGCTGGTTCGGCTTCTGGTCGATGATCGTCTTCCTGGGCGTGCTGACGGTCGGTTTCGTCTACGAGTGGCGCAAGGGCGCCCTCGAATGGGATTGACGTCCCGCCGCTCGCCGCCCGCACTGAATTCCTGAGTCGCCGATGGCCCTGATCACCGACACCAACCGCGCCCCCGCGATCGCGCCCCAGCCGAAGGGGATCATCGATCCCAACACCGGCCGCCCGATCGGCGCGGACGATCCGACCTTCCTGTCGATCAGCGACGAGCTGGCCGACCGGGGCTTCCTGCTCACCACCACGGACGAGCTGATCAACTGGGCCCGCACGGGCTCGCTGATGTGGATGACCTTCGGTCTCGCCTGCTGCGCGGTCGAGATGATGCAGATGTCGATGCCGCGCTACGATTGCGAGCGATTCGGCTTCGCGCCCCGCGGCTCGCCCCGCCAGTCCGACGTGATGATCGTCGCCGGCACGCTGACCAACAAGATGGCCCCGGCGCTCCGCAAGGTCTACGACCAGATGCCGGAGCCGCGCTACGTCATCTCGATGGGCTCCTGCGCCAACGGCGGCGGCTACTACCACTACTCCTACTCGGTGGTGCGCGGCTGCGACCGGGTGGTGCCGGTGGACATCTACGTGCCCGGCTGCCCGCCCACCGCCGAGGCGCTGCTCTACGGCGTGCTGCTGCTGCAGAAGAAGATCCGCCGGACCGGCACGATCGAGCGCTGAGGAGCGGCCATGACGAACGGCATCTCGATCCTGCCCCACACCCAGCCGGTCTACGGCGACGCGGCCGTGGCCGCCATGGCCGAGCGCGTCGTCGGCGCCCTCGGACCGGCGGTGGTGTCCCACGCCATCGCGTTCGGCGAGCTAACGCTGGTGGTCCAGGCCTCCGACATCGTCTACGCGCTCACCTACCTGCGCGACGATCCGGCCTGCGCGTTCCGCAACTTCATCGACATATGCGGAGTGGACTATCCGCAGCGCGAGAAGCGCTTCGACGTGGTCTACCACCTGCTCTCCCTGCGCCATAACCTGCGCATCCGGCTGAAGGTGCAGACCGACGAGGTGACGCCGGTCCCCTCGGTGATCGAGGTCTTCCCGGCGGCCAACTGGTACGAGCGCGAGACCTACGACCTCTACGGGATCCTGTTCTCGGGCCATCCCGACCTGCGCCGCCTGCTCACCGATTACGGCTTCGAGGGGCATCCCCTGCGCAAGGACTTCCCGCTCACCGGCTTCGTCGAGGTCCGCTACGACCAGGACCAGGCGCGGGTGGTCTACGAGCCGGTGCAGCTGACGCAGGAATTCCGGAACTTCGACTTCTTGTCGCCGTGGGAAGGCACCGACTACGTGCTGCCCGGCGACGAGAAGACGTCGGCATGAGCCGCGGAGACCGTCCGTGACCGAACACAACATCCGCAACTTCGCGATCAACTTCGGCCCGCAGCACCCGGCGGCGCACGGGGTGCTGCGCCTCGTGCTCGAACTCGACGGCGAGGTGGTCGAGCGGGTCGACCCGCATATCGGGCTGCTCCACCGCGGCACCGAGAAGCTGATCGAGTACAAGACCTACCTGCAGGCGACGCCCTATTTCGACCGGCTCGACTACGTGTCGCCGATGAACCAGGAGCACGCCTTCTGCCTGGCGATCGAGAAGCTCGCCGGGATCGAGGTGCCGCGGCGCGCGCAGCTGATCCGCGTGCTGTTCTGCGAGATCGGCCGCCTGCTGTCGCACCTGCTCAACGTCACCACGCAGGCGATGGACGTCGGCGCCCTCACGCCCCCGCTCTGGGGCTTCGAGGAGCGCGAGAAGCTGATGATCTTCTACGAGCGGGCCTCCGGCGCCCGGCTCCACGCCAACTACTTCCGGCCGGGCGGCGTCCACCAGGACCTGCCGCCGAAGCTCATCGACGACATCGACGCGTTCTGCGACCCGTTCCTGCAGGTCGTCCAGGACCTCGACGACCTCGTCATGGCCAACCGCATCTTCAAGCAGCGCAACGTCGATATCGGCATCGTGTCGGTGGACGAGGCGATGCAGTGGGGCTTCTCGGGCGTGATGGTGCGCGGCTCGGGCATCCCGTGGGACCTGCGCAAGGCGCAGCCCTACGAGTGCTACGAGGAGATGGAATTCGACGTCCCCGTCGGGAAGAACGGCGACACCTACGATCGCCAGGTGATCCGCATGGAGGAGATGCGCCAGTCGGTGCGCATCATGAAGCAGTGCATCGCCAAGCTGCGCGAGCCCGCCGGCCAGGGGCCGATCGCCTCCGTCGACGGCAAGTTCGCGCCGCCGCCGCGCCGGGAGATGAAGCGCTCGATGGAGGCGCTCATCCACCACTTCAAGCTCTACACCGAGGGCTTCCACGTGCCCGAGGGCGAGGTCTACGCCGCGGTCGAGGCGCCGAAGGGCGAGTTCGGCGTGTATCTGGTGTCCGACGGCACCAACAAGCCGTATCGCTGCAAGATCCGCGCGCCGGGCTTCGCGCATCTTCAGGCGATGGACTGGATGTGCCGCGGGCACCTCTTAGCCGACGTGTCCTGCGTGCTCGGCACGCTCGACATCGTGTTCGGCGAAGTGGATCGGTAAGACAGAAGCGATGGCAAACCGCAGACTCGCCCCCGCCTCGGAGCAGCCCGAGAGCTTCGCGTTCTCCCCCGAGAACGCCGAGTGGGCCAGGACCCAGATCGCAAAGTACCCGGAAGGCCGTCAGGCCTCCGCGGTGATCTCGCTGCTCTGGCGGGCGCAGGAGCAGAACGGCGGCTGGCTGCCGCGCGCGGCCATCGAGGCTGTGGCGGCCGAGCTCGGCATGCCGAACATCCGCGTGCTGGAGGTGGCGACCTTCTACACGATGTTCGCCCTGGAGCCGGTCGGGCGGTTCTGGATCCAGGTCTGCGGCACGGTCCCGTGCGATTCCTGCGGCGCGCGGGGCCTCAAGGAGATGCTCCAGGCCCGCCTCGGACCGGCCGGCCACGTCTCGGCCGACGGCAACTTCTCGTGGCTCGAGGTCGAGTGCCTCGGCGCCTGCTGCAACGCGCCGATGGTCCAGATCAACCAGGATTACTACGAGGACCTGACGCCCGAGTCCCTCGGCCAGCTGATGGACGACCTCGCCGCCGGCCGGCCCGTGAAGGTCGGCTCGCAGACTGGGCGCGTCTCGTCCGAGCCCCAGGGCGCCGTGAACACCCTCACCGACCCGACACTGTTCGACGGGTCGCGGGTCGGCGCGTGGCGCAAGCGCTTCGAGGAGGCCGGCAAGGCCGAGGAGCCGGCCGCCGCGCCGGTGTCCAAGACCGGCGAGGCGGCCTCCGGAACCCAGCAGGCCGCCGAGAACCCGAAGCCGGCCCGGCCCGACGCCGGCCGCCCGGTGGAGCGTTCCGTGAGCGACGCCCCGGCCCAGCGCGCCGCCGGCGGCGAGACGCCGGTCAAGCCCGAGGATCGCGCGGACGCGGCCGAGCGCGGCCGGTCCACCGCCAAGCACGGCGCCGCCCGCCAGGGCGACGCGGACGTGCTCGACTCGCCGGCCAAGCGCGTCGCCGAGGGCGAGCCCGCGGCCGGCGAGCAGGGCCACCAGGCGGTGCCGGACCGCGACGCCGTCCCGCAGCAGCCGGAAGCCTCTGGGGCCAGCGAGGGCGAGATGGCGGCCGAGGCCGAGGAGGCCCGCATCGCCGGCGCCCTCGCGGCCCTGCCGAAGGACGCCAGCCCCGAGCAGAAGGCGGACGCCGTGGGCAAGCGCCCGCCGGGCCTCGACGCGGCCCGCGCCGGGAAGCCGGACGAGCTGACGCGCATCAAGGGCATCGGCCCGGGCAACAGCCAGCGCCTGAACGGGCTCGGCATCTACCACTTCGACCAGATTGCCGCCTGGTCCCGCGACGAGATCGCCTGGGTCGGCACCTACCTCGCGTTCCCGGGTCGCATCGACCGCGAGAACTGGGTGGGGCAGGCCAAGGCCCTGTCGGCGCCGGCTCAGTGAGGACCTGACATGCTGTCGGATCAGGATCGCATCTTCACCAACCTCTACGGGCTGCACTCGCCGGGCCTGGAGGCCGCCAAGAAGCGCGGCGCGTGGGACGGGACCAAGTTCCTCCTGGAGCAGGGCCGCGACTGGATCATCGAGGAGATGAAGGCCTCGGGCCTGCGCGGCCGCGGCGGCGCGGGCTTCCCCACCGGCCTCAAGTGGTCGTTCATGCCCAAGAAGTCGGACGGGCGCCCGCACTACCTCGTGGTCAACGCCGACGAGTCGGAGCCGGGCACCTGCAAGGACCGGGAGATCATGCGGCACGATCCGCATCTCCTGATCGAGGGCTGCATGCTGGCCTGCTTCGCGATGAACGCGCATGCCTGCTACATCTACATCCGCGGCGAGTACGTCGCCGAGAAGCACGCGCTCCAGAAGGCCGTGGACGAGGCCTACGCGGCCCGGCTCGTCGGCCAGTCGAACGTGCACGACTACCCGTTCGACATCTACGTCCACCACGGCGCGGGCGCCTATATCTGCGGCGAGGAGACGGCGCTCATCGAGAGCCTGGAGGGCAAGAAGGGGATGCCGCGGCTGAAGCCGCCGTTCCCCGCCAATATGGGCCTCTACGGCTGCCCCACGACCGTGAACAACGTCGAGTCGATCGCGGTCGCCGGCACGATCCTGCGCCGGGGCGGCGCGTGGTTCGCCGGCCTCGGCGGCAAGAACAACACCGGCACCAAGCTCTTCTGCGTCTCCGGGCACGTCAACAAGCCGTGCAACGTCGAGGAGGAGCTCGGCATCACCTTCCGCGAACTCATCGACCGCCATTGCGGCGGCATGCGCGGCGGCTGGGACAACCTGCTGTGCTCGATCCCGGGCGGCTCCTCGGTGCCGCTGGTGCCGGCCGAGCAGATCGTCGACGCCAAGATGGACTTCGACACCCTGCGCAACCTGGGTTCCGGCCTCGGCACGGCGGCGGTGATCGTCCTCGACAAGTCCACCGACATCGTCGCGGCGATCACGCGGATCTCGTACTTCTACAAGCACGAGTCCTGCGGCCAGTGCACGCCCTGCCGCGAGGGCACCGGCTGGATGTGGCGGGTGATGCAGCGCATGACCGAGGGCCGCGCGCAGAAGCGCGAGATCGACATGCTGTTCGAGGTCACCAAGCAGATCGAGGGTCACACGATCTGCGCGCTCGGCGACGCGGCGGCCTGGCCGATCCAGGGCCTGATCCGGCACTTCCGCCCGGAGATCGAGAAGCGCATCGACCGCTACACCGCCAACCCGCACAGCGAGCCTGTGCCGATGGCCGCGGAGTGATCCGATGACGAGCCAGCCTGACAACCTGATGCTCGTGTACCTGCGGCGGATCGACGAGAAGGTCGATCGCCTCAGCGATGATGTCCGAGAACTGAAAGGCCGCATGGCCGCGGTCGAAGAGAATCTGGCTGGCGTCCACCGGCGGATCGACAGGGTCGAGCTTCGCATCGAGCGGATCGAGCGACGCCTCGATCTCGCCGACGCCCCGCACTGAGATTGCACCGATGACAAAAATCCTCGTCGACGGCACCGAGGTCGACGTCCCCGCCGATTACACGCTGCTCCAGGCCTGCGAGGCCGCGGGGGCCGAGATCCCGCGCTTCTGCTTCCACGAGCGCCTGTCGATCGCCGGCAATTGCCGCATGTGCCTCGTCGAGCTGAAGGGCGCGCCGAAGCCGGTGGCCTCCTGCGCCTATGCGGTGAAGGATTGCCGCCCCGGCCCGAACGGCGAGCCGCCGGAGGTGCTGACCCGCTCGCAGGGCACCAAGAAGGCGCGGGAAGGGGTGATGGAGTTCCTCCTCATCAACCACCCCCTCGACTGCCCGATCTGCGACCAGGGCGGCCACTGCGACCTGCAGGACCAGGCCATGGCCTACGGGGTCGATTCGACCCGATACACGGAGAACAAGCGCGCGGTCGAGGAGAAGCATATCGGGCCGCTGGTGCGAACCGCGATGAACCGCTGCATCCACTGCACCCGCTGCGTGCGCTTCCTCGCCGAGGTGGCGGGCGTGCCCGACCTCGGCGCCATCGGTCGCGGCGAGGACATGGAGATCACCAGCTACCTCGAGCAGTCGATGGCCTCGGAGCTCCAGGGCAACGTCGCCGACCTCTGCCCGGTCGGCGCCCTCGTGCACCGGCCACAGAGCTACAACGTCCGCCCCTGGGAGCTGAACAAGACCGAGTCGGTCGACGTGATGGACGCGGTCGGCTCGTCGATCCGCATCGACACCCGCGGCCGCGAGGTCATGCAGATCGAGCCGCGGATCAGCGAGGAGATCAACGAGGAGTGGATCTCCGACAAGACGCGCTACCACATCGACGGGCTGCGGATGCAGCGCCTCGACCGGCCCTACCTGCGCGAGAACGGTCGCCTGCGTCCCGCCTCCTGGGGTGAGGCGTTCCAGGCCATTGCCGCCCGGGTGAAGGGCGCGGATCCGAAGCGCGTCGGCGCTGTGGTCGGCGACCTCGCGGGCGTCGAGGAGATCTTCGCGCTCCGCGAGCTGATGAAGGGTCTCGGCTCGCCGAACCTCGACTGCCGCCAGACCGATGCCGGCCTCGACCCGGCGCTCGGCCGCGCCTCCTACATCTTCAACCCGACGATCGCGGGCCTCGAGGCCGCGGACGCGATCCTGATCGTCGGCGCCAACCCGCGCACCGAGGCCTCGCTGCTGAACGTGCGGATCCGCAAGCGCTGGCGCATGGCGCCGCTGGCGGTGGGCGTGATCGGCGAGCCGGTCGACCTGACCTATCCGAGCCACTACATCGGCGCCGGCCCCGATTCGCTGGCGGCGCTCGCCCGCGGCGAGCACAGCTTCCTCGACGTGCTCAAGGAGGCCAAGGCGCCGCTCGTGATCGTCGGCGCGAGCGCCGCGCCGGACGTCCTGGCCGCTGCAGCCTCCCTCGCGAAGGAGATCGGCGCGGTCTCGGCCGAGTGGAACGGCTTCGGCGTGCTGCACACGGCCGCTGCCCGGGTCGGGGCGCTCGATCTCGGCTTCGTGCCGGGGGAGGGCGGATTGACCTTCGCGCAGATGCTGGAGCCCGGCGCCCTCGACGTCCTGTTCAACCTCGGCGCCGACGAGCGTGACGTCGCCCCGGGCGCTTTCGTGGTCTACCAGGGCAGCCACGGAGATCGCGGGGCCTCCCGCGCCGACGTGATCCTGCCGGGGGCCGCCTATAGCGAGAAGTCGGCGACCTGGGTGAACACGGAAGGCCGGGTCCAGATGGGCAACCGCGCCGCCTTCCCGCCGGGCGACGCCCGCGAGGATTGGGCGATCCTCCGCGCCCTCTCGGACGTGCTGGGCAAGCGCCTGCCGTTCGACTCGCTCACCGCCCTCCGCCGGGCGCTCTACGCCGCCCACCCGCATCTGGCGGCGATCGGGGCCGTGGAGCCCGGCACCGTCGCGGAAGCGGTCGACCGGCTCGCCGGTCTCGGCGGCTCCGCGACCGGACCGGCCTTCGCGTCGCCGGTGACCGACTTCTACCTCACCAACCCGATCGCCCGCGCCTCGCGCATCCTCGCGGAGTGCTCGCGCCTCGCCCGGGAGCGTGCCGCCGAGGCGCGGCCCCTCGCGGCGGCCGAGTAGGAGCTCAAGACCGATGACGCCGCTCGAAATCCTCGGGACCGTGCTCCTGATCGTGCTGAAGAGCTTCGTGCTCCTCTCGGCGCTCCTCGTGTTCATCGCCTACGCGCTGCTCGCCGACCGGAAGATCTGGGCGGCGGTGCAGCTCCGGCGCGGCCCGAACGTGGTCGGGCCGTTCGGCCTGTTCCAGTCCTTCGCCGACCTGATCAAGTTCGTGATCAAGGAGCCGGTGATCCCGGCGGGCGCCAACAAGGCGATCTACCTGCTGGCGCCGCTGGTCTTCGCGATGCTCGCCCTGTCGAGCTGGGCGGTGATCCCGCTCGCCGACGGCTGGGCGATCGCCGACATCAACGTCGGCATTACCTACATCTTCGCGATCTCGTCGCTCGGCGTGTACGGCGTCATCATGGGCGGCTGGGCGTCGAACTCGAAATACGCGTTCCTCGGCGCGCTCCGCTCGGCGGCGCAGATGATCTCGTACGAGGTGTCGCTCGGCTTCGTGATCATCTGCGTGCTACTCTGCGCCGGCTCGCTCAACCTCTCGCGCATCGTCATGGCGCAGGACACCAGTCTCGGGATCTTCGGCTGGTACTGGCTGTGGCTGTTCCCGATGTTCGTGGTGTTCTTCGTCTCGGCGCTCGCCGAGACCAACCGCCCGCCCTTCGACCTGCCGGAGGCCGAGTCGGAGCTCGTGGCCGGCTACATGGTCGAGTATTCCTCGACCCCGTACCTGCTGTTCATGCTCGGCGAGTACGTCGCCATCATGAGCATGTGCGCCCTCGGGACCATCCTGTTCATGGGCGGCTGGCTGTCCCCGATCCCGTTCGCGCCCTTCACCTGGGTGCCGGGCGTGATCTGGTTCACCCTGAAGGCCAGCTTCCTGTTCTTCCTGTTCGCGATGGTGAAGTCCATCGTGCCCCGCTACCGCTACGATCAGCTCATGCGCCTCGGCTGGAAGGTCTTCCTGCCGATCTCCCTGATCTCGGTCGTCGTCGTCGCCTTCGTGCTCAAGCTGACCGGCCTCGCGCCGGGCGCCTGAGCCCACCCTTCGCATCGGAGATCCGGGCATGAAGCTCGATCAGGTCGCCAAGAGCCTTCTCCTGAAGGAGTTCGTGTCGGGGATGATCCTCGGCATGCGCTACTTCTTCAAGCCGAAGGCCACGATCAACTACCCCTTCGAGATGGGCCACCGCGGCCCGCGCTTCCGGGGCGAGCACGCCCTGCGCCGCTACCCCAACGGCGAGGAGCGCTGCATCGCCTGCAAGCTCTGCGAGGCGATCTGCCCGGCGCAGGCGATCACCATCGAGGCGGGCCCCCGCCGCAACGACGGCACACGCCGGACGACGCGCTACGACATCGACATGGTGAAGTGCATCTACTGCGGCATGTGCCAGGAGGCCTGCCCGGTGGACGCCATCGTCGAGGGCCCCAACTTCGAATTCTCGGTGGAGACCCGGGAGGAGCTTCTCTACGACAAGCAGAAGCTCCTGCTGAACGGCGACCGCTGGGAGCGTGAGATCGCCCGCAACATCGCGATGGACGCGCCGTATCGCTGACGCGTCGTCCCGAAGGGCGGCCGCCGGCTTTCGGAAGAAGATGATGCGAGAACAAGCCTTTAGAGCACCGTGCCGGTTCCCGTTTCCGGTGCGATCCTCTAGAGCCATGCCGGGGGCGCTGTTGTGCCCCCGCCGACCGGGTTCTATAGACGGGCCGCCCGCTGCGGACCGTCTCCACGCACGGCAGAAGGGGCCGCTCCGGCGGCCGATCCCGACCAGCGCATGACCGCAGCAGCCGCCTTCTTCTATCTGTTCGCGAGCATCACGGTCGCGTCGGGCTTCATGGTGATCGCCTCGCGCAATCCCGTCGCCTCGGTGCTGTTCCTGATCCTCGCCTTCGTGAACGCCGCCGGACTGTTCGTCCTGATGGGCGCCGAGTTCCTCGCGATGATCCTCGTGGTCGTCTACGTCGGCGCGGTCGCGGTCCTGTTCCTGTTCGTCGTGATGATGCTCGACGTCGATTTCGCCGAGCTGCGCCAGGGCTTCCAGCAATACTTGCCGATTGGCGCCCTGATCGGCGCGATCTTCCTGGTCGAGTTGCTGCTGGTCGTCGGCTCGTGGAGCATCGACCCGGGCCTCGTCCAGGCCCCGCTCGGCAACGTCGCGGCCGCCGAGAACCTCACCAACGCCCAGGCGCTCGGCCGGGTGATCTACACGGACTACGCCTACTTCTTCCAGCTCGCCGGCCTGATCCTGCTGGTCGCCATGATCGGCGCGATCGTGCTGACGCTGCGCGACCGGCCGGGCGTCAAGCGCCAGAACATCGCGGTCCAGAACGCCCGCACCCAGGCCATGGCGGTGGAGACCCGCAAGGTCCCGTCGCGCCAGGGTGTCGAGGTCTGATGATCGCCCGGAGATTCGAACGATGATCGGCCTGAGCCACTATCTCACCGTCGCGGCGATCCTGTTCACGCTCGGCGTGCTCGGCATCTTCATCAACCGCAAGAACATCATCGTCATCCTGATGTCGGTCGAGCTGATCCTGCTCTCGGTCAACATCAACCTCGTCGCCTTCTCGACGCAGCTGAACGACATCACCGGACAGGTCTTCGCCCTGTTCGTGCTGACCGTCGCGGCCGCCGAATCGGCGATCGGCCTCGCCATCCTGGTGGTGTTCTTCCGCAACCGCGGCTCGATCGCGGTGGAGGACGTGAGCATGATGAAAGGGTGATTCGGTGTCGGCCGCTCGCTGCATCGCAGCCGGTGTCATGGCCTTAGCCGTGTTCGACGGCTCTGTTGGTGCGGGCCTCCCGCCCAGCAATCCGGCGAAGGCAGATGATCTCAGCTCCGTCGCATCGAAAAAGCCGACGCAAGATGATGTCTACGATTTCGACCCGCGACCTCGGCGCGACCGCCCAAATCGTGAACGCATCTACGAGATTGGCGAGGCCGTGCCGTGCAACGAATGCGAGTTTTCGAAGCGAAACCCCGACGGCAGCGTCACGCATTGGTTCAAAATGTGCGGCTGCGGGAGATTTTGAGTCCATCGATGCGGGTCAATGACGGAACTGCATTGCCGGCCGGTCGAACGATCGAACTGAGGACCTACGAGTAGGATGTATCACGCGATCGTCTTCTTCCCGCTTATCGGCTTCCTGATTGCCGGCTTGTTCGGCCGGTACATCGGGGCGCGGGCCTGCGAGTACATCACCACGGCGTTCCTCGCCTTCACGGCGCTGATCGCCTGGGGCGTGTTCCTCGACGGCGGCCACGCCGAGCGGGTGCAGGTTGCGTCCTGGTTCTCGGCCGGCGACCTGCAGGTCGACTGGGCCTTCAAGGTCGACACCCTGACGCGGGTGATGCTGGTCGTCGTGACCACCGTCTCGACCCTCGTGCACCTCTACTCCGTGGGCTACATGGAGGAGGACCCGCACCGGCCGCGCTTCTTCGCCTACCTGTCGCTGTTCACCTTCGCCATGCTGATGCTGGTGACGGCCGACAACCTCGTGCAGATGTTCTTCGGCTGGGAGGGCGTGGGCCTCGCCTCCTACCTGCTGATCGGGTTCTGGTACGAGAAGCCCTCGGCCAACGCCGCCGCCATGAAGGCGTTCATCGTCAACCGCGTGGGCGATTTCGGCTTCTCCCTCGGCATCTTCCTGACCTTCGTGCTCACCGGCTCGGTGGCCTTCGACGCGATCTTCGGCAAGGTCGACGCGATCAAGACGCTCACCTTCCACTTCCTCGGCTACGACTGGAACGCACTGACCCTCGCCTGCCTGCTGCTGTTCATGGGCGCCATGGGCAAGTCGGCGCAGTTCCTGCTGCACACGTGGCTCCCGGACGCGATGGAGGGCCCGACACCGGTCTCGGCGCTGATCCACGCCGCCACCATGGTGACCGCGGGCGTGTTCATGGTCGCGCGCCTCTCGCCGCTCTTCGAGGAGGCGCCGAACGCGCTCATCGTCGTGACGGTGATCGGCGGCATCACGGCGTTCTTCGCGGCCACGATCGGGCTGGTGCAGAACGACATCAAGCGGGTGATCGCCTACTCGACCTGCTCGCAGCTCGGCTACATGTTCGTGGCGCTCGGCGTCGGCGCCTACTCGGCCGGCGTGTTCCACCTCTTCACCCACGCCTTCTTCAAGGCGCTGCTGTTCCTCGGGGCCGGCTCGGTCATCCACGCGATGCACCACGAGCAGGACATGCGGAACATGGGCGGCCTGCGCCGCTACATCCCCTACACCAGCGCCATGATGGCGATCGGCTCCCTGGCGCTGATCGGCTTCCCCTACACGGCCGGCTACTACTCGAAGGACGCGATCATCGAGGCCGCCTACGCGTCGACCCGGCCGGGCCACACCCTCGCCTTCCTGTGCGTCGTGGTGGCGGCGTTCTTCACCTCGTTCTACTCGTGGCGCCTGTTCTTCATGACCTTCGAGGGTCCGGCGCGCTGGGGCGCGCACGCGGCCCACGGTCACCACGACGCCCCCGCGGTCGCGCACTCTACCATGGCGCACGAGGCCGACGGCGCGCCGGGCCACACCGAGGGCGTCGCCCACGACGACAAGGGCCACGACGTCGAGCCGGCGCACAGGAGCGACCTCGTCGCCGACGACCATCACGGGCACGGCCACCACGGCGACCACACGCCCCACGAGAGCCCGCTGGTGATGACGGTCCCGCTGGCGATCCTCGCCTTCGGCGCGCTGTTCGCCGGGATCATCTTCCACAACCGCTTCATCGGCGAGGGGATGGACGCGTTCTGGGGCCACGCCCTGGCGCACGGGCCGAACAACCACATCATGCACGAGATCCACGAGGTCCCGGCTCTGGTCTCCTACTCGCCGCTCGTCATGCTGATCCTCGGCTTCGTGCTGGCCTACTGGATGTACATCCGCCGGCCGGAGCTTCCGGGCCAGCTCGCCGCGCAGCAGCCGTCGCTGTACCGGTTCCTGCTCAACAAGTGGTACTTCGACGAGATCTACGACCGGATCTTCGTCCGCCCGGCCAAGGATTTCGGCCTGTTCCTCTGGAAGGAGGGCGACGGCCGGATCATCGACGGCCTCGGCCCCAACGGCATCGCGGCGCGCGTCGTGGACGTGACCCGCGGGGTCGTCCGGCTCCAGACCGGCTACCTGTACCATTACGCCTTCGTGATGCTCATCGGCGTCGCCGGCCTGATCAGCTGGTACCTGATGTCCGGCCTGCCCAAGGGTGCTCACTGACATGCTCGGCCTCGGCATCCTCTCCGGCCTGCTGATCGTGCCGCTCTGCGGCGCGGCCTTCATCCTGACGCTGAACGGCGACGAGGAATCGGTCGCGCGCAACAGCCGCTGGGCCGCGCTCGCCACCACGGTGGTCACCTTCCTGCTCTCCCTGGTGGCCTGGAGCCGCTACGACGCCGCCTCGTCGAGCTTCCAGCTGGTGGAGAGCCACGCCTGGCTCACCGAGACGATCCGGTTCAAGCTCGGCGTCGACGGCTTCTCGATGCCGCTGATCCTGCTGACCACGTTCCTGATGCCGTTCTGCATCGGCGCCTCGTGGCACTCGATCCACTTCCGGGTGAAGGAGTACTTCGTCGCCTTCCTCGTCCTCGAGACGACGATGATCGGCGTGTTCGCCTCCCTCGACCTGCTGCTGTTCTACCTGTTCTTCGAGGCCGGCCTGATCCCGATGTTCCTGATCATCGGCATCTGGGGCGGGCAGCGCCGGATCTACGCGAGCTTCAAGTTCTTCCTCTACACCCTGCTCGGCTCGGTGCTGATGCTGCTCGCCGTGATGGCGATGTACTGGCAGGCCGGCACCACCGACATCCCGACCCTGCTGCAGTACCGCTTCCCGGTGCAGATGCAGACCTGGCTGTGGCTCGCCTTCTTCGCCTCGTTCGCGGTGAAGATGCCGATGTGGCCGGTCCACACCTGGCTGCCCGACGCCCACGTGGAGGCCCCCACCGCCGGCTCCGTGATCCTGGCCGGCATCCTCCTGAAGATGGGCGGCTACGGCTTTATCCGGATCTCGCTGCCGATGCTGCCGGTGGCGAGCCAGGAGTTCGCGCCCTTCGTCTTCGCCCTCTCGGTGATCGCGATCATCTTCACCTCGCTCACCGCGATGATGCAGACCGACATCAAGAAGCTGATCGCCTACTCGTCGGTGGCCCATATGGGCTTCGTGACGCTCGGCCTGTTCACCTTGAACGAGCAGGGCATCCAGGGCGCGCTGTTCCTGATGATCTCCCACGGCATCGTGTCGGGGGCGCTCTTCCTCTGCGTCGGCGTCGTCTACGACCGGATGCACACCCGCGAGATCGCCGCCTATGGCGGCCTCGTGAAGCGGATGCCGCTCTACGCCGTGGCCATGCTGATCTTCACCATGGCCAATGTCGGCCTGCCCGGCACCTCCGGCTTCGTCGGCGAGTTCCTGGCGATGCTCGGCGCCTTCAAGGCGAACCCGAACGTCGCGTTCTTCTCGACCTTCGGCATCATCCTGTCGGCGGCCTACGCCCTGTGGCTCTACGCCCGGGTGATCTACGGCAAGCTGGAGAAGCCGAACCTCCAGGGCATCCTGGATCTCGACACCCGTGAAAAGATCATCCTGGCGCCGCTGGTGGTGCTGACGATCTACTACGGCGTGCATCCGGCCCCGGTGCTCGACGTGTTCGCGCCCTCGACCGACGCGCTCATGGCGAGCATCAAGACCGCGCTCTCGAACACCCAGACGGCCGCCGCGGCGCTGCCGATCCCGCGCTGAGGCGGACACCATGACAACCGTCCACTCCGTCCTGCCGTCGCTGGCGCCGCTCCTGCCCGAGCTGATCCTCGGCGTCGGCGTCATGGTCCTGATCCTCTACGGCGCGTGGCGCGGCGACCGCTCCGCCGAGACCGTCAGCGTCGGCGCCCTGGTCCTGCTCCTCGTCGCCCTGTCGGTGGTGATCTCCCAGCCGGTCCACGGCCGGGTGACGACCCTGTCGGGGGCGTTCGTGTCGGACGCCTTCTCCAAGGTGATGAAGTCGCTGGTGCTGCTCGGCTCGTCGGCGACGATCCTGCTGGCGCACGACTTCTTCAAGCGCGAGCGCATCGACCGGTTCGAGTTCCCGGTGCTGATCGTGCTCTGCACCATCGGCATGATGGTCATGGTCTCGGCCAACGACCTGATCGCGCTCTATCTCGGTCTGGAGTTGCAGTCGCTCGCCGCCTACGTGATCGCCGCCTTCCACCGGGACGACGTGAAGTCCACCGAGGCCGGCCTCAAGTACTTCGTGCTCGGCGCGCTCTCGTCCGGCATGCTGCTCTACGGCGCCTCGCTGGTCTACGGCTTCACCGGCACCGTGTCGTTCCCCGGCATCGTCTCCGCGCTGAACGAGAATGCCGGCTTCGGCATCGTGCTCGGCATCGTGTTCCTGGCGGCCGGCGTCTGCTTCAAGCTGGCGGCCGTGCCGTTCCACATGTGGACGCCCGACGTCTACGAAGGCTCGCCGACCCCGGTGACGGCCTTCTTCGCCTCGGCGCCCAAGATGGCCGCCGTGGCGATGACGGTCCGCGTCTTTATCGGCGCCATGCCGGACGTGACGGCGATCTGGCAGCAGATCTTCATCTTCGTCTCGGTGGTGTCGATGGCGCTCGGCTCCTTCGCGGCGATCGGCCAGACCTCGATCAAGCGCCTGATGGCCTACTCGTCGATCGCCAATATCGGCTACGCGCTGATCGGGCTCGCCTGCGGCTCGGAGGAGGGGATCAGCGGGCTCGTCACCTACATGATCATCTACCTCGCGATGACCCTCGGCACCTTCGCGATCATCCTGTCGCTCCGGCGCCGGGACGTGATGTTCGAGAAGATCGAGGACCTGTCGGGCCTGTCGCGCACGCATCCGTGGCTGGCCTTCTGCCTCGCCGCGATGATGTTCTCGCTGGCCGGCATCCCGCCGCTCGCCGGGTTCTTCGCGAAGTTCTACGTCTTCGCCGCCGCCATCAAGGCGGGCCTCGTGACGCTGGCGGTGATCGGCGTCGTGACCAGCGTGGTCGGCGCCTACTACTACCTGCGCGTCGTGCGGATCATGTACTTCGACGAGCCGAAGGAGCCCTACGAGGCGATGGCGCCGGGCCTGCGCGTGGTGCTCGCCCTGTCGAGCGTCGTGGTGGTGCTGTTCTTCCTGCTGCCCGGCCCGCTGGTCGGCGCCGCCGGCCGGGCCGCCAAGTCGCTGTTCTAGGACGGCCTTGAGCTACCGACTCGGGCCCTCGGCGCGCGCCGAGGGCCACCGCCTGCACGTCCACGACACCCTCGGCTCCACCAACACGGAGGCCATGGCGCGCGCGCGCGCGGGCGAGACCGGCCCGCTCTGGGTCGTGACGCACCGCCAGGAGGCGGGCCGCGGCCGGCGCGGCAACAGCTGGGCCTCGCTTCCCGGGAACCTCGCGGCCAGCGTGCTCTGGCCCGTCGCCGGGGTCGCGCCGGACCACCTCGCCGAACTCGGCTTCGTGGCCGGCCTCGCCCTGATCGAGGCGCTGGAGGCGGCCTGCGGCACCCTGCCGGATACCGGATCCGGCGCCGGGGCCCGATCTTTTTGGCTGAAATGGCCGAACGACGTTCTGCTCGGCGGGGCGAAGCTCGCGGGTCTTCTCCTGGAGGCGGAGACGCTGCCCGGCGGCCGGCGCGCCGCCGTCATCGGCTTCGGCGTGAACGTCGCGGCCGCGCCGGACGGCCTGGAGGCCGCGAGCTTGGCGGCGGCGGGTTACGCGCGCGACGCCGAGGCGCTACTGGAACATCTCTCGGACCGGATGGCCGCGCGGGCGCGCGCCTGGGACCGAGGACGGAATTTCGCTGACCTGCGCGCGGCCTGGCTCGCGCGGGCCGCGGGTCTCGGATCGGAGATCGCGGTGCACAGCGGCGGGCACACCCTGCGGGGCGTGTTCGAGACGATCGACGAGGGGGGGCGGCTCGTGATCCTCGCCCCCGATGGGAACCGGCATACCGTGACGGCGGGCGAGGTGCATTTCGGATCGGCCGCGACGGCGGCCTGAGTTTGGACGACGACAGATGGTTAAAGGACAGGAGGAGCTGGTCTTCCTGCCGCTCGGCGGCGTGGGCGAGATCGGGATGAACGCGGCGCTCTACGGGTTCGGCCCGGAGAAGGGCCGGAAGTGGATCATGGTCGATTGCGGCATGGGCTTCGCCGGCGAGGAGCAGATGCCCGGCGTCGACCTGATGTTCCCCGACCTCTCCTTCATCGAGGAGCGGCGCAAGGACCTGCTGGGGATCTTCATCACCCACGCGCACGAGGACCATATCGGGGCGATCTCGGAACTGTGGCCCCGGCTCAAGGCGCCGGTCTACGCGACCCGCTTCGCCAAGAACCTGCTGGAGACCCGGCGCCTCTCCGAGCCCGGCGCCCCGAAGGTCGAGCTGCGGGAGGTGAAGCCCGGCCGGCGCGTGACCGTCGGCCCGTTCGAGCTCGAGTACGTGCCGGTCTCGCACTCCATCCCGGAATCGAACGCCATCGCCATCCGCACGGCGGCCGGTCTCGTCCTCCACACCGGCGACTGGAAGATCGACCCGACCCCGGTGGCCGGCTCCGTGACGTCGCCGGAGGCGTTCACGGCGCTCGGGGACGAGGGCGTTCTCGCGATCGTGTGCGACTCGACCAACGTCGTGCGCGAGGGCTTCTCGCCGAGCGAGAAGACCGTCGCCGAGACCCTGAAGACGCTGATCGCGGACGCGCCGCACCGGGTCGCGGTGACGACCTTCGCGTCGAACGTGGCCCGCATCCGCGCGGTCGCCGAGGCCGCCGCCGCCTGCGGGCGCGAGGTCATCGCGGTCGGCCGCGCCATGGACCGGGTTATCGACGTCGCCCGCGAGTGCGGCTACCTCGACGGCCTGCCCGAGTTCCGCCGCTCGGATTCGTGGAAGAGCCTGCCGCGGGAGCGCGTCGTCGCCCTGCTCACCGGCTCCCAGGGCGAGCCGCGGGCGGCGCTCGCCCGCGTCTCCCGCCGCGACCACCCGGATATCAGCCTCACCGCCGGCGACCAGGTGATCTTCTCCTCGCGCGCCATCCCGGGCAACGAGCGCGATGTCGGATCGATCATCAACGACCTGATCGAGCAGGGCGTCGAGGTGATCACCGACCGCACCGACCTCGTCCACGTCTCCGGCCACCCGCGCCGGGACGAGATGGTCGAGATGTACCGGTGGACCCGCCCGGGCACCGCGATCCCGGTCCACGGCGAGGCCCTGCACCTCGACGAGCATGCCCGCTTCGCCCGGGCGCAGGGCGTGCAGAACGTGGTCAAGGCCCGCAACGGCAGCCTGATCCGCCTGAGCCCCGGCAAGCCCGAGGTGATCGACCACGTGAAGGCCGGCCGCCTGTTCAAGGACGGCGACGTCCTGATCGACGAGAAGGACCGGGCGATCCCGGAGCGGCGCAAGCTGATGCAGGCCGGCCTGGTCTCGGTGGCGATCGCCATCGACGAGGACGGCGTCGTGCTCGGCGAGCCGGCCGTGGACATCATCGGCCTGCCGAACCGCGGCCGGTCCGGGGAGCCGCTGATCGAGACCGTGGTGGACGCGGTCTCCCGCACCCTCTCGGGGATGTCGCGGGGCAAGCTGAAGGACTCGGAGAGCGTCGAGAAGACGGTCGACCGGGCCGTGCGCACCGCGGTCAACGAGGTGTGGGGCAAGAAGCCGGCCTGCCACGTGCAGGTGGTGGAGGTGTGAGGCTGGCTGCCGATCGCGAGGCGCTGTAATCTGCAGCGCTTCGAGACAGCTGAAGTCTCTCATCGTCGGCCGGAGAAGACACAGGTTCCCTCTCCCGCGCGGGAGAGGGACAGGGCGAGGGGACAGGTTCGGCAGGAGAGGGCGTATCCCTCCCCCCAACCCTCTCCCGCACGGGAGAGGGGCAGGTCGCGTCCGGCCGCACGGGCGGAGCCTTCCCCGCGAACGAACAAAGCTCCCGGACAGGGAGCCAGCGCTGGGGAGGAAACACCATGATCGGCCGTCTCAACCACGTGGCCATCGCCGTGCAGGATCTCGACGCCGCCTGCGCGGTCTATCGCGACACGCTGGGTGCGAAGATCACCGCGCCCCTGCCGCAGCCCGAGCACGGCGTCACCGTCGTGTTCGTCGAGCTGCCGAACAGCAAGATCGAGCTGATGGCCCCCCTGGGCGAGGGCTCGCCGATCGAGTCCTTCGTGGCCCGCAACCCGGGCGGCGGCATCCATCACGTCTGCTACGAGGTCGACGACATCCTGGCCGCCCGCGACAAGCTCAAGGCGCAGGGCGCCCGGGTGCTCGGCACCGGCGAGCCGCGGATCGGCGCCCACGGCAAGCCGGTCCTGTTCCTGCATCCCAAGGACTTCCTGGGCACCCTGGTCGAGCTGGAGCAGGTGTGAGCCGGATGATGACCACGCTCGCCCGCTCGACGCCGATGACGCTGGCCGTCATCGCCGCGATGATCGCCGCCTTCGTGGCGGCGGCGGTGGGCCTGTTCAAGCTGACGGTGGGCGGCGCGATCGCCCTCTACTTCGTGGTCTGGTGGACGCTGCTCTTCGCGGTCCTGCCCCTGCGGAACCAGCCGGAGACGCGGCCCAGCCACGTGGTGCCGGGTCAGGATCCCGGCGCGCCGGCGGCGCCGCGGCTGCGCGAGAAGGCCATCTGGACGACGCTGGTCGCGGGGGCCGCCTTCCTGATCGCCTTGGCGGTGTTCCCGCTGACCGGGCTGTAGGACGGCCGGGAAACCTAGACGGGCGGAGGACCGTCGGGCGCCCCGACACCGCCCAGCCGACGGGTCCCAAGAATAAAAAAAGCAAGGCCCGAGGCCTTGCTTTCAAGCTTCAGTGGCTCGACCTTGAAATATCCCTCGCATTGGCTGCGGGGCGGTCGCTTTTCCTCCCGAGACTCGGACCTTGCGCCACCTCTTCCGGGCGTCGCAAACATCGCCGGACGCTTATAGGAACAACAATTCGTGTTGTCACCGGGTCTGCGAGAAAAATCTGCGCTTTCTTGCCGGCAAATGGGCATACCGCTTCCCGCCTAGGCAGCGGCCTCGCCGCGGCCGGGCCGCCGCCTCCGGTTCGCCGCGATTACGCCCCGCCGTGGTCGCGCAGTGCTTGTAATTTGCGTCTCCGGCGTGTTGTGTGCCGGCGCGCCGCGGCTCCTCCCGGTCGATCCTCTTCCAAGACTCCGAAGACATGCGTCTCTCCCGCTACTTCATGCCGACCTTGCGCGAGACGCCCAAGGAAGCCGAGATCGTCTCGCACCGGCTGATGCTGCGCGCCGGCCTGGTCCGCCAGGAAGCCGCCGGCATCTACGCCTGGCTGCCGCTGGGCCTGCGGGTGCTGGAGCGCGTCTGCGCGGTGATCCGGCGGGAGCAGGACCGGTCCGGCGCCGTCGAGATCCTGATGCCGACGGTGCAGTCCGCCGAGCTGTGGCGGGAATCCGGCCGCTACGACGCCTACGGCAAGGAGATGCTGCGCCTGAAGGACCGGCACGACCGCGAGATGCTCTACGGCCCCACCGCCGAGGAGATGGTCACCGAGATCTTCCGGGCGAGCGTGCGCTCCTACAAGGACCTGCCCAAGAACCTCTACCAGATCTCGTGGAAGTTCCGCGACGAGGTGCGGCCGCGCTTCGGCACGATGCGCTCCCGCGAGTTCCTGATGAAGGACGCCTACTCGTTCGACTTCGACCAGGCCGGCGCCCGCCACGCCTACAACCGGATGTTCGTGGCGTATCTGCGCACCTTCGCGGGCCTCGGCCTGAAGGCGATCCCGATGCGCGCCGATACCGGCCCGATCGGCGGCGACCTGTCCCACGAGTTCATCATCCTGGCGAAGACCGGCGAGAGCGAGGTCTTCTGCGACAAGGCCTATCTCGGCTTCGACATCCCGCCGGCGACCGTCGATTTCGACGACGTCGCCGCCCTGCAGGGCATCGTCGATGCCTGGACCTCGCACTACGCGGCCACCGAGGAGATGCACGAGCCGGCGGCCTTCGCGGAGGTCCCGGAGGACAGCCGCATGGCCGCCCGCGGCATCGAGGTCGGGCACATCTTCTATTTCGGAACGAAGTATTCCGAGCCGATGGGCGCCAAGGTCGCCGGTCCGGACGGGATCGAGCGGCCGGTCCACATGGGCTCCTACGGCATCGGGCCGAGCCGCCTGGTGGCGGCGATCATCGAGGCCAGCCACGACGAGGCCGGGATCATCTGGCCGGACGCGGTCGCGCCGTTCGACGTCGCGCTGATCAACCTCAAGGTCGGGGATTCCGCGACCGAAGCCGCCTGCGCGCAGATCCAGTCCGATCTCGAGGCCGCCGGCCTGTCGGTGCTCTACGACGACCGCGACGAGCGCCCCGGCGCGAAGTTCGCCACCGCCGACCTGATCGGCCTGCCCTGGCAGGTGATCGTCGGGCCCAAGGGCTTGGCGGAGGGCAAGGTCGAGCTGAAGCGGCGTGCCGGTGGCGAGCGCGAGAGCCTCGCGACCGTCGATCTGCTGGCACGCATCCGGCGCGTCTGAGGCGTGCCGATGGCCGCCTCAGCGAAGCTGGACCGGGTTCGGACCTTCGCGGCCTCGCTCGCGGCCTCGTTCCGCCAGGGCACCGCGCCCTTCGCGCCGTTCGAGTGGATCCTCGCCGGCCGCTACCTGCGCGCCCGGCGCCGGGGCGGCGGCGTCTCGGTGGTGGCGTTCTTCTCGGTGCTCGGCATCGCGCTCGGCGTCGCCACGCTGATCATCGTCCTGTCGGTGATGAACGGCTTCCGGGCGGAACTGCTGTCGAAGATCGTCGGCATCAACGGCCACCTGTTCGCGACGCCCATCGACCGGCCGTTCAACGACTGGACCGACCTGTCGGAGCGCCTGTCGAAGGTGGCGGGCGTGCGCGCGGCGGTGCCGCTGGTCGAGGGCCAGGCCTTCGCCTCCTCGCAGTATGGCGGCTCGGGGGTGATCATCCGCGGCGTGCGGGCGGCCGACCTCGACGCGCTGGCGGCCGTCTCCTCGGCGATCCGCGGCGGCACCCTGGAGGGCTTCGACGACGGCACGGGCGTGCTGATCGGGCGGCGGCTCGCCGACACGCTGGGCCTGCAGGCCGGCGACACGATCACGCTGGTCACGCCCAAGGGCTCGTCGACGCCGTTCGGGACGGCGCCGCGCACCAAGAGCTACACCGTCAAGGCGGTCTTCGAGGTCGGCATGACCGAGTTCGACCAGACCTTCGTGTTCATGCCGCTGACCGAGGCCCAGGCCTTCTTCAACAAGGACGGCGACGTGAGCATGATCGAGATTTACGTCGACGATCCCGACCATGTTGGCGACATGCGCGAGCCCCTGGAGATGGCGGCCGAGCGCCCGATCCTGCTGACCGACTGGCGCCAGCGCAACCGGACCTTCTTCGGGGCCCTGGAGGTCGAGCGGAACGTCATGTTCCTGATCCTCAGCCTGATCGTCGTGGTGGCGACGCTCAACATCGTCTCCGGCCTGATCCTGCTGGTGCGCGACAAGTCGAGCGACATCGCCATCCTGCGCACCATGGGGGCGACCCCGGGCACGATCATGCGGGTGTTCCTGATCAACGGTGCGCTGATCGGCGTCGTCGGGACGCTCAGCGGGCTGGGGCTCGGCGTCCTGATCACCCTCAACATCAAGCCGATCCAGCACGTGCTGTTTCCGGGCGCCTGGGACCCCACGGTGCGGTTCCTCGCCGAGATCCCGGCCCAGATGAACCCGAAGGAGATCACTGCCGTGGTGATCACCTCCCTGCTGCTGTCGCTCGCGGCGACGCTGTATCCCTCCTGGCGCGCCGCCCGGCTCGATCCGGTGCAGGCCCTCCGCTACGGCTGACGGGCCCATCCGATGAGCGATTCGAGCCAGACCGCCGGCGACCCGCCGGTGCCGGCCCTGTTCTTCTCCCGCGTCGAGCGGCGCTACGCCCAGGCCGAGGGCGCCTTGGAGATCCTGCGCGGGGCCGATCTCGCGATCTGGCCGGGCGAGCTGGTGGCGCTCGTGGCGCCGTCGGGCGCCGGCAAGTCGACGCTGCTGCACCTCGCCGGCCTGCTGGAGCGGCCCGACGGGGGCGAGATCTACATCGGCGGCCACCCGACCGCCGCGATGGCGGATGCCGAGCGGACCCGCCTGCGGCGCGAGGAGATGGGCTTCGTCTACCAGTTCCACCATCTCCTGCCGGAATTCTCCGCGCTGGAGAACGTGGTGATGCCCCAGCTCATCCGCGGCCTGAAGCGCCCGGAGGCGAAGGCCCGGGCCACGGAGCTCCTCAGCTTCCTGGGCCTCAAGGAGCGGCTGCCGCACCGCCCCGCGGAGCTGTCGGGGGGCGAGCAGCAGCGCGTCGCCATCGCCCGGGCGGTGGCCAACGGCCCGCGCCTCCTCCTCGCCGACGAGCCGACCGGCAACCTCGATCCCGGGACGGCGGGCCACGTCTTCTCGGTCCTGATGGCCCTGGTCCGCGCCTCGGGGCTCGCCGCCCTGGTCGCGACCCACAACCTGGAATTGGCCGCCCGCATGGATCGGCGGGTCACCATCCGGGACGGCCTGATCACGCAGCTCGACTGAGCGGCCCCACATCCGGGCAGAGTGCCCCGTGCGCCGGCGCAGCGACGGCACGCGGCGAACGCCCGCCCACGCGTGCACCGTCGGCCTCGATCAACCACAAGGCGCATCGCTTCGAACCCGCGACGCGACCCGGTCCGCGGGCCTACGCTCCCCGCAAGTGCACGCGATCTTTAATCCGTCGCGCCGCGTGCGGCGCGTCACGCCGCGGAAGACGCCCGCTCCCTACCTTACGATCACGCAAGATAAAACAGAGCCGAACAACCGGCCTGTACTGCGTGATCTCTGGAGCCTGACCATGAAGACCCGTATCGCCGTCGCCGTCACCGCACTTGTCCTTGGCGTCGCTCCGATCTCGTCCGCTCTGGCGGCGAACGGCGCCCGCTGGACAGGCTTCACTCCCTACGAGGTCGAGACCACGGGCGCGCTGGGCCTCGGGGTCCACGACAATCCCAACTATGTCGGCTGCCCGCTGAGCTCGGCCGCCGAGGGCAACGCCGATCAGCAGACCCGGCCGGTGAAGCAGTACGGCCAGACCGCCGGCGGCTACCGCTGCTGATCCGACGGGAGGACGGATGAAGCTGAAAGCGCTCTCCTACGTCATGATCGGCGCCTTCGTGAGCGGCCTGCTCATGACCATCGTCGGTTCGGCCACCACGTTGTTGGGCCAGTGATCGGAGGCGCCGCCCCGTACAGGGCGGCGCCTCCCGCGCGCGCGGCCGGTGCAGTCAGGACGCGCCGGAACCGGCCTCCGCGCTCGTCAGCCGCTCCACGTAATCGCAGGCGTCGCGGATGGCATCGGGGCCTTCCGCCATCCGAGCCCGGGCCGCCGCGCAGGCCCGCGCCACCGCGGGGTCGGCGAGGAGCCGCCCGAGCACGCGCGCCGCGCGCGCGGGCCGGAAGGCGCGGCGGCTCAGGGTGGCGCCCAGATCCCGATCCTTCAGCCGCCGCCCCTCGTCGAAATGGTCGAAGGCCACCGGCACCACGAGCTGCGGGACGCCCGCCGCCAGGGCCTGCGCGACCGTGCCGACGCCGCCGTGATGGACCAGCGCCGCGCTGCGCGGCAGCAGGGCGCTCAGGGGCGCGTAGGGAAGGTGGACGATCCCGGCCGGCAGCGGCTTCGGGATCTGCCCGCCCTGGGGGGCGAGCAGGACGCCGCGCCGGCCCATGCGCCGGCACAGCCGCACCGCGGTGTCGAAGAAGCCGGCGCCCTGGCGCATGGCCGAGCCGTAGGTGAACACGATCGGCGGGTCGCCCGCGTCGAGGAACGCTTCCAGCTCCGGCGGCATGGCCGCCACGTCGCCGAACCGGTCGACCAGCGGGAAGCCGAGCTGCACCGCCTGGCCCGGCCAGTCGGCCTGCGGCTCCGCGTACCAGTCGGGAAACATCAGGAGCATGCCGGTCGGGCTGTTCCACCAGTGCCGCAGCCGGTAGACCGGATCGAGGCCGAGACGCGCCCGCAGGGCGTTCAGCGGCGGCAGCGTGAACGGGCCGACCGCCACCTTGTCGACGCCGAGATTCACGTAGGCCCGCAGGGCGGCCGGCAGCACGCGCGGCAGCGGCAGGCCCGGCAGGCGCGGCGGATCGTACCGGCTCTCGATCAGGAACGGCATGACGTGCAGCGTCGCGGTCGGCAGATCGTAGAGGTCCTGCGCGAGCCGCGCGCCCCAGCCCAGCGGCGAGGCGACCACCCGCAGGTCGACCCCCCGGGCGCGGGTCGCGCCGAGCCACAGGCAGGCCGCCTCGGCGACCTGCAGGGCGTAATCGAACATCGGGCGGAAGCCCTGCTGCGGGTGCCAGAGATCCGGCTGGCGGATCACCGCCTCGTAATCCGCTACCGTACCCAGGGGCTGGAAGGCGAGGCCCGCCCGGCGGGCCATCGCCTCGAACGGGGCCGGGGCCGCGAGCGAGACGCCGTGACCGCGCTTCAGGAGCTCGTGCCCCAGCGCGATGAACGGCAGCACATCGCCATGTGTGCCGACGGCCACGAGGGCGACGTCGAACCGTTCGACCGTCCGGTGCTCGGGAATGGCTTGCTCCTTCGAACCCCCCAGCCGGTGACGAGTTCGTCTCGAAGGCGGGGGCATGCCAGCCCGCCCGATCCGCATCAAGACACTTTTTACCTTATCGGAGAAACGGGACCGCCCTGTGACCCGCGGGCCCTTCCAAAGGAACAAAACATGAACATACTAGGACCGGAACACAGGAGGCAGGTCGATGCTGAAGCGGATGGTCCTGACCGGAATGGTCGAGTTCATGGCGTTCGGGATGCTGTTCGCGGCTTTCGGCGCCTGGGCGATAGCCTTGGCACCGGTTCGTTAGCCGGTTTTTTCCGAAGACCGCCCGGTTCCGTCCGCGGACGGGTTATGCACAGGCGATGGGCCGCCGGACGCCGATTGTCCACAGGGGCGGGCCGAACTGGTGCTTCCGGAGCACGACCGGTGGATATCGTCCTTCGGCGGCCCGGCACACGTCGACTTGAGGCCGGCGAGCGGGGATGCTGCCCGACCCCGGAACAAGGTCGGCCATGCCACGCCAGCTCAAGGAGGTCGGATTCGTCCACCTCCACGTCCACTCGTCCTATTCTCTCCTCGAAGGGGCGCTGAAGGTCGGTTCCCTGATCAAGGCGGCGGTCGCCGACCGGCAGCCGGCCCTGGCGCTCACCGACACCAACAACCTGTTCGGGGCGCTGGAATTCTCCGAGAAGGCGGCCGGGGAGGGCGTCCAGCCGATCGCCGGCGTGCAGCTCTCGGTGGCGTTCGAGGCCGCCGACCCGCATCAGCGCCAGGCACCGACGAGCCACGGCATCGTGCTCCTCGCCCAGGACGAGACCGGCTACGCCAACCTGCTGCGGCTGGCGAGCCGCGCCTATTTCGACACGGCGCTCGGCGAGGCACCGCGCCTGGATGCGGGAGCACTGGCGGGCGCCTCCGAGGGACTGATCGCGCTGACCGGCGGGATGGCGGGCCCCCTCGACGCGGCCTTCCGGGCGGGCCGACCGGAGCTCGCCCTCAACCGTCTGAAGCGCCTAAAAGAGACCTTCGGCGAGGACCGGCTCTACGTGGAGATCCAGCGCCACGGCCTGCCCGAGGAGGGGCGGATCGAGACCGCGCTCCTCGACCTCGCCGGTCGGCACGGCCTCGGGATCGTGGCGACGAACGAGCCCTTCTTCGCCAAGCCGGACGATTACGACGCCCACGACGCGCTGCTCGCCATCGCGGAGGGCCGCCTCGTCTCCGACGACCGCCGCCGCCGGCTGACGCCGACGCACGCCTTCAAGACCCGCGCCGAGATGGCCGAGCTGTTCCGCGACCTGCCGGACGCGCTCCAGGCCACGGTCGAGATCGCCATGCGCTGCGCGGTCCGGGCGCGGACCCGCAAGCCGATCCTGCCGAATTTCGGCGCCGTAGCGGCGGGCGAGACGCCTCCCATGGCGGATGCCCTGGCCGAGGCGTCCGACGCGGGCGCGCAGGCGGTCTCGGCCGACGAGCCGACCGAGCTGCGCCGGCAGGCCGAGGCGGGGCTGGAACTGCGCCTGAAGCAGCACGGCACGGCGCCCGGCTTCGCCGAGGAGGATTACCGCAAGCGCCTCGCCTTCGAGCTCGACGTCATCGTCAAGATGAAGTTCCCGGGCTACTTCCTGATCGTCTCGGACTTCATCAAGTGGGCCAAGGACCACGACATCCCGGTGGGCCCGGGCCGCGGCTCCGGCGCCGGCTCGCTGGTGGCGTGGTCGCTGCTGATCACCGACCTCGACCCGCTGCGCTTCGGCCTGCTGTTCGAGCGCTTCCTCAACCCCGAGCGCGTCTCGATGCCGGATTTCGACATCGATTTCTGCGTCGAGGGCCGCGAGCGGGTGATCAAGTACGTGCAGCAGCGCTACGGCGAGGGGCAGGTCGGGCAGATCATCACCTTCGGTACGCTGCTCGCCCGCGGCGTGCTGCGCGATGTCGGCCGCGTCCTCGAGATGCCGTACGGGCAGGTCGACAAGCTGACCAAGCTCGTGCCGCAGAACCCGGCCAACCCGGTGACCCTCGCCCAGGCGATCGAGGGCGAGCCCAAACTCCAGCAGGCCATGGAGGAGGAGCCGATCGTCGGTCGGCTCATCGACATCTCCAAGAAGCTGGAAGGCCTGCACCGCCACGCCTCGACCCACGCCGCCGGCGTGGTGATCGGCGACCGGCCCCTGGAGGAGCTGGTCCCGCTCTACCGAGACCCGAAGACCGGCATGCGCGTGACCCAGTTCAACATGAAGTGGGTCGAGCAGGCGGGGCTGGTGAAGTTCGACTTCCTGGGCCTCAAGACCCTGACCATGCTGCGCTGCTGCACGGATCTCCTCAAGCAGCGCGGCATCCACATCGACCTCGCCTCGCTGCCGCTCGACGACCCGAACACCTACGGGCCCATGGGCCGGGGCGAGACGGTCGGCGTGTTCCAGGTGGAATCGGCCGGCATGCGCAAGGCGCTCTGCGAGATGCAGGCCGACCGGCTGGAGGACATCATCGCCCTGGTGGCGCTCTACCGGCCGGGCCCGATGGCCAACATCCCGGTCTACTGCGAGCGCAAGCTCGGCCGCGACGCCGGCAACGAGGCGTCCTGGTACCCGGACCCGAAGCTGGAGCCGATGCTGAAGGAGACCTTCGGCATCATCGTCTACCAGGAACAGGTGATGGAGATCGCCAAGGTGCTCGCCGGCTACTCGCTCGGCGAGGCCGACATGCTCCGGCGCGCCATGGGCAAGAAGATCCGCGCCGAGATGGACGCGCAGCGCGACCGGTTCCTGAAGGGCTGCACCGAGCGCGGCCTGACCAAGGCCAAGGCCAACGAGATCTTCGACCTGCTCGCCAAGTTCGCCGATTACGGCTTCAACAAGAGCCACGCGGCGGCCTACGCGCTGCTGACCTACCAGACTGCCTACCTGAAGGCGAACTTCCCGGTCGAGTTCCTGGCCGCCGCCATGACCCTCGACATCGACAACACCGACAAGCTGGCCGAATTCCGCCAGGACGCCCAGCGCCTGAAGATCACGGTCGAGCCGCCCTCGATCAACACCTCGGGCGAGGTGTTCGAGGTGCGCGACGGCAAGATCTTCTACGCGCTGGCCGCCATCAAGGGCGTCGGGCGCGAGGCGGTGCGGGCGCTGGTGGAGGCCCGCGGCGACCGGCCGTTCAAGGACCTCGCCTGCCTCGCCCGCCGGTTGAACCCCCGGATGATCAACAAGCGCACCCTGGAGAGCCTCGTCCAGGCGGGGGCGCTCGACTGCATCGAGCCGGACCGGGCCCGCGCCTTCGCGGCGGTGGAGCCGATCATGAAGCTCGCGGCCAGCGCGGCGGAGGCCGAGACCGCCGGCGTCACCGACATGTTCGGCGGCGTGGTGGCGGACGACGTGTCCCTGCGTATCCCGCCCCACGAGATCTGGCCGATGGCCGACACGCTGAAGCGCGAGTACGCGGCGATCGGCTTCTTCATCTCGGGCCATCCGCTCGACGAGTACGGCGACCTTCTCGACAAGCTGCGGGTGCAGAGCTGGACGGATTTCTGCCGCGCGGTCCGGGCCGGGACCTCGAGCGTCGGCCGGGTCGCGGCCTCGGTGCTCGACCGGGCGGAGCGGCGGACCAAGACCGGCAACAAGATGGGTATCGTCACCCTGTCGGACCGGACCGCGCATTTCGAGGCGATCATCTTCTCCGAGGGCCTCGGCCAGTACCGCGACATCCTCGAGCCGGGCCGCCCGCTCGTCCTTCAGCTTCAGGCCAACCTGGAGGGCGAGGACGTGCGCGCCCGCATCCTCACCGCGGAACCCCTGGACCAGGCGGTCGCCCGCCACCAGAAGGGCATCCGCATCCATCTGAGCGACCCGCGCGGCGTCGCCCCCGTGCAGCAGCGCCTGTCCATGCGGGGCGAGAGCGAGGTCTCGCTGATCCTCAAGCTCGACGGCGGCGAGCGCGAGGTGGAGATCCGGCTGCCCGGAAAATTCCAGGCGAGTCCGGCGCTCGCCGGCCAGCTCCGGACCGTGCCGGGTGTGGTGCAGGTGGAGGTGAGCTAGCCTCCCCCGGCGTGCGGAAGACCGTCCCGTCATTCCGGGGCTCGCCTCGGGCGAGCCCCGGAATGACGGCGCGGATGCCTGACCGAGAACACTCGCGAAACCCGACCGGTTGGACCTCGGCGCACCCTGCGACGAGGATCCATGGACCAGCCCCGTCCGAAACCCGACACCGACGACCCGGACAGGCCACGCGGCCGTGGCAGCCTCCTCCACGCCCTCGGTACCGGGGTGATCACCGGCGCCGCCGACGACGACCCCTCCGCCATCGGCACCTATGCGAGCGCCGGCGCCCGGTACGGCCTCGGGTTCCTGTGGATCGCCCCGGTCGTCCTGCCGATGATGGTCGTGGTCGTCTACCTCTCTGCCAAGCTCGGGCAGGTCTACGGCAAGGGCCTGTTCGCCATCGTGCGCGACCGCTACCCGCGCTGGGTCCTCTACCCGCTCGTGGCCGGCGCCTTCGCGGGCAACGTCATCGAGGCGGCGGCCAATCTCGGCGGGATCGGCGCGGCCCTCAACCTGCTGGTCCCGGTCCCGATCCCCGCCATCGTGGTCGGCGCCGCCGCGGCGATCCTGAGCCTGCAGATCTTCGGCTCCTACGCGCTCCTGCGGGACATCTTCCGCTGGCTGGCGCTCGCCCTGTTCGCCTACGTGGCGGCCGCGATCCTGGCCCGTCCCGACCCCGCCGAGATCCTGCGCGGCACCCTCGTGCCGCAGGTCCGGTTCGATGCCGACTTCCTGGCGATGATCGTCGCCTGCATCGGCACCTCGCTCTCGGCCTACATCTACACGTGGCAGTCGAACCAGGAGGTCGAGGAGGAGATCGCCCTGGGACGGCGCACGCTGCGGCAGCGCAAGGGTGCGACCGATGCCGAGCTGCGCAAGACCCGCCGGGACGTGATGATCGGGATGCTGTTCTCGAACATCATCCTCTACTTCATCGTCCTGTCCACGGGCGCGACGCTGCATCAGGCGGGGCAGACCGAGATCGAGAGCGCCGCCCAGGCCGCGGCCGCCCTGGAGCCCCTGGCGGGGGCAGGGGCCAAGTACCTGTTCGCCCTCGGGGTCGTCGGCGTCGGCTTCCTGGCGGTGCCGGTGATGACCACGGGGGCGGCCTACGACCTCGTGCAGGGGATCGGCCGGACGGGCAGCCTGCACGCCCGTCCGAGCGAGGCCAAGCTGTTCTACGGCACGATCGCGGCCGTGACCGTGCTGGCGGTGGGTCTGAACTTTCTCGGCTTCAACCCGATGCGGGCGCTCGTCTGGTCCGGCATCGTGCAGGGCTTCTCGGTGCCGCCGCTCCTGCTCCTCATGATGCTGATGACCAACGACCGGGCCGTGATGGGCGGCCGCGTCAATGGCCGCGTGACCAACGGGCTCGGATGGCTGACCACCGCTGCGACCTTCCTCGCCACGCTCTGCCTGGTCGGGACATGGGTCCTGTGAGGCGCCGGCCGGGCCGCCTCAGAACGGCGCCGCGAGGCAGCCGTCGAGGGCCGCCTTCAGGGCGGCGGCGTCGGCCTCCGCGACCGTGAACGTCGCCGTCAGGGCGGGGTCTCCCGGGCGCGGGCTCGCCTGTGTCCAGGTCAGCTTGGTCCCGGGCTGGGCGAGGGCCAGGGCCACCCCGCGCAGCGGATCCTCGCCCCGGCGCGCGCCCGTCACCGTCAGCGTGAAGCCCGCCTCCGGCCCGGTCGCGGCGCCCCGGACCGGCATGCGCACGGAGCGCACGCTGCCGTCACTGGAAACCAGGATCCCGGTGAGGGGCTTCTCGCTGTCGGCCCCTTCGAGGCCCGCGAAGTCGAAGCGCGGCGCCAGCTCGGCGAAGCGCGGCACGGTCATCGCGGCGGACAGGCCGGTGCCGCCCGGATCGCAGGCGACGTGCAGGGTCGCCGGCCGCCGGTCCGCCTCGAGGGTCGCGGTGCCGGTCAGGTCCGCGCTGCCGCCGGGCGCCCGGGCGCTCCCGGCCAGCAGCGGCGTCCGGCCGGTGAGGATGTCGGACAGGCTGTCCCCGCGGCTCAGCGGTCCGGCCAGGAGAGCAACGGCGGCGATGACGACCACCGCCAGGGCCACGCCGATCCGGAGCCGCATCCTATCCTCCGCCTGTGGACATCACGGGCCGGCGGCATAGACGATCGCGGCCGCATCGCAACCCTTCGTTCACCACGTCCGCGGGGAAGCGGCTGGCCGCGCGCCCGCGTGCACTGCAGCAACTCCGTAAAAACCGATCGTTCCTATGCACCGACGCTCAAGCTTGAGCGTCGCCATGCGCACGAAGATCCTGCTCGTCCTCACCCTCCTCGTCTACGTCACCACCGGCCGTGCCCCCGGCATCCGGGAGCCGCGCAACCCGGACGCGGAGCACGGCGGCGGGCGGGTCGTGGTCGCGACCAAGCGGGCCTGGATCTGAGCCGCCGGCATCCGGTCGTCGCCCTCGGTCCACGCGTTCGGTCGACGCGTTCGGCTCCGTCCGCGCGCGAGGCGCGGAGGACCGGGGATCACGCTCCCGGCGCGCAGGCCCTGAGCCGCGCGGCCACCAGGGCCTGGAGGCTCCAGAGGTGGCGGTCGCGGATCCCGAGGCGCTCGCAGGCCTCCACGGTCCGGAACAGGTACTCGGCGCTCGGCCCCTTGTGGCCGCAGGCCGCGGCGATCTTCTCGGCGATCTCCGCATCCGAGAGGCGGCCGGCGTAGCGGTCGCTGGCGCGGTTGGCCAGGAAGGTCAGGGCCGAGACGGTCCCGGCCTCCGTGGCGACCGGCAGCCAGCGGGCGACGTAGCCGCGGCCGCGCATCTCGCGGCGCCAGACCGGCATCAGCGCCTCGCGGATCTCCATGCCGGGCAGGCGGAAGGCCACGCCCCGGCACAGGCCGCCGCGGTCCAGCGCCAGCACGAAGCCCGGCCGGTCCGGCGTCCCGCGGAACCGGCGCTGAAGCAGGCAGAACCGGCGATGGAAGCCGCGCACGGTCCCGATCCGGCGCTCGGCGACGGGAAATTCCGGATTCCACATCAGCGAGCCGTAGGCGAAGACCCAGAGGTCGCTGCCCTCGCGCCCGGCGACGATCGCGTCGAGCCCGGGGCGCAGCTCCGCGTCCGAGAGAACCTCGAGGGCGCTCGGGTCGTCGGGGATCGGGACGGAATGGGCGCGGGCGATCAGGTCGAGGCTGAGGTCGAGGGTGCGGGCGGGCGCGGCGGGCATGGGCCCTCAACGCCCGGGCCTCACGGCTTGTTGCCCAGCGCGTCGAGTTCGGGGAAGGGTCGGGTGCGGTGCCCGGCGCAGACCTCGTCGTCGTCGAGCACTGAGAGCCGGTCGTTGTCGTCGAGCAGCGCCACCCTCGGCCGCTCGGGCTTGCCGAAGGTCCGCCCGTACATCCGGCCCGACACGCAGTAGATCACCCGGCCGCCGTCCGCGATCGGCCCGGCGATCCGGCTGCCCGCGAACCGGACGGGCAGCAGGGACACCGCGCCGAACTCGACCTGCCTCAGGGCCAGGGCGGCGATGCGCCGGAGGAGGGCCGGGGAGGGGACAGACTCGGCGGCGGGCCTCGATGCCCGCGGCGCGGCCTGCGCACCGGCGGCGAGGAGGACCATCAGGGCGGCGAGGGCGACGCGGCGCGGCATCGGTCATCGCTACCCGGCCAAGGCTGCCTGGGGCTGGGCACCGCGCGGGGCAGCGCCGACCGCCGCGGCTCCCTATATGAGAGGCAGGCGCGGAGCGCACCGCTCACCCGATCTCTCACACGAAGACGCGACGTTCGATGCAGTGGACCGACGACGCCCTGGTGCTCGGCCTGCGCCGGCACGGGGAGACCGGCGTCATCCTCGAGGCCATGACCGAGGCCCACGGGCGCCACCTCGGCCTCGTGCACGGCGGGCGCTCGCGCCGGATGCAGCCCGTTCTGCAGGCCGGGAACCGCGTCCGCCTGACGTGGCGGGCGCGCCTCGACGACGGCCTCGGCTCCTACGCGGTGGAACCCCTCGAGTCGCAGCTCTCGCGGCTGATCGGATCGAGCCTCGCCCTCTACGGCATGAACCACATGGCCGCCCTGCTGCGGCTCCTCCCCGAGCGCGACCCGCATCCGGCGCTCTACGAGGCGGCGGGGATTCTGGTCGAGCACCTCGACGACCCCGCCGTCGCCCCGCCTCTGATGGTGCGGTTCGAGCTGGCGATCCTGTCGGAGCTCGGCTTCGGCCTCGACCTGACCGCCTGCGCGGCCACCGGCGGCAACGACGCCCTGGCCTACGTGTCGCCGAAGAGCGGCCGGGCGGTCAGCGCCTCGGCCGGCGAGCCCTACCGGGACCGCCTGCTGGCGCTCCCGACCTTCCTGCACGCGGGCGGGTCCCCCGGTCCCGACGGCGTTGCCCAAGGGTTTACCTTGACGGGATACTTCCTCGACCGGCACGTCTGGGGTCCGCGCGGCCTCGGGCCGCCCGAGGAGCGGGCGCGATTCGTTGCGCTCGGCCGCGAGGCCGGGTAATGTTCGCGTTCTGTTCTAGAAACGCCCGGGCTTGAGCGTGGCTCGACCCGGGACGAACAAACCCGTCATTCCGGGGCCGCGGAGCGGAGCCCGGAATCCAGACGCGCACGCGGCCCGGCAGGATCGTCCGTCTCCTCCGGCAGGGCAGGCGGGTCTGGATTCCGGGCTCGCCTCCGGCGCCCCGGAATGACGGATTGCTGCATGAGGTGGCGCCGCTGTTCGGCGGCCCCGCCCTGAGACAGGAGCCGTCATGGGCCAGCCCTTCGAGCCGCCGTCCGGCGACGGGATCGAGAGCGTCGAGCTGAAATCCGCGCTGGAGGAGCGCTACCTCGCCTACGCGCTCTCCACGATCATGCACCGGGCCCTGCCGGACGCCCGCGACGGGTTGAAGCCCGTGCACCGGCGCATTCTGTACGGGATGCGGCTGCTCCGGCTCGACCCGACCACCGCGCACAAGAAATGCGCCAAGATCGTCGGCGACGTGATGGGCGATTTCCACCCGCACGGCGACCAGGCGATCTACGACGCGCTGGTGCGGCTCTCCCAGGACTTCGCCCAGCGCTACCCGCTGGTCGACGGCCAGGGCAACTTCGGCAACATCGACGGCGATGGCCCGGCCGCCTACCGCTACACCGAGGCGCGGCTCACCGAGGTCGCGCGCCTCCTGCTCGACGGGATCGACGAGGACACGGTCGATTTCCGCCCCTCCTACAACGGCGAGAAGGAGGAGCCGGTCGTCCTGCCGGCGGCCTTCCCGAACCTGCTGGCCAACGGCAGCCAGGGCATCGCGGTCGGCATGGCGACCTCGATCCCGCCGCACAACGCCGCCGAGCTGTGCGACGCGGCGCTCTACCTGATCAACCATCCCGAGGCGACCTCGGGTCAGCTCGCCAAGTTCGTCCAGGGGCCGGATTTCCCGACCGGCGGCATCCTGATCGACTCGGCCGAGTCGGTCGCCGAGGCCTACCGGACCGGCCGCGGCGCCTTCCGGGTCCGGGCCCGCTGGGCCAAGGAGGATCTCGGCCGCGGCACGTGGAACATCGTCGTCACCGAGATTCCCTACGGCATCCCGAAGGGCCGGCTGATCGAGAAGATGGCCGAGCTGCTGCAGGAGAAGAAGCTGCCGCTCCTCGCCGACGTGCGCGACGAATCGGCCGAGGACGTGCGCATCGTGCTGGAGCCGCGCTCGCGCACGGTCGATCCCGTGATCCTGATGGAATCTTTGTTCCGGCTGACCGAGCTGGAGGCGCGGATTCCGCTCAACCTCAACGTCCTGGTCGGCGGCCTCGTGCCGAAGGTGATCGGGCTCGCCGAGTGCCTGCGCGAATGGGTCGACCACCGCCGCGTGGTGCTGCAGCGCCGCTCGCGCTACCGCCTCGGCCAGATCGACCGGCGCCTTGAGATCCTGGGCGGCCTGCTCATCGTCTATCTCGACCTCGACGAGGTGATCCGCATCATCCGCGAGGAGGACGAGCCGAAGGCCGCCCTCATGGCCCGGTTCGAGCTGACTGAGATCCAGGCCAACGCGATCCTCGACACCCGCCTGCGCTCCCTGCGCAAGCTCGAAGAGATGGAGCTGAAGCGCGAGTTCGACGCGCTCACCGCCGAGAAGGCCGAGATCGACGCCCTGCTCGCCTCCGAGCCGGCGCAGTGGAAGGCGATCCAGGCGCAGATCCGCGCCGTGAAGAAGACCTTCGGGCCCGAGACCAAGCTCGGCAAGCGCCGCACGACGCTGGCGAGCCCGCCGGATGTCGGCGGCATCGACTTCACGGCGGCGCTGGTCGAGCGCGAGCCCATCACCGTGATCGTCTCGACCAAGGGCTGGATCCGGGCACTCAAGGGCCACGTGGCGGACCTCTCCGGCGTGGCGTTCAAGGGCGACGACACCCTGAAGATCGCCTTCCCGACCGAGACCACGCAGAAGATCCTGCTGCTCGCCACCAACGGCAAGGTGTTCACGCTGGAGGCCTCGAAGCTGCCGGGCGGGCGCGGCTTCGGCGACCCGGTGCGGCTGATGGCCGACCTCGACGACGGCACCGAGATCGTGGCGGCGCTGCCCTACCGGCCGGAGACCAAGCTGCTGATCGCGGGCTCCGACGGGCGCGGCTTCCTGGCGCCCGCGGACGCGCTGGTGGCCAACACCCGCAAGGGCAAGAACGTGCTGGGTCTCGACGGCGACGCCAAAGCGGCCGTGCTGGTGCCGGCGGACGGCGACCACGTCGCGGTGGTGAACACCGAGAAGCTGCTCCTGATCTTCCCGGTCTCCGAGGTGGCGGAACTCGCCCGCGGCAAGGGCGTGCGGCTCCAGCGCTGCCGCAGCGGAAGCCTCCTCGACGCGCACGTCTTCAAGCTGGCGGACGGCCTGCCCTGGCAGGACGGCTCGGCCGAAGGCCGGCTCGCCAACGTCTCGGTGCTGGAGAAGTGGCTCGGCCACCGGGCCGAGGTCGGGCTGATGATGGCGCGCAGCTTCCCGAAATTCGAGCGGTTCGGGCGGTGAGGGAGGCCGGGGGCGCTCCAGTGCCCCCTCCCGGCCTGAGGTGCCAGTGCTCGCTGGACCCCTCCTTCTGGACGGCTCCACCGCAGCTCAGGACGAGGGCGCGGTCGGGCGCGGTCTCCGCGTTGCGGAGGCCGCTGTCCTCAATGCGCCCGCTGGGCGAGCCAGAGCGCGCCGAAGGCCAGCACGCCGCCACCGAGCGGAACCGCGAGCAGGAGGAGAAGCTGGGCTGTCGTCATGGCCGAAGGTTCCGCAATGCGTGCCTCACGGCCCAATGTATGGCGCCACTCATGATCCAGCAAACCACCATGGCGATGAGCACGGGCGCGAAGTGCGGACGATCCGACAGGGCGGTCGAGATGAACGGCGCGAAACCGCCGACGGCGAAGATCGCGACGGCCAGGCCGTTGGCGTAGGTCGCCGAGAACTTGATCCGCTCGTTCGCCACGAGCGTGTCGCGCGCTTCGCTCTCCGCTTCCGACATCGAACCAGAGCCCCCGGCCGGCCGCGAGCTTAGCCGATACCGGCGACGCGGACCATGAGCCTGCCGGCCGCCTCACCGCCCCGTCACGGCCGCCTCGTCCGCCGCCCAGAGGTGCTGTGCCGCGTAGGCCCGGAACGGGCGCCACGCCTCCGCCCGGGCCAGGAGCTCCGCCGGGCTCGGCCGCCCGGTGCCGGTCTCCAGCGCCCGCAGCAGCCCGACATCGCCCACCGGCAGGGCGTCGGGCAGCTTGAGCGCCCGCATGGCGATGTACTGCGCGGTCCAGGGCCCGATCCCGCGGATCGCCGTGAAGCGGAGCAGAGCGGCCTCCAGCGACTCGGCCGGAGCGAACAGGTCCGGGTCGGCCAGCGCCGCCGCCGCGAGCGCCCGGATCGCCGCGCCGCGGGCGCGGGGCATGTTGAGCGCCCGGGCGACATCCGCCTCGACCAGATCCGCCGGCGCCGGGAAGACGTGGGTCAGGCCGCCCGACGGCTCCGCCAGCGGCGTCCCGAACGCCGCCACCAGCTTGCCCGCGAGGCCGATCGCGGCCGCCACCGACACCTGCTGGCCGAGGATCGCCCGGCAGCCGGTCTCGAACGGGTCCCAAGCCCCCGGCAGGCGCAGACCCGGCCGCGCGGCCACGAGCGGGGCCAGGATCGGATCCCCGGCGAGGCAGGCCGCGACGGCGCCGGGATCGGCGTCGCAGTCGAACAGGCGGCGCAGGCGCCCGGCGACCGCTTCGGCGTGCCCGGCCTCGACGCCGCGGAGCGTGACGCGCAGGCCGTCCGCGCCGGGGGCCACCGTCAGGAGGCCGTGCCGCCCCGCGACGCTGACCGTACGCGCGTAGGCCTCCGCGGGATCCGTCGCCTCGACGCCCGGGATCGCCCGCTTGGCCAGGAAGGCGCGGATCGCCCCCCAGTCGTAGGGCGGCCGGACGGGCAGGCAGAGCTCGATCGCCTCCGCAAACACGAAGGGCGGCCTCTCGGCCGCCCCGCTGGTCGCGTCTCCGGACAGGTGATCCCGCCTCAGCCGCGCTGGTCGACCGGCACGTAGTCGCGCTGGGTCGGACCGACGTAGAGCTGGCGCGGACGGCCGATCTTCTGCGACGGGTCCTCGATCATCTCGGCCCACTGGGCGATCCAGCCGACCGTGCGGGCCACGGCGAACAGCACGGTGAACATGTCGGTCGGGAAGCCCATCGCCTTGAGGGTGATGCCCGAGTAGAAATCGATGTTCGGGTAGAGCTTCTTCTCGATGAAGTACTCGTCCTTGAGGGCGATCTGCTCCAGCTCCATGGCGACGTGCAGCAGCGGATCGTCGGTCTTCCCGAGCTCCTTCAGCACCTGGTGGGTGGTGCTCTGCATGATCCGGGCGCGCGGGTCGTAGTTCTTGTAGACCCGGTGGCCGAAGCCCATCAGGCGGAACGGGTCGTTCTTGTCCTTGGCCTTGGCGACGTACTTGCCGACGTTCTCCGGAGTGCCGATCTCCATCAGCATCTTCAGCGCCGCCTCGTTGGCGCCGCCATGGGCCGGGCCCCACAGGCAGGCGATGCCGGCCGCGATGCAGGCGAAGGGATTGGCGCCCGAGGAGCCGGCGAGCCGCACCGTCGAGGTCGAGGCGTTCTGCTCGTGGTCGGCGTGCAGGATGAAGATCTTGTCGAGCGCGCGGGCGAAGACCGGGTTCACCTCGTACTCCTCGCACGGCACCGCGTAGCACATGCGCAGGAAGTTCGACGTGTAGTCGAGGTCGTTCTTCGGATACACGAACGGCTGACCGATCGAGTACTTGTAGGCCATCGCGGCGAGCGTCGGCATCTTGGCGATCATGCGGATCGACGCGATCAGCCGCTGGCTCTCGTCCGTGATGTCGGTGGAGTCGTGGTAGAAGGCCGAGAGGGCGCCCACCGAGGCGACCATGACGGCCATCGGGTGCGCGTCGCGGCGGAAGCCGGTGAAGAACCGGTTCATCTGGTCGTGCACCATGGTATGGCGCGTGACCCGGTACTCGAAATCGGCCCGCTGGGCGGCGGTCGGCAGGGCGCCGAACAGCATCAGGTAGCAGGTCTCGAGGAAGTCGCCCTTCTCGGCGAGCTGCTCGATCGGGTAGCCGCGGTACAGCAGCACGCCCTCGTCGCCGTCGATGTAGGTGATCTTCGACTCGCAGGAGGCCGTCGAGGTGAAGCCCGGGTCGAAGGTGAAGGCGCCGGTCTGGGCGTAGAGCTTGCCGATATCGATCACGTCCGGCCCGATCGTGCCGGATTTCACCGGCAGTTCGATCGACTTGCCGTCCACGGTGATGGTGCTGGGTGCGCTCATGGATCGTGGACCCTTCTCTGGCGACGTGGCGGATGCCGGCCTCGGGCTGCCCGAGTCGGTCCCGGGGGCCTGAGCACACGCATTATGCTGCGGGTGCTCACAGCCATGGGTTACCCAAACGGCAGTGCAGCAGCAACGGGGTCGGTGACAACCCGCCCCCGACGCCAAGCGAATTCCGCCAACTGAATTCCACCCAACGCAATCCGGGCCGGGGCCCGCAGTTCCCGGTCCGCGCGCGGCAGTCTCAGCCCTGCGGCGCCTGATCCCCGAGGCGCGCCAGGGTTTCCTCCCGGCCGAGCACCGCCATCACGTCGAACAGGGGCGGGGAGGTGGTGCGGCCGGTCAGCGCCGCGCGCAGGGGCTGGGCGACCTGTCCGAGCTTGCAGCCGGCCGATTCCGCGTACTGGCGCACCGCGCCCTCGGTGGAGGCCGCGCTCCAGTCGGGCAGCGCCTCGAGCACCGGCCGCACGCCGGCGAGGCGGCCGCGCCCCTCGTCGGAGAGGAGGGCGCGGGCCTTGTCGTCCAGTGCCAGGGGCCGCTGGGCGTAGAGGTAGTAGGCGCTGTCGAGGAGCTCGATCAGCGTCTTGGCCCGCTCCTTCAGGCCCGGCATGGCTTGGATCAGCTTGTCCTTGAGGTCGGGCTGCAGCGGCGCCGACAGGCCGCGCTCCGGCCCGACATTCGGAAGGATGGTCTCGATCGCCGCGACGAGATCGGCATCGGCGCTGGTGCGGATGTAGAGGCCGTTGAGGTTGGCGAGCTTGGCGAAGTCGAACCGCGCCGCGGAGCGACCGACCGCCCCGAGGTCGAAGGCCGCGACCATCTCCTCGGTGGAGAAGACCTCCTGGTCGCCGTGGCTCCAGCCGAGCCGCACGAGGTAGTTGCGCAGGGCCGCCGGCAGGTAGCCGAGATCGCGATAGGCCTCGACGCCGAGCGCGCCGTGGCGCTTCGAGAGCTTGGCCCCGTCCGCCCCGTGGATCAGCGGGATATGGGCCATCCGGGGGATGTCCCAGCCCAGGGCGGAGAAGATCTGGCTCTGGCGCGCCGCGTTGGTGAGGTGGTCGTCGCCGCGGATGATCTGCGTGACGCCCATGTCGTGGTCGTCGACCACGACGGCGAGCATGTAGGTCGGCGTCCCGTCCGAGCGCAGCAGGACGAGGTCGTCGAGGTCCTTGTTGGCCCAGGTGACCCGGCCCTGGACGGCGTCCTCGACGACGGTCTCGCCCTCGATCGGCGCGCGCAGGCGGATCACCGGCTTGACCCCGGCGGGCGCCTCGGACGGGTCGCGGTCGCGCCAGCGGCCGTCGTAGCGCGGGGCGCGCCCCTCCGCGCGGGCGGTCTCGCGCATCTGCGCGAGTTCCTCGGCGGTGGCGTAGCAGTGATAGGCGCGGCCCGCGGCCAGCAGCTCCTCGGCCACGGCGCGGTGGCGCTCGGCGCGGGCGAACTGGAAGACCACGTCGCCGTCCCAGTCGAGGCCGAGCCAGGACAGGCCGTCGAGGATCGCGTCGATCGCGCCCTTGGTGGAGCGCTCCCGGTCGGTATCCTCGATGCGCAGCAGCATCTTCCCGCCGGTGTGGCGGGCGTAGAGCCAGTTGAACAAAGCCGTGCGGGCCCCGCCGATGTGCAGGTAGCCGGTGGGCGAGGGGGCGAAGCGCGTGACGACGGCTGAGGACATCGGTCCGGTATGTTCCGGGGCTGGTCGCGGACGGAGCGCGACGGACGGCGAAGGGGCGGCGGAGCGGCGAGGGGCTCGACAGGGCGCCCGTAGCACGAAGAGCCGGCTGTAGCACGGGCCGGCGGATGCGTTAAGAATCGCCCGCAGAATCGCTCGGCCCCGACGACAGGTCGCGCGGAGCGGGGCGGCGGCGATGCGGCGGATCGGCGCGAGGCGGGCGGGCGGCGCGGTGGCGCTGATCGGCCCGCGCGTCCGAGCCCTCCCGCCCGCCCTACCGGCGCTCCGCGGCTGGGTCGCCGCCGGTCTCGCCCGCGAGGCCGAGCAGCGCCGGCTGTTCCCCTGGCTGGCAGTGGCCTTCGGCGGCGGGATCCTGGTCTACTTCGCGGCGGCCGACGGCGCGCCGAGCCTGGCCGCGCCCCTGATCGCGGCCGCCTTCGCGCTGGCGCCGGTTCCCGTCCTCGGCGCGCGGCCGGCGGCCCTGGCGGCGGCGCTCGCGGTGGCGGCCGCGCTCCTCGGCTTCGCGGCGGCGACCTGGCGGGTCACGCAGGTCGCCGCGCCGATCCTGACGCGCACCACGATCGGTCCGCTCGTCGGAACGGTCGAGGCCCTGGACGAGCGCGAGGTCGGCGCCCGGCTGGTGATCCGGGTGGAGAGCTTCGCCGGCCTCGCGCCCGAGGCGCGGCCCGCCCGGGTGCGGGTCTCGTTCCGCAAGACGCCGATCCCGCGCCCCGGGGACGTCGTCGCCGCCACGGCGCGGCTGCTGCCGCCCCCGGAGGCGGCCCGGCCCGGCGGCTACGACTTCGCCCGGGACGCCTACTTCCAGGGGATCGGCGCGGTGGGCTCGCTGGTCGGCGCGGTCACCGTCCGGGCGCCGTCCGAGCCGCCGCCGCTGGGCCTGCGGCTCGCCGCGGCGCTGGACGCGGCCCGCAACGGGCTCACGCGCCGGATCGCGGAGGCCGCCGGCGGCCAGGCGGGCGCGGTGGCGGCGGCCCTGGTGACCGGCAAGCGCGGCCTCATCGGACCGGCGACCAACGACGCGCTCCGCGCCGCGGGCATCTACCACGTGGTGTCGATCTCGGGCCTCCACATGGTGCTGGCCGCCGGCGTGGTGTTCTGGCTGGTGCGGGCGGTCCTCGCCGCGGTGCCGCTCTGCGCGCTCCTCTGGCCGATCAAGAAGATCGCGGCCGGCTTCGCCATGGTCGGCGTCACCGCCTACTGCGCCTTCTCGGGCTGGGACATCGCGGCCGAGCGCTCGCTGATCATGACCCTGATCATGCTGGGCGCGATCCTGGTGGACCGGCCGGCCCTGTCGATGCGCAACCTCGCCCTCGCGGCGCTGATCGCGCTCGCCCGGGAGCCGGAGGGCCTGCTCGGCCCGAGCTTCCAGATGTCCTTCGGCGCCGTGGCCGGGCTGATCGCCTGCGCCCGGCTGATCGACGGGCGGCTGTTCGTGCGCCCCGGGGCCGGGCGGATCGGCCGCCTCGTCGGCACCGGCCTCTCGGCGATCACCGGGACCCTGGCCACGACCCTTGTGGCGCAGGTCGCGACGGCCCCCTTCGCCACCTACCACTTCCAGACGGTCCAGCCCTTCGGCCTCGTCGGCAACGCCCTGACCCTGCCGCTCGTCTCCCTGGTGGTGATGCCCGCCGCGGTGATCGGCTGCCTCGCCTATCCCTTCGCCCTCGACCGGCCGGTCTGGTGGCTGATGGGGCAGGCGGTGGCCGGCATGCTGGCGATCTCGGACTGGATCGCCGGGTTCGAGCGGGCGAGCCTGGTGCTGCCGGCCTTCGGCGCCGCGGCGCTGACCCTGCTGACCGCGGGCTTGCTGCTGGCGACGCTGCCGGCCTCCCGCCTGCGCTGGCTCGCCGTGCCGCCGGTCCTGCTCGGCCTCGTCCTCGCGGCCCGGCCCGACCGCTACGACCTCTACGTCGACCGGCAGGGCGCGGGAGCGGCGGTGCGGGGTCCGGACGGGCGGCTCGCGGCCCTCGGAAGCCCCTCCGGCTTCGTCCTCGAGCAGTGGCTGAAGGCGGACGGTGACGGGCGGCGGCCCGCGGCGCTCATCGTCCGGTCGGGCAGCGGGCGCTGCGACCGGCTCGGCTGCACCGCCCGGCTGCCGGACGGGCGGGCGGTCGCCCTCGTCCGGGACAGGCGGGCCTTCCCGGAGGACTGCGCCCGCGCCGCGGTGCTGATCACCTTCCTCGCGGCGCCGCCGACCTGCACGGGCCCCCTGGTGATCGATCGGCAAGTCCTCGCCGCCCGCGGGGCCGTGGCCCTCCGGGCCGACGGCGACGGCTTCGCCGCGCGCTTCGCCCGGGACGACGGGCGCGCCGTGCCCTGGCGGCCGGCCCCGGGACGCGATCCGGGACCGCCGCGGCCGGTCACCGCGGAGGACGGGGCCGCCGCGCCGGGCGGAGACCTCGCTCCCGGCGACGCGCCGGCCGAGCCGCTTCAGTAGCGGCGGACGAGGCTGACGAGGCGGCCCTGGATCCGGACCCGGTCGGGCCCGAGCACGCGGGTCTCGTAGGCCGGGTTGGCGGCCTCCAGGGCGATCGAGGAGCCGCGGCGGCGCAGGCGCTTGAGCGTCGCCTCCTCGTCGTCGATCAGCGCCACGATGATGTCGCCGGTATTGGCGGTGTCCTGCTTGCGGATGACCACGAGGTCGCCGTCCAGGATCCCGGCCTCGACCATCGAGTCGCCGCGCACCTCGAGGGCGTAGTGCTCGCCGCCGGCCACGAAGTCCGGCGACAGGGTGATGGCGTGGCTCTGGTTCTGGATCGCCGAGACGGGCGTACCGGCCGCGATCCGGCCCATGACGGGGATCGAGATGGCCCGGCCGGACTCGTCGATCATCCGCGTGCTCGCCGGGGCCGGCGGCTGCTTGGACTTGCCGCCCTCGACCACGCTCGGCGTGAAGCGGCGCGGCTCGGCGGGGGTCTGGGGCGCCGGCGCGGCCTGCGTCAGGCTCTCGGGGATGCGGATCACCTCGATGGCGCGCGCCCGATTCGGCAGGCGCCGGAGAAAGCCGCGCTCCTCCAGCGCCGTGATCAGCCGGTGGATGCCGGATTTCGACTTGAGGTCGAGGGCATCCTTCATCTCGTCGAACGACGGCGGGACGCCGCATTCCTGCATCCGGCTCTGGATGAATCGCAGGAGGTCCAGCTGCTTGCGCGTGAGCATCGACGGGGGACTCGCGGCTTGGCGGACCGCCACGTGACGGTCTCCGAAACAAATCACGAACAGGTTAAACGTTCCGCAAGTGTTCCGCAAGAGCGGCACCGCCACGCTCTGGGGCGGCGCAGCCAAATTGGCGGGCAACTCGCCATCGCTAACTGGCGGAGGGCAGAAAAATCTGATGCCATTCCACAGTTTGGGGGACCCGCATTGCGGACCTTGATCGCGCAGGTCCGGCATCGCCAGTTATAAGTAACTCGTTGTACGGCAGTAATTTTTTGCGGACCATGCACATTGCGGTCGGCCGAATGCGGACCCTATTGCGGACCCTGCGGCGTGAGGCGTCGGTCAGTCGCTGCGATCGGTGTCCGTGGGATCAAGGCGCGGACCGAATGCCGTCCCATCCGAGGACATGAGTTCTGTTGCCGCAACGGCTACGGCACGTGCCGCTTCGGCATCGAGCCCTTCATTTTTCTGTAACTGCTGCGCAGCCTCGGCCGCTCGTTTATATTGGAAAGCAATAGCTTTAGCCATCTGATTGAGCTCGGTCACGGTGTCCGCACCAATGACTTTGATGCGCTCAAAGGCCAGCAGGCTAAGCAAGATCGCTCGCAAGAGCTGAACATCAAGTTCTACTTCGCCACCTTGCTGTCGACCTTTATCGCCTCGACCCGTCAGAATGTAATCTATTGACGCATTCCGAGCATATGATGCGGCCACCGCCTCTGCATAAGGCACTGAGTTACGCGATCTCCACTTTGATATGTTTTGTCTAGTGGTGCGAAGAACATCGGCCAAGGCGGTATCTGTATCGACATCATATATCTCTTTCATCCGATCAAGGACAGCATCAGCATTTATCTGTTGCGCTTGGTTGGATGACGACACCGGCAGCCCTCGATCGATGGGAGTTGACATAATGGCTACAGGGGTGTTTCCATTTCGGTTACAAAACCGGAGCCTATCATGGACATCGTGTTGCACGATACCGTGCAAGCTTATGAGGCCGAATACGCACGTGTGCGTTCTGTCCTCATCGCACAGGGCAGCTCGCTCAATACGTATCTGAAGACCCGCGGCATCTGTCGCCAGCTCGCCTACAGAGCGCTGAAGGGGCGGTCTCTTGGTCGCAAGGCCATAGCCCTTAGGACGCAGATTATCCGGGACGTGCTGGATACGGCGGCCTGAAATGGAGGACTGGGTCACCGCCTCCGAAGTGGCTCAGGCTGCTGGCATTTCTGAACGCAAGGTTCGGCACGCTCTAGGGCGGATCGGCTCCGGGAAGGCGCAGACCTGGCGCGGATCGCGCCTCAACGTTCGCATGTGCCACGGGCGCGGTGGACAGGCTGGAGCTTCGTGGCGCGTTCTGGCAACGAGCCTCCCGCCCGAACTTCAGCTCCGCATTGAAGCCGCGGAAACGCGTGTTGAAGGGCTGTTGAACCCGTCCGCGAGAGCCGTTCAAGCGGCCGAGTGGTGGGCTTACTTCCTTCGTCCGGCTCTCGCCCATCCGAAGGGCTCGCGCGAACGCCGATCCGTCATGGAGGCGCTGGCAGGCGTTGAGGTGTGCGGCCCGGACGGACGTTGGTTCGTCCCGAGCCTTCGGGACATCGAGCGCAAGGTCAGCAAGGCGACGGCCTCCGGCATCCGCGGCCTCGTGCGCAAGCGGCGCGAGGTGAAGCCGGAGAGCCTACCGATCATCACCCGTCGCTGGGATGCCGCGACTGTCGCCCTGGATGATGATACCCGCGAGCGGATCGCCGGAACGATCCAACGGTACATCCGCGCCCTCTGGGGCAATGGCACGAGCTACAGCGGCGTCGTGCGCCTAGCATCCGAGCGCCTGGCCGAGCTGACGGCCCAGGCGGGCATCGGAGACTACGAAGCCAACCTGTCGGCCTGCCGGCTCCCGAAGCACGTCATCGAGGCCGGCCGGGATGCTCGTCGCGTCCACGGATACCGCACCAACACGAAGGAATGGGACAACGCCCGGCCGCGGGTGCGGCTCACCTCTGCCGGTCTCGCGCCCATGGAGGTGGTCTACGGCGACGTGCACCACTTCGATGTGTACGTGCGGCGGCAGGATGGCTCACTCGCGACACCCAAAGGCATCGCTTGGCTCGATGCAGCGAACCGCCGCCTGCGCTTGGACCTCGTGCTGTGCGAGCCCGGCACCGCGGTCCGCAACGCTGATCTGATCCGCAGCTTCGTTGCCATGACTCAGGATCCGCACTGGGGCATGCCGGCTCACCTCTACCTCGACAACGGCTCGGAGTACGCCTTCGCCGACTTCGTGCGCGACGCCATAAAGCTCACCAACCTCGATTGTCGATCGGGGCAAGGCGGCGGGATCACGCGAGCGGCTCCATACAACGCTGCGGCGAAGGGCATCCTGGAGGGCTCGTTCCGCGCCCTGGAGCAGAAGATCCTAGCTCCAGTGAAAGGCTACATCGGCGGCGACCGAATGAAGACGCGCTCGGGCAACCTTGGGCGTGCACCGGAGCCGTTCGACGGAAGCTTCGATGAGTTCTGCGCCCGGTTCGAGGGGCTGCTGGCCTACTACAACAGCGACCCTCAGAAGGGCGATCTGCGCGGCCTGTCCCCAGCCGTCGCCTACGGGCGAGCCGTCAAGGAAGGCTGGCAGCGGACCGACGCAGATGCCGATGCGCTGCTGATGGCCTTCTCCACTGAGGGTACGCGCATCGTCACGGACGGCAAGATCCGGTTCGACGGTGACGTCTACTTCTGCGATCAGCTCGCCGGACTGAGCGGCCAGCGCGTGCGTGTGCATTTGCCGAAGTTCGTCACCTGGGACGCCGTCCCGGTGCTGACGATGCAGGGCGCGCTGATCGGCATCGCCCGCCCGGATCCAGTCTATGCCCGGCTTGATCCACGCGGTGCGCGCGAGGCCGCGCGGCGCAAGGGGCTGGCGCTGGCCGACATCGCCGCCACTGCGAGCGAGATCGATGATCTCGACGTGCCCGCGGAGATGATCGCGTCAGCCGCCCGTCAGCCGGCACCGCCCGTGCCGGAGAGCAAGGGCACGATCGGTCTCGCCTCCACGATGGCCGAGATGGGCCGGAAGGTCCTGGAGAACCCGGTTGACCGCAAGAAGCGCGAGCGTGCGGAGAAAGAGGCGAAGATCCACGCCGCTCTCGCTCGTACGCAGATGCTGAGGGGGACGCCGTGAGCGACCTGCGCCCTTGGACTGACTTCGATCCGAACGATCCCGTCGATCGCGAAGTGCTCGAGTGGTTGCGCACCGAGCCGGAGCGGCGCGGCCGTGAGGCGGCCGAAGCTTTCCGTCGCGAGCGCGCGGAGCGCGAGGCGGAGAAGGTGCGCGCGACCGTTGAGGCGGAGAGGCGGGCTGCAATCGAAGCGCGGCGTCGGGAGCAGGGTATCTGGGAAACACCCTTCGTCCCCACTTCGGCGGCCAACCTCATCCACGGTGCGATCGATCGCTGCCTGCGCTTCGGCCAGAACGCCCTGATCATCGGATCGCCTGGCGTCGGCAAGACACGCGCCCTGGAGGAAGCGGTGCGCCGCTCCAGCACGCTTGAGGGGCCGTCTGTTGGGCTCGTCACCGTGTCGAGCGTGATGGGCGCTTCGACCATGGCGGTGTTCGAAGAGGTCGCCCCGCATCTCGGAGTACGCCCGGCCTACAGCATCGCGGCGACCCTCAAGCGCCTGTGCCGGGAAGCGTGCTTCGCCCCCGTCATGCTCTTCGATGAGGCGCAGAACCTCACCCTGCGCTCGGCACGCGAGCTGCTGACCATCAGCGAGCAGGCGCGCATCCAGATGGTGTTCGTTGGCAACGACGAGGTGATCAAGCTCGTCAGCTCCAGCCAAGCCGCCATCCAACAGATCGCCCGCCGCCTCCCGATCCGGGAGGAAATCGACTGCATCCTGGAGACGGACGCGGATCTGATCGCCAGCCGCTACGACGTAGAGGGCATGGATGCGTTCCGGCTGTGCCGGGATCTCGCCAGCGCTCGCCACGCGGACGGCCTCGGCAAGGTGCTGCCGGTGGCTCGCGCACTCGCGCGGGAGCGGCAGAGCAAGATGGTTCACGCGGTCGACATCCGCGCGGCTCTTATGACCTTCCCGCATTTCCAGCGCGACCTGGAGGGGCCGAGAGCCGCGCCCGCCCCGCAGGTCAAACGCCAGAGCAGCCTCAAACGCCTGCCGCGGAAGCGCTGATCCCCTTTCGTTGCGTACCCCGAGCTGGGGCTAACCCAGCCGGTCACTCCAGAGACGAGGCAAGCATTATGGCAGCCCAAGCGTCCCCCATTGCGGCGGATCCAACGCCGCGTGTTCCTCGCACCATGAGGGTTGACCCCACCGGCCGCGTCGTTCAGCCGCAGGTTCCGGATGATTTGCTCCAGCGCTGGCGGGACGATCGCGCTGCGCTCCAGGCCGAGGCTGCTGAGGCAGCGGCCCGCCACGCGACCGAGGCACGGATCCTGGCTGGCAGGGTCGGTGACCTTCGCCGCCTCGTGAGCGACGGCTACATGGTCGGCCACAACCTGCGCGGCCTCGTCTACCTGTTCGAGAAGGCGGTGACGGAGGATGGTCCGGAAAGCCCGCTGACCACGGCCTCGCACATCGTCATCGACTGCCTCAATACGATGGCCTCGCGCCTGGAAGCACTGGAGGAGCGGGCCTCAGCTACGCGCGGCGCTGGAGACGTACAGTGATCCGGCCAGCGCAGCGCAAGCTCTTGGACCGCGCCCGCGCGGCGTCCTCGCCCGACGCGACAGACTTCGCCGAAGTGCTGCGTCGCTATGGCGGCGCCGATCGGATTGAGGATCTCACCGCGGCCGGGCTCGACCGGCTGCTGGACCACCTCACTGTGACCGGCTTCCGCTCGCGCCAGCGGCCAATCATCTCGGCTCGCACCCGCAAGCTGATCGAGGAAGCCGCGCGCCAGCTCGGCCTCACGCCGCACGTCTACACGGCGGACCTGCGCGGCCACGGCGGCGTCGCCGATCTACGCGACCTTGTCGGCCGCGGGCTCCTCGATCTGCTGGCGCGATGGGAGCGGCGCGGCCTAGACGTGGCCGCCTTCAACACCGCTCGCCGCGAGATCTCGCCCGCGCAGCTCCGCCTGCTCCAGGTCGCCCGCAAGCGCGTCGAGATGGTCGAGCGCCGCTGGCACGCCATCCTTCAGGATTTCGGCGGCGTCGTCTCGGCGGCCGACCTGGACCGGCGCGGCGTCGACCTGATCATGGCCTTCCTGGAGGCCGAGGGCTTCGATCGCGTGCCGGTCGCCCCCGCCGGGCCCGTGTTCGGCCGTCGGCCCGGCTTCGCCTCGCCCGAGCAGGTGGAGCTGATCCGCACCCTATGGCGGGAGTGGACTGCCCCTGCCGCCGAGAGCGAGGCCGACGTTGAAGCCGGACTGAACACCTGGCTGGAGCGGTACCACGGCGCATCCTCACTGCGCTTCCTGTCCGCGGCCGGTGCCGCGAAGGTCATCACGGCTTTGAAGTCGATGAAGGCTCGCAAAGGCGAGCGGGAGACAACGCATGCTTGAGATCACGCCCGAGGCCACGATCGGCGGCTTCGTCTCCGTCGAGCTGGCCGCGAAGGCGGCCGGGATTGCGCTGAACGAGATGCAGCGGATCACCGCGGCGTTTGCCAAGGGGCGCGAGGCGCCATGGTTCGGCGCCGTTCTGGAGGTGCGCACAGAGAAGGTGATGGGCCGCCGGCGCCGGGACATTCGCGTGGCTAGCCTACCAGCGGCGATGCGCACGGCGCTGGAGAGCGACGCCTATCGCTTCCTCCTGGCGGCCGAGCAGGTAACGCTTGGCGCGGAGCTAAGGCCACAGGACTTCCTGCTGCTGCACCGCGCAGCGCACGCCGAGTTCGGTGCACCCCGCCTCGTCGGCGACGTTGTGTCGATGATGTGCAACGGCGGCCCACTGCTCGACGTGTCCCGCGCTTTGTATGACCTGACCGTAGACAACCTCTACGGCTACGGCTTCCGCGACGACGCCCTGCCGGGGGTGTCCACTGATTACAGAGATTGGCTCGACGCCTGCCGCCACCACCTCGGGATGAGCAACCGGTATTATGCCGCGCTTCTGATGGAGCTGGCGGGCGTAGATCGTCCGGAGCGGATCGACGGCCACGGCTTCATGATGCTGGCTCAGTACCTGCTGAGACAGGGCGTGCCATGGCCCCTGCCAAGGCGGGACTACATGGATCGCGAGGCAGTCGGCATCCTCAGCGAGGCCCGGCATCAGCTTGACCTACCCTACAATGAGTTCAAGCAGATCGTGACGATGGTCGGTGGTGGGGTGCACAGCGTTGGCGACCTCGATCTATCCGGCTGGTGCCGTGTCCGAGCTCAGTTCATGAAACTTGGCTATCGTGCTCCGGAACCGGTGCCGCGGGTGTCAAACGCGCGGGGCTTTATTAGCCAGCCGCAGGTGAACCTGCTCTCGCGGCTGGCCCGCGGGCCGCAAAACTGGGACACCGCCAGCATGGCCTCGCTGACCACAGCTGGAGCGGCTCGTATAATCGATCAACTTCTTGAACCAGTGATTAAAAGGCGCATACAGGGCGAAAGATAGTCATTCCGCATCGTCCTCCTCAGCTCGGGCCATTCTTACCGAAGCTGGGCCGATGAACAAGCTGTATCCACGCCGGACAAGATCATCCAAAGACGCAAAATAGCTGGTATACCGCGAAAGCAACCATGTGTTTCGCTGCTCGATTGCAGCTTGAGCAGCTTCATTTTTCATTCTGCGAGTCCATCCGCCGGACCGACCTGCGTCATCGAATTCGTGCCTAGCCGCTACGGACCATCGCTCATCCAGCCGATCCTTCACCCGCTGCACCCAAGCATCGAGGGCAGCCCGCCAAGCATGGAACTCCTCCTCGTCACTCGCATCCTTGATGTTATCGTAGAGATCAAGCCCCTCGCGGCGCATTTGACTGAGCGTCAGAAGCTCGCGTTCAACATCAGCATCAGTCTCCATCTCCGCCTTGTAGGCCGCGACTTCAGCCCGTAGTTCGGCATCAAGTCGTGGCGGCAAAGATAGCAGCCGCCATATTAGCGTTACTACGAATATCAAGACGATAGCGCCAACGGCACTTAAACCTAGGCGAACTTCGCTGGATGCATCAGGATTTTCAGTCCCAATAAATGGGATCCTGGACCATCCAATACTATAAAGCAGAAGGACGGTGCCCGACCATAAAACAAGACTTCGAAAGGCCTCCGTCGATTTTGTAAGCCCTATGGCTGCAAACGCTTCGGCGAAGGCTCGGCGGAACAGTTTTACGTAGTAACTCTTTGCGGCACCCTTGGGTTTTGCCTGCTTCATCCTACCATCAAGGCGTTCTTGCGCAGCTGAGTTTCGCATCCGAGGCACAGGTCACAATCCCCAGGGTATATCTGCTCTAGTCCACAGCACTGAATGATGCATGCCAAGAAAAAATCTAAATGGCAGAAACGAAACCCTTAAGTTTTTTAGGCAAAGCATCTAGTATGAAATCCTGACTTTTCGGCGCGATGCGCGCCAATTCCTTATGATACATTCTGTATATTAACCTGTTATACCTTTGCGCCAAGTTCTTCATTTCTGAGAATAGGTCCTCAAACTCAGATTGGTCGAAATGAGAAATAGTTCGCATGGGCACCCTTAGAGATAAGAACTCCTCAGAGGCCGCGTGAGTGTAAACGCAAAGCGCGGAGTACGAGTCTACTATTGAGCTCAAATCCGACCGAACAGGGGAATTCGCGTCTGCCAATGCACTTGCTTTGACAAGAGTGATTAATTCAAAAGTGAACTTGGCTCCGGAGGTGACAAAGCCCTGCTCAAGCGCAATCACGCGGAGCATGTTTTCCACCGAGCTTCGCATCATCATGCGCGCGGGCTTATATAGCCCTCCCAGAGCGAGCACCTGCGTTGACGCTAAATCTGAGAGGAGTTCATCGAACTGCAGGACAGCATCAGCGGATACTGCGCTCCCAGCTTGGTTAAGCGCCTCTCTCCAAAGCAAAAGAGCGTGAACGTACTTATATACACCGACGTAAATCTTCCGATTTAACGATACGGAAAGCGGACTTTCAAAACTTAGACTTGAAATAAAATTGTGGACTTCAGTGACGTACCCATCAATGTTGCTCATAGAGCACTACCGCAACAGAAGGTTTTGAATCACTACATTCCAGCTCATTCCCGCTTCTTTTCGATCTTCGATCAATTTCCTGGCATCGACTTCGCCATCAACGATACGCGTTAAAGCTCTTGTGAGATGCGCTACCTGCTTGTCGTTCAGACTGACAGCATGGCAAACGATGTGACCTACTAACTCAAATTTGGCCTTCTTCTGCCATCGAGGGATATTGATCTTCAATGCAAGCGAAGAAAATTCTGCAATATCTTCGTTGCTTGGAAACAACTTTTCATCCATAAAGAGACCAGGAAGCGTTCCGACCAAATAAACAACATTTGGATTTTTAGGTGCAAATTTTTGCAAAGACTCTGGCGGGTTCTCTTTCTGAACCGAAAGATCCTGCAACGCCTTGAAGTCTAAGCCTGAATATGACGTAAGAAGCCATGATAGCTCTTCGACAAATCTCTGCGCCGCCTGAGCATCAGAACGACGCGAGGATTTCTTGCGAGAGGTATTTGCTCCATCAGACATTTTTGATGCGTTCCAGGAACTCATTGGTGATTTTAGTCAGCGCTAGCTTTGCATCCTCCAAATCCGATCCCAGGATCATGACTTGCCGCCCCTGATTGCGAGCGATCTTGGTCCTATGCGGCATATGAGCCGCAAACCGCTTACCCTTCCATGCTGCGTTTTGGTCAAGAAAGGCTTTAGCTTCGTCGAAAACGAGGGTCCGCGCATCGACGCTCGTAAGCACGACACCGAGGCAACTTATATCATGTCCGTGGTTTTCCGAGCATCGGTTGACCACACCCCGAAGCAGGTCGATCCCCACCGTTGAGAGGGGCTCAGGCTTCACCGGGACGAGATAGGCATCAGAGGCCAGCAGCGCACTCATCATCCAGGGCGATGGGGTTGGAGGCGTATCAATTAGGACGAAATCATATTTAGTGTCGGCCTTGATTTTCTCAAGAAATCTTTTCAGGCGCTGCTCTCTTCCTTGCCCCGCCCCCATGTCGAGGCGATACAACTCTAAGTCGCCGGGGATGATGTCGAACCCCTTTATGGATTTCCAAGGAACTATATCTTCCAGCTTAACGGCAGGCGCAACTACGGCGCCCTCAACAGGACTTACTATCGTGTGCGCAGCATCATTGAAAACATTCAATATTGTATGCGCCCCCTCAGACCGCCTCTTCACGTACTCGGATGGAGAGAAAACGCATTGAGTTGCATTGAATTGAGGGTCTGTATCAATCAATAATATGCGCTTGCTGTGGCGGCGAGCAAGCGAATTAGCCAGATTAGTCGCAAGCGTAGTCTTTGCAACTCCGCCTTTCATATTTACAAGGGCGACTGTTTTCATCGTAGGCCCACTCGTGACATCGATCAAAGAGAGCGAGCCGGCACGAGAGAGTCAACCTCAGCGCAACATTCTTGCAGTTTTACGGTTACAAAGCGTGACGTTTTCCGTCACATCATCCCTGAAGTTGGATTGGATAGGATACCCCACGAGCCTCAGCGCATTGCGCGTCAGCAGCTCGACCCGCAGCGAGCGTTTACGCCCTCGTGCTGGCTCAGAGGCATTGCGAGACTGGAACGTGCCACGGTAAGCTATCTTTGCCGACGGTCGAAATCGAGGCACTGCCCAAATGCGGGTAGGAGGGGTCACGTCCTCCCGGCGGCCTCACCGGTCTTCTTCTGACGCCGCCTCTCTTTGGCTGCCTCCTTCTTCGCGAGCATCTGTTCCTTGCGCCGCGCCGTGATCACAGAGGGTGCCTCCCATTCGGTGTGATTGCGGGCGCTTTCAATGATCAGCTCCAGCATCGAGTAGCGAGAATGTATCCTACGCAGCCTCTCGTTGTTCGCCGCCTTCAGCCGTTCGATCTCATCGTCTAGGTGACTGTCGGCCGCTTCGCTGAATTCGCGATCGTCCCGCATGCAGTCCCACAGAGCATAGAGACAGCTGCGCAGGTCGAGCCCCGCCGGTAGGACGAAGGTTCGGGCGCAGTCTTCGAACCGCTCGCAGAACAACCTGATCTTTCCCACGATCTCGGCATCTGCCGCACCGTCAGGCAGCTCGAAAAGGCGCGTCAGCCGCTTCCGGTTGATCTCGCGCGCCATCGGACTTCACGATGTCAGAGAGCTCGGCCAGACGCCGGAACGGCGCGCCGCGAAACCTGCCCTCACGGATTAAGGGTGTCCCGCGCTTCACGGATCGCGTCGAGCATCAGGATCTTGACCCGCGCCGCGCGGATCCGCTCCAGGTTGGCCTCGATTTCTACGTTCAGCCGCTCGACCTCGGCGGCTTGCTCGGCCTTCACTCGCTCAATCTCAACGAGGCACGCGGCAGGCGACGTGTCGGGTGACAGGCCGAGCGCGCTAGCGATCTCCGGCCACGGCGCACGTCTGCGCCCGATCTCGGCGACGATTGCCGCTTCATCGGCGTCGGCTGGGATCCAGAGCAACCGAGCGAACGCGGACAGATCCTGAGGCTCGCGTTGGACTTCGCTCACCAATACCCCCTCAAATCGCCTCAGGTGCTTCAATTCCATCTTCAAGGAATTTGGGGCCCCGATGGCCGGAAACGGGCAAACGCCGCTCCACGGGCCGGATTTAAGCGCCCGATGAAAAGCAGCCGAGCCCCGTCGCGATGGCAGGGCGACAGCGTAACCCGTTCCCTCGCCTCCGACACGGCGAAGGGCTTCGCAGTGTCGAAACGTTTCGGTCAGGGCAGACTGTCTTCCGTAGCCATCGGCTCACGATAGCGGGACGAACCGAAGTGGAACGGGGGGAAGTGCTTCCCCCTGTCGAAACGTTTCGGTCTCTCTCATCAGTCCAATACGGATACGGGGGTCCGGCAAGGGCGGTCATGTCGGCGAACGCGCGAGACATTCTGAGCCTCATCCAGCAGATCAGCGGTACTGAGGTTGCTCACCACGTCCACGAAGCCTGCATGGGCAAGAGGGTCAGCCTCAGCGTCGTCGCGATGATGTCGGACGCGCACCCGTTCCGGCGCATCCTGGACGGGCCCGCGATGGCGCACCTCATCGAGATTGTGAGGCAAGATCTCCGGCGAGGGGGCCACGTGCGCTTTCCGGCCAGGATCGAGAGCGCCTATCTCCGCGACCGCGAGGCAAGAGCCGAGCGCCTGCGCCAGCTTATCACAGCCGGCCTCAGCACGGGGGACATAGCCCGCGCCGCTCGCGTCAGTAGCCGCACCGTCGAGAACCATCGCGCCCGGATGCGCCGCGAAGGCCTTTCCCCGCAGGAGGTACAGTCATGACCGGTGGGCCGCTCGGGACCTCGACGAAATATCGCGCTCCATTCCTCCAGGTCACCGGTCCCAACGATGAGGACATGCTGAAAACCTGGGGGAGCCGATTAATTGGCGTAAAGCTGATCGACCGCGCGTCTGACGTGAGCGACGAAGCCATCTTCATGTTCACTCGGAAGCCGCCTTACATGCCGCTGCCGAACGACGGCACGCCGTTCCGGGTGCGGCTCGGATGGTCGAACACAGATGTGGTGCTCGTCGGCTACTACACCTTCCAGCGCACACACATCTTCGGCTCCCCCAAGCGCGGACAGCAGCTTCACCTGATCTGTCGATCAGCGAACCTGGTAGAGCATTTCAAAGCCGTCGATAGCCAGCACTTCGACAAAGAGGGCGGCCACTACACATTGGGCGACGTGTTCCAAAGCATATTTCGCTCGACCGGCCAATCCGTAGACGTCCATCCGGACATTGCAAAGCTGGAGATCCCCGGCGGGTACCTCCTGCGCTGGAACCAGAGCGCCATCGATTTTGCAAGCGAGCTAGCCGACGCAAATGGTGCGCATGTCAAAATCCAGGGCAATAAGGTCCTAATTTTGAAGGACTATTCAAAGCAAAGCGTCAGCGGAAAAGAACTCCCGCGCATCACAATAAAGTACAGTGACAACTACGAATTTGATGTGGAGCTTGAGCCTCGCTTTGAGTACCGCAAAGTAACGGCCCGCTACCTCAACACAGATGAAGGTCGTCTTGAGAGCGCGGAGAAAACGGAGGGCCAAGGGAAGGATGGCGACGTTCTCCCGCACACCTATAGCTCCAGAGATCAGGCGGATCGGGCCGCCGCCGCTGTAGCCGCAGCTTGGGCGGCAAACTCTGGGACGGGGCTGTTTACCTCCTACGGCCGCCCCGAGGCTGTGGCCGATGCCCCGGTGAAGTGTGTCGGCTTCGGACCCGAGATCGATGGCGCGGCGTGGATCTCTACCATCGTTACCCACGACGTGAACCCTGAGGTCGGGTGGGTGACCACCGTGGAGACCTCGATCGACCCGTAGCCACCGGCCGGGACGCGAGCCCGACTTCATTCCTCAGCACAGTCCGGACAACACCATGAGCGAAGCCGCACCGAGTCTCCCACCCCTCAACATGTGTACCGCTGTCTTGGCGGGCGAGTTGCCGACACTGGCCGCCAGCGGCGCACCGCCGGATTGGATCAAGGTGACCCCTCGGGGTCGGGTGAAGACCCGCGACGGCCGCTCCTTCGCCTTTGATCCGGAAGCCCTCGTTGCCCGGTTCTCTGCCGATGCCGTGGATGTGCCTGCGGACATGAACCACGCCATCGCCATCCTCGGCGCGGCCGGGAAGCCCGCCCCTGCCATCGGCTGGGCAAAGGAAATGCAGGCCCGTGGGGATGGCACCTACGCCCGCATGGAATGGTTGGCATCCGGCAAAGCGACACTCGCCGCCCGGACGCACCCCTACATCTCTCCGACGTTTCCGCATGACGCCGCCGGCAACGCCGCGTGGCTGCACTCGATCTCGCTTGTCGCGGCGCCGGCCCTCGGCAACATGCCGGCGCTCGCGGCAGCCTGGGCGGATGGCAACGCACCGGCGTCGGTCGCAGAAGCGCTCGGCCTCGATGCCGCGGCAGACGAGGCAGCCTGCCTTGCGAGGTTGAGCGCGATCCGGTCCGAGTTCGTGCCTCTCAGCCTCTTCAATGACGCCGTGGCAACGCTGAATGCGGCTAACGGCACGATCGCCGAGCTGCATACGGCCGAACGGCAGACACGCGTCGCGACCCTGATCGAAGACGCGCTCAAGGCCCGCAAGATCGTTCCTGCTCAGCGGTCCCAATACGAGGCGCTGTGCAGCACCGACGCCGGCTTGGCTCATGTTGCCAGTCTCTTCGCTGCCACAGTGCCCAACCTCCAGCCTTCCGGCCTCGATGGGCACGTACCGGATCAGGGCCGGAACGATGCCGAAAGGCCCGAAATGCTGGCCGCCCGTGCGGCCCGCTACCGCGCGAATGAAGCGACCAGCGGCCGGATGCTCAATCACGCCGAGGCAATCCGCTTCGCGCACGAGAACCCGACAGCCGGCCGGTAGCCGGTTCCACCAGCGTAAACCACCGAGGATTTCCTATGGCCGGCACAGCTCGCCCATTCCCGACCGATCCTGTCCTGAGCGCTCTGGCGCTCGGCTACCACAACGACAGCACGACGCTGATTGCCGACGTGGTGCTTCCGAGGGTGCCGGTGCCCGCACCGAGGTTCTCCTGGACGCGCTATCCGATCGCGCAGGTGTTCACCGTCCCCAATACGCTCGTGGGCCGCCGCGGCCGGACGGAACGGGTCGAGTTCAGCGGCGCTCGCGATGCCAGCGAGGTCAACGACCACGCCCTGGAGTTCAGCGTCCCGCAGACGGACATCGATGAGGCCAAGGTCATGCGCGATCGTGGGCTTGGCAGCTTCAACCCCGTCGATTTCTCGACGATGGCGCTTACAGACCTCATCTTGCTCGATCGCGAGGTGCGCGCGGCCGCGATGGTCCAAGATCCCAGCAATTACGCGATCAACAAGCGCTTGACGCTGTCCGGCACGGACCAGTTTGATCATGCGGAAAGCGACCCAATCGCGGTGTTCAAGGCGGCATTTAATGCCACCCTGATCTACCGACCCAACACGATGACGATGAGCCGGCCAGTGTGGTCGGTGGTGTCGTCCCATCCCAAGATCGTGAACGCGATCCGCGGCAACGTTACGGGACAGGGCATCGTCACGCCGGATGAATTCGTACGCCTGTTTTCGGGAGAAGGGCTTAAGACGCTGGCGATCGGCGAGAGCTTCGTGAACACCGCACGCCCTGGCCAGGACGCGCGCATGGCCCGGGTGTGGGGAAACGCGATTTCGCTCACCCATCTCAATCCCATGGCGAACCCGACCACGGGCGGGGTCACCTTCGGCTTCACTAGTGAGTATGGAGCGCGTTTCGCACTGTCGTGGCCGGATCGCGATGTTGGCGCAGAAGGCGGGGTCGTGGTGCGCGTGGGTGAGCGGCTACGGGAGCTGGTGGTGGCACCGGATGTAGGCTTTCTCATTCAGAACCCGATCACCGGCATGCCGGGGCCAACGATCATCCCTGCTGAAACGATGCGCGGTTATTGAAGGCCACTTCAATGAGCGATGAAGGCAGCCCGCACGTAGTGCCGCCGCAGCAGCCGGAGCTGGAGATCCAGCCCGGCCAGCCGCTTCCCCTCTTCGGCCGCCGTGAGGGTGTCGAGGTGGTCGTGATCCGCTCAGATGAGTACCGCAAGCTGATCGGCCTCCAAGCGCGAACGGCTCGCGACGAGATCAGAGCGGTATCTCAGGAGCGGAAGGGACCACCGCCCGGCCTCTCGACCATCGAGAAGGATCCGGAGGTGGCAGACTTCCTTCGCGACCTGTTCCGCGGTCGGATGACGCTGGCGACGCTACACGAGGCGTGCGTCGAACGCTTCGGCGCGGGCCGCGCGCCATCGGCCAGCCGGATCCAAGTATTTCGCTCGCGCTGGCAGAGCTACTAATGTCAGACCCACCTTCCGTGGAGCCTATCCGAAACACAATCGCAGGCGTCGAGCTTGTGACGATCCCTCTGTGGCACTACGCCGAGTTACTGGGCCGCCAGCGTGCACTCGTAGTGGCCAACACGACTGCTATCACGCGTCCGCACCCGGCTTTGCGCAGCATCGACCCCCGAAGCCGCTTATTTGCGGATCCGGAGGTCAGCATGTTTCTCTACGAAGCTTTCGGGCAGATGAAGCTAAAGGACGCTACCGCCGCGTGTCGTGCTAGATTTGGAACAGACCGCAGCCCCAGCTCAGCAACTATTTCGCGTTATTGGACGCGACTGCGCGCACACTTGTAAAAAACAAACTGACGAATTACGTATATCATCACGCAACCTAAGTCGAGGCGAATTTATTGGATATTTGAATTTTTCTTCGGGGAGCCACATCTGCCTCCTATCGCTCTGGAGTGGGCAATATACCAACAATTAACGCCCTAACAATCTCTGCAGACCGATCTCTTACGTAGTATACCTGCAAATATACCATGTCGACATTCATACTGTCTATGAGTTTTCTCCTGATGGAAGGCAAAATATCATACGGTATGCTGAAGTTAATAACCTTAGCGCCGTTCTCGATCTTAAATTTTCCCCAGCCATTATCTTTATTAAACTGAGTTATATCAGCTAATATCGGGGTTATTTCATCGTCAACAATTGCAGTCTCAATCTCTTGAGCCATCCTTCGGTCAAGAAAAAGCACTGAATTCGAACCGCCCGTCGTCGCAGTAGTTATCTCTAATGTATTGGCACTTCTACGCAAGGCTGTCGCCATTTCGCTTATCAACGGCGCAGACATAGCTATCAACTTCTGACTTCTAGCGATATCTATGCGTGAAATCTCTGCTTGATTGAGCGCAAGACGTTGCTCTCTGTCTGTCTCGGCAACCCGTCGCTTAATTAGCTCCCCTATCTGGGGAGGGAGATCAGACGCTGAGGCCTCACCGGACCTGATTGTCGCAATAAGGCGATCCAATGCCGCCACCGGCGCGTCGCCCGGCGCATCACCGCCCGGAGGGCGGTCAGCCGAGCCTGTTGTCGTGTCTTGAAGGGAATTTTCATCGATCTTTTCGACGACCCTTTCGCTAACATAAGCGACAAGATCCGCCAGCGAGGCCCGCATAAAGGGATCATCTCCAGTACTTTGCTCAGGACTTTCGATGTTTATATTGAACGATCCGTCAGACTGACTCACCAACTGAACATCAAAATTTGAATTATTTGTTATATTTTTAACAAATCTGCCGCTTTGCCTAAATTGAACAAGTTTTACCATCAACCTTGCGGCAGCGTACTGAAATCTAGCAGACTCATAGAAATTCATCCTGTGCGTATCAGCAAGCGCACCTTCAAAATGGAATATTAGCTTTTCAGACACGAGACCAAACCTCGATACGAAAATGGTAACTCTCTCCAAATTCCATTACTTAAACTCAAAGTTGCTCCTTGACAATCCTACGTGAGGAGACAAACACTTTTCGAGGCTTTTTGATCGATGTAGGACTTGCGACCGAAGCGATGATCGATATCAGTGTGGGGGCAGTTGGAGCAGCCATAATAGCAGGGATCATATCCCTGATTGGCCTTATCCTTGGCAAAGAACAGAAGATTTCCGAGTTCAGGCAATCTTGGGTCGATGAACTCAGAAAGAGTCTTGTTGCTTATATTGTAAATATTAATGCCATATCGGATTTCCTGCGCCTTAGGAAGAGCGGCGACTCAGGCGACAACTCAGCATTGATAGCAAATTACAAATCATTGAATGAAGCGAGTCTGAGCATAAGACTTCGAATAAACGATAAAGAGGCTCAAGCTCAGGCGCTACTTAAGACAATGGAAGAATTTGAAAACTTAGCAGCCAGCAACAGCAGCCTGATACCCGACAGAATTAAAATAATAGAAAAAGATTTCATGGCTGCCTCTCAGACTTTACTCAAATTCGAATGGCAGCGCGTAAAAAAAGGAGAAAAAACATTTGTTGCAATCAAGCAAATAATTCTTGCAATTATTGCCGCTCTTGTAGTTTATATGTTGTACTTGACGATATCACCTGCAAGGCGCCCTAATAACAACACTACCACTAGTCCGAGAATTGAATTACTCTCATCAACTTAGGATTAAAACTAAGGAACCGCGAGAAATCGGACGCTCCGGAAGCTGAGCGGCCGTCGCCGCATCGGAAATCAAGCCGAGTTCCGATGCCGACAAACCCATGTGGCCTGCAAGCAACTGTCGGCCTTTAATCGCATCCCTGGACGGCCACCTTTGCGACATTGTGGGCCATAGCAGGGTGTCCGCATCAACGGCGATGCAACTCGCACCGTCCTGCATGATCCCGCCCAATCCCGCCAATTGCAGGTGGCTGCCGCCAGTTAGCGATGACATACACAGCTCGGCGCGCCGCGGCGCGCCCGCGGGACAAGGCGGAGAAACGCATTGACGGCGCAAGCGGAGCCGTTTCAATGCACCGCGGTGCCCCGCCGGGCAGGCGGCGGATCCGGGGCGCGGGCTGGGACCCTCTTGGAATGACGAGGATGCGACGACCCGCGGCTCTGCTGCCCCTCGGCCTCGCCGCCCTCGGCCTCGCCGGCTGCACCACCGGGTTCTCCTACATCTCGCGGAACTACGTGGCGCTCACCCCCCAGGTCGTGACGATCGGCTGCAAGGAGCCCTACGAGGTCTACGACAACCGGCAGCTGCGCCGGATGCTGATCGTCTCCAACGCCCTGCGCGAGTACACCGGCTGCAATCTGAGCGAGGTCCGGATCGATCCGGAGCCGGACGCCACCCGGGTGAAGCGCTTCCGCACCGCCGCCCGGGCCTATCTCGACGAGACGGTGCGCGAGGATTGCCGGATCACCGGCGAGACCGTGTTCGATCCGCTGAAGACCGAGTTCGCCTACGCGTGCGACGCGCCGATCGAGAAGCGCGGCACGGTGGTCCCCCGCCTGCCGGGCCGCAACCCCGGCCTCGGGGTGCGCTGACCGGCCGGCGGCGCGCCGTCAGGCGCCCGGCTTCGGGAAGGTCCGCTCCGCCGCGTCCCCGGCGGCGGCGAGCAGGGCGCGGGCGAAGGCCCGGGCCTCGGCCCGGTCGAGCACGATCGCGGCGGTCACCGGCGCGCCGCCGAGGTCGGCGAGGGCGAGTTCCAGGCGCACCCCGTCGGGCACGGCGCTCGCCTGCAGGCTCCAGCCGGAGCCCCGATCCGTGCTCTCCGCCATCTCACGCTCCTCCCGCCTGCCCCGGGAAAACGCCGCAGGCGCCCGCCGGAACCGCCCGTGCGCGGGACTGTTCCCGAGCCGTGCCCAGCGCTTCCCTGCCTCGCCTGTCCGCTTACCTCAAGGCCGCGGGCCCCGGACTCGTGGTGATGCTGGCCGATACCGATGTCGGAAGCCTCATCACGGCGGCCCAGAGCGGGGCGCGCTGGGGCTACGCGCTGCTGCTCCTGCAGATCCTGCTGGTGCCGATCCTGTACGTCGTCCAGGAGCTGACGGTGCGGCTCGGGACCGCCACCGGGCGCGGCCACGGCGCGCTGATCCGGGAGCGGTACGGGCCGGTCTGGGCCTGGATCTCGTACGGCGGCCTCGTGGTCGCCGGCCTCGGCGCCATCGTCACGGAATTCTCCGGCATCGCCGGCATCGGGGACCTGTTCGGGGTGCCGCGGCTCGTGAGCCTCGGCCTGCCGGCCTGCCTGCTCCTCGGGCTCGTCCTCACCGGGAGCTACCGGCGCGTGGAGGTCGTGGCGATCGTGGTCGGACTGTTCGAGCTGGTCTTCGTCGGGCTCGCCGCCGCGGCGCGGCCGAACGTGTCCGAGATCGTCGCCTCCTTCGGGCACATGCCGCTGGGCGACGGTCAGTTCCGGGTGCTGATCGCCGCCAATATCGGCGCGGTGATCATGCCGTGGATGATCTTCTACCAGCAGTCGGCGATCGTCGATAAGGGCCTGGGCTGGGAGCACGCGCGGCGCTCGCGGCTCGACACGCTCGTGGGCGCGGTGATCTCGCAATGCGTGATGGGCGCGATCCTCGTCGCCGCCGCCGCCACGATCGGCAAGGCCGGGCAGGGCAGCGCGAAGGGGCTGGAGACCGTCGGCGACCTCGCGGGCGCCTTCACGCCGGCCCTCGGGCCGTGGCTCGGACAGGTGGTGTTCGGGGTGGGCATCGTCGCGGCGGCCTTCGTGGCGCTCAACGTCGTGGCCCTGGCGCTGGCCTGGGGGTTCGGCGACGTGACCGGCCGGCCCCACTCCCTGGAGCAGTCCCCCCGGGAGGCGCCGGCCTTCTACGGCGCCTTCGCGCTCGCCGTCGCGGCGGGGGCGGGCGCCGTGCAGCTCGTGCCGAACCTCGTGGCGCTCAACATCGCCGTGGAGGTGATGAACGCGCTGCTCCTTCCCCTGGCGCTCGGCCTGCTGATTCTCCTGGCCACCCGGGCCCTGCCCGAGGGACAGCGCGTGGCGGGCGCCTACAAGTGGCTGGTCTACGCGGTGTCGGGCCTCACCGTCGCCTTCGCGATGGTCGGCGTCCTGGACGGGGTGGGCCTGCTCTGACGCGATTGACGCGGGGCCCCCGATGATGTCTCCCGCGGGCTCCGATCAGGTGGAGTTCGAACATGCAAGAGATCTGGTTCCGCGCGGGCGAGGCCACGGTGCTGGCGGCCGAGGGCCAGTACACCGACGCCATGCCGGAGGTGCTGATCGGCTCGGTGCGCGGTCCGGTGGGTCAGGCCTTCGCGTCGATGATGGGGCAGGTCCAGGGCCACACGCGGATGTTCGTGGTGCGCGACCTCAACCAGCTGGTGCGCCCGGCCACGATGATGACCACCAAGGCCACGATCCACACGGCCGAGTACGTCGAACTCCTCGGCGGCGTGGTCCAGGCCGCCACCGGCGACGCGATCGTGGACTGCATCATCGAGGGCATCCTGCCCAAGGACGGGCTCGACGAGCTGTGCATGATCATCATGATCTGGCTCGATCCCCGCTGCGCGGAGGACGACAACCTCGACCAGAAGGACCTCTACCGGACGAACTACGAGGCGACGAAGCTCGCCATCGCCCGCGCCCTCAAGGGCGAGCCGACGGTGGACGAGCTGATCGCCAACCGGAAGACCGTGAAGCACTACGCGCTCGACGGCGTGATCGAGTACTGATCGGCCGCGCGGACCGCATCCTGCCGGCTCAGGTAAGCCTCAGCCCGGCGGGATGCGCCCCACCGAGCAGAGGGTGCGCACCGTGCTGCTGCCCGGGTCGGTGTAGCAGGAGGCCGACCAGCCGTTCTGCTGGATGAACGACTTGCGCCGCTCCGCCAGCGCGGTCCGGTAGGCGTTGGCGATGATCGGCTCGACGGTCGCGGCCGGCTCGCCGACGAGGATCTCGGAGGCCACCGACAGGTCGCGGAAGAAGGCCGACGAGGGGGCCGGCTCGGCGGAGGTCGCCTGCACGATCGGCTCGGCCCGGCAGGTGACGTCGAACTTGATCGGGCCGGCCACGCGGATGTCGATGCTGGGGCCGGCGCGCTTGCCGACCCGGCCGCCGATCGCGCCGGCGATCTGGCGGGTGAGGTCGTCGCAGCTGTCGGCCCGGGCGGCCTCCGCCAGGAGGGGCAGGGCCGCGCAGGCGGCGAGGAGGAGGCGCGGAACGGCGAAGCTCGACATCGCCGCACTCTACGCCCGGCGCGGGGCCTGTCGAGGGGCGCGCCTCAGTGGAAATCCCGGCTGCGATACACGCGCCGGTCCGGGGGCACGCCGAAATCCGTGGTCTCGGGCGGCAGCCTCATGCCGGCCTCGCGCAGGTCGCTTAAGGAGGCGGTGAGGTCGCGGAACCCCTCCGCCACGAGGTGGACCACCCCGTCCGCCCGCTGGATCCGGCCGCGCACGGCGAGGAACCGGGCCTGCATGGCGGCCCGGCGGTTGGCCTCGAACACCGCCTTCCAGACGATCACGTTGGCGATACCGGTCTCGTCCTCCAGGGTCAGGAAGACCACGCCCTTGGCGGTGCCCGGTCGCTGGCGGATCAGCACGAGGCCCGCCACCGTGACCCGCGCGCCCTGAGGCAGGGCCGGATCGAGATGGGCCCGGGCCGGGATCGCGCCGATCCGGGCGAGCCGCCCCCGGAAGAACGCGACCGGGTGCCCCTGCAGGGACAGGCCGGTGGCGGCGTAATCCTCGGCCACCGCCTCGGACGGGGCCAGGGCCGGCAGGTCCACCGCCGGCTCATGCCGGAACAGGCCGTCATCGGCGTGCCAGGCGAAGAGCGGCAGCGGCGCGTCCAGCAGATGGGCCCGGCGCTCGCTCGGATCGGCTCGGGCGGCCTTGCGGGCCGAGGTCCCCTCCAGGGTGCGGACCATCCAGAGGGCGGCGCGCCGGTCGAGGCCGAGCGAGCGGAACGCGTCCGCCTCGGCCAGGCGCTCCAGGGCGTTGCGGGGCAGGGCGAGGGACGCCTGCAGGCCCTCGATGCTGGCGTAGCCGTTGGCGCGCAGCCGCACGAGCCGGCGCATGGCGGCCTCCGGCAGGCCGCGCACCGCGCGCAGGCCGATCCGCACGGCGTGCAAGGCCGGATTCCCGCCCGGCTCCAGGGTGCAGTCCCAGTCGCTGGCGTTGACGCAGACGCCGCGCACCTCGACGCCGTGGGCGCGGGCGTCGCGCACCAGCTGGGCCGGCTGGTAGAAGCCCATGGGCTGGGCGTTGAGGATCGCCGCCAGGAAGACGTCGGGGTGGCGGCACTTCATCCAGGCCGAGGCGTAGACGAGGAGCGCGAAGCTCGCCGCGTGGCTCTCCGGGAAGCCGTAGGTGGAGAAGCCGCGGATCTGCGCGAAGCAGCGCTCGGCGAAGTCCTTCGGGTAGCCCCGGCGGGTCATGCCGCCCACGAACTTGTCCGCGAACCCGCCGATCGAGCCGACATGGCGGAAGGTCGCCATCGCCCGGCGCAACCCGTCGGCCTCGGCCGGGGTGAAGCCCGCCGCCGTGATGGCGATCTGCATGGCGTGCTCCTGGAACAGCGGCACCCCGTAGGTCTTCTGCAGGACCTCCTTCAGCTCGTCGGCCGGGCCGTGGTCCGGGTGCGGGGCCGGGTACTCCACCGGGTCGATCCCGGAGCGCCGCCGCAGGTAGGGGTGGACCATGTCGCCCTGGATCGGGCCGGGGCGCACGATCGCGACCTGCACCACGAGGTCGTAGAATTCCTTCGGCTTCAGGCGCGGCAGCATCGACATCTGCGCCCGGCTCTCGACCTGGAACACCCCGACGGAATCGGCCTTCGCCAGCATCGCGTAGGTCGCGGGATCGTCCTGCGGCAGGTCGGCCAGCGTCGCGTAGAAGGTGCCGTGGTCCCGCTCCAGGAAGTCGAGGCCGCGCTTGAGGCAGGTCAGCATGCCGAGCGCCAGCACGTCGACCTTCATCAGCCCGATCGCGTCGATGTCGTCCTTGTCCCACTCGATGAAGGTGCGGTCCGCCATGGCGCCATTGCCCACCGGCACGGTCTCGTCGAGCCGACCGCGGGTCAGCACGAAGCCGCCGACGTGCTGCGACAGGTGGCGGGGGAAGCCGATCAGCTGGTGGGCGAGGTCGAGCGCCTGACGGATCGCGGGATTCTCCGGGTCGAGGCCGGCCTCGCGCACGTGCCGGTCCGGCATGCCGGTGCCCCAGGAGCCCCAGACCGTGTCGGCGATCGCCGCGGTCACGTCCTCGGTCAGGCCCAGGACCTTGCCGACCTCGCGGATCGCCATGCGCGGGCGGTAGTGGATCACCGTGGCGCAGAGGGCGGCCCGCTCCCGCCCGTAGCGGGCGTAGAGGTGCTGGATCACCTCCTCGCGGCGCTCGTGCTCGAAATCGACGTCGATGTCGGGCGGCTCGCCGCGGTTCTCCGAGATGAACCGGGCGAAGAGCAGCCGGTGCTTCGACGGGTCCACCGCGGTGATGCCGAGGCAGAAGCACACGGCGGAATTGGCCGCCGAGCCGCGGCCCTGGCAGAGGATGCCCTGGCCGCGGGCGAACTCGACCACGTCGAACAGGGTCAGGAAGTAGCGGGCGTAGTCCATCTTGGCGATGAGCCGCAGCTCCTCGCGGAGCGTCGCCGCGACGGCGTCCGGGACCTCGCCGGCGTAGCGCCAGCGCGCCCGCTCCCAGGTCTTCTCCTCCAGGTATTCCTGCGGCGTGCGCCCGGGGGGCACGGGCTCGTCCGGGTACTCGTAACGCAGCTGCGCCAAGTCGAAGGCGCAGGCCTGCGCGATCTCGACGGTGCGGGCCAGCGCCTCCGGGTGGTCGGCGAACAGCCGCGCCATCTCGAACGGCGGCTTCAGGTGGCGCTCGGCATTGGCCTCCAGGCGGTAGCCGGCGTCCTCGATCCGGCAGCCTTCGCGGATGCAGGTGACCACGTCCTGGAGCGGGCGCCTGTCGGGATGGTGGTAGAGCGCGTCCGAGACCGCGACCATCGGGGCGCCGGAGGCCGCGCCCAGCTCGGCGAGCAGCCCGAGGCGCCGCCGCTCGTCGCCGCGGCGCGTGTGGCTCGCCCCGAGGAAGGTCCGGCCCGGGGCCGCGGCGGCCAGCGCCTCCAGCCGGGCCCGGAAGCCCTCCGGCAGGCGCCGGGCCGGCGGCATGGCGATGAACATCTGCCCCTCCGAGGCCTCCAGCATCTCGGCGAAGGCGAAGCGGCAATCGCCCTTGCGGACGCGCCGGTTGCCGAGGGTGAGCAGCCGGCAGAGGCGGCCCCAGGCCTCGCGGTCCATCGGGTAGGTGACGGCCTCGAACCCCTCCTCGGTGACGAGGCGCACCCCCGGCAGGATCCGGATCGCGGTGCCCTGCGGTTCGAGGGCGCGGGCCGCCGCGTGCGCGCGCACCACACCGGCCACGGTGTTGCGGTCGGCGATGCCGATGGCCTCGAGGCCGTAGGAAGCCGCCTGCGCGACGAATTCCTGCGGGTGCGCGGCGCCGTGCAGGAAGGAGAAGTTCGTGGTGACGGCGAGCTCGGCGTACGGGAGCTGAGGCGCGGTCACGCGAACAGCCCGTGGACGTACCACGCGGCCGGGCGGTCGGGGGCGTGCGGGCCGTCGCGGTAGAGCCAGAGCCGGTGCCCGGCCTCGCACTCGATGCGGTAGTAATCGCGATCCGCGCCGGGCTCGCGCCACCATTCGGCGGCGATCCGCTCCGGCCCCTCGGCATGGGTGACCCGGTGGATCCGGGCGCGCCAGCGGAAGCGCCGGGGCGGCCCCTCCGGAACGGTCGAGAGCACGTCGAGGGCGGCCTCGCCGCGGGGGAAGATGACCAGGGGGCGGGGCGGGAGGTCTTCGGGCCAGGGGGACGCGCGGGTGCGCGCCTTCCCTTCCATCCCTGTGCGGGAGGTTGCCCCCATCGGGGTCGAACGCCGCCCTTGATCAAGGAGCGCACCCGGCCCCCCCTCCCGTGCGGGGTAAGGTCGGGGTGAGGGACGGGAAGCGTCGGGATCGAGCACACCGCCGCCGTGAGAGGCGGTCGCGCCGCGTCCCGCAGGACCTGATCCCTCTCCCTGCCCCTCTCCGGCCACCCAGACCCGGCTCCGGTCGGCCCGCTCGGGCAGGTGGCTCGCCCGGGGCTCGAGCCGCAGGAGCGCCCGCCCGAGGCGCTGCGCCAGGGCATCGGCCAGGACGCCGACCCCGTCGGCCGCGGACGCCGCGCCGAGATCCGTCTGGCGGGCCGGCATGGGACCGGTCACCGTGACGGCGAGCGCCACCGTCTCGAACCCGAAGCCGGCGTCGAGGGCGGAGCCCAGCCGGTCGAGGCGCAGAGAGACGAGGGTCGCGACCCGCTCCGGGCAGCGCTCGGGGCGGGATAGGCCGAGATCGAGGACGCGCAGGGCGCCGTCGACCCGGTGCAGGCTGAGGCGCAGGGCGCAGGCGCCGAGCCCGTCCCGCTCCAGCCGGGGGGCGGTCTCGGCCATCAGGTCCCGGACGGTCCGGACGATGTCCGCTTGCCGCCCGATCGGGTCGAGGAAGCCGCGCGCGGCGGCGTAGGCGGCGGCCTCCGTCAGGGGCGCCAGCGGCTCGGGCCGGCGGGCCAGGGCCTGATCGAGGCGCAGGAGCAGCGCCGCGCCGAATCGGCGGGCGAGGGGCCCCCGGGGCAGGGCGTCGAGTTCGCCGATCCGGCGCAGGCCGAGCCGCTTCAGCCCCGCGACCGTACCGGGATCGAGGCGCAGGGCGTCCACGGGGAGGGCCCGCAGGGCCTCGGGGGCCCCGCCCGGCGGCACCACGACCCGGTCGCCCCCGCCATGCCGCGCCAGCGCGAAGGCGCCGCCGGGCGTGTCGGCCAGCGCGATCCCCGCCGGGACGCTGCTCCGCGCGAGCCGGGCGGCCAGGTCCGCGACGAGGTTCGCCTCGCCGCCGCGCAGTTGACTCGCGCCGGCGACGTCGATGTAGAGCCCGTCCGCCGCCTCACCCGGCCCGAACGGCGCCACGAGGGGCGCGTACCCGCTCGCCCAGCGGCACAGCCGCAGCAGGGCGTCCCGGTCGGCTTCCGGGTCGGCGGGATAGACCTGGAGCGGGACGCCGATCCGCGCCCGGACCCGGCCGAGGGGCTCGCCGACCCGGAGGCCCAGGGCGCGGGCCTCCGGGTCGAGGGCCACGAGCCGCAGCCCGCCGGACCCTTCGGCCGCCACCGCGAGGGGGCCGCGCTCAGGCGCGAGACCCGCCCGCCGCAGCCGCGTCACCGGCCAGTGGCTCAGGCAGATGCAGACGATGCGCGGCATGGTCCCACTCCACAAGCCAGTCGCCGCCCCGCCCGTTGCGGCAGCGGTCGAGCCGCGCCCGCCAGCGCGGCCTGTCCAGGGTCCCGAACCGGTCCCGCGCCGCCGGCGCCGCCGCGATCCGCCAGCGTGTGGCGGCCCCGTTGGGCAGGCTGGCGGGCGCCGGCCGCAGGATCAGCAGCAGCGGCGGCGCGGGCCCTTCCGCGGCGAGCTGCAGGCGCCGGCCCGGCTTCAGCGGCAGCCCGTCCCGCAGGAGGCCGATCAGGGCCGTGAGCGCCCGCGCGTGCAGGGCCGCCTCCAGGGCGCGGAACACCTCCGCGTCGCTGCCGGCTTCCAGCAGCAGCAGGCGGCCGGGGTCGAGGCCGAGGCCGGCGAGACCGTGTCCGTAGGGCAGGGGCTGGCCGGGCGCGGCGGCGATCAGCGCCTCTCCGGGCGCCCGGGCGAGGTGGCGGGCGCAGAGCGCCAGGGCGAAGCCCAGGGCCGCGATCGCGTCCGCGGGCTCGGCCGGCGCGATCTCGTGGGGCGGCCCGAGGACGAGGCCGCCGCCGGGCAGGTGCGCGTCGAGGTCCGACACGCCGAGCGGCAGGACCGGGGACGGATCCCGGCCCCGGTCCGGCGGCGCGAGGCGCACCCGCAGGGCCGCCAGCCGGGCCCGGGGATCGCTCGGCGCGAGCGCCGCCTCGGTCTCGTCCGCAGGGTCCAGCCCCATCTCCATCGGCTCCGGTCATGCTGGACGATAGGAACAGAACAGGAACATGCACAAACGGTTTCCGCAGGGTCCCGGAATCGCGCGTGGCGGCAGCGGCTTGGCCTGTGGACGGCTGTGGACGCCGGTGGACTCGACAGCCACCGCAGGGTTCGAGGTCACGGTTGACCGCAATCGCAGGGCGAGACCAATGTCCCGACGCCGCGCGCGTGACGCGGCCGAACCGGACCGCGCATGCGCTCAGCCCTCAGCTCAGCCCTCACCCTGACGCTCCTGCTCGCCCTGTCGGGGGCGGCACTCGGCCAGCAGGCGGATCCGCCAAGTGCCGCCGGTCCGGATCCGGCCGCGGCCGCCCCCGTGACGGGGCGGTCTCGCCCGGCCCGCCCGCGGGTCCGCCACGCGCAGGCCCCGAGCCAGCCGATCATGGTCTACGACGCGCGGATCGAGGCCGGCGACCTGCGGATCTCGGGCTCGGTGCGCAAGCCCGGGGCGATCGTGGTGCTGGACGACGACATCTCGATCCAGGCCGACCGGCGCGGCCGGTTCACCTTCCGGCTGCCCTACCGGCCCTCGACCTGCGTGGTGACGCTGAAGGCGGAGCCGGACGAGCGCGAGGCGGTGGTGGCGAACTGCGCGCCCGAGGGGCCGCCCGGACCGCCCGGTCCCCAGGGTGCGGCGGGACCGGCCGGCGAGACGGGCCCCAAGGGTGAGACGGGCCCCAAGGGTGAGACCGGTCCCAAGGGCGAGCAGGGGCCCAGGGGGGAGCAGGGGGCCAAGGGCGAGCAGGGCCCTCAAGGCGAGCGGGGCCTCAAGGGCGATACGGGTCCCCAGGGCGAGCCCGGCCCGAGAGGAGAGCCCGGTCTCGCGGGCGCGGTCGGCCCACAGGGCGCACCGGGTCCGAAGGGCGACGCGGGCCCACGGGGTCCGGTCGGACCGCAGGGCGGCCCGGGTCCGAAGGGCGAGGCCGCCGCGGCCAGCCTGCGGCCCGTGCGCAAATCCGACTGCCCGGGGGGCTGCACGATCACCTGCGGGACCGGCGAGATGCTGGTCACGGCCCACTGCCTCAAGGGCGGCGCGCCGGTCTACGAGGGGGAGGGCGCCAGCTGCCCGGCGGAGGCGTCCGGCATCGTCGGGTTCTGCACGCGGCCCTGAGGCGGGCAACCCTGATCCCGGCGGCTCAGCCGCCGGTCTCGCGCAGCCAGTCGAGCATCCCGGCGGCGGCCGCCCGGCCGCCCGCGAAGGCGCCCTGGAGCAGGTAGCCGCCGGTCGGCGCCTCCCAGTCGAGCATCTCGCCGGCCAGGAACAGGCCGGGATGGGCGCGCAGCATGGACCGCCCGTCGAGGGCGTCGAGCCGGACGCCGCCCGCCGTCGAGATCGCCCGCTCGATCGGCGCGGAGGCGGTGAGGGTGATGGGCGCGGCCTTGATCAGACCGGCGAGGGCCCCGGGCTCCGTCGGGAGGGCGCCGCCGGCCGCCTCGCGCAGCAGACCCGCCGCCGCGGGCGCGAGGCCCGCGGCCTTGCGCAGCCGGGTCCCGGCCGAGTCGCCCGGCCGGGACCCGGACAGGCGGCGGGCGAGGGCCTCCCGGGTCAGGTCGGGGCGGAGATCCACGACCAGCCGCGCGCTGCCCACGGCCGCGATCGCCTCCCGCAGGGGGCGCGAGAGGGCGTAGATCGCCCCGCCCTCGATGCCGGCCTCCGTGATCACGGCCTCGCCCCGCACCGTGGTGCCCGCGCAGGTGAGCGCCACCCGCTTCAGCGGCGCGCCGGAGAACCGCTCCCGGAACAGGTCGGACCACGCCGCCGCGAAGCCGGCATTGGCCGGACGCAGGGGCGCCACCGCCACGCCGAGCCCTTCGAGGAGCGGCACCCAGCGCCCGTCCGAGCCGAGGCGGGGCCAGCTGGCCCCGCCCAGCGCCAGCAGGGTGGCGCGGGGGCGGAGGTCCAGGGGACCGTCCGGGGTCTCGAAGCGCAGGCCTTCGGCGATCCCCGTGAGCCGGTGGCGGGTGCGGATCCGGACGCCGAGGCGGTCGAGCCGCGCCAGCCACGCCCGCAGCAGCGGCGAGGCCTTGAAGCTTTGCGGGAAGACGCGCCCGCTCGAGCCGACGAAGGTCGGCTCGCCGAGATCCGCGCACCACGCCCTGAGCGCGTCGGGCGGGAAGGCCGCGATGGCCGCGTCGAGGACGCCGCGCGGATGGTAGCGGGCGAGGAACTCCGCCCGCGCCTCGCTGTGGGTGATGTTGAGGCCGCCGCGCCCGGCGATCAGCAGCTTGCGGGCGACGGACGGCATGCGCTCGTAGACCGTGACCGCGCGGCCGGCCTCCCCCAGCAGCTCGGCCGCGGCGAGCCCGGCCGGCCCGCCGCCCACGATGGCGATTGCATCCCTGTCATCCGGCATGGGCCGGGAGAGCGACAGCCCGGCGCCCTCTGTCAAGGGCGAAGGCCGGATCGGCGCCGGGCGCCATGGGCTGGCCTCCGGCGTTGCGCTAGGAACCGGGTACGTCCGGACCTGCGTTCTTTCCGATCCCGGGCGCCGCGGGTACCGGCACACCGGCCCGCGACCGCGGTCCGTCCGCACACCTCCTCATGCCGCCCCAGGCCCCGTCCGCCCCGGACGGTCGGCCGGCACGGTCCGGATCAGAGGCTCTCAGACACGTGGCCAGTCCCGTCGCCGTCACCGAGGTCCAGCCGCAAACCCGGGCGCGGCCGGCCGGCCCGCAGGCCGCGCTCAGCCCCGGCGAGATCCGCGCCATCGTCTACGGGCTGATGACCGCGATGCTGCTCGCGGCCCTCGACCAGACCATCGTGGCGACCGCCATGCCGACCATCGGCCTCGACTTCGGCGACGCCGCGAACCTGCCCTGGATCGTCACCGCCTACCTGCTGGCCTCCACGGCGGTGACCCCGCTCTACGGCAAGCTCAGCGACATCCACGGCCGGCGGATCATGCTGCTGATCGCCATCGCGACCTTCGTGGTCGGCTCGCTCGCCTGCGCGCTCGCGCCCACGATGGTGGCGCTGGCGCTCGCCCGGGGCCTCCAGGGCGTCGGCGGCGGCGGGCTGATCGCCCTGGCGCAGACCATCTTGGCCGACATCATGTCGCCCAAGGAGCGGGCGCGCTACCAGGTGGTGATCGCGGGCGTGTTCGTGACGGCCTCGGTGGCGGGGCCGCTGCTCGGCGGCTTCTTCGCCCAGCACCTGCACTGGTCGCTGATCTTCTGGATCAACCTGCCGATCGGCTGCCTCGCCTTCGCGCTCACCAACGCCAACCTGAAGCGCCTGCCGCGCCACGAGCGCCGCCACCGGCTGGACTATCCCGGCGCCGCCCTGATGGTGGCGGGCTCCGTCACCCTCCTGCTGGCCCTGAGCTGGGGCGGGGTGCGCTATCCCTGGGACTCGGCGCCGGTCCTCGCCCTCCTCGCCGGGGCGGCCGTGCTGGGGGGCGGCTTCGCGGCGCGGCTCGCCACGGCGCCGGAGCCGCTGATCCCCACGGAGGTGCTGAGGGACCGGGTGGTCTACAGCGCGACGCTGGCGGCCTGCTTCGCCATGGGCACCTTCATCGGGCTCACCATCTACGTGCCGATCTTCCTCGAAGGGGTGATCGGGCTCTCGGCGAGCGAGTCCGGCGTGGCCCTGGTGCCGCTGATGATCGGCACCGTCACGGGCGCGACCCTGTCGGGCCGGTCGATGCTGCATTTCCGGCACTACAAGCGGGTACCGCTGGCGATGATGTGCGTCAGTCTCGCCTGCTGCGCCACCATCGCCTGGCAGGGCCGGGCGCTGCCCTTCTGGCTCATGGAGGTGCTGTTCGCGCTGCTCTCCATGGGAATCGGGACGATCCTCCCGCTCTCGACCATCTCGATCCAGAACGCCGTGGAGACGCACCAGCTCGGCATCGCCACCGCCGCGATGAACTTCTTCCGCTCCCTCGGTGGGGCGCTGATCGTGGCGGCCTTCGGGACGATCGTGCTCGGCGGCGCCGCGGGCGGGGCAGGGGGAGGGGCGCACGACGTGGAGAGCCTGATCCGCGGCGCGGACCCGGCCCAGCTCGCCCTGACTTTCCGCTACGTCTTCCTGGCCGCCTGCCTCGGCCTGCTCGGCGCCTTCACGTTCCTGGCGCTGATGGAGGAGCGGCCCCTGCGCGAGCGCACGTCGCCGAAGATGGCCGCCGAGACGCCGGAGGCCTCCGCCTGACGGCCCCCGGGGTGGACTTGTGCCGATCCCGCGACGCCGGACCGGGCCGGGATCCCGTCACCGCGCACGCGGGCGGGGCCGAGACGGGAGACCGCTCCGGAGCAGGTCGCGGACGCGTGCGGGTGCTCGCGCCTTCCGGCGGCATCCGGAAGGTGACGCGCTCCTTCGTCGCGCCGGGGCCACGGGGGCCGGATATCGTCACCGGTCCGCGCGCCACGCCGGCGCTCTGCCCTTGATTCGCCCGGATCGCCCCTTACGTCGACCTCATCGGCTGCGGGCCCCTCTGGCGGGCGCTCCTCAGCGCCCGTGATGTCGGAGCCGATGCTTTCCATTCGGAATCAGCATCAGGTCCCGCACATGATGGACGTCCTTACCGTCGTATGGCTCGGCAAGCCGTTGTGGATGTGGCTCGGGTTCCACGTCCTGATCGCCTGCCTGCTCGCCTTCGACCTCGGGCTCCTCCACCGCGACAAGGAGCACGAGATCGGCGTCCGGGAGAGCCTGCTGCTCACCGGCTTCTACCTCGCCCTCGGCCTCGCCTTCGGCGGCTGGATCTGGTGGTATCTCGGGCCGTCCTCCGCCGAGGAATACGTCACCGGCCTCGTGGTCGAGAAGTCGCTGTCGATGGACAACGTCTTCGTCATCGCCATGATTCTCACGGCTCTGGGCGTCCCCCGGGCCGCCCAGCACCGGGTCCTGCTCTGGGGCATCCTGGCGGCCGTGGTGCTGCGCGGCCTGATGATCGGCCTCGGCGCCGCCCTGGTGCACGAGGTGCACTGGGTGCTCTCCCTGTTCGCCGCCTTCCTGATCTACGCCGGCCTGAAGATCCTGATCGCGGGCGACGAGGAGGAGGGCGACTTCCAGAACAGCGCCGTCGTGCGCTGGTTCAAGACGACCTTCCGGGTCACGCCCGACCTGCACGGCCAGCGCTTCACGGTGCGCAAGACCGACCCGAAGACCGGCAAGGTCGCCCTGTACTTCACGCCGCTGGCCCTCGCCCTGGTGCTGGTGAACGGCGCCGACGTGATCTTCGCGGTCGACAGCGTGCCGGCGATCTTCGCGATCACCACCGACACGTTCGTCGTCTACACCTCCAACATCTTCGCGATCCTGGGCCTGCGCGCCCTCTACTTCGCGCTCGCCGCCATGGTCGACCGGTTCGCCTACCTGAAGACGGCGCTGGCCTTCATCCTGATCTTCATCGGCGCCAAGATCGTGGTGGCCGACACGTTCGGGCTCATCCACGTGCAGCCCTGGGTCTCCCTTGTGGTGACCCTGACGCTGCTGGCGGCCGGTGTCTTCTACAGCCTCTGGCGGACCCGGACCGACGCTTCGGCCGCGGCCGCCCCGGAGGCCGCCCCCCCGCACGAGGCGCGGGCCCACCGCGCCTGAGGGAGGCCCGGCGGGCGCCCGGCCCTCAGGACGCCGGCAGCGCCGCGATCAGGTCGCGCAGGGTGGTGATGGTGGAGGCGTCGGCCACGCCGTCCACCCGCGCCGGGCGGAAATGGCGCTGGAACGCGGTGACCACAGCCCGGGTGCGCGCGTCGAACGTCCCGGTCACCGGCAGGTCGTAACCGTAGAGCGCGAACATCGCCTGCAGCGCCTCGACGGGCTGGCCAGCATCGCCCCGCGCGAGGAAGCGGCCGTCCTGGAGGCGCGCGGGCGGCACGTGGTGACCCACCCCCGCCGCCGCGAGGCGGTCCCACGGGAAGATCTCCCCCGGATCCTCCTTGCGCTCGGGCGCCACGTCGGAATGGGCGAGCACCCGCTCCGGCGGGATCGGCCAGCGGCCGAGGATGTCCCGGGCCAGCGCGATCACGGCCTCGACCTGCGCCTCCGGGTACGGCGGCAGCCCGCCGGCATGGCCCGGATTCACGATCTCGATCCCGATCGACCGGGAATTGACGTCGGTCTCGCCCTTCCAGGCGCCGGCCCCGGCGTGCCAGGCCCGGCGGGCCTCCGGCACCATCTGGACGGTGCCGCCATCCTCGAACACGAGGTAGTGCGCCGAGACCTCGCTCAGCGGGTCGCGCAGGCGCGCGAGGGCGGCGGCCCCGCTGTCCATCCCGGTGTAGTGCAGGATCAGCATGTCGAGCGGCCCCGCGCGGCGGGCGCCGTGGTTCGGCGAGGGCGCGACGCGGCGGGCCAGGGGGCTGTCGGGCGCGAGACTCACCGGAGTCCGCGCTCCTGCGCGATCCGGTCATAGGCCGCGTTGATCGCGGCGAGCCGCCGCGTGGCGATGGCGACCGCCTCCGTCGGCAGGCCGCGAGCGAGCGCCCGGTCCGGGTGGTGCTCGGCCACCAGCGCCCGGTGGCGGGCCTTCACGGCGGCGTCGTCCGCCCCGCGGTCGAGCCCGAGGACGCCGTAGGGATCGTCCGGCAGCCGCACGTGGCGGGCGGCGATGCGCCGGAACGCCGCCTCGTCGAATCCGAAGATGCCCGAGACGGCGCGCAGGTAGCGCTCCTCGGCCTCGTGCAGCGCCCCGTCGGCGCCGGCGATCTGGAACAGGCCGTCGAGCACGTCCTCGAGGAGCGCCGGCTCGTCGCCGAAGGTGGTCGCCAGTTGCTGGGCGTAGGCCTCGAAGCCGCTCGTGGTCTTCTTGGCGAGGTCGAACAGGCGCTCGACGCCCGCCCGCGCGGACGGCTCCACCTGCACGACCCGGCCGAACGCCTCGACCTCCGACGGCAGCACGACCCCGTCGGACTTGGCCATCTTGGCGGCGAGCGCCACGAGTCCGGTGGTGAACACGACGTCGCGCGGCGTCCGCCCGAAGGGCGCGCCGACGCGGTCGAGCAGGAAATGGCCCGCGACCCCGCCGATCAGCGCCCCGAGCGGACCGCCGAGCGCGAGGCCGAATCCGGCACCGCCGAGCTTGCCCCAGACGCCCTGAGACTTGGTCGCCTGATTCATGGGCGGACCGGTCCCGGCGCTGATCCTCGGCTCGGCTCTGTCATCGGGGGCGGCGGGGTTCCGGCGCCGGGACGGGCCCGGCCGAGCGACGGGATAGCCGCTCCGCACGCCGCGAGGAAGGGCCGGGACGCGCCCGGCCCCCCCCCAGGTACGCTCAGCGCGGCTCAGCGGCAGTAGACGTTGCCGTAGGCGTCGCGGTAGGTGCCGTAGGGGCAGCGCGGCGCGGTCGAGGCGCCCACGATGGCACCGCCGGCGCCGCCGATCGCGGCACCCGCCAGGGCACCGCCCGCGCGGCCGGTGGCCGCCGCGCCGATCGCCGCACCGGTCAGGGCGCCGAGGCCGGCACCGCCCAGAGCCCGGTCCTCCGGGGTGTTGCAGCCGGCGAGCGAGAGGGCGGCGATGGTGGCGATGGCGGCGGCCGTCAGCTTCTTCATGGTCCCCAGAACTCCCTTGTGTATCCGGTCCGGCCGGTGGCCGTGATCGTTGCGGATCGCGTCGAGCTTAGCAGGAAAGGAATGTCGGCCATACGGCTAAGGTTCCATCGGCCGCGGGACGAGTTGCGCCGGGTTCCCGTCTCGCCCTATGCCACGGTTCGGAGGCGCTCCGGCCGCAATGCCGCGACGCCCTATCCGGCACCACGCCCGGCACCAGTCCGGCTCATGTCCGAGGGTCCCATGCCGACAGCCACCACGATCGTCCGCCGGGCCGCGGTCCGCGCCGACCGCGTCGCCGACACGGTGACCCTCGACCGCGCGGCCCGGGCTGCCGTCGCGGGATCCCTGGTCGCCGAGGGCGGCCTCGGCTTCGACGTCGCGCTCACCAGGGCCGCGGCGCTCGAGGACGGCGACGCCCTGCGCCTCGACGACGGTCGGCTCGTCGCGGTGCGGGCGGCCGCCGAGGACCTCCTGGAGGTGCGCGCCGAGAATCCGGCCCGCCTGCTGCGCCTGGCCTGGCAGCTCGGCGGCAGCCACGTGGACGCCGAGATCGGCACGGACGTGCTCTACGTGCCGGCGACACCCGCCGCGGCCGAGCTGGTGCGGGGGCAGGGCTGCGTCGCGACCCCCGTCTCCCGCGCCTTCCGGCCCGAGCAGGCCGCCCACGATCACAGCACCTGCGGACACGATCACGGGCACGACCACCATGCCCACGATCACGACCACGATCATCACGACCACGGTCACAAGCACGCGCACGACCACCGTCACAGCCACGATCACGGGCACCATCACGAGCACGGGCACCAGAAGCACGCCCACGATCACGCCCATGACCACGGCCATGACCACGGCCACGTGCACGGTCCCGGCTGCGGCTGCGGCCACGAGCACTAGCGTTCGAGCCGGGCCCGGTCCGGAGCGGCGCTCGGGGACAGGGCGGGTCAGACGGGACCGATCGGGGGTCCCGCGCCGGCTCCCGACCGCGGCCGCTCCACCACCGTCACGCGGCCGTCACTCCGCCGGGACGAAGCGCAGCGTGCCGGCGCGACGCGTGGGCTGGCCGGTGTCGTTCGTGTGATTGACGCCGTCCATCACCGGGACCTCCGGAAAGTCGAAGGGGCTGACCCCGTCCAGGCAGGCCACGTTGACGGCGTGGACGTTCGGGTCCGACCGCCGCTGATGATGCGTGTAGACGCCGCAGCGGGAACAGAAGAAGTGCTGCGCCGCCCCGGTGTGGAACCGGTAGGTCGTCAGCGCCTCCGCGCCCTGCAGGATCCTGACCCCGCCCGGCCGCGCCATGACGACGACGGCGCCGCGCATGCGGCAGTAGGAGCAGGTGCACCGGCGGATCGACGCGAGATCGTCGCCGAGGGCCGCCTCGAAGCGCACGGCCCCGCAATGGCAGCGGCCGGACCGGATCGTCGCGTCGTCCGCCATGGGCCGGGCCTTCCGTGCGTTTTCCTGCGATCCGACTCGGCGACAGACCCGGCCGGTGCTCCGACGTCTAGGTTCCCGACGCCGCGGGGACAATCACCATGTCTTCACGCGGCGTGTCAGGAAAACTCACGCTCCGCCGTCAGGACATCCGCTGCGCTCCGGGTCACAGGCGCTTCGGCACGGGCCTGCGGCAGTAGAGGCGCGCCTCCTCGTCTGACAGGCTGTCCTGGGCCGCCACGCACTGGTCGAGGGTGAGGCCGATGCTGGCCGCGTAGGGCTCGTCGGGCGACAGCGCCGCGCGGGCGAGGGCCGCCAGGTACAGCAGGAACGCCGCGGCCGCGGCGATCAGCGCGGCGACGACGGCGCGCTTCAGCAGCATCGCCGGCGACCGATCACGGGATACCGACCAGCAGCAGCGCGAGCGCGAGCACCGCCAGCCCCGCTCCGATCAACGCCACGGCGGTGTAGTCGCGTCCGGACCGCCGCGCGGACGCCCGGCCGGGCCGGTTCATGATCGGCGTTCCGGATCCCTGTGCAGCGTTCGGGCCCCGGGGCTGGCTCACTTCAGCAGGCCCCACAGGCCCGTGGCCAGTCCGAAGGTGAGCGAGAGCATCGCGGCGCAGAGCAGGACGCGGTCGATCACGCGGGCGGCCCGATCCTCCGGCTGTGCGTCGATCATGGCGAGACCTCCTCGCGGCCAGAGTGGCGAACGGCTGTTGCTGACCTGTGTCGGCCCGCCGCCGGCACACGGGTTCGTGTTGTCCGCGACGGAAGCCGCCTCGAACGGGGCCGTGCCGGGCAGGGCTGTGCCGGGCGGGGCGCGGCGCCAGGGCACTGGAACACCCGGGAGACCGTGCGGTTGGACCGGCATCCCTATCGGAGACGACGCGTGACCACGGATCCGCTGCACAAATATCCCCGCCCGCCCTTCGCGGCGCAGCCCCAGAGCTTTCCCGGCAAGACCGGCCGCATGGAGCCGGAACCCGACCACGGCGAGGCGAGCTACAAGGGCTCGGGCAAGCTGACCGGCCGAGCGGCGCTGATCACCGGCGGCGATTCCGGCATCGGCCGCGCGGTCGCCATCGCCTTCGCCCGCGAAGGGGCCGACATCGCCATCTCCTACCTGCCCGACGAGCAGGCCGACGCGGAGGCGGTCGCCCAGTGGGTCGAGAAGGCGGGACGGCGGGCGCTGCTCCTGCCGGGCGATCTCAAGGACGCCGCCTACGGGCGCCAGATCGTCGCCCGCACGCTGGAGACGTTCGGGCGCCTCGACGTGCTGGTCAACAACGGGGCGTTCCAGCAGCCGAACGGGGACCTCGCCGGGATCGACGACGCCGTGTTCGAGGACCATTTCCGCACCAACGTGTTCGGCGCGTTCTACGTGACCAAGGCGGCGCTCGCCCATCTGAAGCCCGGCGCCTCGGTGATCTTCACCTCGTCGGTGAACTCCAAGCACCCGATGCCGTCGCTCCTGGCCTACAGCGCCACCAAGGGCGCCCTGAGCAACATGGTGCTCAGCCTCTCCCAGCTGCTCGCCGACAAGGGCGTGCGCGTGAACGGCGTGCTGCCCGGGCCGATCTGGACGCCGTTCATCCCCTCCGGGATGAGCCAGGATTCGGTGAAATCCTTCGGCAGCCAGGTGCCGTTCGGCCGGCCCGGACAACCGGCCGAACTCGCCTCGGCTTACGTGATGCTGGCCTCTGAGGAGAGCAGCTACACGTCGGGCGCGCTCGTCACGGTGGCCGGGGCCATGCCGGTGTTCTGACGCGCCCCTCCGGTGCGCTTCGCGGACGGGCCCCGCACCCGGGGGCGCCCGTCCGCGCGACGGCGCGCTCAGGCGGCGCGCATCTCGACGAGAAACCGCATCACCTCGGCGCGCAGGGCCTCGGCGCTGCGGCAGACATCGCCGGCCGCCGCGCCGACCTCCGCGGCCACGCGGTGCGTCGCCTCCGCGGCCGACGAGGCCGAGACCACGTTCTGGCTCACGGCGTCGGTTCCCCGGGCGGCCTCGTCGATGTTCTGCGAGATGTGCCCGGTGGCGAATCGCTGCTGCTCGACCGCCGCCGCGATCGCGCTGGCGATCGCGTTCATCGTGTCGACGGTCCTGCCGATCGCGTGGACCGCCCCGACCGCCTCCGTCGTCTCGCCCTGGATCGCCGCGATCTGCGCGGTGATCTCCTCGGTGGCCTTCGCGGTCTGCCCGGCCAAGCCCTTCACCTCGGCGGCGACCACGGCGAAGCCGCGACCGGCCTCGCCGGCCCGCGCCGCCTCGATCGTGGCGTTCAGCGCCAGCAGGTTGGTCTGCTCGGCGATCGCCGCGATGATCCGCACGACCTCCCCGATTCTCTCCGCTGCCCCGGCGAGGCCGCGGATCTGCCGGTCGGTCCGCTCCGCCTCGGTCACGGCCTGGCCGGCGATCGCGGCCGACTTGGTGACCTGCCCGCCGATCTCGCCGATCGAGGCGGACAGCTCCTCGGTGGCCGCCGCCACCGTCTGCACGTTGGCCGCCGCCTGCTGCGCCGCCCCGGCCGCCGAGCCCGCCTGCCGCGACGCCTGCGCGGCGGTGTCGGCCATCGCCCGACAGGCCTCGCGCATGCCGGCCGCCGCGGTATCGACCTGTGCCAGGAGCTGGCTCGCCTCGGTGTCGAAGCTGCGGGTCACCGCCTGCATCCACTGGGCGCGCTCCTGCCGGCGCTCCTGCTCGGCGCGCTGCTCAATCGACAAGGTCCGAGCCTGGATCATGCTGTCCCGGAACACGCCGGCGGCCTCGGCCATGTGGCCGATCTCGTCGCGCCGACCGAGTCCCGGAATGGCGACGTCCGTCGCGCCGTCGGCGAGGCGGCGCAGGGCCGCCGTGAAGGCGCTCAGGGGTCGCGTGATGCTGCGCGCCAACAGGAACCCGACCAGCCCGATCCCGACCGCGAGGGGTGTCAGCCAGAGCAGGGTGGTGACCGTCCGCCCCCGGTCCATGGCGTGGATGTCGTCCACGTACAGGGCCGAGTTGATGACCCATTGCCAGGGCTCGTAGGCGAGCGAGTAGGCGACCTTCGGGGCGGGCTCGGTCTCGCCGAGGCGGGCCCAGCGGTACTCGGTGAAGCCGCCGCCCTCCTGGCCGTGCTGGATCATCGTCCAGACGAAGGTCTTCTTCATCGCCGCGTCGTCGCGGGACCGCGTGCCTTCGATCTTGGGATCGGGATGGACGACGTTGCGGCCGATATTGCCCGGGGCCGAGCTGTAGACGAAGACGTAGTCGCTGCCGTTGTAGCGCATCGCCCGCAGCGCCTCCCCCGCGCGCCGCCGCGCCTCGTCGGCCGTGATGGCGCCGGCCTCCGCCTGCTGGGCGAACGCCGCCACGATGCCGTGCGCCGACTCGACCTGGGCGCGGATGGCGGCCCTGCGGCCATCCATCATCACCGCGCCGACGAGCGAGATCTGAACGCCCACGATCGATATGAAAGCCAGCAAGATACCGCCGATAAGGTAAAATATCCTCTTTCCGATCGTCATATCGAATTTCCCGGCCATGAATAAAGTTATTATGCCCAGACCGCGGACAGAATCGACTGTCCCTCAGCGCTGCGCCGGACCATCATCTGCCGTACATTGGAATTATTCCATGACGGGCGAGCATATGAGATATGCTTCATCCCGATCGCGGCGGAGAAGACCTGTCCGCGCCGGACGGCCACCCGGCCGGACCGGACGCCGGCCCGGGCCGACGCTCCGCCCGACATCGGCGCGCGGCCCTGTTCGACGGGGGCCTCGCCATCGACCGGTGGGACATCCCCGGAACGCCGCCGGAACGGCGATCCGCCCGCGCCCGGATGGCTGCCCGGGGGCGACGTTCGGCGCGTGCGGCCCGGCCGGGCCGGCACCCTGCGCGCTGGCTGTGCCGGATCGACGGCGCCGAGGGCTGGGAGGCGGCCGGGTCCCGCGGGCCAGGCGCTGGGCGTCGAGCGCGCGGCGAACCCGCGCGACCTTGCCCTCCGGTCGGTGCGCGCGGGCCCGACGGTCGCGGGCGCGGAACATCCGCGAGCCGCGCGGGCGGCTCGCGGACACGTGCACTCGAAATGCGCGCGCGGCCGGCGCGATCGCCCGGAGTCAAGTCTCGCTGAACGGCCCTGTCACCGCGGCCGCGATCGGCGAGGCCCCGCCTGTCCCGACCGTATGCCCGGACGGGAGCACCGCATCATCGCGCTGGCGGGACCTGGAACCTGACAGGCCGCGGGTCCGGCACCCGTGATCCCGTCTTCGAGTCGCGGGGCGAAGCGACACCCGGGGTTTGACCAGGTCCCGTCGGGGCGGGCTCGCCTCGAAGGCTCCGCGCTCGGCGGGCCCATCCATCGCGGCGCAGCTCGCAGGCGCTGCGAGCGTGCCGGCCGCTCCGGCTCGGCCGCCCGCGCCGGACGCGACGAGGCGGCTCAGGATCCGGCGCGAAGCGCGCGAGACGCCGCGATGATCTGAAGCGCTCTCGACGGCGCTTCGCGCGGTGTCGTCCGTGTCGGCGCAGGTCTCGTCGTCAGCGAAGAAGGTTCGGGGGCACCGGCGGGCTCGCATTGAGCAGCGTGATCGTCACCCGTCGGTTCGGCGCGAGGTAGGGATTGTCGGGGAAAACCGGCTCGGTGTCGCCGCGTCCCGACACGGCGGAGAAGTTGTCGTTGGGAACCCCGGCCCCCGACAGGATCTCGCGCACGGCGAGCGCGCGCCCGGCGGAGAGGCTCCAGGGTTCGCCGGCCCGTGCCGAGCCCGGGCGCGCAACGGCCGTGTAGCCGGTGATGGACAGGCGATTGGGCATCCGGCGCAGAGCGGGCGCGAGCGCCTCCAGCACGCGACGGGTGCGCTCGTAGGGCTCGACAGAGCCCTCGCGGAACATGGAGCGGCCGTCCTGGTCCACGAGGGACACGTTCACGCCCTCCTTGGTCGGCTCGATCACGATGTTCTTCGACAGCTCGGCGATATCGGGCATCGTCTGGAGCGCCTGCCGGAGGCTGGCTATGGCGCTCCAGTTGGCCTGCACGTTGGCGACCGGACGGCTGGCATCGAGCTCGCTGGTGAGGCCCGGACTGGTCGGGCGCGCTGTGACCTCCCGCTCGGCAGAGCCCCTCTCCGCGTCGCGGGGGGTGGACGGCTTGTTGCCTGCGGTGTCCAGGGCGGTGCCGTACAGGATCCCGCCCGCACCGCTGGTTGCCGGGCTCAGAGCCGCCGGCGAGAAGTACTCCGCCAGACCGATCTTCTGCTCCTGCGTCGTCATGCTGATCAGCCACATCAGCAGGAAGAACGCCATCATGGCGGTCACGAAGTCCGCGTAGGCGATCTTCCAGGCCCCGCCGTGGTGGGCATGGCCGGCCTTCTTGACCTTCTTGATGATGATCGTGGTCATCGAATCCCTGCCGGCTATCGGGTCAGCTCTGGGCGGGCAGAGCGGCGGTCGCCGCTTCCACCTCGTTGAAGGTCGGGCGGACGTCGCTCATCAGAGCCTTCCGGGCGAACTCGACCGCCATCACCGGGGGCTGGCCGGCGATGTGGGCGAGCAGACCCGCCTTGAGTGAGAGGTAGTATTTGGATTCGGCCTCGAAGAGGCTCTTGAGCGACTGCGCCATGGGCCCGAAGAAGCCGTAGGCGACGAAGACACCGAAGAAGGTGCCGACCAGCGCGCCGCCGATCAGATGCCCCAGCACCTCCGGCGGCTCCTTGATCGCGCCCATCGTCTTGATCACGCCGAGCACGGCGGCGACAATGCCGAGCGCCGGCGTTCCGTCGGCGAGCGACTGCATCGCCGAGACGACGCGCTCCTGCTCCTGGTGGTGCGTCTCCAGTTCCTCGTCCATGAGCGCGTCGATCTCGTGGACGTTGTTGGCGCCCAGCGTCACCATACGCATGTAGTCGCAGACGAACTCGACCGCGTGATGGTTCGCCGCGAAGGTCGGGAAGGCGTTGAACAGCGTCGACTCGCCCGGATCTTCGATGTGCGGCTCGAGCGCCATCGAACCCTTCTGCTTCGCGAGCCTGAACAACGAATACTGCATCCCCAGCAGCTCAACATAGGATTGCTGGTTGTATTTGGGGCCCTTCACGAGCGTGCCCAGCATGGCGGGCACGGCCTTGAGCACCGGCCCGGTGTTGCCGATGACGAAGGCGCCGATGGCTGCGCCGAGGATGATGACGAACTCGAACGGCTGCCAGAGGACCAGCAGATGGCCGCCCATCGCCGCGTAGCTGCCGAAGACGCAGGCGAAGACGATCAATGTGCCGACGATCAGCCGCATGACTTGCCATCCTTAAGCGGCGGCAGGTGCAGCCCGCGCGACGCTACCAATGGATCCGAGAAATCACTGATCTTGGTTAACGGTGCGTTTCGAGCCGCGACCGGAGGATCGTAGGATGTCTGATCCCGGCGTTCGGTGGGGCGGGTTCGGCCTCAGGTAAGGGATGCGGGCGTGCCCGAGGCGGCCGCACCGGCTTTCACGCGTCGTCGGGCACAGCCGCGGCGGGCGCGCCGAGTTCCGCCTCCCGCTTCCTGGCCCGGGGCGCGGCCGCGCGCCGGTGGACGGTCCGGGTCTCGCGGTGGACCTTGCCGGCTCTTTTGACGGCGATCTTCGCGTGATACCCCGTCGTCCCGGTCCTCCGCGCGCTCGACGATGGTCCCCATCGCGCGCCAAGCGGTGGTACAGCACGGGGTCGAGCCGGCACGCTGAGGCCGGGCTCCGCGCCGTCCGACGCCCGATGGGGCCCGGCGAGGTACAGCACGAGAGCGACAGCAAGTGATTGCCGCAACTGAAGAACCTGTAAATCTCAGCGGATGGCGCTTCTCCGTCGCCCCGATGATGGACTGGACGGACCGGCACTGCCGGGCGTTCCACCGGTCGCTGTCGGCGCGCGCCCGCCTCTACACCGAGATGGTGACCACCGGCGCGGTGCTGCACGGGCCGCGCGAGCGGCTGCTCGGCTTCGCGGCGGTGGAGCACCCGGTGGCGGTCCAGCTCGGCGGCTCGGACCCGGGGGAGCTGGCGCAGGCCGCCCGCATCGCCGCGGATCTCGGCTACGACGAGGTCAATCTGAATGTCGGCTGCCCCTCGGACCGGGTGCAGGAGGGCCGCTTCGGCGCCTGCCTGATGCGCGAGCCGGCCCTGGTGGGTGACTGCGTCGCCGCCATGAAGGCGGCGGTCCCCGTGCCGGTGACGGTGAAGTGCCGGATCGGCGTCGACGATCAGGACCCCGAGGCGGCGCTCGACGCCCTGGCCGACGCCGTGGTGGCGGCGGGCGTCGACGGGCTGATCGTCCACGCCCGCAAGGCCTGGCTCCAGGGCCTCTCGCCCAAGGAGAACCGGGACGTGCCCCCCCTCGATTACGGCCGCGCCGCGCGGCTGAAGCGGCGGCTTCCCGGGCTGCCGATCGCGGTCAACGGCGGCCTGCGCGACCTGGATTCCGCGCGGGCGCGGCTCGCCGAGGTCGACGGCGTCATGGTCGGCCGCGCCGCCTACACCGAGCCGGCACTGCTGCTCGGCGTCGATCCCGACCTGTTCGGCGTGCCGGCCCCGGCCCCCGACGTTTTCGCGGCGGTCGCGATGTTCGAGCCCTACATCGCCGCGTGCCTGGCCCGGGGCGAGCGCCTGCACGCGGTCACCCGGCACATGCTGGGGCTGTTCAACGGTCGGCCGGGTGCGCGGGCCTTCCGGCGCCACCTCTCGACCCACGGGATGCGCCCGGAGGCCGACCTCGCGACCCTGCGGGAGGCGGTGGCGCTGGTCTCCCGCGCCGCGCCCGAGGCGCGCGCCGCCTGAGCGGCGGCCCGGTCAGGGCCGGCGCAGGATCAGGCGGTCGCCCCGGACCTCGTAGCCGGACAGGCGCGACAGGAAGGTCTGGCCGAGGAGATTCGCCGAGAGCGCGCCCGGCTTGGCCACCATGGCGTTGACCCGCCGCTCGGTGATCGTCCCGACGCTGAGCGAGTCGAGCTGGGTCGGCGCCGCGTAGGTGACGCCGTTGGCGGTGGAGACGCGGGCGGTGAAATCGGCGGGCGCGGGCGTGAGCCCCAGCGCGGCGGCATTCTCGGCGGTGAGCACGACGCTGCTCGCCCCGGTGTCGAACAGGAAGGGCTGCACCCGGCCGTTCACCTCGGCATCGACGCGGAAATCGCCGTCCGCCCGCCGTGTGACGGTGACCGAGCCGTCGGCGCCCGGGGTCGCGCTCCCCGGCCGGAGATCGCCGAGCACCCGGGCGCCGACGTCCTGGATCCGGTCGCGGTAGCTGTAACCGATCACCAGGGCGAGGCCGATCAGCGCCCAGGCCAGGAGCGCCTGGAGGTTCGCGCCGAGCCGGGCCGTGAATTGCCGCCAGAACCCGGCCACCACCAGGAGCAGGATCGTGCCGGTCCAGGCGAGGTTCGCCAACTGGTCGGGCCCGATCACGCCGCCGACGCTGTCGCTGCCGTCGCTGAGGACCAGGGCGACGAGAACCAGGGCGAGGGCCGCGAGGCCGAGATAGATCATGACGGCAGCGGCGCTTCCAGGGGCGCGAGGCGGGCGGCGCGCATCCGGGCTTCCAGCCCCGCCATCACGGCGCGGCGCTGCGCCTCCGACAGCGAGCCCCAGGCGGCGATCTCGTCGCGGGTCCGGCCGCAGCCGCAGCACAGGCCGGTCGCGGCGTCGAGGACGCAGACCTTGGTGCAGGGGGAGGACGGTTTCGGCGCGGGCGGCATCGGTGATCCTTGGCCGGGGGATCGTGGCCGGGTCAAGACGCGGCGGGATCTGTCAGTCCGCCACGCCCGCCGTCGCCGCCACCAGGGCCAGCAGGGCGGCGATCTCCGCGGCCTGCTGGCAGGCGCCGATGACGTCGCCGGTCTGCCCCCCGATCTGCGCGCGCGCCAGCCGGGTGAGGCCCAGTGCCGCGAGGCCGGCGCACAGGATCATCAGCGCGACCCCGCCGAAGGGCAGGCCGAGCGGCACGGCGCCGAGCGCCAGCACCGCGCCGAGGCCGAGCGCGGTGGCGAGGCTCGCCCGGTCCGGGCGGCCGACCGAGGCGGAGAGGCCGCCCGGCCGCGCCGGCGCCAGCAGCACCATCGGGGCGAGGGCGGCGACCCGCGACAGCGCGGCCGCCAGGATCAGGCCGGTCACGGCCGCGTGGCCGGTCCGGTCGAGGAGCGTCGCCAGGGCGCCGATCCGCAGGGCCAGCGCCAGGACCAGGGCCGCGCCGCCGTAGGCGCCGATCCGGCTGTCGCGCATGATCTCCAGGCGGCGCTCCCGCGTGGCGCCGCCGCCGAACCCGTCCGCGACGTCGGCGAGCCCGTCCTCGTGGAGGGCGCCGGTCGCCACCACCGCGACCGCCACCGCGAGGGTCGCGGCCAGGAACGGCCCGAGCCCGACGGCCCAGCCGGCCGCCAGCACCAGGGCGGCGGGCAGCGCCAGGATCAGGCCGGCCAGGGGCAGCATCCGCGGCAGGGTGGTGAAGTCGGGGCTCCGGTGCGGGTCCGGCTCGCCGGGCAGTTGCGGCACCGGCAGGCGGGAGTAGAAGCGCAGGCACCCGGCGAGGTCGTAGAGGGCGCCGCGCCCGGGCCAGTCGGCCTCCCCGCCGGTCTGCCTGTCCATCGCGGTCTCTCGCATCCGCCCGCCACCGCGCGCCGCTCCCGTATAGTCTCCCCGTCCGGGGGCGCCCACAGGAAATCATCGCCGCCATGACCGATTCGAAGACCGACCCGATGACCGCGCCCGAGCCCGGCCCCTTCGCCGACATCCGCAACCTGCTGACGGCGATGCCCGGCCCCGACGCGGAGGCGAAGGCCGCCGTCGCGGCCCGGGACGCGACCCTGACGAAACCCGCCGGTTCGCTGGGTCGCCTGGAGAGCCTCGTGACGTGGCTGGCGGCGTGGCAGGGCAAGGCGCCGCCGACCTTCGACCGGCCGCTGGTCTGCGTCTTCGCCGGCAGCCACGGGGTCACGCGCCGCGGCGTCTCGGCCTTCCCGGACGCGGTCAACCGGCAGATGCTCGACAACTTCGCCGCCGGGGGCGGGGCGATCAACCAGATCTGCGCGGCCTACGGCCTCGGCTTCAAGGTGTTCGACCTCGCCCTCGACATGCCCACCGGCGACATCACGGAGGGGCCGGCCCTCGACGAGCGCGCCACGGTCGCCACCATGGCGTTCGGCATGGAGGCGGTGGCCGCCGGCACCGACTGCCTCGGCATCGGCGAGATGGGCATCGGCAACACCACGGTGGCGGCCGCCCTCTACGCCGCCCTGTTCGGCGGCGATCCCGCCCACTGGGTCGGGCGCGGCACCGGGGTCGACCGGGACGGCCTGTCCCGGAAGGTCGCGGCCGTGGAGGCGGCGCTCGCGCACCATGCCGGCCACCTCGACGACCCGCTCCAGGTCCTGGCGCGCCTCGGCGGGCGGGAGATCGCCGCCATGGCGGGGGCGATCCTGGCCGCGCGGCTGCAGCGCATCCCGGTGGTGATCGACGGCTACGTGGCCACCGCCGCGGCGGCCGTGCTGCACGCCGCCGACCCGGCCGCCCTGGACCACTGCCTCGCCGGCCACGTCTCGGCGGAGGGCGTCCACGCCGAGGTTCTGGAGCGGCTCGGGCTGGTGCCGCTGCTGGCGCTCGGCATGCGCCTCGGCGAGGCCTCGGGCGCCGGCATGGCGATGGGCCTGCTGAAGGGCGCGCTCGCCTGCCACACCGGCATGGCGACCTTCGCGCAGGCCGGTGTGTCCGAGAAGGGCGCGGGCTGAAGACGCAGGGGCATCCGCACCCTCGCGTCTTCGCGAGCGGCGCGAAGCGATCCAGCGGCGCCCCGCCCATCAGCGCCCCGCTGCCCTGGGTTGCTTCGCTGCGCTCGCGAAGACGAACCGTCCTCGGGAGCGCCCTGATCAGGCGGTCTTCTCGATGTTCCAGAAGAACTGCACGGGCGCCATGACCATGCCCTTGAGCTTCGCGCTGACGGCCATCGGCTGCTGAACGAGGCCCGCGGGCGCGTAGGGCACGACCGCGAAGGCCCGCTCCTCGATGCGCGCGGCGAGCGCCTTCTGCTGCGCCTCGTCGCCGGTGGCGATCCAGTCGCTGCGCAGGCTCTCCAGGGTCGGGTCGTCCGGCCAGCCGAACCACGCGGCCTGACCGTTGGCGCGGATCAGCGGGTGCAGCGCCGGGTTCAGCACGTCCGCCCCCGACCAGAGGGTGTGGAACAGGGACCAGCCCCCGGCATCGACCGGCCCGCGATTGCCGCGGCGGGCGATGAAGCTGCCCCAGTCGGTCGAGACCAGATCGACGTTCATGCCGAGCTGCTTGAGCAGGTCCTGGGTCACCAGCGACTGGTTGTAGGCGATCGGCTGGTCGGCCGGGGCCAGCAGGACCACGCGCTCGCCCTTGTAGCCGGCCTGGGCCAGCATCGCCTTGGCCTTGGCGAGGTCCGCCTGCATGGCGGCGGCCCCGCCGGCCCCGGTCGACATCGGCGAGCCGGGCGTGAAGAAGGTCTTGGCCTCCCGGTAGTATTCGGGGCTGCCGACCACCGCCTGCATGTAGTCGTCCTGCTTCATGGCCATCATCACGGCCCGGCGGATCTCGGGATTGTTGAACGGCGGCTGCGTGTGGTTGAACCGCATCAGCAGGATCAGCCCGAGCGGCACGTTGCGGATCTCGATCCCCGGCTTGCCCTTGAGGACCGGGATCAGGTCGATCGCCGGCTGCTCGTACCAGTCGACCGCCCCCTGGATCATCGCGCCCACCGCGGCCGAGGCCTCGGTGATGGCGAGCCACTCGATCCGGTCGACCTTGGCGACCTTGCCGCCGGCCGCCCAGGAGGGCGCCTCCTCGCGGGGGCGGTAGCCGGCGTGGCGGGTGTAGATCGCGTTCTGGCCGGGGATCCATTCCCGCGCCTCGAAGCGCCACGGCCCGGAGCCCGTGGCGTCGGCGATCGGCTTGGACGCGTCCTGGAGGGCGACGCGATCCGGCATGATGAACGGCACGTTGGAGGACAGCTTGCCGAGTGCCGCCGGGAGGAGGGGGAACGGCTTCTTCAGCGCGATGGTGAAGGTCCGCGCGTCCTCCTGGCCGTAGCCCTCCACGAAGCCCGCCAGGGTCTGGCCGAACGCGTCCCGCTTGGACCAGCGCGCGATGGACGCGATGCAGTCCTTGGCCTCGACGGGGGAGCCGTCGTGGAAGGTGAGGCCGTCCCGGAGATGGAAGGTCCAGCGCAGGCCGTCGGGCGCGGTCTGCCACGCGCTGACCATCTGCGGCTGGATCCGGAAATTCTCGTCGGTGGCGAACAGCGTGTCGTAGACGAGATAGCCGTGGTTGCGGATGACGTAGCTCGTGGCGACGATCGGATCGAGGGACGGCAGGGGCGTCGACGGGATGAAGCGCAGCACGCTGCCGCCGGGCTGGGCCCGGACCAGGTGCGGGAGGCCGAGGCCGGCGGCCGCGCCGGCGGTTCCGGCCAGTATCTGGCGGCGGGAGAGCGTCATCGCGGGCACCCTTGTCCTGATCGAGCCCGTTGCCCGATTGATTTTATACAATTTCAACACTGGAGCTCCGCCGTCAAGGGTCCTGCGGAGCACCGGGAGCCGACCGGGAGCGAGACGATGAAGAACCGGACCATCGCGGGTTCGATCGGGACCGAGATCCGGCGGCGCATCCTCGACGGCCGCTACCCGGCGGGCTCGCAGCTCCGCCAGGACGGACTCGCGGCGGAGTTCGGGGCCAGCCGGATCCCGGTGCGCGAGGCCCTGTTCCAGCTCGAGGCCGAGGGCCTCGTCCGGATCCTGCCCCATCGCGGCGCCATGGTGGCGCCCCTCTCGCCGGCGGACGCCGCCGAGGCCCTCGAACTCCGGGGCGCCCTCGAGCCGCGCCTCCTGGCCCTCTCGGCGCCCCGCCTGACCGCCGACGACTTCGCCCGGGCCGACGCCCTGCTGGAGGAGTACGCCGCGGCCCTGCGGGCGGGCGCGACGGCGCGCTGGGGCGCCCTCAACACCGAGCTGCACCTCCTCCTCTACAGCCGGGCGGAGCGTCCCCGCGCCCTCGGGCTGGTCGGCTCCCTGCTGGCCGAGTGCGACCGCTACACCCGCCTCCAGCTCTCCACCGACGGCGCCGAGCTGGAGCGGGCCGACCGCGAGCACCGCGAGATCGTCCGGCTGTGCCGGAACGGCCACGTCTCGGCCGCGCGCGCCCTCCTGACCGACCATATCGACCACGTCGCCGCCGCGCTGATGGCGTTCCTCGGGGCCGCGCCCGGCCCGGCCCACGAGACAGGGATTGTATAAAATCCTTGCCAGACTCGCGCGGCGCTGCCATGGAGAGGCGTGCCGCCCCGCGAGGCCCGCAAGGCCGGCCGGGACGATCCCACCTCCCAGCAGGCGAGCCGGCGATGGCCTTCGATCGACACATCTTCTCCGGCACGATCCCGGCCCTGATGACGCCCTGCCGGCCGGACCGGACGCCCGACCTCGACGCCCTGGCGCGCAAGGGGCGGGAACTCGTCGATGCCGGCATGTCGGCGGTCGTCTACTGCGGCTCGATGGGCGACTGGCCGCTGCTCACCGACGAGGAACGGATGGCGGGCGTCGAGCGGCTGCTCGCCGCCGGCGTCCCGGTGATCGTCGGGACCGGCGCGCAGAACCCGAAGCGGGCCGCGGCGCTCGCGGCGCACGCCAAGGCGGCCGGCGCCCACGGCCTGATGATCATCCCGCGCGTCCTGTCGCGCGGCAGCTCGGCCGCGGCCCAGGAGGCGCATTTCGGCGGCATCCTGGAGGCCGCCGTCGACCTGCCGTCGGTGATCTACAACAGCCCCTACTACGGGTTCGAGACCCGGGCGGACCTGTTCTTCCGCCTGCGCGCCCGCCACCCGCACCTCGTCGGCTTCAAGGAGTTCGGCGGCGCGGCCTCGCTCACCTACGCGGCCGAGCACATCACCGGCCAGTCGCCCGACATCACCCTGATGGTCGGCGTGGATACCCAGGTGGTGCACGGCTACGTCCATTGCGGCGCCCGGGGCGCCATCACGGGCATCGGCAACGTCCTGCCGCGGGAGGTGCTCCACCTCGTCGCCCTGTGCGAGAAGGCCGCCGCGGGCGACGTCCCGGCCCGGCGCCGGGCCGAGGAACTCGACGCCGCCCTGGCGATCCTGTCGAGCTTCGACGAGGGGACGGATCTCGTCCTCTACTACAAGCACCTGATGGTGCTGGAGGGGAACCCGGAATACGCGCTCCACTTCAACGCCACCGACGCGCTGAGCGCCGGTCAGCGCCACTACGCGGAGACGCAGCTGCGCCTGTTCAAGGCGTGGTACGCGCGCTGGTCGGAGGAGACCGCCGGGGCCTGATCCCCGGCCGCGGCCGAACGCAGGGCAGCCCGTCTTTGCGCGGGACCGCCCGTCGGCGCTATGGCGGGTGCGAGATCGGCCACATCCGCGAACCCTCCCATGAAGATCACCCAAGCCTTCACCTTCGAGGCGGCCCACCGGCTGCCGAACGTGCCCGAGACCCATCGCTGCCACCGGATGCACGGGCATTCCTACCGGGTCGAGCTGACGGTCGCCGGCCCGGTCGATCCCCGGACCGGCTGGGTGATCGACTTCTACGACATCGAATCGATCTTCGGGCCGCTCCTCGCCCGACTCGACCACCACTGCCTCAACGAGATCGAGGGGCTGGAGAACCCGACCGCCGAGAACATCGCGGCCTGGATCTGGCATCGCCTGCGGCCGGACCTGCCGGGGCTTGCCCTGGTGCGTGTCGCCGAGACCCCGATGTCCTGGGCGGAGTACGATGGCGAATGACCCTGTCGGGCCCGGCGACCGCGCCGCGCTGGTGCTGTTCTCCGGGGGCCAGGATTCGGCCACCTGCCTGGCCTGGGCGCTGGACCGGTTCGACCATGTCGAGACCCTCGGCTTCGACTACGGCCAGCGCCACCGGGTCGAGCTCGACCGCCGCGCGGCCCTGCGGGCGGGCACGACCGCCCTCGACCCCGCCTGGGCGGCCCGCCTCGGGGACGACCACACGCTCGCCCTCGACGCCCTCGGGCAGGTCTCCGAGACGGCGCTGACCCGGGAGGCCGCGATCGGCTACGAGGCGTCGGGCCTGCCCAACACCTTCGTGCCCGGCCGCAACCTCGTGTTCCTGACCTTCGCGGCGGCGCTCGCCTACCGGCGGGGGCTCCGGCACGTCGTCGGCGGCATGTGCGAGACCGACTATTCCGGCTACCCGGATTGCCGCGACGACACGATCAAGGCCCTGCAGGTGGCGCTGAACCTCGGCATGGAGCGGCGCTTCGTGCTGCACACGCCGCTGATGTGGCTCGACAAGGCGCAGACCTGGGAACTGGCCGAGAGCCTCGGCGGGCGGGCGCTGGTCGACCTGATCGTCGAGGAGAGCCACACCTGCTACCTCGGCGAGCGCGGGCAGCGGCATCCCTGGGGCTACGGCTGCGGGACCTGCCCGGCCTGCCGCCTGCGGGCGGACGGCTACGCCCGGTTCACTGCGGCCTGAGGCCGTCGACCAGCACCGCCAGCGTCCCCCGGAAGGCGTCGGGGCTCGCGAACAGGCGCTCCATCAGGAGCGCCCCCTCCAGGGTGGCGACGACGTAGCGGGCGAGCGCCGCCGGATCCGCGCCGCCGCGGACGCTCCCGTCCGCCTGGCCCGCGCGCAGGACCGTCTCCAGCCACGCGAGGTGGTCCGCGAAGAAGGCCGCGATGTCCCGGCGCAGGCGCTCGGGCAGGGCCTCGCCCTCGATGGCCAGCGCCGCGCAGAGGCAGCCGAGCCCCTGCTCGACGCCGCCGAGATAGAGCCGCCCGTAGGCCTCGATCCGCCCCGGCCCGTCCGGCACGTCCCGGTGGATCGCCTCCAGGGCCGCGGCGTAGCGCGCCGCGTAGGCCGCCACCAGGGCGCCCCCGAGATCGACCTTGGTGGGGAAGTGGTGGTGGATGCTCGCCTTGCGGATCCCCACCGCCGCCGCGAGGTCGGCGTAGCTGAAGCCGGCGAAGCCGCGGCCCCGCACCAGGGTCTCGGCCTGCATCAGCAGCTCGGCGCGGGTATCCCTCATCGCGGCGATCGTCGCTCCAAACCCACCCGCATCATCGCACGGAGTCACGCGAACGTGCACGCGCCCCGGCGACCGGCACACGGCGGCCCCTTGACGGTCGACGAATCTACCTACTTAATGGTAGACAATCAAGATCGGGAGGTTTCGGCATGACGGCACGAGCCGTCCATCCGAGGACGCTGGCCGCCGGGCCGACGCGACGGCACGCCCTCTTCGCGGGGCTCTGCCTGTGCTGCCTGCCGACGCTGGGCCGCGCCGCCGAGAGCTTCACGATGGAGGAGGTCGGGCCGGGCCTGTACGTGCGCAAGGGCCTGATCGCCGACGCCACGCCCGAGAATGCCGACGCCATCGCCAATATCGGCTTCCTCGTCGGCAGGACCGGCGTGGTGGTGACCGAGTCCGGCGGCAGCCTCGCCGACGGCCAGTGGCTGCGCGCCGAGATCGCCAAGCGCACGGACAAGCCGATCACCCACGTGGTGCTGACCCACGTCCACCCGGACCACGTCTTCGGGGCGGGGGCCTTCGTCCAGGACAAGCCGGTCTTCATCGGCCACGCCAAGCTCACCGAGGCGCTGGCGGCCCGGGGCGAGTTCTACCGCAAGCGGCTGATCGATCTGCTCGGCGAGGACCGGACCGGTCCGGTGGTCTACCCGACGATGAGCGTCGCCGACACGGCCGAGATCGACCTCGGCGACCGGCGCCTGACCTTCACGGCCCACGGCCCGGCGCACACCACCTCGGACCTGTCGATGATCGATTCCGGCAGCGGCCTGCTGTTCCCCGCCGACCTGCTGTTCGTGAACCGGATCCCGTCCCTCGACGGCAGCCTCAAGGGCTGGCTGCGGGAGATCGAGCGCCTGAAGGCCATGGGTCCCGCCCGGGCCGTGCCGGGCCACGGCCCCGTCGCGGTCGACCTCGCCCCGGCGCTCGCCGACCTCTCCGGCTACCTGACCGCCCTGCGCGACGGCACCCGGGCGGCGATCGCCAAGGACGTCCCCATCGAGAAGGCGGTGACCCGCGTCGCGGCGGACCAGCGCGACAGGTGGGCCCTGTTCGACACCTACAACGGCCGCAACGTCACCGTGGCCTACCAGGAACTCGAGTGGGAATAGGTTTCGGGATCCCCATATCCAAGCCAATCGGGAGGCACGCCATGACGCACAGGATCGGACAGACCTTCTCCACCCTCGCCCTCGGCCTCGTCCTGGCGACCACGGCCCTGTCCGGACCGCTCGCCGGCGCCGCGCGGGCGGCCGGCGCCTCCGACACCGACCAGGAGCGGGCGGCCCGCTGGCAGGAGATCGCCAAGTCGATCTTCGGCGACCGCCAGATCGCCCCGACCGACAGCCTCGTGAAGATCGAGGCGCCCGCCCGGGCGCTCGACGCCGCCCTGGTGCCGATCACCCTGACCATGCCCAACGACGGGCAGATCAAGGCGGTCTCGCTGATCATCGACGACAACCCGGCGCCCTACGCGGCCAAGTTCGAGTTCGGGCCGGCCGCCGACCCGGCGGAGCTGAAGCTGCGCGTGCGGGTCAACAACTACACCGACATGCACGCCGTGGTGGAGACGACGGACGGCAAGCTCTACGAGGCCAAGCAGTTCGTGAAGGCCTCCGGCGGCTGCTCGGCCCCGATGGGCATGAGCGACGAGGAGGCCATGAAGGGCATGGGCGACATGCGCATGAAGTTCGCCGAGACGGCGGCCGGCAAGCCCGTCGAGGCGACGCTGATGATCCGCCACCCGAACTTCTCCGGCATGCAGATGAACCAGGTGACCCGCGACTACACGCCGGCGCGCTACATCGACAAGCTGACCGTCTCGGCGGGCGACCGGACGGTCTTCACCATGACGGGCGACATCTCGATCGCGTCGAACCCGGTGATCAACTTCGCGTTCAAGCCGGACGGCAAGCCGATCCAGGTGGCGGCCTCCGACAACCAGGGCGGCCAGTGGCAGCACAGCTTCACCCCGCCGAGCCCGACGAACTGACCATGCGGCGCCTCCTCCTGACCGGCCGGGCCGCGGCGGCCTGCGCCGCGCTCCTCTGCCTCGCCGCGGCCCCGGCCGATTCCCCGGTGAACGTGCCCGAGCCGGAGGGCCTCTACGCCGGTCCCCCGAAGGGCTACACGCCGCCGACCCTCAAGGGCGCCGCGGTGGTCGACGCCGACGCCGTCGCCGCCCTGATGGCCGGGCCCGACAAGCCGGTGCTGCTCGACGTGGCGGCGCCGGACCGCAAGCCGTCGAACTTCCCGGAGGGCCGCCTCTGGCTGCCGGTGCATCCGTCGATCCCCGGCGCCGTCTGGATGCCGGAGGCCGGCGCCGAGCCCCTGGCGCCGGCGCGCGAGGCGCTGTTCTACGCCCGCGTCGCGGCCCTGACCGGGGGCGACAAGGCCAAGCCCGTCGTGGTGTTCTGCCACGTCGAGTGCTGGGGCAGCTGGAACGCCGCCAAGCGGCTGGTGCTGAAGGGCTATACCGGCGTGCGCTGGTTCCCGCAGGGGGTCGAGGGCTGGCAGGAGCAGCACGAGACCGCGAACCTGACGGTCGATCCGGACTGGAAGGCGGGTGCCGAGCCGCAGGCGGGGCGCTGACCCGCGGCGCCGGGCCATGTAAGAGAGGCCCGGAACGAGGCTCACGGAGCGGGCGCGCCCGCTCCCGGGCGGGAGAGGGGACCCGCGCCTCGTCCTGGGTGGCCGGAATGAGGTCTGAACCATGTCGCAGGTCGTGCAGTCCCGACGGCTCCGGGCGATCGATATCGGCAAGCGCAAGGCCGAGGGGCGCAAGATCATCGCGCTCACCGCCTACCACGCCCACACGGCCGGCATCGTCGATCCCTATTGCGACTTCATCCTCGTGGGCGATTCCCTCGGCATGGTCATGCACGGGATGGAATCGACGATCCCCGTGACCCTGGAGATGATGATCCTCCAGGCCCAGGCGGTGATCCGCGGCACCGAGAAGGCGCTGGTCGTGGTCGACATGCCGTTCGGCTCCTACGAGGCGAGCCGGGAGCAGGCCTTCCTGAACGCCTCCCGGGTCCTGAAGGAGACCGGCGCCGGCGCGATCAAGATGGAGGGCGGCGCCCATTTCGCCGAGACGGTGGCGTTCCTCGTCCAGCGCGGCGTTCCGGTGATGGGCCATATCGGCCTCACCCCGCAGGCGGTGAACACGATGGGCGGCTTCAAGGTGCAGGGCCGGGGGCCGGACGACGAGCGCCGACTCCTGGAGGATGCCCGCGCCATCTCGGAGGCCGGCGCCTTCGCGATCGTGCTCGAGGGCATCGTCGAGCCGGTGGCGCGGGCGATCGCGTCCTCGCCCCGGGTCACCGCCGCCACGATCGGCATCGGCGCCTCGGCGGTCTGCGACGGGCAGATCCTGGTTCTGGAGGACATGCTCGGGCTGTCCGAGCGCACGCCGAAATTCGTGCGCCAGTTCGGGAGCCTGCGGACCCACATCGAGGACGCCGTGAAGGCCTACGCCGACGAGGTCCGGGCCGGGCGGTTCCCGGCCGACGACCACACCTACGGGTAGGGCAGGGCGGCCCATGAGGCGCGTGATCGGGCCGTGGAGCGCTGCCGCCGCGTGGCCTGTCCGGGCGCTCGCGGTCTGCGCCGCGGTCGCCGGACCGGGAGCGGCGCGGGCGCTGGAGAATCCGGCCTCGGCCTTCTGCGCGACGATGGGCGGGCAGTCGATCCTCGCGAAGCTGCCCGACGGCGGCACGATCGGGCTCTGCGCCCTTCCGGGCCGGAAGATCGTCGAGGAATGGACGCTGTACCGGATGCTCCACGGCGTGAAGCCGGCACCCGGCGCCGACCCGTTCCGGTAGCCCGGCCGGCCCGGTCCCCGAACAGTCCTCATCCGTGGCCATCGGGCCGGCGTGAGTGATCTCGGCCGCCCGACGAGGCCACTCTCGTCGTGCGGGCTCTCTCAGGCGGGATCGACGACCCATGCGGCGTACCCGATCGCGCCGGCGCCGCGTCCGCGCGTGCCTCGCCCTCGGCCTGATCGCGGCCGGGACGGGAGCCGGTCGACCCCGACACGGTCATCCGGATCGCCTCCCTGACCGAGCCCGTGACCGCGACGGTCGCGGCGGCCCTGGCGGGCGACGCGCTCGACGCCGGCGGGCTCGGCACCCTCGCGCGGCGGGACGGATCGCCGCCGTCACCCCGCGCGCCGCGACGGCAGCCGCAGGCCCGGGGCCGGGCGCTCCAGCAGCACCTCCCGGCGGAAGCGCACCAGCCGCGCCGGCCGGCCGGCGGCGCCGCTGGTGACGCTCTCGGTCTCCTCCACCAGCCCCTGCTGGGCCACGAGGCGCCGGAAATTCTGCTTGTGCAGCTGCGTCCCCGACAGGGCCTCCACGGTCTTCTGCAGCTGCAGCAGGGTGAACTCCGGCGGCATCAGCTCGAACACCACCGGGCGGTACTTGATCTTGCCCCGCAGCCGGCCGATCGCGGTGGCGAGCACCCGCCGGTGGTCGAAGGCCATGGGGACGCCGGTCGGGTCGTTCGGCAGGGCCGGGCCCGGATTGCCCTTCGCCTCCGGGATCAGCCCGGCCTCGAACAGCAGCTCGTAGCGCTCCAGGACGCGCTCCTCGTTCCACGTGCCGCCGTTCATGCCGAAGGTCAGGCCGAGGCGGTCCAGGCGGCGGGTCCGCGCGGCGCAATCCTCGGGCTCGGACGCCCATTCGGCGAGCCGCGCCTCGATGGCGTCGAGCTGGCGCGGGCGCCCCTGCCGGAAATCCTCGTAGGGCAGGTAGCGGTACCAGTTCTGCCACGCGGCCTCGGCGAGCCCCGCCGGCCGCTCCTCGCGGACGAGCGCCAGATAGGCCACCGAGAGCGAGTGCACCCCCGACAGGGTCGCCGTGCCGGAGCGGTCGCGGTCGCCGAAGGTGTAGAGCTGCTCCACGTAGCCGAGGCGCTGGTGCGTCTGCCGCTCCACCCAGGCGCGCAGGCCGCGCTCCAGCGTGGCGTGCTCGGGGACGAGGGGACCGGCCGGCAGGCCGTCGCCGCGGCCGGGCGCCTGGTCCGGGACCCGGATCGTCAGGGCGCGCGGCTCCCCCTTGGTCGCGGCGACGATCACCGCGACGAGGCCTACGGAGGAGCGCTCCGGCGGGGCCTGCCCCCCGCGCGCGTCCGTCTGCGTCGCGGCACCCGTCATCGTTCCTCGACCGTCCGTCCCCCGGGATGCGCCGTAGCGGATCCCGCCTATAGGGGGGCAGGATCGCCGCGCGTCAACGCCGCCGTATGACGGAGCGGGGGGCCCCGTCGACGCACCGCGCGCCGACGGCCGCTTGCCAACGCGGCGAGGCCTGCCCAAACAGGGGCCGGGGCGGGCCGGCACGGGGCCGGCCGAGGCGGATCGAGCGACGACAGCGATGCCAGCGAGCGCGACTTCCCCCGCGAATTCCCCTGCGAATTCCCCCGCGACGTCCTCCGCGGCCGGCAGCCGGGCCGTCGACCTGCGCCTCTACGGGCTCCTCGATGTCGGCGTCTGCGGCGCCGACGGGGCGCGGCTGGCGGAACTCGGCGCGGAGGCGGTGGCGGGAGGCTGCACCCTGCTCCAGTACCGCGAGAAGGACATCGCCGATGCCCGCGCCGCCCTGGCGCGGATCCGGGCGATCCTGGCGGCGGTGGGCGGCCGCGTCCCGGTCCTCGTCAACGACCGCGTCGACCTCGCCCTGGCGGCCGGAGCCGACGGGGTGCATCTCGGCCAGAGCGACCTCCACCCGGCCGACGCGCGCCGGCTCCTGGGGGAGGGCGCGATCATCGGCCTCACCCTGAAGAAGCCCGCCCAGGCCGACGAGCTGTACCGGCTGCCCGTCGACTACGCCTGCATCGGCGGCGTGTTCGCCACCACCAGCAAGGACAACCCCGACCCGCCGGTGGGCCTCGACGGCTTCGCCAGCATCGCCTTCCGCGCCCGCCTCGCCCGTGGGGCCGGCCTGCCGCTCGGCGCCATCGCGGGGATCGGCCTCGACAACGCCGCCGCGGTCGTCGCCGCGGGGGCGGACGGCGTCGCGGTCATCACCGCCCTGTTCGGCGCCGACTCGGTGCGCCAGCGCGCCCACGACCTGCGCGCGCGGATCGACGGCGCCCTGGCGGAGCGGGCCGGCGCCCGATGAGCGGCCCGGCGCCCATCGCGGTCACGATCGCGGGCTCGGATTCCGGCGGCGGTGCCGGCATCCAGGCGGACCTCAAGACCTTCTCGGCGCTGGGCGTCTACGGCGCCAGCGTGATCACGGCCCTGACCGCGCAGAACACGATCGGCGTCCAGGGCATCCACGACGTGCCGGCGGATTTCGTCGCCCGGCAGATCGACAGCGTGTTCGCCGACCTCGCCGTGAAGGCCGTGAAGATCGGCATGCTGTCGCAGACCGCGGTGATCGCGGCGGTCGCCGAAGGCCTGGCGCGGCGCGCCGGAGCGATCCCGGTGGTCCTCGATCCGGTGATGGTCGCCACCAGCGGCGACCGGCTGATCACCGACGCCGCCGTGGCGACGCTGCGCGAGCGGCTGCTGCCCCGGGCCGACCTGATCACCCCCAACCTGCCGGAGGCGGCGGTGCTCCTCGGCGAGCCCGTCGCCGCGGACGCGGCGGCGATCGTGGCCCAGGCGCGCCGGCTGGTCGCCCTCGGCGCCAGGGCGGTGCTGATCAAGGGCGGCCACGGCACGGGGCGGGAGAGCATCGACCACCTCGTGACGGCGGACGGCGCCCTGCGGACCCTGTCGGCGCCGCGGATCGCGACGCGCAACACCCACGGCACCGGCTGCACGCTCTCGGCCGCGGTCGCGGCGGGCCTCGCCCAGGGCCTGGCGCTGCCGGAGGCGGTGGCGGAGGCCAAGGCCTACCTCACGGCCGCCCTCGCGGCGGCGGACAGCCTCGCGGTCGGAACGGGGCACGGGCCGGTCCACCACTTCCACGCCGTCTGGTCCTAGGCCGGTCCTGGGCCGGTCCTGGGCCGGCGCTTTCCGGTGCGCACGCCGCTGCGCGCGCCGGGCGCCGCCTTGCAACAGGGCGTCGATTGCGTTTGAAGAAGCGCACGATCGTTCGGATAACGGAACGGTGCAGGCGGATCGGGGACGATGCAGGATCAGGCGGAACGGCCCGACCGGGCGCGCGGGCGCGACCTGCTGACCGGGGCGCAGGCGCTCTCCGGCCAGCTCGGCAAGACCATCCAGCGGCTGCGCAAGGCCTACAACCTCTCGCTCTCGGAACTCGCCGAGCAGTCCGGCGTGGCCAAGTCGATCATCAGCCAGATCGAGCGCAACGAGACCAACCCGACGCTGGCGACGATCTGGCGCCTGTCCCAGGCCCTCGACGTGTCGATCGAGCGGGTGCTGGCGGCCGGCGACGAGGAGCCGTTCATCGAGAAGACCTCCCGGGCCGACACGCCGATCCTCGTCTCCGAGGACGGGAAGGTGCGGCTGGCGATCATCGGCTGGCTCAAGACGATCGAGTGGCTGCAATGGTACGAGGTCACGGCCGATCCGGGCGGCGTCCTCGACTCGGACCCGCACCAGCGCGGCTCGGTGGAATCCCTCTCGGTCACCGAGGGCGCGTTCGAGGTCGAGATCGGCGGCGTCGTGCAGCGGGCGCGGGCCGGCGAGACCCTGCGCTACCGCTGCGACCGGCCCCACCTCGTGCGCTGCACGGACGGCCCGGCCCGGGCCACCATGGTGGTGATCATGAAGGCCGCCGTGATGGAGTGAGGCGGCCCGGCCGAGCCCCCGGTCAAGCCCCCGGTCAGCGCTCCGGACTGGCGGCGGCGCCCGGCGCGAGGGCGCGCATGCGGTAGTCGCGGGGGCTCAGACTGTAGCGCTCCTTGAAGCGGCGGGAGAAGTGGGACTGGCTGAGGAAGCCGCAGCCATACGCCAGGGTCCCCAGCGGCATGTGGAGGCAGCCCGGATCGGCCAAGCGCTTGGCGGCCGCCTCGAGCCTGCGGTGCCAGATCCAGTCGGCGATGTGCCGGTCCTGCGCGCGGAACAGCGCCTGCAGCCGGCGCAGGGACACGCCGGCCGCGGCCGCGAGCCGGGGCGGGTCCAGGGTCGGATCGTGGAGATGGGCCTCGAGATAGGCCCGGGCGCGCTGCACCACGACGCTGTCCTGGACGGGCTGCTGCGCCTCCCGCGCGAGCCGCTCCGCGAGGCTGGCGACGATGAGGTCGAGCCCCGTGGAGACCATGCTCTCGGCCACCTGGGGCGTCAGCCGGTCGCCCAGGCTGAGCAGGTTGCCCAGGAACGACCGGGTCAGGGTCGCGGTCGGCAGATCGCCGCCGACAGTCACGCCGGCGAACAGGCGTGCGGAGCCCAGAGCCCCCTCCAGCCGCTCCCGCGGGATCCCGATGGCCAGCACCTCGCTGTAGCCGCCGTGCTCGATCGTCCAGGGTGTATTCGTATCCCGGATCGAGAAGTCGCCGACCCGATCCGTGCTCGACCGATCGTACTGATCCGCGCGGACCTGTCCCGAGAGCACGATGCTCATGAACAGGTGGTCAGTCTTGTGGTTCTCATGGCGAAGCGTGCGCGGCGTCGTGGCCGCCCGCAGGTTGCGCAGCGCGAATTTCGTGAAGACCAGGCCGCCGATACTGGCTCCCTCGATCGTCGCGTGAAACGGATCGTCGTTGAGACGGTCCTGCGCCATCGGAACCAGGCGATCTTCGCAGACGTCTCGCCACAGGCGAAACCTATCCTTCTCCGATACACCTTCGGTTGAGAACAGAGTCTGCATCGCGGCAGCCGTATGACCGCGATTGCTGCGAACCGCAACCGCGCCCCGTCCACGCACGCCGCCGCGGGACACGGATTGATCGGCGGGAAATCCCGCGCGCCCTTGATGGACCGTCGGGCCCGTCCCATCACTCGTGGCGCCTGTCGGGCCGTGGAGCGGATCCGCACGGCTGGCATTCGGAAGACGTTCCGTCGCGAGCGCCCCGCCCCGGCGGGGGCGTCGGCGCGGGCCGGCCGCGGAGGGGTCAGCGCCCGCTGTTCACCCAGCGCACCACGTCGGCCAGCACGACGGTCAGCGCCTGATCGAGGGCGCGGGCGCCGCTGCCGGCATCGATCTTGGACACCGGGACGCGGGCCGTGAAGATCCGCGCCGCCGCCACCTTGCCGGTGCCGTCGGCCACGAGCTTCAGCGACAGGTCGACCACGGCCTCGCCGGTCCCGGACTGCACGTCGAAGGCGCGGATCTCGCTGATCAGCTGGTAATCGGCCACGACCTTGTCGCCGGGCCGGCTCACGGAGCGGAGCCGCCCGGAATTCTCCAGGCTCTGGATGAGCCGCGTCTGGATCAGGCGCGGCAGCCGGTCGGCCCACTGGCCGCCGCCCAGGAAGGACAGGGCGCCGCCGTTCTCGCGGACGATGATCCGGTCGGCCTCGAAGGGCTGGATGCTCACCGGCTCCGAGACCACGATCGAGCGGCCGGCCGCGATCGGCCGCCCCGCGGCCGGCAGCGCCGCGAGGTCGAAGGTGAGGGGCGCCGCGCCGCCGCAGCCGCCCAGGAAGGCGGCGAGCAGCGCGGCGGCGGCGATGTGGGACGAGCGGACCATACGCATGACCTGAGGGACCCCGCCGGCGAACGGCGGAGCTGTATAAGCTATGCGGTTAAAACTAATCCGCCGCGGCATCCGTGCCGTGCGCCGGGACACATCCGCCCGGCGACGCGGCATTTCACCGGCCACCGTTGTATTCAGGCAACGAAGGCTTGCCGCCGAAGATCACCTGGCTCGGGTCGCGCTCCAGGCTGCGCACCGTGCGGTTGAGGGTGCTCAGCGTCCGCTGCCCGTCCCCCGACAGGGCCTCCACCTCCCGGCGGCCGGTGCCGCTCAGCCGGCCGAAATTGGCCGAGATGCTGGCGGTGCGCTTGTCGAGGTTCTCCGACATGGTCCGGAACGCCTTGCCGGCGTCGCGCACCGAGATCGCCGCCGCGCGGATCTCCGCGAAGGTGCTGGAGCCCTCCTGGCCGGAGGCCGAGCCCAGGAAGCTCTCGGCCCCGTTGAGCACGGCGTCGATCTTGTCGGCCGAGGCGCTGAGCTTGCCGGCGAGCAGCCGGGCGTCGTGCAGGCCGGCCTCGATGTCGGGGCTGGCCTTGGACAGGGCGGCCGAGAAGCGGTCGGCGTTGTCGATCACCCGGCCGAGCTTGGCCCCGTCCACGGCCTTGACCAGCGCGGAGATGTTCGGGCCGGCATCGGCCAGCGTCTTCGAGAAGGTCTCGACATTGGCGAGCGACCGGTTGATCGCCCCCTCGTTGGCGGAGACGAGCCGGTCGAGGCGGGCCAGCATGTCGTCGGCCCGCTGCGCCACCTGGCGGGCCAGCGCCATCATGTCCTGCATGTCGGAGGAATCGGCGAAGATCGTCGGCGGCTCGCCGTTGGCCATCGGGGTCAGCACCGGCGCGTCGGCGTTGCCGCCCGACAGGGAGATCACCGAGACGCCGGTGAGCATCGCCGAGTCGAGCCGGGCGCGGGTGTCGGCCCGGAGCGGGGTCGCGGGATCGACCTTGATCGTGGCGAGCACCCGGCGGGGATCCTGCGGGGCGAGGCGGATATCGGTGACCTCGCCGACCTTGATGCCGTTGAAGTTCACGCTCGAGCCGCGCGACAAGCCCCCGACTGAGCCGGAGAAGACGATGCGGACGAGCTGGCTGACCTGCCGCGACGAGCCGCCGGAGAGCCACAGCACGGTGCCGAAGCCCGCCAGGATGACGGCGATCGTGAAGGCCCCGATCAGGGCGTAGTTCGCGCGAGTTTCCATGCGCTCAACCTGCGGTTCTGGCCGGCGGAGATCCGGCCGGGCCTGGAGCCCCGGCTCCCGGACGGGAGCAGGGCGGGATCTGGGTGGGGCGGCGACCGGGCATCGGATCAGGCATCGGATCAGGGATCGGATCAGGCATGGGCCGAGGCGCCGCCCGTGGCGATGGTCCGGGCGCGCTTGCCGTGGAAGTACGAGCGCAGCCAGGGATGGTCGCTCGCCAGCATCTCGTCGATCGTGCCGGCGGCGATGATCTGGCCGTCGCCGAGCGCCGCGATGCGGTCGCAGGCGGTGTAGAGGCTGTCGAGGTCGTGGGTGACCATGAACACGGTCAGCCCCAGCGTCTCCTTGAGGGTCGAGACGAGGTCGTCGAACTCGCCCGCGCCGATCGGGTCGAGGCCCGAGGTCGGCTCGTCCAGGAACAGGATCTCGGGATCGAGCGCCAGGGAGCGGGCCAGGGCCGCGCGCTTGATCATGCCGCCCGACAGTTCCGAGGGCAGCTTGTCGGCGGCGTCGGGCTTCAGGCCGACCATCTCGATCTTGAGCCGGGCGAACTCGTCGAGCAGGCGCTCGGACAGGTTCAGGTGCTCGCGCATCGGCACCTGGATGTTCTGCTTGACGGTCAGCGCCGAGAACAGGGCGCCCTGCTGGAACAGCACGCCCCAGCGCTGCTCCATCCGGCGCCGCTCGGCGTAGGTCAACGCGTCGACGTCCCGGCCGAACACCTCGATCGTGCCGGCCCGCTTGGGGTTGAGACCCAGGATCGTCCGGGTCAGCACCGATTTGCCCTGGCCCGAGGGCCCGACGAAGCCCAGGATCTCGCCGGCGCGGATGTCGAGGCTCAGGCCTTTCAGGATGTTGCGGTCGCGGAAGCCGACCACGAGGTCGCGCACGCGGATGATCGGCGCGGGGCCATTCGGCGAGGCGGTCATCGGGGCATCCATCGCGGCGGCCTCAGAAGTCGATCGCGGCGAAGAACACCGCGAACAGGCCGTCGAGGACGATGACCATGAAGATGGACTTCACCACCGACGCGGTGACGTGACGGCCGAGCGATTCCGCGGAGCCCTCGACCGCGAAGCCCTCGATCGTGGCGATCACCCCGATGGTCAGCGCCATGAACGGCGCCTTGATCAGGCCGACCATGACGTGGTGCACGCCCACCGCCGCCTGGAGCCGGACCAGGAACTGGTCGAGGGTCAGGCCGCCGTAGAGCATCGCGGTGAGGCCGCCGCCGGCGAGCGCCGCGAGGTCGCCGATCAGCGTCAGCATCGGCAGGCCGATCATCAGCGCGAGCACCCGGGGCACGATCAGGATCTCGACGGGGTCGAGGCCCATGACCCGGAGCGCGTCGACCTCCTCGCGCATGCGCATGGAGCCGATCTCGGCGGTGATCGCCGAGCCGGAGCGGCCCGCGACCATGATCGAGGTGAGCAGCACGCCCATCTCGCGCAGGATCAGGAGGCCGATCAGGTTGACCACGAAGGTCTGGGCGCCGAAGCGCTGGAGCTGGAAGATGCCCTGCTGGGCGACGATGCCGCCGACGAGGAACGAGATCAGCACGATGATCGGCGTGCCGTTGAGCGCCACCTGCTGGATCTGGTTGATCAGGGCGTTGCCGCGGAACGTGCCGGGCCGCAGGGCGACGCGCCCGCAGGCGGCGATCAATTCGCCCAGGAAGGCGAGGGCGGTGACGAACTCGTGGCCGCCCTGCACGGTGCGGCGGCCGGTGGCGTCGAGCAGGCCGACGACCGGGCCGTGCCGCCGCGGCGGCGGCGCGTCCGGCTCGCGCAGCCGGACCTCGCCCAGCAGAATGCGGTGCTCCGGGCGGGCGCCGAGATAGGTGAGGGCGCTGCCCGCCTGCTCGATCTCGGCGCGGGTCCGCTCCAGGACCCAGGCGCCCAGGGTGTCGAGGCGCTCGATCCTCGACAGGTCGACCGCCACCGGCCCGGTCCGGCCGGCCGCCGCGATGCGCGCGGCCGCGGCCTCGACGGTCGGGGCCTGGTCGGCGGTCCAGCGGCCGTCGAGCGCCAGGCGGCCGTCGGCCGACCGGTCCCGCAGCGCGGCGCCGGCCAAGGCGCCGGGAACACTGCCCTCGCTCAGCAACACCCTTACTCCTCGATCGAGGCACCACCCTGCCCGGCGGTTATGACGACATTACGGTTGACGATCCGTCTCCAACCGCACCCCCAGCGCGCGGCGGGAGGCCAGGGCGAGGCCCAGTCCCGCGGCGGCGAGCGGCGCCATCAGCAGGAAGGCGAGGGGGCCGCCGGCCCGGTAGGCGACGCCGCTCACCAGGGTCGCGACCACCGAGATCCCGGCATTGACCGCGCTGAGGGTGCCCTGCGCCCGGCCCCGCGCGCCGTCGGGGGCGTAGGCCGAGACCGCCGCCATGGCGCCGAGCTGCGTCGCCCCGAAGGTCAGGCCGTGGAGGCACTGGAGCGGCACCAGCGCCGCGAGATGGTCGCCGAGGAAGTACATGCCGATCGCCCGGAGGATCGCCGCTACGGCCCCGGCGCCGAGGAGCCGCACCGGGCTGCGCCAGGCGGCGGGCAGGGCGGGCAGGCCGGCGAACAGGGCGATCTCGGCCAGCACGCCGATCGCCCAGAGCGCGCCGACCCAGGCGGGCGGGATGCCCTGGCCGGTCCAGTAGATGCTGCCGAACCCGTAGATCGCCCCGTGGCTCGCCTGGATCGCGGCCGCCGCGCCGATGCACAGCCAGAGCCTGGGCGGCAGCCGCTTCCGGCCGTCGCCCTCCGCCGACGGCGGCAGGGCCGCCACCGCGCGGCTGCGCCACGCCACCAGCGCCGCGCCGAGGGCGAGGCCGGTCAGGAGCAGCGGCACGGCGAGCCGGCCGCCGAGCGCCGTCAGCAGCACGCCGCCCGCGAGGTTCGCCAGCAGGAACGCGATGGAGCCCGCCATCCGGATCCGCGAGTAGGCGAGGCGGGCATCCCGGCGCACGGCGGCGAGCGTCAGGTAGTCGATGCAGGGCACGAGCGGCGCGCCGGCGACCGCGTTGAGCACGATCAGCCCGGCCAGCAGCGGCCACGCGATCCCGGCCGCGGCGGGCATCAGCGCGTAGGTCAGGCTCAGGGCGAGGCTGCCGAGCAGGATCAGCCGCCGGGGGCCGAGGCCGCGGTCGAGGAGGCTCATCAGCGGCGCCGTGGCGGCGATCCGCGTGGCGATCGGCAGGGCGAGGAGGACGCCGATCACCCGGGCATCCAGCCCCAGGGCGTCGAGCCACAGGGGCATGAACGGCATCGCGATGCCGATCTCGGTGAACACCACGGCGTAGAGCAGCGACAGGCGCGCCGGGCCGGACGGGCGGGGCAAGGCGGGTCTCGACGAGCGGGGAGGGGGCGGAGGCGGAACCGGGAGGGCGTCCGTAAGCGCCCGTTAAAGGGCCTCTGTCAAATTCCCGGGTATCGGTGCGCACCGGGGCGGGCCGCCGCCGCGCCCGCATCGAGCGTCCAGAGAGACCCATGTTCGGTTCCGTCAACCCGAGCGCGCACGCGTCGGCCGAGTACGAGGCGATCGAGGCGACGATCAGCGCCAGCGAGCGCGGCCGCTGGTTCCTCGCCGAGTATGCCCGGCGCAACCGGGGTGCCGAGACCGAGGTGCTGCTCGGGGCGATCGCGCGGCTGGAGCGGAGCGTCACCGCCGACCGCGGGCAGGAGGCCTTCGGGCACCTGCGCGGCAACCTCCTCGACATGGCCGACGCGATCAGCCGGACCAAGGGCGAGATCGCGGCGCTCAACGCCCCGAACGGCGACGAGACCCGGCTGACGCAGGCGTCCCTCGCCCTCGACGCCATCGTGCGCGAGACCGAGCAGGCGACCTCCGACATCCTCAGCGCCGCCGAGTCGATCCAGGAGGCGGCCTGGACCCTGCGCGAGCGCGGGGCCGACGCGCAGGCCTGCGACGCCCTCGACCGCCACGCGACCGCGATCTACACGGCCTGCTCCTTCCAGGACCTGACCGCGCAGCGCACCGCCCGGATCGTCTACACCCTGCGCTACCTGGAGGACCGGGTCTCCGCGATGATCGCCATCTGGGGCGAGGACGCGGTGCGGGTGCCGCCCCACCGGGGCGCGCGGCCGGACGGCGAGCCGGCCGATCTGAACCAGAGCGACATCGACCGCTACATCGCCATGGACGTGCCGGCCGTCACCGTGGCGGCCCTGGTGGCCCGCCCCGGCAGCCCGGCGCTGCACGAGGACCTGGTGTTCCTGCCGGTCCAGGCGGAGGCCCGGGCGCCGGAGATCGAGCCGGAGACAGAGGTCGCGGCCGAAGTGCCGGCCGCGCTGGAGCCGGCGGCGGAGGCCGAGCCGGACGCCGTGTCCGAGCCGACGGGAGCGGCCGCGCTGGCATTCGCCCCGGGACCGGACCTCGCCGCCGCGGCGGGGGACGGGCCGGAGGCCGCACCCGCGGCCGACTTGCAAGCCGGCTTGGAGGCCGATCTGGTAGCCGACTGGGCGGTCGATCTCGAGGCTGCCCCGGAGCCGGAGTCGGCTCCGGACGTCGCCCCCCTTCCCGTCGCCGATCCGTCCGCCGCGGACGCGCCGGAGGCCGCCACCGCGATCGAGGAGGCGTTCGAGACGGACGTCGAGGAGGATGTCGAGGAGGATGTCGAGGAGGATGTCGCGCAGGACATCGCGCGGGACGTGGCCGACCTCACCTGGGGCGAGACCGTCGCGGCCGCTCCCGAGCCGGCGATGCCGCCGGAGGAGCCGGCCCTGAGCTTCGCCGAGATCGACGCGCTGACGCCGGAACAGCGGCTCGCGCTGTTCGCCTGACAGGCTCCGACCGGGCCTCGGCGCCGACGCCGCGCGGCGGGGCGGTTCGACAGGCGCGCGCCGGCGCGGACCCTGCTATCAGGGGCGCCCCCGGCAACCCCGAGCACGCGCATCCGTGGCCCTGCACCTGATCAAGCTCTGCGTCGGCCCCGCCACCATCGCCGACCTCGAGGCCCGGCAGGCCCGGTTCCGGGAGGAGGCGCTCCGGGACGGCCGGCAAGCGGCCCCGTTCCACGTCACCCGCACCCTGCCCAAGCGCCACCGGGAGATCACCGGCCACGGTTCGATCTACTGGGTGATCCGCGGGACGCTGTCCTGCCGGCAGGCGATCACCGCGATCGAGCCGCTCACCGGGGAGGACGGCATCCCGCGCTGCCGCCTGGTCTTCGATCCCCGGCTCGTCCCGGTGGCGCCCCGGCCCTACCGGCCGTTCCAGGGCTGGCGCTACCTCACGGCGCGCGACGCGCCGGCCGATCTCGGGGCCGAGGCTTCCGGGGACCTCGCCGAGATGCCCGAGGCCCTGCGGCGCGAACTGGTCGGCCTCGGCCTGCTGTGAGGGCGGGGCGGCGCCCGCGCCGCCCGGTCCCGCGCGCAACGTCAGGATGCGGGGGCGGGTGCGACGGATCTCGTCGTCCCCGGCGTGTGCCCCGCCGGCGCCGCGAACGGCCCCGGCGGGATCGGTCCTACGCCCCGTCGAAGCGCCCGCTGGCATGGGCCAGCATGGTGTAGACCTTGCCGGTCTCCGAGGTCAGGTAGGCGTCGGTGCGCTTGGCGTCGCTGTCGTTCTTGACCACGTCGCCGAGCAGGCGCTCGAACTCGCTGACGTAGCGGTCGACGCTGCGGCGGAACTCCGCGTCGGTCCTGTAGCGGCGCTGGATCTCCGCGAAGGTCGCCCGGCCCTGCGGCGTGTAGATCCGCGGGTCGAACAGGTTCGGCTCACCCCGGCGGTACCGCTCCCACAGGTCGACCGCGGTCCGGTGCTCGATCATCTTGGCGATGTCGGTCGAGATCGTGTCGAGGGCGATCCGCCCGGTCTCGGCGGCCGCCACCGCGGGGCGGCGGGCCGGCGCCGCGGGCGCCGGGGCGGCGGCCGGCGGCGTCGGTCGCCGCTCCTCGTCGTCGTCCAGCGAGGCGCGGGTCAGCAGGTCCGACAGCCAGCCGCGCTTGTCGCCGGCCTGCGCCGGGCGGGCGGCGCGGCCGGGCGCGCCTCGATCTTGCCGCGGCGGCGCGGGCGTCGGCGCGGGGCCGGCAGGGCCGGAGCCGCGGGGCCGCCGTCGGCATCGACGGTGCGGGCGGGCGCGGGGGCCGCGGCGGTCGGCGCCGCCGCGACGGCCCGGCCGCCACCCTCCGCGACCCGGCGCTGGGCCTGCGGCTGGGCGACGTCGACCGAGCGGCCGGAGCGGGAGACCAGGGACGACAACTCGTTGAGGGCCTTGATCTGGTCCGCCACCACCCGGCGCATCTCGCCGGTGGCGTCCTGCGTCTCGCGCGGCAGCTCGAGGACGCCCTTGGCGAGCTCGGCGCGGGTCGCGTCGAGTTCGCCGCGGATCGAGCCCGCCATCTCGCGCAGGGCCGAGAAGGAGTCGCCGAAGCTGGCCTGGGCCTCCTGGAAGCCGCTGCGCATCTCGCGGGCCGCCTCCTCGATGACCTGCCGGACGCCCTGGGCGGCCTTCTCGCCCTCGGCGCTGGCGCTGTCCTTCAGGTCGGCGAAGGCGCTCGTCACCGAGGCCCCGGCCCCCTGGGCCGACTGGGCCAGGGACTCGCCGACGCTGCGGGCGCGCTCCTCGGCGGCGCGCAGCGTCTGCTCGATGGTCTGCGCCAGGGCGGTGCCGTTCTGCTCCAGGGCCGCGGCCCGGACCTCGAACGCGGCCAGCGCCTCGGTCAGCTTGGTCTCGCGGCCCGACAGGGCCGAGTCGAGCCGCTCCTCGATGGCCGCCAGGGAGGCCGCGGCCCGGTCGAGGGCCGCGACGTGCGCGGCGGTCTGCTCCCCGAGCGAGCGGCCGCGGCCGTCGAGGGTCTCGGCGAGGCGCGAGGCCTCGCTGAGCGCCCCGTCGGCGGCGCCGCGCAGGGCCTCGACCTGGGCCGAGACGCCGGCGCTGGCGCGGCCGGTCTCGGCGGCGATGCGCTCCAGCGCCCCCTGGACCTGCTCGATCCGGCCGGCGAGACCCTGCTCGATCGCGCCGAGATTGGTGTCGGCGCCGGCCACGAGGTCGGTCAGCGCCGTGTTGGCGGCCTCGATCCGCTGGAGCAGCGCGCCGAGCTCGCGGCCCATCCGGTCGTTGGTCTCGAACAGCTCGGAGAGGGTGCGGCCGGCGCCGTCCTCGACGGCGGCGCGCAGCAGCTCGGCCGAGGCCCGCGACTGCACGGCCAGCTCCTCGGTCCGCTCCCGCAGGCTCTCGGCCAGGGGCACGCCGGTCTCGGCGAGCGTCCGCTCGATCGCCTCGGCGCGGTCCGACAGGGCCCGCGACAGGTCCATCATCGGCCCGTCGATGGCGCCGCGCAGGCGCTCGACATGGCCTTCCAGGCTGTCGCCGACGGCGCGGCCGCTGCCCTCGACGCTCGCGAGCAGCGCGCCGCCGCGCTCCTCGATGGCGCGCACGAGGGTCTCGGCGCTCTCGGCGAGACGGCGGGACAGGGCCTCGCCGCGGGCATCCACCAGGGCGCCGAGCGCCGTGGCGCGGCGCTCGAACCCCGCCCCGAGGGCCTCGGTGCGGGCGTCGATCAGGCCGGCGAGCGCGGCCTCGCGGCGGCTGAGCGTCTCGGCCAGCGCCGCGTTGTGGGCGTCGACCTGCTCGGCATGGGCGCGGGCCCGCTCGTCGAGGGCGGCGACCAGGGCCGCCGTGCGCTCGTCCATGAGGCCCGCGAAGGCCTCGTGGCGGTCGTCGAAGGCGGTGGCCAGGGTGTCGGCCCGCTGCGCCACCAGGGTCGCGAACAGCCGCATGCGGCTGTCGATGCGCTGCGTGAACGCGTCGGCGCGGGCGTCGACGCCGCGGGCCAGGGCCTCGCTCTGCGCCTCGACGGCCTGCGCCAGGGCCGCGGTGCGGCCCTCGACCACGCCGTCCAGGGCGCGCAGCCGGGCGTCGAAGGTCTCCACGAGGGTGCCGGTGCGGCCCTCGACGGCGCCGTCCAGGGCGCGCAGGCGGGCGTCGAAGGTCTCCACCAGGGCGCCGGTCCGGTCCTCGACGGCGCCGTCCAGGGCGCGCAGGCGGGCGTCGAAGACCTCCACCAGGGCGCCGGTGCGGCCCTCGGCGGCCGCCACCAGGGCCTGGCCGCGGTCCTCCAGCAGGCCCTCGATCGCGGCGCGCGCCTGCTCGAAGGTCGCCCGCAGGGTCTCGACGCGCGCGTCGACCCGCTCGGACACGTCGCGGCCGGTGCCCTCGACCAGCGCGCCGAGGCGGTTCTGCACCCGGTCGAACAGGGTCTGCAGCTCGCCCGTCCGCTCCTTGAGGGTCTCGGCGAGGCGGGTCTCGCGCTCCTCGAGCAGGCCGGCAATGGCCGGGTTCACCCCCTCGATGGTCGCCTGGAGCGCCTGGGTGCGGTGCTCGATGGTGCCGGCGATCTGGCGGCCGCGGCTGTCCACGAGCCGGTCGATCTCGCCCTGCGCCCGCTCGAACAGGCCCTGGAGGTCGGACAGACGGGTGTCCAGCAGGTCCGCCATCTGGGCGGGCGCCGCGTCGAGGGTCGTGCGCAGGCCCTCGGTCCGGGCCGCGATCGCGTCGGCGACTTCCTGGCCGCGCCCGTCCACGAGGTCGCGCAGGCCGGCCTGGGCCTCCTCGAACAGGGTCTGCAGGCGCTGCGTGCGGGCGTCGAGGGTGGCGGCGAGCTGGCGCTCGCGGGTCTCCACCAGCGCCGAGACGGCGGCGGGCGCCTCCTCCAGCACCGCGCGGAGGGACTGGATGCGGGCGTCGACCGCGGCGGCGAAGCGGCCGCCGCCGCCCTCGACCACGCCGTCGAGGGCCGACTGGGCCTCCTCGAACAGGGTGCGCAGGGCCTGGGCCCGGGCGGTGAGGGTGTCGGCGAGGCGGTTGCCGCGGCCGTCGACCAGGCTCTCCAGGTGGCCCAGCCGCTCGTCGAACAGGCTGCCGAGCTGCCGGGTGCGGTCGTCCAGGGCGCCGGTGGCGGAGCCGAACGCGCCCTCCAGGGCGGCGACCATCGCCTGCCCGCGGCCGTCCAGCGCCTCGTGGATCGGCCCCATCCGGCCGTCCAACGTGGCGGCCAGGGTGCCGGCGTGGTCGTCCAGCATGACGCGGATCTGGTTGGTCCGGTCGTCCAGCAGGGTGTGGACCGAGCGCACGCCCTCGTCGAGGAGGCCGCTGATGTCGGCGGTGCGGCTCGACAGGGTGTGGCCCAGGCGGCCCTCGCCGGCATCGAGCATCCGCTCGGCGTCCGCGATGGTCTGCTGGAGCTTGGCGAGCACGCTCTCGCCGCGCTGGTCGATGAGCTCGGCCAGCGAGCTGCCGCCGCGGTCGAGCAGGCGGGCCAGCTCGGTGATCCGGCCGCCGATCGCCCCGAACACGGCGCGGCCCTTCTCGTCGAGCTCGCCCGACATGGCGGCGATGCGCTCGTCGATGAGGCGGCCGAGCAGGTCGGCGCGCTCCGCGAAGGCCGCGTGCACGGCCTCGGTGCGGGCGGCGAGCGCCGCGTCGGCGCTCTCGGTGCGCTCGTCCACCAGCCGGATCATCGAATCCGCGCGGTTCGCCAGCGCGGCCTCCAGGCCGCGGGTGGCCTCCTCGATGGTGCCGGTGAGGGCGCGGACGCGCTCGGCCATCGCGCCGTCGAGGCCGCCGGTCCGGTCGGTGATCATCGCCACGAGGTCGCGGGTCCGGCCGGCGAGCTCCTCGTCGACAGCGCGGGTGCGCGCCTCGATCAGGCGGATCGCCTCGAAGGCCTGCACGCCGAAGCTCTCGTCCACGAGGCGGGCGCGCTGGTCCAGGGTCTCGGCGATCGCCTGCAGGCGGCCGATGACGCCGGTGTCGAAATGGCCGGCGCTCTCCTCGATCCGCCGGGCGATCTCGCCGGTGTGGCGGGCGATGTCCTGGCCGAGCCCGGAAGTGCGGCCCTCCAGCATCTCCATCAGGCCGCGATGGCCCTCGGCCATGATCCGGTCCATCTCGTCGGTCCGGGCGCGCAGCGCCTCGTCCACGGCGTTCGCGCGGCTGCCGAGATGGTCGTCGATCTGGCCGACCAGCGCTGCCACGGCGGCCGCGATGGCGGCGGCCCGCTCGGCGGAGCGCGTCTCCAGGCCGCCGAGATGGGTCTCGATCAGGCTGCCGGCCTCGCGGGCCCGGGTGGCGATCGTCTCGGCCACGGCCTCGCCCTTGCCGGTGAGGAGCCGGTCCATCTCCTCCAGCCGCGCGCCGACGGTCTCGCCCAGCGCGGCGGTGTCGCGGTTGATCCGGTCGGCCAGGATGTCGCCGCGCGCGATGGTCTCCTGCAGGGCGGCGAGGCGGTTGCCCAGCGTCTCGTCGATCGCCCGGACCCGGCCGTCGGCGGTCTCGGCGAAGCTCGCGCCGGTCTGGCTGAGGGTGTCGGCGATGCGGGCGCCCTGGCTCGCCACGGCGAGGACGATGTCGCGGCCGGTGCCGCTGATCCGGGCCTGGGTCTCGTCGGCGTGGCTGGCGAGCAGCTCGGCGACGCCGCGGCCGTGCTCGCCGAAGGCCGCTTCCATCTCGCCGATCCGGGCGGCGAGGTCGGCCGAGATCGCGCGGGCGGCCTCGGCGAGGCTGCCGGTGGCGTCGCCGGTCCGGGCGGCGAGCTCGCGGTTGAGGTCGTCGAGGGCGGCGCGGACCGCCGCGACGGCTTCCGTCCCGCGCGCGCCGAGCTCGGTGCCGGCGCGGTCGGCGGCGTCGCGGAACCGGGCGGTGAGGATCGCGGTCTCGGCCTCGACGGCGCCCGTGACCTCGCCCGAGGCGGTCCGCAGGGTGTCCAGCGCCTCGGCGAGCCGGGCGGCGGCGTCGCGCGTCTGCGTCTCGGCGGCCTGGCTCGCCTGATCGGCGGCGGCCCGCAGCGCGGCGGCCGCCTCCTCGGTGCGCGCCGACAGGGCGGCGGCGGAATCCGCGACCCGGCGCTCGAACACCCGCACGGCCTCGAGGGTGCGGGACTCGACCGCGCCGGTGGCGTCCTCGGCGGTGCCGCGCAGGGCGCTGGTGGCCGCGTCGGCGCCGCGCTGGAGCGCCGCGACCGCCTCGGCGGTGCGGCCGTCGATCTCGCCCGACAGGCCCTCGACCGTGCCCCGCAGCGACTGGACCGCCGAGGCGGCCCCGGTCTCGAAGCCCTGGCCCAGGGCCGCGAAGGCGGCCTCCAGGTTCGCCGCGACCGTCTCGGTCCGGTGCGCGATGCTGCCGCCGGCCCGCTCGGCCGCCGCCGCCACCCGGTGCTCCAGGTCGGCGGCCCGGACCGTCACGGTCTCGTCGAGGCGCGCCGCGATGCCGTCCATCCGCTCGGCGAGGGCGCCGCCGCGCTCCGACAGGGCCTCGGCGATCCGCTCGGCGGTGCCGACGAGGTCGTCGCGCACGGCGCCCGCGCGGGCCGCCAGGGTCTCGCCGGCGCCGCTCGCGGCGAGCGCCAGGGCGGCCTGGGCGTCGCGCCCGCGGCCCTCGATCGTCTCGGCGACCGACAGGCCGGCGCTCTCGATCTCGGCGCGCAGCGCGAGGCCGCGGCCGGCGATGTCCTGGGTCAGGGCCGAACCGGTCTCGGCGAAGCGGGCGGTGATCTCGGCGCCCATCGCGCCGAAGCGCTCGGTCAGCTCCGAGCCGCGCGACAGGAAGGCGGATTCGAGCCCCGTCACCGAGCGCTCGAAGGTCTCGCGCACCGTGCCGGCCTGCCGCTCCAGCGCGTCGCTCACGCGGCTGCCGGTCTCCTCCAGGGTCCGGGTGAGGGCGCCGGCATTCTCCGACAGGCGCTCGGCCAGGGCGGTGCCGGCGGCCTGGAAGGCGCCGGTCGCGGTCCCGGCGCGGTCCTCGAAGCTGCGGGTCAGGGTCTCGCCGACCTCCTGGAAGCTGCCGCGCACCTCGTGGCTGGTGGCCGCCAGCGTGTCGATCAGGTCGCTGCCGCGGGCGGTCATCAGGTTGACCACCCGGTCGCCGGCCTCGCCCAGGGAGGCGGTGATCGCGGCGCCGCGGGTCTCCAGCGCGCCGGTCACGCGCTCGCCCGCGCCGGTCACCGCGGAGACGATCCGGTCGGAGGCGCCCTCCAGGTCCTGGCTCAGGCTCTGGTGCGACCCGGTGATGGCGCTGCGCACCCGCTCGGCGTTGGTGACGATCGCCTCGCGCTGGGCCACCAGCTCGTCCACGAGGGAGCGGATGCGGATCTCGTTGTCGGAATAGGCCCGCTCCAGGGTGGCGATCTCGCCCCGGACCAGGGTCTCCAGCTCGCCGGCCCGGGCGAGCGCCCGCTCGACGCCGTCGCCCACCGCCGCCACCTCGCGGCGCACGGTCTGCGACATGGTCAGGACCGCGTCGGTGGAGAAGCTCTCGGGCTCGGCCAGACGGACCGCGACCTCGCCGACCGCGCGGGCGACGAGGCGCATCTCCTGGGCGCGCACCGCCAGCATGGCGGCGATCACGAACAGCACAACCGGGCCGAACAGGGCCGCGGCGCCGACGCTCGCCTGGAGGGCGGAGAGGCCCGACACGACCGCGCGCAGGTCGCCGTCGGACTTCGCCCACGCGATCAGCACCAGGGCGCCGATCCAGACGGCGCCGGCGGCGAGGGCGAGCAGGTAGGGCTTGGGCGAGGAGCGCACCCGCAGGGTCTGCTGCAGGATGCCGATGTTGCGCCGGTCGTCGTTGGCCACGAGCGAGCGGTCGGGGGGCAGGAGGCCGCCCTCGCGGCGGGGGCGGTCCAGGCCCGGCGGCGGCAGGTCGGAGGCGAGCGGCGGGTCGAGGTCGAGGCGCGGCGGCATGGTCCGGCCGGCGTCGAGGCCGCCGTCGCGCAGCGGGTCGGCGTCACCGACATCGGGCAGGCGCGGCTCGGCGCGGCCGTCGGTGCCGTTCGGCGTCAGGGCGTCGAGGTTCAGCGCCTGCTCGATCGCAGAGAGCGCGGCCTCGGCCGGGTCCTTCAGCTTCTTCTCGGTCGCCATTCAACGCCTCGTTACACGGGTTCACCGGCGCCTGGGGAGGCTTGAGCCGGAGACGCAACGCCCCGTTTACCATTACAAGACTAAACTCGGGCAGCGACTGCCGATACCCGAGCCCTCGACCGGCCCCAGAAAACGTTAACCGAATGGTTACCGGGCCCGTCGCTCACCGCCTCCACCATCCTGCCGCAGGGGAGGGGTCCGGCGCGATCCCCACCCGGCGAATCAGGGGGTGAATTGTGTGGATCAGATCCGCAATCCCCGACGAATCCGGATGCCGGGAGCCCGAGCATGCAGGCCATCGACCCCGCGGAACTCGAGGCGCAGACCGGCGGCGACGCCGAGCTGGCCCGTGAGGTTCTGGAGCTGTTCGCCGGCCAGTGCCGGTCGATCCTGCCGCGCCTCGCGGACCCGGCCCTGCCGCGGGAGCAGCGCGCCGACCTCGCCCACACCCTGAAGGGCTCGGCCGCGGGCGTCGGGGCGGTTCACGTGCGCGCCCTGGCGGACGCCGCGGAGACGCGCCTGCGCGCCGGCGCCGGGGCCGTGCCGGTCGACGACCTCGCGGCCGCGGTCGCGCGGGCGCTGGCGGAGATCGCGGAGGCGCGCGCCTGACGGTGTCGCCGCGATGCGGCGATCGATCCGGGATTGGTGTCTAATGCCGCGCTTGCATTCCGCGTTTCCAGCCGCCAAGCAGGCACGCCGCCCGTCGGACAGAGTGCGCTCGACGCGAGCCCGGAGCCCCCAGCATGCCCAAGATCACCTACGTCGACCACGCCGGGACGGAACGGACCGTCGAAGGCAGCGTCGGCGCGACCGTGATGGAGACGGCTATGCGCAACAACGTCCCGGGCATCGACGCGGAGTGCGGCGGCGCCTGCGCCTGCGCCACCTGCCACGTCTACGTGGCCGACGCCTGGATCGACACGGTCGGCAAGGCGCAGGACATGGAGCAGGACATGCTGGATTTCGCCAGCGACGTCCGCGAGAATTCCCGCCTGTCCTGCCAGATCAAGATCACGCCGGCGCTGGACGGCCTCGTGGTGACGACTCCGCCCCAGCAGGGCTGACACGGCCGCCGTTCGGGTCTCGTCGATCCCCCGGTCATCGCGCGCAGCGAAGCGACCCCGGGCCGGCGCGACCGCATGCGCGTGGGATCGCCGGGTCGCTTCGCTCCGCGCGCCGAGACGGCACGGCGTCCGGCCGCATCGCGCTCGAAGGCCGCGACCCCGCCTGTCACCGCACCAGCGCCCGCGCCGCCGCGTCGAGCCCCTCCAGGGTGAGGGGGAACATCCGGCCGGCGACCAGCCGCTGCACCATCCCGATCGACTGGGTGTAGCCCCAGTGCGTCTCGGGCACCGGGTTGAGCCACGCCGCCTTCGGGAAATGGTCGAGGAGCCGCTGCATCCAGACGGCGCCGGACTCCTCGTTCCAGTGCTCCACCGAGCCGCCGGGCGTGGCGATCTCGTAGGGGCTCATCGAGGCGTCGCCGACGAAGACCAGCCGGTAGTCGCTGCCGTAGGTGCGGATCACGTCGAGGAGCGGCGTCCGCGCCTCGTGCCGCCGCCGGTTCTCGGTCCAGACCGCCTCGTAGGGGCAGTTGTGGAAGTAGTAGTGGGCGAGGTGCTTGAACTCCGAGCGCGCCGCCGAGAACAGCGCCTCCGCCTGCTCGATGTGCCAGTCCATCGAGCCGCCGACGTCCAGGAACAGCAGCACCTTCACGGCGTTGCGCCGCTCCGGCCGCAGCTTCACGTCGATGTAGCCCTGGCGGGCGCTCGCGCGGATCGTGCCGTCGAGGTCGAGCTCCTCGGCCGCCCCGGTCCGGGCGAAGCGGCGCAGGCGCCGCAGCGCGAGGCGCATGTTGCGCGCGCCGATCTCCCGGTCGTCGTCGAGGTCCTTGAACTCGCGCTTGTCCCAGACCTTCACCGCCCGGAAGTTGCGGTTGCCGTCCTGGCCGATGCGGATGCCCTCGGGATTGTAGCCGTAGGCGCCGAAGGGCGAGGTCCCGCCGGTGCCGATCCACTTCGAGCCGCCCTGGTGGCGCCCCTTCTGCTCGGCGAGGCGCTGCTTCAGGGTCTCGAACAGCTTGTCCCAGCCGAGCGCCTTCAGCTCCGCCTTCTCGGCCTCGGTCAGGTACTTCTCGGCGAGCTTCCTCAGCCATTCCTCGGGAATGGCTGAGGGCTCCACCGCCTCGCCGAGGGTCTCCAGCCCCTTGAACACCGTGCCGAACACCCGGTCGAACCGGTCGAGATGCGCCTCGTCCTTCACCAGCGCCGCGCGCGACAGGAAGTAGAACGCCTCGACGTCGTGCTCCGCGAGGCCCCGGTCCAGGGCGCCGAGCAGGGTCAGGTATTCCTTCAGGGAGACGGGGACCTTGGCGTCCCGGAGGGCCGTGAAGAACTGCAGCAGCATCCCGGGAGAACGCGCCAGCCGGGCGCCCGGGTCAAGCCCGCGCGAATCGGTCGGCGCCCCGCCGGGCGGGGCAGGACTTTCCCGGAAGACTTCCGAGTCTTCGACGATGGTCGACAAGATTCCGCCCGGTCGGCATCGCTGATTCCGGGACCCGAGCGAGTCTCTCCAGCCCGTTGGGACTCATAACCTGGGTATAAGTCGTCGAATCTGTTGATATGTGGCCGGACGGGCCTCGCCCGGTCACTCAATCGGTCATGGGAATCGCTCAACTCGGGACATCGAGTGTGTGCGGACGCGGCGACGCGGCCCACACGGAGCTGGCGAGGAGACCTGCGATGGCGGTCGTCCTGCGGAATCTGACGGAATTCAAGCGGTTTCTCGGGAAGCCGGGGGCGACGATTCAGCTGGTGCGCAACACCTTCATGGACCGCCAGCCGGAGGCGACCCGGGACGCCTATCGCGACAAGGGCATGTACGCCCCGCGGGCGGTGCAGGCCCTGTCGCGCAAGGCCGCGGTCTTCACCCTGCGGGGCTATCCCGGGACGGTCTGGCTCTACTGGGACAAGGGCGCCCGCGGCTGGCGCTTCTCCGGCGACACCGTGACGGTGCCCCTGGTCACCGGCCTCGGGCCGGCGGACGAGCTGGTCTACCGCTGCAGCTTCGCCGACGGGTTCGAGCCGGCGCCCCGCAGCCGCGTGGCGCGGCGAGCCAAGCACGAGGACGCGCACCCGGTCCTGATCTGAGGAGGCCCGCGGCCCGGGCCTCACGGTCCGCGCCGCGCGGCCGCCTCGCGCCCGCCGCCTCAGGCCTCCTGGCCGGCCGCCTCCTGGTGTCCGACTTCCTGGCGCCCGACTTCCTGGCGTCCGACCTCCTGGCGCTCGGGCTCCCGCTTGACCGGGGCCTTGCCCAGCGCCTTCCCGACGGTCCGCCGGGCCCGGAAGATCGGCTTCGACTCGCTCTCGCGCTTCTTCAGCAGGGCGCGATACTCGTCCCGCCGCTCGTGGATCGACGCGATCACCAGCCCCATCGGCACGCCGACATCGACCAGCACGGCCTCCGACAGCTGCAGCGACGCCTCGATCGTCTCCGGCACCGCGTCGTCGACGCCGAGCTCGTAGAGCGAGGAGGCGTGGCGGGCGTCGCGGGCCCGGGCCACGATGGTCAGGTCCGGCCGCTCGGCGCGGGCCGCCGCCACCGCCGCCTCGACGGCGCGGGGATTGTCGAGGGTGACGACCAGCGCCCGGGCCGTGGCGATGTCGCAGCGGCGCAGCATCTCGGTGTTGCCGCTGTCGCCGAAATAGACCGGCGCGCCGGCGCGGCGCTGCTCGGCGACCCGGGCGGCGTCGGAATCGAGGGCGAGGTACGGGATCTTGTGCCGCTCCAGCATCTCGCCGACCTGCCGGCCGACGCGGCCGAAGCCGGCCACGATCACCCGGTTCTCCACGCGCTGCGGCCACGGCTCGGCCTTGGCGGTGGCCTGGGCGCCGGCCGTCGCCCGCAGCTTGAGCCGGCGGCCGACGGCGGCGAGCGCCGGGATCATGATCATCGTGACCGTGGTCACCACGAGGGCCGCCGCGCCGACCTCCTCCGGCACCAGGCCTGTCGCCATGGCGCCGCCGATCAGCACGTAGGCGAACTCGCCGCCCGGACCGAGCAGGAGCGCCGTCTCCAGCGCCACCGGCCGGGGGATCTTCAGGACGGGGGCCGCCATCATCACCACGGCGGCCTTGATCAGGACCAGCGCCAGCGACAGGCCGATGATCGCGCCCGGCGTCGCCATGAGCTGCGCCGGATCGAGGTTCATCCCCACCGAGACGAAGAACACGCCGAGCAGCAGGCCCTTGAACGGGTCGATCGTCGCCTCGATGGCCCGGCGGTACTCGGTCTCGGCCAGCAGCAGGCCGGCCACGAAGGCGCCGAGCGTCATCGACAGGCCGCTCGCCGCCGCGGTCAGCGCCGTGCCGACGATGACCAGCAGGCAGGCGGCCATGAACAGCTCGGTGGAGCGCGTGCGCGCCACGAGCTGGAACAGCGGGCGCAGGGCGAGGCGGCCCGCCACCACGATCAGCACCAGCGCGATCGCCGCCTGGCCGAGCGCCATGGCGAGCGCCCAGCCCTTGTCGCCGCCGTCGTCGCGGCCGAGCACCGCGATCGCGAACAGGACCGGCGCCACCGCCAGGTCCTGGAACAGCAGGACCGCGAAGCTGGTGCGGCCCGTGGGCGCGTTCAGCCGCTTCTGCTCGGCGAGGACCGGCAGCACCACGGCGGTCGACGACAGGGCGAGGCCGATGCCCACGATCACCGCGCCGGTGAGCGGCACGTTGAGCCCGTAGAGGATCGCCCCGAGGATCAGCGCGGAGCAGCCCACCTGCAGGGAGCCGAGGCCGAAGACCAGCCGGCGCAGCACCCGCAGGCGCTCCCAGGACAGCTCGATCCCGATCATGAACATCAGGAAGATCACGCCGAACTCGGCGAGGTGCGAGATCTCGGCCCGGTTGCCGATGGTGAAGAGGTGCACGGAGGGATAGGTGTCGGCCAGCCGACCGAGGCCGAAGGGGCCGAGCAGGGCGCCGGCGCCGATGAAGCCGAGCACCGGCGAGATCCGCAGGCGGTGGAACAGCGGCACCACGATGCCCGCCGTGACGAGAAACAGGATCGCTTCCTTGTAGGAGCCGGCGTGGACCTCTGGCATCGGCGGCGGATCGAACCTCGTCTCTCGGGGCAGGGGGATGCCGATCACGGCTGCGCGATCATGGGTCGCCCCCGCCCTCGGGGCAACCGGATTCGGGTCGCGACCGGCCCCGCGGATGTGCGTTCCGACACAAGCCGGATACAGACGCGGGTGAGACATTTCGGTCACCGGCGCGCGGGATGCGGACGGCATCCAGAGGCGGCGCGCGCGGAGGGCGTGCAACCCGGCTCAAAATCGGCACAATGCGCGCATACACGCCTGAGTTAACCGGGGGTTAAGCTCGGCCGGGCCCCGCCCGGAACTGGACCGATGGATGCGACGAGGCCGATGATCTCCATCAAATCGATATTTGCCGGTCCGACAGCGCCTCCCAGCCGCGACATCGAGCGCGAGAAGCGCGAGTGGAAGCTCGAGTCGGACCGCTGGCGCCACCAGCGCCACGTCGAGAAGGGCTACCGCATCAAGTGGGGCTACGTGGCGATCGCGTACCTCGTCGAGTTCATGGTGATCGGCGCCTCGCTCTGGGGCGCGTGGCTGTTCGCGGGCGTCTACAGCGACGGCGACTGGCACGCCTTCTACTTCATGCTGCTGGCGCCGCTGGTCTACGCCGCGGTCGAGCTGTGCCGCGTGCCGCTCGGCATCCTGGCCCGCACCCAGCGCTCCTACTTCGTGCGCGGCCTCGCCGTGCTGGGCATCATCTTCGCGGCGGGCGTGACCACCAAGTCGGTGTCGCAGCTCGGCGAGATGATGTTCCATCCCCGCCTGATGGAGGCGGCCCGGACCAAGACCGCCCTGAAGGACGCCCAGGCCGACCGCGCCACGATCGGCGACCGGATCAAGGCGGCGGACGAGCGCGTGGCGCAGTACACGGCCGAGCTCGACCAGATCGAGAAGCGCTCCGCCGACAACGCCCAGCAGCTCGCCGGCCTGCCGGCCCAGCGCTGCGAGCGCGTGTTCGGCACCAACAGCAAGGGCCGCAAGTACCAGAACCTGAAATGCGTGGCCGATCCCCGCGTCGCCGCCCTGTCGCAGGGCGTCGCCAAGGCGTCCGCCGACCGCGCCGGGATGATCAAGGACCTGGAGGAGGCCCGCAAGGCGCGCGCCGCCCTCGATCCGGGCGCCGCCGACCGGCGCGTGGCCGATGCCGAGCAGGGCTACCGCAACGCGGTCAACCGCTCGCAGCTCCACTCCTTCACCGCCATGGTCTACGGCGTCGACCCGATCGACGTGACCGAGAGCCAGGTCCACGCCTTCCTGCGGATCTTCGTGTTCCTGCCCGCGGTCTGCGCGGCCTTCGCGTCGACGATCCTGGCGCTGTGCGCGGTCTCGACCCGCCGGACCTTCATGGACGAGGACGATCTCGGCGCCGCCGTGAACCCGGAGGCGGCCCCCTACATGCTCGACGCGATCGCCGACGCCCTGCGCTCGCATCCCGAGCCGATCCTGCCGCGGGCCGCCAACGCGTCGGGCGCGGTGATCCCGATGAACCGGCCGGCCCAGGGCCAGCAGGCGCTGCCGAACCAGACCCATCCGGGCCCGACCCTCCCTGCCGCTGGAGCCGGCGCATGAACTACGTCGCCAGCGGGACCCCCGAGAACATCGCCCTCGCCCAGCAGGTGAATTCCCGCCTGCGGGCGGATTCGAGCTACGTCGCCGCCCGGGCCTTCCTGTTCCGGGCGCTGGGCTTCGGCGCCTTCGCGTGCCTCGCCGGCATCGGCGTCGGCGCGGCGGCCTACGGCTGGGCGACCCTCAACCAGTTCGACACCGCGGCCGAGAAGATCGCCGCCGCCATGCAGGCCGCGCTCTCGGACGTGACCCTGAAGACCAAGGGCGAGGTCACGCTCACCGACAACGTGCTGAAGCTCGAGGGCCTGCCCAAGGCCTCCGCGACGCCGACGCCGACCAAGGCCCAGCTCGGCAGCGACGCCGCCCCGGCCTCCAAGGCGGCGGTGAACACGACCTTCACGGTGTTCAAGCAGGTGCCCTACCTCGACGGGCAGATCGTGACCGGCTGGAACTTCAAGGACAGCGCCGAGCAGCCCTACCAGCAGTACTGCTACTTCTCCCGCCGCTCCAACGAGGCGAAGGGCCAGGTCGAGATCAAGATCGACCTCGCCATGGACGGCAAGACCCTGCCGCAGCCGCAGAAGTCGGACGTCAACCTGGAGATCCTGGCCCGGAACTGCGTCTGGCACGAGAAGGGCTGAGATCGCTCGCGGCGATACCGTCCTCGCGAGCGGAGCCGAGCAATCCGGGGCGACGCCACGCCTCGGAACGTCGCGCTGCCCTGGGTCACGTCGCATCGCCCGTGATGACGGAGTTCGGACAGGCCCGGCCGGACGGGCTCGGCGCTTGCGGCCCGGCGGCGCGGCGCGCTACCCCTGGGCCCGAGCCCCTCTCTCCGAGACCGCGATGCGCTTTTCCGGAACCGAGACCTACGTCGCGACCCCCGACCTCACCGCGGCGGTCAACGCCGCCGTGGTCCTGGAGCGGCCGCTCCTGGTGAAGGGCGAGCCCGGGACCGGCAAGACCGTGCTGGCCGAGGAGATCGCCAAGGGGCTGAACGCGCCGCTGATCGTCTGGAACATCAAGTCGACCACGAAGGCGCAGCAGGGCCTGTACGAGTACGACGCGGTCTCGCGCCTGCGCGACTCCCAGCTCGGCGACCCGCGGGTCTCGGAGATCGGCAACTACATCCGGCGCGGCAAGCTCTGGGAGGCGTTCACCGCGCCCGAGCGCCCGGTCCTGCTCATCGACGAGATCGACAAGGCCGACATCGAGTTCCCCAACGACCTGCTGACCGAACTCGACCGGATGGAGTTCCACGTCTACGAGACCGGCGAGACCGTGAGGGCCGTGCGCCGGCCGATCGTGATCATCACGTCGAACAACGAGAAGGAGCTGCCGGACGCGTTCCTGCGCCGCTGCTTCTTTCACTACATCAAGTTCCCCGACGCCGAGACGCTGCAGCGCATCGTCGACGTCCACTATCCGGGCATCAAGCACCGCCTCGTCGAGGAGGCGCTGCGGACCTTCCTGGCGATGCGCGAGGTCCCGGGCCTCAAGAAGAAGCCCTCGACCTCGGAGCTGCTCGACTGGCTGAAGCTCCTCGTCTCCGAGGACATCGCCCCCGAGACCCTGCGCGAGCAGGACGGCCGCAAGCTGATCCCGCCGCTGCACGGGGCGCTCCTGAAGAACGAGCAGGATGTCAGCCTGTTCGAGAAGCTGGCCTTCATGATGCGCCGGGACCAGCGCGGCGGCTGAGGCCGGCGGGAAGACCCGAGGATTCCCGCGAGAGGAGCCCGGGACAGGGACAGGAGCGTGCGGCATGGGCGAGATCGCGATCGTCGGCGGCGGCGTGATGGGGCACGGCATCGCCCTGGTGCTGGCGCTCGCCGGCCACGGCGTGCGGCTCACCGACACGCGGCCCGAGACCCGCGCGCGGATCCCCGCCCTGATGGACTCGGCCCTCGCGACCCTGCGGGAGGCGGGCGCCGCCCCGGAGGGCTGGGATGCCGCGCGGCTGGCCCGGGCCGTCCGGGTCGAGGCGGAGCTCGGCGCGGCGGTGTCGGGCGCCGGTCTCGTGATCGAGGCGATCACCGAGGACCCGGAGGCCAAGGGCGCGCTCTTCTCCGAGCTCGACCGGCTCTGCCCGGCCGACGCGGTCCTCGCCAGCAACACCAGCTACCTCGACGTCTTCCCGCTGATCCCGGAACGCCGGCAGGCGCGGGCGCTGATCCTGCACTGGTACACGCCGCCCTACATCGTCGACCTGGTCGACGTGGTGCCGGGGCCCGGCACCGATCCGGCGGTGATCGCCGCCATGGCCGAGTTCGTGCGCGGCCTCGGCCAGGTCCCGATCGTCCTGAAGCGCTTCATCCCCGGCTACGTCGCCAACCGCATCCAGCAGGCGATCAGCGCCGAGGTGTTCCGGCTCCTCGACGAGGGCGTGGCCGCGCCGCGGGACATCGACGACGCGATCGTCCACGGGCTCGCCCTGCGCATCCCGATCCTCGGCCACCTCGCCAAGGCCGACTTCACCGGCCTGGAGCTGACGCAGCGGGCGCTCGCCAACGGCAGCTACGCGCCGCCGCCGCCGCGCACCCGGTCCGAGACCCTCGACGCCCTCTGCGCCGCCGGCCGGACCGGGGTGATGGCGGGGCGCGGCTACTTCGACTGGGGCGGGCGCGCGCCCGAGGAGCTGTTCCGCGAGCGCGACCGCAAGCTCCTGGCGCTCAAGGCGGCGATGGCCGGGATCGGCCGGATGGAGGGAACATGATCGGAGCGGACCTGTCCGGGCGGCGCGTCCTCGTCACCGGGGCCTCCTCGGGCATCGGGCTCGCGACCGTCGCGATCTTCGCCCGCAACGGCGCCGCGGTGGCGCTGAACCACCTGCCCGACGATGCCCGCGGCCCGGCCGAGGTCGCCCGGCTCGCCGGGGAGGGCCTCTCGGTGATCGCGCTGCCCGGGGACGTGTCGCGGGCGGGCGAGGCCGAGGCGATGGTGGCGGCCGGCATCGACCGGCTCGGCGGCCTCGACGTGCTCGTCAACAATGCCGGGACGTCGGCCACGACCGCGCCCATCGCGTTCGAGGATCTCGACGCGATGAGCGAGGAGTTCTGGGCGACGATCCTCGCGACCAACCTGCTCGGGCCGTTCCGCTGCGCCCGGGCCGCGGCCGCGACCCTCAAGGCGAGCCGCGGCGCCATCGTCAACACCGCGTCGGTGGCCGGTCTCGGGCGGCGCGGCTCGTCGGTCGCCTACGCGGCCAGCAAGGCCGGGCTGATCAACCTGACCCGCAGCCTCGCCCGGGCGCTGGCGCCGGAGGTGCGCGTCAACGCCGTCGCGCCGGGCCTCGTCGCCACGCCCTGGACCGACCCCTGGTCGGAGGAGCGCAAGGCCGCGACGGTGGGGCGCACCATGCTCGGCCGCATGGCCCGCCCGGAGGACATCGCCGAGACGATCTTCTTCCTGAGTGCCGGCGCGGCCTACATCACGGGCGAGACGATCACGGTCGACGGCGGAGCGATCTAGGGTCCGAGGAGAACACCCATGGCGAGCACCACCGTCATCACCTGCGCCCTCACGGGCTCCTTCGACACGCCGCGGAAGAACCCGGCCGTGCCGGTGAGCCCGGAGGCGATCGCCGAGTCGGCGCTCGAGGCCGCCGCCGCCGGGGCCGCGGTGGTGCACATCCACGTCCGCGACCCCGAGACGGCCGCGCCCAGCATGGCGCTCGCCCATTACCGCGAGGCGGTGGAGCGGATCCGCGAGAAGAATACGGACGTGATCCTCAACCTGACCACGGGGGCGGGGGGCCGGTTCGTGCCGGGCGATCCCGACCCGGCGGTCGCCGGCCCGGGCACCACCTTCGTCAGCCCGGAGGTGCGCACCCGGCATGTCGGCGCGCTGCGGCCGGAGATCTGCACCCTCGACATCGCCACGATGAATTTCGGCGAGCACCTGTTCCTCAACACGCCAAGCCATCTGCGGGCGATGGCGGGTCACATCCGCGACGCGGGCGTGAAGCCCGAGATCGAGGTGTTCGACCTCGGCCAGATCGAGCTGGCCCGGCACCTGATCGCCGAGGGGCATCTGGCGCGCCCGCCCCTGTTCCAGATCTGCCTCGGCATCCCCTGGGGCGCCCCGGCGACGCCCGAGGCGCTCGTGGCGATGCGGGCGCGGCTGCCGGAGGACGCGGTCTGGTCGGCCTTCGGCATCGGCCGGGAGGAGTTCCCGATCCTCGCGGTGGCGGCCGGGATGGGCGGCAACGTCCGGGTCGGGCTGGAGGACAACCTGTACCTGTCGAGGGGCCGGCTCGCGCCGAGCAACGCCGCCCTGGTGGAGAAGGCGGTGAGCCTGCTGGCCCATCTCGACCGGGAGCCGGCCACCCCCGATCAGGCGCGGGCGATCTTCGGGTTGACGCCGCGGGGCGGTTGAGCGGCCGATCGCCGCCGCACACCCGTCATCACGACCGTGGCGCTGCTGGATCGCTCCGCTCGCGAAGACGGCGGTGTCGTCTCGCGTGGTGAAGGCTGTCCCTGACGGATCGCCGGCATCCTCACGCGCACCCGTTCCAGCCGCGATCCGCCACGGATAGTCTGCCTTCGGAAACGTCCCGAGCGGCGATCAACGCGGCCGGGAGAGATTCGACAGGGAGAGAGACATGACGCTCCGCCACCGCGCCGCGGCGCTGCTCGGGAGTCTGTGCGCGCTCGGCGCCGGCGCGGCGCTCGCGGCCGACCTCGTGCCGGTGAAGATCGGCGTGCTGAACGACCGCTCCGGCGTCTACTTCGACTCCACCGGCGAGGGCTCGGTGGTCGCCGCCCGGATGGCGGTCGAGGATTTCAAGCCGGAGGCGCACGGGCTGAAGGTCGAGGTCGTCGCCGCCGACCACCAGAACAAGCCCGATGTCGGCGCCTCCATCACCCGGCAATGGTACGACCGCGACGGCGTCGACGCGGTGTTCGACGTCCCCACCTCCTCGGTGGCGCTCGCCATCGCGCAGATCACCAAGGAGAAGAACAAGGCCTTCATCAACTCGGGCGGCGGCACCGCCGACCTGACCGGCCCGGCCTGCACGCCCAACACCGTGCACTGGACCTACGACACCGCGGCGCTGGCCAACGGCACCGGCAAGGCCATCCTCAAGCGCGGCGGCAAGTCCTGGTACTTCATCACCGCCGACTACGCCTTCGGCCTCGCCCTTGAGCGCGACACCAAGGCGGTGGTGGAGAAGAACGGCGGCAAGGTCGTCGGCGGCGTGCGCACGCCGTTCCCGAACCCGGACTTCTCCTCGTTCCTCCTCCAGGCCCAGGCCTCGGGCGCGCAGGTGATCGGGCTGGCCGATGCCGGCCTCGACGCCGCCAACGCCATCAAGCAGGCGCACGAGTTCGGCATCCGCCAGGGCGGCCAGACGCTCGCGGCCCTGCTGATCGCCATCACCGACATCCACTCGCTGGGCCTGGACGTGGCGCAGGGCCTCGCCTTCACCGCCTCGTTCTACTGGGACCTCAACGACGGCACCCGGGCCTTCGCGGAGCGGTTCGAGAAGCGCATGCCCGGCAAGAAGCCGACCTCGTACCAGGCGGGCGTCTACGCCAGCACGCTCCACTACCTGAAGGCGGTGGCGGCCCTGCACTCGGCCAGGGACGGCGCCGCCGTGGTCGCCAAGATGAAGGAGATGCCGACCGACGACCCGCTGTTCGGCAAGGGCACGATCCGGCCGGACGGGCGCAAGATCCACCCGATGTACCTGTTCGAGGCCAAGGCGCCGTCCGAGTCGAAGGGCGCGTGGGACCTCTACAAGGTGCTGGAGACGATCCCGGCCGAGCAGGCGTTCCGCCCGATGAGCGAGGGCGGCTGCCCGATGCTCGCCGATATGACGGCGAAGTAGGCGCCGGGTCGATCGTTGCGGCACCGCCGTCCTTGCGAGCGGAGCGAGGCACTCCAGACAGCGCGACGCCGACCGTCGTCGCGCGGCCCTGGGTCACTTCGCTGCGCTCGCGATGACGGGGAGGGAGAGCGCAACCGAAGCGTCCGGACGGGAACCGTTCACGCCGCCCCGATCCGATCCAGCGCCGCCATCGCCTCATCCGGGAGCGCGAGCGCGGCCGCCGCGAGGTTCTCGCGCAGATGGCCGAGCGAGGAGGTCCCCGGGATCAGCAGGATGTTGGGCGACCGGCGCAGCAGCCACGCCAGCGCCACCTGCATCGGCGTCGCGCCGAGCCCGGCCGCGACCTCGGACAGCGTGCCCGACTGCAGCGGGCTGAACCCGCCCAGCGGGAAGAACGGCACGTAGGCGATCCCGGCCGCCGCCAGATCGTCGATGAAGGCGTCGTCGCCCCGATGGGCGAGATTGTACTGGTTCTGCACGCAGACGATGTCGGTGATCCGGCGCCCCTCGGCGACCTGACGCGGCGTGGCGTTGCTCAGGCCGATCCGGCGGATCAGCCCCTGGCGCTGAAGATCCGCCAGCACGGTGAGCGGCGCCTCGATCGGGCCCTCTGCCGGCCCGTGGACGTCGAACATCAGGCGCAGGTTGACCACGTCGAGGGCGTCGACGCCGAGGTTGCGCAGGTTGTCGTGGACCGCCCGGGCGAGCTCCTCGGCCGAGAAGGCCGGGTTCCACGAGGCGTCGGCCCCGCGCCTGGCGCCGACCTTGGTGACGATCACGAGCCCGTCCGGGTAGGGGTGCAGCGCCTCGCGGATGATCCGGTTGGTGACGTGCGGCCCGTAGAAGTCGCTGGTGTCGATGTGGTCGACGCCCGCCGCCACGGCTTCCCGGAGCACCGCGACCGCGGCGGCGCGGTCCTCGGGCGGCCCGAACACCCCGGGCCCGGCGAGCTGCATGGCCCCGTAGCCGAGCCGCTTCACGGTGCGGTCGCCGAGGGCGAAGGTCCCGGCCTGCGCGATGTCGGTCATGACGTATCTCCTGTGGGCGCCCCGGATGTAGACGCCCGGTTTTGCGCCGATAAGCCGTGACAATCGGCACGGCCTGTGCGGATTCTCGAACGATGACCCGGGATCTCACCGACCTCGCCGCCTTCGTGACCGTGGCGCGGGCTGGCGGGTTCCGCGAGGGCGCCCGCGCCGGGGGCGGGAGCGCGTCGAGCCTCAGCGAGGCGGTGCGCCGGCTGGAGGCGGGGCTCGGCGTGCGCCTCCTGAACCGCACCACCCGCAGCGTCGCGCCGACCGAGGCCGGGACCCGCCTGCTGGAGCGGCTCGGCCCGGCGCTCGCCGAGGTGGAATCCGCCCTCGACGTGGTGAACGGGTTCCGCGACCGGCCGGCCGGGACGCTGCGGCTCAACGTGCCGCTCAGCGCCGCCCGGCTGGTGCTGCCGGCACTCGTGCCGCCCTTCCTGGCGGCCTACCCGGAGATCCGCCTGGAGGTGGTGGTCGAGGACGGGTTCGTGGACGTGCTGGCGGCAGGCTGCGACGCCGGCATCCGCTACGACGAGCGGCTGGAGCAGGACATGATCGCCGTGCCGATCGGCCCGCGGCGGCAGCGCTTCGCCACGGCGGCGTCCCCGGCCTATCTCGACCGGCGCGGCCGGCCGGAGCATCCGCGGGACCTCCTCGACCATGCCTGCCTGCTCGGCCGCTTCCCCAGCGGCGCGCTGACGGCGCCGTGGGAGTTCGAGCGCGACGGCGCGATCGTCCGGGTAGACCCGACCGGGCCGCTGATCGTGCGGGTCGGCGCCAGCGACCTCGCGGTGGAGGCCGCGGTCGCCGGCACCGGGATCGTCCACCTGTTCGAGGACTGGCTGCGGCCGCGGCTCGACGGCGGCGCCCTGGAGCCGGTGCTGGAACCCTGGTGGCAGGACTTCCCCGGCCCGTTCCTCTACTACCCCGGCCGGCGGCACCTGCCGGCGCCGCTGCGCGCCTTCGTGGACTTCGTCGGCGCGCAGGCGTCGCGCGCTAGAACCGCAGGGTGAAGCCGCCCGTCACGGCCTGATCCCGCGCGCGGGCGCCGGTCTGGCCCGTGTAGGCCACGCCCAGGCTCGCGTCCGGCGTCACCGCCAGCTCGAGCCCGACCTGCGCCACCAGCGCGTCCCGGTCGATCGGCACCCCCGCGCTCAGGAAGGCCGGACCGCCCGCGCCGAAGGCCAGCAGAGCCGTCGGCACCACGTCGCCGAACGCCCGCCGGTAGCCGACGAGGCCCCGCAGCGTCACCGGCCGGCTCAAGCCCAGGTCCAGGCGCGTCTGCGCCCGAACCCCCACGGTCGCCGCGCCGAGATCGTAGTCCCGCGCGACGCTCGCCAGCGCCGCCGCGCCCCCCGTCTCCGCGAAGGCGCCGCGCCGGATGCCGACATACGCCCCGCCCGCGAACGGCTCGACGGACGCGCCCGCCGGCTGCCCCAGCGCGATCCGCCAGCCGATCTCGCCGAATGCCTGCACCGTGTGGCCGCCGCCGTGCCCGCTCAGCGTGTCCGACAGCCCGTACGCCACGGCCCGGCGGGTGCGCGCGTCCGTCTCGGCGTAGAGGGCGCCCAGCCGCAGCGCCAGCGGGCCGCGTTCGTAGCCGCCGTACAGGCCGCCGAAGCCGCTCTTGAGCGTCGCGCTCTCCGCCCGGCTCAGGCCGCCCACCCGGCCCGCGCTGGCGAGATCGGCCTCGGTGTAGCCGCCGACCACGCCGACGCGCGGCCCGCTGGCCAAGCGCACGTCCGCGCCCGCCGCGAAGCCGGCGATCTGCCGGTTCAGGTCGAAGGCGTTGCCGCCGCCGCCGGCCGTGCCGAAGGCGCCGAAACCCTGGCCCCAGACCCCGAACACCTGCGGGTCGAGCGCCCGCACCGGCACGTCGGCCACCACCGGGGCCCGTCCGGGCAGGTCGGCCGCGTCGGCGGCCGGCAGGCGGCCGTCGTCGAGGCCTGTGCCGGGGCCGCCCCAGCGCAGCCGGTCGAGCACGGCCTCGCGCACGAAGTAGGCGGTCTCGTAGGCGGTGGACACGGTGCCGGCGTGGATGTCGCCGGCCAGCGCCCGGAAGCCGCTACCGGCCTCGTCGGCCGTGAAGGCGACCGCCGCGTCGTAGAGCCGGCCCGATCCGGCGGCCTGGATCGCGTTGGCGGCGGCCGCGCCGTTGCGGCCGGTGGCGGAGGCGGCGAAGGGCACGTCGTTGCGGGTCAGCGTCAGGTCGACCGCGTCGCTCCGGTAGCGCAGGCCCGGGCTGAGGAAGGCGAGGTTCGCGGTCACGCCGGCGAACCGGCCGGAGACGCCGCCGGCGGCGGAGAGGATCGTGTAGGTGGTGCGCGGGCTGTAGGCGCCCGGGGCGGCGCGCACCTGGACGGTGCCGCCCGACAGGGTGGCGGTGCCGGTCGCGGCGATCCGGTCCGCCTGTCCGGCGGCGCCGGCCTCGACCCGGTAGACGGAGCCCGGCGCGAAGGCGACATGGCCGGCGGCGGTGAGGGTCCCGATGGAATTGCCCGGCGCCACGGTGCCGCCCGCGAGCGCGCTGATCCCGCCCAGCGTGCCCGAGCCGCCGAGTTCCGCCCCCGGCAGCACCGTGACGACCGAGTGGGCGAGGGCGCCGTTCACCACGAGCCGCCCGGCCTGCACCGCGGTGGCGCCCGTCAGCGTGCCGAGCCCCGTGAGCGTGAGGGTGCCCGCCCCGGTCTTGGTCAGGGTCCCGGAGCCCGAGACGGCGTTGGCCAGCGTCCCGTCGGTCGACTGATCCACGACGAGCGCCGCGTCGTCGACGATGGCGCCCGTGCCGAAGGCGCCGGCATGGCCGACGAGCGTCCCGCCGCCGATGGTCGTGCCGCCCGCGTAGGTGTTGGCGCCGGTCAGGACCAGCGTGCCGCTGCCGAGCTACACGAGGCCGCCCGCGCCGCCGATGTCGTTGCGCCAGACGTCGTAGGCCGAGAAGCCGCCCCTGGCCGCGTCCATCGTGACGGTGACCGTGCCGTCGAGGGCGCCGTAGCCGTCGGCGGCGGCGAACAGGTTGATGCGGTCGTAGCCCAGCCCGTTGTCGAGGAAGCCGCCGGAGGGCAATTCGGTGGTCGCGATCACGTCGCGGCGCTGCGCCGCCGTGAGGTAGGGGAAGCGGGTCGCGAGCAGCGCCTCCGCCCCCACCGGGACCACCGGCGGCCGGTCCGTGGGCCCGACCGGCGGCAGGCCGTAGGTCAGGCGCGCCGTGTAGGCGGCCTTGTCGCGCGCGTAGTCGGAGAAGCGGTCGGTGGCCGGATCCACGGGCGCGTGGGCGCACCGCTCCAAGGGACCGCCGCAGGCCTGGCTCAGGTAGCGCTGCGCCTGCGCGAAGGCCTCGCCCAGCAGGGCCGCGTTCGCCGGGTCGTTGAGCGCCCGGATGGCGAAGGCGGTCGCCAGCACGCGGCCGCCGATCACGTCGGTGGGCGAATGCATGCCCGCCTCGATCCGGTTGTCGCCGAGCTCGCTCGCGCGGGTGAGCAGTTCCTGGAACCGCTGCGGGACCGCGTAGGCCAGGGCGAGGGCCGACAGGTAGGCGGCGTTGGTGTGGCCGCTCGGGAAGCCGCCATCCGTCGCGGGGGTCGGGCTCCTCTCCGGCCCGAGGGAGGGCGGCACGACGAAGCCGAGGCTCTGGCCGTTCAGGCTCTGCCGCCAGGGGCGCGGATAGCTGTAGGCGTCCTTGGCCGGGCCGGTGGAGGCGTTGGTCCGGAACGCGTTGACCAGCTGCACGACCTTCCCGAGGGGCGACGTCGTCACGCCGGCGCCGGTGCCCTGGTCGACGTACTGGACGCGCGACGTGGTCGCGTCGAAGGCCGGGATCGTGGTGGTCGCCCCCGATCCCGCCAGATAGGCCCGGGTCAGCGGCCCGAGGCCGTCGATGACGCTGTAGCTCTGGTTTCGGCGGTCGTCGTCGTAGGCGGCGATCTCCTGCGCCTGGGTCCGCTCCCGCGCCCGCTCGGCGACGATCTGGATGTTGCGCAGCAGGAGGGGCGCCCCGAGGGCCGTGGGCGATCCGGTGTCGTAGGTCTGCCCGGGGATCCAGATCCGCCGGAAACCCGACAGGATGTCGACGCCGTTGCCGGCCGTCTGCGCCTGAGCGCCCGGACCGAGCAGCGCGACCGCCAGCGCGGCGAGTGAGACCCCATATCCCCGTGTCATGACGCGCTCCCCGACACCGCCCCATCCGGCCGGTCGCGCGCCCCATAGCCAAGATCAGCTCCAGCAGATCGTCATAGTTCGTTCAAGATCCGACGTTCCAACGATTCGTATCATCGGAGCAACACTCTGTAAGGCGGCTTATTTTCGGAGATAGACTCTGGATTTGCGAATTTATACCGTTGAATTCGCCCCATCACAGCGGCATGCCGACCATTGATCGCCGTGAACGGCACGGCCGCACCTGAATAGTTGCGTCCGGGGCCGGCCGCCGGAGCCGGAATCGGGGCCGTGCGGGACAGGAGAGGCGGCCCGGGATGCGGCCCGGCAAACCCGGCGCGGGGGCGCCTCGGAACGTCGGAGGGATGCCGCGCGAATCGCCCGGCGGCGCGTGCGGACGCCGCCGGGGGCGGCTCACTGCGGCAGTTCGAACACCGTGAGCTGCCCGCCGGGCGCCGTGTACTGCGACAGGGCCGCGTAGCCGCCGACTGCCCCCGAACCGTCGGCCGGGTCGGTCAGCCCGGCCGCCAGACCGATCCCGGCCCAGCCGCCGACCCCGGAGAGCACCGCCACGTACTGCTTCCCGCCGTGCAGGTAGGTGGTGACGTTGCCGACGATGCCGGACGGGGTCTTGAACCGGTAGAGCTCGTGCCCGTCCCGGGCGTCGACCGCCTTCAGGTAGCCCTCCAGCGTGCCGTAGAAGACCACGTTGCCGGCCGTGGCGAGCGCCCCCGACCAGACCGAGAACGGCTCCGGGATCGTCCAGGCGATCCGGCCCCTGGCGCCGTCCCAGGCGATGAACGCCCCGGTCCGGTCCGAGCCCTCGGGCGGGTGCAGGGTGAGCGTCGCGCCGACATAGGGCTGGCCGGGCGTGTAGGTCACCCGAAACGCCTCGTAGTCCATGCACATGTGGTTGGTCGGCACGTAGAACAGCCGCGTCTTGGCCGAGTAGGCGGCCGGCTGCTGGTTCTTGGCACCCAGCGCCCCGGGGCAGATGTTCTTCGTGGCCTCGTCCTCGTCGGCCGCGCCGGGGGCGTAGCGCTTGTCGACCGCGGGCCGGCCGTAATCGGGGGCGGCGGGGTTCGTCTCCACGCGGCTCGCCCAGTTCACCGTGGGATCGAACTTCTCCGCCACCAGCAGAGCGCCGGTGGCGCGGTCCAGCGTGTAGCCGAAGCCGTTCCGGTCGAAATGGGTCAGCACCTTCCGGGCGCGGCCGTCGATCACCTGCTCGGTGAGGATCATCTCGTTGACGCCGTCGTAGTCCCACTGGTCGTGGGGGGTCATCTGGTAGACCCAGCGGGCGACGCCCGTATCGGCGTCGCGGGCGATGATCGCCTGTGCCCACCGGTTGTCCCCCGGGCGCTGGTTCGGGTTCCAGGTCGAGGGATTGCCGGTGCCGTAATAGACGAGGTTCAGGTCCGGGTCGTAGGAGAACCAGCCCCAGCTGCAGGCGCCGCCGGTCCGCCACTGGTCGCCCTCCCAGCTCCTGAGCGAGGAATCCCTGCCGATCGGGCGCCCGAGCTCGGTCGTCGTCTCCGGATCGACCAGCATGTCGGCGTCCGGCCCGGTGGCGTAGGCGCGCCAGAGCCGCTGACCCGTCGCCTGATCGTAGGCGGTGACGTGGCAGCGCGCCCCGTACTCGCCCCCCGCGAGCCCGACGATGAGCTTGCCGTGCACCGGCAGGACCGTGGCGGTGTTGGTCTCGCCCCGGCCCGGGTCGCCGTTCCGCACCGACCACAGCACCCGGCCGGTCTCCGGATCGAGTGCCACCACGGTGGTGTCGGCCTGCTGCAGGAACAGCCGCCCGTCCGCGTAGGCGAGCCCCCGGGAGACCGTGTCGCAGCACATCACGGCGATGACGCTCGCGTCCTGCCGCGGCGCGTAGCGCCACAGGATCTTCCCACCCTGGTCGAGGTCGAGGGCGTAGACCGCGTTGGGGAACGGCGTGTGCACGTACAGGACGTGCCCGACCACGATCGGCGCGCCCTCGTGGCCGCGCAGGACGCCGGTGGAGAAGGTCCAGGCGACCTTCAGGCGCCCGACATTGCCGGCATCGATCTGGTCGAGGGCGGAGTAGCGCGTGTTGGCGTAGTCCAGGGTCTGCAGGACCGGCGACGGGCCGGCCGCCGCCGCGCCGGCGAGGCCGGCGAGCGGCAGCGCCGCGAGGAGTGAAGCACGCATCGACGCCCGCATCCCTGTGATCCTCTTCGCCGCGCGGCCGGCGGCGGGCCGGAACCCCGGCCGGGATCCGCGACGGCAGCCATGGCTCCCCGCGCGAGGGCGCGCGCCTCTACGCGCCTCTACATGCGCTGCTGGACGATGCTCTCGGCCTTCGGGTCCGGCTCGTGTCCGGCCGCGCGGAGCAGCGGCACCACCTCGGCCGCCTCCCGCGCGACGAGGTAGCTCAGGTCGAGGCCCTCGCGGATGAAGCCGTGGCCGCGCATGTGCTCGAACAGGGCCAGCAGCGGCGCCCAGAACTCCGCCACCGAGACCAGCACCACCGGCTTCCGGTGGCGCCCGAGCTGCGCCCAGGTCAGCTGCTCGACCAGCTCCTCCAGGGTGCCGATGCCGCCCGGCAGGGTCACGAACGCGTCCGAGCGCTCGAACATCAGGCGCTTGCGGGTGTGCATGTCGGAGACCACCACGGTCTCCTGGATGTCGGCCAGCATGTGCTCGCGCGCCTGGAGGAAGTCCGGGATGATGCCGGTGACGTGGCCGCCGGCGGCGAGCGCCGCCCGCGCCACCGTACCCATCAGACCGACATCGCCGCCGCCGTAGACGAGGCCCATCCCGGCCTGCGCGACCGCGGTCCCGAGGATCTCGGCGGCCGCGCGGAAGGCCGGGTCGCGGCCGAAGCCGGAGCCGCAATAGACACAGACTGTCCTCACCGGAGCCATCCGGCGTCCTCCTCGCGCGTCCGTTGCGTGCCGTCCAGAACGCGCCCCCGCCCGGCACTCCACGTGCCAAACTGCTGAATTCGCGTGGGATTCACCCGCCTGGGCGGCAGGACGGCTTGGTGTGGGGACCATGTACGGTATTATGGGCGGCGCCGTCGACGGGTTTTCGCGCGGCCGGATGGCCGCCCGCCGGGCGGCGGCAGGATGAGGGGAGGCCTTCGTGGCGATGTCGAGACAGGTGCGGCGCAGTCTCGCCCTGGCGCTCGCCGGCCTCCTCGGCGGACTGGGCCTCGTGCTGGCGCTGTTCGGCGGCGACTCCCTGCGGCGGCTCACCGGCCGCGCCGGCCCCGAGACGTCCGCGTCGTCGGCGCCGGGCGGCAGCCCGCGCGGCCTCGCCGATCCGGGCGCCCTGGCCGCCGCGCCGACCCGCCGATCGACTTCCGCGACGAACAAGCCGGGCCGGGCGCGCCCGGCGCCGGGCCGGGCCCCGCGCGGCGCTCCCGCAGGATCCCGCGCCGGCGCCGCCGGGGCGCCGCAGGCCGGTCCGGGCCGGGACGCGCGCCTGCCGGAGGCGGCCGAGGCGCCGCGCTTCGACATCGTCCGCGTCGAGCCGAACGGCGACGCCGTGGTGGCCGGCCGTGGCGCGCCGGACGCCGCCATCGAGATGCTGGTGGACGGGAAGCCCGTGGCCCGGGCCAAGGCCGACGCCAACGGCCAGTTCGCGATCGTGCCGCCGGCCCTGCCGGCGGGCGCCAGCACCCTCCGCCTGCGCATGACCGGCGCGGACGGGCGCGCGACCGAGTCGCAGCAGAGCGTCGCGGTGGACGTGGCCCCCGGCCGGGACCGCCAGCCCCTCGTGGCCCTGACCGCCCCGGACGCCGCCACCGTCGTGCTGTCGCAGCCCGGCGCGCCCGGGGCGACGGCCGACGCGCAGGGTGGCGCGCACGGCGGCGCGCAGGGTGGCGCGAAGGGCGGCGGATCCGGCACGAGGCCCGGCGCCGAGCCGGGCACCCGGGCCGCCGACGCGGCGCCGGCCGGGGGCGGGGAGACCCGCGCGGCCGCGGCGTCCGGGTCGGGGCCGACCCGGATCGCCAGCGTGGACGTGCAGGGGAACGGACGCCTGTTCGTGACGGCCACCGGCACGCCGGGGGCGCGGATCCAGCTCTACCTCAACGACACGCTGATCGCCCCGGGCAGCATCGGGCCGGACGGCCGGGCGACCTTCACGATCGGGCGCGGGATCAAGCCCGGGCAGTATCAGGTGCGGATCGACCAGGTCGATCCGGCCACCGGCAAGGTCGCCAGCCGCGCGGCGGTCCCCCTCGCGGTGCCGGAGCCGACGCAGGTCGCCGCCCGGGAGACCGCCGAGCCCGCACCGGCCCCTGCCCAGGAGGGCGCGCGGGACCACGGCGGGCGCGATCGGGCCGCGCTGGCCGGTTCCGGTCGGGACGGGTCCGGGCAGGACCGGCCGGCGGCGGCCTCGCCCCCGGCCGCGGTCTCGAATCCCCAGCTGGCCGACATGGCGGGGCCGGACCGGGTCGGCGCGGTGTTCGTGCCGGAGATCAGCACCGCCCGGATCACCCGCGGCGACAACCTCTGGCGGATCAGCCAGCGCACCTACGGCCGGGGCGAGCGCTACACGGTGATCTACGACGCCAACCAGAACCAGATCCGCGATCCGGACCTGATCTACCCGGGCCAGATCTTCGTGCTGCCCACCGACAAGCGCGGCTGAGCGGCCCCGCCTACTCCACCACCTGATCGTCGCCCGCGAAGGCCAGGCGGCGCAGGCCGCGCAGGGCCCGGTCGAGCTCCTCCCGGGACGGCGAGGCCAGGGCGAGGCGCACCGCGTTCGGCGCGTGGCCGGGATGGACCGCGAAGGACGAGGCCGGCAGGAGGGCGATGCCCTGGCGCAGGGCCGCGGCCGCGTAGGCCTCGGCCCGCCACGTCTCGGGGAGCTCCAGCCAGAGATGGTAGGCCTGCGGATCGCCCACGACCCGCAGGTCGGCGAGCGCGGCCCGGGCGAGGGCCTGCCGGGCCGCGGCGTCGCGGCGCTTGGCCTCGGCCAGCGCCGCCGCCGAGCCCCCCGCCATCCAGTGCATGCCGGCCGCGAGCGACAGGCCGAGCACCGTCCAGGCGCCCTGCCGGACGGAGGCGGCGAGCCGGTCGGTGAGGGACGGCGGCGCGGCGATCAGGCCGACCGTCAGCGCCGGCATCACCCGCTTCGACAGGCTGTCCACGAAGATCACCCGGTCCGGTGCGAGGCCGGCGAGGGGCGGCGCGTCCGCCAGGAAGCTGTAGACCGCGTCCTCGACGGCGGTGAGCCCCGTCCGCTCCAGGACCTCCGCCAGGGCGGCCCGGCGCGCCGGCCCCATCGTGGCGCCGAGGGGGTTGTGCAGGGTCGGCTGGAGATAGACGCCGCTCAGCGGGGTCGCCCGGTGGGCCTGGAGCAGCGCCTCGGGGCAGACGCCCTCGGCGTCCATGGCGAGCGGGATCAGCGTGATCCCGAGCCGCGCCGCGATGCCCTTCACCCCCGGATAGGTCAGGGGCTCGCAGCCGATCCGCTCGCCGGGCGCCGCCAGGGCCGCCAGGGCGGCGGCCAGCGCCTGCCGGCCGTTGCCGGTGAACAGGATGTCGGCGGGGTCGGGGGCGTAGCCCGCCCGGGCCAGGAACCCGGCGGCGATCGCCTGCGCCGACGGCGTGCCGGCGGGCCCGTACTGGCTGAAGCCGATCTGGCCGTCGTCGCGGGCGAGCGCCGCCAGGGTCTCGGCCAGGACGGCCTCCTGCTCGGGCAGGCGCGAGTGGGTCCGCTGCAGGTCGAGGGCCGCCGGGGGCGGCTCCGGACGGAGCAATCCGGCGCGCCCCGGCTCGCTGCGGACGTAGGTGCCGCGCCCGACCTCGCCGGTCACCAGACCCCGGCGGGCCAGCTCGGCGTAGACGCGGCTCGCCGTCGAGACCGCGATGCCCCGCGCGTAGGCGAAGTCGCGCTGCGGCGGCAGCCGCGCGCCGGGGCGGAGCCGGCCCGCCGCGATGTCGGCCGCGAGCGCGTCGGCGACGGAGCGGTAATCCGCGGGGCGCATAATTGCTCCGAGGTCAATGTTTCGATTGATCCGAGGTTTGTATCGGATCAATGCTCCGCCAGCAATCCCGGCCGGACTGCATTCCCGCCACCGGATCGTCTGCGATGCAAGCCGTCACCCTGTCCCCGTCGCCCGCCGCCGCCCGTCCGACGGCCCGTCCGACCGCGCGCCCGTCCCTGCTCCGCACGTGGCTGCAGCGGATCCGCACCCGCCGCGCCCTGGCGGCGCTCCACCCCGATCAGGCCCGGGACACCGGCCTCGAGCCCTGGGACCTGCGCGCCGAGATCGCGAAGCCGTTCTGGCGGGCGTGAGACGGGGACATGCACGCAGCGCGGGTGATCCCGCGCGATCCCGGGCCTATATGCGGGTCTCGCGACACGCTCCCCGCGGAACCCCATGACCGACGACACCGCGCCCGCGGCCGGGACGAAGATCCCGGCCGAGCGCCCCGGCCTGATCGCCACCTACCGGCGGCTCTGGCCGCATCTCTGGCCGCACGGCCGGCCCGACCTGCAGCGCCGGGTGTTCCTGGCCTTCGGGCTGCTGCTCGCCGCCAAGCTCGTGACCATGGTGACGCCGTTCACCTTCAAGTGGATCACCGACGCCCTGGTCGCGGCGGTCGGCGGCAAGGACGAGGCCGTGCCCACCGGCCTCCTCGCCGCGCCGATGCTGCTGATCGCCCTCTACGGCGTCTCGCGGATCGCCATGTCGGCGCTCACCCAGGTGCGCGACGGGCTGTTCGCCAAGGTGGCGATGCACGCGGTGCGGCGGCTGGCGCTCCAGACCTTCGAGCACATGCACCGCCTGTCCCTGCGCTTCCACCTGGAGCGCAAGACCGGCGGCCTGACCCGGGTGCTGGAGCGCGGCCGCGCCGGCATCGAGGAATTGTCGCGCCTGATGGTGCTGACCCTGGTGCCGACCATCGTCGAGTTCGTGCTGGTGCTCGGCGTGCTGGCCTACGAGTTCAGCTGGACCTACGCGGCGACCGCCTTCCTGACGGTCGCGGCCTACCTGGCCTTCACCTACAAGGCGACCGAGTGGCGGATCGCCATCCGCCGCCGGATGAACGCGTCGGACACCGACGCCAACACCAAGGCGGTCGACTCGCTGCTCAACTACGAGACGGTGAAGTACTTCGGCGCGGAAGCCCGGGAGGCCGCCCGCTACGACGAGTCGATGGCCAAGTACGAGAAGGCCTCGACGCAGACCTACGTGTCGCTGGCGGTGCTCAACGCCGGGCAGGCGGTGATCTTCACGCTCGGCATGACCGTGGTGATGTGGCTCGCGGCGCGCGACATCCTGGCCGGGCGCACGACGATCGGCGGCTTCGTGCTGGCCAACACCATGCTGGTGCAGCTCTCGATGCCGCTCAACTTCATGGGCATGATCTACCGCGAGATCAAACAGGCGCTGATCGACATCGACGACATGTTCCGCATCCTCGGGCAGAACCCCGAGATCGCCGACCGGCCGGGCGCCGCCCCGCTCGCGGTCGCGGGCGGCACGGTGCGGTTCGAGGACGTGCGCTTCGCCTACAACCCCGAGCGGCCGATCCTGCGCGGCGTCACCTTCGAGATCCCGGCGGGCCAGACGGTGGCGGTGGTGGGGCCCTCGGGCGCCGGCAAGTCGACGCTCTCGCGCCTGCTGTTCCGGTTCTACGAGCCGCAGGCGGGCCGGATCAGCGTCGACGGGCAGGACATCGCGGCGGTGACGCAGGCGTCGCTCCGGGCGGCGATCGGCATGGTCCCGCAGGACACGGTGCTGTTCAACGACACGATCGGCTACAACATCCGCTACGGCCGGGCCGACGCCACCGACGCGGAGCTGCGGGAGGCGGCCCGCCTCGCCCAGATCGACCGCTTCGTCTCGGGGCTGCCGGAGGGCTACGACACGCCGGTGGGCGAGCGCGGCCTGAAGCTCTCGGGCGGCGAGAAGCAGCGGGTCGCCATCGCCCGCACGATCCTCAAGGCGCCGCCGATCCTGGTCCTCGACGAGGCGACCTCGGCGCTCGACTCCTTCACGGAGGCCGAGATCCAGTCGGCGCTCGACCGGGTCAGCCGCGGCCGCACCACCCTGGTGATCGCCCACCGGCTGTCGACGGTGGTCAACGCCGACGCGATCCTGGTCCTCGACCACGGCCGCATCGTCGAGCGCGGCAGCCACGCCGAGCTGCTGGAGGCCGGGGGCGTCTACGCGGCGCTCTGGGACCGCCAGCGGGAGGCCGACGCCGCCCTGGAGGTGCTTCAGCGCGCCGACGCGCCGGTGCTCCCGCCCCGGTCGGGCCGCGCCGCCGTGCCGGAGACCGAGGCCGCGGAGTGACCGAAAGGCGACACGTGGAGAGCGCAGTCCGGGCGGGACGCAACCGGAAGCGGTAAGCGCGGTTTGCCGGTCATGCCGCACTTCTACCTGCACATCCGGGACGGTCAGTGGCTGGTCGAGGATCTCGACGGCGCCGACCTGCCCGACCTCGACGCCGCCCGCGCCGAGGCCGAGCGCTCCGCCCGGGCGCTCTTGGAGATCCAGCAGGTCGACGGCGCGGTGCTGGCCGGGCAGTCCTTCGAGATCGCCGACGCGTCGGGTCAGGTCCTGGCGGTGGTGCCGCTGAAGGACGTGCTCGAGCTGCCGTAAGCTCCAGGGCGCGGGTGGGACGGCCGGGATCGACCGCCCGAGGGCCCCTACGGCCGGCCCCTACGGCCGCGACCGCACCCGGACCCCGAGCAGCTCCTCGAACGGCAGCACCATGGCGCCCTTGTCCCGGTCGCCGTGGCCCTGGCGCAGGGCGGTCTGGTAGGTGGCGGTGGCGGCCGCGGTGACCGGCATCGGGAAGCCGTTCTCCGCCGCGACCGCCGCGGCGGCGACGAGGTCCTTGTAGGCCGCCCCCATCGGGTAGCCCTCGTCGAACTGGCCCCGGAGGATGCGCGGCACGAAGTACTGGGCCGCGTAGCTCCGGCTCGTGCCCGTGGTGACCACCTGGGCGACCTGGTCCGGGTCGAGCCCCATGGCGACGGCCATCGGCAGCACCTCGGCCAGGGCCGCGATGTTGATGTCGTAGAGCACGTTGTTGATCGTCTTGGTGAGCTGGCCGGACCCGGCCGGGCCCATGTGGAGGATTGTCGTGCCGATCCGCTCCAGGAGCGGGCGCACCCGCGCGACCGCCCCGGCCGCGCCGCCGCACATCACGGTGAGCGTCCCGGCCTCGGCGCCGGCCGGCGCGCCGGAGACGGGCGCGTCCACGAAGGCGCGCCCGGTCGCCGCCACCGCGCGGCCGACCGCCAGGGCCTGGGCGTGCGCGACGGTGCTGAGGTCGACCACGACCGCGCCCGGGGCGAGGCGCTCCGCGAGGGCGCCGGTCCCGAGCAGGGCGGCCTCGACCGCGTCGCCGTTCGGCAGGCACAGGAACAGCACCTCGGCGCCGGCGGCCCGGCCGGGATCGGTGGTGGCGACGAGGCCCGGCCCGTCGAGACCGGCGAGGCGCGCCGGGTCGGTATCGATCGCGACGAGCGTCTCGGCACCGGAGGCCCGCTTGGCCGCGAGGTTGCGGGCGATGGGGTGCCCCATCGCGCCGAGGCCGATGAGGGCGAGGCGCGCAGCCATGCGGGTGTCCCTGTTCCGAGTGTCCGGGCGCCCGCCCCTCCGTGCGGGGGAGGCGCCGCGCCAGCATGTCGCCGGACGCGGCCGCCTTCCAGTCCCGATCCCGGCATCCGTGGGAGACCCGTCACCCCGGATCCCATGGCGGCCCCCGGGCCGCGCCCGATCGTCGTGCGACGGCCCGGACGGCGGGCGTCCCCGGCCGGGCCAGCCGCGCCATGCCGCCTCTCCCGCTCACGGAGACGTCCAACTGCGCCCCGACCTTGACAATATTCCTATTCTGTGCTTCCTGACCGCACCTGTCCGCGGCGTTTCGGGAGCGATCCCGGGGCGTCCTTCGGGGGCCTGCCCGGTGGCTGACCGGTCGGGTCCGGGGACGGGGCGGCGCCCGCGTCGGTGGCTCTCAGCCGCCATCGCCCCGGGCGGCGGACCGGTGCGGGGCGTGCCTCGGACGCGGGCGTGAGACCGGGCGGCACTCTGCCCGGCGGGGGAGGAAATGCCCCCGCGCCGACCCGCCTCTGGGCTGACCCTGAGCGACCTGCGGACCCGCCCACGACGAGGCGGGGGACGGCTGGAAGGCCACGGCGCCGATGCGGGTTCCGGGGGTTGCGGGCACGGCGTGCGCGCACCTCGCCCGAGACCGCTAACGGGGAGTCGCAGGACCGGGACGTCGGAGACGCCGCGACGAGAAAGACGGCAGCGGCCGGGGGAGAGGCCCGGCCGGTGCCGCGGGGCGCCGCGGGGATCGGATCCCGCGCGTACCTGGCCGACACCTGGGTTCCCGCGGCGTCCCGCGTCCCTCGTGCGGTCTCCCGGGCCATGCCCCCGGCGCCCAGGCGCGCGGGGACGATCACGCGCGTCGGAACGGCGGGCGGGGGCCAGGGATGCGTGGAGTTGCACCGCACCGTTGTTCCCTCGCCCGAGAAATCGGTCTACACGGCCGCTCCCTCGAAATCGCTTACCTGCCCCGTATGCAGGACTGAGCCCGGAGACGCGCGCACCATGCCGATTCTCACCTTCCCCGACGGCAACACGCGGGAGATCGCCGCCGGCACCACCGGCCGCGCCGTGGTCGAGGGCATCGCCAAGTCGCTGGCCAAGCGCACCGTCGCCATGGCGCTCGACGGCACGGTCGCCGACCTCGACGACCCGATCGACCGCGATGCCCGCATCGAGTTCCTGGACCGCACCGACCCGCGCAGCCTGGAGCTGATCCGCCACGACTGCGCGCACGTGCTCGCCGAGGCCGTGCAGGCGCTCTGGCCGGAGACGCAGGTCACGATCGGCCCGGTGATCGAGAACGGCTTCTACTACGACTTCCACCGCGAGACCCCGTTCACGCCCGAGGACTTCCCGAAGATCGAGGCGAAGATGCGCGAGATCATCGCGCGCGACGCGCCCTTCACCAAGGAGGTCTGGACGCGCGACGACGTGCGCGGCCTGTTCGCCGGCAAGGGTGAGGGCTTCAAGGTCGAGCTGGTCGACGCGATCCCACCGGGCGAGGACCTGAAGATCTACCGCCAGGGCGACTGGTTCGACCTCTGCCGCGGCCCGCACATGACCTCGACCGGCAAGGTCGGCACGGCCTTCAAGCTGATGAAGGTCGCGGGCGCCTACTGGCGGGGTGATTCGAACAACCCGATGCTGACCCGCATCTACGGGACGGCCTGGGCGAACCAGGCCGACCTCGACGATTACCTGCACCGGCTGGAGGAGGCCGAGCGCCGCGACCACCGCCGGCTCGGCCGCGAGATGGACCTGTTCCACTTCCAGGAGGAGGGCCCGGGCGTCGTCTTCTGGCACGCCAAGGGCTGGACGATCTTCCAGGAGCTGATCGCCTACATGCGCCGGCGCCTGCGCGGCGACTACGCCGAGGTGAACGCCCCGCAGATCCTCGACAAGGCCCTGTGGGAGACCTCCGGCCACTGGGGGTGGTACCGGGAGAACATGTTCGCCGCGCAGTCCGCGGGCGAGGAGGCCGAGGACAAGCGCTGGTTCGCCCTCAAGCCGATGAACTGCCCGGGCCACGTGCAGATCTTCAAGCACGGCCTGAAATCCTACCGCGACCTGCCCCTGCGCATGGCCGAGTTCGGCATCGTCCACCGCTACGAGCCGTCCGGCGCCATGCACGGGCTGATGCGCGTGCGCGGCTTCACGCAGGACGACGCCCACGTCTTCTGCACCGAGGACCAGCTCGCCGACGAGTGCCTGAAGATCAACGACCTGATCCTCTCGACCTACGCGGATTTCGGCTTCGACCAGATCGTCGTGAAGCTCTCGACGCGGCCCGAGAAGCGCGTCGGCTCCGACGCCCTCTGGGACCACGCCGAGGACGTGATGACCCGCGTGCTGGCGCAGATCGAGGAGCAGTCCGGCGGGCGGATCCGGACCGCGGTCAACCCGGGGGAGGGCGCGTTCTACGGGCCCAAATTCGAGTACGTGCTGCGCGACGCCATCGGCCGCGACTGGCAGTGCGGGACCACGCAGGTGGATTTCAACCTGCCCGAGCGGTTCGGCGCCTTCTACATCGACGCCGACGGCGCCCGGAAGCCGCCCGTGATGGTCCACCGGGCGATCTGCGGCTCGATGGAGCGCTTCACCGGCATCCTGATCGAGCACTTCGCCGGGCACTTCCCCCTGTGGCTGGCGCCGGTCCAGGTCGTGGTGGCGACGATCACCGGCGAGGCCGACGCCTACGCCCGCGACGTCATCCGCACCCTGGAGCGCGCGGGCCTGCGGGTCGAGGCGGATCTGCGCAACGAGAAGATCAACTACAAGGTCCGCGAGCACTCGCTGGCCAAGGTGCCGGTGCTGCTGGCGCTCGGCCGCCGCGAGGCGGAGGAGCGGACGGTCTCGATCCGGCGGCTCGGCAGCCAGCAGACCCGCACGCTGCCGCTGACCGAGGCCGTGGCGGCCTTCGTGGAGGAGGCGACCGCGCCGGACATCCGCCGCGCCGAGGCGGTCGCCGCGACGGTCCCGACCAGCGACACGGTGCTCGACGCCCACCACGACCGGCACGACGCGCCCTGACGGGGCCTCCGGAAGACGTCGTCCCGGCGCCGCGCGGCGGCGCCCGGGACGACAGCGCGGATCCACCGCGTCGAGGCCGGGTTCGAGCCGGCGACCGACAGAGTTCGCGTGTCGGGATCGCGGTCTCAACTTGCGGATGGTCAATCTCGGCGTGGATCGCTCAACGCGCACAACTTTCGTCAAGGTTGGCGAAAGGAATCCCATTCTATGAAGGCCGGAGACTAATTTCCGAGCCGGCTCGATCCGGCAATCGCCCGACGACGCTGTCGGGCGCTTCGGGGGACCGGCCATGGCGGCGGAGGCGGGCAGGGCGGCGACGAGGCTGGCGCGGCGCCACCGGCAGGTGGCCTGCGACCGGCGCCAGGACGGGCTCGGCCGCGGGCGCAAGCTCGGACCCGGCATCGTTCAGGCGCTGGATTCGCTGCCGCACGGCCTGTGCCTGTTCGATTCCGCCGACCGGCTGCTGTTCGTGAGCGACGGGTTCCGGCGCCTGTTCGGCCCGCCCGCGAGCCGGGTCCGGCCCGGCATGCACGCCCGGGCGGTGGGCGCGGCGAGCGCGGCGGGGGCCCTCCCGGCCGACCGGGATCCCTGCGGCCTCTGGGCGGCGCGCCGGCGGCTCCTCGCCCGGGGCGCGACCGACGCCGTGGTGCAGACGCTCGCGGACGGGCGCCAGATCGCGATCACGCTGCACCCGCAGGCCGGCGGCGCCTGGACCGCCCTGTGGGAGGACGTGACCGAGCGCTGCCGGGCGGAGTCGCTCCTGCGCTACATGGCCCACCACGACCCGCTGACCGGCCTGCCGAACCGCCGCCTGTTCGCGGCCCGGCTCGAGCGGACCCTGGCGGACCTCGACGGCGCGCCCTGCGCGCTGCTGTGCCTCGACCTCGACGGCTTCAAGCCGGTGAACGACCGCCACGGGCACGCGGTGGGCGACGCGCTCCTGCGGCAGCTGGCCGAGCGCCTGCGGGCGGCGCTCGGCGCGGGCGATTGCGCCGCGCGGCTCGGCGGCGACGAGTTCACCATCCTGCTCGGCGACGCGGCGCCGGCGCCGGCCCTCGGCTTCGCCCTGCGCCTCCAGGCGCGCCTCGCCGAGCCGTACGATCTCGGGACCGGATCGCCGATCCGCATCGGCGCGGCGATCGGCGTGGCCTGCGCGCCCCTGCACGCGACCCGGGCGCAGGCCCTGGTGGAGCGGGCGGACGCGGCGATGTACGCGGCCAAGCGCCTCGGCCACCCCTACCTGTGGGACGACGCGCTGGGTCCGGGGCCGGCGGAACCGGGCAGGGCGCCGCCGGCCTGCGGCGGCCGGGACGGCGCTCAGCGCGCCTTCTCGTGCTCCGCGAGGCCCACGGCCCTGTAATCGTAGGTCGGGAAGAACTCGGTGCGGTAGGCCCCCCAGGCCGTGTCCTCGAGGACGCGGTTGACCTCGCGCAGGCGGGACGCGGGCAGCCGCAGGACGATGATCTGCCCGATCCCCATGACGACGTTCCAGGAGACGACCTCGATCCCCGGCGGCGGGAAGGCCTTGTAGAAGCCCTGCTTGGCGAGCTGCGCGTTCAGCTCCGCCAGCGGGCGGGACTGGTCGTGGCGCAGGAAGACCGTCAGCAGCACGGCGTTGTCGGCCGTCGCCGCGGCGGAGCCGGGGGGCGGGGGCGGCGCGGTCTGCGCCACCGCCTGTCCGGCGGGACCGAGCAGCAGCAGCGCCGCCGCGAGCGGGGCTGTCAAACCTGTTGAACGTCGCATGCGATCTCCTGGCCTTCCCGTGCGCCGGCCGTCGTCAACGCGCCCGGGCGCCGGACTTTCCCGCCCCGCCCCGTCAGCCGCCCTCGACATCGTAGGAGAGCCGCAGACGCAGGCGGACCGCGCCCTGCTCGTCGCGCACGGCGATCACGTAATCCTGCCGCTCCATCGGATCGGTCAGGCCCTGCGCGAGCCGGGTCAGGATGCGCACCGCCTGCGCCCGCGCCGCGGCGAGATCCGGAAGATCGAAGCCGTCGCGGTCGCGAACCAAGTTGGCGCCGTCGTGGAGGTCGATGAAATAGCGGGGCACGGATACGAGCTCAGCGAGCGCCGGAGCTCGCAAGGATCAATCTCCGCTGTTTCTACGTAGTTTCCCGGGGGCCGCAATCCGAGGTCGCCCGTGTCGCACCCCCAGACGCGGCCGGTTGTGAGGCCGGGCAGGCGGGCGGCGTCAGCTCCCCAGCAGGCTCTCGGCGAAATCGTCCGGAACGGTCCCGAACTGGCCGAGGATGGTGACGCCCTCGAGCTCCCCGGTCTCGTCGTCGGCCACAACCTTGAGGGCCGCGGCGCCCGGCATGCGGGCGGCCAGCGCCTCCGCCTTCTTGAGGGCACCGAACTCGCTCTGTGCGGGCTCCTGGCGAGCGGGCCGCAGGCGGTTCCGGTGCAGCTCGAACGGCTGCACGAGGTAGGTGGTCTTCAGGGTCATTCCGGCGTCCTCGGCGCGGCGCGCGGTCGCGAACAGACCGCGGCGCGGTCCGCTACAGGCTGCGGGTGGTCACCCCGAGGGCGAGCAGGGCGTAGGCGCCGATGAAGAACCACTGCCGGTGCGCCACGACGGTTTTTCCGACCATCGGGATGCGTGTGTAAAGGCTGGCGACGGCGAGGCCGATCAGCACGGCCGACACCAGGAACGTGAGCAGGCGCGGGGCGGAGAGCGTGGGCATGCCCCATGCTCCGCCCGGTACGCTTACCGAACCGTTACCGGTCGAGTCCGGGCACGAGCGGGCGATACGCCGTCAACGGCCCCTGCGTCCCGGGAAGCAGCCCGACCTCGGCGAGCCAGAGGACCATGATCGCCCCGGCCAGCAGCGTCGCGAGCGAGGCGAGACGCCCGGTCCACCGCCGCAGGACGAACATGGCGACCACGACGGCCAGCAGGGCGACGAGGAGGGCGAGCATCAGCATGGTGGCGCCATGCCACGGCCGGGCCGCCGCGTCACCGCGGTTCACGGCGGAACACACCACCGGCCCGGCCGCACCGGGCTCGAGGCCGCCAGATGCACGTTCTGGTCGTTCCGCAGAGCGGAAACTCTACCGCAGTCGATAGGCCGCCTCGAGAGGCGCTCGGAAATACTCCGCCGCAAATCGCCAGGAATAGCTGTCCGCTCTCCGCGACGGGCACCCCAATCATGCACGGGATGCCGCCCACCAACGCTTTTGTAACTTGCATTCAGCGCTCAAAAGTAGCAGATCGCGGGCGAGGGGCACACCAGGAATCTTGCAGTGACAGAAGAAACCACAGGGCCCAACTCCAACTTCATCGAGCTGGCGGGCGATATCGTCGCCGCCTACGTGTCGAACAATCCGGTGCCGGCCGCGGAGCTGCCGGCGCTGATCGCGCGGGTGCACGGCGCGATCAGCGGGCTCGTCACCGGGACCCTGACGGCGGAGATCGGCGCGGCTCCGCAGGCCGAGGTCGAGAAGCCGAGCGCGGCCCAGATCCGCAAGTCGGTTCGGCACGACGGGATCGTCAGCTTCATCGACGGCAAGACCTACAAGACGCTGAAGCGTCACCTGACCAGCCACGGCCTGGACCCGCGCAGCTACCGCGATCGCTACGGCCTGCCGGCCGACTATCCGATGGTCGCCCCGAGCTACGCCGAGCAGCGTTCCGCCCTCGCCAAGGCGATCGGCCTGGGCCAGCCCGGCGCCATGGCCGAGCGCGAGCGCAGGGGCCGCAAGGCCGCCTGAGGACGAAGACCTCCGAGGGTGCCCCGCTCGGGGCACCCTCGCAACGACGCGTCGCAGGGCCCGGCGCGTCGCGCGGCCGCCGGCCTCCCCCCGGATCGGGGGAGCGGACCCCCGCGCGGCCCGAAACCGCGCCGAGACCGTTGCATCGTCGCCACACGCGCTCAGGACATCGCGCGACACGGACAAGCTGCCACACTCTGCACAAAGCTGATGCGCACGCCGGGGCCCGAGGATGCTACCGAAGGGTTCGGCGAGATGAAGCGAGAGCAGACGATGACGAGTTCGGTCGTACCGTTCCCGGCGCATATCGCGCCGGCGGTCGTGGACGAGGACACCGCGTCGATCATCGCCGTGTTGCAGGATCAGTTGGCACTGGCCCGCGAGGGCCGGCTGCGCTCGGTGGCGGTCGTCTCCGTCTCGGCGGACGGCGAGGCGATCGGCACGCAATGGTCCTGCAAGGGCTCCGATATCAGCAACCTGATCGGCAAGCTGACCGTCCTGACCCACGACCTGATGGCCGCCCGCAAGTGACCGACCGGCGCTGACGGGCATGCCCGCGGGACCCTCCGCGCACGCTGCGGGGTGGCACGGTCCGCGCGGTGCGGCGCTCCGGACTCGGGTCCAGCCTCGGACCGAAGGAATGCCCCGGATGACTCGCGCTCTCCTGTTCGCCGCCCTCCTGGCCACGGCCGTCCTGCCGGGCACGGCCCGGGCCGCCGAGGAGGCGGACGACACCAAGCGTGCTGAGACGATCCAGGGGCTCGTGCGGATCGTCGGCGCGCAGGCCGGCATCGTCCTGTATTGCCGCAAGCTCTACACCATCGACGACACGGTTTCCGAAGGCCTGTCCCGCACGGTGCGCCGAGCCCTGGACGCGGCCCTCGGCCGCCCGCGCGCCCGGAACGCCATCGCCGAGGAAGGCCGGCGGGTCGCGGGCGAGATCGCCGCGGTCGGCGCGGAGCAGTGGTGCGCCGACCAGCGCGACATCCTGAACACGGACGGCGTCCGGGTGTTCATCGACTGATCGCGTCGGCTTCCGTTCCTGCGGGCCGGTCCGGGCGGTCAGCCGGCCGATGCCCCTCGGGAACGACAACCCCAGCGGCGGCGCGCGCCGCGAGGCCCGCGCCCCGTCAGATGAAGGCGGCATTCCGGCCGTTGTTCCGCAGTGCAGAACAGATTAGCGCCTTGTTCACCGCGTCCTCGTCTGTCATGCTCCGATGACGGAAGAGCCTGAACAGATCAAGCCGGTCGCACTCGTCCGTTTACAAGAGCCCTCAAGGGCCGAGAGACCGGCGCAGAGGGAAACGCCATGTCTCGTCCAATACTTCTGGCCCTCGCTCTCGTCGTCTGCGGGGCCGCCGTCACGCTGTTCGCCTTCCTGCGCGCACCCCAGTCGCGGGAGTTCGCCGGGTGGGACGTCGCCTTCATGGGCGGCATCGGGGCCGTCGCGCTGGGCTTCCTCACCACCCTCGTCGAGGTCGTGACCGGGTAGGTCGCGTCCGCGGAAGGCCCCGGGCCGCCGAGCGGTCGGACCGAGGCCGTCCCGTCCCTGCGGATCCGTCGCCCCCGTCGACCGGCGGGTGGCGGGGCTCTGCGCATCCGGTGCCCGACCGAACCCGCATATAGAGCTCAGAATTCACAGGGACGCGGGCATCCCGACAATTCGAGGCATTTCGCAAACCGCCCTTGAACCCGGGTGACCGATCCTGTCGGGCAGAGGTTCTCGAGGCGGTGATGTTCGAACGACGCAGCGCTCCACGCACGCTTCTCAACGAGACCGGCAGCATCTCGGTCGACGAGCATCGAAGCTTGCCCTGCATCGTCTACGACCGGTCCGCCGGCGGCGTGCGGGTCGCGCTCCCGGATGCCGAGATCGTCCCGGACAGCTTCATCCTCAGCATCGACGCGAGCAGCGAGATCCTCGTCTGCCGCGCCATCTGGCGCAAGGCGGAGGAGATCGGGGCCACCACCGACATCCCCGAGACGGCGCGGTCGGGCCGGGCGAATGTCTGGCGCGAGCTCGAACCGACCTGACAGCCGCCTCGGCGGTTCACGCGGCGGGCGGCGCGGCTCCTGTCATCGACGGACTCGGCCGGCAGCGGCGTCGCCGTCCGACGCGCGTCACTCCCAGTCGATGTTGAGCGAGCGCTCGAAGGCGGCCGCCGACAGCTCCTTGCCCTTCGGATCGGCGACCGTGATCTCGCGGAAGCCGCGCCGGGCCAGCTCCCAGGTCTTCTCCATCGCCTGCTCGTCCGTCCCGCAGGCGAACGTCATGACGCGACCGGACGGATCAATCCCCTTGACGGTGAACACACCACTCTCCCTGCTCGCGCCTCCCATATAGAGTCGCGATCCGAAACGCGCCTCCCGCCATCGTGACGAAGCCGCGGGACCCGCACCCGCGCCGTCGCGTTGGCTGCAGGCAGGGAGAGACCGCATGACCCGCGCAGGCGAGACCGCAACCCCGACGCGCCCCGCTACGGACCCGGTCGAGGCGGGCGAGGTCCCGACGGAGCGCGGTGACAGGGCGGCCACGGTCCCGACCGACGATCCCGAGGTCGGCCTCGCGCAGAAGGGCAGCGGGGAAGAGGCGGTCGTTCGGCGCGAGACGGAGATCTGACCGGTCGCGCCGGTGCGCGGGCGGTCCCTGGACGCCGGCGCTTGTGCGGCGCACAAACGGGGGCCGCACCCGGATGGCGGCCGACAGGAGACCGTTCATGGCACAGATGTCGAGCTACGAGGTCCCGACCCAGATCCGCGACCTCGCCGAGACCAGCGTCGAGCAGGCCCGCAAGGCCTTCGGAAGCTTCATCGGAGCGGCGCGGCGCGCCTCCGAGACGGCGCACGATACGGCCGATCTCGCGCGGACCAACGCGCAGGCCCTGTACGCCCGCAGCCTCGACCACGCGGAGCAGAACATCCGCGCCGCCCTGGATCACGCGCAGAAGCTCGCCGCGGCCGGGTCGCTCCCGGAGGCGGCCGCGATCCAGGCCGAGTACGCCCGCGAGCGCTTCGCGGCCCTGCAGGCGCAGGCCCAGGAGGTGGGCAGCCTGGCCCAGAGCGCGTTCCAGCAGGGGGCCGAGCGCGCCCGCGCCGCTCTGCAGCAGGGCGCCGATGCGGCCCGCACGACCCTCGAGCAGGGGCAGGATGCGGCCCGGGACGCGGCGGCCGCGGCACACGAGGCCTCCGGGGCGGCGTCCCACTGAGCGGAACCGCCGAGCGCCCCCTGGGCGAGTGGCCGGCGGCCCTTCGCGGCGCTGCTGGCCGTGTTCGGACGCGGAGTTGGAAATGATGTACGGGGAGGTTGGCCGCCTGACGGATGAGAGTCTGCGGCTGGGCCTGAGACAGGCCGAGAACGCCGTCCTGCTGGTTCTGGCGGCGCAGTACGCGTGGGCGGATCTGTGGTTCGAGGGGTACCGCGCGGCGGGGACCGCCCTCAGCACCGAGCTCGATCAGCGGGCGCGGACGCGGCGCTTGATCCGTCGCGGCGTGGCACCTTCGGTGGCGTCGCAGGAGTTGCACATCGTCTGAGCTATGGCCGGGGACGGAGCCGCCCGAGGGGCTCCGTCCCCAGCAGCGGGCTCAGCGGCTCGCCTCAACGGACGCCTGGACCATCGGCCGGCGGAGGGACGAGACCGTCCGGCCGACGGTCGCCGGCGCGGCGACGGGCTGGGGCGTGGTGGTCAGATCGTGGATCGCGCGGATCTGCTGGGCGGGCCGGGCCTGATCGCGATAGAGCGGCGGCGTCAGGTGCAGGCGGTCGTCGGCGGCGGCGAGACCCGTGAAGGCCGCCGAGGTGAGCGCGGCCGACGCGAGGATGAGGATCGTGCGCATGGTGCGTCTCCGGTTCGATCGCGGCGTCGACCGCGGGATGCGATCGACCAGCGCATGAGACCACGGATTTGTGCAGCGCGGCATGCAAATTGCGCATTGCACCATATCGCCATGACGGCACGGTATTGCAGTGTTTCCCGGGAATTCCCAGCCGCGAATTCAGGCCCCGATCCCGCGCGCCATGCATTCGATGCAAATGAACTAAACTTCCATGGGCGCGTTCTCAAATCAAACTTGAGGAGCGCGTCATTTGTTTTTCGCGCGGGCCACCGGATCGACCGAAACCGTCGGGCGAGCGCGAGCATTGTTGGCGTCGCGGCCCGTGACACGAATCGGAGACCTCGACGCCAGATCCGCGTCACACAGGCACGCTAGAAGACCGCACAACCCGCGCAGGCACCCTGCGAAGCACCACGAGAGCGCCGATGACGCCCTCCGACCTCGACAGACGAGCCGAACTGACCATCTGGCCCAAGGGCGCGCCCGGCCACGCCGCGGAGGGGCGGCCCTTCGCGACCCTGCGGGAAGCCCTCGCCGTCGCGATCGCGGCGATCGAGTCCGGCGAGGCCCAGCCCTGGATCATCACCGAGGCCGGCGACATCCTCTCGCCGCGCTGGATCCAGGCGAATTCCCGGTCGCGGGCGCCGCACTAGCCGGCGCCACGCCGGGCGCGGAGCCTGATCAGCAGCCGATGCAGATGTCGCGGACCACGTGCTGATGCCGCTGGCCGGTGCGCTGGTTCGGGAGCTGTCCGTCGAGCGACGAGAAGCCGCTGCCCAGGACCCGGAAGCGGCGCTCGACCGCTGGCACGGAAGCGGCCTTGACCGGAGCGGGGGCCGGGGCCGCCGTAGGGGCAGCCGCCGGTGCGGGCGCTCCGTTGGCCATGCCGGGATCGGGCAGGGTCAGGGCCATGCCCGGCGCCGGCGGCACCTGCGCGAACTCGCCCGCCCGGCCGGGCAGAGGCGCCGCGACCAGAAGCGCGAGGACCGGGGCCGCGACGACGCGCCGGTTCAGCGGATGCATCACACTCTCCTGCCTCGGGAGCCGGCACGCCACGGACCCCGTGCCTCTGGGCCATCGCCGGATCGGCCCCCGTCCCGATGACGGGAACGGCGCCGATCCCGGTTGTGCGCGGCGGAGCGGGGCGCCGCCACTCATCCATTCGGCGGAGCGTGCGCCGGGCGGCTCAGTAGGCCCGACCGTAGAAGGGCTGCGAGACCGGGCGATAGCGGTCGCTCACCGGCCACGTGTAGGGCTGCTCCTTGCCGGTGCGAAGATCCGAGCGGAACTTCGGCTCATTGAAGCCGATCCCGTGCAGGCCCGCCGCGCCCTTGGCACCCTGGGCCTTGGGCCCGGCATCGCGCGCCAGGGCAGCGCCCGAGACGCCGATAACGAGAGCGGCCGCGAGCGAGACGCGGCCCAGCATGACGTTCATCTCTGTCTCCTGTCCCGGCCGAGGTGCCGGCACAGAAGGAACGGCAGCGGTTCGGCCCGGTTCCGGGCCCGGAGGCCGGTCAGAACCCCTGGCCGAGGCAGGCTTCGGCGAAGGGCCCGCCGCAGAGGTCGCCGGTCCGGACCGGCGCGGCCGCCGCGCCGCCGATGCCGGCACCACCGGTCGCCCCGCCGCCGCTCGGCAGGGTGCGGGCCCCGGGCGGGGTCGTCCGGGGCAGCCCGCAGCCCCGGCGATCGCGGCGCCGCCCGTGCCGGCGCCGCCCGCCCCGAGTGCCGTCACGGCCGTGGTCCCGCCGACGGCCGTGACGGTCCCGAGCCCGAACAGCCGAACAGCCCGCCGCTGGACAGGGTGACACCGGTCGCGCCGATGCCCGACGCGGTGCCCGCGCCACTGCCGAGACCTGTCGACGCGGCGGCGGCGGACGAGCCCGGCGCGAGCGAGGATCCGGCAATCCCGGCGGCGTTCAGGCCTGTGCCGAGCCCGGTGCCCAGACCGGTGCCCAGACCGGCGCCGGCGCCCGTGGCGCCGGCGCCCAGGCCGGAGGTGAGGCCCGCCCCGCTCCCGAGCCCGCCCGTGCCGGGGATCGACGTCAGGACGCTCCCGGTGGTCGAGCCCGAACCCGTGCGGGACGCGCCGCTGAGACCGCTGCGGAATCCGGTGGCGCCGATCGTCCCGCCGGTCCCGGGGGTCGTACCGGTGACACCGGCACCGCCGGTCGCGGTGGATCCCAGGCCGCCGAGCTGGCCCGCGCCGCCCGATCCGGCGGTCGTCGTACCGAGTGTCGTCCCGGCCGACAGGCCGGCCGACGAACCGATGCGGCCGCCACCTCCGCCCCCGCCGCCGAAGCTGAGCTGACCGGCATTCACGAGGCCGCCGGTCTGCGCCGAGACGGTCGGGAAGGGGCCGGTGGTGGAACTGCCGCCCAGGCTGAGCTGGCCAGGATTGGCGATGGGGGTGATCGGCTCCAGCGCGGCCCCACTCGGCACCGTCGCGGTGGCCGAGAGGCTCTGCGCCCCGGCCGGGACGGCGATCGGCAGCAGCAGGGCGGCGGCGAGGATGGACCGCATGGCACGCTCCTCAGGCGGAGGGACGGTGGCAGAAGCCGGGACGGGGTACGGCTCGGAAACCGGAGGGCGTCCGGCGGGTTCCGGCGGCGCGGGGACGCGGCGCGGCCCTGGCCGGCGGGAGAAAGGAGGCTGCCGGCCTTCATGCTGCCGGAAAGGCGGTGTGCTCTCGGCCCGGATCCGCCCGACCTGCGCCCGAACCTGCGACCGTGCCGTTGCCCGAAACCCTCGCCCAAGGCCTGCGCAGTGCCGGCTGGCTCGCCGGCCTGCCGGCCCTCGCGCTGATCTGGGCGAGCGCGACCCTCTACGCCGCCCCGCGGATCGCCGACGGGCTCGAGGCGGAGGGCGCGGCGATCGCCGCCGGCACGGCCACCGCCACCGGCGAGCCGTGGCTGCGCCTGGAGGCCAGCGGGCGCGACCTCGTGGCCGCCGGCGAGGCCCCGGACGTCGCCGAACGCGCCACCGTGCTGTCCCGCCTCGCGGCCCTCGACGGCCCGCGCCGCATCGTCTCCGAACTCGGCATCGTGGAGACCGCCGCGCCGTTCCAGTGGGCGGCGATCCGCACGGGTCAGAACCGGATCGCCCTGGAGGGGAGCCGCCCGGTGGAGATCGGCCGGCGGGCGCTGGAGGCGCGGATCACCGGCGCCCTCAATCCCGGCACCGGTCTCGACGACACCGCCAGGGCCGCCCGGGGCGCGCCGCCGGATTTCGCCGGCGCGGCCGCGTTCCTGGCGGCCCGGCTCTCCGGCCTCGCCAAGGGCGGGCGGGCGGCGCTCAGCGACACGGTGCTCAGCCTGTCGGGCGAGGCCCTCGACGTGCCGGCCTACGAGGCCCTGCGGGCGGCCCTGTCGGACCCGCCGGAGGGGTTCAGCGTCGGGCGGGTCGAGATCCTGCCCCCGAAGGTGGCCGCGTACCGGTTCGCCGTCGAGAAATCGGGCCGGGGCATCGTCCTCGACGGCTTCGCCCCCTCGGCGGCCGACCGCGAGGCCGCCCTGCGTGCCGCCACCGAGGCCGCCGCGGGCGGCACCGTGGAGGACCGGCTCCTGGCCGCCCGGGGACTCGACCCGGCGATCGACCCGAAGGGCCTCATCGCCTTCGCGTTCAGACTCGCCGAGCTGATCCAGTCCGGGCAGGTCGTGTTCCAGGACGGGGCGGTGTCGGTGACCGGAGACGCCATCGACGGGCAGGCGCTCCCCGACGCCGAGGCGCTGATGCGCGACGGCCGGCCCGCCGGCGTGGCGGCCGGGCGGGTGGCGCTCACGGCGCGGCCGCTCTCGCCCTACCGGGTGGCGATCCGCCGGACCGCCGACGCCGTGACCCTCACCGGCCACCTGCCGGACGCCGCGACCCGGGAGCGGGTGCTCGCCGCCCTGCGCCCGCGCCTGTTCCGGGAGCCGGTGATCGACCGCACCCGCCTCGCCGACGGCGCCCCGCCGGATCTCGGGGACGCGCTGGCCGCCGCCGCCCCGCTGGTGACGAACCTCGCGGACGGAACCGTCTCGGTCTCGGACCGCGCCCTGACGCTCACGGGCGAGAGCCTCTACCGGGAGGGCGCCGCGCGAACCCCGGACCGGCTCGCCGAGGCGCTGCCCCCCGGCTGGACCGGGCGGGCCAGCGTCACGGCCCGGGACGCGGCGGAGCGGCGCGATCCCGCCACATGCCGCACCGACTTCGCCGCCGCCCTGGCGGGGGCGGACCTGCACTTCCCCGCGGGCGGCGCCGTGCTGACGCCCGCCTTCTACCCGACCCTCGACGCGCTGGCCGCCCTGGCGAAGACCTGCCCGTCGCTGCGCGTCGCGGTCTCCGGCCCCGCCGACCCGGCGAGGCCGCCCGCGACCCCGGCCGCCGGGCCGTCGCCGGGGGAGGGCGCGGCCGCCGAGCCGACCCGGGTCGCCGACGCCGCCAAGCCGGAGGTTGCTGCCAAGCCGGCCCCGGCCGCTCAGGACACCGCGACGCATACGGTCAAGGATGCGGCCAAGGACGCGGCCAAAGATCGGGGCAAGGACGCGGCCAAGGACCGGGGCAAGGACCGGGGCAAGGCCGAGACCGGCAAGGCGAGCACGGCCAGGAAGGAGCCGGCCGCGCCCGGCAAGGTGGCGGCGAAGAAGCCCGCCGAGGCCCCCGACGAGCCGCCGGCCGACCTGCCGCGCCTGCGCGCCCAGGCGGTGGTGGAGTATCTCCTCCAGGCCGGAGCCCGGCCGGATCAGGTCGCGGCCGGTCCGGACGGGCCGGCCGGCCCCGTCGTCTTCGCGCTGCTGCCGTGAGGGACATCCGCTCCGCCGCGCGCCCGCCAGCCGGGCCGCGCCCATCCGCGCGCCACCATCGCGCCCGCAGGGAGGCCGGACGGCCGTGACGCTGCTGCTCGCCGGATTCTGGCCCGGACTCGCCGGGGCGGCCGCGCTCGGCCTCGTGGTCGGCGCGCTGGTCGGCTGGCCGGACCGGCTCGCCGTCTCGCTGGGCCTCTGCGTGGTCGCGGGGCTCGTGGCCGCGGCGGCGATCGCCGGGTTCGTGCCGGGCCTGCCCGGCCTGTGGCTCGACGGCGCGGCCCTGATGCTGCCGGTCTACTGCGCGGCCTGCCTGCTCGGGGCGCTGGGACGTCGCCTCGCCGGCCGGACCTGACGGCGCGGGAACCGGTCCGCCCCCCGGCCGCGTTTTTCCGGCAGAAGGGCCCCGAGGGCCCGCCCCGAACCCGGAGAGGCCGCGATGCCCAGGACCGTCGACAGTCCCCAGCCCGCGCGACGCCGCGCCGTCCGCCTGCCGCGCCCCCGCGCCGGCGCCGCCGCCACCGGCCTGTTCCTGGCCGGACTGATCCTCTCGGCCGCGACGGTGCCGCTGGTCGAGCCCGCCGACGCCACCACCGGCGGCGGCACCGCCCAGGCCGCGCTCGCGACGCCGGCCCGCTGAGCGAGGCAACCCGCGCCCGCCCCGGATTGTTGTTCGGCCGGGCCCGTCCGGCCCGGTTCTGCGGGGGAGACGCGCATGGGACTGCTCGAATCGGCGATCGGCGGCGTGCTCGGTCAGGTGTTCGGCGGGCAGAAGCAGGGCTCCGGGGGCATGTCGCCCCTGGTCAAGGCGCTGCTGATGCTGCTGCTGGCCAAGGGCGCCAGCGGCGGCTTCGGCGACATCTTCGGGCGCGGGCGCCAGGGCGAGCCCGGCCCCGAGGCCGACCGCTCCGGCGGCGCCGGCCCCTACGGGCGCGATCCCGGCCAGCACCCCGCCGATGCCGGCGGGCGCCGCCCCGACGACGGCGGCGATATCGGCGGCTGGGACCAGTACGGCGGCCGCCGCGACGGCGGCCGCCGCGACGGCGGCCCGGTGGACTCGTCCCTGCCGCCCGGCGACTTCTCGGACCTCTCCGGCATGCTCGACGGCCCCGGCGACGCCCCGCCGCCGAGCCGCGCCGCCCCGGACGGGCAGGGGGATCTCGGCGGCCTCGACGGGCTGGTCGACCGGTTCCGCCAGGGCGGCCTCGGCGACGTGATCGAGTCCTGGATCGGCCACGGCACCAACCGCCCGGTGGCCCCGGACCAGCTCGCCCGGGCGCTCGGCCCCGACACGGTGGACACCCTCCAGCAGCAGACCGGGATGGACCGCGAGACGCTTCTTTCTCAGTTGGCCCAGGCGCTGCCGGAGGTGGTGCACACGCTCACGCCGCAGGGACGGGTGCCGGGAGCGGATGAGCGGCGGGGGTGGTAGCCGGACGCCGGATCGGGTGCCGCGCGGCGCGCCGGACAGGGGATTCGATCACGACCCCATCCTGAAGGGCCGGGGCGCCGCGCCGGTCACGATGCCCTCCGTCGAGGCGGCCGCGCAGTCTGCCAGGATGCGCGCGGGATCCCGCTCACAGCGCGATCACCCGATCGAAGCCCCCATTCCGGACGTCAGCGCGCTGACGGAACCTGCGGAAGACTTTCCGAAGACTTCGCGAAGATTTGCGGAGCGTGTCGGAGTTGGACGGCGACGCGCCTAAGCGACCCGCCGCATCACCAGCGACGCGTTCGTCCCGCCGAACCCAAACGAGTTCGACAGCACGACGTCCACCTGCTTGCGCTTCGCCTCGAACGGCACGAGGTCGATCTTGGTCTGGACGGAGGGGTTGTCGAGGTTGAGCGTCGGCGGGATGACGTTGTCGCGCAGGACGAGGATCGAGAAGATCGCCTCGACCGAGCCGGCGGCGCCCAGCAGGTGGCCGACCGAGCTCTTGGTCGACGACATGGTGGCGTTCGCGGCGGCGTCGCCCAGGAGGCGCTCCACGGCCTTCAGCTCCAGCTCGTCGCCCATGGGCGTCGAGGTGCCGTGGGCGTTGATGTAGCCGATCTCGGACGGGGAGATGCCGGCGCGCTTCACCGCGGCGGTCATGCAGCGGAAGGCGCCGTCGCCGTCCGGGGACGGGGAGGTGATGTGGTAGGCGTCGCCCGAGAGGCCGTAGCCCACCACCTCGGCGTAGATCTTCGCGCCGCGGGCCTTGGCGTGCTCGTACTCCTCCAGCACCACGATGCCGGCGCCCTCGCCCATGAGGAAGCCGTCGCGGTCGCGGTCGTAGGGGCGCGAGGCCTTCTCGGGCGTGTCGTTGAAGCCCGTGGTCAGCGCCCGGCAGGCGGAGAAGCCCGCGATCGACAGGCGGTTCACCGGCGACTCGGCGCCGCCCGCCACCATCACGTCGGCGTCGCCGAGCGCGATCAGGCGGCTCGCGTCGCCGATGGCGTGGGCGCCCGTGGAGCAGGCCGTCACCACGGCGTTGTTCGGCCCCTTGAGGCCGTACGCGATCGAGACCTGGCCCGAGGCGAGGTTGATGATCCGGCCCGGGATGAAGAACGGCGAAATCCGGCGCGGGCCCTTCTCGTGCAGGGTCACGGAGGCGTCGTAGATGCCGCCGATGCCGCCGATGCCGGAGCCGATCAGCACGCCGGTGGCGCACTGGTCCTCGTGGCTCTTGGGCGCCCAGCCGGCATCCTTCAGCGCCTCGTCGGCCGCCGCCATCGCGTAGACGATGAACGGGTCGACCTTGCGCTGCTCCTTCACCTCCATCACGAGGTCGGGGTTGAAGGTGCCGTCGGTGCCGTCGCCGAAGGGGACCTGCGCGGCGATCCGGCAGGGCAGGTCGGCGGATTCGAAGCCGCGGATCGGGCCGGCGCCGCTGTCGCCCGCGATCAGCCGGCTCCAGGTGTGCTCCACCCCGCTCCCCAGCGGCGTGACCATCCCCAGACCCGTGACCACCACCCGCCGCATGTGCCCTGTCCCGTCTTGAGGCGCCGCCCCGCCGGCACCGCCGCGGTCGCGCATCGTCCTAACTCGCTCGGAGGCGGAATCGGTCCCTGCGGGACGCCTCGCGACTCCGAGCCTTGAAACGCGTAACGGCGCGGGGGCTGTCTCGCCTCACCCGCGCCGCGTCAAACCCGCTCCCCGGCGCCTTCAGGCGGCGGAGTTCTTCTCCAGGAACTTCACGGCGTCGCCGACCGTCTGGATGGTCTCGGCAGCGTCGTCCGGGATCTCGACGTTGAACTCTTCCTCGAAGGCCATGACCAGCTCGACGGTGTCGAGGCTGTCGGCACCGAGGTCGTCGATGAAGTTGGCGCTCTCGACCACCTTCTCGGGCTCCACGCCCAGGTGCTCGACGACGATCTTCTTCACGCGCTCAGCGATATCGCTCATCGGTCTTCCGTCCTCGTCCTTCTGGTCTGTCAGTCTTCTCGGGGTGGTGCCGTGGCCGCGTCGCGCCCTTGCGGGCTTGTTGTGACGGGCCGGTGTCCGATCGCGCGTGCTTCTGAGGTGAACCGGCGCGTGAGCCGGGACGCCCCCGCCGGAGGGCCTTGGACTGAAAACCCGCAGAACCGTCAACCCCCTGTACGGCTGCGGGGCGTGGTAGCACAGGGTTCCCGCCCTGGCGAGGGCCCGTTCAGAAAGCCTTCATGGGTGTGGCACTTGCGTGTCGGCGGGGGTGATTCGCGCGCCGTTCGCGCCGGTCGGGAGCCGGTATACGCGCCCTAGTACATGGCCATCCCGCCATTCACGTGCAGCGTGTGGCCGGTGACGTAGCCCGCCTCCGCGGAGGCGAGGTAGAGGCAGGCCGCCGCGACCTCCGCGCCCTCGCCGAGACGGCCGGCCGGCACGCGGGCGAGAATACCCTCGCGCTGCTTCTCGTTGAGGGCGTCGGTCATGGGCGAGCTGATGAAGCCCGGGGCGATGCAGTTGACGGTGATTCCCCGCGAGGCGACCTCGGCGGCGAGCGCCTTGGTCATGCCCACGAGGCCGGCCTTGGCGGCGGCGTAGTTGCCCTGGCCGGGATTGCCGGTGCTGCCGACCACCGAGCCGATGTTGACGATCCGCCCGGAGCGGCGGCGCATCATGCCCTTCACGGCGGCCCGCGACAGGCGGAAGGCGGCGGTGAGGTTGACGGCGATCACCTGCTCCCACTCCTCGTCCTTCATCCGCATGAAGAGGTTGTCGCGGGTGATGCCGGCATTGTTCACGAGGATGTCCAGCGGACCGATCGCGGCCTCGGCGGCCGGGACGAGACCCTCGACCGAGTCCTTGTCGGAGAGGTCGGCCGCGACGGGGCTCGCGCGCTCGCCGAGCTCGGCGGCGAGCGCCTCCAGGGCCGCGGGCCGCGTGCCCGAGAGCGCCACGGTGGCCCCCTGCGCGTGCAGGGCCCGGGCGATCGCCTGGCCGAGGCCGCCGGTCGCGCCGGTGACGAGGGCCTTGCGGCCGGTGAGGTCGAACATGCGGGACTCCGTCGGATCAGAGCGCGCGGATCAGAGCGCGAAGGCGGCGACGTCGGCGGGGGTGCCGATTGCGGCGGCGCTCGCCTGGGGGGCGATGCGCTTGACGAGGCCGGTCAGCACCTTGCCGGCGCCGAGTTCGTAGAACCGGTCGACGCCGGAGGCGGCCATGGCGGCGACGCTCTCGCGCCAGCGCACGGTGCCGGTGACCTGCTCGACCAGGGCCGCGCGGATCGCCTCCGGATCGGTGACCGGGGCGGCCGCGACGTTGGCGTAGAGGGTGACGCGCGGGGCCGCCAGGGTGACGGCGGACAGCGCTCGGGCCATGGCCTCGGCGGCCGGGGCCATCAGGCGGCAGTGGAACGGCGCCGAGACGTTGAGCATCACGGCGCGCTTGATGCCGCGGCCGGTGGCGATGCCGACGGCGCGCTCCACGGCCGGACGGTCGCCGGAGAGCACCACCTGGCCGCCGCCGTTGTCGTTGGCGACGTCGCAGACCGCGCCGTCGCCGGCCTCGTCGGCCGCCGCCTCGGCGACGGAGCGGGCGGCCTCGAGGTCGGTGCCGATCAGCGCCGCCATGGCGCCGGCGCCCGGCGCGACCGCCGCCTGCATGGCCTCGCCGCGCAGGCGCAGAAGCTTGGCGGCGTCCGCGACGGTCAGGCTGCCGGCGGCCGCGAGCGCGGCGTACTCACCGAGCGAGTGGCCGGCCACGCAGGCGACGTCGCGCGCGAGGTCGAGGCCGCGCTCGGCCTCCAGCACGCGCAGCACCGCGAGGCTCGCCGCCATCAGGGCCGGCTGGGCGTTGGTCGTGAGGGTCAGCTCCTCGACCGGCCCCGCGAACATCAGCCGCGACAGGTTCTGGCCCAGGGCGGCGTCGACCTCGTCGAGCACGGCCCGGGCCTGCGGGAAGGCCTCCGCGAGGTCCCGCGCCATGCCGACCGCCTGGCTGCCCTGGCCCGGAAAGATGAGTGCGCGCATGTTGCGTCCTGATCGCCGGCGCCGTGCGGCGCGCGAACGCCGCCCGTGTCGGCCGAAACTCTGGAATGGCGCGCGCACTCGCACCCGCGGCCCTGGGTGTCAACAATGCGCCGCACCATGACGCCGCAGCACGATGCGCGTCGGCGGCGCGCCTCGGAGGGGCGCCGGGGCCCCGGGGGCGACCGGACCGGCCTGCTCGTCGGACGCTCGTCGGACGCTCGTCGGACGCTCGTGGGCCGCTCGCCGGACGCGCGCCGGGTTCGCGCCGGGCGCGCGCCCTGCGCAACCCGCTGTGCTTGTTGCACAACGGCATCCGGTGTAGAGTGGGCCCATACCCGACATCACCCGTCGCTCAAGCCCAAGGAGCCGCCCCGCATGGCGCGCGTCACCGTCGAAGACTGCATCGAGAAGGTCGAGAACCGCTTCGAGCTGGTGCTGCTGGCGAGCCACCGGGCCCGCCTCCTGGCCGCCGGCGCCCCGCTGACCATCGACCGCGACCGCGACAAGAACCCGGTCGTGGCCCTGCGCGAGATCGGCGACGAGACGATCACGGCCGACGACCTCAAGGAGCAGCTGATCCACTCGATGCAGAAGTACGTCGAGGTGGACGAGCCCGAGGCCGAGACCGTGCCGCTGCTGTCGAGCTCGCCGGCCGCCGCCGCGGTGGCGCCCCAGTCCTCCAGCGACGACGCGGCGGTCCAGTTCGACCGCATGAGCGAGGAGGACCTGCTGCGCGGCCTCGAGAACCTCGCCCCGCCGGTCGAGACCGACGACGAGGGCGAGTGAGCCTGACGGCGTGGGCCTGGATGCGCGCGACCTGACCGAGACCGGACCCGGCGGAGACGCCGGGTTCTCTCGTTCCGTGGCCGGCCCGCCGGCACCCGGCGCGGCCGCGCCGCCGGAGGCCGGCGCCGTCCCGGCCGTCGCGGAACAACCGCGCGTGATCCCGGCCCCGCGCACCGCCCCGGACGCGCCGGCGCCGTCCCGGCGGATGATGCGCCAGTACGAGCTCGTCGAGCGGGTCAAGCGCTACAACCCGGCCGCCGACGAGGCGCTGCTCAACCGCGCCTACGTGTACGCCATGCAGGCGCACGGCACGCAGAAGCGCGCCTCGGGCGACCCCTTCTTCGCCCATCCCCTCGAGGTCGCGGCGATCCTGACGGATCTCCACCTCGACGACGCCACCATCGTGGCCGCGGTCCTGCACGACACCGTCGAGGACACCGAGGCGACGCTGGAGGAGATCCGCCGGCTGTTCGGCCCGGAGATCGGCGCCCTGGTCGACGGCCTGACCAAGCTCAAGCGCCTCGACCTCGTCTCCAAGCAGGCCGCGCAGGGCGAGAACTTCCGCAAGCTGCTGCTCGCGGTCGCGGCGGATGTCCGCGTGCTGCTGGTCAAGCTCGCCGACCGCCTGCACAACATGCGCACCCTCCAGCACATGCGCGACGACAAGCGTCGCCGCATCGCGCAGGAGACGCTCGACATCTACGCGCCGCTCGCCGGCCGCATGGGCATGCAGGAGCTGCGCGAGGAGCTGGAGGACCTGGCCTTCCGCAACCTGGAGCCGGAGGTCTACGCCACCATCACGCAGCGCCTGACGCGGCTCTCCGCCAAGTCCGAGAGCGTGGTCGAGACCATCGCGCAGGTGCTCACCGAGAAGCTCGGCGCGCAGGGGATCACCGCCGAGGTCAGCGGCCGGCAGAAGCGCCCGTTCTCGATCTGGTCGAAGATGGAGCGCAAGTCCGTCGCCTTCGAGCAGCTCTCCGACATCTTCGGCTTCCGCGTGGTCGTCGACACCGTGCAGGACTGCTACGCGGCTCTGGGCATCGTCCACACCAGCTGGCCGATGGTGCCGGGACGGTACAAGGACTACATCTCGACCCCGAAGCAGAACGATTACCGCTCGATCCACACCACGGTGATCGGGCCGAAGAGCCAGCGCGTCGAGCTGCAGATCCGCACCCGCGCCATGGACGACATCGCCGAGTACGGCATCGCGGCCCACGCGCAGTACAAGGAAGTCGGCGCCGAGCTGGTCAAGGACCCGGCCCGCGCCGAGGGCAGCGTGCATCCCCGGCTCGCCGCCGAGAGCGGTGCCTACCAGTGGCTGCGCCGGACCATCGAGCTCCTCGCCGAGGGCGACAGCCCCGAGGAGTTCCTGGAGCACACCAAGCTGGAGCTGTTCCAGGACCAGGTGTTCTGCTTCACCCCGAAGGGCCGGCTGATCGCCCTGCCGCGGGGCGCGACGCCGATCGACTTCGCCTACGCGGTCCACACCGACGTGGGCAACACCGCGGTGGGCGCCAAGATCAACGGCCGGATGGCGCCGCTCCTGCACGAGCTCGCCAACGGCGACGAGGTCGAGATCAGCCGCTCCGACGGCGCCTCGCCCCCGGCGGCCTGGGAATCCCTCGTGGTGACCGGCAAGGCCCGCGCGGCGATCCGGCGGGCGACCCGCACCGCCGTGCGCCGGCAATATGCCGGCCTCGGCCGCCAGATCCTGGACCGGGCGTTCGAGCGCGCCGCCAAGACCTTCTCGGAGGACAAGCTCCGGGGCGCCCTGCCGCGGCTCGCCCGCGCCACCACCGAGGACGTCTTCGCCGCCGTGGGGCGGGGCGAGATGTTCTCGGGCGACGTCGTCCGCGCCGTGTATCCCGACCACCGCGACGAGCGCCGGCCCTCCGCCGCGCAGGGCGCCGCCAGCGGCGCGGGCCGGCTCGTGCGCTCCTCCGACCAGACCATGCGGCTGACCTTCCCGGGGGCCGAGGGCGGCAAGGAGGGGGAGGACGCGGATCGCAGCGACGCCATCCCGATCCGCGGCCTCGCGGGCGACCTGCCGGTGACCTTCGCGCCGAACGGCGGCGCGGTCCCGGGCGACCGGATCGTCGGCATCCTGACTCCCGGCGTCGGCGTGACCGTCTACCCGATCCAGTCGGCGGCGCTCGCGGCCTTCGACAACGAGCCGGAGCGCTGGCTCGACGTCCGCTGGGACACGGAGGCGCTCGGCGGCGAGCGCTTCCCGGCCCGGCTGGCGCTCAAGTCGATCAACGAGCCCGGGGTGTTCGCCCAGATCGCCCAGGTGATCGCCGACCACGACGGCAACATCGACAACATCTCGATGAAGCGGCGCACCCAGGACTTCACCGACATCACCATCGACCTGTCGGTCTGGGATCTCCAGCATCTCAACGCCATCATCGCCGAGCTGCGCGGCAAGCGCCCGGTCAACAGCGTGGAGCGCGTGAACGGCTGAGGCCGAGAGTCGCGGGGCCCGGTGGATCTGAGGTTTACAGGATCAACTTCCGTAAACCGTCTTCTTCATGATGAATCCCTGGCGCGGCCAATTATTCCCGACCACGGATTGAGTTTTTCAGGTCCGCACAGTCTCGTGCTCTGCTTGACACGGACCCGTTTGAATCGAATGGTCCGGCGCCCGGGGCGGCGGTCGCGCGGATCTCCGACCGCGCCGGTCCACCCCGGAGTGCAGAGCGTGGCGGCCGCGATCGCGGAGCACCGTCCTCGACCGCTCGTCCCGGCCATTCGCCCCGGGCGAACCCTGACCGATTGTTCAGACGATTTCCTGTCACCCACGATTTTTCGGGATCTGACCTGTTCATGCCAGCGACCCAGCGCAGCGCCATCTTCATCGACGGCGCCAACCTCTACGCCACCACCAAGGCCCTCGGTTTCGACATCGACTACAAGAAGCTGCTCAAGGAATTTCAGTCGCGGGAGAATCTCCTGCGGGCATTCTATTATACGGCCATGATCGAGGATCAGGAATATTCGTCGATCCGGCCGCTGATCGACTGGCTCGACTACAACGGCTACCGCGTCGTGACCAAGCCCGTGAAGGAGTTCACGGACTCGATGGGGCGGCGCAAGTACAAGGGCAACATGGACATCGAGCTGGCGATCGACGCCCTCGAGCTCAGCCCGCACATCGACCACATGATCCTCTTCTCGGGGGACGGCGATTTCCGCTCCCTGGTCGAGGCGATGCAGCGGCGCGGCGTGAAGGTGACGGTGATCTCCACGATCCAGACCCAGCCGGCGATGATCTCGGACGAGCTGCGGCGGCAGGCCGACGAGTTCGTCGACCTCGCGAGCCTCGCGGGCCGCATCGGGCGCGAGCCCGGCGAGCGCCCGGCCCGGGCCTCCGGGGAGGCGCCGACCCGCTACCGCGGGGAGGGCCGGGCCAATCCGGGCCTGGAGAACCGCTACGGCATCCGCCAGCCGGAGTCCGAGGCGGAGTAGCGCCTCAGGCGCCGGCCGCGTCGAGCCAGTCGAGGACCTGCCGGGCGCTCCGGTCCGGCGGGAAGACCGGGTAGAACAGCTGGCTCACGACGCCGTCGTCGATCACCAGGGTGAGGCGGCGCAGCAGCACGTGGCCGCCGGCCTCGAAGACCGGCAGGCGCGCCGCCATCGCGAAGGCCCGGTGCGGATCGGCCAGCAGCGGGAAGGGCAGGCGCAGGCGCTCGGCCGCCTCCCGCTGGTAGGCGCTCGTCTGGGTCGAGAGGCCGAAGACCTGCGCGACGCCCCGGGCCTTCAGGTCGCCGTGGTGATCGCGGAAATCGCAGGCCTGCGGCGTGCAGCCCCGGGCGCCCGGGATCGCGTCCCAGTCGGGCGTCAGGCCCGGCTGACCCGGCTCGCCGGTGCGCGGGTAGGCGTAGGCCACGGTGCGGCCCGGCAGCCGCGCCAGCGAGACCGTGCGGCCGTCCGTGGCGGTGAGCGCCACGTCGGGCAGGCGCATCCCGCGCAGATGGTCGGCCGCGCCGTCGTCGACGGGGACGGGCAGGTCGTCGGGCAGGGCGTCGTGGGTGGACGGCATGGATGTCTCCTCCCGGCTCGGCGCACGGCCGCGGCACCCGTCATCGCGAGCGGAGCGATCCAGAGGCGCACCGCTCGCCGACGTCGCGACACCCTGGGTCGCTCCGCTCCGCTCGCGATGACGCCCGGCCTCAGCCCCGGTCCCGCATCAGCCGCGCCCGGTCGCGCTGCCAGTCGCGCTCCTTGACCGCCTCGCGCTTGTCGTGGGCCTGCTTGCCCTTGCCCAGACCCAGCTCGACCTTCGCCCGTCCCTTGTCGTTGAAGTAGATCTTCAGCGGCACCACCGTGTAGCCCTGGCGCTGGGTCGCGCCGATCAGCTTGTTGATCTGGCGGCGGTGCAGCAGCAGGCGGCGCGGGCGCTTGGTGTCGTGGTTGAAGCGGTTCGCCTCCAGGTATTCCGGGATGTAGGCATTGAACAGCATCAGGTCGGTGCCGGAGGGTCCGGCATAGGCCTCGCCGATCGTCGCCTTGCCGCCGCGCAGGGACTTCACCTCGGTGCCGGTCAGCGCGATGCCGGCCTCGAGCGTGTCCTCGATCGTGTAGTGATAGCGCGCGGCGCGGTTGTCGGCGACGATGCGCCGACTGGGCTCCGGTTTCGGGGCCATGATGCGTGACTTCCCTCAGTCGACCAGCAGGCCGGCGTGGCGCAGGGCGTCGTCGACGATGCGCTTGGTGGGCTCGGTCACCGGCACGAGCGGCAGGCGCAGCTCGTCGGTCATGTGGCCGAGCCGCGACAGCGCGTACTTCACCGGCGCCGGGTTGGCCTCGGCGAACAGGCCCGTCTGCAGCGGGAACAGCCTGTCCTGGAGGGTCAGCGCCTTGGCGTAGTCGCCCGCGAGCGTCGCCTCCTGGAGGTCGGCGCAGAGGCGCGGGGCGACGTTCGCCACCACCGAGATGCAGCCGTGGCCGCCGTGGGCGTTGTAGCCGAGCGCCGTCGCATCTTCGCCCGAAAGCTGGATGAAGCTGTCGCCCATGGCCTGACGCTGCTGGCTGACGCGGTCGATCTTGGCGGTCGCGTCCTTCACGCCGGCGATGTTCTTCAGCTCGAAGAGCCGGGCCATCGTCTCGACGCTCATGTCGATGACGGAGCGCGGCGGGATGTTGTAGATGATGATCGGAATGCCGACCGCATCGTTGACGGCCTTGAAGTGGGCGTAGAGGCCCGCCTGCGTCGGCTTGTTGTAGTACGGCGTCACCACGAGGACGGCGTCGGCGCCCGCGCGCTCGGCGTGCTGCGCCCGCTCGACCGCCTCGGCCGTCGAGTTGGAGCCCGCGCCTGCCACGACCGGCACGCGCCCGCCCGCCTCGTCGATGCAGGCCTCTACCACCCGGTCGTGCTCGGAATGGGTGAGGGTCGGGCTCTCGCCGGTGGTGCCGGTGGGCACGAGGCCGTGGCTGCCCTGCTCGATCTGCCAGCGCACGAACTTTCGGAACGCGGCCTCGTCGAAGGCCCCGTCGCGGAAGGGCGTCACAAGCGCGGTGAGCGAGCCCCGCAGGCGGCTCCCGGTCATCTCGGTCATCTCAGGCGTCCCAAAGGGTCCCAGCTGGGATTTCGGCGGTCTCGGCGCCGCGCGTGGTCCGCATCGTGCGGGCACGGACCGGCAGACATAGGCGGTCGCGTCACGGCGCGCAAACAGATCGTGGCGACGGTTAACGCGATCTTAATGGTCACAGCCCGATCCTCGACCTTTCCCGCTCCGGTGATCAGTAGGGGGGAATCGTGATCCGACCCGCGGCCTCGTCTCCGGCCTCGAAGCGCACGTCCCTCACCGCCGCCGCGCTCGTCGCCACCGTCGGCGTCGCGCTGGCCGGTCAGGTCGGCACGGACGCGCCGACCGCGGCGGCCCTGGCGGCGCCCGCGTCGCAGCCGAGCTCGCAGCCCGCCTCGCAGCCGACCCCGCCGGCGAGCGACGCCGCCCTCTCGACCGCCCAGGTCCGGGGCGCCCAGGCCGCGAAGGCCGCCGACCCGGTCGCGGCCGACGCCCTGAAGCTCGACCCGGTCCACGCCTCCGGCGGCGACGACAAGGGCGAGGAGCCCGCCCGGACGCTGCCCGCCGCGGCCTCGGCCTACGCCTCCGCCGACCCCGACGCCCCGGTGGCCTTCCCGCTGCCCGACGCCGCCGTCACCCCGGCGGCCCCGGTGCCCGAGGTGCCGGACCCGGCGCGGCCCAAGATCTCCGGCGACACCGACCCGACGCTGCTGCGCGGCGCCATCGACCTCTACCGCAAGGGCCGGGTCGCCGACGGCGACCGGATGCGCGACGGCTTCACCGACCCGGCCGCGCGGGCGCTGCTCGAATGGGTGGCGATCCGCGCGGGCGCCGGGATCGGCTTCAACCGCACCGTCGCGTTCGTCCGGGCCAACCCGGACTGGCCGGCGGGCCCGCTGCTGCGCCGCCGGGCCGAGGAGGCGCTGCTCTCCGAGCGGAAATCCCCCGCGGTCGTCCGGGCCTACTTCGCCACGGCGAAGCCGTCGAGCGCGCCGGGCAAGTTCGCCCTGGCGCTGGCCCTGCGCGCCGACGGCTGCGAGGCCGACGCCGCCGAGATGGTCCGCGACCTCTGGCGCACCGAGAGCTTCGGCCGCAGCCTCGAGGCCAAGGTGCTCGACGCCTTCCCGGACGCGCTGACCCGTGTCGACCACCGCTACCGGATGGAGCGGGCGCTCCTGAAGGACGACTGGGAGAGCGCCGGCCGGGCGGCCGGCTACGCGGGCGGCGGCTACGCCAGCCTCGTGCGCGCCCGCCGGGCCGTGGAGGACAAGTCCTCCGGCGCCGCGGCCGCGCTCGCCGCCGTGCCGCCGTCGCTGCGCGGGGACGCCTCCTACATCTTCTCCCGGGCGCAGTATCTCCGCCGGGCCGACAAGCCCGAGGCCGCCGCCGCCGTGCTCGCCACGGCGCCGAGCAACCCGGACGTGCTGGTCGACGGCGACGAGTGGTGGATCGAGCGCCGGATCGTGGCGCGCAAGCTCCTCGACCTCGGCGATGCCAAGACCGCCTACGCGGTGGCGAGCCAGCCGGCGGCGCGCTCGCCCGAGAAGCGCATCGAGGCCGAGTTCCACGCCGGCTGGATCGCGCTCCGCTTCGCCGGCGATCCCGCCGCCGCCGCGCAGCATTTCGCGCAGGTGGCGGCGATCGCCGAGAGCCCGATCTCGGTGGCGCGGGCCGCCTACTGGCAGGGACGGGCGGCCGAGGCGCTCGGCCAGTCGGAGGAGGCGAAGCGCTTCTACGAGCGCGCCGCCCTGCAGCCGATCGCCTATTACGGCCAGGTGGCCCGGGCCCGGCTCGGCCAGACCAGCCTGCCCCTGCGGGCGCCGGCCGACCTCGAGGGCGCGGAGCGCCAGGCCTTCGACGGGCGGCTCTCCATCCGCGCCCTGCGCCTGCTCGGCGAGGCCGGGATCAAGGAGCTGGCCCTCCCGCTCTACATCGACGCCGCCCGGGACCTCTCGGACCCGCGCGAGCTCCAGGCGCTCGGCGACCTCGCCACCGACATGAAGGACGCCCGCGCCCTGGTGGCGATCGGCAAGCTCGCGGTCCAGCGCGGCCTGCCGCTCGACGCCCACGCCTACCCGACGATCGGCATTCCCAGCTACGAGACCTTCACGGCGGTGCCGCAGGTCGAGCGGGCCATGGTCTACGCCATCGCCCGCCAGGAGAGCCAGTTCGACCCGCGGGCGCAGTCGGGCGTCGGCGCCCGGGGGCTGATGCAGATGATGCCGGCCACCGCCCAGCGCACCGCCCGCCGGGTCTCGACGGCGTTCGACGTCGACCGGCTGACCAGCGACCCCGCCTACTGCGCCAAGCTCGGCCAGGCCCATCTCGGCGAGCTGATGGAGGATTGGCGCGGCTCCTACGTGCTCGCCTTCGCGTCCTACAACGCGGGCGGCGGCAACGTGAAGAAGTGGATCGACGCCTACGGCGACCCGCGCAAGGGCGACGTCGACGTGATCGACTGGGTGGAGCGCATCCCGTTCACGGAGACGCGCAACTACGTGCAGCGGGTCATGGAGAACCTGCAGGTCTACCGCTCGCGGCTCGACAGCCGCAGCGCCCTGCTGATCGAGGGCGACCTCCACCGCGGCGCGCGGTAGGTCCTGGGCACGAGGCGCCGGCCCCTCGCGCGCGCGGCAGAGGTGGCGCGCGCGGCAGCGGCGGCGCGACAGAGGGCGCGCGGGGAGCCTCGCGGCGCGCGGCGGGAGTCGGCACCCGCTCGACGGACGAGCCCCTCCCGTCCGCGCCGCGGCCGCGCGAGGCCGACACCCGATTTTCCCACACCCCGCTCCGCAGCGGCATAGCTTTTGGTTGTGCCCTCGTTGCCTGGCTCCCTAGAAGATGGGCCGGTCCGCATTGATCGGCTCCCGTGAGCCCGCGCTGCCGAGAGGTTCCCCATGCCGCGTTCGAGATCGGGTTTCGCCCTCCTGCTGAGCACCGCGCTCACGGTCGCCGCCCCGGCCCTGGCCCAGGAGGCCTCCACCGCCGAGCAGACGATCGACGTGATGAACACGCTGTTCGGGAAGCATCCCGGGGCGCGGGCCAACCACGCCAAGGGCGTCGTCGCCGAGGGCAGCTTCACCCCGTCGCCCGAGGCGGCGAAGATCAGCAAGGCGTCCCTGTTCCGGGGGCCGGCGGTGCCGGTGACGGTCCGGTTCTCGGACGCCACCGGCGTCCCGACCATCCCGGACGGCGCCGCCGACGCCAACCCGCACGGCCTCGCGCTCAAGTTCAAGCTGAGCGACGGCTCCGAGATGGACGTCGTCACCAACGCGCTGAAGTACTTCCCCGTCGCCACGGGCGAGGAGTTCCGCGACCTCCTCAAGGCCGCCGCCGAGAGCGGCCCGAACGCCGCCCATCCGACCGCGCTGGAGCGCTTCGCCGCCGCCCACCCGGCCGCCGCCACCGCGGGCGGAACCGCCAAGACCCCGTCGAGCCTCGCCCGGCAGACCTACAACGGCGTCAACGCCTTCATCCTGGTGGACGCCGCCGGCAAGCGGCAGCCGTTCCGGTTCCGCTTCGTGCCGGTGGAGGGCGAGGAGATCCTCGCCCCCGATGAGGCGGCCAAGCGCGACCCGAACTTCCTGATGGCCGAGATCGGCCCGCGGGTCGCCAAGACTCCGGCGAAGTTCCGGATGCTGGCCCAGCTCGCCGAGCCGGGCGACCCGACCAACGACGCCACCAAGCCCTGGCCGGACGACCGCAAGACTGTCGATCTCGGCACCGTGACGGTGAGCAAGGTCGTGCCCGACAGCGCCGAGGCCGAGAAGGCGCTGCTGTTCATGCCCAACAACCTGACCGACGGGATCGAGGTCTCGGACGACCCGCTGATCGACGCCCGCGTCCAGGCCTACGCGGTCTCGTTCAGCCGCCGCTCGCAGTAGCGCGGTCCGGCCGGACGGGATTTCCGGCTCGCGTCCTCACCCTGAGGCACCCGCCTCAGGATGAGGTCCAGGGTGGGCGGTCGCCCGGACCGGGCGGATCAGCGGCCCGTCCCGGCCATCGGGGCTGACGGCGCCGTCGCGCCGCCCGGCTGCCCCTTGCCCTCGGCCGAGCCCGTGCGGGCGCCGTCCCGGGTGGAGCCGGTGCCGCTGAGGCCGCCGGCGCCCATGCTGGTCGTGGGCGCGCCGGCATCCTTGCGTCCCTCCGCCTTGCCCGGCCCCCCGGCGGCGTGCGCGGTCCCGGCCGCGCCGGCAAGGAGGGCGGCGAGCAGCGTCGTACGGGTCAGGATCCTCATGGGGCCTCCGCGGTTCCACCTGCGCCCGGGCGGGCTTGCCGGTCCAACCGGGCGCGCCCGGGAGCGTTCCCGCGCCGGCGGGGCGTCACCCGTTGGCGCGCAGGCTCGCGGCGGCGCGGCGGCCCCGCCGCTCGGCGGGATCCTGGAACACCCCCGACCACAGGCCGATGCGGCGTCCCCAGGCCCGGTCCGCCGCGGGCGCGTAGTCCGGCGCGACGTCCCGATCGGGCAGGGCGAGGCCCTGCGCCACCATCCAGGCCCCGAGATCCGCGTCGCCGACCCGGCAGAGCGCCGTGCTCGCGTCACCGCGCGGCTCGCAGGCGACGGCGGCCCCACCGATCCGGTCGGCCAGCGCCCGGGCGGCGTCCCGGCCGCACGGGTAGGGCCGGTCCCGGGCATCCGCGCAGGTCGCGTCCGCCTCCGGCGCGGCGATCCCGAACAGGCTGACCTGACGCGCGCCGACGCGCAGCGTGCCGGCGTCGATCACCTGGGCGGGGCCGCGCAGGATCTCGCCGGCCCGGGCGGGGGCATGCCAGGGCAGGCCGCCGATCAGGAGCGCGGCGAGGAGCGGCAGGCGCGAGCGGCCGCCCCTGTCGTCCGGGCAGAGGAGGGTGCCGGCGAGGCCGGCCGCGCAGGCGAGGAGGATACCGACGAAGAGCGACATGGTCTCAGGTCTCCGAAAGGGCTATGGCCGCCCTTGTGCCGAAGCCCCGCCCCGCGACCCTGACGCCGCCTGTCAGCGTCCCGTCAGGCGGCGCCGACTAGCCTGCACCCGCATGAGCCCGTTCCCGCCCCGCCGCGCCCTCGTTCTCGCCCTCGGCCTCGGCCTCGGCCTGCTGGCCGCCCTCGCGGGCGGGCCCGTGCACGCCTCCGAGGACGCCGACCGGGCCCGCCGGGCCCTGGAGAGCGGCGCGATCCGCCCCCTCGACGCGGTGCTGGCGGCCGCCCGGGCGGCGGTGCCGGGAGACGTCGTGTCGGTCGACCTCAAGCACGACGACGGGCGCTGGCTGTACAAGCTGCGCATCCTCGGGGCCGACGGGAAGCGCCGGACCGTGAAGGTCGATGCCGGCACGCTCAAGATCCTGGACGAGGACGACGATGATTGAGGGGGCCGACCCGTGCGCGTCCTGATCGTCGAGGACGAGCCGCGCATCGCCGCCGACATCCGGCAGGGGCTGGAGAGGGCCGGCTACGTCGCCGACGTGGTGGCGGACGGCGAGGCGGCGTGGTTCCGCGCCGAGACCGAGACGTACGACGCCATGGTGCTGGATCTCGGCCTGCCGCGCCTCGACGGTCTCGGCGTGCTGCGCCGCCTGCGCGCCGCCGAGGTCGCCCTGCCGGTCCTGATCCTCACCGCCCGCGACGGCTGGCGCGAGCGCGTCGAGGGCATCGACGCCGGCGCCGACGACTACCTCGCCAAGCCGTTCCGCATGGAGGAGCTGGTGGCGCGGCTCCGGGCGATCCTGCGGCGCACCGCCGGGCACGCCGCGCCGGTGCTACGCGCCGGCGCGGTGGAGCTCGACACCCGCACCCGCGCGGTCAGCGTCGACGGACGGCCCGCGGAGCTGACCGCCCTGGAGTACCGGCTGCTGGCCTTCCTGCTGCACCGGCCGGGGCAGGTCGTGCCGGCGGGCGAGCTGCTCGACCACCTCCACGGGGTCGGGACCGAGCGCGAGGCCAACGCCCTGGAGGCGCTCGTGACCCGCCTGCGCCGCAAGCTCGGGCCGGGGGTGATCGAGACCCGGCGCGGCCAGGGCTACCGGATCGCCGGACCGGGCGGGTCGTGAGGCGCGACTCCCTCCGCCTGCGTCTCGGCCTCGCGGCGGCCGCGCTGATCGCGCTGGCGCTGGTTCTCGCCGGGATCGGCCTCACGGTGATCCTCGACCGGGTGCTCGACGCCCGCACCGTCGCGGAGCTGGACCGGACCGCCAAGCTCATCGCCGGCCGGGTCGGCCTCGCGCCGGACGGGGCGCCGACGCTCTCGCGGGACCTGCCGGACCCGCGCTTCGCCACGCCCTACGGCGGCCTGTACTGGCAGGTCGAGGCGGGGTCGCACCTGCTGCGCTCGCGCTCCCTGTGGGACAAGAGCCTCGACCTGGGCCAAGCCGGGGCGGCCGCGCAGGCCCCCGCCACCCTCGACACGACCGGGCCCGACGGCGGCCGGCTCATCGCGGTGGTGCGGCCGCTGCAGATCGGCGCGCCGGGCGCCGAGACCGCGCTGCGGGTCGCGGTGGCGGAGGACCGGCGCGGCCTCGCGGCGAGCCGGACCACGTTCCTGCGCCTGCTCGTCCCGGCCCTGGTCGCCCTGTTCGTCGTCCTGACGCTGGCGATGGGCCTGTTCGTGCACCGGGCGCTCGGCCCGTTCCGGGTGCTGCAGGCCGAACTCCTGGCGGTCCATGCCGGGCGGCGGGCGCGGCTGCCGGAGCATTTCCCCGACGAGGTCCGGCCGCTGGTCACCGACCTCAACCGGCTGCTCGACGCGCAGGAGCGGGCCCTGGTCCGCGCCCGCGCCGCCGCCGCCGACATGGCCCACGGCCTCAAGACGCCGCTGGCGGTGCTGGACGCCCTGGCGCGCCGGACCGGGCCGGCCGACCCGGCGCTGGCGGCCGAGATCGCCGAGCAGGCGCGGGCCATGGGCGGGCAGGTCGAGCGGGCGCTGGCCCGGGCGCGGATCGCCGCCGCGGGCGACCTGCGGCGGCGCTCCTGCCGGGTCGCCCCGGTGGCGGAGCGCCTCGTCGCGACCCTGCGGCGGCTGCCGGAGGGCGACTCCCTGGAATGGACAGTGGCGGTGCCCGAGACCCTCGCCTATCCGGGCGAGGAGGGCGAGCTGATGGAGGTGCTGGGCAACCTCCTCGACAACGCCCGCAAGTGGGCGCACCGGCGGGTCCGCGTCACCGGGACGGACGCCGGCCGCCCGGGCCTCGCCGTCGAGGATGACGGCCCCGGCATGAGCGCCGCGGCCATCGCGGGGATCGGGCGCGGCCAGCGCTGGGACGAGAGCCGGCCGGGCACCGGCTTCGGCATCGCCATCGCCCGCGACGTCGCCGAGGCCGCGGGCGCCCAGCTCGATTTCGGCCGCTCGGAGCTGGGGGGCCTGCGGGCGGACCTGCGCTGGCCGGGCGGGTAGGGCCACGGGCGCCGCTGGCGGGCGCGACCTGCCCCCTCTCCCGTGCGGGAGAGGGCTGGGGTGAGGGACCGGATGCTTCAGGACGGAGCACGCCGTCGACGCGCATGAACGGTGCGCCTATTCCGGACAGACCTGATCCTTCACCCTGTCCCTCTCCCGAACGGGAGAGGGGACCCGCGTCCAGTCCCGGATCGTCAGCGCGGCCGCGACCCGTCCGCAGCTCCCGCGGCCGCCCGGCTCAGCCGCATCAGCCGCGCGCTCAGGGCGCGGGCGCAAGGCCCGGTGCCGCGGCCCTCGGTGGCGATCGTCAGATCGGGCCGCTCCGGCGCCTCGTAGGGCGCCGAGATGCCGGTGAAGCCCGGGATGCGGCCGGCGCGGGCCAGACGGTAGAGGCCCTTCGGGTCCCGGGCCTCGCACAGGCCCAGCGGCGTGTCGACGAACACCTCCAGGAACGGGATGTCGCCGGCGATCCGGCGGGCGAGCGCCCGGTCGGCCCGGTAGGGCGAGATCAGCGAGACGATCACCACCGTCCCCGCCTCGGCCATCAGCCGGGCCACCTCGGCGGTGCGCCGGACGTTCTCGGCGCGGTCCTCCGGCGAGAAGGCGAGGTCGGCGTTCAGCCCGTGGCGCAGGTTGTCGCCATCGAGGACCGCGCTGTGCCGGCCGCCCGCGACCAGGGTCCGGTCGGCCTCCGCCGCGAGCGTCGACTTGCCGGCACCCGACAGGCCGGTCAGCCACGCGATCACCGGCACCTGGCCGAGGCGCGCCCAGCGCGCCTCGCGGGCCTGGAGGGGGTGCCAGGTCACGGGACCCGGAGGGAGACCCGTCGAGACCGTCTGCGGGATCGTCCGCGGGACGCACATATCCACCGCCTGGGGCTCCACCACCTGGGGCAGCGTCCGCGAAGGCGGCCGCCGGTTCTCGGACATCGACACGGGCGCGGCCCCTAGGGCACGCGCCAGACCGGGTAGCCGAGGGCCTCGCCGAGGCGCTCCCGGCACTCCTCCAGGACGTGGGCCGTCCGCCGCCGCCACGCGGGCGGGGACCGGAAGGCGGCCCGCGCCGCCGCCGCCCGCACCAGCGCCTCGACCGCGGCCTCCGTCTCCGGCGCGACCGGCCCGGCGGCGAGCTCGTTCGGCGGCGCGGCGGGCGCGGGCGCGATGACCGCGTCCCAGCTCTGCCCCCAGCAGGCGGCGGCGAAGCGCGCGTTCCCGGCCGCGTAGCGCGCCGCGACGCGGGCCAGCCCCTCCGGCGCGTCGCCGCGGAACCGCTCCGCGTCGAGCCCCCGCGCCCAGGCCCAGTCGTCGAGGATATGGCCGAGCAGGCGGCGATGCCCGGTCACCTGCCGATGCACGCCGAGCCGGTACAGGCGGCGCGACGCCTCGACCGCGACCGGCCCGGAACTCCGGTTCGTGCGGTAGGCGAGGTCGGCCGGGCCGAGGAGCGGCGCGAGGCGCTCGCCCAGGCCCAGCCCGTCGACCAGCCGCGCCAGCAGCGGCGCGTCGGACCGTCGGTCGCGGTAGGGCAGGGCGGTGACGCGCCCCGCGGCGGCGCGGCGCCAGGGCTCGAGCCGTTCCGCGTAGTCGTAGCGCCGGGACCCGCCCTCGGAGCGCAGGAAGCCGCGGAACGTGCGGCCCTCGGCGACGACCTGGGCCCGCAGGGCGTAGGCCGAGGCCAGCTGCTCGGCCTGCGGCTTGACCACCAGCGCCGCCTCCAGGGCGAAGCCCCGGCGCGCGAAGAGATCTGCCAGAATCTCGGGCACGCGCCAGAGCGGGCGCTGGACGGAGAAGTCCTCGTAGGAGAGCAGGACCGTGTCGGCCGGCGTGGCGGCGAGGATCGCGTCGAGGCGCGCGAGGGCCTCGCGGCGCTCCGCGGCGCCGCGGCGCCGGTCCAGCGCCTGGCCGAGCCGGTAGTGATTGACGTCGTCGCTCCCGGGCGCGCCCGGCGGGGCGAGGTTCGGGTAGCAGATCCCGGCCGAGGCGAGGCGGGGGCGCAGGCGGGCCAGCACCTCCTGGAAGGCGGTGGAGCCGGTTCGCGGCATCCCGATGTGAACGATCGCGCGGCGCACGTGTCCTGTCGACCCTGCTGGAATTCGCGGTTGCGGCAAGTCTTCCGCGCAGCCGGACACAGTCCACGACCCCTCGTGGACGCGCACGTCTCGGGAAAACGCCGAACGAATCCGTAATCACGGTCCGATCACGGGAACGCGATCGGAAATAGCCAAGCTCCGTTTCTGGTCTATTTCAGGCTGCTGTCGGCAGCGCCGGGCCGGGGCGCGGCGGGTGCCGGGGAGAGACAGCGCCGTGCGGCGACCCTCGAGCGCCGGACACCAGCGGCGCGATGCTGGGGCCGCTTCCGATCGTGTTGCAACGGTTGGGAAGGACGAAGACCCCGGTCGAGACATCCGCGCCATGCCCCCTCTCCCGCACGGGAGAGGGTTGGGGTGAGGGACAAGACGCTTCGAGGTCGAGCGAGCCATCACGGCGCGACGGGGGTGTGCCTCGTCCGGACAGAGCTGATCCCTCACCCTGTCCCTCTCCCGCACGGGAGAGGGGCCCCGCGCCTCGTCCGGCACGGGCTCGACGCGCCACCGCCTCGCCTTGATCGGGAGCGGCGCTAGGGCCCGGGATCCTCGCGCCGGAGCAGGAACACGCCCTGCGCGCCGAACAGGTTCCAGACCCACCAGGGCATGGAGAACCGCATCGGCCGGCCGCGGGCGTCCAGCGCCGTGGCGTGCTCGATCCGGGCGCCGATCAGGCGGCACAGGCCGACGAAGTCGCGGATCGTGCAGTGGTGGATGTTGGGCGTCTCCCACCACGCGTCCGGCATGATCTCGGTGACCGGCATCCGGCCGCGGAAGGCCAGCTCGGAGCGCACGCGCCAGTGCCCGAAATTCGGGAACGAGATGATCACCTGCCGGCCGATGCGCAGCAGGTGCTCCAGCACCACCCGGGGATTGCGGGTCGCCTGGATGGTCTGGGACAGGACCACCACGTCGAAGGCGCCGTCCGGGTAATTGGCGAGGTCGGTGTCGGCGTCGCCCTGGATCACCGACAGGCCCCGGGCGAGGCAGGCGTTCACGCCCTCCCGGGACAGCTCGATCCCGCGCCCGTCGATGCCGCGGCGGTCGCGCAGCAGCGCCAGCAGCGAGCCGTCGCCGCAGCCGATGTCGAGGACCCGGGCGCCGGCCGGGACGAGGCCGAGCACGACGAGGTGGTCGACGCGGGCGCCGCCGCCCTCGGCCGCGTGGGGGAGGGCGTCCGCGCTCTCCCAGGGGGCGCCGTGCCGGATCCTGCCCAGGGGCAGCTTGCCGAAGGTCATCTTGCCGGACCCGCCGCTCGCCATCCGCGTCACAGCCCGCGCGCCCGGGCGGCGGCGTCGATGAAGCCGCGGGCCGCGGAGAACATCGCCGGCTCGTCGAGCAGGAACGCGTCGTGGCCCTTGTCGCTCTCGACCTCCACGAAGGCCACCGGCGCCGCGGCGGCGTTCAGCGCGTGGACGATCGCCCGCGAATCGCGGGTCGGGAACAGCCAGTCCGAGGTGAACGAGATCACGCAGAAGCGGGTCTTGGTGCCCCGGAAGGCGTTGGCGAGCACGCCGCCGTGGTCCTCGGCGAGGTCGAAATAATCCATCGCCCGGGTCAGGTAGAGGTAGGCGTTGGCGTCGAACCGCTCGACGAAGCTCAGGCCCTGGTGGCGCAGGTAGCTCTCGATCTGGAAATCGGCGTTGAACGAGAAGGTCGGCGCCGTGCCGCCCTGGAAGCGCCGGCCGAACTTCCGGTGGAGCGCCGGCTCGGACAGGTAGGTGATGTGCGCGCCCATCCGGGCGACGCCGAGCCCCTTGGCGGGGCGCGTGCCCGCCTCGAGGTAGCGCCCGTCAGCCCAGGCGGGGTCGGCCATGATCGCCTGGCGGCCGACCTCGTGGAAGGCGATGTTCTGCGCCGAGTGGCGGGCGCCGGTGGCGATCGGCATCGCGGCGAAGACGCGCTCGGGATAGAGCGCCGCCCATTGCAGCACCTGCATCCCGCCCATCGAGCCGCCGATGCACAGGAACAGGTCCCGGATGCCGAGATGCTCCAGCAGCATCGCCTGGGCCCGGACCATGTCGCGGATCGTCACCAGCGGGAAGTTCAGCCCGTAGGGCCGCCCCGTCGCCGGGTCGATCGAGGCCGGGCCGGTGGAGCCCATGCACGAGCCGATGACGTTCGAGCAGACGACGAAGTAGCGGTCCGTGTCGATCGGCTTGCCGGGGCCGACCAGCGTCTCCCACCAGCCGGGCTTGCCGGTCACCGGATGGGTGTGGGCGAAGTACTGGTCGCCGGTGAGGGCGTGGCAGATGAGGACCGCGTTCGAGCGCGCGGCGTTGAGGGTGCCGGCGGTCTGGTAGGCGATCTGGAACGGCGCGAGCTCGACGCCCGCGTCGGTGAGCAGCGGCGTGTCGGCGGCGAAGCGCGCCACCGGGCTCCTCGGGTCGAGCGCCTGCGAGCGCTCGGACGCGCGCCGCGCCGGCTCGTCGATCGGGTCCGGCCTCAGGGCCGTGTCCGTTTGGGTGTCCATGGCGGGTCTTGACGACCGTGTATCGGTTCGGATCCGAACCGGGAGAGCACGGAATCGCCTGACGCGCCGCACTCGCCCGACGCGGCCAGCCCCGCCGAGGTAATGCGCGGGGCGCCGAGCGTCAACGCGGGCCGGCCGGCGGCCCCTGCCGGGCGAGGCCGGCGCGACCGCTCACGCGATCGGCGCGGCCATCACGGCGAGCCCCAGGGCGGGCAGGCCGAGCGCGAGGGCCGCCCGGACATCGAGCCGGTCGGCGCGGACGCCCGCCCGCCAGTGCCGGCTCGCCGCGCTCTCGATCAGGATGCCGGTGAGCACGAGACCGCAGCCGATCAGGGCCTGCATCGAAACCATGGAAACCTCGCCCAGCCAGCCGCAGATCCTGGCGCCGCACGGCCCGGCACGCACCGGGTCGACGCTGGGAAATTCCGTCCGGTGGCCGACGGTTCCTCAGCGCATGGCGGCCGCGCAGGCCGCGAAGACCAGGGCGGCGCCGGCGGCCGTGATGCAGCCGTTGGCCCAGGGCGCCGCCTCGGCACGGCGCAGGCGGCAATCCGCGGCGACCGACACGAGGATCCCGATCAGGAAGAGGCTGCAGGGGATCAGGTCACCGGGCATCGTCGATCCATCCAGGGGCATGCGGGGCGGGGCACGCCCGACGCGCCCCTGTTCTCCCGGTTCAACAGGCCGAAACGTGGCGAGTGCCCCGCGGCATTTGCGCGTCGCCGATTTGCCGCGGCGCCCCGGATGGATCGAACCGGCGGGAGCGCGTCGATCAGAGCTCGGCGATCAGAGCTTGGCCGAGGCGGGCCGCGTGTCGAAATCCTCCGGGCCCAGATCGAGGAGGTCGTTCGGGGTCTCGGTTCGGTCGTAGGCCTGGCTCGCCGCGGCCTCGATCACCGCCTGATTGCGGGCGAACAGCTCCAGGGGGGCGAGGTCGGCGCCGCCGCCGAACTGCTGGCGCAGCACCGGAACCGGGACCTCGACCGCGATCACCCGCTGGCCGTTGGTCATGGCGAAGCGGATCAGCGAGTCGTCGGCGGGGAGGATGTGGGCGCCGCCGTCCAGGTAGCGTTCGAGGGGCATGCGGGAGATCCTTCGCGTTGGGCGCCTGTCGGCGGAGCGCCGGCATACAGCCACGACTCCGTGGGGCCGGACAAGTCGCCACGGCGGGATCGGGCCGGCGCCGGAGGAGGCGGGCCCGGGTTCACCGGAAGAGGAAATGCTGTAGACGGGCGCGGAACCGATCGAACCCCGCGCATCCCGAGTCGCACTGCAATGTCCGCCCCCCGACCCGCCCGTCCGGAACCGCGTCCCGGCGTCCTGGCGATCGACACCTACGTGCCCGGCAAGAGCGGGCGGCCCGGCGGCGGCAAGGTCTACAAGCTGTCCTCCAACGAGACGCCCCTCGGCCCGAGCCCGGCGGCGCTCGCGGCGCTCCACGCGGCGACCGCCAAGCTCGAGACCTACCCGGACGGGCGCGCCACCGCCTTGCGCACCGCCATCGCCCGGCGCTACGGGCTCGATCCCGAGCGGATCGTCTGCGGCGCCGGCTCGGACGAGCTCCTGTCGCTGCTGGCCTACGCGTATTGCGGGCCGGGCGCCGAGGGCATCTACTCCGAGCACGGATTCCTGGTCTACCGGATCGCCATCCTGGCCTCGGGCGGCGAGGCGGTGGTCGCGCCCGAGCGCGACCTGACCGTCGACGTCGACGCGATCCTGGCCCGGGTCACGGACCGGACCCGGATCGTCTACGTCACGAACCCCAACAACCCGACCGGCACCTACCTGCCCTTCGACGAGATCCGCCGCCTCCACGCCGGCCTGCCGCCGCACGTGCTGCTGGTGATCGACGGCGCCTACGCCGAGTACGTCCGGGCCAACGACTACTCGGCCGGGCTCGAGCTGGCGCTCGAGGCCGAGAACGTCGTGATGACCCGCACCTTCTCGAAGATCCACGGCCTCGCCGCCGTCCGGATCGGCTGGATGGTCGCGCCGTCCCACGTGGCGGACGCGGTCAACCGGATCCGGGGGCCGTTCAACGTCTCGGGCCCGGCGATCGCCGCGGGCTCGGCGGCGATCGCCGACGAGGCGCACATGGCGGCGGCCGCCGCCCACAATTCCGAGTGGCTGCCGAAGCTCACCGCGGGCGCCCGCGCCCTCGGCCTGGAGGTCACGCCGAGCGTCGCGAACTTCCTGCTGATCCACTTCCCCGACGCGCCGGGCCGCTCGGCGGAGGACGCGGACGCGTTCCTGACCGAGCGCGGCCTCATCACCCGGCGGGTCACCGCCTACGGCCTGCCCAACGCCCTGCGGGTGACGGTGGCGGGCGCCGAGGCGAACGAAGCCTTCCTGGCGGCGCTCGGCGACTTCGTGCGGGGCCACCATGGCTGAGACATCCGAGGGCGTCCCCGCGATCGACCGCCTCGCCATCGTCGGCCTCGGGCTGATCGGCTCCTCGATCGCCCGGGCGGCGCGGCGCTACGGCCTCGCCCGCACCATCGTGGCGGTGGACCGGGACGAGGCCGTGCGCGCCCGGGTGCGCGACCTCGGCATCGCCGACGTCGTCACGGGCGACCCGGCGGAGGGGGCCGCCGGCACCGACCTCGCGATCCTGTGCGTGCCGGTGGGCGCCATCGGGGCGGCGGCGGCCGAGATGGCGCCTTACCTCAAGCCCGGCGCGATCGTGTCGGATGTCGGTTCGGTGAAGGGTGCCGTGGTGGCGGCGGTCCGGCCGCACCTGCCCGACGGCGTCGCGCTGGTCCCCGGCCACCCGATCGCCGGCACCGAGTTCTCGGGCCCGGACGCGGGCTTCGCGACCCTGTTCCAGGGCCGCTGGTGCATCCTGACCCCGCCCGAGGGCACCGACCCGGCCGCGATCGAGACCGTCCGCGCCCTGTGGGCGGGGATGGGCGCCGACGTCGAGACGATGAGCGCCGAGCACCACGACCACGTGCTCGCCATCACCAGCCACCTGCCGCACCTGATCGCCTACAACATCGTGGGCACCGCGGCCGACCTCGAATCGGCGACGCAGTCCGAGGTGATCAAGTTCTCGGCGAGCGGGTTCCGCGACTTCACCCGCATCGCGGCGTCGGACCCGACCATGTGGCGGGACATCTTCCTCAACAACCGCGACGCGGTGCTGGAGATGCTCGGCCGGTTCAACGAGGACCTGTCGGCGCTCGCCAAGGCGGTGCGCTGGGGCGACGGCGACGCGCTCCACGCGATGTTCACCCGCACCCGGGCGATCCGGCGCAGCATCGTGGCGCAGGGCCAGGAGACCGCGGCCCCGGATTTCGGCCGGCCGCGGCCGCCGGAGGAGTAGGGACCGCCGGCGCTCACGCCGGCGGGCGGTTGACCAGCACCGGCTGCGCCGCCGCCCGCTCCGGGAACAGGTGCTTCAGGGCTTCGAGCTTCGGCGCGTCGTTGGCGGCGATGTACGGGTGCCCCGGATGCAGGACCATGAAGTCCTGGTGGTACCCTTCCGCCGGGTAGAAGGCCGCCCCCGGCTCGATCCGGGTGGCGACCGGCCGCCCGTAGGTCTTCGCCCCGTCGAGCTGGGCGATGTAGGCCCGCGCCACCCGCGCCTGGTCGGCATCCTGCGGGAACAGCGCCGAGCGGTACTGGCGCCCGGCATCGGGCCCCTGGCGATCCACCTGGGTCGGGTCCAGCGCCACCGAGAAGAAGATCCGCAGGAGCTCGTCGTAGCGGATCGCGGCCGGGTCGTAGGTGACCGACACGGCCTCGGCGTGGCCGGTCCCGCCGCCGCTCACGGTGCGGTAATCGGCCTCCGCACGGGTGCCGCCGGCGTAGCCCGACACCGCGCTCGTCACCCCGCGCACGTGCTGGAACACCCCCTGCACGCCCCAGAAGCAGCCGCCCGCGAAGACGGCCACGCGCGGCCCCGGCGGCTCGGCGGAGCGGGTCGCGGCCTCCGGCAGGCGCCGGGGCGCCTCCTCGGCGAAGGCCGGCAGACGCGGGAGCAGGACGGCCCCCGCGAGGCCGAGCCCGAGGGCGGCCCCGAGGAGCGGGCGGGCGAGGGGACGGGAAAGGGGGCGTACCGTGTCGCGAAGTGCCATGCTGACCTCCTTCGGCCTCCGTGCCGGCCTCCTGGCGGAGGCTGACAGCCCGTTCGTCCCGGCACCCGTTCCGGTTACGCGCGCGGCAGGCCGCATTGCGGTGGCGGCCGCATGGGTCTAGGCACCCCGCAAATCATCGCTTCGCCCGCAGGATCCGTCCCGTGACCATCGCGCCCGAGCCCAACTCCTTCCGCACCGGCCCCGACGAGCGCGGCCGCTTCGGCATCTTCGGCGGCCGCTTCGTCGCCGAGACGCTGATGCCGCTGATCCTCGAGCTCGAGGCGGCCTACGAGACGGCCAAGAAGGATCCGGCCTTCCAGGCCGAGATGGAGAGCTACGGCACGCACTATATCGGCCGGCCGAGCCCGCTCTACTACGCCGAGCGCCTGACCGAGCACCTGCGCGCCAAGGCGCCGGCGGGGCAGGGCGCCAAGGTCTATTTCAAGCGCGAGGAGCTGAACCATACCGGCTCCCACAAGGTGAACAACGTGCTGGGCCAGATCCTGCTGGCCCGCCGCATGGGCAAGCCGCGGATCATCGCCGAGACCGGCGCCGGCCAGCACGGCGTCGCCACCGCGACGCTCTGCGCGCGCTTCGGCCTCAAGTGCGTCGTCTACATGGGCGCGGTCGACGTCGCCCGGCAGGCGCCCAACGTCTTCCGCATGAAGATGCTCGGCGCCGAGGTGGTCCCGGTGGAATCCGGCACCAAGACCCTCAAGGACGCCATGAACGAGGCGCTGCGCGACTGGGTCACCAACGTCGCCGACACGTTCTACTGCATCGGCACGGTGGCGGGCCCGCACCCGTACCCGGCGATGGTGCGCGACTTCCAGTCGGTGATCGGCCGCGAGACCCGCGAGCAGATGATCGCGCAGGAGGGCCGGATCCCGGACTCCCTCGTCGCCTGCATCGGCGGCGGCTCGAACGCCATGGGCCTGTTCCACCCGTTCCTCGACGACCGCGAGGTCGAGATCTTCGGCGTCGAGGCCGCGGGCCACGGCGTCCAGTCGGGCCTGCACGCGGCCTCGCTGACCGGCGGCAAGCCGGGCGTGCTGCACGGCAACCGCACCTACCTGCTGATGGACGGGGACGGCCAGATCGCCGACGCCCACTCGATCTCGGCCGGCCTCGACTACCCGGGCATCGGCCCCGAGCACGCGTGGCTGCACGAGATGGGCCGGGTCACCTACCTGTCGGCGACCGATTCCGAGACGCTGGAGGCGTTCAAGCTCTGCTCGATGCTGGAGGGGATCATCCCCGCCCTGGAGCCGGCCCACGCCCTGTCCAAGGTCCTGGAGCTCGCGCCCCAGCGCCCGGCCGAGCACCTCATGGTGATGAACATGTCGGGCCGCGGCGACAAGGACATCCCGCAGGTGGCCGAGATCTTCGGCACGAAGATCTGAGGACGCGCGGCGGCGGTCCTCCGCCCGCCGCGCCCCGCCTGCCCCGCGCGCGCACCGTCGGCCTCAGGCGGTCTCGATGTCCGTGAGCGGGAAGTCGTTGCCCTTGTAGAGCAGCGGGACGCCGTGGGCGCGGGCACAGGCGTAGGCGAAGCAGTCGCCGAAGTTCAGGCCGGCCGGGTGCCGGCCCTTGCCGAAGCGGTCGTAGGCGTCCAGCGCACCCGCTTCGGCCTCCGGCGGGACGGCCAGGATCTCGATGCCGGCGAGGTCGAGATAGGCGTGCACCGCCTCGCGGGCGGCCGGGACCGGGAGATCGAGGTGGCGCGCCACGGCCACGCCGGTTTCCCAGACTGCCAGGGGCGACGTCACGCGGCGCAGCGCCCGCTGAAGCCGGGCCGCCAGGGCCGCCGCATCCGTTTCGTCGGTGAGGATCGCCGTGAGGGCCGACGCATCCACGAACATCGGGTCCCGCCTCAGGTGCGCTCGTACAGACCGTCGATGAACGCCGCGTCGGCGGGCTTCCGGTCCGGACCGGCGCGCTCGTGCAGGGCACGGACGAAGTCGGCCGTCCGCGCGACGAGATCGGGCCGGTTCGTCTGGCGGGCGATCTCGTTCTGAAGCGCGCGGCGCACCGCGTCGGTCTTGCTCGTGCCCAGCAGCGCCATGAGCTGGGTCGCGAGCGCGTCGACCTGCGGATCCTTGACGTAGAGCGGCATGCGCGGACCCCTGGGATATCCCGCACAGCGCTAATTTATATCCTCGGACGCCGCAAGACGGAGCGGGCCGGAGCGGGTCGCGGGGCCGCGGCCTCACCGAACGCTCACCGCACAGTCACCGCACAGTCACCTGATCCTTGATCTTCTCGTAGACTGACCGGCTGAGCACGCGCTTCGACAGCAGCTGCTCCACCGACGTGTAGGGCCGCTTGGCGACGATCGCCCGGCCGATGGCGCCGCCGCCGCGCAGGCGGTTGAGATCCGCCACCGAGGCGGTGTTGAGATCGAGGATGGCCAGGGCCCGGGGACCGGCGCTGTCCTCCGCCCGGTCGACCTCGTCCTGACCGGCCGGCTCCTGCGCCGACGGCCCGGGCTGCGCCTCCCGCGGGGGCGGCTCGGCGGGGAAGGCCGTCGCGTCGGAGGGCATCTGCGTCGGCGCCGGGGCGCCGCCGGACGGGGCGGGGGCGGGCTGGACCGCCGCGGGCGGCGCGGGCGATGCAGCCGGCGGGGGCGGAGCCGCCGGAGCCGGCTCGACGCGCCGCACCGTCGCCGAGGGCTGGGGGGCCGCCGGTGTTTCCGGAGCGGACGCGGGCAGAGTCGCCGGTCCGGGTGCGGGGCTCGGCAGCAGGGCCTGCACCACCGCCGCGAGGATGCCGGCAATGATGAGGAGAACCGAAACTCTGAGAATTGCAGGACCGCTGAGCACGCACCACTCGACGAGGATTAAAACTATATGCATCTACAGTTAATGCTGTCCTTGCGCCTCGTCCAATCCACGTCCGAAACCCGGCCGGTCATCCCCAGGGGATGAGCGGGCCCGCGCCGCGGCCGGGGGCGGGCCCGCGCCAGCGCCTCCGCGAGCGACTCGCTGGGCGCCTCGGTGGGCGCCTGGGCGAGCGCCTGGGCGAGCGCGTCGGCGCCCTGCGCTACCTGCCGACCCTGTTCCGGGAGATCGCCGCCGCGAGCCCGCGCCTGCTGGCGGCGAGCCTGTCGCTGCGCCTCGTGGCGGCCTGCCTGCCGGTCCTGACCCTCTACCTCGCCAAGCTGATCCTCGACGGGATCGTGGCCGAGCACGCCCGGCCGGCGCCGGAGGCGGGGCTCGCGGCGTGGTTCGCCGATCCCGGCCGGGCGCGGCTCGCCGGCCTCGTCGCCGCCGAGCTCGGCCTCGCCCTGCTCTCGGACCTGACCGGCCGGCTCACGAGCCTCGTCGAGACCCTGATCGGCGACCTCTACGCCAACGCGGCCTCCCTGCGGCTGATGGCGCACGCCGCCGAGCTCGACCTCGCGCAGTTCGAGGACAGCGCCCAGCAGGACCGGCTGGAGCGGGCGCGCCGGCAGGTCAGCGGCCGCACCGGCCTCATCGGCACGGTGTTCGGCCAGCTGCAGGGCCTCCTGACCCTCGCGACCCTGGCGGTCGGGGTCGCGGCCTTCACGCCCTGGCTCGTCGTGCTGATCGCCGCCGCCCTGGTCCCGGCGGTGCTCAACGAGTGGCACTTCACCAAGGCCGGCTACCGCCTCGCCTGGATCCGCAGCCCGGAGCGGCGGCGGATCGACTACCTGCGCTACCTCGGCGCCAGCGTCGAGACCGCCAAGGAGATCAAGCTCTTCGGCCTCGCGGGCTACCTCACCGGGCTCTACGCCGCGGTGGCGGGGCGGCTGCTGGCCGAGAACCGCAACCTCGCGGTCGCCCGGGCCGGCTGGGGCTTCGCCTTCGCGAGCCTCGGGACGCTCGCCTACTACGCCGCCTACGCGGTGATCGTCTGGCGGACGGTGGCGGGCGCCTTCTCGGTGGGCGACCTCGCCTTCCTGGCCGGCGCCTTCCAGCGGCTGCGCGGCGGCCTGGAGGGGCTGCTCCTCGGGCTGACCCAGATCACCGGGCAGGCGCAGTACCTCGAGGATTTCTATGCCTTCTTCGCGATCCGGCCGCAGATCCGCTCGCCCGCCCGGCCCGTGCCGGTCCCGCGCCCGATCCGGGAGGGGCTGGTCTTCGAGGGGGTCGGCTACCGCTATCCCGGCACGCAGACTTTCGCGCTGCGCCACCTCTCCTTCGCGGTCCGCGCCGGGGAGACGGTGGCGCTGGTCGGCGGCAACGGCGCCGGCAAGACCACGATCGTCAAGCTGATGACCCGGCTGTACGACCCGCACGAGGGCCGCGTGCTCCTCGACGGCGTGCCGCTCGCCGCCTACGACCTCGACGAGTTGCGGGCGCGGATCGGGGCGATCTTCCAGGACTTCGTCCGCTTCGACCTCACCGCCGGGGAGAACGTCGCGGTCGGCCGGATCGAGGCCGCCGACGACGCGGGCCGCATCGCGGCCGCGGCGGCCCGGGGGCTCGCGGCCCCGGTGATCGAGCGCCTGCCCGCGGGCTACGCCCAGCCGCTGGGCAAGCGCTTCGCCGGCGGCCTCGACCTCTCCGGGGGCGAGTGGCAGAAGGTCGCGCTGTCCCGGGCCTACATGCGCGAGGCCGAGATCCTGATCCTGGACGAGCCGACCGCCGCCCTCGACGCCCGGGCCGAGCACGACGTCTTCGCGCGGTTCCGGGAATTGTCGGCCGGGCGGACGGCGGTGCTGATCTCGCACCGCTTCTCCACCGTGCGCATGGCCGACCGCATCCTCGTCCTGGAGGGCGGCCGGGTGCTGGAGGAGGGCAGCCACGCCGCCCTCATGGCCCGCGGCGGCCGCTACGCCGAGCTGTTCACCCTCCAGGCAGAGGGCTACCGGTAGGCGGGCCGCGGCCGCCCGGCGCCGCCGCGTCCCGCAGGCGCGAGGTCCCGCGACGCGGCCCAAGCATTGCCCGATTCCGTCAGCCTGCTATCTGCGGCGGACCGAACCGGGGTTGTCCATGCGCCTGCGCCTCTCCCACCTGCTGACGGCCGGCCTTCTCGTCTGCGCCGGGCCCGCCCGCGCGGCCCCGCCGGCCGGGCCCGAGCCGGAGGCCAAGCCGCCGGCGCCCGAGATCGTGCTCGCCAACCACCGCGCGGTCTACGACCTGTCGCTCGCCGAGGGCGGCGGCACCCGCTCGGTGGAGAGCGCCCGCGGGCGCATCGTCATCGATTTCCGGGGCGACGCCTGCCGCGGCTACACGATGCAGACCCGCCAGGTGACGGAGCTGTCCTCCGGCGAGACCGGCGCGCGCCTGTCCGACATGCGCAGCACCACCTTCGAGGGCGGGCAGGGGCGCGAGTTCCGGTTCAAGACGACGACGCTCACCAACAACAAGCCCGCCGCCCCCGTGGACGGGACCGCCTCCGAGCAGGGCGACGCCCTGACGGTGAGGCTGAAGGGCGGCCCGAAGCCGTTCACCGTGGAGGGGCCGGTCCTGTTCCCGAGCGAGCACATGCGCCGCCTGATCGAGGCGGCGCGGGCCGGCCAGTCGACCCTCGCGGTCAAGGTCTTCGACGGCTCGGACGACGGCCGGAAGGTCTACGACACCTTCGCGGTGATCGGCCACGCCGCGACCGGCCCGGCCCCGGCCGCCGACTCGACCCGCGACAAGCCCCTGCGCGAGGGCTCGCTGGCCGCCATGCCGCACTGGCCGGTCCGCCTCAGCTACTACACCGAGGGCGCCGGGGAGCGCACGCCGATCTACACCCTCGGCTTCGACCTGTACGAGAACGGCGTCAGCGGCGCGCTCAAGCTCGATTACGGCGACTTCGCCATCCTGGGCGACATGACCGCCCTCGACATCGACGCCAAGGCCGGGCGGGCCGACAGGGAGGCGGGGAAGGGCTGCACGCCCTGAGGGCCCGCCTCACGCCCACTCGTCGTCCGGCCGCGGCGACAGCCTCTGCCAGGCCGCGGCGATCCGCTCCGGCTTGATGCCGAGGCCGTTCGCGCAGGCGACGAGCACGTTCTCGTCACCCATCACGTGGTCGAGCACGCCCACCAGGAAGGCGGGCTCCCGGGCGCTCGCGCGGAGCGTGTCGGGGCTCAGGCCGCTCGCCGCCAGGAAGGGCAGGAGACGGTCGTCGTCCCCAGCGATCCACAACAGAACGTCCAGGGCGAGCCGTTCGGCCGACTCATCCCCTTGAAGAGGTTTGCCATTCATCAACATGTGAACGCTACAAAGGTGACGGAGGGGCTTCACGGCCCGCTAATCATGATCGGCGCGCACCGGGACAACGGATCATGAAGAAGACGGTGCTGATCGTCGAGGACAACGAGTTGAACATGAAGCTGTTCAACGATCTCCTGGAGGCGAACGGCTACGCGACGCTCAAGACCGCCCACGGCATCGAGGCGATCGAGCTGGCGCGCGCCCACCACCCCGACCTGATCCTCATGGACATCCAGCTCCCCGAGGTCTCCGGCCTCGAGGTGACGAAATGGCTCAAGGAGGACGACGACCTCAAGGGCATCCCGGTGATCGCCATCACGGCCTTCGCCATGAAGGGCGACGAGGAGCGGATCCGCGAGGGCGGCTGCGAGGCCTACCTGTCGAAGCCGATCTCGGTCGCGAAGTTTTTGGCAACGGTTCGGGCCTATCTTGAACCGCGTTGACGCCGGCGAGGCGTGCCGTTGAACCGGCCCCCCGGCCGCGCCGGGCCGGGGGGCCGGTTCAACCGTCCGTCCCGTCGTGTCCGCCCCGGCCCCGGCGGCCGACCGGCGGCGCGCACCCACGGCACACGGCGCCCGGTCCGGGCCGCTCACCCGCGCCCTGACGAGGAAGCATGTCGGCCCGTGTCCTGATCGTCGACGATCTGTTCCCGAACGTCAGGCTTCTGGAGACGAAGCTCGGCCTGGAATATTTCGACACGCTCGCGGCCATGAACGGCCGGGACGCGATCGCGATCTGCGAGAAGGGCCTCTGCGACCTCGTCCTGCTCGACGTGATGATGCCCGGCATGGACGGGTTCGAGGTCTGCCGGCACCTCAAGAACAACCCGCTCACGGCCCATATCCCGGTGGTGATGGTCACGGCCCTCGACCAGCCCGCGGACCGCCTGCGCGGCCTCGATGCCGGGGCCGACGACTTCCTGACCAAGCCGGTGGACGACACCGCCCTGTTCACGCGGGTGCGCAGCCTGGTGCGGCTCAAGGCCGTGACGGACGAGCTGCGCCAGCGCGCGCTCGCCTCCCGCGAGTTCGGCATCGGCGATCCCCTGGCGCTCGCCACCGCCGAGACCGGCCTCGACGCCCGGATCCTGCTGATCGAGGACCGTCCCGGATCGGCCGAGCGCCTCGCCGGGGCCCTGCGCCAGCACCACGTCGTCACGGTCGAGCCCGACCCGCAGGAGGCCCTGCGCCGCGCCGCCGAGGAGACCTTCGACCTCGCCCTGGTGAGCCTCGACCTCACCGGCTTCGACGGCCTGCGCCTGTGCAGCCAGCTCCGGTCCCTCGACCGGACCCGGGCGATGCCGCTGATCATGCTCGCCGAGGAGTACGACCGCGCCCGGGTGGTCCGCGGCCTCGATTTCGGCGTGCACGACTTCCTGATGCGGCCGGTCGACCGCAACGAGCTGATGGCCCGGGTCCGCACGCAGGTGAAGCGCAAGCGCTTCACCGACGCGCTCCGCGGGGCGATGCAGGCCTCCCTGCAGATGGCCGTGACCGATGCGCTCACCGGCCTGCACAACCGGCGCTACCTCGACAACCACCTCGGCACGCTGTTCGGCGACGAGGCCGCCCGCCGGGCGAACCTCGCCGCGCTGATCCTCGACATCGACCACTTCAAGGGGATCAACGACAGCTTCGGCCACGAGGCCGGCGACGAGGTGCTGCGCGGCTTCGCCGAGCGCGTCCGCCAGCACACGCGGCCCATCGACATCGTGGCGCGCTACGGCGGCGAGGAGGTGGTGGTGATCCTGCCGGAGGCGGGCCTCGTCGAGGCGCAGGGCATCGCCGAGCGCATCCGCGAGCGCGTCGAGGCGATGCCGTTCACCGTGCAGCGGGCGAGCCGGACCGTGTCGGTGACGGTCTCGATCGGCGTCGCCGTGCGCCGCGGCGACGATCTCGGCCCCGCCGACATGCTCCGCCGGGCCGACCTCGCCCTCTACCGGGCCAAGGCGGCCGGGCGGAACCGGGTCGAGTCGCAGGCGGCCTGACCGGCGGCCTGACAGGCGCCCCCCCGCGTCAATCCGCGCGCCCGCGCGCGCGGATGAAAAGGCCGGCCTCGCCGTGTTATCGGATTCGGCCGGCCCGGCGAGGCCGGCGGAGCGGCGCGCGGGACCGAATCCATGGACATGCAGGTACCGGCACGATCCGGCCGCGACGCGAGCGTGCTGAACCACCGCCGCCTGTGCAAGATCGCCTCCTCGCCGCACGCCTACGTCCGCGGCAGCACGGCGCGGTTCTACGAGCTGCTCGCCGGGATGCCGGCCGGCACCCTGCCCGAGGGGCCGCCGGTCTGGATCTGCGGCGACGCGCATCTCGGCAATCTCGGCGCGCTCGCCGGCCCGGACGGCGGGATCGACATCCAGATCCGCGACCTCGACCAGACCGTCGTGGCGAACCCGGCCTTCGACCTCGTCCGGCTCGCGCTCTCCCTGGTCACCGCGGCGCTCAACGCGACCCTGCCGGGCATCGTCACCGCCCGGATGATGGACGCGATGGCGGACGGCTACGCCGACGGGATCGCCGATCCCGAGGGGGCCGAGCGGGGCGTCGACCCGTCCGAGATCGTCGTCACGACGAAGCGGCGGGCGCTCGGCCGGCGCTGGCGCCACCTCTCGCGCGAGCGGCTGAAGGGCAAGGCCGCCCGGCTCCCGCGGGGCAGCCGGTTCTTCGACCTCGACCCCGACGAGCAGGCGTCGCTGACGGCGCTGGTCCGCGACCCGGAGATCCGCCGCCTCGTCCTGGCGCTCGGCAGCGCGGCCGACGGCGCCGAGATCCGGCTGCTCGACGCCGCCTACTGGATCAAGGGCTGCAGCTCCCTCGGGCGCCTGCGCTACGCCGCCCTGGTGGAGGTCCTGGGCGGCGACCGCCCGCAGCTCGCCCTCCTCGACGTCAAGGAGGCCGTGCCGCACCTCGCGCCGGCCGCCGCCGGGATCGCGGTGCCGCCCGACCACGCCGAACGCGTCGTCGCGGGCGCGCGGGCGCTGTCGCCCAACCTCGGAGACCGGATGGTCGCCGGCCATGTGGGCGACCGCGCCGGCGGCACGCCCGTCACGGTCCGCGAGCTGCTGCCGCAGGATCTCAAGATCGACGCCGAGCAGTTCTCCCGCGGCGAGGCGGTCCGGGTCTCCCGGCACCTCGCCGCCATCCTGGGCCGGGCCCACGGCCGCCAGATGGGCGCGGCCGACCGCCGGACCTGGATCGACGCCGTGCGGGCGCCGGGGCCGGGCCCCGACGCCCCCGGCTGGCTCTGGTCGGTGGTCACCGACCTGATGGGCGCGCACCAGCGCGGCTACCTGGAGCATTGCCGCCGGATCGCCCGCGAGGCGCGGGACGCGGCCTGACGCCCGATCGCCGCCCGACACCGCCCGACGCCGCCCGACACGGCGTGCCTCGACCCCGGCGCGGGGCGCATCCGCCACAACGCCGGTTGACACCATCCCCGCCATCGCCAACACCTCGCGCCCGCCGCCTCTCGCGCGGCGGACCCCGGGAAGACCTGTGATACGATGGCGGTGACGCGCACCTACCTCGACTTCGAGAAGCCGGTGGCCGAGCTGGAGGCCAAGCTCGAGGAGCTGCGCGCCGTGAGCGCGCGCGACGGCGCGGTCTCGATCGCCGAGGAGGTCGGCCGGCTCGAGGCCAAGGCCGGCCAGGCGCTCGCCGAGATCTACGCGAATCTCACGCCCTGGCAGAAGACCCAGGTGGCCCGCCACCCGCAGCGGCCGCACTTCGTGGACTATTGCGACGGGCTCATCACCGAGTTCACCCCGCTGGCCGGCGACCGCAGCTTCGGCGAGGACGAGGCGATCCTGGGCGGGTTCGGCCGGTTCCGCGGCCGGCCGGTCCTGGTGCTCGGCCAGGAGAAGGGCGCCACCACCGAGGCGCGGCTGCGCCACAATTTCGGGATGGCCCGGCCCGAGGGCTACCGCAAGGCGGTCCGGCTCATGGAGACCGCCGACCGGTTCGGCTTAGCCGTCATCGCCTTCGTGGACACCGCCGGCGCCTATCCGGGCATCGAGGCGGAGGAGCGCGGCCAGGCCGAGGCCATCGCCCGCTCGACCGAGGCCTGCCTCGCGCTGGGCGTGCCGAACGTCGCCGTGGTGATCGGGGAGGGCGGCTCGGGCGGCGCCATCGCGCTCGCCACCGCCAACCGGGTGCTCATGCTGGAGCACGCGATCTACGGGGTGATCTCGCCGGAGGGCGCCGCCTCGATCCTGTGGCGCGACCAGGGCCGCGCCTCCGACGCCGCCACCGCCATGAAGATCACCGCCCAGGACCTGCTGCGGCTCGGCGTCATCGACGGGATCATCCCGGAGGCCACCGGCGGGGCGCACCGCGACCGCGAGGCGGCGATCCGGGCCGCGGGCGACGCCGTCGCCGACGCCCTCGCCCAGTTCGACGGCCTCTCGCCCGCCGAGGTCCGCGACCGGCGCGCGGAGAAGTTCCTGGCGATCGGCCGGACCCTGTGAGCGAGCCCGGGGCGACGGGGGGCCTGTTCGGCGCGCTCGGCCGGCTGCTGGGCCGGCGCGACGCGCGGGAGCCGGGCCGGCACAACCACGTCTCCCTCGGCTGCAATTGCCAGATGGCGCACGTCCTCAAGACGCTCGACCTGCGCCAGTGGTCGGGGCCCCTCGACTGGATCTTCTCCATGCCCGGCATGGCCCGGGACTGTCTCGCCGACGACTTCGCCGCGCTCGTCGACCGGGGCCAGCTGGAGAGCATCCCGGAGGCCGAGCGGCGCGGCCCCGGCATCTGGCGCGGGCGCCACCGCCTCTACCGGGAGCGGCACGGCCTCGAGTGCGTGTTCAACCACCACGACCCGGCGACGAGCGAGGCGGACTACGCCTTCCTGACCGAGGGCGTGCGCCGGCTGCGCCGGGCCCTCGACACGCCGGGCACCGACAACCGGCTCTGGATGATGACCCATCTCCACACGCCCCGGGACGTGGTCGAGGCGATCGACGACCTGCTCGGGCAGCGCGCCAGCCGCAACCACCTGACCTTCGTGCAGCTCGAGACCGGGCACCCGCGCATGGCGGTGGTCGAGGCGGTCGACCTCCGGCCCACCCTGCGCTGGCTCACCGTGCACACGCCCTCGGAGCCGGTCGGCCTGCGGCTGGCCGACCCGGCCGACGACGCGGCGCTGGTGGCGATCATCCGCGCCGAGGCGGCGCGGCGGCCGGCGCTGTTCGCCTGAGCGGCCGCCCGGGAGCGACGTTGCGGGGGCAACGTGGCCGGGGCGACGGCCGGTCGGCGCCCGGGGCGGCCGTCAATGGGCGGCGCGCGACAGGGCAACGATCGCGCCGACGATGACGATCGTCTGGACGCCGATCGAGCCGATCACCCATTTCATGATGTCGACCGTCGCTTCGGCCAGATCGGTCTCGGTGACGCGGTTCGTCAGATCGGAATCCCGACTCTCGCGGATCGCCGCGGCGATCGCCTCGGCCTGATCCTCGGACAGGCCGGTCGCCCGCAGGCGACGGACGAGGGCGTGCGTGTCGAGCGAGAGGGCCGTCATGGGCGACGTTCGCGTGTTCGAGCCGTCCGGGTCGATCGGCCGAATCCGGATGGCAGCCTCCGCGACCGTGGCGCCCTCATCCCGCCGGGGCAAGCAGCTCGAAGTCGGGCGCCCGGCGCGGTCACGCGCGTCCGCTCCGCAGGGAGTCCACCGGTACGCGCACCGGGCCGGCAGGACGGACCGGGGGCCGGACCGCGGGCCGGACCGCGCACGCGCACCGCCTGTCTCGCCGCGCGGCCCTGCGGCTCGAACGGCGCCGGCCCGCGACCCCGCCGCGGCGCGCTGTGGATAGGGTGCATCCGCCGGCTCTCCACACCGGAGAACAATCCAGTGTTGCAGCCGGGTCCTTGCGGTAAGGAAGGCGCAAGCTTAACGAGCCTATTGGGTTGGGGAGTGGCACCCGACGCGGCCAGCAAGGCCCGCGGGCGCGCGTAAGACGATCGAGGTTCCCCATGACGGCGCGTCTCGCGACCGCGCGACTGCTGGCGGCGGCGTCCCTGCTGGCCCTGTCGCTCGCCGCCTGCCAGGACGGTTCCGGGATCAACGGCCCGAGCGCGCGCAGCCTCGCGCCGATCGCCCCCCAGACCGTCGCGCTGATGCAGTCCAAGGGGATGCAGCCCTCCGACCCGATCCTGATCCGCACCTTCAAGAAGGAGGCGGAGATGGAGATCTGGAAGCGGGGGAGCGACGGCCGCTACGCCCTGATGAAGACCTACCCGATCTGCCGCTGGTCCGGCCAGCTCGGGCCGAAGACCCGCGAGGGCGACCGGCAGGCGCCCGAGGGCTTCTACACGATCACCCCGGGCCTGATGAACCCGAACTCCTCGTACTACCTGTCGTTCGACACGGGCTTCCCGAACGCCGTCGACCGGGCCAACGGGCGCACCGGCAAGTACCTGATGGTGCACGGCACCTGCTCGTCGGCGGGCTGCTTCGCCATGACCGACGCCACCATCGCGGAGATCTACGCCGTCGCCCGCGACGCGTTCATCGGCGGCCAGCGCAGCTTCCAGTTCCAGTCCTACCCGTTCCGGATGACGGCCGAGAACATGGCCAAGTTCCGCAACGACCCGAACATCGCCTTCTGGCAGAACCTCAAGGAGGGGTCCGACTATTTCGAGGCCCTGCACGAGGAGCCGAAGGTCGGCCAGTGCGGGACCAAGTACGTGTTCGGCGGGGCCGACGCGGCCGCCGGCGCGTGCCGGCCGCACGTCGACCCGCTGGTGGCCGAGAAGAGCGCGCACGACGCCCGCGCGGTCGCCGACCTCGTCGCCAAGGGCACGCCCGCGGTGCGGGTCGTCTACCAGGACGGCGGCCAGAACCCGGTCTTCCGCCCGCAGAACGCCAGCGCCTTCGCGAGCCTCGGCGGCACCGAGACGGTGCTGCCCTACGACGCCAAGGAGTACGGCCGGCACAATCTCGGCGACGTGAGCCGCCCCGAGACCCTGGCGGCGGGCCCGCAGGAGATCGAGGTCGGCCCGAAGGGCCGGCCCACGATGCTGGCCGGCGCCGAGCCGGAGGCGCCCGCCCGGGCCGCGAAGGCCGGCGGCAAGGGGCACGGGCGCGAGCCGGCGGCGCCCGCGGCGCCCACGACCCTCATGGCGAACCGCGCCGATCCCGGCGCGCAGGTCGAGACCACGGCGGCCCTGCCCGACAAGCCCGCCCGGATCGCCGTCGCGGACGCGGACGGCGATGCGAGCAGCTACCAGAAGCTGTTCGGTCAGCTCTTCGCCAAGGACAAGCCGGCCCCGGCGGCGCCCCCGGCCCCTCCGGTCGACGCCGCGGCGGCGCCGGAGCCGGCGAAGCTCGCCCACGCCGCCGAGACGGCCGCGCCGCGGGCCGCCAAGGCCCACGCGGTGAGGACCGCCAGGGTCGAGGCGAAGGGCGACGGGAAGGGGAAGGGTGACGGGAAGGCGGAGGCGAAGCCCGCCCTCCGGAAGGGCGAGCCCGAGGGCCGGAAGCCCTGACGGCTCAGACCAGCGGACGGTCGCGGTTCATCAGCCACAGGGCGTGGACCGTGCCGGGCAGCCAGCCGAGGATCCACAGCAGGATGTTCAGCAGGAACTGCAGGCCGAAGCCCGTGGTGACGAGCACGGCGATCGGCGGGAAGAAGATCGCGAGCAGGATGCGGACGAGGCTGGACACGGGGACTCCGGGCGCGAGGTAGGCACGTCCCGGCTCCAACGGCACACGGTTTCATCCGTTCCGCTCGATCCGGCCGCGACAGCCCCGGCCTGCCGGGGCCGCGCGGCGGCGCCTCAGTTCCTGGCCGGCGGCGTGGTGGCGGAGGGGACGTTGGCGGCCTGCTTCTCCGGGTGCTTCACCTGGCTGTAGGCGACGTTGGCGAAGGTGCCGATCACCGCGGGCCAGCTCGGCTTGCCGTATTGCGGGTCGTCGCGGCCGACCTTGCAGAAGGCCGTGGTCAGGCCGTTGACGATGTCGTCGTCGGTGACGCCGGTCGGCTCCGCCTTCACCTGCTGGACCAGCCGGGCGAGGGTCGGGACGAAGTCCTGCTGCTTCAGTCCGGTCAGGCTCGCCTGGATGCCGAGCTTCTCGAAGGCGGCCTTGAGCTTGTCCTGCTCGATCTCCGCGCAGGGGGCGGTGCCGGCCAGCATGGTCCGGGTGGCGGCGCGCGCCTCCGAGGCCTTGTCGCCGGTCACCGGCGGCGCCCTGTTGCCCCAGGAATTGCGGATGTAGTCGGTGACGTTCTTCACCTCGACATCGGTCATCTGCTGGCCGATCGCCACCATCGGGGCCAGCCCGCTCTGGGCGGCGAGGCCGCCGTAGATCACCCGCAGCACCGTCTCGGGCCCGTCGGACTGGACCGAGGTGTTGCCGGCGAGCGCCGGGACCGCGCCCTCGATGCCCTTGCCGTCGGGCTGGTGGCACGAGGAGCAGTAGGTCAGGTAGGTGGAGGCGCCCGGCGCGTCGGGCGTGTCGAAGGCCGTGAGGTCCTTCGGCTTGTAGGTCTGCTTGGCCGGCACGGTGCGCAGGTACGCGACCATGGCCTTGAGGTCCTCCTCCTTCACCTTGGAGAGGGATTCCATGATGGTCTGGCGCATCGGGCCGGCGGCGACGCCCGGCCGGTCGCCCGGGGCGGTGCCGGTCTTGAGGTAGGTCACCACCTGCTCGTCGGTCCAGGCACCGATGCCCTGGTGGCCGTCCGGGGTGATGTTGGGGGCGTACCAGCCGTCGATCACGCCGCCGCCGAACCGGCCCGCGAAGCTCGAATTGCCGACGAGCTTGTTCTCGTTGTGGCACATGGCGCAGTGGCCGAGGCCCTCCACCAGGTAGGCGCCGCGGTTCACCTCGGCGCTGGCCTTCGGGTCGGGCTTGAAGCGCTCGTCGGTGAAGAAGGCCGTCCGCCACGTCACCAGCGCCGTGCGGACGCTGAACGGGAACGGGATCTGGCTCTCCTGCCGCTTCTCGTTCACGGCCGGGACCGATTGCAGGTAGGCCCAGATCGCCTGGGTGTCCTCGTCGGTGACCTTGGTGAACCAGCCGAACGGGAAGGCCGGGTAGAGGTAGCCGACGTTCTTGCTGTAGCCGTGCCGGAACGCCTGGTCGAAGTCGGCGTAGCTCCAGTTGCCGAGGCCGGTCTCCTTGTCGGGGGTGAGGTTGGGGGTCATGATCACGCCGAAGGGCATGTTCAGCGCGTAGTTGCCGGCGAGGTACTTGCCGCCCGGCGCCGTGTGGCAGGCCGCGCAGTCGCCCATGGTCACGAGATACTTGCCGCGCGCGATCTGGTCGGCCGACCCGTCCTGCGCCAGCGCCGGCGCGGCCGGGAACAGGCTCGCCAGGAACAGGCTCCCCAGGATCGGCGCCGTCCGGATCGGCGGCAGGCGGCCGGAGGAGAGGGCTCTCGTGCGCTGCATGCCGCGTCTCCCATCCCGAGTTTAGAGCTGTTTGAGATTTGTGACGCGCGTGAACGCGGCCGTTCGGGGCGTTGTTCCGGGCGGCGCCGGGCTGCGGCGATGTGCCGTGGCGGACCGGAAGCGCAGGCCGAGATCGGCCAGATGGGCGGCGAGCCCGGCGAGCATCCACCCGGCGACCGCGACGAAGCCGGCCCCCGCCAGCGCCGCCCGCAGGGCCAGCATCAGCGCGGCGCCGGAGGCGAGCGTGGCCAGCAGGGACGGCAGCGGCGGCCCGCCCCGGCGGCTGAGCCAGGCGAGGACGAGGGCCTCCAGGGCGACGAGCAGGAGGATCCCGTCGACGATCCGGCCCGAGGCGAAGGCGGCGGCGAGGGCGGCGGCGAGCGGCGGCTCCATCACGCCGGCTCCCCGAAGGGCGCGTTGAGGCGCACGATCCGCAGGTTCAGGCAGGCGGCGACGCTGACCCAGGCGAGGTAGGGCAGGTTCATGAGGCCCGCCGCGACGGAGATCCGGCCGGTGACCAGCACCAGCACGGCGATCGACAGCCACAGGGCCGCGACCTCGGCGAGCGCCCAGTCGGGCCGGCGGAACCGGAAGAACAGCACGCTCCAGGCGATGTTGAGCACCCCGTTCACCGCGAAGGCGGCGATCAGCACGCCCCGGGCGACGGGGTCGGCCGCGCCGCTCCAGGCGAGGACCGCCGAGGTGGCGGTCAGCGCGAAGATCACCGCCCAGACCGGCCCGAAGGCCCAGTCCGGCGGCTTCCAGGCCGGGACCCGCAGGCGCCGGTACCACGTGTCCGTCGTGGTCGCGAGGCCGCCGGCCACGGCCACCAGCACGGCGGCGGCGGCGGCCACCGCGGGCGGCCCGAGATCGGCGAGGCCGAGGCTCACGGCGAGACCCAGCGGAACAGGTGGGCGAGGTCCTTGAAGAAGATCCGCGCGTGGGCGGCGGGCTTCGCGCGGACCAGCTCCTTGTTCATGTAGCTGTCCCAGGTGAGCTGCTGGACGTCCTTGTCCCGGCAGATCGAGACGAAGCGCTCGCGCAGGCCGTCGCTGCGGTACCAGACCCACTGCATCATCCCGAGGATCCAGAACACGCGCCCGTGCAGCTTCATGAACCGTCTTCGCGCGCGCCCGAGCGCCCGGGCATCGCCGGTCTCGAGGAAGGCGGCGGCGGCCTCGGCGGAGAGGCGCCCGCCCAGCATCGCGTAGTAGATGCCCTCCCCGGAGGCCGGGGCGACGACGCCGGCGGCATCGCCCGCCAGCAGCACGTCGCGGCCGTTGTCCCAGCGCTTCAGCGGCTTGAGGGGGAGGGGGGCGCCCTCGCGCCGGACGGTCTCGGCCCCGTCGAGGCCGGTCGCCACCCGCAGAGCGCGGATCGAGGAGCGCAGGGAGAAGCCCTTCCGGGCGCTGCCGGTGCCGATGCTCAGCGTGTCCCCGTGGGGGAAGATCCAGCTGTAGAAATCCGGCGAGTGGCGGCCCTGGTAGTAGACGTCGCAGCGGGTCGCCTCGACCGACCCGGCCCCGGGGGCGCCGGCCTCCGGCACCCGGAGGATCTCGTGATAGGCGAAGACCTGCCGCATCCTGGCGTGGCCCGGCACCTCCGCGCGGCCGACCGGCGAGCAGGCGCCGTCGGCGCCGACGACGAGGCGCGCCCGGACGGCGTGGCGGGCGAGGCCGGTCCCCGCGCCGGTGGTGAAGTGGACCAGCGGCGGCCCGTCGTCGGGCCGGGTGATCCGCTCGAAGGCGGCCGCGCGCAGGTCGGCGCCGGCCTCCGCGGCCCGGGCGCGCAGCCACGGGTCGAAATGCTCGCGGTCGACCATGCCGACGAAGCCCTCGCCCACCGGCATGTCGACGGTCTTGCCGCTCGGCGCCACCATCCGGGCCGAGCGGATCTTGGCGACGAGGAGCGCGTCGGGGATCGCGAAGTCGCGGATCAGCCGCGGCGGGATCGCGCCGCCGCAGGGCTTGATCCGCCCGGGCTTGTCGAGGAGCAGCACCGCGTGGCCGGCCCGGGCGAGGTCGGTCGCCGCCGTGGCGCCGGCCGGCCCGCCGCCGACCACCACGACGTCGTAGCTGTCGCGGCCGGGGCCGCCGTCGTCCAACCGGGCCATGGCCTCACCTCGCGCTGAAGGCAGGATCGAGCGGCACCGGGTCCGGTGCCGGGGCTGAGTCGAGCCGGGCCGCCAGGACGACCGCGACGAGGAACAGCAGCCCTTCCGCGGCGAACACCGCCGCGTAGGCCTGGACGGGTTCGGCGGTGACGAGCCGGACGGCGTCGACCGCCACCGCTCCGAGGAAGCCGCCGGCGCCGAAGGCGACGCCCTGCGCGGCGCCCCAGACGCCCATGCGGGTGCCGCGCTCCCGCGCGTCGCCGCGGCCGGCGAGCGCCATCATCGAGCCGATGGCGGCGACCGCGTAGGCGCCGTTGGCCACCCCGAGGGCGAAGACCGTCGTGCGCAGGGGGAAGTCCGATCCCGCCGCCGCGCCGCTCGCCAGGGCGAACAGGGCCGCGGCCGAGCCGGCGCAGCCGATCCCGATCCAGAGCCGCAGGGACGCGAGGGCGGTGCCCCGGGCGAGGAGCGTCACCGCCGCCACCAGCAGCATGCCGGCGAGCACGCCGCCGTGCTGGAGGCCGGCGAGCTTGGTGGTGGCGCCGGGGGTCATCGCGAAGACGAGGCCGGCATAGGGCTCCAGGATCAGCTCCTGGGCGCTGTAGGCCAGCATCGACACGAAGACGAAGACCGTGAAGGTCCGGGCCACGGGGTCGGCCAGCACCCGGGCCAGCACGGTGAAGAACGGGCGGCGGGCCTCCGCGGGCTCGGGGGCCCGGACCGGCAGGCGGCGCTCGACGCCGGCGAGCGCGAGCGCCGCCACGCCGAAGGCGACGAGCGAGACCGTGCCCGAGACCGCGACGAGCCGCGGGCCGGAGAACGGGTCGAGGAAGTGCCCGGCGAGCGGCGCCGTGACGGCGAAGCCGACGATCATCATCACCCAGACGACGGTGGCGGCCGCGCCCCGCCGGGCCGGCGCGACGCCGCCCGACAGCAGGACCAGGAGGGAGGTCCCGGCCGCGCCGACGCCCATGCCGACGCACAGGAACGAGAGGGCGGCGAGCGCCAGCCCCAGGGCGAGGTTCTCGGCCGCCAGCGCGGTGCCGCAGGCGGCGCCGAACCCGCCGAGGCAGAGGGCGGCCATGCCGCCGACGATCCACGGGGTGCGCCGGCCGCTCCGGTCGGACCCGTAGCCCCAGCGCGGGCGCAGGACCTGCACGGCGTAGTGCAGGGCGACCAGCAGGCCCGGCACGAAGGCGGGGAGCGCCAGTTCCACCACCATGACCCGATTGAGGGTGGCGGTCATCAGCACGACGACGCTGCCCAGCGCGGTCTGGACGAGGCCGAGGCGGACGATCTGGGGCCAGCCGAGGCCGTCGGCCGCGCCAGGCTGCTCGGGCACCCGCCCACGAGAACCGCGACGCGCCCCCTCTCCCGCACGGGAGAGGGGACCCGCGCCCGGCCCTGAAACCGGCTGCGCAGCGGAGGAACCGAGAGCCCCCGTACGGCGCGCGCGCGACTCGATCCCCATCACGCGCCTCCCACCAGCGGGCGCAGCGCGAAGGCCGCGACCAGCATGCCGAGGACGTAGAGCGTGGTGCCGGTGCCGTTGTACCAGATCGCCCGCTCCCGGGGATTCTCGAGGAACCGGGCCATCAGGGCGACCTGGCCGGCGAGGAGCGCCGCCACGAGGCCGGCGTGCCAGTAGCGCTCCCAGCCGGCGAGGAGCGCGATCACCGCGACCTGCGGCAGGGCCATGACCAGGCAGGCGAAGCGCGCGGCGCGCGCGGAGCCCATCTGCACCGGCAGCGACAGCAGCCCCATCCGCCGGTCGCCCTCCACGGACTTGAAGTCGTTGAGGGTCATGATGCCGTGGGCGCCGGCCGCGTAGAGCAGCGCCACCAGGAGCACCCGCCGGTCGGGCAGGGCGGCGGCCATGACGGCGGCGCCGGTGAACCAGGGCAGACCCTCGTAGCAGAGCGCCACCGCGGCGTTGCCCCACCAGCCGTTCCGCTTCAGCCGCACGGGCGGCGCCGAGTAGACCCAGGCGAGCGCGAGCCCGAACAGGGCGGCCCCGAGGATCCAGGGCCCGAGGGCGGCGGCCACCGCCAGCGACAGGGCCGTCCAGGCGAGGGCGAGGTAGAGCCCCCAACGGCCCGGGATCCGCCCGGACGGGATCGGCCGGTCCGGCTCGTTGATCGCGTCGACGTGGCGGTCGAACCAGTCGTTGGCGGCCTGGCTGGTGGCGCAGACCAGCGGGCCGGCCAGCAGGATGCCGGCGGCGATCACCGGCCACTGGCCGCTGGCCGGCTGGCCCGAGGAAATGACCCCGCAGGCGAAGGCCCACATCGGCGCGAACCACGTGAGCGGCTTCAGCAGCTCGATGACTGCGCTCGGGGCGGGCGTAGCGGTCATGGCGGGAGGCTAACGGGGCCCGCCCGAGTGTCAAGGCAGATTTACACGACGCGACCACGTGTGCGCGACGTTTGTCGGATCAATACAGCGGTGGCCCAGAAATACATTATCCGAAACACCTGGGAACCGCGGCGGCGGACCCGCCCGGCGCGGGCGGGTCCCGGCGCGACGGCGGCGCTCCGGCGGCGCCCCGGGCGCCCCGGGCGCCCCTCGGACGCGAGCACGATTCCGGGATCCTCGAGCCACTCGGCGCCCGGCTCAGGCACCCGGTTCCGGCACCGGGTTCCGGGCCGACGCGGCGCGCCCGCACGGGGCTCCGGCAGGCCGGGCGGGGATGAACCGGACGGGACCCGCGGCCGGCCGCGCCCCGGGGCGGGGGCCGTCAGGCCTCCTCGACCGGGCCGTCGAGGTCGCCGACGCCGTAGCGGCGCATCTTGGCGTAGAGGCCCTGCCGGCTCAGGCCGAGCATCTCGGCCGCCGAGGCCCGGTTGTCCCGGGTGATCCGCAGCGCCGCCTCGATGCAGAGCTTCTCGATCAGGTCCGTCGTCTCGCGGACCAGGGTCTTCATCGAGACCCGGCCCACGAGCTCGGTCATCTGCTCCACCGAGCGGGGCACCTCCCGACCGACCCCGGGACGTCCCTCGGCGATCCGCCGCGGGCCCGACCGGATGGCGAAGCCCAGGCAGGGGCGGGTCCCGGCCACCGACACGGCGGCGACCTCCACGTCCTCCATGCCGCCGTAGGCGCCGCGGACGACGGTGGCGAAGCGGCGCACGGCGCCGTGGTCGACGAGGGTCGCGAACAGCGCCTGCGCCTCGGTCTCGTCGCGGCCGAGCCAGTGGTCGAGGGTGCGCCCGCGGGCCTGGCCCACGGTGGCGAGCTGCGCCAGCTCCAGGAAGGCGGCGTTGGCCATCAGGACCCGCCGCGCCGAATCGGTGACCACGAAGCCCTCCGGCATCGCCTCGATCACCGCGGCGGTCGGCGCCTCCTGGTCGGGCCCGGCCGCCGCGGCCGCCGGGTCGGCGGCCAGCTGCAGCAGGGCGCTCGCGCCGCCCTCGCCCCGGAACAGCGAGGCCGAGACCGTGACCTCGCCGCGCCCGTGCTGGAGCGCCGCCCGGATCTCGCCCGCCTGCCCGGTCGCCCGCAGGGCGGCGAACTGGGCCTCCAGGGTCCGGGTGCTGGCGGGATCGAACAGCTCGACGGCGTCCTGCCCGGCGATGCGCTTGGCCGGGCGTCCGAGGAGGCGCGCCGCCGCCGGGTTGGCCTCGGCCACCCGGCGCGTGCCGGCATCGACCACCAGCACCGGCTCGCCGGAGATCTGGAACAGCAGCCGGTAGCGGGTCTCGGCGGCGCGGAGCCGGTCGTAGTCCCGCTCCAGGGCCTGCTGGGTCTCGACCAGCCGGCGCTGCAGGGCCGCCACCGCCCGCATGTCGCGCCCGAGCACGAGGATCGGGCCGCCCTCCGAGGGCCGGATCGACGCGTAGCGGATCGGCAGGTCGGCGCCGTCGGGCGAGGGGTGGTTCACCTGGCGCCAGCGGGTGATGCCCTCGGTCCCGGCATCCCGCAGCAGGGCGTCGATCTTCGGGCGGCTCTCCACCGTGACGGTGTCGATCCAGCGCCGGCCCAGCCAGCCGGCCACGGTCTCGGCCGCGAGGTCGGCGCCGACCGCGGCGTCCCGAATCACCCCGTCGGCGTCGATCACCAGGGAGAGGTCCGCGGACGCCGCGACGATGCGCCCGACCGCCTCGCCCTGGAGGAGGCCGGCCACCTGCTGCAGGGCCGCGGGCGGCGACTGCGGGGAGGGGCGGGGCTGAGGGGTCACGGTCACCGCAATGTGATAGTCGGTTTGAGGCCCTTTCAGCAGGCCAATGCCTGTCTGTCCAGCAAAGCTTCCGCCGCGGCGGGCGCGAGGCACGCGTCCGACGCGCAGGCATCCGCCCCGACGATCCCCGCCTCGCCGCCGTGGCGCGCGAAGAAGGGGCCGCCGACCAGCACCCGGACGTCCCGGTTGCGCGAGTCGCGGCGCACCTCCGCCACCGTCGCCGTCAGGACCGGCAGCAGGACGTCGCAGGAGAGCGACAGGCCGACCACGTCGAACCAGTCCGACCGGAGCAGGTCCAGGGGGTCGACCCCCGGCCCGGGCACCGCGGTGGTCACGTCCCAGCCGGCCTCCCGGAAGAAGCTCGCGACCAGGGACAGGCCGAAGACGTGGGTCTCGCCCGGGCAGGGCAGCAGCAGGACGCTGCGCCCGTTGGCCGGGACCGATTCGCTCTCCAGCTCGGCGCAGAGGCGGCGGCTCACGGCGTGGAGCCGCCCGAGGGCCTCGGTCACCGCCAGGAAGTCGCAGGCATCCTCCTCCCAGAGGGCGCCGAGATGCCGGGCCGCCGGGGCGAGCAGGTCGAGGAGCAGGCGCGCGAGCGGCAGGCCGCCGTCGCGCAGGGCGTCCACCCGGGCGTCGAGGTCGACCGGGCCGGCGGCCAGGAGCAGGGCGCTGAAATCGGCGATCTCCCGCGCGCTCGGCGCCCGGTCCGCCGGGACGGCGCGGCCGGCGGGCCGGTGGGCGAGCATCAGGCGGGGCAGGATCTCCGCCTCGACGACCTTGGCGAGCGCGTCCGGGACGGGCCTGTGCAGGTCGGACCAACCGAGGGCAGTGTCGCGGAACACGGGAAGACCATCGCTCACGGGGCTGCAGCCGGCCGCGGACGGACCGTAATCAAGACGGCCACCGAAATGCCTCCAGTTTCCCATCGGCATCCTCCCTGAGACGACCCCGGCCCGGAAGGGCCGGCGGATCCGCTCGCCTGCTCGGTGTGGCGTTGCTCGCCCGTCTATTCTTCGCGTCCGCCAGTTCCTGGATCTGACAAGCCAAACGGCGGCAATCTCTGCCGTCTCAGTTGACGATACGCTTCCTGGCCATCTTGGCAATGATCTTATTCGAAGAAAAAATATCCCTCCCCGTGTCATACCGCAGAAGCGTCAAGCGCACTTGACACTTCCGGGACCCCCGCCCTAGCCTCTGTCAACGACGGAGCCTCTGGCGCCGCCGACCAGCAGGGAGCGGATGCATGGGTCCCGAGGACCGGCCGGCACGACCGCTCTACACGCCCGCCGAACGGCGCCGGCGCGATTCCTCGCCCTGGACCCTGGTCCAGGGGGTTCTGGCGCCCCTCCAGTTCGCGATCTTCCTGATCAGTCTCGCCCTGGTGCTGCGCGCCCTGGCCACCGGTGACGGCGCGCGCGCGGCCGAGATCTCGGTCGTCGTGAAGACCGTGGCCCTCTACGCAATCATGGTCACCGGTTCGATCTGGGAGAAGGTCGTGTTCGGACGGTGGCTCTTCGCACCCGCCTTCTTCTGGGAGGACGTGGTCAGCATGCTGGTGCTGGCCCTCCACACCGCTTACCTCGCGGCCCTCGCGACGGGCGCCCTGAGCGGGCAGGCGCTGCTGCTCCTCGCGCTGGCGGCCTACGCGACCTACGTGGTCAACGCGGCCCAGTTCCTTCTGAAGCTCCGGGCCGCGCGCCTGGAGAGGGCCGGCAGCCGCGCACCGCGTCTCGCGGAGGCGCTGCCATGAACGCCCCCCTGGCCCACCCGCCGTCCTGCGGCGGTATCGAACTGCGCCAGGAGCACGGCCAGCGGGCCGTGTTCTGCGGCCTCACCGGCATCGTCTGGCTGCACCGGAAGATCCAGGACGCGTTCTTCCTCGTGGTCGGCTCGCGCACCTGCGCGCACCTGATCCAGTCGGCGGCCGGGGTGATGATCTTCGCCGAGCCGCGCTTCGCCACCGCCATCATCGACGAGCGCGACCTCGCCGGCCTCGCCGACGCCAACGAGGAGCTCGACCGGGTGGTGACCCGGCTGATCGAGCGCCGGCCCGACATCAAGCTTTTGTTCCTCGTGGGCTCCTGCCCGTCCGAGGTGATCAAGCTCGACCTGTCCCGGGCGGCGCAGCGCCTGTCGGGCCGCCTCGCCCCCGTGCGGGTGCTGAACTATTCGGGCTCCGGCATCGAGACGACCTTTACGCAAGGTGAGGATGCCTGCCTCGCGGCGCTGGTGCCGGACCTGCCCCGCGAGGCAGAGGCAACCGCGTCGTCGCTCCTGATCGTCGGGGCGCTGGCCGACGTGGTGGAGGACCAGTTCCTGCGGATGTTCGCCGCGATGGGCATCGCGGATGTCCGGTTCCTGCCCGCCCGCCGGGCCGGCGCCATGCCGGCGGTCGGGCGCGGCACCCGCTACCTGCTGGCCCAGCCCTTCCTGACCGAGACCGCCCGCGCCCTCGAGGAACGCGGCGCCCGCCGGCTCGCGGCCCCGTTCCCGCTCGGCGCCGAGGGCACCACCGGCTGGCTGCGGGCCGCCGCCGAGGCGTTCGGCGTCTCCGGGGAGGCGTTCGACCGGGCGACCGCCGCGGGCCGGGCCCGCGCCGAGACCGCGCTCGCGCCCCACCGCGAGAAGCTCGGCGGCAAGCGGGTGTTCTTCTTCCCCGACTCGCAGCTAGAGGTGCCGCTCGCCCGCTTCCTCGCCCGGGAACTCGGCGCTGAGCTCGTGGAGGTCGGGACGCCCTATCTGCACCGGGGACATCTCGCCGCCGAGATCGAGTGGCTTCCCGCGGGCACACGCGTGACCGAGGGCCAGAGCCTCGACGACCAGATGGACCGCTGCCGGGCGGCCCGCCCGGACCTCACGGTCTGCGGCCTCGGCCTCGCCAACCCGCTGGAGGCGGAGGGGCTGTCGACCAAGTGGTCGATCGAGTTGCTGTTCACGCCGGTGCAGGGCTACGAGCAGGCCGGCGACCTCGCCGAGCTGTTCGTGCGCCCGCTCCGACGCCGTGCCCTGCTGGAGGTGTAGCGCCATGCAGCTCACCCTCTGGACCTACGAGGGTCCGCCTCACATCGGCGCGATGCGCGTCGCCACGGCGATGTCCGGGCTGCATTACGTGCTGCACGCTCCGCAGGGCGACACCTACGCCGACCTGCTGTTCACCATGATCGAGCGGCGGGACGCCCGCCCGCCCGTGACTTACACGACCTTCCGTGCCCAGGATCTCGGCCGCGACACCGCCGAGCTGTTCAAGGAGGCGGTCGCCGCCGCGCACGCACGGTTCCGGCCCCAGGCCATGATCGTCGGCGCCTCCTGCACGGCCGAGCTGATCCAGGACGATCCGGGCGGCCTCGCCAAGGCCCTCGACCTTCCGATCCCGGTGATCCCGCTGGAGCTGCCCGCCTACCAGAAGAAGGAGAACTGGGGCGCGTCGGAGACCTTCTACCGGCTGGTCCGCGCGCTCGCCGGGGCTCCGGCCCCGCGCCCGGCGCGGGAGCCCGGGCGGCGCCCGCTCTGCAACATTCTGGGTCCAACGGCGCTGGGCTTCCGCCACCGGGACGACCTGATCGAGATCCGCCGGCTGCTCGATACCCTCGGCATCGCCGTGAATGTCGTGGCGCCGCTGGGGGCCACGCCCGCCGATCTGGGCCGGCTCCGGGACGCCGACTTCAACGTCGTGCTCTATCCCGAGACGGCCCGCTCCGCTGCGGACTACCTGAAGAAGGCCTTCGGGCAGCCGTTCACGCAAACCATCCCGATCGGCGTCGGCGGCACCCGCCGGTTCGTCGAGGAGGTGGCGGGCCTCGCCGGGATCGACCCGGCGCCGGTGCTCGACGGATCCGGCTCGCGGCTGCCCTGGTACTCCCGCTCGGTCGATTCGACCTATCTCACGGGCAAGCGCGTCTTCGTGTTCGGCGACGCCACGCACGCCATCGGCATCGCCCGGGTCGCCGCGAAGGAACTCGGCTTCACCCTCGTCGGGCTCGGCACCTACGGCCGCGAGTTCGCCCGCGAGGTCCGCGCCGAGGCGGCCGCGCACGGTATCGAGGCGCTGGTCACCGACGACTACCTCGACGTCGAGGCGGCGATCCGCGCGGCCGCGCCGGAACTCGTCCTCGGCACCCAGATGGAGCGCCACGTCGCCAAGCGGCTCGGCATCCCCTGCGCGGTGATCTCCGCGCCGGTCCACGTCCAGGACTTCCCGGCGCGCTACGCCCCGCAGATGGGCTTCGAGGGCGCCAACGTCCTGTTCGACACCCTGGTCCATCCGCTGATGATGGGCCTCGAAGAGCACCTCCTCGGCATGTTCCGGGAGGATCCCGAATTCCACGACGGCGTCGGCCCCTCGCATCTCGGCGGCAAGTCCTTCGGGACTCCGGCGGACGAGGCGTTCGAGGCCGCGGAACGGGCGCCGGCTGACACCCCTCCGACGCCGGCGCCCGTTCCGATCCTGCTTGAGCGGCCGGCCGCGACCGCGTGGTCGCCCGAGGCCGAGAAGGAGCTGAAGAAGATCCCGTTCTTCGTGCGGGGCAAAGCACGCACGAACACCGAGACTTTCGCGCGGGAGCGGCACCTGCCGCTCATCACCCTCGAGACCCTCTACGATGCCAAAGCGCATTACGGCCGCTAGGCCGCCGATCCGCGTCGTCATCGTCACGCTCGACAATCACTTGGCGAGCGCGGTGGAGCGGGCGCGCCTGCGCCTCCGGTCCGAGATGCCCGGGCTGGTGCTGGGCTTCCACGCGGCCGCCGAGTGGGACAACGATCCCGCGACGCTGGCGGCCTGTCGGGCCGACATCGCGCAGGCCGACATCGTGCTCTCGGCCATGCTGTTCATGGACGAGCAGGTGCGGGCGATCCTGCCGGCGCTGGCGGCCCGGCGCGCGGCCTGCGACGCGATGGTCGGCTGCCTCTCGGCCGGCGAGGTGGTGAAGACCACGAAGCTCGGCCGCTTCGACATGAGCGGCACCAAGCGCAGCGCCCTCGACTTCCTGAAGAAGCTGCGGGGCAAGCCGGGCCAGCAGGGCAATGCCGGCCGGCAGATGGCCCTGGTGCGCAAGCTGCCGAAGATCCTGCGCTTCATCCCGGGTTCGGCCCAGGACGTGCGCGCCTATTTCCTGACCCTGCAATACTGGCTGGCGGGCTCGGACGAGAACGTCGCCGCCCTGGTGCGCTTCCTCGTGCACCGCTACGCGGCCGGCGAGCGCGCCGCTTGGCGCGAGGGTCCGGCGGCGCCCGCACCCCTCGATTATCCGGAGACCGGTCTCTACCACCCGCGCCTCACCGGTCGGATCGGTGCCGACCCGTCGCGGCTGCCGCGCCTCACGGGCGCCAAGGGCCGGGTCGGCCTGCTGGTGATGCGCAGCTACGTGCTCGCCGGCAACACCGCCCATTACGACGGCGTCATCGCCGCCCTGGAGGCGCAGGGCCTCGACGTGGTGCCGGCCTTCGCCAGCGGCCTCGACAACCGCCCGGCGGTAGAGTCCTTCTTCATGGAGGACGGGCGCGCCTGCATCGACGCGCTGGTCTCGCTCACCGGCTTCTCGCTGGTCGGCGGCCCCGCCTACAACGACGCCGCCGCCGCCGAGGCGATGCTGGCCCGGCTCGACGTGCCCTACCTCGCCGCCCAGGCGCTGGAGTTTCAGACCCTGGAACAGTGGGAGGCGGGTGACCGCGGCCTGTCGCCGGTCGAGGCGACCATGATGGTCGCGATCCCCGAACTCGACGGCGCCACCACCCCGATGGTGTTCGGCGGCCGCTCCGCGAATTCCGGCGCCGACAACGCAAGGGACATGCGGGTCCATCCCGAGCGCGCGGCCCGGCTCGCCGAGCGGGTCGCGCGACTGGTATCGCTCCGCTGGACCGCGAAGGCCGAGCGGAAGCTCGCCGCGGTGCTGTTCAACTTCCCGCCCAATGCCGGCGCCACCGGCACGGCGGCGTTCCTGTCGGTCTACGCCTCGCTGCTCAACACGCTGAAGGGCCTGGCGGCGGACGGCTACACGGTCGAAGTGCCGGAGAGCGTCGACGCCCTGCGCGAAAAAATCCTCGACGGCAATGCCAAGCGCTACGGCACCCAGGCCAACGTCCACGCCCGCATTCCGGCCGAGGACCACCTGCGCCGCGAGCCCTACCTCGCGGAGATCGAGGCCCAGTGGGGCCCGGCGCCGGGCCGCCACCAGACCAACGGCGCCGACATCTTCGTGCTGGGCGCGCAGTTCGGCAACGTCTTCGTCGGGGTCCAGCCCGCCTTCGGCTACGAGGGCGACCCAATGCGGCTGCTGTTCGAGCGCGGCTTCGCACCGACCCACGCGTTCAGCGCCTTCTACCGCTACCTGCGCGAGGACTTCAGCGCCGACGCCGTGCTGCATTTCGGCACCCACGGGGCGCTCGAGTTCATGCCCGGCAAGCAGACCGGCCTGTCCGAATCCTGCTGGCCGGAGCGGCTGATCGGGGCGCTGCCCAACGTCTACCTCTACGCGGCCAACAACCCGTCCGAGGGGACGCTCGCCAAGCGGCGCTCGGCGGCGACGCTGGTGAGCTACCTGACCCCGAGCCTCGCGGCGGCCGGACTCTATCGCGGGCTGCTCGACCTGAAGAGCTCGATCGAGCGCTGGCGCGGCCTCGGCCCCGAGGCGGGCGGCGAGCGCGAGACGCTGGCGCGCCTGATCCAGGACCAGGGCGCGGCGGTCGATCTCGTCGCCGCCGAGCCGGCCTGGACCGGCGATCTGGAGGCTCGGGTCTCCGGCCTCTGGACCGCGCTGCAGGAGCTGGAGCAGACCCTGATCCCGCACGGCCTGCACGTGGTCGGCGCGGGCACGCCGGAAGAGGAGCGGGTCGATCTGCTCCTGGCGCTCGCCCAGTCGGCGCACGGCGTGCGGCCGGAGCGGGCCGGGATCGAGGCCCTCGTCACGGGGCAGGGGGTCGAGGCGGCGCTGACGGCTTCCGGCCTGCCCGCCGACGACGTGACCCGGGCGGCGTTCGCAAGTCTGGCGGAGACCGACCGGCTGCTGTCGCGCGACCACGAGGTTCCGGCGCTGCTGCGGGCGCTGGACGGCCGCTTCGTGCCGCCGGTGGCCGGCGGCGACCTGCTGCGCAACCCGGCCGTGCTGCCGACAGGCCGCAACCTCCACGGCTTCGATCCGTACCGCCTGCCCTCGGCCTTCGCGGTGGCGGACGGTGCCCGGCAGGTGGCCCGCATCCTCGAACGCTTCGCCGCGGACGGAAAACCCTGCCCGGAGAGCGTCGCCCTGGTCCTGTGGGGCACCGACAACCTCAAGAGTGAGGGCGGCCCGATCGCCCAGGCTCTGGCGCTGATCGGCGCCGCGCCCCGCTTCGACGGCTACGGGCGCCTGAGCGGCGCCGAGCTGATCCCGCTGGAGACCCTCGGCCGCCCGCGGATCGACGCGGTGGTGACCCTCTCGGGCATCTTTCGAGACCTGCTACCGCTGCAGACCAAACTCCTGGCGGAAGCGTCTTTCCTCGCCGCCACCGCCGACGAGCCCCTCGAACAGAACTACGTCCGCAAGCACGCCCTCGCGATCCAGGCCGAGCAGGGCTGCGATCTGGAGACGGCGGCGCTCCGGGTCTTCTCCAACGCCGAGGGCGCCTACGGAGCCAACGTCAATCACTTGGTCGACTCGGGCAACTGGGACGACGAGGCCGAGCTCTGCGAGACCTTCGCGCGCCGCAAGAGTTTCGCCTACGGCCGCACCGGCCGCCCGGCGCCGCAGCGGGCGCTGATGCAGGCGGTGCTCGCCTCCGTCGACATGGCCTACCAGAACCTCGACTCGGTCGAGGTCGGCGTCACCTCGGTCGACCACTACTTCGACGGGCTCGGCGGCATGGGCCGGGCGGTGGCCCGGGCCAAGGGCGAGTCGGTGCCGATCTACATCAGCGACCAGACCCGCGGGGAGGGGCGCGTCCGCTCCCTGGAGGAGCAGGTGGCGCTGGAGACGCGCACCCGGATGCTCAACCCGAAATGGTACGAGGGCCTGCTCGGCCACGGCTACGAGGGCGTCCGGCAGATCGAGACGCATCTCACCAACACGGTCGGCTGGTCGGCCACCGCCAACGCGGTCCAGCCCTGGATCTACGAGCGGATCACCGAGACCTACGTCCTCGACCCCGCCATGCGCGAGCGCATGGCCGCCTTGAACCCCACCGCCTCCGCCAAGGTCGCCCAGAGGCTGATCGAGGCGCACCGCCGCGGCTTCTGGACCCCCGACGCAGCGATGCGCGACGCCCTCGACCGGGCCGAGGAGGAGCTGGAGGACCGCCTGGAAGGCGTCACCGCAGGAGTGGCCGCATGAACATCGCGATCCGCAACCCCGTCGTGGCGCGAAAGGAGGAGGGGAGCCTTCAGGTCGCCCTCGATCCCGATCTGAAGATCGAGACCGCCAAGGTCTTCGCGGTCTACGGCAAAGGCGGGATCGGCAAGTCGACCACCTCGTCGAACCTGTCGGTGGCCTTCTCGAAGCTCGGCAAACGGGTGCTGCAGATCGGCTGCGACCCGAAGCACGACTCGACCTTCACGCTGACCAAGCGCCTCGCCCCCACGGTGATCGACGCGCTTGAGGCGGTGAACTTCCACTCGGAGGAGCTGCGCGTCGAGGATTTCGTGGTCGAGGGCTACAACGGGGTGATGTGCGTCGAGGCCGGCGGCCCGCCCGCCGGCACCGGCTGCGGCGGCTACGTGGTCGGCCAGACGGTGAAGCTCCTCAAGGAGCACCACCTCCTCGAAGACACCGATGTCGTCGTGTTCGACGTCCTGGGCGACGTGGTCTGCGGCGGCTTCGCCTCGCCGCTCCAGCACGCCGACCGGGCGCTGATCGTCACCGCCAACGACTTCGACTCGATCTTCGCCATGAACCGGATCGTCGCGGCGATCCACGCGAAGTCCAAGAATTACGGCGTGCGACTCGGCGGCGTCATCGCCAACCGCTCGGCCAAGACCGACGAGATCGACCGGTTCAACGACGCGGTCGGCCTGAAGCGGCTGGCGCATTTCCCCGACCTCGACGTGGTCCGCCGCTCGCGGCTCAAGAAGTCGACCCTGTTCGAGATGGAGTCCTCGCCGGAGCTCGACGCCGTGACCGCCGAGTACATGCGGCTCGCCGAGACGCTCTGGGCCGGCGCCGAGCCCTGCGAGGCGCAGCCCATGAAGGACCGCGACCTGTTCGAGTTTCTGGGATTCGACTGATGGCCAGCGCCAGCTACGACGCCCGCCGGGGCGAGCTGACCACCTACTTCGACCGCACCGCGGTCGAGGCGTGGTCGCGCCTGACCTCGGACGCGCCCGTGAGCCGGATCCGCGCCACGGTGCGGGCCGGGCGCGACGCCATGCGGGCCACGCTGCTCTCCTGGCTCCCGGCCGACATGACCGGCCTGCGTTTGCTCGATGCCGGCTGCGGCACCGGGGCGCTCAGCGTCGAGGCGGCGCGGCGCGGCGCCGAGGTGGTGGCGATCGACGTCTCGCCGACGCTGATCGGGCTGGCGCAGGAGCGGCTGCCGGCGATCGCCGGCGCGGGGCGCATCGATTTCCGGGTGGGCGACATGCTCGATCCCGGGCTCGGGCGGTTCGATCACGTGGTGGCGATGGATTCGCTGATCCACTACCGCGCCGCCGACATCGCCCGGGCGCTGGCGGTCCTGGGTGCGCGCACGGACGGGTCGGTGCTGTTCACCGTGGCGCCGCGCACGGCCCTGCTGACGCTGATGCACGCGGCCGGAAAATTCTTCCCGCGCGGCGACCGCTCGCCTTCCATCGTGCCGGTGACCGAGGGTGGATTGCGGCGGCGGATCGCCTCGGAGAGCGCCCTGGACGCCTTCGCCTGGGCGCAGAGCCACCGGATCAACAGCGGGTTCTACCTGTCGAACGCGGTGGCGCTGACGCGCACCCTGCCGCCCCGCGCGGATCGGGGCGGGGGCCCGGTGCAATCCGGGATGCGGCCATGACCCCCACCCGCAAGCTCACCGCCGCCCTGATGCGCCTCGGCCCGGCGGTGCTGCCCTTCGCGGACGCCGCCACCGCCGAGCTGCCGCTCGGGCGGCTGCTCCGCCTCGCCCTGTTCCAGGTCACCGTCGGCATGGCCGCGGTGCTGCTGATCGGCACCCTGAACCGGGTGATGATCGTCGAGCTCGGCGTCCCGGCCTGGATCGTCGCGATGATGCTGGCGCTGCCGCTGGTCTTCGCCCCCTTGCGGGCGCTGGTCGGCTTCCGCTCGGACACGCACCGCTCGGTGCTGGGCTGGCGGCGCGTGCCCTACATCTGGTTCGGCACGCTGCTCCAGTTCGGCGGCCTCGCGATCATGCCGTTCGCCCTGCTCATCCTGTCGGGCGACACGACCGGGCCGCTCTGGGTCGGCGACCTCTCGGCGGCGCTCGCCTTCCTGCTGGTCGGCGCGGGCCTGCACACGACCCAGACCGTGGGGCTCGCGCTCGCCACCGACCTCGCCCCCGCCCATGCGAGGCCGAAGGTGGTGGCGCTGCTCTGCGCGGCCCTGCTGTTCGGCATGATGGCGAGCGCGGTGCTGTTCGGCCTGTTCCTGGCCCATTTCTCGCCCGTCCGGCTGATCCAGGTGATCCAGGGCGCGGCCCTCGTCACCATCATCCTCAACGGGTTCGCCCTGTGGAAGCAGGAGCCGCGCGATCCGAACCGGACGCGGACGGCGCCGCAGCGGGACTTCCGGTCCTCCTGGCGGGCCTATGCGGGGCAGGGCACCGCCCGGCGCCGCCTCGTGGCGATCGGGCTCGGCACGGCGGGCTTCTCCATGCAGGACATTCTGCTCGAACCCTACGGCGGCCAGATCCTGCACCTCTCGGTGGCGGCCACCACGGCGCTGACCGCCTTGCTGGCCGCCGGTGGCGGGCTCGGCCTGCTGGTCGCGGCGCGCTGGCTCGGCCGCGGGGGCGACCCGTTCCGCGTCTCCGCGGTCGGCGTCGGGATCGGGATCCTCGCGTTCTCGGCGGTCGTGTTCGCCGCCCCGCTCGCCTCGGCCGACCTGTTCGCCGCGGGCGTGAGCCTGATCGGGCTCGGCGGCGGCCTGTTCGCCCACGGCACGCTCACCGCCTCGATGAACCGGGCCGGCCCCGAGGATACCGGGCTCGCGCTCGGCGCCTGGGGCGCCGTGCAGGCGACCGCGGCCGGCCTCTCGATCGCGGCGAGCGGCCTCGTGCGCGACGTGGGCGGCGCCATCGCCCAGTCGGGGGTGCTGGGCGAGGGCATGAACGAGCCGGCCATCGGCTACCTCATCGTCTACCACATCGAGATCGCCCTGCTGTTCGCCGCGCTGCTCGCGCTCGGACCGCTGGTGCGCGAGGACGCTCGGACAGAGGATCGGAACCGCATCGCCGACGGCCTTGCCGGCCGGACGGCCTGACATTCGGGGAGGACAGCCATGCCAACCGGCGCACTTACGGGTTACGTCGACGTCGCCCAGGTCGTGCTCTACGCCTTCTTCCTCTTCTTCGCGGGACTGGTCTTCTGGCTCCGCCGCGAGGACCGGCGCGAGGGCTACCCCCTGGAGAACGAGGCGGTCGGCCGGCGCAAGGCGGACGACCCGATCCTGATCCCGCGGTCCAAGGCGTTTCACCTGCCGGGCGGCGAGACGACCTACGCGCCGCAGGCGGTGCACGGCCGGGACGACATCGAGACCGGCATCCCGGCCCGCAAGGTCGAGCCCTGGCCGGGGGCGCCCTACGAGCGCACGGAATCGTCGCTCCAGGCCGGCGTCGGTCCCGGCTCCTGGGTGCTGCGGCACGACGTGCACGACCGGACCTGGGACGACGAGATCCGCATCGTGCCCCTCCGGGTGGCGAAGAACTTCGTCATCCACGAGGACGGCCCGAACCCGATCGGCATGACGGTGTTCGGCACCGACAGCGCCGTCGCGGGCGTGATCAGCGACGTCTGGGTCGACCGCGGCGAGTCGCTGATCCGCTACTACGAGGTCGAGCTCCCGACGGGCGGACGCCGGCTGATGCCGACCACGTTCTGCCGGGCCGGCGGTTTCACCAAGACGGTGACGACCGAGGCGCTGCTCGCGAGCCAGTTCGCCGACATCCCGACCACCCGCGATCCCGACAGCGTAACCTTCCTGGAGGAGGAGCGGATCATCTCGTATTTCGGCGCCGGCACGCTCTACGCGACGCCGGCCCGGGCGGAGCCCCTGATATGAGCGGCGACTTCCTCCCCGAAGGCACCCTGCGGGGTCTGCCCGGCCCGCTGCCGCCGGGCGAGCGCATCCTCTGGCAGGGCGCGCCGACCACCGCGGGCCTGCTGGTCCGAGTGTTCCACGCCCGCCTCGTGATCGCGTGGTTCTCGGTCTGCGCCCTGGCCTTCGGCCTCGCGGCGGGCTCGCCCGCGGCGGCGCTGAGGGTGGTGGCGCCGACCCTGGTGATCGGCGCCGGCGCCGTCGCGCTGCTCTGGCTGCTCGCCTGGCTCACCCACCGGACGACGCTCTACACGGTGACCAACCGCCGCGTCGTGCTGCAGGCCGGCATCGCCCTGCCGGTGACCCACAACCTGCCCTTCGCGCAGATCGAGACCGCGGCCCTGCGCGCCTTCACGGACGGCAGCGGCGACCTGCCACTGCGGTTGCAGCCGGGCCTCCGGATCGCCTACCTTCACATCTGGCCGCACGTCCGGCCCTGGCGTCTCGCCCGGACCGAGCCCATGCTGCGCTCCGTGCCGGACGCGGACGCCGCGGCGGCGCTGCTGGCACGCGCCCTCGAGGCCCATGCCGACGGCACCGCGCCGCCGGTCCGGGTGGCGCGTCTCGGCCGAGCGGACGAGAATCCCGGTCGCCTCGTCGCGGCCGAATAGGGAGGGGCACGATGGGCGAGCGGGCGGAAGGCGCCGGCCGGGCCACGGCATCGGCGGTCGCGGGACCGGCACCGGCGCTGCTGATGATCGGCGGCGGCGCGCTGATGGGCTTCACCATGCTGGCGGTCCTGATCGGCCGGAGCGAGAAGGTCGGCCTCGTCGCCCTGCCGCCCGCCAATGTGGTGGAACGGCTCGAATTCCGCGCCGAGGATCAGGTCGACGGCTCGATCGCCCTGCGGGACGTCGCCGACCGGCACATCGTGGCCTGGATCCGCCCCGGCGAGGACGGCTTCCTGCGCGGGACGCTGCGGGGCCTCGCCCAGGCCCGCCAGCGGGAGGGACTCGGCCCCGAGAAGCCCTTCAGCCTGACCCGCTACGACGACGGCCGCCTCGCGCTCGCCGACGAGGCCACCGGCCGCCAAGTGCCCCTGGAGGCCTTCGGGTCGACCAATGCCGGGGCCTTCGCCCGGCTGATGCCCGGGCCGGGCGCGCCCGCCACGGAGACGCGGTGATGGGCCTGTTCGGCAGCCGCACCGTCACCGTGCCCTGCACGGTGGAGATCGAGCAGACGCCCGAGAGCCTGCACGCGCACGTCACCCTCGATGCCGGCTTCGAGATCGAGCCCGGCGACGCGGTTCAGGTCCACGACGCGCCGACCTCGGTGCCCTACGGCGAGCGCCTCACCGTGCGGCGCACCGCCACGGTGACCAGGGCCGGCCCGCTGGAGCGGGCCTGGACCAAGCTCATCGCCCATCTCGAGCTGACCGAACTCTACGAGGTCAGCTTCTCCGAGAGGAGGAAGCTGTGAACGCACCCGTCCCGCCGCCCTCCGGCCAGCCCGTTCCGAAGACTCCGGTCAACGAGTCGACCCGGGCCGCCCAGGAGACGACCTTCCTGTCGCCCCGCTTCTACACGACCGACTTCGACGAGCTCGACCGGACCAACGTCGAGCCGGTACGCCGCGACTGGGACGTGCTGATCGCCGAGCTGCGCTCCGACCCGAACAAGCGCCACTTCACCCGCAACGCGGAGTTCGACTGCGACCTGTCGCGGATGGAGCCCGAGTTGCGGAAGGAGTTTCTGGACTTCTTGGTCTCTTCCATCACGGCAGAGTTTTCCGGCTGCGTGCTCTACGCGGAGATGCGCAAGCGCGCGAAGAACAAGGACATCAAGGAGCTGTTCGGCTTCATGAGCCGCGACGAGGCGCGTCACGCCGGCTTCATCAACGACACGCTGAAGGATTTCGGCATCGGCGTGGACTTGGGGTTCCTCACCAAGTCCAAAAAATACACGTTCTTCCGGCCGAAATTCATCTTCTACGCCACCTATCTCTCCGAAAAGATCGGCTACGCCCGCTACATCACGATCTTCCGCGAGCTGGAGCGGCACCCGGAGCGGCGCATCCACCCGATCTTCAAGTGGTTCGAACTGTGGTGCAACGACGAGTTCCGCCACGGCGAGGCCTTCGCGCTGCTGATGCGCGCGAACCCGAAGCTGACGAGCGGCGTGAACCGCTACTGGATCCGGTTCTTCCTGCTCGCGGTCTTCGCCACGATGTACGTGCGCGACCATCACCGCCCGGCCTTCCACGCGGCGCTCGGGGTCGATCCCAGCGACTACGACTTCAAGGTCTTCCGGATCACCTCGGAGATCTCCCGCCAGACCTTCCCGCTGGAGCTCGACCTCGACAACCCGAAGTTCAAGGCGGGGCTCGACCGGCTGCTCGCCTGCTCCCGGGCGATCGCCGACGCCAAGGCGCGGGGCGGCCTCGTCGGCAAGGCCCTGCAGGGGTTCCACGCCGCCCGGGCGGCGGTGACCTTCGCGCGGCTGTATTGTCTCCCCGTCAAGGCCAACGTCCTGCCGGCCGACATCCGTCTCCAGCCGGTCTGGTAGCATGGGGACCTACGCCGCCCCGGTCCTGTACGCGGTCCTGCTCTGGTGGTTCTCCACCGGGCTGATCCTGCTGCTCGACCACGCCCCGCGGCGGACGCATCCGTGGAGCATGGCCGGGGCGACCCTGCTGCTCGCCGGCGCCCTGGTGGCGATCCGGTCCAGCGCCGCCGACACGAGCGCCACGGGGGCCTACACGGCCTTCACGGCCGCGCTCGTCGTCTGGGGCTGGCAGGAGATGAGCTACTACATGGGCTTCCTGTCGGGCCCGCGGCCGGTCGCCTGCGCGCCGAGCGTGCGCGGCCTCGACCGGTTCCTCGCCGCGCTCGCCACCAGCCTGTGGCACGAATTCGCCATCGTGGTCGGCGGCCTCGCGATCCTGGCGCTGGTCTGGGGCAGCCCCAACCGCTTCGCCCTGTGGACCTACGGCACGCTGGTGGTGATGAACCTCTCGGCGCGGCTCAACCTGTTCCTGGGGGTGCGCAACCTCCACGCCGAGTTCCTGCCGGACCATCTCGGCTACCTCGCCTGCTACCTGTCCCGGAAGCCGATGAACCTGCTGTTCCCGGTCTCGGTGAGCCTCGGGACCATCGCGGCGGCCCTGCTCGGGCGCGCGGCGCTCGGCGCCGACCTGCTGGAGCACGAGCTGATCGGCTTCACGGTCCTGGCGACGCTGACCGCGCTCGCCACCCTGGAGCACTGGTTCCTGATGCTGCCGCTGCCCTCGGCGGAGCTGTGGCGCTGGAGCCTGCCCGCGCGGGCGCCCGGGGAAGCGGCCGGGCCGCCGGACCACGTGTAGGCCGAGGGATCATCGCGGGGCGACGCACGTCCACCAATCTGGAACTGGTCTTGTGCGAAGTCCGGTGTCACAGGCGGGATCAACCCGCAGGATTTGTTCGGGGAGAGGCGACATGGATTACGAGACCTTCTTCGAAGGCGAGATCGCCGGGCTCCACCGGGAGGGCCGCTACCGGGTCTTCACCGACCTCGAGCGCCACGCGGGCAACTTCCCGCACGCCACCCACCACCACGCCTCCGGCACGCGGCCGGTCACGGTCTGGTGCTCCAACGACTATCTCGGCATGGGCCAGCACCCGGCCGTGACGGGGGCGATGCACGCGGCGATCGACCGCTGCGGCGCCGGGGCCGGCGGCACCCGCAACATCTCGGGGACGAACCACTACCACGTGCTGCTGGAGCGCGAGCTCGCCGACCTCCACGGCAAGGAGGCGGCCCTGCTGTTCACCTCCGGCTACGTGTCGAACTGGGCGGCGCTGGGGACCCTGGCGTCGCGCCTGCCGAACTGCGCGGTCTTCTCCGATTCCGAGAACCACGCCTCGATGATCGAGGGCATCCGGTTCTCCCGCGCCGAGCGCCACATCTTCCGCCACAACGACCCGGAGGACCTGAACCGCAAGCTCGCGCTGGTCGACCCGGCCCGGCCGAAGCTGGTGGCCTTCGAGTCGGTCTACTCGATGGACGGCGACATCGCGCCGATCGCCGAGATCTGCGACGTGGCCGAGGCCCACGGGGCGCTCACCTATCTCGACGAGGTCCACGCGGTCGGCCTCTACGGGGCGCGCGGCGGCGGCATCTCGGAGCGGGACGGCGTCGCCCACCGGCTCGACGTGATCGAGGGCACGCTCGGCAAGGCCTTCGCGGTGCACGGCGGCTACATCACGGCCTCCGAGAAGCTCTGCGACTTCGTGCGCAGCTTCGCCTCGGGCTTCATCTTCACGACCTCGCTGCCCCCGGCCGTCGCGGCGGGCGCGGCGGCGAGCATCCGCCACCTCAAGGAGAGCGGCGCCGAGCGCGCCCGGCATCAGGAGCGCGTGGCGAAGGTCCGGCAGGCCCTGGAGGCCGCCGACATCCCGACCATGCCCAACGACAGCCACATCGTGCCGGTGATGGTCTGCGATCCCGTGCTCTGCAAGGGGATCTCCGACACCCTGCTCGACGAGTTCGGCATCTACGTGCAGCCGATCAACTACCCGACCGTCGCCCGCGGCACCGAGCGCCTGCGGATCACGCCGTCGCCGCTGCACACGGACGCCGACATCGCCCATCTGGTCCAGGCGCTCACCACGATCTGGGGGCGGATCGGGCTCCGGCAGAAGGCGGCGGAGTAGGGCTTCCCTTCTCCGACCCACCCCCTCATCCTGAAGTGCCCGCGGCGGCGGGCCTCGAGGGAGGGCTCGGGCCGGCCGCGCGATCCCTGGAGTTCCCCTTCGAGGCCTTCGCCGCGCTCCGGCACCTCAGGATGAGGGGGGTGGGTCGGATGCCCCCCGCAGCGTCGAGTCACACCCGTGCCCACCTTTCCCTTCTCGGCCATCGTCGGCCAGGACGAGATGCGCCAGGCGCTGCTGATCGCGGCGGTGGACCCGGCGGTCGGCGGCGTGCTGGTCTTCGGCGACCGCGGCACGGGCAAGTCCACGGCGATCCGGGCGCTGGCCGCCCTGCTGCCGCCGATGCGGGCGGTGGTCGGCTGCCCGTACAATTGCGATCCCGACGGCCCGGCGGAGAGCTGCCCGCACTGCGCCGAGGGTGGCCCGCGCAAGAGTCATAAGAAGCCGGTGCCCGTCGTGGACCTGCCGCTCGGCGCCACCGAGGACCGGGTGGTCGGCACCCTCGACCTGGAGCGGGCGCTCGGGGCCGGCGTGAAGGCGTTCGAGCCGGGGCTGCTGGCGCGCGCCAATCGCGGCTTCCTGTACATCGACGAAGTGAACCTCCTCGAGGACCACCTCGTGGACCTGCTGCTCGACGTGGCGGCCTCCGGGGTCAACACCGTGGAGCGCGAGGGCCTGTCGCTCCGCCACCCGGCGCGGTTCGTCCTCGTCGGGTCCGGCAACCCGGAGGAGGGGGAGTTGCGCCCGCAGCTCCTCGACCGGTTCGGGCTGGCCTGCGAGGTCGCGACCCCGAAGGACATCCCGACCCGCATCGCGGTTGTGCGCGCCCGCGACGCCTACGAGCGCGACCCGGAGGGTTTCTGCGCGGCGCACGCGGGTGGCGAGCGCAAGATCCAGAAGAGCATCCTGCTGGCGCGGGAGCGCCTGCCCGCGGTGACTGTCCCGGACGCCGCCCTGGAGCGCACGGCGCGGCTCTGCCTGGCGCTGGGCACCGACGGGCTGCGCGGCGAGCTGACCCTGATGCGCACCGCGCGGGCGCTGGCCGCCCTCGACGGCGCCGGGGCGGTGACCGACGACCACCTCCGGCGCATCGCCCCGGCCGCCCTGCGCCACCGGCTGCGTCGCAACCCGCTGGACGAATCCGGTTCCACCGCCCGGGTGGAGCGGGCGCTGGCGGAGGTGTTCGCGTGACGGGCGCGCGGCTTCTCCCTCCCCGCGCAGAGGTCGGAAGGCGTGCGCTCGATCTCTGGGCCGATGCTCGTCTCGCCGCCCGTCTGCTCGCCGCCGACCCGCACGGGCTCGGCGGCGCGGTGCTGCGCGCCTCCCCCGGCCCGGTGCGCGAGCGCTGGCTCGAGATCCTGAGGGCGGCGCTGCCGCCCGGAACGCCCTGGCGGCGCCTGCCGCCCGGCATCGGCGACGACGGCCTGCTCGGCGGCCTGGATCTCGCCGCGACCCTGGCGGCGGGCCGCCCCGTCGCGCGGGCCGGGCTGCTCGCGGAGGCCGATGGCGGGATCGTCCTCGTCCCCATGGCCGAGCGTCTGCCGCCGGGCACCGCGTCGCGGCTCGCGGCCACCCTCGATACCGGCACGGTCTCCGACCGCCGCGCCCGGTTCGGCCTGATCCTCCTCGACGAGGGCGTGGCGGACGAGACGGTCGCCGAGGCGCTGGCCGATCGCCTCGCCTTCCGGATCGACCTGAGCGGGCTCGGCCTGGCGGAGGCCGCGGCGGCCGAGCCAGAACCCGCCGCAGGCGCACCGGAGCCCGACCCGGTCGGCAGCCTCTGCGCCCTGGCCGAGGCCTTCAGGATCGCGTCGCTGCGCGGGCCGATCCTGGCAGCGCGGGTGGCGCGCGCCCTCGCGGGAGTCGGGCCGATCGACCAGGCGGCGATCGTGGCGGCCGGGCGCCTGGTCCTGGCGCCGCGCGCCACGCGCCTGCCCGCACCGGAGCAGCCCGCCTCCGAGACCGCGGAGGCGCCGCCGGCGGAGCCGCCCGAGCCGAACGAGGCGGAGGCGTCGGATCCGGCCGCCGCGGAGGCGCCCGACGACGTCGTGCTGGAAGCGGTGCGCGCCGCGATCCCGCCGAACCTCCTCGACCAGCTGCTGGCGGGCGCGCAGCGTCTCCCGGCCGCGAGGGCCGGCCGGGTCGGGCAGGCGGCCTCCGCCCGCACCGGGCGCCCTGTCGGCAGCCGGCGGGGCGACCCGCGGCGGGGACGCCTGGACCTGCTCGCCACCCTGCGGACGGCGGCGCCCTGGCAGGCGCTGCGGCGCGACCCGGAGGAGGCGCGCCGCATCGTGGTGCGGCGGGACGATCTGCGGATCCGGATCCTCAAGCAGCGGACCGAGACCACCACGGTGTTCTGCGTGGACGCCTCGGGCTCGGCCGCCCTGGAGCGGCTGGCCGAGGCCAAGGGCGCGGTCGAGCTGCTGCTGGCGGAGGCCTATGTCCGCCGGGACCGGGTGGCGCTGGTGGCGTTCCGCGGCGCCGGCGCGGATCTGGTCCTGCCGCCGACCCGCTCGCTCACCCGGGCCAAGCGGGGGCTCTCGGGACTGCCGGGCGGAGGCGGGACGCCCCTCGCGGCGGGAATCGACGCCGCGGTCGCGGTGGCGCTGGGCGTGCGCCGCGGCGGCAGCCGGCCGGCGATCGTGCTGCTGACCGACGGGCGCGCCAACGTCGCGCGGTCGGGGGAGGGGGGACGGGTCCGCGCGGGCGCGGAGGCCCTGCAGGCGGCCCGCGCGTTGCGTGCGGCCGGGCTGCCGGCCCTCGTGGTCGATACCGGCACACGGGGTGAGGAGGCCCGTTCGGTCGCGAGCGCGATGGGCGCCCGCTACCTGAAGCTGCCGCGGGTCGAGGCCGGTCAGATCAGCGCGGCGGTGCGGGCGGCGCTCTGAGTGCCGCGCGCGTCAACCTCGGGCCAGGGTGTCAGAGGTCGCCGCCGATGCCGCTGTCGGCGAGGCGCTGGTGGTGGGCGAGCCAGGAGTTCAGCATCTCGCGCACGATGGCCTTGAGGCTCCAGCCGCCGGAGACGGGGGCGGCGATGTTCTGGGTCGAGGAGGTGAAGAGGATCATGGCCTTCTCCGAAGTTGGCGAACGCGTCTTGTTCTTGCTCGCCCGTGATATGCCGCCGCTGTTGCAGCGCAGCAATCGGTCTCCGCTCACCGGTGGCATGCGGCCGCCGCATGGGATTGTTCAGTGTTACGAAATACTTCCGGCCATGAACGATAGCGCCGCCGCCTCCCCCGGATCGCCCGGCGATGCCGCAGTGCAGGATACGGGCCCATGCTGACCGGTCTCGACGCGGAGCGGCCGAACTGGGCCGTGGAGGGCCGGGACTGGCCCCATCGGGAGGCGAGCCGCTTCGTGGAGGCGGCCGGCCTGCGCTGGCACGTCCAGGAATTCGGGTCTCCGGACGCCCCGACATTGCTGCTCCTGCACGGGACCGGGGCGGCCACGCACTCGTGGCGCGGGCTGGCGCCGCTCCTCGCGCGGGACTTCTTCGTGATCGCCCCGGACCTGCCGGGCCACGGCTTCACGGATCCGCTGCCCGACGCTGACCTGTCCCTGCCCGGCATGGCCCGGGCCGTGGCGGGCCTCGTGGCGGCGCTCGGCCGGCCGCCGGCCCTGGCGGCGGGCCACTCGGCCGGCGCCGCCGTCCTCGCGCGGATGTGCCTCGACGGCGCCATCGCGCCCCGGTTGCTGGCGGCCTTCAACGGCGCCCTGGCGCCGCTGCCGGGGGCGGCCAACCTGCTGTTCCCCAGCATGGCGCGGCTGCTGTTCCTCAACCCCTTCACCCCCCGCATCTTCGCCTGGACGGCGGACCGGTCCGCGGCCAAGCGGCTGATCGAGGGGACCGGCTCGCGCCTCGACCCGGAGGGCGTCGACCTGTACCGGCGGCTCTTCGCCCGGGCCGGCCATGTCCGCGGGGCGCTGGGCATGATGGCGAACTGGGATCTCGCCGGGCTGCACCGGGCGCTGCCCGGCCTCGCGACCCGGACCCTGCTGATCGTCGGCGGCGACGACAAGGCGATCCTGCCGGACACCGCCTTCGCGCTGCGCGATCGCCTGCCCGACGCCCGCGTCCGCCTGATCCGCGGGCTCGGCCACCTCGCCCATGAGGAGGCGCCCGAGCGCGTGGCCGAGGTGCTCCGCGCCGAGGCTTCGGACGCGGGTGTGCTGTCGCCGCCGTGAGCCGCATAGGACTGGCGCCGGCCTTGCGTGGGTCGTAGAGCCTGCCGCGGAGCGCGGCGGCCGCCGCGCGGCCAGGACAGGATCGAGGAGCAGCCGGGACGATGACGAGACCCGTGATCGGCGTCATCGGCAACGCGCGCCTGATCGACAGCCGCTTCCCGGCACAGATCGTCGGCGAGAACAACATGCGGGCGGTCGCCGCGGTGGCCGGCGCCCTGCCGCTGATGTTCGCCGCCGTCCCGGCGATCACCGACCTCGGCGACCTCCTCGACACCGTGGACGGCGTCCTGCTCACCGGGGGCCGCGCCAACGTCCACCCGGCGCGCTTCAACACCGAGCCCTGCGCGGCGCACGAGCCCTACGACGAGGATCGCGACGCCGTGGCGCTGCCGCTGATCGAGGCCTGCGTGGCGCGCGGCGTGCCGCTGTTCGGCATCTGCCGCGGCTTCCAGGAGATGAACGTCGCCTTCGGGGGCAGCCTGCACCCGGAGATCCGCGATCTGCCGGGCCGGCTCAACCACCGCATGCCGCGCCTCGAGAACGGCGAGATCCACCCGGACCTGGAACTGATCTTCGCCGACCGTCACGAGGTCAGGCTGGCGCCCGGGGGCACCTTCGCCCGCCTCCTGGAGCGCGAGACGATCCGGGTGAACTCCCTGCACGGCCAAGGTATTCTGGAGCCGGGCGGGCGGATCGTGGTCGAGGGCATCGCCGAGGACGAGACGGTCGAGGCGATCCGCGTCCGCGACGCGGCGGACTTCGCGCTGGGCGTGCAGTGGCACGCCGAGCACGACCCGGCGACCAACCCGATCAACCGCGCCCTGTTCGAGGCCTTCGGGGCCGCCGCGGCGACGCGGCACCGGGCGCGAACGGCCGGGCGGGCCTGAGCTTCCGCCCGGCGGATCGGCCCAGTCCAGGCGGCCCTCGCGGCAGCACAGCGCCGGAGCGGTGCCAGTCCGGCGAGTCTTTCCTGCCTTAACCTATGTTTATCCGGCACGCCTGATCCACGGAATATTGGCTGATCGGCGGAGCACAACTTACCCGCGTTCAGCCGGATTCACCCTGTCCCCCGGACGACCTGTCGCAGGACGGAACAGCGGCCGCCCGGTGGTGTTGCCGGAGTCCCGAACAGCGGCCGCCTCGCGTCGAGGCCGGCCGCACAGAGACCGGGCAGGACCCGCATGCATCTCCCCCGCGACGACCGAGAGCACCCCCGTGCCGAGGCCTTCCGCGACTTCATCCGGAATCCGCCCTTCCCCTGCGTGGGCGCCAAGTCGGCCCTGTCCCGCGGGCGGATGCGGATCGTGGTGGCCCGGGACATCACCTCGGGTTGGGACGACATGCGGATCTACCCGGCGCTGCTCGCCTTCGTGGCGCAGTACCGCGCGCAGCCCGACCTGTTCCAGAGTTTCGCGGTCGTGTTCGAGGGTCCGGGCGATCTCTCGGAGGAAGCGTTCGAGCGGAATCTCTGGGCGCGCGCGCAATCCCTGACCGACAAGGATGCCTGGCTCGGTCAGCCCCACGATGCCCGCGTGGCCGAGGATCCCGACAACCCGCACTTCTCCCTGAGCTTCGGCGGCGAGGCGTTCTTCGTGGTCGGGCTGCACCCGCAGGCGAGCCGGCCGGCGCGGCGCTTCTCGTCGCCGGTCCTGGTCTTCAACCTGCACGCGCAGTTCGAGCGGCTGCGGGCGGAGGGGCGCTACGAGAAGCTGCGCGCCGCGATCTTGGAGCGCGACGAGGCCCTCGCCGGCAGCGTGAACCCGATGCTGGCGCGCCACGGCGAGGCCTCGGAGGCGCGCCAGTACAGCGGCCGCGCGGTCGACGCGGACTGGCGCTGCCCGATGAAGGGCCGACCGGCACCGGCCCCCGAGGCGCGGGACTGGCACCCGCCGGTCCTGCCCTTCGACCGCGGCCTGCCGGGCAGCGGCGCCTGAGCCGGTCGGATCGCGGGCCTCGAACGGAGTGAGCCAACCCACCATGTGCCAAGACGACGTGCAGACGATCGAGCCGCGCTCCGGCGTCGCCTTCACCCTCGAGCGGGGTCAGCGCCTCACGGTGATCGACCCGTGCGGGGAGCAGGTGGCCGACCTTCTCGCCTTCAACCGCCACGATACGGGGGAGGTGATCTCGTCGGGCCGGACCCTCGACTACGCCAGCCGGATCTACCTGACCACCGGTGACCCGCTCTACTCGAACCGCTCCAACATCCTGCTGCGGATCGTCGAGGACACGGTGGGGCGGCACGATTTCCTGCTGACGCCGTGCTCGTCCGACACGTTCCGCATCATCTACGGCGACACGAACCCGCATCGCGGCTGCTTCGGCAACCTCGCGGCGGCGCTCGCCCCCTACGGCATCGCGCCGGACGCGATCCCGGTGGCGTTCAACTGCTTCATGAACGTGCCGGTCGACGGCGCGACCGGGGCGCTCACCGTGGCGCCGCCCCTCAGCCGGGCAGGGGACCGGATCGTGTTCGTGGCCGAGACCGACCTGATCATCGGGCTCACCGCCTGCTCCGCCCTGCAATCCAACAACGGCAGCTTCAAGCCGATCCACTACAGCGTCAGCGCGTAGCTGCAGGCCGTCAAACGGCCCGGCCCGGCCCCGATACTAATCTGTGTAAACCTCTAGACTGAACCGCATTCGCTGACTTGGCACCGATATTCGCCTCCGAAGTGCCGGCTAACGGCCTCACATCTTTGCGATTTACTAACCCGATTGCACGACGCTGATGCGGTGCAGCGCCGACGGCGAGTCCATGCCGGCCGGCCGAACGCCTCCTCTTCCGGTGCTCGGATGACCCCCACGCAGACCAGCCGCCCGCCCGCCGACCGTGCCGCGCCGTGGCAGGGCCTCGCCGATCTCCGGCTTCGCCACAAGCTCGCGGCCGTGATGGCCCTGGTGCTCCTGGCCATCGGCGCCCTCAGCGCCCTGAGCTTCGTCGACATGCGCGGCTCGGCGCTCGAGGACCGCGCCCTGATGACCAAGCGCCTGACCGAGGTCGCGCAGAGCCTGCTCGTCCACTACGAGGCGCAGGCCCGGACGGGCCAGATGCCCGTCGCCGAGGCGCAGAAGGCCGCGCTCGCGGCGATCACCGCCCTGCGCTTCGGCAGCGAGGACTACTTCTTCGTCCTCGACGCCCAGGGCCACCTGATCGCCAACGCCTTCAACGCCAAGAACGTCGGCAAGCAGGTGCTGGACCAGACCGACGTCCCGGGCGGGAAGCGCTACTTCGCCGAGATGGTCGAGACCGCCAAGCGCGACGGCTCCGGCTTCGTCGACTACATGAAGCCGCGCGCCGGCGGGTCCGTGCCGGTGGAGAAGGTCGCGAGCGTGCAGATGTTCAAGCCGTGGGGCTGGATCGTCGCCACCGGCCTGTACCGCGACGACGTCCACGCGGCCGTGCGCGACCGGGCGATCACCCTCGGGCTCTGGTCGGCCGGCCTCGCCCTGCCGATCCTGGCGCTGCTCCTGCTCGTCGGCAACGGCCTGTCGCGCCCGATCACCCGCCTGACCGCGGCGATGCGCGGCCTCGCGGACGGCGACCTCGCGGTGACGGTCGCCGACCAGCGCCGCGGCGACGAGGTCGGCGCCATGGCGCGCGCCGTCCAGGTGTTCAAGGACGCCCTGATCGCCAAGCGCGCGGCCGACGCGGCCGCCGTGACGGAGAGCGAGGCGAAGATGCGCCGCGCCCAGATGCTGGACGACGTCACCGCCCGGTTCGATGCGCAGGTCAGCGCGCTGACGCAGGGCCTGTCGGCGGCCGCGGTGGAGATGGAGGCCACGGCCCGGGAGATGACGCGCACGGCCGCGCGGACCACCGACCAGTCGGTGCGCGTCGCCGCGACCTCCGAGCAGACCTCCAGCAACGTGCAGACCGTGGCGGCGGCCAGCGAGGAGATGGCCGCCTCGATCAACGAGATCGCGTCCCGCGTCGCCCAGTCCTCCGCGATGGCCGACCGGGCCGGCACGGACGTGGCTCAGACCAACGCGCTGATGCAGGTGCTCTCCCGCGGCACGGACCAGATCAGCGAGGTGATGGGCCTGATCGCCGGGATCGCCGGGCAGACCAACCTGCTGGCCCTCAACGCCACCATCGAGGCCGCGCGCGCCGGCGAGGCGGGCAAGGGTTTCGCCGTGGTGGCGGGCGAGGTGAAGGCACTGGCCTCGCAGACCGCCCGGGCGACCGAGACCATCGCGACGCAGATCGCGGCCATCCAGAACGAGACGCGGCAGGCGGTGGAGTCGATGCGGACGATCGGGGGCACGATCGAGGAGATGCGCACGGTCGCGCTCAGCGTGGCCGCCGCCATGGAGGAGCAGGGCGCGGCGACGAGCGAGATCGTCCGCAACGTCACGCAGGCGGCGCAGGGCACCCAGGCGGTGAGCACCGACATCGCCGACGTCCGGCAGGCGGCCCGCGAGACCGGCGCGGCCTCCGATCAGGTGCTGAGCGCCGCGCAGGAACTGGCCCGCTACTCGACGAGCCTAGGCCAGGAGGTCGCGACCTTCCTCGCCGCCGTGAAGGCCGCCTGACAGCGGAGCGCCGGGCCGGCCGGGGCGGGCTGAGGCGGCGACCCGGCCGCAGATCGTCCGGCCCCCCGTCTCGGCGGCCGCCCGGCCTCGCGGCCCCTCGGCTCACGCGATCCCGTCGATCGCCACCCGCAGGTGCTCCGGACCGCGCAGGGCGGCGCCCGGCCGGTAGGGCGGCGGGTCCTCGATGAGGCGCGGCGCCTTCAGCCGGCGGGCGAGGGCGGTGAGCGCCGCCTCGGCCTCGAACCGGGCGAGCGGCGCGCCCACGCAGTAGTGCAGGCCGCCGCCGAACCCGAGATGGCGGGTTCCGGCGCGGTCCGGGTCGAACCGGTCGGGATTGGGGAAGACGGCCGCGTCGCGGTTGCCGGAGGCCAGCAGCAGCACGAGATCGGCCCCCTCGGGGACCGTGACCCCCGCGATGTCGATGGGCGACAGGGTCCGCCGCGTCCGGAACTGCACCGGCGGCTCGTAGCGGAGCAGCTCCTCGATCAGCCGCGGGGCCCGGAGCGGATCCTGCCGCAGGCGCTCCAGCTCGTCCGGATGCCGCAGCAGGGTCAGCAGGCCGTTGGTGATCAGGTTCACGGTGGTCTCGTGCCCGGCGACCAGCATCAGGATCGAGGTGGCGATCAGGTCGTAATCGCCCATCTTCACGCCGGCCGGGGTGGCGTGGTTGGCGAGGCCCGACAGCATGTCGTCCTGCGGGTGCCGGCGCTTCTCCTTGATCAGGTCGCCCATGTAGCCGCCGATCGCGTCGAAGGTCCGGCTGTTCGCCGCGCGGATCTCGGGGTCCGACAGGCTGTCGGGCTCCAGCGCGGTGGCGAGCTGGGTCGCCCAGCCGTGGAATTTCGGCTCGTCCTCCCGGGGCACGCCGAACAGCTCGCAGATCACCGTCACGGGCAGCGGGTAGGCGAGGTCGTCGACCGCGTCGATCTCCCGGGCACCGCATTTCTCGTCGAGCAGGTCGGCCACCAGCCGGTCGGAGCGGGCGCGCATCGCCTGGACGCGCTCGCGGGAGAACTGGTGCATCACCGCCGAGCGCAGCGCGTCGTGGTCCGGCGGGTCGCGGAAGATGAAGACCCGGTGCCGGTCCATCATCCAGTCCTTGAGCGGCTTCACGATCAGGTCGGTGAGGGGGTTGCCGGTGCGGGGCCGGTCGGCCGGCGGCAGGGTGTCGGAGCTGACCCGCGGGTCCTGCAGCAGGCGCGCGATGGTGCCGTGGCTCGCCGCCACCCACGTGCCCGCCTCGGTGCCGTCATCCTGGCGCGAGACGGGATTCTCCCGCAGCTTCGCGTAGACCGGGTAGGGGTTCGGCCGGTTGGCGAAGTCCTTGACCTGATCGAGGAGGGTGGCGTCGGGCATGCGGTCTCCTTCACACTTCGGGACAGATGCCGCGACAGCAAAGGCTTCGCGCATCGTGGCGGTTCCGCATCCGGGTCCGCGTCGTCCGCGCGACGCGGTCGGGCGGTCCTAGGCGAAGCCCGGCTCGAAGACCGTGACGCCCTTCGGTCGGTCGGTCGCGGCGCCCTCGGGCGGGAACGGCGCGCGGGCCTCGACCAGCTCGGCATGGGCCGGCAGCCAGCGGGCGGAATCCACCGAGACCGCCGCGATGCAGCGCCCCGCGCGGCCGTAGGTGGCGACGAACCGGCCGGCGGCCGCGTCGCCCTGCGTGATCGCCACCGCGTCGGCGCCCTCGGTCAGGCCGACGGACTTCACCACGAGGTCGCCCTGCGTCGACCAGAAGGTCGGCAGGGCGCCGTAGGGCGCCCCGGGCTCCGCGCCGGCGAGGAGCCGGCCGGCATGGACGCCCTGCGCCACCGCGTGGCTCCAGTGCTCCAGGGCGACGCGCCGGCCGTCGTAGAGCGGGTGGGGAAAGCGCGCCACGTCGCCGGCGGCGGCGATGCGCGGGTCGGGCCTGCCGTCGGTATCGAGGACGTGGCCGCGGGCGTCGCAATCGACCCCGCCCGGATCCGCCGACAGGCCGGCCCCGTCGAGCCACTCGGTGTTGCGCACGGCCCCCAGGGCGATGACGGCGATGTCGGCCGCGAGGCTGCTGCCGTCGACGAGATGGGCGCGAACCAGCCGGCCGTCCCGGCCCTCCAGCCACTCGACCTCGCGGCCGCACCGCAGCGCGACGCCGTGGCCCTCGTGGATCGCGCCGATGAACGCCCCGACGGTGCTGCCGAGGACGCGGCCCAGCGGCGTCGGGCCCGGCTCGACCAGGGTGACCGGCAGGTCGAGCTGCCGGCACAGGCTCGCGACCTCGCAGCCGATGAAACCGGCGCCGATCACCAGCACGTGCTTCGGGCCGGCGGCCAGCGCCCGCCGCAGGGCGGCGGCGTCGTCCCGCCCGCGCAGGGTGAAGACGCCGGCGAGGCGGCCCTCGTGCGGATTCGCCCAGGGCCGGGCGCGGGTGCCGGTGGCGATGAGCAGGCGGTCGTAGGGGAGGATCCGCCCGTCCGCGAGGCTGACCGTGCGCGCCTGCCGGTCGAGGCGCTGCGCCGCGCTGCCGAGCTGCCACTCCGCCGCGAGGGCGCCGATTCCCGGCAGGGTCGTGGCCTCCGCCGGGATCGCGCCGGTGAGGACGTGCTTCGAGAGCGGCGGCCTGTCGTAGGGAAAATGGGGCTCGTCGCCGACGATCGTCAGCGGGCCGGAGAAGCCCGCTTCGCGCAAGGCCTCGGCCCCGCGCAGCGCCGCGAGGCCGGCGCCCACGATCAGGACACGCCCGGGCTCCCACGCCATCAGGCGCCCCGCTCCGGATCCTCGACCCGGATCGCCTGGACCGGGCAGGCGACGCGCGCCCGCTCGATGTCGTCCCGGTCCCGCGCGGCGGGGGCGGGATCGTAGAACAGCGCCTCGTGCCCCTCGATGCGGAAGTGCCGCGGCGCCGCGTAGCAGCACTGGGCGTAGGCCTGGCACAGGTTGAGGTCGACGCTCACCCGAAGGCCGGGTGGGGGACCGGAGGACGCATCGGCGGGGGCGGACATGGCGGAGCAACCGCGCGCGGCGCCGCGGGTTCCGCGGGCCTTCGTCGCGGGCCTCGGTCGCGGGTTCCATCGCTGGTATCGCCGCCGCCGGTCGTCGGACGGCCCGTCCGCGTCCGGCGCCGGCCGTCATCCGTATTAAACGTGTTTCGGCGATCCTGGTGGAAATGCAGCGACGCGATTCCCCTGCGCGGCGGTTCGATCTATTGTTGCGCTGCCCCGCGGATCTGTCCGAAACCCCGCGATGACAGGAGGGCGCCATGCCGCACGGTGCGCGAACGAGCCTCGCCGCCCTCATGCTGGTCCTGGGGATCGGCGGCGCCTCCGCCGAATCCGTCGCCACGACCTGGACGGACCCGCCGGCCCACAAGGCCGCGTCCCCGAAGGCGCCGGCCGCGGACCCGAAGGCGGCCGCACCGGCGCCGTCCGCCTCGACCCAGGCCGCGACCCCCGCCGCCGCGACCGAGACCCGGGCGGCCCCCGCCCGGAAAGCCTGGCCGCGCGCGCGCGCCGGAGCGAAGACCGCCCGCGCGGCGTCGGCGCCCAAGCGGGTCGACGCCGCGCGCGCGCCGCGTCGCGCCCGCCCGGGACCGTCCGGGGCACCCGCACGCAGGTCGTCGCGGCCGCGCCGCCGCCCCCGGAAGGCTACGCCCGCTACCGGGCCTACAATTACGGGCCGGGCTACGGCTACGGCTACGCGCCGGGTTACGCGTCGGGCTACACCGACGACCGCCTCGACCGCCTCAGCAGCGCCCAGGCCGCCGGCTACGTCGTCGTCCACCGCCGGACGGTGCAGTTCCCCGACGGCCGCACCCTGCGGGTCTATCGCCCGGACGACGAGGGCGAGCCGTTCTGACCTGAACCGGCCGCGAACACCGCCCGCAGGGGCGCCCGCAGGATCTTCCCGGCGGGGTTGCGGGGCAGGAGCCCGTCCCAGATCTCGATCCGCACCGGCACCTTGAACGCCGCGAGCCGCTCGGCCGCGAAGGCGCGGATCGCCTCCGGGCCGGTCTCGGCGCCCTCGGCCAGCACCACGATGGCGCCCGGCTCCTCGCCCAGCGTCGGGTGGGGCACCGGCAGCACCACGGCGTCGATCACGTCCGGATGCGCGTAGAGGGCGTTCTCGACCTCGCAGCAGTAGATGTTCTCGCCGCCGCGGATCAGCATGTCCTTGATCCGGTCGACGATGGTCAGGAAGCCCTCGTCGTCGGTGCGGGCGAGGTCGCCGGTGCGCAGCCAGCCCTCGGAGAGCACCTCCGCGGTGGCCGCCGGGTCGTCCCAGTAGCCGCGGACCACGTTGGGGCCCTTCGCGCAGAGCTCGCCGATGCTGCCCGGCGGCAGCGGCTCCCCGAGGGGATCGACAATCCGCACCTCGCAGACCGGCAAAGGCGGGCCGCAGGATTCCGGGTGGGCGAGGTAATCCTCGCCCTGGTGGTGGGTGAAGGTCGCCGAGGTCTCGGTCATGCCCCAGCCGGTGCCCGGGACGACCCGCGGCAGGGCCTCGCCCAGCGCCCGCACGAGGTCGCCGGCCGCTGGAGCGCCGCCGTAGGTGACGCCCTCGAGGGTCGGCAGGGGCCGGCCGGCCTCCCGGGCCGCGGTGGCGAGCTGCCACGCGATGGTCGGGACGCCGCCCGCGCTGGTGCAGCCCTCGGCCTCGATCAGGTCGAGGGCCGCGTTCGCGTCCCAGCGGTGCATCATCACCAGCCGGTGGCCGCCGTAGAGGGCCGCCCCGAGGCTCGCGTGGCAGCCGGTGACGTGGAACAGCGGGATCACCAGCAGCGCCGCCCGCTGCGGCGCGGCCGGGTCGGGCTTCGGCGGCGCCTCGCCCCGGCGCAGGGCGCTGCGCGCCGCCGAGTAGGGGTAGGCCATCACCGTGGTGGCGGCCGCCCGGTGCGTGCCGACCGCGCCCTTGGGCCTGCCGGTCGTGCCCGAGGTGTAGAACAGGGTCGCGTCGTCCTCCGGGTCGAGGGCGATGTCGGGCAGGGGCAGGTCGGGCAGGGCGCCCCAGTCCCGGACTGGCCCGAGGATGTCGGCGAGCGGCGTCGCCCGGGGGTCCGGCGCCGTCCGCGCGGTGAGGACCCGCTCCAGGGCCGGGCATTCGGGCAGGTGCGGGGCGATGCGGTCGAAGCGCTCGCCGTCGGCGATCAGCACCCGCGCGCCCGAATGCTGCAGGCCGTAGGCGAGTTCGGGCCCGGTCCACCACGCGTTGAGCGGCGTCGCGATGGCCCCGGCGAGCAGCGCGCCGAAATAGCTCACCGGCCATTCGGGCAGGTTGCGCTGCGCGATGGCGACCCGGTCGCCCTTGCGCACGCCGGCCTCGACCAGGGCCCGCGCCAGGGCGGTGGCGGCGCGGGCGAAGCCCGTGAAGGTCACGCGCTCGTCCTGGTAGACCACGAAGGTCTTGTCCCCGTGGCCGCGCGCGATCCGGAACAGATCGCCCAGCGTCGGCGGTGCCTTCTCCCAGATCCGGGTCGGCACACCCCGGATCGGCACCGTGGCGATGGCGAAGGGCGCACCCGGGGCGGTGAGCCGCGCCTCGGCCTCGCGGAAGGGCAGGGCCGGCCAGCCGGCGGGGATGCGGGGATCGGGGCTCATCGGGCGATGGTCACGCCGCCGTCGATCACGAGCGCCTGGCCGGTCACGAACCGGCCGGCCGCCGAGGCCAGGAACACGGCGGCGCCGGCGATCTCGTCGGGCTCGCCGATCCGGCGCAGGGGGGCGGCGTCAGTGGTGGCGGCCAGCATCTCGGGATCCTCCCACAGGGCGCGGGCGAAATCGGTGCGGATCAGGCCCGGGCAGAGGCAGTTCACCCGCACGTTGGCGGGCCCGTACTCCACCGCGTAGTTGCGGGCGAGCTGGAGGTCGGCGGCCTTCGAGACGTTGTAGGCGCCGATCACGGGCGAACCCTTGAGCGCCCCGATCGAGGAGACGATGACGATCGCCCCGTCCCGCCGCGCCACCATGCCGGGGGCGACCATCTGGATCAGCCAGTGGTTCGACAGGACGTTGTTCTCGAGGATCTTTCGGAACTGCGCGTCGGAGATGCCGGCCAGCGGCCCGTAATAGGGATTGCTGGCGGCGTTGCAGACCAGAACGTCGACCGGCCCGAGCCGGCTCTCGGTCTGGGCGACGAGGTGTTCCAGCTCGGCCTTCACCGAGATGCTGGCGGGGATCGCCACGGCCCGGCCGGCGCCGTGGGCGGCCTCGATCTCGGCGACCACCGCCGCGCAGGCCTCGCGCTTGCGCGAGGAGATCACCACGCGGGCGCCGTGCTCGGCCATCCGCAGGGCGATCGCCCGCCCGATGCCCCGGGACGAGCCGGTGATGAGGGCGACCTTGCCGGTCAGGTCGAACAGGGACATGGCGAGACTCTGCGCTGCGTGAAGCGGCGAACGGCTTCCATTCTTGGTTCGCGGATCGTGATGGTCGCGACGCGTCCCCTCTCCCGTGCGGGAGAGCGGACCCGCGCCTCATCCGGCCATCGGTGGGATAGCCCGGAGCCGCCCATCCTCACGCCCCCGCCCGCATCGACCGGCGCAGCCGCGCCATGCCGGCGAGCCAGCGCTCGGGATCCTCGGCCCGGCGGCGGGCGTACTCCGCCACCTGCGGATGCGGCAGGATCAGGAAGTGCCCCGACGCCAGTCCGTCGAGGGCCGCCTCGGCGACGACCTCCGGCGTCAGCACGCCGTCGCGCGACGCGGCGCTGGCTTCCCCCAGCATGGCGGTGTCGACGCCCTGCGGGCACAGGGCGGCGACCCGGATCCCGTCCTCGGCATGGGCGATGGCGATATGCTCCAGGAAGGCGAGCGCCGCGTGCTTGGTGGAACCGTAGGTGGCGCTGCCGATCTGGCTGAGCAGCCCCGCCGCCGAGACCGTGCCGAGGAACGCGCCGCCGCCCCGGGCGCGCCAGAGCGGGACCAGCACCCGCGCCGCGTGGACGTGGCCCATCACGTTCACCGCGAAGGCACGCGCCCAGCTCTCCGGGTCGGCGGAGGTGGCCAGATCCGGATCGGGGTCGCGCTCCAGGATGCCGGCGTTGGAACAGTACAGCGCGACCGGGCCGATCTCGGCCTCGATGCGCCCCAAGATGGCGGCGACCGCCACCGCATCGCCCACGTCGAGGGCGAAGGCCCGGCCGCCGAGTCCCGCCGCCACCGCCTCCGCCCCGGCCCCGTCCCGGTCGAGGGCCACGACCGTCGCGCCCCGCGCCCGTGCGGCTTCCGCGAGCGCCCGGCCGATGCCCCGGGCGGCCCCCGTGACGGCGACGACGCGGCCAGCGAGGTCCATGCTCACGCCCCCGCCCGCTCGGCGAAGCCCCAGGCCGCAGCGGCGAGTTTCGGCACCCGCGCCGCCATCGCGGCGGCGTGCTCGCTCGCGGCGTTGCCGGCCTTGGCGCGGGCCGCCACGCCCTGGAGGATGCCGACCAAGCGGAACAAGTTGTAGGCGAAGTACCAGTCGAGATCGGGCAGGTCTCTGCGATCCGACGCCCGGCAGTAGAGCGCCACCGCCTCGTCCCGCGTGGGGATGCCGAGCGCCTGGAGGTCGAGCCCGCCCAGCCCGCTGCGCCCGTCCGCCGGCAATGCCCACTGCATCAGAAGGTAGCTGAAATCGGCGAGCGGATCGCCCAGCGTCGACAATTCCCAGTCGAGCACGGCGCTGACACCGCCATCTGGCGAAAAAATCAGGTTGTCGAGGCGGTAATCGCCGTGGACCACGCAGGCGCCCTGCTGCTCCGGCACGGTGCGGGGCAGCCACGCGATCAGCCGCTCCACGTCCTCCAGCCGCCCGTCCTCGGCGGCGCGGTATTGGCGGGTCCAGCGGTCGACCTGCCGGGCGAAGTGATTGCCGGGCCGGCCGTAATCGCCGAGCCCCGCCGCCTCCGGGTCGATGGCGTGAAGGCGCGCCAGCGTGGCGATCATGCCCGCGTAGTGGCGGTGGCGGGCGTGGGGATCGAGGCCCGGCAGGGCGCCGTCCCAGTGCACGGCGCCGTCGACCGCCTCCATCACGTAGAAGGCCGCACCGATCACCTCCGGGTCCTCGCACAGCGCGAAGGGGCGCGGCACCGGAAACCCCTCGCCGTAGAGGGCGCCGATCACCCGGAACTCGCGGTCCACGGCATGGGCGGAGGGGAGGAGCGCGCCGAACGGCTTTCGGCGCAGCACGTAGGCCTGACCCGGCGTGTCGAGCCGATAGGTCGGGTTCGACTGGCCGCCGCGGAACTGCTGCACGGTGAGCGGGCCGGCGAAGCCCCGGACGTGCTCGGCCATCCAGGCGGCGAGCTTCGCCTCGTCGATCCGGTGGCGCGGCTCGACCGGCTTCACGCCGGAGAAGATTTCGGCGTCGCTCATGCCCCCTCCCGGGCATTGGTGTAGCGCCCGAATTCCAGCCGGGCGATCGAGCGATTGTGGACCTCGTCGGGCCCGTCGGCGAGCCGCAGGGTGCGGATATGGGCGTACATTTTGGCGAGACCGAAATCCTCCGAGACGCCGGCCCCGCCATGGGCCTGGATGGCGTCGTCGATCACCTTCAGCGCCACCCGGGGCGCCGCGACCTTGATCATGGCGATCTCGAGCTTGGCGCCCTTGTTGCCGACCTTGTCCATCATGTCGGCGGCCTTCAGGCAGAGGAGGCGGGTCATCTCGATGTCGATCCGCGCCTCGGCGACCCGCTGCTCCCAGACCGACTGCTCGCTGATCCGCTTGCCGAAGGCGACCCGGGACACGAGCCGCCGCGCCATGGCCTCCAGCGCCACCTCGGCGGCCCCGACGGTGCGCATGCAGTGGTGGATGCGGCCCGGCCCGAGCCTGCCTTGCGCGATCTCGAAGCCGCGCCCCTCGCCGAGGATGAGGTTCCCGGCCGGGACGCGGACATTCTCCAGCACCACCTCGCCGTGGCCCTTGGGGGCGTCCTCGTAGCCGAAAACCGGGAGCAGGCGCTCGACCCGCACGCCCGGCGTGTCCATGGGCACGAGGATCTGCGATTGCTGCCGGTGGCGGGGGGCCTCCGGGTCGGTCTTGCCCATCAGGATCGCGATCCGGCAGCGCGGGTCGCCGACGCCGGTCGACCACCATTTGCGGCCGTCGACGACGTAGTGGTCGCCGTCCCGGCGGATCGACGTGCTGATGTTGGTGGCGTCCGAGGAGGCGACCTCCGGCTCGGTCATCAGGAAGGCCGAGCGGATCTCCCCCGCCATCAGCGGCTTGAGCCAGCGATCCTTCTGGGCCGCGGTGCCGTAGCGGTGCAGCACCTCCATGTTGCCGGTATCGGGCGCCGCGCAGTTGAACACCTCCGAGGCGATCCCGACCCGGCCCATCTCTTCGGCGCACAGCGCGTAGTCGAGGTTGGTCAGGCCGGCGCCGCGATACGCGTCGGTGTCGTGCTCGGGGGAGGGCGGCAGGAACAGGTTCCACAGGCCCTCGGCCCGGGCCTTCTCCTTCAGCCGCTCCATGGTGGGCGAGGGATCGCGGCTCTCCGCGCGCTCGGCCGCCACCGCGGCGGCGGCCGGCAGGATCGCGTCTTCGATGAAGGCGCGGACGCGGGTCAGCCAGTGGGTCTGGGAGGGGGAGAGGGTGAAATCCACGGTGTCCGCTCCCTAGGGTTTCTCTGCCGGGCGAGCGCACCGAGCTTGCATGCGCCGGCTGCCCGCCTTCCCGTTGCCTTCACCCACGGCGCGACGCGCCCCCTCTCCCGTGCGGGAGAGGGTTGGGGTGAGGGACGAGAAGCCACAGGATCGAGCCCGCCCTTGTCGCGCAGTCAGATCGAGCCCTCTCTGGACAGACCTGATCCCTCACCCTTTCCCTCTCCCGCACGGGAGAGGGGACCCGCGCTCCGACCCAAATCGAACCTAGATCTTGATCGACCCGGATCACGCCCCCCTCACAGATAGGCCGATCCCATCTCGCTGGCGAAGCGCTGCGGCGGCCCCTCCCAGACGATCCGCGCCTGTTCCAGCACGTAGACCCGGTCGGCGTGCGGGAGCGCGAAGGTGACGTTCTGCTCGCCGAGCAGCACCGTGATCGGCGTGGTCTGCCGCAGCTTCTCCAAGGCCTTCGACAGCAGCTCCAGGATCACCGGGGCGAGGCCCAGAGTCGGCTCGTCGAGGATCAGGAGGCGGGGCCGCATCATCAGCGCCCGGGCGATGGTCAGCATCTGCTGCTCGCCGCCCGACAGGGTGCGGGCGCTCTGCGTCTCGCGGTCCTTGAGGATCGGGAACAGCTCGTAGAGCCACTCCCGCTGCTTGGCGCTCTCGGCCTTCGGGAAATGCTGGCCGCCGAGGTCGAGGTTCTCGCGCACGCTGAGGTCGCCGAACAGCTCCCGGGTCTCGGGCACCTGGACGATGCCGGCGCGCGCGATGGCGGCGGGCTTCATCCGGGCGAGATCCTGGCCGTCGAACCGGATCGTGCCCCCATGCGGGACGAGGCCCGAGATCGCGTTGAACAGCGTGGTCTTGCCGGCGCCGTTCAGGCCCACCACCGAGACGAACTCGCCCTCGTGGACGTGGATCGAGGCGGAGCGGAGGGCCTGCGCCTTGCCGTAGAGCACGTCGACATTCTCGACGGTCAGCAGCGAGTCGGGCTTGAACGCGGCTTCCGGCCGGGCCGCCGTCTCGATGCTGCCGCCGAGATAGACCCGGCGGACGGTCGGGTCGGCCATGACGGCTTCGGCCGAGCCCTCGGCGATGCGCTCGCCGAGATACATGGCGAAGACCCGGTCCACGAGGGCCGCGACGCTCTTCACGTTGTGGTCGACGAGGAGCACGGCCTTGCCCTCGTCGCGGAAGCCGCGGATCAGCTCCGAGAAGGCCGCGACCTCGCCGCCGGTCAGGCCCGCGAAGGGCTCGTCGACCAGCACCACCCGGGGGTCGCGGGCGATGGCCTTGGCGAGCTCCAGCCGGCGGAGATCCGCGAAGGGCAGGGTGCCGGGCCGCCGGTCGACGACGGCGCCGAGGCCGACGCGCTCGGCGATCTCCTTGGCGCGCCGCGCCACGTGGGGGTCCGCGGCCAGCCGGATCAGGCTGTCGGGCAGGAGCGCGAGGCTGATGTTTTCGAGAACCGTCTGCCGCTGGAGCGGCCGCGCGTGCTGGAACACGAGGCCGATCCCGGAGCGCGCCACCCGGTGGGCCGGCATCCCGCCGATCTCGGCGCCGTCGAGGCGGATCGAGCCGGCGCTCGGCCGCTCCAGGCCCATGATCAGCTTCATCACGGTGGACTTGCCCGAGCCGTTCGGGCCGATCAGGCCCAGGATCTCGCCGGGCCGCAGGTCGAGGTCGATCCCCTTGACGGCGACGAGGCCGCCGTAGCGCTTGGTCAGGCCGCGCACGGTGAGGCAGGGCTCGGCCCGAACGGGGGACACGGCCGGCGGGGGCGCCACGGCGACGGTCATCGGGCGCTCCGGAAGGAGGCGAGGCCGAGCAGCCCCGAGGGCACGAACAGGATCACCAGCAGCGCCACCGCCGAGACCACGAAGGTCGAGAGGCCGCCGAGCGGCCGCAGCAGCTCGCCCGCCGCGATCAGGAACACGGCGCCGAGCGCCGCGCCCACGATGGTGCGGCGGCCGCCGAGCACCGCCGCGATGATCACCTGCACGCCGACCGAGGTGTTGATCAGCGTGCCGACCGAGGCGGTGCCCATGTAGAAGACCACCAGCCCGCCCGCGAGGCCCGAGAAGGCGGCGCTGACCGCGAAGGCCGCGAGCTTGTGCTTGGCGACGTTGAAGCCGAGCGCCCCGGTCACCACCGGGTCCTGGCCGGCGGCCTGGAGGATCAGCCCCGCGGGCGAGCGCGCGATGGCCGTGAGGATCAGGCCGGAGACCGCCATGAAGCCGAGCGCCAGCCAGTAATTGGTGTCGGCGTCGATCGAGATGACGTCCGGCACGGTCAGGCCGATCTCGCCGCCGGTGAGGCCGGAGAACACCACGATCATGTTCTGCAGGAGCAGGACCGCCACCAGGGTGATCAGCCCGAAATAGGGGCCGCGGACCTTCAGCGCCGGCAGCGCCAGGGCGAGGCCGCCGACCACGGCGAGCACGGTCCCGGCCGCGAGGCAGTAGGGGATCGGCAGCTCGTAGCGGTTGTTGAGGATGCCAGCGCCGTAGGCCCCGAGGCCGATCAGGAAGGTCGGGCCGAAATTCACCTCGCCGGCGAAGCCGAAGAGCAGGTCCCAGGCCATCGAGAACACGCCGAAATAGTAGGCGATGGTCAGGAGGCCGAGGATGTAGCCGGAGACCCACCAGGGCAGGGTGGCGGCGGCCAGGACGGCGAGGACCGCGATCCAGAAGCCGGGGGTGGTGAGGAGCTTCATGGATTAGCCAGACCGGGACCGACTGCGAGGGATCCGATTGCCCGAAGCGATGCGGGCACGGCGCGGGTCCCCTCTCCCGTGCGGGAGAGGGTCAGGGTGAGGGATCAGGTCTTGCAGGACGAGGCGCGACCGGAATGCCCGGGGATGGGCTGCTCCATCCGGAGCCTCCTCATCCCTCACCCCAGCCCTCTCCCGCTCGGGAGAGGGGGTGCGTCGCGCTCTGCCGCCGGCGTCGATGCCCCACTCCGATTCCATCATCACCGCCGCCCCAGCAGGCCCTGCGGGCGCAGGTACATGACGGCGACCAGCAGGAGCAGGGCCGGGATCACCCGGTAGGCCGGCGAGATCAGGTAGGCGGTGGCGGTCTCCAGATACCCCACCACGTAGGCGGCGATCAGCGAGCCGGTGACGCTCCCGAGGCCGCCCAGCACCACGATCGAGAAGGCGCTCGCGGTGAGCGGCCCCACCGAGTACGAGGACACCCCCAGGAACATCCCGAGCAGCACCCCGGCGGTGCCGGCGAGCAGGCCGTAGATCGCCCAGACCGCCACGTAGATCTTGCCCATGTCGTGGCCGAGCAGCGTGACGCCCCGCGGGTTCATGGAGGCGGCGAGCAGGACCTTGCCGGCCCGCGCCCGGTTCACGAACAGCCAGAGGAGGCCGATCACGATCCAGCAGACCACCGCGGTGAAGACCTGGTTCCTCGGCGTCCGCACGCCCGCGATCTCGAAGACGCCCTCGACGATCGGCAGCACGGTCTTCGGGTTGTCGGTGAAGAAGTAGGCCACCAGCTCCTGGATCATGATCCCCCAGAGCAGCGTGCCGGTGAGCACGAAGATCTCCTTCTCCTCCCGCGGGATCGCCCGGCTACGCTCGATCGGCGCGACCACCGCGAAGTAAGTGACCAGCGCGCCCGCGAGCCCGCACAGGATGCCGATCGCCGCGCCCGCGTAGGAGCCGAGCCCGAACAGCGCCGAGGCCGCCCAGGCCGCCACCGCGGCCATGACCATCAGGGCGCCGTGGGTCAGGTTGAGGACGCCCGAGACCCCGAAGATCAGGGTGAAGCCCATCGCGCCGAGCGCGTAGAGGGCCGAGATCGCGAAACCGTCGACGAGGATCTGGAGGCCGATCACCGCGCTCTCCCCGCCCGACCTACTGGACCGCCGGCTTGACCGCAGGGGGCAGGATCATGGTCCCGTTGGCGGTCGCGGCCGGCCAGATCGCCACCTGCTTGCCGTTCTGCCACTGCCCGAGGACGCTGGTCATCAGGCCCGGCCCGTACTGGATCGAGTGGGTGAACGGGTCGTCCTTGCCGTAGAACTTCAGGCGCCCGACGGTGCCGACGTAGTCGGTCTTCTCCAGGGCCTCGACCAGCTTGTCGGCCTCGGTCGAGCCCGCCCGCTTGATCGCCTCCGCCGCGTAGTGCGTGGCGTCGTACGCCATGTAGCCCGCGTAGGACGGCGCGCCGCCGAAGCGCTTGGTGAAGGCCTCGGCGAACGGGATCGTCTTCTCGGTCAGCGCCACGCCCGGCACCGCCACGCTGTCGAACAGCACGCCCTGGGTGCCGCCGTTGGTGTTGGCCCAGAAGGTCGAGGAGGTCGCCTGGCCGCTGATGCCCGTCATGGCGATCGGGACCTGCTGGTTCTGCCACTGCACGGTCGGCTGCACGCCGACATGGGCGATGCCGGTGACGATCAGGTCGGGCTTGGCCGCCTCGATCTTGTTGTAGATCGGCGTGAAGTCGCCCGTGTCCGGCGAGAAGCGGACGTGCTCGACCACCTTGAGCCCGGATTTCGGCAGGCATTCCTGGTAGGCGGCGTCCAGCGGCCGGGTCCAGGCGGCGTCCTCGCTCATGATCGCGGCGGTCTTGGCCTTGAGCTTGTCGACCAGCACCTCCTTGGCCGAGTCGCAGACCGCCTGCGCCAGGGCGTGCGAGGTCAGGTAGCCGTGGAAGGTGTACTTGTTGCGGGCGTAGTCCTTGTGGACCGCGACGCTGATCTCGTTCGAGGCCGCGCCCGGCGTGATCATCGGCGTCTTGAGCCGGGCCGCCCAGGGCATCAGCGCCAGCACGACCTCCGAGATGTAGCTGGCGATGACGAGGTTGACCTTGTCCTCGGAGGCCGCCCGCTGGAAGGCGCGGACCGCGTCGGAGGCGGAGGACTTGTCGTCGTAGGTGACGACCTGGATCTGGCGGCCGTCGACGCCGCCCTGGGCGTTGATCTCGTCGGCGGCGAGCTGGACCGCCTGCGGGATCGAGGCCCCGGCCACCGACTGGGCCTCGGCGATCACCCCGATCTTGATCGGATCGGCGGCCCGGACGGGCCCGGCGGCGACCAGCCCCGCGGCGATCAGCGCGGGCAGCGTGCGCCGAATCGGGGCAACCCGGGCGGCGGCGCGCACGGTCTCGGACATCGGCGTTCCCTCATCCCAGTGCCCGAATTTTATATTCGCGGGCTTGGCCCGGACTGTACCCGCGCTCCGACGGATCACAAGGGGCCGATCGGGATCGGCCGGTGACGTTTGCACCGAGTCGTTTTCCGCCCGGGGTATCGCCGCGCGCCGCCGCGGCCTAGGCTCGCCGCGGCCCTGCGAAGCGCGGGCCCGGCGGCCTCGAAGAAGGGCACGGTCTGGTGAGGAACGCACGCTCGGCCGCGGCCGGGGTTCGCCCCGGACCGCGGCCCTGGAGCCTCGGGAAGCGGCCCGCTCGGCGCTCGGCGCGGGCAGGGGAACCACAGGCATGACCCTGCGCTGGACGCGGCGGCCCGAGGGCTCGACCTGGGGGGATTTCGGACCCGACGACGAGCTGGGCCGCCTGAACCTGCTCACCCCCGAGAAGGTGCTGCAGGGGATCGCGGAGGTGCGCGAAGGGCTCACCTTCTGCCTCAGTCTGCCGCTGGACCTGCCGGGCGGCAACGTCCTGAACCCGCGCCGCCACCCGCCCCAGATCACGCCGACGCGCCGCGCCAACGGCCGGCCGAACATGAACTTCCCGGTCTGCGAGGAGGTCGACGGCGCCACCGACGTGATCTGCGACGACCGCGCGCTGATCCACCTGCAATACTCGACGCAGTGGGACGCGCTCGCCCATGTCGGCGCGCTGTTCGACGCGGACGGGGCGGGCGCCGCGCCGACCTTCTACAACGGCTTCCGCGGCGGCCACGACATCGTCGGGCCGAGCGCGCCGGAGGCGGCGGATGAGCCGTCCCGGGCCAAGCGCCTCGGGATCGAGCGCCTCGCCGAGACCGGCATGCAGGGCCGGGCCGTGATGATCGACCTGCGCGCCCATCTCGGCGATGCCAAAGCCAAAGTCGGGTACGACCAGCTCGCCCGGATCCTGGAGGCCGACGGCGTCGTGGTGGAGCCGGGCGACATGGTCTGCCTGCACACGGGCTTCGCCGAGCGGCTGATCGCCATGGGCGGCGCGCCGGACCCGAAGCAGGTCCACACCCTCTGCGCCGGGCTCGACGGGCGCGACCCGCGGCTCCTCGACTGGATCACCCGCACCGGGCTCTGCGCGCTGATCGCCGACAACTACGCGGTGGAGGCCTACCCGGCCGGCCCCGGCCCCGCCTGCTGCGCGACGCTGCCGCTCCACGAGCACTGCCTGTTCAAGCTCGGGGTCAATCTCGGCGAGCTGTGGCACCTGACGCCGCTCGCCGACTGGCTGCGGGCCCGCGGCCGCAGCCGCTTCCTGCTCACCGCCCCGCCGCTGCGCCTGCCCGGCGCCGTCGGCTCGCCGACGACGCCGGTCGCCACGGTGTAGGGATCGGGGGCCCCGGGACGCGCCCCGGGGCCGCCGGATCAGCCGAGGGCGCGGGCGCAGTGGCGGGCGCGGCGTCGCGCGCGCGGCGGCGCGCGCCGGCGCCGCGGCTCGCTCCGCGCTTCCTGGGCGGCCCGGGGGGAGGACGGCGCGCTCGCGGAAATGCGGGATGGCCGCCTCGAACACGGCCTCGGCGGCCGCCCGGTCGCCGGCCGACACGGCGTCGCGCAGCCGCGCCACCCAGGCGTCGAGCCGGTCCCGGTCGGCGAAGACCGGCCGCGCCGCCATCACCCCGTCGATGCCCGGCAGGGCGATCCGGGGCTCCTCGCGGGCGAACAGGATCTCGTTGAGCCGCTCGCCCGGCCGGGCGCCGGTATAGGCGATCTCGATCTCGGTGCCGGGCTCGAAGCCGGCCAGCCGGATCATCCGCTCGGCCAGGTCGGCGATCCGCACCGGCTGCCCCATCTTGAGCACGTAGACCGCGGCGCGCTCCGCGCCCGCCCGCGCCTCGCCGTCGGCGTGCGAGGCCGCCGTCAGCACGAGGTCGCAGGCCTCGCGCACGGTCATGAAGTAGCGGACCATGTCCGGGTGGGTGACGGTGACCGGGCCGCCACGGGCGATCTGCGCCTTGAACACCGGTACCACCGAGCCCACGGAGCCCAGCACGTTGCCGAAGCGCACGGCGATCAGCCGGGTCGGGTGGTCCGGCCGCGCCGCCTGCGCGGCGTCGAGGGCCTGGGCGACCATCTCGGCGAAGCGCTTGGTGACGCCGAGCTGCGAGACCGGCTCGATCGCCTTGTCGGTGGAGATCATCACCAGGGCGCGGGCGCCGGACGCCACCGCCGCCTCCGCGACGTTGATCGAGCCGAACACGTTGGTCTTGATGCCCTCCTGCCAGTCCCGCTCCAGGTAGGGCACCTGCTTCAGCGCGGCGGCGTGGAGCACGTAGTCGGGCCGGAACGCCGCGATCACCGCGTGCGTCCGCTCCCGGTCGCGGATATCGGCCAGCACCCCCGTCACGGCGGCCTCCGCGGCCAGGATCGCGGGGTGGCTGAGGATGCCGTGGAGCGCCGGCTCGGAGGATTCGAGCACCAGCACCGCCGCGGCCCCGAAGGCCACGGCCCGCAGGCAGATCTCCGAGCCGATCGAGCCGCCGCCGCCGGTCACCACGACCCGGCGGCCGGCGAGGAACGCCTCCAGGCGCGGCCGGTCGATGGCGACGGTCGGCCGCAGCAGCAGGTCCTCGATCTCCAGCGGCGCCAGTTCCGGCCCCTGCACGCCCTCGCCGAGGCCGACGACCCGGGCGAGGGGCAGGCCGAGGCGCCGGGCGCGGGCGATCAGGTCGTCCGGCGCCGCCTCCGGCACGAGGGCGCTCGGGGCGGCCACGAGCCGCCGCACCGGCTCGCCCCGCGCGGCGAGGTCGGCGACCACCCGCTCGAGATCCGGGAAGCCGCCGAGCACCGGCACGCCGCGCATGAACTGGCCGCGCTCGTCCGCCCGGGGCGACAGGATGCCCCGCGGCGCGAGCTTCCGCACCGAGCCCGACTCGATCGCCCGGATCAGCACGTCCATGTCGGCGCCGCGCCCCAGGAGCAGGGTCGGGACGGTGGCGGCCCGCGCGCTCGACTGCCGGGAGCGCGTGTCCTTGAGGTAGCGGAACGCCAGGCGCGTGCCGCCCAGGAAGAAGATCTGCAGAACCCAGTAGAGCAGGATCGCGATCTTGCCGAAGAAGTAGAAGCCGTAGAGGTCGGACGAGACCAGCACCCAGTCGATGACCAGCAGCGCCAGGGCCAGGACGCTGGCCGCCCGGACGATGCCGGCGAGGTCCTGCAGCGAGGCGAAGCGCCACTTGGTTCGGTAGAGCCGGAAGCGGCCGTAGACGAGGCCGGCGAGGACCAGGAACGGCGGCAGCAGCAGAGGCAGGGCGTGCAGGCGCTCGGCCAGCATGCCGCCCTGGAAGCGGAACAGGAAGGTGAGCACCACGGCGGCAGCGGTCGCCGCGAGGTCGTGGGTCACCATCACCGCGGTCTTGTAGAGGCGCTGCTGCATCGTGGGCCGGATGGGATGCCGGGGGTATCCGCCGCGGCACCGGCCCTGTCAACGCGGCCCGTCCGGGGCCGGCGGCCGCGCGGGCGCGGGCCTCAGCCGAGCGCCCGGGCCGCCGCACCGGCCGCATCGTCCACCCGGTCGATGTCGGGGGCGTCGATGTGCCGGTAGCGGGCCTGGATGAGCCCGAAAGCCCCGAAGGCGGCGTGGCCGGCCGCCACGAGCCCGAGGAGGATCCAGCCGTAGGGCTGGGCGCGCAGCAGCGCGAACGCCTCGGACAGGCCCTTGGCATCCGAGGAGCGCTGGTGCCACGCCGCCGCCACGAGGAACCCGCCGATGATCAGGAAGGCGAGGCCCCGCGCCGCGTAGCCGAACCGGCCGATCGGGCCGGCCCAGCGGTCCCGGGCCCGGGCGTCGAGGGCGAGGCGGTCGGTGACGTCCCCGCGCCAGGCCTTGCCGAGGAAGCCGAAGCCGCCCGCCACCACCGCGAGGCCGACCAGGGCCACGAGCCAGCGGCCGAAGGGCTTGCTCAGGAGCCACGCGGTCCCGTCATGCACGCCGTCGCCGCCGCTCATGCCCAGGCCGAGGCTGAGCGAGGCCGCGCTGGCGGCGAGGCCGAGATAGAGCCCGGCGCTGATCAGGTGGGCGCCGCGCACCGCGAGGCCCTTGGCGGAGGTGCCCCGCCGGTCGGCGTCGGTGATCCCCTCGACGAGGCGCCAGAGGGCGAAGCCGGCGAGGCCGAGGGCGATCAGGCCGACGACGGCCGCGCCGAACGGACCGGCCATCACGGCGCGGAGCGCGTCCTTGCTGTCGCCGGCCCGGCCGCCATGCCCCAGGGCCGCCAGCAGGGCGAGGGCGCCGACCACGATGTAGACCACGCCGCGGGCGCCGTAGCCGAAGCGGGCGATGCGCTCGATCGCGTTGCGGCCGCCGGGAAGGGTCCTCATCGGCGGGACCGGGCTTCGGGGAATCGGGCGTCGGGCACGGGCGGCATCCTGTCGGGCGGGCCTGTCGGGCGGGAGCGTTCAACGCCCGGCGGCGCGCACCCGATCCGTTGCCGGCACAACCTCCGCGGCCGCCCTACATCGGCGTCCGCTCGGCCCGGCCGGTGAGCGCCACGTAGAAGCCGAGGCCGTCCTGGGCCGGCAGGGTCTGGAGGCGCTCGATCAGGCCGCGGCGCTTCGCGTCGAGGAGCAGGCGCCCGGCCGGCTGGAACAGGGTCTCGCCGCCGCCCTCCGGGGGCGGATCGAGCCGGATCGCCACGGTCTTGCCCTTGGCGAAGCGGCTGCGCTCCAGCATGTCCTTGAGCGAGGCCTCGGCGGTCGCCCGGTTGGTGCCGCGCAGGTCGAGCACCGACTCGGCGTCGGTCACGCCGAGGGAGCCGCGCAGCTTGGCCGCGTAGAAATCTTCGAAATGGGGCAAGTCGGTGCCTTGATGCTTCGCCGTTCGATCAGGTGGGGTGCGGCCGCTCAGAAGGCGAGACCGCGGTAGAGGTCGCGCACCGGCACGGCGCCGTCGAGCTCCGGCAGCGACACGGTGCCGTCGAGCCCGAGGGCCGCGACGCTCCAGGCGTCGCCCGCGCGCCGCCAGACCTCGACCCGCGCCTCGTCGGAATAGACGATCAGCAGCACCGCGAGGCTCGGCACGGTCCGGTAGAAGTCGATCTTCCGGCCGCGGTCGAGACTCATGGTCGAGGGCGAGAGCACCTCGGCGACGAGGAGCGGGTCGGCGGCGTAGCCCTCCGGCAGCGGCGGCCCGCACCGCACCACCACGTCGGGGATCGGGGCGAAATCGTCCATCGCGGCGCTGAGGATCGCCAGCCCCGGCATGGCGCGGCAGCCTCGCGGCTCCGCCAGGGCGTCGAGTCGTCCCGCCAGGTTCATGACGATTCGCCGATGCCGCTCCCGCGGCGACGCCATGAGCACGGGCTCGCCGTCGAGCAGCTCCCAGCGCTCGTGCGCGGGCCGGCCCTCCACCCAGAGCCTGAACTCGGACACATCCATCCGCGCGTCGCGCATCGCGGCCAGAGCCATCGCCGATCCCCACCTCGGCCGGATCGTAGCACCGGGCCGGCCGCCCGCAACAGGTCCGGCCCGGAAGGCCATCCCCGCGCGGGCGTCGCGCGTCACGGCGGCCCGCACACGGCGACCACCGCGACGGCTCAGTCGGCGCCGAGCCCGGCCGCCGCGACGGTGGCGCCGGCCTCCAGGAAGCGCTGCGGATCCACCGGCTCGCCGTCGATGCGGGTCTCGTAGTGGAGATGCGCCCCGGTGGAGCGCCCCGTCGAGCCGACGGCGCCGACTACGTCGCCCGCGGCCACGCGCTGCCCGGGGCGGACCGCGATGCGGGCGAGATGGCCGAACCGGGTGCTGACGCCGTGGCCGTGGTCGATCTCGACCATGTTGCCGTAGCCGCCCGCGGCCTCGGCGGCGATCACCCGGCCCGGCGCGGTGGCGCGGGCGGGCTCGCCGTACTCCGCCTTCAGGTCGAGCCCGGTATGCAAGGCGAGGCCGCGGGTGAAGGGATCGAGGCGCGTGCCGAACGGGCTCGACACGGCCGAGGGGCCCCGGATCGGGCGGCCCAGGGGCAGCGTGGCGGCGAGCCGGCGCAGGCGCTCGCCGTCGTCGAGCGTCCGCCGGGCCAGGGCGAGGCCCTCCGCGAAGCCGGTGCCGTCCAGGGCGCGGCCGTCAAGGGCGCGGCCGTCCAGAGGCACGAACGGTCCGCCCAGCCCGGCGGCCGGTGCGGCCGCGCCGGTGCGGTCGGGATCGAGGCGGTCAGGGTCGAGACCGGTGCGGCCGATCAGGCCGCGCAGCCGCCGCACCGCGTCCCCGGCCCGGGCGGCCAGCCCGGCGAGGCGCTCGCCCTGGGCCGCCTGAACGCCGTCGAGCCGAGCCTCCAGCCGGATCAGCCCGGTCTCGGCCTCGCGCGCGCCGCGCCGCGGCAGGGGATCGCGGGCGGAGCGCGGCTCCGGAGGCGGCCCCTCGGTCGGACGCAGGAAGAGATCGTCGTAGCCCCCGCCGCGCGCTCCGTCGGGCCGACCGGGCAGGTCGCCGGTGGCGGACGGCTCGGGCAGGGCCTGCCGCGCGAGGTCGGCGAGGGCGGCGGTGCGCCGCTCCAGCTCGGCCTGGCGCTCCAGGGCGGCCGCGACCCGGTCGGCCAGCCCCGCCTCGCTCCCCGCCCGGTCGCTCCGGTCGCGGTCGAGCCGGTCCAGGAGCTCGCCGATGCGCGCCTCGTAGGCGTCGCGCAGGGCGGCCTGCCGGGCCACGAAGCCGGCCAGCACGTCGTCGTGGAACACGATCAGGTAGGAGGCCCCGAGCGCCCAGGCCAGCGCCAGGGCGAGGCCGGCGGCGAGCCAGGGGGTCGGCCGGTGCGGCCTGAGACGCGCGAGGAACTTCGGAGACTGCATCGGGACGGCACCGGAGGAGCCGCCATTCAGACCTCGGTAGGGTTAAGGATCCGTCGCGCGCCGGGCGTTCCGCCGATCCGGGCGGCGGGCGTCAGGGGGCGTCAGGGGGCGTCAGGGCAGCGCGCGGGCGGCCGCCAGGACGGCCTCGGCGTGGCCGGGCACCTTCACCTTCGGCCAGATCCTGGCGACGCGCCCCTCCCGGTCGACCAGCACGGTGGTGCGCTCCACGCCCATGTACTTGCGCCCGTACATGCTCTTCTCGACCCAGACGCCGTAGGCCTCGAGCACGGTCTTGTCCTCGTCCGCGGCGAGCGGGAAGGTCAGGCCGTACTTGCCGCAGAACTTGTCGTGGCTCTTCACCGGGTCCGGCGACAGGCCGACGACCTTGGCGTCCGCCTCCGCGAAGGCCGGCAGCAGACCGTTGAAGTCCTGCGCCTCCAGCGTGCATCCGCTCGTGTCGTCCTTCGGGTAGAAGTAGAGCACGACTTTGTGACCGCGGAGCGCGGACAGTCCCACGCGCCCTCCGCCCGAAGCGGGAAGGTCGAAATCGGGGGCGGGATCCCCCTCTGACAGCGGCATCGTGCCTTCCTTTCGGCCGATTGATGATGTGCAACCGATCTCGTGCGCCGGCTCGAGCGATGGGCCCCGCGCACGTCCGAGCCAAGCCCGGAGTCGCGGCCGCTGTAAAGCGCGGGCGCGCTTCGATCCACCGGCCGCGGAGCCCGAGGGCGCCGCGCGCAGAGACCCCGGAACAAAGGTCCCGATGGCGGACGAGACAACGCCGGCATGCAGGCCTCGGGGGAAGGCGCGACGCGTCGGCGGCGTCTGCCTCGTGAGCGCCCTCGCGCTGGTGCTGCTCGTCGGCGCCGGTGTCGGCCTCGTGGCCCTGCGCCTGTCGAACGGGCCGCTGCAGATCGACGGCCTGTCGCGCCGCGTCGCCGCCGCCGTGGCCGAGCGGATCGGGCCCGGCTGGAGCATCGGGCTGCGCGGCAGCAGCCTGGAGCTCGACCGCGAGAACGCGCTGAGCCTGCGCTTCTCCGGCCTCGACATCCGCAACCCGCAGGGCGACCTCGTGGTGCGCGCGCCCCTGGCACTCGTCAGCCTCGACCTCTGGAGTCTCCTGCGGCTCAACCTGCAGCCGCGCTCGATCGAGTTCCGCGAGACGCAGACCACCGCGCTGCTGCACCGGGACGGCTCCATCGCCTTCGCGGCCTCGGAGGCCAACCACCCGGTCGACGTCGCGCCGCACACGCCGCCGAGCGTGGACGGGGTGCGCGGCACCGTGTCGCCGCTCTCGGCCGCGATCGCGTCGATCTTCGGGGTCGTCCTCGATACGGGCGGCGTGGTCGGCGCCCTCGACCGCGCCCGCGTCACCGACGCGCGGCTGCGGCTGATCGACGAGGACGGGCACGAGCGCGCGGTCTTCGCGCGGGTCAACGGCCTGTTCGGGCGCGACCCGGTCAACGGGACCCGGAACTTCGAATTGCGGCTCGACGGGCCGCACGGCGAGTGGCGCTTCGGCGGCACGCTGCGCGACGGCGCGGACGGGCAGGAGCGCTCGGGCGTCATCACCCTCGACGACCTGCCGGTCACCGATCTCCTGCTGCTCTCGGGCCAGTCCGGCCTGCCGCTGACCACCGACCTGAAGCTCTCGGCCCGCGCCGACGTCAGCCTGACGGCCGGCCGCATCCGGACCATGAACGCCAAGCTCCACACCGGCGACGGCACGTTCCTGATCGAGGAGAAGGACTTCAACCCGGTCACGGTCGAGAGCCTCGACGCCTCGCTGGACTGGGACGAGGCCAACCGCGTGATGTCGCTCACCGGCCTGGACTATCGCGGGGCCGGCAACGCCGTGCACCTCACGGGGACGTGGAAGGGCGGCCCGCCCGACGCGAGCACGGCCTGGACCGCGACGCTGGCGAGCCGCGACGCCACCTTACGCGGGGCGACCCCGCAGGACGCGCCGGTGAAGATCGACGCCCTCGACGCGCAGCTCTCGGGCCGCGACGGCGGCATCGCCATCGACGCGCTGACCCTGTCGGGTCCCGGCGTGAAGGGCGCGATCACCGGCACGATCGGCACCAGCGCCGACGACGGCGGCCTGACCCTGCACCTCGCCGGCCACGACGGCGAGGTCCGCACCGGGCTGCGGCTCTGGCCGGAGCACATCGCCCCGCCGGCCCGGACCTACCTGGTGGACCAGCTCCGCCGCGGCCGCGTCGATTCCGTCGACATCAAGGTGAAGATGTCCGGCTCGGTCCTGGCCGCCGCGACCCGGGGCGACCCGGCCCCGGACGACGCCGTCCACATCGACTTCCACGTCTCGGACGCGGCCATCGACGTCACCGCCGACGCGCCGCCCGTGACCAAGGGCAACGTCGTCGGCGTGATCACCGGGCGCTCGACCACGGTGCGCAACGTGACCGCCGAGGTCCACGGGCCGGACGGGCGCGGGCTCGCCATCTCGGACGGCAGCTTCGTCATCCCGCAGATCACCCCCGACCGGGTCGTGGCCCAGATCGGGATGCGGCTCTCCGGCGGCGCCGACGGCATGGCCTCCGTGCTCCAGGCCAAGCTGTTCAAGAGCGTGATGAGCGTCGACCTCGACCCCGCCACGATCAAGGGCAGCGCCGACCTGCGCGTCGACTTCCCCCTCGACCTCAAGCACATCCCCGACCTGCCGGACCTGCCGGTGACGCTGACCGGCTCGCTGGCCGACCTCTCGGTCGACAAGGTGATGGGCCGGGACCGGCTCGAGTCGGGCCGGTTCAACCTCGTCTACGACCGGGGCGCCTTCACGCTGAAGGGCGACGGACGGGTCGCGGGCGCGCCCATGTCGGTCGACCTGCGCCAGCCGAAGGTCGGGCAGCCCGGCGAGGCGGTGGTCAACGTGTCGCTCGACGAGGCGGTCCGCGGCCGCAAGGGCCTGCCGACCGCGCCGCAGCTCACCGGCACCATCCCGGTCCGCGCGGTGGTGCAGATCGGCCGGCCGGGATCCGGCAAGCCGCCGATCCGGGTCGAGGCGGATCTGGCGAAGGCCGGGATCGACGGGCTGATCCCGGGGTTGACCAAGCCCCCGGGCAAGCCGGGGCGGCTCACCTTCACCCTGGTCGACGGCGGCCAGACCTTCGAGCTGCGCGACTTCGCCCTCGACGCGGCCCCGGCGAGCGCGCGCGGCACCGTCTCGATCACCCAGGAGGGCGGCCTCGAGCGGGCGGACCTGAGCAGCGTCAAGCTCTCCCCCGGCGACGACCTGCGCGTGAGCCTCGACCGCACCGGCGGCGGCTACAAGGTCGTGGTCCGGGGGGCGGTGGCCGATGCCCGGCCGTTCCTGAAATCCCTGGGCGGCCCCGACTCCAAGGGCGGCCGGGAGGCGAAGGACGCGAATCCGAAGGATATCGACGCCGACATCCAGGTGCCCATCGTCACCGGCTTCAACGAGGAGGCGCTGACCGGCGCCACCCTGAAGCTCGCCCTGCACGGGAAGACCCTGCGGGCCGCCAACATCACCGGGCGCTTCCGCGCGGCGCCCTTCGCCGCCACGGTCACCCGCGGCGAGCGCGGCGTGCCGACCCTGTCGGTGGAATCGGCCGATGCCGGCGCGACGCTGCGGTTCGTCGACGTGTACCGGCGGATGTATGGTGGCCGGCTGACGGCCGGGATCGGCCTCAACGACGGCCCGCAATCCGGCGTCGTCCAGATCCGCGACTTCATCCTGCGCAACGAGCCCGCGCTGTCGAGCATCATGGCGCAGGGCCCGGAGCCGACCGACGCGGAGACGGCCCGCGGCCGCCGGGTCGCCCCGGGCCGGGGGGCGGGCGACGTCACCTTCGACCGCATGCGCGCCAATTTCGTGCGCACCGGTACCCGCGTCGACTTCACCGACGCGGCGATCTCGAACGCCGCCATGGGGTTCACCCTGTCGGGCTGGCTCGATACCGGCCGCGAGCGCACCGACATGACCGGCACCTTCGTGCCGCTCTACGGCCTGAACAACGTGGCCTCGCAGCTGCCGCTGCTCGGGCCGCTGCTCGGCGGCGGCCACAACGAGGGCCTGTTCGCGGTCAATTTCCGCGTCTCCGGCAAGCTCGCCTCGCCGGACGTGAGCGTGAACCCGCTCTCGGCGATCGCCCCGGGCTTCCTGCGCAAGCTGTTCAGCGCCGGCGGCGGCCCCTTCGCGGACGGGATGCCGGGCGTCCCGCAGCAATAGGGCGGGCAGCCCGGAAGAGCCGCCCGCCCCGTCTCACGCGCGGATGAAGTCCGCGATCACGGCCGGAGCCGCGGTGTCGAAGCCGACCACGTCGAGCATGCCGGGATCCTCCGGGTCGGCGATGCTGAAGCCGTTGGAGACCAGCCCCACGACCACCAGCTTCGCCGGGATCCCGGTCTTCTCCCGGTACGCCCGCAGCGCCTGGACCGGGTGGACCGGCCCCGCCCAGGTCTCCGAGTCCGTGTAGACCACGAACGCGTCGGCCTTCACGCCCCGCTCCAGCGCCCAGCGCATCGGCAGGGCGCAGTCGGTGGCGCCGAACGGCAGGTCGGCGGTCACCCGCACCGCCTGATCGAGCCGCGTCGACGGCCCGATCGGCAGCGGCGTCAGCGCGGCCCCCTGGCTCCAGGCCCGGCCGGCCTCGGCGGTGAAGCCCAGCACCTGCCAGCGCTCCTCGGTCGCCGCGGTGACGAGCGCCATCGCGGCGGCCGCCTCCCGGGCCGTGAGCGTCGAGCCCGCGACCGTGCTGGCGCCCATCGAGCCCGAGACGTCCAGTGCCAGCACGAGGCGCTGGCCCGTGGGCTCGACCGCGCCGAACGCCGTGTAGAACGCGGCGTTCAGCGCCTCGACGATCGCCGCCACCGGCTCCCAGGTGAGCGTGCCCCGCTGACCGCGCCCGGAGGCGTAGGTCGCGAGGGCCAGCAGCAGCGCCATCGGGTGCAGGCGCGCCCGCAGGATCCGCTCCCGGTCCGACAGGACCGCCCGGACGTGCTCGGTGCCCTCGGAGAAGGGCGCGAGCACCCCCGCGGCCGTCAGGCGGCCGAGCTGGCGCACGAGGGCTCCGACCGGCATCCGCTCGATCAGGGCCTCGTTCACCGCGCGGCTGCCCATCAGCCCGGTCGGCAGCGCCTCCCAGGGCAGGCCGTGGGAGCGCACCAGGGCGGCGGCCACCGCCCCGTCGACGCCCGGCGCCTGCACCCGCGCGAAGGCGTGGACGATCCCGGGTGCGGCCTCGGTCACGGTGCCGCGGCAGATCCAGTCGAACAGCGCCTTCCGGGCGGGCTCCTCCGTCTCCGGGTGGGCCAGCCGCAGCAGGTCGCGGTGCGACCAGCCCTGGCGGGTCCGGTACTTCACCGCCTGGAAGGCCAGGGCCTCCACGGGCTTGGCGCAGTACCAGTTACCGACCGCCCGGCGCAGGCCCCGGCCCCAGCCGCGCATCGCCTCGACCGAGGCGGCGAACTGGAACAGATGCGTGCCGGTGCGGCAGACCCGCGGCAGGGCCGCGAGGGCCGCGCGCCGGGTCGCGAGGTCCGCCGACGCGGCGGCCAGCGCCAGGGCGAAGATCGCCGGATCCTGCTTCGGGGCCCGGCCGCCCTCGCTCACCGCCACGATGGCGGCGACCGCGCGGGCGCCGTCCTGCGCGACGCACCGCTGCACCGCCGCCGCGTTCGCGGCGGTCAGGGCGCGCGGGCTCGCGTAGTACGAGCCGCCCTCGGAGCCGAGCACCAGGAAGCGGTCGAGCCGCGCCCAGTCGCCGACCGCGAAGACGTGGCCTCCGGCGGCGTTCGGCACCGTGCCGGGGATCGGCTCCGTCTGCGGGGTGGCGCGGAGCCGGAACATCTGTGCGAGCTTCGTCATGGCGGGCTCCTCTCGGTCTCTCCTCTCTCCATCGCGGCCGATCGCCGGCCGGTGGCGCGTCCCGGCGCGCGCGGTCGGGCGGGGACGCGGCCGCGGCGCGTCGTCCACCGCCGCTCGCGCGCGGCCGGTATCTCGTGTGGTCGGGGGCGGGGTTCCGTCCGGCCGGGCGCGGGCGTGGCGGCGACGAAGGGCTTGTCCGATGCTCTGCTTGAGCTACGGGCCTGACGGCCCGGCGGGACTCGCACCCGCACCCCTCGGATCCCGATAACCTTCGTCTTCCGGCCCGCGTCCGGGCGATGCGGGCGTGGGGTGAGGAACGGTGTCCGGGCGCTCTATCCGGGCTGAGCTACGGGCCTCGCGGCCCGGCGGGATTCGAACCCGCGACCTCCCTGACGTGAAGATAACCGTTCCTCTCCGGCCCGCATCGTCGGCCGGGATCCGCGCACGGTCGGCGCCCCGGTCGTCTCGCGGGGCCCTGCGGTCGTGGTGTCGGGGACGGGCATGAGCTCCGGCGACCGCGCGGCCCCCGGCGGGGATCGAACCCGCAACCTCCGCGGGACAAGCCCGCGGCGCTCTACCGATGATAACCGTCCCCTGCCGGCCCGCAGGGTCCTCGAGACGCGCTCAGCCTCTCGGGCCGAGAGCCCCGCGATACGACCGTAACGGTCGCATCAGCCCGGGACGGGCGAACGCCGCGACGTCGATGCCGTCGTGCTGTTTCATGCCATGCTCCGTCCGAACGGGGCTTCGGGTGACGCGGGCGTGTCGATGAGGCTCGGGGGGATCCGTGACAGGGATAACCGAGCGTCTCCGGCCCGCGCCGGTGAACTGCGATTGGCTGCCGGTGGCGACCGACGCGAAGGGAACCGGACTCTTCCGCCGCGGCGCGCGGGCCGCGGATACAGGGAGGGTGCGGAAACTTCAGATCACCGGCCCGGCAGGCCGATGGCGCGGTGGATACGGTCGCGCTCGGCCTGCGTCAACCGGAAACTTGATAATTCTTTCAGTTCGGGCGATCCCGGATCCATGATCACTGCCGCCCAGATCCGCGCCGGCCGCGGACTTCTCAAGTGGACGCAGGGGGTTCTCGCGAGCCGCGCCGCGGTCTCCGTCGTCACCCTGAACATGATCGAGAGCGAGCAGGTCCAGCCCCGCACCCGGACCCTCGCGGCGATCCGCGCGGTCCTCGAGGGGGCCGGCATCCGCTTCGTCGGCGACCCGCAGGAGGGCTACGGCGCGATCCTGCGCCCCGCCCCCGAGGCCGGATCCGGGGACGCGCCGGCACAGAAAAGCCCGGCGCGGCGGACCGCACCGGGCTGAAGCCGAACCGGCCTGCGCGGACGCGCTACTTCTCGACGAAGGCCTTCTCGATGACGTAGTGGGCGGCCTCGCCGTGGTTGCCCTCCTCGTAGCCGCGGGAGGACAGGAGCTCGCGGGTGTCGCGGATCATGTCGGGGCTGCCGCAGAGCATGAAGCGGTCGTTCTCGATCGACATCGGCGGCAGGCCGATATCCTCGAACAGCTTGCCCGAGACCATCAGGTCGGTGATCCGGCCGCGGTTGCGGAACGGCTCGCGGGTGACGGTCGGGTAGTAGATCAGCTGGTTCGAAATCATCTCGCCCAGGAACTCGTGGCGCGGCAGCGTCTCGGTGATGGTCTCGCCGTAGGCCAGCTCCTGCACCTGCCGGCAGCCGTGGACAAGCACGACCTTCTCGAACCGGTCGTAGGCCTCGGGATCCTTGATGATCGACAGGAACGGTGCCAGCCCGGTGCCGGTGCCCAGCAGGTACAGGTTGCGGCCCGGCAGCAGGTTGTCGAGCACCAGCGTGCCGGTGGGCTTCTTGCCGACGATGATCGGGTCGCCGACCTTCAGGTGCTGCAGCTTCGAGGTCAGCGGGCCGTCCTGGACCTTGATCGAGAAGAACTCCAGCTCCTCCTCGTAGTTGGCCGAGACCACCGAGTAGGCGCGCAGCAGCGGCCGGCCCTCGACCTCCAGGCCGATCATGGTGAACTCGCCGTTGCGGAACCGGAACGCCGGATCCCGCGTCGTGCGGAACGAGAACAGGTTGTCGGTCCAGTGGTGGACCGACAGAACGCGCTCCTCGTAGAACTTGCTCATCGACGGATCAGTCCTCGAATCCTCTGACGCTCGGCTCACGGTCCCGACGATTCGGGTCCCGTGGTGCGGGGGATCCCCGCCGCCCCGCTCGGGCGGGGGTGGATCCTCGGCAGGGAACCCGCCCGGATCCGGATGCGAACACACGCGCGCTGCTTCTTTCGCAGTTGCAGCACGCCCGTCAAGGCGCGCCGGGATCACACACGCGAAAGAAGTGAACGGCCTGGAATCGTTCGAATATTTAGCGTCTTCGCGGACGCCCCGCAGCGTCGCCCGGGACATGGGAGGGTTGCCGCCGGGCGGGCCCCGCGCCGCGCCCTCAGGCGGGGGCGCCGGGCCGGAGCGGCGTCAGCCCGGCCTCGATCTCGGCCCGGCGCGGCTCCAGGAACGGCGGCAGGGCCAGGCGCTCGCCCAGGGTCTCCAGGGGCTCGTCCGCGGTGAAGCCCGGCCCGTCGGTGGCGATCTCGAACAGGATGCCGTTGGGCTCGCGGAAATAGAGGCTGCGGAAGTAGTAGCGGTCCACCGGCCCGCTGCTCGGCACCCGCGCCGCCCTGAGCCTGTCGGCCCAGGCCTCGTACGCCCCGTCCGGGATGCGGAAGGCGACGTGGTGGACCGCGCCCGCGCCCTGGCGGGCCGGCGCGGACCGGTCGGCCAGGAGCTGGAGCTCCGCGGCCGGGCCGCTGGGTCCCATCGCGTAGACCTCCACCGGGCCGTCCCCCGTCTCGAAGGTGCGGTCCCGGCGCATGCCGAGCACCTCGGTCAGCACGGCGGCGGTGCGGGCCGGGTCCGGAACCGACAGCCGGATCGGGCCGAGGCCGCGGATCTGGTAGGCGGCCGGCACCGGCGATCCGTCCCAGGGATGCTCCGGCCCGGTCCCGCCATCGTCCACCAGGGCGAGGCGCTGGCCCTCCGGATCCTCGAAGTCGAGGGTGAGGCGCCCGTCGCGCGCGACCGGCTCGGCCTCGACGAGGCCGGCCTCGCGCAGGCGCGCGTGCCACCACGCCACCGCGCCCTCGCCCGGGACGCGCAGATGCGTGCGGGTGATGCTGCTGGAGCCCCGCCGCTCCCGGGGCGCCGGCCAGTCGAAGAAGGTGATGTCGGTGCCGGGGCTCGCCAAGCCGTCGGCGTAGAACAGGTGGTAGGCCGAGACGTCGTCCTGGTTCACCGTCTTCTTCACGAGCCGCAGCCCGAGCGTGCCCGTGTAGAAGGCGACGTTCTCCGCCGCGCGCGCGGTCACCGCGGTGAGGTGGTGAATACCGGTGAGCTGCATGTCGGTCCTGGGGTTCGCCGCGTCCGCCTCAGGTGGGGAGCGGCGGCGGCTTTGCGAGCGGCCCGCGGATCGGGAGGCCGGCACCCGTTCCTCCGGCGCAGCGCCGCGGTCGGCCTGCACCGGTCGCCGCCCGGGAGGCGCCACGCCGCTCCGGGCCGCACCCCGGAAGGGAGAAGGGGTCGCGGCGCGCCGATCGTCCCCCGGACGCGGCGGATCTTGCGGAGCCGCGTTCCCGAGCCCTGGCCCTCAGAGCCCGACCGGCCGGCCGGCGGCGACCACCAGCATCTTGCCGTCCGCGAAGGTGCGGGCGGCGGCCCGGCGGATATCCGCCTGGGTCACGGCCGACACCATCGCGTTGCGGCGGGCGATGTAGTCCATGCCCAGCTCCTCGAAGGCGATCTGCACCAGCTGGTGGGCGATCTTGGTCGAGGTGTCGAAGCCGAGCGCGTAGGAGCCGGTCAGGTAATCCTTGGCCTTCTGCAGCTCGTCGTCGTCCGGCCCGTCGGCGATCAGCCGGCCGATCTCGTCGCCGATCACCGACAGGGCCTCGCCGACGCGCTCGTTCTTGGTGGCGGTGTAGCCCCAGGTCATCGCGGCCGACCGGTGGCTGACCAGAGAGGTGCCCACCGAGTAGGCCAGCCCGCGCTTCTCGCGCACCTCCTGGAACAGGCGGGACGTGAAGGCGCCGCCGCCGAGGATGTGGTTCAGCACATAGGCCGGGATGAAGTCCGGGTCGCGCCACGGCACGCCGGCCATGCCGAACCGGATCACCGACTGGGGCACGTCGAGGTCGACGATGACGCGCTTGCCGAGATCGTGCACCTCGGTGCGCGGCACCGCCTTCAGTTCGCCGGCCTCCGGCAGGGCCCCGAAGGCGCGGTTCAGGCCCTCGGCGAGCTGCTCGGCGCCGATGGCGCCGACCGCCGCCACCTTCACCCGGCCCCGGCCGATGATGCGGGCATGCATCGCCAGCAGGTCGTCCCGGGTGATCGCCGTCACGCTCTCCACGGTGCCGGAGGACGGGCGGGCGTAGGGGTGGCCGGCGAAGGCCTCCTTGAAGAAGCGGCGGGAGGCGAGCACGCCCGGATCGTTCTGCTGGTAGCGCAGGCCGGCGATGATCTGGGCGCGGACGCGCTCGATCGCGTCGGGGTCGAGGCGCGGCTTGGCCAGCGCCAGGGCGAGGAGCGCGATGCCCTCGTCGGCGTGCTTCACCAGCATCTTCAGCGAGCCGCCGACCGCGTCGGCGCCCGCGTGGAACGACAGCTCGATCGCCCGGGCGGCGAGCCGCTCCTGGAACAGGTCGGAGGTGAGGTCGCCGGCGCCCTCGTCGAGGAGCCGCGCCAGCATCTGCGCGCAGCCGGCCTTGCCGGCCGGGTCCTGGGCGGCGCCGCCCTCGAAGGTGAAGGCCAGGGCGATCATCGGCACCACCGGCGACTCGACGTGCCACGCCTCGATGCCGGGGGCGGTCGTCACCGGCAGCGCCGTGGTCGGCGAGCTGACGGTTTGGGCGGTGGTCTCGACCAGAGTCTCGGCCAAGCTCATGGGAACCTCGTGTCTCTTTCTCGGGCGACGGCGGAGCGGGCCAGGGCTCCCGTTCGGCACGCGCCCCGTCCGGCCCCGTCACGGGCCCGGCGGGACGCACCCGGGGTTACTCGGCGGCCATCGCGACCGGGGCGTCCGGATCCTGCGCCTTGGTCAGGTAGCCGGTGACCGAGCGGGCCGGCGTCAGCCAGCGCTCGGCGGCGCCCTTGAGGCGGTCCTGCGTCACCGCCTCGATGTCGGTCGGCCAGCGGCGGACCTCCTCGATGGTCTCGCCGATCGCCAGCGCCGAGCCGTAGATGCGGGCCAGCGACGACTGGCTGTCGGAGGAGTAGACGGTCTCGGCCACGAGGCGGGTCTTGGCGCGCTCGATCGCCTCGGCGTCGAGGGCCTCCGCGGGGGCGCGGCGCAGCACCCGGTCGACGGCCTCCTCCAGCTTCTCCAGCGGCACGCCCTCGGCGGGCACCGCGTAGACGGAGAAGCGGGTGTCGTCGATCGCCGAGCCCATGTACCAGGCGCCGGCATTGACCGCGAGGCCGCTCTCCATGACCAGCTTGCGGTAGAGGTACGAGGTCGAGCCGCCGCCCAGCACCTCGGCCAGCAGCTCGAGGTCGTGGCAGCCGCCGTCGCGGGCGGTGATGCAGGAGGGGGTCAGGTAGAGCCGCTGCAGGGTCGGCTGCTCGACCTTCGGGTCGGCGACGGCGACGCGGCGCAGGGCCTTCGGCTCCGGCTCCCGCGCCCGCAGACGCTCGGGCCGGGCGCCCTGGGGCGCGACGCGGCCGTAGGTGGTCTCGGCCAAGCGCCGGACCTCGTCGGGGGTCACGTCGCCGGCCACCACCAGGATGGCGTTCTCGGGGGTGTAGAAGCGCTTGTAGTAGGCCAGCGCGTGCTCGCGGTTCAGGCCCTCGATCTCGTGCATCCAGCCGATGATCGGGATGCCGTAGGGATGGTGCACGAACAGGCCGGCCGCCATCGCCTCGGAGAGCTGGGCGGAGGGGTCGGTCTCGACCCGCATGCGCCGCTCCTCCAGCACCACGTCGCGCTCGGGGGCGACCACGGCGTCGTCGAGGACGAGGCCGCTCATGCGGTCCGCCTCGAACGCCATCATGGTGCCGAGGTGGTCGCGGGCGACCCGCTGGAAATAGGCGGTGTAGTCGTAGCTGGTGAAGGCGTTCTCCTGGCCGCCCAGGCCCGACACCGCCTTCGAGAAGGCCCCGACCGGGTGCTTCTCGGTGCCCTTGAACATCAGGTGCTCGAGGAAGTGGGCGATGCCCGACTGGCCGAGCGGATCATCGGCCGAACCGTTGCGGTACCAGATCATGTGGGTGGCGACGGGGGCCCGGTGATCGGGGACGACCACCACGTCGAGGCCGTTGTCGAGGGTGAAGGCCGTCACTTCCGGTCCGCCCGCCTCGGAACGCCCGAACGGCGCGGCCTCGCCCCGGCCGGCGCTGCCGCCGTAGGGCGAGCCCGGACGCAGCGGGAAGAGGGTGGGCGTCGCCTTCCTGAACAGGTGCATTCCGCTTTCCTTCTGCCGGCCCCGGATCGAAGCGTCCCGCGTCGGGATGCGCGCGCGGATCGGGGCCGTCCTGGTCACCGGGGCGCAAGAACCGCACCGGGACGATCGTCTCATGTTGCCACGCCGCCGCGCCGTTGCAACGGCGACACGGCGCCCCCGTCACTGCTGCGCGCGCTGACGGAGATACGCGCGGGGATCCGCCTCCTCGCGCTCGCGGCTGGCGTTGTTGATCGGGTCGCTCGACGGCGGCCGGGCCAGCTGCTTGGGCGACTGCCGGTATCCGGTCGGCGGATCCGTCAGCGTGTCGCGGCTCGGCTCGATGTCGGAGGGCTCGGCGTTGGCGCTCTTGCCCTTGAGCAGCTCGAAGGGGCTGAGCAGGCTGTCGTCGCGGTTGTTGTCGCCGGGCTTGCGCTCGGCGGTGGTCGTCAGGCCCGCCCCGGCGCGGCGGCCCCCGCGCATCTCCTCCACGGAGAGCGTCGCGTTGTTGTCGTCGTAGCGGCCCTGGGCCTGGGAGCCCTTGGGGTTGCGCCGCTCCACGGCGGCGCGCTCGCGCTCGACGATCTCGGGATCCTTCGGCCAGGCGGTGCTGGTGGAGCGCGCCCGCGGCTGGGGCAGGGCCTTGCCGTCGATCTTGGGCGGCATCACCAGCGGGGGCCGCTCGTGATAGTCGATCGGATCCTGGCGCTTCTCCAGGAGGCCGATGCCCGACAGGGCGTCGCGCATGAACTCGCCGCGCTCCTGCGCGTGCGCGGGGCCGACGCAGAGCGGAGCCAAGGCCACCGCGGCGGAGAGGAGGGGACGAAGCCTGCGATGCCCGGTCATGCTGCCTCACGGGTTCCGGACGGGGGGTCCGGCTCTGGGATGACCGCGGCGCGGCCCGATCCGACGGGTCCCGGCCTGAGGCCGGTTTCCGGCGATCGTATGGCGCCTTGACCGCGTCGCGCCAGGAGGGCGGTGCAGCCGTACCTGTGTGTTGCAGGGATCACAGGCGCGGCGCCGGGTCGCCCCGCGCCGGCGACGCCCGGTCCTTGCGGCCGTCCGGGGACAGGCTGTCGAGGATCAGGCCGATCACGCCCGCCACGATCGCCGCGTCGGCGACGTTGAACACGTACCAGGACCAGCCGCCGGCATGCAGGTGGACGAAGTCGAAGACGGCGCCGTAGGCGGCCCGGTCGATGGCGTTGCCGAGCGCGCCGCCGACGATCAGCCCGAGGGCGATGCCGAGGAGCCGCGACGTGGCCCGGCGCATCCAGATCCCGAGGCCGAGGGCGGCGGCCAGCGACAGGGCCACGAGGAGCCAGCGGCCGATCCCGCCCTCCTGCTGGAACAGCCCGTAGGAGACGCCCCGGTTCCAGACCACCACGAAGTCGGCGAAGGGCGCCAGCCGCCAGGGCTGCGTCAGCACGAGGTCGGTGCCGAAATAGAGCCCGAGCTTGGTGGCCTGGTCGAGGATCAGGGTGAGGACGAGGGCCAGGAGGCCGGCGCCCCCCGCTCCCCGCGGGCGGGGAGCAGGGGCGGCGCCGCCGACGACGTGGGAGGCCCTCACGCCGCGCTCGCCTCCGGATGCGCCGCGTCCCACTCGCGCAGGGCCTGGGCGTCGCGGGGCGTCACCTCCGGGTAGTCCGGATCGCTGCCCACGCTCGGGCTGACCCGCCAGGACCGGGCGCATTTGCGCCCCTCGGCCGGGCTCGGCACCACCGCCACGCCGCGCACCTCGTCGAGCCGGAAGGCCTCGGCCGGGCCCTCGCCCGCGACCACCGTGATGGCGGAGGTGATGCAGGTATCAGCGAAGTCGCAGCCCTCGAGCGCCGCGAGCAGCTCCGGGTCCGCCACGTAGACCGTCGGCGCCGCCTCCAGGCTCGCGCCGATGCGCTTGGCCGCGCGCTCGATCTCCAGGGCGCCGGTGACCACCCGCCGGACCCGCCGGATCCTGTGCCAGCGCTCCGCGAGGGCGGGGTCGAGCCAGTCCGCCGGGGTCTCCGGCAGGGTCTGGAGGTGCACCGAGCCGTCCTCGGACGGGTAGCGGTCGAGCCACGCCTCCTCGGCCGTGAAGGCCAGCACCGGGGCGAGCCAGATCGCCACGCGCCGGAAGGCCTCGTCGATCACCTGCAGCGACGCCCGGCGGCGGACCGAGGACACCGGATCGCAGTACAGGGCGTCCTTGCGCACGTCGAAGTAGAAGGACGACAGGTCGCCGGTCATGAAGCCGTTGAGCAGCGCCACCACCCGCTTGGTGTCGAACGCCGCGTAGGCCTCGCGGATCTCGCCGTCGAGCTCGGCGAGCCGGTGCAGGATCAGCCGCTCCAGCTCGGGCATGTCGGCGTAGGCCACGTCGTCGCCCGGGACCCGGTGGGCCAGCGAGCCCAGCATCCAGCGCAGGGAGTTGCGCAGCTTCCGGTAGGTCTCCGCGAAGGTCTTGATGATCTCCGGTCCGATGCGCAGGTCGTCGGTGTAGTCGGAGGCCGCGACCCAGAGGCGCAGGATGTCGGCGCCGGAATCCTTGATGACGCTCTGCGGCGCGACGACGTTGCCCTTCGACTTCGACATCTTCAGGCCCTTGCCGTCGAGCACGAAGCCGTGGGTCAGGACGATGTCGTAGGGCGCCCGGCCGCGGGTGCCGGCGGATTCGAGCAGCGAGGACTGGAACCAGCCGCGGTGCTGGTCGGAGCCCTCCAGGTACATGACCCGATCCCGGCCGCCGTCGCGGACGCGCTTCACCCCAGAGAGACCCGGGAAGGCCTCCGGATCGTCGAGCACGAAGGCGTGGGTCGAGCCGGAATCGAACCAGACGTCGAGGACGTCGGTGACCTTCTCGTAGGCGGCCGGGTCGTGGTCGGGCGCCAGGAAGCGCTGCGCGGCGTCGTCGCGGAACCACGCGTCGGCGCCCTCGGCCGCGAAGGCGTCGCGGATGCGGGCGTTGACCCGCTCGTCCCTCAGGATCTCGGCGGTCTCGCGGTGGACGAAGACGGTGATCGGCACGCCCCAGGCGCGCTGGCGCGAGACCACCCAGTCCGGCCGGTTGGCGACCATGCCGGTGATGCGGTTCTTGCCCTGGGTCGGCACCCACTGGGTGTCGTCGATGCCCTGGAGCGCGACCTCGCGGAGCGTCCGGTTGCCGAGCGAATCCACCGGCCGGTCCATGGCGATGAACCATTGCGGCGTGTTGCGGAAGATCACCGGCTTCTTGGACCGCCAGGAATGCGGGTACTGGTGGCGCAGCACCCCGCGGGCGATCAGCGCCCCGGCCTCGGTCAGCGCGGCGATGACCGCCTTGTTGGCGTCGCCCTTCTCGCCCTTGGCGGTGAGCACGCGTGTGCCGGTGAAGCCCGGGGCGGCCTCGGTGAGGACGCTGTCGGCGTCGACCGTGTACGGAATGGTCGCGTCGATGCCGCGCTCGCGCAGCAGCCGGCCGCTGGCCATCCAGAGCTCGAAATCCTCGCGGCCGTGGCTCGGCGCCGTGTGGACGAAGCCCGTGCCGGACTCGTCGGTGACGTGGTCGCCGTCGAGCATCGGCACGGCGAAACCGTAGCCGAGCTTCGCCAGCGGGTGGTCCAGGGTCAGGCCCGCGAGCGTCGACGGGCTCACGTCGGCCACGCGCGCGAACGCCTCGACCCGGGCGGCCTTGAACACGGTCGCGGCCAAGCTGTCGGCGAGCACGTAGGTCTGGCCGGGGGTCGCCCAGTTGTCGGCCGGCGCCTCCGTGACCCGGTACAGGCCGTAGGCGATTTTTTTGGAGTAGGCGACCGCGCGGTTGCCGGGGATCGTCCAGGGCGTGGTCGTCCAGATCACCACCCGGGCCGCCGCGAGGTCGCCCTCGGCGCCGGACCGGATCGGGAAGGCCACGAACACCGTGTCGCTGACGTGCTCCTCGTACTCGACCTCCGCCTCGGCGAGCGCGGTCTTCTCGACCACCGACCACATCACGGGCTTGGAGCCGCGGTAGAGCTGGCCGCTCATCGAGAACTTCATCAGCTCGTCGGCGATCACGGCCTCGGCGGGGAACGCCATGGTGGCGTAGGGATGGTCCCAGTCGCCGGTGACGCCGAGGCGCTTGAACTCCTCGCGCTGCACGTCGAGCCACTGGGCCGCGAAGGTCCGGCATTCCTGCCGGAACTCGATCACCGGCACGTCGTCCTTGTTGCGGCCCTTGGCGCGGTACTGCTCCTCGATCTTCCACTCGATCGGCAGGCCGTGGCAGTCCCAGCCGGGGACGTAGTTGGCGTCGAAGCCGAGGGCGGTCTGCGAGCGGACCACCACGTCCTTGAGGATCTTGTTGAGCGCCGTGCCGATGTGGATGTTGCCGTTGGCGTAGGGCGGGCCGTCGTGGAGCACGAATTTCGGCCGGTCGCGGCCGGCGGCGCGCAGCTTCCCGTACAGGTCCATCCGCTTCCAGCGCTCGATGAAGAGCGGCTCGCGCACCGGCAGGCCGGCGCGCATCGGGAACTCGGTCTGCGGCAGGAACAGGGTCTTGGAATAGTCGCGGGCGGGCGCGGTCTCGGGGGCGGTCATCGGATCTCGCATCGGCGGTCGGGCCGGCAGCGTCGGGCCGGCGGAATCGGGTCGGGCGGCAGGAGGATCCCGGACCTCCGCGCGGCCACGCTGGAGCGGGCCCTCAGGCGGAGGCCGGGCCGGTAATTCGGATCGGGCGGCCGGGGCCGCGCAGGGCGCGCGAAGCGTGCATGGGGCGTTCTCTACCAGCCGCCCCGGCCCGAGGCCAGCGGCAGCGCGGATCACGCGCCCGTGACCGCGGATGGGACCAATCGGCGTCTGAACCGTTGACCGACACACCCTCCGCCCGCCTCGGCGGGCGGAGCCGATTCGGACAGACATCCGGGAGTAGCCCCATGAAGAAGCTTCTGATCGCGACCCTCGCCCTCGCGCCGCTGGCCTACGCGGGCGCCGCGGAGGCCCAGGGCACGGCGCGCGGCGCCCAGCGCGGCGTCGAGGACGGCACGGCCGCGGCCGGCCCCGTGGGCGGGGTCGTCGGCGGCGCGGTCGGCGCGGCGACCGGCACGGTCGGCGGCGTGCTCGGCACCGATCCGGACCCGGCCCGCCGGGCGCGCGAGAACCGCCGCGAGGAGCGGATGGAGCGCCAGGAGCGCCTCGGCCGCTGACAGGTTCCGGCCGGTCGCCTCAGGCGGCCGGCCGCGCCTCCCGGCGGATCGTCTCCTGCGCCAGGAGGTACAGGCCCGATCCGACGACGATCATGGCGCCCGCCACGGTCCAGCGGCTCGGGACGTCGCCGAACAGCAGGAAGCCCAGCGTCACCGACCACAGCAGCTGCGTGTAGATGAACGGCGCCAGCACGTTGGCCGGGGCCCGGGCATGGGCCATCACCAGCAGCCAGTGGCCCAGCGTCCCGAACAGCGCCACCCCGAACAGCAGCGCCCAGTGGGTCAGGCTCGCCGGGCTCGTCCAGATCCAGGGCAGGAGCGGGGCCATCAGCGCGAGCCCCGCGAGCCCCGTGTAGAACATGGTCGTGGCGGTCGAGTCGTAGGCCGCGAGCTTGCGCGTGATGATCGCGTAGAAGGCGTAGACCACGACGTTGGCGACGCAGAGCAGCGCGGCCGGATGCATCCCGCCGACGCCCGGCCGCACGATCACCAGCACGCCCAGGAAGCCGACGCCGATCGCCGTGAGCCGCGCCCGCGACGACCACTCGCCGAGCAGCGGCCCGGCGAGCAGCGCCACGGTGAGCGGCGCGGCGAACTGGATCGAGATCGTCTCGGCGAGCTGCAGGTAGCGCAGGGCCAGGAAGTTGAGGGCCGTGGAGGCGAAGAGCAGCAGGGAGCGCGCGATCTGCAGCGGCAGGCGCCGGCTCTTGACCACGCCCGGCGTGCGCACCGGGTTGATGAACAGCGAGATCATGGCGACGCTGGCCGCGTAGCGCATGAAGGTGGTGACCAGGGGGTCGACGCCGGCCCGTGCCAGGGTCTTGCCGCAGGCGTCGAGGCTCGCGAAGAAGGCGACGGCCCCGCACATCAGGGCGATGCCGACGATCCGCCGGCGGCCGGCGAGCTCGGCCTCCGGATCGGCGCGCGTCGCGGCGCTGTCGTCGGGGACGGAGGTCGCGACCTGCGTGCTCATGCCTGACCAATCTCGGTAGAGGCCGAAATCCCTGCCACGCCCGGCGCCGCGCCGGTATCCGTCGGCGCGCAGGGGAACCATGCAGCCGGCACGGTCGCCCGCGCCGGCGGGGGCTCAGCGCTTCGCCGCGACCTTCTCGGCGACGGGCGCCCTCTCGGCGGAGGCCGTCTTGGTCGCGGCCTTGGCGAGCTTCGGCTTGGGCGGCGTCGCGCCGGCGATCAGGGCGGCGAGGTGCGACTGGTCGAGCCCCGCGGCGGCGCGCGCGGGCGCAGCGGGAACCGGCGCCGCCGCGGCGACCGGCGCGGGCGCCAGCGCGGCGGCCCGCTCGGCGGCGCGGCTCGATGGAGCCGGTCGCGGTGGGCTCGGCGAGGCTCGCCGTCGCGACCGCGGGGGCGGCGGACTCGCGCTGCACCCGCAGGGTCCAGTGCGCGGCGGTGGAGAGCGCGGCGATGCCGAGGATCGCCTTGATGCCGCTGGTGAGCAGGGCTCGCATGGTCGTCAGGCCCGAGAGAACGCGGTTACGCGGAACCGGATCCCCGGCCCGGACGCATCATCGCGCGGGAGCGTGAACGAAGCCGCAACGGCCCCGGCCGCCCCTGTCCCGGAACGGGGCAGGGCCCCGCGCCCGCGACAAGTCCGGCGGGCGGGATCGGGCGGGAAATCATGTGGGCCATGCGCCGGACCCGCGGTTCCTGTTCCCCGCGCTCCCGACACTCCTGCAGCGACTCGGCCCACTGAGCCTCACAGGAACGGTCCAGAGAACTGGTCCGGACCGCCCCGTCACTGCCGACCCCGCCGCCATGCAGGCCCGAGCGGGCTCGCGAAACCTTCAGGCGCATCGGCCGCTGGGGACAGCCCGTGTAGAGGGTGACAGCCGAGCCGGCAACAGAGGCGGGGCCGTTTCGGCGGCCCCGCGGCGATCAGCGCTCCGCCGCGGCCGCGGCGAAGCGCATCAGCGCGGCGATCTCGGCCGCGCCGTCCTCCGCGGCGAGGCGGCGGTAGAGCGCGGCGTAGCCGGCGAAGACCTGCCGCCCGACCGCGTCGGGACCGAGGAACCCGGCGATCTCCTCCATCTCGGGCGCCCAGCGGTGGGCCTTCGGCGCCATGTCGGGCAGGCCCCTGGCGAACCGGGCCAGCAGCGCCGGCTCGTTCTCGGCGAGTTCGGCCAGCAGCGCCTCGCCGGCGCCGGCGCGATCGGCGGCGCCGATCACGAGCGCGGCGAGCGCCGTCAGGCCCTTGTTGAGGCCGGCATAGCTCATCTTGAGGCCGGAGGCGGCGCCGACCGCGCCGGGGCAGACGCGCAGGTCGAGGCCGAGGTCGCGCAGGACCAGCGCGGGAGCCGTATCCGCGCCCGAGACGTAGACGCGCGGCCCCCGGCTGCCGGGCTGCGGCGGCAGGCCCAGGATCGCCCCGTCGAGGAACGGCGTGCCGGTGGCCGCGACGACCCCGGCGATGCGCCCGACCGTCTCCGGGCTGACGGCGTTGGCGTCGATGTAGACCGGCTTGCGCGGGGCCGCCGCCAGGGCGGGCGCGAGCCGGCGGGCGAGCGCCTCCGCGTCGGCGGGCGGCACGATCGCGAGCAGGAGGTCGGCGGCGGCGAGCTCGCCGTCCCCGGCATGCGCCATGCCGGCGGCCGCGGCCCGGGCGCGGCTCGCCGCCCCGCGCCCGTCCAGGGAGGTCAGCACGCGGGCGCCGTGCCCGGCGAGCCGGGCCCCGACGGCGCTGCCCATGGCGCCCGGGGCGATCACCGCGACGGTGGGCATGGCGAGACTCTCCAGGGCACGTGATCCCACCATAGTAGTCAGCAGGGCCGGCAGAGCCTAGGATGCCAAACGATCGGATCCCCCGCCCATGACTCAGACCAAGCCGAGGGAAGGCTCGCCGAAGAACTTGCGCTATCGCCGCGTGCCGCAACGCGACGGCATGAAGCTCATACGCCTCTGGGTGCCTGATCCGGCGAGGCCGGACTTCATCGAGGAGGCCGCCCGGCAAGCCGCAATTCTGAGGGGGGCCCCCGAGGAAGCCGAAGCTCTCGACTTCATCGAATCAGCGTTCGACTGGCCCGAACCGTGACGCGCGGTGACATCGTCACCGTCTCCCCGCCAGGGGCTTACGGCCAGCCGCGTCCTGCCGTCGTCGTGCAATCCGACTGGCTCACAGGGACCGTTAGCATCCTTGTCTGCCTCATCACGAGCACGCTCCGCGACGCACCGCTCTTCCGGCTGACCGTCGAGCCGAGCCCCGCCAACGGCTTGCGAAGCACTTCGCAGATCGTGGTTGACAAAGTTATCGCGCTGCCACGGGCGAAATGCGGTGCCCTCATCGGCCGACTTGAACGCGACACCCTCGCAGCCCTGAGCCGGATGCTCGCCATCGTGCTCGGCCTTGCCGACTGATACAGCGATCTGGTTCCGCACGCTCGATCCCGCAGGCGTGGAACGCTCCGCGGGATGACCGGACAGCAGGGCTCCTGCTCCTACCGCAGCGAGCCGCAGAAGCGCTGGATGCGCCGGCAGGCCTCCTCCAGCACCGCGTTCGACGTCGCGTAGGAGATGCGCAGGTTCGGGCCGAGCCCGAAGGCCGAGCCGTGGACCGCGGCCACGCCCTCAGCCTGGAGCAGCTCCATGACGAAGTCCTCATCGGTCTCGATGGTCTTGCCGGCCTCGGTCTTCTTGCCGATCAGCGCCGCGCAGGACGGGTAGACGTAGAACGCGCCCTCCGGCGTCGGGCAGGTCAGCCCGTTGGTCTGGTTGAGCATCGACACGACGAGGTCGCGCCGGCCCTGGAAGGCGGCCCGGAACGTGGCGAGGTGATCCTGCGGCCCGTCGAGGGCGGCGACCGCGGCCCATTGCGCGATCGTGCTGGCGCCGGAGGTCTGCTGGCCCTGCACGAAGTCCATCGCCTTGATGAGCTTCTCCGGGCCGGCCGCGTAGCCGATGCGCCAGCCGGTCATGGCGTAGCCCTTCGAGACGCCGTTCATGGTCAGCGTCCGCTCGAGCAGCTGCGGCTCGACCTGGACCGGCGTGACGAACTCGAAGTCGCCGTAGGTGAGGTGCTCGTAGATGTCGTCGGTGAGGATGTGCACGTCCGGGTAGCGGAGCAGCACGTCGGTGAGCGCCTTCATCTCGGCGCGGGAATAGGCGGCGCCCGACGGGTTCGACGGCGAGTTGAGGACGATCCACTTGGTCTTCGGCGTCAGCACCCGGTCGAGCTCCTCGGCCTGGAGCTTGAAGCCGTGCGCCATGTCGGTGTCGGCGAAGACCGGGGTGCCGCCGCACAGGCCGACCATCTCCGGATAGGACACCCAGTAGGGGCGGGGGATCACCACCTCGTCGCCGGGGTTCAGCGTGGCGAGGAAGGCGTTGTACAGCACCTGCTTGCCGCCGGTGCCCACGATGGTCTGCGAGACCTTGTAGTCGAGCCCGTTCTCGCGCTTGAACTTGCGCACGATCGCCTCGCGCAGGGGCACGATGCCGGAGACCGGCGGGTAGCGGGTCTCGTTGCGGTGGATCGCGTCGATCGCCGCCTGCTTGATGTGCTCGGGCGTGTCGAAATCGGGCTCGCCCACCGACAGGCTGATGACGTCGACGCCGGACGCCTTCAGGTCCCGGGCCTTCTGGGTCATCACGATGGTCGCGGACGGCTTCACCCGCGAGAGGACGTCGGCGAGGAGAGCCATGGCGTGCGGTGCTCCGGATCAAGTGGGCGAGGGATGCCCGGGCGCCGCCCATATTGCGGCGCGGCGGACCCTAGGCCGGGGACGCTGAGCCGGCAAGGCGGTGCGCAGCACGCAGCCGACGCTCGCGCCCGGCGCGCGGCGCAGGGCTCTCCTGCGCGGCCGCCCTCGCTTTGCCGGATCATCGTTACCAGATCCTGCCCATGACCCCGCTCTCCGTCCTCGACCTCTCCTTCGTCAGCGCCGAGTCCACCCCGGCGCGGGCCCTGCACGACACCCTGGCGCTCGCCCGCCACGTCGACGGCCTCGGCTACCGGCGCTACTGGCTCGCCGAGCACCACGCCCTGCCCAACGTGGCGAGCCCGGCCCCCGAGATCATGATCGGCCAGATCGCCGCCGCGACCCGTAACCTCCGGGTCGGCTCGGGCGGGATCATGCTGCCGAACCACGCGCCGCTGATGGTGGCCGAGCGCTTCCGGGTGCTGGAGGCCCTGTTCCCGGGCCGCATCGATCTCGGCCTCGGCCGGGCGCCGGGCACGGACGGCCTCACCGCGCGGGCGCTGCGCCGCCGCGAGGCCCCGGGGGAGGGCGGCGGGGACGACTTCCTCGACCGCCTGCAGGAATTGCTGTTCTGGGACGGCGGCTTCCCGGAAGGTCACCCGTTCGCGCGGATCGAGGCGAGCCCCGCGGGCGTGCCGCTGCCGCCGATCTTCCTGCTCGGCTCCTCCGATTACAGCGCCCGCCTCGCCGGCGAGATCGGCTGCGGCTTCGGCTTCGCCCAGCACTTCTCCGGGATGCCCGCGGAGCCGCCGATGCTGGACTACCGGAACCGGTTCCGGCCGACGCGGCTCGGCGCGAAGCCCCACGCGATCCTGGCGGTGGCGGCGATCTGCGCCCCCACGGACGCGGAGGCCGAGCGGCTGGCGGCCAGCGCGCGGCTGGCGACGCTGCGGCGGGAGCGGGGCGAGTACCGGCCGCTGCCGAGCCTCGCCGAGGCGCTGGCCTACCCGTATTCCGACGGCGAACGGATGCAGATCGAGCGCGGCCGCGACCGCCTGCACGTGGGCGGCCCCGAGACCCTGCGGGCCCGGCTCGCCGACATGGTCGCGCGCACGCAGGCCGACGAGCTGATGATCGTCACGGCGATCCCCGATCAGGCCGCGCGGCACCAGTCCTACGCGCTGCTGGCGCGGGCCTGGGGGCTCGGCGCCGACTCACAGGCGGCCTGAGCCGTCACCCGGACCCCGCCGCGGGTCCTGGCGGCGCCGCCGCCGGCCGTGCAGGCTCCGCCCGGTTCACGCCCGCGACCAGACGGGCCGACCGGAGGAGGAGAGGCAGCATGGGCAACCGACGCGAATTCCTGACCGCCACGGCCGCCGGCCTGGCCGCCGCCGCGGCGCCGGCCCGCGCCGCCGAGGAGCAGACGGCGGCGCCGAGATCCACGCCGGCGGGGGCACCCCCCTTCGGCATGCCCCGCGACATGGTCCTCCTCAACATGCGCCGCGGCGACGGCTACGCCCTGGGCGTGAAGACGAAGGACGGCGTCCTCGACGTCGCCGCCGCCGGCCGGGCGCTCGGGATGCCGGTCCCCGCCGACATGGACGACCTCCTCCAGAACGGGCGCGGCCCGGCGCTGCGGGCGCTGATCGACGCGGTCGAGGCCGCCCCCGACGGGCGCTTCGTGCTGGCGGAATCCGGCATCGCCTACGCGCCGGTGGTCACGCGGCCCGAGAAGATCATCATGATGGGCTTCAACTACCGCCACCACGCGGAGGAGACCGGCACGCCGATCCCCAAGGACCCGCCGCTGTTCAACAAGTACAACAACGCCCTGAACCACCACGGGGGCACGATCGCGCTGCCGACCCAGGCGGCGCGGGAATTCGACTACGAGACCGAGCTGGTGATGGTGTTCGGCCGGGAATGCCGGAACGTGTCCGAGGCGGACGCCCTCGATTATCTCGCCGGCTACTGCACGGGCAACGATTTCAGCGCCCGGGACCTCCAGACGCTGACCTCGCAGTTCATGATCGGCAAGACCTCGGACGGGTTCGCCCCGCTCGGCCCCTACCTGGTGACCGCCGACCGGGTGAAGGACCCGAACAATCTCAAGCTGAAGACGCTGGTCAACGGCCAGGTGCGCCAGGACTGGAGCACCAACGACATGATCTTCAACTGCCGCCAGCTCATCAGCTTCGCGTCGAAGGTGATGACGATCCGGCCGGGCGACATCTTCTACACGGGCACGCCGCAGGGCGTGATCTTCGGCGAGAAGATCCCGCGCAAGGACCGGGCCTGGCTGAAGCCCGGCGACGAGGTGGTCTCGGAGCTGGAAGGGCTCGGCGCACTGCGCTTCAGGCTGGTCTGATCCGTCGTCCGAGCGGTGCGACCCGCACCGTCATCACCGACGCGAAGCGCGGCCGGCCCCCTCTCCTGTGCGGGAGACGGGGGCCCGCGCGCGAGCCGCGTCGCGCGCCCGGCCTCAGCGCCCGAACAGGCGACCGAGACGGGCGAGGATCCCGGCCCCTTCCGCGGGCTTCGCACCGGTCGCCGCACCGGTCGCCGCACCGGGCGTCGCCGCCTGCGCGGCCTCCGCCTTCGGCGCCAGGACCAGCCCGAGGGCCGCCGTGTCGGTGGTCTCGCGGTCGATCAGGATCAGGCTGCCGGTCTCGCGGTTCTCCGCGTAGGCGTCCACCGCCACCGGCCGGTCGAGGCGCAGGGCCACGTCGGCGATGTCGTTGGCCGACAGGCGCTCGGCCGGGCCGGGCTTGCCGGTCTCGGGGTCGATGCGCGAGACGATCCGCTCCACGGTCGCGGTGACCGTGGCGGTGCCGATCTTGGCGAACAGGCTGGCGCCCGGCGCCAGATCGGTCTCGGCCGCCCAGAACAGGCGCGCGTCGAGGGTCTCGGTGACCCGCATCGGCGCGCCCGTCGCCACGATCACCTGCCCGCGCGAGGCGTCGATCTGATCGGCGAGCACCAGGGTCACCGACTCGTCCTCGCCGGCCTCGGGCAGGTCGCCGTCGGCGGTGTAGATCCGCGCCACCGTGGAGGTCCGGCCGGAGGGCTGCACCGTCACCGAATCGCCCGGGCGCACCCGGCCGCTGGCGATCCGGCCGCTGTAGCCGCGGAACTCGGAATTGGGCCGGTTGACCCACTGCACCGCCATCCGGAACGGCGCGTTGAGCGCCTCCGCGTGGACCGGCACGGTCTCGAGGTAGTGGAGCAGGGTGCCGCCCGTGTACCAGGGCGCCGCGACGCCCGCGTCCACGACGTTGTCGCCGTTCTTGGCCGAGAGCGGGATCGCCTTGACCTCGGCGAAGTTCAGCCCGCGGGCGAAGTCCGAGAACCCCGACACGATGCCGTCGAAGGTGCCCTGCGCCCAGCCGGCGAGGTCCATCTTGTTCACCGCGAGCACCACCCGGCGGATCCCGAGATTGGAGACCAGCAGCGCGTGGCGCCGCGTCTGGCGGGTCAGGCCCTGGCGGGCGTCCACCAGGATCACCGCCACGTCGGCCGTCGAGGCGCCGGTGGCCATGTTGCGGGTGTACTGCTCGTGGCCCGGCGTGTCGGCCACGATGAAGGAGCGCCTGTCGGTGGAGAAGAACCGGTAGGCGACGTCGATGGTGATACCCTGCTCGCGCTCGGCCTGGAGGCCGTCCACCAGCAGCGCGAGGTCCACCTCCGCGCCCTGCGTCCCGTGCTTGCGGGAATCCCGCTGGAGCGCCGAGATCTGGTCGTCGAAGATCTGCTTGGTGTCGTGCAGGAGCCGCCCGATCAGGGTCGACTTGCCGTCATCCACCGAGCCGCAGGCGATGAAGCGCAGCACCGCCTTGTTGCGGTGGGCGGTGAGGAAGGCCGCGTAGCCGGCGGCGCGGTCGGCGAAGGCCGTGGGAGCCTGGTGCACCGTCATCAGAAGTACCCCTCCTGCTTCTTGCGTTCCATGGCGCCGGCCCCGTCCTTGTCGATCACCCGGCCCTGGCGCTCCGAGGTCCGGGCGGCGAGCGTCTCGCCGATGATCTCGGGGAGCGTCGCGGCGTCGCTCTCCACCGCGCCGGTCAGCGGGTAGCAGCCGAGCGTGCGGAAGCGGACGAGGCGCTGCTGCGGGGTCTCGCCGGGCTCGAGCGGCAGCCGCTCGTCGTCGACCATGATCAGCTGGCCCTCGCGCTCCACCACTGGCCGCTCCTGGGCGAAGTAGAGCGGCACGATCGGAATGTTTTCCTGCTCGATGTAGAGCCAGATGTCGAGCTCGGTCCAGTTCGACAGCGGGAAGACCCGCAGCGACTCGCCGCGCTTCTTCTTGAGATTGTAGAGGTGCCAGGGCTCGGCGCGCTGGCGCTTCGGGTCCCAGCGGTGCTGCGCGGTGCGCAAGGAGATGATCCGCTCCTTGGCGCGGCTCGCCTCCTCGTCGCGGCGGGCGCCGCCGAAGGCGGCGTCGAACTTGTGCTTGTCGAGCGCCTGCCGCAGGGCCTGCGTCTTCATCACGTCGGTGTGGACCTCGGAGCCGTGGCTCACCGGGCCGACGCCGCGGGCGAGCCCGTCGGGGTTGGTGTGGACGAGAAGGTCGAGGCCGAGCTCCTTCGCCCGGGCGTCGCGGAAGGCGATCATCTCGCGGAACTTCCACGTGGTGTCGACGTGGAGCAGCGGGAACGGCAGCCGCCCGGGCGCGAAGGCCTTGAGGGCGAGGTGCAGCAGGACCGAGGAATCCTTGCCGATCGAGTAGAGCATCACCGGGTTCTCGGTCTCGGCGACCGTCTCCCGGAAGATGTGGATGGCCTCGGCCTCCAGCCGCTTGAGGTGGCTGAGGCGGTCGGCGGTCTGTGCGGACGCGGGGGCGCTCGGCTGCACGGCGGCGGCGAGGGCGGCGCTCATCGGGCGAACTCCGGCTGGCGGGCTGTCTGATTCGGGGTGGTCTTGAAGGCGGCGGGCTCGAGGATTGCGGGCTCGAGGATTGCGGGCTCCTGGCCCGGCTGCACCGACGCGCCGGTGCGTCCGACGTGTAGGCCGCACTCCTTCTTGTCTTCCTGCTCCCACCACCAGCGGCCGGCCCGCTCCGGCTCGCCGAGCCTCACGGCCCGGGTGCAGGGGGCGCAGCCGATCGACGGGAATCCGCGATCGTGCAGGACGTTGTAGGGCACGAAATTGTCGCGCACGAAGCGGTCGACCTGCTCCCGCGACCAGTCGGCGAGCGGGTTCAGCTTGATCAGGCCGCGCTCCGCGTCGAGCGCGGCGAGCGGCGTCGCGGCGCGGTTGGCCGACTGGCCGGCCCGCAGCCCGGTGAGCCAGCCGCTCGCGCCGGCGAGCGCGCGGCCGAGCGGCTCGACCTTGCGGAAGCCGCAGCAGGCCTGCCGGGCGGCGACCGAGCGCCGGAAGCCGTTGATGCCCTCGGCCCGCACGAATTCCTCCGCGGCCGCGCGCTCGGGCGCGTAGGCGGTGATCCGGATGCCGTAGGCCGATTCGGTCTCGGTCCAGGTGTCGTAGGTCTCGGCGAAGAGGCGGCCGGTATCCAGGGTGACGATCTCGACGCGCCCCTTCGCGAGGCCCGCCATGGCCAGGGCGTGGGTGAGTGCCTGATCCTCGACCCCGAGGCTCGTCGTGAAGACGAGGCGGCCGGGGATCTCCGCGGCGATCAGGTGGAGGCGGCCTGGAAGGTCGAGCCCGGACAGCCGCTCCGCGAGGGAGTCGGCCGCCTGTCGGTCCGGACGGGTCATCGCGCCATGTCCCGGGGTTCGCGTGATGGAAAGGCCACGGCCCGCGCCGCGCCTGTTGTCGAGCGGTCGAAATGTTCGCTATACCGAACGAAGTCAAGGCGCCCCGGCGCGCTCGACCGGGTCGGACCGGCGGTTCGGCGTGCGGTTGCGCACAGCTTCCGGCGCGGGCAGCATGGGCCCGAGGTAAAAGATTCTTCTCACCGGTGCCGGTAGACACGTATATGCGCCCGCGCCCCGCGCGCGGCGGAAGCCCACGGAGACGGCTTTGGACGCGATCGATCTGAAGATTCTCGCCCTGCTGCAGACGGACGCCACGCTGTCCATCGCGGCGATCGGCGAGCGCGTGGGCCTGTCGCAGACCCCGTGCTGGAAGCGCATCCAGAAGCTGGAGGCCGACGGGGTCATCGACCGCCGGGTCGCGGTGCTCGACCCGGTGAAGCTCGGCCTCGGGCTGACCGTGTTCGTGTCCATCGAGACGGCCGACCATTCCCAGGAGTGGCTGCAGCGCTTCGCCGCAACCGTCTCGGCCATGCCGGAGGTGCTCGAGTTCTACCGGATGGCCGGCGACGTGGACTACATGCTGCGGGTCGTCGTCGCCGACATGCAGGCCTATGACAGCTTCTACAAGCACCTCATCGCGGTGCTGCCGCTCAAGAACGTCACTTCCCGCTTCGCCATGGAGAAGGTGAAGTCCACCACGGCGCTGCCGCTGCCGGCGCCGCCCAAGAACGGGCGGCACCTGCCGGGGACGGCCCCGGTGCTGGCCGTGGTGGGAGAATGATATTCTCTTTTTTCGCAGCGCAGCGAATGTGATGTCCTATACGCCGCCCGTTCTGCAAAACGAACGTTTCTCGATTGACACAGGCCCTACCGGCCCCGACATGGTCCCGTGATGTCCCGCCCCAATCTCCTCCCGCGCACCGCCCCGTTCGGGGACGGCGAGCGCGCCAGCCTCGACGCGGTGCTCGGCACCGCGAGCCCCACGCAGCGCGCCTGGCTCGCCGGCTTCCTGGCCGGGCTCGACGCCGCGGGCGGCCAGCCGGCCGCGGTGCCGGCCGCCCCGCCCAAGGCCGCCGCGCCGCTCACCGTGATCTACGCCAGCGAATCGGGGAACTCCGAGGCGCTTGCCGGCAACGTCGCCAAGCTCGCGCGCAAGCAGGGCTTCAAGCCGAAGGTCGTGGACTTCTCCGACCTCGACGTCGCGACCCTGCCCAAGGCCGGCAAGCTGATCGCCATCGCGGCGACCTGGGGCGAGGGCGAGCCGCCGGCCCGGGCCGTGCGGGCCTACGGCGAGCTGATGGGGGAGGGCGCCCCGCGCCTCGACGGCGTCGAGTTCGCGGTCCTGTCGCTCGGCGACACCTCCTACGCGGAGTTCTGCGCCATCGGTAAGGCGCTCGACGCGCGCTTCGAGGCCCTGGGGGCTAAGCGCGCCGCCGAGCGCGCCGACCTCGACCTCGACTTCGAGAAGCCCGCCGCCGACTGGATCAAGGGCGCGCTGAAGGCGCTCGCCCCGGCGGAGCAGCCCGACAACGTCGTGGCGGTGGACTTCGCCCGCGCCGGCGCCGGCGAGGACGACGAGGCCGAGCCGAGCCGCGAGCCCCTGGTGGTCGAGGTCGTCGAGCACGTGAACCTCAACTCGTCGCGCTCCGACAAGGAGACGATCCACCTCGCGCTGGCCTTCGAGGACGGCGCGCCGGCCTACGAGCCGGGCGACTCGCTGGAGATCTTCCCCGAGAACGACCCGCAGCTGGTGGACGAGATCCTGAACGCCGCCGGTCTCGCGGGCGACGAGGCCCTGCGCCGGGCCCTGCTCGCCGAGCGGGACATCACCACGCTCTCGGCCGCCACGATCGAGCGGTTCGTCAAGGCCACCGGCCACGCGGACGCGCAGACGCTCATCGACAGCGGCGAGGCCAAGGCCTGGATCGAGGGCCGGCACCTGATCGACCTGCTGGAGACCTACCCGGCGAAGCTCACGGCCGAGCATATCGGCACGATCACCCGGCCGCTGCCGCCGCGGGCCTACTCGATCGCCTCCTCCCGCAAGGAGGTGGGCGACGAGGTCCACCTCGCCATCGCGGCGGTGCGCTACGAGACCCACGGCCGGGCCCGCTCGGGCGTCGCCTCGGTCCACGTCGCCGACCGGATCCGCGACGGCGCCAAGCTGCGGGTGCGGCTGAAGCCGAACCGCCACTTCCGCCTGCCGCAGGATCCGGCCACCGACATCATCATGGTCGGCCCCGGCACCGGCGTCGCGCCGTTCCGCGCCTTCGTGCAGGAGCGCCGGGCCGTGGAAGCCCCCGGGCGGTCGTGGCTGTTCTTCGGCGACCGGCACTTCACCCACGACTTCCTGTACCAGCTCGAGTGGCAGGACGCCCTGGAGGACGGGTCGCTCACCAAGATCGACGTCGCCTTCTCGCGGGACCAGCCGGAGAAGGTCTACGTGCAGGACCGGATCACCCAGCACGCGCAGGAGCTGGTCTCCTGGCTGGACGGGGGCGCGCATCTCTACGTCTGCGGCGACGCGAAGAACATGGCCAAGGACGTGCGCGCCGCGGTCGTGAAGGCCTACGAGACGGCCAAGAGCCTGAGCGCCGCCGACGCCGAGGCGCAGGTCGCGGCTCTGGAGCGCAGCCACCGCTACCAGCAGGACGTTTACTGAGGACACACCGCTCCCCGCACCGCGGGGGGCCTTCGACGAGATGCGGCAGAGACAGGCGTGACGCAGGTCCCCTCTCCCGGGCGGGAGAGGGGCAGGGTGAGGGATCAGGTCGTTCCGGAGAGGGCGCAGCCCTCACCCCGAGGTCGCGGATCCGGTTCCAGTCCTGCACCGGCTTCGCTCCGCTCGCCCCCTCCCCACCGGGGAGGAAGACGCGTTCAGACAGACGGATTCACCCCATGGACGACCACAGCCCCCGCGACGCCGCCGAGACCCCGGCCCCCGGCCCTGCCGCCACACCGGCCAAGCGCGTCTACGAGACCCCGCCGACCTCCCGGCCGATCACGGATGCCGAGGCCGCGCGCGCGGAGAAACTCGCCGCGAACGAGCACATCAAGATCGCCAGCGGCTACCTCCGCGGCACGCTGGCGGACGGGCTCCTGAAGCACGCCACCGGGGCGATCTCGGAGGATGACGGGCAGCTCGTGAAGTTCCACGGGATGTACCTGCAGGACGACCGCGACCTGCGCCCCGAGCGGACCAAGAAGAAGCTCGACAAGGCCTACAGCTTCATGATCCGCCTACGCATCGCCGGCGGCGTCATCACCCCGAAGCAGTGGCTGATCCTCGACGACATCGCCCGGACCTACGCGGGCGGGGCGCTGCGCGCGACCACGCGCCAGACCTTCCAGTACCACGGCGTGATCAAGTCGAACCTGAAGCGCACGATGGCCGCCATCGACGGCGCGCTGCTCGACACGATCGCGGCCTGCGGCGACGTCAACCGCAACGTCATGGCGGCGACGAACCCGGCCCAGACCGGCGCCCACAAGGCCGCCTACCAGCTCGCCAAGGACATCTCCGACTCGCTGCTGCCGAAGACCAGCGCGTGGCGCGAGATCTGGCTCGACGGCGAGCGCGTGGTCGGCGGCGAGGACGAGGCCGAGGTCGAGCCGGTCTACGGCCGGACCTACCTGCCGCGGAAGTTCAAGACCGTCGTGGCGGTGCCGCCCTCCAACGAGGTCGACATCTTCGCCCACGACCTCGGCTTCATCGCGATCCTCGACAAGAAGAACCAGGTCACCGGCTGGAACGTCACGGTGGGCGGCGGCATGGGCATGACCCACGGCGAGCCCGACACCTTCCCGCGCACCGCCGACGTGATGGGCTTCGTGAAGCCCGAGGACGCCCTGAAGGTCGCGGAAGCCGTGATGACGGTCCAGCGCGACTGGGGCAACCGCAAGAACCGCAAGAACGCCCGGCTCAAGTACACGATCGAGCGCTACGGCCTCGACGCCTTCCGGGCCGAGGTGGAGAAGCGGGTCGGCAAGAAGCTCGGCGCGCCCAAGCCCTTCACCTTCACGGGCAACGGCGACCGCTACGGCTGGGTCGAGGGCGACGACGGCCGCCACCACCTGACGCTCTACGTGCCCTCGGGCCGGATCAAGGACATCGACGGCGGCCCGCAATTCCTCTCGGGTCTGCGCCGCATCGCCGAGGTCCACCAGGGCGATTTCCGCCTGACCGGCAACCAGAACGTGATCATCGCCAACGTCCCGGCCGAGAAGCGCGCCGAGATCGACGCCCTCGTCGATGAGTACGGCCTGACCCGGGGCGCGAGCGCGCTCCGGCGCAGCTCGCTCGCCTGCGTGGCCCTGCCGACCTGCGGCCTCGCGCTGGCCGAGAGCGAGCGCTACCTGCCGGACCTGATGACCGAGCTGGAGGAGAGCCTCGCGTCCCACGGGCTCGCCGAGGAGGAGATCACGATCCGCTCCACCGGCTGCCCGAACGGATGCGCCCGGCCGTTCATCTCCGAGATCGGCCTCGTGGGCCGCGGCCCCGAGCGCTATCACCTCTATCTCGGCGCGGCCCACGACGGCTCGCGGCTGAGCAAGCTCTACAAGGAGGACGTGGCGGCCTCCGAGATCCGCGACACCCTCGACCCGCTGTTCGCCGACTACGCGAGGGGCCGGCAGCCGGGCGAGCATTTCGGCGACTACCTGATCCGCGCCGGCCACGTGGCCCGCACCACCAACGGCCCGGACTTCCACGACCGGACCGGCGCCCTCAAGCCGGCCACGCTCGGCTGACGGCAGCCCCCGGGCGCGTCCGGGACGGGGTTCCCGGGCGCGCCGAGGCCGCCGCGGCAGGGCCGCGGATCGCGTGCTCCGGCCCCGCCTCGCCCTGACCCATCGCGCGCACCGAACCCGGACCGGTCCCGGGCTGCCGGAGCGCGGCGGGAGGCGCGACGGCGATCGCCCCCCGAGAGGCATCTCTCCCGCGCACCGTCCCGGACGGCCGCCCGGGCGCCCCTGAAGCGCTGCCGGGGACTCGGCCGCGCGCTCGGCCCCCCGCCCGGCGAACCCTGCCCCGGCCGCGGATCGCCGCAGCTACGCCCGTCCCGCGGCCGCGATGAGAATGAACGTTCATTGACATGAGAATGAACGTTCATTACAAGGGTGGGGCAAACAGGAGCGCGCGATGGCTCTCACCCTCGAAGGCCGCTGGTCCGATCTCGATGCCCAGCGCTTCGGCGCCCGCGGCCCGGGCGCGCTCGCCCTCGTCCGCAGCGTCTGCACCCCCGCCAACCTGACCTTCGGCGCCGTCCTGGCCCTCGCTTGGCTGGCGCTGATCAACTGGACCGGCGCCGGCCCGGATGGCTGGCAGGCCCGGATCTGCGCGGACCTCCGTCAGGGACCGCAATCCTGCGCCGTCGCCAGCCTGGGCAAGGATCAGAGCCGCGTCGCGCCGGTCGCCGCCGCGGCGCAGCCCGGGTCGTGACCGGCGCGGCGGACGGGGCGCCGGAGACCGCGGCCACCCGCCCGCCCGGCGCGCGCACATCCTCGACGCCGCCGGGGCCCGTTGCGCGCGCGCCGGCTTTCACCGCACCGCCCTGCAGGACCTCGGCCGCGTGGCCGCGACCCTGCGGGCGGAGATCCGGTCGGCATCGACCCGCAACCCGGACAGCGCCCCCATGACGGCGCGGAGCGGGGCCGGGAGCGGCGACCGGTTCGCCGCGACCCCGTCGGGAGCGCGCCACCGCGCCGGACTGCGACCCGGCCGCGCTCCCCGATTCCGACGTCGCCGCGGCGATCGCCCGCTCCGCGCGCGGCTCGACGCCGGGCTCGACGGCCGCCTGCCGACCCCGGCGCTCCCGGATCGGCCCGCGGCCGCTGATCCCGGCGCCGCTGCGCGCCCCGGGCCCCACCGGCGACGCGCCCTCACCGCCGCCATCACGATCGCGGGCCGGATCCGGCGCGCGGTACGCCGGCCGGCCCGCGACCCCCCCCTCGCGCGGGCCGGCCGGCCGTTCTCACGGGCGACGCCGCGTAGCCCCCGGCGGGGCGCGTCGCCGTGAGTCGGCCCGCGCCCGGCGCGCCCCGGGCCGTTGCCGGTTGCAAAGCCCAGCATTGCACACGCAAAGGTCGGTATCTTTGAATCATTTCAAAGCATTGCCGCTCAAAACGTGCCTTCCGCGCCACATCCGGGCAGAGGATGCGCGCGTCACCCGCGGCTTTCCCGATCGGCGTTGAGAAAAGACGGCGTATGCAATCTAGAAATACCGCATCGCGTCGATACGTCGCTCTTGAGAACGATTTTAAAGCATGTCTGCCGCCCGGATCGACGTCGTCGATCGCATCAAATACTGCCGGTCGCGCCTGAATTTCTGCAGCACTGGGCTCGCGACGTCGCTCCTTCTGCTCGCGCCGACAGAGATCCGCGCGCAATCCGAGCCGGTCGCCGACGAGGTCGTTCTCTCCGAACTCAGTGTTGCGGGCACGGGCCCCGTCAGCGAGCGGGCCGACGGTCCCGTCGTCGGCTACCGGGCGACGCGCTCCGCGACCGCCACGCGCACCGACACGCCGGTGCGCGACTCGCCGCAATCGATCAACGTCGTGCCCCGCTCGGTGATCACCGACCAGCAGGACCTGCGGCTGACCGATGCCGTGACCAACGTCAGCAACGTGGTTCTCGGCAGCACGGTGCAGGGACGGTCGCAGAACTACCTGATCCGCGGCTTCTCCACGCAGGTCTTCGCCGTCGACGGCGTGCTGGTCGATCCGGCCATCAACTTCTACCCGGTGACGCGCGACCTCGTGGATGCGGAGCGCGTCGAGGTGATCAAGGGACCGGCCTCGGTGCTGTTCGGGCGGGGAGATCCCGGCGGCGTCATCAACATCGTGACCCGCCGGCCGACATTCGAGCCCACGGCCGACGCGAGTGTTCAGGGTGGCAGCTTCGGCTTCCGGCGCTTCCAGGGCTCCGTGTCGAGCGCGCTGCCCGCCGTCGAAGGACTCGCCGCGCGCCTGAGCTTCGCCGCCCAGGAGGATCCGACCTTCCGCAATTACGGCGGCGACACCAACCGGCGCGTCTTCGTGGCGCCGGCCTTCAGCTGGACGCCGAGCGCCGACACCCGGGTCTACGTGAACTCGGAATTCACCAACCAGCACACCCAGTACGACGAGGGGCTGGTGGCCTTCCGCGGCCGCGTCCCGCTCGACAACATCGGCCGGTTCTACGGTGAGCCGTCCTCGCGCTACTTCGGCGCCTTCAACACGATCACCATGCGGGCCGAGCACGACGTCAACGAGAACCTGACGCTCCGGCAGGTCATCGCCGGGCAATGGGGCACGTTCGACGTGTTCGCGGCCCGTGCCCTATCGGTCAACAATGCCGGCACGCTGCTGAGCCGGCGCGAAGCCACGGTCAACTCGCGCTTCGCCGCGGTCGACAGCCAGACCGAGGCCGTGATGAAGTTCGACACCTTCGGCTTCGCCCATACGGCGCTCCTCGGGTTCGAGTACTCGAACGGCTTCCGCCACGCCTTCTCCCAGCAGGGCAACCTCGCCCCGGTCAGCTTCCTCAACCCGATGTTCGGCGCGGCCTTCCAGCCGCTCCAGTTCCAGGCCGACCTGAAGCAGAAGCTGGAGGTGTTCGGGCTCTACGTCCAGGACCAGATCGTGCTGGCGCCGGGCTTGCAGCTCGTCGTCGGGGCCCGGTTCGATCTCGGCAGCCAGTACTATTTCAACCGCCAGCCGGCCTCGCGGACCCAGCCGCCCGAGCAGACCCTGTTCGGCGCCTCGCCGCGGGTCGGGCTGATCTACCGGCCGTTCGAGCCGCTGACCTTCTACGCGAGCTACGCCACGTCGTTCCTGCCGCAGACCGCCAGCGTGCTGAACGTGGCGAGCCCCCCGCCCAGCACGGGCGAGCAGGTCGAGGCCGGCACCCGGGTCGATCTCACGCCCGGCCTGACCCTGAGCGCGGCCGCCTTCCAGATCGTCCGGGACAACGTCGCGGCCACCGACCCGCGCAATCCCACCTTCTCGGTCATCACCGGCCAGCAGCGGTCGCGGGGTGTCGAGGCCGATCTCGCCGGTGAGATCCTGCCCGGGTGGAGCATCATCGGCAGCGTCGGCCTGATCGACGCGCGGATCACCAAGGACACGACCTTCGCGGTCGGCAACCGGCTCGCCGGCGTGCCGGTGTTCAGCGGCAGCCTGTGGACGACCTACGCGTTCCAGGACGGCCCGCTGCGCGGGCTCGGGCTCGGCTTCGGCGTCACCCATGTCGGCCGACGCTACGGCGACCTCGACAACAGCTTCACCGTGGGCGCCTACAACCGGCTCGACGCGCTCGTGTACTACGATTTCGACGCCCACTGGCGCCTGTCGGTGAACATGCGCAACCTGACGAACGCGCGCTACATCGAGGCGCCGACCAACGCGACCAACAACACCCCCGGGGCGCCGTTCACGGTGCTGGCGACGATCACCGCCCGGCTCTGACGGGCCGAAACCTGCGCGGGGCGGGCCCCATCGAACGATGGCCCGCCGGAGGCTGCCGTCAGGGGCTCGCCGTTCGGACGGCGCCCGCCGGCGCCCCGGCTTCGACGGCCCTCCGGCGGGCCCCGGCGCGGCGGCGCAGGACGTAGAGCGTCAGGCCGGTCGCCGCGAAACCCGGCATGGCCAGCGCCGCGAGGCAGAACAGCAGCGCGACGAGGTCGCCGAAGAAGCGGCCGCGATGCACCTCCAGGACGTTGTCCAGGAGGCGCCGGCCCAGCGGCGCGTCTGCGGCCCGCTCGGAGGCCAGCAGCGCGCCCGTGGCGGGATCGTAGCGGTCCTCGTTGCGGGCGCTCGGCGCGTCGACGCCCTTCGGCAGCCAGCGGATGCGGATCGCCTTCGTGTCGGCGCCCGGGAGGGTCAGGACCGCCGTGCCGGCCTCCGCGCCGGTCCGCGCGCGGAAATCCGCCCAGGCGCGGTCGACGGCCGGGCCGCTGACGGCGGGATCGGCCGGCTTTCCGGCGGCCCTGCGGCCGGCCGGCTTCGCGGCGTCGGGGGCGCCCACGAGCAGCCGCGTCGCGCCGTCCTTGAACCACGGGTAGGACCACGTCAGGCCGCTCAGCGCGATGACCAGGTAGACCGGCAGGAGCCACGTCCCGACCACGGCGTGCAGCGACCACCAGCGCGGCCGGCCGGGCCGCGACAGGGCCGGCTTCAGCCAGATCCGCCAGCGGTGGATCCGGGGCCAGCGCAGGTAGAGGCCGGTCGCCAGGAAGGCCAGCAGCGCCAGGGTGCAGGCGCCCGTCACCGTGCGGCCCCAGCCCTTCGACCCGCCGGGCAGCAGCAGCCAGCGGTGCAGGTCCCGCACCGTCGTGAAGGCGCCCTCCAGCCGCACCGGGCCGAGCAGCGCGCCGTCGTAGGGGTCGGCGTAGGCGGCGGGCGGCCGCGCGCGGGTCTCGGGATCGCGGGCGAAGCGGACGTGGACGCTCGCGCGCGGGTCGTCCGACAGGGTCAGCACGTTGGCGACGCGGCCGCCCGCCTGCGCGTCGATCCGCGCCGCCAGCGCCGCGGGGGCCAGCGCCGTCCGGCCGCCGGGCGCGACCTCGAGCCGGTCGCGGTTGGCGAAGGCGGTGACCGCCTCCTCGTAGCTCATCAGCGCCCCGGTCAGGCCCATCAGGGCGAGGACGAGGCCGGCGGTGAGGCCGAGCGCCCAGTGCAGGCGGAAGAGCAGGGTCCGGAGGGAGGGAATCGGCAGCGTCATGGCAGTGCCGGCTGCCTAGCAGAGTCCGGCCACGCTGACGACGCGGCGGGACGCAACGCCGTCCCGCCGGTGAGTCTCAGGTGATCGGCGCGGGGTTGAACAGGGTCAGGTCGTTGAACAGCCCCCACCGGTCCGACCAGGGGCGCTTGCGCCCGCTCGCCACGTCGAGGATCAGGTGGAACAGCTCCCAGCCGACCTCCTCGATCGTCGCCGCGCCGGTGGCGATGCGCCCGGCATCGAGGTCGATCAGGTCGGCCCAGCGCTCGGCGAGCTCCGTGCGGGTGGCGACCTTGATCACCGGCGCCTGACTGAGCCCGTAGGGCGTGCCGCGGCCGGTGGAGAACACCTGCAGGGTGATGCCCGAGGCGAGCTGCAGCGTGCCGCAGACGAAGTCGCTCGCCGGCGTCGCGGCGAAGATCAGGCCCTTCTCGCGGACGCGCTCGCCGGGCGCCAGGACCCCGGAGATCGCGCTCGTGCCCGATTTGGCGACCGAGCCCAAAGCCTTCTCGACGATGTTGTTGAGCCCGCCCTTCTTGTTGCCCGGCGACGGGTTGGCGCGGCGGTCGGCCTCGCCCTTGGCGAGGTAGGCGTCGTACCACGCCATCTCGCGGACCAGCGCCGCGGCGACCTCCGGGGACTTGGCGCGCGGGGTGAGCAGGTGGATCGCGTCGCGCACCTCGGTCACCTCGGAGAACATCACGGTGGCGCCGCAGCGGACCAGCAGGTCGGCCGCGAAGCCGAGCGCCGGGTTGGCGGTGACGCCCGAGAAGGCGTCGCTGCCGCCGCATTGCAGGCCGACCACCAGCTCGGAGGCCGGGCAGGTCTCGCGCGTCCGGCGGTTCAGCACCGCGAGGCGCGCCTCGGCCATGGTCAGGATGCTGTCGATCATGGCCGAGAAGCCGTGGTGGCGCTCGTCCTGGAGCCGCACCACCCCGTCGCCGGCCGCGCCGCTGTCGGGCAGGAGCCGCTCCGAGACGAGCTTCTCGCAGCCGAGTCCGACGACCATGACCTCGCCGCCGAAATTCGGGTTCCGCGCGAGGCTCTGGAGCGTCCGGATCGGCACCACCGCCTCGGGGGCGTTGATGGCGACGCCGCAGCCGTAGGCGTGGGTCAGGCCGACCACGTCGTCGACGTTGGGGAAGCGCGGCAGCAGTTCCTGCTTGATCCGCCGGATCGCCACGTCGAGGGTGCCGGCGACGCACTGGACGCTGATCGAGATCGCCAGGATGTTCTTGGTGCCCACCGACCCGTCCGGGTTGCGGTAGCCCTCGAAGGTGTAGCCCTCGAGCGGGGGCAGGGGGGCCGGCACGCGGGTGGCCATCTCCAGGGCGTCGAGAGCCGGGGCGACCGGCGTGGCGACGCGGGATTCCTCCACCCAGGCGCCCCGCGGGATCGGTTGCGTCGCGATGCCCACCACCTCGCCGTAGCGGCGGACCTCGCCGCCCTCCGGGATGTCGGTGAGGGCGACCTTGTGGCCCTGCGGCACGAACTCGACGAGTTCCAGCCCGTCCGGGAACACCGTGCCGGCCGGCAGCCCGAAGGCGTTGACCACGATCGCGACGTTGTCGCGCGCGCTCAGGCGGATCGTGCGCGGCACGTCTCCGGCGGCCCCTGCGGCCCCTCCGCCGGCCCCCGCGCCGGCCGGGTGCGGGCGGGTCGGGGCTTCGATCTCGGCCCGCATCGGATGCTCCTTCCGTCTCGCGCCCGTCCGGGCTCCTGTCGGGATCAGGCGGCGTCGCCGACCGCGTGGTTCGCCAGGGCCTCCAGGGCCTTCACCAGGGCGGAGTGGTCCCAGGCCGCGCCGCCCTGCGCCACGCAGGCCGAGAACAGCTGCTGCGCCAGCGCCGTGGCGGGCAGGCTGAGGCCGAGCGTCCGGGCGTTGTCCAGGGCGAGGTTCAGGTCCTTCTGGTGCAGGCCGATGCGGAAGCCGGGATCGAAGGTCCGCTCGATCATCCGCGCGCCGTGCAGCTCCAGGATCCGCGAGGTGGCCAGCCCGCCGGTGATCGCCTGCCGCACCTTGGCGGGGTCGGCGCCGGCCTTCGAGGCGAAGAGCAGCCCCTCGGCCACCGCCTCGATGGTCAGGGCGACGATGATCTGGTTGGCGACCTTGGCGACCTGCCCGGACCCGACCGGGCCGACATGCGTGACCGTCTTGCCCATGGCGGCGAACAGGGGCTCGGCGCGCGCGAAGGTCTCGGCCTCGCCGCCGACCATGATCGAGAGCGCGGCGTTCTTGGCCCCGACCTCGCCGCCGGAGACCGGCGCGTCGAGATAGGCGCCACCCCGCTCGGCGATCCGGGCGGCGAAATCCTTGGTGGCCAGCGGCGCGATCGAGCTCATGTCGATCACGGTCTTGCCCGGGCTGAGCCCCCCGGCGACCCCGTCCGCGCCGAACAGGACCTGCTCCACGTCCGGGGTGTCGGGCAGCATCAGGATGATCGTGTCGGCGCGCTCGGCCACCTCGGCTGCGGTGGCGCAGGCGGTGCCGCCCGCCGCGAGCAGGGCCTCGGGCACGCCGCGCCGGGACTTGAGGAACAGGCTGTGGCCCGCGGCGATCAGGTGTCCGGCCATGGGCGCGCCCATGATGCCGAGGCCGATGAATCCGATGTTCATGGGGATCGATCCCGGTTGCGGAGCTCAGGCGCGGAAGCGGGCGGCGAGCGCCTCGGCGTTGCGGGCGAGGAGCCCCATGTCGGAGCCCACCGCGGTGAAGCGGGTGCCGGCCGCGATGTAGCGGCGGGCCAGCTCCTCGCTCGGCGTGAGGATGCCGGCCTGCTTGCCGGCCCGGACGATCCGGGCGACCGCCGCCTCGATGGTGGCGACCACCTCCGGGTGGCCCTGCTGGCCGACGTAGCCGAGGCTTGTGGAGAGGTCGCCGGGCCCGATGAACACGCCGTCGACGCCCTCCACGGCGGCGATCGCGTCCAGATTGTCGAGGGCGCGGCGGGACTCGACCTGCACCGCCACGAAGATCTCGGCCTCGCAACGGGTGTGGTAGTCCTTGATCCGGCCGAACCGGGCGGCGCGGGGCGCCTGCGAGAAGCCGCGGATGCCCCGCGGCGCGTAGCGGGTCGCCGCGACCACCCGGGCAGCCTGCTCGGCATCGTCGATGTTGGGGATCATCAGCGACTGCGCGCCGGCGTCGAGGATCCGCTTGATGGTGATCGGGTCGTCGCTCGGCACCCGCACCATCGGGTGCGTGTCGCCCTCCATCATCGCCTGGAGCTGGGCGTAGATGTCCCGGAGGTCGTTGGCCGAGTGCTCCATGTCGAGGAGCAGCCAGTCGAACCCGGCCCCGGCGACCACCTCGGTGGAGATGGGACTGGCGAGGCTGCACCACAGGCCGATCTGCTGGCGCCCCTCGGCGAGGGCCGCCTTGAAGCGGTTGGTGAGGCTGTCCATCACGATCCTCCCTGGGGACGTCGCGGCGTCTGCGCGCCGTTCGCCCCATCACGCGCAGCCTTCCGTCGCGAGGTCAAAGCCAAACACTGGATCGATCGATGCGGATCGCGCATCGATCGACCGTGCGGGCTCACGCGGGCGGCATCTCGGCCACGATCGAGACCAGCTGGGCGATGAGCGGGTCGTCCGCGTCGCGCCGCCACGCGAGGAGCAGTTCCACCGGGCGCGGCGCCGGCAGGGCGAGGGGCCGGAACACCACGCCCTCGAAGCGCAGGCGCTCGGCGGCGGCCGGCACCAGGGCGATGCCGAGCGCCGCCCGCACGAGGGCCAGGATCGAGTGGATCTGCGTCAGCTGCTGGACCATAGGGGGCCGGATCTCGGCCTCGGCGAGCAGGCCCAGGACGAGGTCGTGGAAGTAGCGCGCCTCGTTGGGCGCGTAGCCGATGAGCGGCTCGCGCCCGAGATCGGCGGGGGTGAGCCCGTCGCGCAGGGCCAGGGGGTTCCCGGCCGGCAGGGCCACCACCAGGGGCTCGGCCAGCGCCCGGACGGCGATCAGGTCCGGGTGCGTCACCGGCGGGCGCACCAGCGCGGCGTCGATCCGGCCGGCGAGCAGCTCCTCGATCTGGTCCTTGCTGACCATCTCGCGCAGCGCGAGGGTCACGTCCGGCAGCGCCCGCCGGAACGCGGTGACGAGGCGCGGCAGGAAGTCGTAGGCCGAGGCGGCCGTGAAGCCGAACTTGAGGACGCCCGCCCGCCCCGCCGCCACCTGCCGGGTGACGTGGGTCGCGGTCTCGGCGAGCCGCAGGATGCGCTGGGCCTCGGGCAGGAAGCTGCGGCCGGCGGCGGTCAGCCGGACGGTGCGGCTGGTGCGCTCCAGGAGCTGCACGTCGAGGACGCGCTCCAGAACCTGGATCTGCCGCGACAGCGGCGGCTGCGTCATGTTCAGCCGGGCGGCCGCACGCCCGAAATGCAGCTCCTCCGCCACGGCGGCGAAGCACCGGAGCTGGCTGAAGTCGAACATGAAGGCTCCCTCTGCGGATGGCGGCGCAGTCGGGGGAAGCATAAGCCCTGCGCGGCCGCCACGTTCAGGCAGCCGCCCTCATCCAATTAGGTGAGGCGGCGGCCGGCCCGGCCCGCCCGGCCTACGGCGCCACTTCGTGCCCGGCGTAGTCGATCCGGCCGTCCGGGCCCTTCGTCCACTCGTAGATCACGTAGTCGGGCCGGGTCAGGTCGCCCTTCCTGTCGTAGGCGATCGGCCCGACCACCGTGTCCACCGGCTTGCCCTGGTGCAGCCAGTCCGCGAGCGCCCGGCCGTCGCTGGAGCCCGTCTCGGCCATCGCCTTCGCCAGGACCTGCACGGCCGCGTAGGCGTAGAGCGTGTAGGCCTCGGGATCGATGCCCCGGGCGTTGAACGCCGCCACCACGCCCCTGGCGTTCGGGTTCTTGCGGGCGTCCGGCGCGAAGGTCATCAGGGTCCCGGCCGCGCCCGGGCCGGCGATCTGGACGAATTCCTTGTCGGGGATGGCGTCGCCGCTCATCATGCGGGCGGTCAGGCCCTGATCGCGCATCTGCCGGATGATCAGCCCGGCCTCGGTGTGCACGCCGCCGAAATAGACGACGTCGACGTTGGCGGACTTCAGCTTGGAGACGAGGGCCGCGTAATCCTTCTCGCCCGGGTTGATGCCCTCGAACAGCACCTCCCTGCCGCCCTTGGCCCTGAACGCCTTCAGGGTCTCGTCGGCCAGGCCCTTGCCGTAGGGGGTCTTGTCGTGGACGAAGGCGATCTTCTTGCCCTCGAAGTGCGCGGCCAGGTAGCTGCCCGCCACCGCGCCCTGCTGGTCGTCGCGGCTGCAGGTGCGGAACGTGTTCCACATGCCGCGCTCGGTGAACTTCACGCTCGTGGAGGCCGGCGTGACCTGGATGATGCCGGCGTCGAGGTAGACGTCGGAGGCCGGGATCGTGACGCCCGAGTTGTAGTCGCCGACGACCATCCTCACGCCGTCGCTGGCGAACTTGTTGGCCACCGAGACGCCCTGCTTCGGGTCGGAGGCGTCGTCGCCGACCGTGACGGTCAGCGTCGTGCCCTTCAGCGTCCCGGCCCTGTTCAGGTCCTCGACCGCCTGGCTCACGCCGTTCCGGATCTGGGCGCCGAAGGCGGCGTTCGGCCCGGTCATGGGCGCGGCGACGCCGATCTTCACCGGCGCGCCGCCCTCCTGACCTCGCGCCGCGGTCATGAGCAGCAGCCCGGCCAGGCCGGCCATCAGTAATCGCGTCATCTTTCCCCCAAGATGTGGCCGGACAGATCGCCGACGAACGCTGAATTCGGACAGATCAACGCGGATCGCCGCGCGTCGAGTCGCAGACCAGCCGGCGCGATCCTGTCGCTCACCTTCACCGGGGTCAAGGTTTCGGGGCGGGCCGGGACGGCCCGGGGACGGGCGGGCCGCGGGGCCGGAGGGCTCGCCCTCGCGGAGCTGTGTGGCGGCCGCGCGGCAGGCCGGGCCGGGCTGGCGTCAATGATGCATCGGGCCGGCGCATCCGCAGCAACCCGCCGTGACCGATGGCCGCCTCCTGTCCCCGCCGCGCCCCCAGCCCCAGCCGACCGAGCCCGCGTCCGGGACGCGGCTGATGGGGCCGCGCGCGGACGAGGATCGGGACGGGGATCGGGGCGAGGGTCGGGACGCGTCGGTGGACTGGGCCGAGCGCCGCCGGATCGCCGAGCAGGGCCGGGGCGAGCGGGCGTGGTCGCTCTGGGGTCCCTACCTCAGCGAGCGGCAATGGGGGACCGTGCGGGAGGATTACAGCCCCTGCGGCAACGCCTGGGCCGCCCTGACGCACGAGGACGCCCGCTCGCGCGCCTATCGCTGGGGCGAGGACGGGCTGGCGGGGATCTGCGACGAGCGCGGCGGCCTCTGCCTTTCCCTCGCCCTCTGGAACGGGCGCGACCGCATCCTCAAGGAGCGGCTGTTCGGCCTGACCAACCAGGAGGGCAACCACGGCGAGGACGTGAAGGAGGTCTACCACTACCTCGACGCGGTCCCGAGCCACGCCTACCTGAAGATGCTCTACCGCTACCCGCAGGCGGCCTTTCCCTACGCGGACCTCGTCGCCGAGAACGGGCGGCGCGGGCGGGAGCAGCCCGAGTACGAGATCGAGGAGACGGGCGTCTTCGACGGGGACCGGTTCTTCGACGTCACCGTGGAGTACGCCAAGGCCGACGCCGACGACGTCCACGCGGTGATCACCGCGCTGAACCGGGGGCCCGAGCCCGCCGACCTCCACCTCGTCCCGCAGCTCTGGTTCCGCAACACGTGGTCGTGGCAGGCGGGGCCGGCCGGGCAGGCGCGCCCGCGGATCGCCCGCGCGCCCGACGGGGGCGCGATCTGCACCCACGACCGGCTCGGGCCGTACCGGCTCGCCTTCGACGGGGCGCCGGACCTCCTGTTCTGCGAGAACGACACCAACCTGCGGCGGCACGGCGGGCAGCCGGACGCCCCCGGGCCGTTCAAGGACGGGCTCCACGCGGCGATCGTCGACGGCGATCCCGCTGCGGTGCGCCGGGACGCGGGCACCAAGCTCGGCCTGCACTACGCGCTGCGGCTGGCGCCCGGGGAGACCGCCCGGGTCCGCCTGCGGCTGTCGGCGGGCCTGCGCGCCCGGGCCGTCGACGACGGCTCCCTGGTCCGCCGCCGGGTCGCCGAGGCCGACGCGTTCTACGAGGAATTGCAGGACGGCATCGCGAGCCCGGAGTCCCGCGCGATCTTCCGCCAGGCCGCCGCCGGCCTGATCTGGTCGAAGCAGCTCTACTGCTACGACGTGCGGCGCTGGCTGGAGGGCGACCCGCTCCAGCCGCCGCCGCCCCGGGCGCGCGCGGGCGGCCGCAACGGCCAGTGGCGCCACTTCGCGGCGGCCGACGTGCTGTCGATGCCCGATACCTGGGAATATCCCTGGTTCGCCGCCTGGGACCTCGCCTTCCACTGCCTGCCGCTCGCCCTGCTGGACCCGGACTTCGCCAAGAAGCAGCTCCTGCTGCTGACCCGCGAATGGTACATGCACCCGAACGGCCAGCTCCCGGCCTACGAGTGGGAGTTCGGCGACGCCAACCCGCCGGTCCACGCCTGGGCCACCTACCGGGTGTTCGAGATCGACCGGGACCGGCGGGGCGGGCGCGGCGACCTCGCCTTCCTGGAAGGCGTGTTCCACAAGCTCCTGATCAACTTCTCCTGGTGGGTGAACCGCAAGGACGCGCAGGGGCGCAACGTCTTCCAGGGCGGCTTCCTGGGACTCGACAATGTCGGCGTGTTCGACCGCTCGCGCCCGCCCCCGGGCTTCGGGGTGGTGCACCAGGCCGACGGCACCGCCTGGATGGCGATGTACGCGCTCAACATGATGGGCATCGCCCTGGAGCTCGCCCTCCACAACGACGTCTACGAGAGCACCGCCTCCAAGTTCTTCGAGCACTTCCTGCTCATCGCCGAGGCCATGACCGACATGGGCGGGTCAGGGGGCGGGTCAGGGGGCGGGGAGGGCGGCGGGGAGGGCGGCGGGTTCGGCCTGTGGGACGAGATCGACGAGTTCTACTACGACGAGGTCGACATCCCCGGCGGCGGGATGCTGCCGTTGCGGGTCCGCTCCATGGTCGGGCTGGTCCCGCTCTTCGCCGTCGAGGTGATCGAGCCCTCGGTGCTCCACCGGCTGCCGGACTTCGCCCGGCGCCTGAACTGGGTGCTGGAGAACCGGCCCCACCTCGCCCGGCTGGTCTCCCGCTGGACCGAGGGCGGCGTGAAGGACCGCAAGCTGCTGTCGCTGCTGCGCGGCCACCGGATGAAGGCGCTGCTGCGCCGGATGCTCGACGAGGCCGAGTTCCTCTCGCCCTACGGCGTGCGCTCCCTGTCGAAGGTGCACCGCGACGCGCCCTACGTGCTCAACGAGCTCGGCGCCTCCTTCACGGTCCGGTACGACCCGGCCGATTCCACCTCGAACATGTTCGGCGGCAACTCGAACTGGCGCGGCCCGGTCTGGATGCCGATGAACTTCCTCATCGTCGAGGCGCTGCGGCGGTTCCACACCTATTACGGCGACGACTTCCGGGTGGAATACCCGACGGGCTCGGGCGCGCTGCTCACGCTCAGCGCCATCGCGGACGCCCTGGAGGATCGCCTGATCGCCCTGTTCGCCAAGGACGAAACAGGCCGCCGGCCGGCCTTCGGCACCCGTCCGCCGATCGCCCCGGCACCGGGCGCCGAGGAGCCGCTGCTGTTCCACGAGTTCTTCGACGGCGATACCGGCCGGGGGCTCGGCGCCGCGCACCAGACCGGGTGGACGGCCCTGATCATCAACCTGCTGCGCGACCGGGCGCGCGCCCGGTAGGCGCGCCCGGTCGGGAACCGGCCGATCCGGCCAGCAGCCGGTCAGAAGCCGGTCAGCAGCTCAGCCGCCGGCCCTCGCGGCGCCCGAACACCCGGTAATGGGCAGCCCCCGATTCCATCTGGCCGTTGGCCACGGCGCGCCGGACATCCGGGTTGCAGCGCAGGTACTCGCGCTCGTCGAACCCGTAATTGGCGCGGCCGCGGTAATCGTCCCGGTCGCGGTAGCCGCGGTCCCGGTAATCGTAATCGCCGCGGTCGCGGTAACCGCGCCCGCCGTAATCGTCGTAGTCGGGGCGCGGCTGCGCGGAGACCGGGCCGACCACGCCCAGAATGCCGAGGCTCACCGCGGCCGCTGCCAGAATCGCCTTCATCGTACCAATCCTCCCTTGTCGGTGGCCAGAAACGCGTCGGGGCGCGGATGGTTCGATCGCCTCGGACGTGGCACCCCCGGCCAAATCGAGCTCAGCCCCCGCGATGCGGGAAGCTCGCCTCGCGGCGCTGCCCCGGCCCGCGCCGGGTCGGACGCCGCCCCGGCGCGGATGCGCGTCACATGCGACGCATCATCTCGCGACGCATCTCGCGGTGGCGCATCTCGCGACGCATCTCCCGATGCATCATGTGGCGCTCCATCCGGTGGCGCATCATCCGGCGCTCCATGCGACGGCGCATCATGTGGCGCTCGACGGGATCCATCTGGACCGTCGAGACCATGCCGGCGGGCGCCGACACGCCCGTGCCGGGTCCGATCGGCGCGGCGGAGGCCGGGATCGCGACGGCGGAGCCGAGGGCCGCCAGCAGGGCGGCGGCAATGATCGTTGAACGCACGTGAGGTTTCCTCTCTCGCCGCCCGGCAAGACGGGCGGGCGTTTCCAGGGGACTCGCGGCCGGGTCCGCCCGCAATCCCGCCCAGGAAGGCTCGGGCTGCCCGGATGGTTCCCCGGACCGGGCCGCCCCGCCACGAACGCGCCGGAGCGGTGTCGCGACGGGCATCGCGTCGGGCCGGCGGCCCGGCCCCGTGGCCGCCCTGGATTAGACCGGGCAGGGCGCAGGTGATGCACGAACGCATCACCCGGCCGCAAAAGCGAACGGAACCAAGCCGCGGCGCGACCGAAGATCACAGCAAAATCTCCGCTGACAATGACTCCAATACACCCTCAACATACTAAGTCTCGAAGATACACGACATCGATAAAATACACTTCTCTCATCGACGATTGCGGAGCGAGTGAAATTTGATGAGACAGATCAAAACTTCGCGCTTCAAAATCGAGACATCATGACCTAGTCATAAGAACGCATTATGCGAACCGCGCGAGATCAGCAGAAGCTCCACTTCGGCATCCGAATCCTGACCGACGAAGAGACCTTGACGCTCATGCCTTCGACGACGCGCGGCGGGGGACACTACATGTATCGCATCTCGAGTTCCGGACTTCTCCTGTGCCTGCTGTCGCAGACCGCGATGGCGGCGGACCTCCCGCGGAGGGCCCTTCCGCCGGCGGTGACGGCCGTGCCGATCTTCTCCTGGACCGGAGCGCATGCCGGCCTGTTCGCCGGTTACGGGACCCTCGATCGGGCCACGCAGTTCGTCTGCACAGGTCCGGACGGGCAGCCCGGAGCCCGGAACTGCCCGGTCATTCCATCGAAGCGGGCCTCGGACGGGAGCTTCGTCGGCGGCGCCGAGGTCGGCTACGATTGGCAGGTGAATTCCGGCTTCGTCGCCGGCGCCGCCGCGGATTACCAATTCACCCGGCTGTGGGGCTACGATCGCCGCGAAGGCGCCTTTCCGGCCGCGGGCGGCGGCTTCTATCGCCGCAGCGTCGCCCATTCCGGCCAGAGGCTGGACGAGCTCGCCACCCTGCGCGGCAGGATCGGCTTCGCCGTCGATCGCACCCTCGTCTACGCCACGGGCGGCCTCGCCGCGGGCACGGTCCGGACCGACAACAACCTGTCGCTGGCCGGTTTCCCGCTGTTCGACGGGCGCCAGGGCGCGGTGCGCCTGGGCTACGTGGCCGGCGCCGGCATCGAGCACGCCTTCAGCGAGCACCTCTCCGCCAAGGTCGAGGGTCTCTACTACGATCTCGGCTCCCGGGCGGTCCTCCCGGCTCCGTCGTACCCCGTGCTGACCGGCTACCACGCCGGCTCGCGGGTCGCGACGGACGGCTTCCTGGCCCGCGTCGGCCTCAATTACCGGTTCGGAGCCGGGCTGCCCGACCTGCCGCCGGTCGCGCTGGCCGGCCCGGCGACCTGGGATTTCGAGGGCGGCCTGCGCTACTTCTTCAGCGCCGGGACCCCGCGCGAGAAGCTCGGCGACCCCGACGCGCCGGGCCAGCTCAACTCCCGCCTGACCTACGCCAACGCCCAGGCCCATGCCGGCGAGAGCTTCGCCCGGCTCGAGCACAACCCCACCGGCCTGTTCGCCAAGGGCTTCCTCGGCTCGGGCGGCGTCACCGGCGGCCGCCTCGCCGACGAGGACTTCCCGCCCGCCCTGCGCCGCTACTCGAAGACGCTGTCGCCGATCAAGGACGGCGACATCGGCTACGGCGTGATCGATCTCGGCTACGACGTGCTGCGCCGGGACGGGTACAAGCTCGGCGGCTTCCTCGGCTACCAGTTCGCGTCCGAACTGTATAACGGCTACGGCTGCCGTCAGGTGGCGGGCGGGACTCCCTGCGCCAGACCCTACCCGACCAGCATGAAGACGCTGGGCGAGAGCATGCAGTGGAACGCGCTGCGCGTCGGCGTGATCGGCGAAGCGCGGTTCGACCGGGTCCGGCTGAGCCTGGAAGGCGCCTACCTGCCGGTCGTGAGCCTGAGCGGCGTCGACCGGCACTGGCTGCGGCCCGACATCAACCCGGGGCCGGAAGGCGGCCGCGGCGACGGCTACTTCCTGGAGGGGATCATCGCGTACGACCTGACGCCGTCCGTCAGCGTCGGCGTCGGCGGCCGCTACTGGCAGCTCCAGGCCGACAAGGCGCACACGACGGCCTTCCCGTTCTCGCCGCCCAGCCCGATGAAGTTCGAGACCGGTCGCTACGGCGGGTTCGCGCAGCTCTCCTACCGGCTGGCCGATTTCGGCTTCGGCGAGACAGGCGCTCCGGCGGCCCCGATCCGCAAGGACTGATCCAGCCGCCACCCCGCGCCCGAACGCCGGCGCGGCCGGTCAGGGGACGGGCCGCGCCGGCCGTTCGATCCCGGTGCCGCGATCCCGGTGCCGCGATCCCGGCATCGGCCCCACCCGGCCCGCGGCAGCGACGCCGCGGGGCCGCTCAGCTTGGCCGCGCGGCCGTGTGAACCGGCCGCGACCGGTCGTCGGCGTCCCCGGCAGGTCCGGCCCGGACGGGAGCTCCGGCCCGGACGGGAGCTCCGGCAGGCTCGGCGGAGGGCCGACGCGGCCGGACCGCTCCCCCACGCAGCGCGCGCCCCGCGCCCCCTCATCCCCTCAGGGCCGCGGCCGCGCCGGGTTCCCCACCACGGTGACGCCGGCCGGGACGTCGCGCGTGACCACGCTGCCCGCCCCGACGATCGCGTCGTCGCCGATCGTGACCCCGGGGAGGATGATCGCGCCGCTGCCGATCCAGACATTGGCGCCGATCACCACCGGGCGGGCGAATTCCAGCATCTGCCGCCGCTGCGCCGGGTCGCGCGGATGATCGGGTGTCAGGATCTGCACGGCCGTGCCGATCTGCGTCAGGTCGCCGATCGTGACCGACATCACGTCGAGGATCGCGCACCCGAAGTTCAGGAACACGCCGCGGCCCAGGCTGATGTTGTAGCCGTAGTCGCAGTGGAACGGCGGCCGGATGTTGCAGCCCGGACCGACGCGCGCGAAGGCCTCCTCCAGGAGTGCCTGCCGCTCGGGCTGGCTCCGCGTCTGCGTGGCGTTATACCGGTCCATCCATTCCGAGATGCGCCGGTTGTCGGCGGCCAGCTCCGGGTCGTCGGCGCAGTACAGCTCGCCGGCCAGCATCTTCTGCTTCTGGGTCTTCATGATCTCTGTCGTCACGGTGAGAACCTCCCTCCGGCCGCGTCGGTCCGCCTCCGGCCCGACACCGCGGGCCCCAGCCATGCGTACAGATGTACACATCGAGGCCGCGCGCGTCACGGCCCGGCTGCCCTGAACCGGATCCGAGGAGGTCTGCTTGCCCGCCGCCCAGCGCCGTTTCGACCCGGATCGCCGGGCGCGCATCGTCCGGGCGACCCTCGACGTCGTCGCCGAGCACGGCGTCGCCGGCACGACCCACCGCCGGGTCGCGGCGGCGGCCGACGTGCCGCTCGGCTCCATGACCTACCATTTCGACAGCCTCGACGCGCTGCTGACGGAAGCGTTCACCGGGCTGGCCGACACGGTCTCGGCGCGGTTCGCCGACCGGCTCGCCGCGGCCGCGACCGTCGACGAGGCCTGCGAGGCCGTGGTCGACCTGATCGTGAGCGACATCTGGGCGAGCCCGCGCACGATGCTGCTGAGCTACGAGCTCTACGCCTTCGCGGCCCGGAACCCGCCGCTGCGCCGGGTGATGCAGGACTGGATGGCCAAGAGCCGCGCGGCCCTGGGGCGGCACTTCGCGCCGGAGACCGCCAAGGCCCTCGACGCGATGATCGAGGGCCTGACGATCCATCGCTCGGTCGACCCGCAGCCGGCGGATCGCGCGCAGGTGCGGGCGATCGTCGAGCGGCTGGTGCGGTAGGTCTGCTCCCGTCCGCGCCGCGACACGCTCCGGCGCGCCGGGCCCTCAAGCGATCGTGATCGCGGGGTGACAGGCGCCGAATGCCGCACGGTGCCGGCAAGGAATCCGCAACCATCGCACGAGCAGGTTCGTGCCGATATGCGCGCCGCCGGCGCGTCCGGGCGCGGTCCGCGTCGCTGGCAGGGATCCGCAAGCGCCGATGCAGACTGACGCGACCCGCCCGGCCGCGCCGCCGGATCCCGCTCGGCCTCAGGCCGCGGGCGAGCCTGCCCCCTGGGACGGGGCCCCCGGCTTCGGGCAGTGGCGCCTCGATCCGTGCACCCGCCGGGTGACCCGGTCGGCGAATCTCGCGCGGCTGCTCGGGACGCCCGGCGCGTGCGACCTGCCGCTCGCCGAGCACGTCGCCTGCTATCATCCGGACGACCGCGCCGCCCTGGTCGCGCGGCTCGAGGGGATCCTGGAGGGGAGCCGGCCGGCCATCCCCTACCAGGCGCGGGCCCGCGTCGTCCGCCCGGACGGGACCGTGCTGGACGCGATCATCCAGGGGCTGCCCGAGTCCGGGCCCGACGGCGCGCTCGTGGCCCTGCACGGCCTCATCCTCGATGTGACCGACCTCGTCCAGTCGGAGCGGCGGGCGCGCGAGACCGACATGATCCTGCGCGGCACGCTGGACAGCATGGAGCAGGGCCTCGTCGTCCTCGATGCCGGCCGGCGGGTGCGCGCGTTCAACCGGAGCGCCGCGGACCTCCTCGACCTGCCGGACGACATCCTGCGGGCGGGCGTCGCCCTCCCGGACATCCACGCCTACCAGCGGGCCCGCGGCGACTTCGCGGAGGCCGGGTCCGATCCGGGCTTCGCGACGGCCGGGCGCGGGCGGGGCCCGCTGCCGCCGCTGTTCGACTGGCGCCTGCCCAGCGGGCTGATCCTGGAAGTCCGGTGCTCGGCCCTGCCGGACGGCGGCACCGTCCTGACCTTCGGCGACGTGACGCAGAACCGGATCGCCGAGCGGGCGCTGGAGGAGAGCGAGCGCCGCTACCGGCTGCTGGCCGAGAACGCCACCGACATCATCATCTGGTCCGACCTGACCGCCCGCCGCCGCTACGTCTCGCCGGCGGTGCGCGCCGTCCTGGGCTACGACCCGCAGGACCTGATCGGCACCCACCCCCTCGACTTCGTCCACCCCGACGAGGTCGGCGCGTACCGCCGCGTGCTCGACGACCTCACCGGCGGCCGCGCGTCCCGCGCCCTGACCTCCCAGCGCTACCGGCACCGGGACGGGCACTGGGTCTGGCTGGAGATCTCGTTCAGCCTGACCCACGACCGGGCGACCGGCGCCCCGGACGGCTACGTCGCGACCCTGCGCGACGTGAGCGCCCGCAAGGCCGCGGAGGACGCCCTGCGCCTGAGCGAGGCCCGCTACCGGGCCCTGGCGGACGCGCTGCCGCAGCTCGTCTGGATCGCCAGCATCGAGACCGGCGACGCCTCCTACGTCAACCGGCGCTTCGAGGATTACTACGGCCCGATCGGCCCGACGCGCGCCGCCCGGATCGCCCGGACCCATCCCGACGACGCGGAGCGGATGGAGCGGCTCTGGTCGGAGGCCCCCACCCGCCGCGCGCCCTACGAGGTCGAGGGCCGCCTGCAGCGGCACGACGGCCCCTACCGCTGGCACAAGATCGTGCTCCTGCCGATCTGGCAGGGCGAGACCATGGTGGGCATGCTCGGCACCGCCCTGGACATCGACGAGATCGTCACCGCCCGGCGCGAGGTGGAGGCTGCCAGCAGCCTGCTGCACCTCGCCCAGCAGGCCGCGCATGCCGGAACGTGGCACCTCGACCTCGACAGCGGCCGGATCGAGTGGTCCCCCGAGAGCGCGCGCCTCCACGGCATCGAGACCGACCGGAACCACGTCCTCGACACCCGGGACTGGCTCGCGCTGATCGACCGCGTCGACGGGGAGCGCGCGATGGAGATCGCCGCGGCGGCCGCGGCCGCGGGGGAGACCTTCTCGATCGAGTTCCGCGTCCCCACCCCGGACGGGGGCGTGCGCTGGATCAACGGCGTCGGGCGCGGCGCGCCCGGGCAGGCGCGGCGGATGATCGGCCTCAACATCGACGTCACCGCCCGCAAGGCCGCCGAGGCGGCGCTCCTCGACGCCAAGGCGGCGGCCGACGCCGCGTGCCTGCAGGCGGAGCGGGCGAGCGCGGCCAAGAGCGAGTTCCTCGCCGCCATGAGCCACGAGATCCGCACGCCGCTCAACGGGGTGATCGGCTACGCCGACCTGCTCCTCGACGGGACGGATCTCGGCCCGGCGGCGCGCCGGAACGCCGACCGGATCCGCACCGCCGGAGCCGCGCTCCTGACGGTGGTCAACGACGTCCTCGACTTCTCGAAGGTCGAGGCCGGCCAGATCGAGATCGTGCCCCGGCCCTTCGCCCTGGAGGCGCTGATCGACAACGCGGTGTCGATCGTGCGCCCCTCGGCGGAGCGCAAGGGGCTCGCCCTCACGGTCGCCCTCGGCCCGGGCCTGCCCGACTGGATCGAGGGCGACGAGGACCGCCTCCGGCAGATCCTGCTCAACCTGCTCAACAACGCCATGAAGTTCACCGCCTCGGGCGGCATCGACCTGTCGGTCCGGGTCAGCCCGGACGCCGCCAGCGCGACCGGCGGGACGCGGCTGCGCTTCGCGGTCCGCGACACCGGCATCGGCATCCCGACCGACAAGTGCGACCGCCTGTTCCGGCGCTTCTCGCAGGTCGACGGCTCGATCAGCCGCGAGTACGGCGGCACCGGGCTGGGGCTCGCCATCTCGAAATCCCTCGTCACGCTGATGGGCGGGACGATCGGCGTCGCGAGCACGGTCGGTCACGGCTCGACCTTCTGGTTCGAAGCCGACCTGCCCGCCGCCTTCCCCCCGGCCCGCGAGACCGCGCCGGCCTCGGCGATCGCCCGCGCGACCGGCCGCCGCCTGCTCCTGGCCGAGGACGTGCCGCTCAACCAGGACCTCGCCCGGACGATCCTGGAGCGCGCCGGGCACGCGGTGGACGTGGTGGCCGACGGGGTCGCCGCGGTGGCGGCCGTCCAGCAGCGATCCTACGACCTCGTGCTGATGGACGTGCAGATGCCCGTGATGGACGGCATCGCGGCGACCCGGAGGATCCGCGCCCTGGGCGGCGCCGCCGGCCGCCTGCCGATCCTCGCGATGACGGCGAACGTCCTGCCGCAGCAGGTGGCCGAGCTGCGCGCCGCCGGGCTCGACGACCATATCGGCAAGCCGTTCCGCGCGGACGCGCTGCTCGCCGCGATCGACCGCTGGGCGGGCCCCCGCGCGGAGCCGCCGCGCCGCGGGGGCACGATCGACCGCGCCACCCTGGACGAGATGACCGCGATGGTCGGCCGGGCGCGGATGGGCGATCTCCTGGCGATGCTGGCGAAGGAACTCGCCGAGCGGTTCGGGCCGGCGGCGCCCGACGGCGACCGGACGCGGCTGATGGGGGACGCGCACGCCATGGTGTCGGCGGCCAGCATGATCGGCTTCGTGGATCTGGCCGCGACCTGCCGGGCCTTCGAGACGGCCTGCCGCGCGGGCGACGACGTCACCGCGCTGCTGTCCACGCTCCGGGCCCAGGCGGCCGCGACGATCGACGAGATCGCGGTGCTGCGCGCGGCCTGAGCGGACGACCTGAGCGGACGACCTGAACCCGCTCGCCCCCGCGGCGCGCACCACGCCCTCTTCGGCGGCCCGCGAGAGCCGCTCCCGGTCGTGCGGCGACCGGGCCGAGGACGGCTCGAGGACGGTTCGAGGACGGTTCGAGGACGGCTCGAGGATGGCCGTCGCCGATCCGGGCCGGGCGCCTGTCCCGCCCCTCCGACGACCCCGATCGGGACGATTCCACGACCGGACCGGGAAGGGGAACGGGAACGGGAACGGGAACCGACGGCGTCGGTGATGCCGATGGCCGTCCGCCGGGCCGTCCGTCAGGCCGGGACCTGGAACACAACCTCAATCAGCATCAGCCATATATACGCATACTATTAGCGCCATATTCCAATCTATTCGGACATAACTTCTTATTACCTGTGATGACATAAGCCGCCTTCGCCGACCGAACTGCGTTCCGGCCTGCCGCTTATAGCCTCCACGAAGCTCTCCCCCTCTCGCGCATGCACCCCGCGTCGGACGCGGCGGCCCTGCGCCGCGACGCCCGGATTCCCATGACCCTGCGCATCGGCACCCGTCTCCAGTTGATCACCGCGATGGCCCTGCTCGGCATGGCGGTGCTGATCGGGCTGGCGGCCTGGGACCTGTCCCGGGTGATCGGCGACGCGCGCGCGCTGCAGACCCGCAACCTCGTCGAGGCGGCGCACGGGGCGCTGGCCTACTTCGAGGGCGAGGAGCGGGCGGGGCGGATGAGCCGCGCGGCCGCCCAGGCCGCCGCGATCGCGGAGATCCGCGGCCTGCACTACGCCGGCAGCGAGTATTTCTGGATCCAGGACATGCAGCCGCGGATGCTGCTGCATCCGAAGGACGCGCTGATCGGTCAGGATGTCGGCGGCCTCACCGATCCGGCCGGCAAGCACCTCTTCGTCGCGATGGTGGAGCAGGTTCGCCGGGCGGGGGCGGGGTTCGTCGCCTATAGCTGGCCGAAACCGGGCCTCGACCGGCCCGTGCCCAAGATCTCCTACGTGAAGGGTTTCGCGCCCTGGGGCTGGATCATCGGGACCGGGATCTACGCGGACGACACCGCCGATCAGGTGCGCCCGGCCCTCCAACGCCTCCTCGCCGGCGCCGCCCTCGCCGCGCTGGTGATCGCCGGCCTGGCGACGCTGATCGGCCGGGGCGTCGCCCGCCCGATCCGGGCGCTGACCGACACGATGGACGGCCTCGCCGGGGGAGACCTCGAGCGGGCGGTGCCCCGCACCGGCGGCACCGAGGAGATCGGCCGGATGGCCGCCGCCGTGCAGGTGTTCAAGGACAACCTGATCCGCACCCGGCAGCTCGAGGCGGAGACGGCGCGGGCCCGCGCCTCGGCCGAGGCGCAGCGCCGTGACGGCATGCGCCAGATGGCGGACGGTTTCGAGGCCGCGGTCGGGGGCATCATCGGGCAGGTCTCGGCCGCGGCCACCGAGCTGCAGGCCACCGCCGGTTCCATGTCGGGCTTGGCCGGCCAGACCTCGATCCAGTCCCGCACGGTCGCGGCGGCGGCCGAGGAAGCCGCCGCCAACGTCGGCACGGTCGCGGCGGCCGCCGAGGAACTGGGCGCTTCGGTGCAGGAGATCGGCCGGCAGGTCCAGGGCTCGGCCGGCCTCGCCCAGGCGGCGGTCGGCGAGGCCGACCGGACCGGCGCGCTGGTGCAGGAGCTCAGCGCGGCCGTGACGCGGATCGGCGACGTCGCCGGGCTGATCGCCGCGATCGCCGGCCAGACGAACCTGCTCGCGCTCAACGCCGCCATCGAGGCGGCCCGTGCCGGCACGGCCGGGCGCGGCTTCGCGGTCGTGGCCTCCGAGGTGAAGGCCCTGGCCGAGCAGACCGCCAGGGCGACGGCGGAGATCTCGGGGCAGATCGCGCGGGTTCAGGGCGTGACCGGGCAGGCGGTCGGCGCGGTCGGCGCGATCACGGCGCGCATCCGCGAGATCGACGCCGTGGCGACCTCGATCGCGGCCGCCGTGGAGCAGCAGGGCGCGGCCACCCAGGAGATCGTGCGCAACGTCGGGGAGGCCGCGCAGGGGACCGGGGCGGTGACCGGCACGATCGCGCGCGTGGCGGGTGCCGCCGGGGAGACGGGAGCGGCGGCGGGGCAGGTGCTCGGCGCGGCCTCCGCGCTGTCGCGTCAGTCCGAGCACCTCGCCGCCGAGGTCGGGCGCTTCCTCGCGACGGTGCGCGCCGCCTGAGCCGCGGGCGCGGCCCCGCGCGGGACCGCGCCCGGGGTTTTGCACGCCGAAATTTTCGTCTCCCGCGGGCGCGGCGGCCAGCAGCAACGATCCCGGCCGTCGGTCCGGCCCGCCGGACCGTGCCGGGCCAAGCGCTGCATCGACCCGGCGTGGCGCCGCGACCGCGCCGCGCCTCCGCTCCGAGACGCTCCGGGACGACGAGGAGCGGCATCTCCGATCGGATCGTTCCGGAGATCAGGACCCGATCTCGCGCGCTCCGGGGAGATGAACATCCCGAAGCGCGCGATCTTCGCGCCGCCGGGCGCGACCGTCTCCGGCCCGCTTGCCGCCGCGACGGCCCGCGGCGCGGCGCGGATCCCGGGCGCGGCCCGGCCGGAGCGCGGGCCGCGGGCGCGCGGTGGCGCGCCCGGAACGGCCGCCCGGGCCCTTGCCTTCGACGCCGAGCTTGGCCGACCCTGGACCCCGGCCGCCCGAGTCGCCTCCGCGCCGGGCCGGCCGGAGAGGGAACATCTCATGACATCAGCCGGTCCGCACCGCCGCGCCGTCGCGCTGGCCGCCCTGGCCACCCTGGTTCTCGGCGCGCCGCTCCCCGGCACCGCCCGCGCGGCCGACCGGGAGGTCACCTTCGCCCACCAGGACATGGTGGTGCCGTTCCGCGCCCTGATGGCCTCCGGGGCGATCGAGAAGGCGACCGGTTACACGATCCACTGGCGCAAGTTCGGCGGCGGCGGCGACGTGATCCGCGCCATGGCCTCGGGCAGCGTCCAGATCGGCGAGGCGGGGTCGAGCCCGATCGCGGCGGCCGCCTCGCAGGGGCTCGACATCCAGCTGTTCTGGATCCTCGACGAGATCGCCGACGCCGAGCAGCTCGTGGCCCGCGCCGGCAGCGGCGTGACGGGCGTGGCCGACCTGCGCGGCAAGACGATCGCGGTCCCGTTCGTGTCGACCGCCCACTACCAGCTGATCGCCGCCCTGGCGGAGGCCGGGCTGACGCAGGCCGATGTCCGGATCCTGAACATGCGCCCGCCCGAGATCGCCGCCGCCTGGGAGCGCGGCGACATCGACGCGACCTTCATCTGGGATCCGGTGCTCGCCCGGGTGAAGAAGTCCGGCACGGTGGTGGTCTCGGCCGGCGACCTCGCCCGCCGGGGCAAGGCGACCTTCGACGGACTCGTGGTCGACCGGGCCTGGGCGGCGCGGAACCGCGACTTCCTGGCGACGCTCGTCCGGCTGATCGCCGCCCAGGACGCGGCCTACGCCGCCAAGCCCTGGGGCGCCGACGCGCCGGAGGTGGCGGCGGTGGCCCGGGTCACCGGCTCGGCCCCCGCGGAGGTGCCGGCGAGCCTCGCGGCCTACCGGTTCCCGACCCTGGAGGCGCAGGCCTCGCCGGCCTGGCTCGGGGGCGGCGCCGCCAAGGCCCTGACCGAGACCGCCGCGTTCCTGAAGGCGCAGGGGCGCGTGCAGGCGCTGGCGCCCGACTACGCCCGGTTCGTCACGACGGAGTTCGTCGAGGCGGCCCGGAAATAGCCTGTCGCCGGACCGGAGGGCCCATGATCGAGATCCGCAACCTGAGCGTCCGCTACGGGCAGGGCGCCGACGCGGTCGCCGCGCTGTCGGGGATCGACCTGACCATCGCGCCCGGAGAGTTCGTGGTGGCGCTCGGCGCCTCGGGCTGCGGCAAGACCACCCTGCTCTCGGTGATCGCGGGGTTCCTGGCGCCCAGCGAGGGCCGCATCCTCCTCGACGGGGTGCCGGTCCGGGGGCCGGGGGCCGAGCGGGGCGTGGTGTTCCAGCGCCACGCCCTGATGCCCTGGCTGGACGTGGCCGAGAACGTGGCCTTCGGGCCGAAGATGCGGGGCGTGCCCCGGGCCGAGCGGCGACGGATCGCCCTGGCGATGCTCGACCTCGTGGGCCTGCCCGACTGCGCCGACCGGAAGGTCCACGAGCTCTCGGGCGGCATGCAGCAGCGGGTCGGCCTCGCCCGGGCGCTCGCCGGAGACCCGCGCGCCCTGCTGATGGACGAGCCGCTCGGCGCGCTGGACGCCTTCACCCGCGAGCAGATCCAGGAGCTGATCCTCGAGATCTGGCACCGGACCGGCAAGATGGCCTTCTTCATCACCCACGACGTCGAGGAGGCGGTGTTCCTCGCCACCCGGCTGGTGATCATGAGCCCGCGGCCCGGCCGCATCGTCGAGACGCTGGACCTGCCCTTCTCCCGGGCCGCGGTCGCCGGCCGCGACACGCGGGCCGTGAAGTCGGACCCCGCCTTCATCGCCGTGCGCGAGCGCGTGCTCGCGCGCATCCGCGGCGGCGCCGACGCGGCGGCCGAGGCCGTCCGATGAGCGCTCTGTCCCGCGCCGCGCCGGACGCGGTCCCGGCCTCGGCGCCGGCCCCGCGGGCGCGCTTCGGATCCCGCCGCGGCGGGATCCTGGTGCCGGCGGTCAGCACCGTCACCGTGCTGTCGGCCCTCGGCCTCTGGCTGGCCGCCACCCGCGCCGGCTGGGTGAAGCCGCTGTTCCTGCCGCCGCCGGAAGCGGTCCTGGCGGCCTTCGGGCAGGCCTGGCGCGGGGAGATCGACGGCGCCCCGCTCGGGCTCCACATCGGCGACAGCCTCCTGCGCGTCCTCGGCGCCTTCGCGCTCGCCGCCCTGTTCGGCATCCCGGCCGGGCTCGCCATGGGCACGAGCCGGATCGCCCGGGGCATCCTCGACCCGCCGATCGAGTTCTACCGGCCGCTGCCGCCGCTCGCCTACCTGCCGCTGATGATCATCTGGTTCGGGATCGGCGAGCTGTCGAAGGTGCTGCTGATCTTCCTCGCCTGCTTCGCCCCGGTGGCGCTCGCCGCGCGGGCGGGGGTGCGCTCCGCCTCGCTCGACCAGATCAACGCCGCGCGCGCCCTCGGGGCGAGCCGCTGGCAGGTCCTGCGCCACGTGGTCTTCCCGGCGGCGCTGCCGGAGATCCTGATCGGCCTGCGGATCGGCATGGGCGTGGGCTGGACCACCCTGGTGGCCGCCGAGATGGTGGCGGCCCAGGCCGGGCTCGGGCAGCTCGTCCTCAACGCCTCCAACTTCCTGCGCACGGACGTGGTGCTGATGGGCATCCTGGTGATCGGCCTGTTCGCCGGCCTGTTCGAACTCGGGATGCGGGCCCTGGAGCGCGTGCTGGTACCCTGGAAGGGCAGAAACTAGCGCCGCCGCAGCACCTGCTTGAGCCGGCTGTCCGCGTGCGGATCGACGTAGTGCAGCAGGGCGGTGGCCCGGATCGCGTCGGACGCGCAGGGCTCGTTCGTGTGCAGCGAGCGGTAGCCCCAGAAGAAGTAGAGGCTTCCCGGCTTCAGCGGCAGGCGGATCACGCGGTTGCTGCCGCGGTCGTAGGCGCGGGTCAGGAGCGTCTGCGCGAGCGGATTGTCGACCAGCACCTTGTCCACGAGGTTGACGAGGTAGCTCCGACGCAGCGGGCGGGTGTTCGGGTGGATGATCAGGCGCCCCGGGGACCCGTGGTCCGGCATCGTGATGGGGATGAGGGCCGTGAGCACGTAGGAGTCGAAGTGGAAGCGCATCGAGTGCGTCCTGGCGCCCCCTCCCGCCAGGCAGCGCAGGATCTGGTAGAAGCCGACATCCGGCGCGGGCCGTCCCACGGCGCTCTCGTAGATGCCGCGGCACAGGGCGTTGAAGGCCGGGTCGTCCGGCAGGGCGGCCAGGAACGTGCCGCCGAGATCCTTCGTCCCGGCGAAACCCGCGTACTCGCCGCCCTTCGCGGCGACCGCCCGCGCGACGAAAGCCTGCGCGACACGCAGGTCCTCCGGGCTCACGTAGTCCTCGAGAACCGCGTAGCCCCGTGACGTGATCTGCTGTGCAATCGCCCCCGCGACCGGTCCGGAGGGGGCCTTGAACATGTAGCTCATGGGACCGTACCTTGCCGACGCGCGCCGCACGACGCCTGAGAGCCGGTAAATCCGCTACCAAGAACACTATCTAAGCCTATACAACCCAATTCGGCAATCGTTAACCGGCATAAATAGCTGCACGGGATGGCGCAATTTGAGCCATTACTGCACAGTCCGCCGGAGCAGCTGGATTCGTTCTCGCGGCGCGGCGATGGATGGTTCCGCGCGGAGGCTCTGTGGATCGACGGAGCCTGCCGTCTCGCGTGGGTCTCTGCATCCACGTCCGCGTCCCGACAAGATGTGGGGCCCATCAGGCAGCGGACGTGGAGGTCGGCAGAACCAACCCGTCCTTGATCGCGTCGGCCCGCGCGCCGGTCGCCCTCATTTGATGTGCTGACGAACCGCCCTCGGCCTTCGCGCGGATGTCCAGGGCGCGCCCGATCCGCTCCGGGTCGGGGGCGGCGCCGGTTCCGCTCCTGCCGGCGCAGATCAGGTGCCGGCCAGTGGAAGGGACGGCCCGTCGCCGCGCGAAGCAGAAGAAAATTCTCTTCCGGCCCTCCGCTCAACTCTGGCGGAAGCCTAGGGCCGGCCAACCGGACATGGAGAGACAACACATATATTTGAATACAAGATCTTTACGAACATTTATATTACGCTAAAACGAATTAGGCAGGATCACACGCGTCGTGCAGCATCGCCTCTGGCTGCGGTGAGATCGGGGATGTCTCGGATGGACCACGCGGACGACGTCGTATCCGAGGCGGCGCTCGTCGCGGCGCTCGAGGCCTCCGGCGGCGTCGGCTTCTGGATGTGGGACATCCGCCGGGACGAGGCGCGGGCCGATCCGGTGAGCGCCCTGCTGTTCAACATCAGCCCGGCCCGGTCGCGGGCCGGGGTCAGCCTCGCCGAACTCCTGAAGGCCGTCCATCCGGACGATCAGCCCCATATCTCGCAGGTCATCCTGGACTGTGTCCGGACCGGCGGCTCCTACACGGCCGAGTACCGCGTCCGCTCGCCGGAGGGGCGGCTGCGGTGGCTGTTCACCCGCGGGCACTTCTACTTGGACCAGGACGGGCGGCCGACCACCGGACGGGGCGTGATCGTCGAGATCTCGGACAGCAAGTCGGCCGGCGCGGCCTTCGCGGAGCGCGACGGGGTCACGATCGACGATGCGCTCAACCGCACCGCCGACCTCTGCCTGTCGCTGCACAACACCGTCTCGGCGCTCGGCGACACCGCCCTGGTGGCGCTGGCCGAGACGCTGCTCCTCGAGACCGGCAAGCGGCTCGCGGAGCGCCAGCGCGCCGAGCGCAGCGGCGCCCTGCACTGAGCGGGGCGTCCGCTAGAGCTCGCGGATCTTCCGCTCGATGCGCGCCGCCTCGGCTTCGTCGACCTCCACCGGCCGGCCGGTATCGTTCGGCAGGCCGGGCCCCGTCTGGGCGATGGTCTCGTCGCGGGGGCGGGCGCTCGGGCCGTCCGAGAGCGGCGGCTCCTTCGGGCGTTCGCGCTCCTGGTCCATCGCCATCCTCCAGGTCCGAGACCGCGCCCCGGCCGGATGCCGGGCGCGCCTCACAGGACCAGAACCCCGCGCGGCCCCGTCCGGGTCCCGGCGCCGTGCCGTCCCGCTCGGGACCGGCGCACGCCCCGTGCGGTGACGGGGCGGGCCAGGCCCGCGCGGCCGGGCGGCCCTGCGCCTGCGACCTTCCGACCGGAACTTGGCCGTGCGGCACCCGTGTTTGCCGGTTGAAAGAGCCCCGGGCTCGCAACCACTGAGAGGTGAACACCATGACCATGGACGCCCGCGAGATCTACGTCACGGCCCTGAAGAACACCCATGCTGTGGAGATGCAGGCGCTGCAGATCATGGAGCGGCAGGTCGAGCGCCTGGAACGCTACCCCGAGATGGAGCAGGCCCTGCGCCGCCACATCGAGGAGACGCACGGGCAGCGCCACCGGCTGGAGGAGGCGCTCCAGAGCCTGGGCGACAGCCCCTCGACCCTCAAGGAGGGCTTCCTCGGCTTCGTCGGCAACATGATGGCGCTGGGCCACACGCCGGCCCAGGACGAGATCCTGAAGAACACCTACGCCAACCACGCCTTCGAGAATTTCGAGATCGCCGCCTACGAGTCGCTGCTCACCATCGGCGACGCGGCCGGCCAGCAGGGCCACCGGACGGCGTTCGAGCAGTCGCTGAAGGAGGAGCAGGCCATGGCGGAGGCGGTCCGCAAGCTGATCCGCCCGACCACCGAGCGCTACCTCTCCCTGACGACGTCCGGCGCCAAGGCCGACCGCTGAGGTCCCGCCGTCCCCGCCCCGAGACGGGGCGGGGACGGCGCCCTCGCGCACCTTCACCCCTTCCCGAGCCACGTCGAACCGGCCTGATCGCGCGCCCATGGACACCGGAAGCCGCCCATCGACGGACAGCCCCCGGCCGGAGCCGGGATCCCCCGGCGGAGCCCTGGGACGCGGCTGCGTCCATCTCTGCGTCGACATGCAGCGCATGTTCGCCGAGCCGACCGACTGGCAGACGCCGTGGATGAACCGCGTCCTGCCCCAGGTCTGCCGCCTCGCGGCGGCGCACCCGGAGCGGACCGTCTTCACCCGCTTCATCCCGGCAGCCCGGCCGGGCGAGGGCCGCGGCACCTGGGCGACCTACTCGCGGCGCTGGGCCGGCATGACCCGGGAGCGCCTCGACCCGGGACTGATCGACCTCGTCCCGGATTTGGCCCGGCTGGCTCCGCCCGCCGAGATCGTCGACAAGACCGTCTACTCGCCCTGGCTGGAGACCGGCCTCGACGCGCGCCTGAAGGCGCGGGGCGTCGACACCCTGATCGTCACGGGCGCCGAGACCGACGTCTGCGTGCTGGCCGCCGTGCTCGGCGGGGTCGATCTCGGCTACCGGATCGTGCTGGCCACCGATGCCCTGTGCAGTTCCTGCGACGAGGCGCACGACGCCCTCCTGCTGATGTACCGGATGCGCTACGGCCACCAGGTCGAGACGATGACGACCGCCGAGATCCTCGACCGCTGGCACTGAGCCGGCCGCCCGCCTGCCCGCCGGGCCCGAACATTCGCCCTGTAATGGCCAAGCTCAGGCGAGTTCTCCGCCGGGTGCCGCCGGCCTTCCCGGTTCACGAACACTCGATCCGTGCGCTCGCGCACGCGAAAAACAGTCGCAACGCATGAACCAGCGGCCGGCGCGACCGTTATGCTCCTGAACACGGTTCCGGAGGAAAGGTTATGGCCAAGCACGAGATCCTCGGCTACTTCGAGCACCGCCGCGACGGAGCCTGGGTCTGCGTCCGTCCCTTCACCCTGACCACGCGGGATGCCAGCGTCGACATCCGTCAGGGCATGCGCTTCGACTACGGCAAGCGTGTCGGGGGCGTCGATCTGGCCGAGTACCTCGAGCGCCTGGGTTCGCAGTTCGGGTCCTGAGAGCGCGGCCGCCGGCCCGCCACACAGCGCAGATCCTTCGACGCGGCGCCGGGCGTGACCCCGGCGCCGCGTCGCGTCGTTCCGGCCCCGTTCAGGCGCCCCCCCACTGCATCGTCAGGCCACCGTCGACCACCAGGGTGTGGCCGGTGACGTAGGCGGCGTCGTCCGAGGCGAGGTAGAGGATCGCCCGGGCGATCTCCTCCGGCTGGCCGGCCCGGTGCCACGGGATCCGCTCCAGAGACTGGTCGAGAACCTCCCGCTTCTCGAACCGGTCGGCGGTCATCGGCGTCTCGATCAGGCCCGGGGCGACGTTGTTGACGTTGATCCGGTCCTCCGCGAGTTCCCGCGACAGCGACCGGCAGAGGGAGCCGAGCCCGGCCTTCGACATGCCGTAGGGGGCGCTCTCCGGCGTCGGCAGGTGCTGGGCCACGGAGGAGACGAACACGATCTTGCCGTTCCCGCCCTGCGCCCGGCGCATCCGGATGAAGGGGCGGGCGCAGAACAGCGGCCCCATGAGGTTCACCCGCAGGATCCGCTCCAGCACCGCGTCGTCCATCTCGGCGACCGGCATGCCGCTCATGGCCTGCCCGGCATTGGCCACGAGGATGTCGAGGGTGCCGAACTCGCTGCCGATGCGGTCGAAGGCCGCCGTGACCGCCGCCGGGTCGCCGACATCGAGCTGGAGCACCAGCGCCCGGCGGCCCGCGGCCTCGACCCGCGCGGCGGTCTCCCGGATGCCGTCGGCGTCGCTGTGATAGGTGATGGCGACGTCGGCGCCCGCGCGGGCGAGCAGCTCCGCGGTCGCCTGCCCGATGCCGGAATCGGCCCCGGTGACCAGGGCACGGGTGTCGGTGAAGCTCATCGCGGATCTCTCGCTGGCGCCGCCGTCGCGGCCGGGTGCCTGGGCAATGGGTGTCGCCGGGGCCGGTTCCGGGCGCGCGCAGCCGCCGCAGGGGAACCCGATCCGGGTTCGCGTCTTTGACGCTCCGCCTCCGCATGGCCTAGTGAGGACGCATGTCCCTGGAAGTTACGATCCCCTCGCTCGCGGAGGAGTGCGCGCCCGACACGCGGAGCCGCATCCTCGCGACGGCGGACGCGTATTTCCGGGAGATCGGCTACCAGAAGACGACCGTGGCCGACATCGCCCGGACGCTGAAGATGAGCCCGGCCAACGTCTACCGCTTCTTCGAGTCGAAGAAGGCGATCAACGAGGCGGTGCTGGAGCGGCTGATCGGCGAGAGCGAGGCGGTGATCCTCGGCATCGCCGACCGGCCCGGCCTCGACGCCGCCGCGCGCCTCGCGGCGGCGATCGAGGCCCTGCATCGCGACTGCACCCGGCGCTGCGAGACGTTTCCCCGCCTGCACGAGATGATCGAGGCGGCGATGGCGGAGAGCTGGGACGTCTGCCGCCACCACGTGGCCCGGATCACCGCCGGGTTCGAGCGGATCATCCGCGACGGGGTGGCGCGGGGCGAGTTCGAGGCGGCCGATCCCGCCGAGGCGGCCGCCTGCATCCACGTCGCCATCGCCCGCTACACCCACCCGCTGCTGGTGGGCTGCTCCACCCTTCAGCCGGTGCCGCCCATGGCGGCGATGACCGCGTTCCTGTTGCGGAGCCTCGCGCCGCGCAGGCCCCTGTCGTAGCGCGCCGGGGCCGCCCCTCTCGGGTTCCGCCCCTTGCCCCGCGGGCTACTCGGAGGCCGGTCCCGCCTCCGGCGCCGGCTCGGAGGCGCTGGGCTGCGGGCCGTCATAGCCCTCGATCACCAGGATCTCGGCCTCGACGCCGCCGCGCTGCTTGGCCTTGGCGGCTTGGTAGAGGTCGGAGTTCCAGCAGGCGAGGGCGTCGGCGTAGCTCGGGAACTCGATCACCACGTTGCGGGACCGGGCCGGGCCCATCACCGCCGCGTGGGCGCCGCCGCGCACGAGGAAGCGGCCGCCGAACTTGGCGAAGGCCGCGCCGTTGGCCGCCACGTAATCCTTGTAGGCCTCCGCGTCGCGGACATCGACCCGCGCGATCCAGTAGCCCTTCGTCATGCCGCGTCTCCTGCCCTGCGGAGCGAAGTGGATCCGGCCCGCCCGAAGGCAATCCCTGTCCGGGTCAGGCGAGGTCCGCCACGATCGCCTGCGCCACCGCGCGGGGGTCGGCGGCGCCGGTGATCGGGCGGCCGACCACCACGTGGTCGATCCCGGCCCTGCGGGCATCGCCCGGCGTCATGACCCGCTTCTGGTCGCCGGCCTCGGCGCCCGCCGGGCGGATGCCCGGGGTGACGATCAGCCTGTCCGGCCCGACGATGCGACGGACCGAGCCCGCCTCGGCGGCCGAGCAGACGAGGCCGTCGATGCCGATCTCGGCGGCCTGGGCGGCGCGCTTGGCGACGAGCTCCGCCACCGGCAGACCGTAGCCGGCCTCCGCGGCGTCGGCATCGTCGTAGGAGGTGAGCACCGTCACGGCGAGGATCCTGAGCCCCGCGCCCCGGCCGCGGACCGCCGCCCGCATGGTCTGCGGGTAGGCGTGGACGGTGAGGAAGGTGGCGCCCGATCCCGAGGCCGAGCGCACGCCCTCCTCGACGGTGTTGCCGATGTCGTGGAGCTTCAGGTCGAGGAAGACCTTGAGGCCGCGGGCCGCCAGCCGCTCGGCCAGGGCGAGGCCGCCCGCGTAGCCGAGCTGGTAGCCGATCTTGTAGAAGGTCGCGGCGTCGCCGATCCGGTCGATCAGCGCCTCGGCCGCCTGAACGCTCGGCAGGTCGAGGGCCACGATCAGGCGGTCGCGGGGGTCGGCAATCTCGGTCATCGGCGCGTCCTTCGGGGGTCGCGGCAGCGATCCCGCGGAACGCCGGCGACGTCAATGCCGGCACGGCCCCTCACCCCGCCATCACCCGCGCCACCTCGGCGCGCAGCACCGGCAGCAGCTCCGCCTCGAACCAGGGCTCGCGCTTCAGCCAGCCGTTGTTGCGCCAGGACGGGTGGGGCAGGGGCAGGACCCGGGGGCGGCGCGGCTCGGCCAGGATCTCCCGCCAGCGCCGCACCGTCCCGGTGAGGCCGCCCTCCATCCGCCCGAGATGCCAGCCCTGCGCGTACTGGCCGATCACCAGGATCAGCTCCAGCTCCGGCAGGCCGGAGAAGAGCTCCGCCCGCCAGCGCTCGGCGCATTCCCGGCGGGGCGGCCGGTCGCCGCCCTTGGCGTCGAGGCCGGGGAAGCACGACCCCATCGGCACGATGGCCACCCGGGCGGGATCGTAGAACCGCGCCTCGTCGAGGCCGAGCCAGGCGCGCAGCCGCACCCCGGACGGGTCGGTGAAGGGCTGTCCCGTGCGGTGGGCCCGGGTGCCGGGCGCCTGGCTGGCGATGCAGAGGCGCGCCGTGGCCGAACCCTGGACGATCGGGCGGGGCTCCTGGGGCAGGGGCGGCCCGTAGAGCGGGCTGTCGCGGCAGAGGCGGCAGGCGCGCAGGCGCGCGGCGGTGTCGTCGAAGGCGGGCATGCCCCGGAGATGGCGTCGCGGCGCCCGAAAAAGAAACGGCGCGGTGTCGCGCCGCGCCGTCGTCAGTCGGGTCTCTTGCCTTGGGGGGAAGGCCCCTCCGTCCTACGCCGAAGCGCGCGATCGGAACGTGCGTTTCCTCACGCGCCCTTCACGCCCGAGAGGTCGAGGGGCAGCGAGCGCAGGCGCCGGCCGGTCGCGGCGAAGACCGCGTTGGCGATCGACGGCCCGAGCACGGGTACGCCCGGCTCGCCGATCCCGGTGGGCGCCACCTGGCTCGGCACGATGTGCACCTCCACCTTCGGCATCTCGCTCATCCGGGTCGGTTCGTAGGCGTCGAAATTGTGCTCCTGCACGTGGCCCTCCTTGAGGGTGATGCGGTTCCGCAGCACCGCCGACAGGGCGAAGCCGACCGCACCCTCGACCTGCGCGCGGATCACGTCCGGGTTGACCGGCACGCCGACATCCACGGCCGCCACGATCCGGTTCACGCGGATCGCGGCGTCGCGCGCCGTGACGTCGGCCACCATGGCGACGTAGGAGCCGAAGGATTCGTGGACCGCCACCCCGAGGCCGCGCCCCTGCTCCTGCGGCTTGGCGCTCCAGCCGGCCTTCTCGGCGGCGAGCTTGAGCACGCCGGAGAGCCGCGGCGCCTGGGTCAGGAGGGACAGCCGGTAGGCTACCGGATCGACGTTGGCGGCGTGGGCCAGCTCGTCGATCATCACCTCCATCACGTGGGCCGTGTGGGTGTGGCCGACCGAGCGCCACCACAGGACCGGCACGCCCTCGCGGCCGTTATGGACGCCGAAGCGGTAGGCCGGCAGCGCGTAGGCGGTGTCGGAGGCGCCCTCCACGGTGGTCGAGTCGACGCCGTTCTTCACGATCATCGCCTCGAAGGGCGAGCCGATCATGATCGACTTGCCGACCATGACGTGGTCCCAGCCGACCACCGCGCCCTTGCCGTCGATGCCGGCCCGGACCCGGTGCAGCACGGTCGGGCGGTAATAGCCGCCGGCCATGTCGTCCTCGCGGGTCCAGACGAGGTGCACGGGGGCCTTCTCGCCCGACGCCTTGAGGACGGTCGCGGCCTCCGCGAGGTAGTCGGCGGTGGGCGTCGCCCGGCGGCCGAAGGAGCCGCCGGCCCAGTTGCTGTGCAGCCGGACCCGGTCGGGCGTCACCCCGAGGATCGCCGCCATGGTGGCCTGCTCGACGGTCTGGAACTGGAAGCCCGCGTAGACGTCGTAGCCGCCGTCGGCCGCCCGCTCGATCGTGGCGTTGAGCGGCTCCATCGCCGCGTGCGCGAGGTAGGGGAAGGTGAACTCGGCCTCGACGACCTTGGCGGCGCCCTTCAGAGCCGCCTGCGGGTCGCCGCGCTCGGACGCGGTGAGGCCGGGACTCTTGGCCCGCTCGCGGTACTCGGCGAGGATCGCGTCGGACGAGCGGGTCTCGGCGGTGCTGTCGTCCCACGCGACCGCGAGCGCCTCGCGCCCCTTCATGGCCGACCACGTGTCGCGGGCGATCACCGCCACGCCGGTCGGCACCTGCACCACGTCGAGGACGCCCGCGACCTTGCGGGCGGCGGCGGCGTCGAAGCTCTTCACGGTGGCGCCGAAGCGCGGCGCCCGGGCCACGACCGCGGTGACCTGGTTCGGGCGGCGGATGTCGAGGGAGTAGACCGCCGTGCCGTTCGTCTTGGCGACGGAATCGAGGCGCGGCACCTTCTGGCCGATCAGCGTCCACTCGCTCGGGTCCTTGAGCCGCGGCTCGGACGGCACCGGCAGGGAGGCCGCCGAGGCCGCGAGCTCCCCGAACCGGGCCTGCCGGCCGGACGGGGCGTGGCGCACGAGATTGTCGGCGACCGTGATCTCGGCGACCGGCACCTTCCAGCGGAAGGCGGCCTCGGCCGTCAGCATCTCGCGGGCGGCCGCGCCGGCCTTGCGCAGCTGGAACCACGAATTGGCCACCGCGGTCGAGCCGCCGGTGCCCTGGATCGGGCCCATCAGGGTGTTGTTGTAGAGCGCCGCGTCGGCGGGGGCGAACTCCGTGCGGACCTTCGCCCAGTCGGCGCCGAGCTCGTCGGCCAGGATCGTGGCGAGCCCGGTCGTGTTCCCCTGGCCCATGTCGAGGTGCTTGATCACCACCGTGACGGTGTCGTCGGCGCCGATCCGCACGAAGGCGTTGGGCTGCGCCTTCACGTCGGCGAGGTTCGGGCCGGGCGCGGCGCGGGCGGGTTTCGGGTCGAGCCGGAACGCGACCACGAGGGCGCCGGCGCCGGCCAGCAGGCCGCGGCGGCTGGGGCGGGCGGGCAGGGGGCTCGGTCGACGGGCGTTCAGCATGGCGGCGAGGCTCCGGTCGGGACCGCGGGGGAGGGCGGGAAGGTGGGCGCCGGGACGGATCAGGCGAGGCTGCGCGCGGCTTCGTGAATCGCCGCGCGGATGCGCTGATACGTGCCGCAGCGGCAGATGTTGCCGTCCATGGCGCCGTCGATGTCGGCGTCGGTCGGCTTGGCGTTGCCCGAGAGCAGGCCGATCGCCGACATGATCTGGCCGGACTGGCAGTAGCCGCACTGGACCACGTCGAGCTTGCGCCAGGCCGCCTGGACGGCCTCGGCCACCCGGCCCGACACGCCCTCGATGGTGGTGACCTGCGCTGTGCCGACATCGCCCAGGCGCGTCTGGCAGGCGCGGACCGGCTGGCCGTCGAGGTGGACCGTGCAGGCGCCGCACTGCGCGATGCCGCAGCCGTACTTGGTGCCGGTGACGTCGAGCCGGTCGCGCAGCACCCAGAGCAGGGGCATGTCGGGATCGGCGTCGATCGCGTGCGTGACGCCGTTGACGGTGAGATTCGGCATGGTCGGCGACCCTCTCTCGACGCGCGTGTCCGGGCGCCCCGGACCGCGGCGTGCGGCCGCGCTCGGGCAAGCGGGCCTGCACACCAGAATAGCGAGCGCGGGCCCGGACACGATGTGCGGCACCGCACGCCGATCCGGCGGCACGACAGTCTCGATACAGCCCGCGATGCTTAAGATTGCAGGGATGTCGGCAGCCGCTTCTTAACACATCCGCCCCATCCTCACGGAGTGCTTCCCAGCCACCGCCGCCCGTCCGCGCATTCGAGCCGAGTTTCAAGACGCGCATGTCCGATCTCACCGTCGAGATGGTCCAGCGCGGTCGCGGCCCCTCGACGGAGGAGGCGGCGCGCCGCCTCGGGGTTGCCCGCGAGATCCGCTCGGCCCGCGAGAAGCTGACCTCGCAGACCGGACTTGAGCGGGCCTTCGACTACGAGCTGCTGCGCCACTACGCCCAGTACCGGGCCGGGGCGGGCATCCCGCTGGCGGGGTTCGCGGCGGCGCTGGCCGCGGCGGCGACCTTCTGGATCGCGCCGCCGGTGGCGGCGGCCTGGGCGCTCGGCGTCTTCCTCATGATCACGCTCAACACGACGTTGAGCCGGCGCTTCCTCCGCGCCGACCCGGCGACGATCCCGCTCGCCCGCTGGCGGCGCCGCTTCCTGGTCGGCGAGGTGCTGCAGAGCCTGTCGTGGGCCGCGATGATCGGGCTCGGCACCACCGGCGGCTGGACCTTCGCGCTGTTCGGCCTCGTCATCGCCTCCGCGGTCACAACCATGCTGGCCGCGACGGTGCCGCTCGCCGCCGTCGCCGCCCTGGTGCCGCTGGCCCTCGCCACCGCCTCGCTCGCGGCCTTCTCCCGCGGGATGGACCTGCTGATGCTGGTGGTGATGGCCGGCGGCGCGCAGGTCTTCTTCCTCGGCCTGTCCCGCCGCCTCTACACCTCGACGGTGGGCGCCCTGCGCTCCCGCGCCGAGAAGGACGCGGTGTTCGGCGAGCTGGAGCAGGCCAAGGCCAACTCGGACGAGGCCCGCCGCCGGGCCGAGGAGGCCAACCTCGCCAAGTCGCGGTTCCTGGCCACGATGAGCCACGAGCTGCGCACGCCGCTCAACGCCATCCTGGGCTTCTCGGAGGTGATGAAGAACGAGGTGTTCGGCACCCACACGGCGCCGTCCTACCGCGAGTACTCGCACGACATCCACGACAGCGGGATGCACCTCCTGAACCTGATCAACGAGATCCTCGACCTGTCGCGGATCGAGGCGGGGCGCTACGAGCTCAACGAGGAGCCGGTGCAGCTCGCCCACGTGGTCGAGGAGTGCCGCCACATGATGGGCCTGCGGGCCAAGGCGAAGAACCAGACCTTCCACGACCTCGTCGACGGCTCGCTGCCGCGGCTCTGGGCCGACGAGCGGGCGCTGCGCCAGATCGTCCTGAACCTCCTGTCGAACGCCGTGAAGTTCACGCCCCCGGGCGGCGAGATCTGGCTGAAGGTCGGCTGGACCGCCTCCGGCGGGCAGTACGTGTCGGTGAAGGACAGCGGCCCGGGCATCCCCGAGGACGAGCTCGGCACGGTCCTGTCCTCGTTCGGGCGCGGCTCGCTCGCGATCAAGACCGCCGAGCAGGGCTCCGGCCTGGGGTTGCCGATCGTGAAGGGGCTGGTGGAGCTGCACGGCGGGCAGTTCCAGCTGTCCTCCAAGCCCCGCGAGGGCACCGAGGTGGTGGTGACCCTGCCGGCCAGCCGAGTCATGGACACGCTGCCGCCGGTCGATGTCGAGCCGGAATTCATGGGGCCCGTGCGCGGCCCCCTCAACCGCGCGGCCTGAGCCGGCCGTCGGGCGGCGCGCCGCGGCTCAGCCGAGACCGCCGAGCGCGCAGACCCGCGCCCACTCGGCCTCGGTTACCGGCTGCACCGACAGGCGGGAATTGTTGACCAGCACCATGTCGGCGAGCGCCGGGTCGGCCTTGATCGCCTCGAGCGTCACCGGGCTCGGCATCGCCCGCACGGCCTTGACGTCGACCATGCCGAAGCGGCCGGTCTCGTCCGTGTGGTCGGGATAGTAGGCGCGGATCACCGCCACGATGCCGACCACCGCCTTGCCCTCGTTCGAGTGGTAGAAGAAGCCCCGCTCGCCGACCTGCATGGCCATCAGCTGCTTCTTGGCGAGGTGGTTGCGCACGCCGTTCCAGTACGTGCCGGCCTCCCCGGCCGCGACCTGCTGATCCCACGACCAAGTCGCGGGCTCGGATTTGAACAGCCAGTACGCCATCGCTGAAGTCCCAGTGGACCGCCCGGTCGGGCGGCGCGCCCCGCCATAGCCCAGCTTCGGCCCTCCGGGACAGGCCGGCCCGGCCCCGGCCGCGCGCGGCACCGCCGGCCAAGCAGAACCCGCGTCAAACGCCGCAGATCTTCTATCGTATTTCTTGGGTAAATATTAAATTCTGCATGCCAATAGCCGTACAAATCATCAACTACCAATTCTCGGTTGCATAGATGCTCGCAGTCGTCGGTTGTTTCGTCGGGGAACACAACCTGTGGCTGGTGGCCCTCGCGGCCCTGGTCTGCACGCTGGCGAGCGCCACCGCGATCGAGCTGCTCATCCATGCCGGCCGGGCCGGCGGATTCAGCCGCTACGTCTGGCTCGCGGTGGCCGCCGCCGCCGGCGGATCGGGGATCTGGGCGACGCATTTCCTGGCGATGCTCGCCTTCGAGCCGGGGCTGCCCTCGGGCTACGGCGTCGGGCTGACGCTCCTCTCCTACGTGGACGCCGTCGCGATCACGGGGCTCGGCTTCGCCCTGGCCGCGTCCGGCCGGGCGATCCAGGCGGGTCTCGGCGGCGCCGTGGTCGGCGGCGGCATCGCGACGATGCACTACACCGGCATGGCCGCCTATCAGGTGGCGGGACACCTCGTCTGGAATCCCGCGCTGGTCGTCGTCTCGGTCGCCCTCGGCGCGGGTCTGGGCGCCGCCGCCCTGGTGGTCGGCCTGTCGGCCACCACGGTCCGGGGTCGGTACGGCGGCGTCGCGCTGCTGATCCTGGCGATCTGCGCCCACCACTTCACCGGCATGGGCGCGGTGACCCTCCATCCCGACCCCACCGTGGCGATCCCCACCGGCGCGATCCGGACCGGGTGGCTCGCCGCGGCCGTGGCGGTGGCGAGCTGCTTCATCCTGCTGCTCGCCGGCGCAGCCCTGATGGTCGACCTGCGGGAGCGCCGCCGCGCCGATCTCGAGCGCGAGCGCCTGCGCAGCCTCGCCAACGCGGCCGTGGAGGGCCTCGTCGTCTGCCGCGGCGGCGAGATCGTCAGCGCCAACGAGGCCTTCGCCCGGCTCGCGGGCCTGGAGGCGGCCCTCCTGACGGGCCGGAGCCTGACAGCCTACCTGCCGGACCTCGTGTCCGGGACCGGGACGGCCGACCAGCCCCTGGAAACCGAGCTCGTCCCGGCAGGGGGCGCCCCCATCCCGGTCGAGGTGATCATGCGCCCGGTCGCCGACTACGGGCGGCTGCCGCACCACGCCGTGGCGGTGCGCGACCTGCGCGCCCGGCGCCGGGCCGAGAGCGAGATCCACTATCTCGCCCACCACGACGCGCTCACCGGCCTCGCCAACCGCACGAGCTTCCACGCGCGGCTCGAGCGCGAGATGCGCACCGCCGACGCCCTGGGCGGCCGGCTCGCGGTGCTGTGCCTCGACCTCGACCGTTTCAAGGAGGTCAACGACCTGTTCGGCCACGCGGCCGGCGACGCGATGCTGCGCGACCTCGCGCTCCGGGTCGGCGGCCTGCTCGATCCCCGGCAGCTGATGGCGCGCCTCGGCGGCGACGAGTTCGCGATCCTGACGCCGCAGGCGGACGGATCCGCCGAGCGGCTGGCCGAGCGGATCCTCGCCACCCTGGCGGCGGTGCCGGCCGCCTCCGGCCCGGTGATCGCCACCAGCATCGGCATCGCGGTCTATCCCGACGACGCCGCGGACCAGCGCGCGCTGCTGAGCCACGCCGACGCCGCCCTCTACCGGGCCAAGAACGAGGGGCGCGGCACCTGCCGGCGCTACGACGCCAGCATGGGCGCGCAGATCCGCGACCGGCGCCAGCTCGAGCACGACCTCCGCCACGCTGTGGCGAAGGGCGAGCTGGAACTCGTCTACCAGCCGCAGACCCAGATCGAGTCCGGCGCGATCACGGGCTTCGAGGCGCTGCTGCGCTGGCGCCATCCCGAACGGGGCAGCATCTCCCCGGCCGTGTTCGTGCCGATCGCCGAGGAGACCGGGGCGATCCTGGAGATCGGCGCCTGGGTGCTGCGGGAAGCCTGCCGGGCGGCGGCCGGCTGGCCGAACCCGCTGGCGATCGCCGTCAACGTCTCGGCGGTGCAGCTCCACAATCCGCTCTTCGTCCAGTTCGTCCACGGCACCCTGTACGAATCCGGCCTGAAGGCCGAGCGCCTGGAGATCGAGATCACCGAGACCGCGCTGATCCGGGACCCGGCCCGGGCGCTCCTCACCCTGCGCCAGCTCAAGGCGCTCGGCGTGCACATCGCCATGGACGATTTCGGCACCGGCTACTCGTCGCTGTCGAACCTGCGCTCCTTCCCGTTCGACCGGATCAAGATCGACGGCTCGTTCATCAAGGCGGTCCACAGCAACCCGCAGGGAGCCGCGATCGTGCGCTCCGTCCTGGGGCTGGGGCGCGGCCTCGGGCTCGCCGTGGTGGCGGAGGGCGTGGAGACCGCCGAGGAGCTGTCCTTCCTGGCCGACGAGCAGTGCCACCTCGCCCAGGGCTACCTGCTGGGCCGGCCGGCACCGATCGCGCGCTTCTCGACCCACACCCACGGCGACGCCCGCGGCGTCCCGCCGGGGCCGGCGGCCTCGGCGGCGTGAAGGGGTTGCGGACCGGGGCAGGCGCTCAGTCGGTCTCCCCGCGCAGCGGCCGGGCCAGCAGGCCGGCGATCACGTCGTCGACGCTGGCCGTGCCGGCCACGATGGCGGCGACGGCCGCCGCGACCGGCATCTCGATGCCCTTGGCGGCGGCCAGCCCGGCGAGCGCCGCGGCCGTGAACGCCCCCTCGGCGAGCTTGCCGCCCGCGGCCTCGGCCGGGCTCGCCCCGGCGCCGAGGCGCTGGCCGAAGGCGAAGTTGCGCGATTGCGGCGAGGAGGCGGTGAGCACGAGGTCGCCGAGGCCGGAGAGCCCCATCAGGGTCTCGGGCCGGCCGCCGAAGGGGCGCGCGAAGCGCATCAGCTCGGCGAAGGCCCGGGCGATCAGCGCCGCCCGGGCGCTCTCGCCGAGCCCGCGCCCGGCCACGATCCCGCAGGCGATGGCGAGCACGTTCTTGCCGGCACCGCCGATCTCGACGCCGCGCACGTCGTCGGTGTGGTAGAGGCGGAAGCTCGGTCCCGACAGCAGGGCGCTCAGGGCGGCGGCGCGGCCGGCATCGGCCGCCGCCAGGGTCACGGCCGTGGGCAGGCCGCGGGCGACGTCGATGGCGAAGCTCGGGCCGGACAGGACCGCCACGGGCGTTCCCGACGGCAGGACCTGCTCGGCCACCGCGCTCATGAAGCTGTCGCTGCCGCGCTCGATCCCCTTGGCGCAGAGGATGACTGGCCCGGCCGTCGCCAGGGGCCCGCGCAGGGATTCCAGTACGCCGCGCACGGTCTGGGCAGGCACGACCAGGAGCGTCGCCCGCGCACCCGCGAGGTCCGCGGACTCGCCCGTCGCCCGGATCGCCGGGTGGAGGGGCACGCCCGGCAGGTAGCGCGGATTCTCCCGCTGGGCCTGGAGGGCGGCGGCGGCCCCGGCGTCGCGCAGCCAGAGGGTGACGGGATGGCCGGCCCCGGCGGCGGCGTTGGCCAGCGCCGTGCCCCAGGCACCGCCGCCGACGACGTTGATCGGGGTCTCGGCGCTCATGCCGCTTCCTCCCTGTCCGCGCAGTCCAGCCGGTAGAGCACGTGGTCGCGCAGCGGCCCTTCCGGCACCGCCGGATGCGGGAATGTCCCGGCCAAGCGCATGCCGAGGCGCTCCATCACGGCGCGGGAGCGGCCGTTGCCGGCCGCCGTGAAGGCCACGACGTCCCGGATCCCGCAGCGCCCGGCGAGGTCGGCGCGGGCGAGCCGCGCGGCGCGCGTGGCGAGCCCCAGGCCCCAGGAATCCCGCGCGAGGCGCCAGGCCAGCTCGACCGTCGAACCGGGCCGGTCACCGCCCGGGAAGGGCAGGGGGCGCAGGATCCGCATCGCGCCGGCGAAGCCGACGAACCGGCCCGCGCGCTCCAGGGCCCAGGGGCCGAACCCGTCCGCCACGAAGCGGCGGTCGAGGAGGCCGGCCTCGGCCTCGCTCTCCGTCGCGGTCCGGGTCCGCGGAAAGTGGGCCATCACCGCCGGATCGGCGTTGAGCGCCGCGAACGGCGCCGCGTCCTCCGAGCGCCAGCGGCGCAGGATCAGGTCGCCGTCGCGGAGAGCCGCTGGCACCGGCGCGAGGGCGATCTTGCCGCGCCACGCGAGCGAGCGGCGGTTGAGGAGGGCGAGATCCGCGCGACCCGCGAGCACCGCCTCGCCGAGCGCGATCGCCAGCTCCAGCTGCGCGAGGGGCATGGTGGCGTGGGCGGGCGGGCGGACGTGGTCGCGCCACGCGCCGCCGCAGGCGTGGTCCAGGAGGATGCGGGCGAAGCAATGGTCGAGCCGCACCGGCCAGCCCGGCCGGGCGGCCCCGGGCAGGCGGCGCTCCACCAGGTCCCGCCAGTGGGCGCGCCGGTCCGCCGCGCTCATCCGGCCGGGACCGCCGCGCGGGCCGGGGCGGCCGCCAGCGGCCAGCGCGGCCGGGCCGGGGCGGTGAGGTCGTCCACCAGCCCGAGGCGCAGGCGCTCCAGCCCGGCCCAGGCGATCATCGCGCCGTTGTCGCCGCAGAGCGGCAGGGGCGGGGCCACGAAGCTCAGGCCCGCCTCGCCGGCCAGGGACGCCAGCGCCCGCCGGACGGCACCGTTGGCCGCCACGCCGCCGGCCGCCACCAGGGCGGTGGGCCGTCCGGCCACGTCCGAGAAGGCGCGCAGGGCGACCCGGGCGCGGTCCACCACCACGTCGACCACGGCGGCCTGGAAGCTCGCGCAGAGATCGGCGACGTCGCGCTCGGCCAGCGGGGCGATCCGCTCGGCCTCGATCCGCACGGCGGTCTTGAGGCCCGAGAGGGAGAAGTCGGCCTCGCGGCGGCCGAGCATCGGCCGGGGCAGGGCGAAGCGCTCGGGATCGCCGGCCTCGGCCGCGCGCTCGACCTCGGGGCCGCCGGGATAGCCGAGGCCCAGGAGCTTGGCGACCTTGTCGAAGGCCTCGCCGATGGCGTCGTCGACGGTGGAGCCGAGGCGCACGTAGTCGCCGACGCCGCGCACGGCCACGAGCTGGGTGTGGCCGCCCGAGACCAGGAGCAGCAGGTAGGGGAAGGCGATGCCGTCGGTGAGCCGCGCCGTGAGGGCGTGGGCCTCGAGGTGGTTGACGGCGAGCAGGGGCTTGCGGGTCACGAGCGCCAGGGTCTTGGCGGTGACGAGGCCGACCAGCACGCCGCCGATCAGCCCCGGCCCGGCCGCCACCGCGATGCCGTCGAGGTCCCGGAAGCCGGTCCCGGCGCGGTCGAGGGCGCGGGCGATCAGCCGGTCGAGCACCTCGACATGGGCGCGGGCGGCGATCTCCGGCACGACGCCGCCGTAGGCCGCGTGCTCGGCGATCTGACTGAGCACCTCGTTGGCGCGGATCTGAGCGACACCGTCCTCGTCGATCGACACCACGGCGGCGGCGGTCTCATCGCAGGTGGTCTCGATGCCGAGCACGGTCTTCTGCACGCGCGGAACTCCTTGTCCGGACTCATCCTATCCGGCGGCGGCGGCGGCGCGAAGGCGGCCGGCCCCCGCCGGAGCCCGGAGCGTGGTGGATGGGCGTCGTCAGTCGACGGCGACCATGACGTCGGAGGCCTTGATCACCGCGTAGGCGGGACCGCCGGCGACGAGCTTGAGGGACTCGACGGCCTCGTTGGTGATCGAGGCGGTGACCACTTGGCCGGGGCTGATCTCGATCCTCACGTGGGAGGTGGTCGCCCCCTTGTCCACCGAGACGACCGTGCCCTTGAGAACGTTGCGCGCGCTGATCTTCATGGTCTGCTGCCAATCTCCATGAGCGGTCCCGGGCCGGTCTCCTACAGCATGGCGGAGCCCGGCGCGACCACCTCAGCGCGGATCGGCCTCGGGCTCGCCGGGCTCGTCCTCGGGGACCGGCGCGGCGCCCCAGGCGGCGAGCGCGGCGTTCAGGTCGTCGAGGACGAAGTGCCGGGCGCTGTCCCGGTCGTAGCCGTCGGCCAGGAGTTCGTCGTAATCGGTGAAGACGTGGCGCGCGTAGCTCACGAGGGCGAGGCGGGCCGCCGTCTCGGGGGCGGCGCGGCGCAGGCCGGGGCTCGCCAGCGCCCGGTCGAGGGCGGCCTCCGCCTCGAAATCCGGCAGGCGCGGGGCGAGGCGGGCCAGGGCCGCGGCGACGGCCTCCCGGCGGTTCAGGGGCGGACCGGCGCTCACCGGAGATCTGCCGTCGGCATGATTTTAAAGGTGTGATCGGATAGGATCGCCGCCAGATGAGGCGGGGCCGGCACAGGATCCTCCGCCGGGGAGATCAGGTCCATGGCAATTCTTCGTCCCGCGCTGCTTCTCGGCCTCCTGCTCGGGGCGACACCGGCGCTGGCCCAGAGCCCGGCTCCGGGCGCGGCTCCCGGACCGGCCGCCGGACCGGCCGCCGCCCCGACCGGTCCCATCGTGGGCGGCCGCCGGGTGACCCCCATGAGCCAGACCAAGGCGCCGGGCAACGCCGCGGCCACCGGGCTGCCGCAGCCCGTGAGCCAGGCCGAGATGATCAAGGCTCAGAAGGCCGCCGAGGCCCGCTCGAAGGCCTGGGACAGCAAGATGCGCCACACGATGGGGTCGATCTGCCACGGCTGCTGAGACCCGACCCCCGCCCTGGCCGGCGGTCGGGCCGGAGCCCTCGAAACGCGAAGGGGCCGCCCGAACGGGCAGCCCCTCCACCGGTCGCCGGGGCGACAGGATCAGCGGGAGTAGAACTCGATGACGAGGTTCGGCTCCATCTGCACCGGGTAGGGCACCTCGGACAGGCTGGGGATGCGGGTGACGCGGGCGGTCATCTTGGCGTGGTCGGCCTCGATGTAGTCCGGCACGTCGCGCTCGGAGAGCTGGGTCGCCACGATGACGATCTCGAGCTGGCGGGACGATTCCTTGACCTCGATCAGGTCGCCGGCCTTCACCTGGTAGCTCGGGATGTTGACGCGGACGCCGTTCACCTTGACGTGCCCGTGGTTGACGAACTGGCGCGCGGCGAACGGGGTGGCGACGAACTTCGCCCGGTAGACCACGGCGTCCAGGCGGCGCTCGAGCAGGCCGACGAGGTTCTCGCCCGAGTCGCCGCGCAGGCGGATCGCCTCGGCGTAGTAGCGGCGGAACTGCTTCTCGGTGATGTTGCCGTAGTAGCCCTTGAGCTTCTGCTTGGCGCGCAGCTGCGTGCCGAAGTCGCTCATCTTGCCCTTGCGGCGCTGGCCGTGCTGGCCGGGGCCGTACTCGCGGCGGTTGACGGGGCTCTTCGGGCGGCCCCAGATGTTCTGGCCCATGCGGCGGTCGAGCTTGTGCTTCGCCTGAATCCGCTTCGACATATTTTCCGCGTCCTCTCGTGACGAGAATGAGGAACGCGCCCTCCTTTTCCCGGCCCTTCGCGGTCCGGGACGACAGGGCGGGAGGATCCCGCCCACGGGTGCGCGTGAAAACGCGACGGGGCCCCGTGCGGGGCCCCATCGACGGGCGGGTCTTTAGGGGACGGAGACGCCGCGGTCAACCGTGAGAGGTCAGATGAACGAGTCAGTCGCGCTCCGGCGCGGTGCGCAGGCGGACGCGGAGGCGGTCCGGGCGCTGGTGGAGGCGGCCTACACCAAGTGGATCCCGGTGATCGGCCGCCTGCCGATCCCCATGCAGGCGGACTACGCGCAGGCTTTGCGCGACCACCGCTTCGACCTGCTGCTGGCCGGCCCGGATCTCGCCGGCCTGATCGAGACGCGGGCCGAGGCCGATCACCTGCTGGTCGTCAACGTCGCGGTGCACCCGGCCTTCCAGGGCCGGGGCTTCGGCAGCCGGCTGATGGGACGGGCCGACGCGGTCGCGGCCGAGGCCGGGCTCGCGCGGCTGCGCCTCTACACCAACAAGAAGTACACGGCGAACCTGCGCCTCTACGGCGCGCTCGGCTACCGGGTGGAGCGGGAGGAGCTCTACGACGGACCGGGCCGGACCCGCGACGACGACGTCACCGTGCACATGGTGAAGGACCTCGCGGCGTGACGCCCCGCTCCCTCAGGTCACCACGCTCGGCTCGGCCCGGCCGGTGCGCGGCGCGATCTCGGCGATCGCGCGGGCCGCGGCCGCGACCGGGGCCAGCATTTCGGCCACGGCCAAGTCGAGCCGGTCCGGCGCGTTCTCGTAGCGCTCCAGGTAGACCCGCAGCGTCGCCCCGGCGGTGCCGGTGCCCGAGAGCCGGAACACCGCCCGCGCGTCCTCGGCGAAGCCGATCCGGATACCCTGACGCTCGGTGAGCGAGCCGTCCACCGGATCGCGATAGGCGAACTCGTCGGCCGTCGACACCGTGAGCTCGCCGATCCGCGTGCCCGGCAGCCCGGCGAGTTTTTCGCGGAGCGCGTCCATCAGGCCGTTGGCGGCGTCCGAATCCACCTCCTCGTAGTCGTGGCGGGCGTAGTAGTCCCGCCCGTAGGTGCGCCAATGCGCCCGCACCAGCGCGTCGGCGCGCTCGCCGGTGGCCGCCAGGATGTTGAGCCAGAGCAGCACCGCCCAGAGCCCGTCCTTCTCGCGCACGTGGTTCGAGCCGGTGCCGGCGCTCTCCTCGCCGCACAGGGTGATGAGGCCCGCGTCGAGGAGATTCCCGAAGAACTTCCAGCCGGTGGGGGTCTCGTAGGCCTCGATGCCGAGGGCGGCCGCGACCCGGTCGGCGGCGCGGCTCGTGGGCATCGACCGGGCGACGCCCGCGAGCCCGCCCGCGTAGCCCGGCGCCCGGTGGGCGTGGGCGGCGAGCAGCGCGAGGCTGTCGCTCGGCGTCACGAACAGGCCCGGCGCCACGATCATGTTGCGGTCGCCGTCGCCGTCCGAGGCGGCGCCGAAATCCGGCGCGTCCGGGCCCTGCATCAGGTCGAACAGGTCGTGGCAGTGGACCGGGTTCGGGTCCGGGTGGTGGCCGCCGAAATCCTCCTCCGGGACGGCGTTGACCACCGTGCCTGCGGGGGCGCCGAGCATCCCCTCCAGGATCGCCGTCGCGTAGGGGCCGGTCACCGCGCTCATGGCGTCGAAGCGCATGCGGAAGCCGGAGGCGAACAGGCGCGACACCGCGTCGAAGTCGATCAGCGTGCGCATCAGTTCGGCGTAGTCGGCCACCGGGTCGATCACCGTGACCGTCATGGCACCGAGGCGGGTGTCGCCGAGCGTGTCGAGGTCGAGGTCCGGAGCCTCGACGAGGCGATAGTCCGTGATCGCCCTGGCGCGCGCGAAGATCGCGTCTGTGACCGACTCGGGCGCCGGGCCGCCGTTGGCGGCGTTGAACTTGATGCCGAAATCGCCCTCCGGTCCGCCGGGATTGTGGCTCGCCGAGAGGACGATGCCGCCGAGCGCCTTGGCCTTCCGGATCACGCAGGAGGCGGCGGGCGTCGAGAGCAGGCCGCCGCGCCCGACCAGGACCCGGCCGAACCCGTTGCCGGCGGCGAGGCGCAGCGTCTTCTGCACCACCTCGCGGTTGAGGAACCGGCCGTCGCCGCCCAGCACAAGGGTGGCGTCCGCCTTGTCGGGCAGGGTGTCGAAGATCGCCTGGACGAAGTTCTCGACGTAGTTCGGCTGCCGGAACACGGGCACCTTCTTGCGCAGGCCGGAGGTGCCCGGCTTCTGGTCGGGGAAGGGCGTGGTCGCGACGGTCGTCGGGGTCGTCATAAGCGGGCGTCTCCCGGGCTCTCCCGCCTCAATGCCCGCGCGAAGGCGCGGCGTCACCAGCCCCGGCGACAGGGACGGGCTTTTTTCACGCTGTTTCGCCGGATCGGGCGACGGAATCCGCCGCCTGTCCGGCCGCCCGCGCCGCCGGGCGTTGCACCGGTCGACACCCGTGGGTTGAATGACCGGAGCCGCCAGACAAGGCGGGCCGGAGGAAACCATGGCGGACAGACGCGCGCAGACAGATCCGAACCGGGCGCCCCCGGGCAAGGATCCGCCCCGGGGCCTGGCCCGGCGCCATCTGGTCGGAGCCCTCGCCGTCGGTGCGGCGGTCGCGGCGACGCCGGCGCGGGCGGCCGCCCCGCCGGGCCGGCTGGCGACGGAGGAGTTCCGCCTGCCCTGGAGCGAGCCCGGCGTCGACATCTACGTGCGCAGCAAGCGTCCGGCCGGCACCGACACGTTCCCGGGCGACCGGATCCTGCTCTACGTGCACGGCTCGACCTACCCGTCCTCCACGGCGTTCGACCTGCCCCTCGGCGGGATGTCGGCCATGGACTACCTCGCGGGCCTCGGCTTCGACGTCTACTGCGTGGACCTGCCGGGCTACGGCCTGTCCGGGCGCCCGGCCGCCATGGACGCGCCGCCGGACGACAACCCGCCGCTGATGCGCACGCCCGACGCCGCCAAGGTCGTGGGGCAGGTCGTCGACTTCATCAAGAAGCGGCGCAGCGTCGAGAAGATCGACCTGATGGGCTGGTCCTGGGGGACCTCCACCATGGGGCTCTACACCAGCACCCACAACGACAGCGTCAACCGTCTCGTCCTCTACGCGCCGCAATGGCTCGCGCGCACGCCGGGCCTGATCGGCGGCGGCGGCAAGGTGGGTGCCTACCGCACCGTCAGCCGGGACAGCGCCCGGGCCCGCTGGCTGACCGGGGTGCCCGAGGACAAGAAGGCCGACCTGATCCCGGCGGGCTGGTTCGACCAGTGGGCCGACGCGACCTTCGCGACCGACGCGGCCGGCGCGAAACGGTCGCCGCCGGTCCTGCGCGCGCCGAACGGCACGGTCGCCGACAAGGACGCCTACTGGGCGGCCGGCAAGCCGCTCTACGACCCGGGCGAGATCCGCGTGCCGGTGCTGATCATCCACGCCGAGTGGGACGCCGACCTGCCGAGCTATCAGGCGCAGGAGTACTTCACCAAGCTCACCCACGCCCCCTACAAGCGCTTCGTCGAGCTGGGGGAGGGCACCCACACGGTGATGATGGAGAAGAACCGCATGCAGTTCCTCCACGCCGTCGGGGCGTTCCTCACGGAGGCGGACCCGCAGGCGCTGAACTGAGCGCCCCATCCCCGGGGCCGGCCGATCCCATGCCACCGCCTCATTCTGCGGTGCCCGCGCCAGGGAGCCTCCGAGGAGGGGTCAGGGATCGCGCGACTGGCCGGAGGCCTCCTTCGAGGCCTCCGCTGCGCTCCGGCATCTCCGGTTGAGGGCGGGGGCGGGAAGGATCGGGGCGGCCAAGCCCGGCCACCGCGGGAGGCTCGCCCTACTCCGCCGCCTGCCGGGCCGCGTAGCCCAGCCGCTCGTTCAGCGCGCGGATCAGCTTGGCGGCCGCCTCGGCGATCACCGTGCCGGGCGGGAAGATCGCCGCCGCGCCGGCCGCCGTCAGCGCCTCGTAGTCGCCCGGCGGGATGACGCCGCCGATGGCGATCATCACGTCGTCGCGGCCCTGCTCGGTGAGCGCCGCCTTCAGCTCCGGCACCAGGGTCAGGTGGCCGGCCGCCAGCGACGAGACGCCGACGATGTGGACGTCGTTCTCCACCGCTTGGCGGGCGGCCTCCGCCGGCGTGGCGAAGAGCGGCCCGATATCCACGTCGAAGCCGAGATCCGCGAAGGCCGAGGCGATCACCTTCTGGCCGCGGTCGTGCCCGTCCTGGCCCATCTTGGCGACCAGGATGCGCGGCCGGCGGCCGTCATTCTCCTCGAACGCCTCGACCAGCGCCCGGACTTCCTCGACCACAGGCGACATGCCCCCCACCTCGCGCTTGTAGACGCCGGAGATCGAGCGGATCTCGGCGCGGTGCCGGCCCCAGGCCTTCTCCAGGGCCTCGGAAATCTCGCCCACCGTCGCCTTGGCGCGGGCCGCCTCGACGGCGAGTTCCAGCAGGTTGCCGGCGCCGTCGGCGGCCTTCGTGAGCGCGTCGAGCCGGTCCGCGACCGTCGCCTCGTCGCGCTCGGCGCGCAGGCGCTTGAGCTTGTCGATCTGGAGCCGGCGGACGTTGCCGTTGTCGACCCGCAGCAGCTCGATCGCCATCTCGTCGTCGGCCCGGAACTTGTTCACGCCCACGATAGTCTGGCGGCCGGAATCGATCCGCGCCTGCGCCCGCGCGGCGGCCTCCTCGATGCGCAGCTTCGGGATGCCGGCCTCGATCGCCTTGGCCATGCCGCCGAGCCCGTCGACCTCGCGGATGTGCTCCCAGGCCCGGGCGACCATGTCGGCGGTGAGCTTCTCCACGTAGTAGGAGCCGCCCCAGGGATCGACGATCCGGGTGGTGCCGCTCTCCTGCTGGAGGAACAGCTGGGTGTTGCGGGCGATCCGGGCCGAGAAGTCGGTCGGCAGCGCCAGCGCCTCGTCGAGCGCGTTGGTGTGGAGCGACTGCGTGCCGCCCTGCGTCGCCGCCATCGCCTCGATGTTGGTGCGGGTGACGTTGTTGAACACGTCCTGGGCGGTGAGCGACCAGCCCGACGTCTGCGAGTGGGTGCGCAGGGCGAGCGACTTCTCCGACTTCGGATCGAAGCCCTTCACGAGCTTCGCCCAGATCAGGCGCGCGGCCCGCATCTTGGCGACCTCCATGAAGAAGTTGGTCGAGATCGCCCAGAAGAACGACAGGCGCGGGGCGAACTGGTCGATGGTCAGCCCGGCCGCCAGCCCGGCCTTGATGTACTCGACGCCGTCGGCCAGCGTGTAGGCGAGCTCCAGGTCGTTCGTCGCCCCGGCCTCCTGCATGTGGTAGCCGGAGATCGAGATCGAGTTGAACTTCGGCATATTCTTGGACGTATATGCGAAGATATCGGAGATGATCCGCATCGATCCCTTGGGGGGATAGATGTAGGTGTTGCGGACCATGAATTCTTTTAGAATGTCATTTTGAATGGTGCCCGCGAGCTTCTGCGGCGGCACGCCCTGCTCCTCGGCGGCGACGATGTAGAGGGCGAGGATCGGCAGCACGGCGCCGTTCATCGTCATCGACACGGTCATCTCGTCGAGGGGAATCCCCGAGAACAGCGTGCGCATGTCGTAGATCGAGTCGATCGCCACGCCCGCCATGCCGACATCGCCCGAGACGCGGGGATGGTCGGAATCGTAGCCGCGGTGCGTGGCGAGGTCGAAGGCCACCGACAGGCCCTTCTGTCCGGCCGCGAGGTTGCGGCGGTAGAAGGCGTTTGAATCCTCGGCCGTGGAGAAGCCGGCGTACTGCCGGATCGTCCAGGGCTGGGTGACGTACATGGTCGGGTAGGGGCCGCGCAGGAACGGCGCGAGACCCGGATAGGTGTCGAGGAACTCGATGCCCTCCCGGTCCTCCGGCCCGTAGCGGCCCTTCACCGGGATGCCCTCCGGCGTCATCCAGGGCTCGCCGAGCGCCGGGGCCGCGATCGCGAGTGATTCGCCGGCGAGCGGGATTTCGGCGAAGTTCGGGATGCGGGAGGTCATGGCGTTGACTCGTTGTGGCGTTTGTCACGCCATTATAGGGACCCGCTCGGAGCGGGCTACTCCCCTATCGGTCAAGCTTCCGCGGAGGCGCCTGAGCGCAGCTCAGCGCAGCTCGGAGTCCCGGTCGCCCGGGCCGCGCCGCAGGAGGTAGACCACGGCGCCGGCCAGCATCAGCGCCATCCCGTACCACGTGATCGCGTAGACGAGATGGTTGTTGGGGAAGGCGATCACCGTCAGCCCGCCCACCGGGAGGCCGCCGGGATTGGGCGTCGCGTCGGCGTCCACGAAGTAGGGCGCGACGTCGCCCAGGCCACGCGCGGCCGCGATGGCGGCGACGTCCCGGGAGTACCAGCGGTCATCCTTGGGATCGTTGGCGCGCAGGAACGCGCCCTTCGGTTCGGTCAGCCGCAGGAGGCCGGTCACCGTCGCCGCGCCCGCGAGCTGCCCGGCCGCCCGGGTCGCCGGATCGCGCCGGGCGCCGGGCACGAAGCCGCGATTGACCAGCACGAGGGTGCCGTCCGGACGCCGCAGGGGCGTCAGCACCCAGAAGCCGCCGCCGAGTTCCGTGACGGCCTGAACCAGGGTCTCGCGATCGTTCAGGAAGGTGCCGGAGAGCCGGACGTGCCGGTAGGCGTCGTCGGGGCTGACGCGCGGCCAGTCGGCGGGGCCGGGGGCCGGCACGGGCGGGGCGTGGACCCGGGCATCGACCCGGGCGATCAGGTCGAGCTTCCAGGCCCGCCGCTCCACCTGCCACGTGCCGAGGCCGAGCAGGACCAGGAAGACGATTCCCGCGCCGACGCCGAACACGGCGCGCCGCAGCAACGAGAGCGGGGCCGGGGAGGGGGTCGGTCCCGGATCAGCCCCCCCTCCCGGCCCCGCGGGCCTCATCTCCGGACGCGCGCTCAGCGGGCGTTGTTCATGACGTCGTGGGCATCCATCGGCATCATGTTGTGGTTGAGGTGGTACATCACCCACACCGAGCCGGCGAGCATGATCACCACCAGCGTGATGGTGAAGATCAGCGCCATGAAGGTCCAGCCGCCCTCCGACTTCGTGCTCATGTGCAGGAAGTAGATGACGTGCACGACCATCTGGACGCCGCCGAGCGCCAGGATGACCAGGGTGGTGACGAGGCTGTTGTCGAGGACGTTGCCCATCACCAGCCAGAACGGGATCACCGTCAGGATCACCGACAGGACGAAGCCCGTCATGTAGCTCTGGAAGGTGCCGTGGCCGCCCTCGCTGTGGGCGTGGGCGTCGTGCGTGTCCTGACCGTGACCGGTGAGGTGGCGTGCGTCGGCGCTCATTCGAGCACTCCCATCAGGTAGACGACGGTGAAGACGCCGATCCAGATCAGGTCGAGGAAGTGCCAGAACATCGACAGGCACATCAGCCGGCGCTTGTTCTCGACGATCAGGCCGCGCTTGCCCACCTGCACCATCAGCACGACGAGCCACAGGATGCCCATCGAGACGTGCAGGCCGTGGGTCGACACCAGCGTGTAGAAGGAGGACAGGAACGCGCTGCGCCAGGGCGGCGCGCCCTCGTGGAACAGGTGGACGAACTCCCGGATCTCCAGCGCCACGAAGGCCGCGCCGAACAGGCCGGTCACCGCGAGCCAGATCTGGGTCTGCTTCACCCGGTCCCGGTCCATCTCCAGCATGGCGAAGCCGTAGGTGATGGACGAGAACAGCAGCATGGCGGTGTTCACCGCGATGCCCGGCAGGTCGAACAGCTCCTTCGGCGTGGGGCCGGCCGCGTAGCTGCGCCCGAGCACCCCGTAGGTCGCGAACAGGGTCGCGAAGATGAGGCAGTCGCTCATCAGGTAGAGCCAGAACCCGAGCATGGTCGAGCCCTCGGAATGATGGCCCTCCTCGTCGATCTGGTAGAAGACCGGCGCCGCGGCGCCGGGGGGTGCAGTCTCCGCGTGCATCATCGGATCACGCCATCTCCAGTTCGCGCGTCCGCTGACCTTCCGTCCGACTGACGACGTCGGCGGGAATGTAGTAGTCGCGATTGTAATTGAAGGTGTGGGCGATCGCCACGACGAAGATCGCCACGAAGCTGAGGATCGCCAGCCACCAGACGTACCAGACCATGGCCAGGCCGAAGATGAGGTTCAGGGCCGCCAGGATCGCGCCGGCCGCGGTGTTCTTGGGCATGTGGATCGGCTTGTAGCCCTTGAGCGGACGGTCGAAGCCGCGGTTCTTCATGTCCCACCACGCGTCGGAATCGTGGACCACCGGCGTGAAGGCGAAGTTGTAGTCCGGCGGCGGCGAGGAGGTGGACCATTCCAGCGTCCGGCCGCCCCACGGGTCGCCGCTCAGGTCGCGCAGCTTGTCGCGGTTGCGGATCGAGACCACGAACATGACGATCTGCGAGGCGATGCCGCAGGCGATGAGCGCCGCGCCGATGGCGGCGATCACGAACCAGATCTGCAGCGACGGATCGTCGAAGTGCTGCATGCGCCGGGTCACGCCCATCAGGCCGAGCACGTAGAGCGGCATGAAGGCGACGTAGAACCCGGTCACCCAGAACCCGAGGGCCATCTTCCCCCAGAACTCGTCGAGCTTGAAGCCGAAGGCCTTGGGGAACCAGAAGGTCACGCCGGCGAACATGCCGAACAGCACGCCGCCGATGATCACGTTGTGGAAGTGCGCGATCAGGAACAGCGAGTTGTGCAGGACGAAGTCGGCCGGGGGCACCGCCAGGAGGACGCCGGTCATGCCGCCGATCACGAAGGTGACGATGAACGCCACCACCCACAGCATCGGCACCTCGAACCGGATCCGGCCGCGGTACATCGTGAACATCCAGTTGAAGATCTTCGCGCCCGTCGGGATCGAGATGATCATGGTCGTGATCCCGAAGAACGAGTTCACGTCCGCGCCCGAGCCCATCGTGAAGAAGTGGTGCAGCCACACGAGGTAGGCGAGGATGGTGATGACCACCAGCGCGTAGACCATCGAGGTGTAGCCGAACAGGCGCTTGCCGCAGAAGGTCGAGGTGATCTCCGAGAACACCCCGAAGGCGGGCAGGATCAGGATGTAGACCTCCGGGTGACCCCAGATCCAGATCAGGTTGAAGTACAGCATGGCGTTGCCGCCGAGGTCGTTCGTGAAGAAGTGCGTGCCGACGTAGCGGTCGAGCGACAGCATCGCGAGAACGGCCGTGAGGATCGGGAAGGCGGCCACGATCAGGATGTTGGTGCACAGCGCCGACCAGACGAAGATCGGCAGCTTCATCATGGTCATGCCGGGCGCCCGCATCTTCACGATGGTGGCGACCAGGTTGATGCCCGAGAGCAGCGTCCCGATACCGGCGATCTGCAGCGCCCAGATGTAGTAGTCGACGCCGACGCCGGGGCTCATCGCCGCCCCGGAGAGGGGCGGGTAGGCGAGCCAGGTGGCGCGGGAGAACTCGCCGACGAACAGCGAGACCATCACCAGCAGGCCGCCGGCGACCGTCATCCAGAAACTGAAGTTGTTCAGGAACGGGAAGGCGACGTCGCGGGCGCCGATCTGCAGCGGCACGGCGAAGTTCATGAGCCCCGTGACGAACGGCATCGCCACGAAGAAGATCATGATCATGCCGTGGGCGGTGAAGATCTGGTCGTAGTGGTGCGGCGGCAGGAAGCCCTGCTGATCGCCGAAGGCGACCGCCTGCTGGGAGCGCATCAGGATCGCGTCGGCGAAGCCGCGCAGCAGCATGATGCCCGCGAAGATGCAGTACATGATGCCGATCTTCTTGTGGTCGATCGACGTGATCCAGTCACGCCACATCGGCCCCCAGAAGCGGTAGTAGGTGATGACGCCCAGCACGGTGAGGCCGACGACGGCCACGCCGGCGAACGTCGCCTGCAGGATCGGCTCGTGATAGGGGATCTGCTCGATCGTAAATCGCCCGACGAGCAGCTGCTGTAGGTCCAGGTTTGCGAACATGGGATCGGCCCGTTCAGTGGGTTCGACGGCGACCGCCGGTTGTGTGTGTGGAGTCCGCTGTCAGCACGCGCGGCCTCACTGGTTCAGCTGCTTGGGGGCGATCTGGCCGCCCTCGCTCTGGCCCTCGCCGGAGCCCTTGCCCTGGCTGTCGGGCGACTTCTGGCCCCGGACGTCCGGGTTGCCCATGTCGGGCCGCGGCTTCATGCCCTGCGGCTGCGTCTGGCCGTGGGGCAGGGTCTCCGAGGCCGGCGCCGTCGCGCCGGGCCCCTCGACGCCGCGCTCCGCGAGGCGGTTGTCGTACTGCAGGCGCTTGTAGTTCTCGGCGGCCTCCGCGCCGTGGGCCCCGCCCTGCGCGTCGATCTTCACCATCTCGCCGACGCACATCTGGTCGGGCCGCGGGCACATGCCGATGATCCGGTCGTAGAGGCCCTTCATGTACGCCTTGTAGAACCGCGCCGGCTCGGCCTCGCTCGGCTCTTCGAGCTTCAGGTAGGCCTCCTGGGTGAGCTCGCCGCCCTCGGCCTTGGCCTTGGCGATCCACTTGTCGAAGCCCTCGTTGGTGAGGCCGTGGAACTTGAAGAACATGTTGGAGAAGCCGGCGCCGCTGTAGTGCGCCGAGCGGCCCTCGTAGGCGCCCTCGCGGTTGATCACCGCGTGGAGCTGGGTCTGCATGCCGGGCATCGCGTAGACCATGCCGGCGAGCGTGGGCACGTAGAACGTGTTCATCACGTCGGTGGCGGTGATCTTGAAGCGGATCGGCCGGTCCACCGGCGCGGCGAGCTCGTTGACCGTGGCGATCCCGTATTGCGGGTAGAGGAACAGCCACTTCCAATCCATGGCCACCGCCTCGACCTCCAGCGGCACGGTACCGGCCGGGACGTCGCGCTTCGGGTCGATCTTGCTGAGCGGCCGGAACGGATCGAGGGTGTGGGTCCCGATCCAGGTCAGGGCGCCGAGCGCGATGATGATCATCAGCGGCGCCGTCCAGATCAGCACCTCGAGCTGGGTCGAGTGGTGCCATTCGGGATCGTAGACCGCGTCCTCGTTGGTCGCGCGGTAGCGCCACGCGAAGATCAGCGTGAAGGCGATCACCGGGACGATGATCAGGAGCATCAGCCCGGTCGCCGCCAGCACGAGGTTGCGCTGCTGCTCGGCCACGTAGCCGGCCGGGTGCAGGACCACGAAGTTGCAGCCGCCGAGCAGGGTCAGGAGCGGCAGGGCGAGGAGCGGCAGGAGGCGCCGCCCGCGGCCGCCTCGGCGGGTCGCGGCGTCGGTCCTGTCCGGTCGATGGATCGTGGAGGTCACAGCACGCGTCTCGTCATCCCAGGCCGCTCGCGCGGCGCTTCTGCCATGCCGCTGCCGCGGCGCTTCAGCCGTGCCGCGCGAGGCGGCGTTCCCGTCAGCTCACGGGCGGGCCGGGCGGCCCGCGCCGCCGACTCACATCTGGCGCAGTTCCGACCGGTCGGTGAACAGGGCCACGAGGCTGCAGACGGCGCCGGAGAGGAGGTAGACGCCGATCATCGCCAGGCCGTAGCGCTGCGACAGGAACAGGGCCACCAGGGGGGCGAAACCGGCCCCGAGCAGCCACGCGAAGTCGGAGGTGAGCGCGGCGCCGGTGTAGCGGTAGTGGTTGCCGAGGCGGGCGCTCACCGCACCCGCGGTCTGGCCGTAGGCGAGGCCGAGCAGCATGAAGCCGATCGTGACGTAGATGGTCTGGCCGATGGCGCTCTCGCCGAACAGGAGCGGCGCGATGATGCTGCCGACGGCGAAGAAGGCGATCAGCGAAGAGCTCATGATCAGGCAGTTGCGGCGGCCGATCTGGTCGGCGATCAGCCCCGAGGCGGCCACCGCGCCGGCGCAGACGATGGCGCCGGAGAACTGCACGATCAGGAACTCGCCCGGCGAGCGGGTGGTGCTGTTCAGCGCGAGCCACGCGATCGGGAAGATCGTCACGAGGTGGAACAGCGCGAAGGCGGCGAGCGGCACGAAGGCGCCGCGAACCACGTCGCCGGCGTGGTGACGGAACAGCTCCAGGGCCGGGACCGGGCGCAGCCGGTCGAGGTCCATCATCCGGGCGAACTCGTCGGTGGCGACGAGGCGCAGCCGGGCGAACAGCGCGACCACGTTGATGGTGAAGGCGCAGTAGAACGGGAAGCGCCAGCCCCAGTCGATGAAGTCGGCCTCGTCGAGGTTGACGAGGAAGAACGCGAACAGGGCGCTCGCCACCATGAAGCCCAGCGGCGCGCCGAGCTGCGGGATCATCGCGTACCAGCCGCGGCGCTCGCGCGGCGCGTTCATGGCGAGCAGGGAGGCGAGACCGTCCCAGGCGCCCCCGAGGGCGAGGCCCTGCAGGATCCGCAGGCCGGCCAGGATGTAGACCGCCGAGATGCCGATGCTGTCGTAGCGCGGCAGGAAGCTCACCGCCGCCGTCGACCCGCCGAGCAGGAACAGGGCGGTGGTCAGCTTGACGCTGCGCCCGTGGCGCCGGTCGATCGCCATGAAGATCACGGTGCCGACCGGGCGGGCGATGAAGGCGAGGGCGAAGATCGAGAAGGCGTAGAGGGTGCCCTTCAGCGGGTCGACGAAGGGGAAGAACACCTTCGGGAAGACCAGCACGCAGGCGATGCCGAACACGAAGAAGTCGAAGTATTCGGACGCGCGTCCGATCACCACGCCGATGGCGATCTCGTTGGGATGGACCTTGTGGTCTCCCATCGCCTGCTGGGCGTCGCGCTCCAGGCCCGTGACCGTAGGGGTGTTCGCACTCATCTCTGATTGTCGCCCTCGCCGCGCGCCCGTGGGGGCGCCTTGGCCGGAACTGCCTCTTGCGGCATGTCCAGAGGTACCGCAACCGGCTCCGGACGCAAGTTCACCCACTGACGCACGCATAGCACCGCGTGGCCGCAGCCACCGGCGGCGTCAGGGGCGCGGACCGCTCACACGCGGTAATGCGCCGAATTCCGTGACAGGTTGATGTTGTAATAGGGGTCGGCGCGCAGCTCCGGGCCCCAGCGGTCGAGCATGGTCAGCACCTCGCCCTCGAATCGCTTCTGCTTCTCCGGCGTGTCCTCGGCCCCGCGGCTCTTCGACTCGTGATGAATCAATTTCGCGAAGGGCGTCCAGACGATCCGGTAGCCGGCCCGGCGGATCTTCAGGCAGAGATCCACGTCGTTGAAGGCGACCTTCAGGGCCTGCGCGTCGAAGCCCCCGACCTCCGCGAACACGTCCGCCCGCATGGCCAGGCACGCGCCGGTGACCGCCGAGACCTCGTGGGCGATGACCATGCGGCAGAAATAGCCCGGATCCGCGTCGGCGACGCCGAGATGGCTGTGGCCGGCCACGCCCCCGATCCCGAGGACGATGCCGCCGTGCTGGATCGTGCGGTCCGGATAGAGGAGCTTGGCCCCGACGGCCCCGATCTCCGGCCGCACCGCGTGGCGGACCAGCTCGGCGAGCCAGCCGGGCTCGAGCACCTCGATGTCGTTGTTGAGGAACAGGAGCACCGCGCCGGTGGCCGCGGCGGCGCCGCGATTCGACAGATCCGAGAAATTGAATGCCCCCGGCACCGGCACGACGCGCACCCGCGGATCGTCCCGGTAGCGGGCGAACAGGGCGGCGGTCTCGGGCTCGCGGCTGTCGTTGTCGACGATCACCACCTCGATGTCGGGGTAGTCGGTCGCGCCGAGCAGCCCGTCGAGGGTCACCGACAGGATCTCGGCCCGGTCCCGGGTCGGGATGACCGCGGAGACCCGCGGCGGCCGCGCCGGCAGCGGCCGGACCAGGCGGTTGAAGCCGCCGGGACCGCGCTCCGCCCGGCCGCCCCAGGGTGCCACGACCTCCTCCAGGGCGCGCAGGCGCGCGGCCTCCGCCCGGGCGAGTGCCCGGTCCGAGAAGGTGCCGGAGCCCTGCGCGGCGCGCCAGTGATAGAGCACCCGCGGGATGTGGCGGATGCGGGCGGGGTCGAGCCCGTCGGTCAGCCGCAGCAGCAGGTCGTGGTCCTGGCTGCCCTCGAAGCCGGGGCGCAGGCCGCCGACGGCGCGCAGCGCCTCGGTGCGCACGACCGTGAGGTGGTTGATGTAGTTCTGGGCGTAGAGCAGCTCGCGGTCGAAGCAGGACTTGAAGTGCGGGTCGAACCGCCGGCCGCGCCCGTCGATCTTGTCCTCGTCGCTGTAGATCAGCACGAGGCCCGGGTCGCGGCGGAGCGCCCGGGCGACCTCGTAGAGGGCGTCCTCGGTGAGCGCGTCGTCGTGGTCCATGAAGGCGCAGACCGCGCCCCGGGCCATGCCCAGCGCGTCGTTGGTCGCCCGGGCGATGTGGCCGTTCTCGGTCCGGGCCAGGACGCGGATGCGCGGGTCGGCCTCGGCCGCCCGGCTCAGGATCCGCGGGATCTCGGGGCGCGTGGAGGCGTCGTCGACGGCGCACAGTTCCCAGTGGGGGTAGAGCTGCGCGCGCAGCGACGCCAGGGCCGCCCGCAGCACCTTCGGATCCGGATCGTGGACCGGCATCAGCACGGAGATCAGCGGCGGATCGGTCCAGGCGGCGATCTCGGCGGCGATCCCGTCCCGCTCCGCGCGGCGCAGGGTGTGGGTGCCCAGCCAGGCCTCGTAGCCGCTCACGCGCCGGTGGCGCAGCGCCCGGCCGAGGAAGCCCCGCGCGCGCACCTTCTTGCCGAGGATCCGCCAGGTGAAGGCCTGCACGGTCAGGCCGGGATCGCGCAGGAGCCCGCGGGCGGCCAGGACCGGCCGGGCGAGGCGGCGCACGGCGATCCGGCGCAGCCGGACCGGCACCCGCCCCGCCGGATCGGCCACGCGCAGCTCGACGACGTCCTCGGGCAGGCAGCCGATCCACGCGAAGGCACCGCCGCCCCGGGCCTCCTGGGGCAGCAGCGTGCCCGGCCGCCCGTCGGGACCGACGAAGCTGATGTCGGGGAGGGTGTCGCGGGCCTCGGCCGGGTCGTTGGACAGGATGATCTCGACCCAGCGGCCCGCGAGATCCGGCAGCGCGACGCGCAGCCCGTCGGCGCCCGCCCGCGCCGGGAGGGCGCGCCGCTTGCCCCAGAGCCCCGCGACCTGCGCCGTCGGGAGGCGGAGTTCGGGCACCGCCGGCCCGGTCGAACGCACCATCAACTCCAGCTCTTGTCGACCGAGGCCTTCACGGCATCCGACATGGCCACGTCGAACACGATCATGTCCTCGACCGCCTTGACGCTCTTCAGGCGCTCGGCCAGCGCCAGCGTCTCGGCCGGCACCGGCGGCAGGGTCGGGATCGGCGTTCCGATCCCGAGGCGGTCGAACAGCGTCGACGCGAAGGCGGAGAACCGGGTCTTGTGGCCGACGATCCCGACCCGGGCGAGAATCTCGATCGCCGCGATCGAGTTGCCCGGATGCAGCCGGTCGTCCGGCATGCGGGTCCCGAGCTGGCGGGTCAGCGGGTTGTAGAGCAGCCGGTAGGCGGGCTCGGGCAGCATGCGGAAGAAGCGCTTGAGGCTCTTCACGTCGGAGAAGTCGTAGTCGTCCGCGAAGGCGGCGGCCTCGGCCAGCGGCCCCAGGCGCCAGCTGCGCCCGGGATCGGCGGCATCCGCGGCCCGGGCCTTCAGCCAGCGCATCCGGGCCGCCATCTCGATCTGCGGTTCCTGGAGCAGGATGGCCGTGACCATCAGGTCCGGCGTCATGAAGTTCTCGTAGCGCGGGATGGTCACGGCGCCCGACAGGAAGGCCGACGGCGCGGCCGGGCCGGCCAGCACGCAGCTCAGGATCTCGTCCGGCAGCTTGTGGATGCCGAAATAGCAGTGCTGGAAATACGGGAAGAGCGCCGTCTGGAGCACGATCTCGGGCTCGATGCCGGTGTTGACCAGCATCACCCGCTGCCGGATCGGCCCCTCGGCCGGCATGCGCCGGTAGACCAGCACGTTGGTGTCGGCATCGTAGAGTTCGAGCCGCGGGATGTCGGACAGGCCCGGCACCTCGGCCTCGCTGACCACGAAGGTGCATTGCCCCGTGGCGTGCCAGCCGTTGCGCTTGAAGGCCTCGTCGATGACGCTGGCCGGGACCTCGGCCACGCGTCGTCCGTCGACCGCGACCACGACCCGGCTAATGGCGAGGGGATTGTCCGGCACGATCCAGCCGCGGATCGAATCGCCCTGATCGTGGTCGATGAAGTAGCGCATGTCCTGAAGCGTGAGGCGGCGGCATGCCGGCGCCAAGTGTCCGCCATGTGTCGCGGCGCGGCCGGATGCCGAGCGGCAGGGCCATAGCGCATTTTTCCGTCGGCGTGCACCATGGCGCGTTCGGACCGGGGGCGGATCCCGGCGGGTCGACCCCGCCGGCTCGATGTGGCCGTCTCTAAGCCACTGATGCCGAACGCGCTATCCGACCGCGGCGCGATGCGATCGGGTCGGCGCGTGCCCGGGACGGACCGGCGGGGGACGCGATCGATCGGCCTCGGCATGCAGGTTCCGCTTGCGCCCTCGCCGGGCAGCCGCTATAGGCCCCGCCCACCGGAGCCCGAACGGCGCCGGGCCGGGCGCGTAGCTCAGCGGGAGGGCACTACCTTGACAGGGTGGTCGACACTCCTCATAAGCTACTGACCAATATGGACTATCTCGATGGCGTCCAGGTTCGGTGAACCTGATCGTGATCGATGAGGAGACGTAGCACAGCGGTAGTGCATTCCCTTGACATGGGAAAGGTCACAGGTTCGATCCCTGTCGTCTCCACCACTCGACGCCGTGAAGTGTCCGGCTTTCTCCAGAGCACGCGCCTCGAACGGATCCCTCGCGGGATCACCGACCCCGAAGGGGTCTGCCGAACCTGACGCGGCCTTTGGCGGCGCGCTTGCCCGCCTATCCCACAGTCGCTCGGCGGCCCGCCCCGCGCGGCGAGACGATCAGGCTCGCCCGTGCGCGTCATCGGCGCGATGGCGCCCCCTCGTCCGGGGTGAGGAGCCGCACGGGGACCCGTGAGACCCGGACCAGCCGCGCGCGACCGCGTCGGACAGGGACGGGAAGCCGCCGCGCAGGTCGACGGACGCGATCCGGTATCGGTGGTCGCCGACGAACCCGGTTCAACCGCGCCACGCGCCGCGCGCGCCTCGCCCGGCAGGGACGCGGCGATCCGCGGATCGACCTCGAAGCCGATCATGCGCCGACGCCGGATCTGCACCGTCGCGATGCCGCGCGCGGCCGTCCAGGGGATCCAGTCGGTGGAGAGCCGCCGGTCGAGGATCCCGCCCGGTCCGACCGACACCACCGGGCCGCGCCGGAGCAGCGTGCGGAGGACGCGCGCCGCGCACAGCCCGGTCGCCCTCCCGGGCGAGCGATGGATCTCGACGACGGTCAGGGCGATGCGCTCCCGGCTGCCTCCGGCCCCGCGCACGGGCACGCGGTCTCAACAGCGACGGCGCACCGGGGCGGCACCCCGCCGAAGCGGCCTCGGCCGCACTGTCCCGCGGCTACGCCGCGCCGCCGGCGAGACCGGAGTCCTACGGTGTCGCGGCGCGGGCGAGGGCCGCGCGGCGCAGCCGGCAGACGGCCTCCGAGACGCGGCGCGCCCGGTCCCGTCCCGCGTCCGGCCGCGGGCGGTCGCAGGCCTCCGCCACCGCGTCCAGCACGGCCGAGGCCGCCGCCATGACGGCCAGCGCCGTCGCCGAACCGGCCGAGACCAGGAAGAAGATCGTTGCGATGACTTGCGGGGCGGTCATGGCGCACCTCCTCGGGTGCTCCGCGGCGGTTTCGCGGTGGTTTCGCGGGGATGAGGAAGACTTATGACCGCTCTGGCGGGAATCGCGTGCGGCCGAGCACGGGCCGCGTCGCGTCGGGCGCATCGCGTGCGGGACCGGCGCCCGTCCCCGCGGCCGTCGCGCCGGCGGGCTCCGGAGGCGCGGAGAATCTCAGCTCGATCGTCCGGCCCGCGCGCGCGACGACCTCGCAGGCCTGGTTCAGCATCAGGGCGATCGAGACGAGCCGGACGGTGCGCGGCGGCACCGCCTCCGGCCGGACCTCGATCCGCGCGCCGGATGTCCGGAGCTCCCAGATGAGGCAGTCACAGCATTCCTGAGGGTGCCCGAAGAAAATCTGTCCGGTCTTGAAGGCCGGCCTCCAAGCCTCGTCCCAGCGGTACCCGGCCATCGCGATCTCCCGAACGACAACCATTTCAACCCGTAACGACGGACTGATTACGCGGTCATTCGAGGCGCGAATTCTGTATCAAACAACACGTCCTGCGAGCGCGCCGGCGAACCCGCCGCCGGCAGGTGCCGGCGATCCGGCGCCTGCCGAGGGGCCGCCGCCCGTGGCCACCGCGCGCGCGCGATCCGCGGCGTTAATAGTCCGACACCTCATTGCTCGCCGTTTAATCCTTCGTTAACCATTCTAAACAGTTTAGTCGGATCAGAATTGCGTCCACAGGGAGCAGGGGATCCGTGAGCGAGCTGCAGAGGCTTCTGAGCGATCCTCGGTTTCGCTCCGCGGACAAGGTCAAGCGCGGCGCCGGTGCCGCGCCCGAGCCCGACCTCGGCAACGTCCTGCGCGCCGTCGCGTCGTTGCAAGCGCGGACCGAGTCCCCGACACCGCCGGCCGCGCCGCGGGACTGGGACGCGCTCATCAACCGGGTGCAGACCGCCGCGCGCCAGGCGCGCGTGATCGAGGCCCAGGCGCGCGAGCGGGAGGCGCGGATCGAGCAGGTGCTGGATCAGGTCCGGGAGGAGATCCACGCCTCCAACGAGCGCGCCCGGATGGCCGAGATGCAGGCGCGCGAGGTCCAGCTGCGCGCCGAGGCGCAGGTCGCCGCCGCCGAGGAGCGCGCCAAGGCGGCCGAGGCCCGCGCCCGCACCGCCGAGGATCGGGCCCGGCAGGCCGAGGAATGGCTGGACCGCGTCCAGCAGGCGATCCTGTCCGAGTTCTCGGACCTCACCGAGCAGGCCGCGGCATGAGCGCCGCCCGCGCGTGGGACGGGCCGACGGAGCCCCATCCCCTGTCCGACCCGGCCTCGCCGCGCGACGGCCGCGCCGACCCGGTCGACCGGGTCGTGGCGCTGTTCTCCGGCGCCGCCTCGGCCGCGCCGGCGTTTTCCGCGGCCGAGGATGACTGGTCGACGTCCCTGACCGCCGTGCGCGGCGCCGCGGCGCGGTTGCGCGCCCTGCAGGCGAGCGCCCGCGATTCCGTCCGGGAGGCCCAGAGTTCCGTGCGCGCGGCCGAGACGGCGCGCCGCGCCGCGGAGGAGCGGGCCCGCCACGCCGAGGCGCTCCTCGCGGCGGCGCTCGCCCGGGCCGAGCAGGCCGAGGCGCAGGCCCGCGCGTCGGACGAGCGGGCCGAACGGGCGGAGGCCCAGCGGGCGGAGGCGCGGGCGTGGCTGCGCCGGATGCACGAGTGCATGGTCAACGAGTTCGGCGCCCTGTCCGGAGCGGCGGATCGGCCCTGAGCCGGGGCGCGCCGGCCCCGGTCGGGCAAACGTCCGGCCCGGATCGCGCGGCCCGCTCCCCTTGATCCAGGAACGCGGGTATCCGGCCTATCGCCGCGCTGACCCGCCGTGCGTCGGCCCCCGCCGAGCGCGCGACGCAGCCGGCAGGGCGCATGGTGGCCGCGCCGGACGAGGGGCGCCGTGCAGATTTCCCCGAGCTCCCGCAATTGCGAGCACTCGCCTTAAGCCGGCGAAAACAATTCTCAGGCCATAGAATTCTGATCTCGTCGTCTCGACGCCGTCCGCCTGGCAGGATCGCCGTGACCCTCAGCCTCGTCCTCAGCACGTCCCTTCCGCTCCTCACCGGGGCGGTGGCGCTGCTGTGGGCGGGGTTCGTCGCTCCGGAGCGGGAGGAGCGTCCGGACGTGCCCGACGCCCGCGACCTGCGCACGTGGTGAGCGCCGGAAGCCGGCCGGGCGTCCGCGCCCGGTGGCGGCGCGAGCGGCACGGATCCCGGTTCCGGCCGTAAGGCATCCTCCGCCGGACGGCTCCCTACTGACGTCACCCCGGGACGCCCCGCGCCCTGTCCCGGCCCGCTTCCGGGGACGGCCCCCGGCGCGCTATGACGCGCCGGGCGCCTTCGCGGCGAGGGCCGGCTCACGGAGGCTTCCCATGGATCTCGGCTTGAGCGGGCGCCGGGCGCTCGTCTGCGCGGCGAGCAAGGGGCTCGGCAAGGGCTGCGCCCTGGCGCTCGCCCGGGAGGGCGTCGCGGTGACGATCACGGCCCGCACCGCGGAGACGCTGGAGCGGACCGCGGACGAGATCCGCGCCGCGACAGGTGCCACCGTGACCACCGTCGCGGGCGACATCGCCACCGAGGCCGGCCGGGCCGCCGCGCTCGCCGCCTGCCCCGAGCCCGACATCCTGGTCAACAATGCCGGCGGCCCGCCCCCCGGCGATTTCCGCGAGTGGGACCGCGACGCCTGGATCCGGGCGCTCGACGCCAACATGCTGGCGCCGATCGCGCTCATCAAGGCGACGGTCGACGGGATGATCGGCCGCGGGTTCGGCCGGATCGTCAACATCACCTCCGGCGCCGTGAAGGCGCCGATCGAGCATCTCGGCCTGTCGAACGGCGCCCGCTCGGGGCTGACGGGCTTCGTGGCCGGGCTCGCGCGGACGACCGTGCGGCACGGCGTGACGATCAACAACCTGCTGCCCGGCCCCTTCGACACCGACCGGATCCGCAGCAACGCGGCGGCGGGGGCCGCCAAGGCCGGCACCACCGTGGAGGCGTTCCTGGAGGCGCGGGCGCGCGACAACCCCGCCGGCCGCTTCGGCCACCCCGACGAGTTCGGCGCCGCCTGCGCGTTCCTGTGCAGCCAGCAGGCGGGCTTCATCACCGGGCAGAACCTGCTGATGGATGGCGGCGCCTATCCCGGCACGTTCTGACGCGGACCGGCCCTCCGTTTGCAGGGGCGGGCCGGATCACATCGTGCGGTGAGGACCATGAGCGTACGCGAGACCGTCGAGGAGCGTCTGGCCCGGATCGCCGAGGGGGACCCGGCGGTCTTCACCCGCCTGTACGCGGAACAGGCCCGCGCGGCGGCGGACGCCGCCGATGCGCGCCGCCGGGACGGGATCTCCCTCGGCCCCCTCGACGGCGCGATGGTCTCGATCAAGGACCTGTTCGACGTGGCGGGCGAGACGACGCGCGCCGGCTCGATCCTGCTCGCCGACGCGGCGCCCGCGCGGGCCGACGCCCCGGTGGTCGCCCGGCTGCGCCGGGCCGGCGCGGTGATCCTGGGCAAGACCAACATGTCCGAGTTCGCCTTCTCGGGGCTCGGCCTCAACCCGCATTACGGCACCCCCGGCAACGCCGCCGATCCGGCGCGCATCCCCGGGGGCTCGTCCTCCGGCGCCGGGGTCTCGGTGGGGCAGGGGACGAGCGACATCGCGATCGGGTCCGACACGGGCGGCTCCGTCCGGATCCCGGCCGCGCTGAACGGCGTCGTCGGCTTCAAGCCGACCGCAAGCCGCGTGCCGCTGGAGGGAGCGTTCCCGCTGTCCTACGCCCTCGATTCCCTGGGGCCCCTCGCCCGGACGGTCGCGGATTGCGCGGCCGCCGACGCCGTGATGGCGGGCGAGGAGCCCGCGCCGCTGGAGGCGCTCGCCGTCGCCGGCCTGCGCATCGGCGTGCCGCGGGGCCTGCTGTTCACCGAGACGGAAGGGCCTGTCGCCGAGGCCTTCGAGCGGGTGCTGTCGCGCCTGTCCCGGGCCGGCGCCCGGATCGCCGATCACCCGATCGACGACCACCTCGCCGCCATGGACGCGGCGCTCCCGGACGGCTCCCTCGCGGCGATCGAGGCCGCGGCGATCCACGCCGACTGGCTGGACAGCGCGGCCGACCGCTACGACCCGCGGGTCCATCGCCGCATCGTGGCCGGCCGGGGCGCGACGGCCGCGGGCTACATCCGGACGATGCGCCGGCGGGCCGCGCTGATCGCCGCCTTCGACCGGTACCTCGCCCCGCTCGACGTGCTGGCGCTCCCGGCGACCGCCACGACGGCGCCGCTCACCGCCCCGCTGGCGGCGGACGACGCGGCCTTCCTGGCGGCCAACCGCCTGATGCTGCGCAACACCGCGTTCGGCAACTTCTTCGATCTCACCGGCCTGTCCCTGCCGATGCCGGACCTGCCCCGGCCGGCGGGCCTGATGCTGCTGGCCCGGCACGGTCAGGATCGCCGGCTCCTGGCGATCGGGGCCGGGGTCGAGGCCGCGCTGGCGGAGTGAGCGATCATCCATCCGCCGGCGCGCCGCCTGTGCAGGTTGCGCGGGACTGCGCCGCGAGCAGTGATGGAGGGGAATACACGACGAACCTCGCGCGATGCGCGAATGCCGCCGCGCGAACGATGCAGTCATTCGTTGAATGCGCGCCATTGACATCAATCTTCGTTCATAAGCAGCGTGCCACAGGATCGGGGCGCGAAGGATGCGTCGCTCGCGGGAGGGACACGCCGCGCGCCTCATGCGGGTGATGCGGGTCGTGACCCTCGGGTTGAGCGGCCCGGACTCGGCGGGTGCCGCACGGGCGGCGGTCTAGACGGCCCGGTCCGGGCCCCCGTGCTGTCCATCTCGTGGCCCATCCGCGGCCGGCAAAGCGGCTGCCGGCCCAAGGCCGTATCCGGAGACCTGTGACAATGCGCCCCCTCATCACCCCCCTCGCCATCGTGATCGCCCTGACGACGGGGGCGGCGGCGCAATCCGTTCCGGAGCCGCCCATTCAGAGCCCGCAGGACGCCGCCTGCCGCGAGCAGGCGCGGGCCCAGATCTTCAGCTATCCCAACCCGAACAACCTCAGCCTCTACGACCTCGGCTCGCAGATCTGGCACCTGTGCATGGCGTCCTATCATAGCCGCGGCCCCAACCCCGGCCGCACCGATCAGCGCTTCTAGGAGCGCGCCGGACCGACGCGAGACCGTCGACGGCAGGGTCGGCCCCGCGCCACCGGCGCTCGCCGCCCCGACTCGGCCGCGTCCGCGCACGCGCGGCCCGGTGCATTGCCGGGCCGCGCGCCGTGGTGCACCCTGCCGGCGATTCCCGGGCCCGGTCCTCGTCCCGGACCGCCTCAGGAATCGCGGGACCGCCTGCGCCGGGCGGCGATCCCGGAGGGCCGACAGGGCCGACCGGCAGGGAGCCGTCGCATGAGCGCAGCCACACCGTCGATCGTCGCGGACCGGGATACGGACCCCGCCGATCACGCCGCGACCCGCGCGATGCGCGTCGACCTCGCGGCCGCCTACCGGCTGATCCATCGGCTGGGCCTCGACGACAGCATCTACACCCACATCTCGGCGCGGCTGCCGGGCGGCGGGCACCGGTTCCTGATCAACCCCTACGGGATGCGCTTCGAGGAGGTGACGCCGGAGAACCTCGTCACCGTCGACATCGACGGGAAGGTGCTCGAGGACCCGATGGGGCTCGGCATCAACCCGGCCGGGTTCACGATCCACAGCGCCATCCACGCCGCGCGCCACGACGCGATCTGCGTGCTGCACACCCACACGGTGGCGGGCGTCGCGGTCTCCTGCCAGGAGGAGGGGCTCCTGCCCCTGAACCAGTGGTCGATGCAGTTCACGGGGCGCGTCGCCTACCACGCCTACGAGGGCATCGCCCTCGACCTCGACGAGCGGCAGCGGCTGGTGGCCGATCTCGGCGACAAGCCCGTGATGGTGCTGCGCAATCACGGCCTGCTGACCTGCGGCCGCACGGTCGGCGAGGCGTTCCGGCTGATGCACAACATGGAGCGCTCGTGCCGGGCGCAGCTGGCGATCCAGGCGGCGGGCGCGCCGGTGATCCGGCCCTCCTCCGCCATCGCCACCAAGACCGCCGGGCAGTACGCTGCCGGCTACGACCGCGTCGTGGTCCAGGGAGCGCCCGACAACGAGTGGGCGGCGTTCAAGCGGATGCTGGCGCGGACGGATCCGGATTTCTTCGCGAATGGGTGAGGGCGGAACGGTCGCCGGCTGACCAGTTCGGTCGATGCGCCGCTCTCCGTCATCGCGAGCGCAGTGAAGTGACCCCGGGCAGCGCGATTCCGGCCAGCCGGCGCTGCTGGATTGCTTCGCTCCGCTCGCAAGGACGGCGGTGCCGCTCTCATCGACCGGAGAGGGTAGGAGACGCCTATCGGGTGCTCCCTCTCTGCAGGAGCGAGACGCCGCAGCACGCGCCTCACCCCTCCGCCCAGGCCCCGCTCGACCGGTAGGCCTGCTTGAGGAACGCGATGAAGGCCCGCGTCTTGGCCGGCACGAAGGCCCGGCTCGGGTAGACCGCGAAGATGCCCGCCGAGGCCGCCGCCGCGTAGGCCGGCAGCACCACCTCCAGCAGGCCGTCGCGGAGCTCCGCGTGCACGTCCCAGGTGGAGCGCAGCGCGATCCCGAGGCCGCCGATCACGGCCTCGCGCACCACTTCGTTGGAATGGGTGCGCAGCGGCCCCGACGCGCCGACCGTGCAGGGGCCCTCCGGCCCGACCAGCCGCCAGGGATTCTGGTTCTCGGTGGCGAGGCAGACATGGCCGCGCAGGTCCTCGAGGCTCTGCGGCCGCCCGGCCGCGTCGAGGTAGCTCGGCCGCGCGCAGAGGACCCGCTGCACCGGCGCGAGGCGCACCGCCGTCAGCCCGGAACTCTCCAGCGCGCCGACCCGGATCGCGAGATCGTAGCCGCGCTCGACGATCGACTCGAAATCGTCGCTCAGCTCCAGGTTCAGCACGATGCCGGGATGGAGGGCGAAGAAGGCCCTCAGGTGAGGGACGATGTGCAGGCGCCCGAAGGAGCTCGGCGCCGTGACCCGGAGCGTCCCCCGGGCCCGCGTCGCCGTCTGCGACACGAGGCTCTCGGCCTCCGCGATGGCGTCGACGATCGGGGCGATCCGCTCGAAGAAGGCCGCCCCGACATCCGTCGGCGCCACGCGCCGCGTGGTGCGATGCAGCAGGCGCACGGCGAGGCGTTCCTCCAGCCGCTTCAGCCGCTTCGAGACCACCGCAACCGACAGGCCGAGTTCCGAACCGGCCTGAGTGAGGCTGCCGGTGCGGACCACCCGGGCAAAGATCTCGAGGTCGCTCTGGTCGCGCATTCTCAACGCTGCGGAAAAAATCAAATCCCTTTTGCCGCCTTTCTCGCGGATGCCAAGCGATCTATCGAGGGGAAATCAAAAAATTTTCACGGCGCGTTCGATTTTTTCTGACGCGCGGGCCCACGCATCCCAGAGGATCGCCATGTCGAATCTCGTCGTCGCCGAGGATCTCCGCACCTTCCTGTCCGAGGAGGCGCTGCCGGGGACCGGCCTCTCGGCCGACCAGTTCTGGTCGGGCTTCGCCGCGATCGTCCGCGATCTCGCACCGCACAACAGGGCGCTGCTCGACCGGCGGGACGGCCTCCAGGCGGACATCGATTCCTGGCACCGCGACCATCGCGGCGAGCCGCACGACCCGGTGGCCTACGCGGCCTACCTGACGCGGATCGGCTACCTGCAGCCGGAGCCCGCGACCGTGCGGGTGACCACCGAGAACGTGGACGCGGAGATCGCCGCGATCGCCGGGCCGCAGCTCGTGGTGCCGATCTCCAACGCCCGCTACGCGCTCAACGCCGCCAATGCCCGCTGGGGCAGCCTCTACGACGCCCTCTACGGCACCGACGCGATCCCGCAGGACGGCGACCGCGCGCCCGGCACCGGGTTCAACCCGGCCCGGGGCGCCGCGGTGGTGGCCCGGACCAAGGCGTTCCTCGACGCGATCGCGCCGCTCAGCGTCGGCTCCTGGGCGGATGCCGTGGGTTTCTCGGTGACGGACGGCCGCCTCGCCATCGACCTCGGCGCCGGCCGCAGCGCCGGCCTGACCGGCTCGGCCACCTTCGCGGGCTTCACCGGCGACGCCGCGGCGCCGACCGCGCTCCTGCTGCGCCACAACGGCCTGCATATCGAGATCGTCATCGACCGCGCGAGCCCGATCGGACGCACCGACCCAGCCGGCATCGCCGACGTGGTGCTGGAGGCCGCCCTCTCGACCATCATGGACATGGAGGATTCGGTGGCGGCCGTGGACTCGGCCGACAAGGTCGCGGTCTACCGGAGCTGGCTCGGCCTGATGCGCGGCGACCTCGTCGCCACCCTGTCCAAGGGCGGCCGCACGATCGAGCGGCGGCTCGCCGCGGACCGGACCTTCACGGCCCCCGACGGCGGGCGCCTGACCCTGCCGGGCCGGTCGCTGATGCTGGTCCGGCATGTCGGCCACCACATGTACACCGACGCGGTGACCCTCGACGGCGCCGAGATTCCCGAGACGATCCTCGACGCGGCGGTCACCGCGCTGATCGCCCTGCACGACCTGAAGGGCACCGGTCCGCTCCGCAACAGCCGGACCGGCTCGGTCTACATGGTCAAGCCCAAGCTGCACGGCCCCGACGAGGTCGCCTTCGCGGTCGAGCTGTTCGGCCGGGTCGAGGCACTGGTCGGACTCGCGCCGCGGACGCTCAAGATCGGCGTCATGGACGAGGAGCGGCGCACGACGCTGAACCTCAAGGCGGCGATCGCGGCGGCGGCGGACCGGCTGTTCTTCATCAACACGGGCTTCCTCGACCGGACCGGCGACGAGATCCACACCTCGCTGGAGGCCGGCCCCGTGGTCCGCAAGGACGCCATGAAGGCGACCGCCTGGATCAAGGCCTACGAGGACGGCAACGTCGATGCCGGCCTCGCCTGCGGCCTGCCGGGCCACGCCCAGATCGGCAAGGGCATGTGGGCCGCCCCCGACCGGATGGCCGCGATGCTCGACGCCAAGGGCGCCCACCCGGAGGCGGGCGCCAACACCGCCTGGGTGCCGTCGCCGACGGCCGCGACGCTCCACGCGCTCCACTACCATCAGGTGGATGTCCGCGCCCGCCAGGCGGCGCTCGCCGGCCGGGCGCCCGCGACCCGCGCCGCCATGCTGACCCTGCCGCTCGCCGCGGGCGCGCTCGCGCCGGAGGCGGTGCGGGAGGAGCTCGACAACAACTGCCAGGGAATCCTGGGCTACGTGGTCCGTTGGGTCGACCAGGGCGTCGGCTGCTCCAAGGTGCCGGACATCCACGAGGTCGGGCTGATGGAGGACCGCGCCACCCTGCGGATCTCCAGCCAGCACATCGCCAACTGGCTGCGCCACGGGATCGTGGATCGCGCGCAGGTCGCCGCCGCCCTGCGGCGGATGGCCGAAACCGTCGATCGCCAGAACGCCGGCGACCCGGCCTACCGGCCGATGGCCCCGGGCTTCGACGGGCCGGCCTTCCGCGCCGCCGAGGCCCTGGTCTTCGAGGGCGCCGGCCAGCCGAACGGCTACACCGAGTTCGTGCTGCACCGGTTCCGCCGGGAGGCGAAGCGCCTGGACGCCCCCGTTCGGGCGGCCTGAGGCCGCTCCCGGATCCCGGGCGCGCCCCGGGATCCGCCCCGGCGGGATCGCTGAGGCCTGCGCCCCGGCGGCCCGGCGAGCCAGTCGACGGCCTGCGAACTCCGCAATCCCGCGCAGCGGATCTGCGCGTGGAGCGGCATCGTGTCCGGCGCGTCGCCCTTCCGCCGCGTCCGGCCTCTGCTCCGCAGCCCTGTCGCGCAGGCCCGCCGAGGTCCGCAGCCCCTGCCGGCCGGGACGGGCCCGACCCGTCGACGACGTGCCGACACCGCCACGCCGGTCAGCGGCGTTTGCGCGTCATCACGTAGACCAGCAGGTTCGCCACCGCCCGGTAGAATTCCGCCGGGATCGCCTGGTTGATCTCGACATGGTCGTACATCGCCCGGGTGAGCGCCTTGTCGACGACGACCTCGATCCGGTGCTTCTCGGCGATCTCGCGGATGCGCAGGGCGATCAGGTCCGCCCCCTTGGCCAGCACCATCGGGGCATCGTTCTCGCTCTGGTCGTAGCGCAGCGCGATCGCGTAGTGCGTCGGGTTCGCCAGGATCATCGTGGCGCGGGGCACCGCCGCCATCATCTGCTTGCGCAGCCGGTCCTGCGCCAGCGAGCGCATCTTCGCCTTCACGAGCGGATCGCCCTCGAGCTGCTTGAACTCGTCCTTCACCTCCTGCCGCGACATCCGCAGATCGCGCTGCCAGCGCAGGCGGGTCCAGACCAGGTCGCCGGCGACCAGCGCGATCGTCGCGACGCTGACGGCCGAGACGAGGCGCACCGACAGGGTCAGCAGGAATTCGGGCAACCCGACTGGATCCACGAACATGACATTGACGATCTCGTGGCGGTCCGCGTGCAGGACCATGTAGGACATGCCGCCGATCGCGAAGAACTTGAACAGACTTTTCCCGAACTCGATGAATCCCTGCAGACTGAAGAGCCGATTCCAGCCGGTGACGGGGGAGATGCGGGACCATTTCGGCTGAATGCGATCGATCACGACGCGCGGTGCATTCTGGAAGATCGAGGCGGTGATGCCGGCCGCGAGGAGGATGATCAGGACCGGCAGCAGGAACCGGCCCATCTCCAGGGCGAGGGCGTGGACGAGGCGCATCGCGTCGTGGCGCGTCTCCACGCTGAAGTTGCGCGGCTGCTCCAGGATCAGCGCGAGCCTCTGGACGAAAGGCAGCCCCTGATCCCGCGCCAAGAAGACGAGGAAGATCAGCAATCCCAGGATGGAGGCGAAGACGGGCGCTTCCCGCGAGAACGGCGTGTTGCCCTCCGCGATCGCGTCGCTGATCTTCTTCTCGCTCGCCGCCTCGGTCTTGCTCTCCCTGTCCTCAGACATCGCGGCGGCCCGATCTCCGGCCGCCCACGGCACCGCGCCGACCGGCCCGGCGGGACGTGTCCGTCGGACCGGAACCTCGGAGCCGTCCTCGACCGGGGACGGCGCTAGCGGAAGTAGGTCTCATCCGAGTCGGCCGGGGTGAGTTCGATCTCGCCGCGCGCCGCCATCTCCAGCGCCTGGTCGGTGATCGCGCGACGCGCTTCGAGCACGTCCCGCTGCGGGGCAGGCTCGCCCCCCTCCAGCTCGTGCTCGACGAGGCGCCGGGCGCGGGCGGTCAGCGCGCTGAGCACGACGTTCCGCAACGGCCCGTTCGTGCCCTTCAGGGCGAGGATGACCTTCTCGTGCGGGACTTGGTCGAACAGCGTCGTCCGCGCCCGCGGCGTCATGTGGATGATGTCGTCGAAGGTGAAGAGCAGGCTCTTCAGGATCTCGGCCGATTTCGGCCGCGTCTGCGTGAGGTTGTCCAGGACCTCCTCCATGCTCTGGCGCTCCATCTTGTTGACGATGTCGGCCATGCGCGAATGGGTATCCGCCGCGGCATTGCGCGCCAGGTTGATCATGAAGTCCTCGTGGATCGTCTGCTCGATCATCTTCATGGTCGCGTCGACGATCGGCTTGAACGTCAGCATCCGCCGCATGATGCCGTTGCGCAGCGGGGCCGGCAGCTGCGCCATCACCTTGGCGGCGCAGGCCGGCTTGACCTTGGACAGCACCAGCGCCGCGGTCTGAGGGTGCTCCTTGATCAGGTAGCCCGCCAGGGCGGTCTCGGATCCGTTGGAGATGCGGTCCCAGATCGAGCGCTCCCCGCTGCCGAGCACGTCGGCCATGATGTCGGCGATCTGCTCGGGGGGCAGCACGCCCTCGAGCAGCTTCTCCATCTCTCGGGCGGTGCCGATCAGGTTCGCACCGTCGGCGAAGAACGCGGCCAGCTGCTCGACGATGACCTCGAGCTGCGGCCTCGGGACGGGCCCGAGCTGCGAGACCGCCCGGGTGATCTGCTTCAGCTCACCGGTGTCGAAGTACTTGACCAGTCGACTCGCCGAGCCCTTGTTCATCGCGATGAGGACGGCCGCGACTTCCTCGGCGGGCGTGAGAACCTTCCGACCAACCTTGGTCACGGAGCCTGCGGCCATGGTGTCCGCCCCGTCAGCCGTTGGCATCGGCCGCAGCGGGGCCGACGATCTCGGTCAGGGAGACGCCGAAGCGCGAGTTGTCATCCTCGACGACGACGACCTCGCCGCGGGCGATGACGCGGCCGTTGACCACGACGTCGACCGGTTCGCCGACGCGGTGATCCAGGGGTACGATCGCGCCGCGTCCCAGCTTCATCAGGTTGGAGACCGGCATCGTGGCCGAGCCGAGGACCACCTGCATCAGGACCGGGATCCGCAGGATCGAGTCGAGGTTCCGGCCGCTGCCCAGGCGCTCGTCGTGCACCCGCTGCCCTTCGGCCTGGGCCTCGATCCGCGTGAACAGGCTCTCGCTGTGACCGCCTCCCTGTCCGGACTCGGTACTCGGTTGTTCTGAGGGGGATGACATCAAGCGCTCCTCGGGGAAGGGATGGCCCACCGCACGGCACCGCCGGGTCCGGCGATCGCGGGGGCAACGGGTGTGGCGCCGCCGGCGGAAGGCGTCAGGCGCTCGTCAGGCGGCCTCCGACCGCGGCGTCGGACGGGGCGGCCGCGTGCGCGGGAGCCGTCAGCCGGTCCCGCTCGGCCCGCAATTCGGCCAGGGCCGCCTTGGCGTGCTCGATCTCGCGGCTGAGATCTTCGAGGACCACGCGCCCGTCCTGGGCGAAGGACTGGACGGCGTTGCTCGCGCCGACCAGAGCCGAGGCGCTCCAATCGACCATGTCCCGGTATTGCGCGTGATAGCGGTCCAGCCGCTTCAGCCGCATGTACATCGGAACGAGGCAGGCCGTCGTCGCGACGAGAGCGGCGAACAACAGGGCCTCAGCGAGCGAGAACATCATCGATAAACTCCTGATCCTGATCGATGAAGTGGTCCACGCGCAGGACGATGGCGCCATCCTCCTGCCCGACATCGCACCAGAACAGATCACGGTCGTTCCCGACGAGCTTGACGCGGCTCCGCGGCGTGGCCCGCAACTCCAGGACCTGCCCGACCGCGAGATCGGCGATCTCGCCCAGCGCGAGAGGCTTCTCCTCCAGGATCGCCTTCAGGGTGACGGGGGTCTTCTGCACCTCGCCCGCGATCTGCCGGGTCCACCGGGAATCCCTGGCCGAGGTCTCGCCCACCAGGATCCGGGCCAGGCTCTGGCGCATCGGGTTGAGGACGGATTGCGGGATGACGATGAACATCTCGCCGCCGCGGTTGAGCGCCTGGAGCAGGAATTTCGCCGCGACCGCCTGGTTGTTCCGGCGTCCGATCACCGCGAAGTCCATCCGCAGCTCCGTCCGCTCGAGCTTGAACGGCGTGTCCGCCACCAGCGCGAAGGCGGATTGCACCGCCCGGCCGACCTGCTCGAACAGCCGCTGGGCGATCCGCATCTCGATGTTGGAGAACGAGCGCTCCTCGTCGAGGGGCGGCTCCGAGCCGTCGGATCCGAGCAGGACCTCGACCATCGTGAAGATGAAGTCGCGGTCGAACCCGACCAGGATGTGACTGTCCCATTCCGGCGCCTGGAAAATGCCGGCGATCGCGTTCGACTCGTAGGGTTCGAGGATGTCGCCGAAGCGCTGGCTCTCGACGTTGCTCAGCGAGAAATAGACCGGAGAGGCCGCGAAGTGCCGGAGCTGGTCCGCACAGAAGGTCGCGACCCTGTCGAGGATCACGTGCAGCATCGGCAGGCGCTCGAGGGACAGGCCCGCCGCATCCAGCAGCCGGTCCCGGATGTCGTTGACGACTTGTTGCCGGTCCATCGTCAAGCCGCCTCGCGCAGGACGGTCTCGCCGCGCGGCGAGGCCGTCATCGTCGCGTCCTCGACCTCGTCGATGGTCGGCCTGTTGGCAGAGGTGATCGCCTTGCGCCCGTACTCGACGGCGATCTGCGGCAGGGCGCCGTTCATGTAGGCCAGCAGGGTCTGCTTCACGATGATGTAGAGCCGCGCCTGCGATTCGCGCGTCGCCTTGATCTTGTTGGCGACCGGCGCGACCACCGTGTACGAGACGAAGATGCCCGTGAACGTGCCGACCAGCGCCGAGCCGATCAGGCTTCCCAGAAGCGCGGGCGACTGATCGAGCGCGCCCATCGCCTTCACGATCCCGAGGATCGCCGCGACGATGCCGAGGGCGGGCAGGCCGTCCGCCGTGATCATCAGCGCGTTGTACACCTTCAACTTGTCGCGCCGGTGCGTGGCGATCTCCTCCTCCATCAGCGCCTCGACGTCGTAGGGGCGCGCGTTGCCGATGATGATCAGGCGCACGTAGTCGCAGATGAACAGGGTCAGCGCCGGGTCCCGCGCTGCGCGCGGGTAGGCCTTGAAGATCTCGGATTCGCCGGGACGCTCCAGATGGCCCTCGACCTCGTTGCGCGGCTTCGAGCGCACCTCCCGGGTCAAGGCGAACAGAAGACCGAGAAGTTCGAGGTAATCCTCCCGCCTGGGAACGCGCGCGAAGACGGCGTCCCTCAGCGCGCTGCCGGTGTCCAGCACCACGCCGGCGGGATTGGCGACGATGAACGCGCCGATCGCGGCCCCGCCGACGATGATGAACTCGAATGGCTGCCAGACCACGGTCAGGTGGCCGCCGAGAGCCCAGAAGCCGCCGCCCACGCTGGCCGCCGCGATCAGTAAGCCGATGATTACACCCACGCGGCGCCTCGATGTCGTAACGGTTGATCCGTCAGGCCGTAGACCGCCATGCTTGCGCAGGGCTGGAGCCTGACCGCTGCGCCGCCCCGAAGCTCTCGGAGCGGCACGGGCAAGGTCCGGACAAGCTCCGGGCCTTAGGAAGCACCGAGATGCCGCGTGTTCACCGACACCAACGCACCGCCGTCGCACGATCCCGCAGGCGCGCGAAATCTGGAGACGATGCATGTCTTCCACCTATATGGACTACACGCTCATATCCCGGGATATCGCGAAGTCCCTGAAGAACAAGGCGGCCGAGCGCGCGGTCGCGAACGACACGAAGTACTTCTCGGAGCACATCGGCGACGTCACGTCAGTCGACGACTTCATCGGAAACGCGCGGCTCTTCAATTTCGCCATGCGCGCCTTCGGTCTCGAGGACATGGCCTACGCCAAGAGCTTCATGAAGAAGGTTCTCCTCGGGGAACCCGACGCGAACGGGCACGTCCTGGTCGACCGGCTGCAGGACACGCGGTACAGGGACTTCGCGAACGCCTTCAACTTCCGGTCCTACGGTGACGACCCCAGCAAGCCGAAGACATTCGACAATCCTGAAGTCGAGGCCATGCTCGAGTCCGTCGGCGCCAACAAGACGGTCGACCAGCAAAAACTGGCCTACGACAGTCAGACCGGCCGGGATACACAGTACATTTCCGATTTCGCGGCTTATGTGACCTCCGTGGACGATATCGTCTCGGATCCCAAGCTCTCGTCGATCGTCCGCGCGACGGTGGGGCTGCCGCCCGCCTCCGAGACGGCGGATCCCGCCACACAGGCCGCGGAGATCGCGAGCAAGTTCGACGCGGCGACCTTTCAGAATCCGGCGGCCGTGGACGCGTTCATCGACGAGTACCTGGCGATGCGCAAGGAAGGGCGGAAGGCGATCATCGACCCCTATTTCCGACCCTCCGGGACCTACGCCAACTCGGATGCGGAGACCGAGAAACTGGCCGCCTACTTCCGAGCCAAGGCGAGCACGCTCCAGACCGCTCAAGACATCGTCGCCGACACGACACTGACCGACATCGTCTGGAGCACCCTCGGTCTTCCCGCGACGAGCGCCTCGAAGGATCCGAAGGCCCAAGCGGCCCTGATCGCGAAGAATCTCGACGTCGCGTCGCTTCGGGATCCGAGGACGCTCAGCCAGTTCATCGACCGGTTCAAGGATGCGCGCGTCGCGGCCCGCTCCGCGACGGTCGACGCCTATGTCCGTCAGACACTCGAGGATGACGCGGGCGCGCAGGACCAGGGCACGCGGCTGGCGCTCTACTTCAAGCGCCAAGCCGGGACCATCAAGTCCATCTACGGCATCCTGGCGGACAAGGCCCTGGCCGAGGTCGTCCGGACGACGCTCGGTTTCCCGGCCGAGATGGCGCGGAGCGACCTGGATTCGCAGGTCGCTCAGATCAGCAGGAAGCTCGACATCACGACCTTCCAGGACCCGGAGAAGCTCAACCGCTTCATCAGGCGCTTCACCATCATGTGGGACGCCAAGAACGACACGGCGGCACAGCCCGCACTCTCACTGTTCGGCGGAGCCGACGGCGGCTTCGACACCGGTGTCCTGCTCAAGCTGCAATCCATCCGGCTCGGGGGCCACTGACATGCAGTCGTCGCTCTACGTCACGCTGTCCGCCCAGATGGCGCTCGAGCAGCGCCTGAACACGGTGGCCGCCAACGTCGCCAATCTCGGGACGGTCGGGTACCGGGCGGAAGAGGTGAAGTTCGAGACAATCCTGTCCCAGGCGGGTCACCGCGACGTCGCCTTCGCGACGCCGGGCGAGACGTTCCTCTCGCGCAAGGCCGGCCCGCTGATCAAGACGGATTCCCCGCTCGATGTCGGCCTTCAGGGCGACGGCTGGCTGGCCGTGCGCGGGCCGCGGGGCATGGTCTACACGCGGGACGGCCGCATGCAGGTCACGGCCGCCGGCGACCTTCAGGATCTCGACGGGCGCGCCATCCTGGATCCCGGCGGGTCGCCGCTGACCGTCGACCCGGAAGGGCCGCCGCTCACGATCGGCCAGGACGGGATCGTCTCCCAGGGCACCAACCAGATCGGGGCGCTCGGCGTGTTCCGGCTGGACCCCGCCGCGAAGCTGACGCGCGTCGCCGGCGGCGCGGTGGCGTCCGACCTTCCGGGCCGGCCGATCCTCGACTTCAACCAGCGCGACGAGACGACGGTCCGGGTCCAGCAGGGCTTCCAAGAGGGCGCCAACGTCAATCCGGTCATGGAGATGTCGCGGCTCATCGAGATCACGCGCGCTTTCCAGAGCGCGGCGGCCGCGGTGGCGGAATCGGAATCGTCGCTGCAGGACGCCATCCGCGGCCTCGGCCCGACCGCGTGAGCCGCCCTCGCTCCCGTCCTTACCTCCGGGAAACCGCATGAACGCCCTCGACCGCGTCGCCGCCATGCTGGGGCGTCGGGACGATCCCCCCCTCATCCGGATCGGCGGGTCGGTCAGGGAGATCGGCGCGGGCCATTGCCGGATCCGCATCGCCGTGCCGCTCCTGAGACTCGGCGACCGCATGCGGATCGAGGCCGCGGGCCGCGAGATCGACGGCGAGGTTGTGCGGATCGACGAAGATGGCGTGATCCTCAAGCCGTTCGAGGGCCGGATCGAGGCCGGCCTGGGGGCGCCGGCCTACCGGGTGCCGACCTCCGGAGCTCGGCCCTGCGAGGCGTGGAAGGACCGGGTCGTCAACGCCCTCGGGACACCGATCGACGGGAAGGGGGATCTTCCGACGGGCGCGCGGGCGATGCCGCTGGACGCGGACCCGCCGCCCGCGATGGCGCGGTCGCGGGTGGACAGCCCGCTCCGGACCGGCGTGCGGGCGATGGACCTGTTCACGCCGCTCTGCGCGGCCCAGCGGATCGGCATTTTTGCCGGCTCAGGGGTCGGGAAGACGACGCTGCTCTCCATGCTCGCCCGCTGCTCGGGGTTCGACGCCGTCGTCGTCGCCCTGGTGGGCGAGCGCGGACGCGAGGTGCGGGAGTTCCTCGAGGGCCCGATGCGGGAGAGCCGGTCGCGCGCGGTCGTCGTCGTCGCGACGGGCGACGAGAGCCCGATGATGCGTCGGCAGGCCCCGAAGCTCGCCTTCGCGGTCGCCGAGTATTTCCGGGACCAGGGCCAGTCCGTCCTGCTCGTGCTCGATTCGGTGACGCGCTTCGCCCATGCCGCCCGCGAGGTGGCGCTGGCCGCCGGCGAGCCGCCCGTTGCGCGGGGCTACCCGCCGAGCGTGTTCGGCGATCTGCCGCGCCTGCTGGAGCGGGCCGGTCCCGGCCTGGACGGGGGCGGGGCGATCACCGGACTCTTCTCGGTGCTGGTCGACGGGGACGACCACAACGATCCCGTGGCCGACAGTATCCGCGGAACCCTCGACGGACACATCGTCCTCGACCGGGCCATCGCCGACCAGGGCCGCTACCCGGCGATCGACGTGCTCGGCTCGATCTCCCGCCTCGCCGACCGCGTCTGGACCGAGCAGCAGCGCCAGCTCGTGCGCATGCTCAAGAGCCTGATCGCGCGTTACGAGGATTCCCGGGATCTGCGCCTGATGGGCGGCTACCATGTCGGGGCCGACCCGGAGCTGGATCAGGCGGTCGCCCTGGTCCCGAAGATCTACGACGCCCTGCGGCAGGACCCGACCGATCCGCAGAGCCTCGACGCCTTTCTAGATCTCGCAACCGCGCTGCGGAGCTGATCGAGAGCCGAGCCCCGGGCGCCCGCGGCAGACCGAAATCCGGCGCCGAAAGCTTCGGGCAAGCGAGCCCTGCTCTGAGTAACGCGACGGTTTCGGATGAGAGGATCCTCGCCATGGGCCTGTATGGTGTGCTGCACGCCGGTGTTTCCGGCATGAACGCGCAGTCCAACAGACTGGGAACAGTTGCCGACAACATCCAGAATCAGAACACGACCGGGTACAAGCGCGCGTCGACGGAGTTCTCGTCGCTCCTGATCGACCCCAGCCCCGGATCATACGATGCGGGATCCGTCGACACGGTGGTCCGGCACAGGATCAGCGAAGAGGGCACCGGGACCGCCACGAACTCGCCGACGGATCTCACCATCAAGGGCAACGGCTTCTTCGTGGTGAAGGACGGGTCCGGACGATCCTATCTGACCCGGGCCGGAAACTTCGTGGTCGACGGGCAGACGGGCGATCTCGTCAATGCCGCCGGCATGCGCCTCCAGGGCTACAGCCTGGCGAATGGCGAGCCGAGCGTGTCGCTGAACAGCTTCGACGGGATGATGAACGTCAACGTGGCGAAGCTGGCGATGAAGACGAGCCCGTCCACGGCCGGGACGCTCGAAGGCAACCTGTTCAGCGACACCCCGATCGCGACCAACCCGCCGGGCTACTCGCTGAAGAGTTCGATCACGACCTACGACAATCTCGGCCACCCCTTCAAGGCCGATCTCTACTTCGCCAAGACGGCCAACAACACGTGGCAGGTCACGGCCTACGATGCCAGCTTGCCGGGGAACTATCCCGGAACACCGCTCGGGGGGCCGACGACGCTGACCTTCAACGCGTTCGGCCAGATCGCGGGCGCGCCGAAGCTGAACTTCACCGTCCCGAACGGGCAGCCCTTCACCCTCGACCTGTCGCCGCTGTCGCAGGTGGCGGACGTCGCACAGGTCAGCGACATCAAAGCCCGGTCCGTCAACGGAAACGCGGCCAGCGCCGTCGAGGGCGCCGACATCGACACGGACGGCACGGTCTACGCGATCTACAGGGACGGATCGCGCCGCGCGGCCTTCCGGATCCCGGTGGCGAGCGTCGGGAGTCCGGACAATCTGACTCCCCGTGCCGGCAACGTCTTCGACGTCAACCCCGAATCGGGGCCGGCGCAGATCGGCTTCGCCAATGTCGGCGGCCGCGGCCACATCCAGTCGAAGATGCTCGAGAACTCGACCGTCGATCTCGGCAACGAGCTGGCGACGATGATCGAGGCGCAGACGACCTACGGCGCCAACTCGAAAGTCTTCCAGACCGGCTCGGAGATGCTCGAGCTTCTCGTCAACCTGAAGCGCTGAAGCCGGACTAGGGGACGATCGAGATGGGCCTCTCCGTTGCACTCAACGCCGCGCGCGGCTCCCTGCAGGCGAACGCGATCCAGACGGACGTGGTCTCGCGCAACGTCGCGGGCGCCTACGATCCCTCCTACTCGCGCAAGATCGCGTCAGTGATCACGACGGACGGCCCGGTCCGGGTCGTCATCAACCGCGCCAGCAGCACGGCCCTGTTCGACCGGATGATGGGCAGCACCTCGGAACTCGCCGGTTATCAGGCGGTTCTGGACGGCCTCACGAGCCTGGAGGACACGGTCGGCGACACGGATGCGGGCCGGTCCATCGCCGCCAAGGTGGGCGCCCTGAACATCGCCCTGGGCGATGCCGCCGGCGAGCCCAACGACATCAATCTGGCGAAGGCCGCCGTGGCGGCGGCCCGGGACCTGGCGCGCGCCCTGAACCAGGCGAGCAGCAAGATCCAGGCAACGCGCCTGAATGCCGATCACGAAATTCGGACTTCCGTCACGACGATCAACGACCTGCTCCGAAAGTTCGACGCCGCCAACAGTGCTGTCGTCCTCGGGACCGTGCGGGGCGAGGATATCAGCGACGCCCTGGATAACCGCGACAAGATCCTCGCCCAGCTCTCGCAGGAGATCGGCATCAGCACGATCGTCCGCGAGAACAACGACATGGCGATCTATGCCGATAACGGGTCGCCCCTGTTCGAGCGCGGGCCCCGGACGGTCACGTTCGAGTCGACAGCGGCCTTCGTCCCGGGAACGGCCGGCAAGGCGGTCTTCGTCGACGGCGTGCAGGTGACCGGCCACGGGTCCGTCATGCCCCTGCAGACCGGTCGCATCGTGGGACAGATGACCGTCCGCGACGACCTCACGGTCACGTACCAGAAGCAGCTGGACGCGATCGCCGGCGGGTTGATCGCCGCCTTGGCGGAAACCGACAGCACGTCGCTGGGCGGCACGCCGCTGGCAGGGCTGCTCACCTATCCGGGGGGCCCCGCCCTTCCCGCCGCGGGGACGGTGGGGCTGGCCGGCACGATCCGCGTCAACCCGGCCGCCGATCCCGAGCAGGGCGGCAACCCGTTCATCCTGCGCGATGGCGGCATGAACGCGGGCCCGCAATACGCCTACAACACCACGAATGCGGCGGCCTTCGCCGAACACCTCAGGGCCCTCCGCGCCGCCCTGGGCGCGGAGCGGACGTTCCTGCCGGACTCGGAACTGCCGCACGCGGCCACGCTGCAGGTGGCCGCGGAGACCTCGGCGAGCTGGCTCGAGGCCACCCGGCAGGGCGCATCGAAGCAGGTGGACCGGGAATCCGCGCTCCTGGACAGCGCGTCGACCGCCCTCTCGAACGCCACCGGCGTGAATCGCGACGACGAGGTGGCGACGATGCTTCAGCTCGAGAAGTCGTACGCGGCGTCCGCGAAGCTGATCGCGACGGTCAACGCGATGCTCCAATCCCTTCTCGATGCCGTGAGATAAGCCATGAAGACCAGCTACATCTCGACTGCGACGCTCTGGAACTCGCCCCGCTCCCATTCGGCGCGCCTGCAGGCCGAGATCGCGAAGGCCAACGTCGAGATGGACAATGATGGCCGGTTCGCCGATGTCGGCCTGGAGCTCGGCCACAAGACCGGCCTCGATCTCGACCTCCGCCAGGCGGTCGACGACCTGAAGGCCCAGCAGAGCCGGAACAAGTTGACCACCCTGCGCCTCACGGCGACGCAGGAGGCGCTCAATCAGATCCGCGCGGACGGCGAGTCCTTCCTGGCGCTGGTCGCGCCCGGGAAGCCGTTCGCCAGCAGCGGCGCCGAGCTCGCTCAGGGCGCCGCGGCGCGGCTCTCCGCCCTGACCGGGCACCTGAACACGTCGGTGGCGGGGCAGGCCCTGTTCGCCGGGATCAACACCGATCACCGCCCGATCGCCGACTCGCAGACCGGCCTGCCCCCGGCCGCGAAGTCGGCGTTCGACACCGCGTTTCAGACCGCCTTCGGCTTCCTGCCGGGGACGTCACCGGACGCCCTCAACATCACCGCCGCGCAGATGCAGGCGTTCCTCGACGGCCCCGCCGCCGCCCTGTTCGCCGACCCTCAGTGGGGCGCGACCTGGTCGTCCGCCTCCAACGTGAACATCCGCAGCGAGCTCGGCGGCACCGAGACGGCGGAGACCTCCGTCAACGCCAACGTCCAGACCGTTCGGCAGCTCGCTCAGCTGTACACGCTCGGATCCCAGATCGGGCTCTCCAGCCTCGCGCCGGAAACCCAGTCGGCCGTGTTCGACAAGATGCGCAACCTGGCCGGCGTCGCGACCTTCGGCCTGACGCAGATCCAGGCCGATCTCGGCACCGTCCAGGCGCGGATGAAAGGCATCGACACCCAGCTCGATGCCAAGATCAAGGGCCTGACCCTCGGCTACCGGTCGTTCGAGGACGTCGACCCCGTCGAGCTGAAGACGCGCCAGAGCAATCTGCAGACTCAGCTCCAGATATCCTACAGCCTGACGAACGAACTTCGGAAGATGAACCTTATCGATTACGTCTGAACGGCGGAGATAGCGCGCGACGTGTCCGCTATTTCAGGGCTCGTCCGCCTCTCAAGTCATCGCGGGAAACAGAGGGCAAGGTCGGCAATGTACGGGGCGTCTTACGCGGAAGCCTACCGGGAAACCATGGGCGATTCCCCGGCCATCGGCCGCGAGCGCGAGCGCGAGGCGTTCGATCGCGCGATCGAGCTGATGAAGCGGGCGGACGCCGCAGAGGCCTCGGCGGAGCTGCGCTGGGAGGCCACGAGCTTCCTCCAGCGCCTCTGGAGCATGCTCATCGATGATCTCGCCAACCCCGCCAACAGCCTTCCCCCGCAATTGCGCGCGGACCTGATCTCGATCGGCCTCTGGAACATGAGCCGGAGCGACCAGATCGTCCGCGGCGACGCGTCCGGCTTCGAGCCCCTGATCTACGTCAACACCCTGATCCGCGATGGTCTTCGATGAGCCGCTCCATCAATCTCAGCCTGCGGGGCCGCGAGCGCATCTTCATCAACGGCGCTGTCCTGCGAGTTGACCGCAAGGTCACGATCGAGTTGCTCAACGACGCCACGTTCCTGCTCGAGGCGCACGTCCTGCAGGCCGAGCAGGCGACGACACCGATCCGCCAGCTCTACTTCATCGCGCAGGCCATGCTGATCGATCCGCGCAACGCGGACCGCGTCCGCCAGGCCTACGACAAGGTGGACAGCGCAATTCTCGATCAGGCCCGCGACGACGATGTCGTGACCGGACTGGCGGCCGCGCGAACGTTCCTCGACACGGGCCGCCCCTTCGAGGTGCTGCGGATCCTGCGCGGCCTGTTCGAGCCCGACACTTCGCAAGTCCCCGATCGGACAGGCGTCCTCACGCATCAGGTTGCGTGAGGGCGCCCCGGAACGCATCCCGCACGGAGAGCCAACATGTCCCTGCCGATTGCCAGCACCACAACCCCGGACGCGTCGACGAAGGCAGCGGCCCGCACCACAGCTGCGCCGGCCGCGACGACAGCGACGCTCAATTACGACAACTTCCTGAAGCTCCTGCTCGCGCAGATGAAGAACCAGAACCCGACCGACCCGATGAAATCGACGGATTACATGGCCCAGCTGGCGACGTTCTCGCAGGTCGAGCAGAGCGTCAACATGAACAGCAAGCTCGACGCGCTGCTCACCTCCTCGACCCTGTCTCAGGCCGGCGGCCTCGTCGGCCACACCGTCACCTCGGCCGACAAGACACTGACCGGCACCGTCGTCTCGGTCGAGGTGGCCAGCAACGGCCTGCTGGCGCATCTCGATAACGGCAAGGACGTCCGGTACGAGCCGGGCATGACGGTGTACTAGCCGGCCCTCCCCACGCCGGCGGCCCGGTCGGTCGGGATGCACGCCGGAACGCGGCCCGACGCGCGGCCGGCATCATTGACGGCCGCACCTTGTCGACGCGCCTCCGGGACGGATCGGCGCGGGGCCGACGTGAGGCACGGGATCCGCTTCCCGTCCGCGGCGTCGCGTTGTGCATCGGCCTCCACATCCGACGGGCAGAACGGTGGGCCCCGCGGTCGCTGCGCGGACCATGCCGTCGCCGGTGAGGCCTTCCCCCTCGTGAGGGCGGGATCGCTCGCACGTCGATGGCGGCTCCCGCTCCAGCGGGAGCGCGGGCTCCCCGAGGCTGCCGATCCCGGCACGCGAATCACCGCCTTCCTTCACCGATCGGCCCCATGAACGAGATCGACGCCCTCGAGCTGGTCCGCTCCGCGATCTGGACCATCATCGTCGCCTCCGGGCCGGCCGTCGGGGCGGCGATGGTCGTGGGCATCCTCATCGCCCTGTTCCAGGCGCTGACACAGATCCAGGAAGTCACCCTGACCTTCGTCCCGAAGATCGTTGTGGTCCTGATCGTGATGATCGTGACCGGCTCCTTCGTCGGCGGCCAGATCTACGCGTTCACCGAGATGGTCTACGGCCGGATCGTCTCGGGGTTCTGAGCGGCCGCCCCGGTCGCGCGGCGGCCCACGAACCGAGCCGGCGGAGCCCGGCGGCGAGCGCCCGCCACGGCCGGCGCAATCCAGGCGCAAGCTTGGTGATCCAGAAGCACAGGCGATACGGAGAGGGGTGAGAGCGTGGCAGCGGCCGTACAAGCGCTCGCGCCGGAGGGCAGAGTTCGGCGGGATATCTGGTTCGCGGTCGGGATCATCGCGATCCTCGCGGTCCTGTTCCTGCCTGTGCCGGCGGTGCTGATCGACATCGGACTGGCGCTGTCCATCGCCCTGTCCGTGCTGATCCTGATGGTGGCGCTCTGGATCCAGAAGCCGCTCGAGTTCTCGTCGTTCCCGACGATCCTGCTGATCGCGACCCTCCTGCGCCTGGCGCTGGGGATCGCGACGACCCGGCTGATCCTGTCGAACGGCGATGCCGGCATCGACGCCGCCGGCCACGTCATCCAGGGCTTCTCGCAGTTCGTCATGAGCGGCGACTTCGTGATCGGCCTGGTGGTCTTCGCCATCCTGATCACCGTGAACTTCCTGGTGATCACCAAGGGCGCGACCCGCATCGCCGAGGTCGGCGCCCGCTTCACCCTGGACGCGATCCCGGGCAAGCAGATGGCGATCGACGCGGATCTCTCGGCCGGCCTCATCGACGACAAGGAGGCGCAGCGGCGGCGGCGCGAGCTCGAGGAGGAGAGCGCGTTCTTCGGCTCCATGGACGGCGCCTCGAAATTCGTGCGCGGCGAGGCGATCGCGAGCCTGATCGTCATCGCGGTCAACATCTTCGGCGGCATCATCATCGGCGTCACCCGCCACGGCCTGCCGCTGGCCAAGGCGGCCGACGTCTTCACCAAGCTCTCGGTCGGCGACGGTCTGGTCTCGCAGATCCCCGCGCTGATCGTGTCGCTCGCCGCGGGCCTGCTGGTCTCCAAGGGGGGCACCCGCGGCACGGCCGAGCAGGCGGTCCTCGGGCAGCTCGGCGCCTATCCGCGGGCGCTGTTCGTGGCCGCCGGGCTGATGCTGGTCTTCGCGATCCTGCCCGGGATGCCGTTCGTGCCCTTCGCGGTCCTGAGCGTCCTGATGGGCACGATCGCCTACCTGATTCCCCGGCGCCTCGCCGAGGTGCAGTCGAAGGCCGACGCCGAGGCGCGGGCGAAGGAGCGGCAGCTCCTCCTGGAACGCCAGGACAGCGAGGCCGTGAAGGAATCGCTGAAGACCGCCGAGATCGAGCTCCGCCTCGGCAAGCACTTGGCGGTGCAGATGCAGCCCGCACAGCAGGAGCTCGCCCACCGGGTCGGCCGGATGCGGCGGAAATTCGCCCAGCAATACGGGTTCGTGGTTCCTGAGATCCGGCTCGTCGAGTCGGCCACCGTCCCGAGCAAGAGCTACGAGATCGCGATCCACGGGACCGTCATCGCCGCGCAGCAGGTCCGTCCCGGCGAGATGATGATCGTCGTGGGCGACGGGCCGCTGCCGACCGTGACCGGCGAGGAGGTGCGCGAGCCGGCCTTCGGCATGCGGGCCGTGTGGGTGCCGGACGCCTACGCGCCGGAGGCCCGGCGCGAGGGCTTCAGCCCGATCGACTGGCACGCCGTCATGCTGACCCATGTCAGCGAGGTCATCCGCAACAACCTGCCGCAGCTGCTCTCCTACAAAGATATGCGGATGCTCATCGACCGCCTGGATGCCGAGTACAAGCGGCTGGTCGACGAGATCTGTCCGTCGCAGATCTCGTATTCGGGCCTGCAGGCCGTGCTCAAGCTGCTGCTCGCCGAGCGGGTCTCGATCCGGAACCTGCACCTGATCATCGAGGCCGTCGCCGAGATCGTCCCGCACGCGCGGCGGGCGGAGCAGATCGCCGAGCATGTCCGCCTGCGGATCGCCCAGCAGATCTGCGGCGATCTCGCCGAGAACGGGGTCCTCCACGTCCTGCGGCTCGGCAGCCGCTGGGATCTCACCTTCCATCAGGGACTCAAGCGCGACGCCAAGGGCGACGTGGTCGAGGTGGATATCGATCCGCGCCTGATCGAGCAGTTCGGCGTCGAGGCCTCGGAGGCGATCCGCACCCACATGAAGACGGCGCACCGATTCGCCCTGGTCACCGCGCCGGAGGTCCGCAGCTACGTGCGGATGATCATTGAGCGGCTGTTCCCGACGGTCGCGGTCCTGTCGCACGTGGAGATCGCGCGCGGGGTCGAGATCAAGTCGCTCGGCACGATCTCCTGACAGCCGATGAGTCCCGACACGATCCTGGGCGTCTTCGTCATCTTCTGCCGTGTCGGCGGCTGCCTGCTGGTCGCTCCGGGACTCTCCAGCGCGCGGGTGGCGCCGCGCATCCGCCTGCTCGTCGCCCTGACCGTGACCCTCGCGGTGGCGCCGCTGCTGCTGCCGAGATTCGGCGCCGGGCTGCGCGACGCCGCGCCGGTCGACACCCTGTGGTGGATCGGGTGCGAGACGCTCACGGGCCTCGCGATCGGCTTCTTCGGCCGGTCCTTCTATTTCGCCCTCGAGACGTTGGCGAGCGGCGTGGCGACGATGATCGGCCTCGGGGGCATTCCGGGGAATCCGGTGGCCGATACCGAGGCCGCCTCCCTCGCCGGGTCGCTGATCGTGATGGCCGCGACGATCCTGGTCTTCGCCCTAGACCTGCACTGGGAACTCTTCCGCGGGCTGATCGCCTCGTACGACCGGATCCCGCCCGGACATCCCTTCGGATCGCGGCTGATGCTGGCCGGCCTGGTCGATCGGATCGGGGCGGCCTTCGCCATGGCCCTGCGCGTGACGAGCCCGTTCATCATCTATTCCGTGATCGTGAATCTCGCCCTCGGACTCGCCAACAAGCTCACGCCGCAGATCCCGGTCTTCTTCATCGCCACACCCTTCATCCTCTTCGGCGGCCTCGTGATCCTCCTGTTCCTCTCGAATGATCTGCTCGGGCAGTTCATCCTCGACTACGAACACTGGCTCAGACGAGGCTGACATGCAGACACGGCTCCGCCGGGCGAGGCGCCTCGTCCGCCTGCAGGATCGGATGCACCGGCTCGCCGAGCGGGAGCTGGCCGTCGCGGAGCACCGGGTTCGAGCGGCCGACGCGGCCCAGCAGGACCTGATCCGCGCGTTGAACGAGGCCTCGGACTTTCACGAGCCGATCCGGGCCACCGCGGTGGGTCGCCTGAAATCCCTGGCGGTGGCGGCCCAGGATCTGCGCGCGGAGCGGGACGCCTCCGCGCAGCGGCTTCGCGAACGCGCCACCCAGCACAAGCGCACGGCGCTGTGGGTCGAGCGCCTGGAGGCCGCGCACCGGCACCACGCGGAGCGGCGGGATTGGGCCGAGCGGCTCGATCTCCTGACCGCGCCGGAGGCAAGCCTCCGACCAGCCAGGCCGGCTAGCGTGACGAACGAACCAAGTCCCCGCGCACCCGCGACGATCTCGGCCGCGTCCGAAGACCGAATCCGTCGCGGCGTCGCCACACCGGATATGACCGCGCCGTGAGCGTCCAACCACCCTCCGATATCGTCCTCGACGTCGCGCGCGCCGCCGATCCGGCCCGCTATCAGTCCGCCGTCACCAAGCTCACGCAGGCGTCGCCCGGAACCTTCGCGGACGCCCTGGGGACCGCCGCGGGCTCCCGGACGGGGGTCCCGATCGCGCCGCAGCCGAGCGCCGACACCGTGCTGACGCGCTTCCGGACGGCCGCGACGCTCCCGGCCCCGCGGGCGAAGGGCAGTCCCGCCGAGCAATTCGAGGCCTTCGTCCTGCAGAGCTTCGTGGAATCCATGCTTCCCCAGGGCGCGTCGGCCGTCTTCGGCAAAGGCAATGCCGGGTCGATCTGGAAGTCGATGCTGGCCGAGCAGCTCGGCGCCCAGCTCGCGAAAGCCGGGGGAATCGGCATCGCCCGGATGATCGATGCCGCGCATCCCGAGGCGGGCAGGGCGCCCGCCGCCGCGCGGATACCGGCCGCCTAGGCCGGTCCCCCCCGGCTCCCCCTTCGAGGACAAGGATCATGCTGCTGTCGTCTCTCAACCGCCTTGAGGCAACGATCGACGCCGAGACCACCGCGCTCACGGTGCACGATCTGCGGGATCAGGACGAGTTCAACCGCCGCAAGAGCCAGAGCCTGGTGGAGTTCGCGCGCCTCGGGCGGGCCGTCGACGCGGCGAACCTCAGTGCCGCCGAGATCGACGGCCTGGAACGGGTCCGCGCCAAGCTCCGGCGCAATCACGAGCTCCTGGGCATCCACCTGCGCGCCATGCAGGAAGTCTCGGATATCGTCGCGACGATGATCCGGAGCGCGGAATCCGACGGCACCTACTCCGCCGCCCTGCGCTACCAGGAGTGATCCGGGTGACCCGTATCGTCTTCACCGGTCTCTGGATCTGCGCGATCACGGTCCTGTCCAGCTTCGCGGTCATTGCCTGGATGCCGGACCTGCCGAAGCCGAAGGCCGAGGAGTACCTCGAGGGCTTGACCTATCAGAAGCTGCGTCCCCTCAACATCCCGATCATCGCCGACGGCGCGGTCCAGGGCTACATCCTCGCCACGATCATCTTCACGGCCGAGGCCCAGCTGATCAAAGGGGCGGGCGTGACGCCGGCACCGTTCGTGATGGACGAGTCCTTCCGTCAGATCTACGAGGACACGGACCTCGATTTCCGCAATCTCAAGAAATACAATATCGATAAACGCCTGGACGAGATCAAGCGTCGGGTCAACGAGCGCCTGGGCTCCGAGGTCGTGAAGGACGTGATGGTCGAGAACTTCAACTTCGTGACCAAGAAGGATATCCGCAGCTAGGGCGCCTGCCGTCGGCAGGGACACCCCGCCGGTGCCTCCGCGAGCGCGGCTCTGCCGACCTGGATGGCGGTTCGGCGCGCACGCCTCGCGAGCCCCCGGCCAGGCGCGCGGCAGCGCCGTCCGGGCCCCGGACGGCTCGCGCGGGCCGCCGAGGGTCGGCCCGGGGCCTCCGGCCGTGCCGGTTTCGAGCCGCCGTGACCGGTTGAGCGCGCCCGGCCCCCGGTCCCGCCGGATCTTCGTCGAACGACCGCGCTCAGGAGCCGCCGCAAGGGCCCCATGCAGGGAGCGTCCTGGCGCGGCAGGACTCCGAGAGGGCTCGCAGCCTGGAATCGCCCCGGCGACGGGACAGCGCCACCGTGACGGCGCCGGCGACGCGGCCGCGCGACCCCCAGCCACGCGGAGCCGCGCTCCGTTCGAGCGGGCAGCGATCGTCCCCCGGTGACGGACCGCGCGATCGACCCGCCGGAGCAGGTTCGAACCGCGGACCCGGCTCACGGCGTGCGCGTTTGCTGGAACGCCTGCCCCTCGACCGCCGCCGTGAGCCGATCGACGCTGCCCGCGGATGCGGCGATCAGCAGGCCGCCTTCGACGATCCCCGTGCCCGACAGGCCGTAGCGGAGGACGGGTCCGCCGTGCGCCCCGTGACCCGATCGCGGAGCGAGGCCGTCGCGGCTCAGGGCGAGGTCGTCGAAGCGGCCGACCAGCGTGCAGGGCAGGATGTGCAGCCGCCGCCCGCCGCACAGGCCGAACACCCGGCGGGACGCATCGAGGGCGACCGTCGCGGCGGGGTCGAGGTGCAGGAAGCCTTCGACCGCGAGGGGGCGCTCCCGCGTCGCGAACCGGTCGAACACGGCGATGCCGGAGAGATCCTCGAGCAGCACGAAGGTCCGGACATGCCGATAGTCGGGCCCGTGCACGGTGGTCTCGACGCGATACACGGTGGCGTCGCCGAGGCGGAGGGCCTCCCGAGCGCGCCCCGCGCCGACACCCGGCTCCCGACCGTCCGGGAGCGCGACGTTGTGCGCGCGCGCCGTCGCCACGTGCTGGCCCTCGCCTTCGGTGATCCAGCGCAGGCCGCCGGTGGCGAAGGTGAAGGCGGTGCAGTCCCGGTGATCCTGCGGGTCGACCTGCGCGGAGAAATCCGCCGTGAAGGCGGACCAGCCCGCGCCGTCGTCCGGCCGGCGCACGATGAGGGTCCCGGGACGGCTCGCCCCGGCAGCGGCGCCCCCTCCGCCGGCGGATTGTCCCGGCACGGGGAGAGCCATTCCGGGACGGGCATGCGCGGCCGCCAGCCGCTCCAGCCAGCGGTGTCGGTCTGCGTGGTCGGGCCTGGCGTCGAACGGGGGCAGGGCCCCGTCCGGCTCGAACAGGGCGATCATCCCGGCCCAGGCCGCCGGCAGACGGAGGTCGAGGAGTTCGGCCAGCGGCGCCAGCTCCGGCCGGGCGGCCAGGATGGGGACGAGGATCAGGGCCAGCGTGAGGAGTTCGAGGCTGCGGTGATACGACGGCTCCGCGACGCCGCCGCCGGGATCGATCATCGTCTCGAAGCCGCTCCGCAGGGCGAGAACCGCGAGGTGCGTCCAGTGCCGCGACATCGGGAAGGCGGGGAGGGCGAGCCCGGCCGCCAGCAGGGCGGCTGCGACCTGGAGTTCCAGCAGGGAACCCGCCACCGTGTGCTGCGCGAGGATCTCGGCCAGGGCCGCGGCATGCCGCACGACCTCACCGCCCAGGATCTCGACGGCGGGCTCCTCCGCCTCGCCCGCGTCCCGCGCCGCGGCTTCGAGCAGGCTCAGCATCGCCTCCAGACGGAGCGCCGCGCAGGCGGGGTGCAGGCTCAGCGTGTCCGCCGGCTGACCCCAGGGATTCGCTCGGGACCAGGAGAGGGCGGCCGCGACCGCGCGTTCCCGAACCCCGCGCTCCGGACTCTCGGCGGCGGCCCAGGTCCAGGCCAGGGACTGGAACGCCAGGCGCCAGGCCTGCGACCGGAACGGATCGGCCGCCCAGTCCGGCGCCTCCGGCAGCCTCCAGGCGGGCCGCGCTGCGAGACGGATGGCGCCCTCCGCCCAGCCATGGGCGTCGGGCCCGTCCCGCAGGCGCGCGAAGCTGCGCAGCGGCGACGGCCGCTCGGCCAGGAGGGGGAGATCGAGAAAGGGCCGGATCGACGCCGCGCGGGCACCGCCGTCCGGGGGGGCGAGGCGACCGAGCAGCCGCGCCAGGACTGCCTCGACACCCGGATCGGCGTCATCCGTCAGATTCGCGAGGCGCAGGTCGTCGTCGAGGAGCACGTCCGGCGCGGCGGTCAGCGCGAGGTCCCCGCCTCCCTCCCAGGTCGCGAAGCCGATATCGAGCGTCGCGGCATCCGGAGGGGGGCAGACCTTCAAGGTGAACCGGTAGGCTTGCCGATGGACCGGGATGTCGAGGAAGGCCGGGACCGACAGCGTGGCCAAGGTGTCGGGGTAGGGGGGCGGAATCGGATCGCCGTCGGCGTCGCGGAAGCGGATCTGGGCCAGCGCCCCCTCGGACCGGCCCTGCGCGATGACCTGGCCCCTGAACACGAGCGCGCGGCCCGGGACGAGGCCGTGCCGGAACCAGGTTGGCTGAGGACCGAGGACGATCCGGCCGTCCTGGAAGAGGCGGCCCTGCGGCGGCCCTGCGGCCTCGTCCCCCGCGGACGGGGTGCGGCGGCCGGTCGGGCGGATCTCGGGATCGACGACCCGGAACGGCCGGGTGTTGCGCCAGCTCCTGATGAGGATCGCCACCTCGGCCGCCGGGGCCGGCAGGTAGAAGCACAGCCGCACGGGCACGCTGCGCGCACCCGCGGGGCCGCCCGCCGCGCGCGGGCCGGACAGCCAGGCGCCGTGCGCGTCCGTCGATGTCCGAATCAGCCCCGGCACGCGCGCGAAATCGATCTCGGACCGGTCCCCTGTCAGGAACGCGACGCCGATCGCCGCGAGATCCTGGGCCTCGAGCGCGCGCTCGACGCTATCGCAGATGACGTATGCGCTGAACTCATACCACTGGCCCGCTGACAGGCCGTCGAACGCGAAGACGGCGCGCGACCAGCGATTCTTGTTGCCGACGACAGGATCATCTTCGCGCGGGTTCGCTGCGCCCGCGACTTGCCGCACCGCGACCGGTTTGGAGACAGAACGATCGCTCATCTGACCTGAGGAGATCTCGCAACATCCGAGCGAAACACGATCGCGTCGCTCATCCTGGGTGATCCTGATTAAGGCCGAGCATCACCATCGATTGCCCGAACTTTGCGAACAATTTCCGTAAAATCGACCACAAATCTGCGGTAAACTCAAAAATTTTCGCGGATTCATCAAACTAAGGCGGACAGGCCGGGCACCGTCTTGGCCGTTGACCTGATCTCATGCTTGAGCCATGGGATGAAAGCCAGGCAAACAACTTCGATCCAGATCACGCAACACATCTGGAGAGCAATTAATTCAAACGGAGTCTTGTGGCAATGTACGTCATTGTCGATGAGCGGCCGATTGTAACCGATGGATACGTGGCCAACTTCAATCGAGAGGGCATAACATCGGTCGGATTGCTGGCAGACGATTTCGAGGACTGGCTGCAGACCGCCCCCGCGACCGACCTCGAGGCCGTCCAGGGCTTCCTGCTCGGCGACTGCGCGCAGCGATCGGACTTGCCGGAGCTGATCCAGAAGCGGTCGCGCGCACCGATCATCGCGATGATCGAGACGCGCTGCCTGAACGAAACCCTGAACCTGTTCGGCGCCGGCATCGACGACGTCGTCCGCAAGCCCGTCCACGTCCGGGAGATCCTCGCCCGAACCGAGGCGGTGTGGCGTCGCTCGCAGCGCGAGACCGCGAAGGACCCGACAGTGGTCGACCGGTCCGCACGGCTGAAGGTGTACTTCGACGGGCGCGACCCCGACATCGACGGGGAGAAGATGACGCTGCCCCGCCGCGAACGGCAGATCCTCGAGTTCCTGGTCCGCAACCGCGGGCGACGGATGACGAAGGAGCAGGTGTTCAACGCTGTCTACGGTGCCTTCACGAGCGACGTGGACGAGAGCGTGATCGAGGGACACATCAGCAAGCTGCGCAAGAAGCTCCGCCAGAAGCTGAGCTTCGATCCGATCGAGGTCCGGCGCTACCTCGGCTACGCCTTCGTGAACTGACGGCCGTGCAGGCCGGTGCCGACACGGACGCGGCCCGCGGCAGCGGGGCCGCGTCCGCGCCGGACGGCGCGTCACTGTCGGCGCTCACGGGCGGCCACCGCGGGCAGCACGACGCGCGCGCAAGATCTCCTTCGTCCGGGGTCAGCCATCGCAAGCTTCGGACAAGACAGGACGCGCAAAGATCCGCCGGCAGGAAAACGTCCCGCCGGAAACGGCGACGAAACCGGCGCGCGGCGCGGAGAGATGCTCCCGAAGCACGGATCGTTCCTGCCGAAGACTTTGCCAAGCCGGGAAACCGACGGATCATGAGTCCCATCTTTCTGTTCAATCTCGCGTCCCGGCAGCTGCAGCACCTGACTGCACGGCAGGCCGTGATCTCGGGCAACATCGCGAATGCCAACACGCCCGGGTACCGCGCGCGCGACCTGACGCCGTTCCGGGACGTGCTCGACAAGACGGTCCTGACGATGGCGGCGACCCGGCCCGGCCACCTGGAGCTCGACGAGCCCGGCGCGCGGCCGGCCCGGGCGAGCGCCTCGGGCGGATGGGATGTCGTCCATTCCGGCAACTCGGTCAGCATCGAGGAACAGCTGATGAAGTCCGGCGAGGTGAGCCGCGATCAGGCCCTCAACGGCAGCGTGGTCAAGGCGTTCAACCGGATGCTCGCCCTGAGCACGAAGGCCGGCCAATGATCGATCCCCTGGCCGCCTCCTCGCGGATCGCGGGCTCCGGCATGGAGGCGCAATCCGAGCGCCTGCGGGTCATCGCGGAGAACATCGCGAACGCGCGATCGACGGGACAGACCGCCGGCTCGGATCCCTATACCCGCAAGACCATCACGTTCCGCACGGCCCTCGACCGCGCCTCCGGGACCGCGGCCGTCGCGATCCGCCAGATCGGCGAGGACAAGGCGCCGTTCCGGGTCGAGTACGATCCCGGGAACCCGGCGGCGGACGCCGACGGCAACGTCAAGCTGCCGAACGTGAACATGCTGATCGAGATGGCCGACATGCGGGAGGCCAACCGCTCGTACGAGGCCAACCTGCAGATGATCAAGCAGACCCGCGCGATGGTCGCCAGCATCATCGAACTCCTGAGGCCGTGATGATCCAGTCCCTCGCCGCTCTCGCAAGTACGTCCGACAAGAATGCCGTGTTCGGCGCGTCGGAGCTCGGCCTGGCCATGCCGGGGATTCGGCAGACGTCGCCCGCGGCCGCGGCCTCCGGTTTCGGCGATCTCCTGATGCAGATCGCCGGACAGATGCGCGACACGGTGAAGACCGGCGAGGCGGCGGCGATCTCCGGGATCCAGGGCAAGGCGTCGACCCAGGCGGTGGTCGAGGCGGTGATGTCGGCCGAGCAGAGCCTCCAGACCGCGGTCGCCATCCGCGACAAGGTCGTCGCCGCCTACCTGGAAATCGTCCGCATGGCGATCTGACGACGCCCCCGCGTCGCCGGCAACGTCCCGGCCCCCGGGCGACGGGCCGGCACGTTCCGACACGATCCCATTCCTCTCCGGCGCAAGGACCCGATCATGAGAGCGCTCGCCATCGCGGCCACGGGCATGAATGCCCAGCAACTGAACGTCGAAGTCATCGCCAACAACATCTCGAACCTGAACACGACGGCGTTCAAGGCGGCCCGCGCGGAGTTCAAGGACCTGATCTACCAGGCCGAGCGCCCGGCGGGCGTGCCGATCCAGGCCGGCGAGTCGGCCATTCCGGAAGGCGCGATGCTCGGGCTCGGCGTGCGCAACACGGCGATCCGGAACCTGCACCGGCAGGGTCCGCTGAACAACACGACGAATCCGCTGGACCTCGCGATCAACGGCCGCGGCTGGTTCCAGGTGACGATGCCGAACGGCGAGATCAACTACACGCGCGCCGGCTCCTTCAACAAGAACGCCGACGGGCGCCTCGTCACGGCCGAAGGCTACAGCGTCGATCCGGCGATCATCATTCCGCAGAACGCGATCGACGTGGTGATCAACGAGACCGGCCAGGTGATGGTCAAGGTCGACGGGCAGCAACTGCCGCAGACGATCGGCCAGTTGCAGCTCGCCAACTTCACCAACGATGCCGGTCTCGAGCCGCTGGGCAACGGCCTGTACCGGGAGACCGCGGCCTCGGGCCTCCCGGTCACCGGCTTCGCCGCCGACCCCGGCTTCGGCAAGATCCAGCAGGGCTATCTCGAGACGTCCAACGTCGACCCGGTCCGGGAGATCACGAACCTCATCTCGGCCCAGCGGGCCTTCGAGATGAACTCGAAGGTGATCCAGGCCGCGGACGAGATGGCCGGCACGATCTCGAAGGGCATCCGATAACATCATGACCCGAGTTGATCGCCCCGGGGAGATCGCGGCGCGGAGAGTCCGGGCGCTCGGCGCGGCCGGACTGGCGGCGCGTGCGGCGGCCGTCATGGCGACCGGGCCCGCCATCGCGGCGGAACAGATGCTGCCGGTGCCGGTCGCGACGATCTACGCGGGCGACGTCATCAAGCCGACCATGCTGCGCGAGCAGGCGTTCCCCGAGGGCTACCGGCCGCGCCTGCCGGTGGCCGACACGGCGGCCCGCGCGGTCGGTCGCATCGCGCGGCGGACGCTCCTGCCGGGCGAGACGATCCCGTCGATCGCGCTGGAGGAGGCGAAGCTCGTGACCCGCGGCGCGCCGGCCGTGATCGTCTTCGAGGAGCACGGCGTCACGATCTCGACCGTGGGCACGGCCCTGGCGAACGCGGCGGTGAACGAGGCGGTGAACGTGCGGAACGCCGCCACGGGGCGGGTCGTCCAGGGCATCGTCCAGCCGGACGGCCGCGTGCGGACGGGACAGCCGTGATGCGCCCGCTGATCCTCCTGCTCCTCGCCGGCCTCGCGCTATGGCCGGCGTCCGCGTCGGCGACGCGCATCAAGGACATCGCCACGCTGCAGGGCGTGCGCGACAACCAGATCGTCGGCTACGGGCTCGTCACGGGCCTGCAGAGCACCGGCGACACCCTGCGCAACGCGCAGTTCACGGAACAGTCGCTGCAATCGATGCTCGACCGCCTCGGCGTCAACGTGCGCGACCAGCGGCTCCGGACCCGCAACGTCGCGGCCGTGATGGTGACGGCCAATCTGCCGGCCTATGTCGAGCCGGGGTCGCGCGTCGACGTCTCCGTGAACTCCATGGGCGACGCGACCTCCCTGCGCGGCGGCACGCTGCTGATGACGCCGCTCTCGGGCGGCGACGGGCAGGTCTACGCGGTCGCCCAGGGGGCGCTCGTCGTCTCCGGCTTCAGCGTCACCGGGCAGGCGGAATCGCTGGTCTCGGGCGTGGCCACGGCGGCCCGGATCCCCAACGGGGCCCTGGTCGAGCGCGCGGTCGCCGGCACGTTCAGCGAGTTGCCCGGCATGGCGCTCGAGCTGAAGAACCCGGACTTCCACACCGCCGTCCTGATCTCGGACGCGATCAACGCCTACACGCTCCAAAAGTACGGGCGGCGCGCGGCGAGCCCGCGCGACTACCGCACGGTGGTCCTGTCCCGTCCCGGCCACGTGGGTCGGACCCGGTTCATGGCCGAGATCGGCGAGCTGCAGGTCCAGCCCGACATCCCCGCGAAGGTGGTGATCGATCAGCGGACCGGGACCGTGGTCATCGGCCGGAACGTCCAGGTCTCCACCGTGGCGGTGACGCACGGCGACCTGACGGTGCGCATCACCGAGACGCCGCAGGTCTCCCAGCCCGCGCCCTTCTCCGACGGACAGACCACCGTCGTGCCCCGGACCGACATCGAGGCCGGCGAACGGACGGCGCGCCTCGCCATCGTGGCGGGCCCCGATCTGCAGACCCTGATCCGCGGCCTGAACAATGTCGGGATGAAGCCGACGGACGTCATCGCCATCCTCCAGGCGGTGAAGACGGCCGGCGCCCTGCAGGCAGAGCTGGTGATCCAATGATCCGTCCGGTCCGCAAGCACCGCCCCGCTGCCGCCGGCCCGCGCGGCCGCGCCGGCCGCGCCCTCGCGGCGGCCGCCATCCTGGCCGCGTCCCCGGCCTCGGCCCAGCAGAAGCCGGCGGAGCCGGCCGGGGCTGAGGGCGGCCGCTCGGCGACGTACTGTGCCGGCATCGCCGATGCCGCGGCCGACGCCCGCTTCACGTGGCAGAAGGAGACGCTGACCGCGCTCGCCAAGGACGTCGAGGTGCGGATCGGTCAGCTGGAGGCCAAGCGCGCGGAATACGAGGCGTGGCTGAAGCGCCGGCAGGCCTTCCTCGCCAAGGCGGACGAGAGCGTCACGGCCATCTACGCCCGGATGCGGCCCGAGGCCGCCTCGCAGCAGCTGACCGCCATGGACAGCGAGGCCGCCGCCGCGATCCTGACGCGCCTCGATGCCCGCATCGCCAGCGCCATCCTGAACGAGATGGAGCCTGGCCGGGCCGCGCGCCTCGCCAACGTCATCACCAACACGCCCCCGAAGAAGCTGGCGCCCTCCCGGCCCGACGACGCCTCCAGGGCGTCGCCCGAGCCGCCCACGGATGACGGGGCGCGCCGCGCGCAGGACAACGAGACATCAGGATGAAGCGGCTGGCTGCCATCGCGGCGCTCACGACCCTCGGGGCCTGCGCGACACCCGTTCAGGAGATCGGCCGGGCGCCGGCCCTGAGCCCCGTCGGCCTCGGCATCGATCCGAACCACGACGCCGTGCCGCCGCTCGCCGTCGCGTCGCAGGCGCAGGGCTACCATTCGACCTGGGCCCAGCAGAGCGCGGACCTGTTCCAGGACCCGCGCGCCAAGAATGTCGGCGACGTGCTGACCGTGCTCATCGCGATGAACGACAAGGCCCAGTTCGACAACGCCACCGACCGGTCGCGCGATTCGCGGGCCAAGACGAGCCTCGACCTCCAGTTCGACCTGTTCGGCCTCACGCCGGAATCGAAGAACCACTACGAGGTCAACGGCAACTCGTCGACCAAGGGACAGGGCACCATCGACCGCAAGGAGCAGCTGCGGCTCTCCGTGGCCGCCGTCGTCACGCACGTCTTCCCGAACGGCAACATGCTGATCAGCGGCTCGCAGGAGGTGCGGGTCAACTTCGAGGTCCGCGTCCTCAACATCGCCGGCATCGTCCGGCCGCGCGACATCTCGCGCCGGAACACGATCGACTACGACAAGATCGCCGAGGCGCGAGTCTCCTACGGCGGTCGCGGGCGGCTCATGGAGGTGCAGCAGCCGGCCGTCGCCCAGCAGGTCTACGACCTGGTCTCTCCGTTCTGATCCGGACACGCTCCATGGCCTCGGACACCGTCACACGCCGTGCGCGGCTGCGCTGGCTGCTGCTCCTCGCGCTGCTCACGGTCCTGGCGGTCGGCGTCGGGGCGGCGAGCGGTCTCCACATGATCGCGCGGGTCGAGAAGGCCCTCGACGAGCGGCGAAAGGCCCAGGACGAGCAGGTGCGGCCGGTGACGGCCTACGCCGAGAACGACACTCTCACGAGCCTCGGCACCGTGGTGACCAACCTCGCGGGCCCCGGCGACGTCTGGGTCCGGCTCGAATCCTCCGTGATCGTCAGGCCCGGGACCTTCGCCAATCCCCAGGCCATGGTCGCGGAGATCCGGCAGGACATCGTGGGCTATCTGCGCACACTCTCGGTCGCGCAGATCGAGGGCCCGAGCGGCCTGAGCCATCTGCGGGAGGATCTCACGGAACGCGTGCAGATCCGCAGCAACGGCCAGATCCGCACCTTCTTCATCGAAACGCTCGTCGTCCAGTAGGGCGCCCGGTCGGTCGCCCGCGCGCGTGGCCGACGCATATCAGGATCGGTCACACGCCATGCTGCGTCGCGTCTTTCTGGCGAGCCCGCTGCTCCTCGTCGCCACGGCGGCAACCGCCCAGAGTTTCAGCCTCGACCAGGTGCTGCCCCCGGGCAACGGCTCGGTCAGCGGGCGCATGATCCAGCTGATCGCGCTGATGACGGTGCTGTCGATCGCGCCGGGGCTTCTCGTGATGGTGACGAGCTTCACCCGATTCGTCGTCGCGCTCTCGTTCCTGCGCTCGGGCCTCGGCCTCCAGAGCGCACCGGCGAATCTCGTGCTCATCAGCCTGTCGCTGTTCATGACATTCTACGTCATGGGGCCGACCTTCGACCGCGCCTGGCAGGACGGCGTCCGCCCGCTCACCGAGAACCGGATCACCGAGGAGGAGGCCTTCGCCAAGGTGACCGCGCCGTTCCGCGACTTCATGCTGGCCCATGTCCGCCCCAAGGATCTCGACACCTTCGCGGAGATCGCCGCTTCCAACCTGTCCAAGGCGCCGGACGGCGGCCGGACGGACCTGAGGATCCTGATCCCGGCCTTCATGATCTCGGAGCTGCGCCGGGGCTTCGAGATCGGCTTCCTGATCGCGCTGCCCTTCCTGGTCATCGACATGGTCATCGCCGTGCTGGTCATGTCGATGGGCATGATGATGCTGCCGCCGACCGTGATTTCGCTACCGTTCAAGATCCTCTTTTTTGTCTTAATCGACGGATGGAACATGCTCGTCAGCGGACTCGTGAAGTCATATTTTTGAAAACTCAAATGTTCCGACAGTCCGATCCGACGAGAAACGTCTCCGACGCCGGACTGTCGGAGTTGACTTCCGCCGCCCGTTGCCCCATCTACGCTTCGACTGCAGCACGAACAGTCAATCCGGAAGCGAGATTGTCCTTCGGCGCAGGATCGATAACAGGTTGAGGTCTTGAGCCATAACGGCGACCTCGAAGGCATGATGCCGCCCTGTTATGCCGGTGAGAGTCCGGCATGTCCCGTACGTAACTTCCTCTCTCAGGGACATCCTCATGTCGAGCCTGTTCACCAACAACGCCGCGATGACGGCGCAGCTGACGCTGAAGCTCATCGGCCAGAACCTGGACAAGACCAACGACGTCATCTCGACGGGTCTGAAGATCGCCGGCGCCTCGGACAACGCCGCCTACTGGGCGATCGCCACGCAGATCCGCCAGGACAACGCCTCGCTCGGCGCCGTGAAGGACTCGATCGGCCAGGGCCTGGGCGTCGTCAACATCACCTACCAGGCCCTCAACACGATGGTCGGCGAGCTCGCCGAGGTGAAGCGGAAGCTGACCACGGCGTCCGGCGTCGGCGTCGACCGCATGCTGATCCAGAACGACCTCAACGCGACGATCTCCCGGTTCCGCGCCTACGCGGCCGACGCGTCGCAGGCGGGCGAGAGCTGGCTGTCGGTCGATTCCAGCCAGCCGACCTACGCGGCGATCCGCAAGGTCGTCTCGGGCTTCACCCGCGTCCTGGGCAAGCCCACCCTGACGACCACCGACATCGATACGGCCCAGCTCAAGCTGTACGACGTCAAGACCACGGCCGGTACCAACGGCACCAGCGCCACCGTGGGGTCGGTCCAGACCACCTACGACACCGCCAAGGCGTCCTACGACGCGGCCCTCGCCGCCTACAACAGCAGCGGCAAGGATACCGCCGCGGTCACGGCCTACACCGCGGCCAAGGCTTCCTTCGACACGGCCACGACGACCTACAACGCCGCGAGGAACACGGCGAACGCCGCGGCCAAGGTGGGCAATGACGGCAAGGGCGGCATCCTGAACAAGGATTACGGCGTCCTCGGCGCGGACAACAACGGCTTCCTCAAGGCCTACACGCTCAACTTCGACACGATGGACATCTCGACGGTCCTGCCGAACGACCTGTCGAAGGTGAACGCCTACGTCGCCATGGTCGAGCGCATCTCCTCGGCCCTGACCGCGGTGGCGTCCAACCTCGGCTCGCTCAAGGCCCAGATGCAGTCGTTCCAGAACTACACCGACACCCTGTCCAAGGCCAACGACACCTCGATCGGCATCCTGGTCGACGGCAACATGGAAGAGGAATCGACCAAGCTGAAGGCCCTTCAGGTCCAGCAGCAGCTCGGCATCCAGTCGCTCACGATCGCCAACCAGAACACGCAGCAGATCCTGAGCCTGTTCCGCAACTGATCCGGGCCTCCCGATCAGTCTGAACATTCGCCCATCGGGCTAGACGGGGCCGCGCATCTTCGGGTGCGCGGCCTTTTTCTTTGCCGCGCCTCACGGAACACCACCTTCGCGCAAGGTTGATCCGCCATCCGGGGGCGGAGCCACTGCGGTGGATATCGAGTCCTGCTGATGCCCGGTCGCGAACACCTCCAGAAGCTCTGGACCAACATCCTGGACCTCGGCCCCCGGCGCCTCATCGCCCTCGGGCTGGTGGGCCTGACCGTGTTCCTGGCGGTCGGCCTGGGCGCCTATTACCTGAGCCGGCCGCTGCGCGAGACGCTCTATTCCGGCCTCAGCCGCGACGACGTGAGCCGCATGGGCGCCGCGCTCAAGGATGCCGGCATCCCCTTCGATATCAGCGCGGACGGGACTTCGGTGCTGGTCAGCTACGGGCAGACGGCCCAGGCGCGCATGCTCCTGGCCGAGAAGGGCCTGCCGCAGAGCGGCAAGGCGGGCTACGAGCTGTTCAACGACCTGGGCTCCCTGGGCCTGACCTCGTTCATGCAGGACATCACGCGGGTCCGCGCCCTGGAAGGCGAGATCGCCCGCACGATCCAGACTCTCAAGAGCGTCAAGGCGGCCCGGGTCCACATCGTCATGCCCGATCCCGGCTCGTTCCGCCGGGAGCAGCAGCCCGCCTCGGCCTCGGTGGTGGTGCGCACGGAACCGGCCAACGACGCCACGGTCGCCCCCGCGATCCGCCAGCTGGTCGCCGCCGCCATACCCGGGATGAAGCCCGACAAGGTGACGGTGCTGAACACCGATGGGACGGTGCTGCTCGCCGGAGACGACGCCACGACGGCGCCGGCCGGGCGCCTGGCGAATCTGGAGCAGAGCGTCAATCGCGAGATCCAGGACAACATCCGTCGGACGCTCACGCCCTATCTCGGGCCTAACAACTTCGAAGTCAGCGTCGTCGCGCGCCTGAACACCGACAAGACCAAGACCGACGAGACGATCTTCAACCCCGACCAGAAGGTCGAGCGCTCGCTGCGGACGATCAAGGAATCGGACAGCTCGCAGAACAGGGCTCCGCAGAAGCCCACCACCGCGCAGCAGAACCTGCCCGATCAGCGCGTCAGGTCCGAGGGCGCCGAGAACTCGAGTGCGGAGAGCCAGCGCCGGGAGGAGCTGACCAACTTCGAGATCTCGTCGAAGACGGTCCAGACCGTCAGCGACGGCTACTCGATCAAGACCCTGTCGGTGGCCGTGCTGGTCAACCGGTCCCGCCTCGAGGCGCTCGCCGGCGGCGCGAAGGGCGGGACCGCGCCGCCCCTCGATCCGCAGGTCGCCGAGATCGAGCAGTTGGTGACCTCGGCGGCCGGCGTGAACAGGGCGCGGGGCGACCAGCTCAAGGTCGCGGCGGTGAGCTTCATCGACGAGGGTCAGCCCCTCGCGCCGGCGCCGGCCCTCGGGTTCACCGACGTGCTGATGCGGCAATCCGGGACCCTGATCAACGCGGCCACGATCCTGATCGTCGGGTGCCTGCTCATCTGGTTCGGCCTGCGGCCGGCCGTCAACGCCATCCTGGCCCGCCCGGCCGAGACCGGAACCGAGCTCGCCCTGGCGACACCGGGTGCCGGGAGCGGGCTGGACGGCCCGTCGGCGGAGCAGGGCGGGACATCGCCGGAGCCCAGCCTCATCGAGGATATGACGGAGCACATGGCGCGGTCACCGATCCGGAAGCTGGAGCAGCTGGTCGAACTCGACGAGGAGCAGGTCGCCAACATCCTGAAGCAGTGGCTGACCCGTGAGGAGGTCGCGCGATGACGGACGCACCTCCGGCCTGGGCCGTCTTCTCGGGAACGAGCCGGCGCTCCTCGAACACCCTCTCGGCCCTGGCGGCCAAGCGCCTGGACTCCGCCGCTCCCGTCCCGCCGGCGCCGCCGGACCTCGACGCGATCGCGGCGGCGGCGCGGGAAGAGGGGCGCCGGGAGGGGGAGGCCCTGGCCGCGCGGGCCGCGCAGGCCGCTCTCGCGGCCGAGCGGGAGGCCGCGGCGGCGGCGCTGGCCGAGACGCGGAAAAGCTGGGTCGAGGCGGAGGCGGCCGTCCTGGCCAGCACCCTCGCCGAGCAGATCCAGGCTTCGGAGGCGCGCCTCGCCGAGAGCCTGGCCCGGGCGCTCCGGCCGTTCCTGACGGAAGCCCTCTGGCAGGAAGCCGTTCGCGAGGTGCGCGCGCTGCTCACGGCCCTCGCGGCGGACGAGCGGGTGGGAACCGTCACGGTCGCCGGGCCCGCGGACCTCACGGAGGCGCTCGCGCGGCACCTCGACCTGCCGCACGGCCGTCTCACCATCGTCGGTGACGGCCGCCCCGATCTCCGCATCCGGATGAACGGAACCCTGATCGAGACGCGGCTCCAGGCCTGGGGTGAGCGCCTCGCCGCGCTGGTCGAGGATCTCTGAGCATGGCCAACAATCCGCCCGAGATCATCGTCGTCCGCCGGGCCTCCGACGAGGACGACGGACACCACGGCGGTGTCTGGAAGATCGCGTTCGCCGACTTCATGACGACCCTGATGGCGCTCTTCCTGGTCCTGTGGCTGATCAAGGCCACGAACGACGAGACGAAGACCAGCATCGCGAACTACTTCAATCCGATCAGCCTGTCGGAGCCCCTGCCGCTCCGGAAGGGCGTGAACGATCCCCAGCCGGCCTCGAACGATCCGAACGCCGGCAGCAAGGCGGGTGAGCCGGGCGGGACCGCGGACATGCGCGACAAGGGCACCCCCCTGCCGCCGGGATCGGTGCCTCGGGAACGGGAGCTGTTCCAGGACCCCTATTCCGTGCTGGCCAAGCTCGCCGCGGAGGTCGAGCCCGGCAAGCCTCAGAGCGCCGCGATCGGCGATCTCGGCGCGGCGGGACGGCGCGGCGGGGACGCGGCGCGCGATCCGTTCGACCCGCTCTATTGGGAGGTGGACGTCCTCGCGCCCGCGAGGGCCGAGCGAACCGCGCAGGACGGGATCACCCCCCCGCCGCGCCAGGCAAGGCCCGACGCGCGCGGCGCCGAAGCCGCGGGCCGGGAGGGCGAGGCGAAGCCGGCGGGACCGACGCCCGTGGATGCCAGACCGCCGGCGGACAGGGACGGGGAGGTCCGGGCCGAGGGGCCTCCGGTGAACGGGCCGTCCCAGGCCTCCGGGCAGGGCGTGGCGAGCGCGGCGGCGCTGAAGGCGGAGATCGCCAAGATCTTCCCGCCCCCGGCGCCCGGCACGTCCGGCCCCCGCGTCGAGGTGCAGGGGACGCCGGAGGGGCTCCTGATCAACGTCACGGACGATCTCAACTTCAGCATGTTCGCGGTGGGCTCGGCCGAACCCCGGCCGGAGACGGTCCGCGCGATGGAGCGCCTCGCCAAGGCCCTCGCCGCGCGACCGGGCCGGATCGTCGTCCGCGGCCATACCGACAGCCGCCCCTTCCGCTCGGAGGTCTACGACAATTGGCGCCTCTCCACCGCGCGCGCCCACATGGCGTCGTACATGCTCACCCGGGCCGGGATCGACGAAGCGCGGATCTGGCGCGTCGAGGGCGCCGCGGACCGGATGCCGCGCAACGCCGCGGATCCGAAGGCTCCGGAGAACCGCCGGATCGAGATCCTCCTGCAGGGCTCTCCAGGATGAGCGTTTCCCGGATCGGCCGGATCGTCGCGGCCGCACTCGGCCTGCTCATCGCGGGGTCAGCCGGCCCCGTCGCCGCGGAGCCGGAGCCCGGCCCCCCGGCCGGCCCGGCCGCAGAGCCGCGGGCGCTGACCGGCGATCCGGTGCAGTGGGTGCGGACGCTCCAGTTGCTGCAGGACCGGGTCGCCGCCGGCTCCCTGGCCGCCCACGAGAGCCAGCCGCTCCTGATCGCCCGCATCAACGCGGATCTCCTGGCCGCCCCGCCCGAGATCTGGGGCCGCCGGAACAATCTCCGGTCCGCGATCACGTTCGCCCTGAGCGGCGGCGGTCCGGCGGTCCTGCGACGGCTGACGGCGCGGGACGGCCTCGGTGAGCCCGAAGCGACGCTCGCGCGCGGCGCGCTCGCCTATCTCGAGGGACGGGAGGCCGAGGCGAGGCGCCTGCTCCAGGATGTCGACACGACGGATCTGCCGCCGACGCTGGCGGGCGCCGTCGGCCTGACGCAGGCGTCGCTCGCCGTGACCGACCAGCCGGCCCGGGCGATCGGCCTGCTCGATCGCGTCCGGGTGCTGCTGCCGGGAACCCTGGCCGAGGAGGGCGCCCTGCGCCGCGAGATCTTCACCCTCGGTCAGATCGGCGACCTGAAGACGTTCGAGGCGCTGGCGATCCAGTACCTGCGCCGCTTCCCGCACTCGGTCTACGCGGGCAATTTCCGGCAGCGACTGGCCTATCAGTTGACGCAGTTCGATATCGGCCACGACGAGGGGCGCTTCGGGACCCTCAACAGGATCCTGAGCGAACTCCGGCCCGAGAGCCGGCGCGACCTGTATCTCCTGGTCGCCCAGACGGCGATCCAGGCCGGCAAGACGGCCGCGGCGCTTCGCGCCAGCGAGAAGGCTCTCGCACTCTGCGCCCCCGGAAGCGCGGAGGCGACCCAGGGCCAGCTCTACCGGGCGGCCGCCGAGATCGTGAACCTGGCGACGTTCCAGTCCGGTCTGCGAACGCTGCGGTCCCTGGACAGGGCCAAGCTCACGGCCCGCGACCAGCTCCTCCTCGAGACGGCCCTGTCGACGGCCGGGGCGATCGGACGCGGGCTCGCCGGCCGGTCCGGCCTGCCGGAGGCCGACAGCCTTTCGAAGCCGGCGCGGGCCGCGCGGGATCCCGCCGACGGGCCCGCGAGCCTGATCCCGAAGGCGCAGGCCACGATCGACCGGATCGATCTGATGCTCAGCAAGGCGACCCCGTGAACACGATCTCCGCCGCGGTCCAGAAACCCGCTCCCAGACCCGACCGGGACGTCGCACCGTCCCCGTATCCGGCGGGCGCCCTTCAGACCCTCCCGGATCCGGGGACGCAGAGCGCCTTCGATCTGGTAATGCGCGCCGCCTCGGGGCGTGCGACCGGGTCCCGCGCCGAGACCGACGCGGGCGAGGCGGGCGAACCGGACGGCGCGACCGGGGAGGACTCGAGGGCCGAGGCAGGGGCATCACCCGGGACGCCGCAGCCTCCGGTCGATCCCGGCACCGCCGCCGCGGTGCTCGCCGAGATCCTGAGCACCGCCGTCCTGTCGACCGCTCCGGACGCTCCCCCGGGACCTGGGACCGATGCCCCGGGACCGGCCCCATCCGCCGCATCTCCCGCGGACCCCGACGCGGTCCCGGAGTTCACCCGGGTGGGGAACGGCCAGGCGGCCGGCCCGGGCAGCCTCCTCCAGGGCAGCCCCCCGAAGGTCGAGGTGCTCGACCGGGCGGTTCACTTCAGGCCCGTCCTCCCCGGTGCCGTCCGGCGCGCCCCCGCGGCCCCGGCCCCGGCAACGGTCCCGTTACCGGCCGCGGCGGACGCGCAGCTTCACCCCGGCCGCCCCGGATCGGCGGAGCCGGCCGCCGCCGCGCCCCGGACGGCGCGGATCGCGCTGGCCGACAAGGTCGCCGCCGCGGCGCCGAAGGCGATCGCGGCCCTCAAGGCCGATCCCGATCCCCGTCGCGGCGATGCGGTGACCCGCACCGCCGCGACGGGGATCGATGGGCCGGGGGACCCCGCGGCGCGCGAGGACAACCGTCCCCGCTCCGGCATCGCCGGGATTCTCCTCGCCTCGACCGGCCGCCAGGGGCCACCGAGCGGCCCCGTCCAGGGCGCGGGCAACGGGTCCGGGTCCGATCCGGGCCAACCCGCCGCCGCCCTGCCCACGATCGCGGCGGCCATCAAGGAGGAGATCGAGCGCGCGGCCGCGGCCGGGCCGGAGGGCCGCGTCAGCGCCGATCCGGCGATCCCCGCGGCTCCGGACGGGCCGCTGCGGGTTCTCAAGATCCAGCTTCGGCCGGAGAACCTCGGGATCGTCACGGTGGAATTGCGGCTCACCGACGGTCAGCTCGAGACCCATCTGCGCGCCTCGCGTCCCGAGACGGCGGCGATGCTGCATCGGGATTCGGCGATCCTCGCCGAACTGCTCAAGCAGGCCCATTACCGGGCCGAGATCACCGTCGGGCCGGTTCGCCCGACCGATGCCGGGTCTTCCGCAGGCGGATCGTCGTCACAGGGCCAACCCGCCTTCACCGACGGCGGTGCCCGGCCGGGCCACGGCGAGGACGGGCAGCGGCAGGCAGAGCGGCAGCGGGCGGAGCAGCGGCCGGCGATCAGCAGACGCGACGGGGAGCGGACGGATGAGACGGTACGTCCTCGCGACGGCGGCGTTTATCTGTAGCGCCGCCCCGGTCGCCGGGAACGTGTGCGAGGCCGAGATGGGCCGTGCCTCGGCCCGTTACGGCGTGCCCCTCGGCGTGCTCTACGCTGTCGGCCTGACGGAGACCGGCAAGCGCGGCTCCCTCCAGCCCTACGCCATGAACATCGAAGGGGCGGCCTATTTCGCGACCGGGCCCCAGGACGTGCTCGCCCACTTCACCGCGGCGCGCCGCCGGGGCGCGCGCCTGATCGATCTCGGCTGCATGCAGATCAACCACCACTATCACGGCGGCAAGTTCGCCTCGGTCGAGGCCATGATCGACCCGCGCGCGAACGTGGACTACGCGACGCAATTCCTCCGGGATCTGAAGCAGCGGGAGGGCAGCTGGACGATGGCCGTGGCGCGCTATCATGCCGGCCCGCACAACAACGCGGCGCAGAAGATCTACATCTGCCGGGTCGTGGCGAACATGGTCGCGACGGGTTTCGGCCAGTGGACGCCGGCCGCGGCGCATTTCTGCCGGTGATCGTCCAGGCCGGGCGCAGAATGCGGACCGGGGCGGGGCCAGGGAACCAATCGGAGGACCGGGGCCTTTCGGCACAGGCCCCGTCACCGGCCGGTCAGCGGACGGGGACGGCCGTCCCCGTCCGCTGACCGGCCTGGAGGAGCCGCATGTCCGACGCCTCAGACCCACCGGAGGGACCGCCCGGGAAAACGGTGCTGCTGGTCGTCCTCACCCTCACGGCCGTTGCCGCCGCCGCCTACGTCCTGATCCACATGGACTAGGTCGGCGGCGACGCCCCTACAGGGTCCGGCAATTCCCGTAACTGACCTTGACGTCGTTGCGGTCCTCGGGATTGAGCTGCGCCTCGACGAAGTTCATCTTGTTGAGATCGATCAGCAGGAAGTAGACGCCGTTCTGACACTTGATCGCGTTGCGCGGGGTGCGCTCGTTCAGCCGCGGCGAGGCCGTCTGGCACTCGTAGTAGTCGGAACGTCCGGCCGAGATCACGGTCAGCAGGCCGCCGCTGGAGACCAGCGAGAATGTCCGGGCCTTGTGGGGCTGCGGTGTCGCCCCTTCGGGTGCGGCGGCATCGAGACCGGTCGACGCCTCCACCGTACACGTCATCGGACGGCGCAGCTGGGAGACCGAGGGCGTGATGCTCAGCAGGAGGAGCGCACCAGCGAGTGCTACCCGTTTGGCGATCATCGGCGATGGATCCGTGATTCGTGGGTAGTTTCTACCCAGAAGCTAGGCCGTTATCCATCGTTGTAAATGCCGCCGGATCGGATCGATGGGCCGATCAACAGATTTGCCGCCCGCTCCATTGCACTGCCCGAAGGATTACGGATCAGGCCGGTTCAACCGTCGGGACCCGGTCCCACCGGAACGCCGGCGAAGCGGGTTCTAATCCTCCCGGACGTCCGGATTGTCGTTGGCGGCCGGGTCGGCGTCGCGCCGCGCCGCGATCTCCGTACCGATGTCCATGAGCAGCAACCGGGACAGGAGCTTCATCGTCGCCGTGCCGTGCGCGGCCACGAGTTGATGGGCCAGGATGGTCGCCTCCACCATGCGGTCAAAACCGTCGTCGTCGGACATGGCGGTGCAGTAACCTGGTTGAATGCCGAGCATACAACTTAAAGGTAAGGATCCGGTTCGACCGTCCGCGCAGAAACAGGATTCTCCATGATCCCGACCGTCCAGGCCGACGCGCTGCTGGGGAGACTGGCCGAGGCCCTGGGGCGCCCGGTCGAGATCTTCTTCACCGGGTGCGGGGACGCATCCGGGGACACATCCGGGGACACATCCGGGGACACATCCGGGGACGCGTCCCCGGAATGCGACGCGCTGCCGACGCTGGAGCTGCTCCGTCTGTGGGCTGCGCTGCGGGAGCCGGTGAGCCGGCAGCGGGTGCTGGCCGCCGCCCGGCAGGAGGCCCGAACCCTGCGGGCGGGCCGCGCCGAGGATGCCGCGGCCGGCTGACCGGCGCTCGCCGCCGGGATCCCGCGACGCGGCGAGCGACGCGGGCCGCCGCGATCAAGGGCTCGCGGCCGGCGGCGCGGGTACGGCCGCGAAGGTCAGGGCGGTCGCGGGAAGGGCAGGCGTGGCCGGCTTATCCTGCTGCGCGGGCTTGTCCTGCTTCTCCAGCTTGGCCGTCCGCCTGTCGCGCTTCTCGTAGAAGGCGTTGCCGCCGGCGACGGCCACGTAGTGCATGTTCGTGTAGGGGAAGTGGTGGCCCGCGGTGTGGAAGAACATCGCCTTCCCGACCTTCGGGTGCCGCTCGCCGGCCAGGACGGCGTCGGCGGCGTCGGCGACCTTCTGGAGATCCTTCTCCTGCATCGGCTTGGTGAGGACGCCCGGCGCGAACTGTCCCGGCTGCCCGACCACCGCGCAGATGCCGCCCGGGAAGATCGCGTTCTCGAGCCGGTTCATGACCACCGTGCCGACGGCGACCAGCCCGTCGCTGTCGCTCCGGTTCGACTCGAAGTACATGGCGCGGCCGAGACAATCGCGCTCGGCGTCGCTGACGACCATCGGCGGCTTGCGGTCGGGGATCGATCCCGTCGTGAGCACCGGCGAGGCGGTGTTGCAGGCCCCCAGGCCCCCGGCCGCCGCCAGAACGATCAGTGCAGGACCGACCTTCGTCCTCTCGCTACCCTGCATGCATCCGCGCTCCGTGCTCCTCCAGCCTGACCCGCCGGGCGGTGTTCCGCTCCGACCGGACGAAGGCCAAGCTTGACGGCACGTTCGCGGCGAGGATGTGGCGAGAGTGTCCCGTTTCGGGACCGGCCCGGAGCCTCAGTGCTGGCCCTGGCCGGCGGCCAGGATGGTCACGCCCACGGCGATCACCCCGATGCCCACCAGCATCGTCGGGTTGATCGCCTCACCGTACAGCCACGCGCCGCCGACCGCCGCGCCGATCATGCCGATCCCCGACCAGATCGCGTAGACGACACCGATCGGCAGCATGTCCATGCTGGTCGACATCAGCCACAGGGCGGTGCCGTATCCGAGGGCCACGATCACCGTCGGCCCGGGGCGGGTGAGGCCCTCGGCGGCCTTGAGCGCCAGGGTGGCGGTCACCTCCGCGCCGATGGCGAGCCCGAGGATCAGGTACGGATTCATGGCACGGCGGACTTTCGGGCTGCGCGGGCTGGGTGAGTCGGGCGGTCGCGGCGTGTAGAACCAGGTTCGCGTCGGACGCCCGAGCGGACGGGGCGGCGCCGGGCCGGCCCGGATCCGCGTCGAAACGGCCGCGGGACGTCGGCGGCCGCCGGAGACAAGGCCACAGATCCGTGAACATTTCCGAACCGGCCCTCCGCCGCCGCGCCGGCGACCGGCCGGCCCCGTGCCAGGGCCGGTTGGGGCTTTCGTTAATGCCTCCTGATCATGGTGACCGCGCGCCGTCCCGCCCCGGGGCCGGCCGCGCGACCGCGACGATCCAGAGCGACACAGACCCAGCATGACCGCGTCCATGGCGATCCCGGATTCCCCGGCCCGCACACGCCGGGGCCGCCGCTGGGGCGCGATCACGGCAGCGGGCGGCGCGGCCGTCGTCGGCTGCGCCTGGACCGCCGCCGCGCTGATCAACGTCCCCGACCCCGTCACCCTGGCGGCGCTCGCGGTCATCGAGCCGTCGTCGGTGGGCACGTGGTTCCCGAGCCGGATCGTCCAGGCCCCGGCCCGGGCGAGCGACCTGCCGGTGCGGCCGCGCCCGATCCTCGACCGCGTCCCCTGGAAGGGGAAGACGGTCCCGCTGATGACGGTGCTGGGCGCGACCCACACCAACGCGTTCCTGGTGCTGCAGGACGGCGTCCTGATCCACGAATGGCAGCGCGCGGGCACCGGACCGGAGACGCTGTTTCCCTCGTGGTCGGTGGCGAAGTCCGTCGTCTCGCTGCTGGTCGGCGCCGCGGTGGCGCGGGGCCAGCTCGCCGAGGCCGACCGGGTCTCCACGCTCCTGCCCGAGTTGCGGAACGGCGCGGTGTTCGGTCAGATCACCGTGCGCAACCTCCTCGACATGGCGAGCGGGATCGCGGTGCCGGAGAACTACGATCCCCGGCACCCCCTGACCGGCACCGCCGGGATGTACCTGACGCGCGACCTCACGGCCTTCGTGCGCGACAACGCCCACCTGGCCTTCAAGCCCGGCACCAAGGGCCGCTACCGCAGCATCGACACCGAGCTGCTCGGCCTGATCCTCGCCCGGGTCGAGGGCAAGCCGCTGGCCGACATCCTCTCGGAGCGGATCTGGAAGCCGATGGGCGCCCAGGCCGACGCCACCTGGAACCTCGACCGGCCCGGCGGCATCGAGAAGGCGTTCTGCTGCATCAACGCGACGGCCCGCGACTTCGCCCGCCTCGGCCTGCTGGTGGCCGACCAGGGCCGGTCGGGCGAACACCGCATCATCCCGGGCCGCTGGATCGAGCGGATCATGACCCCGGCCCGGCGCGACGTCGACGGCTGGCAGTACTCGGCCCAGTGGTGGCACGCGCCGGGGGGCGAGGACGACGACATCTCGGCGATCGGCGTCTACGGCCAGTACATCTACGTCAATCGCGCGACCGGCACGGTGATCGTGAAGCTCAGCGACCACGGCGCCGAGCAGGACGAGGTCGACACGCTGGCGGTGATGCAGGCCATCGCGGGCGATCTCGCCGCCGGTCGCCCCGCCGCCGCCCGCAAGGACCCGTGAAGGACCCGTGAGCGGCGGGGGCCGCGGCCCGAGTCCCGACCGGGCCGCGCTCAGGCCTCTGTCGGACCGGCCCCCGGCACGGAGGATCGCCGGGCGATCGGGCTCAGGGACGCGAGGTCCCGCGCCCGCCAGTTGCGCAGGAGCCGCCAGCCGACCCGCTTCCAGGCGATCGACGGCACCGGCGAGGCCGGATCCACGAGGGCGCTCAGCGCCCGCGTGTAGTCGAGGACGAGACCCGGGGTCCAGGTCATGGACCGCGCCCCGTTGCGCAGGAAGGCCGCGGCCCAGAATTCCGGCGTGGTCAGCGCCGCCGCGAGCTGCCGCCAGGGATGGCCGCCGCGGCTGAACGCGCCCTCCACGGCGATGTCCAGCGCCCGCGCCACCGTGGTCGAGCAGTTGCGGCTGATGAAGTTGTAGGTGGTGTCGCGGCTGTACTGCGCCCAGAACGCCCGCAGCCGGGCGGCGTCGATGCCGTTCAGCGTCACCGCCACCGTGGCCGGGCACCAATCCGCCACCTCCGCGGCGTGCGAGGGCAGGAAGCGCCCGGGCACGTCGTTCTCCGGGCCCGCGCGCAGGCTCGAGCGCAGGTTGGCGGGGGAGCGGTCGATCTCCACGGCGGGGTAGTGGCTGACGTAGAGGTCGTCGCCCTGCTGCAGGGCCGCGTGGCCGGTGGAGAACCGCCCGGCCTTGTCGACGGAGGCGACGTAGCGCCGGATCAGCCGCTGGCCGGCCGGGGTGGTCGCCTGCCCGGTGGGCGTCCAGACATAGACCGTCAGGCTGCCGGGCTCGGTCGCGCCGGCGCCGGTCGCGGCGGCGGCCGGCTCGGCGGTGCCCAGGCGCCGGGTGCGCAGCCCGACCAGCGCGAGGTTGGCGCCGTTCAGGATCAGGAACATGCCGATGCAGTAGCCCACCGTGCCGGCGTACCAGGTCGGCCAGGGCTGGAGATGGAACAGGCCGAAGGCGATGCTGAGGCCGCCCAAGGCGACCGACATCCGCCAGCCGGCGAATTTCAGCAGGCCGGCGATCGTGATCCGGACGAGGCCGTCGACCACGAAGGCGACGCCGAAGATCATGGCGAGCAGGAAGGTGCTGTGCCGCGTGGCCATCATGATCAGCACGGCCATGACCGACAGCAGCGCGCCCTTGGCGAGGCGCAGGCGGCGCGCGGCGCCGACCGCGGACGCGCCGACGACGAGGGCGCTCACGCCCTCGGCCAGGAGGATCAGGCCGAACCACCGGTCCGGGACGTGGAGCGCGCCGTCGAGGGAATCGACCACTACCAGGAGGCCGAGCAACGACCACAGCAGGCCGGTGGCGACGATCAGGTGCCAGTGGCGGCGGACCGCGGCCCGGCCGACGAGCAGCATCCAGAGGGGCGCCATCCGGCCGCCGACCGCGTCCGCGGCGCCCGGTCCGGGCGCTTCGAGCGCGGAGAGCGCGCGCGGGATTGAGGTCGCACAGGGTCCGGACATAGGGGTCGCCCTCGAAAGCGCGCGTCGACGAGCCTCTCGCACGGATGCCGCCGTGCCGTCACGGCCGGAGAGAGGCTCCCGACACGCGAGCGTTTCGCGAAGCGCCCGGGGCGCACGATCCACGCCTTGCCTGAGAACTTTGTTAATCGCGGCCTGCTCCGGGCGCCAGCGCCCGCGGATAACCGCGACGGGGCCCGGAATCCCGCCGCGCGCCGCCCGACCGAGGGTCGGCAGGACCGCGACCCCATCGACCCGTAACGGGGCCACATCGGTGATCGGTCCCTGTCTCCGCCCCTGATTCGCGCCCCTGCAGCCTGTCATCGTGCGGCCGTTCGAAGTCATCGCCGACAGCCTGCCGGACCGGATGCCGAAACTGCGCAGAGTTTGCGACAGGCCGCGCGCGCAGCAACCTCATGTTGCCACACAAGAACAGAAAATGTTCAAAGAACATCCTAAGATAAACCGTAGACAAAATAGTCAGTTTTTGTATAGTTACGCGCCAATGTTGGCAGACTCGAAGCAGTTTGGTGCATGCTTGGGCGGTAAAAGCTGATCAAGCCTCCAGCTTTATCGATGCACCGTTTTCCATGCCTCGACTCTCGGTACTGGGGGATCCATGAACACCATCGATTTGAACGAAAAGACCTCGGACCCGAACACAGACCTGATCAAGTGCACGGCATCACTGGTTGCGGCCTACGTGTCCCGGAATGCGGTGGGCGTGGGAGACCTGCCGGTTCTGATCGACCAAGTGCACACGGCGATATCGGTCCTGCAGGGCGGCGGTTCGGGATCCGGTCCGGGCTGGACCGGCCCGACGGCGGCGCAGATCGAGGCCTCGATCCAGCAGGACGGCCTGATCAGCTTCATCGACGGCCGGTCCTACAAGACCCTGAAGCGCCACCTCACCGCGCACGGCCTCACGCCGGAGCGGTACCGGGCGAAGTACGGCCTGCCGGCCGACTACCCGATGGTGGCACCGGGCTACGCCGCCAAGCGTTCGGAGATCGCCAAGGCGATCCAGCTCGGCCACAAGGCGGCCTGAGGAAGCCGGGCCGGCCCGCACCGCCCTGGATCGGCGGCCCCGTCCGGGCCGCCGCGCGACGCGGGCGCGGGATGCCCGACGGCGGATCGCCCGATCCGCCGGTCCCGGTCTCCGCGCCGGAAGTGGGGGTCCCTCCGGGCCAGCGCGGAGACCGTCCTTGGCCCGGCAGGGCAGGGCGGATCCCGCGGAGCGCCCGTCGGCCGCGCGGGCCGCTCAGACCCGGGCGACCGCCACGGTCCCGTCGTCCATGGGAATGAAGCGGACGCCCGCCCGGCGCAGCGCCTCGACCGCGTGCAGGCGGGACCGGCTTCCCCGATGCTCGCTGTCCTCCTCCAGACGCCGCACCGTCGAATGCGACAGGCCGCTAGCCTGGGCGAGATCCATCATCGACCAGTCGAGGAGAGCCCGCGCGGCCCGCAGGTGGTGACCGGTCACGGAATGCGCCAGCCCCTCGTGCAGGCCGACCAGGGGCGGCGCGTGGTTGCGGACGGGGTACTTGAGCCCGCAGCGGCCCAGATAGGTCCCGTCCGGATCCCAGACCGGCATCGTGAGGATCCGGAAGTGCCAGAGCTCGCCGTTGGCGAGGCGCTCGTGGGCCGCTCCCTGGAAGAACGCCCGCCGCTCGATCTGCTCCTCGGCCGCCGCCCGGAAGGCCTCGCGCTCCTCCGGAACGATCAGGAGATACGGCTCGGCGCAGATCTCCTCCAGCGGGAGCCCGTGGACCTGGGCCACGGCGAACGGGATGTCCCGGACCCGGTCGAGCCCCATCGAGAAGGTCGTGATATGCTCGGTGAGGTAGAGCGCGCTCTGCCGGCGGCGCTCCTCCTGCCGCAGACGCGCCAGCTGCTCGCGGTCGCTCACGTCGAGCGCCGTGCCGTTGAGGGCGACGGGCCGCCCTTCCGCCGAGACGCGCACCTCCATCGTCAGCGAGAGGGTGCGCACCGTGCCGTTCGTCCGGATCACCCGGACGATGACCTCGCGCGGGACGTGCCCCTGCCGGATGTCGGCCAGCGCCGGCATCAGGTGCCGGTCCTCCGGATGGATCAGGCTCAGCAACAGGTCGTAGCGCGCCTTCGCGGCGTTCGGAACGAGCCCGAGCAGCCGGTAGAACCCGGGCGACCAGACCTGCTCCTCGCCCGCGAAGATCCAGCTCCAGGCACCGCTCACGCCTCGGCTTTCCGTGAGAGTCAGGAACTCTCCCGACGAGAAAGTCAGGGCGCTTAAAGCAGTGTGGAACATCTCGGCACCGATCGAACCGTATCACCGTTTCCGCCACTCGGCCATGAGAATTTTTCCAGCATAAAAATTCAAAATTCAGCCGATATCTCTTACGATCAAGTCCAGATCCTCGTCGATCGGACGTGAGATAGCCGCACGACATCTTTCGAGGACGTACGCGCCGACGCGATCTGTTGCCGAGTTCGCGAATCTGCCGCTGCCGCGCTGTGGACCGAAGCTCCTGAGATCCTCGACCGGCCCCGCCCCGCGGCGCGTTCGGCACACACCGCCATGACAGCAACGCGACGGTCTCCGGGTCGGCCACGACCGTTCTCGCGGCGGCCGTTCTCGGCTACATGGTGTTTCGAAAGTGTGATTTTCCGTTCCGGCTTTGAATCTATCTCCGAGAAACGCGCCGCAGGAGGCGGCTAACTTGTAAATTTCTAAAATTTGAGAATTCAATACGATTTGCATGGCGGATTATCGACATAAATACTTAAACGAATTTTCGAATTGCGATATTTAATTCCATAACACAGCGGAAATATGCCATGAACATCGATCGGGCGGGCGGGCGCGCGGTTCGCAGATCGTCGAGCTCCGGAAGCCGGGCGCGCGACAGGACCGGCGAGACCGGGGCCTGTGGACGATTGACAGGTCGGTCCGAACAATGCGGGGAGACGGGGTCGCGCACCGGGAGGAACCGCATGAGGGTCGCCTGCATCGGCGAGTGCATGGTCGAACTGTCCGAACGCCCGGACGGGAATCTGGTCCGGGGCTTCGGCGGCGACACGCTGAACACCGCGCTCTATCTCGCGCGCCTCGGCGTCGCGGTGGATTACGTGACGGCGCTCGGCGACGACATCTGGAGCGACGAGATGGCGGCGGCCTGGGGCCGCGAGGGCATCGGCCTCGAGCGGGTCCGGCGCCTGCAGGGCCGGATGCCGGGCCTCTACATCATCCGCACGGATGCCGACGGCGAGCGCAGCTTCCACTACTGGCGCGACCGGGCCGCGGCCCGCGACCTCTTCACCGAGCCGGGCGCCGCCGAGACGGAGGCGGAGCTGGAGCGCTACGACCTCGTCTACCTGTCGGGCATCAGCCTCTCGCTCTACGGCGAGACCGGGCGCGCCGCCCTGTTCGAGACCCTGGCGCGCCTGCGGGACCGGGGCGGCCGGGTCGCCTTCGACACCAATTACCGCCCCCGCGGCTGGCCCGACCGGGACGAGGCCTGGGCGGCCTTCCGCGCGGCCCTGGCTCTGGCCGACGTGATCTTCGCCTCGGCGGAGGACCTGGACTGGCTCTTCGGCGCGGCGGGCGAGGACGAGGTGCTGCGCCACCGCGGCCGGGCCGAGATCGTGCTCAAGACCTCGGGCGCATCAGGCCCCGTCGCCCGGGTGCTGCACGGCCCGGCCGACACCGCCGTGCCGGCCGGGCGCGCCGGGCGGGTCGTCGACACGACGGCGGCGGGCGACAGCTTCGCGGCGGGCTACCTCGCGGCGCGCATCGCCGGGCTGGCGCCGGAAGCCGCCGCCGCCGAGGCGCACCGCCTGGCCGGGGCGGTGATCGGACATCGCGGCGCCGTGATTCCCCGGGACGCGATGCCGGCCCCGGCCGCCCGGCCGCCCGGCCCGGGCGCCTGAGGCCGTCCGGGCCGCCCTTGAGGCGGACAAGCGCAACCGCTACCTCTCTGCCAGCGGGGGACGGCCCCCGCAGCGTCATCGCCGCCCGTGGCGCGGCCGAGAGGGCACCCGTGGCGCCGATTCCCCCGCCGATCCAGGTTCCCGAGCCCGACGCCGCCGCGGCGGGCGGCGGCGCCCCGAAGACGCGGGTCAGCGCGCGCGGCCGGCTGCGCACCTATTTCCTCACCGGCATCATCGTCGCCGGCCCGCTGGCCATCACCGCCTACATCACGTGGTGGTTCATCGCGCTGATCGACTCGTTCGTGAAGCCGCTGGTGCCGGCGAGCTACCTGCCGGACCATTACCTGCCGTTCTCGATCCCGGGCCTCGGCCTCGTGATCGCGTTCCTGGCGGTGACGCTGCTGGGCTTCCTCACGGCGAACCTCGTCGGACGCTCGGTGATCGAGTTCGGCGAGGTGCTGCTGGCGCGGACTCCCGTGATCTCCGGCCTCTACAAGGGCCTGCGGCAGATCTTCGAGACGCTGTTCTCGGCCAACGGCACCTCGTTCCGCACGGTGGGGCTCGTGGAGTTCCCCGTGAAGGGCACGTGGTCGGTGGTGTTCCTGTCCGCCCCGGCGGCTCACGAGGTCGAGGGGGCGCTGCGGGCCCGGGGGGCGCCGGCGGACGACCTCGTCGGCGTCTTCCTGCCCTGCGCGCCCAATCCGACGACGGGCTTCTTCTTCTACCTGCCGCGCGCGGAGGTGGTGGAACTCGCCATCAGCGTCGACGACGCCGCCAAGCTGGTGATGTCGGCCGGGGTGATCCAGCCGGAGGACCCGCAGGGCCGCCTCAACGCCATGGCGGCCACCCTTCGGACGGCCCAGCAGGCCGGCGGTCCGGTGCCCCGGCGGGAGCCGCAGGACGCCTGAGGGCCGGGCTCGGAGCGCTCCATCGTCGCTCGCGACGCGCGGCCGGCCGCCCGGCAGCGGAGACCGACCACGAGAAAGGGCCGCCCCGCTCGCGCGGGACGGCCCCGGATGTTCAGGCTGCCTGAGCGGCTTCAGCGCTGCAGCGAGGCCGTCTGCGGCGCGATGGTCGGCGGCGTCGCCTGCGCGACCGTCACGGCGCTGCGGGGCGCCGTCGGGCCCCAGCCGGACGCGCATTGCAGGGTGAGGGCCAGCCCGAGGGCGATGCAGAGCCCGTTGGCGGCCAGCCAGAAGGGCCGGGACGCCCGGCGCACGGCGGCCTGCAGCTCGTCCGCGGTCTTGCCCGCCGCCTCGGCAGCGCGATCCGAGATCGGCAGGAGCCAGGGCTCGGTCGGCAGGGCGTGGGCACCGGCCATCTCGTGGGAGCCCGGCAGGCCTTGGAACAGTCCGTTCGACATGTCCGTCCTCCAGATTCGTCCGTGATGTCCCGGCTTACCGGGCCATTCGTTCATCTCCAGTTAAGGGAAGAATATGGCTGATGCAAGGTCACGAGGCCTGTCCGGCGCCTCCCGGACCGCCCGCCGAGCGCCGCCAAGCTTCGGCGCGATCTCGCCAAGCGTCTGAAAAAGCTCGTCTTTTCGGAACGCCTGTGACATTGCCGCATCGGAGTACGGATCCGGTCGCGCGGCGACGATTCCGGATCCGGCCGTTCAGGAAGGCCGGGCTTTCCTGAACGAAACCGTTCAGGAAGCCGTTCATCCGGCCCCGATCAGCCGGATCGCGGCCTCCCGCTCGAACAGGTAGAGCAGCACCCGCAGGGCCTGCCCCCGCGGGCTCCTGAGGCCGGGATCGCGCTCCACGATCAGCCGCGCGTCGTCGCGGGCCGCCTCCAGCAGGGCGGCGTCGCTCTCCAGCCGCGCCAGCCGGAACGCCGCCAGGCCGGATTGCCGGGTGCCGAGCACCTCGCCCTCGCCGCGCAGCTTCAGGTCGGCCTCGGCGATGCGGAAGCCGTCCTCGCTCGCGCGCATCATCTCCAGCCGGGCCCGGGACACCTGCCCGAGGGGGCCCCGGTAGAGCAGCAGGCACGAGGAGGCCTTCGAGCCGCGCCCGACCCGGCCGCGGAGCTGGTGCAGCTGCGCCAGCCCGAACCGCTCCGCGTGCTCGATCACCATGATGGTGGCTTCGGGCACGTCGACCCCGACCTCCACCACCGTGGTCGAGACCAGGAGCTTGGTCTCTCCGGCGGCGAACCGGGCCATGGCGGCATCCTTCTCGGGCCCCGGCATCTTGCCGTGGATCAGCCCGACCGCGTCGCCGAAGTGCTTCCGCAGGTCGTCGAAGCGCTCCGCGGCGGCCGCGAGGTCGACGAACTCCGATTCCTCCACCAGGGGGCAGATCCAGTAGACCCGCTCGCCGCCGGCGATCGCCCGGGCGAGGCCGGCCACGACCTCGTCGATCCGCTCAGTCGGCAGCGTGATCGTGCGGATCGGCTGCCGGCCGGCGGGCTTCTCGTCGAGGATCGAGACGTCCATGTCGCCGAAGAAGGTCAGCGCCAGGGTGCGGGGAATCGGCGTGGCGGTCATGACCAGGAAGTCCACCGCCTCGCCCTTGGCGCCGAGCGCCAGGCGCTGGTGGACGCCGAACCGGTGCTGCTCGTCGACGACCGCGAGGCCGAGGTCGCGGAACGCCACGGCCTCCTGGAACAGGGCGTGGGTGCCGACCAGGATGTCGATCTCGCCCGCGGCGAGGTCGGCGAGCGTGCTCTTGCGCTCCGCGGCCCGGTCGCGGCCGGTCATCAGGCGCAGGCGCAGGGGACCGGCCAGCGGTTTCAGCCGCTCGAAATGCTGGCGGGCCAGGATCTCGGTGGGCGCCATCAGGGCGGCCTGACGCCCGGCCTCGACCGCCGAGGCCATGGCGAGCAAGGCCACCGCGGTCTTGCCCGAGCCGACATCGCCCTGGAGCAGGCGCAGCATCCGCCGGGGCGCCGCGAGGTCGGCGCGGATCTCCGCGACCGCCCGGGCCTGGGCGCCGGTCAGCGCGAAGGGGAGGGCGGCCTGGAGGCGGGCGCTCAGGGCCCCGTCGCCGGCATTGACGCGGCCGGCCTTGCGCCGCTGGCGGGCGCGCAGCAGGGCGAGCGCCAACTGCGAGGCGAGGAGCTCGTCGTAGGCCAGCCGCTTCCGGGACGGCGTCGCGGGCGGCGGCTGGAGGGGGTCCTCGGCCTTCGGGGGCGCCTCCTCGGGGCGGTGCTCGAGGCGGAGCGCGTCCGCGAAGGCCGGCAGGCGGTTCCGCTCCAGCCAGGCCGGGTCCTGCCATTCCGGCAGGATCGGCAGCCGGTCGAGGGCCACCACCGCGAGCTTGTTGATCGCCCGGGACGTCAGCCCCTCGGTGGCACCGTAGACCGGCTCGACGGCGGGCAGCTCGGCGAGCCCCGCCTCGTCCACGATCCGGGACGGGTGGACCATCTGGCGGGTGCCGTCCCAGAGGTCGATCCGGCCGGTGATGTAGCGGTGCGCCCCGAGCGGCAGCATCTTCTCCACCCGGGCGCGGGGCATGCCGAAGAAGACCAGCGAGATGTCGCCGGAGGCATCCTCCACCAGCACCCGGTGCGGGCGCCGGCCGGCGCCGACCTGGGCCGGGCGGTGCGCCACCACGGTGACGCCGATCGTCACCGGCTCGCCGGTGGGGGCCTCGCTGATCGAGCCCATCAGCTTCCGCGCCACGCCGCCCTGGGGCAGGTGGAACAGCAGGTCCACGACCCGGGCCTCGCGCTCGGGGGTCCCGAGCAGCCTCTCGATGAGCGGCGCCATCTTCGGCCCGATCCCCGGCAGGGCGCGGGCCGGCGCGAAGAGCGGATCGAGGATGCTCGGCCGCAGAGTCGGGGCGACGGCAGGCGCGGGGGCGGCCTCCGCCGCCTCGGCCGCGTCGGAATCCTTCAAGGCCGGGTCCTGAGTCGGGCGTGCATCTGTCATGGCGGTTCGGCGGACATGGTGCCGGAGGCGCCTTATCATCCGGTGCATCCCGGCGCGCCAGTGCGGCAGGATGGAGACCGAACCCGGAGACCGATCCCATGGCCCGCGACTTCCTGCCGGGATTCGACCGGCACCGGATCGAGACCGCGCCCGGCGTGACGATCAACGCCCGCTCGGCCGGATCCGGGCCGCCGGTGCTGCTGCTGCACGGCCATCCCCAGACCCTGTCGACGTGGCTCCACGTCGCGCCGCGCCTCGCGGAGCGGCACGCCGTGGTGGCGATGGACCTGCGCGGCTACGGCGATTCGTCGAAGCCCCCCGGGGGCGAGCGCCACGCCAACTACGCCAAGCGCGCCATGGCGGCGGACGCGGCGGCCCTGATGCGGGCGCTCGGGCACGAACGCTTCGCCGTCGTCGGGCATGACCGCGGCGGCCGCGTCGCCCACCGCCTCGCCCTCGACCACAGCCGGGCGGTGGAGCGGATCGCCGTGTTCGACATCGCGCCCACCGCGACCATGTACGCGCGCACCGACAAGGATTTCGCCACCCGCTATTTCTGGTGGTTCTTCTTCATCCAGCCCCATCCCCTGCCGGAGACGCTGATCGGGGCCGATCCGGAATATTTCCTGCGCCACCACGTCGACGGCCAGTCCAAGACCCCCGGCTCGACCCCGCCGGAACTCTTCGCCGAGTACCTGCGCTGCTACGCCGACCCGGCCTGCCGCCACGCGATCTGCGAGGATTACCGGGCCGCCGCCGGGATCGACCTGGAGCACGACGCGGCCGATGCCGAGGCCCGGATCACCGCGCCGCTGCTGGCGCTCTGGGGCGCGAAGGGCGTGGTCGGCCGGACCTACGACGTGCTGGAGACGTGGCGCGAGAAGGCGACCGACGTCTCGGGCCGGGCGCTGGATTGCGGCCACACCCTCCAAGAGGAGCGGCCGGACGCGGTTCTCTCGGAGTTGGCGGCGTTCCTGCGCTGAGCCGGCCGCCGGCCCGGAACAGATCGACCGCGCTGTCGTAGCCCGCGTCGCAGATCCGGCCGCGCGCCGGGAACAGACCGGCGGCGATCAGCCGGTCGTAGCGGGCGCGGCGACGCGCCTCCGGGATGCGGCGCTGTGGCCTGCGCGGAGCGGGCTTGGCAGACATACCCGAAAGCTCAGATACGGGCACGTGCCGCGCGGACGCGACGCGACGGCCCTGTCCCGGGCCTCCGGCGAGCGTGGTCGGGCGAGCGTGGTCGGGTCGGCACGGGAACGAGCGGAGATCGTGCGGGGCAGCATGTCCGAGGGAACCAGGGTCGAAGAAGCCGGCGCGCCGTTCGCGGTCGCGGTGGTCGGAGCCGGGGCAGCCGGGCTCGCCGCCGCGCTGGCGATCGCGCGCGACGGGATCCCCACGGCGCTGGTCGGGCGCCACGCCCCAGTCGCGGACGGGCGGACCGTCGCGCTCCTCGACGGGTCGGTGCGCTTCCTGGAGGCGCTCGGCGCCTGGGAGGCGGTGGCGCCGCACGCGAGCCCGCTCTGCACGCTGCAGATCGTCGACGACACCGGCAGCCTGTTCCGGCCGCCGCCGGCGCAGTTCCGCGCCGCCGAGATCGGCCTCGACGCCTTCGGCTGGAACGTCGAGAGCGCCCGCCTGGTGGAGAGCCTGCGCGCCCGCGCCCGGGCGCAGGACAACCTCACCCTGGTCGAGGCGGACGCCGCCGGCGCCGTGCCCGGCGAGACGGCGGCGCGCGTCGCGCTGGCGGACGGGAACGCCGTCGAGGCCCGGCTCGTGGTGGGAGCCGACGGGGCGCGCTCGCCGCTGCGGGCCGCCAGCGGCGTCCGCGTGCGCGACTGGACCTACCCGCAGAGCGCCATCACCACGATCCTGGCCCACGCGCGCCCGCACCGCGACGTCTCCACGGAGTTCCACACCCGGTCGGGACCCTTCACCCTGGTGCCGCTGCCGGGCGGCCACCGGTCCAGCCTCGTCTGGGTGACCGGGGAGGGGGCGGCCCGGCGGCTCGCCGCCCTCGACGACGCGGCGCTGGGACAGGCGGTGGAGCGACAGGCCCGGGCGATGCTCGGCGCCATGCGGGTCGATGGCCCCCGGGGTCTCGTGCCGATGCGCGGCCTCGCGGTGGCGACCCCGGTAGCCCCGCGGCTCGCGCTGATCGGGGAGGCGGCCCACGTCTTCCCGCCGATCGGCGCGCAGGGGCTCAATCTCGGCCTGCGCGACGCCGCGACCCTGCGCGACGCGGTGCTGGCCGCCGCCCGCGACCGCCGCGATCCCGGGTCGCGCGCCGTGCTCGACGGCTACGCGCGGGCGCGCCGCGTCGACACGGCGGCGCGCACCGCCGCGGTCGATCTCCTCAACCGCAGCCTGCTCAGCGACCTGCTGCCGGTGGACGCGCTGCGCGGCCTCGGCCTGCTGGCGATGACGCAGCTCGGACCGCTGCGGCGCCTGGTGATGCGGGAGGGCGTGCTGCCCCGGATCGGCGCGCCGGAGCTGATGCGCGCGGCGCGCTAGGACCGCTCCCGATCGTCTTGCGGCCGCCTGGACGAGGGGCATCTCCGGCCGAGGCCGCCGCGCCCTGCCCCCTCTCCCGACGGGAGACGGAACCCGCGCCCCTCTCGGCGCGGACGGGTTCGGCTGCAGGCTCCCCCGGGCAACGGCGCACGGATACGCTGCCTCGGACCGGGGCGCGGGAGCGCCAGCGGAGGCGACGAAGGGGCCGTTCGGACGGCGCTCGGTCGCCGGAGGGCGCCCTCGAGGCGCGCCGGCGGGTCCGTCCGGGTGTCCCGGGCCAAGTGGGGCGAGGTGGGGCGACCGTCCGCGCGTCGGAGGCCGAGACGGGCCTCAGAGATCCGGCTGGGCGGCCACGTAGGCGCCGAGGCGGGTCGCGAGATCGACCGGGCCGCCGGCGCGGGCCTCGCCCGAATCACCGATGAGGATCACCGGGATGCCGCGCTCGCGCAGTTGGCCGCGGAGGCGGGCGGCGCGGCGGGCGTAGGCGGGATCCCGGCGGGTGGGCGCCTGGAGCAGCACGGCGGCCGGGCGGGCGATCACGGTCAGAACGTCGTCCGCCGCCTCCATCGAGGCGGTCACGCTCGCGTATCCGAGGCTGGCCAGCTCGCCCGAGAGGGACCGGTCCACGGCGCGGACACCGTCGTCGACCACGAGCACTTGTTGCAGCGCACCCATAAGCTTGAGCGGTACTCCATCCGGGACGGCTTGGAAAGATAGCCGTCACGACAATCCGATGCAGAACCCGCGAACAGGCGGATCGGATCCGTCGGTTCGTGTGCAGATGCGAGATTATCCGCGCCGCCTGAGTGCCGGATGAACCGGCGATCGCCCGCCGTTCAGGCGGACGGGACGGGGTCGGCGGCGATCGCCGCGACCGTCCCGTCCGCGCGCCCGCCCGCGCGGAGCGGCCGGAAGCCCGTGCTCCGCCACGCCAGGGGCTCGGTCGCCGGGGTCTCGCCGCGGGTAAGAGGGGCCGCCGCGCAGGCCGCCCCCCGGCAGGCGAGGGCGCCGTCGGCGCCGCCGGCGAGGTCCAGGAGATCGCGGGGCAGGAAGGCCTGCTCGGGCTCGGCCAGGGTCGCGGCGAGGTCGTCCGGGCCGGGGCGGGTGAGCACCAGCACCTCGCTCAGGACCAGGGAATCGAGGCGCTGCGGGCCCGCGGGCCCGGCGCTCCGCAAAGTCAGCCGGGCGGGCGCGCGGTGGACCACGTCGAGGACCCGGACGGTCCAGGGCAGGGGCAGGGCGGCGAGGGCCGATTCGACCCGCGCCGGGACCACCAGCCGGGTCGGCACCGGCCGCAGCAGGGCGGCGCGGAACCCGGCCTCGTCGAAGGGCAGCACGGTCTCCAGGCCGGCACCGGCCGCCAGGGCGGTGCCCAGGCCGGTCACGAGGCCGCGCAGGTCGTGGCCGGGCAGGAGCGTCAGGACCCGCTCGTCCGCGGTCAGGGGCAGCGCGTCGAGATGGGCGGCGACCGCCGCCGCCAGCGCCGCGGCGGTGCGGTAGACCGGCCGGCCGGGATCGCCGCCCGCGAAGGTGACGAGGCCGCGACTCGGCGCGGGATCGACCACGCCCCGCTCCAGGGCCATCGCGTCGAGGCTGATCACGCCGTCCGGCACGCTCGGGCCGAAGGCCGCGAGGTAGCGCAGGCCGAAATGGCGCATGGCCGCGCGGGTGAGGTCCTCCGCGGGCCGGCGCGCGCCGCGGCGGCCCTCCGTCAACACGGCCACGAGGCCCGCCGCCTCGATCCCGGCGGAGAGCTCCGCGTCGTCCCAGAGGGCGGGCATCGCGCAGGGCAGGTGGCCCGCCGCCTCGACGGCGAGGTGGGCGAGGGCCGATTCGGCGCCCCCCGAATACCACAGCCCGATTCGGCTGCCGGCCGGGAGCCGCCACGCGCCGATCCCGCGGGCGAGCCGCCCGACGATCTCGGCGGCGGCCGCGTAGGTCCAGGTGATGTTCGGGCGCCCGCACCACGCGACCCGGTCCCCCGAATCACGCAGGACCGTGCGCTGCGGGCCCGTCAGGGCGGCGGCGAACAGGCGGGTCGCGAGACCGTCGCACGGGCCGCCGAACAGCCCGCCGGACAGGCCGCCGGGCCCGTTCTCGGATCGCGCGGACGCGTCCGGTGCGGCGTCGACCGCCCACTCCGCCACCGCCAACGCGCTCAAACCCGCCGCCCCCGCCGATCCTGCAGAACTCCTATCATCTCGGCCCCACAGGGTTAACCGACCGCTAAGAGGGCCGCGCCGCCGGGCGCCGCAGGAGGGCGGCCGGCGGCGGCCGGCGGCGCGGTCCGATCACGCGCTCGTGCCTCGCGGCCGCGCAACGTCGCGCTTGCGGCCGGGCGGGCGGGGGCCTATCGGGGGCCGGGCGCGGCCAGGACGGTTCCGACAGCCCCAAGGCCGCGGTGTCATGCCTTCGCCTCATTCGAGGGGAAAGGCAGGCCGCCCGGTCGCCGGGGTGAGGGATGCGCGCAGACGGGCGCCCGTCCCGCCCGATGGCCGGACCGATTCATCCGGAGCTCCGGGCGGTGCGCCAACGCGGCGGGCGGCCGGTCGCTCCGGCGGACCTGCCGCCAGGCCGGCTCCGCATCCTGCCAGCCACACCACGTCTCTTCCAAGGGGTCAGAGCCGATGTCCTTCACCCGCACCGCGACGCTCGCCCGCGCCGCTCTCCTCGGCCTCGCGGGCCTCGGCCTCGCGGCCGCGCCGGCCCTGGCGCAGCCGAAGAAGCCCGCCGCGCCCGCCCCGGCCGCGCCGGCGCCGACCGCCCCGGGTACCCCGGCGGCCAACACCCCGGCCGCCCAGACGGGCCCGCAGATCGTCGCCGTGAAGTCCGAGCCGAGCCAGGCCGACTGGACCAAGGTCTGCGGCAAGGACCAGGGCTCGGGCACCGACATCTGCTACACGACCCGTGACTTCGTGTCCGACCAGGGCCAGCCGGTGTTGGCCGTGGCGGTCTACGAGATGAAGAACCCCGCCCAGAAGCAGGAGGTGCGCGTGGTGCGCTACCTGCTGCCGCTGGGCCTGCTGCTGCAGCCGGGCATCCGCTTCAACGTCGACGGCCAGGCGGCGACCGCCGGCCGCTTCGCGGTCTGCTTCCCGAACGGCTGCTTCGCGGAGGCCGGCGGCGTCGATGCCGGCGTGATCGCCGCGATGAAGAAGGGCACGACCCTCAACGTCTCGGTCCAGAACCAGACCCAGCGCGAGGTCACCTTCGCGGTGCCGCTGGCCGGCTTCGGCAAGGCCTTCGACGGCCCGGCCATCGACCCGAAGGTGCTCGAGGAGCAGCAGAAGAAGCTCCAGGCCGAGCTGGAGAAGCGCTCCGAGGACATGCGCAAGAAGCTCGAGCAGCAGCAGGGCGCCGCCCCGGCCGCTGGCGCGGCCCCGGCCCCCGCCGCCAAGTAACGAGTAAGCACCAGCGACCCGCCCGCCGCGCGGCGGGTCCGTATCGGGGGCCGGGCCGCGAGGTCCGGCCCTTCGCGTCTGGCCCGCCCGGCGGCGGGGTCTAGCGGATCCCCGCGGGCCCCGAGTCCGGCTGGACGATCAGCACGCGCAGGTCCTGGTCGGGCACGTAGTCCCGGGCCTCCCAGCGGAACGTGGTCGGCCCGGTCTTCCGGACGTCCGTGCGGCAGAAGCTCGCCACCGCCTCCGGGCTGCCCTTGTCGACCGTCAGGGTGAAGCGCCCGATCGGCGCGGCCCAGTTGCGCGCCGTGGTGACGATGTAGGGCACCACGGTCGCCCGCAGGTGGCCGCCGGGATCCGCCGCCTTCGCGTGCAGGCGCCGGATCGCCGCGAGCCCGGCCGCGTCCAGGCAGTAGGTCGCCCGGTAGGCCGCGCGGGACGCCGCCTTGAGGTCGAGCAGGTGGAAGCCGGTCACCGGCGCGTAGCTGTGCGCGATGCGGACCTCCTGCCCCGCCGGGAAGGTCTGGAGCCAGTGGAATTTGGCCTCCCCGCGCCAGAGCCCCTCGGTCATCCGGTCCGGCGCGTCCGCGACGTCGGGGAACAGGCCGGCCCTGACCAGCTCGGCCCATTCGGGCGCGCCGATCCGCCCGGCCGCCGCGCTGATCGCCGCGAAGCGCAGCGGGTTCAGCGGCAGGCCGTGGCGGCGCAGCAGGTCCGTCACCTCGCGCTCGCCCACATAGGCGCGCTCCTCCAGCTCGGGCTCGAGGGGCCTGCCGTCCACCGTGACGGTGAAGCCGACGAAGTTCGGGCTGTCGGGCCGGGGCAGCGCCAGGGCCGAGAAGCTGAGTTCGCGCCCGTCGATCGGCGGCAGCGGGAAGGCGATCCGGACCGTGCGCGGCTCCTGAACCTGATTGCGGAACAGGTAGGACACGCCGATCCGGTCGCGGGCGATCGACAGGTCCTCGCTCACCAGGGCGATCCCGGGCTCGCGCCGCAGGACGAGGCCGCCGGCATCGAGCTCGGCGGCGCTGTCGTTGGCGCGGGCCGCCGTAGCGAGAAGGCCGGCGGCGAGCAGAGCGGCGGGTCGGATCATGGCGACGGGCTCGTCCGACGGCAGCGGCCGTCGCGGCAGACTAGCGCCCGCCGCTTGCCAGGACCTTCACGGGCCCGACCCGCTCAGTTCGTGGCGCGGTCGCGCACCCGGTACGCGCCGGCGGCGTCGCGCTCGAACATCTCGGCGATGCCGGCGTGGCGCAGGGCCTCGCCCGACGTGTCGGGCAGGAGGTTCTGCTCCGACACGTAGGCCACGTACTCGGTCTCGGCGTTCTCGGCGAGCAGGTGGTAGAACGGCTGGTCCTTGCGCGGCCGGACCTCCTCGGGGATCGACAGCCACCATTCCTCGGTGTTGTCGAACACCGGGTCGACGTCGAACACGACGCCCCGGAACGGGTAGATCCGGTGGCGCACCACGGCGCCGATCGCGAATTTCGCGGTTCTCAGTGTCACGTCCGACATGGTTCAACCCGTCCAGATCGGACAGATAGGTCCGATGACGGATCGTGTCACCCGGTCGCCGCGGAAGTCGGCGTCTCGGCGGCGCGGGCCAGGCGATCCCGGACGGCGATCGCCTCCGGCAGCGGCCGCCACAGGACGGTCATCTCGGCGATGCGCCCGGCCGCGTCGAGGCGCCAGTAATCCATCCCGTCGAGCCGGTGCGGGCCGGCCGTCGCGCCGAAGAAGGCGGCGGCGTGCGCGGGGCCTTCCAGGATCTCGCGGATCTCGAAGGCGTCGACCGCCGCCAGCAGGGCGTCGACCACTGGCCGGATCGCCGCCTTCCCGCGCACGGGCTCGGCGGCGAGCGGCGTGTTGAGCACCACCGCCTCGGTCATCTGCGCCAGCATGGCGTCCCGGTCCTTCGCCGCCAGGGCGGCCGCGAAGGCGCGAACGTGGCTGAGGTCCATCGGAGTCTCCTACGAAATCCGGATGCCGAGGTCGGCCGCGATCGCCCGGGCGGTGGCCTCGCGCCGGGCCGTGATGTCGGCCGCCGCCGCCCGCGCCCGCGCCACGGTGGCCGGGGAGGCCGTTCGGGGTGTGCCGCTGTCGAAGGGCGGCTCGGGGGCGTACTGCATGCCGAGCTGGATCGTCCGGGCGGCCTCGTCGCCGCGCAGTTCGGCGGCGAGCCGGAGCGCCCCGTCGATCCCCGCGGTGACGCCGGCCGCGAACACCCAGCGGCGGCCATCCGCGTCGCGGTCGAGCACCACCCGCTCGTCCACCGGCTCGGCCCCGAAGAGGGGCAGCAGGTGGACCGCGTTCCAGTAGGTCGTGGCCCTGCGCCCGACCAGGAGGCCGGCCGCGCCGAGGAGCAGGGCACCGGTGCAGACCGAGAGGACGTGGCTCGCGCCCGCCGCCTGGTCGCGGATCCAGCCGAGCACGGCGGCGTCGCGCATCAGCGCCTCCTGGCCCTGGCCGCCCGGCACGTGCAGCACGTCGAGCCGCGGCGCCTCCGCCAGGGTCGCATCCGGCAGCATCCGGAGGCCGCGGACGTCGCGGACGGGCTCGAGGCGCGGCGCGTAGACCCGGTAGGTGCTGTTGGGCACCCGGGACAGAACCTCGAACGGGCCGGTGAGGTCGATCTGGTCGAGCCCCTCGAACAGGAGCGAGCCGATCTGCAGGTGGGTGTCGGGCGGGATCATGCCGGAGCCTCCGTGGTGGACAGGACGACCCTACCGCGTCAGGATCTGGCCGAAATGCCAAAGAGCCCTCGTTTCTCGCCAGACGCGCCGCGCCCCGTCGAGGTGCTGGCCTTCCCGTCGGTGCAGCTCCTCGACGTGGCCGGGCCGCTCCAGGTCTTCGCCACCGCCAACGAGCACGGCGGCGCCGGGATGCCCTACGCGCCGCGGGTGATCGCGGCCGGCGACCCGGGGCTCACCGCCTCGGCGGGGCTGCGGCTGGTGGCCGACCCGCTGCCGGATCCCCACGCGCCGGTGGACACGCTGGTGATCGCGGGCGGCCCCGGCGTCGTCGCGGCCTGCGACGACGCCGCCCTGGTGGCCTGGGTGCGGACCCGGGCGGGTCGGGCCCGCCGGGTCGCCTCGGTCTGCACCGGCGCGTTCCTGCTCGGGGCGGCGGGGCTCCTCGACGGGCGGCGGGCCGTGACCCACTGGAAGCATTGCGGCGCGCTCGCCGCGCGCTACCGGCGCGCCCGGATCGAGCCCGACCCGATCTTCGTGCGCGACGGCCCGGTCTGGTCCTCGGCGGGGGTCACGGCCGGTATCGACCTGGCCCTGGCGCTGGTCGAGGAGGATCTCGGCCGCGCGACCGCCCTGGCGGTGGCGCGCCACCTCGTGATGTTCCTCAAGCGCCCCGGCGGGCAGGCGCAGTTCAGCGCGGCGCTGGCGCTGCAGGCGGGCGAGGAGCGGTTCGGGCGGCTCCACGCCTACATCGCCGACAACCTGTCCGGCGACCTGTCGCTGCCGGCGCTCGCCGCGGCGGCCGGGATGAGTGCGCGCAGCCTCAGCCGGCACTATCGCGAGGCGACCGGCCTGACCCCGGCCAGGGCCGTGGAGCGCCTGCGGGTGGAGGCGGCCCGGCGCGCGCTCGCCGAGACGGCGCAGCCGATCAAGCGCGTCGCCCGGACCTGCGGCTTCGGCTCCGAGGAGACGATGCGGCGCAGCTTCCTGCGGCACGTCGCGGCGACGCCGCAGGAGTACCGGGCGCGGTTCGGCGGGTGAGGGTGGACTAGAGCCGTATCCGACCATGTTGCAACGGTCGGGAAGGAGGGCGAGCCCGGTCTCGCCAACCGCGCCAGGCCCCCTCTCCCGTGCGGGAGAGGGTTGGGGTGAGGGACGAGAAGGATCAGGACTGAACAGGCCGCCGATGCGCGTACAGGCGCGACTCTTCCGGACTGTTCTCATCCCTCACCCTATCCCTCTCCCGCACGGGAGAGGGGACCCGCGCCTCGTTCGGCACGGGCTCGCCGATCGCCTGCGTCCCAACCCGATCGGGAACGGCTCTCGACCGTGTCGCGGCGTTCGAGGGCCGCCAGGATCGTCTCGCGCACGCCGTCGCGATGCTCGTGGATGTCGGCGTTCGGGATACGGAGCAGGGCGAAGCCGAGCGATTCGAGGATCGCGGTGCGCGCGGCATCCCGGGCGACCTCGCTGGCGGTCGAGTGCGTTGCCCCGTCGACCTCGACGATCAGCCTCGCCTTGAGGCAGGCGAAGTCGACGACGAACCGGTCGATCGGGTGCTGGCGGCGGAACTTCCAGCCGTTGAGCGCGCGATTGCGCAACACGCGCCAGAGCTCGGCCTCGGCGCTTGTTTGCGCGCGCCGCAGGCTGCGCGCGCGCGGGATCGATCTGCTCACCGCACGGTTCCGGCAACGCAGTTGCGGACCCGGTGGATGATACGGTGCTGCGGCTTGCGCGGGCCTAGCCCCAGCGAATTGTCCGGCTCCGCGGCGTCATCGCTTCAGAAAGGCCGCGGGTCCCCTATCCCGTGGGGGAGAGGGACAGGGTGAGGGATCAGGTCTGCCCGAGCGAGGCGTGCCCTGTTGGCAACCTGAGGCCGCGTCTTATCCTGAACCTCCGCGTCCCTCACCCCAACCCTCTCCCCCACGGGAGAGGGGGGCGCGTCGCGACTCGCGGACGCCGAATCGGGACCGCCACACGCGGCCCCGGCAGCCCGCTCACCCCAGCTTGTAGACCGCCGCCAGATCCGGATCCTTCGCGGCGACCAGCTTGGCGAGGTCCACGATGACCTTGGCCTGCTTCCAGGTGGCGTCGTCCTGCATCTTGCCGTCGAGCATCACGGCGCCGGTACCGTCCGGCATGGCCTCGACGATCCGGGCCGCGAAGGCCACCTCGGCCGGGTCCGGCGCGAAGACCCGCTTGGCGATCGCCACCTGGCTCGGGTGCAGCGTCCAGGCGCCGGCGCACCCCATCAGGAAGGCGTTGCGGAACTGCGCCTCGCAGGCCGCGCCGTCGGAGAAGTCGCCGAACGGGCCGTAGAAGGCCTTGATGCCGTTGGCCATGCAGGCGTCGACCATCCGGGCGATGGTGTAGTGCCAGAGGTCCTGCTGGGCGCTCGCCCGGGGCGCGTCGCCGGCCGGGTCGGCGATCACCCGGTAATCGGGGTGGCCGCCGCCGACCCGGGTGGTCTTCATGCCGCGGGACGCCGCGAGGTCCGCCGGCCCGAGGCTCATGCCGTGCATGCGCGGCGAGGCCGACGCGATGGCGTCGACGTTGGCGACGCCCTCGGCCGTCTCCAGGATCGCGTGGACTAGGATCGGCTTCGTCACCCCGTGGCGCGCCTCGAGCTGGGCGAGCAGCTGGTCGATGTAGTGGATGTCCCACGGCCCCTCGACCTTGGGCACCATCACGACGTCGAGCTTGTCCCCGACCTCGGCCACGATCGTGAACAGGTCGTCCAAGATCCAGGGCGAGTTGAGGGCGTTGATCCGGGTCCAGAGTCCGGTGCCGGTGGCGGCGAAGTCGGTGGCCTGGGCCATGGCGACGAAGCCCTTGCGGGCCGCCTCCTTCTGGTCGGCCGGGACCGCGTCCTCCAGGTTGCCCAGCACCACGTCGACGGTCCCGGCGAGCTCCGGCACGCGGGCCCGGACCTTGTCGTTGTGGGGCGGCACGAAGTGGATCATCCGCTCCAGCCGCACCGGCAGCTCGCGGAACGGGGCCGGCGCGCCGGTGGCGAGGGGCTGGAAGAAGCGGCGGGGCAGTTTCATCGGGTGCCTCTTGTCAGGGCTGGCGTCTGAGCCCCGTTAAGGCAGCTTGGGCGGGCGCGTAAAGCCGCGCCGCGCCGAAGTGATCTCGGACTTTAGTGATCTCGGACGCTCGGCCCAGCGCCGCCGAGCCGCCGATCCTCAGCCCCGGCCGCCCCGGCGGCCGGCGAGGCCGATCCGGTTGAGGATGCCGCCGTCGCCGCTGCCGGCCACCACCACGAGGCGCCGGACCTCGCCCCGCAGGAAGGCCTGCAGGAAGCGGTTGTAGTCGCGGAACGAGACGCAGCCGTTCGAGGCGCCGGGCTGCCGCAGCATGTAGGTGTGGGCCAGCAGGCCGTCGCGGCCGTGGATCGCGGCGCTGCCGCCCACCGGGTTGAGCCGGATCGCCCGGACCCCGTGGAACAGGCGCTCGCGCTCGGTCAGCGTGTAGGTGCCGGGCGGGGTCGAGCCGCGCATGCGCAGGTGGACGTAGCGCGGGTTGTCCATGTGCTCGCCGAGGCCGGAATGGGCCTCCAGCACCTCGCCGGAGGGCAGCGTCACCGTGCGGGCGGTGATGTCGTAGACGGCCGTGCCGGCCACCGAATCGGGCTCCGGGCTGATCCGGGTGCGCGGCGCCTCCTGCGGCAGGGCGTCCGGGCTGGCATAGGCCAGCGCCTGACGGGGCTCCTGACGATTCTCCTGAGACGGCGCGGCCGCGCCGACCCCGAACAGCTTCTCGAAGAAGGACGGCTCCTCGGCCATCGCGGCGCGGAACACGTCGCGGGTCCGGGGCAGGGCGCGGCTCGCCACCCGCGCGGGCGGCGGCGCCGGCGCGCGCCGCAGCTCGGGCGGGCGGCGCCACCGGCAGCGGCACCAGGGCGGGCGCGAGGGCGGCGGGGTAGGCTCGGCGCGGCCATCCGGACCGGCGCCCCGCGCCCTTCTCGGCGATCTTGTCGCCGGCCTTCTCGGTCGCCCTCTCCGCGGGCCCGGCCTGGGCCAGCCGGACCTGGGCGGTCCGCGCCCGCTCCGCCTGGGCCACCTGCCGGGCGATCTCCCGGACCGCCGGGGACGGCGCGGCGGCGGCGATCTGGAAGCCGGCGGCCGGCGGGGCCGCGCCTCCGAAGGCCGTGGCGGTGTCGGAGCCCAGCGCCGGGCTCCGGTCGAGCATCCAGGCGAGGCTCGGCCGCGGCGCCGCCACGGCCTGCGGGACCGGGGCGGCGGTCGGCCCGGCCGCCGCGACGGTCTGCGCGTCGGGGCGGGCCGGCCCCTGCGGGTGGCTGAACACGGCCCAGCCGGCCAGGGTCGCGCCGGTGAGGGCGATGAGCGCCGTCAGCCGGGCGCGGCGGCGGGCGCGCCGCATGGCGCTCGGGTAGGGCGCCCGGGTGCGGACGACCGGATCGTAGACGGTCTCGACGTAGGTGAGGCGCGGGGGCGCCGGTCGCCGGGGTTCCGCGCTCGGATACGCGGTCTGGAACGCGGCGAGGGACAACGCAGCCTGGGCCATTCGGGAACTCGCGTACGCGCTTCCCCTGGGCAGCCGTCGCCGTTCGCCCGCGAGAGCCGTTCTCGCGCACGTGGTCCGGGTCGCCCGTCTGGGGAGGACATCAACCGTCCACCCCATTAAGCCGCGGTGTGGTTAATCCCCGCTAAAGGGACAGTTTGCGCGCGCGTTCCCGTGTTGGGACACAGCCTCAGGTGGCCCGATTCGGCGCGTCCCCGGGCGCCTCCGCCGAGGCCTCCATCGGCCCGTGCCGGCGCGCGACCAGCAGGCAGAGCAGGGCCACCGGCACGCCGATGAGCGACGTGCCGACGAAGAACCATGGGAACCCGGTCCACTCGATCACGAAGCCCGAGAACCCGGCGAGCAGGCTGCCGGGCAGGGCGCAGAGCGAGGTCAGCAGGGCGTACTGGCTCGCCGCGTGGGCGGTGGCCGAGAGCCGCGACATGTAGGTGATCAGCACGATCGACGCGAAGGCGTAGGCGAAGCCGTCGATCCCGACGGTGAGCGCGAAGGTCCAGAACGCCGCCCCGCCGTGGCCGCCGTGCCACGCGAGGTAGGCCAGCGCGAGGTGCGAGGCGGAGGCCGTCACGGTGCCGATCAGCAGGCTCGCCATCATGCCGATCCGCGGGATGATGGCGCTGGCGAGGAACGTCCCGCCGAGCGCGATCCAGAAGCCGAACAGCTTCGTCACCGTGGCGATGTCGGTGTTGGAGTAGCCGAGCGTCTTGAACAGCGGGATCGCCATGGCGTTCGAGACGTAGCCGGGCATCCGGAAGCCCGCGACCAGCGCCAGCACCGGCACGGCGAGCGGCCCGAGCCGGGCGAGGAGGTCGCGGATCGGCGCCCAGACGGTCTCGACGAATCCGCCGGTCGGTGGCGCCTCGGGGGCGGGGGGCTCGGGGGCCAGCAGCGCCGCGACCGTGCCGGGGGCCATGAGCGCGGCCATGCACAGGTAGGCGGCGCGCCAGCCGTACGCGTCGGACAGGTAGAGGGCGCCCGCCCCCGCCGCGAGATTGCCGATCCGGTAGCCGATCTCCGACCAGGACGACATCAGCGCCTGCTGCTCGGGCGGCGCGGCGGTGATGCGCCAGCCGTCGATCACCACGTCCTGGGTGGCGCCCGCGACGCCGAGCGCCAGGGAGAACGCCACCGTCCAGGCGAGCCAGTGCGCCGGGTCGCCGAAGGCGACGCCCGCGAGCGCCAGGGCGACGAGGATCTGCGTGGCGACGATCCAGCCGCGGCGACGCCCGAGCCAGCGGCCGATGAGCGGGGCGTCGTGGCGGTCGAGGAAGGGGGCCCAGAGGAACTTGAGCTTGTAGGCGATGGTGAGCTCGCTCATCAGCCCGATCGTGGCGAGCGGCACCTTCGCCTGGACGAGCCAGGCCGACTGGGTCGCGTAGACGAGCAGGAACGGGATGCCCTGCGCGAAGCCGAGGCCGAGCACCGCGGCGACGCGCCGGTCGGTGAACAGGGGCGTGAGGAAGGCGCCCGGCGCGGCCTTCACCGGCTCGGGCGCGCCGGTGACCTGCGCCGGGTTTGCCATCCACGCGTCTCCTGACCGTCGTCACGAGAGAGCAGAGATGGGCCGGACGCGCAACGATCGCGCGACCGTGCCCGCCGTCACGCCGCCTTCTTCCCCCGCCCGGCGATCGTCACGAGGCTGCGCAGCACCTCGGTGGCGGTCTTGAGCCGCGCCGGGACGGTGGTCAGCTCGCGCACGAACACGACGCTCATGTCGGGCCGCACCTTCGCGAACGAGGCCTGCTCGGCCACGTAGGCCACCAGCCCCTGCGGGTTGGCGTAGGAGCGGTCGCGGAAATGGACCACCACGCCCTTCGGCCCCGCCTCGACCTTCTCGACGTTCGCCTTGAGGCAGAGGATCTTGATCGTGCCGATCTTGAGGAGCTGCTCCACCTCCGGCGGCAGCGGCCCGAACCGGTCGATCAGCTCGGCGCCGAAGCTCTCCATCTCGGCGTCGTCCTGGATGGTGGCGAGCCGCCGGTAGAGGGCGAGCCGCACCCCGAGATCCTCGACGTAATCCTCCGGGATCGTGACCGGTGCGCCGAGCGCGATGGTCGGCGACCACGCCTCCTCGGGCACGTCCTCGATGCCGGCCTTCAGCGCCGTCACCGCGTCCTCCAGCATCTGCTGGTAGAGCTCGTAGCCGACCTCCTTGATGTGGCCGGACTGCGCGTCGCCGAGCAGGTTGCCGGCGCCGCGGATGTCGAGGTCGTGGGAGGCGAGCTGGAAGCCCGCGCCCAGCGTGTCGAGGCTCTGGAGCACCTTGAGGCGCTGCTCGGCCTGGGCGGTGAGCTGGCGGTTCGCCGGCGTCGTGAACAGCGCGTAGGCGCGCGCCTTCGAGCGCCCGACGCGGCCGCGCAGCTGGTAGAGCTGGGCCAGCCCGAACATGTCGGCCCGGTGGACGATCAGCGTGTTGGCGGTGGGGATGTCGAGGCCCGATTCCACGATCGTGGTCGAGAGCAGCACGTCGAACTTGCCCTCGTAGAAGGCCGTCATCACGTCCTCGAGCTGGCCCGCCGCCATCTGGCCGTGGGCCACCGCGACCTTGATCTCGGGCATCTCGGCGTCGAGGAACTTCTTGACTTCCGCCAGATCCTCGATCCTGGGCACGACGTAGAAGGACTGGCCGCCGCGGTAGCGCTCGCGCAGCAGCGCCTCCCGGATGGTCAGGGGGTCGAACGGCGTCACGAAGGTGCGCACCACCAGCCGGTCGACCGGGGGTGTCGCGATGATCGACAGTTCCCGCACCCCCGTCATGGCGAGCTGGAGCGTGCGCGGGATCGGGGTCGCCGAGAGGGTCAGCACGTGGACGTCGGCCTGGAGCGCCTTCAGCCGCTCCTTGTGGGCCACGCCGAAATGCTGCTCCTCGTCCACGATGATCAGGCCGAGATCCTTGAAGGCGATGTTCTTCGCCAAGAGCGCGTGCGTGCCGACCACGATGTCGACCGTGCCGGCGGCGAGCCCCGCCCGGGTCTGCTTCATCTCCGCCGCGGAGGCGAAGCGCGAGAGCTGCGCCACCTGGACCGGCAGGCCCTTGAAGCGCTCGGCGAAGGTCCGGTAGTGCTGGCGGGCGAGCAGGGTGGTCGGGACGATCACCGCCACCTGCTTGCCGGAGATCGCCGCCGCGAAGGCGGCGCGCAGCGCCACCTCGGTCTTGCCGAAGCCGACATCGCCGCAGACCAGTCGGTCCATCGGGCGGCCGGCATTGAGGTCGTCCAGCACCGCGTCGATGGCGTTGGCCTGATCCTCGGTCTCCTCGAACGGGAAGCGGGCGGCGAACTCCCCGTAGAGCCCCTCGGGCGCCTGCAGCGCGGGGGCCTTGCGGACGAAGCGCTGGGCCGCAACCTTGATCAGCTCGCCCGCCATCTCGAGGATGCGGCGCTTCATCTTGGCCTTGCGGGCCTGCCACGCGCCGCCGCCGAGGCGGTCGAGGGCGACCTCGGAATCCTCCGAGCCGTAGCGGGTCAGGAGCTCGATGTTCTCCACCGGCAGGAGCAGCAGGCCGCCGGTATACTGCAGTTCCAGGCAGTCGTGCGGGGCGCCCGCGGCGTGGATCGTCTTGAGGCCGACGAAGCGGCCGATGCCGTGGTCGGCGTGGACCACGAGGTCGCCCGGCTGGAGCGCCTGCACCTCCAGGATCACGTCCTGGGGCCGCTTGGCCTTGCGCTTCTGGCGGACCAGCCGGTCGCCCAGGATGTCGCCCTCGGAGACGACGGCCAGCTCGCCCGCGGTGAAGCCCGCCTCCAGGCCCCAGACCGCCACCGCCGCGTCGGTGCCGCGCTTCAGCGCGTAGACGTCGGTGAGCCGGGTGATCGCCACGGGCTTCCTGAGGCCGTGGTCGGTGAGCACGCCGCAGAGCCGGTCGCGGGAGCCGTCGGACCAGGCTCCCAGGATCACGTGATGACCGGATCCCTGGAGATCGCGGATATGCGCCACCGCGGCGTCGAACACGCTGGCAGTCTCGTCGGCCCGCTCGGGGGCGAAGCTTCGTCCGGCCTTGGCGCCGCAATCGATCACGGCGCGCTCGGGCGATTCGGGCTGCGCGAAGGGCGTCAGCCGCGCCACGGTGGCGGTGGCGATCCGCTCCTTCAGCTCGTTCGGCGTCAGGTAGAGGGCGCGGGGCGGCAGGGGCTTGTAGGGGGCGACGCCGGGCTGCGGCGTCTTCATCGCGCCCTCGCGGGCCTGGTAATAGTCCTGGACGAGGCTGATCCGCTCGGCGGCGGCGTCCTCCACCTGGGGATCGAAGACCAGCGGCACGCCGCCGAGATAGTCGAACAGCGTGTCGAGGTGGTCGTAGAACAGCGGCATCCAGTGCTCGAGGCCGGCGTAGCGCCGCCCCTCGCTCACGGTCTCGTAGAGCCGGTCGTCCCGGGTCGCCGCGCCGAAGCTCTGGATGTAGTTCTGGCGGAAGCGCCGGATCGTCTCGGTGGTGAGCTGGACCTCGCTCATCGGCATCAGGTCGAGGGAGCGGAGCTGACCGGTGGTGCGCTGCGTCTCCGGGTCGAAGGCGCGGATCGATTCCAGCGTGTCGCCGAAGAAGTCGAGGCGGATCGGGGCCGGCAGGCCCGGGGGCGACAGGTCGAGGATGCCGCCGCGGACCGCGTACTCGCCGGTGTCGCGCACCGTCCCGGTGCGCAGGAAGCCGTTGGCCTCGACCCAGGCCACCACGTCGTCCATTGCCACGACGTTGCCGATCGCCGCCGAGAACGCCTCCTTGGCGATGTGGGCGCGGGGTGGGACCCGCTGCACCAGGGCGTTGACGGTGGTGCAGAGGATGCGCGGCCTGTCCTCGGCCGAGCGGGTGCGGGCGAGGCGGGCGAGCGCCGTCATCCGGGCGGCGGCGACGGCGGTGGTCGGCGAGACCCGGTCGTAGGGCTGGCAGTCCCAGGCCGGCAGGCTCATCACGTCCATCTCGGGCGCGACGAAGCCCAAAGCCGCCTGGAACGCGGCCGAGCGCCCAGAATCGCGCGCCACGTGCACCAGCACGGCCGGTGCGTCGACGGTGGGCGCCAGGGCACGGGCGAGGTCGGCGAGCGCCAGCGCGTCGAAGCCCTCCGGGGCGTTCGCCAGGACCGGGCTGTCGCCGCGCTTGAGGGCGTCGATCGCCCGGGCGAGCGCGGAGGATTTCGGCAGCGCGAAGCGCGCGACCGGCGGCTTGGCGGCGGGGGCGGGGGGCTTCGGCTGAGGCTTGGCCATCGGGTCTTTCGCGGGGAGGCCCGCCGGGCGCGTCAGGGGAGGGGGTCGGGTGGCGTTAGCCGATCGGGCCGCCGCGATAAAGCGTCCCGACGGAAGCGTCTGGGCGGCTGAGCCCACCCTATATGGTGGTTCTGGTACGGCGTGGAACGGCTGCCGTCTTCGCGAGCGTCGCGGAGCGATCCAGGGCAGCGCCACGGTTCCGAAGTCGCGCCACCCTGGGTCACCTCGCTCCGCTCGTGATGACGGAGCGGTCTGCAAGAGCCGACAGCTTCGATGGGATGCGATCGAGGCCTCCGGCCGGACCCGTCACGCGTCCGGCCCGACGATCTCCGCCAGCGCCGCCTCGACCCGGCCGCGGAAGAAATCCGCGTTGGGCATGTGCTCGGTCATCGCGGCGGCCCGGACCGTCGCCTGCCGCAGGATCTCGCCGCGCAGCGCCGGGTCGGAGCGCTCCATCATCTCCAGCATGATGCGCACCACGAGTTCGGTGGCGATCGACCGGGCCGGGTGGTCGTAATTGGGCTTCGGTTCGTCCATCTGGGTCTCTCAGGCGGTCCCTGTCACGAGTGGATCGGCGCGTCGTGCCGGTGGAACGCCCGCACGCGCTGCCAGACCGACGTGTCGTAGTTCGAGGGCGTCTCGACCTCGCCGGTCAGCCACTTGAACAGGTCCCGGTCCGGAACCTCGATCAGCGCCTCGAACTGGTCGAGCTCCGCCTCCGACAGGTCGCCGATCTCGGCATCGGCGAAGCGGCCCATGATCAGGTCCATCTCGCGGATGCCCCGGTGCCAGGCGCGGTAGAGGAGGCGGCGGCGGCGCGGATCGAGGTCGGCGCTCGTGCGGGTGGTGCCGGACATGGATCTCGGACCTCGGCTCGAACATAGGGCAGTCGCTAGATAGGCCGCCCGCGGCGACGGATCCAGAACGGGGCCGCGACCGGGCGAGTTACAACCGGAGCGCGAGACGGCAAAAACAAATTGCCTCCGCCGGGCGGTCCGTTATCTCGGGCTGCAACGCCCCCGCGTGGGGCGGCGAGCGGGAGTCCAACGATGCCGAAGGCGATCCGGGTCTACGAATATGGCGGCCCCGAGGTGATGCGCTTCGAGGACGTGCCCCTGGCCGAGCCGGGCCCCGGGCAGATCCGGGTCAAGCAGGCCGCCATCGGCGTCAACTTCATCGACATCTACTTCCGCACCGGCGCCTACAAGTCCCCGCACATGCCCTACACCCCCGGCAAGGAGGGCGCCGGCACCGTCACGGCGGTGGGCGAGGGCGTCAGCCAGTTCAAGCCCGGCGACCGGGTCGCCTACGGTTCGGTGGCGGACGGCTGCTACGCCGAGGAGCCGGTGATCCCGGCCTCCGCGGCCGTGCCGATCCCGGACGGCGTCGACGAGAAGACCGCCGCCGCCATGATGCTCAAGGGCCTGACCGTCGAGTACCTGCTGCACCGGACCTACGCGGTGAAGCCCGGCGACACGATCCTCTGGCAGGCGGCCGCCGGCGGCGTCGGCCTGATCGCCTGCCAGTGGGCCAAGCACCTCGGCGCCACGGTGATCGGCACCGCCGGCAGCCCCGAGAAGGCGGAGCTCGCCAAGCGGAACGGCTGCGACCACGTCATCCTCTACCGCGAGGAGGACGTGGCCAAGCGCGTGCGCGAGATCACCGGCGGCAAGGGCGTGCCGGTGGTCTACGACGGCGTCGGCCAGGCGACCCTGATGGGCTCGCTGGACAGCCTCGCGCCGCTCGGCCTGCTGGCGAGCTTCGGCTCGGCCTCGGGGGCGATCACCGGGCTCGACCTCGGCCTGCTCGCCCCGCGCGGCTCGCTCTACGTGACGCGCCCGACGCTCGCGACCTTCTCGTCGAACCGCGCCACCCTGGAGGAGGCGGCCGCCCGCCTGTTCAAGGTGGTCGGCGACGGCGCGGTGAAGATCGCCGTCAACGCCACCTACCCGCTGGCCGAGGCGCAGCAGGTCCACCGCGACCTCGCGGGCCGGGAGACCACCGGCTCGATCGTGATGCTGCCCTGAGGCAGGCGACCATGACGCCCGGCAGCGCCGACCTGCTCCTCGTCGTCGACGTGCAGGTCGATTTCCTGCCGGGCGGGGCGCTCCCGGTCCCGGAAGGCGACGCGGTGGTCGGCCCGATCAACGACCTCCAGCACCGCTTCCGGCACGTGGTGCTGATGCAGGACTGGCATCCGGCCGATCACGTCTCCTTCGCCGAGACCCATCCGGGGCGGGCCCCGTTCGAGACCGTGGCGCTGCCCTACGGGCCGCAGGTGCTGTGGCCGCGCCACTGCGTCCAGGGCAGCCCGGGCGCCGCCTTCGCGCCGGGTCTCGCCACCGACCGGGCGAGCCTCGTGGTGCGCAAGGGGCTCGATCCCCGGGTCGACAGCTACTCGGCCTTCCTGGAGGCCGACCGGTCGACCCGCACCGGGCTCGCCGGGGCGCTCAGGGAGCGCGGCATCACCCGCGTCGCCGTGTGCGGCCTCGCCACCGATTTCTGCGTCGCCTGGAGCGCGCTCGACGCCAGCGACGCGGGTTTCGAGGTCCTCGTGGTGGAGGATGCGGTGCGCGGGATCGACGTGGACGGGTCGCTCGCGCAGGCCTGGGCGCGCATGGAGGCGGCGGGGGTGCGCCGGATCCGGTCGGCGCAGATCGGCTGAGCGGGCTGACCGGCCCCGGGGGCGGGAGGCGAACCGCCGCACGCCGCGCGGGAGACCGGCCCCGCGCCGATGCGTTGGCCCGGCATCGGCGTCCGTCGGGATGCCAGTCAGGAGCCAGCATGTCAGGCAAGCACCCGAAGACCGACACGCCCACGGACGCCGACCTCAAGGGCAATCCCGGGATCGGCACCTCGAAGGGGATGAGCGGCGCCGACCCGGCGGATCTGCAGGCGGATTCGACCTTCGAGGGCGACGTCGACAACGAGACGAAGCTCGACGGCGGCGTCGACCCCGACCACCGGCCGCGCAAGAACGCGTGACAGCCTGAACGCGTGACAGCCTGAACGCGTGACGGATGCCCGGGCCGGCGCGGCCCGGGCGCTCCCCGTCAGCGGGCGCGGGCCGGCGGCTTCGGCCGCCGGGGTGCGGGGGCCGGGCCGGTCGCGAGCCCGGCGGACGGGCCGCCCGCCGGGACGTAGAGCTGGGCGGGGCTCGCGGAGTAGCCCCGGAGCTGCGCCGCGCTGGCGGCCCCGAAGGCGGCGGTGCCGTCGGCGCGGGCAGCGCCCGCCGGGACGGTCAGCAGGAGCGCGGCGGACAAAACCAGAGACGGGGCCGGGGAGGCGGGCTTCGACATGGGGCGGACCCTTCGGTTCGTGCGGGCCCCGGGCAATCCCGGTCCGCGCCGGACGGATCCCCTGTGGGGGCGGCCGCGCGGGCCCGGCGTGCGGGACCGCACCGCGATCCCGCGTCGCATCATCGCGGGATCGGCGCGGGCCCCGCGGCGGGAGCCCGTCACAGGGCCAGCCCGAGCTGGAGCGGCGCCTCGGGCGCGTCCTGCGCGAAGCCCGACAGCGACACCCCGATCAGCCGCGCGCTGCGCCGCAGGGGGAACAGGCCGGCCAGCAGGTCGAGGCCGATCCGCTCCAGCCCTGCCCGGTCGGCGACGGGGACGGGCAGCGACCGGGCCCGGGTGACCTGGGCGAAATCCGAGAACTTGAGCTTCAGGGTCACGGTCCGGGCGCGCATGCCCTTGGCGTCGGCCGCGGCCCAGACCTTGTCGAACAGCGGCGCCAGCCGGGCGGCCAGGACCTCGAAGGCGGCGGTGTCGTCCGAGAAGGTGGTCTCCGCGCCGATCGACTTGCGCACCCGGTGGGCGCGGACCGGCCGCTCGTCGATCCCGCGGGCGACCGCGTGGTAGTAGGCGCCCGCGGAGCCGAAGGTCTCGCGCAGGCGCTCCGGCGTCCAGGCGCGCAGGTCCGCCCCGGTCTCGATCCCGAGCCGCTTCATCTTCGCCTCGGTGACCGGGCCGACGCCGTGGAACCGGCCGATCGGCAGCGCGGCCACGAAGTCCGGCCCCATGGCGGGGGTGATGACGAACAGGGCGTTCGGCTTCCTGTGGTCGGACGCCACCTTGGCGAGGAACTTGTTGTACGAGACCCCGGCCGAGGCCACGAGCCCGGTGCGCTCCAGGATCTCGGCCCGGATCGCCTTCGCCACGGCCGTCGCGGTCGGGAGGCCCAGGAGATTCTCGGTGACGTCGAGATAGGCCTCGTCGAGGGCCACCGGCTCGATGACGGCCGTGTGCCGGGCGAAGACCGCGCGGATCTCCTCCGAGATTGCCCGGTAGACCTCGAAGCGCGGCTTCACGAACAGCAGGTCCGGGCACAGCCGCCGCGCGGTGGCCGACGGCATGGCCGAGCGGACGCCGAACCGGCGCGCCTCGTAGCTCGCCGCCGCCACCACGCCGCGCTCCCGCGAGCCGCCCACCGCCAGGGGTTTGCCGCGCAGGGACGGGTCGTCGCGCTGCTCCACGGAGGCATAGAACGCGTCCATGTCGATGTGGATGATTTTTCGGAGCGCGACCTCCGGATCCATCGCCGCCTCGGAGATCCGCCGCTGGTTCCCGCTCTGTTCTAAAGATCGCGGCGACCCTGCGGGGTCAAGCTGTGCCGGACGGGGCGTCAACAGGGATATCCCACCCACGCCCCCATCCCGAGGTGCGAGCGGAGCGAGCCTCGAAGGAGGGCTCCGGGGATCGCGCGGCCGGCTGGAGCCCTCCTCCGAGGCCTCCGCAGCGCTCGGCGCCTCAGGATGAGGGCACGGTTCGGATCGTCGCCACGGCGCGCCGCCTCAGGCGACGCTGCCGTAGAGGTCGTAGGCCTCGGCCCGGTCGATCTTCACGGTGACGATGTCGCCGACCCGCACCGGGCGCCGGAAGGCGGCGTGGACGGTGCCGTCGATCTCCGGCGCGTCGGCCTTGGACCGGCCCCGCGCGACCCCGCCCTCGACGGAATCGACGATGACCGGCAGCCGCTTGCCGACCTTGGCCCGCTGCAGCCGCAGCGCGATCCCGTTCTGCGTCTCCATGAACCGGCGCTTGCGCTCGGCCTTCACCGCCGGCGGCACGGGGTCGCCCAGCGCGTTGGCGGTGGCGCCCGCCACCGGCTCGTACTCGAAGCAGCCGACCCGATCGAGCTTGGCCTCCTGCAGCCAGGCCAGCAGTTCCTCGAACTCGGCCTCGGTCTCGCCGGGGAAGCCGACGATGAAGGTCGAGCGGATCGCGAGATCCGGGCAGGTCTGCCGCCAGCTGCGGATCCGGTCGAGCTGGCGCTCCTGATTGCCGGGGCGGCGCATGCGCTTGAGCACCGACGGGCTCGCGTGCTGGAGCGGCATGTCGAGGTAGGGGAGCACCTTGCCCTCGGCCATCAGGGGGATGACCTCGTCCACGTGCGGGTAGGGGTAGACGTAGTGCAGCCGCACCCAGGCCCCGAGCTCGCCGAGCTCCCGGGTCAGGTCGTAGAACTTCGCGCGGACCTGCCGGTCGCGCCACGGGCTCTCACTGTAGCGGATATCGACGCCGTAGGCGCTGGTGTCCTGGCTGACGACCAGCAGCTCCTTCACGCCGGCCTTCACCAGTTTCTCCGCTTCCCGCAGCACGTCGGCGGCCGGGCGGCTGACGAGGTTCCCGCGCAGGGACGGGATGATGCAGAAGCTGCAGCGATTGCTGCACCCCTCCGAGATCTTCAGGTAGGCGTAGTGGCGCGGGGTGAGCTTGATCCCCTGCGGCGGCACGAGGTCGAGGAACGGGTCGTGGGCCGGCGGCACCGCCTCGTGGACGGCCGCCACCACCGACTCGTAGGCCTGGGGCCCGGTCACCGCCAGGAGGTCTGGGTACTTCTCGCGGATCTCCTCCGGCTGCGCGCCCATGCAGCCGGTGACGATCACCCGGCCGTTCTCCGCCATGGCCTCGCCGATCGCCGAGAGCGACTCCGCCTTGGCCGAGTCGAGGAAGCCGCAGGTGTTGACGATCACCACGTCGGCGCCGTCGTGCCGGCGGGCCAGCTCGTAGCCCTCGGCGCGAAGGTGGGTGAGGATCCGCTCGGAATCGACCAGCGCCTTGGGGCAGCCCAGCGAGACGAACGAGATTTTCGGGGCGGCGCCGGGAGCGGGGCCGCGGGGGGCGGGCGTGGCGGTCATGGCATTCGGGTCGGACAGTCCGGCGGGGCGATCGGCCGCCCGGCGCGCGGGACCAGGAATTCGGGGTCGCGCTCCTATACAGGCTCCGGCGCCTCCGCGCGAGGCCGGCCGCCGCAGGGGTGACCAGCCCCGCGCGCGAGCCTGGGCCCGGACGCGGATCCTGTCATGACAGCAAAGCTTTGCGGCGGGCTTCTCAGACCCCACATCAGGACGGGACAGCGCGGCCCTGCGCCCCGGACACGGCCCGCCCGCGCGAGGCGGCGGGGCCTGCGTGGAACTGCCGCTTCCCCCGCGGCATCGCCTGTGCGACGGCAGCGGACGACGCACAGCCCGAGGATAACGGCCCTGAACCCGGTCATGTGGACCCGAGAGATCCCCTTCATCGATCCCGTCGCGGCGGCGGCCCGGCTGCGCGCCCTGCCCGGGCTCGCCTTCCTCGACAGCGCCATGCGGCACGACCCGCTGGGGCAGCACTCGATCGTGGCCGCCGACCCGTTCGCGCGGTTCCGCTACCGCGACGGGCGCGCGACCCTCGACGGGCGACCGGTGGCGGGCGGCCCGATGGCGGCGCTCCGGGCCTGCCTCGAACCCTACCGGCTCGAGCCCGGGCCGGAACCGTTCCCCGGCGGGGCGATCGGGTACCTGGCCTACGACCTCGGCGCGGCGCTGGAGCGGGTGGCGGCGCCGGCCCGGCGGGCGGGGCTCACCGACGACATCGCGCTGAACCTCTACGACACGGCCCTGGTCGTCGACCACGCCGCCGGCACGGCCCGGCTGGTCGCCACGGGTTTCCCGGAGACCGCGCCGGACGCGCGGCGGGCCCGCGCGGAGGCGCGGCTCGCCGGCTTCGCCGACCTGCTCGGCGGCGCGGAGCCGCCGGTCCCGGCCGCAGCCCGACCGGCCCAACCGCTCGCGTGGCGCTCGAACTTCGACCGCCAAAGCTATGAAGAGGCTGTCGAAAAAGTCCGCGCATACATCCGCGCCGGCGACATCTACCAGGCCAATATCGCCCAGCGCTTCGTCGCCGACCTGCCGGCCGGCTTCGACCCGTTCGCCCTCTACCGGCGGCTGCGCGAGACCAATCCGGCGACCTTCGGGGCCTACCTGGAACAGGAGGGCCTGACCGTGGCCTCGTCCTCGCCGGAGCGGTTCATCCGCCTCGACGGCCGGCACGTGGAGACGCGCCCGATCAAGGGCACCGCCCGCCGCCTCGACGACCCGGTGGCCGACCGGGCGGCGGCCGAGGCGCTGCAGGCCAGCGTCAAGGAGCGGGCCGAGAACGTCATGATCGTCGACCTGCTGCGCAACGACCTGTCGCGGGTCTGCACGCCGGGCAGCGTCGCCGTGCCGACCCTGTGCGGGCTGGAGACCTACGCCAACGTCCACCATCTGGTGTCAGTGGTGACCGGAGACCTCCGCGACGGGCTCGACGCCCTCGACCTCCTGGAAGGGACCTTCCCGGGCGGCTCGATCACGGGCGCCCCGAAGATCCGCGCCATGGACATCATCACCGAGATCGAGGGCGACGCGCGGGAACTCTACTGCGGCGCCATCGGCCGGATCGGCTTCGACGGGGCGCTCGACACGTCGATCGCGATCCGCACCGTGTTCATGGACGCGCACCAGGCGGTCCTGCAGGCCGGGGGCGGGGTGACCCTGCTGTCGGAGCCGGGCCCGGAATACGACGAGACCCTGGCCAAGGCCGCCCGCGTCTTCGAGGCCTTCGCATGATCCTCGTCCTCGACAATTACGACTCGTTCGTCTTCAACGTCGTCCGCTACCTGGAGGAGCTCGGCGAGACGGTCCGGGTCGTGCGCAACGACGCGCTGGACGTCCCCGGCATCCGGGCGCTCGAACCGGAGGCCCTGGTGGTCTCGCCCGGGCCCTGCACCCCCGCGGAGGCCGGGATCTCCCTGCCGGCGATCCGGGAGCTGTCGGGCGCGGTGCCGATCCTCGGCGTCTGCCTCGGCCACCAGGCGATCGGCGCGGCCTTCGGCGGCACGGTCGCGCGGGCGCAGCGGCCCCTGCACGGGCAGATGACGCCGATCGACCACGCGGGCCAGCGCCTGTTCGCCGGGCTGCCGGCGCCGATGCCGGTGGGACGCTACCACTCGCTGGTGGTCACCCCCGGCCCCGACATGGCGCGGCACCTCTCGGTCGACGCCGTCTCGCAGGAGGGGGAGGTGATGGCGCTGTCGCACCGGACCCACCCGACCTACGGCATCCAGTTCCACCCGGAATCGGTCCTGACCGAGGGTGGCCACGCCCTGTTCGCCAATTTCCTGGGACTGGCCCGCGCGTGGCGGCAGAGACCGGAGGGGCGCCGCGATGCTGTGGCGTGACGGGGCGCTTCTCCCCGGGACGACCGCGCCGCTGGACCACACCGACCGCGGCCTGACGCTCGGCGACGGCCTGTTCGACACCGCGCTGGCGCTCGGCGGCCGCGTGGCCTTCGAGGACGCCCACATCGCCCGGCTCGTGGCCTCCGCCGACACGCTCGGGATCCCGGCCGACGCCGAGCGCATCCGTGGGGCCATGCGGGCGCTGGCCGGGCAGGGGGAGCGGCTCGCGATCCGCACCACCCTCACCCGCGGCTCCGGCCCGCGGGGACTGAAGCCGCCGGACGCCCCGAACCCGACGCTCTTCGCCACCGCGGCCGTGAGCACCAGGGCCGCGTCCTTCGCGCCCCTGCGCCTCTGGCCGACCGCCATCGCCCGCAACGACACCTCCCCCGCCAGCCGCCTGAAGACGCTGGGCTATGGCGACGCGGTGCTGGCCGCCCGGGAGGCCGCCGCCGCGGGCTGCGACGAGGCGCTGTTCCGCAACACGCGGGGGCGCGTCGCCTGCGCGGGCACCGGCAACCTGTTCGCCCTGCTCGGCACCACCCTGGTCACGCCGCCGCTCGGAGACGGCGTGCTCGCCGGCATCGTGCGGGCGGAGGTGCTGGGCCTCGCCGCCGGATGCGGGCTGCGGGCCGAGGAACGGTCGCTCGGCCTGCCCGATCTCCTCGGCGCAGAGGCCGTGTTCCTGACCAATTCCCTGCGGCTCCTGGCCCCCGTGACGGCCATCGGCGACACCGCCCTGGCCAGTGACGGCCACCCGGCGGTGGGCCGCCTCAAGGCGGCCTTGCGCGCCCGCGTCGCCCAATCCTGCGGCGTCACGGAGGACGCTGTCGCGTGACCGAGCAGGCGATCGAGACCGGGCGGCGCCGGCTGCGCTACGGGCTCGCGGCGATCTACCTGTTCATCGGCGCGGTCCACCTCGTGGCGACCGACGCGATGCTGCCGCTGATGCCCGACTGGGTGCCGCAGCCGCGACTCGTCATCCTGGCGACCGGCCTGTGCGAGATCGCCGGGGCGATCGGCCTCCTGACGGGCCGGTTCCGCCGGGCGGCCGCGATCGGCCTCGCCCTCTACGCGGTCTGCGTCTACCCGGCGAACCTCAAGCACGCCTTCGACCACGTCCACGTCGACGGCATCCCGGATTCCTGGTGGTATCACGGGCCGCGCCTCGCCTTTCAGCCGGTCTTCGTCTGGGCGGCGCTCTGGGCCGGCGGCCTGATCGACTGGCCGTTCGGCGGGGGCCGCGGATCCGGACAGGGCGCGGCCGGGACCTCCCGCGATCCGGCGCGGCCGCTGGCGGCTCCGGGACCGGACGCGCCGGCAACCATCCGGGAACCTTGATCACAGGATCCCGGGATCCCGGGATCATGGGAGGCTTTGATCTCAGGATCCTGGCCGCTCGACCGGCCGGCAGCCGCCGCGCGGGCCGGAAGACCGGTCCGCCCGGCACCGACACGGGCGGACGACATGCCGAAGCGCCGCGACCCGGGCCGATCGACCCCGCCCCCGCCGGAGACCGTTCCGGACCGCGACGCCGTAGAGCGCGCCCTGGAAACGGTCCTCGACCGCCTGCGCCCGAAGCCGGGGGGCGCGCCGCGGGCCGGGCGGAAGCCGCGCCCGGACGGGGCGGGCCGCTGAGCCCCGAAAGGTTCCTCCACAGGGCGAAGATATCGTCCGGATACGGCCGGCCGGACCGGCGTTGCCCGGAGGACGCCGCCGAACACGGCGCGCGGCCCCCAGCGGAGACAGACCGAATGGCCAAGCAGAAGACGCTGCAGGACGCTTTCTACGAGACCCTGAAGGACGTCTACTACGCCGAGAAGCAGTCGGTGAAGGCGCTCAAGAAATCCGCCAAGGCGGCGGAGCACGACGAGCTGCGCCAGGCCTTCGAGACCCACGCCGAGGAGAGCGCCCAGCAGGTGGAGCGCCTGACGCAGGTCTTCGAGATCATCGGCAAGCCGGCCCGGGCCAAGACCTGCGAGGCGATGCAGGGCATCGTCTCGGAGATGGAGGAGGATCTCGACGATTTCGCCGACAGCCCGGCCGCCGACGCGGTGCTGGCCGCCTGCGCCCAGGCGGTGGAGCACTACGAGATCGCCCGCTACGGCACCCTGAAGACCTGGGCGGCCCAGCTCGGCTACGCGGACGCCGCCGAGCTCCTGGACGAGACCCTGCAGGAGGAGAAGCGGACCGACGCGCTGCTCTCGAAGATCGCCGCGTCGATCAACGCCGCGGGCGAGCCCGGCGGGGCGGAGCCGGATGCCGAGCCGTCGAAGGGCAGGGGGAAGAAGGCCGCCTGACCGCGCCCCGGCCGCGCGGGCGGGCCGGCGCCCCCGGGCGCCGGTTCGCCGCTGCCCGGGCCGGCGTCAGTTCGCCTTCTCGATGGCGCTCAGCGGCGTCCAGTAGCAGCGATCCTGCGTGTCCTTCAGGGCGAGGCAGCCGTAGCTCATCGTCCGGGACTCGAGCCGGACCTCCTCGCCGGGCTTGAACGAGCGGCACTCGCCGCTGGCGAGGCTGCCCTGCAGCAGCTGGCCGAACCCGGACTCGTCGCCCGCCATGACCAGCTTGAACAGGCGGTCCGTGACCTCCTGGCTGTGGCAGCCGAACCGCTCTTGGAGGACCGTCTCGGCCGCGGCGGGCCGGGGCAGGGCGGCGGTGACGGCGAGGGCGGCGAGGACGGGCAGGGCGAAGCGCATGCGCGGAACATATCCGCGCGCCGCGACGTGTCGAGCCCTCGGCGCGCGGGGGAAGCGCGGAGGATCGCCGCGGCGATGTCCGGCCCCGGCCTCCGCCACCGTCAGCACGGCGGCGCCTGGCTGAAGACGGACGTGCCCGGCACGGGCGGCCGCCCGGCCCACGCGCCGTCGCGATAGCGCCGCTTCGCCGCGTACATCTGGGAATCCGCGCGGGACACGGCGGCCTTCAGGCCCCCGTCGCCGCGCCAGGTGGCCGAGCCGAGGGCGGCGCTGATGACGGCCGCGCCGGGCCGGTTCTCGCCGTCGATCCCGTCGAGGATCCGCCGGGCCAACGCGGCGGCGTCCGCGGCGTCGAGGCCCGGCAGCAGGATCACGAACTCGTCGCCGCCGATCCGGGCCGGGCGGGCCGCGACGGGGCTGTGGCGCTCCAGGATGGCCCCGAACCGGCGGATCACGTCGTCGCCGGCATCGTGGCCCCGGTCGTCGTTGGTCGCCTTGAGGTCGTTCAGGTCCGCGACGATCACGGAGGTCGGCACGGTCCGGCCCGCCTCCAGCCGGTCGAGCGCGGCCGCGTAGCCCAGGCGGTTGAGCAGGCCGGTCAGCGGATCGGTCAGGCTCAGGACCGCGAGGCGCGCCTCGGAGCGCTTGTTGTCGCCGATATCCGTGAGGGCGATCTGGACGAGGCGCCGCCCGCCGCCGGCCTCCGGGACCGGCGAGCGCTGCATCTTGAGGTGCAGGTCGCGCCCGTCGCGGCTGCGCGCCGCGATGTCCCGGCTGCGCGGCGCCGCGCCGTCCCAGAGCTCGGCCAGCTCCTCCCGGAAGAGCTGCAGCGGCGCCTCGTCGAGGCCGCTGCCGAGGCCGCCGCCGAGACCGCCATCCAGGTGACGCGCGAGGGCGTCGCAGGTGTCGACGCCGAACAGCGCCAGGGCGGGGCGGTTCGCGTCGACGATCCGGCGGGAGGCCTCGGCCTCGGCGAGCCAGCCCGGATGGGCCGCCAGGTGGCCGGCGAGATCCGTGATCCCGTCGGCCCGCAGCGCCGCCAGCCGGGCGGCGACCCCCGTCTCGTCGCGGATCAGGGTCGGGACCGGCGCGTGCTGGAACAGGGTTCCGGTGCGCCGGTCCGCGTCGCGCTCCCGCCGCAGCGCCTCGCGCCGCGTGATGTCCTCGACCGAGATCAGGTAGCGGGTCCAGCCGGCCTCGTGCCCCGGCAGCATCTGCCCCGCGTAGCTGACGTCGATGACGCGCCCCGAGACGGTGCGGTTCCGCGTGACGAGGCGGACCTGGGTCGCCCCGGCCCAGAGCTGGCACAGCACCTCGATCAGCGCCTCCGCGCGCGGATCGTCGAAGATCGCCGGGATGTGGGCGAACAGCTCGGCCTCGTCCCGCGCGTCGTAGGTCGCGAGCGTGCTGCGGTTGACCCGCACGATCCGGATCAGGCTCTGGCAGGTCCGCAGGTGCCCGGGATCGCGCAGCCAGGCGCGGAGGTCGACCATGCCGGCCTCCCGCCACGCGTCGAGACGGGCCTTCAGCGCGCCGAGGTCCTGCAACCAGAGGGAAACGGGCGCGAGCTCGAACAGCTGCGCCTCGAGCATCTCGGTCTGTCCCGGGGTCTGCGGCATGGAACGGCGAAGCTTGGGCGGTCGTCTCGACGGATAGGGTCGCGCCGTCCTAGCCCCTTTACCTTGACGAATGGTGCTCGTCCCGACGCTCGACCGGACGCGTGCGGCGGCCGGCCTGCCGGCCTCGAGCCCTCGCCACGGCGCGCGATCCCGACCCGCGGGCGTCCGGAGCGCCCCCGCGCGGTCGGGACGGGGCGGGCCTCGATCCGCTACGGCCCGCCCGCCGCCTCGTCGCGCTTGGCGGCCTGCCACGCCGCCTCCATGGCGGCGAGGTCGGAGCGGCCGAGGGCGCCTCCGGCGGCCGCGAGATGCCGCGCCATGGCGGCGAAGCGGCGCTCGAACTTGGCGGTGCCGTCGCGCAGGGCGGTCTCCGGGTCGATCCCGGCGTGCCGCGCGAGGTTCGCCACCGAGAACAGCAGGTCGCCGATCTCCTCCGACACGGCCTCCGGGTCGCCCGCCGCCAGGGCCTCGGCGACCTCGTCGGTCTCCTCGCGGACCTTGGCGACGACCTGGGCGGCGTCGTCCCAGTCGAAGCCGTGGGCGGCCGCCCGCCGGGAGATCTTCTCCGCCCGGGCGAGGGCCGGCAGCGCCCGCGCGACGCCGCCGAGCGGGTCCGGCACCGGATCCGGCTCCGGGCTATCGGCCCCCCGCTCCGCCTGCCGGGCCGCCCGTTCCTGCGCCTTGATCGCCGCCCACTGCGCCTCGACCGCCGCGGGGTCGCGCCGGGGCGAGCCGGCGGGCAGGGGCGCGCCGTCCGGGGTGAAGACGTGGGGGTGGCGCCGGACCAGCTTGTCGCCGATGGCGCGGGCCACGTCGTCGAACGCGAAGGCGCCCTGCTCCTCGGCCATGCGGGCGTGGAACACCACTTGGAGGAGCAGGTCGCCGAGCTCGTCGCGCAGGTCGCGGAGATCGCCCCGCGCCACCGCGTCGGCGACCTCGTAGGCCTCCTCGATCGTGTAGGGCACGATGGTGGCGAAGCTCTGCGCCACGTCCCAGGGGCAGCCGGCGACGGGATCGCGCAGGCTCGCCATCAGCCGCAGGAGCCGGCCCAGGGGCGCCTCCGCGGCGGGATCGTCGTCCCGCACCCCGTTCGCCCCGGACCGGCCCGCGTCGCGTGTCTCGCTCATGGCGACGGCGTTAGAGCATGGCGCGGCGCAGGGAAATCCGTCCCGGGGGCCGCCGGGGCTCAGACCCGGCGGGGGTCGCGCTCGCGCACCTGCTCGGCCTGCAGACCGTTCAGGTAGCCGGTCAGGCGGCCGCTGACCGCCGGATCGGCGCACTGCACCCAGAGGGGCGCCGGGAGGGCGCGGACGGGCAGGCGCAGCAGGAAGGCCTCGGCCGAGAGGGCCGCCTCCCGCTCGGAGGCGGCCGCCAGCAGGCGCGCGCCCGCCCGCGTGCCGATCAGGATCGCGATCGTGCTCATGGCAGCTCTCCCGGCAGCTCTCTCGGCACCTCTCCGGGCCGCGCCCGTGCGGGACAACGGCGCGCGGGTCGCGGGCGTTGCACGGCGCGCCAATCTGCGCGGCCGCCGGCATGGCTGCCAGCGCGGCCCTCAGCTCGTCGGCCGGACGCAGAGCGGCTCCCGGGCCAGCGCCAGGGTGAACGACCACAGGATCCGGCCGACGGAATCCGTCAGCACCGCCCCGGTCAGGAGCATGTTGGCGGCGGTGCGGCACAGGTCGCGGGCGCTGCGGATCGCCGTCTCCGCGTCGTCCGCCTCCAGGCAGTCGCTGGCGAAGGCGAGGCCGCAGCGGCCGTCCGCGTGCTCGAGGGTGCGTCGGAGGTGATAGGCCGGCATCGCTTGGACCACCGCGAGGCGAATCACCGGCCGCCCGCGGCGCGGGCGGGAGCCGGCGCGCGAGGCTAGCGGCGCCGCGCGCCGGCGCGACTGATCCAGATCAAGCCGACGCGCATTCGCCGCCGCCCCGCCCCGGCCCGGTGTCGCAGGCTGTCGCAGGGTACGCCCGGCGCCGCCGGCCGCTGCGGGAGGTCCGCGCGAGGCCGTGCCGGGTCTTGTTCCAGCGCAGCGGCGCGCGGACCAGCTCGATCAGCGCCAGCCACGCGGCCAGGCTGACCAGCAGGAAGTAGACCGGCATCCACGGGACCGACCGGGCGAGATCCCCCCAGCCGCGGCGGGCGCAGCCGACGAGGGCGGGCAGGACCAGGGCGGCGAGCCCCGTCCCGAACAGCGTGATGGCGAGCCCCGTGGAGAGGTTGTCCAGGAAGACGGGGGCGGCCGGGATCTCCAGGACCAGGAAGGACCACGCCGCCGCGGCGAGGCAGACCGGGTAGGCGAGCGCCGAGACCACCGTCCCGGGAACCAGGGCGGCGGCGCAGAGCGTCTCCAGGCCGCCGAGCCTGCGGGCGTTGGCGAGGGGGCGCCGCCCGTGGGTGAGGCTCGTCTGGACCAGGCCCTTCAGCCAGCGGGTGCGCTGGCCGAGCCAGGGCCCGAGGCGGGCCGGCGCCTCCTCGAAGGTCGGGCTGGGCAGGTCGCCGACCGTGTAGCCCGCCAGCGCGAGGCGCAGGCCGAGATCCGCGTCCTCGGTGACGTTGTGGGCGTCCCAGCCGTGCAGCGCCCGCACCACGTGGGTGCGCAGGTGCATCGAGGTGCCGCCCAGCGGGACCGGCAGGCCGCAGCGGGCGAAGGCCGGGTTCAGCACGTCGAACAGCCCGGCATATTCCAGGGCGAAGGCGCGGGCGAGGCGCGAATCGCCGGCATTGTCGATCACGAGCCGCCCCTGGAGGCAGGCGGTGCGCGCGGGCAGGCGCGCGAACAGGGCGGCCGCCAGCCGCAGCTGCCCGGGATCGGGCACGTCCTCGGCGTCGTAGACCGTGAGCAGGGCGCCGCGGGCCAGCGGCAGGGCGGCGTTGAGCGCCCGCGGCTTGGTGCGCGGGCCGCCCGGCGGCACCGTGATCACCTCGAACCGGGCCGGGAGGGTGTCGCGGGGGAGGGCCGCGGCGGTCTCCGCGTCGTCCGCCTCGAGCAGCAGCTTGATGTCGAGCTTGGCGGCCGGATAGTCGAGGGCGGAGAGCGCCCTGAGCAGGTCCGGCACCACCGCCGCCTCGCGGTGGAGGGGGACGAGGACCGTGTAGACCGGCAGGTCGGCCTCGGCGAGGGGCGCGACCGCCTCCGCGGCCACCGGGGCCGCGATCGCGAGGGCCGCGATCCGCAGGGTCGCCATGGCCAGGAACAGGACCTGCCCGGCCGTCATCGCCGCGCGCGCCAGCGGGGCCGGCAGCGCCGCGCACAGGCAGAGCGCGGCGGCGACGGCGAGGGCGAGGACCAGCAGCCAGCGGAGGGCCGGCTCGGGGGCGGCCGCCCGCTCGGGGCTGTGCCGCCGCAGATCGTGCGCCGCGTGATCGGCCACCTGCCCGGGCACGGACGCGAACACGGCCTCGCGCAGGCGGGTGGGGCTGGTGATCGCCGGGACGGCGGCGCGGCCGGGTACGCGGCCGGCCGCGTCGAGGAGGTCCGCGATCGCCCGCCCGCGGGGCGCCAGCACCCAGGGCGCCACCGCGCCCGGCGCCAGCGGCGCGAGGCCGGCCACGAGGCTGTCGGGGAAGCGCAGGCCCAGGCCGAACGGGATCGGGCCGTCGAGGAAGGGGGCGCCGAGCGCCCGGGCCAGGGCCGCGTAGTAGGCCGATTCGGCGATCAGGCCGGCATTCATCAGCGCGGTCGCCGCGTCGGTCCCGGCCGCGGCCGCCGCGGCGGCCGCCCGGACCAGCAGCCGCCCGTCGACGCCCTCGGCCAGCAGGAAGGCGATCTCCGGCGGCAGGGCCTCCGGCCCCGCGGGCGGGCGCTGGAACGACACGCCGCGCGCTCCCCCGGTGGCCCCAGGACGTGGTAGAGGAGGGGGGTGAGCCAGTCCCCGCCCCCGCGCTCCGAGAGGAGCACCACCCCGTCCCGGTCGTCAAGAGACGGTAGGACAGCCATCCCATCCCGGATCGCGGCGGCCGCGGCCGCGGCGCGCCGCGCGGGGCCGGCCGGCGCCGCGGCGCCCCCGGCCGCGCCCGCCCCTGCAGCTGCCCCTGCCACCGCCGGGGCCGCGGGCGGCACCGCGACCCCCGCCGTCGCGGTCCCGGATTTCTGGAACCCGCGCAGCCGGGGCGAGCGGATCGAGGCGCCGCAGACCGGGCGGGCGGTCCGCTTCCTCACGGACGACGAGTTCCCGCCGCTGCACTTCGCCGGCCCCGACGGCAACCCGACGGGCTTCGTGGTCGAGCTCGCCCGGGCCGTCTGCGAGAAGCTGACGATCACCTGCACGGTGCAGGCGCGCCGCTTCGACACCCTGCTCGACGCCCTCGACGGCAAGCAGGGCGACGTGGTCGCGGCCGCCATCCCGCTGACCGCGTCCCTGCGGTCGAAATTCCTGGCGACGCGGCCGTATTTCCGCTGGCCGGCGCGCTTCGCGGCCCGGACCGACAAGGGCCTGCCGGTCCCCTCGGCGGCGGCGCTCGCCGGCCGCAGCGTCGGGGTCATCGCCGGCAGCGCCCACGCGGCCTACCTGAAGGCGTTCTTCCCGAAGGCCGTGCCCAAGGACTTCACAGACCTCACGGCGGCCGAGAGCGCGCTCAAGCGCGGCGAGATCGACTACCTGTTCGCCGACGGCCTGAACCTCGCCCTCTATGTCGGCGGCCAGGACGCGGAGAATTGCTGCGCGCTGACCGGCGGCGACTACCTGGAGAACCGCTATTTCGGGGAGGGGATCGGCCTGATCACCCGCCAGGAGGACGCGGCCCTGTCCCGGGCGCTGGACGACGCGCTCCAGCGGGTCTGGGACGACGGCAAGTACACCGAGCTGTATCTGCGGTTCTTCCCGGTGAGCCCCTTCTGAGGGCTTTTATCGCGCGCGGGGATCCTGCCCGCCGGGCTTCGGCTGCCGGACGGCACCATGACGGACCTGCTCGGGAAGGCCGCGGGCGGCGCGCGGCCTGTCCCCGGACCTTCAGGAGAGATCGCCCGCCTCATGCTGGCCTCGGTGGGCGATGAGGGCTCGATTTACCGTTCCCCCCCGGAGGCGGCGGCGGATCAGGACGAAGCCGACGCCGAGGGGGCTCGCGGCGAGTCTGCACCGATGCGGCGGTGGATGCCGTCCGGGCGCGGTATGGGCTCCGAGAGCCTGTCTGACTCACGACCTCCCATCCTCGCCCTCATCCCGAGGCGCCGCGCGGCGGCCTCGGAGGAGAGCTCCGGCCAGCGCAGCGGAGGGCTCCTCGGGATGAGGGCGAGGATGGGCGATCCGGAATTCGGGCCTCGGCCCGGCCCGATCAGGAAGCCGAGCGGATTAGGCGTGCGCCTGCCGAGCCGGGACCAGGTGCGCGGTCACAGGCCTCACGCGCGGGCCGGCGATGGAACCCCGCAATGCACCGCCGGGCGTTCCGCTCCGCTGCGAACCGCTCTAGGGTGCGCGCGCCCTACCCGCGTTCAGCCCCGAAGATCACCCCCGACGACATGCCCGCCGCTCCGCCTGCCCTGACCCTCGACGCCGACATCATCGAGGCCGCCGCCAACGCCGCCGCCTGGCCCTTCGAGGAGGCGCGCAAGCTCGTGGCGCGGCTGGAGAAATCCGGCAAGGCCGAGATCCTGTTCGAGACCGGCTACGGCCCCTCGGGCCTGCCGCATATCGGCACGTTCGGCGAGGTTGCCCGCACCTCCATGGTGCGCCACGCCTTCCGGGTGCTCACCCGCGACGCGGTGCCGACCCGGCTGATCGCCTTCTCGGACGACATGGACGGGCTGCGCAAGGTTCCCGACAACGTCCCGAACCGGGAGATGCTGGCCGCGCACCTCAACCAGCCGCTCACCCGCGTGCCGGACCCGTTCGGGACCCATGACAGCTTCGGGGCGCACAACAACGCCGAGCTGCGCCGCTTCCTCGACGCGTTCGGGTTCGCCTACGAGTTCCGCTCGGCGACCGAGTGCTACCGCTCGGGCGTGTTCGACGCGACGCTGCTGCGCGTGCTGGAGCGCTACGACGCCGTGATGGAGATCATGCTGCCGTCGCTGCGGGCCGAGCGCTCGGCGAGCTACTCGCCGTTCCTGCCGCTCCACCCGGTCACCGGCCACGTGATGCAGGTGCCGATCGACGAGGTGAAGGCGGAGAGCGGCACGATCGTGTGGCGCGATCCCGCCACGGGCGAGCGCTACGAGACCCCGGTGACCGGCGGCCACGCCAAGCTGCAGTGGAAGCCCGACTGGGCGATGCGCTGGGTGGCGCTCGGCGTCGATTACGAGATGGCCGGCAAGGACCTGATCGACTCGGTCAAGCTCTCCGCCAAGATCGCCCGGGCGCTCGGCGGCGAGCCGCCGGAGGGCTTCAATTACGAGCTGTTCCTGGACGAGAAGGGCCAGAAGATCTCGAAGTCGAAGGGCAACGGCCTGACGATCGACGCGTGGCTCACCTACGGCACGCCGGAATCGCTGGCCCTGTTCATGTACAACAAGCCGCGCGAGGCCAAGCGCCTGTTCTTCGACGTGATCCCCCGGCACGTCGACGAGTATATCGGCTTCCTCGACCGCTACGCCGGCCAGGACGCGAAGCTGCGCCTCGGCAACCCGGTCTGGCACCTCCACGCCGGCAACCCGCCGGAGCCCGAGCGGGTCGAGGGCGCGAGCCTGACCTTCGCGATGCTGCTCAACCTCGCGGCGGTGGCCAACACCGAGGATCCGGCGGTGCTGTGGGGCTTCATCCGCCGCTACGCGCCGCGGACCGGTCCGGAGACCCATCCGGGCCTCGACCGGCTGGTGAAGCACGCGCTGAAGTACTTCTCGGACTTCGTGCGGCCGGCCAAGACCTACCGGGCGCCGACGCCCGAGGAGCGGGTGGCCCTGGAGGACCTCGCGGAGACCCTCACGGAACATGCCGGCTCCACCGATCCGGAGGCGCTGCAGGCGGCGGTCTACGAGGTCGGCCGGCGCCACTTCCCCGACACGTCCGGCAAGGCCAAGAGCCCGGACGGGCGGCCCGGCGTGTCGCAGGCGTGGTTCACGAGCCTCTACAACGTGCTGTTCGGCGAGGCGCGCGGACCCCGGTTCGGCTCCTTCGTGGCCCTCTACGGCGTCGACGAGACCCGCGGCCTGATCGCCGCGGCCCTGTCGGGGGCGCTGGTCGCCGAGCACGCAGCCTTCGCGGCCGGCAAGGCGGCCCCGGTCGCGTGAGGGCGCGATGATCGTCGACGATCTCGCCGCCCTGGAGGCGATCTACAGCGCGCCCCTGGCGCCCGCCTCCACGGTGAAGGTGGCGGCCGCGATCACGCCGGACTACGCGGCGCTGATCGCGGCCTCGCCCTTCGCGGTGCTGGCGACCGCCGGCCCCGAGGGGCTCGATTGCAGCCCGCGCGGGGACCAGCCGGGCTTCGTGCGGGTCGCCGACCCGCGCACGCTGATCCTGCCGGACCGGCGCGGCAACAACCGGATCGACTCGCTGCGCAACATCGTGCGCGATCCCCGGGTCGCGCTGCTGTTCCTGATCCCCGGTTCGGGCACGACGCTGCGGGTGAACGGGCGGGCGGTGATCTCGGCCGACCCGGATCTCCTCGCGTCCTTCAGCGTGGACGGCCACGCGCCGCGCACCGCGGTCGTGATCACTGTGGAGGAGATCTACTTCCAGTGCGCGCGGGCGATCATCCGGGCGAAGCTGTGGGATCCGGACACCCGCGTCGACCCGGAGAGCCTGCCGACGCCGGGGGCGATCCTGGCGGCGCTCACCGCGGGCGCGGTCGGCGGTGCGCGCTACGACGCGGACTGGCCGGAGCGGGCGGCCAAGACGATGTGGTGAGGGCGGCATCCGCGACACGCCGCGATCGTTACCGGTGCGCCTCCGCGAAGCCATCCCGCAGCGCCACGTCCGCCGATGTCGCGCCGCCCCGCTCCGCTCGCGAGGACGGAGCGCCCCCTCACCCCACCAGCGCGAGATCCTGCGTCTCGGTGTCGGGGATGACGTCGACCTCGACCTTGAGGCGCTGCTTGCCCGAGCCGCTGACGATGCCGTCGACCGGCGCCACGTCGCCGTAGTCGCGGCCGCGGGCCACCACGATGTGGTCGTCCCGCACCGCGACGCCGTTGGTCGGGTCGAGGCCGAGCCAGCCCGCGCCGCACCAGACCGCCACCCAGGCGTGGCTCGCATCCGCCCCGCGCAGGCGCGGCCGGCCCGGCGGCGGCACGGTGCGCAGGTAGCCGCTGACGTAGGCCGCCGGCAGGCCCATCCCGCGCAGGGCGGCGATCATCACGTGGGCGAAGTCCTGGCAGACCCCGGCCCGGAGCGCGAAGGATTCGGCGAGCGGCGTGGAGACGGTGGTCGCCTTGGAATCGAAGCGGAAGTCCCGGCCGATCCGCAGCATCAGGTCGTGGGCCGCCCCGTAGGCGCTGCGCCCGGCGGCGAAGCTCGGCCGGGCGTAGTCGGTGACCGCGGGCAGCAGCGGCACCCGGGTGCTCGGGAACAGGAAGTGCACCGGCGCCCGGCCGCCGAGGTCGCGCCCGGCCAGAACGGCGTCGCGGACCCGCTCCCAGGGCATCCCGGATTCCGGCGGCGGCGGGGCCGGGCGCTCGACCCGCACGGTGGAGAGCGCCTCGACGCTGAAGGCGGTGTGCGGCGTCTCCAGGGTGATCGCCACCGCGTCGATCCCGAGATAGTCGCGCCGCATCACCGCGCGGGCGGGGCTCGGGTCGATCGTGACGGCGCTCGCCAGCACGCTCTGGCCCTCGCAATCCTGCGGCTTGAGCCGCAGGGTGCAGCGGGCGAAGTGCACTGGCCGGCCGTAGCGGTAGGCGGTGCGGTGGCGCAGCGTGTAGATCACGCGAGCCCCGTCAGCTTCTCGGGGCGCAGCGCGTTCGGCCCGGTGGGGAAGTAGCGGGCCGCGATGCCGTCGGCGAGGCGCTCCAGGTCGGTCGCGAGGGCGGTGAGGCGCACGGCGTCGAAATCCGCGGCCTCGCCGCTGCGCAGCTCCGCCAGGATCCGGGTGGCGAGGCGGCACTGCGGTTCGGGGATCCCGTCCGCGGCGAGCGCCGGCAGGTCGGCGAGGTGCCGGGTGATCGCCTCGGCCTGGAAGGCGATCGAGCGCGGGTTGTAGGGGTCGAGCAGCACCATGTCGCGGACCGGGTCGAGGGCCGCCCCCTGCAGGTAGCGCCGCCCGTAGCTGATCTGCGAGTCGCACAGGGACAGCATCACCCCGAGGCAGCCGGGAGTCGCCTCGTCGTTGGCGAAGGCCAGCGCGAAGGCGCCGGTGTTGATCGCCCGCTCGATCCGCCGGCCGAGCTCGATGAAGTGCCAGCCCTCGGCCCGGCTCATGTTCTCGTGGGTGAGGCCGGCGAGCGCCGCGAGCTGGCTCAGCGCCCGCTCGGCGCGGCCCGCGAGCTGCGACTCGGTGAAGGCCCGCTCGGGGTCGAGGGACAGGAACTCGTTCAGGTCGGCCAGGACCCGCCACGCCTCGCCGGAGAGGCGGGCGCGGAGCGCGGCGGCGTTGCGGCGGGCCGCGAGGATGTGGGACCGGGCCGAGCCCGACCGGTCGCGCCCGGAGAGCGCCTCCTGGGCGAGGCGGGCGGTGGGCAGGTCGGCGGCACTGACGGCGCCCCACTCGTGCAGCAGGGCCCGGAGCGCCAGGGCCGCCGGCGTGTCGAGGGCGCCCGAGATGTCGGTCCCGACCGCGTCGCCGACGCTGCGCAGGTGGGCGAGCACCAGCCGGATCACCGCCTCGCCGCGCTCCAGGTAGCGGCCGAGCCAGAACAGGCCGTCGGCGGCCCGGGCGGGGAGGTGGCCGCCGACCCGCCGCACCCGCGGGGCCGCCTGCGCGCCGATCAGGGGCGCGGCGACCGGCTCCTCGGACAGGACCCAGACGTCGGCGGAGCGGATGCCGAGCCGCAGCTCGATCGGGTCGACGTCCTCGCGCTCCGAGACCCGGCAGAAGCCGCCGGGCATGACCTGCCAGCCGAGCGGCGTGCGCGCGGCGAAGACGCGGACCACGAAGGGGCGGGGCGTCAGGAACAGGCCGTCCGGGCCGCGCTCCCAGCCCGGCATGGTCGAGAGCGGCGCCGCCTCCTGGGCGACGTAGTCGAAGGGCCGGTCGCGCAGGGCCGCCACGACCCGCTCCCGCTCCGCCGCCAGGACCGGGCCGGCCAGGATCGCGTCGCGCCCCGCCCCGCGCTGGGGCGTGGCGGCCGGGCGCAGGGTCAGGCTGTCGAGGTTGGCCCGCGCGTGCGCCAGGCCCTCGAGGTCGCCGCACCACCACGTGCGCGGGTGGCCGAGCCGCAGGGGCTCGCCCAGCACCCGGCGGGCGATGCCGTCGAGATAGGGCGCGAGCGCGGCCGACTCGACGAGCCCCGCGCCCGGCATGTTGGCCATCACCAGGGAGCCGTTGCGCAGGGCGTCCAGGATGCCGGGCACGCCGAGCCGCGAGGCCGGGTTCAGCTCCAGCGGGTCGAGGAAGTCGGCGTCGATCCGCCGCCACAGGGCGTCGGCGCGCTTCAGGCCCGAGACGGTGCGCACGTGCAGGCGCCCGTCCCGCATGACGAGGTCGTCGCCCTCCACCAGCATCAGGCCGAGATAGCGGGCCAGCGCCGCCTGCTCGACGTAGGTGCTGCTGTACGGGCCGGAGGTCAGCAGGCAGATCCGCGGGTCCGAGCGCTCGGCACCGAGCGCCAGGCCGTCGCGGAACGCCTGGAAGAAGGCCGGCAGGCGCTCGACGTGGAGGTCCTGGAAGAAGTCCGGGAAGGTCCGGGCGAGGACCATGCGGTTCTCCAGCGCCCAGCCGAGGCCCGAGGGCGCCTGCGTCCGGTCGGCGAGCACCTGCCAGCGCCCGTCCGGTCCCCGGCCGAGATCGGCGGCGTAGAGCTTGAGGTAGTGGCCGCCGGGGGGCGCGACCCCGTGGAGCGGGTGCAGGAACTCGGGCGTCCCGGCGACGATCGCGGCGGGCAGGAGCCCCTCGGCCACGAGCCGCCCCTCCCCGTAGGCGTCCGCGAGGATCGCCTCCATCAGCTCCGCGCGCTGGACGATCCCGGCGCTGAGCGCCGCCCATTCCGGTCCCTCGATCACGAGGGGCAGGCAGCCCAGCGGCCAGGGGTGCTCGCGCTGGTCGCCGGCGATGCGGAACGAGATGCCCGCGTCCCGGATGTGCCGCTCCGCCGCGACGAAGCGGGCCATGATCTCCGGCTCGGTGAGCCCGCCGAGGCGGTCGAGCAGGCGCGGCCACGCCCCGCGGGGCGAACCGTCGGGGCCCAGGAACTCGTCCGGCCGGCCGGGGGCGGGGCGGTAGCCCGCGCACCAGCGGGCGACGCGCTCCCGCGCGCCCTCCGGCCGCTCGGCCCGGCCGCGGCTGCCCGCGAGCGCCGCCTCCATCACGGATCCCCGGTCATTGCGGGGCCGGCGTCCGCAGGTCGAGGGTCAGCGGGAACTCGGCGCTCGATTCCGGGCGGGGCATCTCCACCCGGCCCGGCGTGTGGCCGTTCGGCTGGAACCGGGCGAGGCGCCGGCCCTCCGCCTCGTAGGCGTTGACCGGATGGGTCTCGTAGTTGCGCCCGCCCGGATGGGCGACGTGGTAGCGGCAGCCGCCGAGGGAGCGCCCGCTCCAGGCGTCGAGGATGTCGAAGGTCAGCGGCGAGTGGGCCGGGATGGTCGGGTGCAGGGAGGAGGCCGGCTGCCACGCCTTGAAGCGCAGCCCCGCCACGGCCTCGCCGCCGCGGCCGGTGCCGGTCATGGGCAGGCGGCGGCCGTTGCAGGCGATGACGTGCCGCTCGGGCACGAAGCCCTCGACCCTGACCTGCAGCCGCTCGACCGAACTGTCGACGAAGCGCACGGTGCCCCCGCTGGTCCCTTCCTCGCCCATCACGTGCCAGGGCTCGAGCGCCTGGCGCAATTCCATCCGGACCCCGCCCTGCTCGATCGTGCCGAAGACCGGGAACCGGAACAGGGCCTGCGCCTCGAAGGCGACCGGATCGAAATCGTACCCCGCCGCCCGGAGATCCTCCAGCACCGAGAGGAAGTCGGACCAGAGGAAATGCGGCAGCATGAACCGATCGTGGAGGTTCGTGCCCCAGCGGACACAGCCGCCGGTCTGCGGCTCGCGCCACAGCCAGGCCACGAGGGCGCGGAGCAGGAGCTGCTGCGCGAGGCTCATCCGCGCGTCCGGCGGCATCTCGAAGGCGCGGAACTCCAGCAGGCCGAGGCGCCCGGTCGGGCCGTCCGGCGAGTAGAGCTTGTCGATGCAGATCTCGGCCCGGTGGGTGTTGCCGGTGACGTCGACGAGGATGTTGCGGAAGATCCGGTCGACCAGCCAGCGCGGGATGTTGGGCGCGTCCGGGGCCGGCACCTGGGCCAGCGCGATCTCCAGCTCGTAGAGCCCGTCGTGGCGGGCCTCGTCCATGCGCGGCGCCTGGCTCGTGGGCCCGATATAGAGGCCCGAGAACAGGTACGAGAGCGCAGGGTGGCGCTGCCAGTAGAGCACGAGGCTCTTGAGCAGGTCGGGCCGGCGCAGGAACGGGGAATCGTCCGGCGTGACGCCGCCCATGACCACGTGGTTGCCGCCGCCGGTGCCGGTGTGGCGCCCGTCGGTCATGAACTTCTCCGCGCCGAGCCGGGTCTGCCTCGCCTCAGCGTACAAGTCGGTGGTGATGGCGACCGCCTCCCGCCACGAGGCGGCCGGGTGGACGTTCACCTCGATCACGCCCGGATCGGGCGTCACCTTGATCACGCCGATCCGCGGGTCGTAGGGCGGCTCGTAGCCCTCGAGGTGGATCGGCAGGTTCAGCTCGGCGGCGGCCGCCTCGAGGTGGCCGGCGAGTTCGAGATACTCGTCGGCGCGCTGCACCGGCGGCATGAACACCCGCACCACCCCGTCGCGGGGCTCGATCGACAGGGCCGTGCGCACCGCCACGCCGGTGACGCCGGCACCGTTGGCGACCGCGCCGGGATGCCCGTCGGGGAGGGCGGTGCGGGGCTCCAGCGGGTCCTGCGGCTGATAGTAGGGATAGTGCTCCGGCGGCACGTAGGGCAGGGACGACAGCGGCAGGCGGAAGCCCACCGGGGAATCGCCCGGCACCAGGAAGGCGGCCCCGCGGCGGAACTCCCACTTCTCGGAGATCCAGACCCTGTCGGCGTCGCCGTCACGGCCGGTCGGCAGGCTGGCGAGCGGCAGGACGTAGCCCGCGGCCTCCCCGAGGCCGCGGGCGTAGACCCGCCTGATCCGGGCGTCGAACTCCGCCGAGCCGGACCGGGCCGCCCCGGGCGTGACGTTGACCGGCAGCGCCGCGGTCTTCTTCTCCCAGAGCTCCCCGTCCTCGAAGGCCGGGAAGACGTAGTCGGCGAGGCCGAGGCGGCGGGCCAGCGCGCCGGCGAGCGCCTCGGCCTGCGCGATGGTGGCTTGTCCCGCCTCCCCGGCGACCACCTCCGGCGCGATCAGGTCCGGGTCGCGCCAGATCGGCTTGCCGTCCTTGCGCCAGTAGAGCGCGAAGGCCCAGCGGGGCAGGCTCTCGCCGGGATACCACTTCCCCTGGCCGTAATGGAGCAGCCCCCCCGGGCCGAACCGGTCGCGCAGGCGCCGGATCAGCCGGTCGGCGAGCCCCCGCTTGGTCGGGCCGACGGCCGCGATGTTCCACTCGGGCGACTCGAAATCGTCCACCGACACGAAGGTCGGCTCGCCGCCCATGGTCAGCCGCACGTCCTGCGCGACGAGGTCGGCGTCGACCCGCTCGCCCAGCGCGTCCATGGCGGCCCAGACGGCTTCCGGGAACGGCTTGGTGATCCGCGGCGTCTCGGCGACGCGGGTGATGGTCATCTTGAAGTCGAACGTGGTCTCGGCCGGCTCGACGGCGCCGGAGATCGGCGCGGCCGCGTGGTAGTGCGGCGTCGCGGCGAGCGGGATGTGGCCCTCGCCGGTGAGCAGACCCGATGTGGCGTCCATCCCGACCCAGCCGGCGCCCGGCAGGTAGACTTCGGCCCAGGCGTGCAGGTCGGTGAAATCCGCCGCGGCGCCGGTCGGCCCGTCGACCGCGGTCGTGTCGGGCACGAGCTGGATCAGGTAGCCGGAGACGAACCGGGCGGCGAGCCCGATCCGGCGCAGCACCTGCACGAGCAGCCACGCCGAGTCGCGGCAGGAGCCGCTCTTCAGCCGCAGGGTCTCGGCCGGGGTCTGGACGCCCGGCTCCATCCGGACGCCGTAGGCGGTCTCCCGGGCGATCAGGCCGTTCAGCGCCACCAGGAACTGGACGGTGCTGGGCTCCTCCGGGAGACGGGCGAGCAGCGCCTCCATCTCCGGACCCTCCGCGTCGACGGGGGTGAGGTAGGGGGCCAGCTCCTCGGCGAGACCGCGATCGTACGCGAACGGCCGGACCTGCGCGTAATCCTCCACGAAGAAGTCGAACGGGTTGATCACCGCCATGTCGGCGGTGAGGTCGACCTCGATCTTCAGTTCGTCGGTCTTCTCCGGGAAGACGAGGCGGGCGAGCCAGTTGCCGCTGGGATCCTGCTGCCAGTTCAGGAAGTGGTTGGCCGGCGTCACCGTGAGCGCGTAGGCCGGGACCTTGGTGCGGGCGTGCGGGGCCGGACGCAGGCGGATCACCTGGGGGCCCAGGCTGATCGGCCGGTCGTAGCGGTAATGCGTGACGTGGTGCAGGGCGGCTTTGATCGACACGATGGCTCCGTCGAAAGGATCGAACGCGGTCGCGCCGCCGGTCCCTGGCGCCGGCGCCCGCCGCACGGTTACGCGATACGGCCCCGCCGACAAGCAATTTCCGTGCGGCGGGCGGGCACCGCGGCGCCTGGCAGGAACTTTGCCGCCCGGCCCCGCTTGACCGGAAGGTGGGTCGGCCGCCGGCCCGGGACCGCGCGATGAAGATCTTCCAGTGCCAGGCCTGCGACCAGCCGGTCACCTTCGAGGCGACCGCCTGCGAGAGCTGCGCGCGGCCGCTGGGCTACGCCTGCGCGGTCCACGAGGTCTCGGCGCTGGAGCCGCAGGGCCTCTCGGCCCACCCGCTGATGGGCGGGGCGCAGGTCTTCCACGCCTACGCGGATCCCGGCCGGCGCTACCGGCTGTGCAACAACGCCCTCGCGCAGGCCTGCAACTGGCTGGTGCCGGAGGACAGCCCCGACATCTACTGCACCGCCTGCCGCCACAACCGCGTGGTCCCGGACCTGTCGCAGCCCTGGAACCTCGCCCGCTGGCGCCCGATCGAGGCGGCCAAGCACCGGCTGTTCTACTCGCTGCTGCGCCTGGAACTGCCGCTCGCCACCCGCGCCCAGTACACGGACGGGCTGGCCTTCGACTTCCTGGTCGACCCCTCCGAGAGCGTCTCCGGCGGGCCGCCGGTGCTGACGGGCCACATCAACGGCCTGATCACCATGAACATCGCCGAGGCCGACGACGTCGAGCGGGAGCGTCGCCGGATCCTCTTCGGCGAGCATTACCGCACCCTGCTCGGCCATTTCCGGCACGAGATCGGGCATTACTTCTGGTACCTGCTGGTGCTGAACAGCCCCTCCTGGGAACCGTTCCGGGCCCTGTTCGGCGACGAGCGGCTGAACTACGTCCAGGCCCTGCAGGACCACTACGCCAGGGGCGCGCCGGCCGATTGGGACGAGGCCTACGTCTCGGCCTACGCCACCGCGCATCCGTGGGAGGATTTCGCCGAGACCTTCGCGCATTACCTGCACATCGTCGACACGGTGGAGACCGCCTCGACCTTCGAGCTGCACGTGCGCCCGCGCCTGCGCCAGCGGGGGCAGTCCGGGCCGCCGGCGCCGACCGTGATCGATTTCGATCCCTACAACACCCTGGATCTCGACCGGCTGATCGCCGCGTGGCTGCCGCTCACCTACGCGATCAACTCGCTGTCCCACAGCATGGGCCAGCCGGCGCTCTACCCGTTCAAGCTGACGCCCGCGGTGATCGCCAAGCTCGCCTTCGTGCACGAGCGGATCTACGCCTCCCGCACCGGCACCCTGCCGGATGCCGGCGAGGCCGGGGCCGAGATGCTCCGGGCGGTGATCCTGGGCCTGCGCCAGAAGGTGGCGGCGCCGACGGTGTGAGGGCCGGAGAGGGGCGCCTCACGCCCCCCCGTGCCGCTCCGCGAAGGCGCGGAACGCCGCGAGCGTCTCGGCGCTGACGTGGTGCTCGATCCCCTCCGCGTCCCGCCGGGCGGTCTCGGGGCTCACCCCCAGCGCGCACAGGAAGCGCTCGACGATGCGGTGGCGCTCCCGGGCCTGCGCGGCGAGCCGGCGGCCGGCCTCGGTCAGGAACACGCCGCGATAGGGCCGCTGCTGCACGAAGCCGTCCTCGCACAGGCGCTTCAGCATCTTGGCGACGGTCGGCTGCGCCACGCCGAGCCGGGCCGCGATGTCCACCTGCCGCGCCTCGCCGCCGTCGCCGATCAGGTCGTCGATCAGCTCGACGTAATCCTCCACGAGCTCCGAGCGCCGCGCCTCGCGGGCCTGGCGGAAGCTCTCCACGTGGCGCTCGGGATCGACCAGCACGGTCTCGGGCGAGCCCGGCTCGGACGGTTCCTGCATCGGCTCTCCCCCACCACGGCCCGCGCGGGCCGCCCCGGCCCCTGTCTAGCAAACACCGCCCCCGGGAGGGGAGTCCCGCGGAGGCGGTGCAGGCCCCCGGAATTCCGGCCCTGACTCCTGACCCTGGAATCCCGATCCTGGAATCCCGATCCTGGGATCCGGGCCCTTGAATCCCGGCGCCGAACCCGGAATATAGCCTCCGCTATATCTTTGAGGAGAGGGTGAGCATGGTGGCGCCGAACGCCGCGACGGCCCCCGGGCGCGCCGCGCCCGGGGCGATGAGCCGGCGGACCGAGGGCGCGATCCGCGACGTCCTCGACGGCCGTCCCGGCGGCCGGGCCCGGTTCCTGCTGTTCGCCGGCCCCGCCGTGACGGCGTCGATCGCCTACATGGACCCCGGGAATTTCGCGACCAACATCCAGGCCGGCGCCCGCTACGGCTACGGCCTGCTCTGGGTGGTGCTGCTCGCCAACCTGACGGCGATGCTGTTCCAGGCCCTGTCGGCCAAGCTCGGCATCGTCACGGGCAAGAACCTCGCCGAGCATTGCCGGGACGCGACGACGCGGCCGGTGCGCCTCGCCCTGTGGGGCATCAGCGAGGTCGCCGCCATGGCGACCGACCTCGCGGAGTTCCTCGGCGGCGCCATCGGCCTGTCGCTGCTCACCGGCATGCCGCTCATGGCCGGCATGGGCATCACCGCGGTGGTCACCTACGCGATCCTGCTCCTGGAGAACGAGGGCTTCCGGCCGCTGGAGATCGCCATCGGCGCGATGGTCGGCACGATCGGCCTCTGCTACGCGGTCGAGCTCCTGGTCGCGCCCGTGGCCTGGGGCGAGGCGGCCAAGGGTCTCGTCACCCCGCGGATCCCGGACGCGCAGGCGCTCACCATCGCGGTCGGGATCATCGGCGCCACCGTGATGCCGCACGCGCTGTTCCTGCATTCGGGCCTGACCCAGGGACGGGGCAATCCCCGCACCGAGGCCGACCGGCGCCTGCTGGTGCGCTACTCGAACCGCGAGGTGGTGGTGGCGCTGCTGCTGGCGGGCCTCGTCAACATGGCGATGGTGATCATGGCGGCGGCGGCCTTCCACGTCGGCCACAGCGAGGTGGCGGAGATCGGCGAGGCCTACCGCACCCTGACGCCGCTCCTCGGGCCCGCCGCGGGGGCGGCCTTCCTGGTGTCGCTGCTCGCCTCCGGGATCTCCTCCTCGGTGGTGGGCACGCTCGCCGGGCAATTGGTGATGCAGGGCTTCACCGGCTGGCGCATCCCGCTCCTCGCCCGCCGGCTCGTGACCATGCTGCCGGCCTTCGCGGTGGTGGCGATCGGGGTCGACCCGACCCAGGCGCTGGTCCTGTCGCAGGTGGTGCTGTCGCTCGCCCTGCCGGTCCCGATGGTGGCGCTGGTGGTGTTCACCCGCCGCCGCAGCGTGATGGGGCCCTTCGCCAACGGCCCGCTCACCCAGGCCGCCGCCGTGGCGGGGGCGGCTCTGGTGCTCGCCCTCAACATGGTGCTGCTGGCGGCGGCCTTCGGGCTGCCGGTGCCGGGGCTGGAGTGAGCGCCCCCTGACGGCCCCGCTCAGGTCGCCCGCACCACCACCTCCACGAGGTTGGCGCCGCCGGACCGGATCCCGGCCTCGATCGCCGGGGCGATGTCGGCGGCCCGGGTCACCCGCCGGGCCGGCACGCCCATGGAGGCGGCCAGCGCCGGGAAGTCGACGCGCGGGTCGGTGAGGTCCATGGCGATGAAGCGGTTGGCGCGCACCGAGGCGTAGTGCGCCTGGCCCTTCATGAAGGTCTTGAGGATGTTGTACTCGGCGTTGTTGATCACCACGAAGGTGACCGGCAGCTTCTCGTGCGCCGCCGTCCACAGCGCCTGGGGCGAGTACATCGCGGCCCCGTCGCCCACGACGCAGACCACGGGCGCGCGGTCGAGGCCCAGGGAGAAGCCCACCGCGGCCGGCATGCCCCAGCCGAGCACGCCGCCGCGCATCGCCGCGTACTGGTGCGCCGAGGGGCTGTCGAGGAAGGTGCGCAGGTGGGTCAGCGTCGCGGGCGCCTCGTCCACGATAGTGGTCTCGGCCCCGACCGCGCGGGCCACCTCCCGGGCGGCGACCAGCGGCGCGATCACCGGATCCTCGAAGGCCGCGTCGGCGGCGGCGGCGAGCCGCGCCCGCCGCTCGGCCCGGGCAGTCACGGCCTGACCGCGCAGCTGCTCGAAGGCGTCGGCCCGGTCGGCGAGGCGCGGGCCCAGCAGCGGCAGCAGGGCGTCGAGCGAGGCGCGGATGTCGCCCACCGTCGACAGGCAGGTGGCGTAGGTGCGCCCGAGGTCGCGCACGTCGGCCGAGAGCTGGAACACCTGCACCCCCGGCGGCACCGCCGAGACCTCCGAGTAGAGCACGGTGATCAGCGACTTGCCGCCCAGCGCGAACACCGCGTCGTAGCGCCCGAGGATGTCGGCGATGGCGTCGGCACGGGTCGGCAGGTTCCCGGCCCAGAGCGGGTGCGCGGTGGGGAACGGGATGTGGGCCGGCCAGGACGAGCCGTAGACCGGCGCCGCCAGCAGGTCGGCGAGCGCGACCATCTGCGCCGAGGCGTCCGAGGCGTCGATCTCGTCGCCCGCGATCAGGGCGAGGCGGCCCGGCGCGATCGCGGCGAGTCTCTCCGCCAGCCGGTCGAGGGAGCCCGCCACCGCCCGCTGGTCGATGGTCGAGGTCTCGCCGGCCGGCACCGCCGACAGCGCCTCCATCACGTCCATGGGCAGGGACAGGAAGACCGGGCCGGAGGGGGCGGCCCCCGCGTCGTGGAAGGCCCGGCGCAGCAGGATCGGGATCTGGTCGGGGCTCGTCACCTCGCGGGCCCACTTCATCACCGGGTCGGCGATGGCGACGAGGTCGCCCATCAGCAGCGGGTCGGTCAGCGCGTGGCGGAGATCCTGCTGCCCGGCGGTGACCACCAGCGGCGTGCCGGAGACCTGGGAATTCACCAGCCCGCCCATGGCGTGGCCGAGGCCGCCCGCCGTGTGCAGGTTGAGGAAGGCGGGGCGCCGCGCGCCCTGCGCGTAGCCATCCGCCATGGCGACCGCGGTCGCCTCCTGCAGGGCGAGGATGTAGGCGATGTCGGGCGCCTCGGTGAGCGCGTCGATGAGCGGCAGCTCGGTGGTGCCGGGATTGCCGAAGATGTAGCGCACGCCCTCCGAGCGCAGCACCTCCACCAGGAGGTCGGCGCCCCGGCGGCGGCCGGCGGTCTCCACGGTCTCGATCGGCATGCCCTGTCCTCTCCGGGGGAATCAGCCGGAGGCTACCCCATGGGCGGACCGGGGCAATGCCGGCGCCGCCCCGCGCCGGGCGGCAACCGATCGGCAGCCTTTTCGGCGTAACCTCCGGCCGGGACGCGCCCGCGCCCCCGGGCGCAGGCCCGACGATCCACGCCACCGACCGGGACGAGACATCATGCGGATCGCGGCGCCCCTCGCGCTCCTCGCCACCCTGGTGGCGCCCCTGACAGCCCCCCTAACAGCCTCCCTGGGCCTCGCCGCGGACGCGCGGGCGCAGGGGCTCGAGCGCGGGGCCCGGGAGGGCGCCTCGCGCGGCGAGGAGATGGCGGGCCCCCTCGGGGCGATCGTCGGCGGCGCGATCGGCGCGGCCGTGGGCACGGCCAACGGCATCCTCGGCGTCGACCGGCGGGAACGGTTCCGCATCTACGCCCTCGGCGAGCGCCGCCCCTCCGTCGCGCTCGCGGGACCCGTGCGGGTCGGGACGGTGCTCCCGGAGGACGGCATCGTGTACTACGATGTCCCGCGGGAGTTCGCCTTGCCGGATTACAGCTACACGATCGTCAACGACCACCCGGTTCTCGTCGATCCGCGGACGCGCCGGATCGTGGAGGTGATCGACTGACGGCCCCGGCGGGCGGCGCGCGGCCCGGGGATCCGGCGCGACGGAGAGGACGATCCGATGCCGAGAAGGAGGGGGGGCCGGGCCGCGCCCCCGGCGACCGGCCCGGTGACGCGGTGAGCGCGCGCGGCGCCGCGGGCGCCGGCGATGCCGGGCGGCGGCACTGGTTCTACGACAGCCGGATCCTGGTCTGCACGTTCTGCCTGCTCGCGGTCATGGTCATCTTCTGGCAGGTGAGCCGGTTCGAGGGCTTCCAGCCGATCTTCACCTGCGCGCGGGATCAGGACGTCGACCGCGACCTGCTCTCCGTCGGGATGCGCGCCTGCATGGGCGACGCGCCCTCGCAGGCCGCCCAGGCGCGCTGCATGCACGTGGTCTACCTGCTGGCCTGCACGGACGAGCGGTGGCGCTGACGCCGCCGTGCACCACCGCGGTCGGGCGCGGCGGGCGGCCCTGCAGCCCCGGCGCGAGGCTGCGCGCGGGGGACGCCGCGGCCCGTCCGCGGCGGGGCGGATCGTGTCCGCGCGGATCGCGCGGTTCCGGGGCGGGCTCCGCTCAGGCGCGCAGTTCCGCCACGAAGGCCCGGATGAACGGCGGCAATCCGTCGAGGTCGCGCAGGCACAGGGTCAGGTCGCGCCGCGCCCAGGCATCGGCGAGGGGCACCACCGCGAGGGCGAGGCCCTGCGCGGCGCGGGCGGCGGCGCTCTCGGGCAGCACCGCCAGCCCGACCCGCGCCTCGACGAGCCGGCAGACGGCGTCGAAGCCCCGGAGCTGGACCCGCAGGCGCATCGGCCGCCCCTCGCGCACCGCCTGGGCCACGAGGAAGCGGCTGATGGCGCTGCGCCGGTCGAGGCCGACGAGGTCGTGGCCGAGCACCTCGGCGAACGGGATCGTCCCGCGCGCCGCCAGGGGATGGTCCCGGGCCGCCACCAGCACGAACCGGTCCTCCCGGAACGGGAAGGTCTGCAGCGAGCCGGTATCCACCGTGCCGGACAGGATCCCGAGGTCGGCCGCCCCCTCGGCCACCAGCCCGACGATCTCCTCGGAGGTGCGCTCGTCGATCTCGACGCCGATCCCGGGGTGATCGGCCAGGAAGGCCGAGAGCGCCTCCGGCAGGAACTCGGTCAGCGCGTTGGTGTTGGCCAGCACCCGGATCTGGCCGAAGGCGCTCCCCGAGAAAGCCGCCATCTCCTCGCGCAGGCGCTCCACCCCGGCCAGGACCTCCCGGGCATGGACGAGGAGCGCGCGCCCGGCCGGGGTCGGGCTGACGCCCTGCCGGCCCCGGGTCAGCAGGGCGGCCCCGAGGGATTCCTCCATCAGCCGGATCCGCGTCGAGGCGGCCGCCAGGGCGAGGTTCGCCCGCGCGGCCCCGTGGGTGATGGAGCCGGCCTCGACCACGTGCCGGAACAGGCCGAGATCGACGAGATCGAACCGCATCATCGCGAAGGCGCCTCCCGCCGCGCCGTCCGGCCGGCGCGCTCCGGGCCGATCCGGGCCGCCCGGGACCCGTCCGGATCCGCGTCTCCGTCGGGGGGCTGCGCGGCCGCGTCAACCCCGTCGCCCCGGGGCCGCGCCGCGGCCGCCGCGGCGATCCCGGTTACAGACGCGCCGATCCTTCAGGTGCCCCGGACCGGACGAAGACGGCGCTCCGCGTGTCGATCGCCGCGGCCTCACCCGTCTCCGACAAACGAAGACCGGAATTCATGGCCACAACGACCGTAAGTAAAATAAATCTTGTCAGTATAGCCGAGAGCGACGATTTACCGCCCGTTAATACCGCATACTTCAATGCTGCTCGACAGTCTTGCGAGGCGTCGCGGCGATGGTTCCTGTGTCGACATACTTGGCCCGGCGGCCGCCCCGGGACGGCCTGCGGCGTCCCGGCTCCGGGCCGTCCGGGCGGGCGCGCCGGCCCGGGAGCCGCTGATGGACGCGCTCCTCGTCGACGACAGCGCCACCATGCGGATGCGGCTGCGCCTCCTCCTGGAGGCCAAGCCCGACGTGTCCGTCACCGATCACGGCGACCCGGTCGCCGCCATGGTCGAGGCGCGGACGCGGGCCTTCGACCTCGTCCTGGTCGACTGCCACATGCCCGGCATCGACGGGATCGCCTTCATCCGGCAGATGCGGACCATCCCGCACTACGCGCAGGTGCCCATCGTGATGGTCACCAGCGACATCTCGGACGCGGTGCGGCTCGCCGCCCTGGAGGCCGGGGCGACCGATTTCCTCGACAAGTCCATGCAGGGCGTCGAGCTCACCGTCCGCCTGCGCAACCTGATCCGGCTCGCCCGGGCGGTGCGGCGGCTGGCCGAGCAGGCGGCCTGGCTCGACGGCGAGGTGGAGGCCGCCCTGCGCCACATGCGCGAGCGCGAGGAGGAGATCATCTTCCGCCTCGCGCTGGCGGTCGAGTACCGCGACAACGACACCGGCGATCACACGTGGCGGGTGGCCCGCTACAGCCAGATCGTGGCCGAGGGCCTCGGGCTGGCGCCGGAGATCTGCCGCAACCTCTACCTCGCGGCGCCGCTGCACGATGTCGGCAAGGTCGGCATTCCGGACGGCGTCCTGCTGAAGCCCGGCCGGCTCGACCGGGACGAGTTCGACCTCGTCAAGACGCATCCGGCGATCGGTCGGCGCATCCTGGGCGGAAGCGCCTCCGAGCTGATCCGGCTGGCCGCGGAGATCGCCGAGTTCCACCACGAGAAGTGGGACGGCGGCGGCTACCCGCACGGGCTCGCCGGCGCCGCCATCCCCCTGTCGGCCCGGATCGTCGCGGTGGCGGACGTGTTCGACGCCCTGACCACGGCGCGGCCCTACAAGGACGCGATGTCCTTCGACGCGGCCCTGGACTGCATCCGCGCCGAGAGCGGCCGCCATTTCGACCCGGACTGCGTGGCGGCGTTCTGCGCGCGCTTCCCGGACATCCGCGTCGCCGGCGGGCAGAACCGGGCGGCGGTGCGGCCGAGCGCCGGGCCGGTCACGGAACCCTGGGCCCGGGTCCCGACCCTGCTGCGCGAGGTCACCCCGGCCGCGCCCGTCCCGACGGGGTGGCGCGCCGACGCCCTCGACACGCTCCTGAGACCGTCCCCGGAATCGTCCCCGGCACCGTCGGCGAACCCGGACGCGTTTGCGCCGTTGATCCCCGACCCGCACGGATCGCGGACGGAGCCGGACCATGACCCCGACCTGGAAGACGCTGCCGGAGATCGCCCTGGCGCACGGGATCTCCCTGGAGGATGCCCAGCGCCTCGTGGACGGGGCGAACTGCCCGAAGGTGTTCCGCGCGGACGGCACCGTCTACCTCATCTGAGCCCGTCCCGTCCGGGTGCGCCCCGCGAGTCCGTGCCGGGCGGATGACGCCGGTCCCGGCGGGCCCTAACCTGCCCGCATGCGCATCGTCCACACGCCCGATTCGAGCCGGCACGACCCCGAACGCTACATGCGGCGCGGCGCGGCGATCCCGCATCCCGAGCAGGCGGCCCGCTACGCGATCCTGCGGGACGCGGCCGCCCGGGGCGGCCACGCCCTCGCCGAGCCGGCCGATCACGGCCTCGAGCCGATCCGCGCGGTGCACGACCCGGACTACGTGGCGTTCCTGGCCGAGGCCTGGGCGCGCCGGGACGCGATCCCCGGCATCGGTGACGAGATCCTGACCGGGTCCTTCGCCCGGCCGCAGATGCACCGGAAGCCCCCCGGCCTCCTCGGGCGCCTCGGCCTCTACACCGCCGACACCTCGACGCCGATCCGCGCCGGCACCTGGGCGGCGGTCTACGGGTCGGCGCAGTGCGCGGTCGCGGCCGCCGACGCGGCGCTGGCGGCGGGGCATGCCTACGCCCTGTGCCGCCCGCCCGGCCACCACGCCTACGCGGACTCCGCGGGCGGCTTCTGCTTCCTCAACAACAGCGCCATCGCGGCCGAGCGGATGCGCGCCGCGACCGGCGGCCCGGTGGCGATCCTCGACATCGACGTCCATCACGGCAACGGCACGCAGGGGATCTTCTACGCCCGCGCCGACGTGCTGACCGTCTCGGTCCACGCCGACCCGTCCGACTACTTCCCGTTCTTCGCCGGCTACGCCGACGAGACCGGCGCCGGGGCGGGGGCGGGGTTCAACCGCAACCTGCCGCTGCCGCCGGGCTCGGGCGACGCGCCCTGGCTCGAGGCCGTGGCGGCGGGCCTCGCGGCCATCGCCGCATACCGTCCCCGGGCCCTCGTGGTGGCCCTGGGCCTCGACGCCGCCGCGGACGATCCGATCGGCGCCCTCGCGGTCTCTCGCGCGGGCTTCGTCGGGGCCGCGGAGCGGATCGCCCGGGCCGGGCTGCCCACGGCCCTGGTCCAGGAGGGCGGCTACCTCTGCGCGGCCCTGCCGGACAACCTCGCGGCCTTCCTCGCCGCCTTCGACGCCGCGCGCTGAGACGCGCACCGCGCGCCGGCCCCGCGCCGGCCTCGCGCCGACCCCGCGCCGGCGCGACGCGCGGGCACGATCCGCCGGCGTGATGCGATCGTGATCGCCGGAATGCCGGGCCGGTCAGCCGGATATGGTCGACCCGATGCCACAACCGACCTATCAGGGCGGGGTGGGCGCCGCCGACGCGTCCCGGGCGGGAGGAACGGGCGATGGACGCGGGCGACGTGGGCTTGCGCGGGGCGGCCAGCGCCCCGTGGTACGCGGGTCTCACCCGGCGCCACTGGCGGATCCTGTGGGGCAGTTACCTCGGCTGGATCTTCGACGGCTACGAGGCGGTGGCCCTGGTCTACGCCCTGCGCCCGGCCCTGGCCTCGATCCTCACCCCCGAGCAGGCCCAGGCCCCGGCCTTCTACGTGGGTCTCGCCATCGGCATCACCCTGCTGGGCTGGGGGATCGGCGGCCTGATGGGCGGGATCGCGGCCGACTATATCGGCCGCAAGCGCATGATGATGGTGTCGATCCTGGGCTACGCGCTGTTCACGGGGCTCACCGCCTTCGCGGAGAGCTTCGCGCAGCTCGCCGTGCTGCGCTTCATCACCGGGCTCGCCATCGGCTCGGAATGGTCCACCGGCATCGCCCTCGTGGCCGAGACCTGGCCGAACCGGGCGCGCCCGAAGGGCTGCGGCTTCCTGCAATCGGGCTTCGGCGGCGGCGCCGTGCTGGCCGCCATCGTGTGGGCCGTGCTCGCCGCCACCGAGCCGCTGGGCCCGGAATCCTGGCGGATCCTGTTCGCGGTGGGCGCGCTCCCCGCCTTCGTGTGCCTGTACCTGCGGCGGGCGCTGGAGGAATCCGAGCAGTGGATGCGGGCGCTCAGGGCGCAGCGCTGGGCGGCCACCGCGGAGGACGCGAACCGCGCCCCGCGGAGCGCGCGGCGCCCGTTCTCCCTGACGGAGATCTTCCGCGAGCCCGAGAGCCGGCGGCGGGTCCTGCTCGCCACACTGCTGTCCTTCGCCACCACGGTGGGCTGGTGGGCGGTCTCGTCCTGGCTGCCGGCCTACACGGAGGGACTCGCCAAGGCCGCGGGCGCGCCGGCCAATCTCTGGGGCCCGCGCATGGGCATCGTCTACAATATCGGGGCGATCACCGCCTACGTGATCTCCGGCTTCGTGGCCGACGCGATCGGCCGCCGCGCCTTCCTGCTGGTCACCTATGTCGGCTGCATCGCCACGTCGCTCGCCTGCTACCTCTGGACCGGCGGGCTGGTGCCGTTCATGGCGCTCGCTTTCCTGAACGGGTTCTTCACCCTGGGCTTCGCCTTCTCGTGGATGGCGATCTACCTCGCGGAGCTGTTCACCCCGGCGGTCCGGGCGACGGCGGCGAGCGTCGTGTTCAACGGCGCGCGGCTGATCGCCTGGATCTTCCCGATCATCGCCGGGCAGATCGTGACCGCCTTCGGGGGCGTCGCCGCGGCGGCGCTGACGCTCTCCAGCGTCTACGTGATCGGCCTCGTCGTGCCGTGGTTCATGCCGGAGACGCGGGGCCGGCCGCTGCCGGAATAGGGCGATCCCGTTTCCGCCCCGCCCTCTGGCGCGCCCGGGTCCGGCCGGACGCGGAGCGGCCCCCGACTCCGCGGGAGCCGGGGGCCGCGTCCTGCACGGGCCGTCCTGGCGCCCGCCCCGCCTTCGGCCGGGCGGGCGCCGGCCGGCTCCTAGTCCTCGTCGTCCTCGTCGTGGTGCCGGCCCTTGAGCTTGGCGAAGACCGAATCGGCGTCGAGCCGCTCCTCGCGGCCGCCGTGATCGTCCTCGTGCTCCCGCTCGTCGGCGTCGCGGGCCGTGGAGACCTCGGTCGGCAGCAGCGAGGCGCCGGACTCGGCCGCCACCGCGGCCGGGCGGTCGGCCGCCGCGCGCTGGACCTCGAAGTCGAGGTTGATCTGGGTGGTCAGCCCCAGGGTCACCGGGTCCATCGGCTGGAGCGAGCCCGAGTTCCAGTGGGTGCGCTCGCGGATCTGCTGGATCGTCGACTTGGTGGTGCCGACGAGCCGGATGATCTGCGAGTCCTTCAGCTCGGGGTGGTTGCGCAGCAGCCACAGGATGGCGTTCGGCCGGTCCTGGCGGCGGGAGAGGGGGGTGTAGCGCGGGCCCTTGGTGGTGCGCTTCACCTCCGGCAGCTTCACCTTCGAGACGGCGGGCTTCAGCTTGTAGTGCGGCGCCTTCTGGGCCTTCTCGATCTCGTCGCGGGTGAGCTGGCCGGTGGAGACCGGGTCGAGCCCCTTGATGCCGGCCGCGACCTCGCCGTCGGCGATGCCCTTCACCTCCAGCGGGTGCAGCTTGCAGAAATCGGCGATCTGCTCGAAGGCGAGCGAGGTGTTCTCGACCAGCCAGACGGCGGTCGCCTTGGGCATCAACGGACCCTGGGACATGCTTCTCGTGCTCCGGCCTGGCGGGACGGGGGCCGGGCATCGGGCCGCGGGCTCCGGATGACCGATCCGGATGTCCCGTCTCACGCTGTCGAATGGGGATGAGGCACTATAGGCCCGGGCGGGGAGGGGCGCAATCGCGGGTTGGGCCCGTTCGGAGCCCGGCGTGCCGATTCACCGGCGGCCGGATCACCGGCGCCGACTGGTCGCCCTCAGCGGGGGCGCACCCCGTCGAGGAACAGCCGCACCGCCGCCTGCCGCCGCCGCTCCTGCGCCTCCGGGTCGGTGGCGATGCCGTAGAGGGTCGCCTGGGACGACCGGCCGAGGACGAGGCTGAGGAACAGGTCGGCCGCGATCTCGGGATCCGCCACGGCGATCCGCCCGCGCCGGGCGAAGGCGTCGAGCAGCCGCGCCACGGCGCGCACGCCGCGCAGCCAGCCCTCCTCGTGGGCGAGGCGGGCGAGTTCGGGAAACTGCAGCGCCTGGGCCACGAGGTTGCGCTTGAGCATCGCCGCGCCCGGCGACTGGCCGTGGGCCAGCAGGGTGCGGCTGAGATCCTCCAGGGCGGTCTCGACGTCGTCGCTCCCGCCCTGCGCGGCCTGGGCCTCGGCCGCGGCGGAGAGCGGCGCCAGCCACGCGGCGATCCGCTCGCGCAGGACCGCCTCGAACAGGGCCCGCTTGTCGCGGTAGCGCGCGTAGACCGTCGGCTTGCTCATCCCGGCGGCCTCGGCCACCGCGTCGATGGAGGTGGCGTCGAAGCCGCGCTCGAGGAACAGGGTCGTCGCCACGGCGATCAGGTGCGCCTCGCGCCGGGCCGCCTCCGCGCGGGTCGGCCGGCCGCCGCGCCGCGGGCCCGCCTCCGCCCGCTCGATCTCCGTGACCGTCACCCCGCGATCCTCCCTGCTCACCGGCTTGCTCCCCGGCGCCGTTCGTCCTATCAAAACGATACCGTACCGTTTTGATTCTGGCCAGACCCGATGGACGCACGTCGCAGCGACAGCTTCAAGAGCGCCGACCCGGTCGCGGGCGCCCCGGTCTCCCCGCCGGCGACCGCGGCTGTCACGCCCCCGGTCTCCACGCCGGTCCCGGCCCCCGTCTCGCCCCCGGCGCCGCGCCGCCGCCGCGCGCGGACCGTGCTGCCCCTCCTCGGCCTGCTCGCGCTCGGCGGGGCCGGGACCTACGGCTGGCACTGGTGGACCGTGGGGCGCTTCCTCGAGGTGACCGACGACGCCTATCTCCAGTCCGACAAGGTCACGGTGGCGCCGCGCATCGCCGGCACCGTCGCGGCGGTGCTGGTCGGCGACAACCAGCCGGTGAAGGCCGGCGAGGTGATCGCGCGCCTCGACGACCGGTCCTACCGGGTCCAGCTCAAGCAGGCCGAGGCCGAGGTCGAGAAGGACCGGGCGCAGATCCTGGGCGTCGCCTCGGCGATCGTCCAGCAGCGGGCGCAGGTCGCCTCGTCGCGGGCCGACCTCGCCAACGCCGAGGCCGCCCTGACCTTCGCGCAGCAGGAATACACCCGCTACCAGAACCTGCTGCAGACCGGCTCGGGCACGGTGCAGCGCCAGCAGCAGGCGGATGCCGACCTCCGCCAGCGCCACGCCGCCCGCGACAAGGCCGCCGCCTCGCTCGACGCCGCGCAGAAGCAGATCGACAGCCTGAAGGCCCTCGAGGCGAGCACCCGGGCGAGCCTGGAGGGCGCGCAGGCGAAGGTCGAGGGCGTGAGGCTCGACCTCAGCTACACCACCATCGTGGCACCGATCGACGGCGTGGCCGGCGACCGGGCGCTGCGGATCGGGCAGGTCGTCTCGGCCGGCACCGGGCTCCTGACCCTCGTGCCGATGGGCCGCGACATCTACCTCGTGGCGAACTTCAAGGAGACCCAGACCGGCCGCATGGTCGAGGGGCAGCACGTGACCTTCACGGTCGACGCCTTCGGCGATCATGAATTCCAGGGCCGGGTCGAGAGCTTCTCGCCGGGCACCGGCTCGCAGTTCGCCCTGTTGCCGCCCGAGAACGCCACCGGCAACTTCACCAAGGTGGTGCAGCGCGTGCCCGTGCGCGTCGCCCTCGACCCGTCGGACCCGCTCATCGCCCGCCTGCGTCCGGGCCTGTCGGTGGAGGCCACGGTCCACACCGCCGACCCGGTGGAGCCGGTGGATTCCGCCCGCCGCCGGCCGAGGCCCGCCCCGGCGCTGGTCAGCGAGGCCCTGCCGAGATGAGCCCGGCCGCGATGAGCCCGGCCCCGATGAGCCCGGTCCCGGCCGTGGCGGTGGCCGAGGCGAAGGCGAGCGCCCGGGACTGGCTCGCCGTGTTCGGCGCGATCCTCGGCGCCTTCACGGCGATCCTCGACATCCAGATCACCAACGCCTCGCTCGCCGACATCCAGGGGGCGCTCGGCGCCTCCACCGAGGAGGGGAGCTGGATCTCGACCGCCTACCTGATGGCCGAGATCATCGTGATCCCGCTCACCGGCTGGCTGTCCTCGGTGATCGGCCTGCGCCGCTACCTCGCGGTGAACACCATCCTGTTCACCGCCTTCTCGCTGGCCTGCGCGCTCTCGACGTCCTTGAGCCAGATGATCCTGTTCCGCGCCGGGCAGGGCTTCACGGGCGGCGTGCTGATCCCCACCGCGATCGTGATCGTGCGCACGCGGCTGCCCAAGAGCCAGCAGGCGGTCGGCATCGCCATGTTCGGGCTGACCGCCACCTTCGCGCCGGCCATCGGCCCGACGGTCGGCGGCTGGCTCACCGACAACCTGTCCTGGCACTACATCTTCTACCTGAACCTGATCTTCGGTCCGATCGCGGCCGCGATCCAGCTCGGCGCCTTCGAGAAGGCGCCCGCCCGCTGGGGCGAGCTGCTCAAGGGCGACTGGATCGGCATCGGCCTGATGGCGACGGGCCTGCCGGCCCTGACCTTCGTGCTGGAGGAGGGCCAGCGCAAGGACTGGTTCGGCTCGCCCGTGATCGTCGAGGCGAGCTGGATCGCGGCGGCCGGCATCGCCGGGTTCATCGTCCGCGAGCTGACGGCGGCGCGGCCGTTCATCAACCTGCGGGTGCTGGCCAACCGCTCGGTCGGCGGCGCCTGCGTGCTGATGACCGTGCTGGGCGCGGTCTCGTACGGGTCGATCTACATCATCCCGGTCTACTGCGCGCAGATCCAGGGCTACAACGCCCAGCAGATCGGCTACGTGGTGATGTGGTCGGGCCTGCCGCAGCTGCTGCTGTTCCCGATGATGCCGCTGATCATGCGCGCCGTGGACGCGCGGCTGCTCGTGGTCACCGGCACGCTGTTCTTCATCGCGAGCTGCTGGATCAATGTCGGCCTGACCCACGACGTCGGCGCCGACCAGCTGATCCTGCCGCAGATCATGCGCGCCATCGGCCAGCCGCTGTTCACGATCCCGCTCTCGCAGCTCTCGACGGCCGGCCTCGCGCCGCGCGACACCGCGGACGCCTCGGCGCTGTCGAACATGATGCGCAACCTCGGCGGCTCGATCGGCATCGCCATGCTGTCGACCATGATCGATCGGCGGGAGCACTTCCATTTCTCGATGCTGGCCGAGGCGATCACCGTCAACGCCACCCGCACCCAGGACCGGCTCGCGGCGCTCGCCGCCGGGATGCACGCCCGGATCGCTGACCCCCTCGCCGCCAAGGGCGTCGCGCTCGGCCAGCTCGCCGCGCAGGTCCGCCGCGAGGCCTACGTGATGGCCTACGCGGACGGGTTCTGGCTGGTGGGGGTGAGCCTCGTGGCGAGCCTAGCGGTGGTGGCGGTCCTCAAGAAGCCGCAGCGCGCCGCCGGACCCGTGGAGGCGCACTGACCAGCCCGGGGCCTACTTCCCCGGCAGGTTGTGGACGATCGGGAAGAACGTGTCCTTCCAGTCCTTGGGCTCGGCCTTGATGGTCTTCATCGCGTAGAAGTGCCGGGCCTGGAGCATGATGCCGTAGGGGGTGGTGGAGAAGTTCGTCCCCGGCTCCTTCATGATCTCGACCAGCGTCTCGGGCGGGGTCTTCTCGTTGGTCGCCGCCACGTAGTCCCTGGCGGCCTTCAGCGGGTCCCGGGCGATCTCGGCGTTGGCCTCGTCGATGGCGGCCACGATGGCGGCGGCGAGCTTGGGATTGCGGTTGTACCAGCCGGTCCGGGCGTAGAAGATCGCGTTGCTCACCGGCTCGCCGACCAGCTCGTAGGAGTTGAGCACCTTGTGGATCGCCGGGTCCTGCAGCTCGCGCTGCTGGAACGGCGGCAGCGAGAAGTGGCTGTTGACCTCGTTGTGCGGGCTCGCCAGGGCCGCCACCGCGTCCGGGTGGCCGAGCTGGACGGTGAGCGGGTCGAGCTTGGTGGCGTTCTCGGGCCCGAACGCTTTCTTGGCGGCGATCTGGAGGAGCACCGCCTGGGACGAGACCTTCACGGAGGGCAGGGCGATCTTGTCCTTGGTGGAGAAGTCCTTGAGTTCCTTCACGTCCGGGTTGCGGGTGAGCAGCATCATCGGCGTGGTGCCGACCCCGCACAGGCCCTTCACGTCGCCCTTGGTGCGGTCGTTGAGCAGCAGCATGTTGGTCGAGCCGCTGTCGACGATGTCGATGTTGCCCGAGAGCAGCGCGTCGTTGCCGGCGGCGCCGCTCGTCAGGTTGACCCACTCCACGGTGACGTCCCCGAGGCCCGCGGCCTTGGCGTGCTTCTCGATCAGCTTGTGCTGCTCGGCCAACACGGCGGGCAGGTAGACGAAACCCGGCTGCCGGCTGATCCGGACCTTGGCATCGTCGGCCCGGGCGGGGGCGGCCAGCGCCAGCCCGGCCAGCAGGAGGGCCGGTCCCGCCCGCAGGAGCCGGCGGCGGCCCGGCAGAAACGAGCTCGTCCGCGACGTACGCACCATGACGCTTCTCCCTGTGGCCCGGCATCATCCTGAGCGGAGCCGGGCTTTCGTTGGACGGGGAGTGGACAGGCTCGGGCCGGTGCGCGCAAGGCCGTCCTCACGGTCCGCGAACGCAGAAGCTGCAAAATCCTGCCTGTTGAAATCATCTGCGCGGGGGCGCGGGCGAAGATCGGGCGCGCGGTGGCGAGCGCCGCCACGGGGCGCAGGGCGTGTCCAGGGCGTGTCGGAGAACGCCGTCGGCCTGCGCCGGGGCGCCGCCCAGACCGGGACCGCCTCCGCGCAGGTGCTGGCGGCCGCCCGCGGCCTCGCCCGGGGTTCGGACGAGCTCGACCAAGGGGTGAAAGCGTCCTGGCGGAGGTCCAGGCGGCCTGGGCGGGGGCCGGGCGCTCAGCCCGCCGAAAAACCCCGCACGGCCGCCCGCACCAGCGCGTCGATCATCGGCCGCACGTCGTCCACGCCGAGGGGCCCGAGGCCGCCGAGATCGGCGAGATAGGTCATGCCGTGGACGCTGGACCACAGCGCCCGCGCCATCACGGGGATCGCCGCGTCGGCGAGGCGGCCGCCGTCGCGCAGCACCCCCTCCAGGATCCCGAACAGGGCCGCGATGTCGGCCTGCACCGAGTCCGGCGCCGGCACCGTGCGGCGCTCGAAGATCGCCGCCCAGGCGGCGTGGTGCTCGCCCGCGAAGGCGAGGTACGCGTCGGCCAGGCACAGGAGCCGCGCCTCCGTCTCCCGCGACGGACAGGCCGCCAGCGCCCCCGCGAGGGTGTCGCGGAGGCGGCGCATGGTGACGGCGTTCGCCTCCAGCCGCAGCGCTTCCAGGCTGTCGAACTGCGCGTAGACCGAGCCGACCGCCGTGCCGGCCCGCTCCGCGACGCCGCGGGCGGTCAGCGCCGCCGCGCCGCCCGCGTTCAGGATCGCCACCGCGGCCTGGATCAGGGCCCGGCGATCGGCCGCCCGGTCGCCCGGCTCCTTCCGCGGCCGCCCCCTCACTTTTTTATGAACGTCGTTCATTTTATCCCTTGCGGCCCGGCGCGTCCCGTGTTCAATTGTTTTATGAACGACGTTCAATCAAATCCGGACGCGGTCCGGCCCGTCGTTCCCGCGAGGTGAACCGTGATGAGGACCCTCTCCTTCCTGATGCGCGGCGTGATCGCCGACAACGCCCAGGCGATCCACGACGCCCACGCCGTGACGATCCTGCGCCAGCAGATCCGTGACGCCGCCGGCGCCCTGGCGACCGCCCGGCGGGAACTGGCCGTCGCCATGGCCTACCACGCCGCCGAGGCGCGCGCCCTGGCGGCGATCGGCGGCCGGATCGACACCCTGTCGGACGGGGCGCGCCGGGCGCTCGGCGACGGCCGCGAGGATCTCGGGACCGAGGCGGCGATCCACATCGCCGCCCTGGAGGACGAGCGGGCCGACCGCCGGGCCGCCGCCGAGCGCTTCGCCGCGGAGGTCGAGCGGCTGAAGCGCCTCGTCGCCGAGGGCGGCGAGCGGCTGCGGGACCTCGACCGCGGGCTCCAGACCGCCCGCACCACCGAGGCGCTGCGGCGGGCCGGCCTCGAGGGCCGCCGGGTCACGACCCTGTCGGCGGGGGCGCTGGGGGAGGCCGAGCGGACGCTGGCGCGCCTGCGCGAGCGGCAGGCGGCCGAGGCGGACGTCGCCGCCGCGCTGACCGAGCTCGAGGCCGAGGCCGCGGGCGGGATCGAGGCCGATCTCGAGGCGGCGGGCTACGGCCGCCCCCGCACGGACCCGCGGGCGGTGCTCGACCGCCTCAGGGCCGGGGCCTGACCGGCGCCGCACGTTTTCCCGTCCGAAGATTCCACTGGAGACCGCACCATGACACCGCAGATGCCCCATACCGGCGCCTGGAAGACCTTCACGCTGGTCAGCTTCGCCGCCGCCGCCATGCTGACGATCGGCATCTTCTTCCTGCCCGCCGAGATCTGGATCAAGGGCTACCTCGCCATGGCGTCGCTGTTCCTCACGGGCACGACCTTCACCCTGGCCAAGACCCTGCGCGACGAGCACGAGGCGAAGCGACTGATCAACAAGATCGAGGACGCCGCCACCGAGCGCGTCCTGCGCGAGGCGGTGCCGGGCCGGCTCTGACCGGATCCCGGAGGCCCGTTCAGCCCGGGGCGTCCAGGAACGCGGCGAGCACCCGGGAAAATTCCGGGGTCCGCAGGTAGCCGTAGGACTTGTGCCGGTTCTCGGCGCCGTCCGGCCTCCGGTAGGCGTTGATCACCGGCACGTCCCGCACCCGCACGCCGGCGGCGTTCGGCGCGTAGAGGGCCGCGAGGTCGTCGCCCACCGTGGCGATGTCCTGGCGGTCCATCAGGTTGGTCCAGGCGGCGAGCGCCGCCGGCACCCGGAGATCGCCGTGCTCGTCGGCGAGCTTCAGCTTCAATTCGGCGAGCCCGAGGGGGGCGCCGAGGGTGACGAGGTCGCAGCGGGGCATCGGCGTCCCGTCCGCCTCGGCGGCGCGCAGCACGTCGTAGGCGATCAGGCCGCCCATCGAGTGCGCGGCGATCAGCACGCGGTCCGCCGCGGCCGCCGCGGCCGCCGCCAGGGCGTCGCGCAGGCGCGCCCGCGCCGCCGCCCGGAACGCCGCGTCCTCGTAGTAGCCCCACAGGTCGTCGAGGCGGTATTCCAGGATCAGGTCGTCCACCGGCGTCAGCCCGGCGGCCTCCTGCAGGTGCGACAGGCCGCGGTAGATCCGGTCGGTGAGGGTCGGCTCGGCGCGGTCCGGCTGCCCCGCCGGGGAGGGGAACGGCCCGAGGCCGTGATCGGGGCGGTAGGGCTCGCGGTTGCGGTCGCCCGCGAGCGGCTGCGGGTAGCGCAGGTCCGCCCAGTACACGAAGGTGAAGGACAGGTCGGCCTCCGCCACCCGGAGCCCGAGATTGCGGTCGAGCCCCTCGCGGATCGCGGCGCGCCACCAGGCGGCCTTCTCATCCCGGGGCGGCTTGTTGGCGAGCCCGTGGATGCCGATGATGTGCGCCCGACCCAGTGTCCGCTCCCAGACCGACGAGAGTGCCGGCCGGGCAAGATAGGGCCGCCCCGCGCCGACGGAACTGCGGCTTAGTTTCCGCGCGGCCCGTGATCCCTGCCGCCGCCCGCAGCCCCAGCCGTCCCCCGCCGTCACGCCCCGCCGTCCCCCCCGCCGTCACCCCATTGCCACGCGGCCGCTCCGCCATAGCTGCGCTGCGGGAACCGGATCGGGCCCGGGGCCTTCTCCCACGACAGATGATCCTGCCGCGCTTGCGTCCCGGTGCGCGCGGCCAATGACGAGGACGGTGGCCCGATGCGGCGCGCCCACAGCATGGAATTCGGGGCCGAGATGGTCGAGGGCGGCGTCCGCTTCGCCCTCTGGGCGCCCACCGCCGAGAGCGTCGACCTCGTCGTCGACGGCGCCGACCACCCCCTGCCCGAATCCGGCGGCGGCTGGCGCCGCACCGCCCTGCCCGGGGTGAAGCCCGGCGCCCGCTACGGTTTCCGCATCGACGGCGACCTCGTCGCCCCCGATCCCGCCTCGCGCTTCCAGCCGGACGACGTCTCGGGCCTCAGCGAGGTGATCGACCCGCGGAGCTTCGAGTGGTCCGACGCGGGCTGGACCGGGCGGCCCTTCGAGGAGGCGGTGATCTACGAGTGCCATGTCGGCACCGCGACGCCGGAGGGCACCTATGCCGGCCTGCAGGCCCGGCTGCCCGACCTCAAGGCGCTCGGCGTCACCGCCATCGAATTGCTGCCGCTCGCCGACTTCAAGGGCTCGCGCAACTGGGGCTACGACGGCGTCCAGCCCTACGCGCCGGACGGCGCCTACGGTCGCCCGGACGATCTCAAGCGCCTGGTCGACGCCGCCCACGGTCTCGGGCTGATGGTCTATCTCGACGCGGTCTACAACCACTTCGGCCCGGCCGGGAACTACCTCCACGCCTACGCCAAGACCTTCTTCACCGAGCGGCACCAGACGCCGTGGGGCGCGGGGATCAACTTCGACGGCAAGGAGAGCGGCGCCACGGTGCGGCAGTTCTTCATCCAGAACGCCCTGTACTGGCTGGAGGAGTACCGCTTCGACGGCCTGCGCTTCGACGCCGTCCACGCGATCCTCGACGATTCGCCCCGCCACTTCCTGGCCGAGCTCGGCGAGACGGTCCGCAAGACCTTCCCGGACCGGCAGATCCACCTGATGCTGGAGAACGAGGCCAACCAGGCCCGCTGGCTGGAGCGGGACGCCGCCGGGCGCCCGAAGATGCACGACGCCCAGTGGGCCGACGACCTGCACCATTGCTGGCACGTCCTGCTGACGGGCGAGGACGCCGGCTACTATAAAAGCTTTGCCGACAAACCGGTCGCCCACCTCGCCCGCTGCCTCGCCGAGGGCTTCGCCTACCAGGGCGAGCCGTTCCCGACCCTCGACAATCACCCGCGGGGCGAGCCTTCCGGGCACCTGCCGCCCTCCGCCTTCGTGACCTTCCTCCAGAACCACGATCAGGTCGGCAACCGGGCGCTCGGCGAGCGGCTCAACCACCTGGCCGATCCCCGGAAACTCGACCTCGCCCGGGCCGGGCTCCTGCTGGCGCCGCAGATCCCGATGCTCTGGATGGGCGAGGAATGGTCGGCCTCGGCGCCGTTCCTGTTCTTCGTCGACTTCGCGCCCGACGCGGACCTGAACAAGGCGGTGCGCGACGGCCGCCGCCGGGAGTTCAAGAGCTTCGCGGCGTTCGCGGACGACACCTCCAAGATCCCCGACCCGACCGAGGCCGAGACCTTCGCGGCGTCCAAGCTCGACTGGTCCGAGCGGGAACGCTCGCCCCACCGCGAGGTGCTGGCCGAGACGACCCGGCTCCTGGGGCTGCGCCGCGACGCGGTCGTGCCCCTGGCGAAGTCCGGCTACGAGGGCGCCGCCGCCACCCTGCCGCGCCCGGACGTGGTCGACTGCACGTGGCGCTTCGGCGCCGGGACCCTGCGCTTCGTGGCCAATGTCGGGACCGAGCCCTTCGCGCTGGATCCGGGCGGTGCCGAGCCGGTCTGGACCAATGCCCCGGACGGCGCCGGACGCGATCTCCCATCCTGGACCGGCGTGTTCCTGACGGAGTCCCGCTCGTGAGCGCCCTGGAACAGCTGGCCGACCTCGTCGGCGTCGCCGCCGGCTACACCGACGCCTTCGGCAAGCCCGTCGAGACGCCGCTCGAGGTGCGCCGCGGCCTGCTCGCCGCGCTGGGCTTCGCGGTGGAGGACGAGGCCGCGATCGCCGGGAGCCTGGCCGAGGTCGAGCGCCTGCGCCGCGGCCTGATCCCGCCGCTCCTGCCCGTGGAGGCCCGCCGGGCCGCCCGCGTCCCGGTGCGGCCGCAGAACGGCGCGCCGCACACGCTGGTCTGGCGTCTCGTGGACGAGCGCGGCACCGCCCGCGAGGGACGCGCCAACCCGCAGGGGTCGGAGCCGAGCTTCGAGCTGCCGCCGCTGACGCCGGGCTACCACCGCCTCATCGTGCAGGCCGGGCCGACCCGCACCGAATCCTGGGTGATCGCCGCACCCCAGCGCTGCTGGCGCCCGCGCCCCTACACGGAGGAGGGGGCCTCCGACTGGGGTCTGGCCGCCCAGCTCTACGGCCTGCGCTCGGCGACCAATATCGGCATCGGCACATACGCGGATGCCGGCGAGGCCGCCCGCGAGGCCGCCCTGCGCGGGGCGGCCTTCCTGGGCTTGAGCCCGGTCCACGCCCTGTTCGGCTCCGACCGGACCAAGATCTCGCCCTACTCGCCCTCCTCGCGCCTGTTCCTGGAGACGCTGTTCATCGCCCCGCGCAGCCTGCCGGGCCTCGCCGGGTCCCGGGCCGAGGCGCTGCTCGCCGAGCGCGCGGACGCGATCACGGCCTTGCGCGAGGCGGCCCTCGTCGACCACCAGGGCGTCCACGACGTGCTCGACCCGGTGCTCCGGGCGCTCTGGGCCGAGTCGCCGGCCCGCGCCGGCACCGATGCGGGCTTCGAGCAGTTCCGCCAGGAGGGCGGCGAGGATCTCGAATCGCACGCCCTGTTCGAGGCGCTGTCCGAGCATTTCCGGCAGCGGGGCGCCCACTGGCTGGGCGACTGGCCGGAGGATTATCGCCGGGCCGGCACGGACGCGGTGCGGGCCTTCGCGGCGGAGAACGCGGACCTCGTCGGCTACCACGCGTGGCTGCAGTACCTCGCCGACCGGCAGCTCGCCGAGGCCTCCGCGGCGGCGCTCGGCGCCGGCATGCGGGTCGGGCTCTACCGCGACCTCGCGGTCGGCGCCGACCGGGGCGGCTCCGAGATCTGGTCGCATCCCGAGCGCTTCGCCGACAGGGTCTCGATCGGCGCGCCGCCGGACCTGTTGGCGCCGAAGGGCCAGAACTGGGGCCTGCCAGCCTTCGACCCGCTGGCGATGGAGCGCGACGGGCTCGCGGCCTTCCGGGCCCTGGTGCAGGCCAACATGCGCCACGCCGGCGCGATCCGAATCGACCACGCCTTCCAGCTCGCCCGGCTGTTCCTGATCCCGCTGGGCGCCGGCGCCCAGGCCGGCGCCTACGTGGCGATGCCGTTCGAGCCGATGCTGGCGGTGCTGCGGCTGGAGAGCCACCGCAACAAGTGCCTCGTCATCGCGGAGGATCTCGGAACCGCCCCGGAGGGCTTCTCCGACGCGCTGATGCGGGCCGGGGTGCTCAGCTACCGGATCCTCGCCTTCGAGCGCGAGGGCGACGGACGGTTCAAGCCGCCCGCGGCCTACCCGCGGGACGCGCTCACCGCCATCACCACCCACGACCTGCCGACCTTCGTCGGTTGGTGGCGCGGGGTCGACACCGACACCCGCCAGTCGCTGGGTCTCTACGACCAGGAGCGGGCCGAGGCCGAGCGGGGCGAGCGGGTGGTGGAGCGCCGCCGCCTCGCCGAGGCGCTGGCGGCCGAGCAGCTCATCCCCTCCGCCGAGCCCCCGGACGCCGCGCCGTTCGAGGCCGCCGCCCGCTATCTCGCCCGGGCCCCCGCGATGCTCACGGCCGTCCAGTACGAGGACGTGGTCTCGGAACTCGCCCAGGCCAACGTCCCGGGCTCGACCGAGGGCTACCCGAACTGGCGGCGCAAGCTCGACCGGGACCTGGCCGACATCGCCGCCCCCGGCGGGCCGCTGGCGAAGCTCGCGGCCGCCCTCTCGGCCGAGGCGCGGGGCCCGCGCTCGGGCGCCGCGCGGCTCGCCGCGCCGCCGCCGCGCGCGACCTACCGGCTGCAGTTCCACAAGGACTTCACCTTCGCGGATGCGGGGAAGATCATCCCGTACCTGCACCGGCTCGGGATCAGCCACGTCTACGCCTCGCCGCTCCAGAAGGCGCGGCCCGGCTCGACCCACGGCTACGACATCGTCGACCACGGCGCGATCAACCCGGAACTCGGCGGCGAGGAGGGCTTCATCGCGCTCTCCGAGACGCTCCACGCCCACGGGATGAAGCTGCTGCTCGACATCGTCCCGAACCACATGGGCGTCGGCGGGTCCGACAATCCGTGGTGGCTGTCGGTGCTCGAGTGGGGCTCCCTGTCGCCCTTCGCCGACGCCTTCGACATCGACTGGCAGCGGCTCGGCGCCGGGCGCAACCTCGTGATCCCGTTCCTCGGCGACCGCTACGGCGAGGCCCTGGAGAAGGGCACGCTGGAGCTGAGGTTCGACCCCGACAAGGGCGCCTTCAGCGTCTGGCACTACGAGCACCAGCTGCCGATCCGCCCCTTGAGCTACCCGACCATCCTCAACCGGGTGATCGCCGCCATCGGGGCCGTGGACGACGACACCACCGCGGAGCTGCTCGCCATCTCCGAGCGGCTGCGGGCCATGGCGATCGACACCGACGAGACCCGCCGCAAGACCTTCCCCGAGGAGGCCGAGGGGCTGAAGCGCCGGCTCGCCGAGATCTACGGCGTGTCGCCGCTGATCCAGGAGGCCACCGCCAGCACCCTGGCGCTGCTCAACGGCTTCAAGGGCCGCCCGGACAGCTTCGGGCCGCTGCACCGGCTCTTGGAGGCCCAGGCCTACCGGCTCGCCCACTGGCGGGTGGCCTCGAGCGACATCAACTACCGCCGCTTCTTCGACGTGAACTCGCTCGCCGGTCTGCGGGTCGAGCTGTCCGACATCTTCCACCGCTCCCACGAGACCGTGTTCCGGCACGTCCGCGAGGGCCGGATCGACGGGCTGCGCATCGACCACATCGACGGCCTCGCCGACCCGCTGGGCTACGCGCGGGCGCTGCAGGCGGCGGTCGGCCCCGGCTTCTACGTGGTGGTGGAGAAGATCCTGGAGCCGGGGGAGCGGCTGCGGCCCTGGCCGGTGGCCGGGACCACGGGCTACGACGTGCTCAACCAGCTCGACGGGATCCTGGTCGACAAGGGAAAGCGCGCGAAGATCGAGCGGCTCTACACCTGGGCCACGGGCTTCGACGAGCCCTACGGCTTCCAGCTCCGCGCCGCCAAGGCCGAGATCCTGGAGATCAGCTTCGCGAGCGAATTGGAGGTGCTGACCTCCGACCTCAAGGAGGTCGCCGATGGCGACCGGCGCACCCGCGACTTCACCGTCAACGCCCTGCGCCGGGCGCTGATCGAGATCATCGCGCGCTTCCCGACCTACCGGAGCTACCTGCCGCCGGAGCTGGAGGAGGGCGAGGTCGAGCCCGAGGATGTCCGGCTGATCGAGGGGGCGGTGGCCAAGGCCAAGCGCTGGTCGAGCCTGCCCGACCGCTCGGTCCACGATTTCGCCGCCGAGGTCCTGCTCGGGCGGATCGAGACGGCGGGACCCGGCCGGCCGGACCCGCGGGTGGTGCTGCGCTTCCGCCGCCGGTTCCAGCAGCTCACCGGCCCGGTCATGGCCAAGAGCCTGGAGGACACGCTGTTCTACCGCTACGCCTGTCTCCTCGGCCTCAACGAGGTCGGCGGCGACCCGGGCGAGTACGGCATCGACGCGGAGCACTTCCACGACCTGCAGATCGCCCGCGCCCGGGACTGGCCGAGCGCCATGATCACCACGGCGACCCACGACACCAAGCGCGGCGAGGATGCCCGCACGCGGCTCCTCGCCCTCTCGGAGATCCCCGAGGAATGGGCCAAGGCCTGGGACCTGTGGCAGCGGGTCGCCGGCCCGCACCTCGCCCGGATCGACGGCGAGCCGGCCCCCGACGCCAACGACCAGTGGATGTTCCTTCAAGCCATCCTCGGCGCCTGGCCCCTGGAGCTGCTGGAGCGGGACGAGGCAGGCGCGATCGAGGATTTCCGCAATCGGCTGATCGCCTACGGCGAGAAGGCCATGCGCGAGGGCAAGCGCCGGTCGAGCTGGGTCAACGTCGACGCGGTCTACGAGGGCGCGGTCAAGAAGCTGTTCACGGCGCTGATCGCCCCCGGCTCGGATTTCCTCCGGGAACTCCGGCCCTTCGCCCGGCGGCTCGCCCATCTCGGCATGCTGGCGAGCCTCGGCCGGACGGTCCTGAAATGCACCCTGCCGGGCCTGCCCGACACCTACCAGGGCACGGAGATCTGGGACTTCTCCTTCGTCGATCCCGACAACCGCCGCCCGGTGGACTACCCGGCCCTGGAGCGGATGCTGGAAGAGGGTGGGGCGCCCGCCGAGCTGCTGGGCCACTGGCCGGACGGGCGGGTCAAGCAGGCGACGCTGACGCGGCTGCTCGCCGAGCGGGCCGAGCGCCCGGACTTCTACGCGAGCGCCGCCTACGAGCCCGTCGCGGCGACCGGCGCACGGGCCGACCACGTCATCGCCTACCGGCGGACCGATCCCGTCCAGGAAGGCGGCGACCTGTTCGTGGCGGTGCCGCGGCTGGTGGCGGGCTCCGTCGGGGAGGCCGTCTGGTCGGGCGAGGCCTTCGCGGGCACCCGGGTCGATCTCGGGGCCGGCAGCCGCTGGCGGGACCTCGCCTCGGGACGGGTGGTCGAGGGGGAGGGGGCCGATCTCGGGATCCTCCTGCGCGACCTGCCCTACGCGGTGCTGCGGCGGGAACCGTGACCGCGCCGTCGTCGCGCGCGCAGCGACGCGACCCAGGGCAGCGCGACGTTCGCGGACGTGGCGCTGCTGGATCTCTGCGCTGCGCTCGCAGAGACGGGGGCGCTCCGGGCAGTTCATTCGATGCCGCCGCGGCCTTGTCACGCGCGTCTGCTGAGACACGTCGGACCGGATCGCGAGGCACGCCCGCGCGGTTCGGGCGTTACGACACTGGGAACGGGAGCCGAGAGGCAGCATGAACGCACCGACCAAAGCCGCTGCGACGTCCGGGGCCGAGGCCGTCCTGCCGGCCGCGCTGGCGCCCCGGGCCGAGGGGCCGCGGATCTACAACTTGTTCCCGCTCCTGGTCGGGCGCGTCTCGGACTGGACCGCCGAGCTGCCGCGGATCGCCGCGCTCGGCTTCGACTGGGTCTACCTCAACCCGTTCCACCAGACCGGCGGCTCCCGGAGCCTCTACGCGGTGGCCGACCCGGACCGCCTCGACGAGCGTTTCCGCGATCCTGACGGCACGCCCGACGACGAGCAGATCCGCCGCTTCTGCACCGCCGCCGAGGCGCTGGGCCTGTCGGTGATGACCGACCTCGTGATCAACCACACCGCCGACAACGCGCGGCTCGCCACCGAGCGGCCCGACCTGTTCATGAAGGAGCCCGACGGCTCGATCATGCACCCGGCCGCCGTCGATCCGGACGACCCGTCGATCCGCACCGTCTGGGGCGACCTCGCCGAGCTCGACTACCACACCCCCTCCGCCCGGGACGAGCTGACCCGGATCTGGGGCGCCTACGTGGCGCATCTCCAGAGCCTCGGCGCGAAGGGCTTCCGGTGCGACGCCGCCTACAAGGTGCCGCCGGAGACGTGGCGCGTCCTGATCGGGCAGGCCAAGAGCCGAGATCCCGCCTGCCTGTTCGCCGCCGAGACCCTCGGCTGCACCTTCGAGGAGGCCCGGGCCACGGCCGGCGCCGGCTTCGACTACCTGTTCAACTCCTTCGCGTGGTGGGACCTGAGGAAGCCCTGGGCGCTCGAGCAGTACGAGCGCCTGCGGGTGCTGGCCCCCTCCATCGCCTTCCCCGAGAACCACGACATGAAGCGGCTCGCCGCCGAGATCGGCGGCGGCCCGGACGCGGTGGCGGCGCATCTGCGCACCCGCTACGCGCTCGCCGCCTTCTTCTCGGCGGGCGTGCTGATGCCGATCGGCTACGAGTGGGGCTACCGCCGGGCGCTGCACGTGGTCGAGACCACCCCGGGCGACCGCGAGAACGAGACCGGCATCGACATCTCCGCGTCCATCCGGGCCATCAACGCCCTGCGGGCGGAGCTGCCGGCCGCCAATGTCGAGGGCGCGCAGATCCGCATCTCGTCCCCCGACAGCGATCTGGTGGCGCTCGCCCGCTTCGACACCGGGCACCCGGCCTCGGCGCGGCACGGGCTGATCGTGCTCTACAACCCGACCGACAGGCCGGTGCCGGTCGAGGCCGGCGCGCTCATCGCCCGCACCGGCGGGATGCTGGGCGCCTTCGTCGACCGGACCCCGGAGGCCGAGCCGATCGCGTTCCATCCCGGCAGCGCCATCGACCTGATGCCGGGCGAGCTGCGCATCCTCGCGGCCACCGCCCAGGAAGTCGCCCGGTTCCCCGAGCGCGGGGCGCCGGACGGGGAGGGGCGGGTCGTGATCGAGGCCGTGGCGCCTGAGATCGACGGCGGCCGCTCGCCGGTGAAGCGGATCGTCGGCGAGTCCCTGCGGGTCGAGGCCGACATCTTCTCCGACGGCCACGAGATCATCGACGCCGCGATCCTGTCGCGGGTCGCCGGCAGCGACGCGTGGCGCGAGGACCCGATGGTCTTCGTCGACAACGACCGCTGGGCCGGGCACTTCCCCCTGGAGCGGAACGCCCGCTACGAGTTCACCCTGATCGCGTGGCGCGACGCGTTCTCGTCCTGGGTGCGCGACACCCTCAAGAAGCGCGCCGCCGGCGTCGATGTCCGCCTGGAGACGATCGAGGGCGTGGCGCTGGTCGGGACCGCCGCCTCGCTGGCCCGGACCCGGGGCGGCCGCGACGCCGACCGGCTCGCCGCGCTCGTCGCCGCGCTCGCCGCCGAGGAGACCGGCTCGGCCGCCCAGCTCGACCGGATCCTCCAGCCCGACGCGTCGAGCCTCGTGCGCCGCAACGCCGAGCGGGTGAACCTGACCCGCTATCCCGTGACCCTGCCGGTGATCGCCGACCGCCTCGCGGCCCGGTTCTCCGCCTGGTACGAGATCTTCCCGCGCTCGCAGTCGATGGACGTCAACCGCCACGGCACCTTCGACGACGTCATCCGGCGCCTGCCCGAGATCCGCGAACTCGGCTTCGACGTCCTCTATTTCACGCCGATCCACCCCGTGGGCCGCACCAACCGCAAGGGGAAGAACAACACCCTCAAGGCCGAGCCCGGCGACGTCGGTTCGGTCTACGCGGTGGGCGCGGAGGAGGGCGGCCACGAGGCCGTGCATCCCGAGCTGGGCACGCTCGCGGATTTCGAGCGGCTGGTCGCGGCGAGCCACGCCTACGGGATGGAGATCGCCCTCGACTTCGCGATCCAGTGCTCGCCGGACCATCCCTGGATCAAGAACCACCCGGAATGGTTCGAGTGGCGCCCCGACGGCACGCTGAAATTCGCCGAGAATCCGCCGAAGAAGTACGAGGACATCTCGAACGTCCACTTCTACGGGGGGGCCCTGCCCTCGCTCTGGATCGAGCTGCGCGACATCCTGCTCGGCTGGTGCGCGCGGGGCGTGCGCATCTTCCGGGTCGACAACCCGCACACCAAGCCGATCCCGTTCTGGGAATGGGTGATCGGCGAGGTCAACGGCCGCTACCCGGACGCGATCTTCCTCGCCGAGGCCTTCACCCGCCCGAAGATGATGAAGAAGCTCGCCAAGGCCGGCTACCAGCAGAGCTACACCTACTTCACGTGGCGCAACACCAAGCAGGAGCTCACCGACTACGCCCTGGAGCTGGCCGGCGAGATGGGCGAGTACTACCGCCCCAACTTCTTCGCCAACACGCCCGACATCAATCCCTACTTCCTCCAGACCAGCGGGCGCGCGGGCTTCGTCATCCGCGGCACGCTCGCCGCGACCCTCTCGTCGGTCTACGGCATCTACAACGGCTTCGAGCTGTGCGAGGCGGCGCCGTACCCGGGCAAGGAGGAGTATCTCAACTCCGAGAAATACGAGCTGAAGGCCTGGGACTACGACCGGCCGGGCAACATCCGCGAGCACATCGTCAAGTTGAACAGGATCCGGCGCGAGAACCCCGCCCTCTGGGACTTCCGCAACGTCACCTTCACGGGCGCCTGGAACGACGCCATCATCGCCTACGCCAAGGCGACGCCGGAGCGCGACAACTGCGTCTTCACCATGGTCAACCTCGACCCGAAGAACCGCCAGGAATGCACCTACGAGGTGCCGCTCTGGCTGTTCGGTCTGCCCGATGACGGCGCCGTCGAGGTCGAGGACCTGCTGCAGGGCTACCGGTTCGAGCTGCGCGGCAAGACCCACCGCATCGCCCTCGATCCGGCCGAGCGATCCTGCGTGATCTGGCGCCTCCGGGCGCCGCGGCGGGTTGCGGGCTGAGGCCGCCCGTGGCACTCGACCCTCCGGCACGCGGCCATGGCCGTTGAATCCGGCGGCGGGCCTGCCCGTCGCCACCCCCCGCACCCGCGCGGCGGCCCCCCGCCCGCGCCCCGGCCGGTCACCGCGCCGGTCCCGTCCGATCCGACCGATGAGGCAGCGACGCGATGATCGATCGCAGCGACCCGCAATGGTACCGTGACGCCATCATCTACCAGATCCACGTCAAGTCGTTCTTCGACTCGAACAACGACGGGATCGGGGATTTCGTGGGCCTGACCCAGCGCCTCGACTACGTGCGCGACCTCGGCGTCACGGCGATCTGGCTGATGCCGTTCTACCCCTCGCCCCTGCGCGACGACGGCTACGACATCGCCGATTACCGGGACATCAACCCGTCCTACGGGACCATGGAGGACTTCAAGGCCTTCGTGGAGGCGGCGCACGAGCGCGGCCTGCGGGTCATCACCGAGCTCGTCATCAACCACACCAGCGACCAGCATCCCTGGTTCCAGGCCGCCCGCGAGGCGCCGCCCGGCTCGCCGGAGCGCAACTTCTACGTCTGGTCGGACACCGACGAGCCGTACAAGGACACACGCATCATCTTCCTCGACACCGAGGCGTCGAACTGGACCTGGGACCCGGTCGCCAAGCAGTATTTCTGGCACCGGTTCTACAGCCACCAGCCGGACCTGAACTTCGACAACCCGGCCGTGCTGGAGGCCGTGATCGAGGTGATGCGCTACTGGCTCGACATGGGCGTCGACGGGCTGCGGCTCGACGCGATCCCCTACCTGATCGAGCGCGACGGCACGAACTGCGAGAACCTCGCCGAGACCCACGAGGTCATCAAGAAGATCCGCGCCGCGCTGGACGCCGAGTATCCGGACCGGATGCTGCTCGCCGAGGCCAACCAGTGGCCGGAGGAGACCGCCCAGTACTTCGGCGACGGCGACGAGTGCCACATGGCGTTCCACTTCCCGCTGATGCCGCGGATGTACATGGCGATCGCCCGGGAGGACCGGCACCCGATCACCGACATCATGCGCCAGACCCCGGAGATCCCGGAGGGCTGCCAGTGGGCCATCTTCCTGCGCAACCACGACGAGCTGACGCTCGAGATGGTCACGGCCGAGGAGCGTGACTATCTCTGGTCGTTCTACGCCGCCGAGCGGCGGGCCCGGATCAACCTCGGCATCCGCCGCCGCCTCGCGCCGCTCCTCGAGAACGACCGGCGCAAGATCGAATTGATGAAGTCCCTCGTCCTGTCGATGCCCGGCACGCCGGTGCTCTACTACGGCGACGAGGTCGGCATGGGCGACAACATCTATCTCGGCGACCGCGACGGCGTGCGCACGCCGATGCAGTGGAGCCCCGACCGCAACGGCGGCTTCTCCCGGGCGAACCCGCAGAAGCTGTTCCTGCCGGCGATCCAGGACCCGATCTACGGCTTCGACGCCATCAACGTCGAGGCGCAGACCCAGGCCCAGACGAGCCTCCTGAACTGGACGCGGCGCATGATCGCGATCCGCAACAACAGCGTCGCGCTGGGACGCGGCACGATCCAGTTCCTGTACCCGTCGAACCGCAAGGTCCTGGCCTGGATCCGCGAGCACGAGGACGAGCGGATCCTGTGCGTGGCGAACCTGTCGCGGGCGCCGCAGGCGGTGCAGCTCGACCTGTCGGAACTGCGCACCGCGGTGCCGATCGAGCTCACCGGCGGCACCGAGTTCCCGCCGATCGGCGACCTGCCCTACCTGCTGACCCTGCCGTCCTACGGCTTCTACTGGTTCAGCTTGAGCGCCGCGCGCTCCGGGGTGGTCGGCCCGCAGCAGGAGCCGCCGGAGCTGTTCACCCTGGTGCTCACCGGCGGGATCGAGACCCTGATGAGCGGGCGCGAGCGCGTCGCCTTCGAGCGCACCGTGGTGCCGCCGTTCCTGACGAGCCGGCGCTGGTTCGGCGCCAAGGGCTCGCGGATCAAGGCCACGAAGGTCGTCGACTGCGCCGCCCTGAAGGACGTCGACGGCAGCGCGCGCTTCCTGCTGCCGCGGCTGCAGGTGCAGCTCGCCAGCGGCGAGACCCAGGAATACTTCGTGCCCGTGGGCGTCGAGGAGGGCCGCGAGGACGAGACCCTCATGCCCTTCGCGGTGGCGCGGGTGCGCCGGGGACCGCGCACCGGCCTGCTCTACGGCGCGGCCGGCTCCAACGACTTCGCCGCCTGCCTGATCGACGACATGCGGCAGGCCCGCGAGATCCCCACGGAGACCGGGCGGCTCGTCTTCGCCGTCACCTCGGCCTTCGACCCGGACGTCACGGTCGACGTGGCCGACATCCGCCGGCTCTCGGGCGAGCAGAGCAACACCTCGATCGCCATCGGCTCGAAGATGATGCTCAAGCTGCTGCGCCGCCTGCAGCCGGGCCTGCACCCCGAGATCGAGGTCGGGCGCTTCCTCACCGAGCAGGCGGGCTTCTCCAACACCCCGGCCCTGCTCGGCACCCTGGAGCATGTCGCCGAGGACGGCACCCGCACGGCCCTCGCGGTCCTGCAGAAGTTCGTCATGAACCAGGGCGACGCCTGGACCCTGATGCTGGAGGGCCTGCGCCGGGACTTCGAGACCGTGGTGCTGACCCCGGAGAGCGAGGCCGCGACCCCCGAGGAGGCGTTCCAGGCCCACCGGCCCTGGGCCGACCTGCTGGGCCGGCGCACCGCCGAGCTGCACGCGGCGCTCGCCATCGAGACCGACGACCCGGCCTTCGCGGCCGAGCCGTTCACCGGGGACGACCTCGCCGTGCTGGCGCGCGACGCCCGCCACCAGGCCGAGCGCGCCTTCCGGGCGCTCAAGGGCCTCGCCGACCGGGGCCTCGACGCCGGCAAGCCGGCCTGCGCGGAGCTCGGCCGGCGCCGGGGCGAGGTCGAGGCGCTGATCGGGTCGCTCACCGCCGCGCCGGTCCGGGGCGCCCACAAGACCCGCATCCACGGCGACTACCACTTGGGCCAGGTGCTGGTCGCCGAGAACGACCTGATCATCGTCGACTTCGAGGGCGAGCCCTCGCGCCCGGCCGACGAGCGCCGGGCCAAGTCGATGCCCCTGCGGGACGTCGCCGGGCTGATGCGCTCCTTCGCGTACGGCGCCGAGACGGTGATCCGGGAGATCACCGCGCGGTTCGCCGACTCCGAGGAGCGGGCGCGGGACGCGGCGACCGCGTGGCGCGGCATGATCGAGGCGGCGTTCCTGGCGGGCTACGAGACCGCGGTCGAGGGCTCCCGGGCGGCGGTGACCGACGCGGATTCCAGGGCCCGGCTGCTGCGCCTCTGCCTGCTGACCAAGGCCCTCTACGAGGTCGACTACGAGGCCAACAACCGGCCGGACTGGATCGAAATCCCCGCCCGTGGGGTTCTCACCATTCTGGACACGGACGGACACGAGCCCGGAGCATCTGAATGACGGCGATCGACGAGACCTTCGCAACGCGGGTCGACCCGGAGGGGGCGACGGCGCGGTCCGCGGATGTCCCGGGCTCCGGCGCCGCGCAGCCGCCGAGCGTCCACCCGGACGCGATCGCCGCGCTGATGGCGGCCAATCACGGCGACCCCTTCGCGGTGCTCGGCCCCCACCGCGTCGGGCCCAGGGCCTGGGAGGTGCGCGCCGTGCTGCCCGAGGCGCGGGCCGCCACCCTGGTCATGGACGGCCGCACCGCGCCGTTCGAGAAGCGCCATCCGGACGGGTTCTGGGTCGCCCGGGTCGAGGGCGAGCACCGGCCGCTCTACGAGATCGAGGTCGAGTCCTGGGACGGCGCCAAGCGCCGCCGCTACGACCCCTACGGCTTCGGCTCCTCGATCGAGCAGTACGACGTGGCGGCGCTCCGCGAGGTCGGCACCAACCTCGTCTACCGGATGCTCGGCGCCCAGTCGGGTCAGCTCGACGGCATCGACGGTTTCCGCTTCGCCGTCTGGGCGCCCAACGCCCGCAAGGTCAGCGTCGTCGGCGACTTCAACGACTGGGACGGGCGGCGCCACCCGATGCGCCTCTGGCAGGACGGCGGCATCTGGGAGCTGTTCGTGCCGGGCCTCAAGGCCGGGGTCCGCTACAAGTTCGAGATCCGCGGCCCCGACGGGTCCCTGGTGCCCCTCAAGGCCGACCCGGTCGCCTTCGCGGCCCAGCACCCGCCGGAGACCGCCTCGGTCACCCACGGGTCGGGCGACTTCGACTGGCGCGATTCCGGCTGGATGAGCACCCGCGGCGCCAAGGACCCGCGCCACGCGGCGATCTCGGTCTACGAGGTCCATCTCGGCTCCTGGGCGCGGGTGCCCGAGGAGGGGAACCGCTACCTGACCTACCGGGAGCTCGCCGAGCGGCTGATCCCCTACGTGAAGGATCTGGGCTTCACCCATATCGAGATGCTGCCGATCACCGAGTTCCCGTTCGACGGGTCCTGGGGCTACCAGCCGGTCTCGCTGTTCGCGCCGACGAGCCGCTTCGGCACGCCCGAGGATTTCGCGGCCTTCGTGGACGCGGCCCACGCGGCCGGCATCGGCGTGCTGCTCGACTGGGTGCCGGGCCACTTCCCCCTCGACGCCCACGGGCTCGGCCTGTTCGACGGCACGCACCTCTACGAGCACGCCGACCCGCGCCAGGGCTTCCACCAGGACTGGGGCACCTACATCTACAATTTCGGGCGCACCGAGGTCGCGACGTTCCTCGCCGCCAACGCCCGGTTCTGGCTGGAGCACTACCACCTCGACGGCCTGCGCGTGGACGCCGTCGCGTCGATGCTCTACCTCGACTACTCGCGCCGCCAGGGCGAGTGGATCCCGAACCGCTACGGCGGCAACGAGAACCTCGACGCCATCGACTTCCTGCGCAAGACCAACGAGGCGACCTACAGCCACGCCCCGGGGACGATCACGGTCGCGGAGGAATCGACCTCCTGGCCGGGCGTCTCGCACCCGACCTACACGGGCGGCCTGGGCTTCGGCTTCAAGTGGAACATGGGCTGGATGCACGACACCCTGCATTTCATGCAGGAGGATCCGATCCACCGCCGCTACCACCACCATAACCTGACCTTCGGGCTGCTCTACGCCTTCTCGGAGAATTTCATCCTGCCGCTGTCCCACGACGAGGTCGTGCACGGGAAGGGCTCGCTGCTCGGCAAGATGCCGGGCGACCGCTGGCAGAAATTCGCGAATCTCCGGGCCTATTACGGCTTCATGTGGGGGCATCCCGGCAAGAAGCTGCTGTTCATGGGCGGCGAGTTCGGCCAGGAGCGGGAGTGGAACCACGACAACAGCCTGGACTGGCACCTGCTGGAGGATCCCCTGCACAAGGGCGTCCAGAGCGTGATCCGCGACCTGAACCAGCTCTACGTGTCGACCCCGGCCCTCTACAGCCGCGACGTCGAGCACACCGGCTTCCAGTGGCTGGTGGCGGACGACCAGGACAACAGCGTCATCGCCTGGGCCCGCAAGGGCGCGCAGTCCGGCGAGGTCGCCATCGTGGTGTCGAACTTCACGCCGGTGCCGCGGGAGGGCTACCGGATCGGCGTGCCGCAGGCGGGCTTCTACCGCGAGGCGTTCAACTCGGATGCCGGGGTCTACGGCGGCTCCAACCTGGGCAACCAGGGTGGGCGCCATACCGACGATCAGGCGAGCCACGGCCAGAAGCAGAGCCTGTCGCTGACCCTGCCGCCGCTGGCGACGATGATCTTCCTGCTGGAGGGGTGAGCCCCTCGTCCCGCCCGCGGGGTGCGCCCCCCGCGGGCCACGCGCGGCGAAGCCGGAGCGCGGGTGCGGGCGCGGCGGCACGGCAGGGTGCGGCTCGGATCCCCTCTCCCGCGCGGGAGACAGGGCGCGTCGCGCTCCGCCATCCCGGCCCGATGTGCAGCCTACGTCGACCCTACGCCGCCCGCCAGCGCAGTCCCACGCTGTTGCCGATGGCGCGGCCGTACAGGCCCGCGTAGTTGTCGGCGGCCTGATCCCAGCCGAAGCGGGCCGTCATGGCCCGCCGCCGCATGGCGTTGAGGCGCTTCTTCTGGCCGAAGGCCTCCAGCGCCCGGCGGACCGCCGCCCCGAAGGACGCGGCCGAGGCCTCCCCGAAGGTGAAGCCCGTCACGCCGTCCTCGACCGTGTCGGCGAGGCCCCCGGTCCGCCGCACGATCGGCAGGGAGCCGAAGCGCTGCGCGTACATCTGGGCGAGGCCGCAGGGCTCGAAGCGCGAGGGCATCAGCAGGAAATCGCTGCCGGCGAACATCCGCCGGGCCTGCGCCTCCTCGAAGCCGACATGCACGCCGACCGCGTCGGGATGGCGCTTGGCCAAGCCCCGGAGCGCCTGCTCGAACCGGCCCTCGCCCTGGCCGATCACCACCAGCTGGCCGCCCCCGGCCACGATGGTCTCGGCCGCCTGCAGGCTCAGGTCGATGCCCTTCTGGTGCACGAGGCGCGACACGATCGCGAAGAGCGGCCCGCGGGAGACCGCGAGGCCGAACTGCCGGCGCACCGCCTCGGCATTGGCGCGCTTGCCCTTCCAGTCGTCGATCTCGAACCGCGTGGCGAGGTGCGGGTCGGTGGTCGGATCCCAGGTCTCGTCGATGCCGTTGAGGATGCCGGCGAGCCGGCCCTGTCCGGCGCGGGTGCGCAGGAGCCCGTCGAGGCCGCAGCCCAGCTCGGGCGTCTGGATCTCCCGGGCGTAGGTCTCGCTCACCGTGGTGACCTGCGAGGCGTAGAAGATGCCGGCCTTGAGGAAGGAGAGCTGCCCGTAGAACTCCGCGCCGTCGACTTGGAAGGCCGAGTCCGGCACGCCGAGCCGGGGCAGGGCGTCCCGGGGGAACAGGCCCTGGTAGGCGAGGTTGTGGATCGTCAGCACGCTCGGGACCCGCCGGCCGCGCCACGCGAGATAGGCCGGGGCCAGGGCCGCCTGCCAGTCGTTGAGGTGCAGGAGGTCGGCCGCCCAGTCGGGATCGGCGCCCGTGGCGAGGTCCGCCGCCGCGAGGCTGAGGCAGGCGAAGCGCAGGTCGTTGTCGCCGAAATCGCCGTGCTGGTCGCCGTAGGGCGTGCCGTCGCGCTCGTAGAGGTCGGGGCTGAGCAGGACGTAGATGCGCAGGCCGTCGGCCGCCTCGACCAGGCCGAGGTCGCAGGCCGGGATGCCCGCGAATCCCTCGAGGCGGGCGACGACCGGGATCTCCGGGAAGGCGGCGCGGACCTGCCGGTAGCCCGGGATCAGGACGCGGATGTCGTAGTGCGGGACCAGGGCCCGGGGCAGGGCGGCCGAGACCTCCCCGAGGCCGCCGGTCTTCACGAAATCCGCCATCTCGGGCGTCGCGTAGAGGATGCGGCGGCGCAGCGAGGCCGGCCGGGCCGGAACCGGTACGGGACCGGCGCCGTTCCCCTCGCCGGACGACCACTCGGCGAAGGAACCACCACGGCGCGCATCGAGCATCAGCATTGATCCTGGCCGGGCGGAATGCCCCGGTCTGGCAGTCGACCGGGCAGGCACGGCTGTCACGATCTCAACCACGGCCAATGCTCCTTCGCCGCGACGGTTCCGTTGCGACGCACAAAATAGGCCACCGTGGTGATTAAGCGTCACTTACCTATGTGGCATCGCAGCGAGAAATCGCGCCGCCGAGGCAGATTTCGGCCGCTGGATACGGCGCTCCGGCCGGGGACGACGGCGCCGGGCCCCGCCCGGCGGGCTCGGCCGAGCGACCCCGCCCGACAGGCGGCGCGCGCCGGGCACCCGGTTCGGTTCCCGGACTGACGCGCCGGGGCCGGGCGCCGGCTCGCCTCACCCGGCGCGGCGCAGGATCACCCCCTCGGCGGGCTCGAGCGCGAGGGTCAGGCCGGCCGGCTCGCCCGCGCGCCCCGGGCGGGTCGAGAGCAGCACGGTCCAGGCCCCCTCGGGCAGCGGCAGGTCCTGCGACGCCGCGCCGAAGTTCAGGAGCACCCGCAGGACGGCCCCGTCGGCGAAGCGCTCGTAGGCGAACACCTCGGCGATCCCCAGCGGCACCTCCCGGTAGCCGCCCACGGCGAGCGCCGCGTGGTCGCGGCGCAGGGCGAGCAGCCGCCGGTGCAGCGTGAGCATCGAGCCCGGGTCCGAGCGCTGGTTCTCGACGTTGCAGGTTGCCCAATCCGCCGCCAGCGGCAGCCAGGGCTCGGCCGTGGAGAACCCCGCCTGGGGATTGTCGTCCCACTGCATCGGCGTGCGCTCCGGGTCGCGGCCGTGTCCCGGCTCGTTGTGCTCCCAGGGATCCCGGGCGCGGTCCGGAGGAATCGGCACGTGGCCGAGCCCGATCTCGTCGCCGTAATAGAGGGTCGGCGTGCCCCGCAGGGTCAGCAGCAGCATCGCGGCGATGCGGGCCTGCGCCGGACCGACCCGGGCGGCGATGCGCGGCTGGTCGTGGTTGCCCAGCACCCAGTTCGGCCAGCCGCCCTCGGGCAGGGCCGCCTCGTACTGCGCCACGAGGTCGGCCACCGCGTCGGCCCGCCAGGGCGTCTGGATCAGCTGGAAATTGAACGGCAGGTCGGCGCCGGTGAGGTCCGGACCGTAATAGGCGACGAGCCGCTCCACCGGCAGGTAGATCTCGCCGATCAGCACCCGCTCGCCGTACTGGCGCAGCACCGCCCGCATCCCGGCGATCACGTCGAAGATCTCGGGCCGGTCGGCGGAGTAGACCTGGGTGAAACGGTTGATCTCGGGCGAGCCCGGCGCGTAGTCGGGATTGGCCGGGTTGTCGCGGAAACCCGCGTCCTTCATCAGGTGCCAGATCACGTCGACCCGGAACCCGTCGACCCCGCGCTCCAGCCAGAAGCGGAGCACGTCGTGCATGGCCGCCCGCACGGCGGGGTTGCGCCAGTTCAGGTCCGGCTGCTCGGCCAGGAAGGCGTGGTAGTAGTACTGGCCGGTGGCCTCATCCAGCGTCCAGGCCGGGCCGCCGAAATTCGACAGCCAGTTATTGGGCGGGCCGCCGCCGGGCGCCGGGTCGCGCCAGATGTACCAGTCCCGCTTCGGGCTCGCGCGCGACGACCGGCTCTCGGCGAACCAGGGATGGGCGATCGAGGAGTGGTTCGGCACGAAGTCGAGGATCACCTTCAGCCGGCGCCGATGGGCCTCCGCCACGAGGGCGTCGAAATCGGCCAGCGTGCCGAACAGCGGGTCGATCCCGCAGTAATCCGCCACGTCGTAGCCGAAATCCGCCATGGGCGAGGGGTAGACCGGCGAGATCCACACGGCGTCGACCCCCAGCCATGCGAGGTAGTCCAGCCGCGCCGTGATGCCTGGCAGGTCGCCGACGCCGTCGCCGTTCGTGTCCTGAAAGGACCGCGGGTAGACCTGATAGACGGTCCCGCGCTTCCACCAGACGGTGTCGGTCATGCTGCGCCCCTCGCATCGGCGGCCCACGCTTAACCGCTGACCCGCGCGCTGGCGACCGGCGATGGATGCGCTCAGAGCGCGCGCCGCGCGCGGAACGCCGCGGCGCAGCGTCGCCGAGGGAATGGCTGCGGCCCGCAAAACCTGTGCGCATGCCCCTCACGCAGGGCGACGGCGCGCGGCTGTGTCTGGAATGTCACGCCGCCGTGCCATATCTGCTCCGGCGTGCCCGTGCGCTCCGCCGGAGCGGCGCTGCCACGACTTCGCCGGAAGCCGACCGCATCGTCGGACGCTTCGGGGCACGGATCGCCCGTCCGTTCATGCGGCGGCAATCCATCAAAAGAGATAATCCGCCCACGATACCCCCGGCGCTAGAATCCGGGGCGACGACTTTGGGGGACCCGCACGTGTTGAACGATGTTCTGACCCGGCCTGTGCCACAAGATGTCGCGCGCGACGAGCGCGCCGCCGAGGCGCCCGCCCCGGCCGCCTGGACCGCCCCGGTGCTGTCCGGCAGCGGCGACGCGGTGGTGGACCTGCGCGAGGCGATCCGCGCCAAGCTCACTTTCGCGCTGGGCCGCACGCCCGAGACCGCCCGCCCGCGCGACTGGTTCGCCGCGACCGCGCTGGCCCTGCGCGAGCGGATCGTGGCCGCCGCGCTGGCCTCGGAGCGCGGCGTGCCGAACAAGCGCGTCTACTACCTGTCGCTGGAATTCCTGATCGGCCGGCTGATGTCGGACGCGCTGAACAATCTCGGCCTCACCGAGACGACCCGCAGCGCGCTCCGGGAGCTCGGGATCGATCTCGACGCCGTGCAGGAGGCCGAGCCGGACGCGGCTCTGGGCAACGGCGGCCTCGGGCGGCTCGCCGCCTGCTTCATGGAGAGCATGGCCAGCATCGGCATCCCGGCCATGGGCTACGGCATCCGCTACGACCACGGCCTGTTCCGCCAGTCCTTCGAGGACGGCTGGCAGCGCGAGGCGCCGGAGACCTGGCTCGCCGAGGGCAACCCCTGGGAATTCGCCCGGCCCGAGGCGACCTACTCGATCGGCTTCGGCGGCAGCGTCACGCTGTCGTCGCCGGAGGAGGGGGTGATCCGGCGCCACTGGCAGCCGGCCGAGACCGTGCGGGCGGTGGCCCACGACGTGCCGGTGGTCGGCTGGCGCGGCCGCCACGTCAACGGCCTGCGCCTGTGGAAGGCCGAGGCCGGCGAGCCGGTGGACCTCGCCCGCTTCAACGGCGGCGACCACGTCGGCGCGGTGGCGGCGCGGATGCGCGCCGAGGCGATCTCGCGGGTGCTCTATCCGAGCGATTCCTCGGCCGAGGGCCAGGAGCTGCGCCTGCGCCAGGAATACTTCTTCACCGCGGCCTCGATCCAGGATCTCGTGGCCCGCCACGTGGCCGAGCGCGGCGACGTCCGGTCCCTGCCGGACCACGCGGCGATCCAGCTCAACGACACCCACCCGGCGATCGCGGTGCCGGAGCTGATGCGCGTCCTGCTCGACGTCCACGGCCTCTCCTGGGAGGACGCGTGGCACGTCACCACGCACACGCTGCACTACACGAACCACACCCTCCTGCCCGAGGCGCTGGAGACCTGGCCGGTGGAGCTGATGGAGCGGCTGCTGCCGCGCCACATGCAGATCATCTACCTGATCAACTGGATGCACCTGGAGGAGCAGGCCAAGCACGGCCGCCAGGATGCGGCCTACCTCGCGTCGATCTCGCTGATCGACGAGTCGCACGGGCGGCGGGTGCGGATGGGGCACCTCGCCTTCCACGGCGCGCGCCGGGTCAACGGCGTCTCGGCCCTGCACACCGACCTGATGCGCTCGACGGTCTTCTCCGACCTGCACGCGCTGGACCCGGACAAGATCGTCAACAAGACCAACGGCATCACCTTTCGCCGCTGGTTCCACAACGCCAATCCCGGCCTCACCCGGCTCGCGGTGGAGACCGTGGGCGCCGGCGTGCTGGACGATCCCGAGCTGCTCCGGGGCCTGGAGGCCCGCGCCGAGGATCCGGCCTTCGTGGCGCGCTACGCCGCCGTGCGTCGGGAGCGCAAGGAGGCCCTGGCGGCGCTCATCGCCGAGCGCACCGGCATCGACGTCGATCCGGCCGCGCTGTTCGACGTCCAGGTCAAGCGCATCCACGAGTACAAGCGCCAGCTCCTCAACGTGGTCGAGACGGTCGCGCTCTACCAGGCGATCAAGGCCGAGCCCCACCGGGACTGGACGCCCCGGGTGAAGATCTTCGCCGGCAAGGCGGCGCCGAGCTACGTCCAGGCCAAGCTGATCATCAAGCTCGCCTGCGACGTCGCCAAGGCGGTGAACGACGATCCCGAGGTCGCGGACCGGCTGAAGGTGGTGTTCCTGCCGAACTACTCGGTGAGCCTCGCCGAATCGATCATCCCGGCCGCCGACCTGTCCGAGCAGATCTCCACCGCCGGCATGGAGGCCTCGGGTACCGGCAACATGAAGTTCGCCCTCAACGGCGCGCTCACGGTGGGCACCCTCGACGGCGCCAACATCGAGATCCGCGACCATGTCGGGGCGGAGAACATCTTCATCTTCGGCCTGGAGGCCGACGGCGTCCGCGCCCGGCAGGCCGAGCCGGACTACGCGGCCCGGGCGATCCAGGCCTCGCCGCGGCTGGCGGCGGCGCTCGACATGATCGCCGCGGGGCGGTTCTCGCCGGAGGAGCCGGGCCGGTTCCGGCCGCTCACCGACGACCTGCGCCGGCGCGACCAGTACCTGCTCACCGCCGATTTCGACGATTACTGGCGGGTGCAGCGCGCCATCGACGCCGCGTGGCGCGACCCGCGCGGCTGGTGGGCCAAGGCGATCCGCAACACCGCCCGCATGGCGTGGTTCTCCTCCGACCGGGCGATGCGCGAGTACGCCGAGGAGATCTGGCGGGTCCGGCTCGGCTGAACCGCCGGTCGGACCGACAAACCGCCGGGGCGGGGATCGGACCGATCCCCGCCCCGCGGCCTGTCTGGTGCCCGGCGCGGGCTCTCAGGCCCCGCGGACGAGGCCGACCCGCAGCCCGACGCGGCACAGGCCGCGCCGCAACCGGTGAAGCAGGCGGGCGGCGCGCGGGGCGAGGCCCAGTCTGCGCCGGCAGACGACGTGCGACACCCGCCCGACCCGCGGGCCCGGATCCGGCGCGCCCTTGCGCAGGGCGATGTCCGGGCGCTCCGCCGATTGCGCGAGCGTCAGCGCGCGCGCCCCCGGGAAGGTCACGCTGCGGAACATCGAGCGCGTGTAGTAGGAGAACGCGTCGTAGGCGACGAGGGCCTGTGCCCGCCCGGTCGCCGGGTCCGCGACCGTCAGCGTGCCCGCCTGCGGCCCGTAGGTCACGAGGAGCCCGATCACGTCGCGGGGGCACCCGAGGGGAACGGCGACGCCCGTGCCCTCCGGGATCTCCAGGAAGTCCAGCGGGATGCCGTTGCGGCGCAGGGCGAACCCGCAGGTCAGGCCGGGGAGGGCGCGCAGCGGCAGGGCCTCGAACCGGCCCGGCAGGGTCCGGAACCGGTCGATGTAGGCCCGGCCCGGCGGCGGCGCGCGCAGGAAGCTGTAGACCAGGGTGCCGTAGAGGTCGGCGCCCGCCGGCGTGACGTGGGTCGCGTCCTTCAGCAGGTAGGTGATGTCGCCCGCGCCCGCGGCCGCCACCGGGGCGGCGATGTCGAGATAGGGGATCCCGTAGAGGGCGCGGTACTCCGCCAGCAGGCCGGCGACGGGCTCGGCCGCGTAGTCGACCCCGCCCTGGTGGAGGTTGAGGAAGGCGACGGGCAGGTCCCGCCGGGCGGTCGCCGCGAGGATGTCGTCGAGATAGGCCCGCATCGTCGCGCCGTCGAAGTAGCGGACGTTGCCGGTGAACAGCTCGAGGAGGACGCGGTCGCAGGGGAGCGCGTCCAGGATCTCGTCGATCAAGGCGGCGATGGAGGGCAGGGAATGGCCGCCCCAGCCGCTGCGGAGGAACGTGACCGGGCGGCCCTCGGCCTCGGCCAGGGCGTTGGCCCGCTCGACGTAGCCCGGCAGCTCCGTGACGCTGTAGCCGAGGCAGAGGACGCGGACCATCGGGGCTCGGATCGGGCTCAGGATCGGCCCCGTGCGGCCGGCCCGGCGCCGGTAGCAGCCGGGCGCCGCCGCGTCGAGGCGACGGCGGTCAGTCGACCACGATCGGGTAGCAGCGGGCGCCCACCGAGGCGGCGAGCACCTGCACGGCGCCGACCGTCGAGACGTCGCCCGCCACGTGGACCACGTCGGTGGCGCGCAGGCTCGGCAGGTGGGCGCTGAGCGGGCCGGAGCGCACGTCCGGCGGCCGATGGCGGCCGCGATCGGCGCAGAGCACGATCCGGCCGACGCCGGTGCGGCGCAGCCAGTCCAGGCTCTCGCGCATGTAGAGGTCCAGGGCGTCGCGGGCGCCGACGGCGAGGGCCATCTCGCGGGCGGGCTCGACGTAGCGGGCCGCCCGGGCGATCGCCCAGATCGCGCCGAAGCCGGCGCCGGCCGCCACCAGCACGAGCCGGCCGCCCCCGGGGCGGTACTGTCCCCGGCCGACGGGTCCCTTGAGCCGCACCGGCTGGTCGAGGCGGAGCCCGTCGAGGGGATCGCCCTCGGGATCGCGGGCGACGTGGAACACCGCGTCGTTGATCTCGGTGGTGCCGTCGACCCGCAGGGTCGGGGACAGCGTCCGCGTCGGCAGCCCCGCGAAGGTCACCAGCGCCTGGTGGCCGGGCTCGCCGGTCGGGCGCCGGGTCAGGGTCGCGACGATCTCGAGGATGCCGGGGCTGAGCCGGCGGATCTCCGTGACCGTCCCCTTGCGGACGGCGACGGGCGGCGGCGGCGCCTCCTCCTGGCCCTGGATCGGGGCGCCGGGGAGGGCCGGCCGCAGGGCCTCGGCCCGGGCCCGGCGGACCGGGTGCCGGCGGCCGGACGGCGCGGCGCCGCCCTGGGCCAGGCCCTGGGCCAGGCCCTGGGCCAGATTCTGGCCGGCGAGCAGGTTGCCGGGCTGCGCCTGCAGCGGCGCGATCATGCCCTCGGCCAGCGCCGCCTCCAGCGGCGTGTCGCCGGTCGAGACGCGGACCGACCGACCGTTGACGACGAGCGAGCAGCGCGCGCCCATGGCTCTCCCCCGCATGCCCTGGTGACGGATCAGCGGGCGCGGATCAGGAGCGAGTCGACCAGGGCCGCCCAGCGCTCGCGGGTCGCGCGGACATCGTCGGTCGGGGCCGATTCGGTGAGGAGCTGGCGCTGCGCCCGCAGCGACTCGACCTCCTGCCGCTGGGCCCGGAGCACCGCCTTCATCACCTGCAGCTCAGCCTCGAGGCGGGCGATCTCGTCGGCCTCGTCCCGCGCCTCCGCGTCGTCGGCGAACGTCTCGGCATACGCCTCGGCGCGCGCGTCGACGGGACGCGGGTCGCGGAGGGGCATCCGGGTCCGGACCTGCTGCTCCAGCCGGACCGGCCGGGCCATCAGGCGGCGCACGAGGTCCGAGCCGCCTGCCTGCTGGTAACGCCGTGCCGCCTCGGCCATCCGACCCATCCCCATCGCGGGCGCTGAAGGGCCCGCCTATCAACAGGAGCTTGATCGGACATGGTTAAGGCGGACTTAAACCGATCCGCGACTTTCGCCGCGTCGGAGCCCTGAGGCGGCCCTCGGGCCATCCGCACGCGCCGCGCACGCCGGCGACCGGCGCGCAGGTCTCGGTCCAGGCCCCCGGACCTTCGGGGTGAAGTCCCCGCGCCGAGTCCCGGCTCCTGGGTCCCGGCCGGGTCGCCCCACCGGCGCGTGGTGGGCGTCCCGCGTGCCGTAGCCGCCAGGCTCGCGCCCGAGATCCCGGAGCGCCGGCACCGCGGCCGCCGGACGGCTCAGGCCGGCCGCAGCTTCGCGAAGCGGTCCTGCAGGCGCCCGATCTGGGCCGGCCTCGGCGCGTCACCCGTCGCCGCGCGGATCGTCGGTCGGCCGTGTTGCCGGGCAAGCCGGTCCGGACCGGATCTCAGGCCGCTTCCGGGGCGGCGCCGACGATCTGGCGGGCCTGCAGCATGGTCATCGGCTCGCCGAAGGCCGGGCCCAGGGCGTACTCGCAGCCGAGCCCGGCGAGGGCCTGGGCGTCGGCCTCGGACTCGCAGCCCTCCGCCACGATGGCGAGGTTCAGCTCGCTCGCCATCCGCACGATCGAGCGCAGGATCGCGGTCTGCCCGGTGCCGATCTGGCGCACGAAGGTCGCGTCGACCTTGATCGTGTCGAACGGGAAGCGCTGGAGATAGGAGAGGGCCGAGTAGCCGGTCCCGAAATCCGACAGGCACAGGCCCGCCCCGAGGTCGTGGATCCGCGCCAGCATCTGGGCGGCGTATTCCGGGTTCTCCATCACGAGGCTCTCGCTGAATTCCAGCTTGAGCGAGCCGGGCAGGGCCCCCGAGCGGGCCAGCACGGTCTTCACGTCGTGCAGGAGGTCGTGGCGCAGGAGCTGGCGCGAGGACAGGTTGCAGGCCGCGAAGATCGGCGGCTCGACCTCCAGGGAGCGCTGCCACGCCGCGAGTTCCAGGGCGGTGCGCTCCAGGGCGAAGATGCCGAGATTGACCACGAAGCCGCTCTCCTCGGCGAGCGGCAGGAAGGTCGAGGCGGGGATGCGCCCGAGCTTCGGATGGTCCCAGCGCAGCACGGTCTCGAACCCCGCCACGGTGCGGTCCTCGAGGCGCACCACCGGCAGGAACAGCACCCGCATCTCGTTGCGCTCGATCGCCTTGCGCAGGTCGCTCTCCAGCATCAGCCGGTCCGAGCGGTCGGTGCGCATGTGGGCGCGGAACACCTCGATCCGGTCGCCGCCGTTGCGCTTGGCCTGGATCATGGCGATCTCGGCGCTCTTGAACACCTCGTCGCGCTTCAGGTTGGCGCCCGCCTCGTAGAGCGCGAGCCCGATCGAGACGGTCAGGAAGATCTCCCGGTCCGCGTAGGTGATCGGCGTGGCGATCGCCCGGCGGATCATCTCGGCGAAGGCCAGGATCCGGTCGGGGTCGCGCTCGGAGAGGAGGATCACCGCGAACTCGTCGCCGGCGACCCGGGCCAGCGTGTCCTGCGGCCGCAGCAGGCGGCCGAGGCGCCGCGACAGGGTCAGCAGGATCGAGTCGCCCGCCGACAGGCCGATCGCGTCGTTGATGCCCTTGAACCGGTCGACGTCGAGGACGATCACGGTGGGCTTGAGGCGCTGGTCCTGGCCGGCGAAGGCGAGTGCCGCGTCGAGGCGGTCGCCGAACAGCTCGCGGTTCGGCAGGCCGGTCAGGCTGTCGTGCACGGCGTCGTGGAGCAGGCGCTCCTCGGCGGTCTTGATCTCGGTGACGTCCGCGATGGTGCCGACCACCCGGATCACCTCGCCGTCGGCGCCGATCACCGGCCGCGCCTTCAGCCGGTACCAGAAGAACGTGCCGGCCTCCGAGCGCAGGCGGAAATCGTGGACGATGCGCCCGCGCCGCTCCTCGATCACCGTGTCGAGGGCCGCCGAGTAGCGCTCCACGTCGAAGGGGTGGAGCGCGCCGAGCCAGTTGGTCGCCGGCCCCTCGAGGGTGCCGCGGGCGAGGCCGAGCTGGCCCTCGATCTCCGGGCCGACGAAGACCCGGTCGGCGGGCACGTCCCAGTCGAACACCACGTCGCCGGCGCCGGTCAGCGCCAGCGCGCGCCGCTCCGTGTCGGACACGAGGGCGTGGCTGAGGCCGCCCCCCGCGAAGGCGTGCTGGAGCACCGTGAAGCCGATCAGCATCACGATCAGCACGAGGCCGCCGATCAGGGCGGGCTGCACGAGGTCGCTGCCGATCTGGCCGGTGACCGCGAAGCCCGCCGCCGTGACCCAGACCACCAGAAGCAGCCAGGTCGGCACCAGCAGGATGGCGCGGTCGTAGCCGTTATGGGCGGCGAGGTAGACGATCAGCAGCAGGCCGATGCCGGCCACCGCGGCGATCGAGATCCGCGCCACGCCCGCCGCCACCGGCGGGTCGAACACCGCGAGCCCGACGAGGCCCGCCAGGAAGGCGAGCCAGAAGAACGCCACGTGGCTGTAGCGCACGTGCCAGCGGGCGAGGTTGAGATAGGCGAATAGGAAGACCAGCAGCGTCGCCCCGAGCACCGCCTCCGCGGAGGCCCGGTAGACCCGCTCGGCGAGCTCGGTGACCGGGAAGACCCGCTGCAGGAACCCGAAATCGATGCAGGCATAGGCCAGCACCGACCACGCGAGCGCGGCGGCGGCCGGGAAGATGATCGCGCCCTTGACCACGAACACGATGGTCAGGAACAGGGCGAGCAGGCCGCTGATCCCGATGATGATGCCCTTGTAGAGGGTCAGGCCGGCGGTCTTGCGCCGGTAGGCGTCCTGGTCCCAGAGGCGGAGCTGGGGGACGTTGGAGCCGCGCAGCTCGGCCACGTAGGTGACGGTGGCGCCGGGATCCAGCGTGATGGTGAACTGGTCGGCCTCCGGGTTCTCGTCCCGCTCGGGCCGGATGCCCTGGCTCGCCGTGATGGCGGCGATGCGCGAGCCGCCGAGATCGGGCCAGATCACCCCGGAATCGACCAGCCGGAAATGCGGGGCGACCAGGATGCGGTCGATCTGCTCGTCGGTGTCGTTGGTGAGCGCGAACACGATCCAGTCGGGCCGGGCGCCGGCGTCGCGCGCCTTGACGACGATGCGCCGGACGATGCCGTCCTTGCCGGGCGCCGTGGAGATCTGGATCAGGTCGCCGTCGGAGCGGTAGCGCTCGATCGCGGTCGTCAGGTCGATCACCGGCGCGTCGAGGGTGACGCGGACCGCCTCCACGGCCCGGGCGGGCGCGCTCGCGGCGAGCGTGAGCGCGAGGGCACCGACGAGACCGCCGACCAGGGTCAGGAGGAGGGCGAGGATGCGCAAGGGTGTCTTGACTTCCGGCCGTGCGAGCTTCGGCATCGGCCGCCCGGGCGGCCTCGATCGATAGGCGCGGGCCCGACCTGGGGCAAGGTCGCCCCGGGGCCGGTCCACCGCCCGCGGATCGCGCCCCTTTGCGGCCAAATCAAGTTGGGCGGGGCGGGGGCGGCCGTTCTGCCGCCCTCTCCGTCATCGCGAGCGCGGAGACGGCGTCGGTCTCAGGCGGCCCGGAGCGCGCCCGCGATCCTGTCGAGGGCGGGCAGCTTGCGGATCGGGCCGATTGCCGCCAGGGTCGGCGTGCCCTGCAGCATCGCGGCCGCCGCGGCCCGGACATCCGCCACCGTGACGGCGTCGACCTTGTCGATCACCTCCCCGGCGGGAATCACCCGGCCCCAGGCCAGGATCTGGCGGGCGTTGCGCTCGATGCGCCCGCCCGGCGTCTCCAGGGCGGAGAGCAGCGAGACCTTCAGCTGCGCCTTGGCGCGGGCGATCTCGGTGGCGTCGAGGTCCCGGGCCGCCCGGGCGGTGGCCGCCAGCGTCACGTCGACGAGTTCGGGCAGGTCCGCCCCGGCGGTGCCGGCGCCGATGCCGAACAGGCCGCAATCCGAGAACGGCCAGTGGAAGGCCTGGATCTCGTAGGCGAGGCCGCGGGTCTCGCGCACCTCCTGCCAGAGCCGCGAGGTCAGGCCGCCGCCCAGCACCTGCGCGAACATGTGGAGCGCGTAGTAGCGCTCGTCCCGGAAGGAGAGGCCCGGCAGGCCGATCACCACGTTGGCCTGCTCGAGCTTGCGCGGCATCCGCCGCTCGCCGCCGCCGTAGACGCCCGGCACGGAGGCGGGGGCGGTCTTGGCGGGGAGCGCGCCGAAATGGCGCTCGGCCGCCGCCACGATCGCCTCGTGGGCGACGGCGCCGGCGCCCGCCACGACGATGCGGTCCGGCGTGTACTCCCGGTCGAGATAGGCGCGGATCCCGGCCTCGTCGAAGCTCCGGATCGTCTCGGGCCGCCCGAGGATCGGCCGGCCGACCGGCTGGTCCGGGAAGGCGGCCTCCGTGAACGCGTCGTAGACCACGTCGTCGGGGGTGTCCTCGACGGCGGCGTATTCCTGCAGGATGACGCCCTTCTCCCGGGCGAGCTCGCCCGCGTCGAACACCGAGTCGGTGAGGATGTCGCCGATCACGTCGAGGGCGAGACCGGCATCCTCGCCGAGCACCCGGGCGGTGTAGCTCGTCCCCTCCGTGGAGGTCGCGGCGTTGATCTCGCCGCCGACATTCTCGATCTCTTCCGCGATCTTCTGCGCCGACCGGGTGCGGGTGCCCTTGAACGCCATGTGCTCGATGAGGTGGGACAGGCCCGCCTCGTCGGCCCGCTCGTTGCGCGAGCCGGCCCCGACCCAGACGCCCAGGCTGGCGGTGGCGACCCCGGGCATCGGCTCGGTCACCACCGTGACGCCGTTCGGAAGCCGCGTGGTGCGCAGGGACGGCGAGGCGGCGTGCGTTGAGAAATGCTGGTTCATCGACGGCTCGTCGCGGAGGGGGCCGGATGCGGCGCGGATCCCCTCTCCCGTGCGGGAGAGGGGGAGGGGCGCGTGACCCGCGCCAAGCTCACGCGCCCCTCGCGATGCGGGCGCGCTCGCGGATCAGCGCCTCCAGGGCGGCCTGGTCGTTGGCCACCCGGGTCAGGCGCTCGGGCCGGTCCATCAGGTCGGCGAGGTGCGGGGGTAGGGCGGGGCGCAGGCCGCCCGTGGCCCTGGCGACCGCGTCCGGGAATTTCGCGGGATGCGCGGTGGCCAGCGCCACCACCGGGGTCGCCGGATCCTGCTCCAGGAGGCGGCGCCCGGCGCGCACGCCGATGGCGCTGTGGGGATCGAGCACCACGCCGGTGGCGGCCTGGGTCAGCGCGATCTCCGCCATGACGTCGGGCTCCGGCACCGCCACGGCATCGAAGTCCGAGCGCACCGTGGCCAGCACCTCGGGGCTCAGCGAGAAGCCGCCGGACTGCTTCAGCCCGGCCATCAGCCGCGACAGGGACGAGGCGTCGCGCCCGAGCGCCTCGAACAGCAGACGCTCGAAATTCGAGGAAATCTGGATGTCCATGGAGGGGGAGGTGGTGGGGACCACGCCGCGCAGCTCGTAGGCGCCGTGCTCCAGGGTGCGCACCAGGATGTCGTTGGCGTTGGTGCCGATCATCAGCCGCCCGACCGGCAGGCCCATCTGCTTGGCGACCCAGCCGGCGAGCACGTCGCCGAAATTGCCGGTCGGCACCGCGAAGGAGACCGGCCGGTGGGGCGCGCCCAGCGCCACCGCGCTGGTGAAGTAGTAGACCGCCTGCGCGGCGACCCGGGCCCAGTTGATCGAGTTGACCCCCGACAGCCGCACCGCATCGGCGAAATCGGCGTGCTGGAACAGGGCTTTGACGAGGTTCTGGCAATCGTCGAACGTGCCGTCGACGGCCAGCGCGTGGACGTTCTGCGCCGGCACCGAGGTCATCTGCCGCCGCTGCACCTCCGAGACGCGCCCGTGCGGGTAGAGGATGAACACGTCGACCCGGTCGAGGCCGCCGAAGGCCTCCACGGCGGCCGAGCCGGTGTCGCCCGAGGTCGCGCCCACGATGGTGGCGCGGGCGCCGCGCTCGGCCAGGACGTGGTCCATCAGCCGCCCGAGCAGCTGCATCGCCACGTCCTTGAAGGCGAGCGTCGGCCCGTGGAAGAGTTCCAGCAGGAACAGGTTGTCGTCGAGCTGGGTCAGGGGGCAGACCGCCGGGTGGCGGAACGTCGCGTAGGCGGCGTCGATCATCCGGTCGAGGTCCGGCCTGGCGATGTCGCCGTCGATCAGCGGGCGCAGCACCCGCTTGGCGGCCTCCGCGTAGGGCCGGCCCGCCAGGGCGGCGATCTCCGGATGGCCGATCTGCGGCCAGGTCTGCGGCACGTAGAGCCCGCCGTCGCGGGCGAGGCCCGCCAGGAGCGCGTCCGAGAACGAGAGCGGCGCGGCCTCGCCGCGAGTCGAGACGTGGAGCACAGGGTCCTCCGAGGGAAGGCGCCCCCTCTACACGATGCGGGCGGACCTGTCGAAAGCCCTGAATGCGTCGCCGGGACACGGGCCCGGGACCGGTCCGCGCACGGGACGGAGCCGGCGGTTTAACCGGGGCTGAACGGGCCGGTTCAGGGCCGGTTGCCCGGCCGCGTCCTAGAGCCGGACCGCCCCGCTGCCCCCGAGCTGCCGGGCGGATCCCGTCTCGGAGAGAGCCGACATGACCCGAATCATCGCCCTCGCGGGCGTCGCGGCGCTGCTGTCCGGCACCGTCGCCCTCGCGCAGACCCCGCCGCCGCCGCCCAGCGGCCCGAGGCCCGGCCCGAGGCCGGCGCGCCGCTCCGCGCCGCCGCCGCGCGAGCCGCGCGCGCGCGCGCGCCCGACGGTCGCCGCCGCCACCGCCGCCGCCGTCGCGGGCCGCCCACATCGTGCTGGAGCGCGGCGACGCGCGGGTCGACGTGAGATGCGCCGACGACGACACGACCAAGGCCTGCGCCGACGTCACCCTGCAGATGCTCGAGAAGCTCGCGACCTTCCGGCCCTGAGCCCCCCTCCCGCGCCCGCCGCACCGGCGGCGGGCGCCCCCCCGGGGGCGCCCTCAGGCGCGCGTGCCGGGCGCCCTGGTCAGGCGGCAGCCGGTGATGCGCCACTGCCCGTCCGCGTCGCGGGCGAGGCTGTACTCGGCCGTCCAGTCGACGCCGTACTCGTCCTGGATCGCCACCGACTGGACCACGCCCGCCGCGTCCGTGTCCCGCGCCTCGCCGAACACGAAGCTGCGGTGACGGTAGACCGGACGGTACTGGTTCCGGACCATGCCGATGAACAGGTCGGCATTCGGGAACAGCTCCCGGATCCCCGGCGCGGCCTGCTCGTAGGCGGTCTGCGCGTCGTCGCGGCCGAGCGCCTGCGCCTGCTTGGCGATGACCGCCCGGGCCGCCGCGCGCCCCGCCTCGTCGGCCGCCGCCGGCCCCGCGAGGCCCAGGACGAGGAGCAGGACGGACCAGGCGCGCATCGCTGTCACTCCGGCAGAGTCGGACCGAGATCCGTCATCGTCCCATGAAGATGGTCTCCGCCGCGCCCACGACAATGTCGGCCGCGGTGCCGACGATGATCGCCGCGCCGTCGCCGGTCACCGGGCCGCGCGGAAGCGCGTCCCGGCGGGCAAGCGCGGCCGGTCGGGAAGCGCGCACGGGTTGGGCAGACATCGCGCCCTGGTTGTGCAAGTCGCTGGAAAGATGGGCATTTTCGCACCCGTCGGGCGCCGCGGGTTTGACCCTCCGCCGCGGTTTTGCGAGCCTCCGTGGGCCGACTCGGTTCCGGCGGGGAACCGACCGGGCGGAGCGCGGGACGATGATGCGAAGCCACGCGGACGACAGCGCCGAGGCCCGTCCGGCGCCGGCCATGAGCGTCGGGGTGTTCATCCCGATCGGCAACAACGGCTGGCTGCTGTCGGAGAACGCCCCGCAGTACCGCCCGAGCTTCGCGCTCAACAAGGCGATCACCCTGAAGGCGGAGGGCTACGGGCTCGACTTCGCCCTGTCGATGATCAAGCTCCGCGGCTTCGGCGGCAAGACCGAGTTCTGGGACCACAACCTCGAATCCTTCACCCTGATGGCGGGGCTCGCCGCCGTCACCACCCGGATCCGGCTGTTCGCCACCGCGGCGACCCTGTGCCTGCCCCCCGCCATCGTGGCCCGCATGGCGGCGACCATCGACTCGATCTCCGACGGGCGCTTCGGCCTGAACCTCGTCACCGGCTGGCAGAAGCCGGAATACGACCAGATGGGCCTGTGGCCGGGCGACGCGCATTTTGCCAATCGCTACGATTACCTGGCCGAGTACGCGCAGATCCTGCGCGACCTGTGGGAGACGGGCGCCAGCGACCGCAAGGGCGCGTATTTCCAGATGAACGATTGCCGGCTGAGCCCCCGGCCGCAGGCGCCGGTGAAGATCATCTGCGCCGGCCAGAGCGGCGCCGGGCTGGCCTTCACGGCCCAGTACGCCGACTACAATTTCTGCCTGGGCAAGGGGCTCAACACGCCGACCGCCTTCGCGCCCGTGGTCGAGAAGCTCGCCGAGGCCAGCGCGCGGACCGGGCGACGGGTGACCGCCTTCGCGCTGTTCATGATCATCGCCGACGAGACCGACGACGCCGCCATGGCGACCTGGGCGCACTACAGGGCGGGCGCGGATGCCGAGGCGATCGCGTGGCTCGGCGCGCAGGGCGCGGCCGACACCAGGTCCGGCAGCGACACCAACGTGCGCCAGCTCGCCGACCCGGCCTCGGCGGTGAACCTCAACATGGGCACCCTGGTGGGCAGCTACGCCAGCGTGGCCGCGATGCTCGACGCCGTCATGACCATCGACGGGGTGGAGGGCGTGCTGCTGGTCTTCGACGATTTCCTCAAGGGCCTCGACGCCTTCGGGACCCGGATCCAGCCCCTGATGCGGTCGCGCCGGCACGTGACGGCGGCAGCTCTGCCCGAGGTCGCCTGATGGACCGCCCGACGACCTATCCGATGGACCAGCCCGCCGGCTTCCGCGACGCCCAGGGTCGGCACGGCGGCGTCGTCCTGCCGGCCCGCCCGGAGCCGATCGCCCTCGATCCCGCGACCACGTTCCTCATCGTCGTGGACGTCCAGAACGCCTACGCGAGCCCGGGCGGCTACCTCGACCGGGCCGGCTTCGACGTCTCGGGCACCGGCCCGGTGATCGCCCGGATCGCCCAGGCGGTGGCGGCGGCGCGCGCCGCCGGCATCCCGGTCCTGTGGTTCCAGAACGGCTGGGACCCCGCCTATGTCGAGGCCGGCGGCCCGGGCTCGCCGAACTGGCACAAATCCAACGCCCTCAAGACCATGCGTCGGAATCCTGAAGCGAACACGCAGCTCCTCGCCAAGGGATCCTGGGACTACGCGCTGGTGGATGCCCTGACGCCGGAGCCCGGCGACATCGTGATGGGCAAGCCCCGCTACAGCGGCTTCTACAACACGCCCCTCGACAGCACCCTGCGGGCCCGGGGCGTGACCACGCTGGTCTTCACCGGCATCGCCACCAACGTCTGCGTCGAGTCGACCCTGCGGGACGGGTTCCACCGAGAGTATTTCGGGATCGTGCTGGCCGACGCCACGCACCAGGCCGGACCGGAGAGCCTACACCGCGCGGCGCTCGCCAATATCGAGACCTTCTTCGGCTGGGTCTCGGACGTCGCCGCCTTCGAGTCCGCCCTCGGGGTGCCCTCGCGCGCCCCGGCCGGCGCCGATCTGGCCGGATAAGTGCATCGCCCGCCCGGCCGGTGACCGGCAGGGTGCGCGAGGACCGCCGCGACGCGGCCCTCCGCGCGGCCTGCCCGGCCCGGCCGTCAGGTCGAGCGCGGGAGGCGCGGGGAATGCCCAAGCAGGTCGTGATACCGCCGGGAACCGGCAAGCCGCTGGCCCCCTACGTGCCGGGCACGCTGGCCGACGGGGTCCTGTACGTCTCGGGCACGCTGCCGCTGGACGCGGAGGCCAACGTGGTCCATGTCGGCGACGCGGCGGCCCAGACCCGCCACGTGCTGGAGACCATCAAGGGCGTGGTCGAGGCCGCGGGCGGCACGATGGACGACGTCACCTTCAACCACGTCTTCCTGGCGGACTGGGCCGACTACGCGGCGATCAACGCCGTCTACGCCGAGTATTTCCCGGGCGAGAAGCCCGCGCGCTACTGCATCCAGTGCGGCCTCGTGAAGCCCGAGGCCCGCGTGGAGATCGCCGCGATCGCCCATATCGGCCGCTGATGGGCCCGCTCCACCACGCTGTGGCGGGCCCGGCGGGCGGTCGGCCGGTGCTGCTCTCGCCGGGGCTCGGCGGCGCGGCGGGCTACTTCGCGCCGCAGATGGCGGCCCTGACCGCGCGGTTCCGGGTCGTCACCTATGACCATCGCGGCACCGGGCGCTCGCCCGGCCGGCTCGCGTCGGACCACGACGTCCCCGCCATGGCGCGGGACGCGCGCGCGGTGCTGGACGCGGCCGGGATCGAGCGGGCCGACGTGGTCGGCCACGCGCTGGGCGGTCTGATCGCCCTCCAGATGGCTTTGGACGCGCCCGACCGGGTCGGGCGGGTCGTGGTGATCAACGGCTGGGACGCCCTGGACCCGGCCACGCGCCGCTGCTTCGCGGCCCGCCGGGCGATCCTGGCCGGGGGCGGACCGGAGGCCTTCGTGCGGGCGCAGGCGATCTTCCTGTACCCGGCGGCGTGGCTCTCCGCGCAGGCCGAGCGGGTCGAGGCCGACGAGGCGCAGGCCCTGGCGCATTTTCCCGGCGCCGAGACCGTGCTGATGCGCATCGCCGCCCTGGAGGGCTTCGCCATCGCCGACCGCCTCGGAGCGATCGGCCACGAGACCCTGGTGATGGCCGCCCGGGACGACGTGCTGGTGCCCTACACCCGGTCCGAGCGGCTGGCGGCGGCGCTGCCCAACGCCCGGCTCGTCCTCGCCCCGGAGGGCGGCCACGCCCACAGCATCACCCGGCCCGAGGCCTTCAACCGGGCGCTCCTGGACTTCCTGGACCGGGACTGAGAGCCCGCTACGCCCGCAGCGCGATCATCGGCAGCACCACCGCGTCGAGGGCGGCGGCCAGCACCGGGAGCAGGGCCGGCCAGCGCAGGGTCGCCGCGGTGCCGATCTGCCCCCGGGCGAAGGCCAGGATCAGCATCGGCACCAGCGGCAGCAGGTCCCGGACCTGCAACCCGCCGTGGCCGGCCGCCGGGGCGAGGGCCTGCGCCAGCACCGTCAGCCAGAGGCCGAGCAGCGCGCCCCCCGAGAGCCACAGCCGCTCCGCGAGCGGGGGAAGGGGCCCCCGCCGCAGCGCGAAGGGCGGCACCAGCAGCGCGGCGGCCCAGAGCGCGTAGAGGATCCCGGGCAGCGGGACGGGCAGGGATCCGAATCCGTCCCCCGCGCCGGCGGGGTGCGGCAGTCCGAGGCTCGCGGCCGGGAGGGCCGGCAGCAGGGCGAACACGGCGAGCGGCAGCCGGTCCCGGCAGGCGCGGGCCAGCCGCCCCGGAGGTGGGAACGGCACCAGCAGCATCCCCGCGAGCGGCGCGCAGGCCGGCCGCGCCAGCACCACCAGGCCGATCGCCAGCGCCGCTCCGGCGCGGCGCGCCGATCTGCGCCGGCCCGTCATCGGCCGGGGGCTGAGCAGCGCGGCCGCGAGCGCCGCCAGCGCCAGGACGGGCCCGTCCGGGCCGGAGGCGGCCGCGAGCGAGGCCGGGCAGCACAGCAGCGCGAACAGCGCGGCCCGTCCCCGGGTCGCCAGGGCCAGGGCGGCGAGCCCCAGGCTCAGGAACGCCGCGATGCGGGCGAGGGCGAGGGCGAGGGCGGCCGGCTCGCCGGGCAGGCCGATCCAGGCCAGCGCGAGGCAGGCCGGGAGGCCGAGGCCCAGGAAGGCACGGGCCCAGAACCGGCCGCCGCCGGTGACCGGCAGGTTCACGGCCGCATCCCGGGGGCCGCCGCGGCCCCGGCCGGGTCGACCGGGCGGCCGGCCTCCGCGCCGAGGGCGCGCGGCATCGCCATCCCGCTCAAGCCGCGCGCCGCGCGCGCGCGGCGCGCAGGAGGTCCGGCACGAGCCCCGGCAGCGCCGCGGCCAGGAGGCCCGCCGCCCGCAGGACCTCCGCGGCCTCCCGGGGGGAGCGACGGGCGAGGGCCAGGGCGAGCCGCAGGGGCACCTGCGCGCCGAAGCTCGCCGCCGCCAGGGCGAGGGCCGTCCCGGCGCCGTGGTGCTTGCCGGCATAGAGGATCTGGCTGCGCAGGAAGTAGAACAGCCGCCGCGCCCGCACCTGCCGGGTCGTGCCCTGGCCGACATGGTGGGCGACCGCCCCGGCCACGTGCCGCACCGCGAAGCCCGCCGCCCGGGCCCGGGCGCAGAGGTCGGCATCCTCCCAGTAGACGAAGAAGCGCGGGTCGAACCCGCCGAGCGCCCGGAACAGGTCGCGGCGGATCATCAGGAAGGCGCCCATCACCTGGTCGACGGCGCGGTCCTCCGCGTGGTCCCATTCGCGCAGGAAGTGCGGCCGCACGAGGCCCAGGCGGTCCAGCGCCAGGGCGCGGCCGACGAGGCCCAGCGCCGAGGGCGCCCGCGCGCAGGAGCGCGCGGTCCGCCCGTCCGGATCGACGAGCCGCGCGCCGACGATCCCGGTCCGCCGATCGGCCGTCAGGGCGGCCAGAGCCACGCCGAGCGCGTCGGGCGCGACCTGCGTGTCCGGGTTCAGGAACAGGATCGCGGGGGCGTCGCCGGCGGCGGCGCCCTGGTCGCAGGCCCGGCCGAAGCCGAGATTCGCGGCGTTCTGGATCAGCCGGAGCGGGCGGGGCAGGGCGGGCAGGGTCTCGGCGGAGCCGTCCGTGGAGGCGTTGTCCACCACGGTGACCTGCACGGCCGCGGCGTCCCGCGCGGCCGCGAGGCTCGCGAGGCAGGCGCGCAGCAGCGAGCCGCCGTTCCAGTTGACGATCACCACGTCGAGGGCAGGGCGGTCGGTCACGGCAGGTCCCGGGGCGGCCCGAGGCGGCCGAGGGCGCCGTCGCGGGCGGCCGCGAGGAGCCTGAGCAGCACGGCGGGCCGCCAGCCCGAATCCGCCCAGTACAGCCCGGCCTGGAGCGGCAGGTAGGCGGCCTGGGCGAGCTTCCAGCGCAGCGGCACGTGCGGCAGCCGCCACGCGTAGATCGCGTTGCGCAGGTAGGTCGCCATGCGGAACAGGGGCTGGCGCGGCATCGTGATCCCGAAGGCCCGGACCGTCCCGCCGCCGACGCGGTGCGGGATCGCGACGGCGTCGGTCTGGTAGCAGCCGTAGCCGAGGCTCCAGGCACGGAAGCACCATTCGAGCTCGACCCCGTCGATGAAGAAGTCGCCGCGGAAGGGCCCGACCCGCGCGAAGGCGTCGAGGTCGATGAGCGAGCCCGAGGTCGCCAGGAACTGCACCGGGGCGAGGTCGTCGCGTGCCGGCGCGCCGGGACGCGGCGGGTAGGCGGGCGCCTTGTGGCCCGGTGCCGGCGCCGGGACCGGGCCGACCACCGCCGCCGGGATCCCGGCCTCCCGCAGCCGGTCCCGCGCCGTCAGCAGCGCGGCGGCGAGATCCGCGGGCGGCTCGGCGTCCTGGTCGAGAAGGAGCAGGGTTCCGGCCCCCGCGGCGCGGGCGGAAGCGGCGATCCGGTTGAGCGCCTCGGCGATGCCGAGATTCGCGCCCTCCGACAGCAGGGTCACGCCGGACCGGGCGAGTTGATCGGCCGCCCCGGCCGGGAGGCCGCCGTTGTCGAAGGCGATCACCGCGGCGTATCCGGCCGAGGCCAGGGCCCGGACGCGCGCCAGCTGGTCCGGCCGCGGCCGGAACAGGGTGATCCCGAGGACGAGGCGGCCGGGCCGCGGATCGGGCACCGGCCGTGCCCCGGTAAAGGGTCCGGCAAAGGCCCCGGCGACGGTCGCGGGACGGCCCGTCACGCCCGCTCCACCGCGGCGGTCGCCGCCTCCAGCGCGGCCGTGATGGCGGCGGCCTGCTCGGCGCTGAGCGGGCCGCGGGCGAGCCGCATCTGCAGGGCGAGCTTCAGGCCCTCCTTGGCGCGCACGACCGAGGGCGGGGGACCGTCGCCCCGGGCGGCCTCGGCCTCCGCCATCCGGGCGAGGATCGCCTCGAGAATCGGGCGGTTGCCGTCCAGGAAGGCCTGCCCCTCCGGCGTGATCGTGTGCAGCCGCTTGGTGCCCTCCCCAGGGGTCACCGTGACGTGGCCGAGTTCTTCCAGGAGAGTGAGCGTCGGGTAGACGGTTCCGGGGCTCGGGCTGTAGGCGCCGCCGACCCGCTCCTCGATCGCCTTGATGATCTCGTAGCCGTGGCGGGGCTTCTCGGCGATCAGGTGGAGGATGACGAGGCGCAGGTCGCCGTGGGCGAAGAAGCGCGCGAGGTCGCCGCGGCCGCCGCGGCCGAACATCCGGCGCTCGCCGGGCCCGCGACCCGGGTGGCCGTGGGGCCCGTGCCGTCCGCGTGGATCGCCGCCCATCGGGCCGCGATGGGCGCGGACGCGGAAGGCGTCGAAGGGATCGGCGCGGAGGAAGGCCGAGAGACGGGGATGCATGGATTCGACTCGATTTCGATATGACTAATTTTCAGATATATCGAAATACCGTCGGCTGCAAGGCCGTCGCGCCCGTCGCGCGGCGCGGCCTCCGATGCGGCGTCCGATGCGGCCTCCGGCGCCAGCGCCGATGGGGCCCCACGGTTTACGGCCTCGGCCGGTTCCGTTAGTGCGACGGGTGTCCGACAGGACGATCGTTCCCGCGCCGCCTCGCGCCTCCGACGCTGCCCGCCAGCTGCCGCCCATGACCCGATCAGAGCCCCGCGCCCCGACCGCGCCCGCTTGGCGGGCGGCCGACGGATCCCGCGCCCCGTGACGGCCCGCGGCGAACGCCCCACCGCAGAGTCCTGAGATGCGCCGCGGCTCCGACGGGACCGGCCGGATCTCGGCCCTGACGCGGATGCGACGCCGCCTCGGCCGGCTGCGCGACCCGCTGGCCACGCCGTCGGCGCTGCACCGCCGCTGGGCGGGCGCGGCGACCGGCGCGGACCTGGAGGCGCGCCTGATCGCCGTCCTGGCCCCGCACGTCGACGCGGCGTTCTACGCGAGCTGGTACGGGATCGCGGCCGACCCGGTGCGCGACTACCTCGTCCACGGCTGGCGCGCGGGCCGCGACCCGCGCCCCGACTTCGACTCCGCCGCCTACCTCGCCCGGCACCCCCACATCGCCCGCGCCGGCATCAACCCGCTCCTGCACGCCCTCGCGCGCCGGCGCGGCGGAGCGGGCGGGGAGGGGGAGGCGGCCGCCCTGCCGAGGCCCGACACGGCCGAGGCCCACCGCCTCGCCCGCCGCCTCGTCGACGGCGCCTTCTACCTCGCCGGCAATCCCGACCTCGCCGCCGCCGGCGTCGACCCGGTCGACCACTACATGGCTTCGGGCTGGCGCGAGGGCCGCGAGCCGGCGCCGCAATTCGACACCCTGGCCTACTGCCTCACCCGCGGGATCACCTTCGCCACCCAGAACCCGCTGGTCCACTACGTCCTCCACGGCGGTCCCGCCCGGCCCGACCCGGACGCCGCGCTCGCCCTGCGGATCGAGACGCTCGCCCCCTACTTCGACGCCGCCCACTACCGGCAGCGCCTGCCCGAGCCGCAGGCCGAGGCCCTGGCCGGGGCCTCGGACGCCGCGCTGCTGCGCCACTACGTGGCGGAGGGCTGGCGGGCGCGGATCGGCCCGCGGCCGGACTTCGACCCGGCCGGCTACGTGCAGGCGCGGTCCGGCAGCCGGGCGGTCAGCGACGACCCGTTCTTCCGCACCGTCGCCGAGGCGCGGCTGACGGGGGCCGAGCCGTTCGCGGAGCCGCACCGGCTGAACCTGCCGGCGGTAGACGCGGACTGGTACCGGGCGACCTACCCGGACGTGGGCGGGCGCGAGCCGTTCCTGCACTTCGCCGAGGCGGGCTGGCGGGAGCTGCGCGATCCCGGGCCGGGACGCTCGACGCTGGCGGCGCTGCTGCGGGTCTGCGGGCTGCGGCCGGCGCGGGCGCCGGTGGAGGACACCGGCTGGCTGGGGGCGATCGGGCGGGAGACCCTCGACCGGGACGCGCTCCTGGACCTGCAGGCGCGGCTGGTGGCGGGGCATTTCGACCACGGCTTCTACCGGGCGCGCTACGGCCTGTCCGAGGCCGACGACGCGGTGCGCGACTACTGCGACACCGGCTGGCGGAAGGGCCGCAATCCCAGGCCCGATTTCGACGGGCAGGCCTACGCCGACGCGCATCCCGGGATGCGCGAGACGGGCCTCGCGCCCCTCGTCCACCGCCTCGCCACGGCGCTGATGCACGGCACCGACATCGCGGCCGGCGCCTTCCACCCCCGCTACGGCACGCCGGATTCGCGGGAGGCGGCGCTGGCCGACGAGGCCCGGACGGTCGCGCCGTTCTTCGACGCCGCCTTCTACGCCAAGCGCAACCCCGACGCCGCCGGCGCCCCCGGCGGGCCGCTCGCCCACTTCGTCGCCTACGGCCAGCACGAGGGGCGCGACCCGAGCAAGACCTTCTCCATCGCGTTCTACAGGGAGACCTACGGCCATCTGCTGGGGCCCGGGGAGTCGCCGTTCCTGCACTACGTGCGCACCGGCCGGGCCGCCGGGCTGATGGGCTGCCCCGAGGATCTCGGCACCTACCCGCCCATGGAGGCCCCGCCCGCCGACGCCTGGGACCGCCTGCCCCGCGCCCTGCCCATCGCGCAGGCCCGCGTCGTCGTCATCGTCCCGGTCTACAAGGGCCGCGGCGAGACCCTGCGCGCCATCCATGCCTGCCTGTCGGCGCCCCAGGCCACCCCCTTCACCCTGCTCGCCGTCAACGACCGCTCCCCCGACCCGGAACTCACCGCGGAGCTGGCCGCCCTCGCCGGCCGCGGCCTGTTCCACCTCGTCGAGAACGAGCAGAACCTCGGCTTCGTCCGCTCGGTCAACCGCGCCCTCGGCCTGCGCCAGGGCCGCGCCGTCGTCCTGCTCAACTCCGACGCTGAAGTCTTCGGCGACTGGCTCGACCGCCTCGTCGCCCACGCCGAACACAACGCCGAGCCTCGGGCCGGGTCCGGCACGGAGGCAGGGGCTGGGGCAGGCGCAGGGGCGGGAATGGGCGCGGGGCTGCCCGTGGGCAGCGTCACGCCCCTGTCCAACAACGCCACGATCTGCTCCTACCCGCGCTTCAACGCCAACAACACCATGCCGCTCGAGATCGCCCGGCCCGACCTCGACCGCGTGGCCGCGCAGGTCAACCGCGGCCGCGCCGTGCCCGTGCCCACCGGCGTCGGCTTCTGCATGTACATGACCGCCGCCGCCCTCGACGCGGTCGGCGACCTCGACGCCGAGGCCTTCGGTAAGGGCTACGGCGAGGAGAACGACTGGTGCCTGCGCGCCACCAAGGCCGGCTTCGTCAACCTGCTCGCCGAGGACGTGTTCGTCCACCATGCCGGCCAGATCTCGTTCGGGCTCGACGCGGGCGGCGAGTACGACCAGGGCCAGGCGGCGCTGCTGGCCAAGCACCCCGACTACCCGGCCCGGGTCGGGCAGTTCGTCCAGGCCGATCCCGGCCGGCGCGGGCGGGCGCGGCTCGACCGGGCGCGGCTGGCCCGGCACTTCTCGGGGCGGGCGCTGCTCTACGTGACGCACAGCTGGGGCGGGGGCATCCAGCGGCACATCGACGACATGGTCGCGCAGGCCCGGGCCGAGGGCCTGAGCGTGGTGCTGCTGCAGATCGACCGGACCCGCAACCTCGAGGTCCACGTCTCGTATCGCGGCCCCGAGTTCCTGTACCTGCCCAACCTCGACAGCCTGTACCTGCCGCGGGACGCGGCCGAGCTCGCCGACTTCGTCGGGCAGCTGGCGCCGGTTCTGATCCACGTGCACTCGCTGGCGGGACTGCGCTGGGGCGCGGCGCGGGCGCTGATGGCGGTGGTGGCGGGCGCGGGGCGTCCCTACGCGTGGACGCTGCACGACTACTCGCCGGTATGCCACCGCAACCACTTGGTGCAGCCGGACGGGCGCTACTGCGGCCTGGCGCCGGTCAGCGAGTGCCGGTCGTGCCTGGCGGTGGACGCGGACGGGTTCGAGGAGCCGGATCCGGGCGAGCGGCGGGCGGCGTTCGGGGCGTTCCTGGCCGGCGCCGCGCGGGTGTTCGCGCCGTCCTGCGACACGGCAGCCCGGATCCGGGCGGTGTACCCGGACCTCGTCGTCACGGTGCGGCCGCACGTCGAGCCGGAGCGGTCGGTGCGCTCGACCGCCCTGCAGCGGCCCGGCCGCGTCCGCCGCGTCGCCGTGCTCGGCGCGATCAGCGCCACGAAGGGCGGCCTGTTCCTGCAGGCGCTCGCCACCGACGCGCAGGACCGCGACCTGCCCCTGCACTTCGCGATCGTGGGCTACTCGGATCCGGCCCTGGCGATCGGCCTGGAGCGCGTCGGCGTCGCGCAGACCGGGCGCTATTCCGGCGACCACGAGGCCCTGGACCTGGTCTGGCGGCTCTCGGCCGATCTCGTGCTGCTGCCGGCGATCTGGCCCGAGACCTACTCGTACGCGCTGACCCTGGCGCTGCGCACCGGCCTGCCGGTGGCGGCCTTCGACCTCGGCGCCCCGGCCGAGCGGCTGCGCGCCTACCCGAACGGGCACCTGCTCCCCGGCGCGCTGGCCACCGATCCGGCCGCCTTCAACGACCGGCTGCTCGCCATCGACGTCTCGGCCGCCGGCCGGCTCACCGTGCCGATCCGGGCCGCCACCTACGGGGACCTGAGGCGCGACTATTACGGCCTGGACCCGGCGCCGGCCGGAACCCGACACCCCATCGACGAGGACGCCGCATGATCTCCGTCAACGAGGACATGAAGCAGGAGATGCTGCGGCGCGGCATCTCGGTGCTGCACCCGGCCCCGTTCGGCCTGCCGGAGGATTGCGTCTTCGAGCCGCCGTGCAGCATCAAGTGGATGGGCGTCGATTACTGCCTCACCATGGGGGCGTTCTCGTACGCGGTGAGCGGCTACTATTTCGGCGCCGACATCGCCCGCTACTGCTCGATCGGCGAGAGCGTCCAGGTCGGGCGCGGCAGCCACCCGGTTCAGTGCGGCTCGACCTCGCCGCTGTTCTACACGCACCACTCGGCCGTGTTCGACCGCCTCGACCCGCGGGCGGAGGATTACGAGATCTGCGGACCGTATCTCTGGCCCAAGCGCGTGCGCATCGGCAACGACGTCTATATCGGCCACGGCGCCTTCCTGATGCCCGACATCACGATCGGCGACGGGGCGGTGATCGGCGCCATGGCGGTGGTGACCAAGGACGTGCCGCCCTACGCGATCGTGGCCGGCAGCCCCGCCCGGATCGTGAAGATGCGCTTCCCCGACGCGCTGATCGAGCGCTACCTGAAGGTGCAATGGTGGCGCTACGCCTTCTGGGACCTGCGCCAGTGCTCGATCACCGACCCGGAGAAGTTCATCGACGCCGTCGAGGAGCGGATCGCCGGGGGCATGCAGGAATACCGCCCGGAGCGGATCCCGATCCAGTCGCTGATACCGGGCGCCTGAGGCCCGGGGCCCGCCGGAACGCGCCGCGGCGGGCGTCCGGGGCGGCGCGCTCAGCCCGCCAGCACCCGCACCGCCGCGTCGCCGAGGGCCCGCACCCCGAGGGCGAGGTCGGCGTCGGCGGTGTCCTCCGCCCAGTGGTGGCTGATGCCGCCGATCGAGGGCACGAACAGCATCGCGGCCGGCAGGATCCGGGCGACGTTCTGGGCGTCGTGACCGGCGCCCGACGGCATCACCTGCCACGAGCCGGGGCAGACGCTCTCGGCGGCCTCCGAGAGGGCGCGCATCAGGGCCGGGTCGCAGGGGGCGGGGACCGCCTTCGCCAGGGCCGTCAGGGTGGCCGGGCAGCGCTCGCGCCGGTTCGATTCCCGCACCAGCGCCTCCAGGCAGGCCTCCATCCGCTCCAGCACCGGCATCGCCACGTCGCGGAACTGGAAATACACCTCGGCCCGGCCCGGGATGATGCTGAAGCCGCCGGGATCCAGGGTGATCCGCCCCGTCGTCCAGGTGCTGCGCGGGCCGCAGACCTTCGGGAACTCCCGGTCGATCGCCGCCAGCAGCCGCACCGCCGAGAGGCCCGCATCCCGGCGCTCCGCCATGGTGGTGCCGCCGGCATGGTCCTGGTTGCCGGCGAAATCGATCCGGAACTGCCAGATCGCCACGATGCCGCTCACCACGCCGAGATGCAGGCCGGCGGATTCGAGCTGCGTCCCCTGCTCGATGTGCATCTCCAGGAAGCCGCGGTAGCGGGCCGGGTCGAGCCGCATCCGGGGCAGGCCGGCGAGGCCGGCACCCGCGAGCGCCGCGCGAAGCGGCGTGCCGTCGGTGCGGTTGCGGGCCTCGTCCATCTCGGCCTCGGTCAGGTCGCCGATCGCCGAGCGGCTGCCCAGGAAGCCGCCGGAGAAGTGCCCCTCCTCGTCCGCGAAGGCGACGACGTCGACGGGCAGCCCGGCGCGGGCCAGCGCCACCCCGGCCACGACGCCCAGCGCCCCGTCGAGCCAGCCGGCCTCGTTCTGCGTCTCGATGTGGCTGCCGACCAGCAGGTGCGGGCCGGGGCCGCGGTGGCGCCCCAGCACGTTGCCGATCCCGTCGATGGAAGCGTCCAGGCCGCAGGCCTCGAGCCGGGCCATCAGCCAGCGGCGGGATTCCATGTCCGCGGCCGAGAAGGTCGGCCGGTGGACGCCGGTGCGGAACCGGCCGATCTCGCGCAGCTCGTACAGGTCGGCCAGGAAGGCTCGGGTGTCGATCGCGGTCATGGTGCGCCCAGGATGATGAGGCCTCGGGCGGTGCAAGCCCCGTGCGGCTAGCTATTCCGCAGCCGCAGGTCTCGCCGCACCGTCCCGCGCGCCCTCCAACCAGAGAGCGAGATCGGCCCGGGCCCGGTCGGTGAGCGCGCGCTTCTTCAGCGCCGCCTTCTCGGGCCCGCGCAGGCGCCGGCCGGTCTCGTTGCGGGGGGCCCGCTCGAGCGGCGGGAACAGGCCGAAATTGACGTTCATCGGCTGGAACGAGCGCGGGGCGTTGGCCTCGCCGTCCGCCATCAGGTGGCCGCCGGTGATGTGGGCGATGAGCGCGCCGAGGGCCGTGCTCTGGGGCAGGGGGGCGAGCGGCCGGCCGGCCGCCTCCGCGACGGCGAAGCGGCCGGCCATCAGCCCGACCGCGGCGCTCTCGACGTAGCCCTCGCAGCCGGTGATCTGGCCGGCGAAGCGTAAGGAGGGCCGGGCCCTCAGCCGGAGGGTGGCGTCGAGGAGGCGCGGGCTGTCGAGATAGGTGTTGCGGTGCAGGCCCCCGAGGCGGGCGAACTCGGCCCGCTCCAGGCCGGGGATCATGCGGAAGATCCGGACCTGCTCGGAATAGGTCAGCTTCGTCTGGAAGCCGACCATGTTGTACAGGGTGCCCAGCGCGTTGTCCTGGCGCAGCTGCACGATCGCGCAGGGCTTGACCAGCGGGTCGCGGGGATTGGTGAGCCCCACGGGCTTCATCGGCCCGTGGCGCAGGGTCTCGGGGCCGCGCTCGGCCATGACCTCGACGGGCAGGCAGCCGTCGAAATAGGGCGTGCCCTCCCACTGCTTGAACCCGATCTTCTCGCCCGCCACGAGGGCGGCCACGAAGGTGTCGTACTGCTCACGGCTCATCGGGCAGTTGAGGTAGTCCGCGCCCGTGCCGCCGGGTCCCGGCTTGTCGTAGCGGGACTGGAACCACGCCACGTCCATGTCGATCGAGTCGCGGTGGACGATCGGCGCGATCGCGTCGAAGAAGGCCAGCGACGCGGCGCCGGTGAGCCCGCGGATGCCCTCGGCCAGCGCCGGCGCCGTGAGCGGGCCGGTGGCGACGATGCAGGGGCCCCATGCCTCCGGCGGCAGGCCCTCGACCTCCCCGCGGACGAGGGTGACGTTGGGGTGCTGCTCCAGGGCTCGGGTCACCGCGGCGGAGAAGCCCTCGCGGTCGACCGCCAGCGCCCCGCCCGCCGGCACCTGGTTGGTGTCGGCCGCCCGCATGATCAGCGAGCCCAAGCTGCGCATCTCCTGGTGCAGCAGCCCGACGGCGTTGCCCTCGGGGTCGTCGGACCGGAACGAGTTCGAGCAGACGAGTTCGGCCAGGCCGTCCGTCCGATGCGCCTCGGTGCCGCGCACGGGGCGCATCTCGTGGATCACCGCGCGGTGCCCGGCTTCGGCCACCTGCCAGGCGGCCTCGGATCCGGCGAGACCGCCGCCGACGATGTGGATGATCTGTGTCATGTCTGAGAATAGCGAAGGACCGCCGTCCGGATCAACGGGCGGCGGTCCTTCGGGACGTTCGTCTCGGGTGCTGTGACTCGGGCGCTGGGATCAGACGCGGGCGACGCCGCGGATCTCGCTGCGGTTGATGCCGAGATCGGCAAGATCGCGGTCCGACAGGCGGGACAGCTGGGAGACGGTGTCGCGGTACCGGAGATAGGCGCGGACGCGGCTCAGGACGCTACGGGCGGCGGACATGGTGTGCTGTGACCTCTGCTCAGGCAGACGATGGCGCCCCATTGCGCATCGCTGCCTCTTGTTGGTGCAATGCACATATAATCCGACCGCAGCGCAGCAGGAGGCGCAAGGTCAAGCACCAGACCTGCGGGAATTGCATAACCGGCTTAAGAAACCGGCAAGGTTTCCGAATGGTCATTCTTTGTGCGCATGCGGGGTCGCGCGGGGCTCCCCGCACGCGCGAAGGGCGCCCCACCGGTCGGCGGGACGCCCTCCCGGCGTCTCACGCGTGCCCGGACCGGGCTCAGTAGAACGGGCGCGGCCCGTAGAAGCCGTAGGGCCGGTAGAACGGCCGCGGCCGGTAATAGCCGCCGTACCCGCCGTAGTAGATCGGGCGCCGCCAGTAGCCGTAGGGCCGGGGGCCCCAGTTCGGCCGGCAGATGCCCCAGGGATTGGGGTGGAAGCCGGGGCCGCAGCCCCCGGCCGCCTCGGCGGACCCCGCGAGCCCTAGGCCGCCCGCGACCGCGGCGGCCATCACGAGCGCCTTCGCGCGCGGTGCGCTCAGAATCGTCATGACTGGATCTCCTCAACGCTTCCGGCGGATCGGGAGCCGGTGGTTGCAGATTCGGTCCCGCCACCTGAACCGTCGCTGAGCCGTAGGTTGTGTCCGGTACAGACCCGCGACGGCACCCGCGGCAACGCCGCCCGCCGCGCGAAAGTTGCGCGCTGCGGGCTCAGTGCAGCGAGGGCGTGCGCAGGAACCGCTCCCGGTCCCCGGAGACGAGGGCGAGCTTCACCCCGCGTCCCTCCCGGCGGATCGTGAGGGGGACCCGCACCCCGGCCTCGCCGAGGGCCCAGACGCTGCGGAACAAGGCGGCGAGATCGGCCACCGGCTCGCCGGCCACCGCCTCGATCACGTCCCCGGCCTGGAGGCCGCCGGTCTCGGCCGGGCCGTTGTCGGCGAGGCCCATGACGACGATGCCCTCCTCGCTCTCGGTGGCGTAGAGGCCGAGCCAGGGGCGCGGCGGCCGGTTGGCGCGCCCGCGCGTGGCGAGGTCCTCGAGGATCGGCGTCAGCAGGTCGATGGGCACGACCATGTTGATCGGCCGCGCCGCGCCGGCGCCGCCCTGCTGCAGCTGCAGCGAGCCGATGCCGAGCAGGTCGCCCTGGGGACCGATCAGCGCGGTGCCGCCCCAGTGCGGGTGGGCGGGGGCGGTGAACAGGGCCTCGTCGAGGACGTATTCCCAGTAGCCGGCGAATTCCTGCCGGGCGACCACCTCGACGGCGACGCAGCGCTGGCGCCCGCCCGCCCCCGCCAGCACGGCCCGGTCACCGGTCTTCAGCCCGGCCGAGCGGCCGAGCGGGAGGGCCGGCACGCCGAGATCGCCGAGCGCCTGGACCAGGCCGAAGCCCGTGGCGGCGTCGAAGCCGAGGACGTGGCCGGGCACCGAGCGGCCGTCCCGGGTGGTGAGCCAGACGCTCTCGGCCTCGGTGACGAGGTAGCCGATGGTGAGCACCAGCCCGTCCTCGCGGATCACCACGCCGTTTCCGGCGCGCTCGGTGCCGAGCGTCTCGGCCGTGAACGCGCTCTCCGGGATCCGCGCCGACAGGGCCAGGACGGCGGAGAGCGCCCGGTCGAGGTCGTAGCCGTAATCCGCGGGCCTGGGCTGGGCCTGCGCGGGGATCTTCCACTCGCCCTGCGTCGCCATGACATTCCTTCGGCTCGTCCGCCTGCGCCCCGGTCGGCCCCGGAGCCGCGCAATCGGCACACCATAGGATGTCCGCGCCGCCCGCGTCACCCGCGGCCGGTTGCGACCCATGGCCGGGCCCGCGCGGGGCGGCCCGCGGCGGGGCCGGCACAACAAAAAACCGCCCGGCGGGGCCGGGCGGCGCGCCGTCCCGGGGGACGGCCTGTCGGAGATCCGGGAGCCCCCGCCGCGCGGTGGCGGGGAGCCCGGCGTCTCGGGAGGGTCTCAGTACTTGCGGACCAGGGCCGCCGGGACCGGCGAGGCGGCCGGGGCCGGCGAGTACAGCGGCACGATGAACCGGATCCAGCCGTCGGTGGAGTAGTTGCTGCGGGTCTGGCCGAACGCGTTGGTGGTCTGGAGCCCGGTCACGACGTCGCGGGCGACGTAGGCCTGGACGGTGAAGATCTTGAAGTCGTAGCCGATGAGACCGCCGATGGCGAAGCGGCCGCGGTTGCCGGCCGCCGCGCTGGCCTGGCTGATGTCGAAGTTGTAGGTGCCGTAGGCGACCGGGCCGATCTCGAAGTTGCCGAACTTCTTCGTCGCGGTGAGGTCGAAGTTCAGCGAGTCCGACAGGCGGATCGGGCCGATGGCGGCGCCGACCTGGCCGGGGAAGCGACCGGGCGAGTCGTAGATGTTGGCGGTCAGGTTGGCGGTCAGGTTCCAGCCGTCACCGGTGTAGCTGCCGGCGATGCCGAAGCGGTAGGTGTTGGAGGAGAGCTGCGGCAGGACCGGGGTGGCCGTCGCGCCGGTCGGCGTGATGATCGAGCCGCGGTCGCCGTTCAGGTCGTTCAGGTAGGCGCCGCCGAGCAAGCTGACGCCGAAGTTGTTGCCGAGGTCGAAGGCCCAGATGCCGCCGACGAAGGTGCCGACGTTGATCGAGATGTCCTTGTTGCGCACGCCCGCCGGGTTGCGGGTGAAGGCGAACACGGTCGGGGGCGCCACGAGCAGCTCGACGCGGCCGCCGAACGGCACGAACGGGGTCGACCAGACCAGGACCGGGATGTTGACGGCCGTGTCGGGATCGTTCCGGCCGTCGGTGCGGCGGTAGGTGAACGTGTTGATGGCGTAGAGGCCTTCCGGCAGCGGCGCGCCGACCGCGAGGCCGACCTGCTCGCCGGGAACCGTGGTGGTCTGCGCCTGCGCGATCGTCGAGGTCATGCCGACCGTGAGCGCGACCGTGCCGGCCGCGAGCCAGTTCTTCATCATTTTCTCATTCCTTCCCAAGGTCACACGGCGTCCGTCCCGCATTCGGCACTTCCCTGCCGGTCTGCTCGCCTATCGCGGCTGCCGGCTTCGGACCTGCCGAGCGCCCCCACGGAGCCTGCCCGTCTCAACGTCTGCGACTATTCTACAGAGACCTGCGGAAAGACAGTGGAATGCTCGCCGAAACGCCACAACCAGCCGAACCGTTGCGCAAAAGCCGCATTTTTGCGGCGATGCAACACTGTCCACAGACCCTGCTCGAACGCGGGGTCCGGCAAAATATCGTTGAACGGTCAAGCTGTTGTCGGGCCGGGCGGCGGGAGAATCCGGCAAGGTCGGGGCGGCGATCGGGCAGGCGGCCGGTCCGGACGCGGCGTCCGGAATCCGGCGCCGGACCGGCCGGCAACCGGTTCGGACCGGCGCCCCGCGGCTCGAATCACCGCCCGCTCGGGCAGGTTCCGGACCGCACCCGGCAGAAACTGCCGCGCCGGGATCGGCCGGCGGGGCGGGCCAGCCGAGACGGCCGCCGAGCGGGACGGTCCGCCGCGCTACTCCGCGGCGCGACCGCGGCTCGCCGGTGAGGCGGGGCGCCGCTCCAGCACCTCGCGCAGGAACCGGCCGGTATGGCTCGCGGTCGCGCGCGCGATCGCCTCGGGCGTCCCCTGGGCCACCACCCGGCCGCCGCCGTCGCCGCCCTCGGGGCCCATGTCGATCACCCAGTCGGCGGTCTTGATCACTTCGAGGTTGTGCTCAATCACCACCACCGTGTTGCCCTGGTCGACCAGCTCGTGGAGGACCTCCATAAGCTTGGCGACGTCGTGGAAGTGCAGGCCGGTGGTCGGCTCGTCGAGGATGTAGAGCGTGCGGCCGGTGGCGCGCTTCGACAGCTCCTTGGAGAGCTTCACCCGCTGCGCCTCGCCCCCCGACAGGGTGGTGGCCTGCTGGCCGACATGGACGTAGTGCAGGCCGACCCGCTTCAGGGTCTCGAGCTTGTCGCGGATCGCCGGCACCGCCTTGAACAGCTCGGCCGCCTCCTCGACGGTGGAATCGAGCACGTCGGCGATCGACTTGCCCCGGTACTTCACCTCCAGGGTCTCGCGGTCGTAGCGCTTGCCCTTGCAGACGTCGCAGGTGACGTAGACGTCCGGCAGGAAGTGCATCTCGATCTTGATGACGCCGTCGCCCGAGCAGGCCTCGCAGCGCCCGCCCTTGACGTTGAACGAGAAGCGGCCGGGCTGGTAGCCGCGCGCCTTGGCCTCGGGCAGGCCCGCGAACCAGTCGCGGATCGGCGTGAAGGCGCCGATATAGGTCGCGGGGTTCGAGCGCGGGGTGCGCCCGATCGGCGACTGGTCGATGTCGATGACCTTGTCGAGGTGCTCCAGCCCCTCCAGCCGCCCGTAGGGCGCCGGGTGCTCCAGGGCGCCGTTCAGCTTCTTCGCCACCGCCTTGTAGAGCGTGTCGATCACCAGGGTCGACTTGCCGCCCCCGGACACGCCGGTGATGCAGGTGAAGGTGCCGAGCGGGATCTCGACATCCACGTCCTTCAGATTGTTGCCCCTTGCGCCGAACAGCCCGAGCTTGCCCTTCCGGCCCTTGCGGCGCGCGGTCGGGGTGCGCACGGACATCGCGCCGGTGAGATACTTGGCGGTGAGCGAGGCGGGATTCGCCAGCACCTCGGCGGGCGTCCCCTGCGCGATGATCTCGCCGCCGTGGATGCCGGCGCCCGGCCCGACATCGACCACGTAATCGGCCTGCAGGATCGCGTCCTCGTCGTGCTCGACCACGATCACCGAGTTGCCGAGGTCGCGCAGGCGCTTGAGCGTGCCGAGCAGCCGCTCGTTGTCGCGCTGGTGCAGGCCGATCGAGGGCTCGTCCAGCACGTAGAGCACGCCGGTCAGCCCCGAGCCGATCTGCGAGGCGAGCCGGATGCGCTGGCTCTCGCCGCCCGAGAGCGAGCCGGAGCCGCGGGCGAGCGTCAGGTATTCCAGGCCGACATCCACCAGGAAGGTCAGCCGGTCGCGGATCTCTTTCAGGATCCGGACCGCGATCTCGTTCTGCTTGGCGGTCAGCTTCTCCGGCAGCTCCGAGAACCAGCGGTGCGCCTCGCTCACCGAGAGGGCCGTGACGTCGGCGATGTCCGCCATGGCGACCTTCACGGCGAGCGCCTCGGGCTTCAGCCGCTTGCCGCCGCAGGCGGCGCAGGGCGTCTCGCTCATGAAGCGCCCGATCTCCTCCCGGACGGCGTCCGAGTCGCTCTCCTTGTAGCGGCGCTCCAGGTTCGGGATCACGCCCTCGAACGGCTTGTTGACCGTGTACTTGCGCAACCCGTCGTCGTAGGCGAAGCGGATCGACTGCTTGCCCGAGCCGTAGAGCACGATGGCGCGGGCGGTCTCCGACAGGCTCTGCCAGGGGAGGCCCGTCTTGAAGCCGAAATGCTCGGCCAGCGCCTCCAGGGTCTGGCCGTAATAGGGCGAGGTCGACTTCGCCCAGGGGCCGACCGCGCCGCGCTTCAGGCTCAGGGCCGGGTCGGAGATCACCAGCTCGGGATCGATCCGCATCTCGTGGCCGATGCCGCTGCAGGTCGGGCAGGCGCCGAACGGGTTGTTGAACGAGAACAGACGCGGCTCGATCTCCGCGATGGTGAAGCCCGAGACCGGGCAGGCGAACCGCGACGAGAAGGTGATGGTCCGGGGCGCCTCGCCCTCGGGGGCGTCGGCGAACACGATCTCGGCGACGCCGTCGGCGAGCTCCAGCGCCGTCTCGAAGGATTCGGCGAGGCGCGAGCCGATATCGGCGCGGACCACGATCCGGTCGACCACCACGTCGATGTCGTGCTTGAACTTCTTGTCGAGCTTGGGCACGTCGTCGATGGCGTAGTACTCGCCGTTCACGCGCAGACGCTGGAAGCCCTTCTTCTGGTACTCGGCGATTTCCTTGCGGTACTCGCCTTTCCGCCCGCGGACCACCGGCGCGAGCAGGTAGAGCCGGGTCTTCTCCGGCAGCTCCAGCACGCGGTCGACCATCTGCTGGACGGTCTGGCTCTCGATCGGCAGGCCGGTGGCCGGCGAGTAGGGGATGCCGACCCGCGCCCAGAGCAGGCGCATGTAGTCGTAGATCTCGGTGACCGTCCCCACGGTGGAGCGGGGATTCTTGGAGGTGGTCTTCTGCTCGATGGAGATGGCCGGCGACAGCCCGTCGATCTGGTCGACGTCGGGCTTCGACATCATCTCCAGGAACTGGCGAGCGTAGGCCGAGAGCGACTCGACGTAGCGGCGCTGCCCCTCGGCGTAGATCGTGTCGAAGGCGAGCGACGACTTGCCCGAGCCCGAGAGCCCGGTGAACACGACGAGCTTGTCCCGGGGGATGGTCAGGTCGACGTTCTTGAGATTGTGCTCCCGGGCGCCGCGGATCGCGATGACCCGCCGGTCCTCGACGGGGGCCGGCGCGGCGTCGAACAGGGCCTCCAGCCTGGCGTCGATGGCGGCCTCGGTCCGGGCCGCGGGCGCCTCGCCCTTCGCGCGGGCCTGTCTGGGCAGGGCCGCCTTCGTTGAGCCTGCCTTCGTCGAGGCTGTCTTGAGGGGCGCCTTGGGAGCGGCTTTGGCGGCGCCGGCGCGGCTTGCGACACGACTTCCAGCTTGGGCTTTGGCCATGAGGGCGGCGGTCTTTCGAGGCGTCGACGCGGTCAGAGTCGGATTCGCGCGCGGGCCAGCCGCCGCACCGGCCTCATGTCGAGCCCGCGGGGGCTCACGGCAAGATGCGGCCGGCGGGACGCAGGCCCGTCATGCGCCGCCCTTGCTAGAACGAAACGCGTACGTCGGCAACCGCTCGGTGAACGCGCAGCCGTCTTTGCGCGCGCAGCGAAGCAATCCGGATGGCGCCACGCTGACGAGCCGCGCGCCGGGCCCCTTCGCTGCGCGGGCGACGACGTGCAGCCAACGGCCGCGATCGGAGTCCGGCGGCCCCGGGTTCGCCGGACCTCGATTCGCCAAACCTTGGCCCACCTTCGGTGTTGCACCGCGGGAGTTGAGATCCACATTGCCCAATCCCGCCCACAGATCCAAGTCCCGACAGGCATCGATGCCAGCGCTCGACCTGACCGATCCGGTTGCCATCCCGGGGGCCGACGACCGGGCCGCGGCCCGGCAGAGGCTGTCCACCCGGCTGCTGTTCCTGATCGTCGGCATCGCCAACGCCACCTGGGCGCCCCTGGTGCCGCTGGTGAAGGACCGCGCCGGCCTCGACGCGGCGGGGCTCGGCCTGCTGCTCCTCACCTTCGGCGTCGGCTCGATCCTGGCAATGCCGAGCGCCGGGGCCGCGGCCGCGCGGCTCGGCTTCCGGCCGGTCCTGCTCGCCGGCACGCTGGCCCTCGGCCTCGCCCTCCCGGTGCTGGCCGCGGCCTCGGGGCTCGTGACGCTCACCCTGGGGCTGCTGCTGTTCGGGGCCGGGATGGGGGCGGTGGACTGCGTCATGAACCTGCAGGCGGTCGCGGTGGAGCGCCGGAGCGGGCACCCGATGATGTCGGGCTTCCACGGCCTCTACAGCCTCGGCTGCATCCTGGGGGCGCTGATCGCCAGCGGCCTGCTGGCGGCGGGCCTCGGCGCGGGCTGGAGCGTGCTTCTCCTGTCCGCCGGCATCGCGGCCCTGTTCGCCGCCGCCTGGCCCGGCATCCTGCCGCCGGACAGGGGAGGGGCGCGCGGCGGCCCCGCCTTCGCGCTGCCCCGCGGCCCGGTGCTGGTCCTGGGGCTGCTCTGCTTCGTGGTGTTCCTCACCGAGGGCTCGGCCCTCGACTGGAGCGCGGTCTTCCTGATCCAGCAGCGGGGGCTCGATCCGGCCTGGGCGGCGCTCGGCTACGCGGCCTTCTCGGTGACGATGACGGTCGGCCGGCTCGCGGGCGACCGGGTCGTGGCCCGGCTCGGGCGCCGGAGCGTGGTCGTCCTCGGCGGCCTGCTGGCGGCCGTCGGCCTCGCGCTCTCGGTCCTCGTCCCGGCCTGGGAGGCGGCACTCGCCGGCTACGCGCTGGTCGGGGCGGGCTGCGCCAACATCGTCCCGGTCCTGTTCACGGCGGCCGGCCGCCAGAGGGCGATGGCCGAGAGCGTGGCGGTGCCGGCGGTGACGACGCTGGGCTATGCCGGGGTGCTGGCGGGCCCGGCCCTGATCGGCTTCGCCGCGCAGGCGCTCGGCCTTCCCGCGGCGCTCCTGATCGTGGCGGCCCTGCTCGTCGGCGTGGCGGCGGCCGGGCGCTCCCTGCGGGTCTGACCTCAACCCTCCGCGTTGCGCGCCATGAAGCTGGCCGGCGTCCCGTCCTCCGGGTTCACGAAGATGATGTCGGTCGGCGCCCGGCGGGGCGTGTCGATCGACAGGAACACCACCGGGTCCCCGGGCTCGAGCGCCGGCATCGCGTGGACCGTGCCCTTCTCGAAGAACAGGAGCTGGCCGGGGCCGAACGCGGTCACCGCGGCGGGATCGCGCATCCAGAAGGTGCCCCGGCCCGAGAGGCAGTAGAGGTACTCGTCGCAGGTGGCGTGGTAGTGCGGCGGCGTCGGCCGGTAGACCCGGAACACCCGGGCGCTCGCGGCCTCCCGGTCGGTCAGGTAGGTGTCGACCAGGAGGGTCCCGGCGCTGTCGGGCAGCGCCGCCGCCAGTGCCGCCACGTCGAAGATCCCGGTCCCCGCCGCCTCCGTCATCGCGTCCTCACTCCGAGAAGCCTTCGAGCACGATCTTGCCCCTGGCGCGCCCGCTCTCGATCAGGCCGTGGGCGCGCCGGAGATTCGCGGCGTCGATCCGCCCGTAATGCTCTCCCAGGGTGGTGCGCAGGCGGCCCGAATCAATGAGGCGGGCGACCTCGTCGAGGAGCGCGCCCTGGGCAGCGATGTCGGCGGTGGCGAACATCGAGCGGGTGAACATGAACTCCCAGTGCAGCGACAGGCTCTTGCGCTTGAGGAGCCCGACATCGAGGCGCTCCGGATCGTCGATCAGGGCGAGGCGGCCCTGCGGGGCGATGAGCTCGACGATCGCGGCGAGGTGCGCGTCGGTGTTGGTCGTGGAGAAGACGAGGCCCGGCGCGCCGAGCCCCAGGGCCGCCACCTCGGCCGCCAGGGGCTTGGAATGGTCGACCACGTGGTGGGCGCCGAGGTCCCGGCACCAGGCCGCCGTCTCGGGCCGCGACGCGGTGGCGATCACGGTGAGGTCGGTGAGTTCCCGGGCGAGCTGGATGGCCACCGATCCGACGCCCCCCGCGCCGCCGACGATCAGGATCGCCGGGGCGGCGCCCGGAACCGGCTTGCCCGTGTCGAGCCGGTCGAACAGCGTCTCCCAGGCGGTGATCGCGGTGAGCGGCAGGGCGGCGGCCTGCGCCCAGTCGAGGCGCGCGGGCTTGCGCCCGACGATGCGGGCATCGACGCAGTGGAACTGGGCGTTCGTCCCCGGCCGGGTGAGGTCGCCCGCGTAGAACACCGCGTCGCCCGCGGCGAAGCCCTGGACCTCCGCGCCGGCGGCGACGACGGTGCCGGCCGCGTCCCAGCCGAGCACCTTGGCGCCGCCGGCCTCCGGCTCGGCCCGCCGCCGGACCTTGGTGTCGACGGGGTTCACCGAGACCGCCTCGACCTTCACCAGCAGGTCCAGCGGGCCGGGCGCCGGCTGGGGCAGGTCGAGGTCGACCAGGGCTTCGGGATCGGTGATCGGCAGGGACTTGCGGTAGCCGACGGCGCGCATGGTGATCTCCTCGGGCTGTCGCCGCAGGAGATGCCGCCCGCCTTCACGGGCCGCAAGTACGCACATAAAACGCCGCTAGTGCCGGAAACCATACCGTCGGAGACGCCCATGCCCCGCACCCGCCGCCACACGGGGGCCTGCAGCCCCGGCTGCGCCGTCGAGGCGACGCTCCGGCTCATCGACGGCAAGTGGAAGGGCGTGATCCTCTATCACCTGCTGGAGGGAACCCTGCGGTTCAACGAGATCCGGCGGCGCCTCGCCAGCGTGACCCAGCGCATGCTCACGAACCAGTTGCGCGAAATGGAAGCCGACGGCCTGATCACCCGGACGGTCTATGCCGAGGTTCCCCCGAAGGTCGAATACAGCCTGACCGAGCGGGGGCGGTCCCTCGAGCCGGTCATCCGCGCGCTGAAGACCTGGGGAGATCTGCACGTCGAATTGGCAGATGCGGCCCAAAACGCCGCCTGATTGGGCAGACCGGTCCCGGATCCGCGCGAGACCCATAACCGGATTTTTATGACTTGGCCGGAAGGTGGCGCGTCTCCTGCCGGACGGTTCCAGATCTTCCGATGCCGATCCTCGCCTCGCTCCGCGCCCGCATCCTGGCGGTGGCGCTCGCCCCGTGCCTCGCCTTCGCGGGGGCGGCCGGCCTCGCCGTGTCGGACCAGTGGGCGCGGCGGGCCGAGATGGACCGGGTTGAGGGCCTGGTCGGCCTCGCCTCCCGGATCAGCGCCTTCGTGCACGAGGCCCAGCGGGAGCGCGGGGCCTCGAGCCTGTTCCTGGGCGCGCAGGGCGCGCAGTTCGGTCCGGAACTGGCGGCCCAGCGCAGGCGCACCGACGCGGCGCTCGCCGGACTGCCCGAGGCCGTGACCGCCGCGACGGGCTTCGGGCCGGTCTTCGCGGCCCGGAGCGAGGGCTTCGCGCAGGCGCTCACCGGACTGGCCGCGCAGCGCCGGGCCGTCGACGCCCTGACGGCGGCCACGCCGCAGGCCGTGGCCTACTACACGGGCCTGATCGGGGAGGGGCTCGGGCTGGTGCGGGCCATGGGCGGCGCGATCGACGAGGCCGGCCTCGCCGCCCGGGCGAACGCCTACGCGGCCTTCCTGGCGCTGAAGGAGGCGGCCGGCCAGGAGCGGGCCGTCGCCGCGGCGGTCTTCGCCTCCGGCAACCTCGACCTCGCGGCCGCCCGCCGCCTCGCGACCCTCGCGGCCGAGCAGGCGACCTATGCCGGCCTGTTCCGGGCCGGGGCCGAGGCCGGGCAGGCGCACCTGCTCGACGCCGCGGAGGCGACCGGGCCGGCCCGCGAGGTCGCGCGCCTGCGGACGGTCGCGCAGGAGACGATGCCGGGGACGCCCCTCGCCTTCCGCGACGCGCCGGCGTGGTTCCGCCTCGCCACGCAGCGCATCGACGCCCTGAAGGGCGTGGAGGACCGGCTCACCGCCGACCTGGTGGCGGCCGCGGGGGCGGTGCACGCCCGCGCCGGGCGGATGCTGGCCTTCTGGGCCGCCGGCGGCCTCGCCCTGTTCGCCCTCTCGGCCGGCCTCGCGGTCTGGCTCGGCACGGCCATCGCCCGTCCGCTCTCCCGGATGGCCGGGGTGCTGACCGCGATCGGCCGGGACGCGGGCACGGCCGACCTGACCATCCCGACCGGCGGGCCGCGCGAGGTCCGGGCGATCGCCGCCGCCGCCCTGGCGTTCCGCGACAGCGTCGCCGAGCGCCGGGCGGCCCGGGCCGCGCAGGAGCGGCTCGCCGCCGAGACCGCGGCGGCCCAGCGCGCGGCCGCCCTCGGCCTCGCCGACAGCTTCGAGCGCCAGGTCGGCGGGATCGTCGCGGCCGTCTCGGCGGCGGCGGCCCAGCTGGAGGCCTCCGCGCACGGGATGGCCCGCGCCGCCCAGGACACGACCGATCTCAGCCGGGCGGTGGCGGTGTCGGCCGATTCGGCCGCCCGATCGGCCGACACGGTGGCGGCGGCCACCGAGGAGCTCACCGCCTCGGTCCGGGAGATCGGCGTGCAGGTCGGGTCCTCGGCGGACCTCGCGGCGGCCGCCACGCGGAGCGCGGACGGCATGGCCGGGGAAGTCCACCGCCTCGCCCAGGCGGCCGGCAGCATCGGGGAGATCGTCGCGATCATCTCGCAGATCGCCGGCCAGACCAACCTGCTGGCGCTCAACGCCACCATCGAGGCGGCGCGCGCCGGGGAGGCCGGCCGCGGCTTCGCGGTGGTCGCCGCCGAGGTCAAGCACCTCGCGGAGCAGACCGCCCGGGCCACCGAGGAGATCGCCGGCAAGGTCTCGGAGATCACCGGATCGACCGAGGCCTCGGTCCGGTCGATCGGCGGCATCACCGCGGTGATCCGCGACCTCGCCCGGATCGGCGCCGAGATCGCCGCCATGGTCGAGCAGCAGGGCGCGGCCACCGCGGAGATCGCCCGGACCACCGCGCAGACCTCGCAGGACACAAGCGGGGTCTCGAAGCACATGGCGGGCGTCGGCGCGGCGGCCGGCACCGCGAGCCAGGGCTCGGCCCAGGTGCTGCACGCGGCGGCCGACCTGTCCCGGCAGGCGGGCGATCTGCGCGGCGCGGTCGAGACCTTCCTCACCCGGGTTCGCGCAGCCTGACGCGGGATCCCGAAGGGCTCGGCCCTTCGGCGGGGTGTCGGGGCAGTGCCCCGACATGCGGGCCGCGCCCGCGAAAGGTCCCGGACCTCCCGAACCGGGCTTTCCCTACGCGGCGAGGCCGAGCCCGAGGAGCCGGTCGGCGTTGCGCCAGAGGGCGGCCTCCAGGGCCTCCTCGGACAGGCCGAGGCCGCGGAAATCCGCGACGCCCTGGCCCATCGGGCGGAACGGGAACGAGGAGCCGAACAGGAACTGGTCCTTCATGAACCCGTTCGCCGCCTCGACGTAGAGGCCGCCGCCCGGCGCGAACGTGTACATGTCGGGCGAGACGAAGACGTTCGCGTTGCGGAACGCCACCGTCACCATGTCGGCAACGTGCGGGTAGAACCCGTGGCAGCACACGATCGGCAGCGCAGGGAAGGTCCTGGCGACCCGGTCGACCGCGAGCGGGTCGTTGAGGCGCAGGTCCGGCGTCGTCGGCCCCGACATCACGAAGGCCGGGACCTCGAGCTCCTGGCACAGCTCGTAGAGCGGCATCAGGCGCTCGTCGTCGGCCCGCATGGCCTCGCGGTAGAAGCCGGCATCGAGGTTGATGCCCTTGAAGCCGAGCTCGGTCACGGCGCGCCGCGCCTCCGCGAGGGCGGCCTTGCGGCCGAGCTTCACCGGATCCACCGAGGCGATGCCGATCAGCCGCCTCGGGTCGTGCCGGGCGGCCTCCGCCAGGGCGTCGTTCGAGACCCGCACCCCCGGGACCGAGCGGGCGACCATGACGGCGACGTCGATGCCGGCCCCGTCCATCTCGGCACGGAAGCCCTCGATCGTCGCGCCGCGGGTGAAGTGCTCCACCTCCCGGCTGCCGACCCGGGCATTGAGCCAGCGGTCCACGCCGAACTCGGGCGTGTCCGGCTCGGCGCCGAAGAATCTGTGCAGGAAGGTCGGCCGGCTGCGCATGTCCACGACGGGCATTGTTCGCGAGTCTCCTGTGCGGATCGAGCTGTGTGTCCGGTCGGTCCTCGTCTCAGCGCGAGACGGCCTCCAGCACCTTGCCGCGGGTCTCGACGCCGAGGGTCAGGACCAGCAGGGCGGCGATCAGGAAGCCGCCGGCGCCGACCTGGAACGCGGTGGCCGGGCCGTGGTCGCGCACCAGCACCGGCACGATCATCGGCCCCAGGATGGCGCCGATCCGCCCGAAGGCCGAGGCGAAGCCGGCGCCCGTGGCTCGGGCCCGGGTCGGGTAGAGTTCCGGCGTGTAGGCGTAGAGGCAGCTCCACATGCCGAACATGAAGAACTGCATGACGAAGCCGGCGACGAACAGCCAGGTCACGGCGACGCCCGAGACGGTCAGCACCGTCCCGGCGCCGGCATTGCCGTACAGGTAGGCCGCCGCCGCCGCGCAGATCAGGAACAGGGCGGTGGTGGGCTTGCGGCCGACCCGCTCGAGCAGCACGGCCGCCGCGGCGAAGCCCGGGATGCCGCCGAGGGTGATCAGGGTGACGAAGCCCACCGAGCCGACGATCGAGAAGCCGCGCTCCTTGAGCAGCACGGCGATCCAGGAATTGAGGCCGAAGAAGCCGATCAGCGCGAAGAACCACAGCCCGAACGCCATCACGGTGCGCAGGCGGTATTCGGGCGCGAACAGAGTCGCGACGGCGCCGCGGTGCGGACCCTGATGCGGACCCTGATGCGGATCTTGCCGCGGGCCGGGCACGGCCGCCGTCGCCGCGGCCAGGGCCGGCGCGACCGGGGGGAGGGGGCGGCCGGTGGCGCGCTCCACGGCCCGCTCCATCGCGGCCATCGCGGATTCCGCCTCCGCTTCGCGGCCCGCCTCGGCGAGCCAGCGGGGCGATTCCGGCATCGTGCGGCGCACCGCCAGCACCACGAGCGACAGCAGGCCGACCACCACGAAGGCCCAGCGCCAACCGAGATGGGGCAGGACGAAGAAGCTGATCGCCCCCGAGAGGACGTAGCCGACCGCCCAGAACCCCTCCAGGATCGCGATGTACTTGCCGCGCACCCGGGCCGGTACGATCTCCGAGACCATCGCCTGCGCCACCGGCGCCTCGCCGCCGACGCCGACCCCGATCAGGAACCGGCAGGCCATCAGCACGGGCAGGCTCCAGGCGGCCGCCGCCGCGAGGCTCGCCAGCCCCCAGACCACCATGGTCACCTGGAACACCGCCTTGCGGCCGAACCGGTCGGAGGCGGTGCCCGCGAGGACGTTGCCCACGAGCTGGCCCGCGAAGGTCATGGCGGCGAGCTGGCCGGCCTCGGTGGGCGTCAGGCCGAAGGCCGCCACGATCGCGCCGAGCAGGAAGGTCAGGAGCGCCACGTCGATCTGGTCGACGAGCCACGCCGAGGCGATGACCGCGAAGATCCGGCGCTGGTAGCCCGACATGGGCAGCCGCTCCAGGCGCGCCGCGATGTCGGAGGCGTGCGGCCGCGCGGCCCCGGATGACGGGGCGACCGGGCGTTCGGCGGCTGGCGGCACGGTCGGCTGCTCCCTCCGCGTCCCGGACCGTACCGGGGCGGTTCCGCGGATCCGGTACATCACGCCGGGGTCCCGGAACAGGGACGGTGCGCGCCCGTGCGCTTCGGAGCGGGACCCGGGCCGGATCCCGGTCGGCCGGGGCCGCCTCCGGGGTTTCCGGTTCAGTCGGGAATCGCGAAGCCGATCGACAGGCACAGGGCCGCGACGGCCGTCAGGGCCATGGCGGCCTGACGGACCTGGTGCCAGCGCGCGCTGCGCGCGCGCTCCTCCGGGCTGGCGCCGAGCCGGAGCTCGTCGTCGAAGCCCGTCACGAAGGATTCGAAGTTCGGGAAGGCGCGCCGCGCGAGCCAAATCCACACACCGACGGCGACCAGGCCGAGGGCCCAACCGCCGTAGGTAAACGCATCGTCCAACATCCGGCGCAGCCCTCGAGCCGACGCCCCCCTCGCCGCGTATTCTACGGGAAGTTGCGAAGATTGCCTAGGCGGAACAGGGGCTTCCGGGCTCGGTTCCGTGTTTCCGAACGTATCGCGGCGGCCCCGCTCGGGGACTGGTCCGGCCGCGTCACGGTCCCGTCAGTCCCTCTTCCGGCCGAGGGCGTAGAGGGTGATGGCGGCGGCGTTCGAGACGTTGAGGCTGCGGATCGCGCCCGAGAAGGGGATCCGGGCCAGGACGTCGCAGCAGCCCCGGGTCCGCTCGCGCAGGCCCTTGCCCTCGGCGCCCAGCACGATCACCAGGGGCCGCGCGACCGTCAGCGCGTCGAGGCTCTCGGGCGCGTCCGAATCGAGGCCGACCCGGGTGAAGCCGCGTTCGCCCAGTTCGATCAGGGCCTCGGCGAGGTTCCGGACAGTCACGAAGGGCACGTGTTCCAGGCCGCCGGAAGCGGATTTCGCCAGGACCCCGGTGGCGCCCGGCGCGTGGCGCGCCGTGGTGACGATCCCGGCCACGCCGAAGGCCGCGGCGGTGCGCACGATCGCCCCGACATTGTGCGGGTCGGTGATCTGGTCGAGCGCCAGCAGCAGCGCGTCGGCGGGCAGATCGTCGAGGCCGGGGGCGGGTAGGGGCTCGGCCTCCAGGTACAGCCCCTGGTGGACGGCGTCCGGGCCGAGCAGGCGGCCGATGTCGCTCGGCCGGACCAGTTCCGGGGTGATCCGCACGGCGCCGCCGAACTCGGCCTCCAGGCGCGCGGCCGCGTTCTCGGTGGCGAGCAGCCGGTGCAGGCCGCGCTGGGCGTTGCCCAGGGCCTGCACCACGGGATGCCAGCCGTAGAGCACGGTCGGCCCGTCGCCGCCCTCCTCCCGCGGGCGGGCCGCCGCGGCCGGGCGGCTTCCGGGCCGGGGGGCCGGGCGCCGGGGCCAGGGCGGGCGTGGCCGGCTGGGGCGTCCGCCGGGCGGGCGGCCGTCGTCGCGGCGATCCGTCATCGGGCTGCGATCGGCGAAGGGGCCCAGGGCAGGGCGAGGCTGGGCCGGGCGAATTCGGGCAAGGGGGGCATTGGCGCGCTCTTCTCTGAGGGCCCTCTCGGAAGGAGCCGAGAAACCGGGCCGCATCGTCCGCGTCAAGCCGCCATCACACCGTGACCCTGGCCGAACCCCGGTGCGATGCCGGAGGCCACCCGGTCGTCGGCGGGGCGCGGCGGCACGGCACGGAACTCCTTCGCCGTTCCGTCAAGCCGCGACGGTCGTTCCCCGTGGGAATGTGGAAAACCTGCTCATATTCCCTTCGCACCCTGTGCATGTGCGGCGCGACACGGTCGTTCGTCAGAACGAACGGGCTGGTCCGCAGTAGGAAGATTATCTGGATGAATCTTTCAGAGAGTCAGTTCAGCAGGTTATATGGGGTGGCGAATTCCGCATGTGTGCCAGTGGTTTGGCGCGCGTTCGCGCATCCGACTCTGCGCGGGGATGCATTGAACTCTGCGCGGCGGCGTATCCGATTCTGCGCCCGGGCCGCGCCCCGCCGTATCGGAATCTGCGCGGCCGCGTATCCGATTCGGCGCGGATTCGCCCCCGGATCGGTGGATAACGGGGACGGTCACCGGGCACCCGCGCGTATCGGACTCTGCGCCGGACGCGGCGTCGGCTCGGCGTCGGATCGGCGGGCGACAAGACCCGTATCGAACTCTGCGCGCCGGGGCGGGCGCCGGCCGTGAAGCGACCGGCGTCGGCCCGCTCGCGGGCGTGATCCCGCACCGGGGAAGCGTGGATTGCCGGGACAAGGCCGACCGGACGGGGGCCGCGGCGGGCGAATCGTGGCATGGCAGGATCGGGCCGTCCGTCCGCCCGCCGGATGGACGGCCCGTGCAGCGCGGGCCGAGGGGCGATGAGCATCGAGGAGAAGATCGCCGGGATCCATGACCCGGACCTGCGGGCCGAGATCGAGGCGGCGCGCGGCGGCTTCCTGTTCGCGCAGATCGTCGAGCACGTGCTGCACCGTCAGCGCGAGCGCGATGCCCGGGCCGCCCTCCTGGGGGAGGAGGAGAGCCGCCGGGCCGGGCTGTCGCGCGACCAGCGCCGCCGCGACGCGGTGCGCCTCGTGATCGAGAACGAGCCGGCCCTCCCGTCGAGCCTCCAGCACATCCACTCGGTCCTGGCTCTGTGCGGCCTGCCCTACCGCGATCCCGGGCCGGTGCGGGAATTCTCCCGCAGCTACGGCCGCAACTCGCTCAACCTGATCGCCGGCCGGATCAAGGACCCGGAGACCGGCGCCTTCGAGCCCCAGGGGCTGCCCTACGGCCCGAAGGCCCGGCTGGTCCTGCTCCACCTCTGCACCGAGGCCGTGCGCCAGCGCAGCCCCACCGTGAAGGTGGCCGAGACCCTGTCTGGCTTCATGCGCGAGATGGGCTTCGCGGTCACGGGGGGCGAGCGCGGCACCATCCGCCAGTTCAAGGAACAGCTGAACCGGCTGGCCGCCTGCTCCATGCAGATCGGCCTCTGGGACGGGCGCGACAGCGCCACCACCCTCAACGTCCCGCCGTTCCGCAGCCTGGAGCTGTGGCGCCCCCGCGCCGGGGAGGGGGACGACGAGGCCGGCCGCACGGTGCGCTTCGATCCCGAATTCTACGAGACCCTGATCCGGCACGCCCTGCCGGTGGACGTGCGGGCGGCCCGGGCCTTCTCGGGCTCGGCGCGCAAGCTCGACCTGCTGTTCTGGACCGGCTACCGCCTGCGGTCCCTGCAGCGGCCGCTCCGCCTGACCTGGGCGAACCTCCACGCGCAGTTCGGGGCCGAGAACGCCTCGATCCGCAGCTTCCGCCAGGCGTTCAAGGCCGATCTCGCGCACCTGCGCGAGGTGTTTCCGCGGCTGCCGCTGGTGCTCGACGACGGCGGCCTGACCCTGCACCCGGCCGATCCCAGCACGCTGCTCGTGCCGCCCCGCCCTGCGGGCAAGGGAATACGGAAGCGCGCGAAGGAATAGATCAGAGCGCGAGGTTCATTCCCTCACGGAATGAAACGGGCCAGGATGGAGAGTCGGTCGTATTCCCTCTGCCGATCGGAATGAGTATATGTTCCGTCCGCTTGGAAGGAACATGACGTGGGCCTGTCGGACTCCGAGATCGCGGCGCGGCTCGCCGCGCTGCGCCGCCAGCGCGAGGCGCTCGATCGGGAGATCGCCGATCTCGTCCTCTACCAGGAGCTCGGTCGCCGGCTGGCGGCCGGCGGAGCGGACGCGCGGCCGGACCCGACCCTGAAGCCCGATCCGCCGGCGGGGCTGCGCCGAGACCCGGCCGACGGGCCGCCGCGGGGTCGGGACGTGCCGGAGGGCCGGCCCGGGGCGCCTGCCGACGGGGAGCCCGCGGCCCGCGACGGCGGGCGTGCGGTCGATCCGCGGCGCGGTCGCCCGATCCCGCCGGCGCCGCCGGGCCGATCCCGCCGGTGATCGCCTTCACGGAGGACGCCGCCGGCGCCCGCCGCTACGGCCGGGCCGTGGTGCAGGCGGCCTGCGCGGCGATCGCGCGGGCGGGCCGGCCGCTGCACGCGGCCGAGATCCTGGAGGTGCTCGCCCGGCAGGGCTTCACCCTGCCCGGCCGGGATCCGGTGGCGGCCCTCAACACGCGCCTGTGGAAGCGGTCGGGGCCGGGCGGCCCCCTGAACCGGGTCGCCGAGGCCACCTACGCCCTGGCATCTTCGGAGCCGGATCCAGCCCGAGGGGTGCCGGTCACGAAGACGTGACGCCGGACCCCGCCACCGTCTCCCCACTTGGGCGCGCGTCGGGCCCGGCGATCCGCTCGGCCGCGCGCTGACCCAGGCCGCCCGCGCCCACGCGGATCTGATCACGCGGCTGCTCGCCGTCGCGGCGGTCGGCGCGGCCGTGCCGGTGCTCCTCGTCGCCTCCCGCGACCACGCGCCGGAGGGTTGGGACCTTCGACGAGGTCACGGTCTACGCGGCCTCCTGGCCCGGCCGCCGGGCGCCGGCAGCGCCGGTCGGGCCGCTTCAGTTGACCAGGCAGAAGCCCTGACCGGTGCCGACCCGGCGCTCCTGCGCGCACCAGGGCTTGGACGCGCCGGAGCCGGTCGCCGGGGCCCTCAGGCTGGCGGTCGTCTGCGCGGGGTCGGCCGCGGTGCCGCGGAGGGTGAGGCTGCCGAGGGGCGCCCGGCCGGGCTCGGGCCGGAGCGCGGCCTGATCGGGGCCGGCCTCCGGTCGCGACCCCGGCGCGACCGCCCTGTCCGGCGCCGGGAGCGCGGGGCTCGCGGCCACCGGCTGCACCGGGTCGGGCGGGCTCAGGGTCGCGAGGCCGGGCATGTCCTGCGCTGCCGCGGCGCCGCACAGGACCAGGCAGGCGGCCGGGGCCGCGAGGAACCTGATCATCGACGAAGCTCCTGACGAGAACCATTCCGCCGGCCGGTCCCGCGGCGCGGGCCTGCCGTGGGGCTGAGTCTGGCCTTCCGCTCGTTAAAGGGGCGCGAAGATTCAGGATTAACCGGTTTTGAAGATCGCCGGGTCCCCGGACCCGGACAGCCTTGACGGCCCGCGCGGCGGGCTGCCGCCGCCCGGAGAGCGGGGCCGGTGGCCGGACGCGGCGCGGAGCCGCTCCCGATCGCCCCAGCGACGGGAACGGCTCCGCGCCGTTGTTTCTCGGGCCGCGGCTTCGGCGCCCGGCCCGCGCTGCGGGCGCCCCGCCGCGACCGGCCGGCCGCCGGCAGAGGGCGCGGGGCCCTTCAGTGGGCCGGGGCCGCCACCGCGGCGGCGAGCCGGTCGTGCGGGACGCCCGAGCCGCCGACCACCGCGATCCGGCTGCCGCCGGCGCTGCGCCGGCTCGCCCAGTCGCCGATCATCTCCAGGCAGGTGTGGTCGATGGCCGCGAGGTTGTCGGTGGCGAGGCGGACCTCGCCGCCCGCCGGGGTGCGCTCCAGGGCCGCCGTGAGGCTCGGCAGTTGCAGGAAGGTGGCCGCCCCCGACAGGCGCAGCTCCGGCACGCCCGGCACTTCGGGGGCCGCCGCGTGCTCGATCCGGAGCCGTCCCTTGCGCAGGCTCGGCAGGGCCTGGAGCAGGCTCAGGGCGAGGCCGGTCAGCACCCCGGTGAGCAGGTCCACCGCCACCACGGTGGCCATCGTGGCGAGCCAGATCGCCGCGGTCAGCCAGCCGTAGCGGGCCTGCAGGTGCAGGGCGTGGGCCGGGCTCGCCAGACGCCAGCCGGTGACCACCAGGATGCCGGCGAGGCTCGCGGTCGGCACCAGGGCCAGCAGCCAGGGCAGCGCGAGCAGGAAGGCCAGGATCCAGGTCCCGTGCATCACCGTGGCGGCGCGGCTCACGGCGCCCGCCTGGACGTTGGCCGAGGAGCGCACGATCACCCCGGTCATCGGCAGCGCGCCGACGAGCCCGCAGATCAGGTTGCCGATGCCCTGCGCGCCGAGTTCCCGGTTGAACTGGGTGCGGGGGCCGTCGTGCATCCGGTCGACGGCGGCCGCCGAGAGCAGGCTCTCGGCGCTGGCGATCACCGCGATCACCAGGGCCATGATCAGGATCTCGGCCTCGGCGAGGCGCGCCCAGGACTCGGCGGCCGGCAGGGCGAGGCCGGAGAACAGCGCCTCCGGCACCGCCACGCGCTTGACGGCGAAATCCCCGAGCCCCGCCACGAGGCTGCCCGCCAGCACGCCGACGAGCGCCCCGGGCAGGAGCCGGAGCCGCGCCGGGCGCAGCCGCTCCCAGGCGATCATCGCCGCGATGGTGATCCCGCCGACGATCACGGCCCCGGTGCGGTCGCCCGTGCCGGTGACGAAGTTGAAGAACGCGGCCGGGATCGCCACGAGATTGTCGAGGCCGCTCGCCCGGGGGAGGGCGTCGGTCAGGACGTGGATCTGGGCCAGCACGATCAGGATCCCGATGCCGGCCAGCATGCCGTGCACCACGGCCGGCGAGATCGCCCGGAACCAGCCGCCGACCCGCAGGGCGCCGGCGGCGAGCTGGACGAGGCCCGCCACCACCAGGACGGGGCCCAGGGCGTCGAGACCGTGCGCCTGCACGAACCCGTAGACGATCACGGCGAGCCCGGCGGCGGGCCCGCTGACCTGGAGCGGCGAGCCGGCGAGGAGGCCGACCACGATGCCGCCGACGATGCCGGTGATGAGGCCGCGCTCCGGCGGCACGCCGGACGCGATGGCGATGCCCATGCACAGGGGCAGCGCCACCAGGAAGACCACCACGGAGGCGGGCAGGTCCCGGGCGAGGCTCGCCCGGACGGCGCCGCCCGGGGCGAGGGCGCTCTGCAGGGTCGTGGTCAGGCGGCCGGGGGGGCGCATGATCAGGCCGCCTGCAGGCGGCTGCTGGCGGAGGAATCCTGCGCCACGGGCATGTCGGCCCCGGCGATCGGCCGGAAGCGCCCGCTCGCGCCGTCATAGGCCAGGAGGGCCCCGGTCTCGATCTCGAAGAACCAGCCGTGCAGCCGCAGGGAACCCTTGGCCAGGGCGGCGGCGACGCTCGGATGGGTGCGCAGGTTGGCGAGCTGGACCACCACGTTCTCCAGGGCCAGGGCGTGGTGGCGGGCCTGCGCGTCCATCCCCTCGGGATAGGCCTCGCAGACGATCCGCTCGGCGGCCTCGGCGTGGCGCAGCCAGGCGGCGACGCTGGGCATCCGCTTGAGCAGGTCCCGGTTCATCAGCCCCTTCATGGCGCCGCAATCCGAGTGGCCGCAGACCACGATGTCGCGCACGCCGAGGGCCACCACGGCGTACTCGATCGCCGAGGAGACGCCGCCGACCACGTCGGAGGCCGGGGGCACGATGTTGCCGGCGTTGCGGCAGACGAACAGGTCCCCGGGCCCCGCCTGGGTGATGTGCTCGGGCGAGACCCGGGAATCCGCGCAGGCGATGATCAGCGCGCTCGGGTGCTGCCCGTCGCGCACCAGCTGCTGGTACATCTGCCGCTGGCCGGGAAAGACGCTGCCCTGGAAGCTGGCGATGCCCTGGATGATGTTGTTCATGAAGGGTCCCTGAAGCTGGGAGAGCCGGAAGGCGGAACGGGCAAGGGCGATGCGCCGGAGCGCGCCTGCCGGACGGCGGCGCTGCGCGGGAGCGCGGAGCGGTGTTCGGTCGGGTCGGGACCGCCCGGCCGGAGGGGCCGGGCGGTGAGTCTCGGTGTCGGGGTGTCGCGTCCGAAGTGTCGGCGTGCGAAGCCTCGGCGTCCGAAGTCTCAGCGACGGACCCGGCGGCGCTCCGCGGTTCCGGAGGCCCAGTGCGGGTCGACGACCTGGCCACGCGCCACGCTGGCCCCGACCCTGTCGTGAACCATCGGCGCCCCGAGGAGCTGCCCGGACCCGGAACGCTGCGAGTGCAGCGAGCGCGGGTCGTGGTGGGGGTCGCTGATGTAGGAGCTCATGTGGCCGCCGCCGGCGGCCTGGCGGCTCCCACCGCCGCCTTCGCCCGCCTGCGCCGCCAGGGGCGCGCCGAGGATTCCGGTCAGGAGGCCCAGGGCGAGGCCGAAGGCGGAACCGGCCGTGCGGCCGCGAGCCGGGAGATGTCGGGACTGGGTCATGGCGTTTCCTCGCTGTTCAACCTGTGGCGCGGGACACTGCATCCCTGCCGCTAAGTCGAAAATAGTCTAAATTTCCGGAATAGCGTGTGCGCATCGGCACATTATATCGATGAACACTTTAATCCTCGGCGTATGTACTATCGTGTGCGCCCGCACACGTCTTCGTTGCGCCGTGAAATCATGGCCGGGATTAAAGGGGAATCCGGCCTCGCCGGCGCGCAGGGCTGCGCGGCCGCCCCGCCGCAGAGGGGCGCGCGATGTCGGGTCGAGGCGGGGACGACGGTCGCCCGGGTCGGGGCGGGATCAGGCCCGCCCGGCGTTCGGACGCGGCGCGGACCGTGCGGGCGCGCGGCCGGCGGCGGGCAGAGGATTGGCCGCCACGTAGACGAGGCCGCCGGCCTCGTAGGTGAGGCTGGCGGTCCTGCCCCCGGCGAAGCCCCGCTCGAGCAGGCGGGTGCCGAACCCCTTCCGCGAGGGGGAGACGACCGGCGGGCCGCCGCGCTCGCGCCAGGTCAGCCGCAGGGTCTCGGTGTCCGGACCGGCCTCCACCGTCCAGGCCAGCGCGGCTCGCCCGGCCGGAACCGACAGGGCGCCGTGCTTGACCGCGTTGGTGCACAATTCGTGCAGGATCATCGTGAGCGCGAGCGCTCCCTCGGGCGGCAGCCGCAGGTCGGGGCCGTCCAGGGTGATGCGCGGGGTGTTCGCGCCCAGAGCGTCCCGGTCCGAAGTCTCCCGGTCCGAAGTCTCCCGACCGGAAGAATCCCGGTCCGACGGATCGCCGCCCGCGGGTTCCGGACCCAGGAAGGGCCGCACCGCCTGGGCGGCGATGCCGCGCAGATCCGCGCTCGCCCAGCTCTCGCGGGTCAGGATATCGTGGGCGCGCGACAGGGCGAGGAGCCGCGCCTCGAAGGCGTCGCGCCCTGCCGCCGCGCCGGCGCCGAGATTCTTCAGGCTCTGCGCCGCCATCGCCTGCACGGTGGCGAGGGTATTCTTCACCCGGTGATTGAGTTCGTCGATCAGCAGCCGGTGGGTCTCCGCGCGCCGGGCCCGTTCGTCCGCCGCCGCCGCCAGGGCGGCGGCGATCGTCGCGCCCTCGCGCACGAAGGAGCGGGGCAGCGGCGGCAGGGGCTGGTCGCGGCCCAGGGTCTCGGCAGCGGCCGCCAGATCCAGCAGGGGGCGGGCGATCAGGCCGGCCAGCAGCCACGCGAGCAGCGCCGCCGCGAGGGCCACCGCGCTGCCCGCCGCCAGGATGCTCCCGCGCAGGGCCGCCACCGAGGTCAGGGCCCGGTCGGCCACCTGCCGGACCACCACCTGCCAGCCGAGGCCCGGATAGTCGCGGTGGCCGGCCGTGGACGCGCGGGCGCTGAGATACGCGGTGCCGTCCGGCCAGGGGCCGACCCGGCTCGTGCCCTCCGGATCGAGGGGCCGTCCGCCCGCCAGGACCGACCGGGGCAGGGGGGCGCCCTGCAGGGCGGGCGGACCGAGGAGCACGGTGCCGTCGCGGGACAGGATCAGGATCTCGGCACCCTGGCGGTGGCCCCGGAGGGCGCCTTCGAGGACGCGGGCCATGTCGCGCGCCCAGGCCCAGTCGAGATGCGCGGCCAGCACCCCGAGGACGCGGCCGTCCGGCGCCCGGACCGGGGCCGCGACGTCGAGGAGCCGCAGGGGCTCGCGCGCCGCCGCGCGCGCGGCGGCCTCGTCCGGGGGCATCAGCGCCTCGAGGAGCTTGGCCGGGTGCACGTCGCCCACGTAGGGGCCCGCGCGGCCGCCGCGGAAGTAGTCGCGACCGGAGACGTCCGCGCCCTCCAGGGCGCCGGTGCTGGTGACGGAGACGCGCCCGTCGGAGTCGATCAGCCCGATGATCGAGTAGGCCGGGTAGGTCGCCTGGAGCCGCTCCATCACGGCGCGCTTGGCGGCCGTTCCGGCTCCGGGATCCCGCAGACTGTCCGAGGCGGCGGCGATCTGGATGTCGCGCCAGCGCTCGAACATCCCGATATCGAGGCCCCGGGCCATCTGCCCGGCGATCTCGACGAGCTGCCCGCCGACCTCCGCCTCGAGCCGGCGGGTCGCCTCCCGGCTCGCCAGGGCGGCGAGCGCCAGGGTCGTCAGGAAGCCGAGCGTGCCGAAACCCAGGGCCAGCACGACGCGCAGCCGCGGCGCGCGCCATCCGCCGCGCCGTCCGCCGCGGTGGCTGGCGCGCGCCGCGGGGCCGGCGCAGGGCGCCGCCGCAGGGGGTTCCGATCGCGCGACCGCTTGCATCCGATCTCCCTGGGATCGGCCGGCTCCCGGTGGAGGGAGATCGTGCCCGCGAGCCCGTCTCAGCACGGGCGGCAAGCCTCAGCAAGACGGAAACCGGCCTCGTCGATGCGGAATTTCTATCGGGAGTTGCAAATCTGCACGCGGTCGTCCCCCGCGTCGGCACGGGTCCGGTGCGGGAGCCCGGCCGGGGCCTCAGCCCTCGAGCAGGGCGTGGGCCGCCCGGACCAGGATCCCGCCGGGCCGGCGCAGGGCGTCGAGCACCGAGAAGTGATCGGCCTCCGGGACCGGGAGCAGGGATCCCGGGGCATGGGCCGCCGCCCGCAGGGCGTGCAGGTTGCGGGCGTCGTGGATCAGCGCCGGCAATTCGCGGGAGCCGTAGGCGATGCAGAGCGGCTTCGCCACCGCCGGGAGGCGCAGGGGCGACAAGGTCTCGACCTCGCCGTCGGTGAGGCCCAGCTTGGCGTCCAGGGCGGTCTGTCGGATCGGCGCGAGGTCGTAGACGCCGGAGATCGCCAGGCCCGCCGCCACCGCCGGATGGCCGAGCTGCATCGCGGTGAGCAGCCCGCCCGCCGACCAGCCCGACAGGACCAGGGGACCGCGGATCCCGCGCGCGGCCCCGTGGGCGGCCAGCCAGTCGAGGGCCGCGCCGATCTCCGCCACGATCCGGGCGAGGCTCGCCTCCGGCGCCAGGGTGTGGCCCACCATCGCCACCGACCAGCCGGCGGCGTTCGGGCCCTGCGCGAAGCAGGCGAACAGCTCCCGGGCGCCCCGCTGCCAGTAGCCGCCGTGGACGAAGACCAGGCAGGGCGCCGCCGCGTCCCGCGCCGGGTAGAGGTCGAGGGCGTTGCGGGCGCCGGGGCCGTAGGGCACGTCGAGGCCGGCCGGATGCGCGGCCCGGTAGGCGGCCGAGGCCGCGTCCCGGGCGGCGACCTGGGCGGCGCTGTCGGCCACCGCGCGGGTGTTGTCGTAGCAGGCGTCCCGCGCCTCCTGCGCCAGGGTGTCCCAGCGGCGGCGCGGATCCGCGGGGGTCGGGTCGTCCAGGCGGAACTCCAGCACCATCGTGTCCGTCTCGGGCCGCTGCTTTCGCCCGCACCATGGCAGCCGGCCGGGTCCGGGTCGAGGCGGTTCAGAAACCGGGAGCGGCATCCGGGACGGTGCCGCCGTAGCCCCAGCCCGTGAGCGGCGGCGCCGCGACCCGCTCGCGCGCCGACGGGGGGAGCATCCGGGCGAGGGGCCGGGGCCGCTGCCAGACCCGCCAGAGGGGCCGGTCGCGCGCCGCCATGCGGGCGAGGGTCAGGTCCGTGTCGGAGGCCGCGCGGTGATGCGGTCGCCCGGCCGGGGGAGCGGCCTGCCGGCGGGCCTCGGCCGGGGCGGCCAGCAGCAGGAGCGTCGGCAGCAGGAGCGTCGGCAGGAGGGCGGCGAGGATCGGGGCGGGACCGGGACGCATGGTCGGGGCTCCGGGACGGGCGACCTGACGGGCTTCACCGGCGGCTACGCCCGAGCGCCGCCCCGGTTCCGGGGCGCCGCCGGCCGGGCATTGCCCGGGATCCCGGAAGCGCCGAAAACCCTCTAGGACTCCGCGCGCCCTCGAGACCGATTCGCGCGGGTCGGCACGCCGGCCGCGACCCGGCCAAGATCCGGCCAAGATCCGGTCACGACCTCGCCACGACCTCGCCACGCCATGGGATCCATGACAGAGCCCGCACAGACCGCCACGCCGCGCCCCGGCACGCCCGATCCGGCGGCACTGCTCGCCGCGCTCGTCGCCTTCGATACGGTGAGCGCCCGCTCGAACCTGCCGCTGATCGACTGGGCGGAGGCCTATTGCCGCGGCCACGGCGCCGCGGTCGAGCGAGTGCCGGATCCGTCGGGCCGGAAGGCGGCGCTGCTGGTCAGCGTCGGACCGTTCGAGACCCGCCCCGGCTACGTGCTCTCCGGCCACAGCGACGTGGTGCCGACCGACGGCCAGCCCTGGTCGTCGGACCCGTTCGTCCTGCGGGAGGAGGGCGGGCGGCTCTACGGGCGCGGCACCTCCGACATGAAGGGGTTCCTCGCGGTCTGCCTCGCGCTCCTGCCCGAGATGGTGGCGGCGGAGCTCGCCACCCCGATCCACCTCGCGATCTCGTACGACGAGGAGATCGGGTGCCTCGGCGTGCGCCCGCTGATCGCCCGGATGCTCGAGCGCGTGCCGCGGCCGCTCGGCTGCTTCGTGGGCGAGCCGACCGGGATGGACGTGGTGGTCGGCCACAAGGGCAAGGCGGCCGCCCGCCTCACCTTCCGCGGCAAGGCCAGCCACTCGGCCCTGGCGCCCCAGGGGGTCAACGCGGTCGAGTACGCCGCCCGCTTCATCGAGCATGTCCGCCTGTCCGCGGAGGCCATCGCCCGGGACGGGGCCCGCGACCCGCTCTACGACGTGCCCCACACCACCGGCCTGTCGAGCGTGGTCCGGGGCGGATCGGCGCTCAACATCGTGCCCGACACCTGCAGCGTCGAGTTCGAGTACCGGGCGATCGGCGCGGACGATGCCGCCGCGCTGGCGGCGTCCGCGATCGCCTACGCCACCGGGACGCTGGCGCCGCTGATGCGGGCCGGCGATCCGGCCTGCGGCGTCGCGGTCGAGCCGCTGATCGACTATCCGGGCCTCGACACCGATCCGGAGGCGGAGATCGTGACCCTGGCCAAGCGCCTCGCGGGCCGCAACGGCCACGCCAAGGTCTCGTACGGCACGGAGGGCGGGCTGTTCGAGCGGCTCGGCGGCGTGCCGGCCGTGGTGATCGGGCCGGGCTCGATCGCGCGCGCCCACAGGGCGGACGAGTACGTCACCCGGGACGAACTCGAGGCCTGCGCGGGCTTCGTGCGGCGGCTGATCGGCGCCTGCGTGACCGGCCCCGCGTCAGCGTCCCGAGGGGTGATCCCCGGCTGAACCGGCCTCCGCGTCGGTCGCGAGAGGCGCCGGTCCGCCGAGCGTCCGCCGCGCGGCGCGATCTCACCAGGGGATGCGGCCGAAGCGGTCGACCAGCCGCCGGTACTCGGCCTCGCTCTCGGCTCGCGACGTCCCGCCCTGGCCGACATCCGAGCTCCCGGAGCCCGGATGCACGAGGCGGCACACCAGCGGCAGGACGAAGCCGTGGCGCGCGAGGGATATGCTGGGGCCGCCGAGCTGGAGGACGTTGGCGAGCCACGGGCGGACCAGGATCGCGTCCTGCAGCGTGACCGGCGCCGTCGCCTCGACGAGGTGGGCGCGGCGCAGGCCGGTCTCGGCGAGGCGGCCGAGCCACTCGTTGTCGTAGTGCCACTTCGAGGCCGGGCTGATCGCGCCGACCTGCGCGAAGGTGGTCCGCCGCATCAGCCAGCCCGACGGCGTCGCGAAGTCGTTGATCCGGACCACCTCGCCGGCCTCGTCCACCTCGAGCTGCGTCGAGGAGACGAAATCGAAGCTGTCCAGGGCTCGGACGGCGACGCCCAGATAGGGCGGCAGCCAGCGATCGTCGTCCTCGAGGAAGCCGACGAGGTCCCAGCTGTCGTCGACGGCGCCGATGGCCGCGTTCAGCGCGGGGATCTGCCCCTTGCGCGCGCCGCGCGCGAAGGTGACCTGCGGGTGCGCGGCGAGCCGCGCCGGGATCTCGGTCTCCGGATCGGTCCCGACGAAGAAGTGGATCGTCGCCGGCCGGTCGAGCTCCTGGGCGTTGGCGCTCTCGATCGCGTGTTCCAGGAAGTACTGACCGGCCTTTCCGACCAGGGTCGAGGGCTTGAGCCGCGACGGCGTGATGATCGCGATGCGCATGGTCAAGATTCGACACTCTCACGGACACTGATCGGCGCGTGGTTCCCCCGGGCCGGCGCCTCGGCAATCATCGCCGCGCGTCGACCGGGGGAAACGTCGAGAAATCGAGCCGTGAAGTGAGCGTGCCTGTCAAGATTTGGGCGAATGATCTGAGATGATTTCGAATAATGATCACGAAATTGCCGAGACGGTGTCTAGGCCGATATCTATCATCGATTGAAGGATGGGTCGTAATTTTCAGAAGGATCCGGAACTCGACCATCTGCGCGAAGCGGATTGAACCATTGTTGCCGCCATGCCACCCTCGATCGAGGAAGCGCGCCATTCCGGGCGGTGCCGCCCATCCTGGCCGGGCGGCACCGGCGCGTGGCCAAGGAAACCTTTGGGCCGCTCGCGGCTTGGATCAGCGCCTTGGATCAGCGCCTTGGACCGGTGCCTCGGATCGGCGCACCGGGCCGGGTTGAGGGAGACCGTTCAGCGCATGGCCAGCCTCAGCGTCGCGATCGCGTTCGGCGTCCGCCTGCTCCTCGTGCTGCTGTTCCTGCCGTTCAGCGCCCTCGACAAGATCCTGAACTTCAGGGGTGCGGTCGGGCAGGCGCGGCAGGCCGTGCACGCCACCGCGCCCGCGGTGGCGCTGATCGTGATCGGGCTCTGCGTCGAGATCGGGATGTCGCTCTGCATCCTGACCGGGACCGCCGACCGGGCCGCCGCCTTCGTGCTCGCCGGCTATTGCGGGGTGACGGCGCTGCTGTGGAAGCAGTTCTGGGTGCCGGGGGATTTCTGGGCCGGGGGCAAGGGCCGCGAGCTGTTCTGGGACTTCCTCAAGAACTTCGCGCTGGCGGGCGGCTTCCTGCTCATCACCTTCGGCACGGGCGCCGGGACGGTCCAGGACTTCCTCGCCGACCCGCTCGGATCGACCCATCCCTACGCGATCGCCGACCGGGCCCGGCCGTAGCGAGGCCCGGCGCGGCGGGGCCCTCAGCCCTTCGGCACGGTGGCTTCCATGGACGGGCGGCGCTCGAACTCCGCGTACCAGGCGGCGACCGCCGGGCGGCCCTCCCGCCACGCGAGATCGGGGAAGCGCAGATCCAGGTAGCCGAGCGCGCAGCCCAGCGCGACCGTGCCGATATCCAGCGCCGGCATCCCGCCGACCAGGCTCTCGAAGCGGTCCAGCGCCGCGCGGATCTTGCCGACCTGACCGGCCTCCCAGGCGTCCCAGCGCTGGGATTCGGGGCGCAGCACCCGCTCGTAGCGGGTGAGCAGCGCCGCATCGAGCAGGCCGTCGGCGAGCGCCTGCCGGGTCAGCGCGTCCCAGCGGGCGGCCCCCTCGGGGAACAGGTGCGGCCCGGACGAGAGGCCGTCGAGGTACTCGCAGATCACCCGGCTGTCGTAGAGGGCGGTACCGTCCTCCAGCACAAGGGCGGGGATCTTGCCCAGCGGGTTGTGGGCGGCGACCTCCGCGGAGGGGCCCGTCGGCGAGGCCCCCGCGACGGTGACGGCGATCCGGTCGATCAGTCCCGTCTCGTGGGCGAGGACCAGCACCTTGCGGGCATAGGGGGAGGCGGGGGAGTAGAGGAGCTTCATCGGACCGTCCCGGGTGATCTTAGGCGCCGTGATCGCGGCGTCGGGACCTTGCACCGATGCCGCGGGGAATCCAGTCCCCGGCGCCCCGCCGGAGGCTCAGACCTTCCGGGTCATCCGGGCGCCGGCATGGACCACCCGGCTCCGGCTCCGGCTCGGGCTCGGGCGTCGCGCCCGCATCCGCGCGCGCCAGACGAGGATGGCGCTCGCCACCCGATCGAGGGCGAGCATGCACAGGCTGCCGACGATGGCGAGCACGCAGGCGGCCCCGATCAGGACGCCCCAGATCCCGGGGGCCGGGATGATCATCAGGCACAGGAGACCGAAGACGGCCGCGCCAGGAATCCACTTCGCCATCGCGCCGTCCGCCGGAACAAGAAGGGTGTCGTTCGTGCACACCCTGCACCGAGACCCTTAAGAGTGTTGGTTCGACTGGTGTGTCAGCGAATAATTTCACCTTTAGAGGATACGTATCTGTCGATCTAGGTTTATTTGCGGTAAATACGGCGATGAATATAGGCGGTGATTGCCGTCCCGCGGCCGGATCCTAATCCGCCAGCGACAAGGTCCGGCCGGCGCTGACCAGATGGTAGAAGCGGCCGTCGAACATCTGCATCACCGCCTCGGTGGCGGCGTGCGATTCCGGTCGGATCGGCGAGGCGAGGCAGGCGTCCAGGGCCGCCTGATCGGGGAAGTCCATCTCCAGGATCATGGCGATCGGCCGCGCGTCGTCGTCCTTGGAGACGAGGCGCTGGACCCGCACGGCGGTGACGCCCGGGAACCGCCGCCAGAACGGCTCGAGCTCGTCCCGGACCCGGCGGAAGAACTCCTCCTCCCGGCCGTCGCGCACCGTGCCCTCGTAGATCGCGGTCCTGGTCAGCATCGGCCGTCCTCCGGAATTCCCCGTCCAACCGCCGGATCAACCGCCGGCGGCCGGGATCGCTCCCGCGGTGACTCTGCGGTGACTCCGGGGTGACCCGGCGGCGACCCGGCGGTGACAACGCGCACCGGCTGTCGGCGGAATCGGCCGCCGGCGGGGCGGGCGGGCTTCTCCCCCGCGGCCGATCGGCGTATCCGGGACCGGCCCATCGTGACGATGCGGGAGAGACCGGGATCTTCCCAGCAGAGGGGACCCGGCGCCGACGGAGCAACCGCCCCGGAAACTCTCAGGCACCGGAACCGTGTCGTCAGGGCGATCTGGAGAGCGGTGCAGCGGGCGAGCCCGTGGGCACCCGCCGAAGGGGACGTCCGCGAAAAGCCTCGCCAGGGCCGGTCGCGGATCAAGCTCTCAGGCACCGGGACAGATGGGGCGCGCAACCGGCCGACCGCTCGCGGGCGGCCTCCACGCGTCCAGTCCCGGAGTCCAAGCCCATGACCCACATCGCCGTGATCGGCGCCGGCATCACCGGCGTGACGACCGCCTACGCGCTCGCCCAGCGCGGCTACCGCGTCACCGTCCTCGACCGGCAGCGCTACGCCGCCATGGAGACCTCCTTCGCCAATGGCGGCCAGCTCTCGGCCTGCAACGCCGAGGTCTGGAACAAGCTCTCCACGGTGATGCAGGGCCTGCGCTGGATGACGCGGCGCGACGCGCCGCTGCTGATGAATCCCAAGCTCTCCTGGCACAAGCTGTCCTGGATGGCCGAATTCGTCCGCGAGATCGCCCATTACCGGGAGAACACCGTGGAGACGGTGCGGCTGGCCCTGAAGGCCCGGGAGGCGCTGTTCGCCATGGCCGAGGCCGAGGGGATCGACTTCGACCTGAAGACCCGCGGCATCCTGCACTTCTACCGGGACCGGGCGAGCTTCGAGAAGGCCACCGCCGTCAACGCCCTGCTGCGGGAGGGGGGCCTCGAGCGCTACGCCGTGACCCCGGAGGAGATCCGCGCCATCGAGCCGACGCTGGCCGGGCGCTATCACGGCGGCTTCTTCACGCCCTCCGACGCCACCGGCGACATTCACAAATTCACCCGCGGCCTCGCGGCCGCCTGCGCGCGCAGGGGCGTCCGCTTCGTCCAGGACGCCAGCGTCGAGACGATCGCGCCGGGGGAGGGGGGCTACGCGGTTCGCTGGCGTGACGCGGGCCAGCCGGCCGGCGACGCGCGGGTCCTGCGGGCCGACGCGGTGGTGATCTGCGCGGGCTGCGCCAGCCGGCACTTCGCGGCGATGCTCGGCGACCGGGTCAACGTCTACCCGGTGAAGGGCTACTCGATCACCGTGAACCTGCTGACGCCGGAGGCCCAGAAGGCGGCGCCCGAGGTGAGCATCCTCGACGAGGCGGCCAAGATCGTCACGAGCCGGCTCGGCGACGAGCGCCTGCGGGTCGCCGGCACGGCGGAGTTCAACGGCTTCAACCGCGACATCCGCCACGACCGGATCCAGCCCCTGGTCGACTGGACCCGGGAGCAGTTCCCCCTGGTCGACACCGACCGGGTGGTGGCCTGGAGCGGCCTGCGGCCGATGCTGCCGAACTTGCTGCCCAAGGTCGGCCGGGGCCGCCGGCCGGGCGTGTTCTACAACACCGGGCACGGCCATCTCGGCTGGACCCTCTCGGGCGCCACCGCCGAGCTCGTCGCCGGGGCGATCGCCGCCGAGCACGCCCCGGAGCCGACGGTTCTGCCGCTCGCGGCCTGACCCGGGTTTTTAGGGGGCCCGAGGCCCTTCGGCGGGTTGTCGGGGCGGAGCCCCGACGCGCAGCACGGCGCGCTGTCCCATCCCCGAACTGGGGGGCGCGCCGTCGCAGATTATTTTGTATTCTCTTTTCCGAACCACCCCGGAAACCGAGCCGCGATGCCTCCGTCCGCCGCCTATCTCGACCCCGCCACCGGGGCGACCTACCCGATCGAGACGCCGCGCTGGCGCTCGGAGACGGGCGGTCCGCTGATGATCACCGACCTGCCGGGGATCGGGCGCGGCGAGATCGACACGGGCCAGCGCTCCCTCTGGCGCTACGCCGCCGCCCTGCCGGTGGCGGTGGCCGACCCGGTCACGCTCGGGGAGGGCTGCACGCCGCTGGTGCGCCGGCCCTGGCGGGGCGGCCACGCGCATTTCAAGCTCGAATGGTTCGCGCCCTCGGGCAGCTTCAAGGACCGGGGCGCCTCCGTGATGCTGTCGATCCTGCGCCAGCAGGGGATCGACGCGGTGCTGGAGGATTCCTCCGGCAATGGCGGGGCCGCGGTGGCGACCTACGCGGCGGCGGCCGGGATGCGGGCCAAGATCCTGGTCCCGGCCTCGACCTCGCCGGCCAAGACCGTGCAGATGCGCGCCGTCGGCGCGGAGGTCGAGCTGATCCCCGGCACCCGCCAGGACACCGCCGACGCGGCCGTCGCCCAGGCGGACTCGATCTTCTACGCCAGCCACAACTGGCAGGCCCACTTCCTCCAGGGCACCAAGACGCTGGCCTACGAGCTGTGGGAGGATCTGGGTTTCGCCGCGCCCAACCATGTCATCATCCCCTGCGGCGCGGGCAGCAACATCCTCGGCTGCGACATCGGCTTCTCGGAGCTGCTGCGCCGGGGCGCGATCGCCCGTCTGCCGCGGCTCCACGCGGTCCAGCCGGCCCACTGCGCGCCCCTGCACGCGGGCTTCGAGGCCGGCGCGGCGGATTTCGTGCCGGTCACCCCGCGCCCGACGCTGGCCGAGGGCGCCTCGATCGCCCAGCCGGTCCGCGGCCGGGCGGTGCTGGCGGCGCTCCGCCGCTCCGGCGGCGGCACCGTGGCGGTCTCCGAGGAAGCCATCGAGGCGGCCCTGATGGAGCTCGCCCGCTCGGGCCTCTACGTCGAGCCGACCTGCGCCATGGCGGCGGCGGCGCTCACCGATCTCACCGCGCGCGGCGCGATCCGGCCCGAGGACACCACCGTGGTGGTGCTCACCGGCACCGGCATCAAGGCGACGCCGCGCATCGCCGAGCTTCTGGGCCTCGCCCCGTAACCGGGCCCCGCCACGAGATCCGCACGCGATCAGGAGGACACACCATGCGCAACAACATCCCCGCCACCGTCGGGATGCCGGTCGAGGAGGTGGACACCCCCTGCCTGCTGGTCGACCTCGACGCCCTCGAGCGCAACGTCGACAAGCTCGGCCGCTTCATGAAGGCGCACGGCCTGCGCCACCGGGCGCACGCCAAGACCCACAAGTCGTCCGACATCACGGTCCTGCAGATCGAGCGGGGCGGGGCCTGCGGCGTCTGCTGCCAGAAGGTCAGCGAGGCCGAGGCGCTGGTGAGCGCCGGCATCCGCGACGTGCTGGTCTCCAACCAGGTGGTCGCGCCGAAGAAGATCGAGCGCCTCGCCGCGCTCGCCACCCGGGCGCGGGTGCTGGTCTGCGTCGACGACCTCGGCAATGTCGACGACCTCTCGGCGGCGGCGGTCAAGTACGGCGTCACCCTCGAATGCCTCGTGGAGATCGACGTCGGCGCCGGCCGCTGCGGCGTCGCGCCGGGCGAGCCCGCCGTGGCGATCGCGCAGAAGATCGCGGCGGCGCCGGGCCTGAGCTTCGCGGGCCTGCAGGCCTACCAGGGCAAGGCCCAGCACGTGCGCGACTACGGCGAGCGCAAGGCCCTGATCCAGACGGCGATCGATGAGACGAAGCGCACCGTCGACCTGCTGAAGGGAGTGGGCCTCGACTGCGCCATCGTGGCGGGGGCCGGCACCGGCAGCTTCGCCATGGAGGGCGGCAGCGGCGTCTACAACGAGCTGCAATGCGGCTCCTACGTCTTCATGGACGCGGACTACCAGCGGGTGAAGGACGCCGAGGGCCGGCCGATCGCGGAGTTCGAGAACAGCCTGTTCATCTACACGGCGATCATGAGCAAGGCGAAGGCGGACGTCGCCATCTGCGATGCCGGCCTGAAGGCGCAGAGCATCGACAGCGGCCTGCCGGTGGTGTTCGGCCGGGACGACGTGGAGTACATCAAGTGCTCGGACGAGCACGGGGTGATCAGCGATCCCGGCAACGTGCTGACGCTCAACGAGCGCCTGAAGCTGATCCCCGGCCATTGCGACCCGACGGTCAACGTCTACGACTGGTATGTCGGCGTGCGGAACGGCCGCGTCGAGGCGATCTGGCCGGTCACCGCACGCGGCATGACCCTGTAGGGGATTCCGAAGGGCCGAGGCCCCTCGGCGGGGTGTCGGGGCGGCGCCCCGACATCGGGCTCCGCCCGAGGGCAGGGCTCTGCCCTGCACCCGCGAAAGGTCTCGGACCTTTCGCAACCATGATTCTGGAGGTCCGTGAACCCATGCGCTTCATCTCGGAGGAGGAATCGGCCTCGTTGGTCGATCACGCCATGGCGTTCGACGCCGCCCGCGAGGCGCTGATCGCCGCGGTGGCGCCGGGTACCACCCTGTTCCCGGCGGTGCTCGGCCACGGCTCGGAGCCCGCCAACCGGTTCTCGATCAAGTCGGGCTCGACGGTCGACTATGCCGGCCTGAAGGTCGGCTCGTTCTGGCCCGGCAACCCGGACCGGGGCCTGCCGCGGCACAATTCGGTGATCCTGCTGTTCGACCAGGCTGTCGGCCGGGTCGACACGGTGATCGAGGCGGGCCGCGTTAACGCCTACCGGACCGCCGCTGCCGATGCCGTGGCGGCGAGCGTGCTGGCCCGGCCGGATTCGGTGGTGCTGGCGGTGTTCGGGGCCGGCAACCAGGCCGAGTTCGAGTGCGCGGCGCTCGCCCGGATCCTCCCGATCCGGACGGTGCTGGTGGTCGCCCGGGACGCCGCCAAGGTCGCGGGGCTCAGTGAGCGCCTGGCGGGGCAGGGGGCCTCCGGGCTCGACGTGCGGGCGGCCTCTGCCCAGGAGGCCTGCGCGGCCGCCGACGTGATCGTCACGGCGACGCCCGCCCGGGCGCCGCTGTTCGAGGCCGGCTGGGTCCGCCCCGGCACGCATGTCGCCGCCATGGGGGCGGACGCGAAGGGCAAGCAGGAGCTGCCCCCCGCCCTGCTGGAGCGGGCGGCCCTGTTCTGCGACCTGCCGGAGCAGTCGCGCACCATCGGCGAGTTCCAGCACGCCTCCGCGCAGGCTCAAGGCGGCCTCACGGCGCTCGGCGACGTGCTGCGGCGCGGGGAGGGGGGCCGGACGGACCGGGACCAGATCACCGTGTTCGATTCCTCCGGCATCGCCCTGCAGGACCTGACCATCGCCCGGGCGATCCTCGCCAAAGCCGACGCGCGCTTGTAGGGGAGGCCGGCGCCGGCCCTCCCCGCCCCGGCGGAGGACGGCATGCAGGACAGGCAGATCCGGGTCATCGGCATCGGCACGGGCGATCCCGAGCACCTGACCCTCCAGGCTGTGCGGGCGCTCGCCGACGTCGACGCGGTGTTCGTCCTCGACAAGCGCGCCGAGACCGCCGACCTCGTCGAGATCCGCCGCCGGATCTGCGCGGCCCATATCCGAAAACCCCACCGGGTCGTCACCGTCGAGGACCCGCCCCGGGAGCGCCGCCCGGCCGATTACGGGCGCACCGTCGAGGCCTGGCACGCGGCCCGGGCCGAGCGGCTGGAGGCGGCCTTCGCGGCCCATCTCGGGCCCGGGGAGGTGGGGGCGATCCTGGCCTGGGGAGACCCGGCCCTCTACGACAGCGTCCTGCGCATCCTCGACCACATCCTGGCCCGCGGACGCGTGCCGTTCCGGCGCCGCGTCGTGCCCGGTCTGTCCAGCGTGCAGGTCCTGGCCGCCCGCCACGGCGTGCCGCTGAACGGCATCGGCGGGTCGGTGCTGATCACCACCGGCCGCCGCCTCGCCGCGGGGTGGCCGGCGGAGGCGGAGAGCGTCGTGGTGATGCTCGACGGCGACCCGTCCTTCGCGCATCTCGACCCGGACCTGACGATCCACTGGGGCGCCTATCTCGGCAGCCCGGACGAGATCCTGATCTCCGGCCGGCTGGGCGACGCGGGCGCCGAGATCCGCCGGGTCCGCGCCGAGGCCCGGGCCCGGCACGGCTGGATCATGGACATCTACCTGCTGCGCCGTGACCGCGCCGCCACGGACAGGGCCGGCGCGGCCGGCTAGACCGCCGCCATGCTGCGCCTGCGGGACTACCAGCGCGCCAGCCTCGACGCGCTCTCGGCCGCCTGGGCGCGGGGAGGGGCGGACGACGCGGCGCCCGGCCACCTGATCGTCCTGCCCACCGGGGCCGGCAAGGCGCTCGTGATCGCGGCCCTCGCCCGGGAGACCCTGGACGAGAACCCCCTCGCCCGGGTGGCGATCGTCACCCACAGCCGCGAGCTGGTCGCCCAGAATTTCTCCGAGCTGACCCGGTCCTGGCCGGGGGCGCCGGCCGGCATCTTCTCGGCCGGGCTCCGGCGGCGGGAGGCCGGGGCGCAGGTGCTGGTCTGCGGCATCCAGTCGGTGGCCGACCGGCTCGACGCGATCGGTCCGCGCGACCTCGTGATCGTCGACGAGGCCCACCTGATCCCCCGCGCCGCCGACACCCGCTACGGCCGCTTCCTGGCGGGCCTGCGCGCGCGGACCCCCGGGCTGCGTGTGGCGGGCTTCACCGCCACGCCCTACCGGCTCGATTCGGGCCGCCTCGACGAAGGCGAGCACCGGCTCTTCTCCGGCATCGCCTACGAGGCCGACACGTTCACGCTGATCCGGCGCGGCTTCCTGGCGCCCCTCGTCTCCAAGGCGACGCTCACCCAGCTCGACGTCTCGGGCGTCGGCCGGCGCGGGGGCGACTACATCCCGGGCGAGCTGGAGGCGGCGGTCAACCGCGACTGGATCACCCGCGCGGCGGTCGCGGAGCTCGCGGAGTACGGGCGCGCCCGCCGGGCCTGGCTCGCCTTCTGCGCCGGCCTCGCCCACGCGGAGGCCGTGCGCGACGCGGTGCGGGCGGAAGGGTATTCCTGCGAGAGCGTCTCGGGCGAGACGCCCTGCCGGGAGCGCGACCGCATCGTCGCGGCGTTCCGGGCCGGGCAGATCCGCTGCCTGACCTCGGTGGGCGTGCTCGGGACCGGCTTCAACGTGCCCGAGGTCGATCTGGTGGCGCTGCTGCGCCCGACCCGCAGCACCGGCCTCTACGTGCAGCAGGTCGGCCGGGCGCTGCGCTGCGCGCCCGGAAAGGCCGACGCGCTGATCCTGGACTATGCCGGTCTGGTGCGGATGCACGGGCCCGTCGACGCCGTGACGGTCCGGAGCGCCACACAGGGATTGGGCGGGGCAGGGGCCTCGCGCGCCAAGCCCTGCCCCGGCTGCGGCGCCCTGATCGCGCTGAACGCCTCCACCTGCGAGGCGTGCTGGACCGAGCCGGAGGCGGACCCGGACGCCGAGGCGCCGCACGAGGCCGCCGCCGACGACGAGCTGGCGATCCTCTCGGCGGATCCCGGGCTGCCCGGTCCCGAGCCGGCGGGCCCTGCCCCGGCGGCGGAGGCCGGCTGGCAGGAGGCCGCGTGGCATCCAGTCACGGCCCTGAAGCTGGAGGCCGCGCCCGACGGGCTCGACCTCGTCCTCGGCTGGCGGGACGGCCCCGCCGAGGCGGCGTGGCGCGTCCGCCTGCGGCCCGAGCGCAGCGGCTACGAGCGGGATAAGGCGGTGTCCTGGTGGCGCGGCCTCGGCGGCGGCCGGGACGCGCCGATGAGCGCCGCGGAATTCTTGGAGCGCGCCGCGCTCCTGGCCCGGCCGGCATCGATCCGGATCCGGACCGGCCGTCTGTCGGAGCATATCGACTGCCGGACGCGGGACGGCCGGATCCTCGGCGACGTCCGCCGCACGGCCGGGCGCGCCGCGTGAGGGCGCGCGGGCGGCACGCCGCGCCGCGGGGAGGGGGCTCGGACCGCCCTCGCCCGATCCGGAAGCCGCCCGGCCGGACGGGACCCGACGCCGGGGCCGCACCGCCCGGATCGGAGGCGGCGCGAGGCGGGATCCCATCTGGGCGCGCCGGCCGGCGGAGCGACCGCCCCTCACCCGACCTGGGACGCCCTTTGCATTCCATAATATATCTTATGCGAACAACGGAGAGAGGTTCGTGGGACCGGATCGTCCCGTGTCCCGGCGTCGCCGCCCGAAGGCCGCCCGAAGGCCGCCCGAAGGCCGCCCGAGGGCGGCACGGGGCTGGATGCGACTGGATGCGGCTGGATGAAGGCCGCTGATCGGGCGGGAGGTCGAGGCCACGGGGATGGGAGGCCGCGCGCCGCCGCCGGACACGCTCGGCTCCGACCCGGGCCGCCGCGCGCCCGTCGTCGCGCGCGGCGAGGCGCGGTCGCAACGGGCGCGATGACGAAGCGGCTGACGGGCGCCGACACCGGCGCTCCCGGGCAGGGCGGTCGGGTCAGGGGGGTGGAGGCCCCTCCCCGCGACGGGTGGACCGGGACGACGTCCGGCCGATCGCCGCGGCGCTGACCCGGCTCGCCCGGCGTCGCTCGCGGCGGCGGCTGGAGCGGCGGTCCGGCTCTCCGGGCGTGACCGCCCGCGACCCCGGCGGCGGCGATCTCCGGCGCGCCCGCGCGGGTCCCGTCCGCGCGGGCGAGGGCCCCTGCGCGCCGGCCCGGGGCTCACCGGCCCCCTGCCCTGCCTGACGGCTCCCGCGCCGGATGAGCGACCCGACAGGGTCGCCGCAGGCAGCCGGTGCGCGCCGCGTCAGCGCATCACCGACACGCTGGTCAGCCAGAGCCGGCAGAGCCTCGGCCAGAGGGCGACCGGCGCCTCCGACCGGCCGATCCCGAAACCGTGGCCGCCGACCGCGAAGCGGTGGTACTCGACCGGCACGCCCGCCGCGCGGCAGGCCGCGTCCAGGATGCGGCTGTGCTCCGGGCTGATGACCGGGTCGTCGTCCGCCTGCACGAGGAACAGCGTCGGGCAGCCGGACCGGATATGGGTCTGGAGCGACCAGTCCCGGCTCGCCTCCGGGCTCGGGGCCTCGCCGACCAGGGAGCGCCGGGTGGTCGTGCGGTCGTGGGGCGGCTCCAGGCTCACCACGGGGTAGATCAGCGTCGCGAAATCGGGCCGCGCCGACAGGTCGTCGGCCGCGTCCACGGGTTCGTAGGCCCGGAACGCGGAGCGCGCGGCGATCAGGCCGCCGAGGTGGCCGCCGGCGGAGAAGCCGAGCACGCCGACGCGGGCCGGGTCGATCCGGAAGCGCCCGGAAGCGGCGCGGATCAGGCGCAGGGCCCGCTGCCCGTCCTGGAGCGGCGCCAGGGGGCCCGCCGCCCAGCCCTCGCCCGGCAGGCGGTAGGTGAGCACGAAGGCCGTGATGCCCTGCGCGGCGAGCCAGAGCGCGGCGGGGAGCGCCTCCTTGACTATCCCGATCCGCGCGTAGCCGCCGCCGCCGGCGACGAGGACCGCCACGCCGGTCGGCGTCTCCGGGGCGTACACCTCCAGGACCGGCACGGCGACGTTCTTCACGGCGCCGCTGTCGTCGCGGACCGGCGGACCCTGCGGACCGCCGCCGCCCGGCGGCTGCCCCGGCCAGAGCGGGATCCGCTCCGGCGCCCCGACGGCGTCGGCGCCCCGCGTCGACAGGAGCGCCGACCCCGCGGCCAGGGTGAGGAGCAGAGAGCGGCGGTCGGGCACGGAACCGGGCATGGGCTCCCTCGCGACGGGCGCTGTCCCGTGCGGCCCGGTAGGCAAGACCGCCGTGCCGGATCGGTTCCCGGTCGGGTGCCGGTCCGGGGTCTACAGGACCCGCGGCAGCAGCCGGCCGAGGAGATCCCGGCCAGGGAACCGGGCCGGCGGCATCCGCAGCTCCGGCGCCGGCTCATCGCCGGGGATCGGCCCCTCGGCGAAGCGGGCCCCGGCGGACCAGAACCCGTCCCGCCGCGTGCCGATCATGCCGAGCCCGACGGGCTCCCGCGCCGCGTCGGGGCGCAGCCGTCCCGCCGCCCAGACGCGCTGCCAGCACCGGCGCCGCGACAGGTCGGCGTCCCGCCAGCCGAGCCGCGCGTAGCCGGCCGCCGCGAAGACCCGGTCCCCGGCGAAGTCCTCCGGGATCCACACCCAGCTCGAGAACACGTGGACCGTGTCGGCGCGGAAGCCGGCCGGATCCACCGCCCGCGTGTAGGCGCTCAAGGCCGTCGCCCGGTGCCGGCCGACATGCCGGCGCAGGCGTCCCGGCAGCGCCAGCGCCTCCGGGAAGGCGGCGGCGTCGAGGCGGGTCGGCGCCGCGCCGCGCTCCAGCGCGTAGGCGCTGTCCACGAGGTGCATCCAGGGTTCGAGATCGACCTCCCAGGCCTGCTCCACCGGCGCGAACCGGCGGACCTGTCCCGCGATCAGCCGGTCGGCGACGCGCCGGGCCGGTTCGGGAACCCAGTCCGGTCCGGCCTCGGTCACGCGCAGCAGCGTCGAGGGCCCGTGCGCCCGGACCGCCTCGACCAGGCGGGCGAAGTCGGCCTCGGTCTCGTCGCGGCCGACCTTGCGCACCAGGATCTTCGAGCCGTCCGCGAGTTCGTCGAGCAGCTTGCGCTTGAGATGGGCCAGCCGGCCGTATTCCCGCTCCAGCAGCACCTCCGGCTCGATCGAGCCGGCCGGGTGCCCGGTATTCGCCCAGATGTTGTAGGCGACGCTGTGGCAGTAATAGGTGCCGCCGGAACTCACGGAGAGCCGCAGGTCGCCCGGCACGCCGAAATCCGCGAAGCCGCAGCGCAGGCCGCGGATCAGGTCCTCCATGGGCGTGTAGGAGAAGCGCAGCAGGCCGGAGGGCTCGACCCCGCCGTAGCGCTGCACGAACCCGAACTCGCAATTGTCGCCGAGGCTCCGAAAGGCGTGGAGCCGTTCGGCGAGGAGCGCCGCCGTCGTCCTGTCTCCGGTCACTGCATCCGCTCTGTCTCGCCGAACCCGTCGCGCCCAGATCGCGGCGGGGCAGGGCCTCTGTCCAGTCCCCGCCCGGTCGGGGAGCACGCCGCGCTCAGCCGGCCGGGGGCATCTCCAGGGGCACCTCCAGGCGGAAGCAGGTGCCCTTCTCCCGGGCCGGAATCGTCAGGCTGCCGCCGAGCTGGCGCGTGAGGCTGCCGACCACCCGCATCCCGAGGCTCCTCGAGTTACGCCCGATCTCAAATCCCGCCGGCAGGCCGATCCCGTCGTCGGCCACCTCGACCACGAGCCCCTCGGGCCGGCGCTCGGCGCGGACCCGGATCTCGCCGCCTGCCGGGTGCGTCTCGGGGGGGTAGGCGTATTTGAGCGCGTTGGTGACGAGTTCGTTGACCAGCAGGCCGATGGGGATCGCCCGATCGGCCGAGATCCGCTGCGGGCAGGCCGCGCAGGCGAGCCGCTGGCCCGGCACGCCGCTGGCGAGGTTGGCCACGAGCTTCTCGAGGAAGGGCGCGAGGTCGAGCTCGCCCGGCACCCCCTCCCCCTCCCCCTCCGCCTTGTCACCCTGCCGCCAGAGCTGGTCGTGGACGCCCGCGATCGCCTCGACGCGGCTGCGCGCGTCCGCCAGGGCCGTCTGCACGGCCGGGTCCTCGGCGGCCCGGGCCTGCAGGGCGAGGAGGCTCGCCACGATGGCGAGGCTGTTCTTGACCCGGTGGCTCATCTCGCGGGCGAGCAGGTCCTGCCGGGCGAGGGCGGCCCGCAGCAGGCTCTCGGTCCGCTGGCGCTCGATGGCGCCCCCGAGCAGGTTGGCGAAGCCCTGCATGAAGGCGATGTCGGCCTCCGCGAACATGCCCTCGCGGGTGTCGTCCACCTCCAGCACCCCGAAGGCGCCGTCCCGGTTCTCGATCAGCACGTTGATCGCCCGGCGAATGCCGTGCTCGGCCATGAGCTGCGGCGTGCGGAACCGGGTCTCGTCGGCGAGGTGGTTGGAGATCACCGGCCGGCCGGTCTTGAGGGCGAAGCCCGCGGGGGAGGCGAGGTCCGCCCCGATCCGGGCCTTCCCGATCACGTCGGGTCCCCAGCCGACGCCGGCCCGGACCAGCAGGGTGTCGGCGCCGCGCTGATATTCCAGGGCCTTGCAGAACTCCGCGCCCATGCCCTGCGCGCACAGTTCCGCGGCCCGCTGCAGCAGGTGATCGACATCGGTGCCGCGCAGAGCCTCGACGCCGAACTCGGACAGGATCGCCTGCTGGCGCAGGCGATAGTCGAGATCGGGCGGCGCGGGCGCGGGGCGCGTCTCGGGGCTCGGTTCCACTTCGGTCTGATCGGTGTGCTGGGTCATGGAGAGCGGCAGATTAGCAGCAAGCCGGGCCCGGCGCGAAGCGGCGCCGCTCCGGCGGGCGCGCCTGTCGTCGCACCTGTCGCCGCGCGTGTCGTCGCACCCTGGCGTCCGTCCGGACCCCTCAGGCCCGTACGGCGTTCGTCCGACGAACCCGACGCGAGGAGCGCACGCATGGCCGACGACCTGAACGGACTCTCCGACAAGGCCCTCTCGATCTTCGCCTTCGCGGCCTACCACCGCCTCGTCAGCGGCGAGAGGGTCACCTCGGTGATCCGCCGGGACGGCGCCGGCCACGAGGCCGACCCGGAGGGCGTGGAGGAACTGGAGGCGCGCGGCCTCGTCACCGCCGGCGAGACCGACATCGACCTCGGTGAGACCGCGCAGGCGGCGGTCGAGACGATGGTCGCGGCCCTGCGCCGGGAGGTCGGGCGCTGAGTGCGGCATCCCGGCCGTGGAGAGCCGGGAACGCACCCGCTCCCGGCGCCTTGTCCCGCAGCCACGACGGAGGATCGGATGACTGCCAAGGCCAAGGTGAAGACCGGCGACGACGTCACCTACAAATGGGGCAAGGGCACCGTCTCGGGCGAGGTGACCAAGGTCCACACCCAGGACGTCGAGAAGACCATCAAGGGCAACACGGTGAAGCGCGAGGCTTCGAAGGCGAAGCCGGCGGTGGAGATCAAGACCGCCAAGGGCAAGACGGCGCTGAAATCCGCCTCGGAGGTCACGGTCAAGTCAGCGTGAACGCGCAACCTTCGCGTGCTGTGATCTTGCGCACATCGCTTTCTGCATAAGGTCTCGCCGAGGGCGCGGCGGCGGCTATCTGTAACGGTTCCAGCCTCAAAAGCCGGGACCCCCGCATGACCATTCCCCTCAGGCTCACCCTGAACGGGCAGCCGCGCGAGATCGCCCTCGACGATCCGCGCGTCACCCTCCTCGATCTCCTGCGCGAGCGCCTCGGCCTGACGGGCGCCAAGAAGGGCTGCGACCGCGGCCAGTGCGGCGCCTGCACGGTCCTGGTGAACGGGCGGCGCATCAACAGCTGCCTGACCCTCGCCGCGAGCCTCGACGGCGCCGAGATCCTGACCATCGAGGGGCTCGCCGAGGGCGACCGGCTGCACCCGGTCCAGGCGGCCTTCATCGCCCATGACGGCTTCCAGTGCGGCTTCTGCACCCCCGGCCAGATCATGAGCGCGGTCGGCCTGATCCGCGAGGGTCATGCCGGCACCGATCCGGAGCGCATCCGCGAGGGCATGAGCGGCAATCTCTGCCGCTGCGGCGCCTACGCGGGCATCCTGGACGCCGTGCAGGACGCGGCGGCCCGGACCTCGGAGCAGCGGGAGGACGCGGCGTGAGGACCTTCGACTACATCCGCCCCGCGAGCGTGCCCGAGGCCGTGGCGGCCGGCCAGCTTCCGGGCACGGCCTACCTCGCCGCCGGCACCAACCTCGTCGACCTGATGAAGGGCGGCGTCGCCACGCCGGAGCGGGTCGTCGACATCACCCGCCTCCCCGGCCTCTCGGCCATCGAGCGGCTGCCGGACGGCACCGCCCGGGTCGGCGCCCTGGTGCGCAACAGCGACCTCGCCCACGATTCGGCCTTCGCCGAGGCCTACCCGATGGTGGCCGAGGCCCTGCTGGCCGGCGCCTCGGCGCAGCTGCGCAACGCCGCCACGGTCGGCGGCAACCTGATGCAGCGCACCCGCTGCCAGTTCTTCACCGACGCGGTCTCGCCCTGCAACAAGCGCGCGCCCGGCTCCGGCTGCGCGGCCCTGGGGCACGCCACCCGCATCCACGCGGTCCAGGGCTGGAGCGAGCACTGCATCGCCACCCACCCGTCCGACTTCTGCGTGCCGCTCGCCGCCCTCGACGCGGTGGTGGAGATCACCGGGCCGGACGGCGCCCGGGAGGTGCCGCTCACCGCGTTCCACCACCTCCCCGGCGACCACCCGGAGCGGGAGACCGACCTGCGGCCCGGCGAGCTGATCACCGCCCTGCGCCTGCCCCCGGAGGCGGCGTCCTTCCGGGGCAACGCCCGCTACCTCAAGGTCCGCGACCGCACCTCCTACGCCTTCGCGGTCGTCTCGGCGGCGGCCGCCCTCACCCTGGAGGCCGGCGGCCGGATCGGGCAGGCCCGGCTCGCCCTGGGCGGGCTGGCGCTCAAGCCCTGGCGGGTGGCGGAGGCCGAGGCGGCGCTCGCCGGACAGGCACCCTCCGCCGAGGCCTTCGCGAAGGCCGCCGACGCGGCGCTGTCCGGCGCCAGGCCCACCGGCGAAGCCAACGCCTTCAAGATCGAGCTCGCCCGCCGGGTGGCGATCCGCGCGCTGACCCAGGCCGCCGCGGGCACGCCCGCCCGGATCCCGGCGCTCCCCGCCTCCCCGTTCGGCATCGTCTGACCCCGCCCCCGGTCGGCGGCTCGGCGCCGTCATCGCGGGCGGAGCGAGCCGGGCGGCGCCACGATGCCCGACGTCGCGCTGCCCTGGGTCACTTCGCTCCGCTCGCGATGACGGAGCGGGTCGCCGCAACCGAAGGCTTCAACCGGACCCCTTTGAGGAGACCCGCATGACCGCGACCTCCAAGCCATCGAACATGCCCGCCTCGAACCTCCCCGCCGGCGCGATCCGCCACGGCTCCAGCATCGGCCAGCCGCTGACCCGGCGCGACGGCCCCCTCAAGGTGACGGGCCAGGCCCGCTTCTCCGCCGACAACCTGCCTCCCGGCACCCTCCACGCGGCGCTCTGCGTCGCCCGGATCGCCCGCGGCCGCGTCACCGGCCTCGACGTGGCCGCCGCCGAGGCGCATCCCGGCGTCGTGGCGGTGATGCGGCCGGGGCACGCCCCGGCGCTCGCCAAGGACCCGGACGCCAAGGACGGGCCGTTCACGTTCCGCCTCGACCTCCTGCAGAACGACCGCGTCCGCTACGCCAACCAGCCCATCGCCGTGGTGATCGCCGAGACCCTGGAGGCGGCCACCGAGGGCGCCCGGCTGCTCGCCCCGACCTACGCGGCCGAGACGCCGCGGATCGGGCTCGATGCCGGCGCGGCCTTCACGCCGGATTCGGTCGGCGTCGGCGCCCCGCCCGTCGAGACGGACGGCGACGTCGAGGCCGGGCTCGCGGCCGCGTCCAAGACGATCGCCGCGACCTACGAGACGCCGGCCCAGTACCACAACGCCATGGAGCCCCACGCGGCGGTGGCGAGCTGGGACGGGAACCGGCTGACGCTCTTCATGCCGACCCAGGCGCTCGCCATGTCGCAGGCCCGGCTCGCCGGGCTCTTCGGCATCAGCCCCGACGACATCCACATCGAGAGCCCCTATCTCGGCGGCGGCTTCGGCTCGAAGGGCGTCCCCGCCGGGCCGCAGGTGCTCGCCTGCATGGCGGCGAAGCTCGTCGGCAGGCCGGTGAAGCTCGTCCCGACCCGCACGCAGATGTACGGCCCGATGGGCCATCGCGGGCCGACCCGGCAGACCCTCCGGCTCGGCGCCGACGCGTCCGGCAAGCTGACGGCCCTCGACCATCACATCCGCACCGCCTCGTCGAGCTTCGACGACTTCTTCGAGCCGGCGGGCCGGGCGACCAGCACCCTCTACGCGAGCCCCGCCATCGCCATCCGGCACGAGGCCGTGCGCCTCGACACCGGCACGCCGCTGTTCATGCGCGCGCCCGGCGAGGCCACCGGCAGCGTCGCCCTGGAGAGCGCGCTGGACGAGATGGCCCACGAACTCGGCATGGACCCGCTGGAGTTCCGCCTCGCCAACTACGCCGAGGTCGAGCCGATCACCGGCAAGCCGTTCTCCTCCAAGGCCCTGCGGGACTGCTACCGGCGCGGCGCCGAGGCGTTCGGCTGGGCCGGGCGCCCGCTCCGGCCCCGCCAGACCCGCGACCGGGACGGGTTCCTGGTCGGCACCGGCATGGGCACCGCCACCTTCCCGGCGCTGATCTTCGAGGGCATGGCCCGGGCCGAGATCCGCGCCGACGGCACCGGCACGGTGGAGCTCGGGGCGATCGACATGGGCCAGGGCTCGTGGACGGCGCTGGCCCAGATCGCCGCCGACGGGCTCGGGATCGGGATGGACGCCCTCACCTTCCGGATGGGCTCGTCCGACCTGCCGAATGCCGGCATCGCGGGCGGCTCGGGCCACACCGCCACCGCGGGCGGCGCGGTCCACGCGGCGGCCGGCGACGTGATCCGGCAGCTGGCGGAGCTCGCCACCAACGATCCCGCCTCCCCGCTCTACGGCGCCGGCAACGCCGGCGTGACCGCCGCGGACGGGCGTCTGACCCGGCGCGACGACCCGGGTCGGAGCGAGTCCTTCACCGACATCCTCAGGCGGGCCGGCCGGTCGAGGATCGAGGGCCAGGGCAAGGCCGGCGCCGACCCGGCGGCGCAGGCCTCCTACGCCATGCACGCCCACGGCGCGGTCTTCGCCGAGGTGAAGGTCGATCCCGATCTCGGCCAGATCCGCGTGAGCCGCCTCGTCGGCGCCTTCGCGGCCGGACGGGTGATCAACCCGCGCCTCGTCCGGAGCCAGTATTACGGCGGGATGATCTGGGGCCTGTCCTTCGCCCTGCATGAGCGGGCCGAGATGGACCCGCGCACCGGCCGGTTCCTCAACGACAACCTCGCCGAGTACCACGTGCCGGTGAACGCCGATGTGCCCGCCATGGAGGCGATCCTGGTCCACGAGGACGACGCGGTGGTGAACAACCTCGGCGTGAAGGGGGTCGGCGAGATCGGCATCACCGGCACGGTGGGCGCCATCGCCAACGCGGTCTGGCATGCCACCGGCGTGCGGGTCCGCGAGATGCCGATCACCCTCGACAAGCTGCTGGGATGACCGAGCGGGTCGGTCGCGCGCCGAACGCGGTCCGATCCCGTCCAGCGCCCGATCCCGTCCCGGGCGCGTCGCGTCGCCCGGGATTTTTTAGTATGGGGCATGCCACCCGGCGGCCGGCGGCCGCCGCAGCAGCGCGGAGACCGGCATGCCTCTCACCAGCGACATCGGCGGCGTCGTCCCGATCGCGCCGACGCCGTTCCATCCGGACGGCCGGATCGACGAGGTCTCCCTCGACCGGATGACCGACTTCTTCGGGGCGGCCGGCGTCGACGGCCTGACGATCCTCGGCCAGCTCGGCGAGGCCGGCAAGCTCGACCACGCGGAGGGGATCGCGGTGGCGCGGCGCGTCCTCGGGCGCACCCGGCTGCCGGTGATCGTCGGCGTCACGGCGCCGGGCTTCGCGGCCATGCGGGCGCTCGCCCGGGAGGTGATGGAGCTGGGCGCGGCCGGCGTGATGATCGCGCCGCCCAACACGCTCCGCACCGACGACCAGGTGGTCGGCTATTTTCGGAATGCCGCCGAGGCCGTGGGCCCGGACGTGCCCTTCGTGCTTCAGGACTATCCCCTCACCTTCTCGGTCCAGATGACCCCCGGGGTGATCCGCCGGATCGTGTCCGAGAACCCCTCCTGCGTGATGCTCAAGCACGAGGACTGGCCGGGCCTGGAGAAGATCTCCACGCTGCGCGGCTTCGAGGCGGACGGCTCGATGCGCCACATCTCCATCCTCGTGGGCAATGGCGGCCTGTTCCTCGACTTCGAGACCGAGCGCGGCGCCGACGGGGCCAATACCGGCTACGCCTTCCCGGAGATGCTGGTCGACGTGGTCCGCCTCGGCCGGGCGGGGCAGCGCGACGCTGCCCACGACCTGTTCGACGCCCACCTCCCCTATCTCCGCTACGAGCAGCAGCAGGGCCCGCTGGGGCTCGCGGTGCGCAAATACGTGTTCATGCGCCGGGGGATCTTCGCGTCCGACGCGCAGCGCAAGCCGTCGCAGGCGCTGACCGCGCAGGCGAAGGCCGAGGTCGAGTACCTGCTGGCCCGCCTCGCCCGCATCGACGCGCGGGCCCGGCTCGCGGCCTAGACCGCCGCCCCGGCCGGAAGGGCCGGGGCCTCGCCGAAGCCGCCGCAGCGCCCGCTTCGGCGGCCGGCCGGCGCGCGACGGCTCACTCGAGCCTGAAGGCGATGACCGAGTCGCCCAGCGTGGTGCCGAGGGCGCCGTGCCCGCCCGCCGCGATCACCACGTACTGCCGGCCGTCGCGGCCGCGATAGGTCATCGGCGTGGCCTGGCCGCCGGCCGGCAACGTCGTGGACCACAGGACCTCACCGGTCCGCATGTCGTAGCCGCGCATGCGGTCGTCGAGCGTGGCGGCCGTGAACGCGACGCCGCCCGCCGTGGTCAGGGTGCCGCCGTGGGCCAGCATGCCCATCTCCAGGGGGAGCGGGACCGCCAGGCCGCCGACCTTCTGCCCCGCGACCGTGCCGTTGCGGCGCTTCCAGGCGAGCGTGCCGTCGGCGAGATTCACGCCGACCCGCACGCCCCAGGGCGGCGCGCTGCAGGGGATGCCGAGGGCGGAGCGCATGTGCGCGATGGAGACCGCGTAGGGGCCGCCGAGATTCTCGTTGACCGGGCTCGCCTCGGGATCGGCGCCGACGAGGCGCCGTTCCGGCTCGCCCGGCGGGCGCGGGAGCAGGCGGTAGATGTAGGGCAGGTATTGCGGCGTCGCGATCATCCAGTGATGGACCGGATCGACCGCTACCGACCCCCAGTTGAACACCCCGATATTGCCGGGCCAGACGATCGCGCCCTCCGACGCCTGGGGCGGTGTGAACGGGTTGCCGTCGTAGCGGTTCGACCGGAAGGCGAGGCGGCACTGAATCTGGTCGAAGGGCGTGACGCCCCACATGCCGGCCTCCGTCAGCGGCGCCGGCGTGAAGCGGAGGGACGACATCGGCTGGACCGGGGACGGCGTCTCCCCCGGGATGTCGGTCCGGGTCGAGACCGGGACCTCGGAGACCGGCCGGATCGGGGCGCCGGTGCGGCGGTCGAGGACCCAGACGTTGCCGACCTTGGTGGGGATCAGGATCGCCGGCACCGTCCCCTCGCCCTGCGGCAGGGTGAGGAGGACCGGCTGGGACGGGTTATCGCGGTCCCAGAGGTCGTGATACGTGGTCCGGAACGCCCAGCGCAGCGTGCCCGTCTCCAGATCCAGCGCCGCCAGGGCGTCGATGAGGGCCTCGTCGGCCCTCGACCGGGCCACGCCCACCTGATCGGGCGCCCGGTTGCCGAACGGCACGTAGACGAGCCCCAGGGCCTCGTCGGCCGAGAACTGCGTCCAGGCCACCGCCGAGTTGGGCTCGTACTTGTCGCCGGGCCGCAGCGGCGCGGTCGCGTCGGGCTTGCCGGCGTCGAACTTCCAGACGATCGCGCCGGTGCGCACGTCGAAGGCGCGGATCACGCCCGAGGGGTTGTCCGCGTAGTAGTTGTCGGCGATGGCGCTGCCGAGGACGATGAGGTCCCGGGTCACCAGCGGTGCCGAGGTCTGCTGATAGGCGGCGCGCCGGAGGTTCGGCATCTGCGCCTTCAGATCGACGAACCCGTCCGCCCCGAAGGTCCTGCACGGGGCGCCGGTCTCGGCGTTCAGCGCGTAGAGGCGCGCGTCCACCGAGGCCGCGATGATCCGGCGCGGACATTCGGCGACCGCGGCCACGACGGCGGCGGCCCTGTCCGCATCGGCCTCGGCGGGCGGCGCGTAGCCGGTCGAGTCGTTGTAGGACACGCCGCGGCAGGTCTGGTGCTGGTACTGGCCGTCCCGCGCCATCTTCGGGTCGAAGGCCCAGACCAGCCGGCCGGTTTCGGGCTCCAGGGCCTGGACGATGTTGTGCGGCGTGCAGAGGTAGAGCAGCCCGTTAACCTTGATGGGCGTGGCCTCGAAGGTGAATTCCTTCGGATCCGCCCGGCTGTCGCCGCGCAGGTCGCCCGTATGGTGCTCCCAGGCCACGGCGAGGCCCCGGACATTGGCGGTGCTGATGTCCCTGAGCGCCGAGTAGCGCTGGCCGAGATTGCTGCCGCCGTAGGCGACCCAATCGTCCGCCGGATAGGGAACGCCGCTCGGATCGACGGCGGCGGGCCTCGCCCCCGCGACCTTCGGCAGGCTGCCCCGCGTCTCGACCGGGTCGAAGAACCAGGACGCGGCACCCGAGGCCGCGATCAGCAGCACGACGACCCGGAGGGCGAGCGGACCGTTCCCGAGGCCAGGCTTCCAGGGCCGCTCCGGCGCGTCGCGCAGGCGCCGCACCACGGGGGGCAGGCAGAGCACGAGTCCGACGAGGAGGAGCAGGGCCCCGCGCGGGATCCATTGCCACTTGTCGAGCCCGACCTCGCCGACCGTCCAGGCGAAGGCCGCGGCCAGCACCAGCGCGTAGATCCCGAGGCCGCGCTGCCGCCGCCGGGCCAGCTCGACGCCGGAGGCCAGCACGCCCACGCCCAGGGCGACGTAGAACCAGGTCCCCCCCGCGAGGGCCAGTGTCAGCCCGAGGATCGCCAGGGCGAGCCCAAGCAGCGCGATCGACAGCGCTATCGTTCCGAGTGCCACGGCGGTGAGATCCGCTTCCTGAGCCGGCCGGTCACGGCGGCGCCGGGGTCTGACCCCGCGTCGGCCGCCGCGTGCCCGGCGCTTATCGCCGCCGGAGCTGTCCCAGGGCTGGACACGGCGGCCGGACGGCGGGCGCCCGTCCCGTGCCGCGCGTACGGCCGCCGCCCACAGCGCGGCTCACGCCCCGGCCCGGTCCTCCGGACGCAGGGTGACCCTGTCGCCGTCGCGCAGCGAGGCCGGCGGGCCCACGACGACGCGCTCGCCGCCGCTCAGGCCGTCGCGCAGTTCCAGCAGCGTGCGGGTCTGCCGGAAGATCGTGACCGGGCGCATCCGCACCACGCCGCCCCCCTCCCCGGCCGCCTCGACCACGGCCACGCGGGTCCCGTGCTGGTCGAAGATCAGGGCGTCGTTCGGCACCGTCACGGCGGGCGAGACGCGCGGGATCTCCAGCGTGATGGTGATGTAGAGCCCCGGCCGCAGCGCGCCGTCGGGATTGGGGATGTCGACCTGCGTGACCAGCGTGCGCGCGGCCGAGAGCAGCGTCGTCGACGAGCGCGAGACCGTGCCGGGGAAGATCCGGCCCGGGATCTGCGCCACCTCGACCTTGGCGGCCAGCCCGTCGCGGACGCCGTCGGCGGCGTAGAGCGGCACGTTCACCGCCATGCGCAGCACGTCGTCGCGGTTCAGCGTGAGGAGCGGCGCCCCCGTATTGGTGTCCGCCGTGACCGCGTCGCCGACGTCGTTGTTGCGGGCCGTCACCACCCCGTCGAAGGGCGCGCGGATCTCCTCGAACCCGGTCAGGACCTTGAGCCGGGCGACCTGCGCCTCCTGGGCGGCGATGTTCGCCTCCGCGACCTTCACGGCGGCCCTGGCGGCGTCGACGTTGGCGGTCTGCGCCAGCACCCCGGCCTGGGACGTGTCGGCGTTCTGCCGGGTCTCGACCCCGGTGCCGGCCAGTGTCGAGGTCCGCCGGTTGGTGACGTCGGCGAGGTGGCGGTTGGCCTCGGCCTGGTCCACCATCGCCCGCGCCTGGATCAGCGCCGCCTGGAGCTGCAGCACCTGCGACTGGGCCTGGACCAGCTGCTGGTCGAGGTCGGGCGCGCTGATCCGGAACAGCAGGTCGCCCGCCTTCACGTGCGAGCCGATATCGACCTTGCGCTCGACGATGTAGCCGGTCGCCCGCGGGTAGAGGTTCGCGATGTCGAACGCCTGGGTGGTGCCCGTCTGGGTCAGGCTCAGGGTGTCGGAGGCCCGGGCCGCGGCGGCGACCCGCACGGTCGGCGGCTTCGCCTCGGCGGCGGCGGGCGGACTCGCCGCGCGGGACGCTTCCGGCCACAGGCGGTATCCGAGGGCACCGAGGCCCGCCAGCACCAGCAGGGCGAGCCACCGGCGGCCGCCGCGGGCGGGCGGGACGGTTCCGTCCGCGGCTGAACTGTCCCGGTCCGCCATCCTGCCCTCGGGTCGCGCCGCGCCTGAACCGCCGCATCGGCGCCCGGTCGGGACGCGTCCGGTGCCGTATCCAATGCGCCGTACGCAATGCATAGACCGCGCGCGGTCTCCGGGCGAGATGCCGCAGCGCACAGTGCGGCCCGTCCGCGGATCCTCCGAGCACGCGACCGGTTTCCCTGCCACTGACGCAGGGACCGATCCACGATGACCGAGATCTCCAGGCGCGCCGTCATCGCAGCCGCCGGCGGCGCGATGGCGGCATCCTCCGCCGCGGCGCAATCCGCCGGGCCCTCCGCGCCCCGTCCCGAGCGCGGCGGCAAGGGGGCCGACATCCTGGGCCCGCAGAACAGGCCTCGCGCCGCCGAGGAGCCGTTCACCCTGGCGCCGCCCGCCACCGATCACGGCACGATGCCGAACCTGAAATGGTCCTTCGCGGACAGCCACATGCGGCTGGAGGAGGGCGGCTGGGCGCGCCAGACCACGATCCGCGAGCTGCCGGTCTCCAAGGCCATGGCGGGGGTCAACATGCGGCTCAAGGCCGGCGCGGTCCGCGAGATGCACTGGCACAAGGAATCCGAGTGGGCCTACATGATCAAGGGCAAGGCCCGGATCACCGCGGTCGACCAGGACGGGCGCACCTTCGCGGACGACGTCGGCGAGGGCGATCTCTGGTACTTCCCGGGCGGCATCCCGCACTCGATCCAGGGGCTCGCCGCCGACGGGGTCGACGGCTGCGAGTTCCTGCTCGTGTTCGACGACGGCGGCTTCTCGGAGGATTCCACCTTCCTGCTGACCGACTGGCTGGCGCACACGCCGACGGACGTGCTCGCCAAGAACTTCGGCCTGCCCGAGGCCGCCTTCGCCGAGGTTCCGCAGAAGGAACTCTACATCTTCCCCGGTCCCAAGCCGGGACCGCTCGCGGCCGACAAGATGGGCGGCTCCGGGCCGGTGCCGAAGACTTTCAGCCACCGGATGCTGGCGCAGGAGCCGGTCCGCACCCGGGGCGGCAGCGTGCGCGTCACCGATTCCACGGTGTTCCCGGCCTCCGTGACGATCGCGGCGGCGCTGGTCGAGGTCGAGCCCGGAGGGCTGCGCGAGCTGCACTGGCACCCGAACAGCGACGAGTGGCAGTACTACCTCTCCGGCCAGGGCCGGATGACGGTGTTCGGCTCGGAATCGAAGGCCCGCACCTTCGACTACCGGGCCGGCGACGTCGGCTACGTGCCCTTCGCCATGGGGCACTATATCGAGAATACCGGCGACACGACCCTGACCTTCCTGGAGATGTTCAAGAGCCCGCGCTACGCCGACATCTCCCTGACGCAGTGGCTGGCCCTCACACCGCACCCCCTGGTCCAGGCCCATACCGGTCTGGATCCCAAGCTCGTCGAGGCCCTGCCGGAGACGAAATCCCCCGTCGTGCCGGGTTGACGCGCCCGGGAACCCGGACCGATCCTGGCGCGTCGACTTCGGACAAGCGTTTCCGAAGACCGCTCGAATCTCGCACGGAGGGACCCATGCGCGCCGCGTCCCGCGCGCTCCTCGTCCTGGCGCTCGCCCTCCCGGCGAGCTCCGCCCGGGCGCAGGTGCAGCAGAACGACCCGAACGCCGCCAACGCCTCGTTTGCCCTGCAGGGCCAGATCCGGTCGCTCAACCAGCAGCGGGTCTCGGACTTCAACACGCTGAACCAGACGATCCAGCGCAACGTCCAGGCCGACTCCTTCGGGCCCTACCTGCCCTATCGGGGCGTCCGCGGGGACGTGTACCGGGGCCGCCATATCGGCCGCAACGGGGTCGTGCGGCGGGGGGGCGGCCTCAGCACGAGCGTCTGCATCGGCTGCTGACATCGGCCTCCGAGCCGCCGGGATATCCGCGCAGAGCGGGGAAAGCCCGAAAAAAACCTTTTCCCGCGGGCACGCTTCCCCCAGAAGCTGGGCCCATGGTGGCGTGCGCATGAACATCCTGCTGATCGGCTCCGGCGGCCGCGAGCACGCCCTGGCCTGGCGACTGGCCCAGAGCCCGCTCTGCACCCGCCTGTTCACGGCGCCGGGCAATCCCGGCACGGCCCGCCACGGGACCAACCGACCGGACCTCAAGGTCACGGACCACGCGGCCGTGGCCGCCTTCTGCGCGGCGGAGTCGATCGGCCTCGTGGTGGTCGGGCCCGAGGCGCCCCTCGTCGCCGGCCTGGTGGACGACCTGAAGGCCGCCGGGATCCGCGCCTTCGGGCCGACCCGCGACGCCGCGCGGCTCGAGGGCTCGAAGGGCTTCACCAAGGATCTCTGCGCCGCCTGCAACATCCCCACCGCCGCCTTCGCGCGCTTCACCGAACTGGAGCCGGCGCTGGCCTATGTCCGCCAGCAGGGGGCCCCGATCGTCGTGAAGGCCGACGGCCTCGCCGCCGGCAAGGGCGTCACCGTGGCCGAAACCGTCGACCAGGCCGAGGACGCGCTGACCGCCCTCTTCGCCGAGCCCGGCGCCGAGGTGGTGGTCGAGGAGTGCCTGTTCGGCGAGGAGGCGAGCTTCTTCGCCCTGTGCGACGGCACGCGGGCGATCCCCCTCGGCACCGCCCAGGACCACAAGCGGGTCTTCGACGGCGACCGCGGTCCCAATACCGGCGGCATGGGCGCCTATTCCCCGGCCCGGGTGGTCACCCCGGAGATCGAGGCCCGGGTCATGGCCGAGATCATCGCGCCGACGCTCGCCGGCATGCGGGCCCGCGGCTGCCCGTTCACCGGCATCCTGTACGCCGGCCTGATGCTCACCGCCGACGGCCCCAAGCTGATCGAGTACAACACCCGCTTCGGCGACCCCGAGGCGCAGGTGCTGATGCCGCGCCTCGCCTCCGACCTCGTGCCGGCCCTGCTCTCGGCCTGCGACGGCGACCTGTCCGGCGTGGGCCTGGAATTCGATCCCCACCGGGCGGCCCTCACCGTGGTGATGGCGGCGGCCGGCTACCCGGGCGCCGTGGTCCGGGGCTCGGTGATCCGGGGCGTCGACGCCGCCGAGGGCGACGGGGTCCACGTGTTCCAGGCCGGCACCCGCGCGGAGGACGGGCAGCTGCTCGCCGACGGCGGCCGGGTCCTGGCGGTGACGGCCCTCGGCGACAGCGTCACCGACGCCAAGGCCCGCGCCTACGCGGCGGTGGCCCGGATCGACTGGCCGGAGGGTTTCTGCCGGCGCGACATCGGGTTCCGCGCCGTGGCGCGGGAGGCGGGAGAGGGCTGAGCGGCGCCCGTGTTCGACGCCGCGGCGGGCCGTGCGCCCCCTGCCCCGGACGCCCGGGTCGCCGCGGAGGCTGATCCGGGACCCGAGCCCGCGCGGTGCCGCGCAGCCTCCGGGACCCTCCCCTACTCCCCCACAGCCGCGCCGGCCGGCCGGCGGTTGTCGTTGGCGCCGTAGAGCAGGCCCGGCCGCATCCGCTCCGTGCGCGAGGCGTCGTTGCCCGACGACGCGGCCTCCGGCAGGGCGGGCGCCGCGGCGCGGACCGCGATGAGTTCCTGTGCGCCCCAGGGCTTCTGCTCGACGATCGTGTGGCCCATGCCCCGCAGGAGGCCCTGCGTGTCCGCCGAGAGCGCGAAGGGCTCGGCGTAGATCGTGTCGGGCAGCCACTGGTGGTGGATGCGCGGGGCGTCCACCGCCTCCTGCGGCTCCATGCCGAAGTCGAGCATGTTGATCAGCGTCTGCGCGTTGATCGTGATGATCCGCGAGCCCCCCGGCGAGCCCGCCACCAGCGCGACCCTGCCGTCGCGCAGCACGATCGTGGGCGCCATGGACGAGAGCGGGCGCTTGCCCGGCTGGATCGCGTTCTTCGTCCCCTGCACGAGGCCGAACAGGTTCGGCACCCCGGTCTTGACCGTGAAGTCGTCCATCTCGTCGTTGAGGAAGAACCCGGTGTCGCCGGCGATCACCCCGGCGCCGAAATAGCCGTTGATCGTGTAGGTCAGCGCGACCGCGTTGCCGGCCCTGTCCATCACCGAGATGTGGGTGGTCTCGGGCCGTTCCCGCGTCTCCGGGCCGGGATCCGGCCGGATCTCCGCCGACGGGGTCGCCCGGTCCGGGCGGATCGAGGCCCGGAGCGTCTCCGCGTAGGCCGGCGACAGCAGCCGGTCGACCGGGTTCTCCACGAAGGCCGGGTCGCCGAGCAGCAGGTTGCGGTCCGCGTAGGCGCGCCGCATCGCCTCGACCATCAGGTGCACGGTCCGGGCCGAGTTGAACCCGGCGGCCCGCAGGTCGTAGCCGTCGAGGACGGTGAGGATCTCGCAGAGCGTGGTCCCGCCCGACGAGGGCGGGGGCGCCGACAGGATCGTCGCGCCCCGGTAGCGGCAGGTGAGCGGCTCGGACTGCGTCACCGTGTAGGCGGCGAAGTCGGACGCCGTCAGCAGGCCGCCGCCCGCCCGGGAGGCCGCCTCCACGGCGGCCGGGATCGCGCCCCTGTAGAACGCGTCCGCGCCGCGGTCGGCGATGGCCTGGAGGGTGCGGGCGAGGTCGGCCTGGACCAGCCGGTCCCCGGGCCGCCAGGGGCTGCCGTCCGGGCGCAGGAAGATCCGGGCGACGTTCGCTTGGCCCGCGAACACCTTCGTGCCGGATTCGAGGATGTCGGTATCGCCCCGGGTCAGCACGAACCCGTCCCGGGCGAGCGCGATCGCCGGCGCCATCACCTGGGCCAGCGGCAGGGTCCCGTACGCGGCGAGCGCGGTGTTGAGGCCGAGCACCGTCCCGGGCACGCCGGCCGCCTTCCAGCCGCGCAGGCTCGCGCCCTGCACGACGGTGCCGGCGGCGTCGAGATACATGTCTCGGGTCGCGGCCGCCGGAGCCGTCTCGCGGAAGTTGATGAATCGGCTGCGCCCGTCGGCGCTGTGGAGCACCAGGAAGCCGCCGCCGCCGAGATTGCCGCAGCAGGGGTTCACCACCGCCTCGGCGTAGGCCACCGCCACCGCGGCGTCGACGGCGTTGCCGCCGGCCCTCAGGATGTCGGCGCCCACCTGCGAGGCGAGGCGCTGGGACGAGACCACCATCCCGTTCTCGGCCTCCACGGCCGGTCCCGAGGCGGCCCGCGCGGCGGGCGCGCCCAGGGCGAGCAGGGCCGTCAGGAGCAATGCGCGTGCCGGTGCGATCATCCTTGCCCTCTCCGGTTCGGGTCCCGCGCCGTTGCTGGCGCAGGCCGCCATATAGGGCAGGTGGGACGACGCGGGTGCCGGCCGACCGGTCCCACGCGCGACCCCGTCCTGAGGCGCCGGAGCGCAGGCCCCGAAGGAGGGCTCCTTCGGGGCGGCTTCTCCGCACCTCAGGACAGGGGCGGGTGGAAGGGACAGGCCGGGCAGGCCTTCCGATCCCGCCTCAGCCGTTGCGGAACGTGTAGCTGTAGCCGTTCAGCGCCGGCGCGCCGCCGAGATGGGCGTAGAGGACCTTCGAGCCCTTCGGGAAGAAGCCCTTTTTCACGAGGTCGATCATGCCCTGCATCGACTTCCCCTCGTAGACCGGGTCGGTGATCATCCCCTCGAGCCGGGCCGAGAGCCGGATCGCCTCCACGGTCTCCTTGGAGGGCACGCCGTAGACCGGGTAGGCGTAATCCTCGTTGAGCACCACGTCGTCGGCCACGATGTCGCCCGCGCCGACCAGGGCGGCGGTGTTCTGGGCGATGTCGAGGACCTGGGCCTTGGTCTGGGCCGGTGTGCAGGAGGCGTCGATGCCAATGACGTTGCGGGCGCGCCCGTCGGCCGAGAAGCCCACCAGCATGCCGGCATGGGTCGAGCCCGTCACCGTGCAGACCACCACGTAGTCGAAGCGCAGGCCCATCTCGGCCTCCTGCTTGCGGACCTCCTCCGCGAAGCCGACGTAGCCGAGCCCGCCGTACTTGTGCACGGAGGCGCCGGCCGGGATCGCGTAGGGCTTGCCGCCCTCGGCCTCGACCTCGGCGAGCGCCCGCTTCCACGAATCGCGGATGCCGATGTCGAACCCGTCATCGACGAGCTGCGTCTGCGCGCCCATGATCCGCGACAGGAGGATGTTGCCGACCCGGTCGTAGACCGCGTCCTCGTGCGGCACCCAGGCCTCCTGGATCAGCCGGCACTTCATCCCGATCTTGGCGGCGACCGCCGCGACCATGCGGGTGTGGTTCGACTGCACGCCGCCGATCGACACCAGCGTGTCGGCGCCGCTCGCGATGGCGTCCGGCACGATGTACTCGAGCTTGCGCAGCTTGTTGCCGCCGTAGGCGAGGCCGGAATTGCAATCCTCGCGCTTGGCGTAGAGTTCGACCTCCCCGCCGAGATGCGCGGTCAGGCGCTTGAGCGGCTCGATCGGCGTCGGGCCGAAGGTCAGGGGATAGCGCTCGAATTTGTCCAGCATCGGGTCTCTCCGGGTCTCGGGGCGCGGCCGGGGGCAGGAGCGGTCTCCGCCGGGCCCGGACGCGTCGAAGCGAGGCCTCGGGGACGGCCCGGCGCGAGGCCCGGCTCCGTCTTCGAGGCGCGGGGAAAACTACCCGATCCGCGATGAAAGGTGCTCTCGATCTTTCAGCTCAGACATCCCGCCACTTGCGTTGCTGGGCGCCTTAGCTGCAGAGAATTCCGGATTGAGCTGTGACCCTGAAAGAATCGTCCATGTCCGCAGGGCTCGACCGGATCGACCAGAAGATCCTCCGCCTCCTCCAGGCGGACGGGCGCATGGCCAATGCCGAGATCGCCGAGCGGGTCGGCACCAGCGCGGCCACCTGCCATCGCCGGATCCAGCGCCTGTTCGCGGACGGGTTCGTGCGGGCGGTCCGGGCGCTGATCGATCCGATGCGGGTCGGACGCGGCACCCTGGTCTTCGTCGGCGTCGTGCTCGACCGCTCGACCCCCGAGAGTTTCTCGGAATTCGAGGCGGCCGTGCGGGCGATTCCCGCGCTCCTCGACTGTCACCTCGTGGCCGGCGACTTCGACTACATGCTGAAGATCCGGGTCTCCGACATGGCCGACTTCAACCGCCTCCACAGCGCCACGCTGATCGGCCTGCCGGGGGTGCGCCAGACCCGGACCTTCTTCGTGATGAAGGAGGTGATCGACAACGCGCCCCTCGATCTGTGAGGCCGCCTACCCCTCCCCGCGCCGTTCCTTCCGCAACGCCTCCCAGCGGTCGAGCCGCTCGGCGATGCGGTTCTCGTAGCCCCGTTCGGTCGGCTGATAGAGGTGCTGGCGCCCCAGCGCGTCGGGCCAGTAATCCTGGCCCGAGAAGGCGTCGGGCTCGTCGTGGTCGTAGCGGTAGCCCTCGCCGTAGCCGATCCGCTTCATCAGCTTGGTCGGCGCGTTGAGGATGGTGCGCGGCGGCGGCAGGGAGCCCGCCTCCTTGGCGAGGCGCGTCGCGGCCTTGTAGGCGGTGTAGACGGCGTTCGATTTCGGCGCGCAGGCGAGGTAGATCGCCGCCTGGGCGAGGGCCAGCTCGCCCTCGGGGCTGCCGAGGAAGTCGAAGGCGTCCTTGGCGGCGTTGGCCACCACCAGCGCCTGCGGGTCGGCGAGCCCGATATCCTCCACCGCCATGCGCACCAGCCGGCGGGCGATGAACAGCCGGTCCTCGCCGGCATCGAGCATCCGGCAGAGATAGTAGAGCGCCGCGTCCGGGTCCGAGCCGCGGACGGTCTTGTGGAGCGCCGAGATCAGGTTGTAGTGGCCCTCCTGCGCCTTGTCGTAGATCGGCGCGCGCCGCTGCACGATCTCTTGAAGCGCCTCGGCGTCGAGGGTCTCGCCGGGTCGGGCCGAGCGCCAGACCTCCTCCGCCAGCGTCAGGGCCGCCCGACCGTCCCCGTCGGCCATGCGGACCAGCACGCCCCGGGCCTCCTCGGTGAGCGGCAGGGCCTGGCCCGTCAGCGCCTCGGCCCGGACCAGGAGCCGCGCGACGGCGCCCGGGTCGAGCGCCCGGAACAGCAGCACCCGGGCGCGGGACAGGAGCGCGGCGTTGAGCTCGAAGGACGGATTCTCCGTCGTCGCGCCCACCAGCGTGACGGTCCCGTCCTCCATCACCGGCAGGAAGGCGTCGAGCTGCGCCCGGTTGAACCGGTGGATCTCGTCGACGAACAGCAGGGTCCCCTGCCCGGTCGCCCGGCGCTTGCGGGCGGCCTCGAACACCTTCCGCAGGTCGGGCACGCCGGAGAAGATCGCCGAGATCTGCTCGAAATGCAGGTCCGTGCCCTGGGCGAGCAGCCGCGCCACCGTGGTCTTGCCGGTGCCGGGCGGTCCCCAGAAGATCAGCGAGCCGAGCGTCCGTCCCCGCAGCAGGCGCGTGAGCGCCCCGCCCTCCCCGGTCAGGTGTTCCTGGCCGACGACCTCGGCGAGGGTCTGCGGGCGCAGCCGGTCCGCCAGCGGGCGGGCGGCCTCGGCACCGGGGGCGCGGCCGGGATCCGGCGCGGGAGGCGGTTCCGCGGAGGCGAACAGGTCGGACATCCGCGCATCAACACCGGGCGCGGCCGGGGGCGCAAGCCGGGAGCCGGGGCTTGCCCACGGCCACGGACCTGGCGCCCCCGGACGGGATCAGCCGCCGAACACCGAGGTCAGGATCTCGCCGTTGCGGTTGATCGCGACCTCCCACGAATTGAGGCTGTTGCGGGTGACCCGGTCGAGATCCTTGGTGGTCGACATCGGCACGCCGTTGACCGCCACGATCACGTCGCCCTTCTGCAGCCCGACCCGGGCCGCGATGGAGTTCTCGTCCACCGCCTGCACGGCCACGCCCTCGGCCGGGAAGTCCACCTGCATCTCCTCGGCCACCGCCGGCGAGGTGTTGACGAGGGTCGCGCCGACGAACGGCGAGCGGGTCTTCACCTTGAGCACGTCCCGCGGGCGCGTCTCGGGAGCCGGGGCGAGCTTGACCGAGACCGTCTGCCGGGCCGTGCCGCGCAGGATCCCGAACCGGGTGTGGCCCTGCACGCCCTTCAGGGCGAAGCGGTAGCCGAAAGCCTCCGGGTCGGCCACCTCCTGGCCGTCGACCGTGAGGATCAGGTCGCCGCGCTTCAGGCCCGCCTCCTCGGCCGGGCTCTTGGGCTGGAGGCTCGCCACCAGCACGCCGGTCGGGTGGTCGAGACCCATGCTGTCGGCGATGTCGGGGGTCACGCTCTGGATCCGCGCCCCGAGCCAGGGCCGGCGCACCACGCTCGCCCCGTCGCGGGCGGCGTCGACCACCGCCTTGACCATGCCCACCGGGATCGCGAAGCCGATGCCGTGGCTGCCGCCCGATTGCGAGTAGATCGCGGTGTTGATGCCGACGAGCTGGCCGCGCAGGTCCACCAGCGCGCCGCCGGAATTGCCCGGGTTGATCGCCGCGTCGGTCTGGATGAAGTACTGATAGTCCGCCGAGCCGACCTGCGTGCGCGCCAGGGCCGAGACGATGCCCTGCGTCACCGTCTGGCCGACGCCGAACGGGTTGCCGATCGCCATCACGAAGTCGCCGACCTCCAGGGCGTCGGCATCGCCGAACGGCATCGGCACGAGGCCCTTCGGCGGCTCCTTGATCTTGAGCACCGCGAGGTCGGTGCGGGTGTCGCGCATCACGATCGTGGCCTCGAACTCGCGGCGATCCGCCAGGGCGATCCGGACCTCGTTCATGTTGTCGATGACGTGGTTGTTGGTGATCACGAGCCCGTCGGCATCGACCAGGACGCCCGAGCCCAGGGACCGCTGCGCCCGGTCACCCCGGGGACCGCGACCGCCCTCCGGCTCGCCGAAGAAGCGGCGCATGAACTCCTCCATGGCGCTGGTGCGCGCGCTGGAGCGCTTGTCCACGTGGGAGGCGTAGACGTTCACCACCGACGGCGCGGCCCGCTTCACCACGGGTGCGAAGGAGAGCTGCACGTCGGCCTTGCTGAGCGGCACGACCTTCGCGGTGCCGTCCTTCGCAGGCTCCCGGGTCTCCGTCCGCGCCATCTGCGCCGCGGCCGGGCTGGCGGCCAGCAGGGCTGCGACGAGGGCGGGCAGGGTGAGGCGGGTCAGCATGCAGGGCTCCGGCGTCTGGGCGGGCGCGCCGTCCAGGCCGAGAGAAGGCAGGCGCACCGTGCGGCCTCACGCTATCGGGGTCGATTGCGGCAGGTCGACGACACCTTCGCCGCAGGGGGGGGGGCGGTCGCCGTCAGACGGCTTCCTTGCTGCGCGCCCGCCGCTTCCCGGCGGGCTGCGGCGCGGGCTCGTTCTCGGGCGCGGCCGCCGCGGCCGCCGCGGCGGCGCGCGGCTGACCGAGGCCCAGGGAGCGGGCGAGCTGCGAGCGCTGCTCGGAATAGCTCTGGGCCGTCATCGGGTAGTCCGAGGCGAGGCCCCACTTGGCGCGGTAGGCCTCCGGGGTCAGGCCGCGCAGGGTGAGATGCCGGCGCAGCGTCTTGTAGGGCTTCCCGTCCTCGAACGAGATCAGGAAATCCGGATTGATCGAGCGCCGGATCTCCTGCGCCGTCGCCTTGGCGATCGGCTGGCTCTGGCCGGCGTCGCAGATCCCCCGGATCGCCGCGTGCACCTCGTTGAGGAGGCCGGGCAGATCCGCGCTCTGCACGTGATTGTGGCTCACATAGGCCGAGACGATCTCGGAGGCGAGCGTGACGAAGCGGAGAGAGCCGCCGTTCGACTGGGCCATGTCGTGTGCGTTGCCTTCTCGTGATGACGAAACTCGCCAGAACGCAAGCACTGCGTCGCGATTCGGACGCCTGATACAATCGCATCTGGAAGATGGGTCAAGTCTTAAATTCGGAATTGGGGTATACGGTCCCAAATAGCGTAAGAAGAGTGATCTTGATCGCTCAACCTCAAGGAGTAATGCCTGCCAGATTCTCGCTTGTGCGCAATCGATATTGCCAGATTGTCCTTACGATCGGGAAGGGTCCTCGCTCTACAGCCGAAGGTGCGATGCGGCGCAGGCTATAGAGCTTCCGAGTCCGTTTCTGCCCGTCGATTGTGCATTCGGAGGGCGTCGCCGGTCGATACCTCAAGGGCGAGAGGACAACCTCAGAGAGCCTGTCGGCGATCGGACCTGCGCGGCGAGCGACGGAGAATCTGGAA
>NZ_CP017640.1:0-1912500 GCF_001854385.1 Methylobacterium sp. C1 | reverse complement strand
TGTCGGCCTTGGCGACCCGCGTGGCGATCGTGAGCATGCCGGTCACGCCGGCGGTTCGGGCGCGGGCGATCACGCCCGGCAGGTCGGCGGAGAAATCCGGGAAGTCGAGGTGGCAGTGGCTGTCGATGAGCATCGGGTCTCGGGGCCGTCGGGCGGCAAGGTCCATCAAGCGGCAGGGGCCATCAAGCGGACGGCGTCTCGGGGCGCTCGAAGCGCGGGAAGATCGGCGCGGGGGCGGGGAGCGCCGTGCCGGGCACGAGGCGGCCCCCCTCCCCCACATCGGCGAGGCCGCGCCGGTCGGCCGGCACCGCCAGCAGGTCGAGGAGCTTGGCCGCCGCTCCCGGCACGAAGGGCTGGGTCAGGATGCCGAAGACGCGCAGGGATTCCAGCGTCGTGTAGAGCACCGCGTTCATCCGCGCCGGGTCGGACTTGCGCAGCTTCCACGGCTCCTGGGCGGCGAAGTAGCGGTTGGCCTCGGCCACCACGGCCCAGATCTCCGCCAGGACGGTGTGCAGCGCCAGATCGCCCATGAGGGTGCGGGCCCGCGCCGGCAGGGCATCGGCCTGGGCCAGCAGGGCCGTGTCGGCCGCGTCCAGGGCGCCGGGATCCGGCACCGCGCCGTCGCAGTTCTTGGCGACCATCGAGAGCGAGCGCTGGGCGAGGTTGCCGAGATCGTTGGCGAGGTCGGCGTTGATCCGGACGATGATCGCCTCGTGGCTGTAGCTGCCGTCGCCGCCGAACGGCACCTCCCGCAGCACGAAGTAGCGCACCGGGTCGACCCCGTAGGTGTCGGCGAGCTCGAACGGGTCGAGGACGTTGCCGAGCGACTTCGACATCTTCTCGCCCTTGGAGAGCAGGAAGCCGTGGCCGAAGACCCGCTTGGGCAGCGGCAGCCCGGCCGACATCAGGAAGGCCGGCCAGTAGACCGCGTGGAACCGCACGATGTCCTTGCCGATCACGTGCAGGTCCATCGGCCAGAATTCTTTTCGGGGATCGGACGCGTCGGGGAAGCCCGTCACCGTCAGGTAGTTGGTGAGCGCGTCGACCCACACGTACATGACGTGGTTCGGATGGCCGGGCACCGGCACGCCCCAGTCGAAATTGGTGCGGCTGACCGAGAGGTCCTTGAGGCCCGAGCGCACGAAGCTCGCCACCTCGTTCCGGCGGGTGTCCGGCCCGATGAAGCCGGGCTGCTCGTCGTAGAGCTTCAGCAGCCTGTCCTGGTAGGCGGAGAGCCGGAACAGAAAATTCTCCTCCTCCATCCACTCGACCGGCGTGTCGGTGGCGAGGCTGCGGCGGCTGCCGTCCTCCAGGAGCCGAGTCTCGGCCTCGTCGTAATAGGCCTCGTCGCGGACCGAGTACCAGCCGGCGTACTTGTCGAGGTAGATGTCGCCGTTGGCCTCCATCCGCCGCCAGATCTCCTGGGCGGCCGCGTAGTGGCCGGGCTCGGTGGTGCGGATGAAGCGGTCGTAGGCGCAGTCCATCCGGTCGGCCATGGCCTGGAACCGGGCGGCGGTGCCGTCCACGAAGGCGCGCGGGGTGGTGCCGGCCCGGGTCGCGGCCTGCTGGATCTTCAGCCCGTGCTCGTCGGTCCCGGTGGAGAACAGCACGTCGTAGCCGTCGAGCCGGTGGAAGCGCGCGATCGCGTCGGCGGCGATCACCTCGTAGGCGTGGCCGATATGGGGCGCGCCGTTGGGGTAGGAGATCGCGGTCGAGAGAGCGAAGGTCTTTCGGGGATGCGCCGGGGCGTTGGACGTCACGTCTGTGGTGTTCCGGATGAGCGCGGGAAGACGAGCGCGGGAAGCTGCCCGCGTTGTCGCGCGGCCGGCGCCGGGACGCAACCGTCGCCGCCCGCGAGGGCGGCGCCCGGCCGGGGCCGCCGAGAGAGCACCCGCCGGCTTGCGGACACGCGTCGTCGTCCCCGCGCGCCTGGGCGCCGGGGGCATGGCCCGGGAGACCGCACGAGGGACGCGGGACGCCGCGGGAACCCAGGTGTCGGCCAGGTACGCGCGGGATCCGATCCCCGCGGCGCCCCGCGGCACCGGCCGGGCCTCTCCCCCGGCCGCTGCCGTCTTTCTCGTCGCGGCGTCTCCGACGTCCCGGTCCTGCGACTCCCCGTTAGCGGTCTCGGGCGAGGTGCGCGCACGCCGTGCCCGCAACCCCCGGAACCCGCATCGGCGCCGTGGCCTTCCAGCCGTCCCCCGCCTCGTCGTGGGCGGGTCCGCAGGTCGCTCAGGGTCAGCCCAGAGGCGGGTCGGCGCGGGGGCATTTCCTCCCCCGCCGGGCAGAGTGCCGCCCGGTCTCACGCCCGCGTCCGAGGCACGCCCCGCACCGGTCCGCCGCCCGGGGCGATGGCGGCTGAGAGCCACCGACGCGGGCGCCGCCCCGTCCCCGGACCCGACCGGTCAGCCACCGGGCAGGCCCCCGAAGGACGCCCCGGGATCGCTCCCGAGGCGCCGCGGACAGGTGCGGTCAGGAAGCACAAAATAGGAAGATTGTCAAGGCTCGAAGGATGATGGGACACCGCTCCGCGGCCGGCGCGTCGCGACGTCGACCCGATCCCGGGCCCGCCGACGCCGTCGGCGCGGGACGCCGCCGCGGGACGCAGCCCGCCCTCGACCGGCGCCGTCGACGTCGCGCCTGCGCCGGGACGCCGCAAGCTCGCGGGCGTAGAGCGCGCGCGTGAAGCTGTTCTCCCCTCTTGAGGCCGGCAGTATCGTCGCGTATGAGCGCGACGTGTCCTGTATTGCCGGCATTATTCGGCGAGGTTCGACGTGATAAAGCGTATAAATTGCTCATAAAAACAGAATCATGGACGTTTGATAGCGTAATATTTTTGACGAAAGCATTATTAGAACGAAAGAGATTAATTTAGAATGGTATCGGCGCAATCCAATACCGGTCCTCGGATCGCCCTTCAGGGCGGCCGGTTCCGTCCGGCGGACAGGCCCTCCGCGGGCCGCGCGGCAGCCGCTCCCCGAGTCCCTTGATGCGCCGGGTCTTCTCGACGGCCGGGATCCATCCCCGGACGCGCTTCAAGCTCTGGCAGGAGGTCGTCGCCGACCGGATCGGGCCGGTCGAGCAGCGCCGCCGCGCCGACGGGCCGTTCGCGGGCGAGATCGAGATCGGCGCCGTCGGTCCGCTGACATTCAGCCGGATCACCCAGGGCGCCATCACGACCACGATCACCGCCGACACGGTCCGGCGCCGGCCGGACGGGCTCATCCGCGTGAATTTCCGCCTCGCCGGGTCGTCGACCTTCCAGCAGCACGGTCGCGAGGCGCTGCAGGGCGCCGGAGACTTCACCGTCGTCGACCATCACCCGGGCCTGCTGGACGCGCGCACGGATGGCCAGACCCTGGTCATGGCCCTGCCGCGGGAGCGCCTCGAGGGCGTGCTCGGGCCGGCTCGGCTGTTCGCGGCCCTGACGATGACCGCCGAATCGGCGACGACCCGGCTGGTGACGACCTTCTTCGGGGATCTGCTCCGGGTGAACCGGCGGCTCTCTCCCGAGGCGGCCGAGCGCATGGCGGCCATCGGCGTCGATCTGATCGTGGCCGCCCTCGCCGAGCGGATGGCCCGGGAGGTGCCGCGTACCCTGCACGGCAGCGTCGTCGTCCAGCGCGCCAAGGCCCATGTCGAGGCGAATCTCGGCGAGCCGTCCCTCGATCCGCCCCGGCTCGCCGCCGCGATGGGCGTGTCCCTGCGCCGGCTCCAGGAGCTGTTCCACGAGCGCGGCCAGCACATCTCCGACTGGATCTGGGAGCGCCGCCTCGCGGCGGCAGCCAAGGGCCTCTCCGATCCGGTCAGCCTGCACCGCCCGATCGGCGTCGTGGCCTACGAGTGCGGCTTCGCGAGCCAGGCCCATTTCGCGCGGCGCTTCAAGGACCGCCACGGCCTGTCGCCCCGCGCCTACCGGGAGGCCGCCGCCCTGCGCCTGTCCGGCAGCCGGCCGGATCCGTGAGGCGCCGCGATGTCGGTGCCCGTCGCGGGCGGCCGGGGCGCGGCGGCGGGACGAGGGGCGCCCCGGGGGAGGCCCTCGGGGCCGCGGCCCCCCGCAACCCTCACCCGGCGCAAGCCGCCTCCGGCCGCGCCGCGTCTCCGGCCGCGTCCCCGGCCGCGTCCCCGGCCGCGCGGTCCGCCGCGTCGAAGAGCGCGCGGCAATACGCGACCAGGCGGTCGGTCCGGTCCGCGCCGCTCCGGAAGGCGATGTGCCCGTCCGGGCGCACCAGCACGAGCGCCGGCCGGCCCTCCAGCCCGTAGGCGCCGTGCGCCCGGCCGTCGAGGTCCGACAGGACGGGCACCGCCCCCGCCGCGATCAGGGGGCCGGCGAGGACGAGCCGCGGACGCAGCCAGGGCCAGGGCGCGACGGCCCGGACCGCCTCCAGAAGGGCGGGGGCCGCCTCGGGGGAGCGTCCGTCGAAGCACAGGAGCGCCCAGCCCGTCGTCCACCCGTCCGGGTTGTAGAGGAACGGGAACAGGCGCGTGCGCGCCCCGTCCCGCGTCACCGGCGCGTCCGGCGCGCGCTGGCCCGGCTTCGGCCCCGGCCGCAGCAGGTGTCCCAGGTCCGCCAGGCCGGACAGGTGATCCGCGTTCAGGAGGCTCCCGGGATAGGCGACGCCCATCTGCTGCATGTCGTCCGTCCCCTGCAGCAGGGAGCCCAGGTTCGGCAGCGCCTTCGCGGCCAGCCCCAGCACCGTGTCGGTGACGGCGCCGCGGTAGACGGTCCACCGGAACCCGCGCACCTGCTGGGCGCTCAGCCGGGCGTGCTCGCCGCCGCGCTCGCCGTCGTAGGAGTCGAGGATGGCGGGCGCCGCCTCGCCCCGCAGGGTCATGGCCAGCCGCCAAGCGATCTCGACCGCGTCGTGGAGGCCGGCATTCATGCCCTGGCCGCCGATCGGCAGGGACAGGTGCCCGGCATCGCCCGCCAGGAACACGCGGCCCCGCGCGTAGCCGGGGGAGACCCCGTAGGCGAAGCGGCTGTGGGTGAGCCATTGCGGGTCGCTCAGGGTGAGGGTCTCGTCGCCGGTCACCTCCCGGGCGAGCGCCTGGATCTCGTCGAGCGTCGGGTCGCGGTCCGGCACGCCGGCGTCGTCGGCCAGGAAGAACAGCCGGTGGTAGCCGCCCCAGACCGGCATGATGCCGGCGAAGCCGCCCGGGTAGTAGAAGAACCAGAGCTGGTCCGGCTCGGAGCCGCGCCGCCAGGACAGCCGGGCGTCGACCTGCCGGTTCATGCAGCCCGCGAGCCGCTCGGGCTCGAAATCCAGGCCGAGCCGGGCGCGGATCGTGCTCCGGGCCCCGTCGGCGGCCACGCAGTAGCGGGCGCGCAGCCGCGTCTCCGGCCCGTCCGCGCCCCGCCGGAGGGTCACGGTGACCCCTGCCCCGTCCTGGTCGATGCCGGTGACCGTGCAGCCCCGCTCCAGCCGGCCGCCGCGGGCCTCGAACGCGTCGATCAGGGTCCGCTCGATCACGTCCTGCCCGCTGTAGAGGACGTCGGGATGGGGGCTGGCGACGTCGGCGATGGGGATGGGCGTCGTCGGCGCGCCGTCGACGAAGAAGTTGATGGTGCGGACCGCGTAGGCGTTCTCCGCCAGGGCGTCGCGCAGGCCGATGCCGGCGAGCAGCTCCTGCGGGCGGGCCCAGAGGTTGTTGGCCCGCGAGTACGCCCTGACCTCCGTGCGCTGCTCGAGGAGCAGGCACGACACGCCGTGATGGCGCAGGGCGCAGCCCGCGGTCAGGCCGATGGGGCCCGCGCCCACGACGATCACGTCGGTGTCGTAGCCCGGGGCGGCGTTGGCGTCGGTCATCGGTCGGTCTCCGGTCGGGTTTCCTGTCGGGTCTTCTGCGGCGTCTCGTGCGGCCTCTCCTGCCGAGCCTCCGCGGCGATGGACGCGATGGCGCCGTGGGAGGCGCCGATCCGCCGCTGCAGGCTCTGCAGGAGCGCGGCGGCGGCCTCGACGGCCTCGGGCGCGAGACCCGCGGTGAGACCGTCCGACCAGAGGGCGTTGCGCGCCATCGCCTGCCGGTAGGCCTCCGCGCCCCGCGGGGTCATGGCGACGAGGGGCGCGCGGCGGTGGTGGGGGTTGGGCGCGAGCCGGATCAGCCCGTCGGCCCGCATCTCGCCGACGAGGCGCTGCACCGACTGGCGGGCGAGGCCCATGTTGCGGGCGATGTGGGCGACGGGCAGCGGCGCCGGCGCGAGGGCGATGGCCCCCAGCACCTGCCAGCGGGCGCTGGTCAGCCCGAGGTCCTGCACCAGCGCGTCGCCCGCCGCGAGCAGGTCGCCGTTGAGGCGGAACACCGCGACCACGAGGTCCGACAGGGCGTGCCGGATCCGGTCGCGGTCGGGCGCTGTCCGGGGCGGATCGGGCTCCATGGGGCGCATCCTGATGGCAGGGTGTTGTCGAAATGACAGCATGCTGTCATCGCGCGGACAACGGGGGGCGGGCCGGACGGTTCCACGCCGGCGGCAGGCCGGATCCGGACGCGGGATCCGGACGCCGGAGCCGGGCGCCGGATCCGGGCGCGAGGACGGGTGCCCGCCGGGCCTACGCCACCGCCGCGAGATCCCCGAACAGCGACAGCACCACCGGGCGCCGGTCGAGGTTGTAGATCGCCGCCTCCCGGGCGGCGCGGCCGAACCGGTCGGCGACCTCCACCAGGGCGGCGAGGCGGGCGGGGGGCTCGTCCCGGCGCCGGTCGATCTCGGCCGAGACGAAGCGCAGGACCGCGTCCTGGGCGGCCTCGAACCGCGCCTCGGCGTCGCGGCCCGCCAGGGTCTCGGCGAGCTTGAGCACCCGGCCCCAGTCGGGCGTGCGCGCCCGCGCCAGGAGGGTCTCGATCTCGGCCACGAGGCCGGCGGTGACCGGGTCGAGCATCGCGAGCGCGCGGGCGACCGAGCCCTCGCACTGGGCCAGCGCCCGGGCCAGGGCGGTCTCGTCGGGCTGCGGGAAGGGCTCGGGCAGGCCGCGCACCACCCGGGCGACGTCCTCGGCCGGGAGGGGGCGCAGCATCAGCGCCCGGCAGCGGGACCGGATGGTCGGGAGCAGCCGGCCGGGCTGGTGCGACAGGATCAGGAACAGCGCGCGCGGCGGCGGCTCCTCCAGGACCTTGAGCAGGGCGTTGGCGGCGTTGGCGTTCAGGTCCTCGGCGCTGTCGAGGATGCAGACGCGCCAGCCGGAATCCGCGGCCGTCGAGGCGAACAGGTCGAGGGCGCGGCGCACCGCGTCGACCGAGATCTTGGTCGGCAGCGTCTTGGCGCCGGCGCTCCGGTGGCGGCGCAGGACCACGAGGTTCGGGTGCGACAGGCCCGCCACCTTGCCGAGGACGGCGTCGCCCGCCGGCACGGCGAGGCCCGCCGGGCCCCCGCCCGCGGGGTAGGCGAGCAGGCGCCGGGCGACCCGGTAGGCCAGGGTCGCCTTGCCGATGCCGGGGGCGCCGCCGATCAGCCACGCGTGGTGCAGGCGCCCCGCCGCGATGGCCGCCGCGAAGGCGTCGGCCGCCGCCGCGTGGCCGACGAGCCCGAGGGTCTCGCGCGGGCGCGGGATCCCGGCGAGGTCCCCGGGCTCGACGTCGTCGGCGGCGCGGTCGGCGGGCTTCATGGGACGGGCTTCATGCGGCTGGCTTCATAGGACGGGCTTCATGGGACGGGCTTCATGGAGTGGGTCTCGCGGCGCGGGCCGGCGGGCTCCGCTCCGGTCGGCGCGCCCGCGCGGCTGCTTACACGGCCGCCGGCCCGGATGGGACCGGTCGGGCCGGGAATCGCCCCGCTCACCCCGCCGCTCACCCCGCCGCTCACCCCGCCGCTCACCCCGCCGCTCACCCCGCCGCTCACGCGGCGTCGCCGCTCCGGCCCGCACCCGCCGGCCGGTCGGGCAGGAGCGCCGGCAGCCGGGACGCGACGGCGGCGCGGACCGCCGCCTCGACCGCGTCGGGATCGCGGGACGCGTCGATCACCGCGCAGCGGTCCGGCTCCGCGCCGGCGATCGCCAGGAAGGCCTCCCGCAGCCGGACGTGGAAGTCGAGGGCCTCGGCCTCGAACCGGTCGGCCCCCTGCCCCGTCCGGGCGCCGCGCCCGGCCGCGCGGGCGAGGCCGGACTCGGGGGCGAGGTCGAGGATCAGGGTGAGGTCGGGCCGGGTCGGTCCGACGACGACCCGCTCCAGGGCGTCCACGATCCCGGGGTCGAGCCCGCCCGCGGCGCCCTGGTAGGCCCGGGTCGAGTCGATGAACCGGTCGCACAGCACGGTCTCGCCCCGGCGCAGAGCCGGGCGGATCAGCCGGTCGAGGTGGTCGATCCGGGCGGCGCTGAACAGCAGGGCCTCCGCGAACGGGCCGTAGGGTTTGGCGACGCCGTCGAGCAGCGCCGCGCGGATCTCCTCCGCCCGCGGCGAGCCGCCGGGCTCGCGCGTCACGCAGACGGGCCGGCCCGAGCGCGCGCGCAGGGTCGCGGCGAGGCGGGCGATCTGGGTCGATTTCCCGGCCCCCTCCCCGCCCTCGAAGGTGATGAAGGTGCCGCCCGCCGCGGCGGGATCCCCGAGACGCGGCCCGGTCACGCGCGCGCCGTCACGACGGGTTGGCCGCCCCGGCAGCGCCCTTGTCGGCCCCGGCCCCCTTGTCCCCGCCCTTGTCCCCGCCCTTGCCGGCCCGGTCGAGGGCCTTGCGGACGAGGCCGGTGCCGAATTCGAGCGCCGCGTCCATCGCCCGCTGCGACAGGGTGCCGGGCTCCACCGCGGCGCCGGCGAAGAGCGGCTGGTCGAGGGCGACGGTGTCGCCGCGCTGGACGCGCAGGATTCCGACCCGCTGGCCCTCCTCCACGGGGGCGATGAGCGGCCCGGTATAGATCGCCCTGGCGCTGACCCGGTCGCTGGAGCCCCGCGGCAGCAGCACCCGCACGGGCTTCTTCGCCACCAGCGGCACCGAGCCCGACTGGCCGCCGAACACCGAGGCCTCGGCCACGGTCTCGCCCGGCGCGAAGACCTGCCGGGGCTCGAAGGCGCGGAACCCCCACTCCATCAGCTTGCGCGACTCGGAGGCGCGGTCCCGGGCGGTCTTGAGCCCCGAGACCACCAGCACGAGCCGCTGGCCGTTCTGCACCGCCGAGCCGGTGAGCGCGTAGCCGGATTCCTCCAGGTAGCCGGTCTTGAGCCCGTCCGCGCCGATGTCGAGGGCCAGCAGCGGGTTGCGGTTCTGCTGGCGGATCTTGTTCCAGGTGAACTCCTTCTCGGAGAAGATCTTGTAGTAGTCCGGGTAGGTGTCGATGATGTGCAGCGCGAGCTTCGCCATGTCGCGGGCCGTGACCTTCTGGTCGGGCGCCGAGTAGCCGGTGGCGTTGCGGAAGGTCGAGTTCGTCAGCCCGATCTCCTTGGCGCGCTGGTTCATCAGCCCGGCGAAGGCCTCCTCGGACCCGGCCATGTTCTCCGCGATGGTGATGGCCGCGTCGTTGCCCGACTGCACGATCAGGCCGCGCAGCAGGTCCGCCATCTTGATGCGGCTGTTGACCTGCGCGAACATCGACGAGCCGCCCCCGCCCGCGCCGCCGCGCTTCCACGCGTCCTCGGTGACGGTGAACTCCGTGTCCATGGACAGGCGGCCGGATTTCAGCGCCTCGAACACGATGTCGGTGGTCATCAGCTTGGCCATGCTGGCCGGGGAGAAGCGCTCGTCGGCGGCCTTCTCGAACAGGACCGAGCCGGAATCGGCGTCGATCAGGATCGCGTGCGGGGCCGCGGTCTGGAAGCTCTGCGCGGCGGCGGCGGCGAGGCCGGCGCCCAGCGCGCAGGCGGCCGCGAGAAGGGTGAGAAGGGGTCTGCGCATCACCGTTCCGTCCCGCGCCTGCCGTCGGACCGGACACATCCCGGCCGTATCCCAATAACAAGCGTGACCATATTACGGTTTCGGCGCCGGATCGAATGCGAAATGCCGCATCGCCCGCCGCATCCGTCGGGCGGAGGGCGGCCGCGTCCGGGGCGGCGGGCCGGCCGGGGCCCGGGCGGATCCGCGTCGGATCCCGGGGCCGCCGTCAGTAGATCCCGGCGAGGCGGGCGTGGCCGGCCTTCGCGGCGGTCCTGGTGGCCGGCCCCTTGGCGGCGGGGGCCTTGGGGGCCGTCTTGGCGGAGCCGGTCCCGGCGGGCGCGCCGCCCTTCGCGGCCAACCCCTTGGCCGGCACCGCGGCGAGGCGCGCCATGGCGAGCTTGGCCGAGGCCGGCATCGCGGCCGGCATCGCGGCCGGGGACGCGCCGTGCTGCGCGGAGACGGCCCGCACGCTGCCTTGGCGAGCTTGACGGTCCGGGCGCCGGGACCGCCGGCGTGGGCCTCGGCGGGCGTCGCCGGGGCCGCCGCCGGCCTTCGGCCGGGCTTTCCGGCGGCATGACCGTGCGACGGCGGCGCGCGCCGGGCAGGGCCGGGGCAGGGCCGGATTGAGACCCGCGACCTTGACGGCCCCGGTCCGAGGCCGCCCTGGCCGCGACGGCCGGCACGGGGCGGGCCGGAACTCGCGCACCCGCGGGGCGGGGCTGCACGGCCGCCGGGACCGTCACGGCGGCCGAGCCAGCACGATCGGCGCGCGCACCGGCGCCGTCCGCTCGGGCCGGGCGGCCGGGGCCTCGGCGGGCGCCGTCCCGGCCTCCTCCGCCTCGGCGGGCTTGAAGGCCAGAGCCGGGGCGGTGCGCGTGTAGCGCTCCGTGTCCTCCGTCGGGCCGAGATCGGCCATCATCACGGTCGAGCGGCCGGCGGGCCGCCCGTCGGTGCGCAGGCTGGCGAGGAGCTTGCGGTCGTCGCTGCCCGCCACCGAGGCCTTGCCGACATACTCGACGCGCACCCGCGCGGTGCCCTTCCGGTGGAAGCCCAGCGCGTCGGCCGCCTCCTCCGACACGTCCATGACCCGGCCGGCATGGTAGGGGCCGCGGTCGTTGACGCGCACCAGCATCGAGTAGCCGTTGTCGAGGTTCGTCACCCGGGCGTAGCTCGGCAGCGGCAGGGTCGGGTGGGCGGCGGCGATCGAGTGGCGGTCGAAGACCTCGCCGTTGGCGGTCATGCGGCCGTGGAAGGCCGCGCCGTACCAGGAGGCCAGCCCCTCGCGCACGTAGCCGTTCGGATTCTCCTTCGGCACGTAGGTCTGGCCGGCCACCACGTAGGGCTTGCCGGTGTAGCGGCGCCCGCCGCCCTTCGGGATCACGTCGCCCTCGTTGTAGAGGCGCGGGCTCGCCTTGACCCCGTATTTCGGGTCGATCCCGTTCCCCGCGGCGAGCTTCTGCTGGGGCGAGGTCGCGCAGTTGGCCGTGGCCAGGGCCACGCCCGAGACGGCCATGAGCCGCAGGGCGAGGCGCGCCGGCCGGGGAAGCGTCGTGCGCACCATCGTGGGGTTCACCAAACTCTACGCGTGACCGGGGCCCGACCGGACCGGAGCCGGCCGCGTGCACTGGGCCGCGATCGGTCCACCCAGATTTGTAGCGGTCGCGTAAAGGAAGCCTGAACGATGGGGCGCGGCCGGGTTCAGGACGCGGGCCGTGCGGCCGGCCAGATCTCGAGCGTTGCGCGAGGATCGGCGGGCAAATGCTTGTTTCAGAAACGAATTTGTCAGGATCGCGTTGGCGCGCGCATCCGGCCGTCCCGGAGCGCGGCGCTCCACTTTTCCGTGTGGAGGCGCGGCCAGGATCGCGGCGGCTCGGGACCGGGCCGGTGCGGAGGCCGCGGGCCGGCTGATCCGCGCCGTCCCTCCGCGCCGTCCCTCCGCGCCGTCCCTCCGCGCCGTCGCGCCGGGATGCCGCGGGCGAGCCCGCACCCGAGGGCCGGCGTCGGTGCCCGAGTCCGGCGCCGCGGCGCCGGATGGCCGGAAGGCGCCGCACGCGCAGCGGCGGCCCGTACCCGGAGCGGACGCGCCGCCCCGGGTACGGGCCGGTCCGCCCTCAGCGGGACTGCGTGTCGGTGAGCTGCGCGATCGACTGGGCGCCGCGCTGCTTGAACAGCAGGTCGAGGCCTTCCAGCATCAGCGCGTGCATCTTGGTCCGCTCGGCGTAGGCGAGGTCGCGCAGCTGGTCGTAGACCGGCGGCTCCAGGTAGACCGACATCTGGCGGGCGCGCTGCTTGAGCGTGGCCGCCTGCTTCGGCGCCGGGGGCGCGAGGGTGAGCGACACGATCTCGGCGCCCTGCGGCCGGGCCGCCAGGGGCCGGGCCGGCGGGCTCGCCGAGGCCACGATCGCCGCGAGGCTGAGCTTAGGCGGCTTGGACATGCTGGCCCGTCCTCAGGGACTGCGTGCGGCGCTCGATCCACGACCAGAGGCGGCGGACCTCGCCGGCGGCCTGGCCCTTGGGGTTGAACTCGGTGACGCCCTGGCCGAGGCCGATCGCGTCCTGGTGGTCGGTGCGGGCGACGATGTTCACGTCGGGCAGGATGCCGAGCACCGCGAGCCCGTCCGCGGCGTCGCGGACCCGGTAGGAGCGCGGCGGGGTCTGGTTCAGCACGAAGGCGAACTTCTTCTCCAGCCGGTAGACGGCGGCCAGGGTCGGCTTGAACGCCCGCAGGTCCGCGGGGGTCGGCCGGCACGGGATGATGCACAGATCCGCGGCGCGGATCGCCGACAGGGTGCCGGTGGAATCGACGCCGGGCGTGTCGATGAACACGTAGTCGTAGGCGGAGTCGCGCAGGCGCTCCATCACGGCGTCGATCTGCGTGGCGTCGATCTGCGCCACCTCGGGACCGTCCGCCGTGCGGTGGTCCAGCCAGTCGGAGATCGTGGCCTGCCGGTCCATCTCCAGGATGCAGACCGTGTGGCCCGCCTCCCGGGCGGCCACCGCCAGGGAGATGCACAGCGTGCTCTTGCCGCTGCCGCCCTTCTGCGTGACGAAGGTGATCGCTTTCATCCCGGGCGTCCTCCAGAAGGCCCCATGCATCCGTCCGGGCGCCCGCAACCGCCGGTCGCCGCGCCGTCTGTGCCAACCTCAGGTATCGGATTCGGGGCGTGCCGCGATCCTGTGACCCAAGGATGTCCCGGCACAGGTTGGGGCCGGCATGGTTAACGACCCGTTAAGACGGCTGTCCCTTCCGGATATCGCCCGCCAGCACCGCAGCAGGACAGCAGTCTAAACTTCAAGTTAAGATTCTTGGCATATAGAGGGTTAACAGCCTTTCCAGCGACGCCCGGATACCGTAGCGTGAGCGCGGGTGAGACGAGGAGCTTGGCGGGGGTGAAAACCTCAAGTTTAAAGGCAAGGATCGCCCCGTCGAGGAATGGCATGTCCGAAGCCCCGATCCCGCAATCCATTCTGGAAGCCTCCGGCGTCGTCGGCACCTGGGCGCACGATTACTGGGCGGGGCAGCTGGCGCTCTCGGCCTCGCTCGCGGATCTGCTCGGCCTGGACCCCGAGGCGGCCGCGGCCGGCGTCTCCCTGGAGGCCTTCCTCGACCGCACCCACCCCGAGGACCGCGTCCGGATCGAGAGCTATCTCCACGCGGTGGCCGAGACCGGCGGTCCCGTCGAGGCGGAGTTCCGCACGGCGGACACGCGCACCGGGATCCGCACGCTGCTGATGCGCGGCCGAATCGAGCGGGACCCCGCCGGCGGGGCGACCCGGGGGCGCGGCATCGCCATCGACCGCACCGAGGAGCAGGCTGCCAACCTCGTGCAGAGCGAGCGGGTGGTGAACCGGATGGCCGAGCACATCATCGCCCTGCGCGACCTCGCCCGCGCCCTGCACCGGCCGACGCTCACCGACCGGATCGAGCACCTGATGATCGAGATCGGCTTCGAGCTCGCCCGCTTCCTGCCCGAGCCCGAGGACGAGCCGCGCCACTGAGCGCGCCACCGGGAGCGCCACCGGGCGGGCCACCGGGCGGGCCACGCGACGCGACGTGACACGCGGCCCGCACCGGGCCGCCTACGCGGCGTGACACGCCGCGCCCCCGGGTCGACGGCGCGGAAGCCCCGCCGGACCGATTGATCGCGCCCGTTCCGGCAAGCTACTGTCCCGGCAACACATTGCCGGGAGGACGGGGATGGCCCGCGACACGATCTACGACCGCGACCTCGACCGCGTCCCGGCCAACCACCAGCCGCTGACGCCCCTGCTCTACCTGGACCGGGCCGCGCGGGTGTTCCCCGACCACGTCGCGGTGGTCCACGGCCCCCTGCGGCGCTCCTACCGGGAGGTCTACGCCCGGGCGCGCCGCCTCGCCGCGGCGCTGGCGGCGCGCGGGATCGGCCGCGGCGACACCGTGGCGGCGCTGCTCGCCAACACCCCCGAGATGATCGAGTGCCACTACGGCGTGCCGATGACCGGGGCGGTGCTCAATACCCTCAACACCCGCCTCGACGCCGACGCGATCCGCTTCTGCCTGCAGCACGGCGAGGCCGCGGTGCTGATCACCGACCGCGAGTTCTCCCGGACGGCCGCCGCGGCCCTGGAGGGGCTCGCCACCAAGCCCTTCGTGATCGACGTCGACGATCCCGAATATGACGGCCCGGGCGCCCGCCTCGGCGCGACCGACTACGAGGCCTTCCTGGCCGGGGGCGACCCGGAGCACGACTGGCGTCTGCCGGACGACGAGTGGGACGCGATCACCCTGAACTACACGTCGGGCACCACCGGCGACCCGAAGGGCGTGGTCTACCACCATCGCGGGGCGGCGCTGCTGGCGCTCGGCAACGTCATCACGGGCGGGCTCGGCCAGCACCCGGTCTATCTCTGGACCCTGCCGATGTTCCACTGCAACGGCTGGTGCTTCCCCTGGACCCTGTCGATCGTGGCCGGGACCCATGTCTGCCTGCGTCAGGTGCGGGCGGAGGCGATGTACCGGCTGATGGCCGAGCACGGGGTCACGCATCTCTGCGGCGCGCCGATCGTCATGCAGATGCTGATCAACGCCCCCGACGCCGAGCGCCGCGACCTGCCCCGGCGCGTCGCCTTCTTCACCGCCGCGGCGCCGCCGCCGGAGGCGGTGCTGGCCGGCATGTCGGAGGCCGGGTTCGACGTGACCCACCTGTACGGCCTGACCGAGAGCTACGGGCCGGCGGTCGTCAACGCCTGGCACGCCGACTGGGACGCCCTGGCGGCCGACCAGCGGGCGGCCAAGAAGGCCCGCCAGGGGGTGCGCTACCCGGTGCTCGAGGCCCTCGACGTCCGCGACCCGGAGACGCTGGAGCCGGTGCCCGCCGACGGGGCGACGATCGGCGAGGTGATGATGCGCGGCAACGTGGTGATGCGCGGCTACCTGAAGAACCCGGCCGCCACGCGGGCCGCCTTCGCGGGCGGCTGGTTCCGCACCGGCGACCTCGGGGTGAAGCACCCGGACGGCTACGTGCAGCTCAAGGACCGCTCGAAGGACATCATCATCTCGGGCGGCGAGAACATCTCGTCGATCGAGGTCGAGGACGCCCTGTTCAAGCACCCGGCGGTGGCCGCGGCCGCGGTGGTGGCGCGGCCCGACGCGAAATGGGGCGAGACTCCGTGCGCCTTCGTCGAGCTCAAGGCCGGCGCGGCCCCCACGGCCGACGAGCTGATCCAGTGGTGCCGGGGGCGGCTGGCCTCCTACAAGCTCCCCCGCCACGTCATCTTCGGCGAATTGCCCAAGACCTCCACCGGCAAGGTGCAGAAGTTCATCCTGCGGGAGCGGGCCCGGCAGGACGGGGCCTGATCGGCGCCGGGCCGGGATCGGGCCCCGACGCCCGGCCCCGGTGTCGCGGGCCGGTCAGGCCTGCGGCGGATCCCGTCGGTCGGCGCGGACCGGCACCGGCACGGCCTTCGGGGCGGAGCCGGCGTCGCGGAGGTCGGCCAGGATCTGGGCGACGAACGCCTGGAGCGAGACGAGGCTGAACAGGATGATGGAGGCGACCAGGGCGGCGGAGACCAGGGTCTTGGCGGTTTCGGGATCCACGGCGGGAGTCCTTGGCTTCGCCCCGCCGCGGGCGATCCGGGCGGGGGGCGCCGCTGGCGGCGCCGGTGCCCCCTCAAGGTGGGCGCGCCGCCCGCGCCGCGCCAGCACCGCCGCGGTCGCGCCTGGCATGCGCGGAGGGCCGGGCTCGGCCGCGATTGAGGTTACCGCGACGCTTCGTCCGACCGGGGCGTGATCGCGCGGGACCGCGCAGCTTTCCCGGCTGGCCGAACGTTGCGTTTCCCGCAATAAGCGCCGGCGCGGAGCGGCGCGCATCCGGGAGAGACGGCATGGCCGGCAGCGGCATCGCGGGCGGCATCGCGAACGGCACCCGCGCGGCGCGCCGCGCCGGTCAGGGGCTGGTCCTGGCCGCAGGGCTGGCCGCAGGGATGGCCGCCGGGCTGGGGGCCGGGCCGGCCCGGGCCCGGGGCGGGCCAGGGGCCGTCCCGTCCCAGCCGCGCCCCGCCCGGATGCCGCGCCCCAGGCGGCGGCAAGGCGGCGCCCGCCCCGCCGGGCCCGCCCCGCCCGCGGGCGGCGGAGCCGGGCCCGGCCGAGCCGGTGACCCGCGCCGGCTACTTCTACATCGGCGGCCGCTACCAGAAGCTCGGCGACAAGACCGTGATGGTCGGCCAGATGTTCGTGCAGTCGCGCACCCCGGCCCGGATCACGCAGCCCTACCCGGTGGTGATGGTGCACGGCCTCGCCCAGACCGGCGTGAACTACCTCGCCACCGCGGACGGCCGCCCCGGCTGGGTGCAGCGCTTCGTCGAGAAGGGCTACCAGGTCTACGTGGTCGATCAGGTCGGGCGCGGGCGCTCGGGCACCAACCCGGAGGTCTACGGCCCCTACGACCGGCTCGGGACCCGCAGCCTGGAGCGCACCCACACGGCCCCGGAGGTCTACGACCTCTACCCGCAGGCCAAGCTCCACACCCGCTGGCCGGAGGGGCCCGGCGTGCAGGGCAACGCCGCCTTCGACCAGTTCTTCGCGAGCCAGGTCCCGTTCCTCGCCAACAGCCAGCAGACCGAGGAATGGGTCGACCCCGCGCTGGTGGCGCTCCTCGACAGGATCGGGCCGGCGATCCTGGTCACCCACGGCCAGGCGGCCCTGTTCGGCTGGGCGGCCTCGGACGCGCGGCCGGACCTCGTGAAGGCGCACGTCGCCGTCGAGCCGAACGGCCCGCCCTTCTTCGACGTGCAGTTCCGCGGCGGCAAGGAGTTCTGGGAGAAGACCGGCGACGGGCGCGCCCGCGCCTACGGGCTGACCCGCATGCCGCTGACCTTCGACCCGCCGGTCAAGGCGCCCGAGGACCTGACGGTGGCGCAGCAGGCCAAGGGATCCGAGTCCAGGCCCGACAGGGCGGCGGACGGGCGGATCCGCTGCTGGCTGCAGGGCGAGCCGGTCCGGACCCTGCCGAACCTCGCCAAGGTGCCGGCCGTGGTGGTGACCGCGGAGGCCTCCTTCCACGCCACCTACGACGACTGCACCGTCGCGTTCCTGACCCAGGCCGGCGCCAGGCCGGACGTGGTCCGGCTGGCCGACCAGGGCCTCCACGGCAACGGCCACATGATGATGCTGGAGACGAACAGCGACGCCGTCGCGGACGTCCTGGCCGGCTGGCTCGCGGGCCGCGTGAAGTAGCCCCGCGGGGCCGCCTCCGCCGCGCCACCGATACGTGTCGCTACGGCAACAGCCGTCGCCTTCCGCGTGAAGGCCGCTTGCGGCCGCGCGCGGCTGTCCGTAGTCCGGTGTATAGAAAGATCAAGTATTACAGTAGTTTATCACAATTCTAAACAGCGCGGCTGAGACGTCGGGGGCGAATCCGGCGCGCGCGGCCGGCTGCCCGCAGCGTCGCATCCGGCAAGGGACCATGAGAGCCGTCCACCCCCGCCCCACCCTGCGCGCCCTGCTCGCCGGCGCCTCGCTCGCCGTGCTGGCGCAGGCCGCGCCGAGCCTCGCCCAGGACGCGGCGCCGCGCCGCGGCGGCGCCAACCCGCCGGCCGGCGGCAGCGTGCAGCTCGGGGAGCTGAGCGTCACCGGCCAGGGCGGCGGCCCGGCCTCCGGGGCCCCCGCCGGCGCGCCCGTGCGGGCCGCGGAGAGCCCGACCGGCCCGATCGACGGCTACGTGGCCCGGCGCTCGGCGACCGCGACCAAGACCAACACGCCGCTGATCGAGACCCCGCAATCGATCACCGTCGTGGGCCGGCAGCAGCTCGACACCCAGAACGCCCAGACCCTCACCCAGGCGACCCAGTACGTCGCCGGCACCTACGCGGGCACCTTCGGCGCCGACACGCGCCTCGACTTCTTCCAGCTGCGCGGCTTCGTGGTCAGCGATTACGGCCTCTACCTCAACGGCCTGCAGCTCCTGAACTACGGCTTCGCCTACAGCCGGGTGAACACGTTCGGGCTGGAGCGGATCGAGGTGCTGCGCGGCCCCTCCGCGGTGCTGTTCGGCGCCGGCAATCCCGGCGGCCTGATCAACCAGATCAGCAAGCGCCCGACCGAGACCCCGTTCGGGCTCGTCGAGGTCGGCGGCGGCTCCTTCGACCAGCGCTACGCCGCCTTCGACGTCGGCGGCCCGGCCGACGCCGAGGGGCACTGGTTCACCCGGCTCACCGGCTACGCCCGCAACGGCGGCACGCAGGTCCAGGGGGCGCCGGACGACAGCTACTACATCGCCCCGGCCTTCACCTATAAGCCGGACGGGTCGACCAAGTTCACGGTCCTGTCGAGCTTCCAGCACGACAACACGGCGGTGACGGCGAACTTCCTGCCCTACTACGGCACGGCCCGGCCGACCGTGCTCGGCCTGCGCATCCCGCGCTCGCTCAACGTGGGCGATGCCGGCTTCAACACCTTCCGGCGCGACCAGGCCTTCATCGGCTACGAGTTCGAGCACGTCTTCGACGACACCTGGGCGGTGCGCCAGAACGCCCGCTACGGCTACACGCAGAGCTTCCAGAATTCCTACATCGGCCAGCTCGGCTACACCGACCCGCTCCAGACCCAGCTCGGCCGCTACCTGTTCCGGGATTCCGCCAAGATCGCGCAGCTCGACGTCGACACCCAGGCCGAGGCCAAGTTCTCCGACGGCTTCTTCCGCCACGACTTCCTGATGGGCGTCGAGTACCGGAACTTCCAGATCCACGACAACCAGGCCTCGGGCTTCCCCGGGCCCGACCTGAACATCCTCGCGCCGATCTACGGTCCGCAGACGGTCTCGGCCTCGCCCTACCTGATCAACGCCAACTCGTTCCAGCAGGTCGGCCTGTACTTCCAGGACCAGATCAAGCTCACCCCGGAGCTGACCCTGATCCTCGGCGGCCGCCAGGACTTCGTCCAGAACACCGTCTATGACCGCCTGACTCCCGCCAACACCAACGGCCGCAACGACAGCGCCTTCACCTACCGGGCGGCGGCGATCTACAACTTCGACTTCGGCCTCGCGCCCTACATCATGTACGCGACCTCGTTCCAGCCCCAGATCGGCGTGGACATCAACAACCGCACCTTCAGGCCCGATACCGGCGATCAGGTCGAGGGCGGCGTCAAGTTCGAGCCGCCGGGCCAGGGCTACTTCCTGACGCTGGCGGGCTTCGACATCCACCGCAACAACGTGCTCACCCCCAACCCGGTGAACACGATCTTCCAGACCCAGGTCGGCGCGGTGCGCTCCACCGGCTTCGAGGCGCAGCTCGTCGCCAACGTCGCCGACGGCCTCAACCTCGTGGCGTCCTTCACCAAGTTCGACTTCACCACCATCCGGGACGCCGATCCGGTGCGGGTCGGCAAGACGCCGGTCAACATCCCGCAGACCCTGGCCTCGCTGTTCGCCGACTACACCATCCCGCTCGGGCCGTGGCGCGGCTTCGGCTTCGGCGGCGGCGTGCGCTACGTCGGCAGCTCGTTCGCGGATGTCGGCAACACCCTGCGGGTGCCCGACTACGTGCTGTTCGACGCGCAGGTGCACTACGATTACGAGAACTGGCGCTTCCAGGTGAACGCCTCGAACCTCGCCGACCGGCGCTACGTCGCCTCCTGCCAGTCGAACGTGTCGTGCTTCTACGGCGACGCCCGGCGGGTGCTGGCGAAGGTCAGCTACAAGTGGTGAGGCGGCTCGGGCGGTCCCCGTCGTGACCGCCCGGTCGTCGTGATCCGCTGCGCCCGGATCAGCCGTTCGCCGCCTCCGCCCCGGTGATCGGCTGCGGCCCGGAGAGCCGGGTCGGCAGGGCGTCGATCCGCAGGGACCGGCGCAGCGCCCGCGAGAACGCGTCGACCGCCACCGTCATCAGGGCGGTGGCGGCGATCAGCACCGCGGCCACGTCGAGGCGCAGCTCCGAGATCGCGGCGTCCACGTAGAAGCCGAGCGTCGTGACTCCCAGGATCCCGAAGATCGCGCTCTCCCGCAGGATCAGCTCCCAGCGGTAGAGCAGGTAGGCCAGGAACTGCCCGTAGAGCCGCGGCACGGTCTCGTAGGCGTAGAGGTCGAGGCCCCGCGGCGCGTCCGCCCGGTAGGGGATCGCGTCGGCGTGCCGGCCCATCAGGTAGGCGACGATGCCGGCATTGTGCAGCGCCAGCGCCAGGATCGCCGGCAGCATCGAGGGGCCGAGCAGCTGCAGGCCCACATAGGCCAGCATGTAGTCCGGCGTGGAGCGCACCACCACGAGGAGCGCCCGCCCCAGCGGCTGCCCGACCGGGCCTGCGAAGCGCCGCGCGGTCAGCGGGAACAGGACGAGGGCTCCGAGGGCGGCGGCGGCCAGGGCGACCTGCGCCAGGACCAGGGTCTGGGCGGTGCCGGGCAGGACCTGCTCGGTCAGGATCGGGCGCAGCCACGACCAGAGCCGCGCCCAGGTCTCGGGCTCGGCGAGCGACGCGCCCCGGAGCGGGGCCGGCACGACGTCGTGGCCGAGGAAGCGGGCGAGGCTCGGGCCGACCGCCGCGCTGCCGACCGTCGCCGGCAGCGCCAGCGCGGACCCGACGAGCAGGACGGGCAGGGTCCGGGCGCGCACCCAGAGCCGCCGCGTGCCGATCAGCGCGTAGAAGATCAGGAGCAGCGCCCCCGCCTCGGCGTAGCGGCCCTGGCGGAAGGCGGATTCGAAGGCGAAGCCCATGGTCGGCAGCCCGATGAAGCCGAGCACGAGGCTGGAGCGCAGGCCGCATTCCAGGCGATAGAGGGTGTAGTCGCGCATCCGCCCGGCCACCTCGGGCAGGCGCGCGTACAGGAAGGCCGAGACCGCGCCGGTGCCCGCGGGCAGGACCCGGAGCGCCGCGAGGTCGGCCTCCTCGATCAGCTCGGCGTAGACCTTGGCGCAGATGCCCGCGTAGGGCAGCGCGATGGCGAGCACGCCGGTGGTCGCCGACAGGCCGAAGACCTGCATCAGCAGCAGCGCCCAGAACAGCTCGTGGACGGCGCGCAGGCCCGCGCAGGCGAGCCGGACGGCGCGCGAGCGGCCGAAGGGGACGGCGAGCAGCAGCCCCGCCCCGGCCCCGAGCCCGACGCCCAGCATCGCGAAAGCCACGGTGTAGACGACGCTCCAGCCCTCCACGGCGGGGAAGTCGGGCCGGATCAGGCCGCCGAGGAGCCGGGCGAGGTCGGCGAAGGGGTGGAGCGTCGTGACCTGCAGGTCGGCCACCAGCAGGCCGCCGAGCGCCGCGGCCAGGAACCAGCGGCTCACCGCCCCGTAGCCCGGCCGCGGCAGGCGCGCGGCCTTGGACACGGCCTTGGACGCGGCCTTGAACGCGGGCTTGCGCGCGGCCTCACGCGCGGCCTTGCGCGCGGCCTTGCGCATCAGGCGGTCCCGTAGAACGGGCTGAGCCGCGCCGGATCGAGGCCGGCCGAGGGCGCGTCGAGGACGATCCGGCCGGCCTCCAGCACCACGATCCGGTCGGTGTGGGCGAGCGCCAGGGCCACGTCGTGGAGCGCCAGGATCAGGGTCTCGTGGCCGCGGGCCAGCTCGGCGAGGATCCGGCCGCCCTGCCGGCGGTCCAGAGCCGAGACCGGCTCGTCCCCGACCAGGATCGGCCGGCCGTTGTAGAGGGCGCGGGCCACCGAGACGCGCTGCTGCTGGCCGCCGGAGAGTGCCCCGGCCCGGGCCCAGAGCCGGTCCGCGAGCCCGACCCGGTCGAGGACCGCCTCCACGGCGGCGACGTCGGCCCGCGCCGGCCGGACCAGAGTGCGCAGGTTGTGCAGGGTCGAGCGCCGGTCGAGGCGGCCCATGTAGACGTTGTGGAACACCGAGAGCGGCCGCACCAGGGCGGCGGCCTGGGGCACCAGCGCCACCCGATCGGGCGCCTGCCCGTGGATCAGGCCGATCAGGGTCGACTTGCCGGCGCCCGAGCGCCCCATGAGCGCGACCCGCTCGCCCGCCCGCACGGTCAGGTCGAGGCCCGACAGGACCGGGCGCCCGTCATAGGCCGCGGAGGCGTTCGCGAGGACGATGGCCGCGCCGCGCGACACCCGCGTCAGTCCAGGAGTCCGGTGGAGCGTCCGACCGCGACGAGGGGCTCGTAGGCCGCGTCGGTCACGGGGATGAATCGCGAGCGCCCGAACGGCTCCAGGATCGCCGGATCCGTGATGCCGGTCAGCGCGGCGCGCAGCCTGTCGGTGAAGCCGGCGCCGTAGGTCTGCTCCACGTCGCCCCGGACGGTCCACTGGTAGTCGGGGAAGGTCGGGCTCTCCCAGATCACCGAGACCGCCTGTCGGTCGACCTTGCCGGCCTTCGTGTCGAGGTCCCAGACCGAGTAGTCGACGGCGCCGACCGCGAAGGCGCCGGACTGGACCAGCTGGATCGTGCGGGTGTGGTCGCCCGAGAAGCCCACCCGGGCGAAGACCTGCTCGGGGGTCTTCCCCGGGAAGGCCTGCCGGATGAAGTACTCGGGCATCAGCCGCCCGGAGGTCGAGGCGCGGGCGCCGAACGTGAAGGTCTTGTCCCGGATGTCCTTCGGGAAATCCTTCTCCGGCTTCAGCCCGGCGGCGGCGTTGGCGATGATGTAGGTCTTGAACGCCGCGTCCTCGGCGCCCTGCGCGATCGCCTGCGAGCCCGGCACGGCCCTGCGCGCCTGGACGCCGGTGAAGCCGCCGAACCACGCGAGCTGCACCTGCCCGTTGGTGAAGGCGGTGACCGCCGCCGGGTAGCTCTTCACCGGGATGTAGCGCACCGGCACGCCGAGCCTGGCCTCGAGATAGGCGGCGACCTTGCCGAAGCGCTCGACCAGCCGGCTCTCGTCCTGGTCGGGAATGCCGGTGAAGACGAGGGGCGGGAGCGCCTTCGCGGCCGGCTTCTCCTGCGCCTGCGCCGGCGCGGCCAGGACCGCCAATGCCCCCAGGACGAGCCGTCCCAACCGTCCTGATCTCACCCTCGATCCCGGCCTCGATCCCGGCCTCGATCCCAGCATCGCTTCCTCGTTACACCGCGCCCACGCACGGTGGGCTCACATCCCGGCGGGCGTAGCAGAAGTTGCCGCGGCCGCCAGCCTCACGGCGCTGCGATCCCGCCCGCGGCAGCGGACACCGCAGCGAGGCCTGCGCTCCGCGCGGGCCGGCTCGCCTCAGGGACCCGGCGCCACCGCGATCGCCGACAGCGTGAGGTGCTCCGGCAGGGCGGCGTCCGGCACCGGGACGGCCCGGATCCCGGCCGGGAGGACGCCGCCGAGCAGATCCAGGAAATCCCCCGAGGCGGCGAGCTCGATCTCGGCCGCCTTGGCCCGGGTCTCGATCCGCGCCAGGGCGTTCATCGCCGGGCCCAGCACCGTGTACTCGGCCCGCACCCCGTCGTCGAAGACCCCGACCAGGAGGTCGCCCGCGTGCAGGGCGACGACCACCCGCAGGGGGAACAGCCCCTCCCGGGTGCGGGCCGCGTTGAGCGCGGCGATCCGGTCGTGGATCGACAGGGCGCAGGCGAGCGCCGCGCGCGCCTGGGCGTCGGGGTGTCCGACGACGAACTGCACCAGCACCGCGTCGCCGATGTACTTGTCGACGAGGCCGCCCTGCTCCGCTACCGCCGCCTGGGCGGCCGCCCGGACCGCCAGCAGGGCCGTCACCATGGCCTCGGGCGGGTGCTCCCGGGAGAGCCGCGAGAAGCCGCGGATGTCGAGGATCATCAGGCAGGCGTGGCGCCGGTGGATGCCGAGGCCGGAATCGCCGTCCTCGGCGGCGAGGTCGAGGGCGACCGTGTCGGGCACGAAGCGGGCGAGCTGGGAGCGCTCGTGCTCCATGCGCAGGGCCCGCGCCACCGCGGCGCGCAGGCGGATCATGCCGTCGACCACCAGGAGGCCCGCCACCATGAAGGTGGCGAGCCCGGTGACCTGCGCGGTCGGGAAGGTGTCGGCGTTCGGGAACAGGTCGGGATGGACCAGGCCGACCAGGAAGGCCGCGCTCCAGCAGACGGTGACGAGCCCGCAGAACAGCAGGGTCTGCGCCACCCGCATGCTCAGGCCCGTCTGGAGCAGGAGCAGGAAGGCAGGCAGGCGGCTCACCGCGTCGGCGCCGAGCCCCGCCCCGCCGCCGGCCAGCATGTGCTCGATGATCACGTAGACGGCGAGCCCGGCATTGAGCCCGGTGCCGGCCCAGCTGTAGGCGTTGGCCGCGGGGCCGCCGCCCCGCTCCCGCAGCCCGAACCAGACCGTGCCGAGCCCGTACAGGCCGAGGATGAGCCAGTGGCTCAGGGCGTGCAGCGAGCCGTCATAGGCCTGGGCCGCCATCAGCAGCACCAGCACGATCACCACCCGCAGGCCGAGCAGGCGCAGGCCGCCGCCGGCCTGCATGGCCCGCAGCACCGCCTCGTCGTCCGATCCGGGATCCGCCCGGCGCTCGGCCGGAGCCCGCGCGGGCCCCAGCGCGGAGAGCGTCGGGTTGCCGGCGCTGCCCGAGGCCATCAGCCGCCCCGGCCGAGGCGCCGGGCCGCCGCGAAGCGGTTGAGGAAGCGCGGCTCCTTCTCGGGGGCGATCCGGATCGCGAGGTGCAGGGTGCCGTCGGCCTCCGAGCGGCGGTCGAGGATCTCGGCGTTCTCGTAGAGCCAGTTCAGCGCCGCCCCGTCCTCCGGCGGCAGCGCCACCGCGAAGCTCGCGCGGTTGCGCCCGACCCGCGCCTCGATCCGGCTGGTGAGGGCGGCGAGCCCCTCCCCGGTCAGGGCCGAGACCAGGACCGGCGCGGCGCTGTCCCGGTCGTTGCGGGCCCTGGCCTGGCCGCTGAGGTTCAGGAGGCGGGTGCGCTCGTCGTCGTCGAGGAGGTCGGCCTTGTTCCAGACCTCGATGATCCGGTCGGCGCTGGTCTCGATGCCGAGTTCGCGCAGCACCGCCCCGACATCCTCGGCCTGGGCCTCGGAATCGACGTGGGAGACGTCGCGCACGTGCAGCAGCACGTCGGCCTCGATGGCGTCCTCGAGCGTCGCCCGGAAGGCCGCAATCAGCGGCGTCGGCAGGTCGGAGATGAAGCCCACCGTGTCGGACAGGATCACGGTCTCGCCGTGGGGCAGCTTGGTCGCCCGGGCGGTCGGGTCGAGGGTGGCGAACAGCATGTCCTTGGCGGTGACCTCGGCCCGGGTCAGGGCGTTGAACAGGCTCGACTTGCCGGCGTTCGTGTAGCCCACCAGCGCCACGATCGGGTACGGCACCCGCGCCCGGCTCTGCCGGTGCAGGCCGCGGGTGCGCACCACCGCGTCGAGGTCGCGCTCGATCCGGGTCATGCGCTCCTGGATCATGCGCCGGTCGGCCTCGATCTGGGTCTCGCCGGGGCCGCCCAGGAAGCCGAAGCCGCCGCGCTGGCGCTCCAGGTGGGTCCAGGAGCGCACGAGCCGGGACTTCTGGTAGGCGAGGTGGGCGTGCTCGACCTGCAGCGTGCCCTCCCGGGTCGAGGCGCGGCGCCCGAAGATCTCCAGGATCAGGCCGGTGCGGTCGATGACCTTGGCGCCCCAGGCCTTCTCGAGGTTGCGCTGCTGCACCGGCGACAGGGCGCAGTCCATCACGACGAGGCCGATCTCGCGGGCGCGGATCAGGCCGGCGATCTCCTCGACCCGGCCCTTGCCGAGATAGGTGGAGGGCCGGATCCGCGGCAGGCTGATCGCGAGGCTCTCGACCACGTCGAGCTCGATCGCGGCGGCCAGCCCAGTCGCCTCGTCGAGGCGGGCCTCCACGGAGCGCGACGGCGCGGCCGGTCCGGGGCCGGCCCCCGCCGCGCCGCGCGCGAGGTAGGGGCCGATCACCAGGGTGTGGGTCGCCGCGGCGATCTCGCCCTCGGGGGCGGCCTGCGCCTGGAGGCGGGCTTCGCCGGACGTCAGCGTTTCGGTCATACGGCCTTTGGCACCGCCGGGACGCCGGCGGCTTCGTTCGAGAACTCGGACTCGACAGAATGGGGATGCGGGCGCGCCGGGCCAAGGCTCGGAGCCGGAAACGCGGCGGATATCCGCAGCCGCGCCGCAGCCGCGCCGTCTTCCCGAGGGCCGCGCGGCGGGGCCCGGGATCCGGACCCGCCGCCGTGCCGGCTCCGGGAACCCGTCGCGTTCGCGGATCCCGGTCTCGCCTGCGGCGCCCCGGAATGACGGCGCGAGAGGCCCGGGCCGGACGCGCGAGTCTACGCCCGGGCGACGGTCATCCGACGCAGCGGCCCCGGCCTCGTCCTGCCGCCGGCCCTCACGCCTTCTCGGCGGTCTCGTCCGGCTCGAACAGCTGCACCGGGTGGCCCGGCATGATCGTGGAGATCGCGTGCTTGTAGACCAGCTGGGAATGGCCATCCCGGCGCAGCAGCACGCAGAAATTGTCGAACCACGTCACCACGCCCTGGAGCTTGACGCCGTTGACGAGGAAGATCGTCAGCGGGATCTTGTTCTTGCGGACATGGTTGAGAAAGGTGTCCTGAAGGTTCTGTGCGCGTTCGCCCGCCATCTTCTTGGCCTTCTTGTTGTCCCGGCTCACTCGGCCCGGATGGGTATGCCGCGGGCCGGATCGTCCGATCATCCGGTCCGGCGTCGTGTATACAAGCACCATGACGACGTGAAAGCGTGGGCGCAAGCAACCCCCGTTCCAGCCGATCCGTGACGGATCGGCCCCGCCCTCAACGCGCGCCCCGGCGCCGCGGCCTCACGGGCCGATGCCGAGGGACTTCAACTTGCGGTGCAGGGCCGAGCGCTCCATCCCGATGAACTCGGCGGTGCGCGAGATGTTGCCCGAGAACCGGGCGATCTGCGCCACGAGGTACTCGCGCTCGAAGATCTCGCGGGCCTCGCGCAGCGCGAGGCTCATCAGCTTCTCGCCGCCCGCGCCCCCCGGCGTCGTCGGCACCAGGGCGCCGATCTCCGAGGGCAGCATCTCGGAGGTGACCTCCTGCTCCGGGTCGGCCTGCGTGAGGATCATCAGCCGCTCGACGTTGTTCTTGAGCTGGCGGACGTTCCCCGGCCAGTTGTGCGACTGCAGCACCGCCATCGCGTCCTCGGCGATCCGGCGCTTGGGCAGGCCGGTCTGGGACGAGATGTTGTCCATGAAGAACTGGATCAGCTCGGGCACGTCCTCCCGGCGCTCCGACAGGGCCGGCACCCGGATCGGCACCACCGAGAGGCGGTGGAACAGGTCCTCGCGGAAGCGGCCGGCGGCGATCTCCTCCTGAAGGTCCCGGGAGGACGAGGAGATGATGCGCACGTCCACGTGCACCCGCGTCGTGCCGCCGACCCGCTGGAAGTTCTGGTCGACGAGGACGCGCAGGATCCGGTTCTGGGTCTCGCGCGGCATGTCGGCGACCTCGTCGAGGTAGAGGGTGCCGCCGTGGGCCTCCTCCAGGGCGCCGACGCGCCGGCCGCTCTCGCCCTCGACCCCGAACAGCTCGGCCTCCATGGTCTCGGGCAGGATGGCGGCGGCGTTCAGGAGCACGAACGGGCCGTTCGCGCGGGCCGAGGCCTTGTGCAGGCTGCGCGCCGCGAGCTCCTTGCCGGAGCCCAGCGCCCCGGTGATCATCACCCGGGCGTTGGTCGGCGCCACCCGGTCGAGGGTCTGGCGCAGCTGGTTGATGGCGAGCGAGGTGCCGACGATGCGGTTGGTCGCGCCCGAGCGCGCCGTCAGGTCGCGGACCTCGCGCCGGAGCCGGGAGGCCTCCAGCGCCCGCTCGGCCACCAGGATCAGCCGGTCGGCCTTGAACGGCTTCTCGATGAAGTCGTAGGCGCCCGCCTTGATCGCCGAGACCGCGGTCTCGATGTTGCCGTGGCCCGAGATCATCACCACCGGCAGGTCCGGGTTGGCGGCCTTGATCAGGTCGAGCACCTGCAGGCCGTCGAGCCGGGAGCCCTGCAGCCAGATGTCGAGGAAGACGAGGTGCGGCCGGCGCGCCTCGATGGCGGCGAGCGCCTCGTCCGAGCCGCCGGCCGTGCGGCAGCGGTGGCCCTCGTCGTCCAGGATCCCGGCGACGAGGTCGCGGATGTCGGCCTCGTCGTCGACGATCAGGATATCGGCGCTCATGCGTGCATCTCCGCGATCCGGGGGGCCGTCGGCGCGGCGCCCTTCTCCTCTGTCGTGACGGGACTGGTCTGAGGACCGATCTCAGGGGCCGCCGCCGGTTCGGGCCCGTGCTCGCGCGGGACCCGCATCCGGACCTGGCCGCCGCGGCCGGCGGGATTGTCGTTCAGCTCGATCCCGCCGCCGTGCTCCTCCAGCACCTTGCTGACGATAGCAAGCCCCAGTCCGGTGCCACCCTCGCGGGTGGTCATGTAGGGCTCGAGCAGGCGCTGGCGCCCCTCGGCCGGAAATCCCTTGCCGTTGTCGGTGACGGCGATCACCGCGAACCCGTCCTCGACGGCGAGGCTCAAGGAGATCTTGCCCTTGCCGAGCTCGGCCTCCGGCACCTCGGCCACCGCCTCGACGGCGTTCTTGAGGATGTTGGTGATCACCTGGCTGAGCAGCCTGATGTCGAAGGCCGCCACGATCTTTTCGGACTCGCCGGCGCCGCCCTCCGCCGCGCCCGTCTGGGCCGAGAACGCGAAGTCGATGTCCGGGTGCGCCACGCGCATCATGAACAGGTTCTGCTTGGCGATCTCGGTGAGGTCGTTCGGCGCGATGGCCGGCTTCGGCATCCGCGCGAAGGCCGAGAACTCGTCGACCATGCGCTTGATCTCGTCCACCTGCCGGACGATCGTGGCGGTGCACTGGTCGAACACCTCCTTGTCGGCGGTGATGACCTTCCCGTACTTGCGCCGGATCCGCTCGGCGGAGAGCTGGATCGGGGTCAGCGGGTTCTTGATCTCGTGGGCGATGCGGCGCGCCACGTCGCCCCAGGCGGAGCTGCGCTGCGCCTGGACGAGGTCGGTGATGTCGTCGAGCGTCACCACCGAGCCGCGGGAGGCCCCCTGCGCCTGCTCGCTCGTGACCCGCACCGTGATGGTGCGCTCGCCCCGGGACCGGGTGAGCTGGACCTGCTGCTGCTGCAGGCTGCGCGGGCGCGCCTCGCTCTCGGCCAGCACCGGCGCGAGCTCCGGCACCGCGCGGGCCAGCGGCTGGCCGACGAGCGCGTCGCTCGCGAGGTCGACCATCCGCTCGGCGGCCGGGTTGGCGATGGTGACGAAGCCCGCCGCGTCCAGGCCGATCACCCCGGGCGAGACCCCCGACAGCACGGCCTCGGTGAAGCGGCGGCGGGTGTCGATCAGGTCGCTCGCGGCGATCAGGCCGGCGTGCTGGCGGCGCAGCTCCTGGGTCATCTTGTTGAAGCTCTCGCCGAGATGGGCGAGGTCGCCGCTGGTCTTCTTGGTCGGCACCTGGGCGTAGAAGTTGCCCGACGCCACCTGGTCGGCGGCGTTGATCAGCCGCCGGATCGGCGCCACGAACCGGTTGGCGAAGTTCATCCCGAACCAGACGGCCGAGAGCAGCGCGATCAGGGCGATCAGCAGGAACACCGACGCGAAGGTGATCTGGATCGAGCGGCGCAGCGAGTCGTAGGTGAGGTACTCGGCCGCCGCCGCCCGGGAGACGCCGGGGAACTCGATGGCGAGCTGGCTCACCTCCCGCTGCACCATCAGCACGGCGTCGTCGTAGGCCGGCATGCGCAGCAGCGCGGCGAAGACCCGGCCCTCGGTGGGCAGGAGGCAGATCGGGTCGGCGGAGTTGGCCGCGTCCTCGAAGGCCGCCGCCGAGGGCAGCCGGTTCGTCTTCAGGACGTCGATCTTGGCCCGGGCCACCACCTCGGTCGGCCCGCGCATGATCTGCGCCACCGGCAGGCCGAGATTGGTCGCCCGGGTGGTCAGGAAGGTCTGGAACCAGTCCCGGTTCACGTCGAAGTTCGGCCGGGCCCGGGTCAGGTCGTCGGCGAGGATGCGGATCTCGCGGGCGAGGCTCTGGCACTGGTTCTCCTGGTAGGCGTCGGCCACCTCCACGGATTTCAGCACCACGTCGCGGACCCGGTCGGTGAAGCCGAGCGACAGGCCCCGGTCGATCGTCACCGAGGCGACCACGGCGAGCAGGATCGTCGGCAGGATCGCGATCAGCGAGAACAGGCCGACGATGCGGGTGTGCAGCCGCGCCACCGCGGCGTTGGCCTTGCGGGCGTGCAGGAAGACCCGCGCCTCCCAGGCGATGATGACCGCGAGGCCGAGCACCAGGGCTGCGTTGATGGCGAGCAGCGTCACGCCGTAGGCCGGCGTCGGCGTCACCCGGATCACCCCGGCCAGGATCAGGAAGGTCGCGAGCGCCGAGACCAGGGCGGTGACCACCATGGCGGCGCCGATCCAGCCGGGACCGCGCGGGCCCGGCCGCAGCGATTCCGCCAGGGGCGTGCCGGACGGCTGGGCCGCGTCGGCACCCGCGGGCGTGCCCGCGTCCTGCTGGTCCGCGGTCTCGCCCGTCCCGTCGGCACCCCTCTCGGGGACCCGCGCGGGGCCTTCCTCTGTCCGTGAGCGTCTCAGGAACGGCATGACTGGTGCAAGGCCACAACAGTGTGGCGGAATTAATACGAATCCGGGCGCCCGGGCGGCGGATCGGCGGCGCGATCCGCCGCAGGCGGCCGGCCTTGACCCCGCCCCGCCCCGCCCGTACCCCCGGCCGTGGAGGCGAACGGGGTCTGGTGGCCCTCCTGGTCTTCAAAACCAGCGGTACGCCAACAGCGTACGGTGGGTTCGATTCCCATCCGCTTCCGCCACTCTTCGCGCAGTCGCGATCGGCAGATCAGTGTTCGCCGATATCCAGGCGACACGTGCGATAAAATTCGCAATACTGCTGCATCGGAACTGTGGGGGTGCCGGCTCGTTTCCCGCGATCGATCCCGCACGGGTGCCCTCGTGAAGAACCGGTCCGCCACCATCGTCCCGTCCCCGCCGGCCTCGGCCGGCCGTGCGCGCTGAGGCCGGCCATGCTGGACAGACTCGTCACGTTCCTCCCGCCCGGCGCCCGCGAGGCGCTGCGGACCCTCGCGGCGCGCCGGCCTGTGCGACGGCCCGCGCTTCGGCCGGGCACCGAGGCCGCGATCCTGCCGGGCCTCGACACCCGGCCCGCCCCGATGGCGCCCTTGCACCCGCCCGCCGCCATCAACGACAATCCCCTCCAGGCCCTCCACGACGCCGTCGAGCGGGATCTGCGCGCCAGCGGCCACCTGCGCTGAGCCCGGGCCGAGGGCCCGTCCGTCACCGCTCCGTCACCGCTCCTTCACCGCTTGGCCGGCGCGGGGGCCTCGGGAATCGTCCCGGGCGCGATCCAGTGGCAGGCCGTCGTGCCGCGCACGCCGGCACAGTCGTAGCTCTGGCCGCCCAGCGTCACCTTGTCGACGATGCCGGTGAGCTCCGTGCGCGCCAGCGCCGCGCAGCCGAGATGGTCCGCCTTGGGATCGGCCAGGTGCGCCGCGGCGGCCGCCGCGCCGTCGCGCATCAGCATGCGGTAATTGGCCAGCGACGGGCAGCCGATCACCGGCGGCCCGGCCCGCCGGTCCGGGGCGCTCCTGTCGGCGCGCGCGCGGGGCGCCTGCTGCGCCTGAACCGGCGCGGCGCCGAGGCCGAGGGCCAGCGCGACGAGGACGGCGTCGGAGAGAGGGCGGCGTGTCATGGGCCGCTCGTAGCACGGCGCGTCCGGGGTTGCGCATCCGCCGCGGCGCCGCGCCCGGCCGCCGCGCAGGCCTGCGGCGGGCTCAGGGCTCGCCTGCGGATGTTCAGGCTTGACCGCGGGCCCGCCATTTGCGAGCGCCGCCGTGGAACGGAGGACGGGCCATGACGACGGCAATCGACAGCGACCAGAAGCTGCACTTGGTCTTCGGCGGTGAATTGCAGGATCTCGACGGGGTCCGGTTCCGGGACATCCGGAACCTCGACATCGTCGGCATCTTCCCGGACTACGCCTCCGCCCAGGCCGCGTGGCGGGCCAAGGCCCAGGCCACCGTCGACAGCGCGCAGACGCGCTACTTCGTGGTGCACCTGCACCGGCTGCTGGAGCCGCCGGCCCCCTGAGGGGACCGCGCGCGCGGCCCCGGCCCGGCTCCGGGTCCGCCGCGGGCACCCGCGGTGCGTGCGGGGCGGCCGTGAAGGCATTGTGACACTTCCTGCCCGCTGCTAAGAGCCTCGCCCGTCATCGGATCGTTCCGGCTCCTCGGGAGACCGGTCTGAACAAGAGCGGCGGGAGGTCCGGCCGCCAGCGAGCGGTCGCCCATGAAATCCTCGATCAAGATCATCGCCGGGAATGCCAGCCGGCCCCTGGCCGAGGCGATCGCGGCCTATCTCGAATTGCCGCTCGCCAAGTGCATGGTCCGGCGCTTCGCCGACATGGAGATCTTCGTCGAGCTCCAGGAGAACGTGCGCGGCGAGGACGTGTTCATCGTCCAGTCGACCTCGTTCCCGGCGAACGACCACCTGATGGAGCTGCTGATCATGATCGACGCCGCGCGCCGGTCCTCGGCCCGGCGCATCACGGCGGTGATCCCGTATTTCGGCTACGCGCGGCAGGACCGGCGCACCTCCGGCCGCACCCCGATCTCGGCCAAGCTGGTGGCGAACCTCATCACCGAGGCCGGCGCCGACCGCGTCCTGACCCTCGACCTCCACGCCGGCCAGATCCAGGGCTTCTTCGACATCCCCACCGACAACCTGTTCGCCGCCCCCGTGATGGTGCGCGACATCAAGGAGCGGCTGCCGAGCGCCGACCGGATGGTGGTGTCGCCGGACGTGGGCGGCGTGGTCCGGGCCCGCGCCATCGCCAAGCGGATCGACTGCCCGCTGGCCATCGTCGACAAGCGCCGCGAGCGCCCGGGCGAGTCCGAGGTGATGAACATCATCGGCGAGGTCGAGGGCCGCTCCTGCATCCTCGTCGACGACATCGTCGATTCGGGCGGCACCCTGGTCAACGCCGCCGAGGCCCTGCTCAACGCCGGCGCCAAGGACGTCTCGGCCTACATCACGCACGGCGTCCTGTCGGGGGGCGCGGTCTCCCGCATCGCCGCCTCGCGGATGAAGGAACTGGTGATCACCGACTCGATCCAGCCGACGCAGGCCGTCAAGCTCGCCCGCAACATCCGGGTGGCGACGATCGCGCCGCTGCTCGGCGAGGCGATCGGCCGGACCGCGACCGAGTCCAGCGTGTCCAGCCTGTTCGACTGACGGCGCCTCCCGGCCGATCCCGGGGGCGCCCCGCCCCTACCGGCCCTGCACCCAGCCGCCCCGGTCGCCGGTCTCCGTTCCCGGCGCGGTGAGCACCAGGACCGTCCGGCCCGGCAGCGGCACGGCGCCCCCGGCCGCGATCGCCGGCGCGCCGGGGGCGCGGGCGCCCGCGGGCTCGCCCGTGTCGAAGACCGGCGTCCACGGGCCGCCGATCACCGGGGCGAGGCGGAAGCCGACGGCCTCCGCCCCGGCATTGAACAGCATCAGCAGGCGGTCGCCCGGATCGCCGTCGTTGCCGATCTGCATGCCGAACACCTGGAGCCCGTCGTCGGACCAGTGCCGGACCTCCATCTCGATGCCCTCGGGGGAGAGCCAGTGCACGTCGCGCAGCGGCTCGTCGGGGTCGATCAGCGCGCCCGTGAAGAAGCGTCGCCGCCGCAGGGCCGGTTGAGCCCGGCGCAGGGCCAGCAGGTTGGCGACGAAGTCCGTGAGGGCGGGGTCCGGATCGACGCTCCAGTCCATCCAGCTCGTCGGGTTGTCCTGGGCGTAGGCGTTGTTGTTGCCGCCCTGGCTGCGGGAGCGCTCGTCGCCCATGAGCAGCATCGGGACGCCCTGGGCCAGCATCACGGTCGCCAGCATGTTGCGCTTCTGCCGGGCGCGCAGGGCGAGGATCGCCGCGTCGTCGGTGTCGCCCTCGACGCCGTAGTTGCGGCTGACGTTGTGGTTATGGCCGTCGCGGTTGTCCTCGCCGTTGGCCTCGTTGTGCTTCGCCTCGTACGCCACCGTGTCGGCGAGCGTGTAGCCGTCGTGGCTGGCGATGAAGTTGACGCTGGCCAGCGGCGAGCGCCGGGACGGGGCGAACACCTCGCGCGAGCCGGTCAGCCCCTGCGTGACCTTGGCGAGGGTGGCGGAATCGCCCTTCCAGAAGCCCCGTGTGGCGTCGCGGAACTTGTCGTTCCACTCGCTCCAGCCGCGCGGGTAGCCGCCGAGCTGGTAGCCGCCCTCCCCGATGTCCCAGGGCTCGGCCACCATCTTGACCCGGGCCAGGACCGGATCCTGCGCCACCGCCTGGAAGAAGGCCGCCTGCGGGGTGAAGGCGAACGGGGCGCGCCCGAGGCTCGAGGCGAGGTCGAAGCGGAAGCCCGCGATGCCGTAGGCGGTGACCCAGTGGCGCAGGGAATCAAGCACGAGCTGCATCACCCGCGGGTGGCTCGCGTCGAAGGTGTTGCCGCAGCCGGTGCAATCGAGATTGCGGCGCGGATCGGCGGGGTCCAGCTTGTAGTAGCTGGCATTGTCGATGCCGCGGAACGACAGGGTCGGGCCGGTGTGGTCGCCCTCGGCGGTGTGGTTGTAGACCACGTCGAGCCAGGTCTCGATCCCGGCGGCGTTCAGCTCCCGGATCGCCGCCTTCAGGCCGCCGAGGCCGCCCTCCCCCAGGTAGCGCGGGTCCGGGGCGAAGTAGCCCAGGGGCTGATACCCCCAGAAATTGACCAGCCCCTTCTCGACCAGGAAGCGGTCATCCGCGAAGGCCTGGATCGGCAGCAGTTCCAGGGCGGTGACGCCGAGCTTCACGAGATGCGCGATGATCGCCGGGTGGGCGAGCGCCGCGTAGGTGCCGCGCTCCGCCTCGGGGATGTCGGGATGGGTGCGGGTCAGCGCCTTGACGTGCGCCTCGTACACCACCGTCTCGGCGAGCGGCCGGCGCACCGGATTGAGCGCGAGGTCGGGCACCTCCGGGGCGGTGACCACGCATTTGGGCATGTAGACCGCGCTGTCGCGCCGGTCGATCCGGTCCTCGCGCCCGCCCCGGCGATGGCCGTAGAGCGCGTCGTGCCAGCGGATCCGGCCGCGGATCTCCCGCGCGTAGGGGTCGAGGACGAGCTTCGAGGCGTTGAACCGGTGGCCCGCCGCCGGGTCCCAGGGGCCGTGCACCCGGTAGCCGTAGAGCTGGCCCGGCAGCACGCCGCGCAGGTAGCCGTGCCAGACGTCGTCGGTCCGGCAGGGCAGCCGCACCGTGCGGGTCTCGTGCCGCTCCCCCGGCTCGAACAGGCAGATGTCGACCGCGGTGGCGTGCTCGGAGAACAGGGCGAAGTTGACGCCGCGCCCGTCGAAATGGGCGCCGAGCGGCGCCGGCACCCCGTCGTCGACGGCGATCATGCGGGGCGTCCGGTCACACGGAGGGCGGCGGGCGGAAGCAGCGGGCGGCGCCGGCTATTCGGCGGCCGCCGCGGCGGTGGGCGGCTCGCGCTCGATCGTGCGGAAATTCTCGAGCTCCGCCAGGAAGTTGCGCGCCCACCAGTCGACGTCCTCGCGGGTCATGCGCTCGACCATCGGCTTCCAGCGCGCCAGCCGCTCGGCCTTGGGCATGTAGAGCGCGGCCCGGATCGCCTCGGCGACCTCGAACCGGTCGTAGGGGTTGATCAGCAGCGCCTCCGGCAGCTGCCGGGCCGCCCCGGCGAATTTCGACAGGACCAGCACGCCCGGATCGTCCTCGGACTGGGCGACGACGTACTCCTTGGCGACGAGGTTCATGCCGTCGCGCATCGGCGTGACGAGGCCGACCCGCGCGGCCCGGTAGAGGCCGGCCAGCACCGGGCGGGGATAGGCCTTGGTGATGTACTGGATCGGTGTCCAGGCCGGGTCGCCCAGCGAGCCGTTGATCTCGCCGACCTTCTCGTTCACCTCGCGGGCGAGCTGCTCGTATTCCGGCACCTCGCTGCGGGATTTCGGCGTGATCTGGATGTAGGTGACGTTGCCGCGCTGGTCGGGGTTCGAGGCGAAGAAGCTCTCCACCGCCTCCATCCGCTCGGGCACGCCCTTGGAATAGTCGAGCCGGTCGACGCCGATCAGCAGCTTGCGGGTCCGCAGGCCCGCGATGGTCTCGCGCACGACCTTGTTGGCGTTGGCCTTCTCGGCGGCCTCCTTGAAGCCCGCCACGTCGATGCCGATCGGGAAGGCGCGGATCCGGGTCCGGCGGCCGTCGACCATCAGCGAGCCGCCGCCGAGCGGGATCGCCCGCTGGGTGTCGACGAGGTTGCGCTGCAGGTTCTGGACGTCCGCCTCGGTCTGCAGGCCGATCAGGTCATAGTCGACGATGGCGCGCAGGAGCTCGCCGCTCGCCGGCAGCGAGTTGAACACGTCGGCGGCGGGCCAGGGGATGTGGTGGAAGTAGCCGATCGGGTTGTCGAGCCCGAGGCCGCGCAGCTCGGCGGCGAGCGGCAGCAGGTGGTAGTCGTGGACCCAGATGATGTCGTCGGGCTCGACCAGCTTGGCCAGCGCCCGGGCGAAGGTCCGGTTCACGCGGCTGTAGCCGGCGTAGTCCGAGCGCGAGAAGGCGCCGAGCCCGAGCCGGTAGTGCATGATCGGCCACAGGGCCCGATTCGCGAAGCCGGCGTAGTATTCCAGGTGGTCCTGCGGCGAGAGGTCGACGACGGCGTACTGGACCCGGCCCCGGTCGATCAGCGTCGGCTCCTCGGACGGCTCGTCCGTGATGGTGCCGCTCCAGCCGAACCACAGACCCTCGTAGGCCGTGAAGGCCTCCTTGACCGCGACGGCGAGGCCGCCCGCCGCCACCGCCTTGCCGCCCTCTTCCGGGACGGCGACGCGGTTCGATACGATCACAAGGCGTGCCACGCGGGTCGACTCCGGATCAGGGGCGCGGGTCGGGTCGAGGATCTCGCCGCGCCTGCATCGGGACATCACTACTATGTCAGAACGCGCGGAGTCCCTGCGCGATCCTTTGTTGGTCGTCCGGCAACCCAAGCGTGAAGCCGGGCGCGGGTCAAGTCGAGGCCCTGCCGTTCCGGGACAGGGCGACCGCTCCGTCCCGACCGGGCGCCCCGGGCGAGCGTCGTGCAAGCGTTGTGCGAGCGTGGCGGTTCTGGCAGACCTTGCCTGAACGGGGACTGAGCGGTGCCGCGCGCCGCCCCGGACCCGGCGCGCGCACCGGAAGGACGCACGGAGGCCGGAACCCGCGACAGCCGAGTCGGTTACTCAGCCATCGCGGGGCCCGCGGTCGCCGCGAGCGGCCCCGTCCCCGCGCCGCGAGGAGTGTTTTCGAGATGGCCGGCAACGAGTTACCGCAAGGCACCCCCGTGGACCCGATCGCGGATCCGCACCGCGAGGGGCCGCACGACGCGCCGCACGACGCGCCGCACCACGCGCCGCACACCGCCGCGGAGGAGCGCGCGCAGTGGCGGGCCCTGCAGGGCGACGTCGAGGGGCTCGCCGACGTGGCGGCCGAGCGCGGGCGCGGCCTGCTCGACGCGGCCCGGCTGCAGGCGCAGAGCTACGTCGAGCAGCGCAAGAGCGATGCCGCGCAGTCGGTCCACGACCTCGCCCAGACGATCCGCAATTCCGGCCGCGACCTCGGCGACAAGCCGAACGTCCGCGCCTTCTTCGACAGCGCCGCCGACGGGCTGGAGCAGCTCGGCTCCTCGATCGAGCGCCGCAGCCTCGGCGAGTTCTACAGCGAGGCCGAGTCCTTCGCCCGGCGCGCGCCGGTCGCCGTGGCGGTGGGGACCTTCGTGGCCGGGCTGATCGCCGCCCGCTTCATCAAGTCGTCCAGCCTGCCGCCGGAGGCGCCGGACGGCGACGCCCGCGACAGCTTCCGGGCCTGACGCCATGACCCACGGCTCCGACCCGCGCCAGGCGGGCCCGTCCACGGGCCCCTCCGCCGGCCCCTCCAGCATCCAGAGCCTGATCGGCGACGCCCTGCGCGAGACCAACGAGCTCGCCCGCAAGGAGATCGCGCTGTTCCGGGCCGAGATGGCCGGCAACGTCCGCCAGCTCATCGTCGGCCTCGCCTGCATGGTCGGCTCGGCGGTGTTCGCCGTGGTCGCCCTGCTGGTCCTGATCGGCGCCTTCGTGAAGTGGCTCGCCACCATCGTGGGCTCCGAGTGGCTCTCGGCCCTGATCGTCGGCGGCGTGCTGCTGCTCCTCGCCCTCGGGATGGCCCTGTGGGCGCGCAGCGTCCTCTCCCTCTCGACCCTGGCCCCGACGCGCACGACGCGCCAGGTCCGCCAGGATGCCCAGGCCCTGTCGGAGCGCGTGTCCGGATGAGTACGATGAACGACCTCGAGAAGGAGATCGAGGAGAGCCGTGCCCGGCTCGACGACACGATCGACCGCATCCAGGGCCGGCTCTCGGTGCCGAATCTGGTGGACGAGATGCTGGGCAATGCCCGGCGGGTGCCGGCCCTGAACACCACCTACGATTCGGCCCTGGAGGCGGTGCGCCGCAACCCGGTGCCGGTGCTGCTGATCGCGGCGGGCGTCGGCCTGCTGTTCAACCGGATGGCCCGCGACGCCCAGCGCCGCCGCACCGAGGTCTCGGCCGAGCGCGTGCCCACCCTGAACACCGGCGCGGCCCGCGGCTACGACCCCGACCTCCCGACGGTCCGCCCGGCCCGCGATCCGCTGGACACGACCGAGATCTGAGGACCGACCCGTCCGGATCCGGGACGAGACACCTCGCGCGCCCGGGCGGACGACCGGGCGGACCGGCGCCGAAGGCGGGCCGCCGAGACCGACATTTGAGGACAGCGCCATGACCGACAAGCCGGGTACCCCTTCCAGCACCCCCGAGCAGCTCGCCGCCGAGGCGGGCATGCCGCACGGCGGCGGTGACAAGAGCCTGCGGCCGGACCCGGCCGGCCTCGGCGACCCGGGCGCGCCCGGCACGGCCGCGGGCGACTTCACCCTCCGGCCGGACCCGCGCGGCCTGCACGACCCGCTCCAGTCCGGCGCGGCGACGGGCTCGCACGACGCGGCCGGGCACGACGCCGCCGCGGCCGCGAAAGACGGCATCCGGGCGGCGGGCGACCGGGCCACCGAGTTCGCCGGACAGGCGCGCCGCACCGTGTCGGGCCTCGCCGACGACATCAACGACCGCCTCGGCGGGGCGGCCGACCAGGCCCGCGACCGCGCCTCCGCGGCCTACGACGATGCCCGGGAGCGGGCCGGCGCCCTCCATCGCCGCAACATGCGGGCGCTGGACGACCTGACCAACCAGGGGATCGCGGGGATCAATCGCGGGCGCACCGCCGTCGAGCGCTTCGTGGACGACAACCCGCTCCTCGTCGGCGTGGTCGGCGTGGCCGCCGGCCTGCTCCTCGGCGCGCTGCTGCCGCGCACCCGCCAGGAGGACCGGAGCATCGGCCCCTGGGCCGACGAGGTCCGCGACCAGGGCCTGCGCTACGCCCGCGAGGTGACCAATATCGGCCGGGAGTTCGTCCAGACCGCCCTCGATCCGGACAACCTCAACGCCGCCGCGCGCAAGGTGGCCGACCCGGAGGGGCACAAGCCGCCGGAGGGCGAGCGGACGCAGCACAATCTCTGATCCGGGTCCCGGGCCAGGCGCCGGCGGGTCGCTCCCGCACCGTCCGCACGGGCGGAGCGGGGTGACCCGGGGCGCCGCGCGCCGGGGATCGCGGCGGCGGCCGGCTTCCCGCCCCGGCGCGCGGGGACGGCGGGCCCAGGGACCGAGCTTCGTCGGCCCTGGCGCCGACGGCCGGATCGTCAGTCCCGGTACAGACCCGCGTGCGCCTCGCGGAGCAGGTTCTTCTGGACCTTGCCCATGGTGTTGCGCGGCAGCTCGTCCACGAACAGGACGCGCTTGGGGCACTTGAACCGGGCGAGGCGGCCCTCCAGGGCGGCCTGCACGCCGGCCTCGTCGGGGCAGCCGGCGCCGCCCACCACCACGGCGGTGACGGCCTCGCCGAAATCCGGGTGCGCCAGGCCGATCACGGCGGACTCGACCACGCCCGGCAGCGCGTCGATCTCGGTCTCGACCTCCTTCGGGTAGACGTTGAAGCCCCCCGAGATGATCAGGTCCTTGCCGCGCCCGACGATGTGGACGTAGCCCCGGCCGTCGACCTTGCCGAGGTCGCCGGTGATGAAGAACCCGTCGGCCCGGAACTCGGCCGCGGTCTTCTCGGGCATGCGCCAGTAGCCCTGGAACACGTTCGGGCCCTTCACCTCGATCATGCCGACCGCGTCGGTCCCGAGGGCCGCGCCGGTCTCGGGATCGACCACCCGCAGGGACACGCCCGGCAGGGGGAAGCCGACCGTGCCGGCGACCCGGTCCCCCGCGTAGGGGTTCGAGGTGCTCATGTTGGTCTCGGTCATGCCGTAGCGCTCGAGGATGGCGTGGCCGGTGCGGGCCTGCCATTCGCGATGGGTCTCGGCGAGCAGCGGCGCCGAGCCCGACACGAACAGGCGCATGCCCCTGGCCGCCTCCGGCGTCAGGCCCGGCTCCTTGAGGAGCCGGGTGTAGAAGGTCGGCACGCCCATGAGCACGCTGGCCCGCGGCATCAGGCTCAGGATCAGCTTCGGGTCGAGCCGGGGCAGGAACAGCATGGATCCGCCGCTCGCCAGCACCGTGTTGGTCGCCACGAACAGGCCGTGGGTGTGGAACACCGGCAGGGCGTGGATCAGCACGTCGTCGGCGGTGAAGCGCCAGGAGTCGACCAGCGTCCGGGCGTTCGACGCGAGGTTGTCGTGGGTCAGCATGGCGCCCTTCGAGCGCCCGGTCGTGCCCGAGGTGTAGAGGATCGCCGCGAGGTCCTCCGGGCCCCGGGGCACGTCCGCGAAGGCGGCGCCCGCATCGGCGGCCCGGTTGGCGGCCCGGTTGGCGGCCTCGGCGGCGCTGCCGCCGCCCGCCCCGTCGAGGGTCCAGATCTGCCGGACGCCGGCGGCGGCCTCGGTCAGGGCGTCGCGCCGGCCCGGGTCGCAGACGAACACGGTGGGCTCGGCATCGCCCAGGAAGTAGCCGATCTCCGCCGGGGTGTAGGCGGTGTTGAGCGGCAGGAACACGGCGCCGGCCCGGACCGCGCCGAGATACAGGAAGATCACCTCGGGGCTCTTCTCGACCTGCACGGCCACCCGGTCGCCGGGCGCGACGCCCGCGGCCCGCAGGGCCGCCGCGTAGGCGCCGGAGCGGGCGATCAGGTCCGCGTAAGCGTAGCGGCGCCCGTCCGGCGTCTCGAGCGCGGTCTTGGCGGGATCGGAGGCGCCGTCCCGCACCAGGGAGAAGAGGTGGTTCGTCATCGTGAGGCTGGGCTATCACGGGCTGTGGGTCGCGCGCACCCATAGCCGCCCGGAGGCCCACTCGGCGAGCCCTTTCCGCGGCGGCCCGCCGTCCGTGCGGCCCGGAGAGCCGGGTCCCTACGCCTCGGCGAGCACCACGGCCCGGGGCGGCGGCAGCTTGGCGCGCAGCTCCCGGGTCACCGCCGGGGCCGCCACCACGGTGCCGAGATTGGCGTAGGTCTCGTGGTTCCGCTCGATGGCGGCGAGGTCGTACAGGTAGTTGACCATCAGGCCGTGGGACTGGGCCAGCCCCTTCTTGGACGTGTCGCCCAGGAAGTTGATCCGGTCGAGGCGCGCGCCGTTGCCGAGATGGAACCGGGCCACCGGGTCGAGGGGGCGCCCGCGCTCGTTCTTGGCGCGCAGGAAATAGGCGGCCGCCGCCGGGATCAGCGCCCGGCGCACCGTCTCGGCCCGGGCCTTGTCGGCCGGCCAGGCCGGGTCGTCCAGCGCCCGCAGGGTCTCGACATCCTCGGGCAGCAGGCCCTGCGGGCTGTCGGCCCGGCGCTCCCGCGCCAGCCACGCGGCGAAGCCCGGCACCGGCGAGAGCGTCACGAAGGTCTTGAGCGTCGGGACCTCGCGGGTCAGGTCCTCGACCACCTGCTTGATCAGGAAGTTGCCGAAGGTGACGCCGGCGAGGCCCTTCTGGCAGTTCGAGATCGAGTAGAACACCGCCGTGGTGGCGGCGTGCGGCTGCAGCGGCTTGCGCTCCTGCGACAGGATCGGGGCGATCGCCGGGGCGATCTGGTCGGTGAGCGCCACCTCCACGAAGATCAGCGGCTCGTCGGCGAGCGCCGGGTGGAAGAACGCGAAGCAGCGCCGGTCCGGCGGCTCGATGCGGGCGCGCAGGTCGTCCCAGCCGGAGATGGCGTGCACCGCCTCGTAGCGGATGATCTTCTCCAGGATGTGCGCCGGCGTCGTCCAGTCGATGTGGCGCAGCACCAGGAAGCCGCGGTTGAACCACGAGGCGAACAGGTGCTCGAAGTCGCAGTCGAGGCTGTCGACGGCGTCCATCAGGGCCGGGTCGGCCTCGTCGCCGGCGCGCAGCGCCCGGCGCAGGTCGAACAGGTCCTCGCGCATCCGCACGAGGCTGAGCGTGCCGCCGCGGGCGAGGTTGAGGCGGCGGATCAGCTCCTGGCTGCGCGGCTCGGCGGCCTCGTGCAGGCTGCCGAGGCGGGCGCGGGAGGGGGCGGCGCGGTAGGCGGCGATCGCCTCGTCGACGGCGGCGTGGTCTGCGTCGAAGTCGAGGGCGATGGCCCGCAGGAAGGCGTGGCGCTCGGCCTGGCCGAAGCTCGCGTAGCGGTCGAGGATCAGGCGGGCCAGCGCCACCCCGGAGGCCTCGCCGCGCCGGGAGATCAGGTCCTCGCACAGCTTCACGAGGTCGCCGGCGCTGGCCCGGGATCCCATGTCGCCGCGGCCGATCCCGATCAGGTCGCGGCCGCGCTCGCTGATGGTCTGAAGCAGGTCGCCGAAGAAGGAGATCGCCGCCATGACCTTCGCACTGACCCCTGTCGACCCGGATTCGAGACGTGGCCGGCCCCGCGACGCCGGCTCGTCGATCGGGCGCGGGCGGAAGCGGATCCGGACGCCGCCGGGCGTCCCGATCCGCCCGCCATTCTACGGCGCCGCGGCCGCCGCGACCAGAGCTTGACCGGTCGCCGACGCGGGGCTCCCAGGGTGCGGGAGCGGCACGAAGATCGTGTGACGGGGGGGGCGCGCGACGGATCCGGGCGGTCGGTCGTCAGGTCGCGCCGTCAGGGCCGCGCCGTCAGGGCCGCGCCGTCAGGGCCGCGCCGTCAGAGCCGCTCGGCCACCGTGGCGAGGTCCGCCCGCTCGCGCCAGTCGCCGACGCCGTGCTGGCGGGCGAATCGCAGCTCCGCGGCGCGGCGGGCGCGCTCGGGATCGCGGGCGCGCGCGATCGCGACCGAGCCGATCGTGAACGGCACCCCGAGGATCTCCTTGGCGAAGTCGACGCGGTAGTTCGGCATCCCGTACTCCCTGCTGCGGCGGCCCCGGCGCCGTTCTCGCGGAACGAAACCGCCCTCTCGTTCGTAGTCCGGTCCGTAAACCTCGCGAGGCTCGTCGCCCGGCGCACCGGTCCGCGGCGCCCGCCGGCATGCGGGCAGCGCCGGCTGCGTCTGATGCATATGGTGCGCCGTCGGCCCCGGTGAAGGGCCCCGGGGTGTGCCGGCAGGGATGCATCGCCGCAGCTTGCCCGGCGGCGCGCTCCGCCCGTATCGCTCGCGGCTCCGATCACCCTCCCCACACGGACCCGACCATGGCCCTTCCGCGGCGGCGTGCCTGCCTGCCCCCGACCCAGCCGTGACCACGCCCCTCGACGCGAAGGCCCGGCTCGGCCTGACGCTGATCGCCGGCGGGGCCGTGGCCAACATCTACTACAACCAGCCGCTGCTCGGCCTGATCGTGGCCGAGTTCGGCGACCGCGCCGCCCTGTGGGTGCCGACCACGGCCCTGGTCGGCTACGGGCTCGGCATCGTCGGGCTCGTGCCGCTCGGCGACGCCCTGCCGCGCCGCGCCCTGATCGTGGGACAGTGCCTCGGCCTCGCCCTGGCGCTGCTCGCCGTGGGCCTCGCCCCGAACCTCGCCTGCCTCGCGCTCGCCCATCTGGTGGTCGGGGTCCTGTCCTGCGCGGCCCAGCAGGCGGTCCCGTTCGCGGCCGAACTCGCCCCGGACGCGAGCCGCGGGCGGATCGTCGGCCAGGTCATGACCGGGCTCCTCACCGGCATCCTGCTCGCCCGCACGGCGAGCGGCTTCCTGGGGGCGCATCTCGGCTGGCGGCCGGTCTTCCTGGTTGCGTCCGTGCTGGCGCTCGCCATGGCGGGCATCGCGCGGGCCACCCTGCCCCACACGGTGCAGACGCACCCGCTGCGCTACCGCGCCCTGATGCTGTCGATCCTCCACCTCGCCCGCAGCCAGCCGGTCCTGCGCACGGCGAGCCTGTCGCAGGCGCTGCTGTTCGCGGGCTTCAACGCCTTCTGGGCGACCCTGGCCCTGCTGGTCGAGGGGCCGCCCTTCGGCCTCACCGCCGCCGGGGCCGGGCTGTTCGGGGTGATCGGCGTCTGCGGGGCCTTCGTGGCGCCGATCTCGGGCCGCTTCACCGACCGGCGGGGGGCGAAGCCCGTCGTCCTCGGCGGCAGCCTGCTGGTCGCCCTCTCCTTCGCGGTGCTCTGGGCGGGGGGCACCTGGTCGCTCGCCGCGGTGGCGCTCGGCGTGCTGCTCATCGACATCGGCATGAACGGCGCGCTCATCGCCAACCAGACGCGGGCCTACGCGCTGGTCCCGGGGGCGCGGGGCCGCATCAACACCGTGCTGTTCACGACCCTGTTCGTGTTCGGGGCGCTCGGCGCCTACGCCGGCTCGCAGGCCTTCCTGCTCGTCGGCTGGCCGGGCGTCTGCGCGGTCGGCCTCGCCTTCTCGGCGCTGGCCGTGATCGTGGCGGCCCGCGACCCGCACCCGCCGGGGGCGCGGCCTACCTGAGCACCCGCGACAGCCGGCACCAGCCCGCCCTGTCGGGCGGCAGGCCGAAGCGCAGGCGCTCCGGGCGCCCGGCGAAGCGCCGCACCGCGATCCCGGACGCCGCCAGCCGCCGGTAGAGGTCCGGCCCGTCGGGGAAATCGGCGGTCCGGAACAGGCACGTGCCGCCGACGACGCGGCCGCCGGCCCGGGCGATCATCCGGTCGAGGCGGCCCGCGTCCGCGGCCCGGGCCCGGGCGGCCTCGGCGCGCCAGCCCGCGTCCGACAGGGCCGCGCGCCCGATCGCCAGGGCGGGGCCCGACACCGCCCAGGGTCCGAGGGCCTCGGCGATCCGGGCCGCCGTGCCGGGCTCGGCGACCGCGAAGCCGAGGCGCAGGCCGGCGAGCCCGTAGGTCTTGCCGAAGGAGCGCAGCACCACGAGGCCCGGCGCCGAGTCCGGTGCGGCGACGTGAGGGCACAGGCTCTCCACCGTCTCCAGGTCGGCGAAGGCCTCGTCGGCGACGAGCAGGCCGCCGCGCCGGTTGAGCGCCGCGGCGAGCGCCCGGCGCTCGGCCAGCGGGTGGGTCCGCCCGTCCGGGTTGTTGGGATCGACGAGCACCACCACCCGGGCCTGCCCGAGGGCGTCGACGCCCGCGACCTCCGCCACCGCGTGCCCGGCCCGCGCCCAGGCGGCGGCGTGCTCGGCGTAGGTCGGCCCGACCACCGCGACCTCGGTCGGGGCCAGGAGCCGGGGCAGGGTCTCGATCAGGATCTGGGTGCCGGGCGCGGGCACGACGTGGTCGGCATCCGGCGCGCCGTAGGCCGCGGCGGCGGCCTCCCGGAGGGCGCGGACCTCGGCGGCCTCGGGCAGGCGCGTCCAGGCGCTGGCCTCCAGTGCGGGCACGCGATAGGGGACCGGGTTGATCCCCGTCGAGAGGTCGAGCCAGGGCTCCGGCGCGTCGGGAAAGGCTTGTCGGAGTCCGCCGAGATCGCCGCCATGCGCGATCGGGGCGACCTCACGCGCGGGAACGCTCCACACCGAATGGTCCATCTGCCCGGTACGTTTGCCGACACGCTCGCCGTCCTCGCCGTCGCCCTCGGGATCGAGGCGGCGGCCGGCTATCCCGACGCGCTCTACAGGGCGGCCGGTCACCCTGTCACCTGGATCGGCCGGCTGATCGCCGCCCTGGAGCGCGGTCTCAACCGCGGCTCGGCGCGCCGGCGGCGGGGCGCCGGCTGCCTCGCGCTGGCGCTGCTCCTCGCCGCGGTCGGCTCGGCCGCCCTCGCCGTCGCGGCGCTGGCGGGGCTCGCCGGCTCCCTCCCCGCCCTGCTCCTCCTCGGCCTGATCTGCGCCAGCCTGCCGGCGCAGCGCAGCCTGCACCAGCACGTCGCCGCCGTGGAGACGGCCCTGCGCGCGGGCGGCCTGGAGGCGGGGCGCCGGGCCGTGGCGATGATCGTCGGGCGCGACCCGGACCGCCTCGACGAGGCGGCCGTCTGCCGGGCCGCGATCGAGAGCCTGGCGGAGAACTTCTCCGACGGGATCGTGGCGCCGGCCTTCTGGATCGGCTGCCTCGGCCTGCCGGGCGGCGCCCTCTACAAGGCGATCAACACCGCCGACAGCATGATCGGCCACCGCAGCCCGCGCTACGAGGCCTTCGGCTGGGCGGCCGCGCGGCTCGACGACGGCGTGAACCTGCCGGCCTCCCGGCTCGCGGGCCTGCTGATCGCCGGGGCGGCGGCCCTGCGGGGCGCCGACGCCCGCGGGGCGCTCCGGGCGATGGCCCGGGACGCGCGCCGGCACCGCTCGCCGAATGCCGGCTGGCCCGAATCCGCCATGGCCGGCGCGCTGGGCCTGCGGCTCGCGGGGCCGCGGGTCTACGACGGCACCCTCGTCCCGGACGCCCATATGGGCGACGGCCGGGACGCGGCCGCGGCCGACGACATCGCCCGGGCCCTGACCCTCTACCGGACGGCCTGCTGGCTCCAGGGCGGGCTCGTGCTGGCGCTCCTCGGGCTCTGCCTGACCCTGGCGGGCTGAGCCGTCTTCGCTCCGCGCGCCGGGACGGCGGCATGCCCCGATCGGGCCTTGGCACGGCCCGCGCACCGGACGCATCGTGGCCGGACGGGGCCGGACGGGGCCGGATGAGGGAGATGCCGATGCGCGCTGTGTTCGTGGACGCCAGCGAGACCCTGGCGGCGGTGGCCCGGCGGCTGCTGCGCCCCGACGACCCGCCCTTCGCGATCCACGCGGATCCCGGCATCGCGCCGCAGGATCTGCCCGCGATCCTCGACGGCGCCGAGACCGCGGTGATCGACCACACCGCCCTCCCCCTCGACGTGGCCCGGGCCTGCGCGGGCCTGAAGCACGTCGTGTTCCTCGGCACCGGCGCCCGCAGCTACATGGACCCGGAGGCGCTCCGGGACGCCCTCGGCGTCACCGTCCACACCATCAAGGGCTACGGCGACACGGCGGTCGCCGAGTGCGCCTTCGCGCTGATGTGGGCCGCCGCCCGCGGCCTGCCCGAGATGGACCGGGCGATGCGCGTCGGATCCTGGCTGCGCACGGAGGGGATCCAGCTCACCGGCAAGACCGTCGGCCTCGTCGGGTTCGGCGGGATCGCCGCCGAGATGGCGCGCCTCTGCCGGGGCGTGGGCATGCGGGTGCTCGCCTGGAACCGGACCCCGAAGGCCCATCCCGGCGTCGACTTCGTCCCCCTCGACCGCCTGCTCGCCGAGAGCGACGTGGTCTCGCTCCACCTGCTCCTCACCGACGCGACGCGCGGCTTCCTGTCGGCCGCGCGGATCGCCGCGATGAAGCCCGGCGCGATGCTGATCAACACCGCCCGCGGGGCGGTGCTCGACGAGGCCGCCCTGGTCGAGGCCCTGCGCACCGGCCACGTGGCGCGGGCCGGGCTCGACGTGTTCACGGTCGAGCCTCTGCCGGCGGATCACCCGCTGGCGAGCCTGCCGAACGTCACCCTATCGGCGCACTCGGCGTTCCGCACGCCCGAGGCCAGCGACAACCTGATCGGCGCCGCCCTCGCGCATTGCCGGCGGATCGCCGCCGGCTGAGGGATCGGCCGCGCGATCCTCAGTGCTCGGTGCCCGGCATGTTCGGCCGCGGCGCGCCGCCGTGGTGGTGGATCAGGTTCGAGCGCTCCGGGCTGCCCTTGGCGTCGGCGACCTGCTTCCGGGCCGCGGCGGCCAGGAACCAGATGCCGCCGAGCGTGCCGAAGGCGAGGATCAGTAGCGGGAATCCCTGGCTCATCGCGGTGCCCTCCTCGACGATGGCCCGCGGACGCGCGGGTCGGCATCATCCTGCCGGACAATCCGGCCTGAGGAAGGATAACGCACGAACCCGGCCCGTGTTCAGGCCGGTCGCGCGCCGGCCGGGACCGACCGCCGCGCCGCGTCCCGCCGCAGGGCCGAGAGGACCACGAACATGAGGCCGGCGCCCAGGGCCAGGCAGGCGGCCAGGAACAGCATCGGCACGAGGTCGCTCTTGGTCTGGTCGCGGATGAAGGGCACGGCGTTCTGGGCCACGAAGCCGCCGAGATTGCCCACCGAGTTGATCGCCGCGATCCCGGCGGCCGCCGAGGCGCCGCGCAGGAACGTCCCGGGCATCGACCAGAAGACCGGCTGGGCCGCGAAGGTCCCGGCCGCGGCCACGCACAGGCAGGCGAACTTCACGGCGTTGCCCGGCAGGACGACGCTGAGCGCGAGGCCCGCCGCCCCGACCAGGGCCGGTCCGACCACGTGCCAGGTCAGCGCGTTGCCCTGCGCGCCCGTGCGGGCGGCGTGGCGCGGCACCCACCACAGGGCGAAGGCCGTCGCCATCCACGGGATGATGTTGAGGAAGCCGTTGGTCAGGTTCGAGACGCCGAAGCCCTTGACCACGGTCGGCAGCCAGTAGCCCAGGCCGTAGGCGGCGAGCGGCAGCGAGACGTAGACCCCGGCGAGCATCAGCACCCGCCGGTCGAGGAGCGCCGCGAACGGGTTGCCGTGGTCGACGTGGCCGCCGTCCTCGCGCTCGGCCCGGAGCGTGCGGGCGAGCCAGTCGCGCTGGGCCTGCGACAGCCAGGGCGCGGTCTCGGGGCCGTCCGGCAGGACGAACAGCACCACCGCGGCCATGAGGATCGCCGGCGCGCCGGTGGCCAGGAACACCCATTGCCAGCCCTGGAGGCCGAGCAGCCCGTCGAGGCCGAGCAGCGCCCCGCCGACCGCCGCGCCGACCGCGTTGGCGACGGCGCTCGCGATCATGAACCAGCCGATCATCCGCGCCCGGTGGGTCTGGGGGAACCAGAGCGTGAGGGCGAACAGCACGCCGGGGAAGAAGCCGGCCTCCGCGGCGCCGAGCAGGAAGCGCAGCACGTAGAACATCGCCGTGCCCTGGGTGAAGCCCAGCAGGACGGTGACGATCCCCCAGGTGATCATGATCCGGGCGAACCAGATCCGCGCGCCGACCCGCTCCAGGAAGACGTTGGCCGGCACCTCGAACAGGAAGTAGCCGAGGAAGAACAGCGAGGCCCCGAGGCCGTAGGCGGTCTCGGAGAGGCCGAGGCTGCCGACCATCTCCAGCTTGGCGTAGGAGACGTTCTGCCGGTCGATATAGGCGATCAGGTAGAGCAGGCCGAGGAGCGGCATCAGCCGCAGGGTCATGGTCCGGACGGTGCTCGCGGCGAGATCCTCCCCGGCGGGGGACGGCGTGGGCGGCATGGGGCGTTCCTCCGAGCGCGTGCGGCCCTTCGTGGCGGGGCCGGCATTACACGGAGTAATCCCTGGCTCAGGCCCCGGCTACCGGGCAAGCGCCAGGAGGCGGTCGCAGTCGACATGGGCCGCGATGTGTCGCGCGAGGCCGTCGAGGGCCGCCTCGACCCCGGCCTCGTAGCCGGCGCCCTCCGAGAGGGTGCCGAGGCGCGCGAGCCAGGCCGCCCGCTGGGCGTCGTCGGCGAACAGGCCGTGGACGTAGGTCCCGGCCACGCGCCCGTCCGCCGAGACCGCCCCGTCCCAGCGGCCGTCGGCGAGGCGCAGCAGCGGCCGGGCCGTGTCGGGGCCCGCGGTCGCGCCGATATGCATCTCGTAGCCGGAGAACGGCACGCCGTCGGGCAGGCTCGCGCCGGTGACGGCGGCGAGGCGCTTCTCCGGCGTCATCACGGTGTCGACGTCGAGGAGCCCGAGGCCCGGCACCGTGCGCGGCGCCCCCTCGATCCCGTGCGGGTCGGCGAGGCTCTTGCCCAGCATCTGGTAGCCGCCGCACAGGCCGAGCACCCGGCCGCCCCGGCGGACATGGGCGCGCAGGTCGACGTCCCAGCCCTCCTGGCGGAAGGCCTCCAGGTCGTCGATCGTGGTCTTCGAGCCCGGCAGCAGCACGAGGGCGGCCTCGGCGGGGATCGGCGTGCCGGGCCGGACCAGGACCACGGACACGCCCGGCTCCGCCCGCAGCGGGTCGAGATCGTCGAAATTGGCGATGCGCGGCAGCACCGGCACCGCCACCGTGACGGAGCCCGGTCCGCGCGCTTCCGAGCCGGCGAGGCCCAGCACGTCCTCGGCCGGCAGGCGCGCGGCGTCGGGGAAGTGCGGCACGAGGCCGAGCGCCGCCCAGCCGGTCTTCTCGGCGATCAGCCGCATGCCGTCGGCGAACAGGCTCGGATCGCCCCGGAACCGGTTGACGAGGAAGCCGGCGATCAGCGCGGCGTCCTCCGGGTCGATCACCGCCTTCGTGCCGACGAGGCTCGCGATCACCCCGCCCCGGTCGATGTCGCCGACCAGCACCACCGGCGTGTCGGTGGCCCGGGCGAAGCCCATATTGGCGATGTCGCCCGCGCGCAGGTTGACCTCGGAGGCGGAGCCCGCGCCCTCGACGAGGACGAGGTCGGCGTCTTCCGCGAGGCGCGCGAAGCTGTCCAGGACGGCGGACAGGAGCCGGGGTTTCCAGGCCTGGTAGTCGCGCGCCTTCACGGTGGCGACCATCCGGCCCTGCACCACCACCTGGGAGCCGACCTCGCTCTGCGGCTTCAGCAGGACCGGGTTCATGTGCACGGAGGGCGCCACCCGGGCGGCGCGGGCCTGGAGCGCCTGCGCCCGGCCGATCTCGCCGCCGTCGGCGGTGACGGCGGCGTTGTTCGACATGTTCTGCGGCTTGAACGGCCGGACCCTCAGGCCCCGCTCGGTGAAGGCGCGCGCCAGCCCCGCCACGATCAGCGACTTGCCGACATCGGAGCCGGTGCCCTGGATCATCAGGGCCTTCGCGCGCGGCGGGCTCAGAACTCGATCCCTTCCTGCGCCTTCACGCCGGCGGCGAAGTGGTGCTTGACGCTGCCCATCTCGGTGACGAGGTCGGCGGCCTCAATCAGGGCCGGCTTGGCGTTGCGGCCGGTGACCACGACGTGCAGGTCCGGCCGGCGCGCGCGCAGGGCGGCCAGCACCGCGTCGAGGTCGAGATAGTCGTAGCGCAGCGCGATGTTCAGCTCGTCGAGGACGAGCAGGCGGATCGTGGGATCGGCCATCAGCCCCGCGGCGACGTCCCAGGCGTGGCGGCAGGCGGCGATGTCCCGGGCCTTGTCCTGGGTCTCCCAGGTGAACCCCTCCCCGAGGGTGTGCCACGCGACCCGGTCGCCGAAGGCCGCCACGGCGTGGCGCTCGCCCGTGTCCCAGCCGCCCTTGATGAACTGCACCATGCCGACCCGCCAGCCGCGGCCGAGCGCCCGCAGCATCAGCCCCAGAGCCGCCGTGCTCTTGCCCTTGCCGGGGCCGGTATGGACCAGGAGGAGGCCCTTCTCGAGGGTCTTGGCGGCCACCTCGGCGTCCTGGACGGCCTTGCGCTTCTCCATCTTCTCCCGGTGGCGCGCGGCGTCGTCGCTCATGCGGAGGCTCCTGTCGGGTGGACTTGTGTCTGAGGGGGCTGCGGCTTCACGAGCAGCGGCAGGCCGGCCACGGTGAGCACGACCCGGTCGGCCCGCGCGGCGAGCTGCTGGTGGAGGCGGCCGGCGGCGTCGCGGAAGCGCCGGGCGAGGGCGTTGTCGGGGACGATCCCGAGCCCGACTTCGTTGCCGACCAGCACGAGCGGGCCCGGGGCGTCGGCGCAGGCGGCGAGGAGCCGCGCCGTCGCCTGCGCCACGTCGGCCTCCGCCAGGATCAGGTTGGTGAGCCAGAGCGTGAGGCAGTCCACCAGGACCGGTCCCTCGGCCTCGGCGACCGCCTCCGGCAGGGCGAGCGGCACGTCGCGGGTGCGCCAGGCGCCGCCGCGCCGCGCGCGGTGCTGGGCGATGCGGTCGACCATCTCGTCGTCGAAGGCCTGGGCGGTGGCGAGGTAGAGCCACGGGCCGGGACAGGCTTCGATCAGCCCTTCCGCGTAGGCGCTCTTGCCGGACCGCGCCCCGCCGAGGACGAGGGTCATGCGAGGGGTGGGCTGGGGCATGGCTCTCCATCGCCCCAACCCGGCGCGCGGTCAAACTCGGGACCTGTGGCACCTGTGCCGCGCCTGGACGGTTGCCGGGCGTCTCCGGTCCGACTATAGAACCCCGGCCCAGCCAGAGCGCCCTTCGTCTAGCGGTCCAGGACGTCGCCCTTTCACGGCGAAAACACGGGTTCGATTCCCGTAGGGCGCGCCAGCAAAATCAAGCACTTAGCTGAAATTGCTGACGCGGCTCACACTGGCGTCTCACACAGCCGATCTCAACAGCGTGTGTGGGTGCTGCCTGAGCGCGTCTACGTGTGAGACGCTGCTAGTGGTTTGAGTTAGAAGTCTTTGTGCAGAAGCGAGCGACACTGGCCAAGATCGCGTCGGCTGACTTGGTCCAGACGAATGGCTTGGGATGAGCGTTGGTCTCAGTGATGTAGTCTCGGATCGCGGCCTCCAGGTCCTCTGTGCTGGTGAACGCACCGCGCTCCAGCCGACGCCGGCTCAGAACGGAGAACCAGCACTCCACGAGGTTGAGCCACGACGCGCTCGTCGGGGTGAAGTGGAGGTGAAAACGGGGATGCTGCAGCAGCCAGTCATGCACCAGGGTCGTCTTGTGCGTCTTCAGGTTGTCGAGCACGAGATGCACCTCCAGATCGCGTGCGACGCTGCTCTCGACCTGCTGCAGAAACGCGCGGAACTCGACGCTGCGATGACGCGGCTTGCAGCTCCCGATCACCGTTCCGGCTTTCACGTCGAGGGCGGCAAACAGGTCGAGCGTGCCATGCCGGCGATAGTCGTGCGTCACGCGCTCGGCCCGGCCCGGCCGGAGGGGAAAGGCTGCAGCCGTGCCCTGCACCGCCTGGATCTGCGGCTTCTCGTCGACGCACAGCACCAGCGCGCGATCGGGTGGAGCGAGGTAGAGGCCGACGACGTCGCGCACCTTCTCGACGAACGCGGGATCCGCGGAGAGCTTGAAGGTGTCGGCCTGGTGCGGCCGCAGACCGAAGGCACGCCAGATGCGTGACACCGCACTCTGGCTCATGCCCGTACGGTGCGCCATCGTGCGGGTGCTCCAGTGCGTGGCGTTGGCCGGTGCCTCTTCCAGAGTAAGGGCGACCAAGCGCTCGACGGCCTCGTCATCGATGCTGCGGGGCGCGCCGGAGCGTGGCGCATCGACCAGCCCCTCCAGCCGATGCGCGGCGAAGCGGCCCCGCCACAGCGCCACGGTCTGACGGCTGACCCCCAGCGCCGTAGCCACGCCCAAGTTGGTCGCGCCCGGTTCGGCACAGGCGAGGATGATGCGCAGACGCTGAACCAGCGCCTGCCCGGTCCCGTGTCGGCGCAGCAGGCGCTTTATCTCACCCTGCTCCTGCTCGCTGAGATCGAGAGAGACTGCCTTTGGACCACGCGACATGGCGCACCTCCATCAGGAAGCACCTAACGATCCGCCCACCCGACTAAACTGTCAAACCTCTTCTAATTCAGGCCACTAGCGTGGCCGCCTATGCAGTGGCGCGACCTTGCGGTTTCACACGACCACGATGCCGTTGTCGTTTGCGGTTCGTCCCGGAGCCGCGGCGGAATCAATTGGCCGGGAGATCGCATCCACGAAGCGTGGCGGCATGCCGTGCGACGTTGAGAAACTTCGGGCAGGCGTCACGTTCAGCATCGCGAGAACCAGGGGCGCGCAATGATACGGTTTGCAACCGCGCCTCTGATCCCGAGCGCCAAGAAGGAAGAAGTCGAGTCACCGATGGCAAATGACGACACGCTCGCGAAGGCCTTGGCCAACGTGAGGCACCAGCGCGAGAGCCTTGAGGCTGAGTACGAGCGCTTGAGCGGCGAGCTGACGAAGCTCCGCCTGGCTGAGCGGTCACTTGCATCTATCGTGGAAGGCGCACCGCTGGACGAGCCTGCCGACGATCTGTCAACTCGCCGTCGCGCGCCGGCGAGTGAGGACCGGCCTTGTGGTAGCCGTGGTCCCCGGGGACCGCGCGCCAACTCTGCCAAGGGGCGGTTGAAAGCGCTTCTTGAGGAAGCTGGCTCTGAGGGTCTGACGCACGCCGAGATCAGCGAGCGCCTGACAGATGTGGCGGCCAACACCTTGAACACGTACCTCAGCGTGATGGCTAACAGCGGCGAATTGGAGCGGCAGGGCGATAAGTACCGGACCGGCGCTCCGGCGGCGAACGCAGCGGACGAAGGCGCCGTTGAGGACGATCGGACTGAGGACGATCAGGAAGACAGCGAGAGGGCTGAGGCCGCGGAATAGGCCCGACAGTCCTACGCGGCCCTGTCGACAGGTTGAATTTGCAGGGCCGCGAGGGCTATGCGGACGCGGGGCCTGTAGCTCAACGGTTAGAGCCGACCGCTCATAACGGTCTGGTTGCAGGTTCAAGTCCTGCCGGGCCCACCAATCTTCTTTGCCTCGTTGAAGAAACGCTGAAGGCGGGGCGTCAGGTAGGCTGCCGCCCAGCTGCCGCGGCCTCGACGATCATTTGATGCATGGCAGTGTCTTGCTTCGCCCTCATCGGGATGATGCGAGCCGCGGTTCGTGCCCTTTCGGCGCGGATCCGCCCCCTAGGCTTCCCGTCCCGCAACGCCCGGGTCGCCATGTTGCGGAACCAGTGTGCGTCGGCGATCGCGATCGCACACCGCTCGGCGAGCGTGCTGTACTCGGCCGGATCTTGGCTCCTGGTCGGCATGACAAAGCCTTCCTGTGGGGTGGGGGCGGTCGGACAGGACGTGCAACGGCTATACCAGCAACCGCCAGCGTCATATTCATCGACGAGAACGGTGAGGGGCCTGGGGTGCGGCTGAGGGAGGTAGCATCTGATGCGAGCTGATGAAGCGAGTGGACAACAGTTCTATCTTACAGGAAGTGTCCTGGGCTCATCTAAGTCGATTGCCATAAGTAGAGAAACTTTTACCGAAGTGGCAGAAGCGCATGCTTTCTATGTGAATGTGATTTTACTTGAAGAGAAATATGACACTCTTGTAGAGAACTATTACGAGTTCGAGCGTGAGTTAATCGAAATCGCCGCTCGGCATATGCTTTTCGAAATCACGGATGAGGTTTTTTTCGGGCAGACAAGTTTAATTAATAGGCGACTCCTGAACCTCCTGTCTGCAGCAAAGATGTATATTGATCATACTCGCAAGCAATTGATTGCTATGTTCGGAAGAAAATCGAACCTTGTAGCTTCAATTTCCGAAAAAAGCGAGACCGTTAAGGCGATAAATACAGGTTATTTTTTGCTTGAGCAAATTCGAAACTACTCACAGCATGCAGGCTACGCTGTCGAAGATTTCAGCGTTGGCGCGTCATCAACGAGAACAAACGACAAAGTGTTGAGTTATTACGATCTTCGAGCAAGGATTAATATCGATAGTATAATTGGCGATCCAAGAATCGATCGATCATTGCGCGACAAAACATCGGAAATTCAAGGAAGAGACGCTAAGGATTTAATCAGGGATGGGATCGACGGTGTAAGTGAGGTTCATCAACATCTCAGGGATGGCATTGACTTGCACCTGACAGCAAGGCGCGATGTTCTGCATGCAGCTCTTGCACTATACCAAAATCAAGAGCCAAGGTACGCAAATGAGTCGCCAATTCTTGTTAGAAAAGAAAATAGTACAACCACATTCCATCGATATATATCGAAGGATATTATACATAGACTTGAAAATTACAGAAGGAAGAACAAGCAGCTGAGAGGACTTACTAATCGCAGGGTTATAAGTTGACCTATCAGACGAGCCGTGCGCCTGATCTGACCTGTGTTCCATTCGCACCCGTAGCCGGGATGCCGAGCGCGGCCACTCCATAAGCTCATACTTCTGCACACAGCCCGCGCCGCGCCAGGCTTATACGTCTGCGCGTCGCCGAGCGAGGCCACGAACAGGGCGTTGCACTGCCGCACTTGCGGAAGGCTCGTGACTGCTACAGGTTGTAGCCCTGCAACACGCGGGACGACCATGTCCTACCAAGAGCCGGTCCAGTTCCAGAGCTACGAGCGTCCTCGGCGATTCGATATCGATGACCTTGATGTCGTCGCCCTCATCGATGATCGCGTGCTAGAAGGTCGCAAGTTCAAGGCCGGAACACGGGGCACGGTGGTGGCAGTGTACGCTGACGGCTATGCCTACGATGTCGAGTTTAACGACTACGACGGCATAGTCACGGTCAGGCATCAAGACATCGGACTGGTGCGGCGAGCGGACTGAAGTGACCTATGTTCCGTGGCCACTCGGATTCTACATCAATCCGAGAAAAATCACTGGATTTCTGCTCAATAAGGCCGGACAGAAACCAGATCGCGCGAAATTCTTTCTAGATCTTGGTTTTGATCCGCAGCACCCAGGCGTCTTGGAGCACGCTCTGTTTATGCACACCAGCCTCGGCAACTATCAAGGGTACATCGAGGTGGTTGACAGCAGTAGAATATATTTCCGCGGCTCGCTTTTGACACCGAAGGGGCCGGCGCAGAACGTGCAATCTATCTGGCAGCTTCAATACACAGACCCAACCCGCGTAGCGACCTTCATCACGGCCATTTGAAGCTTCGTATGCGCACAGCCTTCGCCGCCCTCGCTCTCGTCGTCGCGGCTGGCGAGGCTCAGGCGGTAGGCAAGGTCACTCTGACCGTCAGCCAGATGCTCGCTGAGCCAAAAGGGCACCGCGGCGAAACGGTCATCGTCCGTGGGATCCGGTGCGTCGACCCCGGACCGGGCGGGTTCATCTGCGAGGCCACGGTGGGCGGCCAGCAGCTGCGGCTGGATGCCTCCGGTCTCGGCGGCGGGACGACGGAAGCGATTGCCGAGAGACTGATCGGCCCGTGCAACGGGCTCGCGGCGCTCGCCAAGGCGAGCTGCACCTTCGACGTGACGTTCGTTCCGACCGGCGCCGGCTTCGAGGACGGCGTGACGATCGTCCACACGCCCGAGATCGATATGAGCTCACCTCGGCATCGGTGAAGCCTTTGGTTGCCGGCGCCAGCAGCGCCTCTATCCTGGCGGGATGCGCACAGCCCTCGTCGCCCTCCTGCTGCTCACCGGTCCGTCCCTGGCTGCAGAACCGATCGTCGGCCGCGCCTCGGTCACGGACGGCGACACGGTGGTGATCCGCGGGACCCGCATCCGCCTGCACGGCATCGACGCGCCGGAGAGCGCGCAGCTCTGCCAGGACGCAGCCGGCAAGTCCTATCGCTGCGGGCAGGTGGCGGCGCTCGCGCTGGCGGACCGGATCGGCGAGGCGAACATCTCGTGCGAGCCCCGCGACACCGACCGATACGGCCGCACCGTTGCCGTGTGCCGGAAGGGCGAGGAGGACCTGAACGCCTGGATGGTGAGTCACGGCTACGCCACGGCTTACCAGCGCTACTCCCGCGACTACGTCGGGGCCGAGACCACCGCGAGGGCGCTGAAGCGCGGGCTCTGGGCCGGCACCTTCGACCCTCCGTCGGACTGGAGGCGCGCCAAGCGCGCGAGTGGGATCGAGACCCGGCCGGAGATGGAGAAGCCCCCGGCGGCCGCTCCGGCGCCCACGCAGGCCGTGTGCGCGATCAAGGGCAACATCTCGCGCAATGGCGACAAGATCTACCACCTGCCCGGGACGCGGGACTACGACCGAACCGTCATCACCACCAAGTCCGGTGAGCGCATGTTCTGCAGCGAGGACGAGGCGAAGGCGGCGGGCTGGCGAGCGGCGCGAGGCTGATCCGTTCTGCTCCGCTCGGCTCTGCCCCGATCTGCTCACGGGGCGGGGGGGCGCCGAGTTGACCTCAGCCTCGCTCAGCCATCTTCTGCACAAGCTCCAAGAGCCTGCGCCGATCCTCAGGATCGCTAACGAGAATGAAGGCGGCCAGCAACTCCGCGCATTCAGCCTCGCTCGCGATTGCAGCGGTGGAGCCAGTAGAGGTCGGCGTTCCCGCATCGACGGCGTTCGATGGCTTGTAGAACGCAGACGTGGGCACCTGCATCGCCTCGGCGATCCGCTTCAGCAGCCGCTCTGTCCTCTCCTGCCGAAGCGCTGCGGCTCCGCGAGCTCCATCCCGATGGGACGCGTCCGAAGACGGATCGCTGAGCGGGCGTGCCTTAGATCCCATAGTTCTCCGAGCGGGCGCAAAAGGCGCCTCTTGTCTAGGTTCCGGTCAGTTGTATCCTATTTGATTGCGCGCAATGCGCAACGGGTGCGCTAGCGCAAAGCTTGCTCATAGAAGTTGTGGCGTGCGACACGGCACACCCTACCCAGCGCAGATTGCCAGCGTGTTGCTCGTGCCGAAACTCAACTCCTTGGATGGTAGGTCCCCCTACCAAGCGCTTCAATCCGCGCTCGATGAGCAGGACTTAATCGGCCGGTGGCAGTGCGACGTCATAGGTGGCCGCGTAGTTGTCGACGGCTTCATCGCGCAGCTGTTCAATGTTGATCCCGGTGACACGGAGAGCGGCGTTTCTGCCGAGGCCTATGTCGCAGCCATCCATCCCGACGATTGCGAGAGGGTCCGCTCTGTGGCTCGGCGCAGCGCCTCGGAGGGCGCTCCGTTCCTCACGGAATACCGCGTGATTTCGGGCGATGGCGCAGTCCGGTGGGTGTTGGCGCGTGGCCGGTTCTTCAACGATGACGCCGGCCGGCTCATGCGCGGAAGCGGCATCCTTGTGGACATCACTCGTGTGCGAAAGGACGAGGACGCGCTCGACGAGACGGAGGCTTTCCCAGACGAAGCGCCGCTGGACAGGGCAGCGGAGCACGCCATCAACGCACAGGAGGCGATCGTTGAGTTGCAGGATCCTGAGCTGAAGGCCTGCGCGGATGCATTGCTTATGGCGCTCGGTCGCAAGCTCGCTCAACGACAAGTGCAGGACCGGCGCCGGCGCATGAACTGACGAGGGAGTGTCTGGTTAGTTCACTGAGCACTGGGGAAGCGCCTGATCTCACCAGCGAGTGAGCCGAGCCGATATGCAACTTGGCTCGCGGGTAGGATGGCGGGTGGCGGTTACCGGACCATGCTCGCATTGGCCCCAGAATTGTCTGAGGTGGAGACGCACGCGCCTGGGTGCGCGTCGGACGAGATCCGAGGCGGGAATGGACGATGAGGACCGGGAGTTCGAGCACTCGCCCTTGTCCGGCACATTCCGCTTCGATGGCGGAGCCGTCGACGTCGAGATCTACCGCTATGCCGGCACGCAGGATCCCTGGCAGCTGGTCGTGATTGACCTGTCGTCAGGCGGCTGCATCGCTTGGGCTAATACCTTCGCCACGGATCAGGAGGCTTATGAGGCCTTCACCGCGATGGTCGAGACGGACGGCATGGCAGCCTTCGCTGGCAATCGGCCCCAAGCACGGCATTGACCACCGCGGTATCGCCCAGGAAAAAGCCCGCGCCGGCGAACCAGGCGGGCCTTCCCAGATCCGAGGCAAGTGGGGGCAAGCGCCTGGATCCGGTGCAACCATAAGGCGACATAGGTAAAGAAAAGCCCCGCGCGGCGGTGCCGGCGGGGCTGAAGTCGGGAGGAAACGTCGGGTCATCGCAAGCGGCAGGCCACCGGCACAAAAAACCGCCGCGGCCGGAGCCGGGCGGTTTGGAGGGGTCGACGCTTAGGGTGCTGGGCAGCCTTACTCCGCTGCGACAGCAGCCTTCTTCGACTTACGAGCGCGGGCAGGTTTCTCAGCGGGCGCAGGCGCGGGCTCGGCCATCTTCTTCCGACCACGAGTCTTGGGAGCCTCCGCAGCCGTCTCATCGGCGGCAGCAGCCTTCGGGGCCGCGTTCCGGCGCTGTGTCCCCAGCCCCGCGTTGCGAGCGAACTCGGCTCGCATGGCTGAGTAGTTGGCCGCCGTGGACGGGTAGTCCCGCGGTAGGCCGAAGCGCTCCCGGTACTCCTCAAACGTCAGGCCGGCGCCGGTCAGATGGCGTTTGAGTGTCTTGTACGGCTTGCCGTCGATGAAGCTGATCAGCGCGTCCGGGGTGATCGATTTACGAATCTGCGAGGGCGTCGCTTTCTCCATCTTGGGCTCGGCAGAAGCAGAGGGGCCATTGAGCCCAGAGAGCGCGCCGTGAACCTCGGCTAGGAGAGCCGGAAGGTCAGCCGGCCGAACAGAATTCTTTGACACGTAAGCTGCAACGATGTCGGAGGTGAGTTCGATGAAATTGGTCTGTTCCGACGCAGAAATTGAGGCGGTCTCGTCCATTTGCAACTCCTCAGTGGGCGCACCACGAACGAGACCGGTGCGGGCCGTAGTCAAGGGATATTTGTGGAATTTTACGATATTGCGACCAGCATCAACATTTTTCTTGGAGGATATCTGACGTGTATCAGCAGCAACGCTCGCTCAACTTCGCTTGCTGAGGTCTCCCTCGACGCTCGGCTCAGCGATACCGAGATCTGTCGTTACGCCGCCTCCTCGCTTGATCTCTGGAGACATGGCTCGCTGCGGCTCAGGCCTGAATGCGGCATCGTTAACGATGCTGCAGCACACCGGCCGGGTCATGGCGCTTTGCTCGCTAGTCTCGAGCTCCTGCTTACGCCGTCAGGCGCCGCGTATTGTCCGCGACCAACTGCCGGTAGCGAGCAACGACCTGGTCATAAGTGCCGCCAGCAAGCAGCGTGTTGGAGGCCTCCACCGCAGCCACGACCTTTTCGCCGACCATCGACATCATTTCGGCCTGCGCCTCTGCCCCGCCCCAAGCGATCCGCACCAGCCTCAACTCAATCACCTTCTGCGCCTCGATGGCGAGCAGGAACACGGCACAGAAGGGGTTCAGCATGGAGGCTCCAGAAAGGGGTGGCGTGCCATAACGCTGAGGCGCGCCTCGTGGTGCCCGAGGGTGGTTACGCGGGCACACCGAGCTAGGCCATGCCTGCCAGCGCGGTGTCTCTACGCCGTAAGCGGCGCCCCGTGCTGCGATGCGCATAGGCGTACATCGCACGCTTCGGCTCGGGCGAACGTTCAGGAGCTATCGACCGTTTACGCCCGGACCCGAATGGCCTCGGATCGCGGACAGAGGAACCCATAGATGCCTGCACCTGGTACAACCGGGTTCGCAACGGCGCGGACGCAGCTCCCGGCCGGTGCAGGCCATGGCTCCAAGACCTCGTTTTGGGCCCTGACGCTCGGATCCGTCGGCGTCGTCTACGGCGATATTGGGACGAGCCCACTCTACGCTCTCAAGGAGTCCCTGCACGCCGCGGCCGGCGGCGCGCACGCCCCAACACGCGACATGGTCTTCGGGGTCGTCTCACTGATCCTGTGGGCGCTCATCCTTATCGTCACGCTCAAATACGTGCTGCTCGTCATGCGAGCAGACAACGAGGGCGAAGGCGGCACCCCTTCCCTCGTTGCCCTTGCGCAGCGGGCGCTCGGCCATACCGGGGGGCCGGTCATCGTACTTGGCATGGTGGGCGTCGCGCTGTTCTACGGCGACGCCATCATCACCCCGGCGATCTCGGTCCTCTCCGCCGTGGAGGGGTTGAAGCTCGTCACCCCCGCCTTCGAGCCGTACGTGCTGCCGCTCAGCCTCGCCATCCTGATTGGACTGTTCGCGGTCCAGAGTCACGGCACGGCCCGCGTTGCGACCTTCTTCGGGCCAATCACGGCATTCTGGTTCATCGTCATGGCGCTCGGCGGTCTCGGCCATCTCGTCGACGACCTGAGCATCCTGGCGGCCTTCAATCCGGCCTACGGTATCAGCTTCCTGCTCAACCACGGCACGGCCGGCCTGCTAGCGCTGGGCGCCGTCTTCCTGGCCGTGACCGGGGCCGAAGCCCTCTACGCCGACATGGGTCATTTTGGCCGTTCGCCGATCCGCGCGGCTTGGTTCGGTCTCATCCTGCCGGCACTCGCGCTCAACTACCTAGGCCAGGGCGCGATGCTCCTGGCCCATCCCGAGTACATCGAGAACCCCTTCTTCCTGCTCTATCCTTCCTGGGCTCTGCTGCCGATGGTGCTACTTGCTACCGTGGCGACCATCATCGCCAGTCAAGCTGTCATAACCGGCACTTTCTCAATCACGCAGCAAGCCATGCAACTGGGCCTGTTGCCGCGCATGCGGGTTCAGCGAACATCCGAGACGGAAAAGGGCCAGATCTATATCCCGCGGGTGAATTGGTGGCTGCTCGTGGCCGTCGTGTTCTTGGCGGTGCTGTTCAAGTCGTCGAGCGCGCTGGCGGCGGCCTACGGCATTGCGGTGACTGGAGACATGGTAATCACAGCCATCCTCGTCTTCGTCGTTGCCTGGAGGTTCTGGCGCTGGCCCGCCGCAGTCGCCGCGCTCGTCATCGCGCCGTTCCTGCTCATCGAGCTCGTGTTCCTGTCGGCCAACGCGCTCAAGCTGCTTCACGGCGGCTGGGTACCTCTGACCATTGGAGCGGCGCTGGTCACGGCGATGTGGACGTGGCGGCGCGGCTCGGCCCTAATCGCCGCGGAGATCCACCGGCGCCGCGTGCCCTTGTCGAATTTCACTCGGATGGCCGAGGCCGGCTCGGTCCTGCGCGCACCGGGCACGGCCGCATTCCTGACCGGCTCGCCGGGCGACACGCCTGGGGCCTTGATGCACAACGTGAAGCACAACCACGTGCTGCATGCTCGCAACTTCATCCTGCACGTCGTTACCGACGACCTGCCACGGGTTCCGGAGACGGAGCGCGTCACGGTCAAGCCGCTCTCGGGCGTCTTCACCTGCGTGAGCGTGCGGTTCGGGTTCATGGAATTGCCGGACCTGCCTCGCGCCCTGGCCGTGGCCGGGTTCGACGCTGACGCTCTGTCCTACTTCCTAACGCGCCGTGTCTTGGTGCCCTCGTCAGAGACCGGCATGCCGGTTTGGCAGGACCGGCTCTACATAGCGATGGCTCGGGCTGCGACGGACGCCTCGCGCTACTTCCGCATCCCGGCGGACCGGGCCGTTGAAATCGGTGCCCGGATCGACATCTGACGGCGTGCGTGTCATGGGCGCGCTGTTCCTGGCTTACATGCGCGGCCCATACGCGAGCGCCGGGCCTCAATCCTGCTGTCGAAGACTGTCGCGTCAGAGCCAGCCACTCTTGCGGAAGCGCCAGTACAGGAGGGTGCAGGCGCCAAGGATGCCAGTCAGCACGACATAGTAGCCATAGCGCCACTTTAGCTCGGGCATATTATCGAAGTTCATGCCGTAGATACCCGCTATCGCGGTCGGCACCGCGAGGATCGCCGCCCAAGCAGCGAGCCGACGCGTGATGACGGTTTGCTGCGCCTGTCCCAGCATCAGACTCGCCTCGAAGGCGAAGGCCAGCACCTCGCGCATCGCGTCGATCTCGTCCTGCACTCCCCGCAGGTGGTCGGACACGTCCCGGAATAAGGGCTGCATCTCCTCGTCGATGGCCACGAGGTCGCCGTGTTCCAGCTTCCGGCAGACCTCGACCAGGGGCACCACAGCGGAGCGCAGCCGCAGGAGATCGCGCCGCAACTGGTAAAGTCGCTCGACCTCTGCGGCCAGCAACTCGCGCCTAAGGATGCGGTCTTCGATGGCCTCCACCTCGGCCAGCACCGACTCCATCACGGGCGCGTAGTTGTCGACAATGAAGTCGAGCACCGTGTGGAGGATGTAGTCCTCGCCGTGCGCCAGGAGCTTGGGACAGGCTTCCGCCTTCTCGCGGGCCGAGGCGTAGGAGACCGAGGCTCCGTGGCGCACCGTCACCACGAAGCCTCGCCCGACGAACAGGTGCGTCTCGCCGAGCGCGATGCGGCCATCAACGAGTTGGGCCGTGCGGGCGACGACGAACAGGCAGTCGCCGTAGCGTTCGAGCTTGGGCCGCTGGTGCGCGCTCTGGGCGTCCTCGATGGCGAGGGGGTGCAGGCCAAACTGACCCTGGATGTCCGCCAGCAACTCGGTCGAGGGCTCGTAGAGGCCGATCCAGACGAGATGCCCGTCCTTGCGCGCCCATTCGCCGGCTTGCCCGATGTCCACGTCCGCCACGCGCCGTCCGTCGGCGTAGGCTGCGGCCATCACCACCCCCGGCGTCTTCGGCGGGGCAACGGCATTGGTTTTCGCGAGCATCATCCGCCCCCCTTCGAATCGCCGACTTTGGCGCCCGGCGACTGCAACGGTTCAGATGCGCCTAGGGTCGCATGCACAAAAGCCCGATCAGGGGCGGGACTTGACGGACGTCGAGTGTGTTGCCCCGGCTCAACAGAGGCCTCTCGTTTGCGTGATCTTCCTACTGTCGAAGCCGGACCGCTTTGACTCCGCCGGTTCATCGTGACTGTTCGCGGGGAACGGACACCTTGGAACAGACGGCGAATGAGGGATCGGGCGCTTCCCCCGTGCATCGACTGGCTCGCCGGCGTCTGCGGCCTCGCCATCCTTCTGTCGCCCGGTCTCTCCCGGGCGGCAGATCTCCCGAGAAGGGAGGGGGCGACGCTCCCGGCCTTCGTGGACTGGTCGGGCGGATACCTCGGCGTGCAGGCGAGCGCGGGGGCGTCCTACGGTGCCTTCAACTTCGACCGGACGGTTGTCGGAGGGCGGCCGGTCGAGGCGTTCCGGACGGGCGACGCGACTGGTAGCCGCGATCGAGGCCAGAACGCCACCACCGCGGTCGGCGGCCTCTTCGGGGGCTGGACGTGGCAGACCGGACGCTGGGCCTACGGCGTCGAGGCCGACCTCTCCGCGGCCAACCTCAAGCGACCGCTGGCGCTGGCTACACCCGGTTTCGGCTACGAGGAGATCGACGTCGACGGCAGCCTCCTGCGCGCCAAGACGGACCTCTACGGCTCCCTGCGTGCGCGCATCGGCTACAGCTTCGAGCGCTACCTCGTCTACGCCAGCTTCGGCCTAGCAGGCGCGAACTCGCGCTTCCTTGCTACCTACCCGGACTTGGCCAACGGCGGCACGGTGGCGGCACGCGCGGAGCAGGGCTACCTCGGCTTCACGCTCGGCGCGGGCATCCAGTTCGCCTTCCACCCGAACTTCGCGCTCGGCATCGACTACCGCTACGTCGACTTCGGCGAGAGCCGCAGGTTCGGCCTCGGCGCGGTGCCGGGACCGGCGGGCGGACCCGTGTCGACTCAGGCGTCGGCCACTGGCAACCAGATGTTCGTCCGCCTGATCTGGTTCCCGGAGGGCCTGCGCCTGCCGCCGGAGGAGGACGAAGCCGCCCCACACGACCCGGGCGACGGTGGAGGCGACCGCTTCTCCCTACACGGGCAGACGACCCTGATCGCGCAGGGCGTTCCGGGTTTCCGCTCGCCCTATCTCGGCCCGCAGAGCCTTGTGCCGCGCCAAACGCAACAGACTACGACGGCGACGATCTTCCTCGGCCTCAAACTGTGGGAGGGCACCGAACTCTACTACAATCCGGAGTTCAGCCAGGGCTTCGGGCTGTCGGGCACGACGGGCGTGGCCGGCTTCGTCAACGGTGAGGCCCAGAAGGCGGGCGCGGCCTTCCCACGCCTCCGCTCGAACCGCTACTTCGTGCGCCAGACCTTCGGGCTGGGTGGCGAAACCGAGGACGTGCCGGACGGCCCGAACCAAGTGGCGACCCGGCGCGACATCGAGCGGATCACCGTGGTCGCCGGCAAGTTCGCTCTCGGCGACTTCTTCGACGGCAACCGCTACGCCCACGACCCGCGCGTTGACTTCTTCAACTGGTCGCTCTGGGCATCGTCCGCCTGGGACTTCCCGGCGAACCTGCCTGGGTTCACGCAGGGCGTGATGGCCGAGTACAACCGTAAAGAGTTCGCGATCCGGGCCGCCTACACGCAGGTGCCCAAGCAGCCCTCCAGCGACGTTCTCGACCCGCGGATTTTCGAGCGGGCTGGGCTGAACGTCGAGTTCGAGGGGCGCTACCGGATGCTGGCGCTCGACCGGCCGGGTGTGCTGCGGCTCGGCTTCTTCTCGAACGTCGGCAACGTCGCCGACTTCCGTCAGGTGGCAGCACTGACTCAAGCGGGTGTGTTCGACGACGCCGTGGCAGCAACCACTCTGACGCGCCGCCCGCGCCGCAAGACCGGCTTCTACGCCAACCTGGAGCAGGAACTGACGGACGACCTCGGCCTGTTCGCACGGGCGAGCTTCAACGACGGGCGCAACGAGAGCCTGTCGTTCACCGACATCGACCGCTCGCTCTCCGGCGGGTTCTCTCTGAAGGGCGCGGCCTGGGGACGGCCCAACGACACCGTAGGGATCGGTGCCGCAGTCAACGGCATCACCCCGGCCCATCGGGCTTTCTTCGCGGTCGGCGGCCTGGGCCTGCTCATCGGTGACGGGCGGTTGACTCGTTACGCACCCGAGAGTGCGTTCGAGGCATTCTACGCGGTGAGCCTGACGAAGGCGATGACGGTGACGTTCGACTACCAGCATGTCGAGAACCCAGCCTACAACGGCGACCGGGGTCCAGCAGACTTCCTCGCCGCCCGCCTGCATGTGGATTTCTGAACGGGCGCCGGAGCTTGCCACCGATCATGGCCAGCCTGACAGTTTCCCAGTTGTTGTCGGGGCAGGCAGATCAGGACAATCCCGATCAAGTGAGGAGCGTGTGGCGCATTAGCCTCCGACCTGTGCGAGGTTACGGCTCTCATGCGGATCCGACACCGATGCCTCCTGTGGGGCTGCCCCAGGGGCGCGCCGTGAGAAGGCTAGGACGAGGGCCGGCAGGATCAGGAGAATCAGCACCGGTGCGAGGCTCATGCCGCCGACGACCACGAGGGCAAGGGGCTTCTGAACCTGAGAGCCAACTCCCGAGGAGAAAGCAGCCGGCAGAAGGCCAACGCCGGCCACTACACAGGTCATAACCACCGGTCGCATCTGGGTCGCGCACGTCTTGAGCATGGCCTGGACCCGCTCCTCCCCGCGGGCGATCAGGTCGTTGAAGTGCGCGATGACGATGATCCCGTCCATGACGGCGATGCCGAGGAGCGCGATGAAGCCGATCGCCGCCGAGACGCTGAAGGGCGTCCCGGTCAGAACGAGGGCGAGGACGCCTCCGGCAGCAGCCATAGGGATGACGCTCAGCGCCAGGAGCGTGTCGACGACAGAGCCAAAGTTGACGAACAGCAGGATTGCGATGAGGCCGACCGCCAGGGGCACAGTCACCGAAAGGCGGTCCAACGCGCCCTGCATGTTGTTGAACTCGCCGACGAGTTCCAGGCGGTAGCCGGCCGGCAGCTTGACCTCGGCGGCCACGCGCTCTCGCGCTTCCAGGATGGTGCTGCCGAGGTCCCGGTCGCGGACGCTGAACTTTACAGGCAGATAACGCCCCTGCCCCTCGCGGTAGATGTAGGCCGGACCCGAGACCAGTTCGACGCTCGCCACCTCGTTCAGTGGCACCTGGATCACCGCGCCGTTCGGGCCCTGGCCCGCGATCCGCAGGTTACGGATGGCCTGGACGCTCTGCCGGAACTGCTGGGCGAGGCGCACGACAATGGGGTAATGTCGGTCACTCCCCGAATCGTAGAGGTCTCCCGCGCTGTCGCCGCCAATTGCCGTGCGCACCGTGGCGTTGATGTCACCTGGCGTCAGGCCGTAGCGGGAGGCCCGGACCCGGTCGACGTGAATCTGGACGGTTGGCTGGCCGAGAGAGGTGAAGACGCCGAGGTCGGTCACGCCCGGAATGTCCCTGAGCACGGACTCGACGCGGCGCGCCACGTCGGTAAGGACCTGCAGGTCGGGGCCAAACACCTTAAACGAGTTCTCGCCCTTGATGCCTGAGACCGCCTCGGCAACGTTGTCCTGCAGGTACTGGGACAGGTTGAACTCGATGCCGGGGAACTCGCGGCGCAGCCGGTCGAGCAAGTCCGTAGTCATCGTCTCCTTGCTCACGCCGGCCCGCCACTGGTCCGTGGGCTTCAGCGGCGCGAAGAACTCGCCGTTGAAGAAGCCGGCTGCATCGGTACCATCGTCCGGACGGCCGTGCTGGGAGACGACCCGCTCGACCTCGGGCACCGCGGCGATGATCCGCCGGATGCGGTTGACGTAGCGATTACCCTCGGCGAGCGAGATCGTCGCCGGCATGGTGGCGCGCACCCAGAGGTTGCCCTCTTCGAGCTTTGGAAGGAATTCGAGGCCGAGGCTACGCCCGGCGGCCCCGACACCGCAGGCCAGGATCGCGGCGAGGCCCAGCGTCACGATGCGGTTGGCCAGCGCCACCCGGATCGCTGGGCGGTAGAGGCGGTCGAGCACCCGCACCAGCACGGTCTCGACCTCGCGCACATGATCCGGCAGCAGGTAGGCGGAGAGCACGGGCGTGACCGTGGAGGTCGCGATCAGGCCGCCGAGGAGGGCGTAGGCGTAAGTCTGCGCCATCGGCCCGAAGATGTGGCCCTCGACGCCGGTGAGCGTGAAGAGCGGTAGGAAGCCGGTGACGATGATGATAGCGGCGAAGACGATCGAGCGGCTGACGTCGTTCGATGCCCGCAGGATGTTTCCGAGCTTGCCCGTGAACGCGAGTGGCGGCCCAGAGGTCGATGGCGGCCCGTGTCCCGAGAGACGCCGGAAGATCGCTTCGACCATGATGACGGTGCCGTCGACGATCAGGCCGAAATCGAGCGCCCCCACCGAAAGGAGGTTTGCGGACTCGCCCCGGGCGACCAGGATGATGACGGCGAAGAACAGGGCGAAGGGGATCGTGGCTACGACGATGAGCGCGCTGCGCAGGTTGCCGAGGAAGAGCCACTGCACGATCAGGATCAGGTCGATCCCGAACAGCATGTTGTGCAGCACGGTATGGGTCGTCACCGCGATGAGGTCGGCTCGGTCGTAGATCCGCTCGATCTTCACGCCCGGCGGCAGGATACCGGCCGCCTCGATCCGCTCGACCTCGGCCTTCACCGCCTCGATCGCCGGCGTGCTCTGCTCGCCCCGGCGCATGAGCACGATGCCCTGGACGATGTCGTCGTCCTCGTTCATTCCCGCGATGCCGAGGCGGGGCTGGTGCCCGATCGAGACCGAGGCCACGTCGCGTACGAGCACCGGGGCTCCGCTGGACTGGCTCAGCACTGTCTCCTCGATGTCGTCGGTGGAACGGATCAGGCCGACACCGCGCACCACTGCCGACTGACTACCGAGGCTGATCCGGTTGCCGCCGACGTTGAGGTTGCTGTCGTTGAGCGTCTTAACCACCCCCGCGAGGGTGAGGCCGTGGGCGGTGAGGCGGTCGAGGTCGACCGCGATCTCGAAGGTCTTGGTCTTGCCGCCCCAGCCGATCACATCGATCACGCCGGGCACCGCTTTGAACAGCCGGCGCAGAACCCAATCCTGCAGGGACTTAAGGTCGAGGATGCTGTAGCCCTCGGGAGCAGTGAGCTTGTATCGGAATATCTCGCCGATGGGGCTTACGGGCGAGATAGTGGGCTTGGCGCCGTTCGGAAGCGGATCAAGCTGGGCGATCCGGTTCAGAACTTGCTGCTCCGCTTCACGATAGTTGAACTCGAAGCCGAACTGCAGCTTCACGTCGGACAGGCCGTAGAGCGAGACGGTGCGTACCTGCTTGAGGTTCGGCAGCCCCGCGGTGATCGCCTCGATTGGTACTGTGACGTAGCGCTCGATCTCCTCGCCGGAGAGCCCGGGCGCCTGGGTGATCACGTTCACCATGGGCGGCGTCGGGTCCGGATAGGCTTCGATGTTGAGGGTTCGGAAGGCCACCAAGCCCGCGGCGAGCAGGAGTACGAACGCCAGCACCACAAGGGCGCGTTGGCGCAGTGCGTGCTCGACGATGAGTCTCATGCGCGTCCTTTCAGGCCTGAACCGAAACTGTCGGGCGCATCAGCCCCGGGTCACCATGCGGTCGATGAATAGGGAACCTCGCGAGATCACCCGCTCGCCGACCGTGAGGCCTTCGAGGACCTCGATGTTGCCGCCGTCGATGATGCCGGTGCGGACGCGGCGGCTCTCGACCACGTTGCCGGACTTCAGGACCCAGACGCTCGCCTTCGGTCCCTCCAGCACTACGGCAGCCCGCGGCACAGCGGTGGAGAGATGCTCGCGCTCGTTGATGATGCGCACGCTCGCATACATTTCTGGCTTGAGGATGCGATGCGGATTTTCGATGTCGGCGCGCACGGTGATCCGCCGGGTCGCGGGATCGACCGAGGAGCCGATGAAGTTGATGCGCCCCTCGAAGGCCCGGTCGGGATGGGAGAGCACCCGGAACTGAAGTCGCCCGCCCATCGAGACTCGGGCGAGGTCAGCCTCGCGCAGCTGCACGATGAGCCAGACCTTGGACAGATCACCGATGATGTAGGAGGGCTCTCCCCCGCTCGTCGTAACATACTGGCCGGGGCCGATCTTGCGCTGGATGATGGTTCCGTTCAGCGGGGCGTTGATCGCCGTCTCGGGGTTGATCGCCCCGTTCTGAAGGCGCGCCATTTCGTCGTCGCGCAGGCCGAGGATGCGCAGACGGTTGCGCACGGCCTCCAAGCCGACCTCGGCGGTTTTGAAGTCGCTGCTCGCCGTGTTGAGGTCGTTCTGGACGCCCTGCAGTTCGCGCAGCGTGGTGACGCGGTTCTCGTAGAGATCGCGCTGGCGCTTCTCGGCGGCCTGCGCGAAGGTGAGTTGCGAGCGCGCCTTGTTTAGGACGTTCAGCGCCGCGAGGTAGTCGTTCTGTGCCTGGACCATCTCATTGGCCTGGATCGAGAACAGGTGCTGACCTTTCACAACCTGCTCGCCGGTGCGCGCGAAGATGGACACTACTCGACCGGGATAGGGCGAGAAGATCGGCGTCGACTGATACTCGTCGACCCCGATTTTTCCTTCCGTGACGATCTCCTCGAAGAATTGTCGCTGCTCGACGGCCTCGCTCGTCACTGCCGCGAGCTGGGCATCCGTCAGGGGGAAACCGGATTGGGCCGGGGACGTGAGAGTCGTCGAAGCCGCCGTTGCCGGCTGAGGGAAGAAACGCCATGCCGCGACGCCGCAAGCGGCACAGAACACCACGATGGCGATCTGAGCCGTGCAACTTAGTCCTTTGAGCGGATGGGCCGAGTCCCATGATGCCGTCATAACGAGATACACCCACCCGCGTTGATTCCGCGCCGAGACTCACCGGCTCTGGATTTTCCGCGAACTAAAGAGTTGAGCGTCACTAAAGTTCTCGAGAGGCAGAAAATAATCGCTCTTGGCACTCTTGTGACACATTGAAGACGGTGAATCGTGACTATTCGACGCTGTGACGCAAGATTTAGCTGGCTAACTCACTGCGACATGCGATTTTGCTTCAAGTTAAATTTTCCATCCAAAGGGTTGATGAGGTCTTGACCGAGAGACGGCCGCCGACCGCAGCGCTTTGCCGGCTGGTCATTCTTCGTGAGAGCAAGGCGCTTTGAGACCCCCGTGCGAAGGAGCTCTCTGCTTAGCGACTCATCGAGCGCTATCGCCAGGATAGGACACGTGCGCCGCGCAAGATTAATCCGGCAGGCAACAATAAAGTTGCGAGCCTTAATCAAGCCTTAGTGATAGACACTGGTAGTTTCGTACTTTATGAAGCTCCGCCGGTGATCAAAGGGCGCCGTGCCGCACGGAGAGACCTGATTATGTTCAACATGTTCAAGTCCCAATCGTCGCTCGACCTTTCGCCGCGCAACTGCCTGGCTGTCTCCCTGCTCTACTGCATGGCATCCGATGGCGAGATCGATCCGGAGGAGGTTGGTCACCTGATGTCCGTTCTCGGTCGCAACGCGACACGGCAGCAGTTGGACGCAGTCCTCAAGTATATGCGCTCGACCCCGCCGGACCAGTTCCTCGGCGAAGTGGCCCCCAAGCTGCGGCCGGAGCAGAAACTTTGCATCGTGCTGAACATGATCGACAGCGCCATGTCGGATGGCGAGGCCGAGCCGGGCGAGGAGCGGTTAATTCTGCAGTTCGCTCAGGCTTTCGGGCTGACGGAGAGCGAGCTGACGCCGCATTTCCGCACGCTGGTCGTCAAGAATGACCGCGCCGTTCTAGATCGCTGAACGCGCGGGCCGCTACCCCAACAATCAGATGGTTGGTAGCTTCGTCCGCATGGCCGCTTGGCGTCGGTCCACCGTTTCCGGATCGGGCCAGTTTATAGCCGGCCGAGTACGGCGCTCTCTTTGTGCCGCAGGCCAATCGCGCCACGGAAGACGGTCTGCTTGCCTTCCGGAATGCTATAGCCCCAATTTTCTATCTGCTGGGGCGCCGAACTCACTAAGCAGAGCTTATGCGGCCCACGTGGATGTGTTGTCGAGCTTTAGGGACGGGTGTCACGAAGCGGTGAAGTAGTTCATATCAATTCTACCTGGATCAAGTCGTATTTGCTCGGACGGTCCACCAGGCGCTACTGGCGACCGGTGGACCGTCCGTTCCTCACCGACCCACAGCCCTCAGATATCCTCCATCCATTCGATGTGTCCGTCGGACAGCCCATAACGCGCGCCGACGACTTTGACCTTTCCTTGGTTGAGGGCGCCGGTGATCACCAGGCTCTGGGTTGTCAGCCGCTTGGCGACACGGCGCGCGTTGCTCCGCACGGAGGCTTCCAGGAGGTCGCCTCCCTGGGCCTTGGCCTCCAGCACGGCCGGCACAATCGGTTGCACCATCTCCCCAATGACGCCTGGGAACGTTGCGTTCTTCTCTACGACGTCGACCGCCGCCGCGACGGCACCACAGGATTGATGCCCGAGCACGACGACGAGGGGCACGCCCAAGACGCCAACCGCATACTCAATGCTCCCGAGCGCCGCTGTGTCGACGGTGTTGCCGGCGTTCCGGACAATGAATAGCTCTCCGAGACCACGACCGAACAGGATCTCGGGCGAGACGCGGCTGTCCGAACAGCCCACCAGCACGCAGAACGGTGCCTGACCTCGGGCAAGCTCGAGACGACGCTCACGTCCGTTGGCTGCCAGTGAGGGCGCCTCGTTCCGGAAGTTCTCGTTGCCCTCCTTCATCATTTTGAGCGCATCTGTGGGCGAGAGGGAGGTCTTCGCCATCTGTGATGCAGCCTGAACGGCACCGCTCGGCAGCGCGGACGCTGCCAGGACGCCTGCGGCCCCTACCAGAAGGCGTCTGCGGCCGAGCTGGAGGCGGCCGGCATCGGCGTAGCATTCACAGAGCGTGGACATGGTGGCAGATCCCTCTAGGTTCCGAGAGGTCAGCCGCCCCGCGGTGGAACCAAGCGCGCATCGGACGACAAGCGATTTAATATTACACTGCCGGATTTCTTCAATCGGCATAGAATTACAAACAGTGAATTATCCAAATAGCATAACGGCTGCTAGGGGTGGAAATCTTCCGTTCTGCTTCTGAGCGATCGGCGCAACTAAGCAGACGCTGTCGCCCACTCGCTGACGCTTCCATGCAGATCCACCGTCACCTGAGAGGATTGCCGCCGGTTCATTCCCCGCCTTTCGCAGCAGGCGCGATCCAAAACAGGATGATGAGCACCGATTTGGACGGCGTGGGGATGGCCCTACGCGGAGGTGTGGCCCAGATCCTTATTCCAATCTATCGAAAGCGAGCCAACCACGCAGCGCTCCTTCATCAAAGTCCTGGCATGCTCGCCGCATGCGAAGGAGTTGATCCATGCGGACGTGGCTTGCGGTTGGTGTGGCGGTTCTATCGCTTGTGGGGAGCATCGACGCTGCCGAGGCTCGCGCTCGAATCCGTTTGCCCTTCGGACGCACGGTAGCGCCCCAGCGACCTTCGATGCTTCCCCCCACGGCCGCTCTGCAGGTTCAGGCCGGCTCCGTCAGCCGGATCGGCTACCGGCCTGCAATCGTCATCACGCCGGGCCAGGCTGCCGTCGCGGCCGCTGCAACGGCAGCGCCGATCGCGGCCGCATCTGATGTCGCTGCCAACGCTGAGCCGACGCCGAAGCTTCAACGGGTTACAGCGCCCCCGACGCCTCCTTCGCCGCGTATCCAAGAAGTCCGCGCGGTCGCTCCGCCCTGCGAGGCCGGCAAGCGTGTCGGCGGCATCGATCGCGAGGATGCCGGGTTCTGTCTGATCAACTAATCCTTTGCTTCATTCGGCGGCAAGTTCCCTGACGCGTCCGAGAGAGGATTAGTCTGTTTCCCCTCGGATTGGAGGCACTGGAGCAAACCGATATATTCACGCTGTGGTCAGCATCATCCGAGGTATGGGGCATCACCTTCGATTGAAATAGCTCCGCTTTAAGACTCAACCTGTCACGGTGCTTGGAACCGCTCGAAAGCTACCGATGCCGCTCTCCTACTCCGCACGCCTGCGACGTGATCTGCGTGATTGGCAGGAGCGCGGCCTGCTCCAGCCGGAGCAGGCGGAACGCATCGCCGCCCATGCCCTCGCCCCACGCGGTTCCAAGCATCTACAGGCGGCGCTGAGCCTGTGCATCCTCCTGCTGATGGCTCCCTCGATCATCGCGTTCGTGGCGGCGAACTGGTCCGGGCTCTCGCCTGCGTCCCGGCTGGTCGTTCTGTTGCTCATCAACGCCGCGGCCGTGTTGGGCACCTACATCGCCGCGGCTCGCCAAGCCCGCGAGCGACCGGGGTGGGCTGGCAGGTTCGTCGATGGGCTCGCGACGCTGTCCCTGGCCATCGCGGCAGCTACCCTAGCCTTCGTCGGACAGACCTTTCACGTCGCTGCGGATCCCCGCGGCTTCGCCTGCACCGTCGCCGTCCTCGGATTGGCGACGGCGCTCGTCGCGCGCTCGGGCGGCGCGGCCGTCGTCGCCTGCCTCGCCCTCATCGCGGCCGATGTGGGCTTTGGCGGGCTCGACCTCGCGACGCTGCGCGGGGATACCGCCTCTGGTGCCGGGCTCTGGTTTTGGGTCGTCGGTCCGGCGCTGTTCCTCGCGAGCCTGTCCAGCTGGTTGCCGGCTCGGGAGTTCACGCTACTCCTGATCCTGGTTGTTCTGACCAACCATCTCGGCGGCGCACCGGCCGGCCTGACATTCCTCCTGCCGCCCGACCGCATTCTGATCGTGGCCGCGCTCGCTCTCGCCCTCGGCCACGGGCTGACGCGCTTCCAACCTCCAGGCGGAGCGGCATTGCGTCTGCGCGACGGGGCGCATGCTCTCATGCGCGCGGCTGTCGGCCTCTGCCTGCTCGGCATCATCATGGTCGCGGTGCGCACGCTCGGCTTCGGCGGAGCGCGCTCGACCTTCACGGTACCATTGGCGTTTGGCGCGATCGCACTCGCAGCAGCGGTCATAACGCGCTTTCGATGGCCCTCACGCGCGACCGCCCTCACGAGCGATCTCGTCGTTCTCGCCGCCGCCGCGACGGCGCTCTTGGTCTGGCTCATCGCCGGCACGGGCCGGGAACCCTCGACCTTCTGGACCGTGTGGGGCGGCATCGTCCCGGGCCTCATGCTCGTCGTGGCCGGCGATCTGGAAGGCAGGCGTGAACTCTACGGCTGGGGCATGGCGCTGACTGCAGGCATCACGATCGCGATGCTCGCCGCCTCCCGCAACCTGATCGCGTTCTCCGGCAATCTGCTGCTGTGCGCACTTATCCTCAGTCTCGCGTTGGTCGCCTGCCGCTGGGCCACCCGCCGTATCGCCGGGAGGACGGCATGAAAGGCCTTCTCGGGCTCGCTTTCGCTGGTCTGCTGGCGATCCAGGTCTCACCCTCGGTGATCCTGGCATGGCAACAGACACAGCGGCTGAATGACGGGCGTGCAGTTCGCTTGGCCGTTGAAACCCGGGACCCCCGCGACCTCCTGCGCGGCGAGTACAGCGTGCTCGCCTACGAGATCGGGCGGTTGCAGGGGGTCGGCGCGGGGACGACGCCGATGGCCTGCGATCTCGAGGCCCGCGAGAGTTGCCGGCTGGATGCGGGGCGCGACGTCTACGTCCGGCTGTCCGTCGACGCCGATGGCGTCCACAGGGCGGAGGAGGCTCGGTTCGCGGGACCGGCAGAGGACGGCTTGTTCATCAAAGGCCGTTTGGCATCCGGGACGCTTGTGCGTCAGGGGGCTCCACTCAGCGTTCGAGCCAGCACGAACGGCCAGCCGGCGGAGCCCACCACGTGCAACCGTCCAGTCTGTCTGACGGGCGTCGTGACCTATGGCATCGAGCGCTGGTACGGAGCGCAGGGTGTTCCGGGCAAGCTTGATCGGACGGCGCGCAAGGACGTCCTGGTTGACGTGCGCGTGGTGTCGGACGGAACGGCGGTGATCGACGGGATCACGGTGGCGGGCAAAACCTTCGCCAGGACGGCCCGCCTCTGGTGAAATGAGGCTGTGAGCGACGTCGCCCAGCGCGCCTACCTCGGTTTCTTACCTCGGCGCTTAGGGAACGGTGGACGTTCTACAGTGACGGAGGCGATATCACGGTACCCGTCGGATCTCGGTTCTTGGCCAGACACGGTCCTACGGGGTTATGTCTTTAAATGACCAAGGTGGGTGGTTTTGCGACGGTCCGCTTCAGGGTGGCAATGCTGGGAAGCGGACGTAGTCTCCACATCCGTTCACGAGCAATGTAAGGGCGTGGTGAGGCGGCAGTAACTCAGCTTCAGTGCACTGCGGTGGCTGGCTTCCTGCTCAACGCTTTATGAAGCTTGCGGAGATCGCGATCATTGCGTGTGCAGAGATCGTGGCTGAACGCTTCTTGAAGGTATGTGGCGTCGGAGCTTTCGCGTGAATTTGCAGATTTGGCTTGTGCTGCCACAATCAATGTGAGCAGTGCGACAAGGCTGGACGCGCCTGCTGCTCGCCGGAATCTGCACATCTTACAATCTCAGAGTCATAATCGTTGGCAATCGCATCGAGCAATAATCGCGGTTTTGGATTATGCACAAGGGCAGTTAACGGCCCGTGCCCGCATTCCACCTTAAACATAGGCCACTGCGTTGCCGACGAGTGGCAGCTTTCAGGATGAGCTGACAGCTGCCCTCACGGCTGGGTTGGGTCGGCAGCGGCCCGTCCGCATCGGGAGAAGGTGGACCTCCGCTCAGGAGGTTGGGGGCGCCTCTCCGGAAAATCCGTCGATCGCGGCCTCGATCGCGGCGACCGCCTCGTCCCGCGTGAGAAGAGCCGTATCCACCACGAGCCTGGGCGAGGTCCACGGCACGTAGTCGCGTTCCACGACTGACGACCAAGAGGGAAGCTCGAACCCGGCTATGTCCGCGGTTCTGGCCTCGACGCGGCGTCGATGCTCAACCCCATCGCTACAGATGACCTCGATCTCAAGGAGGCGCGCGGCCTCCTGGTGCGCTACGTCCCGCCAGCCCTTCCGGCTCTCCGGGACTGGATTGACGCTGTCGGCGATCACCAGGCTGCCGAGCCTGAGGTTCGATGCGGCAACGGCGAAGGCCACCACGTAACCTGCCGCACCGATCTCGGAGCCGAGCTTCGCATGGTGGGTCAGCGCATGCTCGATCTCGTCCACACGGACGTAAGCAGCGGAACGCCTGACCGCGAGGGCCTTCCCCAGGGTCGTCTTGCCTGTGCCGGGTAGTCCGCCGAGGACGACGAGCATGCGGGCCTCCAGGGCTCTGCTACGTCCGCTTATAGAGTTAGCCGGGCTGATCGTGAACGACTGCGTCGGGTCGCAACCTGCCGCCCGCCCATGTCGGGAAAACGGTCTTTCTATTGACAGGCCGAACGCCCCTGGCAAATCGCTGCGCGGGACGGAGTCCGCCTGCCCGCTTCGCGACTTAATGAGATGGTCGACGCCTTTGGCCGGCTCTAACGGTTAGCGGCGTGACGCTAGGGAACGCCCGATCCCAAACAGCAGCGTTTCGGACAAGCGGCGCAGATCGACGACACCGCCGCGCTTGAGCGCCGCATGCACCTCGATGCAATGATCCGCAGCCGCGATCAGCGGATCTTCAGGATCGTGACTAACGGCATCGGCAGGGATGAACGGGCTGCTGTGGCTGTCCGTGGTGTCGATATAGACGCCGCGCCCCTGCATGGCTCCGGCTTTATCGCGCACCAGAGTGCCCCGATTGAGGATCCAACGAACCTCATTCTTTTCGCCAAAGATTCGGAATTCGGCCGAGAAGGGGCCTCCGGTTTGGCGAACCCGTCTGATCCGCTCAAAGACCCAGTCGCGGTCATCCGGATGGGTTCGACCCAAGGCAACCTCAAGAGGAAGTGGCTCTCCGGCCAGGCTAGGATTGCCGGCGAGAATAGCCGCCGCACCTTCATCCAGAACGGAACGACCTGCTACAACATTCGTACTCCAGACGCCAATCAGACCTGCTGCTTGCAAAGCAGGCGCTATCGCGTCAGTGAACATCATGAAGCCTCCCCGCAGGTTTAGGTTCTGGCTTAGTTCAGATGTAGCTGCATGGTTGTCATACAAGTTGTCAATCCGTACTGGTATGGGACGTCTAATGCGGCGCAATGACGCAATGTTTGATTGAGATCCGTGCGCTTCTCCGACATAAGAAGAGTGCATTCGCCACGGTTGGAATGAGGTTTTAATCCAGCCGCAGCTGTAAGTGTGACCGGAATGAATGAGACCGCCAAAGCTGCCTTGCGGCGAATCGCGCAGACCCTTGGGGTTTCAGAAGAGATGTTCCTGGGCGAGCGCGACGCGTGGCCAAGCACGGCGGCTGGGCATTGGCCTTCAGAGGAGTTCGAACTCCTCCGGTTGTTTCGAGCCATCGAAGACCCGGAAACTCGCCGCGCCTGCCTGGCCTTCGTCCGCAATTCTGCTGGCTCGAACGCTGGCGCCTAAGCGGCCCTGACGCTCCTGGAAAGCATCAGATCAAGGCGTAGCCCTTGCGCACTTCGCCTGCTGCTTGACCTCGAGGCTTGCGCGACGAGTCGGGAGTTGCCTTCGGCACTCCCAATCCGCCTTCCCTACCAGTTCACCTGTCCAACGCGGAGTCGGTCAATCATGGCAAGCGCTTGCGTGCGCGCCTTACTCTCGGTCGGTAGCGCGGTGTCGGATCGCTGCACGAGCTTGCCGTGCTTGCGAATAGCCCAATGGTAGCCGCCCGCTTCGCGCTTTGACGGGAATAGATCGAAGGTGAAGGGGTGACGCTCTTCCACCTGATTTATCCCCCTGACTTCGCTGTCTGTCATTAAGCCGGGAGGATATGAAGCATCCCACCAATCGCACCGAGAGCTCCAAACCCAATCAGCGCGACAGCGATGTACATCCGCATCCGACTCGTGTCGGCCGCCCACGATGGCTGAGGATCCTCAGCGCTCTCAAACCAGTCTGCCACGGCGCCTTTCCGCACAAAAGGATGTTGGGGGGCGTCGTCTAGGTCCGTTCCACGACGGACGAATGACCTTGGCCATTCGTGTGCGGCGTAATCGCGTTGTCGCGCTACCTGACGTAAAAGGCGGCCGGCGGAGTGATGGAGAGCAGCCATGGTCAAGGACAAGAAGAGCACGTTTCCCGGCTCCCTGCGGGACCATAAGGACGCTGCGAATGCCGAGGCCGAGAAGGTCAGCGCCAAGATTGACGAGGCTTTTGGCAAGCTCGCTAAAAAGATGCGCGAGCGCGCTGACAAGACAAAGTCAAAGATGGATGAAACGCGCAAGCCCGAGAAGCGCGCTGTTCTGCTCCGGCGCTTTGAAATTTATGCAGATGCCGCCAATTATCTTGAAGAGCGTTTGCCGGAACGCGGCGAGTAGTGCCCGTGGCCTAAGAAAAGAGCTACTCCCGAAGGCGTGACCCGAAGTCTGGGAGCAAACGCCCACGAGGGGCTGAATGACTGCGACACCATCGCAACCAGTCCCTCATAGCCTTCCACGCTGCATCGCAACAATCAAGCCGACGACGCACCGCACTGCAATCTGGGCGTGCTCATCCACCTTGGTCTAAGCACACAGGCTCGACGCATCCGTCAGCGTGCGGCGTGCCCGTCCGCCTTTCTGCGATCCTTTTTCCTGCGCTTCTTGCTCGGCTTGACCTCACTCTCCGCGTCCTCGGTCCCGCGCTCGCTCAGGGCAAAGCTGTGTAAATCTGCCAGCGCCGCGTCACCGGCGGCGGGAGCGTCAGTCAGCGCGTAGAACGCCGCGCGCACGATTTCCTTCTTATGCGCATTAGGGTGCCGCTCACGTACGGCGTCCCGCAGCTCCTTAGGCTTCATGCCCGGCCTGACGATTGCCTGCAGCGTGGTCGCGATTTCTTCGATGGATGCCATGTTCAGCCCCGAATGATTTTGCCGCAGTGCGGCAGCTCGGGACCGTCCTACATGACAGTACCGTGACAATCAAACCAGCTGTTGGCGTTGCAAATCGGGTCTAGATCCCTGGCGGCACCAAGGCTAAGAGACGCCTGTTCTATCCTGAGACCGGAACGCACCTTGCAGGCGCCGCCGCGAAAGCGGGCGCCTGCTTCTTTATATGTAGCCGGCTTCATATCTCGGGGCTTTAAAGATTTGTAGGCCGTCACGATGCGCTACCGCAGCACCTCCTCTCTGCCTCTTGCGCTTCAAGCCAGCGGTCACGCGGCTTGCAACTCGCGATACGCGGAGCCAGAGCGACCCTCAGCACGTCGCCAGACCGGACCGGGGCGCCAGCGCAATGGAGATGCATCGACGCCACTCTGTCGCTGACCTCGAACGTCAACCGGGCCCAGATCGAGGCCGACGTGTTCGGACACCTTGCGGATGATCGCGGCGAACGTGCCGGCGGTCATGTGGGTGCGGTCGCCGCAGGTAGCCCGCCTCCGCCGCGCCGCCGCGAACACGATTGTGGCGACCCGCTGCGAGGTCGTTCGGTCGGTCGAGATGTGGGGGCTGCTGCGTGAGCGGCCGCCGGGCTTCCCGAACACTCTCGGTGCTACCCTAGGGCTGGCCTGGCTTCTCTCAGTGGGTCAGGTGGCCGAACGCGATCTCGGTGGCCGTGATCGCCCGGACCGGGCCGCTGATCGGCGGCACCAGCGCCCCCCAGGCGTCCAGCCGGATGATCCTGGCCTGCCGATGTACCCCGAAGAGACGGACGACCGTCCAGCCCGGCGTCTCGGCCTGCGTCCCGAAGACATCAAGCAATCCAAGCGCCCGGGCCGGAGTGTGAGGCCACCCGACGTCGCGATAGCCAAGGCAGCCGGCACATCCCACGCCAGGCGTCGATGGCGCTATCGTTGTGGTAATTCTTCGCCTGCATGAAACGAAGATGCCCGCGCGGGGTTCGGAGAAGCATCAGTGACCCGTCTTGGTGCCTGGGGTACGAGCCTGATCGTCGCCGCGCTTCTCACCACGTCTACCCTTGCCGCTGAGTCGATCGTCGGGCGTGCTTCTGTCACAGACGGCGACACGGTGGTGATCCGCAACACCCGCATCCGCCTACACGGCATCGATGCACCTGAAAGCGCTCAGGTTTGCGAGGACGCCAATAGCCAGGAGTACCGTTGCGGACAGACAGCAGCGCTCGCGCTATCCGATCATATCGGCGAGGCGAGCGTCTCCTGCGAGCCCCGAACTACTGATCGCTACGGCCGCACCGTGGCCGTTTGTCGGAAAGGGACCGAAGACCTGAACGCCTGGATGGTCACGCAGGGCTACGCCATCGCCTTCCGCCGCAACTCCACGGAGTACGTCAGGCAGGAAAACGAGGCTCGTATCCGAAAGCGCGGGATCTGGGCCGGTACCTTTGAGGATCCTGCCGACTGGCGCAGACGGCGGCGAGGTGGCCATGGCGAAACACTGCCCGGGGCCGAGATGCCGCGCGCCACGCAGGAGGCCATGACCTGTACGATCAAGGGCAATATCTCTGGCTCCGGCGATCGCATCTACCACCTGCCCGAGAGCCGGGACTACACGCGGGTGGTGATCGACGAACGGGCCGGTGAGCGCATGTTCTGCTCTGAAGCCGAGGCGCAGGCTGCGGGTTGGCGAGCGTCACGCCGGTAGGTACGGCCACCTCATAAGGCTACAGCCCACTCAAGTCCGACAAGCTCGACGCTTTCGTCGAACGCCTCAAGGCGCACCAGCGCACCCTCATCCTGGGGCTGGCTGAGCACGATAGGCTGCCGGCCGGGAGCGTGCTGCGTCAGGTCGCCGAGCTGAAGAAGGTCATTGCTGCGGTCGAGGCTGGCGCAGACGAAATGATTAAGCTTGTGTTGCTCGGCGGGCTCTCAGGGGTGATGCGGCCGGAATGTCACTTTGGGCCGCATAGTACGGGTCCAGTCACAGGCCGCCCTGCACGGACGCTCTCAGCCAGAGGCCGCTCGCCACCCAGCTGCTCTCGCCTCGCGTTCGGAACAGAACATTCGCTCGCCCAGGTCCTCGTCTATGCGAGTCTGCCCGTAGCTGGGCGAACTAGGTAGGTAGTAGATCCGCTCGCCGCTGCCCGAGATGCTGCCCTTGATCTCGCAGGCCGCTGCATCCACAGGAGCCGCCGCTTTCGGCTTTGCAGTCTCTGGCCGGATGATTTCGGGCCGTAGATCGACGTCCGATATTTGCTTCCTGCGACGCCAGTCTGCAGGCATTTCGAACACGCCAGCCCAGAGCCCGCGTTTAGCGGCTAACGCCGCCTTCTCCTGCGGGAGGTACTCCTCCGAGTAGCGACGGAGGGCGACCGCATGCCCTTGCGCCACCATCCAGGCGTTCAGGTCCTCGGCATCCTTGCGGCAGACGGCGAAGAGGCGTCCGTGCTGATCTGTCTCACGTGGTACGCAAGTGAGCAGTCCTTCACCGATGTGCTCGGCCAACACGCGGGCGGCCTTCTGCCCACAGCGGTACGCTTTACCAGCAGCATCATCACAGCTCTGCGCACTCTCGGGCGCGTCGATGCCATGCAGCCGAACGCGAGTATCCCGCATGAGCAACGTGTCACCGTCGACGACACTGGCGCGTCCCGTGATGGGCTCCGCCGCCAGAGCCGGTCCGGCCCACACTAGAACAGCAGCTGTGAAGAGTCGCATTGGCCAGCCGTCTATTCGATATCGACGACAAGAACGTGTCGGCGGGCAGGCTGGTTCGCATAAAAGGTCATGCCACCGCGCCCAACCGGCTTCAGTCTGCCGAAGGGCCGCAAGAATGATCCATCTCGTTGCGACGACGACACGGCTAGTCATGGGCTCGGCGACCTACGCCGGCCGGCATCGCATCGGTAGAGCGACACCACCGACATGCAGGACCACTCTGACCCGCACTCCGGGTCCACGTCTGACTCAGGATCGAATTGCGATCCTGGGTCGAGCGACAGCGGCTCCTGCTCGAACTGATCGGACGCGACCGCCGGCGAATCTGGCGCCCATTGGCACTGAAGCAGCGAGCCGGCGTTGTCGTGAGGAGCGCGGAGAACACCCGCTATGCGAGACCCGAACAACGATCGCCGAGCCCGTCAACGGGCACTCTGGTACCTGCTCGTGATCCTGCTCGGCGTCTGCGTCGCCATCTACTACGGGTGGCGTCTTCTCGAACCGGATATGGTGTGGGCCACCGGCGGCAGTGACGGCCGCTGGCTGGGTCTGTTCGTCTGCATCCTGCTCGTCAGCTTGGGCGGTGTGGCGCTCTGGAATGGCCTGCTCGCCCGACCACTGACATCCGAGGAAGAGCGCCTGCGTGATCAGATGCGCGAATGGGAGCGAGAGCGCTCTCGCTTCATGAATGGCAGCGGCCAATAGCGTCGTGGCGACCGCAGGCATCAGGCGCGTTCCAGCAGATCGACAAGGAACGATCCGGCCGCGGCGATAACGTTCCCGCAGCCGCGCCAAGCAGAATGTTGGCCACCGGCTGCGGATCGGCCGACACCTCCGCCAGTAGGGTCTCGGGCGCCTCCTGCCCACGGTCCTGGAGTATGCGTTCGAGGACTGCGCCCATCGCGGCTTTCCCGGCCGCCATCGTGATGGTGGCTGCCGATCTTCGATCATGATCGGTGGCTTGGCGCTCAATTCCGCAAACGGCTGCAGAGCAGGGATCTGGTTCAGAGAGCGGAAGGGATAAAACTGGCGCTAGGTTCGTTATGGCGTCGACGAACCGCTCGCTTAGGGACCAAACGTGCGCAGCCTCATCCTCGCCGTCAGCTTCATCGCTATCGCCGCCCCCGCCTCAGCCCAAGCGCCCCAGCGCGGCAACGCAGACCTACAAACCAACTGTGCGGGTGACGCCCTCGCATTCTGCGCCGGCATTGATCCGAACAGCCCGCAGATGGACGCCTGCTTTAAGAAAAACCTGAGCCGGATGTCCCCGAATTGCCGTCGTGCCATCGACGCCTACGAGAAGGCCGGCGGTAAGTAGCAACTCGACGATCGGTCACAACCCGACTGCCGCGAAGGGAGCGAACCTCAATTCCATCGGCAGAAGGGATAGATCACCGAGCCAAGCCGTTAGCGCATCAACGAATTCCTCCGACCGGGCATCCAATATGCGAAGCGTCATCCTGGCACTCGGCCTCATCGCCGTCGCGGCTCCCGTGCTTGGGGCTCCAGATGCGTCGGCCTCAAAGCGTGGGAATAAAGATCTGAAGACCTACTGCTCCGGCGATGCGGTCACGTTTTGCAGCGGCAATGATCCGGACAGCCCGGAGATGGACGCATGTTTTAAGAAGAACATGGACAAGATTTCGGAGAACTGCCGGCGTGCGATCACGGCCTACAAGGGTGGTGGGGGCAAGTAGCGCCTCCACCTTGCTTGTGAGACAGACACCCACGCCGAAACCGCTCGGCCATAGGAGTAGACGAGGGTGATTACGGGCCCGCAGCTTCTCGCGGCATGGTTCTCCGTCGGCTTAGCACCAGCGGAACTGGCCAAGCGTGCCAAGGTGCCTCTGAGTGTCCTTGCGCGAGCAGAGGGCAGCCCAGGCGAGCCGGCGATCACGATCGCGCAGCTAAATGCCCTGATGCATGCGCTGCGCGCGGCTGGCGCCAGCTTCACGCCAGCTGACCCTTCGTCGGATCGGGTTGCGGATCAGCTGTAAACTCGATCCATCCCTGCCTCCGTGATCGCAGCGAAGGCCCGCTCTGTGCCTCCGCGGATGGGCTTTACTCGTTTGGAGGATTTGACCCGCAGTTCGCTGCCTTGCACCATAGGTTGTCCTCCCAAGGGACACCCATCGGCCTGGCCTGGATGGCCCCCCAATTACGGGTCGGGCCGGTGGGGCTCAAGCATTCAGCAGCGCAGCTAGACGGAACCACGCAGCGCAACATTTGTTGGCGCAGCGCAGCAAGGTGATAGCGCCAGCATCACTGCGCTGTAGCCCTTCTTGGGCGTTTCCTCCCTAGACTCGGGCCACTCCTTCGGGGGTGGCCCCTTTTGTACTGAGGTCTCGGCGGCCTTTTTGCCTCGGGCCGCGTCGCGTACTGGCCCTGCCGTGAGGAACGGCACCGAGCCCCGTCAGCCCGTGATCAGATCGGGCGACGAGGCCGAACGTTCTGCGGCTTCAGGATCTGGCAGCCTTGCGCCTCTTCGGAGCAGTCTCAGCCATGGCTCCTGGGCGCCCGAGACCGATCGCCTTAGCGAGGGCCGAGCGCTGCTCGGCGTAGCTCGGCGCGACCATCGGATAGTCGGCCGGCAGGCTGTAGCGGTCGCGGTAGCTGCGCGGATCCAGGCCGTGGCTGGTCAGGTGGCGCTTCAGCGTCTTGTAGGTCTTGCCGTCGATGAAGCTGACGATCCCGTCGTGCCGGACCGACTTGCGGATCTGGGCCGCGGTCGGCCTTTCAACCTCCTCCGCAGAGGCGGATGCATCGGGAGCGCTGCCGGAGGCTAAAGCGGCTATCGCACCGTGCACACTCTCGATCAGCTTCGAAAGCTCGGAGGCAGGGATCGGGTTGTTCGCGACATACGCGGCAACAAGTTCGGCTGCCAAGTCGGTGGTGCTTGGAGCCCGCTCAAAGCTTTCTTCCGCCACTTGAATTCCTGTCTACGTCCTATCGCTCAGGCCAACGCGCTGAGAACCGCACGCACAACAGGAAATCCAGAGCAAAATCAAGGTCCAGACCAATGTCATTCGCACGCTATGTGCACAATCATGCAAAATTTTTTAGGTGAACCCCGATGTACGTTGTGCGCTCAATTCATCCGTCTTAGACGGTCCTTAAGTTCCTGCTGGGCAAGTCGCCGACCGACTGCCATCAGCAGCGCGTCTGCTCGCTCTTTCAACCCCGGATCTTGTAGCCGGTTGATAACTCGCTGTGCAGCTAGGGCATGGTCTGCTGCCTCCTCCAAGGGCGTCACGGAGGATGCAGGATCATCGGCTGTGGGGGTGAGCTTTCCCGTCCGCGACCACGTGATATCGACGATGATACCGCGTCCGTGCGTGGGTCGCCCTGCTGCATCCCGCAAGATGTGGCCGCGATCCAGCACCCACCGGGTCACGCCGTCAGCTGACAGGACGCGGTACTCAGCGACGAATGGCGTGTCTTCGTCGATGCAGCGACGGATCAAGGCGTGGACGTGTTCCCGATCCTCCGGATGGATGCCCTCGATGTAGGCCGACAGGGGAAGCCCTAAAGCGGCCTCCTCCGGATCAACGTTGAACAGCAAGGCCACGAAGGTGTCGGCACGTACCAAGTCTGAGAGAATATCCCAATCCCAGCTACCAGCTATTTCAACGGTATCGAGCGCATGTTGGAGCGCTGCTGGGCAGGTTCTACCGTCTCGCGGCGTGAGTTTCGGCATCACATCTCCCGACAAAATCTTCGAACTCGCCGGTCTGCGACAGGCGCGCTCCTGCTACGTACAAGTTGCGCACAGCGCAATCTCAACAATTCAAAAGTGTAACCATTAACGGTCCGGTTGCAACCTGTGTTAGAGCACACTCAGGAGACGATCTGTGCCCCGATGGGGAGGTACCGATGGGACAGCGAACGCGGCCCCCGTTCAACTCCGCGAGCGAGCGAGGGAACACGTTGAGGACTACGGATCTCCGCTGTCGCGGCCCTCTGGAGCGAAGCGGCTCGTGATGCACATCGCCGACGCGCTGCATGTAGCCCGGCAGAGTTCTACAAGCCGCCTGCTGCCGTCGCGCTAGGACGCGAAACTGACAGCGCCGTCTTGGAACAGGAGTGCGAAGCACTTCTGGGCGCCTACAGGCGCATTCGTGACCCAGGGAAGCGGCAGCGGCTGCTAGCCCTCGTGCAAGACGTAGCCGAGCGAGGCTGACCTGCGGACGCATACCGCTCGCAACCGGATCGGGCGACGGTGCTGAGACGCAGGGCGCCCATGCGACCGAGCGCCGGATCTCGCCCATGATGTGATGTGTTCAAGCTCCGCCGCGAACCGGCGGCCAGGAGCGTGCCGTGTACAATCCCTTCTTCTCGTCGCTGATGCTGGCCATTGAGGGGCAGCGCGTCATCGAACTGCGGTTGGTTCGCCTAGCCTGGGGCGGCAGCGAGGGACTGGCCGAGGCGCAGTCCATGGTGATTGAGAAGGTTCACGCCGCCGGCGAGGCGATGACGACACTGATGTTTGGCGGCTCGCCCGAAACGGTCATCGCCCGCTACCGTGAGCACGTGGCTGCGAACACGAAGCGCCTCTCCGCTCCGTGAGGGTCGTGCTGCTCCATCATAGAAAGCCTAGCTGGAACGCTTCGCGCTCCAACTACCGCTGCACTCGACCAAGCCCCCAGACGTGCGCCAAGTGCCGCTACCGCTGCCCTTCGCGGTCAGACTGCCGGCGATCGGCACCTTGTTCGAGCCTTGGGTGATGGTGGCCTGCACGGCGCCGGCCGCCGAGACACCGCCATCGATGTCGACCTCCTCCCCGGGGATCGACGCGTCGCTGTCCTTAATCTGTACCTTATAGCTCGTGCTGGCCGAGCAGGGTCCCTCCGCAGTGGTGGCGACGATGGTCCAGGAGCCGTCGAACTGGTTCGGTACCTGCACCTTCTTCGTCGCGGCATCCGCTGGGAGGAAAGCGCCTGCCGTCAGGCCAGCCGCGAGGATAAGGATCGGGGTACGTGCCACAGACTGCTCCGGAGATCGCGCCGCCGGAGACGGCTACGCCATCGCAGAACGGATGTGTCGGCTCGATAGTTTCAGCGGCTACCTAGATCCCGCTGCGGCCGAAATACGAGGTGCTCCGGCGGCTCTTCGGAGGGCGCCACTTCCGCGAGCGTTTCGACCTTCGGCAACCTTCTGTTAACCATAACGGCCGAGGTAGCTCCCGGCGACCGGCTGGGGGGCTGAGCGCCGGCAGAGCAGCACCGAGACCCGGATGTACGGTCTCGCGGTGCGGCCTCGTCGGCGCAGTCGCATCAAGCCCGCACCTGGAACACCAGGGCGGGCTTCTATCGTCATATCAGGGGACGGACACCGCCCGCCTTAGGTGAGCGCCTGCGGATGCAGCGACGGCGTGCCGGTGTACGTGTCCGGCTTCAGCGGACAGCCCCCATGCGATTTCCGATGGGACATTGATCGGCGAACATCGGGCCTGCTGTAGGTACCAAGGATCATCACCCGGCCGTGACAGGCGGGGCAGCGTTTAAGCGAGGCAGAGTGGGCGACCGCGGCTTCGTTCAAGCTGACGGCACGCCATAACCCGTCGACCTTCACCTCGCAGGTGAGCGGCTCATCCACCGGCATGCTCTACGCCGTCAGACGCGGACTTCTTCCGCGGATAGGCCACCGACCCGCAGGTGATCGGGGATGTCGCCGTGGTCGTAGTACCCGGCCTCGTGCGCCATAGCGTCGAGCGCGGCGATCGGGTCGGATGCCGAGCCGGTCCAGAGGATTGCGCCCGTCGTGGCCTGACGGATCTGGAACACCTTCATCATCGGACCCTCAAGCTTCGGCGTATGGTTAAGCGCCATTGCCGCCGCTCGTTCCGAGGTCGCTTGCCGAACGAGAGTCAGCGACGGTGCACACGATCCTCACGATCGCGTGGGCTGACGCCAAAGTCGCGCGCCATTGATCTAGATTGCACACAATCGATATGGATCATGATGCGGGCCAGCGAGACATTAAAGGGTTGCACGTGGATCGGCGCGTTTCCTCAACGGAAGATGGTGATGGTGAGCGTCTTCCAGTTCCGACGCCTGACGCTGTAACCGAGCTGATCGTCGCCTTGTCGATCTGCGCAAAGTCACTCGACCAGCTGGCCGATGAGGTGGTCCAGTGTGCCTCGCATGCGAACGATCCCAACGCGCGACAGGACCTTTTGGCGGCCGCACGGGGTCAACGCATCCGGGTCCTTGAGGTGCAAGGCACGCTCGCCGCTTTAAGCGGCGCTTTGGTCGAACGAGATGTTGCGGACAAGCGGCTTTGAGGGCTGCGTTCATCAGATAGGTCTGACCGCGCCGAGATAGGCCGATGATAGGACGGCAGCGACGAACCGTTAGAATTTTGTATGCGGTTGGGACTGCCGCGATAATCCATGCGTTACTAAGCATGGCCATTACCGATCGCTCCGCCCGCACCATCGCGACGCTGAAACAGCTCGCCCGTGAGCTCAACGTTCCGGTTGAGGCGTTCCTCCGAGCGCCCGCGGAGGGCGAGGCAGGAGACCTACTGACCCTCGTGCGCCTTTGGTCCTCGATACCGGACACAGAGGGGCGTCGCCGGGTCCTCAGCGTAGCGCGCCAGGAAGCGGAGCAATCCGAGGGCAAGGAGCGCGCCTGATCCGTCCCGATCCATGATGGGCAACCCCGCTTCTGGCCGCATGGCTTGACGGTCACGCTTGCCGTAGCCAGCGGGATGGCTTCCAGTTTCGCACCCACCATGCTCCCAAACGCCGCCGCTCTGTGGCGCAGCTCGCTTGAGGATCTGTCCGAGCACGCCTCGCCGTGCCGGTATCTCCTCCCGGCTCGATGGGTGGCCCTCCGGACGAACGCGATGGCCTTCTGCGAGAAGTTCGGCGCCGAGGCCCACCGGCACGGCTGGACGGCGCCGGAGCTGTTCGCGGTGCATCCGGAGCACGGCACCCTGCGCGTGGACTACTGCGGGGTGCTCATGGTGGTGAGCGAACCTGCCCGCGGTGTCGAGGCGCAGCGGATCCTGTTCGAGCGGCTGACCGGCTACCGGAACAAGGTCGGCCAGCAGTGGGGCACTCCGATCTGGGAGTTCGCCAGGAAGGCTCACTGACGCGAGAGGTGGGGAGCCCCGGCAGCCTCGACACAAGCGATTAGGCCCAGGTCCCCTCAAGCCTCGCTGTCGGACAAGCCGGACGACGATAAACCGTGCCGCTCCTCAAGCTCGGCTCGGCCGGCTTCGGTGATGCGGTACTCGACGTTCTTCGTGTCCGGATCCGTCCGACCGGTAGCGACAACCAAGCCCAGCACCTCCAAGCGTCGCATGTAGCCGCTCACCTGATAGAAGCGAGCGCCGGTCTGAGCGAGCGTGCGGAGCCGGTAGAGGCTGCCAGGCGGGAGCTTGTACATCGCCCACCAGTATAGCCGTTGACAGCTCGGACGTCAGGGCGACCGGCGCCGGTGCGCGACCTGCGCTCGCCGCCGAGCTTTACCAGAACCAGATGATGCGGCCGGACATCGCGTAGATAACGAACCAGAGCCCGACGGCCAGGACGATCGACGCCACGACGACGGCTAGATGAGGCTTCCCGCGGCGGCTATCGGGGCGAACAGTAATAATCTAGTCCTTTAATGACGAATCATGAGTCTTGAGTGCCCAAACTTCTGAATGTTATTATAAAATTTCTGCAGATAAAAAATAATCTATGTTGTTTTTCGATAATTATATCGCTGCTCATCATTTGATCATTTGTTTGATGCGCAGTTATATTACAGAGATAGCAGGCGATCTCGAAGCACTCGCCTACAGCGATGCACTCAGCCCGCCCGGTCCAGCACCGTGGCGGGCTCTTTCACGAGAGCACGACGGTCAGTTCATCGCCTTGGGCCGATCCCCAACGAAAGGGCCGATCCCGGCGGCCTCGACCGTTGTGAGGAAGGCCGCGCGTGTGCACCCACATCCGTAGCGAATGTGTCCTGCCACCGCGTACAGCCGGAGAAGTGGATCACCTCCATCCGCCACCGATCCTGCGTACCGGCAAGGCGGTAGATCTCGACCTCAACCTCATGCCCGTCGCAGGTGAAGAGACCTGATAGGGGCGAACTCTCAAACTCGTAGTCCTCGTCGTCCACCCTGCCCGCTCCGTGCCGCCGAGCAGGCCGCCCGCCCGGTCTCAACCTGGGACATGTGCGTAGAGGATGCTCACACGATCCGGCAACTGACGCTGGCCATCTAGGCATGCGAGCTGCGCTGGGTATCGGCTCCTACAGGTGAGGCAATCGAGACCCATGCCGTCGCAGAGCGCATCCCTACCTCCCACCGCTCGAGGCGAAAAAGCTGGTCGGCTTGCAGCGAGCGAGATGATCAAGACGCTGAGCCCGGAGACAGGCAGCGTTCAGGGCCTTGTGCGCCGGATCGAGGAGGTCGGGATAATCGTGGCCCAAGAGCATCTGCGAGTCGGCGCGCTACCGGCTGAGGTTCAGGCGTGGCACATCGGCTTCCAAGCGGGGATGAGCCTCGAACTCGGAGTTTACATGCGCCGCTTTTGATCGGGCAACGGCTCCCCCGCCTCATGAGTAGATCGGGCCGCCAAGGTGTGTGGCTGGGCCGCTCTGGCAATCGACCAGCCGCCGGGCGATGGTTGCGCATGTCGGCGCCCCCGGATCAGGCATGCGAAGTGAAGGTGGATGGCGCTTGGCGCACCGTCAGCCTCGACGAGGCGCATCTCCGGCACCGCGACGACCTCAAGCGTTGCCCGGCCTGCCATGGGCGTGTGCTCATCATGGGCACTTACGGGTCGCTCCGGCGCTTGGCCATGGCGCACCGCCGCGGACATGATGGCTGCCCTTTGAGGCCGCTGCACTACCAAGGGGTGGCAACGCGGCATCCTGAAGCGGTCGAGTAGGCGCTCGGCGACGGCACGGCTCGATATGAAGGCGCACCTCGTTCCGTAGCGGGCCGTGGTGCGGACGATTCGCGCAGCCAGCGTCCGCTTATGGGGCATCAGCACAGTCAGCTGAATGACGGAATCTGCTTGATAGGAGGCGGTCCGCTCTTCTGGCGGATCGGCTCCTGAGCGGACCAGCCGACGGCGGCCCAAAGGACGCAGGCGACGGCTCGGACAATTTGTCCGAAACGCTTCAACGAGCGCAATTTTGTCCGGGCGTCTGGCAAGCGCTGACAGATCGCTGCGAGGGTGTACCCGGGGGGCCGGGGGCGCCTGCGTGGTGCGACGATCAATGACGCCGCGACGCTCACCCAAGCATCGTTGACATCGAGTCGTACCGTATCATCATGAGCAATCACCGTTGCATAGAATGATATGGTCATTCGATGACCCATGGCCGCTTCATCTCGTACCTGCGCGTCAGCACTGATCGTCAGGGCCGATCCGGGCTCGGGCTGGAGGCGCAACGTGCAGCCGTCACCGACTATCTGAACGGCGGCGCCTGGACGCTGATCGCCGAGGTCGTCGAGATCGAGAGCGGTGCTAAAAGTGATCGACCGGAACTGACTCGGGCGCTGGCGCTGTGCCGGGCTCACCGCGCCGTCCTGCTGGTCGCCAAGCTCGACCGTCTCGCTCGCGACGCGCACTTTCTGCTGGGCCTGCACAAGGCCGGCGTCGACTTCGTCGCCTGCGACATGCCCGCGGCCAACCGGATGACTGTGGGAATTATGGCCGTGGTCGCCGAGGAGGAGCGCCGGATGATCTCGGCACGAACCAAGGCGGCGCTCGCAGCCGCCAAAGCGCGCGGCCGCGTGCTCGGCGGCTTCCGCGGGCGGGCCGGCACGGCCGAGGACGCCGCAACTGCCCGCGCCGTTGCCAGGAGCAAGGCCGACATGCGAGCTGCAGCGCTGGCGCCGATCCTGGCGCAGCTCGACCCCGACGGCACCGCTCCGCTAAACGCCCTAGCGCGAGCGCTAAGGGCCGCGAACGTGCCGACCCCGCGAGGGAGCGGCACCTGGACGCCGACGGCCGTGGCGCGCCTGCGGGCGCGTTTGACGCCGCCCTCCCCCACTACACTGTCCCCTGAGCCTGTCCGTTCATAAGCTCAGTCGAACAGCCCGCCGACCAGCGGTGCATCCGGGACCGGTTCGACGACGGCTGCGGCATCCTCGGCGTCGAGGCGTGCGAGGTGGGTACGGAGTTGCGCCCGCAGCGCGTCGAGCTCGGCCTTCTCCGGCGTTGGCGCGGTGGGCGTCTCCGCCATGATCGAGTCCAGCCACCGACGTGCTTCGAGGGCGACGCGCCCATGCGCCCGCTCGCGCGCTCCACCCGGCTTGTGGGTACGCCGCCACGCCTCCAGCCGCGCCAGCTCGTCTGCGGTCATCGCCGCGATCGCGGCGCGGCGCTGCCGGCGTTTGCGCGCTTTTAGTGCGTCGCTGCGGGGCTTGCCCGTGGGCAAGCCGTCAGGGAAGCCCGGCGTGTGCCAGCCAGCTGCCCCGTCTCCGCGCGGGGTGGCGCCGCCGTGCAACTTGCAGCGCGTCCGGCCTTTTGCAGGCATCTGCCGGCAGGGCTCACCGGTCGACTTCGCCTTGGCGCCACAGATCGGATGCAGGTGGCGTTGGCTGTTGAACCGCCGCAGCGCCGCGTCGGCGATTGCGCGGAACTCGGCCGAGTATGACCAGACGTTCGCTTTCCTCGGGTTGCCGGTTCCGGCTGGCGATCGTCGCTTCATGGCACGGTCTCATGAGCTATGAGTGCCGGGGCGGGCTTTTCTTCGTGCCCGGACATTCTGTCCGCCGCTCGGGCATTCCGATCCCAAGGACCCTGGAGGGGTGGGGGCGTCGTCAGCGCCCCACCCTCCCCTTTAGGGTCGACGACGCTGACGACACTGATAACGTTGAAATCATTGAGCTTTTTCCGCCGTCGTCGGCCTCGTTCAATTGACGACGCTGACGACGGCGCCTGCGAGTGCCAAAAACGCAATGATATCAACATCGTCAACGTCGTTAGGTCGAGGTTTTCGACAAGGCTGACGAGGGCGGTTCTCGACCCCCTTCCACCTCGTCGGACGACGCTTCGACGACTGCGAACAGCGGGTCGTTGGCGCGCGCTCCGGCCCGTTCCACCCGCACCCGGACTTTCTGTCCAGCGTGATTCGCGAGTTGGCCGCGGCCGCCGAGGCGGGTGACCAAGAAAAGCCGTACCGTGTTCGGCGCCGTACCGCGGATCAAACCACGTTCGCGCAGCCGTTCGGTGAGGTCGGGCAGGATGGGAGCCAACGGCCCGCGCCCGATGCCGCCGAGCACGTCGAGCACCGCCGCGGCTGCACCATCACAGGCTGCGACCTCCCGTTGCTCGCGTGCCGCCTCTCGCAAAGGCGTCGACCCGATCCGTACGGGCCGCAGAATCGGCGCCTCGTCCCCCTGCGCCTGGAGGAGTTCGGAGGGGCCCATCTCGAAGGCGTCGCGAGGGTCGAGCACCAAACCGCTGCCATTGCCCACCCGCACGCTCTCGCGGCGAAAGATGATCGGCCCGTCGGGTTTGCGACCGTGGCTGAGCTTGGCGTAGGTCATCGCAACATGGTCGCGCGCGGACACGCCGTAGAACTCCGCCTCCTTGGCGGTCAGAGTGTTCAGCGTGACCATCGACCGGACCTTGGCGGCGATGGCGGACGACCCGCGCGCCGCGTTCATGCTCCCGGCCTCGGTGCCGCCGCTCTTCGAGGTGTGGTGGATGACGTTGATACACACGTCCGTAGCCGCGGCGATGCGCACCAGGATCTGCGTGACGGTATCGCAATCGCCGGCGTCGTTCTCGTTCAGGCCCTCGGCCAAGCCAGCGAAGGGCCCGAGCGCCACGTAGACCGCTCCGGTCTCGCGGATTCGCTGCATCAAGAGAGTGGCACCGTCGGCTGGCACCAGGACGCCTGTCTCCCGGTCGCGCCGGGCGATCCGCAAGAAGCCGTCGCCGACCCCTGACCACAGCGCGATGGCGTGGCGCATCCCGGTCAGGCCGTAGGCGCGCTGGCCGGCCACGAGCCGGCGTCGCATCTCATCGAGGGGATCCTCGGCGTCGTACACGATCACCGGGCCGGATCGATGCAGCCGCTCGGGCGAGACGAGGTCCTCGCCGCGCAGGATGCGCTCCTCACCGCTGGCGATCGCAAGAGCATCGAACAGCGCCAGGGTCGACTTGGACGTGCCCGGCTCGGCGACGACCAATAGCAGATCCCCGCACGGGCAGCGCGGGTAGATCACATGTCGACGGGTCGGAATGGCCCGGGCATCAATCACTCCAGTGATCAGCTCGTAGCCGCGTGGCTCGGCGACTGCGGCTAGCGCCGCGTCGAGCGCCGGAGGCGCCGGGACCTCCGCCGGCGGCGAGTAGGCGCGAGCCCGCGCCGCCTCGGCGGCGAGGCTGTCATCCAGTGCGCCGTCGTCATTGGCTGCCCCCGAGATCTCCCACGCGAACCGCCAGGCGTCGAAATCCTTCGGTGCGAGCGCTCGACGTGCAGCGATGCGCGATGCGTTCGCGACGAGGTCGGCACGGCTCCAGTCTTCGGCGGGCGTCGATCTCAGGGGCTCCCCATCCTCATCAAGCTGATCGAACCTAATCCGTGCGTGCTCTGCTTGAAGCGAAGCCCAGTCGAGGCCGACGGCCGCTGCCAAGCAGGCAATCTGGGTCTCGCGGGAAGCACCCGCTGGCACGGCCGGCCCGTCGAGATATCGGCACAGCCAAGCGATCGCTTCGGCCTCGGTGGGCCGTCGCACATCCGGATCTCCTTCGCCGATCACCGCGTACGGGCGATCACTTATCGGCCCATACTCTGGCGCGCCGCCGAAGCCGATCTCGCCGTCCCCCTCGACGGCCCCGAACTCCTGGATGAGCGAGAGTGGATCGTGCCCGCGCTCGGTACCGAAGTCGTAGATCCCGTCTGGGTAGACACACAGGTCCTCCTGGAGGACGTCCTCGCGCCAGAGTTCGCCGCTAGTGATCCGCCAAGGACCCGTTGTGGGATCGGGCGTCCAATTGAATAGATTTGGCACCCACGCCTCGCGGCGGGCTACGACGGCGCGCATCACCGCACGCTCGGGATCGATGCACCCACCGACCTGATCCCTCCCACTCGACCGCTGGGTGTTCGTGGGTCTGCCGCCAGCTTTAACGAGAAAAACCGCAATACTGCCGAGCAGATTGTCGAGGTCTTCTTTAGTGAGAGCGGGGATGTCCGCGAGTGTGCGACCGGCGAGTCCCGGCGCCTCTAGGCCGTACAGTGTCCCGCTGGGATGGCGCCCGGCGATGACGAGGTGCTGACCGGCCCCAAGTAGCTCGACGGCGTGAGACCCGCGGTTCTCCGGCAGCGTGAATGCAATGCGCCGCTTGCGGGAGGGGGTGTCGGTGCGGAACAGGATCGCCACGCGCGGCGAGCCGTCACGGGTGCGCACCAGCGCACCAGGTCCAATTCTCTCCCGCGCGAGCTCGGCGACTTGCGCGGCCAGCTCTAGATCATCGATGTCGATGTCGAGGGCGCGCAGGACAGCGGTGCGGATGCACAGCCCTGCGTTCGGCCAAGTCCGCCACAACGCAATGTTGTCGGGTGTGGTGACGTGCTGGGTCCAACGCTCGAACCCGAACCACGAGCCATCGCTGAAGCAGCCAGGGATCTTTCCGCGACTCCCCTCAAGATGCTTTGATACGGCGGCGCCCGGCGGAATCACCGGTAAGATCGCCTCCGTCAGGCCGGCTTGCACGAAGTCATCGACGACGCGAGCGAACGGCGATAGCGGCTCTGATGAGATCAGACATGGCGGAGCGGAGATCACGTTCGCCATCATCGCAGCGCGGCGCGGGCCGCCTCGGATCGCTTCGCCCGAGCTGCAGCGCCACGATTCCCAGGCCGCCAAGGCTCGGCGTTTTCGACCAGCGTGAGCACACCCGAGGTCTCGACGACGACCCGACCGGCGAGGCGCCGGAGCGTGAGCCGGCCATCTGAAGCGAGGCGGTAGATCGTGCTCCGCGAAAGCCCGGTCACCTCGGCCGCCACGTCCATCCGTAGATGAGGGCGCTTCTGCCACGGGATGGCGTCTGGACGCTCGCGATGCTTAGGGGTTGGACGTGACATGCTACAGCCTGCCTCTGTCTGATCTGTCTGACGACAAAGAGACACGGCCCCGCTGACACGTCACGACGGGGCTAAAAACAATCTGTTATCTTATTCCAAACTCAGCATAATCATTCGAAAGTCCATCTGCTATCTTTCCGACGCTCCTGCCGCTTGCGTGCCTCGCTGCGGTCCCGGCGGAGCCGCCGCTTCACAGTCTCTTCCTTGATCGCATTCCCTGCTGCCGCTTCGGCCAGCTGCTTCGCGAAATTGGCTTGGCGGAAGCCAATCTCCATCTGGATGATGCGCAAGATCATCGGCTTCAGCGCCACAGGTGGGCGCCCGCGTCTCTCGGGTTTTCGAACTGGGGGATCGCCAGAGCGGCTCGTTTCCGGATCGTAGGACCGGCTTCCGGGCGGCCGACCGCGGAGCTTGCCGGATTTCGTCCATTTCTTCTTGGCGCGCTGCCGCTCCGTCACGCTGCGGCTCCGTCGACAGGCTGCAGCGTAGCGACTGCGCTCGGCGCCAGGGGCGTGACGGCTCGACGGGCGATCTCCTCCGTCGCCTCGACGATGTAGGCGGAGTAGTGCTCCTCAATCATCTGCACGCTGGTGTCGTGCAACGCCGCGACGAGCCTCACCGGCACGCCGGCACTCAGCGCCCGTACGATCGAGCTATGGCGCAGGCATAGCATGACTGTCCCAGGAGGCGCCTCTGCGCGGGTCCGGGCTCTGTCCCATAGGCGCAGCGCTGCCGAGGCCGTGGCCCAAGGCCCCCTGTCAACCCGCTCCCAGGTAACGGGTCCGACCTGTCGATGGCGCCAGTGCAGCAAAAGCGGCTCGTGTCCGCGCCGGCCGGCAAGGGCAACCTGGAGCCGCTCGATCACGTCGGCTCCGACCGGCACGGCAATCGGCGTCGGGCGCTTACCGGCGCGGCCCTTGTTCGAGGGTGGTACCATGATCCGACCACGCGCGACCTGCACGTCGCCCACAGTGATCCTGGCGACCTGAGAGTGGCGAGCCCCCGTGGCTGCCATGACCAGAACGAGCCGCCCGAAATCGCCGGTCTCGTCGACAGCAAAGGCCGCGTCGACAAGGCGGCGGATCTCAGCATCGGGCAGGACCTGCTTGCGCGCGCTCGACCCTGCCGAGTTCGCCTTCGTACCGGCACGGATCTCGGCGGCAAGCGTGGCTGGAAGCACGCGACGATGGTGTTCTGCGGCTGCGTTGAGCGCAGCGCGCAGGTCGTTCAGCAGCCGGTTGACGGTCGTGGGTTGCAACTCGCTCGATAGACGCTGTCGCCAAGTCCGGATGGTGCTCGCGTTGAGCTTCGCCAACTGCGTCTCGGCGAAGGCTTGATCGGAGAGGACGTGCTTTCCGAGGCGCTTCTCGGCGTCCTTCCCCGCTGTGGGGGCACGCTCTGAGCGAGTGGCGACATAGGCTTCGACGGCCGTACGCACGGTCGGGACCTCGGCATCGGCCCCCTCCCCTTCACCGTCGAGACGACGTACCTGAGCGCGCGCCCAGTCGATGGCTGCCGTCACGGCAGCTGGGTACGAGAGCGCATCCGGATCCGAGCCAGGATCGTCAGCTTGGGCGAGGCGTTGCTCGACGCGGTTCCCATCAATCACCAGCTTGACGATCCAGGTACCCGGTCCTCGCGCTGGCTTGCGGTAGCCCAGGCTGACGCCGCCTCGGCCTCCCGAAACACCCTGCCAGCGTGGGTTCTTGGCTGACGGAAGCCGGACCCGCTTGGCGACACTATCGAAGCTGCTAGGCTTTGACATCGATCGGTCTCACAGAGCGTCTCACACAGACAGTGAGGCCAACTATGATAGCGGGAGACGAAAAAAGCGAGCGCACAGAGGGAAGTGTGGAGTTCACTTCTGTCCGCTTTGTCTCGTGGCGGCCCTTTCACGGCGAAAACACGGGTTCGATTCCCGTAGGGCGCGCCAGAGTTTTCAAGAACAGCGTCCAGACCGGTTCGAGCGCCGTCCGGGTTGCCTCCGTCCTGGAGATCCGCCGACGGCCGGAACGGTCCGCCACCGGGCTGTTGACCGCGCCCTGCCCTTGCTGCTGATTGCCCCGCGTCGCACCGGCGGGCGGCGCACCGTGCGCGATCTCACGCCGCCGGATCCGGACCCGTCGCAGAGTTCTCCGGCGGGCGATCCGGTCGCCCCATCGGCGCGGATCGAGGGCGGGCATCGAGGGCGGGCATGGCCGGAACGGGACCGAGCAGGCGCGGGATCCTCGCGGGCGGCGGCGCCGCGGCGGCCGCCGCGCTGCTGCCGCGGGCGGCCCGGGCCGCCCCGCGCACCATCCTGAACGACGCGAGCGGCCTCAACCCGACCCCGGTGACGCGGCACGCCGTCCTCCCGACGGGCTCGACCGACGTCCTGATCGAGGCCATGCGCGCCGAGATCCGGGACGCCGCCGCCGCCGGGCGGCCGGTCGCCGTCGGCGTCGCCCGCCACTCCATGGGCGGACAGAGCCTCGCCCGCGACGGGACCGCCGTGACCCTGGAGGGCGGCCCGATCGAGCCCGACACCGCCGCCGGCCTCTACCGGGTCGGGGCCGGCGCGCGCTGGGCGCAGGTCATCCGGCAGCTCGACCGGATCGGGTTCTCGCCCGCGGTGATGCAGTCGAACAGCGATTTCGGGGTCGGCTCGACCTTCAGCGTCAACGCCCACGGCTGGCCCGCGCCGTACGGCCCGTTCGGCTCCACGGTCCGCGCCCTCCGCCTCATCCTGGCCGACGGCAGCCTCGTGACCTGCTCCCGCACCGAGAACGCCGAGCTGTTCGGGCTGGCGATGGGCGGCTACGGCCTGTTCGGCGTCCTGGTCGACCTCGTGGTCGAGATGGTGCCGAACCGCCTCCTGACGCCGACCTTCGCGGTGATGCCGGCCGCCGCCTTCGCCCCGGCCCTCGCGGCGGCGGTGGCGCGCGACGCGCGGCTGCGCATGGCCTACGGCCGCCTCTCGGTGGCGCGGGCCGGGTTCTTCGACGAGGCGATCCTCGTCACCTACGCGGAGGCCGAGCACCCGCCGCAGGTCCTGCCCGCGGCGGCCGCGCAGGGAGCGTTCTCGGCCGTCTCGCGGGAGATCTACCGCGCCCAGGTCGGCAGCGAGCTCGGCAAGCGCGCCCGCTGGATCGCCGAGACCCGGCTCAACCCGGCCCTGGATCCCGGCCTCGCCACCCGCAACAGCCTGATGAACGAGCCGGTGGCCAACCTCGCCTCGCGCGACCCTGGCCGCACCGACATCCTGCACGAGTACTTCGTCCCGCCCGAGCGCTTCGACGCGTTCCTCGCCGCCTGCCGCGAGACCATCCCGCGCTCGGGCTGCGACTGCCTCAACGTCACCCTGCGCTACGTCGCGGCGGACCCGGATTCGAGGCTGGCCTACGCGCCGGCCCCGCGCATCGGCGCGGTGATGTCGTTCTCGCAGGGGCTCACCCCCGGCGACGAGGCCGCGATGATGCGCATGACCGAGGCCCTGATCGAGCGCGTCGTGGCGATCGGCGGGGCCTATTACCTGCCCTACCGCCTGCACGCCCGGCGCGACCAGATGGCCCGGGCCTATCCCGATCTCGACACCTTCGTGGCGGCCAAGCGCCGCTACGATCCGGGGCTGCTGTTCCGGAACGCCCTGTGGTCGACCTACATGGCCTGAGCGCGAGGATCCGCATGACAGTCTCGCTTCCCCGGGCGGCCGCCCTCGCCTTCGCGGCCATCCTGCTGTTCGCCGCCGCCACCGACTACGTCCCGGCCTTCCGGGACGCGGCTGAGCGTCTCAGAGCGTTCGGTCGAACGTCTTCAAAGACCGCCCGTCCTCGTCCGATCTGTGGGGCGCCGCGCTGTGGTCGCGGTCGGCCGCCGTGACCTTCCTGCGCGCCTTCGGGGCGATCTACCTCCTCGACGGCGTCGTCGGCGTGCTCACCGGGTCGAGCTTCCTCGACCTGTCGCTGTTCCTGAAGGGTTTTCAGGACGGCCCGTTCCTCTCGAACGGCCCGCACCTGTGCTTGGGGCTCGCCGGCGTGGTGCTCGGCTGGTGGCCGTGGCGGGCGCGCCACGGTCGAGCGGAGCCGCGCGGCCCACCAGCCCTCAGCCGGGCGGCGCGGCCCGCTGGGCGGACCGCCGCCTGGCGCTCTGCTGCCTGCGCCCTGCCGGTCGCGGCGATCGAGGGGGGCTGCGCGGCCGCGCCCGACCCCGCCCTGCAGGGCCGTGCGGGGAGCGGCTCGCGCTTCGGGATCGCCCCCGACGGCTACAAGCGCGCGGCCGGCGACAGCTACCTGACCTTCCCCGAATGGGCCATCGTCCACGCCTACGCGGACCTCGCCGGGGTGACGCGATCCGCCTCGGAATCGGCCTTCGACTACGGGGCGGCCACCGCCGGCTCCTGGACGAGCCTGTGCGGGGCGACCCGGGCGGCCGGGCGCACCGGCGACGTCACCGCGGGCCAGGAGGTCACCAACTACGTGATCGGCCTCAGCTTCACGGCCGAGATGCTGATCCAGGGCGCCTACGAGCGCACCGTCGGGGCGCTGACCGCGCGGTGGCGGGGGCCCGAGCCCGCGGACGAGGACCGGTTCAACGCGCGGCTGCTCGCGGACTACGCCGCGTTCCTGCGCCAGACCCCCTGGTACCGCTACCCGTTCGACGCGGAGCTGGCCCGGCTCTGGCACGAGGTCCCGTTCACGCCGTCCCTGCGGGCGGTCGAGCGGCGCGGCGCCCTCACCCTGCAGTACGGGGTGAATTGGGCCTACGCGCGGGGGATCGCGTGGCTCGCCGGGATGCACCCGGCCGGCCTGACGATCCGCAGCGTCGTGGCGGGGCTCGACGCGGGCGATGCGACCGCCGACCCGCGCATCGCCTTCCTCGGGGCCGTCGGCCGACGGCGCCGGCCGCTGTGGAGGCGCGCGCTACGGGCCTTCACGGAGCTCGTCCGCCTGGACGCCCGGGCGGACCCTGCCGGAGCAGCCGGCCGGCGATCCTCACCACGTCCTCGCTCGGGGGCCCGGGCGGTCACCCTCGCGGGGGCCGAGCCGCTGTTCGCGATGCCGATCCAGTCCGAGCCGGGCTGGCAGCGCGTCGGCTACGACACCGCGGTGGAGCAGCTCGTCGCGCAGATCCGCGCCGTGGAGGCCGCGGGGGGCCGGTTCGAGCATGCAGACCGATCGCGTCGCGGCGCGGCTGCCGGTCGGCGCACGCGGCGCGCTCGCCGGTGCTGGCGTGACCCGGCCGACCGCCCTCTGCGGTCCAGCCTGTGATGGCGTGAGCGCTCGGCAACCCCGCCGCCCTGGCGGCCGCCGACGACGGCGCCCTGGTCTCGGCCGGCCGCGCGTATCTGGTGCTCCGGCCCGCGGCGCCGGGGGCGGTCCGGCGCCTCTACGCGGGCGGCGCCTGGCTGGTCCTGCCGGCGCCCGGGACCGGCTGCCTCGGCGCGCGCTGAGGACGAGGCCCGCGGCCCGTGCGCCGGGCGGCGTGCGGTGCTCAGGAGGGATCGGAGCGCTCGAGATCCTGCGCCTCGGCCCGGGCCCCGCGTCATCGGCGGCGATCAGCCGGATCCGACTACGCGCCCTTGTCGTGCTCGCGCCACTGATCCCCGAGCGCGGTCCGACGGGGACGGCGGCGGTGCCGACGGACCGGACGGAAGCGGGATCGACCGTCGCCCGCGCGTCGCCGTCGCCGCGGAAGCGCAGCAGCGCGAGGGCCTGCCGCTCGGCGTCGGCCGCGCAGGGCGGTGCGGGCGCCGCGACGGCGGCGGTCGGGCCCGTCGCGGCGATCAGCGTCAGCGCCCGCAGGATCCGCCTCATCGGCACGTGATCCCGTATTCGTGGACCTCGGGCAGATCGCCCTCGCCCGTCGTCGTCACCGAGAGCGTGCCGGCGGCCCCGGCATACCGGAAGCTGCAATAGGCGAGGCCGGTCCCGGAACAGCCGTCGACCTCGATCACGCCGCGCCGGGCGCATCCGCTCCCCGCGCTCGCGCTCGCGCAGCCCTACCGGCGTCCGCCGCGCGATCAGCGCCTCCGGGCTCGTCGATCGGGGCCCCGCGGATGCGGGATCGACCCGGGCCGCCGAACGATGACCTTGCCGGCGGCTCCAGCGACAGGGTGCCGTCCGCGCGCAGCGTCAGGTCGCCTACCGGGGCGGGCGACAGCTCGCCGTCCCAGAGGCGCACGCCGCCGGCCCGCGCCGCGATGCGGCCGACCGCGCCGGTCCGGCCGCACGTCCGAGGGGAACGAGCGCGCCGTCGAGAGGCCGACATTGCGTCGCGAGAAGAGGTTGCGCTCGGCCCTGTGAGGCGTGCGAAGCTGAGGCCGGTAGCTGGCGCAGGCCGCCTCGCCGAGGACGAACCAGTCCCGGGCGGCAACGGCTCGCGCCGCCTCGGACTGCGCCGGGGCGACCTCGCCCGGGCAGCCGGCGCGGCGGCCGCCCGCCCGGGGCCGCGGCAGCTCGCGAGGGGCATGAGCGAGGCCCTTCACGCGGAGGCGACCGCGGCCCGGGCCCTCCTGCGCGGCGGCCGGTCCGGCGAGCATCAGGCCGAGCGTCAGCGCCGCGACCCGAACGCCACGCCTGCGGGACGGCCCAGAGGCTGGATCAGGGACAGGATCAGGGACGGGAGCGGGGGCCGGATCGGGGCTGGGCGCGGTTCATCGTCACCAGCTGTCGGGGTGCCGCAGGCGGGCGGGCTGCCGGTCCGTCGGGCCGCCGGCGGGTCGGGCGCGTAGGGGGTCGTCAGGCAGGTCGAGAGCCAGGTCTCGGCCTCGGCGTCCGGGGCCAGTTCGACGTCGAGCACGGCCCGGGGGCCGGCGGGTGCGCCTGCCGCGCCGGCGGCCGGGGCGCGGGGCCGGTCACGGCCGCGCGGTTGCCGGACCCGGCACTCCGCGTCGTCGCTCCCGCCGATGTGCCGGCGCGACCGTGCTCGGCCTCGTCGACGACTCGCGCGACCGTGCGCGCCTCGGTGGTGTGGCCGCTCGCCCAGTCGCGACGCGGCAGCCGTCGCCGTTCTGGTAGCGGGCGGCTGCCGAGCAGCCGTAGCCCGTCTGCCGCGACGCAGGAAGGCACCGCGTCGAACCCCGCGAAGGGGCCGCCGGTGAACCGCGCCGCGAAGGCCCGCTGCCGCAGCGCCGCCGCGATCCAGTGCGGCCGGGCGAATGCTCGCGAGACGGCGGACAGGTCCCTGGTCCGTTGCCGGATCGCGCCAGCCGATCGGTGCGGCTCGGGGTCGGACGGAGCGCCGGCCGCGTCCAGGTCGCCGAGCCGCGTGTCCCGGGCCGCCACCCAGCGCTTCTGGCTGGCGACCAGCATCGGGCGATCCGGCGTCGTGCTCGTGCCGGCAAGCAGTCGCGGCCATTAGTCGAACCCAGGCGGCGTCGGCTTCCGAGGCCGCGTCGGCGCAGATCATGCGCTCGAGCGGGCTGGCCGCCTTGCGGCAGTCGATCGCCGGCCGAAGACGGGCGCAGGGGGACGCGCCACGGGGCGCCAGGAGGCGTCACGGCCGCCCCGTCATGACTGTGCATCTAACTCGCATCTGACTCGCATCGGGCCCGCGCCGGAGCAAGCGGAGCCGCCGCTCGCGACAGCACGAGGGATCCGGTGCCCGATCGGCATCGCGCGGCGCCCGGAGCGGTCGCCATCCGGGGCCGACTGCCGCGTCCGGCGCCGCCGCGTGACGGGCGGCCGATAGGCGGACGCGTCGCATCGATCCATGTGGGCGGCCCTCACTCGTTCTCCGTGCCTTGGCGGACTGCGGCGGCCGGTCCGGTCGGCGTCGGTCCGTACGGAGTGCGGAGGCCGCCGCGCGCGGGCCCGGCAGGGTCTCAGAGCTGCGGCGCGGCCTGGCCGGGGGCGCGGCGGCGGCGCCACGCGCGCGTGCCGGGGCTGCCGCGGGGCCGCGCCGGACGGCGGCGCCCGAGTCGGTGGCTCCGCGACCGCGCCGCGACGTGTCGCGCAGGAAGTCGCCGGTGCTGGTGCCGGCCTCCGGGCGTGGCCGGGGCGGACTCGCCCGGGGCGCGGGCGCCCGCCCGGCCGCCGCGCGCGGACGGGGCTGCGACAACCCGCAGGGGCCGGCGGGGCTTCCCGGCGCATCGGTGATCCGGACGTGTACGGCACCGTCTGACGTCCGAAGGTGACGCGATCGACGGGTGTCGATCCGGAGAGCTCGGGCCGCGCCGTGTAATATGCGACATCGCATCCTTCTTGGGCTCGCAGCCGTCAGCGCCCGGAGTCGCTTCTGCCCCCGGTCTCGTCGACCTTGGCCGCTGAGGTTCGGACTCGCGCCGCTGCTCGATGCGGCCGCCGGCGCGGCCGACAGTTCGATCTGGCGGCCCGCGACGCACCTCGCGTGGGAAGTAGTAGTGAACCTGGAGGAAGGTGTCCGCTGGCCGGGGCGCGCGGTCTTGCTCTCCACCTCCGCGCGGGCGAGGCGAGCGAACGTGAGGCAGACGGCAGGCAGAGCGGCAGCAGAGCGCGGCGGAGCGCCGAACCGAGCGCCGCACCGGGGCGCGACGCGGCGCGCCGCGCGGCAGGGTCGGTGCGCAAGCGGGGGTCGTTGGACGCTGATCAGACTACGTCTGCTTGGCGATGGAGGGCGCCGATCCGCCGTCGGCACGGTCAAGTTGCGGCGCGGCGGCGGGCGCTGCAGGCAGCTCTGCGGCGGGCGAGGCGTCAGATACGGTGCCGCGCATCGGCGGCTTTCGGGCCCGGGCGGCGCCGCGGGTGCCGGGACCGCGCCCCGGACGCGTGCGCAGGAAGTCGCGGTGCTGGCACCGGGTGGCATCGAGCGGACCGGGGCCGCCGCTCGGCGGAGGGCCCGCGCCGTCGGGCCGCCGCGCGAGCCGCGTCGCGGGCGCGGCGCTGGACACGCGTGCGCCCGCCTGCCCTCGCGCGGGCACGTGATCCGATAGTGATAGGTGGCCTTCGCCGGTGACGAAGGTGACGATACCGACAGGGCCGTTCGTCCATGCGGAGAAGTCCGGCCGGCCGTGTAGTAGAGCGTCGCGCGTCCCGTCGCGTCCTGGAGCGTCCCGCGCCGGTCTCGATGTTCTGTGCGAGGCCAGGAACTTCGCGCGCTGTCGATGTCGCCGCCGGCGGCCTGACCAGCTGATTGCGGGCCGGCCGGAACGCGGGCAGCCGCCGGGTCTCGTGGGTGGCGTAGCGTTCGAGGCGGACGCTGCCGGCCGCGGTCAGCTCGTGGACCCCGTAGGCCGGTCGGCGAGCAGAGCCCAGGAAGCCGGCTGAGCATCCGGCGCGCGGCCGTCCGTCGTCGCGACGCGTCGTGCCATGATCCTCCTCGATTGGACGGGTGGTCCGCCGCGCGGGCTCATTTCGGGCTCGCGGGGTCAGGACGGCTTTGCCGGCCGTCGTGCGGAATCGGACCCGCTAGGTGCTGTTCGCCGACCGGCGCTCGCAGGTGATGACCACGGGCCCATCGGATTGGGCATCTCGCAGGTGCCCTCACCTTGAAGGTGGACTGGTCGCGCTCGGCTACATCCCTCGTCGACGGCTGGTGCAGGGTGCCGCCCTCGACTCGAAGCGCTGTGGCCGAGAGCAGGAACGCAATGGCTTGCCGTGGTTGCCGAGATGAACCGGCCTCGGCTGCCGACCGACGGAGGTTCCCGCCGTCCGGGGCGCAGGTCGCGGTGAGGCCGTCCCGTCCATCATCAGGACTCGCAGCGCCCGAAGGACAGCTTCAGGGAACGTGCCGATGGCGGATCGCGCGCCTCGCGCTGTCGCAGGCGGAGTGCGAGCGACGCGGCGTCGCGGGACGGAGCCCGGGCCTCGGCGGCGGTTCGGGGCGGCGCGGTCCCGGCCGTCCCGCCGGTCGCCGCCGTGGCTGCCGGGCTGCCAGACGCAGAGCGACGCCGTATTGGCCCGCAGGGCGCCCTCGGGACAATTTCCCCTTCTTTCCTCCCTGCATCGGGAAAAGGAGAGGAGCAAAGGGATTGGCCCGAGCGGCCGCCTGTGGGACAATGACGGCGTCGCTCTGCCGTTGGCAGCCCGGCAGCCGCGCGGCTGGGACCGGCGGGACGGCGGGACCGCGCCGCCCGCGGACCGCCGGCCGAGGCCGGGCTCGCCCGCGACCGCCGCCGTCGGCGTCGCACCTCGCCTGCGACAGCGCGAGGCGCGCGATCCGCCATCGGCACGTTCCTGAAGCTTCCTTAGGGCGTGCGAGTCCTGATGATGGACGGGACGGACCTCACCGCGACCTGGCCCCGGAGGCGGTGAACCTCCGTCGTCGGCAGCCGAAGGCGGGTTCATCTCGGCAACCACGGCAAGCCATGGCGTTCCTGCTCGGCCACAGGGCTTCGTCGAGGGCGGCACCTCTGCACCAGCCGTGACGAGGGATGTCGCCGAGCGCGACCAGTCCACATTCAAGGTGAAGGCACCTGCGAGATGCCAATCCGATGCGGCCGTGGTCATACCTGCGACGCCGGGTCGGCGAACAGCACCTAGCGGTCGATTCCGCCCGCACGGCGGCAGCCGGTCTGACCTCGCGACCCGAGTGAGCCCGCGCGGCGGGACCAACCGTCCAATCGAGGAGGATCATGGCACGAGCGCGTCGGACGAGGGAGCGGCCGGGCGCCGGATGCTCGCCGGCTTCCTGGGTCTGCTCGCGGACCGGCCTCGCGGTCCACGAGCTGACCGCGGCCGGGCAGCGTCCGCCTCGACGCTACGCCACCCACGAGACCCGGCGGCTGCCCGCGTTCGCGGCGGCGCATCAGCTGGTCAGCCGCGCGGCGACGATCGACAGCGCGCGAGTTCCTGGTCCTCGCCAGACCATCGAGGCATCCGTCGGCGGGACGCTGCAAGACGTGAGCGGGACGCGCGACGCTCTACTACACGGCCGGCCGGACTTCTCCAGGACAACGCGTCGGTGATCGTCACCTTCGTCCCGGCGAAGGCCACCTATCACTATGGATCACGTGGCCGCTCGAGGGCAGGCGGGCGCCGCGGTGTCCAGCGCCGCGCCCGTGACGCGGCTCAGCGCGGCGCCCGACGGCGCGGGCCGCTCGCGAGCGGCGGCCCCGGCTCGGCTCGATGCCCCCGGAGCGGCCAGCACCGCGACTTCCTGCGCGAACGCGGTCCGCGGCGCGGTCCCGGCCACCCGCGGCGCGCGCCCGGCGCCCGAAGGCCGCCGAAGCCGCGGCACCGGTATCTGGCACGCCCGCACCGCCGCAGCAGCTGGCACCGCCGCGCCCGCCCGCCGCGCCGCAACTCTGACGCGTCGCCGACGGCCGGATCGGCCGCCCGCGCCCATCGCCAAGCCGAGGACGAGTCCCGTGCATCAGCGCCTCCCGAACGACCCCCGCTTTGCAGCACCGACCCGGCCGCGGCGGCGCGCCGGCGTCCGCGCCCTCGGTGCGGCGCTCGGTTCGGCGCTCCGCCCGCCGCTCTGCCTGCCGCTCTGCCTGCCGCTCTGCCTCACGTTCTGCCTCGCCCTGCCGGCCCGCGCGGAGGTGGAGAGCAAGACCGCGCGCCCCGGCCAGCGGACCTTCCTCCAGGGCTTCACCTACTACTTCGCCACGCAGGGGTGCCGGTCGCGGGCGGCCACGATCGAACTGGTCCGGCCGCCGCGCGGCGGCCGCATCGAGCAGCGGCGCGAGTTCCGAATCCTCAGCGGCAAGGTCGACGAGACCGGGGCGCAGATCCGGCAGCTGGACGGCTGCGAGGACGCCAAGAAGGATGCGATGTCGCTCTATTACACGGCGCGGCCCGACTTCTCCGGACTCGACACCCTGTCGATCGACGTCACCTTCGGGGACGGGTCGACGGTGCCGTACACGTTCCGGATCACCGTGCCGCCGGGCGAGCCCCGCCGGGCCCCGGCGGTGTCGCAGGCGCCCGTCCCGCGCGCGGGCGGCGCCGGGCAGGGGGCGCCCGCGCCCCGGGCGAGTCCGGCCCCGGCCCCCCGGGAGACCGGCACCAGCACCCGGCGACTTCCTGCGCAGACACGGTCCGCGGCGCGGTCGGGAGGCCACCGCGTCGGAGGCGGCGCCTCCGGCGCGGCCACCGCGGGCCGAGCCCCCGCAGCCGCGCGCGATGGCGCCGGGACCGCCGCGCCCCGGCCACCGGCCGCGCCGCAGCGTCTGAGACCCTGCGGGGCGGCGCGGGCGGGCCTCCTCGCACCGTACGGACCGACGCCCGACCGGGGACCCGGCGGCCGCGCGGTCGCCAAAGGCCCACGGCTAGAACGATGTGGGGCCGACGCCACATGGGATCGACTGCGGACCGCGTCCCGACAGGCCACGAGGGATCCGGCTCGCCCGATCCGGCATCGCGCGCGCCCGGAGCCGGTCGCCATCCGGGCCCGACTGCGCTGCGGCCGCCGGCCGCGTCGACGGGCGGCCGATACGGCGACGCGGTCCGCATCGATCCCATGTGGGTCGGCCCTCACATCGTTCTGCCGTGGCCTTGGCGGACCTGCGCGGCCGGGTCCCGGTCGGGCGTCGGTCCGTACGGGTGCGGGAGGCCCGCCCGCGCCGGCCCCGCAGGTCTCAGAGCTGCGGCGCGGCCGTGGCCGGGGCGCGGCGGCGGCGCCATCGCGCGCCGTGCGGGGCTCGGCCCGCGGGCCGCGCCGGAGCGCGCCCCTCCGACGTCGGTGGCTCGCGACCGCGCCGCGGACCGTGGTCGCGCAGGAAGTCGCCGGTGCTGGTGCCGGCCTCCCGGGGGCCGGGGCGGACTCGCCCGGGGCGGGCGCCCCTGCCCGGCGCCGCCCGCGCGCGGACGGGCGCCTGCGACACCGCCGGGGCGGCGGGCTCGCCCGCGGCACGGATCCGAACGTGTACGGCACCGTCGACCCGTCCCGAAGGTGACGTCGATCGACAGGGTGTCGAGTCCGGAGAAGTCGGGCCGCGCCGTGTAATAGAGCGACATCGCATCCTTCTTGGCGTCCTCGCAGCCGTCCAGCTGCCGATCTGCGCCCCGTCTCGTCGACCTTGCGCTGAGGATTCGGAACTCGCGCCGCTGCTCGATGCGGCCGCCGCGCGGCGGCCGACCGTTCGATCGTGGCCGCCCGCGACCGGCACCCCTGCGTGGCGAAGTAGTAGGTGAAGCCCTGGAGGAAGGTCCGCTGGCCGGGGCGCGCGGTCTTGCTCTCCACCTCCGCGCGGGCCGGCAGGGCGAGGCAGAACGTGAGGCAGAGCGGCAGGCAGAGCGGCAGCAGAGCGCGGGCGGAGCGCCGAACCGAGCGCCGCACGAGGGCGCGGCGCCGGCGCGCCGCCGCGGCCGGGTCGTGCTGCAAAGCGGGTCGTTCGGAGGCGCTGATGCACGGGACTCGTCCTCGGCTTGGCGATGGGCGCGGGCGGCCGATCCGGCCGTCGGCGACGCGTCAGAGTTGCGGCGCGGCGGCGGGCGCGCGGTGCCAGCTGCTGCGGCGGTGCGGGCGTGCCAGTACCGTGCCGCGGCTTCGGCGGCCTTCGGGGCGCGCGGCCGGCGCCGCCGGGTGGCCGGACCGCGCCGCGGACCGCGTCGCGCAGGAAGTCGCCGGTGCTGGCCTCCCGGGCATCGGGCCGGAGCCGGGGCCGCCCGCTCGGCCGGAGGCGGCCCCGCGCCGTCGGGGCCGGCCGCGCGAGGCCGGCGTCGCGGGGCGCGGGCGCTTGGGACACCGCCGGCGCCCGCCTGCCCTCGCCCGCGGGCACCGTGATCCGATAGGTGTAGGTGGCCTCCTCGCCGGTGACGAAGGTGACGATCACCGACACCGTGTCCTGGCCGGAGAAGTCCGGCCGGGCCGTGTAGTAGAGCGTCCGCGCGTCCCGCTCGACGTCCTGGCAGCCGTCCCGCGACGGGGTGCCGTCGATGTTCTGGCCGAGGACCAGGAACTCGCGCCGCTGCTCGATCCGTCCGCCGCGCGGGGGCGTGACCAGCTCGATCGCGGCCGCCGGAACCGACGGGCAGCCCGGCCGGGTCTCGTGGGTGGCGTAGCCGTCGAGGCGGACCCGCTGCCCGGGCCGCGCGGTCACGCTCGTGGACCCCGCGAGCGCCGGTCCGGCGAGGCAGAGCCCCAGGAAGCCGGCGAGCATCCCGGCGGCGCCGGCCGCTCCCGTCGTCGCGACGCGTCGTGCCATGGATCCTCCTCGAATTGCGGGACGGGTGGTCCCGGTCCGCGGCGGGGCCCTCACTTCGGGTCGCCGCGGGTCAGGACCGGCTTGCCGCCGTCGGTGCGGAATCGGACCGCGTAGGTGCTGTTCGCCGACCGGGCGTCGCAGGTGATGACCACCGGGCCGCCCATCGGATTGGGCATCTCGCAGGTGCCCTTCACCTTGAAGGTGGACTGGTCGCGCTCGGCGTACATCACCTCGTCGACGGGCTGGTGCAGGGTGCCGCCCTCGACGAAGCCCTTGGCCGAGGCCAGGAACGCCATGGCCTTGCCGTCGGTGGTGCCGAAGATGAACCCGGCCTTCGGGCTGCCGACGACGGAGGTGTTCACCGCCTCCGGGGCGCAGGTCGCGGTGAGGTCCTCCCCGTCCATCATCAGGGACTCGCAGCGGCCCCTGAAGGACAGCTTCAGGAACGTGCCCGATGGCGGATCGCGCGCCTCCGCGCTGTCGCCAGGCGGAGGCTGCGACGGCGACGGCGGCGTGTCGGGCGGGGCCGGAGCCCGGGCCTCGGCCGGCCGGTCGCGGGCCGGCGCGGTCCCGCCGTCCCGCCGGTCCCAGCCGCCGCGGGGCTGGCCGGGCTGCCAGACGCAGAGACGGACGCCGTCATTGTCCCAGCAGGGGCCGCTCGGCGACAGGGCACCGAGGGCCTCGGCGGCGCGCAGGCCTCCCGACGACCCGTTCCAGAAGGCCGTGGCCCTCAGCGGGTTCTGCGGGTCGCGGACGAGCTGCGCCACGACGTCGAGCTTGCCCGCGGCGTAGGAGCGGATCTCGAAGCCGCGGGCGCCGGTCTGGCCGGTCTCCGACCGGAACTGGCAGGCCCCGTCGAGGCGGACATCGCCGGCGACCTCGAGGTAGCAGTCGGCGGCCCGCGGGGCGCCGGCCTCGGGCGCCGCCGCGGAGGCGCCGCCGAAGCCGGGGCGGCCCTCGCCGACCTTCCAGGCGCAGATCCGGCTCCGGGACCCGGTCCAGCAGGCGCCCTCCCCGGTGACGCCGTCGGCGGGACCGTCCTCGGGCTTGCCGCCGGGCTCCCGGTTCCAGGTCGCCGTGCCCTGGCCCGGCGCCGTCACCGACACGACCACGCCGTCGCGCAGGTAGCCGTCGGTGTAGGTGGCGAGGCGGAACCCGCCCACGCCGTAGCTGCGCGCGTCGGTCAGGAACTCGCAGACCCCGTCGATGACGGTCCTGCCGTCGGCCGCGAAGAAGCAGTCGGCCTTGCGGACCTTGATCTGCGCCTGCGCGGCGGCGGGCAGGAGTAGGCCCGACAGCAGGCCCGTCAGCAGGGCCGCCAGCGGCGCGGCGGCGCGGCGGCCGATGCGGTTCCCGGCCCGAGGGGCCGGGAACCGCGCGGGATTTTTGCGGCGGGGGCCCATGGCCGTCTCCTATGGATTGCCGAGGAGGCGGCGCGCCGCCTGGACGGTCCGGTCGTTGCGCTGGTCGACGACGCGGCCCTGGTAGAGATTCCGGTCGGCGAGGCGCTGCTGGAGGGCGGCCCAGAAGCCGGCGCCCCACTGGTCCTGCTCGAGATTCTGCAGGATCTCGGTGGACTTGAGCTCGAGGGCGCGGATCGTCAGGTCGGCCGCCTTCGCGGGGTCCCGCTGCAGGCCGGCGCCGCCGAGATCGTACAGGAAGGCCGCCGAGGTCGCCGCGGGGGCGAAGGAGCGCTCGACCGCGAGGCGCTCGAGATACCGGGCCGCCAGGGGACCGTCCGGCGCGGTGACCCGCTGCTCCTTGTTGGCCGGGGACAGGTGCATCGCGGCGTAGAGGTACTGGGCCACCGGGACGCCGCTCTCCGCCAGGCCCCGGAGCTTCGCCGCGTCGGCGGCGTTGGAGACCGCGCCCTTCGACAGCGCGATCAGGTCCTCGACGCTCGGCGTCGCCGCGGGCGGCGCCGGAGGCGGCGCGCCGGCGGGCTTTGCGGCCCTGGGGTTGCCGGCTCCGGGGTTGCCGGCTCCGGGGTTGCCCGCCCCCGGATTGCCCTGCGGGCCGGCACCCCGGCCGGCCAGGGCCTGCACGGCCGCGCGCGTCTGCGGCGTCGCCGTCCCGTCGGCCGGCCCCGTGTAGAAGCCGCGCTTGGCGAGGTTGCGCTGGATCGCCGCCACGAGGTCGGGGGGCTGGCGGCCGAGCTCGTCCGTGAACGTGTTGATGGCGAGCGGCAGCTTGGCCGCCACCGTGTCCATGTAGAGGTCGGCGGCCTTCTGCGGATCCCGCGGGACGCCGCTCCCGGCATCGGTGTAGCAGCCGGCGATCCAGTAGAGCGTCGACCAGGAATCGAAGTAGTTGTTCCGGGCCGCGACCGGGTTCGCCTGGAAGGCCAGCCCGTAGCGGCAGCCCCGCTCGAGATCGTGCTGGCCGCGGGCCGGGTTGAGCAGGAGCTCGGTCATGCCGCGCTGGGCCCCGGGGAAGCCGAGGTCGGCGGGCTTCCGGTAGTAGGTCAGCGCCTTGGCGGCGTCGGGCTTCACCGGGTTCTTGGCGTAGACCGCGGCCCATTCGGGATTGTAGAGGGCGCCCATGAACGACCGGGCGCTGACGTCGCCGGCCTCGGCGGCCGTCCGCAGCTTCTCGAAGGCGGCCCGGTCGCCGTCCTTGCCGGCCTTGTCGAGCAGGTCGAGATAGAGCTTCTCGTTCTCCTTGCTGTCGGCGGGCTTGCCCCACTCGCCCGCGGGCCTCAGCAGCGCCAGGGCGAGGCCGGCCAGGAGGGCGACCGCGGCCTGGGGCAGGATCAGCCAGGCGAGGCGGTAGCGCGCGTCCGCGTACCAGAGCGTCGCGTGCGCCCGGATCCGGTCGGTCCCGATCGTGACGCCGCTCATGACTTGGCTTTCATGTAGGCGCGCAGGGCCGTGATGACCGCGGCATTGCGCTTGTTCTCGACCGGGAGCGTGTAGAAGCCGCGGGCGGTCAGCGCGGCCTGGATCGCGCCCCAGAACCCGTCGCTCCAGTTGCCCGCCTCCGGGAACAGCAGCCAGAAGGTGATCTGGTCGTCCTTGAGGTCGACGCCCCGCAGGGCGAGGGCGGCGGCCTTCCGGGGATCCTTGGCGACGTTGCCGTAGCCGGAATCGTACAGCACCGCGGCCTCGCCCGCCGCCATGCCGTTGCCGGCGGCCGCGGCGCGCTCGTAGGCGGCGACGGCGACCTGCGCGTCCGGCGCGAAGACGTCGCCCTTGTTCATCACCGGGTTGAACAGGCGCGCGTAGGCGGTGAGCGCATCCGCGTCCCCGGCATCGGCCCGGCTCTTCAGCTCGGCCAGCTTCCGCCGGTCGCCGTCCCGGGCGGCGGCCTGGAGGGCCATCACCTCCGGGTCCGGGCCCTTGGGCGCCATCCGCCGCGGCTCGGGCCGCGGGGTCGCGACCGTGGCGGTGATCCCCGCCTCCACCTGAAGGGCCGTGATGATCCCGGGATTGGGGCGCCCGTCCACCGGACCGATGTAGCGGCGCTGCTCGGCCAGATGCCGCTGGATGCCCGACACCAGGGCGGGGTTCTGCCGACCGAGATCGTTGATGAAGGCGTCCATCGTCGGCCGGTGCCGGCGCCACAGCACCGCGGTCACCAGCCCCCCGGCCCGCACCGGGTCCTGCGGCAGGCCGCTCTCGGGCTCGACGTAGCAGGTGGCGAGCTTGACGGTCAGCCGCTCCTCGCCGGTGATCGTGCGCTCGAGGGTCTCGGGGGCGTCGATCCAGGTCTGGGCGAGGCGGCAGCCGCGCCGGAGGTCGCGGTTCGGGTTGGCCGGATCGAGCAGCACGTCCGCGAGGCGCGCGACCGCCAGGAGGTCGCCGATCGCGGCGCCCGGTCCGTAGAGGGCGGTCGCCCGGGCGAAATCGTTCGGCGCGGGCTTGTTGGGGAAGTAGGCGGCGGTCAGCGGGTCGTAGAGCGTCCCGAGCTTGGTCGCGGCGTCGATCTGGCCCCGGGTGGCCGCGGCGGTCAGCGCGTCGAACGCCGCGCGGTCGCCGTCCTTGCCGGCCCGGTCGCGCAGGGCGCTCAGCTCGGCGAGCCGCGCCTTCGAGGCGGTGGCCGGCTGCCCCCAGACGCCCTGCGCGGCCAGCGCCATGCACAGGCCCGCGACCGCGCAGGTCACGGCCTGCGGCAGGGCGAGCCAGGCCAGCCGGTAGCGGCGATCGTCGTACCAGAGGGCCGCGTGCGCGCGCAGCCAGTCCCCGCGCGCGACGCTCATGGCCGCGACGGCTCCCGGGCCGTCCCCGCGGTGTCCACCAAGTGCCGGACCGCCGCGCGGGTCGCGTCGTTGCTGCGCGGCTCGATCGGACCCGTGTAGAGACCGCGCGCGGCCAGCGCGGTCTGAAGTGCCGCCCAGAAATCCGGGCTCCAGACCGCGCCGATCCCGGGATCCGTGACGAGGCAGCCGCTGTCCGGGTCCGTCTCCAACTGGCGCATCACCAGCGCCGCGGCCCGGGCCGGGTCCCGCTCCAGATTGCCCGGGCCGCGGTCGTGGAGTTCGGCCGCCATCCCGGCGGCCATCCAGTTGCCGGCGGCCCCCGCGCGCTCGAAATACACGGCGGCGAGCCGGGCATTGCGCGCGGGTTCACCGGATCCCGCGGTGAAGGGGCTGTAGAGGTGGCCGAGGGTCACGAGCGCCGCGCTCTCGCCCCGATCGGCCGCGGCCACGAGCGCCGCCACCGCGGTGGTGCGGCGCACGACCTCCGCGGCGAGGCCGCGGAGCACCGCCAGCGACGCGGGCCCCGCGGGGCGCGCGCCGTCGCCTTCGGGAGAGCTTCCCTCCGGTCCGGGCGGCGGGGGCGTGTCGGGCCGCGCCATGCCGCTACGCCCCCGCCGCCGGACGCGCCGCGTCCCCGGCGGGCCGGAGCGCCCGCTCGACATCCACGAGCTCGAACTGGCCGTAATCGCCCAGGGGATCGCTGGCGAGGCGCATCGCCTGGGCCTCGCGCAGGCGCTCCAGGAGCGTGCGCATCTCGCGGGCGTTCGCCCAGTCGTGCCGCTGCGCGCGCTGCTCGACCCACGGGATCAGCAGGGTCTCGAAGCGCGGCGGCAGCCGGAACGATTGCCGCGACGCCATCAGGCGCAGGATCTCGACGAGGTCGTACGGGTCGTAGGCCGGGAATTCCACGGTCTTGGTGAACCGGCCGGCGAGGCCGGGATTCGTGTCGATGAACCGGGCCATGTCGCCGGTGTAGCCGGCGACGATCACGATGATCCGGTCGCGGTTGTCCTCCATGAACTTCAGGAGGGTGTCGATCGCCTCCTTGCCGAAGTCGCTGCCGCCCCCGCCGCCCTCGGCCAGCGTGTAGGCCTCGTCGATGAACAGGATGCCGTCGAGGGCCTCGCGGCACTTCTCGAGGGTCTTGGCCGCGGTCTGGCCGACATAGCCCGCCACCAGCCCGGCCCGGTCGACCTCGACCACGTGCCCCTTCCGCAGGACGCCGAGCGTCCGGAAGATGTCGCCCATGATGCGCGCCACCTCGGTCTTGCCGACGCCGGGGGGCCCGGTGAACACCATGTGCTGGCTCACCGCGCCGACCTCGATGCCCTCGGCGCGGCGCCGGGCATCGACCAGCACCCGCGCCGCCACGGTCTTCACCTGCTCCTTGACCGGCGCGAGCCCGATCATCGCGTCGAGGCGGGCCATGACCTTCCGGGCCGCGTCCATGTCGACCGCGCCGCCGGCCTGGCGGCCCAGGGCCGCGGCGATGTCGGCGGGTTCGAGCCGGTTGATGTCGCCGCCGGGGCTGGCGGCGAGGCGCAGCGCCTGCGCCTGGCGGGCCTTCTCCAGGACGGTGCGCATCTCGCGGGCGTTGGCCCAGTCTTCGGCCTTCGACCGGGCCCCGACATAGGCGGCGAGGTCCTTCTCGAACCCCTCCGGCATGACGAAGCCCTGGCCCGCGGCCATGCGCTTCAGGATCTCGGCGAGCTCCGGCGGGCTGTAGGGCGGGAACTCGACGGTCTTGGTGAAGCGGCTGGCGAGGCCGGGATTCGCGTCGATGAACCGGCGCATGTCGTTGGTGTAACCGGCGACGATCACGATGATCCGGTCGCGGTTGTCCTCCATGAACTTGAGGAGGGTGTCGATCGCCTCCTTGCCGAACTCGCCGCCGCCCCCGCCGCCGGGCGCCAGCGCGTAGGCCTCGTCGATGAACAGGATGCCGTCGAGGGCCTCCCTGCAGCGCTCCAGGGTCTTGATCGCGGTCTGGCCGGCGTAGCCCGCCACCAGCCCGGCCCGGTCGACCTCCACGAGGTGGCCCTTGCGCAGCACCTTGAGCGCCTTGAAGACGCTGCCGAGCACCCGCGCCACCTCGGTCTTGCCGACGCCGGGCGGGCCGGTGAACACCATGTGCTGGCTCATGGCCGCCACCGGCAGGTTCTGGGCGCGGCGCTGCTGCTCCACCTGCATCCGGGCGATGACGCCCTTCACCTCCAGCTTCACGGGGTCGAGCCCGACCATGCCGTCGAGGGTCGCGAGCGCGGTGGCCAGGAGGTCCTTCTTCTCCGCGGCCGCGCCGTCGTCGACGAAGCGGATCGGGCGGATCCTGCGGCTCGCCCGGGCCCGGTCCAGGGCGCGCCGCGTCGCCTCGATCCGCGCCGGGATGTAGCTCGCTGCGAGCAGGCCGACGACGAGGCCGCCGAGGATCAGGCCGTTGCGCAGCAGCGCCGCCGGCGTCGCCGCGAGCGACCCGAGCACGTCCGGCCGCAGGGCGACCAGCAGGCCGGTGGCACCCAGCACGATGACCGCGAAGAGCGCGACCGGATGCTTGTCGAGGCGTTCCATGGACGTGGCGAACCTTGGTGCTGGCCCTGGTGATGGCCCTGGTGATGGCCTGGGTGCTGGGCGCGCGTGGCCCCTCGGGCCGCCCTCAGGCGTCCTCGCCGGTGGCGCGGAGCAGGTCGACGATCTCCAGGCGGCGCAGGTCGCCGCCCTGCAGGGCGACCCGGGCGGCCTGGGCCTCGCGGGCCTTCTCCAGGAGGGTCCGCATCTCGCGGGCGTTCGACCAGTCGTCGGCGCGGGACCGCTGCGCGAGCCAGGGGGTCAGCGCCGCCTCGAACCCCTCGGGGAGCGCGAATTGCTGCCGGGCCGCCATGCGCCTCAGGATCTCGCAGAGATCCTTCGGGCTGTAGGGCGGGAACGCGACTGTCTTGGTGAAGCGGCCGGCGAGGCCGGGGTTCGTGTCGATGAACCGGCGCATGTCGTTGGTGTAGCCGGCGACGATCACGATGATCCGGTCGCGGTTGTCCTCCATGAACTTGAGGAGGGTGTCGATCGCCTCCTTGCCGAAGTCGCCGCCGCCCCCGCCGCCGGCGGCCAGGGTGTAGGCCTCGTCGATGAACAGGATGCCGTCGAGGGCCTCGTGGCACTTCTCGAGGGTCCTGGCCGCGGTCTGGCCGACATAGCCCGCCACCAGGGCCGCGCGGTCGACCTCCACGAGATGCCCGCGGCGCAGCACCTCGAGGGACCGGTAGATCTCACCGATCGCCCGCGCCACCTCGGTCTTGCCGACGCCGGGCGGCCCGGTGAACACCATGTGCTGGCTGATCGCCGCCACCGGCAGGCCCTCGGCGCGCCGCCGCTGCTCCAGCTCCAGCCGCGCGATCAGGGCGTTGACCTCGCGCTTGACCGGCGCGAGCCCGACCATGGCCTCGAGATTCGCGATCACGGCCTCCGGGGACCGGGCCTCCACGACCCGGCGCGGCGCCACGATCAGGCGCGGCAGGGCCAGCAGGCCGCCGGCCGGCTGCCCGAGGCCGGCCTCCGCCTTCCGCGCGGCCGTCGCGGTCGCGGCGAGGCCCAGGGCCGCCAGCAGGGCGACGGCGATGCCGATCGCCGCCTTCCAGCGCAGCTCCGGCCCGGCGGCGTTCCACCAGGCGACCGGGCCGTAATCGGTGCTCAGCAGGAGCGGGGTGAGGACCGCGACCACCAGCCCGGAGACGACGAAGGGGAGGATGGCGGATTTCGACATCCGTCAGCCTCCGCAGGGCTTGCTGGTATTCCAGATCACGGGGATCCGCTGGACGCCGCCGGTCGTGTCGACCTTCAGGCCCGGCGTCAGCTCGACGAAGACGTCCTTGGCGGCGCCCTCGACGGTGATCTCGCCCTTGCCGGTCTCGTAGGGGGCCGGGAACGGGACCGCGATGTTGATCGGCCCGTCGGCGACGTTGAAGGCCGGGGACAGGTAGTTCCCGGCCCGGATGCGCACCACGCCGCCGGCATCGGCCGTCATCTTCGACAGGCGCATCTGGCCCAGGGGGGCCCGGCAGGCCTTGGCCTCCGCGACGATCTTGTCCTTCTCGTCGGAGGGCAGGGTCTCGGCGGCCTTGTCGATCTCGGCCGCCTTGACCAGCGTCAGGGCCGGGCGCGCGGCCGTCCCGGCCGTCTCCCCGCTGCCCGAGAGCAGCACGCCCGCGACGGCGCCCGCCGCCACCAGGCCGCCCACGATCGCGATGAGGCTCGGCGACAGGCCCGGCTTGGCGGAGGCCGCGGCGCTCGGGGCCGCGCGGGGCTCGGAAAGCCTATCCTGAGCCTGCCGCTCAGCATTCTGATGTTCGACTTCCGACATCCAGCGGGCCCCCGACCATGGAGCGACGTAATTCGTGCGTCGCGTCGGCGCGCACGACATGGCAAGCAGCCTGGCTATCTTTGGAAAGATTCGAAAAAATTCGCGGGCCGTTGCCTGTCACCATGACGGGTCGACTTCTAGGCAGGCGGAAAAAACCGGTCTACTAGTGTATATGACCTATCGTCGCAGGCTTGACACGGCCTGGATTTCTCTCGGCATGGCTCAGCGCCGCGACGTCATGGAAAAGATTCCGGTGCTGCGATCGGGAGTGGCATGAACGGCTCCGCGCCAGAGACCCTCATCGTCGCCGACGATCACCCGCTGTTCCGCGAGGGCATGCGGCGCGTCGCGGAACGGCTCTACCCGCAGGCCCTGGTCCGGGAGGCCGCCACGATGGAGCAGGTCCTGGCGATGGCCCGTGCCGGGGCGCCCCCGCGGGCGTTCTTCCTGGACCTCCTGTTCCCCGGCCTCGATCCCCACCACTCCATTCGCGCGCTGCGCGTCGAGTTCGAGCGGGCCTCGATCATCGTCGTGTCGATGATCGAGGACGAGGGCCTGATCCGGACCGTCATGGCCGAGGGCGCCGACGGCTTCATCGGCAAGGCGCTGCCCGCGGCGGAGATCGCTCAGGCGATCGCGGCGATCCGCGACGGCGCGTTCGTGATCCGGCGCAGCCCAGTCTCGGGTCTCGCTGCGCCCCGCGGCCCGCTCCCGCCCCTGACGCAGCGCCAGCGCGACGTGCTGCGCCTCGTCGCCCTGGGGCGCACCAACAAGGAGATCGCCCGGGAGCTGGAGATCTCCCCCTTCACCGTCCGCATCCACGTCTCGGCGCTCCTGCGCGCCCTCGACGTCACCTCCCGGTCCGCGGCGGCCGCGAAGGCCGCCACGGCCGGCGTCGGGGATTGAGGGGGACACCGTGCGGCGGGGCCGATCGTACACCTGTCCGAATGGCCCGGTGCCGGGCTCCGTGGCAGAGCCCGGCGCATGCGACGGGCGGGACGGGGACACGGGCGCGCGGCCCGCGGGCGGTTTCTGACGGGTCCGGCCCTGGCGGTGCTGCCCGGCCTCGCTGCCGGCCTCGCTGCCGGGCTGGCGGCCGGGCTGGCTGCCGTGCCCGCCGCGGCCGATCCCGACCTCGCCATGCTGCCGCGCGGAGCGGTGCTGGCGGCGATCTGCGGGCGGCCCGCCGACAGGGAGGCCGGGACCTGCCGGATGAGGGACGGCCGCACGGCGGAATTCTGGACCGCCGCGATGTTCTCCACCGAGACCGGGAGCTGGTTCACCGGCTTCGTCACGATGCCGGCCCCGGGCGAGGATGCCGCCGCACCGGACCGGCGGAGCGTCGCGGCCGCCACCTACGTCCTCAAGGACATGCGCTGGCGCCTCGAAGGCGTGCAGGTCCTGTCCGGCCGGATCGGGACCGGGAACCGCAACGGCGGCGCCCCGGAGGTCGACGAGCGGCTCGGCGCGGTGTTCAGGCCGCTGAGCCGGGGCCGCCTCCTGATGGGCCTGCGCCTCACCGTCTACGGGACGGCCGGATCGCAGGGCTTCTCGTTCCTCCTTCTGCAGTTCCGCGACGCGCCGGCGCGCTGGGCCCTGGCCGGCGAGGTCGCGGCGGGCGCCGACGAGACGGCCGGCTGCGCGGAGGATCCCTGCCGGCTCGGGTCGAGCACGGGGCGGCTGGAGATCCTGCCGGAGGATCCGCGCGATCCCGCCGCGTGGCCCCCGGTCCGGGTCACGCTGAGCGGCACCGTGCTGGGCGCGGACGGGACGCTCCGACCGGCCACGGACCGGGATGCCCGGGTCCATCGCTTCGATCCAGCTGCCGGTGCCTACCGCTGACGGCGCCCGCGCGCGCACGGCCGGTCGACGAGATCAGTCCTGCGGTGCAGTAAAAAATATCGGGCCGCATATTTTCCTCTTGCGTGTCCCGTGGCAGCACAGCGAGGATTGTGGCGAAGACTGAATAAGGGTCGCACGCACGGAAGACTCGTCATCGCCGCCGTATCGCGCGCTCTCGTCGTGTCTGGTAGTATCGATTACCGTCAGGTAGACTTGTGAGATCTGTCCACGGCCGGCGACGGCGGCGCGCCGTCGCCCGGATCCCGGGCGGCGACGCGGCAGGGCAACTGCACGATGAAGCGACAGCAGGAGACCGGGAGCGGCACGGCGGGATCCGGGGCGGGATCCGGGGCGGACGCCGCGGGGACCGTCCCGGCGAGGCGGGCGATCGGCGGCACCGCCGGGCGGCGCGCCGCCGGCCGGGCCTGAGCCGCCGATGTTCGGGTCGCGGCGCCGGCGGGACGAGGCGTACGACAACGAGAAGGCGCAGGCGCTCATCCGGGCCGTCGTCATCGGCCTCGCCTGCCTGTACCTCCTGCCCCAGATCTACGGCGGGATCGCCCCGCCGGAGGCCCGGTTCGTCGCCTACCTCGTGACGTGCCACTGGGCCTTCGCCGTGGCGCTGTACGGCTGGATCACCCGGAATCCCGGCAGCAACACGCCGCGCCGCGTCGTCACCTTCGTCCTCGACCTCGGCGGGATGACCTACACGATGGCGGTGGGCGGCGCGCCGTTCCTGCCGCTCTACGCCATCGTGATCCGGCTGATCGTCGGCAACGGCCTGCGCTACGGGGTGACCGCCCTGAAGGCGTCCACGGCCGCGGCCCTGGTCTCGATCGCGATCACCACGTACTGCAACGCGTACTGGCGCGCGAACCCGTTCCTCGTCCTGACGCTGACGGCCATCACCGTCCTCGTGCCGACCTACATCTACAGCCTGCTGGAGCGCCTGCGCGGCGCCTACGAGCGCGAGCAGGAGGCGAGCCTGTCCAAATCGCGCTTCCTGGCACAGGCGAGCCACGATCTGCGCCAGCCGATCCACGCCATCAGCCTGTTCACCGCCTGCCTGCGCGGCGCCAGGCTGGGGCCGGAGGAGCTGCAGATGGTCGAGAACATCGACCGGTCGCTGCAGAGCGTCTCGCGCCTGTTCAAGTCGCTCCTGGACATCTCGACCCTCGACAGCGGCCGGGTGGAGCCCCGGCCCGAGCCCGTCGCGATCGACGACGTCATCGAGGATGTGCGGCGCCAGAACTCGGAGGCCGCCCAGATCGCCGGGACGGCTCTGCGCAGCCGCGCCTGCGCGGTCGTGGTGCGCACCGACCGGGCACTGCTCACGACGATGCTCCAGAACATCGTCAACAACGCGATCAAGTACGCCCCCGGTCGGCCGATCCTGATCGCCTGCCGCCGGCGGGGCGACCGGCTCGCCGTCCAGGTCTACGATCGCGGCCCCGGAATCCCGGTCGCGCATCAGGAGCGGGTCTTCGACGAGTTCTACCAGGTCCGCCGCCGCGGCGACCGGGATGTCGAGGGCGTGGGCCTCGGCCTGCCGATCGTCCGGCGGCTCGGCGAGCTCCTGGACCTCGCGGTGACGCTGCGGTCGGTGCCGGGTCGCGGGACCTGCGTGACGATCGGCAACCTGCCCCTCGCCCGGGCTCCGGAGCCCGCGGCCCTCCCCGCCGGGCTCGACCCGCCGGCGACGATCGGCGGCCTGCGCGTGCTGCTGGTGGAGGATGACGGGGCGGTGCTGCGGGCCACGGCCAGCCTGCTGGAGACGTGGGGCTGCCGCGTTCAGCCCGAGACCGGGATCCCCGACGCCGTTCCCGAGATCGACCTCCTCGTCACCGATTTCGAGCTCGGGAACGGCGTCACCGGGACGGACTGCATCGCGGCGGTCCGGCGGCTCGCCGGCCGCGCGCTCCCGGCGGTGGTGATGAGCGGCCACGACGAGGCGCGCGTGCGCGAGGATCTGGGGGCTCCGGACATCCCGATCCTCTCGAAGCCGGTCCGGCCCGCCGAGCTGCGCTCCGTGCTCACCGCCGCGAGCCTCCGGCTGCGCCCTCGGCCCGCGCCGGCCGCCTGAGACGCGCGGCCGACGCCTCACCGGGCCGGTTCGGCCGGATCCGTGCCGGGACGCGCGGTCCCCGCTCCGCCGCTCTGCTGGTCGAGCATCGCCTTGAGCAGGGCGTCCCGCGCGAGGCCGTGCTCGGTCGCGACGCGGTCCACCATCCGGAGCGCCTGCGCGGCGGCGGAGCGGTCCGTCACCGGCGCCTGCGCGAAGGCCTGGCTGAGCCGCGTCCCCGCGACGTAACCGATGACGATCCCGACGAGGACGCCGCAGGCGCCGACCAGGATCAGGACGCCGATCTTCATGACTCACCCGTCGGCTGCCGCGAGACTGCCGGCCTTCCGAGCATGCCGCGCGGGTGATCTCAAGGGGCGGCCGGCTCGGCGGCCTCGGGTCGCCGCGTCAGCCCTGCTCCGCGCGGTCCGCGCCGTCGCGGGCTTCGGCCTCCCGCCGGGCCGCGCGGGCCTGGGCGATCAGGTCGACGGCCGCCAGCGGAGCGTTCGCCCCCACGCCGCCGGCCAGCAGCAGGCCCGGCGGCACCGTCCGGATCTGGGCACGGCCGCCGCGGACGCCGCGGCGCCCGGCCCTTCGATCGGTCGCGTTCGTCATGACAGCGCGTCGCCCGTCAGCGCGGGCCGGCCTGCGGCCGCGGCCGCGGTACGGCGATGGTGACCAGCTCGCCGGTGATCGGATCCAGGATCGTCATGGGCGCCTCCGTGGTTGAGCCCCATGGCGGACCTGAATTGTGTTTTAACATTGGCCGATCGAGGCCATATGCACAGTTTTGGCGGTCGATGTCGCCCCTGGCCACGCCGCGATTGTTGAATATACGCCCCGATATTCGGCTCGAAGGGCTGTATTCCCAGGCGCGCCGGCGGCGGGGGCGGGGGCGCGGCGCGCCCTAGACGGACATCCACCGGAGGACGTCGGCCTCGACCATCCCGGCCCGGGGGCCGGCCAGCACCACCTGCCCGCGATCCATCACCGCGTAGGAATCGCAGAGGTCGCGGGCCCACTCGAAATACTGCTCCACCAGCACGATCGCCATCTCGCCCTTGCCGCGCAGGTAGGTGATCGCCCGGCCGATATCCTTGATGATCGAGGGCTGGATGCCCTCGGTGGGCTCGTCGAGCACGAGGAGCTGCGGCCGGGTCACCAGCGCCCGGGCGATGGCGAGCTGCTGCTGCTGCCCGCCCGAGAGGTCGCCGCCGCGCCGGTGCAGCATGTCCTTGAGCACCGGGAACAGGTCGTAGATCTCCCCGGGGACGTGGCGGTCGCGGCGCTTCAGCGGCGCGAAGCCGGTCTCGAGGTTCTCCTTCACGGTCAGCAGCGGGAAGATCTCGCGGCCCTGGGGCACGAAGGCGATCCCGGCCCGGGCCCGGTCGTAGGGGGCGAGATCCTGGATCGGGCGGCCGGCGAGGCGGATCGCGCCGGAGCGCACCGGCTGCTGGCCGACGATCGCCCGCATCAGCGAGGTCTTGCCGACGCCGTTGCGGCCGAGCACCGTCGTGACCTGCCCGGCCTCGGCCGTGAGGGAGACGCCGCGGAGCGCCTGCGCGGCGCCGTAGTAGAGGTCGATGCCGTCGACGGAGAGCATGGTCATCGCCCCAGATACACCTCGACGACCCGCGGGTCGGCCGAGACCGCGTCGATCGAGCCCTCGGTCAGCACGGCGCCCTCGTGCAGGCAGGTGACCCGGCACCCCAGATCGCGGACGAAGTGCATGTCGTGCTCGACCACGAGGACGGCGTGCTCGCCGGCGATGCGCCGGAGCAGGCGGGCGGTCTCGGCGGTCTCGGCGTCGGTCATGCCGGCCACGGGCTCGTCGACCAGCAGCAGCTTCGGGTCCTGCGCGAGCAGCATGCCGATCTCCAGCCACTGCTTCTGGCCGTGGCTGAGATCGGCCGCCGGCCGGCCCCGGTGGGCGAGCAGGCCGACGGTCTCCAGAAGGGCGTCGATCCGCTCCCGCGCCACCCGGTTGCGCCAGCCGAACAGGGACGCGAAGGCCGCGCGCGGCCCTTTGAGGGCGAGCAGGATGTTGTCGGCGACCGTGTGGCTCTCGAACACCGTGGGCTTCTGGAACTTGCGGCCGATGCCGAGGTCGGCGATCGCCGGCTCGTCGCTCCTGAGCAGGTCGTGGCTGCCGTCGAACAGGGCGATGCCGCTGTCCGGCCGGGTCTTGCCGGTGATGCAGTCCATCATGGTGGTCTTGCCGGCGCCGTTCGGGCCGATGATCGCCCGCAGCTCGCCGCGGGCCAGCGTCAGCGACAGGCCGCGCAGGGCCTTGTAGCCGTCGAAGGTCACCCGCAGGTCGTCGAGGTAGAGGAGCGCGTCCGTCTCTCGCTTCCGGTTGGCGGGGCCGCGGGTGTCCGGGCGTTCGAGGAGGTCGGTGCTCATGCGCCCTGCCCTTGTTCGACGCGGTCCGGGGCGATGTCGGGCTCCGGCGGCAGCTTGGCGGCCGCACGCCGGGAGCCGAGGCGCTCGATCGCGGTGCCGACGAGGCCGCGCGGCAGGAACAGCGTCACGACCACGAACAGGGCGCCCAGCGCGAACAGCCACGCGTCGGGCATCGCCCCGGTGAGCACGGTCTTGGCGTAGTTGACCAGCACGGCGCCGAGCGCCGCGCCGACCAGCGTGCCGCGGCCGCCCACCGCCACCCAGATCACCGTCTCGATGGAGTTGGTGGGCGCGAACTCCCCCGGGTTGATGATGCCGACCTGCGGCACGTAGAGGGCGCCGGCGACGCCGGCCATCATGGCCGAGACCGTGAAGGCCAGCGTCTTGAAGTGCTCCGGCCGGTAGCCGAGGAAGCGGGTGCGGCTCTCGGCATCGCGCACGGCGATCAGGATCTTTCCGTACGCCGAGACCGTCATGACCCGGGCGATCAGGTAGCCCAGCGCCAGCGCGATCCCGGTGGCGACGAAGATGCCGACGCGAAAAGTCTGGGACTGAACCGGGAGTCCCAGAAAATCCTTGAAGTCGGTCAGCCCGTTGTTGCCGCCGAGGCCCATGTCGTTGCGGAAGAAGGCGAGCATCAGCGCGTAGGTCAGCGCCTGCGTGATGATCGACAGGTAGACGCCCGTGACCCGCGACCGGAAGGCGAGCCAGCCGAACAGGAAGGCGAGCAGGCCCGGCACCAGCAGGACCATCAGCGCCGCGAAGGCGAAGTGGTCGAAGCCGTACCAGTACCAGGGCAGCGCCTTGTAGTTCAGGAACACCATGAAGTCGGGCAGGACCGGGTTGCCGTAGACGCCCCGGGCGCCGATCTGGCGCATCAGGTACATGCCCATCGCGTAGCCGCCGAGCGCGAAGAACGCCCCGTGGCCGAGCGAGAGGATGCCGCAATAGCCCCAGACGAGGTCGAGGCTGACCGCGAGCAGCGCGTAGGCGAGGTACTTGCCGAACAGCGCCACGAGGTAGGTCGGCAGGTGCAGGCCGGAGCCCTCCGGCACCGCGAGGTTCAGCACCGGCACGGCGAGGCAGAAGGCGGCCAGGACGGCGAGGAAGATCCAGCCCTTCCGGTCGATGAGGGGGGTGCGGGACGGCATGGGGCTCACGATTCCACCGCCCGGCCCTTGAGCGCGAACAGGCCGCGCGGGCGCTTCTGGATGAACAGGATGATGAAGATCAGGAGGCCGATCTTGGCCAGCACCGCGCCGATATACGGCTCGGCGAGCTTGTTCACGACGCCGAGCGTCAGCGCCGCCACCAGCGTCCCCCAGAGGTTGCCGACGCCGCCGAACACCACCACGAGGAACGAGTCGATGATGTAGCCCTGGCCGAGGTTCGGCGAGACGTTGTCGATCTGCGAGAGGGCGACGCCCGCCATCCCCGCGATGCCGGAGCCGAGCCCGAAGGTCAGGGCGTCGACGTAGGGCGTGCGGATGCCCATCGCGGCGGCCATGCGGCGGTTCTGGGTGACCGCCCGGGTCTTCAGGCCGAACGACGTCCTCCGCAGCACGAACAGGAGGCCCAGGAACACCGCCAGCGCGAACACGATGATCCACATCCGGCCCCAGGTGATCGACAGGCCGTAGAGGTCGAAGGCGCCGCTCATGAAGGCGGGGGCGCCGACCTCGCGGTTGGTCGGTCCGAAGATCGTGCGCACGCCCTGCTGCAGCGCGAGGCTGACCCCGAAGGTGGCGAGCAGCGTCTCCAGGGGACGCCCGTACAGGAAGCGGATGATGAACCGCTCGATCAGCACGCCGACGAGGCCGGCGACCAGGAACGCGCACGGGATGCTGATCGCCAGCGACCAGCCGAACAGGGACGGCGCCTTGGTGCGGATCAGCTCCTGCACGAGATAGGTCGTGTAGGCGCCAAGCATGACCATCTCGCCGTGGGCCATGTTGATCACGCCCATCACCCCGAAGGTGATGGCGAGCCCGATGGCGGCGAGCAGCAGGACCGAGCCGAGCGAGATGCCGTACCAGACGTTCTGGAGGGCCCCGAGGATCGCGAGCCGCGTCTCGATCGCCGCGATGCCGCGGCCGGCGGCGGCCCGCACGGCCTCGTTCGGATCCGCCGCGAGACCGCGCAGGATGCCCATCGCGTCGCCATCGCCCCGGGCCTGGATGGCGGGAATCGCGGCCAGCCGGTCGGCGTCCGCGGTGCCGGGCCTGGCGAGCAGCACGGCGGCGCGGGCCTCGGTGAGCGCCTGCCGGACGCCTGCGTTGGTCTCGCGGGTCAGCGCCGCGTCGAGGGCCGGCAGCGCCGCCGCGTCCCGGGCCTTGAACACCGCGTCGGCGGCGGCGCGGCGCTTAGCCGGATCGGGGCTGGCGAGGTCGAGCTGGCCGCGGGCCGCCTCGATCGCCCGGCGGACCCGATTGTTGGCCCGCACGGGCCTGAGGTCGGGGCTGTCGGCGGCCGGGGCGCCGGTCCTCGCGTCCACGACGGCGCCGCCCTGCCGGATCAGCAGCGTCTTGTCCGGGCGCACCAGCAGGCGGCCGTCCGACAGGGCCGCGAGGATCGCGTCGGCGCGCGGGTCGCCGCTCGCCGCGAGGCCGGAGACGCCGGCCTCGATCTCGGCGTAGCCGTCCCCGGCGAGCTGGCCGTAGGGATCGGCGGTCTGCGCCAGCGCCGGGACGGCGAGGAGCAGGAGGAGGAGGCAGAGGAGACGGAGCATCGAGACTTTCGGCACGACGGCTGACTCTCCTCCCCCTTGCAGGGAGGAGCCGGAGGTGGGGGTGGTGCAGGATCGAGCGGGGCGGTGCCTTCTGCACCACCCTCACCCCTCCCCCTCCCCGCAGGCTTGAGCGGATCCCGGGCAGGCCCGGGATCGCCCGGGGAAGGGATGGAGACGCCTCAGGCGCCGCCGCAGGACTTGGTCTTGGTGTTGTAGTTGCCGCACTTGAGCTTGACCCAGTCGGCCTCGAGGTCCTTCGAGCCCTCGAGCTGCTTCGACCACGCCTCGCCGGGGATCAGGCCCTCGGTCTTCCACACCACGTCGAACTGGCCGTTCGCCTCGATCTCGCCGATGAAGACCGGCTTGGTGATGTGGTGGTTCGGCAGCATCGTCGCGGTGCCGCCGGTGAGGTTCTTCTGCTCGATGCCCGGCAGCGCGTCGATCACCTTGTCGGGGTCCGTGGTGCCGGCCTTCTCGACCGCCTTCACCCACATGTTGAAGCCGATGTAGCTGGCCTCCATCGGGTCGTTGGTGACGGCCTTGGGGTTCTTCTTGAACGCCTGCCACTTCTTGATGAACGCCTCGTTCTCCGGCGTCTTGATCGACTCGAAGTAGTTCCAGGCGGCGAGGTGCCCGACCAGCGGCTTGGCGTCGATGCCGGCGAGCTCCTCCTCGCCCACCGAGAAGGCGACGACCGGGATGTCGGTGGCCTTGATGCCCTGGTTGCCGAGCTCCTTGTAGAACGGCACGTTGGCGTCGCCGTTGATGGTCGAGACCACGGCGGTCTTCTTCCCGGCCGAGCCGAACGCCTTGATCTTCGACACCTCGGTCTGCCAGTCCGAGAAGCCGAACGGCGTGTAGTTGATCAGGATGTCCTCGTCCTTGACGCCCTTGGACTTCAGGTAGGCTTCGAGGATCTTGTTGGTGGTGCGCGGGTAGACGTAGTCGGTCCCCTCCAGCACCCAGCGCTTGGCGCCGCCGCCATCCTCCGACATCAGGTAGTCGACCGCCGGGATCGCCTGCTGGTTCGGGGCGGCGCCGGTGTAGAACACGTTGCGCTCGCTCTCCTCGCCCTCGTACTGGACGGGGTAGAACAGGATGTTGTCGAGTTCCTTGAACACCGGCAGCACGGACTTGCGCGACACGCTGGTCCAGCAGCCGAACACGGCCGCGACCTTGTCCTTGCTGATCAGCTCGCGGGCCTTCTCGGCGAAGAGCGGCCAGTTCGAGGCCGGGTCGACCACCACCGGCTCCAGCTTCTTGCCGAGCACGCCGCCCTTGGCGTTCTGCTCGGCGATGAGCATGAGCATCACGTCCTTCAGGGTGGTCTCCGAGATCGCCATCGTGCCCGACAGCGAGTGCAGGATGCCGACCTTGATGGTCTCCTGCGCCCGCGCGGCGCCCGCTCCCAGCGTGCCCATCGCCAGCCCGGCGGCCAGCGCGGCGGCCGAGGCCCAAGTTCCAAATGCCTTCATGGCGGTCCCCTGCGTCGTCTTCCTCGCGACGGGCCGACCTTCGCAAATCGTGTGCCAATTATTTAGGCATGCCGCGTCGGGAGGCTGTTCCGGGTCCGGCGGCGCCCAGAAGGGCGGCGTTTCGCCCGCCAGACCGGCAGCGCCGTGCCGCGTCCTGCGGCGTCCGCGAGCGGGCGGACCAAGCGATAGGCATCCGCGCCGGGACTTTCGCGCGCACGTTGATCGGACGCGGATCGATGCCACTTACCTCAGCCCCCGGCGCGCGGCGCCCGCGCGCCGGGGCGGGAGCGGGTCCGGACCTGAGCTGAAGGATGTCATGGCAGAGCGCTACTATTTCCGCCTGAGGAGCGACGGCGAGACGATCGAGGACGAGACGGGCGTCCTCGCCGCGACGGTCGCGCACGCGGAATCGGAAGCGCTGGTGCTGATCGAGGAGTTCCGGAAGGCCGGCGAGCTGCCGGACGCCGCGGCGGGCTGGCGGATGGAGATCCATGACGGGAACGGCACCGTCCTGCGCACGCTTCGGCTCTCCTGACACGCCGATCCGGCCCGCATGGCCCGGCGCGCCCTCCGCGGCCGATCTCGGGAGGCGGCGCCGGTCCGGTCGCGCCGAGGGCCGCATTCGGGCGCCGGCGCACCCCGGCGTCGAAGGTTCCTCGCGGATCGGCGCCGTCGGGATCCGGATCAGAGGCGTGGCGATCATTTGATGACCTCGCGGAGTAAGGATAAGCCGTCGCGCGTTCACGCAGAGGCGCCTCCGCGCGCGGGGCAGGACGTCCGGGAGATCCCTTGAACCCCTTCCTTCGCAAGCTGGCGCTGCGCGCGAACCTGGACGACGGCGACGTGGCCGCGCTGGGCGCGGCGACCAGCGATGTCGCGCAGGTCGAGGCGGGCCGCGACCTGGTCTCGGAAGGCGTGCGGCCCGACGCCGCCTACGTGATCCTCGACGGGTTCGCCTGCCGCTACAAGCTGGTGCCCGACGGGGGGCGCTCGATCCTCGCCTACCTCGTTCCCGGCGACGGCTGCGATCTGCACGCGTCGCTGCTCAACCGGGCGATCCACTCCGTGGCGACGCTGACGCCCTGCACCGTCGCCTCGGTCCCCTACCGGACGATCAAGGAACTCGCCGCCCTCCGGCCCAACATCTACCGCGCCCTGTGGTGGTCGGTCCTAGTCGACGAGGCCGTCCTGCAGGAATGGCTCGTCGGGGTGGGGCGCCGGTCCGCCGACAAGCAGGTCGCCCACATCATCTGCGAGCTCTTCGCGCGCCTGAACGCCGTCGGCCTCGGCCTGGAGCCCGAGTACCGCCTTCCGCTGGCGCAGTCCGAACTGGCCGACACGGCGGGGCTCTCGAACGTCCACCTCTCGCGCGTCCTCTCCGACCTGCGCAGGGCCGGGCTGATCGAGAGCGGGCGCAAGAGCGTGCGCGTGCCGAATCTCGAACGTCTGCGGGAGTTTTCCGGGTTCACGCCCGACTACCTGCTCCTGCCCGGCCCGAACCCGGCCGTGGAGGCGCTCGGCGCGCTGCCGCAGATGACCGGGCAGGTGCGGGCGGCGTCGAGCTCGTGAGCCTCACCGGCCGTCGCTCTCGCAGCCCGTCTCGGGATCCTCGGCCACGCGGCGCCCGACCTGGGCCGTGAGCGGCACGCGGATCGTGCAGCGCAGCCCGTCCGGCTCGTAGCGCAGGTCGACCGCCGCGCCGAGATCGTAGGCCAGCATCTCCGTCAGCACGTCCGTGCCGAAGCCGCGCCGGCCGGAGGGCACGACCCCGCGGCCGCCGGTCTCGGCCCAGTCGAGGCTGAGGACGGGCGGTCCGGCCTCCGTGTCCGCCACCCGCCACGCGGCGCGGATCCGGCCCTGGGGGAGCGCCAGGGACCCGTGCTCCACCGCGTTGCTGGTCAGTTCGTGCAGGGCCAGCGCGACGACCTGGGCGGCCTTGGGGCGGAGGCGCACCCGCGGGCCGGCGAGGCTGGCCTGCTCGCCCTCGCGGGCGAGGTGGAACATCAGCTCGTCCGAGATCAGCGTGTGCAGGTCGGCGTCGCCGAACGCGTCCGTGGCGGCCTGCACCCGCATGATCGCCCCGAACCGGCCGTCGAGATGCGCCACGTAGCTCTCGACATCGGCGGCACTGTCGGCGGACCGGTGCATGACGGTGCGCAACATCGCCATCGTGTTGCGCATCCCGTGACGCAGGCTGTCCGGGAGCCCCGCCCCGTCGAGCAGCCGGCGCAGGCGCGCGTTGTCGGCCTCCAGGAGTGCGAGACGCTCCGCCGGATCGCGAGGGTCTGTCATGCCGGGCCACTCCGGATGTCGTTCAACCTGGCTCAATCGCCTCGGGACCGGCAGGGTTCAGCGCGCGGCAGCGTGGTCGGCCTCGATGAGATGGAGATACGCGGTGTCGAAATGCGCGAGCCGCGCGAGCGCGGCCGGATCGTGGATCGTCAGGCGCCGGCTGCGCAGGGTGATCAGCCCCATGCCGCGCAGTTCCTGGAGCGTGCGGTTGATGTGCACGCTGGTCTGCCCCATCGCGTCGCCGAGATCGTTCTGCGTCATCGGCATCGCGCAGGTATTCCCGTCCGTCAGGCCGACGGCCGCGAGGCGCGCGTGCAACTCGCAGAACAGGTGGGCGAGGCGCTCGATCCCGGTTCGGCTGCCGAGGCTGACCGTCCACTCGCGCTGGATCGCCGCATTGGCCAGGGCCTCGCGGTGGAAGGCCATGTCGAGCCGCGGGCTGCGGGCGGTCAGATCCCGCATCGCGGGGCCGGAGATCTGGCCGAGGAGCACGGGCGTGATCGCGCCGATCGCGTGATCCATCTCGTCGAGGAGGAAGACGTGTGGGTCGCACGGGTCGCCCGGGAGCAGGAGCGAGACGATCTGGCGGCGCCCGTTGGCGAACTGCCGGTACCGGCAGGCCCAGCCCTCGAGGATCACGTTGATCGCGCGCGGATCGTCGCCCACGTGGATGATGTCGGTGCGGGCGGCGACCATGCGGCTCGGGCTCATGGCGTCGGCCAAGCACATCCGGTCGTCTTCGGAGAGCCGGACATAGCAATTTAGCTTGTGCGCGAGCGGGTTTGGCATGGCGGCGACTCCACGACGGCGTGGGGGCGCGAACCTACATTTTGTTTCAAGCCATGAATACTTATGCAGATTAGTTTATGCTACCGTAAGGTGTCTTTCCGCCCGCCGCGCCGGGCCGATCCGCCCGGATCCGGGCCCGTCACCGTCCCGGGGCGGCAAGATCTGGGTGGGGTGCGCGGACCCTCGGCAGGACTAGGGAAGTGATCCCGCGCCGGCGCGTCCCGGAAGGAGAATGTTCGCGCGCCGTATCGAAATTGAAAAGACTGTGCCTTTGACTTCGCGTGCGCCGCACAGCAGGATTTGACCGGCGGGAACATCGGAATGTTCGCCGGGGACGTGTCGTCGTCCTGTCTCTCGCCTTCTCTCAACGGGTGCCGCCGGTTCGCGCCGCAGCGGACGACCTATCGTGGACGGATCCTTGCCCATGCAGCCTGCGCTGCGCCTCGTCCGCCCCGTTCTGGACGGGCGGACCCCCATCCCCCGCCCCGCCGCTCGCCCGGCGGCAGGGCCCGGCGGCAGCCCGCACCGGGATGGGGCGGACGCGATCCTGTCGGTCGAGGGACTGTCCCTCGCCTTCGGCGGCACGGTGGCCTTCGCGGAGATCGACCTCGCTGTCGGGGCCGGCGAGATCCACGCCGTGATCGGGCCGAACGGCGCCGGGAAATCCTCGCTCATCAACGCGATCACCGGCCTCTACGCGCCGCGGGCCGGGCGGGTGCGGCTCGGCGCGGAGACCTTCGCCCGAGTGCCGGCCGGACGGCTCGCCGCGCTGGGCGTCGCCCGGACCTTCCAGAACCTCGCCCTGTTCGCGGGCCTGAGCGTGCGCGACAACGTCCTCGCGGGGCTCTCGGCCGCGCGGCGCGCCGGGCTCGGGGCCCAGATCCTGGGTCTGCCCTCCGCCCGGCGGGAGGCGCGCGCGCACCGCGCCGCCGCCGAGGCGGTGATCGGGCGCCTGGGCCTCGGGGCAGTGGCCGACCGCCCGGCCGGCAGCCTCCCCTACGGACTCCAGAAGCGGGTCGAGCTCGGCCGAGCCCTGGTGGCCGAGCCGCGACTCCTGCTCCTCGACGAGCCGATGGCCGGCATGACGGCGACCGAGAAGGCCGAGATGACCGGCTCCATCCGTGCGGCGCGGGAGCGGTCCGGGGCCGCGATCGTGCTGATCGAGCACGATATCGGCGTCGTCATGCGCCTCTCCGACCGGGTGACCGTGCTCGACCACGGCCGCCGGATCGCCACCGGCACGCCGGCGGAGGTTCGGGCGGACCCGGCTGTCATCGCGGCCTATCTGGGGCTCGCGGACGGGGATGCGGATGGAGATGCGGACGCGGATATCGACGCGGACGCGGCCGCCGCATGAGCCCGGACCTCGCCTTCCTGATCGAGGTCGTGGTCGGCGGCCTCCTCTCGGGCGTCATGTACGCCCTCGTGGCGATCGGCTTCGTGCTGATCTACAAGACCTCGGGCGTGCTCAACTTCGCGCAGGGCGCGATGGTGCTGCTCGCCGCCCTCACCTTCGTGAGCCTGACCGAGCGCGGGCTGCCCTTCCCGGCGGCCCTGGCGGCGACGCTCGCCGCGATGGTGGTGGTCGGCCTCGCGGTGGAGCGGGCGGTGCTGCGGCCGCTGGTCAACCAGCCGCCGATCACCTTGTTCATGGCGACGCTGGGCGTCGCCTACGTGATCGAGGGCGCGGCCCAGCTCGCCTGGGGCACCCAGGTCCACGGGCTGGACCTCGGCATCGACGACACGCCGATCGACCTCGGCGGCGTGCTGGTCAGCCGGTTCGACCTGTTCGCCGCCGCGGTCGCGGGCCTGATGGTGGCGCTCCTCTCCGCCTTCTTCCGCTACACCCGTACCGGCCTCGCCTTCCGGGCGGTGGCGGACGATCCGCTCGCCGCCCTCAACACCGGCCTGCGCCTGCCCCGGATCTGGTCGGCGGTCTGGATCGCCGCCGGGATCGTCGCCCTGGTGGCGGGGCTGCTCTGGGGCGCGCGGCTCGGCGTGCAGTTCTCCCTGTCGCTGGTGGTGCTGAAGGCCCTGCCGGTCCTCGTGCTCGGCGGCTTCGACTCCATCGCCGGGGCGATCGTGGCCGGGCTGATCGTCGGCGCGGCGGAGAAGCTGTCCGAAGTCTATCTCGGGCCGGTCATCGGCGGCGGGATCGAGGGCTGGATCGCCTACGTGGCGGCCCTGGGCTTCCTGCTGGTCCGGCCGTCGGGCCTGTTCGGCCTGCGCGCCGTCGAGCGGGTCTGAGGACACCATGGACGCCCTCCCCCTCGCCGCACCGCGCGCCCGCCTGTCCGCCCGCACCCTCGGTCTCGGTGCCCTGCTGGTCCTGGCCTACGGGATCGTGCCGCTCACCGGCACGAGCTACGTGTTCGAGGCGCTGCTGACGCCGTTCCTGGCCCTGGCGCTGGCCGGCCTCGGGCTCAACCTGCTCACCGGCTATGCCGGGCTGCTCTCCCTGGGCTCGGCCGCCTTCATGGCGGTCGGAGCCTACGCGGCCTTCAACCTGTCGCTGCGCCTGCCCGGCCTGCCCCTGCCGGTGTCGCTCCTGCTCGCCGGCCTCGTGGCGGCGCTCGCCGGGCTGGTGGCGGGGCTGCCGGCCCTGCGGCTGCGCGGCTTCTACCTCGCGGTCTCGACGCTCGCCGCGCAGTTCTTCGTCGCCTGGGCGCTGAACCGGATCGGCTGGATCTCCGACGACAGCCCCTCGGGCGTCATCACCGCCCCCCGGCTGGTGGTGGCCGGCCTGTCCTTCGACGATCCGCGCGGGCGCTACCTGTTCTCGCTGAGCGTGGTCACGCTGCTGACCGTCCTGGCGTGGCGCCTCGTGGCCTCCCCCACGGGCCGCGACCTCGTGGCGATCCGCGACAACGAGACCGCCGCCCGCCTCGTCGGCGTGAAGGTCGCCCGGACCAAGCTCCTGGCCTTCGCGGTCTCGTCCTTCGTGATCGGGATCGCCGGGGCGCTGTGGGCCTTCGCGTATCTGCGCACCGTCGAGCCGGCGGGGTTCAACCTCGACCGCTCCTTCCAGATCCTCTTCATCGTCATCATCGGCGGCCTGGGCACCCTGCGCGGCGCCTTCCTGGGCGCGGGCTTCATCGTGGTGCTGCCCCTGCTCCTCGCGCGCCTCGGCGCGGCGCTCCTGGGCGACGGGTTCGATTCCGGCACCCTGGAGATGGTCCAGCGCATCGTGCTCGGCGCCCTGATCGTCGCCGTGCTGATCCGCGAGCCCGCCGGCCTCGCCGCCCTCCTCGACCGGGCGGGCCGCCGCCTCGGCCGCCGCGCCGCCTGATCCCCCTTCCCGTCTGACCAACCCCAGGACGACCATGCCCCTGACGACCCGCCTCCGCGCCGCGCTCCTCGCCGGCACCGTCGTGCTCGCCGGCGCGGCCCCCCGGGCCGGACGGGCCGACGAGCAGTATTTCCCGCTCCAGAGCTACCGGGTCGGCCCCTACGCGGCCGGCGGGACCGGCTTCTTCGGCGGCTTCATCGACTATCTCAACCTGATCAACGCCCGGGACGGCGGGGTGAACGGCGTCAAGCTCACTTGGAGCGAGGGCGAGACCCAGTACGAGGTCGAGCGCGGCGTCGAGGTCTACGAGCGGCTCAAGTCCCGGCCCGGCATCGCTGCCTGGAACCCGCTCTCGGTGGGCATCGCCTACGCGATGATCGACCGCATCACCGCCGACAAGGTGCCGCTGATCACGATCAACCACGGCCGCACCGATTCCACCGACGGGCGCGTCTTCCCCTACGTGTTCCCGCTGCTGCTCAACCCCTACAGCGAGACGAGCGGCATCATCCAGTATCTCGGCACCCGCGCGGGCGGCCTCGACAAGCTGAGGGGCAAGACCGTCGCGGTGCTCTATCACGGCTCGCCCTACGGCAAGGAGACGATCCCGATCTACGCGCAGCTCGCCGCGCGCTACGGCTTCACCGTCGCGCAGATCGAGGTGCCCCATCCCGGCAACGAGCAGCAGTCGCAGTGGCTCACGATCCGGCGCCTGCGGCCCGACTTCGTGGTGCTGCGCGGCTGGGGCGTGATGAATCCGGTGGCCCTCAAGACCGCCCAGAAGACCGGCTTCCCGGCCGACCGGATCGTCGGCAATGTCTGGTCGAACTCGGAGGAGGACGTCATCCCGGCGGGCGACGCCGCCAAGGGCTACGTCGCCATCACGACCCAGGCCTCGGGCACGGCCTACCCGGTGATCCAGGAGGTCGTCGGCAAGGTCTACGGGGCCGGCAACGGCAACCTCGCCGACCGGAGACGCATCGGCAGCGTCTACCACAATCTCGGGGTGCTGAACGGCATCCTCAACGTCGAGGCGGTGCGGATCGCGCAAGGCAAGTTCGGCCAGCGCACGCTCACCGGCGACGAGGTGCGCTGGGGCTTCGAGCACCTGCGCCTCGACGAGGCCCGGGTGGCGGCGCTCGGCGCCAAGGGCCTGTTCCACTCGATCAACGTCACCTGCGCCAACCACGAGGGCGAGGGCCGCGTCACCTTCCAGCAATGGGACGGGGCGAAGTGGACCGTGGTGTCCGACTGGATCGCCCCCGACTGGGCGAGCCTGCGCCCGATCATCGAGGCGTCCGCGACCGCCTACGCCAAGGAGCACGGCATCACCCCGCGCGACTGCGCGGCGGAGGAGGCCGCGGACGCGGGCGGCAAGCACGCCGCCGCGGCGGCCCGGTGAGCGCCCGGTGAGCGCCCGATGAGCGCCGCGCCGACCCTCCTGCAGGTCGAGGCCCTGGAGGTCGTCTACGGCGGGGCGGTGCACGCCCTGCACGGCGTCGACCTCGCGGTCCGGGCGGGGGAGATCGTCGCCCTGGTCGGCGCCAACGGCGCCGGCAAGACGACCCTGCTGCGGGCGGTGTCGAACCTGCTGCCGGCCCTGCGCGGCCGGGTCACGGCCGGGCGCCTCGCCTATGACGGGCGCGACGCGACGCGGACCCGGACCGACGCCCTCGTCCGCGCCGGACTCGTGGGCGTGCTGGAGGGGCGCCACTGCTTCCGGGGCCTGAGCGTCCAGGAGAACCTCGTCGCGGGCGGCCTCGGGCGCGGCTCGGGCCGCGGCGGCCTGCGCGCCGATCTGGAGCGGGTCTACGGCCTGTTCCCGCGGCTCGCCGCGAAGCGGGGCGTCGCCGCCGGCCTGCTCTCGGGCGGCGAGCAGCAGATGGCGGCGATCGGTCGGGCGCTGATGGGGCGGCCGCGGCTGCTCGTCCTCGACGAGCCGTCCATGGGACTCGCCCCCCGCGTGGTGGAGGAGATCTACCGGGTGCTCGCCGGCCTGAACCGCGCCGAGGGTCTGACCCTGCTGGTGGCCGAGCAGAATCTCCGCCTCGCCCTGCGCCACGCCCACCACGCCGTCGTGCTGGAGAACGGCCGCAGCGCGCTCGCCGGCACCGCCGCGTCCCTGCGGGGGCGGGACGACGTCCGGTCCCTGTATCTCGGCGGCGCCGATGAGCCCGACGCGGCGCTGCCGGAGACGCGCCGCCGCGCGCCCGCCTGACGGCGCCGGCCCGCGTCAGGACTTCCGGTCGGCGCGGCGCAGGGACCAGAGCAGGGTGCCGTGGGCGTCGACCAGCCACAGGGCGTTCACCGCGTCGTCCTCGATCGTCAGCGAGCGGCCGTTGGCGAGGCGGACCGCCTCCTTCGCGTCCGCGGCCGTGAGCACCTCGTCGACGCGGGGCGCGCCGATCTCGCCATCCTCGCCGCGGACCGCCCCGCGCAGGCGATAATCCGGCATCCGTCGAACCCCCGTCTCCCCGCGGCCGGCGCCCGTCCGGGGCGTGCCGCGGGTGCGAAGATAGGCGCCGGCGCGGCGTGTCGAGGGTCGGCGGCGTCGCTACGGTCCGGCGCGGCTCGCCAGGATCTGCTGCGGCTCCGCGAGGAACAGCGCCCGCAGCGCGGCAGCCGACGCGCGGGGCGGCAGGTCGAGGGCGTGCCGCGTCGCGGCGATCCGGGCGGCGCAATCGCCCGACGGGAAAGCCGCTTCGGCCGTCGACCGCGCGGCGCCCGGGCCCGTGGCGGGCGGGTCCGCCCAGACCGCTCCGTCCGGCCGCGCGGCCCGTGCCCGGGCGAGGAGCGGGGCGAGCCCGTGGGACGCGGGCTGCTCGGCCCGCAGGCGCGCGTCGAGCGCCACGAGGTCGCCGGCCGCGAGGAGGCCGCAGGCCGCCGCGTCCCCCCGCTCCAGCGTCGCCAGGATCCGCTGGCCCAGGGCGCGGACGACGCCGTCATCGGCCGCCCGGAAGCGCCGCTGCAGGTAGCCGGCGGCCATCCGCCTCAGGCCCGCGGCGGCCTCCGCCTCGGGCCGGCCGGCGGCGTAGCCGTCCCGGTACCACCGGGTGATCGGGGCGAGCCCCGCCGCCTCGGCCCGGCGCAGGATCGGCAGGCTCCGCAGGATCACGGCCCGCGCCCCGGCCGCGCTCGGATCCGCGTCCAGGGTCGAGTCGGGGAAGCGGTCCGTTCCGACGACCTCGGTGACGATGCCGGCCGCGCGCAGCTCGCCGTCCGTCGGGATCCAGATCCCGGCCGGGGGCACCGCCAGCGCCCGCGTCACGAAGGCCGCCGGCAGGCCAGCGGCCCGGTAGGCCGCCCGCTCCGGCGCGGAATCCACCGGGCGCATCCGCCCCCGCGCCCCGATCTCGTAGGGCGCGTGGAAGCCGAGCCGCGCGCCGGTCGCGAGGTAGCGCGTCCGGCCGCGGACGAAGATCAGCGTGCAGGCCGAGGCGCAGGCGTCGGGGACGTAGGTGGCGAGCCCCCGCGCCGCCACGAGCGCCCCGATCGCCGCCCCCTCCTCCACGAGGCCGCCGTCGCTCGTGAGATGGATGCGCGCGATCCGCGGGTGCGCGGCGAGGATGGCGGCGGCCCGCGCGGCGACGCCCGCCGTGAGATCGCCCGCGAGCCGCAGGTCCCGGCCGCCCGGCCCGACCGTGAGCCGGGCCGGGACGTCCGGTCCGCCGGCCGCGGTGGCGGCCGCGGCGCGGCCCTTCGGCGTGTGTCCGGCCGCGGCCGGGCCGGCGGCACCGAGCGCCAGGGTGAGCGCGCAGGCAGCCGTCCCCGTCCGGCGCCTCCACCCGCGGGGGAAGACCGACATGACAGGTTTCCATCGTTCGTGGTCGGAGAGGCCGGCGCGGCCGGCAGCGGCGCGCCTACTGGAGGTAGGCGACGAACATCTCGGACACGGCCCGGGACGCGTAGGCTTCCGGGCTCTCGCCCCAGCGGATCGGGAAAGCCTCCGCCACCCGGCGACCGGCGAGGATGCGGGCGACCTCGTCGGGCATCAGGCCGTCGTCGAGGGCGCTCGCGAGGGCGGCGCGTTCGTGGGAGGGATGGGAGCGGATGCTCCGGGACAGGGCTCGGCCGAGGGCGGCCGGTTCGGGGCTCAGGTCGGGACGGGTGTTCCGGGTCGTGTCATAGGTCAGCATCGATGGTCGCCTCTCGTGTCTGATGTCGTGCGCTCTCCTCCTCCTGGACGCGGCAACACGGCAGACACGGCGCAATCATCCGGGCGATCCGTTCCTTGCTGGCGATCACGGCAAACCTCCGTTCGGCTCCGCTTCGACTGCGTGTCGGCGGGGCCACGACTGGGCCACGACTGGGACACGACTGCGCGTCGACACCGTCAATGTAGGGGGCGGTCCCGAGAATGTGCTGCCAAATTGGCGAGGACTTGCAGCGCAGGTTGTTCGTCGAAGCCGCGTCGCGGAGCAGAAGCACGGGGCCGGCGGGCGCGCGCCGGCGTCGCGGCCGCGATCGACGGCCCGTGCCGGCCGGGGTCTGGCCGCGCCCGGAGCATGCCGGAGACCGGGCTTGCCAAAGACGGGGCGATGCTTAAATATCGTTCTGTGACAGATGCTTAGCGAAGACGATGCTCCGGTTTCGGGCCCGCGCGGCCGAAACCTTCTCCGGCAAGCCGGGGTGTCCGGAAAAGGCTTCTCGCCGGCGGCGCAGGCCCCGGCACAGGCGCCCCCGGCGGCAGAATCAGCCCGCCACAGACGGCCGATCCAAGGGGAACGACACCATGGCCTCAGGGACGATGATGCAGGGCGACGCGGTCGTGCTCGCGCGCCCCGACCTCGCCGAGATCCTGGGAATCTGGCGGCACGCCCGGGGCCGGGTGGTGGGCGTCCACCGCGCGGGCGACGCCCCGGCGATTGTGGACGTGACGTTCCAGGGGCACGGCACCCTGGAGCGCTACCTGCCCGACCTGTTCCGCCCCGTGCCGTGATCGGCGGCGACCGATGCATCACGCCGCCCTGCCCGCCGCGGGTGCCACGATGGCCGTGGTCCAGCCGCCCCTGCGCATCACGAGCCGCGGCACGGGGGAGGCCGAGGTCTGGGCGGCCCTGCGCGCCGAGGCCGAGGCGGCCCTGATCGAGGAGCCGCTCTATGCCGGGATCATCCAGGCGACGATCCTCGACCAGCGCTCGCTGGCCCAGGCCTTCGCCTACCGGCTCGCCCACCGCCTCGGGGACGGCGACCTCGCCCGTCTGTCGATGCGCGACCTGTGCCTCTCGGCCTTCGAGGCCGACCCGCAGGCCGGCGCCCACGCGGTGCGCGACCTCGTGGCGATCCGCGAGCGCGACCCGACCTGCCGCCGCTACCTCGACCCGTTCCTGTTCTACAAGGGGCTGGCGGCGCTCGAGGCCTACCGGGTCGGCCACTGGCTCTGGCACCGGGGCCGGGCGACCCTGGCGCTGCACGTCCAGAGCCGGATCTCCGAGGTGTTCGGCTGCGACATCCACCCGGCGGCCCGGATCGGCTCGGGGGTGTTCATCGACCACGCCACCGGCGTGGTGATCGGCGAGACCACGGCGATCGCCGACGACGTCTCGATCCTCCAGTCGGTGACGCTCGGGGGCAACGGCAAGGAGAGCGGCGACCGGCACCCCAAGATCGAGCGCGGGGTGCTGCTCAGCGTCGGCGCCAAGGTGCTGGGCAACATCCGCGTCGGGGCGGGCGCCAAGGTCGCGGCCGCCGCGGTGGTGCTGCAGGACGTGCCGCCCCACACGACCGTGGCGGGCGTGCCGGCCCGGGTCGTCTCGCGCCTGCCCGTCGGCGAGGAGCCGGCGCTCAGCATGGACCAGTCCTTCGGCTACGGGGATGGCATCTGAGACGCGCGAAAGATTATTCCTGACAACAAAGTCGTCCGGCCGCCGCCGCGGCGCGCGGCGTAGTAAAATGAAATTCTCTGACCGGACGGTCTGAGGATGATCATGTCCTATGTGCCGTGCATGCCAGGGTGCCCGCTTCCAAGAAGGCGCGGAAAATAGGGATATCCTTTCGTTGACCATCGGGCGAATCAGACCTTATCCAGACCTCGCCGGAGAAGCGATGACGTGAGACCGGTTGAGCGGCCTGACGATGGCTGTCTGGACGCGGAGAATGCGTGCTTTGATTGACGACTCGGTCGCTCAGGTCGCGGTCGTCGTCAGATCTTGATCGAAACGTCTTGCGCCCGCCTCGCACAACCTGCGGGGCGCACCGCCGCCGCGCGGAACGATGCGGCGCGCCTGCAATCTTGGATGGAGTGAGGACGAACGATGAGCGGACCGGGTCTGAGCGTGAGCGCCACGGCGGCACGCAATCTTGCGACGGCGACCGTCACCTCGGTCCAGAACGCGGCCAACACGCCGCGCTGGCTGCTCCGGCTCCTGCCCTTCGTGGACGTGGCGGGCGGGGTCTACCGCGTCAACCGCCGCGCCGTCGTGCTGGCCAAGCCCGGCCGGATCGATCTCGTCGCCGAGGACAAGGGGGATGGCAAGGGAGATGGCAAGGGCCGGGTGATCCGCCCGTCCTCCCTGCGCGCCGTGCCGCTGTTCAGCCGGCTGGGCGATGCCGAATTGGCCACGCTGGCGGCCAAGTTCACCGAGAGCCGGCACCAGGCCGGCGCGGTGATCCACGAGGAGGGGTCCGCGGGCCGCAGCCTCACGGTCGTGGCCGACGGCACGGTCGAGCTGACCCTCTCGGGTCCCTACAAGGGCCGCCTGCGCCAGGGGCTCGCCACGAAGGGCGACTATTTCGGCGATGCCGGTCTCGCCGGCGAGAGCGCGCCCGCCCCGGCCGTGAAGGCCCTGTCGGCCGTGACCCTCCTGACCCTCGATGCCGCCGCGGTGGAGAGCGAGGAGATCCGCGCCAAGATCGCGCAGTACCGCGAGGAGCGCGACCGCCTCAAAGGGCACACCAATTCCTACGGCGAGCAGGGCATCGAGCTGCTGGCGGTCCATACCGGCGAGCCGCGCCTGCCGACGACCTTCGTCGACTACGAGGTCGATCCGCGCGAGTACCACCTCTCGACCATCCAGACGATCCTCAACACCCACACGCGGGTCACCGATCTCTACTCCAACGAGATCGACCAGCTCCGCGAGCAGATCCGCCTCACGGTCGACGCCGTGAAGGAGCGCGAGGAGTGGGAGCTCCTGAACAACGCGCAGTTCGGCCTGCTCCACGAGGTCGGCCCGCGCCAGCGCATCCCCACCCGCGGCGGCCCGCCCACCCCGGACGACCTCGACGAGCTGCTGACCCTGGTCTGGAAGAAGCCCGCCTTCTTCGTGGCCCATCCCCGCGCCATCGCGGCCTTCGGCCGGGAGGCGACCCGCCGCGGCGTGCCGCCGGTCGTCGTCCACCTGTTCGGCGCGCCGTTCATCACGTGGCGCGGCGTGCCGCTGGTGCCGAGCGACAAGCTGCCGATCGACATCGACCCGGTGACCGGGGCCGAGACCACCGCGATCCTGCTGCTGCGTGTCGGCGAGGGCGAGCAGGGCGTGGTCGGCCTGCAGAAGTCGGGCGTGACCGGCGAGATCGAGCCCGGCCTGTCGGTGCGCTACATGGGCACCAACGACCACTCGATCGCCTCGCACCTCGTGACCCGCTACTTCTCGGCCGCCGTGCTGGTCGAGGACGCGATCGCCCGCCTCGATAACGTGCTGCTGGGCAACTACCATGACTACGCCTGAGGCCTTCGCCCTCGGGCTGCCCGGGGCGAGCCCGGGCGAGCTGGCCCACGCGGATCTCGTCGGGCGCCTCGCCCGGGAGATCTACCGGCAGGGGCAGGCCGCGAGCCAGCCGTTCGCGCCGGAGATCCCCGCCGGCCCCCAGGTCCCGCAGGCGCTCGAGGGCCTGCCCCAGGGCCCGGGCGGGGCGCCGCTGCCGGGCGCGCCCGTGGGCGTCCCCTCCGCTCCCGCGGGCGGCCGGCCCGCCGGGCTGCAGCCCGACGCGTCGGCGCTGGCGGCGCGCTGCTTCGGGGCGCCGCCGGTCGGCCTGCCGGGCCTCTCCGGCCCGACCCTGCCGAACCGCGCACCCGCGAGCCCGGCGTTCCCCGACGCGGCGGCGATCCCGCCTGTCCACCCCGCGAGCCCGCGCCCCGTCCTGCCGGACTTCTCCCTCGCCGGCGCCCCGGCGCTGGCGGCCGCCCTCCCCGGCGGTCCGGAGCTGCACCGCCAGATCGCCGCCGACCACCCCCGCGCCAACGCCTTCGCGCACGCCCTCGTCCCGGACCTCGTGCCCGCCGACCCGTCGAAGGCCGGCCGCGATGAGGCGCCGGAGAGCCTCGCCCGGACCGGTCGGCGGTCCCGGGCGCCCGAAGCGCCGGCTGGCGACTACTACTTCCTGCCTCTCGGCCCCGGGCCGGCCCGCGGGGCGGCGGCGAGCCCACGGGTCGAGCCGACCCGCTATCCCGGTCCGGCGCCGCGCCTCGCCGCCCAGGGATCGAGCCCGGTGGCGGCGCCCTTCGATGTGGAGCAGGTCCGCCGGGACTTCCCGGCCCTGCACCAGAGCGTCAACGGCCACCCGCTGGTCTGGCTCGACAACGCTGCGACCACCCACAAGCCCCAGGCCGTGATCGACGCGACCGCGGCGTTCTACGCCCGGCACAACTCGAACATCCACCGGGCCGCCCACACCCTGGCCGCGCGCGCCACGGACCTGTTCGAGGGCGGCCGCGAGGCGGTGCGCCGCTTCCTCAACGCCCCGTCGAAGGACGACATCGTCTTCCTGCGCGGCACCACGGAGGCGATCAACCTCGTCGCCAATTCCTACGGCCGGGCCCAGATCGGCCCGGGCGACGAGATCATCGTCTCGACCATCGAGCACCACGCCAACATCGTGCCCTGGCAGCTGCTGGCGCAGCAGACCGGGGCGACGCTCCGGGTGATCCCGGTGAACGACCGCGGCGAGATCATCTTCGAGCAGTACGCGGCGCTCCTGTCGGGCCGCACCAAGATCGTCTCGGTGACGCAGGTGGCCAACGCGCTCGGCACCGTGAACCCGGTGCGGGAGATCATCCAGCTCGCCCACGCCTACGGGGTGCCGGTGCTGGTCGACGCGGCGCAATCCTCGCCGCACATGCCGCTGGACGTGCAGTCCCTGGACGCGGACTTCCTGGTCTTCTCCGGCCACAAGGTGTTCGGGCCGACGGGCATCGGCGCGCTCTACGGCAAGACGCACCTGCTCGAGGCGATGCCGCCCTGGCAGGGCGGCGGCCACATGATCGAGGACGTCACCTTCGCGAAGACCGTCTACAAGGGCGCGCCCGAGAAGTTCGAGGCCGGCACGCCCGACATCGCCGGGGCGGTCGGTCTGGGGGCGGCGCTCGACTACCTCGCGGGCATCGGCATGCCGGCGATCGCCGCCTACGAGCACGACCTCCTGGACTACGCGCAGGGCGGCCTCGCCGACGTGAAGGGCCTGCGCCTGATCGGCACGGCCCGGGAGAAGGCGAGCGTGATGTCCTTCGTGATCGAGGGGCAGACGAACGAGGCGGTGGCGCACCACCTCGACGCGCACGGCATCGCGGTGCGCTCGGGCCATCACTGCGCCCTGCCGGCCCTGCGCCGGTTCGGCGTCGACCAGTCGGTGCGGGCCTCGCTCGCCTTCTACAACACCCGCGCGGATGTCGACGCCTTCCTGAGGGCGCTGCACACCCTGCCGCGGCCTTGAGCAGAGGGCGCCGGCCGCGCGCCGGCGCCCCGTTGCGGGCCGGGCTCTCTACCCCGCCTTCGGCCGCAGGTGCCGGGTCCTCACGGTGCCGTCGATGGCCCGCAGCGCGTGCAGGACCCCGTCCGCCTCGCCCGGCGGCACCGACGCGTCCACCACGACGTAGCCGAACTCGCCGTCCGTCTGCAGGTACTGCGCGTCGATGTTGAGCGACCGGCCCGAGAAGATCGCGTTGATCTGCCCGAGCACGCCGGGCACGTTCCGGTGCACGTGGAGGAAGCGCGCGCCGGACAGGCGCGGCGGCAGCTGGACCTGCGGGAAATTCACCGCGCCGAGCGTCGAGCCGGTCTGGATGTAGTCGACCAGCTTGCGGGCCACCTCCGCGCCGATGCGATCCTGGGCCTCCTCGGTCGAGCCGCCGACATGGGGGGTGAGGATGACGTTCGGCAGGCCCTGCAGGGGCGAGACGAAGCGCTCGGCGTTGGACGTCGGCTCCACGGGAAAGACGTCGATCGCGGCCCCGGCGAGATGCCCGTCGCGCAGCGCCGCCGCGAGGGCGTCCAGGTCCACGACCGTGCCGCGGCTGTTGTTGATCAGGTAGGCGCCCGGCTTCATCGCGCGGATCCGCTCCGCGCCCATCAGCCCGTGGGTCAGCGGTGTCTCCGGGACGTGCAGGCTGACCACGTCGCTGGCGGCGAGCAGGGCCTCGAAGCTCTCGGCCGGCTCGGTGTTCCCGTGGCGCAGCTTGTCGGTGAGATCGTAGAAGATGACGCGCATGCCCATCGCCTCGGCGAGGTTCGAGAGCTGCGCGCCGATATTGCCGTAGCCGACGATCCCGAGGGTCTTGCCGCGCACCTCGAAGGCGCCGGTGGCCGACTTGTCCCAGCCGCCGGCATGGGCGGATTCCGAGCGCGGCAGGATGCGCCGGAGCAGCATCACGATCTCGCCGATCGTGAGTTCGGCGACGCTGCGCGTGTTCGAGAACGGCGCGTTGAAGACCGGCAGGCCGCGGGCGCGCGCCGTCTCGAGGTCGACCTGGTTGGTCCCGACGCTGAAGCAGCCGATGGCGGCGAGATCGGGCAGGGCGTCGAGAAGCGCGGCGGTGACCTGCGTGCGCGAGCGGATGCCGAGGACGGTGACGTCGGCCAGATCGCGGGCATCCTCGGGGCTGACCGCGCGCGGCAGTTGCCGGATGGCGCCGATCCCGGCCTGGGTGAAGATCTTGGACGCCGTCGGCGCTATGCTTTCGGTCAGAACGACGCGCTCGGTCGACACGGTGTGTCCTCCTTCCACGGACGGGATGCGATCCGTGACCTTGGCGCCGGCGCGGCACAGCGGCAAGGGCGGGAAGGGGCTGCGGACGCCGGTGGCGGGCCCCTGTCGCGGGCCCCTGTCGCGGGTCCCTCCCCCGCGCTCGCGGCGGACCGCTCCGCTCCGTCGTCTCGACGCGGCGCGCCGGGCCTGCCAGTGTCCGCCCCCGGCGGCCGAGGCCGCGGAGCGACAGGTGCGTCATGACCGGATCGACAGCCCGTGCCGTCATCGTCCAGCCCGGCGGCGGCTTCGACAAGGTGACCTTCGGCGAGCGGCCCGTGCCGGAGCCCGGGCCCGGCGCGATCACCGTCCGCCTGCGGGCGAACTCCCTCAACTACCACGACTACGCGGTGGTCAGCGGGATGTGGGGGCCGAGCGAGCCGCGCATCCCGATGTCCGACGGCGCCGGCGAGGTCGAGGCCGTGGGGCCGGGCATGACCGAATTCGCCGTGGGCGACCGGGTGGTCAGCACGTTCTTCCCGACCTGGCTGGAGGGCACCCCGCTCGTCGAGGGCTTCGCCACCGTGCCGGGCGACGGGGTCGACGGCTACGCCCGCGCGCGCGTCACCGCGCCCGCCACCGCCTTCACCCGCGCCCCGAAGGGCTGGGACCACGCCGAGGCGGCGACGCTCACCACCGCCGCGCTGACCGCGTGGCGGGCACTACACGCCGATGCCGGCCTGAAGAGCGGCGACGTGGTGCTGGTGCAGGGGACCGGCGGCGTGTCGCTGTTCGGCCTGCAATTCGCCAAGGCGGCGGGCGCCACGGTGATCGCCACCTCCTCCAGCGACGCCAAGCTGGAGCGCCTGCGCGGGCTCGGCGCCGACCACGTCATCAACTACCGCGCCGACCCGGCCTGGGGCGAGACCGCCCGGCGCCTGACCGACGGGCGCGGCGTCGACCACGTCCTCGACGTCGGCGGGCCGGCGACGCTGGAGCAGTCCATGGCCGCCGTGCGGGTCGCCGGCCACATCTCGGTGATCGGTATCCTCTCGGGCGTCGCGGGCGAGCTGCCGCTGGTGCCGGCGCTCCTGAAGCAGATCCGGCTGCAGGGCGTGCTGGTCGGCAGCCGGCGCCACCAGATCGAGATGATCCGCGGCATCGACGCCTGTGGGCTGCGGCCGGTCATCGACCGCCGCTTCCCCCTCGACGACCTCGTCGCGGCGTTCCGCCACCAGGAGAGCAACCGTCACTTCGGCAAGATCTGCGTCGAGATCTGAGCGTTCGGGCCGGGCCCGGGGCGTCGCGGCGGGCGGTGCGGCGGGCGTTCAGCGGAAGGCGATCCCGAGCGCTCCGGGCATCGCGACGACCCGGGGCGCCTCGGCCTGGCTCGGCGGCGGCGGCACGTGCGAGCAGCCGTTCTCGCAGAAGGCGCGGAGCGTGCGCCGGTCGAGGCCGATGTCGCTCAGCATCTCGTCGTCGAGGGCCGACAGAATGCGAAGATTTCGCGCCGCGATGCGGCTCTTTCGGGCAGATTTCAGGAACGAGAGGATCATGATCCAGTCTCCGTTGCGCCGAGAGATCCGTGTTTCGTCCACGATCGGCCGGATCAGCGTCGCTTTGTCGTGGACTGTGCGCATCCTCCGTTCGGATTAATCGTGGCTCGCGGCGCGAATATTTTTGCCGGATCGCGCTAAGCGTCCGCGATCGGCTGCGGGCACAGCAGGAGCAGCCGCACGAGCTCGGCCTGGCGGCGCGTCCCCGTCTTCTCGAACAGGTGGCGCAGGTGCACGCGCGCCGTGTTCCGCGTGATCCGGCGGCGCGTCGCGCTCGCCGCGAGGTCGTTCCCGGCCAGGATGTCGACGGCCAGGGCCGCCTCCGCGGGCGTGAAGCCGAACTGGTCCTGGAGAACGCCGGGATCCGGCAGGCGCGGGGTCCCGGGGTCCGTGAGGCGCAGGAGAACCGCGCCCTCGGCGACCGTGCCGGGAAGCGCCGAGGCGGCGACCAGGAGCGTGCCGCCCGCGCCCTCCAGGCGCACCGAGCCGCCGCGATGGCCGGCGGCGCAGCGGGCGATGACCCGGCGCAGCGCCGCGCTGTCCTCGGGCGCCGCGCCGCGCAGGCCGCCCTGCTCGAGGCACAGCAGGCCGCGCGCGACGAAGGCCTGCGCGGCGCGGTTCAGGAAATGGGCCCGCCCGTACCGGTCGGTCACCGCCAGCCCCTGCTCGAGATGCTCAGCCAGGAGACGGAGCGCCGCCTCCACGAGGGACGGGTCCGGGAAGGCCGGGGCGGCGCCGGCCTGGGACCGCCGCTCCGGCGCGGGGCCGATCTCGGATCGTGCTTCGGCTCTGCGGGTGTTCAGGTGTGATTGACTGATCACGCTGGGATCCTCGCCGGATCGACATCACGATATCAGTAATAACCCGGCATTGACGGCCGTTATTCCCGCCTTACCCGGGCGGGGCCCCAGTCCGGGACTGGAACAGGTCGGCGAAGGCGCGCAGGTCGCGCCGGTTGAGATCCGAGACCGCCCAGTAGGTGAGGTCGCCGAGGCGCCAGCGCTCGATCGTCGAGCCGTCGCGCCGCTCCTCGCCGGCCCCGGGACCGTCGGCGGCCGGGATCACCGTGACGCTGATGACGTGCCGGTCGCGGCGATAGACCAGCGTCGGCACGGGCGCGCCGCCGACGATGTCGACCCGGCCGCCGACCAGTGGGAAGCCCTTGTCGGACAGGTCCGGCGCCTCGGGCGCGAGGGTGGTCCGGCCGTTGAACCAGGGCTTCACCACGTGCCGGTCCGAGGAGGCGATGTCGAAGGGCTGGGGGGCCGCGAGGCCGCGGAGATGGCCGGCGAGCACGGCCGCGCCGGTATCCGGGGCGCCGCCGGGGCGGTCGAGATAGACGGCCCCGCCGCCGAGCGCGGCCCCGCCGACGAGACCGACGAGCAGCGTCGCGGCCAGTGCCTGCCGGGATCCGCGCCAGGACTTGAGCCAGGATTCGATCCAGGTCTCGGGCCAGGACCCGAGCGCGCCTCCGAAGCGGCCGCGGGACGGGGGCGGGTCGGAGAAGCCGACCTGCTCGACCACGCGCGCCCGCAGGGATTCCGGGGCGGGCGGCCCCGCGAGGGTCTCGCGCAGGGTGCCGGACAGGGTGCGGAGGCGCTCCGCCAGGGCCCGCGCATCGGGGTCCGCCGCGAGACGGCGCTCCATGGCCAGGACCTCGCCGGGCGACAGCTCGCCGTCCGCGTAGGCGCTGAGGAGCAGGAGGGTCTCGTCGTCGGTCATCGCCCGTCCCTCGCGAGCCGTGCAAGCAGGTGCTGCCGCGCGCGGCCGAGGCGCGACATCACGGTCCCGATCGGGACCCCCGTCACCGTGGCGATCTCCCGGTAGCTGAGGCCGTGGTACTCGCGCAGGACCAGCGCCTCGCGGAAGGCCACCGGCAGGGCCTCGACGGCCCGGGCGAGCTGCCCCGCATCGTCGCGGGCGATGAGAGTCGCCTCGGGCGTCTCCGGAGCCTCGGTCAGGGCGCCCCCGATCTCCAGCTCGGCGCGGGCCTCGGGGGCGAGGTCGTCGGCGAAGACCACCGCCCGCGGCCGGTGCCGTTGCAGCCAGGAATAGCCGGTGTTGCGGACGATGGTCAGGAACCACGCCCGGGCATTGCCCTCGGCGAACCCCTCGATCGCCCGGTAGGCGCGCAGACACGCCTCCTGCATCACGTCCTCGGCGTCGGTGGCGTTGCCGGTGAGCCAGTGCGCGAGCCGGTAGCCCTCGTCCAGGCGCGGGAGAACGAGCTGGCTGAAGCGCGCCCGCGCCAGGGTCGTCATGCCGGCGGCCGGGCCGGGCCCGGCCCGTCGAGAGCCTGCGAAGCCATGGGGTCCCGCCCTGGTGCTCCTGCCTGCAGCCTTGTGCCACACAATCGGGAACCGGGCGGCGGCGGGCTTTATTCCCGCGGCCGGGCACGAGCACGTTCGCGCGCTTCTCGGAGAGCGTCTCGGCCCGTTGGGCGCCGCTAGCGGCCGCCGCGGGGCCGGACGGCGGCCCGGCGGTCAGGCCCCGCGGCCTTCATCCCGCTGGCCTGTCCGGTCGGCGATCGGGGGTCTGGCGCCGGCTCCGGGCAGCCGTCCGGGCCGAGGCGCTTGCGGGCGACGCGCTCGGCCGCCGCCCGCTCCGCCGCCGTGGGGTTCGCGCCGCCGCTCTGATCCTGGGCCATGGTCATGTCCAACCGGAGCGGGACCGTGCGCGGTCCCGGGCGTGGGGTCCCCGGCACCGCCGGAGGCCGGAACGGATGGGGGGCGGACGCGCCGTCCCGCCGCCCGATCCCGCCCGCCGCGCCGCCAACGGGAAGGGGCAGGCTGCCGCCTCCTCGGAGACGGGGCCTGCCCCTGGATCAACCCGCGGGCCGTGTCACGGTTCGGCGCCGGATCTGCGCCGGACCCTCGCGTCGGGACGCGTGCCTGCGCGTCCCTAGCGGCAGACGCGCCGCGGACCCCACGGGGTCGGACGGAAGAAGCAGCGCGGGCCGTAGAAGCGCGGCCGCCGGTACATCGGCCGGCAGCGTCCGTACGGGCCGGGCGCCCAGCCCGGGCCGCAGCCGAACGCGACCGTGCTGACCGCGGCGGGGCCGCTGATCGTATCGGCGCCGGCGGGCGCCAGGGGCGCCGCGCCGGCGGAGGCCAGGCCGAGGCCGCCGACGACAGCCGCGGCGGCCGCGATCATCTTCACGTGCATCATCATCAGACCTTCTGCTCGGTTTCGCGCCGGTTCGGCCCGGCGCAAGACCCGGCTAGGATGGTCTTCGGGCCTGAATGTGGGCTGACCTCCGCTATCATCGTCTAGAAACAAACAGTCCGGCCGGCGCCCGCGCGGGAGCGGGCGCCGCAGCGGCGTCCTAGCGGCGTCCTAGCGGCGGTCGGCACGGCCCAGGAGCGCGGCCGCGGCGGCCGTGGCCCCCGCCAGCAGGATCCCGGTCAGGGCCGGGTTGATCGAGGCCCGGGTGTAGGCGCTGCGCATGACGTGGTGGGGCGAGCCGCCCCGCACGGCGCCGTCGCGGCCGGCCGCGTGGAGGGCGCCGTCCCGCTGCCTGCCGGCCACGCCCGCGGTCTGGCTCCGCGACATCACCTGCGCGCCCATCCAGTCGGTCACCGCGGGCACCCGCTTGCGCATCGCGCTCATCAGCTTGCCGCCGCCGCCGACATAGAGGTCGCGGGGGCCGTGCTCCGCGGCGTACAGGATGGCCTCCGCGACGTCCGCGGGGGCGTAGACCGGTGGCGGCAGCTTGGGCGCCTGCGCCATGTAGTTCCGGGCATGCTCGGGGAACGGCGTGTCGATCGAGGCCGGCTTGATGAGCGTCACCGAGACCGGGGCACCCTCCTCCTGAAGCTCCATCCGGAGCGCGTCCGTGAAGCCTTTGATCGCGTGCTTGGAGGCGGAGTACATGCCCTGGATCGGCAAGGCGAGGTCGGACGCGACGGAGCCCAGGTTGATCAGCGCGCCGCCGGCCTTCTTCAGGTGCTGCAGCGCCACGGTCGACCCGTAGACGATCCCCCAGAAATTGACGTCGAACAGCCGGCGGTGATCCGCGTCCGAGACCTCCTCGAGGCGGCCGAAGATCGAGAGACCGGCGTTGTTGACCCAGGTGTCGAAGCCGCCGTAGGCGCGCACGGTCTCGGCGGCCAGCGCCTCGACATCCTCGCGGCGGGACACGTCGGTCACCACGGCCCGGGCCTCGCCGCCGCGCTCCTGGATGTCGCGGACGATGTCGTCGAGGGCGGCGCCGTTCCGGGCCGCCAGCACGACGCGGGCGCCGCGGCGGGCGGCCGCCCGGGCCGTGGCGAGGCCGATCCCGCTGGAGGCGCCGGTGATGACGATCACCTGCTCGCGCAGGGGCTTGTGCCGGATCCGCATGCTGCGTCTTCCTCTCTCGTGGGCTGTCTCGTTGTCGGCGCTCAGCGCCCGCCGCCCGGCCGGTCGCGCTCCGCGCCGAGGCTGGCCCCGCCCCGGCGCGCCTCCTCCTTCTCGGTGCCGGCCCGCTCCATCGGGCCGTCCTGCGGCCTGACCGTGCCGGTGGCGGTGTCGCGGGGGCTCTCGGCTAAGCCCGCGCGCTCCGGTTCGCCGCGCGGCATCCGCTCGGCCTGGGTGTCGTCCGGCGCGTCGGCCATGCTGCATCCCTCGCGATGGACCTAGTTTCCGGGCGCCGCCGCGTGCCGCGACGGAGCCCCCGGCGGATCGGACCACGCGGCCGATCCCCTGAGGGCCAACCCGTCAGGCGCCCGGCGTATCCGGCGGCCCCAGTCGCGGCGGCAGCGGGCCTCGCGTGCGGGGCGGCGCGGATTGGGCGAACGCGCCGCAGGAACACGACCGCGGGGCTCGTGTTGTCTGCCAAATCTTTTTCACGAGGCGCCGATGTCAGGAACCGCCAAGAAGACCGACCCCAAACTCTGGGACAAGGTGAAGACGCGGGTCACGAAGTCCGAGAAGGGCGGAAAGCCTGGTCAGTGGTCGGCGCGCAAGGCGCAGATCGCGACTGCCGAATACAAGAAGGAAGGTGGCGGCTACGCCGGCAAGAAGGCGGCCGACAACCATCTCCAGCAGTGGACCGACGAGGAATGGGGCACGAAGTCGGGCAAGGAGAGCGGCAAGACCGGCGAGCGCTACCTGCCCAAGAAGGCCCGCGAGAGCCTGACCGACGAGGAATACGCCGCCAGCACGGCCAAGAAGCGCGCCGATACCCGGAAGGGCAAACAGTTCTCGAAGCAGCCGAAGGCGGCCGCCGAGAAGGCCGCCGCGGCGCGCGAGGACGGCAAGTCCGCCAAGGCGTCCGGCAGGGGCGGCAGCAAGGGGAGCGGCAAGGGGGGCGGAAAGTCGGAGACGACGAAGGCCGAACTGATGCGCAAGGCCCGGGCGCAGAACGTGCCCGGCCGGTCGCGGATGTCGAAGGCGCAGCTGGAGCACGCGGTCCACGCCTGAGGCGTGGCGCGGCGGGCCGTCGCCCCGACGCAAGACGTCCCGGGAATGGCTCCCGGGACGCTCCTCGGCTCAAGCGGCCAGTTTGATCGGGCTGGGGATGCTCAGGTCGAGAGAGGGTGCGGCCTGTCCAGAGGCTCGCGCGCCATCCCGGTGAGCGGGACGCAGCCCCCCGCGGCGCGGGGGGCGCCGACGCGCGGGCTTCTCAGTACGAGCCGAACTTGTAGTTCAGGCCGGCGCGGATGACGGCGAACTCGTCGTCGCGGCGGCCGATGTTGTTGTACACCACCGGGAAGTTGTTGGCGGCGTTGATGACGAACGCACCCTGGTTGCGGGTGTTGCGGTCGAGGTTGACGTACAGGCCTTCGACCTTGAGCGTCACGGCGTTCGAACGGAAGAAGTTCAGGAACGAGTCGGTGGGCAGGGCGTACTCGATGCCGCCGCCGACGGCGTAGCCGGTGCGGAAGCTGTCGTTGCCGGCGAAGCCGCCGAAGGAGCGGTCGGCGCTGCCCGAGCCGTAGGCGAAGCCGCCGGTGCCGTAGAACAGCACGCGGTCGAAGGCGTAACCGATGCGGCCGCGCACGGTGCCGAAGAAGTCGAGGCTGGAGAGGCCGCGCGGGTCGGTCACGTAGTAGCCGGGAGCGAGCGGGCCGACGAGGAAGGCGTTGTTCCGGCTGCGGCCGAAGTCGAGGTACTGGGCGTCGGCCTCGACACCGACGACGATGCCGGAGCCGGGGGTGAACTGGAAGTTGTAGCCAACCTGGCCACCGCCGGTGAAGCCTTCCTGGTTGCGCTGGCTGAAGAAGGCGGTGGTGCCGTTGCCGTAGGGGGCGGGCACGCCGAAGCTGTTGGTGTTGTTGCTGCTGGCGTCGAAGGCGTAGCCGGCGTTGATACCGAAGTAGGCGCCGGTCCAGGTGAAGACCGGGACGGGGGTGAACACCGGCGGCGGGGCGGCGCGGCGCGGCAGGTCGGCGGCCGAGGCGGCGCCGGTCAGGAGGGCCGTGGCGGCGCTCGCGAGCAGAAGCTTCTTGATCATCTGGTCCTCTGTCTCCCGTTGGACGGGATGTGTGCGGGGCGGACAGAACGCCAGGATGCGCCGGGGCGATAGTGCATCGCTGCAACAGCCCGGAATCGGGTCCTCGGCGTCGAAACGGGCGGGTGCGCTGGAGCACATCGCGAAATCGACCGGTCAAAGCCAAGAAGAGGATCTGTATCCGAGTGTTTCCGGAAACAAAATGCCCCGTCGCGCGGGGGGGCGGACGGGGCTTCAGTTTGTCGGTGAACGTTCCCAGGACCAACCAGGAAGCTTCGAGGTTTAATAAATCCTACCGGCCGGCGCCCCGCAAGCCCGCTCGCGATCCCGCGAGCGGTTAACATTAATTTACGGCCGTTCCCGCCGATGCCCCGGCCCGCGGCCGCGGGCTGTGCCGCAGATCTCGTGCGATCCGGTCCCGTATCGCAGAGGGTCTGGACGCGTCCGCGCAATTGCGCCGCGCCTATTCGCGATGCCGGTCGCGGATCCGCGCAGATGAAGCCTGCGTCCGGTCCCGCCCGAGTCTTGATCCGGCGCCGGCCGGGTCTTGTCGCCCGGCCGGCGCCGGATCGATGTCCTGGGGAGCGGCAGATCTCGCGGGGGAACGGCGCCGGCGCGGCGCCGTTCCCCCGGCCTGTGGAGAAGACGCCGCCACGGCCGGGCGGCGCGGCCGTCGCGGCTTTTCCGGCGCGCCGGGGGCCCTATGTGCCGGCCTCGTCGTCGGTGGAGATCTCAGGAGACGCGCATGCACCCCGTCGCGCTGCCTTCGATGCCGGCCCTCCGGGTCCGGATGGACGGTGTCGGCCCCGCGCCGGCCGGGAGGCCTCGATGACCGACACGCCGGTCCCGTATCTCGCGGTGGCGTTCCTCTCGGCGCTGTTCCTGCTGGTGGCCGGGCTGCAGGCGGAAGGCCTCCTGTGGTGACGCCCCCGGTCCGCATCGGTCGCGCCGCCGCGCGGCCGTCCGGCCCGGTCGCCGGCGGGGGCGGCACTTGACGCGTCCGCGCGCGTAGCCCGCCGATGTTCGGCTTCTCCCTCAGCGCCACCGAACCGGACAGCATCGCCCACATCATCCAGGTGGCGCTCGCGCCCGCCTTCCTGCTCTCGGCGCTGGCGACGCTGCTCAACGTGTTCTCGACCCGCCTCGGCCGGATCTCCGACAAGGTCGACAGCCTCTCGGCGGAGGCCGCCCGCGCGACGGACGCCGAGGCCGCTCGCCTCGCCCGCCGCCTGACCTTCCTGCGACGGCGCTCCTTCGTGCTGGACGTGGCGGTGGTCCTGGCCTCGCTGGCGGGCGGCCTGATCGGTCTGGCCGTGCTCACGCTGTTCGTCGGCGCGCTGCGCGATGCGGCGACCGCGTCCGTCCTGTTCGCCTGCTTCGGGGCGGCGCTGGTCTGCACCGTCGCGGCGATCGCGGCGTTCATGACCGAGATCCTCATGGCCGGCCGCGGCGTCCGCGACGCGGTCGACCGCCAGAAGGACGCGGTGTCGACGCCGCGGTGAAGCCCTCGAAGCGCCCGGTCCTCCCGGTGATCGCGGGGGCGATCCTGCGGCGCCCGCTCGGGCGCGCCCGCGGTGCCGGTAGGGCGATCGGGGCCGAACCGGCGGCGATTTCGATTGCGGCGCCCGGGAACCGGGCCTTAGTCTGCCGGTGGCCTGATTCCGCCGCCGGCCGCGCCCGAGTGTTCCGCCATGAGCATCGCGATCCTGATTGCCTTCGTCGCCGGCGCACTCTGCCTCGGAATCCTGTCCGCGCTCATCCCGTTCGGGCGGCGCGAGGCCGAGGAACCGGACGAGGCGCTCCCGTACGAGGACGAGTTCCTCGACCTCGGTGGCCCGGTGATCGATCTGGAGCCGCGCCACCTCACCTGACCGGAACCTACCGGGAGGCGGATCCCGCGGTGCCGGGCGTCGCGGCGTCCTGCCGGGCCGACCAGACGACGCGCCCGGCGGCATCCCGCAGGGCCGCCGAGCCCGCGCGGCCGGCACGCAGCGCCGCGAAGCGGGCCTTCGCGGCGGCGACCGCCGCCTCCTCGAGGGGGCCGGCAATCTGCTCGTCGTGGATGATGATGCCGCCAGCGCTCTCGCGGTGGATCATGCATTGCAGCCGGTAGGGCGCGGCGGTCCCGGGCGGAGCCATCGCGATGTCCCGTCCGGTCACGGGGCCGGCCCTGTGCCGGTTCGGATGGCGGGCACGCCGCGAAACATCCGGCCCTCCTCGGTTCGACGCGTCGAGCGCGATCCATACCAGATTCGTCCGGCCCGGGGCGATCTCGCGCTGTGCCTCGCGCGGTGGTGCCTCGCGCGGTGGTGCCTCGCGCGGTGGTGCCTCACGCGTTTGCCCCGAGCGCCCCCGTGGGCCGCCCGCGCGGCGTGCGCGGGCGGCCGTCGTCCGGCGGTCGGAGCCGCCCGCGCTCCGCTCAGGCCGCCTCGCCCTCCGCGTCGTCGGCGTCCAGGATCGTCTCCAGGTCGCCCACGAGCGCGTCGAGCTGGTCGGCGGTCGCGACGAGCTTGAGCTTCGTGCCGTCCTGCGCCTCGACCGCGATCTCGATGTGGTCGGCCACCTTCGCGGCCAGGGCCTGCTTCACCGTGTAGGTCGTCACGTTTGACGTGTCGGCGGACTTGTCGGCCATGCTGATCTCCTGAGTGGCTGCGGGCAACGCGGGGAGACCGGGATCGGCGGTGCGGCAGAAGCTCGCGACCGTGGCCGACAGCCAAGCGGGGCGTGTTCGACTGCGGCTAGCCGCGCCTGCGCGTGGAGCGCTCGACCACGCGCTGCCGGTGCGTCGGAACCTCCGGCAGCCGGGCGAATCCCGCCGGGGCGCGGTCCCGGGCCGCCGCGGGACGCGGTGCGGGCAGAAGCTCCGGCGGGGACCGGGGTGTCTCGACGACGACCGCCTCCAGCACGATGGGCCGCCTCGCCGGCGCGGGCCGCACCGGGCGCTCCGACCGGGCCGCGAGGGTCCCGAGGGCCCAGAGCCCGAGGCAGAACAGGCCGATCAGGATCCCGTCCCCGGACGGCTCGGTCCGGCACATCAGGATCCCGGTGCCGGTGAGGGCGGCCGCGGCCGCGAACAGGCGCGGGGTCGGATCGGCGGAACGCATGCGGCACCTTCGGTGCGGCGCCCCTAGGGACCCGTGAACGGCGTCGCTCCAATTGTCCGCACCGCCCGGTTCTCCCCGCTTCTCGCCACTTCTCCCCGGTCCACACCGGTTCAGGCGGCCGGGATGGGCTGGGCGGCCCGGGGGGCGCGTCTCAGCCCGCCAGGCTGGACGGGGCCTGCCACGCGACGCCGGGATGCTCGCGGATGTCCCCGGCCCGGGATCCGGTATCGGCGTCGCTCGTCCAGTCGCCGGGCTCGGCGACGTGGGCGATCTCGGCCTCCGGATAGGCGGCCGACAGGAACAGGCGCGCCTCGCCCTCGGCCTCGGCCCGGACCGTCACGAGCGGCCGCTCGCCGCCCCCGTCGCGCACCTGCGCGATGAACAGCTTGGTCATGGTATCCCTCCGGATGGGTCCGCCGGCGCGGCGGGATCAGGCCCGCAGTTCCTCGACGTGGAGGCCGCCGGCCCGCAGGTGGTCCGGGATCCGGGTGCGGTCGCGGAAGCCGGCGGCGCGCGCCATCGCGTCGAGGGCCGCCAGGGGATCGAGCGCAGCGCCGCTCCAGAGAACCGCGCCCGTCGCCGCCTGCATGATCCGGAACACCTTCACGCCACGCCCCCGGTCTCGACCCTCGGACAAGCTCGGGGGAGTCGCGGGTGTTCCCGACGAACGGCCGTCGGCGGCTGCGGCCGATCCGCGCCGGCTCTGCCCCGGCGGGAACGGGGGCGCCGGGCGGCGGTTCTCCAGCCAACGCCGGCACGGGCCGGCACGGCGAGAACCCACGTCGAGAACCCGATCGGGATACAAGGAGAGCCATGACCAGCCGCACCGTCCAGTCCGCCCTGCTCGCCCTCGCCCTCGTCGCCGGGAGCGCCGGGATGGCCGCCGCGCAGAGCACCCCCAACGGCAACACCTCGTCCCCCGGCGCTCCCGCGGGCGACAACAGCACCGGCAACGGCGCCACCGGCAGCGGCGCGGCCCCGAGCGGCCGGTAACGGTCGGTTAACCGTCAGGATCGAAGCCCTCGATCCTCACAACCGTGCAACTCTCCGTCCCGCGGCCACCCGGCCTGCGGGACGTTCTGTTTCCGGGCCCTTGCCGATCCCTTGCCGGGCCCTTGCCGACCCCGCCGGGACGGGGCGCGGCCCAGAGTCCGGTGATTGGAACGGAGTGCCACTTTTCTGGGCAGGCAGAATCGCCATACTGTCGGCGTGACCGGGCCGCGCCCGGTCGGGACCGACACGGGCGATGCGACCGAAACCGATCCTGGAGCTCACGGGCGAGAGCCCGGGCCCTCGTCAGGCCGACGACTGGCGCGACGCCGTCGCGCCGTTCTGGGATTTCACGATCCGCCGGGAGGACCTGTCCGATTTCCGCGGGCAGTCCCGGGTCCGGCACCTCGGCACCGCGATCGTCTGCAGCGCCCGCGCCTCCGGGCTCGAGTTCGTGCGCGCGCGGGCCCTGACTGCCCGGATGGGCGTCGATCACATCGTCGCCCACATGCGCGTCTCCGGGCAGTCGAGGGTCACGATCGGCGGCCGGGAGCGGGACTGCGCCCCCGGCGACATCTGCCTGTTCGACCTGTCGCAGCCGCTCTCCGCGGCCTCCACGGATTACGAGGCGATCACGGTGGTGCTGCCGCGCCCGCTCTTCGGAGCCCGGCAGAGCGCCCTCGACGCCCTGCACGGGTCGGTGATCCGGGGCGCGACCCCGTTCGGCCGGATGCTCAACGACCACCTGCGCTCCCTGAGCGCGCACGCGACGGGGTTCTCGGAGCCGGAGGCCGCGGCGGCGGCCGAGGCCACGGCCGCGCTGCTCGGGGCGGCGACCCTGGGCCTGCCGCTGGACGAGGGCGGCGCGCAGCCGCCCGAGCGGGCGCCGCTGCTCGTCGCGATCCGGCGCTTCGTCGAGGCCGAGCTCGCCTCTGCGGACCTGTCCGCCGAGACGATCGGGCTGCGGTTCGGCGTCTCGCGCAGCGCCCTCTACCGGCTGTTCGTCCCCCTCGGCGGCGTATCCGGCTACATCCGGCAGCGCCGGCTCGCCCGCGCCTATCGCGACCTCGCCGCCGGCGACGGGCGCTTCGCCCGCATCTCCGAGGTGGCGTATCGCTGGCGCTTCGAGAGCCCCGCGCACTTCACCCAGGCCTTCCGCGCCGAGTTCGGCTGCGCCCCCCGGGATGTCCGCGCCCAGGCCGCGGCCGAGCCCGCCCGGTTCCCGGCCGCGGAGCCGCCGGCCCAGGCCGAGACCTGGACCGACTTCTACCAGTGGGTCCTCAAGCTGGCGGCCTGAGCGGGTCCGGGGCCGGAACCCGGACCTTGTGCCCCCGGCGTCGGATGGACCATAAGGGCCGCGATGACCTTCGGGGTTCGGCATAGGCGCCCGGCCGGGGCGCGGCGCTGGTGGGCGCTCGTCGCCCGCACGCTCGCGCTCGTCCTGGCGCTGACCGTCGCCGCCCCGGGCGTCGGCCTCGCGGCGGATCTCGCCTTCCACGCGGGCGGCCATCACGATCGGAGCCAGGGCCCGGCCCTCGACGCGCCGGCGGCCCCCGCGACCGTCGATCCCGGCCTCTCGGAGCACCTCCATTGCGGCTGCCATCAGGCGGCCCGCCTGGAGGCGACCGAGATCGCGCCCCCGGCCGCCCCGGGCCGGTTGCGGCCGGGCGCCCTCGCCCAGGGCCGCCCCTCCGTGAGTCCCGACCGGCTGCCGCGGCCCCCGCGCGCCTGAGCTGACGCCGCCCGCGGGCGGCGCCCCGCCCGGATTCCGAACAGGCTCCGGGTTCGCCCTCACGTGACACCTGAACGGGACCTCCCGGGACCGCCGCGCGCGGCACCCCGCCGTCCCGGCCGAGCAGCTTCCCCATGCGCATCGTCCCGTCCGTGGCCGCCGCCGCGGCACTTCTGGCCGCCGGCTTCGCCCTCGGCTCCGCCGTTCCCGCCGTCCCCACCCTGCCCGACCGTCTCCGGCAGACCCTCGCGGCCGCCGGGCTCGCCCGCCCTCCGGCCGACGATCCCGATCATCGCGCCGCGGCCGCCGCACCGGGCCGGCCGGAGGCCGCGCCCGATCCGCACGCGGGCGACGATCACGCCGACCACGACCACGCGCACGGCCACGCGCACGGCCACGCGCACGGCGCCGACGAGGCCCACGAGCGGGGCACGATCCGGATGCGGCCCGACCAAGTCGCCGGCCAGGACATCGTCACGCGGACGGTCGGGGGCGGCACGCTGGCGCGCCACCTCCTCGTCCCCGGCACGATCACGCCCGACACCGACCGGATCGCCCGGGTCCCGGCCCGGGTGGTCGGGACCGTGGCCGAGATGCGCAAGCGCCTCGGCGACGCCGTGCAGACGAACGAGGTCGTCGCCATCCTCGACAGCCGCGAGGTCGCCGACGCCAAGAGCGAGTACCTCACCGCCCAGGTCCAGGCCGAGCTGCAGACGATCAACTTCGAGCGCCAGCAGAAGCTGCTCGCCTCGCGCAGCGCCTCGGAGGCGGCCTTCGAGACCGCCCGCGCCGCCTATCTGGAGAACCGGCTCCGGGTCGACCTCGCCCGCCAGAAGCTGTCGGCGCTCGGCCTCGACGCCGCCGAGGTGGCGGCCGCGCAGAAGCGCGACGAGGCCACGCCGAACCAGTCGACCCTGCGCCGCTACCCCCTGCGGGCGCCGCTCGCCGGGCGCATCGTCGAGCGCAAGGTCGATGTCGGAACGGCGGTCGGCAAGGAGGGCGATCCGGCCGACCTCTACACGGTGGCCGACCTCTCCACGGTCTGGATCGAGCTGTCGGTGCCGACCCTCGACCTCGCCCAGGTGCGGGAGGGCGCCCGCGTGACGGTCACGCCCGGCCGGACGGGCGAGGCGGAGCGCCGGGCCGAGGGCCGGGTGATCTTCGTCAGCCCCTTCCTCAACCCCGACACGCGCTCGGCCCGCGTGGTGGTCGCCCTGCCGAATCCCGACCTCGCGTGGCGGCCCGGCACCTTCGTGACCGCCGAAGTCGAGATCGCGCAGGACGCGGTCCCGGTCCGGATCCCCAAGGCGGCCGTCCAGACCATCGCGGGCCGGAGCGCCGTCTTCGTGCGCACGGCCGAGGGGTTCGAGAAGCGGCCGGTCACCCTCGGCCGGTCCGACGACGAGGCCTACGAGGTCACCGCCGGGCTCGAGCCCGGCGCCGAGATCGCGGTCGGCAACGCGTTCCTGCTGAAGGCCGAGCTCGGCAAGGCCGACGCCGGCCACGACCACTGAGGAGACGGACGATGATCAGCCGCATCCTCGCCGTCTCGGTCCGCCAGCGCTGGCTGGTGCTGCTCCTCGTGCTGCTGGCCTCGGGGTTCGGCGCCGCCGCGCTCACGCGGCTGCCTATCGACGCGGTGCCCGACATCACCAACAACCAGGTCCAGATCAACACCCTGGCCCCGTCCCTGTCGCCGGCCGACGTCGAGCGGCAGGTCACCTACCCGGTCGAGACGGCCCTCGCCGGCATCAAGGGCCTCGAGTACACCCGCTCGCTCTCGCGCAACGGCTTCTCGCAGATCACCGCGGTCTTCGCCGAGTCCCTCGACATCTACTTCGCCCGCCAGCAGGTCGCCGAGCGCATCGCCCAGGTGCGGGAGGACCTGCCCTCCGGGGTCGAGCCGCGGATGGGCCCGATCTCCACGGGCCTCGGCGAGATCTACATGTGGTCCGTCCAGTACGCGCCGCTGCCTGAGCGCGCGACCGTGCCGGCGGGCCGGCCGGGCTGGCAGCCGGACGGGAGCTACCGGACCCCGGAGGGCCAGGCGCTCAGGACGGAGCTGGAGCAGGTCGCCTACCTGCGCACGGTGCAGGACTGGATCGTGCGGCCGCAGATCAAGTCCGTCCCGGGCGTCGCCGGCGTCGACGGGATCGGCGGCTTCGAGAAGCAGTACCACGTCCAGCCGGACCCCACGAAGCTGACCGCCCTCGACCTCTCCTTCGCGGACGTCGCCCGGGCGCTTCAGGCCAACAACGCCAACCAGGGCGCCCGCTACCTGGAGGATAACGGCGAGAGCTACGTGGTCCGCGCCGCCGGCCGCCTGGAGAGCCCGGAGGCGATCGCCGACGTGGTCGTGGCGAGCCGCGGCGGCGTGCCGGTGCGGATCCGCGACGTCGCCACGGTGCGGATCGGGCGCGACCTGCGCACCGGCTCGGCGAGCGAGAACGGGCAGGAGACCGTGATCGGCACCGCCCTGATGCGGATCGGCGAGAACAGCCGCACGGTGGCGGCCGCCGTCGACGCCCGCATGGACCAGATCCGGCGGGCCCTGCCCCCCGGCATCGTCGTCCAGACCGTCCTCGACCGGACGCGGCTCGTCGAGGCCACGATCCGCACGGTGGGCCGGAACCTCGCGGAGGGCGCGGCCCTCGTGATCGTCGTCCTGTTCCTGCTGCTCGGCAACATCCGGGCGGCGCTGATCGCCGCGCTGGTCATCCCGGTCGCCATGCTGATGACCGTGACCGGCATGGTCGAGGGCAGGATCTCGGCCAACCTGATGAGCCTCGGAGCGCTGGATTTCGGGCTCATCGTCGACGGGGCGGTGATCATCACGGAGAACGCGCTCCGCCACCTCGCCGAGCGGCAGCGCGCGGTCGGGCGGCCGCTCGTGCTGGAGGAGCGCCTGGAGACGGTGCGGGACTCGGCCGAGGAGATGATCAAGCCGTCCCTCTACGGGCAGGCGATCATCATGCTGGTCTACGTCCCGCTCCTGACCTTCACGGGGGTCGAGGGCAAGATGTTCCAGCCGATGGCGCTGACCGTCATCCTCGCCCTGGCGGCGGCCTTCGTGCTGTCGCTGACCTTCGTGCCGGCCCTGATCGCCGTCGCCCTCACCGGCCGGGTCACCGAGGCGGAGAACCCCCTCGTCCGGGGCCTGAAGGCGGTCTACCGGCCCGTCCTCGCCGCGGCGATCCGGACGCCCACCCCGTTCGTCGGGGCGGCGCTGCTCCTCCTCGCGGGCGCCGGCCTGCTCGCCACCCGGCTCGGGACCGAGTTCATCCCGCAGCTCGACGAGAAGAGCATCGCCCTCAACGCCACGCGGATCCCGTCCACCTCCCTCACCCAGTCGCAGGCGATGCAGCTCAAGGTGGAGCGGGTGATCGCCAAGTTCCCGCAGGTCGCCTACGTGTTCTCGAAGACCGGCACCGCCGAGGTCGCCACCGACCCGATGCCGCCGAATTCCTCCGACACCTTCGTGATGCTCAAGCCGCAGGCCGAGTGGCCTGACCCGGGCCTGTCGAAGGCCGAACTGCAGGAGCAGATCGAGGCGTCCTTGAGCGAGTTCGCCGGCAACGTCTACGAGTTCTCCCAGCCGATCCAGCTGCGCTTCAACGAGCTGCTCGCCGGGACCCGGGGCGACCTCGCCGTGAAGGTGTTCGGCGACGCCTTCGAGCCGATGCTGGAGACCGCCAACCGGATCGCCGCGATCCTGCGCGGGATCCCGGGGGCCGACGACGTGAAGGTCGAGCAGATCGCCGGCCTGCCGGTCTTCGAGATCCGGATCGACCGGACCGAGGCGGCCCGGCTCGGCCTCAGCACGGGGGCGATCCAGGACGTGATCGGCGCCGCCATGGGCGGCCGGGACGCCGGATTCGTGTTCGAGGGCGACCGGCGCGTGCCGATCGTCGTGCGCCTGACCGACCAGGTCCGCGAGGACCGGGAGGCTCTGGAGAACCTGCCCGTCCCCCTCCCCCCGGGCGCGAACGGCCGGGCCGCCTCCGTGCTCCTGCGGCAGGTGGCGCAGTTCTCGGTGAGCGAGGGCCCGAACCAGATCAGCCGCGAGAACGGCCGGCGCCGGGTCGTGGTCACCGCCAATGTCCGCGGGCGCGACATCGGCTCGCTGGTGGCGGAGGCGCAGGGGAAGGTCGCCGCGCAGGTGACCCTGCCGCCGGGCGCCTCCGTGACCTGGGGCGGCCAGTTCGAGAACCTCGCCTCGGCTCAGGCGCGGCTCACCGTGGTGGTGCCGGTGTGCTTCTTCCTGATCTTCCTGCTGCTCACCTCGGCGCTGGGCAGCGCGCGGGACGCGCTCCTGGTGTTCAGCGCGGTGCCGCTGGCGCTCACCGGCGGCCTCGCGGCCCTGTGGCTGCGGGGGATGCCGCTCTCGGTGCCGGCCGCGGTGGGCTTCATCGCCCTCTCGGGCGTCGCGGTCCTGAACGGCCTCGTGATGCTGACCTTCATCAAGCAGCTCGTCGCCGAGGGGCGGCCGCTGCGGGCGGCGATCCGCGAGGGCGCCCTCACCCGGCTGCGGCCGGTGGCGATGACCGCGCTGGTCGCCTCCCTGGGCTTCGTGCCGATGGCGCTCGCCACCGGCACCGGCGCCGAGGTGCAGCGGCCGCTCGCCACCGTGGTGATCGGCGGCCTGATCAGCGCGACGCTCCTGACCCTGGTGGTGCTGCCCGCGCTCTACGCGCGGTTCGGGCGCGCCGGACCCGCCGTCCGGAGCGCGGTCGGGGCCGAGCCGCTGACGGACCGTGCGGCCTGACGGCGCCCGCGCCGCCGCCGCGCCTTTCGTCAGGCGGGGAGGATGTGCAGCATCCCGCCGACCATCCCGAGGGCCCCGATGCCGATCAGCCCCACGGCGATGTAGAGCCGCATCCGGCTCTCGTCGGCCGGCGATGACGGGCGGGTGTCTTCGGGCAGGTCGAACCAATCCATCGGGTGAGCGCAGCCGGTCGGGTGGGCGGGAGGCGCCGCCCTAGGCCAGCCCGATGACGACGGCATGACGACGAGATGACGACGGGATGACGGCGGCCCCGCGCCCGGCGGCTGCGGCTTCACCAGCAGCGCGCACCGCCTCGGCGAGCGCGTGGACGGTGTCGCCCTCCTGGGGCGGTCCGGCTCTTCCAGTGAGTCGACCCTCATGACCGAGGCCACGCGGTGGGCGGTGCCGACCGGCTCCACCTCGACCCGGGCCATCACATCTCCGCGCTCGATCGCCGTCACCGTAGCGGGGATGTCGTTGCGCGCGCCGTGTCTCCGGGGGCTTTCCGCGTTGCGCAGCCCGTTCGGCCGCCGTCGAGGCCGGTCGATGCCGGGGCCCCGGCATCGATCGCGACGCCGGGGCCAGGACCCGATCAGCGACGGCCCGAAGCTCCGGCCGCGCCGGCGTCGCTGCCGCCCGGCTGGAAGCCGGCCGCGTTCGGCGGCCCCTTCATCCGGCCATCCTGCTTCGGCATCTCCGAGCCCGGAGATCCGGTGGTGGTGCCCGTCGTCTCGCCCTTGCCCGTCTCGCCCTTGCCCGTGTAGCCGGCCGCGTTGGGCGAGCCCTGCATCCGGGGACCGGTATTCTCCGCGGCCGTGGCGGCCGCGCCCGTTGCCAGGAGGCCGGCGACGGTCAGGCTGATCAACGTCTTCATGTGCGAACCCTCGAACGTTTCCCCAGGCCGCCTCTCCGGGCGTATCGGGGCAACGCGGCCGGACGGATCCCGTTCACGCCACCGGGACCGGTCCGGCGCGGGCGGCGCGTTGCGGGACAATACTTGCTGCGATGCGATAATTCCGCGTCGAAGCGGGCGGGGGCGCATTTCTATGGCGATGTATTGATTTATGTTCGCGCTCGCGCGGGTGCGCACAATTGCAATCCGTTGCAGAACCTGTTTAGATATTCATTCGCGTTGCATTTCATCGTGGTGACTGAATTCGCTTGCGGCCTATCGGGCTCCGCGAGGAGGTCGAACATGTACGCTTTGGCTAAGACTGGAGAGAGAACCGATTGGGAGCTGGTCGTCGTCTTCGGCGGATGGATCGTCTTCGAGGTCGCGATCCTGACGCTGTGCTTGGTGTCGATGTAGGCCGTCTTCGGGACTAGCCCGATCCTGATCGTCCGCCGGATCGCCCGGACCGGTGAATGCCCGCGGCCGGGCCGCCAATGCTTGGCGACGGGATCGCGGATAGGCGGAACCGCTTGAGAGACCCGCGCGTGCCGGGGCATGATCTGCCGATCGCAGGACACGTCGACCGAGTCGGCGCGACGGCAGGGGCGGGTGCATGGCGAAGGCGGTGCGGGCGGGCGGCGATCGCGAGGCGCGTCAGAGACCCCCGGCCGAGGCCGTCCACGCCGCGGAGCTCGCGCGCCTGCGCGCCGAGGATACGGCGCCGCGGCCGCCCGGCTGGCAGCTCTCGCTCCAGGCCGTCCGGCGCTTCATCTGCGGCGACGGCGCGACCCCCGCCAAGGTGGTCTGCGCCCCGGCCCTGGTGGAGCGGGCCATGGTCACCCTCGCCACCTCCCGCGCCCTCCTGCTGATCGGCGAGCCCGGGACCGCCAAGAGCCTGCTCTCGGAACTCCTCGCGGCCGCGATCAGCGGGTGCTCGACCCTGACGATCCAGGGCGGCGCGTCGCTGACCGAGGACCAGATCCGCTACGGCTGGAACTACGCGCTGCTCGTCGCCGAGGGGCCGAGCCCGCGCGCCCTGGTGCCGGGCGCCCTCCACACCGGCCTCAGCGAGGGGCGGATCGTCCGCTTCGAGGAGCTGACCCGCTGCCCGCTGGAGGTGCAGGACAGCCTGCTCTCGGTCCTGTCCGACCGGGTGCTCCCCGTGCCCGAACTCACCGGCGCGGACGGGATGGTCTACGCCCGGGAGGGCTTCAACCTGATCGCCACGGCCAACACCCGCGACCGGGGCGTCAACGAGATGTCGGCGGCCCTCAAGCGCCGGTTCGGCTTCGAGACCGTGTTCCCGATCGCCGATCTCGAGGCCGAGCTCGCCCTGGTGCAGCGCGAGGCCACCGCGCTGCTCGCCCGCTCCGGCGTGCCCCGCGGCCCGGATCCGGAGGTGCTCGAACTGCTCGTGACCTGCTTCCGGGAGCTGCGCGAGGCCGTGGACACGGAGGGCACCGGCATGGAGCGGCTCTCGTCCGTGATGAGCACCGCGGAGGCGGTCAGCGTCGCCCACGCCATCGGCGTGAAGGCCCATTTCCTGCGGGGCGACGCCGGCCAGCCGGAGGACATCGTCGCCTGCCTCGCCGGCACCGCCGCCAAGGACGACGCCGAGGATCTCGCCCGCCTGCGCCGCTACCTCGACCAGCGCGTCAGCCGCCGCTCCGGCGCGGCGTGGCGCGCGTTCTACGCGGCGCGGCACCTCCTCACCCCGCAATGAAGCCCGCAATGAGCGGTCCCGCGCCGGATCCCGGCCGCCTGACCGTCATCGGCGTGCGCCACCATTCGCCGGCCTGCGCCGGGCTCGTCCGGCGCACGATCGCGGCGCTGCGGCCGGCCTTCGTGCTGATCGAGGGGCCGGTCGACTTCAACCCGCACCTGCCCGACCTCGCCCTCGGCCACGACCTGCCGGTGGCGATCTTCTCGTTCCGGGCCGACGCGGCGGGCAGCGCCGCCTCCTACACGCCGTTCTGCGCCTTCTCGCCGGAATGGCAGGCCCTGGAGGCGGGCCGGGCGGTGGGCGCCGAGACGCTGTTCTGCGACCTGCCGGCCTGGGATCCGGCCTTCGGGCGCCGCGCCAACCGCTACGCCGACCCGCACGGGGCCCGCGCGGAGGCGGCCGAGCGGGCGCTCGCCGCCGCCCTCGGCGTCGCCGACCAGGACGCCCTCTGGGACGTCCTCGCGGAGGCGGCGCCCGAGGCGGAGCTGCCGGCCCGGCTCGACCGCTACTTCGCCCTGCTGCGCCCGCCGGGCACGGACGATCCCGCCGAGGAGGCCCGCGAGCGCTTCATGGGCGCCTACGCGGCCCACGCCCTGCGGGCGGCCGGCGACCGGCCGGTCGTCCTCGTCTGCGGCGGCTGGCACGCGGACGCCGTCCGGCGCCACGCCGCGCGGGCGGACGGGACCCGGCCCGAGCCGGCGCCGCCGGGGCCGGACCTGCGCACCGGCAGCTACGTGGTGCCCTACGCCTATCCCCGGCTCGACCGGTTCTCGGGCTACGCGGCCGGCATGCCGGCGCCGGGCTACTACGAGCGCGTCGCCTCCGCCGGCCTCGCCCCCGCGGCCGACTGGGCGATGACGGCGATCACCGCGGCCCTGCGCGAGGCCGGGCAGGTCGTCTCCACCGCCGACCGCGTCGCCTGGCGGGTCCACGCCGAGGCCCTCGCCCGGCTGCGCGCCCATCCCGCGATCCTGCGCGCCGACCTGATCGACGCGGCCCTCGCCGCCCTGGTGAAGGACGCCCTCGACCGCCCGCCCACCTGGGCGGCCGGCGGCGCCGCGCCCGGCCACCCCGCGCTCGCCGCGATGCTGCGGGCGCTCACCGGCCGGCGCGAGGGACGCCTCGCCCCCGGCACCCGGCAGCCGCCCCTCGTGGCGGACGTCGCCGAGCGCCTGCGCGCCGCCGACCTGGAGCCGGGGCCTGTGCGCCGCCACGTCGACCTCGACTGGGCCGAGCCGGCCGACCGGGCGCGGGCGCACCTGCTGCACCGGCTGGTGCTGCTCGGGCTGCCGGGGATCGCCCGCGAGGGGCCGGACCGGGCCGAGCCCGGCCTGCCGCGGGAGCGCTTCACGCTCGCGCGCCACCCGCACTGGCTCGGCGCCCTGATCGAGGCCTCGGTCTGGGGCGGGACCCTGGAGATGGCCGCCTCCGCCCGGATCACCGCCCGGGTCGAGGCGGCGCCCGACGCCCTCGACGTCCTCACCCGGGCCCTGTCCGACGCGCTGTTCGCCGGCCTCACCCTGGAGGGCGAGCTGCTGGCCCGCCTCAGTGCGGGCATCGCGGCGGCGCACGACGCCGCGGCCCTGGGCGCCGCCGGGGCCGGGATCGTGCGGCTGTACCGGTTCGGCGACGCCTTCGCGCCGGCGCGGCCGGCCCTCGCCCGCCTCTGCGCCGTCCTGGCGGCCCGGGCGCTCTTCGTTCTCGAGGGCATCCGCGAGCCGCGCGCGGGGCTCGGCGCCATCCCCCTGGTCCTCGCCTGCCGCGACCTGTTCCGCGAGGCCGGCGCGGAGGTGCCGGGCCTCGACGACCTGCGCGCGCCCTTCGCCGCCATGCTCGGCCGGCGCCTCGCCGACCCGGAGACGCCCCCGGCCCTCGCGGGGGCGGCGCTCGGCTTCCGGGTCGCCTGCGGCGCGGCCGGATCGGACCCGGAGGCCGCCCTCGCCCGGCTGCGCCGCTTCGGCCTGCCCGCGACGCTCGGCGACTTCCTCGCCGGCCTGTTCGCCCTCGCCCGCGAGGAGATCGCCGCCGACGCCACCCTGGCGTCCGTCGAGGGGCTGGTGGCGGCCTGGGGCGACGACGACTTCCTGCGGGCGCTGCCGTCCCTGCGGATGGCGTTCGCGTGGTTCCCGCCCCGGGAGCGCGAGCGCATCGCCGTCGCGATCCTGCGCCGGAGCGGCCTCGGCGCCGCCCGGGCCGAGGTCGAGGCCCTGGCCTGGATGCGCCAGCGCGCGCGCCCGGCCGATCAGGCCGAGGCCCTGGCCCGCGAGGCGCGGGTGGCCGCGCGGCTCGCCCGCTACGGGTTGACCTGAGACCCGACAAGGAAAATTTTACTGCCGCGCCACCGGGAGAGGACTGCATGCAGCGTTACGAGCTGACGGCGGGATCATCGGCGAAGTTCTGGGAGGCCGGAACCGAGGACAGCGTTCTCATCGTGAGATTCGGGCGGATCGGCACGCAGGGGCAGTCCAAGACCAAGCTCTTCCCGAGCGCGCAGGCGGCGCAGGCCGAGCGCGACCGGCTGGTGCGGGAGAAGACCGGCAAGGGCTATCGCCCGGCCGGCGACCCGGCGCCCGCCGGGCCGGACCCGGACTCCCGGGTCGGCAGCGCGGCGACGGCCCGGGCCGCCGGAACCCGGGTCGCCGATCCGGAGGCCCGCCGAGGTCCCGCCCCCCCCGCCGCCGGGCGGAGGCGCGCCGCGCCCGGACGCCGGCACGGCCCCGATCTTCTCCGGCACGCCCCTGCCACGCGCAGCCGTCCCGGCGCGCCCCTCGACGCCGCGGCCGACTGGGCGCCTTCGCGGCGCGGGTCGCCCGCTGCTGGCGGCCGCCCCGGACGAGGCCCGCGCGCAGGCCGAGGCCTCGCCGCGCGGCTCGACGCGCGCGCCGCCGGCCCCCGACCGGGCCGAGGCCCGGCGCTGGCTGGAGCAGCTCGAGGCGGCCTGCCCGGCGCTGAATCAGCGCCTCTGGGGTGACAAGCCCGGACCGCACGGGCCGGCGGCCCGGGCGGCGTTCACGCATTTCGCCCGCTGGCTCGTGGCCCGCTCCGGCACCGGGACGCTCGTGGCCCTGTTCGACCGGCTGCGGCCCCGCCCCTCCGGCCGCTACGGCTCCCTGCCGGTCTCGCCCTGGGACCTGCCCACCGCCTGCGGGGTCCGGGCCGCCCTGACCGCCGCCCCCGAGGCGGAGTACGCGGAGGCCCTGGAGGCCGCCCTCCGGCTCGCCGCGGCGGAGCGGGAGCCGACCCTCGCCCGCTGGCTCGCGGCGGTCTTCGCGGACGACCGGCCCGGCGCCGACCACGCCCTCTGGGCCCGCGCGGTGCTGGCGCGCTGCGACCCGCCGGATCCCAAGGCCTACGGCACGTCCCACGCGGCCCTGCCGCTGATCGTCGACCTGCCGCCCGCGCTGGCGGCGCCCTGGTACGCCGCGCCGTATCACCGGGCGACGCTGGCGACCTGCGACGTGGCGGCCGACGAGGCCGCCGCGACCGCGATCGCCGCCGCCGAGGCGGCCGGCGAGGCGGCCACCCCGGCCCTCGTCTGGCTCCTGGAAGGGGCGGTCGGCCCCGAGCGCACGCTCATCGCCCGGGCGCTGCTGGAGACCCGTGCCGCCGACGCCCTCGACGCGCTCCTGCCCTTCGTCGGCACCAAGCTGGTCCGCGACGCCCTCGACGCCGCCGACGCGGCCTTCCCCGACTGGATGCTGCGGGCCTATCTGGGCGCACTCCACGGCAAGGGGGAGCCCGCCTACGGCCCCAGGGCCGTGACGCTCGCCGAGCGCCACGGGCACGAGACCGCCCGCGCCTGGGCGGCGGCCGAGGGCGGCCGGGGCGCGGGGCGCCTGGATCGGCTGCTCGCCGCCGGGAGCGCGCCGCAGGCGGCGCCGGAGGCCCTGCCGCCCGTGCTCCGGGACCCGCCCTGGCGGCGGCGCGGGGCCGCGCGCGCCCGGTCGGAACGGGCGGTGGCGCCGATCCCGACGCCCGTCGCGCACGGTTTCGACCCCGACGAGGCCCTCGACCGCAGCACCTTCTACTTCGAGGCCGGGACGCTGGTGGAGTCCATGACGGACCTCGCGGCGCGGATCCGCGCCACCGAGGCGGAGGCCCTCTACGACATGCCGATCCCGCCGCCGGCCGAGCCCGTCCCCGCCGCCGACGCGGAGCCCGGGGCGGCCCTGGCCTGGCTCGACCGCCGGCTCGACCTCACCCGCGAGCAGTTCACCGGCTTCTTCTACTTCAACTACGGGCCCTGGTTCCGGATGGTCGGGTGGCAGCCCGAGCCCCTGGCGCTGATGCTGTGGGAGAAGACCGGGCCGCAGCGCGCCCATTACGTGGCGTGGCGGCGCACCATCGCGGTGATGCTGTGCCGCTTCGGCGCGCGGGCCGTGCCCGGCCTCGTCCGCCTCGTTGCGGCGGATCCGGCGCAGCTCCTGCCGGAGGTCGAGCCCGTGGACGCCGCCGACCTCGCCCCGGTCGCCGCCCGGGCCTTCCACCGCACCCGCAAGCTCCGGCCGGCCGCGGCCGCGTGGCTGCGCGCCCATCCCCGCACCGCCGCGCTGCGGCTCCTGCCCGAGACCCTCGGGCCCGCCGGCCCGGACCGCGACGCCGCCGACGCGGCCCTGCGCTTCCTCGCCGCCGAGCCCGCGGGTCGCGCCGCCCTCGACGCCGCCGTCGCGGCCTACGCGGAGCGGGATCCCGGCGTGCCCGGGGCGGTGGCTGCCGGCGTCGACAGCGACCCGCTGGAGCAGGTGCCGTCCAAGCCGCCGAAGCTCCCCGACTGGGTGGTTCCGGCCGCCCTGCCCCGCCCGATCCTGCGCAGCGGCGGCGCCCTGCCCGACGCCGCCGTCACCGCCCTGTGCGAGATGCTCGCCTTCTCGGACCCGCTCGCGCCCTACGCCGGCGTCGCGCAGGTCCGCGCCGCCTGCACGCCGGAGAGCCTCGACGCCTTCGCGGTCGCGCTGTTCCAGTCGTGGATCGCGGCCGGCGCCAAGGCGACGGGGGAGTGGGCCCTGCAGGCGCTCGCCCTGATCGGCGGCGACCACGCCGCCCGCGACCTCACCCGGCAGATCCGCGCCTGGGGGCAGGCGGGCCTGAAGCCCCGCGGCAAGGCCGGCATCGCCGTGCTCGCGGGGATCGGCACCGACGTGGCGCTGATGAACCTCAGCGCCATCGCCGAGAAGAGCCCGCTGCTGCAGCTGCGGGAGGCCGCCCGCGCCGCCATCGTCGAGGCCGCCGAGGCGCGCGGCCTCGACGAGGTCGACCTCGCCGACCGGCTCTCCCCCGATCTCGGCCTCGACGCCCGGGGCGGGCTCGACCTGTCCTTCGGGGCGCGCCGGTTCCGGGTCGGCTTCGACGAGACCCTGAAGCCCGTCCTGCGCGACGCCGAGGGCCGGCGACTCGCTGCCCTGCCCCGCCCGACCAAGGCGGACGATCCCGAGGCGGCGAAGGCAGCGTCCCGGCACTGGGCGGCCCTGCGCAAGGACGCGGAGGCCGCGGCCGGCCTGCAGGTCACCCGGCTCGAGGCCATGCTGGCATCCCAGCGCCGCGTCGCCCCCGGGGTGTTCTGGCCGTTCTTCGCCGCCCACCCGCTGATCCGCCACCTCGCCGGGCGCCTCGTCTGGGGGCTCTACCCGGACGGCGCGCCCGCGACGCCGCCGGGGCACGTCTTCCGCCTCGCGGAGGATCTCTCGCCGACCGACGCCGCGGACGACGCCCTCGGCCTCGACGTCGCGGCGGCCGAGGGCGTGGTCGGCCTCGTCCATCCCCTGCACCTCGACCCGGACGCCCTGGCGGCCTGGAGCGGCCTGTTCGCCGATTACGAGATCGCCCAGCCCTTCCCGCAACTCGCCCGCGAGACCTTCGCGTTCACCGAGGCCGAGCGGGGCGGCGCCGAGACCCTGCGCTTCGACGGAATCCGGGTGGGCGGCCGCCGCCTGCGCGGCCTGCGGCCCCAGGGCTGGTCGACCGACACCGGTGGCGAGCACGTCCAGGCGGTGCAGCGCCCGGTCGCGCTGCCCGACGGCACCCGCCTCGTCGCGGTCCTGCGCTTCGAGGACGGGTTCTGGCACCGGCCCGGACCGGAGGGCGACGGGATCCAGACGCTGCGGACCCTGACCCTGTCCGACACCGGCTGGCGCGCCGCGGCGACCCACCGGTTCGGCGACCTCGACCCGGTGACCGCCAGCGAGGTCCTGCGGACGCCGAGCCTGCTCGCCGCCGCCGGCGACGCGTGAGAGGGACAGCCCATGGAACGCTACGAGCTGGTCGAGGGCAGCGCGGCCAAGTTCTGGGAGGTCGGCGTCTCCGGCCCGACGCTCACCGTCCGCTTCGGGCGCCTCGGCACCCAGGGCCAGAGCAAGGACAAGACCTGCGCCGACGCGGCCGCGGCCGTGAAGGAGAAGGACAAGCTCGTCCGCGAGAAGACCGCCAAGGGTTACGTCCGCGCCGACGGGGCGGCCCCCGCCCCGGCCCCCGCCCCGGCCCCCGCCCCGGCCGCGGCCCGGAAGCCCGGCGCGGCGGCGGCTGTCCGGACCGGCTGCCGAGACGGTCCGGGACGGTGTCGAGACACCCGGAGGAGCCGTCGTGCCGCCGTCGCCCCGCCGCCGAGTCCCCGCCGGCCCCGCCGCCCCGCGAGGCCCGTCCAGCCCCCCGCCCGGCCCGGGTCTTCGAGCGGGTGCCGCTGCCGACCCGCCTGCGCCCCGGTCCGCGCCGGACGCGGGCGGAGGCGTGGCGGGCGGTCGCGGCGCCGCTGGCCCGGCGGCCGCGCTCGGCGACGCCGAGGCCGCGCGCCTCGCCGGAGCGCCGCCCGACCGGGACGGCCTCGCCGCTTGGCTCGACGCGGTCGTCGACGCCGCGGAGGCGCGCCGCCAGGGGAATCCGTCCCGGGCCGCCACCGGCGACGCCGTCCTGCGGCGGGCGCTGGAGGCGGTCCTGCGCTACGCCGTGTCCGAGGGCGGGACGGAGGCCGTCGCCCGGCTGGCCGACCGGCGGCGCCCGACCGCGAAGACGCCGCGCGCCTACCAGCGCCTGGCCTGGGCGGAGCCGCTCCACCTCGCCCTGCGGGCGGCCCTCGTGCACGCGCCGGAGTCCGATTACGACGCCGCGGTGGCGTTCCTGAACGCGCGGATCGCCGAGGACCACGACTGGCCGGCGGCCTGCGCCTTCGCGTTCATCCTGGCCGACGACCGGGCCGCCCCGCACCCGCTCCAGCCCGTCGCGGTGATCGAGGCCGCCGCGTCGGCGGGGATCGACGTGACGGCCGACACGGTCTACCTGCCGCTCCTGGCCGACGCCCCGCCGGAAGCGGTCGCGGCCTGGCGCGCCAAGCGCAGCTACCACCTCTACTTCGTCTACTGCGCCCTCGACGCGGCCGAGGCGGCCGCGACCCTCCTGGCGGTGGCCCGCGCCGCCGGGCAGCCGGCCCTGCCGGCCCTCGACTGGCTGCTGCACTACGCCCTCGACGAGGAGCGCCGCACGGTCGCCCTGGCGATCCTGTCGACGGGCGAGGCCGGGGCGCTCCCGGCCCTCTTGCCCCATCTCCACGAGAAGCCCGTCGCGGCGGCCCTCGACGCGGCGCTGGCGGCCGACCCCGCCGCGATCCTGCCCCGCTGCCTCGCGGCCCTCGCGGGCGGCCGGTCCGAGCCCGCCCTGCGCGCCCGTGTGAACCGGGCGCTCGAGGCCCACGGGATCGACCGGGTCCGCGGCTGGCTGGCGGCGTCGGGCGGGCGCGGAGCCGGCATCCTCGATGCCCTGGCCGAGGCCCGCGCGGTGCCCCTCGCGGAGCCCGCCGCCTGGCCGCGGGTGCTGCGCGCGCCGCCCTGGCGGGCCAAGGCCCGGACCCGGGACGACCTCGTCCTCGCCCTCGCGCCGCTGTCGACGCCGTTCGCGCACGCGGTGCCGGAGGTCGCGCCGAGCTACTGGCGCGCGCGGAACGCCGTCACCCTCGACGGCCCGGAGGCTCTGCGGGCCTTCGTGGCGGCCGCGGAACTCGCCCACCCGACGCAGGGCTGGAGCCGGATCCCGCCCCCGCTCTCCGAACCGCCGCGCGACGACCCGCCGGCCCTGATCGCCTGGGTCGCCGCCCGCGTCGCCCAGATCGACGGGACCTGCCATTACTGGTCGAACTCGCCCTATCACCAGCTCGTCGGCAGCCTGGAGCGTCAGCCCGAGCCCCTGGCGCTCGCCCTGTGGGCGCAGCCCCGCGTCGTGACCGGATGCTTCCACGTCTCGCAATGGCCGGAGATCGTGGGGGCGATGCTGGCGCGGTTCGGCGCGGGGGCGGTGCCGGGCCTCGTCGGGCTGGTCGAGGCCGATCCGGTCGGGCTGCTGCCGGCGGTCGCGGCGGTGGACGATGCCCGCCTCGCCGCGCCCGCCGCCCGCGCCCTCACCAAGCTCAAGAAGGCCCGCGAGCCGGCCCTGGCGTGGCTCCGCCGCCACCGCGAGACCGCCCTCACCCGCCTGCTGCCCGACGCCGTCGGCCGGTCCGGGGCGCTGCGCGACGCCGCCGAGCACGCGCTGCGGGTCCTGTCGCAGGATCGGCCGGACGGCCGCGCCGCCGTCGCGGCCGTGGCGGCGCGCTACGCCGACCAGGCGCCGGAGGTGACCGAGGCGGTCGCGCAGGTGCTCGACCGCGATCCCCTCGCCCGCGTCCCCGCCAAGGTCGGCAGGCCGCCCGCCTGGATCGTGCCGTCCATGCTGACCCGGCCGCGGCTGCGGGACGGGACCGCCCTGCCGGACGCCGCGATCCTGACCCTCTGCGAGATGCTGTCCTTCACCAACCCGGACGCCGTCTACGCCGGCGTGCCGATGGTGCGCGAGGCCTGCACCGAGGCGAGTCTCGCGGCCTTCGCGTGGGACCTGTTCTCCGCCTGGATCGCCGCCGGGACGCCGTCCAAGGACGGCTGGGCCCTGCGCGCGCTGGGCTGGTTCGGCACCGACGCCACGGCCCGCGACCTGACCCGGCTGATCCGCCGCTGGCCCGGCGAGGCCGCCCATGCCCGCGCGGTCACCGGCCTCGACGTGCTGGTCGACATCGGCACCGACGTGGCGCTGATGAACCTCAACGGCATCGCCGAGAAGCTGAAGTTCAAGGGGCTCCAGGAGAAGGCCCGGCAGAAGATCGCCCAGCTCGCGGAGGCCCGCGGCCTCACTCCCGAGGAGCTGGCCGACCGGCTCGCCCCCGACCTCGACCTCGACGCCCGCGGCGGCCTCGACCTCGATTTCGGCCCCCGCGGGTTCCGGGTCGGGTTCGACGAGACCCTGAAGCCCTGGGTGCGCGACGCCGCCGGCCAGAGGCTCAAGGACCTGCCCAAGCCCGCCAAGGCCGACGAGCCCGCCAAGGCCGCGGCGGCGGTGGCCCGCTGGAGCGCCCTGAAGAAGGACGCGCGGGCCGTGGCGAGCCTGCAGGTGGCCCGCCTGGAGGCGATGCTCGCCGGCGCCCGCCGGGTCCAGCCGACGGTGTTCGGCCCCTGCTTCGCCGCCCACCCGCTCGTGCGCCACCTCGCCCAGCGCCTCGTCTGGGCCACCTTCGCGGATGCCGACCCGCGGACCGGCCCGGGCCTGACCTTCCGGGTGGCCGAGGACCTGACCTTCACGGATGCCGACGACGCGCCGCTCGACCTCGACCTGACCAGAGCGGCCCCCGGCCTGATCGGCCTCGCCCATCCCCTGCAGCTCGAAGCCGGGGCGCTGGCCGCCTGGGGGGCGCTGTTCGGCGATTACGAGATCGTCCAGCCCTTCCCGCAGCTCGCCCGCGAGACCTACGCCTTCACGGAGGCCGAGGCGGCCGCCGCCACGACCGACCGCTTCGCCGGGACCGTGGTGGAGGCCAACCGCCTGCGCGGGATGGCCGCAAGGGGCTGGCCCCTCGGGGCGCCCCAGGATGCCGGGGTGGTGTGGTGGATCGAGCGCGCCGTCACCTTCCCCGGGGGCGCCGCCGGCCAGGCGTCGCTGACCTTCTCGGAGGGCCTGTTCACCGGCGCGGTGGAGTTCGAGGACCGGGAGCAGACCCTCGGCGAACTGACCCTCGGCTCGCCCTGGAGCAGCCGGACGGATCCGGGCCAGCGGACCTTCGGGGAGCTCGCGCCCGTGACGGCGAGCGAGCTCCTGCGCGGGCCGAGCCTCCTCGCCGGGACGCGGCTGCGGTGAGCCTCGACCCGGTCACGCGCTGGCGGCTCATTCTCGGCGAGGCGGCGGACTCGGCCTGCGCGGGGGCCGGCTGCGCCCTCTCGGGGGAGGCGGCCGCCATGGATCAGGCGCTCGACTGGCTCTACGGCCGCGACGCCGAGGGCGCGGCGCGGGGAGAGCGGCGCCAGGGCGGCCGCGAGGGCTCGAGGCTGACGGTGCCGGGCTGGATCAACGCGGTCCACACGCTCTTCCCCCGCGAGACGATCGAGCGGCTGGAGCGCGACGCGATCGAGCTCTACGCCATCGACGACGTGGTCACGAATCCCGAAGTGCTGGCCCGGGTCGAGCCGAACGAGACGCTGCTGAAGGCGGTCCTGCGCACCAAGCACCTGATGGCGCCCGACGTGCTGGTGATGGCCCGCAAGCTCGTCCAGGCGGTGGTGCGGCAGCTGATGGAGCGGCTGGCCCGGGACCTCGCGGTGGCGTTCTCGGGAGTGCTCGACCGGCGGCGGCACACGCGCCTGCCCGGCGCCCGCGACCTCGACCTGAACCGGACGATCCGCGACAACCTGCGCCACTACGATCCCGAGAGCCGGCGGATCACCGTCGAGCGGCTGCACTTCTTCGCCCGGAACCGGCGGCAGATGCGGCCGTGGCAGGTGATCCTGCTCGTCGACCAGAGCGGGTCGATGCTCGATTCGGTGATCCACGCCTCGGTGATGGCCGCCTGCCTGTGGAAGCTTCCCGGCATCCGCACACACCTCGTCGCCTTCGACACCGCGGTGGTGGACCTGACCCGCGACTGCGACGACGCCTGCGAGCTGCTCATGAAGGTGCAGCTCGGCGGCGGCACCGACATCGGCGGCGCCCTGCGCTACGCGGCCGGCCTGATCGCGGCGCCGGAGCGGGCGATCGTGGTGCTGGTCTCCGACTTCTACGAGGGCGCGAGCGAGGCCGCGCTGGTCGAGCAGGTGCGGGCGCTCTCCGGCCAGCGGACCCGCGTGCTCGGGCTCGCGGCCCTCGATTCGGAGGCGCGGCCGGCCTACGACCGGGCGATGGCGCAGCGGCTCGTGGCGGCCGGCGCCGAGATCGGCGCGATGACGCCCGGCGAGCTCGCCGGCTGGCTCGCCGCCGCGATCCGGGCCTGAGCGGCGCCGATGGCCCGCCCCGACCTCCGCGCCCTCACGGATGACGGCCTGATCCAGCTCGCCAATGCCGGGCTGGTGAAGCGCGCGCTGCGCGAGGTCGCCGCCGGCGCGGGGCCGGCCCTCGCGGAAGCCGGGGACGGCACCGTCGAGGCGCGCTTCGCCGACGGCACGGTCACGCGGCTCGGCCCCGGCCGGCCCCCCGACGCGGCCACCTGCACCTGCCCGGCGAGCGGGATGTGCCGGCACCGGGTCGCCCTCGTCGTCGCCTACCGGGCGGCCGTCGCGGACGGGCCGGTCGAGGGGGCCGCCGAGGGACCCACAGAGGAGACTGCCGAGCGGACTGCCGTCCCGGCCGCGGCGGCGGTCGCCTGGGATCCCGGCACCCTCGACGGCGCCACCGTCGAGGCGGGGCTCGGCGGCGCGGCGGCGGCGGAGCTGCGGCGCCTCCTGGCGGGTGGGATCACGGTCGGGCTGGAGCGGGGCGCCGTGCCCGCCGCGCGGCTCCCGACCGCGACCGTGCGCTTCCTCGTGCCCGACGCCGTCGGCTATGCCCGCTGCGACTGCGCGGCCGGGGGTGGTTGCGCCCACGTCGCCCTGGCGATCCGCGCCTTCCGGGAGGCCGCGGGCGCCCCCGAGATCCGCCTGGGCGGCGCGGTGCCGGCCAGGACCGCTACGGCCGCGACGCCCGCGGAGGACGGACTCGCGGAGGCCGCCGACCGGGTGGTCGCCGGCCTGCTGGAGGCCGGGGTGGTCTCCGGGCCGGAGGCCCACGACGCCGCCCTCGTCCGGCTGCGGCGGGCGGCCGAGAGGCGGGGCGCCACGCAGGTTCTGCTGGCGGAGGCGGAACTCACCGATCAGCTCGCGGCCTATGCCGGGCGCCACGCCGCCTACGACGCGGCCGTCGTCCTGGCGCTCGCCGCGGAACTCCTCGGCCGCGTCCGGGGCGGGGCGGTCGCCCTCGGCCTCGGCCAGCCCTACGAGACCGCCATGGGCAAGACCCGCCTCGTCTCGCTGGGCGCGAGGTTCCTCGCCCGCGGGCGCGGCGCCGCCGCCCGGGTGGCCCTGGCCGACACCGACACCGGCGCGCTCCTGGCGCTGGAGCGCGCGTTCGCGCCGGGCGAGGCCGAGGCGGACGTCGTGGCCGGCCTGCCCGGGCGCCTCCTGAGCCCCGGCCTGTCCGTCGCGGGCACCGGCCAGGGCCAGATCCTGACCAGCGTCGCCCGGCGCCGGGCCGACGGGCTCCTCGCCCTCGGCCAGGGCGCGCGGGGCCGGACGGCGCTGCTGCCGCGGGACGCCCGCGTGCGGCTCCCGGCCCCCCTGGCGGCGCGGGACGTTTCGTCGGTCCTGCGCCGCCTCGCCGACCGGCCGCCCGCCTTCCTGCGCCCGCGCGACCGGCTGGAGGCCTTCCACGTCTTCGCCGTCGAGGCGGTCCTCGGACAGGCCTGGGCGCCGGGCGCCCAGACGTGGCAGGCCGCCGTCGAACTGCCGGAGGCGGGCGGCACGCTCCATCTCGCCCGCGCCTACGACCCCGCCGCGCCGCACGCGCTGGACGCCCTCGCGGGCGCCTGCTCGGGGCGCTGGGGACCGGTGCGGCAGGTCGCCGGCCCGGTGCGGATCGAGGACGGCGCCCTGGTCTGCGATCCCTGGTCGGTGTCGGCCGACCGGCTCGTCGTGCCCGACCTCGCCGCCCTGGACGGCGCCGGCCACCCGATTCCGCCGGCGCCGGACCTGGGGCCGGCCACGCTCCTCGACGAGGCGGCCGCGCTCCTGGCGAACGCCCTCCATGCCGGGCGGCGGGCCTTCGCGGCCAGCGCCCGCGCCGGCGGCGCCGACTTGGTCGCACGCCTCGCCGCGGCGGGCCATCCGGCCACCGCCGCGCGGCTCTCGGCCTTCCTCGCCGCCCCGGCCGCGGAGCCCGGCCCCTTCGCCCGGGCCGCCCTCTGGGTCGCCGCCATGCGCGACGATCCCGGGCCGGCGGAGGGCTGATCACGGAACCGTGTGGATGCGGTTGCCCCTGCGGCCCCGCTGGGGCAGGTTGCCGCGCCATCGGGCGCCGCGATTCGCCGGCCGGCCCGTCCCGGTCGTTTCGCGAGGAGCCCGGATGCGTGGACCCGTCGACCGTCGCGCGCGCGCGACGCAGCCCTGCCCGACCGCGCGGGCCGGCACGGTGGCATGAGGGTCGTCCGCGCGGCGCGCCTCCATCTGCGGGACGCCACCTCCGACAAGGTCTACGACGTCGATCTGATCGAGAACGAGGCCCTCGGGACGCCCGAGCGCTACTTCGTCAACACGCGCTACGGCCGGCGCGGCGCGACCCTGCGCGAGGGCTCCAAGACGCCCCAGCCCGTGACCGCCGAGGCGGCGGCCCGGGTGTTCGACAGCGTGGTGGTCTCCAAGATCAACGGCGGCTACCGCCGGGTCGACGGCCCGGAGACGTCCGCCTCCGAGCCGACCGCCGACGGGCGCGCGGGCGTGCTGCTGGCGCGGCTCTCCGCCTGCCTGCGCGGGAGCTGGACCGAGCGCGACCGCGACCGCCTGCTCTGGCGGATCGGCGAGTTGCGGCTGGCCGCGGCCACTCCGGACCTGATCGCCCTGGCGCGGGCGCTCGGCCCGGCGCGGGCGAGCTACGCCCTGGTCTGGGCGCTCGCCCGGGCGGCGGGCGCCGAGGCCGGTCCGGTGCTCGCGGCGATCGCCGCCGACGCGCCCGGAAGCGTGGTCCGCGACCTCGCCCTTTTCGCCCTGGCCGCCCCGCTCACCGGGGCCTGCCGGCCGGAGGCCGAGCCGGACCTGCCCGGCATGGTCGCCCGGCCGGCCGAGGCGGGCGACGTCGACGGCCTGTGCGGGGCGCTGGACGGCCTCGCCCGGCACGATCCGGGCCGGGTCGGGCCGGCCCTCGTGGCGCTCGGCCGGCGGGCGCAGGCGGCGCCCGGCCTGCACGCGACGCTCTGCGCGGCCCTCCTCCGCCTGCCGGCGCGGCCGCCCTACCTGATCGGCCTGCGGCGCCTGTTCAAGCACGCCGAGATGGCCGACGACGCCGCCCTGTTCGGCGCCGCCGCCCAGCGCTTCGAGACCGCGCAGGCGATGTACCGGGCCGGCCGGAGCCACGCCTACGTCCCCGACCTCCGGCGCTACGTCGCGGTGGACGCGGCGCGCCAGGGCCCGGAGGCGCGGCTCGGCCTGTCCACCGCCACCCGCGCCTACATGAAGCGGCGGATCTGGCGCGCCCTGCGCAAGCGCGGCGCCGTCGGGGACCCGGCCTTCGCCCCGTTGGCGGCGGGCTTCCTGCTGGCCCTCGGGCCGGAGGATCTCGACCCCCCGGCGCGCTGGACCGCCTGGGGGCGGCAGCCGGACGGGACCTGGGGCCGGCAGGCGCGGGCGCGGGGGCCGCTCGCCCGCAACTGGACCGCGAGCCAGCTCCTGTACCGCCACGCCCCGGAGGCCCGGCCGCGGGCGGGATCGCTGACCTTCCTGGAGACCGGCGCCGTCGATCCCGACCGGCGCGACGAGGCCTTCCCGGACCTCTGGAGCGCCCGCCCGGACCTGGCGCTCCGCCTCGCCGCGGAGGGGCGGATCGAGCCGGTGGCGCGGCTGGGCCTGCGGGTGCTGCGCGCGGATCCGGCAGCCTGCGCGGCCCTGACGGCCGCCGCGATCGGGCGCCTCCTGGCGGCGGCGCACGACGCCGTGCGGACCTTCGCCTTCCAGACCGCCCAGGCGCGCCTCGCCGCCGGGATCGCCGACCCCGCCGACCTCGCCGCCCTGGTGGCGGCGCTGCTCACGAGCCCGGATCCGGAGGCGCGGGCGCTGGCCCTGCGGCGCCTCGAGGCGGGGGCGCCGGCCGTCTGGTCGGATCCCGACCTCGCCGCCGCGCTGCTCACGAGCCCCGAGCCGGATGTCCGGGCGGCCCTCCCCGGCCTCGCCCGGGCGCGGGCGCTGTCCCCCGGGCTCGCGGCGCCGCTGGTCGCCCGGCTGGTGGCGTGGCTGCGGGCCATGCCGCCGGAGCCCGGCGCGGCCGCGACGTCCGCGATCCGGGGCCTGCGCGCCGCCCTGCCCCTCCTGTGGCCGGACCGCGACCTGCCGGTCGCGTCCGAGGACGCCGCGGCCCTGATCGCCCACCCGGCGGCCGCGGTGAGATCCGCCGGCCTCGCGCTCCTGGCGCAGTCCGAGGCCGGGGCCGCCGGCCTGCCGCCGGAGAGCTGGGACGCGCTGATCGGCGCGGAATCCGAGGACATCCGGGTCGCCGCCCTGGTCCTGCTGGCGCGCCTCGACGACGCGCGGCTCGGGCCCTGTGCGGACCGGATCGTCGCCTTCGCCAGCGGGCCCGGCAGCGCCGTCCGGCAGGCCGCCCGGCCCCTGGTGGCGCGCCTCGCGGCGGCGGATCCGGGTCTCGCCCCACGTCTCGCCCGGGAGCTGATCGGCAGCCTGTTCCGCGCGGCGCCCGACGACGCCTACGCGGCCGACGTGGTGGCGCTGCTGCGCGAGGCCCTGCCGGGGGAGTGCGCCGCCCTCGACGACGGCACCCTGTGGCGCCTGCTGCAGGCGCGGGCCGACGGCGCCCGCCGCCTCGGCGCCGCCCTCCTGCCCGACCGGCGCGCCGAGGCCCTCAGCGTCCGCCAGATCGCCCGGCTCGGCGGCCACCCCTACCGGGCGGTGCGGGACTGGGCGATGGCGGCCTTCGCGGCCGATCCGGCCCGGTTCCAGGCCGCGGCGGCCGAGGCCGTGCTCCTCGTCGAGAGCGACTGGCCCGACACCCTCGCCTTCGCCCGCGGCCTGTTCGCGTCCTGGCCGGAGGCCGCCTGGACGCCGGAGGCGCTCGCCGTCGTCACCGACAGCGTCAAGCCCGAGGTCCTGGCCTTCGCCCGCCATCTCCTGCGCGGCCGGCTCCGGCCCGAGGACGCGGAGGCGCAGGTCCTGCGCCTCCTGGAGCACCCCGCCCCGTCGATGCACCTCCTGCTCACCGAACTCCTGACCGAGCAGGCCGTGGCGAGCGAGGCGGCCTTCGCCCGGCTGATCCCCCTCGCCCGGATCGTGATGCTGCAGGTGCTGCGGGGCCGGGTCGCCAAGGACCGGATGGCCGCCTTCCTTCGGGCCGAGGCCCTGCGCAGCCGCGCCCGCGCCGAGGCGCTGCTGCCGCTCTTCGCCGACCTCACCCTGAGCGGCACGGCCCGGGACCGCAGCGCCGCGATCCTGACCCTGCGCGACGTCGCCGACGCGCATCCCGATCTCGCCGTGCCCCTCGTCCGGTGCCCGCCGGAGCCGCGGGGACCCGTCTCCGTCTCGGAAGGGGCTCGATGAACTTCGTCCATCGCTACCTCGGCGAGAGCCGGGCCGTCTCGGACGCGGACGCGACCCGGCTCGGCTTCGTCCCCGACACCTTGCGCGAGCCGACCTACTTCGCCGGGACCGTGGCGCGGCACCTGCCGTTCCGGGAGGCGATCTCGGCCCTGCACCACGTCGTCGTGTCGGACCTGCGCTTCGCGCCGAAGGACCGCACCGCCTACTTCGCGTGGCTCCAGGCCCACGAGCAGGAGCTCCTGGCCGAGGCCCTCGCCGAGAAGGACAGCCTGCGCGCCGAGATCGAGGCGCTGCGCGCCGAGAGCCGGGACATCGCGGCCCGCTCCGACGCCGTGATGCGGCCGTTCTACGACGCGCGGAAGCGGTACTTCGACCACCTCTACCGGGAGAACCTCGACGCCTGGATCGTGCTCGACCCGGTCATCACGGTCCATCCGGACGAGATCTTCTTCGAGGCGTTCAGCCTCGACGAATCGAGCTACGGGCGCCTGTCCTGCGACCACGACACGTTCGCGCGGATCGGCGACATGGCCTGCGGCACGACCAACATCGACTACAGCCACGCCCTCTACGATGAGTTCCAGAAGATCCGCAGCTACCGCGACACGGAGCTGGCGATCGACCCGACCGGCTTCGCGGTCCAGACCTCCGGCGAGGCCGCCTACCGCGAGGACAAGATCGAGCTGCCGGATTCCTGGATGCGGGGCTTCCTGCAGGTGTCGAGCGCCATGGCGCAGCCCGCCCACGTGGTGGATCTGCACCCGGTCGACATGCACGCGATCCTGACCCGCCTCGCCGCGCGCCGGGAGCGCCACGGCCCGCGCTCCCTCCGGTTCCTGCTCGAGCCCGACCGGCCGGTCAGCGTGCTGATCGAGCCCTGGAACGAGCGGCTGACTTTCCGGCGCTCGATCTACCGCGGGGGCGAGGCCGCGGAGATCCGCCTGTGGGGGCGGCGGCGCCTCGCGATCCTGGCCCGGACCCTGCCGCTCGCCCGGTCGGTGCGGCTGCACCTCCTCGGCACCGGGCTTCCGAGCTTCGCGGTCGTGGATTTCGGGGGCCTGCGCTTCACCCTCGGCCTGTCGGGCTGGACCGCCAACGACTGGTCCCGGGCCGGGCAGTTCGACCTGCTCGCGCCCCGGGCGGAGGTCGACGCCGGCACCGCCGCCCGGGTCTTCGCGGCGCTCCGGCGCCACCACGCCGCCGGGACCGGGCCGCTCGCCGCCGAGACCGGCCTCGACCGGGCGACCGTGGAGGCGGCCCTCGGCGGCTACGTGCAGGCCGGCCGCGCCATGTTCGACCTCGACAAGCGGGTCTACCGCCTGCGGGAGCTGACCCGGGAGCCGCTGGCGCCGGGCGCCCTGCGCTTCGCCTCCGAGCAGGAGGCCAAGGCCGACCGGTTCCTGGCGGCCGGGCTGGTCACCCTCGGGCCCGTCGAGCCGGCGGGCGACAGGCGGCGCCTGAGCGGGACCGTGCTGGACGACGGCCGGAGCCTGACGCCCGCGGTGGAGCTCGATCCCGACGACCGCATGGTCGGCGGCACCTGCCAGTGCGGCTTCTACACCCACAACCGGCTGACCTGCGGCCCCTGCGAGCACATGCTGGCCGTGCGGCGCTTCTTCCACGCCCAGGTCGAGGGCAGGCCCGCGCGGTGGCAGGCGTGAGGCGGACCCGATTGATGCGGCCGCGCGCCTGGCCTATCCTGACCGCGACAGGGGGCGCCGGCCGGGGCGGACCTTGCATTTCGGGCGGCGATTCGCCGTCCCTGCACCCTGCCCGGCAAAGCGTCACTGGCCCGCTCTTCACTGGGCCGGCACTGACCACCGGTGCGCGTTCGCGGTTTGGGTTCGCTGAACCCAAACGCGCACCGGTGGTCGTGCCGGCGTCGAGTGGACCGGGCCAGTCCCGAGACTTGACGAAGGCATCCCGGCCGACGTCCCCCGTCACGCCTCCTGCCCGCGCCGGAGGCCGCCGATGAGCCAGCAGCCCGGCAGCCTGACCCGCCAGCAGCTCTACGACCGGATCCGCGAGAGCTCGAAGGACGAGGTCATCCTCGAGGAGATGATCCGGCTCGGCTTCTGGCCGGACGGGGAAGCGCAGCCCAACCCGCCGGACGACCTGATCCGCCGCCGCGGCGAGATCGCCCGCGCCCTCGCCGACCTCCACCGGCGGGAGGCGGCGTGGCGCGACCCCGAGGCCGCCCTCAAGGAGATGCATCGCCGCCGCAAGACGGCGGCGCTGGAGCGGCGGCGCGAGACGCGGCTGCGCAACGCCCGCGACCGCCACGCCCGGGCGCAGGCGTGGCACGCGCGCCGGGAGGCCGAGATCCTCCATCTCGGGGACGGCGTCTCGGCCGGACTCTCGGCCGGGCTCGCGCACGCGGCTCCGGACGCGGGCACGCCCGCGCGCGGGCCCGCCCCCGGGCTCCCGCCCCTGGCGAGCCCGAAGGCGCTGGCCGAGGCCATGGGGATCGGCCTCGGCGAGCTGCGCTTCCTCGCCTACGACCGGGCGCTCAGCACGGTGAGCCATTACCGGCGCTTCACCATCCCCAAGAAGGCGGGCGGGCTGCGCCGCATCTCGGCGCCGATGCCGCGCCTGAAGCGGGCGCAGTACTGGATCCTCGACGCGCTCCTCGCCCACGCCCCCGTGCACCCGGCGGCCCACGGCTTCGTGCCGGGCCGCTCGATCGTCACCAACGCCGCCGCCCATGTCGGGCGGGACGTCGTGGTCAATCTCGACCTCAAGGACTTCTTCCCGAGCCTCGACTATCGGCGGATCAAGGGGAAGTTCCGGGGCCTGGGCTACGCCGAGCCGGTGGCGACCGTGCTGGCGCTGCTGTGCACCGAGCCGGACGTGGACGCGGTCGAGATCGACGGCGCCCGCCTCTACGCCGCCCGGGGGCCCCGCCGGCTGCCGCAGGGCGCGCCGACGAGCCCCGCGCTCACCAACCTCGTCTGCACCCGGCTCGACGCCCGGCTCTCCGGGCTCGCCGGCAGCCTCGGCTTCACCTACACGCGCTACGCCGACGACCTGACCTTCTCGGCCTCGGGCGAGGCCGCCGGGAAGGTCGGCGCGCTGCTCAAGTACGTCCACGCCATCGTCGCCGGGGAGGGCTTCACCGTCCATCCGGACAAGACCCGGGTGATGCGCCGCGGCCGGCACCAGGAGGTGACCGGGCTGACCGTCAACGAGCGGGTCGGCGTGCCCCGCGAGACCCTGCGCCGCTTCCGCGCCCTCCTGCACGGGCTCGAGCGGGACGGACCGGTCGGGCGCCGCTGGGGCGCGGCCGGCGAGGCGGGCGTGCTCCGCGCCGCCGTCGGCTTCGCGCAGTTCGTCCGGATGGTCACGCCGGAGACCGGCGCGCCGCTGCTGGCGCGGGCCCGCGCCCTCGCGGACCGCCACGCGGACCGCCCCTCGGCCCGTCGGGGCCGGCGCTGCCGGATTTCCGCGCCCGGTCGCCCGGGGCGAGGTGCCGCTCGCCCGCTGGTGGCGCCCCCCCCCGCCCGCGCCCGAGCCGGACCCGATCCTGGCCGAGGCCGAGGCGGCCGCCGCGCGGAGGCGGAGGAGGCCGCGGCCAGGGCTGCGCCCGCGCGGCCGCGCCGGTGCCGGGCCGCAGCGGCGTCCCGGTCTCCGGGCGCCCGCGTCTCGGCGCGCCGGAACCGACCGCCCGCGCGGAGGTCGCCCCGGACACGGGCGCGGAGCCCGACGCCGCCCCGATGAAGCCCTGGAAGGTCGTCCTGGGGATCTTCGTCCTGTTCCAGGCCGCCGCCCTGCTGCACCCGGCGCTCGGGCTGCTCGTCCTCGCGGTCGCCCTGCTGCTCGGCCTCCGACGCCTGCTGCGCCGCTGGCGACGGCGCCGATGAGCTTCGCCCGGCGCCTCCCGGCCGGGCACCTCCGGACCAGCCTCGCCGCGCTCTTCGCCCTGGCCCCGGTCCTCTCGCTCGGACCGGGGGCGTCCCGGGCCGACGAGGCGCCCGCCGTACCCGTCTTCAACAAGGCCGAGGCCGCGGAGATCTCGGCGCCGCTGCGGCAGGACCCGGCCCTGCTGCGCAGCTTCGGCACCTGCCCGGCCGACACCTTCGCGCGGGAGCGCCCGTTCTGGCGGTGGGCGTTCGCGCCCCGCCGGCCCACCGAGCGCCGCTGCGCGCGCGAGCCCGCTTCCTGCTACGCGCTCTGCACCTGGTGGTCGAACGCGCCAACCTGCTTCGACCTCGCCCTCGCCCTGGAGCACCACTCCCTCGACGTCGCCGACATCCTCGACAAGGAGCGGCTCTACGCCCTCGCCTGCGCGGGCGGGTTCCCGGCGGGCTGCACCAACCGGGCGGCCGGGATCCGGAACGGCGGCTACGCGGAGGGTCCTGTCCGCGACGCGCCGCGCGCCGACACGGAGGCCTGCCTCGCCCGGAGCTTCCGCCTCGATTGCGACCGGCGCGGCGCCTGGGGCTGCGCCATGCTCGGCCAGGCCTATCGCCTCGGCGAGGGCGTCGCCGCCGAGGCGTCCCGGGCCCGGGCGGCGTTCGACATGGCCTGCGCGATCAACCCGGACTTCGCGGCCTGTACCTTCGCCAAGCGGCAGCTGGCTGAGATGGGCGCTCTGTGAGCGCCGGCGACGCCGGACCAGATTCCGACCCCCTGCGGGCCCTCTACGGGCGGGTCGACCCGGAGCCCGAGGGGTCGCCGGCCCCGGGCCACGCGCGCGCCTCCCTGTGCGTGGACGTGGGCGACGGGGACGACGTCGCCGCCGCCGAGCGCTGGATGCTGGCCCATGCCGGCCGGCTCACCAGCGTGCGCAGCACCGGCTGCGGCTGCTGCGTGATCGGCTGGGACATCGAGGGGCCGGCGGCGCTCATCGCCACCCTGCCGGCGGCGCTCGGGGCAACCTCCGACTGGGCCGGCCCGGCCGCGGCCCCGCGGCGCGCGGCGATAGCGCGGGGCCGGCGCCTCTGGGCGCGCTGGTGGGAACGCTGGGTCTGCCGCGGCTGAGACGCGACCGACACGCGGTCGAGACGGGGAGCCTAGCGCGGTTCCGCGACGACCTCGGCGCGGTCCAGCACCGGCGGCGCCGGCCTCCGCTCCGGGATCAGCCGGTCCGGCGCCGCCCCGCGCTCGAGGGTGGCGATCGCCAGGGGCGCGCCGCGGCCGCGCAGGGCGTGCGTCCCCAGCGCGCGGGCGCGGACGCCGTCGGGCAGCCGGTCCAGCCGGTCGAGGAGATCCTGCGAGATCAGGATGCCGACGCCGAGGGGGCGGCACAGGGCCTCGATGCGCGACGTCACGTTCACGGCGTCGCCGAAATACGCGATCTTGTGGCGGTCGACCCCGACCTCGGCCGTGACCACCGAGCCGCCGTGCAGGGCCGCCCGCAGCCGCGGCACCGTGCCGAACCGGGCTTGCCAGGCCGCGGCGTCCGCCTCGATCCGGTCGAGCACCTCGAACACGCAGGTCACGCAGCGCGCGTCCTTCAGGCCGCGCTTCATCGGCCACGTGATCATCGCGAGGTCGCCGATGAAGTCGTCCGTGGAGCCGGCGTTGCGCCGCACCGGCTCGGCCAAGGTCGCGAACACCGCGCTGAGATAGGCCTGGGCGCGCAGGTCGCCGTGGGTCTCCGCGAAGGCCGTGGAGCCGACGACGTCGAGGAACAGGAAGATCCGCTCCTCCTGCACCGGCTTGTGGTAGCGGCCGATCATGAAGTTCACGAACACCTCGCCGCCGATCAGGTCGCGCATGCGCATGACGAAGACCAGCAGGGCCGACACGGCCAGCGAGTAGGCGAGGAAGCGCGGCGTGATCCGCACCGCCGTGGACAGGCTGTCGCCGGTGAGGCCGAAGGCCCAGACGACCAGCCCGCCGAGGGCGCAGCCGAGCGTGATCAGCACCACGTACAGCAGCTCGGCCGCGAGCATGTAGACCAGCGCCGGCAGGCGGCGCAGCCGCGTCTGCAGCCCCGACAGGGCCAGGCCCGGCACGAAGGCCAGCACCGTCCCGCCCACCGCTAGGGCGTAGACGAGGCCGGCGAGCATCGAGGCCCCGCCGACGAAGAGCAGGTTGTAGAGGAGACCCGCCCCGCCGGAGGCGAGGAGGAGAGTCAGGGCCCAGAGCCAGCGGTACTGTGGGAGCATGGGCTGTCGGCGAGGTCGAGCGTGGCGGCGGGCACGGTTGGACCTACGCGATGGCGGTGGGCGAAGGCGAGAGGGCGGACGCGCGCCGCGACGGGTGGGTCGGGGCCGCAGACTGGCCGGTCAACCGTGACCGATCCGGAACGTTTCGCGCCGTCCACAGGACGTCGTCGGCCTGTGTCGCCGCGCGGCCACAGGCGGCGCGCCGCGCGTCCGCTCCGGGGCCTGCCACCCGGCGATCCCGCGCGACCGCGGGAGGCTGGTGGGCCCGGCAGGACTCGAACCTGCAACCAGACCGTTATGAGCGGCCGGCTCTAACCATTGAGCTACAGGCCCGACAGAGCGGAGACGCCTAGAGAAGCGATACCCGAACCGTCCCGTCTCGTCACCCCGGTTTCCCCTCATTCCGGTCCATTCCCGTGCGCTGGAACAGGCGCGGACCATCCCGGCTCCGGCAGCACTCGGGTCGGTAACCGAGTCCCGACCTCGTGACCGGTCGAGCGTCGCGTGGCGGGCGATGGGACAGCACGGCATCGCCGGTCCGCGGAACGGCTGCCCACCGAGCACGGCGGTGGCGATCCTCCTATGGGGGCTGCCCTCTTCCAGGTGAGCCCGCCCACAGGAGGATCGGGAGGAGCCGTTCGTGAGGATCGACGGCCGCGGCGACGGCCGCTTCCCGGCGCTCGTCGGCTTCGAGAAGGCGAAAACTTTTACCGGCCTCCGAAGCCATCCGAGAGGCGGCGGGGGGAGCCGACCGAGATCTCCAGCCTCGGCGGGTGCTACAACGTCGAAGCCTCGCGGCGTGGGACAAAACCGGTCTGGTCGAGTTGAGAGGTCATGGACGCTCTCCTGCCTGGCGACCTTTGGGCCGTCGTGGAGCCGCTTCTGCCGCCGGAGCCTGGAAAGCTGATGGATGGTCGGCCGCGCGTGGCGGATCGAGCCGGGGCGGCCGGTATCGTCCTCGTCCTGCGCGCGGGACCGCCGTGGAGGCACCTGCCGCGCGCGGGGGTTGGCTGCGGCGGCAAGACGCGCGGGCGGCGACCGGGCGTATGGCAGGCGCCCAGGGTCTGGGCCGCGCTGCACCGGGCGATGCTCGCCTGCGCCCTCGTCTGCCACGCTCAGGCCGAACGGTTTTGTCCCTGTCTCCAGATCTCATGACCAGCGGGTTCGACGTCATCATCGTAGGGGGCGGCGCCGCCGGCATCGGCGCCGCGCGGAGGCTCGCGGACGGCGGCGCATCGGCCTTGCTGGTCGAGGCATCCGCGCGTCTCGGGGGCCGCGCGTACACGCAGGATCTCGGGGGCTACCCGCTCGACCTCGGCTGCGAGTGGCTCCACTCGGGCGACCGCAACGCGTGGGTCGGCATCGCCGAGGCATCGGGCTTCCCGGTCGATCGCGGCGACCCGCCATGGGCGAAGGCACACCCGAGCATCGCCGAGGACGAGGACGACCAGGCGGCGGCGCGGAAGGCGTACGGCGAGTGGGAGGAGCGGCTCCGCACGGTCGCGGCGGGCAGCGACCGGGCCAGCGATGCCCTCGCGCCCGGCGGCGCCTGGAACGCCTACGTCCGGGCCATCGCCGGGTTCATGAGCGGCGTGGGGCCCGAGCAGATCTCGGCCACCGATTACCTCGCCTACGACGATGCCTCGACCGGCCGGAACTGGCACCTGCCGCTCGGCTACGGCACGCTCGTCGCCGCCAGTCTGCCGTCCTCGACGACGCTGCGGCTGGGCACCCCCGCCGAGCGGATCGACGTGACGGCGGACGGCGTCGCCGTCGCCACCCGCGCCGGCACCGTCCGCGCCGGGGCGGCCATCCTCACGGTCTCGACCGCAATCCTGGCCGGCGACGCGATCCGCCTTCCCGCCGAGGTCGACCCCTGGCGCGAGGCGGCCGCCGCCCTGCCGCTGGGTCGCAACGAGAAGATCTTTCTGGAGATCGGACGCGACACCGCGTTCGGACCGGGCACTCACGCCTACGGAAACCTGCGTGACCCGAGGTCTGCCGCCTATTCCATCCGACCCAACGGCTGGCCGGTGATCGAGGCGTTCCTCGGGGGCGACGGTGCCCGCCTCGTGGAGGAGGAGGGACCCTCCGCCGGCTTCGCCCACGTCGCGGCGGAACTGGCCGCCCTGTTCGGCAACGACGTGGCGTCGGCCATCCGGCCGCTGGCGGCGACGTCGTGGAGCCGGATGGCGTCCATCGGCGGCGCGTATAGCTGCGCCGTGCCGGGCCGATCCGAGGCGCGGGCACGGCTGGCCCGGCCCTTCGAGGACCGGCTGTTCTTCGCCGGCGAGGCGACCCACCCCTTCGACTTCACGACCGCCCACGGGGCCCACGACAGCGGGCAGAGGGCCGCCGACGAGGCCCTGGTTGCGCTTCGGGAACGGGCCCGTTCCGGGCGGCGCGTCGCCCCCGCCGCGGGGCCGCGGCCGGCCGGATAGCGAGCTCGGTCGCGGTCGTGCAGCGCCTCGACCAGCACGGCCAGCGCCGGCTCCGGCCCGCGCCGGCTCGGGAAGTGGAGGTGACGGCCGGGGAACGGGCCGCACCAGTCCTCCCGCACCCGGACGAGGGGTCCGGCCTCCCGGTGCACCCGCTCGCCGTCCTACAGGTAGGCGATCTCGAACCCGTCCAGGGCTGCCTGGAGGAGCGCAGCGCCTCGGTGTTGAACACCAACGGCCCATCGACCCGCACCCTCGGTTCGCGCCCGTCCTTCCCGAACTCCCGGGCGTGGAATCCGCCTTGTGTCGGCAGGCGTTGGTTGATGCAGGCGCGGGCGGTGAGGTCCTCCGGGCGCCGCGGCTTGGCTCGCCCGGCGAGACACGAGGGGGCGGCGGCCATGCGCATGTCCGGCCCGATCCGGACCGCGGTCATGTCCTCGGCCACGATGCCGTCCGAGCGCGGATCGGCCGAGAGTGGAACGGTGTTCCGGGTCACCCGCCGCCGGACGGTCCCCTAGGGATGCTCGGCCCCTGGCGGTTCTTCCTCGGGCAGTTCGCGGTGCTCCCCTGCCTGTCACCTGCCTGCGGCCGCTCCTGGAGACGGTCACGCAGGTCGGCGTCACCGCCCTGTGCCTCATCCTGCTCCCCGGGTCGCGCCTCTACGGCCTCCTCATCGCGACACCGGTCGCGACGGCGGTCATCGGCATCGCCACTATGGTCCTCGGCGGGTCGCCGGTCGCCGTGACGGTCCTGGCTTGGCGGCAGGGCAGCCGGCGGCGGCCAGACGGTGGGATGATCCCGGGCCGCGGGCTCGAACGGCAGCGCTGGGCGGTGACCGAACGCACCCCTGGCGTCCCGTAGGGAAGGTTCCGCTTCCGACCGAGGCCGGCCGGTGGAGGGGTCGAATCGGGGATGGAGGCGGATGGCGCGGTGAGATCAACTACCGTGTCCGCCAGAGCGCGCCGACCAACCCGAGATTGGCGAGCGCGAGAGCGAGCAGCAACCACCACAGCGCATCCGGGCCGGCATGGGTGAGCACCACCGCGCCGGCTGGGGGAGCCAGAGCCTGCGCGATCAGGCCCGGCCGGGCCAAGCGGCCGACCACCAGCGGGTAGCGCACGGAGCCGAACAGCGCCAAGGGCACCGTGCCCCGCGCGATCGAGTAGATCCCGTTGCCGCCGCCGTAGAGCACCAGCCAGAGCCCCACGCCGGGCAGGCCGAACGCGAGCAGGGCCACGCCGAGGGCGACCAGAGCGAACGCGGCGGTCAGCGTCCACAGCGGATGGTGCCGCCCCTTGAAGGACATCTCCACGAGGCGGGCACCGACCTGCGCCGGGCCGATCAGCGCCCCGTAGGTGACCGCCGAAGCGAGCGCTACGCCGCGCGCCTGCAAGAGGGTAATCAGGTGAACCGACACCAGCGCCATGATCGCGCCGCCGAGCACCAGGACCTCGGCGAACAGCAGGAACGCCCGCCGCTCCGGAGTCGTCAGCGGGCCGGCGCCGGCTTGGTGATGTGCCGCCGCTGGCAGCGCCGGGGCCTTCGGGATCAGCCGTAGCACCAGCGGCAGCGTCACCGCGAGGTGCAGGCCGGCGTAGGCGAGGCACGCCCCCCGCCAGCCGGCATGCGCGACCAGGAACGCCGACAGCGGCCAGCACACGGTGCTGGCGAACCCGCCCCACAGCGTCAGGCTCGTGATCGCCGGCCGCGCCGCAGCGCCGTAGAGCCGGCCGAGTGTCGCGAACGCCGGGTCGTACAACCCGCAGCCCATGCCGAGGCCCAGGAGCAGCCAGCCGGCCAGGTAGACCGGCAGCGCCGGCGCGAGCGCCAGCGTGGTCAGCCCGGCCGCAAGCAGCAGGGCTGCCAGCGCCAGCACCGGGCGACCGCCGTGGCGGTGGATCGCGGCGCCGACATGCGGCGAGGCGAACGCGGCGACCAACAGGCCGAGGGACAGGCCACCGACCACCCAGGCGAGCGGCCAGCCGGTGCTGTCCGCGACCGGGCCGGCGAGCACCGCCGGCAGGTAGAACGACGACCCCCAGGTGAGGATCTGCACCACGCCGAGGGCGGAGATCACCGGCCAGCGGCGAGCCTCGGACACGGGCCGCCTACCAGGTGCCGAGCAGCGGTAGCCAGGCCGCCAGCGCCAGCAGCGTGATCAGCAGCACGGGCGGGGTGATGACCAGGCCGACCTTCATGTACTGGCCCCAGGTGATCCTCTGACCCTTGCTGGCGAGGACGTGCAGCCAGAGCAAGGTGGCGAGGCTGCCGATCGGCGTGAATTTCGGGCCGAGGTCGCAGCCGATCACGTTGGCGTAGACCATCAGCTCGCGGGTCAGCGGAGACAGGTCCGGGGCCTGCTGGATCGAGAGCGCTCCGATCAGCACGCTCGGCATGTTGTTCATCACTGACGACAGAACGGCCGCCGCAAAGCCGGTGCCGATGGTGGCGACCCACGGGCCGTACCCGGCAAGCCAGACCAGGCCCTTCGCCAGCTCGTCGGTCAGGCCGGCGTTCCGCAGGCCGTAGACCACGAGGTACATGCCGAGGCTGAACAGGACGATCTGCCAGGGGGCGCCGGTGAGCACCTTGCGGATCGGGATGATCCGGCCCCGGCCGGCGAGCAGCAGGAGCAGGGCCGCGCCGGCGCAGGTGACGGCCGAGACCGGCACGCCGAACGGCGCGGTGACGAAGTAGGCGAGCAGGAGCGCGCCGAGCAGCGGGAACGCCGCCCGGAACACCAGCGGGTCGCGGATCGCGCCGGCCGGTCGCTCCAACGCATCCACCGGGTAGGCCGCCGGCACGTCGCGCCGGAAGTAGGCCCGGAGCACCACCAGCGTCGCGGTCAGGGAGACCAGGTTCACCGGCACCATCACGGCCGCGTACCGGCCGAAGGTCACGTCGAAGAAGTTGGCGGAGACGATGTTGACGAGGTTGGAGATCACCAGCGGTAGGGAGGTGCTGTCCGCCACGAACCCGCAGGCGACGATGAACGCCAGGGCCGCCGCCGGCGTGAAGTCGAGCCGGAGCAGGATCGCCAGCACGATCGGGGTGAGCAGCAGCGCGGCGCCGTCGTTGGCGAACACCGCCGCGATGGCCGCGCCGAGGAGCACGACCAGCGGAAACAGCCGCCGGCCCCGGCCACCGCCCCAACGGGCGACGTGCAGGGCCGCCCAGTGGAAGAACCCGGCCTCATCGAGCAGCAGCGAGATGATGATCAGCGCCACGAAGGTGAACGTCGCGTCCCAAACGATGTGCCAGACCGCCGGAACATCGCCCGGATGGATCACCCCCGTGGCGAGGGCGACGCCCGCGCCGGCCAAGGCGCTCCACCCGATCCCGAGGCCCCTGGGCTGCCAGATGACGAAGACGAGGGTGGCAAGGAAGATGGCGAGCGCGAGCATCCGGGCGGTTTCTTCTTATGGTTCGGCGTGAGGCTCAGGCGGTGGCGATGCGGCGGCCGTGCTCGTCCACCACCCGCTCGCCGTCCTCTTTGACGAATTCGCCCCGCTGCACCGGCAGGAGATCCAGCACGGCTTCGGAGGGCCGGCAGAGGCGCACGCCCTTGGGCGTCACCACCAGCGGGCGGTTGATGAGGATCGGGTGCGCCTCGATGGCATCGAGCAGCTGCTCCTCGGTCAGCGTCGGATCACCGAGCTTCAGTTCGGCGAACGGCGTGCCCTTCTCCCGGAGCACGTCGCGGACGCTCAGGCCGGCGCGGGCGAGGAGCTGCACCAGCAGCGCCCGCGCGGGCGGGGTTTTGACGTACTCGACCACATGCGGCTCGATGCCGGCGTTGCGGATCATCGCCAGGGTGTTGCGGGACGTGCCGCACGCGGGGTTGTGGTAGATCACGACATCGAACGGCTCAGCCATGGGCGGTTTCTCCGGGGGGGCAGCAGGTTGCCAGCGCGGCCATCGCCGGAGCGCAGACTTCCGGGCGGCCCTGGCAGCAGTCTTTCATCAGGAAGGCGATCAGGTCGGACAGCGCCGGGTAGGCGGCGCTGTAGATGATCGAGCGGCCCTCGCGCCGCGAGGCGACCAGCCCGGCGTGGCTCAGCTCCTTGAGGTGATGGGAGACGGTGGCGGCGGAGACGCCGACCGCCTCGGCCAGAGCGCCGGAGGCCAGGCCGCCCGGACCGGCGGTCACGAGCGCCCGCACCAGGCGCAGGCGATGTTCCTGGGCGAGGGCCGCGAACGCGGCGAGGGCTTGCGGCTCGTCCATTTTCGTTACAATCTTCAAATTACCGTTTGAAAGTACAAGAAAGCCGATCCTTGGACAAGCCTGCACAGCCCTTCACCGATGGCCTGCCGAACTTGAGCCAGACGCACTTCGTGGTGCCGACCCGCGCCAGCGCGGTTTCGGCCGCGCCGTTCACCCATGCGCCCCGGTTCCTGATCCTCTATGGCTCCCTGCGCGAGCGCTCGTTCAGTCGGTTCCTCGCCTACGAAGCCGCTCGGCTGCTCGAAGCCATGGGTGGCGAGGTGCGGATCTACGACGCCCGCGGCCTGCCCCTGCCCGACGACACGACCGCCGACCACCCGAAGGTGCAGGAGCTGCGCGCCCTGTCGATCTGGTCCGAGGGACAGGTGTGGGTGTCGCCCGAGCGGCACGGCAACCTGACCGGCGTGATGAAGAGCCAGATCGACTGGCTGCCCCTCTCCGAGGGCAGCGTGCGACCGACCCAGGGGCGCACCCTCGCCGTCATGCAGGTGTCCGGCGGGTCGCAGAGCTTCAACGCCGTGAACAGCCTGCGCCTGCTCGGCCGCTGGATGCGTATGATCACCATCCCGAACCAGTCGTCCGTGCCGATGGCCTACAAGGAGTTCGACGACGCCGGCCGGATGAAGCCGGGGCCGCTCTACGAGCGCGTCGTGGACGTGTGCGAGGAGTTGATGAAGTTCACGCTCCTGACCCGCGAGCGGGCCGACTACCTGGTGGACCGCTACAGCGAGCGGAAGGAGCGCGAGCCGGAGCGGCTGAGCGCGGTGGCCGCCGATATCGGCTTTGTGAAGCGCTGAGACCTCTCCCGAGAAACGACCCGTGGAGCGCGCCGATGCCGACCCTTGAACGCCCGGACCGGATGGCGCCGGCCGCCACGGACATTCCGCTGGGTGCCCTGCTCGCCGCTTGCGACGCGCAGCCGGCCGCGCCCCTGGTGTTCAGCTACGCCGGCCGGACGATCGAGCGCGGCTATCATGTCACCGAGGTGAAGGCCGGGCAGTTCGCCGCCCTCGACTGCGGGGCCAACCCGGAAGCCTGGTCGGAGATCTTCGTCCAGCTCTGGGACGTGGTCGACGGCGACCGCACCCACATGACCGCCGGCAAGGTCGCGGAGATCATCCGCACGGTGTCGGAGCACGTCGGCCTCGACCCGGGCGCCCGGCTCACCTTCGAGGTCAGCGACGGAGTCGCGCCGATGCAGCTCCATCGCGCTGACGCCCCCGTCCGGTCAGGAGATGTGCTGACCGTGGCCCTGGCGCCGCGCGTGGCGAGCTGCAAGCCTCGTGATCGATGGCTGGAGGCGAAGCGGCGAGACGACGCGCGCTGCTGCTGAGGTGCTGTCCCTTCGACGACCGTCGGCACAAGGGCGCGGCGCACGCGTCCGGTGGCCGGGCGGGGTCGGGCTTGCCAAGCCGGGTTCGGGTTGGATTGGTCGACCTTCGGCCTGCCGCTCCCGTCGAACGGGTCTCTACCCCAGACGATGAAGCCACACAGGCGGGACGCGTCGGATCCGCACCGCTCGGTCCGGACCCGGGCGCGACCGTCTCCCGTGAGCCAAGTCCCGAACGGCTCGGCCGGACGCGGCGGCGGTCACCGAGGCGAACGGGGCCGCTAGGCGGGAGCGGTCATCGGATTCCGTTGTAACGTGGGGCGGAGGGGTGGCTCACGGCGTCGCCGCCGCGTGGCCGCACGCCTCGTCCCGCGGGCCGACGAAGCGGCCGAGCAGTCGGCCGAGCAGTCGGCCCAGGCTGTCCATCAGCAGGAACACGGCCGGGACGAAGACGAGGGAGAGCAGGGTCGAGACGATGAGGCCGGCGATGACCGCCACCGCCATCGGCGCCCGGAACTCGCCGCCGACCCCGAGCGCCATGGCGGACGGGACCATGCCCGCCGCCATCGCGATGGTCGTCATCACGATGGGCCGCGCCCGCTTGCGGCCGGCCTCGACGATGGCGGTGACCCGGTCGACGCCGCGGCCCATCTCCTCGACCGCAAAGTCGACCAGCATGATCGCGTTCTTCGTGACCAGTCCCATCAGCATCAGGATGCCGATGACGACCGGCATCGAGATCGGCATCTGGAAGAGGAGCAGGCCGAGGATGGCGCCGCCGACGGACAGAGGCAGCGAGAACAGGATGGTCAGCGGCTGCAGGAACGAGCCGAACAGCAGGACGAGCACCGCGTAGACCATCATGATGCCGGCGCCCATCGCCATCAGGAAGCCCGAGAACACCTCGCCCATGATCTCGGCGTCGCCGGTCTGCTTGATGGTCACCCCCGGCGGCAGAGTCCTGGCCGTCGGCGTCCGCAGCGCCTCGGCGATGAGCGTCCCGAGGGCCTCCGAGTTCTCCATGTTGGCCTCGACGGCCACGCGCACCGCCCGGTCGTAGCGGTCGATGGCGCCGGGTCCCTGGTCGAGCTCGATGTCGGCCACGACCGCCAGCGGCACGGCGGCCCCGTTCTTGGCCGGCACTTTCAGGTTCTCCAGCCGTGAGACGGCGCCGCGGGCGCTCTCGGGCAGTTGCACCCGGATCGGCACCTGGCGGTCCGCGGCGTTGAACTTCGCGAGGTTCAGGCCGATGTCGCCGATGGTCCCGACCCGGACGGTCTCCGCGATGGCGTCGGTCGAGACGCCGAGATCGGCCGCCACGCCCTCCTTCGGCCGGATGCGGACCTCCGTCCGGTTCAGCGGCGCCGTCGACATCACCGCCACGAGGTGCGGGATGGCGGCCATGTCGCGCTGCAGCCGCGCGGCGACCTCCGTGACGACGTCGGCGTCGGGACCGCTCACCACCAGGGCGAGGTCGCGCTGGCCGCTGTCGCGCAGGGTCCAGGACCGGATGTCGGGCTCCTCGGCGAGCAGGGCCGCGATCTCGGCCTCGACCGTCCACTGGCGCTTGGCGCGCGCGGCCTTCGGCGTGAGGTTGACGGTCAGGGTCGCGAGCCGGGTCTCCTTCTTGCCGCCGACCTGCCGTCCGCCGTCGACGAAGACCGAGGTCACCTCGGGCAGCGCCCGGATGCGCGAGACCACCCGGTCGGACACCGCCACCGTGTCGGCGAGCTTCGCGCCCGGCGCCAGCTCGACCATGAACAGCGTGCGGGCATTGTCCTGCTTCGGGATGAAGCCCGAGGGCAGCAGGCCCGTCGACGCGATGGAGGCGGCGAACAGCGCGAGGCCGGCGAACAGCGTGACGACCCGGTGGCGTACCGACCAGCCGACGAGGCGCGTATAGGCCCGCATGACCGGTCCCTCGCGCTCGTCGTGGTGGCCGCGGTCGCGCAGGAAGTAGGCGGCGAGCATCGGGGTGATGAGGCGCGCCACGAGCAGCGACATGAACACCGAGACCGCGATGGTGAGGCCGAACTGGATGAAGTAGCGGCCGGCGATGCCCGGCATGAACGAGACCGGGGCGAAAACGGCGATCAGGGTCGCCGTGATGGCGATGACCGCGAGGCCGATCTCGTCGGCGCCCTCGATGGCCGCTCGGTAGGGCGACTTGCCCAGCCGCATGTGCCGGACGACGTTCTCGATCTCGACGATGGCGTCGTCCACGAGGATGCCGGTCACCAGCGTGATCGCGAGCAGGCTGATGCCGTTCAGCGTGAAGCCCAGCGCGTCCATCGCCCAGAAGGTCGGGAAGACCGAGAGGGGCAGCGCCACCGCCGCGATGAGCGTGGCGCGCCAGTCGCGCAGGAACAGCAGCACCACGATGACCGCGAGGAGCGCCCCCTCGATCAGGGTGTGCATGGCGGAATCGTAGGAGCCGATGGTCGACGAGACCGACGAATCGATCAGCTCGAACTGCAGATCGGGATAGCTCGCCTGGAACTCGGCGATCTTCCTCTGCACCCCAGCCGCGACCTCGGCGTCGCTGGCGCCCGCACCGCGCGAGACCGCGAAGGCGACCACCGGCTCGCCGTTGAAGCGCGCGAAGGTGCGCGGCTCCTCGATACCGTCCTCGACGCGTGCGAGGTCGTCGAGCCGGACCTTGCGGCCGCCCGGCAGGACGATGGCGGTGGCCTTGAGGTCGCGCAGGGTGCGCGACGCGGCGAGCGTCCGGATCGACTGCTCGCGCCCGCCGACCTCGCCGCGCCCGCCCGCCATGTCGGCGGAGGTGAGGCGCAGCTGCCGGTTCACGTCCGCGGCGGTGATCCCGAGCGACAGCAGCCGGTCCGGCTGGAGCACGACCCGGACCTCGCGCGCGACGCCGCCGACCCGCTCGACGCCGCCCACGCCCTTCACGCCCTGGAGCGCGCGGGCGATCTTGTCCTCGACCAGCCAGGAGAGGTCGGCGGGCGTCATCGCGGGCGCCTTCACGCCGTAGACGAGGATCGGCAGGCCGGCGATCTCGACGCGGCTGATCACCGGCTCGTCGATGGTGCGGGGCAGGTTGATGCGGATCTTCGAGACCGCGTCCTTCACGTCGTTGACGGCGCGGTCGGTGTTCACCTCCAGACGGAACTCGACCGTGGTCACCGAGGAGCCCTCGGTGATGGCCGAGGTGATGTGCTTGACGCCCCGCACGCCGGCGATCGAGTCCTCGACCCACTTGGTGACCTGGGTCTGCAACTCGGACGGTGCCGCACCCGACTGGGTGATCGCCACCGAGACGATGGGCACGTCGACGTTGGGCATCTTCGTCACCGCGAGCCCGCGGAAGCTGACGAGGCCGAGCACGACCAGCACCAGGAACAGGACGAGGGGCGCGATGGGATTGCGGATCGCCCAGGCGGAGACGTTCAGGCGCATCGGGCGGCCCTGGCTCTCGTGACGTCGGGATGGGTGTGGGGACGCCGGCTTAAGGCACGCCGGCTTCGGCGGTGTCCCGCGGCGCGGGCACCGCGGCGACCGCGGGCGCGGGGGGCGGGGCCTCGAGGACCGGCCGGACCCGGTCGCCGTCACGCAGGAACGAGCCGGCCCGGGCCACGACGCGCTCGCCCTCGTTGAGGCCTGCGCGGATCTCGATGGTGTCCTCGTCGGCGATGCCGGTGCGCACGGTGCGGTCCTCGACCCGGTCGCCGGCGACAACGAGCACGCTGCGGCGTCCGCCGCCGTAGAGCACGGAGGCCTGGGGGACGCTCACGCCGCGGCTGCGGCCGAGCTCGACCCCGCCGCGGGCGAAGGTCCCGATGCGCAGGCGCGGGTCGGGATCGAGGCGCACGCGCACCTTGCCAAGGCGGGTGGCCTTGTCGACCTCGGGGTAGACGGCCCGCACGCGGCCCGCGACGCGGCCGCTCTCGCCGAGATCGATCCAGGCCGGGGCGCCCTCGCGCAGCAGGGGCAGCTTGGTCTCGACGATCTCGCCCTCGAGCTCGATCTCGCCGCGGGCGATCAGGCGGAACAGGGGCTCGGACGCGGCCGAGGCGGCGAGGCCGACCCGGGCGGTGCGGCGGCTGACGATGCCGTCCACGGGAGCGCGGATCTCCGTGCGGGCCAGCCGCAGGGACAGCTCGTCGCGCACGGCGCGGGCCTGGGCGAGGTCGGCCCTGGCCATGGCCAGCCCGTTGCGGGCGAAGGCGAGCCGGCCCTCGGCCTGGCGCAGGGCAGAGGTCCGGGTCTCCATCACCACGGCGGTGGTGTTGCCCGTGGATATGAGCGTCTTGGCCCGATCCAGGCTGAGCCGGGCCTCGGTCGCGGCGGCCTCGGCCTGCTCGATGCTGCTCTGGGACTGGGGCACGGCGGCCTCGGCCTTGGCCACCACCGCGTCCTGCTGGGCGATCTGGCGGTCGATGAGGTCGCGGGCGAGGCGCGCGAGCACCTGACCCTTGGTGACGCGCGCGCCCTCCTCGACCAGCACCTCGGTGACCCGGTAGCCGTCGATCTCGGGCGTCACCAGGATCTCGTCGCGGGGCACCAGGGTCCCGGTCACCGTCACGGTCTCCACGGTCTCGCGCCGCGTCGCCTCGACGACGCTGACCGCGGGCGCGGGCAACGGCTTGAGCGCGGCGGCGGCCTCGTCGCGGGCGGAGGCGGCCGACAGGCCGAGCGCCAGCAGCGCGGGGGCGACGAGGAAGGCGGCGCGGGTCATCGGCCGGTCTCCGGAACGGCGGTGGTGACCCGCGGCAGCGCGCCGTTCAGGCCCGCCTCGATCAGGGCCTGGAGGTGGGCGACGGCGGGGGCTGGGTCGTAGCCCGGCAGGATGGCGCGGCCGACGACGATGCCCTTCATCAGCGGGTTGATCGCCTCGAACATCGACGCGGGGTCGCAATCCGGCGAGGCGGCGAGCGCCGCGAACATCCCGCACAGCCACGCGCGGGCCTCGGCCTCGCTGCGGTCGACCAGCGCGGCGATGGCGGGGTTCCGCGTGGTTTCCGCCCAGAGGTCGAGGCGCAGCACCGCGGCCTCGCGGGTGATGCCGGTGAAGAACCGTTCGAGGATGCCGTTCAGGGACGCGCGGCGGTCGCCGTCCCGCTCCATCTCGGCGACCAGGGCGGCGCCGCGGGCGCGGTCGCGCTCCGCCATCGCCAGGACGATGTCCTCCTTCGAGGCGAAGTAGCGGTAGAAGTTGCCCTGGCTCATCGCGGCCTCGCGGGCGAGGTCCGACATCGTGGTGCGGTGGAAGCCGTTCCGGACGAAGCAGGCCTCGGCCGCGTCGAGGATCTGTTCGCGCCGCGCCGCCTGGACGTCGCGGACCTCGACGACGGCGCCGGTCACCGCGTCCACGACGCCAGCTCCGCCGCATGGGGCACGACCCGGCCGGCGTCCTGGACCGGGCGGACCTCGGCGCAGGCGCGCGAGACCACGTCGAGACCGGCGCAGGTCCGGGCCTGCCAGCCCCCGGCGCCGTTGCCGGTCCAGGAGATCAGTGCGGCCCAGCCCAGAAGCGCCACGAGGACGGCGAGCAGGTTGGCCGGGCGCGACGCCGCCACCGCGACGGAGCGCAGGCAGGCCCATGCCTCGGGGGCCGGTCCGTGGACGGGCCGCGCCTCTGAGAAACCGTGCATCATTCGCGTCTCCCGCGCCACGTCGGGAGCATTAGTGAACGTTCATTCTCATGTCAATGAACGTTCATTCACTGGTGCCGGGGCACTCAGCCGCGGCGTGCCGGGGTCCTGCTCTCCAGTCCGTCGCCGGGGGCCGTGTTCGTCCCCCGACGGATCGAGCAGCCGGGATGCGCGCCGGGGCTGTCGGGCGACGCCGGCGCTGAGCGCGCTGAGGGACCGCGACCTCCGCGGGCCGTCCAGGCCGGACGGACTCTCGATGCACGCGGTCGGGCCCGACGTTCCATCGCGCGTGGGCCATCGCGCGTGGGCGCGGTCACAGGGCGTCGTAGTACCCGATGGCCTCTTCGAGCTCCCGCTCCTCGTACCCGAAGTGCGAGATCACGACGCGTTCGAAGACCCCGTAGACCTCCCTGAGGTCGAGGACCTGTTCCCGCGTGGGGGCCGATGCGACGGACCGCACGATGGCGCGGATGCGTTCGAGGAGGGCGTGCACGGTGCGGTGCTCCGCGCCGAGGCGGTCGAGGACCCGGCGCAGGCCGTCGGATTGCCGCAGCCTGGGGTACATGTCGCCCTCCTCGATGTCGTGGTGCATCTGGAGGAGGTGGCACTGGCGCCCGCAGAGGGTGCCGAAGGCACGGTAGTTCTCGGTCAGCGTCATCGACGCCACGCCGTCCGTCACCGCCTCGACGGTGCCGGTGCCCGCCAGGAAGCGGTCGAGCGCGCCGCGAACGGCGGCGAGCTCCGCGAGGTGGTGGCGATGATACAGGGCCAGGCGCCGCCCTCGCGCCCGCTGGGCCGGGGTCACGCCGGGGATGGGCGGCGCCTTCGGGCGCGTGGCATCGTCCAGGAAGGGAATGCCATCGAGGGCGCGGCCAAGCCTTGCCTCGACAGGCGGCGCGGCGGCTTCGGGCGTGTCGGGGGCCATCGGATGTGCCGTTCTCCGTCAGGCCGGCGGGAGGCGCTTCTTGAGGTCCATGTTCTCCCGGTAGAGCGCCCCGAGGTTCTTGAACACGCCGTTCAGGTAGGACTGGTAGGTGGGCAAGGCGGCCGGCTCGACACCCGCACGTGCCGCGAAGTGCGCGACGATGGCGTCGGACTCCGTCGTGAAGCTGCCGGGCGTGAGTTCGGCCGCCGGGAAGGTGACCTTCTCGACCACCGGGCCGAGCAGGCCGCGGATCTCGGTTTCCTCCTCGGTGCCGGGCGCGAACTCGCGCAGGACGACGCCGTCGAGTTGTCCAGCCTCGAGGAGGAACAGGCGCACCTTCATGCAGAAGGGGCAGCCCGCCTTGAGGAAGAGGACGGGCGCGAACGGTGTCTCGGTCATCGTAGGACTTCCTGTGCGATGGGGTCGGGTGTCGTGGGCAGCTGGCGCGCGACGGCCCGGCCCTGCGGCCTACCGCGGGCGTGGGACGAGACGGGCTGACGGGTCGCGGCGCAGCGACGCGAGCACGACGTCGAGGCTGAGCAGCAGGAAGGCGGGAGCCGCCGGGGTCGGGAGCACCAGGAGGTGCGCGAGGAGCGCGCCCACCATGGTCGCGGCGAGCCAGACGGCGCCGAGGAAGGCGTAGCCGGGTGTCAGGAGCGCGAGGGCGCCGACGACCTCGACGAGGCCCGTCGCGATGCGGAACCACTGCCCGAGGCCGATCTGATCGAAGGTCTGGACCATCATCGGCACGCCGGCCAGCTTGGCGCCGCCGGCCGCCAGATAGGCGGCGGACAGAGCCACCGACAGGACCCACGCGGCGATGTTGCGACCGCGCGAAGGTCGGGCGGCGCGGGCGAGACTCTGCGACATGCCGGGACCCTGGATGTGACCGGAGCGCCCGGAGCCGCGCGTGGGTTCCTTAGCAGGCCTCGGTTTCGTTTAGTGACCGCGTTATGATACGAGCCCCGTCTCCTCCTGCAAGACGGCACAGGAAGGGTACCGAGGTTACATGGATGTGACTGTCCATCGCCCCGAGCATTCGGCGGGATGCATGCGGGTCTCGAAGATCCTTTCCCGCATCGGCGACAAGTGGACCGTCCTCGTCATCATGCTCCTGCGCGACCGGTCGCGTCGGTTCAGCGAGTTGAAGCGCGGTGTCGAGGGGATTTCCCAGCGGATGCTGACCCTCACTCTGCGGAATCTGGAGCGGGATGGGCTCGTGACGCGAACGGTGACGCCCTCCATCCCGCCGCGGGTCGATTATGAACTGACGGAACTCGGGCACTCCCTGGCGGGGCCGATCCAGGCCCTCGGGGCGTGGGCGTTCGATAACATGGCGCAGATCGATGCGGCTCAGACTGCCTACGACGCGAAGGAGAAGGCTGTCTGAGACGGAACGGTCGCCGTCTGCCTCGACGCGCGTACCGCGCGGAAGCGGACCGGCGGAGACCGGCCCGCGACGGCTGTTCGGTTCGCCGCGTTCGTGGTTGCCCGTCTTCGACAGGGGTACGGCCCGCGGACGCCGCCTCGCGCGTCGGATCGATGACTGGGCTCCGGAACGTCGATCAGCCCCGGTGGCGGGAAGCCTCGACCGCGAAGGCCGGCGCGGCCTGGCGACGGCGCGGGCAGGTCCGGCGATCTCGGCCAGCACGAGATCCTCCGGGCGGTAGGCGAGACCGAGCCCGGCCAGCGCCGCGCTCCGGTTGAGGTCGATGCGGTTGAACGCACGCGGTCCGTCCACATCCCAGCCGCTCCACCGTCCCGGCGTGGACGGGGTCCGGTCCCGGCAAGATCACGACGCGATCTCATCCACGTTCGGGGCGCCGGGCCGGAGGCTCGGGCGCGTGACTGTGGAGGCGATGTCGACGGGCGAGCCGCGACATGTGGCGGTCCCCGGCATCGCCCCGCGTGAGCCGTTCGTGGGCAAGCGCGGGGTCCGCGCCCTCGCGGTCGCCACCGACCCGCACGGGAAGGTCCAGTACGGGAAGGTCCAGTACGGGCAGGACAGCCGCCCCGGTGACCATGCCGTCACCGTGCTGCCGGACGGGGTTCCCGACACGTACGTGGCCGCGTCGCGCGGGGACGGGGGACCTGCCTGTGCGCCGGCCCTGACGGTCGCGACCTCGCCACTTCCGTGGATGCGCACGGCGCGGCGTTCGGTGCGGCGTTCGGCGTCGAGACCCTCCTGCCGGAGGGCGGCGTGGTCCGGCGCCGCTACCGGGTGGAGAAAGCGCCGACCTGATCCGCATGGACGGCGCGGCCCGCGCACTGGGGGGAGACTGGCGGCGCGAAACGGGGTCTGATCGGGACGTCGCCCGTGCCGTTTCTCGTGCCCCAGCGAGAAAACGTGCCCCAGCGAGAAAAGCTGCGTCCAGCCCAGGGGACCGATGGTCCGGGCGGACCGTCAGGAGCGGCCGGCTCCGACCATCGAGCTACGGGCCCGGGCGGCGCCGACGGATAGCCGAGCCCCGGCCGTCACCCGGATCTCGCCGCGCCGCGGGAGCGCCGGGTCCGGGGCGCGGGATCCTGTGCGACCGGTTCGTCCGCCGGCGCGCCCACGGGGGCGGCCACCGGCGCGGGCGCCGTGTCCTTGATGCGCCACAGGTAGCGGGCCAGGATCGAGCGGTACGGCGCGAAGGCGGCCGCCACCGCGGCGGTATCGGCCCGCCCAGTGAGGCGGCGGAGGCACCCCACCGCCGCCACGTCGCCCGCGGGCCAGATGTCGGGGTCGTGGAAGTGGAAGATGCCGACCATGTCGGCCGTCCAGGGGCCGACGCCGCGGATGCCGCACAGGATCGCCGCCCGCTCGGGATGCGGCAGGTCGGCGAGGCCGGGCCCGAGCAGGCCCGCCGTCTCGGCCGCCACGATCGCCTGGAGCGCCCGCACCTTGTTGCCCGAGATGCCGCAGGCCCGCAGCAGCGCCGCGTCCCCGGCCTCGAACAGGTCCCGCGGGCGCGCGCCCGCCGCCGCGGCCGCGGCCTCGATCCGGGCCCAGATCGCCGCCGCCGCCCGGACGGAGAGCTGCTGGTTGACCACCTCGACGAACAGGCGGTCGGCGACGCACGGATGCGCCGGCGGCTCGATCCGGATCGGACCGGCCCGCACCAGGGCGGCCCGCAGCGGCGGATGGGCGCGCGCCGCGTCCAGGAGGTGGTCGTAGATGGCGGGATCCAGCATCGCCGCAGCCTAACCGGCCCGCGGGGTTTCGCGGAAGCGGCCCTGGAGCCGTCCGGAGCGGTCCGGAAACGCGGCGATGCGGCCGCGCGCCTCGCGCCGGCCGGTCTGGACGGGACGCGCCCGCGGCCCAGGTCTCGACACCATGGCGATCTTCTTCACCGCGGACACGCATTTCGGCGACCCGCACATCCTCCGCCACCGGGGGGCGCGGTTCGGCGGCGTCGAGGCCCACGACGAGGCCCTGGTCGCCGGCTGGAACGCCGTGGTCGGCCCGGAGGACGCCGTCTGGCACCTCGGCGACTTCGCCGCCCATGCCAGCCGGGCGCACTGCGCGGCGATCTTCGCGCGGCTGAACGGCACCAAGCGCCTCGTCCGGGGCAACCACGATTCGAACCGCGTCCTGGACCTGCCCTGGGCCGAGCCGCCGGTGGAGAGCGCCCGACTCTCCGTCGCGGACGCGCGCGGGCGGCCGCACCGCCTGTTCCTGTCGCACTACGCGCACCGGGCCTGGCCGGGCCTGTGGCGGGAGACGCGCCACCTCTACGGGCACAGCCACGGCTGGCTCGCCGACACCACGCGCTCCTGCGATGTCGGCGTGGATGCCTGGGACGACCGCCCGGTCACCCTCGACGCGATCCTGCTGCGCCAGGACGCGGCCGCGGGCGCGCCGGAGGAACTCGCGGCCCACGGCCTGCGCTGATGGGTGGGGACCGGCGCGCTACATCGTCCGCCGGAGCATCGACAGCCCGGCAGGAGGCCGCATCGCCATGACCGACATCCCCGCCCCGCCGCCGGGCTCGACCGAGGCGGCGACCCGGGCCGCCGATCAGGCCGCGACCGAACTCGGCCTCGGGACCGACTGGGCCGCCCTCGGCGCGCCGGACTGGGCCCGGGTCTGCCGCCGGGCCGGCGCGATCCTCGCCGGGCAGGGCCTGGCGCCGACGCCCGGCTGGGACGGAGCCCTGGCGCGGGCGCTCGGCCGCCCCGCTCCCGCGGCCGACCGGGACGAGCTGGCCCGCGACGCGGCCGACACCGTCCTGGCCGAGAAGGGCGAGGTCTTCGCCCCCGAGGACGATGCCTGAGGCGGACGACGACACGCTGTCGGACTTGCCACCGGACTTGCCACCGGATCTGCCACCGGACGTGACATCGGGCGGGCCGGTGGTTGCCGCGGCGGGGGTGCGGGCCGATGTAGGAGGCATGCCTCATCCCGAACACCGGGCCGAACACCGGCCTGATCACCGCCGTGCCGCCCCCGGACCGACCGAGCGCTACGCCGCCGGCGCGGCACCGTCCGCCCTGCGGGTGGTGCCCGTCGCGGGTGGCCCGATCCTCGACGCGCAGACGCGCGTGCGGCTCGGCCACCAGATGCGGGCGATGTACGATCCGGTGATCGACGAGGCGCTGGATCCCCGGCTGGCGGAGCTGCTGCAGCAGCTCGACGCGGACCGGAGCGGCTCGACCTGAGATCCGGGCGGGGGGCGTCCGGCCCGCGCATCCGCTGCGGCTGCCGGCGAAGAGGCTCCCATCGGTGGATCGGGGGGATGTCACACCGATGGGAGCCCGGCCGAGTCGACGGATCGACCCAACCCGCTCCATATCGCCCAGGCGACGGCCCGGGCGCTTTCACCTAAGTCAATTTGCTGGCGAATACGGCCGTCGAAGTGTCGAATTGGCGTATTCGATCGTGACAATCGTCGCGATCAGGCCGAAGTGCCGGTCACCGACAGCATGACCCCGTCACTGCCGATCTCGTCGCCGCCGTAGCCGAGCATGCGCGCGAGCTGCTCGCGGGCGCGCCAGACCCGGCTCTTCACGGTGCCGATCCGGCAGTTCATGACGACGGCGGCTTCCTCGTAGCTCAGGTTCTCGATCGCCACGAGGACCAGCGCCTCGCGCATCACCGGCGCGAGGCGGTCGAGGGCCGCGCGCACGTCCTGCAGGTCGAGGTGGCCCCCCTGCTCGGGAATGCTGGTCAGCCGCTCGGCGTAGTTGCCGTCGGTGTCGGCGACCTCGCGGCCCTGCTTGCGGTGCTGGCTGTAGAAGACGTTGCGGAGGATCGTGAACAGCCACGCCTCCAGGTTGGTCCCGGGGGTGAAGCCGCCGCGGCCGCGCCAGCCGCGCAGCAGGGTGTCCTGCACGAGATCGTCCGCCGCGGCCGGGTCGCGCGTCAGCGAGACCGCGAACCGGTGCAGCGCCGGCACCACCTCCAGCAGGCCCGCGCGGAAGGTCTTGTCCCGCTCGCCCTCGGCCTGCGCGAGGGCGATCTCCAGGCGCGCGAGCAGGTCGGCGAAGGGGTTCGTGGCACCGTCCGCGTCCTGGCCGATCCGGTCGTAGGTGCGGCCGAGCAGGGTGCCGAGATGGGCCCGCACGGCCTCCGGCAGGCCGAAGCGAGTCTCGTCCCCGGCCTCCTCTGCGACATCCGCGATGGGATCGAGGAGCGATGAGCCTTCGGTGTCGGGCATTCGGTCCGGTCGTCGGCGGGCGGGCCGGTCAAGCCCAGAGGACCGGTTGTGGCGTGCCCGGGCCGCCCATGCCGCAACATGGGTTAGCGCTTTGCCCGAACGGAGCTCAGCCGCGGGCGGCGAACCGCCGCGCCGCCGCGAGGCCGGCGAGGAGCCCCGCGCAGGCCCCCGCGGCGGCGAGCCCGGTGCCGAGGGCGGTGCTCAGCGTGCCGGCATCGGGGACGTGCTTGCGGGCGCGCCAGCCGCCGTCGGCGCGCGTGCCCTCCGGCGTCGGCGCGCGCAGGGCGCCGTGCGTGCGCGGCCCGGGCTCGGCCCGGTCGAGGGCCCGCCGGAACCCGGCGCCCATCAGGTGCTCGGTCGGGTACGGGGCGAGCGCGTAGCCCACCTGCGCGAGGCGGGCCGGCCAGCCGACCGCGACCTCGTCGCGCGGGTGGCGCACGAGGCGGAGATAGGTCTCGGCCACGGCCTCGGGCGCGTAGTACAGGTGCCCGGGATTGAGCCGCCGGCCGCTGACATTGGCGCCGTGATCCAGGCCCGGCGTGTCGACGATGGCGGGGAACACGGCGCAGACGCGGATGTGCCGGTGCCGGGCGAGTTCCTGGCGCAGGCTCGCCGAGAAGCCGCGCAGGCCGAACTTGCTGGCCGTGTAGGCGGCGGCGAAGGGCGTCGGTGCCCAGCCGCCCATCGAGACCGTGTTGATCAGCGTCCCCCGGCCGCGGTCGAGGAAGTGGGGCAGCACCGCGTAGGCCCCGTGCACGGCGCCCAGCAGGTTCACCGCGATCGTCTGCCGGTGCAGGTCCAGTGGGGCGTCCAGCAGGGGGCCGAACACCCCTACCCCGGCGTTGTTGATCCAGACGTCGATGCCGCCGAAGGCCCGGAGCGCCGCCCGGGCCAGGGCGTCCACCGCCTCGGGCTCGGTGACGTCGGTGGGCACCGCGACGGCCTCGGCGCCCGACGCGCGCAGGTCGCGGACGATCCCGTCGAGCACGTCGGCCCGCCGCGCCGCCAGGACCACCCGCGCGCCCCGCGCCGCGAAGGCCTCGGCCGCCGCCCGGCCGATGCCGCTCGAGGCCCCGGTGATGACCACCGTCCCGCCGTCCAGGCGCGCCATGCCGGTTCTCCGCGTCGTTCGCCGTCGAGTTGCAACTGCACGGCGAACCGTTCCCAGCGCCGCGGCGTTCCCCCTCGCAGCTGCGGCCATTCGGACGCGCCGTCCCGGACGCGCCGATCCGGACGCCGCGACGCGCGGCCCCGAAGGCCCCGCCCCTGTCTGCCCGAACCCTGCCGAGGTCGCCGATGCCTGCCCCCGATCCAGCCCCCGCCAGGGCCGCCGCTCCCGAGGGAGGCGCCTCGACGGTCTGGACGCTCGCCCTCGCCACCGCGCTGATCGGCCTCGTCGCCCTCCCCCGCCGGCCGGCCCGGGGCGCGGTCGGTGCCGCGGCGGATTCCCCGGTCGATTCCTCGGCCGGTTCCTCGGCCGACCGTGCGCCCGGCCGGTCCGCCGACCGGGACGACGCGCGCCGGACGTCGCCCGCGCACGCGGGACGGGAGGCCCACGCCGTCGCCCGGGCCGAGGCCGATCGCGGGCGGTGGGCCTCGACGCCGACCGAGATCCCCGCCAAGGGCTGGAAGGACATCGCGCTGCGCGCGTATCACGACATCGGCGAGAACCGCCTGTCGCTGATCGCGGCCGGCGTCACCTTCTTCACGCTCCTGGCGATCTTCCCGGCGGTGGCGGCCCTGGTCTCCTGCTACGGCCTCGTGGCCGATGCCTCGACCATCAACGACCAGCTCGCCAGCCTCCAGGGCATCCTGCCCCAGGGCGCCCTGGAGATCGTCGGCGATCAGGTGAAGCGGCTGAACGAGCAGGGCAACACCACCCTCGGGTTCAGCCTGCTCATCAGCATCGCCCTGTCGGTCTGGAGCGCCAATGGCGGCGTGAAGCACGTCTTCGACGCCCTCAACCTCGTCTACAACGAGCGCGAGAAGCGCAACTTCCTCGTGCTCAATCTCGTCTCCCTCGCCTTCACGGCGGGGGCGCTCCTGTTCCTCCTCCTGGCGCTGGCCGCGGTGGTGGTGGTGCCGGTGGTGCTGGACTTCGTCGGGCTCGGCGCGGACGCGTGGTGGCTGGCGCTGCTGCGGTGGCCGGTCCTGCTCGTGGCGGTGCTGCTCGGCCTCGCCCTGCTCTACCGCTACGGGCCGAGCCGGGACGCGCCGCGCTGGCGCTGGGTCACGCCCGGGGGCGCCCTCGCGGCCCTGCTGTGGATCGTCGCGTCGCTGCTGTTCTCCTGGTACGTCGCCCATTTCGGCAGCTACAACAAGACCTACGGCTCGCTGGGCGCGGCGATCGGCTTCATGACCTGGATCTGGCTCTCGACCATGATCGTCCTGACCGGCGCCCAGGTGAACGCCGAGATGGAGCATCAGACCGCCGAGGACACGACCGTCGGCGCGCCGCAGCCGCTCGGCACGCGCCGGGCGCGCATGGCCGACACGGTGGGCGCCGCCGCGGAGTAGCGGGGCGTCCGGCCATCCGCGCGGGCAGGGACTTCTGGGCGCAGGGCCGCAGGGGGAGCGCGGCGCGGGGGAGAACGCCGACTTAACACAGGTTGGCGCACGTTTTTCCGCCGCAGGCACAAGCCGACCAAGAAGATCCGGACTTCGATGTACGGACGACGGTTTGGCCCCCTGCCGATAGAAATATCCGTGCCTCATTATTTCACCGATACCCTTGGCGGCGCCGTCGTGCGGGACGCTTCGGACGCGCGCGACGACGTCCGATCCCCCGCGGTCGCCCGCCCCGGTGCCTGCCCCGGCGCCTGCCCCGGCGCCTGCCCGGCCGGGCTCCGCCGTCCGGCCGCCGGCACGCCGGCGCCGCGGTGATCTGACCGGAGGCGGACGTGGAGAACCCGTTCGTACGGAAGATGGAGCGGCATGTCCGGCTCGCGCCGGAGGACCGCGCGGTGCTCGACGGGTTGGGGCGCCTGCATGTCCGCCACGTCGCGGCCCGGCAGGATATCGAGGGGCAGCAGAGCGACCCGTACCACACGCACCTGATCCTCGACGGCTGGGCCTGCCGGTACAAGCAGTTCCCGGACGGGCGGCGCGCGATCGTCGCGCTGCTCCTGCCGGGCGACCTGTGCGACCCGTTCGTGTTCCGCCGGGCGCGGATGGACCACGCCATCGGCGCGCTGACCCCCGTCACCGTCGCGCGGATCGCCCCGGAGCAAATCGGCGACGCGGTCCGCGGCCGGCCCGCGGTCGAGGAATGCCTGTGGCGGGAGTTGCTCGCCGCCACGGCGATCCACCGCGAGTGGATCGCCAGCGTCGGCCGTCGCTCGGCGATCGAGCGGCTGGCGCACCTGTTCTGCGAGCTCCACCTCCGTCTGACGCGCGTCGGCCTCGCGGACGGGACGACGCTGCCGATGCCGGTGACCCAGCCCGACCTCGCGGACGCCCTCGGCCAGACGAGCGTGCACATCAACCGCACCCTGAAGGAGCTGCGCACCGGCGGCCTCATCGCCCTGCGCAGCCGGCGCCTGACGATCCGCGACCTCGACGGGCTGCGGGAGCGCGGGCTGTTCGATCCCGCCTACCTGCAGCTCTCCTGAGCGGCGCGGGCGATACGCCGCGGCATCGGAGGCCGCGCGCGCCTTGCCGCGGGGCGGCCGCGGCCGATCTGAGGCGGACCTGTCATCCGCCACGGGCGCCCGCGCGACACACGATGCACATCCACCTCGACGCGCTCGGCGGCGTCGCCGGCGACATGTTCGCCGCCGCCCTGCTGGACGCCTTCCCCGAGCATCAGGCCGGCGTGTCCGCCAGCGTCCGGGCGGTCGACGCGCGCATCGCCTGCGCGGTCCGGGCCCACAATGACGGGATCCTCAGCGGCGCGCGCTTCGCCGTGTCGGCGCCCGGTGAGGTGTCCGGTGCGGTGTCCGGGCCCGCGCCGCACCGGCACGAACACCCCGCGCCCCACGAACACCCGCATCCTCACCCGCATCCCCACGATCACGGCCACGATCACGGCCAAGAGCACGGCCACGAGCACGGCCACGATCGGGCCCGCGCGCACGACCACGGCCACCGGCCCTGGTCGGAGATCCGCGCCGCGCTGGAGGCGGCGGACCTCGCGCCGGCGGTGCGGGCGCACGCGCTCGGCATTTTCGGGCATCTGGCCGACGCCGAGGCGCGGGTCCACGGCATCGCCGTGGAGGCGGTGGCGTTCCACGAGGTCGGCGCCGCCGACTCGATCGCCGACATCGTGGCCGCCGCCCACCTGATCGCCGCCCTGGGGACGCGCAGCTGGAGCGTCTCGGCCCTGCCGCTGGGCTCGGGCCGGGTGCGGACCCAGCACGGTCCCCTCCCCGTCCCGGCCCCCGCCACGACGCTGCTGCTGGCGGGTTTCGCGACCCTCGACGACGGGATCCCCGGCGAGCGCGTCACCCCCACCGGGGCGGCGATCCTGCGCCATCTCTGCGGCGACGATCCCGGGCGGGGCCGACCCCGGGGCATCCTCGGGCGCACCGGCATCGGCTTCGGCACCAAGGTCCTGCCGGGCCTGAGCAACTGCCTGCGTGCCCTCGTGCTGGAGGAGAACGCCGCCCCCGGCCCGGGCCGGCGGGATCTGGCGGTGATCGCCTTCGAGGTCGACGACCAGTCCGGCGAGGACCTCGCCACGGGCCTCGACCGGCTGCGCGCGGAGCCCGGCATCGTGGACGTCGTGCAGATGCCGGTGATCGGCAAGAAGGGCCGGATGATGGCCCGGATCCAGGTCCTGGTCCGCCCGGAGAGCCTGGAGGCGGCGATCGCGGCCTGCTTCCGGGAGACCACGACCATCGGCCTGCGTTACCACCCCGTGGAGGGCGCGGTGCTCGAGCGCGCTGCCCGAACGGTCGAGCACGACGGTCTTTCCGTCCGCGTGAAGATCGTGGCCCGGCCGGGCGGGCGCACCGCCAAGGCCGAGGCCGACGACGCCCGCGGCCGTGCGGGCCACGCCGCGCGGGCCGCCCTGCGCCGCGAGGCCGAGCGGCGCGCGCTGGAACAGGAGCAGGAGGAGCGGTGACGCGCCAGCATCTCGAATCGGTCCTCGCCGGGCTCGGGCCCGTGGCGGTGGCGGTGAGCGGCGGGGTCGACAGCCTGACGCTCGCCACCCTGGCCCACCGGCTGGCGCCGGGGGCGACGCTCGTGGTCCACGCGGTCTCGCCGGCCGTGCCCGGGGAAGCGACCGCGCGCGTCCGGGCCGAGGCCGCCCGCGAGGGCTGGGATCTGCGGGTGATCGAGGCCGGCGAGTTCGCCGACCCGGCCTACCGGGCGAACCCGGTCAACCGCTGCTTCTTCTGCAAGACCAATCTCTACGGCGCGGTCCGGCAGGTCACGGACCGGCAGATCCTGTCGGGGGCCAACCGCGACGACCTCGGCGAGTACCGCCCCGGCCTCGACGCGGCCCGGGAGCACGGGGTGCGCCATCCCTACGTGGAGGCGGGGTTCGACAAGGCGTCCGTCCGGGCGCTCGCCCGCGACCTCGGCCTCGGCGCGGTGGCGGAATTGCCGGCGGCGCCCTGCCTGTCGAGCCGGGTCGAGACCGGCATCGCGATCGAGCCGGAGACCTTGCGCTTCATCCACGCGGTCGAGCGGCTGGTCGGCGGGGCGCTCGACGCGGAGAGCGGCGCCAAGCGCGCGGTCCGCTGCCGGGTGCGCGCCGAGGGCGTGGTGGTGGAACTCGATCCCGGGAGCTTGGCGGCCCTCGGCACCCGGGATCGCGAAAAGCTCGGGGCGGGCATCCGGGACATCGCGCCGGCGCGTCTCGCCGGCCCGGTCCGGTTCGCGCCCTACCGGGTCGGCAGCGCCTTCCTGGTGCAGCAGGGGGAGGGCCGGGCGTGAGCGTCGCCGAAGAATTCACCCTCGATTTCGCCCGGTCCGAGCGGATCGGCCTGGAGGAGGCGATCTTCTGCGCCGGCAAGAGCCCGGAGCAGATCGACGCGATCCTGGAGGCCGCCCGGGCGCGGGGTACCTCGCTCCTGCTCACCCGCCTCGACCCGGAGAAGCGCGACCGGCTCGATGCGGCGGCCCGGCTCGACTACTGCCCGGTCTCGCGCACGGCGGTGTTCGGCGAGCCGCCGCGGATCACCGGTCCCGCCCGGGTCGCCGTGGTAGCGGCCGGCACCTCGGACGTGCCCGTCGCCCGCGAGGCCCTGCGGGTGCTGGCCTATGCCGGCCGGGCGGCCTCGCTCTTCGCCGATGTCGGCGTCGCCGGCCTGTGGCGGCTGACCTCGCGGATCGAGGAGATCCGGGCGCATCCGGTGGTGATCGTCGCCGCCGGCATGGACGCGGCGTTGCCCAGCGTCGTCGGCGGCCTCGTGGCGGGCGCGGTGATCGCGGTGCCGACCTCCGTGGGCTACGGCGTCGCGGCGGGCGGGCGCGCCGCCCTCGACGCCGTGCTGGCGAGCTGCGCGCCGGGCATCACGGTGGTCAACATCGACAACGGCTACGGCGCCGCCTGCGCCGCCCTGCGCCTGCTCCACGCGGCAGGACGCCTCGCCGAGGAGACCGAACGATGAGCCGGTCCGACGCATTACCTCCCCTCACCCGGACATTCGCGAACGGAGACAGCCGATGGAACGCCGCAGCTTCCTACAGGGCGCCGTGCTCGGCGCGGGCCTCGCGGGCGCCGGCAGCGCAGGAGCGGCCGTGAACGCCCCCGCGCTCCCTGGCAACCGCCCGCAGGACCCGGCCGACCTGCCCTTCGTCACCGATCCCGGCGAGCGCCGGGGCGAGATGCTCTACCGGTCGTTCGGGAAGACGTCGGAGAAGATCTCGGCGATCGGCATGGGCGGGTTCCATCTCGGCAAGAGCGCCGTGACGGACGACGAGGCGACCCGGCTGATCCATGCCGGGATCGACCGCGGCATCACCTTCATGGACAATTGCTGGGACTACAACGACGGGCGCTCCGAGCTCCGCATGGGCGCGGCGCTGGCCCAGGGCGGCTACCGCGACAAGGTCTTCCTGATGTCCAAGATGGACGGGCGGACCAAGGAGGAGGCGATCAAGCAGATCGACCAGTCGCTCCTGCGCCTGCGCACCGACCGGATCGACCTCGTCCAGCACCACGAGATCCTGCGCTACGACGATCCCGACCGGGTCTTCGCCGAGGGGGGCGCCATGGAGGGCTTCCTGGAGGCGAAGAAGCAGGGCAAGCTGCGCTACATCGGCTTCACCGGCCACAAGGACCCGCGCATCCACCTGCAGATGCTGGAGGTGGCGGCCGAGCGCGGCTTCCACTTCGATTCCGTGCAGATGCCCGTCAACGTGATGGACGCGCATTTCCGCTCGTTCAGCCACCTCGTCCTGCCCTATCTCGTGCAGAACGGCATCGCGCCGCTCGCCATGAAGACCTTCGGCGACGGGGTGATCCTGAAGGCGGACGCGCCGATCAAGCCGCTCGAGTACCTGCATTTCTCGCTGAACCTGCCGGTCTCGGTGGTGATCACCGGCATCCAGAACCAGCGCGACCTCGACCAAGCCTTCGAGGCGGTGAAGACCTTCAAGCCGATGGACAGGGCGGCGGTGGCCGAGCTGCTGTCGCGCTCGAAGCCCTACGCGCTGGAGGGCAAGTACGAGCTGTTCAAGACGAGCGCCACCTTCGACGGCACGGCCAAGAACGCGGCGTGGCTCGGCGAGGATGTCGCGAGCGTGAAGAAGCTCGCGCCGACGATGGAGTAGGGGGCGGACGTCCGGGCCCTCGGGCGACGTCCGACCCTCCACCTCAGGACGAGGGCGCGCCGGAAGTCCGCACCCAGCCTCCCCCTCACGCCACGTCTTCCAGCCGGATCGGCAGGCTGCGGATCCGGCGGCCGGTGGCGTGGTGGACGGCGTTGGCGATGGCCGCGTTCACCCCGATGATGCCGAGCTCGCCCAGGCCCTTCAGCCCCAGCGCGTCCACCCGGTCGTCGGGATCGGGCACCAGCAGCGCCTCGACCTCCGGCGCGTCCGCCGCGGTGGGGACGAGGTACTCGGCCAGATCCGGATTGCGGTAGGCGGCGCCGTCCACCACCGTCTCCTCGAGCAGCGCCGAGCCGAGCCCCCAGATCATCCCGCCCGTGAGCTGGCTCTTCGCGGTCAGCGGGTTGAGGATCCGCCCCGCCGCGAAGGCGCCGGTGAGCCGGGCGACCCGGATCTCCCCGGTCTCGGCGTGGACGTGGACCTCCGCGAACTGCGCCCCGAAGCCCCAGGACACCGCCTTCCCCGCGCCGCCCAGGCTGAGCCCGATATGGCCGCCGCGCAGGCCCTTGAGCGCCGTCTCCCGGTCGCTGCCCTCCGGCACGAAGGCTGCGACGGTCTCGACGCCCTCTGAACCGACGGCCTCCGCGAGCGGGATCCCGGTCCCCTCCGGGGCGACGAGCCGGCCACCCACGAGGCGCAGGGTGCCCGGATCCCGGCCGGCGAGGCGGCCCCCCTGCCCGGTCGCGGCCTGCGCCACAACCTGTCGGATCTGCCCGCAGCCGAGCGCCAGCGCGCTCATGAGGCTGGTGGTCGTGCTCGACCCGCCCGAGATGCCGGCCGCCGGCAGGTCCGTGTCGCCGAGCCGGACCGTCACCCGCTCCACCGGCACGCCGAGCCCGTCCGCCGCGCCCAGGGCGAGCAGCGTGGTGATGCCGTTGCCGATCTCGTGGTGCGCGCAGGCGACCTCCGCGGAGCCGTCCGGGCCCAGCCGGACCCGCATGGTCGCGGCGGCGATCTTCACCGGCCGCACCGAGGCGGCGCAGCCGAGCCCCACCCGCCAGGGTCCGTCGCGCATCGAGCCCGGGCGCGGCACCCGGCGCGACCAGCCGAAGGCCCGCGCGCCCGCCGCGAAGCAGGCCATCAGCGGCCGGGTCGAGAACGGCTTTCCCGAGACCGGATCGACCGCCGTGTCGTTGATCCGGCGCAGCGCGATCGGATCCATGCCGAGCGCGACCGCCATCTCGTCGACGGCGCTCTCCAGGGCGAACAGGAACGGCACCTCCGGGGGCGCCCGCATCGGCCCGGGCGTGTTGCGGTCGACCCGCGCGGCCCGCTCCGCGGTGCGGATGTTCGGGCAGGCGTAGAGGCTCGCCGTCACCTCCGCACCCTCCATGACGAAGGGATCGAAGCGCGACGTCACGGTCTCGGCCTCGTGCACCAGGGCGGTGAAGCGGCCCGTCCGGTCGGCGCCGAGGCGGATGGTGTGGCGCGATTCCGGCCGGTAATTGGCGATGGTGAAGCACTGTCGCCGGCTCGGCATCAGGGAGACCGGCCGGTCGAGGCGCTTGGCCGCGAGCGCAACCAGCGCGGTGTGCTGCGACAGGGCGAATTTCGAGCCGAAATGGCCGCCGATCAGGCCCGCCACCACCCGCACCTGCGCGGGATCGAGCCCGAGCTGCGCCGCGAGCCCGTGCTGGACGGCGCCGACGTAGCGGGTCGGCTCGTGCACGGTGAGCCGGTCGCCGTCCCAGGCGGCCCGGGTGGTGAACAGCTCGATCGGGTTGTGGTGCTGGACCGGCGTCGCGTAGCGCGCCTCGACCCGGATGGCCGCGCCGGCCAAGCCGGCCTCGGCGTCGCCCCGGGCGATGTCCTCGTGGTGGGGTTTCAGGTCGGCGAGGCGCACGGTCTCGGCGCCGGGCGCGTCGAAGCCGCCAGCGGCGGGCTCGGCCGCGTAGGCGACCGTGACCGCGCCGGCCGCCGCCTCGGCGGCCTCCAGAGTCTCGGCGACGACCAGCGCCACGATCTGGCCGGCATAGGCGACGGCGTCGGAATCCAGCGGCCGGTGCGAGCTGTTGGCGTAGCCGCCGGCCATCAGGTGCTTCACCGGCGCCACCGCGCCCGCGAAATCCCGGTGGGTGAAGATGCGCAGGACGCCCGGCACCCGCTCGGCCGCCGCGAGGTCGAACCCGGTGATGCGGCCCCGGGCGACCGTGCTGGTCACCAGGGCCGCGTGGGCCGTGCCGGATTCCGGCCCCGTGAGGTCGGAGCTGTAGCGGGCCCGGCCGGTGACCTTGTCGGGGCCCTCGACCCGGACGTGGGACTGGCCGAGACGGCCGTCGGTTTCCCCTGCGCGCGCGTCCATGCCGCCCTCCCCGTTCGCGGCCGCTCGGGCCCATCGCAAAGGAAGGAAGCGCCGCGAGGGCGTTCCGGCTCCCTGGGTGGCGGGGCGACAGGATGCAGCGGCCGGACCGAACCGGCCGTCCTCGCGAGCGGAGCGAAGCGACCGAGGGCAGCGCGCCCTGGATCGGCGGGGCGCCACCTGGACGGCTTCGCGCCGCTCGCGAGGACGGGGCTGCGACGGGCTTCCGCCGCAGCCCGGGATCTCAGTTCAGGACCTTGCCGTCCGGTCCGACCTTGACCTCCTGCTCCTTGTCGGCGCCGGCGACCTTGATCTCGTACTGGACCGTGGAGCCGTCCTTCTCGACCTCGGCCTCGTAGGCCTTGCCGCCGCCGGCCTTCTGCTCGGCGATGGCGAGCGCGTCCTTCAGGGAGGTCTTCGCGTTCTGGAAGTCGGAGGCCTTCAGCCGGGTGAAGTAGCGCTCGATCGGCTGGTTCTCGGTCTTGTAGAGGGCGCCGGTGTCGGCGTTGATGCCGTACTCGACGAGCTTGCCGCTCGGGTACACGACCTTGATCGCGTAGTGGGCCGGATCCTTGCTGTCGGCCTTCTCGAAATCGGCGTCGATGGCGCGGCCGCCCTTCTCGTCGCCCTGCGACTCGGCGGTGGCGAGGGCCTGGGCGAGGCCGACCTTGGCGACCTTGGCGACCTGCCACTCTTTCATGTTGCTGTCCGCCTTCGTGGCGGGCTCGGCCGGCGTCGCGGTGGGCGTCTGGGCCAGGGCGAGGCCGGTGGAGAGGGCCAGGAGGCCGGCTGCGGCGGTGAGACGGGTGATCATGGCGGGGTGTCCCTTCGCGGGTTCGTTCAAGGATGCGTGAAACGTCGGGTCCGGAAACTCGGTTGCCCGCGATCGGGAAAAAATTCGGCTCCCGCCCCCCCGGCGAGACGGAGGGCCGGCGCCCCTGTATGACACGCGGACGTTCCGGCGCGCCGCTCGGCGACGGCGGACATTTCTCCGATGGAGCCGGTCATGACCGCGCACGAGCCCGAGCCGCTGGACGAGTTCACCCGCCTGCACGCCAAGCTGTCCGCCCTGGAGATCGTGCTCGGCGTCCTGATCGGGCGGCTCTCCGAGGAGAACCCGGAGATCCGCGAGGACGTGAAGCGTGACGTGGCGGCGATCCTGTCGGACATGCCGATCGACGGCTCGAGCGAGGAGATGATCGCCGCCGAGGTCCGCCGCGCCGCCGAGGTGCTGACCAGCGTGTCGATCGGCTGAGCCGTCAGCGCGGCGGCATCCGCAGCGCCCCGTCGAGCCGGATGGTCTCGCCGTTCAGCATCGGGTTCTCGCAGATGTGGCGGACGAGGTCGGCGTATTCCGACGGGCGGCCGAGGCGCGGCGGGAACGGCACGCTCTGGCCGAGCGTGTCCTGCACGTCCTGGGGCAGGCCCGCCATCATCGGCGTCTCGAAGATGCCGGGCGCGATGGTGACCACCCGGATGCCGTGCCGGGCGAGTTCCCGGGCGATCGGCAGGGTCATGGACACCACCCCGCCCTTCGAGGCCGCGTAGGCGGCCTGCCCGATCTGGCCGTCGAAGGCCGCGATCGAGGCGGTGTTCACGATCACGCCCCGGGCGCCCGCCCCGTCCGGCGCTTCCCGGGCGATGGCGTCGGCGGCCAGCCGGATCATGTTGAACGTGCCGACGAGGTTGACCGAGACCGCCCGCGCGAAGGTCTCGAGCCGGTGCGGCGCGTCGCGGCCGACCACCTTCTCCCCCGGCGCGATGCCGGCGCAGTTCACGAGCCCGTGGAGGTGCCCGAACGCGTCCAGCGCCGTCCGCACCGCCGCCGCGCCGTCCGCCTCGCGGGTGACGTCCGTCTCGACGAAGCGGGCCCGCGCCCCGAGATCCGCCGCCACCCGGGCGCCGGCCTCCCGGGCGATGTCGGCCACGACCACCCGGGCCCCCGCCGCCGCGAGGCCCCGCGCCGCCGCCTCCCCGAGGCCCGAGCCCGCGCCCGTGACGACGAAGACCCGGTCCCTGATCATCTCGCTGGCCATCGTGGCTCCCCGACGCTCCCGGGCGGCCGACGGCGCCCCGCGATCCCCGAGGTAGCGCGGCGGCGCGGCCGCCGGAAGGCGTCCGGCCCGGCACCCGGGCCGACCGGACCCGCGCGGCGATTGACGTGTGATTTTTTCCCACATATAGATTGCGGCGGCGGCCCAAGATATCGGGCCGTCTCTTCAAGTGTTTCCGGCGCTCCATCGCGCAGTGGCAAGTCGTGTGGCCGCGCGCGATCAGTCGACGCCCGTCGCCCTCCGCTCCCGTCCGTCCGGGAGCGGCCGATTCCCCACGCCTGATCAGGACCGCCATGGGCGCCCACTGGATCGAGACCGCGGCCCGGCATTGGCGGCACGGGCGGATCGTCGGGCGTCGCTTCGCCGAGCGGCGTCCCGGCATCCGCGCGGCGCTTCGGGCGGCCGCGCCCGACAGCGTGCTGCTCGCCGGCAATTCCCACGCGGAGTTCGTCGGCGCGCCGGATCTCGGCGGCCGGCCCTGCATCAACATCGCGGTCGGCGGCAGCACCGCGGCCGATTGCGGCCGTCATCTCGCGGCGCTGCGCGTCCCGGTCCGCTGCGCGGCCGCGGTGCTGATCATCGGCACCAACGATATCCAGCGCTGGCGGCATCCCGAGCGGGCCCGGGTGGCCGACCGGTTCGAGGCCGATGTCGGGGGCATCCTGCGCCGCCTGGAGCCCTGGGCCGCGCGGGTCTTCGTCGCCGCGATCCCGCCGATCGGTGCCGGGGCGGCCGGCCGGGATCCCGCCGCCGTCGCGGTCTTCACGGCACGCTTGGCCGCGCTCTGCGCCGCGGGGGGGTACGCCTTCATCGACCCGTTCGCGCCGTGGCGATCCGGCGCCGGCGGCCTCGCCGGACCGGGCCTCCACCGGGACGGCGTGCACTTGGCCGATTACGCGCCCCTGGCCGCGGCGCTCGCCCGCGCGGTGGCGGCCGATATCGGAACGATCGACGCGCGGGCGAGCGCCGCGGTCCCGCCCGCGCCCGTCCGCAGGCCCGCCCCGGCCGCGCCCCTCCGGGTCCTGCGCGCGGCGTGGATCGGACGACCGTGAGGATCCGCGCGCGCCTCGCAGCCCTGCGGCCGCCCGCGCGCGGCGCCGGGAAGCCCCTTCCCCTGCGGGTCTGGCCCGCCGACGAGTCGGTCTGGCTCGACGAGAACGGCGTCCGCGACGCGCGGGCGGCGCGGCGCGCCCTCGCGGCGCTGGCCACCCTCGGATCCTGCGGCCGGTACGGGGCCCGGATCGCCGGCCGGGGCAAGGTCGTGACCGGTCCGGCCAGCGCGCTCGTCCTGCGCGACGCGGAGGCGGAGATCGGGTTCGTCCTCAGCGTCACGCCCTACGGGTACGGCGCGGAGCCGTTCTGAGCGGGGTCCGGTCAGGGCGAGGTCGTGCACAGCAGGGTCGGCGCGCAGGCCGTCCGGAAGCCCACCCGGGCGTAGAGCGCCTCGATCCTGCCGCCGGCCGGGCACTGCAGGAAGACCTGGGCGGCCCCCCGCGCCCGCGCCTCGCGCAGGGCCGCGACCGTCACGGCGGTGCCGAGGCCGCGGCGCTGCCGGTCGGCCCGCGTGCTGACATTGTACAGCCCGGCGGTCTCGCCGCGCAGGTAGAGGCTGGCGCAGGCCGCCGGCCCGGCGGCGTCGCGCAGGACGAGGTGCAGCGCCGCGAGGCCGGGCCGGCCCCGGGCCGCGCGCAGCGCCGGGATGTAGTAGCGGCGCAGATGCGTCCGCACGGCCGGCGCGTCGGACAGGTGGGCGAAGACCCGCTCGAAATCCGGCCCCGGCGCGGGCGTCGCCTGCACGGTGACGGCGCTGCCGGCCGGGGCCGGCGCCGGGAGCCCCCGCGCCACCATCCAGCTCGCCGGGTAGAGGATCGCGGGCTCGAACAGGGCGCGCAGCAGCGCGATCTCCCCGTCGTCCCGGGCCAGGAAGGCCGGCGCCCGGGCGCGTCCGAGGGCCGCCGCGCCCGCCCAGGCGAACTGGTCGGGACGGCGGACCCCGAAGGCGAAGTTCAGGGTCGGGTCCGGGATGCTGCGCGACCAGACGTAGCCGGCCCCGCCGGGGCCGTGCTCGAGGCCGTCGATCAGGGAGCCGGTGAGCGCCGCGACATGGGCGTCGCGCAGGGCGTCGAAGGTCGGTTCGCGCTCCTGCATGTCAGGCGGCCGTCCAGGCAGGGGCCCGCGCGGGGGACAGCGCGGGTGCCTCGGCGGCCGGCGCCGTCAGCGCGGCGATCCGGTCGTGGAGGTGCGGGGACAGGACGATGTCGAGGTGATCCGTGTCGGGGACGGTCTCCACCCCGAGGAGCCGGTCGGTGAGCGGCGCCCAGTCGATCACCGGCAGGCCGCGGGCCCGCGAATCCGCCGCCGCGAAGCTGCGGATCGGCACCGTGCCGGGCTCCAGGCGGAGGGCCCGGAACTGGATCGCGTGGTCGACGAGCGTCCAGAGCATCCGCTCCCGGCTGCCGACCTCGGGACCGTCGGCCGGCAGGGGCTGCGGCTCGGCGGCGAGGAAGCGCAGGAACTGCACCGTGGCCTCCGGGTCCATGCGGGCGCGCAGGGCCTCCCAGTGCGCGCGCATCGGCGCGCGCGCGAGCCAGGCCTCGACCAGGGCCTCGTGCGCCGCCCGCTCCGCGGGCTCGATCGGCCGGCCGGCGCCCGGGGCGAAGTTGGCCTCCAGGGCGCAGGCGTCGAGCATGCCGACCCAGTCCAGGGGACAGTCCGGGCCGAGCCGCCGGGCGGTCTCGTAGGCGAGCACCCCGCCCCAGGACCAGCCGAGGAAGACGCAGGACCCCGCGCGGCCGCGCATGAGGTCGCGCACCCGCTCGGCATAGGCGTCCGCGAGCTCGGCCACGGCCGGCAGGGGCCGGACCGCCTCCACCAGGGAGGCGCAGAGGAAGCCGTGCGCCTCCTGCTCGGGGCCGAGATGGGCCACCAGGGGCTCGTATTCCCGGGTGCTGACGAGCAGCCCCGGGAACAGCACCAGCAGCGGCCGGCCGCTCTCCGGCCGGCCGGCGGACAGCCGGACCAGGGGCGCGAGGCCCTCCGCATCGGCAGCCTCCGATCCGGCGTCGATCCGCGCCGCCAGCTCCGCGATGGTCGGATCGCGCAGGAGATCCGCCACGCCGATCCCGCCCCGCGGGGCGATGAGGCGCAGGCGCGCCACCAGCCGCAGGGCCGACAGGGAATCGCCGCCGAGCTCGAAGAAGCGCCGGTCCGCCACCCGGACCGGGAAGCCCAGGCACTCGGACCAGATCCCGGCGAGGCGCCGCTCCGTGGCGGTCCCGGGCGGGCGCCCGCGCCGGTCGTCGGCGGCGGGATCCGGCAGGGCGTTGCGGTCGACCTTGCCGTTGGCGGTGACCGGCAGCCGGTCGAGGATCGTCAGGCTCGCCGGCACCATCGGCTCCGGGAGGGTGCGGGCGAGGCCGGCACGCAGGCGTCCGGGCTCCGGTCGGCGTCCGCGTGACGGCACGACGTAGGCCGCGAGATAGGCGCCGGCCGGGCCCTCCCGGCGCAGGATCGCGGCCTCCGCGACCCCCGGCAGGGCGCGCAGGGCCGCCTCGACCTCGCCGATCTCGATCCGGTGGCCGCGGATCTTGACCTGATCGTCCGCCCGCCCCGCGAAGGCGAGGGTTCCGTCGGGCCGCCGCCGGACCCGGTCGCCGGTGCGGTACATCCGGCCGCCGCCCGCGGCGAACGGGTCGGGCAGGAAGCGCTCGGCGGTGAGCGCCGGGCGCTCCCAGTAGCCCCGGGCGAGGCCGCCGCCGATGTAGAGCTCGCCGGTCTCGCCGTCCGCGACCGGCTCGAGGTCGGGCCCGAGCACGTAGGCCGCCCGCGCCCCGACCGGGCCGCCGATCGGCGCGTAGGGCTCGGCGAAGGTCGCGTCCGGCGGCACCGCCCAGACGAGGGGCGAGATCACGCACTCGGTCGGGCCGTAGCCGTTGATCAGCAGCCGGGGCTTCAGGGCGCGGCCGAGCCGCGCGAAGGTCTCCCGGGGCATCCCCTCGCCGCCGAAGGAGTAGACCTGGACCGGGGGCGCCTCGCCCAGGCGCTCGGCCCATTCGGCGAGCTGGCCGATGAAGCTCGTGGGGAAGCCGGCATGGGTCACCCGGTGGCGGCGGATCTGCGCCAGGGTCTCGGCGGCGGTCCAGAGCTCGGGCCCGCGCAGCACGATGCAGCCGCCGGCGACGAGCGGCGTCATCCAGCGCTCGTGGGCGCCGTCGAACGCGAAGGACAGGACGTGGAGTTCGCGCGACTCCGCGTCCATCGCGTAGGCCTCGGCCGTGGTGCGGCAGTGCATGGCCAGCGGCCCGTGCTCCACGAGCACGCCCTTCGGCGTCCCGGTCGAGCCCGACGTGTAGATCAGGTAGGCGGCATCCCCCGGCTCCGGCAGGGCGGGACGGGGGCCGTCCGCGGCGGCCTCCAGCGCGGCGGGATCGAGCCGGGCGACGCCCGCGGGCAGTTCCAGGCGCGCGGCGATCGCGGCGGTGGTGAGACACTGCGCGATGCCGGCATCCGCCAGCATCGCGCGGACGCGGGCGGCCGGGTAGGCCGGGTCGACGGGCAGGAAGGCCGCGCCGGCCCGCAGCACCCCGAGCAGCGCCACGATGGTTTCCGGCGCGCGCTCCAGCGCCACCGCGACCCGGTGGCCGCGCCCGATTCCGCGCGCCGCGAGCCCGGCCGCGAGGGCGCCGGCCCGGGTGTCGAGTTCGCCCCGGGTCAGCGTCCGGGTCCCGAACAGCACCGCCGGCCGTTCGGGCTCGGCGGCGGCGAGGCGGGCGAGCCGGGCCGGGACGCTCTCGCGGTCGGCGTCGGGGGCGAGCACCGAGGCGGGGGTGGCTTCGGGGGTGGCTGCGGGGGCGGCTTCGGTCACCCGCGCCGGATCCGCGATCCAGTCCCGGGCCGCCGCGATCCCGCAGGGGCCGTACGCCCGGGTCCAGCCGGCGGGCAGCGCCCGGCCCGCCGGCCAGAAGGCGCCGTGCCCGGCCCGGTCGAAGGCCACCACCACCGGCTCGAAGGTCCAGTCCGCGGCCGGGTCCGCGGCCGTGCCCGCGATGGTGCCCGCCATCGCGCCCGCAACAGCGCCCGCGCCCGCCTCTGCGCTCGCCTCCTGGCCGGCCTGCTGGTCCATCCGCTCGCTCCTGCGCCGCTCCGGGCTTCGACGGAGTGACGGTTGAGGCGGGGGGCCGTTCACGGCCGCGCCCCGGGGCCGCCGGGACGCGACCGCGCGAAACGTCTGAACGCCGGGCGGCCCCATCCGTCAGGGAGGTGCCGACGACGTGCGGAGGACGGATGACGGACGCTTCGAGCCCAGCGATGCGCGACCCGGGGGCGCACCCCGCGAGCATCCACGATGAGGGGGCGCCGGTGAGCGCGCCGGTGAGCGCGCCGGTGAGCGCGCAGGCGACCGTGCCGGTGCCCCTCACCCTGGACGGGACCCGGGAGGCGCCGGTCATCCGCCTCGCCGCGCCGGCCGCGCCGGCCGCGGCCGCGGAGGCGATCCTGGCGCGCGCCGAGGCTCTGACCGCCCAGGACACGCAGGTCCTGCGCATCGTCGTCGCGGCCGATCCGGCGACGTCCGGACGGCTGCTCGACCTCGGCGCGGCCCGGCCCGTCGGCGACGGGGTCGAGATCCTGCCGGGTCTCCTCTGGCAATGCGCCGCCCGCTGGCTCCCGAAGGCCCGTCCGCCCTTCCCCGAGCTGTTCACCGCCACGGCCGGCCGCCGCCACCCGCTGCGGCCCGGGACGCCCTCCGGCACGGTCTACGCGCGGACGATCCCCTGGCTCGACCGGCGCCTGAGCTTCCGCACGATGACGGAGCCCGGCGACGTCGCCCTGTTCTCGGCCTGGATGAACGATCCCCGGGTCGCCGCGGTCTGGCAGGAGACCGGCACCCTGGAGGCGCACGCCGCCTACATCGCCGGGCTCCAGGCCGACCCCGCCACCCTGCCGCTGTTCGGCTGCCTCGACGGCAGGCCCTTCGGCTATTTCGAGCTGTACTGGGCGCGGGAGAGCCGGCTCGGGCCGCTCTACGAGTCCGGCCCCTACGACCGCGGCTGGCACGTGGCGATCGGCGACGCGTCCGTGCGCGGGCGGCCCGCCCTCTCGGCCTGGCTGCCGTCGCTGATGCACTACCTGTTCCTCGACGAGCCGCGCACGCAGCGCGTCGTGGGCGAGCCGCGGGCCGATCACGCCCAGCAGATCCGGAACCTCCACGCCTCCGGCTTCGCGACGATCGCCACCGTCGACTTCCCCCACAAGCGCGCGGCCCTGGTCGCCCTGTCGCGCGAGCACTTCGTCCGTGACCGGCTCTGGGTGCCGGGCGCGGCCGCCGCCGACGCGGCGCCGCGGCCCCCCGCCGTGCCGGCCTAGACCGCCCTTCGAGCGAGCGAGATGCGAGCGATGACGGATCACCCCGCGACCGACGACATCATCGGGATCGGCTTCGGCCCGGCCAACCTGTCGCTGGCCATCGCCCTCCGGGACGCGATGGGCGACGGGCCGCCGCGACCGTCCCTGCGGTTCATCGAGCGGCAGGAGCGGTTCGGCTGGCACCGGGCGATGATGCTGCCCGGCGCCGACATGCAGATCAGCTTCGTGAAGGACCTCGTGTCCCTGCGCGACCCGACGAGCCCGTTCAGCTTCCTCAACTACCTGCACGTGAAGGGGCGGCTCAGCACCTTCCTCAACCTCAAGACGTTCAATCCGTCGCGGGTCGAGTACAATGACTACCTCGCCTGGGCGGCGGACCAGTTCTCGGACGTGGTCGCGTACGGCGAGATCGTGGACTCCGTGCGGCCCGAGACCCGCGACGGCCGGCTCGCCGCCTTCGTGGTGGAGGCCCGGGGCGATGCCGGGTCGCGCCGCCTGCGCCGCTGCCGTCACCTCGTCGTCGCGGCGGGCGGCGACCCGGCGATCCCCGCCCCCTTCGCGGCCCACGCGCGGGACCGGCGGCTGATCCACTCCTCCTGGTACCTGCCGGGGATCGCGCAGGCCCTCGGGGCGCCGCGCCTGGACGGGCCGGAGCCCCGCATCCTGGTGGTGGGCGGCGGCCAGAGCGCCGTGGAGATCGTCACCGATCTCGGCGCGCGCTACCCGCGGGCGCTCGTCGATCTCGCGATCCGCGGGCCCGCCCTGAAGCCCGCCGACGACAGCCCCTTCGTGAACGAGATCTTCGACCCGGCCTCCGTCGATCGGATCCACAGCGCCGCGGCGCCGGTGCGGGCGGAGCTGATCGCCGCCCACCGCGCCACCAACTACGCGGTGGTCGATGCCGACCTGATCCAGGACTTCTACGCCACGCTCTACGAGCAGACGGTGAGCGGGGTGACCCGCTACCGGCTGCGGCGCAGCACCCGGGTGGAGGCGCTGGAGCCGGTAGCGGACGGCCTGCGCGCGACCCTGCGCGACGACGTCGACGGCACCACGGAGCGGCAGAGCTACGCGGCCGTGATCTGCGCGACCGGCTACCAGCGCGCCGCCCTGCCGGCGATCCTCGAGCCCGTGCGGCCGTTCCTCGCCGGCGACACCGCGGACCGGCATTACCGCCTGCCGCTGGAGCGCGCCGAGCCCCGGGTGAGCCTGCATCTCCAGGGCTTCAGCGAGCCGACCCACGGGCTGACCGAGACGCTGCTGTCGATCCTGCCCGTGCGGGCCGGCGCCATCGCGCAGACCATCCTCGCCGAGGAGCGGGCCGCCCGCGCGGCGATCCGCTCGGCCGCCTCGATCCCGTGAGGCGGCCGGTCGACCTCGACCAGGACCGGGTCGTCGGCCTGGTCCTCCGGCTGTCCGGGCCGGCGATCCTCGGCATCTCGGCGCACGCGCTGCAGATGCTGGTCAACGCGTGGTTCGTGGCCGATCTCGGCGCCGCCGCGATCGCCACCATCGCCCTGGCGTACCCGGTGACGCTGCTGGTCGCGGCGCTCGGCTACGGGGCCGGGATCGCGGCGGCCTCGCAGGTCTCCCGCGCCCTCGGGTCGGGGGACCGCGACCGGGCCGCGGCCGCCGCCGGCCTGGGCTTCTGGCTGAGCCTGCCGGCGGGGCTCGCCGTCACGGCCGCGATCGTGGCCGACACGCCGTTCTGGCTCCGCCTCCTCGGCGCCGATGCCGCCCTCGCCGCGGAGGCCGCGCCCTACACGGCGCTCGCCACGGTCGGCACGGCCCTGATGCTGGTGATGATCGTCGGCGGCTTCGTCGTGCGCGGCCAGGGCCACGCGCGCCTCAGCGGCGCCGTCATGGTCGGCAGCTTCGGCCTCAACATCCTGCTCGACGCGGTGCTGATCCGGGTCTGCGGCCTCGGCACCGTCGGCGCCGGCTGGGCGGCGATCGGCGCGCAGCTCGCGGGCGCGGCCGCCTACGGCCTGCACTTCGCCCGGGCGCGGGGGGCGGACCGGGTGTCGCTCCGGTGGCCCGGCGGCCGGATCGGGCGCGGGGCCCTCGCCGAGGCCCTGACGCTCGCGCTGCCCGCCACCGGCTCCAGCCTGCTCGCGGCCGTCGCGATGGCGCTGTTCGTGGAGGCGGCCGCGCCCTACGGCGACGCCGCGGTCGCCGCGCAGGGCATCGCCCTGCGCCTGACCCTGGTGGCGGCGCTGCCGCTCCTCGGGACGATGGCGGGCGCCCAGGCGGTGCTCGGCCACGCCGCCGGCGCCGGCCGCCGGGACCGGCTGCACCGCGCCCTCGCCTTCGTGCTCGCCGCCGCCCTCGCCTACGGCCTCGTCGTCGGCGGCCTGATGATCGCCTGCGCCGAGCCCCTCGCGGGCCTGTTCGCGCAGGATCCCGCGACCGCCCGCGCGGGCGCGCGCGCCACCGCGCTCTTCGCCGTCGCCTTCATGCCGGTGGGCCTACAGCTCACGGCCGCGACCCTGTTCCAGGCGATCGGCGCGCCGCGCCGGGCCGCCGCCGTGTCGCTGGCGGCGCAGGGGCTGGCGCTGATCCCGCCGCTCCTGATCCTGCCGCCGCTCCTCGGCTACGCGGGGGTGCTCGCCAGCCGGGTCGCGGCCGAGTTCCTGGCCGACGGGCTCGGCCTGGCGCTGCTGCTGGCCTGGGGCCTGGACGCGCGCCGGGCAGGCGGCGCAGCGCCGGTCGAGGGCCGCGAGGCAGTGCAGGTGGCCGCGGCGCACGAGACCGCACACCAGGGCGCGTGAGACCCCGAGCCGGGCCGCGATCTCGACCTGCGGCACGCCCTCGACCCGGTGGAGCTGGAAGGCCGTGCGCACCGGCTCCGGCAGCTCGGCCACCGCGGCCTCCACCTGCCGCAGGGATTCCCGCGACGCCGCGGCCGCCTCCGGGGTCCCCGTGCCGGGATCGGCCGGGTCCGGGGCGGCGTCGAGATCGGTGAACAGGCGCCGCTCGAAGCCCTGCCGCCGGGCCCGGTCGAGGGCGAGGTTGCGCACCATCCGCCCGATATAGGCGGCCTGGATCACGGTCTCGGCCGGGGGCGGATCGGCGATCAGCCGGAGCAGCACGTCCTGGACCACGTCCTCCGCCTGGGCCGGGCAGCCCAGGATGCGGCGTGCCCGCGCGAGATAGGCGGCGCGATGGCGCTCGAACGCCGCGAGGTTCCAGGATCCGCCGGGCGGCGGCCGGCCGGGCCGGCCCGGCGGGGCCGCGGCGATCCCCTGGCCCGAGAAGCCGGCGTCGCAGTTCCAGGTCGCCACTGTCCCGCTCACGATGTCCCATCGGTACGGCTCATGCGGGTCGGACGGGTATCACGCGGCTGTTCTGTGGAACAACGTCTATCTTTGTTGATTGGAATTATTAAAACTTACCGTCCCGCGAGATTCTCAAGGGAATAGATGGAATGTCTCGCCGATCGCCCCGCCGGAAGACGAAACATCGGTCTGGATCCTGAATTCTACGCCGGGACTTCCCGGAACGAGCCGGCGTGACGCGCCGGATCTCGGCCCGCGCCAGGCTCGGTCGGCGCGTGTATGCTGGCGCTTCCTCGATTCGGGGCGCGGTGCGCGCTGCCGAACCCTTCCCCGCAGGATCGCGGCAGGAGAGCCAGGGCCGCGATGCCGTCCGCCGATACGCTCGTCCCGGTGGGTGCCTTCGCGCTGCTGGTCCTGGCGTTCGCCGTGAAGCACCTCGCGGCGGACTTCTTCCTTCAGACCAACTGGATGGCGCAGGGCAAGCAGCGGTCCTCGGCCTGGCTCGGCCCCCTCTGCGCCCATACCGGCCTGCACGGCCTCGGCACGCTGGCGATCGCGCTCGCGGTGAAGCCGGCCCTGTGGTGGCTGGCGCTCGTCGATTTCGCGATCCACACGGGGATCGACCGCGGCAAGGTGCTGGTCGGCCAGCGGACCCGCCTGCCGACCACCGACGCCCGGTTCTGGTGGCTGATGGGCATCGACCAGTTCCTGCACCACGTCACCCATCTCGGGCTCGCCGTGGTGCTGGCGGCGGCCTGACGCGCGATCGGGACGGCGCGCGCCGCCGGGCGCCTCACTGCATCTCCGCCTCGAGCAGCCGGTTCGTGTCGGAGACCTTGCCGGCCAGTTCCAGGATCAGGAAGCGCTGGAAGGCGAGCGCGAGGTCCGGGCGCTCCCGCTCCATCCGGGCGAGGGCGGCGCGGTCGATGCCGACCACCCGGCAGGGGCTCTCGGCGACGGCGGTGGCGGTGCGCCGCCCGCCCTGGACCAGCGCGATCTCGCCGATCACCGTGCCGGCCGTGGTGGTGCGCAGGCGCAGGTTGCCGCGGCCGGGGACCTCCATCTCGACGGAGACGACGCCCTGCTCCAAGAAGTAGAGGGCGTCGGCCGCCTCCCCCTGGCGCATCAGCGCCGCGCCCGCCGCGAGTTCGCGGACCGTCAGGTAGGGCGCGAAGTCGTCCGGCCCGAACGCGCTGCCCAGCCGGTCGGCCATGTGCCGGGCGAACAGGGCGACCTCCCCCGGGCCGGCGCCGCCGGCCTCGGCCAGGAGCGTGGCCTCGGCGGCGCGCAGGGCCTCGTCCAGCGTGTCGAGGATCCGGACGCGCGGGTCGGCGGTGAGCCCGTTGCGGGTGATCAGCAGCCGCGCCGCCGGATCCACGTGGACCAGCAGCACGTCGAAGCGCCGCTGCTCGGCGAGCTGGCCGACCTTGCGGAACGCGATCAGCGCCGAGCTGTCGAGCCCCACGGTCTCGCGGAAATCCAGGATCAGGACGCGCAGGTCGCCGGCCTCCGCGGCGGCCCGGCGGTGGATCGCCTGCGCGTTGAGGAAGAACAGGTAGCCCTGCAGGGTGTAGATCCGGGTCCGGCCGCCGGCCGCCGCGAGCCGCGCGGCGGCGTCGGGACCGCGGATAACGCTGCTGCGCCGCTCCGCCCCGGAGAGCGACCGGCGGATCGCGCCGATCTGCCCGTACTGAACCCCGAAGATCAGGATCGCCAGCAGGACGCCGACGAGGAAGCCCGTGGTCGCCCCGAAGAACGCGGTGGCGGCGCACACGACCAGCGCGATGGCGATCTCCCACCCCGGCAGGGTCCGGCTGGCGAGGCCGAGGTTGAACAGGAGCCCGATGCCGATGGCGATCAGCGCGCCGCCGGCCAGCGGGCGGGGCAGCAGCGCCAGGGGACTCGCGCCGACGATGAGCAGGGCCGCCATGACCGCGAGGGTCAGCCACCAGCCGAGCCAGTGGCCGCCGCCAATATTGTGCAGCAGCAGCGTCGAGGTCCGGCCGAAGCCCATCGCGGAGCTGCCGAACACGCTGCCGACCAGGTTGGTGGCGCCCGAGGCCACGAACATCCGGTCGATGTCGAGGTCGCGCCGGATCTCCAGCTCGACGCTGACCACGTAGAGGATCTGGATGATGACCGCCACGACGACCAGGGTGGCGATCTTGGGCCAGATCGGCAGGAGCAGGCGCGGATCGAAGGCCATCAGGCTGCCGATGGCGGGCGGGCGCAGCAGCGTGCCCGTCGGCAGCGGCTCGATCAGCCATCCCGAGGCCTGCCCGGCGGCGACGCTGGTGCCCGTCCAGGCCAGCCCGAGATGGACCACCGCGAGGCTCGACAGGATCACCGCGGGGTAGGTCCCCCAGTGCCGGACGATCCGGGGCAGGTAGAAGGCGCAGAACCCGATGGCGAGGGTCAGGGCGATGCGGGCGAGCGCCCCGGCATCGATCCGGCCCGGATCGAGGTTGGCCGGATCGACGGTGCGGAGCAGCGCCGCGACCGGATCGTCGACATGGCCGCCGATCTGCACGCCGCTGCGCAGGAACAGCAGCCCGACGCCGCCGAGGAAGCCGGCGAGCACCGGGTAGGGCAGCAGCTGCACCAGCAGGGAGGCCCGCAGGGTGCCGAGCAGCGCGAAGATCACGCCGGTGGCGAAGGTCGAGACGCCGCAGGCCACGAGGACGAGCTGGCCGACCGTCTCCGGATCGGTGATGCCCGCGGCCTCGAGCTGCCCGGCGACCGCCGCGGCGATCGCCGCCTGCACGATCGCGGCCGCGCCGATGAAGGACAGCGAGATCCGCGCGGTCCGGCGGATGGCGATGAAGACGAGGCTGCCCAGCACGTAGGCCGCGAGCAGCGCCGACAGGCCGGCCGCGCGGCTCTCCGCCAGCGGACCCGAGAAGATGAGCTGGGAGTAGCTGATGAGGTCGAGCAGCAGCACCATCACGGTGACGGCCGCGGCCGCCACGATGCGGGCCCCGCGCAGCATCGCCGCGCGGCCGCCAGCCGGGGATGCGGTCCCGGCGGACGTCAGGTCGGTTGTCGTCATCGGCACGGTACCCGCGTCTCGAAATCCCGACGGGCGCGGAGCTCGCAGATCCCCGGGCAGATCCCGCGCAATCACGCGCGCGGATCATCGCCGAATCGCAGGACCTGACCTTGGCCACGCCAGTTCTCAACCGATGGCAGGTGCCGGCTTAAATTATCGTGCAGGCCGCTCCGGCGCGGCAGCATTGTGGCGATTGCTGCGGTGGATCGCGCCGCGTCGGCCGATCCGCGGCCCCGGCGCGGTGCCGGCGGGCGTCGCCCGTGAAGATCCGGCCTGTCCGATCGCGGCGCGCCCTGCGCCAGGACAGGCGCGGATCTCCCGGGCCCACGCGGGCGGAGCCCGGGATCCGGACACGCGGAAACGCCCGGGTCCCGCGCCGGCGACGGCTCCGGGTTGCCCGCCTTCGGGCTCCCCCGGGACAGGACTTGCCCGCGGCGCCTGGCAAGACGGGGCGGATCAGCGGGCGTGAGCCGGCGCGGCGTCGGCGACGGTGCTGGCGCGACGTGCCGAGCCCGCACGGAGGAGCGGCGCGCGCTGCCGGGGGCTCCCGGGTCGCGGACGCCGGCGGGACGGGCGTTCGGCCCTCAGCGCGCCTCGCTGACGCGCTTGGTCGCCCGCTGCTCCTTCTTGTAGGCGGTGATCGCCGCCGAGCAATTCGGGGAGAGCTTCTTGAGATTGGCCTTGAAGCAGGCCTCGACCTCCGGACCGCCCGGCGCGTAGGCGCTGCAGAAATCCATGTAGTCGCCGGTGCAGTACTGCTTGAGGGCTTCCCGAGCCGGGGATTGCTCCGCAAAGGCCGCGGCGGGGCCGAGGCACAGACCGATGGCCAGGAGGGCCGTCTTGGTCGAAGTCATCGAAATCCTTCGCTCGTCCAGGCCGCGCGAGCGGGTCGCGCGGCGATGGGCGGTGCGGATGGGCGCCAAGGATGGCATGACCGTGACGCCCGGGCTGTCCGAATGCAGATCAGCCATGCCCCGTGCCGGCGGGGCCGCCGGTCAGTGCGCGCCGACGCGGTGGGTCGGCACGAGGTCGTTGGCGATGATCTCGCCGAACGGGCCGTCGTTGCGGGCGTTGCTGGCCGGCCGCCCGGTGGTGGCGCGCAGCGGCAGCTTCGGGAAGACCAGCTCGGCGAACCGGTAGGCTTCCTCCAGGTGCGGGTAGCCCGAGAGGATGAAGCGGTCGATCCCGAGATCGATATACGCCTTCATCCGGTCGGCGACCTGGTCGGCCGAGCCGACCAGCGCCGTCCCGGCGCCGCCGCGGACGAGGCCGACGCCGGCCCAGAGGTTCGGCGCCACCACGAGCTTGTCGCGGCTGCCGCCGTGGAGCGCCATCATGCGGCTCTGGCCGACGGAATCCTGCCGCTTCAGGGTCTCCTGCGCCTTGGCGATGGTGGCGTCGTCGAGCTTCGAGATCAGCTGCTCGGCGGCCTCCCAGGCCGCGGCCTCGGTCTCGCGGGCGATGACGTGCAGGCGGATGCCGTACGAGAAGGTCTTGCCCTTCGCCTCGGCGGCCTGCCGGGCGGCGGCGATCTTCTCCGCGACCTGGGCCGGGGGCTCGCCCCAGGTGAGGTAGACGTCGCAATGCTCGGCCGCGACCGCCATGCCGGCCGCCGACGAGCCGCCGAAGTAGAGCGGCGGATAGGGCTTCTGCACCGGCGGGAAGATCAGCCGGCCGTTCTCGGTGCGCAGGTGATCGCCCTGGAAGGTCACGGTCTCACCCGCGAGCAGGCCGCGCCAGATCGTCAGGAACTCGTCGGTGACGGCGTAGCGCGCGTCGTGGGACAGGAACACGCCGTCGCCGGCGAGTTCCACCGGGTCGCCGCCGGTGACGACGTTGATCAGGAGGCGCCCGTCCGAGATCCGGTCGAGGGTCGCGGTCATGCGGGCCGCCGCGGAGGGCTCCATCAGGCCCGGCCGCACCGCCACGAGGAAACGCAGCTGCTTGGTCAGCGGCGCCAGCGCCGAGGCGACGATCCAGGAATCCTCGCAGGAGCGCCCGGTGGGCAGCAGCACGCCGTAATAGCCGAGCTCGTCCGCCCCCTGCGCGATCTGCCGGAGATAGCTGAGCGAGACGTCCCGGGCCCCCTCCCGCGCACCGAGATAGCGGCCGTCGCCGTGGGTCGGCAGGAACCAGAGGACGTCGGCGCGCCCGTCATTGGCTGCGTGCATCGGAATCTCCTGTGCGGCCCGGTGGCCGGATGCGGAAAAGCCGGACCCGACTGCGCGGATCCGGTGATCGTCGAGAGCTAGGGCGGGCCGCCGCTTCCGGGAAACGGCGGCCCCGCGTTCAGGCGGTCGGCTGCGATCCGAGCAGGTGATCGAGGATGCGGCCCTCGAGGCGGGCGAGGTCCGGATCCCCGCGCCGGCGCGGCCGCGGCACGTCGACCCGCAGGTCGAGGGCGATCCGCCCTTCATCGACGACGAGGATGCGGTCGGCCAGCGCCACCGCCTCGGTGACGTCGTGCGTGACGAGGAGCGCGGTGAACCCCTGCGCCCGCCAGATCCGCTCGATCAGGTCCTGCATGCCGATCCGGGTCAGGGCGTCGAGGGCGCCCAGCGGCTCGTCGAGGGCGAGCAGGCCCGGCCGGCTCACCAGCGCCCGGGCCAGGGCCACGCGCTGGCGCTGGCCGCCCGACAGGGTGGCGGGCCACTGCCCAGCCTTGTCGGCGAGGCCGACCTCGGCGAGCGCGGCGAGCGCCCGCTCCCGGCGCTCGGCCCGGGAGCCGTGGCCGGACAGGCCGACCGCGACGTTGTCGACGACCCGCGCCCAGGGCAGCAGCCGCGGCTCCTGGAACATGATCCGCTTCGGCGGCTCGGACCGGCGCGGGCTGGCGGCCGGCCCCTCGAGGTCGATCCGGCCGCCGGTGGGCGTGTCGAGCCCGAGGATGAGGCGCAGCAGGGTGCTCTTGCCGCAGCCGGAGCGGCCGACCACCGCGGTGAACCCCCCGGCCGGCAGGAACAGGTTCAGGCCCTCGATGACGGCGTTGCCGTCGAAGCTCTTGTGCAGGTCGCGGACGGTGACGGCGATCCCGCGGGCCGGCGGCTCCGCGGGCGCGCGCGCCGGCGCGGCGGCGGCCGCCTGCCGGGGATCGGTGCCGAGGTCGGGAAGCGCCTCGCGGCGGACGGCGTCGAGCAGCATCAGGCGCTCCTGTAGGCGGGGTTCCAGGCGAGGCAGGCGCGCTCGAGCTGGCGGGTCAGGGCGTCGGCGAGCTTGCCGAGGGCGGCGTAGATCAGGATCGCCAGCACGACGACGTCGACCAGCATGAACTCCCGGGCCTGCATGGCCATGTAGCCGAGCCCCGACGAGGCCGAGATCGTCTCGGCGACGATCAGCGTCAGCCACATGATGCCCAGCGCGTAGCGCAGGCCCACGAAGATCGACGGCAGGGCGCCGGGCAGCACCACGCGGCTGAACAGCTCGGTGCGGGACATGCCGTAGACCCGGCCCATCTCCACGAGGCCCGGATCCACCGAGCGGATGCCGTGCAGGGTGTTGGCGTAGATCGGGAAGAACACGCCGAGCGCCACGAGGAACAGCTTGGCCTCCTCGCCGATGCCGAACCACAGGATCACCAGCGGGATCAGCGACAGGTGGGGCACGTTGCGCACCATCTGCACCGAGGTGTCGGTCAGCCGCTCCGACAGGCGCGACAGGCCGTTGGCGAGGCCGAGCGCGAAGCCGATGCCGCCGCCGATCACGAAGCCCGCCAGAGCCCGCAGGGTGCTGACGCCGAGGTTGGTCCAGAGTTCCCCGGTCCGCCCGGCCTCCCAGCCGGCCCGGACCACGTCGAGGGGCGCCGGCATGAAGCGGTTGGAGACGAGCCCGGCCGAGACCGCGGCCTGCCAGCCGAGCAGGATGGCGGCCGGCAGCAGCCAGGGCACCGCGGAGTCGCGCAGGCGATCGAGCTTGGAGGGGCGCATCAGCGGTTCTCCGTCCGCTTCTCGGACTTGACGGCGTCCGCGGGCCCGGGCGCCGTCCAGACCGCGTCGGCGACCCGGACGGGCTTCGGCAGGAGCCCGAGGCCGTGGAAGGCGTCGGCGACCTTCTGCTGGTCGGCGATCGCGGTCGCATCCAGGGGCGCGACGCCGTAGGACAGGCGGCCGAGCGCCACGGCCAGGACCGGCGCGGGGATGCCGACCGAGGGCGCCAGGTCCGCCGCCACGGCGTCGGCATGGCCCGCGGCCCATGCGTCGACCTCCCCGATCGCCTTCAGCACGGCCGAGACGATCGCGGGGCTCGTGTCGGTGAAGCCGCGCCGGGACAGGTAGAACTGGCGGTTCGGGGCGAGCGCGTGCCCGTCGACCCCGCGCCCGTCGACCCCGCGCCCGTCGACCAGGACCCGGGCGCCCGTGGCGCGCTCGGCGGCGGCCTGGAACGGGTCCCAGATCACCCAGGCGTCGACGGAGCCGCGCACGAAGGCGGCGTTGGCGTCGGCCGGTGCCAGGAAGGCGAGTTTCACCGCGTCGTAGGGGACGCCGGCCTGCTCCAGGGCGCGCACCAGCAGGTAATGGACGTTCGAGCCCTTGTTGAGCGCGATGGTCCTGCCGCGCAGCTCGGCGACGCTGCGGATCGGGCTGTCCCTGGGCACGAGGATCGCCTCGCCCCGCGGCGCCGGCGGCTCGGCGGCGACGTAGCGCAGCTCCGGGCTCGCGGCCTGGGCGAAGATCGGCGGCGCTTCGCCCGCCGAGCCGAAGTCGATCGCCCCGGCATTCAGCGCCTCCAGCAGCGGCGGCCCGGACGGGAATTCCGACCACGCCACCGTGGTGCCGAGGGGCTGGAGGGCCCGCTCCAGGGTGCCGCGGCCCTTCAGCAGCACGAGCGACCCGTATTTCTGGTAGCCGATCCGGATGCTGCCGGCCGCGCGGGCCGGCCGCAGCAGCGCGGTCGCCGCGAGGCCGAGCCCGGCGGACAGGAGGAGGCGCCGGTTCGGGGCGGGGCCGCTGGCGGGCGACAGGGACGGCGCGCGGGGCGATCGGTCGGTCATGGCTCTCTGCGGTCGGTCTCAGCCGTTGCGGGCGGGGGGCGTCCAGACCGCGTCGGCGATGCGGATCGGCTTGGGGATCAGTCTCAGCGCGTGGAAGCGGTCGGCGATCCGCTGCTGCTCGGCGGCGACGCGGTCGGTCATGGGACCGATCACGTAGTCGGTCCGATCCACCGCCCGCCGGGTCGCGGCCAGCGGCACGCCCGTGCCCTGCGACAGGAGTTCCGCCACCGCGCCGCGATTCTGCGTGCACCAGGCCGCCACCTCGCCCAGGGCGTCGATCACCGCGGTGAGGACCGGGGCCCGGCTCTCCGCGAAGGGCCGGCTCGCCAGGAAGAAGTTGTTCTGCGGGGTGACGTCGGTGGCCCGCACCAGCACGCGCACGCCCTCCCCCTGCTCGGCGATGGCGAAGTACGGGTCCCAGATCGTCCAGGCGTCGATGCTGCCGCGGGCGAAGGCGGCCGCGGCGTCGGCGGGCGCCAGCGTCACCGGCTCGATGTCGGCGTAGCTCAGGCCGGCCTTCTCCAGGGCCGCGATGGTCAGGTTGTGGGAGCTCGATGCCTTGGCGAAGGCGACGCGCCTGCCCCTGAGCTCGGCGAGGCTGCGGATCTCGGAGCCCTTCGGCAGCAGGATGCCGGCGCCGGAGCCGCCGGCCTCCTGGGCGGCCGCGTAGACGAGGTTGGAGCGCGCGGCCTGGGCGAAGATCGGCGGGGCATCGCCGGTCTGGCCGAGATCGATCCCGTCCAGCGACAGGGCCTCCAGCAGCGGCGGTCCGAAGGAGAACTCGACCCAGCGCACCGCGTATCCGAGAGGCTCCAGACGCTTCTCGATGATCTTCTGCTGCTTGGCGACGACCAGGATGCCGTTCTTCTGGTAGCCGATCCGCAGCACGCCGGGCTCGGCCGCCCGGGCGCCCGGGGCGAGCGCCGGCGCGAGGGGCAGGGCCGCGAGGGCGGCCAGCAGGGCGCGACGGTCGAGCATCGGGCGCCTCACTCGGCGGCGGCGAGGGCCGGCCGAGCCGCCGCGGCCCGGTGCACGAGCAGCGCGGCGAGCTGCCCGCCGGCCTCGCGGGCGCGGGCGCGCACGCCGGTCTCGGTCAGCACGCCGTCGCTGAAATCGGGATCGGAGGCGTAGACCGCGGTCGGGATCTGGAGCGCCCCGAAGAAGCCGAAGAGCGGCCGGAAGGCGTGCTCGACCACGAGGGCGTGGCGCGCGCCGCCGCCCGTGGCCACGATCGCCACCGGCTTTCCCGCGAGCGCGCCCGGATCGACCAGGTCGAACAGGTGCTTGAACAGGCCGGTATAGGCGCCCTTGTAGACCGGCGAGCCGACGACGAGCCCGTCCGCCTCCTCGATGGCCGCGAGCACGCTGCGCGCGGCCGGCGCGAGCTGGTCGCGGGTCCAGGCGGCACCGAGGCCGGTCCCGGCATCGACGAAGTCGAGGATCTGCGCGTCGAGGGGAGCCTGGGCGCTGGCCTCGCGGAGCACGGCATCCACCAGCGTGCGGGTCTTGGAGGGCCGCTGCACGTTGGCGCTCAGCCCGACGAGTCTCGGTCGTGTCATTCCGGATGCCTTGCTGTGAGACGGGATGACGGACCGCCCCGACTCCGAAGAGCGGAGGTTGCGCGGCCGGACATCCGAACAGGCCGCTAGAATTGATGGCCGCGACATCCGCCGTCAATGAAACGGCGTTCCCAATTCCCCGGTAAAGGAAAAACGTTCTCCTCGAAAACGGGCGTGGAATATGGAACTTCATCTCGCCAGCCGCGCAGGGCGGCGGAGAGATCTTGCGTCCTCGCGGCTCAGGCGCGCGGAAATCGGAGGTTCAGTCTCCCGATGTGCCTGAGGGGAGAAGTGTCTTCTCGAAACGCGGGCCGGCTTGGAACCGAATCGCCGAGCGCGCTCGCCGGAACGGCGCCGGATGCCGGCGCGGCCGGCGACCCTTCCGCGGTGTCATCCGGGCGGGCGTCAGCGTCGCCGTCGCCACGGTCGCCGCCACCGTCGCCGCGACCAACATCGGCGGCGCACCGGCGAGAGCCCTCATCGGCGGGCGCGTGCCTACTTGCGGGCGAGGAGATGCTGCACGGTGCCGTCGTCGCCGTACTTGGTCCACATCCGCGCGCAGGCCTCCTCGGGACGCGCGCGGAACTGCGCCAGCTCCGCGTCGAGGTCGTGCTGCAGGGCGACCGAGCGCTTCTTCGTGAAGAAGTCCGCGTGATTCAGATGGTTCTCGCGCGAGAACTGACGGAAGCGCTCCGTGTCGATCCGGACGGCCGGACAGTGTCTCGCGGCCAGATCGGCCTCGATCCCCGGACGGAGCGCCGGCATGTCCTTCTGCAAGGCCGAGCGGCGGGCTTCGGCCCAGGTACCGAACACGGCCCAGGCCAGTGCGGCCGCCACGAGGGGAGCAAATCTATTCATCGCAAGACGTATCGCTGTGCTGCGACATCCCAAATCTCGCACCTGCGATAAGTTCGATCAGGGCCGCGGAACGCAAGACACTTCTGTGTGAAAGCGCACGCCCCGCGACCGGCGCGGCGCCGGGTCCGGAACCCGGACGGCCTCAGTAGGCCGGGACGACGCGCGTCTCGGGCAGCGGCGCCCGCATGGTGAAGTGCAGCCCGGCCGGCTGGAAATCGAAGGCGATCTCCGCCTGGCACTGGACCTTCAGGACGCGCTGCAGCAGCGTCGAGCCGAAGCCCTTCCGCGTCGGCGCCGCCGTGGCCGGACCGCCCCGCTCGGTCCAGTCCAGGTGGAGCAGGCGGGCGGCGGGCGTCTGCTCGATATCCCAGCGGACCGCGATCCGGCCCTCCGGAACGGACAGCGCGCCGTGCTTGGCCGCGTTGGTCGTCAGCTCGTGGATGGCCATGCCGGTTGGGACCGCGAGGTCGCCCATCAGGTCGATCGCGGGGCCGTCGAGCTGGATGCGGGCGCCCTCGACGTCGTTGTAGGGGCCGAGCTCGTTCATCAGCATGTCGCGCAGGGGCGCCTGCTGCCAGTAATCCTCGGTCAGGAGATTGTGGGTCTTGGCCAGCGAGATCACCCGCGCCGAGAACGACGCGTAGAACGCGTCGACGCTGGTGGCGGAGCGGGCCGAGGCCCCGAGCAGCGCCTGCACGGTCGCCAGCGTGTTCTTTACCCGGTGATGCAGCTCGCGGATCAGGAGCGCCTGCCGCTCGGTCGTGCGCTCGCGCTCCTCGAGATAGGCCCGCGCCTCGAGCTGCCGGCGCTTGGCGCGATGGGCGGAGCGGGCCGCCATGACCAGCGTCGCCGGATGGAACGGGCGTTCCAGCACGCTGACGTTGCCGAGCATGTCGGTCAGCTGCGCGATGGGCTCGGCGCCCCGCAGCCGCAGGAGGATGAACGGGAAGTCGGACCAGGGCGGCTGCGCGGCGATCCAGTCCGCCAGGGCCTGGCGGTTCGAGGACAGCAGCGCCTCCTCGGTGAGCACCGCGCAGGCGGCCGTGTCGAGCCGGGAGACCACGTCCGCGAGGCTGGCGCACACCTGTATCGCGATCCCCGCCTCGCCGAGGATCGCCGCGGCGACGGCGGCGTCGCGGCCACCGGGCGTGAAGATGAGAACCGGCGGTTCAGCCTCGGTCATCAGCCGCGCGGGTCGGCAGGAGCGACGACCGCTCACCCTCGAATGTCGGAACGCCGGTCATGATACCTCGGAACGCGCTGAGCGGTTCGCCAACGCGGATCCCGCCGGAGTCGATCCGCAATTCGCGGATCGCGTCCTCGTGGCTGCCGGTGCGCTTCTTCACGACCGAGATCGCGCGCCGCAGCCGCCCCTCGGCCTCGAAGGTGCGGAACAGCAGGATCGTGTCGCTGAGGTAGGTGAGATCCACGTTCGTGCCCATCGCCCCGATCATCCCGTGCTGGGCCAGGACGAGGAGCGTGATGACGCCCTGCTGGTTCAGGTAGGTCAGCAGCTCGTGCATCTGCAGGAGCAGGTAATTCTCCTCCGGCATGGCGTTGTGATAGCCGGTCAGGGAGTCGATCACGACCGTCGTCACGCCCCGGTGCTCGACCGCGTTCTGGACGATGTCGGCGAGTTCACCGGGCGAGACCTCGGCCGGGTCGATCTGCTCGACGATGAGGGATCCGGCGGCGATCGCGTCGTCGATCGGCATGGCGAGGCCGCGGGCCCTGCGCGTGAGGACGCCGGTGGTCTCGTCGAAGCTGAGGATCAGCGCCCGCTCGCCGCGGGCGATCGCCGCGGTGACGCAGGTGAGCGCCACCGTGGACTTGCCGACGCCGGACGGGCCGATCAGCATCGTGCTGGTGCCCCGGTCGAGGCCGCCGCCGAGCAGCTTGTCCAGTTCGGGGCTGCCGGTGCCGCACTGGTCGTCGGAGGAGGTGCCGAGATGCTCGGCCGCGACGAGGCGCGGGAACACCGTGAGGCCGCCGCGCCGGATGACGTAGTCGTGGAACCCGCCCCGGAACGGCGTGCCGCGCATCTTGATCACGCGCAGGCGCCGGCGCTCGCCGCCGTACAGGGGCGCGAGCTGCTCCAGCCGGATCACGGCATGGCTGAGGCTGTGCAGATTCAGGTCGTCCGTCTCGGCGGTCAGATCGTCGAGGAGCAGCGCCGTGGTGTTCTGGATGAGCAGGAAGCTGCGCAGGGCGTGGACCTGCCTGCGGTAGCGCAGCGATCCCTGCGAGAGCAGCCGGATCTCCGACAGGCTGTCGAACACCACGCGCTCCGGCTTGAGCCGCTCGATCTCGGCGATCGCCATCCGGATGGTCTCGCCGAGCTCAAGGTCGGACGAGTGGACCAGGCTCTGCTGCTGCCCGGGATCGAGGCTGAGTTCCGGCGCGACGAGCTCGCAGATCTCGATGCCGTCGAGGGACCAGCCGTGGCGCTCCGCGACGTTCAGGAGCTCGCGCCGGCTCTCCGAGAGCGTGATGTACAGGCAGCGCTCGCCCCGGCGCACGCCGTCGAGCAGGAACTGCATCGCCAGCGTCGTCTTGCCGGAGCCGGGCCGCCCCTCGATGAGGTGCGAGCGCTGGGACGCGTAGCCGCCGGCCAGGATGTGGTCGAGGCCGGTCACCCCGGTGGAGACCGGTGCCGCGTCGTGATCGGTCACTGCCATGTCCAGCTTCCTGCCGTCGTCCCACGGGCGGGCGGCCCGTCGACCGCCCGACGGAACGCGGAGCCCGGTCTCGTACACGAAGGCGCGCGCAGCGCGAAACGCCGCCGCGCGGCCGGTACGGCGCGCCTGCCCGACGGGCGCGCGGCGCGGCCGCTGCCCCCGCGGGTTCGGGAACCGGCACGCACGGGCCTCGCGGTCGCGGGACGGTCCCTCCCCCGGCCGGGTCCGCGTGCCCGGCGCCCGCAGGGAGCGGGCGCCGGGGCGGTCAGGGCGTCACTGGCTGCCCGGGCCCTTCGCGAGGCCGGCCAGGGTGAACAGGTCCACCGACAGCTTCGCGCCGATCACGAAGGCGTCCGGGATCGGCTTCGGGCGGAACGGGAAGCGGGTCTGGTCCGGGTCGATCACGTATTGCAGGTTCGGCATCAGCCGCACCGCCGGGGTCAGCTGGATGCCGTAGCTCAGCTCCAGGATGGTCTGCAGGGACTCGACGTTCCGGGTGCCGAGCCCCAGCGACGCGCGCGCCGCCCGGATGTTGGCCGTGCCCAGGGACGAGAGCTTCTCCATGGCGAAGACGAGGCCGAGGGTGTCGTAGGGCCGGCCCGGGAAGGTGCCGGTCAGCACGGCGCCGCCCTCCAGGAAGTAGTGCTGGGTCTGCCGGCCGCCGGTGCCGCCGATCGCGACGCCGAACACCGACAGGCCCTGGACGCCGTTCGGATCCGGCCGCCAGACCATCTGGTCGAAGCGGGCGTAGACCGCGGACCGTCCGAACCGGGTCAGCGGATCGAGGCCGCTGAAGACCTGCGCGCCGCCCCGCCGGTCGCGCACGGGATCCGCGTAGTCCGACCGGTCGAACACGGCGCCCAGGCTGTAGTTGCGCGGCAGCGGGTCGTTGCCGAAATTGGTCGTGTAGCCGACCTCGACCGGCACCAGGAATCCCGTGGCGCCGCTGGTCGACCAGTCGACGCCGTTCCGGGTCGGCAGCTGGTCGCGCGGGTTCACCTCGTAGATGCCGGCGTGCAGGAACACCGTGTCGGTGACCCAGGCCTTGGCGTGGCCGCCCCAGGTGGCGATCGGCCAGTAGGTGAAGTTCGTCAGCTTGAAGATGGACTTGGGCGCGCCGCAGGTCGCGTTGTTCTGGAAGTTGCAGTAGAGCGGCGAGGCCAGGAAGTTGGGGTTGGCGAGCAGGCGGCCGACCTCGATGTCGAGGCGGTTGTCGAGCAGCTTCTGCTCGTAGGACAGCAGCGTCAGGTGGTCGGTCTGGCCGCCGCCGTAGATCTCCTGCACGCTGCCGTTGAAGCCGATATCGTCCTGCGCCAGGCTCCGGCCGTGGCGCTGGGTGACGATCGTGTGCACCGAGCCGCCGTCGATGCCGGCGAGGCGGCCGAGATCGGCGTCGAGGCCGAACGCGATCTGGCCCGCGTAGGCCGATCCCTGCCGGATCCCGCCGGACGGGTTGGCGGCGAACTCGCCCGTGTAGTTCAGGATCATGCTGATCCCGTTGCCGAGATCGAGGGTGCCCGGCGGCAGGCTGGGCGGCGTCGCGCTGCTGCCCTGCACGTCGAGGCTGGCCGCGGCGCTGCTGGCGCCCGAGAAGCTCCGCGCCTCCCGGATGACCCGCCGCCGGGCGCGGTTCGCCCGATATCTCGCCTTCTGCGCCGGGCTCGCCTCCGGCCCCGGATTCACCAGGGACGGTCCCCCGTCCGGGGCGGTCGCCTCGACCTGCGCGACCGCCGGGCCCGCCGTGACCGCCGCGGCGCAGAACGCGAGCGCGGCCCATCGCCGATGCTGTCCCCTATGCTTTCCCATGTGTGACTCCCCCTTAACCGCGCGGCCTTGCCTGGCTCTGTCGCGTTCGTGTCCCGCAGGGGCCCTCCCGGGCAGTCCGTGTCCGGTCAGTCCGTGAAGGCCTCCACCGTGCGGCGCTCGCCGCGCATGAAGGCGTCGGCGGCGTGGATCAGCGGATTCAGGTCGACGTCGCTGGCGCCGGAGCGGACCAGGGCGGCGAAGCGGTCGTAGAGGCCGCGGTACTCCGCCTCGGGCGGGAGCGGCCGGTCGCGGCCGGCGATCGACAGGGCGGCCCCGCCCCGCGACAGGACCAGAGGGCCGTCGTCGGTCTCGACGCGGATGTCCCAGGTCTGCGGCCCGGTCTGCCGCCAGTCGAACCGGGCGCGGATCGGGGTGCCGGCGGCGTCCGCGAAGTGCAGGTCGGCGGCGATCGGCGCCTGCCGGTTCGCCGGCACCGACAGGGTCGCGCCGGTGAGGAAGAACGGCGGCAGGATGTGGGTGGCGATCGACAGGGCGTTGATCCCCGGATCGAACACGCCCATCCCGCCCGCGTCCCAGATCCAGTCCTGGCCCGGGTGCCAGTGCCGGACATCCTCCAGCCAGGCGATCGCCACCGACCGGATCCTGCGGCCCGACAGCCAGCGGCGGGCGGGCTCCACCCCCGGCGCGTAGCGGGAGTGCCAGCTCGCGAACAGGCTCACGCCCCGGTCCCGCGCGGCCGCGACCAGGAGCCCGACCTCGGCCAGCGTCGCGCCGGGGGGCTTCTCGAGGAAGACGTGGCGGCCCGCCGCGATCCCCGCCAGGGCCGCCGCGAACCGCGCCTGCGGCGGCTGGCACAGGGCGACGGCGTCGAGGTCGCCGTGCGCCGCCAGCATCGCCTCCAGCGTGGCGTAGCTCGGCACCCCGTCGAGGCCGCCGTGCGGGCTCGCCACCGCCACGAGCGCGTAGTCCGGCGAGGCGGCGAGGACCGGCAGGTGCTGGTCGCGGGCGATCTTGCCGACGCCCACGAGGCCGATGCGGATCGGGGACGCCATCTCAGAGCACCCGCACGGACGGTGCGCCCGCCGGCGCGATCGCCAGCGGGTTGCGCAGGGGCAGCGTGAACGGCGCCGCCGCGATCTCGAACACGTCGCCCGGCCGGGTCGCGACGCCGTCGCTGAACGACAGGGTCGCGGTCCCGAAGAAGTGGACGTGCACGTCGCCGGGCCGCCGGAACGGCCCGTACTTGAAGTGGTGTTGCTCCAGGTTGGCGATGCTGTGGGACATGTTGGCCTCCCCGGAGAGGAACGGCTTCTCCCAGAGCACGGCGCCGTGGCGCAGGATGCGGCTGGTGCCGCGCACGTCCGGCGGCAGGGCGCCGAGCCACAGCTCCGGGCCGAGGGCGGCCGGGCGGAGCTTGGAATGGGCGAGCCACAGGTAGTTGCCGCGCTCGGTCACGTGGTCCGAGAACTCGTTCGCCAGGGCGAAGCCGAGGCGCACCGGCGTTCCGTCGGCGTCGATCAGGTAGATCCCGGCGATCTCCGGCTCCTCGCCGCCGTCGCGCGCGAAGGCGGGCGAGACCAGCGGCTCCCCGGAGGCGACGAGGCCGGAGACGTCGCCCTTGTAGAACCATTCGGGCTGCGCGCCGGCCTCGCCCGGCGCCGGCTTGCCGCCCTCGACGCCCATCCGGAACATCCGCATCGAGTCGGTCGGGGCCGGATCGGCGGCCGCCGCGCGGTGCATCGCGTCGCGGCCCTCCGCGGAGCCGAGATGCGTCAGGCCGGTGCCGCTCAGCAGCAGGTGGGCGGGGTCGGCGTGGTCGATCGGCGGCAGGAGCCGGACCGCGTCGAGATCGACGGGCGCGCCGAGCCCCGCCCGCTCCGCCGTCGCGGCCAGATCGTCCCCCGCCGCGAGGGCCCTCTGCGCCAGGGCGAGCACGCTGTCGACGCCGAGCACCCGCCGCGCCCGGCCGTCGGCGAGCAGCGCGAGGCCCCGCTGCCCGTCGGCGGCGCGGAATTGTAGGAGTGATTGTCCCATCTGGTCCTCCCGGGGACGACCGCTCCGGGGCGTCCCGAACGCGCGGCCGTCGAGGGTCGCGCGGCGGCCTGTCAGCGGCCGGGTTGCGGGGCGAGAGCGCCGTCGATCCGGCGCGCGAGGTGCCAGGGATCGTCCGGGCGCAGGGGCGGCGGCGGCAGCGCGTCGCGCAGGTCCCGGTAGCAGACCGGCCGCAGGAACCGCTCGATCGCCAGCGGTCCGACCGCGCTGCTGCGGCCGTCCGAGGTCGCCGGGAACGGGCCGCCATGCCCCATCGCGGGGGCGACCTCCACGCCGGCCGGCCAGCCGTTCGCCAGGACCCGGCCGACCCTTCGGGCCGACCGGACCGGATCCGCCAACAGGTGCAGCTGCTCGACCGTGCCGGCGCGCTCGTCCTCGGGCCGCGCGCGCGGCAGGCCCTTCTCGCCCGTCGCCCGCGCGACGAGCGGCGCGGCGAGTTCGGCGATGCCGTCGGCGACAGCCTCGAGACAGCGCGCGCGTGTTGCTAGGGGCCTCTCGGAGGCGTGCGGCGATGCCGCCGCCAGCGCGCAGGCGGCCTCGACCTCCGCCGGGCCGGCGGCCGAGAAGGCCGGCTCCAGGGCCGCGCCGGTGGCGGGACCGACGGCCCGGAAGACCTGTACCGTGGCCACGTCGGCGGCGCCGATGAGGACGCTGCCGCGGATCGTGGCGGACCCTGGCGGTTCACTACTCATACAATTAAGCTAGGGCAGTTCGCCTCCGCCCGCAAGCGCGACCGCGATCCCGGTGCGGCGGGCGCTCCCCTTTCCGCTCCTACAACTTCAGGATACGATCGCGCCGTTCCTGCCCCGATCCGGTGGCCCGGACCGGAGGTGGACGAGGTGAGGCAGGAGCGCGGCCCGGAGAACATCACGCTGCCCCTCGCCACGGGGACGCGCCGCATCCACGGCTCGGTCGCCCGCGATCTCGGTGTGGCGATCCTGGGCGGCCGCTACGCGCCCGGGGACGTGCTGCCCGGGGAGATCGAATTCTCTGAGAAATTGAACGTCTCGCGCACCGCCTATCGCGAGGCGATCCGCATCCTGAGCGCCAAGGGGCTCGTCGAGAGCCGCCCGCGCACCGGCACCCGCGTCAGCCAGCGCAGCCGCTGGAACCTGCTCGATCCCGACATCCTCGCCTGGGCCTTCGAGTCGGAGCCGAGCGAGTCCTTCATCCGCGACCTGTTCGAGCTGCGGATGATCGTCGAGCCGGCCGCGGCCGCGCTCGCGGCCGAGCGGCGCTCGGGCCTCGACATCGCCCGGATGGGCCACGCCCTGGAGGAGATGGGTCGCCACGGCCTCGCCACCGAGGCCGGGCGGGCCGCCGACCAGGCCTTCCACAACACGATCCTGGAAGCGGCCCGCAACGGGGCGCTGATGGCCCTGTCGAGCTCCATCGCCGCCGCGGTCACGTGGACGACGATCTTCAAGCACCGCCGCCAGGGCCTGCCCCGGGACCCGATGCCGGATCACCGCGCCCTCTACGACGCGATCGTGGCGGGCGACCCGGACGCCGCCCGCGCGACCATGACCGAGCTGGTCCGCCTCGCCCTCGCCGACACCGAGCTGGCGATGCGGCCCTGACGGTGCCGGCGGCGGGGCGCCGCCGGCCCGGACAGCGGCCGAGTGGCCTCAGGGGCCTCAGTGGTTGTCGCGCGGCACGCCCCGCGTCTGCGCGATGCGCTGGAACGCCTCGGCGCCCTCCAGGATGGCCCCGGTGTGCATCTGCCCCACCGCGGCGCGCTGCATCGCCTGCCAGGGCGTCTGCGACGCCGGATAGGCGTAGCCGCCCGCCGCCTCCAGGGCCTCGCGCCGGCGCGCGATCTCGTCGGCGTCGACCAGCATGTCGGCGGTGCCGCGGCGCAGGTCGATCCGCACCCGGTCGCCGGTGCGCAGGAGCGCGAGGCCGCCGCCGGCCGCCGCCTCGGGCGAGGCGTTGAGGATCGACGGCGACCCGGAGGTGCCGGACTGGCGCCCGTCGCCGAGGCAGGGCAGCGCGTGCACGCCGGCCCGGATCAGCTGCGCGGGCGGGCGCATGTTCACCACCTCGGCGGCCCCCGGGTAGCCCACGGGCCCGGCCCCGCGCATGACCAGGAGGGTCTCCTCGGTGATGCCGAGGCTCGGGTCGTCGATCCGGGCGTGGTAATCCTCCGGCCCGTCGAACACCACGACGGGACCCTCGAAGGCGTCCGGATCCTCCGGGTTCGACAGGTAGCGGCTGCGGAACTCCGCGCCGATGACGCTGGTCTTCATGACCGCGGCGTCGAACAGGTTGCCGCGCAGGACCAGGAAGCCCGCCGCCTCCTTGAGCGGCCGGTCGATCGGCCGGATCACGTCCTCGTCCTCGATCGCCGCGCCCCGGCAATTGTCGCCGAGGGTGCGCCCGTTCACCGTCAGCGCGCCCTCGCGGATCAGGCCGCGGCGCATGAGCTGCGCCACGACCGCGGGCAAGCTGCCGGCGCGGTAGTAATCCTCGCCGAGATAGGCGCCCGCCGGCTGCAGGTTGACGAGGAGCGGCACGTCGAGCCCGTGGGTCTGCCAGTCCGCGATGTCGAGCTCGACTCCCATGTGCCGGGCGATCGCCGCGAGGTGGATCGGCGCGTTGGTCGAGCCGCCGATCGCGGAATTGACCGCGATGGCGTTGAGGAAGGCGTCGCGGGTCAGGATGTCGGAGGGCTTCAGGTCCTCGGCCACCATGGCGACGATGCGCTTGCCGGTCAGGTAGGCGGCCTCCTGCCGGTCGCGGTAGGGCGCCGGGATCGCGGCCGAGCCGGGCAGCATCATGCCGAGCGCCTCGGCGAGCGTGTTCATCGTAGTGGCGGTGCCCATCGTGTTGCAGAAGCCGGTCGAGGGCGCCGACGAGGTCACCAGCTTGATGAAGCCGTCGTGGTCGATCTCGCCGGCCGCCAGCATCTCGCGGGCCTTCCAGACGATCGTGCCCGAGCCCGTGCGCTGGCCCTTGAACCAGCCGTTGAGCATCGGCCCCACCGACAGGGCGATGGCCGGGATGTTCACGGTGGCGGCCGCCATCAGGCAGGCCGGGGTGGTCTTGTCGCAGCCCGTGGTCAGCACGACCCCGTCGAGGGGGTAGCCGTAGAGCAGCTCCACGAGGCCCAGATAGGCGAGGTTGCGGTCGAGGCCCGCGGTCGGCCGCTTGCCGGTCTCCTGGATCGGGTGGACGGGGAATTCGAGGACGATCCCGCCCGCCTCGCGGATGCCCTCGCGGATCCGCTCCGCGAGGACGAGGTGGTGGCGATTGCACGGGGACAGGTCCGAGCCGGTCTGGGCGATGCCGATGATCGGCTTGCCCGAGCGCAGCTCCTCCAGGCTGAGGCCGAAGTTCAGGTAGCGCTCCAGGTAGAGCGCCGTCATGTCGATATTGTCGGGGTTGTCGAACCACGCGCGCGAGCGCAGGGGCCGTGCAGTCGGTCGGTCGGTCATTTCTGGGTCCGGTGGGCGGGGCTGGTCGAGAAGCGGTAGGTGATGACGTTCCGGTAGGTCTTGCCGGGATCGAGCCGCGCCGAGCCGAAGGCCGGCCGGTTCGGCGTGTCGGGGAACAGCTCCGGCTCCAGCGCCAGGGCGTCCGACTGGCGGTAGGCGAGGCCGGATTTACCGACCGCGGTCGCGTTGAGGAAGTTGCCGGCGTAGAACTGGAGGCCGGGCTGGTTGCTCGCCACGTCGAGGACGCGGCCCGACTCCGGATCCTCGACCCGCGCCACGGGGTGCGGCTCGGCCGTGGGCGCGTCGGTCACGACCCAGTTGTGGTCGTAGCCGCGCCCGCGCACGATCTGCACGTCCCGCCCGTCGCGGATCCGCGCGCCGATCACCGCGGGCTCGCGGAAGTCGAAGGGCGTGCCGGCCACCGGCAGGATCTCCCCGGTCGGGATCAGGGTGGCGTCGACCGGCGTGAAGCGCTCCGCCGGGATCGTCAGGGTCTGGTCGAGGATCGAGCGGCCCGAGCCCTCGCCCGCGAGGTTGAAGAAGCTGTGGTTGGTCAGGTTGACGATCGTCGGCTTGTCGGTGGTCGCCTCGTAGGTGACCGTGAGCGTGTTCGTGTCGTCCAGCGCGTAGGTGGCGGTCGCCGTCAGCGTGCCGGGATAGCCCTCCTCGCCGTCCGGACTGACGTAGCGCAGGGTGACCGAGGGGGCCGCGCCGCCCTTGACCGCGGTGATCGTCCAGAGCCGCTTGTCGAAGCCGGCCGCGCCGCCGTGCAGGGCGTTCGGGCCGTCGTTGGTGGCCAGGGTGTAGGCTTGGCCGTCGAGGGTGAAGCGCCCGGCGCGGATGCGGTTGGCGTAGCGCCCGACGCTCGCGCCGAAATAGCTGCCCCTGGTCAGGTAGGAGGCGAGGTCGTTGTAGCCGAGCACCACGTCCGCGGCCTTGCCGGACCGGTCCGGCACGTCGAGGCTCCGCAGGAGCGCGCCCCAGGACAGGATCCGCGCCGTGAGGCCCTTGCCGTTCGTCAGCGTCACCTCCTCGACCGTCCGGCCGTCCGGCAGCGTGCCGAACACCGTCCGGGTCGGCTCGGCCGCCCGCGCCGGTCCCGGCGTCAGGCCCGGCAGGGCCGCACAGGCGCACAGCGCCAGGGATCCCACTCCACGCATCGCGTTCTCCCCCTCGTGACTCCGCCCGCCGCGCCGGTCCTGCGCCGGCCCGCGGCGGGGCTCGCGGTTGACGTCCGCGAACCCGCTATATACTCAGACAAATAAAAGGGACAACACGGGACCCCGACAAGGCGGCCCGGAAGGCAGAGGACAACGCCCGATGGCAGGACCGATCGCGACCGCTGGGACCGCGGCGCCCCGGACGGGGGCGGAGGCCGCGCGCGACCGGGGCGGCTACCGCCCGGCCCTGTCGCTGCTGGCGAGCCTGTTCTTCATGTGGGGCTTCATCACGGTCATCAACAACACGCTGCTGCCGCACCTGCGCAGCGTGTTCGACCTCGATTACACGCAGACCACGCTGATCGAGTCCGTCTGGTTCATCGCCTACTTCGTCGCCTCGATCCCGGCGGCCAAGCTGATCGAGCGGGTCGGCTACCAGCGCGCCCTGGTGGCGGGGCTGGGCATCATGGCGCTGGGCACGCTCGGCATGATCCTGGCCGCCCACCGAGTCTCCTACGCGATCACGCTCACGGCCCTGTTCGTGATCGCCAGCGGCATCACCCTGCTGCAGGTCGCCGCGAACCCCTACGTGGCGGTGGTCGGCCCGGCCGAGAGCGCCCCGGCGCGGCTCAACCTCGTGCAGGCGTTCAACTCCCTCGGGACGACCCTGGCGCCGCTGTTCGGCGGCTACCTGATCCTCGGCCGCTCCGCCTCGGGCAACGCCGCCGCCGGGGCCAGCCTGACCCCGGCCGAGCGTCTGGCCGACGCGCAGTCGGTGCAGCTGCCCTACCTGATCGTGGCGGTGATCCTCGTCGTCCTCGCCGTGGTCATCGCCCGCTTCCCCCTGCCCGCCATAGGCGGGTCCGGCGGTGCCGGCGGGTCCGGCGGTGCCGGCGGCGCCGCGGCCCGGGCCGCCGAGGCCGAGCGCGCCGGGCTGTCGCTCTGGCGCCACCGCAACCTCGTGCTCGGCGTGCCGGCGATCTTCATCTATCTGATCGCCGAGATCGGGGTGTCGAACCTGTTCATCAACTTCGTGTCGCAGCCCGAGATCGGCGCCCTGACCCACGCCCAGGCCTCGCGCTACCTGTTCCTGCTCTGGGGCGGCATGATGGTCGGCCGCTTCGTCGGCAGCTACCTGATGCAGCGGCGCCCGGCCGAGACCGTCCTGGCCGGCGCGGCGATCGGCGCCTGCGCGGTGATGCTGGTGGCGACCTTCGCGACCGGCCACCTCGCCCTGTGGGCGCTGATCTCGGTCGGCCTGTTCCACGCGATCATGTTCCCGACGATCTTCACCCTGGGCATCCGCGGCCTCGGCCCCCTCACCGAGGAGGGGGCCGGACTGCTGATCATGGCGATCGCGGGCGGGTCGCTGGTGGTGGTGCAGGGCTGGGCGGCGGACCGGTTCGGGCTGCAGCGCTCCTTCCTGATCACCGCCGCCTGCGAGCTCTACGTCCTGTTCTACGCGCTCTGGGGCAGCCGCACCGGCGCCGCGGCGCCGCGCCCGGCGGGCGCCTGAGCGTCCGCCGGAGGGGGGAGGGCACGGCCATGGACCCGCGGATCCGCATCCTCGCTCGGTCCCGGCGCGACCGGCTCGGCGAGGGCCCGGTCTGGGTTCCGGAGCGGGGCGTGCTGTTCTGGGTCGATATCGAGGCGCCGGCCCTGAACTGGCTCGACCTCGCCGACGGCGCGACCGGCACGCGCCCGTTCCCCGAACCGCTCGGCTGGATCATCCCCCGCGCCGGCCGGCGCGACTTCATCGTCGGGCTGAAGAGCGGCTTCGCGACCTACGACCTGGAGGCCGGTCGCCTCGTGCCGATCGGCGACCCCGAGCCCGACGACCCGGACAACCGCCTGAACGACGCCAAGGTCGACGGCGCCGGCCGGATCTGGGCCGGGAGCATGCACCAGGCCGAGACCGCGGTGTCGGGCTCCCTGCACCGGCTCGATCCGGACCTGACGTGGCGGCGGATGGACACCAGCTACGGCGTCGCCAACGGGCCGACCTTCAGCCGCGACGGCCGGATCCTCTATCACAGCGACAGCGCCGCCCGGACGGTCTACGCCTTCGACCTCGCCGCCGACGGCGCGCTGACGGGCAAGCGGCCCTTCCTGCGCTTCCCCGACGCCTGGGGCTGGCCCGACGGCATGACCACGGATGCCGAGGGCTGCCTGTGGATCGCCCACTGGGGCGGCGGCCGGCTCAGCCGCTTCGATCCCGAGGGGCGCCTCGTGCGCGCGATCCCCCTGCCCGCCCCCAACATCACCAGCTGCGCCTTCGCGGGCCCCGGCCTCGACCGGCTGTTCGTCACCTCGGCGGCGCGGGGGGCCGAGCACGTGCCGGAGGCCGGCGCGCTGTTCGAGCTCGACGTCGGCGTCGCCGGCCTGCCGCCCCGCGCCTTCGCGGGCTGACGGACCCCGCGCCTAGGACAACGATCCCCTGCGGCGATCTTCCCCCGCCCCCGCCGGACCGGTTCCCTGGCGGCCGGGGAGCGGGAAGCCGGGGCCTGCGCGTGGCAACGGGCCCCGCGGATCCCGCGACGGGACCGCCGCGCCATGTGCCCGTACGGTGCCGGCGAGGCCCCGCCAGTACAGCCAGCGCGGGTTTGCTGGCGAAATAGGGCGCTGATCGTCGCCTCCGGGGCCGCGCATACTGGCGGCGGTCGCGGATCGACTGCCGCCCGATGATCCGTTGTTGTCGATAAGTAAGCGGCCGTATCTTTTCGTCTCCGCCGTTATAGTCCCGCTTTTCGGCGCAGAAATCCGGCTCTTAACCTGAGTTATTTCATCGAGACGGGATTCCCGATCTACATAGCTTTAAGTCCTCGCAGGGGAGTTTCCACGCCTCGTGCCGGAATCTGTGCTCATTACCGGTGGCGCCGGCTTCATCGGCCGCCATCTCGCCGCCGAATTGCTGCGCCGCGGCTACCGCGTGCGGGTGCTCGACAGTCTGATCGAGCAGGTCCACGGCGGCGAGAGCGGCGCCGAGGCGCTGCCGTCGGACGTCGAGTTCCAGGCGGGCGACGTCCGCGACGGTGCGGCCGTGGCGCGCGCCCTGTCGGGCATCGACCGGGTCGTGCACCTCGCCGCCGAGGTCGGCGTCGGCCAGAGCATGTACGCGGTCGAGCGCTACGTCTCGGTCAACGATTGCGGCACGGCGGTGCTGTTCCAGCAGCTCATCGACGCCCCGGTGAGGCGCGTGGTCGTCGCCTCCTCGATGAGCATCTACGGCGAGGGGCTGTACCGCACCTCCGACGGGTCGACCGCCGAGGAGGTGGTGCGCCGCCCGCGCCAGCCCGGGGAGCCCTGGGACCCCCTCGACGGGCACGGGCAGCCCATGCGGCCGATCCCGACGCCCGAGACGAAGCGCCCGGCCCTCGCCTCCGTCTACGCCCTGACCAAGTACATGCAGGAGCGCCTGACGCTCACCCTCGCCCCCGCCTACGGGATGGAGGGCGTGGCGCTCCGCCTGTGGAACGCCTACGGGCCGGGCCAGGCGCTCTCGAACCCCTATACCGGCGTGCTGGCGATCTTCGCGGCGCGGCTCCACAACGGCCAGCCGCCGATGATCTTCGAGGACGGCGCGCAGCGGCGCGACTTCGTCCACGTCGAGGACGTCGCGCAGGCCTTCGCGCTGGCCCTGGAGCACCCGGCCGCCGCCGGTCAGGTCTACAACGTCGGCAGCGGCCAGGACCGCACGGTCAGCGAGGTCGCCCGCCTGCTCGCCCGCGCGATGGGCCGCGAGGAGATCGGGCCGGAGGTGACCGGTCAGGCGCGGCTCGGCGACATCCGCCACTGCATCGCCGATATCGGCAAGATCCAGCGGGAGCTCGGCTACGCGCCGCGCCGCGATTTCGCCGAGGGGCTCGCCGAACTCGCCGCCTGGGTGGCCGAGCAGCAGGCCGTCGACCGCGTCGCCGAGGCGCGGCGCGAGCTCGAAGCGCGCGGTCTCGTCGCGTGAGCGGCCGGCCGATCCTCGTCACCGGGGGCGCCGGGTTCATCGGTGCCAACCTGTCCGACAGCCTCGCGGCCGACGGCCACGCGGTGATCGTCTACGACATCCTCTCGCGCCCCGGCGTCGAGGCCAACCTCGCGTGGCTGCGGCAGCGCCACGGCACCCGGATCATCCCGATCGTCGCCGACATCCGCGACATCCAGGAGCTCGGCCGCGCGGTGGCGGAGGCCGGCGCGGTGTTCCACTTCGCCGCCCAGGTGGCGGTGACGACGAGCCTCGTCGCGCCGCGGGCCGACATGGAGATCAACCTCCTCGGCACCGTGAACCTGCTGGAGGCCCTGCGGGCGCAGGCGCGGCCGGTGCCGCTCCTCTACGCCTCGACCAACAAGGTCTACGGCGACCTGCCCGACATCGCCCTGGAGGCGGTCGGCGACGCCTATCTGCCGGCCGATCCGGACCTGCGCCGGCGCGGCATCGGCGAGACCCGGCCCCTCGACTTCCACACGCCCTACGGCTGCTCCAAGGGAGCGGCGGACCAGTACGTCCTCGACTACGCCCGCAGCTTCGGCGTCCCGGCGGCGGTGATGCGGATGAGCTGCATCTACGGTCCGCGCCAGATGGGCAACGAGGACCAGGGCTGGGTCGCCCACTTCCTGATCCGGGCGCTCGCCGGCGAGGCGGTCACGCTCTACGGCGACGGACGGCAGGTGCGCGACATCCTGCACGTGCGCGACGTGGTGGCGGTCTACCGGGCGGCGCTCGCCCGCATCGACGACGCGGCGGGCCAAGCCTTCAACGTCGGCGGCGGCCCCGGCAACGCCGTGAGCCTGCTGCAGCTCCTCGACCATGTCGGCACCCTGCTGGGGCGCCCGGTATCGCGCAGCTTCGAGGCGTGGCGCCCGGGCGATCAGCGCTACTACGTCTCGGACACGCGCCGGGCCGTCGCGCGGCTCGGCCTCGCCCCCTTCACGGGCTGGCGCGACGGCGTCGCCGACCTCGCCGGCTGGCTCGCCGCCGCGCGCGCGTCGTCGGATGGCGCGGCACCGATCGCGGGGGCGGCCGCATGAGAGTCGCGCTGGTCAACCCGCCCTGGGACTACCGCAACAGCATCTATTTTGGCTGCCGCGAGCCGCACCTGCCGCTCGAACTCGGCTACTCCGCCGCGCTGCTGGCGGCCTCCGGCCACGAGACGCTGCTCGTGGACGCGCATCTCGAGGGCCTGACCGCCGAGGCCGCCGCCGACCGCGTCGCGGCCTTCGCCCCCGCCATGACCGTGGTGGCGACCGCCCCCACCTACCTGTTCTGGCGCTGCGCCCCGCCGGAGCTGCGGGTGCCCCGCCTGTTCCTCGACACCCTGGCGGGCCGGGGCGGCACCACCGTCGCGGTCGGCCCCCACGGCTCCGCGACACCGCGTCCGGCGCTCGACAAGCTCGGCTGCGACATCGTCGTGCGCGGCGAGTGCGAGGAGGTCGTCGCCCGGCTCGCCGGCCTGCCCGACCTGCGCCCGGAAACCCTGCGGGCCGTGCCCGGCCTCGCGGTCCGCGACGGTGAGGCGGTCGCGGTGACCGGCCCGCCCCAGGCCGGCCGCTTCACCGACCTGCCGGCCCTGCGCTGGCCGGATCACTGGATCGCCCGGCACCGGCACCACCACCACCGGTTCGACGCCGCGCCGGACGGCCCTGGCGCCGAGGTCGAGGCCTCGCGCGGCTGTCCCTATACCTGCTCGTTCTGCGCCAAGATCGACTTCCGCGACGCCTACCGGCGCCGGGATCTCGGGATCGTCCTCGACGAGATCGACGGGCTGATCGCGCAGGGCGTCACCTACGTCTACTTCGTCGACGAGATCTTCCTGCCGCAGAAGCCGCTTCTGGAGGCGCTGGTCACGCGCAACATCCGCTTCGGGATCCAGACCCGGATCGACCTGTGGAAGCCCGACCTGCTCGACCTCCTCGGGGCGGCGGGCTGCGTCTCCATCGAGGCCGGGATCGAGAGCCTGACGGAGGAAGGCCGCGCCGCCCTCGACAAGCGCTGCCGCGCCTCGACCGACGATCTCGCCGAGCGCCTGATCCACGCCCGCCGCACGGTGCCGTTCGTGCAGGCGAACCTCATCGCCGTGGCGGGCGACGATCCCGATCTCGTGGCGACGTGGCGCGACCGCCTGCGCGGCCAGGGGGTCTGGGCGAACGATCCCGTCCCGCTCTACCCGTATCCGAGCTCCCCCGATTACCGGCGCCTCTGGGGCGAGCCGGACGACCGGGCCTGGGAGCGGGCGCACGCGCACTATCTCGGCCAGTTCACGCAGTTCAGCGAGATCCAGGACGAGCGTCCCCTGCCGCTGTCCGAGCTGGAGGCCGCATGCGGGTGCCGCTGAGCCCCTCCCCGGCAGCGGCGCCGCACGTCCTGATGAGCGCGGACGCGGTGGGCGGCGTCTGGCAGTACAGCCTCGACCTCGCGGCCGGCCTGGTCCGGCGGGGCCTCGCCGTGACCGTCGCGGTCCTGGGCCCGGCCCCCTCCGAGGCGCGGATCGCGGCGGCCGAGGCCGCCACGGGCGCGCGCATCCGCGCCACCGGGCTGCCCCTGGACTGGACCGCCGCGACGCCCGACGCCGTGCTGGGCGCCGCGCGGGCGCTGGCCGGGCTCGCCCGGACCCTGCGCGCCGATCTCGTCCACCTGCACAGCCCCGCCATGGCGCTCGCCGACTTCCCCGTGCCGGTGGCGGCCGTGTGCCATTCCTGCGTGGCGACGTGGTGGGACGCGGTCGAGACCGGGCCGCTCCCGGCCGACCTCGCGTGGCGCCACGACCTCACCGCGCGGGGCTGCCGCGCCGCCGACGCCCTCCTCGCCCCCACCCGGGCGCACGCGCTGGCGACCGCCCGGGTCTGCGGCCTCCCGCAACCGCCCGTCGTGGTCCGCAACGGGCGCGCGCCGAGCGGCGCGCAGCCCCGGGCCGCCGCGCCCTTCGTCTTCACGGCCGGGCGCCTCTGGGACCGGGCGAAGAATGCCGCCGCCCTGGACCGCCTCGCCGCCCGCCTGCCGGTGCCGCTGCGCGCCGCCGGCTCCGTCGACGGGCCGAACGGCGCGCGGGTCGAGACGTGCCACCTGCAGCGCCTCGGGCGGCTCGACGATGCGGGCATCGCCGCGGAGCTCGCCGGCCGCCCGGTCTTCGTGTCCCTCGCCCGCTACGAGCCGTTCGGCCTCGCCGTGCTGGAAGCGGCCGCTTCGGGCTGCGCCCTCGTGTTGTCCGACATGCCGGGCTTCCGCGAGCTGTGGGACGGCGTTGCCGCCTTCGTGGGCGCGGACGACGACGGGGCCGCCGCGCAGGCCGTGCGGGACCTCCTGGACGATCCAGCCCGGCGCGCCGCCGCCGGGGCGGCCGCGGCCGATCGCGCCGCCCGCTACGGGGTCGAGGCGATGACCGAGGGTGTGCTCGGGGTGCTGCGCGGCCTCCTCGACGGGGCGCCGGCCCGGCTCGGCGGAGCCGCCGCATGAGGATCGCCTACTTCACCCACTCCCTGGCCTCGTGCTGGAACCACGGCAACGCGCATTTCCTGCGCGGCGTCCTGCGCGAGCTGAGGGCGCGCGGCCACAGCGTCAGGGCCCACGAGCCGGAGGGCGCCTGGAGCCTCGAGAACCTCCTGCGCGACCACGGCGCGGCCGGCCTCGACGCCTACCGGGCGGCCTATCCGGAGCTGGCCTCCGACCGCTACGCCGCCATCGACGCGGTGGTCGAGCGCGTGTCCGACAGCGACCTCGTGGTGGTCCACGAGTGGAGCGAGCCGGCCCTGGTGGCGGCGCTCGGCGCCGCCCGGCGCCGCGGGGCGCGCTACACGCTCCTGTTCCACGACACCCATCACCGGGCGGTGAGTGCCCCGGCCGAGATGGAGCGCTTCGACCTGTCCGGCTACGACGGCGTGCTCGCCTTCGGAGAGACCCTGGCCGCCGTCTACCGGGCGCGAGGCTGGGGCCGCCGGGTCTTCGTCTGGCACGAGGCGGCCGACACGCGGCTGTTCCACCCGCCTGCGCGCGAACTGCCGGATCTCGACGGCGCCGGATCTGGCGCGGGTCCCCTCTCCCGTTCGGGAGAGGGACAGGGTGAGGGATCAGGTCCATCCGGACGCGGCGCGCCGTTCCTGCGCGTCGCTGGCGCGCCTCATCCGGAGGGTTCGCCACCCTCACCCCAACCCTCTCCCGCACGGGAGAGGGCGCGCGTCGCGTCCGATCCGGATGGTCGGGAGAGCGCCCGCGCCGGCCTGATCTGGATCGGCAACTGGGGCGACGACGAGCGCAGCGCGGAGCTGGAGACCTACCTGTTCCGCCCCGCCGCGCAGGTCGACCTGCCGCTGGACATCTACGGCGTGCGCTATCCCGAGGCGGCGCTCGCGACGCTCCGGCGCTACGGTGCCCGCTATCACGGCTGGGCGGCGAACGCCGCCGCGCCGGGCCTGTTCGCCCGCCATCTCGCCACCGTGCACGTGCCCCGGCGCTTCTACGTGGAGCGCCTGCCGGGCATCCCGACGATCCGGGTGTTCGAGGCGCTCGCCTGCGGCATCCCCCTGGTCTGCGCGCCGTGGGACGACGCGGAGGGCCTGTTCCGGCCGGGCCGGGACTACCTCGTCGCCCGCACCGGCGCCGAGATGGAGGGTCACCTGCGCGCCCTGCGGTCGGATGCCGGTCTCCGGCAGGCGCTCGCGGCCTCCGGCCTCGCCACGATCCGGGCGCGCCACACCTGCGCGCACCGCGCCGAGGAACTCCTGTCCATCGCCGCGAGCCTGCGGGCGCCCGCCACCCTGGAGGCCACCGCGTGAGAATCGCCTTCTACGGCTCCTCCCTGCTGTCGTCCTACTGGAACGGCGCCGCCACCTATTACCGGGGTATGCTCGCCGCCCTGGCGCGGCACGGCCACACGATCACCTTCTACGAGCCCGACGCCTTCGACCGGCAGCAGCACCGGGACATCGAGCCCCCGCCCTACGCGTCCGTGACGGTCTACCCGGCGACGATCGAGGCGGCGCGCGCGGTCATCGCCGAGGCGGCGCAGGCCGACGTGGTCGTGAAGGCGAGCGGCGTCGGCGTGTTCGACGACGAGCTGCTCCACGGCGTCATCGCGGCATCCCGCCCGGAGGCGGTGCGGATCTTCTGGGACGTCGACGCCCCGGCGACGCTCGCCGAGATGCGCGCCGACGCCGACCACGCGCTCTGCCGCGCCCTGCCCGATCTCGACCTCGTGCTCACCTACGGCGGCGGCCCGCCGGTGGTCGAGGCCTACGAGGGCTTCGGCGCCCGGGCCTGCATCCCGATCTACAACGCGCTCGACCCGGACACCCATTTCCCGGTGCCGCCGGAGCCGCGCTTCGCGGCCGACCTCGCCTTCCTGGGCAACCGCCTGCCCGACCGCGAGGCCCGCGTCGAGAAGTTCTTCCTCGCGGCGGCGGCCCGCCTGCCGGAGCGGTCGTTCCTGATCGGCGGCAACGGCTGGGAGAGCCGCGGCCTGCCGCTCAACGTCCGGCATCTCGGCCACGTCTACACGCGCGAGCACAACGCCTTCAACACGACGCCGCTCGCCGTCCTGAACATCGCCCGCGACAGCATGGCGGCGGTCGGCTTCTCCCCGGCCACCCGGGTGTTCGAGGCCGCCGGCGCCGGCGCCTGCCTGATCACCGACGCCTGGGAGGGCCTCGGCCTGTTCCTCGACGAGGGGACCGAGGTGCTGGTCGCCCGGGACGGGCGCGACGTCGCCGACCACGTCGCCGCCCTCACCCCGGAGCGGGCCCGCGCCATCGGCGAGGCCGCCCGCCGGCGCATCGCGGCCGAGCACACCTACGCGCGCCGCGCCGTCGAGGTCGACGCGATCCTGCGGGCGGAGGCGGCCCGCAAGGCGGACGCGAACCGGCGGAGCGTCGCGTGAGCGCGGCCCCGATGCGCCTCGTCGTCCTGGGGCTCAGCCTGTCCTCCTCCTGGGGGAACGGCCACGCGACCACCTACCGGGCCCTGCTCAAGGCCTTCACGGGCCGCGGCCACGACGTGCTGTTCCTGGAGCGCGACGTGCCCTGGTACGCCCAGCACCGGGACCTGCCCGATCCCGATTTCTGCGACCTCGCCCTCTACGCCGACCTCGACGGGCTCGACGCGCACCGCGCCGCCATCGCGGCGGCGGACGCCGTGATCGTCGGCTCCTACGTGCCCGACGGCGTCGCGGCGGGCGCCCGGGTGCTCGACTGGGCGCGGGGAACCCGCGCCTTCTACGACATCGACACGCCGGTGACGCTGGCCGCCCTGGAGGCCGGCACCTGCGCCTACCTCGCGGCCGGGCAGATCCGGGACTACGACCTCTACCTGTCCTTCACGGGCGGCCCGACCCTGCGGCGCCTGGAGCGGGCCTACGGCGCGCCCGCAGCCAGGGCTCTCTACTGCTCGGTCGACCCCGACGCCTACCCGGCCCTCGACCGCCCGGCGCGCTACGACCTCTCGTATCTCGGGACCTACAGCCCGGACCGGCAGCCGACGCTGGAGCGCCTGCTGATCGAGCCGGCCCGCCGCGCGCCCGATCTCCGCTTCGCGGTGGCGGGCCCCCAGTACCCGGCCGGCATCGACTGGCCCGCCAACGTGGAGCGGATCGAGCACCTGCCGCCCGACCGGCACCCGGATTTCTACGCGGCGAGCCGCTACACCCTGAACGTCACCCGCGCCGACATGGTCCGGGCCGGCTGGAGCCCGAGCGTGCGCCTGTTCGAGGCGGGCGCCTGCGGCACGCCGGTGATCTCCGACCGGTGGGACGGCCTCGACACCCTGCTCGTCCCGGAGCGCGAGATCCTGCTCCCCGACGGCCCGGAGGCCGTCCTGGCCATCCTGCGCGGGCGCGCCGAAGCGGATCGGCGGAGCCTCGGCGCCGCCGCCCGCGCGGCGATCCTCGCGCGGCACACCGCCGCCGCCCGCGCCGAGGAACTCGAACGCTTCCTCGACGAAGCGGGCGCGCGGTCCGGATCCGCGCGCTCCGGCGCGCCCGATCTCGCGATCATCGGTCACTAGGCACTCGGGAGAATGATGGTGGGAACCAGGAGCGGCATCCGAGTCCTCGTCGCCGGCGGCGCCGGGTTCATCGGCTCGCATCTGATCGACGCGCTCCTCGCCGACGGGGCGCGCGTCACCTGTGTCGACAGCCTGCTGACCGGGCGGCGGGCGAATCTCGCCCATCTCGCCAACGAGGCGCGGTTCGACTTCGTCGAGGCGGACGTGACGGAGCCGCTGCCGGCGCTGCCGCGGTTCGACTGGGTGTTCAACCTCGCCTGCGCGGCCTCGCCGCCGCACTACCAGGCCGACCCGGTCCACACGATGATGACCAGCGTGCTGGGCACCGGCCGGCTGCTGGAGGTCGCCCGGGACGCCGGGGCGCGCTTCCTCCAGGCCTCGACCAGCGAGGTCTACGGCGATCCGGAGCGGCACCCGCAGCAGGAATCCTACTGGGGCAACGTCAACCCGACCGGGCCGCGGGCCTGCTACGACGAGGGCAAGCGCTCCGCCGAGACCCTGACCTTCGATTTCGAGCGCCAGCACGGCCTCGACATCCGCGTCGCGCGGATCTTCAACACCTACGGCCCGCGGATGCGCGCCGACGACGGCCGGGTCGTCTCCAACGTGATCTGCCAAGCCCTCGCGGGCGACGACATCACGGTCTACGGCAACGGCGAGCAGACCCGTTCCTTCTGCTACGTCAGCGACTTGGTGGACGGGCTCCTCCGGCTGATGGCCGCGGAGACGCCCCTCGCCGGCCCGGTCAACCTCGGCAACCCCCGCGAGCTGACGGTCGGCGCGCTGGTCGACCTCGTGGTGCGGATGACCGAGACCCCGTCCCGGATCGTGCGCCGGCCGCTGCCGGTGGACGATCCCCAGCGCCGCCGGCCGGACATCACCCGCGCCGAGACCCTGCTCGGCTGGTCGCCCCGGGTGCCCCTGGAGGAGGGGCTGGAGGCGACGATCGCGTGGTTCTCCCGCGAGATCGCCCCGCGCCGGGCCCGTCCGGCCATCGAGGAGCGCGCCGTTGTCGCCGGCTGAGCCGCGCCCCGGGCGGCCGAGGCGCTGATGGCCGCCGCCCCCATCCGCGTCGGCCTCGTCGGGATCGGCAACTGCGCCTCGTCCTTCGTGCAGGGACTGCACCATTACCGCGACGCGGCGCCCGGCGAGCCCGTGCCCGGCCTGATGTCGCCGGATCTCGGCGGCTACCGGGTGCGCGACATCGCGGTCGTCGCCGCCTTCGACGTCGCCGCCGGCAAGGTCGGGCGCGACCTCGCCGCGGCGATCCTGGCCGCGCCCAACAACACGCAGGTCTTCGCCGCTGTGCCGGAGACCGGCGTCACCGTGCGGCGCGGGCCGACCCATGACGGGATCGGCCGCTACCTCGAGGGCGTGGTCGCGGAATCGCCCGAGCCGGTGGCCGACGTGGTCGCGGAGCTGCGGCGCACCGGCACGCAGGTGCTGGTCTCCTACCTGCCGGTGGGCTCGCAGGCGGCCACGGAGTTCTACGCGGACTGCGCCCTGCAGGCCGGCTGCGCCTTCGTGAACTGCATCCCGGTCTTCATCGCGTCGAACCCGGAATGGGCGGAGCGCTTCGCCGCCCGGGGGCTGCCGATCGTCGGGGACGACATCAAGAGCCAAGTCGGCGCCACCATCGTGCACCGGGTGCTGGCCAATCTCCTGCGCGAGCGCGGCGTCCGGCTGGACCGGACCTACCAGCTCAACTTCGGCGGCAACGCCGACTTCCTGAACATGCTGGAGCGCGAGCGGCTGGAATCGAAGAAGCTCTCGAAGACCCGGGCGGTGACGAGCCAGCTCGACGGAGCCCTGGCGCCGGGCGACATCCATGTCGGCCCGAGCGACCACGTGCCGTGGCTGACCGACCGGAAATGGGCGCATATCCGCCTGGAGGGCACGGCCTTCGGCGGCGTGCCCCTCAACATCGAGCTGAAGCTCGAAGTGTGGGATTCGCCGAACTCCGCCGGGATCGTGATCGACGCGGTGCGCTGCGCCCGCCTCGCCCTCGACCGGGGTCTCGGCGGGGCGCTCGAGGGTCCGTCGAGCTACTTCATGAAGTCCCCGCCCCGGCAGTTCACCGACGCCGAGGCGCGCGAGCGGACCCTGCGCTTCGCGGCGGGCGAGGGCGCGTGATGGGGCGCGGTCCAGACCCGACGCGCGCCTCGCCCGCCCCCGCGGCGGGGGGTGGGAGAGGCGCGCAGGCGCGGCGCGCATGCGGCGCCGCGCCGGGCCGGAGCCCCGGATGAGGCAGGTCTTCCTCGTCCGCCACGGCAGCCACGACCGGCTCGGGCGGATCCTGTGCGGGCGCATGCCGGGCGTCTCCCTGAGCGAGACCGGCCGCGCCGAGACCCAGGTCCTCGCCCGCTCCCTCGCCCGCCGCCTCGCCGGGGGCGGCGCCGGCACCCTGCTGGCGAGCCCGCGCGACCGCACCGCCGAGACCGCCGCGCCGATCGGGGCGGCCCTCGGGCTCACGGTCGAGACCGAGCCCGACCTCGACGAGATCGAGACCGGCGCCTGGACGGGCCGCGGCTTCGACGAGCTCGCGGCCGATCCCCTCTGGGCCGCCTGGAACGCGGAGCGCGCGACGGCGCGCCCACCGGGCGGCGAGAGCATGGCGGAGGCGCAAGCGCGCGTCGGCCGGGTCCTCGCCCGCTTCGCCGCGGACGGCGCGCCCGTCATCCTGGTGAGCCACGGCGACGTCATCCGGTCCGCGCTCCTCGGGATCCTCGGTCTCGGCCTCGAGGCCTACGACCGGATCGTCGTCGATCCGGCCTCCTGCAGCGAACTCGCCCTCTGGCCCGGCGGCGGGCGGGTGGTGTCGATCAACGAACGGACCGCCCCATGACGGCTGCAGAGCTGCGCCGGCAGGCCGACGCCCTCGGCCCCTGGTTCCACAACATCGACCTCGGCGACGGGGTCTGGACCGCCCCGGACCATTTCCTCGGCGACTATCCGGGCGTGAAGTGGCGGCGCTTCGCCGACGCGCTGCCCGCCGACCTGACCGGCAAGAGCGTCCTCGATATCGGCTGCAACGGCGGCTTCTACGCCATCGCGATGAAGCGGCGCGGCGCGGCCCGCGTGCTCGGCCTCGACTCCGATGACCGCTACCTCGCCCAGGCCCGCTTCGCCGCGGCCCGGCTCGGCCACGACATCGAGTTCCGCAACCTCTCGGTCTACGATGTCGGCGCGCTCGGCGAGCGGTTCGACGTCGTGCTGTTCATGGGCGTGCTCTACCACCTGCGCCACCCGCTGCTGGCCCTCGACCTGATCCGCGAGCACGTGGCCGGCGACCTCCTGGTGTTCCAGTCGATGCTGCGCGGCAGCCGGGCGGTCGAGCCGGTCGCCGAGGATTACGAGTTCTGGGACATGGACCAGTTCGAGCGGCCCGGTTACCCGCGGATGCACTTCGTCGAGCGCGCCTACGCGCACGACTGGACGAACTGGTGGATCCCCAACCGCGCCGGCATCGAGGCGATGCTGCGGGCGAGCGGCTTCGCCATCGAGGCCCAGCCCGAGGCGGAGGTCTACCTCTGCCGCACCGCGCCGGTCCCCTACGGGGTGGGGGCCGAATATCCCGCGCGGGCGGAGGCTCACGGACGCGGGGGAACGCGATGATCGACTCGGTGATGCTCTGGAACGAGCCCAACAACAAGTCACACTGGGATCCCGAGATCGACCCCGACTGGCTGCTCTTCGCCGAGATGGCCAAGGAGGCGGGGCACGCGGTCCGGGCGGCGAACCCGAACCTGACGCGCGTCCTCGGCGGCATCTCGCCGATCGACCCGGTCTTCATCCGCAACATGGAGGGGCGCGGCGTCCTCGACGCCGTCGACGCCGTGGCGGTGCACGGCTTCCCCCTCGACTGGAACCTGTGGTCGATCCACGACTGGCCGGCCAAGCTGGAGGAGATCCGCGCGGTCACCGACCTGCCGATCTGGGTCTCGGAGGTCGGCGTCTCGACCTTCGGCGCCGAGGAGGTGCAGGATTGGGGCCTGCGCCGGACCCTCGAGCTGCTCTCCGGCCGGGCGCCGCGGATCCACTGGTACAGCCTCTACGACCTGCCGCGGGAATGGGAGGCCACCACCCGCCACAAGGAGGCCGAGGGCTCGTCCTATTACCGGCACTTCCACATGGGCCTGCTCCGGCAGGACGGCACCCCGAAGATCGCCCTGGAGAGCTTCGCCCGCCACACGCCGGAGATCGGCCTGTGCCAGTGGTTCCACTTCGAGGACCACCGGCTCGACGAGGCCGTCGCGTGGATGAAGCGGCTCGGCGTGCGCTACCTGCGCACCGGCCTGTCCTGGGCCGACAGCTTCCGGCCCGGGGCGCTGGACTGGTTCGACCGGCAGATGACGGCGCTGCAGGATTTCGACGTCACCGTCACCTTCTGCTTCACCCCGGAGCATCGGGGGATCTCGCCCCATCACACCAGCGCGCCGCTGGTCCGCGCCGAGTTCGCGGAGTTCTGCGCCGCCATGGTCCGCCGCTACGCCCCCGGGCCCCTGCCGGGCACGACCTGGTAGAGCGCGCGGCCCGCCGGCCGGGCCATCGCGGGAAAGCAGACGCGGCCGGCAGCCGCGGGCCGGCAGCCGCGGGAACGTGCGCCGGCCTCATCCGGATGGGGGATGCGGGTGCCCCGTCCCGGGTCTACGGTCGCACCGTCTCCGAGACGAGATCACCTCAAAGCCCGCCCGGCCAGGCCGCGGCGGGCTTCTTGTCGGGCGCCGACCGGCGCCCCGCCGCGCGTCCTGGACCCGCGCTACCGCCGGATCGGCAGCCGGTGGCGGGCGTACCCGGCGGCGTCGCGCACGACCAAGCTCCAGGACCGGTCGGGATCGGCCGTGCAGACCTCGTCGGCCATCTCGGCGATGACGCTGCGCGCCTCGGCCATGGCCTCGTCCAGGCTGCCGACCTCCACGCCGTCGTCGTCCCGGATCGTCTCCTCGCCGCTCTCGAGGTCGAAGTAGAAGCGCTCGGACACCGCCCTCCCCCCTGCTGCCGCCCCGCGGCGGTCGTCCGGATATCTCTACGTAGTGCGGAACACGACTGGGAAAGGTCTTCGGTTGGATAAACCTTAACGCATCTAAAACATGGAGTGTGCCCGGTTCTACGCGATCCGGCCGAGATTCCGCTCAGATTATCAATTATAAGAATCCGCGGCGTCCCCCCGCCGTCGTCCGACGGCCCGGTGCGGTGGCGCGCCTGAGTCGGGGCTCCGTGACATGTCGACCTCCGCCAACCCGCCCAACCCGAGCGCCGTGACGGCGGCGCTCCGCAAGGACAAGCTGCGCGCGCACATCAGGAACGTTCTGTCGACGATCCGGTCCCATCATACGGGGAGCGGGGCGTCGTCGATCCGCGCGACGGGCTACGTCCTTGGAGGGTGGTTTTGCGGCGCGGCCGCGGCGTCGATCCCGCTTTTTACGTAGCAACGGTCCGTCCAAGGGATGTGTTTCTCGAGGCGCCGCAGTCCGGCGCTTCGAACGGCGTCCCATGGCAGAGAACACCCAGCTTCGATCCCATATCCGCGGCGTGCTGCTCAGATGGGTGCAGCGCCTGCGCGAGCGGGCCGGCTGACGGGGCCTGTTCGAGGCCGGTCGGAAACCTCAGGGGACGCCGCTCCGCCGCGCGGCGGAGCGGCTCCGTCGTCCGGCGGCTCAGCCCGCCTGACCGCCCATCATCGCCTGCATCCGGCTGAGTCGGGCGATGTGGAGGTTGATCAGCGGCAGGGCGCCGCGGGCGATCGCGCGCAGGCCGGGATCCTCCCCCGACTGGGCGTAGGCGCCGTGGATGCCCAGCGCCTCCTGATGGCCCTGGAGCGAGGCGTTCACGAAGGTGGCGTCGTATCGCGGCCCCGGCGGCATGGCGCTGAGCTGCGCCAGGATCTGCGCCTTCTGCGCGTCGGTGGTCATGCCCTGGGCCGGGGCCGGGCCGCCGAGCACGCCGCCCGCGACGCCGCCCACGACACTGCCCGCCGCGGTCACGGCGGTGCCGGCCACGGCCACCGGCGCCGCGACGAGGCCGCCGATCAGGCCGCCCGGGCCCGCCGCCGCGGCCGGGCCGGGCATCGGGGCGCCGCCCGTGTAGGCGCTGATCTTGCGGGCGAGGTTCACCTGCTCGACCACCTCGGCGCGGGCGAACTTCTTGACGCCGGGATTGGCGGTCTTCGCGTGGGCGTCGCGGGCGGTGTTCTCCAGGAACAGGCCGCCGCTGGTGGCCATCTGGAGATAGGCGCCGGTCGGGATCGCGCCGGCCGGCGTGACCTGCGCGAGGGCGGTGCGCGTGACCGCCAGGGCCGCGGTGGCGCCCAGCATCGTAGTGAGGAGACCGCGTCGGTGCATGCGACGGTGCATCATGGAGTGGCTTCCGGATTGAGTGAGGCACCCGACGCCCCGATCATCGCTTGAGGTGCTGCCCGGCGAACCGCACAGGGCGGACAAGGTTCCTGCCCGGCGCCCCCGTCGCAGAGCGGGACAGGGGCACCCGAGAACCCGCTGGATGGACCGGAATTCGCGCGCGAATGATCGGTCTTGCGCGGGTTCTGCGCCGGAAGGTGCCGTCTTTGCTGCCCGGCCCGCGGCTTTATCTCCGATCGATACAGATCTAGATTGCCGCACCGAACGAGGCGGCGCCGCGCGCCCGCGCCCGGCCGCGACCGTTCGGACCGGCTCGCGAGGGGACGATGGGCCAGACGACGATCAAGGACGTCGCCCGACGGGCCGGCGTGAGCTTCCAGACGGTCTCGCTGGTCCTGAACCACCCGCAGAAGGTCGCCCGGACCACGCGCGAGACCATCGAGACGGCCATGCGCGACCTGGACTTCGTGCCCAGCCTCGCCGCCCGGTCCCTGCGCAAGAAGCCGAGCCGCAGCATCGCCTGCGTGTTCGCCCCCGGGCCGGAGCCCGCCGCCGACGGGTCCCGCCCGGGGGAGGAGACCGACCACGGCCGCGTCCTCCAGACCTTCGGCACCGTCACCGACCAGCAGGGCTACACCCTGGTCCACCGCTGCCGCCGCGGCGACGACCCGGACGGCCCGGGCCGGATCGCCAGCCTCGTCAGCGAGGCCCGGGTCGACGGCCTCGTGGTCTTCGCCGAGTGCCGGGACGACCCGCTGATCGGCCTGCTCCAGGCCAAGCGGTGCCCGTTCGTGGTGTTCGGCCTGGACGTGCCCGGCACGCACTACGCGGCGCGGGCCGAGCGCGACGCGATCCACGGGGCCGTTCGCCACCTGATCGCGGCGGGGAGCCGGTCGATCTGCCTGCTCACGGGCGACGCGCGCCGGCCGGCCGCCGACACCGAGCGGTTCCGCGGCTACAGGGACGCCCTCGCGGAGGCCGGCCTGCCCCTGCGCGACGCCCTCGTGGTCCCCTGCGACGGGACCGCCGCGGGCGGCTACCGGGCCGCGCGGGCGCTGCTGGAGACCGGGCCCGGCGCCCGCCCGGACGCCGTCGTGGCCGCCAGCGACGGGGTGGCGCTCGGCGTGCTGCGGGCGCTGCACGAGGGCGGCGTGCGGGTCCCCGCGGAGATCCGCGTCGTCGGCTTCGACAACCTCGCCCAGGGGGCCTACGCGGTCCCGAGCCTGACCTCGGTCGATGTGCCGGTGCTCGACATGGTCCGGTTCGCCTTCGCGACGCTGGTCGAGCTGATCGAGGGGACGCGGGCGCCGGACGACCTCGCCCAGAAGCTGTTTCCCACGCGCCTCGTCGTGCGCGAGTCGAGCGCGGCGGCGCCGTCCTAGCGGAGTCTGTGGCCGGTTCTCACTCCGCCGCGAGGACGCCCGCGCCGGATGCGCCGCGCCCGAACTGCGCCGCGTGCAGGCGGCTGTAGGGGCCGCCGGCGGCCAGCAAAGCCGCGTGCCGGCCCTCCTCGACGACCCCGCCCTCCCCCAGGACCACGATGCGGTCGGCGTCCCGGACGGTGGCGAGGCGGTGGGCGATCACCAGGGTCGTGCGCCCGCGGGCCAGCTCGGCGAGCGCCCGCTGGATCTCCCGCTCGGTCTCCGTGTCGAGCGCCGAGGTCGCCTCGTCGAGGATCAGGATCGGCGGGTTCTTGAGGAAGACCCGCGCGATGGCGATGCGCTGCTTCTGGCCGCCCGACAGGCGCACGCCGCGCTCGCCCACCACGGTGTCCAGGCCCTCCGGCAGGCCGTCGATCAGCCCGCCGAGCCGGGCGCGCCGCGCGGCGGCGTCGATCTCGGCCTCGGTGGCGTCGAGGCGGCCGTAGGCGATGTTCTCCCGGATCGTGCCGGCGAACAGGAACACGTCCTGCTGGACGATGCCGATCTGGCGGCGCAGGCTCGCCAGGGTGATGTCGCGGATGTCGAGCCCGTCGACGGTGATGCGGCCCGCCTCGACCTCGTAGAAGCGCGGCAGCAGGGCGCAGAGGGTGGTCTTGCCGACCCCCGAGGGGCCCACGAACGCCACCGTCTCGCCGGCCGCCACCGCGAGGTCGAGGCCGGAGAAGACCGGGCGGCCGGGGCCGTAGCCGAAGCCCACCCCCTCGAAGCGGATGTCGCCGCGCAAGGCGCCGACCGCGCGGGCCTCCGGCCGGTCGGTGATGTCGGGCTCGGTGGCCAGCAGCTCCTGGTAGCGGCGGAAGCCCGCGACCCCCTTCGGATACGTCTCGACCACGGCGCCGATCTTCTCCAGCGGCCGGTAGAACACGCCCACCAGCAGCAGGAAGCCCACGAAGCCGCCCGGCGTCAGGTCGCCCCGGACCACGAAGGCGGCGCCGCCGAGCAGCACCGCGATCTGGACGAGGCGCAGGCCGAGATAGTTGATCGACAGGCCGGCCGCCATCAGCCGGTAGGCCTCGAGCTTGGTGTCGCGATAGCGGGCGTTGTCGAGGGCGAACAGGGCGCGCTCGTGGGGCTCGTTGGCGAAGGCCTGCACGACCCGCATCCCGCCGACATTCTCCTCGATCCGCGCGTTGAAGGCGCCGACCCGTCCGTACTGGGCCTGCCAGTTGCGGGTCATGCGGCCGCCGTAGCGGATCGACACGAAGGCGATCAGCGGCAGGATCGCCGCGGTGATCAGCGCCAGCGGCGCGTGGACGTAGAGCATCAGCGCGAAGGCGCCCAGCAGCGTCATCACGGCGATGAACAGGTCCTCGGGCCCGTGATGGGCGACCTCGCCGATCTCCTCCAGGTCCTTGGTCACCCGGGCGACGAGGTGGCCGGTCTTCTGGCCGTCGTAGAAGCGGAAGGAGAGCTTCTGCAGGTGGTCGAAGGCCCGCGCCCGCATCGTGGTCTCGATGTTGATGCCGAGCACGTGGCCCCAGTAGGTGACCACCACCATCAGGCCGGCATTGGCGACGTAGACCAGCGCCAGCGCCGCCGCGGCGAGCAGGATCAGGCCCCAGTCCTGCCGGGGCAGCAGGCTGTCGATGAAGCCCTTCACCGCGATGGGGAAGCCGAGCTCCAGCAGGCCCGACAGCACCGCGCAGCCGAAATCGACCAGGAACAGCGTCCGGTACGGCCGGTAATAGGCGAGGAAGGCCTTCAGCATCGCGCGGCTCGGATCAGCGTTGGGCGGCGCACTCGACGGGGCAGAGCGCGCCGCAGGACGGCACCCCCGGCAGGCGGTGGCGCAGGCAGCAGACGCGCCGCCGCCGGCAGCCCGACGCCCCCGGGCAGAGCGCCTGCGCAAGAGGACTCTCGAGCGGGCTCCTAGCGCAGCCGGGGCCGGCGCGCCATCCGAGGCAGGCCGCGACGTCGTCACAGGCGTCGGTGCAGGCGCTCGCGCAGGCGGCGCCGTTCCCCTCCCCGCCCCCGAGCGGTCCCCCGGGCGCGCCGCCGAGTTCCCGGGCGACGTAGTCGAGGATCACCGCGGCATTGCCCCAGAGGACCCGGGGCGCGATCCCGCACCGGGCGTGGCAGAGCTCGACGAACGGGCGCAGATGCGCCTCCACCAGCCCGGTCAGGCCGGGCGCCGGGCAGGCCGCGCAGCCGGACCCGTCCGCGGGCAGGCGGAAGCGGCACGGCCGGCCGGCCGCGTCGAGCTCGAGGCTGACCGCGTCGAAGGCGAGCGGCAGCGGCCGGCCGAGGCGCACCAGGGCGGTCAGCGCCGGCGTCGCCAGGGCCGCGAGGTAGAACTGGCTCCAGTACGAGACCCGGACCCGCGGATCCGCGGTCCGGAACGCCGCGCCGAACCCGGCCCCGAAGGCCGCCAGCGTCGCGTCGAACACGTCGGGGTCGCGCAGGGCGCCGAGGGGCAGCGCCTCCGGGCCGCCGGGGCCCTCGGCGACCCCGTCCCGGTAGGCCGCGAGCGTGTCGGGAACCTGGGCGGCGACCTCGGCGATCATCGCGCGGCCCCGTCGTCCCGCAGGGTCCGCTCCACCGCGACGGCGAGCCACGCCACCGCGGCGGCGTAGAGCGGCAGGGTGGCGGCGAAGTAGCCCGGCCAGCCGATCCAGCCGGCGAGCGCCGGGGCGGCCACCCGCAGCGGCATCGCGGCGAAGAAGGCGGCACCGAACAGGAGCGCGTAGTCGGTGGCGGGCTTCGGGCCCTGGGCCCAGCGGTAGATCATGTTGAAGACCGGCACGCCCAGGAACCCGCCCGCGACGAAGCTCAGCACCGCGGCGGCGACGCCGAGATCGGGCATCCGGCCCGCGCAGGCGACGACCATCAGGCCCCCGGAGGCCAGGACGCCGAGGGCCCCCGCGGCGATCAGCCGGACCGTGCCGAACCGCGCGGCCAGCCAGCCGGCCGCCAGCGCCATGACGAGGTTCACGGCCGGGAGCACGGTGCCGGTGAGCGTGCCGACCTGCCCGAGCGGGACGCCGAGATCGAGGAGCGCCAGGGTGTTGGGCCCGGCCACGAGGTAGGAGGCGGCGAAGTAGGCCCCGAGCACCAGCACGCGCCCGGCCAGGCGGCGCAGCCGAGCCAGCGAGCCCGACCAGCGCTCCGGGCCGGCGCCGGTTCCGGCGGCGCCCCCGGCCCCGCGCAGGGGGGCCTCCCGGTAACCCAGGATCGGCAGCAGGCAGAGGGCGTCGAGGGCCGCGCAGGCCAGGACCGCCCCGCGCCAGCCCAGGCTGTCGTAGGAGCCGACCAGCACGCCGACCCCCAGGATGCCGCCGAGGGAGGCGCCGCACAGCTTGGCCGAGGCCACGAAGGCGCGCCGCCCCGCCGGCACGGTCTCGACCACCAGGGCCTCGAGGGCGATGTCCATGGTCGCCACGCAGGCGCAGGCGGCGATCGCCAGGGCGAGCAGCGCCAGGAGCGGCCAGGTCTCGCCGAGACTCAGGACGGCCAGCAGGAGCACCGAGGCGGCCTGCGCGGCCGCGATCCAGCCGATCCGGTGGCTGAGGAACGGCAGGCGGAGCCGGTCGAGCAGGGGCGCCCACAGGAAGGTGAGCCCGACCGGCAGGTTGATGAGCTGCAGAAGCCCGACCTCGGCCAGCTCCACGCCCCGCGCCCGCAGGATCAGCGGCGCCCCGCCGGACAGGAAGCCGAGCGTCGCCCCGAAGGTCACGTACAGGCAGAAGAACGGCGCCAGCGGCCGCAGGCCCGCCAGGGTGTCGACGACCCGGGTGCCGATGGCAGGTCCGGCGGAACCGGTCACCGCGACCCGCACGCTGTGCCGCGATCCGCGCCGGCCCGGAGACTGCAGTTTATAATCACACTAATCTATTGATTTACCTCGGTTTTTGTTGTTTAGAGGGGGCGGCGCCGGGGATCAAGCCGGCGGCGTTTCGCGGCGCGTCGACGCGCGCCCCGCCGGCGGATCCGACGTTAACCTTTCGTCAACCATGCCCCCGACAGAGTCGTCGGCGGAGGGCTGAGCCATGACCCGACGCCGGGATTTCGACGCGCTGAGCGAGGCGCAGATCGCCGCGAACCGCACGCAGGGGCGCTGGGTCGAGCCGAAGGCGGGATTCCGTCCGACCGGTCCGCGGGCCGTGTCCGATCTGCTCGACACGATCCAGCACGTGGCCGAAGCCGCGACCGGCGAGCGCAGCTTCCTGCACCTGCGTCCGGAGGCCGGCCGGCCCCGCGGGCGCTGAGACGATCCCTCCCACGGCGTCGCCCCGATCGCGCGGCGCACTGGCAAGGGCCGACCGGTTCTGCAACAACGCCGGGATGAGACGGCGTCCCGCCCGCGAATCCGCTTGCTCGCACGCGTCGATCGCGTCCGCCCGATCCGGCGGCGCCTCGTGAGCGCGGACGAGGCGGCGGACCGCCGGCCGCGCAACCGCACCCTCGCGCAGGAGGTCGAGCGCCGCCGCGCCGCGCCCGCGGCGACCGGCGCGGCGACCGGGCTGCCGATGAGCGATGTCGGCCTGTCCGGCGGCCTCGACGGCCGGGAGAGGGTGGAAGCGGCCCGGCCGCACCGGCCGGATCCGAAGGTCCTGGTCACCACCGGCTCCGTAAAGATCGCGACCTTCGGCCCCGGCGCCCTCGAACCGGGGATGCGGATGAGCACCGCGCCGCTCGCCGTGGAGACCCTGGCCGCGCGGGCGCGCGCGCCGATCGCCGGTCTCGACTGACCGCCGATGCCGCTCCGCTTCCGGTTCCGCACCCCGCTCCCGCTTCTGCGCTCTCGGCCGCGTTCTCCGACCCTGTCGCTGACGACCCGCATCCTGCTGCTCGTCCTGCTCGCCCTCGCCCCGGCGCTGGCGATCCAGGGCTACAACGAGGTCGCCCTGCGGGCGAGCCGCGACGCGGCCGTGCGGGCCGACGCCCGCGCCACCGCGCGCGACGTGGCGGAGGATTTCGCGCAGGTCTCCGACCGGATGCAGCAGGCCCTCGATCTGATCTCCGGGGACGCCACCGTGCAGGCGCGGGAGCCGGCGGCCTGCACCGCCTACCTGCGGCGGGCGGCCGCGCGGCTGCCGCACGTGCTGCTGATCGCCCTCACCGATCCCGAGGGGGCCGTGATCTGCGACAGCGCCGGCGCGCCCGCGGGCTCCTACTCGAGCCGCGGCCGGGCCTATCACCGCCGCGCCCTGGAGCGGGGCGGCTACGCAGTCGGCGGCTACGCGGTCGGCTTCCAGACACGGCGGCCGTCGATCCACTTCGCCCGGGCCGTCCACGCCGGCGACTCCGGGGGGGCGCCCGCGGGCGTCCTGCTCGCCGCCGTCGACCTCGACTGGCTCTCCGATCATCTGGAACAGGCGCTCCATCAGGCGGAGACGGCGATCACCGTGACGGACCGCGACGGCCTGATCATCGCCCGCCGCCCGGACGAGGCGGCCTGGATCGGCAGGCCGATCCCGCCCGACCGGGTCGCCATGCTGGAGGCCCAGGGCAGCGACGTCCGCGTCGCCGCGGGCCTCGACGGCCGCCAGCGGATCATCGCCACCGCGATGCCGGACGGCCCGCTGGCGGGGGTGCGCGTCGTCGTCGGGCGCGACCACGCCACCGCCTTCGCGGACATCGACGCCGCCACCCGCCGCGGCCTGGTGCTGATCGCCCTCGGGGCGGCCCTGGCGCTCGCCGCCGCCCTCGTGGCCGGGCGGGTGTTCATCCGCCGCCCGGTCGAGCGGCTCCTGCGCACCGCGGCGGCGTGGCAGGCCGGCGACCTCGCCGCCCGCACCGGCCTGCACGGCGCCGCGGAGTTCGACCGGCTGGGCAGCAAGCTCGACGCCATGGCCGCCACCCTCCAGCGCAGCACCGCCGAGCTGCGCGCCGAGATCCAGCGCGGCCGCGCCCTGCAGGCGCAGCAGGGCACGATGCTGCACGAGCTGAACCACCGGGTGAAGAACACCCTGGCCACCGTCCAGGCCCTCGCCCGGCAGTCCCGCGGCTCCGCCGAGGTCCTAGAGGCGCGGATCCTGGCCCTGTCGAAGACCCACGACCTCCTGACCCGCGAGGACTGGAGCGGGGCTCCCCTGCGCGAGGTGCTGGAGAGCGAGCTCGGCCCGTACCGGACCGGCGGCGACCAGATCCGTCTGGACGGGCCGGACGTGTCGCTGAGCCCCCGCGAGGTGCTGGCGCTCGGCCTGACGGTCCACGAGCTGACCACCAACGCCGCCAAGTACGGCGCCCTCTCGGTCCGCGAGGGCCGCGTCCGGGTGGCGTGGTCGGTCGCCGCCGGCGCGGCGGGGGAGCGGCGGCTGCGGCTCAGCTGGGAGGAGCGCGGCGGCCCGCCGGTGCGGGCGCCGACCCGGGTGGGCTTCGGGACGCGGCTGATCGCCGGCGGCGTGCGGCGCGAACTCGCCGGCACGGTCGACCTCGCCTTCGAGGCCGCGGGCCTGCGCTGCCGGCTCGACGTGCCGCTCGATCCGGGCCTCGGCACCATGCTGGCACCGACGGGCTAGGACCGGCGTGGCTCGGCCGAATCGCGCCGTTTGAGCAAGGACTTGGATCCGGATCCGGACAGACCGGTCGAGCGCGCCCGGACCGGTACGCGCGGCGAACCCTCGCTCAGATCACGCGTGAGCGGACCGCCGCATCGACCTGACGGCGCTGAGATTTCCGGTCCCGGAATCACGCGCCGGCGCGGGTCACCTCGCGGACGTCCCGCTTCACCTGCCGCCACGTCCGCCAGGGCTCGAGGTTCGAGAGCGCCATCCGGCGGGCGCCCATCCAGCCGAGTCCCAGCGCGATGACGAGAAACGGCGCGGCGACGATCAGCGCGGCCGGCGCCTCGGCGCCGAACGGCACGGCCAGCAGCTTCACCACGGCGTCCAGGCCGAGGAAGAAGGTGACGATCAGCAGCACCGGGATCGTGCCGACGATGGCGATCAGCGACACGATCGCCCGGAAATTGCCGTCGACCTCCGTCCGCGCCAGCGTGAGCAGCGCCTCGACATGCGCCGTCCCCTCGCGCAGGGCCGCGATCAGCAGGGCGAGGGTTCCGTCCGGGGTCTGACGCATGGATACGAGGGTCCTCGGGGCCGTCTCCGGCCGGCTCTCGCCAACGGGGCCGCGGCCCGAAGCGTTCCGCGCCGGGCGCTCACAGCATCAGGAGCACGGCGCCGAGGACCAGAACGGTCGCCAGGCCGGCCAGGAGGACGGCCCGGCCGGCATCGGCGCCGTCGTCCGGGATCGGCTCCGCGGCGGCCGGCGCGGCGGATGCGGGGGCCGCGAAGGCCGCGCCCGGCCCCGCCTCCGCTGCCCGGACCGGCGGCGTGCCGGACCCCGGCGCGGGAAGGGTGACCGCGGCCGGGACCGGCCGGTCCGTCGGGGGGCCGAAGGCTTCGGGCTCGACGCTCACGCCCGCCGCCTCCAGCTCCAGCATCACCAGGACCAGGGCGTCGACATCCATGCGCTCGACGGGCAGCGCGGCGCGCAGATCGTCGGCGGTGAGGAGGCCCCGGTCGCGGCCGAGGGCGACCAGCCGGTCGAGGGTCCCGCGATCCAGAACCTGCGTCATGTCCCGCCTCCGCGGCCGCGTCCCGCCTGTTCATCGAGAACGCGCCCGGGCGGCGCCGGTTACCGGCGGCCGCGGGCCTTCCGGCGCTAGGCGCCGAGGGCGGGCCCGGCCGCCGGGATCGCGCCGGGCTCCGGCCGGGCGCCGCCCGGTCCGGGCCGGAACTGGAGCATCGGCCGCTCGATCAGGTACCAGCTCAGCAGGCCGAGGGGGATGGCGGCCGCGAGGGTGAGGACGGCGACCGCCCAGGGTGAGATCCCGGGGATCCGCGCGACCAGCAGGTTCTGCACCGGCCAGGCGTAGAGGTAGAGACCGTAGGACGGGTCGACCTGGGCGGTGGCGCGGCTGAGGGCGGTGGGGCGCACCGCGAGGGCGAACCAGAAGATCAGGTAGCCGCCGAGGATCGCGAAGGCCGGCTCGGCCAGCGGCTGGCTGAACATCAGGGGGAGCAGCAGCAGGGCGGCGAGGGTCGCGCCGCGCCGCGTGTAGGTGATCCGGTCGGCGAACAGCCGGAAGGCGCCGCCGCAGCAGAACACGAAGGTGAGGCGGATCATCTCCGACAGGGATCCGAGGATGTCGCCCGGATGCCCGACGGGCAGGAAGAGCCAGCGCAGGGCGAGGAGGCTGCCGAGCCCCCCGAGCAGGCCGAGATAGCGTCCGCGGCGGCGCAGGGCGCGGGCGGTGCCGACGAGGCCGAGCAGCAGGTAGCAGCCGAACTCGCAGGGGATGGTCCACATCGAGCCGTTCAGCAGCGGGTAGGGCAGCTCGGCGAAGGCGCCCGGGACCACCGGCATCAGCAGCAGCGACAGCCGCAGCAGGGCCTCGAGCGGCGAGGCGTCCGCGAGGTTGCCGCCGCCGAGGGGCGCGACGACGGCGATGCAGAGCAGGGACGCGACCACGAAGGCCGGGTAGATCCGCAGCGCTCGCCGCGCGAGGTAGTCGCCGAAGGAGCGCTTGGCGCGGTAGCTCGCGGTGATCAGGTAGCCGCTCACGAGGAAGAAGCCGTCGACGGCGATCTCCCCCAGGGACAGGGTCCCGAAGACCTGGGTCAGCAACTCCCGCGACCGGTTCCCGTCCACGAGTTCGGGGGCGTGGGCGAGGATCACGAGGCCCGCGAACAGGAGTCGCAGGGACCCGAAATTGTTCGCCCGCGGATCCCGGCCGCCCGTCACCTCCGCCACCTCTGCCCGCTCCGCGACCCCTCTGCCCGGCACCCAGGGGCCGGGAAACGGCGCGCGAAGGCAAGGACGCCGGGGCAACACGCGCCGGAGATCGGACCGCGTCGCCCGCGGCCGCACGCGATGGTGCGGCCGCCGTTGCGCTCCCGGCGCGGTTGGGCTAGGGAATGGCCACGGCTTGCACCCGTAGCTCAGCTGGATAGAGCGTTGCCCTCCGAAGGCAAAGGTCACACGTTCGAATCGTGTCGGGTGCGCCAATTTTCCCTTTCACCGACAGCTACTTAGCTGCTTCGCCGATCTGGCGCCCCTGGTCTTTCGAGGGGTGGTGTGCCAGGGGTGTGCCAAAGATGCTGGCGGTTTGCGTGGTGTCGGGCGTCTCCGCGGCGTCGCACAAGCGAAGAAATTTGACACAGGCCGACCGATTCGCCGCGTGAAGTTGGGATAGCCTTCGACTTAAGATTGATCCGCTGCCCTGATCCGGCCAGTTTGCAACCTGGAGGTCGGCATGGGCAGGGTGTGGGCCGGTTTTGTCGCGGTGCTCCTTCTGGTAGCGCTGCCCTCTGTCGCCGATGCAGGCGATCTCGCCCTGTCCGGCAATGCCCGCTGGGTCGTTCTGGCCAGCCGACCGGACCTCGACACCGCCATCGGCGTCGCGCGCTACCATCGCTGGCAGTTCCCGAGCGTGCGTGTCGTGCGCGCGGCCAACGGCTGGTTCGCGGTCGTCGCCGGGCCGGAGAACGCTACCGATCCGCGCGCCCTGCGCCAGCGCCTCACCCGTGCGGGTGGCCTGCCGAGCGACTTTATCTTCTCGCGCGGTGATAGCTACGTCGAGCAGGTCTGGACGCCGCCGCGCCCACCGGCCGGGCCGAGCGCCAAGTACGACGGAAAACGCGACAGCGTCCTGCGCGTCGGCACCCTGTCGGTCATGCTCAGCAGCGCCAGGGGGAAGGACGGCGACCGCCACCCGGTGGCTGTAGGCCGTGAGGATGGGCAGTCGGCTTTCGCCCTGTCCCTCGATCAGTCCACCCGTGGGACTGACAACGATTCGAACTCCGACTTTGCCGAGGTCGCCGCCGTGCGACTCGACCCGATCTCGCCGCGCCTCAGCGTCGTCGTCTCATCATTCTGGGGCGGCGCCCACTGCTGTACGGTGACGAAGATCGCCACGCAGGACTCGCGGACAGGCCGCTGGTTGGTCGCGGACGGCGAGACCTTGGATAGCGGCGGCTACGCCTTTGAGGATCTCGACGGAGACGGCACCTACGAACTGCTCAACGGCGATAACAGCTTCCTGTACGCCTTCGGCCCCTATGCCTCCTCCAATCCACCCGCCCAGATCCACTGGGTGCGCGCCGGACGGCTGGAGGATGTGACCCGCCACGCCACCTTCGCGGGCTACCAGCGCCAGCGGCTCGCCGGGATGGAGCACGCGGCAAGCCTCGACCCCGAGCGGTGGCATGACAACAACTTTCTCGGCGGCTGGGTCGCGCAGAGCATCCTCGTCGGACGCGGTGAGGCCGCGTGGGTGCGCATGCTGCAACTCTACGACCGCAATGCCGAGTGGCCTTACGAGGAATGCACAGTCGCCCTGCCCCTGGCTAAATGCCCGGACGCGCGGAAGCGCAAGACCGACTTCCCGACCGCGTTACGTCGTCACCTGAACGAAGCGGGCTATCCGACGCCCTGGCTCGGACCCCTGGCGGTGGCACCGCCAGCAATCACTGTGCCTGCGGGCCCTGCCCGGTACGAGGTCGCCGCTGCGGCCTTCGAGTCCCAGCCGGTGAATGAGCGCATCCGACTCCAGGTGCTGCTGACCGCCACCGGCCATCAGGTCGCCGTGCCAAACGTCGATTTCTCCAAGCGACTGTTTGAGACGGTGGTGCGCTTCCAGTCGCAGAGCGGGCTACCCGTCACCGGGGTGATCGATGAGGGGCAGGCCGCCGCGCTCATGAGTGAGGCGACGCCGCTGCTGCGCACCTGGGGATTTCGTGCCGCGGCGCACCCGTACCGAGGCCACCCGATCTGGGTGCCGTTCGGCCTCGGGCTGCGCGAGGAGCGCACGGGCTCGGGCGTGACCTGGACCGATCCCGCCAAGCGCGCGACGCTTACCTACATCGCCACCCCGAGCGCGCTGGAGGACGGCTATCGCACCGCCCTCGAACGGTTCGCCGGGGACGGCACGCGGGTGAACTACAAGGTCCTGCGCCCGGACTTCTTCGCGATATCGGCCTCCGGAACGGACGGGCTGGATTGGTATATGCGCTTCCACCGGGACGGGGCGGGCACGCTCGGCTTCTTCCTGGCCTGGAAGTCCGCCGAGACCGACCTGCACATGGAGCGCGTCGCGGTGCTGGTTTCGGGGTCGCTGGCCGCCAGCATGTCGGGCGCGCCGTTCACGGCGCCAATCGCCGTAGCCCCTCCTCCTCCGGCGGTTGCGGTGGCCACGCCCTCGCCGCTAGTCGTTCCGACGCCGCCCGCCGTTGCTCCTAAGCAGCCAGATCTCAAGCCGCACACGGCCTCGTCGGGCACCGGCTTCTTCATCAGCCGCGCTGGCCACCTGCTGACGAACGCCCATGTCATTCAGGACTGCGCAGCTATCGAGGTGAATGGACCAAACGGGCTTATAGCGGCCCGGCTCGTGGCTCAGGACCGGACGAACGATCTTGCGCTTCTGAAGGCGGAAATCACCCCGGTGAAGATCGCTGCCCTGCGCACAGGGGTGCGCCTCGGCGAGGCAGTAGCAGTCTTCGGCTACCCTTTGTCGGGCATGCTCTCGACCTCGGGTAACTTCACGCTGGGCAACGTCACCGCTCTGACCGGGCTCGCCGATGACAGCCGCTACTTCCAGATCTCGGCGCCCGTGCAGCCGGGCAACTCGGGTGGCCCGCTCGTGGACGCCTCCGGCAACCTGATCGGTGTAGTGAGCGCGAAGCTGAACGCACTGAAGGTGATGGTGGCCACAAATGGCGATATCCCGCAGAACGTGAACTTCGCGATCAAAGGTTCGCTGGCAGGGGCGTTTCTGGAGAGCAACGGCGTGGCCTATGCGACAGGGGCCGATACCGCCGCGCTGCCCCCGGCTGATCTGGCTGAGCATGCCAAGGGGCTCAGCGTGTTCGTGGCCTGTCGGTAGAAGGCCGCGGGTTAGGTGGAGGATAGGCTGACAGCAGCCGCCTCCGGCCCTTCGCCAACGATTTGCGATAGGACACGAACAGCCAGCCAGACGACTAATGGCCGCATAGATCCCGCTCCGTAGCAACAAGGACGTAGCTAGATGGCAGGCTGCTGCCGATAATTACGAGGCATGTGAGCGACTTCTACAAGATGGACCCACAATGAACTAACAGTGTGACTTCGCGCAGGTCAAAAAGCGAGGCTGCGTCGGCACGGAGGGAAGCTGCTACATCTACGTTGAACAGCCGCCATTTGCCACCCAACGAGAGAAGATCACCTTCTGCTTGGCCGCGCGCTCGAAGCCGCGCCAAGGCCCATATCCGCCCGGATCAGTTGTCGAAATCTGTAAAAAGCGCGTTGGTCCCCTTGTTTACTCTATACTCAAGAAACTGTTTGAGGGCTTTGTATGATTGTGACACCGACATTTTAGTCGGAACACCTCTCAAAGGGTCTTGAGTTATCTCGGCGTAAGTATCGCCCCCTAAGTCGTCAGGCACAAATATTGTATCCCAATAGAATTTCCGGTCGCCTCGTGCCTCACTCGCTATAGTGCCCTCAGTTTCGCCAACGAAAATCTGGACAGACATGCCGTCGCAATAGCCTATTACCGCTCTGGCGATCGCCCTCTCACCCCCTGCGCGATTTCTGCGCACGAAATCGTCTGCCCCTAGTGAATCCATCATAGGCTGTGTCAAACCTCCGGGGTATCCCACTGCCCGGTGCTCAATGAAAATCAGTCCGGCGTGCTCTACTATGCACGGCATCAGAAGAGCCTTGTATGCTGATACTGCCTTGTGACGAACCATAGTGACAAGGTCAACTTCCAGCGGCTCGTCTGTCCTTACATCCGAGAATACGAAGTTGAAACGATCACCTACGGGCCTGACTCGTCCGTCTTCATCTTGGAATTTACAGCAAGTCTTGATTACCTCGATCTCCTCTTTTTTGAAAATGCTCCTAGTTGCATAATAAACATTGATTTTGCTCATGAAGCCATGTCCGCTAGTATTTTCGCAGCAGCTTGGGTGCGATCGCTTCCGTAGGCGGGGATCACCTCTATATTTCGTTCGTGGAATAACCGATTTTCGAAATCAGACGGATTTTGAACAACGATATATGCTCGTCGTCCGGAGAAGCTATTCGGAAGTCCGCGGAACATATCATTTACAGTTTGAAACAGATAGGCGATGTTAATATCTCTGAAGCTGTAACCTATAAAAACTACGGCACGGCCGAATAGGTCCGAGCGTAGCTTCAGATCCATCGGCCCGTCTAATCGCATGCGCCTATAATAGTGACCTTCAGACATAACCATTTCGTCTGGATTGTTAAAGTCGCCGTGGAATTTTACAATCTGTGTAGAGGCTTGCCTGAAACCCATATCTTCTTCAGTCGCCACTACTTGAACGTGATTTCTGCCGAACGCTTTGAATGAAACTTCAAGAAAATCATCGTAGTTTGTCGTATAAAATATATCACATTCGTTGAGACCGGCTATGTTTTTATGGAGTATTGAGCTTTGCAATGCGCTTTCCGGCGCGTTGATGTTCCGGACCATCCAATTCGTAAGCGGCGCGAAGTTTTTCTTTTTGATCCGAAAATACTCTAGTATCTGAAGATCTGTTCCGCGCATTCGCAGCAATTCGGGGTCGTCATAGCCCAACAGTTTCGCTGCTTCATTTACCATCTGACCCCAACTCGGCCCCCGGATGATTTCACCACCGGGTCCCGGCCACTCAACCGACATGGAAACGCCTGCTCCTATGAACGGTAGCACGCGACCTTGCCGGTAAAGGCGCTTTAGCTCCGGCGGGCATGAGTGGGTCATGCGGTCCTTCTGGCGATCAGCCGACTCAGAGAATGATGATGTGGAATATTATTATGTGGATGAGTCTCGAATAGATCCTCGTCGGAAACATCTAGCGTTTCCCAGTGGCTGTATCTCTCGACATAGAATGCATGAGGAAGGAGGCACGGGCTGAAATTTGGATGTGCAGAGAGTTCGTGGGAGCGGTCGTTGAAAACGCAGATTATATTAAACCCGCCTAACTTGGTGCCGTTTTGCATATTATTGATTAACAAGGCGACAGCCTTGTCATTCTTGAGGCAATGAAGAAGCCCATATGCTATGATTAAATCATAGCTTCGGGGGAGTATTTCGAACTCAATTGCGTCTGCCTGTATCCACCGCACAGGAGCTATCGGATGAGCGCGTCCGGCATTTTCGAGTGCTGCCGAAGAGCAATCTACGGCATCGACTTGGCAACCTCTGCTCGCAAAAGGCACGGCATTCTTACCTTCTCCGCAGCCCAGATCGAGGACTCTGTATGTTGGGCTGATACGATTCTGGGCTATGAAACGCTGGACCAATGACCCTGGCGATAGTCCCCATAAGCAGGGTACAGACAGATATCCCTCATCGTAGCCACCGTCGCTCATGCCCGCAATCTCTCAAGTCCCAGTTCGTTGATCATCTGTTTGACAGCAAGTTCATAGTTTTCAAGTCCGAACCAATTGTATATAACGGCGTCCGCGTCCTGAATCATGAGTCTAACCTGTGACTCGACGGGCGCGTTGTATATCTTCATGAACGCATCAAGGGATAGTTCCTGCGAACCTCCGTCACGAACCATGTACAATTCGTATGCAACATCGGGCGGCGTGTAGACAAACAAATTACAAACGGAAATGGGAGAGGTTTCCTTGAGCCTTTCCAATGTTTCGATTTGACGTATTCCGTCAACGATAATTCTGTCTCCTCCCGCCTTCTCGACCTCTTTAACGATTTCTTTCGCTAAAATTTTCGGACCGTCTGGAGAGGATATAAAATCGTGGGCTTTCTGTTGGAACTCAAGGCGAGGAGTTTGTGGGACAGGCGGAATTCCTAGAATGCGAGCGACAACTCTCCCGGTATTAACTTGTCGGTAGCTCGCTGATTCGCAGAGCCTTGCGGTGGTCACCGATTTCCCAGACCCGACAGATCCAAGGACGCATAAAAGATGCGGCCCATCAAATGAAGAAGGTCGAACAATTTTATATGCGGGCCCGCTCGACAGAAAATAAGGATAGAATTTCCGCAAGCATATTTGCGACCAATATTCAAATTCGAGTAAATCTATCTCCGAACCTTGGGTCTCAATCCACCGAAGTTGCGTAACTGAGGCTTCCCCACGCATCGGGTGTTGCCAATCTTCTGTGTCTGGCGCCCAATACCTCAGAATGATGCCTACGTGCCTTACTCCGACATCCGATGAGTCATCGTTGAGAATTCCGAGAAATTCCATTTCGTCTGGATTAATATTTGGTCTTCCGCCTTTGAAGCTAATTTCTTCCGATATTTCCCGTGCGGCATTTGCACGAATACCCCGGTCATTAAATGTGAGCAGATTCGAATCTTCTTCGGTGACGTGACCTCCGAAGCCTATACATTGTGCTCCTCGGAGGAATGAGGCTGCTCTGTTGTAGCGGCCTCTCCGGAATGCCAGTATTTTGCTTTTATTCTGGATTATAGTATATGTAACAAATTGTTTGTAATTCAAGTTGGTTTCTGCCTCTGTTCTGTGCAGGTAGGTAAGTTTACGGTCGTTGATCAGGCTCTCTAATATGGTCTTGAAGGAGGTCGAAATCCCTTGGAATGTGAGCACCGAACTGTACGATGAATGTGGCGTCACAAGCACGTTTTCACTTGGGTCAGATGGTGCGCGCCGGATTGCAGTATACTCCGTCAGCATGGGGCCATCGAGTTCGGAAGAGGAGTCCGTGTATAGCTCTCTTAAGTAAAAACGTCCTCTTGATGTCCGCAAAAACTTAGAACGTCGCCCCTTGGACAAGATATCCATGCTTAGACGCGCTTGCATAGACTTCTCGGGCGTGCGGCTTATGTCTCTGTCTGCAAACAAGCCACTATCGATTCCAAATGTCACTATCTGGCGCGCTTTGAGTGGGCGGCGGTGCTGGCGAAGCACGGTCTCGGCGACCCATAGATAAGTTGCGCCTTCTCGGGCATTCTGCTCCTCCACCGCGCGATCTCCCTCCCACTCAGCCTCGTTCGTGCAGCATAGCGATTCCGAGCTAATGGAATCTGCCTCTCTGGGGCGCTGTCCCGAGTTTTGATGCGGCTTCCGTGATGCCCGTGTCTTACTCAGTTGCGCTGCGCCGGACATCGTCTGGCATCATGCACCGAAGGATAGTCGCAGCCTTCTCATCGTAAGAAAGTGTACAGCCCACCTCCCGCCAGCGCTGAGGCCCCAGCCCTCGCCATGCTGAGCGCAGCGCTCTGCGAGAACAGCATCCCGAACTCGGTCATAGTGCTGTGCAAGGACATCACGCCTGCGTGCGGCCCTCAGTTCGCGTTCAAACGTCTCCCGCACCGGCCAGAGTGGTAGGCCCGCCTCGCGCCGCAACGCGTTCTTCGTCAAGATCGAAGCAAGGATGGCCGTGGTGTCCACCGTTCTCGTGGCCGATTTCGTCATGATGAGGCCGAGGATGCCGCGCGGAGTTCTGGTCGTCCAGCGTTGTCGCTACTGATCGGCTTTCGGGGTGGATCATCTACCGGGCAAGTTGTAACATGCCGCTCTTGTGTTAAGCTTCCCGCTTGGTCGAGACGGGTCGGCGCGTGAGTTTGCGCGACCACGGCGATGCGCTGGAGCACGCCGTTGGAACTTCTTCTCGCGTCCACCATCGGGAATGATAGGAAGCCTTCGCGGACACCGACGCCATTCTCTGGCTGGGCGCTCGAACTCGCCGTCAGCCTGGATCTTGAGAGCCCTGGCCTGCTCGCCGCGAGCTTTTGCTTCGGTCGGCGGCGACGGCAAGCCATGTTCTTGGTGCTCGCGAACGTCCGGGAGCATGGCATCGAAGAGATCGCCTGCCGTTTGCGTCAAAGAGAACTCGCGCCCGAGTTCCGCGACCTGAAGGATGCTGCCCTTCTCGGTCGTGCAGTCGTTCACCTTCGACGCCCGCGCGATCTGGTGCTGGCAGTGCTCGGCGCCTTACCGGAAGGGCTGCTCGGCGCTCTTGGACGGCTCGGACCCGACCCGCTCGATCAGCCAGACCTGTACCGCGAACTGCACCGCCTGTTCGCCTCGGCTGCTCCGGCCGACCGGCGGCGCGCCAAGATCTTGGGTCAGATTGAGGGGCGACTCGTCGGCGCGCAGATCGAGATCCTGAAGATCCTCGATCCTGTCCTCATGCACCCGGCCCTCGTGTCGAAGATCCACGACGTGGAGCAAGTGACAGACCTTCATTACGCCTTGGCTTACATCCGCACCTACTGCTCCGGCGCTACCGAGGCTGGGATCCGCGCCTCGCTTAGACTGCTGCGGCCGGAAGACAGTCGCGTCGATCTGGTGAGGGCATGGAGCAAGCGCTTCGATCGGCTTCCCAATGACCTCGACACGAGCAGTGATCCCACCTTGGTCGTGCTCGCGAGCGCCGCCGCGATGAACGATGCGGGGGGGCGTTATAGGAATTGTATCTTATCAAGAATCAGCGACGTATTTCTCGGAACGCACCTGTTCATCGAGTACCAGCCGATCGGTAGGAGCGAGCCGGGTGTGATCGCGGAACTGCGACGCATCGAACGCGGCTTCTTCCTGGAAGGCTTATACGGCGTCGGCAACACGCGTGTGCGGGCCGATCGCGCCAATCTCATTCGGCGCAAGCTCGCCGCCTGCGGTGTCGCACTCCTCGACCATGCTCCGGCCAGCCCCAAGATGATGCACGCCGTCGCGGGGATGCTCGGAGCATGGCCGATGGGTGTGCCGGATAACGCTTGTTGGGGTGAGGAGGCCATTGATGCCGAAGATGAACATCAGCCCGTCCTGAACGAGGCAGCCTGACATGGACGGCCCGAGCTATCATCAGCCTGCGCACATCCAGATCCTGCGAGACCAACGTGGGCTTGTGATCGGGCGCCTGGAGGAGCAGCGCTCCACCGGCAAGATCGTTGCCCGGAACGCTCGCGGTCTGCTCGTCGGGATCTACGATCCGCGGGAAGGTACGACGCGTGATGCCCGCGGCCTCGTCATCGCTCGGGGAGATGTCCTCGCGGCAATTCTCGTCCGCCGTTGACCACCTTGCACCCGATCGCGATCCACATCCTGTCGGTGCCGGGCTGGCGGCTGCGGGTCTGGCTGGCCGTTGTGATCAGCCTCGCCCTGGTAGGGCTGCCTCTGCCAATCGCCGGGCTCGTGCTGTGGCTCGGGGGCTTGCTCGGGATGATCCTGATGGAGACCGTCGCAGCGATGATCCGGGAGGAGCATCAGGCACAACGGCGACTGGAGATGGATCGTGACCGGCGGGAACAAGCCGCCGCGCTCGCGGTGCGCGACGCCCAGATCGCCTCGCTCGCGGCTGAACTCGCCTCGGCGCGTTCGAACTCCGGTCTGCATCGGGAAACGGAGGAAAATCGAGTTTACCGGCAGGTCGGACTGCACCCACGGGCCCCGCAGTTCCTGGTCACATCGGCGCGGCGCGCCTACCGGGCGGCCCTGCACCCTGACCGGCACCCACGGAACCGCTTGGAGGCGCAGGACCGCTACCTGAAGGCTGAGGCTGTGTTCGACCGGATTTTGGAGCTTCGGCGCTGATGACCCTGTTGGCTGTGATCCTGCTCATTTACGTCAGCCGTCGCCCGCTGATCTGGATCAGCTTGCGAGTGCTCGCCTTCACGGTCGGCTTCATTGTCGGTTGGCGGTTTATGGAGCGGCGCTGACCCGCCTTGTTTTGACTGCTATGCTTGAAGCAATGAAGAGCCCTTCAGGTGCAACAGGGGAAGGCGATCATGGGCATGGGGGATGAGCCCTGGGAGATCCTTCGGCAGCCGCATCGACCCGAGTCGAAGCCCCGGTTCCTTAGTCCTGACGAAGCTCAGGCGCGGTTCGCGAGACCCTAACGGACGGCCTGCTTCCGGTGACCCGCTATCGGATGATCGAAGAACCGGATGGCCAATGGGAACCTGTGACCGGCCGTATGAAGGAACTGACCGGCTACAAGTTCATCCGCAGGCGCTGACGACCGCCGCCGCCGTCAGGCCGAGGGACAAGCCAAGGCGAAAGCCTAAGGCAGGTACAAGGGCCGAGTCGAGGACGTAGCGCGCAACGCCGGTATCGCGAAGATACTGACGGCATGGATCTCCTGGTCCTCGATCACCAGCGTGACCGGGGCGAGCCGGGTGACGATCGCCAAGGTCGCCAAGCGCATGCGGGAACGTGACGTTCAAGTGCCATCGGTTGTTGGATGGGATAGGAGTCACAATGGCCGCACGTGCAGCCGGTGAGCGGCGCTACTGGACCCTCGTCGCGGATCCAACCGAGTATCGCATCTCCGAGGCGATCTTTCGTCTGAGCCAGGACTGGTGGACGAGCGGTCGGAGCGACATCAGGGTCGGCGATGGCATCGCGATCTGGAAGACGCGCGGCGGCAAGGGCGCCGGAAGGGGCGTGATCGCTCTCGGTCATGTTGTTCAAGGGCCGGTCCCTCGCGCCGACACGGACAATCCTTTCCACCGAAACTCGCAGCGCGCCCGCGAGGTGATGAGCCGCGTGGCTGTCAGCTACATCCCGCTCCCGCGCCCCCTCTGGGACGACGGCGAGCACGGCGCGATGATCTCCTCACTGAATGCGGCGCGGGCACGCGGAGGTACGGTCTTCACGCTCTCACCGGAACAGTGGCGCGTGTTAAAGGTCGCCGGGCTGGAGGGAGAGGATGCTGACGACGAAGAAAAGCTCTTCTCCGTAGTCGAGCGGAAGCGCTACCGGGAGCACCGCCGTATCGAGCGGAAGTCCATCGCGGCGGTCAAGGTGAAGCGGGCGCGCGGCTTCACATGCGAGGCGTGCGGCTTCGCCTTCGGAGACATGTACGGTGACCTAGGCTCGGAGTTCATCGAGGCTCATCATCTGCGCCCGCTTGCCAGCCTGAGCGAAGGCGAGGAGGCCGAATTCGAAATCGATGACTTCGCCGTGCTCTGCTCGAATTGCCACCGCATGATTCACCGCTGGCATGATCCCTCGGACATTGAAGGATTTGCGCAGGCGCTCACGCGTCGATGGCAGGCCCGCTGACTTGGTCCAGTCTGCGGGCGAGAGCTTCGTAAATGAGAGCTTGGCTGAACTGCGTCGTTCCGCGTCGTTCAGATCATCCGGCCTCAACCTATGGATGGCAGAGTAGCGCCTTATCGAAGAAGAGGGACACCGTGCTGCTCTCCAGAGGCTCCGTGCTGGGCATCGATGTGGGGTGTTCCCCGACTTCGAGGACGAGCGCCGTCTGCCGCCTCGACTGGGACGAGACCACCGTCTCATGGACGATCCAGCGCTTCCGAGCAGTGGAGCCGGAACGCTCTGAAACAATTTCCCGTGTCGCCGGTAGCGGCTCCTTGATCGCCGCCGCCTTCGACGGCCCACTTCGGCGAGGTCTCGACATCATCGGCCGATACCGAGCCGCAGAGCGCCTCCTGACCCGCCGTTTCCAGCCACTGATCGGCAAGCCCGGCCAGTCGAGCGCGCCAGTCGGCAGGCTGCTGAACGAGCATGCTAACGCCTGCGCTGAAGCCGTCCTGAAGGTCTGCCACATCGGTCCCACCACGCACGACGTGGGGATCGATGACCGGGCGATCGTTGAAGCCTTCCCGAGCGCGTTCCTGGGGATGCTGATCGATAACCCCGCTGCGCTTAACGCACGTCGAGGGGACCGCTCGGACACGTTCTTCTGCCATCTCGCCGAAACAGCAGGGCTGGAGCGCTTGGTCGAGCACCTCCTGCCGGGCCGCCGCCTTGCCGTGCCGTTGGCCTCGGTCACCAACCACGACGATCGTGCGGCCCTGGTCTGCGGGCTCACGGCGCTCTGCGTGGCTGTCGGCCGCTACACCGCGGTCGGCGATGCGGAGGATGGTTGGATTATGCTCCCTCCGGTTTCGCTACACGCCGCCTGGGTCTGGCCTTTGCTCGACCAGAATGCTGGTGAGGAGCGCGTCGGATGTGTGATCGACGGGGAGATCGCCCTGGCCGCGTGATCATGCACCGGGTAGTTCCGCCAGCGCGGCTGCCTCGACGGCGTCGATGAAAGCGCTCTTGCAAGCGCCATACTGATGCGAGTCGTCGGGGTGTAGTGCATGACACCGAACCTTTTCTCGCTCGTATGCGGCGGCTGTATCCAGCCTTCTTCGCAGATAGTCGCGGACAGCAAGGTGGCGGACGATCTCCGGCGAGCCGATAGCGTAGCAGTGCAGTTGCACGAGCCGCCGTCCGGACCGGGGTTCATCCTTGGTCGCGTAGCGCCGCCCCGGCAGCCCAAACTCGCCCCACCATGTGAATCCGACGCCTTCGAGATCGGTTTCGCGCCGATCCAATCCTCGCAGGCCGCTGACGACGGGCATGAGATCCAGGATGGGCTTCGCCTTCAGACCTGGGACAGCGGTCGATCCGATATGGTGGACGGCAAGCAAGATTGGGTCGAGCGCGGCGTGCAGGATCGCCGCCTCTGCCTCGGCCGCCCCAGCCCAGCGAGGGTCATGCTCGACCAACTCGACCTTGAATGGGGGTGGCATCTCAGACAGCGGAAATGGTGTCGATCACGGCCTCGACCTCGGCTAACGCGGCCTCGGGGCTGAGGAGCGCCGTATCGACCACCAACCTCGGCGAGATCCATGGGGCGTAGTCGTGGGCCTTGACCGATGACCACGAGGGAAGGGTGAACCCCGCTATGTCTGTGGTCCTGGTCGCGACCCGGTGCTCGTGCTCCCGCTCATCGCTACAGATGACCTCGACCTCTACGAAGCGCACCGCCGCTCCTCGCGCCACGTCTCGCCAACCCTGGCGGCTCTCCGGAACCGGATTGACGCTGTCGGCAATCACGAGATTGCCGAGCTTGAGGTTCGAGGCGGCGATGGCGAAGGCGACGATGTAGCCCGCCGGTCCGATGTCATGGCTCAGGCCCGTGGCGCTTCTCAGGGCATGCTCGATCTCGTCCACGCGGACATAGGTTCCGGAACGTTTAGAGGCCAACAGCTTCCCGATGGTAGTCTTACCCGTACCGGGCAACCCGCTGAGGACGACAAGCATGTAATCTCCTCGGCGTAGGGCTAAGGGGCGAAGTCAATCCGCCAGTGTCTTGATCATCCATATGTACGCATGGCCGGGAGGGACATCGAGCAACCGACACTCCTCCGCATATTCAAACTTCCTGTAGAACTCTGGGGCCTGAAACGTCATTGTCGCCAGCCGGACTCTGCGGCACCCATGATTGCGCGCCGCGTCTTCGGCCTCTCGTAACAGACGGCGTCCGATCCCCTGCCGCCGCTTGCCCTCCTCCACCCAGAGCATCAAGACGACGAACCAGTCCCACTGCATTAGGCCCTTGAGGCCCCCCGACACGTTTCCCTGCTCGTCACGGCATATAAGCCATAGGGGCCTGGTTTGGTCGGGGCCATTGTGAAGTTCGTTGAAGCGGTCTAGCCCATCCTCGACAATCTTCGCCGTTTCCGCATCGACCTCAGCGCTGACCGTGATGCGTTCGGGCGTCATGTGGGCAGCCTCCGGGTTGGATGGGTCGCCGTAGGGAGGTGCTGAGGCCCTGGCCTTGGCGTCAGATGTTCGACAACGTGCGCCCGCGCGCAGCGTCGATGACCTCGTGCGCGGGCACGTTGACCCAGGTGTCGCCACTGATGCTCGACCTCGCCGCCAGCCAGTCGCTCACAATGCGGTAACCGAGGGTGTAGCCGAGCCAGCGCGGATACCGCCCCCCGATGCCGTAGAACCACGCACGGTGGTCGTGGCCGTTGCTCACCAGCGTGGCATTGTCCGGTAGGTTGGCCGCCACCACCGCATCGGTGACGGCGCACTCCCAAGGCTCGGGAGGCGAGCCGAACAGGTGGCCGACGAACCGGCCAGCCAGCCCCTCGCTGACCAGGGCTTCGCCCAGCGTCCAGCCGTAGCCGGGTCCGGCCATGCGCAGGCAGTGGTGCGCCTCGTGCGCCACAGTGCGACGCAGGTCGCCGACGCTCAGCGAACGGGCGAAGTTCGGGTTGTCTGGGTCGAATGTGAGAGAGAACAGGCTGGCCCGATGGGCCCGACCCATCGTGCCGGTCTCCGGGATCACGGCGCCGGGGCCGCGCTCAACGAGGATGTCCAGGGCGGGCACCGGCAGCACGCCAGCGATGGCTGTCCGCGCGATCTCGATCTCTGCGGCGATGGTCTCGCGCCAGGGGCGCAGGTCGCCGGACGCCTCAAGCCAGTGCAGGTGCCATGTCATTGGGGGTGCCTTGCCGGACCTCTCAATCAGATTTTGTCGCCCGAGCGGCAGCGGGGCAACTTCGCCTACAGGTTGAAAAAATAGCGACCGAGAGGCGGCTTGGCGCTCAAGCTCTTACCAACGCTGACGCAGACCAACCGTTCGAGCAGCGCAGGAAGTTCAAGCCCAGCGCCATGAACGATGCTATCTTGGCGTTGTCCTTGCCGTAGCTATGTCCTCCGCTCGACGGCTCGTAGACCCGGACCTGACCCAGTCCTCGTTCTCGCTCGCGACCAACGCGTCGAGGTCGAGCAAAGCCTCCCAAGCGGGATCCCCGGCGCGATAAGCCGTCTGGTCCGTCCGCCTCCAGTGACCGCGAGGATGTTCTTCGTGCCGCCAGAAATTGCAGAGCAGGCTGCCGCGACGGCTCACGAACGGGACGCGGGCGGGCCGGTCGAGTAGGCCCCGCGCGCGGTCGTAGTCTCGGGTCTAGGCGGCGTCGCCGTAATGGGCCCGCGTCTCGGCGGTTCGGACGCTGACCCAGGCGATGGCGTCCGCCGTCGATTTCCTCCGGCCAGAGATTGGGGGTCGTCATCAGGCAGTATGCGGGCGGGCCTTGGGTCGAAAAGTGTCGCGGTCAATGCGCTCATGCCGATCAAGGTAGCCCGAGCGCCGGTCGGTCACGAATGGGGATCGGTGCGCCTGACGCGCAGCATCTGAATGAAGCGGCCCGGCATCTGCGCTCCGATCGTTATCAAACCGGATCCGGCTCGATCAGTTGCGCTGGCGCGAAATCGTCATCACCCTGCCTGCATCCAGGACCGGAGCACGGCGATGCCCACCTACGCATTCACGACGATGAAGCACCTGTCGCCAGAACAGCGCGGCAAACTGGTCGAGACCGTGACCACCATCCATCAGGTCGAGGCGACCGCGCCGCGCTACTTCGTCCAGGTGGTGTTCTACACGGTCGAACCCGGTTCAATGTTCATCGGCGGCGAGGCGGCGCCGGACGACCACGTTTGGGTCCGAGCCGATATCCGGACCGGGCGCACACGCGAGCAGAAGGCCGCGATCCTACACCGGATCATGCGGGAGACCGGCGAGATCCTCGGTGTCTCGACTGAGAGCGTATGGGTCTACATCTCGGACATCCCGGCTGAGGGTGTCGCGGAGTTCGGTAACGTCCTGCCGCAGCCCGGCGGCGAGGAGGCGTGGCTTGCGTCGCTGCCGAGCGCGTTGCGCGAGAAACTGATCGCAGCGTCCTGAGCGTCACACGAGGCTCACACGATCATGAGTGACGACCGCGTCGAACCTCCTGACGACAGCGCTGCCGCGCTGGAACGGCTCTTCCGAGAGACGCCCGTGCGCTCGGACTGGTTCACCGCCGCTTTCCTTGCGGGAGCGTCAGTCGCCGCGGTCACCTCGATCGTGGTGAAGCTGATTGATCGGTACGGCCCCTACCAGCACACGACCAAGGTCAACGATGGTTGGGTCGTGCGGCTACGAGACGCCGAAGTGCCCGTGCGATGCGCACTTGATGGGCACGGCAGATTCGCGGGCCTGCTGTTCCAACCCGCAGTGCGGACGACGGGCACCATCGAGGATCATGTCCGCACCATCGCGGCCTTGCCCGGACGATCGGCCGTGCTGGTGGCGACTGATGGGGGAACCCGTTTTGAGCACGAGTCGGCTGTTCCGCTGGCCGTCGGCTCCACGTTCAAGCTCGCCGTGCTGCACGCGGTCGCCATGGCTTGTGAGGGCGGCCAATTTTCATGGGATCGCGTCGTGCCGCTCGATCCTGCTTGGCTCTCTCTCCCGAGCGGCATCCTTCAAGACTGGCCTGAGGGAACACCGCTGACGGTCGCAGCGCTGGCCAATTTCATGATCTCGGTGAGCGACAACACCGCCACTGACGCCCTCATCCATCTCGTCGGCCGCGCGAACGTCGAGGCGATCTCGGCCCGCAACACGCCGTTTCTCTCCACACGCGAGGCGTTCATCCTCAAGGGTAGCGACAACGGCGCAATCCGGCGGGACTGGTTGGTGGCCGATGCGACCGGCAAGCGGGCCCTCCAATACCACCTCGCCGACATGCCCTTGCCCCGCACAGATGGGCTGGCTCGGGAGGTGACAGCGGAGGTGGAGTGGTTCTTCACCGCGCAGGAACTCTGCGCCTTGCTGCAGGCGACGCATCACCTACCGCCGTTTCGGATCAGCGCCGGGATGGTGCCCGGTCGCCAATGGAGCAGCGTCGCCTACAAGGGCGGCTCTGAAACGGGAGTTCTCAACCTGTCGGCCCTGGTGGTGACTCAGAGCGGCCAGCGTCACTGCGTCGTCGCGACTTGGAATGATGCCGAGTCTCTCAACCCCGAACGCCTGCTCGAACCATTCCGTGGCATCCTGCGTATCCTGGAGGACGAAGGCTGACGCGACCTGATGGTGGCTGTGACCCGCACGCTGCTCGACTGCATGTGTCACGTCATGAGCCCATAGCATCTAAGTTGATGAGTGGCTGAAGATGCTGCGGCATGGGCCTATCTCGTCGAAGCGGGGCCATATACCGCGTGATTAAGCCGAGGAATACTTCGGCGAGCGCATCGGAGGAGTACACGTCCGCTTGGCGTTGATCATCAGCTTTTTCGTAACAGAAAGTGGAGCGCTGGCGAAATGCTCACCCCGAGGGGCGAGCATTTCTAATGTACGGACGCGATCAGATGCACATCCGAACTGCAACGAGGTCGCTTGGCGTGTCAGCGTAGATATCCACACCCCAGCGAGATTCTCCAAAAATCGGCGGGACATCGAAGTGCAGGTTGGCGATGGCATCCCTGACATATTCCTCCCTAGCCCACACCCTCATTTTGAAGCGCCGCTCAACATGCGTGATGATTTCGACTTGTCCGCTGATAGCAAGACGAGGGTGAGCCAGAAGCTCGGTGGCGATAGTGTTGATCTCGCGAAATCGACCGCTGCCGTAGTGAAAATGCATCATGGCATCCTCGCCCTTCCAGAGTACCGGCAACTTGAACGCAGAATAGAAGTAACCATCATACGCAATCGGAGCTTCGAGGCCGTTAGGGAAGATCCTCACGCCGCAATCGACAGTGCGAGCCCGCTTCCAAATCTTGAATTTCATGGTGAAATGACTTTCTGGCAATCGCCAAGCCCAACAATTGGGCTGGCTTTCTCTTGATGCCAGATGCTGCTCGTTGAAGTCGAAATTATTCTTCGGTTGAAAAAACGCTGAGAATCGCGCGAAGGGCGAATGGGCTGAGCGTCCGGCTGAGATTCCCGTCACGAAGCCGGAGTTCATTTGGCGCTCTGGGATCTTACGGACGGCAAATACGTCCGATGCATGCCTGAGCGCGCCTGCGGCGCGTCGGGTTAAAAGAGGCGGCGAGATGAGCGATGAGGTAATTGGCGAGAAGGCGTGAGGTGTTGAGTTGACACCTCGACTTATGGAGATCTCGCTTTCAGGCCACGCCGCGAGTGCAGAGCGGGTGGGGCGAAGACCCAGCCGTGATGAGCGACGCGGCGAGAGATCCTGATGCGGCGCAGTCTGCGCCGCCTCGGGATTGATCCCCGACATGATTGCTACCCGCTGTGACAGGGCGGGCCCCGCCCGCCGCTGTACGCGCTCGTCCTTGCGCGCACGGGCGTAGCCCGCACCCGACAAGCACGGCGCGTTTTGAGAACAACGACTACCTCGTGGAAGTCAATATATTTCTCAATTACCTCATTACGGATGGATGCATGTAAATTCTGTCCAGTAATTTTATACTGGTTTCTTAAGCATGCATCGGACACATTTAATTTCGAGCGGCGCAAACGGTGCCGCTGAGGATTTCACACTCATCCTACTCACCAGCGCCCCCGGTGGAGGCAAGACTGAGACGATCATTAAGGAGATGGCCACAACGACCGCCATCTACCTGTTCGTGTTACCCCGTATCGACCTCATCAAGGAACAGGCTGCCCGGCTTCGAGCTAGGGCTGCGGCAGCAGGGCAATCGCCAACGGTCGTGCCGATCCACTCCGGCCTTCCCGGCGTGAAGCGTGGCGTTGTTCGCGCTCTGCGGGAAGCCATCGACAATGCCGCTGCGCCTCACACCGTGATGATCACCACACACGCCGCCGCGATGGGGCTTCATCCGGAAGAGTTCCAGGGACTGCACGTGCGCTGGGACGAAAGTCCCGAGGCTGCGACACCGTCAGGGACCATCGGCCTCGCGACCTCCTGGCCCGCGATGCATGCACGCTACACCCTTTCACCCAGTGAGGAGGCCGGGTGGTTCCGTGTGAGTCCGCGACCGGGCGCAGAACCGATCAGCCTGGGCCAGATCCGCGGCGATGTCGGTAGCGCCAAGCTCACCGAGTTTCACCGCCTTGCAAGCTCGGGGAGCCGAGTAGTTGAGGTTGATATCGCCGCCTGGGAGAATGCGGGTGTGCCCGGAGCGCCGCGTGTTCGGTGGCGGTCGATCTGGTCTCTCGCCGCGCTCGCCCCTGCTGCTTCAGTCAAGGTAGCTGCGGCCGGATACCGTGGCAGCCTCGCCGATCATGCCGTCCGGCGTGCGGGTGGCGTGCGCGTTGAAGCTGTTCGCGTCGGGGGTTCGCGCACCGGCCAGCCAAGGATCCGGATCCACTACTACACGCAGCATCCTGGCTCGACAGGCTGGTGGGCAAAGAAGGAAGGCCGCTCCTGCCTCGTGGCGATCTCCCGACACCTGGAGGCAGCCAAATTTAAGGGGTTCTGGGCCTCGAACTCCGACATTGAGAACTTCTTCTATGGCCGCTTCGACGGGGCAGATCAGGGCAGCCCGAAGATGGCCGGGACCAACAGCCTCCGCCATCACACCGCCTGCGCGATGATCTACTCCGCGAAGGCGACGCCGGATGACGAGGCCATCATCAAAGCTCTTAGGCTGGACCGCGATGACATCCGCGCCGTCCGTGAAGATGAGGACGTGTACCAATTCGTCTGCCGTGGGGCGATCCGGGACCCGAGCTACGCGGGCGGCTACACCGTGTACGTCTACGACATCGGGCAGGCGGAGCGCCTCAAAACCCGGTTGATCGAGGGCGGGTACACGGACGTGACCACTGAGCCAGTCGCTGAGGCTGGTATCCTCGATGTCGTGCGCCCGCTTGCCTCACTCGATGGGAGGTTCACCACGGAAAAGGCGACCGAGACGGCGACCGAGCGGGAGGTTCGGCTGAAGGCGCAGGACGCGCAACGGAAGCGCGACAGCCGAGGCGCTGTCAAAGCGGCTAAGATCGCGAATGGGACCTACAAGGGTAAGGGGCGCCCCAGGAGTTCTCCTAAGCCTCGGTCCTAATCCGCAGCCGTCCGCGCTCAGCGCCCTTCCGAAGGGTGCTGGCCGGGTCGCACCCGGACCCGCCTCCGTGCCATCCGGTGTATCCCCTATGTCGATCTGCTCTATATTCCTTGACCAAAATATGTGTGAATGCGTCCCATTTCGATCAAGATATCTGGGGTGAACATGACCGCCATTGGGGCTGCGATCGGCGCGATCCGTACCGAACTCGGTCACTCTCAAGAGGACCTCGCTACGCTGTCGGGCCTCAGCCCAAACACGATCGCTGGCCTTGAGCGAGGACGAGGCACCATCACCTCGCTCGACAAGGTGCTGCGGGCCACCGGCTATAGGCTCAAGCATCACTACGACGCTGCGATGAGCCTGGGGCAGCACGTAGCCACCCGGCGAGCGATGTCCCAGGAGAAGGTATCGTTACAGACGCTCGCCCAACTCACCGGCAAATCCAAACCCACGCTGATGAACGTCGAAAAGGACCGTGGCCGCATCGAGAGCCTCGCGTCCGCTTTGACCGCTCTCGGTCAGCCGATCGCCTTCGTCAAAGCCGCTCCGGAATGGCTGGCCGAGGCGGAAGCGCCTGTGAAGCCGCGATCGTCCATTCGACGCGTGATCGAGGGTGACTGCCTCAGCATCATGGAAACCCTGGATCCGGGCTCGATCGACCTCGTACTCACGAGCCCGCCGTACAATGCAGGCAAAGAGTATGAGAAGCGCCTCACCCGCCAGGGTTACGAAGATTTCGCGCGAGAGTGGACTTGTCACTTGCCCGGTCTGCTCAGCGACAAAGGCGCTGTCTGGCTAAATCTAGGCTACATGCTGGACGGGCGAAAGCTGCATCCGCTTGAATACATCTACCACCCAATCATGGAGGAGCTAGGCTTTCATCTCGTCCAGCCTATCACCTGGAGTTTCCGAGGCGGCATGACGTACAGGCGTCGATTCGCACATCGCACCGAGCGCTTGCTGTGGTGGGTCCGGGATCTTGATAATTACGAATTTAGGCTCGACCATGTACGTGACCTCTGCGAGAGAGTGACTGCCGATAAACGCAGCAACCCTCTCGGCAATAACCCTACCGATTTGTGGCCAGTCAAGCGTGTCGCCGGAGGTCCAGCCGCTGGTCCGGACAAAGTGCATCCTTGTCAGATGCCTGTTCCGATAGCGTCTCGCATTATAGAGACGAGTACGCGGGTCGGAGCCACCGTACTCGACCCTTTTGCAGGTTCGGGAACGACTGCTGTGGCGGCTCACGAGATGGGTCGTGGGTACATTATGATAGAACAGGAGAAGCGCTATATCCGCAAGATGAAAGATCGTCTTGCAAAAATCGAAGCGCAACACGATCCTTCCATGGCAATAAATACTCCTGTTGAAAAGGAGACCGATTGTGCGGATCAGGGAACTCGTTGAACGTCTGAAGAATCCGGCCCATCTTCCGGCGGCGAATGAAGCGCATCTTACCGTGCACGTCGATGACGAGTTTGTCCTGGACGACCTGCTGCGTACCCGCGGTGACGGTGAGATTGTCGAACGGCAGTCTCATTCCCTCGAAGGGCTCTCGACCGTCTACGTGCGCTGCGCCAACAACGACAGCGCGGGGCAGCTTATGGCTGCGTGGGTGCCTTATCTGCCGTATCTTCCACGCCTGCCCTCTGAGCTAATAATCGGAAGACCGACCGCTCGCTCATGCCGAGTTCGGCCGCGATAGCCGTTTTCCGAATGCCTCGATCAGCCAGCGCATAAACCTGCTCGGCCTTCCGGCGCGCAGTTGGGGCGCGGCCTTTGTAGCGCCCTTCGAGCTTGGCTTTGGCCACGCCCTCACGCTGCCGCTCCAGCATCATCTCACGCTCCCACTGCGCGATGGAGGCAAGTAGGTTGAGCATCAACTTTCCGGTCGGGTTGGCGGTGTCGAGGCCGAGGTTCAGCACACGAAGTTCGATCCGCTTCGCTGCGAGGCGCGCTTGGATACGGCAGAAATCAGGGACGCTCCGGGCAAGGCGCGAGAGATCGGTGATCGTGAGGGTATCGCCTTCGCGGCCGAACTCGATCGCAGCCTCAAGCGCCGGGCGCGGTCCGACAGAACTCGTCTGCTCGACAAACAGCTTCTCGACCCCGGCAGCGGTGAGCGCACGCTTCTGGGCGTCGAGCCCGGCCTCCTGTTCGAGCGTCGAAGTTCTCGCGAGGCCGATGAGCATGCGCTTCCTGCTGACACAAGGTTCAATGGGATTGTGACACGACCCTGCCATAGCTCGAAGGTGAAGCTTGTGGCAGGGTTAAATCCGCCTATTGGCGGCGCGGCGAACTCCGCCACTGAAGCAGGGTTCAATGGCGGTAGTCTGGAAAGACCGCAGCATCGCGTTGCCGGTCTTGCGAAAGAAGAGCGAATAATCGCCATAGTCGGGTTAATTCACGATGGATCAGGCTGTAAAAATTCAAGCTACGTCGCTGTTTTTGTTTGCCAACATTGCAGCTAGGCCATCGTTGTATGCTTTCTCAAAGGTCCGTAACCCGTTTTTTCCACCGTTTATAACCCTTCTGACGGCTTCTAAATCGTCGGTTTCGAGAGCTACTCGTATGCGCTTTTCATGGGTTTTCAAATATGCCGCGAGTAAACGACCGGCCGTTTCCGGCTCATTTGCAAGCTCAGGGTGATTGATTAGATCAATACCGATCATATCGCCATATTTTTTATAATTGCCGCGCCCGGTTAACTGAATAAAGCCGCGCCCATGAAACTTGCTCCCATCACCATCATAAATGTTACCTAAGTCTGCTCTGAACTCGTAACGGTCATATGGAAAAAACCGACTGTTAGACTCTCCTGCTACCTCATCTATAGGACGAAATGACGCCGTTTCAGTTCGAATAGTTCCGAGAGCTACCAGAGTCATTTTGTCATCATCTAGGCCGAATTCTTTCAAGCCGGAGGTGATGTGGGGCAAATATTTTTCAGCATTTGGAATGCTTTTATTGGAAAATATGCTCGCGGTTAATTCCATGGCAGAGTTGATAATATCACCTCGATCGGTAGGCGCTGTCAGAACGACCCCGTCTTCGATCTCCGGAGTTCCGACTAATTCTGCACTCTTCTCCATCCACCTCAGGTGACCGGAAGGAAGTTCAATTTTTAGATCTGAGGATTCGGCGTGATCTAAAATTGATCCATTCACAATCTCTCCGATGCGATGGAAAAAATCGAGTATGCCGGATAAAACTTGTTCAGATCCGAGCTTTGTCGGTGCGTTATTGAATATTCCAGAATCAAATTGGTCCGATTTTCCAAACAATGAAGTGATTTTATTAGTTGAAAATTCCTTTCTGAAAACATTATCCAGTTCTTCTTCGGAATTTGTCAGAGATTTTAAGTCTTCAATCGCAGAGTTCACGCTTAAGAAAGTTTCCTTTGCATAAGAACTGATACCGTCGGCAAGTTCTGTCGCTTCGACATTTAAATTCGCAGCGATGGCCGCGCTTGCTTTGACGGAAGCTTCGACGGCGGCATCTAGACCGTCTTTAACCGCCTTTATTGGGTCGCTTGCTACCCTTATTACCTCTCTGATGTTCTCTAGGTCTGCCCACGCATCTTTGGCGCGCTCAATTTCTTGTTTGGTCCATTCCAGCGCCTCAATTGTTGCATCGCTGTTCGCAATGGCTGCGCCTGCCGCCAAGCCGCCCACGGTACCAAGAGCGACCCTTACTCCTCCGCTGTTAACCTGAGGCCGAGCAGGTTTGGTTATGTTCATCGCCATGTCATTTCTCCTCACTTGTGTTGCGTCTTTTCAGTTTCCCAGGAATCTCCAGCCCGTTTGTTCGGATCTAACAGGCGTTTCTCTATAGCGCTTACTGCCCAGTACAAATACACAGAAAATATAATGTTGCAAATCACGCAAGTTAATGCGACTAAAGACAAAATATCTGACTGTGTCCTGTCGCCAAAGATTGAATGTGTTGGTGAAGTACTTTTTACGACCTCTGGATTTTCAAAAGGGATGACTTTGTTCGGCTCTAGATCGATCTTTAGTGGCGATGTTTGATGCTGATTGTCCGGATTTTCGGCAGTATGGATGCCCCAGCTTTTCAATATTTCGGCTTCAATTCCGATGAAATCGGACCTATATAGCGAAGTTTTTTCAACGAGACTCTGATCAGATGATGAAATCTGACGTGTCAATATGCCTACGCAGAATCTTAGCTTTCGACTACCGTCCTTAATCATCTCACCTGTCGCTGGATGCAGCATTTTTGTTATTTTATATGCGGTCTTAAATCTACTTTGGGACAGGGAGGATCTAGCAACATGTAGCTGATCATCGGCATTTTCCCACTCTGCATTTATTATGTCCTTGAGGCGGATTAACTCGTCATCAGTGAAAGAATCGGGACGAAGCACAAATCCATATTCACCTCCCTTGGGTTTTGCAATTACGAATGGGCAGCTTTCCATTTAACTCTCCAAATATTTCGCTAAATTGTTTCCGGGCATAAACTTATCGAGATTAGCTACCATTTCGCGTTGAACCGCGAGAGACTCGAGAAAAGCCTCCCGTCGGTTGGTCACTGCGGACTGCATTAGGTCAACTCGACTTTGTCTCGCCATTTGGCGCTGCTCTAAATATTGATCAATATTTTCTAGTATCTTCGTTAGCGCAAATTTTCCAGATCTGCGCCAGAAGATTATGCTCGGGACATTCTTGATGCGGGGCAATAGGTATCTCGGAGCAACTCGCGCAGCCTCCATGAGAGCGAGCACCATTTTGCTATCGTCAATCAGTTTCTTGACATGCTCGTGTTGCTTCTGGGAGGCCCTCCAAAAATGATCATGTATAGCAAGTGATAGGGCGAACTGGACGTTATGAGGGTTTATTGACCCCCCAGAAATTTTTTGCACTTCTGTGCCGTCTTCGGTTAGCTTGGCGAATTCAAATCCCACGGAGCTAATGGGTATCATTCTTACCATCGTTTCGTAATGTTTTTGAGCTTTGATGTAGTCTTTAAATGGCCTATAACCAAATAGTAAGTCTTGAATATCTGATAGCTGCTTATTGCCACCAGGGAGCAGGTCGGACTTTGATATCAAAAAATGAACAGGCTTGTCTGTGCCAATTATCAAGTTTAGGAACGGTAATATATAACTTAGGTCTTTGAAAATATCATCGTCTATAGTTTTTCCTTCAAGGGCCAGGCGAATCTTGCGGCCGTCAAGAAGGACTAGGATTGAATGCGCTTCTCTAACTCGCTTTTCGAGGGCGACATCTTTGAAGTCGCCTGCCCCACGCATTGCTGCTCCGAAATAGTCTAAATAATTGAATTTGCAAAATGTGATCGATCCATCCTTGGTTGGATGTAGGGCATTGAAAACATACTCGGTATGCTGCATGCTTCCGGCGGGCCAGTCAGTTTCTGGTCTAGAAATCCGATTGTACATTGCCGTAAGGTAGTATTTCTGGCTTTCATCTTCACACTGAAGTGAGAAGCCGTATGAAGGATTGTAAACTGAAAATTTATTATAGAGAGCGGACAGAAAAACTGTCTTTCCGGCCTCGTCTAGTCCCAAGGAAAGTATATTAAGAACAGGGATATCAAATTTCCTGTCGTCCATGGCCATTCTCGATCAGCACGCTATTGGTTTGGGCGTGACGTTCGCCGCTGCTGCATAATGCTGGCGTTGTTCGTGGATCGCAAGCTGCAGTTAGCGGACGATTACAGCCTGCTTGCTGAGATCGAATTCGAGCTTTGGAACCTCCGTGCTCGACGACGAGGAGTTCCTGAGGCGCAGCGGATTCCGGGCATCGGCAGGCCGAAGCGCGCCTCGGATCTGTTCCGCGCGAAGATGGTTGTAGTGGCGGCTGATCATTTCGACCGAAGTGCCGCAGTTGATAGCCAGGATGTCGGAGGTGACACCCCGCCGCAATCGCTCCGTCAGATAGGTGTGACGACAGACGTAGAGGGCTTTGCTTGAGGCCGTCTTTTGGAAACCGAGGCGCCGAAGGACCGATTTGAAGCTCGTACCCATGTCGCGCACGACAACGCTACGGCGCGAGGGCCAAAGCGGCGCACGCCCCATGGTCGAAAAGCCAAACTCGATCAGAAGCGCGCGCAGGTCCGACAACACGTCCACTGCCTCAGGATCACAATTCACAATCCTCGGGCCTGTCTTGCCGTCGCCGCAAGGATCAATCACGACGATATCTTCGCCATGCTCGTTACGGATCTGTCTGATCCGATCCCAGGTCAGTTCGAGGATCTCGGCGCCGGGGCGCATTCCCGAGCACAGCAGAAGCCGCACATGCAGCGCCATCAGGCGACGGTCATAGTTCTTGCGCCGACCGCCCTCCCCCAGCTTCTTAACGCGCGTGCGTTCGGCATCCTCAACGCGGTCGAACTCCGCAAGAAGGGCGGCGACCTGCGCGCGCGAGAACGCATCGCGCCGGTCCTCAGCGGACCTCTGCTTCTTGGTCTCGCGCGGACGCGGTAGATGGCGGAGTTCGTGAACAACCTCGTCGCTAACGAGGGGCGTTGGCCGGTCGCTTGCCCACGCCATAGCCCGCACGAAATACTGCTTCTCGCGCCGAAGGGTCGTGGCAGACGGCGGCTGGAGGCTGCGTCCGACCGACACCGTCCGATCTCCGCGCCGATAGGGCGCGATGGCGGTCCCCTTCCCGCTCTGCTCCAGACGCCAGCGTTCCCAGGCGTAGAACTGCTGCCGACCAAGATCCGCCAGCGGCACCCGCTGCCAGAACGGCAGGAAATTACGGCGTATGACCGAGATTTCCGGTCCGAGCTTCCGCTCCCCGGCATTGAGGCGACGAACGAGGTCCTCAAGGCGGCGTTCGAGAATATCACCGACGCTCGGTCCGGTCAGAGAGATGGGCTGACCGGCCTTCACGCGGGCTTCCAGCGCCTTGCGGCGGCGATTCGCAACCGTCGCCGCCATCGCGAGGTCGGTCGTTTTGGTTGATTCGCGCACTCGATCGTTGGGGCCGAAGCGGTAGTCGGCGTAGATGAACTTCGAACGCGGGTGCCGATAAAGATTGACGCCGTGTCCAAGATCGAGACGCCCGAAGCGCTCGAAGGTGTCGAGGCGCTGATCGCGCAGGTGCGCACGGGCCGAAGTGCGAGGTGAAGGCATGAAAATCGTGAGCTTCGCGGTAGGTGTGCCAAAGGTGTGCCAAGCGGCGGACGCGCTGTACGGCGGCGGCCGAGTTGAGCGTTCCGGGCGGAAAAACGGCGGCTGACGCCATTTCCCTTGCGGAACAACACCTTGGTAACGACTGTCGCGCCACGATGCATTATTCGCGAGCGCTTGGACTGGCTAGTAAAAATCTATGGCGTACACTCCGAAGGCAAAGGTCACACGTTCGAATCGTGTCGGGTGCGCCAATCTTCCCAATGACGTAGTAAGGGTTAGGCCCCAGGCGGACATCGCCGGGGTCACCTTGGTCTCGCCCTCGCGATCCCGTTGCGCGTCGCTTCTCTGCCCCCTGCTCGCTTCCCCCTTCTCGCCCCTATGACGATTTCCCGCCCCGCGCAGGATGCTTCCGCGAAAGCGGAGCTGGCGCCGACCGGCACGCTCCGGGTCGGTCTCGTCGAGGCGCCGTCCGCCGGCCTGATCTTCGTCTGCCGCGCGGCCGATGGAGGGCTCGATGGCGTGACGGCCGATCTGGGCGCGGATCTCGCCCGGCAGGTCGGCCTGCCGCTGGCCGTCACCCTGTTCCCGAACTCGGGCGCCGCGGCCGCCGCCCTCCAGGCCGCGGCGATCGATGTCAGCTTCATGCCGGTCGACGCGACCCGGCGCCAGGTGATCGATTTTGGGCCGGGCTACTACGATCTGGAGAGCACTTATCTGGCCAGCGCCGAGTCGGGCATCACCGACGTGGCGCAGGTGGACCGGCCGGGACTCCGGGTCGTGGCGATCGAGGGCACGACGACGTTCCGCGCCTCCGCCCGCACGCTGACCCGGACGCAGCCCCTCCCCGTCCCGTCCGTGGCCGAGGCGGTCGCGCGCATGCGCGCCGGGCAGGCGGACGCCTTCGCGCTGTCCCACGACACGTTGCGGCCGGTGGTCCTGCAGGTCCCGGGCTCCCGGATCGTCGCGGGCGGCTTCCAGCAGACGCAGGTCGCCGTCGCCGTTCCGAAGGGCCGGCCCGCCGCCCTCGCCCGCGTCACGGCGTGGATGGATGAGGCGAAGCGCGCCGGGGTCGTCCGGCGCATCTTCGATGCCCGCGGCTTCCACGACGACGCGGTCGCGCCCTGACGAGCCGACCCACGCGAGGCGTTCCAGGGGACGTGGAAGAGACGCAGATAGCCCTACCTAGCGAGATCTCACCGATTGGATCTCGACATGTGGTACCTGTACGGCGCTGTCCTGCTGGCTGGGATCGCGAACGCCATCCAGCCAGGCCAGAACAGCACCCTCGCCAGAGGCTTCTCTCAGCCGCTCGTGGCGGGTCTGATCGTTGGAATCGGCACCGCCCTGACCGTCCTAATCATCGGCCTCATATCCCGTCGCTTGGCATGGTCGACAACCCAGGAGCTGTCGCAGGTGCCGTGGTGGGCATGGGGCGGCGGCTTCCTGGGCGGCGGAGTCGTGATCGCGCAGCTGCTGATTGCTCGGCACGTGGGAGCTGGGGCGTTTCTCGGGCTTCTGGTGACGGCGGGCGTCGTGACCTCCATCCTGCTCGACCATTTCGGCTTGGTCGGCTTTGAGGTGCATCCGGCCAGCCTCTGGCGGATCCTCGGTGGCCTGCTGATGGTGGCCGGTGTCGCGCTCGTCGCGCTCTTCTAAAGGCGGTCGCGTTTCTCCCGCACGGCTCGCGCCACCTTCGTGCTCGACGGTCTGGAGCAGGCCCTGCACGAGCGCCGGCCCCTCCAGGTGAGCGGGCTCGCGCACCACAGCGACAGGGGGAGCCGATACCTCGCTCGGCGCGACACGGAATGGCTGGCGGAGGCGGGCGTCGAGCCTTCGGTCGGCAGCGTCGGATACAGCGACGACAACGCCTCGGCCGAGACGATCAGCGGTCTGTTCAAGGCCGAGGTGATCCATCGGCGCGCGCCGTGGCGCAGCTTCGAGGCGGTGGCGTTCGCCGCGCCGGAAGGGGTCGATTGATCCTCTCGATCAGAAGGGTCCAAAGCCGGCCGGTCAGGTCAGGAGCGGCCGCGGAAGCGGGTCGGGCTCGGCGGGACGGCAGATACAGATGGGTCGCCCGCCCCGCGACATTCAACCACACACGCAGTGCCTAACTTGAGCTGTTTCCGGCCGAGCGTGTTGTTCAATTCGACAATTGTATATGGATCTAAACCGCTCTATCGCCAAACATTCACTTGAGAGCGACATTTGTGCTTTGGCTGAATGGCAATGATCGCCTTCGTGAGATCGTCGTGCGCGTTATGTCTGGATATCGGCTGAGCCATATATGGCGGAACGCAAGAAACATTTAAAAACTCCTCGCAAACCTTCTTCTGATCCCGGTTCGGCATATCGAACTGAGAGACAAAGGGTGCGAGGTCATGAGTACGACCGTCGGGGTCCTGATCCTGGATGACGCGCAGGACCTGAGCGCTGCCGCCCGCGCTGCTTTGGATCACTTGCCGGAGATCCGCCTACTCGGCGAGGCATGCCTGGACGAAGCCGAAGCCGAAGCCGATGTCGAGGTTGAGGTCGCTGTGGTCTGTCTCAGCTCGGACAAGCTCGCGGAGGGAATCGCGCGTGTCACCGGCCTGAGGGAGTGCCGGCCGAACCTGCGCATCCTGGTGACCTTCGACGCGCTGACAGCGGACCACTTCGAGTCTCTGCTGGATGCGGGTGCTGACGCCTTCGTCGGGCGCTCACATTCGCAGCAGGAACTCAGTGCGGCGCTGCTTGCCCTCGTGAAGGGAGCGGCTTGCCTCGTTCCTCCGAAGCGGCTGGGCGCCATCAAGGCGGGCCAGAGCTGCAACTTCGGTCTGTCCCCCCGCGAGATCGACGTCCTGCGCTTCCTCTGCGCAGGCTTCAGCAACAAGGAGGTCGCCCGGCGCTTGGCGCTGAGTGTGCGCACTGTGGAGACCCATCGGCTCAACCTGCGCCGCAAGACCCAGACCGGCCGTTTGAAGGAGCTCGTTTCGCTCGCCCACCAGCTTGGGCTGCCGCTCCCGTCTGCTGACGAGTGGGCTTCGCATGCCGACAAACGGTTCGCGTCAAAGGGAGGCTCTCTTTTCGAGGCCGTGACCGGCCCGGAAGGGCTTTCCGTCCGTGCCGACGTCGCTGGCCGTGCAGGAGCGACTTCCTTGAGGAAGCGTTAACGGCGCGAGGCGGTCGCTACGGATGGTGGCGGCAGCTCTCCTGCGCGTACTCTGCAGCGTCGCTACGGCTTCTGACAGGCGAAACCGAACGGCAGGCGGGCCGGCCCCTAGAGGGCTCGGCCCGCGCCTTTCGGGCCAGTGTGAACTGTTGCGCCGATCCTGACACTTCCGCCGTCTCGGGCAGGGACCCGGAACGACAACGGCGCAGCAACCCTGGAGGTCACTGCGCCGCGGGGTCGGGCTACTGAGGGGGCGATAGCAGCCACGAAGAAGGGCTGCGCGCGACGCTGCTACTGCGAGGTGCGCCTGAACACATCCAAGAGCATGTGGCTCGGCAGCGACAGAGGTCGGCCATCGCCTGTGGACAGCGCGAAGCGCCCTCGATCCGTCAAGGTTCAGGCGCGAGGGTGCTGACCCCTCTTCCGATCCGGCCTGCCATGTTCGCCAGCCCTCACGCTTTCGTCCTGCATCATCGCGAGCGTCTCGCCGTGCTCCTCTCGTCGGCCCTGTTCCTGGCCGGCGCGCTCCCGCTTTTCTGGGCGGTCGGGTGACGACCGCGGCGCCCCGTTAGTAGCAGCCGGCCGATGGCCGCTCAGGCGGTGTCATCCGATGACGGCTTGCGGCGCTCCGAGCCCGGCGGACGTGGCGTTGTGTTCGTCCAGGGCATCGTGCCATCCGGTCGCCGGAGCATCGACCTTGCCCTTCAGGTCGCCCTTCCGCTCCGGGCGGGGGGCCTTGCGACCGCCATCGCGCCATACCCGGAACTTGCGGCTGTCGACCCACTCCCTTCGGCCGTGCTCGGCGCGGACGATGATGTCGGCGATCACCCGGTTGGCCTCGTCCTCGTTGAAGAACGCCGACGCGAGCCGTCGGGTCGCACAGCGCCGCAGGGCCCGCGCCTCTCGAATGGCGGGACGTTCTTGCGGAACCCGCAACACCGCATGAGCATCGCCCGACCCACATCGTCCCGCTTCGGCGTGCCGGTCTTCAGGCGGTTCTGACGGCACTCGCACCAGGTCTCGACGCTGGCGTCGAGGCTGCGCTTCGGGCGCTTCGACATGCCCTTGCGGGATTTCCGGGCCGCAGGTGTCCAACCTGGACGTCTCGCGTCGAAGTCGGGGGGCTCGTTCTCGTCCGACAGAGGTGCGCCTCCATGTGAGGAGCCCCCTATCCATACCGGATCGACCCGAGACACAAACGGCCGAGCGGCGGCAGCGCCCTGGCACCCTCATCGGCTGATGCGGCCGGGTCATCGGATGATGACGGTCCGGTCAGCAGCCGGCGCTCGATGCGTTGAGAATTCAACTCGCCATGACCGTCACGCGCGTTGCGACGACGTCATGGCGAGCCATGGGTTGGGATGGGATCGGATCCGCTCGGACGGCCCTTCCAGAACGAAGAAACACCCCGGGAGCTTGCGCTCCCAGGGTGCTGCCGACCTCGCGGCCAGTTTGATCGGGCTGGGGATGCGAAGGTCAGCCGATCGGCTGCTCTTCGGCGGCGGAGAGCGATGAGGAGGACCAACTACCCCTCGCCCGCCGCCGCATCTCCCGGCACAGCCGCCGGGAGCAGCGCGACCGGATCTCAGTACGAGCCGAACTTGTAGTTCAGACCGGCGCGGACGACGGCGAACTCGTCGTCGCGGCGGCCGATGGCGCTGTAGGCGACCGGGACGAGGTTGGCGGCGTTGACCACCAGGGCGCCCTGGTTGCGGGTGCCGCGCTCCAGGTTCACGTACAGGCCTTCGACCTTCAGCGTCACGGCCGAGGAGCGGAAGAAGTTCAGGAACGAGTCGGTCGGCAGCGCGTACTCGATGCCGCCGCCGACGGCGTAGCCGGTGCGGAAGCTGTCGTTGCCGGCGTAGCCGCCGAAGGAGCGGTCGGCGCTGCCCGAGCCGTAGGCGAAGCCGCCGGTGGCGTACACGAGGGTGCGGTCGAAGGCGTAGCCGAGGCGGCCGCGCACGGTGCCGAAGTAGTCGAGGCTGGAGAGGCCACGCGGGTCGGTGACGTAGTAGCCGGGGGCGACGGCGCCGGAGATGAAGGCGTTGTTCCGGTTACGGCCGAAGTCGAGGTACTGGGCGTCGGCCTCGAAGCCGATCACGACACCCGAACCCGGGGTGATCTGCCAGTTGTAGCCGATCTGCGCACCGCCGGAGAAGCCGTCCTGGCTGCGGTCGCGGAAGGAGGCGACGGTGCCGGGGGCGGCGTAGGGGAAGGGCACCGCGAAGGTGTTGTTGGTGCGGCTGCTGGCGTCGAAGGCGTAGCCGGCGTTGATGCCGAAGTAGGCGCCGGTCCAGGTGAAGACCGGGACGGGGGTGAACACCGGCGGCGGGGCGGCGCGGCGCGGCAGGTCGGCGGCCGAGGCGGCGGCGGTCAGGGCCGTGAAGGCGGCCAGCGAGGCCAGGAGCTTGGTCATAACGGAAGGTCCAAATTTCGATCTGGGTGTATGGCTACCGGTCCGTGATGGAAATAGCTGTAGTTTTACGGACACACCATGCGATGATGAGGTAGGGCGGCTTAGTAAACCGAATATGAACGCACCCGAGATCGGCAAAATACATCGCCTGACACTCAGCCGGTCGCCACAACATCTCAGATGCGTTTTGGTTGCAGTCTGCCGCCACGTCGCTTGGTAGCTGTGGCCGCAGGGCTACAGGACGGGGTCGGCGGTTCGCTGCAGAGTAGGACCCTCACTGGGTTTTCAGCCCCACCATGCCGATCCGGCCCGAGGACCGCTACTTCTGTCCCGTCGATTGGGCGTAGCTCTCGGCCGTGATCCGGTATCGGCCAGGATCACGGCGCCGCGGCGCCGACACACCTATCCACCGCGGAACATAGCGCCACCGGAACAAGAACCGGATCTCGGCATTGGCGGCTCACATTGTGGAGACGACGATGACTGAAAAGAAGGGCAACGGTAGCGCGACAGCCAAGAAAGCGAATGCCAAGGCGAGCAAGGAGGGTAAATCCAACCCTCGTAAGTCGTCGGCGGCACAGGCCGAACTCGGCAAGAAGGGCGCTAAGAGCAAATAAGCGAAGCCTTCACCCCACTTAGACGGGCGCTTCGAGGGCTGGCAGCCCCCGGGGCCGGTGCCCCGCGGTCTCCGGTCTTGCCGCCTCGCACCGACCCTCGCACGACTGCTCGACCTGGGCTTCGCGGGGTAGATGCGGAGATCTGTCTGCACCAGCCTGTCATCGCGCGCCCGCCGGCAACAGCACCGTGTGGTGTCGCGAACGCCTCGGGCGCGTCGGCAGGGGGAAGCGTTACCGTAGCAGGTGTTCCGCGCAGAAAAAGGCCGCTCCCGAAGGAGCGGCCCGAAGTCTTGGGAGGAAACGCTCTCGGGGAGGGCTGCGAAACTGCGGCGCCGTCGCGGTCTCACGTGGCCCGCCTCAGCCTGCGCGGTCCGGCGCACAACTGCGGTCTGGCTTCGTCTCGTGCATAAGTGGCGCTAGACGCCCGCTCAGGTGCGCGTCCGCGCCGTGGCTCGGGCGCCCGGAACGTTCCGGGGCCGCGTCTCACCTAGCTTCGCGGGAGACGCAGTCGTGTCGGCCGTCAGCGGGCCAAAGCGTCGGCCGGGCCACCGGCATGCTGGCCCGAGTACCGGTAGGCCGGGGCGGTGCGATAGTGGGTCACTGAGATGTCCGGCAGGACCACCGAGGCGTTGCCGACGTAGCCCGGGTAGGCCGAAGCCGGATAGGGGCTGTGCCTGCTGTCGATGCCCTGCGCCAGGGCGGGCGTGGCGACGGCGACCAGGGCGGCCGCGGCGAGCAGATGCAGCTTCATGACGATCTCCATGCGGGTTCGTTCGACTTCACGGGGAAGCCATCCGGTCAGTCGGGGCGCGTGAGGAAGATCGTCGGTGCGGCGGTCTCGATCGCGGCGGCTGTGCTTGGCCGGCTGTGACCTCTCAACGGCGTATTCCGCCGATCGTTCGCCGGGTTTTGTGCGCCGCCACACAGGGGGCGCACCGAGACGGGCGATCTGTCCGTGGCCCCTCCCCGCCAATAACCCCCGACAAATCCCGACCGAGGTCCGAGGTTGTGAGCGGCTCGCTGCGCAGGCGCACGCCAGGATCAAACACCAGGATCAAGCATCCCATTGTTGACGAGGGCGTTGCGCGTGTAGCTGTGCCTCGGCTTGCTCGCGCTGCAGGATCTCATGGCGGAGCGCATCGTTCACGGATCGAAGTTCGCGGGCGCGATGCCGGTCGGTCCGAATGACCAGCCGGGACCAGAGGAGTCGGACATGCGGCGAGGTTAGAAGACGAGCGCGGAGCAGGTGGTACTGAAGCTGCGCCAGATCGAGGTGCAGACAGCACAGGGCAAGAGCTTGGCGCTGGCGTGCAAAGAGGCGGAGATCTCCGAGCAGAGCTATTACCGCTGGCGCAAGGAGTACGGCGGCCTCCAAGTCGATCAAGCCAGGAAGATGAAGGAGCTTGAGCGCGAGAACGCGCGGCTGCGGCGGCTCGTGGCCGATCTTTCCCTGGAGAAGCAGGTGTTGGCGGACGTGGCGGCGGGAAACTTGTAGTCCCCGAGCGACGCCGGCAGGCGGTTGCTGGCATCCGGGAGAGGTGCGGCCTCTCGGAACGTCACGCCTGCAGGATCGTCGGCCAGCACCGGGGGACGCAACGCTACGTGCCTACCGTGCCGGCCGACGGGGATGCGCTGACCCGAGCCATCGTCGCCCTGGCGTCCGAGTATGGGCGCTACGGCTACCGCCGCGTCACCGCGCTGCTGCAGGCAGACGGCTGGCCGGTGGGCAACGATCGGGTTCAGCGGATCTGGCGTCGCGAGGGGCTGAAGGTCCCGCAAAAACACCGGCCGCGCAGCCGTCTCTGGCTGAACGACGGCTCTTGCGTGCGGCTGCGTCCGCTCCACCGTAATTACGTCTGGAGCTTCGACTTCGTGCAGGCCCAGACCCCCGACGGCCGGAGCCTACGCATCCTGACGCTGCTCGACGAGCACAGCCGAGCCTGCTTGGCGTTGAAGGTGGCACGGCGCATCAACAGCCTGGGTGTGATCGAGGCGCTGGCCGACGCGATGTGTCTGCACGGCATCCCGGAGAACATCCGCTGCGACAATGGCCCTGAGATGATCTCGAAGGCGCTGCGCAAATGGGTCGCCAAGACCGGCTCGCAGATCCAGGACATCGCGCCGGGACCACCGTGGGAGATGGCGTAATCGGTCTTGAGTCGCGCAAGCTCGCCAGACCGATCCAACGATCCGGAAGGGCTGCTACCATGCTCCACTATGTTGGCCTCGATGTCTCCCTCGACCAAACCAGCCTGTGCATGCTCGACGCGACCGGCCGGATCGTGCGCGAGACCAAGATCGACACCGATCCCGACGTGATCGCCGCCTACCTCGGGCAAACTGCTCTGACCGTCGAGCGGGTTGGCCTGGAGGCGGGACCGCTCTCGCAGTGGCTGCACGCCGGCCTCGTCGCACACGGGCTGCCGACGATCTGCGTCGAGACCCGCCACACCAAGGCGGCGCTGGGCGCCATGCCGGTCAAAACCGACCGCGGGGACGCACGCGGCATCGCGCAGCTGATGCGTACCGGCTGGTTCAAGGCGGTACACGTCAAGACGCAGCAAGCGCAGGAGTGGCGCCTGCTCCTCACCCAGCATCGCCTGCTCGTCAGCAAGCTGATCGACGTCGAGGCCGAGATCCGCGGCACGCTACGCGGCTTCGGGCTGAAGATCGGGCGCGTGGGGCGCGCCGGGTTTGCGGTGCGCGTGCGCGAGTTGCTCGCTGACCGGCCAAGCCTCCTGCGGGTCGTCGAACCCGTTCTGCTCGTGCAGGCCGCGCTGCTGGCGCAGCGTGAGGCCCTGCATCGGATGGTCTTACAGACGGTCCGCGAGGAGGAGGTCTGCCGGCGGATGATGACGGTGCCTGGCGTCGGCCCGATCACGGCGCTGGCCTTCCGTGCAACGGTCGATCAGGCCGAGCGCTTCACCCGCTCGCGCGACGTGGGCGCCCACTTCGGTTTGACGCCACGCCGCTACCAGTCCGGCGAGACGGATCGTTCGGGCACGATCACCAAAACCGGCGACGCGCTCACGCGTCACGCACTGTACGAGGCTGCCACCAGCATGCTGGTACACGCCACAAAACCCTCGTCCTTGCGCCACTGGGCTCTGGCAATCGCCAAGCGCCGCGGGCTGCAGAAGGCGCGCGTCGCCCTCGCGCGCCGCTTGGCGGTCGTGCTCCACCGGATGTGGCGCGACGGCAGCGTGTTCCACCCGCAGGGACGACCTGCCATGGCCTGATCCGGCTGCCGACGAGATCCGCGCGCGTCGCGGAATGGTGTCCCCGTGGGGACGAGGGTTAGGCAAGGACGGACCCGTTCCTGTGCCCGGCATCTGCGGATGCCAAGGCCGCGTAAGGGAGATTGGTCCCGCCGCCCTTCAGCACCCCATCCTGAGGCGGTTGCATACCGACCTCGAAGAGAAGCATGAGATCCACGGGGGATCACCGCGTCCATTGACATGCGCGATATCGATTAGAGAAGAACGGGTACTGCGAAAGCTTCAACGGCAATCTGCGCGACGAGTGCCTGCGCCAAGAGATCTTCTACTCGCTCGAGGAAGCTCAGATCGTGATCGCTCTTTGGCAAAACACATACAACCGCGTCCGGCCGCACTCGTCGCTGGGCTATCGGCCGCCCGCGCCTGTCCGCTGCCCAGATCTGGCCTTCCGGCTACCCATGGCAGCGGTCATGCAGTAGCCTCTCACTCGGCTCGGTCCAAAATGCCGGTCAGGTCAGTCTCGGCTCCGGTCGATCCTCGAGGAATGACGACCTTGCGATCAGTGCCCGTTGTGTTGGGCTGAAGCTGGATGGCTGCGCCGCCTGATCGCGAAGTGCCGCCAAGCGCGATCGGCTGAGCTGACGCCATTCCTGAAGCCGTTGTCGCAAGCGAAGCGATCGGGACGGTCGACATGGCGCGTGTTGGTCGTCCTTTCAGGCGCGTTTCCTGAAGAAAGTCGTCGCTGGATCGAACTTTCCGGGCAAAAGCTCAGATAATATACGCCATATGAGAACGGCGGGTCGCGCGGTGATCGATCGCGCGGTGCATCCCTCGGTTAAAGACCGCAGGGTGCTGCTGGGGGCTTACTCTCTCACGCACCCGATCGGCCGGTCGTGGACTTCGAAGAGATCCCTCCGTCCATCAGTCAACTGCCGCGGGCAGCGGGCACGAGAAACCGCCGCGTCCATTGCCAACGGCACCGATGCCCGCCACCGATCCGCCCGGCCGGAGACCGGCGACCGACGGACACCCCGCGACGAACCGCGTTCGGCCGCGCGACCCCGGATCCCTGTCGGCGTCCGGCCGGTTTACCGGGGAGAGGGGCCGCGGGCCGATCCAGTCCGGCGCGCAGACCGCTCGAGGCAAGCCAAGAGGAGGCTTCGTGGACGGATCCAGGGAACGGGAAAAGCGCGACCTCAAGCCTCTGGTGATCGCGCTCGTCGTCGTGGGGCTCGTCTTCGCGGGGGCCATCGCGGGCTACTGGACCTGGCAGACCGGCAGCCAGCAGCATACCGCCTCGCGGCAGAGCGACGGATCGGCGACGGCTCTCCCGAAGTGAGCGGGCGACCCAGGCCATAGGTCGGGCGAACACCGTCATCGTCGGCGCGGTGGGCGCCTGAGCAGGTGGATCGGCAGTATCGCGGCGGGACTTAAAGGAAAGCTCCCGCGATACGGGCAATCAAAGCGGTCCGTGACACCCGGTCTTCAACGGAACCAGGTATTCGGGCAGCGCCGACGGAGGTCGGCTCCGCCAAGACCTGGAGATGGGTTGATGCTCAAGTCACTCGCCGCCGCGGCACTGCTCACCGTCGGCATCGCCGTGCCGGCCTCGGCGCTGCCAGTCCCGGGGTCGCCGCTCCCCGCCGCGCAGGACGGGCTGATCCAGCACGTCTACGGCGGCTGCGGGCCCTACGGCCACCGCGGGCCGTACGGCGGGTGCCGCGCCGGCGGCCAGTGGGGCGGGTATGTCGGTCGGGCCTGCCCGCGCGGCTTCCACCTCGGTCGCGGCGGGCGGCGCTGCTGGCCGAACCGGTACTGGTAGCGAGCGTCCCCGGCCCGTGTGGCGCGGCCGCGACACGGGCCGACGGACCCCTGTGGACGTCGCGCGCCGCCCCCGATCCGTCACGGTTCGGGGGCGGGCCTGACGTCCTCGCCCCCGCCCCCGGCCGTGCCCTGTTCGCCCGTTCCCGCGCCGTCGTTCTCGAGCACCGCGAGCGCCTCGCGGTGCTCGTCTCCTCGGCTCTGTTCGTGGCCGGCGCGCTCCCGCTGTTCTGGGCGGTCGGCTGATCGCCGCGGCACTCCGTACCGGAACGCAGGAACACCCCGGGAGCGTGCGCTCCCAGGGTGCTGCCGACCTCGCGGCCAGTTTGATCGGGCTGGGGATGCGAAGGTCAACCGGAAGGCTGCTCTTCGGCGGCGGAGAGCGATGAGGCGGACCAGCACCCTCGCGCCCGCCGCCGCGTCTCCCGGCACGGAGGCCGGGAGCGGCGCGACCCGATCTCAGTACGAGCCGAACTTGTAGTTCAGGCCGGCGCGGACGACGGCGAACTCGGTCTTGGCGGCGGCGCCGTTGAGGTAGGCGATGCCGTTCGGGGGCAGGAGGTTGCCGTAGAACACGCCGCCGGCCGAGTTCTTCTGGCGGTCGAGGCTGACGTACAGGCCTTCGACCTTCAGCGTGACGGCCGAGGAGCGGAAGAAGTTCAGGAAGGAGTCGGTCGGCAGGGCGTACTCGACGCCGCCGCCGGCGGCCCAGCCGGTGCGGAAGCTGTCGCGGAAGCGGTTGCCGGCGAAGTTCTGGTCGTCCTGGCCCGAGCCGTAGGCGAAGCCGCCGGTGCCGTACACGAGGGTGCGGTCGAAGGCGTAGCCGAGGCGGCCGCGCACCGTGCCGAAGTAATCCAGCCCGTTGCCGCTCGTGGCGACGAAGGCCGGCGGGTTGCTGAAGGCGACGCCGGGGAAGCCCAGGAAGCTGTAGTTCTGGGTGGCGTTGGCGCGGCGGGCGAAGTCGACGTACTGGGCGTCGGCCTCGAAGCCGATCACGACGCCGGAGCCCGGGGTGAACTGATAGTTGTAGCCGATCTGGGCGCCGCCCGAGAAGCCGTCGTTGTTGTTGCGGTTGCTGACGCTGACGACGCCGGCGGTGCCGGGCGAGTTGATCAGCGAGCCGCCGGGCAGGGCGTAGCTGGTGGTGTTGCGGCTGTTGGCGTCGAAGCCGTAGCCGGCGTTCACGCCGACGTAGAAGCCGGTCCAGGTGAACACCGGCACCGGCGTGAACACCGGCGGCGGCGCGGCGCGGCGCGGCAGGTCGGCGGCGGACGCCGCGGCGGTCAGGGCAGTGAAGGCGGTCAGGGAGGCGAGGAGCTTGGTCATCACGGGCGATCCGGGTTTCGATCTGGTGATAAGACTACCAAGCTCTGAGCAGAATAGCTGTAGTTTTACGGACACACAGCTTCGTCGTGTCGGAAAAATCGTGGTAAATGGCCGATTAACTTCAGTCGACTCGGTTAAATACTGGTGAAGTTCTGGCCGTATGCTCGGGGGCGTCCGGGCCGCGAGGCGGCCGCGTCGGCCTCCCGGAGCCGGACTCCGATGGGCGGGAGCGACGCGCAGACATTCGTCGGCGCGCCGCTCTCGGCCACTGGGGCGGGAAGGGTTCGTCGTCGCGGCGTCCCGCGCGCCGCCCTACCCCGTCCGGTCGCGCCGGGTGATGTGCTTGACCAGCTCGGCCAGCCTCTCCTCGGCCTTCTTCAGCGCCACGCGCGAACCGTGTCCGGGCGGCGTTCCGTCGGCAGCCGCGCGAAGCTTCGCGATGGTGGCCTGGGTGTCCTCGACCTCGGCATCGAGCGCGGCACGCTCATCGGATCTATCGATGGCCATATCGATCCTCCAGGTGTTCTGCCCCTGGCGGCCGCCAGGGCGCCACGTTCTGAGGTAGGCGGCAGGCCGACCCTGGCGAGCCTCGCGGGCGGTGCCGAGACCGGGCTCCCGGTCCGATCCGGGTTCGGCGACCCCGTCGCCGCCCGTGCGCCACGGCACGCCGCGGCGTGATCCCGGCGCCCTGGGCCGGCGTTCTACCGGCATACCCACCGGAGACGGCCGCCATGCTGATCCTCAACCCCCTCACCGGCCAGACGGTCGACGTGCGCGTACCCCGCCCGCAGCCCAGGAAGGCGTGAGCCCGCCCGGCGCGGGGTCTCGCCGAGGCACCCTCCCCGGTCGCGCCGCGGCCTCGGGCTCGCCCAGCCGCACGATCCCGGCACGCCGGGCCGCCGTGCGGCGCGACCGCTCACACGGAGCGCGGGGGCCGGCGCGCCAGTCGCTCGGCCTCCGCCTGCCACGCGTCGCGCTCGGCCTGCAGGGCCTCGATGCGGGCGTGGAGGTGGCCGGCGTCGATGGCGGTCTCCATCAGCATGTCCTGCGCGGTGGCGAGCTGCTGGCGCAGCTCGGCGTTCTCGGTCGCGAGCGCGAGGAGCAGGGCCGCCACGTCATCGCTCATCCTGGCCCCTGCGCCGCCACCGAGCCGGCGCGTTTAGCCCCGGCGCGACCGGGCCACAACCGCCCCGCCGGCGCCCACGGACCGGTCGCCGTCCCGGTCGGCTCCGCGCGGTCGAGCGATTGCCGCGTCGCGCGTCAGGCGGCCTCGTCGGACAGGAGGCGCCCGACATAGTGGCGCCCGACCGACTCGATGACGGGCGCGAACAGGCTCGCCATCCAGGGCACCAGCGCCTCGACCTCCAGCGCGTCGTCGGCCACCTGGATCGCGACGCGCGCCGTCTGCCCGTAGCCGCTGCCCGAGAAGGCGCGGCGATTGCCGAGCCAGTCCTCGGCCTCGACCCGGATCTTCTCCGCCTCCAGGCGCCGGAAGGCCCAGTCCATGTGCAGGTCGATGCGGCGCCGAACCTCGGCGGCCCCGAGGGCGTGCGGGACGGTGATGGTCAGGCGCTTCGGCACCGGGATCTCCTCGCGAGCAAGGCCCGTGAGGTGCGGCCGGACGGTTAACGATCGGTGATCGGCGCCGCCCGATCGACCCGTCGGGTGGTCCGTCGGCGCTCAGTACCGGACGGTGCGGACGCCGCCGGCCCCGCCGCCCACGACGCTCCGGATGACCTCCTTGGTCGACGGGCTGATCCCGCCGTCTCCGCGCAGCCGGCGCCCGTCCGCCCGCTCGAGGCGCGCGACGTCGTCGGAGCACCGGTCCAGGGCGTGGCGGACCTTCGCCGACAGCGGGCCGCCGCGTTCCGCCTGGGCGCCGCCCATCTCGAACCGCAGGCAGGACGCCAGGTAGCCTTTCAGGTCGTCGAAGGCGGCGGCCTGGGCCCCCGACGTCAGGACGATGAGCATCAGGGCGGATCGGGCGAGCATCACGCGCTCCAGGGCAGGCGGTCCGCGCGGATAACGCGCGAGCGGGGCGTTGGTCCCCGGGGCGGCGTCACGCCGCCACGTTCAGCCGCTGCGGCGCGGTGCCTGGGCGGCGTCGCGCCGCTGATCCTGGGTGCCCCGACACTGCACGTATTCCGGCGTTCCCGGCTCGGCGCCGTAGCTCCGGCAGATCGCGTCGTCCTTCGCGGCGATGTCCGCCTCGCTCATGAAGAGCTCGCCGCGACCGGGCCGGTTCGCCGCGTTGCAGGCCGTCAGGGCCGTGGCCGCGATCGCCAGAACGATGATGTGCTTCATGGGACTCCTCGCCGCCGATCAGCACCACAGCGCCGCGACGCTGTCGATGACGCCGCCGCGGCATCCACAAGCCGGCGGTCGCCATGGTTATCCAAGGATGGCCAGGGTTTAGCGCGGCGCCACGGTCCGGGCCGCCCGCCGCACGGGGCGGAGCTGTCCCGGCATGCAAGCGTAACGCCGTCGTGACCGGCAGTGCCCGCGTGGCCGGCATGTCGTGTCGCCGGTGCAGCCGCGGCGCAACGCCGGCTAAGCATCCGCCCCTGCATCCTCCCGAAGGCAGACCCACCTTCAGCCCCGCCGGCAGCGCCGCGCGGGGCTTTTTCGTGCGCCGGGCGCCGCCGGGCACGAAGGTGAGCGGCGTCGGAAACCCGGATCGCGCGCCCGCGTTCGGGCACGGAGGCCCGTGCGCGCGGCACAGTCAGGGCCGGGATGCCAAGGAGCACATGATGCGTCATGCCCTCTTCGCCATCTTCGCGCTGGTCGCGGCGTCGCCCGGTTCGGCGCAGACCGGCACCGGTCCCGCACCGATCCGACAGCCCGGACCGCCCCAGCCGGTGACGCCGGGCACCCCGGCCGGAACCGTCGTCGTTCCCGGCGGCGGCCAGAACAGCGGTCCGGGCAGCACCGCCGTCGTCGCGCCCACCGGGACGGGAACGGCGACCGTCACGACGGACTCGGCCGCGGGCGGAAATGCCGGCCAGCCGGAGCGCGGCGTACCTCAGGTCGGCAAGGGCGGCGAGGCCGGCGGCGGCAGCTGATCGCCGACTCCGCTTCCTGAGAGTCCATCCCGGCCAGGTCGGGGCGGGCCCGTGCGCCGTCCCTTCGCCGGTGTCCGGATGCGGCGGGCGACGGCGCGCGTGCGGGCACCGGGACGTGAGCGCCGCGCCGTTGACCCGCCTCGGAGCGGTGCGCCGACGCCGCCTTCAGTTCAGATGTCGGGCAAGTTCATGGCCGACCATCGAGTTCTGACCGCTCTCGCTATGTCAGGTTCTGAAATCAATCTAAAATAATCATAGACGTCCTTTCCATTGGTGCATTTATACCAGTAAAATTAAATTACAATTCGTTGATGCAGTTCTCGAATTGGCGCGCTATAGAGATGTCAAAGATTTGGCGCGACGACGCCGTGCGTCTGCCGGAGATTGCGTTGGCGGATCCAGAATTCGAGGATGAGAGAGGTAGGCCGAACGACAAGAGATCGATGCTCCGGCAGATCGCGCACGCCCTCGGAACGCCCGAAGACGCCTTTCTCGACGAATCCGAGGCGTTCGCCACGGTCGAGATGACGGGGGACTTGCTGCGCGTCTGGTCCGCGCTCACCCTGTCGGACCGCCGCTTGCTGCTGGAGATGGCGCGCGGGATGATCTCCCGCGGCTAGAACGGCCACGGCTCCTCCTGTGACCCCTTCCCTGCCCGCTCGCCCGGCGCCACGAGGTCCACGATCTCGTCGAGCGGCTGCGTCACCCGGATGGTCCGACCCGCCGCGGTGATGAAGGTCTCGTTGCGCATCAGGTCCGTGTCGCTCAGCGCCTGGACGCTGGTCACGCGCAGCAGGTGGCGGCAGCCGTCGCCGTCCTGCACCTGGAGGAAGTTCCCGACCCGCCGAACCGCCGACATGGCGCTCTCCCACCCCGCTGGTGATCTGGGCCTAGGCGCCCTGCAGGCTCTCGGCGAAGTCGTCGGGGATCTCGCCCCACTGGCCGAGGATCGTGACGCCCTCCAGCTCGCCGGTCTCGTCGTCGGCCACGACCTTCAGCGCCGCCGCGCCCGGCATCCGCTTGGCCATGTTCTCCGCCTTCTTCACCGCCCCGCTCTCGGTCTGCGCCGGCTCCTGCCGGGCCGGTCGCAACCGCTTCCGGTGCACCTCGAAGGGCTGCACCACGAACGCCGTCCTCATCGCCATCGCCGTCCTGTCCCCCGGTTTGTCACAGGTTCTCCACCGACCCTACCGGCCGGCCAAGGGCCGGCCGCGACAGGTGTTTTCGCGCCGTATTCACATTCGTCCACCGGCCCGGAAGAAACTTCTCGCCCGCAGATTGTGCCCGGCCCGCACCTGTGATTTGTTCCGCTTTCGTTCTAGCACGGCGAGGCGGCGGGCGCACCTCTCCCGGATCGGCGCGGCGGGGCCGGCGTGCCGATGCCGTCCGCGTGCCGCCGATCGGGCCGGGGTTGCGCCGGCCTCCCCGCGCCCGTTGGCGACCGCCCGCCGACGACTGCCTGACGCGCGCCGGACCGGCCGGCCAGGTCATACCAAGGTATGGCGTCGCCCCGCGTCGGTATAAATGTCCGGCTCCGTCCCGGTCGCTACACTTTCCGTCATCCAACAGCGCAGACGGAGAGTTGTCATGACGGATCGTGCCAAGGGAATTGCTCTGATCACCGGCGCTTCGGGCGGGATCGGTGCGATCTATGCCGAACAGCTCGCCGCGCGCGGCTACGATCTCATCCTGACCGCCCGGAACGCGGATCGCCTGGAGGCGGTCGCGGAGACGGTGCGTCGGGCCTCCGGCCGCACCGTCGAGGCGCTCGCGGCGGACATCAACGACCGGGCCGGTCTTCGGCGCGTCGAGGACCGGCTGCGGGGCGACGCGGCGATCACCCTGCTGGTCAACAACGCCGGCTTCGGCTCGGCGGCTCCGCTGCTCCAGGCGGATCCGGACGAGATGGAGCGCATGATCGGCGTGAACGTGACGGCCGTGACGCGCCTCGCCTACGCGGCGGCGCCGGCCTTCGTCGCGCGGGGGCACGGGGCGATCATCAACGTCGCCTCGACCGTCGCCCTCAATCCCGAGCTGCTCAACGGTGTCTACGGGGCCAGCAAGGCTTACGTCCTGGCCTTCACCCAGGCGCTGCAGCACGAACTCGCCCCCAAGGGCGTCCGGATCCAGGCGGTCCTGCCCGGCGCGACGGCGACGGAGTTCTGGGCCGTAGCCGGCGTCGGCGGCTACCGGAACCTCCCGGCCAGCATCGTCATGACGCCGGCCGATCTGGTCGCGGCCGCGCTGGCCGGGTTCGATGCCGGCGAGGTCGTCACGATCCCGCCCCTGGAGAACGGCGCGGCCTGGTCCGCGCTGGACGCCGCGCGCCTCGAACTCGCCGCCCAGCTCGGCGCGTCGGCGCCGGCGAGCCGGTACCGGAGCGCGCGCGCCGTCGCGGCCTGAGGCGCCCGCGGGGACGCCCCGACCGGGGACCCCTGCCCGCTCCCCGCGGCGGATCGGTCAGGCCCGGGCGAGCGGCAGGCGCACCGTGAACCGGGCGCCCGGCGCCCCGTCGCGGGAACGCGCGTCGATCGAGCCGCCGTGGGCCGCCACGATGGTCCGGCAGATCCGGAGGCCCAGGCCGAGCCCCTCGGGCCGCGTCGTGAAGAAGCCGTCGAACAGCCGGTCGACGGCGTCGGGATCGAGGCCCGGCCCGTTGTCGACGACGTCCACCGTGATCGATCCGTCCCGGCAGGTGGTCTCGACCGTGATCTCCGGCCCGGGCGTCCGCGCCTGCCGATGGATCTGGATGGCGTTCATCAGCAGGTTGACGAAGACCTGCTGCAGCTGGATCCGGTCCGCGGAGACCTGCGCGGCCGCGTCGGCCGGGACGACGGTGAGCCTGATCTTGCCGCGGTTCAGGTCGTGCGCCACGAACTGCGCGGCCTCGGTCAGGATCTCCGCCACGGAGACGGGCGCGCGGACGCTGTCGCGTTTCGCGGCCATGCGCCGGGTGCGATCGATGATGTCCCCGGCCCGCGTGACCTGATCGACGATGCGCTGGCATTGCCGCCGGAGCAGGTCGCGGTCGAGATCCGCGCGGTCGAGCAGGCGCAGCATCGCCCCGGCGGTCATGCCGATCGACGACAGGGGCTGCCCGATCTCGTGCGCGATCGACGCCGAGAGTTCGCCCAGCGTCGAGATCCGGGAGACGTGGGCGAGCTCGTCGCGCAGGACTTCCAGGGACATCTGCCGCTCGACGTGCTCGGTGATGTCCACGAAGGAGGCGAGCCACAGGCCGGAGCTGGCGCCGTCCGCCCGGGGGACCACGCAGAACAGCGTCTCGAAGCGCGAGCCGTCGAGCCGGACGCTGTGCGCCTGCTGCTGGAACGCGGTCGCGCCGGCCGCGAAGGCCCGGGCGGAGTTGACCTGGGCGGTGCAGAGGGGGTCGAAGAAGCGCTGCGTGCGCTGCCCGATCATGTCCGCGCGGCCGCCGGCGCCGAACATCCGCACGGCCGCCTCGTTGACGTCGAGGATGACCATCCCGTGCCGCAGGCGGTCGGCCACGTCCGGACGCGCGTCGAGATGGCCGGCGATGTCGGTGATCCCGGCCGCCCGGAGCGCGTCCAGGGTGGCGACCCGCTCGCGGGCATCGACGACGACGAAGCCGATCGTCGAGACCTTCATGCAGACGAGGTACCACGCGTCGTTCCAGTCGGCCTCGCTGGCCACGACGATCCGGTCGTCCGTCGGCGTCAGACCGATGCTCATGTCCACGGTTCCCGGGGCCGGCCCCAGTGCTAGCCCGCCGCACCCCCGGTATACGGCATGCGAAAATCCCGCTTCCAGTCGCGAAGCGGGACTTTCGGGGGGCGGCGGCCTCGCCGGCGTCAGGCCCCCGAGAGGGTCTCCTTGGCCAGGGGCAGGCTGCGCAGGCGTCGGCCGGTCAGCGCCGCCACCGCGTTGACCACCGCCGGCGGCACGCCGGGCAGGCCCGGCTCGCCGATGCCGCCCATCGGCGCCCCGCTCTCGACGATCGCCACGTGCACCCGCGGCATCCGCGCCCGGTCGAGGATCGGATAGGCGTCGAAGTTCCGCGCCTGCCGCTGCCCGCCCTCGTAGACCACCTGCTCCAGCAGCGTCGACGAGAGGCCGAGCGCCGCCGCGCTCTCGACCTGGCGCTTCACGATTGCCGGGTTGACCACCCGGCCCGGATCGATGGCGATCCAGAGATCGTGCACCCGGGCCTCGCCGTTCTCGAGCGACACCTCGGCGATCGTCGCCGTCTCCGACCCGAACGGCGAGGCCATCGACACGCCCCGCGCGCGCCGCGTGCCGTCCGCCGCCTGGAACGGCCCGCGCGTCCAGCCGCCGGCGAGGTCGGCCACCGCCTGCAGCAGGGTGCGGTGGCGGGCGCTGTCCTTCAGGAGCGTCATCCGGAGGGCGAACGGGTCCTGGCCGCCGGCCTGCGCGATCTCGTCGAGGAAGCTCTCGTAGAAGTAGTCGTTCATCGAGTGCCCGACCGAGCGCCAGAACGCGATGGTCACCGGGTGCGGCACCTTCACGTAGGTGAGCCGCCGGTTCGGGATGGCGTAGGGCTTCTGGTCGAGGCCCTCCACCACCGAGGAATCCACCGGCCCCTTGAACAGCGCGCCGAACCAGCGCCCGATCGGGCCCTCCCCCACCGCGGTGGTCTCCAGCGCCACCGGCATCCCGTCCGGCCCGAGGGCCGCCTTGAACCGGGCGAAGCTCAGGGGGCGCAGCGCGTCCATGCCGAACTCCTCCTCCCGCGACCACAGCACCCGCACCGGCCTGCCCGTCGCCTTCGCGAGCAGGATCGCCTGCGGGAACGGGCTGGCCGGCCCGTAGTGGAAGTGGCGCCCGAAGAAGCCGCCGAGCATCGGCGAGTGGATGCGGACCTGATCCGGCTGCAGCCCGGCCGTCTTGGCGGCGACCTGCTGGAACAGCTCCGGCATCTGGTTCGGCACCCAGAGGTCGAGGCTGCCGTCGGGGGCGAAGCGGGCCACCGCCGAGGGCGGCTCCAGCTGCGCGTGCGCGAGGTAGGGGGCGTCGTACGCGGCCTCGACGACTCGGGTCGCGCCCGCGAAGGCGGCGTCCGGATCGCCCGCCTGCTCGGCCGGAACGCCGGGGCCGGGCGCGTCCCGGAGGGCGGCCAGCATCGCGGCCGAGGAGAAGCCTGCCGAGACGGTCGCGACGCCCTCGGACGCCGGCCGGCTCCAGGTCACCTGCAGGGCCTCCGCGGCCGTGCGGGCCCGCCACCACGTGTCGGCCACCACCGCCACCGCGCCCGGCAGGCGCTCGACCGCCTGGACGCCCGGCATCGCCCGGACCTCCGCCGCGTTGGTGATCGCCTCCGGCTCGGTGCCGAGATGCGGCGCGTGCCGGATCGCGGCGTGAACCATGCCGTCGAGCCGGATGTCGATGCTGTAGACGGCCCGGCCGGTGGACTTGTCGCGCATGTCGAGGCGCGCCACCGGCTTGCCGATCCAGCGGAAGTCCTTCGGATCCTTCAAGGCCACGTCGTCGCGCGGCTGCAGCGCGAGCGCCGCGGCGGCGAGGACGCCGTAGCCGAGGCTCCGGCCCGAAGCGGCGTGGATCACGCGGCCGTTCCCGGTGGTCAGGCTGGCCTGCGGCACGGCGAGTTCGGCGGCCGCCGCCCGCAGCAGCATCTCGCGGGCGGTGGCGCCGAGGCGGCGCATGGCCTCGAAGCTCGAGCGGGTGGAGAAGGATCCGCCGGTCATGCGCAGGCCGTTGACGACCGCGTAATCGGGGCCGGGCGGGGCGCATTCCACCGCGAAGCGCGCCGGGTCGAGGTCGAGCTCCTCGCCGATCGTCTGGGCGAGGCCGGTGTTGATGCCCTGGCCACCCTCCACGAAGGGGCTGAGCAGGCGCACGCTGTCGTCGGGGCGGATCTCCAGGAACGCCGCCACGCGGGTCCCGGGTTTCGGGGCGACGGCCGCCGGGCCCTCGGCGCGGGTCTGGGCGGTGGCCGGCGCCAGCCGCAGGCCGACCCCGAGGACCAGCGCGCCCGACGCCGCCCCCAGGAAGCCGCGGCGGGAGAGGTTGCGGACCGGTTCGCGGCGGGCCGGGCGGGTGCGGGGCGAGCGGTCGGTCATCGTGCGCCTCCTCAGGCCGCGGCCTGCCGCACGGCGGCGGCGATGGCGTTGTAGGTTCCGCACCGGCACAGGTTGGTCATGGCGCCGGCGATGTCGGCCTCGGTCGGTTTCGGGGTCTGCTTGAGCAGGCTCGTGGCGGCCATGACCTGCCCGGACTGGCAGTAGCCGCACTGGGGCACCTCGATGCCGACCCAGGCGGCCACGACCCGGGCGCCGACCGGATCCAGCTCGATCGCCTCGATCGTGGTGATGGCTTGGTCGCCGACGCTCTCCAGCGGGACCTGGCAGGAGCGGGTCGCCGCGCCGTCGAGGAGGACCGTGCAGGCGCCGCACTGCCCGATGCCGCAGCCGTACTTCGTGCCGGTCAGCCCGAGGCTGTCGCGCAGGACGAACAGCAGCGGCGTGTCCGGTTCCGCGTCCACCGTGTAGCGGCGCGCATTGATCGTGAGCTGGACCATCGTTCGACCTCGTGGAATGGGGGACGGCGCGACGTGTCTCGGCGTGCGAACCGGCCGGGCGACGTGTGTCCGGGGGCGGCCGAAGGCGCGGCCTGTGTCGTGTGCTGTATCGCGAGAGGTACAGCCGCTCCCGGCCGCGCGGAATCATACGAAGGTTAGGGGTCGTCACCCGAAACGGTGCCTCTCTGCGGCCGGATCCGAGATCAGGGTCGGCCGAAGACAGTCCATCGTCCCGGGTCTCGGTCCTGAAAGCTTCCCGCGGCCGCACGTGGGCGGCCGTTCACGCCTTCGCGGCGAGGGCGGGCGCCGGGGCCCGGGCCGCCGGCGCGGACGCCTCGCGCAGGACGGCGCGGGCGCTGTCGGCGAGGACGAGCCAGGCGCCGGCCATGAGGGTGACGTCCTTGAGGACGAGGCGGCCCGCGCCCGACAGGTAGGGGAAGCCGTGCTGGGCATCGCCGAGCGCGGCGACCCAGGCCTCGGGGGTGGTGACGAGGAACGACAGGGTCACCACCGGGGTGAGGAAGGCGAGCACCGCCCCGGCCAGGCCCAGCCGCCGCGACACTAAGCCGGCGAGGACGAGCAGGCCGATCAGCAGCTCGACCGTGCCGAGGCCGCGGGAGAACGCGTAGGTGTGGTTGGCCGTCTGCCACGCGCGGGCGGCGAGGTTGAGCTCGCCCTCGTGGGTGAGGTGCTGGGCGTACCGGTCGGGGTGGGCGTAGAAGAACGCCATGACCGGGCTGTTGGCGACGAAGGGCGTGATGCTGTCGGCCTCGTAGGGCACGAACTTGAGCGCGCCGATCCAGAGGAAGACGACCGCGATGGCGACCCGCATGGCCTGGAGGCCGAGGCGGTTCGAGCCCGGCCCGGAGACGAGGCCGAGGACGCGGCGAACCTGCGTGTTCATGGATCTGTTCCTTCGAAGCTGAGGGCGCGGGACGGCTTGAGGCCTCCCTGCAGAGGCGCCGGCCGGGACGGATGATCGCGCGGCGGCGATGGGAGGAGCTTCGATGATGGGCCGATCCGGCTCAATCATACGCAGGTTTGGGTCTGATCATCCGATATTCGTCCGGAACGCGGCCGCGGGTTCGGCAAGACATCTGTGTTCCGAGGTCGAGCGCAGGCATGCGCGTCCGTGATCGACTTGCCGCCGGAAGCGATCGCGCCACGCGGCGCGGCCGCGGGCGCACCAAATCTGCGCGCCGGCCGGTCAGGGCCGGTCTATCATACCGACGCATGATATCCGGCCGATCGCGATGCCTTTACGTGTTTCCGAAATCTCGGATCCGCGGAGGATGGACGATGGACGACCACTACGATGCGCTCGTGATCGGCAGCGGCGAGGGTGGCAAGTTCCTGGCCTGGCACCTGGCCAAGGCCGGGCAGCGGGTCGCGGTGGTCGAGCGCCGCTGGATCGGGGGCTCCTGCCCCAACACCAACTGCCTGCCGAGCAAGAACGAGATCTGGAGCGCCGAGATCGCCCATCTCGCCCGGCACGCCGACCGGTACGGCATCGAGACCGGCCCGGTCGCGGTGGACATGGCCCGGGTGGTCGAGCGCAAGCGGGCGATGGTCCGCGGCCTCGTCGACATGCACCTCGACCGCTACCGCGACAGCGGCGCGGAGCTCATCATGGGAACGGCCGCCTTCACGGGTCCCAGGGCGCTCACGGTCGCGCTGAACGCGGGCGGGTCGCGCGCGCTGACGGCCGAGCGGATCTTCCTCAACCTCGGCACGCGCCCGACCATCCCCGACGTCCCGGGCCTGCGCGACGCGGAACCGCTGACGAATATCGAGGCGCTCGAACTCGACGCCGTGCCCGCCCACCTCGTCGTCCTCGGCGGCGGCTACGTGGGCCTCGAACTGGCCCAGGCCTACCGCCGGTTCGGCAGCGCGGTGACGGTGATCGAGCACGGGGCGCAGATCGCGGGCCGCGAGGATCCGGACGTGGCCTCCGCGCTCGCGCAGCTCCTCGAGGCCGAGGGGCTGGCCATCCGCACCGGCACGGAGGTCGTGCGCGTGCGCGGCCGTTCGGGCGACGCCGTGGAGATCACGGTGCGCGGCGGCGACGGCGAGGCGGTCATCGCCGGAAGCCACATCCTCGTCGCGGCGGGCCGGGCGCCGAACACCGACGGGATCGGCCTCGACCGCGCGGGGGTGGACCTCACCGAGCGGGGCGTGATCAAGGTCGACGACCGTCTGCGGACGAGCGCGCCGGGCGTCTGGGCCATCGGCGAGTGCGCGGGCAGCCCGGCCTTCACCCACGCCTCCGCGGACGATTTCCGCGTGATCCGCGACGATCTCGCGGGGATCCCGCGCTCGACCGCGGGGCGGCTGATGCCCGCCTGCCTGTTCACGGACCCGCCGCTGGCGCGGGTCGGATCGACCGAGACCGAGGCGCGCGCCCGCGGCGATGCCGTCCGGGTCGCCAAGCTGCCGATGGCGGCCGTGCTGCGCACGCGGACGACCGGGCAGACCGAGGGCTTCATGAAGGCCGTCATCGGACCGGACGATCGGATCCTCGGCTTCACGATGCTCGGCGCGGAGGCCGGCGAGGTCATGGCCGCGGTCCAGGTCGCGATGCTCGCCGGCCTGCCCTACACGGCCTTGCGCGACGCGATCCTCGCCCACCCGACCACCGCGGAGGGGCTGAACAGCCTGTTCTCGGCCGTGCCCGCCCCCTGACCCACTCCCTGACCCGCTCTCCGCGGTTCAGGCGCTCGCCGCGGCGGGTTCCGCCGCGCGGCTCTCTCGGTCCGGCTCGGCCGCCGGAAGATCGACCGCGAAGGTCGCGCCGGGACCGTCGTTGTTCCGGGCGGTCAGCGTCCCGCCATGGGACTCGACGATGGTCCGGCAGATCGCGAGGCCGATGCCCATCCCGTCGCGCTTCGTGGTGAAGAACGGGCTGAACAGCTTGGGCAGCTGCTCCGGATCGATGCCGGTGCCGCTGTCGGACACCGCGATCCGAAGCCGACCGGGCGCGGGAGCGCTGAGCGCGATCCGCAGCTCGCGGCGGGTCTCGGGCGCATCGCGCATGGCGTGCAGGCCGTTCGTCACGAGGTTGACCACGACCTGCTGCATCTCGACGCGATCGGCCAGGACGCGCGCCTCGGTCGCGGCGATCCGAGTCCGCACCGTCGCCCCGGCCGCCAGGATCTCCCGATCGAGGAGCGCCACGACCTCCGCGAGGAGGGGCTGAAGGTCGACGATCTCGGGCTGGCTCCGGTCGCGGCGGAGCTGCTCGCGCGTCCGCTGCACGATCCGGCTCGCCCGCATGCCGTCGCGGACGGCGCGCTCGGCCGCCCGCGCGGCCGCCTCCAGATCCGGCGTCTCGCGCCGCAGCCAGCGCAGGCAGGCCTCGGCGCTCATCACCATGGCGCCGATCGGCTGATTGACCTCGTGGGCGATGGAGGCGGAGATCGCCCCGACGGTCGAGACCCGGCCCGCGCGGGCCAGCTCGGCCTGGGCGGCGAGCAGCGCCTCCTTCGCGCGCTCCCGCTCGGTCACGTCGATCATCGCGCAGGCGACGCGGTCGAAGGCCGCCGGGTCGTCCGGCAGCGCCACGACGAGGATCACGGTCACCTCCCGCCCGTCGGCGCGAACGAGGCGGCCCTGCGCCTCGAACCGGCCGCCCGCCCGGTCGAGCCGCTGCAGGAGCGGCAGGACGAGATCGTTGCCCGGCGGCAGGAAGCGGCTCATCGAGCCGAGGACCGCGTCGCGGGACCGGCAGCCGAGGAGCTGCACCGTGGCGTCGTTGACGTCGACCAGCGCGATCTGCCGCGCGCAGGCGGCGGCGAGCGCGGCATCGGCCTGCCCGCGGAGGTCGGTCCCCGGCCCGGCGGCCCGCGCCTCGGCGAGGTGGGCCTGCGCCCCGGAGAGATCGACCTCGCACAGCGCGACGTGGCTCTGCTCGAACAGCGCGCGGTAGCGCCGCTCGCTCCGCGCCAGTGCCCCCAGCGCGCGCTGGCGGGCGCTCGTGTCGAAGGCGATCAGGCTGATCCCGCCGGTCAGCGCGAGGTAGAAGCCGACCGCGGTCAGGCCGCTGCGCTCGGCGAGCGCCTGCGCGATCATCGGCGAGAAGGCGCCCCCGATGATGCCGCCGACGTTGAACGCCACGGAGGTGCCCGTGTAGCGCACCTGCGGCGGGAACAGGCTCGGCAGCCACGCGCCGAGCGGCCCGTTGACGAAGCCCATCACCCACAGGGCGAAGGCCAGGAAGACGAAGATCGTCGCGAGGGAGCCGCTGCCGAGCATCGGCGCCAGCAGGATCCCGGAGGCGATCGTCCCGGCGCAGCCGACGATCAGGACGCGGGCCGGGTCGAGCCGGTCGGACAACCAGCTCGCGACGACGATGGCGGCGGCCATGAACAGGATCGCGCCGAGCTCGACCGTCAGGAACGAGGCCCGGGAATAGCCGAGCGTCGTCGTGCCGTAGCCGAGCGCGAAGGCGGTGGCGGTCCAGAACAGCGAGAAGCACGCGACGACGCCGAACATCCCGGCGACGACCTGCCCGGCATGGTGGCGCATCAGCGCGACGAAGGGGACGCGCGGGGGCTGCGCGTCCTTCACGGCGGCGGCGAACTCCTCGGTCTCGCCGAGATTGGTGCGGACCCAGAGCCCGAGCCAGACGAGCGGCACGCTGAGCAGGAACGGCACCCGCCAGCCCCAGTCCGCGAACTGCTCCGCGCTGAGGGTCAGGGTCAGGACGAGGAACAGGCCGTTGGCCACGAAGAAGCCGAGGGGCGCCCCGAGCGGCGCGAACATCGCGTAGCGCGCGCGCCATCCCGGCGGGGCGTTCTCCAGCGCCAGCAGGGCGGCGCCGCTCCACTCGCCGCCGAGCGCCAGCCCCTGCCCGAACCGGAGGAGGCAGAGCAGGACGGGCGCGAGCCAGCCGGCCAGCGCGAAGGTGGGCAGCAGCCCGATCGCCGAGGTCGAGAGACCCATCAGCAGGAGCGAGGCGACAAGCGTCGCCTTGCGCCCGACCCGGTCGCCGAAATGCCCGAAGACCGCGCCGCCGATCGGCCGGGCCACGAAGGCGAGGCCGAAGCTCGCGTAGGCGCTGATCAGCTCCGCCGATTGCAGCGCCGCCGGGAAGAACAGCGGCCCGAAGATCAGGCTCGCCGCCGTGGCGTAGATGTAGAAGTCGTAGAACTCGACCGTCGTGCCGATCAGGCTCGCGAGGAGGACGCGCGCCGTCTTTTGTCTGGGAGGCGCGTTGCTCACCGCAATCATCTCCGCGCCTCGCTCCGCAGCCTGCCATACGGGTGCACGGCCGGACGGGTCGCCCGCGAGCCGGGACATGCTGATCGCGTTTGAGGTTGAGCCAGTCCCGGGGGCAGTGCAACCGCTCATAGCCACAAGCTTGGCCGCAAGTCGATAGGTTCGGCCGGGTGCGGCCCCTGCGTCCGGCCCCTGCGCCCGGCCCCTGCGTCCGACCTCTGCGGACCGGCTGCGCCGTCCGAAGACGGTCGGCTTGATCGGGCGCGGATTCAACCTGTAAGCACTGTCCTCGCGGACAGCCTGGCAGGGGCGCGCGGGGGCTCGTCGATCACGATGTCAGGCAACGTCCGGGGTGGCGCGGCGAAAGCCGGCGCCGACACGGCCTCACCGCTGGTTGTCATCGTCGAGGACGACGAGGGCGTCCGGGAGGGGCTCCAGGATCTCCTGCGCTCCGTCGGCCTCGACACCCTCGCCTACGGCGCGACGAGCGAGCTCCTCGCGGCGACGCTGCCGGACCGCCCGGGCTGCCTGATCCTCGATGTGCGGCTGCCGGGATCCAGCGGTCTCGACCTGCAGGCGAAGCTGGCCGCGATGGGCAACCGCATGCCGATCATCTTCATGACCGGCCACGGCGACATCCCCATGACCGTCCAGGCCATGAAGGCGGGCGCGCTCGACTTCCTGACCAAGCCGTTCCGCGACCAAGACATGCTCGACGCCATCGCGGTCGCGATCGAGCGGGACAGGACCCGGCGCGCCTCGAGCGCGGGGGTCGCCGAACTCGAGGCGCTGGCCGCGACCCTGACGGCGCGGGAGGCCGAGGTGATGGCGCACGTCGTCAAGGGGCTGCTCAACAAGCAGATCGCCTACGCCCTCGGCATCAGCGAGATCACGGTCAAGATCCACCGCGGCAACGTCATGCGGAAGATGGAGGCCGGCTCCGTGGCCGACCTCGTGCGCAAGACCGAGCTGCTCAAGGCCCGGGCGACCGTCTGAGCCCGAAGCCCCCCGCAGCCGCCGGCCCGGGCCGGGCCAATCGGCGCGGAACGATGCCGGGTATCACCGCGTTGGCACCCGCACGGGACAGATTTCGTCGGCACGTTCGAGTCGGGCGTCGACGGAAAAGTCCCGACTAGATTCGCCAAACCCATGTCTACCGGCTCGCGTCGCGGCGCTCCGAGGCCTGCTTTGCTGTGGCGGGACTCGGTTCATCAGGATGTGCGTCCGTCGCGCGCATCAAACCATCGTATAATATCGTCGGCGCGGCCGCTGGCCCACACAGGTGGGATCGACGCGCCTCCGAGAGGCTCCGGAGGGAGATTCGTGCCGGTCGGGAAGAAAGCGGTCGCGGTCGTGGACGACGACGAGGCGGTTCTGGACGCGACGTCCAGCTTCCTCGAAGCGTTGGGCTACGACGCGCGGGCCTTCAACTCGGGCGAGGCCTTCCTGGCCTCCATGGCCGGCAGCGACGTCTCGTGCCTGCTGACGGACGTGAACATGCCGGGGATCAGCGGCATCGAGTTGCAGGACCGCGTCCGGCAGCAGCGCCCTGCCCTGCCGGTCATCATGATGACGGCGCTGACCGACGACGCGCTCCGGCGTCGGGCCCTCGCCGGCGGCGCCCGCGATCTCCTGCGCAAGCCCCTCGTGGCCGACGAACTGATCCGCTGCCTGGAAGAGACGATCGGCGCCTGAGGATCGGCCGCCTGAACGTCGGCCGGGCTGCGCGCGGCCGTCACGCGCGTGCGCGCCCGGACGATCCGATTAGGACATCAAACCTCCGTATGATTCCGGCGCGAACGGCCACGGTGCAAGGTCGCGCCATGGAAGGGGCGCGCCGCACGCGGGCCGGACGAGGAGGTGGGGATGGGACTGACGATGGCGAGCCGGAGCGGTGCGGGGTCGGACGAGGCCGTGCTGCGCGCGGAGACCGCCCGCAGCGCCATGGCCCGGCTCCTCGCCGTCGCCGGACACGATCTCAAGCAGCCCCTGCAGGTGGCCCTCATGGCCATCGACCGCGCGGTCTCGGACGGCGTCGGCCCCCGGGCCGCGGCCCGGCTCGGCCTCGCCAGCGACGCGCTGGTGCGGCTGGGCCGCGAACTCGACGACTTGGCCCGCTCCTCCCAGACCGGCGCCGTGCCGCCCCGGCTCGGTCCCGTCGCCCTCGTCCCGCTCCTGGAGGCGGTGGCGGCGGAGTGGCAGCCCTACGCCGACGCGGTCGGAGTGCGGGTGCAGGTCTGCGCCACGGCGCTGACGGTCCAGAGCGAGGCCGCCATGCTGACGACCATCCTGCGCAACCTCGTCGGGAACGCCGTGAAGTATGCGGGCCCGGGCGGCCGCGTCGTCGTCGGATGCCGCCGCCGGCAGGGGCGGGTCACGATCGAGGTACACGATGACGGTCCCGGCATCGCGCCCGAACGGCTGGCGGGCATCTTCGACGCCTTCGACCGCGCCGGGCGCCGGGACGGGGCCGGTCTCGGGCTCGGCCTGCACATCGTCCGGCAGACCGCCGCGGCGCTCGATCACCCGATCACCGTGCGATCCCGGCGCGACCGGGGCTCCGTCTTCGGCGTGACCGCGCCCCGTCACTGTCCGGCATCCGCGTAGATTTCCCGGGTCGATCCCGACGGCGCTGCCGCCGCGGAGCAGGTCCGCCGTCCCGGCACTGGAGGCCGCGAAACGCCCGGACCGCGTGCGCAGCCCACCGAAATCCGCGGCGTCCACGGCGACGCAGGCGTGCCGCGCCCGCACGGCTTGCTCGCCAGGGTTGCTTGTGGAACCGTGTCGGCCTGAGACCCCGAAGAGGCGACGGATGCTCCGCACCGTGCTTTCGCAGACGGAGCGTGACCTGACATGACGGCTGGCGATCCGCCCAACAAGATGGCCGAAGTCGCCGGACTGGCGGCCGCGATCGCCGACCACATCCTCGCGCAGCACGAGGCAGGGACGACGATCCCGCCGGACCAGTTCCGGATGCTGGTGAGCGCCGCCCGGATGCTCCTGGACAACGGCGTGCCGTGGCCGCCGTCGGTGACCTACCTCGTCATGGAGGTCGCCCGGCGGGTCGAGGAGGCCGAGCCGCCGCCCAAGGGCGACGAGGTCGTGGAACAGCTGACGCAGGCCCTCGACGCGGCCAGACCCACCTGAGACCCACCTGAGGCGGACCGTCACGCCGCGGGCGCGCCGATTTCCCGCGGGATCCGCGCCCTATATGGGCCCTATGCCCACACTCGGCCTCAAGCTCCCGCTCCGGATCTGCGTCCTCGAGAACGCCGCCTGCGTCGAGGATGCCGGCGGCCGGCGCACCGGCTACGTCTACTGGGACGAGGGCCGGCCGGGGGGCGGCGACAGGCCCTTCACCCGCGCCGAGGCCATCGAGCAGGTCCGGATCATCGCGGGCGCCTGGGCCGGCGCCCTGGTCCACAGCGGCACCCTCGACACCGGCCCGGCGCCCGAGCCGGGTGCCGCCGCCGCCGAGCCGTCTCCGGAAGGCTGACCCGCCCCTCGCGGGGAGGGATCGCCGCTACAGGCCGGTGCCGCTCGCGTACGGGACCGGCGCGCCCGGGCCCGAGCTCGTCGCGGAGGCCGCGACGGTGGCGGCGATCCAGTCCCCGTCGCTGGTCCCGGACACCCGGCACGCCCGCGCCAGGGCCCGCACCTGGCGGCGCCAGAGCCAGAGGCGGAGGGTGTGGATGAGGTCGTACATGGTCGGCCCCGCGCTGTCGCTCTCGTCCATGTGGGGCCCGCGCGCGGCCCGCTCAAGCGCGCGGCCCGCGCGCGCGGCCGCCGTGGCCGGAGGGGCGTCAGCCGGCGCCGAGTTCCCGCGTCACCGCCGCCAGCGTGTCGGCCATGTAGTCGAGCATCGGGTCCGTCAGGCCGGGCCAGACGCCGATCCAGAAGCTGTCGCGCATGATCTTGTCGGTGTGGGTCAGCGCGGCGTGAACCCGGTATGTCACGTCCCGGAAGGCGGGCTGCCGGGTCAGGTTGCCGGCAAACAGCAGCCGTGTTCCCACGCGCTTCTCTTCCAGGCGCGCGACGAGGGCGTTCCGATCGATGCCGACGCCGTCCCGCACCGTGAGGAGGTAGCCGAACCAGCTCGGCTCCGAACCCGCGGTCGCCCGCGGCAGATGGAAGAGCCGGTCGAGGCCGCGCTCCCGCAGGCGCTGCTCCAGGCCGACGAAGTTCGCGCGGCGGCGCGCCACGAAATGGTCGAGCTTGGTCAGCTGGCTCACCCCCAGGGCGGCCTGCATGTCGCTGACCTTCAGGTTATAGCCGATGTGGGAGTACGTGTACTTGTGATCGTAGCCGCGGGGCAGGTCCCCGAGTTTCCAGCCGAAGCGGTTGCCGCAGGTGTTGTCGGTGCCGGGCTTGCAGTAGCAGTCCCGCCCCCAGTCCCGGAACGACTCGACGATCTTGGCGAGCGGACCCTTGTCCATCAGCACCGCGCCGCCCTCGCCGGTGGTGATGTGGTGGGCCGGATAGAAGCTCAGGGTGGCGACGTCGCCGAAGGTCCCGACTCCCTGCCCGCCGATGGTCGCGCCGAACGCGTCGCAGCAATCCTCGACCAGCCAGAGGCCGTGGCGGCGGCAGATCTCGGCCACCCGGACCACGTCGAAGGGATTGCCGAGCGAGTGCGCGATCATCACCGCGCGGGTCTTCGGCGTCACGGCCGCCTCGAGCAGGTCGACATCGACGTTGTGCGTCTCGACGTCGACGTCGACGAAGACCGGCACGCAGCCGTGCTGGACGATCGGCGCGACGGTGGTCGGGAAGCCCGCCGCGACGGTGATCACCTCGTCGCCCGGCCGCAGGCGGCGCGCGCCGTGCTTCGGCGAGGTCAGCGCCGCGAAGGCCAGGAGGTTCGCGGCCGAGCCAGAGACGGTCAGCCGCGCATGCTTCCGTCCGAACGCCGCCGCGAGTTCCCGCTCGAACCGGTCGGCGTAGCGCCCGGCCGTCAGCCACATGTCGAGGGAGGCGTCGACGAGGTGGGCGCAATCCTCCGCGTCCATGACCTTGCCGGAGGGCGGGATGTAGGTCTCGCCCGGCACGAAGGCCGGCCTCCCGCGCGCCTCGAAATGCGCCCGGGCGAGGCTCAGGATCTCGGTGCGCAGGGCATCGGTCATGGGGGCGAAACACCGTTGTCCGGTCGGGGGGCTCCGGCAGCTATACCGCCGGATCCGCCGGGTGTGAGACTGCCATCGGCGACGAGGCCCGGCACGATCGGGGCCGCCGCCCTGTCGAAGCGCCTGTCGTCGACCGGGCCCATGGCTCAGAACGGCGTGGCGAACGCGTCGAGGCCGGGATGCAGGCGATCCCGGTCCGACAGGGTCGGGTGCGGGATGCCCCAGTCGAAACCGAAGCTGTCCCAACGGATGCCGGCATCGGCGGCGGGGGCGTGGACCGACGTGACGAGGTAGAGCAGCGTCGCCGCGCCGGAGCGCACGGCGAAACCGTGGGCGCAGCCCTCCGGGATGTAGACGCCGGCGGGCGCCTCCTCGTCGAGGTCGAAGGCGACGGCGCGGCCATAGCCGGGCGAGTCCCGGCGCAGGTCGAGGACGACGTCTGTCACCGCGCCGCACAGGCACCAGACGAGCTTCGCGTGCTGGTGGGGCGGCACCTGGAAATGCATGCCGCGGATCACGCCCCGCGCCGAAGTGGAGCAGTAGACCTCGGCGAAATCCGTCCTGAGACCAGCGGCAGCGAGGCTCGGCGCGTGCATCAGCTTGTGGAAGCTGCCGCGGGCATCGCGGCTGCCGGGCGCGCGGAGGGCCAGTACACCCGGAAGATCGCTGGTTCGGATCTCGAACATCACTGGGCCGCTATCAACTCGGTGAGGCCGCGATCCAGGCCGATGGCGGCGGACCAGCCGGGCAGGAGCGATCCGATCCACGGCCGCATCACCTCCCGGGGCCTGTAGGGCCGCGCGCCCCAGGCGACCGGGACGGGCCGCGCGCCGAGGCGCTCGATCCGCGCCACGAGATCGCGCAGCGACAGCGTCTCGGGGCCGCGGAGGGCGAAGGCCTCCCGCGTATGCGGCGGCACCGCGCGGATCCAGTCCAGAGCGGCGCGGCTGCCCGAGAGGACGTCGTCGACGTGGAGCAGGTTGAGGGTCTGCTCGCCCGGGGACAGGTCGAGCCGTCGTCCCTCCCGCTGGGCTTGGAGCAGGGCCGAGACGAGCTTGCCGCGGCGATCCGCCGGTCCGTAGGTGTCCGTCAGCTTCAAGGTCAGGACCGTGAAGCCCTCCGCCTCGGCGTAGTAGGCCGCTATGTCCTCGAAGGCCTGCTTGGTGGCCGCGTAGAGGCTCGCCGGATTGTAGCGATCGTCCGCGAAATGCTGCCAGCTCGTGCCGAAATTGACCATGTGCCGGACCCCGCAGCGCGCCATCGCGTCGAGGAGCTGCGTGCCGAACAGCAGGTTGGCCTGGATCAGCGGTGCGACATGGTCCGGCCCGTGCACGCCGACGAAGTGGGTGGCGGCGTGGATCACCGCCTCGGGCGCGAAGGCGCGCATCGCGGCGTGCAGCGTGTCCGTCGCGCCGTCGTGGCGCAGGATCGTCGCGCGCGGGTCGAGGAACGCGGTGGCCGAGCCCGCCCGCACCAGGGCGCCGACGGCGATGCCGGCCTCGGCGAAGCCCCGCGTCAGGCGTCCGCCGACGAAGCCGGTCGCGCCGGTGATGAGCAGGCGGCCGAAGGGCGGCGGCGCTACCACGTCTTCCACGGTGCCCGTCCCGACGCCCAGAGCGCCTCGAGGTTGGTCTTGTCCCGGAGCGTGTCCATCGCCTGCCAGAAGCCGTCGTGGATGAAGGCCTGCAGGTCGCCTTCCCGGGCCAGGCGCTCCAGGGGCTCCCGCTCCCAGACCGTCTCGTCGCCCGTCACCGTGTCGATCACCGACGGCGCGAGGAGGAAGAAGCCGCCGTTGATCCAGCCGCCCTCGTTGTCGGGCTTCTCCTCGAAGGCCGTGACCCGGTCGCCGTCGAGGGCGAGGTAGCCGAAGCGCTTGTCGGGCCGCACCGCCGTCACGGTGGCGCGCTTGCCGTGGGCGCGGTGGAAGGCGATCTGCGCGGTGACATCGACGTCGCTGACGCCGTCGCCGTAGGTGAGCGCGAACATCTCCTCGCCCTCCAGGTGATGCCGGACGCGCTTCAGGCGGCCGCCCGTCATGCTCTGGTCGCCCGTATCGACCAGCGTCACGGTCCAGGGCTCGGCGGTCTTCCGGTGGATCTCCATCCGGTTCTCGGCGATGTGCATGGTCACATCGCTCATGTGTAGGAAGTAGTTCGCGAAGTATTCCTTGATGATGTACCCCTTGTATCCGAGGCAGATCACGAAGTCGTTGATGCCGTGGTGGCTGTAGCCCTTCATGATGTGCCACAGGATCGGCCGGCCGCCGATCTCGACCATCGGCTTCGGCCGCGTGGCGGTCTCCTCGGACAGGCGCGTGCCGAGGCCGCCCGCCAGGATCACGGCCTTCACCGGCCGTTTCCCCGGCCCGCGGGGCGGGAGCGGAGGGAGGGGCGACGTGCGTGCATGATCAGGCGCTGTCCTCGTCTGCGTGGCCGGAAGCGGCCGCGATCCGGGCGTATTCCGCGATCTGGGCCTCGACGAGCGCCCGGGCGTCGGTGGGACGCGCGCTGTAGTCGCGGTACCACTCCATGGTCAGGCGCACCGTGCGGGCGAAGCCGAGCCGGGGGCGCCAGCCCAGCTCCGCCTCCGCCTTGGCCGCGTCGAGCTTCAGGATCCCGGCCTCGCGCAGGGCCGAGGCTTCGATCTGGACCGGGATGGGGTCGCCGCCCCAGGCGGCCAGCGCCTGCTCGACCAGCCGCCGCACCGCGACCTCGCTGGCGCGGGCCGGGCCGAAATTCCAGGCGCCGACCGCCGCGTCGTCGGCGGCGAGGAGTCGCGCGCCGAGCAGCAGGTAGCCGTGCAGCAGTTCGAGCACGTGCTGCCAGGGCCTGACCGCGTCCGGGTTCCGCAACACGAGCGGCGCGCGGCTCCGGATGGCGCGGACGAGGTCGGGCACGAGCCGATCCTCGGACCAGTCGCCGCCGCCGATCACGTTGCCGCCGCGGGCGGTGGCGAGGCGCAGGCGCGATCCCGGCATCAGGGCCTGCCGGTAGCTGCCGGCCACGATCTCCGCGGCGGCCTTGCTGGCGCTGTAGGGATCCTTGCCGCCCAGCGGGTCGGATTCGCGGTAGCCCCAGACCCATTCGCGGTTCTCGTAGCACTTGTCCGACGTGACGCAGACGACCGCGCGGACCGAGTCGGTGTGGCGCGCCGCCTCCAGCACATGGGCGGTACCCATGACGTTGACCGCGAAGGTCTCGAGCGGGTCGGCGTAGGAGCGCCGGACCAGCGCCTGGGCCGCGAGGTGGAAGACGATTTCCGGACGGAACGCCGCGACGGCCTCGCGCACCGCCTCGGCGTCGCGGATATCCACGACGGCGGACCGCATCCGGTCGGCGAGCGCGAGATCGCGGAACAGGCTCGGCCTGTCGGTGGGGGGAGCCAGGGCGAGGCCCATCACCTCGGCGCCCTGGTCGAGCAGCCAGGCGACGAGCCACGCGCCTTTGAAGCCGGTATGACCCGTGACGAGGACACGGGTGCCGCGATAGCGCGCGAGGGTCATCTCAACGGTCCGGACCGGTTGGGCATCGATCGGGGCTCACGCGACGGCCGGATCCGCCGGCCGCATCTGGGCCAGATCCGGCGGCCCCGCCGCGCCGGCCTCCGGGGGTGAGGGACGGCTCAGCGCGTCCCAGAAGAACCCGTACAGGTCGGGCGCGCTGATCTTCTGCTCCGTCGCGAACGGACCGCACGCGTTGAAGAACATCATCAGGACATACCGGATGAGCGCGGATTTGAGCGCGTCCGAATGGGCAAGATCGCCGAGCTTCGGCTTCAGCTGCTCGAAGAACTGGAACATGCCCGCATAGGCCTGCTTCGCCGCCGCGGTCGCCTGATGACTCTCCTGATTCTGGTGCAACCGATACAGGAAGACCGCCTCGGGCGCGTAGAACACCTTCGACGCGCGGTTGAGAACGCCGACGAACGGGATCGTGTCGGAGAAGTAGGAGCCCGACAGCGTCGGCTGCCCGCCGGCATCCAGCCAAGCGGAGCGCCTGTAGAAGGTCGAGAAGACGGTGTTGATCTGGGTGTGGGCCGTCGGACTGGCGAAGTACCGCGTCAGCCACGGCTCCGCGGCCTCGATCTGGGCGCCCGCGGAGAGCGGCTCCGCCTGATGCAGGATCTGGCTCGCGCCGTCGATCAGGACCCGGCGCCCCAGCCCGACCTGAATCGCGTCGTCGGCCTCGAACGCCGCCACCATCGTCGAGACGTAGGTGTTCGAGATGAGATCGTCGTCGCTCAGCAGCAGCATGTACTTGCCGCGCGCGTGCTGGACCGCGTCGGTGACGTTCGCCTCCATGGGCAGCGTGAACGACCGGGTGAGGACCGTGAGCCGGTCGTTCCGGAGCTGCGCCAGGAAAGCGCCCGTGGCATCGGTGCTGGCGTTGTCGCTGATGATCAGCTCCAGGTTGCCGTAATCCTGCGCCGAGACGGAGCTCAGGGTCTGCGCCAGCAACTCGAGACGGTTCAAGGTCGGCACGATCAGGGAAACGAGCGGCAGCGGCATCGAACGGCTCTCTGACTGGGTCGACCGAGGCGCCGGGGCCGGGCGGCTCGGCTGCGCGCCGCGCGGTTCGGACGGATCAGACCGGGAACGGCGTGACGCTGGGCAGACCTGCCAGAATCGAAGACCTGTGTCGATCAGGGCGCATGGATTCCGCCGACCCGGGGCGTGATCCTCCATCGGCCGGCGCCGCGCTCCTTCGGGGGACGAACCCTCACGCCCCCGCCCCGGGCAGCCCGGTCCAGGCCTCGCGGACGAGCGCGAGGCGCCGCTCGGCCCGCGCCGCGTCGGCGTCCGCGACTTGGTGGAGGACCGCCTCCAGCGCCTCGGACCCGCCGAGCGCCGCGGCCGCCTCGCCCTGGCGGCGCATCGCGGAGCGGTGCGCCCGCATCGCCGGTCCCGCCTTCGGCCCGGCCTCGATCGCCTCCAGGGTGGCGATCAGGGCGGCCGCGAGCGGGGCGACGTCGCGCCAGGACGCCGCGGGCGCCGATTCGGGCGGGCGGGCCTGCTCCGGCGGCGGCGCGGAGAAGCTGGTGGTGAGCGGGCGCTTCATGACGAACCTCCACGGGCGCGGTATAGGGGGCCATCGGCCGGCGCGGAGCTGTACGAGGAGCGCATGGCCGAAAGGCGGAAGGCCACCGGATCCGGCGAGGATAGCCTGTCGCGCCACATCCTCCCCAGTGCCGGCACGATGGTCGGCGTCTGCACCACGCTGATCGGCCTCGTGAAGATCGCCGAGGGCTGGATCGGGCCGAGCCACGTCGACGAGGCCGCCGCCCTGACGGCGATCCTGTTCCTGGTCAGCGCGATCGCGTCGTACCTGTCGATCCGCCTGGGCGACGGCGGCGACCTCCCGGTCAGCCTGGAGCGCTGCGCCGACGTCTGCTTCGTCATCGGGCTGATCGGCCTGACGCTGATCGCGGTCCTGTTCGCCTACGAGACGATCTGACGGCGCGCCGCGCGGCGCCGGTCGGGCAGGGCTTCGCGGTCGGTCAGCGCCGCCGCGAGGACCGAGAACAAGCCGAGATGCAGGCCGAGCGCCGCCGGCCCGGGATCGCGCAGGGACCACAGGCCGGCCGCCCCGAGCGCCATCAGCGGCGGTCCGGCCACGTAGACGAGGCTGCGCCATCCGGCGGGCCGGCCGAGACGCCAGAAGCAGCCGGCCAAAGCCGCCAGGGCGAAGCCGCCCTTGAGCAGCGCCATGAAGCGGATCACCCGCGCGAGGTCGGGGTCGACGGGCGCCGCGGGGACCCGCCCGGCCGCGAGGAAGGCCAGCGGAAGCGCGAGGATCGTCAGCGCGGCCAGCAGCAGGCGCGCCGGCGGGGCGCCGCGATGCGCGCGGCCGGCCGCGGCCGGGATCGTCATCGCCTGAACCCGCATCGGCTTCCTCCTGCGCGTGCCGCGACGGGGCCGAGTCTAGGCCCTCCGGAGGCTCCGGTCACCGCACGGGGGAGGGCGGCGGCCGGGCCGCGCCGTCGCAGCGCGGGCCGGTCCCAAGGGCGGCCCGCGGCTCAGCAGCCGCGGAACAGCGCCACGCCGAAGGCGGTGAACTTCAGCGGCAGGTGGCAGTGGCGGTCGGGGTCGTCGAGCCGGAAGCGGATCGCGGCCTCCTCCAGGAACCCCTCCCCCGCGGCCCCGACGAAGTCCCCGATGACGAACACGACCTCGTAGAGCCCGGCCTCGAGCCGCGTCCGCACGACCGGATGGTCGAGGGTCCCGTCCGCCCCGAGGCGGCCCTCGGCGATCACCCGCCGCCGTCCTCCGGCCGTCAGGACGCGCACGCGCATCCCCTCGGCCGGCCGGCCCGTGGCGGCGTCGACGGCGTGGAGGGACAGGCCGGTCACGGGGCCTTGCCCTCCCAGACCATCCGCCAGGGATGGGCCGCCTCGTAGGCCGCCGCCATCGCCACCAGGGTCTCGTCGCCGCCCCAGGGCGTCACGAGCTGGAACCCGATCGGCAGCCCGGCGCTCGACGGTCGGCAAGGGATCGAGATCGCCGGACAGCCCGCAGCGTTGACGAAGCCCGTGAAGGTCGCCGAGCCGCGGGGGCCCACCGGCACCCCGGCGATGCGCGGCGGATGGGTGTCCTCCGCCCGCCAGGGCAGCGCCGCCGCGGCGGGCGTCATCAGCAGGTCGTGGCCGGCGAACAGGGCGGCGAGGTCCCGGCGCAGCGCCAGCGCCATCCGCTGCACGTCGAACAGGTCGGCCGCCGAGAGGGCCGCCCCGGCCTCCGCCAGGGCGCGGATGTCCGGGCCCAGGTCGTCGCGGCGGCCGGGATGCGCGCGCATCAGCCACGCGATGCCCGCTTGGCCGAGGACCGGCCACGCCTCCGTGATGGCCGTCGCCGCGTCGAAGCGGCCGGTCTCGACCCGGTGGCCGAGGCCGGCGAGGCGCCCGGCCGCCTCGGCGACGCTGTCGGCGATCTCGGGATCGACCGGGGCCGTCCCGAAGGCCGGGATGTGGAGGATCCGCATCGGGCGCTCCCGCACGGCTTCGCGCCCGAACGGGCCGAAGCCGTGCGGCGCGACGGAATCCGGGTCGGCCGCCCCGAGGACCCGCATCGCCGCCGCGAGATCCTCGACGGTGCGCGCCATCGGCCCGACCACCTCGAGGTCGAGCATGATCGGCGGCAGCCCGCCTTCCCGCGGCACCCGGCCGGCGGTGGGTTTCAGGCCGACGAGGCCGGTATGGGAGGCGGGGCGGCGGATCGAGCCGCCCGCGTCGGTCCCGAGCGCCAGGGGGCCGATCCCGGAGGCCACGGCCGCGACGGCGCCGCCGCTGGAGCCCCCGGGCGTCAGCGCCGGATCCCACGGGTTCCGGGTGACCCCGTGGACCGGGTTGCCGGTGTAGCCCTGGACGGTCAGCTCCGGGACGTTGGTCTTGCCCAGGATCACCGCCCCGGCCGCGCGCAGCCGCGCCACCGGCGTCTCGTCCCGGTCGACCGCGCGCGCGGCCCCCTCCCCCGCGAAGAGCCGGCTACCCCAGCCGGTCGCGAACCCGGCGACGTTCAGGCTGTCCTTGACGGTCAGCGGCACGCCGTCGAGGGGCCCGAGCGGCCGTCCCGCCCGCCAGCGCGCCGCGCTCGCGGCGGCGGCGCGCTCCGCGCCCTCGGGATCGACGGCGACGAGGGCGTTGAGCGTGGGGTTCACGGCCTCGGCCCGCTCCAGGCAGGCGCGGGCGGCCGTGACCGGGCTCGCCGTCCCGGCGGCGTAGCGGCGCCCCAGGGCCGCGGCCGAGAGGGTCCAGAGCGGGCCCGCCGCGTCGATCCGGGTCATGACTCCTCCTCGCGATGCGCGATCCAGCGGGCGAGCGGCCCGGTCAGGCCCGTAGCGGGCTTCGCGGGCGGCCGGGCGAAGCGGCCGGCCCGGGGCGGCCGAGTCCCGAGCCGCACCAGGGCCTGCGCCTGACCCAGGGCGGCCGCGAGCGGGTCGACGAGCGGCACCGGCACCGCGTCCCGCAGGGTCGCGGCGAGGCCGGCGAGCGGCGCCCCGGCCAGGATCACGACGTCGGCCCCCTCCCCGACCGCCCGCTCGGCCAGGGCCAGGATCTCGGGCCGCAACTCGTCCTGCACCTCGGTCACCGCCGCGAACGGCCGGCGCACCGCGTGGAGGCCGACGCAGCGGGCCGACAGGCCGGCCAGGGCCACCGCGTCCTCGTACCAGGGCAGCAGGGCGGGCGCGAAGGTGACGATCGCGAACCGCGCCCCGAGCTGGCAGGCGGTCAGCATCGCGGCCTCGGCCATGCCGACCACCGGCAGGTCGAACAGCTCCCGCGCGGCGACGAGCCCGGGATCGCCGTAGGCCGCGATCACCGCGGCGTCGTGGCCGGAATGGTGCGCCGCCAGCGTCTCCAGCACCGCCGCCCCGGCGAGCTGCGCCTCGGCCCGGCTGGCGATGTAGGGCAGGCCCGTCGCCGCGGTGAGCGCGGTGATGTGCGCGTCGGGGGCGAGCGCCGCCGCGGCGGCCCGGGCCATGCGCGCGGTCATCGCCGCCGAGGTGTTGGGGTTGAGGAGCAGGATCCGCATGCGAGGGCTCCGGGCACTTCAGCCGGCCATCCGGCGGGACAGGCCGGCGGCCCGCTCCATCACGGCGGCGAGCACCACGGTCGCGAGGATCAGCAGGCTGGAGGCCGCCGCCACCGTGACGTCGAGGCGGCCCTCCAGGTCCTGCCACATGCGGATCGGCAGCATGTCGGTGGCGGCGTCGCGCAGGAACAGCGAGACCGGGACGTTGTCGAAGCTCGCCATGAAGGCGATGAAGCCCCCGGCCAGGATCCCGGGCCGGATCAGCGGCAGGGTCACCCGGCGGAACGTGTAGAGGCGCGAAGCGCCGAGGGAGGTCGAGCTCTCGAGGAGCACCGGGTCCATCTGCGACAGGGCCGCCACGGTGGTGCGGACCACGTAGGGCACGCAGACCACGGTGTGGCCGAGGACGAGGGTCAGCGGCGAGACCGGGATCCCCGCGAGGCTGAACAGCATCAGCGCCGCGAGCCCGAAGGCCAGGGCCGGCAGGACCAGCGGCGACAGGAACAGGCTGTCGAGGAGCCGCGCGGAGAGCCGCCGCGACCGGGCGATGGCGAGCGCCGCGGCGGTGCCCAGAACCACCGACAGCAGGGTCGTCCAGCCCGCCACCACGAGGCTGTTCCAGGCGGCGGCCTGCAGCTGCTCGGCCTCCGCGAGCGCCGCGTACCAGCGCAGGGCGTAGCCGGGCGGCGGGAAGCGCAGGGAGAAGCCGCTGGTGAACGACACCACCACGACGATCACGGTCGGCGCCGCCAGCAGGACGAGGCAGAGCCCGGCGAGCAGCAGCACGGCGCCGTGGAAGCTGAACCAGTCGAGATCGCGCCGCAGGCTCGTCCGCATGGTGACCTCCAGGTGACCTCAGGCCTGCGCGTAGCCGCGCGACAGGCGGCCCGCGAGGTTGAGGAGCGTGACGCAGGCGAGCACCGCCACGAGGAAGACGATCGCGATCGCCGCCGCGAACGGCCAGTTGTTGAGCGATGAGGCCTGCTGGTACAGGTACATGGGCATGAACAGCATCTGCCCGCCGCCGATCAGCGACTGGGTGATGAAGGCGGTGATCGCCGCCGCGAAGGTCAGCAGGCAGCCCGCCACGATGCCGGGCAGGCAGAGCGGCAGGGTCACCCGCACGAAGGTGCGCCACGCCCCCGCCCCGAGCGCCGCCGAGGCGTCGGCGAGGTTGGGGTCGATCCGCGACAGGGCGGTGACCAGGGGCAGGACCATCAGCGGCAGCTGCACCTGCGCCAGCGCCAGGACGAGGCCGCCCTCGGTGTAGAGCAGCTTCAGCGGCGCGTCGGTGAGGCCGAGGCCGAGGAGCGCGGCGTTGACGATGCCCTGGCGCCCCAGGATCACGATCCACGCGAAGGTCCGCACCACCACGCTCGTGAGCAGCGGCAGCAGCACGATCAGGGTCAGCAGGCCGCGCAGCCGGCCGGGCGCCCAGGTCAGGAGCAGCGCCAGCGGCAGGCCGAGCAGGAGGGTCAGCGCCGTGACCTCGGCGCCGAGCCACAGGGTCGCGCCGAGCACCCGCAGGGAGAACGGGTCGAGCAGGAACCGGGCGTACTGGTCGAGGCCGAACCGGGTCATGGCCGGATCGGCGTAGAAGCTCACGAGCAGCAGCAGCGCCAGCGGCGCCAGGAAGAAGACGAGGAAGAACGCCCCGAGCGGCAGCGCGAGGCGGATGTCGTAGGCCGCCGTCCAGGCGCGGCCCGGGCGGAGGGGCGCGGCGACCGGGCCCGCCGCCGCGATGGCCGGCCCGGCCGTCACACCCGGATCTCGCGGTTGAAGCGCTCGATCCAGGCCGGCCGGCCGCGGTTGATCGCGGCCCAGTCCTGGAACACCGACTTGCGCTTCAGCTCCTCGGCGTCCTTCGCCAGGACCTTGGCGACCTCGCCCTCCATCGCGACCTTCCGGTTGGTCGGCACGATCAGGTAGGGGCTCTGCATCAGCTTGGCCTGCACCTCCGGCGACAGGGCGGCCTCGATCAGCTTGAAGGCCAGCTCCTTCACCGGGGTGTTCTTGACGATGTGGATCGTCGTCTTGAAGGCGATGATGCCCTCCTTGGGCGCGGCGAACTCCACCGGCACGCCCCGGGCCTTCAGGATCTGGATCGCGTTGAAGTTGCCCGGCCCGATGTCGACCTGCTCCTGCTGGTAGAGGGCCGCCAGGGCGCCCGGGTTGGCCGCGACGGCGGCGAGGTTCGGCTTGAGCGCCTCCAGCGCCTTGAAGCCCGGCTCGACGTCGGTCTCCGAGCCGCCGTGCATCCGGGCGATCTCCACGAGGAAGCCGGTGCCGAGCGTCGAGTTCAGGTTGGTGATGCCGACCCGGCCCCTGTACTCGGGCTTCCACAGGTCGGCCCAGGAGGTCGGCGGCGTCTTCACCTTCTCGGGATTGTAGGTCAGGCCGACGATCTGGAAGAACGGCGCCGGGCCCATCGGCTCCTGCGCGTCGGCGATCAGGTCGCCGTAATGGGCGGACTGGGCCGTTGGGTAGGGCTCGACGAGGTCCTGGGCGATGGCCGTGAGGGCGGGGCCCGGATCGTGCAGCATCACGTCGATCGGCGGGTTGGCGCGGGCGGCCTGGACCTTGGCGATCTGGTCGACCGAGAGCATCGGATCGAGGATGACGTCGCCGCCCGAGCTCTTGCGGAAGGCCGGCACCAGCACGGCCCGGTGCGCCTCCTCCCAGCTCCCCGTGAAGGTCGCGAAGACGAGCTTGCGCGCCTGCGCGCGGGACAGGCCCGGGAAGGCCTGGGCGGCGCCGAGAGTCAGGGCGCCGGCGAGGAGGCTGCGGCGGTGCAGGGTCATGGTCGGCTCTCCTGGCTCGGTGTCGACTGGCGCGGCTGCGGCGGGCGCGGCCTCAGTGGCGGGGATCGGGGAAGACGCTGACCCGCTCGGGGGCGGTCGGGCGCAGGCGCACACGGGTTCCGGGCGGCCGGGGCCGGGCGCCCGCCGCGCGCGGCTCGGCGGTCTTCAGGCGGGCGCCGCCGTCGAGGCGGATCTCGTGGACCAGGGTGGCGCCGAGCGGCAGGCCGACCTCGACCGCGCCGTCGAGCCCCTCCCCGTCCCCGGACCCCGCTCTCTCTTCCGCGAAGGCGACGTGCTCGGGTCGCAGGCAGGCGGCGACCCGGGTCCCGTCCGGCAGGGACGTGGCGGCGGGGAGCAGGCCGCCCGCCTCCAGGGCCACCGCGCGGGCGCCGCCTGGCTCCGTCGCGAGCCGGCCGTGCAGGACGTTGGCCGTGCCCACGAAGGTGTTGACGAACAGCGTCTCGGGGCGGTCGTAGACGTCGGTCGGGGGGGCGAACTGCTCCAGCCGGCCGGCGTTGAGCACGGCGACCCGGTCGGCCATCGACAGGGCCTCTTCCTGGTCGTGCGTGACGATCAGCGTGGTGGTGCCGGCGCTGCGCTGGATGCGCTTGATCTCGATCTGCATGTCGAGGCGCAGGTTCTTGTCGAGGGCCGCGAAGGGCTCGTCGAGGAGCAGGATCGACGGGCGCACGGCGAGCGCCCGGGCCAGCGCAACCCGCTGCTGCTGGCCGCCCGACATCTCCCGCGGGTAGCGCCCGGCGAGGTGCTCCAGCCGCACCAGCGCCAGCATCTCGGCGACCCGCGCCCTCTGCTCGGCCCGACCGACGCCCCGCGCCGCGAGGCCGTAGGCGACGTTGTCGGCGACGCTCATGTGGGGGAACAGGGCGTAGTTCTGGAACACGATGCCGACGGTGCGCCGGTTCGGCGGCAGGTGGTCGACCGCCTGACCGCCGATGATGACGCGCCCCTCCGTGGGCTTCAGGAAGCCCGCCACCGCCCGCAGCAGGGTGGTCTTGCCGCAGCCCGAGGGCCCGAGCAGGGCGACGAGTTCCCCGCCCCTGATGTCGAGGGTCACGGTGTCGACGGCGAGGGCCGAGCCGTAGCGCTGCGTGATCCCGTCGAGGATCAGGGTGGTCCCGGCGCTCACGGACGGCCCTCCCCGCCCGCCGCGAAGGCGCGGCCGTGCGCGGCGAGGTGCGCGGTCGGGCAGCCGGCGAGGTCCAGGCCCTTCCACAGGGTCACGGCCACCGAATCGACCACCGGCACGCCGAGCTCGGCCTCCAGGGCCGGGGCGAGCGCGGCGCCCGCGAGGTTCGTGCACACGATCGCCACCGCGTCGACGCCCTCGGACGCCACCGCGCGGACCATGCCGGCGATGGCCTCCGGACCGGTTTCCGCGAAGGCGAAGTTCTCCGACAGGCCGAGATGGCGCTCGGCGCCGCAATCGAGACCGGCCGCGCCCCAGTTGGCCTGGATCCGGCGCTGCACGTCGCCGGTATAGGGCGTGACGAGGCCGATCCGCCGGAAGCCCCGGGCGCGGAACAGGGCGCGGAAGGCGAGCGCGGCGGTGGAGGCCGGGCATCCGGTCCGGTCGGTGATCGCGGCGCTCAGGCGCTCGTCCGCGTCGAAGCCGAGCCACGCGCCGGAGGTGCCGTTCCACAGGATCGCGGCGACCCGGGCATCGGCGAGCAGGTCGGCCGCCGCCAGGATCGGCTCGGGGTCGAACTGGTCCAGGGCCGCCGGCGACAGGCCGATCTCCGTCACGCGGAAGCGGGCGAAATGGGCGCTCACGCCCGCGTGCCCGGCCAGCAGATGGGCGGTGGCCGGCTCGAGGACGCTGTTCGACGAGGGCGTCAGCATGCCCAGACGCGTCGTGCGGTTCGGTCGTTCCATCGCATCCATCCCCGATGCACCGAGCATCCGACAGGCCTGGACGGGCGACAAGGTATTTTCTGCATGCTGCATGCAATTTGCGCAACTGCATGATATGTCAGCGCAACAGGCTGAAAAATGGAACACCGATCGGGTGGCCGGACGCGCTAGGCTGGCGCGGTGGAACGGGAGGATCGATGGACGTGGTGGCACGCCGCCGGGGCCGGCCCCGCAAGGCCCTGGTCGTCCCGGCCGCGCAGGTGCCGCGGACCGCGCTGCACGCGCAGGCGGCGGCCCGGCTCAAGGACATGATCGTGCGCGGCGCGCTGCCGGCCGGCGCGACCCTGGTGGAGACGGACCTCTCCGCGGCGCTCGGGATCTCCCGGACCCCGCTGCGGGAGGCCCTCAAGCTCCTGGCGGCGGAGGGGCTGGTCGAGCTGCACCAGAACCGCAGCGCGCGCGTCCCGGACTGGACGCCGGAGGAGATCCTCGAACTGTTCGAGGCGCTCGCCGGGATCGAGCGGCTGACCGCCGAACTCGCGGCGCCGCGGATCTCCGAAGACCTGATGGACCTGCTGCGCGGCAAGCAGGCGCAGCTCGACCGGATGCACCGGGACCAAGTGCTCGACGCCTATTTCGCCCTGAACCAGGAGATCCACCGGACGATCGTCACGGCCGCCCGGAACCGCCCGCTGGCGGAGGCCCACGCGCCGCTCCAGGCCCGGGCCCAGTGGGCCCGCCTGCGCGCGCTCTCCAGCGGCAGCCGCTGGGAGGAATCGGCGCGCGAGCACCGGGACCTGTTCGAGGCCCTCGCCGCGCGGGACGCCGCCGCGGCCGGATCCGTCGCCCATCGCCACGTCCTGCGGACCGGCGTGGTGATCGCCGAGACGCTCCAGGCGCGGCGCGCGGACCCCGCGGCCCGATAACGAAGCGTTAACCCTGTCGCCGCATCGGTGGGTCACCAGCCGGACGCTGGCCTTCCACGCCCATCCGATCCGCCCCTCAACACGGGTGGGCGTGGAAGCCTCGGCCGCCGCCCGTCAGGCGTCGCCGAACGCGACCCCGAGCTCGGTCTCCTGGCGCCACGTGACGCGCGCCGGCCGCCGCTGGCCGTCGGCCCCGTAGGCCAGCACGAACGCGTCGGGCACGCCGATCACGCTGACGACCCTGAGGCGGGCGCCCCCGTCCGACATGTTGCGGATCGTGCAGTCGATCACGCCGCCTCCGGCGAGTTCGATATGGCCCTCGAGCAGGGTCCGTCTGCGGGGCGCGGCGCGTCTGTCGTCCATCCTCGTTACCCTATGGTTGCGGGCCGGACCCCACCGGATCCGCGCGCGCTCCGCAGGTCCGCGGCACGGAGGGTCGCCACCCACCCGCCTCGTCCCGACGCGACGACGTCGGGCCCTCTCCGGGCCGGCCGCCATCCCGCCCAGGAGACCACGAAGTTCGTGTCGATTCCGTCAAAGCGCTCCGCGAAAGCGCGCCGGCGCGCGGGTCAGGACGTCCGCACCAGTTGAAGGGCTCCCCGCGGGGGCGGCGGCGCGACGCTGCGGGTCTGGTTGCGGCCGCCGTTCTTGGCCTCGTACAGGGCGCCGTCCGCCAGCCGGTACGGGTCCGGCAGGGGCGCGCTCCGGTCGCTGCCCGGTCGCACGGAGGCGAGCCCGATGCTGACCGTCACGGTCCCCGCCCCGAGGCCGGCCGACTCGACGGTCAGCTTCGCCACCTCGGCATGGACCGTGTCGGCGACCCGCAGGGCGCCGGCCTCGTCCGTCTCGGGCAGGAGCAGGGTGAACTCCTCGCCGCCGATGCGGCTGACGAGATCCTGGGGGCGGTGCACGCTCGCCGCGAGGCAGCGCGCCAAGCCCTGCAGGATCGCGTCGCCCACCGGGTGCCCGTAGCGGTCGTTGAAGCGCTTGAAATGGTCCGCGTCGACGATGAGCAGCGACAGGGGCTGACCGTCGCGCCGGGCCGCGTCCAGGTTTCGCCGGAGGGCGTCCTCGAAGCAGCGGCGGTTCGGCAGGCCGGTCAGGGCGTCGGTGCGCGACAGTGCGGCCATCTCGGCCCTCAGCGCCTCGCGGCGGCGCAGCTCCCGCCCGAACAGGAGCGACAGCGCGATCGTGAGGCCGCACAGGGCCAGCACGATGCCGCCGATGATGGCCGCCTTCGCGGCCCAGTCCGCCTCCACGTCCTTCGTGGACAGGGCGACGTTCAGGATCAGCGGCAAGGTCCCGATCCGCGTGAACGTGTAGCTCCGCTCGACGCCGTCGCGCACGGAGGCGCTGACGAAGCTGCCCCGCCCGTCCCGCAGGAACCGCCTGAAGGTCGGCGCCTGCGCGATGTTCGCCCCGAGATCGGCCTCCACGTAGGGATAGCGCATGATGCGGGTGCCGTCGGTCAGGTACAGGTTGATGGCCCCGCCCGGCCCGAGGTCGATCTCGCTGAACAGGTGCGAGAAGTAGGACAGCTTCACGGTGCCGAGAACCACGCCGCCGAAGCTGCCGTCGGGCTTGTCGATGCGGCGGCTGAACGGCAGCATCCGCTCGCCGTTCAGCCGCGACACGATCGGGCGCCCGACGTAGAGGCCGAGCCCGGCGCTCGCTTGGTGGACCTGGAAGTACTCGCGATCCGCGTAGTTGCCCTTGCGGGGCGGGACGGCCGCGATGTCGGCGACCACGTCGCCCCGCTCGTCCAGGACCAGCATCACGCCCATGTCGCGGGCGGTCGCGGCGCGGTCGAACAGGATGAGCTGGCGCAGGCGCGGATCGGCCTCGGTCAGGCCCGGCACCTTCAGGTTGTCGACGGCGGCGCGGATCGAGAGATCGTACATCTCGATGTTGCGCGCGATGTCGCGTTCGAGGACCTGCAGGAGGTTCCAGGATGTCTGGTCCGCGCTGGCCCAGGCGTCGCGCCGCAGGTCGGCCAGCATCAGGCCGGACGTCACGACCATGCCCAGCGGGGCCAGGATGCCGAGGGCGATCCAGGTGCGCGCCGAGCGGAACCACGGGGCGACGCGTCGCCAGACGTTCATCGGCCCTCCGCGGACGGCGTTTCGTCGCCGCGCTCTGGCATGGAGAGCCTTAACCGCGGCTTTCGCGGTTTTCCGGCCGAGGCCGATGGGTGCGAATCGCGGTGGACGGCGGCAATCCGCGCCGCGGTCATCGCGCCGCCGCCCCCTCGGGATCGGCGCCGGCCGGCGGGAAGCGCAGCGTGACCAGACAGCCGCCGCCCGCCGCCTCGGCGATGGTCACGGGGGCCCCGTGGAGGTCGGCGATCGCCGCCACGAGGCTCAGGCCGAGGCCGTGGCCGGCGGTCCGGCGCGCCGCCTCCGCGCGGTAGAAGCGGCGGAACACCTGGCTGCGCTCCCCCGGCGGCAGCCCCGGGCCGGTATCGGCGACGGTCGCGACGATCGCGGTCTCGGTGCGCTGCAATCCGACCGCGACGCGGCCGCCGGGCGGCGTGAACTTCAGGGCATTGTCGAGGAGGTTCGAGAAGGCCTCGAAGCACAGGTCGCGGTCGCCGTGGACGGGATGCGGCCCCGGCGGCGCTGCGAGCGCGAGGTCGATGTCCTTCTCCTCGGCGAGCGGCGCGTGGAACTCGACCGCCACGGCCGCCACCTCGCCGAGATCGACTCGCGCGAACGCGCCGCGGCGCCGGCCGTCCTCCATCTCGCCGATCCGCAGGACGGCGGTGACCATGGCGAGCGTCTGGTCGATCCACACGAGCCCCTGGTCGATGGCCTCGTGAAATTCCGCGACGGTTCGGGCCTGGGACCGGGTGCGCTCGAGCCGGGCGCGCAGGCGGGTGAGCGGCGTGCGCAGGTCGTGGGCGACCGCGTCGCCGACGCTGCGGACCTCGCCCATGAGGTGCTCGATCTCGTCGAGCATCCGGTTCACGGTCCGGGTCAGCCGGTCGAACTCGTCGTCCCGCGGTCCGACCGGCAGGCGCTTGCCGAGATCGCCGCGCATCACCTCGGCCACGGCGGCCTCGGTGGCGGCGAGGCGGCGGCGGGCGCGGCTCGTGAGCAGCAGGCCGCCCAGCAGGGAGAGCGCCAGCGTCGGGACGAGCCCGAGGCCGAGGGCGCGCAGGGTCGTGGCCCGCACCCGGTCGATCTCGTCGGTGTCGTGCGCGATCACCACGGTGCTGCCGTCCGGCAGCCCGAGCGCGGCCGCCCAGATCTCGTCCTGGAGCCGGCGCCCGGCGAGGTCGACCGTCGCGCTCACCCGGTACGCGTCGCCGTCGCGCGCCAGGCGGTCCGGGATCGCCCCGAGATTGCCGACCCGGCGCGCCCCGTCCGGGGCGAACAGGCCGCCGTAATGGGTGGCGTGGACGTCCATGGCGATCCACGTGTCGACCCGGTTCGCCGCGGCGGCGGGGTCGGCCGCGGCCGCCCGCACCTCCAGCCGGAGCGTCTCGGCGAGCTCCTCGCGCAGGTAGTCGGCCGTCTGCCAGTAGACGAAGGCGAACATCGCCAGGGCGAGCAGGGCCGACCACAGGGCGATGCCGAGCGCCCAGCGCAGCGCGGTGGAGCGCAGCAGGTCGGCCGGGCGGGGCAGGTCAAGCATCGGGCGACAGCGTGAACCCGGTGCCGCGCACGCTGTGGATCAGGGGCGGCTCGCCGGCCGCCTCCAGCTTCCGGCGCAGGCGCCCGACATGGACGTCGATCAGGTTGGACTTGGGCGTGAACCGGTAGTTCCAGACCTCCTCGAACAGCATCGCCCGGGTCACGATCTGGCCGGGGCGGCGCATCAGATATTCGAGGAGCTTGAGCTCGCGCGGCAGCAGCTCCAGGTCGCGGGCGCCGCGCCGGCCCGTGCCGGCGATCAGGTCGATCGCGAGGCTGCCCACGTGCAGGACCGTCTCGCGGCTGTCGACCGGGCGCCGCAGCAGCGCCTCGATGCGCGCCGCGAGCTCGCCGAGCGCGAAGGGCTTGGCGAGGTAGTCGTCGCCGCCGGCCCGCAGGCCGCGGATCCGCTCGTCGACGTCGCCCAGCGCGCTCAGGACCAGGGCCGGGGTCCGGTCCCCGTCCCGGCGCAGATCCTGGAGCACGCTCAGGCCGTCCTGCCCGGGCAGCATCCGGTCGAGGATGATCGCGCCCCAGCCGCCGTCCCGTGCCGCCCGGGCCCCGTCCGGTCCGGTCGCGGCCCAGACGACGTCGTGGCCGCGCCCGCGCAGGTCGTCGCGGACGTCCCCGGCCGTCTCCGAATCGTCCTCGATCAGCAGCAGCTTCGCCACGCGCGGCCCCCGCTTCGGTGCGTGCTTCGCCCCAATGCCCTGCCCCGATCCCCGACGCGGGTCACCGACGCCCTTCCCTTGTGCCGGACTTCGCCGCGCAAATCGCCCCGGGCGGGCCACCATGAACCCGAATTTAATGGCACCGCATCGGCTTGGCCCCCTTTATTGGAATGACTCTATCCCGTACCGGCGCCCCGCTCGGCCGCCGGACGGCGCGCCTGCCGGATACCCCCGATGCCGACCCGGTCCCGCCGCCCCTGCCCGCCCCGCGGCCGCACGTCCCTCGCGCGGATGGCGGCGCATGCCTAGGAAGCGGCGCCCCCGGCGCCTGATCAACCGCTACGTCGGAAGCCGCCTCTACGATGTCGAGACCGGGACCTACGTCACCCTCGACCGGCTCAAGGAGATGCGCGGCGCCGGCTACGAGGTCGTGGTCCGCGAGGTCGAGACCGGCCGCTTCGTGACCGAGGACGTGCTCCGGCCGGGCCTCGACGCGTGAGCGCGCGCAGCACGAGCGCGCGCGCGCGGCGGGCCGGGGGAGCCGCCGGTGGCCGGCAGTCCCGGCGGGCGTACCCATGACGCTGACCACCGAGACGGATGCCGGCGACCGTGACGTCGGCCGCCGCGACGCCGGGCGCGCCGACGCGGGCGCGCCCTCCGGGCAAGAGCCGGACGCGGCCGGCACCGCGGAGGCCCGCGACGCCGGCCGCCGCGGCGGCGTGCGGGTCTGGCTGGCCCTCGTCCTCGTCCTCCTCGCGGCGGCGGGCTGGGTCTATCGGGACGCGCTCCGCGAGCGACTCGGGCTGGCGCCCGCGGCGCAGGCCGTGACCGGCGCGGCCGACACCGCGCCGGCGGAGCCCGACCGTGTCACCCTGGACGCGGCGGGGCAGAAGCGGATCGGCCTCGCCTTCGGGACGGCCGAGACCCGCCGGATCGTGCTGCCGGTGCGCGTCCCCGGCACCGTCGCCTTCGACGAGCGGCGGGTGACCCATCTCAAGCCGCGCACGCAGGGGCGGGTGCTGAGCCTCGTGGTCCAGCCCGGCGACCGGGTCCAGGCGGGCGAGACCCTCGCGACCCTCGACGCCGCCGGCCTCCTCGACGCGCGCAACGGCTATCTCGCCGGGCAGGCCTCCCTTGGCGAGGCGCAGGCCTCCGAGGCGGTGGCCGCGCTGCAGCTCAAGCGCGGGCAGGAGCAGCTCAAGTTCGGCGGCGTCGCGCAGGCCGAGGTGGAGCGGCGGCAGGTCGATCTCGCCAAGGCGCAGGCGGCGGTGAAATCGGCCCAGGCCAACGCCGAGATGTACCGGGCGCAGTACCAGCGCCTCGCCCCGACCGAGGGGGCGGCCCCGGGCACCAGCGCCGTCGTGACCCCGATACAGGGCGTCGTGACCAGCGTCGGCGTGACCCTGGGCGAGGTCGTCGACACCACCCGCGACGCCTTCACGGTTGCCGATCCGACCCGCATCCTCGTGCTGGCCAACCTCTACGGGCCCGATCTCGGGCGGGTGAAGGCCGGCGACACCGCCTCCGTGGAGAGCCCGGTTCCGGGTCACGCTCCCTTCGAGGGCCGGGTCCGCTCGGTGAACGCCGCCCTGGATCCGGCCACCAACACGGCGCCCGCCCGGATCGAGCTCGACAACCCCGGCGATCTGCTGCGCGCCAACATGTTCGTGTCCGTGACGATCGCGGCGGATCTCGGCCGCAACGGGGTCACGGTCCCGGCCGCCGCCATCCAGCAGACCGAGCAGGGGCCGATCGCCTTCGTGCGCGCGGCCGAGGACCGGTTCGAGCGGCGCGCCCTGAAACTCGGGATCCAGCGCTCCGACTGGGTCGAGGTGCAGAGCGGCGTCGCGGCCGGGGAGAGCGTGGCGACGCAGGGCAGCTTCGGGCTCAAGGCGATCCTGCTGCGCAGCCTGCTCGGCTCGACGGATTGAGGCCCCCGATGCGGTCGTGGTTCGCTCTCCTGGTCCGCCGCCGGTTCCTCGTGCTGATGATCGCGCTCGCCGCGGCGGCGGGCGGTGTGGCCAACCTCGAAGGCCTGTCGATCGACGCGGTGCCCGACATCTCGCCCAAGCAGGTGATGATCCTGACCCTGTCGCCGGGACTCGGCGCGCTGGAGGTCGAGCGGCTCGTCACCTTCCCGGTGGAGAACGCCATGGCGGGGGCGCCGAGTCTCACCGGGATCCGCTCGACCTCGCGGGCCGGGGTCTCGGCGGTCTACGTCACCTTCGCGGACGGGATGTCGATCACCGAGGCGCGCAGTCAGGTGTTCCAGCGCCTGCCGGCGGCCAAGGGCATGATGCCGGCGGGCGTCGGCGACCCGCAGATGGGCCCGATGGCGACCGGCCTCGGCGAGATCTACCAGTTCGAGCTGCGCGGGCCCGCCTACACGCCGATGCAGCTCCGCCGCACCCTGCAATGGACGATCGCGCCGAAGCTGAAGCTGACCCCCGGCATCGCCGACGTCAACATCTACGGCGGCCAGATGCCGACCTACGAGGTCCGGGTCTCGGCCGACGCGCTCCGCCGCTACGGCGTCGGCCTCGCCCAGGTCTTCACGGCGCTGACCGACAACAACGCCGCCCGCGGGGGCGCCTATATCGAGCACAACGACCAGCAGGAGACGATCCGCGGCCTCGGCCTCGCCAAGGGGCCGGAGGACATCGCCAACATCGTGGTCGCCACGGGACCCGGCGGCGTGCCGGTCACCCTCGGGACGCTGGGCCAGGTGGTCGAGGCGCCGAAGGTCCGGCTCGGGGCCGTGACGCACGACGCGCAGGGCGAGACGGTCGTGGGCATCGCGCTGATGCAGCTCGGGGAGAATGCCAGCGCGGTGGTCGGGCAGGTCAAGAAGACGATCGACGACCTGCGCCCGCAACTGCCGCCGGGCATGGAGATCGTGCCCTACTACGACCGCAGCGCGCTCGTGGACCGCACGATCCACACCGTCGAGCACAACCTCCTCGAGGGCGCGGTGCTCGTCATCGTCGTCCTGCTGCTGCTGCTGGGCAACCTCCGCGCCGGGCTGATCGTGGCGGCCGCGATCCCGCTCGCGATGCTGATGGCCTTCGCGGGCATGCGGCTGCTCGGCCTCTCGGGCAACCTGATGAGCCTCGGCGCCATCGATTTCGGCCTGATCGTCGACGGCGCGGTGGTGATGGTCGAGAATGTCCTGCGCGCCCGCGGCGAGCATCCGGACCGGCCGCCCGCGGACCTGATCCGCGACGCCGCCGCCGAGGTGGCCAAGCCCGTGATGTTCGCGGTGGCGATCATCATCCTGGTCTACGTGCCGATCCTCGCGCTGGAGGGCGTGGCCGGCAAGATGTTCGTGCCGATGGCGCTGACCGTCATCCTGGCGCTCTCGGGCTCGCTGATCGTCACCATGACGCTGATGCCGGCGCTCGCCGCGATCTTCCTCTCGGGCCGCGGCGTCGGCGAGCGCGAGACGCGCCTCGTCCACTGGATGCGGGCCGCCTACACGCCGATGCTCATGGCCGCCGAGCGGCACGCCCTCGTGACGGTGCTGGCGACGCTCGCCCTCTTCGCGGGCTCCTGCGTGCTGGCGACCCGGCTCGGCGGCGAGTTCCTGCCGAAGCTCTCGGAGGGCTCGATCGTGATCACCTCCGAGAAGCTGCCCGGCATCGATCTCTCCGCCTCGCTCGCCACGGTGACCCGCATCGAGCGGGTGCTGAAGTCGTTCCCGGAGGTGAAGCGCGTCGTCTCGCTCACCGGCAGCGCCGAGATCCCGACCGACCCGATGGGCGTCGAATCGACCGACAGCTTCATCACCCTCACCGATCCGGCCACCTGGAAGACCGCCGAGACGCAGGAGGGCCTCGTGGCGGCCTTCGACAAGCGCCTCAAGGAGGAGGTGCCGGGAGTGGCCTACAGCTTCTCCCAGCCGATCCAGATGCGCATGGACGACCTGCTGGAGGGCGTGCGCGGCGACGTGGCGATCAGCCTCTACGGCGACGACCTGAAGACCCTCAAGGACACGGCCGACGCCATCGTGCGCACGGTCTCCGGGGTCGACGGGGCGGCGGACGTGAAGGCCGAGGCGCAGGCCGGCATGCCGGCGCTCACGATCCAGGTCGACCGCGCCAAGGCGGCCCGCTACGGCATCAACGTCTCGGACGTGCTCGACATGGTCGAGAGCATCGGCGGGCGGACCAGCGGCGTCGTCTACGGCGACGACAACTCGATCACCGAGATCGTGGTGCGGCTCGACCCGGCCGACCGCAGCGACCTCGAGCGGATCCGCGCCCTGCCGGTCGGCCGGTCCGGCACCGGCGATCCGGGCCGGGAATCGGGCAGCCGCATGATGGTGCCGCTGTCGATGGTCGCCAGCGTGGACGTGGCCTCCGGCCCGGCGCAGATCAGCCGCGAGCGCCTGCAGCGGCGGATCTCCGTGCAGGCGAATGTCCGCGGCCGGGACGTCCAGAGCTTCGTCGACGCGGCCAAGGCCGCCGTCGACCAGCAGGTCAAGCTGCCGCCGCGCTACTCGCTGGTCTGGAGCGGGCAGTTCCAGAACCTCCAGGAGGCGACCGCCCGGCTGACCGTGGTGGTGCCCGCCGCGCTCGCGGCGATCCTGGTCCTGCTGGTGGTGATGTTCGGCGACATCCGCCTCGCCGGGCTGATCTTCCTCAACGTGCCGGTGGCGGCCACCGGCGGCATCCTGGCCCTGACGCTCCGCGACATGCCGTTCTCCATCTCGGCGGCGATCGGCTTCATCGCGACCTTCGGCATCGCGATCCTGAACGGCGTCGTGCTGACGAGCTACATCCGGGACCTGGAGGCGTCCGGCCTCGGACCCCGGGAGGCGGCGACGCGGGCGGCCGAGATGCGGCTGCGCCCGGTGATGATGACGGCCCTGGTGGCGGCCCTGGGCTTCCTGCCGATGGCGCTGTCCACCAGCGCGGGCGCCGAGGTGCAGCGGCCGCTCGCCACCGTGGTGATCGGCGGCCTGATCTCGGCGACCCTGCTCACCCTGGTGGTGTTGCCGGCAATCTACCCCGCGGTCGCCGGCCTGCGCCTGCCCTTCGCCCGGCCCACGCCCCCCGCCGGGCGGCGGCCCGGCGGCTCCGGGGCGCGCCGACGCGCGGTGGCCGACCCGTGACCGCGATCGGAGCGCGACAACGTATCCGCAATCGGTATGTGGATACGCAATTCTGTGCTGATGCCCGGACGATCCGCGGGGGCCTATGCTGGCCCGACACGGAGCGGGAGTCCGGCATGTTGGACGGCGACGCCTTTGCCCACGAGATCGCGGCGCTCCTGATCGCCGACATCAAGACCTCCGGCGCGCTCACGCGCGGCGAGCTCGAGGAGGCCTGCCGGATCTCCCTCGAGAGCCTGCTCGGCGGCACCGCGGTGCCGCCGCAGATCGCCGTGCTGATGCCGATCGGCCTGGAGCGCTGGCCGCGGGTGGTGGTGAAGGGGCGACCCCTGCCGGACGTGTAGGCCGGCGCGGCCTGCCCGCTCAGCGGCCGATGACGCCGGTGCCCCCGGTCGGGCCGACGGTGTTCGGTCCGGTATTCGGGGCGGGCGTCGCCGCCTGGTTCCGCTGGATGTCCATCCGCAGCGTGTTGCTCTGGCTCGTCTGCTCCTGGCGCAGGGCGCGCATCTGGCCGCCCGTCTCCATGGATCGGTTGGCGGCGTTGGGGTTGTTCTGCTGCACCTGGGCCAGGGCGGGTGTCGCGGCGGTCGCGGCGAGACCGAGGCTCGCGGCGGTGAGCGTGGCGATGAGGCGGCGCATGGAAAAGCTCTCGCGCTGAGGGATCCTGCCGCGTTGACCCACTGGGTCCCCGCCAAGTTCCATTCCCCTCGCGAGCGAGGGGGCATCTTCGCGACTCGCGGATGGGTTAGCCGATCCCTGCCGGCCGCCGGCGATCTTCACGCCTTGTTAACGCATCGGGTCAAGACTGGCTCTGGCGTCGAGCGCGGGACGTTGGAGAGGGGCGTGATGCGGGCCTTGTCGGCGGAAGATGAACAGGCTGTCGAGCGGCTGACGCTCCAGCTTCTTCACGACGCCTATTGCGACCTCGCGGCGGTCCTGCGCGGCGCCCAGCCCCAGGCGGCCGCGGCGATCCTCGGCGTCATGGAGCAGCGCGTGACCGACGTCCTGACCCGGATCTGCCGGCAGGGTTCGGAAGGGGCGGCCTCGGTGGAGATCGCCGTCGCCGTGGGCGAGCGGATCGGCGAGATCATGGATCAGGCGCACGGGCGGGACGTGGCCGGCACGCGGGCCGCCTAATTTGAAGGATTGCGGACGCCGGCGCTACCGGCAAATTTAACTCCGTGCATAGTCTATTATTCGCGGTTCGACTGAGATCAAGAGTCACGCAGTAATCAGATATTGTCCTGTTGTAAGCCAATGATTTAATTTAGGAAATTTGCACGTTTGCTTGAGGCTTTGTCAAATTGGTTATTTATCGGTCCAATCGGGTGAGATTTCTAATCGCGGGATAAATTCTAATGTTAGAAATATGAATCGAAAATACGACATGTCACTACCTGGGCAGATTCGGGCGTGATTTGAACTGACCTTATTGTCGAAATTAAATTTTTGGTAGAGATGCGAATCGGACTCTAATGTTTGCGGTATGTTTATTTGACGCAATTTTTTCCTCTCTAGGTTGAAAGCGTTCCGTCGAATGAGATCAATTTCAAGGAGGCGGCACTGATTCGCAACCGGAGTTTCGCTAGGACGTGATGGGTCTGGGCAGCAAGCCGAAGCATGCCAAGAGCATTTCCTGGTCCCGTCGAGATACCCCTCGGGCGTCTAAAAAATCCGGGATGCGTGAGGTTGCTTCATGAATTTCAACGAGAATCGATGTGGCTTCGGCAGCGGAGAGGCCAAATTTGGGATAGCTCGCGAATGCGATGCTCGGGTTGCACTCTCGACTCATACCGGGAGCTGGGGCGCAGACATGTTTGGTGCCCGAGGGATGCGGTACAACATCGAATACCGGTGAGAGTCGCCAGCCGGTCCCATCGTTGATTAAGGCGTGGTTGCGTAAATGATCATCGGTGTTCCGCAGATAGGCGTTAACCAGGAGCCTGCGGAACATCTCACGTTCCGGATCCTGAGCACCTATCTGGCGCGCGGCAGATGCGATGTCCAGGTAGGTTTTGCTTGTAGCATATCCATAGGCGGGTTCACTCAGCAGAGTGCCGGCGCTGAGGTAAGACAACCGAGCCCCATCCGAGGACCGGTCGAACCGCGATATCAAGAGAACCGACCGACCGTTGACGACATGCAGTTCGCGCTCTGGGACTCGAAGTCCTGCGGCCTCAGCAAAATCCAGACAAACCGCTTCAGCCCTGGGATTGTCGAACCTATCGTCCCATGTGGAGAATTTTGCGATCCATTCCTTGTCTGAAATCCGGATGCGGGCCTTCGGTCGAGCTCCTCCAATGTCTGAGCTATGCATGAGTAGCTTAGCGAGTTGATCCGCTGACGCTTCGCCTCCTTCATAGTTTTCTGCTGCGATGAGCATTTCTTCGAGAACGCCCTCGCTTTGAGCTAACCCAGGCGCCGCGTCCGTTCTGGGTGTCCACCTTTCAGGAGCCTCCGGCGTTGAGCCGAAGGCCAGATCGCCCGTACGCGACGAGCCGCCCAAAGCCAGAAACTCCGGCATGCCGAGTTCCAGTTCCGGATATGCGTGGGTCAGGATTCCCTTGCCCCAACCGTCAGGGCCTGCATCGTGAAAGGCGAGATGGACCTCTCCCACGGTCGCAGGCCGCCACTTATTTTTTAGCGGCAGGCCAATGGGGTCAATCGGCTTGCGTCCTTCTGAAGTTAGATAGTCGGAGCTATAGGCAAAACGACCGAGCCGCCGTGAGGAACCACCTTCGAAGACCAAGAGGCCGATGGGCACATAGCCGCTCTGCCCTGACCGGAACACGTGCATTTCTTCAATGCGGTTGTACTTAGAGGTTCGCCACATACCCGCTCACGATCATCCCGCGGCGATCCAGCATGGCATCCGCTGTGTCTCTGATGTGATCACACAGGCAAATGTCGCCACGTTGATCTGTGTGGATCGGTAAGATCAGTGCAGTGTGCAAGAATCTGCTGGCCACAACCGGCCACCCGGCCGTCAGGCGATCATGCGATGTGAAGCGCTCACCCGCAACAAGGAAAAGGTCGCCAGGCTTCCGTTAACGATCGCGACAGGAAGGACTTCCTCAAGACCATATTGCAGCATCTGCGGCCTTCTCAAAGGCGCCGATCCACGCCAAGTTTGTCCCTGGCAGACCACCCGCACACGCCGCGCCGCTCTTTAGCAGGGAGCGGCCGGCACCGGTGTTAGCAGCACCGAGCGCCGGCCTGACCACAATCCGTATCGGACAAGGATACCGACCATGGCTGAGACCTTCCCTACCGGCGTTATCGCGCCGACGAAACTGGCCCGATGCATGAAATCCGGGCAGTCCCACTCCCCGTCCCGAAAACCGGCCTGATCGCCTGAAGGCGCGCTGGCACGCGATACGCCGTGCCTCAGCATCCCCTCGCTATCCCGCAATCCTGACGCCCTCGTCACCGCAGGCCTGAGGCTGCGAAAAACGAATCCGTTCGTCGCCCTGCCATTCGGTTAAGGGCGCGCGGGTTGGCGTCGCCTGGACGGAAACCATCCATGACCATCGTCGTCCCCCACCCCGCCGTTAAGCGCGGCGGCCGACAGCGGTTGGCCGCGCGTAGGCAGCCTGAGTCCGCGACGCCCAGCCGGATCACCGTGCCGCTCGGGAGCGCCGCGGCCCTCGGCTGCGGCCATGTCCAGTTCGCGATCCCGCAGATCTGCGCACCCGAACTGATGGCCGCGGTCGAAGCAGCGCTCGACGGCGCGTTCCGGGCGACCTTTGTGCCCGATCCCCTGCTCGGACCAGGCTTGTCGCAACTCGGCTCCGTGCTGGCTTCCATGGTCAAGAGGCACGGGGGCCTCATCGAGGCGGCCATCACTGACGTCCTGGAGCGAAGCGGGCGCTACATCGTGCTGCGCAATGTCGCTATGCCCATCACCGTTCCGACCCAGGAACTCGTCCGCGCCAGCAGCGTCGCCCAGCTCAACCAGACCTCGATCGAACTCGCGGGCGCCGTCGCGCAGTCGGTATTTCTCGACCTAATCGTCGTCGACCGGAAAGAGAGCCGAGCCATCATCGCCGAGGTCAAGAGAGGCTCCGGAAAAAATGAGGCTAGGAAAATACACCAAGTCGAGTGGGTGCTGCGGTGCGCGCAGGTCCAAGGCCGCTCGTTTCTGACCTCACTCGGCTATGAGGTCGCGCAGATCCGCGCAGTGCTGATCGATGTCTATGGACGGGCCGGGTACGGCGATGACCTTACGGTGAGCGGACCGGCTATAGATCAGCTGTTTGCGACCCCGGTCTTGGCAGCGCTCGACACTGTGACGGCGGCGCTTCAAGCTCGATTGCGCGCGGCCGTGCCCGACCTGCTGACGATGGCGTTGGCGAGCCTCGCCGTTCCTGAGAACGCCAAATACCCGCACTCGCCCGGGCCGCTCGCGCCCTGATCGCAACACGTTGGCATCGGGTCGCGGCCGCGACCTGATGCGTCCATCCCGCTCGCCATCGATCCCGCACCGTGCGCCTGCGCGCCGGCGTGCTCTCCAGGTCTGCCTCAATGACACTCGCCCGTGACCCTGCTCCCAGCCTCTCCGGCACAACTGACGCAGCCAACCTCTCGCTGCCCCTGTCCTGGTGGCGCGTCCTGGCCCCTGAGGCCCTCGATATGGCGGCGCAGCGTCGCCTGTCCGCTGCCCTGAATGCCGCGCAGCCCCTACCGTCCCCCCACTGGTCCGCTGCACGCCGGGGCGATCCGGCGGCTGCGACCCATGTCGCCCTCAGCATCCTCGCTGAGGCCGTCGCCTCTCCTGGGCGCCTCGATCCGGCGATGTCGGCGATCTGTCTGTGCGCAGCGCGGGGTGACGGCTCCTGCATCGATCTGCTCGTGCACGTGCTCGGGCGGCGAGCTCGACGCCGGGCCGATCTCGAGGTGCTCTGCCTTGCCCACGCTTGGTGCTCCGTTCCGCGCCGCGGTGCCGACCGCGTCGGCGTCGCCCGCTGAAAGGGAAGAAGCTGATGGCGTTCTCTTCGACCCCGCCTGCCCTGCAGATCGACCCCGAGGCGGCACGTCGCCTGCTCGAGCCGATGCTTCCACGCCGCCTGCGCCCCTGCCTCGCTCAGGATCTGCGCGTGGCTTCTGCTTGCTCCGAGCTCGCTTTCGAGATCACTACCCTTGCCCCGGATGCCGAGGCGCTGGTCTCCGCCTGGATCGTGGCGGCCTCTTCCGAGCGGGACTTGTGGCGCGACCGTCGCTGGATAGCCCGAAGATCCGCTCTGATCCGGTTCCTCGACGTGTGGGGTGTGGAGCACGATCAGCCGGTGGCGCGGGCGTTGGCCGATGTCGTGACGCTGCTTTCTTGCGCCGGCGATGATCGTAGAGCTGCGGCGCGCTTGGCCCCGCCCCTCTGGCTGGAACGCGAAGCTGTTCTCGACCTCCGTAAAGGGCTCGCGGCCTTGGCCGAGACGCAGACGCGCCTCTGTATCGGACGCGTCGCCGAACAGGGCGCCGAGTCGGACAGCACCGGTGCGACCGATCTCGCTGTCGCCCTGCAGGCAGCTTGGCACGACGCGCTCACGGACGCGCTTCTGACGTTCTCCGAGAAGACGAGCAGCGCCATCGCTGCTGCTGCCACCTTGGCCTGTGGCGCCAATGATGCCTTCGCCAGCGACGTGGCACTCGTCCACGCGCTCGTGCCCGTTGGGGAGGTCTTGACACGACCCGTCGCAGACAGCGCAGCGACGCGGGAGCGGCGCAGATGGAAGAAGATCGAGGCTCAACTCGTCGAAAAAAGCGAGGCGCGCCGGCGCGAGAAGGCGGCAACCGTCGACAGCACGCCAAAGCTGCCGGATGCCGATGCCCCACCCGCGGAAGTGCCCAAAGGCCACGTCCTCGTCGTTCCGGCAATCCAGGAAACCGGGAGCGACCGCGGCCGCTCCATCGCCCGCGGCTACGAGCACGTCATCGGCAAGGCGCTCCCGCTGGTCGCCGTGCCGGATCTCGCAGCCGTGCGCACGCGGCTCGTCTTCGAATTTCCTTACGCTCAGGTTACGATCGACAGGCTTCTGGCCGACCTGATCGGACGTGAGTACACCACGTTCCGGCCGACCCTGCTGATCGGCCCGCCGGGAGCCGGCAAGACCCGCCTCATCGCCAGGATTGCCTTCCATCTCGGGCTGGGGTTGTGGCGCGTCGATGCGACGCGCGACGCCGGCGCATCGCTGGGTGGCCTCGACCGCCGTTGGGCGACCTCGGAACCGGCGCATCCGATCATGGCGGTAGCTCGGACCGGTAGTGCCAACCCGCTGATGCAGATTGATGAACTGGAGAAATCCGCAACCCGTTCGGATCACGGTAGGCTTTGGGATGCCCTGCTTTCGATGCTCGAACCGGAAACCGCCCGAACCTACCAAGACCCTTGTTTCCAGACGGAGACTGATATCAGCCGCGTCTCGTGGCTGGCCACTGGTAATGAGATCGGCAACTTGCCCGCCCCTCTGCTTGATCGCCTGCGCGTGTTGGAAATGCCGGCCCCGAGCCACGCAGATCTCGATGCTCTGCTCGAACCGGTCCTGGCAGGAATCGCGGCCGATCACGAGCTCGCTCCCGCCTTCATTGCGCCGCTCGACGGCGAGGAGATCGCGTTGCTTCGACGATCCTGGCGAGGCGGCTCGGTCAGGCGACTGATTCGCTTGGTCGAGGCTGTTGTCAATGCGCGCGAAACTCTCGCTGTGCGACAATAGATTAACATGATCGATTGCCGGTGAGGGTATATCGCTCTCCGGTGCTATTCTGTCAGCCGCATGAGCCGTGACTCTGAAATGATTGTGCATTCTGCCGTGCTGAATAGATTGCGAATTACTTGCGCAATCATCGAAGCTGCAACTCTCAGATATTTCTGGTGAATTCTCTTCATCATTAAAGATGGTAACTGATATCGATATTTCTTCTTCAGATTCGTTTGAGCCCTCTCGGATCCTCCCTCGAGACACTTTTTCCCCGACGTCGCCAGCCTGCGAAACTGCGCTGCCGGAAACACCGACCTTTACGGAAGTCTCACGCCACAAGGGATCGAATGCTCGGCGTGCACGGAACTGTTGATCCTCAGGTTCGAGCATGACTACGACGATAGGTTCTGGCCCATCACGGTGGAGAATCGCCGCACGGGCGGCTTCCCCGTGTTGTGCCAGGATCGAGGCGCGAATCGTGGATGGCGATAGTTCGCCGCCCGTGCTGGCGTCGAGCGCCGGGCCGATATCGACAGTTGCGACCTTCATGTGGGCCGGCAATCGCTTGACGACGCCATTCGTGGTCACGGTCCGAGCCTCATGGACCCGCGCGTCGAGATCAGCGGCATATCCAATGGTGTCGCCAAGGATGGTGATCGAAGCTCGGGCGCCCTCTCCGCGTGGACTCAGAATCCGGGAAGCCTCCTGCAACGCCGCTGCCTTCGCAACGAAGAAGCGCTTCAAATTGAAGGTTCCGGCAGCCATGGTTGGGACCTCGCGGTATGCCGGGAGGATAGGCGCTGACGGCGATGAAAATCGGAAGCGAAAAATTTAGATCGGCGTGACCTCGGCCATGGCGCTCACTAGGTCCCCTAGTGGGTCCTGAACCTATCCCTGAACCCGCTCGGGATTGGGATAAAATTTTTCCGCTTCGCATCGGACGGGGGATGTTGCCCAGGAGCGATCCCTCCAAGCATGAGGTGCTCATGAACGAGGTCCGACGCTGTTGTTGCCCCCTAAAAACCGGACAGGGTCTCCTGGGTTGATCGGGTGATGAACTCGCGCGGCGAGCGGTAGCCGAGCGCGCGATGAGGATGAAGGTCGTTGTAGTGCGCCAGCCAAACGGGGAGCTGGCGCAGCACGCTCTCGGCATCCGGTAGCACCGAGACACGCACGTAGTCGCGTTTCAAGGTTCGCACGAACGCTTCGGCCATGCCGTTGCTCTGCGGGCTCTCCAGCGGCGTCGTCTTCGGTATCAAGCCGAGTTCGCGGGCGAAGCGGCGAGTGTCGCGGGCGACGTAGCAACTGCCGTTGTCAGTCAGCCACTCGATCAGGCTCGGTAGCTGGTTGACCGCCCCGAAGCGATGCTCGACGGCCGCCACCATCAGGTCGCGGACGTCCTCGCCCGTGATGCCCGCCGTGGTCGCCACGTAGCTCATCGCTTCCCGATCGCAGCAATCGAGCGCGAAGGCGACCCGCACACGCTCACCGTTCTCTGCTGCGATCTCTAGCCCGTCCGAGCACCAGCGCGTGTTGCGCGTGGCCACCGCCACCTTGCCCTCGTGACGGCGCGTCTCGGCTCCGCCCACATGTCGCTGCAGCAGGAGACCGTGCACCTTCATGACCCGGTAGACCCGCTTGGCGTTCGGTGCAGGCCGACCGTCCCGCTCGGCCTGCCGGCGCAGAAGGGCATGGACGCGCCGATAGCCGTAGGTCGGCAGATCGGCGATGAGCGCCTGGATCGCGCCGAGCAACGCGGCGTCGGGTGCAGGCGGACGGCCGCGTCGGCCCCTGGGCTTCCAGGCGGGGGAGGCCTGCCTGGACGAGGCGAGGTGCGGGCGTGACACGCTCAAAGCTGCGGCCACAGCGCTCACCGGCCGTCCTCCGGCCACGAGGTCACGCGCGAGGGCAACTTTTTGGGGGCGACGACCCGCTCCATCGCCTCGCGCAGGATCTCGGTCTCGAGCGTCTTCTTGCCCAGGAGCCGCTGCAGTTCGCGGATCTGCTGCTGGGCAGCCCGCAGCTCGGAGGCTGGCACCACCTCTTCACCGGCACCGGCGGCCGTGAACGCGCCGCGCTCCATCAGCCGACGCCACGTGAACAGCTGGTTGGCGTTCAGCCCGTGGCGGCGGGCGACGAGCGAGACGGACTGACCGGGCAGATAGGTCTCCTCGACGAGGCGCACATTCTCCTGCGTGGTCCAATGCCGACGCCGCTGGACGGAGGTGATCACCTCGACGCGTTCGGCGCGGGGCGGGTCGTTAGAACTCACCATACGGTCGGTCATAGGCACACACTTCCATAAGCGTGAGCCCCTGTCCGGTCATTTTGGGGGCTACTTCAGACGCTGACCCTTGAGGTTACGACTCATCAGGGACCATCGCGATTTTCGTCGCACCTGGCCAAGCTAGAGAAACGAACAGGCCAGGGGGCGCGAATCATGACACATTTCACATGTGTCCGTGTCGAACGTATCCGAGACCGCAGTGAGCTAGCCCGCATCGCGTCGCACGGTCTGCGGTTTGATCCCAGCAGCAAGCAGCGTGTGGACCCGGCGCGAACGCCGCTCAACCGCTCGGGATCGGACTATGCGGAGAATCCGCTGGATCTCTCAACGGCGCTCGAAGGCTTCCTCAAAGCCAACGGAGCCCGACTATACGGACGCGCGCCGATCGGCCTCCACATCCTTGTGAGCGTCAGCCCCGGCTGGATCACTGAAGTCGGCGAATTGCACGATCCCCAAAATACGCGGAACGTTCAGTTGGCGCATCAAGCTGTGGAATGGGTCCAGCGAGCACTTGGAGGGGGGAGACCCTGCGTCGTGGCCTGGCGGCAGGACCTCGATGAGAAGGGCGGCGGGGTCGTGGACATCGTGGCCGCGCCGACCCGCGCTGCAAAGCTGAATCGGTTCAAAGATGATGTCACCATCGTGTCGGTGACGGCCGCACTCGAGGCGCACCGTGTTTTACATCCTAACGACCCAACCGCGTTCGGCGCGCTTCAGACCTCTTGGGCAGCTCACGCCGCCAAGACTCTAGATCGCATGCTTTGTCGCGGCACGCGCAAGGTCGATCAGCCCGCCAGGCACCTCGATCCAGAGCGTTACGGCCGGCTGGTAGATGCGGCTCGCGACGAGGCCAAGGCCATAGCGGCGCAGGATCTCGCCGAAGAGCGGGCAGTTCTGGATGCCCGCGAGAGACGGCTGGAAATCGCGGAGGAGAAGATCACCCGGTTCGTTGCTGGGATGGCAGCCGAAAGAGAAGGGATCATGGCGGAGGCCCGAGCTAAGGTTGATGACGCCCTCAACGCTATCGCGATCGGGATCGATGCGCTGACCGATGGTAGGATCGTCGCCGTTGAGCATTGTGCAGAGAGCGGTGAGCTTCTTCTCATTCCCGACATGAACCTTGATGCCGCCGAAAGATCCGCGTTGTGGGAGGCAATCACTCCGGGCCTGCCCGCTGGACTAATGACGGTCCTTGGATACATCCAAGCTGAGGCGGCTCGATCAGGAGAGGCCACAAATGGCGACCATGCTAGGCATCCTTCCCCGAGCCACTTCTGAGTTTGATTTCAGAATCCATGTGTAATGCGCTTCGATAAAGGGGCGGACCACGCCAGTTATGCGGCTGTAGCGGCGGGAGAAAACCCGGATGGTCTCGGCCAGATCGTCCTGGCTGTGATAGAATGCAACGCTTGCAGCCTCGGGTTTAGGCCGAAGCTCAAGCAATCGCTCGGATGAGCCATGGACTGTGCTTTGGAAGATGCACCGTGGTCGGTTAGCGACGCTGCACTATTCGGGTTCGATTGCATCGTCCTCGCGCGTGCTGAGATTTGCGCAGGTGATGTACACAGTTCTGGTCGGACCATCGACCAAAGATCGCTCCGCGTCGGTCTGCAACCTCGCGGCGCCGTTTTTGGTGACGGAGAGGGCTAATTTTTCAACTGCTCTACCGCGAGCTCATGCGCAGGCCTGCCTACTCCGCCGGATAGTCCGCGAGGCAGGCAGCGTTCCCAGCCACGGAGCTGATTTCAATTTCACGGTCGATGTAAGGTTGGCTGGGTTCTGCCTATGCACCAAGGATAATCATGAGATTTTGATGGCTAGCGTGGAAAAATTGGAATGCTTATACTAAACGATCATTTTGCTGAAATCGCCTGTGCCCAAATATTTGACATTGATAGGCCGCCGTTAAATTTGGCGCGCATCTATCACATTATGCTGGCTTGCGCCAAACGTATTTTCTCATCCTAATTTCGCCGGCTTTGATCGACTTACGACCAACCTCAATTTACGATTTAAATCGTACGTTTCAGGCATGCTGAGCTAAGGGAATTTGTTGCTCAAGATGTGCGCGTAGGATCGAGTAGCATTTGACAACCTCCTCGAGCTTCTCGGCGTTGAGTCGCCGCATATGCTCGGACCCGTCGGGCTGCCTGTAGGCCGCCGCATAATAGGCAGCTTGAGCCTTCAGCTTGGTGGCGACAAAATCCAAATCGCCCGACCATGTCGCTTCGGCGCGTACACGGTGAAGGCGCTGGGCGATCTCTAGCCAGTGCAAGTCGAGTGCGATCCCGCTGCCCATCTGCTTGAAAAGGTCGAACATCGAGTCCAGGATCTCGATCGCGGTCTGTGCTGACATGCCGGCTCCGTTAGGTCGATGCTGCGACCAGATCAGGTCGGACGTACCAATCATCGAACAGAGAGAGTTGCTGGAATCGGCGGCGATAGCCGAGTCCGGTCAGAAGGCCATATATCTTGTCGCGGCTGTCGGAAAAATTGTGTTCGACGCTTATTAGCGCGATGTCGTAGCTTGTAAAATCGAAGCTCTCCAGGACGTCGAACTCGCCGCCCTCCACATCGATGCTCATGTAGTCGATCTGCTTCGGCGCCCGCGCCTCCGATAGAAAACGGTCCAGCGAGATTGTCTGGACTGGGTATTGTCGCCTATCTTGGCGAAATTGGGAATGAAAATCGCCTGCTGCAAATTCATCCATCCCGGACAGCTCGCCGATATCAACCTCATTGAACAAGACTTCGACGCCATTGGTCTTGTGAACGCACTTGTCAGTGATGTAGCAGTTGCGATTATCATACAATGCCGCATGCCAAGCGCGGGCAGGCTCGGCGAGAGCGCCCTGCCAGCCATAGGCCTTCTCGAGAAGAAGCGTGTTGCTCAGGCTTATACCATCGCAGGCACCAAATTCGACGAAATATCCGTTCCGCTTCTCATTCAATTCGTACAGCGCCCAAAGATCCTGTAGAAGCTGCGCGTTGGAAAGGGGCGCTCTCTTCGCCGCAAATGACAGGAAATCGAGCTCCGAGCTCACGATATGCGGCGGCGATTCCAGATTGTCCCTGAGATTGACCAGTGCATTGAAAACCGTCAGGAGCTCGACATCCATGGCTCTCTGCTCAACCTGTTACTTGGGATCGATGGGGTCGGGTCTTGAACGGGTGGATCGAGGCGCCGTACCGCGTCTGTAGGATCCGATTTGAGCCGTCGAACAGGACCGTGTGCTGAACCGAATCAACGCCGTGATCGGGGATGGTCTGGGCCGCCCTACGAATAGCGGACAGGAACCCTTTACGGCTGAACCCGTAGGGACGAAGGCTCTCCAACAAGGCGTCGATTAGCTTCGTATGGCCTTCGGACCGCGCCTGGGCCAGATCGCGGTCGCGCACGGCGCTGTCGCGTTCGGCCCGCAGCAGCGACAGTTCGATCTGTTGCTGCTGGATCTGGTGAATGAACTTCGTGTCAATGTCGTGAGCGAGATTCTTCGGCATTCGGTAGCTCAACAGGCCCGGGAGGGGACGGGTTCGGAACGCGGTTGGTGACACGTCGGCGTCAAGCGACAGCGGCCTTACGTGATCACAGCCACCGAGGTGGATCGGTTATCGAGATGGCACGGCAATCCCTGTTCTCTAGCTCGCTTCGGCCATGGCGGTGGCGGCTGCCGCGAGGCCCCATCGCACGAGATCCTGAGCCTCGGTCACCGACTTGGCCTCAGCGTAGCAGCGCAACTCCGGCGCGTTGCCGGAAGCCCGGAAGTGGATCGTCCGCCCGCCGTCCAGCTCGATCCGAATTCCATCCTGCTCGTCGATGGATCCCGGCGCTCCGATCGGTCGGAGGAACGACACCCGGAAGGCCTCCTCGCGCAAGCGGCCCAGGAAGGCGCTGCTCCGTTCGGACGGCGTGTTGGGGAGCCGGTCGCTCGCCATCTCCCCCGCATCGAGGGAGGTCACGAGGTCGGCCAGCGAGGTGCCGGCCGCGCGCGTCGCGGCCAGTGTCGCCAGGATCGGCAGCATGGCATCGCGCGTCGGCAGGGCCGGGAGGGTCCTGCCGTCGCGTGTGATGTCCGAGCCGAGCAGGAAGCCGCCATTCGCCTCGAAGCCCGCCACGATGGCCGCACCGGAGCGCCGCACCTGTTCCATGCCGGCGATGACGTAGGGCGAGCCCACTCTCGTGCGCAGGACCTGCTTGAAGCCGCCGGAACGCTCCAGCGCCGAACCGGCCGTCACGGGCACCACGACCGCGTCGGCCCCGAGGAAGCGTGCCGTAATCAGGCCGAGCACATCGCCTCGCACGATCCGGCCCGCCTCATCGGCGATGAGAGGCCGGTCGGCGTCGCCATCGGTGGTCACGAGCGCGTCGAAATCGCCCGAGGCCATCGCGTCACGAATGAACGCGATATCCTCGGGCCGATGTGCCTCGGTGTCGATGGGCACGAAAGTCTCGGACCGGCCAATCGTCGTGACCTGTGCGCCGAAGCCGGTGAGCAGATCGGCCAGGAGATCGCGGGCGACGGAACTCTGCTGGTAGACCGCGATGCGTAGGCCAGCCAGCATCTCGGACGGGAATGCGTCGATATAGCGGTGCTGGTAGCGGGCCAGGGCGCGGGGTTCGGGTGTGGCAGAGGTCCGTTCCGCCGACACGCCGGCGTGTGCGCCGCGGTCCAGAGCGGCCAAGATTGCCGCCTCGTCCGCCTTCGTGATCTCTCCGTCGGGCCGGTAGAATTTGAGTCCGTTGCGATCCTCCGGGATGTGGCTTCCCGTGATCATGACTGCCCAGGCGCCGCGCCGCATCGCCTCGAGGGCGAGGGCCGGTGTCGGGAGGGCGCCGCATTCGATCGCCGTGAAGCCCGTTGCCGCAGCGGCATCCGCCACCGTCGCGGCGATGCTCGGGCTACTGTCGCGCAGGTCCCGCCCGATCACGACTGCCCGGGGGGCTTCGCCCGACATGGAGCGGAAGAACGCGCTGGCGTAGGCGTAGGCCGGCCCTCCGACGAGGTCCGTCACCAGACCCCTCAAGCCACTCGTACCGAATCTCAGGCTGCTCACGGCGGTTCCGTCAGTGTCGATTGAGTTGGAATCGATCACTGATGCCGCGAAACGCCGTGCATCACAACGTCCCGTGACGGGAGCCGGGCTCGCGCACGGGATCCTTCACGGAGGCGCCGCACCCGCCTATGCGCAATACCGTTTACCCTCTCTTAACCATGATTCCAGCATTGAGTCCTACGAGCTCACCTCCAAGTTTCGGCTGTGGTCAGGATGCATTCGCAGGGTCTCGATCTCTCGAACGTGGTCAGTTTGACGATTGCCTTGTCGGAGCGTGTCGCCGAAACGCGGCGACTGGGGCACCTCGTGGCGGTCGATGAGATTGAGGCGATTGGGAACGTGGCCTCCTTTCTGCGCCAGAACCTCGACGAGTGGCCCCCTCAATTGAGCCGCGCGATCTGCGACGTGATCACAAGCTCGCCGCGCGGGCGAAGCCGTTCGCTGCTGCTTGTCGAGTACATCCAATCCGGTGCCTTCGATCAGCAGCAGTCGGGGAAGCACACCATGCCGTTCGTGATGGATCTGTACCGTATCGTTCTGGGACGGGACGCGGAGGACGATGCGCTGCGGCATTGGTCTGCCCAGCTGAATGCGGGAAAGATCTCCCGAAGGCAACTTCTGGGGACCGTCATCAGTTCAGAGGAATTCCGTGCGTCGCTGAATTAATCCAGAGTCGCCTATGTTCGTTATGTGTAGGTCAATACATGTGATTGAATCATCTTTGACAATATGAGGCGTCGCGAGGCCGTATTCGATAGAGCGCTAAAATATGTCTCCCGCGCACAAGAATGTGTTGATAGAGTCGAGATATGGGTCGATAGATCGAGCGCTGTCGCCTGTCGCGTGGGGGCTGTGCGTCTGAGATCTGCCTGGGCGGATAGGAGCGGCGGAATACCTTCATGCTGACCGTGACTCGGACGCCGCTTCGAATAAGCTTGTTCGGCGGCGGCACAGATTACCCGGAATATTTTGAGCGGGCGCCTGGAGCGGTTGTCGGCGCCGCTATTGATAAGTACATCATCATAGCCGCGCTGGATTTGATAGGGTGTCAGGATTATAATTATAGATTGAGCTATTCCCGCGTCGAGCACTGCGGGCACATCGACGAGATCGAGCATCCGGTGGTGCGGGAGGTGCTCAAATATTTCGACGTCAACCGACGGCTCGATATGAGCATCATCTCCGATTTGCCCGCGGCAGGTAGCGGTCTTGGCTCGTCCTCAGCGTTCACCGTGGGATTTCTGAGAACGATATACGCGATTCAAAATCAGAAACCGACGAAGATCGAACTCGCGAAGAAGGCGATACACGTTGAGCGCGAGATCCTGCGCGAGAACGTCGGCGTGCAGGACCAGCTCCACGCCGCCTTCGGCGGGATCAACCGGTTCGATTTTAGCGGCTCCGCCATACGGATCTCGCCCGTTCAGATGAGTTCTGCCGCCATTCAGCAACTCAACGCGTCGATGGTGCTGGTCCATACGGGCATCGCGCGGCGCGCGACGACGACGGTCGCCGCGCAGATCGCCGTGACGCGCGCGCGCGCGATCGACAAGGAGTTGTCCGAACTCTACCGCCTCGTCGAGGAATGCGTCTCTCTGCTCGAAGCGGGGACGAGCGGCTGGCTCGCGCAGCTCGGCGAGATGCTCTCCGCCTCGTGGCGCATCAAGCGGACCCTGTCGCGTGAGGTCTCGAACGCGGTGCTCGACGATCTGTTCGAAGCGATCACCGCGTCGGGGGCTTACGGGGCGAAGCTGTGCGGCGCGGGCGGGGGCGGCTTCTTCCTCGCTCTGATCGATCCCGATCGGCTTCCGGCCCTGATCGAGCGGGTCGCGCCGCTGTCCGTCGTTCCGATCGGCATCGACGTCGACGGGTCCACCCTGATCTATCGCCAGACGCGCTGAGCGGCGTCCTCACAGGCCCCAGCCCGGCTGCAGCCGGGCCGCGGACCCATCGCGACGAGAGGCAACGATGCGAATTCTGATCACCGGCGGCGCGGGCTACATCGGGACGATCCTGGTGCCGATGCTTCTGGAGCGCGGGCATCACGTGACGGTGCTCGACACGTTCAAGTCCGGCGCCCCGGACCTGTTCTCGGCCTGCCAGTACGACACGTTCGAGCCGATCAAGGGTGACGCGCGCGACACGCGCATCCTGGACGAGCTGATCTCGGAGCACGACGTGCTCATCCCCCTCGCCGCCCTGGTCGGCGCGCCCCTGTGCAAGGAGGACGCGATCGGCGCTACGACGCTCAACCGCGACGCCGTGGTGGCGCTGGCGCAGCGCGCGGGCGGCGACCAGAGGATCGTCTACCCGACGACCAACTCGGGCTACGGCGTCGGCGAGGCCGGCAAGTTCTGCACCGAGGACTCACCCCTGCGGCCGATCTCGCTCTACGGCACCACCAAGGTGGAGGCCGAGAAGGCCGTGCTCGACAGCGGGCGCGGCGTCAGCCTGCGTCTCGCGACGGTGTTCGGCATGGCGCCGCGCATGCGGCTCGACCTCCTCGTCAACGACTTCACGCACCGGGCCGTGACCGACCGGGCGCTCCTGGTCTTCGAGGGCCACTTCAAGCGCAACTACATCCACATCCGCGACGTCGCCAAAGGCTTCATCCACGCGATGGACAATTTCGACCGGATGCGCGGCGAGGCGTACAATCTCGGCCTGTCGAGCGCCAACCTGTCGAAGCTGGAGCTCTGCGAGCGCATCAAGGCGCACGTTCCGAACTTCGTCTACGTCGAGGCCCCGATCGGCGAGGACCCGGACAAGCGCGACTACATCGTGTCCAACGAGAAGCTGGAGGCGACCGGCTGGTTCCCCGATTTCGACCTCGACCGGGGCATCAAGGAACTGATCAAGGGCTTCCGGATGATCCGCAACTCGCGGTTCGCCAACGTTTGATCGGGATGGGCGGCCTGCAGCGAACGCGCCGCCGGTCCGCCCGACACGGCGGCCGACGCGGGAACGGACCGAGGTGATCATGAGCGCGATCGTCGATTTTCTCACGCGGACCCGTGACACCTTCCAGGCCGCCCTCGACGATTCCCGCTTCCACGCGACCCTCGCCGAGACCGCCGATCTCGTGACCGCGTCCCTGCGCGGCGGCGGCAAGCTCTTGACGATCGGCAACGGCGGCAGCGCCGCCGACGCGCAGCACATCGCGGGCGAGTTCGTCTCGCGGCTCAACTACGACCGGGCGCCGGCCGCGGCCGTGGCGCTGACCACCGACACCTCGGTGATCACCGCGATCGGCAACGATTACGGCTACGAGCACGTGTTCGAGCGGCAGGTTCTGGCCCTCGGGCGGCCGGGCGATGTCCTGCTCGCGCTCTCCACGTCGGGGCGGTCGCCGAGCGTGCTGAAGGCGATGGACGCGGCCCGCGGCCTGGGTTTGCGGGTCGTCGCCTTCACGGGCGCGACGGGCGGGGCGATGCCCGAGCGGGCGGATGTCTGCCTGCACGCGCCGTCGGACGCCACACCGCTGATCCAGCAGATCCACATCACCGCCGCGCACATCGTCTGCGGCCTCGTCGAGGAAAGCCTGTTCCCGCGCGGGACGGCAGCGTGAGGGACGGCCTGTGACCGAGCCAGAGTGGAAGGGTGGAGGCCCCGTCCGGCAAGCCATGATCCTGTGCGGCGGCTTCGGCACGCGCCTCGGCGCGCTGACCTCGGCGATGCCCAAGCCGCTGCTCCCCGTGGCTGGGGAGCCGTTCCTGGACTTGCTGTTGTTCGAGCTCGGCCGCCACGGCTTCACCGAGATCGTGCTGCTGGCCTCCTTCCACAGCGAGAAGATCCGCGCCTACGCCGCCGACAACCCGGTCGCGCGACGCTTCGGCATGACGCTGCGGGTCTCGGTCGAGCCGGAGCAGGCCGGGACCGGGGGCGCCGTCGTGCACGTCCTTCCCGAGGCCGACGAGACCTTTCTCCTGCTGAACGGCGACTCGTGGTTCGACGTGAACCTATTGTCCTTGCCCGCTATGGCGGCGCGTCACCCCGATGCGGCGATGGTCCTGTCGCTCCGTCGGGTGCCGGACGCCGCGCGTTACGGCGTCGCGCTCCTCGACGGCGTCCGGATCACAGCCTTCCTCGAGCGGCCGCCTGAGCCGGGTCCCGGTCTCGTCAACGCCGGCGTCTACTTGGTGCGCCGCGACGCGCTGACCGGCCTGCCGCCGGCCTGCTCACTGGAACGGGACGTCCTGCCCGCGCTGGTCGCCGAGGGCCGCGTGGTGGGCGTGGTCCACGACGGCTACTTCCTCGATATCGGCGTGCCCGAGAGCTACGCCCGCGCCCAGGAAGAGATCCCGGCCCGTCGGAAGAGGCCCGCCGCTTTTCTCGATCGGGACGGCGTTCTCAATCACGACCACGGATATGTCGGTTCCGTGGACCGGTTCCAGTGGATGGCGGGCGCGCGCGATGCCGTCCGCGCGCTGAATGATGCCGGCTACTTCGTGTTCGTCATCACGAACCAAGCGGGGGTCGCCCGCGGCTTCTACACCGAGGCCGACGTCGCCCGTCTGACCGCCTGGATGCGGGACGATCTGCGCGAGGCCGGCGCGCATATCGATGATCTCCGCTACTGCCCCTATCATCCGGACGGGACGGTCGAGGCCTACAGGGCGGTCCACGGATGGCGAAAGCCCGAGCCCGGCATGATCCTCGACCTGATGGCCCATTGGGACATCGACTGCGCGCGCAGCTTCCTGGTCGGCGATCAGGAGACGGATCTCGCCGCCGGCCGTGCGGCGGGGCTCGCCGTGCACCACTTCAGGTCGGACGACCTGCTCGCCTTCCTGCGAGAGGTCGCGCTGACGGGGTAGGAAGGGACCCAGGAGGGGTGGGCCCTCGCCGGGGCGCGCTTCGCCGTCCGGCACGCTCAGTCGTGCGACTGGATCGAGAGTTCCGCTTCCGCGGCCTCGCGCATGGCGCGATCCCAGTCGAGCTTGCGCTTGGGCGGAGTCTCGCGCTCCGCGTCCGCGGCTTTCCGATCTCGCGGATCGACGATCTTGATGTCGTACTCGGGCACGCTTGGATCCGCTCTTTAACCGACAATTAATTGTATTGGCGGAACGCGCGGGTCTTGTCAGCGGTTCGATCGCTCGATCCACAATCCGGTGATGGACATCATCCTGTGTCGGACAGGCCGATCAGGAGCATGGCGGCGTGCACGGCTCCGACGATGGCGCCCGACTGGGCAAGCTGTAAGGCCTCGGCCCGCGGTACGCGCAGCACGGCGATGTCCTCGTCGGGATCCGGCTGCGCCGGTCCGGCCGCTGTCAGGCGCGCGCGGACGAGATGCATGCGGTTGGCGTAGCGGGCCGGATCCGCATTCAGGGTGACCACGTGCTCGGCATCCGCGAAGATGTAGCCGGTCTCCTCGCGCATCTCGCGCTCGGCGGCCGCGAGGATATCGGGGTCGGCGGGGTCGATGGCCCCGCCCGGAAGCTCCAGGCTCGGGCCGCCATAGGCGTGACGGTACTGGCGTACGAGGATGACGTGATCGGCCGCGTCGATGCCCAGCACGAGGGCGATGTCCGGCGTCTCGAGCACGTAATAGGGATCGACGATGTGACCCGACGATGTCACGCAGTCGTCGGCACGGAGGCCGAGCCAGCGATCCTTCATGACGTGGTGGGATTTGCGGACTGTCCAACTCAGTGTCGAGATCATTGCTCTCTGCGGACCCGGGGTTTGTGCTTGCGGATATCCCCCCACGGTCATTGTGGATCTTCGCCGCTGAGGGACATGCGCGATGGCAAAACTGTCTCGTCTTTCGGCTCTGACTTCGATCGAGCTGCGACCGCGCGTTGCGCTGCCCTGGCTCAGCCGATAAGCCTCGCGGGGTCGTAGAGCCTCGCGCCGCGGATGTCACAGGTCGTAGGATGACGGGAACGAAACTCGCCATGGCATGCCGCGTCTGCGATGGACGCGATGTCGAGCTGTTTCTCGACCTGACCGATCAGCCGCACTGCAACCGCCTGATCCCGCCGGAACTCGCGGACCGCCGCGAGCCGCATTTTCCCCTGCGCGCCGGCTTCTGCCACGACTGCACGCTCGTCCAGATCGATCACACGATCCCGAAGGAGAGCATGTTCAGCGACTACCCCTACGTCTCGGGCACGACGAAGACGCTGGTGGAGCATTTCCGGCAGACGGCGGCCCGTCTCGTGGAGCGGTACGGCCTCGGGCCGCAGGACCTCGTCGTCGACATCGGCAGCAACGACGGTACGTGGCTGCGGCAGTACGAGCCCTTCGGCCTGCGCCGCTGCGGCGTCGAGCCCGCCTCGAACGTGGTGGAACTGGCCCGCGCCGCCGGCGTGCCGACGCTGAACCGCTTCTTCAACGCCGAGACCGCCGAGATCGTCCGCGCGCAGGACGGGCCGGCGAGCCTGATCACCGCCGCCGGCGTCTTCTTCCACCTGGAGGAGCTGCACAGCGTCGTGAAGGGCATCGTCACGCTGCTCAAGCCGGACGGCGTCTTCGTCGTGCAGGCGATCTACCTGGGCGGCATGATCGAGAACACCGCCTTCGACCAGATCTACCACGAGCACCTGTGCTACTACACGCTCCGCTCCCTGGAGCAGCTGTTCGCGCGCCACGGCCTGGAAGTCTTCGACGTCAGCGTCGTCCCGGTCCATGGCGGTTCCCTCGAGGCGCATGTCGGCTTCCCCGGCGCCCATCCGGTCAGCGACGCGGTCAAGCGCATGCGCGCCGACGAGGAGGCCCGCGGCTACGGCAAGTTCGAGACCTATGTCGGCTTCGCCGAGAACGTCCGCCGCCTGCAGGCGGCGCTGCTCGACCTGCTGAAGCGCATGCACGCCGAGGGGAAGACGGTCCACGCCTACGGCGCCCCGGCCAAGGGCGCGACGCTGCTCAACGCCTTCGGCATCGGCCCGCGGCTGGTCCAGTACGCGGCCGAGAAGAATCCGCTGAAGTTCGGCCGCCTGATCCCCGGCGCCCGCATCCCGATCGTCGAGGAGGGCAGCGTGCCCGCGCCCGACGCCTACCTGGTGCTCGCCTGGAACTTCATCGACGAGTTCCTGGCGCGCGAGCGCCGCTACCTCGAGAACGGCGGCGCCTTCATCGTTCCTGTGCCGGAACTCAAGGTGATCACCGCCGCCGACCTGCCGAAGGCGGTCTGAGCGTGGCCGCCCTCCCCTTGTCCGCGTTGCCCGACACCGTCGTCGTCGTCGGTGCGTCCGGCTTCGTCGGCCGCAACCTCGTCGCGCACCTCGCCGGCCGCGTGCCGCGGCTGATCGCGGTCAGCCCTTCCGGCCAGTCGATACCGGGGGCGACCGAGGCCGCGCGCTTCGACGCCCTGGAGGCACTGTCGGTCCCCGCCGACGCGATCGTCGTCAACGTCGCCGCGCAGCGCTACGACGCCGACAAGTTCGAGACGGCGCAGAGCGACCTGCTCACCGGCAACGCCGAGATCGCCAACCGCCTCTACCGGTTCTGCCTGACGAAGGGCATCCGCGAGGTGCGCGCGGCCTCGAGCGTCGCTGTCTACCCGGCGGCCTGCGATCCCCTCGACGACGCGCAGGCTGTCGACCTCAACGCGCCGCCCAACCGGAACGAGGCCTTCTACGCCTGGTCGAAGCGCTGGTCCGAGGTGATCGCCGACCTCCACGCCGAGCGCTACGGCATCCACACGATCAGCTTCCGCCTGAGCAACCCCTACGGTCCCCACGACTCGACGGATCCGCGCAAGGCGCACGTCCTGCCGGCCTTCGTGATGCGCGCGCTGGCACCGGGAGAGCGCTTCGAGATCAAGGGCAACCCGCTGGTCGAGCGCGACTTCATCTACGTCGGCGACGTCGTCGACGTGTTCACCCGCTCCCTGGAGATGCGGGAGACGAGCGACGCGCTCAACCTCTGCCGCGGCGAGACCACGACCCTGCTCGACCTCGCCCGAACCATCCTGGAGGTGGCCGGGGAGGACCGGCCTGTGCACGCCCCCGACACGGCGACTCACGGCGTGCTCGCCCGCCGCTCGACCAACCGGCGGCTGCGGGAGCGCTTCGGGCTGTCGAGCTTCACGGGACTCGCGGACGGGCTGCGGCCGACGATCGCGTGGTATCGCGAGGCCTATCGCGGGGGGGCTGACCATGCCGGGGCCTGAGCGCGACATCGTCATCGGGGCGGACGGTTTCCTCGGGCGCAACCTCGTCCCGCGGCTCCGGGCCGAGGGCCGCGAGGTCGTCGGGATCGGCCGCGCGGCGGGCGACCTCTCCGACTGGGCGAATGTCGAGCGGGCGCTGCGCGCGGCGCCGCCGGCCGGCCGGATCTTCCACGTGGTGACCCGCCAGCGCACCGGCGCGGTGCAGTACGACATCCAGGGCGAACTCCTGGCGATCAACGCCCGGGTCCACCTGAACGTCCTCGAGGCCTGGCGGCTGTTCCAGCCGCAGGCCAAGCTCGTCTCCACGGGCTCGTCCTGCACCTATCCGGAATCGGCGGAGCCGCTTTCCGAGGCGCGGTTCGGCCAGGGACCGACGCACCCGTCCGTGATCGGCTACGGGCTCGCCAAGCAGGTCCTGGCGACGGGCTCGGCGGCCTACGCGCACCAGTACGGCCTGACCTTCCTGCACTGCGTGCTGGCGACCCTGTACGGACCGCACGACAACAAGGCCTCCGACCGCAGCCACTTCGTCGGCGCCCTGCTCGACCGCGCCGTGCGGGAGAAGGCGGCGGGCGCTGAGCAGTTCGAGGTCTGGGGCAACCCGCAGACCGTCCGCGAGGTGCTGTACGTCGACGACCAGATCGACGCGATCCTGGCGGCCGACCGGGCGTTCGACAACGAGATCCTCAACTGCGCCGCCAACACGCCCGTCACCGTCGAGGCGGTGGCGCGGGCGGCCCTGGCCGCGCTCGACTGGTCCGTGCCGCTCGTGAGCCCGCCGGGCTCGTTCCAGGGCGCGGCATACAAGATGCTCGACTCGACGCGCTTCCTCGACCGGACCGGCTGGCGGCCGCGTATCGATCTTGAGGCGGGCCTGCGCAGGCTCGCCGCGGCGGAGTACGCCGGCCATTGAGGCCGCGCCGGCGCCGGCCGTACCGCTGGTTGATCGATGTTGGACATCGTCAAGAGCATCAAGGTTCCGCCGTCCATGCACGCGCGAAGCTTGTATGCTTGGAGCGTTCGAAAGTTGCCGTGCTGACAAGCTTCGTACGCCTGTGGTGAAGGCCGCGATCTTCGTTGAGGCGGCGTGTCAGGCGGCGATCGGCTGAGGGTGGGTCTCGGTCCAGTTCCAGGGGAGCAGGTCGTCGAGGCCTCGAGCCGGATGGTCGGGCAGCCGGCTGAGCACATCGGCGAGCCAGGCCTGCGCATCGATGCCGTTGAGCTTGGCGGTCTCGATCAGCGTGTAGAGGGCGGCCGCGCGATGGCCGCCGGCATCCGAGCCGGCGAAGGTCCAGTTGCGGCGGCCTACCGCGATCGGCCGGATCGCCCGTTCGGCGGCGTTGTTCGACAGGCAGGCGCGCCCGTCGTCGAGGAAAAGGATGAAGGCGCTCCAACGCTTGAGCATGTAGTCGATCGCTTGCGCCACCGGAGCCTTGGCGGAGAGCTTGGCGCGGTTCTCCCGTAGCCACGCTTCCAGTTCGGCGACGAGGGCGGCCGAGCGGGTGCGACGGTGCGCGCGGCGTTCATCGGCGGCAAGACCGTTGGTGGCGCGCTCGGTGGCGAAGATCGCATCGATCCGCGCCACCGCCTCAATGGCGATCGGAGCCTTCCTGAGCTCGGCCAGCTCGAAGAACTTGCGTCGGGCATGCGCCCAGCAGGCCGCCTCGCGCAGCGGGCCTGGTTTACGGCCGGGTTCGTACAGCCGACCGAACCCGGAGAAGGCATCCGCCTGCACGATGCCGTGGAAGTCGCCCAGCCAAGTCTCGGCATGCGCGCCGGAGCGGTCGGGGGAGTAGAAGTAGGCCACAGCCGGCGGCTCGGGACCGCCGAAGGGACGGTCGTCACGCACCACCGTCCAGAGCCGGCCCGTGCGGGTCTTGCCCTTGGCCAGGACCGGGACGGGCGTGTCGTCGAGATGCAGGCGCTCAGCCCCTCGAACATGGGCCTCGATCCGGGTGACCAGGGGCGACAGGGCGGTGGTCACCGCTCCGACCCAGCCGGCCAGCGTCGAGACGTCGATCGGTACGCCCTCGTGGGCGAAGCGCTGGCTCTGGCGATGCAGCGGCAGGTGCAGGCCGAACTTGGCCATCATCACCTCGGCCAGAAGGTTTGGGCCCGCTCGTCCGCGCGGGATCGGATGGAACGGGGCCGGTGTCTGCGCGATCGTCTCGCAGTCGCTGCACGAGAAGCGCTCGCGTACGTGCTGGATCACGACCCAGCGCGCCGGGATCCGCTCCAGGGTCTCGGTGACGTCCTCGCCGAGGTGACGAAGGCGCGCTCCGCCGCAACAGGCGCAGGTCGTCGGGCCGGGATGGACGACGCGCTCGCGCGGCAGGTGCTCGGGCAGAGGCCGGCGGGCGGGCTTGCGCCGAGAGGAAGCCGCACCGGAGAGCGCTTCGGGCTCGGCGGCCGCCTGCACTTGGGTCTCGGCCAGCGTCTCCTCCAGATCCTCCAGGACGAGTTCGAGCTGGTCAATCCGGGCGCTGCGCTCCGAGGAGGTCCCAAACCGTTCTCGCCGCAGCCGGGCGACCTCCAGCTTCAGCCGTTCGACCGCGATCTCCGAGGCGAGCCGGGCCGCCCGCTCGGCCAGGATCATGGCATGGGCGGCGGCAAGATCGGTGGGAAGCGGCGGGGGCTCGGGCGCGTTCGGCACGCTTGAGAGAAGAACATATTCTTCAAGCGCTGTAACGCGTTATCCTCAGCCGAGAGCGCTCGGACGCCAGCTCTCCTGCGGCATCCGCCAGTCGATACCCGAGAGCAGGTAGCCGAGTTGCGCCGTCGAGATCGTCACGGCTCCATCCGCCACCGAGGGCCACAGGAAACGGCCGCGGTCGAGCCGCTTGGTGTAGAGGCACGCGCCCTGGCCGTCGTGCCAGATCACCTTGATCAGGTCGCCGCGCCGTCCGCGGAACACGAACAGATGCCCGCCATGGGGATCGCGCTTGAGCGTCTCCTGGACGATCAGGCCGAGACTGGAAAAGCCCTTGCGCATGTCGGTGTGGCCGGTGGCCAGCCAGACCCGGACATTGGCCGGCAGCGGGATCATCGGCCCTCCAGGGCATCGAGCACCCGGCGCAGCGCCGCGGCATCGACATCCCGGTCGACCTTGAGACGACGGCCGCCGCCGAGATCGATCTCGATGACACCGGTCTTGCGCCGTGCGCGACGGGGCTGGGCCGCAGCACCCGGATCATCCGACCGCGGCGCCAAAACCGCCGACGACGGCTCCGGAGTGATGGCCACGGGGACGAACACCGGAGCCTGCCCGTCCCCGCCCAGACGGCCTTGCCGAGCCTGGCGTCGCCACGTGAACAGCAGGCCCTGAGCGATCCCGTTCCGGCGGGCCACCGAACACACCGACACGCCGGCCTCGTACGAGGCTTCGACGATCCGCGCCTTGTCCTCGAACGACCAACGCCGCCGTCGTTCGATCCCCTCCAGTACCTCGACCCGCATCATCCTGACCCGCCGACCTTAACGCCAGCATTAAGGTCAGGCTTCAGCCGAGCGCGCGATGCCTCCGGGGGCGGCCTTCACCGGACGCGTACCAAGCTTCCATCCTAGGGCAATCACAGATGCACGGCCGGCTTACGCCCTGGGTCGGGAGCGACTCAGATGCGGAACTCCACGGCGCCGGCCGGGAAAATCTCCGCTACCCGGGCTTCCTCTTCTCGTAGATCCCAAAGCCGGAATTCTGCGTACTTGATTCGAATGCTGTTGCCCTGCACGGCCACATAGCAATGCTCGAAAGCGAAGAGCACCGTATCGAGCTTCGGTCGTGCGTCGTGGGTCTCCGGCTTGCCCCTTGTGTCCGCGTCGGCCAAGACCTCCAGCGTGATCGCCGCGTGGCCGCTGGTGGGCATCGTATCGAACGCGCCCACGAGCAGGGCGATCTCGCCATGGGTCAGCTTGAGCAGGAAGCAGAAGCGCTTCACCGACTCGAACGTGTCCCCGGCCGGGAATGCGCGCAGCAGCGTGATCGAGAAGGCACGTCCCTCCTCCGGCAGGCTGCGCAGGTGCCGGGAGGGGACCGAGCGCAGGGCCGAGATGTTCATGGTCTTGGCCGCCGACGGCTGAGCCACGCGGCCCTCGCGCCGGCCGTTCGTCCGATAGTGCAGCAGCGGGTTGACGCCCGAGGCCGTCACGTCGGGGTAGCGGATCAGGTAGGAGGTGCTGCTGAATCCGGGATGCGGATCGAGCCCGGCGGCGGAACCGAACCGCAGGTAATGCCGCACCGGATCGAGCCGGGTCTTGCCGCTCTGATTGCGGAAGAAGGCCGTGTCGAAATCCTCGGCGGGATCGCGATTCTCGGCGGCGCCGCGCCAGACGTAGTGGAGGTAGGGGTCGATGCCCGAGGCCGCGACGTCGCCGTTGTGCTTCAGGTAGTAGGCCGTATCGAACAATCCCGGTACGCGCCCGATGACGACGCGCCGGAACACCTTCGAGATCGTCCGGAGCGCGGCCCGCTTGAAGGGTGGCTGGCTCATGCGAAGACCGGCGCCTCGCAAAGGGACCGGAGCTTCTCCGCGTAGGCCACGGGTGAGCAATCCTGCGCCACCTGCGCCAGCCCGGCGCGCTGCAGTCGCCGCCAGGTCTCGGCATCCTCATGGAGCTGGATCAGCCCAGTGATGAAGGTGTCCGGATCGCGCCAGTCCCGGGTCAGGTATCCGGAGCCCTCGGGCCAGCCGAGCTGTTCCGCCAGGATCGGCGTGACCAAGCACGGGAGGCCCTGCGCGACGGCGGCGTGGACTTTGTGCGGCATCCCGGCGGCGAAGCGCGTGGGGGCGACGAACACGCGCGCCCGGTCGAGGTGCGGCGCTGGGTCCGGGACCCGGCCCATCACGGTGACGTTGGGTGCCGACAGGCGCGCGCGCAGATCCGGTGTGACCTGTCCGATGATGGTGAACGGCGCGCGCGGCAGGGCGCGATGGACGTCCGGCCAGACGGTTTCGAGGAACCAGATCAGCGAGTCGACGTTCGGCGAATTCTCATGCTCCAGCGACCCGATGAAGACGAAGCCGCTGCGGCCGTCGAGATCGGAGGAAATCTCCGCCTGCGTCGCGAAGGCGTGGCCGAGCACCGCGGTGTTGGTCACGCCATGGAACTGCAGCAGGCGCGCTTCCGCCTCCGAGACGCAGACGACATGATCGGCCTGCGCGAAGTTGCGCGTCTCCCGCCGCGCGGAGGCCGCCAAGCGCGCGCTGAATCCGGACCCATCCTGCAGGGTCCCTTCCAGGAAGGCGCGCAGACAGAACAGGGCCTCCGAATCGAAGATCACGCGGCTCTTCGCGAAATCCCGCAGCGACAGGTCGCGGTTCTGAAAGATCTGGCAGACTAGATCGATGTTGTGCGGGCGACTGACCCAGAGCACGTCGTAGTGTTCCTGCCGCTCCTCGATCAGCCGCGCGAGCCCCATCCCCTCCTCGGCATCCAGGATCTCGACGGTGTCGGGTAGATCGCGATACCGCTGCGCGATCTCCGGATCCGCGCGATAGACCGGATACACGGTCACCTGATAGCCGAGCCGAGCCAGGGTGGCGACGATGAAGTTCGCCCGCGGCATGCCCGCACCGAGATCGATATGGGGCACGCCGTCGTCGACGTAGAGCACCTTGAGCGCCCAGGTATTGTGCGTCCGATCGCCGAAGCGTGGGCCGGCCTGCGGGAACAGCCAGGACCGATGCCGCTCCAGGAATCGTGCCCGATTGCGGTCGATGAGGGCTTCGACGTCGGCCCGGACCGGCGTCGTGGCATTCTCGAAATGGATCGCGCTCGCCCGCGGCTGGTAGACGACGCGCCGCCCCGCTTGGTGGCAGCGGACGCACAGGTCGGTGTCCTCGAAGTAGGCCGGGGCGAAGAGGTCGTCGAAGCCACCCAGATCCTCGAAGAGTCCACGCTCGATCATGAGCACAGCGCCCGAGACATAGCCGACTTCGCGCTCGAACGTGCTTTCTGCCAGAAGCGGATTTGTATTCCCGCGGAGATAGGGATGGGTGATCTGCGCATCATTGCGGAAGAACGCGCCGCTCTCCTGCAGATAACCCCCGGGAAACACGAGGTGGGCTCCGACAATGCCGACGGTTGCATCCGAGAATGGAGACACTAGGGCGCCGATCGCACCGGGCATCAGTTCCACGTCAGGATTAAGGAAGAGGAAGTAGCGTCCCCGGGCTGCTGCGGCACCCTGATTGCACGCCGGGCCGTAACCGACATTCTCCGCATTGCGGATCACCATGGCCCCGTCGAGCAGATCGAGGACGGTCAAGGTCTCCGCGTCGGAGGCGTTGTCGACGACAATCACTTCGAACGATGCGCCCGCGAAAGCCTGTTGCGTAGCGAGGCGATAGAGCGTCAGCGTCAGCAGATCCCGGGCATTGAGCGATACGATAACGATCGAGACGTCCGGTGCCACGACCGGCGGGAAGGCGATCCGGAGGCCGTTGCGCGCGATGGCGTTCCCGATGAGGCGTGCCTCCGCGATCGCGGCAAGCCTCCCGTAATGTGGATCAACTGCCTCAATTTTTTTCATCAATGGACTTCAAAGCGGGTGTTGCACGCCGAAGCGAGGCGAATCAGGCCCATGAGGTCATCGCTGAGAAACAGTACCGCCGTCAGCCCGGACGGCGTCTTGCACGCTGCAGGGATCGGGGAGGCGGATCCGTCGATCTCCAGCGGCTCGAAGGTGAGACTGGCCGGCACTGGTGTCAGCGTGCCTCGAGTCGCGGCAAAGGGGAGGCCGGGAGAGCGCGCCAGCGCTGCAGTGCTGGTCAGCCGCAACTCCCGTGCCCTCTCGCCGTCCCCGATTAGGAAGGCTGCGGTCGCCCGCGACCTCCCGACGAGGAAACTCGGGACGCAGGTTACCAACGTCAGCCCATCGGCCTCGTACCCGATCAGGCGACCGTCCGCCGTCCAGTCGGCCTGGGCATCGCCGAGTGACTTGGCGATCGCCTCTCGTGCCGGCTGCGGAAGAGAACGGCGGTGGATCCATTCCGGGGATAGGCTGACCGGACCTCCGTGCAGGGCCGGGGCCGGGCCCGCAGATTGCAGGCTTCCGTCCGGCTCCGGGCTCACGAACCAGCGTCGCCGCTCCGACGGGTAGCCCGCTTCACGGGCGGTCGCGGGCGAGGGATTCTCGGTCGCCACGAGGATTCCGCCGTCCTCGTCCGCGGTTGGCAGGGAGCGCAGGGAGCGTTCCTCCCGCACAATGATCCCCGCTCCAACGGTGATCGACACGTCCGGCGCGCGCGCAGCTGACGGAGCGGCGCGTCGCGCGGACCGGCGCGGGATCGCGTTCAGCCAAGCGGCCTCGCAGGCCGTGGCCTTGGCGTTGTAGCGCGCGAGCAGATCTAGGCAGGCCGCGGTCAGTGTCGCGAGGCCGTCCAGATCGTCATGCAGGCGCCTGATCGCCGCTACGGTGTCCGCAATGCCGTCCAATCGGTGAGCGGGATAATCGGTGTCGAACCCCTCGAAAGCGATTCGAGTGCCGATCACCGGCCGACCCAGCGACAGCGCTTCGGCGACCTTCATTTTAAGACCGCTTCCCATCAGCATCGGCGCGACCACCGCGTCGACGCCCGCGTAGAAGGTTTCGACGGCGTCGACATATCCCGCCAGCTCCACGCCGGGTAGATCCAATCCGCTCAAGCTTCCGCAGATTTCGCCGGCGATGACGAGAACGGGCAGGTCCGGATTCCAGGTTGCCGCCCAGCCATGGGCAAATCTGCTGATAGAGAAGAGATTCGGATCGTTCCCGTGGCCGATGAATCCAAAGCGAGTCAGCCGGCGGGGCGCGCGAAACTTCGCACGCTCGGCGAAGACGGGCGGAAGCAGGTATACGTCGCGATCGACAAGGTCGCGGAAATAGTCCGCCTCCGCCGACTGGATCGCGAGGATCATGTCCGCGCGTAACAGACCGACACCTTCAGACGCGCGGTCCGTAAAGAAGAAATTCGGCTCGGCACGGAAAGGCCGGTATTGGAGATGCCTGTCGGCGAAACGATCATGCGTGTCGATGACACGCAGCACTCCATCCGGAACGGCATCAAGGCACCGCGACAGAAACACGTAATTGACGACTATCGCGCACGTATCGGGATTTCTCCCGAAATACCAAGTCACGAACTCGTCGAGTTCGGGCGGGCACCAGGCGTCGATCATGAAGCCGCCCGCCCAAGTTTTCAGCGGAATCTGCGCTGCTGCGGGAATATAGAAAACGCGGTCGAAGACAGCGGCCATCCCGGCCGCATCCGTCGGCGGATGATTTCCGAAGCGACGATAGATCTGATCCTCGTGTTGAAGGTAAGCTAAATCGATTGCAAAACCGCCCCGCCGAAGAACTTCGCATAACGCCAAAAGCCGCCGTCGATTGCCAGCGCTTGCTGGTGCCGCAGGCATCGGTGTCACTACCAGAACGGTCGGCCTATCAAGAGTCGCCATGCGATTATACCGCTCAAACAACGCAAAATGTCGCGTATCGGCCCTGCCCACTGAGGATGGCTCGGCTAACTGAATGCGTGTCGAATAGACTGTCAGCTGTTAGAGTTATAGCCGCTCTATGAGGTGCTTGGAACCGAATAGATGTAACCGGGCTGCAGGCGTAGCCGGCGTTCGATCGAACAATCGCGTAATCTGGAATGAAATCGATGCCATCCACTAGCCAAGTGACCGTTTCATGGCTGCGCGTGTAGTTCAGACTACTTGGTGCGCTGTTAACCAAAATCGCGTCCAGACCTGCGCTCAAGATCGGTGCTAAGGCATTGAAATAAGAGTGGCCAATTGGCCGCAGCGAGGAAATTAGAGCCTCTGCAATTAAACGGCACTCGGCGGCCGACAGTGGCGTTGATCGCGATGCTAAAATGGTATGCCTGTCACCAAAGTGTGTGCGGAATAAGATCGAGGAAAGATCCGATAAAGCTCCTTCATCTCGACTACCCAAGATTAGAAAGCAGCTCGGGCCCATTATCTTTTGATTGGAAAATCCCGTGAAGCACCAAGCAATGAGATCAATGTGACTCGGATCTAGTACTTCGAGAGGTACGGCGTAGGATCCATTCATTGGAATTTCGAGAATGGCAGCCTGGCAATCAATACTAATAACAGATCCATGTGCTGGCGGGGCTAGCGGTAGCATTGATGTACGGACCCAGGGCTCACTCAGTTCGAATTTTATAAGTGTTTGGATTGCATGTCTCGCGTCAGGTCACCTAAGCACAAAAACATCATGACCAGCTAGAGGGAACCCCTCATAACAGCAGCGGATCACACACATGGCAGTGCCTCGACATAGGTCTGAATCCCCCTTCATCTAGCCCGCCGAGCCCCAAACTGATCGAAGAATGATTGCTATCGGCGCTGCTCGAGCAAAGAACTCAAAGCTTCACGCCTCAAGTGGTGCCACTTCTATCATGGTCTTAAATTGGATCCGACGTGAGCGTTTTCAATTATCCCAATCTGCATAACCTACCATCTAATCTTTCTCTCAAATCAGTTAGCCATGATTTTGCTCGCGAATATTTTCATCAAGGGCAAGCCTACCCCTAGGATTGCCTTTATACACCGTGAACTAGCAAACACCACCGCAAATGAGCCCCGTTATTCGCTCTCACTTATAAGTCTGATGGAGATCTCGTTGATCTTTAGCGTTGCAGCTATCGCGGCCAAATTGAGAAGCCGCACTTCAAAATCTAAAACGTCATGTCGGATCGGAATGCAAAATGTAATTTTTGAGGATCCCTTGTGAGTGCTATGAAATATGATCTCATGCCCTTCGCTGTGGCATGTATCAAAGTAAAACCGGAAGTTGCTGGGCGCTTCAATGTCTAATTCAATTTCATATAGACCGCTTCGCAGATTAATTTTCGGCCCGAAAACGATCCAATCGGTTCCACATACGAAGTGACCATCTTGATCCCAGTGTCCGACCAGATTCATACCCATTGCAAGGATTGGTCTAGCACGTGCCTCCGCTTGATAGATTAAATAACTAGAAGTACTATGAGAAATCCCACCGATAGACATGTTCGGTCTCGGCTGGAGATAGTCCGCTCGGCCGAGGAAGCGATACAATAAGAGGTCGTCCTGAATGAGCTTTTTTACGTGAACAAAATCGCTTTCTGCAAGGCTTGCTAATCTAGTGTTGCGCCTAGCCTCATTAAACTCGTCCGAAGCGAGGACGTGGTCTATTAATTCATCACGAGATACTCCGCTTCGCAGCTGAAAGTCGTAATGTTGGCGGCCTGCTTCATCGGGGGCACGGCCCAACAACAAACTATACAGCGCATCCGTAAATATTCCGTCGGGCACGCTATTGAGATAACCTCGACTTATGATATTACCGCTAATTGCAATACTGCCCTTTCCGAGGAACACGCTTCCAGGCCAGCAACGGTCAAGCATTTTGAAAAACATCATCGGCGTCAGTATTCCATTGCGAGATATTGCTCTTTCGAACCAGGGCATGGCTGAGGCATCAAAGACATGCTCGCAGACCCAGGTTTTACAAAAAGCTACATCGGAGAACTGAGATAACGAAATGGACCGGAGGCCCGTGGCCGTATTCCCGATTTTATCAACGGTTGTCCCCTTTTCTGTAGCGTTGGATCTATACATGCTAGCCTCGGGTCATTCCGGAAGAATTAATTTGCATAGAAAATAATTTAGTCAGTCTCATTACGTGCTGAGTCCATGATGAAAACGATATGTAGTCATTCTGTAGCTCAACCAGCCGAGCTGTTTTAGCGGGATTGGAAACAAGTTCTTGGATTGCGTTTGCGGTTAAGATGCTGTCGCTGGTGTCGATCTGAGTACATATGCCAGAAAGATCTGCAAAGATGGATGACGGCGAAGTTATAGTTGGTACTCCACAGCTCAATGGGACTCTTATCGCGCCGCTAGCTCCCTCAGTGACGTCAGCGTAGCAAAAGACCGCAACATGCGATGAGCGAGCAATCGCGAAAACTTCCTCAATTGGGAGAAAATTAAAGTTAAGTTCTATTTCTTTTCTGAGACCTAATGCATCTCTAAGTTGATAGAGGAAGTGGCTATAATCGATGCTTGCGGCGTTTTTTGGATCCACGGAGGTCAACACATTAAGGCTGACAGGAAGGCCCCTGTGTTTTAATTCGTAGACGGCGTAGAACAGGTGTTCGAAGTTTTTATGACGGCTGCATAGGCCAAAAGTAAATATCTTGTATGATCTATTGGACGCAATTGCTTCTTGTTTCACCTGATGCGCTGGATGTGGGAATAGATATAGAAAATTAGACTCGGGGCATATTTCTATCAATTTGACATAATCAAGATTATTGTGAACAATAAGAGCGGCGCGCCCGGACACAATTGTTAAAAATCTTTTGATTTGTGCCACGCCACCATCAGTGGAGTGCAATTCGACAATTAAACCTGATGCAAAGCTTAGGATCTCATTGCAAAGATAGGCGAGGTCCTCCCAGCCTATAATCCCCGGATGATGCTGGATTATAAAAAAACTCCCAGCCTCGCTTTTATAAATTTGCTGCAGTAGGTTATTGACGCCTTGCCTCGATCGGCTCCAGCTGCGCTTTACCTCGACGCCGTCATTTCTTATAATTTTGTCTTTTGATACGATTTCCGAATAAACTGCAACGTCCAACGAATAGTTGTCAGACAGATATTTAACAAGATTGCCAGAGAATGTCGCGATCCCACACTGCTGATTGAAAGTACTAACTAATGCAATTCGCTTGTCTTTTATCAGGTCGCGACGAGTCTCCTTGATCGATGTTAGCTGCTGAAGTCCTTTGAAATAATAATCCGCTGTCCGCTGCCACGTGTAGGATTTCACTTGGGTATAGGCTTGCTGCTGAAGTGTTTCGTCTCTAGCTTTGCAAAGCTCATAAGCTCTGCGCAGTCCGCTGCGTAGATCTTCGTGAGTTGCCTCAAGCCAAGCAGCTTTCCCGAAAGAGATCGCCGAGGAGGAGCGAACAAACTTTGTGGGGATAAGGACGCAAGTGTCTGGAGTGCAAAACTCGCGATTGCCGCCTGCGTCAGTTGTGCAGACTAAGGTTCCAAGTAGCATCGCTTCGGCGGCGGGCAGGCTAAATCCTTCTCCTTTGCTAGGCAAAAAGCAGCAATCGGCGTCCATTATCAGCTTTTGAATTTCGGCAGAGCTGAGATAAGAGTCATCGAAAACAATTTTCTTTTTACTGGCGGCATCAAGTGAGGAAAATAGTTCATATAATTCGTTATGAGTGTTGTAGTGAGTTTTTATTATTAGTTGGACATCGTCATGATCATGGAATTCATCGAGGAAAGCTCTGAGTCCTGCTTTCATACCTTTCCGCGGCAAGCCGGATGAAACGTGAACAAAATTTATTACTTCGCCACGTTTCGCGCGATCGTTGGGATTGGAAACTAAAGCCATGTTCTCGATATGATCGACGCCGTTGCCCATATAGTACATTGTTCCAGTGTAGCCGCTGGAACTCAGTGCTTCAATGGTATATCGAGATGTACAGAAAATGGCATCGAATTTGTTTAATTGAGCGATCACTGCTGTAGGGAAGAGACTCTCTTCCCAAGCGTAGCAGTGAGCTGTCAGTATTGGGGCGCAGCGTGGAGCTTCCGCCATGGGCCAGTCGTTTTTCGTATGGACGTCAAATTCGTGCAATGATATTTCACAATACGGTATGTATTTTTCCTTCAACCCCGGCTCTTGTAGAAAGAATTGATCTGTTGTAGGATCTGGACCTTCTCGTTGAGTAACGAATACATCGAAACCGAGGTTGCCTAGGGCAACTGCGAATTTTCTGTTGACCAGCGCCAAGCTGTAAGTTCCTGCCATCGGGCCGTCGACAAGAATTTTAGTTCGCGACGTTAAGCCTTTTTCCATAGTAATTTGCTTCATTGCTTTTACCGCGCCTGTCCAAGGATAGGTCTAATTCTGCGTTGCGTCACATGCCTCGAACAAAATTCCCTAAATTGTTTTTGCGTTGCGCGCGCCTAAGGCAGCTTCAACTTCCAAGCTGTAAGAGACGCCAATCTGATCGGTGAAGGCGCCGTTCTGAACCGTGGCCGAGCTCCGGCCGGAGTTCGCGATTTCTATATCCAGAAGGCGGTCGTTGCAGGTGGCCGGATTGGTGGCGAGTGCGTACGGAAGGAGATGGCCGCTCGGTACGCCGCGCAGCCGCTCGGCCGGCGCGCCGAGGTCGAAGGCCGCCACCGGCAGGCCGGTGCGCAGGGCCAGTGTCAGCGCGTACGCGTAGGTCTCGGGCCAGATCGACGGCAGCAGCACCAGGTCGGCCGAGACCTGGGTGACGAGATCGAGGAATTCGTCGTCTTCCCAGCGGCAGCCGGTCTCGGCGATCTGGAGGGCCGCCCGGGCGACCCGGTCGAGGGTCGGATCGTCGGTGGAGTACCGCCCCGTCTCGGTCACGCCGGCGCGCGCCAGCCCGCCCGTCAGGGCCAGGTCCGAGTAGCCCACGATCGTGAAATGCAGCGGCAGGTCCCGGTCCTGCGCGTCGGTGGCCAAGGCCTGCAGCAGCAGGCCACCTTCGGGGTGACTGATGCCGCCGAGCACGGCGACGCGGCGGACGCGGCTGGGCCGCTGCAGGGCGGTCGAGCGCACCGACTGCTCCGGCTCGACGTGCGGCCGGACCGTGACGGCGAGGTCCGGGTACACCGCCCGGATCCGGGCCGCCGTGTCGGACGACGGCGCGAACACCCGCGCGGCGCCCGCCAGGAACGCCCCGAACGCCGCCCGCCGCTCGCCCGGGTCCGGCTCCTCGAACCCGTCCGCGTCCACCGCCAGGCACGACCGGCACTCGCTGACCGGCGCCAGGCCGCAGTAGCGCCCGTCCGGCTGCACCAGGTGGTTGCGGTGGCACACCGGCGAGTAGTCGTGCAGCGTCCACGCGTACGGACGCCCCGACCCCGCCACCAGATCCATCAGCGCCCGCGCCGCGCCCCAGCGCAGCCCCGCCAGCGAGTGCACGTGGATCAGCACCGGCGCCAGCTGCCCGACGAAGTCCGCGAGTTCCGCCGCGTCGCGCGGCAGGTACAGGCTGTCGAGGTTGGGCAGGTACAGGAACTCGGGGCCGCGATAGGCGACGTGGACCTCGAGGTTGCGGGTCCGGTCGATCTGCAGCAGCACCACGCTCAGGCCCTCGGCCCGGGCCTGGGCGACCATGTCGTCGATGTGCCGCTGGATGCCCCCGCCCCAGCTGTGCGTCACGTACAAGAGCGCCCGCCCCGAGAAGTGCCGGGCCAGCCGCGCCCGGTCGAGCCGCGCCCGCCCGCGCCGGCCGGGATCGGCCTGGACGAACTGCCCGACCCGGGCCGGGTAGTCGGGGTGCTTGGCCAGCAGCGCCGCCTGGCCCTGGTCGTACTCGCCGCCCGCGTCGAGCCCGAACGAGATCTGGCCGGCATGGTGGACGAACACGTCCTCGGCGAGCAGGTTGACGAAGCCGGCCTTGGTGGCGCGCAGGCACCAGTCGTTCTCCTCGCCGTAGCCCTTACCGAAGGCCTCGGCGTCGAGGTCGCCGACCGCGTCGAGGGCGGCGGCGGTCATGTACATGCAGAAGCCGACGCCGGTGGGCACGGGCACGGCGCGGCCGCGGTTGACCTGCGCGGCCACGCGGTCGAGGTCGGGCCGGGCGATCTCGAGCGGCATGGTGTTGTTGGCGTTGAAGCGCGGGTAGGAGCAGATCGTGGCGTTGTTGGACAGGGGCGTGACGCTGCCCACGGGCAGCCCCGCGCCCATTCCCGCCCCTGCGCCTGCCCCAGCCCCTGCCTCCGTGCCGGACCCGGCCCGAGGCTCGGCGTTGTGTTCGGCGTGGGCGACGAGGCGGTCGAGCCAGTCGCCGAAGACTTCAGCGTCGGAGTTGAGCAGGACGACGGCGCGGCCCTGGCGCAGGCCGAGGGCGCGGTTGACCGAGCGGACGAAGCCGAGGTTGTGCTCGTTCTCGACGAGGTGGAACAGGCCGCGGCCGGCGAGGGCGGCCAGCTCCGCGGTGAGTTCCGGGTCGGGGGAGCGGTCGTTGACGGCGAGCAGGGTGAAGGGGGTGGCCTGGGGCGCCGACAGGCAGGCATGGATGGCGCGCAGGGTCTCGCCGCGGCCCTTGTAGACGGGGACGATGACGACGACGCGGGCCTGCGCGATGGGCAGGGCCCGGGGCAGGCGGTCCCACGCGTCGGCCGCCGGGGCCTCCATGGGCGGGTAGGTGCCGAGATCCTCGGGGCAGCCCATCAGCCCGGCGGCCCGGCCGGTGCGCACGTAGTGCAGGAACGGCGACTCCCCGGGACCCAGCAGATGGCCGTAGGCGCGGCGGTAGAAGCGCGTCGAGAAGGTCTTGCTCGGGTCGCGGTCCTCCTCCTGGCCGTGGGACAGGAAGTGGATCGCCGGCCCGTTCTCGAAGCCGCCGGTGTCCGGGTAGCGCTTGAGGTACCAGGGCGCGTCGAAGAACGGCTCGATCAGGCGGGCCTGCTCGAACAGCTCCGTGTCCTCCTCGGCCGGCGGCGCGCCGTAGCGCGGATCGAAGGCCTCGCCCGCGAGGTCGTCGCCCCGCAGCAGGGCCCGGGCGAGGTAGTGGACGAAGGGCGCGAGGCCCGTCGCCTCCGCGGAGGGATGGTGCGCGCGGTAGGCCCAGCCGTTGAAGTCGGGCCTGGGATTGCGGCCCTTCCGCCAGCCGGTGTCGCAGTAGTCGCGCACCGCGTCCTCCGCCTCCGACAGCCCGTAGCGCGCCCGGTAGAAGCCGTGGTCGAAATGCCCCGCCACCAGCCGCGCCTGCAGGTCCAGGAGCGCGTCCCGGTCGAGGGTCTCCCGCCCGATCGCCCCGAGCCAGGCCGTGTCCTCCACCGGCGCCCGCGCCGGCCGCAGCCCGCAGACCCGCAGCAGCGCCGCCAGCGTCGAGCGCCCCGGCCCCGGATCGCGCAGCTCCCGCCAGCCCGCCTCGGCGAAGTGCAGGAACGGCTCGCGCCCGCCCGCGTCCGGGTAGGTCGCCCGGTACCAGTCCGCGTCCACCGCCGGCAGGTTCAGCCGGTGCGGCTCCGAAAACGGCTCGGCCCCCGTCAGCCGCGCCTCGGCGACGTAGCGGAAGAACGGGTCGTCCGCGACCGCCCGGCTGCCGGACCGCGCCTGCACGTAGCCGGCCGGGTCGAAGTCCGGCCGCGGGCCGATCCGCCCCCGCCAGCCCTCCGCCACGTAGTGGCGCAGCAGCGCCGCGTCCGGGGCCCCGGCCAGCGCCTCGGCCTGCGGCTCGGGCAGGCGGCGCCGGTAATGGGCGGCGTCGAAGTAGGGGGCGAGCGTCTCGATCCGCAGGGCGAGCGCGGCGTCCGGGCCGGGCCGGGCGGGACCGCCGTGGAGGACGTAGTGCACCAGCGGGTTCTGTGTGGCGAAGGTGATCCCGCGGGTGAGGCAGTAGGCCAGGGTGTCGAATTGCGGCGCCGGCTCGCGGCCCTCGCGCCAGCCCGAGGCCATGTAGTGGTCGACCGGGTCGACGCCGGCGGCGGCGAGGTCGGGATTGCCGGCGAGATAGAAGGCGCCGTCGACGAGGCGGCGGGCGAGGCGGTGGGCCTCGGCCGTGTCGGGCTTCGGCAGGGCTTCGGACTCCCCCTCCCCGCCGGCCCCACCCGCCCTGCCGCGGCGGCGCGCCAGGGCGTGCAGGAGCGGGTTGATGCCGGCGCGGGCGATGTGGGGATGCCGGGCGAGGTAGGCGGCGGAGTCGAAGTCGGGGCGCGGGTCGCGGCCCGCGCGCCAGCCGTGGACGAGGTAGTCGCGCACCGGGTCGGCCGCGATCCCGTACCAGCTCGCGTAGAACGCCGCGTCGAAGTGGGCTGCCAGGGCGGCGATCTGCGCGTCCGCGGTGACGAGATCGTCCGCCGCCGGCAGGCCGCGGCGGGCGGCCAGCCGGATCAGCGGGTTGCCGCTCGCGCGGACCGGGCCGGAGCGCGCCCAGCGATGGTACAGGCCGCGGATCCGCTTCAACGCGCGGCGCCCGCTCTGTCGCGCGACGGCCGCCGATCGCGGTCGGAGGCCGTGCCGGAAGCGGCGCTTTGTTCGAGACCTGAGGCTCGGGTGAGCATGTGTTCGCGCGGGCTGGATCGAAGGCGTGTCGGCGCGCCGGGCAAGGGGCCGCGCCGACGGCCCATCGCCCTAACGGAACGCGCGCGCGGGGTAAACAACGGCGCCCCCTGCCCCGCGTCCCGCGCGCGCCGCCGGTGCGGTCAGATCAGGTCGGAGCGCCACGTCACGTTCTCCCGCACGATCCGCGCGGGGTTGCCGGCGGCCACGCAGTGGGCCGGCACCGTCCCGGTGACCACAGCGTGCGCGCCGACGATCGCGTTGTCGCCGATGACCGTGCCCTTGAGCAGGGTGGCCTGATTGGCGATCCAGACGTGGTTGCCGACCCGCACGGGCTTGGCCGGGTTCAGCCGCGTGCCGGTGTCCCGGGTGACGATGGAGTGGAAGTCGCTCGTCGTCATCCAGACGCCCGACGCGATCGAGCAGTCCGTGCCGATCTCGATCACCTTCCCCTCGACGGGGTTGAGATGGACGAGCCCGGTGAAGCCGGTCCGGTCGCCGATGCGCAGCACCGAGCCGGGGCCGATATAGATGTTGGCCATCGACAGCCGCACGTCCTCGCCGACGTCGAACCGGCAGTTCGACTCGATGACGATGTGCATGTCCTTGTCGGACACGCAGCCCCTGCCTATGCGGATGTAGTTGTTGTCGCCGTTGACGTAGATCTTTCCCGCCTGGCTGTGCTGATCCCGCGGATCAATGTCGATGACATTATTCTCCCCTTTATCGAAGATATTCAAAGACATAATTCGCTCTGCGGGATCTATGAACGCCCCTGGGTACGGCGCGGCCGGCGCCCCGGAACGGACGGCCGCACATCGAACCCGCGGAAGAAAGCTCGCCTTCTGACATGACGATTACGGTATCGCCGTGCCGAAATCGGGATCCGTTCGCATTCGGCGGTCGCGCCGACGCCCCCGGGCCGGCAACGGCGTTTCAGGAACGTCTCTAAGGCATCGGGCGCCGTCCTCACAACTCGCGCGGCGAATCGGGTCCGCGTGGCCGGGTCCGGTCGGCCCGGCTCCGCGCGGCTGTTGACGCCGGAAGGCGCCTGTGACGTATGCCGTCAGCCATCGAAATCGTGGGATGAGGCCGTCCGATGGCTGAGGACAACACCCTGACGAAGGCCCTGGTGGACGTTCGGGCGCGCCGGGCCGCGCTGCAGAGCGACTACGACCGGATCGCGGCCGAGCTGACCAAGCTCCGGGCGGCGGAGGCCGCGCTGACCTCCATCGTCGAGGGGATCCCGCTCGACGCCACCAATCTCCACGCGCCCGAGGGACCGCGGACCGCCGCGGACCGCGCCGCGCCCGCCTCCGGCGGACGGCGCGGCGCCCGCGGTCCCCGGGCCAACTCGGCCAAGGGGCGGCTGAAGGCGCTGCTCGGCTCGGCCGGCCCGCAGGGCCTGTCGCACGCCGAGATCGCCGAGCGGCTGCCCGACGTCGCGCCCAACACCCTCAACACCTATCTCAGCATGCTGGTCACCGGCGGCGAGGCGATCCGGAACGGCGACTTCTTCACCGCCGCCGCGGCGCCCGACGGGGCCGAGGACGGTGAGGGCGAGGTCGAGACCGACTCGGACGCGGACGAAGAGGTCCGGCACGACGCCGCCGCCGAGTGAGGCCGGCGCCCGGCTCGGACAGGGCCGTCCAGCACCGTCCCGTGCCCGCCACGCCTTGAGGTCAGGCGGCCGCCGACATCCGGCGGATGATCGGCAGCATCAGCGCGCTCGGCGCGGCGGCCGGCACGGGGAAGATCGTGGCCGTCTGGTCGGTCTTCACCCGGGGCAGCCGCTCGATCACGGTCCGCAGGTTCGGGAGCGTGCGCGCCAGGGTCGCGGCGAGCGTCTCGCCGGCGATCTTGGCCATCACGTATTCCAGGGTGTCGCGGGGCGCCTCGTCGATGGCGCTGGTCGACGGGTAGAAGGCTGCCACGGCGTCGCCGCGCTCCAGGCAGAACTGGCTCAGCTCGTAGAAGGCGGTGTTGTAGACGCGCATCATCTCGTCCAGGCAGGCCGGCTCGAAGGGGGCACGCTTCTGGCGGAAGATGCGGGGCGTCGCGAAATGGTAGAGCTGCGACGGGCGCATCGCCAGCGCCGCGAGCTGCGCGGCGGCCGGCTCGGCGGCGTCGTAGCGGAGGACTTGGCAGCGCCCGCCGGCGTCCCGGATCTCCCGGGCGACGGCCTCCGCCTCCTCGGCGCCGGACGCGTAGGTGATGCAGACCGCCCCGCCCCCGGCGGCGATCAGCTTGGCGGTCGCGGCGCCGAGGCCCCGCGACCCGCCGACGATCAGCGCGGACACCGCCGCGAAGGCGCCCGGCTCCACGAGCGCCGCGAGGTCGCGCAGGCTCTCCTGCTCCACCGGCCGCGGTCGGACGAAGCCCTCGACCCGGGCGACGAGTCCGGGGCCGACCGCGTCCAGCGTCACCGATTGCAGCATCGGCTGGAACCGCTTCACCGCGTAGCCGAGGCTCGCACCGGTGTCCCCCTCGGTGACGGTCACGTCGATCTTCGAGAGGATCGAGTGGAGGCCGGGCACGAACATGCCGACGAGCGTCGAGAGGCCGCCCAGGGCCGCGACCTGGCCGGGACCGAGGGCGCGGGCGAGGCGCGGCGCCAGCGCGCCGATCGCCGCCGGGTCCGGCAGCGCGAAGGCGCCGGCGAGGCCCGTCAGTGCCGCCGGATCGCGGGCGATCGGCTCCGCGGGGATCGCGGTCGGCGCCTCCTCGACCCGTCCGGCCGGGGCCCTGTCCGCCGCGAAGGTCGCCTGAATCGTCAGGGTGCGGACGCCGTCCACCGCCACGGACAGGCGCAGCTGCCCCGCGTCCGCCGCGTGTACCGTCAGGACGGTGCGGTCCCCGACCAGGACGAACCGCTCGAACCGCATCTGCAGCGTCGCGAGCCGGTCGAGGGGATGGGTGTCGGCGCAGGCATCGAGGGCCCAGAGGGCGGCGTGGACGCCGTGGACGGCCCGCTCGCCGGCCAGCGTCCGCCGGGCCATCCGCGCGTCCATGTGCATCGGGTTCACGTCGCCGGTCGCCCGCGCGAAGGCGGCCTGATGGGCCTCGGTCCAGGTCCGCGTCGTCGCGGCGGCCTCGTCCGAACCGGATCCGTACATCGCACAGCTCCTCCACGCCCGGTCCCCGCCAGGGCCCCGCCCGACCGGGCTGACCGGGCTGACCGGCCGCCGGATGCCCGGCCCCTTGCTTTATGACACGCGATCTCGCAAGAGGGCGGCGCTCGCACGCACGGAAAGGGGCCGGTCGATCGCCGGAGGGCAGGCATCCGCAGGGTGTCGCAGGGACCGGTATCGAGGATGACCACGGCTCGCGCCCTGTCGATCGGTTTCGTCGGAAACGTCGTCACCAACCCGTTCGGGAAGGTGGCGGGCCGCCTCGCGGATCTCGCCACGGTCTCGTGCGAGCATCTCCCCATCGGACAGATCGAGCAGGTGCTGGCGGGACCCGCAGCCGCCGACGTCCTGATCGTGCATCTCGACCACCGCTGGTTCTTCGACGTCGCTCCGGACGAGGCGGCCGTCGCCCGCGCGCGCGGCCTCGCCGACTTGGTCTCGGCGCGTCTCGCCCGCGCGCCGGGGACGATCATCCTCAACACCGTGCCGTTCGTGCCGGTCTCGTCCGTCGAGAGCGACCTCCACGACCAGCTGGAGGCGCTCGCGCGGGTGAACGCGGTGCTGTTCGACCTCGCCCGGGCGCAGGAGCGGGTCAGCGTCGTCGACGCCGCCGGCGCGCTGGCGCTGCTCGGCTTCGCCAACGCCTTCCGCGAGCGCAACCGGTACATGTACCAGATGCCCTACGCCCCGGCCGCCGTGGACGCGCTCAACGAGCGCTACGCCGACGCCGTCGCGGCGCGGCTGCGGGCGCGGCGCAAGGTGGTGGTGGTCGACGCCGACAACACGCTCTGGGGCGGCGTCGTCGGCGAGGACGGCGTGGAGAACCTGGAGGTCGACAGCGACTATCCGGGGATCGTCCACACCCAGCTCCAGCGCCAGCTCCTGCGCCTGAAGGGCCTCGGGATCCTGCTCTGCGCGGTGACGAAGAACAACGAGGAGGATTTCCGCGCGGTCTTCGCCCAGCGCGCGATGCCGCTCCGCCTCGACGATTTCGTGGCCTACCGCAGCAACTGGACGGAGAAGAGCGAGAACATCCGCGACCTCGCGGCGACCCTGAACCTCGGCCTCGACAGCTTCATCTTCCTCGACGACAACCCCTTCGAGATCGAGGAGGTGCGCGCCCGGCTCCCCGGGGTCGAGTGCCACCTGTTCGACCGGACGCGCCCCGAGCAGGCGCTGACCCTGCTCGACGGGATCGCGTCCCTGCGCGCCCGGAACGTCACCGCCGAGGATCTGGCCAAGACCGAGCAGTACCGCGGCGAGGCCCAGCGCCAGGAGCTGCAGCGCTCCGCGGCCTCGATGGACGAGTACCTCGCCTCCCTCGAGATCCGGGTGCACGTCGCCCGCAACAACCCGGGCTCCCTGCGGCGGGTCACGCAGCTGATCAACAAGACCAACCAGTTCAACCTGACGACGCGGCGCTACACCGAGGACGAGGTCGCCACCGCCATGCGGGAGGGCGGCGTCTACGCGGCCCGGGTGGTCGACCGGTTCGGCGACATGGGCATCGTCGGGGTCGCCATCGTCCGGGGCGGCGAGCTCGAGACGTTCCTGATGAGCTGCCGGGCCCTCGGACGCCGCATCGAGGCCCAAATTCTGCGCCACGTCTGCCAGCAGGAGGGTGATCGGGACCTGAAGGCCCAGTATCGCCCGAGCGCGAAGAACCGGATGGTCGAGAGCTTCCTCGACGACAACGGCTTCGAACCCCTCAGCGCTGGCCCCGAGGGCAAGACGTACCGACTGACACGAGGACCGGATGACACCCCCTACATCCACATCGTCGCGGAGTGACCGCGGCGCCGTCGAGGCGGCTGCCCGCGCCACCTTCGCGCGGCTCGTCGAGACCTGGGGGCGCCCGGACCTGGAGAATCCCGGGCCCGAGGACGACGTGTACGAGCGGCTCGACTCCTTCGCGGTGGTCGAGCTCCTCCTCGAGACGGAATCCGAGATCGAGCGGACGGTCGGCCGCTACGTGCCGCTCGCCAACGAGAGCATCCTCGACAGCACGAAGTCGCCGCTCCGCCGCTTCCAGGGCTGGATCGACTACGTCGCCGAGACGGTCGAGCATGGCTGACCTGCGGTTCTCGCGCGCGACCCTCGCGGGGCTCGTCACCACGGTCGGCGCGCGCGTCCAGGCCTTCGACGACGAGGCGGCCGCCCTCGGGCTCGCCCCCGAGGAGGCGGAGCGCCTCAAGCGGGCCATGGGCTTCTCGACCCGGCACGTCGTCGCCGATCCCGGCACCACGACGGCGGATCTCTGCCTGCACTCGGCGCGCCACCTCCTGCGCGGCCTCGACCTGCAGCCCGACGCCGTCGACGGCCTGATCCTCGTCACCCAGACGCCGGATTACAGCTCGCCGTCGACGTCGATCGGGATGCAGCACCGCCTCGGCATGCGGACCGACACGCTCTGCTTCGACATCCGCCTCGGCTGCAGCGGCTTCGTCTACGGGTTGTCGGTCGCCTACAGCCTGGTCGAATCCGGCCTCGAGCGCGTCCTCCTCTGCGTCGGCGACGTCGCGAGCCGCATGGTCGCGACCGGCGACCGGTCGATCACGCCGATCATGGGCGACGCCGGCGCCGCGGTGCTGATCGAGCGGCGCGAGAGCGAGAGCTTCTTCCAGCTCCACAGCGACGGCTCGGGCGAGAAGGCCCTGTTCATCCCGCACAGCGGCCTCCGGGCCGACGCCGAGGACGCGGGCAAGCCCGGCACCATGCACATGGACGGGGCGCAGGTCTTCAACTTCACCCTCAAGCGCGTCCCGCCGCTGATCGAGGGCATCCTGGCCTTCTCGGACACGCGCGCCGAGGACGTCGACTTCCTGGTCCTGCACCAGCCGAACAAGTACATCCTCAAGAACCTCCAGCGCCGCCTGGGGCTCGACGACAGCAAGCTCCCGACCGGCACCCAGTCGGTCTACGGCAACCAGAACTCGGCCTCGATCCCCGGCACGATCTCGGGCTTCCTCGCGGAGGCCTACGCGGGCCGGCGGGTGCGCTCGCTGCTCGCCGGCTTCGGCGTCGGGCTGAGCTGGGGAGCCTGCACGATCACCACCGACCGGATCTTCGCGCCCCCGGTCATGACCTACGAGGAGACCACCCGATGACCGAGGGCGCATTCCTGGACGAGCTCGGCACGATCCTCGACCAGCCGGGGCCGCTCGCCCGCGGGCAGAGCCTCGGGGCGATCGAGACCTTCGACTCGCTCGGCATCCTTAACATCATGGCGCTCTACGACACGCTGGGCCTCGAGGTGGATCCGCAGCGGATCGCCGGGGCGGCGACCACCGACGACCTGATCGCGCTGGCCGGCGCGAAGCTGCAGGCCTGAGCCGATGTCGGAGCCGATCGCGGAGCCGGGGGGGCACGTCCTCGTCGTCGGGGCCAGCAGCGGCATCGGCCGCGCCGTCGCCGAGCGCCTCCGCGCGGGCGGGGCGCGGATCACCGCCCTCGCCCGGCGGGCGGACCGGCTCGCCGAGCTGGAGGCTCTCGGCTGCGCCGCCGTCGCGGCCGACGTCACCGACCTGCCGGCGATCGGCGGCGTGCTGCAGGCGGCCGTGGCCGAGCGGGGGCTCCTGACCGGGCTCGTGTACTGCGCGGGCGTCCAAGTCATCAAGCCGATGCGCAGCCTCGGCGTGGAGGAGGTCGAGCGCCTCTACCGCACCAACCTCGTCGCGCCGACCCTGTTCGCCGCCGCCTTCGGCAGCGCCCGGGTCTCGACCCGCGACGCGGTGTTCTGCGCGGTCTCGTCCGTGGCGGCGCAGCGGCCCGAGCCGGCGATCGTGCCCTACGCCGCCTCCAAGGCGGGGCTCGACGCCCTGATCAAGGGGCTCGCCCGGGAACTCGCCCCCCGGCGCGCCGTCGGCGTCGCCCCCGGCTGGCTCGACACCGAGATGACCCAGGCCCATGCCCGCCTGTACGGCGCGGAGTTCAAGGAGGCGCTGGAGAAGCGCAGCCCCGCGGGCGCCGCGACCGTCGAATCCGTGGTCGACGCCATCGCGTTCCTGATGTCGCCCCAGGCCCGGCACGTCACCGGCGAGATCCTGCGCGTCGATGGCGGGGCCGTGCTGTGACCGGGCCTGGGCAGCGGCTCGCGCTGATCGGCGGCGGCGGATTCTCCAAGGAGATCGCCGAGATCGCGCGCGCCCTCGGCCACACGGTCGAGGATACCTACTCCACTTCTCCGGAGGTCCAGGTCGGCCGGTACCGCGGCTATCTCGACGCGCTGCTCGCCGACCGGGCGGAGTTCGACGGCGTCGTGCTGGCGGTCGGCGGCGTGAGCCGGCGCGCGATCCGGGCGCGGGCCGAGCTGATCGCGTGGCTCGACCGGCACGGCCTCCCCTGCCCCGCCCTGGTCTCGCCCCGCGCGATCGTGAGCCCGGACGTCGCGGTCGGCGCCGGCGCCTTCGTGGCGCACGGGGTGATCGTCAACGCCGATGCCCGGCTCGGGCGCTTCTGCGTGCTGAACTCGGCGGCCATCGTCGGCCACGACACGGTCGTCGGCGACAACACCACGATCTCGCCGGGCGCCTTCGTCGGCGGCCGCTGCACGATCGGCGCCGACAGCCTCGTCGGGCCGCTCGCCAAGGTTCTGCAGGGCCTCACCCTCGGCCAGGGCGTCACGGTCGGCATGGGCTGCAACGTCCTGCGCGCCCTGCCCGACGACGCGACGATCTGGCCCCGGGCGGACATCGTCGCCCCGGCGCCGAAGCCGGCCGGTCAGGCCTGATGGGCGCGCGTTTGCTGGGCGTGGTCGGCCACACTAAGCTATTCGTTTCGCGATGAACGGGCTCCGGTCCGCGCATCGGCAGGAGTCATCATGAGCGCGCAGCCGCGGCCGTTCGAGCAGCCGATCTACGTCACCCGCCCGATGCTGCCGGAACTCGCGGTGTTTACCCGGCATCTGGAGGCGATCTGGAGCAGCGCCGTCCTGTCGAACGGCGGCCCGCAGCACGTGGAGCTCGAGCGGCGCCTCCAGGCACATCTGGGCGACGGCCACATCGCGCTGTTCAACAACGGCACCAACGCGCTGATGACCGCCGTCAAGGCCCTCGACCTGTCCGGCGAGGTGATCACGACGCCGTTCACCTTCGCGGCGACGCCGCACGTGCTGTCGTGGCACGGCATCGATCCCGTCTTCGTCGACATCGAGGAGCGGTCCATGACGCTCGATCCGGAGCGGATCGAGGCTGCGATCACCCCGCGGACCACCGGCATCCTCGCCGTCCACGTCTACGGCAATCCCTGCGACGTCTGGGCCATCGAGCGCATCGCCCGCAAGCACGGGCTGAAGGTGCTCTACGACGGCGCCCACGCCTTCGGGACCCGGGTCGAGGGGCGCGCGATCGCCGCCTACGGCGACGCCACCATGTTCAGCTTCCACGCCACGAAGCTGTTCCACACGGCCGAGGGCGGCGCGGTCGTGATGAACGATCCGGACCTGAAGCGCCGCATGGAGCTCCTGAAGAACTTCGGCATCGCCAACGAGGTGTCGGTCCCGGCGGTCGGCATCAACAGCAAGATGAACGAGCTGCAGGCGGCCCTCGGCCTCTGCCTCGTCGACGCCGTCGCCGGCGAGAAGCTGAAGCGCCGGGCCGTGGCTGAAGTCTACGACCGGCACCTCGCGGACCTGCCCGGCGTGACGCGGCCCAAGCTGGCCGACCCAGCGGTGGACAGTCTCCAGTACTACTGCCTGCGCATCGACCCGCGGGAGGCCGGCATCGCCCGCGACGCCGTGTACGAGGGGCTGAAGCACTACAACGTGTTCGCGCGCCGCTACTTCTACCCGCTGTGCAGCGATTACGGGCCTTACCGGGACCTGCCGAGCAGCGCGCGGGAGAACCTCCCGGTGGCCAACCGGGTCGGCGAGCAGGTGCTGTGCCTCCCCCTGTTCGGGGATCTCGGCGTGGACGCGGCCGAGCGGGTCTGCGCCGCGCTCCGCGCCGTGATGACGGGGCCGGACCGGCGCTGACCGGCCAGTCAGAGCGGCGGGCCGCCCCGATCAGGCCTCGCGGAAGACCTTGAGCGCGTCGGACAGGTAGGTTGGATCGACGCTGAAGCTGCCGTGGGAAACGTGCAGGGGTGGGCGCCGCACGTCCATCCTCGCCCTGAACTGCGGGTGCGTCCCCGGCAGCGCGTAGTACCGGGCGCCCGCGAAGTCCGACAGGCTCTTGAACAGGGACATCTGAACTGCGAACGGCGAGACGATGCCCAGTATCTTGGCCTCGGGCGCGCAGAAGATGAGGTTCGAGAAGGCGGCGCCGACCGGGCCGGCGATATGGGACGCGGTCGCGAAGGTGACGACCTGTTCCGCGAAGGTCATCTTGGCCGTGTCGACGATCTCGAACCCGCTCGCCCTAAAGATCTCGGTGACCGCCTCCGCGTTCTCGATGTTCCGGCCCTGGAACCGCGCCAGAAAGATCTTCCTGTTCCGCGGCGTTCCGGTCGGGATGGCGATCGCCGCCAGGACCCGGTCCCGCAGCCAGGCCAGGCTGTCATGGTTGACGGCCGAGACCTGCCAGAACGGCGTCTTGGGGCAATCCGGCACGTACGTCATCGTCGACGGCACGTGCAGCTTCGCGACGTCGATCCGGGTCCCGCGCCTGTGGCGCACCAGCGCTCGACCCGGGAAGACGATCTCCAGCAGTTCCAGCTCCTGCGGATACAGGTCGTCCGGAACGATCAGCGGTAGGCCGTCGAGCTCGGGCAACCGCTCGATGATGAAGCCTTTGGTGACGTACTCGACGAGAAAATGGAAATAGTTCACGCCGCAGCGGCCGCCCAGCAGGATCGCTTCCGGAACGTTCATCTCCGCGGTGTCGGGCAGGCGGGCGAAGGCGCTCTTCCGAGATCGGATCCGATTGAGCGGATGGGTTGTCAGGAACTCATGCTGTCCGGCCACGAAGCTGAACTGCGGATCCGCCGCCGGCTCGGAGACCAGGAACGTGCCGCGCGATGCAATCTGAAGGGATCCGAAGACCTGAGCCTGGTCGATCGTCGCGCACCAGAGGCTCGGCCGCTTCACGGTCCTGTGCCGGGCTGGCTGCTCCGAGAGGATTACGTCCGGGTCCGTGAACGCGAAATCCCCCTCGGGAGCGATGATGCGCCGCGCTTCGGCATACGGAGCGTCCGCGTAGATTCGCACGATCGTCAGCGGCTGACCGACTTCCGCGGCCTGCATGGCCGCGTAGATGCGGAACACCATGAGGTACAGGAACGGGCGCAGTTTCCTGCCGCGCCCCTGCAGCGTGATGATGTGCTCGCGCAGGAGATCGAGAAAATCCGGCCGGACGACGCCGAACAGGATCGAAACCGCGACGAGCAGCGCGGAACCGGCGAGCAACGCCTTCTCGAAGCGGTCGCTCGGCGACCGCATCGGGGTGCGGAACCCGTACTCCGCGAAGTGCGCGACCGGATCGACCCCCGCCAGCGCAACGTCCTGATACCGGCTCAGGTAGAACTGCCGGTCGACGAGCGCCCGGGCCAGCCAGATCTTCATGGGTTTGGGTGATTGGCTCATCGGGGTGTGTCCTGCATCCCGTTCAGCGGCGCGCCGGTCCCGTGCGACACCGGCCCGGCCCGTTATAGGATCGCTCCATGGTGGCGGGCCGCGTCGGCCTTGTCGGCCAGCAGGCGGGCGTAGCGGTCGCGCTCGAAGACGAAGTAGAAATTCTCCGCGTCCTCCGAGACGATCCTCGCACCGGTGCTGGTGTGGAAGCCGAGGACCTTCGTGTTGCCCTTCCGGACATCGAAGTGGCTCTGGTCGAATCTGAAGCCCGCGAAGCCGATCTCGTAGATGGCGAGGGCCGAGTAGCTTGCGAGGCCGGGTACCGGCGGCGGCGGGATGATCCAGCTGCCCCAGGAGAAGGAGTCACGTCCCTCGAGGCTCTGGATGTCGTAGAGCCGGATTAGGCCGCGTCGCCGGCCCTCGTGCATGATGACGAAGTAGAAATCCTCGCCCCGCTGCTCCCGCGACTTGTACGCCTCGATCCACTGCGCCTGTTCCGCCACGGTAGGCGCGGGCTTATTGAGGTAGCGGCCGATCGCGGCATCCTGTCTGAGGTCGAAGATGAAGGCGGCGTCCGCGACGTCGACCAAGCGGAAATGCGTTCGCGCCCGCGGGTCGAGGGCGCGAAGATGCCCGCAGGCACTGAGATCTCTGCGTGGGCTGTCCATGCTGCGCTCCGGCCTCTGCGGCCTCGCCGATGTTCGTCCTCGCGGGCGCGCTCCTGCCTGCCGGTTAAGGCGGGGCGTCCCGGTCACGGATTCTATCTCGTGGGCGCGGATCAGAGGGCCGCCTCGCGGCACGCCGCGACGACGTGCTGAACCTCCTCGTCGCTCAGGTGCGGGCCGATCGGCAGGCTGAGGATCTCCCGGCCGAGTGTCCGGCCGAGCTCGCTCGAGCCGAGCTTCGGCGCGTCGCGGTAGGCCTTGGAATCGGCCGGCGCGATCGGATAATGGATCTGCGTGTCGATCCCGTCCTGCTTCAGCCGGGCCGCGAGGGCGTCGCGGCGCTCCGTGCGGACGACGAACAGGTGCCAAACCGGCTCGGCGCGCGGATCGACCTGCGGAAGGGCAAGGCCGCAGCCCTCGAGGGCATCGCGGTAGGTCTGCGCGATCGCCCGGCGGCGCGCGTTCCAGGCATCGAGGTGGCGCAGCTTCACCCGCAGGAACGCGGCCTGAAGTTCGTCGAGGCGCGAGTTCAGGCCCCTCTGGCGATGGATATACTTCTCGCTCGAGCCGTAATTCGCGAGCTCGCGCATCCTGTGCGCCATCGCGCTGTCGGACGTCGTGATCGCGCCGCCGTCGCCGAGAGCGCCGAGATTCTTGCCCGGGTAGAAGCTGAAGGCCGCTGCGTCGCCGAGGCTGCCCGCTGGGTAGCCGTCGAAGGTCGAGCCGTGGGCCTGGGCGGCGTCCTCGATGCACAGGAGGCCGTGACGGCGGGCGAGGTCGCGCAGGGCCACCATGTCGGCCGGCTGGCCGTAGAGGTGAACCGGAATGATCGCCTTCGTGCGCCCGTTGACCGCGCGCGCGGCGGCCGCCGGGTCCATGTTGTACGTGGCTGGGTCGGGCTCGACGGCCACCGGCGTTGCGCCGACTTGGCTGACAGCGAGCCACGTGGCGATGAAGGTGTTCGACGGGACCAGAATTTCGTCGCCCGGGCCGATGTCGTGGGCCCGCAGGATCAGGTGCAGGGCGTCTAGGCCGTTCGCGACGCCGATGGCGTGCTCGGCCCCGCAATAGCGGGCGAACTCGGTCTCGAAGGCTTCGACCTCTTCACCCAGGATGTAGCGCGAGCGATCGAGGATCCGGTGCCACGCCGCGTCCAGATCGGCGCGGATCGTGTCGTGCGTCCGGCTCAGATCGAGGAACGGAACCTTCATTGCAAACCCTTGGCGCGGAGGAACGCGTCGTAATCCCGGTAGTAGTCGCTCTCCTCGTATCGCTCCGAGGCGAGAGCAAGGCAGACCGCGCCGCCCGAGAATTCGTCGATATCGCGCCAGGTCATGCGCGGGACGTAGAGGCCCACATTGGGACGGCTCATCCGGAAGCTCTGGCGTTTCTCGCCGTCATCGAGATGCACAACGAAGCTGCCGGATATTGCGATCAGGACCTGATGCAGGGCCTTGTGGCTGTGTCCGGCCCGCATGGCGCCGTCGGAGACGTCGTAGATGAAGTAGACGCGCCGGATCGGGAACGGCACATCCGCTTCCGCCTCAATGGGCGTAAGGGCGCCGCGCGGATCTCGGATCTGGCGAAATTCGATGAGATGCGGCTCGTCGGTCAAATCCATGGAAAACTCCAGCCCGGATCCTGTGCGCGCCGGGCGACAATGTCAGCCCGATACTGCGGCCCGTGGACCTGATGTGGCTCTGCTGCGCATGCCGGCACAGCTTCCCGCGCCGGGCCGTCCTAAGCCGGCAGGGACCGGTCCGCAACGGTGGCTCAGGAATCGGCACGCGAGGCGAAGGGCAGTGCCCGGACCACCCGTCGGAGCAGAGAAGGTCTGTCCAGTGCGGTCTGGAATGGCGGCGCGGGCAGGGTTGCGGCAGGCGCAGGGCTAGCAGGCATGCGCGCCGTCGGCTCCAGTTCGGCGACGGCCGCCGTAACGGCCTGGGGTGACACGCGATAGTTCGCGTGGAAGGCGTGACCGTCCTCGTTCGTGGTCGCACCGCGCAGGAACGTGATCCGCGCGCCGCCCGCCTCGATGAAGCTCGTATAGCCCCGGAAATTGAAGCTCAGGTTGGCGTGGATCAAGCCGAGGATCCGGCAATCCGGGCGGCAGAACAGTCCGTTGGTGAGCGCCGAACTCGACGAGCCGACGATGATGTCGGCGGCGTAGAACGCCTCGACCTGTTCGAGGAACGTCATCGTCTCCGGGGTGATGACCTCGAAGCCGTGCGGCCTGAGCGCCTCGGCGATCTCGACCTCGTTGACGAGCTGGCGCTGCGCGAAGGCCTTGCGCGAGATGAACAGCCGGCGGCCGGTGCGGCCGCTCAGGGCCCCGCGCGCGCGGGCGCTGTCGAGGATGCGGGTGCGCAGATCCACCAGGATGTCGGCGGGCCAGATCGTGTCGTAGACCCGCTGCCCCGGCCGCATCTCGAACGGGAAGAAGGCGGGCACCGGCGCGAGGCCGAGCCGGCCGAACGCCACCGGCCGGGGTGGCAGCTTGATGATCGGGCGGTCGCGCGTGTCGAGGAGTCGGACCACCTCCTCGTGGGTCGCCGGCATGTGGTCGTCGATGCAGAGCGGGATGCCGTCCGGGCAGCGCGGGTCGTTGTAGGCCAGCATGCGGGGGACGAACTCGCAGAACCAGTGGCCGTAATTCCGGCTCTGGAGCCCGAACATCGACAGGCCGGCCTCGATCGACAGGCTGTCCTCCGGAACCTCGACGAGGGCCCGCCTCTCCCCGAAGGCCGCCATCACGATCTGGTCCGGGTTGACCCCGTCCTGGAGCAGCACGTCCCGCCGGCGGGGATGGGCGGCGAGGTCGTAGATCAGGTGGCCGTCCTTCACGACGAGGTTGCTGCGCGGGAAGGCGTGGCAGCCGTCGACGAACGCGAGGTACTGGCTCGGCGCTTCCAGGTCCCCCGGTTCCGAGGTGAGGGGCGGCGGCGGTTCGGTGAACTTGAGCTCCGGTGCCTGGATTGGCCTGGGCGGCCGAAGCTCGGCGTAGTCGATGCCCGGCCGGCCGGCCAGGGACGCGGCGGCAACCATGTCGTAGCAGGCCAGGGGGCCGGCGCCGATCAGCCGGCGGGTCGTCTCGTGCAGCGCGACGGCCGCGTCGAAGTCGCCGGCCTCGATCAGCGCGTCGAGCTGCAGCCGGCGCAGGTTCTTGATCTTCTTGGCGAGCAGGTCCCCGTCCCGCGAGACGAGACCGGGGGCGCCGCCGTTGAGGTCCAGGGCGAGGCGGTAGCACTGGACGCTCGCCTCGGCCTCGCCGCGCAGCTCCAGCAGCCACGCCCGGTCGATCAGGTCCTCCATAACCCGGGGCCGCAGCCGGTTCGCGTCCGCGGCGCGCAGCCGCGCGACGACCGGATCCGCCTCGGCGAAGCGTCCGCGGGCGCAGAGGTCGCGCAGGCGCGCCTCCGCGGCGGCCAGCGCCCAGCGGCCGTCGTCGCGACCCGCCAGGGTGGCCGCGAGGTCGTAGGCCTGGGCCGCGAGATCGGGCGCGCCGCCCCCGTCCAGCCGGAATGCCAGAGCGTCGAGATGGCGGATCATCGTGCCAGGACTGGTCCCCGCCGCTTCCGGATCGGCCGCGAGCGCGCCGAGCCGCGCGATCAGGTCGGCCTGGCCGCCGCGATGATCTCTGATCAGGTCCAGGAAGTGTGACATGTTCTGCGCGCTCGACCGGCCCGTTCCCGGCCTCGACGTGGTGCCAACCTCGGACGGCCGCCGGCAGGTGCGGGCCGCGCATCGGGCGTCGTGGCAGGAGCCCACCCTTAGCGTCCCGCCGCGGAACTGGTAAATCCCCATCCCGAACCGGTCGGGGCTTCGGGTGCCGGCCGGAGGCGGCGGCGACGGTCCGGCGCGGATGGGAGAGGGAAGGCCTTCGGATGCCGGAGTCGGGGAGTCTCGAGATCGACGGTGATCGGATCGCGGCGGTCCGGACGCTTGCGGCCGGCCGGCAGGCGGGTCGCGACGGGGCGCTGTGCGCCATGGAAGCGGTCGCCCATCTCGCCGGCGAGCCGCTCTCGGACCGGCCGGCCTGTGCGTCCCCCGTGATCGCCGCCTTCGTCCGGACCTGGAGCGACGGCCTGCCCCAGGAGGAGCGGGACGGCCTCATCCTCCCGCTCCTCCCCCGCCTCGTCGGGACGCGCGGTCCGGAACCCGTCGAGCGGCGCCGGGCCGGGATGGTGGCCGACTGGCTCGTCCGCGTTCACCTGCCGGCGTGGTTCCACCTCGCCAAGCTGAACGTCGAGGCCGACGTGCTGGCCGGCCTGCCCGAGATCCGCGATCTGAGTGACCTCGCCGGGCTGTGCGACGACCTCCGACGCGCCCGCAAGCGGGCGGCGATCGCCAACCTCACCCTGCGCCAGACCGGCCCCTCCGTGCGGGCGGCGGCCTGGGACGCCGCCCAGCGGGCGGCCTGGACGGCGATCCGCGACGATCTGGAGGCGGCTGGCGAGCCGATCCTCTCCGCCGGCTGGGACGCCTCCTACGCGGCGGCCTACGCGGCGGCCCGCGCCTCCGGCAAGGCGCCCCTGGAGCCGACCCGGCGCGCGCTGCAGGACACAGCCCGGACGCTGCTCGAGCGCCTGATCGCGGCGGGCGAGGCCGGGCCCGAAGGGGCCCGCCCCGCCGATCCGCGGCCGTGAGCGGCGACGCCGCCGGCGGGCCGCCCGGGCCGGGGCTCGCGGGCGCCCGCTGCCTCGTGCTGGGCGGCGGCGGGTTCCTCGGGCTGAACCTGTGCAACCGCCTCGCGGCGGCGGGCGCCGAGGTCACGTGCTTCAGCCGCAGCCACCCGCAGGCCGAGGTCCTGGACCGGCGCGTCGCCCGGGTGTCCGGCCAGTTCTCCGACCGCCTCGCCCTCGCCAACGCGGTCGAGCGGCAGGACGTCGTCTTCCACCTGATCGCCGGCTCGATCCCCGAGAGCTCCAACCGCGACCCGTCGGCGGAGCTCTCGGCCGCGCCGATCGCCACGCTGCACCTCCTGGAGATCTGCCGCTCGGCCCGGATCGGGAAGCTCGTGTTCGCGTCCTCCGGGGGCGCGATCTACGGGATCCCGGGCGCCATCCCGATCCCCGAGCGGGCGCCGACCGACCCGATCTCGGCCTACGGCATCAGCAAGCTGATGATCGAGAAGTCGCTGCACCTCTACCGGCACCTGCACGGGATCGACTACCAGATCCTGCGGATCGCCAACCCGTACGGACGCTTCCAGCTCGGCACCAAGCACCAGGGCCTGATCGGCAGCTACATCCACCGCGTCCTCACCGACCAGCCGCTGGAGGTCTGGGGGACCGGCGCGGTGGTGCGCGACTTCCTGCACATCGACGACGTCAGCGACGCCTTCCTGGGCGCCGTCGCCTACCGGGGGCCGCACAAGGTGCTGAATGTCGGCAGCGGCCGGGGCCTCAGCGTCAACCAGGTCATCGCCGAGCTGAAGGCGGCCTTCGGGCGGGACCACCTCCCCTGCCTGCACCGGCCGAGCCGCGCCGCCGACGTGCCGGCCAACGTGCTCGACACCGCGCTGATCCGGGCGGAGCTCGGCTGGCAGCCCCGCGTCCCCCTGCAGGCCGGGCTCACCGGCACCATCGCGTGGATGCGCGCCCATCTGGCGCGGTCGCGGGCGGCGGGCGCGCCCTCCGGCACCGGCTGACCGGCCGGATCGTCGATCCGCCCCGGAGCGGCCACGTTTGTCGGCGACAGCGCGCGGCACCGATCCGCGAGGAGACCCCATGTCCTTCCTGCACGATCTGCCGATCGCCGACCTGATCGCGCATTACGGCTACCTGGCCATCTTCGTCATCATCACCCTGGAGAGCGCCGGGCTGCCCCTGCCCGGCGAGACGGTGCTGCTGACCTCGGCGGCCTACGCGGGCAGCACCGGCAACATCAACATCGCCGTCGTCGTGGCGATCGCCGCGACCGCCGCCATCCTGGGCGACAATGCCGGCTACTGGGTCGGCCGCCGCTGGGGCCTGCCCCTGCTCCTGCGCAAGGGGCACCTGATCGGGCTCGACCACGGCCGGCTCAAGCTCGGCCAGTACCTGTTCCGCCGGCACGGCGGGAAGATCGTGTTCTTCGGCCGCTTCACCGCGATGCTCCGGGCCTACGCGGCCGTCCTGGCCGGCGTGAACAAGCTCGACGCGCGCCGCTTCATGGCCTTCAACGCCCTCGGCGGCGTGGCCTGGGCCTCGATCATGGGGTTCGGCGCCTACCTGTGCGGCCGGTCGATCGAGAACGTGATGGGGCCGGTCGGCCTCGGGCTGCTGGCCTTCGTCCTCCTGGGCGCCGTCGCCCTGTGGCTGTTCATGCGCCGGCACGAGGCGCGCCTGATGGTCGCCGCCGAGGCCGAGATCCCGGGTCCGCTCGGCGGGGGGCTCGGCGAGGCGCGGGCCGAGCCTGTCCCGGGGCCTGTCCCGGCGCGCGGCGGCGTGGACCCGGACAGCCCCGTCCAGGCGGAGTTCCAGAATCAGATCGAGGCGCTCCTGGCCCAGCGGTCGCGCGCGGCGCCGCAGGCCCCCGCGCGCGCGGCCGTCCGGACCCGGCGCGCGCCCTGGCCCCTGTGGTTCAAGATCCCCGTGCTGCTCGTCGCCGCCGGCGCCGGCATGGCGGTGATCTCCTGGCACGACGGCGTCACCGGCGGCTTCTACGGACGTCTGATCGGGCATGTCGGGATCCTCGGCATCGCCCTGATCCTCGTCGTCCCGGCCCTCCTCCTCCTGGTGGTCGGCCGGCGGCTCCCGCGTCCGGAGGACGAGGCCGACGCGGAGTCCGAGGAGGCCGTCGGGCTGGCGGCGTGACCGCCGCGCCGGACGGCCCTCGCGCTCCCGGTGCAGGGTTGACCGGTCCCGGAGCCGATCGTACAGCCGGCCTCGACCCGACAGGGGCGCCCCGTCGCGCCGGCCTCCGGCCGATCCCGCCGGCGGCCGCGTGCCCGAGACCCGTCGGGCCCCGCGACTGAGACGGAGCCGACCTTGGGCGAGGACGTAGAGGCGCTGCGGGCGGAGCTTGCCGAGACCCAGGCGCGGCTCAAGGAGGCGCAGGGTGAGCTGGCCCGCTTGGTGCGCCTCGCCGAGGCGGATCTCCAGCGCCGGCGCCCCGGCGAGCAGTCGAGCGTCGTCGCCTCGTCGGTGCGCCGCCCCGCCGCCAAGGAGGTCGCGGCCCGGATCGCCCGGTTCGCTCACCTGTACCGGGAAGCCGCCGAGGCCACCCCGGACCGCGCCCCGGTCGTCCCCGAGCCGACGATGCTCGCGTGGCTCGAGACATCCGGCCTGTTCGACCGCCAGTTCTACCTCGCCTGCAACGACGACGTCGCCAATGCCGGGGCCGATCCGATGATGCACTACTACAATCACGGGTCGGAGGAGGCGCGCCTGCCCTCGACGCTGTGAGACCGGTCGACGGCGCGGGTGCGCGGCGGGATGACTCTCTCGAAAGTCTTTACCCGATCCGTGATCGATCGAGACAAGTATAAAGTCAGAAGAACGGCCGATAGACTTCGTGATCGTCTCTATCGGCCGCGTTGACCCTCCCCGCCCCGTGATCTAGGGAGCGGCCGGACGGGGCGCGTGCGAGGGATCAGACCGATGCAGGACGGTGCAGGCGCGAGCGCGCCGGGCTCGACCACGGCTCCGCCCGCGCTCGAGCCCTGGCAGGACGACTTCGCCACGATCTACGCCAGCGGCCTGTTCGACCATATCGGCTACGCGACGCGCTATCCCGATGTCGGCCTCACCGACCTGTCGCCCCTCGAGCACTACGTGAAGTACGGCGCCCGGCTCGGGCGCCGGCCCCGGGCCGACTTCACCGCGCCGCCGGACGAGACCTTCGACGGCAGCTTCGTCAATCCCTTCGCGGCCTGGATCCGGGCGCGCGCCGAGACCCAGCCCGCGCCGGCCTGGAACCGGCCGGTCGTCTCGGTCCTGTGCATCAGCTACAACCAGGCGGCCTTCATCCGGCAGACGCTGGAGAGCATCCTCGGCCAGGCGACGGACTTTCCCTTCGAGCTGCTGGTCGGCGACGACCGCTCCACGGACGGGACCGCCGAGATCATCGCCGAGTACGCCGCGCGCCACCCCAACCTCGTGGCGGTCCTGCGCAGCGAGAATCTCGGGCCGAACCGGAACTTCGCCGACCTCGCGGCGCGCGCCCGCGGCGAGTTCGTGGCGATCTGCGAGGGCGACGATTACTGGACCGACCCGCGCAAGCTCCAGCGGCAGGTCGATTTCCTGCGGGCGCGCCCGGAATTCACCCTCTGCTTCCACCGGGTGCGCGTCGTCTACGAGGACATGCCGGGGGTCGACGAGCTGTACCCGAAGCAGTGCAGCCCGCAGCCGTCGCTGTCGGACCTCGTGGCGCACAACTTCGTCCAGACCAACAGCGTGCTCTACCGCTGGCGCTACCACGGCGAGGAGGCGTTCGTGTTCGACGAGGGCATCGCCCCCGGCGACTGGTACGTCCACCTGATGCACGCCGAGGTCGGGCGCGTCGGCTTCCTGCCGGAGGTGATGGCGGTCTACCGCAAGCACGCCGCCGGGATGTGGGCGACCTACGCCACCGAGCTCGCCCGCCACAAGAAGCTCGGCAACTCCGAGATCGCGTTCTTCCGCAAGCTGCGCGGCCATTTCGGCGGCCGCTACGCGGCGGGCTACGAGGCCGCGCAGAAATCGATCTTCCGGCGGCTGGCCGAGGCCTATCTCGACGAGGAGGACGTGCCGAGCCTCGGGCGCCTGATCGACGCCAACCCCGACATCGCCCGGACGGCCCTGCACGATATGGGCCTCGACGCCCCCGAGGCGCTCACCGGCGACCCCGACGCCCTGCGCGCGTGGCTCATGGAGCAGCTCACGGTCAGCGTCATCGTCACGGCCTACAACCACGCCGCCGATATCGGCCGCTGCCTCGACGCGGTGCTGGGCCAGCGCGGGCTGTTCCGGCTGCAGGTCGTGATCGGCGACGACAAGTCGACCGACGGCACCGCGGAGATCGTCGAGCGCTACCGGGCGCGCGACCCGGAGCGGATCGCGGTGCGGCCCCGGCCGCACAATCTCGGCATGCTGCGCAACATGCAGGACTGCCTCGCCGCCTGCACGGGCCGGTACGTCGCCTTCTGCGAGGCGGACGATTACTGGCTGTCGGACCGCAAGATCGCGATGCAGATGCGGATGCTGCGCAACGACCGCAAGCTGGACATGTGCTTCAACTGGGTGCTGCTCCACTACCCGGCGACCGGCTCCTACGTCCCGCACGACGAGCAGGGCCGCTATCCGACCGGCACGATCAGCTTCCCGGTCCTGGCCAACTCGCCGCTCACCGCGAACTTCTCGTGCTGCTTCTACCGCGCCGAGGCCCTGCGCCGGGTGCCGGAAGCCTATTACGCGAACGCCTCGGCGGCCGACTGGCTGATGAACCTCTACGTCGCCGACAAGGGCCGGATCGCGTTCCTGCGGGAGCTGCTCTCGGTCTACACGGTCCAGGAGAAGGGCCAGTGGTCGGGCCTGCCGGAAGACATCAAGAACGCCCGGATCGCGCAGTACCAGAAGGAGTTCGCCGCCATCTTCGGCGAGGGGCGCGGCTTCGAGAAGTACGAGGTCGGCTGCACGGTGGCCGAGCTCGACGGCGAGCTGCCGGATTCCTTCGCCCGCGCGAACCTGGAGGCCCCCCAGGACCGGGTCTGGGCCGAGATCCAGGACGGGCAGGTGGTGCTGGCCGGCTGGGTCGTCTCGGCGAGCCGCGCCAAGGCGACGCTGATCGTGGAGGCCGACGGCGAGGTCCAGCGCATCCCCGCGGACGTCCACCGGCCGGACGTGATCGCGGCGGTGCTGGGCGACCTGCCGACCACGATGGAGGAGGCCCGCTGCGGCTTCCGCTTCACCCTGCCCTACGCGCTCCACCTCGAAGTGCTGCTCTCCATCGAGGTCGAGCACGAGGTCGTGCCCTGGCTCTCGGTGATCTTCACCCACCGGGTGAAGCGGGCGGCCGAGCGCGGCTGATCGCGGGCGGGGCGTCGCGACACGCGGGGTGGCGCCCTTCGAGCCGGCCCTATCGCCGCCGACCGCCGAGGAGGTGGCGCACCCGGGCCAGCGGCGTGCGGGTGCGGGCCCGGTCCAGGGCGCCGCGGATCTCGGCGGCCAAGCGGGTCGCGACGATCTCGCGGGCGGGATCGTCGTAGTGGACGACGTCGTAGAACGTCCCCTCCTCGCGGTCGCGGAAGATGCCGCTGAGGTCGAGGGCCGTGAAGGTGCGCCGGTACGGGCGCCGCGCCGCGAGCTGCGCGGTGAATGCCTCCAGCTTGGCGTACTGACGGTCGAGATAGGCCAGGAACGCCCCCGAGGCGACGCCGCGCTCCACCTCGGTGAGGTGGCGCTTGCGCAGGATCGTCGGTTGCAGGACGCTGACGATTGGCACCCCGTGGTCGTGGGACAGCTTGGTCAGCCGGTGCGCCGCCAGTTCGTAATGGTGGACGATCGCGTCCTCCCAGCCGGGGCTCTGCCAGCCCACCTCGGCCCGCAGCCGCTTCAACTCCTCGTAGATCAGCGTGATCAGCGCCTCGTAGGACAGGCCGTCCTCGCGGGCGCGGGGATCGTGCGTGTCGAAGAAGTGGTCGTAGAGCCGCTGGGTGATGAAGGCGTTGTAGGGGTGGCCCGGCCGGGGATCGTAGGTCCAGGGCTGGAACAGGTCGGTGCTGCCGCTGAGCACGAGGATCGCGTCGGGGCTGTAGGTCACGAGGCGCGACCAGATCAGGTGGGTCATCTGCGTGAGGCAGCTCGACATCACCCCGAAATTGTAGACCTTCGCGCCGTCGAGGCCGCCCGCCCGCAGGATCCGCTCGAGGCGGCCCGGCAGGGTGTTGGCGATGTCGCCGCCGTCGATCGTGGTCGAGTCGCCGACGACCAGGATCCGGGTCTCGCCCTCCGGCTTGCGCGCGACGATCGGGACGGCGTTCAGGAAGCCGTCCGCGTCGAACGGGACGCCGTAATGGCTCGCCCCCGGCTTGCCGGCGAACTGGATGAACGGGCTCGGATAGCGCGTGTTCGAGTCGAGATAGCCGAAATGGTGCAGGAACTTGCGCCGGCGCGCGGCGTCCTCGCTCTCCGGCGGCGGCCAGATCGGCTCCAGATCCGGAACCGTCAGAACCGCCAGCGTCGCCGCCTCGAGCGCCGCGCGGCCGGCGGCGTTGAGGCCGATCCCGTCGTCGCTGTAGTCGGGCCGCAGCGCGCCCGTCTCCGTGGCCAGGACGGGATCGTAGTCGATGAAGTGGGCCCCGTATTCCTGCACGTGGTCGCGCAGCCACGCGTTCACCGCGCCGATCAGCGCAATCGGCCGCCCGGCCGCTCCGGGCGCGGTCGGATCGACAGGCGCGATCGAGCCGACCCAGGTCCGCACGTACAGGTCGCTTGTGTCCCGCAGCATCGCGGCGATATCGGCCACGATGCCGTCCAGCGTGGGCGTGCGCGCGCCGTCGAGGATGTCGTCGCGGCCGCAGAGTAGGTGCAGGCCCTTAGCGCCGTAGAGGGCGATCTCCGAGCGGAGCCGGCGCGCCGTGTCCCGGACCGACTGGCCGGCGATGCCGCGGCCCACGGCCTGCGGTCCGGAGAACAGGGGCGGGTTCTGCGCCGTCCATCCGGCTGTCACCGAATCGCCCAGGAATAGGAAGGGCCCGAACGGGAACAGCGGCTTGTCCTGCATCGGCGTGCTCATGCCGTCGCGATCCGGGGCGGCGTCAGCGCGCCGCGAAGACCTCGATCCCGTCGAGGTGCAGGTGCTGCTCCTCGTCGAGATCGATCTTGAGGTAGCGGAACCGCGCGTTGTCGAACCGGAGGTGGAGGGGCAGGCCGGGATGGCAGTGGGCGTCCACGGCGTCGAAGACGAGGCGGTAGTCGTCGCCCTCGGTCTCGCCCAGCCAGACCCGCATCAGCTGCGCCCGCTCGCTGAGCTGCCCCCAGCGGTTGTAGATCCGGATCTCCGAGACCCGCTCGACCGCGCCGAGGTCGAGGACGAACCAGGGGTTCCGGTCGAGCCCGGTGTGGAAGAAGAACGACGGGTCGCCGGTGGTGCGTTCGCCGTAGGTGCCGCTGGTGCCCGACCAGGGCGAGGCGGAGCTCGCCGTCCAGGTCTTGCCCAGCGCGATGTTCTCGGAGGGGCGCGTCGCCACCAGCGTGTCCATCTCCAGCTCGTCGATCAGCGTCCGGATCTGCTTGGACGGCTGGCGCAGGGGCGGGATCTCCAGGTCGAGCTTGTAGATCAGGTTCGACAGGATGCTCTGATCGAAGCGGTGGTCGATGAAGCCCTCGAGATCCGGCAGGCCCATCTGGTTCGGGATGTCGGTGACGACCCGCGGATCGCCCGCGTAGCGCAGCCACTCGGCCACGAGCCGGCGGGTGGCGGGGCTCACCATGAAGGCGATCCAGGAGGCCTGGATCTGGTCGGCGTCCCAGTAGCGCGCCGCGTCGCACTCCATCAGCACGAAGCAGTCGCGCTTGGTCCAGGCCCGCTGCGGCTTGCCGTGCAGCACGCCCACCGCGACCCGGCGCTCCGAGCCGTCGAGCCAGGTGAGCAGCGGCGCCACCGGCGGCAGCGGGTCGTCGCCGACCGCCTGCATGCCGGTGTCGCTGAAGACGATGAAGTCGCCGTCGCGGCGCTTCTCCAGCGCCTCGGCGATGACGTAGGGCTTCCAGGCCCAGTTGCCGGCACCCCGGGACCGGTCGAGGATCTCCCGGTGCTCCCGGTAGAACGGCGTCTCGCGCAGCCGGTCGGGGGACCAGCTCTCGATCGTGTCGAAATCGCCCGTGGCGGCGGCCGAGGCTACCAGCCGGCGCTGGCTCTCGACGTAGTGGTACTTGGCGGCGAAGCTGACCAGGGTGGTGTGGCGCGGCCGGAGCCGGCGCCGCAGCCGCGTCACCACCTCGGCCCGGTGCATGTCGAAGGCGTTGACGCGCAGGGCTTCCGGGGATGGGTCAGCGCTGGCCAAGTCTGTCCTCCGGCGGTGGCTCGAGGGCTTGTCACCGGTTTTGCCGGCTTCGGCAAGGCGGCCCCGGCAGGGGGCGGGCTCAGGCGTCGTCGAACGCGAGCTTCTCGGCCGGATACTCGAGCATCAGCGCGCGGCGCTCGAGCGAGTTGTCCCACTCGCCGACCTTCGTGTAGCCGCCGGCGACGTCCAGCACCTCCACGACCCGCCCGATTGTCGGGATGCTCTTGAAATGCTGCGGCCAGCCGGAGGCGAAGTAGAAGACCTGCTCGACGTGCTCGGAGAGCTGGCAGACCCCCGGCCCGAACGTGCCGAGCCCGAAGACGAGGTAGCGCCCGTTCATCAGCGCCGCGACGTCGTCGATGAGGGTGCCGCTCTGGGTCGTCAGCGGCACGCCGATCTCGGCGATCCACGCTTCCAGCACCGGGATCACCGGATTGAGCCGGTTCTCGAACACCATCTTGATCCGGGTGATGCGGCCCTCTGCCAGGAGCCGCCGGATCACCATCTGGTAGAAGGCGAGCGGCGGCTGCGGGTAGGTCGGCGCCACCCAGGTGCTGAAGATGTCCCCCGAGCGGATGTGGATCAGCAGCTCGTCGTCGGGCTTGGCGGGGATCTCCGCCGGCAGACGGTTGAACAGCGGCCGGATGCAGGTCCGCACGATGTCCCGTGTCTCGTCGGGGCCTAGGGTGCCGGCGAGCTGCTGGATGCCGAGGTCGAAATACATCCCCGACAGGAAGGCGCCCGCCTCCGGCAGCGGCTCCGAGCCGGGGATGAAGGTGAGGCCGCCGCAGGTCAGCGGGCCGGTCAGGCCGATCACCTCGCTCCGGTCGGCGGCTGGGAGCTTGATGTATTTCAGGTTCAGGTTGCGGGCGATGCCGATGGCGAGCAGCAGCTGGATCAGGCAGTTGCCGAAGGCGCCGCATTCGTAGAGCGCGAGCCCGACCAGGGCGCGGGAGCGCGGCCGCTCGGCGCCGACGAGGCGGTAGGAGACGTAAACGTTCGCGCCGGGCCGCTCGTCGGCCATGTCGAAGGGCACGTCCAGCACGCGCCGCAGGGCGATGAGGTCGAAATCCGCCCGGTCGCACAGCACCCGCGCCTCCGGCGGCGCGCCTCCGGCGGGGCCGTCCGGGGTGACGCGGACGTGGCGCGCCCAGGCGCCCTCCCCGGTGGCGAGCACCAGGGTCGCGGGCCCGCTCCGGGCCGCGTCGAGGTCGGCCGCGCGCCAGGCCTGCCCGTCGTCGGAGAGGGCGAGGCGCGGCGGCGAAGCCGAGATGGCCGCGATCTCGACGCGGCGGATCGGGCAGCGGAAGCCGAGATCGACCTGGAAGCCCGGTGCGCCGGCCGGGTGATCGGTCGCGCCGGCCGCGGCGTCCGCGCGGTGCCAGGGCCGGCCGAACGCCGCATCGATCAGGTCGCCGTTCATCGCGTCTCGCGGTGCGAAGGGAGCGGTCCGGGGCCCGTGCCCCGACCCACACTCTGTCGAGGCGGGCGCCCGGGTCCCGTCACCCGGGCGTGCGCGGGCGGGCGCCGGCGCCCGTGGGCTAGCCGTCGAGCCCGAGCATCAGCCCCAGATTCTGCACGGCCGCCCCGGAGGCGCCCTTGCCGAGATTGTCGAGGCGCGCGACCAGCACCGCCTGCCCGTGCTCGGCCGAGCCGAACACGCGCAGCTCCAGCCGGTCGGTGTCGTTGAGATCCTCCGGCTCGATCTTCTCGCGGTGCGCGCCGGTGGCGGCGCCCGGCACGACCTGCACCAGGGGCTGCCCGGCGTACCAGTCGCGCAGGGCCGCCTCGAGGTCGGAGGCGCTGGGCCGGCCCGGCAGGGTCTCGAGGTGGAGCGGCACGCTCACCAGCATGCCCTGCCGGAAGTTGCCCACCGACGGCACGAAGATCGGCCGCCGGGTGAGCCCGCTGTAGCGCTGCAGCTCCGGCAGGTGCTTGTGGGCGAAGCCGAGACCGTAGAGCTGGAACGGCGGCGCCGTGCCCTGCTCGTAGGCCTCGATCATGCTCTTGCCGCCGCCGCTGTAGCCGCTGACCGCGTTGACGCTGATCGGGTGGTCGGCCGGGATCAGGCCGCCCTCCACCAGCGGCCGCAGGAGCGCGACGCCGCCGGTCGGGTAGCAGCCGGGATTGGCGACCCGCCGGGCGCGCGCCACCGCCGCCCCCTGCTCCCGGGTCAGCTCCGGGAAGCCGTAGGTCCAGCCCTCCGCGACCCGGTGGGCGGTGCTGGCGTCGAGGACGCGGGGGCCGCCGCCGGGCAGGCTGTCGGCCAGCGCCACGGTCTCCTTGGCGGCCTCGTCCGGCAGGCAGAGCACGACGAGGTCGACCTCGGCGAGCAGGGCGCGCTTCGCCGCCGGATCCTTGCGGTGCTCCGGCGCGATGCTGCGCAGGGCGACCCGCCCGTCGCGCTCCAGGCGCTCGCGGATGCCGAGACCGGTGGTGCCGGCCTCGCCGTCGATGAACACGGTGGGCTTCGTCGCGCCTGCGCCAGACATCGCTCGTCTCGCTCTCTCGAATGTGCCTCGCCGCCCGAGTCGGGCACCGCGGCCGGGGATCAGGTGCGCGCGGTGCGACAGCCTGTCAACGGCCGTGCCGCGGCCTGAAAACGCGAAAGGGCGGCCCCCGCAGGAGCCGCCCTCTCCGTGACACCGGTGTGACCGGGTGTCTTAACGCTTGGAGAACTGGAAGCTGCGGCGGGCCTTCTTGCGGCCGTACTTCTTGCGCTCGACGACGCGGGCGTCGCGGGTGAGGAAGCCCTCACGCTTCAGCGGGGCGCGCAGCTCCGGCTCGTAGTAGGTCAGGGCCTTCGACAGGCCGTGGCGCACCGCGCCGGCCTGGCCGGAGAGGCCGCCGCCCGTCACCGTGACGGTGATGTCGTACTGGTCGACGCGGCCGGCGATCTCCAGCGGCTGGCGCAGGATCATGCGCAGCACCGGGCGGGCGAAGTAGGTCTCCACCGGGCGCTTGTTGATCGTGACCGTGCCGTTGCCGGGCTTGATCCAGACGCGGGCGACCGCGTCCTTGCGCTTGCCGGTGGCGTAGGCGCGGCCCTGCGCGTCCAGCTTCTGGACGTGGACGGGGGCCTCGTTGGCGGGGTCGACCGCGCCGGTGTTCGACCGGTTGAGGTCGGCGAGGGACTGCAGGGTCGCCATGATCAAGCGCTCACGTTCTTGCGGTTGAGGGCGCCGACGTCGAGCGCCTGCGGCTGCTGGGCCTCATGCGGGTGCTCGGTGCCCTTGTAGACGCGGAGATTGCCGAGGATCTGGCGGAAGAGCGGGCCGCGGGGCAGCATGCGCTCGACGGCCTTCTCCACCACGCGCTCGGGGAACCGGCCCTCGAGGATGAACTTGGCAGTCCGCTCCTTGATGCCGCCCGGATAGCCGGTGTGGTAGAAATAGCTCTTCTGATTGTACTTACGCCCGGTGAACTTCACCTTCTCGGCGTTGATGACGATGACGTTGTCGCCGCAATCGACGTGGGGCGTGTAGGCGGCCTTGTGCTTGCCGCGCAGGCGCATCGCCACGATCGACGCGAGGCGGCCGACGACGAGGCCCTCCGCGTCGATCACGATCCACTTCTTGTCGACCTCGGCGGGCTTCAGCGAGGTGGTCTTCATAGCCAAATCCCAGGGGTTCCGACGGACCGGACCCCGACGCGTCGGGATCCGCGGACATCGGGGTGCCGAAAAACGAGCCGCCGCGTGGGGTACACGCGGCGGCGGTGCCGGGTCCATAGACGGCCCCGGACGCTGGGTCAACAGGGAAGTTCAAGATCCCGGAAAAGCTATTTTATTCAGCGTGTTGGCGGATGAGGTACCAGAGTACCGCTAGCCGTCGGAGCGCCGGCCCCGCTCCGCGATGGTCAGCTTCTGGACGCCCCTGGCCGCCAGCACCGGCTTCCGGGCGCTGAGGATCCGGGAGTTCACGCCGGTCCAGCCGATCTCGCCGGAGAGCCGGCCGTACTCGATCTTGGGGCAGCGGTTCATGATCACCGTCAGTCCGCGCGCCTCGGCCCGGGCGGCGGCCGCGTCGTCGCGCACGCCGAGCTGCATCCAGATCATCTTCGGCGGCGGCGTCAGCGCCAGCGCCTCGTCGACCAGCGGCCCGGCGGCGGCGGAGTTGCGGAAGATCTCGACCATGTCGATCGGCTGGTCGCCCAGCCCGGCCTGGACCTCGGCGAGGGAGGCGGCCACCCGGCGCCCGAGCAGGTCCTGGCCGGCGAGGCCGGGATTGACCGGCGTCACCGCGTAGCCCCGGTCGAGCAGGTATTTCAGGACGATCCAGCTCGGGCGCGCCGGATTCGCCGAGGCGCCCACCAGCGCGATCGTGCGCGTGCCGTTCAGGATCGTGCGGATCTGCGCGTCGGGGTAGCGGGCGTGCCGCTCCGCGAGCGCTGCCGCGTCGCTGGGCGCGGGTGGCCGGTTCTCGTGGCCCGTCTCGTCCATGGCGTCTTCCCTCGTCGTCCGGATGATCGCGGGTCGTGTCGCGCTTCTCGCCGCGTTCTGTGCCGCGTTTCTGGCCGCGCGTCGCGCCGCTGTCGCGGCCCCGGCGCGGCCGCCGTCACAGCCACCGTCACAGCCGCCAGACCTCGTAGCCCAGCCGCGCGAACGGCGCCTTCTCGAAGAGTGCCTTCACGTCCACGATCAGGCCGCCGGGCTTCACCCGGGCGGCGATCGCCTCCGGGCCGAGTTGGGCGTAGTCGCGGTGCGGGACCGCGATCACGGCCGCGTCGGCCTCGGTGGGCAAGTCGGCCCAATCGACGAGGGCGATGCCGTACTCGGCCCGGGCCTCCGCCGCGCCGGCGCGGGGATCGTGGACCGACACGGCGCAGCCGAATTCCTCCAGCTCCCGCACGAGGTCGGCGACCTTCGAGTTGCGCAGGTCGGCGCAGTTCTCCTTGAAGGTCAGGCCGAGGACGATGACCCGCGCCCGCCCGGTCCCGCCGCGCCGGACGATCCGCTTCACCGTGCTGCGGGCGACGTGGGCCGCCATGCTGTCGTTGATCCGCCGCCCGGCCAGGATCACCTGCGGGTGGTAGCCGATCATCGCGGCCTTGTGGGTCAGGTAGTACGGGTCGACGCCGATGCAGTGGCCGCCGACCAGCCCGGGGCGGAACGGCAGGAAGTTCCACTTGGTCCCCGCCGCCGCGAGGACCTCCTGGGTGTCGAGGTCGAGCTTGTCGAAGATCAGCGACAGCTCGTTCATGAGCGCGATGTTCAGGTCGCGCTGGGTGTTCTCGATGACCTTGGCGGCCTCGGCGACCCGGATGGACGAGGCGGCGTGGAGCCCCGCCTCGATGATCGACCCGTAGAGGGCCTTGAGCCGCTCCAGGGTCTCGGGGGTGTCGCCGGCGACGATCTTCACCACCCGGGCGAGGCTGTGCTCCCGGTCGCCCGGGTTGATCCGCTCGGGCGAGTAGCCGACGAAGAAATCCGTCTTCCAGCGCAGGCCCGAGGCGCGCTCCAGGACCGGGATGCAGACCTCCTCGGTGGCCCCGGGATAGACCGTGGATTCGAACACCACGGTCGCGCCCGGCCGCATGTGCCGGCCGACGAGGTCCGAGGCCCGGATCAGCAGGTCGAAATCGGGGCACTGGGCCGCGTCCACCGGGGTCGGGACCGTGACGACGATCACGTCCGCCGCGCCCAGCGCGGTCGGGTCGTCGGTGATCGCGAGGTGCGCGGCGGCCCGGAACGCCTCCGCGTCGATCTCCCCGGCCGGGTCGTGCCCGGCCCGGTAGGCCGCCACCTTGTCGGCGGCGCGCTCGTAGCCGATCGTGGCCCGCCTCCGGCCGAACGCCAGGGCGAGCGGGAGCCCGACATAGCCCAGGCCGACGATCGCCACGCTGTCCGCCGAGCGGTCCGCCGGGCCTTCCCCTGAGCCGTCTGCCGCTCCGTCAGCCACGCCGGATCCCTCTGCGGGCTCGGAGGGCGCCGATGACGATCCGGCCGCCGGGCGCGTATAGGGGCGGTCCGCGCCGGCGTCGACTCGCCTCGGCCCGCGCGGTGCGCGGCCCCGGACCGCTTACGGGGCGAGACCATGGGGCGTGACGATGCCTGATCTCCGCTGGACCGAGGGGCCGGTCCACTGCACCGACCTCGTCGATGGGACCGGAAAGGTCTTCGGCTACGTCGGTCCCTGCGCCGCGGGCACCCGCGGCTACGTCGTCCAGTCCGGGTCGGAATGGCCGCCGCGCCCCGCCGCCTTCGCCGATCACCCCGCGGCCGCGGCGGCCCGCGCCTGGGTCGAGGCCGCCGTGTCCGCGCGCGCCTTCCGGCCCGTCCGCATCCTCCGGGAGGACGTTGCTCGGGAGGACGGCGCGCCGGAGGCCTGATCGCCCGGCGCGGTTCAGGAACTCGTCAGGTTCGCTCGGCTTTGGTGTGGCGTGGAGTGGAGGCGCCCGATGGCCGAAATCTGCATCACGGAAGACCAGAACGGACGGTGGACCGTCTACACCGCCGGACTGGTGGTGACGGACCTGACACGCGAGGCCGCCGAGGCCTTCGCGGCGAGCTACCGCCGCGTCACGGCCGGCTGAGCGACGGGCCTTCCGACACCCCGGAGCCCGAACGCGCGGCCCCCGGGAGCGCCGGCGCGCTCGGGCTCCGGGGCGCGTCGTGCTATGAGGCCCGCCGAGCCCCGATCGCCCTGTCGCGGGCAATGAGGTCGATCACCATGCGCCTGTTCCTGCTCGCCGCCGCCCTGCTGGCGCTGCCCGCCCCCGCCTCGGCGCTCTGCCGCTGCACGTGCATCCGGGGCGAGATGAAGGCGATCTGCCAGGAGACCGACCTGACGGTGCCGATCTGCCAGGGTCTCTGCGAGACCACGATCCGGCAGGAGCGGGTCATCATCCCGCTGGCCGGCGGCCGGCAGGCCTTCGAGCCGGCCCAGTCGACGAACCCGGCGCCGGGCGGCCTCGTGTCCCCCGATCTCAGCCTGGACACCAACCCGAACGGCACCCAGCTGGGCACGCCGAGCCAGCTCTCCGGCAGTGTCGGGTCGAGCCTCTCCTCCGGCAGCGGCCGCTGAGCCACGAAAAAGCCCCGCGCGGCGGGTGCCGGCGGGGCTGAAGGTTGAGGACGCCCGGTGCGTTACGCCGAGCGACTGCGCCTAGAGTAACACCATTCTACGGGATGGGAAGCTCCGGCGAAGAAAAATCAAGACTCTTTTCGGTCGATCGCCCTCGGGTAAACGGAAAAGTCCCCGCTCGGCTGGGCCGGGCGGGGTCTATCGCGGCGGGTGCGCGGCGGGAGGCCGCGCGTATCCTTGGTCCGGGACCTGTCCGACTTAGGACTGGGTCTTCAGGTAGGCGATGAGGTCGTTGATCTTCTTGTCGTCCGCGATGCCCTGGAAGATCATCTTGTTGCCGGGCACCTTCGCCTTCGGGTTCTTCAGCCACTCGTGCAGGTTGGCCTCGTCCCAGGTGATGCCCGAGTTCTTCAGGGCGGCCGAGTAGTTGTAGCCCTCGTAGGTGCCCGCCTTGCGGCCGACGACGCCCTTCAGGTCGGGGCCCACGCCGTTCTTCTGGAAGTTGTGGCACGCCTTGCAGGGGGCGAACGCCTTCTCGCCGGCGGCGGCGTCACCGGCCTCCTGGGCCTGCGCGGCGAAAGGCAGGACGACGGCGAGAACTGCGCCGATTGCGAGCATACGCATGTATAAACCCCAATCCAGAAGATAAGCTTCGCGGTTTTGGCAGAAAAAACGCGCGATGCAAGCGAAAAAATCTGAGCCTGAGCGCAGATTATATTGTGCGCTGTCTCACATCATCTCGAAAACCGTGCCGGCCGCGGTGCAGCCCTTCGGGTCCGGTCGCCGCCCGTTGGCGGTCCGCCGCCCGCGCACGGCCCGTCGCGCCCGCAGAGGGACACGGACGGGGACGGCGAACCTGAGAACTCTTCCAAGTTTGGCATGTCGGGATGTTGACGTGCGCCGAGGCACGATAATCCGCCCCGCGCCGGAAAATCCGTCTCGCCCGGGGAGCCGAGGACGGCGCGCACGAGAGAGGGCCCGCCGCGGCGAGCCCTGCCGAGTCCCTGGACGGGCGCGCGACGCTAGGCGGCGAGCGGCAGCCGGATCGCCGGCGGGCGGGGCTCCGGCACCGCGGTGGCCCGCGCCATCGCGGCGCCGGCATTCCACGCCGCCGGCGCCGCGACCCACGCGGCGAGGATCGTCGTCTCCAGGACGCGGGGCGCCGCCGTCAGCGGGCGGGGTATCGTCGGTCGTTGGTTGATCATGACGGCTCCGCGGCTTGCTCCGAGGGCCATGCGCCCGAATGGTTACCGCTGAGCCTCCGCCGGGACGGCGCGCGCAGATGTGATGCGCCGGCCCAATCCCGCGATAATCGATATTGGTGAGGTCGATTCACTAGCGCAAGGCGCCACTGTCTTTCGTCGCAAGGTGTGGACGCCGCCCGGTGGAAAAACCTGTTTCGGCGATACGCTCGAGGCTCATGCGAGAAACCTGCTCGTGGCATATAAGCTCGACTTTGGCCATTTATGCGGCGTAGCAGAGCGCATAGGCCCAGGGCGCTGGCAAACGGAAGCGGAGTTTTGTTCGGGGGCGTCGGCGCGGTGATGTTGCCAAAGTCCGCTCGCGCCAGATCGTACAGCGCACGGCGGCCAGAGCGTCGGGGAAGGTCGGGCGCGGTTTGGGGTACCACGCGGTCGCCGTGACGCGTCGCCGTTGGCGAGCCGAGAGGCGTGCGGTCAGCAGCGTGACGATCGAGAACAGAGCGAGCAGGCAGGGCGTGGTGCGGGCGATCGCCGTGTCAGACCACTGACGCTGCGTCTCGACCCCGAGATGGGCATGCGCTTCCTGGAAAGTGACCTCGATGGTCCAGCGCCGCACAAACCACCCTACGATCTGCGCGGGCTCGCGCGTCGGATCTGTGCAGAGCAGGGCCTGGGGTGGGAAAGCGCGCCTCGGGATCGCGGATGAGGACCCAACGGATCGGTACGACGGGCAAGCCACCGTGCCGCCACACCGCGGTGTCCGAGGCAATCTCGATCGTGCGCTCGCCTGCCCCGTACCAGCCGGGCACCACGACCGCGTGCCAGCGCGTGTCCTTGGCCGCGAGGATCGCGGCGAGCGTCGGCAGTCGCGCGCCCTTGGTCCGCGGGCGCCCAATCGTGCCCGGCGGGGCGGGATCGTAGAGTGCTGCGTCGAGCCGCCGCAGGCGGGTGATCGCCGCGATGCGGGCGCGGCGCATCGCGTCGAGGAACAGCAAGGCCGAGAAGTCGCTGTCGCCCACCACCACGAGGTCGCGCCTCGGCAGCCAGCGTCGGGCCTGGAGGGCGAGTTGGCCGCCGACGTTGAGCAACGGCTTGTGCCGACGGTCCCGTTCACGACAGGCGCGTTCGGACGGCACCAGCGCGGTCAGAAACGGCAACGCCCAGACGCGCCCTGCCCAGGGGATCGGGGCGAGCACCATCAGGCTCATCCAGCGCAGCCCGCTCGCCTTGACGAAGTGGCTGTCGGAGGAGCGAACCGGATCACGGTAGATGCCCTTGGCGGCGATCCGCTTGCCGCGGCGGCGCTCGATCGTGTCGTCCAGTCCCAGGACCAGGGGGCCACGTTGCGCAAACGCATCGACGAGGAGCCCGAGCAAGATACGGCTGCCGGAGCGCGGGCACCACGCCGCTCGGTTGAAGATGCGGTGGACGTTCACGAACCGCCGCTCCTGCCGCGCGGCCCATGATGCGCAGGACGCTTGTCATCGTGCGCTGCCCCCGCGTGAGGATCGCGCCGACCAGCAGGTTCTGGGCGTGTCGCCACGAGCGGTGGACGAACAGCGGTGCGAACGCCAGGATGATCACGGCGAAGCGGGCGGGCAGGGGAAGCATCGCGGTGTCTCCTGGCGGGGACGCCACCAGCCTATCCGTCACGCCCGCTTCGTCACCTCACATCCTCGACGCGCCGCAAATGGCCAAAGTCGAGCTTAGAGGATCTGACGCGACCTACGTCGCCAGCCTGATCTGGGTCGGATCGCCTCGCTCCTGGTCCTCAGACCGTCTTCGTTCGGGAGCTGTTGAGCCAGGCCGCCCGGTTCATGTTGTAGACGAGGTTGGCTAGCCCGATCTTCGCGGCGGCTGGGGCCAAGCCGATGGTGCGCACAAGAGCCCCATCGGCCACTTTTGACGGGCGAAGACGTGCTCGACAGCGGCGCGGACCTTCGACTTCCCACCGTTGGCGCGGGCGACGTTCCCCGCCTTCGGCTTACCTGGCGGCTTCTTGCGATGGATGCGGGAGCGTCAACTGAACCCCCATCCCGGCCGGTCCACAAAGGTCCAATGGCGTCGGGAAAAAACCCTTCTTTATCAACCTCTTGCCGAGTGGTATAGGAACATAGGTCCAAACCGGTTCGGCGTGATCTGTTCCGATCTTGGTGGGGTTGGTGGGGTAAATGGTGGGGTAGATGGCGCGAGCGATCAACCGAATGTCGGCGCGGACGGTTCAGACGCTCGCCGAGCCGGGCCGCCACGCCGACGGAGATGGGCTTTACCTCGTCATCGACCAGAACGGCGGAAAGCGCTGGGTCTTTCTCTATCGCCTGGCCGGCCGACGCCGTGAAATGGGACTTGGGTCGCTACGCACCATCTCCCTCGCGAAAGCCCGCGAATTAGCAAGTCGTGCCCGGACGATGGTGGCCCAGGGGCAGGACCCTGTTGAGGCTCGACAGGCCGAAGCGCCCTCCCCCGATCCGGCACCCACACCGAGTGTGCCGACCTTCGCCAAAGTGGCCGAAGCCTTCATGGACGAGCATGACGGCGGTTGGCGCAGCGCCAAACACCGCCAGCAATGGCGCACCAGTTTGATGAACTATGCCGCAGGGCTCCAAGAGAAGCCGGTCTCCGAGGTCAGCACTTCTGACGTTCTGGCCGTGCTGCGTCCGATCTGGCGCGAGAAGCCTGAGACAGCGATCCGGCTTCGAGGCAGGATCGAGCGCATCCTCGATGCAGCGAAGGTCGAGGGTCACCGGCAGGGCGAGAATCCGGCGCGCTGGCGGGGGCACCTGGAGCACACGCTACCGAAGCCCGGCAAGCTGTCCCGCGGCCACCACCCTGCCCTGCCCTACGCTGAGGTTCCTGCGTTTGTCGCAGCCCTGCGCACCCGCGTGGCCGCTTCCGCTCGGGCCCTGGAGTTCATCATCCTAACGGCCGCTCGCTCCGGCGAGGTCCGCGGCATGCGGGCCAGCGAGGTCGATCTGGATTCGGCTGTCTGGACAGTGCCGGCGGAGCGCATGAAGGCTGGCCGGCAGCACAGGGTTCCGTTGTCGCGCGCAGCGCTCGACCTGCTCGCCCCCCGCCTAGCCGTGATCGACCGCAACGACTTCGTTTTCGCGAACGGTCGAGGCGACATGCTTTCAGACATGGCGTTTAAGAGGCTGAACCTTCGGGCCGGCGTCGAAGGCATCACGACCCACGGGTTCCGGTCCAGCTTCCGTGACTGGGCCGGCGATGAGACGGATTTCCCGCGCGAGGTGATGGAGGCCGCCCTCGCCCACATGGTCGGTGACGAGGTCGAGCTCGCCTACCGACGCGGCGACGCTCTTGAGAAGCGCCGTCAGCTGATGGAACTCTGGGCTTCCTTCGTTGCGGCCGAGAACGGCGTCCCGTCGAGGAAGGCTTCCAGATCGCAGTGACGGATGACGGTGCTGCCGCCGATCTTCCGCGACGGAATCCGTCCGTGCTTGATGTACTCGAATAGGGTCGAGCGACTGATGCCGATCGCCGCCGCAGCATCTTCAACTCGGTAGGCCAAGGGCATGAGAACCATGCCACGGCGCCGCTTCGCCTGACTTGTCATTGTCCACTCCCTTGTCATTCAGCCAGGCGTCGCACGCCCGATTCAAATCGACCATCATCTTGGGCGCCCGGCGCTGCCGGATGCGCTCGCGGTCTCCCGCCTCGCACGCGATGTGGCGTGCCGCGGTTCGACAGGTTGGGCAGATGCGGGCGGTCATGATCTCGCCACTGCAACCGCTGCCGTCGTTGCTGCACTGCAACAGACGGTTAAGCATCGAGTCCCTACGCTGGTATCTCCCGCATGGAGGACATACGCAGCATGGCCAACAAGCACTTCGTCCACGCGTCCACGCACCCGACGGCTACGATCCGCCTCGGCAGCTTCGACGTGCCGTGCACGGTGCTCTCGTCCACCGAGGCCACGGCCCACGTCCGCGTCATCACTACCGGTGGTATTCCGGAGCACCTGACCTTCGTTCGTGACGGCGAGGTTCGCCGCGGCCGGGTTGCGCTGCGCAAGCAGGGTCCGCTCGGTCTCGATCTTTGGCTCGACCTGCAGGTGTCGCAGGATGCGCGCGCGGCCTGATAGAGGCCGGGACCTGAGAATGCTTCGAAACGCCGGGCAGCAGGCCTGGTAATACGCCACGGTCATTCTGCTGCCTCGGCGATCGGCGCGAGCGGCTGCCAGCGGATCAACACGCCCTCGAACACGTCGACGCCCGGATGCTCGGCCGCCCAGAAGGCGACCATCGCGGCCCAGTCGCGGAAACCGTCCTGTCGGGCGAAGGCGTCGAGATCCTCCTCGGTCCGGATCCAGCCGCCGTTGGCGAACACGATGCCGTCGCGCAGGTGCAGCTCGATCGGCCAGACGGCGGTGCAGGGCGACTCGCCGAGCTTCGTGCAATGGCGGGTCCGCATCCCGGTGTAGAGCTGGACCTGCTCACCTGGGCGGGCATGACGCGATCGGCCGAGGCGCTCGGCGCGGATGGTCTGGGTCTTCGTGTTCGCCAGGATCGGCGGACCGAACTGCTTCTTGAAGCTGTAGGCAACCACGATCAGGCCTCCCTGCCGGGCGCGGTTAGGGAGGCTGCGGTCGAACTCGTCGTGAACAGTCTCTTTCCGCCGCTGCGGGCGAAGTCCTCAGCCATCGAGCTACTCACATTTATCAGTATCGAGGGGGGCTTTTAAGCGGCTGTTTCACTGGTAAGATCGGCTTGTTGGCGCCCGGATAAAAAGAGCGCCGACGTTGGGAAGCGCCATCGTGGAGGCTCGACATGATCGACGCCAAAAATCTCTGGCTGGTTCGAACTGGCTGTCGCGTGCGCCGAACTGACGATGGCGAAGAGCTGATTGTCTTGAGCAGTCATCAGGATTCGGATGGACGCGTTAGGTTTCGATGCCTCAAGCAAAGCGCCCATCGATACGTCACCATTCAGGGCGCAAAGCTTGAGTTGACAGCCTGATCGTCCGCCCCCGCGCGTCATGGTGCTGGACTCGGCCATGCTGCTACTCCGCGGCTTCGGTGATGGGGGTGAGCGCAGCGTTCATGCGACGGCAATCCGTTGCGTGCAGAACGGCGGGATCAGGAAGAGGTGGTTGATGACCCGCGAAACCAAGACCCAGGCCGAGATCGAGTCGATGCTCCTCGAGCAGATCAAGACCTTGCCGAACGGCAGGTACGTTGAAGATGTCACGCTTGAGTTTGGCTTGACGGAGAGCGGCCATCCGGTTGTTGGCGTCGGATACATCGAGAATGATGGAGATATGCGGCAGATCCTGCAGCGCGCGATCACGCTCAACGAGCAGTACTGGCGCGAATACGACGTGCAGCCCGACTGAGTCCGTCATGTCTCATCTCCGATGAGCAGCGGCTGCACAGAGCCGTCCGAGAAGACGGCATCGAGCGGGACGTCCGCGGTTGGCTCATTGCCGGTCCACCGCTGCGGCCAGGTGCCGGCGGCGATCAGCTCGCGGATGCGCGCATCCTCCTCGGCGTTGAGCAGGTCGACGTGCGGCCGGCCGAGCCGGTCAGCCTCGGCGTTGCAGGCTGCCTGGATGGCCAGGATCCGGTCGAGCGCGTTGAGGCGCGCCGGCAGCGTGATCGGGCCCATGCGCTGCTGGTTCGGCACCAGCGTCCCGTCCTTGCGGGTCTCGCCGCCGGGCTGGCGCAGCCGGTTCCGGGCGAGCCGCAGCTCGCGGTAGATCGGGCGCAGGCCGAGCAGCGGGGCAAGGTACGACCACGCCGGCAGGGCGACGACCGCCTCCAGCGCCTTGTCCCGGGCAGCCAAGGGGCAGCCGACGCAGCCGGTGCGTGCGTTCGCCTCCTCGGCCTCGTCTCCACCGTAAGCGTCGGCCAGCATCGCCGTCGCCCAGCCGCCATAGGCCCGCATCGGCGCGTAGACCCGCAGCCAGTCCCAGACGTTGCAGACGCGCCAGTGCAGGATCGGCGCGAGGGTCGCGAGGCGGCCGCGGACTCCCTTCATGTCGGGCAGGACCTGCTGATACCAGCCCTGCCCACACTCGGCGCCGTCCTTCGAGCAGCTCATCTCGATCCGCTTGTCGCGGATCGCGCTCTCGCCCTGGCGGACGCCGGTGATCGTCAGGACGGTGTCGGTCTCGGGCAGGCCGGCGAGGTCGGCCTCGATCGCGGCCGCCATCGGGTCGATCTTGATCTGCCGGGTGCACCAGCGGAGCGTGTTGTTGTTGGGCGGCGGCACGCCCCGGCCGAGGATGTAGACGAGGAAGCGCCGGTCGAGCGGCGCGGTGACGACGCGCAGCCGGATCCACGGGAAGCGGGCGAGCCGCGCCATGACGTCGGCCGCTGCGATCGCGAGCGGCGTCAGCTCCTGGCGGGTGTCGGCATAGTAGACGGTCAGCGTCTTCGGCGGCGCGAGCCGGCCGGCCTCGATCAAGTGGACGATCAGGGTCAGCGTCGCGGTCGAGTCCTTCCCGCCGGACCACGCCATGGCCCAGTGCTCGTGCAGCGGGCCGTAGGCCTGGAGCGAGGCGAGGGTCATCTCGACCGCGTCATCGTAGACCAAGCGCTCTGCCGTCAGCGCGAACAGGTCGTGCTGCTTCGAGCCGCGGAGGATCGGTCCGGGCGCGTTCATGCCGCCGCTCTCAGATCTGCGAGGATGGGACTATGATCGGCGGGACGCTGGCTCGCAGCGGCTTGTGAATCCAATGCGAGGCCCGGGTAGAAGCCGGGCCTTGCGGTCCGATGCCTACACACGCCATGAGGCAGCCGGAGGCACTCATGGACACCGCTGAGCCGGTTCGGGCCGATCATGTCTGGCGCACGATCGCGCTTCTGTGCCTGATCGGCCTCGCTGTCTTTGCGGGCCAGTTGCTTCTCCCGGGCCAGATGTGTCCCGTTCCGGACAATCTGCTCACTGACGAGCAGCTGAAGCTTATTGTTCCAAAACCTGATGGCCGCGGAATGCTCCGGCCGAATTGCTTCGAGTTTTGGGTCAACCGATATCAAGCTTTCATCGGCTCGATTATCGCGCTCGGCGCGGCGATAATCGCAGTTATTCCCGCACGCGGGCAACTGAAGCAGATGCTTCGTCAAACATCTGCATCGGCAAGGCAGCCGATGATAGATCTGGCGAAAGCTCTTGAGGATGAAATAGATTTCCTTCACCGGCTGCAAAGCTATGCAAGTAAAGTCCGTGAATTGATTGAGATTTATGACGAGGCGCACCCCGAAGACGTAGGTCAAATGGTCGGCGACCTCATACAAGCATCGCTCAGAGCTATAGATGAAGGTCTGCTGGAATATCGAGCGATCGAGGCTCGGCATCCGATCTTTTCTGCAACCTCTGAAGCTCGGCTCGAATTTATTGAAGCGACTATCGATCTTGAGGTCGCCCTTCAAAATTTCGACCTCGCATTTCGTTCCGGTCTGGACCAGATCGATGAGGGAAGTGGCGAGACCAGAATGTCGCCAAAGGAAATCCAGACATCTCGTCGTGAGATAGTGATGACAAGAATTGCCTGGAGCAAATCGAATAGGGAACTGAGAAAGCTTTTGGTGATGGATCTGCGTTCTGCTTGGACGCAGGTGAGGACGCTCGAAAAACAGGTGCTGGCGACCTAAAAATTTCGCGACTCGATCGGCCTGGATACCAATCATCATGCCGCCGCTCCCTCGCCGCTCGCGGGGGCGGAGGCGCTCGCATCTCGCGCGCGGAGCCGAACGCACAGGCTCCAGCCGCGGCGCAGCGGGACGAGCTCGCCGCGGCACAGCAGCGCCACGACAGTCCGGATCGGCAGGCGTCGGCCGCCGCATTCGGCGCGATAGGATGTCGGCTCGTCGCTAAGCTGCGGCCGCGCCATACGGAATTGGCCGTGCGAGCCTGGGCGGCGCTGCGTCTTGCGGACCGCGATCCGGCACACGCCCGCCTCGCGAATCGTCGCCAGCACCGTGATCTGGCGCGGAGTGAGCGTCTTCATATCCGCGCCTCCACTACCGGCAGCCCGGCCGCGCGCGCCTTGCGCACCATGTCGGCCGTGCCCGCGCCGCCCGGGAACGCGATCACCGCGTCGGGCCGGCCCTCGGCGATCATCTGGGTGTTCCGAAGCGGCCCGGCCTGCCGGCCGTACTGCTGCCAGTCCGCGCGGAAGCACGTCACCGGGATGCCGCTGGCCCGGGCCCACTGCTCGGCGCCCGCATCAGCGCCGGGCGCACCGCCCTGGATGATGTGCTCGATCTGGACATGCTGGGCGCGGCCGAGCACGTCGGCGCACTCCTCGGTCGCGTTCGACTCAAGCCAGTTCCACACCAGCGCCGGGTTGAGGTCGCGGCCTCCGCAGACGAGGATCCTCATCGCGCCACCACGGCGAGCGCGGGCCGCTCGTCCCTGCTGGCGCGCGTCGGCGCGGCTTCCTCGACGGCTATGACCGAGCCCTCTTGGAGCGCCAGGAACACCGGCAGCAGGGTCTCGTAGTGCTCGGCCACGAAGCCGATCAGCCGGGCGAGGCTCGCCAGCGCCTGGCCGTGCTCAATCTTCCGGACGGCAGCCCGCATCGTCGAGCGCTCCGGGCAGGCGCCGAGGATCCCGGCGGCCGCGAGGTTGACCCGGGCCGCGGTCTCGGCCGCGAGGGCGAGGTGCGCCGGATCGATCGTCGAGAGGTCGAGGGCGGCCATCAAAACGGCATCCCGTCGTCGCGGTCGTCCGCGAGGTCCGCGTCCTCGATCTCCCGTAAGCGGTGCGAGAGCAGGGCCGGCCGCTCATAGGGCTTGTTGGCCGCTAGTACGGCCTCGCGAGTGCAGGGTGTCTCGCCGAACAGCGCCGAGCCCGCATAGAAGTGCGTGCGCCAGCCGTTCGCTTCGGGATCGCCATCGACCGGCACGTCCACCCGGAGCATCTTCGTGCCGTAGCGCTCCTCCTCTCGAACGCGCCCGACGTGACGGCGATGGCCCATCACCTCGACGATGGCCCAGGACCAGCCATCGGCGGATTCCTCTGCGCGCGCCGCCGCTTCCATTGCGGCGATGGCGCGGGACGCTGCGAGCTCTGCGGGCTTCATCGCTCGCTCGGCGTCGGTAAGGCTGCCGCGGGCCTCGTAAGCGTCGAAGATGGCTTCGGCGGCTGCTTGCTGCGGGGTACGGGTCATGATCAGGCAGCCCTCTCGCTGGCCGGCGTGTCGCCCGGGAAGCCGTCGTCGGCCGCGTTCGCGTTGGAGGCGAGGCGGTCGAGCTCGGCGGCGATGCTATCGAGGGCTCGAATGGCGCGGTCCGGCAGGTCCGCCTTGAAGGCCTCGAGCGCCGCCGTTCCTTGGCGCGCCGCGTCCCGGGCGTCGGCGAAGAGCTTGTCCCGGCCGCCGCGCGACTGCTGCGAGGCAGACTTGGTGCCGGGCTCTGCCGGCGCGGCGCCGCCCCGGGCCCAGGCCGCCAGTCCTGCGCCGGTCTCCTCGGACAGCGGGCGATCGAGCGGCACGGCTGCGCGGTGTTGCTCCTGGAGCTTGATCGGCACCGGGTAGCCCGGGCGGGCCGGCGTCAGCACGAACGACGTCGTCAGCTCGTAGGGGAACCGCTTCTCGACGATCGGCACCCACCGCTCGGCGTCGGGCAGATCCTTCGCCTGCGTGATGACCGTCTTGCGGTAGGTCTTCCCGTAGCGGCCTTCCTCCTCGACGGTCTCCATGCGGAGCTTCTCGTCGGCGCGCATGCAGATCACGAGGTGCGCGCGGCACTGGAGCAGGCGCGAGACGACGCGACGGTAGGGCGTCTTCACCCGCCACGCGCCGACCGACGCCTTGTCCCTTGCGGCGAACTCGTCGAACCGCCAGCCCTTCTCGTCCGCCTTGGCCTTGGCCTCCGCGACGGCCCGGTCGACCGCGTCCGCGTGCTGATCCTGAAGGCCGCCGGGCCCGTCCCAGGAATGCGAGAACGAGTCGATGACGATCACCTCGAAGCCGGCGCTGTCCGCGGCGTCGATCGCAGCGATGTACGCCTCGGGCGTGAACGGGGCGCGCAGGTCGCCGTGCCGGAAGCCGAACCGGGCGGGCCCGGGCGCCTCGCCGGGCGCCGGGGCGTAGTGCTTGCCGCGACCACCCTCGGTGTCGATGAAAGCGATCCGGCTGTCGTCGCCACCGGCAAGGCCGCGGGCGATCTTAAGGGCGGACAGCGTCTTGCCGGATCCCGACGGCCCGGCGAGGCCGATGACGAGGCCGACGCGGTCGCGGACGGCAGGTGCGAAGGTGAAGCTCACGCGGCGTCTCCCATGTCGAGGGGACGGAAGGGGCTCTGCGCGACGTCGTAGGAGACGGGGGCGAGCTGCGGATCGAGGGACTCGCGCTCGGTCCAGCGGCGCTCGGCCCACTCCGGGTAGTCGACGCGCACAATCTCGGCGGGGTAGCCTGGCCAGTCGTCGGCGGCCCGGCAGCGGTTCCACAGGTGGAGCGCGGCCGCGACCTTCCGGGCGCCGACCTCCATGGCGACGCCGTCCGCCTCGGCCACGCAGAGGCCGTTCGGCTCCTCGGATTCCACGAAGATCCAGCGAAAGCGGATCCGCCCGGCGACGTGCGGCAGCAGGGTGGCCAGCACGCGCACGTAGAGCGCGGCCTGGACCTCCATGCTCATCTGCTCGAGGCGCCGGCCTAGTCCCTGCGGCGCCGCCGCTTGGCTCGACGTCTTCACGTCCCAGATGATCGCGTGCGTTGGGTGAAGCTCGACGCGATCCATCATGGTCCGCAGCCAAGCGCCGGAGCGGTCCTGCACGACGGCCACGACCTCGGCCGGTGCCGACCTGAACCCCTCGCAGCCCGGAATCTGCGGCAACCGGGCGAGCACCCGGTCGGCGATCCGCTCGGCCGTCACGAGGTCGGGCATCAGGATCGGGGCCCGCCCTCCCGCGTAGGCGGCGGCGCGCGCAGCCTTGGCGTCGGCCTTCTTGTAGTCGTCGAAGTTGATCGCCACGATCTCGGCGCCCTGGCCGAGGATGAGCTTGTGCGCGACGGTGCCGATCTCCTGCGGCCGGGTGGCCTCGCGCTCATCCGGCTTCTCGGCCCGCAAGCGCGGGTGCGCCAGAGCCGCGTGTTCGGGGCTCTGCTCCAGAAGCACCTTCGCGATCGACGATGACAGCGAGGGCTCTGGCGCGCAGTCGGCGTGGTAAGTGTCCGCCGGCATCCGATAGAGACCCGGCCCCGGCACGAAGCCGGCGAGGTGAGGGACGATCTTCACTGGCGCCTCCCGCCGGCCTGCCGGGCGAAGTGCGCGGTCTCGGCATTCACGGCTTCGATGTGCTCGGGGTCGTAGGGCGCAGCGATCGCGGCGGCGCAGATGCGCTGCAGGTGGTAGCGGACCGCCTGCATGGCCGCGGAGCTGTTCAGCCCGTCGCCGTATCGGACGTCCGTGCCGCGAAATGCCCGCGTAATCAGGACGGAGAGCTGACGGTCGGGCATCCCGGCCGAGAGCGTCCGGTGCCCCGCGGCGTAGAGCTGCTGCGCCGCGCGCTCGGGCGTGACGCCGTCGACACGCGTGAGGCGCGTGGCGGCGCTCATCGGCGGCCCCCCTTCTTGCTCGGGTTCAGGTCGTCTTCGATCTCGCGGCGCGCGGAGGCGTTCTCCGCGAGACGGTGGACGTGGATCTCGGTGCAGCCCTTCCGCCGCATCTCGCCGAGCCACTGATCGCCGGCGCCGTGGCCCAGCCCGACGGCGACGCCCTGCATCTGAGCGATGCCGTTGCTGTCGCGGGACACGCCAATCGCGACGGCCTCGGCCATCTCGTCGACGTCGACATGCCGGGCGTCGTGCACGCCGACGACGTACCGGCGCCCCGAGGCGCCGCGCCAGGCGGACAGGGGCAGCGCGGGCGTGCCGCGCAGGCCTGTGGTGGTGCGGAGGCGCTCCTCGCGGGGGATGTCCTGAGCAGCCGACATCAGGCGGCTCCTCGAAAAAGCCGCTGCGCCTCACGGTGCGCGGACAGGATGCGGTCGACCGCGGCCTCGGTGATGGTGTCGTCGCCCAGAGCGATCCGAACCTCGTCTCGGATCGTCAGCGTGTCGGCGTTGCCGAAGCGGCGCAGGACGCACCGCCTCAGCTCCCACGGCTCCCGCGCGGCGCGCTGGATCAGCCCGTCGACCGCGATCCTCGGATCGTGCAGGTGCGCGGCCATCAGCGCGACTCCGACGAGAGGCACCGGCCAGTGCGGGCGAAGTGATCGCCGGCCGCGAGATGCGCGGCGACGGCCTGCTCGGGACTCAGATCGCGAGCCTTGCCGACGCGAGGGTAGAGGTCCGGTCGCAGATCGTGCCGGGACACGCCCGATGCAGCCTCGACCGCCTCGACGTGCTGCGTCGGGCAGAACGTCCATTGCGCGACCGAGACGGCGTGCATGCCGAGGCTATGCCCGAGGCGAGGAGCCCCACCGGCTGCGGCCAGGGCGCGGCGCACCGAGGACGCGGCGCGCATGGCCTGGGCGGTGCTGGCGAAGCGAGGGCGGGCGGCCATGTCAGGCGGCCTCCGCGGGCACAGCCCGCGCGTCAACGACACGACGAACGGCAGCGATGACGTCGCCGACAGTGAGCGCGGATGTGAGGTCGAGCTCGTCCATGCCGAGCTCGAAAGCCTCCTCAAGCTCGAACCCGAACTCCACGGCGTCGAGGCTGTCCGCGCCGAGGTCTTGGACGAGGTAGGCCGCATCCACCTGCCGCTCCGGCTCGGTGGCGAGGACGTCGAAGAGGATGATGCGGACGCGATCCTCGAGCGTGCCGCTGGGAGCGGGCGCGCCGGCCATCAGCGGATGCCCTGCGACGCGCGGCGGGCGGCAAGCGCGTGATCGGCGACCTGATGCACGGCGAACGGCGCAAGGCCGATCGTGATGGCGGCGAGCAGATCAAGGACGATCAACTCGAAGCAGGAGCAATGGGTGAGGTAGTGGACGACGGTGTCGAGCAAGGCGGCGCTCCATCGCGGCGATGGCGATGAGTCCAAGGTAAGTGCGGGAGATTGCCCGCGTCAAGTCATTATGCGGGCTATGTCCCTTATTTCTGCTCGCCGCCTCACGCTCGATCCAGCACTATGGCCATCTCGTCGATCCCCGGCCGAAACGTATCGTCTGAAATTATCCATTCAAAACAATATGTTACCGGTATCAGTACACATCTATCCACAGAACCCGGGAATATTCCCGCACGTCGTTGACTCGCTCCGAGGTTGCGAACGTAATGAGAACACCGGCAACGGAGGAAGCGAATGACGCTCATGTTCCCGCCAACCAGCCATTCCGCTGCAGCGGCTCGGCCCATCCTGCAGGAGCGCTGCTTCAGCGTTCGGCTACGCTGTAGCGAGTGCGATCGCGAGCGGTCGCAGATCGTCTCGATGGTCGACGAACCGAATGACCCGGCCACGGGGCACGACTTCTATGAGTCGGGGGCTGTCGACCGGATGGACCCGACGTGCCCCTCATGTGGATGGGGAGGGGCGCTGATCCTTGGCGTCGTATATCTCCGACAGCCCGGCGACGATCCGAAGTCTATCGAATAGGCTGGTTGTCGAAAACGTACCGAACGAGCGCGATAATTTTGACTTCGCGCCCGTCTTCCGGGGCGTAATTGCGGGGAACGACGATGCTTCGATGCTCCGGATTGGATGACATCGGGATAAACTCACGGCGATCGTTGTACAGCTTGAGCGCTTTCACGGATCGTTCGCGGAGCTGCTCGCTTGCGAGGGTTTGCTGAACGACGACGATTTGGCCGTCGCGCTCCTCGAGGTCGAGATCCTCCCAGGCGGCGCAGATGATGAAGTCGCCGTGTCGGATCGGGCGGGGCTGCGCCCTATCCATCGAATCGCCCTCGACGCGGTAAGCGATTTGGCGGGCAAATGGGTACTCAGGATCACGGGGCGCCGAGATTACCTCGCCAAGGTCGTCGTCGAAGGCCGGCTTTGCGAGGAACATCCCCGCTGCGACCGGGCCGTCGACCTTGGCCAGCGTGAAGGATCGGTTCGCATTCACAAGCGACGATCCGCGTTGTCCGCCCAGCGTCTTCGGGCCAGCCTCGAACGCGAGCCATGCCGGAGTGGTCTGGAGGCCGTCCGCCAGCTTCGTGACAGTCTCTAGCGTCGGCGAATCGTCAGGACGGCGCATCAGGTCGCGAATGGCGTCGGCGCCAAGTCCGCCGTCCAGGCTCGCGGCCCGCTTTGACTTGCCGGTCTCTTCCAGGCGCTCCTGGATCCGCTCGCGAATGTCTCTCGGCATGCGCGGGAAGATACCCGCGAGGTGACGGGCGAGAGAGCGGGAAGTGACCCTTGACATATGCGGGCTATCTCCCGCATGTTTTGCGTCATGCTCACGGCCGACCACCTGCTGACTGTCGTCGACGCCTTCTGCCAAGCAAGAGGGCTCTCCGACTCGCGCGTGTCGACGCTCCTGTTTAACGACGGGAAGCGGCTCAGGCTGGTGCGCAACGGCGGCGATGTGGGGTCGCGACATCTCGCGGCGGCCTTTCGTTGGCTCTCCGATAATTGGCCGGAGGCCGCGATTTGGCCGGCGGATGTGCCTCGGCCGGCGCCAGCCGAGACCGAGGCCGCCTGATGCGCGCCCTCCTGGCCATCCTCCGCGCGCCGTCTCGCTGGCTGGACCGGCGGATCGACGCGCGGATCGGCAGATCCGAGCGCGAGGCAGATCGGAAGCGGTCAGCACAGGACCGCTTTAATCATCATTTCGCGCGGCTGGAGTCGAAGGCTTCGAACTTATCCTCTCCATCGCAAGATACCCAATTAAGTCGTGGAGGCTCCTCGCAGCTATACCGCGCGGATCGGACTCCGGAGACAAAGGCTGCCGCCGGGAAATTACAGCGATGATCATGTCGCGTTGCCTCGCGTCGAGAAATGAAATTGCTGTGCCTAGGGTGGCGTGCAGTACCTCTACTCGTATCGACAGGTCTTTCATCTGCTCGGCGAGAACGTCGATCGCGTCTTTCTCACTCATTCACCGCTCCATCGGTCCGGTTCGCACCTCCGATGTAGCGCGCCCGGCTCTCGTCGCCCCCTCGCGGGGCCGTGGCGTCGCCCTTTCCGAGGAAGGCGCATGACGGCGCTCCTCACCGCCCCATTGGTCGCCTCTGTCGCCGTCGGTCTGGCCGCGCTCCTCTGGTGTCGCGGCTTTGTGCCGTTGGTCGGCACGGCGATCGGCTGCGGCCTTGTCTGGGTGCTCGTGTGAGCGCCCGTCTCTCTTCGCGCTCCTGCGCGTCCGATCTCGACCAGGGCGTCCGTGGACTCGCCCTGAGCGGAACCCGTTTGCTGGGCACGGGCCGAGAAAGCCCCGGCGACCTTTCAGCTCGCCACGCCGTCGGACCCGGCGCGGCTCGAGCGCCCCGCGGTCTCGCTGTTCGCAGCAACCCCCGCGGGGTCGCCCTTTGCTCGCACACGTCGCTCTTCCGCCAAGTCGAAGACGTGCGCGCGCCTGTAAATGCGGATCAGAGTTTGGCGTCCCGCATCCTCCTGCCTGTTCATGTCTGCCTCCTCGGGTGTCCTCAAGACACCATAGGTCGGATTGCAGATGTGCAAGAAGCTTTTGCGAGATACGCAAATGGCGACTGCTGAAGTTGTCCAATCAAAAGAGCGCCTTAGCGATCTGCTTCGCTGGGAGAGCCGTGGCCCTGGTGACCTCGACAACGCGATGCGGCGGCTCTCTCGGCGCCATGGCGTCGAGTACGGCACGCTCTGGTCGCTGCGTTACCGGGCGCCCAAGCGGATCTGGGCCGACGTCTACACGGCGATAGCCAACGCCTACGCAGCCGAAATCGAACGCCAGCGGGGGAAACTCGAAGATGCCGCGATCGCCGCCGAACCGCTCCTCGGGGCTGATCGCGCTTCTGTGCGCGCGGCTCGTGCTCTGTCTGGACGTTCAGAGGGAACGTCTCCTTCGCTGGTGGACGAGGACCGGCAGCGACTGATCAGCGTCGAGCGCCGGCCATGAGCGAGGCACTGCGCACCATCAGCACCGATGACCTGCTCGCCCCCACGCACGTCATCAGCCGGCCGGTCACCGCCTTTCGGATCTGCGCGGCCGACGAGATCGCCACCCATCGGCGCGTCACGGTGCTGGCCGACGGCGAGGTCGCGCACGTGCATGTGCCGGACGGCTTCTGCCGCGACGTCACACCGGTGACGGGCGACTGGCTGCTGGTCTCGCTCGACGGCGACGTCTCGCATTGCCGCGCCGAGCTGTTCGAGCAGGAGTGCACGCCCGTCGCGCGCGCGGCCGCTGGCTGCATCGCGGACGAGGTCCGTCTCCGCAATCCCCTCTTCCCCGGCTGAAAGGCCCGCCCACGCGGGGCGCGCCCGCGCGACCTGGAGGTGATCATGGCAGCGGCACAGCACGGCAACGGATTCGACCCGAAGCGCACGAAGGAGTGCGTCGACCGCATCGAGGCGCTCGCTGCGAAGAAGCAGTCGCTGCACATGACCTACATGGCGGAATGCGCCGTGATCAACGAGGACATCGGCGACGTCTACCAGGAGGCCAAGGACGCTTGGCACATCCCGAAGAAGGCGCTCCGGACCGTCATCAAGGCGCGCGCGACCGAGCGGAAGCTCGTGGCAATGCGCGACGATCTCGACCTGATCGACCGCGAGAGCTTCGACCAGATCCGGCATTCGCTCGGTGATCTGGCTGACACGCCGCTGGGCAGTGCGGCGCTGTCCGGCGCCGAGGAGGCCGCCGACAGCAAGGGCAGTCGCCAGACCCGGAAGCAACGCGACGCCGCCCTCGATGCGGTCTCGACCGGAAACGGTGCCGAGAAGCTCGCCGGTCTCAGCAAGCTGAACTGAGCGGGCGCCTGTGGCCTATTCCGGCATCATCCTGTCCCTCGACCTCGCCAGCAACACCGGCGTGGGCGAGGGCCGTCCCGGCGCAGTGCCGCGCCTCTACGACGCCGAGCTTCGTCGCGAGGGTGACGACTGGGAGGACACGTGGAGCCGAGCGGTCGGCTGGATCGCGGACCGCCTCTACCTCGAGCGCCAGGCTGTCGAGGACGGCGATTTCCGCATCATCGTCGAGGCGCCGATCTTCGTTGGCAAGGCCGGCGCGAAGAACGCCAATTCCGAGCTGGTGACCAAGGGCCTATGGGCCTGCATCACCGGCTTCGCCCGGGCCCGGGGCGTGATGGTGCACCGGGTCCACGTCTCGACCGTCCGCGCGCAGTTCTTGGGGAACGGCCAGATGCCGGGCGAGGCCGCCAAGCGAGAGGCGCGCCGCGTATGTCGGGCGCTCGGCTGGAATCCGCCGAGCCTGGACGCGGCCGATGCCGGCGCCCTCTGGTGGTACGGCTGCAACCTCTGGGCGCCGAATGCGGCGCCGGTCGTCGATCCGCGCGTGCTGAAGCGGAGGGCGGCATGATCCCAGCCGGCCACACCGCCGTCATGGCGTCGCGGCGCGAGCCGCCGGACAGCCTCGACTTCTTCCCGACGCCGCCCTGGGCCACCCGCGCGCTGTGCGAGCACGTGCTGCCGCACCTCGACCTGCAGCGCGCCATATCGACGTGCGCCTGCTGGGACCCGGCCTGTGGCGAGGGCCACATGTTCGAAGTGCTGCTGGAGTATTTCGGCGGGGGCGGCTGGGGCTCCGACATCTTCGACTATGGCCGCGGCTACCGCGTCGAGGACTTCCTCGACGAGGGCACGGCGATCGGGTCCCCCGAAGACGGGATGGCGCCTGAGTTCATCATTACCAACCCGCCGTTCCGCCCGGCCACCGCCTTTACACTGCGCGCGCTGACGCTGGCCCCGGTGGTCGCGATGCTGCTGCGCACGGTCTGGGTCGAGGGCGTCGAGCGCTACGAGACCCTGTTCCGAGATCGTCCGCCGACGCTGATTGCGCCCTTCGTCGAGCGCGTTCCGATGACGAAGGGGCGATGGGATCCGGATGCCGGCACGGCCACGTCCTACGCTTGGTTCGTGTGGGTGCGCGGGCGCGCCCCGCAGGCAGTGTTCTGGATCCCTCCTGGCTGCAGGCAGCGCTTGATCAAGCCGACCGATCGCGCGCGCTTTGCCGTGCAGACGGCCGCGCCCCTCCTCGACCTCGCAGCAGCGGAGTAGCGCCATGCGCTGGGCGATCATCCACCAGCAGCAGGTGCTTTACCGCGGGACCCAGGAACAGGTCCTGGCCGCAGCCGAGCGCTTCGACCTCATCTGCCACACCGTGCCGGGCATCCAGCAGCCGCTCGACGGCCGCGGCTTCTACCCGGACGGCGCCGAGATCCCGCCGCGCCTCCGCCAGGGCGCGGTGATTTTGCCGGAGGACATGCTTCCGGCCCGCCACCGGAGGCGCGCTGCATGAGCTGGGACAACGAGAACGTCGTGGCCTTCCGGCCGCCTGTCGATCAAACCGCGCTGCCGCACAGCGTGGACGTCGAGCGGTCTCTGCTCGGCATCCTGATGATGCGGCCCGAGGTCGTGGCTGCCGTCGCGCAGATCGTGCGGCCCGAGCACTTCCACTTCCAAGACCACCAGGAGGTGTTCGCCTGCATCGAGGCGCTGGTGGCCGCCGGCTGCCCGCCGTCGCCGATCGCGGTGAATGGCTACCTCCAGCGGCCGCAGATCGGCGACCAGCCCGCGCTGACTTACCTCGCGGACTGCGCCGCCGACACGATGGGCCTCGACGCCACCGGCTACGCGGCGATCGTGCGCGACCTGGCCTCGAAGCGGGCGCTGCTCACGGTGGCCGAGCGGCTCACCGAGACGGTGCGCACGGCCGGCCCGGGCGGGGCGCAAACCATCATCGACGAGACTGAGCAGGCGCTGCTCGATGTCCGGGCCGTCGTCCCGCAGGCGCACCTCGCCGGCCAGTCCGCGCCCGAGGCCATGCGCTGGATGCTCGACCGCATCACTCAGCTGAGGACCGGCATGATGGAATCGACCGCGATCTCGACGGGGCTTCACGAGCTCGACCGCGTCACGAATGGCGGCTTCCAGCGAGGACAGCTCTGGCTGCTCGCCGGACGTCCGGGCATGGGCAAGACGGTCGCGATGACGACGCTGTCCCGGCTTGCAGCGAAGACGGCCGGCGTCCTCGTCTACCAGTGCGAGGTGACCCGGGATCAGCAGATCGCCCGCTACCTCTCGGACCTCTCCTACGTCCACAACCGGCCGCTGCCCTTCGGCAAGATCATGGCCGGCGTCGGCCTCGACGACGAGGAGGCCTGGCGCATCGAGCAGGCCGCGCAGAGCTTCGAGAAGCTCCATCTGCGGCTCGAATGCGAGCCTGGCGTCTCGGTGCCCCAGATCGCCTTCGGGGTGAAGGCCGAGAAGCGGCGGCTCGCCAAGCAGGGCGTGCGCCTCGGAGTCGTGTTCATCGACTACCTGAAATTCATCAAGGTCTCGGACCGCTACCAGAGCCAGCGCGTCCTTGAGATCGGCGAGATCTCCGGCTCGCTGAAGCAGCTCGCGAAGGCCGAGGACATCTGCATCGTCCTGCTCGCCCAGCTGAACCGGGGCGTCGAGAAGCAGGAGCGCGAGGATCGGCGCCCGACCCCGGCCGACCTGCGCGATTCCGGCGAACTGGAGCAGGACGCCGACGCGGTCCTGCTGCTCTACCGCGAGGCCGTCTACGTCGAGCGCAAGCTGAAGGCCAAGGCGACGCCCGAGCTCGCCGACCGCTTCACTGAGGTCCAGCACCGCCTCGAGCTGATCCTCGGCAAGAACCGATCCGGACCGCCGTCCACCCTGAACCTCTGGTGCGACGTGGCCCACTCCGCCATCGCCCAGACCGCCCGAGGGGGCTTCTGATGACAGACCGCACCGACCTCCCGGCGCCGCTGGTGCCCGCCGACATCGACGTCGACGGGATCAACGGCTTCCTCCTGCACACCGACAAGCTGTTTCACTCCGAGCTCTGGGCGCTGTCCACGGGCGACGAGTTCAAGGCTGCGGTGGCGCTCTGGGGCCACGCATGGCGACAGCGGCCGGCGGGATCGCTGCCCAACGATGACCGTCTCTTGGCGGCCTTTTCTGGGACCGGATCGCGCTGGAAGAAGGTCCGCGCGATGGCGCTCCGGGGCTTCATCCTGTGCTCGGATAATCGGTACTACCACCGAGTTTTGTGCGAGGACGTCATCCGCGCCGCGCAAGCGAAGGATTCCAGGCGCGAGCGAACCGCTGCGGCGACCAAGGCCCGTCAGTCGAAGACTGACCCGGACCAGACACCTCCGTCCGGGGGCAAAAAACCGAATGGAATCAACGAAACGGCCCCACGTAACGTTGGTCGTGACGATGCACGTAACGATCAACGTAACGAAGTACGTCACGAGCAACGTCACGAAACCGTGGCGTCGACGTTACGCGGACCGTTACGTTCACCAATAGAAGTAGAAGGGAAAGGAAGAGAAGAAGAAGATATACCGGCGGCCGCCTGTGAACCTGTACCCGTCGCGCCCGCCGCCGCTGCCGCGCTGCCGTCGTGGAACAGCCGAGCGAACTTCGACCGGGTCGAGCGTCGGTGCCGCGAGGTGCTGCCCCGGGACTGGGTGCAGGACCTCGTCGTCAGCCCGATGGCTCGGCTGATCGCCTCGGGCGTCGATCTCGAGGCCGAGATCATCCCGGCGCTCCTCGACCTCGCCGCGGCCCGCCGGGTGCCGATTCGGACGTGGTCGCTGCTGGCGGACACCGTCGCCGAGCGCATCGCCGTGCAGCGCCAAGGCCGGGTCGCTCAGGGCCTCGCCGCCGTGCCGGAGGCCCCGACACCGGCCGAGGACCTCGTCGACCTCGGCGCCTCCGGCCGCTGGCCCGAACCGACGCTGCGGAAGTGGCTGGAGCGGTATCACCAGGACGCTGGGACGTGGTCTGAATCGGTGCTCGGACCGCCGCCGGGTCAGCCCGGATGCCGCATCCCGCCCCGGCTTCTGCTGGAGGCCGCGTGATGGTCGCCGGGCAGACGAGCGCCGACGCCGCCGAGGTCCTGCTGCGCCGGCTCTGGCTGGAGGACGGCCAGAGCTTCAAGCAGATCGCCCAGGCTCTGACCGAGGTCACGGGCAAGGCGGTAACACGCGGCGCCGTCGCTGGGCGCGTCCGGCGCCTCGGCCTAACCGGGATGCAGGCGGCGCGCCCTTCTGAGGCGGCAGTGACGGTGTCGCCTTCTGCCCCCTCCGATGAGGTCGAGAAAAGCGACACAGCCGCTGTGCCAGCGCCGACCTACACGCTTGGCACGTGGCCCATGGCCGCCACCACCGCCGGCCAGTGCAAGTTCGCCTGCACCCCGCACACCGCCCGGCCTGAGCAGCACCGCTTCTGTGGCGAGCCGGTCGCATGGCGCGGCGGCAAGCCGACGAGCTGGTGCCGCGTGCACCTCGACGTCGTCAGCGGCGCGACCGGCCGAACCCCAGGCGGCGCCAGCGTGGCGAATGTCGCGAACGGCCAAGTGAGACCCGACCGCGAACCGGCGCGCTCGGGATGGGGCGCGACTGGAGCGTAGCGTGGGCAAGAAGCGCGGCACCAACGGACCACGGATCAAGGGGGAGCACGTGACGATCGATCAGAGCCTGACCTGGTACGTCGTGCATACCCTGCCACTGCATGAGGCCGCGGCCGCCGAGGAGTTCCAGAAGCTGGCCATGGAATGCTGGCTGCCGCGCTATCGCGTCACCGTCGTGCGCCGTGGCCGCAAGGTCGACACGCAGGCGATCTTCTTCGCCTCGTACCTGTTCGTCGGTCTCGACCGGGAGCGGCATGCATCACGCTGGACCGAGCCGCTGTTCGACAGCCGGCACGTGATCGACGTCCTCGGGCGCCGCGAGCCGCTCGCGATATCCGGCAAGGTGCTCCAGGCCCTGGCCGATCGCATCGCCGGCGTCGACGAGACCGATTACGCCAAGCGTCGGAAGGATGCGGCGATGTTCGAGATCGGCGAACTGCGCAGGGTTTTGAACGGCCCGTTCATGTCGTTCTTCGCCGAGGTCGAGGAGGTCCTGAGCAACGGTGTCGTAAAGGCCGGCGTGAGCATATTCGGGCGCCACACCCCGGTAGAGTTCACGCCTGACCAGTTGGGCGAGGTCGCCTGATCTGTCCACACGTCGAGCTTGACTCACCGAACCGGCTCTGAATCTATCCTGCCCGTGGACGGCCGGATTGTGAGCAGCGCTCGTTGGAGGGTGCGCCTGCCGGAGGAACCGGGTCACGTGTCAGCGTCGGGACCAGCTGCCCACGCGCGACATGGCCAGCCTGGACTCTGCGCGAACCCCCGGTGATCTGCTGATGCCCCGGCTGACCAACCTCAAGCCCAAGATCGCTACGCTCGACACCCGCCTGCGGTATGCCGAGCAGCCGCTCGGTCTCACCCCGGACCAAGCGTACAGCCGGGTGCGCAGGCAGAGCAGCCCAGTGGATCGGCTCTACACCTCGTCACGGTGGCGGGCCGTCAGAGCCGAGCAGCTGAGCCGAGAGCCGCTCTGCTGCATGTGCCTCGCGGAGGATGGACGGGCTGAAGCCGCCACCGTCTGCGACCACGTCACGCCTCACAGGGGCGATGTGGCCGCCTTCTGGGCCGGCCCGTTCCAGAGCCTGTGCGCTCACCACCACAACGCGGCCAAGCAGCGGGAAGAGAACGCAGCAGCCCAGAGGTAGGGGGGTCGGAAGTCGCGAAGCTTTCGGCACAGAGGCGGATGGCAACCCATCCGCAGAATTAATTTCAGACGGTCACAAATTCGATGTCGGATAATCGCCCTCGCCGCCGCGGTCGGCCGCCGAAGGCTGGCCCGCGTGAGGCGAACGGTCGGCTCAAGCGAGCGTCGAAGCCGTCAGCTTCGAGGGCCTCACTTCTCGCGCTGCCGAACGACCTGGCCCTTGAGGTGGAGCAGCTCGTCGCGCTCGGTGAGCCGCAGGCGGTGATCGCAGCGGCAGTCGGGTGCACCATGGAGGACCTGACCGCGCGCTTCGGCGTGGAGCTCCTCCACGGCCATGCGCGGCGCCGGCGCGAGGTGGTCGGGCTGATGTTCGCGAAGGCCAGGACCGGCAACGCCACCCTGATCAAGGAACTGCACGACCTCACGCGGCTGGTCGCGGCCGAGCGTGGGGCAGAGGCGGAGCAGACAGCAGCCGTGCCGGCGCGTCTGGGGAAGAAGGTCGAGGCGCAGCAGGCGGCCGAGACCGCGGGCGTCGGCACCGAGTGGGGTGACGACTTGGGCCAGGCCCCGTCGCTGAACTGAGGCACCGATGTGGGACACAGCCTGTCCGGACTGGGAGGAGCGGTTGCTCGCGCGGCGACCGCTCGTTCCGGATCTGCCGCTGTTCGCCGATCAGGCTGACAAGGCAGAGCGCATCTTCAACCGGCTGCGCATTCCGGACGTGATCGGCACACCGACCATGGCCAATGCGGCGGGCGACTGGATCCGCGCGATCGTGCGGGCGCTGTTTGGCTCCTACGACGCCGAGCGCCATCGGCGGATGATCCAGGAGGTGTTCCTCCTCGTGCCGAAGAAGAACTCGAAGAGCTCGTCGGCGGCCTCGATCATGGTCACGGCGCTGATCATGAATGAGCGGCCGGCCGCGGAATTTCTGCTGATCGCGCCGACGAAGGAGATCGCCGACATCGCGTTCAAGCAGGCGGCTGGCCTGATCGCCTTGGACAAGGAACTCGCCAAGCTCTTCCACCCGCAGCGGCACATCCGGACCATCACGCACCGGCGCAGCGGCGCGATGATGCAGGTGAAGGCGGCCGACACCGACGTCATCACCGGCTCGAAGAGCACGGGCATCCTGGTCGACGAGACCCACGTCTTCGCCAAGAAGCCGAACGCAGCGGACATCTTCGTCGAGATCCGGGGCGCGCTTGCGGCGCGGCCCGACGGGTTCATGATCCAGATCACGACCCAGTCGAAAGATCCGCCGGCTGGCGTCTTCGCGAGCGAGTTGCGTAACGCTCGAGACGTGCGGGACGGTAAGCTGCGGCTGCCGCTCCTGCCGGTGCTGTACGAGCTGCCGGAGCGCGTCGCGGCCGATGATGGCTGGAAGGCTCCCGAGACGTGGCCGCTGGTCAACCCGAACCTGGGCCGGTCGGTTGATGAGGGGTTCCTCCGGCGCGAGTTGCTGAAGGCCGAGCGCGAGGGGCCGGCGCAACTCGCGCTGCTCGCCTCGCAGCACTTCAACGTCGAGGTCGGGCTGCGCTTGCGCAGAGATCGCTGGGCCGGCGCCGACAAGTGGGAAGCGGCCGCCGAGCCGAGCCTGACACTGGACGAGCTGCTCGAGCAGTCGGAGGTCGTCTGCGTCGGCATTGACGGAGGCGGCCTCGACGACCTGTTCGGGCTCGCAGTGCTTGGCCGGCACAAGGTGACCAAGCACTGGCTCCTGTGGGTGCACGCCTGGGCCTACCGCGGGGTGCTAACGCTAAGGAAGTCCGAGGCGGCGCGGCTCCTCGACTTCGAGCGCGACGGCGACCTGACCGTCGTGGATCGGCTCGGCGACGACATTGAGGGCATCGCCGCGATCGTGAAGCGGATCGACGACGCCGGCTTGCTCGCCCGCGTGGGCCTCGACCCGGTCGGGGTCGGCGCCGTGGTCGACGCGCTGGACGGAATCGAGGTCAACGGCGACCGCGTCGTCGGCATCTCGCAGGGCTGGAAGCTCTCCGGGGCGATCAAGACGGCCGAGCGAAAGCTGGCCGACGGCACGCTCCGGCATGGCGGGCGACCGCTGATGGCTTGGTGCGTGGGTAACGCGAAGGTCGAGCCCCGTGGCAACGCCACGACGATCACGAAGCAGGCGGCGGGGACGGCGAAGATCGATCCGCTGATGGCGGCCTTCGACGCAGTGGCGCTGATGGCGATGAACCCGGAGGCCAAGGGCATCGACATGGACGATTTCCTCAAGAACCCGATCTGGGCGTGATCAGGCATGAGCGTCGGAACCGCGCTCCGGCGCCTCGTCGGCCTGCAGGCGAAATCGCGAGCGCTGTCGGTTGTCGATGGCCGCGACGCGCCGCTGTGGTCGCGCCTCCTCGGCTATGGCGACAGCGCCTCCGGCAAGGTCGTCACGCCTGAGACCGCGATGCAGGTCGCCACGGTGTGGTCCTGCATCCGGCTGCTCGCCGAGACGATCGCGACGCTGCCGCTGGTGGTCTACGAGCGCAAGGACGATGACAGCCGCGTCGTGGCGCGTTCGCACCCGCTGTCGACCCTGCTGCGGGTCTCCCCCGACGGCGAACACACTGCGGTCGAGTTCATCGAGGGGCTCATCATCTCGCTGTGCCTGAACGGGCACGCCTTCGGGGAGAAGATCCGCAGCGCCAACGGGCGCCTCGTCGCCATCCACCCGATGCTGTTCAACCGGACCACGGCGCGGCGGCTCGACGACGGGTCGTGGCAGTACCGCTACGACGACCCCGTCACGCGGATGGTTCGCATCCTGTCCGAGGACGACGTCTTCCACGTCCGCGGATTCGGGAACGGCCTCTCGCCCATCGCCTTTGCGCGGCAGACGATCGGGGCATCGATCGCGGCCGACGAGGCGGCGGGACGGCTGTTCGCGAACGGCGTGCGCCCGAGCGGTGTCCTTGAGGTCAGCCAGGTCCTGAAGAAGGAGCAGCGCCAGGACCTCCGCAACAACATCGTCGCTCCGCTGGCCGGCTCCCAGAATGCCGGCGGGATCTTCGTCCTGGAAGCCGGGATGAAGTTCACGCCGATCAGCCTCAACCCCGACGACGCGCAGCTGCTCGAAACCCGCCGATGGCACGTCGAGGAGATCTGCCGCTGGTTCATGGTGCCACCGATCCTCATCGGGCACGCGGCGCAGGGTCAGACGATGTGGGGCTCGGGCGTCGAGCAGATCAACCTCGGCTGGCTGTCGACGGGCCTGCGCAACTGGCTGAACCGGATCGAGGCCGCGATCCTGCTGCGCCTGTTCATGCCGGGCGAGCGCGGCCGCTACTACGCCGAGTTCAACATCGAGGGCCTGCTGCGCGCCGACAGCAAGACGAGAACCGACCTTCTCGCCCGGCGCGTCCAGAACGGCCTGATGAACCGCAACGAGGCCCGCCGCCTCGACAACCTCCCGCCCTACGAGGGCGGCGAAGCCTACACGGTCCAGTCCAACCTGCTGCCCATCGACATGCTGGGCAAGGTCGCCGTGCAGCCCAACGAGAAGCCGATCGGGGGCGAGGACGGGTCCCACCAGGAGCAATGACCATGCGAACCCACGGCACGGCCGCGCGCCTGGAGCGCAAGAAGGCCTCCCTCAAGATCCGCGACTTCGGTCTCGAGGTGAAGGCCGTCAACGACGACGGCACGTTCTCCGGCTACGGCTCGGTGTTCGGTGCGATCGACAGCTACGGCGAGGTCGTCGCCCCGGGCGCGTTCGCCGACAGCCTCGTCGAGATCGCGCAGAAGGGCCGGCCGGTTCCGGTGTTGTGGCAGCACCGCAGCGATCAGCCGATCGGGATCTACTCGTCGCTGAAGGAGGACGACACCGGCCTGTATGTCGAGGGCGCGCTGCTGAAGGACGCGGTCCGGCAGGCTGCCGAATCCTACGCGCTGATGAAGGCCGGCGCCGTCTCGGGCCTGTCCATCGGCTATTACGTCCGGGCGTCGTCCTTCGACGAGAAGACCGGCATCCACACCCTGCAGAAGGTCGACCTCGTCGAGATCAGCCTCGTCACGTTCCCGGCGAACGATGAGGCCCGGATCGATGCTGTCAAATCCAAGATCGCGCACGGTGAACTGCCGTCGCTGAACGAGTTCGAGCGGTTCCTGCGCGAGGCAGGCTTCTCGAAGACCAAGGCCGCCGTGATCGCCAATCGCGGCCTTGCGCATCTGCTCCGGAGTGAGTCCGCGGGCGACCAGGCGAACGAACCCGAGGCCGTCAAGGCGCTGCACAGCACGCTGTCCGGCTTCACCCTTCCCCAGTTCTGAGGACTCACCCCCATGAACATGCACACCCCCCGGCTCGTGCCGGGTCACCGCGAGTACGGCCGCAAGGATGCGGGCGGCGGCGGCACCGATCCCGCGCTCGCCCAGGTCCAGAACGAGATGTCCCGGATCCTCGGCGAGGTGAAGGGCTTCGCCGAGAAGGCCTCGGCCGAGGTCAAAGCCAACGGCGACCTCACCAAGGCGACCAAGGAGAAGGTCGACGAGGCGCTGCTCAAGTTCGGCGAGACCGCCACCAAGCTCCAGGAGGCCAGCGACCGCCTCACCGACGTCGAGCAGAAGCTCTCGCGTCGCGGCTCGCCGGAAGCGCCGGCCGCCGAGCGCACGCTCGGTCAGGCGGTGATCGAGAGCGAGGCGTTCAAGGCGGGCGGCATGACCAGCGCCTCGCGCATGTCGCTGCGCGTGAAGATGGACCGTAAGGACATCACCAGCGCCAACACCACCGTCGGCACCGGCCGCAGCCAGGGCACCTCGCTCGTGCCGGCCGATCGCCAGCCCGGCATCGTGACGCCGCCCGTTCGCCGGATGACGATCCGCGATCTGCTGCTGCCCGGCGAGACCGCGTCGAGCAACATCGAGTACGTGGTCGAGACCGGCTACACCAACAACGCCGCGATGGTGGCCGAGGGCACGACGAAGCCCAAGTCCGATCTCGCCTTCGACATGAAGAACGCGCCGGTGCGGACTCTGGCGCACATCTTCAAGGCGTCGCGCCAGATCATGGACGATGCGCCGGCGCTGCGCTCCTACATCGACGGCCGGGCCCGCTACGGCCTGACCTTCAAGGAGGAGGTGCAGCTCCTGAACGGTGACGGCACCGGTCAGAATCTGCTCGGCCTCCAGCCGCAGGCGACCGCCTTCGCCGTCCCGGACGGCATGGCCGCGGTGGCGAACATGACCGTCATCGACCGGCTGCGCATCGCCATCCTGCAGGTGATCCTGGCCGAGTACCCGGCCTCGGCGTTCGTCCTGAACCCGATCGACTGGGCGACCATCGAGCTGACCAAGGACACGCAGGGCCGCTACATCATCGGCGATCCCGCTGAGGGCGTGCAGCCCCGCCTCTGGAACCTGCCGGTCGTCGCGACCCAGGCGCAGGCACAGAACCGGTTCCTCACCGGTGCCTTCGACATCGCCGCCCAGATCTTCGACCGCATGGAGATCGAGGTTCTGCTGTCGACCGAGAACGTCGACGACTTCGAGAAGAACATGATGACGATCCGCGCCGAGGAGCGGCTGGCCCTGGCGGTCTACCGGCCCGAGGCCTTCGTCACCGGTCAGCTCGTCGTCACGCCGTAAGGCGTCGCGATCGCCCGAGGGGTACGCCTCTCGGGCTTCTCCAGCAGAGCGAGGGTGTCATGGCAAAGAACGAAGACGGGGCCGACCATGTCCTGGTCCGCGCCGTGCGCCCGTTCGAGGGCGCCGAAGGACACAAGGACGAGAGCAGCCCGCCTTTCCGCGTGCATCGTCGGCGGGCCGCCGAGCTGAAGGCGAACGGCCTCGTCGAGCATCATGACGAGCCGGAAGCCAAGGCCGCTCCCGTGCCGCAGAACAAGATGGCCGCCGAGCCGGCCAACAAGGCGGCCCCCGCCGCGACGGGCCGGCGCACCCGAGACTGACGGCCTCGGTGAACCGATGAACTGCGTTCAGATCGTGCCGCCGGCAGCGCTGCTGACCCTCGACGAGGCGAAGCGTCAGGTCCGCCGTACCGACGACACCGACGATGACGAGTACCTGACGGGCCTCATCGCGGTCGCGCAGGCGCAGATCGAGGCCGGCAGCGGCAATCTCGGCCGCTCCATCATGCCTCAGACCTGGGAGTTGCGCCTCGGCGCGGACGCTTGGCTGATGCCGTTCGATCGCTGCGACCGGTCACGGTGGAGCGCTGGCCTCCACGGCATTCCGCTCCCGTATCCGCCCGTGATCGCCCTCGACGGCGTCACCTACCGCGACGACACGGGAGCGCAGCAGGTCCTGGCCGGCTGCCAGATCGGCGGGGATCCGGCGAATGCGCCTCTGCTTCTGCCGCCCGCTGGCCGGACGTGGCCGGCGACCTCCCTCGCGCCCGACAGCATCCGGATCCGCTATCGAACCGGATACTCGAAGCGCGATGAGGACGGCGAGCCGGTTCTCGACGGCGCCGGCAAGGTCGAGGCGGCGGCGCCCGCCGCACTGAAGCATGCGGCCCTCCTCCTGCTCGCGCACCTCTACGAATACCGGGCCGCGGCCGTGCCGGTCGGCAGCGCCGTGACACTTCCGCTCGGATTCGAGAACCTCGTCCAGCCCTTCCGGGTCTGGTCCTGATGGACGCCGGCAAGCTCGACAAGCGCGCCGTCGTCATGCGGCGGCCGGTCATCACGGATGACGAGGGCGAGGATACGGGCCAGCGCGGAGATTACGCGCCGGCCATGTCGCTCTGGGCGAACTACAAGCCGCTGAGCGCTCGCGAGGCCGCAGAGGGCGGCCGGGCGCAGAACGTCGAGACCGGAACGCTGACGATCCGAGACAGCGCTCAGGCGCGCACCATCACGAACGGCGAGCGCATCGTGCTCCAGGGCCGGGACTTCGGCGTCACCGGTGCAGGCCTACCGGACCGGCGCACGGGCATGATCCAGCTCAACATTTCGACGGACCTCGGAGGGCAGTGATGCCTGATATCGGCGCCACCTTCGGCTACCTCGGACAGGGGCAGGCCGCTCTCGACCTGACCGGGGCGGCCCGCGGCTTTGATCGGGCGCCCGGGGTGCTGTCGGGGCTACGCTTCATCGACACCGTCGCCGGCGTGGTCGGCGTCGACCGGATCTCAGGCCAGCTGGCGAAGTACGCCGTGAAGCTGGCGCTGAAGGGCGACCAGGCCTCCCTGCACGCAGCGCAGGAGATGGTCGAGCTGATGCGGTCCCGGGTGCCGCTGGACACCGGCCTGCTTCTGAACGGGATCACGTACCGGCGCGAGGGCGGCTTCTACGTCGTCGAGGCCACCGCCGACCGCGGCGGCTACGACTATGCCCTGGCGGTCGAGGCCGGCCACCATGCCGGCGGCACGCACGCGGACGGGGACTTCTTCGCCGACACCACCGGCAAGGGGGGTCGGCAGGTGCGCCAGTCGCAGGAGAGCGACGTGCCCGGGCAGCCGTTTTTCTACGGGTCGGCCCGCGAGGCGCTGTCGGACTGGAGCAGCGAGCTCGGCGCCAGCATCGGCGCCGCGGCGCGCGAGGAGGGGCTATGATGGCCGCATCGACCACGTTCGAGCTCGCCCTGCGCGATGCGATCCGGGCCCGGCTGAAGGCCGACGCGGGCTTCAATGCGCTCGCGGCGAAGCGGATCTACGACGAGGTGCCGACGAGCAGCGGCAAGGCCATCCCGCTGCCGACGGATCCGGTGCCGCCCTACGCTTACTTCGGCCCGATCCGGCGCTCGAACAGGGTGCTCGACTGCAGCGAGTCCTGGACGATCCAGGCGCGGCTCTACGCGGTCTCGACCGCCTTCAACCGCGATCAGGGCTGGCTGCTCATCGACGCGATGGTGGCCTCGCTCGACCAGCTTGAGCGGCCCGACTTGCCGCTCGCCGAGCCCTACAGCCTGCGCACGCCCATTGTGGTCGGCCAGGCCGGGGACGTGATCGACCCGCTCCAGGCGAAGTCGGTCTTCTTCGACCTGACCACCACCATCGCCCGGCCGCTGCCGGCAGAGGAGAACTGACCATGGCAGAGCCCGCGCTGCTTCCTGGCAACCGATTCCGCGCTTATCGGTCCGATACCGGGACCTCTGGTCCGTGGTCGTTCATCTGCCTCGGCCAGTCGATCACCCTCACGCTCACCAACACGTACGAGGATGCCACGGTCGCGGACTGCGACGACCCCGTGGGCATCCCGGACCGCAAGAGCGTCCTGTCGTCGAGGTCCTGGGGCGGCCGCGTCGCCGGCCAGGTGGCGGCGGATCACCTTCCCGAGCTCCGCAAGGACGCCAAGAGCGAGACACCCGTTCCCTACCAGTTCCGCGTGGACCCGAAGGACGGCGTCGAGGCGGGGAATTGGACCGGCCTCGTGTTCGCCGAGAGCCTGGAGATCACGAAGTCGAACAACGGCATCGTGAGCTTTACGATGCAGTTCCGCGGCGACGGCCCGCTGTCCTGGAACGACGGGGCCAGCACGTGAGCGAGGCGGACACCTCACGCACCATGATCACCGCGCCCTTCGCCGGGCGCGAGTGCAAGTTCCAGCTTCGCCTCGGCGAGATGGCCGAACTGGAGCGGCTGGTCGGCCACGGCATCGGCGCGATCTTCATGCGCATCGCCGGCCACACGTTCAGCCACCGCGAGGTCTGGGACACGATCCGCCTCGGCCTGGAGGGCGGCGGGATGAGCAGCATCTCGGCCTCCGCGCTGGTGCTTCGCTACCAGAACGAGCCGCTGATGGATTACCTGTCGCTGGCCGGCCAGATCGTGGCCGCGGCAGTCAACGGCGTACCCAAGGGAAAAGCCGAGACCGAGAGGGGGAGCGAAGCCGACCCGGCGACCTCTCGGTCTTCGTCGGCGCCGGGGCGGTCGCGGGGTTCTCGCCGGAAGAGGTCCGCCGGATGACGCTGGCCGAATGGCACGTCGTCATCGACTCCTTCATCGCCGCCAACAGCCTGCCCGACGAGGGCAGCACCGAGGACGAGTTCATCGCGGTGCTGGCCGAAGAGATGGCCGCGGGGCGCGCCTGACCGCCCGACCACAGCAGGATCGCCGACTTGGCCGAACCGCTCGTCATATCGTTTGCCGCGGACACCTCGCGCGCTCAGAGCGCGATGGCGACGCTGGCCGGCCAGATCGTGGGCAACATGACCTCGATCGGCGTGGCCATGTCCGGCGGCGCGGCGAACAGCAACGGCTTCGGCGCGGCGCTCCAGGGGCTCGCGAACAATGCGCAGCGCGCAGCGGCAGCGGTCGGGCGCGACGTCCGAAACATCTCAACGGCCACGGCCAACGCCGCGACCGCGGACCGGGCGACGCTGGAGGGTGTGGTCCGCGCGTTCACCGGAGCGGCCGCCGCGTCGGAGACCGCCGGCGCTGGCGTGCGTGCCAGCCTCACGGCGACCACCAGCACCATCGCGGGCGTGGCGGCGCAGATCCCCTCGCTCAACACGCTGCTGGCCGCATTCCTGGGCTTCCAGGCCGCGAAGCTCGTGTTCGACAGCGTGGGCGCCTCGATCGAGGCGGCCCGCAAGCACATCCAGGATTACGTGCAGATCGGCAGGGACGCCGAGAAGGTCGGGGTCGGCACGGACTTCTTTCAGCGCGCCACGCTCAGCGCGGACAAGTTCGGCCTGAAGGTCGAGCAGGTCGTCGCCGCGCTTCAGAAGGCCCGCGAGGCCAGCGAGATCCGGATCGGCGAGGGGAAGGAAGGCACGAACACCTCGGCCATCGACGGGCGCCTCGAGCAGAACGTCCGCGCCGGAAATCTGACCGCGGCGGACAAGGCCATCTTCGACAACGCCGGCAGCCAGGAAGCCAAGATCAAGGCCATCCTCGACCTGATCGACAAGCTCCGGGCCAGCCAGCGCGATCTCGCCGCGTTCGACCTCGCCGGCAAGTTCTTCGGCGCGGACTTCGAGCGGCAACTCCGGAACGGCGTCGACCTGACCGCGCAGCTGCGGGACACGCTGAACAGCACCTCGACCACGGTGGGCGGCGTGCGCATCGTCGGCCCGGACGAGGTCGAGCGGGCCAACCAGCTCGACGCCAAGGCCAAGGACATCGCCGACACCTTCGCGACCGCGCTCGCGCCGATTCAGCGCGACATCTCGAACGCGGTGCTCGACACCTACCAGGCCTTCCTGAGCGTGGAGGCCGTGATCGCCCGGGTCGTGCAGATCGCGGCGAACCTCTACACGACGATCAGCGGGGTGGTCGGCAAGGTCCGCGACCTCGTCGGATCGATCCCGGGCATCGGCAAGATCATCACCGCGGGCAACCCGCTGACCTTCCTCCAGGAGGTCGGCAAGGCCACCGGCGTGATCGAGCCGGACGTGCAGGGCCCGCCGGCGCCGCTGACGGTGAAGGTGCGCCCGAAGGGTCCGGATCGGTCGGCGGTGCTGCCGTCACTGCGCACGCCCCGCGCGCGCGAGAGCGGCGGATCTGAGAGCCTCGACGCGGTCGAGACCCTGATCAACCAGCTTGAGAAGGCCCGGGACACCGCGAAGGCCGAGCTCGACAACGTCGGCAAGACGAACGTCGAGCGTGAGAAAGCGGTGGCGCTTGCCAAGGCCGAGGCGGCGGCGCGCGAGGAGGTGAAGAAGGGCAACCGCACGGATCCGGCTCTCGACGACGACGAGCGCTCCCGCGTGCTCGCCGCGGCCGAGGCCATGCAGAAGTACAAGGACGCCACCGACAACGCCCAGCAGGCGCTGAGGCAGACCGCCGACGCGGCCCGGTACTTCGCCGAGACCGCCTCGAACGGCCTCGCCGACGCGATCATCAACGGCAAGTCGTTCGGCTCGGTGCTGGCCGATATCTCGAAGCAGTTGGAGCGCTCGCTGCTCACCGGCCTGCTGACCGGCACGGGCCCGCTCGCCGGGCTGCTCGGCACTGCGCCGCTGGCCAGCGCCGGCAGCAACGCGACGGGCGGCCTCCTCGGCAGCGTATTCGGGAATGCGCTCCGCGGTGGCGGCGGCTCGGCCGGCTCGCCGCTCCCGGGCGCGCAGGGGCCCAGCCTCCCGTCAGTCGGGATCTTCGACACCATCGCCGGGCTGTTCCGGGCGAACGGCGGCCCGGTCTCGGCCGGCCAACCCGTGACGGTGGGCGAGATGGGGCGCGAGCTGTTCGTGCCGAACGCCGACGGCAAGGTGATCCCGATCACAGGCGGCAGCATGGGCGGCGGCGATAACATCACCATCGGCCCGCGGAACTACAACATCACGTCCGCGAACGGCGTCACTCCCGCGCAGATGACGGCGGCGCTGAACCGCTACGACGCCGACCTGAACCGAACGCTGAGCGCTCGCACCGCCACGGCAAGCCGCCGTTACGGGCGGCGCTGAGCGATGGCCATCTTCGATGCGGCCGGGGCGGCGGCGCTGCGCGGGGCGACGATCACCGCCGAGATCCTGGCGTTCTTCGACTTCGCTTCCGCGGCGCAGCGGATTCATGCCGGCTTCGGTACGCTGCGGGCCGGTGGCTACGACTGGCAGGGCATCGGCGGCCTCGGCGCGGTGTCCGACATTGAGAGCGCCGTCGGCGGCATCGCCCCGGTGGTCACGTTCACCTTGGAGGGTGTGGGCCCCGAGGTCGCGAACGATGTCGTGAACGCCAAGACGGAGGTGAAGGGCCGGGACTGCGCGGTGTACCTGCAGCTCTACGACCCGATGCTGACCCCGCTCGGCGGTCTCTACACCCTGTATCGCGGCGTGATGGATCGGCTGATCCACACCGCCGACGCCAACACCTGGACCGTGCAGCTCACCGCCGAGACCAAGTTCTCCCGGCGGGGGCTGCCGCCGTTCGGCAATCTGACCAACGCCGACCAGCAGCGCCGCTACCCCGGCGACAACGGCCTGTTCGACATCGCCGAGATGATCAACCGGAGGCGCCCTTGGAACCCCGAGATCCCAGAGGAAGACACGTGAGCGGCGACCTGATCGCGTTCATGCGCGCGATGGCCCGCGCCTCGTTCGTCTGGGGCTCGTGCGATTGCTCGCTCGTCATGGCGGACTGGTGCCGGGCCAAGCGCGGCGTGGACCCGGCGGCGAGCTTGCGGGGGCGCTACAGCACGGCGGCCGGCGCCATGCGCCATGTCATCCGGCTCGGCGGCTTCGAGGCCATGGGCCGCTCGCTCATGGCCGGCTGCGGCTTCTCGGTGACCGGGGCGCCCCGCGTCGGCGACGTCGGCCTGGTGACGCATCCCATCGTCGGGCCGGTGTTCGCGATCCGGTGCGCGCTCGGCTGGGCCGTGAAGAGCCCGGAGGGGTTCGCCGTGGACGAGTATCCGACCATCGTGGCCTGGTCCGTCTGATGCCTGCTGCCGTCGGTATCGCGATCCTCGGCGAGGTCGGTCTGAGCTCAGTGATCGGCACGACGATCGCCGGCGTGGCCGCCGAGACGCTGGTGGGCTACGCCGCGATCTCGGCCAGCCTGATCGGGGCGCAGTACGCCGCGCAGGCGCTCCAGGGCAGCGAGAAGCGCGCCGACGCCCAGATCACCATCCGGCAGGCGGTCGCGCCGCGGCGGCGCGTGTTCGGGCAGGCGAAGGTCGGCGGCGTCATCTTCGCTTTGGACACGAGGCCGTACCAGGACGAGAACAAGATCCTCTACCGCGGCGCTGTCCACTGCGTCGGCCCGATCTCCATCCTCCAGTACTTCCTGGGGGACATCAAAACGAGCCTGCCGTCCGGTCCGGGAGGCATCGTTCCGGACTCGGTCTACCAGGGGAAGGTCGTCATCGAGGGGCACGTCGGCGCGCCCGACCAACCCGCCTCGGCCTCGCTGCTGCAACTGCCCTACTGGGACGCCAGCATGCAGCTCAACGGGCTCTGCTACTCGGTGGTGGTGGCCACGCCGCTGCGGAAGGGCAGCCAGATCTTCCCCGAGGGGGCTCCGGACGTCCGGCTGCTCGTGGCGGCCGCGCCGTCCTACGACCCCCGGACCGGTGGCTACGCCTACACGGACAACGCCGCGATCGTGCTGCTCGACTACCTGACGCACGAGAGCGGCTACGGCCTCGCGCTTGGCGAGATCAACCTCCAGACGTTCGCCGATCTGGCCAACGTTTGCGACCAGCCGATTGCGCTCGTGCTGCCGGATCCGAACGGCTCGACTTCGGAACCGCGCTACCGTGCCTGGGGGAGCTACACCTACGACGAGCAGCGCTCGGATGTGCTGGGGCGCCTGCTCGCCTCGTGCGATGCCGAGCTCTACCAGGATGCCGATGGCCGCATCGCCGTGCGCGGTGGGCGCTGGCAGCCGCCGACCTTTACCATCGACGAGAGCATGATCCTCGGGTGGGAGCAGCTTGAGGAAGGCGACGAGGCCTACAACACCTTCACCCGGATCAAGCACACCTACACGGACCCGTTCCAGGACTACCAGCCGACCGAGGGTGACCCCTGGGACGATCTGGGCTCGCAGGCCGTCCAGGGCGTAATCGAGACCGAGAAGAGCTTCATCGCCGCGCCGTCGCACAGCCAGTCGCGGCGGCTGGCCAAGATCGCCATGGCGAAGGGCAACCCGCGGTTCCGGATCGCCGGGCTGCGCCTCTCGCCCGCCGGCCTGCCGGCATACGGCGAGCCGACCGTGGCGCTGAACCTGCCCTCGTTCGGCATCAACACGACGTTCGCGATCATGCGGGGCACGCTGGCGATGTCCGGGAACGCGCTCACCAGCGTGAAGCTCGACCTCATCTCGCTCGATCCCTCGGCCTACTCATGGGACCCGGGCGAGGAGGGCCAGCGCCCGCCGCTGCCCGACACCTACAACTGAGGCCGGCATGGCGGATCCGATCATCTGGCCGAGCCTGCTGGTGCCATCCTCGGAGGACTGGTCACTGCGGGGCGGCACGCGGTCCGGCGGCCAGACCTTCCTCGGAAACGAGCAGGTGGTGGCGTCGCCGACGGCGCGGTGGAAGGCGACGCGCACGATCCCCTGCATGACCCGCGAGACCAGCCTCGCGATGCGGAGGATCATCGCCCTGGGCCGCAGCGTCGTTTGGAACGTCGGGCCCTGCGAGAACACCCGCGCGCCCTGGAACATCGACCTGGTGGGCGGGAAGATCACCTACGGCCGGGCCGCCCAGCGCCCGGACGTCTACATCGGGGACCAGCGCCCGGATCTGGACTTCAAGGTCGCCGCGGCGGCCGCGACGAACGCCACAGAGCTGACCATCCAGCGCAACCGCGGCGGCGTGCTTGAGCACGGCATGATGCTCTCGATCGGCGGCAGGCTGCACACGATCGTGGATCTGCCGAACGGCGAACTCGCGGATCCCGGCAGCCAGGGTCCGGCGGGTACGGTCACCATCGTGATCCGCCCGTGGCTGCGGGTCGACGTGGATGCCGGCACCCCGGTCGAGTTCGGCACCCCCAACGGCCTGATGCGCCTCGCCTCGGACGACACCGGAGCGATGGAGCAGCAGCTCTCTCGGTTCAGCACCGTCGCGATCGACCTTGTCGAAGCGTTCTGACGCCCACCTTTCAGCCTCCGAGGCCCGCATGGTAGACCGCCCCGTGCCCGGGAATACCGGCGCGACCCTCAACAGCATCAATCAACTCTGCGACGCTGCCGATTTGGCGGCCGCGGCCATCGCCGATTTCGAGGCGCGTCTTGGCGTTGTGCAGGCTGCGGTCTCGGCCGAGGTCGCAGCGCGCCGGCAGGCGGTCTCGGGTGAAGCGCAGGCTCGCGGTGCGGCGGTGGCGACCGAGTCGCAGGCACGGCAGCAGGCCGTGACGGGCGAAGCGAATGCCCGTGTCGCCGCTATCCAGCAGGAGCAGCAGGATCGCGGGGCGGCGATCGCCTCGGCGGCTCAGGATCTCGGCCAGCGGATCAGCGATCTGCGCGATAGCCTGGGCGACGCATTGCGCGCCGAGACGCAGGCCAGGACTGCCGCCGACGCCGCGGAACAGAAGGGTCGCGTGGAGGCGATCACCGCGCAGGCCAAGGCCCTCACGGACGCTGTCGCTAATCTGGAAGCGCAGATCAGCACGAAGGCCAGCACCGATGATCTGACCGCCGCGGGCGCCGCGCAGGCGAAGGCTCTGGCTGACGCGGTCGCCGCGATCCGCGTGGTGACCGATGGGATCTCGGCCACCATCGCCGCGCAGCGTCTCGACTTCGTCGCCTACCCGGGGCGCCCGGGCGATGCGCCAGTGCGCTACACCTTCGTGACGGCGGCCGCGGCTCTGGCGGGCTCCCGTGCGGCACTGCCCCTCATCCCGCCTGCCATGCTGGCCGGGACCGAGAATGGCCCGGTCGTGCGCGTCGACGGCGCCGGGATCGTGGCCGGGCGCGCGGCTTGTCCGCTGGAGGACGGGCGGCTCTACCGGGCGCGGTACGTGGTCCAGCGCCGCGCCAACCCGGCTGATCCGAGCGGCGATGCGGTCGTGTGCGGCCTCGTGTTCCTCGACCAGTCATTGCGGGTGCTCGGCAGCGTGATGGCGGTGAAGGCCTATCCGGCCCTCACCACCGCGTTCGGGCGGCAGGAATGCGAGGCGCTGGTCTCGCGCTCGGCCGGGCTCGGTGAGGCCTTCGTGGCGCCGCCCCGAGCGCGGTTCATGGTGCCGGTGGTGGCGACCTTCGGACCGGACGCCCTCACCGATGTCGAGGTGCTGAACCTGGAGGACGTCACCGGCTCGTTCGTCTTGGCGCCGCCGCCGGACGGGCTGGAGGCGCGGCTGACGGCGCTTGTGGTCGGCCTCGCCGCCCGGGTGCAGGCGCTGGAGAGCGAGGCGGGCAACCCGAGCAAGCGGACCTTCGAGTCACGCGGCGACGCGGCGGCTGCGACCATCCCCGAGAGCGTGCAGGTCGTCGAGCTGCTCGGCCGACGGTTCGCGGGCGATGGCGGCGGCGGGCTGTTCGCGCGGGTCGGCGGCGATCCTGCGCCTGGCGCTGAGACCTTCACATCGAACGGCGCGGTGTTCCAGCGGGTACGCGCGCTCCCGGATGTCGCAGCCGCAACGCTCGACGCCGGATTCCCGACCTTCGTCGGCGCCTTGCCGAGCGAGCCACCGCCGACATCGGGCACCGCTTGGAACAACGCTGGCGCCCCGGTGCTCACGCCATGAAACCGGCTCACCACGACTTCCGCTTCCCGCGTGGCGGCGTGCCGTTCCTCGGCGTGCGTCTGCATGGCCGGGACCCTCGCACGCAGGAGGTGCGGCGGCTGCCGATCCCCGGCGTCACGATCGAGTGGACGATCGAATGGCCGGATAGCGAGGCCGAGACGCGCACGCAGTTCTCGGACGCACCGCTGACGATCGATCCCCGCAGCGGCTTCGTCATGTTCCCGATCGCAGCCGCCCGCGTCGAGGAGATCGAGGTCGCGGGCCGGTCGGTCCCGACCCGCATCTGCCTCCTGATGCCCGACGGCACGCGGGTGCCGTTCCTGGCCGGCGCAATCTCCCTGGAGTGCTGAGATGGCTGCAAGCCCGATGCCCGCTCTGCCGGCGGTGGTCGCCATCGCGCCCCGCCTCGAGCCGCACCTCGTCGAGGTGGTGGTCTGGTATCCGTTCGGCGCGGCGGATGAAGCCGTTGCGGCGGCCGCGGCGAAAGTCGCGGAGGTGCTGGCCGCTCCGGACCTCGGCGCTCCCACCGCCGACACGCCGGACGTGGATGAAGACAGCCCGCGCGTGGCGACCGCCGCCATGGTGCAGGCGGTGGCGCGCTTGGTGATCGAGGAGGCGCGGAAGATCGCCGCCGCGGCTGTCGTCGATCTCATGACCAAGCCCGGCGTGATGAGCGGCATGCTGCCGACCGAGCCGCCCCCGGATGCCGAGACGCCCTGGCTGAACAAGGGCGGTCTCGCGATCACCCCGAAGGCCTGACGGAGCCAGACCATGAATGCAGCTTGCGCCTCCCTAGGCCTCGTGCCGGGGGACTCTCTAGACCTGCTCATCAACCTGTACACCGACGAGGACGGCAACAAGCTGCCGCTCCAGATGGACCCCGGCGAGGTGTTCGTCCTGACGGTGGGCCGCGAGGTTGCCACCACGGCGGCGAACGGTCCCGAGCGGCTCCAGGTGCTGGCCACCGCGGACCGCACGACGTTCTCGCGCCAGTTCACCCCGGCCGAGACCAGCCGCTTCCGGCAGTCCGGCGGCCAGTGTGGGCAACCCCTGGAATGGTCCTTCGTGCGGATCCCGCGGAAGGGCATCCGCCGCACCTACGCTCGAGGCCCGATCACCCTGTCCGCCGGCAACTGCGCGGGCCCGGCGATCCAGACCCTCGACCTCATCGTCAAGGACGGCGGTGTGTTCATCGAGATGGGAGGCGTGCCGGACGTGGCCTCCTACACGGACGCTCGCGAGGCCGCCATCCGGCAGGACATGGGCCTGCAGATCAACCAGGCGGAGACCCTCGCCGCCGCTTTCGCGCTCCTGCTCTGAAGGTGAACCATGCGCAATCCGGCAGCCGTCTCCTACTCCTTCAATCACACGAACCGGACCGTCGATTTCTCGGGTGAGCCCGGGTTCGACATTCGGATCCTGAAGGGGATCTTCCACCTTCCGAGCGGGACGTTCCTCTATTTCCCCGGCCTGCCGGCGCTCGGCTACTCGGGGCTCAACGGCGCGGTCCTGACGCTGAAGGCCAACACCTCCGGCTTCAACGACAACGACCCGCTGCTGTGCATCCTGGACGACGGCCTGAATGGCGTCGCGACCTCGGCCAAGCAGGATGACGCCAAGGCGGTGCTCCAGAGCATCCTGGGCGTGCTGAGCAACCAGCGGGCCGAGACGCTCTGGACCGACAACACGGGCAAGTTCTTCATCCGCCTCGACAACGGCGCCGGGTCGATCTCGTGGACCACGATCACCGGTGCGCCGAGCAGCCCGCCCGGCGAAGGCGCGCGGCCGGAGACCGACGGCGGCACCGTCGTCTCGAAGTCGTCCTATCGCGCGACCGCGGCCGGCACCGGCTACAGCGTCGACGACGTCCTCGATCACCTCGCGGTCACCTCGGCCACGGCGGGCGACCTCGTCTCCAGCTTCTGGCTCAACGTCTCCACCGGCGCGCGGATCGACCCGCCGGATTCCGCGTCGATCGTGCCGCTGGCGCGGTTGCCAGATGGCGCCTCGACTGCGGATCTCCAGGCGGCAGGCAACGTCCTGCTGACCGCGTCCGCCACTGCTCTCGGAGCGCCGGGCGACACGGACCCAGGCGCGGATTCGGCGCCCGGTAGCATCGTTGCGAAACTGACCCGGCTCCTGCTGTCGGTCACCGGCCTCGGCAACCTGCTGACCGACATCAGGGCGCGGCTGCCGGCGTCGCTGTCGAGCGGTCGCCTCTCGGTGGACGGGTCAGGCGTGACGCAGCCGGTGGCCGGCGCCGGGGCGGTGGGCTCGGCTCCGACCACGGCCCCGCTGCACATCGCGGCGATCGACGCCAACGGCAGGAAGCGTGCGCTGCTGGTCGATGACGATGGCGCCCTGAAGGTGGCCACCTCGGTCCCGACCACCGTCCGGACCGGGCAGGTCAAGATCGTCACCACCGGCACCGCGGTTCAGCTCCCGGCCTATCCGCTTCGGAATGGCGTGGCGATCAAGGCGCATGTGGCCAACGCCCAGCCGGACGCCACGAACATGCTCAGCGCCATGGTCGGCCCCTCGGGGGTGACCATGCAGTACGACGGCGCCGGCAACGGCTACCCGCTCTCCCCCGGCGAGGGCGCCTCGTTCGCCTGTGCCGACGCCAGCGACGTGTGGGTCGTGGGCACGGCCGGCGACATCTTCTCCTTCGAGGGCAACTGAGCCATGGCCGCACCTCCGATCCCCCCGACCACGCTCAGCGTCGCCGCTCTCGTGGCCGCGCTGACCGCGCAGAACGGCGCCGCGCTTGCCGCCGTGAAGGCCGCCTTGCCCACGACGCCCGACGGCCTTCCGCCCGGTGCGCCCTGGTCCAACGGCGACACGATCTCTTTCGTCCCGCAGACTCAGTCGTAAGGAACCCGCCATGCGGACCCGTTTCCTCGCCGCGGCGCCCCTGGCGCTGCTCTCCAGCCATGCCTCGGCGTTCGATGCGTCGAAGGCGGCACGCTACCCGTCTCCGGACATGAACGCGCCCAACGTGGGGCAGATCACCACTTTCGGGCCGATCAAGTGCGCGCCCGGTGTGGTGTGCGATGTATCCGGTCTGAGCGTCGCATTTCCGAGTCTCGCTACCCGAACGCTTCTGGACCGGCTCCTCGAGCGCCCCTCGGTCATTGACTACGGCGTCGACATGACCGGGGCGGCGGACAGCACCGCCGCGCTCACTGCCGCCCTCAACTCCAGGAAGCGTGTCTCGGCGCCCTGTGGCACAGTCCGCCTCGTCTCGACGGTCACGGTCACGTCGCAAGCCCTGTTCGACGGGCCGGGTGATTGCCTGACGCTGAAGTACGACGCGCCAGCTGGATCGCCGGGAGCGCCCCTGCTCGACATCAAGCCGACCGCAGCAGGCTCGCGGTTTGACAACTTCGCTTTCGACCATCAGGCGAACACGAAGGGATTCACCGACCCGACCGTCTACGGCGGCAACCTCATCGCGGGGTCAGCCGTCCTAGTTCAGGCCGATAACACCAGCCTGACGCGCGTCACCGGGCGTAATGGACACAATAACTGCATCTCGGTCGTCCAACTTCCGAATAGCGGTCCGTCGTGGGAGGCCATTCCGGGCCAGCCACGAAACTATAGCCTGCAGACGATCCGAACCTTTGCCTGCGGTCAGGATCAGTATAAGGCCGGCGCCGGTATCGATATCGGGTCCGGTGCGCACGGCACCGTGGACGACCACACTGACGTAGGGTCGTATGGTGCCTTCATCCTCGACATCGGTGCGGGCGCGCAGGGCTCGTTCTCGAACCTCACCGGCATTGCCACGGCTTTCAGCCAGTCTCGCTTTGCCCTCGATGGTACTCGTTCGCAGACTTTCTACATCGGGTCCGGTGGTTCGAACTGGAGCAACCTCGTCTCTATCGACGCTGGCGACCGCGCTCTGTGGTTGGATGGCTTCGCCACCCGCACGGTGATGACGAATGTCAACTTAAAGACCCCTGCGGCTGAGGCAGCCATCATAAAATCTCCTCAGGCTACTATCTCGGGGCTCGTAATCGACAGCCCCGGTTACTTAAAGCCGACCGGTACGGTTGATGCCATCATCCTCGATACATCAGCAGGCCCGCTGACCGGGCTTAACCTCATCAATCCTTCTGTCCAGTCGACCTTTAACAAAGCTCGTTACGGCATCACTCAGACGGGTTCCAATGCCGCGACCGGCTATGCGCTGGGCTATGACTTCTCGGGGGCTGTGACCGAGAGCAACAACCTGTCGCCGACCTTCGGCATGATCAACGCCTCGGCGCTCGGCGGCGGATGGACGAGCTACACGCCGACCGTAACGTTCTCCAGCGGCACGGCCACCACGATGACCGTCACGGGCGCCTATCGAAAGGTCGGCAAGACGGTCGAGTGGCGAGCCAACGTCAACATGCCGAACATCGGCTCTGCCGCTGGCGCTGTCACAGTCTCTCTTCCGTTCGCGGTGTCGGATATTACCTCGTTCAACGGCACTGAAATCGTGAATACGGGCGCTTCGATACCTGGATCTGCTATCGGTGGTCAATCCACGGCGAGCTTCAAGCGCTACGACGGAACCTCTCCCGTCGCGAATAATAACTATCTGGCGCTGAACGGCACGTACCAGACGCCCTGATATCAGCGGCAGCATCCACGCGCTCGGCCATGCGAACGCTGGCCATCGCAACCCTCCTCGGGATCGTGTTCTGCGGTCCCGGGGAGGCGGCCAGCCGCCGGCATCAGCCGCGCGGCGTGTGCGTCCCGGTGTTCATCGAGGGCGCCGGCACCGTGCGGCTCTGCGCGCCGGTCCGCGGCCGCTGACGTAATACCAACCCCGACATCGTGAGGACGACATGACCGTGGAGGAAATCCAGCGGGCTCTGATCGCGCGCGGGTACGACCTCGGCAAGGCGGGGGCGGACGGCGATGCGGGCCCGAAGACGATCGCCGCGCTGACTGCCTTCCAGAAGGCGGCCGGGCTGCACGCGGACGGCATCGCCGGGCCGCTGACCCAGAAGGCGCTCGGCTCGGTCGACGTGACCCAACAGAAGGCCGAGCCCGCCATGCCGCCGTGGCTAGCATTGGCGAGCCACGAGATCGGCACCCACGAGGGCGTCGGCAAGGCGAACAACCCGAAGGTGGTGGCCTACTTCAAGGACGCCGGCTTCCCAGGCATCAAGGACGACGCGACCTCCTGGTGCGCGGCGTTCGTCGGGGCCATGCTTGAGCGCTCCGGTTACAAGCCGTCCGGCAGCCTCGCCGCCCGGTCCTACGAGGGCTGGGGCATCGGTCTGAAGGAGCCCGTGCTCGGCTGCATCGCTACCAAGAAGCGCGGCAACAGCTCCTGGCAGGGGCACGTCTTCTTCATCGTCGGAGCCGACAAGACGCACGTCTACGGGCTCGGCGGCAACCAGGCCGACGCGGTGAACGTGGCGACGTTCAAGCGGTCCGAGATCACCTCGTTCCGCTGGCCGTCCGACGTGCCGATCCCGACCGCCTCGAAGCTGCCGACCACGGTGGCAGGCGCCAAGGCCGGCGTGAGCGAGGCCTGACCCAAGCTCCGCGGTTTCCGCGGTAGTTCGACCCGAGCCGGCCGGGCCCGCCGCGCACCCCTGACAATCGAGATCTCGACATGACCCGCATTATCCCTGCGGCGCTGGCGCTCGCCTGCGTCTGCTCTCCAGCCCTGGCCGCGACCAGCCGGCCGTTCGATCTGTCCCGCGCCGCGGGCCACAGCGTGATGGTGCTCCTGCTCGGCTCGGGACTGATCGCCGCACTGATCTGCGCCGCCCGCCGCGCGCCTGGGCTGATGCTCGCCGCCGTGGCGCTCGTCGTCGCCGTCGGGGCCGGCATCCATCCGGCCTTCGCCCAGGCCGCAGCTACCGTCGCCCAGCCGGCGACCGATACCGCGGTGGTGACGGTGCCGCTCGGGACCTGGATCGCCTCCTACGCCCAGGCGGCGGTCGAGCTCGTTACGGCCGTCGTGATGGCGGCGATCACCTGGGGCCTGCGCCGGCTGCCGGCCTCGATCGGCGCCGTCGTGAAGGGCCTGATCACCCAGCAGCTCGTCGAGAAGGCGATCAGCTTCGGCGTCAACACGGTGGCCGGCGCCGCCAAGGACAAGACGCTGAGCTTCGACGTCGGCAACCAGGTGCTCGCCAACGCCCTGAACTACGTCGTCGAGCACACCCCAGGCTGGCTGCTCTCCTGGACCGGCGGCGTGAACGCGATCCGCGACCACATCATTGCGCTACTGCCGGTGGAGGATGGCGCCTCGCTCGCCACCTCGACGCCGACCGCCGCCGGCCCGACCACCACGGCCCCGGCTGTGGTCGGCTGACGTGTTCAGCTTCTCAGCCCTGCTGAGCGCGCTGCTCGGCCTCCTCGCGCGGACGTTCTCGGACGCCATCGTGAAGGAGGTCGACAGCCTGCGGCACGACCAGGATCAGCGCGACCTCGGCGCGGCCCAGCAGGCCAACGCCTCCACGCTGGTAGCCGAGGCGCAGGAGGCCCGGGCGCGCGCGGCCGCCGACGCCGCGGCGGACGGGCCGGACGACGACCGCGACATCGTCCCGGAGGTGACCTCGTGACCTGCATCGGCTTCGCCCTCGGGCTCGCGATCCTGCACTGCGACCTCGACGCGCCCGCGGTCCCGGCAGCCCGGCTCTGTCAGGTGATGACCTCGCCCGTGCAGTACGCGCGCACGGACGATCCGCGGACCCGGCGGCGGTTGCGCTCGCTCAACGCCGCGTGGCGCTCGGCCTGCGCGAGCCACTGATCGCCGTCTGATTCCCGGGGCTCCCCCGATCGCCCCCAGCATCGAGGAGAAGCCCTTGTCCTACCAGATCCCCGCAGCCGCGCGCCTGATCTCCGCGCCAGCCGTGTGCCGTATGCTCTACATGAAACAGTACGATCCGGACCCGGCGATTGATGCGAGGATCCGAAGGGCCGTTCGCTATGGACAGACCAGGTGGGCCGAGATCTGGTTCTCGGTGATCATGTTGGTGGTGGGCCTGACGTGTCTGATGCCGTGGCCCACCTTCGTCGGCCCGCAGTACCGGATCATCACCCACTACGTCAGTGAGCCGTCGGCTGGGCTAATCGCCCTGGCTGTCGGCACGTCGCGGGTCGTCGCCCTCTACATCAACGGGCGGAGGGGACGCGAGACGTCCTTTGTTCGGACCATCGGGTGCCTGCTTGGATTCGTCTTCTGGCTGGCAATGGCGCTTGGCTTCGCGCTGGCTTTCCCCCCCCTATCCCTCAGCGCTGGCATCTACACCGTCTTCGCGATCGCCGAGCTGCACTCGTCAGGCCGGGCGGCCGGCGACATGGCGGCCGAAGACACCTTCGGCTTCAGGAAACGGAGGCGAGCCAGTGCCGGCAGCAGCACAGCAGCTTGATGGATGGCCAGCGGTTGTCATTGCGCTGCTAGGCGCATTGGGAGTGCTTCTGGTCCCTCTGACCGGGTTCATGAAGGAGTGGTGGGGGTACAAGAAGGAGGTGCGGGCGGCCGAAGCGCTGAAGCCTGAGGTGGCGCGCGATGTGGCGGTGACGCCGGGTGCCACTCTGTTCGACAGCATCGCGCTCGCGGATCTCACCAAGGCGGTGAATGGCCTGACCGCTGCGATCGTCGCCGAAACAGCATCCGAGGAGGCTCAGCACACAAACCAGATGACCGCGGCGATCGCGCGGCTCACCGAAACGCTGGATCGATGGGATGATGATCACCCGCGCCAGCCTCGAGGGCGGCGCTGATGCTTTGGGCTCATCCGACCGAGACCATGATGTGGGTCGGTGTCGGCCTCATCATCGGCCTGTTCGTCGGCGGCTGGGTCGCGGACCGGCAGCGGCCGCCGCCACGCTGATTTTACGGAATCCGGCTCGAATTATGCACTGATCCATGCAAGCCCGCCCGGCTCCGGCCGAGGCGGTTTTTTTGTTCTCAACTGTCTGCTATCGAACCTGTACCGGCAGCTTGGACGGCCGCCGCCACTTCAGCCCCGCCGGCACTTGTCGCGCGGGGTTTTTTCGTGCGCATGAACGATCTCTCGGCGCCACCGAGGTGACCGCCGATTGGCACCCGCCGCTTGCTGAGGCTTGAACGCTGGTCAACGAGAGCAACTGCCCGAAGGCATTCAAGGCCAACGGCACGATCTACCCGAGCTGAGGCCAGCTGAGAGCTAATCGTTGATAGACCGGTCCGCCTGCTCAGGGCTGTTCGTACTCGAAGGCTGGCTCAGTTACGGCTCGTAGGCCAACTCAACCCGAGTGTCACCGGCATATCGCATGGGTCGCGGTCAAGGCCCATGGTTCATGCTCAGCCAGGCCGTACCAACCACTTACCATATGCCGATAGCTCGCCCAAATCGTAAAATCAGGGCGAAATCCTGTGTGTCTGGTACCAGCAGAAACGACAGAAACTAGAGCCTTGCCTGTTTTTTTGAATTATTCAGTCTCGCCACCCGGGCTATCTGCAGAATAACTATGACGCAAAACCCGTCTCAATTGGCATTTTGTCGCTCGCTTTGTAGATTTACATTGTATTTGGGCCGCTCGATAGATACGGAATAGATTATTGCTTCGCGACCGCAATGTCTGTCAGTATTTTCTTTATATCAGGCCGCTGTTTTATACCGTGGACCGAAGATTTAACTCCAAGGCTGGGCTCGGCCGCGGTTTTTTGCGACGGGTCGAGAAGCCATTTCAGATGCCAGAAATGATATGCCTTAGAAATGGCAGTTGTCATAAATTTGCTGGCCCAAGAAGCCAGGTCATGATCGAGCCTAGCCAAATACTCGTCTGCTCCAGAAATTCCAGAGAAGGCATGATGTCGATCTCTTCGGAACAGCGTTGGCAGTGCAGATTGTCTATTTTGATAAAGATCGCAGTAATAATCGCAATCTACGAGCTCCCTTTTGGAGCCGGCTATATGATCGATTCCGTAATTTGATGAAACCAGCGTTTTCAAATTCGGAAATTCAGGAAAATAGTCGTCAAGGTCGGCAAGAAGAATATAATCGTGTTGAGCTAAAAGGAGCGTGGTCGTCCGCCGTCGATCGGCCTCGAATCCTTTAACTCCACCTAAGCCGGCTTTTCTATAGCCATCTTTGTTGAAGATATTTCTGTCTCTAAAGGATGCCTGTTGGTCGCGGATAACATGGACGGGAAATCCTGTCTCCTTCGAGAACTTATGAAACAGGTCAATTGTCCCATCGGTGCTCCCGCCGTCGTTTACAATGATCTCATCACAGTGTGGGCGCACCATTTTACAATAGGTCTCAACAAGCGGCGCGTCATTAAACGATATCGCGATGCATGAAATTTTTACCTCACTCCGATCAACAGGAGAAATATTTTCGATTGGCTGATTTTCTCTAAGCATCTCGATACGGCCGGCTGAGGAGTAGGAATGAGACGCCGCAGCAACATCTCCCAACGACTCCTGCAGTGCACCAAGTGGCCAGTAACAGGCAAAATACTCTTCTCCGAGAGCAATCAGATTCTGAATTTCTTGCTCCGCCATTTCGGGACCGAGCCGCTCATGCATCTGCAGACTAAGTCTATAAGCATCGAAAGGAGAAAGTTTCGACCGGCTCTTCTCTAGTCCGGCATAAACATCACGCCACCTACTTCTGATATCGAGCGACGCAGGTGCAGAAAAATCACCATGAAGAAGACTGATCAACTTCAGCTCGTTATCATGGCTGCTGCTCCGCGAACCGCAGATTTTTTCGAATTCCGTCAATTGATTCTTCGAGCTAGCAATCTCGTAGAATTTCCTTAATGCCGCATCCGAAAGATCAAAATCATTTTCGAGCTCTTCAATTGAGACAACAAGATTTGCGAAATTATTATGGTCGGTAAGGTGGGTTATTATATGACTGATGACCCGGCCCCTGTTGTGCCGATTAAAATGGCGCAGCCGTTCTAGCGCTGCCTTAGTAGCAACAAGCCTGGATCGCTCTTTGATTGCTAGAGTATAAAATTTTAGGGATTCGAATAGCCAGTTTTCACCAATATTTTGCGCGATCTCTGTTTTGCAAAGTTCTCCTAATATGTATTCAGCCTCCTTATAGTTCTCGGTTTCAAGTAGACAAATTCCGTAATTTAGCACATGCGGGAGATGCATGTGGTTGGTTTGGAAGAGCAGCTCGAATTCCGATAGACAAAAACTGAGGCCCTTCTCATTCTTGAGTGAATCGCGTTTCTGAAACGCTTGATCGAACTCTTTATCGTCCCACATCACGGAATGCTGCTCGAAAAATTTGGGCGTGGCTTTTGTCGAGCCACACATACATGCCCGCATGATGTGCCTCAAGGTGGTCTTCGAGGTAGTCAGCATCAGTGGTTGGGAGGTCACATTTCGGCGCTCAATCCCCCTGCACCAGATTGCTAGCGTCCGGACCCATAACGGTGGCGCGGACGGCTTGGGTGTGATTCACGGCTCTTGCGGGAGGGGCCGATGGACCATTTCTGGCTGACGGACGAGCAGTTTGCGAGGATCGCACCGCTTCTGCCAAACGACACACGGGGCAAGGAGCGCGTGGACGACCGGCGCGTGATCAGCGGCATCGTCCACGTGCTGAAATCTGGAGGGCGCTGGACGGACGCGCCACGCGATCTCTACGGGCCGAAGAAGACCCTCTACAATCGCTTCGTGCGCTGGGCGGCCAAGGGGGTCTGGATCGGGCTGTTCGAGACCCTCGCTCAAGCCGGTGGGCCGCCCTCTCAAGTGCTGATCGACTCCACCGCCGTGAAGGCCCACCGCTGCGCCGCAGGAGGCAAGGGGGGGAGCAGAGCCAAGCCATCGGTCGCTCGCGGGGCGGGCGCACGACCAAGATCCACGCCCTCACCGACCGCTTCTGCCGTCCGCTCGCGTTCCTGCTGACCGGCGGGCAGGCTGCCGACTGCAAGGCTGGCGCGCTGCTGCTCGAACGCTTGCCCTCCTGCCGCATCGTGCTGGCGGACAAGGGCTACGACAGCGACGCCATTCGCCGGCAGATTGAGGCGGCCGGGGCCGCACCCAACATCCCGCCCAAGCTCAACCGCCGCTGGAAGCCGTGCTTCTCCCCGGTGCTCTATCGCGGGCGCAACGCCATCGAGCGCATGTTCGGCCGCCTCAAGGACTTCCGCCGCATCGCCACCCGCTACGACCGTCTGGCGACCAACTATCTCGCCGCCGTCTGCCTCGCCGCCACCGTCAGCTACTGGTTATGAGTCCGGACGGTAGGGTGCACCGCACCCCGTTTTGACCGGACAGGTGGCATAGCTCACGAAGGCATGGGCGTTGGCCTATGGGTAAGGCTATGTCATCCGATCCGACCGCCCCGCCCGTGCACGGCGAGATCCTGACCGGCGTTCAGCGTCGCCGGCGCTGGTCCACCACCGAGAAGATCCGCCTCGTCGAGGAGAGCCAGCAGCCCGGCTCGTCCGTGTCGTTCGTTGACCTTCGCTACGGCCTCTCGCCCAGCCTGCTGTTCTCGTGGAAGCGGCGCATGCTGGAGGGCGGCCATCAGGCCGTGCACGCCGACGAGGAGGTCGTCGGCACCAGCCGCGTGCGCGAGCTGGAGCGGCGCGTGCGCGACCTTGAACGCCTGCTCGGGCGCAAGACCATGGAGGTCGAAATCCTGAAGGAGGCGCTCGACCTCCCGCGCACAAAAAAACCGACCTCGCCGCTCAGCTCCTGGGGCGGTTCAACGGGCGGTTCGCGGTGAAAGCGGTCGCCGACACGCTCGACGTGGCCCGCTCCCACCTGGCCGAGCGCCTGAGACGACCTGCTCGGCCGCGCGGCCCCTACCACAAGCCCGAGGATGCGCAGCTGTTGCCGACGATCCGGGCGATCGTCGATGCCCGCCCGAGCTACGGCTATCGCCGCGTCACCGCACTGGTGAACCGGGCCCTGCGCTCGCGCGGCGAGGCGAGCGTCAATGCCAAGCGTGTGCTGCCTGGGCCCATCCCTTCTGCGGCCAAAGGTACGACGCCTTTCCCTCCCTGCCGACAGGCGTAAGCAGCTCCGATCTCGTGCGCAAATGACAATAAATGCCCCAGCCAAATCATGCTAAATCATTGGCCGGAAACCATTATTTACGTTTGGTGCCCTCGTTTCGAAACTCTCTGCTCGCTGTGCCTTCTCGATCAGCCGCGCTCCCATCGCACTTTGGCCTGGATTCTGATCAAGACACACGCCGCAACGCGAGAGTGCCGGTCATGCCCGCCCTTCCAACGTCATCATCACAGAAATCTCCTATAGAATCGTACCTGCATGTGCTGCACGCGTTGATGCTGCGCGACATGCGCACGCGCTTCGGAGCAACTTTGTGGGGCTATGGCGTCGTTGTGCTCTGGCCATGTGTGCATATTTTTGTGCTGATCGGAATATATACTTTCCAGAAGTTGGCAGTTCCCCTTGGAGATAGCCGGCCACTGTTTTTCGCAACCGGCGCAGTTCCGGTTCTAGTCTTCCAGTATATTTCTCGCGAAGTAATGAAGTCGGTAATCATGAACCGGCCTCTTACTTATTATCCCCAAGTTAAATTGTTTGACGTGATCTTAGCCAGAATTTTGGTCGAGATTGTAACGGGATTTTTGGCATTGCTGGTCGTAACGGCTGTCCTTATTTGTATTGGCACAAACCCATTGCCGGCCGATCCATTCAAAGCGATGTGCGCTTACCTATCGGCCATTCTTCTCGGAATTGGCATCGGAACAATCAACGTGGCCATAATCGGCTTCTTTCCCGGTTGGATGATCGGCTACGCGCTGCTAAGTATCCTTCTCTATATCTCCTCCGGGGTGATGTTTCTGCCAAGCTATTTGCCTGACAAAATTTACTATTGGATGAAATTTAACCCCGTTCTTCAGCTCGCCGAATGGGTCAGAGCAGCTTATTATCCATATGCTGGCATTGAGATTGACTATCTATATATAAATCTGTGCGCCTTGGCATCAATCACAGTCGGGCTATGGCTGGTTCGTACAGTTGTAACCAAAATGACTGCATAAGTGGATAAGTCAGGCCGAGCTCACCTGCTCTTTTAGGATGGGCTCGGCCTCGGTTTTGAGCGTCGCGGTTACATGAGGGCCATCGGAAGGCAGGATGTACCGGCCTCTTGCGCTATCTAGGCGCTCTGGTGCTGCCAAACCCAGGCTTCCTTACGCGCCTATCGGAACCGAACTGGCCGGAAGCCATCGAGTGGGCCTGACGACCGGTGTCCCTCTCGCTCTTAATCAATAGCTGTTCTCGGCACTGACCGGCCAATGATTTCGATGGGCTCAAGCCTCTGATCTCGGCATGGCGCGGGAGGCCGTCCAATCGTGCTGCCTTATCGAGAAGCTCCTCGGCTAATCACCCGGCCGAACGGGCTCGCCAGAAGGGCTTACCTGCCCAACGTGCACAGGCGCATCGCCGATCATCCGGCAAAACGGCTGGCCGCCCAACTACCTTGGGACTGATAGCCAGCCCCCAATCACTCAAGCCGCTTGACAAGCTAGCCCTTCGCCGAAATTTTACCCTTCAACCCCCTTAAGAACCTCACTACCTTGCGCTCGATGTACTAAGCTCGACCGCAGCTGAGCCTCTGCTCTTGCTAGGGCTGCCGTGGTCTCCTTCTGATTCTGATCGAGCCCAGACCCTTGCCCGTTCTGCTTAGGAGCTGAAGCAATTTGGGGTTTGATGCTCCCGTGTCGGAACGGTCAACTCTTTCCATGTTTAATCGCCCCAGCCGCCGCTCGATCGTCTTGTCTCTAGTCGCTTCTGGATCAGGTGCGGCCAGCACCGCACAGAGCGCTGTCCTGCTTGGCACTCCGCACTTGGCACGGGCTCCATGCCTACCATGGAGTTTGACTGACTTTGGGCCGACCGGCCGGCCCAACACCGACCATACGATACTGATACAAAAATCTATATCCAGCGGCGAAAAATTAGTCAGCTGCCCGCCCGGCAATTATAACGTTGAAGACACCATTAATTTTGGTATCGCCGGCATGAGATTCGTCGGCGCTGGTTCATCTACTGTATTTATAAATCGGAGACCTGCGAGATCACCCGCTATTCCGTTGATGTTGCTTCCGCGTGACGCTTCCGACTGTCATCTAACAGGGTTTGTTTTGAAGGCGGTCGGGTCGGACAAATCCAATCCGCAAGTGGGCAACGGAGACATCTCTTCAGTCCCATACGGGTCCGCACTCATCGTCTGCAGCGACCGGGTGCGGATTTCAGATGTGGATATCCATGATGCGTGGGACAACGGCTTGGCGCTGATTGGCGCGCCGTTCGGCAGCGCATCTCCAGGGGTGCCCGCCGACCCGCTGATCCGTGACGTGAGAACGTTCAACTGTGGCTGCGGAGATCACGCGATAGGTGGGCCCGGACGCATCGGATCTGGTATTAACATTCTCTCAGCATCCAATGCATCTGTCATCGGGTGCATTGATCGAGGCTCAAACGGTGCAGTGACGTTTGATGATGGCGGTGGAGCAAACGGGCGAGTTATCGGCTGTTCGGGATTCGAGAACCCGCGCAATGGGACAGGTGTGGGAGCCTCATTCTACACCGGGACGAATGAAGTCGAGTTCTTGGGCTGTCAGAGCTTTTTCCCGGCATCGCGGGGCTTTTGGCTAAACGGGGCCGCTGACATAGTTGGGGGGCTTGTGGTTGGTGCCACTGATGCTGGGCTACACATCACGGGCGATAATTGCAGCGTTTCTGGCGTAACCTTCAAGAATATAGGCTTCCGAGATCGGGATAATAAAGCGGCAGTTATATGCGTCGATCCAATTTTTCGTGATATAAAGAATTTGATAATACAGAATGTACGCTCTTGGTCCAGTGTCGCAAATATTCCTGCATATGGGTACTACGAAGTGCCTGATAGGAAGTACTCGGTCCGTGTGGAACTGACGGGCGACCTGACAGGCCGTGTGGCTGATTACAAAACGAATGGAGCCAGCAGGGTTCCGGCCAACACTAAGCCTCCGCGGTAGCTGCGCCTGCTGTAGATACTGAGGTATGAGCCGGACCAGGCCGCTACAGGGTATGTCGATTTGTAACTCCGGGTGCCAATTTTTCGGTTTGAAGGTAGCGGTGGTTGGTCTGTACTGGCTCTCGCATGAAAGGCGGGCGGTGATTGGACCCGCCGTGGCTAGCCGCATATTCCGACCTGCGCAGAAGGACGATCGGCAGAGCATTCTCAGCATCGTGCCCGTTCTGACTTCGAGCTGTCGAAGGCGCGACACCCAGTCGGCCTACGACCCGCGAACCACGGCCCGCAGCCAATTCGATCGATGGTCATGGCGTGGTTTGGAAAGCCGTACTCGCGGCTCAGGCCAAGCCTCGCTAGGCTGGCGACGCAGCAGCCACTCGACAGTGGTCACGTCTGGGTCCATCTCTTGGCCCATGGCTCTAGAGGGGGGCGTCAGCGCAGGCAGTCAGCTCGTCGCACGGCAGCCGGACCACCGAGATCCACACGCTCATCGAGGTGCTCGACTGCCGCGGTATTCTCTTGCAGCTCCTCGACTTCGCAGCGACGTCAGGACCGTGCGTGTGGCGACGAATGAAGCACCTGGCTGGATCCAGCGCCTGGCCTTTGACAGAACTACCACGCCCGCGGGCTGCGCGTTGATCTCCACAAGGGCAGCGTAACGCCATCCATCCCGAGCAGACAGGTTCGGCATAAGGGCCGGGTCTCACATGAAGGGTCCTGCTATCGGAGTGCTGGGAGATCGAGGCCTCCTTATCATCGAGTCAAGAACTTCCACCGCATTGCCACCCAATATGACAAGCCTACCCGTAGCTAAGCCTCCGCTCTTGTTGGACTGCGGACGTCGCCTTTTGGAGCTGATCGGTGCCAAGCCGGAGGGTGGCGCAACAGTAGAGCTGAACGCCGGTGCGATGCTGCGAACGATTCATGCTGTTCACCGCGACGTGACGGGTCGCCATAGGTTGTTACGGTGTGCGGCTCACCGCTATCGAAACCGGCATTCGATCTGTCGAGCCAAATTCGAGTTTGCAACCTTGCAGCGTTGCTGTCAGATAATACAAGAAAAAGCGTGCTTGGACGCGTTACGGCTTTGGGGGCGTCGATCCGGGCAAACAGCGAGCGTCGGGGCATGACAGTTAAGGTCTGGAAATGAGCGTCATCGAAGGCGGACTGAAGACCATCGCCCGACCCCAGCGATTACTAAACGCTTCGCCCGGGAAGGCGCACGACCCATAAACCATAAACTAGTTTGTATGCCGTTCGTCTGTAATTACAAAAATCAAGACGCGAGGGTTCGGGCTTTGTATAATAGGGTTGCCTTATTCCATCTGAAAAAGACGGCTGGAACTTCTGCGTACCGCCATCTTCGAGAGGCTGTCAGGCCAGATTTGGCTGCGAGCTGGAGTTTGAGTTTCGAACTGGCAAGATCTTATGACGTTATGGGAGGACATTATAGCTTCAAAGAAATCACAAGTCTTGATGCTTTAAAGATATGTTTCCTGCGCGACCCGGTGGAACGGGTTATTTCTTTATATAACTACGTGCATACGTTGTCAAAGCAAGAAATAATTCGAAATAGAGATGCCGGCGCGACAGCTATGTACTCGATGTCCCTTGAAGAATGTTTGGACAGCGATGATCAAAATGTTCTATATGACGTTTCAAATCATTACTGCAAGAATTTTTTTGGCCGAGACTACGTGTCAAGTGAGATCTTCTCCGAAGATGGACTGCTCACTGATTATGCTTCGACCGAAATAAATAAGATAGACTTCTTTGGATTCCAAGAAAATTTCGAATCGTCAATTTTGGAGATGATGGACTTTCTCGGATTGAGCCGACCGAGACGAATACATAGAGAAAAAAACATTAGTGATCTTGTGAACGACGGCAACAAATTTGCTGGGCCGGACGAGATAAAATCTCTTTCAACGAGGATCATGCTGCTTAACGCAGACGATATGGCGCTATATAGGAATATTCAAACGCGTAGATCCACATTGGCGTCGAGTCGGCCAAATTACATCCTAGGTGATTTTCCACGTGCCGAGGTTGGACGGAAATACCAGTTTAAAGGTGTTGTCGATTCGTTCGCGAATATCTTATATCGGGGGTGGTACGGTGTCGAAGATGGTGTTTGGTCAAAAGGAGCTACCGCTGCGCTAGCTGTGTCTAATAATTCCGATGCGAACTTGGTCGTTTTGGAAATTGAAGTGCCCCTACAGGACAAGGTCCCGAGTAAAACGATTACTGTTACTGTAAATGAGAAATCTATGCATCGGGCGCATATTATTCATTCTCACACTGCTTTTAAGATTGCGGATTTGAAGCCCGCCGATAGATTTGTTTCACCCGACAGTGCGGGAAAGTTCTTGTTGAGCATTCCAGTCGGGCATATATCGGAACCTGTGTACCATATGGTAATATCGATTGATAAGATCTTCGTGCCGGCGCGACATGAAGCGACGGGCGATGACAGAGAGCTTGGCTTCAAGATTCACCATGTCTCTGTTCTTTAAATATTACGCCTGATTTTGACGAGAGCGAGCGCGATCCATCAACTGCAACGGGATCGTTGCTTGTCTCCAAGTTTATAGAAAATATTGCTCGTCCGCTAACTCCTGCTTTGCAAAACGGAGTGCTTCTTCTGTTTTGACTTCATTACTCATTCATCACTTGGCACTATGATCAGAGTTGGTTTCCCCAAAAGCAATTCGATGCGGACCAAAGGCGCGAGCGTTAGATAGGAGGCCATTTGACCGCATCGCAGCCTAAATTCTGATTTGCGACCCGCTGTTGCTTTTTGGCATGACTGTATCAGGTGCCGGTCCATGGTAAGTAGTTGTGTTGCCGGTATCAGATGCCCTCGGAATGGCTGGCAATGCCCTCTCAAGCCGGTGCGTCGGCCTGGGCACACTCCCAATCGGACTTCGTGCAGTCGGGGTAGGGGTATTGAGCCGCCGCTAATGCGGCTTCATTGAGAGCTGATGGAGCGTTTCGGAGAGGTGCGTGATCGAGATGCTGGTGTCAAAATGCATTGATGTGCGACATTTAGCGTCGCGACCATGCTGTTTGCTTGAGACTTGTCACTCTACCGTCGTATCTTACGACACGAACTTTCATTTGGATCACGAGTCAAATCCAGATAATCCTGCAATATTTTTGATGTTGGAAGGTGGTGGCCTTCTGGTGCCTGCTCAACTGCCCAAAGTTCGGCGGACCATGCCTGATCGCTTCGTCTTCCCACTTTTGATCACTGAGTTGGAAGATGGGAGGCGTGCGCTGAAAGATTGCTTTTCAAGCCTGTATGTCTGCTCTCAACGAAGGGGTATGGACTCTAGTATTTGTATAGACAGGGATCACATAGCGGAATGGGAAAAATTTAAATTTGTCAAATTGCCCGAAAGCATCTTCGATGGGCACCCTGCCCAAATTTTTCTTCGTACTGTCTACGAGTTTTAGTGTAAGCGTCTTCCGGCTGTTCTGAGCAATGGCAGCGTCTGCTGTAAAATTGAATCGTTGGGAAAGTGTGCTGGCTTTTAAGGGTTGGCGCCGATGAAGACCATGAAGTTGGGTGAGCTGCGCTCGAAGCGACACGCTTCGCTTGCTCCGCGGTTGGCAAGGTGGGAGTGCGGCTCCGTTCGCCTGTCATCTGCGGGGTGTGGGGGCGAACCCATCTGGCTGGCATACTGAGCCAGCGTGCACTTCGAGATCCGCGTGCGCTCGGCACCGATCTCTTGAGCCAAATGCCCATCGATGCTGCGCAGGTGATGGTGACCGCCTCGGATCGGACTTTTCTACCAGGTGCTTGGCGTTGGCCGCCGCGTTGTCCTTCGCAACGCTCTTCAACGGGGACGGCCAGTCGCTGACCAGCATCTTAGCGTACGGCTGATGAAATAGCATTCGACATCAGGAATAACCTAACGGCGATCCGGTTCCTTGGTCCAGCATTGCTCGGGGTAAGTACATATCTTAGGCTGGGTGCCTGATCCTTAAGCCGGAACGCAGCGACCGTAATCGTCTGTCACGCGTACAATGTCGTTCTCGTCGAGCACTGCGCCGTATTGAACCTCGATGAAGACCATCTCACTGTCGCCGACGTTGCGGATGCGGTGCGTCGCGTTCAGCGGGATGTGGACGTGCTCACCGTTGGTCAGGCGTTGGAGCGAACCATCGATTTCCACCTCTGCGACGCCGGTTACAACAGTCCAGTGCTCGGCGCGATAGTTGTGGTATTGCAGCGACAGCCGTTGGCCAGGCGCGACGGTGATCCGCTTGACGGTGTAGCCAGATCCAGTCGCAAGCACCTCCCATCGCCCCCATGGCCTCACGTCGCTGTCGCCAGGGTTGTACCGGACGGCGGAAGGCTGGATCGGCGCCGTAGGCGTCATGGGAATTATGCCTCTGCAGTGTGGATAGACTCCTCTCGCCCGTTTTGGGGGCCATGTCTGTCGTTTGAGCGCCACAGGCGCCTATGAGGCTGTGGCGCCTTTGTGGCCACCGTCTGACCGCCAAAGAAACTAAGCAGTTGGATGTGCGTTGCCCCTATCAAAGGAGAGCGCGTATGCGGGCCAAGCTCTGGATTCACCTATGTGAAAGCACGCGCGAGTTGACCTGGGTTGGTCAAGGCGAGCAGTGCAATTGGTGCCCTGTGCAGGAGCTGAGCTGCGCGGAGTTGCTAGATGAGCACGAGCCGGCTGAGAGGCTTGCTACGCCTCAGGGACAGGCTGCCGGCAGCGAAGGTGAGAGCCAAAAGCAATAGCCGAGGCGAAATTTTGAGGAGGCATGCAAAGGCTCTGATGCCTTGGCGAGCCATCCAGACCGCCGCTCGCTCGCAAGTATGAGCATCTTTGTCCGGCTGCCTTCGCCCTGTCGACGCATGGGCAGACCAATGTGCCGGTGCCGTCCAGAATTCCCGCCACGATCGAGGTTTGGAGCGAGTCCGGCGGGAGCATCGCGTTGCGCCTCGCGACGATCTGTTCACCGCCGATGGCGAAGGTCGAGCTCAGGGCGGCGTGCTTCGAGTGGCTGACGCATTAGGTAACTCTACCCGATCGAGTGTCCGTCATATCAAGGCGTAGGCTGCCGCCACGGAGCACCTGTGCTTCAAAACCGACGACACTTACTGACGTTGTTGGCCTTCAGGGTTTATCGATTCTCGGGGTGTTCTTCGCTGGGGATGAACACACGCACAACTTCGGAGGTGGAGTGCATCCGGATTAATGCTTCTGAGCCTTTATCGACGGGCCAGACCTTGATTATAGTGCCCTGAATGCTGCCGTCATCTGACTTGTAGTCTTGCCCGACCTCCAGGCGCTTTCGCATAAACTTCATAGGTGATGCCTGACATCGCTTTTGCGCACGCAACTCAGGCAGGTCTTAGATGTTTCTGAATGTCTCCACTACAGATTGCCTTTTGCTTTAAGCAGCTTTCGCCGCCAAATTGCGATCAAGATTTCGTGAGTTGGGGTCCGGATCAATCGTCGCTTTCAAATTTGAGTTGTTCATCAACCGAGAGATGATTGATGTCGCCGATTGTTCAATCGTCCGCCCCTCGGTCGGAGCGACCAGATCAGGTGCTTCGGGAGCTTCGTAGGGGGCGGAGATGCCGGTGAAATTCGGTATCTTCCCAGCACGAGCCTTTAGATAAAGCCCTTTCGGATCGCGTCCTTCACAAACTTGGAGCGGCGTATCAACAAAGATTTCGAGAAAAGGAATGTCGCCTGCAATACAGCGCGCCATCCCGCGCTCCTTGCGGAAAGGGGAGATCAGCGAGACGATTACTATCAAGCCAGCGTCAGCCATTAGGCGAGCAGTCTCGGCCGCCCGACGGATGTTCTCGACCCGGTCAGCGTCGTTGAAGCCCAGGTCGCTGCTGAGGCCGTGACGTAGATTGTCCCCATCGAGCACCATGGTATGGCGCCCAGCCTCCGTCAGCGCGCGGTCAACCGCATTGGCGATGCTCGATTTGCCGGCCCCCGATAGGCCCGTGAACCACGCGATCACCGGGCGCTGTCCTAGAGCGCGCCACCGCTCCTCACGAGGTTGCAGCGTTTGCCAAGTCAGGTTGCGGTTTTCCGCGCCGTCAGGTCTCTTGTCCATCGGTCCGCCAGTCGCACAACTTGTGAGTAGAGTACACGGATCTGTGATGGTGAATGTGTTAAATTCGGCACGGTGGCGCGAGGGAATTTCGGCAAACTGAGGGCGTGTGAGCGAGCAAATTTCGCGGTGGTCTCCGCCGCCCGGTTAAGTTCCGGCAGCTCTCGTGGATCGCCAAGCCGGCATGCTCCAGACGCATCAGCGGCAGGCGGCATGAATGACGCTGTTGTCTGGGATCGCAGGCGTAAGCGGCGGTCAAAGGCTCGGACGTTAGGGGCGCCTGGTCGCGCGATCGAATGTCGTAACGCAGCCGGGTGCCTCAAACCGATGAGGTTTTCGGCGGAGGCCAGCCTAGACCAACGCCTCGATCGTGCCTCGACGGGTTGCGTTCAGCCGCTCGTCGTCGGATTGGTCCTGTACTCGGCAGAGATCCTCAGAACGATTTGCGGCCTCTTCCAGGCTGAGTCGGCCCGCGAATCAGACTATGATCCGCAACATGCGCTGGATGGGGCGCCGGTCAGATTGAGTGGCTGGAGAGCAGTTTCCACCGTCTGGTGGGATAGATGGTGGGGTAGGATCACCAGATCGGAAAATTATTCAACAAAATCAATGCTAATTGGCGGAGGGAGCGGGATTCGAACCCGCGATACCGTTTCCGGTATACACACTTTCCAGGCGTGCGCCTTCAACCACTCGGCCACCCCTCCGTCCGCGAACCGGGCACCCGGGCGCGCACGCGGCGCGCCGGGCGCGGCCAGGGCCGCGCGGTGCCGTGCTGTTAGCCGGGTGCGCCGTCCGGCGCAAGGCGCTGACGGCCGGGCGATGCGAAAACAGCCCGGCCGCGTCCCTCAACCCTCGGCGTCGTCGAGGTGGAAGCGGACATGCTCCACGTTCGCCCGCTCGAAGGCCTGCATCACGTGCTGGTAGGAGCGCTCCATGGCGTTGTCCTCGACCCCGGGGCTATCCTCGGGCTTCAGCACGAACATCAGGAGCGAGCGCCCGGTCACGTCGTAGCCGGAGCTGAACTTGAAGCTCTCCACGTCCTGGCTGTCGGGCAGGTTGGTGTCGAGGAGCCGCGTCCAGGCCACGCCGCCGACCGATTCCGGCAGCGTGAACGTCACGAGGTCGTGGTAGGCGTTGAACATGATCAGCAGCGTCGCGTCGCCGCCGCGGCGGTGCAGGCCGGTGGCCTGGGCGCGCCCGTCGAGCTGGACCGCGAAGGCCCGGGCCTCGCCGTCGGACCAGTTCTCGCCCGCCATCTCGCTCCCGTCCGGCCGCAGCCACGTCACGTCCTTGACGCCGAACTCCTCGTCGTACTGGCCGGTGAGGAACCGCCCGCGGCTCAGGATCGGCAGGGCGTTGCGCAGGATGATCAGGCGCTGGGTGAACTCGGCCAGATCCCGCTCCTCGTCGCCGATCGCTTCCCAGTCGAGCCACGAGACCTCGTTGTCCTGGCAGTAGGCGTTGTTGTTGCCCTTCTGGGTCCGGGCGAACTCGTCGCCGGCGAGCAGCATCGGCGTGCCGCGGGACAGGAACAGGGTCGCCAGCATGTTGCGCATCTGGCGCAGGCGCACCGCACGGATCTCGGGATCGTCCGTCGGGCCCTCCACCCCGTAATTGTACGAGAGGTTGTGCGAGTGGCCGTCGCGGTTGCCCTCGCCGTTCGCCTCGTTGTGCTTGTCGTTGTACGAGACCGTGTCGTGCAGGGTGAAGCCGTCGTGGGCGGTGAGGAAGTTCACCGAGGCCCAGGGCTTGCGCCCGCGCTTGTTGAACTTGTCGGCCGAGCCCGAGACGCGCGCCGCCAGGTCCGGCAGCAGCCCGCCGTCGCCCTTCCAGTAGGCGCGGACGTCGTCGCGGAACCGATCGTTCCACTCGGCCCAGCCAGGCGGGAAGCCGCCGACCTGGTATCCGCCCGGGCCGCAATCCCACGGCTCGGCGATGAGCTTGACGTTGTTGAGCACCGGGTCCTGCCGGCAGGTGTCGAGGAAGCCGCCGCCCTCGTCGAAGCCGTAGGGCTCGCGGCCCAGGATCGTCGCGAGGTCGAAGCGGAACCCGTCCACCTGCATCTCCTGCGCCCAGTAGCGCAGGGAGTCGGTGACGAGCTGCAGCACCCGCGGATGCGACAGGTTGAAGGTGTTCCCGGTGCCGGTGTCGTTGATGTAGTAGCGCGGATCGTTCGGCAGCAGCCGGTAGTAGGAGGCGTTGTCGACGCCCTTGAACGACAGGGTCGGACCCTTCTCGTTGCCCTCGGCGGTGTGGTTGTAGACCACGTCGAGGATCACCTCGAGGCCGGCGCCGTGGAAGCGCGACACCATCTCCTTGAACTCGGAGAAGGCGAAGTCCGGCACTGCCGCGTAGCGCCGCGCGGGGGTGAAGAACGAGATCGTGTTGTAGCCCCAGTAATTCACCAGGTCCTTCTGCTGCAGGTAGTCGTCCTGCACGAAGGCGTGGACCGGCAGCAGCTCCACCGAGGTGACGCCGAGGCTCTTGATGTAGTCGAGCACGTCCCGGGTGCCGAGGCCGGCATAGGTGCCGCGCAGCTTCTCCGGCACCCGCGGGTCGAGCTTGGTCATGCCCTTGACGTGGGTCTCGTAGATGATCGTCTTCTCCCACGGGACCAGCGGCTTCTGGTGCCGCCCCCAGGTGAAGGCCGGGTCGATGACGCGGGAGCGGCGCGTGTAGGGGGCGCTGTCGCGCTCGTCGAAGGTCAGGTCGTCGCCCGTCTCCATCTGGTAGCCGAACAGCGCCGGGTTCCAGGTGATCGAGCCGACGAGCCCCTTCGCGTAGGGGTCGATCAGCAGCTTGTTGGGGTTGAAGCGGTGACCGGCCTTCGGCTCGTAGGGGCCGTGGACGCGGTAGCCGTAGATCGTGCCGGGGCGCGCGTCGGGCAGGTAGCCGTGCCAGATCTCGTCCGTGTACTCGGGCAGCTCGATCCGCTCGATCTCCTGGTCGCCCTGGTCGTCGAACAGGCAGAGCTCGACCTTGGTGGCGTGGGCCGAGAACAGCGCGAAATTGACCCCGAGCCCGTCCCAGGTGGCGCCGAGGGGATAGGGGCGGCCTTCCTGGATGCGCGAGCGGGTCGCGCGGGCCTGCGATGCGGGACGACGGGAATCGGACATGGACACTCCGGAACGCGACCCGCCCGGCCACGTGCCGCTGCGGGGAGCCCCTGGTGAACGTGCCGGAAACAGCGAAGCTCCCGCAGTGCCGCAAAAATCGCGGAGCGTGACGACCGCGCCCCACTCAGTTCGAGGCCGCTTCCGTGAAGCTCCGGTCCACGGCCCGCCCGACATCGAGGGGCTTCGACAGGATGCCGTACCGCGTCGCCCGGTCCGAGGCCGCCTGGACCTCCCTCACGACGTCCGCGTCGAGCGCGATCGGGCTGGTCCGCTGCGCCGTGTAGGCCGCACGCAGGACGTCCTCGGGCAGCTTGGTCAGCGCGGCCGTGTTCCGGGCGTAGGCGTCGAGGTGGTCCAGCGACCAGAGCCGCGCCCGGCTCAGGCGGCTCAGGAAGTCCTGGAGGGCCGCCCGCTTGGTGGCGATGGCGCTGTCCGTGGCGACGACGAAAGTGATGGTCGGCGTGAGGCCCGCGCCGTCCGCGATCGGCCGGGCCCTGTCCTTGAGCGTCGCGAACGCGACGTAGGGCTCCCAGACCGCCCAGGCATCCACCGAGCCGGCCATGAGCGCGACCTTGGCGTCGACCGGGTTGAGCGGCGCGAACGTGGCCTCGGACGGCGCGATCCCGGCCTTCTCCAGTGTCGCGCTGATCAGGAACTGGCCCCAGCCGCCGCGGGTGCCGGCGAGTCGCTTTCCCTTCAGGTCGGCGGCCGAGCGGATCGGCGAATCCGCGCGGACCAGGATGGCCTGCGTCCGCGGATCCGACCTGGTGCCGCCGATCGCCTTGATCGGCGCCCCGGCCGCGACGGCGGTGAGGACGGAGAGGTCGCCGGTGTAGCCGACATCGAGGGCGCCGGCGTTGAGCGCCTCCAGGATCGGCGCGGCGGCGGGGAATTCCGACCACGCGATCCGGTAGGGCAGATCCTTCGCGTCGCCGGCGATCTCGAGGAGCGACCGGTTCCCGCCCTTCTGGTCGCCGACCCGCAGGACGACCTCCTCCGCGCGGGCGGTCACCGCGGCCAGCGTCGTCATGGCCAGCATCGTCGTGGCCAGCGACAGTGCGGCGGCGAGCAGCGCCCCGGCGAGCCGGCGGCCGCCGGGACGCGCGTGAGATCCGATGAGCATGAGGCCTGCCGCGATCCGCTGCCCGCGTTGTGCGGGACTGTTCTGTGGAGGGCCGATTTTATGCTTGCCGCCAGGACGGTCAACGAAAAGAAAATCTGTATTGTCCGCGGTCGATGCGCGAGATGACATCCGATCGACCCGCGCGGGGAGACGAATGTCTTTCCCCGCGCGCCGCGCCGGTCAGCGGGCGGGTGGGAACGCGTCCGCCAGGTAGGCCCGCACGAAGCCCGGCATCCGCGCGGCGTCGATGTCGTCGCGGCCGCGCACCACGTGCATCCGGGCGAGTTCCGGCTCGGCCTCGGCGCCGAGATGGTCGGCGATCCGGGCCACGAGCCGCGCGGCCGGCTCGGGGAAGCGCACCGGCCGGAGGAAGGCGAGCTGGCCCTCCCCCTCCAGCAGCACCCAATCCGTTTCGGCCTCGTCCGGCAGCGCGAGGCCGGTCTCCTCGGCGAGTTCCCGGGCGGCGCTGCCGGTGAGATCGACCTGCGCGCCGCGCACGTCGTCCGGATCCGGGGTGCCGCAGGGGAAGTAGAGCTGGCCGGCATTGGCCGTGTGGGCGCCCATCTCGCCGAGCAGGACGGCGCCGTCCGCCGTCCAGGGCACGATCGCCGCGAAGGCGTTGGCGATGCGGGCCTCGGCGTGGGGCACCTCCCGGTAGTAGGTGAAGGTCGCGTAGCGCGTCGCGAACAGGTCGAGGCGGGCGACCCCGTCGGCGACCGCGTGGTCGCAGCACAGCAGGACAGTCCCGTCGAACATGCCGGGGCTGCGGCGCAGCCGGGCCTGCCAGTGGGCCGCGATGGCGGCTTCGTGCGCGCGGGGGAAGGCCCAGTCGTGGTCCACGAACCGCGCCGCCACGTCCGCGACGCGGGTGATCCGGAAGCCGTCGGAGAAGCCGTCAGAAGAGCGGTCAGACATGCAGGGTGCCGTCCGACAGGATCACGGCGGCGCCGCCGATCTCGACGCCCTGCAGGGCGCCGGCCGCGACGGTGAGCTGGAGCGCGATGTCGCTCGGCCGTCCCATCGCCTCGCCCTGGCGGATCGCCACGTCGTGGGTGCCGTCGCCCAAAGCCTCGAACTGCATCAGCACCCCCGCGAAGGCGGAGGCCGCCGAGCCGGTGGCGGGGTCTTCCGGCACGCCGACATTCGGCGCGAACATGCGGACGCGCCAGCGCTGGCCGGTGCCCTCGGGATCCGGGGTGTAGAGGTAGAGCCCGTCGGCCGGATCGGGCGCCTGGGCCGTCCGGGCGGCGTCGAGGGCGGCCACCGACGCCACCGGCACGCAGGTGAAGGTCGGCCCCACGCCGTGGCGGCTCGGTGCGTGCCGGCCGGTGCCGATGTCGCCGGGCTTGAGGCCCAGCAGCGGCGCCAGCGCCGCGGGATCGGGGCCGGGCCCGAGGTATTCCGGCAGGACCGGGAGCCGGAACCGGGCCCGTCCGCCGGTCCCGTCCGCCAAGGTCTCGACCACGCAGGGGACGATCCCGATCCCCTCCTCCAGGCCGAAGGCCCGGGCGTCGCCCCGGGTCGGGTCCTGCAGCGCCAGCAGCACGGCGGTGCCGACCGTCGGGTGCCCGGCGAAGGGCAGCTCCCGGGCGGGGGTGAAGATGCGCAGCGACGCCCGGTGCCGGGCCTCCCGGGGCGGGAGGACGAAGACCGTCTCCGACAGGTTGAACTCCCGCGCGATGGCCAGCATGGCGGCGGTGTCGAGCCCCTCCGCGTCGAGCACCACGGCGAGGGGATTTCCGGCGAGCCTCTGCTCGGTGAACACGTCGAGGGTGACGAAGCGGCGCGCCATCGTGTCGATCCTTGCTGCTCTCTGCGGACTTGAACGGAGCGGTTTGCCGGGGGCGCCTCAGACCGCCTCGACCGGAAACCGCGCGCTCGGGTTCACGTACTCCTCCTGCGCGGCCACCGTCAGGATCTCCCGCGACCCCGCCTCGGCGGTGCGCTTGAGCAGCCCGTAGATCGAGGCCGCCGCCGCGCCGAGCGCCGCTTCGGCCGAGCCGGTCCGGGCGTAGTGCACCAGGAACAGCGCCGCGATGCAGTCGCCGGCCCCGTTCACCGCGATGGCGAGCCGCGGCGTCCGGACCCGGAACACCCGCCCCTCCGCGCCCGCGAGCAGGTCGATGCTGTCGGCCGGCGTGTCGGCGCAGAGCGCCGAGGTGACCAGGACCACCCGCGGCCCGCGCGCCCGGAGCGCCGCGATCGCGGCCCCGGCCTCCGCCAGGGTGCCGCTCGGCAGGCCGGTGAGCAGGCCGAGCTCGAACTGGTTGGGGGTGAGGATGTCGGCGGCCGGGACCGCGCGCTCGCGCAGGAACGCCTCGATGCCGGGCCGCACGTAGACGCCCTCCTCGACGTCGCCGATCACCGGGTCGCAGCAGTAGAGTGCCCGCGGGTTCGCCGCCCGCACGGCGTCCACCGCCTCCAGGATCGCGGCGCCGATCTCGGCCGAGCCCATGTAGCCCGACAGGACCGCGTCGCAGCCGCCCAGGACCCCGCGCTCGCCGATGCCGCGCACCACCTCGCGGATCATCGCCGCGTCGAAGACGGGGCCGCGCCACGCCCCGTAGCCGGTGTGGTTGGAGAACTGCACCGTGTGGACCGGCCAGACCTCGACCCCGAGCCGCTGCATCGGGAACACCGCGGAGGCGTTGCCGACATGGCCGTAGGCGACGTGGGACTGGATCGACAGGACGTTCAACGCGGGACTCGCTCGTTGTCCCGCTACGGTTAGCCGGTTCCCGCGCCGGCCGCACCCCTGTCCCTTGCCGCCCTCCCCCGCGCGCCTCAGATGGGACCGACCCTCCCCCTGCCCCCTAAGCCCCGTTCGGAGCCCCATGGACATCGAAGCCCTGCGCACCTCGACCCTCGCCTTCGTGGAGGCGCACAAGGCCTGGACGCCCCTCATCGCCGGCGGCCTCGCCTTCTGCGAATCGATCGCGATCCTGTCGCTGTTCGTCCCGGCGACCGTGATCCTGGTCGGCATCGGGGCCCTCGTCGGCGGCGCCGACATCCCGTTCTGGCCGGTGGTGATCGCCGCGGCGCTGGGGGCCGCCCTCGGCGACTGGATCTCCTACGAGGCCGGGCGCTGGTTCGGGCCGGGGGCGAAGACCAAGTGGCCGCTGCGGCGCTATCCCGAGCTCATGGCCAAGGCCGAGGCCTTCATCGGCCGCTGGGGCATCGCCGCGGTGGCTCTGGGACGCTTCTTCGGGCCGGCCCGCGCCCTGGTCCCGCTCTTCGCCGGGATCCTCGGCCTGGCGCGGCTGCCGTTCCAGCTGGCCAACGTCGCCTCCGCCCTGGTCTGGGCCTTCGTGCTGCTGGCCCCCGGGGCCGGGCTGCTGACGTGGCTCGACCGATGACCCGGCGCGGCCGCTGATGCGCCGCTTCCCGCCCGAGCGGATCGTCTGCCTCACCGAGGAGACGGTCGAGACCCTGTACCTCCTGGGCGCGGAGGACAGGATCGTCGGCGTCTCGGGCTACGCGGTGCGCCCGCCCCGGGTCCGCCGGGAGAAGCCGCGCGTCTCCGCCTTCACCAGCGCGGACATCCCGAAGATCCTGGCGCTGGCGCCGGACCTCGTCCTGGCCTTCTCGGACCTCCAGGCCGGCATCGTCGCCGACCTCGCCCGCGCGGGCGTGGCGGTCCACCTGTTCAACCAGCGCGACGTGGCGGGCTGCCTCGCGATGGTGCGCACGCTCGGCGCCCTCGTGGGCCTGCCAGAGCGGGCCGAGATCCTGGCAGCGGGCTTCGAGGCGCGGCTGGCCGCGGCCGCCGCGGAGGTGCGGGACCGGCCGCCCCCGCGCGTCTACTTCGAGGAGTGGGACGCGCCGATGATCTCCGGCATCGGCTGGGTCTCGGACCTGATCGGCCTCGCGGGCGGCCGGGACGTCTTTCCGGAGTTGAGCCGCCAGCCGGCCGCGAGGGACCGGATCGTCACCGCCGAGCAGGTGATCGCGGCCGCGCCCGACGTGATCCTCGCCTCGTGGTGCGGCAAGCGGGTCAACGCCGAGCGCATCCGGTCCCGGCCCGGCTGGGCGGCGATCCCGGCGGTGCGCGACGGGCGCATCCACGAGATCAAGTCGCCGCTGATCCTGCAGCCCGGCCCGGCCGCGCTCACCGACGGGTTCGACGCGATCCGGGCCTGCCTCGGGTGATCGCCGCTGGGCGATGCCGTGGGGCGATGCCGCGCCGCAGGTGACGGACCGGGCGCGACTTGGCAGGATGTCCCGATTCGGTACAGACGCACCCGCAGACGCATCCCACGAGCTCGATGTCCGCCACCCTCGGCCTTCCCGATTCCGCGCCCCCGTCCGTCGAGGCGCTGCTGCCGCCCGACCGGCGGCAATCGCCCACGGCCCTGCGCATCCAGCGCGGCGTGCGCCGGCTGTTCTCCGAGATGGGCTGCGTCACCCTGCCGGAATTCTCCCTCGTCAACGGCCGCCGCGCCGACGTGATCGCGCTCTGCGGCGCCGGCAAGCTCACCATCGTGGAGATCAAGTCGAGCGTGGCCGATTTCCGCGCCGACCGGAAATGGCCGGATTACCGCGACTTCTGCGACCGGTTCTTCTTCGCCATCCCCGAGGACGTGCCCGAGTCGCTGATCCCGGAGGAGTGCGGCCTGATCGTCGCCGACGCCTACGGGGCCGGGATCCTGCGGGAGCCGCCGGAGCACCCGCTGAGCGGCGCCCGCCGCAAAGCCGTGACGCTGCGCTTCGCCCACAGCGCCGCGCGCATCCTGCACGCGCTGGCCGACCCGGGGGCCGTGCGGGAAGGGGCGCTGTAGGGCGCGGCCCGCACCGCGACCCTGGGCGGCTCGGTATTCATCCGACCCAGAAACGTCCTAGAACGGCCGCGCTTGCCGGAGTTCCGGCGCCGAGACCGATCGATGACATCCGTCGCCCTGTTCGAGCTGATCCTCGGCCTCCTCGGCGCGGCCCTGCTGCTGTCGCTGGCGGCCGGGCGCCTCGGCTTCCCGCCGGCCGCCGCCCTCGTCGTCGGCGGCATGGCGCTGGCGGTGGCGCCGGGCCTGCCGGCCTTCGATCTCGACCCGGACCTGATCATGGTCCTGTTCCTGCCGCCGCTCCTGCTCGAATCCGCCTACTTCACCGTCTGGCGCGACTTCCGGGCGAGCCTCGGCCCGATCCTGTCGCTGTCCCTCGGCGCGGTCCTGTTCACGACCCTCGCGGTCGGGCTCGTCGCCCACGCGGTGGTGCCGTCCCTGCCCTGGGCCGCCTGCTTCGCCCTCGGCGCCATCGTGTCGCCGCCGGACGCGGTGGCCGCCAAGGCGGTGCTGGCCCGCGTCGCCCTGCCCCGCCGGATGATCACGGTCCTGGAGGGCGAGAGCCTCGTGAACGACGCCTCGGGCCTCGTGCTCTACCGCTTCGCGGTGGCGGCGGCCCTGACCGGCAGCTTCAGCGCCGCCGCGGCACTCGGCAGCTTCGCGTGGCTCGCGGTGGCGGGCGTCGCGGTCGGGATCGCCTGCGGGGTGGCGGTGACGCTCGTGGTGCGGCGGATGCACGACGCCAACGCCATCACGGTGCTGAGCTTCCTCGCCGCCTACGTCGCCTACCTCGCGGCCGAGGAGATCCACGCCTCCGGCGTCCTGGCCGTGGTGGCCTGCGGCCTGATGATGGGCGGCCGGGAGCACGAGACCTTCGACGCGCATGCCCGCCGCCATTCCGTGGCGGTGTGGGAATTCGTCGTGTTCGTTCTGGAGGCCCTGGTCTTCGTGCTGATCGGGCTGGCGCTCCGCGGCGTGCTGGCCCGGACCGGCGGCCAGCTGGGGGCGCTCTCGGCCGAGATGCCGCTGGCCCTCGCGGTCACCGCGACCTGCGTCGTCGCCCGCCTGCTCTGGGTGTTCCCCGCCGTCTACCTGCGGCGGCTCCTGTCGCCGCGGTTCCGCGCGCAGGAGCCCTCCCCGAGTCCGGCCGTGCCGCTGATCGTCGGCTGGGCCGGCATGCGCGGGGTCGTGACCCTGGCGGCCGCCCTGGCCCTGCCGGTGGACTTTCCCGGCCGCGACGCGATCCTGGTGGCGGCCTTCGCGGTGATCCTGTTCACCGTGCTGGTGCAGGGCACGACCCTGGGGCCGCTGATCCGCAGCCTCCGCCTCGACCCCGCGGCGCACCTCCCCGACGGCCATCTCGACGCGCCCATGGCCCGCGTGGTCGTGAACGAGGCCGGACTCGCCGCCCTCGAGGGTTTGGTGTTCCCCGAGACCGGCGCGCTGCAGCACCCGCGCCTCGTCGAGGAGTATCGCCGCCGGGTGCGGGCGTCCTCGCGGGACCGCGACGAGCGGACGGCGCTCGAGGCCGAGAAGACCGAGCACTTCGCCGCCGCGCTGCTCGCCGTGCGCTCAGGCCGGTCGGCCCTGATCGACCTGCACCGGCAGGATCGGATCCACAGCTCGGTGCTGCGGCAGCTGGAGACGGAGATCGACCTGGAGGAGCTCCATCTCAAGCGTCTCGCTGGGACCGCGCCGGCCCACGGCTAGGCGACGGTCGGCGCGGCCGGGGCCATCGACGGGCCGTCAGTGGGCGGCGCAGCCGTCCGCCGGCTGGCCGTAGCCGCTGTAGACGACCCGCACCTTGTGCCGGCAGGCCGGCTCGGCCTTCGGAGCGGCCGCCACGGGGGCGACCTCCACCGGCTCGACCCGCAGGGTCGCGGCCACCGGCTGGTCCTCGGAGGTGGCGAGCGCGCGGCTGGCGCTCATCACGAACGGCGTGGCGGCCAGCGACGAGATGGCGAGCGCGGCGAAGACGGCGATGTTCTTGCGGCCGAAGGTGTTGCGGGTGCGAGCATTGAACATGACGAGTGGTCCGACGTCTTGTGTTCGGCAGCGCTGAGGTGCCGAGATCCCCTGTTGCGCTGATAACTTGGCCGTCAGCTCGGCGGTTCCGGTTTATTGCCCAAAAACCGCCACGCTTGGGTGTCCCGGCGCACGCGGGGCGCCGGCGCTCAGAAGATCCTGCGGTACTGCACGAAGCCCGACTTCTCGGCGATCCGGTCGTAGAGCTGCATCGCGTCCGCGTTGGTCTCGTGCGTCAGCCAGTGGACGCGGGAGCAGCCGGCGGCCTGCGCGGCCGCGTAGACGTGCTCGATCAGCCGGCGGCCGATCCCGAGCCCGCGGGTGCCGTCCGCCACGAACAGGTCCTGGAGGTAGCAGTAGTCGCCGATCGTCCAGGCCGAGCGGTGGCGGATGTGGTGGACGAGGCCGACCGCCTCGGCGCCGCGCCAAGCCAGGGCGCCGTCCACCGGCTCGGCCGGATCGTTGAGGCGCTGCCAGGTCGTGTCCGTGACGGCCTCCGACAGGTCGACCTTGTAGAAGGCTTGGTAGCCCCGCCAGAGCGGCAGCCACGCATCCCGGTCGCCGGGGCCGATCGGGCGAATCGCGACGCTGCTGTCCATGATTGTCTCCGGCTGTCTCCGCGGGTCCGGGGCGATCGGACCATCATCCGGGCCGGGCAGGCAACCCGGGCCGCCGGCGCCGCAGATCCCGGGCGTGGCCTCGCGCCCGATACCCGCCGCCTTGCACCCCCGGCCGCCCGCACCTAAACCGGCCCGCCGGCGGCCCCAGCCGCCGCGCGATCCCGAGCCGCCGAGACCGATGTCCCAGAAAAAATCCTTCCAGGGTCTGATCCTGACGCTTCAGGAATTCTGGACGGCGCAGGGCTGCGTGATCCTCCAGCCCTACGACATGGAGGTCGGCGCCGGCACGTTCCACCCGGCCACGACCCTGCGGGCGCTCGGCCCGAAGCCCTGGAAGGCGGCCTACGTCCAGCCGTCGCGCCGGCCCAAGGACGGCCGGTACGGCGAGAACCCGAACCGGCTCCAGCACTATTACCAGTTCCAGGTGATCCTGAAGCCGAACCCGCCGAACCTGCAGGAGCTCTACCTCGCGTCGCTCGCCGCCATCGGCGTCGACCTCAAGCTCCACGACATCCGCTTCGTCGAGGACGATTGGGAGAGCCCGACGCTGGGCGCCTGGGGGCTCGGCTGGGAATGCTGGTGCGACGGGATGGAGGTCAGCCAGTTCACCTATTTCCAGCAGGTCGCGGGCTTCGAGTGCGCGCCGGTGGCGGGTGAGCTGACCTACGGGCTGGAGCGGCTCGCCATGTACGTCCAGGGTGTCGAGAACGTCTACGACCTCGACTTCAACGGCGCCGAGGGCGCCGACCGCATCACCTACGGTGACGTGTTCCTGCAGGCCGAGCAGGAGTATTCCCGCCACAACTTCGAGGCGGCCGACACGGCGATGCTGTTCCGCCAGTTCACCGACGCGGAGGCCGCCTGCCGGTCCTACCTCGCGGCGGGCGCGCCGGACGCGGAGGGCGCGCGCCACCGCATGGCGCAGCCGGCCTACGACCAGTGCATCAAGGCGAGCCACGTCTTCAACCTGCTCGACGCGCGCGGCGTGATCTCGGTGACGGAGCGCCAGAGCTACATCCTGCGCGTGCGCGAGCTGGCCAAGGCCTGCGGCGCGGCGTGGCTGAAGACGGCGGCCGGCGGAGCCCCTTGAGCCCTCGCGCGTTGCAACCCCCGCCAACCGGCGCGCCTCGGCGCGTCCGCAGACGCGGGAACCTCGTGATGAAGAAGACGATCCTCGCCCTCAGCCTCCTGGGATTCGGCCTCGCCCCCGCGCTGGCGGCCGATCCCGGTCCCGAGGCCACGGTGAAGAAGCTCTACGCCGAGCCGCACCCGAATCACTCCTCCGTGTACTCGAAGCGCCTGCAGGGCCTGTTCGACGCCGACGCGAAGCAGGCCAACGGCGCCACCGGCAACCTCGATTTCGACTACCGCCTGAACGGCGAGCCCCTGAAGCCCGACACGGTGAAGAACCTCACCTTCAAGGAGGCCACCGAGGGCAAGGATCAGGCGAAGGTCACCGTCGAGCGCAAGGGCGGCAACGGCGCCAACGTCATCGTGTACGATCTCGTGCGCGAGGATGGCGGCTGGCGGGTCTCGGACGCCCACGCGATCGGCGACCGCAAGTGGCAGCTCTCGACCATCCTCAAGGGCGAGTCGCGCTGAGCCTCGCGCGCCGACCCTCGACAGGGGTGCGGCGCGGCGATATGGCCGCCGCATGCCCGACCTCCTGCTCGAACTCCGCTCGGAAGAGATCCCCGCCCGCATGCAGCGGCGCGCGGCGGAGGATCTCAAGAAGCTCGTCACCGACGCCCTCGTGGCGCGCGGCTTCCTGTACGAGGGCGCCCGGGCGTTCTCGACGCCCCGCCGCTTGGCGCTGCACATCGCCGGCCTGCCCGCCCGGGGCGAGGCCGTGCGCGAGGAGCGCCGCGGCCCGCGGGTCGGCGCCCCCGAGGCGGCCGTCCAGGGCTTCCTGAAGGGCGCGGGGCTCGCGAGCCTCGATCAGGCCACGACCGTCACCGACCCGAAGAAGGGCGAGTTCTACCTCGCGGTGATCGAGCGGCCCGGCCGCGAGACGCTCGACGTCCTGGCCGAGCTCCTGCCCGAGATCGTCAGAAGCTTTCCCTGGCCGAAATCCATGCGCTGGGGCGCGGCCTCGGCCGAGCCGGGCTCTTTGCGCTGGGTGCGCCCGCTGCAGTCGATCGTCGCCACCTTCGGGCCGGAGACCGAGACGCCGGAGGTGGTCCCCGTCTCGGTCGGCGGGATCGCGGCCGGCACGGTGACCTACGGCCACCGCTTCCTCGCCCCCGAGGCGATCGAGGTGCGCCGGTTCGACGACTACATCCAGGCGCTGGAGCGCGCGAAGGTCATCCTCGACGCCGACCGGCGCAAGGACGTGATCCTGCACGACGCCCGCGACCTCGCCTTCGCCCGCGGCCTCGACCTCGTGGAGGACGAGGGACTGCTGGAGGAGGTGTCAGGCCTCGTGGAGTGGCCGGTCGTGCTGATGGGCTCGTTCGACGAGTCCTTCCTCGACATCCCCGCCGAGGCGATCCGCGCGACCATCCGGGCGAACCAGAAGTGCTTCGTGCTGCGGAAAGGCGGCTCCGAGGACTTGGCGCCGGCCTTCATCCTGGTCTCGAACCTCGTGGCCTCCGACGGCGGCCTAGCGATCACCGCCGGCAACGAGCGGGTGGTCCGGGCGCGGCTCTCGGACGCGAAGTTCTTCTGGGAGACCGACAAGGCGACCCGCCTGGAAGACCGACTGCCCAAGCTCGACGCCATCGTCTTCCACGAGAAGCTCGGGACGCAGGGCGAGCGCATCGCCCGCATCGCCGCCCTGGCGAAGGACCTCGCGCCGCTGGTCGGCGCCGACCCGGCACTCGCGGAGCGCGCCGCCCGCCTCGCCAAGGCCGACCTCGTCACCGAGATGGTCGGCGAGTTCCCCGAGCTCCAGGGCCTGATGGGCCGGAAATACGCGGCGCTCCAGGGCGAGCACGACAGCGTCTGCGCCGCCATCGAGGAGCACTACAAGCCGCTCGGCCCCTCCGACCGGGTGCCGACCGATCCGGTCTCCATCGCGGTGGCGCTCGCCGATAAGCTCGACACGCTGGCGGGCTTCTGGGCGATCGACGAGAAGCCCACCGGCAGCAAGGACCCGTTCGCCCTGCGCCGGGCGGCGCTGGGTGTGATCCGGCTGATCCTCGACCGGGGCCTGCGCCTGGCCCTGCTGGAGCAGGTCGGCGCGGCGGATCGCGGCCTCGCCGGGCGGGCGGGCGCCGACGCGCGGGACCTCCTCGGCTTCTTCGCGGACCGCCTGAAGGTCTATCTCCGCGACCAGGGCGCCCGCCACGACCTGATCGACGCCGTCTTCGCCCTGCCCGGCCAGGACGACCTGCTCATGGTCGTGCGCCGCGTCGAGGCGCTCGCCGCCTTCCTCGACACCGAGGACGGGAAGAACCTGCTCGCGGGCTACAAGCGCGCGGCCAACATCCTGCGGATCGAGGAGAAGAAGGACGGCCGCGCCTACGATGCCGCGCCCGACGCCGCCCTCGCCGCCGCGGGCGAGCCGGCCGAGCGGGCGCTGGCCGAGGCCCTGGCCAAGGCGCGGGAGACCGCCTCGGCGGCCGTCGCCCGCGAGGATTTCTCAGGCGCCATGCAGGCGCTCTCGACGCTGCGCGCGCCGGTGGACGCGTTCTTCCAGGACGTGACCGTCAACGCGCCCGACCCGAAGCTCCGCGAGAACCGCTTGGCTCTGCTCAACGCGCTGCGCGCCGCGACGCGGGAAGTGGCGGAGTTCGCGAAGATCGAGGGGTGAGCGTCGGCGCACCGAGCGCAGGATCTCGCGCAAGTCTCCCTAGAGGGGACTTGCGCCTCGTACCGACCCTTGAGGCCCCTCACCCGTGATCGTGCCCGGCATGGTCGTCCGGCTCGGGCAGGGTCAGGCCGAAATGGCTCACCAGATCGGCCACCTGCCCGGGGCTCAGCTGACGCGGGTTGAGGTTGCGCAGGAGTAGGTAGAGCTTGGCGGTCTCCTCCAGCTCCTCGGTGGCGAAGACCGCGCCCTCCAGGCTGTCGCCCGCCACCACCGGTCCGTGATTGGCGAGCAGCACCGAGCTGTACTTCCCGGCCAAGCCCCGGATCGCGTCCGCCACGGCCGGGTCGCCCGGGCGGTGATACGGCACGAGCGCCGTGCCGCCGGTCCGCATCAGGTAGTAGGGCGTCAGCGGCGGCAGCACCTGCCGCGGGTCGATCTCCGGCAGCATCGACACCGCCACCGCGTGGGTCGAGTGCAGGTGGACGATAGCCTTCGCCGCGCTCCGGCTCTCGTAGAGCGCGCTGTGCAGCGGGATCTCCTTGGTGGGCTTGTCGCCGGAGACGAGGCGCCCCGCATCGTCGAGCCGCGAGATCCGCGCCGGGTCGAGGAAGCCGAGCGACGCGTTGGTCGGCGTCACCAGCCAGCCGCCGTCGGGCAGGCGCAGCGAGATGTTGCCGGACGAGCCCGGCGTCAGCCCGCGCTCGAACAGCGAGCGGCCGTAGCGGCAGATCTCCTCGCGCAGCCGGCTCTCGTCGCTCATGCGGTCGCTCCCTCGATCAGCTCGAATCCGAGATCGATTGTTTTCGGGCCTTCGCCGGTCAGGCAGGCGGCGGCCCGCCGACCGATCTCCAGGCGCGGCGTGCGCACCGTCGACAGGGGCTGGGGCATCGCCGCCGCGAAGTCGAGCCCGTTGAAGCCGAACAGCGCGATCCGCCCCGGCACCGCCAGCCCCGCCGACAGGCAGGCGAAGTAGCCGCCGAGCGCCATGTCGTCGTTGGAGAAGTAGACCGCGTCGAGGTCGGGCACGCGCGCCAGCAGCGCCTCCAGGCCGGCCCGGCCCGAGGCCGGCGAGGACGGCCCCGGCCGGATTTCCCTGCCCCAGAGCGCCAGCCCCGCCTCCTCCAGCGCGGCCTCGAACCCGGCGAGCCGCTTGCCCGCGCGCAGGTCGACGCGCAGGTCGTGGCCGAGATAGCCGATCCGCCGGTAGCCGCGCGCGACGAGGTGGCGGGCGCTCGCCGCCCCTACGGCCCGGTTGGAGAAGCCGACCACGGCGTCGATCCCCTCCCCGTCCGTGTCGATCATCTCGACCACGCGCACGCCCCCGGCCTTCGCCATGGCCACCGTCCCGGGATTGTGCTCGAGCCCGGTGAGCAGCAGCGCCGCCGGCCGCCAGGACAGGAGCGCGGCCACGAGCGCCTCCTCCCGGTCCGGATCGTAGTCGCTCACCCCGATCACGCAGGGGATGCCCTCGGCATCGAGGGCCGCGGTCAGGCCACGCAGCAGGTCGGGGAAGACCACGTTGGCGAGCGACGGGATGACGACGCCCACGAGCCGCGCGCTCGCCCCCTGGCCGGCGAGGCTGCCGGCGAGGCGGTTCGGCACGTAGCCGAGCCGGGCCACCGCCTCCGCCACCCGCTCGCCGGCGCGCTTGGAGTAGGAGCCGTGGTTGCGCAGGACCCGCGAGACCGTGCTCTCGCCGACCCCGGCCTCGCGGGCGACGTCGGTGAGGGTGACGAGCCGCCCCGGCGGCTGGATGTCGTCCATGGCCTCGCTCTCCCGGCGCGGTTTTTTTTCACGACGCCCGTCGAACCTCCCGGCCTGCTTCCCTCATCCTGAGGCGACCCGAGGCGGGGCCCGAAGCAGGCCTCCGCCGCGCTGCGGCGCCTCGGGATAAGGCAGGGGATGGGAAGACCGTCCGCGTCGATCCGCGACTGACATAGCCGCCTGCATTATCTCGCACAACCGGATTGGCAGCGCTGCCAAAAGGCGATATGGCACCGCCCCAGCGCCGCCCGACGAGCGGTGAAGACCAATGTCCGGCGGCCGTGCGGCCCGGACCAGGGAGTACGCCATGCCGGTCCAAGCTGCCCCGCTGGGGGGCGCCTCCGCAGCCGCGGACCAGAAATCCTTCGCCGACCGCACCTATGCGAAGGTGTTCTGGCGCCTCGTGCCGTTCCTGATGCTCTGCTACGTGGTGGCGTATCTCGACCGGGTGAATGTCGGCTTCGCCAAGCTCCAGATGTCCCAGGAGCTGAAGTTCTCCGAGACGGTCTACGGCCTCGGCGCCGGCATCTTCTTCCTCGGCTACTTCCTGTTCGAGGTGCCCTCGAACGTGATCCTGCACCGGGTCGGCGCCCGGGTGTGGATCGCCCGGATCATGATCACCTGGGGGGTGATCTCCGGGGCGTTCCTGTTCGTGAACTCCGAGTGGAGCTTCTACGGGATGCGCTTCCTCCTCGGACTCGCCGAGGCCGGGTTCTACCCGGGCGTCATCCTCTACACGACCTCGTGGTTCCCGGCCCATCGGCGGGCCCGGGTGATCGCGGTGTTCATGGCCGCGATCCCGATCTCCGGCATCTTCGGCAACCCGCTCTCCGGCTGGATCATGGACGCGTTCAACGGCGCCCACGGCCTGTCCGGCTGGCAGTGGATGTTCCTGATCGAGGCGGTCCCGGCGGTGCTGATCGGCCTCGCGGTGTTCTTCTACCTCGACAACCGCCCCGCCGAGGCCACGTGGCTGACCGACGCCGAGAAGCAGCTCCTCGAGCGCGACATCGCGGCCGACAACCAAGGCAAGGAGTCGAGCCCGCACTCCATCGCCACCGTGTTCCGCAACGGCCGCGTGTGGTTCATGAGCCTGATCTACTTCGCCTTCGTCACCGGCCAGTACGGGCTGACCTTCTGGATGCCGACGATCGTCAAGGCGTCGGGCGTGCAGGGCAACTTCAACATCGGCCTGATCAGCGCGATCCCCTTCGTCTGCGCGGCGATCGTGATGGTCCTGCTCGGCCGCTCCGCCGACCGGATGCGCGAGCGCCGCTGGCACCTGATCATCCCGGCGCTGATCGGCGCGGTCGCCTTCGTGGTCTCGGCCAATGCCGGCTCGACGACGCTCGCCATCGCGGCGCTGTCGGTGGCGGCGGCCGGCGTGCTGACCTGCTCGCCCCTGTTCTGGTCGCTGCCCACGGCGTTCCTCAGCGGCGCCGGCGCGGCGGCCGGCATCGCGCTGATCAACTCGGTGGGGAACCTCGCGGGCTTCGTCAGCCCCTACGTGATCGGCGCGCTGCGCGACGCCACCGGCAGCACCGCCACCGGCCTCTACGCGCTGGCCGCCATGCTGGTGGTCGGTTCGGTCTGCGTGTTCGTCACGCCCGCCCGGATGGTCAACCGCTGACGCGCCGGATCCCGGCACGACCCGCCCCTCTCCCGCACGGGAGAGGGGACTTGCGCCCCACGCGGTGATGCGGAGGCGCCCTCCCCTTCATGCAGGAGCCGCCCCGATGACCAACGCAACACACCGCGCCGCGGTGATCGGCCTGGGCTCCATGGGCTCCGGCATGGCCGGCTCGCTCCTGCGCGCGGGCTTCTCGGTCGCCGCCTGCGACGTGAACCCGGAGGCGGTGGCGCGCTTCGCGGCCGCCGGCGGGCGCGCCGCCGCGAACCCCGCCGAGGCGGCGCGCGACGCCGACGTGGTGGTGAGCGTGGTGGTCAACGCGGCCCAGACCGAGGCGGTGCTGTTCGGCGAGAACGGCGCCGCCGCCGCGATGCCGGAGGGCGCGGTGTTCGTCTCCTCCGCCACCATGGATCCGGCCGTCGCCCGGGCGCTGGCGGCGCGGCTGGAGGCCACCGGCCGCCACTATCTCGACGCCCCGATGAGCGGCGGCGCCGCCCGCGCGGCAGAGGGCGGCCTGACCTTCCTGGCCTCGGGCTCGACGGCGGCCTTCGCCAAGGCGCGACCCGCCCTCGATGCCATGGCCGGCACGCTCTACGAGCTCGGCGACGCGGCCGGCCAGGGCGCGGCCTTCAAGATGATCAACCAGCTGCTCGCGGGCGTGCACATCGCCGCCGCCGCCGAGGCCATGGCCTTCGCGGCCAAGCAGGGGCTCGACCTCCGGCGCGTCTACGAGGTGATCACCAAGTCGGCCGGCAATTCCTGGATGTTCGAGAACCGGGTGCCGCACATCCTCGACGCCGACTACAGCCCGAAGAGCGCGGTCGACATCTTCGTCAAGGATCTCGGCATCGTGCAGGACATGGCCCGGGCCGAGAAGTACCCGGTCCCGGTGGCGGCGGCGGCCCTGCAGATGTTCCTGATGGCGTCCGGCGCCGGTATGGGCCGGGACGACGACGCCTCGGTGGCGCGGCTCTACGCGCAGGTCTCGGGCGCGAAGCTGCCGGGCCAGAAGTAGCCGGATCGAACGCAGGGAGTTCGAAGACAATGCCGCGCTTTGCCGCAAACCTGAGCCTCATGTTCAACGAGGTGCCCTTCCTCGACCGGTTCGAGGCCGCGGCCCGCGCCGGGTTCGACGCCGTCGAGTTCCTGTTCCCCTACGAGCACCCGCCGGAGGCCATCGGCGAGCGGCTCCGGGCCAACGGCCTGACCCAGGCCCTGTTCAACCTGCCGCCGGGGGACTTCGCCAAGGGCGAGCGCGGGATCGCGGCTTTCCCCGAGCGCTTCGACGAGCTGAAGGCCGGTGTCGATACCGCACTCCGCTACGCCGAGGCGACCGGCGTCGGGCGGCTCCACCTGATGGCGGGCCTCGCGCCCTGGGACGACGCCGCGGCGGCCGAGTCCTACCGCCGGGCCGTCACCTGGACGGCCGAGCGGCTGGCGTCGGCCGGCCTCGACCTCGTCCTGGAGCCGATCAACGGCCGGAACATGCCGGGCTACTTCCTCAACGATTTCGGCCGGGCCGCGGACCTGATCCGCGACCTCGCCCTGCCGAACCTGAAGCTGCAGTTCGACCTCTACCACTGCCAGATCCTGCACGGCGACGTGACCATGCGGCTGCGCGCCCTGATGCCGCTCATCGGCCACGTCCAGACCGCGAGCGTGCCCGAGCGGCACGAGCCCGGCACCGGCGAAATGGCCGACTTCTTCCTGTTCGACGAGCTGGATCGGCTCGGCTACCGCGGCTTCGTCGGCTGCGAGTACATTCCGGCCGCCGACACCGTCGCGGGCCTCGGCTGGCTCGCCGCCTACAAGGGGAGCGCCCGATGAGCCTCGCGCTGGGATGCGTCGCCGACGACTACACGGGCGCCTCGGACCTCGCCAACACGCTGACCAAGGCGGGCCTGCGCACGATCCAGACCATCGGCGTGCCTGAGGCGGGCCGGGCGCTGCCGGAGGCCGACGCGGTGGTGGTGGCCCTCAAGAGCCGCTCGATCCCCGCCGATCAGGCCGTGGCGCGCTCCCGCGAAGCCGAGCGCTGGCTGCGGGCGCGGGGCGCGGCCCACGTGATGTTCAAGGTCTGCTCGACCTTCGACTCCACCGATGCGGGCAATATCGGCCCGGTCATGGACGCCCTGCGGGCCGACGCGGGCGAGACCGTCGCCCTCGTGACGCCGGCCTTCCCGGAGACGGGGCGGAGCGTCTACCAGGGCAACCTGTTCGTCGGCTCGGTGCCGCTGAACGAGAGCCCGCTCAAGGACCACCCGCTCAATCCGATGCGCGACGCCAACCTCGTGCGCGTGCTCGGGCGCCAGAGCCGGAGTCCGGTCGGCCTGATCGACACCGCCACGGTCGCCCGGGGCGCGGAGGCCGTGGCTGCCCGCCTCGACGCCCTCGCGCAGGAGGGCAAGGGCGCCGCCATCGCGGACGCGATCTTCGACAGCGACCTCGAAGTGCTCGGCCGGGCGATCCTCGACCGCAAATTCTCGGTGGGGGCCTCCGGTCTCGGCCTCGGCCTCGCGCGGGCGCTGGCCGCCGACGGGCGCGGCACCAGGGACGCCGCCGGCGCGGCCGTGGGCGAGCCGGTGGGCGGAGCCTCGGCCTGCCTCGCCGGCAGCTGCTCGCAGGCGACCCTCCAGCAGGTCGCCGCCGCGGAGGCGATCATGCCGGTGCTGCGCCTCGACCCGGCGCGGCTGCTCGCGGGCGACGACGTGGTGGCGGAGGCCCTGGCCTTCGCGGAGGAGCGCCTGGCCTCCGGCCCGGTGCTGATCGCCACCTCGGCGCCGCCCGAGGCGGTGCGCGCGCTCCAGGCCGCCCACGGAGTCGACGCGGCCGGCCACGCCATCGAGGCGGCGCTGGCTGCGACAGCCGAGGGCCTCGTCGCCCGCGGGGTGCGCCGGCTCGTGGTCGCCGGCGGCGAGACCTCCGGCGCGGTGGTCGACCGGCTGGGGCTGACCGCCTTCCTGCTCGGGCCGGAGATCGCGGCGGGCGTGCCGGTGCTGCGCACGGCGGGCCGGCCCGAGCCGATGCTGCTCGCCCTCAAATCCGGCAATTTCGGCGGCGCCGACTTCTTCGGCCGCGCCCTCGACATGATGGCCTGACGCCACAACCCGACGGGAGGTTTTCCATGCACGCCCTGATTCTTGGCGCCGCCGGCATGATCGGCCGCCGCCTCGTGGACGCCCTGGTGAGGGACGGCCGGGTCGGCGGTGAGCCGCTCACCGCCCTCACGCTCCTCGACGTGGTGCCGCCCTCGCCGCCCGAGGGCTTCTCCGGCCCGGTGCGGGCCGAGGCCGCCGATCTCACGGCGCCGGGCGCCGCCGAGGCCGCCATCGCCGAGCGGCCGGGGGTGATCTTCCACCTCGCCGCCGTGGTCTCGGGCGAGGCCGAGGCCAACCTCGAACTCGGCTACCGGGTCAATCTCGACGGCACCCGCCTGCTCCTCGACGCGATCCGGGCGGCCAATGCGGCGGACGGCTACCGGCCGAAGCTCGTCTTCACCTCCTCCCTCGCGGTGTTCGGGCCGCCCTTCCCGAAGGTCATCCCGGACGACCACATCCTGCGCCCGGCCTCGTCGTACGGCGTGCAGAAGGCCATGGGCGAGCTGATGCTCGCCGACTACGCGCGCCGCGGCTTCCTCGACGGGATCGGCCTGCGCCTGCCGACGATCTGCGTGCGGCCGGGCAAGCCCAACAAGGCGGCCTCGGGCTTCTTCTCGGGGATCATCCGCGAGCCGCTGGCCGGCCAGGAGGCGATCCTGCCGGTGCCCGACACCGTCCGGCACTGGTTCGCCAGCCCCGCCGCGGCGGTGGGCTTCCTGGTCCACGCCGCCGGGCTCGACCTCGCGGCGATCGGCCCGCGGATCAGCCTGACCATGCCGGGCGTCTCGGCGACGGTGGCGGAGGAGATCGAGGCCCTGCGCCGCGCGGCGGGTGACAAGGCCGTGGCGCTGATTCGGCGCGCGCCCGATGCCACCATCGCGCGGATCGTCGGCTCCTGGCCGGAGGCGTTCGAGCCGGAGGCCGCCCTGGCCCTGGGCTTCCGGGCGGACGCGTCCTTCGACGCCATCGTGGCCCAGCACGTGGCCGAGTTCCACGGCGGCTGAGGCTCAGCCGAGGGCCGAGCGGATGTCGGTCTGCGAGAAATCGTCGCCGACGTAGAGCAGCGGCACGCCGTGCACCCGCGCGCAGGCATAGGCAAAGCAATCGCCGAGGTTCAGTCGCGCCGGGTGGCGGCCCTTGCCGTAGCGGGCATGGGCCGCGAGGGCCAGGGCGGTCTCGGCCTCGGCGACGGGGACGATTCGCAGACCTACGACGCGGATGAATTCCGCGACCTGCGCCTCGGCGTCGTCTACGGACATCGCCGTCTTGCGGGCCACCGCGATCGCCGTTTCGAAGACGGCGAGGCCTGAGGTCAGAGGGTCCACCGCACCGTCGAGGCGGCTCAGTAGAGTGGAACGCTCCGTTCCCGCGGTCAGGATCGCCACGAGGGCCGAGGTGTCGACGAACATCACTCGTCGTTCAGGCTGTCGTAGAATGCCTTGTCGCCCTCGAGGCCCGTGCGCGGCACGGCATCCATCCTGTCAAGGAGGGGCTTCAGCCGTTCTGCAAGGGACAGGCACGACTCCCGGCGCGCCAGCTCGTTCGCGAGCGCGAGTCGCACCGCCTCAGTCTTGCTCACGCCGGCCCGCGATGCCAGCTTCTCGGCCAGCTGATTCACCTCTTCGCTGCGGATGTTGAGCGGCATGGCGGCTCCCGTGTAGACACGTGGAGGCTAGTGTCTACACACCCCTGCCGCAAGGGCGGCCAGAACCCCGACCAAGGATCCCGATGACCCGCCTCGACGAGGCCCGCGCCGCGCTGAAGAAGACGTTCGGCTACGAGGATTTTCGCCCCGGCCAGGACGAGGTGATCGGCGCCGTGCTCGACGGGACCGACGTGTTCGCCGTGATGCCCACGGGTTCGGGCAAGTCGATGACCTACCAGCTCCCGGCCCTGGTCGACCCGGGGCTGACCGTGGTGGTCTCGCCGCTGATCGCGCTGATGCACGATCAGGTCCAGCAGATGCGCAGCGTCGGCATCCAAGCCGCGACCCTGAACTCGACGGTCGGGGAATCCGAGTCCCGCGAGACGTGGCGCGCCCTGCGCTCCGGCGACCTGCGGCTGCTGTTCGTCTCCCCCGAGCGCCTGCTGATGGACGGCTGCATGGACGCCCTGCGCGGGGCCGGCGTCCGGCGGCTGGCCGTCGACGAGGCCCACTGCGTCTCGCAGTGGGGGCACGATTTCCGGCCCGAGTACCGGGAGATCGCCCGCGCCCGGACGGCGCTGGGCAACGTCCAGACCCTGGCGCTCACCGCCACCGCCGACGCCGCGACCCGCGCCGAGATCGCCGAGCGGCTGTTCCCGCAGGACCGGCCGCCGAAGATCTTCGTCCATTCCTTCGACCGGCCGAACATCCGGCTGACCTTCCAGCCAAAGGACAACCCGGCCCGGCAGATCGAGCGGTTCCTGAAGCACCGGCGATCGGAGAGCGGGATCATCTACTGCTCGTCGCGCAAGCGCACCGAGCAGCTGGCCGAGACCCTCCGGAAGGACGGGTTCGACGCCCTGCCCTACCATGCCGGCCTCGACCAGGCGACGCGGATGGCGAACCAGGACCGGTTCCTGCAGGAGGACGGGGTGGTGATGACCGCCACCGTCGCCTTCGGCATGGGCATCAACAAGCCGGACGTGCGCTTCGTCTGCCACGCCGACATGCCCAACAACGTCGAGGGCTACTACCAGGAGATCGGCCGCGCCGGCCGCGACGGGCTGCCCGCCGACACGCTGACCCTGTACGGCCTCGACGACATGGCGCTCCGCCGCCGCCAGATCGACGAGAAGGAGATCTCGGACGACCGCCGCCGGGTCGAGCGGCGCAAGCTCGAGGCGATGATCACCCTGTGCGAGGGCGCGACCTGTCGCCGCCAGTCGCTGCTCGCCTATTTCGGCGAGTCGAGCGGCGCTTGCGGCCGCTGCGACCTGTGCCGCGGTGGCGTGACCCTCGTCGACGGGACCGTACCGGCCCAGAAGATCCTCTCGGCGATCGTGCGCACCGGCCAGCGCTTCGGCGCGGCCTATATCTGCGATGTGGTCCACGGGAAGGAGAGCGACCAGATCCGCCGCAACGGCCACGCGAGCCTCAAGACCTTCGGGGTCGGGGCGGACAAGCCGGTGGCGGCCTGGCGGGCGATCCTGCGCCAGCTCTTCGCGGCCGGGGCGATCGCCGAGAACGCCGACGGCTACGGCGGCCTGTCCATGACCGAGAAGGGCGAGGCGATCCTGTTCGGCCGGGAGCCGGTCCAGCTCCGCCCCGACCCGGAGCCGAAGGCCGAATCCCGCGAGCGCCGCCGGGCCGCCGCCCGCGAGGACGGCGAGATCGCCCTCTCGGAGGCCGACGAGGCGCTGTTCCAGCACCTGCGGGGCCTGCGCGCCACGCTGGCCCGGGCCGAGGGCATCGCGGCCTTCATGGTCTTCCCGGACCGCACCCTCATCGAGATGGCCCGCCAGAAGCCCGTCGACCTCTGGGCGCTGCGCACCGTGCACGGCGTCGGCGAGCGCAAGCGCGAGGCCTACGGCGACAAGTTCGTGGCGGCGATCGCCGATTTTCTGGCCCATCCGCCGGCGGCGTGAGCGGCACCCATACACGGCCAGCAGGGCCGGCGTATTGCAACGCGGTGGCGGAACGCACTAATCCGTCACCGTCGCCGCGCGCGGCCCGGTTCGGGTCGCGCATCGGGTCGAGGGCCCTGCCGGGGCTCCCGGACCGCCCTCGTCGAGACCGCCCATGTTCCGCAACGACGTTCCGATCACCCCCGAGCTCGTGGCCCAGCACGGCCTGACGCCGGACGAGTACGAGCGCTTCCGCGGCCTGATCGGGCGCGACCCGACGCTGACCGAGCTCGGCATCGTCTCGGCGATGTGGAACGAGCACTGTTCCTACAAATCCTCCCGCAAGCACCTGCGCGGGCTGCCGACCTCGGCGCCTTGGGTGATCCAGGGGCCGGGCGAGAACGCGGGCGTCATCGACATCGGTGACGGCCACGCCTGCGTCTTCAAGATGGAGAGCCACAACCACCCGAGCTACATCGAGCCCTACCAGGGCGCGGCGACGGGCGTGGGCGGCATCCTGCGCGACGTCTTCACCATGGGCGCGCGGCCGATCGCGGCGCTCAACGCCCTGCGCTTCGGCTCCCCCGACCACCCGCGCACGCGCAGCCTCGTCTCCGGCGTGGTCGCGGGCGTCGGCGGCTACGGCAATTCCTTCGGCGTGCCGACCGTCGGCGGCCTGACCGGCTTCCACCGGCGCTACGACGGCAACATCCTGGTCAATGCCATGGCGGTGGGGCTCGCCCGCACCGACGGCATCTTCTACGCGGCCGCCGCCGGCGTCGGGAACCCGATCGTCTATCTCGGCTCCAAGACCGGCCGCGACGGCATCCACGGCGCCACCATGGCGTCGGCCGAGTTCGACGAGGAATCCGAGTCGAAGCGCCCGACCGTGCAGGTCGGCGACCCCTTCGCCGAGAAGCTGCTGCTGGAAGCCTGCCTGGAGCTGATGGCCTCCGGCGCGGTCATCGCCATCCAGGACATGGGCGCGGCCGGCCTCACCTGTTCGGCGGTGGAGATGGGCGCCAAGGGCGACCTCGGCGTCGAGCTCGACATCGACAAGGTGCCGGCCCGCGAGGAGGGCATGACGCCCTACGAGATGATGCTCTCGGAGAGCCAGGAGCGCATGCTCATGGTGCTCAAGCCCGGCATGGAGGCCGAGGCCGAGGCGATCTTCGTGAAGTGGGGCCTCGATTTCGCGGTGATCGGCCGGACCACCGACACGCTGCGCTTCGTCATCAAGTGGCACGGCGAGACCGTGGCCGACCTGCCGATCAAGGAGCTCGGCGACGAGGCCCCGCTCTACGACCGGCCGCATCTGGCCAACACGCACCAGCCGGTGATCGCGGCCGCCGATGTCCCGGCGCCGGCCTCGCTCACCGACGCGCTGAAGCGCCTCGTCGGCTCCCCCGACCTCGCCTCGAAGCGCTGGGTGTTCGAGCAGTACGACCACTTCATCTTGGGCAACACCGTCCAGAAGCCCGGCGGCGACGCCGCCATCGTGCGGGTCGAGGACGGGCCGAAGGGCCTGGCGCTGACCTGCGACGTCACCCCGCGCTACTGCGAGGCCGACCCGGTCGAGGGCGGCCGGCAGGCCGTTGCTGAGGCGTGGCGCAACATCACGGCGGTCGGCGCCAAGCCGCTCGCCATCACGGACAACCTCAACTTCGGCAACCCCGAGAAGCCCGAGGTGATGGGCCAGCTCGTCGGCTGCCTCCAGGGCATCGGCGAGGCCTGCCGGGCGCTCGACTTCCCGGTCGTGTCGGGCAACGTCTCGCTCTACAACGAGACCAACGGCGTCGGCATCCTGCCGACCCCGACCATCGGCGGCGTCGGCGTGCTCGACGACGTCGCGCGTCACGCGACGATCGCCCTCAAGCGCGAGGGCGACGTGCTGGTGCTGATCGGGGCGAGCGAGGGCTGGCTCGGCCAGTCGGCCTACCTGTCGGTGATCGAGGGCCGCGAGGAGGGCGCGCCGCCGCCCGTCGACCTCGCGCTGGAGCGCCGCAACGGCGACTTCGTCCGCGGCCTGATCCAGGCGGGCACCGTCGACACGGTCCACGACCTCGCAGATGGCGGCCTCGCCGTCGCGCTCGCCGAGATGGCCATGGCGGGCCGCCTCGGCGCGGCGCTCTCCGACGTGCCGGTTGACCTGCCGCCCCACGCCTACCTGTTCGGCGAGGATCAGGGCCGCTACCTGCTGGCGGTGCGGCCGGAGGCGGCCACCGACCTGCTCGCGGCCGCCGCGGCCCAGGGTGTGGCGGCGGCCTCGGTCGGCGTCGCCGGCTCCGACCGTTTGACCCTGCCGGGCGGCGAGACCATATCGCTCGCCGACCTGTCCGCGGCGCACGAGAGCTGGCTGCCCGACTACATGGCGAGCCAGCCGGCCGCGCCCGCGTCCTGATCCCCGTTGGGCATCGGACCGGATTCCAGATCCGGTCCGATGCCCCAGATCTTCATTTTAGCATCATCGTTTTCCGAAAGCCGGCGACCACCTTTCGGGATGATGCTCGACCCCAGGAGTTTCCCGATGCCGATGGATGCGGGCGAGATCGAGCGCATGATCCGCGAGGCCCTGCCGGACGCGCAGGTGGAGATCCGCGACCTCGCGGGCGACGGCGACCACTACGCCGCCACCGTCCTGTCGGCGGCCTTCAAGGGCAAGACCCGGGTGGCGCAGCACCAGATGGTCTACGGCGCCCTCCAGGGTCGGATGGGCGGCGTGCTCCACGCCCTTGCGCTGACCACGGGTGTCCCGCAGGATTGAGCCTTCTGGCGGGAGCGCTCCCGATGGACCGACCGAGCCTCTACGACGACGATATCGTGACCTGGGCCGAGGAGCAGGCGGCGGCTCTGCGCGCGCTGGCCGAACGGCCTGAGCTGTCGAACGCGGTCGATTGGGAGAACGTTGCCCAGGAGATCGAGAGCGTGGGGCGTTCGCATCTCCGGGCCGTCGAGGGGCTGTTGATCCAGACGCTTGCCCACCTCCTCAAGCGCGCGTCCGCCCCCCTCGCGCCGGCCAGCCTGCACTGGCGGGAGGAGATCGCGACCTTCCAGATCACCGCCTGGAACGCCTACGAAGCGTCGATGCGGCAAAGGCTGAACTGGAGCAGGATCTGGAAATCGGCCGTCACGGCTGCGGAGGCTGGTCTCGGTGCCTATGGGAACGCGCTGCTCCCGGGACTGCCGGAAGCCTGCCCGATCCGTCCTGAGGATCTGCTGACCGAGACTTTCGATATCGAGCGCGCCCTTCGCACGATCGCTGCATCGGTTGCGCGCCGCTGACCCAGACCTCACATACGACCGACGAACAAGGACAGAGCGATGACCGACGTCAACACGACCATCCAGAACGAGATCGCCTCCCAGGACGTGGTGGTGTTCATGAAGGGCACGCCGCAGATGCCGCAATGCGGCTTCTCGGGGCAGGTGGTGCAGATCCTCAACTACCTCGGCGTGCCGTTCAAGGGCGTGAACGTCCTGGCCGACCAGGAGATCCGCGAGGGCATCAAGGCCTTCTCCAACTGGCCGACCATCCCGCAGATCTACGTGAAGGGCGAGTTCGTCGGCGGCTGCGACATCACCCGCGAGATGTTCCAGTCGGGCGAGCTGCAGACCTTCCTGTCCGAGAAGGGCGTGCCGGTGAAGACCGCCGCCGCCTGATTGTTTCAGGGGCCTTTGACAGATGGATCAGGGCGCCCGCGGGCGCCCTTTTTCGTGTCTGAGGACGGCAACCGGCTCAGCGCGGCTCGCGCGCCACGAACAGCGCGACACAGCCTACCACCGTGATCTCCACCGACCGGAAGCGCCGGTCCAGCGCCGCGCGCAGGGCCGGCAGCGTGTCGGCGGCGTTCGAGAACACCCCCTTTCGGTTGTAGACCCGCATCAGCGCCCGCGCCGCACCCGTGGTCGGGATGCCGCCCGACAGGATCGTGGCGCCGAACACCACGCCGTCGTCCGCCAGGCACGGCCGCACCGTGTCAAAGGCCTTCGCCTTCGCGGCGATGTCGCCCGGCAGGCAGTGCAGCAGGTAGGTCATCCCGATCGAGGCGAACGGCGCGATGCCGCTGGCCGGGGCGCCGAGCACGTCGACCCGGTAGGTCTCGGGCCGGTAGCGCGCGATCCGGTCGGCCGCGAAGGCGAGGCTGTCGGCGTTGAGGTCCATCAGGCCGACCCGCGGCGCGGGCGCGGGGAAGCGGCACCGGCCGAGGTACCAGCCGGTCCCGACCCCGACATCGAGATGCGAGGCGCCCGCGTGCTGATCGTAGAGGGCGAGGATCCGCGCGGTCGGGCAGCGCCAGATCAGCGGGTTCGACAGGCGCAGCACGACGAGGTCGTAGAGCCGCAGCGTCCGCGGATTGTAGATCGCCTGTCCGGCTCGGGTGTCGGTCGCCATGGCTCTCCGTCAGGGCCCCTGTGGGCGGTGCGCATTCGCATTTGCCGCCGCGATCGCCTATATCAGACCCTTTCCAACGTATGGATCGTTTGAACGCCATGGCGACGCCGTCGCTCGACAGCGCCCGCGCGGCCGATGCCGCGATCGAGAAGGCGCCGGATCTCCTCCCCGAGGCGCTGCCCGGCCGTCGCCCGTCGCTGGTCGGCCTGACCCGCGAGGCCCTCAAGGCGCAGCTCGTCGGCATGGGCGTGCCCGAGCGCGAGAGCCGGATGCGCGCCGGCCAAGTCTGGCACTGGGTCAATTTCCGCGGGGCGTCCGACTTCGCCGAGATGACCAATGTCGGCAAGGCGCTAAAGGCGCAGCTCGCCGAGCACTTCACCCTGGAGCGGCCCGAGGTGGCGAGCCGGCAGGTCTCCCGCGACGGCACCCGCAAGTGGCTGCTGCGCATGGCCCCGACCAACCGGCAGGAGCACAACCGCGGCGCCGAGATCGAGTGCGTCTACATTCCCGGTCCGGACCGGGGCACGCTCTGCGTGTCCTCCCAGGTCGGCTGCACCCTGACCTGCTCGTTCTGCCACACCGGCACGCAGCGCCTCGTGCGCAACCTGTCGGCGGCCGAGATCGTCCAGCAGCTGGTCACCGCCCGGGACGAGCTCGGCGACTGGCCCGGCCAGATGCCGAGTCGCGACGCCGGCGGCTCCGGCGAGGTCGGCCGGCTTGTGACCAACATCGTGTTCATGGGCATGGGCGAGCCCCTCTACAACCTCGACGCCGTGGTCGACGCGGTCGGGGTGATGTCGGACCAGGAGGGTCTCGGCCTGTCCCGCCGCCGGATCACGGTCTCGACCTCGGGGGTCGTGCCGCAGATCCCCCGCCTCGGCGAGCAGGCCAACGCCATGCTGGCGATCTCGCTCCACGCCGTGCGCGACGACCTGCGCAACGAGCTGGTGCCGCTCAACCGGAAATACCCGATCGCCGAGCTGCTCGCCGCCTGCCGGGCCTATCCGGGCCTGAGCAACGCCCGCCGGATCACCTTCGAGTACGTGATGCTCAAGGGCGTCAACGATTCGGACGCGGACGCGCGGGAGCTGGTCCGGCTGCTCAAGGGCATTCCGGCCAAGATCAACCTGATCCCGTTCAACCCCTGGCCGGGCAGCCGCTACGAGTGCTCGGACTGGGACCGGATCGAGCGCTTCTCCGAGATCGTGTTCAACGCCGGCTACGCCTCGCCGGTGCGCACGCCCCGCGGCCGGGACATCCTGGCGGCCTGCGGCCAGCTCAAGAGCGAGACGGAGAAGCTGCGCGCCCGCGCCCGGTTGATGCAGGAGGAGGGCATCGGCGTGGAGAGTTTCTACGCCGGCGCCGACGACTGAGCGACGATCGAACGGAAGACGTCGAACCCGCGCTTCAGGATGAGGGCGTGGCTGGGGAATCCGGAACACGGAATGGTGTCGCTCACGCCGCGAACCGCCGCGCCTCCGCCCGGCGCAGCGCCGGTTCCTCGGCGCCGACCCATTCCGTCCGGTGCCGCGGCAGGGCCTCCGGGTGCTCGGCCTGGAGCCACGTGATCATCGCCTCGCGGACCACGCAGCGCAGGTCCCAGGCCTGGGGCGCGTTGCGGGCGCTCACCAGCATCCGGATCTCGATCGTCGATTCCTTCGCGTCCGAGACCTGGAGGTTGACCACTCGCCCGTCCCACAGGGGCGTGGCCCTGGCGATCTCGGCGAGCTTCTCGCGCATCGCCGCGACCGGCGCCCGGTGGTCGACGTAGAGGAAGACGCTGCCGATCAGCGAGGCGCCGTCGCGGGTCCAGTTCTGGAACGGCTTCTGGATGAAGTAGGTCAGCGGCAGGACCAGCCGGCGCCAGTCCCAGAGCCGGACGACCACGTAGGTCGCGGTGATCTCCTCGACCCAGCCCCACTCGTTCTCGACGATGATCGCGTCCTCGATCCGGATCGGCTGGGTGATGGCGATCTGGATGCCGGCCACGAGGTTCGACAGGACCGGCTGCATGGCCAGCCCGAGGACGAGGCCCGCCGCGCCCGCCGAGGCGAGCAGGCTGACGCCGTACTGGCGCACCGGCTCGAAGGTCATCAGCGCCACCGAGAGGGTGACGAGCGCCACCAGCGTCACGCCGGCCCGCTCGAGGATGCGCATCTGCGTGAAGTGCTTGCGCGCCAGGAGGTTGTCCTCGGCGTCGAGCTTGAACCGGCGCAGGTAGATCACTGTGGCGATGTGGAGCGCGGTGGCGCAGCACCAGCCGGTCAGCGTCACGAAGGCGACCAGCAGGATCTGGTTGAGGGCGATCCGCACCTCCCAGGACAGGTGCACGGTGGTCGAGGCGAGGCTGATCGCCACCACTATCAGGCCGAGGCGGCTCGGTCCGCGGGTGCGCGACACCAGCGAGCGCCAGAACAGGCTCTTGCCCGCGACCGCCCGCTTCATCGCCCGATACACAATCCCGTGCAGGGGCATCACCACGGCGCAGCAGGCGACGATGAGGATCAGGCTCTCGGCCCACCATGGCAGGTAGGCCAGCGCGCGGGCTGCGGAGCCGGCGAGCGCGTCGAGGTCCGGCATCGGGCATCGCTCCACGGGTTCCGAACGGGACCTGTGGCAATGGGTGGGCGCTGGCGGGGGTTCCGCAGCGCACCATGTGCTCGCCGCAACGCAGCGGCCCGGCGCAGCGGGTTGCGCCTTCGCGTCCGAGGCGGGGGCCGGACGATGGCCTCAGCACCGCGTCTCTGCGAGCGCAGCGAAGCAATCCAGGGAAGCGGCAAGCTCACCGATGGCACGCTGCCCTGGGTCGCTTCGCTGCGCTCGCGATGACGCGAGGTCGACGTCGAGCGCAGCGCTCGAACGCCGGCCGCCCTACTTCGCCGCCCCGACCGTCACGCTGCCCGAGGCAGTCCGGCCGAACCGCGCCGGCCGGTACATGTCCTCCACGGTGGCGCCGGGATGGACGTAGGTCCCGGGCGAGACCGCCCGCACCGTGTAGCCCACCGTGAAGAACGCCGACTGGCTCGGGTCACGGTCGTAGGCCGCCACGAACCGGTCGTCGCGGAACTCGGTGTGGACCGGCTGCACGTCGGACTTGGCGAAGGCGAGCCCCTGGAGCGCGTCGGCGTCGAGGAGCTTCGGATTGTCGATCTCCAGCCCCGCCGGCAGCGGATCGACCAGCAGGAGCCGCGCCGCCTCCGCCTTGGCCTCCGTGACCTTGAGCACCACCACCAGCCGGTCGTTCTGGCGCAGGCCGCTCGCCGGGTCGACGGTGCTGCCGTCGAGGCGGCGGAAGCTGCGCTCGATCGTGTAGCCCTGCTGCGCCGCCGGCTCCGGCACCAGGGGGCTGCCGTTGACGGTCACGGCCACCTGCACGGGGTTGCGGCCGGTATTGGTGAGCTGAACGCCCCGCTCGCCGAGGGCTGCCTCCCGGTAGACCCGGGCGAGCGTCCCGGTCTGCGGCGCGCCGTCCAGGGTGAACGACAGGCCGCCCGCCTCGTTCGAGAGGCTCTCGGCGGCGAGCACCATCCAGGCATTCTCCTGCGTGCTCGTCGCCCGGTCGGCCTGCTGCTCCTCGCCGAGCGCGGCCGCCGCGGGGCCCAGCGCCCCCTGCGCCAGCCCGCTCTCGGCGGCAAGGGTGATCAGCCCGGCCCCGTCGCGCAGGCGGGAGCCGTAATCGGCGCGGTACTGGCCCTTGTCGCGGTCGGTCCGCAGCACGGTCAGCGCCGAGTCCATCGCCTTCGCGGCCCGGCCGCGGTCGCCCAGCAGCGCCAGGGCGGCGGCGAGCTGCGCCCGACCGAGGGCAGAGGAGAAATCACCGATCTTGGTGTCGGCGAGGTAGCGCAGGTCGCCCATCACCGGCCGGCCGTTCCGGGCGAGCACGTAGGCCGCGTAGGCGAGGTCGGCGCCGCCGTTGCGCACCTCCGTGGCGTTGGCCACGGCGTTGCGCAGGTAGTCGAGGGCCTGGGCGAAGGCCTTCTGCGGCACCGCGAAGCCGCGCTCCCGGGCGCGGGTCAGGAAGTCGGTCACGTAGGCGTCGAGCCAGAGGTCGCTCGACCCCTGCGCCGACCACAGGCCGAAATCGCCGCTCGAATCCTGGCGGGCGAGCAGGCGCTCGATCGATTCGCGCACCCGCTCGTCCGCGCCCGCGTCGAGGGCGAGCTTCTCCAGGGCCGCGAGCTTGTTGACGTAGAGCAGCGGCATCGCCCGGCTCACCACCTGCTCGGAGCAGCCGTAGGGGTAGCGGTCGAGCGCCCGGAGCAGGGCCGCCACGTCGACTCCCGGCAGGGCCGTGGCCGAGAGCGAGACGCTGCCGGTGCCGGGCTGCAGGTCGGCGAGGAGGTCCGACGTAAGCGTCAGGTTCGCGCCGGGGGCGAGGCTGCGTACCGAGCGGCGCAGCAGCGCGCCGGTCCCCGGCGAGATCCCGAGGGCGAAGCTCTGGTTCAGGGCGGCCGGGAGGCCGGGTCCCGACAAAGCGAGGTCGAGGCGGGCCGTGCCCGGCCCGGCGGCGGTGAGCGGGATCGCGAACTGGCCCTTGGCGCCGGCCTCCAGCCGCAGCGTCTGGCGCAGCGCGCTGGCGCCGACCACGACCGGGCCGGTCGGGTTCAGGTCGACCGTGTACTCGCCCGCCCGCCCCTCGACGTTGTCGAGGGCCACGAACAGGCGCGAGCGGTCGCCGGTGTCGAGGAAGCGCGGCAGCGTGGCGCTGAGCACGACCGGGTCGCGGATGATCACGTCGGCCTGCGCCTGCCCGACCCGGTCGCCGCTCCAGGCGGTGACCATCACGCGCCCGGTGCCGTTGAAGGCCGGGACCGGGAAGGTCACGCTGGCCGCGCCGTCCGGCCCCACGGTCACGACGCCGGAATAGAGCGCCAGCGGCGCCTGGGTCGGCGGGGAATCGGCGAGCTCGCCGCCGCCCGCGTCGCCGCCCGAGCGGATCGCCCCGGCCGAGCCCTGCATGCCGTCGATCAGGTAGCCGTAGAGGTCGCGGACCTCCGGCCCGAGCGCCCGCTGGCCGAGGAAGTACTGGGTCGGGTCCGGCGCCGCGTAGCGGGTCAGGTTGAGGATGCCGACATCGACCAGCGCCACGGTGATCCGCGCCGGCTCGCCGGCCTTCAGCCCGGTGAGCTGGACCGGCACGGTCAGGTCCTGGCGCGGGCGCGCCCGCTCCGGCGCCTTCAGGGCGACGCCGAGGCTGCGCCGCTCCCGGTCCACCGAGAACCACGCCAAGCCGAGCGCCCGGCCCGGCAGGCGCTTGGCCGCCTGGTCGAGGGGCCGGTAGGCGGTGGCCACCAAGTAGGCGCCGGCGCCCCACTCGGCCTTCACCGGGATGCTGACCGTGGTGCCGCCCTCGGGCACGCTGACCTCAAGGGTCTGGTGCACGCGGTCGCTGACGACCATCAGGCTGGCCTGGCCCCTGAACTTCGGGCTGAGCTTGGCCCGCAGGGTGTCGCCGGCCGCGTAGGCCGCCTTGTCGAGGGTCAGGTCGAGGAGGTCGGGCGCCTCCGCGGTCTCCGAGCCGCCCCAGCCGACCTCGAAGCCGAGGCTCGCGGTCGCCTCCGGGGCGCCCGCGGCCGAGACCTCCAGCCGGTAGCGGCCGAGGCCGACCGGCGCCTCGATCCGGCTCGGACCGGCGGCCGTGAGGTCGACGGTGCCGCTGGCGACGCGCCGGGCGGACTTCACCGCCTCGAACGACCAGCGCCCGTCCGCCCGGTACCACTGGTAGGAGGAGTCGATCCGCGACAGGGTCCAGCTCACGCCCGGCCGGGCGAGGAGCGCCCCGTCGGGGCTCGCGAACACCGCGTCGAAGCCCGCGATCCCGCCCTCCTTCAGGTCGGTGAAGCCCTTGCGCAGGGCGAGGACCGGGCTGGCCGGGAGGATCGGGAGGGTCAGGCTGCGCGACAGCGCCCGTCCGCCGGGCTCGCCGACCGCCAGCGTGATCTTCGCCTCCAGCGCCCGCGGGGCCGCGACCTGCGGCACCGGCACCGTGACGGTGGCGCCGCCCTGCGCGTTCGTGGTGGCGTGGTCCTGCAGTTCCTGGGTCGCCGGCTCGACCGCCTCGTCGTCGAGACCGATGGAATAGGTCTCCAGCCCCTTGATGCCGCTGGTGGCCGCCGCCTGCACGGTCACGCTGCCCGACACGTCGAGATCGGCGCCCGGGGCGCCGTAGAGGTAGCGGGCGGCGACGTCGACCTGGGCGGCCTCGCCCCGGTTCAGGGCGGCCTGCCGGGCCTTGAGGGTCACCTCCAGCCGCTCGGGGACGTAATCCTCCACCAGGAAGCTGGTCTCGCCGATCGCGGGCGCCTTCGGGTCCGTGTAGGCGGAGACCCGCCACGTGCCGTGCATCGCCCCCGACAGGAGCGGCAGCGGCAGGGCCCGGCCGCCGAGCCCCTGGTCGGGCACCGAGACGCGCCGGTACTCGACGCCGTCCGGCCGCTTGACCACCAGGGTCAGGGGCAGGTCCGGCACGGCGGCGCCGCGGGGATCGCGCAGCAGGGCGGTGAGCTGGACGGTCTCGCCCGTCCGGTAGACCCCCCGCTCCGGGAACAGGTAGGCGTCGAGGCCGCCGGTCTCGGGGCGGCCCTTCACGCCGCGGTCGGTGAGGTCGAAGGCGCCGAGGTTGAGGTCGAGGAAGCCGTAATCGCCGCCCGCCTGGGCGACCACGAGGCTCGGCGCGAGGCCGCCCTCCCCGCGGGCGAGCCCCGGATCGAAGGCGACGTGCCCCTGCGCGTCCGTGGTCCGCGTGCCCAGCACCTCGTTGTTGCGGGCGATCAGCCGGATCTCGGCGCCCGGCATCACCTGCGCGGAGGCAAGCGAGCGCAGGACCACGTGGACCCCGTCCCGCCCCTTGGTGGCGGTGAGTCCCAGGTCGGAGACCACGAACCACTGTGTCGCCTGGGTGTCGTACTCCTCGTCGGAGGCGGCCACGCCCGACGGGCGAGCCAGCATCACGTAGAGGCCCGGCTCCAGCTTGCCCACCGCCTGGAGGACCGGGAAGGCGGTGACGGCCTCCTGATTCACCTCCGCCTTGGCGGTGTCGAGGGTGCCCTTCCAGACGCGCTGGCCCTTCTCGGACGCGATCGTCCGGGCGGTGGACCCGCTGAGCTGGCCCAGGAAATCCTCGGAGCGCAGGGTCGGCAGCAGGCCGCGGTCGCCGATGCGCAGCACCTCGACGTCGAGCTTGGGCGCGTTCACTGAGACCAGGGGCACGCCCGCCTGACCGGTCCGGGGCAGCACGTAGTTGCGCCCGGTGAAGCGCACCTGCGGGGCGCGGTCGCGGACGTAGATCTCGTAATCGGCGGCCTTGAGCAGGCTCTCGCCGACCGCGGAGGGCAGGCCCTGGCGGACCACGATGGCGTAGCGCCCGCCGTGCTTGAGCCCGTCGACGCAGACCTGGGAGCCCTCCCCGGTCACGGCGGCCGCGCTGCTGCCCGACACGGCGACGAAGGGCGCGTAGTCGGTCTTGGGCCTGATCGCCTCCGAGAAGGTGAAGCAGGCCCGCGGGGCGGCGGCGTCGGAATCGACCTTGTAGTCGAGGATGCGGAATCCGTGCTCGGTCCGCAGGGTCTCGTAGGTTTCCCGGGCCGGGCCGGTCTCGGCCAGGGCGAGGCTCGCCGCGTAGGCGTCGAGCGCCGGGCGCCAGGATTCCTGCTCGGCCTCCGCGGCGCCGAGCGCGGCCAGCGCCGCCGCGGCGTCGGCGGCCGTCCCGGCGCGCTCGTAGGCGCGGTAGGCGGCGGCCGTCACCCGCCCGCGCAGGCGCGACCGCCCCTGGTAGTCGTTGTCCTCCAGCGCGCCCAGGGCCGCGGCGGCCCCGCGGGCATAGGCCTGCCAGTTGCGCCCGTCGGTCGGGTCGGCCGCCACCGCGGCGGTGAGCGGCGCCAGCGCCTCGTCCGGCTTGTCGGCGGCGAGCAGGGCCAGCCCGGCGGCGCGGGACTGGCCCGCGGGCCGGAGCGGCCCCCCGGCTTCCGCCTTGAGCGCGGTCTCCAGGCGGACCGCCGCGCTGGCGAGGTCGGGCCGGACGAAGCTCTTGGCGAACGGCGCGGCGATGGCGGTGGCCGGCCGGGGCGCGGTGCGGGCCGCAGGCGGGGATTGCGCGAGCGGGGACTGGGCGAGAGCTGGAACGCCCGCGATCACTCCGAGGAGCGCCAGGGCACCCGCGAGCCGTCCGAGCCGCGCCATCAGCCTGTTCCCCACCCGCCGCGACCCCGATGATTCGCCTCGGGTCCGGTCGCGCGGGAGCCTAGCACCGGCTGTCGGTGTCGCAACGCTCCGGGCCGCCGGAGGCTCTGCCCGGACCCGCGCCGGGGCTCAGAACGCCTTCAGCACCTGCTCGGCATGCTCGACGGCCACCGGGCCGGCGAAGCAGTGGGAGACCAGCGCGCGGTAATCCTGCCAGGGCTGCGAGCCGGTGAAGTCCTTGGTGTGGGCCTCCAGCGTGTCCCAGTGGATCAGCAGCCGGTAGCGCTGCGGATGCTCGATGGAGCGCCGGACCTCGAAGTGCCGGCAGCCCTTGGCCTGCTTGAAGATCGCCGAGGCCTCGGTGATGCCCTTCTCGAACTCGGCCTCCAGGCCGGGCTTGATCTCGATCTGCGCGATTTCGAGGATCATCGGTGACGTCCCTGTCTCAGGTGCGAAGGGCGCGGCCGAGCTTGGCCGCGAGGATGCGCTGCGGGCTCAGGGCCGGGTCGGCCTGGGCGGCGACCGGCAGGTAGGCGGTCTGCTCCAGCATGTAGCGGCCGCCCATGGCCCCGTGCATCACGAGGTCGGAGAAGGTCACCCAGGTCTCGCCGGGGCGGAATTCCACGTCGGCCTGGGGAGCCTCGGCCTGATAGGTCTCGTCCTGCTTGAGCGCGTCGTGCAGGTGCAGCATCAGGTGGTCGTATTCCGAGCGCTTCGCCTTGGTGATGCGCAGAGCCGCGAGCAGGCGCGCCGAGAGCGGCGAGTAGCCCGGCAGCCGCGGCAGGAACTTCTGCGCCATCGACCCGAAATCCTCGCCGACCCGCCAGCGGCGCGGCTCGCCCGCCGGGTTGACGTTGCGGAACACCCGCAGGATCCGCTTCTCGCCGATCGGGTTCGACGGGAACGCGTCGACGTGCAGGCGCGTGTCGTCGCGCCGCCAGCTCAGCTTGCGCCGGTCGACGTCGAAGGGCCGGTAGGAGGTGCCGGCGAGGCTCACCCGGTCGCGGTACTCGGGCAGATAGGTGCCGATCAGCTCGCGGGCGAAGGCGCGGTAGCGGATCAGCAGCTGGCGCAGGGCTTCCTGCTCCTCCGGCGTGCCGGCCGCCCCGCGCAGCTCGGCGGCCTCGCCGCGGATGTTGACGTTCTTGGCCTTGCCGTCCGCGAAGGGCCGCTCGGTGAACCGGCGCTCGAAGTCGCTGAACGGAAACGGCAGGTCCGGGAACAGCAGCACCGCCCCGGCCTCCAGCTCCCGCGCCAGGGAGCCGGGCGTCTCGCCGGGGGCAATTCTGCGGATCGGGCTGATCATCGTCTGCGCGCTGGCTGCCGTCACGGTGCGGCCCCCCTGTAGCGGAGCCGCCGGGGGGAGGCCAGCGCCGCGCATTTCCGGTGGACGACGGGTGTCATCCACCGGCCCGGCGGAGGGCGCCCGCCCGATCGGCTTGCGCAACCGCTTCGTTCCCGGCACGTTCCTCGGCCAGCACCCGGCCCGAGAGCCCGGCGGAGGATGGCGCCGATGGCGACGTTGAAGGAATTCGAGGAAGCCTTGCGCGAGCACGGCATGAACATGGCGCTGGCGCTGCTGGAGCGCCTGCGCGAGCGCGACCGCGCGACCCGGACGGTGAAGCCCGCCCGGCGGCTGACCGGACAGAAGATGACCCCGGAACTCGCCCGGGCGATCCTGGACCTGCACGCCACGACCGGCATGACCCAGCAGGAGATCGCCTTCAAGGTCGGGGTCAACCAGGGCCGCGTGAATGAGGTGATCAAGCGCGGCAAGTGGCTGACCGACGACCCGAGCGCCCCGGAGGCCGTGGCCCGCGACAAGGCGGTGGCCCGGATGCGCGGCGACCCGAAGCCCAAGAGGCCGGCCGCCGCCCGCCCCGCCTCCGGGCGGGCCAAGGAGCGCAAGGCCGCGCCGCCGAAGGCGCGCAACCAGGGTCAGCTGGCATTGGGGGATCTCTAAGGGCCTGCAGCACCCTCGTCCTGGCGAGCGGAGCGAAGCGAGTGAGGGCAGCGCGATCCCGCGAAGCGCGGCGCTCCCGGGTTGCCTCGCTCCGCGCGCGAGGACGCTGAGCTACGAACCCTCCGGGTTCCCGGAGCGGCCGCTCACCCCGCCGGCGCGAAATGGCCCCGGTAGCGCGCGCCGATCACCTCGACCGGCAGGGTGACGAACACGTCCGTCGTGCCGAACTGGCGGTCGATCACCGCGCCGTCGCCGAAGGTCGCGCCGAGGCGCAGGTAGCCCTTGATCAGCGGCGGCAGCGCCTGCAGGGCGGCTTTGGCATCCACCGCCTCGCGCGGCATCCGGTCCATCGCCACCGCCCGCTCCGGCAGCGCCCGGGCCCGCCAGCCCTCCGGCGCGCGGGCATGGTGGTGCAGGAAGGCGAGCGGCAGGGCCAGCCGGTCCGGATCGGTACCCTCCAGGCTCGCGCAGCCGATCAGCGCGTCGATCCGGTGGTGCAGGACGTAGGCGTAGATCCCCTGCCACAGCAGCTCGACGGTCCGCTTGCTCCGGTAGGGCTTGAGCACGCAGGAGCGGCCGAGCTCCAGGAGCCGCCGGTGCCCCTGCGCGGCGAGCAGCGGCGCGAGGTCGTACTCGCTCTCGGAATAGAAGCCGGTGTGCCGCTCGGCCACCTCGCCGCGCAGCAGCCGGTAAGTGCCGACGACCTTCGGGCGCGGCTCGACGAACGGCTTCTTCCGCCTCGGCGCCGCGTGGTCGAGAACGAGCAGGTGGTCGCAGACCGCGTCGTAGCCGTCGACGTCGCGGCGGGACAGCGCGGCGAGCCCGGAGGGCACCGCCGACATCTCCTCGTAGAAGACCTTGTAGCGCAGCCGCTGGGCCCGCCGAATCTCGGATTTCCGCGTCGCCAGCCGGACCTCGAGGCTGCCGATGCGGCCGAGGCTGCGGCCCTCGAACGGCTCGGGCAGGCGGATCGCCCGCTCGGCCGAGAGCACGTCGTCGATTCCGCCCGCGCCCGCGACGCCCGGCAGCGGGACTGCCCGGCGGCGCAGCTTGGCGATCGGCGCGCCGACGCCCCACTGCACGCCCTTGTGCCAGCCGGCTCCGAGCGCGCTGTAGGCTCCGCGGGCGAGATTGGCGACCATGGTCGGGTTCACTCCGGGTGCGCGTCCGTGCACCGTCGAATCCGACAGAGAGCACGACGGCCACACGCCATTATGACAGCCGCCACGATAAAGCGCCCCGGCCGGGGCCGGGGCGCTCCGAGAGCCTGATTGGGGCCCGATCGGAACCTGACGGTTCCGCCCCGGACGGGATCAGGCGGCCTGCTGGACCGCGTCCTTGCGGACGTCGCCCTCGATCACCGGGGCGCTCGGGCGCGCCGCCGAGGCGATCTCGATGCGACGGGGCTTCTTCGCCTCCGGGACCTCGCGGACGAGGTCGATGTGGAGGAGGCCGTTCTCCAGCGCCGCGCCCGTCACCTGGACGTGGTCGGCGAGCTGGAACCGGCGCTCGAAGGCGCGGGCCGCGATGCCCTGGTGCAGGAACTCCGCCTTGCCCTCGGCCTTGCGCTCGCCCTTCAGCGTGAGCGCGTTCTCCCGAACCTCGATCGACAGGTCGGACTCGGTGAAGCCGGCGACCGCGACGGTGATGCGGTAGGCGTTCTCGCCGGTCCGCTCGATGTTGTAGGGCGGGTAGGTCGGGGCCGCCTCGGCGCTCGCGAACTGGTCGAGGGCGGAGAACAGGCGATCGAAGCCGACGGTGGAGCGGTACAGGGGAGCGAGATCGAACTGACGCATGACATATCCTCGTCTGAGCAACATGCAATTCCGGTCCGCCCGATTGGGCCGGACCCGTCTCTCGTGCCGCCTGACGGCCGGCACAGACGAGATATCGGAGGGGGAAAATCGCGCTTCAAGACCCCCGGCGATGGCGGGAAACGAGATTTTTTCGCTACGGTCGCACAGTGCATCGGAGGGTGCATCGGGCCGCGCAGCGACCGGTGCGCGGAGGCGCTGAGGTGAGGCCAGTGAGACGCTTCGACGGTGATACCGGGCGCGAGCCGCCGCTCCTGACCCTGCGCAGCACGCCCGACAACCCGGTCCCGCCGGGCGGCACGCTGATCGCCGTCGGCACGCGCGACGACTGCACCCTGCGGGCGGCCTACTGGCAGACGACGGCGCGCACCTGCCGGGGCACGGTCTGCCTGCTCCAGGGCCGGGCCGAGTTCATCGAGAAGTACTACGAGACGATCCACGAGCTGCGCGCCCGGGGCTTCGCGGTCGTCGCCTTCGACTGGCGCGGCCAGGGCGAATCGGACCGGCGGGTGGACGATCCGCACAAGGGCCACGTCGCCCGATTCGACGATTACCGCCTCGACCTGCGGGCCGTGGCCGAGACGATCCTGGTGCCGCTGATGCCCGAGCCCCATGTCGGCCTCGCCCATTCCATGGGCGGATGCGTCGCCCTCCTCGCGGCCCTCGACGGCGCGCTGCCGTTCCGGCGGCTGGTGACCCTGGCGCCGATGCTGTCGATCCGGATGATCCGCTGGCCGGCCGGCGCCGCGATCCTGTCGCGGGGGCTGCAGCGGCTCGGCCTCGGGAGCCGCTACATCCCGTTCGGCAAGCCGGTCTCGATCGCCACCAACCCGTACGCCGGCAACCGCCTGTCGCGCGATCCCGTCCGCTACGCCCGCAACGCCGCGGCGGCCCGACAGGTCGGCGCCGGCGCGGTCGGCGACCCGACGATCGCGTGGCTCGCCGAGGCGTTCCGCGCGATGGCGCGGCTGCGCGACCCGCGGGCGGCGCCGCGGATCGGGCTGCCGACCCTGATCGTCGCGGCGGGCGCCGACCCGGTCTGCGGCACGGCGGACACCGAGCGCTTCGCCGCCCGGCTGAAGGCCGGCCACATCCTGGTCCTGCCGGATTCCCGGCACGAGATCCTGACCGAGCGCGACGCGATCCGGCAGGATTTCTGGGCGGCTTTCGAGGCCTTCGTGCCGGGCTCGCCCCTGCCGACCCACGCGGAGGTCGAGGCGCACGCCGTCGCGGTGCCGGTCGCCTGAGGCGTCAGCCGCCGAGATCCGGGTCGATGTCCCGGGGGCGCACGAACCGGTCGAGACGCCCGCGGCCCGGCGCGATCTCCGCCCAGTGGTCGCCGTCGAAGTCGATCACCGCGCAGGCCGCCGTCGGGAATTCCAGGGCCAGCCGGTCCCGGGCCGCCCGCGGTCCCGACCCGGCGAGCGCCGCCGCGAGGTCGCCGAGGCCCGGGTTGTGGCCGACCACGATCAGCGTGGCGGCCGCGTCGGGCGCCTGCCGGATCACCCCGAGGATCCGATCCGCCGGCGCCTCGTAGATCTCGGAGTGCCAGCGCGTCTCGGGGCTGCCGAGGGCGGCCTCCATCGCGGCCCAGGTCTCGCGGGTCCGCGCGGCGGTGGAGACCAGGGCGAGATCCGGGCACAGGCCCTCCCGCGCGAGGTGGGCGCCCACCGCCGGGGCGGCGCGTCGCCCGCGCTCGTTGAGCGGGCGCTCGTGGTCGGCCACGCCCGGCGGACGGTCGGACTTGGCGTGCCGCAGCAGGATCAGCCTGCGCATGAGCGAACCTCTGACGCGAATCGTGGGCCGGCCTCGGGGCTCCCGGTTCCGGCGCGCGCGCCCAGACCGGGCGGCGCCCGCTCACCTCCGGTTAGCCGAAAGCGCCCCGTGCGGGAACCTCGGCTTTGCCCTCATCGTTCCGACCGCGAGCCGTCCGCGCACGACCCGCGGCCCGATCCGCGGCGCGACGGTCTCTGGCCAGGAGGCTGCCCGATGGACCGATCCGCCCGCGTCACCGAGATCCTGTCGTGGTACGGGGCCGACAGCCCCGGGACCCTCACCAACCTCGCCCGGATGCTGGAGCACGGGAAGCTCGGCGGCACCGGCAAGATGCTGATCCTGCCCGTCGACCAGGGCTTCGAGCACGGGCCCGCGCGCAGCTTCGGCCCGAACCCGCCGGCCTACGACCCGCACTACCATTTCGAGTTGGCCCTGGCGGCCGGCTGCAACGCCTACGCGGCGCCGCTCGGCTTCCTGGAAGCGGGCGCGCGCGACTATGCCGGGCGCATCCCGCTCATCCTGAAGCTCAACGACCACGACCTCCTCGCCGACGAGGAGGATCCCGAGCAGGCGATCACCGGCTCGGTGGCGGACGCCCTGCGCCTCGGCGCCTGCGCGATCGGCTTCACGATCTACCCGGGCTCGGCCCACCGCAACGCCATGTACGGGCAGATCCGCGAGATCGCCGAGGAGGCCAAGAGCGTCGGCCTCGCCGTGGTGATCTGGTCCTACGCCCGCGGCTCTGCCCTCTCGAAGGAGGGCGAGACCGCCATCGACGTGATCGGCTACGCGGCCCAGATCGCCGCGCAGCTCGGCGCCCACATCATCAAGGTCAAGCTGCCCTCGGCCCATATCGAGCAGCCGGCGGCCAGGAAGGTCTACGAGTCGACCGGCATCCCGATCGGCACGGCGGCCGAGCGCGTCCGCCACGTGGTGCAATGCGCCTTCGACGGGCGGCGGATCGTGATCTTCTCCGGCGGGGCCCATGCCGAGGAGGCGACGTTCCTCGACGAGATCCGCGCCATCCAGGCGGGCGGCGGGTTCGGCTCGATCGTCGGCCGCAACGCCTTCCAGCGCTCGAAGGCGGACGCCCTGTCGCTGCTCGGCAAGATCACCGACATCTACGCGGGCCGCTGAGGCGGGCCGCGCCTCAGCCGCCGCCGCGGGCCAGCCGGGCGAGCCCGTCGCGGGTCGACCCGGCCGGCCGCCAGCCGAGGGACGCGAGCCCGTCGGCGCGGGCGACGAGCCCCTCGGCGACGCGGGCGAACTGCGCGTCCCGGCCGGTCAGCCGGCAGGCCAGCCGGAGGAGCCCGGCCGGCACCGGGACGAGGCCCGGGCCGCGCCCGAGGCCCTGGCGCAGGGACGCGATCATCTCGGGCAGGCTGAGCGGGTCCGGGTCGGCCGCGACGAGGGCCCGGTTCAGGGGGGCGGGCGCCGCCAGCACCGCGTCCACGGCGCCCGACAGGCTCTCCAGCGAGATCAGCGAGCGCCGCGCCGCGAGGCCGCCCAGCGGCAGCGGGTAGGGGCTGCGCGCCAGCCGCAGGAGCGCGGCCATGTTGCCCTTCACGCCGGCCCCGTAGACGAGGACGGGGCGCAGCGCGACCCAATCCAGGCCGATCTCGGCGAGCGCCGCCTCGGCCTCCAGCTTGGAGCGGCCGTAGGCGTCGGTGGGCCGGGGCGGATCGCCCTCCCCGACCACGCCCGGCGCGCTCGCCCCGACCTGCGCGCGGATCGACGACAGGAACACGAAGCGACGCACCTTCGCGCGCGCCGCGGCCTCCGCCAGCCGGCGCGTCGCCTCGGTGTTGAGCGTGCGGTAGTCGTCCTCCGGTGCCCCCGACATGGCATGGGCGAGGCCGGCCGAATGCACCACCGCGTCGACGCCGCTGAGGGCCGCGGCCATGTTGATCGGGCGGGTCAGGTCGCCCACGACCGCGCTCGCCGCGCCCTCCGGCACGGTCGTGGGCCGGCGCAGCAGCACGCGGACCCGGTAGCCCCGCGCGGTGAGGTCGGCGAGCAGGTGGCGGCCGATGAAGCCGGTCGCCCCGGTGAGCGCGATGAGTCCGGTCACGGCTGGGCGGCACCTTTCACGGCTGGGCGGCACCTTCGGCTGGGCCCGGTGCCGGGGCGCGGGCGAAGCGGCGGAGCAGGGCGGCGACCAGGGCGAGCCCGGCGGCCGATGCGGCGAGCGTGACCGTCCAGGACGGCCAATGCAAGGTCGCGGCGGCGAGCGCCGCCAGGGCGAGATTGACCGCGAACACCCGCCCGACCACGCCGGGCACGCCGAGCCCGTTGACGGTGGCCCGCTGGTAGTAGTGCCCGCGATGGGCCTCCCAGACCCGCTCGCCCCGCGCCGCCCGGGCGGCGAGGGTCAGGCTGGCATCGGCGAGGTAGACGAGCGGCAGCAGCAGGGCGGCGGCAAGGCCGCCCGCCAGGGCGAGCTGGCACAGCAGCCACGCGGTGACGAGCCCGACCGGCAGCGAGCCGACATCCCCGAGGAAGAGCCGCGCGACCGGCCGGTTGAACGGCGCGAAGCCCAGCACCGCGCCCAGCAGGCTCGCCGCCACCAGGGTCGGCAGCGGCGGCAGGTGCCCGACGAGGCCGATGAGCAGGAGCGCGCCCGCCACCGGGACGATCTCCGCGACCGTCATCCAGTCGAGCCCGTCCATGAAGTTCGTCAGGTTGACGAACCAAAGGCCCGCCAGCAGCGCGAGGCCGCGCTCCAGCCAGAGCGGCAGGCCCGGCAGCAGGCGCCCGTCGAGGTGCCAGACCAGCAGGCCGACCACGACGGCCTGCACGGCGAGCCGCAGGGCGGCCGGCAGCGGCCGGACGTCGTCCACGGCGCCGAGGAGCGCCAGGGCCAGGGCGCCGCCCGCGAGCCAGATCCAGTCCGGCCGGCCGCCGATCTCCGGCGCCGCGATCAGCAGGCCCGAGATCGTGACCAGGGCCGTCACCACGGCGATCCCGCCCCCCTGCGGGGTCGGCACGGTGTGGCTGGAGCGGGCGTTCGGCCGGGCCAGGGCGTAGCGCTGCAGCAGCGGGCGCAGGCGCAGGATCAGGCCCGCCGAGAGGGCGGCGGCGAGGGGTACCGCCAGGAGCAGGATCGTGGTCAGTGCGGGCGGCAAGTTGGGCGGCATGTCGGGCGGCAGGGCGGGCGGCATGGTGCCGTCCTACGCGATCCGCCGCCCGACCGTGAGGGGCTCCCTACGCGGCCCGCACCGTGGCGAGGAAGCGCGCGACCTCCGCCCCGAGATGCTCGGACTGGCGCGACATCTCGGTCGCGGCGCCGAGCACCTGGGCGGCGGCGGTGCCGGTCTCCTCGGCGGACTGGGCGAGGCTCGCGATGGTGCCGGTCACCGCGCCGGTGCCGGCGGCCGCCTCGGCGACGTTGCGGACGATCTCCTGGGTGGCCGCGCCCTGCTGCTCCACGGCGGCCGCGATGCTGGCGGCCACGCCGTCGATCTCGCGGATGCGCCGGCCGATCCCGTCGATCGCCGACGCGGCCTGCCCGGTGGAGGACTGGATCCGGCCGATCTGGCCGGTGATCTCCTCGGTGGCCCGGGCGGTCTGCTCGGCGAGCGCCTTGACCTCCGAGGCGACGACCGCGAAGCCGCGGCCCGCGGCGCCGGCGCGCGCCGCCTCGATCGTGGCGTTGAGCGCCAGCAGGTTGGTCTGGGCGGCGATCCCGGAGATCAGCGCCACCACGTCGCCGACCTTCGCGGCCGCGCTGCTCAGGTCCTGGACCAGCGCCACCGTGTTGGTCGCCTCCGCGACGGCGACCCGCGCGAGCTCCGCCGAGCCGCTGACCTGCCGGCCGATCTCTTGCACGGAGGAGCCCAGCTCCTCGGCGGCGGCCGCGACGGTGTTGACGTTGGCGGCGGCGTCGCTCGCCGCGCTCGCGACGGTGCCGGACTGCCCGGCCGCGTCCGCCGCGCTGCCGGTGAGGGACCGCGCGGTCGCCTCCAGCTCGGTCGCCGCCGCCGACACGCCGCCGACGATGCCGCCCACCGCCTGCTCGAAGGCGTCGGCCATGGCCCGGGTCGCGGCGCGGCGCTGCGTCTCGGCGTCCGCGCGGGCCAGCGCCGTCTCGGCTTCCAGGGCGCGCGCGCGGACGAGGTTGTCGCGGAACACCACCACGGAGCCCGCCAGAGCCCCGATCTCGTCGCGGCGCTCCTGCCCGGGGATGGCCACCTCGGCGTCGCCCGCCGCGAGGCGCTGCGTCACCGCGCTGATGGTCCGGAGCGGCCGGCTGACGCCGCGGGTCACCAGCACGAAGGCCCCGAGCGCCACCGCCAGGGCGAGGCCGGCGAGCGCCAGCACGTTCCGCTTGGCGGCGTCGTAGGTCTGCGCGATCAGCGTGCCGCTCGCCTGCGACCCGTCGCCGTTCAGGGCGACGAGCTTCTCCCAGTCGGCCATGATGGCGCGGATGCTGTCCGACATCGTCGTGTTGTAGATCCGCTGACCGCCGGCGACGTCGCCCGCCTCGGCCTTGGCGACCGCCTCCCGCTGCTGCTCGGCGTAGGTGGCCACGTGCTGGCGGAAGGCCGCGTAGGCCTCGCGCTCGGGCTGGGTCAGCGGCAGGGCCTCGTACCGGGCGTACTGGGCAGCGAGCAGCGCGTCGCGCTTGGCGATCTGGTCGGCGACCTCGGCCCGCAGCTCGGGCGTGTCGGCGGTGATCAGGCGGACGGCGTTGACCCGCTGCCGCATGAAGTTGATCCCGATCCGGCCGAGGGCATCGGTGGCCGGGATGCGGGTGTCGCGCAGCTGCGCGGCGGCGGATTCGATGCGGCCGAGCTCGGCCAGCGAGAGGCCGCTCGTCGCGGCGATCAGCAGCACCAGGGCTGCGAGGCACAGGCCGAGCTTGGCCGCGATGGAGATACCGGCGCGCATAGGATTCGTCCCCGGTCCCGCAAATGGGACCGGGGCCTATGCTTGTCTGAGAAATATTAAGGTTGTTTGGTCCTGCCCGGACCGCGCGCGCTCCGGGCAGGCTCGGTCCGCTAGTAGACCTGAGCCTCCGCGCGCGGCTGGTTCGACGGGCCGTCCCGGCGCTCCAGGCCCTTCTCCACCACCTTGGCGAGCCCGACCATGATCTGGTCGATGGCGTAGTCCTTCGGCGTGTAGACGGCGCGCACGCCCATGTTCTTGAGGACCAGCTCGTCCTCCGGCGAGATGATGCCGCCGACCACCACCGGGATGTGGTCGAGCCCCGCCTCCCGCATCTTGGCGCGGACCTCCCGCACCAGCGGCACGTGGGATCCGGACAGGATCGACAGGCCGACCACGTGGGCGCCGGTCTCCTTGGCCTTCGCGACGATCTCGGCCGGCGTCTGGCGGATGCCGTCGTAGGTCACGTCGAAGCCGACGTCCCGGGCGCGGAGCGCGATCTGCTCGGCGCCGTTGGAATGGCCGTCGAGGCCGGGCTTGCCGACCACGAGCTTCGGCGTCTCGCCGAGCCGCTCGCCGAGATCGGCGATCAGGAGCTTGGCCTCCTCGGCCGCGCCGCTGGAGACCGTCTCGACGGTCACGCCGGTGGGGGCCCGGTACTCGCCGAACACCGCGCGCAGGCGCGCGCCCCACTCGCCCGTCGTGACGCCGGCCTTGGCGGCCTCGATCGAGGGCGGCATGATGTTGGTGCCGGAGCGCGCCGCCCGCTCCAGGGCGTCGAGGGCTTGGCCGACGGCGTTCTCGTCGCGGCGGCCGCGCCACTCGCGGATCCGGCTCTGCGCCTCCATCTCGACGGTCTCGGAGACGGAGAAGATCGCTCCCTCCCCGGCCGTGAGCGGCGACGGCTCGCCCTGCTGCCACTTGTTGACGCCGACGACGATCTGCTCGCCGGCCTCGATGGCCGAGATCCGGCGGGCGTTCGACTCCACCAGCGCGCGCTTGAGCGCGCCGGTCTCCACCGCCGCGACCGCGCCGCCGATGCCGCCGATCCGCTCCAGCTCGGCGCGGGTCTGCGCCTTCAGCTCCTCGACCTTGGCCTCGATCACGTGGCTGCCGTCGAAGATGTCGTCGTATTCCAGCAGGTCGGTCTCGAAGGCCAGGATCTGCTGCATGCGCATGGACCATTGCTGGTCCCAGGGCCGCGGCAGGCCGAGCGCCTCGTTCCAGGCCGGGAGCTGCACCGCGCGGGCGCGGGCGCGCTTGGACAGCGTCACCGCCAGCATCTCGATCAGGATGCGGTGGACGTTGTTCTCCGGCTGCTGCTCGGTGAGGCCCAGAGAGTTCACCTGCACGCCGTAGCGGAAGATGCGCTTCTTCGGGTCGTCGATGCCGTAGCGCTCCCGGGCGATCTCGTCCCAGAGCTCCGAGAACGCCCGCATCTTGCAGATCTCGGTGACGAACCGCAGGCCCGCGTTCACGAAGAACGAGATCCGGCCGAACACCTCCGGGAAGCTCGCGGCGTCGAATTCGGGGTCGTCGCGCACGGTGTCGAGCACCGCGATGGCGATGGCGAGCGCGTAGGAGAGTTCCTGGACCGGCGTCGCCCCCGCCTCCTGCAGGTGGTAGGAGCAGACGTTCATCGGGTTCCACTTCGGCACGTTCCGGGTCGTGAACAGGATCACGTCCTTGGTGAGCCGGAGGGACGGCGCGGGCGGGAACACGTAGGTGCCGCGCGATAGGTACTCCTTGATGATGTCGTTCTGGGTCGTGCCCTGGAGCGCGGCGATCGGCGCGCCCTGCTCCTCGGCCACCGCGAGGTAGAGCGCCAGCAGCCACGGGGCCGTGGCGTTGATCGTCATCGAGGTGTTCATCTGGGCGAGCGGGATGTCCTGGAACAGGGTCCGCATGTCGCCGAGATGCGCGATCGAGACGCCGACCTTGCCGACCTCGCCGCGGGACAGCTCGTGGTCGGGGTCGTAGCCGGTCTGGGTCGGCAGGTCGAAGGCGACCGACAGGCCGGTCTGGCCCTTGGCGAGGTTGCCCCGATAGAGCTTGTTGGACTCCGCCGCGGTCGAGTGCCCTGCGTAGGTGCGGATGATCCAGGGCTTGTCGCGGCTCGACTTGTCGCTCCTGGTCTCGGCGACGCTCGCGCCCATTCCTCGCCTCCGTGTGATCTTTGTATCCGCGCGGGGCGCGGCCTTGCGGTCACCGTAGCGAAGGGTTGGGCACGCGTCATCCGGGACGGAAGTGCAAGACGCCCGACCGGGCTTTCCCGGCTCATGAAAAAACTTGCCCGCCGGAACAGCGGGATTTGAAGGCGCCGCTGCGCGCGGCCGCCCGCGCGCCGTCCGCGACCGCCGCCCGGACGGACCCGGGCGACGGTCGCGGACGGCTTTGTCAGTGCTGGTATAAAGTCCACCTGATCTGTTCTTCGCAGGACCTGCCGCTGTTCAGGCGCGAGAGAGCACGTCTTACCAAGGACTTAGAGCTGCATGTGCTCGCCGGGCGTCCGGGAGCAGCTCAGGCTCGCGGCGGCGGGGTCGGGGAAGGTCTCGGCACCGGGTCGGTCAAGGCCAGCGCCGAATAATACTTGGTCTGCCGGAAAGCCGATTTTGAATACGTGGATGCGCGCCCTGTGCTCGCGCTTTTTTCATGTCGGAAACCGTCGGCTTTCGACTTTCGGCCCACTTGGACGCCTCCGGCATCGCCGCTATAGCGCGAAGGAGAACCGCGGCCGTGAGCAACACGCGGGACGAGAGGAGAGCGAGATGGCGGCGAGCGCTGCGATCAGTCCGACGGGCGGGGAGGTCAAGGACCTCTACGAGATGGGTGAAATCCCGCCGCTGGGTCATGTGCCGGCCAAGATGTATGCCTGGGCGATCCGGCGCGAGCGGCACGGACCCCCGGAGCAGTCCCACCAGCTCGAGGTGCTGCCGGTCTGGGAGATCGGCGACGACGAGGTGCTGGTCTACGTCATGGCGGCGGGCGTCAACTACAACGGCGTCTGGGCCGGCCTCGGCGAGCCGATCTCGCCCTTCGACGTCCACAAGGGCGAGTACCACATCGCGGGCTCCGACGCCTCCGGCATCGTCTGGAAGGTCGGCTCCAAGGTGAAGCGCTGGAAGGTCGGCGACGAGGTCATCGTCCACTGTAACCGGGACGACGGCGACGACGAGGAGTGCAACGGCGGCGACCCGATGCTGTCGCCCTCGCAGCGCATCTGGGGCTACGAGACCGGCGACGGCTCCTTCGCGCAGTTTTGCCGGGTGCAGTCGCGTCAGCTCATGACGCGGCCCAAGCACCTCACCTGGGAGGAGGCTGCCTGCTACACGCTGACGCTCGCCACCGCCTACCGCATGCTGTTCGGCCACGCCCCGCACACGGTGAAGCCGGGCCAGAACGTGCTGATCTGGGGCGCCTCGGGCGGTCTCGGCGTGTTCGGCGTGCAGCTCTGCGCGGCCTCGGGCGCCAACGCCATCGCGGTGATCTCGGACGAGTCGAAGCGCGACTACGTGATGAGCCTCGGCGCCAAGGGCGTCATCAACCGCAAGGACTTCGACTGCTGGGGCCAGCTCCCGAAGGTCAACAGCCCCGAGTTCCACGCCTGGACCAAGGAGGCGCGGAAGTTCGGCAAGGCGATCTGGGACATCACCGGCAAGCAGGACGTCGACATCGTGTTCGAGCATCCCGGCGAGGCGACCTTCCCGGTCTCGGCGCTGGTGGTGAAGCGCGGCGGCATGGTGGTGTTCTGCGCCGGTACGACCGGCTTCAACATCACCTTCGACGCCCGCTACGTCTGGATGCGGCAGAAGCGCATCCAGGGCTCGCACTTCGCCCACCTCAAGCAGGCCTCGGCGGCGAACCAGTTCGTGCTCGACCAGCGGATCGACCCGTGCATGAGCGAGGTCTTCCCCTGGGACAAGATCCCCCAGGCCCACACCAAGATGTGGAAGAACCAGCACCCGCCGGGCAACATGGCCTGCCTCGTCAACTCACCGCGCGCCGGCCTGCGCACGGTCGAGGACGTGATCGAGGCCGGTCCGCTGAAGCGGTAGGGCGCTCGATCGGACCGGCCCCGCCGCGCTCGCGCGGGGCCGGTCCGATCGGCTAAGCTCGCGGCGTCCTGCGCCGACTCGCTGACCGGTTCGGTGTGCCGGGACGCGCGGATGACGGGCCCACGCGATCCTGACAGGACCCGGCCCCGATCCGAACAGGGGGCACGGATTTGACCGGCGACGACGAGGCTTACGTCTACGACGAGGCGACGGGCGAGTGGCTCCCGCCCGGGTCCGCCGCCACGCCCCCCGAGACGAGGGCCGTCCGCGACGCGGCCGGCAACGTCCTGGCCGACGGCGATTCGGTCACGCTGATCAAGGACCTCAAGGTCAAGGGTGCCAACCAGACCCTGAAGCAGGGCACGGTCATCCGGTCGATCCGGCTCACGGACGATCCGGACGAGATCGACTGCCGCCACGACACCATCAAGGGTTTGGTGCTGCGCACCGAATTCGTGCGCAAGCGCTGAGCGGACGGTCCGGTCGGGGCCTCGCGCCGCCGGCGCGGCCCCGATCCTCGCGTCAGCGCCGCCGCGTCTCGTCCTGCGGCAGGTGGCGGCCGTAGGCCTCCTGCTTCTCCGCGCGCTCCTGGATCAGGTCGGCGTAGGCCTGTCGCATCTCCGGCGACACGCTGATGCTCTTGCCCTTGGCGGCCTTGCGCTTGGGCGCCTTCTTGAAGGTGTTGTTCGTGTCGCTCATGCCGGGCTCCGCGTCGAACCGTGGCGGCATCGCGTAGCCGGACGAGCGATCCGGGATCCGGCCGCCGCCCAGGGCCGGGTATCCGCCCTGTAGCGCATCGCGGTTCCGGACGCACGGTCGCCGGGACCGGATTGACCTGGCCTGTCGCCGCGGCCTCTGCCAGGATCGGGACGTCGAGGGTCGGAGGGCGGGAATGGATTCGGGTGACGCGTCGCGGTGTCGGATTCCGGACGCCCCGCGCGGCCGCGCCCGGCGCGCGACGGCCCTCGCGATCCTGATCGCCCTCGGGACCGGGCCGGTCGCCGGCCAGGACCGGCCGGCCCCCGCCCGGGTCGCGCCGAGACCCGCGCCGGCGCCCGGAGCGCTGGCCGATCCCGCCTTCGAGGCGATGAGGGCGGGCTTCGAGGCCCTCCCGGAGGCCGACCGCAAGGCCGTCCAGGACGCCCTGGTCTGGACCGGCGACTTCAACGCCGTGGTGTCGGGGGCCTTCGGACGTCGGACCTTCGAGGCGCTCAACGCCTACGCGGCCCGGACCGGCGGGGCCGACCCCCTCGATTCGCGCGGCCGGGCGGCGCTGCTGGCCGCCGGCGCGGCGGCGCGGAACGCGGCGCGTTTCCGCGTTGCGGTCGATCCCGGGACCGGCACCGTGATGGGGGTGCCCGAGCGCCTCCTGGGGCGGCGGACCGCCCTGCCCTCCGGAACCCGCTGGCAGAGCCAGGACGGGCGCGTGACCCTCGAATCCCGCGCCTTCCCGCCGGGGACCGAGAGCCTGGACGCGCTGTTCGAGAAGGCGACCGCGCCGCTTCCCGGCCGCAAGGTGACCTACAAGCTGCGGCGGCCGGACACCGTGGTGGTCACCGCCGAGACCGGGCCGGGCTTGTCCTACATCCGCTACGCGTCCGGCCCCGAGGGCGTGCGCGGTTTCCTGCTCGGCTACGACCGCGCCCTCGCGCCGGAGGTCGACCGGCTCGTCATCGCCGTGGCGAACGCCTTCGTGCCGTTTCCGGACCCCGCCGCGGCGCCGGCCGCCCAGCTTTCCGCGGGCCCGGCGCCGGCGACCCGCGCCGCCGCAAACCCGGCCCCCCCGCCGCAGGCCGCCGCGCCCCTGAGGCCGGCGAGCCTCTCCTCCGCTCCGGCATCGGGCGCGGGTCTCGCGGTGGCGCCGGGACGCGTTCTGACCGCCTCCGCCGTGCTGGAGGGCTGCGCGCAGCCCCGCGTCGGCGCGACGCCGGTGCGGGTGCTCGCCACCGATCCGGCCGGCCTCGCCCTCCTCGATGTGCCCGGCACCCCCGCCCCGCTCCGGGCCGCGATCCGGATCGAGCCCGTCGGTGCCGAGGAGAGCGTGATCGCCCTGGCGCCGGGCCCCGACGGGGTCCAGGCCGCCCCCGGCGAGGTGCGGGGCGGCGACGTGATCGCGGCGCTCCAGCCGGGTTCCGGCGGCGCGCCTGTGCTCGAACGGTCGGGGACCCTCGTCGGGCTCGTCGCCCGCTACCCCGCGGCGCCGCGCCGGGTCGCCGGGGTGGTGCCGCCGGCGCGCCTGCCGCTCGTGCCGGCGCGGGCGATCCACGCCTTCCTCTCCGCCCAGGGCGTTCCCCCGGCGCCGCCGCAGCCGGGTGCCGGGCCCGGCGCGGTCGCGCCCGCCGTGGTGGGGATCACCTGCCGCTAGGTGCGCGCCGCGGGCGGATCCCCTGACGCCCGGCGGCCGGCACCTGCGGCCGTCCGGGGACCTGGGCGGACGGTTCCTCCGCCCAGGCGACGGGCTACGGCTCAGAGCCGCCCGGTGACCAGGAGCACGATCAGCACGATCAGCAGGATGCCGCCCAGACCGAAGCCGGGACCGCGATACGCGCCGCCGCCGAGGAAGCCGCCGCCGCCGAAGGCCAGGATGATCAGGATGATGAGCAGAATGGTGACGAGGGACATCGGTCGCGTTCTCCGGACGGTCGCGCTGGTGCGAGCGTGACCGTTCAAACGCTGCGACATTCCGTTCCGTTCAACGCCAAGCCACGCTTTTGTGAGGAAAATTCCGGATGAGGCTCGGGCCTCAAGCGTGCCAGTCGGGCAGGGCCTCCTGCGGCGCGTCGAGCCAGCCCGGAACCGGCAGGCCGCGCTCGGCGAGGAAGGCCGGGTTGAACAGCTTCGAGGCGTAGCGGGCCGCCCCGTCGCAGAGGATCGTCACGATGGTGTGACCGGGCCCGAGGTCCCGGGCCAGCCGGATCGCCCCGGCGACGTTGATGCCCGACGAGCCGCCCAGCGACAGCCCCTCCTCCCGCATCAGCCCGAAGACGATGTCGAGGGCCTCGCGGTCCGGGATCCGGAAGGCGCGGTCGGGGATGAAGCCCTCGAGGTTGCGGGTGATCCGCCCCTGCCCGATCCCTTCGGTGATCGAGGAGCCCTCGGCCTTCAGTGTGCCGGTCGTGTAGTGGGCGTAGAGGGCCGAGCCCTCGGGGTCCGACAGCGCGATCCGCACCTGCGGGTTGCGGGCGCGCAGGGCCTCGGCGGTGCCGGCCAGCGTGCCGCCGGTCCCGGCCGCGCAGACGAAGCCGTCGACACGGCCGCCGGTCTGCGCCCAGATCTCCGGGCCGGTGCCGTCGACATGGGCCTGCCGGTTGGCGACGTTGTCGAACTGGTCGGCGAAGAAGGCGCCCGCCGGCTCGGTGGCAGCGAGTCTGTCCGCGAGCCGCCGGGCCACGTGGACGTAGTTGTTCGGGTTGGCGAAGGGCACCGCCGGCACCTCCACCAGCCGGGCACCCGCGAGCCGCAGGGTCTGCTTCTTCTCCTCGGACTGGGTGACCGGGATGACGATCAGCGTCCGGTAGCCGCGCACCGAGGCCACCAGGGCGAGGCCGATGCCGGTGTTGCCGGCGGTGCCCTCGACGATCGTGCCGCCCGGGCGGATCAGGCCCCGCGCCTCCGCGTCCCGCACGATGGACAGCGCCGCGCGGTCCTTCACCGACAGGCCGGGATTGAGGAACTCCGCCTTGCCGTAGATGGTGCAGCCGGTCTCCTCGGAGGCGCGGCGCAGGCGGATCAGCGGCGTCTGGCCGATGGCGGCCAGGACGTCGGGGGCGGGTTCGCGACTCGGTCCGGTCATGGTCGGGAGCCTAGGGTGCCGCGCGGCCGCTGGCGAGCCTCACCCGAACACGTGCCCGCCGTTGATCCGCAGGCCGACCGGGTGGCCGGCCGGGTAGCGCACGCCGTCGAAATCCTCCACGGCGAGGACGCGACCTTCGGGGTCGGCCACCTCGATCCGCTGGCGGCCCTGCGTCCGGTACGAGCTGCGCACCGTGCCGGACAGGTGCGCGGCCTCGGGCTCGGCGAGCTGCAGCTGCCAGGGCCGGACGTAGAGCTTGACCGGACCGAACAGGCTGGCGGGCGCCGCCACCGGGGTCTCCCGGCCCCGGACCAGCACCCGGCCGCCCTCGGCGATCGCCTCGACCTCGACGGAATCGCCGAGAAACTTCATCACGGTGGCGGAGGCCGGGTTCTCCTGCACCTCGTCGGGCGTGCCGACCTGCTCCAGGCGGCCGCGGTCGAGCACGGCCACGCGGTCCGACAGCTCCAGCGCCTCGTCCTGGTCGTGGGTCACGAAGATCGTGGTCTGGCCGGTGCGGTCGTGGATCTCGCGCAGCCAGCGGCGCAGGTCCTTGCGGACCTGGGCGTCGAGCGCCCCGAACGGCTCGTCCAGCAGCAGCACCCGCGGCTCGACCGCGAGGGCCCGGGCGAGCGCGACGCGCTGGCGCTGGCCGCCGGAGAGCTGCGACGGGTAGCGGTCGCCGAAGCCGGAGAGCCGGATCAGGTCGAGCAGGTCGCCGACCCGGCGCTTGATCTCGGCCTTGGCCGGCCGGTCGGCGCGGCGCCGCGCGTTCAGCCCGTAGGCGATGTTGTCGGCCACGCTCATGTGCTTGAACAGGGCGTAGTGCTGGAACACGAAGCCCACCGCCCGCTCCTGCACGGCGAGGCCGGTGGCGTCGTCGTCCCCGAACAGGATTCGGCCCCGGTCCGGCGCGTCGAGCCCGGCGATGATCCGCAGCAGCGTCGTCTTGCCCGAGCCCGAGGGGCCGAGCAGCCCGATCAGCTCGCCCGCCCGCACGTCCAGCGACAGGTCGTGCAGCACCGCCGCCGTGTCGAACGTCTTCGAGACGTCCTCGACCCGGATCGCCGTGGAGGGGCGATCAGTGCGCCCGGCCGTGCGCGAGCTCGCCTGCGAAGCGCCACTCGAGGACGGATTTGAGGACGAGGGTGATGAGGGCAAGGACGGCGAGGAGCGAAGCGACGGCGAATGCGGCGACGAAGTTGTACTCATTGTAGAGGATCTCCACGTGGAGTGGGATAGTGTTGGTCAGGCCGCGGATGTGGCCCGACACCACCGACACCGCTCCGAACTCGCCCATCGCCCGGGCATTGCAGAGGAGCACGCTGTAGAGCAGGCCCCAGCGGATATTGGGCAGCGTCACCGTCCGGAACGCGTGCAGGCCCGAGGCGCCCAGCGTCAGCGCCGCCTCCTCCTCGGCGGTGCCCTGCTCCTGCATCAGCGGGATCAGCTCGCGGGCGACGAACGGGAAGGTGACGAACACCGTCGCCAGCACGATCCCCGGCAGGGCGAACAGGATCTGGATGCCGTGATCGATGAGCCAGGATCCGAACAGGCCCTGGGACCCGAACAGCAGCACGTAGATCATCCCCGAGACCACCGGCGAGACCGAGAACGGCAGGTCGATCAGGGTGATCAGCAGCGACTTGCCGGGAAACTCGAACTTGGCGATGGCCCAGGAGGCGGCCAGCCCGAACACGACGTTGAACGGCACCGCGATCGCCGCCACGGTCAGCGTCAGGCGGATCGCGCTCCAGGCATCGGGCTCCCGGAAGGCGTCCAGGAAGGCGTCGATCCCCTTCGAGAAGGCCTGGAGGAAGACCGCGAACAGCGGCAGCACCAGGAACAGCGCCAGGAACGCCACGGCGATGCCGATCAGGACCGCGCGGACGCCGGCCCCCTCCGAGGCGACCGGGGCCGGCTTGGCGGCCGGCACGAAGGCGGGGGAGAAGATCTCAGACATAGCCGAACCGCCGCCGTGACCAGGCCTGGATGAGGTTGATGGCGAGCAGCGTCAGGAACGAGATCCCGAGCATGATCGTCGCGATGGCCGCCGCCCCGCCGTAGTCGAACTCGGAGAGCTTGATGACGATCAGGAGCGGCGCGATCTCCGACACGTAGGGCAGGTTGCCGGCGATGAAGATGATGGAGCCGTACTCGCCGACGCCCCGGGCGAAGGCGAGCGCGAAGCCGGTGAGCACCGCCGGGATCAGCGGCGGCAGCACCACCCGGGTGAGGGTGACGAGGCGCGTCGCTCCGAGGGTGGCCGAGGCCTCCTCGATCTCCTTGTCGATCTCGGCGATCAGCGGCTGCACGGTCCGCACCGCGAAGGGCAGGCCGATGAAGACCATGGCGATGAAGATGCCGACCGGCGTGTAGGCCGCCTGGATGCCGAGGCGCGCCAGCGGCGCGCCGAGCAGCCCGTCCGGCGCGTAGAGCGAGGCGAGCGCGATGCCGGCGACCGCGGTCGGCAGGGCGAAGGGCAGGTCGACGGCGGCGTCGACCAGCTTGCGGCCCGGGAAGCGGTAGCGGGTCAGGACCCAGGCCACCAGGAAGCCGAAGGCCGAGGCGACCAGCGCCGCGATGGCCGAGACGCCGAAGCTGATCCGCAGGGCGCTGGCCACCCGCGGATCGGTGGCGACCTCCCAGATGCCCGACAGGCCGAGCCCCGAGGCCTTCACCACCAGCCCGGCCAGCGGCAGCAGGACGATCAGGCCGAGGCAGGTCAGCGTGTAGCCGAAGCTGATCCCGAAGCCCGGGATCACGCTCGGCCGTCGGAATGTCCGACGGGGACGGGGCGTCTGGACCATGGTCTGGAGCCTCAGCGGCCGGCCCGGCTCAGACGATCGAACAGACCGCCGGCGTCGAAGTTCCGCTTCTGGATCTCGTCCCAGGATCCCTGGAGATCCTCGATCTTGAACAGCTTGATGTCGGGCAGCTGGGCGAGGTCCGCGGGGGCGGCCGCCTCCCGGCGGATCGGCCGGTAATGGTGCTTGGCGAAGATCGCCTGGGCGCGGTCGCTGTAGAGGAAGTCGAGATAGGCCTGGGCCGCCTTGGTGGTGCCCTTCCGCTCGGCGTTGACCGCCACCAGGGCCACCGGCGGCTCGGCGTAGATCGAGGTCGGCGGCGAGACGATGTCGAACTTGTCGACGCCGAACTCCTGGAGCACGAGGTAGGCCTCGTTCTCCCAGGTCGGCAGGACGTCGCCGAGGCCGCGCTGCGCGAAGGTCACCGTCGAGCCGCGGGCGCCGGTATCGAGCACCGGCACGTTCTTGTAGACCTGCCCGACGAAGGCGTCGGCCTTCGCGGCGTCCTTGTCCTTCCCGTAGGCGTAGCCCCAGGCGGCGAGGAAGTTCCAGCGCCCGCCCGCCGAAGTCTTCGGATTCGGCGTGATCACCTTCACGTCGGGCTTGACCAGGTCGTCCCAGTCCTTGACGCCCTTCGGGTTGCCCTTGCGGACGAGGAACACCACCGTCGAGGTGTAGGGCGTCCCCTGGTTCGGCAGCCTGCTGCGCCAATCCTCCGGAATTTTGCGGGTGAGCTTGGCGATCGCGTCGATGTCGGACGGGATGCCGAGGGTGACCACGTCGGCGTCGACGCCGTCGATCACCGTGCGCGCCTGCGCGCCCGAGCCGCCGTGCGAGGCCCGCACCGTGATGGCCTCGCCGGTCTTGGCCTTCCACGCCTCCGTGAAGGCGGCGTTGATCTCGCGGTAGAGCTCGCGGGTCGGATCGTACGAGACGTTGAGGAGCGCGGTCTCGGCGGCGGCCGGCAGCGCGCAGGCCAGCAGGCCGGCTCCGGCCAGAAGGGAGAGCCCGATCGCCCGAGCCATCCGACCCCGACCTGCAGCGTTCGTCATCACGTCCGATCCCCCAGCCATCCGCGGTTGCGACGCAGGGGACAGGCGTCCCCGAGACACCCGAAATCGTTCGTTTTATCGAACGAAGTCAAGTCTCGGATGCGGATCCGCGCGGTGGCGTAGCGCGCTCAAGATCGACGATAGGGCCGGAAAGGCAAGGGAAGTCAGGGCGGTAGGTCGGCAGAACGCATGGATCTTCTCTCCGACGACGCCCCTGGAGAAGAATCGGTGCGCGGAACCGGGTTTCTCAGAACGAACAATCTCAAGTGTTCTGGCGCACATCCGGTGGCGTCCGGCGCGTCGGCGGTGTCCTGCCGGTGCTGCGCACGGGCCGTGGACCGCGCGGCGGCGATCCCGGTCGTCCCGGCAGACTGGCCGGTCGGCGCCGGTCCGCGTCAGCGCTTCGGCTTGCCGAGCCGGTCGATCAGCGCTTCCAGCCGCTGGTCGACCGGGGCCGAGAGCGTGTCGGTGAGGAGCGTGCGCAGGTTCTGGCCGAGATGGCGCCGGATGCCGGGGCTGAGCGGCGGCGCGTCGACGCTCCGCTCGGTCTCGGAGGGGCGCTCGGGATGCGGCTTCGACATGACCGGGAGATCCTCGCACCTGTGGAGACGCACGGTTGCAAGGTTTGGTTAAGGAGCCGTCACCGCCGGCACTGGATCCCAACGCGATGCGGGCCCGTGATCCGGATGCCCGGTGCCGGGACGGTGTCGCAGCTCGGAACTGCGGCGGCGAAGGCTACGTTGCCCGGGCATTCCCCGCTGCCAGGAGCCCCCCGTGTCCCGCTCGATCCCCCTGATGATGTCGGTGCTCCTCTGCGCGGCGACGGCCGCCTCGCCCTGCCTCGCGCAGACGAAGCCGGGCGAGATCAAGGGCGTCGACGCGATGGGCGACAAATCCCGCAGCGCGCAGGACGGCTGGAGCCAGGCGCCGGTCCCGCGGGAGCAGTCGGCCGCCAAGGACGCGCCCGATCCGGGCGGCCGCTCGATCAAGGAGAACGCCGACCGTCCGGTCCCGCCGGCTCAGCCCGGCGGCTCCTCCGCCACCGAGCCGCAGGCGCCCCTGGAGCATCGCACCGCCAGCCCGTCGGGCTCGAACCCGGCAAATCCAAGCAAGTAAAAATAACCGTCTTCATGCAGGATGATGCCGGTGCGGAAAACGTGTTGCTTCGGCTGAGACATGGCGACTTGCTGTGTCACGCAACCGCACTTGCCTCGCGCACGCTTTTTTGGGACACCCTGGAATTATACCAGATCGCTTTTACGGAGCGGAGATGACGGTCCAGGTCTCAAGGCGTGGCCTGCTCAAGGGGGCCGGCGCCGGCCTCGCGGGCGGCTCGCTGGGCGCGCTCGGGTTCGGCGGACTCGAGCCCGCGATGGCGGCTGCCGTGCGGCCGTTCAAGCTCGCGCAGATGCGCGAGACCCGCAACACGTGCCCGTACTGCTCGGTCGCGTGCGGCGTGATCCTCTACAGCCTCGGCGACCGTTCGAAGAACGCGCGCTCCTCGGTGATGCACATCGAGGGCGACCCCGACCACCCGATCAACCGCGGGACGCTCTGCCCGAAGGGCTCGGCGCTGCTCGACTTCGTGCACGCTGACACCCGCACCAAGTACCCGCTCCATCGCGCCCCGGGCTCATCGGAGTTCAAGCGCGTCTCCTGGGACTTCGCCCTCGACCGGATCGCGAAGCTCATGAAGGAGGATCGGGACAAGAACTTCGTGGCCAAGAACGGCGACCTCACGGTCAACCGGTGGACCACGATGGGGTTCCTCGGGGCCTCGGCCACCACCAATGAGACGGCCTGGCTGACCTACAAGACAGTCCGAAGCATGGGGGCCCTGGTCTTCGATAATCAGGCCAGAGTTTGACACGGTCCGTCGGTCGCCAGTTTGGCGCCCTCCTTCGGACGCGGTGCGATGACCAACCTCTGGATGGACATCAAGCACGCGGACGTGATCACCGTGATGGGCGGCAATGCCGCCGAGGCGCACCCTTGCGGCTTCAAGTGGGTCGTGGAGGCGAAGGCCCATAACAATGCCAAGCTGATCGTCGTTGATCCGCGCTTCACCCGCACGGCGTCGGTGGCCGATCTCTACTGCCCGATCCGGCAGGGGACCGACATCGCGTTCCTGTCGGGCGTGGCCAAGTACCTGCTCGACAACGACAAGCTGCAGCACCGCTACGTCTCCGCCTACACCAACGCCGGGTACGTGGTCCGCGAGGGCTACGACTTCAGCGAGGGTCTGTTCACGGGCTACGACGCGGACAAGCGCGACTACGACAAGACCACCTGGGACTACGAGATCGGCCCCGACGGCTACGCCGTGGTCGACGAGACGATGCAGCATCCGCGCTGCGTGATGCAGCTCCTGAAGAAGCACGTCTCGCTCTACACCCCGGAGATGGTCGAGAAGATCTGCGGCTCGCCCAAGGAGACCTTCCTGAAGGTCTGCGAGATGATGGCGACGACGGCTTCCCCCGAGAAGTCGATGGCCTCGCTCTACGCGCTCGGATGGACCCATCACTCCAAGGGCTCGCAGAACATCCGCTCGATGTGCATCGTGCAGACCCTGCTCGGGAACATCGGCGTTCTCGGCGGCGGCATGCAGGCCCTGCGCGGTCACTCCAACATCCAGGGGCTGACCGATATCGGGCTGATGTCGAACCTCATCCCCGGGTACCTGAACATCCCGGTGGAGAAGGAGCCCGACTACGCGAGCTACATCGCCAAGCGGCAGTTCAAGCCGCTGCGGCCCGGACAGACGAGCTACTGGCAGAACTACAACAAGTTCTTCGTCTCGTTCCAGAAGGCGATGTGGGGCGACAAGGCTACCAAGGAGAACGACTGGGCGTACGACTACCTGCCCAAGCTCGACGTGCCGACCTACGACGTGCTGCGCGGGTTCGAGCTCGCCAAGCAGGGCAAGATGACCGGCTACGTCATCCAGGGCTTCAACCCCCTGCTGTCGTTCCCGAATCGCGCCAAGATGACGGAAGCCTTCTCCAAGATGAAGTTCATCGTGGTGATGGATCCGCTCAAGACTGAGACGGCCCGGTTCTGGGAGAACCACGGCGAGTACAACGACGTCGACCCGACCAAGATCCAGACCGAGGTGTTCGAGCTCCCGACCACCCTGTTCGTGGAGGAGGAAGGCTCGCTGTCGAACTCCAGCCGGTGGCTGCAGTGGCACTGGCAGGCGCAGGACGCGCCGGGCGAGTGCCGCTCGGACATCGAGATCATGTCGGAGATCTTCCTCCGCATGAAGGCGGCCTACAAGAAGGACGGCGGGGCCTTCCCGGACCCGATCGTCAATCTGAAGTGGGACTACGCGATCGCCGAGGCGCCGACGCCGACCGAGCTCGCCCGCGAGCTCAACGGCTACACGCTGGCGCCGACGCCGGACCTCAACGGGACGATCATCCCGGCGGGCAAGCAGGTCGACGGCTTCGCCCAGCTCAAGGACGACGGGACCACCGCCTGCGGCTGCTGGATCTACTCGGGCTGCTACACCGAGAAGGGCAACATGATGGCCCGCCGGGACAACACCGATCCCGGCGACCGCGGCATCGCGCCCAACTGGGCCTTCGCGTGGCCGGCCAACCGGCGCGTGCTCTACAACCGCGCCTCGTGCGACCCCGAGGGTCGCCCGTGGTCGGAGAAGAAGAAGCTCATCGAGTGGAACGGCAAGCAGTGGATCGGCTTCGACGTGCCGGACTACGGCGTCACCGTCGCCCCCGATAAGGGCGTCGGGCCGTTCATCCTGAACCAGGAGGGCGTCGCCCGCCTGTGGACCCGCGGTCTCATGCGCGACGGGCCGTTCCCGGCGCACTACGAGCCCTTCGAGTCCCCGGTGGCCAACCTCGCCTTCCCGAAGATCAAGGGCGCGCCCGCGTCCCGCATCTTCAAGGACGATCTGGCCGATCTCGGCGACGCGAAGGAGTTCCCCTACGCGGCGACGAGCTACCGCCTGACCGAGCACTTCCACGGCTGGACCAAGCACGCCCGGATCAACGCGATCCTCCAGCCGGAGGCCTTCGTGGAGATCTCGGAGGAGCTCGCCAAGGAGAAGGGCATCGCCAAGGGCGGCTGGGTCCGCGTCTGGTCGAAGCGCGGCTCGCTCAAGGCCAAGGCGGTGGTGACGAAGCGGATCAAGCCGCTGATCTGCGACGGCAAGCCCGTCCACGTCGTCGGCATCCCGCAGCACTGGGGCTTCATGGGCCACACCAAGAAAGGATGGCACCCGAACTCGCTGACGCCCGTCGTCGGCGACGCGAACACCGAGACGCCGGAGTTCAAGGCCTGGCTCGTGAACATCGAGCCGACCACGCCTCCGTCGGACGCGGTCGCGTAAGGGGGAGCGGCAGACATGGCTGACTACAGCTCCCTCGACATCCGCCAGCGCTCCGCCTCCACGGAGACGCCGCCGGAGATCCGCCGCCAGGTGGAGGTCGCCAAGCTCATCGACGTGTCGAAGTGCATCGGCTGCAAGGCCTGCCAGTCGGCCTGCGAGGAGTGGAACGACCTGCGCGACGACATCGGCGTCAACACGGGCACCTACCAGAACCCCCACGACCTCACGCCGAAGTCGTGGACGCTGATGCGGTTCACCGAGTACGAGAACCCGGAGACCAACAACCTCGAATGGCTGATCCGCAAGGACGGCTGCATGCACTGCACCGAGCCGGGCTGCCTGAAGGCCTGCCCGTCGCCCGGCGCGATCGTGCAGTACTCCAACGGCATCGTCGACTTCATCGAGGAGAACTGCATCGGCTGCGGCTACTGCGTGAAGGGCTGCCCCTTCAACATCCCGCGCATCAGCCAGACCGACCACAAGGCGTACAAGTGCACCCTGTGCTCGGACCGGGTGGCGGTGGGTCAGGCCCCGGCCTGCGCCAAGGCCTGCCCGACCGGCTCGATCATGTTCGGCACCAAGCAGGCCATGATCGATCAGGCCCACGACCGCGTCGAGGACCTGAAGTCGCGCGGGTTCGACAAGGCGGGTCTCTACGACCCGGCCGGCGTCGGCGGCACGCACGTCATGTACGTGCTGCACCACGCCGACCAGCCGAACCTCTACGCGGGCCTGCCGAACGACCCGAAGATCTCGCCGCTGGTCGCCTTCTGGAAGGGCGGCGCCAAGGTGTTCGGTCTCGCCGCGATGGGCTTCGCGGCGGTCGCGGGCTTCTTCCACTACGTCACGGCCGGCCCGAACGAGGTCGTGCCCGAGGAGGAGGAAGAGGCGGTCGAGTACGACGAGGCCAAGCGCCGGGAGAATGGCGGCGGCGAGGTCCGGCCGCACTGACCCAACGGTCTCCCTCCCCCTCTGCAGGGGAGAGAGACCCGCGAAGCGGGTAGGACAGGGGAGCGACGGTGCAGAACAGACCTCTGCCCGTCGTGCTGGTCGCGCCCTTCCCTGAACCGGGGTTGCTCTCTGCCGACCCCTGCTGACGCAGGGCCGGCCCTCCCGTACCGCGTGGGAGGGAGGAGCGTAGATCCGAAAGCGACAGGGTGGAGACGGTGCAGCCGCCCCACCCTATCTTGAAGCTCAGAGCCACCTCCGCCGTGATGCGGGGCCGGCACCGCATCAGGCGCGAGAAGGCCGATGACGATCCACAGCGACATCCGGGACGGCGATCCCCGCCCCCTCCACCACGCCAAGTCCGCGGCGCCGGAGGTGATGTACGTCCCGCGCTACACCGGCGTGCAGCGGGTGAACCACTGGATCACCGCGATCCTGTTCACCTTGCTGACCCTGTCGGGTCTGGCGATGTTCACGCCCTACCTGTTCTCGCTGACCGGCCTGTTCGGCGGCGGGCAGGCGACCCGGGCGATCCACCCGTGGTTCGGCGTGGCGCTGGCGGTCAGCTTCTTCTTCCTGTTCGTGCGCTTCTGGAAGCTCAACATCCCCAACAAGGACGATGTCGAGTGGACCAAGCACATCGGCGACGTGGTCACCAATCGCGACGACCGGCTGCCGGAGCTCGGCAAGTACAATGCCGGTCAGAAGGGCGTGTTCTGGGGCCAGACCGCGCTGATCGGCGTGATGTTCGTCACCGGCCTCGTGATCTGGAACACCTATTTCGGCGGCCTCACCTCGATCGAGACCCAGCGCTGGGCGCTGCTCGCCCATTCGCTCGCCGCCGTGATCGCCATCGCGATCATCGTGGTGCACATCTACGCCGGCATCTGGGTGCGCGGCACCGGCCGGGCGATGGTCCGCGGGACGGTCACGGGCGGCTGGGCCTACCGGCATCACCGCAAGTGGTTCCGGCAGATCGCGGGCGGCAAGGCGCGCCACGGCTCGGTGGACAAGCGCGGATCCTGAGTCTTGGCCAACTTCTTCAAGCGTAAACCCGCGGTTCCGGCCGCGGACAAGACCCCGACACCCGCCGAGGCCCCGAAGCCCCGCCGCCGGGATTTCAGCGAGCTGAAGCCCGATCCCGACAAGATCGGGATCTCGGGCTCGGTGCCGTTCGTCCGCCTGCCCGATCCCACCGGGCTGTTCGCCGACCGGGCCGCGCGCCTTGTGGAGGCCGCGCCCGGGCACCCGCTGGAGGCCTATCTCCGCTTCGTCGCAGAGATCGCCCGGGCCCAGTCGGTGATCCAGGCGCGGTTCCCGGCCCCGGCGGTGCCGGATGCCGCCGATCAGGCGCTGCGGAGCGAGCACGGCATGCCGCCGCTGTCGCGGCACAGCCTCGAGGCCGATCCGGATCTCGACGCGTCCCTCCTGGCGCTGCTGGCCGAGCTCGATCTCTCGACCGCGCCCGAGGCTTCGGCCGCGGCGCGGGACGCCCTCCGGGCCGCCTCCCGCGAGGATCGCCTCGATCTCGCCGTTCAGGTCTTCGAGGGCGCGCTGCCGGTGGACCGGATCGCGGAATGCGTGTTCGTCTCGGCCGCGCTGCAGGTGCGCCTCGCCGGGCAGGCCGCGCGCCTCGACACGAAGACGCTGAAGCCCGTGGCGGACGGCGTCTGCCCGTGCTGCGGCGGCGCGCCGGTGGCGAGCGTCATCGTCTCCTGGACCCCCGCCGACAAGGCTCGCTATCTCAGCTGCTCGCTCTGCGGCACGTACTGGAACCACGTCCGGATCCGCTGCACCGCCTGCGGTGACGGCGAGGGCGTGAGCTATTACGGGCTCGACGAGGTCTCGAAGGACGTCCAGGTCGAGACCTGCACGACCTGCCACAGCTACATCAAGCACCTCCACCAGCACCGCGCGCCGGCCCTCGACCCGGTGGCGGACGACATCGCGTCCTACGGGCTCGATCTGAAGATCGCCGAGGACGGTTTCCGGCGCGCCGGTCTGAACCTGCTGTTCGTGATCTGAACGCCCCGCCCGCGCCGGTCACGTGCCGTCGCGGTGGAGGGCGAAGCCGCGCGCGCCCGGCGCCTCCAGCCCCGGCCGGAGCTGCATGCCGGGGATCAGGTAGTCGCCGCCATTCTGCCGCCGGAACGGGATCGGGGGCGTCGTCGCGAGGGCGGACAGCCGGTCCCGCAGGCGCTCCGCGACGGCCGCGAACGCGGCCGCGTCGAGTCCGTCGGCCCGGTAGACGACGAAGGGCGGCAGCACCGCGTAGCCGGGATAGTGCAGGATCCCGTGCTGGATCGGGAACAGCAGGTCGTCGATCGGCCCGTTGATCCCGCGCGCGGAATAGTGCTCCTCCCAGCCGCCCGCGGTCACGATCAGCATGGCGCGCCGGCCCGCGAGGCGGCCCTCGCCGTAGCGGTCGCCCCAGCGGCGGTCGCTGTGCTCGCCGACGCCGTAGGCGAAGCCGTGCGCGTAGACCCGGTCGATCCAGCCCTTGAGGATCGCCGGCAGGCCGAACCACCAGAGCGGGAACAGCAGGATCAGCTGATCGGCCCAGAGGAGCTTGGCCTGCTCGGCGACCACGTCCTCGGTCAGGCGGCCGGCCGCGGCGGCCTGCCCCGAGGCGGCCGGCACGTGGAGGCGCGCCTCGGGGGCGACGTCCGGGAAGTCCGCGCGGTCGACCGCCGCGGTCCAGTTCATGGCGTAGAGATCGGACACCGCGACCGCGTGGCCCTGCGCCGCCAGCGCGGCCACGGTCTCGTCCCGGAGCGCGCCGCAGAGGGAGCGCGGCTCCGGATGGGCGAAGACGATCAGGGTGTTCATGGTGCGGGCTCCGTCGTGGCGCGGGACCCCCTGCTAGCCCAGGGCCGATCGTTCCGGTACGTGAGGCGTCCGGATAGGATTATGCCGCGGAATGGATAGATCCGACGTCACCCTGGAGCGCATGCGCAGCTTCGTCCGGGTGGCCGAGCGCGGCAGCCTGTCGGCGGTGGCGCGCGAGTTCGGGGTCGGGCAATCGACGATCACCCGGCACCTGCGCGAACTCGAGGACGCCCTCGGCGTCGCCCTGATCAGCCGGACGACGCGGCGCCTCGCCCTGACGGCCGAGGGCTTGGCCTATTACGAGAACAGCCTGCGCATCCTGCACCTCGTCGAGCAGGCGGGCGCCGAGGCGCGGGACCGGCGGGACGCCCCGGCGGGCACCGTCCGCCTGTCGTGCACGGCGGCGCTGGGCGTCCTCCACGTCGGCGCCATCGTCTTCGCGTTCCAGGATCGCTACCCCGACATCTCGGTGGATCTGAGCCTCACCGACGAGCGCGTGGATCTCGTCCGCGAGGGTATGGATCTGGCGATCCGCCTGGGCCCCCTGGCCGACAGCGCGCTGAGACTCCGGGCCGTCGGGCGGTCGGAGCGTCGGCTCGTCGCCGCCCCCGCCTACCTGGCGGCGCGCGGCCGGCCCCTGACGCCGGAGGATCTCGTCGGCCACGAGGGGATCCGCATGACGAACGTGGCCGGGAGCGGTACCCTGGTCCTCGAAGGACCGGAGGCCGGGCGCCGCGCGGTGCCCTTCGGCGGCCGCCTCCGGGTCGATCACGGGCTGGCCGCGCGGGCGGCGGTCCTGGCCGGGCGGGGCATCGCGCCCGCGCACCGCTGGCTGGTCGCGGATTGCCTCGCCGACGGCCGGCTCGAGGCGGTCCTGCCGGACTACGCCCTGCCGTCGGTGCCGCTCAGCCTGCTGATCGTGCCCGAGCGGGCCGCGATCGCGCGGGTCCGGCTGCTGGCGGATTTCCTCGCCGCGGAGCTCCGCGCGGTCCCGGGGATCGTGCCGGAGCCCGCCGCGCGTGCGGCGTCGGCTCAGCGATAGCCGTAGCGGCTCTTGGCGGCGGCGAGCAGGTGCAGGGCCTCGCCCGACTTGCCGGCCGAGCACTCGGCGGCGGCGTGGGCGAGGTCGGCGTTGAAGCGGTCGCCCACCGGCTTGTTGAGATTGCCGGTGGCCACGTCGCTGTCGACGATCGCCTTGGTGCGCGCGATCTCCGGGCCGCAGCCGCTGCCGGTGGGCAGGGACAGGGGAGCCGGGATGACCGGCGCGGGTTCCGTGACCGCGGGCGTGGCGCGCTGCTGGCAGGCGCCCAGCGCCGCGACGGCGAGGGCGACGAGGCTGAGGCGCATCGGGAGACGGGACGCGGGCACGGCGATCATCCTGTTGGGGCGCGAGGGGCCGCGCCGCCGAGGTTTTGGGCCGAGCTTGGCAGTGGGTCAATCGCCCCGGCCACATGCCGAAGGGGCTCGGAACGCGGGACCCTGAACGCGGGAAACGCGCGATTCCGCTGGCGTCGGAGGGACTTGGTGCGCGCCGCCGGCATCCTGCACCGGCGGCGCGCTCCGAATCGTGACGGGGCTTACTTGGCCTTGTCGGCGAGGGCCTTCAGGCCGGAATCGTAGATGCCCTGGATCGCGTCGGTGGCGACCGTGTCCGGCGCGCCCTTGGCGTTGAAGGTCCCGGTCCAGGTCACCTTCGAGCCGGAGCCGGCGGGGGCGACCGAGAGGGTCGACTTGTAGTCCGAGACCGGCAGCGGGCTCTCCAGGATCGTGTAGGTGTAGCTCATCACCTTGTCGTCGCGGGAGACCTGCTCCTCCTTGATGGTGCCGCCGCCCTTGAGGCTGAGGGTGCGGACCTTCATGCCGTCCTTGTCCGACAGGACGCACTTCTCGATGGCGGGGTGCCAGTCGCCGATGCCGCAGAACTCGCCGATGGTCTGCCACACCTTGGCCGGCGGCGCGGCGATGTCGGCCGAGCGCGTCACCTCCAGGGCGTAGCCGGGCACGGTGGCCGCGGCGAGCGCCAGGGCGGCGAGGGGAAGGGACCGGCAGAAAGCGAAGGGCATCTCGGGGTGTCTCCGTCCGTCTCAGGTCGCGGCAGGGGCCGCGCAGGCTCTGATGGCCGCGCAGGAGCTAGGCCGGGAGGGTACGCTCGGCAATGGGCGGGAGCGACGGCGCATGACTTTCGCGATCAGACGACGCGATCCGTGATCGTCTGCGCGTAGGGCACGGAGTCCGCGAACGACGGACGCGCTTCCAGGCGGTCGCTGAGCCGGGCGAGGTTCGGATGCCGGGCGCGCCAGTCCAGCTCGGGGAACCGGACGGAGAGGTAGCCGGCGACGGTGCCCGCCGCGATGTCGCCCAGCGTGAATCGGTCGCCCACCGTCCAGTCGCGGTCGCCGAGGAGCCGCGCGATCTCGGCCAGCCCGCCCTCGATCTTGCGACGCTGGCGGGCGAGCCAGGGGGCGCTCCGGCCGGCCTCGTCGCGCTGGCGCTCGAAGAACGTGAGCACCACCGCGTCGCAGATCCCGTCGCACAGCACCTCGTAGCGGCGCGCGGCCAGGACCCCGTCGGGATCGGGCGGCAGCAGCGGCGGATCCGGATGCTTCAGCTCCAGCCATTGCAGGATGTAGCTCGACTCGTAGACGCTGCCGCCGGCCGGCAGGAGCAGCACCGGGAGCTTCTCCAGCGGGTTGTGGCGGGGCACCGTCGTGGCCGAGTCCCAGGGCACTTCGGTGACGAGTTCGAACGGCAATCCCTTCTAGGCCAGCGCGATCCGGACCTTCCGGGCGTAGGGGCTCGGGGTGGCGCTGATCAGCCGATACCGGGTCTCGACCATGCCCCGGCCTACCAGCCGTCCATCTCGTCGGTGTCGACCGGGTAGCCGTAGACGGTCGCGGGCGCGTATGCGGGGCGGGCCGCGGGCCGGTAATAGGCCGGCACCGACCGGCGCCCCATCTGGTCGCTGTTCGCCAGCAGATCGTCCGGCTCGTAGGGGCTGCGGTGCCGGGCGACCCGGGAGCCGCGCTGGCCGCGGTCCGCCATCGGGACATCCGCCCCCTCGATGACCACCCGCGTCCGGCCCATGCCCTGGCTCTTCACGAGGTTGAACAGGGTCGCGGCGTTGCGCACCGACAGGCGCACGCAGCCGTGCGAGGCCGCGCGCCCCAGGCTGCGGACGTGGTTGGTGCCGTGGATGGCGTGGCCCTGGGTCGTGAAGAACATCGCGAAGGGCATGGGCGCGTCGTCCCACTCCTTCGAGAAGTGCGTGCGCTCCATCCGGAACGGCCGGTAGGCGCCGGACGGCGTGTCGTAGCTCGCGACGCCGGTCGAGACCGGCCAGGAATAGCGGGGCTGCCCGTCGACCGAGACCTCCATGCGCTGGGTGGTCTTGTCGACGTTGACGAGCACGTCCGCGCTGGCCGTCGCGGGGATGCCCGCACACAGGAGAAGCCCGGACAGGACGGAGATCAGACCGATACGCATGAGCGACTCCGACACGGGACGCGCCTCGACAAACCGCGACGGTTTGCCGTCACGCTAAAGCCCCGGCAACACCGAGGTTCCGGCCCGCCGTGCCCCTGCGTAGTCACGCTTTGCTGAGCGTCCCCGCGACGCCCTCACGGCGCGGGCGCGGCGATGGCTGAGACCCGGCGGATCGCGGCCTCGGCCTCCTCGGCGATGCGCCCGACCAGGTCGCCGGCGCCCGGCAGGTCGTCGATCAGCCCGACGGCCTCGCCGACCGTGACGTTGGCGACGTCGTAATCGCCCGCCGCGTCGGCATCCTCCACGTCCCGGCGCCGCTCGGCCGAGGCCGCGCGCAACGCGTCCTCGCGGCCGTGCCACGTCTCGATGAACGCGTTGCGCAGGAGCCGGCCGGTATAGGGCGCCGGCCAGGCCCGCTGGCGGGCGATGTCGTAGACCCGCGTGCGGATCGTGTCGTCGCCGGTGGCGGCGAGAACCCGCTGCTTCGCGGCCGGGTGGATCAGCGCCTCCCGCGTCGCCCAGAATCGCGTCCCCATCAGGACACCGTCGGCGCCCAGCGCCAGGGCGGCGGCGAGACCGCGCCCGTCCGCGATGCCGCCCGCCGCGAGGAGCAGCGTCTCGGGGCGCTCGCGGGCGATCAGGTCGGCGACCGCCGGCACGAACGCCGCGGTGCCGCGGGCGGTGAGGCCGTGGCCGCCGGCCTCCGTCCCCTGCGCCACCACCACGGCCGCGCCGACCTCCAGGGCGCGCCGGGCCTGCGCCAGGGTGTGCACCTGGCAGATCAGCCGCACGCCGGCGGCGCGGATCCGGTCCGCGAACGGCGCGGGATCCGCGAAGGAGAGCATCAGGGCCGCGGGCGACCGGGCGAGCGCCGCGTCGAGGAGCGACGGGTCCCGGGCCATGGACCACGTGATGAAGCCGCAGCCGACCCGCTGATTGCCCGCGCGGGCGAATTCCCGGTCGAGGGTCGCGTGGTCGCCGTAGCCGCCGCCGATCAGGCCGAGGCCGCCGGCGGCGCTCACCGCCGCCGCGAGGGCGCCCCCCGAGGCCGGGTCCATGGGGGCCAGCACGATCGGGTGCCGGAGCCCGAAGGCGTCGGTGAGTCTGGTCCTCAAGGCCATGGGTCCCCTCCCCGCGGAGCGTCTCGGTCGCGCGGTTGCGCGCGCCGCCCGTCCGGCCTTAACGATCCGTACGATGCGGAAAAAATGATTCCTTCAGAAGGAAGGCATCGGAAAAGCAGATGGCATGAACAGCACCGACCTGATGTTCTTCGCGGCGGTGGCCGAGACCGGCGGCATCGGGCGGGCGGCGGCACGGCTCAACACCGTCCAGTCCAACGTCACCGGCCGGATCCGCGCCCTGGAGCAGGCCCTGCGCGTGCCGCTGTTCCACCGCGGCAGCCGCGGGGTGACGCTGACCCGGGCCGGGGAGCGGCTCCTGCCCTACGCCCTCCAGGTCGGGCAGCTGCTCGCGGAGGCGCGGCACGCCCTGCTGGCCGAGGGCGAACCCCGCGGACCGCTGCGGATCGGCGCCATGGAGACGACCGCGGCCCTGCGCCTGCCCGGCCCGCTCGCCGACTTCGCCGCGCGCCACCCGGACGTGGACATCGAGCTGGAGACCGGCCCGACCGAGCGGCTGATCGCCCGGGTCCTCGACCGGAGCCTGGAGGGGGCCTTCGTGGCCGGCCCGGTCGCGCAGGCCGACCTCGTGGGGATCCCGGTCTTCACGGAGGAGCTGGTGCTGGTGGCGCACCCGGCCGTCGGCAACCTCGCGGCGCTGCTCGACCGGCTGGCCCGGGCGCGCGACGCGAAGGTGCTCGTGTTCCGGGCCGGCTGCTCGTACCGGAGGCGCCTGGAGGATTTTCTGGCCCGCCAGGGCCTCGTGCACGTGCGGCGCATGGAGTTCGGCACCCTCGACGGCATCCTCGGCTGCGTGGCGGCCGGCCTGGGCGTGACCCTGGTTCCGCGGGGCGTGGCGGACCCGGCGCACCGCGCCGGCCGCGTCTCGCTCCACCCCGTGCCCGACGGGGACGGGCACGCCCCGACCCTGCTGGTCCACCGCGCCGACGTCCGGCCGAGCGCGGCCTTCGCGCGGTTCGCCGAGCAGGTCCAGGCGGCCTTCCCGGATTCGCCGTCGGCTTCGCCCTAGGGCCTCGGTTCCGGCACGGACCGTGCCCTTGACAACCGCCGGTTGACAGCGGCCCGAGCCCGGGCGCTTCCTCCCGGCCGCAGACGGTTCGGAGTTCCCATGGCCCTCGACCCCACCCTCGCCGCCGAGATCGAAGCCTCCGTGGCGGAGGGCTTCGCCGATCAGGTCGCCCACACGCAGGCGCTCGTCCGGTTCGCCTCCCTGCGCGGGGAGGAGCATGCCTGCCAGGATTACGTGTTCGAGCAGTTCCGCGCCCGCGGCTACGCCACCGAGCGCTTCGCCATGGACCGCGGCGCCATCGCGGCCCATCCGGGCGGCTCGAAGATCGACGACGCGCACCACTCGGACGCGCCGATCGTCGTCTGCCACCACCGGCCGGGCACCGAGACCGGGCGCTCGCTGATCCTGCAGGCCCATGTCGACGTGGTGCCGCCGGGTCCCCTCGACCTCTGGACCCATCGACCCTTCGACCCCGTGATCCAGGGCGACTGGATGTACGGCCGCGGCGCCGGCGACATGAAGGCCGGCCACGCCGCCAACCTGTTCGCCCTCGACGCCCTGGCCCGGCTCGGCCTGCAGCCAGCGGCCTCGGTGACGGTGCAGTCCGTGGTCGAGGAGGAATCCACCGGCAACGGCGCCCTGATGACCCACCTGCGCGGCTACCGGGCCGACGCCGTGCTGATCCCCGAGCCCGAGGACGAGAAGCTCGTGCGCGCCAATACCGGCGTGCTGTGGTTCACCGTCGAGGTCCGGGGCGTGCCGGTCCACGTCCGCGAGATGGGCGCGGGCGCCAACGCCATCGACGCCACCTACCGGGTGATCGGCGCGCTGCGCGAGGTCGAGGCCCGCTGGAACGCCGAGAAGGCCGCGCACCCGCATTTCGAGACCGAGGACCACCCGATCAACCTCAACATCGGCAAGATCGAGGGCGGCGACTGGGCCTCCTCGGTCCCGGCCTGGTGCCGGATCCACTGCCGGGTCGCGCTCTACCCGGGCGTCACCGCCGCGCAGGCCGCCGCCGAGATCGAGGCCGCGGTGGCGTCCTTCTCCCGCACTGACCCGTTCCTGGCCAACAGCCCGCCGCGGGTGGTGTTCAACGGCTTCTTCGCCGAGGGCTACGTGCTGGAGGCGGGCTCGGAGGCCGAGGCGGTGCTCGGCCGGGCCCACGAGCGGGCGATCGGATCGCCGCTCCAGAGCTTCATGACGGCGGGCTACCTCGATACTCGCGTCCACGCCCTCTACGACCGGGTGCCGGCCCTCTGCTACGGCCCGACCTCCCAGAACATCCACGGCTTCGACGAGCGCGTGAGCCTCGCCTCGGTGAAGCGGATCACGACCACCATGGCGCTGTTCGTGGCCGAGTGGTGCGGGACGGAGCGCAAGGTCTCCTGATCCGCCGCCGTCTTTGCGAGCGCAGCGAAGCAATCCACGGCAGCGCTGCGCTCACGGGCGTCGTGCATCCCTGGGTCGCTTCGCTGCGCTCGCGATGACCGTGGTGTTCTCCGTCAGGGGATCAGCCGGTCCGCCCGGAGCTGGGCGAACAGGTCGTAGAATGCGTCGTCGGTCGGCTGATAGGCCGTGAAGCCAAGGCGGCGGCTCTTGCTCATGTCGGTGACGACCTCGATCGGCCGGCCGAGATCGGCGTCCGTGTGCCAGGGGGAAGCCAGCTTCTCGAGGTTCGGCTCGGCCAGCCCGTAGCGCTGCGCGATCTCCGCCCAGGCCGGGCCGTCCTGCGCCATCCGCGGCTCGAGCGGCCGGTGCGTGCCGTCGAACGGCACCGCCTCGATCCCGAACCAGGCGGCGATCCGGCCCCACATCCAGCTCCAGCGGAAGACGTCGCCGTCGACGACGTTGAACGCCTCGTTGGCGGCCCTCGGCTCCGTAGACGCCCAGAGCAGCTGGCGGGCGAGAAGCCGCGCGTCGGTCATGTCGGTGAGCCCGTTCCACTGCGCGGCCGAGCCCGGGAAGAGGAACGGGCGCCCCAGCTCCCGGCACAAGGTGGCGTAGCAGGCGAGCGTCGTGCCCATGTTCATGGCGTTGCCCACCGCCTTGCCGATGATCGTGTGCGGGCGGTGGACGCTCCAGGTGAAGCCGTCGCGGGCGGCGGCCGCGAAGACGGCATCCTCCTGGGCGTAGTAGAAATTCTCGATGTCGAGGCGGCCCTGGTCCTCGCGGAACGGCGTCTGCGGGAGCTTGCCTTTGCCGTAGGCCTCGAACGGGCCGAGATAGTGCTTGAGCCCGGTGACCAGGGCGACGTGGCGGACGCTCCCCTTCGGGCGGAGCGCGTCCAGCAGGTTCTCGACCATCGCGCGGTTGACGCGGATCATCTCCGCCTCGGTCGGGCGCCGCTGCCAAGTCGCGAGGAACACGTGGGTCGGAGCGAGGTCGGCCAGCGCCTTCTCCAGCGAGGCCGGGTCCTGCAGGTCGCCGGCCACCGGCTCGACGCCCGCCTGGGCCACCGGACGGCGCGCGAGGCCCGCGACCCGCCAGCCCTCCTGCTGGAGCAGCGCCGCAGTGGCGCTGCCGACGATCCCGGTGGCGCCGACGATCAGGGCGGTGTTCGACATGGAAACCCTCGCGCCCGGCCCAAATCCGGGTCCGGGGCAGATGGGCACAGGCGGTGCTGCGACAACCCCGCCGGGCAGCGGGGACGCCTGTGCGCCGCGCAAGGGTTGTGTGCTCGCGAGACCTCTCCCGTCATCGCGAGCGCAGCGACGCGACCCTGGATCGCTTCGCTCCGCTCGCGAGGACGGAGGGGCCCTCAGGCGACCCGGTCGATCGCCGCGCCGAGGATCTCGACGATCTCGCCGATCTGGCCGCGCTCGATGATCAGCGGCGGCGACAGCGCGATGATGTCGCCGGTCACCCGGGTGAGCAGGCCGCGCTCGAAGCAGTCCACGAACACCTCGTAGGCGCGCTTGCCCACCGCGTCCGGCCGCGGCGCCAGCTCGATGCCGGCGACGAGCCCGATGGTGCGGATATCGACGACGTTCTTGCGCCCGCGCAGGTCGTGGATCGCCGCGGCCCAGTCGTCGGCGATGTCGGCGACGCGGGTGAGGAGCCCCTCCTCCCGGTAGATGTCGAGCGTCGCGATACCGGCCGCGCAGGCGCTCGGGTGCCCGGAATAGGTGTAGCCGTGGAACAGCTCGATCCCGTCCGGGCCCTGCATCAGCGCGTCGTGGACCGCGCGGCTCGCGAAGACCGCGCCCATCGGCACCGTGCCGTTGGTCAGGCCCTTGGCGCTGGTCACGAGGTCGGGGACGACGCCGAAGAAGTCGGTCGCGAACGGCGCGCCGAGGCGGCCGAAACCCGAGATGACCTCGTCGAAGATCAGCAGGATGCCGTGCTTCGTGCAGATCTCGCGCAGGCGCTCGAGGTAGCCCTTCGGCGGGATCAGCACGCCCGTGGAGCCCGCCACCGGCTCGACGATGCAGGCCGCGATGGTCTCGGCCCCGTGGAGCGCCACCAGCCGCTCCAGATCCTCGGCGAGCTCCGCGCCGTGCTCGGGCTGGCCCTTCACGAAGGCGTTGCGGGCCGGATCGTGGGTGTGGCGCAGGTGGTCGGTGCCGTTGAGCTGCGGGAAGACCCGCCGGTTCGACACGATGCCGCCGACCGACAGGCCGCCGAAGCCGACGCCGTGGTAGCCGCGCTCGCGCCCGATCAGCCGGGTGCGGGTCCCCTGCCCGATCGCCCGCTGGTAGGCGAGCGCGATCTTGAGGGCGGTGTCGACCGATTCCGAGCCGGAATTGGTGAAGAACACCCGGTCGAGGCGCTTGCCGGGGCCGCCCGGGGCGATCTCGGCCAGCCGCTCGGCAAACTCGAACGCGATGGGGTGGCCCATCTGGAAGGTCGGGGCGAAGTCGAGGGTCGCGAGCTGGCGCTCCACGGCCGCCGCGATGCCCCGCCGCCCGTGGCCGGCATTGACGCACCAGAGGCCCGCGGAGCCGTCGAGGACCTTGCGGCCGTCGTCGGCGGTGTAGTGCATGCCCTCGGCCGACACGAGCAGGCGCGGCGCCGCCTTGAACTGGCGGTTGGCCGTGAACGGCATCCAGAAGGCGTCCATCGCGGGCGTGTTGCGGAGCGGATGGTCGGTCATGGGGCGGTTCTCCGGGGCAGGCGGCGCGGATCGGGCGGCGGGACCAGGGGACACCTTCGCCGATCGGGCAACAAGTCCTTTTCTGGTCGCCGCCAACCCCTTGCAGGATCGGGGCCGCGGGTGGCACCGTTGCGGGATCCGCAACACCTGAAACGGGCCTGAGCCGGATGAGCATCGATGTCGGCGCGCGCCTGCGCTTCGTTCGGGCCCGCCACGGCCTGTCGCAGCGGACGCTCGCCAAGCGCGCCGGGGTGACCAATTCCGCGATCTCGCTGATCGAGGCCAACCGGGTGAACCCGTCGGTGGGCGCCCTGAAGCGGATCCTCGACGGCGTGCCGATCGGCATGGCCGAGTTCTTCGCCCTGGAGCCGGAGCCGGAGCGCAAGGCGTTCTTCGCCGCCGAGGAGCTCACCGAGATCGGCCGCCGGGCCGCCAAGGGGGCGATCTCGTACCGGCAGGTCGGCGACAGCCTGTTCGGGCGCAAGCTCCAGATCCTCAAGGAGCGCTACGAGCCCGGCGCCGATACCGGCCGGGTGCCGCTCTCGCACGAGGGCGAGGAGGGCGGGATCGTGCTCTCCGGGCGCCTGGAGGTGACGGTGGACGCCGAGCGCCGGATCCTCGGCCCCGGCGACGCCTACAGCTTCGACAGCCGCCGCCCGCACCGGTTCCGCTGCGTCGGGCCCAATCCCTGCGAGGTGGTGAGCGCCTGCACGCCGCCGAGCTTCTGACCGCGCCGATCCCATGCCGAGCGACAGCGTCGTCCTCCTGCACGGTCTGGGGCGAAGAGCCGCCTCGCTCGCCCGGATGCGCTCGGCCCTGACGGCGGAGGGCTACCGGGTGTTCGCGCTCGACTATCCCTCGACCCGGCACGACCTGCCCACCCTGACGTCGACGCTCCGCCCAAAGGTCGCCGCGATCGCCGGCGCGACGGCGGGCGCCGTGCATTTCGTCGGGCACTCGATGGGCGGTCTCCTCGCGCGGAGCCTGATCGCGGATGCGCGGCCGGACCGGCTCGGCCGCCTCGTCATGCTCGGACCGCCCAACCGCGGCAGCGAGATCGCGGACCGGCTGCGGCATGTCGGGCTCTATCGCCGCCTGCTCGGGCCGGCCGCGCTGTCGCTCGGGACCGCGACGGTGCCGGTCTGGCCCGATCCGGACTACCCGATCGGCGTCATCGCCGGCACGCGCAGCATCGATCCGGTCGGCTGGCTGATGCTGCCCCGGCCGAACGACGGGCGGGTGAGCGTCGCCCGCACCGGGATCCCGGGCCTGCACGGGCATCTGGTCCTGCCCGTCAGCCACGCCCTGATGATGAACCATCCGACCGTGATCGCGCAGACGGTGCGGTTCCTTGCGACGGGGGCCTTCGCCGCGTAACCGTGAATTCAAAATACCGTTACGCGCGAGGATCGATGGCCGTCACCACAGCCGCCCCGGCCGCCGGGCCCGGACAGAACCAGTCGGCGCGCGCGGCGCTGGCGGCCTTCGTGGGCACCACGATCGAGTGGTACGACTTCTTCATCTACGGCACGGCGGCGGCCCTGGTGTTCGGGCCGCTCTTCTTCACGGCGGAATCGCCCTACATCGCCACGCTCTCGGCCTTCGGCACCTTCGCGGTGGGCTTCCTGGCCCGGCCGCTCGGCGGCCTGATCTTCGGGCATCTCGGCGACCGGTTCGGGCGCAAGCGCGCCCTGGTCGCGACGCTCGTGATGATGGGCATCGCCACCTCGTGCATCGGGCTTCTGCCGACCTACGCCTCGGTCGGCCTGTGGGCGCCGGTGATGCTGGTGGTCCTGCGGCTGATCCAGGGGCTCGCGGTCGGCGGCGAGTGGGGCGGGGCCGTGCTGATGGCCGCCGAGCACGCGCCGGCCGGGCGCAACACCTTCTTCGCCTCCTTCGCGCAGCTCGGCAGCCCGGCCGGGCAGATCCTGTCGCTGCTGGCCTTCCGCCTCGCGGGCCTGCTCGACAAGGAGAGCTTCCTGACCTGGGGCTGGCGGGTGCCGTTCCTGGTGAGCATCCTGCTGCTGTTCGTGGGGCTGGCGATCCGCCTCGGGGTCGCGGAATCGCCGGCCTTCGAGAAGGCCCGCGCCGCGGGCGGACCGCCGCCGGCCCCCGTGCGCGAGGTGCTGACGGCCTACCTCAAGCCGGTCCTGCTGGCGGCAGGCGCCAACACCTTCGCGATCGCCTCGGTCTACCTGTTCAACACCTTCATGATCGCGTTCACCACGCAGTATCTCGGCATCGCGCGGGCGACGATCCTCGACGCCCTGCTGATCGCCGCCGTGGTCCAGCTGGTGATGACCCCGGTGGGCGCCCGGATCGCGGAGGTGATCCGCAACGAGCGGCTGTTCCTCCAGGGGACGCTGGTCTGGGCGATGCTGGCCCCCTACCCGCTGTTCTGGCTGGTCGAGACCAAGTCGGTGCCGCTGATCGTGCTGGGCCTCGCCCTCAACGTCATCGGCAGCGCGACCTTCTACGCGGTGATCGCCGGCTACCTCGCGGGCGCCTTCCCGACGCGGGTGCGCTACACGGCGATCTCCATCGCCTACCAGTTCTGCGGCGCCCTCGCCGGCGGTCTCACCCCGATCGTCGGCACGGTGCTGGCCGAGCGCTTTCAGGGCCACTGGTGGCCGATCGCGGTGTTCGGGACGTGCCTCGCCGGCGTGTCGTTCCTGTGCGTCACGGCGATCAGCGGCTACCGGGCCCGGCAGCGGGGCTTCCTGGACGGGTGAGCGCGACCGGTCGAAGGCGCCGGATCCGGGTAACGCCGGATTCAGATCGGAGGTCTAGGGTCGGCGTCATGGATTCGATCGCCGCAGCCGCCGTCCAGATGCTGGGTTCGTCCCAGAGCCAGCAGATCGGCATCGCCGTCGCCAAGCAGCAGCTCTCGGCCGACAAGGCGGTCGCCGGCCTCGTGGCGGACAGCGCCGCCCAGGCGGCGAGCGCCGGCCCGCCGGCCCCCTCCGGACAGGGGCTGAGCGTCGACCGGCGGGTCTGACGGAAACGCCGCCCCCGCTTTCCGGGCCTCGCGCGACCCTGGATCGCTTCGCTGCGCTCGCGAGGACAGCGGGCTCTACGGAGCTTCTCGAACGCCGGCCCCTACGCGAAGCCGTAAAGCCGCCGCGGGTTGTCGACGAACACCATCCGGCGCCTGTCCGCGTCCGGCACCCAGTCCGCCATCAGGTCGAGGAGCGCCGTCGTCCGCGGCGGCCCGTCCCAGGCGGCCACGTGCGGCCAGTCCGAGCCCCAGAGGCAACGTTCCGGCGCGGCGTCGTTGAGCGCCCGGGCGAAGGGGATCGTGTCCGCGTAGGGCGGCCCGGTCACGGAATCCCGGAACGCGCCCGAGAGCTTGACCCAGTTCCCGTCGCCGACGAGGCCGAGCAGCGCCCGGAAGCCCGGATGGTCCACCCCCGCCGAGGTCGGCATGTGGCCCATATGGTCGAAGACCAGCGGCACCGGCAGCCGCGACAGGCGGCCGGCGATCGGCGGCAGATCGCGGGCATCGAGCAGGAACTGGAGGTGCCAGCCCATCTCGCGGGCGAGCGCCCCGTAGGATTCAACCGCGTCGAGCCCGACCCCGCCGCCGAACAGGACATTGAGGCGCAGGCCGACGACGCCGGCCTCCTTGAGCGCGGCGAGCTCCGTGTCGGGCAGGCCGAGCGGGATCACCGCGACGCCGCGCAGGCGTTGCCGGTGGGCGCGCAGCGTCTCGACCATTAGCCGGTTGTCGGTGCCGTGCACGCTGACCTGGATCAGCACGCCGTTGGCCATGCCGGTCCCGTCGAGCATCGCGAGGTACTGATCGGCCGGCGCCGCCGGGGGCGTGTAGCTCCGGTCCGCCACCAGCGGGTAGGCCGGCGGCAGGCCGATGACGTGGGCGTGCGTGTCGACCGCGCCGTCCGGCACGGCGTAGCGGGTCGGGCCTTCCGGATGCGGGTCCGGGGCGGGGCAGTCTCGGATCTCGGGCATGATCAGGAATCCGCGTGGAGGACCTTGCCGCGCGTCTCGGGCAGCGCGAAGGCCGCCAGGAAGAAGATCCCGTAGGCCACGGCCGCGAAGATCGCGATGGCGGAGGCGAGGCCGGCGCGCTCCGCGAGGTAGCCGACCAGCGCGGGGAACAGCGCGCCGATGCCGCGGCCGAAATTGTAGCAGAACCCCTGCCCCGAGCCGCGCAGGCGGGTCGGGTACAGTTCGGTCAGGAAGGCGCCCATGCCGGAGAAGTAGCCGGAGGCGAAGAAGCCCAGCGGGAAGCCCAGCACCCACAGCACCCCGTTCGAGAGCGGGATCTGCGTGTAGGCGACGATCACCGCGATGGCGCCCAGCGAGAAGATCAGGAACAGCGGCCGCCGCCCGAGCCGGTCGGCGAGCCACGCGCCCACGAGGTAGCCGGTGAACGAGCCGATGATCAGGGCCGCGAGGTAGCCGGTTGACGACACGATCGACAGGTGGCGCTCGGTGGTGAGGAAGCGCGGCACCCAGGTGGTGATCGCGTAGTAGCCGCCCTGGCAGCCCGCCGCCGCCAGCGAGGCGAGCAGCGTCGTCTTGAGGATCGGGCCGGAGAAGATCTCCCAGATCTGCGGCCGGTCGCCCGTGGCGGCGGCCCGCGCGCGGGATTCGGCGGCGACCTCCGGCTCCTTCACGTAGCGGCGCAGGTAGAAGACCAGCAGCGCCGGCAGGGCGCCCACCGCGAACATCCAGCGCCACGCGGTCTCGGGCGGCAGGACCGAGAACAGCACCGCCTGCGACAGGACCGCGAGGCCCCAGCCGATCGCCCAGCCGGACTGGACGGAGCCCACCGCCCGGCCGCGATACTCGGCCCGGATCGTCTCGCCGATCAGCACCGCGCCGGCCGCCCACTCGCCGCCGAAGCCGAGGCCGAGCAGCGCCCGCGCGATGAGGAGCTGCTCGAAGTTCTGCACGAAGGCGCAGAGCAGGGAGAACAGCGAGAACCAGAGGATCGTGATCTGCAGGGTCAGCACCCGGCCGATCCGGTCGGCGACGAAGCCCGCGAGCCAGCCGCCGAGCGCCGAGGCCAGCAGCGTCACCGTGGCGGCGAGCCCGGCCGTGCCGGCATCGACGTGCCACAGAGCCATGATCGTCCCGATCACCAGCGGGTAGATCATGAAGTCCATGCCGTCGAGGCACCAGCCGGCGGCGCAGGCCCAGAAGGTGTGCCGCTCCGGCGGCGTCATCGATCGGTAGAAGGCGGAGAGGCTGGCGTCGCGGATCTCGACCGCGTCCACGCCCGTGGGCCCCTGCCCGGTTGCTGAACTCATCACCGCCTCCCGCCGCCCGATACCAGTATCAGCGTCCCAGGCAGAGCTGTCCAACGATGCGGCGGGTCACGCAAGGAACAGGAAAGGAAAAGGCCGCCCGGAGGCGGCCTGTCCCGTTCTTTTTGGCGGTCGATCGACGCTCAGTAGCAGCGCTCGACCAGCACCCGGCGGTAGCCGTAGGGCGTCCAGCGCACCCGCGGGACCGTGTAGCAGCCGCCGCCGTAGCCGTAATCGTAGGCCGCCGGGGCGTAGTAGCCACCGTAGCCGTAGCCTGGGTAGCCGTATCCGTAGCCGCCGTAGAGGCTGCCGGCCGCGAGGCCGAGCCCGACGCCGAGGCCCAGGCCGCCGAGTCCATAGCCGTAGCCGCCGCGATAGCCGTAGCCGCCGCGCCAGCCGTAACCCCGCCCGTAGAAGCCGCGGCCGTAGCCGAAGCCGCCCGGACGGAAACCGACACCGCGGAAGCCGCCACCGAAGCCGCCGTTGCGGAATCCCCCGAACCCGCCGCCCCGGAAGCCGCCGCCGAAACCGCCACCGTGGAAGCCGCCGCCGAAGCCGCCGCCGTGGAAGCCGCCGCCGCCGAATCCGCGCGCGTCCGCGCTGGCCGGCGCCAAGGCCAGAGCACCCGCCGCCAGCAGGGCCGAGCCGAGCACTGCACCCTTCATCACGTCATCTCCGTGGAAACACGCCCTCTGCGGCTAAGAACGCCCGAATCGGGAAAACGGTCCAGCCCCGCCCGCGGCGCGGCCGCGAGACGCATCCGGACCCATTCGGACCCATTCGGACCCATCCAGCTTCATCCCGGCGCCCTCGGGCACGAAATTCGCCGCTTTCCGGAGCGAAGGGCGCGCCGATCGAGCTTCGCCGTCCCCGAATCGCGTCTTCCGATCGGCATGGAACGAATGATGATGCTGCGCCCGGCTCACGCCTTGTTGATCGTGCTGCTCGCCCTCGCGGCCCCGGCCCGGGCGGCCTCTCCGGCCGCCGCCGAGCCCTGCCGGGCGGTCGAGGCCCAGGGTGAGACCTTCACGGTCTGCACCATCGACCTCCGGAAGCAGCGGCTGCGGCTGTTCTGGCTCCAGGACGACGGCAAGCCCTACGGCGCCCTCGGCACCCTCGCCGAGAAGCAGGGCGGCCGCCTCGCCTTCGCGATGAACGCCGGGATGTACGACAAGGACCAGGCGCCGGTCGGCCTCTACGTCGAGGACGGGCACGAGCTGAAGCGCGTCTCCACGACCGACGGGCCGGGCAACTTCCACCTGAAGCCCAACGGCATCTTCTGGGTGAAGGGTGAGCGCGCCGGGGTGGTCGACACGGCCCGCTATCTGCGGGCGAAGATCCGGCCGGATTTCGCCACGCAGTCCGGGCCGATGCTGGTGATCGACGGCCAGATCCACCCGAAGATCGCCGCCGACGGGCCGAGCCAGAAGATCCGCAACGGCGTCGGCGTGCCCGGCGACGGGCATGTGGCGATCTTCGCGATCTCCGAGCGCCCGGTGACCTTCGGGGCCTTCGCGCGGCTGTTCCGCGACGATCTCGGCTGCCGCAACGCCCTGTTCCTCGACGGCTCGGTCTCCAGCCTCTACGCGCCGAATCTCGGCCGCTCGGACATCAGCCGGCCGCTCGGGCCTCTGGTCGGGGCTCTGCCGCGCTGAGGGGCGGTTCCGGGCTTGCGTGACTGCGGCGGGTTGGCCCTCGATCCCGATCCCGCGATCAGGCTGGCTCAGACGACGCCCGCACCGCCATCGCGGGCTCGCCCGCGGCCCTCGGAACGACGGTGCGGTCGGCCGGCGACGGAGCACCCGCCGCGGCTCGTCCGCCGCCGGCCGTTCCAGGCGCGGCGGCCGCCCTCAGCGCTGGCCGAAGGCCGTGTCCTTGAACAGGTCCTTGTACTCCCGCGGCTGCGAGCGCCAGTACTGCCTGGGCGCGCGCACCCGGGCGCCGAGCTCGGCCGCCGCGTGCCAGGGCCAGCGCGGATCGTACAGCATGGCGCGGGCGAGCGAGATCGCGTCCGCCTTGCCCTCCTGCAGGATCGTCTCCGCTTGGTGCGCCTCGGTGATCAGCCCCACCGCGATCGTGGTGAGGCCGGTCTCCGCCTTGATCCGCTCGGCGTAGGGCACTTGGTAGCCCGGCCCGAGCTTGATCGCCTGCTTCGGCGAGACGCCGCCCGTGGAGACGTGGAGCGCCGGCGACCCGGCCCGCTTGAGCGCCTGGGCCAGCTCGATGGTCTCGTCCAGGTCCCAGCCGTCCTCGACCCAGTCGGTGGCCGAGACCCGCAGCCAGACCGGGCTGCCGGCGGGCACGACATCGCGCACCGCGTCGTAGACCTCGAGGGGGAAGCGCATGCGGTTCGCGAGGCTGCCGCCGTACGCGTCCGTCCGCTTGTTGGCGATCGGCGACAGGAACTGGTGCAGCAGATAGCCGTGGGCGCCGTGCAGCTCCACCGCCTCGATGCCGAGGCGCACGGCCCGCTTGGCGGTGGCCACGAACGCGTCGCGGACGCGCTTCAGGTCGGCGGCGTCGAGGGCGTGGGGCGGGACCTCGCCCTCGCCGTGGGCGACCGCCGAGGGCGCCTCGGTGCGCCAGCCGTAGGCGTGCTCCGGCGGAATCTGCTGGCCGCCGGCCCAGGGCGCCTCGCTTGAGGCCTTGCGCCCGGCATGGGCGATCTGGATGCAGACCGGGATCGGCGCGTACTCGCGCACGGCGTCGAGCACCCGACCCAGCGCCCGCTCGCAGCCGTCGTTGTAGAGGCCGAGATCCCAGGCGGTGATCCGCGCCTCCGGAGAGACCGCGGTGGCCTCCAGGGTCAGCAGGCCCGCCCCCGACATGGCGAGCTGACCGAGGTGCATCATGTGCCAGTCGGTCGCCTCGCCGTCCCGCGCCGAGTACTGGCACATCGGCGCGACGAGGATACGGTTCTCGAGCGTGAGCGCGTCGAGCGTCAGCGGTTCGAACAGGCGAGCGGTCATCGGCAACTCCTGGTGGAAGGGCCACTCTGGCCCAGGACGGGCGCGGCGGCCAGTGCGGTGCGGCAGAGCACCTCTGCGGGCAGGCGATGCGGGAACTTGCGGATGTGACCGCCCGTTTCCTGGCCTGTCGCCGCATCGCGGCAATCGACGCGAACCGCCTGAGGGGGCGAGATCGCCCGAGGTCCAGATGATGCTCACCAAACTCGCCGTCCCGCTCGTCCTGGCCGCCGGCTGCGCCGCCCTCGCGGGCGCGGCGCAGGCCCAGCCGGCCGCCTTCGGCGGACCCAAGATGCTGATCCACGGCAATTACTGCGGGCCGGGCAACAACGCGCCCCTCCCGCCGATCGACGCCCTCGACGCGGCCTGCGCGCGTCACGACGCCTGCACGCCGGAGGGGGGATTGCCCTCGCAGGCCTGCAACCTGCGCCTCAAGCAGGAGGCGACGCTGATCTCGCGCGATCCAAGTCAGCCGGACGACGTCCGGTCCCTCGCCGGCCTCGTGGCCGCCACCGCGACTCTGATCCCGTCCGAGCCGAACGCGCGGCGCGTGCCGGCCTCGGTCACCACCGGTCCCGCCTCGGGTGCCTACGTGCCCGCCGTGACGCGGCCGGCGCCGACGGTCGATGTCGACCCCGACGACGACGGCGCCGACGCGGACTGAGGCGAGCCGCAGTCCTCGACGCTCCGTCGGCGCGGCCCGGCGGCCTACCGGGCCGCGCCGATCCCCCGGTCCTTCAGACTGTCTCCGATCTCGTCGAGGGCGGCCGCGTCGTCGATCGTCGCCGGCATCGTCCAGGGCTCGTGGTCCGCGATGCGCTTCATGGTCGCCCGCAGGATCTTGCCCGACCGGGTCTTGGGCAGCCGCGGCACGGTGAGCGCCAGCTTGAACGCCGCTACCGGGCCGATCTCGTCCCGCACCTTCGCGACGAGTTCCCGCTCGATCGTCTCGGTCGGCCGGGCGACGCCGGCCTTGAGCACCACGAACCCGCAAGGGACCTCGCCCTTCAGCGCGTCGCGGATGCCGATGACCGCGCACTCCGCCACGTCCGGGTGGCTCGCCAGCACCGCCTCCATGCCGCCGGTGGACAGGCGGTGGCCCGCGACGTTGATGATGTCGTCGGTCCGTCCCAGGACCGTGATGTAGCCGTCCCCGTCGATCACCCCGGCATCCGACGTGTCGTAGTAGCCCGGGAAGGTGGCGAGGTAGCTCGACCGCATCCGGTCGTCCGAGCCCCACAGGGTCGGGAGGCAGCCGGGCGGGAGCGGCAGGCGGATCGCGATGGTGCCCATGGTCCCCGCCGGAACCGGCCTGCCGCCCTCGTCCAGGACTTCGACCCGGTAGCCCGGCATCGGCACGCAGGTGCTGCCGTGCTTCACCGGCAGGAGGCCGAGGCCCATCGGGTTGCCGGCGATCGGCCAGCCGGTCTCGGTCTGCCACCAATGGTCGACGACCGGCCGGTCCAGCACGCGCTCGGCCCAGGCGACCGAGTCGGGATCGGCGCGCTCGCCCGCCAGGAACAGGCTGCGGAAGGCCGAGAGGTCGTACGCGGCGATCCGGGCGCCCTTCGAGTCCTCCTTCTTGATCGCCCGCAGCGCCGTCGGCGCGGTGAACAGGCAGACCACCCCGTACTCGGCGACCACCCGCCAGAAGGCGCCGGCATCGGGCGTGCCGACGGGTTTTCCCTCGTACAGCACCGTGGTGCAGCCGTGCAGGAGCGGCGCGTAGACGATGTAGGAGTGGCCCACCACCCAGCCGATGTCGGAGGCGCAGAAGTAGGTCTCACCGGGCTGGACGCCGTAGAGGTTCGGCATCGACCAAGCCAGGGCGACGAGGTAGCCGCCGGTGTCGCGGACGACGCCCTTCGGCTTCCCGGTCGTGCCGGAGGTGTAGAGGATGTAGAGCGGGTCGGTGGCGGCGACCGGCACGCAGTCCGCACGCCGCCCCGCCGCCCGGGCCGCCGCGACGGTCTCGGCCCAGTCGCGATCCCGTCCCGCGACGAGGGTCGCGGGCCCCTGCGGGCGCTGGAGGATCAGGCAGGCCTCCGGCTTGTGCCGCGAGGCCGCGATCGCCGCGTCGAGGAGCGGCTTGTAGGCGACCACGCGGTTCGGCTCGATCCCGCAGGAGGCGGCGAGCACCACCTTCGGCGCCGCGTCCTCGATCCGCACCGCCAGCTCGTTGGCGGCGAAGCCGCCGAACACCACCGAGTGGACCGCGCCGAGCCGCGCGCAGGCCAGCATGCCGAACAGGGCCTCGGGCACCATCGGCATGTACAGGATCACCCGGTCGCCCTTGCCGACGCCGAGATCGGCGAGCACGGCGGCCAGCACCGCCACCTCGTCGCGCAGGACCCGGTAGGTGATGCTGCGCTTGGTCCCGGTGACGGGCGAGTCGTAGCGGATCGCCACCTGATCCGCCCGGGCGCCGTCGGCGTGACGGTCCACCGCGTTGTGGCAGGCGTTCAGGGTGCCGTCCGGGAACCATCGGCCGTAGGGGCCGGAATCCGGCGCGAAGGCCCGTTCCGGCGACCGCGCCCAGTCGAGGGCCCGCGCGGCGCCGAGCCAGAACGCCTCGGGGTCGCGGCGGGCCGATTCGTAGATCTCCGGGTAGCGGCCCGGCAGGCTGGCTCTCGTCATCGGTTCGGCGTTTCCTCACGGGCCGCTCTCCGGCGGCGGCCCGCAGAGTAGCCCATTCTCGGGCGCGCGGGAGTGGTCCCGGGCGAGAAGGCCGCGCCCGGCTGCGGCGCGAGGCCCGCCATGAGAAAACCGCCGCACCGGGGCGCCCGGTGCGGCGGTCGTCAGCTCGGATTCGCTATCGGATCGGACGTGTCAGGCGTCAGTGCAACGTGTCGTTGCCCGCCTGGAGCTTGTTGATCTCGTCCTTGAGGAGGAGTTTCCGTCGCTTCAGCTCGGCAATGTGGAGGTCGTTCGCCGAAGGTCTGTGGATCGCTTCCTGAATCTCGCGCTCGAGGGCTTCGTGCTTCCGGGCGAGTTGGTTCAGATGCGTCTGCAGCGACATGAGTCGAATCTCCTGTCATCGTTTCGACACACCGAGATTGGCACAGGATGTCGGACCTGTCGAAGCGTTTTCTGCTGCTAAGTCTGATGATTGCTTACCGCGCCGCCTTGTCCGGCGCCGGAGCGTGACGCATGCTCTCGGGCGACGAACGGTCTTCGGGTTCTCAGGTGACGATGGCGGACGAGGCGGGTGAGGGTGCGCAGTCGGATCTCCTGGGCGAGCTGGCGCGGCTGCGCGAGGAGCACCGGGATCTGGACAGCGCCATCGAGGCGCTGGAGCGCAGCGTCGCCGGGGACCAGCTCCAGATCCAGCGCCTGAAGAAGCGCAAGCTCACGCTGCGCGACCGCATCTTCCACATCGAGGACGCGCTCACGCCGGACATCATCGCCTGATGCCGGTGGACGCCCTCGGGCCCCGCCTTGCCGCCGGCCCGCACCGCCTGTAAGCGCCCTCTTTTGCCGGGATCAACGATGGCGTCGCCTCCTCCGGTCGCGATCATCATGGGCAGCCAGTCCGACTGGGCGACCATGCGTCATGCCGCCGAGACGCTCGACGCGCTCGGCGTGCCGTACGACGCGCGCATCGTGTCGGCCCACCGCACGCCGGACCGGCTCGTGGCCTTCGCCAAGGGCGCGGTCGCGGCCGGTCTCAAGGTCGTGATCGCGGGCGCGGGCGGCGCCGCGCACCTGCCCGGCATGGCGGCCGCGATGACCCGCCTGCCGGTCTTCGGCGTGCCGGTCGAATCGAAGGCCCTGTCCGGCCAGGACAGCCTGCTCTCCATCGTCCAGATGCCGGCTGGCATCCCGGTGGGGACCCTGGCGATCGGCCGGGCCGGGGCCGTCAACGCGGCCCTGCTCGCCGCTGCGGTCCTGGCGCTGACCGACCCGGGCCTGGCGGAGCGCCTGGAGGCGTGGCGCGCGGCCCAGAGCGCCTCGGTGGCCGAACGGCCGGTGACGGAAGAGAACGCGTGACGGACAAGATCCTCGGCCCCGGCTCTACCCTCGGCATCGTCGGTGGGGGCCAGCTCGGGCGCATGATCGCGCTCGCGGCGGCCGATTACGGCCTCAAGGCGCATGTCTACGCGCCCGACGCGGACAGCCCCGCCTTCGACGTGGCCGCCCGGACCACCTGCGCGGCCTACGACGACGCCGCGGCGCTGGCGGATTTCGCCCGCAGCGTCGACGTCGTGACCTACGAGTTCGAGAACATCCCGCACGCCACCGCCGACGTGCTGGCCCGGCACGCCGCCCTGCACCCGAACGCGCGGGCGCTCTCGACCACGCAGGACCGCCTCTCCGAGAAGGAGTTCATCAACGGCCTGGGCATCCCGACGGCGCCGTTCCGGGCGGTGGACACCCCCGACGACCTCGACCGGGCGATCGAGGTGATCGGCCTGCCGGCCGTGCTCAAGACCCGCCGCTTCGGCTACGACGGCAAGGGGCAGCGCATGCTCCGCGAGCGGGCCGAGGGCGACCGCAACGCCCTGTTCGCCGAGTTCGGCGGCGCGCCGCTGATCCTGGAGGGCTTCGTGCCGTTCGAGCGCGAGGTCTCGGTGGTCGGCGCGCGCGGGCGCGACGGCAGCTTCGCGGCCTACGACCTCTGCGAGAACGAACACCGCGACCACATCCTCGCGCTGACCCGGGTGCCGGCGCCCGGCGTGTCCGCCGAGACGGGCCGCGCCGCCGTCGAGATCGCCCGGCGGATCGCCGACGCCCTCGACTACGTCGGCGTGCTGGCCGTCGAGATGTTCCTCGTCCGCGAGGACGGGGCTGAGCGGCTCGTGGTCAACGAGATCGCGCCCCGGGTCCACAATTCCGGCCACTGGACCAGCGAGGGGGCGCTGACCTCGCAGTTCGCCCAGCACGTCCGGGCCGTCTGCGGCTGGCCGCTGGGCGATCCGGGCCGGGTCGGCGGCCTCCCCGTCGAGATGCGCAACCTGATCGGCGCCCAGGCCGACGACTGGCACGCCCTGCTGGCCGAGCCCGGCGCCCACCTGCACCTCTACGGCAAGGGCGAAGCGCGCCCCGGCCGCAAGATGGGTCACGTCACCCGCCTCGGGGCCGGCCCGACCGGTTCCTGAGGCTTCGAAGGCACACAAGCGCCGCCGCATGACCGCCGGAGGTCCGTCCGCGGCCCCGCGCGACGGTCGAGCCATACCTTCGCCACATCCCGCCGCTTCCACGGAACCGTGGTCGGTTCCGAATGCTGTCGATCGCGTCCGCCCGCACTGCCTCGGTCCCGCCGGGACCGGGCGGGGGCCGGGGCACGACGCGGCGCTTCTTAAGCCGGCCTTCACCGTGATGCGCGACGGTGCCCCGACTTCGGGTGTGCCCGGCGCAGGGCGCGGGCTCTTGGACTGTGAGGGGCGGGGCGGGCACGCGCGGAGCGGGCGACGCCTCGGGGAGAGTGGGGCGATGAACGTACGCATCCGGCTGGGACGGAAGACGGCACTGATCGGCGCGGCCTTGGTCGCGGCCGCCGGCCTCGCGGGCTGCGAGACCGTCGGCAGCGCGGCCGGCCCGCGGCAATACGCGGTCCTGGAGAAGGACACGACCGGCGCCACGAACGTCAACATCGCGTCCCTGACCGAGGTGGTGCAGCGCAACCCGAACGACGCGGCGGCCTACAACACCCGCGGCGCCGCCTACGCCCGCGCCGGCCAGTTCAACGACGCCATCGCCGACTTCACCAAGGCGATCCAGCTCGATCCGAACTCCGCCTCCGCCTACAACAACCGCGCCCTCGCGAACCGCCAGATCGGCCGCGACGGCCCGGCACTGCAGGACTTCTCCAAGGCGATCGGGATCGATCCGAATTACGGGCCGGCCTATATCGGCCGCGCCAACGTCGAGCGCGCCCAGGGCAACCTCGACCAGGCCCTGAACGACCTCAACGTCGCGATCCGCCTGAGCCCCGAATCCGCGCAGGCCTATCACGCCCGCGGCCTCGTGAAGCAGAAGCAGGGCCAGGACACACAGGCGATCGCCGATTTCGACGCCGCCATCGACCGCGACCCGTTCGTGGCCGCGCCCTATGCGGCCCGCGGCCAGAGCCTGATCGCGACCAACCAGTACGCGAAGGCGATCGAAGACTACAACGCCGCGCTGAACGTGAACGCCAAGGACGCCACGTCCTGGGCCTATCGGGGCCTCGCCTACGAGAAGCAGGGCCAGCGCAAGGAGGCGATGGAGAACTACCAGCGCGCCTCGACGATCGACCCCAACAACACCGTCGCGCGGGCCGGCCTCGGCCGCGTGCAGGGCGGGGTCGGCTCGCTGTTCAACTGATCCCGGTCATCCCGGCGCCCTCGTCCCGGGGCGCCGGAAGTCTCCTTCGCCGAGGCCGCGTCGCGATCCTCAGGCCGCCAGCAGCCCGTTCTCGTCCTGCGTGATCCGGCGCAGGTGGTGGGCGGTGTCGCCGAGCTGGTACTCGATCATGGCGAGCCGCTTGAAGTGGTGGGCGCCGACATACTCGAGCGTCATGCCGATGCCGCCGTGGAGCTGGACCCCCTCCTGGCCGACGTAGCGGCAGGCCTTGTTGATCTGCACCTTCACGGCCGACAGGGCCGCGGCCCGCGCCCGCGCGTCCGGCGTGTCCACCATCATGGCGGCGTAGAGCGCCATCGAGCGCGCCTGTTCCAGCTGGATCAGCATGTCCACGGCCCGGTGCTGCAGGGCCTGGAACGAGCCGACGCTGACGCCGAACTGCTTGCGGGTCTTGAGGTACTCGACCGTGAGCTTGTGGAGCGCGTCCATGGAGCCGACCGCCTCGGCGGCGAGCGCCGCGATGCCGTGCTCCACCACCCGCTCCAGGAGCGGCAGGCCGTCCTCCGGATCGCCGAGCGCCGCGTCGGCGGGGATCTGCACTTCCGAGAAGGACACCTCCGCGGCCCGGCCGCCGTCCTGGGTCGGGTAGGCCTCGACGGCGACGCCGGCGGCGTCCGTCGGGACTAGGAACAGGCCGAGTCCGCGGGGATCGCGCCGCTCGCCCGAGACGCGGGCGGAGACCACCATCAGGCCGGCCGCGTCGGCGTTGGGCACGACGCTCTTGGCCCCGCTCAGCACGAACCCGTCGCCGCTGCGCCGGGCCGCGGTGGCCACGTCGGCGAGGTCGTAGCGGGACTGGCGCTCGGTGTGGGCGAGGGTCAGGCGCAGGTCGCCGGCGACGAGGCCTGGGACGAGGCGCGCCTTCTGCGCGGCGCTGCCGCCGAGCCGGAGGGCCGTCGAGCCCAGCACGAGGCTCGCGAGCAGGGGTTCGACCACGAGGTTGCGGCCGACCGCCTCCATGACCAGCATGGTCTCGACCGGGCCGCCGCCGAGGCCGCCCTCCTCCTCGGAGAAGGGCAGGCCGGCGACGCCGAGCTCGGCGAAGGCCGTCCAGCCCTCCTCGGGGAAGCCGAAGGGCGCCTTGAGCCGCGCCTGCCGGCTCTCCAGCGAGGGGTAGAGGTCGGCGGCGAGCCGCTCGACGCTGTCGCGCAGGAGCGACTGGTCCTCGTTCAGGTCGAAATCCATGGTGTTCCCTCGCGGATATCGTCGGGGGCGCCCGGCACTGGTCCGTCCCACCAGATCCCCTCATCCTGAGGTGCCGGAGCGCAGCGAAGGCCTCGAAGGAGGCCTCCGGGAGTCGCCGCGATCCCTGGAGCCCTCTCGCGAGGCTGCCGCGCAGCCCCGCAGGACGAGGGAGAGGTTGGAACGAGGCGCTGACTCACAAACCCAGAATGCCCTTGGCGATGACGTTGTGCTGGATCTCGTTCGAGCCGCCGTAGATCGAGACCTTGCGGTTGTTGAAGTAGCTCGGCGCGGCGGCGTCGACCCAGTCGAAGCCGCCGGGCAGGTTGTTGGCCCCTGCCCCGCGCGCGGGCGCCGCGAGGGCGAAGGGCCCGGCGAGCTCGACGAGCAGCTCGGTCGCCGCCTGCTGGAGCTGCGAGCCGCGGATCTTGAGGAGCGACGAGGCGGGGTCCGGCTCCACCGAATCCGCCCGGCCCTGCTTGGCCGCCACCCGCATCTGGGTGATCTCCAGGGCCTTCAGCTCGACCTCGACCTCCGCGACGCGACCGCGGAAGGCGGGATCGTCCCACATCGTCCCGGACCCGGCCGGCATCTCGCGGGCCAGCCGCTTGATCCGGGCGATCCGTTCCTTGGTGAGCCCGATCCGGGCGATGCCGGTGCGCTCGTTGGCGAGCAGGAATTTCGCGTAGTCCCAGCCCCGGTTCTCCTCGCCCACGAGGTTCTCGACGGGCACGCGCACGGCGTCGAAGAAGACCTCGTTGACCTCGTGCCGGCCCTCCAACGTCAGGATCGGCCGCACGGTGATCCCGGGCGTCGTCATGTCGATGAGAAGGAAGGAGATGCCGCGCTGCTTCTTGGCCTCGAAGTCGGTGCGCACCAGGCAGAAGATCCAGTCGGCGTGCTGGCCGAGCGTCGTCCAGGTCTTCTGGCCGTCCACGACGTAGTGGTCGCCGTCGCGCACCGCCTTGGTCTTGAGCGAGGCGAGGTCCGAGCCGGCGCCGGGTTCGGAGAAGCCCTGGCACCACCAATCGTCGAGATTGGCGGCGCGCGGCAGGAAGCGTTCCTTCTGGTCCTGCCGGCCGAAGGTCGCCAGCACCGGGCCGAACATGTAGCAGTTGAACTGCTGCGGCAGCGGCACGGCCGCCTGGAACAGCTCCTCGGTGTAGATGTAGCGCTGGATCGGGGTCCAATCCCGGCCGCCCCATTCCTGCGGCCAGTGCGGCACCGCCCAGCCCTTGGCGTTGAGGATCCGCTGGCTCGTGACGTAATCGTCCTTGGTGAGGCTGCGCCCCTCCGAGACCTTCCTGCGGATCTCGGCGGGGATCTCCGTCCGGCAGAAGGTGCGGACCTCGTCGCGGAACGCGATCTCTTCGGACGTGAAGCGGAGATCCATCGTCAGCCTCCGATCTCGAACAGGCCGGCGCAGCCCTGGCCGCCGGCGACGCACATGGTCACCACGGCGTAGCGCGCGCCGCGGCGGCGGCCCTCCAGCAGCGCGTGGCCCACGAGTCGGGCCCCCGACATGCCGAACGGGTGGCCGACCGCGATGGCGCCGCCGTTGACGTTGACCCTCGAAGGGTCGATCCCGAGCCTGTCGCGGCAGTAGACCGACTGGGACGCGAAGGCCTCGTTCAGCTCCCACAGGTCGATGTCGGAGACGCGCAGGCCCTGCCGCTCCAGGAGCCGCGGCACCGCGAAGACCGGGCCGATGCCCATCTCGTCCGGGCCGCAGCCCGCCGAGGCGAAGCCCCGGAAGGTGCCGAGCGGCGTCAGGCCCCGCCGCGCCGCCTCGTCGGCCGACATCAGCACGCTGGCCGAGGCTCCGTCCGAGAGCTGGCTGGCATTGCCCGCCGTGATGAAGGCCCCCTCCCCGCGCACGGGTTTGAGCTTCGCGAGCCCTTCGAGGGTGGTGTCCGGCCGGTTACCCTCGTCCTTGGCGAGCCGGGTCTCGACCTCCCGGGTCTCGCCGGTGGCCTTGTCGGTCACCGCCATCACGGCGCTCATCGGGACGATCTCGTCGTCGAAGAGGCCGCGCGCCTGGGCCTCGGCCGTGCGGCGCTGGCTCTCCAGTGCGAATTGATCCTGCGCCTCCCGGGAGATCCGATAGCGCTCCGCCACGATGTCGGCGGTCTCGATCATCGGCATGTAGATCGCCGGCAGGTGGGCCTCCAGCCACGCGTTGCGGGTCAACTCCCGCTGGACCTTCGGCTGGACGAGGCTGATCGACTCGACGCCGCCGGCCACCGCCACCGGCACGCCGTCGAGGACGATCCGCCGGGCCGCGCTGGCGATCGCCTCCAGCCCCGAGGCGCAGAAGCGCGAGACGGTGACGCCGGCCGACTCGACCGGGATCCCCGCGACCAGGGCCGCGTGGCGGGCGACGTTGCCGCCCGTGGCGTTCTCCGGATAGCCGCAGCCGAGGACCACCTCCTCGACCGCCTCGGGCTCCAGGCGCGCCCGGTCCAGGGCGCCGCGGATCGCGTGGGCGGCGAGGTCGGCGCCGCGGGTGAGGTTCAGGGCGCCGCGATGGGCCTTGCCGATGGGCGTGCGGGCGGTCGCGACGATCACCGCGTCGGTCATGATCTCCCTCCCGCTCAGGCGTTCTTCAGATCGGCGAAGCTGCCGCCCTCGGCGGCGAGGCGCTTCAGGAGCGGCGCCGGCTCCTGGCTGTCGTCGCCGGTCTCGGACGCGAAGCGGGTCAGCGCCTCGGCGATCGTCTTGAGACCCACCGTGTCGGCCCAGTGCATCGGGCCGCCGCGCCAGGCCGGCCAGTTGTAGCCGTTGATCCAGATCGTATCGATGTCGCCGGGCCGGGCCGCGATGCCCTCCTCCAGGATCCGCGCGCCCTCGTTGACCATCGGGTACATCAGCCGCGCGACGATCGCGTCGGCCGTGAAGCTGCGGCGAGCAACGCCGTGCTCGGCGGCGACGCGCGCGATCAGCGCCTCGACCTCGGGATCGCGCGTGCCGGTGCGGGCACCGTCCGGGTACAGGTAGAAGCCGCGGCCGGTCTTCTGGCCGAACCGGCCCTGCTCGGCGAGCGAGTCGGCGACGGGGGCCCGCCCGCCGAAATCCTTGCGCGAGCGCCAGCCGATATCGAGCCCCGCGAGGTCGCCCATGGCGAAGGGCCCCATCCGGAAGCCGAAGCCGGTGACCGCCGCGTCGACCTCGTGGGGCAGCGCGCCCTCGAGCAGCAGGCGCTCGCCGGCCCGGCTGCGACGCTCCAGCATGCGGTTGCCCACGAAGCCGAAGCAGACCCCCACCGCGACCGGAAGCTTGTTGAGGCGCTTGCCCAGGTCGAGGGCGGTGGCGAGCACCTCCGGCGCGGTCTTCTCGGCCCGGACCACCTCGACGAGGCGCATGACGTTGGCCGGGCTGAAGAAGTGCAGGCCGAGCACGTCCTGCGGCCGGTTCGTGACCGCCGCGATGGCGTTCACGTCGAGATACGAGGTGTTGGTGGCCAGGATCGCGCCGGGCTTGGCGATATGATCGAGTTCGGAAAAGATCCCGCGCTTGACGCCCATATCTTCGAAGGCCGCCTCGACGACGATGTCGGCCTCCCTGGCGTGCTCCAGACCGATCGCGCCCGTGATCCGGCCGACCCGCTCCTCGCGCTGGGCCTCGGTGATCGAGCCCCGCTTCGCCGAGCCGGCGTAGAGCGCCTTCACCCGGTCGAGGCCGCGCGTCAGGGCGCCCTCCTCAGTCTCGATCACCGTCACCGGGATGCCGGCATTGGCGAAGCACATGGCGATGCCGCCACCCATCGTGCCGGCGCCGATCACGGCGGCCGTGCGGATGGGGCGGCGCGGCGTGTCCTTCGGCAGGCCGGGCACCCGGGCGGCCTCGCGCTCGGCGAAGAAGGCGTAGCGCAGGGCCTTCGAGCGCGGATCCTCCACCAGGGCGCGGAACTCGGCCCGCTCCACCGCTACCGCGGCATCGAAGTCCTGCTCCAGGCCGGCGCGCACCGCCCGCGCCAGGGCGTGGACGTTGGTGGCGTCGGGATCGCGCTTCACCGCCTCGGTGGCCTGCGCCTCGAACCGCTCCCGGGCCTCGGGCGTGAGCTTGTCGGAGCGGTCGCGCACCCGCGGCAGCGTCCCCGCATCGGCGAGTTCCAGGGCGCGGGTCCGGGCCTCCGCCACGAGGTCGCCCAGCACCACGGCATCGACGATGCCGAGCGCCGCCGCCTTCTCGGCGGAAACCGGCTCGCCGGTGAGCATCATCGGGAAGGCGGTGTCGGGCCCGATCAGGCGCGGCAGGCGCTGCGTGCCCCCGGCGCCCGGGATGATCCCGAGCTTGATCTCCGGCAGGCCGATCCTGGCCGACGGGGCCGCGACGCGGCCGTGGCAGGCCATCGCCAGCTCCAGGCCGCCGCCGAGGGCCGCGCCGCCGATCGCCGCCACCACGGGCTTCGGGCTGGCATCGAGCCGGTCTAGGATGTCGGGAAGGCTCGGCGGGCGCTGCGGCTTGCCGAACTCGCCGATGTCGGCGCCGCCGACGAACACCTTGCCCTCGGCGGCCAGCACGACGGCGCGGACCGACACGTCCGCGATGACCTGCGTCAGGGCCTCGTCGAGGGCCGCCCGCAGCGCGGCGCCCAGCGCGTTGACCGGCGGGTTGGCGAGCGTGAGCACCGCCACCCCGCCATCGACCTCCTGACGAACCACCCGATGCTCCCTGATGTTCTGCAATGCAGAATGAACGTTCGCAATTCGGCGGGATGTTGGTCCGAGTGATCGCGAGCGTCAAGGACGGGCGGCACAGGTTCTCTCCGGGTCGCCGACCGTTCCGCAGTGCAGAAACTCCGCGGCTCGGCCGTTTGACCCAGGGCCCGGGGCCGTGGCATCACAACGGCCCTGGACGAGACTCGGTTGCGGACGCCGCCCGGCGCGCGAAAGCCGGGCTGCCGGGAGGCAGGGGGAGGATCGCGGTGCGCGGCAAGGATCGGGACGAGCGGCCCGGGGGCGCCTGTCCGGCGCCGGTTCTGGCGGCCGGGAGCGGGCGGTGAGCGACGGTCCGGAGCGAGACCCGGGCGGGCGCCTGCCCGAGATCCTGCGCGGCCGGCTCGCCCTGCCGGTGATCTGCGCCCCGATGTTCATCGTGTCCGGCCCGGAGCTGGTCATCGCCCAGTGCCTGTCCGGCGTGGTCGGTTCCTTCCCCGCGCTGAACGCCCGACCGGCCGAGCTCCTCGACGAGTGGCTCTCGCGGATCACGCAGACGCTCGCGCAGGCCCGCGCCGCGGACCCGTCGCGGCGGATCGCGCCGTTCGCGGTGAACCAGATCGTCCACGCCTCCAACGACCGGCTGGCCCAGGATGTCGAGGCCTGCGTCCGGCACCGGGTGCCGATCATCATCACGTCGCTGCGGGCGCCGGACGCCGTGATCCGCCCGGTCCACGCCTATGGCGGGGTGGTGTTCCACGACGTCACCACCGTGCGCCACGCCGAGAAGGCCCTGGAGGCCGGCGTCGACGGGCTGATCCTGGTCTGCGCCGGGGCCGGGGGCCACGCCGGCACGCTGAGCCCCTTCGCCCTCGTCGGCGAGATCCGGCGGTTCTACAACGGTCCGCTGATCCTGTCGGGGGCGATCACCTCGGGCTCGGCGATCCTGGCGGCCCAGGCCATGGGCGCCGACCTCGCCTACATGGGCACCCGCTTCATCGCCACCCGGGAGGCGAACGCGGCGGCGGCCTACAAGGACATGATCGCCGGCAGCGCGGCCGCCGACATCCTCTACACCCCCTACTTCACGGGCGTGCCGGGCAACTACCTCACGCCGAGCATCCGCGCCGCCGGGCTCGATCCCGAGGCGCTGCCGGCGCGCGACAAGACCGCGATGAATTTCGGCAGCGGCAGCGTGAAGGCGTGGCGGGACGTCTGGGGCGCCGGCCAGGGCGTCGGCACCATCGCGGACGCGCCGGCGACCGCCGACCTCGTCGCCCGCCTCGCCCGGGAATACGCGGCGGCGCGGGCGCGGACGGCCGGCAGCGCCGCGGACTACGCGACGGACCGCGCCGGCGGGGTCGCCCCGTGAGCGTCCGCGTCGCCGATCCGGAGCCCGGGATCCGGCTCGTCACGATGGACCGGCCGGAGCGGCGCAACGCCCTCGACCGGGCGACCTACGCGGGCCTAACCGACGCCCTGGACACGGCGGGAAGGGACGCGGAGGTGCGCGCCCTCGTCCTCACCGGCGCGGGCGGCTGCTTCACCGCCGGCAACGATCTCAAGGATTTCCAGGACGTCGAGACCGCGGGCGCCAGCCCCGGCCTGACCTTCCTCAAGGCCCTGCGCGCCTGCCCGCTCCCGGTCGTGGCCGCCGTGGAGGGCCACGCGGTCGGCATCGGCACGACGCTGCTGCTCCACTGCGACCTCGCCTACGCGGGGGACGGGGCGCGGTTCCGCCTGCCGTTCACGGCCCTGGGCCTCAGTCCGGAGGGCGGGTCGAGTTACCTGCTGCCCCTGGTGGCGGGATCGAAGCGCGCCGCCGAGCTGCTGATGCTCGGCGAGCCCTTCACGGCCGCGGACGCCGCCGCGGCCGGCCTAATCAACGCCGCCGTCCCGGCCGGGACGGCCCTGGATACCGCTCTGACCAAGGCGCGCGCGCTCGCCGCCCTGCCCCGGGTCTCGATCGCCGCCACCAAGCAGGCCCTGCGCCGCGGCCACGACGACAGCGTCGCCCGCGCCCTCGACGCGGAGGCGGAGGTCTTCCACGCCCTCCGCCGCGGTCCGGCGGCGCAGGCGGCCTTCGCGGCGTTCCTGCGCCGATGAGCGGGCCGATGGAGGCGGATGCGGGCCTGCGCGCCGGATCCGACGGCGCCGAGCCCGACGCTGGCGGGTCCGGCGCGAAGGAGGACCGGCACTTCGTCACGGCGCTCGCCCGGGGGCTGTCGGTGCTCGCCTGCTTCGGCCCGGGGCGCACGAGCCTCGCCAACCACGACATCGCGGAGGCCTGCGGGCTGCCGCGCTCCACCGTGTCGCGGCTGACCTACACGCTGACCAAGCTCGGCTACCTGCAGCACATGCCCGAGCTCGGCCGGTACCGCCTCGGCACCGCCACCATCGCGCTGAGCTCGGCCGCCCTGGGCGGCCTCGACGTCCGCGCCATCGCCCGGCCGGTGCTGCGCGCGGTCGCGGAGGCGGCCAACGCCTCGGTGGGGCTCGGGGTGCGCGACCGGCTCAGCATGCGCTACGTCGATTGCCAGCGCGGCCCAGCGGCGATCTCGCTCAACCTCGACACCGGCTCGCGCATCTCGCTCGCCCGCAGCGCCATGGGCCGCGCCTACGTGGCGGTCTGCCCGGACCGGGAGCGCGCGGGCATCTACGAGGACCTGAAGGCGCTCGATCCCGTGGCCTGGCCGGCGCTGCGCGCCGGCCTCGACCGGGCGGTGGAGGAGCACCGGGACCTCGGCTGCTGCACCTCGTTCGGCGAGTGGCAGGAGACGGTCTGCGCCATCGCGGTGGGGTTCCATCCCGGCGGCGGCCTGCCGCCCATGGCGGTCAATTGCGGTGCCCCCACCGTCATCACCGACGCGCGCTTCCTCCTGGAGGTGGCGCGCCCGAAACTGATCGACGCCGTGCGCAGTCTCGACGGCGTCATGGGAGCCTGAGGACTTTCGCGATGGATGCCGTTGCCGACCTGCCGCTCGCCGGAATCCGCGTCCTCGACCTGTCCCGGGTCCTGGCCGGACCCTGGTGCGCGCAGGTGCTGGGCGATCTCGGCGCCGACGTGATCAAGGTCGAGCACCCGGAGCGCGGCGACGACACCCGCGACTGGGGCGTGCCGACGAGCCCCGGCAACACCTCGTATTTCGACAGCGTGAACCGCAACAAGCGCTCGATCGGCGTCGACCTCGCCACGCCGGACGGCCTGGCGATCGTGAAGGCTCTGGCCCGCGACAGCGACGTGCTGGTCCAGAACTTCAAGACCGGCGGGGCCGAGAAGCTCGGCCTCGGCTACGCGGCGCTCGCGGCGGAGAATCCCGGCCTGATCTACTGCTCGATCGCCGGCTACAGCTCCGACGGCTCGGAGGCCGGCCGGCCCGGCTACGACCTCGTGGTCCAGGGCGAATCCGGCGTGATGGCGCTCAACGGCGAGGCCGGGGGACCGCCGCTCAAGTTCGGGGTCGCGGCGGTCGACCTGTTCACCGGCCAGTTCGCCGCCCAGGCCGTGCTGGCGGCCCTGTACCAGCGGGAGCGGACCGGGCGCGGCCGGACCGTTGACCTCGCCCTGTTCGACTGCGGCGTGGCGCTGACCTCCTATTACGGCCTCGAGGCGCTCGCCCGCGGGATCGATCCGCCCCGCTACGGCAACGCCCACCCGTCGATCGTACCCTACGGGGTGTTCGAGGCCGGCGACGGGCCGGTGGTGATCACGGTCGGCAACAACGGGCAGTACCGCCGCTTCTGCGAGCAGGTGCTGGAGCGCCCGGACTGGGTCGCCGACCCGCGCTTCGCCAGCAATCTCGACCGGTCGCGCAACCGCGCCGCCTTCATCCCGGTGCTGGAGGCCGAGCTCGCCAAGTGGGAGCGCGCGCCGCTGATCGCGCGGCTCAGGGCCGCGGGCATCCCCTGCGGCGAGGTGATGGGCCTGCGCGAGGCGCTCACCTGCGACCGCGCCCGGGAGGCCGGGCTGGTGGTCGCGGCGTCGGAGAACGCCCACGTCATCGCCCCGCCCTACCGGCTCGACGGGCGCCGGCTGCCGGTGCGGCGGATGCCGCCGGGCCTCGGGGATTCGAGCGCCGAGATCCTGGCGGAGCAGCTGGAGTATCCGGAGGACGCGCGCGACGCGCTGCGGGCCAGGGGCGTGGTCCGGTAGGCGGGCCGTCGCCTGCCGGCGCGTGCCGTGTCCCGGGCTAGCGCAGCACGCCCTCGGCGAGCGCCCGCTGGATACCCCGGACATCCGCGCCCTTCTTCAAGGTCCGCTGGATCGGCTCCGCCGCCCCCGAGACCCAGATCTTCAACTCGGCGTCGAGGTCGAACGTGCCGGCGGTCTCGACCGAGAAGCGCACGATCGCGCGGTACGGCACCGACAGGAACTCGACCTTGCTGCCGGTCACGCCCTGGACGTCGATCAGGATGACGCGGCGCTCGGTGAACACGAACACGTCCCGGATGATCTTGAAGGCGAGCCGCGCCGTCTCGCCCTCGATCAGGATGCCGGCGAGCCGGCGCTCCAGGGAGGCCGCGTCGACGGCCGAGCCGTGTCCGAGCAATCCGTCCAGAAGGCCCATGGCCGATCATCTCGTGCTGGTCCGCGTCGACGCGGAGCATGGCGTCTGGCCGTCGGCGCGGCAACCGCCCGGCGCGATCCGGTCCCCGATCCGGACCGCGATCCCGGTCGCGCGGCGTGCCTCGGGCATCGTCCGGGCGCCGACCAGGGGGCACGGATCATGGATGAGCGGCCGGAGAGCCGGAGCAGAGCGTCGATGAAGCAGTTTCATGAGGCTGCCTATCGGCGCGACGCCGGGCCCGGCGTCGCGCCCGGCGTCACGCGCAGCTCGAGGCGTCCGACGGCCCCCCGGGCCGACACCGGGCGTCGAAGCTCCGCGCGAGCTCGGCGAGGCTGACGGAACCGAGCCGCGCGATCAGGAGGGCCTCGGCCTCGCGCAGCGTTTCCTCGACCGCCTCGTTGACGACCTTCTCGACGGCGCAGGCCGGGTTCGCGCGATCGCTGCCGATCGCGAAGATGCGCGGACCGCCGACCGCGCGGTGGACGTCGAGCAACGAGACCGCGCTCAGGTCCGCCGCGATGGTCCATCCGCCGCCGTGCCCCTTCTCAGATTTCACGTAGCCCGCGTTCCGGAGCCCGGCCATCGTGCGGCGGACGACCACGGGGTTCGTCCCGAGCATCCGCCCGATCGCCTCGGACGTCATCGGTCCGTCGTGGCGCGCCATGTGAAGCAGCACATGGAGCGTTCGGGAGAGGCGGCTGTCGGTGCGCACCCGTCGATCCATCACACCGAACTCGGGATTGGCAACCGCGCGCCATCACGATACTTATCAAGTTGCGTGATGGCGAGGGTTGTGGCGATGCGCGAGTTCGAGAACCCGGATCGGTGGGACAAGGTCGCCGAGCACTACGCGACGACCGCCCACCCGTTCACGGCGCGCTTCGCCGAGGCGGCGCTCGCGCGAGTGCCGCTGACCGAAAGCAGCCGCGTCCTCGACGTCGCGGCCGGCACCGGCGCCCTCGCGCTGGCCGCGGCGCGGACGGGGGCGCAGGTCCTGGCGGTCGACTTCTCGCCGGGCATGGTCGCGCGCGTCGCCGGGGCGGGCTCGGCCAATGTCGAGGCGCGGGTCATGGACGGCCAGGCGCTCGCCCTCCCCGACGGCGGCTTCGACGCGGTGTTCTCGATCTTCGGGGTGATCATGTTCCCCGACTGGCGGAAGGGGCTCGCCGAGATGGCGCGCGTGACGCGGCCCGGGGGCTGGGGCATCGTCGCGACGTGGCAGGATCAGGGCGCGGCGACGTTCCTGCTGCTCGGCGAGATCCGCCGCCGGCTGTTCCCCGAGCGCGAGAGCCGGGCGATGCCCGAAGGGGTGCGGGTGCTCGGCGATCCGGCCGGGTTCACCCGGGAGATGGTCGCGGCCGGGTATGGACCGCCCCGGATCGAACGCGTGACCTTCGACTACGCCCTCGACGTCGCCCTGCTGGACGACCCCGACACGGTGTTCGGCCTGTCGCCGGACTGGGTCGACCTGAGTGCGGACGACCGGGCCGCGGTGACCGCGGAGGCGCGGCGCGTGGCGGGCGGCCGGCCCGTCCTGCCGATCCCCTCCACCGCGCTGATCGCCGTCGCGGAGCGGTGAGCGCCGCTTCGGTGCGAGACCTCCCGCCTCAACTGGGCCCCTGCGCGTCCGCCAAGCGCGCCCGCGCGTCGTCCAGAACCCGGGTCAGGGCCGCGTCCCACGAGACCCGCGGCTGCCAGCCGGTGGCGGCGTGGAGGCGACCGGCATCGCCCGCGGCCAGGGGAATCTCGGTCGGCCGCACCCGCTCCGGGGCGACGCGGATCTCGAACGGGACCCGGGCGCGGGCGCGCAGATCCTCGAGGACGCTGGCGATCGTCCGCGGCTGGCCCGAGCTGATATTGAAGACGCTCCCGTCCGCCAGGGAGTCCGCCCGGCCGATCAGGTCGGCATAGGCGTTCGCCACGTCGGCGACGTCGAGGAAGTCGCGGTAGGAGGAGAGATTGCCGACCTCCAGGCACGGCGGCACGAGGCCGGCCTCGATCCGGGCGATCTGGCCCGCGAAGGAGGCCACGACGAAGCGCTCGTCCTGGCCGGGGCCGATATGGTTGAACGGCCGCAGCACGACGAGCTTCACGCCGATCCGGGGCAGCAGGTCGCGGAGCAGCTGCTCGCCCACCCATTTCGACCGCGCGTAGGTGTTGCGCGGCAGCGGCTCGACCGCCTCGCTCAGGGCGTGGCCCGCCAGGAAGGCGCTGCCGTAGACTTCGCCGGAGCTGACGAAGAAGAAGGTGCAGCCCGGCACCGCCTCTACCGCGGCCACGAGGTTCATCAGGCCGTTGACGTTGACCCGCCACGTCTGGCCCGGACCGCTCGCGGAATCCGCCACCGAGGCGAGGCCCGCCAGGTGGAGGATCGCGGTCGGCCGGAACCGCGCCACGAAGCCGCCGAGCGCGGCCTCGTCGAGGAGGTCGATCGCCGCGTAGGTGACCCCCTCCGGCAGGCGCGGCGACCGCCCCCGCCCGATCCCGGCCACGCAGTCGCCCGTCCGCGCCGTCGACCCCGCCAGGAGCGGCAGCACGTGGCCGCCCACGAAGCCCGCCGCCCCGGTGACGAGGATGCGCCGCGCGGCGGGGCCGCCGGCCGCGTGGGGAGAGGGCGCGCTCACGGCGCGATCCGGGCGCGGGCCGTCACCTAGCCCGGGTTCCGGGTTCCCCAGCGCACGCCCATGCTGCCCTGTCCGGCGCCCGGCGAGCTGCCGGCATCGGCGCCGATCGCCGGGCCGGAGGCGGTCTTCGGTCGGTGCTGCGAGCCGGCCGCCAGGGGCTGCGACGCCATCGTGTCGGGCACCTCCGACAGGTACTCCTCGTCCCGATCGGTGGCGAACTGGCCGGCCTTGCGGAAGGTCCAGAGATAGCCCGGCACCACGGCCTCGGCGGCGGTCGGCGTGATCCCGATCCCCTCGAAGGTCCTGCCCTCGGCCTTGGCGGCTTCCGAGACGACGTTGTCGTTCTGGAGCAGGGTGACCTGATCGCGGGTCAGCTTCAGCGAGGCCGGCAGGAGGCCGAAGGTCAGGGTGTCGGCGATCTCCAGCATGCGGGCCTGGAGCTTGGCCGCCGGCACGGGCAGGTCCACGACCACCCGCTTCCGCCGGATCGTCTTCAGCATGTAGCGCACGAAGTGCTCGAGCGTGCCCACCTCCGGGCCGCCGAGTTCGTAGACCTTGCCGGGCGCGACGGTGCCGTCGACCGCGCGGGCAATCGCCTCGGCGACGTCGCCCACGAAGGCCGGCTGGAAGCGCGACTGGCCGCCGGCCAGCGGCAGGACCGGGAGCGCCCGGGCGAGGCCGGCGAAGCGGTTGAAGAAGCTGTCGCCGGGACCGAAGATCAGCGAGGGCCGGAACACGACCGCGTCCGGGCAGGCGGCGAAGACCCGCGCCTCACCCTCCGCCTTGGTGCGCGCGTAGAGCGACGGCGAGGCCGGATCGGCGCCGATCGCCGAGACCTGGATCATCCGGGCGCCCTGGCGCGCCGCGGCGCGGGCGATCGCCTCGGCCCCGTCGACCTGCAGCCGCGCGAAGCTCTGGGAGCCGGTCTCCTGCAGGATGCCGACGAGGTTGATCAAAACGTCCGACCGCTCGGCGGCCCGGGCGACCGAATCCGGGTAGCGCAGGTTCGCCTGGACGGCGACGATCTGGTTGACCTTCCCCAGCGGCTGCAGGAACAGCGCGAGGTCCGGCCGGCGCACCGCGACGCGGATCCGGTAGCCGCGCTTCGCCAGCGCCCGCACCACGTGCCGGCCCAGGAAGCCGGAACCGCCGTAGATCGTCACGAGCTGGTCCTGGGGGCGCAGGGGACCCGGCGCGGCGACGGAACGCGTCTGCGGACTGGTGTGCGCCGTCGCGGACGCCGTCGTGTTGTCTTGGCCGCTCATCGCCGTGGTCTCGAGCTCCTCGCGCGCCCCGGGGCGCCGTCAGGCGGCCTACTTAGCCTAACTTCGGCGCGATGGGAGCCGCCGAATGCACCGCCGCGCCATTCCGGTGAACAGCGCGGCGCGGATGACCGCTGCCGGAGGCCCGAGCGCCGCCGGCGCGACGCTGGTCACAGCGCTGGAACGGGTGCGGCCGCCGCGCATTCTTCCCCACCATACGGCCCTGCCGAATCGCGCGGATGGGACGCGCCGGGGACTTCGATGATTGTAGGGATGCTCGTTTCCGCGGCGATCGCGGTGTTCGGTCTGCTGGTGGCGCTCGGGTATGTCGGCCACCCGATCGACGCGCAGCTCGTCAGCAACTACGGCTGGAGCATCCTGATCATCGGCGTCGCGCTGTTCGTTCTGTTCACCTGGGCCCGGTACAGCCGGACCCGCAGGCGGCGCTCCGCCTGACTCCGCGCCTCAGGCAACCTTGATCCGGCGGCGCATCTCCCGCGCCACGGCCGGGCGTCCGCTCGGCCGGCCGCTCACCGCCCGCGGCGCGCCTACGATCAGGCTCTGCCGCTCGCGCGCGATGAACGCCGTCGGCATCTCGGCCTGGAGGTCGGCCTCCATGTCGCGCAGCGCCGTGTCGGAATGGGCCGGGTGCAGGTGGATGATCCCGAGCGCCTTGACGCCCGCGTTCCGGGCGAGCTCCACGCCCTTCTGCCAGGTCGAGTGGCCCCAGCCCCGGCAGGTCGGATACTCCCCGTCGGTGAACATGCCGTCGTAGACCATCAGGTCGGCGTCGGCGACGAAGGCGGCGAGCTCCGGATCCGGCCACGGGTCGCTGTGCTCGATGTCGCTGATCAGGCACAGGCGCCGGCCGCCGTGCTCGAACCGGTACCCGACCGAGCCCTGCGGATGGTTCAGCATGATCGTGGCGACCCGCGTCCCGTCCGGGAAGGCCAGGGTCTGGCCCGCCTCGAAGCCGTGGTGGTGAAAGGTGCAGCACAGCTTGTCGAGCGTAACCGGGAAGAGCGGCGGCGCGAACAGGCGGTCGAGGGTCGGCCCGGCCGATTCGCCGCCGAGGTTGCCGCAGTAGGTGTTGATGACCCGGTCGGGATCGAGGACCGCCGGCTTGAAGAAGGGCAGACCCGCGGTGTGGTCGAGATGCAGATGGCTGAACAGCAGGTCGACTTCCTGGGGCAGATCGGTCCGGTGACCCTGCCCGAGGTTGTAGATGCCCGAGCCCGCGTCGACGATGAACATGCGCTGGCCGCACCGCACCTCGATGCAGGGCGTGCTGCCGCCGAACTCGGCGTATTGCGGGCCGCTGACGGGCGTCGAGCCGCGGACGCCCCAGAAGCGGAGTGCGAGGTCCTGGTCGGCCGCCAGGATGGTCGGCTCGGAACTGTTCGACATGGCGATCACGAATCCGCGGACAGTCAGTCCCGATCACTTATGATCGAAACCCCGTCGCCGTTCCGGGAAGGTAGCTTTGAATACGGCAGGCCGACGGAGCAGGTGTACCGCTCATCCCCTGCCGTATCATGAATTGGTGTGCCGCACGCGGCCGTGATGTGCGTCCGCGCACACGCACGGGCCGCCGCGACGGGCCTTCGCATGCTCAGAGGGGCTCCGCGGCGGCCAGGAGACCGGCCGCCGACCCGGCAAGAATGGGGCGTCCGGCCGCCGATCCGGCGAGTCCCGCGGCCAGCCAGGACGGGAGTGCGTCGCTGTACCGCGTCGGGAGCGGCGCGACCAGCGCCCCGAACGGATCGGGCGCGCGCTCGTAGACCGGCACGAAGCCCGCCATCTGCCGCGGCGACAGGCCCGACTCGGGCGCGGCCCAGCCGGCCCAGACCGTGTCGGGCACCGGGCGATGGGCGCGGTGGCCCGGAACGACCACCACCTCCTGGCCGGCGAAGGCCAGGGCCTCCGGCCGGCTGATGTCCCCCACCGCCCCGCCCCGGGCCGTGTAGGCCGCCCAGAAGGCGTTCTGGCCGCCGTCGGAATAGGTGGTGCGGACGGCGGGCTCGCCCGCCTCGGCGAGCGCGGTCATCCGTGCCTCCTCGACCGCCCGGCGGGTGGTGACGGCCGCCTCGACGGCGGGATCCCGCGCGGGCGCGAAGGCGTAGCGGCTGGCGACCACCGAGACCTGCAGCTCCTCCCGGCTGACCTCGAACCGGTCGGAGCCGGCCTTGAGGTCCCGCCAGAAGGCGATGTTGGGGTCGGTCCGGTGGCGGGCCATGTTCTCGGCCGTCATCCGGAACGGGTAGGACTGGAACTGGAAGGCCGCCTGCCCGCCGTTCAGCGCGTCCCGGGCGATGGCGTAGATCTCGCCGACCGTGCCGTTGGTCATGGCGAAGCAGCCCATGGACGAGCAGATCCCGTGCACCATCACGGCGGAGCCGGTGCCGCCATGGGCCCGGTCGTAGGCGTTGGGATAGCCGACGTCGAAGGACAGGTAGTAGTGTGAGTTCGGGTTCATCTGGCGCCGGGGCACCGAGTAGAACCCCTCCGGGGTCTGCCGATCGCCGCTCCTGCGCTTCGGCCCGAGCTGGCCGGACCAGCGGCAGATCGGGAAGGTCTTGATGTAGACATAGCCCGCCGCGCCCTTCTTCCAGACCTCGATCTCCGATTCCTTCTTGTAGGCCCGGAACAGGACCGGCGAGGCGGCCGTCACGCCCTTCTGCGCCATCAGGGCGAGGGTCGCGGCCGGAATCGGCGCCTCGGCCTTGCCCGCCTGCGCGGCGGCCGGGCCTGCGAGGGCCAGCAGAACGAGGCCGGCGGCGAGAGGAAGCGAGGTCGACAGGGGCATGAACCGTCCGCGCTGGATCGGCCGGGATGGCTGCCGGACGGGCGCGGCCTCGCGACCTGACGGATTATTGCGGCGGCCGTGAGGCTGCGCGTCCGGTCCGTCCGGCGCCGCGACGGCGCGGCCGGACAACCGACGGTCACCCTCAGGCCGTCGGCGCCGGCTCCCGCTCGGGATCCGCCGGCACGGGCGCGACGACGGCGCTGTTCTCCACGGCGATCACCGCGTCGAACGGCGCGGCGCTCTCCGCGAGGCCCGTCTCGGGCAGGCAGACGATGAGGCCGCGCCCGGCCCGCGCCTGCCGCAGCTGGGCGAGCCGCTCGCGCGCGCCCTCGGCCTTGCGCTCGTCCATCGCGACCGCCACCACCAGGATGTCGGGGTCGCGGGCGAGGCACCGGCTCAGCTCGATCGCCACCCGCTCGCGGGCGTTGATCGCGCCGTCCGCCAGCGCCCCGGTGCTGGGCTGGATCTCGACCTTGCTGTCGAGGCCGAGGCCGTAGACCGAGGCCTCGAGGCCCTCGTCGGCCAGCACCCGGCGCACCAGCTCGCGCACCCGCGGCTCGGCATTGGCCTCGCCGAGACTGATCCGGCCGAACAGCAGGTTCTCCTCCAGGCTCGCGGCCGGATTGACCCGCGAGGGGTCGTGGAACACCACCGCGCCGGCGAGGTGGGGCGGCAGCATCCGGGCGAAGGACCGACGCGCCTGTACGAGGCGGTCCTCGAACAGGCCGTCGATCAGGCCGAAGCGGTGGCGGGACTCGTTGTAGCGCAGCGCGAGGCCGATCAGCCGCGTGCGGTCGCGCTGGCCCGCCGGCCCCCGGCGCAGGCTCGCCGCGCTGGGCAGGCGCACCACGAGATCCTCGAAGTAGCCCCGCTCGGCCGCCTGGAACAGCGAGTAGGCGTCGAACAGGGGGTGGTCGTTGGGCAGGTCGGCGAAGATCTCCACCGTGCTGCGGGCGACCGACAGGCCGATCTCGGTGAGCGGGCGGACCAGCCCCTCGGCCTCCAGGACCGCCCGCAGGTAGGGGTGGCGGGCGAAGCGCAGGGGCGCGAAGGTGCCGCCCACCGGCTCGCCGAACAGGATGTTCTCGCCGATGCTCGCCTGGTTGTTGTAGCGGTCGGGATCGAACGGCTCGACGAGGCGCTCGGCGCCCTTGGCGGCCAGCGCCACCCGCATGGTCCGGCGGGCGGTGACGATCGCGGCGGCGAGCCGCGGCTGGGCGGCCGGATCGAGCCGCCCGGTCAGACCGCGGGCGTACACGAAGCCGTCGAGGCCGGTGAGCCGGCTGATGCCGATCAGCGCGATGTCGTCGGGGGCGGTCGCCGGATCGGTTCCGTAGAGCAGGTTCTGGCGGAGGGAGCCCTCCATCAGGATCGCCTCGCCCGACGTGAAGGCGATCCGCCGGGCGCGCTCGGCGGCGTCGAAGTCGCGCAGGTCCGTGCCCGCGTAGGTGACGGCCCCGGCCGTCGGCTCGACTTGCCCGGCCAGCACCGCCGCCAGCGCGCGGGCGCCGCTGCCGCGGCTGCCCGTGATCGCCACGTGGCCCGGCATCGACACGGCGACGTCGACGCCGGTCAGGCGCTCGCCCGTGGCCGGGTCGAAGGCACCGACGCCCTCGGTGGCCAGGATCCCGGACCGGGGCAGCGGCAGGGCAGTGGCCCCGGTCCGGGCGGCCCGTGCCCGCCGGCCCTCCAGGGCCGCGATGGTGCGGGCGAGGTCGCGGAGCCGCGGGCGCACCGACCTGCGGACCATCCAGAGCCGCGCGCAGATCGCGGCGAGCCAGCCGGCGAGGCCGAAGGCGCCCACGGCTGCCACGAGGGCGGCCGGATCCACCGGCGCCGCGGGCGGCTGGCCCGGCCCCGAGCGCCAGAGCGCGGTGCCGGCGGCGATCGCCGGCAGGATCACCGCCAGGGCCAGGGCGGGCGCCCGGGCATAGGCCAGCCGCGCCTCGGCCCGCCCGACATTGGTCCGCATCGCGGCGACGCGGGCGGCGATGCGCCGGCGCTCGATGGCCGCCGCCCCGTGGTTGCGCACGGCGGGCAGCCGCCGGACGAGGTCGTTCAGGCTCTCCTCCGCGCGCGCGCTCGAGCGCAGGCGCAGCTCCTGCCGGTCGCGCGCGCGCTCGAGCACCAGCCCGTAGGCGAGGCCGATCGCCGCGAGGCCGATCACCGCCGCGGGGACCAGCCGGGGCGCGGCGAGCGCCGCGAAGCCGAGGGCCAGGATCAGCGCCGCGAGGGTCATCGCCGGCAGGACGATGCCGGCCGCGAGCAGGCGGTCGGCCCGGGCCAGCACCTCGCCGACGATCCGGGTGAGGCCGCGCGCCTCGTCCCGGGCTCCCGCCGGCGCGTCGAGGATCGCCTGCAGCACGCCCTCGCGGACGGCGTCCCCGGCCTTGTTCTGCGCCTTGAAGCACAGGCGCGCCACGAACCAGCCGACACCCGCCAGCGCCAGGGCGCAGACCGCGATGCACAGGAAGGCCGTGAGTTCGAGCTCGGCGGGGCGCATCGGCATGCCGGGGACGAGCACCAGTTCCCCGCCCGGGAGTTGCACCGCCACGCGCAGGAACGGGAGCACCGGCGCCTCGTCGCGCGGCAGGACCGCGATCAGGTCGCGCAGGCACAGGAGCGCGAGGGCGCAGAGCGGCGCGCCGATCCCGACCGCGAGGGCCGCCGCGACGGTGTGCTGGGGCCGCGCGGCGCGCCACGTCAGGAGGAGAGGATCGGATTCCATGCGTCTCCGGACAGGATCGGGCGTCGGGACCGTCGCGGGGGAATAGGCTCTCGCGCCGGTCACGGGAAGTGTCGCGGCAGATGTGGCGGGGCCTGTCGCGGGCCTCGGCCCGCCTTGCCGTGGGCCGCTGCGACATGTCGGCCGGCCTGTTTCCGGTCGTGGCCCTGGTTTGGAAGCGCTCCAGCGTTAAAACCATCGGGCACGATGGGGCGCGGCGCCGCCGGGGCTCGGTTCCGCGAGGCTCGGGTCCGCGACGCCGCAGGCGCCCCGGTTCCCTTCGCGCGGGCGTCTGGCGCGCCGCACGATGTCGACCGGGACCAGAGGGTGAGGCGAGGCTTGCGGCGAGGGGCTGAGACGACCGAGCGCCATCTCACGGCCCTCGCCAGGCGCGGGCCGGCCTGATGGCGCAGCTGTTCACTCCCGGGGCCGACGCGCTCTACCGCCTCGCCCTGATGACCGGCGTCGCCTGCCTGGTGGGTCTCCCGGTCCTGGCGGCCGGGATCGTGCGCTCGAACTACGTCACGGGCGTCGGGATCGCGCCGGCGCAGCCGCTGCCGTTCAGCCACAAGCACCATTCCGGCGAGCTCGGCATCCAGTGCCGCTACTGCCACACCACGGTCGACCGGGAGGCCACCGCCGGGATCCCGCCGACCCACACCTGCATGACCTGCCACTCGCAGATCTGGACCGGCTCCGAGATGCTCAAGCCGGTGCGCGACAGCTACGCGCAGGACAAGCCGCTGGAGTGGAAGCGGCTGAACAAGCTGCCGCAATACGTCTACTACAACCACTCGGTCCACGTGACGAAGGGGATCGGCTGCTCGACCTGCCACGGCGACGTCACGTCGATGCAGATGACCTACCGGGCCAACGCCTTCGAGATGCAGTTCTGCCTCGACTGCCACCGGGCCCCGGAGAAATACGTCCGCACGCCGGATCAGGTCTGGAACATGACCTGGAAGCCGCCGTCCGACCAGGCGACCCTGGGCCCGAAGCTCGTGGCCCAGTACCATATCCGCGGCGGGGAGCGGCTGACCGAATGCGGGATCTGCCACCGATGACCGGCGCCCCCGACATCGCGGCCCTGCGCGAGAAACTCGCCGGCGGCGACGGGCCGCGCTTCTGGCGCAGCCTCGACGCCGTGGCCGACAGCCCGGACTTCCGCGCCTATCTGGCGGCCGAGTTCCCGTCGGCGTCCCGGCTCGCCGCCGCCCCGGAGCGGCGCGGCTTCCTGAAGCTCATGGCCGCGTCCTTCGCGTTGGGCGGCCTCACCGCCTGCGGCGGCGGAGGCGGCCGCGACTACGAGGTGCCCTACGTCAACCAGCCCGAGCGGATCGTGCCGGGCACGGACCTGTCCTACGCCTCCTCGGCCCTGTTCGACGGCTTCGGCAACGGCATCCTGGTCACCACCCGCAACGGCCGCCCCCTGAAGATCGAGGGCAATCCCGAGCATCCCTGGAGCCGCGGCGGCACGGACGTGCTGGCCCAGGCCTCGGTCCTCGGGCTCTACGACCCGTTCCGCTCCCAGGCGGTGCAGCATCTCGGCCGGCCGAGTTCCTGGGCGGCGTTCCGGGCGGACCTGCAGGCGCGGATGCCGGGCTGGCGCGCGGGCCGCGGCGAGGGCCTCGCCCTGCTCACCGGCCCGGTGACGTCGCCGGGCGTGGCGGCCCAGATCGCGCGGCTGCGGGCCGCCTACCCGGCTTCGCGCTGGTACACCGGCGCCGGGGCGGGGCGCGCCGGGATCTACGAGGGCGCCCGCCAGGCTTACGGCCGGCCGCTGGAGACGATCCCGGATTTCGGCCGCGCCCGCACCATCGTGGCGCTGGACGGCGATTTTCTGGACCTCGGGCCCGGCCAGGTCGGCCTGTCGCGGCGCTGGAGCGAGGCGCGGCGCGCGGCCTACGCGGAGGGCCGCCTCCTCACCCTGCACGCGGCGGCGCCGACCCCGACGCTGACCAGCGCCAAGGCGGATCGCGGCCTCGTGGTCCCGGCCGGCCGGCTTGAGGACCTCGCCCGGGACCTGCTCGCCCTGGCCGCCGGCGGCGCGGCCCCTGCGGGCGACGATCCCGTCGCGCGCTGGACGCGGAGCGCCGGGACGGCGCTCGCCGGGGCCCGGGGAAGCGGCATCGTCACCGCCGGCCTGACCGCGAGCCCCGAGTTGCACGCGCTGGTCCACCGCCTCAACGGCGCCCTCGGCAACACCGGCGCGACCCTGGTCCACACGGCGCCCGCGGAGGAGACCGGCGCCGGGACCCTGGCGGAGCTCGCGGAGGCGATGGATCGGGGCGCCGTCCAGGTGCTCGTCGTGCTCGGCGCCAATCCGGTCTACGAAGCGCCGGGCGTCCTCGATTTCGCCGCCCGGATGGCGCGCGTGCCGCTCAAGATCCACGCGGGGCTCTACTACGACGAGACCGGCGTGCACGCCGACTGGCACCTGCCCGCCGCCCACCCGCTGGAATCCTGGGGCGACATCCGATCCCTCGACGGGACGGTGGGGCTGATCCAGCCGACCGTCGCGCCCCTGTACAACGGCCGCACGCCGGCGGAGATGCTGGCCTTCCTGGCCGGCGGTGAGGGTGGGGAGAGCGGCCAGGACGCGCTGGGCCTCCTCAAGGCGCAGGCGCGGAATGCCGGCGAGGACGACGCGGCTCTCGAAACCCGCTTCACGGAAGCCCTGCGCCTCGGCTTCTGGGCGGGCAGCGCGCGCCCGGCCGAGACCGTCGCGCTGACGCAGGCCGCGGCCCCCGCGGCCGCTCCATCCCCCGCGCCCGCGGGCGAGGTCGAGGTGCTGTTCCGGCCCGATCCGACGATCTGGGACGGCACCCATGCCGACCTCGCGTGGCTGCAGGAGCTCCCGAAGCCCCTGACCAAGGTGGTCTGGGAGAATGTGGTCGCGGTGAGCCCGCGCCTCGCCGAGCGCGAGGGGATCGCGACGGGCGACATCCTGCGGGTCGAGGCCGGCGGCCGCGCCGTCGAGGGGCCGGCCTGGATCCTGCCCGGCCAGGCCGAAGCCAGCGTCACCCTCACCCTCGGCTACGGTCGCGACGTGCCGGACCACCTCGCCCGCGGCCTCGGCTACGATTCCGCGCCCCTGCGCCCGGCCGGTTCGACCTGGCGGCTCGCCGGCGCCCGGCTGACGAAGACCGGCCGCGCGCGCAAGCCGGTGACAACCCAGCATCTCGGCACGATGGAGGGGCAGGATCTCGTGCGCGTGCAGGCCCTGGGCGCCGCGCCCGCGGGCGATCCCAAGGGCGCGCCGGCCCCCGCCTCGTTCTACCCGCCCCCGGAGAGCCAGGATCGCTGGGTCGCCGCGCAATGGGGCATGGCCATCGACCTCGACGCCTGCATCGGCTGCAACGCCTGCGTCACCGCCTGCCAAGCGGAGAACAACATCCCCGTGGTCGGGCGCGAGGAGGTCGCTCTCGGCCGGTGGATGAGCTGGCTGCGGGTCGACCGCTACTACGCGGGCGCGCTCGACGCGCCGACGACGCATTTCCAGCCGGTGCCCTGCATGCATTGCGAGCAGGCGCCCTGCGAGCTCGGCTGCCCCGTGGAGGCGACGCTCCACGACAGCGAGGGCCTGAACCTGCAGGTCTACAACCGCTGCGTCGGCACCCGGACCTGCCAGAGCTACTGCCCCTACAAGGTCCGCCGCTTCAACTACCGCGACTATACCGGCGGCATGACCCCGGTGGAGCAGCAGCAGCGCAATCCCGAGGTCACGGTCCGGTCCCGCGGCGTGATGGAGAAGTGCACCTACTGCATCCAGCGGATCACGGCCGCCCGGATCACCTCCGCCAAGGATGCCCACGCGCCGATCCCCGACGGGACCGTCGAGACCGCCTGCCAGGGCGCCTGCCCGACCCGGGCGATCACTTTCGGCAACGTCGCCGACCCGGGGAGCCAGGTCTCGGCCGCCCGCAGGGACACGCGGGAATACGCGCTCCTCGGCCACCTGAACACGCGGCCGCGCACCACCTACCTCGCCGGGCTCGCGCCCGCCGCGGACTCGGACGGACGGGAGGGCTGAGTATGTCCGGCGCCCTCTCCGGCGGCACGCAGCCCGGATCCCTGATCCGGCCCGACGAGACCCTCCAGGGGATCGGCGGCGCGGTCACGGCGATCCCGCTGACCCATCCGGGCAACCGGCGCTGGTGGATCGCCTTCGCGGGGGCGGCCGCGCTCCTCGGCCTGTTCCTCCTCACCCTCGGCTACCTGCTCTACGCCGGCCCCGGCATCTGGGCGAACAACAACGCCGTCGTCTGGGCGCTCGACATCGCGAGCTACGACTGGTGGATCGGCGTCGCGTCCGGCAGCCTGCTGGTCTCGGCGATCCTGCTCCTGCTCGGCGCGGAGTGGCGCGGGGCGGTGAACCGCGTCGCCGAGACCCTGGCGCTGCTGGCCACGGCGGCCGCCGGGCTCTACCCGATCATCCATCTCGGGCGGCCGTGGTTCTTCTTCTGGAACCTGCCCTACCCCAACACCTACGATCTCTGGCCGCAGTTCCGCTCGCCGCTCCTCTGGGACGCGATCGACATCGTGTCCTTCCTGGTGATCTGCGTGAGCCTCTGGTTCATCGGCCTGCTGCCGGACCTCGCGACGCTGCGCGACCGGGCGCACCTGGAGGCGATGCGCCAGCTGGAGACGAAGGCGCCGACCCGGAAGCTCGCCGTCCTGCGCGCGCAGGTCTACGGCATCCTCGCCTCGGGCTGGCGCGGCTCGGCGGCCCACTGGCAGATCTGGGTCCAGGCCTACCGGACGGTGGCGCTGCTCGGCGTGCTGCTGGTTGTCTCGGTCCAGACCGGGGCCTCGGTGATGCTGGCGGGCTCGCTGATGCCCGGCTGGCACAGCACGCTGCTGCCGGTGAGCTTCCTGGTCAACGCGGTCTATTCCGGCGTCGGCGTCACGGCGGTGATCGTGATGCTGATCCGCCGCGTCTACGGCCTCGACGCCCTGGTGACCGACCGCCACCTCGACGTGCTCGGGCGGCTGCTGCTCTGCCTCGGCTGCGCCAGCGCCTACTGCTACGCGGCCGAGTACTTCGACACGTTCCTCAACGGCGACGCCGAGGGGCGCGGCGTCCTGGTCCGGCGCATGACCGGCGACCACGCCCTCGTGTCCTGGACGGCGATCCTGTGCCTCGTCCTGCCCGCGCAGATCCTGTGGTCGGCCCGGGCCCGCACGGCGCCGCTGGCCCTTGCGACGGTCGGCCTCCTCGTGGCGATCGGCGCCTACGCGGACCACGTCATGGTCCTGGTCGTCACCCTGACCCAGGACTTCCTGCCCTCCTCGAGGCTGCCCTACACGACCGACGTCTGGGGCATCGCCACCTTCGCGGGCTCGATCGGGCTGTTCCTGACCCTGCTGCTCCTGTTCCTGCGGTACCTGCCGGCCGTCTCGATCGTCGAGAGCCGCCGCCTCGCCCTGACGGTGTCGCCGGCCGCCCAGGAGGCTGCCCGCGCGGCCGCGTCCCGGGCCACGGGCCGCCCGGAGGAGAACCCGGTCACCGCGCCCCTTTGGGGCGTGTCGGCGACCTTCGCGAGCCAGGGCGACCTCGCGGCCGCCCTCCAGGCGGTTTCCGGGCTCGGCCCGGATCAGGTCCATCTCGACGGGCACGGCCCGGTGCCGATGCCCCGCACCCTGCGGCCCCTGGGCCTGGAGGGGCGCTCGATCCTGCCCTACGCCCTCGGCGGCGCCCTGCTTGGCGGCTTCGGCTTCTTCGCCATGTGCGTCTACGCCACGGCCTACGACTACGTGTTCCTGATCGGCGGACGCCCGCGCCTGTCCTGGCCCTCCTTCGTGGTCCCGAGCGTCTCCTTCGCGATGATGGCGGGCTGCGTGGCGATCCACCTCGCGCTCCTCGTGCTCAACCGCCTGCCCCGCCTGAACCACCCGGCCTTCAACATCCCGGGCTTCCTGCGGGCCTCGGAGGACCGGTTCTTCCTCTCCGCGGAGGCGCGCGGCGACCGGTTCGACGCGGGCCGGATCGAGCGGCGGCTCGCGTCCCTGCCGGCCGAGGCCGGCCGCCCCCTCGAGATCCGGCGGATTCCGCGATGAGGCGCGCCCTCCTCGCCTGCCTGGCCCTGGCGCCCCTCGCGGCCTGCGGCGAGGCCGACATGGCCGATCAGGCCCGGGCCAAGACCTGGGACAGGAACCCGTTCTTCCCCCGCGAGATCACCATGCGCCAGCCGGTGGCCGGCACCGTGCCGCGGAGCGATCCGGCCCGCGCGGCGCCGCAGCCGCAGACGATCAGCCGGGCGCTGCTCGACCAGGGCCGCGAGCGCTACGGGGTATTCTGCACACCCTGCCACGGGCAGGACGGCCGCGGCGCCGGGATGATCGTGGCCCGGGGCTTCCCGTCCGCCGGCGATCTCACGGCCGGGCCCGTGCGGGCGGCCTCCGCGTCCGACCTCTACGACGCGATCTCGAACGGCCGGAAGGCGATGTTCGGCATGGCCCAGATGATCCCCTCGGCCGACCGCTGGGCGATCGTCGCCTATGTCCGCGCCCTCCAGCTCAGCCAGGACGCCCCGGTGGCGAGCCTGCCGGCGGAGGATCGCGCGCGGCTGGAGGCGACGCCGTGAGGCGCCCCGCCCTGCTCGGCCTCGCCGGCCTCGTCCTCCTGGCCGTCTGCCTGACCGCGGGCGGATGGCGCGGAGCCGCGGCCTCGTATCTCGCGGCGTGGCTGGTCCTCCTCGCCCTGCCGGTCGGTGCCCTGCCGGTGGTCATCGTCGCCGAGCGCTTCGGCGAGCGGGTCCGCGCGCGCGGCGGCATCGAGATGCTGGCGGGTCTGCGCCGGCTGACGGCGCTGATGCCGGTCGCGGCCGTGCTGGCGCTGCCGCTCCTGGCCGCCGCGCCCCTGCTCTATCCCTGGGTGAGCGCCCCGGCGCGAACGCCCCTGGCCGCCCTGTGGTTCACGGTGCCGTTCTTCGCGGTCCGGGTGATCGTCTACCTCGCGGCCTGGATCTGGCTGGCGCTGCGCTTCGCCAAGCCGTTCGACGCGCCCGGCGAGGGGCGGACCGTGCCGGCGGTGGGGCTGCACGCGGTCGTCGGCACGCTGTTCGTCACCGACGTCGTCGCCTCCCTGGATCCGCGGCTCGACTCGACCCTCTTGGGCCTCCTGGTCATGACGGCGTGGAGCGGCCTCGCCTTCGCGGCGGCGATCCTGCTGGCCTGGGAGGAGCCGGAGCCCGTGGGCCGCGGTCGCACGGCTCCCGGACGAGGCCGGCTGGTGCCCCTCGTGGTGCTCCTCGGCCTCTGGGCCTACCTGCACTTCGTGCAGTTCCTGATCGTCTGGTCGGCCAACCTGCCGCCCGAGGTGGCGTGGTACTTCGCCCGCGGCGGCTGGGTCGGGCGGGCGCTGGCGATCGTGGCCGGCGCGGTGGTGGTGCTGGCCGGCCTCGCGACCCTCCGGCCCGGGCGCCCGACCACCCGGATCCTGGCCGGCGCGGCGCTCGCCGTCCACGCCCTGGAGATGTTCTGGCTGATCACCCCGGCGGTGCGCGACCGCTTCGTCCTCCGGCCGAGCGACGTGCTGGCCGCCGGCGCCGTGGCCTGCCTCGCGGCCGCGCTGCGCCCGCTGATGCGTCCGCGCGCCGATCGGGCGGCCTCCGACGCCCGCCGCGCCGGGAGGCCGGCGTGAGCGCGGACGGACCCACCGGCCTGATCCCGGCGATCCTGGCGGGGCTGACCCTGCGCGGCACCGGCCTCCTGAACGGGCGGCCGCCGCGCCCGGCGGCCAATTCCCAGCGCGATCCCGACGATCCCGGGCACGAGACCAGCGACGTCAACGTCCGCAACACCGTGCTGGTGATGGCGGGCCTCGCGCTGACGGCGCTGGCGGTCGTCGGCACGATGGTCTGGCTGATGGGCACCTTCGCGGCGAGCCAGCGGCGGGCGCTCCCTGCCCTGACGCCGCAGCAGACGACGCGGCTTGAGCCGCCGCCGCCGAACCTGCAGGCCGACCCTTACGCCGATCTCGACCGCGAGCGGGCGGCGGCCGCGGCGCACCTCTCCGGCTACGGTTACCGGGACGAGGCCCGCACCCGCGCCCGCATCCCGATCGGGCGCGCCATGGACCTGACCGTCGGCCGCTCTCTCGAACCGGCGGAGCCCGCTGCGCGATGACGCCGAGCCACGATTCCCTCCAGCTCTGGCCCGCCGCGGTCTCCGCCACCGCGAGCGAGACCGACCTGCTCATCCTGGCCTTCACGGTCCTGACGCTGCTGCTGACCGTGCCGGTCTTCGTGGCGATCACCTACTTCGCCCTGCGCTACCGCGAGGGCTCCGAGGCGGACCGGAGCCCCTCGGGCATCCGCTCGAACCTCATCGAGATCAGCTGGATGCTGATCCCGTTCCTGCTGACGCTGATCTTCTTCGTCTGGGGCGCGCGGCTGTTCATCCAGTCGAAGAACCCGCCCCCCGACGCCATGGTGGTCGAGGCGATCGGCCGGCAATGGATGTGGAAGTTCCAGCACCCGACGGGCCAGTCCGAGATCAACAACCTGCACCTGCCGATCGGCCAGCCGATCCGCCTGCATATCATCAGCCAGGACGTGATCCACGCCCTCTACCTGCCGGCCGTGCGGATGCAGGTGGCGGCCCTGCCCGACCGCTATACCGACCTGTGGTTCAAGGCCGACAAGGTTGGCACCTACCACCTCTACTGCTCGGAATATTGCGGCACCGACCATTCCGTGATGGGCGGCGAGGTCACCTTCATGAACCCCGGCGACTACCAGGACTGGCTGACCCACGCGGGCGCGCAGCAGGGCAAGGTCGCGGCCGGTCGCGCCCTCTACGAGGCCTATGGCTGCGCCGGCTGCCACGAGCCCGGCTCCCCCGTGAAGGCGCCGAGCCTCGCCGGCCTCTACGGCAGCCAAGTGACGCTCGCCGACGGCCGCACCGTCACGGCCGATGACGGATGGCTGCGCGAGAAGATCCTGAACCCGAACGGTGACCGGCTCGCCGGCGGGGGCAAGCAGGTCATGCCGAGCTTCGCTGGCCGGATCCCGGCGGACGAACTCGGCACGCTGATCGATTTCCTGAAATCCTACACGGGCCCGGCCTCCGGCAAGGCCGCGGACGCGACGCCGCCGGGAGCGACACGATGAGCGCATCGGGCAGCATCGGCGGCACGGCCCGCCGGGAACCCCACGCCCCGGAATCCACGATCGGGCGCAAGGCCGACTACCTGCACGCGGAATCGACTCTGCGCTCGTGGTTCCTCACCACCGACCACAAGCGCATCGCGCTCCTCTACCTCGCCTCGATCACCGGCTTCTTCGTGATCGGCGCCCTGGCGGCCGGCGTGGTGCGCCTCGCGCTGATCGTGCCCAACGGCGCGATCATGACCAACGACACCTACAACAAGGCCTTCACCATCCACGGGGTGGTGATGGTCTGGTTCTTCCTGATCCCGTCGATCCCCGCGACCTTCGGCAACTTCCTGATCCCCTTGATGATCGGGGCCAGGGACCTCGCCTTCCCGAAGCTCAACCTGACGAGCTGGTACGTGTTCATGGCGGGCGCCCTGTTCACCCTGGTCTCGGTGGTGCTGGGCGGTGTCGATACCGGCTGGACCTTCTACGCCCCGCTCTCGACGGCCTTCTCGAACACCTGGGTGCTGCCGGCGCTGATCGGCGTGACCATCGTGGGCTTCTCGTCGATCCTGACGGGGCTCAACTTCGTGGTCACGATCCACACCATGCGGGCGCCCGGCATGACGTGGTTCAAGCTGCCGATCTTCGTCTGGGCGCACTACGCCACGAGCCTGATCTTCCTGCTGGCGACGCCCGTCATCACCACCGCGCTGATCCTGCTGATCGCGGAGCGCGCCTTCCACATCGGCGTGTTCGACCCGGCCTATGGCGGCGACCCGGTGCTGTTCCAGCACCTGTTCTGGTTCTACTCGCACCCGGCCGTGTACATCATGGTCCTGCCCGGCATGGGAGTGATCTCCGAGATCGTCCCGGCCTTCGCGCAGAAGAAGCTGTTCGGCTACCGCTTCGTCGCCTACGCGTCGATCGGGCTGGCCTCCGTGACCTTCTTCGTCTGGGGCCACCACATGTTCGTCAACGGCCAGAGCGACTTGGCCTCGCTGGTCTTCTCCGCCCTGTCCTTCGCGGTGGCGGTGCCCTCGGCCGTGAAGGTCTACAACTGGACCGCCACGATCCATAAGGGAGCCCTGCGGCTCGACACGCCGATGCTCTACGCGATGGGCTATATCGGCCTGTTCGTGCTCGGCGGCCTCACCGGCCTCTACCTCGCGACGCTCGCCATCAACCAGCACATCCACGCGACCTACTTCGTGGTCGCGCATTTCCACTACATCATGGTCGGCGGCACGGTGCTGGCGTTCCTGGGCGGCCTGCACTTCTGGTGGCCGAAATTCACCGGCCGGATGTACAGCGAGCCCTGGGGCCGGGTCTCGGCGCTGCTGATCTTCATCGGCTTCAACGTGACCTTCTTCCCGCAGTTCATCCTGGGCTATCTGGGGATGCCGCGGCGCTACGCGACCTATCCGGCCGAGTTCCAGCTCCTGAACGTGCTGTCCTCGGCGGGCGCCACGATCCTGGCGGCGGGCTACATCTTCCCGATGCTCTACCTCGTCTATTCCCTGTGGTTCGGGCGGAAGGCGCCCGCCAACCCGTGGAACGCGAAGGGACTCGAGTGGGAGACCGCCTCCCCGCCGCCGACGCACAACTTCCTGTCGCCGCCGGAGGTGCCGCGCATCCCCTACGACTACCCGATCCAGGCCCAGGAATCCCGGGACCAGCACGGATGAGCGCGCCCCTGGCCGACGGCGTCGGGGTCGCCCGCGCGCACCATTTCGAGACCGTCGCGCAGCAGCGCGCGGCGGCGACGCTCGGCATCTGGGCGTGGCTGATCACCGAGCTCCTGCTGTTCTCCGCCCTGTTCCTGGTGGCGCTGATCACCCGGATCCAGCACCCCGAGGCGACCGTCGCGGCGGCCAAGCACCTCAAGTTCTGGATCGGCGCCACCAACACCGTGGTGCTGATCTGCTCCAGCCTGACCATGTCGATGGCAATCGAGTTCTCGCGGATGGGCTGGCAGCGCGCCATGGTGCGGGCGATGCTGGCGACCGCGGCGCTCGGCGGCCTGTTCCTCGTGCTCAAGGGCTACGAGTACTACGCCGACTGGGCCGAGCACATGATGCCGTTCCTCTCCGACCGGCCCTTCGCGCTCGCCGAGACGCCGGCGGCACGGCTGTTCGTGAACCTCTACTACGTCGCGACGCTGCTGCACGCGCTGCACCTGTTCACCGGCATCGCACTCCTGCTCGGCATGACCTGGCTGGCCGCCAAGGCCGGTTTCCTCGCTCGGCACCAGAACTGGATCGAGGTCTACGGTCTCTACTGGCACTTCATCGACCTCGTCTGGATCCTGGCCTTCCCGATCCTCTACGTGGTGAACCGGTAGGATGCGGAACCCCCTCGTGACCCTGAGCGCCGACGAGCGCGCCCTGCTCCGGAAGCGCCTGCGCACGCCCGTCCTCACCTTCCTGGCGCTGCTGGCCCTGCTCGCCATCAACGTCACCCTCGGCGCCACCCTCCCCTTCGCGCAGGTCTGGATCGTCGAGCTCGCCGTCGTCGCCGTGATGGTGGCGCTGATCCTCCTCGTCTCCATGGAGGTGATCCACGAGCCGCCGCTGATCTGGCTGTTCTCGGGACTCGGCTTCTTCTGGGTCGCCATCATGGTCGGCATGACGCTGACCGACTATCTCGCCCGCTGACCCGCGCGAAAGCCGTTGTCGGGGCGGCCGAACGCTCCTAAACGTCGCCGCTTCCCCGCATGGCCCGGCTGCAAGACGATGTGCGAACTGCTCGGCATGAGCGCCAACGTGCCGACCGACATCCGCTTCTCCTTCGCGGGGCTCGCCCGGCGCGGCGGCGAGACCGGGCCCCACGCCGACGGCTGGGGCATCAGCTTCTACGACGGCCGCACCTGCCGCAGCTTCCACGAGCCGGAGCCGAGCGCCCGCTCGCAGCTCGCCCGGCTCCTGCGCGACATGCCGATCAAGAGCCGGATCGTCGTCGCCCATGTCCGCAAGGCCAATCGCGGCCGGGTCAGCCTGGAGAACACCCACCCGTTCTCCCGGGAATTGTGGGGCCGCCGCTGGACCTTCGCGCACAACGGCCAGCTCAAGGGCGTGAAGCGGCTGCCGCTGGGCGGCTTCATGCCGATCGGGTCCACCGACAGCGAGCACGCCTTCTGCTGGATGCTCGGCCGGCTCCAGGCCCGGTTCCGCGCCCTGCCCCGGCCCGAGACCCTCGACCGGGCGGTGGCCGACCTCGCGGGCGAGCTGCACGCGCTCGGCGTGTTCAACATGCTGCTCACCGACAGCCGCACCCTCTACGCCCATTGCGGCAAGCGCCTCTGCTATCTCACCCGCTGCGCGCCCTTCGGGAAGGCCACCCTGATCGACGAGGACTGGCAGGTGGATTTCGCCCAGGAGACCACCGAGCACGACGTGGTGACGGTCATCGCCACGCAGGCGCTGACCCGGGACGAGTGCTGGACCGATCTCGCCCGCGGCGACGTCCTGACCCTGCGCGACGGGGCGATCCGGCTGTTGAGACCGAGCAACTTAGCTTAAGTGTGTTTTGCCTGAGGGTGCATGCCCGCGCCCGATGCGCTAGAACTCCGGTAACAGGAGCGCATCGGCCGGACTTCCGCACCGGGTCGAGCCGGCAAGCGCCCCACCTCGACCCGCTCCGGACCACAGGTCGAGCCACGATGAGTTGACGAGCGCGATACGCATGACCCGCGACGACACCGACACCGTCCTGTCCCAGGAGGACGGGACTCGGGATGGCCGCCCGAACCTGGCGCCCGGCATCCGCACGCATCTCGGTGAGCACCTGCGCACGGTCTACGAGCGGATCGGCGAGGAGACGATGCCGTCCCGCTTCGCCGAGCTGATCGAGAAGCTCGAGGCGGCCCTGCGTGCCCGCGGCGAGGCGATCGAGCCGGAATTCCGCAACGGTCTGCTCGCGGCCGTGCCGTCGCTGCGCGCCTTCGCGCTGTCGCTGACCTCGAACCCGGCCCGCTCGGACGACCTCGTGCAGGACACCCTGCTGAAGGGCTGGCAGCACCGCGCGCGCTTCCAGCCGGGCACCAACCTGAACGCGTGGCTGTTCACGATCCTGCGCAACATCTTTTACTCGGACCATCGCAAGCGGGTCCGCGAGGTCGAGGATCAGGACGGATCCTACGCGGCCCGGCTCGCCACCGCCCCGCACCAGGGCGACCGGCTCGACGTCGAGGACCTGCAATCGGCGCTCGCGAAGCTGCCGCCGGACCAGCGCGAGGCGCTGGTGCTGGTCGGTGCCGAGGGCGTCTCCTACGAGGAGGCCGCGACTATCATGGGCTGCAAGGTCGGCACCGTGAAGAGCCGCGTCAGCCGCGCCCGCGGCCGACTCGCCGAGCTCCTGGGCTACGACGAGGAGGACCTCGGCTCCGACCGGTTCATCCAGTCGGCGATGCCGAAGGACGCGTAGGCGCCCGGCCCGAACCGGGCCGGAAGTCCACAAAAAAAGATGCATCCGATTCCGGGGATCGGGCGTTACCGGCCCGAGCTTCGCTGCGCCAGCGCGGCGAGACACCACGGAACGGAGATGCATCGCATGACCTTCAAGACCCTCATCGCCGCCTCGGCCCTCGCCCTCTCGCTGCCGCTGGCGGCCCAGGCCCAGGGCACCATCCCGGGCGCCGAGCGCGGCGCGGCGGCCGGTGCCGATGCGGCCGGCCCGATCGGCGGCATCGTCGGCGGCGCGGTCGGTGCGGCCACCGGCACGGTGGGCGGCATCCTCGGCGTCGACATGGCCCCGCGCTTCCGCAGCTACGTCCGCGAGCGCAACGTCCGCTCCTACGACTACGACGGTCGCGTCGCCGTCGGCACCACCCTGCCGGCCTCGGGCGTGACCTACTACGACGTGCCGAGCGAGTACCGCGTGCAGCCGGGCTACCGCTACACCGTGGTGAACGACCGCCCGGTGCTGGTCGACCGCGGCCACCGCATCGTCGAGGTCATCGACTGAGACCCTGGGCCGGTCTCGCACCGGCCCTAACGCCCCCGGAGCCCGGCTCCGGGGGCATTCCCGCAGCCGCGGCCGCCGGCGCAACGCTTCATCCGTCCGGCCGTTGATGACGGTTCGACCCGTGAGGCGACCATGAGCGACACTCCCACCGATCCGAAATCCACCCTGCCGGAACCGGTGCGCGACCATCTCGGCCAGCAGCTGCGCAGCGTCCTGCCGGTCGGGTCCGACAAGCCGCGCTTCCTCGGCGACGACCCGGTGCCGGACGAGTTCGAGCCCCAGATCCGCCGGCTCGAGACCCGCCTCAAGACCCACGAGGAGGGCACCGGCGCCGTCGGTCAGGCCCTCGACCAGATCCTCGACGCCTTCGGGGTGAAGCCGCGGGACGACGACACGCGCGCGGACTGAGCCGTCGACCGAGCCGTCAGACGCGCGGCTTCGTCGCCAGGATGTCGCGGATCTCGGAGAGGAGCTTCACGTCGGCCGGCACCTCGTCGGGCTTCTTGGTCTCGGCGAGCTGGAGACGGTTCATCGCCCGGATGACGAGGAACAGCACGAAGGCGACGATCGCGAAGTTCAGCGTCAGGGTCAGGAACTGGCCGTAACCGATGACGGCGCCCTGCTTCTTCGCGTCCACGTAGGGCAGGCCGGCCTGCACCTTCGACGACAGCGGGATGTAGTAGTTCGAGAAATCGAGCCCGCCCGTGATCGCGCCGATCACCGGCATGAAGATGTCCTGGACCGCCGAATTGACGATGGCCCCGAAGGCCGCGCCGATGATCACGCCGACCGCGAGATCGACCACATTCCCGCGCAGCGCGAACTTCTTGAATTCCTCGAGCATCGCCGAATCCCCCTCGCCGAACGCCGCCAAGGTAGGGGATCATCCCGCGACGGCCAGTGCCTAGTCCGGCTTCACCGCCGCGGCCCGCGCCTCCGCGGCGCTCTCGGGCTGCGCCTCGGCGCCGGCGGCGGACCGTTCCCCGGCCGGGGCGGCCAGCTCCGCCTTGAGCCGGCGGCGGTACTGGGCGGCGACCACCGGGATGGTCAGCAGGTAGCCGCCGCTCACCGCCACCAGCGCCTCGAACGGGTAGCTGATCAGGATGCCGAAGGCCGCGACGCCGAACAGGAAGATCGGCAGGACGAGGCTGCGCGGCACCCGCTTGCCCATGGTCTTGCCCGAGTAGGTCGGGACCGTGGAGACGACCAGCAGGGCGATGCACAGCACGTAGATCAGGACCGCCGGCGCCGCCCAGGTCTCGATGCCGAAGCCCAGGAAGTGCAGGTAGAGCGGCAGCATCGCGGTGAGCGCCCCCGCCGGGGCCGGCATGCCGACGAAGAAGTCCTTCTTCCATTCCGGCCGGTTCGGGTCGTCCAGCATCGCGTTGAAGCGGGCGAGGCGCAGCGCCATGGCGATGGCGAAGATCAGCGCCACGATCCAGCCCACCGACTTCAGGTGGAACAGCACGAAGCCGTAGAGGATGAGCGCCGGGGCGCAGCCGAAATTGACGAAGTCGGCGAGCGAGTCGAGCTCCGCGCCGAAGCGCGACGTCCCCTTGAGCAGCCGCGCCACCCGCCCGTCGATCCCGTCCAGCACGCCGGCCACCACCACGGCGATGACGGCGGGCTCGAACTTGCCCTCGAAGGCCAGCCGGATCGCCGTCAGCCCGAGGCAGAGCGCCATCAGGGTGATCATGTTGGGCGCGATCATCCGGAACGGCACCGGCTTGAACCGGCGCGGCCGCGGCTCGTTCGGGTCGGGCGCGAAGGGCGGGAAGAGATCGTCCATGGCCGCCTCAGATCCGCTTGAACAGCCGCTCCGGGCCGCCGCCGAGATCGGCCAGCACCGTCTCGCCGGCCACCGCCTTCTGGCCGAGGCCGACCAGCACGGTCGAGCCGGCCGGCAGATAGACGTCCACCCGCGAGCCGAAGCGGATCAGGCCGAACCGCTCGCCGACGCCGAGCACGTCGCCCGCCGAGACGAAGCCGACGATGCGCCGGGCCACGAGGCCGGCGATCTGCACCACGCCGACCCGCTTCGGCTGGCCCGCATGGGTCGTCTCGATGACCATGCCGTTGCGCTCGTTGTCGTCGCTGGCCTTGTCGAGCTCGGCGTTCAGGAACAGGCCCGGCGTGTAGTGGATCTGGCCGATCCGGCCGGCCACCGGCACACGGTTCACGTGGCAGTCGAACACGTTCATGAACACCGAGACCCGCAGGGTCGGCACCTGCGGCAGGTCGAGCTCGGGCGGCGGCAGCACGGTGGCGATGAGGTTCACGCGGCCGTCGGCGGGCGAGATCACGAGCCCGTCGGCCACCGGGGTGACGCGCTCCGGATCGCGGAAGAAGTAGCAGACCCAGAGGGTCAGGATCAGGAAGATCCAGCCGAAGAACTGGGAGAAGTAGCCCGCCAGCACCGTCAGCACGATGCCGATCAGGATGAAGGGGTAGCCCTCCTTGTGGATCGGCACGAGCGTCCGGCGGATCGTCTCGATCAGGTCGGTCATGGGGTCAATGGACTCGAGAGGGGCGCGGGCGGGGACGACGGGCGGGCGGACGTGTCGGACCGGCGGATGGCAGTCCGCCGGGCCGCCGTCAACTTTCCAGGGGTCGCGGGGCGGCGCGGGCCGCCGCGCCCGCTGCCGCCGGGTGCCGCTCAGGCGCCGATTCGGGGGCGAGAACCCGCCGGCTTGCGGACACGCGTGATCGTCCCCGCGCGCGCCTGGGCGCCGGGGGCATGGCCCGGGAGACCACACGAGGGACGCGGGACGCCGCGGGAACCCAGGTGTCGGCCAAGTACGCGCGGGATCCGATCCCCGCGGCGCCCCGCGGCACCGGCCGGGCATGGTCCCCGGCCGCTGCCGTCTTTCTCGTCGCGGCGTCTCCGACGTCCCGGTCCTGCGACTCCCCGTTAGCGGTCTCGGGCGAGGTGCGCGCACGCCGTGCCCGCAACCCCCGGAACCCGCATCGGCGCCGTGGCCTTCCAGCCGTCCCCCGCCTCGTCGTGGGCGGGTCCGCAGGTCGCTCAGGGTCAGCCCAGAGGCGGGTCGGCGCGGGGGCATTTCCTCCCCCGCCGGGCAGAGTGCCGCCCGGTCTCACGCCCGCGTCCGAGGCACGCCCCGCACCGGTCCGCCGCCCGGGGCGATGGCGGCTGAGAGCCACCGACGCGGGCGCCGCCCCGTCCCCGGACCAGACCGGTCAGCCACCGGGCAGGCCCCCGAAGGACGCCCCGGAATCGCTGCCGAGGCGCCGCGGACAGGTGCGGTCAGGAAGCACAAAATAGGAACATTGTCAAGGTCGGAGCGCAGTTGGACGTCTCGACGCGCGGGGGCGAGCGCGGGTCCCCTCTCCCGTGCAGGAGAGGGACAGGGTGAGGGATCAGGTCTGTCCGGACGTGGCTCGACGCGGACGCGCGGTGATGGTCCGCCCGATCCGGAAACGTCTTGTCCCTCACCCCAGCCCTCTCCCGCACGGGAGAGGGGGCACGGTGCGGGTCTGGGTTCCGGGCTCGGGTGCGACCCCCGGTCCGCCCCCGGTCAGTCCGCCCGCCGGAGGCGGCTCGCGAAGAAGCCGTCGAGGCCGCCGCGGGCGCCGGGGATCTCCGGCAGGTGGCACGGCAGGGTCCGCAGGTCGCCGCAGTCGTCGATCAGCGCCGCGGCGCCGCCGACCTCGTCGGGCCGGACCGGGACGCGCGCGTAGCCGGGCTCGCGGGCCAGGAAGGCCGCCACCTGCGCCTCGCCCTCCTCCGGCTCCAGCGAGCAGGTGCAGTAGACGAGGAGGCCGCCCGGCCGCACCAGCGCGGCCGTGTGGTCGAGGAGCCTGGCCTGGAGCGCGGCGAGCCGGCCGATATCGGCTTCCGCCTTGGTCCAGGCGACGTCGGGATGGCGCCGGATCGTCCCGGTGGCCGAGCACGGCGCGTCGAGCAGCACCGCGTCGTGGTCCTGCGGCTCCAGGGCGAGGACGTCGGCGACCACGACGTCGACGGCGAAGCCGAGCCGCGCGACGTTCTCGCGCAGGCGCTCCAGCCGCGGCGCGGACCGGTCGACCGCGGTGACCCGGGCGCCGGTGGCGGCGAGCTGCAGGGTCTTGCCACCGGGCGCCGCGCAGAGGTCGAGGACGCGGGTGCCTTCCCGGGGTCCCAGGAGGCGGGCCGGCAGCGCCGCGGCGGCGTCCTGGACCCACCACGCTCCCTCCTGGAAGCCCGGCAGGTCGGGGATGGCCGGGCCGTTCTCCGGCAGGCGCAGGGAGCCGGTCGGCAGGGTCGCGGCGCCGAGCCGCGCGGCCCAGTCGCCGGCGTCGCCCCGCGGGGTCAGGTCGATGGCGGCCCCCGCGAGATGGGCGCGGGCGATCGCGGCCGCGCGCTCGGGCCCGTAGGCCGCGACCCATCGGCGGGCGAGCCAGTCCGGGGTGTTGACCGCCAGGGCGTCGGCGTCCGCGGCCAGGATCGCGTCCCGCTCGCGGGCGACCCGGCGCAGGACGGCGTTGACGAGCCCGGCGAGATGGGCCGTGCGGGTATCCGCCTTGGCGAGCCGCACGGCGAGGTCGACGGCGGCGTGGTCGGGGACCGCGAGGTCGAGGATCTGGGCGGTCGCGGTGGCGAGCAGGGCCGTGAGCTGCGGCTTGGCCGCGGGGAGCCCGCGCTCGAGCCGCGCGGCCAGGGCTGCCCGGATCAGCCCGTAGCGACGGAAGGTCGCCACCGCGATGGCCCGCGCCAGCCCGGCATCGGCCGGCGCCAGCGCCTCGGCGCGGATCGCCTGGGCGAGGGCGTCGTCGAGGGCGGGGGGGCGCTCCTGGCCGATCAGGGACGCGACCGCCTGCATCGCCGCGCGGCGCGCGGCCAGTCCCGCGATGTCCGGACCGGTTCCGCCCGGTGCCGCTGCGTTCCGCGTGTTGCGGCCTGTGTCCCGCGATGCCACTTCTGCTCCAGATCCGACGTCTTCCGGACCCACGCCCTCACACCCGAGCGAGCGCGATGCAAGAGCCGACCGCAAGAGACCTGCACCGACAAGACCTGCACCGACAGGACCCGCACCGACAGGACCCGACCGAGGAGGCCGGAGCCGGCGCCGCGCCGCCCCGTATCCTCAGCCCGGCGGCCCAGCGCGCCCTGGCCGAGGCCGCCGAGCGCCGCGCGGCGATCGACGCCCGGGCCGCCGAGATCGGCGCCAAGCCCGAGCGCCAGGGGCGCGGCGGCCTGGAGCCGGTCCGCTACGACGACTGGGAGGTGAAGGGCCTCGCGGTCGACTTCTGAGGGACCTGTCGCGGGGTGCCTACTCGGCCGGGACCGCCAGCGGCGCGCCGGCCTCGTCCTCGGTCCGGGCCTCCGCGACGCCCGCCCCGAACCGCCGGTACCAGAGCCCGGTCAGGATCGGCACGAGGATCGAGGTGACGATGATGCAGATCGTCACCAGCACGGTGGCGGGCTGCGCCGACGGGGCGAATTGCGGGGCGACGGCGGCGATCGCCAGCGGGTTGGAGGCGGCGGCCCCGGCCGTCGAGGAGGCCGCCAGCCCCGCCGTGCCGGTCCCGCCCCCGATCGCCCGGTCGGCCAGGATCAGCGGGATGCCGGTCAGGACGATCACCGCCAGCGCCAGCACGATGCCGAGCCCCGCGAGCGGCGAGAGCAGGTTGTTGAGGTCGACCGTGTTCCCGAGCGCGAAGGCGAAGAACGGGATCATCAGCTGGCCGCCCGGGGCGAACAGGGCGCGGAGCTTCGGGTCGAGGTTGCCGAGGGCGAAGCCGACGAGGAAGGGCAGCACCGCGCCCACGAAGATCTGCGGCTCGAAATGCGCCGCCCCGGAGGCCCCCAGGATGATCATGCTCATCAGCGGACCGGACTCGATCGAGGTCAGGATGAAGGCGCCGGCCTCCTCGCGGCTGCCGTAGGTCTGCATCAGCGAGGCGTAGAGGCCGCCATTGGTCATATCCATCGCGCAGACGATCGCCAGGATCGACAGGCCGGCGAAGAAGCCGGTCCGGATCCCCTCGGGCGGGATGAACAGCCCGGCCACCAGCACGATCGCCCAGGCAGCCACGAGCTTGGTCGCCACCAGCGTGCCGGACTTGCGCAGCACCGTGCCGGTCGCCTTGAGGCTGACCGAGGCGCCCATGCAGAAGAACCAGACCGCCAGGATCGGGATCACGCCGGTCATGATCCCCTGCGTGAAGCCCTTGAAATAGGCTGGGGCGCCCGGCGCGAAGGTCTTGCACAGGGCTCCGAGCAGGAGCGGCACCAGCATCAGGCCGCCGGGAATCCTGTCGATCGCCGCCTTGATCTGCATGGCGCGTCCCTCCCGATCCGGGTCGTCCGCCGACGCGCCGGACCCGAACGGGCTCGCGGGCGCCGTGCCGGCCCGCGCCTCTGTCGGGCGCCTCTCGGACCGGTGCGTCATCCTGTCGGGGCGCGGCGCGGGCCGTCAAGCGGCGCCCCGGCGCGGGGCTTGCCGAACGTGTCGCGCTGTCGGGCGCGGAACGTCGGGCGCCGGGCCCCGTTGGGCAGGTTCACCCGAGGGAGGCCAAGATGGCGACGACAGTATCGGCCCGAAGCGCGGTCGCGGGACCGCACGGCGAGATCCCCCTCGCCCGCGGCGAGCGGCTCGGCATGCGCATGTGGCGGGCCGAGGAGCCCAACGCCGACAAGCCGATGACCACCTCGGCGCACGAGACGGTCGGCTACGTCGTCAGCGGCCGGGCCGAGCTCGTGCTGGAGGGCGAGACCGTGGCGCTCGCGCCGGGCGACTCCTACTGCGTGCCGGCCGGCGCCGCGCACACCTACCGGATCCTGGAGACCTTCACGGCCGTCGAGGCGACCGCCCCGCCGGCCGCGTGAGCCCCGCCCGCCTCAGTGGGTCATGTAGACCTGCGTGCCGACATCGACCCGCGCGTAGAGGTCGACCACGTCCTGGTTGTACATCCGGATGCAGCCGTAGGACGCGTAGGTGCCCACCGAGCTCGGCCGGTTGGTGCCGTGGATCGCGTACTCGCCGCCCGCGAGCGTCATCGCCGCCGCCCCCATGGGATTGTGCGGCGAGCCGCCCGCGATGAGGTTCGGCAGGCGCGGGTTGTCGCGCTTCACCTCCGCGGGGGGCGACCAGGCGGGGGCGACGTACTTGCCGTCGATCGGCTTGATGCCGAACCACTGCTTGCCGGGACGGCCCACCGCCACGGGATAGCGGATCGCCGTGCCGTCGCCGTTCACCAGGTAGAGCTTGCGCTGCGACACGCTGATCACCACCGAGCCCGGCGCGACGCCGTTCGCGAAGGGGACGATCTCGCGCGCCTGCGCAGCCTGGAAACAACCGGCCAGCATCGCGCCGGCCAAACCGAATAGAGCCGCCACCCGACCCGACATCACCGCGATCCTCGCAAAGCTAGACTTGACGCGGGCAAGTAATCCCCGGCCGAGCTTACCGTTCCGAGAAAAGCTATGGTTGATGCGGCGTCATACTGCGGATCCGCGGGCCACGGTAAAAGAGCAACCACGATCCAGGGTGTACGGGCGGTTGCCGGGCAGCCGGGCCGCCCTGCGGGTCCCGGAGCGCGCCCGAGCGCGTCTCAGCGCTCGTGGAGCTCGCTGCCGCGCCGGTCCTCCGGCTGCCAGCCGTGGCGCTCCAGCTCCGGGTCGAGATGCTCCTCCACCGGGTACCCGACGCAGAGATAGGCCACGAGCCGCCACGTCTCCGGCACGGCCAGGATCCCCGTGACCGCTTCCGGCTCCAGGATCGAGACCCAGCCGACGCCGAGTCCGCGGGCCCGGGCGGCGAGCCAGAAGCACTGCACCGCCCCCACCACCGAGTAGGCCAGGGTCTCGGGCATGCTGGCCCGGCCGAGGCCGAGGCCGGTCTCGGTGGCCGCGTCGCAGAAGGCGGCCAGGTGGACCGGCGCCTCCCGCAGGCCGGCGAGCTTCAGCCCGCGGTACTGCGCGGCCCGGTCCGCCGCGTAGCCGGCGGCCGCGGCGGCGTTGCAGCCGGCGAAGTTCTCCGCGACCGCCCGGCGCCGTCCCGGATCCGCGACGCGCACGAAGCGCCAGGGCCGGCTGTTGCCGACCGAGGGGGCGTGGTGGGCCGCCGCGAGGCAGGCGCGCAGGGCGGCCTCGTCGACCGGATCCGTCCGGAAGCGGCGCACGTCGCGGCGCCACGCGAACAGCGCGTCGAGGTCGTGCAGGAAGGCGGCGTCGAAGGCGGGCGGGCCCATGGTGCGGCTGGCATAGCCGCAACTCCGGCCCGACGGGAAACAGAAAAAAGGCCGCCCGAGGGGCGGCCTGAAGTCTTGGGTCTCGAAACCTCGGAGTGCCGGATCCTGGGATCCCGAGCGGCGACCGATGGCTGGGGAGCTGGGTGTCGGTCGCCGACCGGGCAGAACCCGGCGAGGTTCGACGCCTGTTGTCGCGCTGCAACGCGGCCTGCAAAAGGCGTGAATCGGGCCAAACCGTGTTTTTTGTCGCTTGGGCGTGTCTCGCGGGACACGCCTGCCGCCGCCCCGGCCGCGACCCTTGCGGGCCGCGGCGGCGAGGCCCATCATCCGGTAAAGCATCGATGCACGGGAGCCGTGATGACCGAGAGGACGAGCGCCGGGTCGAGGCCCGACGAAGCGGCGGGCCATGTCATTCCCTTCCCCGCCCGCGCGGCCCCTCCGCAGATCGCCTTCAACCGGGACGAGCTCCGCACGATCTTCAATCTCTACGGCCGGCAGGTCGCCGCGGGCGAGTGGCGCGACTACGCCCTCGATTTCCGCCGGGACAAGGCGGTGTTCTCGATCTACCGCCGCTCCTCCGAGATGCCGCTGTACCGGATCGAGAAGGATCCCCGGCTCGCCCGTCGCCAGGGGGCCTACGCGGTCGTCGCCGCGAGCGGCCAGATCCTGAAGCGCGGCACCGAACTCGCCCGGGTGCTCGCCGTGCTGGAGCCGGCGCCGACGGCGGTCTGACCGCGCGCGCAGGCAGGCTCCGGGTGACGCGCGGGCCCGGAACGTCCGGCGCGACGCGGCCGCTCAGGCCAGGGACAGGCTCCGGACCGTCGCGGCGATCTCGGCCACCGCCTCCGGCGCGAGGGGCCGGATCGGCCGCGGCGGTTCGGCGTGGCACAGGCCCATGAGATCGGCCAGGGCGTAGACCACCCGCAGGCTCGAGTGCGTCCGGAACAGCGTCCAGAGGGGCTCCAGCTCCGCGTCGAGGGCGCGGGCCCGCTCCGCCTCGCCCGCCGCGACGGCCCGGACGATCGCCAAGCAGGTCCGGGGGAACAGCCCGCCCGCCACGCTGAACCACGCCGCGCCGCCGGCGATCAGCGCCTCGGTCACGTTCCAGTCGCCGCTGAAGCCGACGGGGAACCCCGCCGGGACGGCCTGCCGCAGGGCCGCGACGCCGGACGCGGCCTGCGCCGGCTCCGGCGCCGCGCACTTGGCGGCCACGATACCGGGGCGGCGGGCGATCCGGCCGATCAGCGCCGGCGTGAAGCGGAAATGCGTGGTCGCGGGGTTGTCGTAGAGGACGAGGGGCAGGCCGCCCGCCTCCGCCACGGCGGCGAAATGCGCCTCGACCTCGGCCTCGGTGAGCGGCGTGTAGGAGACGGGGGCGAGGAGCCCGGCATCCGCGCCGGCCGCCCGCGCGTCCTGCGCGAGGCGGACGGCCTCGTCGGTGCGCAGGGCGCCGATGCCGACGAGGAGCGGCACCCGTCCGCCCACGGTCTCGGCGGCGATCGTCACCGCCCGGCGCCGCTCCTCCCGGCTCAGATACGCGTAGGTCCCGGTGCTGCCGAGCAGGCCGATCGAGTCGACCCCGGCGGCCGCCAGGGGCTCCAGCAGCCGGCGCAGCGCGCCGGCGTCGACGCGGCCGTCGGCGTCGCTCGGGGTGATCGGGAAGGCGGAGAGTCCGGAGATCGCGGGCATGGCCCGAGCCTAGCGCGTCCGCGCACGGGGGCCAGGCAAAAAGAGACCCCGGCGGTCGCCCGCCGGGGTCTCCACGTCTCGCCGTTCGGGCTGGCTCAGCGGCGGTCGCCGATCAGGCTCAGCAGGAACTGGAACATGTTGATGAAGTCGAGATAGAGCGTCAGGGCGCCGTTCACCGACATCTTGGCCGCCATCTCGCCGTCGAAGCCGCCGTAGAGATACATCTCCTTGAGCTTCTGGGTGTCGTAGGCGGTCAGCCCCGCGAAGATCAGCACGCCCAGCACCGAGATGGCGAACTGGAGGGCCGACGAGGCGAAGAAGATGTTCACCAGCGACGCGAGGATGATGCCGATCAGGCCCATCATCAGGAACGAGCCCATGCCGGAGAGGCTGCGCCGGGTGGTGTAGCCCCAGAGGCTGAGCGAGCCGAAGGCCGCCGCCGTGATGAAGAACACCTGCACCACGCTGCCCCCGGTGAACACCAGGAGAAGCGAGGACAGAGAGGCGCCCATCACCGCCGCGAAGGCCCAGAACATCGTCCGCGCGGAGGAGGCCGACATCCGGTCCATCCGCATGGAGAAGACGAAGATGAACGCCAGCGGGGCGAGCATCAGGACCCACTTCAGCGGGCTGAGGTAGAGGGTCTGACCGAACGGGGTCAGGATCGGGCGGGTGCCCTGGTAGGCCGCCACGGAGGCCATGTTCAGGCCGAGCGCGACGAGACCCGAGATGCCAAGCCCGACGACCATGTTGTTGTAGACGCCGAGCATGAAGGTGCGCAGGCCCTGGTCGACTTCGACCTGGGTGCCGGCGTAGCCGGTCGGCTGCTGGGCGCCGTACCGGAAGGGGCTGTTCTCGAATGCCATGGGAGTTTCCTTGCGGAGGCTCTCTCAGCGTGGTGTTCGGGCGAGGCCCACGCAGGACCTCTGGCGCCAGGCTGGCGCCTCGCTGTGGAATATGTTGCGCCCGCCGCCGCGACACAAGTCCCCGGCCACGGTTCCGGGACCGCTTTTCCGTGTCCGGTTGATGTATTTTTGTCCATCCGGGCCGGGATTAAAATGCATTCCGCTCCGTCGCCGGATTATTCGACTGACGGTTGCCGCCATCCAGGCGTTTCGACGCCCCTGCGCGAAGTCTTAACGGCTTCCTTATGCCACGTGCGCCCGCGCGCGTGCCGATTTCTCCGGTGCGGACCGCCGCGGCGCGGCGAGTTCGAGCCTGCGCGGGCGACCCGCGGCCGCCGAGAACCGGTCTCCGGCGCGCGGAATCTGGCGGAGGCTGGCTTGTCCGGAGGGGCGGCTCAGTGCGTCATCCGGCGGGCGAGGGTGCGGCCCAGACCCAGCAGCATCAGGTCTGCGGCGGCCCGCACCTCGGCGGGCATGTCGTCGGTGAGCGTCTCCTTGAGCGCGACGGCGAGGGCGGCCGCCCGCTCCAGCGGGTCTCCGCCCGCCATGGGCTTGCCGACCACGTAGCGGTCGCCGCCGTCGCGGATCTCCGTGATGTCCATCAGGATGCCGTGCGAGCGCTGCGGCTGGCCGTCCCCGTTCCGGTGGGTCCGCCCGCGGCTCAGGAGCCAGCGCACGGAGCCGTCCGCCGTGAACACGCGGTACTCGGCCAGGACCAGACCGCTGGACCAGACGGCCCGGAGCATGTGGTCCATCAGCCACGTCATGTCCTCGGGGTGCACCGCGGCCAGGGCCATCGGTCCGTTGATCGGACGGTCGGCGAGGCCGGGATTGCCGGTCAGCAGCCGGGCCGCGCCCGCGTCGTAGACGACCACGCCGCGGACGTGGTCCCACTCCCAGGCTCCGACGACGCACGAGGCGTCGAGGGCCGCGCGGAGACGGTCGGCGTTCTCCGCGGTGCCGTCGATGACGTTGATGCGCATTCTGGGCGCCCCCCCTGACCGGCCGAAGCTCGAATGTCCAGCTCCGTACCGATCTTGCTGCAGAATGACAAAGAGTTCACTTGCGAATATTCCTTCAGCAGGGCACCCCTTGTCACGGTTGGGAAATTATCCTCCGTCGCGAGTGATTCGAGGGACCGCCATGGATGAGAACGGGCTCGAATTTCTACGCACGATTGCCGACAGGAAGACGGAATCCTCCGCCGCGCGCGCGCTGAACAGGATTGCGCAGTCCCTCGATTTGCCGGTCGAGGCGTTCTACGAGTCCGAGCGCCGCGGACCTGCGGACCGGCTGACGGTCGAGCGGGAGACGGAGCGGCTGCTGACGCTGGTCGGGGCCCACCTGCGCCGCCTCGACCCGGGCGCGCGCAGGCGTTTCGGCGAGGCGGTCCTCGCCCTGGTCGGCCCCGAATCGGCGGAGGACTGCGCGCGGACCGCCGAGCGCGACGATCCGTGAGCGCCGCGCCCGACGGCGGGACGCCCCTCCCCTGCGGACCGAGGGCACCGACTCCCGGCCGGACCGCCGTCGACCGGGCCGCCGTCGACCGGGCGCTGTCCGCCGCGACGATCGAGGGCCCGCGTCCCGCGCACACGGACGAGGCGCGGTTCATCGCGCTCCATCGCGCTCCGCGGCCCCGATCGCGGCCTTCGCCGGATACGGAGCGGCTGCGGCGCCCGCAAGACCGGCCCGCGGCTGGACGGCGAGGCCTGTCGCGTCGTGCCGGCGCTCCGCGCGGCGCCGGCGCTCCGGACGCGCGGCGGTGATCCTCGGGTCCGGCACCGAGGCCGGGCCCGCGCGCGCCGGCGCGCGTCAGATCTGCCGGAGATACGGCGCGGGCTTCTGCCCCAGGATCCGCCACGTGCCGGCGAGCCCGAGGAGGATCGCCAGCGCCACGGCGGCCACGGCCGCGACCAGCGCGCCCGAGAGGTCGAGGCGGAAGTCGAGGTGCATGACCTTGGCGACGATCACCCAGCCGGCGAGCGACCCGGCCAGCAGGCCGAACAGGGCCGTGGCGAGCCCCAGCGCGGCGTATTCGAGGGCGTAGGCGGTGAGCAGCCGCGCCCGGCTCGCGCCCAGCACCTTCAGCACGACGGCGTCGTAGAGCCGCGCCCGGTGCCCGGCCGCGATGGCGCCCGCCAGCACGAACAGGCTCGCCAGGACCGCCACCGCGCTCGCCCCGCGGATCGCCAGGACCAGCCGGCCGACGAGGTCCCCGATCGCGTCCAGCGCGTCCTTCACCCGGACGGCGCTCACCGACGGGAAGGTCTTCGCGACGTCGCGCAGGACGCGGTTCTCGGCGGCCGCGTCGGTGCCGCCGGGCAGCGTCAGCGTGGCGAGGTCCGAGTGCGGCGCGCCGCGGAAGGTGCCCGGCGAGAACACCATCACGAAGTTGATGCCGAGGTTGCGCCACTCCACCCGGCGCAGGTTGAAGATCGTCGCGGTGAGGTCGCGGCCGAGCACGTTGACCGTCACGGTGTCGCCGAGCTTCAGCCCGAGCTGGCGGGCGAGGTCGGCCTCGAAGGAGACCAGAGGCTTCGCGCCCTGCTCGGCGCTCCACCACGCACCCTCGGTGAGGCTGGAGCCGTCCGGCACCGTGTCGGCGTAGGTGATGCCCCGGTCGCCGTCGAGCACCCAGGCGGCGTCCTCCGGGGGCCGGATCTTGCTCGCCGGCACGCCGTTCAGGGCGACGATCCGGCCGCGCATCATCGGCACGTCCTCGATCTTCCCGCTGGGGGCCGCGCGGGCCAGGAACTCCCGGAACTGGGCGGCGTCCCGCGAGGGGATATCCAGGAAGAAGAGATTGGGCGCCCGCGCCGGCAGGGTCGCGCTGATCGTGCGGCGGACGTTGGCGTCGATCAGGCTGAGCGTCACGAGGAGCGTCACGCCGAGGCCGAGCGACAGCACGATGGCCGGCGTCAGCGCGCCGGGCCGGTGGAGGTTGGCGAGCGCCATCCGGGGCGCCGGCCAGCGCGGGTGCGGCATGCGGCGGGCGAGCGCCATCAGCCCGAGCGCCACCAGATGGAGCAGCCCGAACGCGATGGCGGCGGCCGCGATGAAGATCAGCGCCACGCGCCGGTCGAAGGCGGTCGCCACCGACAGGCCGACCAGGGCCGCGAGGCTGGCGGCGAGCCAGATCCGGTAGCGCCAGCGCGGGCTGACGCGCGCGGGGTCGACCGTGTCGCGGAACAGGCCGGAGACCGGCACGTCGTGGGCGCGGCCGAGCGGCGTGATCGCGAAGGCGAAGGCGGTGATCAGCCCGTAGGCGGCGGCGAGCGCGAGCTCGCCCGGGGCGAGCGTCGGGTTCAGCGGCAGCGGCAGGTCGGCGGCGAACAGGGCGTCGAGCAGGAAGGGCAGGCTCGCGCCGATGACGAGGCCGATCAGGGTGCCGAGGCCGGCGATGAGCATCACCTGCGTCAGGTAGAGGGCGACCACCTGCGAGCCCGGCGCGCCGACGCTCTTGAGGGTCGCGATCGAGGGCCGCTTGCGCTCCACGAAGGCGTGGACGGCGTTGCCGACCCCGACGCCGCCGACGATCAGCGCGGTCAGCCCGACCAGGGTCAGGAACTGGGTGAAGCGCTCGATGCTCTTGGCGAAGCGCGGGTCGGCGTTGGTCCGCGAGCGGATCTCCCAGCCGGCCTCCGGGGTCGCGGCGCGGATCCGGGCCTGCGCGGCGTCGAGATCGGCGTCCGGCGTGCCGGGCGGGAGGATGAGGCGGTAGCTCCAGCGGTTGAGGCTGCCGGGCTGGACGAGGCCGGTGGCGCGGAGCGTCGGTTCGGAGACCATCAGCCGCGGCCCGAAGCCGATGCCGCCGGCGATCTTGTCGGGCTCGGACACGATGGTGCCGCGGATCGCCACGGCGTGCCCGGCGAGCCCGATCCGGTCGCCGACCTTGACGTCGAGGCGGGTGAGCAGCGCCGGGTCGGCGAGCGCCCCCGGCACCCCGTCGCGCTCCGCCAGCAGGTCGGCGAGGCGGCCCGGCGGGTCGGTCGCGAGGTCGCCCGCGGCCGGGTAGGTGGCGGGGTCGACGGCCTTCAGCTCGACCAGGGCCGCGTCGCCGCCCGGCGCCACCGCCATGGCCCGCAGGGAGGCGACCACGTCGAGGCGGCCCTCCCGCGCGAGGGCCTGCTTCTCCGCGTCGGTCGCCTCGCGGTTGATGAGGTTGAAGGCGAGGTCGCCGCCGAGGATGCGCCGGCCCTCCCGGCCGAGCCCGTCCGAGAGCGAGCGCGAGATCGAGGCCACCCCCGCGATGGCCATGACGCCCAGCGCGATGCAGGCGAGGAACACCGCGAAGCCGTTGAGCCCGGCCCGCAACTCGCGCAGCGCGAGGCGCAGGGTCAGCGGGATCCGGCGGGGCGCGGGGTCGGGACGGGCGATCGTGCCGTGCATCAGGCCGCCACCGCCTCCTCGATCCGCCCCGAGCGCAGGCGCACGGTGCGGTCGCACAGGCGGGCGAGGCCGTTGTCGTGGGTGACCAGCACCAGCGTCGCGCCGCGGTCCCGCTTCAGCCGGAACAGCAGGTCGACGATCTGGCGGCCGGTGGCCTCGTCGAGGTTGCCGGTGGGCTCGTCGGCCACCAGGATCGCCGGGTCCGGGGCGACCGCCCGGGCGATGGCGACGCGCTGCTGCTCGCCGCCCGAGAGCTGCGCCGGGTAATGGTGCAGCCGGTGGCCGAGGCCGACCGCCTCCAGCTCGGCGCGGGCGCGCTCCAGGGCGCCTTGCCGGTCGGCGAGTTCCAGCGGCAGCGCCACGTTCTCCAGCGCCGTCATGGTCGGCACGAGGTGGAAGGCCTGGAACACGATGCCGATCCGCCGGCCGCGGAACCGGGCGAGGGCGTCCTCGTCCAGCCGGACGAGGTCGGTGTCCTCGATGACGACGCCGCCGGAATCCGGCCGCTCCAGCCCGGCCATGACCATCAGCAGCGTCGACTTGCCGGAGCCGGACGGGCCGACGAGGCCGACCGCCTCGCCCCGGTCGACGGTCAGCGAGATGCCGCGCAGGACGTGGACGCGGGCGGCGCCTCGGCCGAGGCTGAGGTCGATGTTCGACAGCGCGATCGCGGGCTCGCGCAGCACCTTGCCTTGGCTCACCGGTGAGCCGATCTGTGGGCGATGACGAGCATGGCGCGCGAGGTCCTCACGTGGGGTCGATCCTGGCTGTACCGGCCGCGGGTGCACCGCGATATGGGTCCCGCATTGGGGCCACGCCATGACGGGCGCGGTGTGTTCCGGCGCACGGCCCTGTATGCCGCAGCGCTAGCGCTCCTGATGGTCCCTTTCATGACAGTTTCGCGGGCCGCCCCGGGCGGCCCGATCAAGCTCGTCGCCCTCGGCGACAGCCTGACCGCCGGCTACCGCCTCCCCGCCGACGCCGCTTTCCCCACCGTGCTGGAGCGCCTGCTCAAGGCCAGGGGCCAGGACGTGACGGTGGCCAACGCCGGCGTGTCCGGCGACACCGCCACGGGCGGCCTCGACCGGGTCGACTGGTCGGTCCCGGACGGGACCGCCGGCGTGATCCTCGAGCTCGGCGCCAACGACATGCTGCGCGGCACCGACCCGAAGGTCACCGAGGGCGCGCTGGCGGCGATCATCGAGCGGCTGAAGGCGCGGGGCATCCCGGTCCTGCTCGCCGGCATGCAGGCCGCGCCCAATCTCGGGCCCGACTACAAGGCGCGGTTCGACGCGATCTACCCGGCGCTCGCCGAGCGCTACGGCCTGACCCTCTACCCGTTCTTCCTCGACGGCATCATCGGCGACCGGGCGCAGCACCTCGACGACATGATCCACCCGAACCGGCAGGGCGTGGAGACCATCGCGGCCCGCATGGCGCCCACGGTCGAGGCGTTCCTGGACCGAATCCGCCAGCAGCCGGTGCGCTGATGCCGCGCCTGTTCACCGGGCTCGCCGTGCCGGCGGAGATCGCCGAGGCGCTCAAGGTCTACCAGGGCGGCTTGCCCGGCGCCCGCTGGATCGAGCCGGGCGATTTCCACGTCACCCTGCGCTTCCTCGGCGACGTGGAGGCGACCGTGGCCGACGACGTCGTCGAGGCCCTGTCGGAGATGCGGGCGCGCCCGGCCCTGACGGTGACGCTCGACGGACTCGGCATCTTCGGCGGCGACAGGCCCCGGGCGCTCTACGCGTCGGTGGTGCCGGAGGCGGGGCTGATGGATCTCCAGGCCGAGCAGGAGCGGCTCGTGCGCCGCGCCGGGGTCGAGCCGGAACGGCGGAAATTCACCCCGCACGTGACCCTGGCCCGGCTGCGGCGCGACGCCACGCCGGAGGCGACCGCGATGTACCTGTCGCAGGCGCCGGTCTTCGCGCCGCTGACTTACACGTTGGACCGGGTGACGCTGTTCTCGGCGCGGGACTCGACCGGCGGTGGTCCGTATGTGGCGGAGGCGGAATTTCCATTCGCGTGAGCGGGCTGCTCCCACCCGCGCCCTCATCCTGAGGTGCCGGAGCGGAGGCCTCGAAGGAGGGTGCGGTCTGGAGCCCCGAACCGGCCTACAGCCGCCGCAAAGCCACGCTCTCGATCCGGTGGCTCGCGCCCTTGGTGAGGATCAGGCTCGCCCGCTGGCGCGTCGGGACGATGTTCTCGCGCAGGTTCGGCAGGTTGATGGTCGTCCAGAGCCGGTCGGCGATGTCGAGCGCCTCGGTCTCGGGGATCCCGGCGTATTTCCGGAAGTAGGAGCGCGGATCGCGGAACGCCGTCTGGCGCAGCTTCATGAAGCGCGTGACGTACCAGCGGTGCAGGTCGTCCTCGTGGCCGTCGAGATAGATCGAGAAGTCGAAGAAGTCGGACACGAACGGGATCGCGGTCCCGTCCCGCGGCAGCCGCGCCGGCTGGAGCACGTTCAGGCCCTCGACGATCAGGATGTCGGGGCTCTCCACCACCCGCTCCTCCCCGGGCACCCGGTCGTAGACGAGGTGCGAGTAGAGCGGCGCGGTCACGCGCTTGTGGCCGGCCTTCACGTCGTGGAGGAAGCGCAGCAGCGCGGCGGTGTCGTAGCTCTCCGGGAAACCCTTCCGCTCCATCAGCCCGTTGGCGGCGAGTTCGGCGTTGGGCAGCAGGAACCCGTCGGTGGTGACGAGGTCGACCTTCGGGGTGTTGGGCCAGCGCGCCAGCAGGGCGGTCAGGATGCGGGCGGTCGTCGACTTGCCCACCGCCACCGAGCCGGCGAGCCCGATGATGTAGGGCGCCTTGGTCTCGCGCTCGGCCAGCAGGAAGCGCTGCGTCGCCTTGAACAGCCCCTGCGTCGCCGCGACGTAGAGGGCGAGCAGGCGGGACAGCGGCAGGTAGATCGCCTCCACCTCCTCCAGCGAGATCGGGTCGTTGATCGATTGCAGCCGCTCGAGATCCTCCTGCTTGAGGGTCAGCGGCGTGTCGGCGCGGAGCTGCGCCCATTCCTCGCGGCTGAAGCGGCGATACGGCGAGAGCCGGTCCGACGCTTCGAGGATCGCCTCGACCGAGCCCGGCAGCGCGGCCGCGTTCACGCGGGGCGCCTCGCGGCCTTCTCGGCGATGCCGCTCTGGGCGGTGCGGCGCTCCAGCTCGGCCATGACGGCGTCGAGCTCGACGCCGCCGGCCCGGAGCAGCACGACGAGGTGGTAGAGCACGTCGGCGGCCTCGTTCCGCAGCCCGGTCTTGTCGCCCTGCACGGCCGCGATCGCCGCCTCCACCGCCTCCTCGCCGAGCTTCTTGGCCGCCTTGGCGGGTCCCTCGGACAGGAGCTTGGCCGTGTAGGAGGTGGCCGGATCGGTCCCGGCGCGGCTCGCCACGAGGGCGGCGAGGTCGGCGAGCGTGTAGGCGGTCATGAAGCGATCTGCATGTTACGACGGCCCCTTATACGGATCAGGGCCGGATTTCGGCAGGAAACTGCGCTACGGCCGCCCCGCGGGCAAGCGGGGCGGGTGAAGGCCGCCCGGCTTTGTCCGGGGTTCACCCGTTGTCGCGGCCTCACCCGTTCGGCAGGTGCCGCGCCAGCGCCTCCAGCACGGCCATGCGGACGGCCACGCCCATCTCGACCTGCTCGCGGATCAGCGACTGCGCGCCGTCGGCGATCTCGGAGGAGATCTCGACGCCGCGGTTCATCGGGCCCGGATGCATCACCAGGGCGTCGGGCTTGGCGAGCGCCAGCTTCTCGCCGTCGAGGCCGAAGTACCGGAAATACTCCTTCACCGAGGGCACGAACGAGCCGTTCATGCGCTCCCGCTGGAGGCGCAGCATCATCACGATGTCGCAGCCGACGAGGCCCCTGCGCATGTCGGTGAAGGTCTCGACGCCGAAGCGCTCGATGCCGGCGGGCAGCAGCGTCGAGGGCGCGATCAGGCGGACCCGCGCGCCCATCGCCTGCAGCAGGATGATGTTGGAGCGCGCCACCCGCGAGTGCAGGACGTCGCCGCAGATCGCCACCTGCAGCCCCTCGATCCGGCCCTTGTTGCGGCGGATGGTGAGCGCGTCGAGGAGCGCCTGGGTCGGGTGCTCGTGGGCGCCGTCGCCGGCATTGACCACCGCGCAATCGACCTTGCGGGCGAGCAGGTGCACCGCGCCGGCCGATTCGTGGCGGACCACGATGATGTCGGGCCGCATGGCGTTGAGCGTCGCGGCGGTGTCGATCAGGGTCTCGCCCTTCTTCACCGAGGACGAGGCCACCGACATGTTCATGACGTCGGCGCCGAGTCGCTTCCCGGCGAGCTCGAAGGACGATTGCGTCCGGGTCGAGGGCTCGAAGAACAGGTTGATCTGCGTGCGGCCCCGCAGGGTCGTGCGCTTCTTCTCCACCTGCCGCGAGATGTCGACGGCGGATTCGGCGGCGTCGAGCAGCACCTCGATATCGGGCCGGGTCAGGCCCTCGATGCCGAGGAGGTGCCGGTGCGGGAAGGCCGGGGGCGGAGGCGTCGTCATGATGAGGCCCGGGTGTAGGTGCGGCGCGCCCGGCGGGCAAGGCTGTGTCGCGGACATCTCGGTTCTATCCGCGGCGTGGGCTCCGTCCCGGAAGGGCTGCGGGTGACAGGCGGGTGACAGGGTTGTGAGGCCCCGGCAGGCTCGACCGGCGGCGGGCGGAAGCGCGGGTCCCTCTCCCGCAGGGGGAAGGAACGCTCGCGCTCCGCCATCGACCGCGCGCCCCCACGGGCGCAGCCGTGTCCCGAGGGGAGGCTTAAGGGGCGGCTGCGGCCTTTTTTCCGGCGGATGGTAACCGGACGCCCCTGCGCCACGTATTCGCCCGAACGGTCGGGTTCCAGACGATTCCCGGCCTCGCGATGCTTGTCCGGGACCGTGAAGCTTGGCCGCCTCCCCTGCCCTCGAAGCCCCCGAGACCGTCGACCGGCAGGGGCGCCGCTGGTTCTACCGCCACCCGCTGGTTATCCGGCTGGCCCACTGGATCAACGCCGCCGTCCTGCTGGTGCTGCTGATGAGCGGCCTGCAGATCTTCAACGCGCATCCGGCGCTCTACTGGGGCGCGACCTCGACCTTCGACACTCCGGCGCTCGCCATCACCAGCGAGCAGGGCCGCGACGGCACGGCCCGCGGCGTCGTGACGGTCGGTTCCCACACCCTCGACACCACCGGCGTGCTCGGCCTGTCGAAGGAGTACGGCACCGAGGTGGAGCGCGCCTTCCCGTCCTGGGCGACGCTGCCGGCCAACCAGGACCTCGCCACGGGACGGCGCTGGCACTTCCTGTTCGCGTGGCTCCTCGTGATCAACGGCGCAGTCTACCTCCTCTACGGCCTGTTCAGCGGCCAGCTCCGCCGGCGCCTGATCCCGGACGGCGACCAGATCCGCGACTTCGGCGGCTCGGTGAAGGAGCACCTGCTCCTGCGCTTCCCCGAGGGCACCGAGGCCAAGCGCTACAACGTCATCCAGAAGCTGACCTACCTCGTCCTCGTGCTCGGCCTGCTGCCCGCGATGGTGCTCGCCGGCCTCGCCATGTCGCCCGGGATGGACGCCGCGTGGCCCTGGCTCACCGAGCTGTTCGGCGGCCGGCAATCGGCGCGCAGCGTCCACTTCATCGCCGCCGGGCTGATCGTGCTGTTCGTGGTGGTCCACGTGCTGCTCGTGATCGTGTCCGGGCTCGTCAACAACATGCGCGGCATGATCACCGGCTGGTTCAGCCTCGGCCGTCCCGAGAAGGAGCCCGCCCGATGATCCTCCACCGCCGCAAGCTCCTCACCGCGGGCGCGGGCCTGATGGGCACCGCCCTCCTCGGCGGCTGCGACCGGTTCGCCGGGAGCGAGACGGGGCGGCGCACCCTCCAGGTCGGCGAGGACGCGAACCAGTACGTCCAGCGCCTGCTGATGTCGCCCGCGACCCTGGCCCGGGAATTTCCGGCCTCGATGATCTCGCCCTGGTTCAAGCCGAACGGCACCATCGACCCGCCGGACCGCGCCTACCGGGCGCTGGCGGCGCAGAAGTTCTCGGACTTCAGGCTGACGGTGGACGGGCTGGTCCAGACCCCGCTGTCGCTGAGCCTCGCGGACCTGCGCGCCCTGCCCGCGCGCACCCAGATCACCCGTCACGATTGCGTGGAGGGCTGGAGCTGCATCGGGCAGTGGAGCGGCGTGCCGCTCGCCGAGGTGCTGAAGAAGGCCGGGCTGAAGCCGCAGGCGCGCTTCGCGGTGTTCCACTGTGCCGACACGCTGGAGTTCGAGGCCGGTCCCAAGGGCGGCGGCAAGGGGCGCGATCAGGGAGCGTCCCTCTGGCGCCCGACCCATCCGGGCGCGGTGCGCGCGGCCTATATCCGGCTCGCCGCCGCAGACGACTGGGGCGGCCCGGCCACCGCCACCGACGCCCCCAAGGACGATTGGGGCCAGGGCAGCCCGGCCCCGGAGCCCGAGCCGGCCGGGATCCCGATCCGCTACTACGAGAGCATCGACCTCTACGACGCCGTCAACCCGCAGACGATCCTGGCCTACGACCTCAACGGCAAGCCGCTGCCGGTCTCGAACGGCGCGCCGCTCCGCCTGCGGGTCGAGCGCCAGCTCGGCTACAAGCAGGCCAAGTACGTGATGCGGGTCGAGATGGTGGAATCGCTCGCCGGGATCGGCCAGGGCAGCGGCGGCTACTGGGAGGATCGCGGCTACGAATGGTACGCGGGGATCTGAGTCGCCGGCTCGGCCGAACGCCCCCGCCATTTGACATCCCGCCGCCCGTGACCCACTTGTCCCCGGCGCGCGGCCCCGGCCCGACGGCGGGCATACGTCCCACGCGAATCTCGAACAGAATTCGTCCGTCGCGCCCAGGCCCCGTCAGGGGCAGAGGTCTGAATGAAAGTCGTCGTCGTCGAGTCGCCGGCCAAAGCCAAGACGATCAATAAGTATCTCGGCCGCGACTATGAAGTCATCGCCTCCTTCGGGCACATCCGCGACCTGCCGCCCAAGGACGGCTCGGTGGATCCCGAGCAGGATTTCCGCATGGTCTGGGAACTGGCCGACCGCGGGGCGAGCCGGGTCTCCGAGATCGCCAAGGCGGTCAAGGGCGCCGACAAGCTGATCCTCGCCACCGACCCGGATCGCGAGGGCGAGGCGATCTCCTGGCACGTGCTGGAGGCGCTCACCGCCCGCAAGGCGCTCAAGGGCATCCCGGTCGAGCGCGTGACCTTCAACGCCATCACCAAGGCGTCGGTCGAGCAGGCGATGCGCAAGCCGCGCGAGATCGACCAGGCGCTGGTCGACGCCTACCTGGCGCGCCGCGCGCTCGACTACCTCGTCGGCTTCAACCTCTCGCCGGTCCTGTGGCGCAAGCTCCCGGGCGCCCGCTCGGCGGGGCGCGTGCAGTCCGTGGCGCTCCGCCTCGTCGTCGAGCGCGAGATGGAGATCGAGCGGTTCAAGCCGCGCGAGTACTGGACCCTCATCGCCACGCTGACGACCGCGGACGGCGCGACCTTCGAGGCCCGGCTCGTGGGCGCCGACGGCAAGCGCATTCAGCGCCTCGACGTCGGCACGGGCGACGAGGCGGCCGCCTTCAGGCGCGACCTCGAGCTCGCGACCTTCCAGGTGGCGAGCGTCGAGGCCAAGCCCGCCAAGCGCCACCCGCAGCCGCCCTTCACCACCTCGACCCTTCAGCAGGAGGCCTCGCGCAAGCTCGGCATGGCGCCGGCCCAGACCATGCGGGTCGCCCAGCGCCTTTACGAGGGCGTCGACATCGGCGGCGAGACGGTCGGCATCATCACCTACATGCGGACCGACGGCGTCGACATGGCGCCGGAGGCGATCCAGGACGCCCGCCGGGTCATCGGCAAGGAGTTCGGCGACCGCTACGTGCCGGACGTGCCGCGCAAGTACAGCGTCAAGGCCAAGAACGCCCAGGAGGCCCACGAGGCGGTGCGTCCCACCGACATGGGCCGCCTGCCCAAGACGGTGGCGCGCCACCTGGAGCCCGAGCAGGCCCGGCTCTACGAGCTGATCTGGACCCGCACCATGGCGAGCCAGATGGAATCGGCCGAGCTGGAGCGGACCACCGTCGACGTCACCGCCAAGGTCGGGCCGCGGACCATCGACCTGCGCGCCACCGGCCAGGTGGTGAAGTTCGACGGCTTCCTGACCCTCTACCAGGAGGGCAAGGACGACGAGGAGGACGAGGAGAGCCGCCGCCTGCCGCCCATGAAGGCCGGCGACCCCCTCACCCGCGAGCGCATCAGCGCGACCCAGCACTTCACCGAGCCGCCGCCGCGCTACTCCGAGGCGAGCCTCGTGAAGCGCATGGAGGAGCTCGGCATCGGCCGGCCCTCGACCTACGCCGCGGTGCTCCAGACCTTGCGGGACCGCGAGTACGTCAAGATCGAGAAGAAGCGGCTGCAGCCGGAGGACAAGGGGCGGCTCGTCACGGGCTTCCTGGAGAGCTTCTTCCGGCGCTACGTCGAGTACGACTTCACCGCCGGCCTCGAGGAGCAGCTCGACCGGGTCTCCAACGCCGAGATCGACTGGCGGGCGGTGCTGCGCGACTTCTGGCGCGACTTCTCCGCGGCGATCGGCGAGACCAAGGAGCTGCGCGTCGCCGACGTGCTGGAGGCGCTGAACGGCCTTCTCGGGCCGCACATCTTCCCCGACAAGGGCGACGGCTCGAACCCGCGCACCTGCCCGACCTGCGGCTCGGGCCAGCTGTCGCTGAAGCTCGGCAAGTTCGGCGCCTTCATCGGCTGCTCGAACTACCCGGAGTGCAAGTACACCCGCCAGCTCTCGGCCACGGGCATCGACGGCGACGGGGACGGCTCCTCGGCCGAGGGCGGCCAGCCGGGCGTGCGCGTGCTGGGCGACGATCCCGCGACCGGCCTGCCGGTGACGCTCCGCGACGGCCGCTTCGGGCCGTTCCTCCAGCTCGGCGAGGCCTCCACCGAGAAGGGCGCGGAGAAGCCGAAGCGCTCGTCGCTGCCGAAGGGGCTGAGCCCCTCGGACGTGGATCTGAACAAGGCGCTGGCCCTGCTCGCGCTGCCCCGCGAGGTGGCGCGCCACCCCGAGACCGGCGAGCCGATCCTGGCCAATCTCGGCCGGTTCGGGCCCTACGTGCAGCACGGGAAGACCTACGCCAATCTCGGCAAGGACGACGACGTGCTGGAGATCGGGGCCAACCGCGCCATCGACCTGATCGTCGCCAAGGAGCAGGGCGGCGGCCGCGGCCGCCCGGCCGCCGATCCGGGCCGGCCGCTCGGCAAGGACGAGGCCAGCGGCCGAGACCTCGTGGTCAAGGCCGGCAAGTACGGACCCTACGTCACCGACGGCGAGGTCAACGCCACGCTGCCGAAGACGATGAGCGCCGAGGCGCTGACGCTGGACGAGGCGATCGCCCTGGTGAACGCCAAGCGCGCCGCGGGCGGCGGCAAGCCGGCGAAGCGGGGGGCGGCCCGGAAGAGTTCGGCGCGCGCCGCGAGCGGCGACAAGCCGGCGGCGAAGAAGACCGCCACGAAGAAGCCGGCGGCCAAGAAGGCGGCGACCAAGAAATCGAGCTCGGGCTGAGGGGCTCGCGGGCGGGGGCCGGGAGCGGCCGCCCCGTCCTCGCGCGCGGAGCGGGGCGATCCGGGACAGCCCGGGGCCGCCGAGCGTGGCGCGGACCGGTTGCCTCGCTGCGCGCGCGCGGATGTCGGTGGGGGCTCGCCGCCCGCTCAGCGCGCGCCGCGGTCGGCGATCGGGATCAGACCAGGTAGGTGATCGTCGCCGCCAGCGCGGTCGCGAAGGTCGCCAGCGCGAGGGTGGTGGAGTTCATCAGGGCCCGGCCGGGCGGCACGCCGGCCGCGTCGTCGTCGCAGCCGAAGGCGGCGCCAGCCGCGTGCTCGAATCGGATCAGCGTGAGGCGGCGGGCCTCGATCGCGGCGTCGCTCATGGACTGCGGCTCCCTGACCACGGTCAAGATTTATCTCCGCCACTAACGTCGATCGTCCCGTTCTGTTCCGGTCGTCGCCTGTGGAGGCCGGGCCTGCGGGTCACGAGAAAGCCTTAACCCATCGTTGTGCAACGTCGTGATGACGGCCCGGCGCGCACAACCGTGTCCCGGCGCGGCCGCGGCCCTCGCTCGCGGCGGCGCAGCATGCGATGATGCGACCGCTTCGCCGCAGGGCGAACGGCTTTGATGTTTCCGGTTTGTTCCGCTATCATGCGGGGATGAAGGCGCATGCTCCACGACCCGAGACCCGTCCCAAGACCCGTCCGCGCGATTCCGAGCCGGCCGACGCGCCGCGCGCGCGGAGGCCGCGCGTGAGCGACCCGGCGCGGGACCTGTTCGGGCCGGGCGGCAAGGGCGCGGCGGCCCGTCCGCCCGAGCCGCGGCGGCGCCTGGACGCCTCGGCCTCCGTGGCGACGCTCGCGGCCGCCGAGCCCGAGGGCGGCTACACCGCCTCCGACATCGAGGTGCTGGAGGGGCTGGAGCCCGTCCGGCGCCGGCCCGGCATGTATATCGGCGGCACCGACGAGCGGGCGCTGCACCACCTCTTCGCAGAGGTGATCGACAACTCGATGGACGAGGCGGTCGCCGGCCATGCCAGCTTCATCGAGGTGGAACTGGAGGAATCCGGCGCCCTCGTGGTCACCGACAACGGCCGCGGCATCCCGGTCGACCCGCACCCGAAGTTCCCCGGCAAGTCGGCGCTCGAGGTCATCATGACCACGCTGCACGCCGGCGGTAAGTTCGACTCGAAGGTCTACGAGACCTCGGGCGGCCTGCACGGCGTCGGCATCTCGGTGGTGAACGCGCTCTCCGACCTGCTGGAGGTCGAGGTCGCGCGCAACCAGACCCTCTACCGCCAGACCTTCTCGCGCGGTCACGCGCAGGGCGCGTTGGAGCTGGTCGGCCGGGTGCAGAACCGGCGCGGCACCCGGGTCCGTTTCCACCCGGACGCCCAGATCTTCGGCTCGCTGAAGTTCGACCCGCGCCGCCTGTTCAAGATGGCGCGCTCGAAGGCCTACCTGTTCGGCGGCGTCGAGATCCGCTGGCGCTGCGCTCCCGCCCTCCTCGAGGGGCTGGCGGACGTGCCGGCCGAGGCGGTCCACCGCTTCCCCGACGGGCTGCGCGACTATCTGGCCCGGGACATCGACGGCAAGGAGCTCGTCACCGAGGCGATGTTCTCCGGCAAGATCACCAAGCCGGGCTCGCACGGGTCGCTCGAATGGGCGGTGGCCTGGATGGTGGCCGAGGACGGGTTCTCGCACTCCTACTGCAACACCATCCCGACCCCCGAGGGCGGCACCCACGAGGCGGGCCTCCGCGTCGCGCTGCTGCGCGGCCTGCGCGAGCACGCCGAGCGGGTGAACCAGGCCAAGCGCATGACGGCGGTGACCACCGACGACGTCATGGCGACCTGCGCGTCGATGCTCTCGGTGTTCATCCGCGAGCCCGAGTTCCAGGGTCAGACCAAGGACAAGCTCGCCACCGTGGAGGCCCAGCGCATCGTCGAGACGGCGGTGCGCGACGCCTTCGACCACTGGCTCGCCGCCTCTCCGGCCCAGGCCAACAAGCTCCTCGACTGGGTGATCGACCGGGCCGAGGAGCGCCTGCGCCGCCGCCAGGAGAAGGAGGTCGCCCGCAAGAGCGCGACCCGCAAGCTGCGCCTGCCCGGCAAGCTCGCCGACTGCTCGGCGGCCGGCACCGCGGGCTCGGAGATCTTCATCGTCGAGGGCGACTCGGCCGGCGGCTCCGCCAAGCAGGCCCGGGACCGGGCGACCCAGGCGATCCTGCCGCTGCGCGGCAAGATCCTGAACGTCGCCTCGGCCTCGCGCGACAAGCTCGGCGCCAACCAGCTGATCTCGGATCTGACTCTGGCGCTCGGCTGCGGCACCGGCACGGCCTTCCGCGAGACGGACCTGCGCTACGAGAAGGTGATCATCATGACGGACGCCGACGTGGACGGCGCCCACATCGCCTCGCTGCTGATCACGTTCTTCTACCGGCAGATGCCGAGGCTGATCGACCGCGGCCACCTCTACCTCGCGATCCCGCCGCTCTACCGACTGCAGCAGGGCTCGAAGGTGGCCTATGCCCGGGACGACGCGGATCGCGAGCGGATCGTCAAGACGGTGTTCAAGGGCGGCAAGGTCGAGATCGGGCGGTTCAAGGGCCTCGGCGAGATGATGCCGGCCCAGCTCAAGGAGACCACCATGGACCCGAAGAAGCGCACGCTCCTGCGCGTCGCGGTCCTGGACGAGGCCCGGGAATCGACCGGCGACACGGTCGAGCGCCTGATGGGCAACAAGCCCGAGGCGCGCTTCGCCTTCATCAGCGAGCGCGCGGCCTTCGCGGAGGGCGCCGACCTCGACATCTGACGCAGTCCCGGCGCGGTCCCGCCGCGTCGGGCGACGGCCTCCGGTCGCGGCCTAGCGCGGGGCCGCGATCGCCTTGGCCGGGTCGAAGGGCTGGGCCGCCGCCACCGCGTCCTTGCCCATGTTGAGGACCGCCGAGAACCGGTCGCCGCCGGGCCGCAGAACCAGGGCTCCCGGCTCGACCGCGATGAGCTTGCTGCCGAGGCCCAGGAAGCCGCCGACGTCGATCACCACCGCCCTGAGCGTCCCGCCGTCGGTGATCAGCAGATCGTCGATCTTGCCGACGCTGTCGCCGGCGGCGTTGCGCACCGTCACGCCGATCATCTTCGTGGTCAGGAAGCTGACGGGCTTGAGTCCCTGGCGCTTGGCGGCGTCCTCGGCGTTCGCCGCCTCCATCAGCCGCCCCACCCCCTTGCCGTCCGTCGAGGTGCCCGGCCCCGTGCCCGGCAGGATCGTGTCCTTGCCGATCACACTGGCGTCCTGCGCGGAGGCCGGCGCGCCGGCCAGGCCGAGGGCGGCGAGCGACAGGAGAAGGATTCGGCTTCGCATGGCTGATCGCTCCGCGCGCCCGATCCCTGCGTGGAAGGCCCCGTCCGGGTCCCCGTGGGGCGCCGCGGTCTCAATCGCGGGCGGCGCGCCCGGTTCCGGCCTTCCCTGTCGCACCCGGACCGGCCGAACCGCGGCCCCGAAACGCGAGAAGGGCCCGGCCTTGCGGCCGGGCCCTTCCCCTGCGCGGAGCCGGCAGGGCCGGCTCCGGCATACGATCTCAGTACGAGCCGAACTTGTAGTTCAGGCCGGCGCGGACGACGGCGAACTCGGTCTTGGCGGCGGCGCCGTTGAGGTAGGCGATGCCGTTCGGGGGCAGGAGGTTGCCGTAGAACACGCCGCCGGCCGAGTTCTTCTGGCGGTCGAGGCTGACGTACAGGCCTTCGACCTTCAGCGTCACGGCGTTCGAGCGGAAGAAGTTCAGGAACGAGTCGGTCGGCAGGGCGTACTCGATGCCGCCGCCGGCGGCCCAGCCGGTGCGGAAGCTGTCGCGGAAGCGGTTGCCGGCGAAGTTCTGGTCGTCCTGGCCCGAGCCGTAGGCGAAGCCGCCGGTGCCGTACACGAGGGTGCGGTCGAAGGCGTAGCCGAGGCGGCCGCGCACCGTGCCGAAGTAGTCCAGCCCGTTGCCGCTCGTGGCGACGAAGGCGCGCGGGGCGGCGAACGCGATGCCCGGGGCGCCGCCGAAGGCGTAGTTCTGGGTGGCGTTGGCGCGGCGGGCGAAGTCGACGTACTGGGCGTCGGCCTCGAAGCCGATCACGACGCCGGAGCCCGGGGTGAACTGGTAGTTGTAGCCGATCTGGGCGCCGCCCGAGAAGCCGTCGTTGTTGCTGCGGTTGTTGACGCTGACGACGCCGGCGGTGCCGGGCGAGTTGATCAGCGAGCCGCCGGGCAGGGCGTAGTTGGTGGTGTTGCGGCTGTTGGCGTCGAAGCCGTAGCCGGCGTTCACACCGAAGTAGAAGCCGGTCCAGGTGAACACCGGCACCGGCGTGAACACCGGCGGCGGCGCGGCGCGGCGCGGCAGGTCGGCGGCGGACGCCGCGGCGGTCATGCCGGCGAGAACGGTGGATGCGAGGAGAAGCTTCTTCATGGTGGTGTTCGGTCCTGGGGTTAGCTTGAGCCGGCAGCCTTCTAGGCGCTCTCGGATGGCGGGTCTGTCGCTTTCCTGCAACAAGCCTCCTCAGGCTAGGGACATCCCGTCAACGAAAGATGAAGACTAGCCGGCCCGCCGCACAGCAGAGGGCCGGGTCGCGGCCCCGCACGGGGCGCGGACAGTTGCAAAACCCCGGATGACGAGCTGCGTTGCGCGCCGCGCATATTGTCGGAAGCCGGCGTGTTCCGGGCGAGATCGCCCGAGGTCTCTGCAGGGACGGGCGAGGGCGGACGTTTTATTCCGGCACAACTTTGACGAGAGGCCGCCGCCTCGTAAGCGATCGGTTAACCCTGTTGACCGATGGTCCGGGGCTCGCGGGCTCGCCCGCGAGCCCCGTCGCGCCCCGCACCGAACCCGGTCCCCGGCCGGTGGAGAGAACCGTCCATGCAGAGCCCCGACGATCGGAGCCGGACAACCTTCGGCAAGCGCCGGACCGTCGAGACCGCGCCCGGCGCGCAGGCCGGCTCGCAGGCCGGCTCGCAGGTCGGCTCGACTGCCGCGCGGGTCGCGCGCGCCAAGCCGAGCCGGACCGCGGGCCCCCTGCCCTGGGCGCTGCGCGTGGCGGGCTTGGCCGGGATCGTCGCGGTGATCGGCGCCTACCAGCTCGCGCGGCTGAGCCGGCCCGACGCGGCGCTGCCCGGGACCGCCCTCGCGACGGCGGCGCTGCCGCCGATGGCCGAGCCCGAGACGACCGGCGCGCTCGCGGCGCGATCCGCCCGGTCCACCCGTCTGGACCCCTGCGCCGTGCCCGCGGTCGACCGTCTCCGGCCCTGATCGGGGGCCGCTCCCGCGGCCGATCCCCTGTGCGCGGACGCGCGCTGTCGCGATTGCGAGATTGACAAGTCGCGCCAAGGCCCTAACTGACGGGGACGATGCGCCCCGCGGCCCCGGGAGCGTCCGAGCGCCCCGCGCGAGCCTTTCCCAGCCGTTGCCGCGACGGTGTCCTTCGCGCCGGCCGGGCGCGCAACGGTTCCTGAACGCAAATGCCTTTTTCCGACCTGGGACTGAGCGAGAAAGTCCTGAACGCCGTCGAAGCGGCGGGTTACACAGAGCCGACGCCGATCCAGGCCGAGGCGATCCCCCACGTGCTGGCACGCCGCGACGTCCTCGGGATCGCCCAGACCGGAACCGGCAAGACCGCGGCCTTCACGCTCCCGATGCTGACGCTGCTGGAGAACGGCCGCGCCCGCGCCCGGATGCCGCGCACGCTGATCCTGGAGCCGACCCGCGAGCTGGCCGCCCAGGTGGTCGAGAATTTCGACCGCTACGGGACCAACCACAAGCTCAACGTGGCGCTGATCATCGGCGGCGTCTCCTTCGCCGACCAGGACGCCAAGCTGATGCGCGGCACCGACGTGCTGATCGCCACGCCCGGCCGCCTGCTCGACCATTTCGAGCGCGGCAAGCTGCTGCTCACCGGCGTCGAGCTCCTGGTCATCGACGAGGCGGACCGCATGCTCGACATGGGGTTCATCCCCGATATCGAGCGCATCGTGAAGATGGTGCCGTTCACCCGGCAGACCCTGTTCTTCTCGGCCACCATGCCGCCGGAGATCGAGCGGCTCGCCGACATGTTCCTGCACAACCCGCAGCGGGTCGAGGTGGCCCGGCCCGCCTCCACGGCGACCACGATCACGCAGCGCCTCGTCGCCACCGGCGCCGAGGGCCACGCCAAGCGCGAGCGCCTGCGCGGCCTGATCCGCGGCGAGGAGGATCTGAAGAACGGGATCATCTTCTGCAACCGCAAGCGCGACGTCGCGCTGCTGCAGAAGTCCCTGGTCAGCCACGGCTTCGACGCCGCGGCGCTCCACGGCGACATGGACCAGCGCGCCCGCACGACGGCCCTCGACGGCTTCCGCAACGGCGAGACCGCCCTGCTGGTCGCCAGCGACGTGGCGGCGCGCGGCCTCGACATCCCCGCGGTCAGCCACGTCTTCAACTTCGACGTGCCGCATCACCCGGAGGATTACGTCCACCGGATCGGCCGCACCGGCCGCGCCGGCCGGAGCGGCACGGCCTACACGCTGGTCGCCCCCGACGACGCGCGCTCGCTCGGCGCCATCGAGGCGCTGATCGGGCAGCCGATCCCCTGGCTGGACGGCGACCTGACGAGCGTGGCCGACGCGTCCGGCGACACCGGCACGCGCCACCGCGGCCGGTCGAGCGACGGGCGGCGGGGCGGGCGCTCCGCGAAGAGCGGTGGCAGGAGCGGCGACAAGGGCAGCGACAAGGGCGTCGTCGAGAAGAGCACCCGGAGCGCCGGCGAGGCCGCGGAGGTCCGCGAGCGCCCGACCCGGTCGCGCGGCGGCCGCGGCGCGGCGCGCGCGGAGAGCCGCCCGGACGACCGTCCCGAGAGCCGCTCTGAGACCCGCCCCGAGAGCCGTCCGGAGCCGCGCGCGTCGGGCCGCGGCGAGTCCGCGCGCGAGGAGCGCGGGCGCCGGATCGACGCCGACGGGGACACGCCCGTCGGCCTCGGCTCCCACGTTCCGGCATTCCTGCTTCGACCAGTCTTGGCGAAGAAGGATAAGTAACAGACGTCTGTTCGGGCTTAACTGTCCGGCTACCAGGCGGCCGTATATCAAGTCTGGGTGACGGCGCATGCGCGCCGGTCGCCCCGGACCGCGGGATACGGATGAGCCAGGAGACCTATTCGGATCGCGATCGCAGCTTCGCGCTGGCGAAGCGCAGCCACGATCTGATTCGCGACTACGGCCCCTCCGCGACGCCGCGCGCCTACGCCGTCTGGTACGCCTACGTCTCGGGGGAGCTGCCGCTCCTCGCCGACGCCGTGAAGCGCCTCACCACCCAGAATGGCTGCCTCACCGAGGGCGACATCGACGACCTGCACGAGACCTATCTCGACGGGCGCCGCCTCGCGAGCACCACCGACGACGTCAGCCGCGTCGTCCTCAGCGAGATCGCGGCCGTCACCGAGATCCTGGACCTCTCCTTGGGCTCGACGGCGCAGTACAGCGAGTCCCTGCGCGGGGTCGCGCAGGATCTCTCCCAGGGCGTCCCGAGCCGGGCGCGGTTCGGCGAGATCGTCGCGACCCTGGCCGCGACGACCCGGGAGGTCGCCGCCAACAACCGGATCCTCGAAGCCCGCATGCGCGAGACCCGCAGCGAGATCGAGACCCTGCGCGAGAAGCTCGACGCGACCCGGCGCGAGAGCCTGACCGACGCCCTGACGGGGCTGGCGAACCGCAAGCATTTCGAGGAGACGCTGAAGGCGTCCATGGAGACGGCCCGGGCGCGCACGACGCCCATGAGCCTGATCATCCTCGACATCGACTTCTTCAAGCGCTTCAACGACCTGTACGGTCATCTCACGGGCGACCAGGTCCTGCGACTCGTGGCGATCGTGATGCGCGAGAACGCCGGCAAGCAGGCGCAGCTCGCCCGGTTCGGCGGCGAGGAGTTCGGGATCATCCTGCCCGGCGTCGACCGGGCGGTGGCCAAGCAGGTGGCCGAGACGGTGCGCACCAGCGTCATGGGGCGCGAGCTCGTCAAGCGCTCGACCGGCGAGTCGCTCGGCAAGATCACGATCTCCCTGGGTGTCGCGGTGCTGCGCCCGGGCGACACGCCGGCCTCGCTGATGGAGCGGGCCGACCTGTGCATGTTCGCCGCGAAGCGCGCGGGCCGGAACCGCTTCCTGGACGACGCCGCCGAGTCGCTGTCGCAGGTGGCCTGAGGGCGCGGCGCGCCGCCGGCTCGCTGCGCGCCGGGGCGCTCCCGCTCAGACCTGCGCGGGCAGGCGGTCCGCCGAGACCGGCGTGATCGCCACGGATTCCCCGCAGCCGCAGGCCGAGGTCTGGTTCGGATTGTTGAACACGAACTGCGACGCCAGCTTGTTGGTGGTGAAGTCCATCTCGGTGCCGAGCAGGAACAGCACCGCCTTCGGATCGACGAACACGCGCACGCCGCGATCCTCGACCACGTCCTCGCCGGGCTTGGCCGCCTCGGCATACTCCATCGTGTAGGACATCCCGGCGCAGCCGCCGTTCCGGACGCCGACGCGCAGCCCGGCGATCGGCCGGTCGGCCTCCGCCATGATCGCCTTGATCCGATCGGCGGCGCGATCGGTCAGCGAGAGAACCTTGAAACCAGCGGACATCGTCACCCTCCCGCCCATCCGGGTTCAAGGCCCGGGGACGCGCATTCCGACGCGCACAAGATAAGCATTGGCTCGGGGCCGGTCCACCGCGGCGGGGTCACACCGGCCCGGCAATCGGCGCCTGAGGCCGCCTCAGGCCGCCTCGCCGGTCAGCCGCGCGAAGGCCGCGAGATCGACGTTGCCGCCGCTGATCACAACGCCGACGCGCTTGTCCGTCACGTCCACGAGGCCGCTCAGCACCGCCGCTGCCGCGAGGCAGCCGGTCGGCTCGACCACGAGCTTCATCCGGCTGGCGAAGAACCGCATGGTCTCGACGAGCTGCGCGTCGGTGACGGTGAGGATGTCGGACACCTGCGCGCGGATGATCGCGAAGGTCAGGTCGCCCAGCGCCGTCGACTGCGCCCCGTCGGCGATGGTCCGGGGCACCGGGATCGTGACGATCCGGCCCTCGCGGAACGAGCGCTGCCCGTCATTGCCCGCCTCCGGCTCGACGCCGATCACCCGGCAACCCGGCGACAGCGCGGCGGCGGCGAGCGCGCAGCCCGCGAGCTGGCCACCGCCGCCGAGGCAGGCCACCAGCACGTCGAGTGGCCCGACCGTCTCGATCAGCTCCTGCGCCAGCGTCCCCTGCCCGGCGATGACGTCGGGATGGTTGAAGGGCGGGATCAGCGTCAGGCCGCGGGCCTCGGCGATCTCGCGGCCGAGGGCCTCGCGATCCTGGGTGTAGCGGTCGTACAGGACCACCTCGGCGCCGTAGCCGCGGGTGGCGGCGATCTTCGCCGCGGGGGCGTCGCCCGGCATGACGATGGTGGCGGGCGCGCCGAGCAGCCGGCTCGCGAGGGCGATCGCCTGGGCATGGTTGCCCGAGGAGTAGGTGATCACTCCGCGTGTGCGGGCCGCCTCCGGCAGGGCGCTGATCGCGTTGTAGGCGCCGCGGAACTTGAAGGCGCCGGCCCGCTGCAGGTTCTCCGCCTTGAAGAACAGGCGGCCGCCGGTCATCGCGTCCGCCGTGCGCGAGGTCAGGACCGGGGTGCGGTGCGCGGCCCCGGCGATCCGCTCCGCGGCGCGGGCCACGTCGGCGAAGGTGGGGAGGCCGCCGGCGGTCCCGCCGGGTTCGCCCTGTTGGGTGTCGTGCGTCGTCGCCTGCATCGTCGCCTGCATCCCATCCGCCCGGGCCGCGCCCGAAGAAGCGGGGGCGCGGCAGCCTCTCATACGGGCGTTTCGGCCCGCATGCATCCGGCCGATCCACATGCGCAAGCGGAGCCATTCGCCGACTCGCCGCTTATACCCAGCGACAACTTGGCAGGAACGCTGGGGGGCGGCATCGCCATGGCCATCGAGACCACGTGCGGACCCGTACCGCGGCCACGCGACGGAGGCACGCCGTGAGCGCCCTGGACCGCGCGTCGGGCGACGCGGCGACCGAGGTCACCTTCCGGGGGCGCGGGCTGGCGCTGCGCACCGGCTCGCGGCTGATCCTGCTCGTCTGCCCGCTCTGCTCCCAGCGCAACGCGCAGCGCGGCGCGGAGCGCGGGATCTGCCAGTGGTGCGCCTACGTGCCGTCCCCGGACCAAGCCGAGCCCGTGGAGCGCGGGCATAGCTGAGGTTCGGGATCGCCTCTGACGCCTCGAAGCGGCCTCAGATCCATGATCTAGGATTGTGTTTCGACTAAGTACTATCTTCGGTTGCATAATCGGGCGCGCCTCGCCAGACTCCCGACGGGGGCCTGATTTGGAGCGCGCATGCAACCGTCCGAATGCTGCATCTTTCGGATGACCATCGCCTCCGTGATCGGCAGCTGCATCACGCTCCTGCTCGTCCGGGGGCTCGATCCGTTCGTCGCCCTGCTGCTGATCCCGATCGGCGGCAGCGCAGCGACGGTTCTGGTGATCCTGCTGTTCCAGGCCGTGAGCCTGACGCTCGCGGCGCGGTCCCGCCCGCACTGACCGCTCGGCGGCGCGCGGGTCCACGTCCGACCCGCGCGCCCCGTCGGCCGCCGATCAGGTGTGGATCACCTTGCCGTAGGCGTCGAGCACGCTCTCGTGCATCATCTCGCTGAGCGTCGGGTGCGGAAACACCGTGTGCATCAGCTCCTCCTCGGTGCTCTCGAGGTTCATCGCCACGACGTAGCCCTGGATCAGCTCGGTCACCTCGGCGCCGACCATGTGGGCGCCGAGCAGCTGGCCGGTCTTGGCGTCGAACACGGTCTTGATCAGCCCGTCCGGCTCGCCGAGCGCGATCGCCTTGCCGTTGCCCGCGAAGGGGAACCGGCCGACCTTCACCGAGAAGCCCTGCTCCTTGGCCTTGGCCTCGGTCAGCCCGACGCTGGCGATCTGCGGCTGGCAGTAGGTGCAGCCCGGGATCTTGGCCTTGTCCATCGGGTGGGTGTGCAGGCCCTTGATGGTCTCGATGCAGATGACGCCCTCGTGCTCGGCCTTGTGGGCGAGCATCGGCGGGCCGGCGACGTCGCCGATCGCGTAGAGGCCGGGCACGTTGGTGCGGCCGAGCCCGTCCGTCACCACGATCCCGCGGTCGATCTTCACGCCGAGCTTCTCGAGGCCGATATTCTCGATGTTGCCGACGACGCCCACCGCCGAGATGAGCTTCTCGGCCGTGATCTGCTGGCTCTTGCCGTCGCCGCCCTCGACGGTGGCGGTGACGGAGTTCGCGCCCTTCTCGACCTTCGTGACCTTGGCGCCGGTGAGGATCTTGATCCCCTGCTTCTCGAAGCGCTTGCGCGCGAGGCCTGCGATCTCGGCATCCTCGACGGGCAGGATCTGCGGCAGCAGCTCCACCACGGTCACCTCGGCGCCCATGGTGCGGTAGAACGAGGCGAACTCGATGCCGATGGCGCCCGAGCCCATCACCAGCAGGCTCTTGGGCATCGTCTCGGGGACCATGGCCTCGTAGTAGGTCCAGATCAGCTTCTTGTCGGGCTCGATCCCGGGGATGGCGCGGGGGCGCGCGCCGGTCGCCACGATGATATGCTTGGCCTGGTAGGTGCCGGCGCCCTTGGCGCCCTTCGGCGGCTCGGCGCGCTTGGTCTCCTTCACGGTGACCTGGCCGGGCTGGTTGCCCTGCGCGACGCTGTCGACCGCGGCCTCACCCCAGATCACGTCGACCTTGTTCTTCTTGAGCAGCATGCCGACGCCGCCGTTGAGCCGGCCCGAGACGCCGCGGGAGCGCTTCACGATCGCCGCGGTGTCGAACCCGACCTTCTCCGCGGTCAGCCCGTAATCGCCGGCGTGCTGGAAATAATGAAAAATCTCGGCCGAGCGGAGCAGGGCCTTGGTGGGGATGCAGCCCCAGTTCAGGCAGATGCCGCCCAGGTGCTCGCGATCGACCACGGCGGTCTTGAAGCCGAGCTGCGCCGCGCGGATCGCCGTGACGTAGCCGCCGGGCCCGGCGCCGATGATGAGGACGTCGTAGGTGTCGGACATCGTGTCTCAGCTCTCCGCTGTGGGGCGCGCGACCGCACCGTCTTTGAGGAGGCGATCAGGGCGAGGTCTCCAGCGCGCTCAGCCGCTGCTCCATGGCCTTGATCGTCTTCTTGATCGACTGAAGATCCGCCTTCGCCTGCGTGCCGAGGCCGGTCTCGTAGGCGACGTAAATCTCCAGTTCTTCCAGCTTCTCGGTATGACCCGTCAGGGTTGTCTTGATCGCTGCGACATCGCGCTTCACCTCGGCGATGTCGCTCTGCATCCGCTGTAGGACTGGCAGGACCAGATCGGTAACTTCCGACAAGCGACTCTCCTTTGATCGCTCAGGCGATCATAGCAGAGTCGCTCCTCACACCAGCATGCCCATCGGGTTCTCGATCAGCCCCTTGAAGGCCGAGACCAGCTCCGCGCCGAGCGCCCCGTCGAGCACCCGGTGGTCGCACGACAGGGTGCAGGTCATCACCTGGACCACGGCCGGCGCCCCGTCCTTCACGACGACGCGCTTCTCGCCCGCGCCCACCGCCAGGATGCTCGATTGCGGCGGGTTGATCACCGCGGTGAAGTGCTTGATGCCGAACATGCCGAGGTTCGACACCGAGGTGACGCCGCCCTGGTACTCCTCGGGCTTCAGCTTCTTGGCGCGGGCGCGGGCCGCGAAGTCCTTCATCTCGTTGGAGATGGTCGAGAGCGTCTTCTCGTCCGCCCGGCGGATCACCGGGGTGAACAGCCCGCCGTCGATCGCCACCGCGACGCCGACCTCGGCGTGCTTGAAGCGCAGGATCCGGTCCTCGGCCCAGACCGCGTTGGCGGCGGGCACGCGGGTGAGTGCCAAGCCCATCGCCTTGATGACGAAGTCGTTCACCGAGAGCTTGAAGGCGGGCTTGCCGTCCTTGTCCTTGCCGGCGGAGCCGTTCAGCGTCTCGCGCAGCTTCATCAGCGCGTCGAGCTCGCAATCCACCGTCAGGTAGAAGTGCGGGGCGACCTGCATCGCCTCGGTGAGGCGCTTGGCGATGGTCTTGCGCATGCCGTCGAGGGGGACTTCCTCGTAGGCGTCCTTGGCGAAGAAGCCCTTGACCTGATCGGTCGTGAGCCCGGCCGGCGCCCCGCCCGCGGGGGCGGTCTTCGGGGCCGGGGCTGCCGCCTTCGGCGCCTCGGCGGCGGGCTGCGCGGCGGCGGGCGCCTGGGTGGCGCCGGAAGCCTTCGCGGCCTGCACGTCGCGGGCGATGATGCGGCCGTGCGGCCCGCTGCCCCGGACGGCGCCGAGATCCACGCCCTCCTGCTTGGCGATCCGCCGGGCGAGCGGCGAGGCGAAGACCCGGCCGCCCGAGCCGGCCTGCGCGCCGGCCTGCGGGGCGCCGCCGGGCTGCGCGCCCTCGGGCGCCGCGTTCACCCGCTCGTACGCCATGTGGCCGCCGCCGGGCGTCGTGTTCTGCCCGGCCGCCGAGGCGTCGGCCTTCGGCTCGGGCTTGGATTCCGCCTTGGCCTCGCCGTTCGAGGCGGCCTTCGGCGCGCCGCCGGCCTGCACGCTCGAGGGGTCCTCGCCCTCGCCGGCGATGATGGCGATCAGGTCGTTGACCGGAACGTCCGCGGTGCCCTCGGGCACGAGGATCTTGGCGAGCACGCCCTCGTCGATGGCCTCCACCTCCATGGTGGCCTTGTCGGTCTCGATCTCGGCCAGCACGTCGCCGGACTTGATCGGGTCGCCCTCCTTCTTCAGCCACTTGGCGAGGTTGCCCTTCTCCATGGTCGGGGAGAGCGCGGGCATCAGCACGTTGATCGGCATGGCATCAGGTCTCGGGCAAGGCCGGGGCGGCCGGATCGTCGAAGGGGAAGAGGTCGTCGAAGGGGAACGGGACGGCGTCGAAGGGCGGCAGGGCCACGGTCTCGCCGCGCTGGATCGTGGCGAGGAGCACCCAGCGCCCGTCCGCGGGGGCGAAGCCTTCCAGCACGCCGGCCGCCGGGTCCAGCAGCCAGAGGTGGTCGACGCCGGACCCGGCGTAGATCCGGCGCTTCGGCCCGCGATCGAGGCGAATCGTCGACGGCGAGAGGATCTCGCAGACCCAATCCGGAGGCGTCTCGATGAAGGCATCCTCGGGTTCGGTCGGCATCCGCTCGCGGCGCCAGCCCGCAAGATCGGGCACGACCACCTGGGATCCGAGGTGAAGCTCAGGCTCGGTGATGGAGACCCATCCGCCGGGACCACCACGGCCGCGTGCGAACGGCCGATCCAGCTCTCCCGACAGGCGGGCCGCGGCGATGCCGTGCCGGGGTCGCGGCCGCGGATACGTCTCCAGCACCCCGTCGATGATCTCGGCGACGCGATGCTCCGGGACTGCCTCCAGATCCGCGTAGGTCGCCTGCCGGACAGCCGCCTCAGCCATGGTCGGCCGCCATCGTCAGTTGAGGCCGCCGGGGTCGAGCCCCTCGGCCTCCCAGCCCGCGCGGATGCGCTCCAGCGCCTCCTCCTCCGACATGTCGGTCTCCAGCGCGTAGGCGCGGGCCGCCTGCCGGGCGAGGTCGATCAGCAGCCGGCCCCAGGTCGCCGGGTCGTCGAAGGAGCGGCGGAGCGCGACGCTCACCGCGCCGTCCACCACGGCCGCGCGCAGAACCTCGATACCGCCCTGCTCCAGGGCGTCGGGCGGGATGGCGAGTTCGGCGAAGTCGCTGCTGGGATCCTGGCTCATGGCGCGCCGGCTGTTCCTCGGTCCTGGCCGGGGCGGGCGACGGCGTCGCCCGCGCGCCGGTCACTTGTAGCAGACGCTCTTTGCGGCCTCGACGACCTCCGCCACCGTCGGCAGGGCCAGCTTCTCGAGGTTGGCCGCGTAGGGCATCGGCACGTCCTTGCCGGTGATCCGCAGGACCGGGGCGTCGAGGTAATCGAAGGCGTCGACCATCAGGCGGGCCACGATCTCGGCGCCGACGCCGGATTGCGGGAAGCCCTCCTCCACGGTGATGCAGCGGCCGGTCTTCTTGACCGACGCGACCACCGTCTCGGTGTCCATCGGCCGGATGGTGCGCAGGTCGATCACCTCGGCCTCGATGCCCTGCTCGGCGAGGGCCTGCGCGGCCTTGAGGGCGTAGGTCATGCCGATCGCGAAGGACACGATGGTCACGTCGCTGCCGGTGCGGTGGATCTTCGCCTTGCCGATCGGCAGCACGAAGTCGTCGAGCTGCGGCACCGGGAAGGACTGCCCGTACAGGATCTCGTTCTCGAGGAAGATGATCGGGTTCGGGTCGCGGATCGCGGCCTTCAGCAGGCCCTTGGCGTCGGACGCCGTGTAGGGCGCGATCACCTTGAGGCCCGGCACGTTGGAGTACCACGCGGCGTAGTCGTGGCTGTGCTGGGCGGCGACGCGGGCGGCGGCGCCGTTCGGGCCGCGGAACACGATCGGGCAGCCGAGCTGACCGCCGGACATGTACAGGGTCTTGGCCGCCGAGTTGATGATGTGGTCGATCGCCTGCATGGCGAAGTTGAAGGTCATGAACTCGACGATCGGCTTCAGGCCGGCCAGCGCCGCGCCGACGCCGATGCCCGCGAAGCCGTGCTCGGTGATCGGGGTGTCGACCACCCGCTTCGGCCCGAATTCCTGCAGCAGGTTCTGGGTGACCTTGTAGGCGCCCTGGTACTCGGCGACCTCCTCGCCCATGACGAAGACGTCGCCGTCGCGGCGCATCTCCTCGGCCATGGCGTCGCGCAGGGCCTCGCGGACGGTCTGCGTGACCATCGGCGTGTCGGCCGGGAACTCCTCCATCACCGGCTCCTGGGCCTTGTTGGTGATGACGGCGGGCGCGGCCGGCGCCTTCGGGGCGTCGTCGCCGGTCTTGGCCGCGGGAGCCGGTCTGTCGGCCATGCCCTCGGCCTGCATGTCGGGGGCCGGGGCGGGTTGCCCGCCCGCGCCGTTGGGCTTGGCGCCGCCGCCGGACTGGACGCTCGCCGGGTCCTCGCCCTCGCCGGCGATGACGGCGATCGGCGTGTTCACCGCGACGCCCTCGGTGCCCTCGGCGATCAGGATCTTGGCGAGGACGCCCTCGTCGATGGCCTCCACCTCCATGGTGGCCTTGTCGGTCTCGATCTCGGCCAGCACGTCGCCGGACTTGATCGGGTCGCCCTCCTTCTTCAGCCACTTGGCGAGCTTGCCCTCCTCCATGGTGGGCGAGAGGGCGGGCATCAGGATGTCGGTCGCCATGCTCAGCTCTGCGGTCGTTTATTCGTTGGGGGGGCGGCCAGCGGTGTCGTCCGCGCTCAGGCGTGCGCGTCCAGGAGGATGTCGGTCCACAGCTCGGACGGATCCGGCTCGGGGTCGTTCGTGGCGAACTCGGCCGAGGCGTTGACGACCTCGCGGACCTTGGCGTCGGTGGCCTTCAGCTCGGCCTCGGGCACGGCGTGCAGCTCGAGCAGGCGCTTGCGCACCATCTCGATCGGGTCGTGCTCGTCGCGCATCTTCGAGACCTCGTCCTTGGTCCGGTACTTGGCCGGATCGGACATGGAGTGGCCGCGGTAGCGGTAGGTCTGCATCTCCAGGATGTACGGGCCCTGGCCCGTGCGGGCGTGCTCGATCGCCCGGGTCGCCGCCTCGCGGACGGTGCGCACGTCCATGCCGTCGACCTGCTCGCCGGGAATGCCGAAGGAGAGGCCGCGCTTCGAGAAGTCGGTCTGCGCCGAGGCCCGGGCCACCGAGGTACCCATGGCGTAGCGGTTGTTCTCGATCACGTAGACGACCGGCAGCTTCCAGAGGGCCGCCATGTTGAAGCTCTCGTAGACCTGCCCCTGGTTGGCGGCGCCGTCGCCCATGTAGGTCAGGCTGACCTTGCCGTTCTCCCGGTAATGGTCGGCGAAGGCGAGGCCGGTGCCCAGCGAGACTTGCGCGCCGACGATGCCGTGGCCGCCGAAGAACTGCTTCTCGCGGCTGAACATGTGCATCGAGCCGCCCTTGCCGCGGCTGTAGCCGCCGCGGCGGCCGGTCAGCTCGGCCATGACGCCCTTCGGATCCATGCCGCAGGCCAGCATGTGGCCGTGGTCGCGGTAGCCGGTGATGACCTGGTCGCCCTCGACCGAGGCCATCTGCATGCCGATCACCACGGCCTCCTGGCCGATATAGAGGTGGCAGAAGCCGCCGATCAGGCCCATGCCGTAGAGCTGGCCGGCCTTCTCCTCGAAGCGCCGGATCAGCAGCATCTCGTGATAGGCGTGGAGATCCTCGTCCCGCGTGAACTGCGGCATGTTCGGCGCGGGGCGGTGCGCCTCGGCGGCCTGAGGGCTCGCGGCCTGCACCGGCGCGGACGACGCGTCCGTTGCGGGCTCTTTGGCAGGCTCCTTGGCGGCGTCCATCGGCGCTCTCCCCGTGATTCCACGCGACTGCGTGGGGGTGTAGGACAGCGACGATTGGAAAGCGAGGGCTGCCGCTCTGACAGGAAGCCGCTCTTGTCAGAGCACTTTCAGGACTGCGGAAAACCCTCCCCGGGACTTCCGCGGGATGCTCGCGCGACGGTCAGGGCGTGATGATGACCACGTCGTTGGCGTGCACCCGGCCCAGGACGATCCGGGCGCGCTCCTCCAGGAGGTCGCGGTCGATCTGGTCGCTCTTGAGCAGGTTCACCCGATGCTCCCAGACGGCGCGCTCGGCCTTCACGGCGGCGAGTTCCTGGCTGAGGCCGTAGGCGCGGATCTTCAGGGCCTTCTTGGCCTCGAGGCCGCGGTTGCCACTCTCGGCCTGCCACACGAAATAGCCGACAACGAGCGCCGACAGGGTCCAGAGACCCAGCGGCAACACGACCATTCTGACTCGGCGGCGCACGACCATGGCGCGACCCTCGCGCGGAAAGGTTAACGGTTCTTTTCGATCGCGCCGCGGTCGGGACAGGGCCGGGTCGGGGCCGGACCGCGGCCGGCACGGACAGGGGGCGAGCCTGAGGCATGGACCTGACGCATCTGGGGCGCTGGATCGCCGCGCACGCCACGGCGACCGACGACCACGACACCCTGCTCGCGGGCTTCTGCGAGTCGCTGGTCGAGGCCGGCCTCCCCGTCTGGCGGGTCAGCGTCATGGCGCCGGCCCTGGACCCGACGCTGCGCGGCGTCAGCCTGAACTGGCACGCGGGCGAGGGCATGTCCTTCGTCGCCAACGCCCACGGCGCCGACGAGGAGAGCGACTGGCTCCTGAGCCCGGTCTACGCCCTGGTGGAGAAGGGCGAGACCTTCGGCCGCTGGCGCCTCGACGCGCCCGGGCTGGCGGTGGACTTCCCGGTCCTGAACGCCCTCGGGGCGCAGGGCGGCGTCGACTACGTGCTGCACATCGCCGAGTTCGCCCCCGGCACCGCGCTGCGGGGCATCGCGGTCTCGTTCTGCACCCGCGCCGCCGCCGGCTTCACCGGGGCGGACCTCGCCGCGATCGCCGATGTCCTGCCGTTCCTGACGCTGGCGATGGCCAAGATGGGCCTCGCCCACACGTTCCGGGAAGTGTCGGCCACCTATCTCGGCCGGTCCACCGCCGAGCGCATCCTCGACGGCCAGATCCGGCGCGGCGAGGGGCGGGCCGTGCCGGCGGCGATCCTGCTGACCGACCTCCGGGGCTTCACGGCCCTGGCCGACCGGGTGGATCCCGCCGACATGGTCACGTGGCTCAACGAGCACTTCGACGCCCTCGGCGACCCGGTGGCGCGGCACGGCGGCGAGATCTTGAAATTCCTCGGCGACGGCTTCCTGGCGATCTTCCCGGTCCCGGACGCCGAGAGCCTGCCCTGTCCGGTCTGCGGCGGCGCCCTCGACGCCGCGACCGAGGGGCTCGCCGCCAACGCGGCGCTCAACGCCCGCCGCCGCGCCGCGGGGCTGCCCGAGCTCCCGGCCGAGTGCGTCGTCCATTTCGGGACGGTCATCTACGGCAATGTCGGCACCGAGCGGCGCCTCGACTTCACGATCATCGGGCGGGCGGTCAACGAGGCCAGCCGGATCGAGAGCCAGTGCGCGGCCCTCGGCCACGAGCTCCTCGTGTCGGACTCCTTCGCCGAACGGTGCGCCCGGCCGCTGGAGCCGGTCGGGACGATCGAGCTCCGGGGCCTGTCGCGGCCGATGCGGGTCTGGACCGTGCCGGGCGAGCCGTCCGGTGCGGCGACGGCCTGAGGAGGCGGAGATCCTCCGTCCGAGTCGAGCGGACGAGCGCACGAGCGGACGGATCGGCGCCGCCCTCAGAACAGCGCGCAGCTCCGCTGCAGCACCAGGCCGACCGCGCCCTGCGCGAAGCGGGTCCGGTACGCCTCCTGCACGGCGCGCAGGGAAGCGACCGCCTCGGGCGTGGGTTCGGTGACGATCAGGACGATGCGGGCGGCCTCGTGGACGATCCGTCCGTCCGGTCCGCGCCACTGGCCCCGGCCGGCGAAGACCGTGAGCCCGTCCGGGAAGCGCGGGGTGATCCGCTCGGCCAGGAACCGGTCGAAGGCCCGGCCGGAGACGCGCCCGCCGTCCGGCCGCGACAGGCCGAACAGCAGCTGCGCGCTGAGCGTCGGGCGGGCCCCGTCGCAGAGCGGGTCCGCGCGGGCGGGGCCGGCCGCTCCGACACCGAGCAGGCCGGCCAGCAGGATCCGCCGGATCAGCGGCGGGCGAGCTGCTTGAGCGCCGACGGGCCGGCGTAGAGCGCCTGCGGGCCCAGGCCCTCCTCGATGCGGATCAGCTGGTTGTACTTGGCCAGTCTGTCCGAGCGGGCGAGCGAGCCGGTCTTGATCTGCCCGCAATTGGTGGCGACCGCGAGGTCCGCGATGGTCGAGTCCTCGGTCTCGCCCGAGCGGTGCGACATCACCGCGGTGTAGCCGGCGCGCTGGGCCATATCGACCGCCGCCAAGGTCTCGGTGAGCGAGCCGATCTGGTTGACCTTGATCAGGATCGAGTTGGCCGTGCCCTCGGCGATGCCGCGGGACAGGCGCTCGACGTTGGTGACGAACAGGTCGTCGCCGACGAGCTGGCAGCGGTCGCCGATCTTGTCGGTCAGGAGCTTCCAGCCGGCCCAGTCGTCCTCCGACATGCCGTCCTCGATCGACACGATCGGGTAGGTGGCGACGAGCTGCGCGAGGTAGTCGACCTGCGCCTCGATGGTGCGGGTCTTCCCCTCGCCCTCGTACGCGTAGGCACCGTCCTTGAAGAACTCGGTGGCGGCGCAGTCGAGGGCGAGCGCCATGTCCTGGCCGGGCTTGAAGCCGGCGGCGCTGATCGCGTCCATCACGAAATCGAGGGCGGCCTCGGCGGACGGCAGGTTCGGGGCGAAACCACCCTCGTCGCCGACGTTGGTGTTGTGGCCGGCCTTCTTCAGCTTGCCCTTGAGGGTGTGGAACACCTCGGAGCCCATGCGCACGGCCTCGGCGAGCGAATCGGCGCCCACCGGCATGATCATGAATTCCTGGAAGTCGATCGGGTTGTCGGCGTGCGCGCCGCCGTTGATGATGTTCATCATCGGCACGGGCAGCACCCGGCCCTGCACGCCGCCGACGTAGCGGTAGAGCGGCAGGCCCGAGGCCTCGGCCGCGGCCTTGGCCACCGCCAGCGACACGCCGAGGATCGCGTTCGCGCCGAGGCGCGCCTTGTTGGGTGTGCCGTCGAGCTCGATCATCGCCTCGTCGACCGCGACCTGGTCCTCGGCGTCCATGCCGCCGATCGCGTCGAGGATCTCGGTCTGGGCCGCCTCGACCGCCTTCAGGACGCCCTTGCCGAGGAAGCGGTTCTTGTCGCCGTCGCGCAGCTCCACCGCCTCGTGGGCGCCGGTGGAGGCACCCGACGGCACCGCCGCGCGGCCGAAGGAGCCGTCTTCCAGGATGACGTCGACCTCGACCGTGGGGTTGCCTCGGCTGTCGAGGATCTCGCGGGCGCTGATATTGGTGATCGCGGTCATGGAACGTCCTCTCGCGGGGGCCGCGGGTCGGCGACCGCGCCCCGATCGGGGGGTGCGGCGCATCGCGGCGGCTTATCCGTCAAGCCGCGGCCGGCGGCAAGCGCCGGGACGGACGGCGCACAGCCGGGTTCACCCGGGAAAGCGTCGCGGATCAGGCGGATGCGCGCGGGGCCGGCAGGCTCTATATGGCCGGCCATGACCTCCACCGACGATCTCCAGCTCGGCCAGCCGACGCCCTTCCCCGCCTCGCCCGAGGAGGCGCGGCTCGACCGGGTCCCGAACCCGCACGCGGACACCGACTACGTCGCCCGGTTCACCGCGCCCGAATTCACCTCGATCTGCCCGGTCACCGGGCAGCCGGACTTCGCGATCCTCGTGATCGACTACGTGCCCGGCGACTGGCTCGTGGAGTCGAAGTCGCTGAAGCTCTACCTCGGGTCGTTCCGCAACCACGGCGCGTTCCACGAGGATTGCACGGTGGCGATCGGCAAGCGGCTCCGCGACCTCTTGGAGCCGCGCTACCTGCGCATCGGCGGCTTCTGGTATCCCCGCGGCGGCATCCCGATCGACGTGTTCTGGCAGACGGGCGAGCTGCCGAAGACCGCGTGGCTGCCGGACCCGGGCGTCCCGCCCTACCGCGGACGCTGATCGGACAAACGAAAAGGGCGACCGGCTCGCGCCGGTCGCCCCCGATCCTCTCGGATCTCCGATCTCAGTAGCCGTAGCCGTAGTAGCCGTAGCCCGGGGCCGCGTAGCCGTAGCCGCCGTAGACCGGGGCGTAGCCGTAGCCGTAGGACGGGGCGTAGCCGTAGCCGCCGCCGTAGTAGCTGTCGCGGGCCGCGCCGGCGGCGATCGCACCGGCCGCGAGGCCGGCGATGCCGAGGCCGATGGCGGCGCCGGTGCCGATGCCGCGACGGCCGCGGTAGTAGCCGTGGCCGTAGCCGCCGTAGCCGCCGTGGTAGCCGTAGGGACGCGCCTCGGCGCTGGTCGTGACGGCGACGCTGCCGAGAGCCATGGCGGCAGCGGTGGCGATGATACCGATCTTGCGCATAGTGTTCCTTCTCGATCCTCGATCGAACATGCCCAATAACGTGGCCGCACCCGGACAGTTCCAGATTTCATGACGTGCTTGCGTGCGGATCCGCACGCGGGCAGGATTATGAACCGCCGTTCATCGTTCCCGCCTCTCCGTCGACTTCGGTCAAGCTTGGGCGCCTCTGCGGGAACTGCCTCCGAACTCTTGCGCGGTGCCGTTCAGGGCGGGCGTGACGACTGCGCCGCGCGAGACTTCTGTCCTGAGGCCGCGACGACCGCCCGGCGCGCGCGGAGGAAATCCCTCCTCTCCCCGCCCGCCCGTGCTACGGATCCTCGCGGAGGACCGACGATGGATGCCCTGACCCTGATCCGCGAGAGCCTCGCGCCGCTGGCCGGCAAGCGGATCGTCGATATCGGGTGCGGCCCCGGGGCGCTGGCGCGGCGACTGGTCGACGCCGGCGCGCGCGTCACCGGGATCGACCCCGGCGCGGCGGCGCTCGCCCGGGCGCGGGACGCCGTGCCGGAGGCGCGCTTCGAGGCCGCGACCGGCGAGGCCCTGCCCTTCCCCGACGCCAGCTTCGACGGCGCCGTGATGCTGAACGCCCTCCACCACGTCCCGGACCCGGCGGCGGCCCTCGCCGAGGCGGCCCGCGTGCTGGTCCCGGGCGGACGGCTCGTCGTGGTCGAGCCCCTGGCGGAGGGCAGCTTCTTCGAGGCGCTGCGGCCGATCGAGGACGAGACCGCGGTCCGCGCCGCCGCCCAGGACGCCATCGCGGCCGCCCTCGCCCGCGGCGCCTACACGTGCCGCCGCGACGCGACGATCGAGCGGCGCGAGCGCTTCGACTCCCTCGACGCGTTCCTCGCCCGCGTCAGCGCCGTGGACCCGGCCCGCGAGGCGACCATCCGGGACCGGCGGCCCGTCGTCGCGGAGGCCTTCCTCGGCGCCGCGGCGCGCGAGGCCGACGGGACGTTCGGCCTCGTCCAGCCCCTGCGGATCCACGTCCTGGAGCCGGCGGCCGCCTGATCCGGTCAGGCGGTCCGGCGCTTGGCGAGGCGGTCGAAGGCGAGGAGCTCCTCGAGCAGGGCCGGCATGTCCCTCAGCGCCACCATGTTGGGGCCGTCGGAGGGCGCGCGGTCCGGGTCGGGATGGGTCTCGATGAACACCCCCGCCACGCCCACCGCCACGGCGGCGCGGGCGAGGACGGCGACGAACTCGCGCTGGCCGCCGGAGCTCGCCCCCTGCCCGCCGGGCTGCTGCACCGAGTGGGTGGCGTCGAACACCACCGGCGCGCCCTGCGTGACCTGCGCCATGATCGGCAGGCTGCGCATGTCCGAGACCAGAGTGTTGTAGCCGAAGGAGGCGCCGCGCTCGGTGACGATGACGTTGGGGTTGCCCGCCTCCGTCACCTTGGCGGCGACGTGCTTCATGTCCCAGGGCGCCAGGAACTGGCCCTTCTTGATGTTGACCGCCCGGCCGGTCGCGGCGGCGGCCAGCAGCAGATCGGTCTGGCGGCACAGGAAGGCGGGGATCTGGAGCACGTCCACCGCCTCGGCGGCGCGGGCGCACTGCTCGGCGGCGTGCACGTCGGTCAGCACCGGCAGCCCGAGGGTCTCGCGGATCTCGGCGAAGACCGGGAGCGCCCCGTCGAGGCCGATGCCCCGGGCGGCGCTGCCCGAGGTGCGGTTGGCCTTGTCGAAGGAGGTCTTGAACACGAGGCCGACGCCCAGGCCCGCGGCCATCTCCTTGAGGGCGGCGGCGATCTCCAGGGCGTGCTGGCGCCCTTCGAGCTGGCACGGGCCGGCGATCAGCGTCAGCGGCAGGTGGTTGGCGAAGCGCGCGTCGCCGACTTGGACGACGGGGCCGGGTGTCTCGATCTTCGACATGCCGGCCCGTCTAGCCCGCGCGGCGGATCCGCGAAAGCCCGGGCCGTGGCGCGACCCGGCAGACCGTGCGGTCGTCCCGGAGGGCGTCGGTGCGCGGGCCGGTCTCGCACAGCATCAGGATCCGGCCGGCGCCGCCCCGGCGCGGGGCATCCGCCAGCAGGCTGGCCTGGTGAAGGTTGAGCGCCAGCACCTCGATCACGGCGGCGTCCGCCCCGGCAAGCGCCTGCGCGGCGCGGCCGATCAGGACGAAGTAGGCCGGCGCCGGCTCGCGGTCGCGGGAGGCCACGGTGATCCGGGCCGGGGCGCGGCAGTCGAGGCTCAGCCGCTCGGCATCCTGCGCCCGGAACACCGCGACGGGCCCGGCCCGGCCGGCCAGGGAGGCGCCGGTGGTGCGGATCACCCGCGCGGCCAGGGCGTCGCAGGCATCCGCCGCCCGGGCCGGGGCGGGCCCGAGGAGGAGCGCGCCGGCGAGGGCGGTCAGGGTGGTGAGGCGCAGCATCGGGACATCCGCGGCGAGAGACGGTCGCCCCCGGGAGATAGCGCGCGCCGCGGCGGGCGCGAAGCTGCGGCGCTCCGCGGGGCGTGGACAGGGGCGCCCGGATGACCGATCTGAGCGGGCGGCGCGGCGCCGCACGCCGCTCGCAGACCAGGCTCCGACGCGGCCATGCTCCGAAACCTCCTCGCCTCCGTCCTGCTGGCCCCGCTGGCCCTGCTGCCGGCGGGACCCGCTTCCGCCGAGCCGCTGCCGCAGCCGACCTACGGGCCGGAACTCGAGGGCTTCGCCTACCCGTTCCCGGTGGAGCGGTTCCTGTTCACCTCGCAGCGCCAGCCGCTGCAGATGGCCTATCTCGATGTCCGCCCGGCGACGCCGAACGGCCGGACCGCGGTGCTGCTGCACGGCAAGAACTTCTGCGCCGCCACTTGGGAGAGCCAGATCCGGGCGCTCAGCGCGGCCGGGTACCGGGTGATCGCGCCGGACCAGATCGGCTTCTGCAAGTCGAGCAAGCCGGCGGCCTACCAGTTCACCTTCCGGCAGCTCGCCGAGAACACCCACGCGCTCCTGGCCAAGCTCGGGATCGAGCGCCCGATCCTGGTCGGCCACTCCACGGGCGGCATGCTGGCCGCCCACTACGCCCTGCTCTACCCGAAGGCGGTGGAGCAGCTCGTGCTGGTCAACCCGATCGGCCTGGAGGACTGGGCCGCCAAGGGCGTGCCGCCGACCTCGGTCGAGCAATGGTACCAGCGCGAGCTGAAGGTGACGGCGGCCTCGATCCGGGCCTACGAGACGGCGACCTACTACGCCGGCGCCTGGGAGCCCCGCTACGAGCCCTGGGTCACGATGCTGGCGGGCCTCAACGGCGGCCCCGGCAAGGAGGCGGTCGCCTGGGACTCGGCGCTGCTCTACGACATGATCCTCACCGAGCCGGTGGTCTACCGGTTCCCGCAGATCGCGGTGCCGACGCTGCTCCTGATCGGCCAGAAGGACAACACGGCGATCGGCAAGGACCTCGCGCCGCCGGAGGTGCGGGCGAGCCTCGGCAACTATCCCGAACTCGGCAAGGCGGCCGCCAGGGCCATCCCGGGCGCGCGGCTCGTGGAGTTCCCGGATCTCGGCCACGCGCCGCAGATGTCCGACCCGGACGGGTTCAACGCGGCGCTGATCGCGGGCATCGCGGCGCGGTAGGCGCCGCGCGACGTCGCCCGTCGTCCCGGGGCGCTCGCGGCGCCCCGGGACGACGGCGGGCCGGTCCTAGAAGTACGACTTCAGCACGCCCCGGCGGCGGACGTCGAGGGTCGCGCAGTGGAACGAGCCGCCGAACGGGCCGTAGCTGAGGAACGGCGCCGGGATCGGGTCGAAGCCCCAGTCCTTGAGCGCCTTGATCAGCGTCGGCTGGCTCTGGTCGACGACGATCTTCTTCTCGGTGATCGCCAGGACGTTGATCGAGGTCCAGGGCGAGCACATCGAGATCTTGCTCATGAAGCCCTCGACCGGGTCGGGGCGCGGGGCGATCAGCACGTCCCACTTCTTGAGCACGGCCGGCAGCTTCTCGACGTCGACGTAGTCCGGGTTCACCAGCACCTTGCCGGGCGCCAGCGGCATGAACGACGAGTCGATGTGCATCGGCTGCGGGCAGCGGCTCTCGATCTCGTGGATGCGGAAGCCCGGGCCGAGGTGGCGGCGCAGCCACTCGATGCCCATCAGGTTGGTCACGTTGGAGCGGGTTACGAACAGGTCGCGGCCGCAGCGGACGAAGTCGGCGGCGTCGAAGACCGGCTCGAACTCGTTGACCGTGAACTGCATGGGCTCGCCGGCCTTCAGGTTCGGCACCCGGTAATCGTAGTTGTAGAGGTCGTCGGTCAGTTGCGGGCGCGGCGCGGAGGTCCAGCGGGCGCCGGCGCGGAAGTACTCCTTGAACAGCGACCGGTAGGCGTCGCCCTCGAAGTAGCGCGAGCGCCAGCACATCGGGCTCTCGATGATCTCGTCGCCGATGACGAGGTACGGGTCGCGCGGGCAGGCGACGCAGAAGCCGCGGGAGGACCAGCGCGGCGCCTTGAACTTCTTGGAGAAATCCACCGCGTCGGGGCGGCGGACTTTCACGCCCTCGCCGGCCAGGATGGTGATGAAGTTGTCGAGCTCGGCCTGGGCGAGCTTCTTCATGAACTTCGGATACTTCCAGCCGCTCGCCAGCCGGTAGAACGGCTGCGCGGCGCGCGGCAGGTTGAAGATCACCGTCAGGTGGTGGGTCGGGATCGTGGCGCCGTCGAGCGAGCCGACGATCACCTCCTCCAGCGGATCCCACTCGTTCCAGGCCATCACCGGCGACTGCGGAGCCGGCACGCCGGGTCCGGTCCCGCCCGGAAAGCCGCCCGCATGCGTGTCGTCGGTCACGGCCTCCAGGGCCGTGATCGGTGATTCGCGCTCCATGACGTGTGCCCCTTCTGCGACGTGCCGCGGCCTTCTGCGCGGGCTTCTCGGCCCGGCCGCCGCTTTGGCCCCCGGTGTGTCAAACGGGTGATAGACACCGCTAATCCGTGCTGCAACGTGACAGAAACGTTCCCGGCCCGGCGGACCTATTTCTGCCGCGACCGTGACCGATTTCCCGCATCAAGCCTTATGCGAGCTTGAAAGACGACAATGAAGCGCCTGACGACCTTGGCCTCGATCGCCGGTCTGTGCACGGTCGTCGGCCTGTTCATGTCCTCCGGCCTGGAGGACGTGTCGGCCGCCGTCGTGAGCGCCGGCTGGGGCGCCGCCCTCGTGGTGCTGGCGCGCCTCGTGGCCGTCGCCTGGGCGGGACTCGGCTGGTACGTCGTGTTCCCCGCCGGCGCGACCAAGCTCGCCGACTGCGTCTCGCTCCGCTTCGTCCGCGAGGGCATCAACACGCTGCTGCCGGTCGCCACCGTCGGCGGTGACTTCGTCGGCGCCCGCCTGCTGTCGAAGCGCAACGTCCCGGGCGCGCTCGCGGGCGCCAGCATGTTCGTCGACCTGATGACCCAGGCGCTGACGCAGCTCCTGTTCACGGTGGCCGGACTCGCCCTGCTGGTCCTGATCTCCGGCGACGGGCCGATCGCCCACACGGTCGAGGGCGGGCTGGCCCTGGCGGTCCCGGCCCTCGGCGCGTTCTACCTGATCCAGCGCCGGGCCGGTCACCGCCTGATCCAGGCCCTGCTCAGCCGCTTCGCCTCCGGGCGCGAGTGGCGCGCCTTCGGCGCCATCGACCAGCTCTACGACAGCCTGCGCCGGCTCTACGGCAACCACGGTCGCTTCGCGGCGGCTCTCGCGGTCCACCTCGTTGGCTGGGTGATCGGCACGCTCGAGGTCTATGTCTGCCTGCGGTTCATGGGCTACCCGATCGACTTCGCGCAGGCGCTCATGATCGAGAGCCTCGCCCAGGCCGTGCGCGGCGCGGCCTTCGCGGTGCCCGGCGCCCTGGGCGCGCAGGAGGGCGGCCTGATCGCCCTGTGCGGCCTGTTCGATATCCCGGCCGAGGCGGCGCTCGCCCTCTCGCTGGTCAAGCGCTTCGCCGATCTCGGCGTCGGGCTCCCGAGCCTCCTGCTCTGGCACCGGATCGAGTCCAGGCTCCGGTCCGAGGCGCCCGAGGAAGAGGCGCGCGAGCCGGAGCCGGAGGCCGGGCGCAAGGCCAAGAGGGTCGCGCAGCCCGCCACCCTCGGCCCGTTCTACAGCTACGCCCCGCCGCGCATGGGGGCGCGGCTCGGCGACGGCGAGGAGTTGAAGAAGTGCGCCTGACCCGCCGGCTCGCGGCCGCCCTCGTCGCCGCACCCCTGGCCCTGACCCTGCTCGTCCCGGCCCCGTCACGGGCCGCGGACGATCCGGCCGTTCAGACCGTGCGCGACCTCTACGCCGCCTTCTCGGCCGCGCTGAAGGACGGGCCCGGCCCCCTGCCGGCCCGGGTCGAGGCCGTCGGCCCCGCGCTCGACAAGGCGTTCGACTTCCCCGCCATGACCCGCATCGCGGTGGGCTCGAAATGGTCGAGCTTCACCCCCGAGCAGCAGGCGGCGGTGATCGACGCGTTCAAGCGCAGCCTGACCGTGACCTACGCCAACCGGCTGGCCCGCGCCGCCGGCGGCAAGTTCGACGTGACCCCGAAGGTCGAGGAGCGGGGCGCCCAGCGCGTGGTGCCGACCCGCGTCACCGCCGCGGACGGCGACGATTCGGCCGTGGACTTCGTCGTCAACGCCGACAACCGCATCCAGGACGTCCTGCTCAACGGCGACGTCAGCGAGATCGCCGCGCAGCGGAACGCCCTGTCGGCGCCGCTGAAGTCCGGGGGCGCCGACGGCGTCGTGAAGTTCCTCCGGGCGCGGACCGACGGCATGCTCGCGGCCAAGCCGACCCCCTGAGGATCGCCGGCGCCAGCGCCGACCTGAACCGGCCGCTCGCGGCCATCGCCGCCTCGGCGGCCGGACGACCGCACGGACCCGACCGGATGGATGTCTCCTCCCTGGCGCTGCACGGCCTCTCGTGGCTCTCGCTGCTCTGCCTGATCCTGGCGGCGGCGGGCTGCGTCTACGGGCTGGCCGCCGCCATCTGCGCGGGCCGCTACGCGGGCCGACGCCCGCCGGCGCTCCCCGGGGGAGCCCCGCGGCCCTCCGTGACCGTGCTGAAGCCGCTCTGCGGCCTCGAGCCCAACCTCTACGCGAATCTCGAGACCGTTCTGCGCCAGGACTACGCCGGGCCGGTCCAGGTCGTGTTCGGCGTCCAGAAGCCCACCGATCCCGCGATCGGCGTGGTCGAGCGCCTGCAGCAGGCCTATCCGGAGGCCCGCATCGACCTCGTGATCGACGGCCGGCAGCACGGATCGAACCGCAAGGTCTCGAACCTGATCAACATGGCCGAGGCCATCGCCCACGACGTGGTGGTGCTGGCCGACAGCGACATGGTGGTCGGCCCCGACTACCTGGAGCGCCTCGTCGCGGAGCTGTCGCAGGACGGCGTCACCGGCGTGACCTGCCTGTACCACGGCGTCCCGGCCTTCCGGGGCCTGTACGATCAGCTCTCGACGCTCGCGATCGACACCCACTTCCTGCCCAACGTGGTGATGGGCCTGAGCCTCGGGCTGGCGAAGCCCTGCTTCGGCTCCACCGTGGCCTTCACCCGGGCGAGCCTGGAGGCGGTCGGCGGCTTCCGAACCTTCCGCAACGATCTGGCGGACGACTACGCCATCGGCGCGGCCCTGCGCGGACTCGGCGGCCGCGTGGTGATCCCGAGCTTCACGATCGGCCACACCAGCGTCGACACCGATCTCTCCGGGCTGTGGCGGCACGAGCTGCGCTGGAACCGGACGATCCGCACCGTCGACCCGGCCGGCTACGCCGGCTCGATCGTCACCCACGCCTTTCCCCTCGCCCTGCTGGGCGCGCTCCTGCCCGGCGCTGGGACCGGCGCGCTCTGGGTCGCCGCCGCGGCGCTGGCGAGCCGCGTGCTGCTCTGCCGGCAGCTGGAGCGGGCCTTCGGCCTCGCCCCGCACCCCTACGGACTGTTGCCGATCCGCGACATCCTCTCCTTCCTGAACTTCTCCTGGGCCTTCGTGTCGGGGGCGGTGACATGGAAAGGTCACGATTATCACGTGGTTGCGGATGGCACCCTGATCCCGGACGCCGAACTCGGCCGCGATGCCGGCGCGCCGCTCCGCTGAACCCGGCTCCCTCGTCCTCCGCCCTCCCCCCGGCATTGCCCTGAGGCCTTGAACCCCATGCGCACGCTCTTCCTCCAGGCCCCCACCTTCGACGGTTTCGACGGCGGTGCCGGCTCCCGTTACCAAGCCAAGCGCGAGATCAAGTCGTTCTGGTACCCGACCTGGCTGGCCCAGCCGGCCGCCCTGGTGCCGAACTCGAAGCTGATCGACGCGCCGCCGCACAACATCAAGCTCGCCGAGATCGTGGCCCAGGCCAACGACTTCGACCTCGTCGTGCTCCACACCTCGGTGCCGTCGTTCAAGTCCGACGTGAAGACGATCGAGGCGCTCAAGGCCGCCAACCCGAAGCTCATCGCCGGCCTGATCGGCGCCAAGGTCGCGGTCGACGCCGCCGGCGCGATGGCCCAGGCCCCGGTGGTCGATTTCTGCGCCCGCAACGAGTTCGACTTCACCGTCAAGGAAGTCGCCGAGGGCGTCCCGATGTCGGAGATCAAGGGGCTGTCCTATCGCGACGCCAACGGTGTCGTGGTCCACAACGAGGACCGCGAGATCATGACCGACATGGATCAGCTGCCCTTCGTCACCAGCGTCTACAAGCGCGACCTGGAGATGGAGAAGTACTTCATCGGGTACCTGAAGCACCCGTACATCTCGTTCTACTCCGGCCGGGGCTGCAAGAGCCGCTGCACCTTCTGCCTCTGGCCGCAGACGGTCGGCGGCCACACCTACCGCACCCGCTCGGTCGCGCACGTGATCGAGGAGATCAAGTACTGCCTGAAGGAGTTCCCGCAGACCAAGGAGTTCTTCTTCGACGACGACACCTTCACCGACAACCTGCCGCGCGCGGAGGAGATCGCCCGCGAGCTCGGCAAGCTGGGCGTCACGTGGTCGTGCAACGCCAAGGCGAACGTGCCGCGCGAGACCCTGAAGGTGCTCAAGGAGAACGGCCTGCGCCTGCTGCTGGTCGGCTACGAGTCCGGCAACCAGCAGATCCTGCACAACATCAAGAAGGGTATGCGGGTCGAGGTCGCCGAGAAGTTCACCAAGGACTGCCACGACCTGGGCATCGCCATCCACGGCACCTTCATCCTCGGCCTGCCGGGCGAGACCAAGGAGACGATCCAGGAGACGATCGCCTTCGCCAAGCGGATCAACCCGCACACGATCCAGGTCTCGCTGGCGGCCCCCTACCCCGGCACCTTCCTGTACAAGCAGGCGGTGGAGAACGGCTGGCTCGACATCGAGAACGCCGAGCTCGTCGACGAGAACGGCGTGCAGGTCGCGCCGCTGCACTACCCGCACCTCTCGCACACCGAGATCTTCACCTCGGTCGAGGAGTTCTACAAGAAGTTCTACTTCCGGGCTCCGAAGATCGCCTCGATCGTCAGCGAGATGGTGCGCTCGCCCGACATGATGAAGCGCCGCCTGCGCGAGGGCGTCGAGTTCTACCGCTTCCTCAAGGAGCGTCAGGGCACCGCCAAGGCGGCGTAAGTCCGGGGTCCGGGGCCCACGGCCCCGGCGGGGTGTGGGGCAGAGCCCCGCACCTCTTCCAGGGCTCCGCCCTGGACCCGTCGACACCCGTTACGAGGTTTGCGTGAAGCGTCTGGTCGTCACCGCGGATGATTTCGGGCTGAGCCCCGAGGTCAACGAGGCCGTCGAGCAGGCCCATCGCGACGGGATCCTCACGGCGGCGAGCCTGATGGTCTCGGCGCCGGCCGCCGCCGACGCGGTGGCCCGGGCCAAACGGCTGCCGTCCCTGCGCGTCGGGCTGCACCTCGTCCTCGTGGAGGCGTGGCCGACCCTGCCGGCCGCCGAACTGCCCGACCTGACCGACGCGGCCGGCCTGATGCGCGCCGACATGGCCCGCCTCGGCCTCGACTTCGCCCGCAGGCCCGCGGCCCGGCGCCAGCTCGCCGCGGAGATCCGCGCGCAGTTCGAGGCCTACCGGGCGACCGGCCTGCCGCTGGACCACGTCAACGCCCACAAGCACTTCCACGTCCACCCGCTGATCGCCGGGGCGGTGCTGCGCATCGGCCGCGACTTCGGGATGCGCGCCCTGCGGGTACCCCGGGAGCCGCGGGAGATCCTGCGCCGCGCCGAGCCCGGTGCCCGGCCACGGCCGGCCCTCGACATCGCCCCCTGGGCGGCGCTGCTCGCCGTCCGCGCCCGGCAGGCCGGGCTGCTGATCCCCGACCGCACCCTCGGCCTCGCGTGGTCCGGTGCGATGACGCCCGCCCGCGTCGCGGCTCTGCTGGCCGAACTCCCGGACGGGCTGACCGAGCTCTACACCCACCCGGCCACCGCCGGCGGCTTCCCCGGCGAGGCGCCGGGCTACCGCTACGCCGACGAGCGGGACGCGCTGATCACCCCCGCGTCCCTGTCGGCCGCCGGCGCGTCGGGCGCGGCCCGCGGCGGGTTCTCCGACTTCCTGGGTTGATCCAGGCCGATATCTGACTTTAGTCAGATACCATGGATCCTGCCGAGATCGCCCGCGTCCGCCGCTTCGCCCGCGCCGTCACCGCCGAGGTCGGCGCGCTCGACTCCTCGTTCCTCGGCCGAGGCCGTCCCCTGGGGGCGGCGCGCGTCCTGAACGCCGTCGGGGCGGGGCGCGCGGAGATCGGCGAGATCCGCGCCTATCTCGGTCTCGATTCCGGCCTGATGAGCCGTCTCCTGCGCGGCCTGGAGGAGGAGGGACTGGTCGCGACCGCACCGCATCCCGCGGATGCCCGCCGCCGGGTCGCGTCCCTGACCGAGGCCGGGCGGCGCGAGTTCGCGGCCTACGAGGCGCTGTCGGATGCCCGCGCCGTCGCCCTGCTGGAGCGCGCGCCGCAGGTGTCGGCGCTCTTGCACGCCATGGACCGGATCGCCCTGGTCCTCGGCCGCGACGCCATCGCGATCACCGAGGCCGATCCCGCGAGCGCGTCCGCCCGCGCCTGCCTCGCCGCCTACTACGCCGAGCTGGCGAGCCGATTCGCCGGCGGGTTCGACGTCGCCCTGTCGTGCGACCCCGAGGCCGGCGCCCTGGTGCGCCCGCGCGGCACCTTCCTGCTCGCCATCGCGGACGGCCTTCCGGTCGGATGCGTCGGGCTCAAGGGGAGCGGCGGCGCGGTGGCGGAGATCAAGCGGCTCTGGATCGATCCCGCGGCCCGCGGGCTGGGCCTCGCCAAGCGGCTCATGCAACAGGTCGAGGCCGCCGCCCGCGACCTCGGGATCCGGACGCTGCGCCTCGACACCAGCAGCGCCCTGCCCGAGGCCCTAGCGCTCTACCGGCGGTCGGGCTGGGTGGAGATCGACCGCTTCAACGACGACCCCTACCCGGACCACTTCTTCGAGAAGGCCCTCTGAGGATGCCCCGGGGCGCGGGCCGGCGCGGTTCGGCCCCTCCTACTTGGCCGGCACCGGATCCTGGTGCGCGGCGGTCTTGCGCAGGGCCGCGCCGGCCGCCTTCTCGGCTTCCGGACGATCCTCGTCGGGCTGCTCGGGCGGCTCGCCGAGGGTCGCCGGCACCACGAAGAACGCCGCCACCAGGGTGAAGAACAGCGACAGCGCCAGCAGCTTGCCCATGCTCGCCGTGCCGGGATGGCTCGACAGGACCAGCGATCCGAAGGCGCTGCCCGTGGTCAGCGCCGAGAAGAAGATCGCCCGGGTCAGGCTGGAGGCGAGCATGTCGGTCACGCCCGCCCGCCACGCGATCACGTAGTAGATGTGGAACGCCACGCCGACCGCGAGCATCAGCGGCAGGGCGATGATGTTGGCGAAGTTCAGCGGCATGCCGACGATGCGCATCGCCATCAGCGTCCAGAGGGTCGCGATCACCAGCGGGCCGAGGGTCATCGCCACGTCCCACGGCTTGCGCAGGGCGACCGACAGGATGACGAAGATCAGCACGAAGGCCGTCACCGCCGCCTGCACGAAGGCGCCCAGGATCGTGTAGCTCGACTGCGTGGTGGCCACGGGCGCGCCGGTGGCGTGCGGGGCGACCTTCAGGACCTCGTCCGAGAACCGGCGGAGCACCGTGTCGTCGTTCGAGTCGCCCTTCGGGTGGACCTCGATGCGCGCCCGGCCGTCCGCCGCCACCCAGTCGGCCTTGAGCTGCGGCGGCAGGTTCTCCAGCGTGATCTTCTCGGGATGCAGCAGGTCGCGCAGGCGCGCGAGCAGCGGCACCAGGTCCTTGGTCAGCGCCACCGAGGCCGCCTCGCGCATCTGCACCGGGCCGGCGGCGAGCTTGTCGAGGGTGCCGGCGAGCTGCTTCGCTTGCTGGGCGCCCTTCGCGTCCCCCTTGGCGTCGGCGGTGAGCCCGTTGAGCGCCGCGGCGGCGTCCTTGAGCGCCTTGACGTTGTCGGCATCGGTCGGCGGCGGCGGCCGGCGGCCGGGATTGAGCACCGGGTCGAGGAGCTGGGCCGTGTCGGCGATCTGGGCCAGCTTCTTGTCCTGATCCCGCGGCACGAAGGTGTCGATGCTGTTGACCGAGGCCGTCACCGGAAGCGCCAGCAGCGTCTTCGACAGCGCCGGGACCGCCTCGACGCTGGGCGCCAGCACGTCGATGAAGTTCGGGCTCGTCTCGGGATTCTTGATCAGGTCCAGGTAGGTCGCGATGGACTGCGTCTTGGGGCTGCGCAGGTGCATCGGGTTCGAGTCGAACGGTAGGTGCCAGAGCAGCGGAGCGCCGGCCAGGGTGATCAGGCCGACGACGATCAGGATCGGCTTGCGGTGCCGGATGATCCACGGATCGACGCCGACGAGCCACTCGGTCTGCACCGCCGCCTTCTCGCCGACCGGCTTGAACACCGCGATCAGCGCCGGCAGCAGGGTCAGCGAGAACACGAAGGCCACGATCATGCCGACGCCGGCGATCAGGCCCAGCTCCGACACGCCCCGGAAGGCCGTGGGCAGGAAGGCGAAGAAGCCCGCCACCAGCGACACCGCGGCGAGCGTCAGCGACCAGCCCACGCCCCGGGCCGCGGCGCGGATCGCGCTCTCCAGCGTCGGCTGCTCGTAGCGGTCGGCCCGGTAGCGGACCGAGAACTGGATGCCGAAATCGATGCCGAGTCCGACGAACAGGGCCGCGAAGGCCACCGAGATCGGGTTCAGCTCCTTGACCATGACGAGGCCCAGGGCGGCCGTGACCACGAGGCCCGCGAAGGTGGTGATGATCACCGCGCCGACGAGCTTGCCCGAGCGCAGGGCCAGCCACAGGAACAGCACGATCGCGCCGACGATGATGCTGTTGTTGAGGCCGGCATCCTCCGACAGCGTCGCGAACTCCTCGTCCGCCACCGCCACCGTGCCGGTCAGGCGCATCCGCAGGCCGTTCTGGGCGTCGATCCCCAGATCCTTGGCGACGTTGCGGATCAGCTTGGTCGCCTGGTAGCCGGGCTCCAGGGCGTTGAAGTCGAGGACCGGCTGGATCACCACGAACTTCATCTTGTCGGTGACGCTGGTCTCACCCCCCGACAGGAGCTCCTGCCAGGACATCCGCGCCGGCTGACCGGCCAGCACCTTCTGCAGGGTGGCGTCGATCTGCCCCATGGGCTTCTCGAGATCCTCGATCTTCGCGTCGCCGGTCTTCACGCCGCGCGCGCCCAGCGTCAGCACCCGCATGATGCCCCGCAGCGAGGGGTCGGCGGCGAGCGGTCCGAGCAGACCCTGCTGCTGGGTCAGCGCCTCCAGGGTCTTGTCGAGCTCCGCCTGAGACATCAGCAGCAGGCCGTTCTTGTTGAAGAACGGGCCGCCGTCGGGCCGGTACACCGTCTCGATCAGGTTCTTGTGCGCCGTGAGCGCCTTGGCGAGGTTGGCGGCCGCCTCCTCGGTCTCCTCGGGCGTCTCGCCGTTGATGACCGCCACGATGGTGTTGCTGCGCTGCGGGAACGCCTTCTCGAAATTGATCTCGTCCTGCCGCCACGGCTCCTTCGGGTCGATCAGGCGCTCGACGTCGGTGTTGATTCGGAACAGGTGCGCCGCGACTCCGAGGCTCGCGACCGTGAGGAACGCCGTGAGGGCGATCACGATCCACCGATACCGCACCGAGAACGCGACGAGACTTTCGATCACGAGCACCCTGCCTGTTCGCATCGGACGCGCCCCGCGCGCGACCGGCTCCTGCCATCCGTCCGGTCCGAACCCGGGCCACCGACGCCGTCGGGCTCAGGGCTCCGCCGCGCGATCGCTCCGCGATCCGATCGGGCGCGCATCGGGTTCGAGGACCGCCGCACCGCCCGATCCGAACGCGCCGCGCGCGTCCGGCACCCGACTGACTTCGCCCGATGCGGTCCGCGATCCGGACACCGATCGCGGGCCAGGACTTGCATCGCGGCCACGAGGCTCAGTAAAGAGGGCGATGCCAGATTGCAACGCGGCCGCCGCGGCGCGCATCCCGCGCCCGCCCGTGTGCGCTAGCGCACGGCGATTCAGGCGCGGCCTCCCGAATCCTGGGATTTCGGTCGTATTGCCGACGCAATGCACGTGCTGTCCTCAACGATCGGGCGCTTCCGTCCACGGACTTCGCACCCGCAGTCCATGTGGCACCGTTGCGTCAGGAGCGGAATAAGATGTCATCGCCCCGCCCAAACGGGGTCGTTTCAGATTAGTTCCAAGCTAGATCGCTGGAATTCGAGATTTTTTCGCGTTAAGCACCCCGACGCCCCGGGGTCGATGAAGTAAGGAGCCGCAATCTTGGGTATCCCCCTCCGGTACGTCGCGAAGATCGGCGGCTACATCCTGAAGCAGCACCTCACGGGCCGCAAGCGTTACCCGCTTGTGATGATGATGGAGCCGCTGTTCCGCTGTAACCTGGCCTGCGCCGGCTGCGGCAAGATCGACTACCCGGACGAGATCCTGAACAAGCGCCTGCCGGTCGCCGACGCGCTCGAATCGGTGCGCGAGTGCGGCGCCCCGGTGGTGGTGATCGCCGGCGGCGAGCCGCTCCTGCACAAGGACCTGCCGCAGATCGTCGAGGGCATCATCGCCCAGAAGAAGTTCGCGATCGTCTGCACGAACGCGCTGCTCCTCGAGAAGAAGATCAAGGAGTACAAGCCGAGCCCGTACTTCACGTGGTCGATCCACCTGGACGGCGACAAGGAGATGCACGACCAGTCGGTGTGCCAGCGCGGCGTCTACGACAAGGCCGTGGCGGCGATCGCGAAGGCCAAGGAGATGGGCTTCCGCGTCACCATCAACTGCACCTTCTTCAACAATTCCCAGCCGGAGAAGATCGCCGACTTCTTCGACAGCGTGACCCGGATGGGCATCGACGGCATCACCGTCTCCCCCGGCTACGCCTACGAGCGCGCTCCCGACCAGAAGCACTTCCTGAACCGGAAGGCGACGAAGGAGCTGTTCCGCGGCGTGTTCCGGCACGGCAAGGAGAAGGGCCGCGAGAAGTGGACCTTCCAGCAGTCTGGCCTGTTCCTCGACTTCCTGGCCGGCAACCAGACCTACCACTGCACCCCGTGGGGCAACCCGACCCGTACCGTGTTCGGCTGGCAGAAGCCCTGCTACCTGCTCGGCGAGGGCTACGCGGCGACCTTCAAGGAGCTGATGGAGACCACCGACTGGGACGCCTACGGCACCGGCAACTACGAGAAGTGCGCCGACTGCATGGTCCACTCGGGGTACGAGGCCTCGTCGGTCGTCGATTCGGTCCGCAAGCCCTGGAAGCCGCTGGTGCACGCGATTCGCGGCATCAAGACCGACGGCGCGATGGCCCCCGAGGTCAGCCTGGAGAACCAGCGCCCGGCCGAGTTCGTGTTCTCGCGCAACGTCGCGCAGAAGCTGTCCGAGATCAAAGCGGCCGGCGTCGACACGAAGCAGGAAGCCCGCAAGCGCACCGCCGCCTGACCGGGCGCGCACGATCGGCGACACGAGACCCGCGGCCGCGAGGCCGCGGGTCTCTTCGTGTCCGGATCCCGCATCGCCTCAGCCGAGCAGCGGCACGTGCGGGGCGCAGTCGCGCGGCAGAGTCCCGTCGAGCCGCGGATCGGGCGCGACCTCGACGTGGACCGCGAAGGGGACGAAGCCCGAGCGCCGGTAGAAGGCGAGCGCCCCGGGATGGTCCAGGGTGCAGGTATGCACCCAGAACCGCGTGATCGGGCGCGCCCAGGCCCGGCCGATCGCCGCGTTCATCAGCGTGCGGCCGATCCCGGTCCCGACCGCGTCGTCGGTCAATCCGAGGAAGACCAGCTCGCAGGTGCCGGGCTGGCGGAAATCCAGTTCCAGCATGCCGAGGTTCCGCCCGTCGCGCCGGAGCGCGAAGATCTCGACATCGCCGTCGGCCAGGATCGCCGCCAGCGCCCCGTCCGCCAGGGTGAGGCGCGAGAACCACAGCCAGTCGGCGCCGACCTCCCGGAACAGGGTCCGGTAGGTCTCCGGGTCGGTGCCCGCCAGCGGCTCGAGGGCGAGGCCGGGCGGGAGCGGCCGTCCGGGACGCGGCGGCGGCGGCCGGTGCATCTCCAGGCTCGTGACGACGGTGGCGAGATGGCCCCGCGGCACCGCCGCGTAGCCCGGGGTGAGGGGCGGGATCCCCGTATCGGGCAGCATGATTCTCCTCGGCGGTCGCGTCGGCGCGGCCCGGTCAGGCGGCCCGCGGGCGGCGCCGGGCGACCAGCCACGGCAGCACGCAGGCCGCCGACACCGCGATCGACGCGGCGTAGGCCGCGACCGGGTCGATCCGCCCGAGCAGCAGGTGCACGCAGACATAGAAGGCCAGCACGCCGAAGGCGCCCTGGGCGCTGCCGCGCACCACGTCCAGCGCGGCGCCGACCCCGTCCTGCGCCCGGGCGAAGACGATGAGCGGCCAGGAGATGATCGGGATCGGTGCCAGGACGCCGCTCAGGCCCGAGCCGAGATGCGGCGCCAGACCCGAGACCAGCAGGACCAGGGCGGTGGCGGCCGCGAGCCGGGCCGGCATGTCCCAGCGCGGCGGGCGCGCCCGGCGGACCGGCGCCGCGGTCCCGGCGGCCGGCCGGCACAGGGCGACCACCAGCGCCATCGCCGGCAGGTCGATCGCCGTGGCGAGCCACAGGCCGGGCTGGACCACGCCGTGCAGCAGCGCGCCCGCGAGGACGAAGGCCGCCAGGGCGAGCAGCGCGGACGCGAGGTTCCCCGTCCGCGGCGCGGAGACGGCGTAGGCGAGGTAGCTGACCGTGACCGCGCCGAGTCCCTCCACCGAGCCGATCGCCGCCTCGGCGGCGAAGCGCTCGCCCTGCTCGGCAGCGAGGTAGATCGAGATCGGTGCCGAGGTGAGCGGCAGGCCCGAGAGCAGGCCGCCGACGAGGCTGCCCCACCGGCGCGCGGCCGCCGACACGGCCCACATCAGGGTCGGCGTGACGACGATCTTGGCGGCGATCAGGCTCATGGCGACCGGCGGGGCCCGGGGCCTCAGGCCGCCTGGGGCGGCCCGTCATCCTCCGGGTCGGCGGGCGAGTTGAGGATGTCCTCAAGCTCGTCGACCAGCCGGTCGACCTGGTCCTCGGTGGCGAGCACCTTCAGCACCTCCCCGGTCTCCGTCTCCACGGCCAGCTCGATATGCGGCCCGACCCGGGCCGTCAGGATCCGGGCCAGGATCTTGATTGCACTCATGCGACTGCCTCCTCCGCGGCGATGAGGCCGACCGCCACCGCCGGTCCACAGGTCGAGATCCCGTCGCGCGCGCCGCCGATCCGGTCCGCCAGCAGCGCCGCCAGCGGCGTCGAGGGCCGACCGAGCCGCTCGGCGAGGCGGGCGCCCACGAAGGCGCCGGCGCCGCACAGGACGAGGGGCGCGTCCGCGCCGAGATCGGGCCGGCTGAGGATCTCCGCCGCCGCGTCGTGCAGCAGGCGCAGCTGCGCCTCCGCGAAGTGGGCGGCGAGCGCCGTCCAGGCCGCTCCGGGCGCCTCCGCCCGGTCCCGCCCGACGATCCGGGCGAGCCGGGTCTCGCTCTCGGCGACCGTCTTGCCCTTGCGGTCGCCGCTCGGCTGCTGGTCGGCGCCCTCGGGGAGGAGGCCGAGGATGCGGTAGACGTCCGCCATGTGGGCGAAGGTCTCGGTCATCAGCCGGGTCCGGCGGCCCGCGAAGGGGGCGTGGTCGGACAGCGCGATCACCGGCGTGCGCACCGCGCCGGTATAGACGAGCTCGCCGGTCTCCAGCCGCTCGGCGTCGCTGTAGCCGGTCGCGGCCGGCCGTCCGCCCACGACCGGGATCAGGTCGGCGGTGGTCGAGCCGATATCGATCAGGAGCGCGTCCGGGACGTGCCGGCCGGCGAGCGCCGCGGTGGCGTGCCAGTTGGCCGAGGCCACGTCCGCCGCGCGGGACGCGGCCGCCTCCGGGGCGACGAAGCCCGAGCGCCCGGCGTAGATCCGCACGGTCCCGGCGAGGTGCGATCCGGCCCACCCGGCGAGCGCCGCGACGCCGGCGCGCCGGTCGGCGAAGCAGTCGGTCAGCTCGCCCGTCATGGTCACGGCGTGGAGCGCCGCGCCGCGGGCCCAGTCGGGGGCGGCCTCCAGCGCCCGGTCGAGGGCCGGCAGGCCCTGCCAGAGCGGGCACGGCACCTGGGCGGCGGCCGCGACCCGGCCGTCCTCGACCAGGGCGACCTTGACGTGGACCCCGCCGAGGTCCCACCCGATCGTCGTTGGGTTTGATGAGCGCATGGGACCGCGATGAGCGCCTCGATGGACCACAGGATCGGGCGCCCCGGCTTCGCGGTGATCCCGGTGCTCGATCTCCGGGGCGGCCGCGTGGTGCGGGCGCGCCGGGGCGAGCGCTCCTCCTATGCCCCGATCGAGACGCCCTTGGCAAAGGGCTCGGCGCCCGACGCGGTGGCCCGGGGGCTGCGCGACGCGTGGCCCGCCGCCATCCTCTACGTCGCCGATCTCGACGCGATCATCGATCGCGCCGCGCCCGATCTCCGCGCCCTGGAGGCGATCGCCCGCGCCTGCCCGGGCGTCAGCCTGTGGGTCGATGCGGGCTTCGCCGAGCCGGCGGGCGTCGACGCGTTCCTGGCCTCCGGCCTGGGCCGCCCGGTGATCGGCAGCGAGAGCCAGGCGGATGCCGACCTCGTGACGCGGCTCGGCGACCGGGCGGTGTTCTCCCTCGACACGCGCGGCGCGGAGCGGCTCGGCCCGGCGGCCCTCCACGACGATCCGGCGCTCTGGCCGCCGGAGGTGATCGCCATGACGCTGGCGCAGGTCGGCGCCGGGGCCGGCCCGGACCTCGGGGCCCTGGGAGCCCTGCGCGCGCGGGCGCCGGATCGCCGCCTCTACGCGGCGGGCGGCGTGCGCGGCCCGGACGACCTGCGGGCACTGCGGGCGGCCGGGATCGCCGGGGCGCTGGTCGCCTCGGCCCTCCACGACGGGACCCTGTCCCGGTCGACGGCGCCCGACCTCGCCTGACGCTTCCGGCCCGGGCCGGCGGCTGCTAAACCGCCCGGCAGAGAGACCACCGACACGAGCCGTCAGACGATGGAAAAGTTCACCACCCTGGAGGGCGTCGCGGCGCCCCTGCGGACGATCAACGTCGATACCGACCGGATCATCCCGGCGAAGTACCTGAAGACGATCCGGCGGACCGGGCTCGGCAAGAGCCTGTTCGCCGAGATGCGCTACCGCGAGGACGGCTCCGAGAACCCGGACTTCATCCTCAACCAGCCGGCCTACCGGAACAGCAAGATCCTGGTGTGCGGGGACAATTTCGGCTGCGGCTCGTCCCGGGAGCACGCGCCCTGGGCGCTGGCCGATTTCGGCATCCGCTGCGTGATCTCCACGAGCTTCGCCGACATCTTCTTCAACAACTGCGCCAAGAACGGCATCCTGGCGATCGTCGTGTCGCCCGAGGACCTGGAGAAGCTGTTCGAGGACGCCGAGCGCGGCGCGAACGCCACCCTGACGGTCGATCTGGCGGCGCAGACGATCCGGGGACCGGACGGCGGCACCCTGCATTTCGACATCGACGAGGGCCGCAAGCACAACCTGCTGAACGGACTCGACGAGATCGGGCTGACCCTCGAGCGCGTCTCGTCCATCGAAGCCTACGAGCAGAAGCTCGCCCAGCGCGCGTGGGCCTGAGCGGCGGTATCCGCGTCCCGACGGCGGTCGCGTCGCGCTGAGGCGACCGCCGGTCCGACCCGGATGCGGCCTCACCCGAGCCGCATGGACAGTTCGACGTCGTCGGCGAACGGCACCGACAGGTAGCCCCGGCTCGGCGCGCGCACCCGTGCCAGGTAGTCCGGGCTGTGGTCCGCGTTGTCGGCGACCACGAGCGCGCCCGGCCCGAGGCGGCTCTCCACGAGGCTGAGAACCTCCGGATAGAGCCCCTTCGCCCCGTCGAGGAGCAGCAGGTCGACCGAGTCGGGCAGGTCGAGGCCGAGGGTCTGGAGGGCGTCGCCCTCGCGGAACTCGACGAGATCCGCGAGCCCGGCCGCCATCAGGTTCGCCCGCGCCCGCACCACCTTGGACGGCTCGAACTCGCAGGTGATGAGCCGGCCGCCGCCGTTGTCGCGCAGGGCCGCGGCGAGGTGAAGGGTCGAGAGGCCGAAGGAGGTGCCGAACTCGACGATCGAGCGCGCCCGGCGGGTCCGCGCGAGCATGTAGAGCAGCCGGCCGGTCTCCCGCGAGACCGCGAGGGGCATGTCCTTGAGCCGGCTGTAGAAGTCCCGGTAGCCGGTGCGGCTTCCCATGAGCCGCGTCCGCTCGTCCGCCGAGAGATCCCCGACGGCGCTCAACGGTGAGGATGCCTCTGCCTGCACGAAGAGACTGTCCAGCAGCGAGGCGATACGCGGTTCGGCGAGTGTGGAAGCTGAGAGTGACATGGCGCGTTGCTGTCCGTCTTGCGTGTTCAACTGAACACGACGCAGAGTACCGCTGCCCCCTGCCCCCGCCTATTCGCGTTCCGAGCACCACCCCATGCCCGACCGGCCAAGTCTCGGAATTTCCAAGCGAAAGCAGCCCCGGCAGGCGCGCTCCAGCGACCTCGTCGCGGCCGTTCTGGAGGCGGCCACTCAGGTTCTGGGGGAGGTCGGCGCGGAGCGCTTCACGACGGCGCGGGTCGCCGAGCGCGCGGGCGTCAGCATCGGCTCGCTCTACCAGTACTTCCCCAACAAGGCGGCGATCCTGTTCCAGTTGCAGAGCGACGAGTGGCGGGACACGACCGCCCTCCTCGCCGGCATCCTGACGGATCCCGCGACGGCGCCCGGCGCGCGCCTGCGCGCCGCCGTCCACGCCTTCGTGCGCTCGGAATGCGCGGAGGCCGCGATGCGCCGGGCCCTCGACGCGGCCGCCCCCGCCTATCGCGACGCGCCCGAGGCCGCGGAGCCGCAGCTGGCCGGCGCGCAGGCCTTCCGCGAGTTCCTGCACGCGGCCCTTCCGGCGGTTCCCGAGGCGGAGCGTCAGGTCGCGGGCGAGATCATCGCGACGACGCTCGGCACGGTCGGCGAGCGCATCTCGGAGTCGATCCGCGACGAGGCCGCCCTGGAGACCCGCGCGGACGCCCTGGCCGACATGCTCTGCGCCTATCTGGACCGCCTGGGAGGCGAAGGCCGGGCCGTCGGGCCGCCCCGATGACGCGCCACGGCGCCGCCCGAGGTCCCGGGGCGCGGCCCCGGGTCGGCCGGTTCAGCCGGCCTCGCCGGTGAACGCCTCGAAGGCGCGGGCGGTGTAGACCAGGGCGGCGCCGGCGTTCAGCGCCACCGCGACGCCCAGCGCCTCCACGACCTCCTCCTTGCTCGCGCCGGCCTTGCGGGCGGCGTCGGAATGCACGGCGATGCAGCCGTCGCACCGGGTCGTCACCGCCACCGCGAGGGCGATCAGCTCGCGGGTCTTCGCGTCCAGCTTGCGCTCGGTCGGGGCCGCCGCCGCGAGCTGATCGTGGGCCTTGAGGAGGTCCGGGCTCACCGCACCGATGCGCCCGAGCGTGCTGACGAGCTCGGCGCCGTACTGATTCCAGTCCTTCATCATGCGTCCTGTCTCCCTGCTCGGTGGGGCCGACCACTGGCGGGCCGGCTCCGCATCAACCTACCGGTTGGTAGGCAGATGGGTCAAGGTAAGGCGGGTTTCCTCACCGTTCGTTAACCCACATGTCGCCTGAATCCGCGCCCAGACTCCGTTCCGCATCGTGAGGATCGTCAGCATGCCGAAGCACCCGACGGGACCGAGGACGGCGCGCGCGCTCGGGCTGCTCGCCGGCATCGCGGTCCTGCCCTTGGCGAGCCTGCCGGCGCGGGCCGATTTCGACAGCTGCCTCGCCGGCATCCAGTCCCAGGCGGCGGCGGCGGGCGTCTCGGCGCAGACCTTCCGGTCCGCCACGAGCGGCATCAGCTACGACGACAAGGTGATCGAGCTGTCCCAGGCGCAGCCCGAATTCAAGACGCCGATCTGGGACTACATGGCGGCGCTCGTCGACGACGAGCGGGTCGAGGACGGGCGCGCGGCCATGCGCCAGAACGCGGCGGCGCTCGCCCAGGCCGAGTCGCGCTACGGGGTCGACCGGTACACGATCGCGGCGGTCTGGGGCGTCGAGTCGAATTTCGGCAAGAACCTCGGCAAGATGCCCCTGGTGCAGTCGCTGGCGACGCTGGCCTGCTCCAACAACCGCCGCCGGGACTTCTTCCGCGGCGAGCTGATCGCCACCCTGCGGATCATCGAGCGCGGCGACATCGCGCCGGAGCGGCTGACCGGCTCCTGGGCGGGCGCCTTCGGCCAGACCCAGTTCATGCCGACCACCTATCACCGCCTCGCCGTCGACGGCGACGGCGACGGGCGGCGCGACGTGGTCGACTCGACGGCCGACGCCGTCGCCTCCACGGCGAACTTCCTGCACGTCGCCAAGTGGCAGCACGGTCAGGTCTGGGGCTACGAGGTGAAGCTGCCCCGCGGCTTCAACGTCGCCGCCGCCGGGCGCAAGAACAAGAAGCCGGTCGCCCACTGGGCGTCGCTCGGCGTGACTCGCGTGGACGGCCGTCCGCTCTCGGGCGAGGGGCCGGCCGGGATCATCGCGCCCGCCGGCATCGACGGGCCGGCCTTCCTGGTCACCAAGAACTTCGACGCGATCTACTCGTACAACGCCGCCGAGTCGTACGGCCTCGCCATCGCGGTCCTGTCCGACCGGCTGCGCGGCAAGGCCGGCGTCCAGGCGGCGTGGCCGACCGACGACCCGCCCCTGTCGCGGGCCGAGCGGCGCGATCTCCAGACCCGGCTGGCCGCCCGCGGCTACGACGTCGGCGAGCCGGACGGCAAGGTCGGCCAGAAGACGCGCGACGCCATCAAGGACGTGGAGCGCCGGCTCGGCATGACGCCCACGGGCCGCGCCGGCGGCAAGGTGCTGGAAGCCCTGCGCGGCGGATGAGCCGGCGGCTGATCACCTCGGGCTCCCCGTTCGAGCGGGATTACGGCTACTCCCGGGCGGTAATCGACGGCGACACCGTCTACCTGTCCGGGACGACCGGCTACGACTACGCCACGATGACGATGCCCGACGGCGCCGCCGCGCAGGCCGAGGCCTGCTGGCGCACGATCCGCTCGGTTCTCGCCGAGGCCGGGACCGGCCTCGCCGGCCTCGTGCGCGCCACCTACTACGTCACCGACCGGGACGATGCCGAGGCCGTGCTGGCGGTCTGCGGCCGGGTGCTGGCAGATGTCCGACCGGCCGCCACGATCGTGATCGTGGCGGGCCTCCTGCGCCCCGAGATGCGCGTCGAGATCGAGGTGACCGCACGGATCGGCTAGCCGCCGTGCACCGACCCCGAGCGCGCCCCGATCGCGCCGGCCCCGCGCCGTTCCGCCGGGCCGCGGCGTCCCTTCGATCCGCCGACGACATCATTCCCTCGCGGGCCCGAGCGGTGCGTGCAAGCGGCCGATTCGATCCCGGTCTTTCCGGGTGGTGGGGCATTCCGCCCGCGTGCCGCGCGCACGATCTCAGGTCCTCTTCGGCGGCCGAAGGCCCGTCCCTGCGCCCGGCGCGGGCGGCGTCGCGGGTGACGGACTTCTCGCCCGCTCTGCACGTCCGAGGCCCGTGCCTTCCAGATCTCGTCCGGGATCTCACAGGTTCCGATGACAGGTGGTCTGAGAATTATCAGGTCACGCCGCGGTATCGCCGAGACTGGCGATCGGGCGGACGGTATCATGACAAGACGATTTTAAGTATCGGTCTCTCTCATCGAATGATGGGGCACGTCGCGCTCACAGGGCTGCTCATCGCAGTCATCGGTGCCGCTTGATTGTGAGTATATTATCAGGAAATGCTGTCGGAGCGGCTCCAGTCCCTGCGCACGGGCACGGAGCCGTTCACCACCTATGCGCAGAGCCTCGAGGCCCGGGTCGGGAGCGGGGCCCTGTCCCGCGAGGCGGCCCTGGCGGAGCTGACCGAGACCGCGATGGCCATGCGCTTCGACGGGGGCACCAACGACGTCGCCGGCTACGCGATGGGCGGCACGGCTCTGGCGGTTCCCGACCGCCGGCTCGTCGGCAGGCATCGGCCGCGGAGCCGGGTCAACGGTGTCCGTGTGGCCGGGACGCTGACCGACCTGCTGAAGACCTCCGACACGGCTACGATGAGCTATCTCTGCCCCAGGCCCGGGCATGACGGCATGTCACCGAAGACGACGCTCGCCGTCAGGTTCAGGCCCTGGAATATCTTGATCGCGGCGGGGACCTACACCGACGACGTCAACGCCGCCTTCCGGACACTCGCGCTCGCGGCGATCGGCCTCCCGCTCGGGCTCGGTGCCCTCGGGGTGACCGGTTCGCTCCTGATCGGGCGCGGCATCGTGCGCCCGCTCGACCGGCTCGGCCGCCGGATGCAGGCGCTCGCCCAGGGCGACGGCGCGGAGCCGATACCCGGGCTCGGACGGACGAGATCGGTCAGATGACCCGGACCGTCGAAGTGTTCCGGCTGACCCTGGTCGCCAAGGCCGAGATGGACCGGGTGGCCGCGCAGGAAGCGGAGGCCGAGGCCCGAGGCCCGGGCCGCGGCGCTGATGGAGGGCGTCTCCGCCCCCGCAACGGAGATGCAGGCGACCGCCGAGGCGGTGGCGCGGACGGCACGGAGGCCGTCACCGGCAACATCGCCGACGTCTCGCAGGGCACCGAGGCGACGGGTGAGGCGGCCGTGCAGGTTCTCGGCGCCGCGATCGACCTGTCGCGCCGGTCCGATCAGCTCTCCGCCGAGACTCACCGGTTCCTCGACGGAGTCCGGGCTGCCTGAGGGGCCGTCGGCCAAGCAAAAACCGGCCCGGCTGAGCCGGACCGGTCTGAATGAAACGGGACGATCGCTCCGGCCCGCGGAGCGGATCGGACAGCTTACTCGGCGGCGGGCGCCGCGGCCGGGGTGTCCTTCGCCTTGTAGCGGTCGGTGCGCTCGACGATGCGGGCCGACTTACCGCGCCGATCGCGCAGGTAGTACAGCTTGGCACGGCGCACCTTGCCGCGGCGGGCCACCTTGATCGAGTCGATCATCGGGGAATGGACCGGGAAGACGCGCTCCACGCCCTCGCCGTACGAGATCTTGCGGACCGTGAAGCTCTCGTTGAGGCCGCCGCCTGAGCGGGCGATGCAGACGCCCTCGTAGGCCTGCACGCGGGTGCGCTCGCCTTCCTTCACGCGGACGTTGACGATGAGCGTATCGCCCGGCTCGAAATCCGGGATGGTCTTGGCGAGGCGCGCGACTTCCTCGCGCTCCAGCTGCTCGATGATGTTCATGGCATAGCTCCGGCCGTCGCGCCGTTCCGCCCCTCATGGGCGATCGGCGCCAGGATTTCGGCGATCCTGTTGTGAGTTGGGCGGCTCTCTACAGGATCGCCGCCGGCTTGTCGATTGGGTACGGGCGCGATCGATCCGCGGCGCCGCCGGGATGTCGGATCGTGCGATCGATCCCGGACGGAGCTCCGCCGCGTCCCGCTCCTCCACTCCAGGTGGGGCCGGGTCTTCGCCACGCCCCTCCCCGGCCGCGGAGGCACCGCGACCGCGCCGCCCGGCTTCGCGTCAGCGGCGCTCCTCGGATCCCGACCGCACTTCGGGCAGCACGCAGGCGGAGAGGAAGGCGGCGAGATCGTCCGTGATGTGGTCGATATGCGGCTCGCGCACCGCCTCCTGCTCGAAGGCCTCGCGATAGGGATCGGTGACCTTCGGAACCACCAGCACGGTCGCCATGCCGAGGTCGTGCGGCACCGCGAGGTTGCGGGCGATGTCCTCGAACAGGGCGGCCCGGGTCGGCTCGACGGCGTGCTTCTCCAGGAACCGCTCGTAGGTCGTGCGCTCCGGCTTCGGGACGAAGTCGGCGGCGGCGATGTCGAACACGTCCTCGAAGTGGTCGAGGATGCCGAGCTTGCCGGCGACGTTCTCGGCGTGGCGGCGCGACCCGTTGGTCAGGATCAGCTTGCGCCCGGGCAGCCGCTCGATCGCGTCGCCGAGGCTCTTGTCGAGCTTGATCGACGAGTGGTCGATGTCGTGGGCGAAGTCGAGGAAGTCGTGCGGATCGATCCGCGACTCGACCATCAGCGCCGACAGCGTCGTGCCGTAGCGGTGATAGAAGTACTTCTGCAGGGCGCGGGCCGAGATGCCGTCGAGCCCGTAGAGCTGCATCACGTACAGGGTGATGCGCTCGTCGACCTTCGGCCAGACCGCGGCGTCGCTCGGGTAGAGGGTGTTGTCGAGATCGAACACCCAGGTGTCGACATCGGCGAAGCCGCGCGCCGCCGGCGTGGTGAACTGGGCCTTGTCGGGGTGGTGCACCGGAACCCCTCAGGTTGCTGTTGCCCCGGAATCTGGACCGGAACGGCCAAGCTCGCAAGTTTGATGCTTGTCCGGACCTTGTGAGGCCGGCCCCTCCGGGGCGGGCGGGGGTACGACAATGCGCCGGGCGCGCGGAGGTTGCGTCCGCGCACCGCACCGCAGCGCGCCGTCGGGGGCGGCGCGGTGCGCGGGCGGCCGCGTTCTCAGCCCCGACGGATCAGGGTGCCGGCACCGTAATCGGTGAACAGCTCGAGGAGCACGGCGTGGTTGACCTTGCCGTCGAGGATGACGACCGCCTCGACGCCGCGCTCGATCGCGTACATGCAGGTCTCGATCTTCGGGATCATCCCGCCCGTGATGGTGCCGTCGGCGATCAGGCGCCGGCAATCCTCCACGGTCAGCTCGGGGATCAGCTTCTTGTCCTTGTCGAGCACGCCCGGCACGTCGGTGAGCAGCAGCAGGCGCTTGGCCCGGAGCGCCCCGGCGATCGCCCCCGCGAAGGTGTCGGCGTTGACGTTGTAGGTCTGCCCGTCCGCCCCGTAGGCGACCGGCGCGAGGACCGGGATCAGCTCGGCCTTGAGCACCGCGTCGAGGACGCCGCGCTCGACGTGGTCCGGCTCGCCGACGAGGCCCAGATCGACGGTCTGCTCCACGTGGCTCTCGGGATCGACGACGGTCTTCATCGCACGCTTGGCCCGGACCATGTTGCCGTCCTTGCCGCACAGGCCGACCGCCCGGCCGCCCTCGGCGGAGATCCAGCCGACGATCTGCTTGTTGATCAGGCCCGCCAGGACCATCTCGACGACCTCGACGGTGGCCTCGTCGGTGACGCGCAGGCCGCCGCGGAACTCGGACTGGATGCCGAGCCGGTCGAGCATCTTGCCGATCTGCGGACCGCCGCCGTGCACGACGATCGGCTTCAGCCCGGACTGCTCCAGGAGGACGATGTCCTCGGCGAAGTCCTCGGCCGCGGCCCGGTCGCCCATGGCGTGGCCGCCGTACTTGATGACCACGATCTCCTGGTCGTAGCGCTGCATGTGGGGCAGCGCCTGGGCCAGGACCTCGGCACGCACGTGCACGTTGGGCAATTCGGTCATCGCGGTCCTTCACCGATCCTTGGGTCGGGTCCTCGGGGCGGATCCGGGCCTCCCCGCCGGGCGGGGGCGCTTCTACAGGAAGCCGCCCGCGCTGCGAAGCCGCCCCGCGCGCCTTCGCGGAGGCGCGGCCCGCGGACCGGCGGCCGATGCGGGCCGCCCCGCGGCCGGCTGTCAAACTACAGTCATCCTTCGCGGGTGTTGCATTCCCGTGACAGACTGGAGCAGATCCAGGCTGGCCCGGGTTGCATCCGCGTGCGCCCCGGATCATGTTGCATCGCAGCAAGCCGAGGGCGAGCTGCCGGGAGGGCCCGATGCGGATTGCGATGATTGGGGCCGGATATGTCGGCCTGGTCTCCGGCGCCTGCCTGGCCGATTTCGGCCACACGGTCGTGTGCGTCGACCGGGACCCCGACAAGATCGCCAGCCTGAACGCCGGCCGCATGCCGATCTACGAGCCGGGCCTCGACGTCCTGGTCGCCGAGAACGTGCGCCAGGGCCGGCTCGCGTTCAGCACGTCCATGCGGGAGGCCGTGGCCGAGGCCGACGCGGTGTTCATCGCGGTGGGCACGCCCTCCCGCCGCGGCGACGGCTTCGCCGACCTGAGCTTCGTGTTCGACGCCGCCCGGGAGATCGCCGGCGCGCTGTCCGGCTTCACCGTGGTGGTGACCAAGTCGACCGTGCCGGTCGGCACCGGCGACGAGGTCGAGCGCATCATCCGCGAGACCAGCCCCGGGGCGCAGTTCGCGGTCGCGTCGAACCCCGAGTTCCTGCGCGAGGGCGCGGCCATCGCCGACTTCAAGCGCCCCGACCGCATCGTCGTCGGTGCCGAGGAGGCCAGCGCCGAGGCGGTGATGCGCGAGGTCTACCGGCCGCTCTACCTCAACCAGGCGCCGATCATGGTCACGTCGCGGCGCACGGCCGAGCTGACCAAGTACGCGGCGAACGCGTTCCTGGCGGCGAAGATCACGTTCATCAACGAGGTCGCGGACCTGTGCGAGGCGGTGGGCGCGGACGTGCAGGCGGTCGCGCGCGGCATCGGCCTGGACAACCGGATCGGGTCGAAGTTCCTGCACGCCGGGCCGGGCTACGGCGGCTCGTGCTTCCCCAAGGACACGCTGGCGCTGGTCAAGACGGCGCAGGACGCCGGAACGCCGCTGCGGCTGGTCGAGACGGTGGTGGCGGTCAACGACCAGCGCAAGCGCGCGATGGCGCGCAAGGTGATCAGGGCCTGCGGCGGCTCGGTGCGGGGCAAGACGGTGGCGCTGCTCGGCCTGACCTTCAAGCCGAACACCGACGACATGCGCGACGCGCCCTCGCTGGCGATCGTGGCCGGCCTGCAGGATGCCGGCGCCGTGGTCCGCGCCTACGATCCCGAGGGCATGGAGCAGGCCCGGATCCTGATGCCGGCTGTGGATTACGCCGAGAACGCCTACGCCTGCGCCGAGGGCGCGGATGCGGTGGTGATCGTCACCGAGTGGAACGCGTTCCGGGCCCTCGACCTCGACCGGCTGCGTCGGGCCATGTCGTCCGGCGAGGCGGCTCCCGTGCTGATCGACCTGCGCAACATCTACGACCCGGTGAGCGCCGCCCGTCACGGTTTCACCTATTGCGGGGTCGGACGAACCAAGGAGAGCGTCGCCCGGATCGGGTCTTGATCGTCGCCGCGCGAGCTCGCGGACCCGGATTCCTGTGCGGGATCTGCCCGACACCGCGAAGATTTCTTCCGGAATCGGCATCGATGCCGCTAGACGGGCGGCGGCCGCGGAGGCGCAACTGTGGCTTTCTCGTGATCGAGCCCGCGTCTCGAAAGCCGGTCCGGCGGTTCAAACTTGGCGTTTTGGCCGCAGGAATTGGATAAGCTTCTGATGAATACATGTCACAGCCTCCGGCAATTTTGCCACGCAGGGATGACCTCGCGTTGGGGCTGGTTGGACACCGCAATGGTGCCACAGTAAGGGGTGAGAGGGTACTCACTCGTCGAGAGCCGAGCCGACTTCCGATAACGAGCGTGTGCGAACCGAACGTGACACAACGTACAGACATTGCGATCGTCGGACGCGCATGCCGACTGCCCGGGGCCCCCAGCGTGGACGGCCTGTGGTCACTCCTCTCCGAGGGGCGCTGCGCCGTCAGCAAGGTGCCGGCCGACCGGTTCTCCCTGGAGCGGTTCGCCCACCCGCGCGCCCATGAGCGCGGCAAGAGCTACACCTGGGCGGCGGGCGTCATCGACGACGTGTGGTCGTTCGATCCGGCGGTGTTCGGCATCTCGCCCCGCGAGGCCGAGCAGATGGACCCGCAGCAGCGGATGCTGCTGGAGCTGACCTGGGAAGCCCTCGAGGACGCGGGCCTGCGCCCGTCGAGCGTCGCCGGCAGCAACATCGGCGTGTTCGTCGGTGCCTCGTCCCTCGATTACGGCAACCTGCGCATCCTCGACGCGCCGTCGGGCGACGCCTACGCGGCGACCGGCAACACGCTCTCGATCATCTCGAACCGCATCTCCTACATCTTCGACCTGAAGGGCCCGAGCTTCACGGTCGACACGGCCTGCTCGTCCTCGCTCGTCGCCTTCGACAACGCCGTGCAGGCGATCCGGTCGGGCCGCGTCGACACCGCGGTCGTCGCCGGCGTGAACGTGCTGGCGAGCCCGTTCAACTTCATCTGCTTCTCCACCGCGCAGATGCTCTCGCGCACCGGCCTGTGCCAGGCGTTCTCCAAGAACGCCGACGGCTACGTGCGCTCCGAGGGCGGCGTGGTGTTCGTGCTGCAATCGGCCGAGGCCGCGCGGCGCAACGGCGCCACCGTGCGCGCCGTGGTCGCCGCCTCCGGCATCAACTCCGACGGCCGGACCACCGGCATCTCCCTCCCCTCGGGTTACGCCCAGGGTGCCCTGCTGGAGAAGGTCTATCGCGAGGCCGAGATCCGGCTCGACGACCTCGCCTTCATGGAGGCGCACGGCACCGGCACGCCGGTGGGCGACCCGATCGAGGCCTCGGCCATCGGCTCGAAGCTCGGCCGCGGGCGGCAGGCGCCGCTGCCGATCGGCTCGATCAAGACCAATATCGGCCACACCGAGCCGGTCTCCGGCCTCGCCGGCCTGATGAAGGCGACGCTCGCCCTGGAACACGACCTCGTGCCGCCGTCGCTGCACGCGGCCGAGCTCAACCCCGAGATCCCCTTCGGCGAGCTCAACCTGCACGTCGTGCGGGAAGCGATGCCGATCAGCCGCGGCGCCCGCGAGCGCTTCGCCGGCGTCAACTCCTTCGGCTTCGGCGGCACCAACGCCCACGTCGTCATCACCGACGCCCCCGCCTGGGCGAAGCCCGCCGCCGCGACCGCGGAGCCCCAGGCCCAGGTGCTGCTGCTCTCGGCCCAGAGCCGCGCCGCGCTGAACGAGCTCGCCCTCGACTACGCCGAGCGCCTCGAGTCCGCCCCCGAGCAGGTCGCGACCGTTGCGGCCGCGGTGGCGCATCGCCGCGAGCGCATGCCCGCCCGCCTCGCCGTCGCGCTCGACGGCAAGGCCGACGTCGCCGCCGCGCTCCGCGCCGTCGGCGAGGGCGAGGACACGCCGGACGCCTTCACCGGGACCGCGGTCGACCGCGTCGCCGAAGTGGCGTTCATCTACTCGGGCAACGGCAGCCAGTGGGCCGGGATGGGCCGCGAGGCCTACGAGGAGAACGCGGTCTTCCGCGCGACCTTCGACCGGATCGACACCCTGTTCCGCGCCTACTCGGACTGGTCGCTGAAGGACGCGCTCTACGCCGACGACCTCGACGAGCGCCTCGCGCTGACCAGCGTCTCCCAGCCGCTGATCTTCGCCATCGAGAGCGCCTCGACGGCCGCGCTCAAGGCGAAGGGCCTGATCCCGTCCTACGTCCTCGGACACAGCGTGGGCGAGATCGCGGCCGCCGAGGCCGCCGGGATCCTGAGCCTGGAGGACGCGGTCCGCGTCATCTACTACCGCAGCCACCACCAGGAGACGACGCACGGCCAGGGCACCATGGCGGTGCTGCTGATGCCGTCCGAGGAGGTCGAGACCTTCCTCAAGGATTACCCGACCCTCGACATCGCCGCCTACAACAGCCCCAAGGCCGTCACGGTCGCCGGGCCGGTGGCCGACATCGACGCCGCCCTCAAGGCCCTGTCGCGCAAGCGCCGCCGCGGCCGCAAGCTCGACCTCGCCTACGCCTTCCACGGCCGGCTGATGGATCCGACCGAGAAGCCGCTGCTGCGCGACCTCGCGGGGCTGAAGGCCAAGGCCGGCACCACCGCGATGGTCTCCACCGTCACGGGCAGCGTGCTCGACGGCTCCCATTTCGGCGCCGGCTACTGGTGGCGCAACATCCGCGAGCCGGTGCGCTTCTGCGAGGCCGTGCAGGACGCGACCCGCCGCGGCGCCCGCGTCTTCGTCGAGGTCGGCCCGCGCGCGACCCTGATGTCCCACGTCGGCGACGCGGTCGAGCCGCTCGGGATCGAGACCGCCACCGTCGGCGTGATGCACCGCAAGGCCTCCGGCGGCGACCCGATCGCCAAAGCGGTCAGCGCCGCCCTCGTCCAGGGCGCGCAGGTCGACGAGACGCTGCTGTTCGGCGACGCGCCGAAGGGCGACGTGCGCCTGCCGACCTACCCCTGGCAGCGCCGCCCGTTCCGCCTCGCCGACACCACCGAGGGCGTGGGCGCGATGAGCCCCCGCCCCTACCACCCGCTGATCGGGTCGCGCACGGCCTTCGACGGGCTGGAGTGGAACGGCTTCGTCGATCCGGTGACCGTGCCGGAGCTGGAGGATCACAAGGTCGACGGCCAGGTGATCATGCCGGGTGCCGGCTTCGTCGAGATGGCGCTGGCCTGCGTCCGCGAGGCCCTGCGCGACGACGCGGTCGTGCTCGCCGACTTCGAGATCGTGGCGCCGATGGTGTTCGCCGAGGACGCCCTGCGCGAGGTCGCGGTGCGCCTGTCGGGTTCCGGCAACGGCATCCAGGTGCTGAGCCGTCCGCGCCTGACCCAGACCCCCTGGCAGCTCCACGCCCAGGCGAAGATCGTCGAGGGCAGCTTCTCGGCCCCGAAGGCGCCGGATCTCGACGGCTTCAGCTTCGAGACCGCGGGCGACCACGTCCTCACCGGCGACGCGCTCTACGCCAAGGCCCTCGCCTCCGGGCTCGGCTTCGGCCCGAGCTTCCAGCAGGTGGCGATGAGCGCCCGGCTCGACGACGCGACCATCGTGTCCGACCTGCTGCCGGCCGAGCCCGACACCCGCTACGGCCTGGTGCCGAACCGGCTGGACGCCTGCTTCCACGGGCTGATCCTGCTCTTCGCCGACCTGCTCGGCGAGAACGGCGGCAAGGCCTATATCCCGGTGCGCTTCGGCGAGGTGCGGCTGCTGCGCCCCGGCGCGGTGATCGCCCGCTCGATCATCCGGACCCGCCGCTGCAACGAGCGCTCGATCCTGGCGGACTTCACGCTCCTCGACGCCGAGGGCGCGGTCATCGCCACGATCCGCGAGGGCCGGTTCCAGGCCCTGCGCGCCAAGAGCGGCGGCGACCTCTCGGCCTTCGCGATCTCGCAGGTGCCGGAGCTCGCCACCGAGCCGACCGCGATCCCGATGGAGCGCCGCCCGAGCGTGGCCGCGCGTCTCCGCCCGCTCGCCGCCGAGGCGAAGGGGCCGGCCGACGCCGCCCTCTCGCCGGGCCACCTCCTGCTGGAGGGCTGGGCGACCTCGCTCGCCTACCGCCTGGCCTCCGGGCTGGCGCAGGGCGAGACCGTCACGGTCACCGACAGCCGCGTGCCGGAGGCTCTGCGCCCCTGGCTGCTGAACGCCCTCTACGCCCTGGAGAGCAGCGGCCTCGCCGAGCGCGCGGGCCCGAACTGGACGCTCGGCGACGGCTCCGCCCTGCCCGCGCCCGACGAGATCATGCGCTGGATCGCCGGCGACCACCCGGATCTCTCGGCCGAGCTGGTGCTGATCGCCGATGTCGGCGCCCTGGTCGACCGGCTGCTCGCCGGCACGCTGAGCGACGCGCCGGCCCTGCCGCAGGGGGCGATCGACGCCTTCGTGCTGCGCTCGGCCACCGCGCGCCACGGCGCCGACGTGGTCGCCGACCTGATCGAGCGGAGCCGCGCCCAGCTCCCGAAGGAGCGGGCGCTGCGGGTCCTGCAGGTCGGCTTCGGCCCGCTCTCGGCCCAGACCGCGACCTTCGCGGCCGCCGCCGAGGCCCGGCTCACGGTCTTCGAGACCGACCGCCGGCTCGCCGAGCGCGCCCGCCTGTCCCTCGGCCGCGCCGCCGCCGTGGTCGAGACCGCCGAGGAGCTCGCGCCCGGCAGCTTCGACCTGATCCTGGCCTCGGGCAGCCTGCATCGCGGCGACCGCGCCCTGCCGGGCCAGCTCGCCGGGGCGCTCGCCACCGGCGGCCTGCTGGTGGCGGTGGAGCCGGGGGCCTCCCTGTTCCGCGACCTCGTGTTCGGTCTCACGGCCGGCTGGTTCGAGGAGGCCGCGGGCGGCCTGCCCGTGGGCCGGCTCGAGGACATCGAGGGCTGGCAGCGCATCCTGAGCGCCCACGGCCTGGTCAAGGTCGAGGTCGAGCGGGCGGCGTCGGCCAACGGCGACGACCTGCTGCTGACGGCCGAGGCGCCGGTGCGCCCGGGCCCGGCCCCGGCGCAGAGCTTCGCCTTCATCATCGGCTCGGACGACGAGTTCGCGGCCGAGACCGCCTCCTCCCTGGCCACCCTGCTGGTCGCGGGCGGCGTGCACGTCTCGATCATCCTCGACTCCGAGACCTCCCTGATGGAGCTGGAGAAGGAGACCCCCGACACGGTGGTGTTCCTGGCCGGCGCCTTCACCCGCGGCGGCGAGGCGGCCGAGCGGCTGCGCGACCGCTGCCTCAGCCTCAAGCGCTGCACCGAGCATCTGGGATCCCGCCAGACCCGACTCTGGGTCGTGGCGCCCGGCGCCACCCGCGACCGCGGCGGCCAGACCACCAACATCGAGGCCGGCGTGTGGGCCTTCTCCCGCACGCTCGCCAACGAGGCCCCGAACCTCGACGTCCGCCGCATCGACCTCTCCCCCGAGATGTCGTCGAAGCGCGCCTCCGAGCGCCTGCGCGACCTCATCCTCTCCGGCACGCCGGAGACCGAGATCGTGCTGGACGACGAGCGGACCCAGGTCGTGCGCTTCCACGCCGGCCGGCCGCAGCACCGGGATCCGGCCGACGCCGTCCCGGCGGAGGCCGCGCGCCTGGAGCGCAGCAACACCGGCGGCCTCAGCGAGATGGTCTGGGGTCCGGCCGAGCGCCGCGCCCCCGGCAAGGGCGAGATGGAGATCGCGGTCGAGGCCACCGGCCTCAACTTCCGCGACGTGCTCTGGGCGCTCTCGATGCTCCCCGAGGAGATCCTGGAGGACGGCTTCGCCGGCCCCCGCCTCGGCCTCGAGTGCGCCGGCCGCGTCACGGCCGTCGGCCCGGGCGTGAAGGGCTTCAAGGTCGGCGACCCGGTCGTCGCCTTCGCCCAGTCGGGCTTCGCGACGCACATCGTGGTGCCGGACCTCGTCGTCGCGCCGATGCCGCAGGGCCTCGACCCGATGGCGGCCGCCACCGTGCCGGTGGCCTTCCTCACCGCCTATTACGGCCTCGTCTCCTGCGCCCGGATGCGGCGCGGCGAATGGGTGCTGGTCCACGGCGGCGCGGGCGGTGTCGGCCTCGCGGCCCTGCAGATCGCCAAGCTCAAGGGCGCGCGGGTCATCGCCACGGCCGGCTCCCGCGAGAAGCGGGCGCTGGTGAAGGCGCTGGGCGCCGAGCACGTGCTCGATTCCCGCTCCCTCGCCTTCGTGGACGAGGTCCGGGCGATCACCGGCGACGGCGTCGACATCGTGCTGAACAGCCTGTTCGGCGAGGCGATGGAGCGCTCGCTCAACGCGCTCCGGCCGTTCGGCCGCTTCGTCGAGCTGGGTAAGCGCGACTACGTCGCCAACACCCATATCGGCCTGCGCCCGTTCCGGCGGAACCTCAGCTACTTCGGCGTCGACCTCGATCAGGTGATCCAGCACCAGGGCGACGACGGCGCGCGGATGTTCCGCGAGGTCATGGCGCTGTTCAACGACGGCGGCCTGAAGCCCCTGCCGTACCAGCCGTTCACGGCGGCTGAGACCTCGGACGCGTTCCGGCTGATGCAGCAGTCCGGCCACATCGGTAAGATCGTGATCAGCCCGCCCAAGGCCGGCACGATCATGAAGGACACGGCCCGCCCGTTCACGGTCTCGGCCGAGGGTGTCCACCTGCTGACCGGCGGCCTCGGCGGCTTCGGCCTGGAGGCGGCGCGCTGGCTGATCGACCGGGGCGCCAAGCACCTCGTGCTCGCGGGCCGCAAGGGCGCGGCCACCGACGAGGCCAAGGCGATCGTGGCGGAGCTGTCGGCCCGGGGCTTGACCGTCGAGGCCAAGGCCGTCGACATCACCAGCCGCGCCTCGGTGGACCGGCTCATCGCCGGGATCGAGCAGGGCGGCAAGAAGCTGGCCGGCGTGCTCCACGCCGCGGCGGTTCTTCAGGACGGCCTGATCTCCAACATCGACGCCGCGGCGCTCGACGCGGTGATCGGCCCGAAGGTGATCGGCGCGCAGCACCTCGACGCCGCCACCCGCGACCGGAGCCTGGACTACTTCGTCCTGTTCTCCTCGGCGACGACCTTCATCGGCAACCCGGGCCAGGGCTCCTACGTGGCCGCCAACGGCTTCATGGAAGGCCTCGCGCGCCAGCGCCGCCGCCGCGGCCTGCCCGCCCTGGCGGTGGCCTGGGGCGCCATCGGCGATGTCGGCATGCTCGCCCGCAACAAGGCGGTCATGGAAGGCCTCGCCGGCCGCGTCGGCGTCACGCCGATGGAGGCCCGCCGCTGCCTCGACCTGATGGCCGAGGCGCTGGGCAGCCAGGGCGCGTCCCCGGACGAGGGCGTCATCGCGATCGCGGCGATGCACTGGGGCAAGGCGCGCGAGCGTCTCGCCACCATGCGCTCGCCGAGCTACGCGGAACTCGGGTCCGACCAGCAGGCCGAGGCCGGCGGCGTCCAGGCGATCAACATCGCCGCGCTGCTCAAGGGCGGCGACCTCGACGCGGTCCGCAAGACCGTGTCGGACGCGATCGTCGAGGACATCGCCCGCATCCTGCGGCTGCCGAAGGACGACATCAGCCGCGTGCGCCAGCTCTCGGAGATCGGCCTCGACTCGCTGATGGGCGTCGAGCTCGGCGCCAGCCTGCAGGAGCGCTTCGCCCTCGACGCGCCGCCCGCCGGACTTTCGTCGGGCATGACCGTCAATGAGCTGTCGGAGTCCTTAATTCAGGCGGTTTCCGCGCCCATGGACGAGACGGCCGGCGTCGCGATGAGCCTCGTCTCGAAGCATGTCGGCGGTGAGGTCGATGCGCAGATCCTCGCGCCTCTCAAGGAACTCATCGAGCAGACGTCCAGCGAGATCAAAGAGACCAACTCATGACCGACACGGCACGGCCGGACGGTGGGCGCGCGGCGCTCGCCGGCTTCGTGACCAACCGGCTCGGGCGCGCGACGCCGCGCCCGGCCCCCGTCAAGACGGCCTCTCCCGCCGGCAAGTCGGCGGCGCAGAACTTCGAGAACCTGCCGGGCTACCGCGAGCTGAAGCTCCAGCGCCAGGCGGCCGATCTGATCGGCCTGGGCAACCCGTTCTTCCGCGTCCACGACGCCAAGGCCGGGGCCACGACGCGGATCGACCAGAAGAGCTTCACCAACTTCTCGTCCTACGACTACCTCGGCCTGAACGGCCATCCGCGGGTGAGCAACGCCGCCCGGGAGGCGATCGAGGCTTACGGCACCTCCGCGTCGGCGAGCCGCGTCGTGGCGGGCGAGCGGCCGGGGCACATCAGCCTCGAGCAGGCGCTGGCCAAGCACTACCAGTCCGAGGGCTGCATCGTGATGGTGAGCGGCCACGCCACCAACGTCACGACCATCGGCGCCCTGCTGGAAGCCGGCGACGTGATCTTCCACGACGCGCTGTCCCACAACAGCATCGTCACCGGCGCGCAGCTGTCGGGCGCCCAACGGCGCTCCTTCGCGCATAACGATCTCGACGCCCTGGAGACCCTGCTCCAGTCGACCCGCCACGAGCATCGCCGGGCGCTGATCGTGGTCGAGGGCCTCTACAGCATGGACGGCGACGCGCCGGACCTCGCCGGGCTCGTCGCCCTCAAGAAGCGCTACGACGCGTGGCTGATGGTCGACGAGGCGCACGGCCTCGGCGTCACCGGCCGGACCGGCGCCGGCCTGTTCGAGCATTGCGGTGTCGACCCCCGCGAGGTCGACATCTGGATGGGCACGCTGTCGAAGACCCTGTCGACCTGCGGCGGCTACATCTGCGGCCCGATCGCGCTGATCGAGTACCTGAAGCACACCGCCGGCGGCTTCGTGTACAGCGTCGGCATGTCGCCGCCGCTCGCGGCCGCGGCCGAGGCGGCGCTCGCCGTGATGCACGCCGAGCCCGAGCGGGTCGAGCGCCTGCGCCAGAACGGCACCCTGTTCCTGGCCACCGCCAAGAAGCTCGGCCTCGACACCGGTTTCAGCCTCGGCCTCGCGGTCGTGCCGATCATCGTCGGCGATTCGCTGAAGGCCGTGACCCTGTCGGACCGGCTGTTCCGCCGGGGCATCAACGTGCAGCCGATCATCCACCCGGCCGTGCCGGAGCGGGCCTCGCGCCTGCGCTTCTTCCTCACCTCCGAGCACACGCCCGACCAGATCCGCGACACCGTGAACGCGGTGGCCGAGGAGCTGGCGGCCATCGACAAGGGCGGCTCGCTGATCGAGCAGTTGCTGGCCAAGCGGGTCTGAGCCCGGCCGGGGCCGCGCGCCCCGGTTCTTCGAGACCCTCACGAAGAAGGGGCGCGGATGATATCCGCGCCCCTTCTTCGTATCGACAGACCGCGGCAGTCTCGGTCGGACGCGCGCGGCACCCCCAGCGCGGCGACCGGCGGCGGTGCCGCCCGTCGCGGAGCACGGGTCCTACTTGGCGTAGGAATAGGCCAGGGCGGCCGAGGAGGCCGGGCCGGTGATGCCGCTGAAGGCGGTGAGGACCTTCTGGACCTCGGTGAAGGGCGCGTTCGACACGTAGATCAGGTCGCGGTTGCGCATCCGGAACGCCTGCGACACGAACAGGCTGTTGGGGTCGCGCATGTCGATCCGGTAGACCACCGGCACCAGAGGCGTGCCGAGCAGCTTCGAGCCAGGGCTGAGCCGGCGCACGACGCTGGCGGGCTCGAACCGGAAGATGAAGGTGCCGGCCGGGTCGGCGGCGAAGTCCGACAGGCCGCGCGCCTTGGCCAGCGCCTGCGCCAGCGTGATCCCGTCGGCCTGGAACGGCAGCTCGGTGCTGTTGCCCAGCGCGCCCACCGCGATGAAGGTCTGCGGGTCGCGCACCAGGGTCAGCACGTCGTTGGGCCGCAGGTAGATGTTCTCACGCGGGTTCGACACCACCGTGGTCAGCGGCACGGTCGCGGTCACCGGCCCGCGCGAGAGCCGCACGAAGGTCTCGTTGACCGGCGCGCGGTTGCCGCCGGCGGCGGCGATGACGTCGAGGATGCGGTCGCCGTGGCCCGAGAGCGGCAGGCGGGCGCCGGCGGCGCCCTCGCCGGTGACGGTGACGGCCTGGGAGATCGGGCGTGTGACCGAGACCAGCACCTGCGGCTGGATGGCCTTGCCGGCGAGCTCGTTCTCGATGAGCGCCTGGACGTCCTGGGTGCGGCGGCCGGCGACCTTGATGCGGCCGGCGTAGGGCACCGAGATGGCGCCGTCGCGCCCGACGGGCTGCTCGGGGATGAGGGCGGACTTGGAGCCTGCGGAGAAGCGGTCGGCGACGAGGGGCCCGGAGAACAGGCCGCCGGACCCGGCTTCCCAGACGGAGACCGAGACCATGTCGCCGATGCCGATGACCGGCTCGGAGGAGGGGCGGTGGTCGCCGAAGGAGGCGAGCAGGCTGTCCAGCGGCCGGCCGCGCAGGGCCTCGACCACGGAGGGAGTGACGTCGATGATCTCGTAGCGGGCGAGCAGGCCTCCGTCGGCCGTGGCGACCTCGGATCCGGCCTGGATCGCGCTCGCCGTCGGACCCGCCGCGGGCAGGTACGTGCAACCGCCGGCAGATCCAGCCGCCAGGGCGGCCATCAGGGCGGTGCACGCCGTCTTACGCAGCATCACAAAGATTTCTCCTCGCCGAGCCCGCGCCATCGCTGGCCCGGGCCGGGACACCCAGTTTGACCGCCAAACGCTGCGATCGCTTTAACGGCCGCGCCGGAGCGGCGGCCGTCGCGTGGCCGGTCGCGCTATCCGCGGGCAATGCGTCACCAGCGTGGCACGGCCACGCTTATGCCGCGCAAGCTTAACCTTATCATGTCCCCGCGGCGACGTCCGCGGGCGCGGTCGCGAGACTCGCACGCAGCGCCCGCCCGAGCTCGTCGGCGCCGATGTCGGCGCGCTGCGGGGCCTCGTGCGGGCGGCCGAAGCGGAACAGGGCGTACTCGGTGGTCCGCCCGCCGAAACCGGGTTTGCAACTCGGCAGCGACGGTGCGTGGTCGCCGAACACGCAGAGCGTGATGGTCTGGCCCCGCTCGCGGGCGATGGCGTCCAGGCCGGCGACGAGATCCTCGACCATCTGCCCGGTATGGGCGACGTGATGGAGATACTGCGCCTGCGGGTCGTCGATCCCCGGCAGCCGCCCCGGCTTCCACGGACCGTGGTTCTCCATGGTCACGCAGAACAGGAACAGGGGCGCGCGGCGGGCCCGCACTTCCGCGAGGAGGCGCGCGCCGAGGGCGACGTCCCCGACATAGGGCCCGACGCGCGGCGCCTCCGCGAAGGCCTCCCCCATCACGAGATCGGCGAAGCCGAAGGCCTCCATCACGCGCGCCCGCCGGAAGAAGTCGCGGTGGAACGGGTGCAGGAACAGGGTCCCGTAGCCCCGTCCCCCGGCCAGCCGGGCGAGGCTCGTCGGCTCGTCGCCGCTGCGGGACGTGTAGGGGTCGAAGCGGCCGAAGCCGAGGCTCTCGGACGGTCGGCCGGTGAGCACCGCGTGCTCGCTGCGCATCGTGTAGGCGCCGTGCGCCGGCACCCGCAGGCGCCCGTACTGCGCGGCCCGGGTGCGGAAGAGGTCCATCGCCGGCAGTTTCGGGCCGCCGAGCCGCTCCGGATCGACGAAGGATTCGAGCTGGATCACCACGACGACGTCGTCGCCCGGGCCCTCCGGCAGCGCCGGCGCCGCCGGCACCGGCACGCCGCCGGCCATCGCCCGGGCGGTGTAGCCCAGGAGGCTCGCCGGGAGGCCGACCCGGGTGACATCCGCCTCCAGATCGGGTTCGGGGAACCAGCGGGCGATCAGCCGGGCGAGCGGCGGGCGCGGGGCCGCCCGGACCAGCAGCCAGAGCGCGAGCGGGAGGCCGAGCAGGCACAGCACCCGCGGCAGGGTCGCGACGGGCAGCACGCTCGGCTCGATCCAGTACCACAGCGCGGTGACCGCCAGGGTGAGCAGGACCGGCACGGAGATGCGCGGGTCCCACAGGGGCGGGATGTAGTAGAGCTGCGGATGTCGCGGCACCTGGGGCAGCAGGGCGAAATCGCTGAACAGCAGCGGCTCGCCGATCACCGAGCGCTTCGCGCGGCTGACGACGATCAGGATCGCCACGGTGATCACGCAGGTCAGCCCGGCGAGCCAGGGCCGCCAGGAGAACTCGAACCAGAACAGCAGGATCAGCAGGTAGCCGAGCAGCCGCAGGCCGAGATCCCGCGGCGCGAGGCTCGCCCGCGCGATCGAGTCGCCCGCGAACACCTCCAGGGCGAGGCACGCGGCGAGCGCGAGACCGGTGGCGATGAGGAACGTCGTCAAGACACGGACACTCGGCGTGGGGCGGGCCTGCTCGCCGCCGGGATCCGGTCCGGCGGGAAACAGCGCGCGGGAGCAAGGCGTTACGGGCCGTTCCTGATCCAGAACGATCGGAATCGGCCCCGGGGACGGGCGGCTGCGGGCGGACTCTAGCAGCGCGCGCTATCGCTTTGGTGTCACATCAGGGTCTCGCGGAACGGGATTCGCGCCGCGCGCGCCGCCCTAGCGCGGCCCGCCGCCGGCCTCGCGGCCGACGCCGCGCCGGCTGCGCAGGGCCCGCACGACGGGATTGAGGAGGCCGTAGCGGGCGCGCATCACCAGATGGGCCGTCCGGCCGAGGGAGAGGGCGTTGCGCGGCGCCGCCGCCCGGGCCGCGCTGAGGCGGTCGAGGAGCTGCTCCGGGGTGCACGGCTTCATCGCCATCGGGTCGAGGTAGCGCGCGTAGAGGATCATGGCGCCGGCCACCAGCTCGTCGAGGCTCAGCCGGCGGCCGCGGTCGGCCCCCGGCGCGAGATCCTCCGACAGGCCCCAGCCGGAGTAGAACGGCCGGCCGTGGGTCGCCACGGTGAGGCCGCGGATCAGGGCCTCGAACCCGGCCAGCGACGTCATGGTCTCGACGTGATGCACCCGGTCGAGGAGGTCGACGATGCTGATGCCGCCCACGATCCGGTCGGCAAGAGTCAGGGCCTCCGCCTCCGGGATGATGCCGGGACGGAACCCGGCCTCCACGTCGGGATGCGGTTTGTAGAGCAGGAACGCGTCCGGGTTGCGCCGCCGCGCCGCTTCCAGCAGCGCCCGGTTCGAGCGGACCAGCGGCGAGCCGTGGCGCACCGAGGCGTCGTCCTCGACCTGGCCGGGCACGAGCACGATCCGCCGGCCCGGCGGCCAGTCGAGCGCGGCGGCGTCGAGGCCGACATTGTACTTGCTGAGCCGACGCGCCACGACCTCCTCGCGCAGGCGCCGCGCCCGGGCGACGAGGTCCGGGGTGAAGTCGGCCTCGGCGAGCAGCCGCTGCAGGCGGCTCTCCCGCCGCGGGTCGTAGTAGATGCCGAGGTCGTCCACCACGATGGAGGCGCCGGGCTGCAGGCTGGCGCCGAGCCCCACGGAGCGCAGGAACCCGTCCTCGACCCGGGCCAGCGGCAGGCCGGCCCGCGCGCAGGCCTCCTCGAGCTGGCCCGGTGCCCGCGTCGCCCAGGCCAGGATGCGGCCGCCGTGGCGCTGTCCCGCGGCGATCGCGGCCTCGGTGGTCATGGTGTGGATCGGCCGGCCGGCGGGCCCGGCGCCGAGGACGTCGAGGGCGGGCCGCTTCCAGCGCGACATCCCGACATAGATCACCCGCCGGTCGTTCTCGGCGAAGCGCGCGGCGAGCCACGCCACCCGCTCGGCGCAGGCCGCGCGGTCGATCGGCGCCCGGCTCCAGGGATCGAGGTAGTGGACGCCGCCCTCCCCGCCCAGGGGCGCGCCGTCGAGGCTGATCCGCAGGGACGCGAAGCCGGTCTCCGGCGAGTCGTAGGGGCTCAGGACCGGCCCGGGCGCGACCACGAGCCGGCGCCGCCCCGTCAGCGCCAGCAGGCGCCCCGCGAGGCTGCCCGCGCCCCAGGCCGCGCCGACGGCGCCGGGCCGTGCCGGACCGAAGGCGAGGCCCGTCGCGGCCTCGATCTCCGCCCGCAGGCGGCGGATCGTGCGGCCGGTCGCGTAGAGCGACGGGGTCGGGTCAGCGGGCATGGTCGGTGCGTCCGGCTCCGGTCGGGTCGAGGTGCGGAAGCTGCCTGTAGCGCATTTTCGTCGGCATGGGATGGTGATGCAACGCGGGGACAACCTGAGCGCGCGTCGCCGTCGCCACGTCCTGGAAAGGATTTGGACATATCGTCGCCGCGATTGCCCGCCTAATCCGGAGGCTGAGCCGCAGGCGCGGGACCGTTGCAGACGGGCCACGCTGGCGCGGAAATGCCATGCCGCGGCGTGGCTTCGGATTGCGGGGCCGCCGGGCACCGTGCCACCTCAAGAGTCTCTCGCCGGTGCGGTTCATCCGGCCCAGGGTCAAGGACAGAAGCGCCGCGGAATGCAACAGCCCGCCCCCGACGCCCTCCGCGACCGCCCCGCGACCTTCCTCTTCCTGCAGGGCATCGCGACGCCGTTCTTCTCCGATCTCGGAAAGGCGCTGCGCGCGCGGGGACACAGCGTCCGGCGCATCAATCTCTGCCCCGGCGACTGGCTGTTCTGGAGCGGCGAGGCCGACAATTACCGCGGCCGCCGCGAGGCCTGGGGCGAGTATCTCGAGGCCTATCTGGACCGCGAGAGCGTGACCGACATCGTGCTGTTCGGCGATTGCCGGCCGTTCCACAAGGCGGCCCGCATGATCGCCGAGTATCGCGGCCTGCGGGTGCACGTGTTCGAGGAGGGCTATATCCGCCCGAACTGGATCACCTGCGAGCTGGGCGGCGTGAACGGCTTCTCGTCGCTTCCCCGGACGGCCGCCGAGATCCGGGCCCTGGCGCGGCGCCTGCCGCAGCCCGGCCGGGCGATGCCCTCCACGGGCGACATGGCCCGCCGCAGCGTCTGGGACGTCGGCTACAACCTCGCCAACGTGCTGTTCCCCTACCTCTTCCCGCATTTCCGCAGCCACCGGCCGACCCATATCGCGGCCGAGTATGCCGGCTGGATCAAGAAGTTCGCGCGCCGCGCCCATACCCGCCGCGAGGCGGCCCGCTGCGACGAGATCTACCGCGCGGTCGGCTGCGACTACTTCCTGCTGCCGCTGCAGCTCGACAGCGACTACCAGATCCGGGTCCACTCGCCGTTCCTCGGCGTCGAGGGCTTCATGGACCGGGTGATCAAGTCCTTCGCGGACGGCTCGTCGGCACCGACCCGGCTGCTGGTGAAGCTGCACCCGCTCGACAGCGGCCTGATCAACTGGCGCAAGTTCGCCCGCGCCTCGGCCCGGCGCCACGGCGTCAGCGACCGGCTCGACTTCATCGACGGCGGCGACCTCCCGGCCCTGATCAAGGGCGCCCGCGGCGTGGTGATCGTCAACTCCACGGTGGGGATGCTGTCCCTCGAGATGGGCTGCCCGACCCACGCGGTCGGCACCGCGATCTACAACATGGCCGGCCTGACCCATCAGGGCGATCTCGACAGCTTCTGGAAGAATCCGACGCCGCCGGAGATGGACCTGATGGCGGATTTCCGCCGCGTGGTCCTGCACCGGACCCAGGTCAACGGCGGCTTCTTCTCCAAGGAGGCGATCGACCGCGCGGTGGCCGGCTCGGTGCCGCGGATGGAGGCGGCCCTGCCCGACGCGATGCTGGCGGCGGCGCGGGCGGTCAGCGAGGTGGCCGAGCGCGACGGCGAGCTCGCGCCGGTCTACTGACCGGACTCGCCGGACTCCGGGACCGTCGCCGTTCGGCGGCCTTTGAAGCGCGTTTCACCGCCGGTGAGCCTTTCCCGGCCTTGATCTTTCCCCGCGCGGCGGCGTAACCCGCCCCATGCCCCGTATCCTGATCACCGGCGCGTCGAGCGGCATCGGCGCCGCGCTGGCGCGCCACTACGCGCAATCCGGCACGAGCCTCATCCTGGTCGGCCGCAACGCCGAGCGGCTGGAGATCGTCGCCCGCGACTGCCGCGCCGGCGGCGCGACCGTCGAGACCGCCCGCCTCGACACCCGCGACCGGGCCGCCACCGTGGCGCTGGTCCACCGGTCGGATGCCGAGGCCCCCCTCGACCTCGTCATCGCCAACGCGGCGGTGAACGGCGGCAATCAGGAGGGGCAGGTGGAGGCCGAGGACGTGGCCTTCGAGACCGCCGACATCAACTACACCGGCACGCTCAACGTGATGCTGCCCACCCTGACGCTGATGCTCCAGCGCGGGCGCGGTCAGATCGTGCTGCTGTCGTCGCTCGCGGCCTACGCGCCGCTCCAGGACGCGCCGGCCTACAGCGGCGCCAAGGCGGCTCTGGTCGCCCACGGCCTCGCCCTGCGCCAGAAGGTCGCGCCCCGGGGCGTGAAGGTCAACGTCGTCACCCCGGGCTACGTGAAGACGCCGATGGGCGGCGAGCTCAAGGGCTGGCGGCCGCTGGAGATCAGCGCCGAGGAGGCGGCCGTGCGGATCGCCAAGGGCATCGCGGCCAACCGCGACGTGATCGCCTTCCCGTTCATCCTCACGGCGCTCGCCCGCACCGTGCTGCTCCTGCCCGAGAACGTCCGCAAGGCCGGCCTCTACGCCTTCCGGTTCCAGCGGCGGAAGCGGCGCTGATGGCGCGGCCCCGGATCGCGCTGTTCGTCCTGGAGGCGCTGCCGAACGCCCGCGCGGTGCGCCGGCTCGTCGCCGATCTCCGGGCCGACATCGCGCTGGTGGGGCTCTCGAACGCCGAGCGGCCGTCGAGCGGCGGTCTGACGGGGCAGATCCGGCGGCACCTCGCGCGCTCGGGCACCGGGATCCTGCCCTACCTCGCGGTCAATTTCGGCCTGCCGGACCTGCTGCGGCCCCTGGCGCCCCTGACCCAGGCGGCGTCCGGAAGCGGCGACGCGCCGGAGGCGACGCCGCTCAGGACCCTGTGCCGCCGCCTGGGCATCCCGACCCTGACGGTCGACGACGTCAACGGCCCGGACGTCGCGCGGGCATTGCGGGACGCCGCACCGGACCTGATCCTCACCTACCATTTCGATCAGATCCTGAAGCCCGAGATCATCGGCCTGGCGCGGCTCGGCGGCGTCAACGGGCATCCCGGCCTGCTGCCGCGCCACCGGGGCCCTGTGCCGACGATCCATGCCCTGGCCGACGGGCCCGGACAGTTCGGCATGACCCTGCACCGGCTGGCCGCCACGATCGACACCGGCGCGATCCTCGCCCAGGAGGCCGTACCGCTGCCCGAGGGCACGACCGCGACCCGGGCCTCGGTGGCGCTCCACGCCCACGGGCGCGCGATGCTCGACCGGCTCCTCGACGAGGTCGCCCGGACCGGGGCGCTGCCGGAGGGGCGGACCGCGCCGGTTCTGCCGTACTGTCCGTTCCCCGACCGCGCGCTGCTCTCCGCGCTCCGCCGCCGCGGCCTGCGCCTCACCGATGGCCAGGATCTCCGGGACGCGCTGAGCCTGTCCGCGCGGCCCTCTTAACCCCCGGTTAAGGCTGTTCGGCGAGGACTCGGTCAGATCGTCGCCGTCGACGGGGCCCGCGCATGCCGGACACCAGCGCCCTCCACTCGGCCTCCGCCGCCCTGGCCGCCGGCCGGCAGGTGCAGAGCGGACGGATCCGCGCGATCTCCGAGAACCTCGCCAACGCCGATTCGGTCCCGACCACCCCGGGTGGGGCCCCCTACGCCCGCAAGATCGCGGTGTTCGCCCCCGTGGCGGCGGACAGCCCCCGCGACCCGGTCGGTCGGATCGCCCGCGACACCACCGGCTTCCGCACCCGCTACGACCCGACCAGTCCCGGGGCCGACCCGAGCGGCTATGTCCGCCTGCCGAACGTGAACAGCGCGGTCGAATCGGCCGACCTGCAGCGGGTGGTCCGGAACTACGAACTGAGCCTGAGCGCCTCGGCCTCGATCAAGACGCTCGCGCAGGCCACCATCAACCTGATCAGCTGAGCCGACCGTGCCGCCGGCCGTAGCCGGCGTAGATCGCGAGGCCGATCGCCAGCCAGACCGCGAGGCGGATCCAGGTGTCGGCCGGCAGCGAGGCCATCAGCGCGAGGCAGGACAGGATCCCGAACCCCGCCGTGAGCGTCACCGCCGGCACGCGGAACGGGCGCGCCCGGTCCGGATCGGTCCGGCGCAGGATCAGCACCGTCGCGCAGACGAGGCAGAACGCCAGGAGCGTGCCGATGCTGACGATCTCGCCCAGGATGTCGATGGGCACGAGCCCCGCCACGGCCGCCGTGAACAGGCCGATCACCAGCTGGCTCGCCACGGGCACCCGCGTCACCGGATGGACCCGGCAGAAGATCCCCGGGAGGAGCCCGTCGCGGGCGATGGCGAAGAAGATCCGGCTCTGCCCGTAGAGGGCGGTCAGCGCCGAGGTGGTCAGGCCGATCAGGGCGCCGGCCTTGATGATCGTCGAGAAGCCCGGCAGGCCGATCACGTCGACCGCCTTGGCCACCGGGTCGGCGACGTCGAGGTCGCGGTAGGGCACGAGGCCGGTGAGGACGGCCGCCACGGCGACGTACAGGATCGTGGTGATCAGCAGGGACCCGATCAGGCCCACCGGCGCGTCGCGCTGCGGTGCCCGGCACTCGCCCGCGGCCGTCGCCACGGTCTCGAAGCCCACGAAGGCGAAGAACACCACCGCGGCGCCGCGGAACACGCCGCTCCAGCCGTAGGCGCCGAAGGTCCCGGCATTCTCCGGCACGAACGGGTGCCAGAGGTCCGGCCGGAGATGGGCCACGCCGACGCCCACGAAGGCCAGGATGATCGCGACCTTGCAGGCGACCAGCAGCCCGTTGACCAGGGAGGCCTCCTCGGTGGCGCGCATCAGCAGGGCGCTGAGCAGCAGCACGATCCCGGCCGCCGGGAGGTTGACGAGGCCGCCGTCGCCGGGCGCCCCGGCCAGGGCCCGCGGCAGATGCAGGCCGAACTCCGCCGCGAGGGACTGCGCGTAGCCCGACCAGCCCACCGCCACGGTCGCCGCCGCCACGGCGAATTCGAGGACGAGGTCCCAGCCGATGATCCAGGCGGGAAACCGCCCGAGGCTCGCGCGGGTGTAGGTGTAGGTGGATCCCGGCTCCGGGATCATGGCGGCCAGCTCGGCGTAGCACAGGCCCACGAGGCCGCAGGCGATGCCGCCGATCACGAAGGAGAGGCTGAGCGCCGGGCCCGCGTACTGCGCCGCCGCCGTTCCGGTGAGCACGAAGATGCCGGCGCCGATCGTGGCGCCGAGGCCGATGGCGACGAGGCCCGGCGCGGTGAGGCTCCGGGCGAGGTCGCGCCCTGCCCCCGCACCCGCCCGCTCACCCGTGGTCACCGCGGACTCCGCCATCGCGTCCGTTCCCCTCGCCCGGATCGTCACCCGGCATATTCCATGCCCGGACGGCGGCCTCCGCGAAACCGTCCCGGCCGCTGCCGCACCGCTCGGCGCCCGAAACGGTACCGCCTACCGCCGCACCGCACCGCCCCCGTCGGGCGCTCCCGGATCGACCGCGCCCGGCGGGGGCGGTGCGGCGGCCGCGCCGATCATCCGGGTGTCGGTCCGGAACGCCCGGGCGACGAGGCCGCAGAAGCGGATGAAGGCGCTGCCCTGCGGGGTGATGACGTAGCCGTCACCCGCCCGCGCGACGTTGCCGGAGGCCTGCTGCTCGGTCAGGCGCCGCTCCATCTGCCGGAACTCGCCGAGATAGACCCGCTCGAACACCGCCCGCGCCCGCTCCGGGGTGAAGCGCTCCCCGGGATGGGCGGCCATCTGGCCGAGCAGGAACACGCTGATCGAGCGGTCGACCGTCACCGGCAGGATCACGAAGGCGCTCAGGTTCAGGGACAGCGACAGGACGCAGGCGCCGAGGGCGTCCCGCCGGCGCAGCCCCCAGGACCGGCCGAGCCCGGCGAGGGCCGCCGTGACCGACAGCGTCAGCAGGAAGGCGACCGCGAGCAGGATCAGGCCGCGGTAGAACAGGATCGTCACCCCGGACCAGAGATCCGTCTGGAACAGCAGCACGAAGCAGCCGAAGCCGAGGAGGACGGCGCCGGCCTGCAGCAGCGCCTGGGCGCAGAGCCAGCGCAGGGCCTGCGCGGCGCGCGGGTGGGCGGGTGCCCTAGGACCGGCTTCAGTCATGGAGATCCTCGACCCGCAGGATCCGGACGAGCGGATCGGCGTAGACCGCTTGGCTGCGCCAGACCCAGGAATCCGGGCCGCTCCAGGGCGCGTCCTGCGCGGTGACGACCAGGGCGCCGATCCCGGCCGCCTCGGCGCGCCGCCGCACCTCCGCGCCGTCCAGGCGGTCGCGGAAGATCGGCGCGACGTCGGCGAGCCGCGACGCCACGGCCTCCGGCGGGGCGCCGAACAGCCGGGCCTCCGCGTCGGCCACCCCCGTCGGCTGGAGGCCGTAGAGCCCGAAATCGAACACCCGCCGCGGCACGGGCGATTGCTGCAGCACCAGGTCCCGGGGCAGGTGCGTGCCGGCCCAGGCGTAGGCCGCGCGCAGCGCCCGGTCGATGTCGGGACGGCCGGCGAGGCGGGCGAAGGCGGGCCGGTCGGAGGCCGTATAGGCGCGCATGCCGACGAAGCCGTAGAGGGTCGTCGCGTAACCGAGGGCGAGCAGCGCGGCGAGGAGGCCGGGGAACCGGAGCCGCCGCGCCTCGCTGAGGCGGGTCAGGGCCACCACGGTCCAGACCAGGGTCGCGACCTGCGCGAGCAGGACCACGCGCGCGCCGAGGTCGTTGTTGAGGATCGCCGAGCGCAGGACGCCGCCGAGGAGCAGGCTGGCCGCCGCGCAGAGGGTGAGCAGCCGCCCGGCCTCGCGGCCGTGGGCCTCGCGGCGGGGCACGAGGCGCCAGAACAGCAGCGCACCGGCGGCGCAGACGCCCAGGGCCGCGTAGTAGTTCAGCGGCAGGAGGACCAGGCGGAGCGCGCTCAGGGCCGGCTCGTCGACGAGGCCGTCGAGCGGCCCGAATCGCCGGATCGAGAACCGGATCGGCGCGCCGCCGTCGGTCCGGTTGGCCAGCACGCTGAGGAGGTAGGGGGCGGCCAGCGCGGCGCTGAGCAGGCCGGCAGCCGCCAGCCGGGCCGCGGCGCGCCAGCGGCGCTCCAGGCCGAGCAGCGTCAGCCAGATCCCCGCGGCGCCCGCCGTGCCGAGGCAGACCCAGACGGACAGGCCCGCACAGGCCGCGAAGGCCAGCCCCGCGACGCCGACCGCCGCCGCCTCCGCGCGCCGGTCCGGTCGCGTCCGGTCCGCGACCTCCGCCAGGGCCAGGAGACCGAGCCACCCGGCCAGGGCGCCAGCGACGTGGTGCGGCACCCAGACCAGCGAGGCGGGCCAGTTGAGGACCTGCTCGTTCAGCCATTCCGGGATCGGCAGCCACGTCCCGGAGGTGGCCCGGTCCGCGACGACCAGCAGGATGTCGAGGCTTCCGGCCGGCAGCAGCAGGAGCACCGCGCGGCGCACGAGCCGGGGGGCGGCGTCCGCGACGAGGCCGGTCGCGGCGAGGAGCCGGTCGAGCAGGCCGAGGAGCGCGAGGCCGGTCCAGAAGGCCAGGCCCGCGAAGGCGGTCCGGCCGTCGACCAGCCGGCCGCCCGCCCAGTCGACCAGGGCAGTGAGGGTGTAGAAGCCGTAATAGTAGCCCGCCCGCTCGGGCCGGGCGAAGAACGGGTCCACCGGCGGCAATCCGTGCTCGACGATCGCGCGCGTGAGGGCGGCGTGCTTGACGAGGTCGATGACCGTCACGGGCCGGTAGAGGGCGGTGCCGGTGTCGACGTCGATCAGCGCGTAGGCCACGACGCCGAGCCAGAGCAGCGCGAGGGCCAGCGCCGCCCGGTCGCGGGAATCCCGCAGGTCGCGCAGGGCCGGACGCAGCGCGACGAGCCCCGCGGCGCCGGCGGCGAGCGCCGCGGCCGGGACGCCGGCCGCCTCGATCAGAAGGCTGTCGAGGGCCGGCAGGAGCCCGATTCCGAGGAGCGCCCCGCACAGGAGGCGGTCGCCGGGCGCGAGCGCGCGGAATCCGAGGATGCCGGTCAGCCTGCCCAGGGCGTAGCCCGGGAGGAGAACGAGGGGGATGCCGAGCAGCGTCGCGACGACGACGCCGCACGCATCCGAGAAGGTGCCGTTCATCGCCGGGCCGCGTCGCGTGAGCGGCTCCGGGTAGCACGGGGGCGTTAACCGTTCTTTCGGGCGACTCGGGGCGAGGCCGGACCGCCGCGACGCGCAGCCGCCGCGGCTCGCCCGGCTCGGGACTGGCATAACCGTCGGTTTCGTGTATGGATCGCGCGGCCTCGACCCGGGTTTCCGGGCGGGGCTTGAGCCGCTTGGCGCTGTGACCGTGCTGGACGACATCCCGGCACTGGCCGAACGCCGAGCCCGCGCGCGCCCGTTGGGGGCGCCGCATCCGACCAGCACAACCCGAGAGGCACGCGATGTCGATCACGGCAGAGCGCAAGACCGCGCTCATCAAGGAACACCGCAAGGACGCTAAGGACACCGGCTCCCCCGAGGTCCAGGTGGCGATCCTCACCGAGCGGATCACCAACCTGACCGGCCACTTCAAGACCCACGGCAAGGACAACCATTCCCGCCGCGGCCTCCTGAAGCTGGTCTCGCAGCGCCGCTCGCTGCTCGACTACGTCAAGCGCAAGGACGAGGCCCGCTACCGCGCCCTCATCGAGCGTCTCGGCATCCGCCGCTAAGGCGCACTCCGCGCGGTTCCGGGCCCGGCCCGGGGCCGCGTTTCACCATCGCGGGCTGCCGGAATGGGTCCGGCCTCCCGGCAAACGGGCCGCTTCGAGGCGCCAGCGTCGGGGCAGGATCGCGAGACACTTCGCCGAGGGTTCTCAGGCGCAGTGTCTCGCCGTCTTGCCCCCGGGCGGCGCCGGGCTTGGGCCCGCCGCAGGCAAGGAAGAGATTGAGAATGTTCGACGTTCAACGCGAAGAGCTGATGTGGGGCGACCGCAAGCTCGTCCTGGAGACCGGCAAGGTCGCCCGCCAGGCCGACGGCGCCGTCATCGCCACCTACGGTGAGACCTCGGTGCTCGCGACCGTGGTCGCGGCCAAGGAGCCGAAGCCCGGCATCGACTTCATGCCGCTCACCGTGAACTACCAGGAGCGCGCCTACGCCGCCGGCCGCATCCCGGGCGGCTACTTCAAGCGCGAGGGCCGTCCCTCCGAGAAGGAGACCCTGGTCTCCCGCCTGATCGACCGCCCGATCCGCCCGCTCTTCATCGAGGGCTGGCGCAACGACACGCAGGTCGTCGTCACCGTCCTGACCCACGATCTCGAGAACGATCCCGACATCGTCGCGATGGTCGCGGCCTCCGCGGCCCTGACCCTGTCGGGCGTGCCGTTCATGGGCCCGATCGGCGGCGCCCGCGTCGGCTACATCAACGGCGGCTACCGGCTGAACCCGCTGGTCACCGAGACCAAGGAAGAGTCCAGCCTCGACCTCGTCGTCGCCGGCACGCAGGACGCGGTGCTGATGGTCGAGTCGGAGGCCAAGGAGCTCTCCGAGGACGTGATGCTCGGCGCCGTGATGTTCGGCCACAAGCACTTCCAGCCGGTGATCGAGGCGATCATCCGCCTCGCCGAGAAGGCCGCCAAGGAGCCGCGCGACTTCAAGGCCCCCGAGAACGCCGACGTCGAGAAGGCCGTCCTGGAGGTCTGCGAGGCCGAGCTGCGCGCCGCCTACACCAAGACCGTCAAGCAGGAGCGCTACGCCGCCGTCGACGCCGTGAAGGCGAAGGTGATGGCCGCCCTCTGCCCCGAGGGCGCCGAGAAGTTCTCGGCCGAGAAGGTCAAGGCCGCCTTCAAGGAGGCCCAGTCGAAGGTGGTCCGCTGGAACATCCTCGACAGCGGCGCCCGCATCGACGGCCGCGACGTGAAGACGGTCCGCTCGATCCTCTCCGAGGTCGGCGTTCTGCCCCGCGCCCACGGCTCGGCCCTGTTCACCCGCGGCGAGACCCAGGCGCTGGTCGTGGCGACGCTGGGCACCGGCGAGGACGAGCAGTTCATCGACGCGCTGGAAGGCACCTACAAGGAGCGCTTCCTGCTTCACTACAACTTCCCTCCCTACAGCGTCGGTGAGACCGGCCGGATGGGCTCGCCGGGCCGTCGCGAGATCGGCCACGGCAAGCTCGCCTGGCGGGCGATCCGTCCGGTCCTGCCGCCGGCCCACGAGTTCCCCTACACGATCCGCGTCGTGTCGGAGATCACCGAGTCCAACGGCTCGTCCTCGATGGCCTCGGTCTGCGGCGGCTCGCTGTCGCTGATGGATGCCGGCGTGCCGCTGCGCCGTCCGGTGGCGGGCATCGCCATGGGCCTCATCCTCGAGGGTGAGCGCTTCGCGGTCCTGTCCGACATCCTCGGCGACGAGGATCACCTCGGCGACATGGACTTCAAGGTGGCCGGCACGGACGAGGGCGTGACCTCGCTCCAGATGGACATCAAGATCGCCGGCATCACCGAGGAGATCATGAAGATCGCCCTCGCCCAGGCGAAGGACGGCCGCGCCCACATCCTGGCCGAGATGGCCAAGGCCCTGACGGCGGCCCGTCCGGAGCTCGGCGAGTACGCGCCGCGCATCGAGACGATGCAGATCCCGACGGACAAGATCCGCGACGTGATCGGCACCGGCGGCAAGGTGATCCGCGAGATCGTCGAGAAGACCGGCGCCAAGATCAACATCGAGGATACCGGCGTCGTGAAGATCGCCTCGGCCGACGGCAAGGCGATCAAGGCGGCCTACAACTGGATCCGCTCGATCGTGGCGGAGCCGGAGGTCGGCGTGATCTACGACGGCACGATCGTGAAGTGCATGGAGTTCGGCGCCTTCGTGAACTTCTTCGGCGCGAAGGACGGCCTGGTCCACATCTCGGAGCTCGCCGCCCAGCGGGTCGCCAAGGTTCAGGACGTCGTCAAGGAAGGCGACAAGGTCAAGGTGAAGTTCCTCGGTCAGGACGACCGCGGCAAGATCCGCCTGTCCATGAAGGTCGTCGACCAGCAGACGGGCGAGGACATCACCGACAAGATCAAGGCGCAGCGCGACGCCGAGCGGGCCGAGCGCGGCGACGAGCCGCGCGAGCCCCGCGAGGGCGGCCGCCACCGCGGCGAGCGCCGCCGCGAGGCCGGCGAGTAAGAAGGGGAACACCCGCGCCGGCTGCGGTCGGCGCGGGGTGACTCAGACGGGCGCGGTCCTCCGGGGCCGCGCCCGTTTTCGTTCCGTCGCGGGAAGGGGCCCGCGCCGGCCGCCGGCCGGGAACGGGGCGCCCGATGCCGCGTTCCCCCGCGACTTCCCAACCGGAGACCCTCATGGCTAACGACATGATGCACGACATCTTCAGCGGGCAACCGAACCTGTCGACGACGGAGCGCGCCGTCTCGGTCGCGCTGGGCCTCGGCATCGCCGCCGCGGCCGCGCAGCCCCGGCCGAACAAGCTCCTGAGCCTGCTGGCCCTCGTGGTCGGAGTCGGCCTCGCGGTGCGCGGCGCCACCGGTCACTGCGCCGTGAAGGCCGCGTCGGAGCATTTCTGAGATTCACGGCCGGTCGCGGCCACGAAAAAGGGGCGCCCCTCGGGGCGCCCCTTGTCGTTTCCGGACCGGCCGGAGAGGTCAGTAGGTCGTGGTGCGGCGGCCGGCGATCAGGCCGTAGATGAACAGCACGACCACGGCGCCCACGATGGCGCCGATGAAGCCCGCGCCCTGGTTCGGCCCGTACCAGCCGATGGCTTGGCCCAGGAAGGTCGCCACGAAGGCGCCGACGATGCCGAGGATCGTGGTCAGGATGAAGCCGGCGGGCTCGTTCGGGCCGGGCATGAGGAACTTGGCAATGACGCCGGCGAGAAACCCGATGATGATGGTCCAGAGAATACCCATGACTGACCCCAAGGCGTGATTGTCGATGGCGGCAGAACGCTTCGAGACCCGCGACGGTTGCCCGCACCCTGGCCACCGATGACGATTTTCCTCGGGTTCAAGCCTCGCGTGCGCGCGCGGGCCTTTACGGCTAGGCCGGTGCGGCGGCAGATACGCCGGTTCTCGAGGATGTGGAGACGGGTATGGACATTCAGCGTATCGAGCCGGGCAAGCGGATGTCGCAGGCCGTCACCTTCGGCGACATGGTCTACCTCGCCGGGCAGGTCGCGTCCGACACGGTTGGCACCGGGGTCACGATCCAGACCCAGCAGATCCTGTCGGAGATCGACCGGCTCCTGGCCGCGGCCGGCAGCGACAAGGCGCGGATCCTCTCGGCCACCGTCTATCTCGCCGATATCGCGACCTTCGCGGAGATGAACGCCGCCTGGGACGCCTGGGTCTCCCCGGAGAACCCGCCGGCCCGCGCCACGGTCGAGGCCAAGCTCGCCGCGCCCGAGTACCTGGTCGAGATCGTGGTCGTGGCCGCGAGGAGCCGGTGAACGGCGGGCGCCGGTCCGTCCTGGCAGCCGCTGCGGCCGTTCTCGCGGGAGGGCTCCTGGCGGCCCTGCCCCTCGTGCGGCCGGCACCGGCCGCCGAGGAGCGGGTCGTCAACATCTACAACTGGTCGGACTATATCGACCCCACGGTGCTCGAGGCCTTCACCCGCGAGACCGGGATCAAGGTCGTCTACGACACCTACGACAACAACGAGATCCTGGAGACCAAGCTGCTCGCCGGCCGGTCGGGCTACGACATCGTCGTGCCGTCGGGGCCCTACCTGCAGCGCCTGATCCGGGCCGGCGCCTTCCTGCCCCTCGACAAGTCCAGGCTGAAGAACCTCGGCAACCTCTGGCCCGAGGTGACCAGCCGGCTGGCGGCCTACGATCCCGGCAACACCTACGCCGTCGACTACATGTGGGGCACGACCGGCATCGGCTACAACGTCGCCGCCGTCCGCGAGCGCCTGGGCGCCAACGCGACGGTGAACTCGTGGTCCGTCGTCCTCAACCCCGCCTCGGCGAACAAGCTGAAGGAGTGCGGGATCATGATGCTCGACAGCCCCGAGGACCTGATCCCCAGCATGCTCCCGGCCTTCGGCGCGAAGGCGGATTCCAAGCGCTGGGACGACATGACCCTGGTGACCGACGCCCTCTACAAGGTGCGCGGCGCCGTGCGGAAGTTCCACTCGTCGGAGTACATCCAGGCGCTGGCGAACGGCGATATCTGCCTGGCCGTCGGCTACTCGGGCGACATCATGCAGGCGAAGCGCCGCGCCGAGGAGGCCAAGAACGGGATCGACATCGCCTACGTCGTGCCGAAGGAGGGCGCGCTGATGTGGTTCGACACCTTCGCGATCCCGAAGGATGCCGCCCACCCGGCCGAGGCGCTGGCCTTCATCGACTACATGATGCGGCCCGAGGTGGCGGCGGCCAACACCAACTTCGTCTCCTACGCCAGCGGCAACCTCGCGGCGAAGAAGTTCGTGAAGCCCGAGATCCTGAGCAATCCCGGCATCTACCCGGACGAGGCGACGATGCAGCGCCTGTCCATCAACACCGCCTGGGACGACCGCACCCAGCGCTTCGTCACCCGCCTCTGGACTCGGGTCCGCACCGGGCGCTGACGCGGAGCCCGGCCGGGTCTCGTCAGCGCCCCGCCTCCGCGGGGACGCCGTGCCGGACGAGCCACGCGCGGACCGCCGCGCGGGTCTCGCGCGCTTCGTCGTTGAGCAGGCGATCCGGCGTCGCGAAGAAGTACGGCTGGAAGGTCTTTTGCTGCGCGTTGCGCAGGGTCGGGTCGATCCCGGCCTCGAGCAGCCGCAGCACCCAGGGATTGGCCGCGCCGACCTGGGCGGCCACGTGCAGCAGCGAGTTGCCGGTAGCGTCGACCCGGCTCAAATCCGCGCCGGCTCGCAGCAGCAGCACGATCTGCGCCTCGCGGCGGTTCTGGACGGCGCGGAACAGCGGTGTCCACCGAGCGCGCGGGCTCACCGGGTCGACCGGCGCGCCGTACCGCAGCAGGATCTCCAGGTAGGTTGGCTCCTCGACCATCGCCGCCATGTGCAGCGCGGATTCCTGATCGAGCCCCGGCACGGACGGGTCCGCGCCCGCGTCGAGCAGGGCCGACACCGCGCGCGGCCGCGCGTTCCAGATCGCCCATTCGAGCAGCGTGAGGTTCCGGTCGCCGCGGAGGGAGAGATCCAGACCGGGCGCCAGCGCGGCGATGCGTGCCACGTCACCGCGGGCGACCGCCGCGGCGATCGCGGCGAGAGGGGACGCCTCGAAGGCGCCGCTGCGGTCCCCGGTCGGGCTGTCCATGACCGTTCGCTCCTCGGCGCCGCCTGATTCGGCGCTGCGTGACGCGGGCCATGTGACCGAGAAAGACCGGGGCGCTGCAAGGGCTCGTCTGCAGGTGTCGCCGTCGGCGTGAACCGCCGGCGCCCGACGGGCCCGAGAAGCGACATCGCCGCGGCGACGGTCGAGACCGTCCGCGGCGATGCCCGTCGATCGCGGGGTCGGCGCTCTAGTGCTTCAGATCGTCCGGAACCTTGCCGCCGTTCTCGGCGAGCTTCTGCATGACCTGCTTGTGCAGCCAGATGTTCATGCTCGCCGAATCGTCCTTGTCGCCGGTGTAGTGGAGCTCGTCGGCGAGCTGCTTGCGCGAGGCGAGGCCGGAATCGAGGCCCAGCAGCTTCATCAGGTCGACGATCGAGTGGCGCCAGTCGAGCTTCTGCGGGTTCTTCTCGGCGAGGCTGGTGAGCACCGCCTCGACGTCCACCGGCTCGCTGCCGCCGGCCGTGCCGGGGGCCGACGGGGTCGAGGGCGTGCTCGTGCCGGCCGGGCCGCCGGAGCCGGCGTTGGGCGCGGGGGCGGCGTCCGCGGTGCCACCACCGAACGGATGGAGGATCTTGCTGACGATGCTGCCGAGGAGGCTCATGGATCCGCTCCGATAATCGAGGCCCGATCTCCGCGCCGGGCGGCCATTCAACTGGCTGTGAGCCTTGGCGTTCCGCGGTCCGGCGGGCCCGGGACGGTCGACGCGGCGCCGCCCGGAGCGGTCAGGACGGTGCCCAGAGGGCGGCGATGAGCGCGGTCCGCTCCTCCGCGAGCGTGCCGTTCGGGACCGGGCGGTCGGCGCGGGCGTACCAGTAGCGCGCATTGCCGTCGTCGCCCTCGATCCGGTGGAGATGGGCATGGACCCAGGCCGCGTCGGGTCCCCCGGCGTCCTGGACGAGGCGGTGCGCCCGCTCCCAGGCGGCGGAGGCCGGTCCGGAGCCGTCCCGGGCGAGCCACCAGAGCGCGGCGAGCGGGGCGGCCCAGCCCCTGGGCGGCTCGGACGCGGTGAGTGTCGCGGCGAAGGCGGCGGGCAGGCTCTCGGTCACGGCTGTCTCCTTCCCGGGCGATTCAGCGGCCGGCGGCGCGCTCCGGCTGCCAGCGCCCGCGGCGCTGGCGGGCGGACCACGCGTAGCGGGCGTCGCCGTCGAGGCGGTCGAGATGGTCGGAGAGGCGGTTGCGCTCGAGCCAGGACAGGGCCGCCTCCAGCTCCGGGAGGGTCATGGTCGCGCGGCCCTTGCCGATCACGCGCTTGAGAACGGCGTTGTAGCGGTGGGCGAGATTGCCGCCGCGGGGGACGCGCAGGGAGGTCTCGTCCTCCACCGCCTGGGCGGCCACCGCGGCGGCGAGCCGCTGGCGCAGGGTCCGCTCGGTGACGGAGGGCGGTTCGGGCGCGGCCGCCGCGGGGACCGGTTCGGGGAGGCGCGGGCGCAGCAGGGCGTAGCGCATCCCGATCGCGTTGCTCTCCAGGGGCGTGATCCCGCCCGGCTCGTCGTCGCGCCAGCGGGTCCGCTCGGGCACGACGGCGCTCGCCGGCCGCTCGCGGGGCGGCCGGACGCTGCTGCCCTGCTCGGTCTCGAGTTCGAGGCGAAACCGCGCGAAGAGCGGGTCGTCCGGGTGGAAGATCAGCGCCTGCTGCCCGTCGTAGGGCCCGGCATGGGGATCGACCCGGGTGGCCCGGGCGAGCATCTGCTCGAGCCAGGGCCGGGAGCGGATATGGGTCAGGGCCGCGACCACCGCGACCTCCGGGGCGTCGAGGCCCTCGTAGGCCATCGCCACCGTCACCAGCACGGCCGGTTCCGGCGTGAGCCGGAACGCGGCCAGCGCCGCGTGGGCGTCGCCCTGGCCGGAGGTCGCGAGGCGGACATCGCGCTCGCCCTGCCCGGCCGGCATCCAGTCCCGCAGGGTCCCGAGATAGGCCCGCGCGCTCGCCTGATCGGGCGCCACCACGAGGAGCTTGCCGAGCCCCCGGGCCGGCTCGCCGGGCGGGAGCTCGCGCTCGACCCGGCGCCGGGCGCGCAGGCGCTTCGTGGCGAAGAACGCCTCGCTCAGGAGGTCGCGGGCGAACCCGGTCCGCAGGGCGGTGAACAGCGCCGGCCGGGTGGTGATCCGGACCGAGCCCGCGCCGAGCCGGTGCGGTCCGACGCGCGGGCTGTCGCCCGCGATCCGGCCGCCCTCCAGCCAGCTCGCCTCGCCGTCGATGGCCCCGAACGTCACCGGCAGCACCGCCCGCTCGGCCAGCGCCTGCGCCCGCGAGTAGCCGATCACCGCGAGGCCGGGAGCGTCGAGGTCGAGCTCCGGACCGCGGCCGGGCCCGGCGGGTCGGTAGGGCAGCCCGAGGATCCGCCGCCCGTCCGCCCGCTCCAGCGTTCCGGACAGGTACAGGCGCACGGTCGCCGCCTCCATGACGGGCAGCATCGCGCGGGACCACGCCCCGGCCTCGGCATCCTCCGCGGAGGGGTCGTCGGCGCCCGGGCGGCCGGGGACCGGCAGGTGATGGACCTCGTCGACCACCAGCAGGGTGCGGTGCGCCCGCGCCTCCGCGAGGTGGAGCGCCGGGGCGGCCGCGACCGCCTGATAGGTGGTGACGTAGCCGGCCAGACCCCGCGCCGGGTCGCGCTCGTTGTCGGCCGCCCGCACGCTGAGGGCGTGCCCGAAGGCCGCGCGCCAGAGCGGATCGGCGAAGGCCTCCTCGGCCTGCAACCGCAGCGAATCCCGCGGCACCACCCAGACCACGCGCTCGACGAGCCCCGCCGCGATCAGCCGGTGCGCGGCGATGACCGGCAGCAGCGACTTGCCGCCGCCGGGGGTGACCGCGGCCAGGATCTTCCGGACATGGGCCGCCTCCCCGCTCGCCATGGCCGCGACCAGGGCCATCAGCGTGCGCTGGTGCGACCGCAGGGACGGGGCGGGACGGGTCAAGGGCCGGCGAAGCAGGGCGACATCGGCGCACCGTGGCCGATCCGGATTCCTTTGTGAATCCCCGCAGTCGCGGAACGTTCGCGTTTTCGTCCCGGCGGCGGAGCCGCGGGCGCGGCGCTTTCGGGCGAAACCGCCCCGCTCTCCACGATTGCCGCACCCGCCGGGCCGGATCGGTGCACCATAAGCGTTGACACCCGGCCCACCCCTCACCATAAGGGCGCCGCGGGCGATGCCCGCCTTGGGGGAATGTCCCGAGCGGCAAAGGGGGCGGACTGTAAATCCGCTGCGTAAGCTTCGTAGGTTCGAGTCCTACTTCCCCCACCAAGTCCTTCCCGATCCCGTCAGCCTTGTTTCGCCAGCGCGGCCTCGATGCGTGCGGCGGCGGCGGCGGAGAATCCCTTCCCTGCGAGCCCCTGTCCCGCGGCCGCCTGACCGGTGAGCGAGCGGCGCTTGCCCCCCGGCAGATGCGCCTGCCGCAGCGCGTGGGCGTCCCGGTGACTGGCATGGGTGATCGCGATGGCCAGCGCGTCGGCGGCGTCCGCGACGCGGAACTCCGCCTTCGGCAGAAGGAAGCGGACCATCGCCTGGATCTGCACCTTCTCGGCGTGGCCGGAGCCCGCCACGGTCTTCTTGATCAGGTTGGGGGCGTACTCGAACACCGGCAGGCCGGCGAGGGCCGGCACGAGCAGCGCCATCGCCCGCGCGTGGCCCAGCTTGAGCGTCGCCTGGGCGTCCTTGTTGACGAAGGTCTCCTCCACGGCGACCTCGTCGGGCCGCACGGCCTCGACGATGCGGCCGATCCCCTCGAACAGCTCCCGCAGGCGCAGGGCCAGCGGAAGCTCCCCGTCCGAGGTCACGACCCCGCAATCGCCGTAGGTGAGCTTCGTACCCTGCGCGGTGATCAGGCCCCAGCCGGTGCGGCGGAGTCCGGGATCGATGCCGAGAATGCGGACGGGGCTGGTCATGGGGCTCCACGGCTCGGTGAACGGCCCGAGGCTGCCGTACGTATCGTGAACGCTTGGTTTCACCAAGGTTCCGGCCGCGGAGGTTGCCACCTGTGGCCGTCCCGGCACGGTGCGCTGCCGCGCCGCTGTCACCCCCGGCGGCCGAGGAGGATCAGCGCCGTTCCGGCGAGGCAGACCGCGCTGCCCGCGAGGTCCCAGCGGTCGGGCCGCTGGCCCTCCGCGAGCCACAGCCACAGGACCGAGGCCGCCACGTAGACGCCGCCGTAGGCCGCGAAGGTGCGCCCCGCCGCCGGGCTGTCCACGAGGGTCAGCAGGGCCGCGAAGGCCGCCAGCGAGGCGAGACCCGGAAGCGTCCACCAGGCCGACCGTCCGAGCCGCATCCAGGCCCAGAACGCGAAGCAGCCGGCGATCTCGGCGAGGGCGGCGGCCGCGTAGGCGAGGAGGCTCATCGGGTCAGCTTGGCACGGCGCGCCGCGCGGCACGAGCCCGGCCCTGGGGGCGGACGGCGACCGGCATTAAGCTCCCGGCAACGCGGATCCGGTCGAGTGTCGCCATGAGCACGCACGCGAGCACGCACGAGACCCAGGGCGACCGGCTGCTGTTTCCGGGTGACGCCCGCCTTCGCGACGCCGTCCTGGCCTGGATCGAGGCGCTGGCGCGGGAGCGGCGGATGTCGTCCAACACCGTCGAGGCCTACGGGCGCGACCTTCGCCAGTTCCTCCACCACCTCGCGTCCCGTCAGGGGACACCGACGATCCCGATGCTGATCGGGCTCAAGGTGCGGGACATCCGCGGCTTCATGGCCGCGCGCCGGGCCGACGAGGTCTCGGGGCGCTCGCTGATGCGCATGCTGGCAGGCCTGCGCTCCTTCGCCCGCTTCCTCGAGCGCGAGGGCTTCGGCACCGTCTCGGCCCTGGGCGGCGTGCGCTCGCCCAAGGTTCCGCGGCGGCTTCCACGCCCCCTGCCCGTCTCCGCCGCGGTGGCGCTGACCGATACCGCGATCCGCGCCGGCGAGGAGCGGGAGCCCTGGGTCCTGGCCCGGGACGCCGCCGTGCTGGCGCTGCTCTACGGCGCGGGGCTGCGCATCTCCGAGGCGCTGGGCCTGAGTCGCCGCGACGCCCCCCTGCCGGGCGTCGATCAGGTCACCGTGCTCGGCAAGGGCGGCAAGCAGCGCATGGTGCCGATCCTGCCCGTCGTGGCGCAGGCCGTGGCCGACTACGTCGCCGCCTGTCCCCTGCCGCTGCCGCCGGAGGGGCCGCTGTTCCTCGGTGCCCGGGGCGGCCCGCTCTCGCCGCGCATCATCCAGTACACGGTCGCGCGCGCCCGCGGCGCCCTGGGCTTGCCCGAGAGCGCCACGCCGCACGCCCTGCGGCATTCCTTCGCAACCCATCTGCTGGCGCGCCAGGGCGAGCTGCGCGCGATCCAGGAACTCCTGGGCCACGCTTCCCTGTCCACGACGCAGCTCTACACGCAGGTCGACGCCGCCCGTCTCATGAGCGCCTACGCGGCGGCCCACCCGAGGGCCGGCCATTGACCAAGATTGCTAAAAACTTGGACTTCGAGAGAGCTCATCGGCGGCTATAGGCGCGTCATCCGTTTCGCCTAGTGCATAGCCGCGCTCTTTAAGAGCTTCGTCACGATCCTCGGCCATTATGGGCAACGAACGGGATCGGCTTGGGCGGGCGTCATGGATCTTCAGGATGGGAGGGCGCCGGCACGTGTCGTGATCGCGGACTGCGATCCGGGACGCCGCCTCTCCCTGAGGGAGATCGTCCTGCGGTTCGATCCCGGCGCCGTGATCGACGAGGCGACCTCGGGTCAGGCCCTCTGCGACATCCTCCTCCGCCACCGTCCGACCCTGGCCTTCGTCGGGCTGCAGCTCGACGACCTCAGCGGACCCGAGGCGGTCGCCGTCGCGCGTCGCGCGGGTGCGGAGCCCCCCTGCCTGGTGCTGGTGGCGACCCGCGTGCTGCCGCACTGGCAGGAGATCGCCACGAGCCTCGGGGCCTACGAGGTGCTGAAGACGCCCCTCGACCCGAGCCATATCGAGCAGCTGCTCCACGCGGATGCCCGCCGTCGCGCGCCGACACGGGCCTTGCTCGCCTGCTCGACCCCGGCCGGGCGTTCGGCGATCAGCCGCGTCGTGGCGCGCAGCGGCTTCGCGATCGAGCTCGACGAGACGGATGACGGCCGCCACGCTCTCAAGCAGCTGAAGCTCGCCGCCTACGACTTCGCCTTCATCGACGTGAAGCTCGGCGGCATCGACGGGCTCGAACTGGCCTGCCAGATCCAGCCCCTGGGCCTCCCGACCCGGATCACCCTGCTGACCACGTCCGAACTGGAGCCCGTCGCCCAGGCCGGCCGCTACTTCGGCGTCGACGCCGTGCTGCGGATGCCGTTCTACGCCCGCGACATCGATCTCGCCCTGCACAACGCGCTGGGCCTGCGCCGGCCGTACCTCCTGAACGCCCTGACGGCCCCGCCCGCGCCGAGCGCGCTGCTGCGGATCGCCGACCTGCCCAATCCCCGGCGCAAGATCGCCTGATCCCGCGCCGGGGCTTCCCCCGACGGGCCGCACAAACGCGAGGCCCGCGGCCCTTCGAGCTGACGGCTCAGCCTGCCGAGCCATAGAACGCGTGCCGCCGTGGGCCTTCGCCCGTCAGACGTGGTCCGTCAGACGTGGATCGCGCGCTTGTTCACCGCCAGCGCGGCTTCCTTGACGGCTTCGGTCAGCGTCGGGTGCGCGTGGCAGGTGCGGGCGATATCCTCCGACGAGGCGCCGAACTCCATCGCCACCGCCACCTCGGCGATCAGGTTGCCGGCATCCGCGCCGACGATGTGCACACCGAGCACCCGGTCGGTCTGGGCGTCGGCGAGCACCTTCACGAACCCGTCCGTGGTGCCGTTCGCCTTGGCCCGGCCATTGGCCGTGAACGGGAACTTGCCGGCGTTGTAGGCGATGCCGTCCTTCTTCAGCTCCTCCTCGGTCTTGCCCACCGAGGCGACCTCCGGGAACGTGTAGACCACGTTCGGGATCACGCCGTAGTTCACGTGGCCGGACTGGCCGGCCAGCATCTCGGCGATCGCCACGCCCTCGTCCTCGGCCTTGTGGGCGAGCATCGGGCCGGCGATGACGTCGCCGATGGCGTAGATCCCGGTCACGTTGGTGGCGTAGTGGGAATCGGTGAGGACCCGGCCCTTGTCGTCCCGCTGGACGCCGACCGTGTCGAGGCCGAGGCCCTCCGTGTAGGGCGTCCGGCCGATGCAGACGAGGACCACGTCCGCCTGCAGCGTCTCGGCGGCGCCCCCCGCGGCCGGCTCGACCGTAACCGTCGCGCCGCCCTTCTTGCCGACCTCGACGCCGGTCACCTTGGTGGACAGCTTGAAGGCGATGCCCTGCTTGGTCAGGATCCGCTGGAACTGCTTGCCGACCTCGCCGTCCATGCCGGGCAGGACCCGGTCGAGATACTCGACCACGGTCACCTCGGAGCCGAGCCGGCGCCAGACGGAGCCCAGCTCCAGCCCGATCACGCCGGCGCCGATGACGAGGAGCTTCTTGGGCACCCGGTCGAGCTCGAGGGCGCCGGTGGAGGAGACCACGACCTTCTCGTCGATTGTGACGCCTGGCAGGCGCGCCACGTCCGAGCCGGTGGCGATGACGATGCTCTTGGTCTCGAGCATCCGGTTGCCGCCGTCCTCGGCGATGACCTCGACGCGGCCGGCGCCCGCGATCCGGCCGGTGCCGTGGAAGGTGTCGACCTTGTTCTTCTTGAGCAGGAACTCGACGCCCTTGGTGTTGCCGGCGACGCCCTCGGCCTTGAACGCCATCATCTTCTTCAGGTCGAGCTTCGGCGTGCCGACGTCGATGCCGAGATCGGCGAAGTGCGTGTTGGCCTCCTCGAAGGCCTCGGACGCGTGCAGCAGGGCCTTGGACGGGATGCAGCCGACGTTGAGGCAGGTGCCGCCGTGCGTCGCGCGCTTCTCGACCACCGCGGTCCGCAGGCCGAGCTGCGCCGCGCGGATCGCGCAGACGTAGCCGCCGGGGCCGGTGCCGATGACGACGAGATCGTAGGACATGAGGCTTCGCTTCCGCTCGGTCGTGCCGCGTGTGGGACGGGCAGGGAATGTCAGGTCGGGCTGAGGCTCAGCGGCCGCCGCCGATGTCGAGGATGGCGCCCGTGGTGTAGGAGGCCTCCTCCGAGAGCAGCCACACGATCGGTGCGGCCACCTCCTCCGCGGTGCCGGCCCGCTTCATCGGGACGCCCGGGCCGAGGCGCTCCACCCGGTCGGGCTCGCCGCCGCTGGCGTGGATCTCGGTGGCGATGATGCCGGGCGCCACCGCGTTGACCCGGATGCCCTCGGCGGCGACCTCGCGGGCGAGCCCGACCGTCAGCGAGTCGATGGCGCCCTTGGAGGCGGCGTAGTCCACGAACTGACCGGGGCCGCCGAGGCGCGCCGCCACCGAGGACAGATTCACGATCGCGCCCCCCGCCCCGCCGCGCTTGGTCGACATGCGCCGCACCGCCTCCCGCGCGCAGAGGAAGCTGCCGACCACGTTGGTGGTCATCATGCGCTGCAGGCGGGTGACGCTCATGTCGGCGACGTCCGACTTCACGTCGACCACCCCGGCATTGTTGACGAGCGCCGCGAGGCGGCCGAGGCCGTCGGCCGCCTTGAACAGGGCGATGACGTCGGCCTCGTCGCCGACGTCGCCCTTCACGGCGAGCGCGTGTCCGCCCTGGGCCGCGATCGCGTCCACCACGTCCTGCGCCGCGGCCGCGTCCGACACGTAGCTCAGGCACACGGTGTAGCCGCGCTCCGCCAGGAGCAGCGCCACCGCGCGGCCGATGCCGCGGCTGCCGCCGGTGACGATCGCGACCCTGTTCTCAGCGCCCGACATGGCTGCCTCAGAGGTCCAGCACGAGGCGCGCCGGATCCTCCAGCGCCTCCTTGACCCGCACCAGGAAGGTCACGGCCTCCTTACCGTCGACGATGCGATGGTCGTACGACAGGGCGAGGTACATCATCGGCCGCGCCTCGATCTTGCCGGCGCGGACCACCGGGCGCTCCTCGATGCGGTGCATGCCGAGGATGCCCGATTGCGGCGCGTTGAGGATCGGCGTCGACATCAGCGAGCCGTAGATGCCGCCGTTGGTGATCGTGAAGGTGCCGCCCTGCATCTCCTCGATGGAGAGCTTGCCGTCGCGGGCCTTCTTGCCGAAGCCGGCGATCTTCTTCTCGATGCCGGCGATCGACAGGTCGTCGGCGTCGCGCACGACCGGGACGACGAGGCCCTTATCGGTGCCGACCGCGATGCCGATGTGGTAGTAGTTCTTGTAGACGAGGTCCTGCCCGTCGATCTCGGCGTTGACCGCCGGCACGTCCTTGAGGGCGCCGATCACCGCCTTGGTGAAGAAGCCCATGAAGCCGAGCTTCGTGCCGTGCTTCTTCTCGAAGATGTCCTTGTACTGGCTGCGCATCGCCATCACGGCCGACATGTCGACGTCATTGAACGTCGTCAGCATCGCCGCGGTGTCCTGCGCGTCCTTGAGGCGGCGCGCGATGGTCTGGCGCAGCTTCGTCATGCGCACGCGTTCCTCGCGCGCGGCGTCGTCCGGCGCCGAGGGCGCGCGCGGCAGGGTCGGGCGGGCTTCCTTGGCGGGCGCCGACGGGGCCGGCCCCTTGGCGATGGCGCCGAGCATGTCCCCCTTGGTGACGCGGCCGTCCTTGCCGGACCCGTTGACGGACGACGGGTCGACGCCCGACTCCCGGGCGAGCTTCGCCACAGCCGGACCGTTGTCGCCGACCGGACGCTGCTGGGCCGCGGGCGCGGCGGCGTCGCCGTGGTTGCCGTAGCCGGCGGAGGATTCCTGGGCCGGGGCCTCGGCCCTGGCGGGCGCGGCGGCCTTCGGGGCCTCGCTCCGGCTCTCAGTCTTGGTCTCGGCGGCCTCCTTCGGGGCGGCCTTCTTGCCGGCGCCTGCACCGGCCTCGACGATCGAGCCGAGCAGGGCGCCGGGCTCCACGGTCTCGCCGTCCTTGACCAGGATCTCGCCGAGCTGGCCGGCCGCCGGGGCGTTCACCTCCAGCGTGACCTTGTCGGTCTCGAGCTCGACGATCGGCTCGTCGGCCGCGACCGTGTCGCCGGGCTTCTTGAACCAGCGGCCGATGGTGGCCTCGCTCACGGATTCGCCGAGGGTCGGGACGAGGATGTCGGTTGCCATGCTCTTCTGCCCCGCGGGGGGCCTCCTCTGGATGTCGGGCCGCGACGTCAGCGCCGCAGGATCAGGGATGGAACGGGCGAGACGGTGTACCGGAAGCCTGCCTGCGCCATCAGGACGGGATCTGCTTCGCCGAGCGCCTCGGCCCCGGCCGCGTCGTCGGCCTCGACCAGGGCCAGGCCCCAGGTGCCGCCGGACTCGAAGACGGGCCCGACCGCGATGGCGGCTCCACGGGCCGCCTGCTCCATCCAGTAGCCGGAATGCGCCGAGAACAGCGCCTTCTCGGCCTCCGTCGCGTCGAACGGGAAGCTCGGGCGGGGCGGTTCCAGACGGAGCAGGAAGTAGGCCATGGCCGGACGATCAGACCGCCAGGGCCTCGTTGAGGAAGGCCTGGAGCTGCGCCTGGTGCTTCGACATCTGGCCGACCGCCGTGGAGGCGGAGGCCGGACGGCCGACGTAGCGGGCACGCTTCACCGCGGAGCCGGCCTGGCCGAGCACCCATTCGAGGTAGGGCTCGACGAAGGACCAGGCGCCCATGTTCTTGGGCTCCTCCTGGCACCAGATCACGTCGGCGTTGCGGAAGCGGCCCATCTCGTTGGCCAGCGCCTTCAGCGGGAACGGGTAGAGCTGCTCGACGCGCATCAGGTAGATGTCGTTGAGGCCGCGCTTCTCCCGCTCCTCCAGGAGGTCGTAGTAGACCTTGCCGGAGCAGAGCACGACGCGGCGGATCTTGTCGTCGCGCACGAGCTTGTTCTGCGCCCCCTCCTCCTCGGCGTCGTCCCACAGGACGCGGTGGAAGGTCGAGCCCTCGGCGAGCGCGTCGAGGTTCGAGACGGCGCGCTTGTGGCGCAGCAGCGACTTCGGCGTCATCAGCACCAGCGGCTTGCGGAAGTCGCGCTTCAGCTGCCGGCGCAGGATGTGGAAGTAGTTCGCCGGCGTCGTGACGTTGGCGACCTGCATGTTGTCCTCGGCGCAGGCCTGGAGGTAGCGCTCCAGCCGGGCGGACGAGTGCTCGGGCCCCTGCCCCTCGTAGCCGTGCGGCAGCAGCAGGACGAGGCCGGACATGCGCAGCCACTTGCGCTCGCCGGACGCGATGAACTGATCGATCACCACCTGGGCGCCGTTGGCGAAGTCGCCGAACTGGGCTTCCCAGAGGACCAGGGCGTTCGGCTCGGCGAGCGAGTAGCCGTACTCGAAGCCGAGCACCGCCTCCTCGGAGAGCATCGAGTTGATGATCTCGATCGAGGCCTGCCCCTCGCGGATCGAGTTGAGCGGCGTGTAGCGCTGCTCGTTCTCCTGATCGATCACCACCGCGTGGCGCTGCGAGAAGGTGCCGCGCTCGACGTCCTGGCCGGACAGCCGGACCCGGTTGCCGTCGAGGAGCGTTGCCCCGAAGGCCAGGGCCTCGGCGGTCGCCCAGTCGACGCCGATCCCGGTCTCCACCGCCTTGGCGCGGTTGTCCATGAAGCGCTGGATCGTGCGGTGCAGGTGGAAGCCCGGCGGCACCTGGGTGATCCTGCGGGCGATCTCCTGCAGGGTCTCGGCCGGAACGGCGGTGCGGCCGCGGCGCGGATCGTCCACGTCCTCGTGCACGGCCTTCACGCCGGACCAGCGGCCGTCGAGCCAGTCGGCCTTGTTGGCCTTGTAGTTGTTGGCGACGTCGAGCTCGCTGTCGAGCATCCCGCGGAACTCGGCCTTGCGGGCGTCGAGCGCCTCCTGGGTCACGGAGCCGTTCTCGACCAGCTTGCGGCCGTAATTCTCCAGCACCGACGGGTGCTTGCGGATCCGCTGGTACATCTTCGGCTGGGTGAAGGCCGGCTCGTCGCCCTCGTTGTGGCCGAAGCGGCGGTAGCACAGCATGTCGATCACGACCGGCTTGCCGAACTTCTGGCGGTACTCGACCGCGACCTTCGCCGCGAAGGTGACGGCCTCGGGGTCGTCGCCGTTGCAGTGGAAGATCGGCGCCTCAACCATCTTGGCGACGTCGGACGGGTAGGGCGACGAGCGGGAGAAGCGCGGATCGGTCGTGAAGCCGATCTGGTTGTTGATGATGAAGTGGACCGATCCGCCGGTGCGGTGGCCCTTCAGGCCCGACAGGCCGAAGCACTCCGCGACCACGCCCTGGCCCGCGAAGGCCGCGTCGCCGTGGATCAGGAGCGGCAGCACCGTGCGGCGCTCGATGTTGGGCTTGGCCCACTGGTCCTGCTTGGCGCGGACCTTGCCGAGCACGACCGGGTCGACGATCTCGAGGTGCGACGGGTTGGCGGTCAGCGACAGGTGAACGTTGTTGCCGTCGAAGGCGCGGTCCGAGGACGCGCCCAGGTGGTACTTCACGTCGCCCGAGCCCTCGACCTCGGCCGGGGAGGCCGAGCCGCCCTTGAACTCGTGGAACACCGCCCGGAACGGCTTGGCCATCACGTTGGTGAGCACGTTGAGCCGGCCGCGATGGGCCATGCCCAGCACGATCTCGCGGACGCCCAGCGCGCCGCCGCGCTTGATGATCTGCTCCAGCGCCGGGATCATCGACTCGCCGCCGTCGAGGCCGAAGCGCTTGGTCCCGGTGTACTTGAGGTCCAGGAACTTCTCGAAGCCCTCGGCCTCGATCAGCTTGTTGAGGATGGCGCGCCGGCCCTCGGGGGTGAAGGAGATCTCCTTGTCCTTGCCCTCGATGCGCTCCTGGATCCACGCCTTCTCGGCGGGGTCGGAGATGTGCATGAACTCGACGCCGAGGGTCTGGCAGTAGGTCCGCTCCAGGATGTCGACGATCTCGCGGATCGTGCCGAACTGGAGGCCGAGCACGTTGTCGAGGAAGATCGGGCGGTCCCAGTCGCTCTCCTGGAAGCCGTAATGCTGCGGGTGCAACTCCTCGTGGTCGCCGCGCGGCGCGAGACCCAGCGGGTCGAGCTTGGCGTGGAGGTGGCCGCGCATGCGGTAGGAGCGGATCAGCATGATCGCCCGCACCGAGTCCTTCGTCGCCTGCTCCACCGAGACGCCGGTGGTCGCCGTGACGCTGTCCTGCGGCTTGCCGGGCTTGGCGTCCTTGCCCTCGCGGGCGACGATCTTGTCGCCGATCGCCTTCTCCAGGGCGCCCCAGTTGCCGTCCAGCGCCGAGACCAGCTCGCCGTTGAGCGGCACCGGCCAGTTCGGCCGCTCCCAGGAGGCGCCGGCGGCGTTCTTCTCGACCAGGGTCTCGTCCTCGCCGAGCCCCTTGAAGAAGGCCTGCCACTCCGGATCCACCGAGGACGGGTTGCGGGCGTAGGCCGCCTGCAATTCCTCGATGTAGGCGGCGTTGGCGCCGTAGAGGAACGAGGTTTCGAGGAGCGCTTCGTTCACGTCCTGGCGTGCCATGGTGCGTCCATCCTGATCGCGCGGGCAGGCTCCCCTGCCCTCCGGGCTCCCCGTCCGCGCGGCGGATCGCCCTCAAACCGAAACGGGGCGGGTGACCGCCCCGCTGAAATCGTCTGCACGCCCGATATGGGCGTCGCGGCCCTGCGATGGCCGCAACGCAGGCGCGCTTGCCTCAGCCCTTCAGGACCTCGACGAGCGTCGAGCCCAGCCGGGCCGGCGACGGCGACACGCGGATGCCCGCGGCCTCCATGGCGGCGATCTTGTCCTCGGCGCCGCCCTTGCCGCCCGAGATGATCGCGCCGGCATGGCCCATGCGGCGGCCCGGAGGCGCCGTTCGGCCGGCGATGAAGCCGACCATCGGCTTCTTCCGCCCGCGCTTGGCCTCGTCCTTCAGGAACTGCGCGGCCTCCTCCTCGGCCGAGCCACCGATCTCGCCGATCATCACGATCGACTCGGTCTTCGGGTCGGCGAGGAACAGCTCCAGCACGTCGATGAACTCGGTGCCCTTCACCGGGTCGCCGCCGATGCCCACCGCCGTCGTCTGGCCGAGGCCGGCATTGGAGGTCTGGAACACCGCCTCGTAGGTCAGCGTGCCCGAGCGGGACACGATGCCGACGGAGCCCGGCCGGAAGATGTTGGCCGGCATGATGCCGATCTTCGACTCGCCGGCCGTGACGATGCCGGGGCAGTTCGGCCCGACGAGTCGCGACTTCGAGCCGGTGAGCGCCCGCTTCACCCGCACCATGTCGAGCACCGGGATGCCCTCCGTGATGCAGACGATCAGCGGCACCTCGGCGGCGATCGCCTCGCAGATCGCGTCGGCGGCGCCGGGCGGCGGCACGTAGACCACCGAGGCCTCGGCGCCCGTGGCCTCGCGGGCCTCCGCGACGGTGTCGAACACCGGCAGGCCGAGATGGCTGGAGCCGCCCTTGCCGGGGCTCGTGCCGCCGACCATCTTGGTGCCGTACGCGATGGCCTGCTCGGAGTGGAAGGTCCCGTTCTTGCCGGTGAAGCCCTGGCAGATGACCTTGGTGTTGGCGTCGATCATCACCGACATGGTCAGGCTCCCTTCACGGCGGCGACGATCTTCTGGGCGGCGTCGTCGAGGTCGTCCGCCGGGATCACGTTGAGGCCCGAGTTGCGGATGATGGCCTTGCCCTGCTCGACGTTGGTGCCCTCGAGGCGCACCACCAGCGGCACCTGCAGGCCCACCGCCTTCACGGCCGCGATCACGCCGTTGGCGATCACGTCGCACTTCATGATCCCGCCGAAGATGTTGACGAGGATCCCCTTCACGTTCGGGTCGGCGGTGATGATCTTGAACGCCGCCGTGACCTTCTCCTCCGAGGCGCCGCCGCCGACATCGAGGAAGTTCGCCGGCTCCTCGCCGTAGAGCTTGATGATGTCGAGCGTCGCCATGGCGAGGCCGGCGCCGTTGACCATGCAGCCGATCGTGCCGTCGAGCGCGATGTAGGCGAGGTCGTACTTCGACGCCTCGATCTCCTTGGCGTCCTCCTCGGTCTCGTCGCGCAGGGCGACGATGTCGGCGTGCCGGTAGAGGGCGTTCGAGTCGAAGGCCATCTTGGCGTCGAGGCACTTGAGGTGCCCGTCGGCGGTCAGCACCAGCGGGTTGATCTCGAGGAGGCTCATGTCCTTGGCCACGAAGGCCGCGTAGAGCTTCTCGGTGAGCGCGGCGGCCTCCTTGGCCTGGGCGCCCGACAGGCCGAGCGCCTTGGCGACGGCGCGGCCGTGGTGGGGCATCACGCCGGTGGCCGGATCGACCGCGATCGTGTGGATCTTCTCGGGCGTGTCGTGGGCGACCGCCTCGATATCCATGCCACCCTCGGTGGAGACCACGAAGGCGACGCCGCCCGTGGCGCGGTCGACCAGCATCGAGAGGTAGAATTCCTCGGCGATCTGGGCGCCTTCCTCGATGTAGAGGCGGTTGACCTGCTTGCCGGCCGGGCCGGTCTGGATGGTCACTAGCGTCTGGCCGAGCATCTCGCCGGCGAACTGCTTGACCTCGTCGATCGACTTGGTGACGCGCACGCCGCCCTTGGCGCCCTCGGGCGCGCCCTTGAAGGTGCCCTTGCCGCGGCCGCCCGCGTGGATCTGGCTCTTCACGACCCAGACGGGACCGCCGAGCTCCTTGGCGGCGGCCTCGGCCTCCGACGGGTTGAAGATGGCCACGCCGCGGGAGACGGGCAGGCCGAACTCCTTCAGCACGGCCTTGGCCTGATATTCGTGGATATTCATCGGAGCCTCGTAGGGAGGAGCGAATAGGTGGCAGCGGGCGGCGCGTAGAGGAATCGAGCGATCGAGAGTCGAATCTCCGAACGCTACGCGCTGCCCGGTATCCGCTTACCGGTCAGGCGAGGTTGCTGTCGACGCCCTTGCAGGCCTCGATGAGGCCCGTCACCGAGGCGACGGACTTGTCGAACATGGCCTTCTCGGCGTCGTCGAAGGTCACCTCGAGCACGCGCTCGACGCCGTTCGCGCCGATCACGATCGGCACGCCGATGAACATGCCCTTCACGCCGTACTGGCCGTCGAGGTAGGCGGCGCAGGGCAGGACCCGCTTCTTGTCGCGCAGGTAGCTCTCGGCCATGGCGATGGCGGAGGCGGCGGGCGCGTAGAAGGCCGAGCCGGTCTTGAGCAGGTTGACGATCTCGCCGCCGCCCTTGCGGGTGCGCTCGACCATGGCGTCGAGCTTCTCCTGGGTGGTCCAGCCGAGCTTGACGAGGTCGGTCAGCGGCACGCCCGCCACCGTGGAGTAGCGGGTCAGCGGGACCATGTCGTCGCCGTGGCCGCCGAGCACGAAGGCCGTCACGTCCTCCACCGAGACCTTGAACTCCTCGGCGAGGAAGTGGCGGAAGCGCGCCGAATCCAGCACGCCGGCCATGCCGACGATCTTGTTGGTCGGGACGCCGGAGAACTTCTGCAGCGCCCAGACCATGGCGTCGAGCGGGTTGGTGATGCAGATCACGAAGGCGTTCGGCGCGTGGGTCTTGATGCCCTCGCCGACGGCCTGCATCACCTTGAGGTTGATGCCGATCAGGTCGTCGCGGCTCATGCCGGGCTTGCGCGGCACGCCGGCGGTGACGATCACCACGTCGGCGTCCTTGATGGCGGCGTAGTCGCTGGCACCCGCGTACCGCGCGTCGAAGCCCTCGACCGGGGCGGCCTCGGCGATGTCGAGGGCCTTGCCCTGCGGCACGCCGTCGACGATGTCGAACAGCACCACGTCCCCGAGATCCTTGAGGCCGGCCAGAAGGGCCAGGGTGCCGCCGATCTGGCCGGCACCGATGAGCGCGATCTTGTTGCGAGCCATGTCGGATGTGTCTCCGCTGCGTTCGACTTCGGTGATGCGTTGCGCGAGGCCGGGGCTGCTCGTCCGTCAGGGTCCGAGGCCGGATTCGCCACTCTGAAATCTGCGCGGCTGTGTGGCCGAAAAGCACCGTGGCTTCAACCCGATGCGGGCCGCGCGAGCGACCCGTCCGGGACGCCGGAGCGCCACCGGGGAGCCCGACGGTCCTTCGGAAACGTCAACGTCGCGAAGGTTTTAGGTGCAGTGCACCCTGCCGCGCGGCCGCTCCGAAGGCGCGATGACAGATCTGAAAACCTGTCATTTCGGTTCGCGCCGGGCGTGAAGAAGCGCGTCGGGCCGCGCGAACGACGAAGGCCCGGACGGGGTGTCCGGGCCTTCGGAATATCCTGTTCTGGGAGCGGCGGATCAGAGGATGCCGGAGCGCAGAACCCGCTGGATCGCGTGGATGACGGCGCCGAACCGGGCCTCGATCAGGTCGCGCGGCACCTCGGCATCGTGCTGGATCGCCAGGGGATGGGTGAAGCGGTAGCTCGCGTCGAAGATGTAGGCGATCGCCCGCTCCCGGTCCCGGGCCGAGAAGATCCCGGAGGTGATCCCCTCCTCGACCACGCGCTCGACGAGGCTGCGCAGGCGCACGCGGTGCCGCCGGGCGATCGGGCGGGCCGACACGGTGGCGTCGAGATGGACCGCGAACAGGTTCGGCTCGTCGAACAGGGCGTCCCGCTGGACCGTCGCCAGGGCGGTCAGGAGCCGCTCGATCTTGTCGTCGGCGGGGTCGGGCGCGTCGGCGATGCCGGCGAGCCGGGCCTCGACCTCGCGGAGCCAGCGGCCCGCCACCGCGTCGAGGAGCGCGTCCTTCGACGGGAAGTAGCGGTAGACGTTCGCGTGCGTCATGCCGGCCTCGGCGGCGACGGCCACGACCGTCACGCGCTTGGGACCGAGCCGCGAGAGATGCTCGGTGGCGATCCCGAGCAGCCGCACATCGGCCGCGACCGGCGCCCGCGGGCGGGCAGGACTGACCGCCTCACCCGTCTCGCGGAGTGTGCCGGATTCGGCGTCGGCGACGGTAATCTTGGCCTTGGCGCTGAGCGCCTCCTCCTTGGACCCGTCGGACTCTGGCTTGAGGAAAGGAAGCGGAAGGCGGGAAGTGGACAGGTGGTAGGGCGAGACGGACCCCCATCATACCGGCTGAAGCGTCCCGGCGCTTCGCGTTGACGTTACGGCTTCCCCCCGGGAGCCCGGTTACCTGAGCGGATTAGGACCGCTTAAACACCCCTATGTGTCAGTTTGCCTTGAGAAGGCAACAAATTTTTCTCGTTATCACCTGCGTCAGAAGCGGTTCTTCCACGCCCGCAAGGCGACGAACACGGCCTCGGGATCGCTCTGCGGCGGCAGGTCGACGGTTTTCGCGAGGGCCGGCTGCCCGCTCCGCAGGAACGGGTTGGTCGCCCGCTCCGCACCCATGGTCGAGGGGATGAGGAAGCGGCCCTCGGCCTGGGCGCGCTCGGCCTCGGCGAGGCGCGCCCTCAGGTCCGGGTTGTCGGGATCGGCCGCCAGGGCGAAGCGGGCGTTGGAGAGTACGTAGTCGTGGCCGCTGAAGACCTGCGTCGCGTCGGGCAGGTCGTCGAAGCGGCGCAGCGAGCGGTAGAGCGTCTCCGGCGGGCTCTCCATCACCCGGCCGCAGCCCAGGGTGAACAGGGTGTCGCCGGCGCAGACGAGGCCGGCCTGCGCGAACCAGTAGGTCACGTGGTCGGCGCAGTGGCCGGGCGTCTCCCAGACCTGCGCCTCGAGGCGGCCGACCGTGACCGTGTCGCCCTCCCGCACGGTCACGTCCACCTGCGGGACCGCGTCGCCGGCCTTGGCGGGGGCGACCACCCGGGCGCCGGTCGCCCGCTTCACCTCCGGGATGCCCTCGACGTGGTCGCCGTGCCGGTGCGTCACGAGGATGTCGGTCAGCCGCCAGCCGGTCTCGTTCAGGGCCCGGAGGACCGGTCCGGCTTCCGGCACGTCGATCGCCGCGCAGGCGCCCGTCTGCGGATCGCGGATCAGCACGCCGATATTGTCGCTGCGGCAGAGGAAGGTGCGAATCTCGGTCTCGGCGGCCATCGGACGGAGTCTCCCAGGAGCGCGAACGGGCGCGGGGCGGCGCGAAAACTGTTGCCGTGAACAGGTGATGGTCCGGCCGGGTTCCTCCGGCGCTTGCCGCGGCGCGCGCGGCTCACCATTGAGTACGACGACCGTTCCGTCCGCGATCTCCTGTTCCCTCATGCGTCTCGACGTCAACGGCTTGCGGGCCTTCTACGCCAGCCCTCTGGGCCGCACGACGCACCGCGTGGTCGGCCGCGCGCTCCACGACTTCCTCGGCTCGGTCTCGGGGCTGCGCGTCCTCGGGATCGGCTACGCCACGCCGTATCTCGGGCCGGTCCACTGCATCGCCGAGCGCACCCTCGCCTTCATGCCGGCCTCGCAGGGCGTGGTGAACTGGCCGAGCACCGGGCGCTCCTGCGCGGCGCTCGCCGATCCCACCATGATGCCGCTGCCGGAGGCCGCCATCGACCGGGTCATCCTGGTCCACGCCCTCGAATCGGTGGAGAGCCCGACGGAGCTGCTGCAGGAGGTCTGGCGGACCCTCACGCCGGGCGGCCGCATGATCCTCGTGGTGCCCAACCGCCGGGGCGTCTGGGCCCGCCGGGAGGCGACGCCGTTCGGCCACGGGCAGCCCTACAGCCGCTCGCAGCTCGGGCGGCTCATGCGCGAGACGCTGTTCTCGCCGGTGAGCTGGGCCGAGACCCTGTACATGCCGCCGGCCCGCTCGCGCCTGATGCTGCGCACCGGGCCCGCCTGGGAGTGGCTCGGCACCGGCCTGTCCCTGCCCTTCGCGGGCCTGCACGTGGTCGACGCGACGAAGCAGCTCTACCGGCCGGTCGCCGTGCAGCAGGTGCGGCGCGCCCGCCGCCTCGCGCCGGCCCGGGTGCTGGTGCCGGCCCCCTCCCCGGGTTGACCCCGATGAGCCTCGACTTCACCACCCAGCAATTCCTGCTGGCCCTGTCGGCCCTGTTCTCGATCGTGAACCCGATCGGGGGCGCCTTCATCTTCGCCCAGGTGGCGGGCGCCTTCAGCCACGCCGAGCGCGTGCTGCTGTCGCGCCGGATCGGCGTCTACGCCGCCCTGGTGATGCTCGGCGCCCTCTGGGCGGGCACGCCGATCCTGAACTTCTTCGGCGTCACCCTGGGGGCGCTGCGCATCGCCGGCGGCCTCGTGGTGATGTCGTCGGCCTGGACCCAGCTGAACCGGCCCGAGGCACGGGAGGCGCGCAAGCAGGCCGAGGCCTCGGGCTCGGCGGGCCGCGGCGCGGCTCCGGCGGAGCCGCCGGGCGATCCCGCGCCCGGTCCCCTCGCCGACATCGCCTTCTTCCCCCTGACGCTCCCGTTCACCACGGGGCCGGGGACGATCGCGGTCGCCATCACCCTGGGGGCCAACCGGCCGGCGGCCTACGCGGAGCGGTTCGGCTTCTACATCGGCGTCACGCTGGCGGCCCTCGCGGTCGCCGCCACGGTCGCGGTCCTCTACGCCTCCGCCGACCGGGTGGTGGCGTTCATCGGCCCGGCCCGCGCCCGGGTGATGGGCCGCCTCTTCGCCTTCCTGCTCTTGTGCGTCGGCACGCAGATCCTGGTGAACGGCCTCGTCGACGTGTTCGCCCCCCTCGCCGCGGCGCGCTGACGTCCGGAAGACTGCCGGAGACGGCCGACCGCGACCGTCGGCCTGTCGAGCAGATCGGGCCTGAGGACCACGGCGCGGCACGCGTTCCCGTTTTCCGGCCAGGCGAATCGCTCGAATTGCCCGGTACGTCCGCGATGTTCCGTATTAAATCGCAGATACTGGACAATATCGGCTAAGATCATCGAGTTTTACAAATATATAAGTTTGTTAAGGATCTCATTTTAGAGCATCCGCCGGGATCAAATCTGATCTGATCGGGCTTGCGTCCGGCAAGGGACCGGGCAACATCTTGCCGGTACTCGGCCGCAGTGGGGAAAGCTTCCGGCCGAGCCGCCGGCGAAGCAGATCCAGCAACGGAGTGCAGATCGTGGCGACGGACGTCATCGCGAGCCCCCATCGTCGGCGGTCCGCGCCCGGGCCCCGACCGAGAGGCGGCCGAACGGCCGCGACGCCGTCGGCGGTCGATCGGCAGGCCCGCGACCGCGGCCCTGCCCGTGCCGGCCCGGGCCCGATCGGATCCCGCGCTTGAGAAGACCCGGGAGCCCCGTGCGCGATCGCGCCGTCGAGGATTCCGGCCCGCCGCCGCGGACCGTGCGTCCGGGCCCGGCCCCGTGAGCCCTCGAGATCCCGCAGGCCGGTGCCGCGCGCGCCGCGGCCAACAGGCACGTATCAGCAAGGAGACACCGCATGACCGACACGACGCAGATCAAGGTTCCGGCTTGGTACAGCCCGGACGAGATCCAGGACATCCAGCGCGATCTTCTGGGCGCCGCCGCGAAGGTTCTCGTGCTCTGCCTCGGCGGCAAGGGCGGTGTCGGCAAGACGACCATCGCCCTCCAGGTGGCCGATCTCTGCGCGGAGGTCGGTCCGGTGCTGGCGATCGACACCGACCCGGCCAACCGGCACTTCCACACCGCGCTCATGCAGGAGACCATCCCCGGCAGCGACAACTTCGTTCCGCGCCGCCCCGGACTCACCGCCGTCCGGCAGCGCCTGCGCGCCGAGGACAGCACGGGCCGCGTCGACCCGACCCTGTGCCAGGACCTGATCGAGCGCGTGACCGAGGCGGCCGAGCGCTTCGTCGTGGTCGACTTCCCGGCCGGCGACACCGAGACGACCCGCCGCTGCACCGAGATCATCGTGGAGAGCTGCCGGGAGGCGAATGTCCGCCTCGCCGTGGTGGTCGCGGCCGGCGCGGTGGATCCCACAGCCCTGGAGGTCCTGCGCGAGCTCCGGCCCATGCTGATCGAGTGCGACCGCGCGGTCCTGGCGAAGAACACCGCCCAGGCGACCAATTTCGACTATCTCGAATCGTCCGACCTCGTGCGGTCCCTGCGGAAGCAGTCGAACTTTCGCGTCATCGAGATCGAGCGGATCGGCGAGCGGCTGATCGAGGCCCTGCGGGTCCAGAACATGACCTGGCAGGCCTTGGCGAACAGCGCGCCGATGCGCCTGCGGGTCGAGGGCCGCCGCCTGCGGCGCAACTTCCACACGGCGTGGCGGGATGCCCTCCGGCCGTGACCAACCTCGAGCGGTTCTACCGGTCGGTCCACGGCCGCGATCTCCAGCCCTGGGAGCGTCAGCTCGCGGTGCGGATCGCGGCCGCCTTGAACACCACGACGGACGACGACTTCGTCGTCCACCTGTTGCTGGTGTACATGTCCACCAACGCCATCACGAACATGTACAACGAGCTGGTGGCGGCGCGGAACGGTCTCGCCGAACACAACCGGGACCTCATCCAGGCGCTGACGGCCGATCTGCGGCGCAGCCGGCTGGTTACCGCCGTGCTGCTCGGCGCGGCAGCCCTCGGCGTGCTCGTGAGCGTCGGGATCCTCGGCACCGTCCTCAACCTGTCTTACGGGTCCGCCGCCAGCGCGGCGCGCCTCGCCGCGGCGCTGGAATCCTGCGAGTCGCGCGGCCCGGCCGGCGCCCAGCGCGGCCTCGGGATCGGTCGCTGAGCCGAGGGACCCCGCCGTGGGCTCACTCCAGTCGGACGGACACGCTGTCGCTGGCGCCGGTCGCGTCGAGGACCGAGATCCGCGCGAAGCCCGCGCCGCCCGGGGCCCACTCGGCCCGGCGCCGCGGCGTCTGGACGACCGGCTGACCGTCCACCAGCCACGTGAGCGGCGGCACGCCGCCCAGGGCCTTGAGGGCGAGGCCCGGGCCGCCCTCCGCGGCGCCGTGCCGGTCCGCCGCGAGGCCGAGATCGATCCGCGCCCCGTCCGGCGGATAGGCGATCCGCAGCGCCGGTCCCGCCGCCTCGGCCGCCTCGCGCCGCAGGTGCCGCAGCGGCGGCGGCAGGCTCCCCGTCCCGACCACCAGCGCGTCCCGCGGCTGGGGGACCGGCTCGGGCTCGGTCCCGAGGCGCGCGAAGGCGTCGAACAGGATCGGCGCCGCGACGGTGCGGCCCACGAGCCCCGGCACCGCGGCCCCGTCCGGGCGCCCGGCCCAGACGACGATCGTCGCGTGACGGTCGAAGCCGGCGGCCCAGGCGTCGCGGTAGCCGTAGGACGTGCCGGTCTTGTAGGCGATGCGGTTCGGCAGGGCGTTCTCCGGCGGCGGCGTGCCGCGCAGGATGTCGGCGACGTACCAGGCCGCGACGGGCTCCGCGACGCGGTGCCGGGATTCGGCCGCGACCCCGTCGGCGCGGCGGAGCAGGTCCGGAACCGCGCCGCCGCGCGCGAGTCCGGCGTAGAGCCGCGCGAGGTCGGTGACCGTGATGCCGAGGCCGCCGAGCGCGACCGGCAGCCCCGGGGCAGCCTCCCGCGGGAGCTGGACCCCGGCACCCGCGGCGCGCAGCCGGGCGATGAAGCGGGCGGGACCCACCGCATCCATCAGCTCGACCGCGGGCACGTTGAGCGAGAGCTGCAGGGCCCGCCGGGCCGTGACTGTACCCTGGAAGGTCAGGTCGAAATTCTCCGGCGCGTAGCTCGCCGAGAAGCGCGCCGGGCGATCCTCCAGCAGGGTCTCGGGATGCGCGAGGCCGTCCGCGAAGGCCATGGCGTAGACGAACGGCTTCAGCGCGGAGCCGGGCGAGCGCACCGCCAGGGTCATGTCGATGGCGCCGCGCCGGGCAGGGTCCAGGTAGCCGGCGCTGCCGACCTGGGCGAGCACCCGGCCGTCGCGGTTGTCGAGGACGAGGATCGCGGCCGAGAGGTCCGGGCCGGCGGCGGCGGCGCGCTCGGCCGCCAGGGTTTCCAGCCGCTCCTGCAGGCGCCCGTCGATCGCGAGGCGGATCGTGGCGGCACCGGGATCGGCCGCCACCGCCTCCTCGGCGGCGTGCGCCGCGAGCATCGGGAACGGCCTGCGCGCCGTCGGCACCGGCTCGGCCCGGGCGGCCTCGGCCTCCGCCGCCGTGAGGATCCCCCGCGCGACGGCCACCGCCAGGACCCGGTCGCGGGCGGCGCGGGCGCGCTCGGGGAACCGGTCGGGGCGGCGGGTCTCGGGCGATTGCGGCAGGGCGACGAGCAGGGCCGCCTGCGCGGCGGTCAGCCGGACCGGCTCGCGCCCGAAATACGCGACGCTCGCCGCGCGCACGCCCTCCAGCGGGCCGCCGTAGGGGGCCAGCGCCAGGTAGAGATCGAGCAGCCCGGCCTTGCCGAGGCGCCGCTCCAGCGTGACCGCCCGCACCATCTGGCGGAGCTTGGCCTCGAGCGACCGCTCGCGCCGCGGCTCGACGAGGCGTGCCACCTGCATCGACAGGGTGGAGGCGCCGGACACGATGCGGCCGCGGGTCAGCCACTGGCGGGCGGCGCGCAGCACGGCGGCCGGATCGATGCCGGGATGCGCGGCGAAGCGGCGATCCTCGTAGGCGAGCAGCATCGCCCGGTAGCGCGGATCGACCGCCTCCGCGGTGACCGGCAGGCGCCAGCGCCCGTCCGCCGTCGCGAAGGGGCGCAGCAGCGTGCCGGACCGGTCCAGCACCACCGTCGAGCGCGATTCGGCCCCGGCCAGGTCGAGGGGCGGCAGCGCCTCGGCGTAGCGCCAGAGCGCAACCGCGCCGGCCCCCAGCAGGCCGAGCCCGAGCGCCGCCGCTCCCAGCGCCGCGCGCAGGCCCCTCGCCCGCTTCCGAGGAGGCGCCGGCGCGCGCGGATCCGACCCGTCCTGCGGCACGCATCCTCCCGGTCTCGGCTCCGACAGCGCAGGATCCCGTGTTCCCGCGCGATCGACAAGCCCCCGGACCAATCGGCGTCCCGGGCGCCGGCCCGGCTGCGGCCGGACCCTACGCCGTCCCGACGCCCCGCAGGTCCTCGAAGGCGGCGCGATCCGGGCGATTCACCCGGACCGGGAACGGCACGACGTTCGAAGGCATCGGGGCGGTCGCTGTCTCAGGGGGCTGCGCCGCCTTGTGCGCCTTGCCGGGCTTCGCCCACCGCTCGATCCGCTTGAAGTAGGTCCGCCTCGCCAGCCAAGCCGGAACTCGCCTGCTCTTCCGCATGATCTGTCCCTCGCCGTTGCGCCCCGAGCCCCCTCCAGCCCCGCGCCCCGAACGCGTCAAGCGGTTCGAATCGCGGCTGTATTCACGATACGAGCGGATCCCGGGGAGCCCCGCATCCCCCGTTTGGGTGACGCGCGCGCAGGCGCGACCGTCAGGCCGCCGCGTTCTCCTTCGCCCGCTCCAGCGCGAGCTTCGTGACGGCCACCTGGTCGACCTTGCCGGTGCCGAGCATCGGGATCGCGTCCAGCACCGCCACCTCGGCGGGGATCGCGACGTCGGAGGCGCCGCGACCCTTGGCGAAGCTCTGGTAGGCGGCCCGGGTCGCGCCCTTCTCCTGCGTGAACAGGATCAGCCGCTCGCCCTTGCGCGCGTCCGGCACCGCCGCCACCGCGCTCGGACGGTCGGGCCAGAGTTCGGCGGCCAGCGCCTCGATGCCGGCGAGCGACACCATCTCGCCGGCGATCTTCGCGAAGCGCTTGGCCCGGCCCTTGATGGTGACGAAGCCCATCGCGTCGATCGCCACGATGTCGCCGGTGTCGTGCCAGCCGCCCGGCGGCGGCTCCAGCACGCCGGGCTTCTCGGCGCGCAGGTAGCCCAGCATGATGTTCGGCCCGCGCAGGGACAGGCGGCCGCCCTCGTCGATCCCCGGCACCGGCTCGAGGCGGGTCTCGATGCCGGGCAGGATCCGCCCGACCGTGCCGAAGCGGTTGAACATCGGCGTGTTGAGCGCCACGACCGGCCCGCACTCGGTGACGCCGTAGCCCTCCAGGATGCGCAGCCCGAACTTCTCCGCCCAGGTCTTCCGGGTGGTCTCCTTCACGGCCTCGGCGCCGGCCACGACGTAGCGCAGGGAGCGCAGGTCGTAGGAATGGGCCGCGCGGGCGTAGCCCGTCAGGAACGTGTCGGTCCCGAACAGCACCGTGCTGTTCGAGCCGTAGATCAGCTCCGGCACGATCCGGTAGTGGAGCGGTGACGGGTAGAGGTAGACCGGCACCCCCGAGACCAGGGGCAGGACCAGCCCGGCCGTGAGCCCGAAGGCGTGGAACACCGGCAGGACGTTGAACACCTTGTCCATCGGTCCGAAATCGATCCGGGCCGCCACCTGCGCCACGTTGGCGAGCATGCAGCGGTTGGCGAGCACCACGCCCTTCGGCGTTCCCTCGCTGCCCGAGGTGAACAGGACCGCCCCCGGATCCTCGCCGGAGCGCGCCACCAGGGGACGGCGCGGCGCCAGGAGGCCGCGGATCTTGTCCCCCGTCGTGATCCCGGCCCGCACGTCCTCCAGGTAGATCAGCTCGACCGATCCGCGGATCGCCTCCACGAGCGGCCCCAGGCGCCCCTTCTCGATGAAGGCCCGCGAGGTCAGGATCTTGCCGACCTCCGCTGCCCGGCAGGCCGAGAGCACGTTGGCGGGGCCGGCGGAGAAGTTGATCATCGCCGGCACCCGGCCCGCGGAGGCGAGGGCGAACAGCGTCACCGCGGCGCCGTTGGCGTTCGGCAGCATGACGCCGATCCGGCCGCCCACGGGCGCCAGCGGCATCAGCTTGCGGCCGAGCACGTTGGCGCCCATCACGAGCCGGCTGTAGCTGAGGCGGCCGCCGACCGGGTCCTCCAGGGCGTTGCGGCCCCAGCCGTGGCGCTCGCCCGCCTCGATCAGCGCCGCCATCAGGCCGCGCTCGATGTCGGCGGTGCGGAACACGAGGTCCGACATGATCCCGTAGAGGGCGGCGCCCGCCGCCTGCCGCCGCGCCTTGCCCTTGAGCGCGGGGTCCACGGTCAGCCGCACCGGCGGCATCACCGTCACGGTCACCTTGGGCCACCAGCGGCGGCGCACCTGCCCGCGCGACAGCCGCGAGAAGACCGTGCGCTCCAGGCCGTCGAGCTTCACCGGGACGACCATCGCGCCCGACTTGTCGGCGATCAGCCCGGCGCCGTCGTAGACCTTCATCAGGCTGCCGGTGACCGTGAGCCGGCCCTCCGGGAAGATGATCAGGGTCTCGCCGCCCTTGACCGCGTTGATCAGCGTCCGGGTGGCGAGCGGCCGGGTCGGGTCGAGCGGCATCGCCTTGGTGACGCGCAGGAACGGCCGGACCCACCAGCGCTGCGCGATGCCGCTGTCGATGGCGAAGACCGGCTCCTGGTCGAGGAGCGACAGGGCGAGCGGCGCGTCGAGGAACGAGACGTGGTTAAGGGCCACGATGGCGTTCGGCCCGGCCGCCGCGAGGTTGTCGAAGCCGCGCACCTCCAGCCGGTAGAACGCCCGGAACAGGATCGACAGGGCGTCGCGGAACGGGCTGGTCGGCAGGGTCGCGAACACGACCGCGCCGACGATCAGGTTCAGCACAGCCACCACGGCGAGCAGGCTCGCGATCGTGAGGCCTGCGCCCTGCAGCGCCGCCAGTGCCAGGGTGCCGGCGACCATGAAGGCCGCCGTCATGACGTTGACCGCGCCGATGATCCGCGCGCGCATCGCCTTCTCGGCCCAGGCCTGCACGGCCGCGAAGGACGGGACGATGTAGAGGCCGCCGGAGATCGCCAGCCCGAGGAAGTCGATGCCGGTGCGCAGGCCGTGGCCGGTCTGCAGGAAGCCGAGGGGGCCGATCGGCTCGGCGGGCGGTGCCGGCAGGTGGCCGACCGTCCAGGCGAGGTCGAGGCCGAACAGGCCCATCAGCACCGCGCCGACCGGCGTCGGCAGCAGCACGATCCGGCCGCTGGCGAGCCACGAGGCGAGGCCGGACCCGACGGCGATGCCGATCGAGAACAGCGCGAGCAGCAGCGTGATCACCGTCTCGGTGCCGTTGAAGGCGCCCCGCACCAGCACCGGCAGCAGCGACAGCACCACCACGCCGACCAGCCAGAACCAGCTCACGGTGAGCGAGCCGCGCCACAGCCGCGTGTCGGCCCAGAGGTCGCGCAGCAGCGCGTAGGTCGAGCGGGCGACGTTCGGGTCGACGCGCAGGTCCGGCGCCCCCTCCCCGGTCGGCGGGATCATCCGGGCCGAGAGCCAGCACAGGACGGCGAAGCCCATCACCAGGGCGCCGAACAGGAGGCCCGAGCCGCCCATCGCCGAGGCCGCGCCGGCCGCGATCGTGCCCAGCAGGATCGCCAGGAAGGTCGCCGCCTCCACGAGGGCGTTGCCGGCGGGCAGCTCCTCGCGGCGGAGATGGTCCGGCAGGATCCCGTACTTGATCGGGCCGAACAGCGCCGCGATCGTCCCGAACAGGCCAAGAGCCACGAACAGGACCGGGATCGAGTGCAGCAGGAAGCCGAGCACCGCGGTGCCGGCCGCGAAGATCTCGGCGAACTTGAGCCGCCGCGCCATGAGGGCCTTGTCGTAGCGGTCGGCCCACTGGCCGCCGAGACCCGACAGGATGAAGAACGGCCCGATGAACACCGCGCTCGCGAGCGTCACCAGGACACCGGCATGGGCGTCCGCCTGGCCGCCGATCCCGAACAGGATCAGGAAGGCGAGCGCGTTCTTGAGGAAGTTGTCGTTGAACGCCGAGAAGAACTGGCACCAGAACAGCGGCGCGAAGCGCCGCGCAGTCATCAGGGTACGGAACATGGCGATCTCTCGGTTCCGAACCTGACTGGCCCACGAGAGACGGTCAGGTCAAATCGGACCGAGACGAACGCACAGGGATCGCGGGCGTCGCGTGGTCGAGCCGTGCGGGCCGGCACTGCCGGCCGCCGCGCCGCCCGGCCGCGGATCGGCGCCCGCCCCGTCAGGCCTTGTGGACGAGGCGGCCTCTCCGCGCGGCGGCGGCCCCGGCGTGCCGGGCGATGAACGTGTGCAGGGCGGCGCCGAGATCGTAGGACCAGTAGACGTGGGCCGCGACGGCCGAGATCACGAGGAGCGCGGCACCGACCGCGCAGGCCGGCACGAGCAGCAGGCCGGTCAGGACCATCCCGACGGCGGTCCGCTCGGCCAGGGACGCCTGCGGCCACGGATCGATCGGGAGCGAGAGCAGGGAGAAGCGTCGTCCAGTGCGCATGGCTGCGACCCTCGATGGTTCGGCATGACGCGGTACGACCAGTCAACAGCGGCCACCGTCGGACGTTGCGTCCCGGACCGCGAAATCGGCGGCCCCCGTGACGTTCCGGACCGGCCCGGCGGCGCAACCGAGCGCGCCGCACCGGGTTGCCGGTTCGGTCTCTCGAGGATGAGGTGGGTATGGCACGGGTTGCGGTCGTTACCGGGGGCACGGCCGGAATCGGTCTCGCCACCGCGCATGAATTCGCCGCGCGCGGCTGGTCGGTGGCGGTGATCGCGCGGGATCCTGGCCGTCTCGCCGCCGCCGAGCGGGCGCTGGCCGCCTACGGCCAGCCGGTGCTGGCGATCGGCGCCGACGTCGCCGAGCCGGAGGCCGTGGACGCCGCCGCCGAGCGGGTGGAGCGCGAACTCGGCCCGATCCGCGCGTGGGTCAACAACGCCATGTCGACGGTGGTGAACCCGGCCGACCGAATCACTCCGGACGAGTACCGGCGGGTCACCGAGACCACCTATCTCAGCCAGGTCTACGGGACGCTCGCCGCCCTGCGCTTCATGAAGCGCCGCGACCGCGGCGCGATCATCCAGGTCTCGTCGGGACTCGCGATCCGGGCGGCGCCGCTGCAGGCACCCTACTGCGCGGCGAAGTTCGCGGTCTCGGGCTTCACCGACGCCCTGCGCTGCGAGCTGCTGCACGACCGGGTCAATGTCAGCCTCAGCGTGATCTACCTGCCGGCGGTCAACACGCCCCAGTTCAACTGGGCGCGCAACCGCACCGGCCACCGCCAGTACGCGCCGGATCCGGTCTTCGACCCGCGGCTCTGCGCCGAGGCGATCCTGTACGCGGTCGAGCACCCGCGCCGCGAGGTCTGGGTCGGGCGGTCGTCGGCGATGATGGCGGCCGCCCAGGCGCTGGCGCCGGCGCTCGCCGACCGCAAGGCCGCCTCCATGTGGGCGGCGCAGCTCTCCGACGAGACCATCCCCGAGATGGACGGCAACCTCTACGAAGCTGTGCCCGGCCCGGTCGGGATCGACGGGCGCTTCATCGGCCGGACCAAGGCGAGCCGCGGAGAGTTCGTCACGAGCCGGACCCGCGACGTCGTGGTCGGCGGCCTCGTCGGGCTGGCCCTCGTCGGCCTCGCCGGCACCGTCCACGCCGCCCGCTCGGCGCGCCGGCGGCCGGAGCGGATCTGACGGCTGCGCCCGTGCGCGCCGCCTGCTAAGCCCGTTCCGATCGATAGGCCCGCCGCCGCCGTCGCGAGCGGTGCGAAGCCATCCCGTTGCGCCGCCCCCGCCGAGGTCGCGCTGCCCTGGGTCGCTTCGCTCCGCTCGCGACGGCGGAGAAGGCGACTGCGACTGCGGCCGCATCACACGCGCCGCCCCCGAAGAGGTCCACGACGATGCCCGGCTATCTGCCCTTCGCGGGCGCCCTGAAGCTGCCCGCCTATACCTGCGACAATTGCGGGTTCTGGCAGCGGCACTTCGAGGCGCCGGCCGCCTGCCCGATGTGCCTCGACGCCCGCCACGTCGTGCCGCAGGACGGGTGGCGCTTCCGCACCGCCCGCGAGGCCCAGGAGGCCTTCCCCTGCCACTGGCAGGAACTCGAGCCGGGCGTCTGGCGCTTCTGGAACGAGCCGGTCTCCGGCATCGGCCCGTCCGCCTACCTGATCCAGACCGAGCACGGGAACATGGGCTTCGAGGGCTGCCCGGTCTTCAGCGAGGCCGCCCTCGACCAGATCGAGCGGCTCGGCGGGATGGCCGTCCTCTCGGCCTCGCACCCGCACTCCTACGGGGCGCTGCCGCAGCTCCAGGACCGGTTCGACCCGGAGCTGTGCCTGCCGGCGGCCGACTTCACCTGGAGCGCCGCGCTCCAGGTGAGCTGGCCCTACGACGATTTTCTGGAGCCGCTGCCGGGGTTGGAACTGCACCGCACCGCGGGCCATTTCGATGGCCACGCGATCCTGTACGACCGTGGGCGAAAAATCTGCTTCTGCGGCGACGCGCTGAAGTTCGAGCTCGACCCCGCGGATTTCCGCCGGGCCACCACGATCTCGGCCCACAAGGCCTTCGTGCGCGGGGTGCCGCTCACGCCGAGCGAGCTGCGCCGCTACCGCGACGTGTTCGAGCGCCTCGACTTCGCCCAGACCTGGACGCCGTTCGAGCCCGCCCGGAATTGCGGGCGACCCGAGGTCCTGGCCCTGCTCGACCAGCTGATGAGCGGCCGGTCGCACGCCGCGCCGGTGCCGCTCGACAGCCTGCGGGTTCAGGGCCGGTAGAGCGGGTCGTTCTCCAGGCGGATCGGCTGGCCGTGGGGCGTCGCCTCCGCGGCCCGCAGGAAGGCCTCGGTCCGCGCCGCGACGCTCTCGGGTCCCGCCACGCCGCGCTCGGCCAGGAGCGCCTCCAGCGTCGCGAGCCACGCGCCGTAATCGGCCGCCTGCTCGGGCGACTCGGCCGGCCGGATCTGCCGGCCGAGCCGGTCCGCCCATTCCGACCACGTGAACAGCCCGGATTCGCGCAGGGAGACCACCAGCGCGAAGACCTGCGCCTCCCAGGGCGCCGCGAAGGGGCTGGGCGACGGCGCGGTCACGCGGGGTCCAGGTACGGTTCGAAGGCCGCCACCGTGACGACGCCCCCCGGGTCGCCGCTCTCGCCCCACAGCTCCCGCGCCGTGAAGGCGACCGTGTAGAGCCAGGTCGGGTTCTCGCCCGCCCGGTAGGCGTTGGTGTCGGGGAAGACGAAGACCCCGTCGACGCGCACGATCCGGCCGCGCTTGCCGCGCACGTAGCGGGGCAGCCGCGTGTGGCCGGTCGGGTGGATGTTGCGGGCCAGGACGGCGTCGTCCACCGCGAAGCGCGCCGGGGCGTCGGCGGCGCGGCTGCTCGGGAAGCCGGCCCGGAAGCGCTGTTCCAGGCCCTCGCGGGCCAGGACCCGCGCGACGGGCTTGGCCGGCTCCGCGGAGCGGCCGGACTCCATCTCGGCCGGCGTCGCCAGCCCCGTGGCGACGACCTGCTTCTCCAGGGCCTTGAGCCAGATCTCGTAGTAGCTCGACGCGAGGTATTCCGCGGGCGGCAGGGATTCGCGGTTGGCCCGGCTGCCGTCGAGGTTCCAGGCGCCCGTGTAGCCCATGGCCATCGCCAGCGCGAAGACGCGGCGCTCCCACGCGGCGTGGAAGACTGGCTCGTCCGGCTCCGGCACCACCGGCCCGAAGCCGTGCGCGCCGCCGAGATCCTGGGCCCCGTTCATACCGGCATCTCCGCGGGGGCGGCCGGGATCGCCTCGGGCAGCCCCGTGCCGATCATGGAATCGCGCGTGACGAGGGCGGCCAGGGCCTCCTCTGAGAAGCCGTCGGTCCCGGCCGGCCGCATCGGCAGGACCATGTAGCGGGTCTCGGCCGTCGAGTCCCAGACGGTGATGCGGGTCGTTTCCGGCAGCGTCACCCCGAACTCGGCGAGCACGCCGCGCGGGTCGATCACCGCCCGGGCCCGGTAGGGCGGCGCCTTGTACCAGACCGGCGGCAGGCCGAGCACCGGCCACGGGTAGCAGGAGCACAGGGTGCAGACGACGAGGTTGTGGATCTCCGGCGTGTTCTCGACGACCACCATGTGCTCGCCGCCGCGGCCGCCGATCCCGAGTTCGGCGATGGCCGGCGTGGCGTCGGCCAGGAGCCGCGCCCGGAAGGCGGGATCGGTCCAGGCCCGGGCCACGACGCGGGCGCCCGCGTGCGGGCCGACCTTGGTCTCGTAGAGCTCGACCAGGGCATCGAGGGCCGCCGGGTCGACGTAGCCCTTCTCGGTGAGCAGCGATTCCAGGGCGCGCACCCGGGCCTCGACCGGCGACAGGTCGCTGCCGTGGTGGTGATCGTGATGATCATGCGAGTGCTGCGCGTGATCGTGACTCATCCCGCTCTCCTGACTGCCCGCAATCTGCATCGCCCGGCCCGCCGCCGCCAGCCCGGGAAGGCGGATCCGGCCGGCGTTGTCACCTCGGGCACTCTGCCTAAATTCCCTGTCACACTCGGGAGCGTTTGGCATAGGTTCAGAATTTTATCGCTACCGACGTTAGAGCTATTCTAGTATGCCAGCGTGGGAGGCGGAAACGTTCATGACTGAGGACGTTGCGGACCGGCCAGATGCAACTGCGGGCACCCGGGACGGGGCCGGCTACGCCGCGTCCATCGGCCAGCACCTCGCCCTGCCGATCCGGGAGTATTTCAAGGTCGTCGAGCTGGAGCCCCTGCCGGCGCAGCTCGCCGCGCTGGTATCGCGCTTCGAGGCGGCGGTCACGGCGCACGGGGAGACGGTGCCCTTCGACTTCCGCGGCGACATCATCAAGGCGCTGCCGGCCCTGCGCACCTTCGCCCTGTCGCTCGTGGGCGACGTGAGCCGCGCCGACGACTTGGTGCAGGAGACCTTCGTGAAGGCCTGGGCGAACCAGGAGCGGTTCCGGCCCGGCACCAACTTCACCGCGTGGCTGTTCACGATCCTGCGCAACCAGTTCTACACCGATCTGCGCAAGACGCGGCGGGAGGTGGAGGACGTGGACGGGACGCATGCCGGTCAGATGACCAGCCCGTCCGACCAGGAGGATGCCAGCACCCTCAAGGTCGTCTGGGAGCGTCTCGGCGACCTGCCGTCGGCGCAGCGCCAAGCGCTGCTGCTGGTGGGCGCCGAGGGCCACACCTACGAGGAGGCTGCGATCATGCTCGGCTGCCAGGTCGGCACCGTGAAGAGCCGCGTGAGCCGGGCCCGGTCGTCGCTCCTCGATACCCTCGGTGTCGTCGTGGCTGGGCAGGCTCCGGCCGCGTGATCGGCCGAGCCCCCGGCGGCACGGCCTGACGCGGCCTCGTTCCGGCGCGGGGCGCGACGCGTTCCGGCGCCGCCGCACCCTGGACGTGGATCAACCGCAGGACCTGCGCCGGTCCTGTGCGCGTCCTCACGATGGCCGGAAGTCGCGGCCCGTAGGATCGATATCAGTCATCGATTCGAGGTGGGCCCATGCAACACTTGTCAGCAGAGAACGGCCGGGTGGCGGCGTGGTGCGCGAAGCATCCGGTCTTCCTCGCCTTCGGTCTGTGCGCCTTCGGCCTCGCCGTCGCCGCCGCGGTCTGGGGGCTCGGGATCCTCTCGTCGGCCACGGCCACGGTTGTTGCCGCCCTCTATGGTGTCTTCCTCGGCGCCTTCCTCATGGAGTACTTCAGGATCAACGAAATCGTCAGAGCGGTGCGATCGATCTGGTCCGCACTGACGGGCATCTGGTGGCTGTTGACCTTCTGGCGGGCGTGACGGGACCGCGGATCCCGCCTCACCATCGGCGGACGCCGGAGGCGAGAGCCTCGCGAGTCTCAGACCGGGGGCCGACGCAGGTGCCAGTCCGTCACCCTCTGGTAGGCCTGTCCGATCCGCAGGGCCGTCGTCTCCTCGTAGCCGCGGCAGACGATCTGCAGCGAGAGCGGCAGCCCGGACGCGGTGAAGCCGTTCGGCAGCGCCAGGGCGCAGAGGTCGAGCAGGTTGCCGAACCGGGTGAAGCGCGACGGCAGGTGCGCCTCGTCGACGGCGTCGAGCGCGACGGCCGCGCTCTCCGTGGTCGGCGTCAGGAGGGCGTCGATGCCCGCGAGGGCGGCGTCGTACTGCTGCTTCATCGCGGCCCGGCGGTGGAGCGTGCCGAGATACTCCTGGGCCGAGACGTTCGCGCCGGCCAGGATCCGCGCCCGGACGGCGTCGCCGAGCTCTGCGGAGGGATCCTCCGCCAGGGTCCCGTTGACGAAGTAGGCCTCCGCGTTGGTGATCTGGCTCATGGCCACGCAGTCGCTGAAGCGGAACGGCAGGGCGACGTCGACGATCTCGGCGCCCTGACCGGCCAGGAGGTCGAGGGCCGCGTCGTAGGCGGCCAGCATGTCGGGGGCGACCCCGTCCCGCTCCGAGTCCGGCATCCGGCCGAGGCGCAGGCCGCGGACTCCGCGGTTCAGCGCCGGCCAGGGCGCGTCCGGCGCCACCCCGCGGGTCGTCGGATCGCGGGGATCGGGGCCGGAGATCGCCTCGTAGAGCAGCGCGGTGTCCTCCACGGTGCGGGCCAGCGGCCCGGGCGTGTCGAGGGTCATCGAGAGCGGCACGATCCCCCAGGTCGAGACGCGCCCGACCGTCACCTTGAGGCCCGTCAGCCCGCAGAACGAGGCCGGCAGGCGCACCGAGCCGCCGGTGTCGGTGCCGATACCCCAGGGCGCCATCCGGGCTGCCACCGACACGCCGGTGCCGCTGCTCGACCCGCCGGGGGTGCGCGGCGTCTCCGGATCCCAGGGATTCCACGGCGTGCCGAGATGCTGGTTCGTGCCCCAGCCGCCGTAGGCGAACTCGACTGTGTGGGTCTTGCCGAGCACGATCATGCCCTGGCCGATGAGGCGCCGGGCGATCGTCGCGGTGCGCTCGGCCCGGCGCGCCCGGTGGGCGGCCGAGCCGCCCATGGTGATCCGGCCCTCCAGGTCGATCAGGTCCTTGAGCACGACGGGGACGCCGTGGAGCGGCCCCACGGCGTGGCCCGACCGGATCGCCCGGTCGGCCCCCTCGGCGGCGAGGCGGGCGTCGGCGGCGAAGACCTCCGTGAAGGCCTGGAGCCTCGGCTCCAGCCGCTCGATCCGGCCGAGGAGGGCCTCGACGGCGTCGACCGGCGAGAGGGTCCGCGCCTGGAGCGACCGGGCGAGCTCGGCCGCGGAGGCGTGTACGGGATCGATGTCGGACATGGGTTCTACTGCACGCTGACGAGGGTGAGGTCGACGAACCAGGATTGCGGCGAGACGAATCCCTGGACCTTCTTGGACATCCCGCGGGGATTGAGGTCGTGGACGACGAACAGCCACGGCGGATCGTCCACGAGGCGCTCGTGGGCGGCCTTGGTCTGCGCGTCGATCACCTTCGCGTCGGTGGTCTCGGCGAGCGCCTTGAGGGCGGCGTCGAACTGGTCGTCCTTCCAGGTGGGGAAGTTGAAGCCGTTCGGCGGGAACCGGTCGCCCGCGAAGTAGCGCGCCATCACGGCGGCGTCCGACGAGGGCGAGGAGACGTTGAGCGCCATCGCGCCCTGGAGGCTCGGGGCGTCGGGGAGAGCCCGGCCGGCGTTCAGGAGGACCTGCCACTCGACCACGTTGAAGGTGAGATCGACGTTGCAGGCCTGCTTCAGGTTCTCCTGCAGGTATTCGTTCATCGGCATCGGCAGCATCTGCCCCGAGCCGGAGGAGGAGATCATCACCTTGAGGCTCAGCGGCTTCTTGTCGGTGTAGCCGGCCTCGGCGAGCAGCGCCTTCCCCTTGGCGGCGTCGAAGGTGTAGCGATTCTTCGGGCTGCCGAAATTCGGGTCCTTGTCGTTCAGCCATCCGCTCGCCGGCTCGGCGGTGCCGTTGAGGAGCTCGACGATGCCGGCCCGGTCGATGCAGTAGTTCAGGCCCTGCCGGACGCGCACATCCTTCAGCGGGCTGTCCTTGGCGCCCATGTTGAAGAAGTAGGGCCAGACGTGCGGGTACGAGCCCGTGGTGATGGTGAAGCCCGCCTGCTTCAGCGACGGGATCGCGTCGGGCGCCGGCACCTCGATCCAGTCGACCTGGCCGGCCCGCAGGGCGGCGACGCGGGCATTCGCCTCCGGGATCGGCAGCAGCCGGACCTTGTCGACCTTGGCCATCCGGTTCGGATCCCAGTAGCCGTCGAACTTGGCGAGATCGACCGCCTCCCGCGGGGCCACGCGGGTGATCCTGAACGGGCCCGTGCCGGCCGCCGGCAGCGCCGCGACCTTGCTCCAGTCGCGCCCGGCCTTCTCGAAGGAGGCGGGCGAGGTGAAGAGCAGGTAGACCACCATGTAGGGGAAGTACGAGGCGACCTGGGTGGTGGTGATCTGCACGGTCGAATCGTCGACCTTCTTGTAACTCCCGACCAGCGGCGCCCGGGCCCGGGAGATGCCGGCGCCCTGCGGCTCGAACTGCGGGCTGTCGTTCTTGAAGTAGCGGTCGAGGTTCCAGATCACCGCGTCGGCGTTGAACGGCGTCCCGTCGTGGAACTTCACGCCCTGGCGCAGGTGGAAGGTCCACACCGCCTTGTCGTTCGGATCCTGCTCCCAGCGCTCGGCCAGCGCCGGGATGATGCCGGCGAGCTTGGTGGTGCTCTTGAGGTCCCACTGCACCAGCCCCTCGAAGATCGGGTAGCCGAGGAAGCGCATCCCCTCGAAGCCGTTGTTGGGCATGCCCGTCGTGGTGGGGATGTCGCTCGCCGTCATGGCGATGCGCAGGACGCTCTCGGCGCTGGCCGACCCCGTCAGGGCCACGGTACCCGCCAGGGCGGCGGCAATCAGGCGGCGAAATGTCATCCGGATCCCAATCGTCGAAGTTGCGGCGCGCCAACCGCAATTCCCGCGCCACGCCCAGGCTTAGGCCCTGCGTTCGGCGAACAGAAGATGCCGGACGTCGCCTCTTGCGCGTGGCGCCGGCTGCGTCACGATAATACAAAATGCGAGTCGCCAGCCGGGACGGCCGGCCCCTGAAGGAGACGCCCGTGACCGACGAGACGCCGCGCGCCATGAACGGGGCCGAGAGCTTGGTCCGGACCCTGGTGGAGGGCGGCGTCGAGGTCTGCTTCACCAATCCCGGCACCTCCGAGATGCACTTCGTCGCCGCCCTCGACCGCGTCGAGGGCATGCGCTGCGTCCTGTTCCTGTTCGAGGGCGGGGCGACCGGCGCCGCCGACGGCTACGCCCGCATGGCCGACAAGCCGGCCTCGACCCTGCTCCATCTCGGGCCCGGCCTCGCCAACGGGCTGGCCAACCTCCACAACGCCAAGAAGGCGCGCACGCCCGTCGTCAACATCGTCGGCGAGCACGCGACCTACCACCGGGAGTACAACGCGCCGCTCACCTCGGACATCGAGGGGCTGGCCCACCCGATGTCCTCCTGGGTGCGGACCGGCATGAGCGCGACCGAGATCGGCTCCGACGGCGCCGCCGCCATCGCGGCCGCCCGCACCGCCCCGGGTCAGGTCGCGACCCTGATCCTGCCGGCCAACACCGCCTGGGATCCCGGCACCGGCCCCGAGCCGGTGCCGCCGATCCCCGAGCGGGCGCGGGCGAGCGACGACGCGATCGCGGCGGCCGTGCGGGCCCTGCAGAGCGGCGAGCCCGTGCTCCTGCATCTCGGCGACCGGGCCGTGCGCGGCGAGGGCCGGGTGATTGCCGACCGGATCGCCCGCAAGACCGGCGCCCGGCTGATGGCGATGACCTCGAACGCCCGGATCGACCGCGGCGCCGGCACCGTGCCGATCGAGCGCCTCCCCTACCCGATCGACCAGGGGATCGCGGCGCTCAAGGACTTCCGCCACATCGTCCTGATCGGCGCGACCCCGCCGGTCGGCTTCTTCGCCTACCCGGGCAAGCCGAGCCTGCTGGCGCCGGAGGGCAGCACCACGATCACGCTGGCCACGCCCGAGGAGGACCAGATCGACGCCCTGGAGCGGCTCGCCGAGGCCGTCGCGGCCCCGCCCGCCGAGCCGGTCGCTATCGGGCCGCGGCCGAAGCTCCCGACCTCCGGTCCCCTCGACCAGGACACGATCGGGCAGGTGCTCGGCGCGCTGATCCCCGAGGGCGCGGTGATCTGCGACGAGTCGATCACCACGGGCCGCAACTTCTTCGCCCTGACCCGGGACGCCGCGCCCCACACCTGGCTCCAGCTCAGCGGCGGCTCGATCGGCCTCGGCATCCCGATGGCGACCGGCGCGGCCGTGGCCTGCCCCGACCGCAAGGTCATCAACCTGCAGGCCGATGGCAGCGGGCTCTACACGGTGCAGGCGCTCTGGACCCAGGCGCGCGAGCACCTCGACGTGGTGACGCTCGTCTGGTCGAACCGCTCCTACGCGATCCTGCGGGCGGAACTCACCAATGTCGGCGCGCTCAATCCCGGCCCGAAGGCGCTGGGCATGCTGAGCCTCGACGATCCGGCCGTGGATTGGGTGAGCCTCGCCCGCGGCTTCGGCGTCGCGGGACGGCGGGTCGAGACCCTGCCCGACTTCATCGAGGCGTTCCAGCACGCGCTGGCCAACCCGGGACCGCACCTCATCGAAGTGGCTCTGTGAGCGTGGCGACCTACGCCCTCCCCGGCCTCGACGGGCCGGTGGAGATCCGCGTCGACCGCTGGGGGCTGGCGCATATCCGCGCCGGCACCGCGCTCGACGCCTTCCGCGCGCAGGGGTTCAACGCGGCGCGGGACCGGCTCTGGCAGCTCGACCTGTGGCGCAAGCGCGGGCTCGGCCTGCTGGCGGCGGATTTCGGACCGGGCTACCTCGCCCAGGACCGGGCCGCCCGGCTGTTCCTCTACCGCGGCGACATGGCGGCCGAGTGGGCGGCCTACGGGCCGCAGGACACGCGGGCCATCGTCGCCGCCTTCGTGTCGGGGATCAACGCCTACGTCGCCCTCGCCGAGGCGCGGCCCGACCTGCGCCCGCCGGAATTCGGCCTGACGGGCACGCGCCCGGCCCTGTGGCAGCCGGAGGACGTGGTGCGCATCCGCAGCCACGCGCTGATCCGCAACGTCCTGTCCGAGGTCGCCCGCGCGCGGGTCCTCGCCCGCGGTCGCAGCCCGGCGGACGGGCTCGCCACGGACGATCTGCGCAAGCGGATCAGCCCGCCCCATGAGCCGGTCGTCCCGGACGGCCTCGACGCCGCCGACTGGCCAGACGACCTCCTCGATGCCTTCCGTCTCGCCACCGCGCCGGTCGGGTTCGGCCCGGACCGGATGGCGGCGACCCGCGCGGAGGCCTGGGACTGGTCGAGGGTCGACGCGCACGGGGCCGTCACGCGCGGTCCCCGCAGCGCGCCGAAGGAGCCGGCCGAGGGCTCGAACAACTGGGTGGTCGGGCCAGCCCGCACCGCCACCGGCCGGCCGATCCTGGCGAGCGACCCGCACCGGGTCTACCTGCAGCCCTCGCTGCGCTACGCCGTCCACCTCACCGCGCCGGGACTCGACGTGATCGGGGCCGGCGAGCCGGCCCTGCCCGGCATCTCCATCGGCCATAACGGCCACGCCGCCTTCAGCCTCACCATCGCGCCGATCGATCAGGAGGACCTGTTCGTCTGCGAGACCGACCCGGCCGATCCCGACCGCTACCGCTCCGGCGACGGTTGGGAACCGATCGCGCGCGTCGCGGAGCGGATCCCGGTGCGCGGCGGGCCGGACGAGACCGTGATCCTCGGCTTCACCCGGCACGGGCCGGTCCTCCGCGAGGAGAGGGGCCGCGCCTTCGCGCTGCGGACCGTCTGGACGGAGCCCGGCGCTGCCGCCTATCTCGGCAGCCTCGCCTATCTCGGCGCCACGACGCCCGAGGCCTTCGGCGAGGCCCTGCGCCACTGGTCGGCGCCCTCGGTGAACCAGCTCTACGCCGACGCGGCGGGGCGGATCGCGTGGTTCATGGCCGGCAAGGCGCCGGTGCGGCCCGGCCATGACGGGTTGCTGCCGGTGCCGGGCGACGGGCGGTACGACTGGACCGGCTTCCACGATCCTGGCGCCCTGCCCCGGAGCGTCGATCCGGAAGCGGGCTGGCTCGCCACCGCCAACGAGATGAACCTGCCGCCGGACTATCCCGCGGAGGACCGGAGGGTCGGGTTCGAGTGGGCCGAGCCCTGGCGGGCCCGCCGCATCCGGGCCGTCCTCGGCGGGCAGGACCGGCACAGCCTCGCGGATTCGCGGGCGCTCCAGGGCGACGTGGTCTCCGAGCCGGCCCGGCGGCTGGCCAACCTGGTGCGCGCCCTGCCGGCGGCGGACGATCCCGACGCCGCCGCGGCCCGGGCCGTGCTGGCCGCGTTCGACGGCGCGCTGCACCACGGCTCCGCGGCGGCCGCCCTCATCGAGGTGGTCTGGGTCCGGCACCTGCGCCCGGCCCTGCTCGCGGCGCTCGTGCCCGATGCCGGCACGCGCCGCCTCCTGCCGCCCGGCGACACGCAGAGCCTGCTCGAGCGGCTGGAGACCGGTCTCGACCCGGCGACGCGCGCCGGCCTGATCAGCGACGCCCTCGGCGCCGGCCTTCGCACCTGCCGGGAGCGGATGGGCGCCGACCCGGCGCACTGGTCCTGGGGCCGCCTGCACCACGCGCTGTTCGCGCATCCGCTGACGGCCCAGGCGCCCGGATCCGGCTGGGACGTCGGCCCGCTGCCGGTGGGCGGCGCCGCGGCATCGGTCATGCACGCGGAGTACCGGACCGACACGTTCCGGCTCACCCACGGCGCCTCGTTCCGCATGGTCGTGGACGTCGGGGACTGGGATCGCTCGGTCTTCATCAACGTGCCGGGCCAGTCGGGAGACCCGGGAAGTCCGCACTACGCCGACCTGGCCCCGGTCTGGGGGCGCCAGGACTACGTGCCGATGCTCTACGGCCGCGCGGCCGTGGACGCGGCGACCGAGACGGTCATCACGCTGACCCCGAGCCCCGCCTGACCCGGCGGCCGGGACGGATTGGGACAGGACCTTGAAGATCTTCATCGCCGGCCTCGCCACCGAGACCAACACCTTCGCGCCGCTGCCCACCGGACGGTCGGCGTTCCACGCCGACTACGCCCGCCGGAACGGCAGCCGGAACCCGCCGAGCCTCAGCAATATCGGCCTCAAGGCCTGGCGCGCGATGGCCGAGGCGGACGGGCATACGGTCGTCGAGAGCCTCTCGACCTTCGCGCAGCCCGGCGGGATCACCCTGCGGGGCGTCTACGAGGAGCTGCGCGACGCCCTGCTGGAGGACCTGGAGGCCGCGATGCCGGTCGACGCGGTGCTGCTGTTCATGCACGGCGCCATGGTGGCCGAGGGGTACGACGACTGCGAGGGCGACACCCTGGAGCGGGTCCGCGCCGTCGTCGGCCCGGACGCCACGATCGGCGTCGAGCTCGATCTCCACTGCCACCTCACCGAGGCGATGCGGACCAGCGCCGACGTCATCGTGATCTACAAGGAATACCCGCACACCGACATCGTCGACCGCGCCCGCGACCTGTATCCGCTGGTCGTCCGGACCGTGTCGAAGGACATCCGGCCGGTGATGGCCTACGCCGACTGCCGGATCGTCAACATGTGGCGCACCAGCCGCGAGCCGGTCGCGGGATTCGTGCGCCGGATGGAGGCGCTGGAGGGGCGCGACGGGATCCTGTCGGTCTCATTCGGGCACGGCTTCCCCTGGGGCGACGTGGCGGATGTGGGCGCCAAGATGCTGGTCGTCGCCGACGGCGATGCCGCCAGGGCGCAGGCGCTGGCCGACGAGCTGGCCGGCGCCGTCTGGGCCATGCGGGAGGAGGCGGCGAGCCGCTGCGACACGATCGACGCGGCGATCGACCGCGCCCTCGCTTCCGACGACCCGCGCCCGATGGTGCTCGCCGACTTCGCCGACAATGCCGGCGCGGGCGCCCCCTCCGACAACACCGCGATCCTCGCCCGCCTCGCCGAGCGGGGCATCGCGGACGTGGCGCTCGGCCTGATCTGGGATCCCGGCGCGGTCGGCATCTGCCACGAGGCCGGCCTCGGGGCGACCTTCACCCTGCGGATCGGCGGCAAGTGCGGCGTGACCTCCGGGAACCCGGTGGACCTGCGCGTCACGGTCCGCGGCCTCTCGGACGACCACAGCCAGACCGGCCTCAGCGGCGGCCGGGCCCATCTCGGCCCCGCGGCGTGGGTGGAGGCGGACGGGATCCACGTGGTGCTGACCCACAAGCGCCAGCAGGCCTTCGCGCCCGACGCGTTCACGGGCCTCGGCCTGAGCCTCGACGACAAGCGGATCGTCGTGGTGAAGTCGATGCAGCACTTCTACGCCGCCTTCGCGCCGATCGCGAGCGAGGTCCGCTACGTCGCGGCGCCGGGCGCCGTCCCGCCGGATTACGGCGCGATCCCCTACACCAAGCGGTCCGGCCTCTACTGGCCGCGGGTCGCCGATCCGTTCGCCGAGGAGAAAGCCCGATGATCCCGGAGATGATCCCGGACCTGCCCTTCGACGCGCGCGACATCCTCGCGACCCTGGAACCCTGGGTCCTGTGCGAGAGCCCGACCCACGACGCGGCGGCGGTCAACCGCATGATGGGCGTGGCCGCCCGCGATCTCGCGCTCCTCGGGGCCACCGTCGAGACGATCCCGGGCCGCATGGGCCTGAGCGACTGCGTCCGCGCCCGGTTCCCGCACCGGGACCGCGACGCGCCCGGCATCCTGGTGCTCGGCCACCTCGACACGGTGCATCCGGTCGGCACCCTCGGCAGCCTGCCCTGGCGGATCGAGGGCGACCGCGCCTACGGTCCCGGCATCCTCGACATGAAGGGCGGCAACGTCGTCGCGCTGGCGGCGATCCGCGCCCTGGCGGCGGCCGGGATCGAGACGCCGCTGCCGGTGACCGTCCTGTTCACCGGCGACGAGGAGGTCGGCAGCCCCTCCACCCGCGACCTGATCGAGGCGGAGGCCGCCCGCCACGCCTTCGTGCTGGTGCCCGAACCCGGCCAGCCCGAGAACGGGGTCGTCACCGGGCGCTACGCCATCGCCCGCTTCGAGCTCGAGGCCCTGGGCCGCCCGAGCCACGCCGGCGCCTCGCCCCACGAGGGGCGCTCGGCGATCCGCGCGATGGCGCGGAAGATCCTCGCCATCGACGCGCTGTCGGATGCCGACTGCACCGTCTCGACCGGGGTCGTCTCGGGCGGGCAGTGGGTGAACTGCGTCCCGACCGTCTGCCGCGGGCAGGCGCTCAGCATGGCGAAGCGGCAGGCCGACCTCGACCGCGGCGTCGCGCGGATGCTGGCCCTGTCGGGCGAGGAGGACGGCGTCCGCTTCACCGTGACCCGGGGCGTGACCCGGCCGGTCTGGGAGCCGGATGCCGGCTGCATGGCGCTCTACGAGCGGGCGCGCGCGCTGAGCGAGGCGCTCGGGCAGCCCCTGCCGCATCGCAGCGCCGGCGGCGGCTCGGACGGCAACTTCACCGGCGCCAACGGCATCCCGACCCTCGACGGGCTCGGGCCTCTGGGCCAGGGCTACCACACCCTGGAGGAGCACGTGCTGATCGAGAGCCTGCCGCGGCGGGCGCGGCTGTTCGCGGCCCTGCTCGCCAGCCTCGGCGCCGCCGGCCGGGCGTGAGCCCGGCCGCGCCGCGGTCAGGCGCGACCCCGGCCGAGGGCCGCGACCGCCAGCGCGCCCAGGAGCCCCCCGGCCGTGCCGCCGCCGAAGAAGCCCGCCAGGGCGAGGAGCGGCCCCGACGGCAAGGCCAGCAGACAGGTCAGGGTGCTTCCGAGGCACCCGCCGGTGGCGATCATCGACATGCCGCGCTCCATGCCGCGCTCTCTGCAACCAATGGTTGTAAAAGCGGGGCAGCCACGGTTCGGTTCCGGCGGAGGCGATTCCGCGTCAGGCCGGGTCGACCGGCATCTCCGGCACGCCGCCGGCCTCGATCGCCGCGCCGGCCGCGAGGCAGAGGTCTTCGCGGTAGCGGGCCGCGACCAGCTGGACGCCGACGGGCGTGCGCCCGACGAGGCCGGTCGTCACCGTGAGCGCCGGGACGCCGATCGGCGCCAGCCCGACCTGCAGCAGGTTCGCCTCGAAGGCCCGGGCGATCCCGGCATCGCCGGTGCGGTCGAGCCCGTCCGGGAAGGGCAGCTCGCCCGACACCGGGACCAGTAGCACGGGGTTCTCGGCGAGGAACAGCGCCCATTCCCGCGCCAGCGTCGCGCGCCGCGTCAGCGCCCGCGCGATGGCGTCGGGCGCCATCGCCTCGGCCCGCGGCCGGAAGCTCTCCAGGAGACCGATCGCCGCCGGATCCCCTTCCCGCTCGGCCGCGGCCCGGACCGCCGCGTAGCCGTCGCCGAGCCAGAGCTGGAGCTGGAGTTCGCTGGCCTCCCGGATCGGCGGGGTATCGGCGATCTCGGTGACCGCCCACCCGGCCTCGACGAGGCGCCGCGCGGCCTCGCGCAGGGCGGTCTCGACCTCCGGTGCGGTGGCGAGGCCCCCGGGCCGCACGCAGAGGGCGACCTTGCGCGCGACCGGCGGCCCGTCCAGCGGTGCCGGCACCCACCACGGGTCGCGCGGGTCGGGCGCCGCCATGACCTCGAGGCCGAGGCGCACATCGGCGATGCTGCGGGCGAGCGGGCCGGAGACCGCCATCAGCTGGGGGCCGATGCCGCGCTCGGGCGAGGACGCGTTCCAGGCCGGGATCCGGCCCAGGCTCGGGCGCAGCCCGTGCACCCCGCAGGCGTAGGCCGGGTAGCGCACCGAGCCGGCGATGTCGGTGCCGTGCGCGATCGCCCCGATCCCGGCCGCCACCGCGGCGCCGGCGCCCCCGGAGGAGCCGCCGGGCGTCAGCGCCGGGTCGCGGGGGTTCTTGGTGTCCCCGTGGAGCTGGTTGGTGGTGAACCAGCGGAGCGAGAAGGCCGGCGTGTTGGTCCGCCCGAGCAGCACGGCGCCGGCCCGGCGCAGGTTGGCGACGACGGGGTTGTCGTCCGTCGCCACGAGGTCGCGCTGGAGGCGCAGGCCGTTCGTCGTCGCGAAGCCGCGCTGGTCGGCGTTGACCTTGATGGTGACCGGTACGCCCGCCAGCGGCCCGGGGGCCTCGCCGCGCGCGCGGGCGGCGTCCACCGCCTCCGCCTGCGCCAGCACGTCCTCGGGGCGATGCTCGACCACGGCGTTGATGCGCCCGTTGACGGCGTCGAGCCGGTCGAGGGCGTCCCGCGCGGCCTCCCGGGCCGAGACCTGGCCGGAGCGGATCAGGGCCGCGAGGTCGGTCGCCGTGAGACGCCAGAGCTGCATGGGTGTTCCTTTCGCGCGCCCGGACGGGCGGGATCCATCCTACGATTCGCACCGCCCGAGCGGCTCTCGGCCGGCGCCCGCAGCATATTCAAAATGCAAGACGCCGGCCGCTTTTTTGCGCATCCGCGGATCGCGAGCCCGGCCAAGGCTTTGCCGCATTGCAGCGGAAGGGCCTAAGCATTTCGACGTATACGACCCTTGCCACCCTCGGAACGACTGATAACCTCGCCCTCGTTCGCGCGTTCGACCGGCCAATCCAGCGAGAAGGGACGATTTCCTCAGACGAAAGCAGGCAACCTCCAGCATAAGGCAGGCTCCCATGGCAGAGGTGATTCGCGTCAGGCCGACTCACGACGGCACCTATACCGTGTATCGCGGGACACTCGCGTTGATATGCGGTCTCACCCGCCTCCAGGCCGAGCGCTACGAAGCAAGTCTCAGCCGACAGCAGCGCGCCGACCTCGCGGTCGCCGGCATCTGAACCGCATCCGTGCTGAACATTGACCCGGCACGGCCGTGATCGCGGCCGCGCCGGGTCGCGCCCTCAGGCGCGATCCGGCGCGTCGAGGTCCAGCGTGCCGAGGTCGGTCACGGTGCCCGACGCGTCGAGGCCCCGCCGGCGGGCCGTGACCGCGTATCCCTGTTCCGCCCGGCCGATCTCGAACAGCAGGTAGGACGCCCGGCGCGACGCGATCGCCCCGTGCCCGTCCGGGCGCGCCGAGGCGGAGGGGGCGCCGATGACCGGAACGGTCCGCCCGTCCGGCCCCGCGATCCGGGCGGTGCTGGTGACGTGATTGTGACCGTGCAGGATCAGGTCCGCGCCGGCCCGCCCGACCATCGCGGTGAACGCCGCCGCGTCCTTGAGCTCGCGCCCCGGCGAGGCTCCGCCGGGCTGCGGCGGATGGTGGATCATCACCACCCGGAACGGCCGACCGGGCTCGGTGGCCAGGGCGCGGAGCAGGGTCTCGGCCGCGGCGAGCTGCGACGCGCCGAGGCGGCCGGTCGCCACGAAGGGCTTCGTCGGGATCGCGCTGGACAGGCCGACCAGGGCCAGGGGCCCGCGCCGCCGCAGGTACGGGAAGTGGCCCCACGAGCCCGAGTCGTCCCCCGTGTAGCGGCCGCAGGCGGCGAGCAGGCCCTCCAGGGAGCCGCGGACATAGGCGTCGTGGTTGCCCGGCACGAAGCTCACCGCCTCGGGGGAGCCCAGAGCCTCCAGGAAGGTGCGGGCGGTCTCCCACTCGCTGGGCAGGCCGATGTTGCACAGGTCGCCCGTACAGGCCACGTGCCCGGCGCCCTGCGCCTTCAGGTCGGTGACCAGCGCCTCCAGCACGGTCATGTCGTGGCTGCGCGAGCGCCCGCGCCGCCAGTTGGCGTAGCCGGTGGCGCGCTTGCCGATGAGCTGGCGGAGGCGCACCCGGCCGAGGGGGCCGACATGCGGGTCGCTGAGATGGGCGAGGCGGAAGGTCAACGCCGGTGGTCACCCTCGACACGGGGAAAGGCGCCCCGCATCGCGGGCGCGGCGCGTCCCGTCAAGCGCTTCCGATCAGCATCCCGACGACCAGCACCAGCGCGCCGCCGAGCATGACCTGCAGGGCCGCGCGCCAGAACGGCGTCGCCATGAAGCGCGTGCGGATCGCCGCGATGACGGCGAGTTCCACGATCACCACCAGGATCGCGAGGCTCGTCGCCAGGACGAACGGGTTCGGCCAGCCGGCCGGGAGCGTGTCGGGGATCGCGTAGGGCAGCGTGTGGCCGAGGCCGCCGAGGGTTGTCATCGCCCCGCAGACCAGGCCGCGCAGCCACGGGTCGCCGCGGCCCGTGACGGCGCCGTCGTCCGACAGGGCCTCGGTGAACCCCATGCTGATGCCGGCGCCGACCGAGGCCGCGAGCCCCACCAGGAAGGTCGCGCCGTTGTGACCCGTGGCGAACGCCGCCGCGAAGATCGGCGCGAGGGTCGAGACCGAGCCGTCGATCAGGCCGGCGAGGCCGGGCTGAACGTAGCGCAGCACGAAGGCGCGGCGCGCTTCGGCGTGCAGTTCGGCAGCGCTGTTGAGAGCGGCAGCCATGGGAAGCTCCTTCTTTTAATCCATTCCAATCTATACTCTGGAATTGATCTAAACAAGGAGCGCTGCCGTGTTTTCGCCGCGCCGCGGGAGCATCCGCGGCGCCGGGATGCCCGCCGATCCCGGCGGCCTATCCGTGTGGTTGTGGACGAGGCCGATTGTCTCGTCTCCGGAGCGGGGGCTAGACCATGCGCGGTCGAATTCGATCCGGACCCGATCGGGCGGCGGCGCGCCGGCCCGACCCAAGCGTGACATGAGCCTCGGTAAGCGTCTCCTCCGTAACCCGCCCGTGCAGCGCCTCCTCGGCCGCCTCGCGGCGGCCTATCTGCGGCTCGTGCGCCTCACCAACCGCTTCGAGATCCACGCGGGCGAGGCGCCCGCGGGCGCGGCGGACGGGTGGATCGACGCGCGCACGCCGCTGATCCTCGGCATGTGGCACGGCCAGCACATCATGATGCCGCTCCTGCGCCGGCCGGGCGACCGCGTCGCGACGATCATCTCGCGGAACCAGGACGGGAACATCAACACCATCGCGCTGGAGCGATTCGGCGTCCGCGTCATGCGCGCCTCCGGCGCCCGCGGCCGCGGGCGCGCCACCGATCAGCGCGCCAAGGGCGGCGCGGAGGGCCTGCGGGCGATGCTGCGGGCCCTGAAGGCCGGCGAATCCGTGGCGTTCAGCGCCGACGTGCCGAAGGTCTCGCGCCGGTGCGACGCCGGGATCCTCACCCTCGCGCGCTTCTCCGGCCGGCCGATCGTCCCGGCGGCCGTGGTGACGAGCCGGCACCTGCGCTTCAACTCGTGGGACCGGGCCTGCCTCGGGCTGCCCTTCGGCCGCGGCGCGATCGTGCTGGGCGACCCGATCTACGTCCCGCGGGACAGCGAGGGCGAGGCGTTCGAGGCGCTCCGCCGCTTCGTCGAGGCCGAGATGAACCGGGTCCACGCCCGCGCCTACGCGCTCGTCGGGCGCGCCGACCGGGCGGCGCTCTACCGCGACCCGCTCCCCGAGACGCGGCGCGCGCCGGTGGGAGACCTCGCGTGAGGCGCCCCTCCGTGACCCTGCCGCTGCAGGCCTACCGGGCCGGCCTGCGCATCGGCGAGCCGGCGCTGACCGGTCTGCTCGCGTGGCGCGCGCAGCGCGGCAAGGAGGATCCGCGCCGGCTGCCGGAGCGGCGGGGCCTGCCGGGGCGGGCCCGGCCGGTCGGGCCGCTCGCCTGGATGCACGGCGCCAGCGTGGGCGAGGCCCTGTCGCTGATCGGGCTCGTCGAGGGCATGATCGCCCGCGGCTTCTCGGTCCTCGTCACCACCGGCACGCGCGCGGCCGCCGAGCTGGTCGGCGGCCGGCTGCCCCCGGGCGCGGTGCACCAGTACATGCCCCTGGACGCGCCGCGCTGGGTCGGACGGTTCCTCGATCACTGGCAGCCGGACCTCGCGGTGATCGCCGAGTCGGAGATCTGGCCGAACACGATCCTGGCGCTCGACGAGCGCGAGATCCCGCTGATCCTGGTCAACGGGCGCATGTCGGAGCGCTCGTTCCGGGGCTGGGAGCGCTGCCCGCGCACCGCGAAGGCGCTCCTGGCGCGGATCGCGATCTGCCTCACGCAGACCCAGGAGGACGGCGAGCGCTTCGCCAAGCTCGGCGCGCCGCGCGTGAGCATCGCCGGCAACCTCAAGTTCGACGCGTCGGTGCCGCCGGCCGACGCGCAGCAGCTCGCCTATCTGGGATCCATGGTGGCCGGCCGGCCGGTCTGGGTCGCGGCGAGCACGCATCCCGGCGAGGAGGCCATGGTCGCCTACGCGCACGCGATGCTGAAGGCGCAGTTTCCCCAGCTCCTGACCATCATCGCCCCGCGCCACCCGGCGCGGGGCGGCGAGGCCGTCGCCTGCGCGAACGCCGTCGGCCTGCGCAGCGCGCTGCGGTCCACCGGCGGGCGGCCCCATCCCTCGATCGAGGTCTACGTCGCCGACACGATCGGCGAGCTGGGCCTGTTCTACCGCCTCAGCCCCCTGGTGTTCCTCGGCGGCTCCCTGGTCCCGCGGGGCGGCCAGAACCCGATCGAGCCGCTGCGTCTCGAATCAGCGGTGCTGCACGGGCCGCACACCGAGAATTTCGGCGTGATCTACCAGGCCCTCGACCGCGCCGGCGGCGCCGTGCCGGTGCGCGACGGCGTCGAGCTGGCGGCGGTCGCCGCCGAACTTCTCGGTGACCGGCAGCGCCTCGCCGACATGGCCCGCGCCGGGCAGCGCGCCCTGGAGCCGTTCGAGGGGGCGGTGGCGCGCACGCTCGCGGTCCTCGACCCGTTCGTGGCGCAGATGAAGCTCCAGCGCCTCGACCGCGGCAGCCCCGCGCGCCCGCTCGCGCGGGCCTGATGCGACCGCCGGCCTTCTGGGCCGCGGGGCCGGACCACCCGGCCGCGCGCGGGCTGGGGCCGCTCGGCGCGGTCTACGGGGCGCTGGCGGCGCGACGGATGGACCGACCCGGCGCGCGGGCCGGCTGCCCGGTCCTGTGCCTGGGCAACTTCACCCTCGGCGGTGCCGGCAAGACGCCGGCCGCCCTGGCGGTGGCGGCCCTCGTCGCCGAGCTCGGCGCCGCGCCGGCCTTCCTGTCGCGCGGATACGGCGGCCGGCTCGCGGGTCCGGTGCGGGTCGATCCCGCGCACCACGCCGCCGCCGAGGTCGGCGACGAGCCGCTGCTCCTCGCCCGCCGCGCCCCCGCGGTCGTCGCCCGCGACCGCCCGGCCGGGGCCGCCCTGTGCCGGAGCCTCGGCGCCGACGTCATCGTGATGGATGACGGCCTCCAGAACCCGAGCCTCGCGAAGGACCTCAGCCTCGCGGTGGTCGACGGCCCCGCCGGCCTCGGCAACGGCCTGCCGTTCCCCGCGGGGCCGCTGCGCGCGCCGCTCGCCCGGCAATGGCCGCATGTCGGCGGCCTGATCGTGATCGGGAACGGGGCCGGAGGCGACGCGGTCGCCCGGGCGGCCGAGCGGCGCGGCCTCCCGGTCCACGGGGCGCGCCTCGTCCGTGAGGCGGACGATCTGGCCGGCCGCCGCTGCCTCGCCTTCGCGGGGATCGGCCGCCCGGAGAAATTCTACGCGACCCTGGCCGAGGCGGGGGCGGTGATCGTCGGGACGCGCCCCTACCCCGACCATCATCCCTACCGGGCGCGCGAGCTGGCGGCCCTTGCCGAGGCGGCCCGGCGCCTCGACGCCGAGCTCGTCACCACCGAGAAGGACGCGGTGCGCCTGCCTCGGGCCTTCGCGGCGGGCGTGCGGGTGCTGCGCGTCCGCCTCGCGTTCGACGACGCGGAGGCGCTGCGCCGGCAGATCCGCGGCGCGCTCGGCGCGCCGTGAGCGTCAGGGGCGGCCGGTTTCCTTCAGCCGCTTGAGGATCGCCTCGGGGGAGACGTACGCCTCCTGGCGGGCGGCGCTCCAGTAGCGCAGGGCGTCGAGCGGGATCGGCTCGCCGGTCACCGCGCAGCGCACGAAGCTGCCGGGCTTCACCACCCGCATGGTGCCGTCGCCGTACTCGACGACCGCCTCGCCGTTGTTCGCGCGCTCGTAACGACCCAGCACGTCCGCCTCCTGCTCGATGGTACCTTCTACACGATCCGCGCGCCCCGCGATGCCCGCAGGGCTCAGGTCAGCATCGACGGGGTCTCGTCCCGCGCCAGCATGGCCCGGGCCGTGGCCGCATCGACGTGCATCCGCTCGACGAGCGCCTCGGCGCTGGCGAACCGCTCCTCGCCGCGGATATAGCCGACGAACTCCACGGCGACGTCCTGCCCGTAGAGATCGCCGGAAAAGTCGAACAGGTAGGTCTCCAGCAGCGGCGCCCCGTCGTCGAAGGTCGGGCGACGCCCGTAGCTCGCCACGCCGTCGCAGAACGCGCCCGAGGCCAGGCGGACCCGCACCGCGTAGATGCCGTGCGCGAGCCCGCAATCGGGCAGCATCACGTTGGCGGTGGGGAAGCCCAGCTGGCGGCCGCGCTTGTCGCCGTGGCGGACCGCGCCGAGGACGAACCAGCGATAGCCGAGAAGGGCGTTCGCGCGGGCGACGTCGCCGGCCGCGAGGGCCGCGCGGATCGCGCTCGAGGAGACCGGCGCGGTCTCGCCGCCGAGGGCGACCGGCGCCACGATGCGGCAGCTCATCCCCGCCTCCCGGCACAGGTCGGCCAGGATCGCGGGCGTGCCCTCGCGGCCGCGGCCGAAATGAAAATCGTGCCCGACGACCACGCCGGACAGGCCCAGGGATCCCTTCAGGAAGTCGAGCACGAAGGCGCGGGCGCCGGTCTCGGCCAGGGCCCCGTCGAAGCGGCGCACGATCAGCCCGTCGAGGCCGAGATGCGCGAACACGATCTCCTTCGCGGCGGGGCCGGTCAGCCGGAACATCGGCGCGTCGGGCATGAAGTACGCCCGCGGGTGCGGCTCGAAGGTCAGGATCGCCGACGGGCGGCCGGCCGCGCGGGCGGCGGCGCGCACGCTGTCGACGAGCGTCCGGTGCCCGAGATGGACGCCGTCGAAGTTGCCGATCGCCGCCACGGCCCCGGCCAGGGCGGGTGGGACGGGGGCGTCGGCGCGGCAGATCGTGAAGGGTCGCGCGGCCGTGTCGTCGCCTGGGGCCATCGGTTCGGGGTCGAGTGCTCGGAAGGGTCGGATGGGGTCGCCTGACATGTCCGCGAGGGGCCCGACGCGGCCGGACCCTGCCCAAAGGCGCCCGGAGGGTCAAGCGACCGAACCCCGGTCGCCTGCCGGCCATGCGCCGGCCACGCCGATTAACGGCTTCGCAATGCGCATGCCCTATTTGAAATGCTGTGCAGCGCAGCTAAATTGCAGCGTTAGCGAAGCGTTAATCTATCCGGGAGCCGCCGCGGCTTCCCGCCGGGCAATACGGAGCAGTTGTTCGATGGCTCTCGACCTGAGCATGCCGATCCTCGTTGTCGACGATTACCAGACGATGGTCCGCATTATTCGCAATCTACTGAAGCAGCTCGGCTTCGAAGAGGTCGACGACGCTTCCGACGGGACAGAGGCCCTCGCGCGGCTGAAGGGCCGCAAGTACGGGCTGGTCATCTCCGACTGGAACATGGAGCCGATGACCGGCTACGAGCTGCTCCGTCACGTGCGGGCCGACGAAAATCTTCGCACGACGCCGTTCATCATGGTGACGGCCGAATCGAAGACCGAGAACGTGATCGCGGCCAAGAAGGCCGGCGTGAACAACTACATCGTCAAGCCCTTCAACGCGGCCACGCTGAAGTCGAAGATCGAGGCGGTCTGCGGGAGCTGATCGCTCCCCGTCTTCGTCCCCCGCACCGTCCGGGCGGATCGCTCCGGCGCCGCTGGGCGCCGAGACGTGGCGTGGCCGGCCAGGACGGCCACAGATCCGAGGAGGAGAGCATGTCGACAGCCGCCGCGCGGCAGACCGATCTGCGGCTTCGGGAGCCGCAGACGGTCATCGCCGAGCTGATCGAGATCGCCGATTACATCGCCCATCTCCGCGAGGAGATCGGGGCCTTGCGCGCGAACGAGATGAGTCGCGACCGGATCCCCATGGCGCACGAGGAGCTCGGCAGCGTCGTGCAGGCGACGGCCGGCGCCACCAACACGATCATGGAGGCCGCCGAGGCGATGCTCGGCCTGCCCGACGGGCCGGGCTACCGCGACGCGGTCGAGGAGCGCATCAACACGATCTTCGAGGCCTGCGCGTTCCAGGACATCACCGGCCAGCGGATCGCCAAGGTGGTCGAATCGCTCCGCCTGTTCGAGCAGCGCCTCGCCCGCTTCGTCGGCGCCGTGAAGGCCCGCGACGCGGCCTCCATGGATCCCGCCGAGCGCGCCCGGCGGACCCGGGCCGAGGACCTCATGCTGAACGGCCCGCAGGCCGTGGAGGCCATGCCTTCCCAGGACGACATCGACGCGCTGTTCGCCTGACGCGATCCGGGCCGGCACGGGGCCCGTCGTCCGGAGGTCGGCCGCCGGCGCGGCGGTCGACTCGGCGGCCGCCTGCCGGCTAGATCGCCTCCCGGACCCGCCCCGACGCGGGTCGGGAGGAGGCCGCGGCAGGATGACGGCGCAGTTCTGGTCCGAGCTGACCACCGATGACTTGGCCCGACGCGACATGGGCCGCGCGATCGCCGTCCTGCCGGTGGCTGCCACCGAGCAGCACGGTCCCCACCTGCCCCTCGCGACCGACACCCTCATCGCCGAGGGCTACCTCGCCCGGGTGCGCGACGGCGTGCCGGCGGATCTCGACGTGCTGCTGCTGCCGGTCCAGCCCGTGGGCAAGTCCGACGAGCACGACGCGTTTCCCGGCACCCTCTCTCTGGAGACCGGCACCGCCCTCGCCGCCTGGACGGGGATCGGCGCGGCCGTCCACCGCGCCGGCTGCCGCAAGCTGGTGATCGTCACGAGCCACGGCGGCAACAGCGCGCTCATCGATCTCGTGGCGGGCGAGCTGCGCGCCCGGTTCGGCATGGTGGCGGTCACGACCTCCTGGGCGCGGCTCGGCTATCCCGACGGCCTGTTCCCGGCGGACGAGATCGCCCACGGCATCCATGCCGGCGGCATCGAGACGGCGCTGATGCTGGCCCTGCGGCCGGATCTCGTCCGGACCGACCGGGTCGCGGATTTCCCGCCCCGCACGCTGTCGATGATCCGCGATTTCACCCACCTGCGCGCCGGCCGCCCCGCGGCCTTCGCCTGGAGGGCCGGCGACCTCCAGGCTTCGGGTGCGATGGGCGACGCGCGACTCGGCACCGCCGAGGCCGGCCGGGCGGCGCTCGACCACGGCGCCCGGGCCTTCGTCGCCCTGCTGCGCGACGTCGACGCCTTCGAGCTCGCGCCGCCGGTGTAACCGCCGCCGCGCCGCCGCCGAAGGAGCCGGTACGCCGGGTACGAAGCGCCGGCGTGCGGGAGTTCCGGCCATGCGCCCTACCCTCTTGATCGCCGCCGCCCTCCTGTGCGGCGGCCTCTGTCGGGCCGACGCGGCGGAGCGCCCCGTCGTCGTCGAGCTGTTCACCTCGCAGAGCTGCTCCTCGTGCCCGCCCGCGGAGGCGCTGATCGGCCGCCTCGCCCGCGAGCCGGCGGGGGCGCGGGGCGACGTCCTGCCGCTCGCGTTCCACGTCACCTACTGGAACCATCTCGACTGGCGCGATCGCTACGCCCTGCCGGCAGCCACCGCGCGCCAGGAGGCCTACGCGGACCGCCTCGGCGGCTCCACCTACACGCCGCAGGCGGTGGTCGACGGGCAGGTCGGGCTGGTCGGCTCCGACGAGGCGGCCCTGCGCGCCGCGATCGCGCGCGCCCGGCAGGCCGGGCCCGGCATTCCCGTGACGCTGGCCCGCGACGGCGAGCAGGTCGTCGCGCAGGTCGGGGCCGGGGCGGAGGGCGGCGGCTCCGCGGGCCGCGTCCTGCTGATCGGGTACGATCCGAGCCACACCACCCGCGTGCTGCGCGGCGAGAACGCCGGTCGCACCATCGAGCAGGCCAACATCGTCCGGTCGGTGCGCGATCTCGGGCGCTGGTCCGGCTCCGCCGCGACCTTCGCGTCGGCGCGTCCCGAGGGCGAGGCGGCCGCCCTGCTGCTCCAGTCCGATGACGGGCGCATCCTCGGCGCCGCGCGCCTCGCCGCTTCCCCCGCCGCTTCCCCCGCTGCTTCCCCCGCCGGGGCGGTCCGGGAGGCCGTGCGATGATGCTCGCCGTTCCGGGCGGGATGCCCGCGCGCGGCTGGGCGCTGGCGTCGGGATCGGACCGTGGGGTAGATACGCCGCGTGCCGGGGGACGGAACGACGGCGGAGCCCGGATGGCGCTCGAACAGGAACTGGCGACCCTGATGACGGCGGCCCAGGGCGGCGACGCGGCCGCCTATCGCGCGCTGCTGAAGGCCTGTCTGCCCGTGGTCTCGGCGATCGCGCGGGCGCAGGGCGTGCGCGGCGAGGCGGTGGACGACGTCGTGCAGGACGCGCTGATGACCGTCCACCGCGCCCGGGCGAGCTACGATCCCGCCCGGCCGTTCCTGCCCTGGCTGCGCGCCATCACCCAGCGGCGCGCCATCGACCGGCTGCGCCGCGCCGGGCGGCGCCCGCGGGAGGTCAACGACCCGCTGGCCTACGAGGCGGAGGTCGATCCGGGGCCGGCCCCCGGCCAGGGGCTGGAGGCGCGGGACCGGGCCGCCGCGCTGGCCAGGGCGGTGGCGGCCCTGCCCGACGGCCAGCGGCAGGCGGTGGAGCACCTGGGCCTGCGCGAACTGTCGCTCGACGAGACCGCGGCCCTCACCGGCCGCAGCAAGGGGGCCCTCAAGGTGAACCTGCACCGGGCGCTGAAGGCGCTCCGGGCCAGCCTGACGCAGGAGCGGGAGTGATGCCCGGAGAGGGGAGCAACTGGGCCGGCGGCGACCTGTCCCGTCACGAGCGGCTCGTCGAGGAACTCGCGGGCGGGCTCGAACCCGTGCGGCCGCTGCCGGCGCCGGAGGCCCGGGCGGCCCTCTGGCTCGGCGCGACGCTGGTGATCGGCGTCGTCCTCGCGGCCTGGATCGGGACCGGCGGCTTCATGCTGCGCATGCATGTACCGGATCTGGCCCTCGCGGCGGTCGGCGCCGTGCTGACGGCGATCACCGCGGCCTTCGCGGCCTTCGTCACGAGCGTGCCGGGACGGTCCGGCCGCTGGGCGCTGCTGCCGCTTCCGCCCCTCGCCCTCTGGGTCGGCGCGAGCGGGCTGGGCTGCCTGCGCGACTGGATCGCGCCCGGGGCCGACATGCCCGGCGAGCACGCGATCACGGGCTGCTTCAGCTTCCTGATCTGCGTCTCGGTGCCGCTGTCCGTGCTGATCGTCGTGATGCTGCGGCGCGCCTGTCCCCTGCGACCGAACCTCACGGCGGCCCTCGGGGGGCTGGCGGTGGCCGCCGCGGCGGCGGCGCTGCTGATGCCGGTTCACCCGCACGACGCGACCGCCACGGACCTGCTGTTCCACGCGGCGGCGGTCGCCATCGTCATCGCGGCGAACGGATTGGCCGGCGGCCGGCTGCTCGGCCGGGACTCCGGGGCCGGCTAGGGCGTGCCGGTCGAGGCGGCGCGGCCGCTCCGGCGTGAGCGGGGCCGCGGGCGTCGGGCGCGGGCGCCTCAGGCGGCGCTCGGATCGAGGCCAGGCCAGTCCACGATCCGGTCCGGCAGCTCGTCCTCCGAGAATTCCTCCTCGTTGCCGCTGAGCCGGCCGCGGACCGAGATGCCCGCCTCGTGCACGCTCGCGGCCCGGCCGGAGACCAGGGGGTGCCACGGGTAGAGCGGCTGCCCGTCGCGCACGAGCCGGTACGCGCAGGTCGGCGGCAGCCACGCGATCGACCGCACCGCCTCGGGCGTCAGGCGCACGCAGTCGGGCACGCGCTTCTGCCGCCTTGCGTAGTCGCGGCACCGGCAGGTCAGGCCGTCGAGCAGCGTGCAGCCGATATCGGTGTGGTGGACCGCGCCGGTATCCTCGTCCTCGAGCTTCATCAGGCAGCACCGGCCGCAGCCGTCGCACAGGCTCTCCCACTCGGACGGGGTCATGGCTTCGAGCGTCTTGGTCCGCCAGAACGGCTCGACCGCCCCGCGGCGCGGCGCCTCGGGCTTGGGCATCGGAAAAGTCTCTCGACTGGGAAGGCGCCTCTCTGCCCGAGGCGCGGCACCGCTGCAAGCGCGGCCGCCGACGGGTCCCATGCGACCGGATCGCGCCGCCGCGCGTTACGCCCGGGCTCGTCCGCGGCGAATCGCGAGACTGCGCAGAGCCTCGCCGCCGGTTCCGGATCCTGCTATGGACGTCGGATGCCGTGCGGCGGCGCCGGCGCAGGGTTCGTCTCCGCGGCGCGGGCGCCCGACCATCCGCCGCCAGGATCCGCCGCAGAGGCGCTCGACAAGCCGGGTTCGACATCGTGCGCCTGCCGACGTTCACCGAGATCAAGGTCCGCCTCGAACGCGCCGCCCTCGCCTTCGACGCCTGGGTCAACGCGAGCCTGTACGACGGCGGCCAGTCGACCGGTCAGGCCTACGAGCGCTTCCAGCGCGTCATGAGCCGCTTCGCGGTGCGCGGCTGGAAGCGCGCCGCCCTCGACCTGACGAGCGAGGGCGTCACCATCGGGACCGGCGGCGCCATCCTGATGCTCGCCCTGGCGCAGCCCGCCTTCCAGCTCACCAGCGAGAACTGGCTGAAGCAGCAGGACCTCGCCGTCACCTTCCTGGACCGTTACGGCACCGAGGTCGGGCGCCGGGGCATCAAGCACGACGACTCGCTGAAGCTCGACGAGTTTCCCGACATCATGATCAAGGCGCTGGTCTCCACGGAGGACCGGCGCTTCTACGAGCACTGGGGCATCGACCCGATTGGCACGCTGCGGGCGCTGGTGAACAATTCCCGCGGCGGCAGCGGCACGCAGGGCGGGTCCTCGATCACCCAGCAGCTCGCCAAGAACCTGTTCCTGACGAACGAGCGCTCCCTGGAGCGGAAGATCAACGAGGCCTTCCTGGCCCTGTGGCTCGAGAGCCATCTCACCAAGAACGAGATCCTGAAGCTCTACCTCGACCGCGCGTATATGGGCGGTGGAACCTTCGGCGCGGTGGCGGCCGCGGATTACTATTTCGGCAAGCCGCTCAAGGACATCAGCCTCGCGGAGGCCGCCATGCTGGCGGGCCTGTTCAAGGCGCCGACCAAGTACGCCCCGCACGTCAACCTGCCGGCGGCCCGCGCCCGGGCGGCGGACGTGCTGCACAACATGGTGGAGGCGGGCTTCGTCACCGAGGGCCAGATCCAGACGGCGCTGCGCAACCCGGCGACGCCGGTGACCCGCACCCGCGACATCACCGCCGACTACTACCTCGACTGGGCCTTCGGCGAGATCAAGGCGATGGCCGATGCCGGCAAGCTGCGCAACGACCGCGTGCTGACCGTGAAGACGCCGCTCGACCTCGCGATCCAGAAGCGCGCCGACGAGGTGGTGGCCGACATCCTGCGCAAGTCCGGCGACGCCTACGACGTGGACGAGGCCGCCATGGTGATCCTCGATCCCGACGGGGCGCTGCGCGCCATGGTGGGCGGTGCCGATTACGGCGAGAGCCAGTTCAACCGCGCCACCGACGCGCTGCGCCAGCCCGGCTCCTCGTTCAAGCCCTACGTCTACTCGGCCGCCCTGAACTCGGGCCTGTTCAAGCCCGACACGACCGTGGTCGACAGCCCCGTCTGCATCGGCAACTGGTGCCCGCAGAACTACGGCCGCTCCTATGCCGGCCGGGTGCCGATGTGGCTCGCGGTGGCCAAGTCGATCAACACGATCCCGATCAAGATCTCCATCGCCCTCGGCAAGGCGATGGGCATCACCCACGAGGCGAAGGCCGCGAAGGCGGGCCGCGCGAAGATCATCGAGCTCGCCCACAAGATGGGCATCACCTCGAACCTGATCGACACGGTCTCGATGCCGATCGGCTCGGACGAGGTGACGGTCATCGATCAGGCGGCGGGCTACGCGGTGTTCGCCAACGGCGGCTTCCGCGCCAAGCCCTACGCGGCCATCGAGGTGAAGAACTCGTCCGGCGAGGTGATCTACCGCCACGCCGACGAGGCGCCCGAGCGGGTGCTCGCGCCCCAGGTCGTGGCGGACATGAACTTCATGCTCAACAAGGTCGTCGAGGAGGGCACCGGCAAGCGGGCGCAGCTCGAGGGCGTGAAGGTGGCCGGCAAGTCCGGCACGACGAACGCCTACCGGGACGCGTGGTTCGTCGGCTACACCGGCAATTACGTCGGCGCCGTCTGGTTCGGCAACGACGACCACACCTCGACCAACAAGCTCACCGGCGGCTCCCTCCCGGCCCAGCTCTGGCACGACGTGATGGAGCCGGCCCACCAGGGCATCGAGATCAAGGGTCTGCCCGGCCTGAAGGAGAGCCCGCGCGCCGCCCAGCAGCAGGCCTCCGGCGGCCCGACCGCCCCGACCGATCCCAATGCCAGCGCGTACGGCAAGCTCTCCCGCCGCTCCTTCGAGGTGATCAGCGGCCTCAACGGCCTGTTCCGCACCGTCGAGCGCGCCCCCGGATCCGCCGCGGACGCGCCCGCCAACGCCGGGGACGCGCCGAAGACGGGCCGGAAGCCCGGCGACCGGGCGGCGGCGCCGTCGGGTCAGCTGCGCGAGGTCGCCGAGGGCGCCCGCCCGGTCGGCGGCTTCACCGAGGTCCGGTGAGCGCATGAAGCTCACGATCCCCGACGCGTTCGGCCGGACCGCCGCGCTCGCCGGCGCCCCCCGCGGCGGCGCCGCCCGCCTCGTCCTGCGCCTCTGGCGCAAGAGCTCGATCGCCGGCCTCGCCGCCTACGCCCTGGCGCTGGGCGCCGTGCTGGGACTTGCCAGCGCCGACTGGGCCACGAGCGGCGGCTACCCGTTCGGCGGCGTGCAGGTCGGCGCCTGGACCGCGTGGCCGCGGGCCGGCGCCGCGAATGCCGATCCCTACACGCGCGCCGTCAACGCGCGCCGCGGCGAGATCCCCCTGGCGGTCGGTGAGGGCCTGCTCCTGACGGCGGCGGTCGACGATTCCGGGCAGGCGCTCGACGCCACCTGCACGTACCAGATCGGCGGCGCGACGCCGCCGGCCCGCGCCTGGACCGTCACGGTGGCCGGGCGCGGCCCGCGCGAGCCCGGCCGCGCGCCCCTGCGCGAGGGCTTCACCTCCACGGAGGTGCTGCGCGCCGCCGACGGGCGGTTCACCATCACGCTCGCGCCGGATGTCCAGCCGGGCAACTGGCTGCCGAGCCCGCGGGCGAGCGGGCCGGTCCGCCTCGCCCTGCGCCTGTACGACACGCCGGTCGCCGCCAGCGTCGGGTCCCTCGACCGGAGCTCCGTGCCGGCCATCACCCGTCTGGGATGCGCCCCGTGAGCCTGCGCTTCGTCTACGCCACGCTGATCGGCCTCGTGCTCGCCGGGATCGTCCACATCGCGGCGGTCCTGGCGATCCCCGCCCTGTCGGAGACCGACGCTGTCTCGCGGGCCCGCACCAGCGAGAACCTGGACCATCCGCAATCGATCTACGCGGTCGCGACCGGCGACGACCCCTCCCCGCCCGAGGCGTGGCTGCCGATCCCGGATCCGGCGGTCGCCGTGGGCGTGTGCGCCTACAACCTCGCGGACGGGCCCATGCGCGTCTCGGCCCGCACCGGGCCGCTGTCCCTCTCGCTCGCCGCGCATGCCCGCCGCGGGGCCTTCTACGCGGTGACCGATCAGGCCGCGGTCCGCGGCGCCCTCGACCTCGTGATCCTGACCCGCGCGCAGTACGACGAGGCGCTGGCCGACGACGACGAGAACGATCCGAGCCGCGACGTGCGCATCGTCGCGCCCGACACGCGCGGCTTCGTGGTGGTGCGGGTGATCGCCGGTCTCCCGAGCCAGCGTCCCGCCGCCAACGCCGCCGTCCAGGCCGTCTCCTGCACCACCGACACGCCGACGGACGACGCGCCGGCCGGCAAGGATGCGTCCGGCAAGGATGCGTCGGGAAGGGGATCGGGACGCTGAGGGCGGACCTTGCACGGGTTCGCCGCGTCGCTCGGCCGATGTTGAGCCTCCGCGGCCCCGCGCTCTCCCGGCCGGCGGAGCCCGCCGCGCCGTCGCGATGACCGGATCCGCCGCGACCGCGCCCTCCCCGGTCGCCGGGCTCGCGCCGTCCGCCCTCGATCTGCTGGGCAACGCGCTGCTCGTCGCCCTCGACCGTGTCCATGCCGGTTCCGGCCGCGCATCCTCGCGAAGGCCGAATTCATGCGGCCCGGCGGCCGCGCCGCTGTCGTCCGGGCGTCTCCCCCCGCGAACCGACCGCCGTGACCGTCCACTGCGACACCGGGCTGAAGGGCTCGGGCCGGCGAAGTCCGGCTTCGGGGCATCCGCGAAGCGCGAGCGTCGTCCTGGGGCGGCCTCGGCCGCTCAGTATTTGACCACCAGCGGCTCCGCCTGCGCGACCGGCGGCGGGGGCGGCAGCGGAACCGGCCCGAGGCCGCACCGGGCGGCCGCGTCCGGCGGGAGGAGCGGGTCGAGCAGGTTGCGGCGCGCGGCCAGCATCATGATGGATCGCTCGGCCGAGACCGATTCCGACGCCGGTGCCGCGGCGAACAGGTGCTCCAGGGCGAACCGGTACCGGGCGAGCCGCAGGCCGGCCTCGAAGCGCACCCAGGCGATCAGGCAGCGGTTCTCGGCGACCCGCTGGACGGCATCCCGGACGGCCGCGTCGTCGAGGGTCTTGGCGAAGGGCAGGCTGCGCAGCCGCGCGGCATCCGCGTCGATGACGCGGGCGGCGAGCGCCACGAAGATCGGGATCAGCCGGGCATCGGCGGTCGCGTCGTCGCTGAGCTTCCGATAGCGGGAGACCGGGGAGCGGGACGGCTCCGCCGTCAGGGCCTCGTAATAGGCGCCGACCTCCTCGTAGCGCCACGTCGGCGGGAGCGTGTGGGCGCTGGCGAGGCCGAACACCGTGTCCTGGAAGGCCGCGAAGCTGCTGGCAGGCTCGACGAACCGCCACGCGCGGTCGCGCAGGGCCTGCTCGTCGTCGGTCAGGCCGGATTCGAGCAGGAGGCGCCCGCGATCCCGGGTGCTGAAGCTGCCCGTCGTGTCGATGAGCCCGTTCCAGACGCCCGTGCGCGGCCGGCCGAAATCGCCGCTCTGGGTGCAGGCCGCGAGCAGGGCCAGCGCGGCGCCGGCGGGGGCGAGGCGCAGCGCGGTGCGCGCGTGGCCGAGCGGCCGGCGATCCGGGGCAGGCATGGGAGAACCGTCGGTGGTGTCGCGCGGCCGGGACGACATGCGCGGGTCTGTCCTCAGGACGCCAGGCGCTCGTAGCGCACGCCGAGGAACAGGAGGATCTCGCCGCGCCGCTCGTCGGAGCGCGGGATCCGGCAGGTCCGCCGCGCCTCCGCGCCGGGGAACGGGATCAGGGTGGCGGACGCCGCCGGGGCAGCTCTGCGCGCGGACTCGGCGGCGAGCGTCGACGGACGGGTTTCGCCGGTCTCCTGCGGCTTGAAAAGGGTCATGGTCTCCGGCTCCTGTCGGCGGTCCGAGCATCTGGCCCGGGCCCTTCGGAGGGCGTCGGCAAGGGCTACCGAAACAATCCAGCACGACGTGGTTAACGGAGTCTTGCCGCGGCAGGACCGCGAATTTCGGCGCCTCCGGAAGTTGGCGCGTGAATTGCGTGGCTGTCTCCGCCCATGGCGGGCGTTTCCTCCCTTCGACTTGAGGCCCTGTCCGATCCCGGACGGGGCCTTCTTATGTCCGGCCGGTCCCGCCGGGCGGCGACGCTGTGCGACCCGCGCGCCACACCGCGGCGAAGCGTGGCCGCGACGTTCCCGCGCGGAACCCGTCGGGACCCTCGGCGCTTGCCTACCGCCCGGCCCGACCGATATGCCGGACTCGGGCGATGGCGGGACTGCCGCGTCGGTTCTCCGCCCGATCGAGATTGAGGACACCGCTGAATGCGACTGGTTCCGGAACGATCCCTGCGCGCCTCCCGCCGCCGCGGGCTGGCTAGTGCGGCGCTGGCGCTGTTCGCGCTGACCGCCGGCCCCGCCTATGCCCAACGGGAGGACCAGGGCCTGCAGCTCGGCTGTGCCAACGACTATTTCCGCCTCTGCGCGGGCGTCGATCCGAACAGCCAGGACGCGGACCGCTGCATGATGCGCAACCGCAAGCGCCTGTCCCCCGAGTGCCGGTCCGCGATCGGCGACTACGACAAGCGCACGGGCAGCAAGTCTCTGTCCGACGATTGAGACGGGACCCGGTCGAGTTGCCCGCCGTTGGCGAGAGGCGTTTCGTATGAGCCTGACCGTCGCGGTTCAGATGGACCCGATCCAGAATATCCGGATCGCGGGTGACACCACCTTCGCCCTGCTGCTGGAGGCCCAGCGGCGGGGGCACGCGCTCGTCTACTACACGCCGGACCGGCTCTCGATGCAGGGCCGGCGCGTGACGGCCCGCGTCGAGCGGCTGAAAGTGCAGGACGTCGAGGGCGCGCATTTCACCCTGGCGCCGCCGGAGCAGCTCGACCTCGCCGAGGCGGACGTGGTGCTGATGCGCCAGGACCCGCCCTTCGACATGGCCTACATCACGGCCACCCACATGCTCGAGCGGATCCATCCGGAGACGCTCGTGGTCAACGACCCTTTCGAGGTGCGCAACGCGCCCGAGAAGCTGTTCGTCCTCGACTTCCCCGAGTTGATGCCGCCGACCCTGATCAGCCGCGACAAGGCGGAGATCGAGGCCTTCCGGCTGGAGCACGGGACCGTGGCGATGAAGCCGCTGCACGGGCACGGCGGCGCGGCCGTGTTCAAGGTCACCGAGAAGGATCCGAATTTCGGCTCGATGTTCGACCTGTTCGCCACGACCTTCCGGGAGGCCTGGGTCGTGCAGCGCTACCTCGACCGGGTCACGGAGGGCGACAAGCGCATCATCCTGGTCGACGGCGTCGCGATGGGGGCGGTCAACCGCGTCCCGGCCGCGAACGACATCCGCTCCAACATGGTCCGCGGCGGCGCCGCCTCCGCCTCCGAGCTCACCGACCGCGAGCGCGAGATCTGCGCCACGATCGGCCCGGAGCTCGCGCGGCGAGGCCTGATCCTGGTGGGCATCGACGTGATCGACGGGCACCTCACCGAGATCAACGTCACCTCCCCCACCGGCATCCGGGCGATCCAGCGGCTCGGGGGGCCTGACCTGTCGGTCGCCGTCTGGGACGCGATCGAGGCCCGGATCGCGGCGCGCAAGGGCGTCTGACGGGGCGCGCCCTCACGTCTCCGCGCGCGGGGTCGCGCTGAGTTCGGCCCAGTCGAATTCCTCCTCCAGCAGGTAGTAGGCGTCGTCGCCGATCCGACCCTGGCGGCGCAGCGCGAGCACCGCGTCGCGAGCGGCCTCGACGGCGCGCCGCCGCGCGGCATCCGCCGGCAGGCTCTCCGGCGCCAAGCCCTCGTCGTGCGCCTCCGCCTCCGCGAGCGCCGCGCGGAACTCGGCGCGCAGGGCGTCGGTCGCCGGCTCGTTCTCGGCGTCGGCGAGGCTCTCGAGAGCGGCCTCGTAGGCGGCCGCGCGGGCCCAGCCCGTCTCGCGGCCCACCGGGTCGTCGTCCTCAAGCCGCAGATGGGCGAGCAGCGGCCGCAGGGTCAGGCCCTGGACGATCAGCGTGCCGAGCACCGTGACGAAGGCCGTGACCACCACGAGGTCCCGGTGCGGGAACTCGGCGGGCAGCGCCAGGGCGGCCGCCACGGTGACGATCCCGCGCATGCCCGCCCACGACAGGGCGATCCCCGGGCCCAGCCGCGCCGCGGCTCCGGCCTGCCGGAGGCCGAAGCCGCGGATCCCGGTGGTCGGCAGCACCCAGGCGAGGCGAGTCAGCACCACGGTGGCGAAGGTCGCGCCCGCGAGGATCAGGGCCTGCCACGCGTCCGCGCCGCTCAGCCGCTCCCGGATCGGGTCGATCTGGATGCCGATGAGCACGAAGGCCAGGACGTTGAGCACGAACACCGCCGTGTCCCAGACCGCGTAGGAGATCACCCGGGCGCGGGGCGCGGTGATGCCGGGTGCCCGGCGGGCGACCGTCACCGCGAAGGTCACGATGGTCAGGACCCCCGACAGCTCCAGCCGCTCGGCGGCGAGCCAGATTCCGAAGGCGGCGACGAACTGCAGCACGATCGCGCTCGCCGGATCGGTCACGCGCCGCGTCAAGGCCACGAACAGCAGGCCGAGGCAGGGGCCGACCACGAGGCTCGCGACGACGCCCAGGAGGAACGCCGGCGCCACCTCCGCCGGGTGGAACGTGCCGGCCATCGCGGCCGTCACGCCGAGCCGGTAGATCAGCAGCGAGGCCGCGTCGTTGAGGAGGCTCTCGCCGCGCAGGATCGTGGCGAGCCGGTGCGGCATCGGCGCGTGCTTGAGCACCGCCAGAGCCGCCACGGCGTCGGGCGGCGCGACCACGGCGCCGAGCACGATGCAGGCGGACAGCGGCATGTCCGGCACGACGAGCCGCGCCACGACCGCGACCGCGGCGGTCGTCACGGCGACGGCTCCGACCGCGAGCCCGAAGACCGGGCGCCAGTTCTCCTTCAGGTCCCGCACGGAGGCGTCGAAGCCGGCGTCGAGCAGGACCGGGGCCAGGAACAGGGCGAGCGCCAGTTCGGGATCGAGGCGCAGGTTCGGGACGCCGGGGACGAAGGCGAGGCCGACGCCGCCCAGCGCCAGGAAGGCGGGATACGGCGCGCCGAGCCGGCGCGCGACGCCGGCCAGGAGGACGGCGCCGAACAGGACGCCGACGACCCACTCGAAGATCAACATGCTGCTGAAAGAGGCGGAGGCCCGGGACCGTTCCGGGTGCCGCGGTCGCAGGCCCGCTCAGTACTGCACGGTCGCGCGCAGGCCGAGCACCGCCGCGTTGCGCAGCCGGCGGCCGTCCGGACCGGCGATGCCGGCGCCGGGCCGGATGACGTACTGCGCGTCGGGCTGCACCGTGAAGCCCGGCACCACCACCGCCTGATAGGTCGCCTCGATCACCGCCTCGGCGCGGCGGCGCGGCATCGGCAGGCCCGTGTAGAGGATCGTGTCCCGGTCGGCCCGCTGCGCCTCGTCGCCGATGCGGGCGTAGGCGAAGCTGAGGCCGATCGTGTCGTCGTCGCGCCCGTCGAACAGGCCCTTGTAGGCGAGGCCGGTATCCACGTAGGCGTCGATCAGGCTGGAGCGGGTCGGCGACCACGCGGCGCGCACGAAGAAGCCGAGACCCTCGTCGTCCTTGCCGGATTCGCGGTACAGGGTCTGGTCGTAGATCGCGTAGAGGCCGGCATTGCCGCGCACCGGACGGCCGATCCCGGTGGCGTTCGGGTCGGCGAGCGGCACGCCGGTGATGTCGAAGCGCAGGCTGTCGAACCGGCCGAAATGCTGCCAGCCGCCGAGGGTGATGTCGCCGGGCAGGCCCTTCGATCCGGGGGCGATGTTGTACGCGTAGGTTGCCTCGGCGATGACGAGGGCCGGATCGCGCAGGCGGAAATTGGTGCCCGTGCGGTCGAGACGCTGCGCTTCCGGGTCGTCTCCCGGGCGGTTGGCGCCCGCCGGATCGCCGTCGTAGAGCCCGACCTGCAGGGAGAAGCCGTTGCCCGGCACGTACTTGGCCCGGATCGCCGGCGCCGCGAGCGGGTAGGCCGGTCCCCCGCTCGGCAGGTCGAGCCCGGTGATGGCCGGCCAGCCGAAGGTGGAGTTCACGAACAGGGTCGCGGTCTGGCTGACGAAGAACTCGGTATCGGCGGCCTGCTGGCCGATCCGGATCCCGAGCTGGCCGTCCATCAGGCTCTGGTCGAGCCAGAGCACGTAGAGTCGACTCGAGGGCAGCGCCTCGATGACGCTCGTCGTCAGCAGATTGCCGACATAGTAGCGCGACAGGCCCGTGCCGTGGATGAAGTAGGCGTTGGCGTGAACCGTGGCGCCCTGCCAGCCGACGAGTCGGTCGAGGTCGAGATTGAGGCGGAGGTTGAGGCGATCCTCGACGATCGCGCCCTGGCGAAGGCCGCCGACCGGATTGCCGAGGACGTCGACGATGTAGGTGAGGCTGTACTCGATGCCCCGCGCCTTCAGGGCGGGGCGGAGGGCCAGCGGATCGCCGAGCGGTCCGAGATACGGCTCCACCGACCGGACGTAGCCGCCGGAGGCCTGGCTGGTCGTCTCCGGCTGTGAGACCGAGATGCGGGGATCGGCGCCCGCACCCTCGAAGGCCGACGGGACACGTTGCTGAGCCGTGGCAGGCACGACCGAAAGGCCGAGGGCGATCCAGGGGGTGAGCTTCGGGACCATGGGCCGCTTCTGGGCGACAGCGCGCGCGCAGCATAGCACGGCGCACCGCTTGTACACGGCCGGCCTTTGCAGGAGGCACCGGCTCGCCTAACCCTGCGGCCGGTACAGCACAGGACCGTCGATGCCCGAGACTCCCGTCTTCACGTCCGCCGCCGTCGCCGCGCCCCACAGCCTCGCCGCCCAGGCCGGCCAGACCGTCCTGGCGCAGGGCGGCAACGCCATCGAGGCGATGGTGGCGATGGCCGCCTCCATCGCGGTGGTCTACCCGCACATGAACGGCATCGGCGGCGACGGCTTCTGGCTGGTGCGCGAGCGCGGCGGTCGGGTGCGCGGCATCGAGGCCTGCGGTCCGGCCGGGCGCCTCGCCACGATCCCGCGCTACCGGGAGAAGGGCTACGACGCGATACCGGCCCGCGGCCCCGACGCGATGGTGACGGTCGCGGGCGCGGTGGGCGGCTGGCGCCTCGCCCTCGAGCTGGCGCGGGCGCTCGGCGGCCGCCTTCCCCTGGAGACCCTGCTCGCCGACGCGATCGCGCAGGCGCGCGGCGGCGTCCCGGTCTCGCCCTCCGAGGCGCGCTACGTGCCCCAGGAGCTCGATACCCTCCACGACGCCCCGAACTTCGCGGGGACGTTCCTGAAGGACGGCAAGCCCTACCCGGCCGGCGAGACCCGCGCCCTGCCGCTGCTCGCCGCCACTCTGGAGCAGCTCGCCCATGCGGGCCTCGGGGACTTCTATCGCGGCGATATCGGCCGGGAGATCGCCGCCGACCTGGAGCGCCTCGGCGCGCCGGTCACCCGGGCGGATCTCGAGGCCTTCGCGGCGGTGGAGCGGGCGCCCCTGTCGATCCGGCGCCGCGACGCGACCCTCTACAACTTCCCGCCGCCGACCCAGGGGCTCGCCGCCCTGCTGATCCTCGGGATCTTCGACCGGCTGAACGTCACGGAGCCCGAGACCACAGCTCATTACCACGGCCTGATCGAGGCGACGAAGCGGGCCTTCGCGATCCGCGACCGGGTGGTCACCGATTTCGCCCGCTTGCGGCACGACCCGGCCACCTTCCTCACGCCGGAGCGGCTCGCCCGCGAGGCCGCACTCGTCGACATGGGCCGCGCCGGTCGGGTGCCCCTGCCCGACCCGGGTCACGGCGACACGGTGTGGATGGGCGCGATCGACAAGGACGGCCTCGCGGTCTCCTACATCCAGTCGGTCTACTGGGAGTACGGCTCGGGGACGGTCCTGCCCGCCACCGGCATCTGCTGGCAGAACCGGGGCATGTCGTTCTCCCTCGACCCGAAGGCCGTGAACCCCCTGGAGCCGGGGCGGCGCCCGTTCCACACGCTGATCCCCGCGCTCGCCGCCTTCGACGACGGGCGGGTGATGAGCTACGGCAGCATGGGCGGCGACGGGCAGCCGCAGTTCCAGGCCCAGATCTTCACCCGCTACGCCGATTACGGGCTGTCGGTGGCGGATGCCGTCGACGCGCCGCGCCTGCTCTACGGGCGCACCTGGGGGGCGCCCTCGCTCAGCGTGAAGGTGGAGGACCGGTTCGATCCGGCCTGCATCGCGGCCCTCGGCCGCCTCGGCCACGAGATCGAGGAGCTCGGCGGCCCCTACATCGACTCGCTCGGGCACGCGGGCATGCTGGTCCGCCATCCCCGGAACGGTCGGATCGAGGCGACCCACGACCCGCGCTCGGACGGCGGCGCCCTCGGGCTCTGAGAGGACGCGCCGCCCGCCCGGCGGCGCGGGACGCCGGCTCAGCCCGCCTGCACGAGCCAGCACGCGGCGCGCAGGCGCACGGCGCCGCCCGACGCGTGCCGCGCGAGGGCCTCCGCCACGGCCGCCTCGGCGCGCCCTCTGAGATCCGGTGCGGCCTCGCGCACGAGGTGGGAGCTCGGGCCGAGGTTCAGGGAGACGTGGGTGGCCGCCGCGGCCGCCGCCGCGTCGGTCTCGCCCTCCCCGACGACGATGTCGCGGTCGAGGGCGTCGCAGGTCACGGCGTCGAACCCGGCACCGCGCAGGAGCGCGACGAGCGGGTCGGCCTCGGCGAAGCGGAACGGCCCCGGCGTGTCGGGCTGCGGCGGTGGCGGCACTTCCGGGAGGAGCGGCAGCACCGCGTCGCGCGGCACGCCCACCCACGGGTTCTCGGACAGGGCCCGCCAGCACAGGAAGGTCATCCGGCCCCCCGGCCCGAGCATCCGGCGCACGTTGGCGAAGGCGCGGGCGGAATCCGCGAAGAACATCACGCCGAACCGCGACACGATCCGGTCGTACCGGCCGAGATCGGCCGTCTCGACATCGGCCTCGACGAAGCGGATCGGGGCGGCCCCGGGCGGCTCCGCCCCGGCGCGGTCCCGCCCCACGGCGAGGAGCGGCGCCGAGATGTCGGCGCCGGTCACGCCGCCGCCGGGTCCGACCCGGCGCGCGGCCTCCAGGGTCGTGGCCCCCGCGCCGCAGCCGATGTCGAGCACCGTCTCTCCGGCGGCGAGCCGCGCGCGGGCGAAGAGCGCCTCCGTCAGCGGCACGAACATCGCGTCGAGGACGGCCTGATTGCGCGCCCAGCGCGTGCCGACCTCGCCGTTCCAGTACTCGGCCTGGGTGACGCCGCCCGCCATGGTGACCCCCGTCAGGCCGTCGTCGCAGCGACCGACAGTTCCGGCTTGTGGTTGAGGGTCTGGAAGACCACGCAGTAGCGCTCGGTCAGCTTCAGGAGCTGCGCGAGCTTGTCCTCCGGCGCGTCGGTGTCGAGTTCGAAGAACAGGCGGATGCTGCGGAAGCCCACCGGCGCCTCCTTGTCGACCCCGAGGGTGCCGCGGAAATCGAGGTCGCCCTCGGCGCTGACCGTGCCGGCGCGCAGCGGGATCTCGAGGGCGGTCGCCACCGCCTTGAGCGTCACGCCCGCGCAGGCGACGAGCGCTTCCAGCAGCATGTCGCCCGAGCAGAGCTCCGCGCCCGAGCCGCCCGTGGCCGGATGCAGCCCGGCCTCCGCGATGGCGCGGCCCGTCTCGACCTTGCAGGCGATCTTGGTGTCGTCCAGCGTGCCCCTGGCCTTCAAGGTGATGACCGCCGCGTCCGGCGCGGTGCGGTACTTGTCCTTGATCGGAGCCTGGAGGGCTCGCAGCGCGGTGGCGTCCATGGCGTCGTCCTCTCGATCCCGGGGCCGTCCCGCTTCTCGGCGGCGGGCCGGCCGGAGCGCTCCGGCTCCGTCAGGGCCTCGGTATAGGTGCGCGCCGCGCGGACGGGAAGCGGCTCTCAGGCGCGCCCGGTGAGGGCGGCCACCGCCTCCGCCAGGGCGTCGACCTGGGCCTCGTCGTGGGCGGCCGAGAAGGCCACCCGCAGCCGCGCGGTCCCGGCCGGCACGGTCGGCGGGCGGATCGCCACCACCAGGAAGCCGGCGGCCTCCAGCGCGGCCGAGATGTCGAGCGCCGCCTGCGCCTCGCCCACCAGGACCGGCACGACCGCGCTCTCGGCCTCCGGGAGGCCCAGACGGGCGGTGAAGCGCCGGGCCAGGGCGAGCGGCCGGGCCCGGCGCTCGGGCTCCGCCTCCAGGATCGCCAGTGCCTCCAGGGCGGCGGCGGCGGAGGCCGGGGGCAGGCCGGTGGTGTAGACGAAGCTGCGGGCGCGGCTCGTCATCAGGTCGACGACCGGGCGCGAGGCGCAGAGATAGCCGCCGTACGAGCCGAGCGCCTTCGACAGGGTGCCCATCTCCAGGGGCGCCCGCGGTCCGTCCTCGACCACGCCGATGCCGTGGGCATCGTCCACCAGCGTCCAGGCGTCGTAGGATTCGGCGATGCCCAGGATGTCGCCGAGCGGCGCCCGGTCGCCGTCCATGCTGAACACCCGCTCGGTGAGCACGAGGGCGCGGCCGTGGTGGGGCCGGTGCTCGGCGAGCCGCGCCGCGAGGTCGCCGGGATCGTTGTGGCGGAAGGTCATGACCTGGGCGCCCGAGAGCCGCGCGCCGGCCCACATGCAGGCGTGGGACAGCTCGTCCAGCAGGACGAGGTCGCCCCGCCCGGCGAGCGCCGGGGTGATGCCGAGATTGGCGAGGTAGCCGCTGCCGAAGACCAGGGCGGCCTCCGCGCCCTTGTGGCGCGCCAAGCCGTCCTCCAGCGCGCCGAGATAGGGGTGGTCGCCGGTCACGAGCCGCGACCCGCCCGCCCCCGCGCCGTGGGACGCCGCGGCCGCCTGAGCCGCCGCGATCACCCGCGGGTGGTGCGAGAGGCCGAGGTAATCGTTGCACGAGAAGGAGACGAGCGCCCGCCCCCGCCGCGCCGCCGCGGCGCCGGAGCCGCGCTCCGTCGGCACAAGCTTGCGGCGCAGGCTGCCCGCCTCGAGGGCGTCGAGTTTCCCGGTGGCGAAGGCGTCGAGGCTGTCCATGGGGACGGGGATGGGCGGTTCCGCGCCGGCAAAGTCAAGCGGCGGGTGCCGGACCCTTGACCCTCGTCCGAGGCGCCCCCATGCCGGAGGCATGACCCTCGCGACGCCCGCAGGCCATCTCTGGCGGCCCTACACCCAGATGCGACACGCGGCGGCGCCCCTGGAGGCGGTCGCGACCCACGGCACCCGCATCCGCCTCGCCGACGGTCGCGAGCTCGTGGACGGCATCGCTTCCTGGTGGACCGCCGTGCACGGCTACAATCACCCGCACATAGCGGGCGCGGTGGCCGAGCAGCTCGCGCGCATGCCCCACGTGATGTTCGGCGGCCTCACCCACGCGCCGGCGGAGGCACTGGCCCGGCGGCTCGCCGCCCTGCTGCCGGGCGATCTCGACCACGTCTTCCTCAGCGATTCGGGCTCGGTCGCCGTGGAGGTCGCGCTCAAGATGGCGGCGCAGATGTGGATCAACCGCGGGGTGAGCGGTCGGACGAAGGTCCTCGCGTTCCGCGGCGGCTACCACGGCGACACGATGGGGGCGATGTCCGTCTGCGACCCCGAGGAGGGCATGCACCGCCGGTTCGGAGCCTACCTGCCGAGCCAGATCTTCTGCGACCTGCCGCGGGGCGCGGCCGAGACCGCGGCGCTCGATGCCGCCCTGGCGGCTTATCGCGACACCCTGGCGGCGGTGATCATCGAGCCGCTGGTGCAGGGGGCCGGCGGGATGCGGACCCACCCGCCGGAGGTGCTCGCGACGATCGCCGGGCTGGCGCGCCGCCACGGCCTGCCGCTGATCGCCGACGAGATCTTCACCGGCTTCGGGCGCACCGGCACCCTGTTCGCCTGCGAGCAGGCGGGGATCGTGCCCGACATCCTGTGCCTGTCGAAGGCGCTCACGGGCGGCACGATGGCGCTGGCCGCCACGGTCGCCCGCACGGAGGTGTTCGCGGCGTTCTGGTCCGAGGATCCGGCGGCGGCGCTGATGCACGGCCCGACCTTCATGGCCAATCCCCTCGCCTGCGCCGCGGCCAACGCCAGCCTCGACCTGTTCGAGACCGAGCCGCGCCTGAGCCAGGCCCGCGCCATCGCGGAGCGCCTCGCCGCGGGGCTGGCGCCGCTGCGGCGCGTGCCCGGCGTGGCGGATGTCCGCGTCCTCGGGGCCATCGGGGCGGTGCAGTTCGCGCGGGCGCCCGACCTGGCCGTCCTGAAGGCGGAGCTGCTCGCCCGCGGCGTCTGGGTGCGGCCGTTCGGCGACATCGTCTACCTCACCCCCGCCCTCACGATCGACGCGGTGGATCTCGACCGGCTGATCGAGGCCGTCGCCGGGGTGGTGACCGAGCTGGCGCCGGGATCGACATGACGCCCGCGCGTTCCACATTCCCGTGACCGGCCCTGGCGCCGGCCTGCAACCCGGGACCGTTTCTGCCGTTGGGCCTACGGCTGGAGATGCGTGCGGCGGCCCGCGCGGCCGGGCGCTGCCGAAGGGAGTACACAGTGGCGAGCGAGCAGACGGGTTCGAGCGGCGACCGGCCGGTAATCCTCCTCGTCGAGGACGAGGCGCTGACCATCATGGACCTCGGCGACGTGCTGGAGGAAGGCGGCTACGACACCGTCCAGTGCGCCTCGGCCGAGCGGGCGCTCAGCATCCTGCAGGCGCGCCCGGACATCTGCGGGCTGGTCACGGACGTGCAGCTCTCGGGAAAGACCGATGGCTTCGACCTCGCGAGTTCCGTGGCCGAGGCGCGGCCGCAATTGCCGATCCTGATCGTGTCCGGGCGCGCGGCCCCCGACCCGGCCCGCATGCCCAAGCACGCCGAGTTCATCGCCCGGCCCTGCACCGGCGAGGACATCCTGGACCGTCTCCAGCGTCTCATGCACTGCTGAGCGGACCTCCGCGCCGGCCCCGTCATCCCACCGTCACCGGTCGTCGCCACAGGGACCTGGGCGGCCGCTTGATGGGGGTGGACGGTGCAGATTCAGGATCGTCCGGCGGCCGCCGGCACTAATTCGGGCGCTCCGGTGGGCGACAAGCAGAAGCGCGATCATCGGGACGAGGCGGCCGCCGTGCTCGGCCTCCCGTCGAAGAAGCTGAGGCCACCCGGCGTGCGCAGCGTCGGCTGGGCCCTGGTCCAGGCGGCGCGCCTGCACCGGGCGCGGACCGGCGACCGCTTGGCCAAGCTCGGCCTGTTCGCCGGTCAGGAACAGGTGGTGCAGGCGCTGGCCGCGGCCGGCACGATGACGATGGGCGATCTCGCCGCCCTGCTGCGCGTCCGACCGCCCACCGCCTCCAAGACCGTCACGCGGCTCGCCGCCCTCGGCATCGTCGAGCGCCGGGCCGAATCGGGCGACGGCCGCGTGGTCCGGGTCCAGCTCACGGAGGCCGGCATGGCCAAGGCCGAGGCCATCGAGCGGATCCAGGAGGAGGTCGAGGCCGAGCTGCTCGACCACCTCGACAAGACCGATCGCCGCCGCCTCCGGAAGCTTCTGCGGAAGGCGGCCCGCGGCCTCGCCGAGGCGGCCGGCGCCTCCGGTCAGACGGCCGAGGCGGATGCCGAGATCGAGGCCGAGGACGAGGCCGAGGCGCTGGCGACCTGACCGCCGGCCTCAGGCCGCGCGGCTCCACGCCGGGAACGGGTCCGGCAGGCCGCGATAGGGCGCGGGATCGAACGGCTCCCGGTCCGCACCGGTCTCGATCAGGCAGGCGTCCAGCGCCGCCGTGAGGGCCGCCGCGTCCATGCCGGCGCCGATGAACACCAGTTCCTGGCGCCGGTCGCCCCAGACCTCGCTCCAGACGTCCTGGAGGCGCAGCCGGAACTCGGGCGCCTCCGGCCAGCGCCGCCGCGGCACGGCCGACCACCAGAACCCCATCGCCGAGACCCGGGCCACGGCGCCCGCCAGGGAGAACTCGCCCACCCAGTCCGGCCGGGTCGCGAGCCAGAAGTGGCCCTTCGCGCGGATCAGGCCCGGCCAGGTGGCGTTGACGAAGGCGTTGAAGCGCTCCGGGTCGAAGGGCCGCCGGGCCCGGTAGACGAAGGAGGCGATGCCGTACTCCTCCGTCTCCGGCACGTGCGCGTGGGCGCCGTAGAGTTCCTTGAACCAGAGCGGGTGCTGCTGGGCCTTGTCCTCGTCGAACAGGCCGGTGTCGAGGATATCGGCGAGCGGCGCGCGCCCGTGGTCGGTCTCGAGGATGCGGGCATCGGCGTTCAGGCCGCGCACGACGGAGCGCACCAGCGCGAGATGCTCGGCCGACACGTCGCGCGCCTTGTTGATCACCACCACGTCGGCGAACTCGATCTGCTCCACCAGCAGGTCCACGAGCGTGCGCGTGTCCTCGGCGCCGGCCGTCTCGCCGCGCTCGCGCAGGAAGGCGGCCGAGCCGTAATCCTTGAGCAGGTTCACCGCGTCGACCACCGTGACCATCGTGTCGAGCCGGGCGAGATCCGCGAGGGAGCGGCCGGCCTCGTCCCGGAACGAGAAGGTCGAGGCGATCGGCAGCGGCTCGGCGATGCCGGTCCCCTCGATCAGCAGGTAGTCGAACCGCCCCGTCTCCGACAGCCGCCGGACCTCGGCGAGCAGGTCGTCGCGCAGGGTGCAGCAGATGCAGCCGTTGGTCATTTCGACCAGGGTCTCGTCGGTCCGGGACAGGTCGGCGCCTCCGGCGCGGACCAGGTCGGCATCGATGTTCACCTCGCTCATGTCGTTGACGATCACCGCGACGCGGCGGCCGTCGCGATTGTTGAGCACGTGATTGAGGAGCGTCGTCTTCCCGGCTCCGAGGAAGCCGGACAGAACGGTGACGGGAAGGCGGGTATCTCGCTGGGTCATGACGCTATCAAAACGTTATAACATTTCATAGTCAACCTGGGTTAAGGGGCCGACCTGCCGCACCAGACGAGCGGCTGTTGCAACGATGTAACGTTTCTCGACCGTGTCCGGCGCGCGCGGGATTAACGCTTGCACCCGGGCGACGCGCCGCAACAATGAAACGATATAACACTGTGTGAGTCTCGATGCCTCCCTCGCGCCGCTTCGGCTTCCTCGCCAGCACGGTCCTGTCCTCGGCTGTCTGCGCCGGCCTCCTGACACCGTCCGCCGTGCGGGCGCAGCAGGCCGTCGCCCTCGACGAGATCAGCGTCACCAGTCCGAGCCCGATCCAGCCGTCGCGCGGCGCGGTCGCGGCGGACGCGGCGGTGCCGATCGGCGTCCTGCCGGTGGCGACCAACACGTTCTCACCGGTGACGGTGGTGACCCAGGATCAGATCGCGCGCGATCAGCCCCGGACCCTGGGCGACGCCCTGTTCGACAGGCCGGGCATCTCGGGCACGACCTACGCGCCGGGGGCGGCGTCCCGGCCGATCATCCGCGGCCTCGACAATGCCCGGGTGCGGATCCAGGAGAACGGCATCGTCAACGGCGGCGTGTCCGACCTCGGCGAGGACCACGCCGTGCCGGTCAACCCGCTGGTCGCCGACCGGATCGAGGTGATCCGCGGCCCCGCGACCCTGCGCTACGGCTCGGGGGCCATCGGCGGCGTCGTCTCGGCCGACAACAACCGGGTGCCGACCTTCATCCCGGCGAACGGGGTGCAGGGCCAGGTCACCAGCGGCTTCTCCAGCGTGGATAACGGCCGGCTCGGTGCCGCCACGGTGGATGCCGGCGGCGACGGCATCGCGGTCCATGCCGACGGCTTCAAGACCGCGAACGACAGCTACGCGATCCCCGGCGGGATCCAGCGCAATTCCTACAACGAGTCGCAGGGCGGCGCGGTCGGCATCTCGGCGATCGGCGACCGCGGGTTCGTGGGCATCTCCTTCAGCCACTACGACGCGGTCTACGCGATCCCCGGCGGCGTTGCCGAGCAGGACCGGACCCGCCTGACCCCCAACCAGGACCGCGTCCTGTCGCGGGGCGAGTACCGCCCGCTCGACGGACCCTTCGAGGTGATCCGCTACTGGGCGGGCTACTCGGTCTACCGCCACAACGAGGTCGGGATCGGCGACGACGGGATCGAGGGCGTCCAGGCGATCTTCAAGAACCGCGAGGCCGAGGGCCGCTTGGAGCTCCAGCACGTCCCGGTCTTCACCGAGTTCGGCAAGCTCACGGGCGCGCTCGGCTTCCAGTCGGATCGGCGCGTGATCAACACGCAGCTCGAATCGTTCCTGCCGAAGACGGAATCCCGCGCGAACGCGGTCTACCTGTTCGAGGAGCTGGAGCTGCAGCCGGGCACGCGGCTGCAGGCGGCCGGGCGCTACGAGGTCGACCGGCTGTCGAGCACGGCGGCGCAGTTCCCCGCCGACTACGTGCCGGTCGACGGGCAGGAGCCGTTCCAGTACGCGCGGACCCGGCGCTTCGCCCCGAAGAGCGCCAGCATCGGCGCCCTGCAGGACCTGCCCTACGGCTTCGTGGCGAGCCTCACCGGCTCCTACGTCGAGCGCGGGCCCACGGGCTACGAGCTGTTCTCGCAGGGCCCGCACGACGCCACCGCGACCTTCGAGATCGGCAACCCGAACCTCAAGAAGGAGCGCGCCCGGACCATCGAGGCCAGCATCCGGCGGGCCGAGGGGCCGTTCCGCCTCGACGCCACCGGCTACTTCACCCGCTACACCGGCTTCATCTACCGCAACTACACAGGTCTGACCTGCGACGACGACTTCGCGTCCTGCGGCACCGGCACCGACAATCGGCAGATCGTCTACCAGCAGCAGAACGCGACCTTCTACGGCGCCGAGATCATCGGCCAGTACGACCTCGTGCCGGTGGGCAACGGCTTCGCCGGCGTCGAGGCGCAGTTCGACTTCGTCCGCGCCCAGTTCGACAACGGCACCAACGTGCCGCGCATCCCGCCCTACCGGCTCGGCGGCGGCGTCTACCTGCGGGCCGACGGGTGGTTCGCGCGGGTGAACCTGCTCCACGCCTTCAGCCACGACGCCACGGCCGTGTACGAGACGCCGACCCCCGGCTACGACGACCTGCGCGCCGAGCTGAGCTACACCAAGGCCGTCGATCCCGCGGTCTACGGGGCGAGCGCGATCACCCTCGGCGTCCAGGGCCGCAACCTGCTGAACGACGACATCCGCAACTCGACCTCGTTCAAGAAGGACGAGATCCTGCTGCCGGGACGGAACGTGCGCCTGTTCCTGACGGCGCGGTTCTGAGCGCCGCGTCGGTCATCGAAGGTCCTATGCCGAGAGGGTCCGGCGCAGCCTGCGCCAGCCCGCGACGAGCCCCGTCAGGGCGATGCCGGCTGCCAGGAGGTTCAGGAGCCACTGCGCCGCGTCGTGGAGCGGGCGGCTGCCGGTGAGCCCGGGCAGGTCGAGGCGGTGCGCGGCGTCGAACAGCCAGCGGTTGATCCGGCCCGAGCGGTCCAGGCGCTGGAGGATGGTCCCGTCCCGGGGATCGACGTGCAGCCAGGTGGCGTCCGGGTCGCCGAACCGCAGGCGCAGCACCGGCAGCGGGCGCGGATCGGACCCGTGCGGGTACCAGTAGAGATCGTAGGCGGTCAGGTCCGCGACCGCCCGCAAGCCGCCGGGCAGCACCGGGCCGGCGGCCCGCGCGATCGCGGCCGCGTCGAGGGCCGCGCCGTCATCCGCGCGGCGCGCCGGGACGCCGGCCGGGCCGTCGGCGACGATCCACCACGAGCCGCCGATGGCAACGAAGCGCAGCGCCCGAGTCCCGGGCCCGGCGAAGCCGCTCAGGGCCTCGGCGGCGAGGCCGAGGGCCGGAGGCTGTCCGGCGTAGGCGGCGCGGATGGCGGCGGGCGCCGCGGTCGACGAGAACCAGCGGTTCGGGTTCATCGAGATCCAGCCGCTGAGGATGAAGGTGCTGAGCCCGATCCCGCCCGCGAGGCCGAACAGGTGGTGGAAGCGGGCGAGCCCGCGATAGGGCGTGACCGCCCCGCCCGCGTAGCGCCGCCGGAGTCGCAGGCGCCAGATCCCGATCGCCAGCCCGCTCAGCGCGCCCAGGGCGGCGAAGCCCGACAGCCACAGCAGGACCGTCCGCCACAGCTCGGGCCGGGCGCGCAGCGGCGTGAGGTAGATCCAGTGCACCACGGCGCCGACCCAGTTCCACGCCCGCTCGGACCGGGTCGTGTCGAGGGCGATCGCGCCGGTGACCTGCGAGACGTAGAGCTCGGTCCCTGCCGGGTCCCCGAGGGCGACCTTCAGGAAGGGGCGGAGCGGGTCGTACCGGGCCGTGACGGTCCACTGGTCGCGCTCGACCGGCGCGACCCGAGCATCCGGAGCCCCGTCCGGGATCCCGTCGGTCGCGAGACGCAGCGCGTCTTCGGGCGTCACCGGGCCGAGCCGCGCACCGGTCCGCGCCGAGACCGTGGCCCGGGCGCCGTCGCGGTCGGCGATCCGGTAGACCGCCTCGCCGCCCCGCATCTCCAACGCGAAGGCGGCCGGCGCGCCGCCGAGCCCGCCGGCCCTCAGCGCCGCCTCGGGCGCGACCGTGACCTGATCCCAGGCGATCGGGGCGAGCCGTGACAGCCGCTCGGCCTCGGTGAGTGCCGGGAACGGCACGTAGAGCATCACCAGCCCGGATCCGATCCACAGGGCGAAGAACAGCCCCGCGACGATCCCGGCCCAGCGGTGGAACAGGAGCAGCCAGCGCCGTCCCGCCTTGCCGAACCGGCGCGGCCGGCTCACCACGTCACCGTGTAGGCGACCTCGACCGAGCGCGGGCGCCCGAGCAGCCAGTTGGTGCCGACCCCGTTCACCGCGTTGCCCGAGATCGCGTAGACCTTGTCGAACAGGTTGTAGACCCGCACGGACAGGCGCGAATCCGCCGTCACCTGATGGTCCAGGACCGCGTTGACGAGGTTGTAGGCGGGGCGCCGCGCGGTGTTGCCGAAGTCGCTGTAGACCTGCCCGACGTTCTGCAGCCCGACCCGCGCGGTCCAGTCGCGGGTGACGTCCCAGGTCAGCCAGAGGTTGGCCACGCGCTCCGGCACGTCGATCGGCTGGTTGCCGGCATACGAGACCGTGGCGCCGTTCACCGTCTGGTCGAACCGGTCGTACTGCGCGTGCAGGAGCGCGAGGTTGCCGTCGAGGCGCCAGCCCGACGCGAAGCGCCAGCCGAGCGCCAGCTCGAAACCCTGCGAGGACTGGCTCCCGACCTGCGTCGAGAGCGTCGGCTGTCCGGGGATCGCCGAGATCAGGTTGTCCTTGACGATCCGGTAGCCCGCGACGGTCCATTCGAGGGCGCCGTCGAAGGCCAGACCCTTGGCGCCGATCTCGACCTGATCGCCGGTCGCGAGCTTGAAGCCGGCCAGCGACTGCGACAGCGTGATCAGGCTGTTCACCGGGTCGGTGGCGAAGCTGTACTGGGCGTAGAGCGCGCTGTCCGGCGTCGGGTTGTAGACGAGGCCGAACCGGTAGCCGAGCGCCCGGTAGGTCCTCTCGAACCGCGATCCCGTCTGCAGGTCTTCTCGATTGAGCGTCGGCACGTCGAGGCGCACGCCGGTCAGGAACGAGAGCTTGTCCGACAGGATCAGCCGGTCCTCGGCGAAGACCGAGGCCTGGCTCGTCTGCGTGGCGTAGGCCGGACGGGCCCGGCCGTTCTGCGGGAACAGGCCCGGATCGTAGCCGGTGAGCGGCACGCTGGTGGTCTGGTCGAAGTAGAAGTTGTTGGTGTGGCGGAAATCGATGTGGTTCACGTCGAACCCGGCCACGAACTGGTTCGGCAGCCCGAACAGGCTGCCCCGGAACGTCGCGTCGAGGCGGTCTCCGACCTGCTCCTGGCTGTGGTAGATCTCCAGGTAGTCGCCCCGGTCCACGAGCCCGGTGCCGCGGTTGTAGCTGTACTGCTCGACGTCGAGCCAGTGGCGCCGGCTGGTGAGCCGGTAGGCGGTGTTGCGGATCGTGATGTCGGCCGAGGGGGACCACTCGGTCTTGAGCTGGGTCCAGTTGTCGGCCCAGGTGATCTTCGCGTCGCGGACGTTGTAGTTGTTGAACCTTATGAGATCCGGGATCCGTCCCTCGACCAGCGGGGTGCCCCAGTAGCGCGCGGGCTCTTGGTAGCCGAGATCGTGGCTCAGGGTGAAGGCGAGGTCGGCGCTCGGCCGGAACAGCAGGGCGGCGGAGACCGCGAGGTTGCGGAAATCGCCCTCCGGCCGCATCCAGCCGTCGGCGCGGTTGCCGCTGACGTTGAGGCGGTACGCGAAGGTGTCGCCGTACTCCGCCTGGCCCAGCGGGCCGCCGGAATCGAGGGCGAGCCGCGCGACCCCGTCGGTGCCGATGACCGCGCGGGCGGCGTTGATCGGCACGAAGACCGGCTTCTTGGGCACCACGTTGATGACGCCGCCGATGGCGCCGTCGCCGTAGAGCACCGAGGACGGCCCGCGCAGCACCTCGATCCGCTCGACGTTCCACGTGTCGAACGGGAAGGTCACGGTGTTGGCGCCGACGTAGAAGCGCGTGCCGTCGTAGAGCTGCTGGATCGAGTTCGGCCCGGCGAAGCCGCGGGACGTGAACGCGCCGTTGCCGTTGCCGGGCGCCGCGATGGTGGTGATGCCGGTCGCGTCCTGGGTCACGGCCTCGGCGATCGTATCCTGTCCGCGGAGCCGCGCGGTCTCGCCCGACACGATGTCGAGGCTGGCCGGCGTCTCCAGCGGCGTCAGGCCGAGGCGACTCGCGGTCCGGTCGGGCGTGCGCAGGTTGAGGCCGTTCGGCGGGAGGCGGCTCGGGTCGCCGCCCGCGCCCGCGACGGACAGCTCATCCAGGGTGACCGCCTCCTGGGCGGCGGTCGGGCCGGCGAGGAGCGCGAGGAGAACGCCGCAGAGCGGGGCCCGCCCGCCGAGGCGGGAGCGATAGGTCGAGAATGACATGGGAGAAGCGGTCCGTGCACGGCGCGCGCCGGCCCCCGCGTCGTACACGCATTGTAATAACATTACAACGCGTCGGCCGTCCGGATGGCTCAGCCTGTGCGGGCGCGCGACGGCGTCCCGGGACAGGGCTCGAGGGTCTCGAGGCGGCGGAGACGGGCATGGGAAACGGCGTCGCGGGCGCGCTTGCTGTGGCACGTCACCGCGAACGAGGCCTCGGCGACTGCCTCCCCTCGGGACTGGCGGCGCCTCGACACCCGCCAGGACACCCCGCCCGGCGCGTTTCGCGTGTGACCACGGCTGACGGCAGGTCTCCTGGCTCGCGGGTCGCCGCCCTCGCACCGTCTTCCCGGGGTGACCCAGTGACGTGGTGGTGAAGGGCTCGCCGCTCACAGTTGCGGGGGCAGCCGCGGCTTCGGGGCGAACCCCTCACCGCGTTCCCTTTTGATCCCCGAGGGGAACCGTCGAGCACAGCTTGGCCGTAGCGGGCCCGGGCGTCAACCGCGTGTCCGTTTGTTGCCGTGGATCGGCGCGCGGGGCACCGAGCCGTTGCGGCCTCGCCGACGACGGGCTAGCCGGTGCGGGATGACGGTCTGGCGGCCCCCTGCGGAGATTCGCGTGAAGGCGCCGGGCCTGCCCCGGCGCGGCAACAGCCTGCTCGTGGCGGAGGTCCGCGCGGATGACGGGCGCCTGAAAGGCGTCCGGCCCCTCGGCGGCAGCGTCGCCTTCGGCGAGCGGGTCGAGGACGCCCTGATCCGGGAGTTCCGGGAGGAACTCGGCGTCACCGTCTCGGTGCTCGGCGGCCCCCGCGTCATGGAGAACATCTTCACGCACGAGGGGCAGGTCGGGCACGAGGTGCTGTTCCTGTTCCCCGTCGCCCTGCCGCCGGGGCTGTTCGACGGGCCGGAGCGCTTCGTCTTCCACGAGGATTCCGGCACCGCCTGCGTGGCCCGGTGGTGCGATCTGGACGGGCTCGACGTCCCGGGCGGTCCGGATCTCTTCCCCGCAGGCCTGAAGGCCCGGCTCCGCGACGCGTGGGACGCGGAGCCCTGACGGACCGAGCCGGCCCACCGCCTTTGCCGCTCGGCGCGGGCGATGCTACAGCCGGGCAATCCCATCGGTCCGGACGTCCGCGACGCCGCGGCCCATGCGCTTGGACGCTCCGTCCGACGCGAAGACGGGTGCCGGCGGAAGCATGACGACACGACCTCCCAGAAGCGGCGGGCCGAAGGGGCGCAAGCCCCAGGCCGGCAAGTTCGATGCGGGCAAGTTCAGGGGCGGCAAGGCCCAGGCCGACGGCCGCGCCCGCACGGGCCCGCGCACCAGCGCCCGCGACGCCGCCGAGCGCGCGGCCCGCAACCGCGGCGAGGATGCCGGCACCCGCGATCCTTGGGGATCGCAGGCGCTGCGGTCTCCGCGCGCCCGGCCCCCGAAGCCGCGCGCGACGCCGCCGCACCGCGCGACGACGCACCGCGGGACGCCGCGCGGCCAAGCCCGGCAGCCGGCCTCCGGCCAGGCGCTCGGCGGCCCCCTCCCCCGCCCTTGCCGCCGCCCCCGCGCCCGGTCCGACCCGGCGCGAGCAGCGCGCCGCCGCCTCCGCGACCCTCGCCTCCGGCGTGCAGACCCTGACGGTCGAGCCGGACGAGGCCGGGATGCGGATCGACCGCTTCCTCACCGCCCGCTTCCCGCTCCTGCCCTTCACCCGCGTGCAGACCATCGTGCGCAAGGGCGAATTGCGGGTCGACGGCAAGCGCGCCAAGCCGAACGACCGGCTGGAGCCGGGCATGAGCGTGCGCGTGCCGCCGCTGCGCCTGGACCAGCCTACCGAGCGGCCGCGCAGCGCCGCCCGCGAGCAGGACGACGCGGCGTTCATCCGGTCGCTGATCCTCTACGAGGACGCCGACATGATGATCCTCAACAAGCCCTTCGGCCTCGCGGTCCAGGGCGGTTCGGGGACGGTCCGCCACGTGGACGGCCTGCTCGCCGCCCTCACGGGTCCGGACGGCCAGAAGCCGCGCCTCGTCCACCGGCTGGACAAGGATACGGCCGGCTGCCTGATCATCGCCAAGACCCGACTCGCCGCCGCGACGCTGGCCAAGAGCTTCCGGTCCCGGGCGGCGCGGAAGATCTACTGGGCGCTCACCGCGGGCGTTCCCCGGGTGCGGCAGGGGCGCGTCTCGACCTACCTCGCCAAGGAGGAACCCACGGACGCCGACGCGCGGATGCGGGTCGCCAAGCACGGCGACGAGGGTGCGAGCCACGCGCTGACCTACTACGCGATGGTCGATCAGGCCGCCCAGAAGCTGTCCTGGCTGTCGTTCAAGCCGGTCACCGGCCGCACGCACCAGCTGCGCGCCCACGCGGCCCATATCGGCCACCCGATCGTGGGCGACCCGAAATACTTCTCGGTGGAGAACTGGGAGCTGCCGGGCGGAATCCAGAACCGCCTCCACCTGCTCGCCCGGCGGATCGTCATCCCGCATCCGCGCACCGGCAAGCCGGTGGACGTGAGCGCGCCGCTCCCGCCCCACATGGCCCAGAGCTGGAACCTCCTGGGCTTCGACGCCGCCCGCTACGACCCGATCGTCGAAGCCCCGGAGGCCTGAGCCCGCAGCCAGGGCACGATCGCGTCCGCCAGGGCGTCGGGGGCTTCGAGCGGCAGCATGTGGCCCGACCCGTCGATCACCGTCAGGGTCGCGCCCGGGATGCCGTCCCGGAGCTCCCGCGCCTCGTCGAGGCTCCGCAGGGCGTCCTGGGCCGCCGCCACGACCAGGGTCGGGCATCCGATCGCGCCGAGGCGGTCGCGGTCGGAGTCTCGCGCCTGCCCGGCCTGGCGCAGGAAGACCTCCCCGCCGAGCCGGTCGCCCATCTGCCGGATCCGTGTCAGGAGCGCGCCGTCGCCGGCCCGGTCCGGGTGCACCGACTGGAGGATCGCCGCGCGGCTGAGGCCACGGTAGCCCTGCTGGCGGATATGGGCGACGGCGGCGGCCTTCCGGCGCGCCTGGGCGAGCGTGTCGGCGCGCGACGAGGTGGCGACGAGGACGAGCGCCTCCACCCGGTCCGGCACGAGCCGGGCGACCGCCCGGGCGACGTAGCCGCCCATGGAGAAGCCGACGAGCCCGAAGCGCGCGGGCGCCTCCGCGGCGACGCGGCGCGCCATGTCGGCGATGGCGGCGTCCCGCGCGAGGTCGCCGTGCGCGATCGGGCCGACCTCGGCGAGACGCGCGACGATGTCCGACCAGAGGTCGGTATCGGTCATGAAGCCGGGCAGCAGGACGAGGTTCATCACCGGATCACCTTTTTCGTCACTGCAATAACCGTCCCGCGCGCCCTGCCGCGCCGCGGCATGTTTGTGAAATTGGGGCGCGATCCGGGCGTCCCGCGTGACGCATGCCTTGGCAACCGGCCGCGCCGCCTCATATGCTGCCCCGCGCCCCGCCGATCCGCCGCGGGGCGTTTTCCCGGCGGTTCGAGACCCTGACACATGAAGCTCGCGATGCTGGCCTGCCTCGCCGCCCTGTGCCTCACCGGGCCGATCGCGCATGCCGCACCGGGCGAGACGACCAAGGCGGCGCCGGCGGCGAACGGCACTCACCCGCCCGAGACGGCGGCCCCGCATCCGGCCGCCTCGCCCGCACCGGGCGCGGCGCCCGCGCAGGCCGCCCCGCGGACGGCCAACAATGCCCGCGCGGAGCGCCGGCGGCGCTCCTACGCGGCCTGCAACCGCGCCTCGCACCAGCGCGGGTTGCGCGGCGGCAAGCGCCGGCGCTTCCTGATCCGCTGCCGGCTCGGCTACGAGCGGACCCGCGTCCCCGGCGGGCAGCCCGCCGCGGCCGCGCCGGCACAGCCGGGCCGGAAGCCGTGACGGAGACCAGGATCTACCCACCCGCGCCGTCGGGGCGGCTCTCGGCACGTCGGCCGCGATGAGGCTCGTCGTCTTCGACGTCGACGGCACCCTCGTCGACAGCCAGCACCTGATCGTGGCGGCCCAGGAGGTGGCTTTCGCGGAGAACGGTCTGCCGGCACCGGGGCGGCGGGAGGCCCTGTCGGTGGTCGGCCTGTCGCTGCCGCAGGCGTTCCGGCGCCTGGTCGGCGAGGACGGCCCGGTCGCGGAACTCTCGGAGAGCTACAAGCAGGCCTACAACCGCCTGCGGCTCGACCCCGCGCACGAGGAGCCCCTGTTCCCCGGCATGGCCGACCTGCTCACCCGGCTGCGCGGGCGCTCCGACGTGCTGATCGGCCTCGCCACCGGGAAGTCGCGGCGCGGTGTCGACCGGCTGATCGCGCATCATGGCTGGGCGGGCTGGTTCGCCACCACCCAGAGCGCCGACGACGCGCCGTCGAAGCCGGATCCGACCATGCTGCAGCAGGCGATCCGCGAGGCCGGCTGCGAGCCCGAGGCCACCGTGATGGTCGGCGACACCACCTTCGACATCGCCATGGGCGTGGCGGCCGGCGCCACCGCGATCGGGGTCGCCTGGGGCTACCATCCTCCGGACGCGCTCTACGGGGCCGGGGCCGTGACGGTGGTTCCGAGCGCCGCGGCGCTGGAGGCGCTGCTTCTGGAGGGGCTCGCGACGGGCGCCTGATCGCGAGAGGCTCGCGCGCGGGGCCGGAAGCGCCTATCTCGCCTCCATGAGCGATCAGACGACAGACTGGCTCGGGCAGCCGAGCGACGGTGAGAAGCCCGATCCGGTGCGGGCAGCCCGCGGCCACGCCAAGCCGGCCCTGCCCCGGCGGTTCTACGACGAGGCCGCCTTCGCCGAGGACCAGGGCGGGTACCGGCTGACCCTGGACGGACGTCCGGCCAACACGCCGGCCCGCAACCCGCTGAGACTCCCCAGCCGGATCCTGGCCGAGCGTGTCGCGGCGGAATGGGGCGCCCAGGACACCGCGATCGACCCGGCGCGGATGCCGCTGACCCGGCTCGCCAACACGGCGATCGACGGTGTGACGCCCCGCCTGGCCGAGGTCGCGGCCGATCTCTGCGCCTACGCGGGTACCGATCTCCTGGCCTACCGCGCCGGCGACCCGGAGCGCCTCGTGGCGGCCCAGGCGGAGGCCTGGGATCCCATCCTCGCCTGGGCGCGGGACGCGTTCGGTGCGCGGGTGATCCTGAGCGAGGGCGTCATGCACGTCGCGCAGCCGGCCGACACGATCCGGGCCCTCTCCGAGGCGGTGAACGCGGTGACCGACCCGTTCCAGATGGCGGGCCTGCACACGCTCACGACGCTGACCGGCTCCCTGTTGATCGCCCTGGCGGTTCTCAAGGGCCGTCTGACGCCGGCCGAGGCCTGGGCCGCGGCCCATGTCGACGAGACCTACCAGGCCGCCGTCTGGGGGCGCGACGCCGAGGCGGAGGCCCGCCTCGAAGCGCGCCGGACGGAGTTCGAGGCGGCCGCCGCGTTCGTCGGGGCCGGCGACTGAGACCGGGCCGCCGGCCGGGGCCGTCGCGCAGATGCAATTGGGCAACAACCCCGCATTCGCGACGCTCGCCCCGTGCGGGCTGCTGACAAAGTGCGAACACTGTTTTAGAGTCGACCCACATTGTGTTCGAGTCGATGATGCGTGCCGATCAGCCTGCCCGATGCAGTTTTGAAGGCGAACTGGCTAGTTTGATCGCGACGAAGCAGTCTTCCCGGGATCTCGACGCGCGGTGCGCACTCTTCGACGCCCTGTCGGACCTTGAGCGCCGTGCTCAGAGCGCCGGAGCGCCCGACATGACCTTGCGCAAGATCGCCGAAATCCGGTTCCTGACCGGGATCCTGCGCGAGTCGGTGCGTCCGTTCCCGATCGCGCCGCTGCGGACCGTGCTGCGCGCGCGTGAACGGGGCGACGCGCGCCGCGTCGCCTCCGCCGCGGCCGCGGATCTCGACGCGGTCTGACGCCGGCGCGGCTCAGGCGGCCAGGGCGGCCTGGATCTTCGCCTCCAGGGCCGCGGGCTTCGTCCCGGGGGCGAACCGGGCGATGACCCGGCCGTCGCGCCCCACCAGGAATTTGGTGAAGTTCCACTTCACCGCCCGCGTGCCGAATAGGCCTGTCCGGGCCCGGGTAAGATGGGCGTAGAGCGGATCGGCTCCCGACCCGTTCACCGCGATCTTGGCGAGCACCGGGAAGCTCACGTCGTAGCGCAGGGCGCAGAAGCTCGCGATCTCGGCGGCGTCGCCCGGTTCCTGCGCGCCGAACTGGTTGCAGGGGAAGCCCAGGACCGTCAGGCCCGCTTCCCGGTGCCGGCGCCAGAGCGCCTCGAGCCCCTCGTACTGCGGGGTGAAGCCGCAGCGTGAGGCCGTGTTCACGATGAGCAGCACCTGACCGCGATGCTGCGCGAGCGGGTACGGTGTTCCGTCGGCCGCGGAGACGCTGAAATCGTGAACGGTCGTCATGCCGGATCACTCGGGCAAACCGGCCGGAACCGCAAGGCGCGCGCGTCGCGACATCGCGTCGGCCGCGATCCTAACGCCGTATATGGTCGATCGGGCGCGCGTGGCGTAACAGGTCCGTCAATCGCGGCGACGAGACTCGGCAGGGCCGCGAGTGAGGGGTACCGTCATCCCCCGCCTGGACCCGCCCGGGACGTGTGGATGCCGCGCTACCACTTCCACATCCACGACGGATCCACGATCCTGGACACCGCGGGGACGGACCTGCCGGACTGGCAATCCGCCCGGCTGGAAGCCGTCCGGCGCGCCGGCGACATCCTGAAGCAGGACGCCCAGCGCGTCGCCCTCGGCGAGGATTGGCGGATCGAGGTGACGGACCAGACGGGGCTGATCCTGTTCCAGATGACGTTCCTGGTGGTCGAATCCCCGGTCATGCGGCGGCACTTCGGCACCGAGCGCTGAGCCGGCCCGGATCCCCGAGCCCTGCCGGTCGGCCGTCGGCTGGTTCAGGCCGGCACTTTCCGGACGTCGAAGCTCGGGCCCTGGGGCGTCATCCGGTCGGTGGTGACGATGCGCTCGTCGGCGCCGACGATCCCGAGGCCGACGTCGCGGTCGGGCAGGATGACGGTGGTGCTCTTGTTGACGTGGACCAGCACGTGCCGCCGCAGGGGCACCGAGGCCACGGCCCAGCGCTTGAGCTGGCCGTAATAGGGCTCGCGCCGCCACGCGCCGGCCTGTCCGGGATCGACCTGCACGTTCATGTTGCGGGTGAGCGGGTCGAGGCTCAGCACCATCTTGGCGCGATCCGGCTTCCATTCCGGGCCGAGCCAGCCCTCGGTCATCCAGAGGCAGTGGAACGCCCGGCAATGGTCCGGGCGGGTGGCGTGGATGGCGCAGCCCTGGCCGGCCCTGGTGTGCCGGCACCACGTGCCCGCGACGCTCTCGACCGCGGGCACGTCGTAGACCTTGCAGCACAGCGTGCAGGCGCCGCAGGCGCGGCCGGGGGCGGGTTGTGCGACGTAGGCTTCCGGGTTGAGCATCGGTCGGGCGCGGCGAGGGGCGGTGCTGGGGGCGGTCTGACGGCATGCGTGCGGCAACGGCCGGACGCGGATCCTGTGGGCTACCTGCCGGGGCATCGGGTCGGTAGTGTGGCGGCGGTCACCCGCGCACGAGGACCTTGCGAACCATGCTCTCGAACCTCGCGACCCGCGACGTCGAAACCCTCCTGCATCCCTACACCAACCTGTCGGCGCACCGACAGACGGGCCCGCTGGTTCTCGAGCGCGGCGAGGGCGTGCACGTCTACGACACCGAGGGGCGCTCCTACATCGAGGGCATGTCCGGCCTGTGGTGCACGGCCCTCGGCTACTCGAACGCGGAGCTCGTGGAGGCGGCCCGGGCGCAGATGGCGCGCCTGCCCTTCACGCACCTGTTCTCCGGCCGCAGCCACGATCCGGGCATCGAGCTCGCCGAGACGCTCAAGGAGCTGATGCCGGTCCCGACCTCGAAGATCTTCTTCACCTCCTCGGGGTCGGAGGCCAACGACACGCAGGTCAAGCTGACTTGGTACTACAACAACGCCCTGGGCCGGCCGAAGAAGAAGAAGATCATCGCCCGCCAGAAGGGCTACCACGGCGTCACGGTAGCCAGCGCCTCGATGACCGGGCTCGCGGCGAACCACGCCGACTGGGACCTGCCGCTGCCGGGCTTCCTGCACGTCTCGCCCGCGCACCACTACCGGGGCGCGGAGCCGGGCGAGAGCGAGGAGGCCTACTCGGCGCGCCTCGCCGCCGAGCTGGAGGAGACGATCCTGCGCGAGGGCCCCGACACCGTCGCGGCCTTCATCGCCGAGCCGGTGATGGGCGCGGGCGGCGCGATCGTGCCGCCGCGGGGCTACTTCTCGGCGATCCAGGCGGTGCTGGCGAAGTACGACGTCCGCTTCATCGCCGACGAGGTGATCTGCGGCTTCGGCCGGCTCGGCACGTGGTTCGGCAGCGAGGCGGTGGGGGCCCGGCCCGACTCCATCTCCTTCGCCAAGGCCCTGACCTCGGCCTACATGCCGCTCGGCGGCGTCAGCATCGACGAGCCCCTCTACGAGGCGCTGATCGGACAGAGCGAGAAGATCGGCACCTTCGGCCACGGCACCACCTATTCCGGGCACCCGGTGGCCGCCGCGGTGGCGCTGAAGGCGATCGAGATCTACCGCCGCGAGCGGGTGATCGAGGGGGCGGCCGAGAAGGCGCCCCAGTTCCAGCGCCGTCTCGCGGCCCTCGCCGGGCACGACATCGTGGGCGAGGCGGGCGGGCTCGGGCTGATCGGCGGCCTGGAGATCGTCGCCGACAAGGCCACCAAGCGGCAGTACGACCCGAAGAAGGGGGTGGCCGCCCGCTGCGTCGCCTTCGCGCAGGGCGAGGGGCTGATCGTGCGCGCGCTCGCGGGGGACCGCGTCGCCGTCTGCCCGCCGCTCATCATCGCGCCGGACGAGATCGACGCCCTGTTCGACCGGCTCGGCCGCGCGCTGGACCGCACCCGCGACTGGATCCGCGCCGAGGGGCTGGAGGCGATGCCGGGCTGAGGACCGCCCCGCGCGCGTGGCGGCGCGGGCGCACATCCCGGCCGCGCTCGGCGCGCGCCGCCGTCACACCGCGTCGCGCGGCGCGTCCGGCAGCGCGGCGGCCTGGATCCCCGCCGAGGTCAGCGGCGTGATGCGCAGCGTGGTGATGCGGTTCTTGGCCTTCCGCAGCACCTGGAAGCGGAAGCCGTGGAAGTTGAAGGCCGTTCCCTGATCCGGGATGGTCCGGGCCTCGTGGATGACGAGGCCGGCGATCGTGGTCGCCTCCTCGTCGGGCAGGTTCCAGTCCATGGCCCGGTTCAGGTCGCGGATGGGCACGCCGCCGTCGACGTTCACCGACCCGTCCCCCTGCGGGCGCACGCCCGAGACGGTGACGTCGTGCTCGTCGGCGATGTCGCCGACGATCTCCTCCAGGATGTCCTCCAGGGTCACGAGCCCCATCACTTCGCCGTACTCGTCGACCACCAGGGCGAAGTGGGTCTTCTTGGTCAGGAAGGCCTTGAGCTGGGCGCGTAGCGACGTCGTGCCCGGCACGAACCACGTCTCGAGGGCCAGCGCCTCGACCTTGAGGCCGGAGGCGTCGCCGCCCGCGGCGTCGAGCGCCCGCAGCAGGTCCTTGGCGTGGAGGACGCCGACGATGTTCTCGGGCGTGCCGCGCCACAGCGGCATGCGGGTGTAGGGCGAGGACAGCACCGCCCGGACGATGTCCTCGGAGGGCTGGTCGGCGTCGATCGCCCGCATCTTGGTGCGGTGGACCATGACGTCGGAGACCGACAGGTCCGACAGGTCGAGCAGGCCGCCCAGCATGTCGCGCTCGGCCTTGGCGACGCCACCCTCCCGGTGCATCAGCGCCACCTGGCCGCGCAGCTCCTCGGCGGCGGTGAGGATCGACTGGTGCTCGCCGATCGTGACGCCGAACGGCTTCAGCATCACCCGCACGACCTGCTCGATGGCGAGCGCCAGCGGGCCCATCAGCGCCACCGCGAAGGCCACGGGCCGGGCGGTGAGCAGCGCGGTCTTGTCGGGCTTCGAGATCGCCAGCGTCTTCGGCAGCACCTCGGCGAAGACGATGACCAGCACCGACATGCCGACCGTCGCGTAGATGACGCCGCTCTTGCCGAACAGCGCGGTGAGCACGCTGGTGGTGAAGGCCGAGGCGCCGATCGCCACGATGTTGTAGCCGATCAGCATCGCGCCGATGAAGCGCTCGCGGATCGCCAGGATGCGGTTGACGATCGCGGCGCGCGGGTCGCCCGCCTGCTCGAGGGCGTGCATCCGGGCCCGCGAGGCGGCCGTGAAGGCGGTCTCCGCGCCCGCGAAGAAGGCCGAGAGCAGCAACGAGATCGCCACGATGCTCGCGGCGAACCACAGGTCGATATGGGTTTCCATCGGGTCCGTCAGGCACGCCTCGCGCGGCTTGTCGGCCGCCCATATAGCGCCTCCTGCGACTTATTGCGCGCCGATCGGGCGCACCGTCCACGTCGCCCAGTAGACGGGCCGCCCGTACAGGCTCGACGCGTCGCGCCCGGAGGCGGTCGGGGCGAGCCGGTCGAGCCAGGTCAGGAAGCCCGCCTTGTTCGGGTAGATCGCCGGCGTGTCGAGGTTGCCCTCCGCGTCGGTCATCCAGAAATGCGCGCTGCGGTCGTACCGGCCGCTGCCGTCGCCCCCCGAGCGCAGCCCGAGATAGGCGGCGGAGCGGCCCGCTTCCACCGGATCGGCGTAGAGCTTGAGGGCGCCGATCCCGTCGAGGTTCAGGTCGGCCGTGTACTGCAGGCAGATATCCGCCACCGGGCCGCCCGGGGCATTGGCGGGCCGCTGGCACGTGTAGGACACGGCCCAGCGCTGCATGCCCTTGGCCCGGGCCACCCGCACCAGGGTTCCGGGCGGCAGCGGCCCGGCGAGCTTGCGCGCCGTCGACCAGACCTTCGGCCCCGACAGGTCCTGCGCCGTGCGCAGGAACAGCCCGGTGCGGCGCTTCTCGGGGGCGAGGCCGCAATCCTCGGGCAGCACGTCGGTGTAGACGTAGTGATAGGTGCGGTCGACGACGCTGATCGAGCCGGCGAGGCCGTGGGTCTCGAAGGCGGGCGCCGCGCAGGCCGACGTGACGGGCTTGCCCGCCTCGTCGACCACCGCGGCGGGGACGGGCGGGTCGGCGCGCCGGCCGCGGCCGGCGCCGGCCTCGAACGGCGTCCAGGTCAGCCCGTAGCCGTCGGCGGTGCGGGTCCGGATCTCGAAGGTCTGGAAGTCGAGGGTGCGCGCCTCGATCTGGACGCGGCGCCGGACGTCCGCCGGCCCCGTGGCAGGCTCGTCCCGCTCCGTCCGCCGGCGCCGGCGCCGGCCGCGGCGCTCGGTGTCGGCCCCGTCGCCGCCGGTGACGCCCACGCGCTCCTGCCCGAGCAGGAAGACGTAGCTGTAGGCCTCGCCGGCCCAGGTCCGGCCCGTCACCGCGATCGGGTCGCGCGGGCCGATGCCCTCGGCGGACGGCGTCGGTTCGGACCAGCCCCGCGTCCGCGCGCGCTCCTCCGGCAGGTCGACCCAGAATCGGTCGGCCGAGGGCGGCAGCGTCGTGACCAGGGCTTCGAAGGTGCGGCCGGTGCGCAGGGCGCCGCCGTCGCGGCTGTCCGTGGCGCGCCGCTCCGGGCAGGGCTCGTCCCGGCGGGACGCCGCCGGGGTCTGGCCCTGGAACACGGCCTGGAGCGGGCCGGGCGCCTCGGAGCGTGCGAGCCGCAGGATCTGCACGCCGCGCACGAAGGCGCAGGGGGCCGGCGCGATCAGGACGCCCTCGGCCTCCGAGCCCTCGCGGCAGATCTCGAGCGCGCCGCCGCCGGTCAGGAAGCAGCTCGGGGCGCTCCCCTCGTAGCCGGTGGGCCGGGCCTCGGCGGATCGCGTCCCGATGAGCGAGGATCCGGCCAGCGCCGCGAGCGCCGCGAGGTGCAGGCGGCCGCCCGACCGCCGGGACGCGACGCCGCGTGCAGGAGGAATGACGGTATCGGCCGGCGACGTCCTGACAGTCTTAATAGAAATCACGTCTATCGCCGATGTCGATCCGGGTGTCGGATTAGTCTCGCAGCCTCTATCCCAGGGGCGCTGAGCCGGAAAGTGGCGCGGACCACGCAACCCACCTTCGATGGGGACGGGGCGAACCCGGCGCCCGCTCGCCCGTTGTCGCGGCTTGAGGGCCCCGCTTGCCCGACCCCGTCAGCGTCCGGAGATCAGCGCATGGATATCGCCGTCGAAACCGTCACCGACATCGTCATGCGGCTGCGCGCCGTCGAGGTGAAAGAGGGCAACACCGACCCGGATTCTGGTTCGAACCCGATCGACGACGGCGCCACCGACGTCCTGGTCTCCGGCACCGACGACGCGACGGAATCCGAGGTCCGGGGCATGATCGCCGGGCTCGACGACGATTCCCGTGCCGAACTGCTCGCCCTCCTCTACGTCGGGCGCGGCGACATGGAACCGGAAGAGTGGAGCGAGGCGGTGCGCTTCGCCCGCGAGCGCGAGGCCGCCGGCGAGGGCGCCGTGCGGGAACTGCTCGGCAGCCCCGATGCCGGCGATCTCCTGGAGGAGGGCCTCGACGCGATGGGGCTCAGCCCCGAACTGCCGCAGGCCTGAGCGCCTGACGGCGGCCGGTCGCCATGGTCTCGCGCGCGCGCAGGGGCGCCACCAAGGCCCTGCGGGTCCTCACCCGGCCGGTCCGTCGCGCGCAGGGGCGTGGCGGCAAGGGCCGGGGCGGGCTCGTGGTCGAGCCGTACCGCGGCTACGGATCCCGCGACGAGGTGTTCCTGATCGGCCGCGTCTTCCGGCAGTCGCCGGGGATCCCCGGCGAGGATCCCGAGTCCCTGCGGGCGCAGTGGCGCGACCTGCGCCGCCGCATCGCCCGGCGGACGATCGCCGGCGCGGGCGTGACCGCCCGGTTCGGCGACGACGCCGTGCGGGTCGAGACCGACCGGGACGGCTATTTCCGCGTGCACCTGCACCCGCGGACGCCCCCCACCGAGGCGGGTGACTGGCACGCGGTCGACCTCCTCCTCGATGCCGATCCGCCGATCCCCGCCGAGGGCGCGGTGTTCATCCCGCACGACCGCTGCCGCTGCGTCGTGGTCAGCGACATCGACGACACGGTGATGCGCACCGGCGTCGCCAACAAGCTGAAGATGCTCTGGCGCCTGTTCGTCGAGGATGCCGAGAGCCGGGTCGCCTTCCCGGGCGTCGCCGCCCTCTACCGCGCCCTCCACGCGGGCGCCGGAGGCGACGAGGGCAACCCGATGCTCTACGTGTCCCGCGCGCCCTGGGGCCTCTACGAGATGCTGTCCGAGTTCTTCCAGCGCCACGGCATCCCGGCCGGGCCGGTGCTGTTCCTGCGGGAATGGGGCCTGTCCTGGACTCACCCGCTGCCGCGCCGGGCCACCGACCACAAGCAGGCGCTGATCCGGCACATGCTTGCCCTCTACCGCGATCTGCCCTTCGTGCTGATCGGCGACAGCGGCCAGCACGACCCGGAGGTCTACGCGCAGATCGTCGAGGAGAATCCCGGGCGGGTGCTGGCCGTCTACATCCGCAACGTGTCCCGCGACGCCGCGCGGGTCGAGGAGATCGTCCGGCTCGCCGGTGCCGTCGCCCGGGCCGGATCGAGCCTCGTGCTCGCCGCCGACAGCGTCGCCATGGCCGAGCACGCCGCCGCCATCGGGCTGATCGCGCCCGGGGCGGTGGCCGGCGTCGCCGACGAGCACGCCGCGGCGGCCGAGACCGGGCCGCGCCGGGAGACTGCGCGGATCACGCCGGAGCCATCGGGCGTTGCCGACGCGACGGATGACCCGATCGGGCCCGAGGCGATCGCCGAGGCGCTCGCCGGCGACGGCACCGTGCCGGCGACCCTGGTGGTCGAGCCGGAGACGCCGGCCGCGCTCCCGCGGCTCGGCGCGTGAACGCGCGGCCACGATCGTAACCCGGGCCGCTGTCGCGCTCGGCCCCGTCCCATAGTTTCCGAGCCGGCGCAGCGGGCACCCGCCGGGACGGGTTCGCAGGCCGGGCTGCCGCTGGAGGAACCGAGATGCGTTCGAGCCTGTCCGCGCTGCTGATGATCGCCTGCGGCACCCAGGTCGCCTTCGGGCAGGCCGCGCCGGCGGAGAGGCCGGCTCCGGGTTTCGAGCAACTGGAAGCCGAGATGGGTGCCGCCAACGCCGCCCCGGGTCCGCGGACGGTCCCGGCCAAGGTCGTGCCCGTGCCCGACACGACGAGCCCGCAGTTCCGAACCGCCGTGGCGGCGCCCTACCGCGTGCCGGCCTGGAACGCGAACCCGCCGGACGCCGCGGCCTGGAAGGCGCTGGTCGACAAACTCGCTGCTGCCGGAGCCGCCACCCTCCCGGCCCTGCGCGAGAAGCTCGGCGTCACCAGCGAGGCCGCGGTGATCGGCGGCGTGAAGGCCTTCGTGGTCCAGCCCCGGCAGATGCCCGAGGCGAACCGCAACCGGCTGCTCCTGCACATCCACGGCGGCGGCTACGTCTACAATCCCGGCGAAGCCGGCACGCTGGAGGCGATCCTGATGGCCGGCCTCGGCGGCTACAAGGTCATCTCGGTCGATTACCGCATGCCGCCGGATGCCCCCTACCCGGCGGCCATGGACGACGCCACCGCCGTGTGGCGGGCGATGCTGTCCATGCAGAAGCCCGGGAATATGGCGGTCTTCGGCACTTCCACGGGCGGCGGCATGACCCTGGCCCTGATGCTGCGCGCCAAGGCCGAGGGTCTGGCGCTGCCGGCGGCGATCGGCCTCGGAACACCCTGGTCGGACATGACCGAGACCGGCGACAGCTACCGGACCAACGAGTGGCTCGACAACGTCCTCGTCAGCTATTCCGGCTACCTGACGCCGGCCGCGAAGCTCTACGCCGCCGGCCGCGACCTGAAGGACCCGCAGCTCTCGCCGATCTACGGCGACTTCACCGGCTTGCCGCCCGCGATCCTGGTCACCGGCACCCGCGACCTGTTCCTGTCGAACACGGTGCGCACCCACCGGAAGCTGCGCGCCGCCGGGATCGACGCGTCGCTGCAGGTGTTCGAGGGCATGTCCCACGCCCAGTACCTGTTCACGCCGGACGCGCCCGAGACCCGGGAGGTGTTCGGCGAGATGGCGCGCTTCTTCGACGGGCATCTCGGGCGCTGAGGCGCGGCGGGGCGGGCTTGCGCGGAGCTTGCGCTCACGAAATGGTGCAATGCAGCATTTCGGTGGGATGGGTTCACATCGCGGCCGCGATGCCTAGGTTCGGGCGCTCGCATGCCGGTTCACGCTCCTCGAGCCTCCTGGAGGCCATCCGTGCAAACCTACACCCTCGCCATCGCCGACGGCGTCCTGTTCGCCTGCCTGCCCGACGAGGCCGACATCTCGGCCGCGATCACGGACGCGACCGCCACCAATTACGGGTTCGGACTCAGCCTCGACATCGTCCGCGGGGCGACCCTCACCGACGCGGCGGGTCCAGAGGACGAGGTCGTGTGGCAGGAGGGGCCCGACAGCGAGCTGCTCGACGCGCAGGGACGGCGTTACCGCTACGCCGTCCGCCGGCCCTGCTGAGAACGCCGTGCCGAGCCGCTGACGCGGGCCCGTCCCGCAATGCTAGGCTCCGCCCGTCCGGGCGGGAGACTGTGGCGTGCGGGACTTTGCTCGAGGACTCGCTCCGGGCGCCGTCGTCCCGGGCAGGCCGTCCCCCGCGCGGAATGACGGGGTGAAGACCCGTCCGGTGCGAACATCCCGATGAGGGCCGAGGGGAGCAGCGCGGAACGGCGCGGCGGGCTCGCCCGGTTTCTCGCCCTGTACGCGGCGCTCTACGGCGCCTACGGCGTCCTGTCGCCGGTGCTGCCGGGCTTCCTCGCCGCGCGCGGTCTGACACCCGGCGAGATCGGTCTCCTCCTCGCGGCCGCGGGCGCCCTGCGCCTCGGGATCGGGCCCCTGGCCGGCGCCTTCGCCGACCGCCACCGGGCCGGCCGATCCGTCCTGGCAGCGAGTCTCGCGCTGGCCGGGCTCAGCGCCCTGGCGCACCTGCCCGGCGCCGGGCTAGCGCAATTGATCGGTCCGGCGCTCCTCTACGCGGCGGGCACCGCGGCCCCGGCGCCCCTCGCCGACGCGCTCGCGCTGGCCGCCGCACGGGGCGGTGCGGCGTTCCAGTACGGCTGGGTCCGCGGCGCGGGCTCGGCCGCGTTCATCGCCGGCACAGCCGCGGCCGGCTGGCTGATCGGCCTCTACGGCCTCGCCGCCGCCCTCGTGGCGAGCGGCAGCCTGTTCCTGGCCGCCGGCGCGGCGGCCCTGGCCCTGCCCGCCGGCCCGGGCGTCGCGGCTCGGGCCGGGGCGCCGTGGCACGGCTTCGCCGCCCTGGTCGCCCTGCCGCGCTTCCGCCGCACGGTGCTCGTCGCCGGCCTGGTGATCGGCGCGCACGCGATGCACGACGGCTTCGCCATGATCCTGTGGCGGTCCGCCGGGATCGCGGCGACCACCGCCGGCCTGCTCTGGTCGGTCTCGGTGGCCGCCGAGGTCCTGGTGTTCCTGCTGGTCGGGCCGCCCCTGCTGGCGCGGATCGGCCCCGCGGCCGGCGTCGCGGTGGCGGCCTGCGCGGGGGCCCTGCGCTGGGCGGTGCTGGGATCCACGACCGCGATCCCGTGGCTCGCCGCCGCCGAGTCCCTGCACGGGCTGAGCTTCGCCCTCCTGCACCTCGCCTGCCTGAGGCTCATCGAGGCGTCGACGCCGGCCGATCTCAGGACGACCGCGCTGGCGCTCTACGGGACGCTGGGCCTCGGCCTCTCAGGGGTCGCGGCGACCCTGGCCTCCGGGGCTCTGTACGGCGCGTTCGGCGCACCGGCCTTCTGGGCCATGGCGGCGCTGAGTCTCGCGGCCCTGCCGCTCGTGCCGGCGCTGCGGGATCGCTGAAGCGGCGGGTTCTTTTCCCGCGCCTATGGTACGGACCCGGAACGGACCCGCCCGAAAAGCCCCGCATGCCCGTCGTCGCCGAGATCCTGATCCCGCTCGCCCTCGATACGCCCTACAGCTACGTGGCGTCGGCCGGGCTCGACCTCGCCGCGGGCGACGTGGTGCAGGTGCCGCTCGGCCCGCGCGAGATCGTCGGGGTCGTCTGGGGCGTCGCCGAGACGCCCGGCGGCTCGAACCTCCGGCCGGTGACCGGCCGCCTGCCCTACCCGCCCCTCTCGGACCCGCTGCGCAGCCTCGTCGACTGGATCGCCCGCTACACGCTGGCGCCCAAGGGCTCGGCGCTGGCCATGGTGCTGCGGCTGCCCGACGAGGCGGCGGCCGGCGAGACCGCCCGGGTCGCCGTGCGCCTCACCGACAAGCCCCCGTCCCGGCCGACTCCGGCCCGCACCAAGGTGCTCGCCGCGGCGGCCGACGGCGCCCTGCGCGGCAAGAGCGCGCTCGCCAAGGAGGCCGGCGTCTCGCTCTCGGTGGTCGACGGGCTGATCGATGACGGCGTCCTCGAGACCGTGGCGGTTGAGCCCGAGCCGGTCGCGCCGCGGCCCGACCCGGACTTCCCGCGGGCGCCGCTCTCGCCCGCGCAGGCCGAGGCCGTGTCGGCCCTCGTCGCGCCCTTCCCGTGGGACCGGCCGCAGCCGCAGGAAGCCGACGATCTCCGCCCGGTCCTGCTGGAGGGCGTCACCGGCTCGGGCAAGACCGAGGTCTACTTCGAGGCGGTGGCGGCCTGCATCCGCGCCGGGCGCCAAGCACTGATCCTGATGCCCGAGATCGCCCTGACGGCGCAGTTCCTCGACCGGTTCGCCGCGCGGTTCGGGGTCCGGCCGGCCGCGTGGCATTCGGGGATCGGCGGCAGGCGGCGCGAGCGCCTGCGCGCCGCCGTGGCCGAGGGCGAGGCGCTCGTCGTGGTCGGCGCGCGCTCGGCCCTGTTCCTGCCCTTCGCGCGGCTCGGCCTGATCGTGGTCGATGAGGAGCACGAGACCGCCTACAAGCAGGAGGACGGCGTCCATTACCACGCCCGCGACATGGCGGTCGTGCGGGGGCGCCTCGAGGGCTGCCCGGTCGTCCTGACCTCGGCGACGCCCGCCATCGAGACCCGCGTCAACGCCGCGCGGGGGCGCTACCGGCACGTCCTGCTCCCCGAGCGCTTCGGCGGGCGGCGCCTGCCCGACATCGCCGCCATCGACATGCGCCTCGACCAGCCCGAGCGGGGCCGCTTCCTGAGCCCGCCGCTGGTCAACGCCGTGAAGAACACCCTGGAGCGCGGCGAGCAGGCGCTGCTGTTCCTCAACCGCCGGGGCTACGCGCCGCTGACCCTCTGCCGGGCCTGCGGCCACCGCTACCAGTGCAAGAACTGCTCGACCTGGCTCGTGGAGCACCGGTTCCGCCGGGCGCTGGTCTGCCACCAGTGCGGCTACGCGGAGCGCCGGCCGGAGGCCTGCACCGAGTGCGGGACCTTCGACAATCTCACCGCGTGCGGGCCCGGCGTCGAGCGGATCGCCGAAGAGGCCGCCGAGATGTTCCCCGACCGGCGCATCGTCGTCCTGTCGAGCGACTTCCCCGGCGGCGCCGAGCGTCTGCGCCAGGAACTCGACGCCGTGGCGGCGGGCGAGTGCGACGTCGTGATCGGCACGCAGCTCGTGGCCAAGGGCCACAACTTCCCGTTCCTGACCCTGGTCGGCGTCCTCGACGCCGATATCGGCCTGACATCGGGCGACCCGCGGGCAGCCGAGCGGACTTTCCAGCTGCTCCAGCAGGTCACCGGGCGCGCCGGACGCGGCGAAAAGCCCGGGCGCGCCCTGGTCCAGACCTACCAGCCGGACCACCCGGTGATCGCGGCGCTCCTCTCGGGCGACGCCGAGCGCTTCTACGCGGAGGAGATCCAGGCCCGCGAGGCGGCCGGCCTGCCGCCCTTCGGGCGGCTCGCGGCCCTGATCGTCTCGGCGAGCGAGCGCGAGGTCGCGGAGGCGCACGGTCAGGCCTTGGCCCGCGCCGCCGAGCCGCCGGAGGGCGTGATGGTGCTGGGGCCCGCCGAGGCGCCGCTCGCCCTGGTGCGCGGCCGCTACCGCTTCCGGCTGCTCGTGAAGACCGAGCGCAACGTCGATCTCCAGGCCTACCTGCGCGCCTGGATCGCCCGGGGCCCGAAGGTGCGGGGCAACGTGCGGGTCGCCATCGATGTCGACCCGCAGAGCTTTTTGTAGGAGACTTCGCGGACCTCCCGGCCTTGTGAACGCCGGTTCGCCTTCGGGAGGCACGTCAGAGCGAGGGTCCGGGGCCATACCGGTTCGTCCCGCGATCGGGTATGGCTCAGGTCACGGGCGGCGGACCCTGGTCGGAGACCGGCTACGGGACGCGTGCGGTTCCCGGAGGAGCGATCAGTGCTGACCTACACCAAGACGCCGGATTCGAATGTCGCCGAGATCGTGGTCGACGGGAAGATCACCGACGAGGAGATGAACGCGGCGATGACCGCGATGAAGGCCGACCTCGACAAGGGCGGCAAGATCAAGCTGCTCGAGGATATCCGCGCCTTCGAGGGCATGGAGCCGGCGGCCTTCTTCAAGGACCCGCGCTTCGGGTTCTCGATGATGAAGAGCGTCAGCCACGTCGCCCTGGTCACGGACGCTCCCTGGCTGAAGGCGCTCGCCGAGACCTTCAACTTCGTCTCGCCGACCCAGATCAAGGTATTCGAGCGCGCCCGCATCGACGAGGCGCGCAGCTGGCTCGCCGCGGCGGCCTGAGCGACCTCAATCGGCCTGCGCGGTGCGGGTGTCGCTGCGCCGCGCGGTCCAGTGACCGGAGCACAGGGACGAGACCTTCCAAGTGCCGGCGCCGCTGCCGGCCTGGAGCCGCCCGGTGCCGGTGCCGCTCGCCGTCCCGTTGCTGACGGTGATGCCGACGCTGCCGTCGGGCCGCACGTGGCCGTTCACCTGCGCCCCGGCGCTGCCGGAAATGAGCTGCACCTGCCCCTCGCGGATGGCGAGCGCGTAGGTGTAGCGGGCGCTGCACAGGCCGCTCTCCGTCACGAGCTCCACCGACCACCGCCCGTTATGCGTGCTCGGCCCCGCGCTGGCGGGCAGGCACGTCGGGAGGGACAGGCCGGCGGCGAGAGCCGCGACCGCGGTCAGCTTAATCATGCGATGCAATCTTTCAGCGAAGCGAGCGCCGCCCGGAGCGGCGTGCACGGTCACAATCATCGATCGAGGATGACCCGACGCTGAACGATGGAAGCGGCAAGAGTATGGCCGCCTCCCGCCTGTTCAAGATAGATTACGGCTGAGGAGCCCGCGAAGAATGGTCAAGCTCGACGCCGCCGATGCTGTCGCCTGATCTGGCGATCGGGCCGTCCAGGTCTCCGCTCATCACGGACACGCGCGGAGGTAGCCCAGCATCTCAACGGGGAGGACCGGAGCCGCCGGGCCCGCGGACGAGCGCCTTCGAACTGTTCCTGATCCCCTCTCCGCGGGCGTGCCCCGGGCGCCGGAGGCCGAATAGGCTCTCGGCGAAATAGCATCGGAAGGTCCGGGCCGGCCGCGTTCGGATCTGCCAGCGGGCGCGGGCAGCATTCCAGTCCCCCGCCCGTCCCGCGCGTCGTGTCAGGCCGCTCCGCCGCGCGACGGCCGGAGCGGCCGGTGGCGCTCAGTCAATCAGCGGACGGGCTTCCTCGGGCAGCATGATCGGGATCCCGTCGCGGATCGGGTAGGCGAGCTTCGCCGAGCGGCTGATCAGCTCCTGCCGGGCCGAATCGTATTCGAGGGTGCCCTTGGTCAGCGGGCAGACGAGGATCTCCAGGAGCTTCGGGTCGACGCGGGTCGCCTCGACGGGGGCGGTGAGATCGTTGGACATCGGTGAGGCAACCTATTGCATCGGCGACTCGGGGCCCGAGCCGCGAACCAGTTCCATCTGCGTGACCGCGATCAGGATCTCGGCCCGGGTCTTCAGGTCGGGAGCCTCCAGCATCGCCTGCTTCTCGCGCACCCCGAACGGGCTCATCATGCACAGGGCGTTGACCAGCGCCTCGTCGGGCGCCTCGTCGATCCCGGCCCAGTCCACCTTGAGGTCGTTCGACTCCACGAAATCGCGCAGCGCCTTGAGGACGCCGTCACGGTCGACCTGCTCCTCGCCCGCCCGCGGCTCGAAGTCCACCGCGAACTCGTCGTAGGAGACGTGGCAGCGGCGATAGGGGCCGATCGAGGCCAGCTCGCTCTCGACCCGGAACCGGGTGACGCCGGTGAGCGAGATCAGGTACCGACCGTCGCCGGTCTCGGCGTACTGGGTCACGCGGCCCGCGCAGCCGACGCGGTAGAGCTTCGGGTTCGCCCCGCTCGAACCTTCGGGATCGGGCTGGATCATGCCGATGATCCGGTCGGTGCGCATGGCATCGTCGACCATCGCGAGGTAGCGCGGCTCGAAGATGTTCAGCGGCATCTGTCCCCGCGGCAGCAGCAGCGCGCCGGACAGCGGGAAGACCGGGATGACGGGAGGGCAGTCCGCAGGGCCCTTGTAGCTCGCATGGGTGCTCATGGCGCCTCCCAGAGGGGCCGATCGGTGGGCCGGGGTGCGAGCCGGTGCCTCACGAGAATAGAAGCGCCGAGAGCTTGCGGCGGCCGCGGATCGTGTCCGGGTCCATCACACCCCAGGCCTCGAAGAACTGCAGCAGCTGCTTGCGCGCCCCGTCCTCGTTCCAGTCCTTGTCGCGCTTGCGCAGCTCGATCAGGTGATCGACGGCCTGGCCGCGCTCACCCCGGGCGGCGAGCCCGAGCGCGAGGTCGAACCGCGCCTGATGGGCGTCGGGGTTCGCCTCGACCTCCCGCTGCAGGCCCGCGAGATCGCCCAGCGACGCGGCCTGCTCGGCGAGTTCCAGGGCGGCGCGGATGCCGACGAGCGCCGGGTCGCCGGCCTTCGCCTCCGGAACCATCGCCAGCACGCGCTTGGCGTTCTCGATCTCGCCCGCGTCGAGCTGCATCTTCGCGAGGCCGGCCAGCGCGGTGACGTTGTCGGGCTGCTGCTCCAGCACGGCCGCGTAGATCTCGGCGGCGCCGGCGAGGTCGCCCTCCTGGATCAGGGCGGCCGCGTCGGCGAGGGCCGCCTCCAGCGGATCCTGCTGCGGGCCGGCCACGCGCCCGATCAGCTCCTTGATCTGGCTCTCCGGAACCGCGCCCATGAAGCCGTCGACCGGCTGGCCCTTCTGGAAGACGATCACCGCCGGGATCGACTGGATGCCGAGCTGACCGGCGATCGAGGGATGCTCGTCGATGTTCATCTTGGCCAGGACGACCGCGCCCGCGGCCTCCCGGACCACCTTCTCCAGAACCGGCGTGAGCTGCTTGCACGGCCCGCACCAGGGCGCCCAGAAGTCGACCAGGACCGGCCGGTGCATCGACTCGGCGATGACATCCTGACGGAAGCTCGCCGTGGTCGTGTCCTTGATGAGGGAGCCGGTGTCGCCGGCCGGGGCACCGCCCGCGGCGAGGGTGTCGTTGAGCATCGGTCTGGCTTCGGAACCTTTTTCGTGGAGCCCCTTAAATGGGGCTTCCGCCCCGATCTGACCAGCCCATAGACCGGTATCCTCAGCGCGGCGGCGCGGCGGCCGGCGCTCCCGCCGCCGCCTTGGCGGCGGTCACGAACGTGCCGGCGAAGGGGCGCCCGTCGGCGGTGCTGGCCTCGCAGGTGATCGCGGTGCGCCCGGGCTCCGGTGTCGAGAAGCGGCAGGCGCCGATCGCGAGGATCGGGGCACCGTCCTTGCCCGTGGTGACGACGTTGATCGGCTGCAGCGGATCGGTCTCCTCGGTGGCTTCCTGCTGGGCGCCGTTGCCGCTGAAGCTGAGGGTCTGGCCGTCGGCGGTGGTGAAGTCGAAGCTCGTGCGGTTGCGGCTGACCGCGTTCGTCAGGACGTTGCTGCAGGCACGGCTCAGGTCCTGCGTGCCGATGACGAGCTTCTCGCAGGTCCCCTCCAGCCGCAGCGCCGCCTGGGCGTGGGCCGCGGAGGGCAGGCTGACGAGGGCGCAGAGCAGCGCGAGGCGCAGGCGGTCGGTCATGGCGTGTCGGGCATCCTCCGGTTGAGAGCCGAACTAGGCGCGCGGCGACTGCCGTCGAGGGTCTCCGCCCGAGAACCGGCTCGACGGCGGGTGAGTCGGGGGCCCGCCGGGCGGAACGACGCGCGGATCCCCCGCTCCCGCAGGGGAGAGGGGGCATGTCGCGGCCGTCCGGACCGGAGAGGCCGGTCTTGCAGGCCGTCGCAGCACGATCGGGGCCGGCCCTAGCCCGCGAACCGCAGGGCCCGATCGTTCGGCGCGGCGAAGTCCAGCTCCGGCCCGAGGGGCACGATTCCCGTCGGATTGATGGTCGGATGGCTCTCGTAATAGTGCCGCTTGATGTGGGTGAGGTTCACGGTCGGCGCGACGCCGGGCAACGCGTAGAGGTCGCGGAGATAGTTCGACAGGTTCGGGTAGTCGGTGATCCGGCGCTTGTTGCACTTGAAGTGCCCGACATAAACGGCGTCGAACCGCACCAGGGTGGTGAACAGCCGGATGTCGGCCTCGGTCAGCCGCTCCCCGCAGAGGTAGCGGCTCCGGTCGAGGCGCGCCTCCAGCGCGTCGAGTTCGGCGAACAGGGCCTCGAAGGCCTGGGCGTAGGCCTCCTGCTTCGTCGCGAAGCCCGCCTTGTAGACCCCGTTGTTCACGCGGTCGTAGACGCGGGCGTTCACGGCGTCGATCTCGGCGCGCAGGTCCGGCGGATAGAGGTCGGGGCCGGTCCCTCCGAAGGCGTCGTTCAGCATCCGCAGGATCTCGGCGGATTCGTTCGACACGATGGTGGCGCGCTCCCGGTCCCAGAGGGTCGGGACGGTGACGCGGCCGCTGTAGGACGGATCCGCCGCCAGGTAGACCTCGTAGAGGCGCCGGGCGCCGTGGATCGGGTCCGGCGTCGCGCCCGGCGTGTCGCCGAAGACCCAGCCCTCCGCGCCCATGTGCGGGTCGACCACCGAGACCGAGATCGCGTCCTCCAGCCCCTTCAAGGCGCGGCCGATCAGCGTGCGGTGCGCCCAGGGGCAGGCCAGGGACACGTAGAGGTGGTAGCGCCCCGGCGCGCCGCGGAAGCCGCCCGCGCCGGATGGACCGGGCGACCCGTCGGCGGTGACCCAGTTGCGAAAGACGGAGGCCTTGCGCTCGAAGCGGCCGCCCGTCGCGGCGGTGTCGTACCACTGGTCGCACCAGATGCCGTCCACGAGGAGGCCCATCGTCGTCTCCGCTTGCTCGAATTATCCGACCAGATGGGCTTCGCGCGGCCGGTGTGAAGGCGCGTGCGGAGCGGCGCGCGACGCGCCACGTCGATCCGGGGCCGCGCCGCCCTCGGGCGGTCCCCGGTAGCCCGCGAACGCCACGCAAGGCAGGCCTGCGCCCGCCCGTCTGTTGCGGTGCAGCAAACTCGGCCATCTGTCGCGTCACCCACCCGTCGCCGTGCGCGTGCCGCAGCTGCCCGACCCGGTGGGGATCGATGGAGGTGAAGTGATGTCGTTCGCGCTGGTGCCCGTCGCCGAGGCGGCCCTGTTCACGTTCGGGTGCCTGGTGATCCACGCCCTGCGGCGCCACGCCGACGTGGTCACCGCGACGCTCGCGTGCCTCGCGACGCTCCTCGTCCTGATGATCGGCATCGCGTGCGCGCCGGAATCCTTCGCGAAGTACCAGGCGGCGAGCGTCGCCGACTTCGCCCGTCTGGATCCGGCGATCTACTGAGGCGGCGCCCCGCGTCCGACGGCGGCGAGGCCGCCGGTCCGGAGCTTCGCGAGGCGGCCGCCGGTCCCGCGCTGGCCGGCGACGGCCACGTCGAAATCGTCCTTCGGCAGCTTGGCGAGGAAGCGCTCGGCCAGCTCGAACAGCAGGATGTCGGCCCGGACCCGCTCGATATAGGCCCAGTCGAGGCTCGACGACCAGACGAAGTGCACCTCGCTGAAGCTCTCGGCGAGCAGCCCGGTCAGCAGGAACGGGTCGAAATGGGCGCAGGAATCGCCGAACAGGACGAGCCGGCGCGGATCGGCCGTCGCTGACGCGTTCCGGTAGACGACATGCGCGCCGACATGCACCTCCCGGTCGCGCCCCTCCGCCTCGTAGGCGGCGAGCAGCGGCCCGGTCTCCACCCGCGTCGCGTCGCGCTGCAGCATGAACCGCTCCAGGCGCTCGCGCGGCCGATCGGGCAGCTTCTCGCCGAGGTCCATCAGCTGGTCCGAGACGATGCCCGGACGCGCGCCGATATCGGCCGGCGGGATCGCCCCGAGCGCCCGCATGATCTCGCGGTAGGCCAGCAGGCAGCCCTGCGCCGTCCAGTGGGTGTCGGTGCGCAGGTAGAGCGGCACCGGTCCGTTCCGGGCGGCGCGGAGCGGGGCGAGGAGATCGAGATAGGCCGGGTCCCGGGCGAGGCTCCGGGCCAGCCGCCGGGTCGAGGCCTTGCCGGGGGCGTAGCGCAGGCCGTCGGTCTTGTCGTCGTAGACCGACAGCTTCTCCGGCACGATCACGTGGAGGCAGCGGATGCCGAGGCCCTCGGCCCGCCGCGCGCGGGCCCTGATCAGCCGCGTCCAGCCGCGCAGCAGCAGCCAGTGCCGCAGGCCGCCGCGATACCGGTCCATGACCCGGTTGGTCCCTCCGGTGAGGAATAACCAGCCGTCGCGGCCGACATGTACGCTCTCCCTGCCTGCAGCCATGACGGTGCTTTAGCCGCACCGCGACCGGGCGACTAGGCCGGACCCGGTGCCGGCACCGCGCGTTCGTCAGGCATGCCGCCCTCGCCCGCCCCGGCCGTTGAGACCCGCGATCGCCCGGAGCGCCCGGGCCCGGCGCCCGATCGCCCGGCGCGCCTGTGGCGCCCGCGCCGGGTGCTGGTGATGCCCGCTGCCCTCGAGCACGCTCACGGGCGAGCCATGCTGGCCCGCGCCGAGGCGCTGGGCCTGCCGGTGGAGCGGCTGCCGTCGAACCGCCTGCCGAGCCCGCGCGAGGCGGATCCTCGCCGGGCCTACGCGGCCGCCAAGGCGACCCTCGCGCTCACGGTCGCGCCGCCGACCAAGCTGCGGCTGCAGCCGATCCCGCCCTCGGCCGACTGGCGCTTCGACCTCGCCGAGGGCTGCCCAGCCCACTGCCAGTACTGCTACCTCGCGGGCTCGCTGTCCGGGCCGCCGGTGACCCGCGCCTACGCCAATCTGGCGGCGATTCTCGGCAGCCTCGCGGACTACGCGGGGCGCGGCGCGGTGACCTCGGCCTCCGCCGAGCGGGCCCAGGAGGGGACCACCTTCGAGGCGTCCTGCTACACCGATCCCCTCGGCATCGAGCACCTCACCGGCTCGCTCTCGGCGGCGATCCGGCATTTCGGCGCCTGGGACGCGCCGGTGCAGCTGCGCTTCACCACCAAGTTCGCCGCGGTCGAGCCGCTCCTCGACCTGCCGCACAACCGGCGCACGCGCATCCGCTTCTCAGTCAATCCGCGGGCGGCCGCGCATTACGAGGGCGGCACCGATCCCCTCGACGCGCGGCTCGCCGCCATGGCGGCGGCGGCGCGGGCCGGCTATCCGGTCGGCCTCACCGTCGCGCCGATCCTGCCCGTCCCGGACTGGGAGGGCGCCTATGCCGGACTGATCCGCGCCGCCGCCGACGCGCTGGCCGGCGTGCCCGATCTGGATCTCACCGCCGAACTCATCACCCACCGGTTCACGCCGGGCTCGAAGGCGGTGCTGCGCGGCTGGTATCCCGGCTCGGACCTGCCCCTCGACGAGGCGGAGCGCGTCGAGAAGCGCACGAAGTTCGGCTCGGTGAAGCACGTCTTCCCGAAGCCCCTGATGCAGGCCATGCGCGCCCATCTCACCGCGTGCCTCGCCCGCGACCTGCCGGCAGCGCGGATCCTGTACTGGACCTGAGACCCGCGGGCGCCATCTGGCCCCGATGATCGACGCGGACCCCCTGATCCTGACGCTCGCCTTCGACGAACCGACCTTCGCGCGGTTCGACGGCGAGCGGCGGCGCCACTTCCCCGAAGCCCTGAACCGCATCCCGGCGCACGCGACGCTGTTCCACCACCTGCCGGGGGATCGGGAGCGGGGCGTGATCGAGGCGATCACCGCCCTCGCCCGCACGGTGCCGCCGCCGGAGGTCGCGGTGACCGGCCTGCGCTTCACCGGCCGCGGCGTCGCCTACGCGCTCGACTCCGACGCGTTGGCGCGGTTCCGGGCCCGTCTCGCACAGGAATTCGCCGCCCACCTGACCGCCCAGGATCGGCAGGGCTGGCGCCCGCACGTCACGGTGCAGAACAAGGTGTCGCCGGACACGGCCCGGGCACTGCACGCAGACCTCTCGGCCGGGTTCGCGCCGTTCCGCTTCACCGCGCCCGGCACCCTGCTCTGGCGCTACCGCGGCGGCCCCTGGGACGCCGTCGCCCGCCTGCCCTTCGGAGAGAATACCTGATGGTCATCGACGCGCGCCGGAGGACGGCAGCATGAGGGCGCCGGGCAACCTGCGGCAGAACCGGCTGATCGAGCCCGCCCTGGCAGTGTGGCTGCGGTTGCGCCTGAACGAGGTCGGCCCCCTCGTCGCCCTGCTCTGCCTGAGCATCCTCGGTTACGGCTTCTTCTACCTCGCGCACGAGGTCGGCGAGGGCTCCACCGCGGCCCTCGACCGGCGGATCCTGCTCGCCCTGCGCAACCCCGCCGATCTCGCCGACCCGATCGGGCCGCCCTGGCTCGAGGAATCGATGCGCGACATCACCGGGCTCGGCAGCGTCTTCACCGTGCTGTTCCTGACCTGCGCGGTGGCGGCCTATCTCGGCGTGTCCGGGCGCCGGCGCATCGGCCTCTACGTCCTCGCCGCGGTGGGCAGCGGCGAGCTGGTCTCGACGGTGCTGAAGATCTTCTACCATCGGCCGCGGCCGGACCTCGTGCCCCACGGCATGGAGGTGTTCACGGCGAGCTTCCCGAGCGGCCACGCCACGATGTCGGCGATCGCCTACCTGACCCTGGCGACGCTGATCGCCCGTGTCGAGCGCAACCGCCGCGCCAAGGCGCTGGTCCTCGCGCTCGGGGTGAGCGTGACGCTCCTCGTCGGCATCAGCCGCATCTATCTCGGCGTGCACTGGCCGAGCGATGTCCTGGCCGGCTGGTGCATCGGCGCCGCCTGGGCCTCCCTGTGCTGGTTCGTCGCCCTGCAGCTGCAGCGCCGCGGCGAGGTCGAGGCGCCCGACCCGCCGCCGCCCGCCTGAGCCCGGCGTTAAGGTAAACGCGCGGTTAAAGTGGACGGGCGGGGCTCGTCCAGGCTGGATGGTGGTTGTCCCCGCAACCGGAACCATCAGGGTCAAGCGATCGTGCCCGAGCGCCGCCGTACTGCCCGACGCCGCGTCTGCCTGGGCGGTCGGCTGCGCGTCGCGGCCTTCCTGCCGGAGATCGACTGCACGGTCCGCGACGTGTCCCTCGACGGGGCGCGAGTCCGGCTGCCGGCGGAAGCCGTGCTCTCCGACTGCGTCGAGCTGTTCATCCCCTGTCGCGGCGAGGCTCGGCGCGCCTTCGTGGCCTGGCGGTCGGGCGAGTCGGTCGGCCTCGGCTTCGCCGAGACCCGCGCGGCGACGGAGCCCGAGGCGATCGCGCGCCGGCTCGCCGCCAGCGAGGCGGAGGTGGCGCGTCTGCGCGCCGCGCTGCTCGACGGAAACAGCCCGGAGCCGGGTCGCGTTCACTGAGGGCGCGCGGTCCCGCCACCCGGCGGTTCCCGGCGCGGGCGGCGCCCCGGGCGCGGCCCTCCCGATCCGGCAACACGGCGAGGCACATGGCGGACGACACCCGGCTCTCACGACGCACTCTCCTCGCGGCCGGAGGCGCCCTGGCCGGCGCCGCGGTGGGCGGCGGCGCGCAGGCCGCCCCGCCTGGCCCCTCGGTTCCCGCCGATACCGGCGCCGTTCAGGGCGGACGGGTGATGTTCCCGAACTGGCGCGGGCCGGGCGACAGGCCGCCCGCCCCGAGCCCGGCGCCGCAGCCGCCGGCCCAGCGCGTCGGCTACTGCGTCGTGGGTCTCGGGCGCCTGAGCCTCGACGAGATCCTGCCGGCCTTCGGCGAGACCAAGCGCGCCCGTCTCGCGGCGGTGATGTCGGGCTCACCCGACAAGGCGAAGCTCGTGGCGCGGCAGTACGGGCTGCCGGAGGACGCCGTCTACGGCTACGACGCGTGGGACCGCCTGAAGGCCAACCCCGATGTCCAGGCGGTCTACATCGTCACGCCGAACGGCGTGCACCGGGACAACGTCGTGGCGGCCGCGGCGGCCGGCAAGCAGGTCCTCTGCGAGAAGCCGATGGCCGTGAACTCGGACGAGTGCCGGGAGATGATCGCGGCCTGCGCGAAGGCCGGCGTCAAGCTGATGATCGCCTACCGGTGCCAGTACGAGCCCCACAACCGGGCCGTGATCAAGCTCGCCCGCTCGGGCGAGTTCGGCCGGCCCCGGCTGATCCAGGCGTTCAACGGCCAGACCACGGGACTGCCGGAGCAGTGGCGCCTGCGGAAGGCGCTGGCGGGCGGCGGATCCCTGCCGGATATCGGGCTCTACTGCCTGAACACCGCCCGCGCGGTGCTCGGCGAGGAGCCGAACCTGATCCAGGCCCAGATCCACTCGCCGCCGGACGATCCCAAGTACCGCGAGGTCGAGGAGACGGCGAGCTTCACCCTCCACTTCCCGTCCGGCGTGATCGCCCAGTGCCTGTCGAGCTACGGGGTCTACGAGGCGCGGAGCCTGACCCTGCACACCGGTACCGCCTCCGTCGATCTCCAGAACGCCTTCGCCTACCAGGGCCAGCGTCTCTATGTCGGCCACCGCGACGGCAAGAACGCCGCCCGGGACGAGAAGGTCCTGAGCCCGAAGAACCAGTTCGCCCTGGAGCTGGACCATTTCGCGCGGTGCATCCAGGAGAACCTGCGGCCGCGCACGCCCGGCGAGGAGGGGCTGCAGGACCAGGTCCTGATGGAGGCGATCTACGAGGCGGCCCGGACCGGCACGCCGGTCAAGGTCGGGCCGCCCCCCGGCGCCGGTTCCGGCCTCGACGTCACGCGCGGGCCGGAGCCGGAGGAGCCGGGTTGAGGGGCCTCAGAACGGCAGCAGGATGTCGACGATCTGCTGGCCGTAGCGCGGCTGCTGCACGTCGGTGATCTGGCCCCGGCCGCCGTAGGCGATGCGGGCCTGGGCGATCTTGGCCGAGTCGATGGTGTTGTCGGACTCGATGTCCTCGGGCCGCACCACGCCGGCGACGATCATCTCGCGCACCTCGAAGTTGACCCGGATCTCCTGCTTGCCCTCGACCACGAGGTTGCCGTTGGGCAGGACCTGGGTCACCACCGCGGCGACGTTCGTGGTGACGGATTCGGTGCGCTGGACCGACCCGGCCCCGTCATTGGCGGTGGCCGAGGTGGCGGAGAGCAGCGCGGTGCTGCCGACGCCGAAGGACTTGCCGACCGTGTTGTTCTCCAGGCCCAGGGCGTTGGGCAGGCCGAAGCTCTCGGTGTTGGCCCGGGAGCGCTTGGTCTCGTTGCTGATGTTCGCCTGGTCGGTGACCTTGACCTTCACGGTCAGGATGTCGCCGAGCTTGGCGGCACGCTGATCCTTGAAGAACGCGCGGGAGCCCGTGCGCCACAGCGAGTTCGGGGCGTAGGAGACCGGCTGCACGTCCGGCATCGGCATCCGCACCGGCTTGTAGCCCGGCTGCGCCGTCGGGTCCTCGATCGCCGACAGCGCCGGGGTCGCGCCGACCTGCGAGAGGCGGTCGGCGGTGTTGCAGGCCCCGAGCGCGCCGGCGATCAGAGCGGCGGCGAGCGGGTTCAGGACGGTGCGACGGGCCATCGGGCAATCACTCTTCGACGCGTGCAGGGCGGGCGGTCAGCGCAGGGACGCGGTCGCCTGGACCGGGGCGGCGGCGGCCTGCTGAGCCGCGGGGCTGGGGCTCACCGAGACCCGGCCGGGGCCGATCACGGTGGCCTGCAGGATCTTCTTGGAGGCGACGTTGACGACGTTGACGACGGCGCCCATGCGGCCGGAATCGTTCGACAGGCCGCGCATCGACAGGCTGATGCTCGGCGTCTCGTACACGATGGTCACGGTCTCGCCGCGCGCCACCAGCTCGGGCGGAGCCGTGTCGGTGACCCGCAGCACGGTGCCGGCCATCAGCGTGTTCTGGGCGACCTCGCCGAGGATGGTCGTCACGCTCCCCTGCGCGTCGGGCGCGACGGAGTCGCGCGGGCGCTGCTCCAGGGCGACGTCGCCCTCCTTCACCGGCTCGCCGCGGTTGAGGTTCCGGGTGAGCACCGCGACCTCGCGCAGCTCCATGACCACGCCGGAGACGCGCAGCGACGCCTGCCGCTCGCCGAGGCTGACGAGGCCCGCGACGCGGCGCGTCCGCGGGTCGTAGGTCAGGTCCAGGGCCACGGCCTGCCCTTCGAGGTCCACCGGCGCCAGCAGGGTCGGGCCGTCCCCGTCGAAGCGAACCGCGATGTTGCGCACGTTGAGCCCGTAGCCGGCCTCGAGGCCGCGCTTGAGCGCCGCCTCGATCTCCGGCGGGCCGAGGCGGCGGGCGGCGCGCTGCACGGCGATCTGCAGCCGACCGCCGGTCTCCAGGCCGGTGAGGCCCAGGGCGGACGCCGCGTCGAGGATGCGACGGGTCTGGATCGTCCCGGTGGCGCCGAGGGCGGGCGCGCGGAACAGGGGGCGCGTGGAGAGGCGATCGGGTGCGCCCTCGACGAGATCGGCCAGAGTCAGGACGTCGCCGCGGGCGGTGACGTCGCCGCGCAGCCGCAGGACGTCCGCCCGCGCCATGGCGGGGATCGCCAGGGCGCCGAGGACCGCGAAGGTCAGGAAGGCCAGCACCGCGCGCAGGATGACGGCGCCGCCGAGGGGCATCACCCGCGGCGGGACGCGCCGGACGATCGGGCTGATGTCGTCCCCGTCCCCCGCGGCGACGCGGGGCAGGTCGAGGGTCTCGAAATCGGGATCGAGCGGGTCGGGATGCATGCCGGCATACATGGTCAGGGGCCTGAAGCGGGGTGCGGGTCGCGCGGTTAGCTGCGGAACATCTGCGTGGTGGTGGAGAGCATCTGGTCGGCGGCGGTGACGACCTTCGAGTTCATCTCGTAGGCGCGCTGCGCGGCGATCAGGGACGAGATCTCCGTGACGGCGTTCACGTTCGCCTCCTCCAGGTAGCTCTGCTGGAGGTTGCCGAAGCCGTCGGCGCCCGGCAGGCCGCTGATCGCCTGTCCGGAGGCGGCGGTCTCGACGAACAGGTTGTCGCCGATCGACTCGAGGCCGACCTTGTTGACGAAGCGCGACAGCTGGAACTGGCCCAGCGCCTGCGGCGCCGTCTGGCCCGGGATGTTCGCCTGCACGGCGCCCGTGGCGCTGATCGTCACGGACGTCGCGTTCTGCGGCACGGTGATCGCCGGATCGAGCAGGTAGCCGTCGCGGGTGACGAGCTGGCCCTGGGCCGAGAGGTCGAAGGAGCCGTCGCGGGAATAGGCGGTGCGGCCGTCCGGCAGCGTCACCCGGAAGAACCCGTCGCCGCGGATCGCGACGTCGTAATCCTTCTCGGTCGAGGAGAGCGTCCCCTGCGACATCACGCGGGCCGTCGAGGTGGTCTTCACGCCCGAGCCGAGGCTGAGCCCGGCCGGGAGCTGGGTGTTCTGCTGCGAGGTCGAGGCGCCGGCCCGGCGCAGGTTCTGATAGAGCAGATCCTGGAAGTGCACCTGCTGGCGCTTGTAGCCGGTGGTGCGCAGGTTCGCGATGTTGTTGGAGATGACCTGGACGTTGAGTTCCTGGGCCGCCATGCCGGTGGCGGCGGAGTAGAGGGCGCGCATCGGTCAGGCCTCCTCAGGCGACGTCGGCGAGGCGGCGGATCGCCGTGCCCCGCAGGTCGTCGAGGCGCGAGATCATGCTCGACACCATGGCGTAGGACCGGTTCACGTCCATGAGCCGGGTCATCTCGATCACCGGGCGGACGTTGGAGCGCTCCAGCGACTCGGGCTCGAGGCGCCCGTCGATCCCGGCGGCGCGCGCGGGCTCCGGCGAGGCGTAGAGGTTGGCCCCCTCGTTGGTCAGCCGCTGCGGGTTGGCGAAGGTCACGAGCTTGATCCGCCCGCGGATGCCGAGATTGGTCGAGACGGTGCCGTCGGGCCCGATGGCGAGGCCGGTCTCCTGCGGGTTGATGCTGATCGGCCCCCCCTCGCCCACGACCTTGTAGCCGTCGCTGGTGACGAGCGTGCCCTGCGCGTCGAGTTCGAAGGCGCCGTTCCGGGTGTAGCGCTCGCCCTGGGGGGACTGCACGGCGATGAAGGCCGCGCCCTTGACCGCCACGTTGAGCGGGTTGCCGGTCTGCTCGATCGGGCCCTGCCCGAGGTCGAGGGTGGTGCCCTGGTCGATGACGTAGGACAGGCGCCGGTCGGGCCGGGCGAACGAGTCCGCGCTGGCCACCGGCATGAGGTACTCCTCGAAGCGGGTGTTGCGCGCCTTGAAGCCCGTGGTCGAGACGTTCGCCATGTTGTTGGCGATCACGTCCAGCTCGCGCTGGAGCGCCATCTGACTCGACACGCCGACGAAGAGGGCATTCTGCATCGTGGACTCTGGGACTCGCGGGCCGCGGAGGCGGCAACGATCCATTCAGCATCCGCTGTGCCAACCTCAATCGCGGCAAATTCTATCGCTGTGACAGAGACTTGATTAGCTTTGCCGGGGACTTCCGGCCGCGCCGGGGCTGCGCCGCGGCAAACCTGACCCGGCAGGAATTGCCTCCTTAACGGCGCGTTAACCGTGATGCTCCGATATCCAGGTGTACCTGGCGCGCAGTCTCCCGCGAGAGAGCATTATTCCATGGCCAAGAAGCCGAAGAAGGCCTCCGCCGAGGAAGGCGAGACCGGAGCCGAGGGCGCCCCGAAGGGCAAGAAGAAGCTCATGATCATGGTGGCCGTCGCGGTCCTGGTCGTGGGCGGCGCCGGCGCTGGCGCGTTCGTGATGATGGGCCGCGGCGACAGCAAGCAAGCCGCGCAGGGCGGCGACCACGGCGGGGGGCACGGCGGCGGCGACGCCAAGGGCGCCGGCCCGGAGGGCAAGAAGCCCGTGGTCTTCGTCGACGTGCGCGAGATGCTCCTCAACCTCTCGCCCGAGCTGCCGCAGGACAAGGGCCGGTTCGCGAAGGTCCGGATTTCCCTGGAGCTGAAGGACGCCAAGGTCGAGGAGGAGGTGCGGCCTCTGATGCCCCGGGTCGAGGACGCGCTGCAGGTCTACATGCGCGAGCTGCGCGCCAGCGACATCACGAACTCGGTGGGCCTGTTCCGGCTGCGCGAGGAGCTGCTGCGCCGGGTCAACATCGCCCTGTACCCCGCCAAGGTCGACGCGGTGCTGTTCAAGGACGTGATCGTCCAGTGAGCGCGCCCGCGATTCCGGTCCTCTCCTCGAGCGCCGCGCCGCGCCGGGCCCCGATCGAGCACGCCTGATGGAACCCGAGGACGAACTCCCCGAGGACGACTGGTCGGCAGCACTCCTGGAGCAGGGTGCCGAGGGCGGCGACACGTCGCTGGCCGAGGAATGGGGCGCGGCGCTCGCCGAGCAGGGCACCACGCGCAACGCGGGCGACGTCGCCGCCGAATGGGCGACGATGATCGAGGACGGGGAGAGCGACAACCTCCCCGAACTCGCCGGCAACGACCGGGTGCTGAACCAGGACGAGATCGACGGCGTCCTCGGCTTCTCCATGCGCGAGCTCTCGGCCTCCGGGGCCGGTGGCGTGCAGGCCATCGTCGATTCGGGCGTCGTCCAGTACGAACGCCTGCCGATGCTGGAGATCGTCTTCGACCGGATGATCCGGTTGCTGTCGACCTCCCTGCGCAACCTGTTCCAGGACAACGTCGAGGTGACCCTCGACAACATCACCTCGGTGCGCTTCGGCGACTACCTGAACGCGATCCCGCTGCCGACGCTGCTCGGCGTGTTCCGGGCCGAGCAGTGGGAGAACTCCGGCCTCGTCACGGTCGACTCGAACCTCGCCTACGCGACCTTCGACCTGCTGCTCGGCGGCAAGCGCGGCGGCTCGTCGAGCCGCCTCGACGGGCGGCCCTTCACCGCCATCGAGATGACGCTGGTGCGCCGCCTCGTGGAGATCGTGCTTGGCGACCTGGAGATGTCGTTCCAGCCGCTCTCGCCCGTGAGCTTCGGCATCGACCGGATCGAGACCAACCCGCGCTTCGCCACCATCACGCGGCCGGGCAACGCCGCGATCCTGATCAGCCTGCGCCTCGACGTCGATGGGCGCGGCGGCATGCTGCAGATCCTGTTCCCCTACGCGACGATCGAGCCGATCCGGGAGCTCCTGACCCAGAGCTTCATGGGCGAGAAGCTCGGCCGCGACCACGTCTGGGAGGGTCACCTCGCCACCGAGATCTGGCAGGCCGACGTGACCATGGACGCGGTGCTGCACGAGATGATGCTGCCGCTGAAGCAGGTCATGAGCCTGAAGGTCGGCGAGACGCTGATGTTCGACGCCAAGCCCTCGGACCTCATCACCGTGCGCTGCGGCGACTGGGCGCTCACCCAGGGGCGGATCGGCCGGGTCGACGGGCATATCGCCGTCCAGGTCACCCGGCCGCTGCGCCGCTCCCGCACGACGATCCAGGCCTACGAGGCCTCGATGAACAACCGCTCGGACAGCTAGTGCCGATGAGGGTCCGGTCATGAGTCTCTTCGTCACCCTCGCGGCCGACATCCTGGTCGCCGTCCTCCTGGCGGCGACCATCGTCACGTCCCTCCGGCTCTCGCGCCGCATCGGTCAGATGAAGGGCGACGAGGCCGCGCTCCGCCAGACCATCGGGGACCTGATGGTCGCGACCGGAACGGCCGAGCGGGCGATTGCGGGCCTGCGGGCGGCGATCGACGAGGGCGACCGCACCCTGAATGCGAGCCTGGAGACCGCGACGATCCGCGCCGGCGAGCTGCGGCTGCAGGTCGAGGCCGGCGAGGGCGTGATCACCCGCATCGGCGCCATCGTGGCGCAGATGCGCGCCGTGCCGGTCCGTCCCGAGCCCGCGCCGGAGCCGAGGCCCGCGCCGCAGGCCGTCCCCGAGCCGACGCGCGCGCCGGAGATCCCGGCCGAGCGCCGGCCGGAGCACGCCGGTCCGAACGGGGAGCGCCTCGGCGTGGCGGCCGCGGCGGCCCTCGCCATGAGCGAGCGCGCCCTCGCCCGCGTCCGGGCGCGCGCCGCGTGACCGGGGTCAAGGCCCCGAAGATCCCGCCGCCGAAGCCGGATCCCGAGGAGAGGATACGCCGCGCCGCGACGCCGGAGCGGCGCGCGCGCCGGAAGCCCGTCCGGCAGTTTCGGCTGCGCCTCATCGACGCCGTGGCGCTCGCGGCCGGCGGGCTGCTCGTGCTCAAGCTGCTCAGCCTGCTGCAGGCCGGCCTGCCGGAGAGCGCCGCGCTGCCGGAGTACGGGCGCGCGGTCGCCCGGGCGCGCACCGGCTACGAGCCCTTCGACCCGGTGACGACCGGATCGGTGGGCGCCAAGGAGGCGCCGGCCGCCGCGACCGAGAAGGCGCCGGAGCCGCCCCCGCCGCGGCCCGGATCGCCCGCGGCCGGGAGCCCGGCCTCGCCGACCGAACGCCTGCTCCTCGAGAAGCTCGGCGCCCGGCGCGACGCCCTGCGCCAGAAGAGCGACGAGCTGGAGCTGCGCGAGAAGATGCTGGGCGAGGCCGAGCGCAAGCTCGAGACCGGCCTCGGCGACCTCAAGAAGGCCGAGGACAAGGTCGACGCCGCCGCGAAGGCCAAGGAGGAGGCCGAGAAGCAGGGCCTGAAGAACATCGTCACGATGTACGAGGCGATGAAGCCCAAGGACGCCGCCCGGGTGTTCGACCGGCTCGGGCTCGACGTGCTGGTCCCGATCGTGCTGGCCATGAACCCCCGGAAGATGTCCGAGGTGCTGGCGGTGATGCAGCCCGAGACCGCCGAGCGCCTGACCGTGGCCCTCGCGAACCGCGCCCGTGGCGCCGCAGGGCCGCAGGCCCAGGCGGGAACGGGGCTCCCGGCGAACGAGCTGCCGGCGATCGATCCCGGGGCGCCCGTGCGGTAGCTCCGCGGCGCCGCAGGGCGCCGAGCCGATCTTCCGAGGCTGCCGGCGGATCCGTCCGGCCGGCTCTGTCCGCGCGGCCCTCCCCGCTCGACCCCGTGCGGCGTCCGCGCGGACTAGGGTCCGGGGCCGGGCGCGCTATAAGGGGCTCATGTCAGAGGCCGATCCCCAGCCGCTCCTCGCCGTCGAGGACCTCTCCGTGGCGTTCCGCGCGCGGGAGGGCGAGACCGTGGCGGTCGACGGCGTCTCCTTCACCATCCGCCGGGGCGAGACCGTCGCGCTCGTGGGCGAATCGGGGTCCGGCAAGTCGGTGACGGCGCTGGCGATCCTGCGCCTCCTCGACCCCGCGGCCCGTCAGGACGGGCGGATCCTGTTCGCGGGCCGCGACCTCGCACGGCTGCCCGAGCGGGCGATGCGGGACGTGCGCGGCGCCGACATCACCATGGTGTTCCAGGAGCCGATGACCTCGCTGAACCCGCTCCACACGATCGAGCGGCAGATCGGCGAGGTGCTCGGCCTGCACCGCGGCCTCACCGGCAAGGCGGCCCGCCGGCGGATCCTGGAACTTCTGGAACTCGTGGGCCTGCGCGACGCCGAGCGGCGCATGGGCGCCTACCCGCACGAGCTCTCCGGCGGCCAGCGCCAGCGCGTGATGATCGCCATGGCGCTCGCCTGCGAGCCCGACCTCCTGGTCGCCGACGAGCCGACCACGGCCCTCGACGTGACCGTGCAGGCGCAGATCCTGGCGCTGCTCGCCGACCTGCAGAAGCGCCTCGGCATGGCGATGCTGTTCATCACCCACGATCTCAGCATCGTCGAGCGCATCGCCGACCGCGTCTGCGTGATGCTGAAGGGCAGGATCGTGGAGGCCGGCGCCACCAAGGCCGTCTTCGCGGACCCGCAGCACGAGTACACGCGCCGCCTGATCGCGTCCGAGCCCAAGGGCCGGGCCAACCCCGTCCCGGCCGACGCCGCGCCGCTCCTGGAGGCCGGCCCCCTGAAGGTCTGGTTCCCGCTGAAGTCGGGCCTGCTCCGGCGCGTTACCGGCCATGTCAGGGCCGTGGACGGCGTCTCCCTGCGGGTCCGGACCGGCGAGACCATCGGCGTCGTCGGCGAGTCCGGCTCGGGCAAGACGACCCTCGGCCTCGCCCTCTTGCGGCTCACGGGCTCGGAGGGGCCGATCGTCTTCCTCGGCCAGGCGATCGACGGCTACGGCGTGGCGCAGATGCGCCCGCTGCGGAAGGACATGCAGGTGGTCTTCCAGGATCCCTACGGCTCGCTGTCGCCTCGCATGTCGGTGGCCGACATCGTGGCCGAGGGGCTGGTGGTGCAGGGCGCCGCGCGCTCGCGGGCGGAGCGCCGGGCCGTGGTCGCCAAGGCACTGACCGATGTCGGGCTCGATCCGGCCGCCATGGACCGGTACCCGCACGAGTTCTCCGGTGGCCAGCGCCAGCGCATCGCCATCGCCCGGGCGATGGTGCTCAACCCCCGCTTCGTCGTCCTCGACGAGCCGACCTCGGCCCTCGATCGCTCGGTCCAGGCACAGATCGTGACCCTGCTGCGCGACCTCCAGCGCGAGCGGGGACTCGCCTACCTGTTCATCAGCCACGACCTGAAGGTGGTGCGGGCGCTCGCCAACTACGTGATCGTCATGCAGAACGGCCACGTGGTCGAGGAGGGCGCCGCGGAGACGATCTTCGCGAATCCCCGGACCCCCTACACCCGCGCCCTGTTCAAGGCCGCCTTCGCCCTCGAGAGCGACGCGGCCGCCGAGCTGGAGTCCGCCTGACCGTGGCGCGCGCCCTCATCATCGTCCTCGATTCCGTGGGCGTCGGCGGGGCCCCGGACGCGGACCGCTACGGCGATGCCGGGTCCGACACGCTGGGGCACATCGCCGAGCGCTGCGCGGAGGGCCGCGGCGACCGGGCGGGGCTGCGCGCGGGTCCCCTGCGCCTGCCCCACCTCGCCGAACTCGGGCTCGGCCTGGCGGCCGCCGGGGCCTCGGGCCGCATCCCGCCGAACCTCACCCCGGTCGGCCCGCCGCGCGGCGTCTACGGCCACGCGGTGGAGACGGCCGCCGGCAAGGACACGCCCTCCGGTCACTGGGAGATCGCCGGCCTGCCCCTGACCGAGCCCTGGGGGCATTTTCCCGATACGCGGCCGGCCTTCCCGCCGGAGCTGACCCGCGCGCTCGTCGCCGAGGGCGACCTCCCGGGCATCCTCGGCGATTGCCACGCGCCGGGCGTCGCGATCATCGACGCGCTGGGCGCCGAGCACCTCCGGACCGGCCGGCCGATCTGCTACACCTCGGCCGACAGCGTGTTCCAGATCGCCGCCCACGAGGAGGCGTTCGGGCTGGAGCGGCTCTACGACCTGTGCCGCGTGGCGCGCCGCCTGTGCGACCCCTACCGCGTCTGCCGGGTGATCGCCCGGCCCTTCGTGGGCTCGCCGGAGGCGGGCTTTCGCCGGACCGGCAACCGCAAGGATCTCGCCGTCGCCCCGCCCGGGCGCACGCTGCTCGACCGCGCCGAGGCGGCCGGTCGCGCGGTCGTGAGCGTCGGCAAGATCGGCGACATCTTCGCCCACCGCGCCACAGGCCGCGAAATCAAGCCGGGCCCGAACGCGGCCTGCGTGACGGCGGGGCTCGACGCGCTGGCGACGCTGCCGGAGGGAGGCCTGATCTTCGTCAACCTCGTCGATTTCGACACGGAGCACGGCCACCGCCGCGACGTGCCGGGCTACGCCGCGGAGCTGGAGGCGTTCGACGCCCGGATCCCCGAGATCCTGGCGGCGCTGGCACCGGGCGACCTCGCGGTCATCACGGCCGACCACGGCAACGACCCGACCTGGACCGGGACCGATCACACCCGCGAACAGGTCCCGGTCTTGGCCTTCGGCCCCGGCGTGGCCGCCCGACCGATCGGGCGGCGCGAGACCTTCGCGGATATCGGCGCCACCGTGGCGGCCCATCTCGGCCTCGCCTGGGACGGGGCCGGAACACCGTTCCTGTAGGGAGGACACGACGTGCGGGACGACGACGACCGGCCGCGCAAGGCCGTTGCCCACGAGATCGGGCAGCCCCTCGACACGCTCTCGCTCGGGGATCTCGACGAGCGCGTCGCGCTCCTGCGCGCCGAGATCGCCCGGCTCGAGGCGGCGCGGGCCGCCAAGCAGGCGGCGCAGGGCGCGGCCGACGCCTTCTTCAAGCGGGGCTGAGGCTTGGACCGGAGCGAAACCCTCGCCGCCCTGCGGCGCGGCGAACTCGGCGGCGCGCGGGAGCTGCGGCTGCCCGACGGGCTGACGGCGGTGCCGCGCGAGGTCTTCGCCCTCGCCGACACGCTGGAGGTACTGGATCTCGGCCGGGGCAGCCTCGTCGACCTGCCGGACGATCTCGGCCGCCTCCACCGCCTGCGCGTCCTGTTCTGCTCCGGCAACCCGTTCCCGCGCCTGCCGCCGGTGCTCGGCGCCTGCCCGGCGCTGAGCCAGCTGGGCTTCCGCGGCTGTGGCATCCGCGAGGTTCCGGCGGAGTCGCTGCCGCGCGAGCTGCGCTGGCTGACGCTGACCGACAACGCGATCGCCGAGCTGCCCGCCGCCCTCGGCGAGCGGCCGCGCCTGCGGAAGCTGATGCTGGCGGGCAACCGGCTCACCGCGCTGCCCGACAGCCTGTCGGGGGCGGACGAACTCGAGCTGATCCGACTCGCCTGCAACCGTCTCGCGGCGCTCCCGCCGTGGCTCGCGCGCCTGCCCCGCCTCGCCTGGATCGCCTACGCCGGCAACCCCGCCGAGCCGCCGACGGCGCCGGTGGCGGCGCCCGCGGTGCCGTGGGCCGACCTCGCCCTCGGCGAGCTGCTCGGCGAGGGCGCCTCGGGGCGGGTCCACCGGGCCCGCTGGCGGGGGCCGGCCGGCGGGGAGGACGTGGCCCTGAAGCTGTTCAAGGGCGCGATGACCAGCGACGGCCTGCCCGAGCGGGAGATGGAGGCCTGCCTCGCCGCCGGGATGCACCCGGCCCTCACGGGCGCGCTCGGCCGGCTCGACGGCCATCCCGACGGCGCGACGGGATTGCTGCTCCGGCTCCTGCCGGCGCACTGGCGCCCGCTCGCCGGGCCGCCGAGCCTCGCGAGCTGCAGCCGCGACGTCTACGACCCGGACCTGCGCCTCGACGGCGACGCGGCCCTGCGGATCGCCCGCGCCGTGGCCGAGGCGGTGGCGCACCTGCACGGGCGGGGCCTGCTGCACGGCGACGTCTACGCCCACAACACGCTCTGGGACGCCGGAACCGGCGCGGCCGTGCTCAGCGATTTCGGGGCGGCCTCGGCCCTGCCGGACGGGCCGCTCGGCGCGGCTTGGGCGCGGGTCGAGGTCCGCGCCGTCGGCATCCTGATCGGCGAGCTGCTCGACCGCTGCGCGGCGCCTCCGGAAACCCTGCGCGCCCTGGCGCAGGCGTGCACGGGGCCGGATGTCGACGGGCGGCCGGACCTCGGGGCGGTGATCGCCGAGATCGGGCGGCTCCAGGCCTGAGCGCGGCGTCGACCGGTCCCGGGACCCTTCCGCCGCCCTCGCCCCGGCTCAGTCCGGGATGTCGCCCTGCCCGCGCGCGACCACCGCGAACAGGTCGCCGAGGGCCGCGAGGCTCGCCGCCTGGAGCTGGGCCGCCGGCACCACGCCGCCGTCCGGTCCGGGCAGGTCCCGCGTCGCCGTGGCGGCGGCCACGACGGTGGGGCGGAACCCGAGGTTGAAGGCGCTCCGGGCCGTGGAGTTGACGCACATGTGCGTCATGAAGCCCGCCAGGACGACGTCCTTTACGCCGGCCTGCTCGAGCCGCGCCTGGAGGTCCGTGCCCACGAAGGAGCTCGGATAGGCCTTGGTGATCACCGGCTCGTCGCCCTGCGGCGCCACTTCCGGGCTGATCTGGCCGATCGGGGCGGTCACGTCGTAGGGCGTGCCCGGCCCGGCATCGTGGCGGACGTGGATCACCGGGATCCCCGCGTCGCGCGCCCGTCGCAGGAGCGCGGCCGCCTCCCGGAGCGCGGGCTCGACGCCGTCGAGCCGCATCACGCCCTCCCGGTAGGTCTGCTGCAGGTCGATCATCACGAGCGCCGAGCCCTTGAGCGGGGCCGGCGCGGGGCTCAGGCCGGACAGGCCGCGCAGGGTTGCCAGATCGGACATCGGCGGTTCCTCCAAGGGGCCGCCTCGGAGGCGGCTCTCTGAACCCGGGACGCTACGACGGTGCGGCCCGGTCGCGCCAGTGGGCAAAGGTGCAACGCTCGGGCACGCGGGCCGGATGTTCCCCCAGGAAGGTTGGCCGCGCGGATTGATCCGCCCCGGCGCGTCGCTACATGCGCGGCGTGACCGCCCCGCCCCTGCGCCTCGGCGCGCTGCTCCTCGCCCTCGCCTGCGCGCATCCGGCCGCGGCCGCCCCGTCCGAGGGAGCGACCGAGACGGTCGAGCAGGCGCTGTGCCGCCTCATCGACGACTCCGCCAAGGCCCGCGGCCTGCCGGTGCCGTTCCTGACACGCCTGATCTGGCGCGAGAGCAGCTTCCGCGTGGGCGTCGTCAGCCCGGCCGGGGCGCAGGGCGTCGCGCAGTTCATGCCCGGGACGGCCCGCGAGCGCGGCCTCCTCGACCCGTTCGACCCCGAGCAGGCGATCCCGCACGCGGCCCATCTGCTCGCCGACCTGAGGACCCAGTTCGGCAATCTGGGTCTTGCCGCCGCGGCCTATAACGGCGGCGCCGCGCGGGTCAGCAAGTGGCTCGCCGGCGACGGTGGCCTGCCCGCCGAGACCCGGGCCTACGTGGCCGCCATCACGGGCCGGCCGGTGGACGACTGGCGGACCGGCCCGGCCAAGGGGATCGAGTTTCCGGAAGGCGGCGCGCCCGCCAAGCCCGAGAGCAAGCCCGAGGGCAAGGACGCGAAGGACCAGAAGGACGCCAAGGTGGAGGTGAAGCCGGATGCGCCGCAGACCTGCCTGCAGGTCACCGCGAGCCTGCGCGTCCCGTCGCGCGGCGACCGCTTCGCCCTCGGCCTCAACGAGGGGCCGGCCGCCCCGTGGGGCATCCAGCTCGCCGGCAATTTCTCCAAGGCGCTGGCGCTGCAGAGCTTCAACCGCGCGCGGAGCGCCTACGCGGGGGTGATCGGCGAGGTGCGGCCGATGATCATCGGCACGCGCCTGCGCAACCGCGGGACCCGCGCCTTCTACCGGATCCGCATCCCGGCGCAGAGCCGACAGGCGGCCGACGACCTGTGCGGCCGCATCCGCAAGGTCGGCGGCGCCTGCATCGTGCTGCGGACCTGATTTTTCGTGCCCCGCCCCGAGACCGTCATCAATCCGCCCCGAGGGCGGTGCGGTATGGCCCGGTCGGGACAACCGGATGGGATATGACACGTCTCCTCACCGCGCTCGCTAGCCTCCTCTGCCTCGGGCTCGCCGCGTTCGGCTTCACCGCTGCCTCGCCGCTCGCGCTGTTCGACGCGATCGGCCCGCGCGATCCGGGAGGGCGGCTCGCCGCGAAGGACCAGCCCTTCGGCGAGGGCCCGCGGCGGCGGCTCGACGTCTACGTACCCACCGCGGGCGCCGAGAACGCGCCGGTCCTGGTGTTCTTCTACGGCGGCTCCTGGCAGAGCGGCGCCAAGGACGACTACGCCTTCGTCGGGCACGCCCTCGCGGCGCAGGGCTTCGTCACGGTGCTGCCCGATTACCGGCTCTACCCGGAGGCGCCGTTCCCCGGTTTCCTCGAGGACGGCGCCGAGGCCATCGCGTGGGTGCGCGACAACATCGCCGGATACGGCGGCGACCCGCGCCGCATCGTGCTCGCCGGCCACTCGGCGGGCGCCTACAACGCCGTGATGCTCGGCCTCGACCCGCGCTACGTGATCGCCGCCGGGGTCGATCCCAAGGTGATCAAGGCCGTCGCCGGCCTGTCCGGCCCCTACGACTTCCTGCCGTTCGACCAGGACACCACCGTCAAGGTGTTCGGCAAGGCCCCCGACCCGGAAGCCACGCAGCCCGTCGCCTTCGCGGGCCCGCTCTCGCCCCCCGCCTTCCTGGCGACCGGCGACGCCGACACCGTGGTGAAGCCGCGGCACACGGTCAGCCTCGCCGCCAAGCTGCGGGCGGAGCACGTTCCGGTCCAGGAGCGGCTCTACCCGGGCCTCGACCACAAGGACACGCTGCTGGCGCTGTCCGTCACCTTCCGCTCGAAGGCGCCGGAACTCGCCGAGATGGCGTCCTTCCTGATGCGGCAATCCGCCGGGCGCTCGCAGTACACGATGCGGCGGTGATCGCCCCGGGCCCGCGTCAAGGTTATCGCGCGATCGTCGGCCGCAACCGTCCGATTTCCCGTCGCCCGGCACCCGCGGCCCGCTAGAATGATCCTGGCCGCGCGGCGCGGCCTCGCGGTGGGACGGCATGGCTTCTGCGGACGCGGCGATCGGGATCCCGGCCGACGGGCGGCAGCGCGGCGTCGCGGGCCGCGACGTGCCGGACGTGCTGCGCGTGCTCCTGAACGGAGCCGTCTTCGTCCTGCTCTGGAACCACGTCTGGCTGAAGGACCTGTCCGACCGGTCGATGCTGGCGGCCTCCGAGGACGGCAGCCTGCTGACGCAGATCCTGTTCCTCTCCGCCGGCGCCGCCATGGCGGCGGCGATCCACCGGATCGGCGTGCGCCACCTCCGTCCTCTGGTGACGCGCCCGCTCGTGCTCTGCGCCCTCTGGCTCGGGGCGACGGCGCTGCTCTCCATCGAGCCGAGCCTGTCGCTGCGGCGGCTCGCGCTGTTCGCCATCGCCGCGATGCTCTCGGCGGGCGTGCTGATCGTCGCCCGCTCCCCCCGGCAGCTGGCCCTGACCATGGCCGGGTCCGCCCTGGTGATCGTGCTCGCCTCCTACCTCGCGGTCGGTCTCGTGCCGAACCTCGCGATCCACTCGGCCTTCGATGTCAATTCCGATCCGAGCCATCCGGGTCTCTGGCGCGGGATCTTCCCGCAGAAGAACGAGGCCGGCGCCGCCATGGTTATACTGGTGATCGTGGGCCTCTACGTCGCCACCGTGGCGAGCCGCGTCCTCGGCTGGGCGATCGTCCTGCTGGCGACCGGGTTCCTGGTTGCGAGCGGCTCCAAGACCGCGATCCTGCTCCTGCCGGTCATCCTCGCCGTGACCGGCCTGTGCCAAGTCCTGACCGGCGGGTTCCTGCGCCGCCTGCTGCTCCTCGGCCCGGTGATCGGGTTCTCGCTGATCTCGATCGGCTCGGTGCTCGCGCCGCCGATCCAGGAGGCGGTGGGCTCGCTGCTCACCGACGCGACCTTCACGGGCCGAAGCGAGATCTGGCAGTTCGCTATCGACAACATCATGATCCGACCCTGGCGCGGCTGGGGGATCGGCGCTTTCTGGATGACCGAGCGGACCATGTATGCCGGCTCCGAGGAGCTGACCTGGGTCAATACCGTCGACCACGCCCACAACGCCTATCTCGACACGGCGCTGATCGGCGGCCTGCCGTTCCTCGCCCTGACGGTCGTGGCCTTCGTGCTCGCCCCGGTGCGCGACCTGCAGCGCGTGGCCGGCGGCACGCGCCTCGACGCGGAGACCCTGCTGTTCCTGAGGCTGTGGTTCCTCGGGCTCGTCTCGGCCTCCTTCGAGACGGTGCTCTACAACGGCAACAACGCCACCTGCTGCATGTTCATGATGGCGGTGTTCGGCCTGCGCCTGCGCACCCGCTACGCCGTCGCGGCGGGCTGAGGCGGTCCAGGCGCCCGGAAGTCGCGCGCCGTCCGCGGGGGTCCGCGCGTCGTGGGCGCGCCTGTCCCGGCCGGCGCCCCCGCGCGAACGCCCCGTCGCCCCGCGCTGACGGCTTCTGTCCGGTAGCGGACGGCAACAACTTGTCCGGGAATTTGTTGTTCAGAATTCTCGCGGAGATTCTGCATGCCGGGCAGGACTCGTTTCGCTTGGACCGACGTGACGTTCGCCCTGGGTGTGAGCATCCTGTGCGCACTGTCCCTCTTCGTAGCGCACTAGCCGCGGAGCCGCGTCGAGGCCCGTCACGCGGATCGGTCCGCGCGGCCGCTCCCGTCACGCCGCGCGCCGCGGCGTCGAGAGCCCGGCGCGCCGTGACCTCCGAACGCGCCGGCCGCCAGCCCGCGAGGACGTCGCCGGCGGACTTCCGCGAACCGTCGCCCGGCCGCGGTCAGTCGGGCAGTGCGAAGACCAGCAGCGCGTCGCCGGTCCCGAAGCCGGACGCACGGGTGAAGGAGGCGCCGCCCGCCGCCACCGCGACGTACTGCTTGCCGTCGAGTGCGTAGGTCATCGCCGGCCCGCTGATGCCGGCCCCGCACTGGAAGCGCCAGAGGATCCGGCCGTCCCGCGCGTCGTGGGCGTCGAGATGCCCGTCCTCCTCGCCCGAGAAGACGAGCCCGCCGGCGGTCGCCAGCGTGCCCCCGGACAGGCGGCTCGCGCCGCGGACCGACCACGCGATGCGACCGCCCTCCGCGAGGTCGACGGCGGTGAGCGTGCTGAAGGACGGCTCGCCCCTGGCCTCGCCGGTCTCCGTGTAGCGGATCTCCGGTCGCCCCGCGGCGGCCGGCACGGTCTTCACCGTGTAGGTCGTCGCGCCGTGGCGGACCTGCACGTAGGCGCGCGTCCCGTCATAGGCGGTCGGCGGCCACGAGACGGCACCGAGGGGGCCGGGCGCCACCACCGTGCCCTGCGGGGTCGGCGGCGCGAACAGGTTCTTCTGCGCGAGGAGCGGGGCCGAGCGGGCTAGCAGTTTCCCCGTGGCGCGGTCGTGGACGTAGATCCAGCCGGTCTTGCTCGCCGAGGCCACCGCCCTGGCGCCGCCCGGCATGTCCAGCAGGAAGGGCGGCGCGGCGACGTCGTAGCCCCACTCGTCGTGCGGCACCTGCTGATAGTACCAGCGCAGCGTGCCGGTTTTCACGTCGAGGGCGACGAGGCACATCGTGTAGAGGTTGTCGCCCGGACGCGACAGGCCGAAATTCTGCGGCGCCGGGTTGCCGGTCCCGAGGAAGATCAGGCCGAGATCGGGGTCGTAGGCGGGCGTCATCCAGAGGGAGCCGCCGCCCACCCGCCACGCGTCTCGGTTGGCGGGGGCCGCCGCCTTCTCGGCGGCGATGTCGCGGTGGAGCGCCGTGCCGTCGGCGGTCCTCTCCACGAAGCCCCCCTCCCAGCCCTCCGCGGGCGTGACGTACCAGCGCCAGCGCTCGTCGCCGGTCTTCGCGTCGTAGGCCGCGAGCCAGCCGCGCCGCCCGTAGCCGCCCTCGATGCCGACCACCGCGCCGCCGTCGAGGCCGCCCGCCTCGTCCTCGATGTGGAGCCCGTAGCCGGCGCCGGTGACGCCGACGATGACGAGCCCGTCGGCGACGAGCGGCGGCATCTTGAAGCCGAGGCGGCTCGAGCCCTGGACGGGCTTGCCGCCGAGGGTCGCGGCGAGGCCCGAGGCGGTCTCGGTCTCGCCCTCCTCCGGGCGCACCGCCTCCTTCTCCCAGACGACCTTGCCGGTCTTGGCGTCCAGGGCGATCAGCTGCCCGTCCATGGTCGCCTCGTAGACCAGGCCCCCCGACACCGCGACCCCGCGGTTCGAGGGCGGCCCGAAGATCTTCTCGGTGCGCGGCCTGTGGGTGTAGGTCCAGAGGGGCTTGCCGGTCCGTGCGTCGAGGGCGGCGACGTTGTTCTGCGTCGTAGAGACGTAGAGGGTGCCGTCCACCATCACCGGCTGGGCCTGGAAGTAGCCGGTCACCCCGGTCTGGAAGATCCAGGCGGGGCGCAGACGCCCGACCGTGTCGCGGTTGATCTGGGTCAGGTCGGAGAAATTGCGGTTGCTCGGATCGTGCCCGAAGGCCGGCCAGGGCGTCTCGGCGGCGGAGGCCGGGCCAAGGGAAGCAGGTCCTGCAAGGCAGGCCAGCAGGGCGGCCCCGATCCATCGCGTCAAAGCTGTGCTCCCGTGTGCGGCGACCGTGGCGCCCGAGCAGGTGTGTTCCCGAAGCGTGGCCTTAGGCCTCCCGACGGACCGCCGCGTCGAGCTGCGCCAGCGTCGCCTGGGCGCCCATCGCCCGGGCCATGTCGGCGGCGCTCTGGCCGGAGGCGTCGCGGCGATCCGGGTCGGCGCCGTGCTGGAGGAGCAGGTCGATCATGTCGGTGCGGTCGAACATGGCCGCGGTCATCAGGGCCGTGCGGGTGCCGTCGCCGGTCCCGTCCACCGCGGCCCCGTGCCGGAGCAGGAGCTGCGCGATGGCGAGGTCGTTCTTGAAGGCCGCGCCGGCGAGCGGCGTCTGGCCGCGGTCGTTGGCGAGTTCCGGGTCGCCGCCGGCCTCCAGGATCACCCGGACGGCGTCCGCCTGGCCATTGTAGGCGGCCAGCATCAGCAGGCTGTCACCCTTGTTGTTGCGCAGGTTCGCCGGCAGCCCCTGCCCGAACAGGTCGGCGAGTTCCTCCGCGTGGCCCATCCGCGCGTACTGGAAGACCCGGGCCGCGAAAGCCAGGGTCGCGTCGTCGAGGGTCGGGGGCGTGTTCGTCTCTGAGGCCATCGCGTGCTCGTCTCTCATCGCGGCTGATCTGGGCCGCTGCGGCATCGACGTCCAGCGGCGGCGGGAACAGTTTCGTCGCGCGGCTCGTTCCAGCCGCCAATCCGGGCGAGGCCCGGCGTCTCCGGAGCGCGACGATGCCCCGACCGTTTGAGCCGTACGCCGACGCACTGCGCACCGCCCGCGAGATCGTGCGCGAGCGGGCGGGAGCCGTCGTCGAGGCGGCGGTCCGCGCGGATTCCCAGGCCTTCGACGAGGCCTGCAACGTCCTGGTCGTCCGCATCGCGGAAGCCATCGTCGATGCCGGCGAAGCCGGGCGCGGGCACGGCCTCGGCCGGGGCAGCGAGGCCGCCTGAGACGCGGGCCGCCGGGTCAGCCCCGCCGTCGCCCGCCGCCGCCCTTGTACTTGGGCTTCTGCCCGCCGAGCCCCTGCGTCGAGCGCGGCTTCGGCCGCTCCTGCCAGACCGGCGCCGCGCCGCCCACCGGCAGCTCCCGGTCCGTGCCCGGGCCCATATGGTCGAGGTCGGGCTTGGCGATGCGGCTGCCCCCGCCCCCGCGCGGCGCCTTCCGGCCGAACTTCCCCGCCTCGCGCTCCACGTCGCTCTGCCGCGCCATCGGGTCGTCCGAGACCAGCAGCTCGGTCGCCTGAAGCCGCTTCAGCTCGTCGCGCAGCCGCGCCGCCTCCTCGAAGTCGAGGTCCGCGGCCGCCGCGCGCATGCGCTTCTCGAGGTCCGCCATCACGGCCTTGAGGTTGTGGCCCACCGTGATCGCGTCCTTGGCGAGCCCGGTATCGACCTGGACGTGGTCGCGCTCGAACACGCTGCTCAGGATGTCGGCGATCCCGCGCTTCACGCTCTGCGGCGTGATCCCGTGCTCTTCGTTGTAGGCGAGCTGCTTGGCGCGTCGGCGCTCGGTCTCGGCCATCGCCCGCTCCATCGAGCCGGTGATCGAGTCCGCGTACAGGATGCAGCGCGCGTCGGCGTTGCGGGCGGCGCGGCCGATCGTCTGGATCAGAGAGGTCTCTGAGCGCAGGAAGCCCTCCTTGTCGGCGTCGAGGATCGCCACCAGGGCGCATTCCGGGATGTCGAGGCCCTCGCGCAGCAGGTTGATGCCGATCAGCACGTCGAAGGCGCCGAGCCGCAGGTCGCGGATGATCTCGATCCGCTCCAGCGTGTCGATATCGGAGTGCATGTAGCGCACCCGCACGCTGTTCTCGTGCAGGTACTCGGTGAGGTCCTCGGCCATGCGCTTGGTCAGCGTGGTCACGAGCGTCCGGTAGCCGGCCTGCGCCACTTCGCGGACCTCGCCCAGCAGGTCGTCGACCTGGCTGCGGGCCGGGCGCACCTCGATCACCGGATCGACGAGGCCGGTCGGGCGGATGACCTGCTCGGCGAAGACGCCGCCGGTCTGCTCCATCTCCCATTTGCCGGGCGTGGCCGAGACGTGGACCGTCTGGGGCCGCATCGCGTCCCACTCCTCGAAGCGCAGCGGCCGGTTGTCCAGGCAGGAGGGCAGCCGGAAGCCGTACTCGGCGAGCGTCGCCTTCCGGCGGAAGTCGCCCCGGTACATGCCGCCGATCTGCGGCACGGTGACGTGGCTCTCGTCGGTGAAGACCAGGGCGTTGTCGGGCAGGTACTCGAACAGGGTCGGCGGCGGCTCGCCGGGCTTCCGGCCGGTGAGGTACCGCGAATAGTTCTCGATCCCGTTGCAGGCGCCGGTGGCCTCGATCATCTCGATGTCGAAGGTGCAGCGCTGGTCGATGCGCTGCGCTTCGATGAGCCGGCCCATCTTGGTCAGCTCCTCGATCCGGCCCTTCAGCTCGTGCTTGATGCCCTTGATCGCCTGCTGCAGCGTCGGGCGCGGCGTGACGTAGTGCGAGTTCGCGTAGACCTTCACGAACTTCAGCTCGGAGATGGTCTTGCCGGTGAGCGGGTCGAACTCGACGATGCTCTCGACCTCGTCGCCGAACAGCCCGATCCGCCAGCCGCGATCCTCCAAGTGGGCCGGCCACAGCTCGATCGAATCGCCGCGCACCCGGAAGGTGCCGCGGGCGAAGTCGGACTGGATGCGCTTGTACTGCAGGGCCACGAGGTCGGCGATCAGCTGGCGCTGCTCGATCCGCTCGCCGAGCGAGACCGTGAACGACATCGCCGTGTAGGTCTCGACCGAGCCGATACCGTAGATGCACGAGACCGAGGCGACGATGATGACGTCGTCGCGCTCCAGCAGGGCGCGGGTGGCGGCGTGGCGCATCCGGTCGATCTGCTCGTTGATCGAGGATTCCTTCTCGATGAACGTGTCGGAGCGCGGGACGTAGGCCTCGGGCTGGTAGTAATCGTAGTAGGAGACAAAGTACTCGACCGCGTTGTCGGGGAAGAACGCCTTGAACTCCCCGTAGAGCTGCGCGGCGAGCGTCTTGTTGGGGGCGAGGATCAGCGCCGGGCGCTGCGTCTCCTCGATGATCTTCGCCATCGTGAAGGTCTTGCCCGAGCCGGTGACGCCGAGCAGAACCTGGTCGCGCTCCAGCGCCTGCACGCCGCCGACCAGTTCGGCGATGGCGCGGGGCTGGTCGCCGGCCGGCGTGAAGTCGGATTTGAGCGTGAACCGGACGCCGCCCTCGGATTTCTGCGGCCGCTCAGGCCGGTGGGGCGTCCAAGTCTTGCCGTCCTTGAAGAGCGGATTGCCCTCGGTGAGCAGCCGCTCCAGCGCCGTCACCGTCGCCGAGGCGCCGCCGTCGCCGCCGGGATCCGGCAGGTCGGCACCCTCCGGCGCGGGGCCGTCCTCGGGCGGCGTCAGGCCGAGCGCCTGGGCCAGGCGCGGGTCGACGTCGGCCGCGTCGCCGAGGGCGTAGCCGGCCTGGGGCGCCTCCGCGAAGCCGTCGCGGGCGATCTCGGCCCTCCGGGTCGCGGCCGCCGACGTCCCGTCCTTCGGACCACCCTTCCCGCCGCCCGGCTTGCCGCCTGTCTTGCGGCCGGGCCGCGCGGGCGCCTCGGGCGGCGGCTCGACGGCGGCCGGACGGTTCCGGTTGAGCGCTGGGTTCAGCAGCTCCGCCAGATAGGTGTCCAGGGGCTTTAGCTCGGGCTTCGACGCCTTGGCGGACGTGGCCGTCACGGAGGCGGCGCGCGGTTTCTTCGGTGCGGGCATGAGAACAATATGGGCCCGGACCGCGCTCCGAGAAACCCTGCGCGGGTGCGGTTTGACGGCTTTCGTCTGCCGCCGGCGGCAGCGGGGACCGGCTGCGGACCGGCCGCGGAGCGCCGCGCCTTTCCACTAAAGACGGTGTGGCGAATACAACCGTTAGGTAGAATTCACCCGGGAGCGAACTCGACCGCGGTCCCGGATGCTGAGAAGATCCGCCTCCGTACACGGGAAATCGGCTTGCCGTGGGCCGACCCCGGCGATACTTTGCGATGCAAAGCGGGGTGGACGGCATGCTGCGGCCGGGGGCTTGAGGCACATGCAGGACCTGGACAAGGCGCTGGCCGACATCGTGGCCATCCGGTCGCAGATCGCCCGCGATACGGCGTTCCGCGGATTGGGAGCGGCGACGGTGGCCGGCACCGGCGGCCTCGCGCTCGCCTGCGCGGCGGGACAGGCCCTGTGGCTCGGGGATCCCGCGGCGCGGCCGGGCCTGTTCTTCGGTCTCTGGATCGCGGCGGCGCTGGCGGCCTTCGCGATGATCGGCGTCGAGGCGGTCCGGCGCAGCCGGCGCCTGCATTCCGGCCTCGCCGACGCGATGGTGTGGAACGCCATCGAGGTTTTCCTGCCGGCCGCGGGCGCGGGGGCCTGCCTCGCCCTGGTCATCGCCCGCTTCGCCCCCGACGAGGTCTGGATGCTGCCGGGTCTCTGGCAGGTGCTGGTCGGCCTCGGCCTGTTCGCCTCGGCGCGGATCCTGCCCCGGGCGGTCCAGGGCGTCGGGGCCTGGTACCTGCTCGCCGGGCTCGCCGTGCTGGCGATCTCGGCCGAGACGCGGGCCCTGTCACCCTGGACGATGGGCCTGCCCTTCCTGTTCGGCCAAGCGTGGCTGGCCGGGATCATCCATCACGGGGCCCGGGCCTTCGATGACGACCGCTGACCGTTCCGACGGGCGCTTCTCCTACGAGGGGCTCGACAGGATCATCCACGAGCGGGCGCGCCTCAGCGTCCTGACGTCGCTGGTGGCGCATCCGAAGGGGCTGCCCTTTCCGGACCTCAAGCGCCTGTGCGGGCTCACCGACGGCAACCTGAGCCGCCACCTCGCCGTGCTGAGCGAGGCGGACCTGGTGAGTCTCGAGAAACGCTTCGCGCAGAGCCGGTCGCAGACAATCTGCCGCCTAACCCCGGTCGGGCGTCAGCGCTTCATCGGCTATCTCGGTGTGCTGGAGCAGGTGGTGCGCGACGCCGCGGATGCGGCCGAGCGCGGCCCCGAATCCGGTGTCCGCGGCCTCGATCCGGCCACGAAAACGGCGTGAGACCGCCCGTCCCGCCGGGAATGTTAACCCCGTTTCGATAGACCTCTGCGCCACGCCCATGCCGGGAGACTTTACGATGCAAAGCGAAGCGGTGCCGGGAGCCCTGCACGCCGCGATCATCATGGACGGCAACGGGCGCTGGGCGACGCAGCGCGGCTTGCCGCGGCTGGCCGGCCACCACCGGGGCGTCGAGGCGATCCGCCGCACCGCCGAGGCCTGCCCGGATCACGGCATCGGCACGCTCACGCTCTACGCCTTCTCGGCGGACAACTGGCAGCGGCCGGCCGAGGAGGTGGGCGGCCTGATGCGGCTCCTGCGCTCGTACCTGCGCAACGAGACGCAGCGCCTCGCCCGCACCGGTACCCGCCTCAGCGTCGTCGGCCGGCGCGACCGTCTGCCGGACGGCATTCCCCAGGCGATCGCGGCCGCGGAGGCTGCCACGGCGGGGGGAACCCGGCTGCACCTGCGGATCTGCGTCGACTACTCGGCCCGCGACGCGATCATCGCGGCGGCCCAAGGCCTCGCCGGCGAGGAGCCGACGCGCGAGAGCTTCGGCAAGCTGGTCGCCGGCCCGATGCACGGCTCCCCGGTGGATGTCGATCTGCTGATCCGCACAGGCGGCGAGCGGCGCCTCTCCGACTTCATGCTGTGGGAAGCCGCCTACGCCGAGCTGCTGTTCACCGAGCGGATGTGGCCCGATTTCGGCCCCGACGACCTCGCCGAGGCCGTGGCCGAGTTCGGCCGCCGCGAGCGCCGGTTCGGCGGGCTGAAGGCACCGGCCGTTCCGGCCGCGGCCTGAGGCCGCTTGACGCGCGCGCGCCGGCGCGCAGAGGGTCGGCGGCATGACCGAGACCCTCGCCCAACGCCGCGTCCTCCTCGTCATCGGCGGCGGCATCGCGGCCTACAAGGCCCTCGACCTGATTCGGCGGCTGCGCGAGCGGGGCGCCAGCGTCTGCCCGGTGCTGACCGCGGGGGCCCAGGAATTCGTGACGCCGCTGGCGGCGGCCGCGCTCGCGGGTGAGCGGGCGCATACCGACCTGTTCGACCGGGCCTCCGAGGCCGAGATCGGCCACATCAAGCTCGCCCGTCAGGCCGATGCCGTGGTGGTGGCGCCCGCCACCGCCAACCTGATGGCCCGCATGGCCGGCGGCCACGCGGCCGACCTCGCGACCACGATCCTGCTGGCCACGACCCTGCCGATCCTGATCGCGCCGGCCATGAACGTCCAGATGTGGGCGCACCCCGCCACCCGCCGGAACCGCGCGATCCTGGAGGGCGACGGCGTCCGGATCGTCGGCCCGAACGCCGGCCGGATGGCCGAACCCGAATCCGGGCCCGGCCGCATGGCCGAGCCCAACGAGATCGCCGACGCGCTGGAGCGGATGCTCGGCGCCCCGGCCGGGGACAGGCCCCTGGCCGGCCGCCGGGTGCTCGTGTCGTCGGGGCCCACCCACGAGCCGATCGACCCGGTCCGCTACATCGCCAACCGCTCCTCCGGCCGCCAGGGTCACGCCATCGCCGCGGCCGCCGCTGCGGCCGGTGCCGCCGTGACCCTGGTCTCCGGGCCGGTGGCGATCCCCGACCCGCCGGGCGTCGCCGTCGTGCGGGTCGAGACCGCCCGGCAGATGCTGGCCGCCGTCGAGGCGGCGCTGCCGGCCGACATCGCGGTCCTCGCCGCCGCGGTCGCCGACTGGCGCCCGGAGCAGGAGGCCGGCAGCAAGAAGATCAAGAAGGACGGCACCGGGCCGGCGCCGATGCCGCTGGTCGAGAATCCCGACATCCTCGCCACGGTGGCGCGCCGGCCGTCCGGGCGCCCGCCCCTCGTGGTCGGGTTCGCCGCCGAGACCGACGCGGTGGTCGAGCACGCCCGGACGAAGATCGCCCGGAAGGGCTGCGACCTGATCGTGGCCAACGACGTGTCGGCCGAGGGCGGCGTCATGGGCGGCGTCGACAACACGGTGCACCTGATCGGGCGGGACGGCGCGGTAGAGACCTGGCCGCGCCTCGGAAAGGACGAGGTCGCGCGCCGGCTCGTGGCCCATCTCGCGGCCCTGCTGGCCGGCTGACGCCGCCCTGCGGGTTCGCCGCCAGTATCCGAGCCGGACTCGCCAAACGGCGTGACTCGTTCCGGGGCCGAAGGCCGTTGCGCACAGGGAAGATAGAAGTCTCTCTCGCGCCGTCTGCGCTGTCTATCGAGAGCAGGCACAGTGTTTCGGTAGAGATGAGCGGTCGTTTTCGGGCCGTTCCGCGACATATCCGGGTGCGAAAAGTCAATTCGAGATCGGACGCTGCCTGCGTCCTCGCGCGTTGCCCGGATCGTTCCGGGAAAAACTTGCTATGATCCGGTTCGCCCGGCCGATCGGGCGACCGGAGACCAGGCACGATGCGCGTACGGGACCTGTCCATCCGGACGACCATGAGCCTCGTCCTCGTCGTCATGGCCACGATTCTGCTCGGCTTCGCGACGGGCACCGTGCGGGAGGCGCGGCAGCAGGCCGCCGAGGCCGACCGGGTCATCGCGCTGGTGCGGGCGAGCCGCGCCCTCCTCCAGACGCTGAACGTGACCCGGTTCGAGCGGGGCGCGACACTGCAGTTCCTGGCCGCCGCCGAGCCGGTCGAGGCCGAGACCCGCGCGTCGCTCTACGCTGACCGGGAGCGGGCGGTCGCGGGGCTCGCCGCGGCGCGGCCGCTCCTCGACGGGCTGGAACTTCCCGCCGTGACGGCGACCCTCGGCGGGCTGCACGAGGCGAGCGGACGCGTCGAGCGCCTCCGGCCGCGGGTCGACGCGGTTCTGAATGTGTCGGGCGCGCAGCGCGACGGCGCGGTGATGGCGGAGGCGAGGGCCGCCTTCCAGGCCATGCTCGATGCCCTGATCGCGACCAGCGACGCCGTGGACGGCGCGATCCCGCTGTCCGACGCGATCCTCCGGCGCGACCTCGCCCTGAAGCGGGCGGCATGGGCGACCCGCATGGCCAACGGCGCCGTCGCGCTGCGCGTGCAGACGTCGCTGGCGGCCGGGGCATCGTGGTCGCTGGACGAGACCGTCGCGGCCGCCGAGGAGCGGGGACGGCTCGACGCGGCGTGGAGCGCGGCGACCGAGGCGGCGGCCGAGGCCTCGGAGACGGTCGGGGCCGCGTTCCGACGGGCCGGGGAGAACAATTTCGCGGGTAGCCCCCTCGCCCGCCGGCGCGCCGTGGCGCAGGCACTGGCTCGCGGCGCGCCGCCGGGGCTGACGCTCGCGCAGGCGCGCAAGCTCGACACGCCCGAGCAGGTCACCCTCGTCGACCTCGCCTTCGTCTGCCTCGACGAGATGGTCGCGCGGGCCGAGACCCTGGCCAACGCGGCGCGCAGCACCCTGTGGCGCGACGGAGCGGCCCTGGTCGCAACCCTGCTGCTCGTCGCGCTCGGTCTGCTCGCCCTGTTCCGCGGCGTGCTGCGGCCGATCCGGGTGATCACTGCGGCCATGGAGGCCCTCGCGGCCGGAAACGCCGCCGTGGCCGTCCCGGGCCTGAGGCGGCGCAACGAGATCGGCGCCATGGCGGCGGCCGTGCAGGTGTTCAAGGACAACCTGATCCGCAGTCGGCAGCTCGAGGCCGAGGCCGAGGCGGCCCGGCAGGACGCGGAGCGCCAGCGCAGCCTCGTCATGCGGCAGATCGCCGACCGGTTCGCCGACACCGTCGGCGGGATCGTCGCGCAGGTCTCGGCCGCGGCGACCGGCCTGCAGGCGACGGCCCGGAGCATGACCGAGACCGCCGCGCAGACCGCCGAGCAGTCGAGCACCGTCGCGGCCGCGGCCGAGCAGGCGGCCAGCAATGTCGGCACCGTGGCGGCGGCGGCCGAGGAACTCGGCACTTCGGTCCAGGAGATCGGCCGGCAGGTCGACGGCTCGGCCAGCCTCGCGCGCGCGGCCGTCGCCGAGGCCGATCAGACCGGCGCGCTGGTCCAGGAGCTGAGCGAGGCGGTGACGCGGATCGGCGACGTGGTCGGGCTGATCTCGACCATCGCGGGCCAGACCAACCTGCTGGCGCTCAACGCCACGATCGAGGCCGCGCGTGCCGGTGCGGCCGGTCGCGGTTTCGCCGTCGTGGCCACCGAGGTGAAGGCGCTGGCCGAGCAGACCGCCCGGGCGACCGAGGAGATCGCCGGCCAGATCGGGCGGGTCCAGGCCTCGACCGGTCAGGCCGTGGCGGCGATCGGGACGATCACGGCGCGGATCCGCGACATCGACGGCGTCGCGACCTCCATCGCGGCGGCGGTCGAGCAGCAGGGCGCGGCCACCCACGAGATCGTCCGCAACGTCGGGCAGGCGGCGCAGGGCGCGGCCGCGGTCACCGGCCACGTCGCCGGCGTCGCCGCGGCCTCCGGCGCGACCGAGGCGGCCGCGGGCGAGGTCCTGGGCGCGGCCGCCGCCCTGTCGACCCAGGCCGTGCAGCTGACCGCCGAGGTCGGCCGCTTCCTCGACGGCGTCCGGGCCGCCTGAGAGCGCCCCGGGGGGCACCAACCGTCTCTCCCTGGCCTGGACGGGTCCGAGGCGATAGAAGGCCTCCCGACGGCCGGCGCGCACGGCGCCGGCTCCAGGGAGAAACCATGCCTCGCCTGTCCCCCCTCTTCGGAGCCGCGTTGATCGCCATGACCACTGCCGCCAATGCCGAGACCGTGACCACCCCGTCGGGCCTTAAGTATCAGGACGAGGTCGTCGGCACCGGGCCTGAGCCGAAGGCCGGCCAGACGGTCACCGTCCAGTACACCGGCTGGCTCGACGAGGGCGGCAAGAAGGGCAAGAAGTTCGACTCGTCCCGCGACCGCAACCAGCCCTTCAGCTTCCCCCTGGGCGCCGGCCAGGTGATCAAGGGCTGGGACGAGGGCGTCGCCACCATGAAGGCCGGCGGCAAGCGCACCCTGATCATCCCGCCGCAGCTCGGCTACGGCGCCCGGGGCGCCGGCGGCGTGATCCCGCCGAACGCCACGCTGATCTTCGACGTCGAGCTCCTCGGCGCGAAGTAAGGCAACGATCGGGGCTCGGGCTGCGCGACGGCGAGAGTTCACAGTACCATGCTGTTCGCGCAGCTGTCCGACGAGCTGTTCAAGCCGCTGGCCTCGCCGAGCCGCGGCTTCAACGCCGCCCTGCTCCTGCACCTGCACCGGCGCGTCCTCGGGGCCGAGCCGGTGCGCAAGGCCGAGCTCCTGGCGGAGATCGGCGACTTCGCCGCCGGCTGGAGCGACCCCGAGGTCAGCGGCGACGAGCCGATCTCGGCCGACCCGGCCGAGCGCCGCACGGCGCTCTACCGGCGCCTCCTCGACACCGGCTGGCTGATCGAGCGCCGCGAGCGCTACGTCCCGGTCGCGGAGTTCGACCCCGAGGCCCGCCTCCTGCTGGAGGAGCTGTCCCGGCTCGAAAGGGGCGAGACGCGCTCCTACGGCGGCGCCGTGCTGGAGGTGCTGGGCGGGCTCGAGAGCGCCCTGTCGGACCCGGCGAACCGCTCCGAGGCGCTGTCCAACGCCGCCCGGGCCGCTGCCGCCTTCCTGTCGCACGTGCGCGGCCTCGCGGCCGGCATGCGCAAGGTCGAGGAGCGCATCCTGCGCGAGCCCGACCGCGCCAAGACCTTCCGGCTGTTCTTCGAGGATTTCGTCGAGCGCCACCTGATCAGCGACTACCGGACGCTGCACACCCGCTTCAACCCGTTCCGCTTCCGCGCCAGCGTGGTGCGCGAGGCCGGTCGGGCGCTGCGCGACGCCCTCACGGTCCGGGCGCTGGCCGAGGGCCTGATCCGCGAGGGGCGGAGCGCCGACCTCGACGCGGCGCAGAAGGCCGTCCGGGCGGATCTCGCCCAGATCCTCGCGGTGTTCGAGGGCCTCGACAACCACCTCGACGCCGTCGACGCCGTGGTGGCGCGGCTGGAGCGCCGGATCGCTTCCGCCCTGCACGTGATGGACCGCCCGGACCCGAGCGGCGTCGAGCGCGTGGCGGCGATGCTGCGCGCCGTCGGCGGGTCCGAGATCGCCCCCGAGGTGCCGGGGGACGTCTCGCTGCTGCGGCCGCCGATCGGCCACGCGCATCTCCAGGCGCCGCGGGCCCGCAAGTCGGCCATCGACATGGAGCCCCTGCCCGACATCGAGGACGACCCCGTGGTCGACGCCTTCGCGGCCGCCAAGGCGGAGTTCCGGCGCCGCACCACCGTGACCCCGGAGAGCATGAGCGCCTTCGTGGAGGCCCGCCTCGGCAAGGCCGTGCGCCTGCGCGGGTCGCAGATCGTGATCGCGGGCGTCGACGACTTCATCGTGTTCCAGCGCCTGCGCGAGATCGACGTGCTGTTCGACGCCAAGCTCGGCGCGCGCTACGCCCTGACCCGGCTGCCCGAGCGGGTTGTCAACGGCTGGCTGGACTGCCCGGACTTCCTGCTGGAGCGCCGTCCCCGTGCTTGAGGGCTTCCGCGCGATCATCGACGGCGACGAGCCGCCGCCCCCCGGCGCCCGGGCGCCGGACGCCGAGGAGCTGTGCCGCGCTCTCCAGGTTCTGCTGAAGGGGCAGGTGATCTACGCCGAGACGCAGGGGATCGGACGGTCCTACGAGCTCGCCCGGCACTACGCGCCGTTCTTCACCGACTACTTCGCCTGCCTCGGCTACGCGCTGACCGTCTCGCACCGCGACCAGATGGTCTCGCTGAGCCCGGCCGCCGACGCCCCGCGGCACGACATCGTCTCGGAGCGCCTGCGCAAGGACGAGACCCTGGTGCTGCTGGCGCTCCGGCTCCTCTACGAGGAGGGCCTGCGCGACCACCGGGCCGGCACGGACGGGATCGTCGACTGCACCACCGACGAGATCGTCGAGAAGATCCGCGCCGTGGCCCGCAACGAGCCCCCCGAGGAGGGCCGGCTCGCCGACATCCTGCGCCTCTACGCCAAGCGCGGCGGCCTGCGCCTCGGCGAGCGCGACCGGGTCGAGCGGGTCACGCCGCTTTCGCTCCTGCCGGGCGTGACGGTGCTGGCCTCCGACGCCTGGATGGAGCGCCTGCGGGCGTGGTCCGAGGCCGGCGAGGCCTGAGCTCACCGCCGATCGCTCCGGAGGGAGCGACCCGGACCACCGCGCCCGCCGGTTCCCGGTTCAGGCCGCCCGGACCGTCGCCAGGAAGTGCTCGACCTCGCTGCCGAGATGGGCCGCTTGGCGGGCCATCTCGGACGCCGAGGCCAGAACCTGCGCGGCGGCCGCGCCGGTCTCCTCGGCGGCGCCCGCGACGCCGCTGACGTTGGCGGTCACCGACTCGGTCCCGGTCGCGGCCTCGGCGACGTTGCGGACGATCTCCTGGGTGGCCGCGCCCTGCTCCTCCACCGCCGCCGCGATGGAGTTGGCCATGCCGCTGATCTCGCGGATGCGGCCGGCGATGCCGTCGATGGCCTGGACGGCCTGGCCGGTCGAGCCCTGGATCTGGGCGATCTGGGCCGAGATCTCGGCCGTGGCCTTGGCGGTCTGGTCGGCCAGCGCCTTCACCTCGGTGGCGACGACCGCGAAGCCGCGGCCGGCGACCCCGGCCCGGGCCGCCTCGATCGTGGCGTTCAGCGCCAGCAGGTTGGTCTGGCTGGCGATCGCCGAGATCAGGTCCACCACCTCGCCGACCCGGCGCGCGCCGGTGCTCAGGGCCTGGACGAGGTCGGCCGTGGCGGCCGCCTCGCGGACGGCGGCCTGCGCCAGGTCCGCGGAGGAGCCGACCTGGCGGCCGATCTCGTTGACCGAAGAGCCCAGCTCCTCGGCCGCCGCCGCGACCGTGGTGACGTTGGAGGAGGCCTCCTCGGCGGCGGCCGCGGCGCTGGTCGACTGGCCGGCCGTCTGCGTCGCCGTCGCGGTGAGGCTCTGGGCGGTAGACTGGAGCTGCGTCGCTGCCGACGTCACCGAGCCGACGATACCGCCGATGGCCGACTCGAACCGGTCGGCGAGTTCGCGCGTCGCCTGCCGGCGCTGGGCCTCGGCGCCGGCCCGGGCCTGCGCGGTCTCGGCCTCCAGGGCGCGGGCGTGCAGCAGGTTCTCGCGGAAGACCGCGACGGTCGCCGACATGGCGCCGATCTCGTCCCGCCGCGCGGCGTAGGGGATCTCGGCCTGCGTGTCGCCGTCGGCGAGCCGCCGCATCGACAGCGTCATCCCGGCGAGCGGCCGCGAGACGCCCGTGAAGGCGTACAGCATGGCGCCGAGCGCGATGACGAGGCTGACGAGCAGGCTCACGACGGTAGTCCGAACCGCGTCCGCCTGGCTGTCGCGGGCCGCGCGTCCGGCCGCCTCACCGTTCCGGATGTTCAGGTCGGCGAGGGCGCGGGTCGCGGTCGAGGCCGCGAGGTAGTTGGCGTTCATCGGCCCGCGGAAATAGGCGAGCGCCTGGTCGTGCTGGTCGGCCGGGAAGGCGCGCAGACGGGTCCAGTCGGCCTGCTGCACCGCCAGCTTGGCGAGCAGGTCGTCGTAGATGGTCTGCTCCTCCTTCGACGCCACCAGGCCGCGGTACGCCTCGGCCTTCGCCTGGCGATTCCGTATCATCTCGTCGGCGTTCTTCAGGCTGGTCTCGCGCTCGGCGTCGGTATCCGCCGTCACGTAGCGGAACTGCCACAGTCGCGAGCGCATCACGAGGGCGTTGATCGCCTGGGCCTCGTTGATCGACGGCACGGCGTTGTCGATCAGCTCCGCGAGCCGCTGGTCGACCGCCTGCATCTTGTAGAGGGTCACGCCGCCCTGAACCATCGCCGCCAGGAGCATGAGGGCGAAGAGGCCGCTGAGTTTTGCTTTGAGACTGAGACGCATCGGTCGGTTCCGGTCGTGCGAACGGCACCCGCAGGACATGAACGGCTTGTGCTAACAGTGTCATAACCTGAGGTAGGATCAGGCATCATGGGTTCGCGCGTGTCGGCTTGCATACGCGGCCGAGTCCGGCCAACTGGGCCGCACATCCCTCATCACCGGTCCGACCCACCGACACCGTGTACGTCCTCACCGACATCGCCATCTCGAACTGGTACCTGATCCGCCGCGAGCAGATCCGCCTGCGCGGCGCCGCGGCGCTGGTCGGGCCGACCGGGGCCGGGAAGTCGACGATCTTCGACGCGGTCGGCACCGTGCTGGCCGGCAACAACGCCAGCCGCCTCGCCCTCAACGCCTCGGCCTCCGGCCGCAGCGCCCGCACGGTGCGCGACTACTGCCTCGGCTGGATCAGCGACCCGGCGGAGGGCGGCCGCCCGACGCGGGAATCCTGCGAGACCGTGCTGGTCCTGGTCTTCGAGAACCCCGATTCCGGCCGCGTGGTCTCGGTCGGCCTCGCCCTGGCGGCCCGGGCCGTGGAGCCGAAGGAGACCGTGCTGTCGCGCTTCATCGCGGTCGGGCACCGGTTCGAGGTCGCCGACTACGCGCGCACCGCTCCCGGCGGCACCTACACGGCGCCCTGGAGCGAGATCGCCGCCGACCTGCGCGCCCGCGCGTCGAGCTTCACCGAGTACCGCACCTCCGGCGAGCGCTTCACGGCCGACGTGCTCGCGACCCTGCGCGAGGGGGCGCCGGCGCCGGAGCCGCGCCACTTCCTGCGCAGCTTCGCCAACGCGGTGGCGTTCAAGCCGATCTTCGACACCAGCGCGTTCGTGCGCGCCTTCGTGCTCGACCCGGAGCCCCTCGACGTCGAGCGCGTGCGCCACTCGATCGCCAACTGGCGGCGCCTCCTGGAGACCATCGCCGAACTGGAGAGCCGGCTCGGGCGCCTGCGGCGCCTGCGCGACCGCTACGAGGCCTGGGGCGAGGCGGTCCTGGCCGCCGCGACCCACGAGCTGCGGGCGGCGAGCGCCGAGCTGCGCCGCCGCAGCCTCGACCTCATCGCCGTCCGGAGCCGCCTCCGCGAGGGCGCCGACACCCTGCGCATCGCGCGCGAACGCGTCACCGCGAGCCGAGGCTACGTCCGCGAGATCGACGGCGAGATCGCCGAGAAGAAGGCGCTGGCCGCCGCGAGCGCCGCCGAGGGCCGGCTCGCGGCCTCGACGCTGGGCCTGTCCATGCTGGAGCGGGACCGGAAGGAGCTGATCGGCCGGATCGGCGACCTCGTGGGGCTCGTCGGGCAGATGGCCAAGCTCCAGCCCGTCGCCCCGCTCCTGCGCCAGAGCTGCCCGCAGGCGGCCCGCCTCGCCGAGGCCTGCGCCCGGGCGGGCCTGCGCCGGGAATCCTCGCCCGAGGAGATCCTGCGCCCCGAGGGCCCGCTGGCCGAGCTGGCAGACGGGCTGGCGCGCCTGCCCGATTTCGACGAGGCTTTGGAGCGGGCCGCCGAGGACGCGGCGCTCAAGGCCCGGGCCCAGGAGAGCGAGGCCGAGCGCACGGCCCCGCGCACCGGCGGCGGCCCGGCGGCGCGCCTGTCCTCCGATACGGTGGCGTTTCGCGGCGAGCTGGAGCGGCGCGGCATCGACGCGCTGCCGATCTGCGAGCTGGCCGAGATCGTCGATCCGACCTGGGGCCCGGCCCTCGAAGGCCTGCTCGGGCGCGCCCGCGAGGCGCTGGTGGTCGCCCCCGACCGGCTGAGCGAGGCGCTCGGCGTGCTGCAATCGGGCCGCGACCGCTTCAGCCGTTGCATCCTGGTGAAGACCACCGACACCGCCAAGCAGCGGTCCCGCCGCTACGACGACGGGCCGCTCACCGTGATCGAGACTAGCGACCCCCATGCGGAGGCCTTCCTCGGCGTGCGGCTCGGCGGCTACGACCTCGCCCGGGACGATGCCGAACTGGCGCGCCTGTCCCGCGCCGTGGCGCCGAGCGGTCGGACCACGGCCGGCATGGCCTACACGGTGACCCGCAACGTCGACCTGCTGATGACTCGCGGTCATCGCGGGCCGACCGCCGACAGCCGCCGCGCCCACGAGATCGCCGTCGCGGAGGCGCGGCGCCTGCGCGGCGAGGCCGCGGTCCTGCGCGAGGCCGCCCGGACGGCCGCCGCGATCCGGGCCCGCGTCGCCCGGGGTCTCGACGACGTGGAGGCCTTGCGGGCCGAGCTCGACGGGCTCGAGGGACGGCGGCGCACGCTCCAGACCGAGCGGGAGGGCATCGAGAAGCGCGACACGGCGGGGCTCACCGCCGAGATCGCCGCGCTGACCGCCGAGCGGGTCGGCTACCTGCGGGAACTGTCGGAGGAGCTGGAGCCGAAGCTCGATCGTCTGCTCGCCGACGAGGCGGCCCTGCGCGCCCGGATGGGACCTGTGCGCGAGGCCGTCCGCGCCGCCCTGTCGGCCCGCCGCGCGGCCCTGCGCCAGCTGAGCGGGGGCGACGCGGCGCGGGTGCGCCTCGCCCGCGCCGAGCCGTTCGACCTCGGTGCGGTCGCCGAGGCGCGGCGGTCGCTTGCCGGACTCGACGCCAAGGCGGCCGGGGCCCGGGTGAGTGCCGAGCGCGGCCTCGCCCGCGATTCCGCCGAGGCCGCTCGCTCGCACGGCCGGATCGCCGAGCGCGAGCTGGCGGAGGCCTGCGCCGCCTGGCGGGTGGAGAACCCGCTCGCCTCCGGGGACGCCCCGGCGATCGACGGCTTCGCCTGGGTGCGGCGGGAATACGAGGCGGTCGAGGGGCACGAGCTGCGCCGCTACCGGGCGCAGGCCGAGCGGGCCGAGGCCGAGATGCGCCGCCTGATGACCGAGGACCTGCTGACACGCCTCGCCGACCGGTTCGAGCGGGTCCACGCCCGCCTCGCGGCCCTGAACGAGCGGCTCTCGGCGCGCAGCTTCACCGGCCAGACCTACGCGTTCGAGGCGGCGGTCGACCGCCGCTACGCCGCCGTCCACGCGCTGGCCACCGAGACCGCCCGCTCGCCCGAGGCCGCGCAGGCGCTGCTCGCCGGCGAGGCCGAGGGGCCGATGGCGGCCGCGCTCGAGGAGATCACCGCGCTGATCGCCGGCGAGGAGGACGCGGCGCGGCTCGCCGATTACCGCAACTACTTCGTCTACGAGATCGGCATGCGCGACCGGGCGGGCAACCGCACCACCATGTCGGCCCGGGCGCTGCGCGGCTCCGGCGGCGAGGCGCAGGCGCCGTTCTACGTGGCGATCGCCGCGTCGCTGGCCAGCGCCTACTATCCGGGCGACCGGCCGGGCGACGAGAATCCGGGGCTCGGCCTGTGCCTGCTCGACGAGGCGTTCTCGAAGCTCGACGTGCGCAACAGCCAGGCGCTGGTCGATCTCTACCGCGCCTGGGGGCTGCAGCTCCTCATCGCCGCCCCCGAGGACAAGCGCACCACGCTGACCGAGGTGATGGACACGATCGTGACGGTCTACAAGAGCCCGGATCTCACCTCGGTGCGGATCGAGGCCGAGCACCCCCTCGAGGCGGCCCGGCGGGCGCTGCACGCGATCAATCCCGACCAGATCGGGATCGAGGGCTTCCGCCGGTCGGACGCCGCCGAGTGAACCCGCGGGGTACCGGGGCGGGGCTTCGCGCCGCCGTCCCCGGTATCCCCGTTCTTCGGGTGACGGATCGTCAGTTCAGGTAGGTGCGGATCCAGTTCGGCGAGAGGATCTCGCCCTCTTCGGTGATGATCCAGGGCTGCTTGGCCGGGTCGGCCAGGGCGCCGGCCGCGGCGGCGATCGCCTCCCGCAGGGTTTGGTAGCGCTCGGGCTGCGCGAGCGGGGCGCTCGCCGGGGCCGTGCGCCAGATCGTCAGATCCGCGGGCCGTTCCAGAGCTTCGGTTTCCATCTGTACTCGTCCTTCCGAACCGTTTTGGACCGTTCAGACCGCCGCCGCCGGGCTCTGCCGAGGGGCTGCGGCGATCGATGGTCTGAGCGTCAATGCAAGCATCTCTGCGGCAGCTTTGCGATCAATTCGGGCGGTTTTCGAAACCAGCATCCGGTGCCGAGGCAGGAGTCCGGGCGCGGCTCGGTGTTCCATGTCCGTATTGAGCGCAACTGAGCTGCCCTGGACTTGCGAGAATTGTGGCTCCTGAATGATGACCATTCCGTTAGCCAGTCTGCGCCGGTCGCCGACGTGCGCCAGAACACGTCAGGGGCCTGTCGGCGGCGGTGCCCCTCTGTGTTGACGCCCCGATCCTGAACGCGCACTTAAGGCTCCGCCCGTCGCGGGCCCGCCCGCGCGCGTTCCCGCGCGCCCATGCATCGGAGACACCCGTGCCGGATCGTACCGTGCGCATCCTGTTCGCCGCGGTCGTGGTCCTGCTGGCGCTCTACGTCGCCCAGCCCTACCTGCAGCCGCTGCTCTACGCGGCCGACACCCCCCGGGCCGTGACGGCCCGCGGCGATCTGGCGCCGGCCGAGGCCTCGACGGTGGCGCTGTTCGAGCGCGCGAGCCCGTCCGTCGTTCACGTTTTCGCGCAGAGCGCCGCTCAGAACCGCGACCTCCTCGACCTCGACGACCAGGGCGGCGAGCAGGGCGGGACCCAGACCGGCACCGGCTTCGTCTGGGACGGCGCCGGCCACATCGTCACCAACACCCATGTCGTGCAGAACGCCGCGCGGAGCGGCGGCTCGGTCTCGGTCCGGATGAGCGACGGCGAGGTCGTGCCCGCCACCCTCGTCGGGATGGCGCCGTCCTACGACCTCGCGGTCCTGCAGCTCGGGCGGGTGCGGAACATGCCGCCGCCGCTGGCGATCGGCACCTCGGCGGATCTCAAGGTCGGGCAGTCGGCCTTCGCCATCGGCAACCCGTTCGGCCTCGACCACACGCTGACGACCGGCGTCATCAGCGCCGTGCGGCGGCGGATGCCGACGAGCGAGGGCCGCGAATTGTCCGGCGTGATCCAGACGGACGCGGCGATCAACCCCGGCAATTCCGGCGGCCCGCTCCTCGATTCCGCGGGCCGGCTGATCGGGGTCAACACCGCCATCGTGTCGCCGTCCGGCGCCAGCGCCGGGATCGGGTTCGCGATCCCCGTCGACGTGGTGAACCGGATCGTGCCGGAGCTGATCAAGGCCGGACGGGTGCGCAATCCCGGCATCGGCATCATCGCCGCCCAGGAGGCGGCCACCGCGCGGCTCGGCATCGACGGCGTGGTGATCGTGCGGGTGCTGCCCGGCTCCCCGGCCGCGCAGGCCGGCCTGCGCGGCGTCGATCCGCAGACCGGCGACATCGGCGACGTGATCGTCGAGGCCAATGACCGCCCCGTCCACCGCCTCGCCGACCTGACGGCGGCCATCGAGGAGGCCGGCCTCGGCGCCGGCGTGACCCTCAAGGTCGAGCGCGACGGCCGGATCCGGCAGGTCCGGGTCACCACCGCCGAGGTCGCGGAGAACCGGCGATGACGCCCCCGAACCGCCGCCTGCTCCTGCCCCTGCTCCTCGTCGCCGGCGCCGCGCAGGCCGGCGACGCCCCCACCCGCGCGCGCCTCTGCCCGGAGAACCTCCCCGAGGGCGTGCGCCTGCCGCCGCAGCCCGGCTGCGACACCGCGACCCGCCCGCCGAGGCCGCCCCGGCCGGGCCACTTCGATCTCGGCGACGGCACGAGTATCCGGATCGGCGGGAGCGCGTCGGCCATCTACGGCGTGCGGCGCTGAGCGATGGCGCTGTTCGCCGGCCTGCTCGCCTGCCTGACCCTGTGGTGGCTCTCGAAGAACTCGGGCGGCCTCGGCCGTCGGCTGCGCCGCGGTCTCCGGGCGGGCCTCGACGCCGCCCGCGGGCGGGCGCGTCTGCCGACCTTCGGCGCCTTCGCGCTGCTCGCCGCGGGGTTCCTGCTCCTGCGCGGGAACATCGTCCTCGCGGCGCTGCTCGGGCTCAGCGGCGTCTGGATGATCGAGGGTCAGGCGGCTATGACCGCGCGGCTCCGCCGCCTGATCCAGCCGCGATCCGGCGACCGCCCCCGCGACCCGCAGGACCGCCGCTTCCGCACGGTCCTGATCGACGCCCTCCTGCGCCCGGACGGCAGCCTGCGCACCGGCCGCGTCATCGCGGGGCCGGGCGCCGGCGCGTGGCTCGACAGCATGCCCACCGGGGCCGTGGTCGAGCTGCTGCGGCTCTGCCGGATCCGCGACGCCGCGGGCGCCGCCCTGCTAGAGCCGTATCTCGACCGCCGGGCGCCCGGATGGCGTGTAGACGCTGAGGGCGATCGCGACCCGCGGCCGCGCCGTCCGCCGCACCCAGGGACGATGACGCAGGAGGAGGCGTACGAGATCCTGGGGCTTCAGCGCGGGGCGACCGCTGAGCAGATCCGGTCGGCCCACAGGTCTCTCATGAAGCGCGCCCACCCCGACCAGGGCGGCAGCGCCGAGGGAGCGGCGCGCGTCAACGCGGCCCGGGACAGGCTTCTGAACCGACATCGCTGAACTCCACGCGCGTTGTCAGAGAGATACCGATCGTCGGCCGCGGGCGAACTCGGTCGCGGCCGTTCCGTATCCGGCGCGCGGGCGCGCCGTCGGGTCTCGCGGGCCTCAGCTCCGGGTGGCGAAGCAGCTGAAGCCGCTGCGCTTCAGGGCCGAGCAGGCCTCCTGGGCGGAATCCTGCTCGGCGAAGCCCGAGAAGCGGGCGCGGAACAGCGTGGTGCCGCCGTGCTCGACCTTGACCGTGTACGGCGCCGCCTTCGACAGGCTGCCGCCGACCTTGGCGCGCGCCTCCGAGAGCATCGAGCGGGCCTTGCCCTCGTCGTCCATGGCGCCGAGCTGGATCACCCAGGCGGTCGGCACGACGCGGGCGCCGGAGACCGCCTTCGGCGGCTCGTCGCGCTCGAGGGAGGCCACCCGGGCCGTGGACTTGGACGCGCCCGGGAAGGGCGGCTGGGCGTTGCCGCCGCCGGCATAGGCCTGGGCCGCCTTCGGGATCGCCTGCGGGCCCGGCTTCCAGGTGCCGCCCGGCGTCGTCGTCTTGGAGGGAGACAGGTCGAGGGGCTCGCCGGTGGTGCCGGTGGTCTCGACGTCCTCGTCGTCCGCGGAGGCGACCTGCGTGCGGGTCCGCGAGACCGCGTCGGCGACGACCGCCGGGCGGGCGCGCTCCGCGACCTCGGTGACCGGCGCCGAGATCCGGGCACCGGCATAGGCGCGCGGCAGGCTGGATCGGACGAGGTCGGCCATGATCCGGTCGCGGCCCGCTCCGGACTTGCCGCCCAGCACGATCGCCACGATCTGGCGGCCCTCGGACTTCGCCGCGGTCATCAGGTTGAAGCCGGAATCGCGGGTGTATCCGGTCTTGATCCCGTCGACGCCCTGGACATTGCCCAGCAGGTGGTTGTGGTTGCCGATCACGCGCCCGCGGAACGCGAAGGACCGGGTCTGGAAGTAGCGGTAATAGTGGGGGAAGCGGTCCTGGATCGCCCGGGCCAGCACGGTCAGGTCGCGGGCGGTGGTGAGCTGCTCCGGATCGGGCAGGCCCGAGGCGTTGGCGTAGTGGGTCCGGCTCATGCCGAGGGCGTGGGCCTTCGCGGTCATCATCTGGGCGAAGCGCTCCTCGGAGCCGGCGATGTTCTCGCCGATCGCGCAGGCCACGTCGTTCGCCGACTTCGTCACGATCGCCTTGATGGCGTCCTCGACCGAGATGGTCTGGCCGGGGCGCAGGCCGAGCTTCGACGGTGCCTGGGCGGCGGCGTGGGCCGAGATGGTCAGATCGGAATCGAGGGCGAACTTGCCCCGCTCCATCTGCTCGAACAGCAGGTAGAGCGTCATCACCTTGGTGATGGAGGCCGGGTGCCGCAGCGCGTCCTCGTTGACCGCGTGCAGCGTCTTGCCGCTCTTCACGTCCACGACCATGGCGGCGTAGGGCGGGTTGTAGCCGCCGGCCGCGCGGGCGTGGTGGTGGTGCCGGCCGCGCCGGGCCTCCGCCGGCGAGGCCAGTGCCGTCAGGACCGCGGCCGCCAGGATCGCGGCCGGGAGCGCTGGAATCGATCGAGAGCGGCCTACTACGCTACGCATCACGCCTGATTGCCTCGCGAGACCGGTCCGGCCGGTCGTATCCCCTGCGGAGCCTCCCGCCGATCGCGTGGCCCCGCTGCATCAGTGGAGAGTTAGGCAAGTGCAGTTACAGGCCCGTTAATGCGGTCGCGGCGAATGCCGGATCGTGTCGTCCCTGCCATCGCTTACCGGTCGTCCCCGACCCGCTGTCGCCGCGCGGCCATCGCCAGCCGGCTCCTGGCAGGGGGCTTACCGGCCCGAGCTTGACGCTGGCTGTCGTGCCGCACACTCTCGCGGCGGTCCGAAACGGCCGGTCGCCCATGGCCAGCCGGCTCGGCTGCGGTCCGGAGATCGGCGATGCAGAGACCCCCTGCCCTTCCTCTGGGCCCGGCCGTCCTCGGGTTCGGCACGCCGCTGCGGCGGTTCGGGATCGCGAGCCGGGCGGCCCAGTCCCTCGGCATCGAGTATCTCGACTCGTTCAAGACGGCTCTCGACGACCTCGGCGCCACCTGGGGGGCGCTGGCGGCGGCCCGCAGCCCGACCGAGATCCTGGCGGTGCAGACCGCGTACCTGCACCGGGCCGGAGAGCGCGCCGCGGCCCGCTCCGCCGCCGCCGGCGACGCGCTGCTGGGCCTGAGCGGCGAACTCCTGCGGCCGAGAGCGGGGTCGCCGGCGCCCGCGGCCCGTCCCGGCCCGACACGCTAGCGGGTCGGCGGTGATGCGCCGAAGACGCGCCGTGCGGGGCGGACAAGTGCGCACAGGCGTCTGGCGAAGTCGGCTCACCGTCTGTAGATTGATCGGCGCGGAGCTGAGCGCTGCTCCCGGCAGGCCAGGATCAGGATCGGCCGTCAGGGCCGGCGGCGCCCGCTCCGAGCGAGGGATCGGTTCGACGCACATGACACAGGTCCCCATGCAGGGCACCGCGACTTCGACGAGGGACCACCGGCCGGCGCGCATCGCGGTCACGGCATCCGGTTCGCGCGCCCCCGGGGGCGACGACCGGTCCAACACCGCGATCATCACGCGGACCAAGCCGCGGACAAAGCGGCCCAGCCTGTACCGGGTACTCCTTCTGAACGACGACTATACGCCGATGGAGTTCGTGGTCCTGGTGGTCGAGCGGTTCTTCAACAAGAGCCACGAGGACGCCTACCACATCATGATGCACGTGCATCAGAACGGGGTCGGCGAGTGCGGGGTCTTCACCTACGAGGTGGCGGAGACCAAGGTGACGCAGGTCATGGACTTCGCGCGCAAACACCAACATCCTCTCCAGTGCGTTATGGAAAAGAAATAGGCGCCGCTCGCGGTAGGCACGAAGGACAGAGGCCAGCTTTGCCAAGCTTCTCACGCAGCCTAGAACAAGCCCTCCACCGCGCCCTGGCGCTCGCCGGCGAGCGCCGGCACGAATACGCGACGCTGGAGCATCTCCTGCTCGCCCTGGTGGATGACCAAGATGCGGCCGCGGTCATGCGCGCCTGCAACGTCGAGATCGACACGCTCAAGCGCAGCCTGGTCGACTACGTCGACACCGAGCTCTCCAACCTGACCGGCGACGGCCGTCAGGACGCCAAGCCCACGGCCGGATTCCAGCGCGTCATCCAGCGCGCGGTGATCCACGTCCAGTCCTCGGGCCGCGAGGAAGTGACCGGCGCCAACGTGCTGGTGGCGATCTTCGCCGAGCGCGAGAGCCACGCCGCCTACTTCCTGCAGGAGCAGGACATGACCCGCTACGACGCGGTCAACTACATCAGCCACGGCATCGCCAAGCGGCCCGGCGCCTCCGAGGCGAAGCCGGTGCGCGGCGCCGACGAGGAGGGCGCCTCCGAGCGGCCGAGCGACGACGGCGATCCCCGCGGCGCCAAGAAGAAGGGCGACGCGCTCGACGCCTACTGCGTCAACCTCAACAAGAAGGCGCGCGACGGCAAGATCGACCCGCTGATCGGCCGCGAGAGCGAGGTCCAGCGCACCATCCAGGTGCTCTGCCGGCGGCAGAAGAACAACCCGCTGCTCGTGGGCGATCCCGGCGTCGGCAAGACCGCGATCGCCGAGGGTCTGGCGCGCAAGATCATCCAGCACGAAGTGCCGGAGGTTCTGGCCGACGCGACCGTCTTCTCCCTCGACATGGGCACGCTGCTCGCCGGCACCCGCTATCGCGGAGACTTCGAGGAGCGCCTCAAGCAGGTGATGAAGGAGATCGAGGCGCACCCGAACGCCATCATGTTCATCGACGAGATCCACACGGTGATCGGCGCCGGGGCGACCTCGGGCGGGGCCATGGACGCGTCGAACCTGCTGAAGCCTGCCCTGGCCTCCGGCACGCTGCGCTGCATCGGCTCGACCACCTACAAGGAGTACCGCCAGTACTTCGAGAAGGACCGCGCCCTGGTGCGCCGGTTCCAGAAGATCGACGTCAACGAGCCGTCGATCCCCGACACGATCGAGATCGTGAAGGGCCTGCGGCCGTACTTCGAGGAGTTCCACAAGCTCAAGTACACGACCGAGGCCGTGAAGGCCGCGGTGGAGCTGTCGGCCCGCTACATCAACGACCGCAAGCTGCCCGACAAGGCGATCGACGTGATCGACGAGACCGGTGCCTCGCAGATGCTGGTGCCCGAGGCGCGCCGCAAGCGCACCATCGGCATCAAGGAGATCGAGGCGACCATCGCCACGATGGCCCGGATCCCGCCGAAGACCGTCTCCAAGGACGACGCGGTGGTGCTCCAGCACCTGACCGAGAACCTGAAGCGGGTGGTCTACGGCCAGCCGAACGCCATCGAGGCCCTGACCTCGGCGATCAAGCTGGCCCGGGCCGGCCTGCGCGACCCGGACAAGCCGATCGGCTCGTACCTGTTCGCGGGCCCGACCGGCGTCGGCAAGACCGAGGCCGCCAAGCAGCTCGCCGCATCCCTCGGCGTCGAGATGCTGCGCTTCGACATGTCGGAGTACATGGAGCGCCACACGGTGAGCCGCCTGATCGGCGCGCCCCCCGGCTACGTGGGCTTCGACCAGGGCGGCCTGCTCACCGACGGGATCGATCAGCACCCGCACTGCGTGCTGCTCCTCGACGAGATCGAGAAGGCGCATCCGGACCTGTTCAACATCCTGCTGCAGGTGATGGACCACGGGAAGCTGACCGACCACAACGGCAAGCAGGTCGATTTCCGCAACGTCATCATCATCATGACGTCGAATGCGGGCGCGTCCGATCTGGCCAAGGCCGCCTACGGCTTCACGCAGTCGAAGCGCTCCGGCGACGACGTCGAGGCGATCAACCGCCTGTTCGCGCCGGAATTCCGCAACCGGCTCGACGCGATCATCTCGTTCGGCCACCTGCCGAAGGAGGTGGTGGCGAAGGTGGTGGACAAGTTCGTCCTCCAGCTCGAGGCGCAGCTCGCCGACCGCAACGTCACGATCGAGCTCTCCGACGAGGCTCGGGACTGGCTGGTGGAGCACGGCTACGACGACGCGATGGGCGCCCGGCCCATGGCCCGGCTGATCCAGTCGACCATCAAGACGCCGCTCGCCGACGAGGTCCTGTTCGGCCGGCTGAAAGACGGCGGCGCGGTCCGCGTGGTCGTCCGCAAGCCGGAGGACGGCGAGGCCAAGACCGGCGCGAAGGACGGCCTGACCTTCGAGTTCCCGGCCGGCCCGGTCACGCCCAAGCCCGAGAAGGACGTGACCAACGCCGCCAAGCGCCACAAGCGCGCCAAGCCCCGCACCGCGTCCCGGAAGAAGACGCCGAAGGACAACAAGGGTGGCGGCGGCAGCTCGGGCGGCGGCGTCCGGACCGTGCCGAAGGTGCCACTCGTGCGCGCCTAATGCTGTGCGCGCCGGCCGGCGGCCTTCCGGACTCGGGGGCCGCCGGTCTATGACCGCCGCGACGCGCATGCGCCGCGGCGAGGAGGCGCCCGATGACTGACAACCTGCACGAGGGACCTCTGTCCCCCGTCGCGCAGCCGGCGCCCCCCAAGAAGCTCACCCGGCGCGAGGAGCGGCGCCGGCGTCGCCAGCGGCGCCGCCGCGGCGAGGAGGTGCTCGCCTGGGTGCTCGTGCCGTTCATCTGCTTCGGCATCTACTGGGGCATCGCCGCCGGCTTCGACTTCTTCGGCACCTCGCCGGGCCAGGTCTGGGACCAGCTGATGCAGGTCAAGGCCATGATGGAGAAGCGCTCGGGCAGCCAGGGCGCGCGCGGGTAGCGCGCCGCGCAGCCCGCGCGCGGAGGCCGACGCCTCCGGACGGATCCGCGCGGGCGCGTTCATGACACCGACTCGACGATCGCTTCTCGCTGCTCCCCTCCTGGCGATGCCGGCCCTCCGCGGCCGGGCCAGCGGCGGACCCGTGGTCGTCGTCGGCGCCGGAGCCGCCGGGCTCGCCGCATCCGCCCTCCTGCGGGCCGCCGGGCAGAGTTTCACCCTCGTCGAGGCGCGGGAGCGGATCGGCGGCCGCGCCTTCACCGACCGGGCGCTCGGCGCCGCGTGCCGGTTCGACGCTGGCGCCGAGTACATCCACTGGGCCGAGCGCAACCCCTGGGCCCCGATCGCCCGGGCGGCGCAGGCGCCCGTCGCCCGCGAGGACGGCTGGGCGCGCAAGCTCGTGATCGACGGCCGTCCCGCCACCGCCGCCGAGGCGGCGCAGCGGCGCGCCGGCTTCTCCGGCCTCGACGCGCTGCTCGCCCCGAAGGCCGGCGACCCGTCCCTGGCGGAGGCGGCCCGGGCCGGCGGTCCGGACGCCGCCACGGCCGCGGCCGGTCTGAGCCGGCTCTCCCTCGGCGAGGATCCCGAGCGGGTCTCGGCCGTCGACTACGACCGGCTCTGGTCCGGCTCCGACCTGTGGATCGACGGCTACGGCGACCTCGTGGCGCGGCACTTCGCCGACCTCCCGGTCAGCCTCGGCTGCCCCGTGCGGGCGATCGACTGGTCGGGCCGCGGGGTCCGGGTCGAGTCGGCGCGGGGCACGATCGCGGCCGCCGCCGCGATCGTCACGGTGCCGGTCGGCGTGCTCAAGGCCGGGGCCGTGGCGTTCATGCCGGCCCTGCCGGAGCCCGCCCGGACGGCGCTCGACGGCCTGTCGATGGGCGCCTACACCAAGATCGGCCTGCGCCTCGACCCGGCACGCCTCGACGGGTCCGCCCTCGGCGACGCGGTCTCGGCCGCGACGGGCGGACCGACCATGTACTTCGAGATGCAGCCCTTCGGCCGGTCCCTGGCGGTGGCCAATCTCGGGGGCGACTTGGCGCGGGACCTGTGCCGGGCCGGCGAGGCGGAGGCGGTGGCGCTCGCCACCGAGCGACTCGTCGCGGTGCTCGGCGGCGGCGCCCGGAGCGCCGTCGAGGCGGGCCGTCTCGCCGGCTGGTGGACGGACCCGCACGCGCGAGGCTCCTACTCGATCGCCGCCCCCGGCCACGCGGAGGCCCGCGACCGCCTGCGGGCGCCGGTGGGCGGGCGCCTGTTCTTCGCCGGCGAGGCGTTGGCCGGCGGCGGCGCCATGACGGTCGGCGGGGCGACGCTCGACGGCGAGCGCGCCGCGCGGCGGTGCTGAAGGCTGGGCGCCTGAGCGGCCGACCGCCGCGCGCCGGATCAGGGCGTCGCGCGCGCGCCCGCAGCGCCGCACGGCGCCGCGACGGCGACCCGGCGCCGGACGCCGCGCCACGCCAGGGGCTCGGCGCGGCCGGCAGGGCGTGGCTGCCGAGATCCTCCGCCACGAGGTCGTCCGGCAGCGGCCCCATCCGGGCGAGGAGGTCGGCCGAGACGAGGACGTCGACCCCCAGGGTCTTCGACAGCGCCTCCAGCCGGGCCGTCGTGTTCACGACGTCGCCGAAATACGCGATCTTGTGCCGCTCCAGCCCGATCTCGGCGGTGACCACCGGCCCGCAATGCAGCGCCGCGCGGAACTGCGGCACCTGTCCGAAGCGGCCGCGCCAGTTCTCCGCCTCGGCGGCGAGCCGCTCCTGGAACGCGAAGACGCAGCGCAGGCAGGCGGCGTCGCGCAGGCCCCGCTCCATCGTCCAGGTCACCAGCGCCAGGTCGCCGACGTAGTCATCGATGGAGCCGCGGGCGCGCGCCACCGGCAGCGCCAGGGCGTTGAAGACCTGCCCGAGATAGGCCTGCGCCGCCCGGTCGCCGTACCGGTCGGCGAAGCGCGTCGACCCCGTCACGTCGAGGAAGAGGAAGATCCGCTCCTCGCTGATCGGCCGGTGGTAACGCCCGATCAGCAGGTTGGCGAAGACGCCGGGGCCGATCAGGTCGCGGACCCGGAACACGAACACCACCAGGGCCGAGATGCCGAGCGCGTAGAGCAGGCCGGACTGCGACATCAGCATCGCGTTCCGCTCGCTGTACATGAAGCGGAATAGCTGGTTCAGCACCGTGCTGGCGACCGCGTTCCCGACCACGATCAGCGCGATGTAGAGCGCCACCGTGGCGAGCAGGAACAGCGGCGTCGCGAGGCCGCGAATGCGGTCGCGCAGGCGCGGCGCCAGTAGCTGGCGCTCGTAGAGCAGGATCGGCGTGCCGATGATCGCGCCGCGGATCGCCGTCCCGGTCAGCGGGGCGATCCCGAAGATCACCCCGTAGAGGAGCCCCGCCAGGGCCCCCAGGGCGGGCGCCACCAGCAGGAACCAGCGCGGGCCGTAGCACATGAATCCGCGTGCCCCGCCCGGCCCCGCTCAGTCCAGCCGGAGCGCGTGGACCGAGAACAGCTGCTCCGGGTCCGTCCAGACCGTCAGCCACGTCCAGCCGGCGCGCTCGGTGAGCGCCCGGAACGTGGCCGGCGTGTACTTGTAGCTGCTCTCAGTGTGGATCGTCTCGCCCGCCGCGAAGCGGAAGGTGTCGGCGCCGACCCGCACGGCCTGCGCGTCGCGGGCCACGAGATGCATCTCGATCCGCGACGCGTCGGTGTTGAACACCGCCCGGTGGCTGAAGGCGCCGGGCTCGAAGCGGCCGGCGAGCTCCCGGTTGATCCGGGTCAGCAGGTTGAGGTTGAAGGCCGCCGTGACGCCCTGCGCGTCGTCGTAGGCGGTCTCCAGTACCGCGGCGTCCTTCACGAGGTCGACGCCCACGATCATGTGGGCGCCCGGCCCCAGGATCCGGCCGAACCGGCGCAGCAGCGCCTCGGCCTCGTGCGGGTCGAAATTGCCGATGGTCGAGCCCGGGAAGAACCCGGCGCGCGGCAGGCCGTTCAGGCTCTCCGGCAGGTCGAAGTCGCGGGTGAAGTCGGCGACGACCGGCTCGACCCGCAGGTCGGGGAAGTCGCCCCGCAGGACCTCCGCCTGCCCGCGCAGGAACTCGCCCGAGACGTCCACCGGCACGTAGGCGGCCAGCGTGTCGAGATGGTGCAGGAGCCGGCGCAGCTTCACGGTCGAGCCGCTGCCGAACTCCACCAGCGCCGCGTGGGCCGGCATCAGCGCGGCGATCTCGGGGCCGCAGGCCTCGAGGATGCCGATCTCCGTGCGGGTCGGGTAGTATTCCGGCAACTGCGTGATCGCCTCGAACAGCGCGGAGCCGGCCGCGTCGTAGAAGTATTTCGGCGACAGGCTCTTCTGGGGCTTCGAGAGGCCCGCGCGGACGTCGTCGAGGAAGCTCAGCGGCGGCGCGTCCAGCGTGACCGGCGTCGCGTCGGTGAAGGTAGGCTTGATGGTCAAGGGCGGCTCCGGGGCGCGTCAGGCGGCATCGGCGAGGCGCAGGCCCGTGAACTGCCAGCGCTGGTGCGGATAGAAGAAGTTGCGGTACGGCAGGCGGGCATGGCCCTCGGGAGTCGCCACCGACGAGCCCCGCAGCACGAACTGGTTGGCCATGAACTTGCCGTTGTACTCGCCGAGCGCGCCCGGGAGCGGCCGGTAGCCCGGATACGGGACGTAGGCGCTGCGGGTCCATTGCCAGACGAGGCCGAAGGCGTCCGGCAGGCCGCCGTCGCGGGCCGCGACCTCCCACTCGAACTCGGTCGGCAGGAAGCGGCCGGCCCATCGGGCGTAGGCGTCGGCCTCGTAGTAGCTGACGTGGGTGACGGGCGCGTCGAGGTCCACGGGGCGCTCGCCGCCCAGCGTCATGGTCGCCCACCCCTCCCCGGCGCGGCGCCAGTAGCCGGGAGCCTCCCAGCCCTCCGCCGGCCCGGCATACCAGCCGTCCGAGAGCCACAGCTCCGGCTTGGCGTAGCCGCCATCCTCCATGAAGGCGAGCCACTGGCGGTTGGTCACGAGCGCCCGATCGATCCGGCCGGCCGGGATCAGCGTCTCGTGCCTCGGGGATTCGTTGTCGAACGAGAAGCCCTCCCCCGCGTGCCCGATCCAGGCGATCGCGCGGTCGAGCGTGACTTGGCCGTCCTGCGCCGCCGCCTTCGGGAACCGCCAGTCCGGGTCGTAGGCCGGGTTGAGCGGGTTCTGCGCGAAGGCGTGCAGGATGTCGGTGAGGAGGAGCTCTTGGTGCTGCTGCTCGTGGTAGAGGCCGATCTCTAGGATCGGCAGCACCGCCTCCAGGGCGCGCTCGGAGGCCTGGCCCAGCAGGGCCTCGACGGCGCGGTCGATATGGGCCCGGTAGGCGGCGACCTCCGCCATGGTCGGGCGGGTGATCATGCCGCGCTGGATGCGCGGCTGACGGGGACCCGCCGCCACGTAGTACGAATTGAACAGATAGTGCAGCCGCGCGTCGTAGATCGCGTAGCCCGGCAGGTGCTCCCGGAGCAGGAACTGCTCGAAGAACCACGTGACGTGCGCCCGGTGCCACTTGGTCGGGCTGGCGTCGGCCATGGACTGGACCTGCTGATCCTCCGGGGAGAGCGGCGCGGCGCGGCGCTCGGTCTCGCTCCGGACCTGCCGGTAGGCGGCGATCCAGGCGGCCCGGTCGATCGGCCGGGCGGTGACCGGCGGCGGCGGGAAGGCCGGTGCCGCAGGGTCGCGTGTCTCGTCCGGGCGCAGTGCGGCTGTCGCTGCCATGACGATGGTCCCTTGTTTCGGGCCTGACCGAGAACCGTCTTCTCGACCTTGGCCGGCGCGCAGAAGATATGTTCCGGCCGTGCTCCGACAACCTCTGCGACAGCGCTCTTCCGCGACAGGGGGCTCGCTCGACGTCGAGGTCGGGCGGCCACCTGCGCGTCCCCGGCTTCTTCGCCGCGGCCGCGCGGCGGTTAACGGAACGGGTTGGGGATCACGGGTCTTTCTCTCGCCGCAGTGAGACTGCCTTAACCCTCGCTGCCGAGATTTTGGGACGCTCTTCGAGGAGTCCGGGGTTCTCATGCGGATCGATCTGATGGCCGGGGCCAGCCTGTCCGCCGCCGCGCTGCGCTGCGCCGCCGAGCCGACCATCCTGGTGTTCGATTCCGGCCTCGGCGGCCTGACCGTTCTCGACGCCGTGCGCCGCGCCCGCCCGGACGCCCGCTACGTCTACGTGGGCGACGACGCGGCCTTCCCGTATGGCCGGCTCTCGGAGGCGACCCTCGTCGCGCGCGTCCTCACGGTGATGGAACGGCTGGTCGCGACCCACCGGCCCGACCTCGTGGTGATCGCCTGCAACACCGCCTCGACGCTGGTCCTCCCGGCTCTGCGCCAGCGCTTCACCACGCCCTTCGTGGGGGTCGTGCCGCCGATCAAACCGGCCGCCGAGGCGACGCGCTCGCGGCTCGTCACGCTGCTGGCGACGCCCGGCACGGTGGCGCGCTCCTATACCCACGACCTGATCGCGACCTATGCCGGCACCTGCGCGGTGACGCTGGTCGGCTCGCAGAACCTCGCCGGCTTCGCGGAGGCCGAGCTCGCGGGCGCGCCGGTGGACGACGCCGCCCTCGCCGCCGAGATCGCCCCCTGCTTCGTCGCCGAGGCCGACGGGCGGCGCACCGACGTGGTCTGCCTCGCCTGCACCCATTACCCGCTGCTGCTACCGCGCCTCCAGGCGGTGGCGCCCTGGCCGGTCACCTGGATCGACCCGGCGCCCGCCATTGCCCGGCGCGTGGTGCAGCTGATCGGCCCCCGCCCCCGCGAGGCGGACCGGCACGGCTCGGCGCTCGGCGCCTTCACGGCCGGCACCTGCCTGACCGATGCCCTGCGCGCGGCCCTCGCCGACCGGGGCATCGGCGACGTCGCCGTCGAGGCGGTCCCGCTGCCGATGCAGTGAGGCGCCGCGGCGCCTCGCGTCCTGCCAGGACTCGATCGACCAGGACTCGATCGATCAGGACTCGATCGGGGCGTGACCGGCTCAGCCCGGCAGGTCTCTCGCTGCGCCGCTTCGGCCGGACAGGTCGCTCGGGTGCCGCGTAGGGCGTCCTCCGAGAGGGCGCTGCCTACCGAGTGGTGTGCTCACCCGCGGTCTGCGCCGTCGCGACCGGGGCCGCGGCCGCGTCTGCCTCGGCGGGGACGACGAGATGGACGAACAGCATGCCGGCCGCGACGATCAGCGCGAGGGCGAGGATGCGCCACAGCTCCAGGATCGGCTCCTGCGCCGGGGCATCCTGAGTCACTCGGTTCGTCTCGCTCGGCATCGCTTCCGCTTTCCCGCCTCTGACAACCCGGATCGGACACCCGGAGGATGAACGCTTCGTAAAACCCGCCCCGATCGGGCCGGCCCGCGACGACGGCGCTGGGCGCGGCGTCGGGATCGTCGCCGCCACCGCGAGGCACCGGGAGCGGACGCTGGCGATCGCCACGCCGATCCGGGCGCTGTCGCAGCGGAATGGGGCCACAGCAGGACGGGCTCGGTTCCGCGGCGTGCGGTGCCGCACCGGGCGACGCTGCGGTCGGGGTGCGGTCTATGTCTCGAGGCCGAGCGGAGGCAGCACCCCGTCATCCCGGGGCCGCGTCGCGGAGCCCGGGCGCCGGATCCGCCGGATTGTCCCGGTCGTCCGGGCCGGAGATGCCTGTCTGCCGGATCGATCTTCTCGCCCGCGGGGCCGCTCCGGCGGGCCTACGCGGCGACCGGCAGGGCCGCGACCTCGCAGCTGTCGGCGCGCAGGCGCCAGTCGACCACCCGGGCGTCGGCGCAGAGAAGCGCCTTGGCCTGCCAGACGGCCGACACCTCCGACGACGCCCGGACCAGGATCGAGCGCTGCCGCACCCGGTGCTCGTGGCCAGTATCGTCCGCGACGGTCTTGTAGAAGGTGACGCGATAGAGGCGCATGGTTCGGGCTCCGGTCTGGCGCGGGGATCGTCGGAGACCTGGGCGGCGCGCGCATTGATCCCGCGCAAGGACAGATCCTGCGCAAGGACACGGCGCCCGCGTCGACCCTGGGCGGTCGAGGTGACGCAATCAGTTGTCGACAGTTGAATACCGCTCGATACAGAGCGTTGATTGCACTACCGGGAATGTTCTAGCTTCCTCCACGATCGTGCGCGTCCCCGAGTGGTCCGCGGCGGGGCTCCGGTCCGGGAGTGCCTGATGTTCGAGAGTGTGTTCTGGGGCGCGGTACTCGTCGCGCTGATCGGGTCAGCCGCGCTGGTGGCGATCGGCGCCAGCGTCCAGCCGCGGTTGGGTCGCAAGATGGACGTGGACGCGCGCCTCTCCGATTCCCGCCGGACCTTCGGGCGCAAGCGGCGCTGGGCGCGCCCGCCGCGGACAACGCGGCGCCTCCGCCTGCTCCCCCTGCGGTGACGGGCGCTGCACCAAAGACGTACATCTCCCGCCGACGGCCCGCGTGATAGCCTCCGATCGACTGCGGAAATGCAGTGTTCACGCCGGGCTGGAGGGATCGGTACTGATGAGCGTGCGTCAGATTTGTGATCAGGTTCGGATCGCCGAGCAGGCGTTCACCGCCGCGCTCGGCAACATGAAGGCCACAGGCCTGCGCGAGGCGCTGACCCGCGAGCTGCAGGAGATGGAGAGCGCCGAGATCGACGCCGGTCAGGACGCGGCCTCGGCGCGGTCGGCCTCGTGGAAGCGGGTGAAGATGCTGCACGGGCTCGGCTACCCGGTCGATTTCGGCTGGCTTCACGCCGCCGCCAGCCCGGCCCGCTGAGCGGGGCCGGCCGCCGGCCGGCGATGCTCCCGACGGATTGTTTGCCGGCTTCCGGATCGGGTCGGCGCGTTCGCCCGTTGTGCCTGCCGGGTGTTGTCGCACCCGGCCGACGCGCCGACCTCTCGATCCGGACACGACATGCTGGCTTGGTTTCGCGCCCTGATGCCGCGGGAGGACCGGTTCTTCGACCTCTTCGAGCGCCACGCGCGAACGCTCGAGGATGGCGCGGCCGCGCTGCGTTCCCTTCTCGACGGGACTCAGGCCGTGCCGGCGGCCTACGCGGCGATCGCGGCCCACGAGGACGCGGCGGATGAGATCACCCGGGAGGCGCTGCTGGCGGTCCGCCGGACCTTCATCACGCCGTTCGACCGCGGCGACATCCAGGCCCTGGTCGGCTCCCTCGACGACGCCATCGACCAGATGCTCAAGACCGCCAAGGCGGTCCAGCTCTTCGAGGTCAGCACCTTCGAGCCGGCGATGCGTGAGATGGGCGCGGTCATCCAGGAAGCCGCACAGGTCACCGCCGAGGCGCTGCCGAAGCTGCGGGCCCTCGGCGAGAACGCCGCCGCGCTGAACAGCCTGACCGAGCGCGTCATCGAGCTGGAGGGGCGGGCCGACGACCTGCACAATGACGGCCTGAAGGCCCTGTTCAAGGCCTCGGGGCGGGACCCCATGGCCTTCCTCGTCGGGTCCGAACTGTACGGCCATCTGGAGAAGGTCATGGACCGGTTCGAGGACGTGGCGAACCAGATCAGCAGCATCGTCGTCGAACATGTCTGAGCCGCAGGTCGCCGCGTGACGCTCCTCGTCGTCCTCATCGTCCTCGCCCTGGTCTTCGACTTCCTGAACGGGCTGCACGACGCCGCCAACTCCATCGCCACCATCGTGTCGACGCGGGTGCTGGCGCCCCGCTACGCCGTGTTCTGGGCGGCGTTCTTCAACTTCGTCGCCTTCCTGGTCTTCGGCCTGCACGTCGCCGGCACGGTGGGCTCGGGCATCATCGACGTCGCCACGGTGGACGACCGGGTCATCATGGGCGCCCTCGGCGGCGCCATCACGTGGAACCTCGTCACGTGGTACGCCGGGATCCCGTCCTCCAGCTCCCACGCCCTGATCGGCGGCCTGCTGGGCGCCGGCATCGCCAAGGCGGGAGTCGGCGTGATCGTCTGGCCCGGCGTCATCGCCACCAGCGCCGCCATCGTCCTCTCGCCGGCCCTCGGCTTCGCCCTGGGGCTGCTGCTGATGCTGGCCGTCTCGTGGATCTTCGTCCGCGCGACGCCGCACGCCGTCGACCGCCTGTTCCGGGGCCTGCAATTCGTCTCGGCCTCGCTCTACTCGCTCGGCCACGGCGGCAACGACGCCCAGAAGACCATGGGCATCATCGCGGCCCTGCTCTACGCTCACGGCGAGAGCGGGGCCTTCCACGTGCCGCTCTGGGTGGTGCTGTCCTGCCAGACCGCCATGGCCCTCGGCACCCTTCTGGGCGGCTGGCGCATCGTCCACACGATGGGCTCGAAGATCACGCGGCTGTCGCCCATGCAGGGCTTCTGCGCCGAGACCGGCGGCGCCGCGACGCTGTTCGCCGCGACCGCCTTCGGCATCCCGGTCTCGACCACCCACACGATCACGGGCGCCATCGTCGGCGTCGGCGCGGCGCGGCGGGTCTCGGCGGTCCGCTGGAACGTCGCGCAGGGCATCGTGATCGCCTGGGTGATCACGATGCCGGCCGCGGCCCTGGTCGCGGCCCTGACCTACGCGGCGTCGGGGCTCGTCCTGCCATAGGGGACGGGCGCGGCCGGATCCGGCACCGGTTCACCAGCGATGGCGCCAGCCGCCATGATGCCAGCCGCCGTGCCATCCCCCATGCCAGCCGGCATGGCGGAACCCGCCCCAGCGATAGCCGCCCCACGCGAACCGCCGGTGCCAAGGGTAGCGGTAGCCGTAGTGCCACCGATAGCCGACCCGCGGATAGACCGGGACGTAGCCGAACGGCCGATAACCGAGATTCGGGCGGCACCAGCCGTAGGGATTGCGGTGAAAGCCGGGACCGCAGCCGTCGCGCGCCTCGGCGCTCGAACCGGCCATCAGAACCCCAGCGGCGAGCGCCACGGGCATGACGAGGGTGCGGATCATGACTCAACTCCAGCGAAGTCTCGACGGGAGTCCGGCCGCGGGGCCGGGCGAGGAACGGGGGGCGGCTCAGTTCGGCCAGCAACGGCGCCCATAGGGACCGATGTGGAAGCCCGCCGGGCACGAGCGGCCGCGAACGTAGCCGCCCCACTGGCCGCCGGTGCGGCAGCCGCCGTAGGGGCCGCGATGCCCGTAGGGACCGCAGCCGCCGTAGACCTGGATGATCCGGGCGCCGTCGGCCCCGTCGGAGACCGCGTCCTGAACCAGCGGCAGCGCCGAGGCGGGGACCGCGAGGCCGACGAGGAGCGCGGCCGGGACGAGAACCTTCAACATCGATGATCTCCTTCCGCTCGATCGGGCAGTCCGGCCTTGAGCCGACCGCCGCCGCCGGGGCGGAGGATCCGCCGCGGCGTGTGAGCGAAGGTTCGTCCGCGCGCGCTTCCCGGATGTGACCGGGCCGCGCCGTCCTGTAACGATGTGTAACGGCCGGTTGCCTGCTCGTTGCCGCCCGCGTTCAGGACAGGCTCGGCAGGGTCACGACGAGCCGCGCGCCGCCTTCCGCACCGGCCTCCGCCACTACCGTGCCGCCGTGGGCCTCGGCGATCTGCCGGCTGATGGCGAGGCCGAGGCCGGTCCCGCCGGTCTGCCGGCTGCGCGAGCGCTCGACCCGGTAGTACGGGCTGAACACCGCCGTCCGCTCGGCCTCGGGAATGCCCGGCCCGTCATCCTCGACCACGATCCGGCAGACCGTCCCGGCCCGGCTCACCGCCACCGCCACCGAGGAGCGCCCGAACTTGACGGCGTTCCCGATCAGGTTGGCGACGACCCGGCGCAGGGCGACCGCGTCGCCGGCCACCGTGGCGTCCCGCACCTCCTCGCCGGTCAGGCTGATCGTGGCGCCCTGCGCGGCGTGCTCGGCCACCTCGACGGCGACGAGATCGGCGAGGTCCACAGGCGCCCGCGTCGCCTCGACCGCGGTGCCGCGGGCGAATCCCAGCGACGCGTCGATCAGCTCGGTCATGGCGTCGAGATCCGCCACCAGCTTGTCCCGGAGCGTCGGCTCCGCCACCGCCTCCGCGCGCAGGCGCAGCCGGGTCAGGTAGGTCTTGAGGTCGTGCGAGATGGCGCCGATCAGCAGCGAGCGCTCGGCCATGAGGCCCGCGATCCGCTCCTGCATGCCCTGCACCGCCTGGGCGAGGCGCCGGATCTCCGGCGCGCCCCGGGGCGCGCTCACCCGCTCCGGGGCGCGGCCGTCGAACCGGGTGACCGCGTCGGTCAGGCGCCGCAGCGGCGCGAGTTCGTGGCGCGTGCCGACCAGGACGAGTCCCGCCGCCGCGGCGCCCAGCACCGCCACCCAGAGGCTCAGCGGCTGGCCGAACAGCCACGGCATGAGCGAGCGATGGTGCTGGGCCGCGGTGATCACCGCGTACCGGCCGTCGGGCAGCCGGTAGGTCGCCAGCGCGAGGCGCCCGACCGGTCCGGTGCGCTCCGCTGGGTCGATGTTGGCCGGATCGACGCCGCGGCGCAGCAGGGTGGCGTCGGTGTAGGCCTGGACGCGGTCGGCCGGCTCCGCCGTCATCCGGCGAAGCCGGGCTTCGAGGTGGGGCTCGCGGATCAGGTCGGTCGTCTCGGGCGACGCGTCGACGATCTCCGCCCGCAGCACCTCGCCGCTCACCGCCCTCAGGATGGCCGGTCTCTGGGCGGGATCCGCGTCGCGCAGCAGCGTCATGATGCCGGCAGCCTGATCGACCCGCGGGAAGCGGGAGCCGGTGGGCCACCGCTCCTCCCGGCGCTGCCAGTGATCCAGGGCCACCGTGGCGAGGACGAGGAGTGAGAGGGCGCCCAGCAGGAGCAGCATGATGCGCCCGAGGAGCCCGATGCGGCCCATCACGGGGCTCCGGAGCGGACCGGGGCGGCGAGGATGTAGCCGGCGTTGCGCACGGTCTTGAGCAGGGACGCGGCCTGGCTGCCCGAGGCGTCGAGCTTGTGCCGCAGTCGGCTCACCTGGACGTCGATGGTGCGATCGAAGGCGTCGGCGGTCCGGCCGCGGGTCCAGTCGAGGAGCTGGTCGCGCGAGAGCACACGCTGCGGCCGGGTGACGAAGCAGTGGAGCAGGTCGTACTCGGCGCTGGTCAGCGGGACCTCGGCGGCGGGCTCACCGGTGAGCACCGTGCGGGCCGCGAGATCGACCACGAGGTCGGCGACGCTCAGCCGCTCGCTCGCGGCCTCGGCGGCCTGGACGCCGGCGCCGTGGGCCCGTCGCAGGACCGCGCGGATCCGGGCCAGCAGGACCCGCGGGTTGAACGGCTTCGAGACGTAGTCGTCGGCGCCCATCTCCAGTCCGAGGACCCGGTCGATGTCCTCATCCTTGGCGGTCAGCATCACGATGGGTGGCCCGCCCGATTCACGCAGGCGGCGGCAGATGGACAGGCCGTCCTCGCCGGGCAGCATCCAGTCGAGGACGACGAGGTGCGGCGCGACGCCCGACGCGAGCAGGCGGTCGAGGGCCGCGCCACCGTCGAGGGCGACGGTGCGGAACCCCTCGCCCTCCAGGTAGCCGGCGAGCAGGGCCCGGATGTCGGGATCGTCCTCGACGATGGCGATGGTGGTGCCCTCGTGCATCGGGCGAGCATAGGGGCGGCGGACGGCACGGCAACGCGAAACTGCGCGGTGTCACAAAACGTTACACGTCCCGATCCGGACGCCGAGCCCGCGCCACCGTCAGGGTTCGCTTACTCGCCTCGCCCCCGAAGACGCTCGAGAAGACACCTATGACGAAGACCTACACCATCGCGGCCATTCCCGCGGACGGCATCGGCGTCGAGGTCATCGCCGCCGGCATCGAGGTGCTCGACGCGCTGGCCGAGAAGGCCGGCTCCTTCGCCTTCCGGTTCGACCATTTCGACTGGGGTTCGGACTACTACAAGAAGCACGGCGTGATGATGCCGGCCGACGGCCGCGAGCAGATCCGGAACCACGACGCGATCTTCTTCGGCGCCGTGGGGGCGCCGGACGTGCCCGATCACATCACCCTCTGGGGCCTGCGGCTCGCGATCTGCCAGCCCTTCGACCAATACGCCAATGTCCGCCCGACCCGGATCCTGCCGGGCATCACCAGCCCGCTGCGCAACGTCTCGGGTCCGGAACTCGACTGGGTGATCGTGCGCGAGAACTCGGAGGGCGAGTATGCGGGCGTCGGCGGCCGGGTCCACCAGGGCCATCCCAACGAGGTCGCCACCGACGTCTCGATGATGACCCGCTCGGGCGTGGACCGGATCATCCGCTACGCCTTCGAGCTCGCCCGCACCCGCCCGCGCAAGTTGCTCACCGTCGTCACCAAGTCCAACGCCCAGCGCCACGCCATGGTGATGTGGGACGAGATCGCCGCCGAGGTCGCGAAGGACTTCCCGGACGTGACCTGGGACAAGATGCTGGTCGACGCCATGACGATGCGGATGGTGACGAAGCCCGAGACCCTCGACACGATCGTGGCGACGAACCTGCACGCCGACATCCTGTCGGACCTCGCGGCGGCGCTCGCCGGGTCGCTCGGCATCGCACCGACCGCCAACATCAACCCGGAGCGGACCTTCCCGTCGATGTTCGAGCCGATCCACGGCTCGGCCTTCGACATCGCCGGCAAGGGCATCGCCAACCCGATCGCGACCTTCTGGACGGCGTGTCAGATGCTCGAGCACCTCGGCGAGAAGCCGGCGGCCGACCGGCTGATGCGCGCGGTCGAGCGGGTCACGGCGGATCCAGAGTTGCACACGCCGGACCTCGGCGGCACGGCGACGACCCGTCAGGTCACCGACGCGGTCATCGCGGCGATCCGGGGCGACAACGCCTGAGGCGCAACCGGGTGTCCGGGCGGCCTCAGGTCACCGCGCTCGCGAGATCCGGGCTCCGGGTGCCGCAGGCGCGGCAGAAGCGCTCGAAGGTGCTCTTGCGCTGCGCGCAGGACGGGCAGTGCGCGAAGATGCCGAGGCCGCAATGGGGGCAGAAGTTCGTGCTCGCGTCGTCGAGGGCGATCGGCCGCTCGCAGCCGGGGCACGCCTTCTTGGCGAGGCGCGCCAGGGCCTGGTCGGTGGCGATCTCGGTCCGCCGCTCGGCGTCCGGGCGCGCCTCCACCACCGCCTGCCTGGTGCGGTAGGCGTGCAGCGCGTTGATCGCCGCGCGACCCGCGACCAGCGTGACGATCACGCCGACGCCGTACTGCACGTAGCCGCCGTAGCTCGGCATGTAGGGGACGAGCTCGACGAAGAACGCGAAGGCCGCCGCGAAGGCGAAGCCCCACACGAACGGCCAGTTGCGGGTGCGGCGGCGCTTGAGCAGGAGCCATCCGGCGAGGGCCAGCAGCGGCAGCGTCAGGGCGAGGCGATAGCCGAAGACGCGCAGTTCCTGGCCGCGCTCGGCCGCGTCGAGCCGCGCCTGCGCCGCCGCCCGCAGATCGCTGTCCACGCGCAGCTGCGCCGCCTCGCGCTCCGACAGGTCGAGCCCCGTCCGCGCCAGGGCCGCGAGCCGCTCCTCGACGCTGCGCTCGGCGGCCTTCAGCGCGTCGAGTTGCTGGGTGCGCGCGACGAGGCCGGGATCCTGGTCGACCCGCTGGGTGGCGTCCCGAGTCTTCAGCCAGTTGGCGAAGGTCTCGCGCGCGCCCTCGGAGGCGGACTGCGCAGCCTCGAGGGCGAGCTGATCCTGCTCGACCTTCCGTCGGTTGTCGTCCTGCTCCCGGCGGATCTGCTTGAGGGCCTCGGCCGACGCCGTGCCCTGGTCGGTGTCGAGGAACTGGTCGAGGGTGTAGCGGTGCTCCACCTGCGGCAGATCGCCGACGACCAGCGATCCCAGCCCGATCAGGAACCACGCGAAGACGAGCGCGACGAGCCAGAGCGCCAGCGTGAACCAGCGTTCGGAGAGCCTTGAACCGGACCGCACGCGAATCGACCTCGCCGAAAACCGTAGCGGGTCCTTATATCCCGCGTCGCGTTCCGGGATACGCGGGCCGAACCTGAGGGGAGAGTGCCGCCACCGCGGACGGGCGGCTCCACCGGGGCCGCGAGCGCGATCGGCGGCATCCCGACAATCGGACCCCTCCGTACCCGGACGGGTGCGGCGTTGCGCCCGGGAACGTCGCCGAGCGCACCGCCTTTTCCGGCGGTGCGCTCGCGGGCCGCGCCGACCCTCCAACCGGGACTGACTCCACATGCTGACACTCGTGCGCGGATCGGCGACGCTCCTGGTTCTCCTGGCCGCAGGGCCGGCTCTCGCTCAGGGCAAGCCCCTGCCGCAGCCTGCCACCGACGCGATGCCGCCCGTGGAACTGACGATCAGCCTGAAGGACGGCAAGCCGGTCTGCGCCCCGGCCGAGCTCAAGCTTCCGGCCGACACCAACGTCGCGCTGAACATCGTGAGCAGCGCCGACGCGCCGGTCACGATCACCGCGCCCGGGCAGTTCGAGAACGGCCTCGTGCTGCACGCCGACGGCGACCTGGTGCATGTCGCCAGCGAGAAGGGCTACACGGTCAAGCAGAACGGGAAGGGCACGCTGCGCCTGCGGACGATGAAGGCCGGGCAGGAAGAGTACGCCTGCACCAGCACGCGCAACGCCGACGCGCCCTTCAAGGGCAAGCTGGTCCTGAGCCCGGCGGCGAACTGAGACCGTGGGCACCGGCGCGGCCACGGCCGACGAACGCTCCGACGGGCCGCTCAGCGTCTACTACGACGGCGGCTGCCCGCTGTGCCGCGCCGAGATCGACCAGTATCGCCGATGCGCCGGCGCGGGCCAGGTCGCCTTCGTCGATGTCGGCCGCGGAGCGACCGAGCCGGTGCTCGGCCCGGATCTCGACCGGGATCGGGCCCTGCGGCGCTTCCACGTCCGGACCGCGGACGGGCAGCTGATCTCCGGTGCGGCCGCGTTCGCGCGCCTCTGGCGGACCCTGCCCGGCTGGCGCTGGCTCGACCGCGTGGTCGACCTGCGCGTCCTGGGCGCGCGCCCGGTGCTCCCGCTCGCCGAATTGGCCTACCGGCTGTCCCTGCCGCTGCGGCCGCGCTTGGCCCGGCTGATCGCCCGCCTGCGGTGAGCCGATGGCCACCCGCTGCGTCCACTACGTCGGCTTCCGTGATGACCGGTACTGGAACGCCTACCGGATCTTCGGCGGCCCGCGCGTGATCCACCGGCGCTGGGATTTCTACGCGACCCGCGATGTCGGACCGGACGACGTGGTGGTCTTCGCCGAGGGTGACGAGACGCAGCCCGTCGCCGACCGGAACGCGACCGACCTCGACGAGCGCTGGCTGTAGCGGCCCAGCCCGGCCTGCGCACTCCTGTCGCGACGCGGCGCGGGCGGCAGGTCGGACATAGGATCGGGACGCGGCAGAAGGCTTGCCAGGCCGCCGCCCGCTCTCGGCCCCGCCCCGATCTGCTCACGGGGCGGGGGAGCGCCTGATCTCACCAGCGAGTGAGCCGAGCCGATACGCAACTTGGCTCGAGGATAGATTGACCGACCGGGGTTACCGATACGTGCCCGTGCCGCGGAACGGCGGTCCCGCGCGGGGATTCCGGAAACAGGACCGGCGCCGGTGGACCGGGCGCTTCCGCGGACGGCGCCCCGCGCGTCCGCGTCGGGCGCCGTCCAGCATCTTAAGAGGTATTGATCCCGCACAAGAAATCGTCAGTCTGACAGCAAGGTTCTACCCGAGATCGAGGAGGTCCGCGGTGGTCGAGATCCGTATGTCGGAGGACAACGACGGCCGCTGGACGGTCTACGCGCCGGGGCTCGTGGTCACCGATCTGACGCACGAGGAAGCCGAGGCGTTCGCCGCGAGCTACCGTCGCGTCACCGCAGCCTGATCGAGGACGCTCCGCGCGGCGGTGCCGGCGGGGCCGAGCGACGATCCCCGGAGGGATGTCGCGCCGTCGCGAGCACCGCGCCAGCGGAACGCCCGGCGCGAAAAAACCGCCGCGGCCGGAGCCGGGCGGTTCGAGGTGATCTCGCTGGGGAATGTCGAGGCCCGGTCTACGCGCGGGACGGTGGCGCGGTTCCGTGGCCGCGGCGCACGGCGGCTGGCCCGGGCCCGGGATCTTCCGTCGAAACGGCCAGGCCCCTCGCCCCTCAGCCTGTCCGACGGCCGCCAGCACGATTCGCGTGAGGGCCGGCAGACCACGCCATCGAGCGCCTCGTTCTGCAGACCACTGCCTCCGCGCGCCCGATCCTCGGCAGGTCCGCGTCGGCGAAGACCCGACACCCGGATGCGCGCCGCCGATCCCCGAACGAGGGAGGCGCGACCGGTATCCGGGCCGTCAACCGAACCTCGACGGCTCGCGGCGGGGTCCCGGAGACCGGTCCGGAGTTCTCGGCCTCTAGAAACAACAAAGCCCGCCAAGGCTTTGGCGGGCTGCTGTCAGGCATTTGGTGCCCAGGAAAGGACTCGAACCTTCACCTCTCGCGAGACTGGTACCTGAAACCAGCGCGTCTACCAATTCCGCCACCTGGGCTCGCCGTCGGCCATCGGCCGGCGACGGCTCCGTTTAGGCAACGGAGCCGCCGGCGTCAATCGGGATTTCAGCCCTGCGGCCACTCCCGGATGTCGACGAAGCGTCCGGCCACCGCCGCGGCCGCCGCCATGGCGGGAGACACGAGGTGTGTGCGCCCGCGCGGACCCTGCCGGCCCTCGAAGTTGCGGTTCGACGTCGAGGCGCAGCGCTCGCCCGGACGCAGCTTGTCCGGGTTCATGCCGAGGCACATCGAGCAGCCCGGCTCGCGCCAGTCGAAACCCGCCGCCTTCAGGATCTTGTCGAGACCTTCGGCCTCCGCCTGCGCCTTCACGAGGCCGGAGCCCGGCACGATCATCGCCGAAACACCCTCGTGCACCTTCCGGTCGCCGACGACCCGCGCGACCTCGCGCAGATCCTCGATGCGGCCGTTGGTGCAGGAGCCGATGAAGATCCGGTCCAGGGTGATGTCGGTGATCCGGGTCCCCGGCGTCAGGCCCATGTAGGCCAGCGCCTTCTCCTTCGACTGCCGCTTGTTCTCGTCGGCGATCTCGGACGGGTCCGGGATGCGGCCCTGCACCGAGATCACGTCCTCGGGGCTCGTGCCCCAGCTGACGATCGGCGGCAGGTTGGCCGCGTCGAGGCGCACCTCGCGGTCGAAATGCGCGCCCGCGTCGGTGACGAGGCTCTCCCAGTAGCGGCGGGCCGCGTCGAAGGCCGCGCCCTTCGGCGCCTTGGGGCGGTCCTTCACGTAGGCGAAGGTCGTCGCGTCGGGGGCGACCATGCCGGCGCGGGCCCCTCCCTCGATCGACATGTTGCAGATCGTCATCCGGCCCTCCATCGAGAGGGCGCGGATCGCCTCGCCGGCGTACTCGATGACGTGGCCGGTGCCGCCGGCGGTCCCGATCTCGCCGATGATCGCCAGGATGATGTCCTTCGCGGTCACGCCGGGCGGCAGCGTGCCGTCGACGGAGACGCGCATGTTCCTGGCCTTGCGCTGCACCAGCGTCTGGGTGGCGAGCACGTGCTCGACCTCCGAGGTGCCGATGCCGTGGGCCAGCGCCCCGAAGGCGCCGTGCGTCGAGGTGTGCGAATCGCCGCACACGATCGTCTGGCCGGGCAGCGTGAAGCCCTGCTCGGGGCCGATGATGTGGACGATGCCCTGGCGGCGGTCGAGGGCGTCGTAGAACTCGATGCCGAAGTCGCGCACGTTCTCGGCGAGCGCCTCAAGCTGCGTGCGGCTCTCGGGATCGTCGATGCCCTGCGACCGGTCGGAGGTCTGGACGTTGTGGTCCACGACGGCCAGCGTCTTCTCCGGATGGCGCACCTTGCGGCCCGCCACGCGGAGACCCTCGAACGCCTGCGGGCTCGTCACTTCGTGAACGAGGTGCCGGTCGATGTAGAGGAGGCTGGAGCCGTCCGGCTGGACATCGACGACGTGGTCGTCCCAAATCTTGTCGTAGAGGGTGCGCGGGCTGGTCATCGGTCTTCGTCTTCGGCGAATGGGGTCGGTGCAGAACTCTCGCGATGATGCGTGGTCCTTAGTAGGCATCGCGCGCGGTTTTCGAAAGAGGCGAGCCCTGTGCCGGTCGATTGGCCGCCCGGCTGATCCGCGCGGTTGTCACCGCGGCGGCTCCGACGCGCTGGCGCGCCACCCCGCACAGGCTCTATGCCGGGACGGGGGAGGCGGCCGGCACCGACGAACGGCCGAACGTGGGAGTGAACGATGGCTGAGGCCCCGGCAGAGATCCTGTTGCTCCGGAAGATGCACCCGCTCGTGGAGAAAGCCTTCGACGGACGGTACGGGGTCCACCGGCTGGCGGAGGCCGCGGACCCGGAGGCTCTGCTCGCCGAGATCGGCCCGCGGATCCGCGCGCTCTGCGTCGGCGGCGCGGTGGACGGGGCGCTGATGGATCGGCTGCCGAACCTCGAGCTGATCGCGAATTTCGGCGTGGGCTACGATGCCGTCGACGCCGCCGGAGCGCGGCAGCGCGGCATCGTCGTCACCAACACGCCGGACGTGCTCACCGACGAGGTCGCCGACCTCGCCCTCGGCCTCGTCCTCGCCACCCTGCGGCGGATCCCGCAGGCCGACCGCTACCTGCGCGACGGCCACTGGCCCAAGGCGCCCTTCCCGCTCACGGCGTCCCTGCGCGGGCGGCGGGTCGGCATCCTCGGGCTCGGCCGGATCGGGCGGGCGATCGCCCGCCGGCTGGAGAGCTTCGGCGTCGAGATCGACTATCACGGCCGCAGCCGGCAGGCGGACGTGCCCTACACGTATCACGACACGCTGCTCGGCCTCGCCCGCGCGGTCCACATCCTGATCGTGGTGGCGCCCGGCGGCGCCGACACGCGCAACCTCGTGAACGCGGCCGTGCTGGAGGCGCTCGGTCCCGAGGGCATCCTGATCAACGTCGCCCGCGGCACCCTCGTCGACGAGGCGGCGCTGACCGCGGCGCTGCGGGCCGGTACGATCCTCGGCGCCGGCCTCGACGTGTTCGAGAACGAGCCGCACGTGCCCGCGGATCTCGCCGCCCTCGACAACACGGTGCTGCTGCCGCATGTCGGGTCGGCCTCCGAGCACACCCGCGCGGCGATGGCCCAGCTCGTCGTCGACAACGTCGTCTCGTGGTTCGAGGGGCGGGGTCCGCTGACGCCCGTGGCCGAGACCCCCTGGAGACCCACCGCGTGAGACAGGCTCAGGCCGCCCTGCTGACCGCGTCGGCACTGATCGCGACCGCCGCGATCGTCCGGCCGGCCGCCGCCCAGGACGTGCCCGACGCGACCGACCTGGCCGCGCCCCCGCCCCCGGCCGCGGAGACGCTCGCGGCGCCTCCGGCTCCGACCGCGCCGCCGAGCCTGCCCGAGAAGCTCGGACAGGTGCCGGGCACCTGGGACCTGTCCCGCGACGGCACCAACCGCCGCTGCGTCATGACCCTGGTGCTCGACAGCGGCGAGGCGGGGCAGCGGCTGCGCTTCCCGGCCGGTTGCCGGCGGGCCCTGCCGGTCCTGAACGGGGTCGCCGGCTGGCTCTTCGTCGACGGCGCCCTCCGCCTCGTCGACCGCAACGTCCGCCCCGTCCTCGAATTCGCCAGGCGGCCGGACCAGCGCAGCCTCGTCGCCCAGGCCGAGGGCGGCGAGCGCTACAGTCTCGTTCCCCTCGACATCGTCGCGATGCGGCCGGCCGACGCGGCGGCCGCGCCCGAGATCGCGCCGGCGGATCCGGCAAACCCGGCCCCCTCCCCGCTCCGAACGGCGGCCCGGGTCCCGGCCGAGCTGCAGCCGGCGGCGACCGCCTCGGCGGGGCCGGCGCCGGGCCTCTACGCCCTCGACCGCTTCCAGCAGCGCGACACCTGCCGGATCAACCTCGATGGGAGCGGCGGCGGCGTCCACATCGTTCCCGGCTGCCACGACAGTGGCCTGGAGGTGTTCGACCCGGTGCGCTGGCGCTACACGAACGGCCGGATGACGCTGACCGCCAAGCGCGGCCACAGCATCGACCTCGTGCCGAGCGGCGACGGTCGCTGGCGGCGCGATCCCGAGGTCGGCACCACCTTCGTCCTGCGCCGCGTCGATTGACCGCCCGCGCGGCCCGATGTCGGTCGGGTCAGCGAGACGAGCCGCGCCCGTCCTGGACCGGGAGCATCCGCTCCAGCAGCCCGTCGCGCCGGATGACCAGGTGCCACGCCGTGCCGGCGATATGCAGCAGGACCAGGGCGTAGACGAGCCACTGGCCGAAGACGTGGATCGACTCGAAGACCTTCTGGGTCGCGTCGTCCTTCGGCAGTCCCGGAATCGTGAACAGCCAGAAATACGGCGTGTCGCGTCCCGACAGCGCGCTCAGCAGGTAGCCGCTGATCGGCATGATCAGGAAGATCGCGTACAGCAGGTAGTGGTTGACGCGCCCGATCAGCGTCAGGAGCCGGGGCGCCTGCGGGTCCGGCGGCGCGGGCCGGACCATCCGCCAGACGATCCGCAGGACCACGATCGCCAGGATCGTCAGGCCGACCGACTTGTGCAGCACGAACATGCTGCCCTTGGCGGGGGTCGGCGGCAGGCTGATCGCGACCCAGGCGAGCGGCAGCACCGCCAGGACCAGGGCGGCGTTCAGCCAGTGCAGCGCCTGCGACACCGGGTGGTAGCGCGGCAGTCCGGACGCCGTGACGTAGGTGGCGGGCAGCGCGGTCGGCGCCTTGCCGGCCGTGAGCGGAGAGCCTGACATGATCCCTCGCGGATGAGCGTGGTCCCGCATCGATCTAGGGCCCGCCTCAGGTCGGGGGAGTCTCCCGTCAGGCTGATGGGCCGGAGGCGGCCGTCCGCGACACGTCGAGCAGGGCGGATAGTTCCGCGGCCGCGGCGCGCAGCCGGACCGACACGGTCTCGTCGACGATGCGTCCGTCCACGAGGTCGTCGGAGCCGGCATAGACCGAGGTCGGCGCGACATGGGCCGCGAAGAAGCCGAACAGCGGCCGGAGCCCGTGCTCGACCACCAGGGCGTGGCGCAGGCCCCCGCCCGTCGCGGTCAGCGCCACCGGCATACCGATCATCCGGGCCGGGTCGACGAAGTCGAAGACGTGCTTGAACAGCCCGGCATAGCCGCCCTGGTAGACGGGCGTCCCGACGATCAGGGCGTCCGCCGCCTCGATCGCCTCGATGAGGCGCGCGGCCGGCGCCGACAGGTCGTCCCGCTGCGTCGCGCCGAGGCCCGGACCGGCATCGATCAGGTCGTAGACGGCGAGGTCGATCCCGCGCAGGCGCCCGAGCTCGGCGCCGAGGGCCTCGACCAGGATGCGGGTGCGCGAGGGCCGCTTGGCGCTACCCGAGAAGGCGACGACGCGGGCACGGCTGGGCTTCACACTCGACTCGACACTCACCACGAAACCTTCCGCCGCAGCACGCCCCGATCCGGGCCTTCCAACACTCTGGCGCATGCGCGGCACGCGACACGAGTCGATTCGACGGTAACGCATTCCCGCGCCGGATAAAGCCTCGGCGCGGCCGCGCGGGTGGCGGTCCGGCGGGACGGTCTCGACGGAACCGTCATCCCCGGAGCCGCCAGACATGGCTGCGCTTGATCTCGGAATCCTCCAGCGTGCGCGAGACCGGCACCGCGTAGGTCGCGAGGCAGTCGAGGCGGTCCCGTGGCAGGTAGGTGCGGCCCGGGTCGCCGATCAGCACGGTGACGCCCCGCGCCTGCAGGCCGACGAGCCAGGCGGTCACGGCCTCGGCCAGGTCGCGCTCGTAGAACACGTCGGCCGCCAGGACGAGATCGGCCTGGGGATCCGTGGCGAGGAGATCGTCGGAGGTTGCGGCGACGCGGTCGCCGACGCCGTTGGCCGCGGCGTTCAGCCCGATCGCCGCGACGGCGAAGGGGTCGAGGTCGCTGGCGACGACGTGGCGCGCCCCGGCGCGGGCCGCCGCGATCGCCACCAGGCCGGACCCCGAGGCAAAATCCACCACGCGCGCCCCGTCCGCGACGTCCGGGTTGTCGAGGACGTAGCGGGCGAGCGCCTGGCCGCCCGCCCAGGCGAATGCCCAGAACGGTGGCGGCAGCCCGATCGCCTGCAATTCCTCCTCGGTCCGCTGCCAGAGATCCGTCGCCTCATCGGCGACGTGCAGGCGGATCTCGGGCGCGTGGGGGACGGGCAGCAGGCGGGTGTTGCTGCGGATGAAGCCGGCGGGATCGTCCGGTGCGCGCACGGTCAGGCCTCCAGCAGGTCGCGCCACACGGCGCGGACCCGGTCGGTCACCGCGTCCTCGGTGAAGCCACCGGTCTCGATCCGGGCCCGCGCGGCCGCGCCCAGGCCGGCGACGAGACCGGCATCGCCGCTCAGGCGCGCCAGGGCGGCGGCCAGGGCCGGCGCGTCGTCGGGGGGGACCAGCAGGCCCTCGACACCGTCGCGCACGAGGCTGCGGCAGCCCGGGACGTCGGACGCGACCAGCGCCCGGCCGCAGGCGGCGGCCTCCAGCAGCGTCCGCGGCAGGCCCTCGCCGCCGCGGGACGGCAGGCAGGCGACGTGGTGGCCGGCCCAGACCGCCGCCACGTCGGTCGTCGGCCCGTGCCAGACGATGCCGTCGCGGCTCCAGGCGCGCAGGGTGGCGGCGTCGATCGCCCGCCGGTTCGACGGGTCTGGCGCGCCGTACAGCGCCAGCTCCACCGGCGCGCCCTCGGCCCGGGCGAGGCGGACCGCCTCGACGGCGACGTCGATCCCCTTCGACCAGAGCATCCGGGCGACGAGTGCCACTCGCAGCGGCGGCATCGGCGGCAGCGTATGCGGGACGAAGATCGTCGGATCGACGCCGGCGCCGCCCACGACGGTCACCGACCGGTCGAGCGGGTCCAGGCCCAGGGCCACGGCGTCGTCGGGGTTCTCGAACAGGAAGCGCGTGCGGGACGAGGCCAGCGGTCCCCGGATCAGCGCGCGCAGGGCGAGGCGCGCCGCCCGCCCGAGCCGGTCGCTGCGGGCGCCGACGAGGCCGAGGCCGGTCAGGGCGAAGACGCGGGCCGGGATGCCCGCCATGGCGGCGGCCGTGCCGCCGACCAGGATGCCGCGCAGGGCGATGCAGTGGACGACGTCGGCCTTCAGCGCCTTCAGGATCGCCGCGAGCTGCCCGGCCGCGTAGCCCGCGGCCATGGGGTTGAGGCTCGCTCGCTCGGCCTCCAGGGGGACGACCTGCGCCCCGGTCGCCTCGATGGCGGCCCGGTGCGCGCGGACCCGCGTCACCACCGCGACCGAGAGACCCATGCCGATGGCGGCGCGGGCCATCGGCAGGAAATGGGAGGCGAAGAACCAGTCCTCGGTCACCACGAAGACCAGGCGGCGCATCGGAACGGGCAGATTCCCGGGGGCGGCATCGGCGTGCATCCCCCCCTCTAGCACGGCGCCGCGGCCCGTCCTGCGGCGGATGTGCAGGCCCGGAACGGCGATCGCGTGCCGCCGGTTGTCCAAGGCCTTCTCGCCGGGCGAGGCAGCCGGGCGGCGTCGATGGGAGGGGCAGGTCATGGCGTGTGTCGAGACGGCGGAGAGCGGCGGAGACCTCCGCGCCGCGGCCGAGGAGGCCGGACTCGTCTACGTCGACGACGGCCGGCCCGGGCTGACCCGCCGCCGCAGCGGCACCGGCTTCCGCTACCTCGACGCGAAGGGCGCGCCGGTGCGCGACAAGGCGGTGCTGGCCCGCATCCGCAGCCTCGCGATCCCGCCGGCCTACACGGATGTCTGGATCTGTCCCCGCCGCAACGGCCACATCCAGGCGACGGGCCGCGACGCCAAGGGGCGCAAGCAGTACCGCTACCACCCGGACTTCCGGCAGGCGCGGGAGGCCAACAAGTTCTCGCGGATCATGGCCTTCGCGGACGCGCTGCCCGGGATCCGCCGGCGCGTCGACGCCGACATGAAGCGGCCGGGCCTCTCCCGCGACAAGGTGCTGGCCACCGTGGTCCACCTGCTCGAGACCACGCTGATCCGCGTCGGCAACGACGACTACGCGCGGACCAACAAGAGCTACGGCCTCACGACCCTGCGCGACCCCCACGTCCGGATCGAGGGGGCGGCCCTGTCGTTCCGCTTCAAGGGCAAGAGCGGCAAGACCTGGGACGTGTCGCTGAAGGACCGGCGGGTCGCCCGGATCGTCAAGGCCTGCCAGGATCTGCCGGGGCAGGAGCTGTTCCAGTATCTGGATCCGGACGGCACCCAGCGCGACGTCACCTCCTCGGACGTGAACGCGTACCTGCGCGAGATCACCGGCGAGGACTTCACCGCGAAGGATTTCCGCACCTGGGCCGGCACCGTGCTGGCGGCGCTGGCGCTGCGGGAGTTCGAGACCTTCGACAGCGAGGCGGGGGCCAAGCGCAACATCCGCGCGGCCATCGAGAACGTCGCGGGCCGCCTCGGCAACACGCCGACGATCTGCCGCAAGTGCTACATCCACCCGCAGATCCTCGACTGCTATCTGGAGGGCGGTCTGCTCCTGCAGGTGAAGGACGCGGTCGAATCGGAACTCAGCGAGGACCTCTCCAGCCTCCGGCCCGAGGAGGCGGCGGTGCTGGGACTGCTGCAGGCGCGCCTCTCAGCCGCGGAGGACGCCGTCAAGGCCAAGGGACGGGTCAAGCCGGCAGGCGCGCGCGGGCGGGGGGCGAAGGCACCCGAGCGGTCCAAGAGCGGGACGGCAGCGGCCAAGCGCGCGTCCGGAGCCCGGAAGGCGGCCGCGGCCGCCTAGGGGGGCGGTCTCCACGAGACCGCCCGATCCCCCTCTCAGTGCCGGGATTGGTTGTCGTTGCCCGAGGAGCGGCTGTCGGTGCCGCGCCGGACCTGGTCGCCGGAGTCGACCACGGGGGCCAGGCCCAGCTGGCGGGCCAGCGAGACCAGGTCCTTCAGCCGGCCGGTCTGGGTCTTGCGCCGCAGGTTGAGCCGGTGGGTCTCCACCGTGCGCACGCTGAGCGCCAGCCGCCGCGCGACCTCCTTGTTGCTGAACCCGGAGCTGAGGAAGCGCAGGACCTCCGCCTCGCGGGGCGTCAGCCCGAGGCTCTCGCCCGCCTCCGGCGGCATCGCCACCGGCTGCTCCGACGGGACCAGGACGTCGGAGCCCTCCGCGAGGGCGAGCAGTGCCGCGCCGAGCTCGCGCGGCGACTTGGAGCGCGCCACGAAGGCGTCGGCGCCCGCGGCCAGCAGGGCGCGGAGGTCGTCCGCCGTGAGGGCGCCGAAGGCGACCAGCGTGCGGAGCGCCGGCTGACGCTCCTTCAGGGCGACGATGCGGGCGATCCCGTCGGCCAGCCGGATCTCGTCGAGGAAGACCAGGGCGACGCTGCTGCCGGCGTCGGCGCGGTCGAGATCGGCCTCGCCGATGGTGTGGAATTCGGGCATGTGCTCGAGGGTGGCGCGAACCGTCGCGCTCAGGTCCTCCGGCTCATCCAGGATCAGGACGCCAACGGCCGTACTCATGACCTCGCACCTCTCTCTCCCGGCTTGATACAGGCGGCCGGGATCGAAGGCGAAGTTCCAAGATCCGTTCCAGCAACAGCTCGCGAATATTAAGCTTTATATGGGCAGAATCGCTGCCCGAAAACGGATACTCGGCGGATCAATGCGCCGATCTGGGACGACCGTGGGACACCGCCCGACCGACTGTGCCGATCTGGTACGGGCGGTCCGTGTCAGCCCGCGACGGCGTGGACGCCCGCGCCCTGATCCGGGACCACCCGGTTCCGGCCGCCGCCCTTGGCCGCGTAGAGCGCGACGTCCGCCCGCTTGACCAGGGCCTCGACGCTGTCGCCGTCACGCCACGTGCTGACGCCGAAGCTGCAGCTCAGCGCGATCGGACCCTTGGCCCCGCGGATCCGCAGGGCCTGGACGTCGCCGCGCAGGCGCTCGGCATGCGCCACGGCCTCCCCGAGGCCGCGCCCCGGGAGGATGACGGCGAATTCCTCGCCGCCGAGGCGTCCGGCGATCCCGGAGCCGGAGATCAAGTCGGCCACGGCCTTGATCGCCACGTCGCCGACATCGTGCCCGTGCTCGTCGTTGATGCGCTTGAAGTGATCGATGTCGAGGAGGATGGCCGAGACGGCGTCCGGCCGCGGGTCCTGCGCCACGGCGGCGCGCGCGCGGTTGAAGAAGGCGCGCCGGTTGTAGGAGCCGGTCAGTGGATCCGTCTCGGCGAGGCGGATCAGTTCCTCCTGCATGGTGGTCAGGCGCTCGGCCGCGCGCAGGCGCGCGTTCAGCTCCTCGGCGCTCGGCGGCTTCTCGATGAAGTCGTCCGCGCCGCTGTCGAGGGCCTCGGCGAGGCTGCGGACGTTGCGCGCCGACGACATGGTGATGACGTGCAGCGGCCCGCGGGATTCCGCGAGCAGCCGTGCCGACCAGCAGAGTTCGAGTCCGCAGAGCGGCCGCACCTCCAGGCTGGTGATGAGGACACGGACCGCCGGCGTCGCCGCCAGGAATTCCAGCGCCCGCTCCGAATCCGTGAAGGGGTGCACGGCGTGGCCGCGCGGCTCGATCAGGGACGCGATGATCTGCAGCACAACGCGGCTCGAGTCGACGATGACGATCTGCATGGCGTGACCCGCAACTGATATCCGCCGTGTAAGCTGGAAGGCTTAACCTCCCCCCAACGGAGCTGAACCCCGGCATGAGCCTGGCCATTACCACTCCGGATCGGCGCTACATCGTTGTCTGGGGTCGTCTGTGGCGCCGCGCCAATCCCGATCTGTCGGACGCCTGCCGCGCGGCGCTGGTGAAGCGCCTCATGGCGGCGCGGCGGGGTGTGAAGGAGGCCAAGCGGGCCGAGCGGGCAGGCGCGGCGGCCGCGGCGGGCGCGCTGGCTTCCGCCAGGGCCGAGGTCGACGCGGCCAAGATCGCGCTCGGCGAGCGCGGGCCGGTCTGGTGGACGGACGGTGCCCCGGACCTCAACCGGCACCTCGTCCGCAACACGCCCTACGCGGCGTGGTTCGCGGCGCTCAGCGCCGGGGAACCTGAACCGCGATGACCCGGGCGCCCGCGACCGGGGCGGCGCCGGCGGCGCGCTCGCCGCGGCGGCCGCGGGGGACGGCGTCGATCACCGTCAGGGTCGGCTGGGCCGCCGGAGCGGCCGGGATGCCGGTCACCGTCGGGACGCCGTAGGTGCCGTAGCTCCAGGGACTGGGCACGATCTGGGTCGGGCGCGGCACCCGCGTCAGCGGGGCGCCGATATAGGTCCCGCGCACGAACTCGCCGGCGAAACTCGGATCGGCGGCGTAGCCGGGCGCGTAGGCCACCGGTGCATAGGGATCGGGGCTCCGGACAGTCTGCGCCGAGGCGGTCGTCGCGGCCGCTACGGCGAGCACCGTCAGGATCATCCGGTTCGCCATGGGGCCGGCTCCGATGGTTGTCGGCGCGCGGTCCGCGCCGGATGCAGGGCCAACAGACCGGATCATCGGCCGTTCCGCGTCTCCAGTCGCGCAGAGTGCGTAAGGCCCCGTCATCCCCGACCGATGGCCCCCAGAGGTGGGCCCGGTCAGCGGCAGGTGGTGATCCGCCGGACCACCCAGCCCTCGCCCTCGATCCACAGGCGACGGCGGGCCCGACTGCAGGTGACGTCGTCGTCCCGCTCCGCCGAGACGGGATGAACCTGCGGATTGGCCTCGGCGACCTTGGTCTCGGCCGGGCCGTTGGCGGCCTGGGCCGCGAGCGGCCCGGCGAGCATGACGGTGCCGGCTGCGGCGGCAGCGATCGTACGGAGTCTCATGGGGAAATGCGCCCTGCGGCCGTGCTTGGAGGTTCGGTCCAGGAATGCGCGGGCCGACGGTTCGGTTGCATCGCGGTTGCACCGACGGCGCGGCCGGTGCGCTCGCTCACATCGCCGGTGACGGTACCCGGCCAGCGCCGGGTCATGTCGTCGGGGCATGCCGCCCGGCGACGGCGCTTAGACTTCGCGGCTTTCACGGGTAAGGAAGAACAAAACCGGACGCGCCGGTGCCCAGCCGTCCTGCGTGGCCGCCCATCGCGGGCCGCGCGGCACGGTCCACGAAGCAGGGTTCATGAGCAAGCCGAAGCCTCCGACCAACGCGCTCCTGACGCCGGAGAAGCGCACCGACGACGTGGACCAGACGATCCGCCCTCTGAGCCTGTCGGAGTTCATCGGTCAGCGTGCGGCGCGTGCGAACATGCAGGTGTTCATCGAGGCTGCGAAGAAGACCGGTCAGGCGCTCGACCACGTGCTGTTCGTCGGTCCGCCGGGGCTGGGCAAGACGACGCTGGCCCAGATCGTGGCGCGCGAGCTGGGCGTGAACTTCCGCTCGACCTCCGGGCCGGTGATCGCCAAGGCCGGCGACCTGGCCGCGCAGCTCACCAACCTGGAGGAGCGCGACGTCCTGTTCATCGACGAGATCCACCGGCTCAACCCGGCGGTCGAGGAGATCCTCTACCCGGCCATGGAAGACTACCAGCTCGACCTGATCATCGGCGAGGGCCCGGCGGCGCGCTCGGTCAAGATCGAGCTGCCGAAGTTCACCCTGGTCGGCGCCACGACGCGGGCGGGGCTGCTGACGACGCCGCTGCGCGACCGGTTCGGGATCCCGATCCGGCTGGAGTTCTACGAGATCGACGAGCTGGAGCAGATCGTGGCGCGCGGCGCGCGGGTCCTGGGCTTGGGCATGTCGGCGGAGGGCGCCAACGAGATCGCCCGGCGGGCGCGGGGCACGCCGCGGATCGCGGGGCGGCTGTTGCGGCGGGTGCGGGATTTCGCGGTCGTGGCGGAGGCCGAGACGGTGACGCGGGCGATCGCCGACCGGGCGCTGCAGCTCCTGGACGTGGACGGGGCGGGTCTGGACGTGATGGACCGCAAGTACCTGAGCCTGATCGCGCGCGCGTTCGGGGGCGGCCCGGTGGGGATCGAGACCATCGGCGCGGCCTTGTCGGAGCCGCGCGACGCCATCGAGGACATCATCGAGCCCTACCTGATCCAGCGCGGCTTCGTGCAGCGCACGCCCCGCGGCCGCGTCCTCACACGACACGCGTACCGGCACATGCAGATCCCGGAACCGACGCGCGAGACCCCCGGGCAGTTCGGCTTCTTCGGCGACGAGGAGCCGTGAGGCGGCCCCGACCGCTCTATGCACTGAGTTCGGACCAGCGTTTCCCGCGGCACATGCGCTCCGCGCGCCCCGATCCGCGCCCCTGCCGGCGCGATCGCGCCCCGCGGCATCGGCAAGTCGCTGCGACGCAATCCGTTTTCCCGACGGTTGCCGGACAATATTGCCAAGCTTAGGTCGGGTCATCACGGATCTGTGTACTGTAAAAATGTGCCGGATCGCGTGGAACAGGCCCGAAACGCGACAGTTGTGGAGGCGGCCGCGCCGGGTCCGCTCGGCGCCGGCAAGGCTGTCTCGATCGGGGTCCTGCCTCTGCGATCGCGGCAGATCTTCGCGATCTCAAGAACAACGTCAGGGATAAACTTCCGCCATGAAGAAGCTCACGCTCGCCGTTCTCGGCCTGTCCGTCGCCGCGATCTCGGCGCCCGCCTTCGCGCAGGACGCCCTGCCGATCCGCGTGCTGCCCTTCGCCAACCAGGACGGCGTCGGCGCCGCCGCGACCGAGACGCCCGCCTTCCGGGCCGAGGCGCTCCGTTCGGACGCCGCCAGCATCGAGGCGAGCCGCATCGCCCTTCAGCGGTCGCGCAACCCGCAGGTCCGCAACTACGCCAACCGCGTCCTCGTCGAGCGCAAGGCGACCACGGACGCGCTGCTGCCGCCGAACACCTCCCTGACCCGCAACGGCTCGGTGGTCTCCGACAACCAGGGCATCCGCACCGACCTGAGCAACCCGGTGGGCCTCGTGCTCGCGCCGGTGACGGTGGCCGCCAACATCGGCACCGGAATCGTCGGCGGCGCCCTCGGCGCGGTCGGCATCGTCGACAACAGCCCGGCCGAGCCGGGCCGTCGCGTCGCCCTCGGCGAGCGCGGCCAGGCGCGGCTGGCGCAGCTCCAGGCGGCCCCGAACGGCCGGGCCTTCGACCGGACCTACATCGATCAGCAGGCCCGCTCGGACGCCCGCACCCTGGCGCTCTACGACGCCTACGCCAAGCAGGGCGACAACGCCCAGGGCCGCAAGTTCGCCACCGAGGCCCTGCCGTACATCGCCGACGAGCACGCCCACTCGGCGACCATCGCGGCCCGCATCGGCGGCTGAACCGCGCGCACCGCGTGACCCCGCGAGGGCCGCCCCAGGGCGGCCCTCGTCGTGTTGCGCCCCTGCGCCGCCCGTCGCTAAAGGGGCGCATGAGCGCGATCGAGCCCGGCACCGACCGACCTTCGGAGGACGGCACCCCACCGCACCGGCTGGGCGTGCGCGTCTACTACGAGGACACCGACTTCTCGGGCTTCGTCTACCACGCCAGCTACCTGCGCTTCCTCGAGCGCGGCCGCACGGAGCTGCTGCGGGCGCTCGCCGGCGACCAGTCGGACCTGCACCGCGACGCGCGCGGCCTCGTCTTCGTGGTGCGGCGGATGAGTCTCGATTTCCTCCGCCCGGCCAGGATGGACGACCTGCTGACCGTCGTCACCCGCACGCGCGCCCTGCGCGGGGCCTCGATGCAGCTCGCCCAGGAGGTGCGGCGGGGCGACGCGGTGCTGGTCGCCGCGGAGGTCACCGTCGCCTGCGTGCGCGACGGCCGCGCCGTTCGCCTGCCCGACGCGCTGCGGCGGCAGCTCGCACCGGGCGACGCCGCCTAGGCACCGGCCGGAGGTCAGCCGGCCCGCGACGGGTCGGCCTCGCAGAGGACCCGGGCGAAGGCGTTGACGATCGTCAGGGCGTCGTACTCGACCGAGACCAGCTGGTAGCCCATCCCGACCATCTCCCGGGCCCGCGCCGGCGACGGCGCGAAGGCGCAGGGAATCTTGCCCGCCGCCCGCGTCTTGCGCGCGATCTCGCCGAGGGCCGCCGTCACCGCCGATCCCAGGGGGTCGATGACCGCCCCCTTCGACAGGGCGATCGACAGGTCGGCGGGCCCGACCAGCACCCCGTCGATGCCCGGCACGGCGAGGATCGCCTCCAGGTCGGCGATCCCCGCCTCGGTCTCGCACATGGCGATCGTGAGCGCCCGGTCGTTGGCGCCCGCGAGGTAGTCCGCGCCGTTCCGGAGCCCCGAGAGCCACATGGCCCGGTCCGGTCCCCAGCTCCGCTGGCCCACCGGCGGGAACTTCGCGGCGGCGGCCAGGGCCTCGGCATCCGCGACGGTGTTGATCATCGGCGCCACGATTCCGGCGGCGCCCGCGTCGAGCATCCGCGAGACCATGGCGAAGTCGCCCACCGGCACGCGCACGAGGCTCGATTTGCCGGCGAGGGCGACCTCGGTGATCGCCGCACAGGACGATTTGTAGTCGTAGGTGCCGTGCTGCTGGTCCAGCAGGACGGCGTCGAATCCCGCGCGCGCCAGGAAGCCGGCCAGCATCGGGTCGGCGATCATGGACCAGCCCAGGAACCGGGCCGGGCCGGTGGGCAGCAGATCGGGCAGGCTGGGAACGGGGAGGGTCATGCGCGTCCTGCGTATCTCAGGGCTGTCGACTCGGCGCCGCTTGCCGCGACCATACGGGAGGCGCTTTCGGCAGGTCCAGCCCGCACGGCCCGGCCTTCGCCGCCGCGTGCCTCAGGATCGCCCGGATCGAAACCGATCCTTAACCCTGCCGCGCCCTTAACGGAGGCGATGCCACGGCGGGGCGCGGGGGTCGTCGACGGCCCTTACTTTCGACAGATTCGCGGGCGACAGCCTTGATATCGCTCACGGATCCGGCGGACGCGGGCCTCGCCCGGCGCATCGCGATCCGGAGCAGGAGACCTCGACGGATGAACCCAGCCGACGCGATGCAGGCCGCGCCTGTCGCCGACATGACGCTGCTCGGCCTGTTCCTTCAGGCCCACTTCGTCGTGAAGATCGTGATGATCGGGCTGCTCAGCGCCTCGATCTGGTGCTGGTCGATCATCGTCGACAAGACGCTGCTGTTCCGCCGGACCAAGGCCGAGATGGACGCGTTCGAGGACGCGTTCTGGTCCGGCCGCTCGCTGGAGGAGCTGTTCCGCTCGTTCAACGACCGGCCGGCCACGGGCCTCGCCGCCGTGTTCGTCGCCGCCATGCGGGAGTGGAAGCGCAGCTTCGAGGGCTCCGGCCGGCAGATCCAGTCGCTGTCGCAGCGCATCGAGAAGCAGCTCGACGTCACCATCCACCGCGAGGTCGAGCGGCTCGAATCGCGCCTGCTGTTCCTCGCCTCGATCGGCTCGGCCGGCCCGTATATCGGCCTGTTCGGTACGGTCTGGGGCATCATGACCGCGTTCACGTCGATCGCCGCCTCGAAGAACACCTCGCTCGCGGTCGTCGCCCCCGGCATCGCCGAGGCGCTGTTCGCCACCGCCATCGGCCTGTTCGCCGCGATCCCGGCGGTGCTCGCCTACAACAAGCTCCAGGCCGAGGTCTCCAAGGCGCAGTCGCGGCTGGAGAGTTTCGCCGACGAGTTCTCCGCCATCCTCTCCCGCCAGATCGACGAGCGGCTGCCGCTCGCCGCCTGAGCCGGCTGATCCAGAGGAGACCGATCCATGGGCATGGCAGCGGGCGCATCGCAGGGCGGCAAGCGCCGCCGGCGCCGGGGCCGCCGCGGCGGCCCCATCAACGAGATCAACATGACGCCGTTCATCGACGTCGTGCTCGTGCTCCTGATCATCTTCATGGTCGCGGCGCCGATGATGACCGTGGGCGTGCCCCTCGACCTGCCGCAGTCCAAGGCCGCGCCGCTCAATTCGGACGTGAAGCCGATCACCCTGTCGATCCGCCAGACCGGCCAGGTCTTCCTCGGCGAGGACGAGCTCACCGACGACACGATCGTGCCGAAGCTCATGGAGACCGCCAAGACCGGCACCGAGGAGCGCGTCTTCGTGCGCGGCGACAAGCGGGTCGATTACGGCCGGGTGGCGCAGGTGATGGCGATCGTGACCGGCGGCGGCTTCAAGAAAGTCGCCCTCGTCACCGAGCCTGAGCATCAGTAGGGCCGTCCCGTGGAGTTCCGCTTCGACCGCAAGGAACCGGGTGTCTGGATCTCCGCCGGCACCCACGTCGCGCTCCTCGCGCTGGCGCTGGTCAGTGTCGCGGCCCCGGCCCTGCCGGAGGCCCAGGAGGGCGTGCCCGTCGAGGTGATCACCGAGAACCAGTTCTCCGAGATCACCAAGGGCGAGCGTCAGGCCGACAAGCCGATGCCGAACGCCACGTCGCGGGCCGACCGCAAGGCGGAGAAGTTCGAGGATCGCGAGCCCGAGAATGCCAAGCAGGACGCGCCCACCGCGCCGACCCGCACGGCCGAGATGAAGCTCGCCAACGCGGACGAGATGCCGCTGCGCGGCGAGCCCGACCCGCAGGAGGCGGCCCAGGCCGCCAAGGCGGCGGAGAAGGCGGCGCAGGAGAAGCGCGACGCCGAGAAGGCCGCCGCCAAGGCGGCCGAGAAGGCAGCAGAGAAGGCGGCCGAGAAGGCCGCGGCGGAGAAGGCTGCCGCCGCCAAGGCCGAGGCGAAGGCCAAGGCCGAGGCCGTCGCGAAGGCCGAGGCCGAGAAGCGCGAGCAGCTCGAGAAGCTGATCGAGAAGCAGGAAGCCGAGGCCGCGGCGGCCGCCCAGAAGGCCGCCGCCGCGAAGAAGGCCGAAGCCGCCAAGGAGGCGGCCAAGGAGGCGGCCAAGAAGGCCGCCGACGCGAAGGCCAAGGCCGAGGCGGAAGCCGAGCGCCAGAAGGAGATCGCGGAGGCCAAGGCCGAAGCCGAGCGCGAGAAGGCGGAGGCCGCCGCCAAGGCGAAGGCGGAGGCCGCCAAGGCCGAGGCGGCCGCCAAAGCCGAGGCCGCCGCCAAGGCGAAGGCGAAGGCCATGGCGGACGCGAAGGCCAAGGCCGACGCCGAGGCCAAGGCACGCAAGCAGGCCGAGCTCGCCGACAAGTTCAACGCGGGCGACATCCGCTCGATGCTCGCCTCGAAGGCGCCGTCGCAGTCGACCGGCGCCACCGGCCACGCGGTGCAGAAGGTGGCGGCGCTCGGCGCCGCGACCGGCAACGCGCAGCGCCTGTCGCCGTCGCTGCGCGACGCCCTGGTCGGGCTGCTCCAGCAGCAGATCGAGCGCTGCTACTCGGCGCCGCCCGGCGCGGCCCAGGGCGTGGTCCTGCCGGTGCTCGACATCCGCCTGAACCCCAACGGCTCGCTCAGCACCGAGCCGCGGATCATGCGCGGCGGGGCGAGCGCGGTGGACCAGTCGATCGCGCAGGCCGCGCTCCGGGCGGTCCGCCGCTGCGCGCCGTACAACATCCCGGCCACCTACGCGCCGTACTACAACGACTGGAAGGCCATCAACGCGGAGTTCGAGTTCACGGCGACTTGAGGGCGTCCAGCCCTTCTTCCGCCCTGATCCGGCCGCCTCGTCAGATCGTCACTCGGATCCGACCCACCATGCTGCACCTGCCCTCCGTCGGGCGACTCCCGACGTCCTTCGCCGCGCGCCTGATCGCGGTCTTCACCCTGCTGACGGCCGTCCTGGCCGGGCCCGCCCAGGCGCAGCTGCAGCTGCGCATCGGCGGCGGCAACTTCCAGCCGATGCCCATCGCCATCGCGGATTTCGGCGGCGATCCGAGCCTCGCCGGCCTCGTCTCCGGCGTGGTCACCAACGACCTGCGCCGCTCCGGCTACTTCACGCCACTCGATCACGCCCGCTTCCCCGAGCAGCCGAACTTCGACGCCGCCCCGAACTTCGAGAAGTGGCGCGCCACCGGCGTCCAGGGCCTCGTCACCGGCCGCGTCGTCCGCGAGGGCGGCCGGGTCAAGGTCGAGTTCCGGCTCTGGGACGTGACCAACGGCCAGCAGATGACCGGCCAGCAATACGGCACCGACGCCGCCAACGTCCGGCGCACCGGCCACCTGATCTCCGACGGGGTCTACACCAAGATCACCGGCCTCGGGCCCTGGTTCGACAGCCGCATCGCCTTCGTGGACGAGACCGGCCCGAAGGAGAACCGCCGCAAGCGCCTGATGGTCATGGACCAGGACGGCGCCAATGTCCGGGCGATCACCACCGGCGAGATGTCGATCGTGGCGCCGCGCTACTCGCCGGCCACCCAGGACATCGCCTTCATGGCCCAGGCCACCGGCCACCAGCCGCGGGTGCAGATGATCAACCTGGAGACCGGCTCCCGCCAGGCGCTCGGCAACGTCGATTCGATGAGCGCGAGCCCGCGCTTCTCGCCGGACGGCCGGAAGATCGTGATGAGCGTCCAGCAGGGCGGCAACGCCGACATCGTGACGATGGACCTCGCCTCGAAGGCCCAGCGCTCGATCACCAACGGCATGGCGATCGACACCTCGCCGACCTACTCGCCGGACGGATCGCAGATCGCCTTCGAGTCCGACCGCGGCGGCTCCCAGCAGGTCTACGTGATGGGGGCGGACGGCTCGAACCCGCACCGGATCACCTTCGGTCCCGGCTCGGCCTCGCAGCCGGCCTTCTCGCCCCGCGGCGACCTGATCGCCTACACGCGCCAGCGCAACGGCGGCTTCGCCATCTGCGTCTCGAAGCCCGACGGCTCGGGCGAGCGCGTGCTCACCGAGGGCTTCCACAACGAGGGCCCGACCTTCGCGCCGAACGGCCAGTACGTGCTGTTCTTCCGCGATCCGGGCGGCCAGGGCGGCGGCAAGCTGTTCATGGTCGACATCACCGGCAAGGTGGAGCAGCCGGTCCCGACGCCCGCCTACGCGTCCGACCCGACCTGGTCGCCGCTGCTGTCGGGCCGCTGAGCCCGTCGCGGAGCCCGGCTCGCGGGGCGGGCTCCGGGACCGTTCCCGGTCGTGGTGCAACGGTTCTGAAGTGGGCGCGCCCCTCACCCTGTCCCTCGCCCGCACGGGAGAGGGGCCGCGCGCTCCGTGCGGCGCCGGCTCGCGGCGCTACGATCGCCACCGCGGTCATCCGAGACGCGCCGTGTCCGGAACCGCGCGCTAACCCTGCACCATCAGCCGGTCGCGGGCCCGCAGCGCCGGGAAGAGCTTGCCCCAGAGCAGCGCGACCCCGACCGTCGCGGCGCCGCCGACCACCACCGCCGGGACCGCGCCGATCGCGGCGGCCAGCAGCCCCGATTCGAACTCGCCGAGCTCGTTCGAGGCGCCGATGAACACCGTGTTCACCGCCGAGACGCGGCCGCGCATCGCGTCCGGCGTCTCGCCCTGCACGAAGGTCTGGCGCACGTAGACCGAGATCATGTCGGCGGCGCCCGTGACGAACAGGCAGGCCATCGACAGCGGCAGCGACGTCGACAGCCCGAACGCGACCGTGGCGGCCCCGAACACCGCGGCGGCGCGGAGCATGCGCACGCCCGCGTGGCGCCGCAGGGGGTAGTTCGCCAGCAGCACCGCCATGGCGACCGCCCCGAAGGCCGGCATGCTCCGCAGCGCGCCCAGGCCCAGGGGCCCGACATGCAGCACCTCCGCCGCGTAGATCGGCAGGAGCGCCGTGGCGCCGCCGAGCAGCACCGTGAACAGGTCGAGGCTGATCGCCCCGAGCACCACCGGCTGCGAGCGAATGTAGTCGATGCCGGCCGACAGCGCCGCCCAGGTGATCGGCGGCCGCTCGCTCACCGCCGCCGGCCGGAAGCGGATCAGCAGGGTCAGGACGCTGGCCAGGGCGAAGCTGCCCCCTGCCAGGCCGAACACGACCCCGGGACCGAGGGCGTAGAGGAAGCCGCCGAGCGCCGGCCCCATCACGGACGCGCTCTGCCAGAGGGACGCGTTCCACGCGATCGCCGAGCTGAATTGCGGTCCGGGCACCAGGGTCGGCAGCAGCGCCTGCAGGGCCGGATTGGCGAAAGCCCGGGCCGTGCCCACGACGATGACGAGGGCGTAGATCGGCCAGACGGAGTGCACGCCCGTGAGGGCGCAGGCGAGGAGCCCGAGGCTCGCCGCGCTCTGCAGGGCGAAGGCGGCGCCACCGACGAGGCGCCGGTCGTAGGCGTCCGCGACGTGGCCGGTGATCAGCGCGCACAGAACCGCCGGCAGGAAGCCCGCGAGGCCCACGAGGCCCAGCGCCAGGGCGGAATGGGTCAGGTCGTAGACGAACCAGCCGATCGCCACGGCCTGCATCTGGTAGGCGAGGCCCGTGAGGAACCGCGCCGAGCCGAACAGGCGGAAGTCGCCGATGCCGAAGACGGCCCAGCCGGAACGATCGTGCGCGGACATGCCCCCTGCTGCGCGGGACCGGCCGAAGAATCAAGCGCTACGGCGAGGTTCGCCGGTCGGATGTCGGGGGTTCCGGCCGGATCGGCTGCAGCGTCAGGATGGGCTTGCGCGGCGGTGGTGGCGGGAGCGGCGCTTTGGGTTCGGGCGGGGCGCGCCGGGCCTCGCCCGCATGGTCGGTCGGGAACGTGCAGGTGACGCGGGTGCCGCTGCCCGGCGCCGTCTCCAGCAGGACGCGGCCGCCGTGCAACTCGACGAAGGAGCGCACGATCGACAGGCCGAGGCCGACGCCCCGGTGCCGGGTTCCGAGCGTGTGGCTCTCGAAGCGGTTGAACACCGAATCGGCGATCTCGGGCGGCATGCCCCGTCCGTGGTCCCGCACGCTCAGGAGCAGCTCCTGCGCGGTCCGGCGGGCCTGGACCTCCACGCGCTGGCCGGCATCCGAGAAGCCGACGGCGTTCGAGAGCAGGTTGAACAGGATCTGGCGCACCCGCTTCCCGTCGGCGTGGACGCTGCCGATATCCTCCGGCACGTCGAGGGCGAGGGTGATGTGCGATTCCGCGAGCCGGTCCTCGATGCCGCGCACCGCGGCCTCGACGGTGGCCTGGACGTCGACCTCCTCCCGCTGCAGCTCGAGCGAGCCGGCGTCGATCGAGGCGAGGTCGAGGATGTCGTTGATGATGACGAGCAGCGCCGCCGAGGAGCGCATGATGTGGTCGGCGTACTCGCGCTGCCGCTCGTTGAGCGCGCCGACGGTCTCGTCGCCGAGAAGCTGGGTGAAGCCGATGATGTTGGTGAGCGGGGAGCGCAGCTCGTAGGAGACGTGGTGCACGAAGGTGTCGCGCAGCTGCGCGGCCTTCTCCAGGGCGTCGTTCTTCTCGGTGAGCGCCCGCTCGACGTTCACGCTCGCCGTGACGTCGATCAGGGTCAGGAGCGTCGCGCCTTCCGGGAGCGGCTGCGCGGCGCAGTCGAGGACCGTGCCGTCCACCACCTCCAGGCGGCACGTCCGGGCGGTGCGAGCTTCGAGGCCGACCACCGCGTCGCGGATGTCGAGCCACGGCTCCTCGGCGGGGGCAAGCGCGCGGCAGGCGGCGATCACCGCGTCGACGTGCGGGCGCTCCTCGACCATCTCGGGGTCGAGCCGCCACACGGTGAAGAAGGCGCGGTTGGCGAGGGACAGGCGCCCGTCCGCGCCGAACACGGCCACCGGCTCGGCCAGCGTGTCCAGGGTCTCCGCCTGCAGGCGGCGCAGGGCGTTGTAGCGCGATTCGGCGTTCAGGCGGTCGGAGACGTCGTCGAACAGGTAGGTCAGGCCGCCCTGCGGGTTCGGATCCGCGACCACGCGCAGGGTCCGGCCGTCGGGCAGGTACCACCAGGTCTGGTTCGCCTCCGCGGCCCGGTAGGCGGACAGAACGCCCTGCTTCCAGCCGCGGAAATCCGCGTGCTCCTCGAGCTTCCGCTCCGCCCGCAGGTGGTCGAGGATCTCCCCGTCGGAGGGCCGGCTGTCGAGGAAGGCCTGGTCGAGGTCCCAGAGCTGCCGATAGGCGGCGTTGTGGAAGATCAGACGCTGCGAGACGTCGAACATCGCGACCGCGGTCGGAAGCTGGTCCAGGGTCCGGACGTTGGCGTTCATCTGCCGCTGCAGGTCAGCGCGCACGCTCTCGAGTTCCGAGACGTCGATGGCGATGCCGACGCGGCCGGTCTCGAGCCCGGTCTCGAACACGTCGAGCATCCGCCGGTTGCCGGCCACGATGGCCGAGAGGCGCGGGACGCTCCGGGTCAGGCCGGCGAACCGGGCCGCCTCCTCGCGGGCGATCGTCTCCCGGGCCGGGCGGTCGAACAGCTCCAGGCCGGCGTCGAGGGCGGCCTCGCGGCTCTCCGCCTCGACCGCCGCCACGTAGGCCGCGTTGACCCAGCTCAGCCCGCCGTCGCGGTTGCGCCGCCAGACCGGCTGCGGGATCGCGTCGAGGAGTCCCGACAGGGCCGAGAGCCCGCGGCGGGTCTCGTCCAGGGCCGCGCGCAGGTCGGCGATCTCGCAGCGCTCCTGGCTGGTCTCGCGCAGGCGCAGGAGCGCCCGCCCCGCCACGGCCTGCCCGTGGGCCTCGATGCTCCGGCCGGTCTGGCTCCGCAGGCTCAGCGCGAAGCCGGTGCCGCGCGCCCGCAGGGTCTCCACGGCGGTCTCCACGGCGGTCGCGTCCGCGGGGACGAGCCACGTGCCGAAAGCCAGCACGCGGCGGGCGTAGCCGGAGGTCGGCCGCTCGCCGTGGATGGCGAGGCTGATGTCGCCCTCGACCACCGGCTCGCTGCGCTGATCCCAGGTGACGATGATCTGCCGCTCGGCGTTGAGCAGCATCTCGGCCCGGTCGTGGGCGCCGCGCAGGACGTCGAGGGTCGCGGCGAGCTCGCGCTCGCGGCGGGTCCACCGGCCGCGCTCGTAGAGGTGGAGGAGCGACAGGATCACCGCGAAGGCCACGAGCCCGCCGAAGATCGCCAGGGCGGCCACGCTGTGAATCTCCCGCGCGGGATGCGCGGCGGCGGCCTCCGGCAGCTCGGCGAAGGCCGCGCTCGCCGTCGTCAGCGCGAGCGCGCCCACGCCGATCCGAACGTGTGTCGCACGACCGACACCCATGGTTTGCCCCGCCCCCGTACCCGATGGCTGTCCGACCGGCGCGCGTCGCCGCGCGGCGCAGAAGGCACCGATCCCGCGGCGCTCGTCCCGAACTGCCGCAGCCCCATCGATCTAAGATTCGCCCGCACTCTACAGTGCGGCGGAATCGCCCCGGAAGGGGAACGAAGCGTGGCTTTGGGCGAAGTCGGCATAATCAGCCGTTAACGACACACAGAAGACACAGTTCGATTCGGCCGTCGGCGGTTGACAAACGAGAAAGCCCGGCGCAGCACGCCGGGCTCTCGGATCGTCCGATCGGACCTCTCCGCCGGATCGCGGCGGCGCGGTGCTGACCCCGGGAACGGGGCCGTCCGCGCCGTCGCCGATGCGGGCTCAGTAGCGGTAGTGCTCGGGCTTGAACGGGCCGCTCTCGGAGACGCCGATATAGGCGGCCTGATCGGGGCGGAGCTTCGAGAGCTTCACGCCGATCTTCTCCAGGTGCAGGGCCGCGACCTTCTCGTCGAGCGTCTTCGGCAGGGTGTAGACCTGCTTCTGGTACTTGCCCGGGTTGGACCACAGCTCGATCTGGGCCAGCGTCTGGTTGGTGAACGAGGCCGACATCACGAAGGACGGGTGACCGGTCGCGTTGCCGAGGTTCACCAGGCGGCCCTCCGACAGGAGGATGATCCGGTGGCCGTCCGCGAAGGTGATCTCGTCCACCTGCGGCTTGATGTTCGACCACTTGAGGTTCTTCAGGCCGGCGACCTGAATCTCGTTGTCGAAGTGGCCGATGTTGCAGACGATCGCCCGGTCCTTCATCGCCCGCATGTGGTCGATGGTGATGATGTCCTTGTTGCCCGTGGCGGTGACGAAGATGTCGGCGCGCGGCGCGGCATCCTCCATGGTCACGACCTCGTAGCCCTCCATGGCGGCCTGGAGCGCGCAGATCGGGTCGATCTCCGACACGAGCACGCGGCAGCCGGCGTTGCGCAGGGACGCGGCCGAGCCCTTGCCCACGTCGCCGAAGCCCGCGACCATCGCGACCTTGCCGGCCATCATCACGTCGGTGCCGCGGCGGATGCCGTCGACCAGCGACTCCTTGCAGCCGTACAGGTTGTCGAACTTCGACTTGGTGACCGAGTCGTTCACGTTGATCGCCGGGAAGAGCAGCTTGCCCTCCTTGGCCAGCACGTAGAGGCGGTGGACGCCCGTGGTCGTCTCCTCGGAGACGCCCTTGATGCTGTCCGCGAGGCCCGCGAACCAGCCCTTCGGCTTCTCGGCGAGCTTGCGCTTGAGGAGCGCGAAGAAGACCTCCTCCTCCTCGCTCGCCGGCTTGTCGAGGAACGCGGTGTCGCCGTTCTCGGCGCGCAGGCCGAGATGGACGAACATGGTCGCGTCGCCGCCGTCGTCGAGGATCATGTTCGGCATGCCGCCGTCGTGCCAGTCGAACAGGCGCGAGGTGTAGTCCCAGTACTCCTCCAGGGTCTCGCCCTTCACGGCGAAGACCGGGATGCCGGCGGCCGCGATGGCGGCGGCGGCGTGGTCCTGGGTCGAGTAGATGTTGCAGGAGACCCAGCGGATGTCGGCGCCGAGCGCCTTCAGGGTCTCGATCAGCACGGCGGTCTGGATCGTCATGTGCAGCGAGCCGGCGATCTTCGCGCCCTTCAGGGGCTGCGCGGCGCCGTACTCCTCGCGGACCGCCATCAGGCCCGGCATCTCCGTCTCGGCGATCGAGATCTCCTTCCGGCCGTAATCGGCCAGCCCGATATCCTTGACGATGTAATCCTTGGCCATGAGTCGATGGCTCCGTGTTCGCGTTGCGGGTCGGGGCAACCCCTATCACCGCGCGGCCTACGAAGCAATCAAGACATAAAGATGTCTTTATGCGTTCTGTTCGGCGGGGCGGCCGCGCGAACGCCCGCCCCGCTCCGGATCAGGTCCCGTCCGCCGCTCAGCGGGCCGGCCGCGCCAGCCACCCGAGGCCGAACGCGACGGCGGCCACGAGGGCGAGGGTCGTGCCGCGGTTCTCGTCCGCGCGCGCCGCGAGGGTGCGGCCGTGGCGCACGGCCTGCGCGCGGTAGTGCTGGCCGCGCTCGAGCGCCTCGTCCGCCAGGGCGTGCCCGCGCTCGCTGACGTCGCGGAACCGGGTGCGGCCCTCCTCGATGAGGTGCTCGCCGCCGTGGCGCAGGTCGCGGACCGTGTCCCGGGCCTCGCCGTAGGCGTACTGGGCGGCGCCGGCGGCCTGATCGTAGGCGCCGTCGAGCTGGTCGGCGGCCCGGCCGCGCACCGCGCCCGCAGCCGTCTTGATCCGGCCGTGCAGATGGCGGACGCCGCCCTCGAGATGATCCCTGTTCATGCTGTCTCTCCAATCCGGCGCGCAGCCCGGGGGCGCGACGCCTGCGTCGGGGCGGAACGATGGCGGAAGGCTCCGGTTCCCGGCGGCGCGGCAGAGCGGCCTCAAGTTTTCGTGCGTCGGCGCGCCCGTGCCGGAAACAGGTCCGGACCGGCGCGACGTCACCGGCCGCGGCGTCGCCAATCGCCGGGCGCTGATCGAGGCATATCGCGGCTGAGCCGGCGCTCCGATCTCTCGGCACCACTCGGCCTGTTCTCGACCGCGCCGCGGCGGTGACTTGCCGGGCGGCGGGAATGTCTGCGGCGGAGGTCTAGATCTCGATCTCGGTCCCGACCTCCACGACCTGCCGGGTCGGCACCCCGAAGAAGGCGCCGGTGCGCTCGGCGTTGCGCTGCATGAAGGCGAACAGGTTCTCCCGCCAGGGCGCCATGCCGCGCTTGTCCCGGCGCGGGATGATCGTCTCGTGCCCGACGAAGACGGTCATGTCGTCGAGGACGTGCGGCGGCAGGTGGCGCGATTCGACCGCGCAGGCCAGCCCCTCGGGGATCGAGGCCTCCTCCATGAAGCCGTAGCGCAGGATCACCCTGTAGAAATCCGGCGCCAGGATCGTCACGTGGGCGCGCCGGTCCCGCGGGACGGTGGGCGTCTCCTCGTAGAGCGCCGTGATGATCAGGATGCGCTCCATCAGGGCGTGGTTGCGCTCCACGAAGCGCGAGAGATGCAGCGGGATGCCGTGCTCGGCCGCCGAGAGGAACGCCGCCGTGCCCGGCAGCCGCAGCAGGTCGCGGTGCTGGAGACCGCCGAGGAAGACGTCCTCCGGCAGGCGCAGCGCGGCCCTCGCCTCCTCGACCAGCTCGTTCCCCTTCTTCCAGGTCAGCATCATCGCGGCGACGAGACCGGCGAGCACCAGGGGAAACCACCCGCCTTCCAGGATCTTCACGCTGTTGGCGGCGAAGAACACGAGGTCGATGCCGAGGAAGAAGCCGTTGACCGCGAAGACCAGGAGCGGGTTATAGCCCCAGCGGAGCGCGATCAGCGCGGCGAGCAGCGTCGTGATGCCCATCAGCATCGAGACCGCGATACCGTAGGCGCCGGCGAGCGCGTCGGAGGAGCCGAACACCACCACGGCCGTCAGCGTCGCCGCGGCGAGCAGCCAGTTCACCGCCGGCACGTAGATCTGCCCGCGCTCGTCGTGCGCCGTCTGGACGATGCGCATGGCCGGCAGGAAGCCGAGCTGGACCGATTGCTGTGTCAGGGAGAAAACGCCCGAGATGATCGCCTGCGAGGCGATGATGGTCGCCATCGTGGCGAGCGCGACGAGGGGCAGATGGCCCCAGTCGGGGCTGAGGCGGAAGAACGGGTTCTCCAGGGCGTCGGGCGCGGCGATCAGCAGGGCGCCCTGGCCGAAATAGTTAAGCACCAGCGCGGGCAGGACCAGCACGAACCAGGCGACGCGGATCGGCAGGGCACCGAAATGGCCGAGATCGGCGTACATCGCCTCGCCCCCGGTCACCGCCAGGAACGCCGCGCCCAGCATCGCGAAGCTGACGTGCCAGCCGGCGTGGAGCATGAAATCGACGGCCCGGACCGGGTTGGCCGCCGACAGGATCCCGGGCTCGGCGACGATGCCGGAGATCCCGAGGAGCCCCAGGACGGCGAACCAGACGAGCATGACGGGTCCGAAGACCCGGCCGATGGCGGCCACGCCCTTGTGCTGGACGAGGAACAGCCCGACCAGGATGGCGAGGGTGATCGGCACGACGTACGGGCCGAGTGACGGCGCGTCGACCTTCAGCCCCTCGATCGCCGACAGGACCGAGATCGCCGGCGTGATCGCGCCGTCGCCGTAGAGCAGGGCCGCGCCGACCAGCCCGACCACCAGGAGCAGCGCCTTCCACGTGCCCGGCCGGGCCTGACGGGCGCCGAGCAGCGCCAGCATGGCGACGATGCCGCCCTCGCCGCGGTTGTCGGCCCGCAGGATCAGCACCGCGTATTTCAGCGACACGATCAGGATCAGCGCCCACAGGATCAGCGACACCGCGCCCGTGGCGGCTGCCGGCACCGAGGCGCCGCCCGCGGTCGCCGCCTTCACCGCCTCCTTGAACGCGTAGAGCGGGCTCGTGCCGATGTCGCCGTACACGACGCCCAGCGCGCCGAAAACGAGGGCCGGCCGGAGCCTGTCGCGCGCCGTCTCGGCGTCGACCGCGCCCGTATCGGATCGGGGACTCGCCGCCGGCGCAAGGGTCTGACTCACCGCAGGGCCTCCAAGGGCATCACCCGGCCGAGACGATTCGAGCGCCGGGTTCGACGCCGCAGCGGTAAAGCTAGGGGCAGCGGTCGCGCCGTCCAGCAACGGCGCGGCAGGCCATCAGATCAGGGCGGCCAGGTCATCCGGGCAGGCCTCGCCGCGACGCAGGCAGGCGACGGGCGCCCCGGCGTGCCGGGCGATGGCGGTGGCCACGGTCGCGGCGGGCGCCGGCGCGTCCGGGCTCTCGCTGACCACTACGGCGCGCAGCGCCACGCCGTGGAAGCGCAGGGTCTCGCAGGCGGTGAGCGCGTGGCTGATCGCCCCGAGATAGCTCCCGGACACGAGCAGCGCCGGGAGGCCGAGGGCCCGGAGCCAGTCGAGGCCGGTGGCGGCCCCGGTGACCGGGCTCATGAGGCCGCCGACGCCCTCGATCAGCAGGGTGCCCTCCGTGCGGGCGATCTCATCCCGGCACCAGCCGACGAGGTCGGCTAGGTCCAGGGATCGCCCCTCCAGCACGGCGGCCTGATCGGGCGAGAGCGGTGCCGAGAACCGCCAGGGCGAGCAGGCCTCCACGGCCTCCTCGTCCAGGGCGAGGCCCTGCGCGTCCAGCAGCCGGGCGGTGTCGCTCTCGATGAAGCCGGGATCGCTCAGCGGCGGGACACCGCTCGCGAGCGGCTTCACCGTCCGGACCGCCCGACCCTGCGCCCGCAGGCTGCGGGTCAGGGCGGCGGTGACGTAGGTCTTGCCGATCTCGGTGCCGGCCCCGGCGATGAACAGCGCCCGCGCGGTCATCCCCGCCGCGATCCCCGCCTCAGGCCTGGAGGCTGCCGTGGCAGTGCTTGTACTTCTTGCCCGAGCCGCAGGGGCACGGCTCGTTGCGGCCGACGCGGCCCCAGGTGTTGGCGTCGGTCGGGTCACGCTCCAGCACCGCCCCGTCGGCCGCGAGGCCCTGGGCGGCGAAGCCGTAGGCCGGGCCCCCGCCGCCGTCGCTGCCCGAGCCGAAGCCGGCGTAGTCCATCTCGTTCTCGCCGGTGACCGGGTCGAGATGCTGGGCGAACATCGGCGGCAGCGCCGGACCGCCGGCCGGGAACTCCGCCGGCGGCTCCTGCAGCATGATCTCGACCCGCGAGAGCTGCGCGGTGACCTGCTCGCGCAGGGCGGTCACGAGCCCGTTGAACAGGTCGAAGGCCTCGGACTTGTACTCGTTCAGCGGGTCCCGCTGGGCGAAGCCGCGCCAGCCGATCACCTGCCGGAGGTGGTCCAGCGTCACGAGGTGCTCGCGCCAGAGATGGTCGAGCGTCTGGAGCAGGACCTGCTTCTCGATGTAGGCCGTGACTTCGGCGCCGTTCTTCTCCGTCCGCTCGGCGTAGGCTGTCTCGGCCGCCTTCAGCAGGCGCTCGCGCATCTCCTCGTCGGCGATGCCCTCCTCCTTGGCCCAGTCCTCGACCGGCACGTCGAGATTGAGGATCTCCTTCACCTGCTCGCGCAGGCCGGCGACGTCCCACTGCTCGGCGTAGGCGTTCTCCGGGATGTGCCGGGCGACGAGGTCGTCGATCACGCCCTCGCGCATCTCGTCCACGGTCTCGCGGACGCTGTCCTGGCCCATGAAGTCGCGGCGCTGCTCGAACACGACCTTGCGCTGGTCGTTCATGACGTTGTCGTACTTGAGCACGTTCTTGCGCATGTCGAAGTTGCGCGCCTCGACCTTCTGCTGCGCCTTCTCGATCGCCTTGTTGATCCAGGGGTGGATGATCGCCTCGCCCTGCTCGAGGCCGAGCTTCTGCAGCATCCCGTCCATGCGGTCGGAGCCGAAGATGCGCATCAGGTCATCCTGAAGCGACAGGTAGAACTTCGAGCGGCCGGGATCGCCCTGACGCCCGGAGCGGCCGCGGAGCTGGTTGTCGATGCGCCGCGATTCGTGGCGCTCGGTGCCGATGATGTAGAGGCCGCCCGGCAGGTCCTTCTTCCGGCCCGCCGCCGGATCGGCCGGCTCGCCCGAGGCCAACACCTTGGTCCGGTTCTCGGCGATCTCGGCCTTGATCGCCGCGATCGCGGCGTCGCGCTCCGGACCGTCGGCGAGATGGCCCAGCTCCTTCTCGATGCGCATCTCGAGGTTGCCGCCGAGTTTGATGTCGGTGCCGCGTCCGGCCATGTTGGTGGCGATGGTGATCGCGCCCGGCACGCCCGCCTCGGCCACGATGTAGGCCTCCTGCTCGTGGAAGCGGGCGTTCAGCACGGCGAAGCGCTTGGTCACCCGGCCCTCGCGGGCGGCGGCGTAGACGTCGGTCAGGGCGTTCGGGTCGGAGTAGTCGAGCAGGCTGTAGCCGGCCTTCTTGAGCATCTCGGCGAGGTGCTCCGACTTCTCGATCGAGCCGGTGCCGACCAGGATCGGCTGGTGGCGCGCATGCGCCTTGTCGATCTCGGCGATGATGCCCTCGTACTTCTCGCCGACGGTCCGGTAGACCTCGTCGTCCTCGTCGACGCGCTCGACCTCCTTGTTGGTCGGGATGTCGACCACGTCGAGCTTGTAGATCTCGGCGAACTCGTCGGCCTCGGTCGAGGCGGTACCGGTCATGCCGGCCAGCTTCTTGTACAGGCGGAAGTAGTTCTGGAAGGTGATCGACGCGAGCGTCTGGTTCTCGGGCTGGATCGTGACCCGCTCCTTCGCCTCCAGCGCCTGATGCAGGCCTTCCGAGTAGCGCCGGCCCTGCATCATGCGGCCGGTGAACTCGTCGATGATCACCACCTCGTCGTTCTTGACGATGTAGTCCTTGTCGCGGGTGAACAGCGTGTGGGCGCGCAGCGCCTGGTTCACGTGGTGGACGAGCGTCACGTTGTGGGCGTCGTAGAGGTCGCCCTCCTTCAGGAGGCCCGCCTCGCGCATCGCCTCCTCGATGAATTCGTTGCCCTCCTCGGTCAGCGAGACGGTGCGCTGCTTCTCGTCGAGGTCGTAGAACTCCTTGCGCAGGCGCGGCATCAGCGCGTCCACCGCCACGTAGAGTTCCGACCGGTCGTCCACCGGGCCCGAGATGATCAGCGGCGTGCGCGCCTCGTCGATCAGGATCGAATCGACCTCGTCGACGATCGCGAAGTTGTGCCCGCGCTGCGCCAGCTGGGACAGCTCGTACTTCATGTTGTCGCGCAGGTAGTCGAAGCCGTACTCGTTGTTGGTGCCGTAGGTGATGTCGCAGGCATAGGCCTCCTTGCGCTGCGCATCGTCGAGGCCGTGCACGATCGTGCCGACGCTGAGGCCCAGGAACCGGTAGACCTGACCCATCCACTCGGCGTCGCGCGAGGCGAGGTAGTCGTTCACCGTGACGACGTGGACGCCCTTGCCCTCCAGGGCGTTGAGGTAGACCGGCAGCGTCGCCACCAGGGTCTTGCCCTCGCCGGTCTTCATCTCGGCGATGCCGCCCTCGTGGAGCACCATGCCGCCGATGAGCTGCACGTCGAAGTGGCGCTGGCCGAAGACGCGCTTGGCCGCCTCGCGGACGGTGGCGAAGGCCGGCACGAGGATGTCGTCGAGGCTCTTGCCGTTGGCGAGTTCGGCCTTCAGCATGTCGGTGCGGGCGCGCAGGGCCTCGTCCGAGAGGGCCTGGATCTCCGGTTCCAGCGCGTTGATCTGCGCGACGCGCGGGCGGTAGCCCTTGACGCGGCGGTCATTCGAGGAGCCGAAAATCTTCTTGGCGATGGAGCCGAGCATCGTGGACCTGCGGACGCGCGAGCCCGCCCACGGGTGAGCGTGGCGGGCCGGCCTGGACGGAGTTGGCCGGGCTTATAGAGGTAAACATCGCCCGGCGCACCTGGAAGGGGCAGCCCTCAACGCATGCCGGTACGGTCACGGTTCCGGCACCGGCGAAATGGCCGCGCTTGCCTTCTCGCCCGACGCGGGCCACCTGTGCCGCGGCGCGACGCCCGGCCGATCCGGCGCGACGCCGAGACGTGAGCCGAGGACTTCGCCCGTATGCCGAACACCGCCCTTCTCCGGCGCGTCAGCGCGCTCGCCGTCATGATCGCGATGCCGGGACTGGCGCTGGCCCAGGCACCCCAGAAGGCCCCGACGCCGGCCGCCAACACGCCGGCGGCCCCCGCCGCGACGCCGGCTGCCGCGCCGAGCGCGGACGCGGTCGTGGCGAGCGTCAACGGCAAGCCGATCACCCAGGGCGACCTCGCCATCGCGGCCGATGACCCGGCCCTGTCGCTGCCCGGCGTCGACGAGGCGCAGAAGAAGAACCTGCTCGTCGACTACATGGTCGACCTCCGCGTCGGTGCGCAGGCCGCCGAGGCCGCCAAGATCGGCGACACGCCGGAGTTCAAGCGCAAGCTCGCCTATTTCCGCGACAAGCTCCTGCTCGACGACTACCTGGAGCAGGAGGCCAAGCGCGCGGTCACGCCCGAGGCGGAGCACGCGATCTACGACCAGACCGTCAAGCTGATGAAGCCCGAGGAGGAGGTGCACGCGCGCCACATCCTGGTGGACAACGAGGCCGAGGCCAAGAAGATCGCCGCGCGCATCAAGGGCGGCGAGGATTTCGCCAAGGTCGCCGCCGAGGCGTCGAAGGACCCGGGCTCGAAGGCCGAGGGCGGCGATCTCGGCTGGTTCACCAAGGAGCGGATGGTGCCCGACTTCGCCAACGCCGCCTTCGCGATGAAGGCCGGCCAGGTCTCCGACCCGATCAAGACCCAGTTCGGCTGGCACGTGATCAAGGTCGAGGAGAAGCGGACCAAGCCGCAGCCGACCTTCGACGAGCTCAAGGAGCAGATCGACCAGCACCTGATCCGCAAGGCGCAGCAGGACATGATCCTGAAGCTCCGCTCGGAGGCCAAGATCGAGCGCGCCGACGCGCCGCCGGCCGCGCAGACTGCGCCCGAACCGAAGAAGTAGCGCTCGGCGCCCGACCGGCGCGGCCCCCGGGGCCGCGCCCCGTCGTCAGTACGGCCGGTCCGGGACGAGGTAGCTGGACTGCGCCGGGGCCGGCTGGGGCGTGATCCCGAGGGCCGAGAGTTCGGCGCTGCGGCGCCCCTCGGCGATCCTGTCGAGCACCGCGATCAGCAGCCACGGACACGCGATGCCGATGAAGAACGCCATGTGATCCTCCCGCGCCGAACCTCTGGGCCCGCTCGGCTTGGGAGAAGAATAGGCGGGCCGGGCCGCGCCGCAAGCGGCATCCCGGCCGGGATCTCAGATCCAGCCCTGCAGCTCGCGGCGCACCACGTGCTCGATCACCCGCATGCCGAGGTCGCTGTCGTTCAGGCACGGGATGTAGGCGAAGCGCTCGCCGCCATTCTCCTCGAAGTAGTGGCGATTCTCGCCGTCGAGTTCCTCAAGGGTCTCCAGGCAATCGGCCGTGAAGCCCGGGGCGACGATCGCCATCCGCTTCACGCCCGACTTCGCGAGCTCCATCACGGTCTCGTCGGTGTAGGGCTTCAGCCACTCCTCGTTGCCGAAGCGCGACTGGAAGGTCACCCGCATCTTCTCCGGCGACAGGCCCAGCGCCTCGCGGATCAGCCGCCCGGTCTTGTGGCACTGGCAATGGTAGGGATCGCCCTTGAGCAGGTAGCTCCGCGGCACCCCGTGGAACGAGGTGAGGATCACCTCCGGCTCGAAATCGAGCTTGGCCAGACCCTCGCGGATCGAATCGGCCATGGCGGCGATGTAGACCGGGTCGTCGTGATAGGGCGGCGAGACGCGCACCGTCGGCTGCCAGCGCATGTCCATCAGCGCCCGGAAGGCCTGGTCGCAGGCTGTGGCCGAGGTCGCGGCGGCGTATTGCGGGTAGAGCGGCACCAGCAGGATGCGGTCGCAGCCCTGGTCCAGCAGCGCCTGGATCCGGCCGGCGACCTCGGGCTTGCCGTAGCGCATCGCCCAGTCGACCACCACGGACTCGCCCATCGCGGCCTGGAGGCGCTCGCACTGGCCGCGGGTGATCGTCTTCAGCGGCCCCTCGTTCAGCGCATTGTTCCAGACGCTGGCGTAGTCGCGGCCCTTCGGGCCGGGGCGCTTCGTCAGGATGATCAGGTTGAGCAGCGGCCACCAGATCAGCCGCGGCACCTCGATCACGCGGCGGTCCGACAGGAACTCCTTGAGGTACCGGCGCATCGGCCAGTAGGACGTGCCCTCGGGCGTCCCGAGATTCATCAGGAGCACGCCGACGCGGCCCCAGGCCACCTTCGGGTGGTCGGCCGGCAGGGCGTTCGCCGCGGGCTGCAGCGGTGCGAGGGGCCGGCCATTCGCCAGCGCGGCGGGTTCGACGCGTTCGTTCATGGCAGCGTTCCGGCGCCGCGCGCCGAGATCCTTCCTCTGGTTCCGATATCCGGCGGCCGGCGCGGACGCCTCGAGCTTGGCCGGAGCTTAAACCCCGTCGGGTGCGCCCCCATGTAGGGTGCGAAGCCGCCCGGCGAAGACCGGACGCGCCATGTCGCACCGCGATAGGCGGGACGCTCGACCCCAGTCCCTAAACACGGGCGGCTCCCGGCCGCAACCGCCGCGCCCGTGACGATGCTCCCCAGCCCCCTATCTGGCCGCGGAACCCGACCGCGAGAGACCATGACCGACACGCCCGTCGCCGACGCCCTCACCGCCTTCCGCGCCTCGGGTTCGCCCTGGCTGAGCCTGCCCTTCTTCGCCGGCGGGGAGGCCGACGCCGTGGCGGCGCGGGTCGATGCGCGAATCGCCGCGGGCGCCCGCGTCCTGCCGGCGCCGGACCGGATCTTCCGCGCCCTGACAGAGACCCCGCCGCAGGACGTGCGGGCCGTGATCCTCGGCCAGGATCCGTACCCGACCCCGGGCGACGCCAACGGCCTCGCCTTCTCGTTCGTGGGCTCCGGTCGCCTGCCGGCCTCGCTGAAGGTGATCCTGGCGGAGGCGGGCTCCGACCGCGCCGCGGGCGGCGACCTGACGCCCTGGGCGCGGCAGGGCGTGCTCCTGCTCAACAGCGCGCTCACCGTCGAGGCCGGCAAGGCCGGGGCGCATCTGCGTTACGGCTGGGCCGCGCTGACCGACGAGGCGGTGAGCGCCGTGTCGGCGCGTCCCGAGCCCGCGGTATTCCTGCTCTGGGGGGCCCAGGCGCGGGCCCGGGCCACGCTGATCGACGCGACCCGCCACGGCGTGTTCCAGAGCGGACACCCCTCGCCGCTCAACCGCGCCCGGGATTTTCCGGGCTCCGACCCGTTCGGGCGGGCCAACCGGTGGCTCGCCGAGCACGGGCGTCGGCCGATCGAGTGGCGCCTCGGCTGAGGCCGGCGTCGATCCGGAGCGCGACCGATCACGGCTTGGCGGGCTCGGCGGGCTTCGCAGGAGCGGCCGGCTCCTGGCCCGCGGGCAGGAGCACGTTCTTGGCCACCGTGCCCTCGGGTCCGTACTCGCCGGCCACCGCGAGGCAGGCCTGGTCGCGGTTCTGCGCCATCTGGTTCGACATCAGCGTGAACATGGTCTGCACCCGGTTGCCGAACGGCCCCCGCGGCTGGACGTCGCCGATCTGCACGTTCTGCTTCGCCAGCAACGCCTCGAACTGGTCGCTGCCGATCCGATAGCCGCAGACGTTCGAGGCCGCGAAGATGTAGGCGGCGAATTCCAGCGCCCGCGGCGACGGGGCGTTCCGGATCTGCGCCTGCGCCGGCAGGGCCGCGAGCGTGGCGGCGGCGAGGAGAGAGATCCGGGTCGTTGTGGGACGCATGCGCGGCGGTTCCTCGATCGTGGGCGGCCTCTGGCGGGCGGCCTCTGGCGCGCGGGACATAGGCCGGACCCGCGCGCGCGCCAATGCGACCGAAGATGCGGCCCGAGATGCCGACGATTCGCCCGTCGCCGTTCACGGCCCGTTGGCCATGGCGGCAGTCGCCGGCCCGCGCGCCGACGAAAATGCGGTCGTTTTTCGGCGGAACGCCGGCGCGTGAGAGAGTGTTAACCTGCTCGCGTCACGCCAGGACCTGCAGTGTGTCCAGATTCAGGCGGTCCGCATCGCATGTACGGCGTCCATTCCCCGGCGGCCTCCATCCCTCTCCCGGCTCGAGACGCCGACCGGCGCGCCCGGCCCGGCGCGCAAGGAATCGCCAACGCGGAGCGGCGTGTCGGGCCGGCCGTGCCGGTCGCCGCGATCTGTCCGCACCGCTTCTCGCGCTGGGCCTGGGGCGAGGGCCTGCGGGCCGGCCAGACCGTGGCGCTCATGGTGCAGGATCTCGGGCAGGCGGAGGCCATGCGCCTCGGCCTCACCCGTCTCGGCCTGCGCGTCGTCTGCCTCGACTGCGCCGGCCGTGACCGGGCGCTCGCCGACAGCCTCTCCGAGGCGGGCGCCGTGCTGGTGGTCGTCGATACCGCGCTCGCCGATGCCTATGCCGGCGTGATGGGTCGGCTCGACGCCTATCCCACGCTGTGGTGGAACGGGCCGGGCGCCGACTACGCGAGCCTCGACCTCGCCCTGGCCGAGCAGGCCTGACAGTCGGCTCATCGCGGAGGTCGGGCCGCGGCGCCGTCGCGAACCCAGAACCCGCGTGCTACCGTCCGGCGACGCGACCGGCCCGCCGCAGGGAGGCCGGCGCCGGGAGACGCCGCCATGACCGCAGCCCTTGCCACGGCCCCCGCCGCCACCCCGGAGGCGCCTGTGCTGCTGCGCAGCGACGCCGACGGGGTCGCGACCCTGACGCTGAACCGGCCGCAGGCCCGCAACGCCCTGTCGATGGCCCTGATGGGCGCGCTCCAGGCGCAGCTCGACGCGATCCGCGCGGATCCGTCCGTGCGGGTCGTGATCCTGCAGGGGGCAGGCCCCGCCTTCTGCGCCGGGCACGACCTCAAGGAGATGCGCGCCGACCCGTCCCGGGAGGCCACCGAGGCGGTGTTCCGCACCTGCGCCCGGCTGATGCTGAGCCTCACGCGCCTGCCGCAACCGGTGATCGCCCGGGTGCACGGCATCGCCACCGCCGCCGGGTGCCAGCTCGTCGCCACCTGCGACCTCGCCGTCTGCGCCGAGACCGCCCGCTTCGCCACGCCGGGGGTGCAGATCGGCCTGTTCTGCTCGACCCCGATGGTCGCCCTGTCGCGGGCCGTGTCGCGCAAGGCCGCCCTGGAGATGCTGCTGGTCGGCGACCCGATCGACGCCGCGGAGGCTCTGCGGATCGGGCTCGTGAACCGCGCCGTGCCGGAGGCGGATCTCGACGCGGCGGTGAGCGCCCTCGCGGCCCGGATCGCCGGCAAGGCCCGGCGCGTCCTGGCGATCGGCAAGGAGGCGTTCGGCCGGCAGATCGAGATGAGCCTGGAGGACGCCTACGGTTACACGGCGGAGGTCATGACCCGGAACATGATGATGGCCGACGCGCAGGAGGGGATCGACGCCTTCCTGGGCAAGCGGCCGCCCCGCTGGGAGCCGTGAGCTGGCCTCCTGGCGCGATACGACGCAGGCGGTTGTGCGCGGCGCGCGTAGGTGATGGCGCCGCCCTGCTCTAGGATGAGGGCCTGTCCGATCCTGCCGGGCTCGGCGCCGCAACGCGGAACGGCTGATGAGCACCATCGACCTGCTCGGTCTGACGCTGTCCTTCTACGGCACGATGCCGCCGCCGCGGCCATCGCGGCCGAACCGCAACGGTGCGACCTGGGCCGCCGCCGTGATCTTCGGCGGCGTCTGCATCGCGACGGTCGGGCCGATGATCACCATCTGGAGCTTCCACCGCCCCTACGCCGAGGCCAAGGCGCGCTGCATCGCCTCCGGCGGCCGGGTCCTGTACGGGGCCCTCGACGGCAGCGGACCCTATCGCTGCGAGCGGCCCGCGGCCGCGGCGGCCATTGCGCATCCGGCCAAGCCGGCGGATTGATCCGCCCGCCGCATGGGCTTTAGGTCGATCCGGCGCCCCTCGACGCGAACCCGGATAGCCGCACCTTGGAAAACGCGATCACCCGCTGGGTCCAGTCGACCGCCCTGATGCGGTCGGATGTCGAGGCCCTGCTCGGCTTCGCGCTGGCGATCGGCGTCACCCTGCACGCCCTGCTGCGCAAGCGCCGGGTCAGCGTGGCGGTGGGCTGGATCGGGCTCGCGTGGCTGTCGCCGATCTTCGGTACCGCCCTGTACCTGACCTTCGGCATCAACCGCGTCTCGCGCCGCGCGCGGCGGCTGCGGACCAAGCCCTCCGACGCGACGCAGCTGCCCGATACCGACGACGCCGTGGTGCCGGAGGCGCTCTGGCCCCTCGACCGGGCGATCCGGCGGATCACCGGCCTGCCGGCCTTCGCCGGCAACACCGTGCAGATGTTCCGCAACGGCGACGCGGCCTACCCGGTGATGCTCGCGGCGATCCGGGAGGCGCGGACAAGCATCGGTCTGTCGAGCTACATCTTCCGGGACGACGCCACCGGCCGCGAGTTCTGCGACGCGCTGGTCGAGGCGCAGGCCCGGGGCGTGAAGGTCCGCGTCATCATCGACGGGATCGGCGGCGGCTACTTCCGGGCGCCGGTCTACCGCCGGCTGACGGCAGCCGGGGTGCCGGCGGCCCTGTTCATGCACTCCGCCCTCCCCTGGCGGATGCCGTTCCTCAACCTGCGCTCGCACAAGAAATTGCTGGTCATCGACGGGCGGATCGCCTTCACCGGCGGCCTCAACATCTCCCACCCGAACCGCGTCGCCCTGAAGCCCGAGCACCCGATCCGCGACACCCATTTCCGGATGACCGGCCCCGTGGTCGAGCAGCTCGCCGCCGCCTTCGCGGCCGACTGGGCCTTCGTGGACGGCGAGATCCTCGACGGCCCCCCGTGGTTCGTCGACCTCGAGCCGTGCGGACCGAGCGTCGCCCGGGCCGTCACATCCGGCCCGGACGCGGACGTCGAGAAGATCGAGCAGGTCATCCTCCAGGCCCTCGCCTGCGCGCGCCGGTCGGTGCGCTTCGTGACGCCCTACTTCCTGCCCGACGAGCTGGTGACCGGCGCGCTCGCCCAGGCCGCGACCCGGGGCATCACCGTCGACGTCATCATCCCGCGGGTCAGCGACCACCCGTACATCGACTGGGCGACCCGGGCGCATCTCGATCCGCTGTTGCGGGCCGGCGTGAACGTCTGGCTCGACGAGCCGCCCTTCGACCATTCCAAGGCGATGGTGGTCGACGACATCTGGTGCTTCGTCGGCAGCGCCAACTGGGACATGCGCAGCTTCCGGCTCAATTTCGAGCTGAACGTCGAGATCATCGACGCGGACCTCGCGGCCCACCTCGACCGGTTCATGCGCGGCAAGATGGAGGCGCGGCTCAGCCGGGAGGATCTCGCCGCGCGCGGCCTGCCGCTCCGTCTGCGCGACGCAGGCGTGCGACTGCTGCTGCCATACCTTTGAACCGGGCGGGCGCGTGCGCCTCCGGCGCCGGGCCGAGATGGACGACGATCGGCCGGTGATCGGAGCGCCCCCGCGGCAGCACCGCGTGCGCGTGGCAGACGAGCCCGCGGGCGAGGCAGCGGTCGAGCCGCAGCGGCAGGACCTCGACCATCGCGTGGGTCGGTTGCCGCGGTCCGACATCGCGGAACCCCGGGATCAGCGCCGGGCCGACGATGTTGTAGTCGCCGAGCACGGCCGCCCGCGGCGGCAGCTCGCTGACGATGCGGCGCAGCTGGCGCCGGTTCAGCATCTGTCCGTGCGAGAGGTGGACATTGGCCACGCCGAACTCGCCGAGGTCGAGGATCTGGCAGACCCGGTGCACGAGGGCGCCGGAGGGGAGTGCGATGACCCGGGGCGGGGCCGTCCAGGGCTTCGGGCTCCACATGGCGAGCCCGTGGATCCGGCCCGGCAGGGGGGCCCAGGCGTAGTGGCCGCCGATCCGGTCCAGCAGGAAGCCGATGGCGCGGGTCGCCTCCTGCATCAGCAGCAGGTCCGGCTTCTCCTGCGCCACGAGGGCGGCGACGTCGTCCACCGCCGCGCCGGTGCGCCGCAGCAGGTTCCAGCTCACGATCTTGAAGGGCTGGTGCGGCCGGTCTGCCGGGCGGATGGGAGTGACGGGTGACGGTGCGGGGTTGGAGCGGGCCGGGCGTGCAGAAGGATTCATCGGGCCGGTCTCGTACCTCAACGCGCGGCGCTCCCGCCACCGCCACGCTCTAACGCGCCCGGAGCCGGGACGTTCGACCGGTGCCGCGCCGTGATCGGGCTTGCAATCGGGCTTGCCGTGATCGGAAAGGGGCCGCGATAGCGGTGCCGCTCGCGGACGCGCCCGGGGCCGATCTCTTCGCCCCACAGCGCATCGCAGGACGGTGCTTGAGGCGGACCCGGTCGGCGGCCTAAGAGCCGGCACGGCGCTGCGCCGGCCGCTCCGCGGACCGCCGCGTGCCGCCATCCACCGATCCCGTCCGGAGGCCATGACGGCGTTCAGCTTCATCCATGCCGCCGACCTGCACCTCGGCAGCCCGCTGGCGGGGCTCGCCGCGCGCGACGCGGATCTGGCCCGTCGCCTCGCCTCGGCGAGTCGGCAGGCCTTCGAGGATCTGGTGAGCCAGGCGATCGAGCGGTCGGTCGCCTTCGTGGTGGTGGCGGGCGACGTCTACGACGGCGACTGGGCCGACACCACGATCGGCCTGTTCTTCGCCCGGCAGGTGGCGCGCCTCGACCGCGCCGGCATCCCGACGATCCTCGTGCGCGGTAACCACGACGCCGAGAGCGTCATCACGCGCTCGATCACGCTGCCGGCCTCCGTGCACGTCTTCCCGACCGCCCGCGCCGGCACCCTGCGCCTCGACGCGCTCCGCGTCGCGGTCCACGGCCGCAGCTTCCAGGGCCGGGCCGTCGAGGAGAACCTCTCGCTGACCTACCCGGCCGCCGTGCCGGGCTGGTTCAACCTCGGGGTCCTGCACACCTCCTGCACCGGCCACGCGGCCCACGAGACCTACGCCCCCTGCTCGGTCGCCGACCTCGCGGCCCGGGGCTACGAGTACTGGGCGCTCGGCCACATCCACGAGTACGCGGAGCTGTCCCGGGATCCCTGGATCGTGTTCCCCGGCAATCTCCAGGGCCGGAGCGTGCGCGAGTGCGGCGAGAAGGGGGCCGTCGTGGTCGACGTCGCCGACGGTCGGGTGACGGGGGTGAGCCGCCTGCCCCTCGACCGGGCGCGGTTCGAGCGCGTCACGGTCGATCTCGGGGCGGTGGCCGACGCGCGCGGCGCCGTCGAGGCCGTCGAGGCGGCGCTTGCGCCCCTGGCGCCGATCGCGGCGCGCCGGCTGCTCCTGGTCCGCGTCCACCTCGCCGGGACGACGCGGGCCCACGACGCCCTCGCGGCCGACCGCGAGTCCCTGACGGCCGAGATCCAGGCGGCCGCGCACCGGCTGCACGAGGACATCTGGCTGGAGCGCCTGAAGATCGAGACCCGCCGCCCGCGCGCCACGGCGGAGCCGACCGGAGCCGCCATCGACCCCGCGGCCCTGCTCGCCGACCTCGACCGCGACCCCGAGTTCCGCGCGCGGGCGAAGGCGGCGCTGGCCGAGATCGGCGGCCGTATGCCGGGGACGGCCGCCGCGGAGGCCGACCTCGACGCGGAGTTCGACGCGCTCTGCGCCGAGGCCGAGGCGCTCGTCCTCGGCCGCCTCGGCGGCCGGCACTGCTGAGGCGCGCGCCCATGGACCCCCGATGCGCCTGATCCGCCTCGCCCTGGAGCGCTACGGCGCCTTCACGGACCGCACCGTCGCGTTCCGGCCGGACGCGCGCCTGCACGTCGTGCTGGGCGCCAACGAGGCCGGCAAGAGCACCGCCCTGGCGGCGGTCACGGACCTGCTGTTCGGCTTCGGCAAGACCACGCCCTACGCCTTCCTGCACGACATGCCGCAGCTGCGCCTCGGTGCGGAGATCGCCGCCGCCGACGGACGCCGGCTGTCCTTCCGGCGCCGGAAGGGCAACAGCCGCACCCTCATCGACGCCGCCGACACACCGCTCGCCGACGACGCCCTCGCCCCCTACCTCGGCGGCCTGTCCCGGACGGTGTTCTGCCGGGCCTTCGGGCTCGACGCGGCGAGCCTCCGGGCCGGGGGCCGCGAGATGGTCGACGTCGAGGGCGAGGTCGGCGCGAGCCTGTTCGCGGCGGGCTCCGGCCTGCGCGGCCTCACGGATCTGCAGACGACGCTCGACGCGGAGGCCGACGCCATCTTCGCCACGCGCCAGGCGAAGCACCGGACCTTCTACCAGGCGCTGGAGCGCCACGAGACGGCCCGGCGGGCGATCCGCGAGCGGGGCCTGCGCGCCGGCGACTGGCGCGCCCTGAACGACGAGATCGCCGCGGCGGCCGCGCAGCTCGAGGCGCTCCGGGCCGAGCAGAAGGCCGGCGCGGTCGCGCGCGCCCGGCTGGAGCGGTTCAAGCGCGTCCGGCCGATCATCGCCGAGATCGACGCGCTGGAGCAGCGCATCGCCGCCGAGACCGACCTCGTCGACGCGGATCCCGCCTGGATCGCCCGTCTCGGGGCCGCCCTGGACGCGTGCCGCGCCGCCGATTCCGAGGCGGAGCGGGCCGAGGCCGCGCTCGACCGGGCCCGCAGCGAGGCCGAATCCGTCCCGGTCGAGCCGGGGCTGACCCACCGGGCAGACGAGATCCTGGCGGCATTCAGCGGCACCAGGGAGTTCGAGAAGGGCGGCACCGACCTGCCCCGCCTCGAGGGCGACGCCCACAAGGTCGGGCTGGAGCTGGAGCGGCTGCGCGCCCGGATCGGCGTGCCCGACCTCGCCGCGCTGGAGGCCCGCCAGCCCCCGGACGCCGCGCGGGCGCGAACCGAGCGGCTGATCCGCGACGGCCGGACCTTGGCGGCCGCCGAGGAGCAGGTCGCCCGCGACCTCGCCGCCGCCCGCGCCGAGCGGGAGCGCCTCGCCCGCGAGGTGGAGGCGGCGGACGCGGCCCGGGATCCGACCCCGCTCCGGGAGGCGCTGAAGCCCCTCGTCCGGCTCCACGAGTGGATCGCGGCCCGCGATACCCTGGACGGCGCGGTCCGCCGGGAGGCGGCGCTGCTGCGCAACCAGGCCGAGCGGCTGTCGCCCCCGGTCCCCGACCTCGCCGCCCTCGTCCGGACGCCCCTGCCCGCCCCCGACACGGTGGCGCGCTACCGTCAGCGCCTGGAGGCCAAGACCCGCGAGCACGAGCGGGCCGCCGACCGGTGCGACACGGCCCGCCGGCAGGTCGCGGTCACCCGGGCGCGGCTGCGGGAGCGCGAGGCCGGCCGGCCCGTCGCCACCCGGGAGCGGCTCGACGCCCTGCGGGCAACCCGCGACGCGGCGTTCGCGCCCCTGGCGACGCTCTCGCGGCCGCGCGGCCGCCGTCGCCGAGATCGCGGCCTTCGAGCGTGCGCTCCTCGAGGCCGACGCGCGTCGCGGACGAGCGGGCCTCGACGCCGCCCGGGTCGCCGCCCACGCGGCCGACCTGGAGCGGCTCGCCGCCGAGGAGGCGGAGGCCGCGCGGGCCGACGACGTCCTCGCCGGTCTCGCCGCGGAGATCGCGGCGGGCGAGGCGGCATGGGGCGAGGCCTGGCGGCCCGCCGGCCTCGTGCCCGGGCCGCCGGCCGAGATGGCGGCCTGGCTCGCCGAGGTGGAGAGCCTGATCGAGGCCGAGCAGCGCCTCGCGGCGCAGCGGATCGAGGCCGACCGCCTCCTGGCGCGGATCGAGACCGCGCGGGGGCCCTTGGCCGACCTGCGTACCCGAGCCGGGCTCGACGCCGCACCGGACCTCGAGATCGCCGCCGCGCTGGACGGTCTCGAAGCGCGCATCGCCGCCCTGGCGAGCCGCTGGGAGGCCAATCTGCAGACCGGCGGGCTGCTGCGCGCCGCGGGACTCGCCGTGGAGCGGCTGGAGGCGAGCCTCGCCGAGACCGCTGCCCGTCGCGCCGCGTGGCGGGCGGATTGGGCGGCGGCGCTCCTGCCCCTCGGCCTCGACGGTTCGGCCGGTCCCGAGGAGGCGGAGGGCGCGCTGGAGGCGTGGCGAAGCGTGCCGGACCGGCTGGCGGAACGGGCCGCCCTTCAGCGCCGCTCCGCCGGGATCCGGCGGGACATGGAGGCGTTCCGGTCCACGGCGGCCACCCTGGTCGGGGCCCTGGCGCCCGACCTCGCGGAGGTGTCGTCCGCCGGCGCGATCCGATCGCTCCACGGCCGCCTCGTGGCCGCGCAGGCCCGCGAGGCGCGGCGCGCCGAGCTGGACCGCCGCCGCGACGAGGCCGAGGCGGCCCATCGCGCCGCCGCCGAGGCGCGCGACGCCGCGCGGGCGACGCTCGTCCGGCAGGTGGCCGAGGTGATGCCGGACCTCGCCGCGGCACCGACGCCGGAGATCGACCGGCTGTTCGGCCGCCTCAGCGCGCGGGAGGCGCTGCGCGCCGAGCGCCTGCGGCTCCGCGGCACCCTCGCGGGCGCGGCCGACGGGCTTCCCGAGGCCGAGCTGCGCGCCGGCCTGGAGACCTTGTCCCCGGAGGCGATCGAGGCGGAGCTGGCGCGGCTGTCGCTCGAGGCCGATGAGCAGGCCGAGCGCGGCCAGGTCATCTTCGCGGACCGCGACCGGGCGGAGCGGCGGCGTGCGGAGCTCGAGGGCGGCACCGGCGCCGAGCTGGCCCTCGCGGAGCGCAAGGCCGCGGAGGCGGATCTCCAGGCGGCGGCCCGGTCCTGGGCCGTGCTGCGGCTCGCCGGGCTGATGCTCGGGCAGGCCGTGGCCCGCCACCGCGCGGGGCAGCAGGATCCGCTCGTCACCCGGGCGGGCGCGCTGTTCAGCGCGCTGACCGGCGGCGCGTTCTCCGGCCTGGCGCAGATCTACGACGAGGCCGACACGCCGAAGCTCGCCGGGCAGCGTGCCGGGGGCGGCACGGTCGCGATCGAGGGCATGAGCGAGGGCACCCGCGACCAGCTCTATCTCGCCCTGCGGCTGGCCTATCTGGAGGATTACGCCGGCCGCGCCGAGCCGGCCCCGTTCATCGGCGACGACCTGTTCTCGACCTTCGACGAGACCCGGACCGGGTACGGTCTGGACGCGCTGGCCGCGATCGGCACCCGCGTCCAGCCGATCCTGTTCACGCACCACCGCCACGTCGCGGACATCGCCCGCGACCGGCTCGGCGACTCCGTCGACGTGGTGACGCTCTAGGGGGGCTGGCGGAGGGGGCCGATCCGCCCCCTCCCCGTCCGCAGCCGCTCAGGCGCCCGCGCCCCCGAGATAGCGCGCCTCCAGGTGGGCCCGGAACGCCGCCGTGCCGAGCTTCGTCCCGGTGGCGCGGGTGAGCAGGTCGTCGGTGTCGAGCAGGCTCCCCACCGCGTGCACGTGCGCGCGGAGCCAGTCCCGCAAGGGTCCGAAGTCGCCCTGCGCGAGGCAGCCCGGCAGCGCGGGCTCGGTCGTGCGGGCCGCCCGGAACAGCTGCGCGGCCGCCAGGGCGCCGAGCGTGTAGGTCGGGAAATAGCCGAACGCGCCGCTCGGCCAGTGGATGTCCTGGAGGCAGCCGACCCGGTCGTCCGGCACGGTGAGCCCGAGCAGATCGCGCAGCCCGTCGTTGAACGCCCCCGGCAGGTCGCGCACCGCGAGGTCGCCCGCGATCATCGCGGTCTCCAGCCGGTAGCGCAGGAGGATGTGGGCCGGGTAGGTCGCCTCGTCGGCATCCACCCGGATGAAGCCCGGCGCGACCCGGGTGTTGAGCGCGTGAAGGTTCTCTGGCGACCATTCGGGCCCGGATCGCCCGAACGCCGCCTGCAGGAGCGGCGCCAGGAAGGTGAAGAACTCCCGGCTCCGGCAGGCCTGCATCTCGACGATGAGCGACTGGCTCTCGTGCAGGCTCATCCCGCGCGCCGCGCCGACCGGCTGGTTCCGCCACGCCGCCGGCCGGCCCTGCTCGTAGAGGGCGTGCCCGGTCTCGTGGAGAACGCCCATCAGCGACCGGCCGAAATCGGCCGCGTCGTAGCGGGTGGTGATCCGCACGTCGTCGGTGGCGCCGCCGCAGAACGGGTGCAGGCTGATGTCGAGCCGGCCGCGGGTGAAGTCGAAGCCCACCGCCTTCATCAGCGTCAGGCCGAGGTCGCGCTGCACCGTCACGTCGAACGGTCCGTCGAGCGGGAGCGGCGCCGGCCGGGACGCCTGGATCTCCCGGGCGCGGGCGATCAGGTCCGGCAGCCAGCCGGTCAGATCCGCGAAGAGCGGGTCGATGGTCGCCCGGCGCATGCCGGGATCGTAGCTGTCGAGCAGCGCGTCGTAGGGATCGAGGCCGAGGGCCGCGCCCTTCGCCTGGCCGATCTCCCGCTGGAGCCGCAGCACCTCGGCGAGGTGGGGTTCGAGGCGGGCGAAGTCGGCGTCGCGCCGCGCCTCGCGCCAGACCATCTCGGAGCGGGACACGGCGCGGGAGCTCGCCTCGACGAGGTCGCGGGGCACCGCGGTGGCGTGGGCCTGGGCGCGGCGCATCTCCCGCAGGTTGGCGGCGGCCCAGGGTTCGAGGTCCCCGGCCTGCTCGGCCGCCGCCAGCTCCTCGGCGGCCTCGGGGGCGGTGAGCATCCCGTGGGCGAGCCCGCGCAGGATCGCGAGCTGGTCGCCGCGGGCCTCGGCGGCACCCTCCGGCATCAGGGTCTGCGCGTCCCAGCCGAGGATCCCGGCCGCGCCCTCGAGGGCGGCGAGCCGGGCGAAGCGCTGTTCGAGGGTCTGATAGGCGGTCATGCGGTCTCCGTCGGAAAGGTCTCGCGGCGCGACGCTGCGGCTCTCACCCCGCCTGAAGCATCTCCAGTTCCAGCCAGCGGTCCTCCGCCTGCGACAGCTCGGTCTCGGCCTGGGCCAGCATGGTCGAGGCCTTGTCGAACCGCGCCGGGTCGCGGGCGTAGAGCTCGGGGTCGGCGAGGATCGTCCGGAGCTGGGCGATCGCCGCCTCCAGCTTCTCGATGCGGGCCGGCAGGGTCTTCAACTCGTGCTGGTCCTTGAAGCCGAGCTTGGGCTTGCCCGACGGCTGGGCCGCCGGAGCGGCGCGCTCGCGCGGCTCCTTGGTCTTCGGCGCGACGGTGCGCGCCTCGACGCCCTGCCCGCGCTGGACCAGCATGTCGCTGTAGCCGCCGGCATACTCGACCCACCGGCCGGCGCCCTCGGAGACCAGCACGCTGCCGACCACGCGGTCGAGGAAGTCGCGGTCGTGGCTGACCAGGATCAGCGTGCCCTGGTAGTCGCCCAGCATCTCCTGGAGCAGGTCGAGGGTCTCGAGGTCGAGGTCGTTGGTCGGCTCGTCGAGGACGAGGAGGTTGGCCGGCTGGGCCAGGGCCCGGGCGATCAGCAGCCGGTTGCGCTCGCCGCCGGACAGCACCGAGACCGGCGTGCGGGCCTGCTCGGGCGTGAACAGGAAGTCCTTGAGGTAGCCGATCACGTGGCGGCTCTGTCCGTTCACCGTGACACTGTCGCCGCGACCGCCGGTCAGCACGTCGGTGACGGTCATCCCGGGCTCCAGCACGGCGCGGGCCTGATCGAGCACCACCGGCAGCAGGTTCGTGCCGAGCACGACCTGCCCGGCATCCGGCGCGAGCCGGCCCATGAGCAGGTTGATCAGGGTGCTCTTGCCCGCGCCGTTCGCCCCGACGATGCCGAGCCGGTCGCCCCGCATCACCCGCAGGGACAGGCCGTCGACGATCTTGCGCTCGCCGTAGCTCTTCGCGATGTCGCGGGCCTCGACGACGAGGCTTCCCGAGGATTCCGCGTCGGAGGCCTGCATGCTGACGCTGCCCACCGGGCGACGCACCTCGCGGCGGTTCTTGCGCAGCTCGTGCAGGTTGCCGAGCCGGCGGACATTGCGCTTGCGCCGCGCGGTGACCCCGTAGCGCAGCCAGTGCTCCTCGGCGGCGATCTTGCGGTCGAGCTTGTGCTGGTCCCGCTCCTCCTCCTCGAAGAAGGCGTCGCGCCACGCCTCGAAGCTGGAGAAGCCCTGGTCGATCCGGCGCGTCTCGCCGCGGTCGAGCCAGATCGTGGCCCGGGACAGCGCCGAGAGGAAGCGCCGGTCGTGGCTGATGAGTACGAGGGCCGCGCGGGTGCCCTTCAGCTCCGTCTCGAGCCACTCGATCGCCGGCAGGTCGAGGTGGTTGGTGGGCTCGTCGAGGAGCAGCACGTCGGGCTCCGGAGCGAGCGCCTGCGCCAGCGCGGTGCGGCGTCCCTCGCCGCCGGAGAGCTTGCTCGGATCCTCCTCGCCGGTCAGGCCGAGGCTCTCCAGCAGGTAGCGGGCGCGGTGGGTCGATTCGCCCGGCGGCAGGCCGGCCTCGACGAAGTCCAGGGTCGTGGAGAAGCCCGTGAAGTCGGGTTCCTGCGCGAGGTAGCGGATCGTCGTGCCGGGCTGGACGAATCGCCGGCCCCTGTCGGGCTCCGCGAGGCCCGCGGCGATCTTCATGAGCGTCGACTTCCCGGACCCGTTCCGGCCGACGAGGCAGGTGCGCTCGCCCGGCGCGATGGCGAGGCTCGCGCTCGTGATCAGCGGCGTGCCGCCGAAGGTGAGCGCGACGTCCTGGAGGGTGAGGAGCGGGGGAGCGGCCATGGGCCGGCTTATGGCAGCGTGGGGCGGCCTGTTCAAACGGCGCCGCCCCCGTCGATCGACTCCCGGTCAGGCGATCGGGTTGGCCGGTCCCGTCGGCGGGCTGATCTCCGGCGCGCCCGGATCGTTGACCGGGACCTCGGGCGGATGGACGCCCGGCGCCTCGGCCGGGGTGTTCCCGGGGATTTCCGGTCCGGGCGGCTGCGTCGGGGCCTGCGGCGGATCGTAGGGCCGGTCCGGCACGGGCGCCGGCTGCGGCGGAACCTCGGGGACCTGCCCCGGGTCGGCGAGCGTGAAATCGGGCACCGTTATCCTCCGCGAGACCGACGGTGCAGATCCGCACCGTTTCCGCGGAAACAAGGTCCGGCCGATCCGGTTCCGAGCCCTACTTCTTCGTCAGCAGGAGATTGCCCTCCTTGCTCGCCACCTTCTGGATCTTCTCGGCGAACAGGGCGAGCAGGAAAGGCAGCTTCACTTCGAGACGGACGCTCTCCGCGCCCACGTCGATCGTGCCGGCGATCTTCTGCGCCACCGCGGACACACCGAAATCGAGGCGGTCTCCCGTCCAGGCGAGCTGGTCCACCGTGATACCGCTCTTGGCCAGGAAGGCCCGCGCCTGATCCGTGCCGTGCTCGAGGCGCCGCTTGGCCTCGTCGCGGCCGAGGTCGTGCGGGATGTCGACGATGAGGGGCTTGGGCATGGGCGGGTGATCCGAGCTGAACCCGGCAGCAGATGGTGCGTCCGGGTCCGGCAGACAACGCCCCGGAGGCCGCCCCGCCCGCGCGGAGCGGGAGCGGGCCGGGGCGTGGAATACCCCTGAGGGCTCAGTGCACGACCTGCAGCGACACGTAGGTCGTGCCGCCCATGCCGAGGGCGCGGGCGGAGCCGCGCGACAGATCGATGATGCGGCCGCGCACGAAGGGGCCGCGGTCGTTGATGCGGACGACGACCGAGCGGCCGGTCCGCTTGTTCTCGACGCGGACCCGGGTTCCGAACGGCAGGCTGCGATGGGCGGCGGTCAGTCCGTTGGGGTTGAAACGCTCGCCGTTGGCGGTGCGATGGCCGCTCCCGTACCAGGAGGCCGCTCCGCTCTGCGCGGCGGCCGGGAGGCTTGTTCCGACGACGGTGGACAGCATTCCAAGTGAGACAACGAGCTTACCGAAACCAAACGACATTCTCGACGCATTCCCTTTGTTTTTGTCGGGGCGGCGCCAGTCGTGTCCGAAATCGGCCGGAATATGGCAGGCGTTTTCCGGTCGCTGGGGTCATATTTTGGCCGATTTCGTGCTGGTCATGCTGATTACATGAGGGCTTATTTCAGCTTATTTGCGCTCTTGTTGCGGGTGATGCATTGGCGCGTCGTTCCGTGTATTCACCAAGAACTGCCCATGTCGGCCCGCGAAGCCGCAGAATAGGATATCATTCTTAAGCCCTGCGCCGGGTGTGACCCTGCGTCCCGCTGAGGTGGAAGCGGCGGGTGCCGGGCTGCCCGCTGACGACGATGATTGTCGTGCGCGGCTGTTGCCGAAGGATAGGCCGCCGCGGCGGCGCGCGGCCCGCAACGATAGAGTGTTGTCGCCTGGTCGCGGAGGCGCGGTGCGGCGCAGTAACGGTTGCTTAACCTGTCGGATCCTTGTCCGAGCGCCCGGTCGGCAAAATCTGCAGCCCCAGAACGGGACGCGCCGGACGCGAATTCGACAACGTGACCTTTACCGTACCCGGCGCATGGTCTGCAGGTCAGTCGCGTAACCGGTGTTTGCCATGGCTTCCCCGCGTACCGTGGCTGCCGACGCCGTCGCCCGGAAACAGGTCTCGCGTGCCGGGCGGCCCGCGTCGGCGCCACGGATGGGTCTCGTACCCGCCCAGCGTTCCCTGCCCCTCGACCAGGTTCTCGTCGGGGACTGCATCGCGGCCATGAACGCCCTGCCGGCGTCGAGCGTCGACTGCGTGTTCGCCGATCCGCCCTACAATCTCCAGCTCGGCGACGCCGGCCTCCTGCGCCCGGACCAGAGTCGCGTCGACGCGGTCGACGACGACTGGGACAAGTTCGCGACCTTCGAGGCCTACGACACCTTCACCCGGGACTGGCTCTCCGCCTGCCGCCGCGTGATGAAGCCGAACGCGACCCTCTGGGTGATCGGGTCGTACCACAACATCTTCCGGGTCGGGAGCGCGTTGCAGGATCTCGGTTACTGGATCCTCAACGACATCGTCTGGCGCAAGGCCAACCCGATGCCGAACTTCCGCGGCAAGCGCTTCACCAACGCCCACGAGACCCTGATCTGGGCCTCGCGCTCGGCCGACTCGAAGGGCTACACCTTCCATTACGAGGCGCTGAAAGGGGGCAACGAGGACCTCCAGATGCGCTCGGACTGGTTCATCCCCCTCTGCACCGGCGAGGAGCGGCTGAAGGATGCGGAGGGCCGCAAGGTCCACCCGACCCAGAAGCCCGAGGCCCTGCTCGCCCGGACGCTGCTCGCGGCGACCAATCCCGGCGACGTGGTGCTCGACCCGTTCTTCGGCACCGGCACCACCGGCGCCGTCGCCAAGCGCCTCGGCCGCCGCTTCATCGGCATCGAGCGCGAGGCGACCTACGCTGAGGCCGCCCGGGAGCGGATCGCCGCCGTCGAGACCCTGTCGAGGGCCGCCCTCATGGTGGCGCCGACCAAGCGCGCCGAGCCGCGGGTGCCGTTCCTGTCGGTGATCGAGGCGGGCCACATCCGCCCCGGCGAGACCGTGACCGACGAGCGCCGCCGGTTCCGCGCCACGGTGCGCCCGGACGGCCAGCTCGACAACGGCCTCGTCATCGGCTCGATCCACAAGATCGGCGCGCTGGTGCAGGGCCTTCCGGCCTGCAACGGCTGGACCTTCTGGCACGTGGAGCGCGGCGGCAAGCCGGTGGTGATCGACACCTACCGGGCCGGTCTCCGCCAGGCGATGGCGAACGGCTGAATTGCCGCCGTCTTCGCGGGCGCGGCGAAGCGAGCCGGTCGCGCGACGTCTCGAGGCCTCGCGCTGCCCTGGGTCGCTTCGCTGCGCCCGCGATGACGGTTGTCCTACCGCTTCCGGGCCGGCCCCGGCCGCCGCGGCGATGACCGGATCCGCGCCGGTGCGGGCGATGGCTCGACCTCCCCGTCGAACAACTCGTCCGCCTCGGGCGGCGGCGCCGGCGGCGCCTTCGGCTGAGGCTTGGGGACGGCGCGCACGCGCGGACGCGGCTCGGGATCCGGCATCGAGACCGGCGCCTCCATCGCCGCCAGCAGCGGCATCGGCGGCGGTTCCTTCCTGGGGCGCCCGCGCGGCTTCTTCTCGGGCTCCGGCTTCGGGTCGAAGGCGTGCGCCAGGACCTTGCGCATGAGGCCGGGCAGCGGCTCGTCGTCGAGGGCGCTGCGCGGCGTGAAGCGCGTGCCGGCCGGAGCCGGTGTCGCCAGCGCGACGCGGGCCACGAAGACCGTCAGCTCCAGGGGGAAGTGCGTGAAGCCGTGGCGGACCAGCCCCGGGAGCCGCTTCCACCGCGCGTCGAGCGGCGCGTCCAGCAGGGCGGCGGCGACGTCGTAATCCGGCTCCCAGGCGCTCCCCGGCGGCTCGGCCATGTTGCCGAGCAGACCCTCGGGCGGGCGTGTCCGCAGCAGCACCGCCTCGTCGCCGCTGCGGATCGCCACGAAGGCGGCGCCGCGGCGGAGCGCCCCCTTGGCGACCTTGATCTTGCGCGGGAAGCTCTCCTGCGTGCCGAGCGACCGGGCGCGGCAGGGCCGCATCCACGGGCAGAGCGCGCAGGCGGGGCGCTTGGGCGTGCAGATCGTCGCGCCGAGATCCATCAGCGCCTGGGCGAAGTCGCCCGGCCTGTCCGGCGGCACGAGCGCCTGCGTCAGGCGGCGGATCTCCGGCCGGCTCCCCGGGAGCGGGGCCTCCACCGCGTAGGCGCGGCTCAGGACCCGCTCGACATTGCCGTCGACGGCCGCCTCTTGCCGGTCGAAGGCGATCGCGGCGATCGCGCCGGCCGTGTAGGCGCCGATTCCCGGGAGCTTGCGCAGGCCCTCGGCGGTGTCGGGGAAGCGCCCGCCGGCCGCCGCGACCGTTCTGGCGCAGGCGTGGAGGTTGCGGGCCCGGGAGTAGTAGCCGAGGCCGGCCCAGGCGGACATCACCGCCTCCTCGGGGGCCTCGGCGAGGGCGAAGATGTCGGGAAAGCGCGTCAGGAAGCGCTCGAAGTACGGCCGCACCGCCGCGATGGTGGTCTGCTGCAGCATCACCTCGGACAGCCAGACCCGGTAGGGATCCGGGGCCGCGCCGGCGAGCGCCCGCCAGGGCAGCACCCGCCGATGCCGGTCGTACCAGGCGAGCAGGTCGTCGGCGCGCGGTCCGGGACCGGCTTCAGGATCCGTGGCTGTGCGAGGCGGCATGGGCAGGTCGACAGGGGTCGCGCTGAATAGCCGGAGCGCCGCGGCGATCATAGGGCGTCGAAAGCGCCGGCGCGTGCTCCCTTCGTCAACCATCCTGCGCTAACCTTCGCGGATCCACAGGGCCGGAACCACCATGGCGCGCGTCAAACCGCTGGCCGAGCTGATCGAGAGTTGCATCGGGCCGGCCTTCGCGGCGCAGGGATTCGCCTCGACCGACATCCTGGCCGCCTGGCCGGAGATCGTCGGCGAGCGGCTGGCCCGCTACTGCCGGCCGTCCAAGCTGGAATGGCCGAAGCGCCGCCGGAGCGAGTCCGCCACGCCCGAATCCGGCACGCTGGTCGTGCGCGTCGAGGGCGTCTTCGCGCTCGAGTTGCAGCATCTCGCGCCGGTGGTGATCCAGCGGATCAACGCCCATTACGGCTGGGCCTGCGTCTCCCGGATCGTGCTGCAGCAGGACCGGGTCGGGCGCGGCGGGCGAGCGCCCGCGCGCGCGCGCGTCGATCCGGCCGCCGCCGTCGAGGTCCAGCGCGCCGTGGCGGGGATCGTCGATGACGGCCTGCGCGCCGCCCTCGACCGCCTCGGCACCGCCGCCGTGGCGACGCGTCCGGAGCGGTGAACGGTCGATTCGGTCACCTTGCCAGGACGGTCGCGCCCGAGTACCGGCATCCGGACGCCACGACTGATCAATCCGGCGGAGCCTGCCCGATGACGACGCGACGCGACGCTCTCAAGTTCTCCGGCCTCGCCCTCGGCGCCGGCCTCGCCCTGCCCTATCTCGGGCGGCCTGCCCAGGCGCAGAATTCCGAGATGGCGGCCCTGCTGCAGCCGGGCCCGCTCGGCGACGTCTGGCTGGGCCCGGCGGACGCGAAGTGCACGATCATCGAGTACGCCTCGATGACCTGCTCGCACTGCGCCGCCTTCCACCGGAACACGTGGCCGACCCTCAAGGAACGCTACATCGACACCGGCAAGGTGCGGTTCACCCTGCGCGAATTCCCCCTCGACCCGCTGGCCACCGCGGCCTTCATGCTCGCGCGCTGCCAGGGCGATTCCAAGTACTACCCGATCACCGACCTGCTGTTCGACCAGCAGGCGGCCTGGGCCTTCACGCCGAAGCCCGTGGACGCGCTGGAGCAGATGCTCCGGCAGGCGGGCTACAACAAGCAGACCTTCGAGGCCTGCCTGAAGGACCAGAAGATCTACAGCGCGGTCAACGCCGTGAAGCAGCGCGGCCTCGACGTCTTCAAGGTGGATTCGACCCCGACCTTCTTCATCAACGGCGAGCGCTACACCGGCGAGATGACCGTGGAGGGCATGGAGAAGGTGATCAAGCCGATCATCGGCGCCTGATCGACCGGTCGGAGCCTCGTGCGCGGCGCGGCTCCGGCGCATCGCCCGAAGTTGGAATACCAAACTGAAATCAATTACTTACGGTGTATGGGGTTCGCCTTGACACTCAAGATAGGCGAAACTATGGTGCGCCCCGCTTGCTGGGGGTGTCCAGCCGGTTCCACAGCCTCCCGCCCGATGAGTTTTGAGCCGTGAACGGCGACGATCCGAGGGACGGGAAAGGGACCGAGCAGACGCCGACGGACAGCGAACTCTCCGCGAGGCTCAGACGTCTCGAGACGCAGATCGAACGGAAGCGGCCGCAGGCCGCTCCCGATCCTTCCACGCGCCCTCGGAACGGCGGGCCATCCTCGCTGGGCCAGGCCATGACGCTCTCCACGGAGTTCGTCGCGGGCGTGATCGCGGGGGGCATACTCGGCTGGATCGTCGATCATGTCTTCGGGACGAAGCCCTGGGGCCTGATCGTCCTCCTGATGCTGGGGTTCGTCGCGGGGGTCTACAACGTGATGCGGGTGTCGGGTTTCGCCGGCGCGCGTCCGGGACGGCGCGATCGGCAGGAGCCATAAGGCGCGCCGGTCAGTGGGGAATGTGGGGCGGCCGACACCCGTCGGCGCGCCGGACAAGAAGGGCGGAAGCGGGAATGGCGGTCACGATCGACCCGATCCATCAGTTCGAGCTGAAGCCGCTCGTTTCGCTGGGCCATATCGGCCACCAGCAGCTCGCGTTCACGCAGTCGGCCCTCTACATGTTCGCCGCCGTCGGTGTGATCGCGCTCATCACCATCGTGGCGACCGCGTCCCGCTCGATCGTTCCGGGCCGCATGCAGTCGCTGGCCGAGATTTTCTACGAGTTCATCGCCGACACCGTGCACCAGGCGACGGGCGACGGCGGCAAGCGGTTCATGCCGCTCGTGTTCTCGCTGTTCATGTTCGTGCTCGTCCTGAACCTGTTCGGGATGATCCCCTACGCCTTCGCGGTGACCAGCCACCTGATCATCACCTTCGGCCTCGCGGCGCTGGTGATCTCCACCGTGGTGATCTTCGGCGTGATGAAGCACGGCACCCACTTCTTCGGCCTGTTCGTGCCGTCGGGCGTGCCGAAGCCGCTCCTCGCGATCCTGGTGCCGATCGAGGTGATCTCGTTCATCTCGCGCCCGATCAGCCTGTCGGTCCGTCTGTTCGCCAACATGCTGGCCGGCCACATCGCGATGAAGATCTTCGCCTTCTTCGTGGTTCAGCTCCTTCTCGCGGGCGCCTGGAGCGTGCTATCGCCGCTCCCGCTGTTCCTGACGATCGCGCTGACCGCTCTCGAGTTCCTCGTTGCGGCGCTTCAGGCCTACGTCTTCGCGACGCTGACGGCGATCTACCTCAACGACGCCCTTCACCCCGGCCACTGATCGGCCGGCTCCACCCGCCGCAAACGTCATCGCACGTTTCGATCTGAAGAGACCTCAGGAGTTACCATGGATCCCGTCGCTGCGAAGTACATCGGCGCCGGCCTCGCCTGCCTCGGCATGGCGGGTGCGGGCATCGGCCTCGGCAACCTGTTCGGTCAGTTCCTCGCCGGCGCCCTTCGCAACCCGTCCGCGGCCGACGGCCAGCGCGCCACCCTGCTCCTGGGCTTCGCCCTCACCGAGGCGCTCGGCATCTTCTCGCTGCTGATCGCGCTGCTGCTGCTCTTCGCCGTCTGATCGGCGCCGGAGCCCGCGGTCCCCGCGGTCTCCTCCCGGGCTCCGGCCCGATGAACGGGTGGACGCTCCCGCGACGGGGCGTCCGCCTTCGTCCGTCACCGCGCCGGCGGTGGCCTCAGCGAACGGTGTCAGTGTAGCGGTCTCATGGCGCAGCCCAATCCCCTCACCACGCCGCCCCCGGGCGCCGACACGCAGGTCGTGCCGGGCCATGTCGAGCATACGGAAGCGCATTCGGGCGCCTTCCCGCCCTTCGAGACCTCGGGCTTCCTGGCGCAGCTTATCTGGCTCGCCCTGGCCTTCGGGCTCCTCTACTACCTGATGGACAAGATCGCGCTGCCGCGGATCCAGTCGATCCTGCACGCCCGCGCCGAGCGCCTGCGTGCCGATCTGGACCAGGCGCAGGCGATGAAGGCCGAGGCGGACGCCGCCGGCGTGGCCTTCGAGACCGCCCTCCGGGATGCCCAGGGCAAGGCGCGCGACATCGCGCAGACCACCCGGAACGAGCTGGCCGCCGAGGCCGAGACCAAGCGCAAGGCGCTGGAGGACGAGCTGAACGCCAAGCTCTCCGCCTCCGAGGCGACGATCCGCACGCGGACCGAGGCCGCCATGGGCAACGTCCGCACCATCGCGGGCGAAGCCGCGTCGGCGATCGTCGAGCGTCTGACCGGGCAGGCCCCGGACCGGACGAGCCTCGACCGCGCCCTCGACGCCACCGCACACTGACGGGATCCCACGATGCTGCTCGAAGCCGAATTCTGGGTCGCCGTCGCGTTCTTCATCTTCATGGGCATCGCCTGGAAGGTCGGCGCCTTCTCGGCGATGACCAAGGGCCTGGACGGCCGCGCCAACCGCGTCCGCCACGAGCTCGACGAGGCCAAGCGCCTGCGCGAGGAGGCCGCCGCCGTGCTGGCCGACTACAAGCGCCGCCGCGCCGAGGCCGAGAAGGAGGCCGAGGCGATCGTCGCCGGTGCCCGGGAGGAGGCCGAGCGCGCCGCCGAGGAAGGTCACCGCAAGCTGGACGATTTCCTCGCCCGCCGCACCAAGGCCGCCGAGACCAAGATCGCTCAGGCCGAGGCCCAGGCCGAGGCTCAGGTCCGCGCCGCCGCCGCGGAGGCTGCCGTGAAGGTCTCCGAGACGATCCTGCGCGAGCGGATGCAGGGCGACGCCGCCCAGAACCTGATCCGCGCGAGCCTCGGCGAGGTGCGGACCCGCATGCGCTCCTGAACCGGACGCAGCGCCGCGACGTTCGAGAAAGCCGCCTCCGGGCGGCTTTTTTCATGGGCGACGGCCCTCCCGGCGCGCGCCGATGCGGTCTCCGCCGGCGCCGGGTCGGGGGACGCGCCGCGCAAGAGGTGCTGCCGACGACGGGCGGGATCGGCGCGGCCCGCGGCGAACACCGAGGCCGTGACCGGCGTTCCCGATCGGTGAGGATGCGGAGACGTCATGGCGGAGAGACCACGGATCGTGATCGTCGGCGGCGGCGTCGCCGGGATCGAGGTGGCCACGAGCCTCGGACGCGGCGGGCGGGCCGACGTCACCCTCGCCGATCGCAGCCTCTCGCATGTCTGGAAGCCGATGCTGCACACCTTCGCGGCCGGCACCGCCCGGGCCGACCGGCAGAAGGTGGACTTCTTCGCCCAGGCGCGCCGCAACGGCTTCCGTTTCCAGCCCGGCGCCCTCGTCGGCATCGACCGGCAAGCCAGGCGCGTCCGGCTCGCGGTCGAGGCCGCGGAGGGGCTCCCGGAGGTGGAGCGCGCCTACGACCTGCTGGTGCTCGCCATCGGCAGCCGCGCCAACGATTTCGGCACGCCGGGCGTGTCCGAGCATTGCCTGACGATCGACGACCTGACCGAGGCCGAGCACTTCCACCAACAGCTGCGGTGCCATCTCCTGGCCCGGCTCGACGGCGGCGGTCTGCTGCAGATCGCCATCGTCGGCGGCGGTGCGACCGGTGTCGAGCTGGCCGCCGAGCTCAAGCACGCCATCAACCTCCTCGCCGACTACGGCTCGCCCGACCTGCCGGGGCGCCTGCGCCTGACGCTGATCGAGAGCGGGCCGCGCCTGCTGCCGGCCTTCCCCGACAAGGTCTCCCGCGCCGCCGCCCGCACGCTGTCGGATCTCGACGTGGAGGTCCGGACCAACGCGACGGTGACGGCGGCGGACGCGCAGGGATTCGTCCTGAAGGACTGCAGCCGCATCCCGGCCGGGCTGAAGGTCTGGGCCGCCGGCGTGAAGGCGCCGGACGTGCTCGCCGGCCTCGACGGCCTGGAGCGCTCCCGGACCGGGCAGCTCGTCGTCCGCCCGGACCTGCGCACGACCCGGGATCCGGCCATCGTCGCCCTCGGCGACTGTTCAAGCCTCACCGATCCCCGGACCGGCCGACCCGTACCGGCGACCGCGCAGGCCGCCCGCCAGGAGGCGCAGCACCTCGCGCGGCATCTCGGCCGCGCGCTGGCGCGCGGGGACGGGACGGCCTCGGACCTGCCGCCGTTCCACTACGTCGAGAAGGGCGCGATCGTCTCGCTGGCCGACTTCAACGGCTGGGGAACCCTCGGCCGCTACACCTTCGGCGGCGGGCACCTCAACGGGCTCTCGGCGCGGCTGACGCACGACCTCCTGTACCGGCAGCACCAGATCGGGCTCTACGGGCCGCTGCGCGGGACGATGACGTGGGTCCTCGACGATCTTGACCACCTGATCAGCCCGCCGGTGCGGCTCGACTGAGGCGGCCGGCGCGGATCCGGAGTCCCGGGGGCCGCGCCGTGCCGGCAGCGGCTCGCGCCTGCGATCCGCGTCCCGCGGCCTCAATCCGGCCGTTCGCCCTCCACCGCCTTGGTCTCCTCGACCTCGGGGGCGACCTGCCCGTAGTTCAGCACCGCCACCAGCGTCACGCCGCCGAAGGTGTTGCCGAGGAGGGTCGGCAGGAAGAACTTCACCGCGTAGTCGTGCAGCGACGCGGCGTCCGTGACCACGAGGTAGAAGGCCTCGACGGAGCCGGCCACGATGTGGGCGAGGCTGCAGAGCGCGACCAGCCACGTCATCAGGAGGATCACGAACGGCGCCGCGCTGGCGGTGGCCGGTAGGAACCAGACCATCAGGGCGATCATCCACCCGGCGAAGACGGCCTTGATGAAGGTCACCCAGAAGCCGTGCGCGATGGCGTCGTGGCTGATCTCCGCGAAGGCCCTGAGGACCGGCGGCTCGAAGGCGCCCGAATAGGCCAGCAGCGCCGCGATCGCGAGCGTTCCCAGGATGTTGCCCGACAGCACGATCATCCAGAGCCGGATGACACGGACAGCCGTCTTCACGGAGCGGTCGTGCAGCAGCGGCAGGATCGGCGTGATGGTGTTCTCGGTGAAGAGCTGCTGGCGCCCGAGAACGACGACGAGGAAGCCGACCGCGTAGCCCATCGAGCTGACGATCTTGGCCCAGTCGGTTTCCGGCAGGTGGCTGCGCAGGACGCCGGGTACGATCAGCGACAGGGCGATGCTGAGGCCGGCGGAGAACGCCGAGAGGAACAGCGCGAGGCCGTGGCGCCGCAACTCCTCGTCGCCCTCGAGACGTATGACCTCGTGCAGCACGTAGGCGTCGGGCCTGCCGATCTCGGAGACTTCCTTCAGCAGTTCGTCCCGCCGCGCCTCGGGATTGGCCCGCTTGTCCTTGTCCCGCACCATCCGACAGCTCCGCTACGCAACCCGATCGATCGGATGGGACAAGTCAGGCCGAGAGCCGCGCCAGCAGCGCCTCGACGGCGCTCCGCGCCTCGGCCAGGGCTTCGCGATCCCGGCTGCGCACGACGATCCGGTTGCGGAAGCCCTCCGGCGTGATCGCCGGATACGAGCCGATCGAGACGGCGGGCCGCGCTCTCGCGATCTCCCCGAGCCCGCCCGCGTAGGTGCCCTCCGGGAGACCGGCCGCCTCGATCGTCTCGGAGATGATCGCGGCGCCGCCCGTCAGCGTGGGGGCGATCGAGTCCAGCATGGCCTGCATGATGCTGGGCACGCCGGCCATCACGTGGACGTTCCCGATGCGGAAGCCCGGCGCCTTCGAGACGGGATTGGCGATGAGGTCGGCCCCGAACGGGATCCGCGCCATGCGCAGGCGCGCCTCGTTGAGATCCTCGGGCCTGTGCCGCTCCAGCAGCATCGCCCGGGCGCGCTCGTCGACGTCGATGCCGACCCCGAAGGCCTCGGCCACGCAATCGGCGGTGATGTCGTCGTGGGTCGGGCCGATCCCGCCGGTGGTGAACAGGTAGGTGTAGCGGCTGCGCAGGGCATTGACCGCCTCGACGATCATGGCGGCCTCGTCGGGCACGATCCGCACCTCGCGCAGGTCGATCCCGGCGGCGGTGAGGAAGTCGGCGATCGTGCCGATGTTCTTGTCCTTGGTTCGACCCGAGAGGATCTCATCGCCGATGACGAGGATTGCGGCGGTGACGGATTCGGAAGGCTGGCTCATGGGTCTCTGGTGTCGGGCGGATCCGGCAGGCACATAGCGCAACCGCCGCCCCCGACTACGTGAACCCCGAGGACCCCATGCAGTTCGCCGCGCCGCTCGTGCCGGGACGGCTCGTGCAGCGCTACAAGCGCTTCCTGGCCGACATCGACACCGACGACGGCCGCGTCACCGTCCACTGCCCCAATCCCGGAGCCATGCTCGGGCTGAACGCGCCGGGTGCCCGCGTGCTGCTGTCGCGCTCGTCCAACCCGGCGCGCAAGCTCCCGCTCACGTGGGAACTGGTCGAGGCCGAGCTCCCCGGCGGGGCGCAGTGGGTCGGCATCAACACGCAGCGGCCGAACGCGCTCGTCGCCGAGGCCTTCCGGGCCGGCGCGATCGCGGCGCTCGCCGGCCACGACGCGCTGAGGCCCGAGGTGCGCTACGCCGAGGCCAGCCGGGTCGATTTCCTCGCGAGCGGCGCGGAGGCCGGGCCCTGCCACGTCGAGGTCAAGAACTGCCACCTGATGCGGCGGGCGGGTCTGGCCGAGTTCCCGGACTGCAAGGCCGCCCGCAGCGCCCGGCACATGCGCGACCTGGCCCAGGTCGTGGCCGACGGCGGCCGGGCGCTCGTGGTGATCGTCGTGCAGATGCGGGCCGAGGCCTTCGACGTCGCCCGGGACATCGATCCGGCCTTCGACCGGGCGTTCCGGGAGGCGCGCGCGGCGGGCGTCGCGGTCAGGGCCTACCGCTGCGCCGTCGGGCCGGAGGGCGTCGCCATCGCCGAGGAGATCCCGGTGATCACGCCGCCCTGACGGCGCCGCGCTCGAACATCAGGTTGAGCCGCGAGCGCGCGATCTCGTGGTAGCCGTAGCTCGCCAAGTGCTGCAGCAGGTCGAGCTGCCACTGGCCGGTGCCGTTCTCGACCAGCAGGATCCGCGGCAGGAGCGCATCCGGCGCCTCGCGGAGGAACGGCTCCAGGATCAGGTCCTCGGCGCCCTCGACGTCGAGCTTGATGGCGTCGACCCGGGTCAGGCCCTCGCTGTGCAGCAGGTCGAGCAGCGTCACCGCCGGCACGGTGATCCGCGCGCCCTCGTTGGTGCCGACGATGCGCAGGCTCGACTCGCCGCGGTTGCGCGGATCGATGAACAGGGTGAGCTCGCCGGCCTTGTCGGCCACCGCGCAGGCGACCGCCTTGACGGTGTGGAACGGGTTCTGGGCGATGTTGTAGGTCAGGCGATCGAACACGTCGGGCTGCGGCTCGACCGCCACGATCCGCGCCCCCGGGCCCGAGAAGGCGGCGACGCAGAGGGCGTAGGCGCCGACATTGGCGCCGATGTCGAGGAACACGCAGTCCTGCGGCAGGCGCTCCCGGAGCAGCGCCCGCTCCTCCGGATCGAAGAACTGCGGGGTGAAGAGCACCTTCTTCTCGCAGTTGTTGTTGTAGGGGTGCAGCCGCATCCGCGCGCCGTAGCGGGTCACGTCGAGGGGCTTGCCGCCGAGCCGCGCGATGGCGATCCGGCGCAGGAACAGCGCGAGGCGCCGCCCGTACCAGGACTCGGCCGGGATCCGGTTCGTGCGGCGGGTGATCGCCGCCACGAGACCGGACGGTTCGTAGGTGCCGTAGGGCTGCGTGTCCGTCATGACCGGGGCGGTTTGCCAGCCGGCGCCACGACCCGCAAGCGGATCGATCCGCGTTGCTCCCGCGCGCCCGGGTGGTCTAAGCCGTGGCCGAGCTTGATGAACACAGGTTGCGCGGCATGGAGTCCTTCAATTCCGACGGCGTGCGGATCGCCTATATCGACGTGCCGCCGACGGACCGGGCCGGCAAGCCGATCCTGCTGATCCACGGCTTCGCGTCGAACCACGCGGTCAACTGGGTCAACACCCAGTGGGTGAAGGCCCTGACCCAGGCGGGCTACCGCGCGATCGCGCTGGACAACCGCGGCCACGGCGAGAGCGAGAAGCTCTACGACCCGGCCGCCTACAGCTCCGAGGCGATGGCCGGCGACGCGATCCGGCTCCTCGACCATCTCGGCATCGCGCGCGCCCACGTCATGGGCTACTCGATGGGCGGGCGGATCACCGCCCATATCGCGCTGGACCACGCGGACCGGGTGCGCTCGGCCCTGATCGGCGGCCTCGGGATGCACCTGATCGAGGGCAAGGGCCTGCCGTCCGGCATCGCCGAGGCGCTGGAGGCGCCGGCCGGCACGCCCGCGCCGAACCCGACGGCCGCGGCCTTCCGCATGTTCGCCGAGCAGACCCGGAGCGACCTGCGGGCGCTCGCCGCCTGCATGCGCGGCTCGCGCCAGACGCTCAGCCGGGGGGAGCTCGCGCAGATCGAGGTGCCGGTCCTGGTCTCGGTCGGGACCCTCGACACGGTCGCGGGCTCGGGCCCGGGGCTCGCCGCCCTGATCCCGGACGCCCGGGCCCTCGAGATCGAGGGCAAGGACCATTCCACGGCGGTCGGCGCCAAGCCGCACCGGGACGGGGTGCTGGCCTTCCTGGCCGCGCAGCCGTGAGGCCTCAGCTCTTCAGCCGGTAGCCCGTGCGGAAGATGTAGGTCACGAGGCCGAGGCAGATCACGAGGAACAGCGCGGTCATGCCGAGGCTGATCGCGATGTTCACGTCCGCCTTGCCGAAGAAGGCCCAGCGGAACCCGCTGATCAGGTACACGACCGGGTTCAGCAGGCTCACCGCGTGCCAGAACGGCGGCAGCATGCCGATCGCGTAGAAGCTGCCGCCCAGGAAGGTGAGCGGGGTCACGACGAGGAGCGGCACCAGCTGCAGCTTCTCGAACCCGTCCGCCCACAGGCCGATGACGAAGCCGAACAGGCTGAACGTCACCGCGGTGAGCAGCAGGAAGCCGATCATCCAGAGCGGATGGTCGATCCGCAGCGGCACGAACAGGGCCGAGGTCGCCAGGATGATCAGCCCGATCAGGATCGACTTCGAGGCCGCTGCGCCGACGAAGCCCAGCACCACCTCCAGCGGCGAGATCGGCGCCGACAGGATCTCGTAGATCGTGCCGGCGAAGCGCGGGAAATAGATGCCGAACGAGGCGTTCGAGATGCTCTGCGTCAGCAGCGAGAGCATGATCAGGCCGGGCACGATGAACAGCCCGTAGGGCACATCGTCGACCGCCGAGACCCGGGAGCCGATCGCCGCGCCGAAGACCACGAAGTACAGGGTTGTCGAGATGACGGGGGCCAGGATGCTCTGCCCGGCGGTGCGCCAGAAGCGCCCCATCTCGAACAGGTAGATGGCCCGGACCGCCGGCCAGTTCATGCTGAACGCCGCGCTCATGCCTGTGCCCTCTCCTCGCGCACGAGGCCCACGAAGATGTCCTCCAGCGAACTCTGTTCGGTGTGGAGGTCCTTGAAGCGGATGCCCGCGGCCGCCAGGCCGGTCAGGAGCCCGGTGATGCCGGTGCGCTCGGCGCGGGTGTCGTAGGTGTAGACCAGCTCGGTCCCCTCACCGCCGAGCGCCAGGCCGTAATCGGCCAGCTCCGGCGGCACCGCGGCGATCGGCTGCTGGAGATGCAGGGTCAGCTGCTTGCGCCCGAGCTTGCGCATCAGCGCGGCCTTCTCCTCCACCAGGATGATCGAGCCCCGGCGGATCACGCCGATGCGGTCGGCCATCTCCTCGGCCTCCTCGATGTAGTGCGTGGTGAGGATGACGGTGACGCTCTGCTGGCGCAGGTCGCGCACGAGGCGCCACATGTCCTGGCGCAGCTCGACGTCGACGCCCGCCGTGGGCTCGTCGAGGAACAGCACGCGGGGCTCGTGCGACAGCGCCTTGGCGATGAGCACCCGCCGCTTCATGCCGCCCGACAGGGTCATCAGCCGGCTGTCGCGCTTGTCCCAGAGGGAGAGCGCCCGCAGGATCCGCTCGATGTGACCGGGATCCGGCCGCAGCCCGAACAGGCCGCGGGAGAAGCTCACGGTGTTCAGCACCGTCTCGAAGGCGTCGGTGGTGAGCTCCTGCGGGACGAGCCCGATGGCCCGGCGCGCGGCGCGGTAATCGGCCACGATATCGTGGCCGTCGACCAGAACGGTCCCCGAACTCGCGGTGACGATGCCGCAGACAATGTTGATGAGCGTCGACTTGCCCGCCCCGTTCGGACCGAGCAGCGCGAAGATCTCCCCGCGCTCGATGGCGAGGTCGATGTCGCGCAGGGCGGTGAAGCCGGACGTGTAGGTCTTCGACAGCTTCGAGATGGAGATGATCGGCATCAGGGCCTGGCGCGAGCGGGGGCATGCACGCGACCGGCGACCAGGATTCCGGCACCGGACACGCGGTTGGCCGACCGAGCGGGACGCCACCGGCGGCGGGCGCCCCTATAGCACGCGGACTTTCCGGCGCTGACCGAGCCCGTGTGTGCCACCGCACCGCGAGGACGCCCGCCGCTCACGTGCGGCTGAAGCGCTCCGCCAGCGCGAGGCATTCCTTTCGGAGCTCCGGGTCCTCGATGCGCGAGAAGGCGTTCAGCAGGGCGGTGCATTCCGCGGCGCTCGGGCCGCGGGGCGCGGAAGCGCCCGGCGGTCTCCGGAAGATCGAGACCGGGATGTTCAGCGCGTCGGCGATCTGGCGAAGCAGCACGTCCCGCTCGTGAGCAGATTTCGCCGCGCCGTCGAGATCGAATCCGCCCGCGTCCGTCATGATCTCTTCGAGGCCAATCCTTCAGTCGAGCTCGGATGCACGGTTTGCCCGGCAGACGCCGATCACCCGGCGCGCGGCACAGCCATTCACACTTTCTCGGTGGGTGCAACCTACCGTTATAGTTTCGCCTCGGCAGGGCCGTTCGGCGCGGCACACGCGGCCGGCGATTTCGATGCGAGATGTCGTGCCGATCTCCCGCAATCGGCGAAGTCGGAGCAGATTTCGTCCTGAATTGCCTCGAAGAAATACAATTGCCGGTCGCAGAGTTCCGGCACTAGGCCGCGCGCCGGAAGGTGATCAGCGCGGCCAGACCGAGAAGGGTCGCGGCACCGAGGATCCGGCGCCAGGGGTTCACGCCGCGCACGAGCTCGTCGATCGCCCACCATGTCAGTGCGATGTCGGCCCCGAAGGACAGCGAGGAGGTCGGCAGCCAGCAGGCCAGCTGTCCCCTGTCCTGGGCCAGCCAGACCGCGAGGCTGAGGCCCGCGAACAGCCAGAGCGGCAGGTTCGGCCACTGCGCGACGGTGATCGCGCCGGTGGTCCGGTCGCGAAACATCCAGTCGACGGCCCGCCCGATGGTTGTGCGCGGACGTGGAGACATGGCTCGAACCTTCGTGCGCTCCGGCCGGCCCGTCCCGGGCCGCGTCGCCGGACCAGACTGGGCCGACAGCTCCTGACCGCGCCTTAACACATCGGTAACGTTAGCAAAGGGAAACCGTCGGTAAATCCCTAACGGATCCTGAAAGGACTCGCGAAAGATTCGTTAATCTGGTGATCATCGATCATCGGAACGGCGGCCAGTCGGCCGAACATCGAGGATCGATCATGGGCGCCCGTCTCGAAGACCTGAAATTCATGCTGACGCTCAGCGCCGTGGTCCTGTTCGGCAGCGGTCTCGACATCATCCTGCGCTGATCGCGCCGGTCAGCCCGGCCCGCGGCGCCGGGCCGCCGGACGTGAAGGCGCGCCCGAGCGCCGCGCGGGCGGCCGACGGACGGGCGGTCGCACCGTCGCCCCGGCCGGACGTGTACGGGACGGCGGTCGCGCGCGAGGCGGAGCCCGCGAGACGGCGCATCCCGGCGGTGTCGACGGTCGGGATCTGTCCGGAGCGGAGAAAGCTCCGCAGTTCCGCGGCCCGCGCCTGCCGCTCCGTCCGCATCTTGAGCACGGCGATCACGAGGCCGACCAGCCCGGCCGCCTCCAAGAACGCCGCGACCACGTAGCCCGCAGCCATCCGCTTCCACCAACCTTATCGAGGGAGTGGCCGCTCTCGCGGCGGCCGGCCCCCGATCTGCGGGGTCATGGTTAGCGGGACCTTAACGGCTACGTAGTTGGCCCGGATCGCGCCGCGATCGAAGCGCCACGCCCACGTCGAGCACGCGGCGCAAGCGCTTCCGGTATAACGGAGATCGGGCGCCGCGCCGGGAGCTGCGCCGCGCCCGGGGCGCGTCTTCAGGAAGCCGTGAGGCGCCGTGACGGCCTACCACATGTCGAGGGCGACGCGGGCCTCGTCCGACATGCGGCTCTGGTCCCACGGCGGATCGAACACCATGGTCACCGCGCAGGACTGGACGCCCGGCACGGCGGACACCGCGTTCTCGACCCAGCCGGGCATCTCGCCCGCCACCGGGCAGCCGGGCGCGGTGAGGGTCATGTCGATCGCGACGTTCCGATCGTCGCCGATATCGACCTTGTAGATCAGGCCGAGCTCGTAGATGTCGGCCGGGATCTCGGGATCGTAGACCGTCTTCAGCGCCGCGACGATGTCGTCGGTCAGGCGGTCCAGCTCCGCCTGCGGGATCGTCGAGTCGCCGGCGACGGCGGGGGCGTTCATGCCGCCCGTGATGGTGGCGTCGGTGCTCATCGCTTCACTCTCCCCGGGCCCGCGGGCGGGACCAGCCTCATCCCAGTATCAGGTGAACAGCATTTCTGCCCTGCCGAGCGCCTCGGCAAGGGCATCGATCTCGGCGGTGGTGTTGTAAAGCCCGAACGAGGCGCGGCAGGTCGAGGTGACGCCGAACCGCTTGAGCAGCGGCATCGCGCAGTGGGTCCCGGCGCGCACGGCGACGCCCTGCCGGTCGATCACCGTGGCGATGTCGTGGGCGTGCGCACCCTTCATCTCGAAGGCGATCACGCCGCCCTTGCCCGGTGCGGTCCCGATCAGGCGCAGGGAATTCATCGCGCCGAGCCGCTCCTGCGCGTAGGCGGTGAGCTTCGCCTCGTGGGCGGCGATCGCGTCGCGCCCGAGCGTCATCATGTACTCGAGCGCGGCGCCGAGACCGACCGCTTCGATGATGGCCGGGGTGCCGGCCTCGAACCGGTGAGGCGGATCGTTGTAGGTGATCGCGTCCTCGCTCACTGTCCGGATCATCTCGCCCCCGCCCTGATAGGGCGGCAGGCGCTCCAGCCACGCCTTCTTGCCGTAGAGCACGCCGATCCCGGTCGGTCCGTAGACCTTGTGGCCGGTGAAGACGAAGAAGTCGCAATCGAGCGCCTGCACGTCGACGGGCTGATGCACCGCGCTCTGCGCACCGTCGAGCAGGACCGGGACGCCGTGGGCGTGGGCGATGCGGACGATCTCGGCGGCCGGCGTCACGGTGCCGAGCACGTTCGACATGTGGGTGATCGCCACCATCTTGGTCCGGGGCGAGAACAGCTTCTCGTACTCCTCGACCAGGAAGTTGCCCTGGTCGTCCACCGGCGCCCACTTGATCACGGCGCCCCGGCGCTCGCGCAGGAAGTGCCAGGGCACGATGTTGGAGTGGTGCTCCATGATCGAGAGGATGATCTCGTCGCCCTCCCCGATCAGGCCGGCCCAGCCCATCGACGAGGCCACGAGGTTGTAGGCCTCGGTGGCGTTGCGGGTGAAGATGATCTCGTCCGTGGAGGCGGCGTTGAGGAACTGGCGCGTGGTCTCGCGCGCGCCCTCGAAGCCCTCCGTGGCGGCGTTCGCCATGTAGTGGAGGCCGCGGTGGACGTTGGCGTAGCCGGTCTCCATGCAGGAGACCATCGCGTCGATCACCTGCCGGGGCTTCTGCGCCGAGGCGGCGTTGTCGAGGTAGACGAGCGGCTTGCCGTAGACCTGCTGCGCCAGGATCGGGAAATCCTTCCGGATCGCCTCGACGTCGTAGGCGGGGGTGAGGACGGGTGCGTTCATGGTCGCGACCTTCCGAAGACTTCGCCGATCCCGGGAACAGCCCTCATCCTGAGGTGCCGGAGCGAAGCGGAGGCCTCGGCGGAGGCCTCCGGCTGGCATTGCGAGCCCTGGATCCCTCGCTCGGGGCCCGCCGACGCGGACATCTCGGGCAGAGATCCAGGTTCGGAGAAGCGGCCGGTCCCGTGAGGGGGCCGGCCGGGATGGTCAGCCCCGCGCCTCGAGCCAAGCCTCGATCGCGCCGATCAAAGCCGCGCGCGCGCCCTCGTGCGTCACCGCTTCCACGGCCTCGCCCACGAAGGCCTGCACGAGCAGGCTCTCGGCAGTCGCGCGCGGAAGGCCGCGGGCCATCAGGTAGAACAGCAGATCCTCGTCCGGCGCGCCGCAGGTGGCCCCGTGGCCGCAGGCCACGTCGTCGGCGAAGATCTCCAGCTCCGGCTTGTTCATCATCTGCCCCTCGTCGGTGAGGAGGAGACAGTCGGACTTCATCTTGCCGTCGGTCTGCTGCGCGGCCTGCCGGACGATGATCTTGCCCTGGAACACGCCGGTGGCGTCGCCGTCGATGATCCACTTGAACTGCTCGCGGCCGACGCCGCCGACCGCGGCATGGTCCGCGAGCAGGGTCGAGTCGGCGAGCTGGCCCTTGCGCAGCATGGCGGCGCCGTTGACGACCAGGTTCGTGTCCTCGCCCGCGACGTGGACGAAGATCTGGTGACGCGACAGCACCGCCCCGGTCACGAGGTTGACGGTCTCGACCTGACCCTCGGCCTCGACCTTCAGCGACAGGGTCGAGAGCGCGATGGCCGCATCGCCCTCCGTGTTCAGGCGCGTGTGACGGAAGGCGGCCCTGGGGCCGACCACCACGTCGAGGGCGTCGTTCGGCTGGCAGGTGAGGCCGTCCGGTCCCTCGTGGCTCTCCAGGAGGCTGAACTCCGCGCCTTCGCCCAGCTGGACGAGCACGCGCGTCGCCGTCGAGAACGGGGCATCGCCGGCGCCGACGAAGCGCAGGTGCAGCGGCCGCGCCGGCTTCGCGCCGGGCGCCACCGTGATCAGGGCGCCGTCGGCCAGGAAGGCGGTGTTGAGCTGGTAGACCGGGTTATCCCGGGCCTGCGGCACCGGGGCGAGCTGCTTCAGGTCGACATGCGCCCGCGTCAGCGCGTCCGACATCGGCACGACCGTGACGCCCTCGGGGATCCCGTCGAGGTCCGACAGCTCGCGGACGAGATGGCCGTTCACGAAGGTCAGGCGCGCGGCCTCGATCCCGGAGAACCCCTTCGCCCGGGCGACGGCCGCCTCGGCGACGTCGAGGCTCGGCGCCTCGGCCGGGGGCGCGGCCTCCGTGATGGCGGCGCGCAGGTCCGTGTACTTGAACGCCTCGACCCGCCGGCTCGGCAGGCCGGTCGCCTCGAAGAAGCGGAAGGCCTCCTCGCGGGCGATCGCCTTCTCGCTGGCGAAGCTCTGGCGGGCCGACTCGAACAGCTTCGACAGGCCGGCCTCGGCGGGGGAGCGGAGGTTGGTCACGTCGGCCATGGCTCAGGCGGCCTCGCTGGTGCGGTACTCGGCGTAGCCGGAGGCCTCGAGCTCGAGGGCGAGCTCCTTGCCGCCGGTCTTCACGATCTGACCCTTCGACATGACGTGCACGGTGTCGGGCACGATGTGGTTGAGCAGCCGCTGGTAGTGGGTGATCACCAGGAACGAGCGGCCCTGGTCGCGGAGCGCGTTCACGCCCTCGGAGACGATGCGCAGGGCGTCGATGTCGAGGCCGGAATCGGTCTCGTCGAGCACGCAGAACTTCGGCTGCAGCAGCGCCATCTGGAGGATCTCCATGCGCTTCTTCTCGCCGCCGGAGAAGCCGACGTTGAGGGCGCGCTTGAGCATCTCCTTGTTGATCTCGAGCTTGTCGGCCGCGCCGTTCACCGCGCGGATGAAGTCCGGGGTCGACAGCTCGGCCTCGCCGCGCGCCTTGCGCTGCGCGTTCAGGCAGGCCTTCAGGAAGGTCATGGTGCCGACGCCGGGGATCTCCAGCGGGTACTGGAAGGCCAGGAACACGCCGGCCGCGGCGCGCTCGTCGGCGGCCATCTCCAGCACGTTCTGCCCGTCGAGCAGGATCTCGCCGTCGAGGACCTCGTAATCCTCCTTGCCGGCGATGACGTAGGAGAGGGTCGACTTGCCCGAGCCGTTCGGGCCCATGATCGCCGCGACCTCGCCGTCGTTCACGGTCAGATTGAGGCCGTTCAGGATGCGGTTGTCCTCGATCTGCACGACGAGGTTCTTGATTTCCAGCATGTCAGTCCAAGTCCTTCAAAACCATTCGTCCCGCATCGCCCGCAGGAACGCGGCGTTCCCGGCCGGGTAGCCGGAGAGGTCGCCGATCACCGCGTCGATGCCGCACCGGGGACAGAGGGCGGTGCCGTCACCGGCGATCCAGCCCGCGATCTCGTCCGGCGCGAAAACTTCGAGGCAGAAGAAGCATCCGCACAGGACGCTGCTCCTCACCTCGTCGGCGTGCCGCGCGCTGTGCCGATGGGCCGCCCGCAGCACCTCGTCGTATCCGCCCAGGCGGTCAGCCCACCGAGCCTTCCAGGCTGATCGAGATCAGCTTCTGGGCCTCCACGGCGAACTCCATGGGCAGCTGCTGCAGCACGTCCCGGACGAAGCCGTTGACGATGAGCGCGGTCGCCTCCTCCTCGGAGAGGCCGCGCTGCTGGCAGTAGAACTTCTGCTCCTCGGAGATCTTCGAGGTGGTCGCCTCGTGCTCGAACACGGCCGAGGCGTTCTTCGACTCGATGTAGGGCACGGTGTGCGCGCCGCACTGGTCGCCGATCAGCAGGGAGTCGCAGTTCGTGAAGTTGCGCGCGCCCTTGGCCTTCCGGTGCGCCGAGACGAGGCCCCGGTAGGTGTTCTGCGACCGGCCGGCCGAGATGCCCTTCGAGATGATCCGGCTCGTCGTGTTCTTGCCGAGATGGATCATCTTGGTGCCGGAATCGACCTGCTGCATGCCGTTCGACACCGCGATCGAGTAGAACTCACCGCGGGAATCGTCGCCGCGCAGGATGCAGGACGGGTACTTCCAGGTGATCGCCGAGCCGGTCTCGACCTGCGTCCACGAGATCTTCGAGCGGGCGCCGCGGCAATCGCCGCGCTTCGTCACGAAGTTGTAGATGCCGCCCTTCCCGTCGTTGTCGCCCGGGTACCAGTTCTGGACCGTCGAGTACTTGATCTCAGCATCGTCCAGGGCGACGAGCTCGACCACGGCGGCGTGGAGCTGGTTGTCGTCGCGCTTCGGAGCGGTGCAGCCCTCCAGATACGAGACGTAAGAGCCCTTGTCGGCGATGATCAGCGTGCGCTCGAACTGGCCGGTGTCGCGCTCGTTGATGCGGAAATAGGTCGACAGCTCCATCGGGCAGCGCACGCCCGGCGGGATGTAGACGAAGGACCCGTCGGAGAAGACGGCCGAGTTCAGCGTCGCGAAGAAGTTGTCGGTCACCGGGACGACCGAGCCGAGGTACTTCTTCACCAGCTCGGGATGCTCGCGCACGGCCTCGGAGATCGGCATGAAGATCACGCCGGCCTTCTCGAGCTCCTTCTTGAAGGTGGTGGCCACCGAGACCGAGTCGAACACGGCGTCGACCGCGACGCGGCGCTCCGGCGCGATGCCCTCAAGCACCTCGACCTCGCGCAGCGGGATGCCGAGCTTCTCGTAGGTCTTCAGGATCTCGGGATCGATCTCGTCGAGCGATTCCGGCCCCTGCCGCTTGGGGGCGGCGTAATAGTAGATGTCGTTGTAGTCGACCTTGTCGTAGGAGACGCGGGCCCACTCCGGCTCCTTCATGGTCAGCCAGCGCCGGTAGGCGTCGAGGCGCCACTCCAGCAGCCACGCGGGCTCGTTCTTCTTGGCCGAGATGAAGCGGACGACGTCCTCGGAGATGCCCTTCTCGGACTTCTCCATCTCGATGGTGGTCTCGAACCCGTACTTGTACTGGTCGAGGTCGATCGAGCGGACCCGGTCAATGGTTTCCTGCACGGCAGGCATCAGCGTCTCCTAGGCATCTCCGGCGTCAAGGACCGGGAAGCGTCTGTCGGAAAGCGGGGGATGCGGCCCTCAGGCCGCCTGTCCTCTCCGCTTATATAGGGGCTGCAAGGCCCGTTCGAAGGCGTCGAGGAAGCATGCCACCTCCTCGTCCACCGTGTTCCAGCCGAGGCTGACGCGCAGCGCCCCCCCGGCGAGGTCAGGACCGACGCCCATCGCGGCGAGCGTCGCCGAGCGCGCGACCTTGCCCGAGGAGCAGGCCGAGCCCGACGACACCGCCACGCCGGCGAGGTCGAGGGCGATCAGGGCCGAGGGCGCGTCGAGGCCCGGGACCGAGAAACTCAGGGTGTTGGGCAGGCGCCGCGCTCCGGCGGCGAACACCACCGCGTCGGGCGCCATGGCCAGCACGCCGGCCTCGATCCGGTCGCGCAGGGCCGCCAGGCGCGCGGCCTCGCCGTCGAGCGTCTCGCGGGCGATCCGCGCGGCCTCGCCCATGCCGACGAGGGCCGGCAGGCACTCGGTGCCGCAGCGTTGCCGCCGCTCCTGGCCACCGCCGCGCAGGAAGGCGGTCTCCAGGGTGACGCCCTCGGCCAGAACGAGCGCGCCGACGCCCTTGGGCGCCGCGAACTTGTGGCCCGACAGGGTCAGCGCGTCGAGGCCGAGCGCCGCGGTGTCGAGGGGGATCTTGCCGGCTGCCTGCACCGCGTCGCTGTGGATCAGGGTCCGGCCGTGCGCCCGCGCCAGCTCGACGATCTCGGCCAGCGGCTGCACCGCGCCCGTCTCGTTGTTGGCGGCATGGACCGAGAGGAGCAGGGTCTCGTCCGCCAGAGCGGCGAGGCGCGCCTCCAGCGCGGCGAGATCGACCACGCCCTCGGCGGTGACCGGCACTTCCTCCACGGCCGCGTCCGGAAACCGGTGACCGGCCGCCACGCAGGGATGCTCCGTGGCCGAGTGGAGCAGCCGCGTCGGTGCCGCCTCGCCGCGGCGACGGAGGGCACCCGACAGGACCGCGTTCGCCGCCTCCGTCCCGCCGCTGGTGAACACGACCTGCTCGGGTCGGGCGTTCACGAGAGACGCGACCTCGGTCCGCGCCGCTTCCAGAGCTGCCCGCGCGGCCCTTCCCTCCGCGTGGATCGAGGACGGGTTCCCGGGAAGCGTGAGCGCGCGCGCGACCGACTCCGCGACGGCCGGCCGGACCGGGGCGGTGGCGTTGTAGTCGAGATAGGCGCGTGCCCGGCTCATCCGCGTTCCGTTAAGCCCTCTGCTGCGGCGCGTCACAATTCCTTGCCCGCGCACCGGCTCGCCGTGCTAAGGCGCGCCGAGAAAATGAGATCCCGCCGACCCAGCACGGTCGGCGCGGTAGCCAACGCGGTGCTTCGGACGGCTTGTTTAGAACGGTTCTAATCGACTAGAACTGTTCTAAGACTGCTTTTATGGTGCGCGCGCGACGAGTCAAGGCTGCTGCGCCGCCGCGTCGATCGCCCGGCGGGCGATCTCCGGAGCGAGAGACGAGCGATGCCCGAAGTGATCTTCACCGGCCCGGCCGGCCGCCTGGAAGGCCGTTACCAAGCCCCCAAGAAGCGCGGCGCGCCGATCGCCATCATCCTGCACCCGCACCCCCAGTTCGGGGGTACGATGAACAATCAAATTGTGTACAACCTTTTCTATACCTTCGCCAACCGCGGTTTCGCAGCCCTGCGCTTCAATTTCCGCGGGGTCGGGCGCAGCCAGGGCTCGTTCGACCACGGTTCGGGCGAGCTGTCGGACGCCGCGGCCGCCCTCGACTGGGTGCAGTCGGTCAATCCGGAGGCGAAGTCCTGCTGGATCGCGGGCGTGTCCTTCGGCTCGTGGATCGGCATGCAGCTCCTGATGCGCCGCCCCGAGATCGAGGGCTTCATCTCCATCGCCGCCATGGCGAACCGCTACGACTTCACCTTCCTGGCCCCCTGCCCCTCCTCCGGCCTGTTCGTGCACGGCTCCGAGGACCGGGTTGCGCCCGCCCGCGAGGTCATGCCGGTGATCGAGAAGGTGAAGACCCAGAAGGGCGTCATCATCGAGCACCAGATGGTCGAGGGCGCGAACCATTTCTTCGACGGGAAGGTCGAGGAACTGACCCAGACGGTCGACACCTACCTCGACAAGCGCCTCGGCAAGCGCGAGGAGGCGGCCTGACGGATCCGGCCCCGCGCCTTGACGGGGGGAGCCCCGGAGGAATAGGGCGCGGGCTTCGGAATTAAGACTCACCTTCGCAGGTCTGATGTCAGATAGCCCGTCCGACCAACCCGTCGTTCTCCTGGTGGAAGATGACGGCCTCCTGCTGATGGAGGCCTCGGACACCCTCGCGGATGCGGGCTTCACCGTCGTCGAGGCGACACACGCCGACAAGGCGCTGAAGGTCCTGGAGAACCGCGACGACGTCGGTGTCCTGATGACCGACGTCGACATGCCGCAGGGGTCTATGGACGGCTTCGCACTGGCGCGCCTCGTCGCGCATCGCTGGCCGTCGATTCCCGTGCTGGTCGTATCGGGCATGGGCACGCCCGGACCCAACGACATGCCGGAGGGCGCCCGGTTCATCCCGAAGCCCTACGAGCCGACCACCCTGGTCCGGACCCTGCAGGCCTTCATCCGCCGCGCGGCTTGACGCGGGGATCCGCCCGGGCTGACACCCGGTTCGGGCCCCGAACACCCGACCGAGAGCCATGACGGACCAGAACCGACCGCACCGCTTCGCGACCCGGGCGATCCACGCCGGCGCGGCGCCGGATCCCGCCACGGGCGCGCGGGTCCAGCCGATCTACTTCACCAACGGCTTCGTCTTCGACTCGACCGAGCAGGCCGCCGACATCTTCGCCGGCCGCCGGACCGGCTTCTCCTACTCGCGCGGTTCCAACCCGACGGTCGCCGCGCTGGAGCGCCGGATCGCCGACCTGGAGGGCGCGAAGGCGGGGGTGGCGGTGTCCTCCGGGCAGTCCGCCATGCAGCTGGTCCTCATGACGCTGATGAAGAGCGGCGACGCCTATGTGGCATCCCCGCGTCTGTTCGGCGGCTCGCTCGGCCTGATGCGCCGCCTCGACGGGCGCTACGACCTGAAGCCGCGCTTCGCGCGCGGCATGGCCCCCGAGGACTTCGAGGCGGCCATCACGCCGGACTGCCGGGCCATCTTCTGCGAATCGATCGTGAATCCCTGCGCGTCGGTGGTGGACCTCGACGGGATCGCCGCGGTGGCCCGCCGCCACAATCTGCCGCTCGTCGTGGACAACACCCTGGCCTCGCCGGCCCTGATCCGGCCGATCGAGCACGGCGCCGACATCGTCTGGCACTCCACCTCCAAGTTCCTGAGCGGCTCCGGCCAGACCATCGGCGGCGTGATCTGCGACGCCGGCCGCTTCGACTGGGCGAAGGCCGGCGGCTACAACCTGATCACCGAGCCTTGGCCGGACTACGACGGGCTGGTGCTCACCGAGGCCTTCCCGGCGACCCCCTTCGCGGCGGCGTGCCGGTTCTTCGGCCTGCGGGACCTCGGGCCCGGCCTGTCGCCGATGAACGCGTTCCTGACGCTCATGGGGATCGAGACCCTGCCGCTGCGCATGGAGCGGCACTGCGCCAACGCCCGGGCGGTGGCGGCCTTCCTGAAGGATCACCCGGCTGTGGCGTGGGTGAGCTACCCGATGCTGCCGGGCCAGCCCGGCGAGGACCTCGCCCGCCGCTATACCCCGGACGGGCCGGGCTCGATCTTCACCTTCGCGCTGAAGGGCGGTGAGCCGGCGGCGCTGCGGTTCATCGCCGGACTGGAGCTGATCTCGCATCTGGTGAATATCGGCGAGATCAAGTCGCTGGCGATCCACCCGTCCTCGACCACGCACCGGCAGCTGCCGGAGCACGAGAAGGCCGCCGCGCAGGTCGGGCCGGAGACCGTGCGGCTGTCGATCGGGCTGGAGAACGAGGCCGACCTGATCGCGGATCTCAAGCAGGCGCTGGACCGCCTCCCCTGATCCGTCATCGCGCGCGCGGCGAAGCGACCCGGAGCCGCGCGATCGCGATCGCTGTGGCGCCGCTGAATCGCTCCGCTCCGCTCGCAAGGACGGCCGCGGCGGGCGGAGAGTGGTCGCGGCCGGGATGGCCTCAGCGCCGCCGCTCCAGGATCGACACGTAGTTGGCCACCGCCGCGCCGCCCATGTTGAAGATCCCGGCGAGCTCCGCCCCGGGCACCTGCATCTCGCCGGCCTCGCCCATGAGTTGGAGGCAGGCCATGACGTGCATCGACACGCCGGTCGCCCCCACGGGGTGACCCTTGGCCTTGAGGCCGCCGGACGGGTTGATCGGCAGCCGGCCCCCCTTCTCGGCGAGTCCCTCGCGCACCACACGAAACCCCTCGCCCGGGGCGGCGAGGCCCATCGCCTCGTACTCGATCAGCTCGGCGATGGTGAAGCAGTCGTGCGTCTCCACGAAGGAGAGGTCCTCGTTGGCGATTCCGGCCTGGGCCCGCGCCTTCTCCCAGGCCATCCGCGCGCCCTTGAACTCCGCCGGGTCGCGGCGGGACAGGGGCAGGATGTCGTTGACGTGGGCCCGGGCGCGGAAGCCGATCGCCCGCTCCAGGCCCTCGGCGGTCTCGGCGTCGGCCACGACCAGGGCCGCCGCCCCGTCCGAGATCAGCGAGCAGTCCGTGCGCCGCAGGGGGGCGGCCACGTAGGGGTTCTTCTCTGAGACCCGGTTGCAGAAGTCGAAGCCGAGATCCTTGCGCAGCTGCGCGTAGGGGTTGCCGACGCCGTTGCGGTGGTTCTTGGCGGCGATGCGGGCCAGCTCCTCGCTGCGGTCGCCGTAGCGCTGGAAGTAGCCCGCCGCGATCCGCCCGAACACGCCCGCGAAGCCGCCTTCGATGTCGGCCTCCTCCTTGCGGTAGGAGGCGCCCAGCAGGATGTCGCCGGTCTCGGCCACGCTCTTGGCCGTCATCTTCTCGGCCCCGATCACCAGGGCGATCCGGCCGCGGCCGCTGTCGACGAAGTCGAGGGCCGCGTAGAGGGCCGCCGACCCCGTGGCGCAGGCGTTCTCCAGATGGGTCGCCGGAGCGTGGGCGAGGCCCGGCCGGCTCACCGCCACCAGGGAGCCCTCGAAGCCCTGCTTCGAGAAGCCGGTATTCATCGAGCCCACGTAGATGCCGTCGACCTGCGCCTCCTCGACGCCGGCATGGGCCAGAGCCTCGCCCGAGACCCGGGCGATCAGCCCCTCGACGTCGGGCTCCTCGAGCTTGCCGAAGGGGGTGTGGGCCCAGCCCACGATGCAGGCGCGCGTCATCCGGTGACCTCCCGAGTCTGGTCCGGACGATGGGCCCGCCGCGGCCGGCGATCAAGACATGCGCGGGTTCTTCGACGCGCCGGACCCGTCCGGACGAGGAGCGTCCGCGCCCGTTCAGCGCAGGTGGACGGCGACCCACGCGACGCCGACGAGCACCAGTGCGGTCAGCAGCCCGCGGGCGAGCGCGCGGCGTCTCACGGGGCGAACAGCTCCGGATGGCGCGCGCGAAGCGCCAGGATCAGGGCGAGGGTCTTCAGATCGGCGATCTCGGCGCTGTCGGCGCGGGCGGCGAGCTCGGCCAGCGGCATCTCGACCACCCGGATGTTCTCGTGCTCGCCCTCGGCCCCGCCGCCCGCCTCCGCGCGATCCGCCCGGCCGTAGGGCGCGAGGTAGAGGTGGATCTTCTCGGTCGTCAGGCTGGCGCAGGAATAGGTGGCGCCGACGAACTCGAGCGTTTGCAGGCGCAGCCCCACCTCCTCCATCGCCTCCCGGCGGGCATTCTCCTCCGGGCCGCCGCCGTCGATCAGTCCGGCCGGGGCCTCCAGCTGGACCTGCTCGCCGGCCGCGAACAGCGGCGGCACCCGCAGCTCGCGCACGAGGGTCGCGACCTTCCGCTCCGGGTCGTAGGGCAGGATCCCGACCGAGTTGCCGTGGTCCTCGATCTCGCGCTCGACGACGGCGCCGTCGGCGAGGCGCACCCGCGCGATCCCGAAGCGGCTCCAGCCCTCGTGAACGAAGCGGACAGTGAGGATCTCAGCTTTCATGGGCACTCCCATCCCTCATCGCCCTACACGGAACCGTGTCTCCGGGTTCCGGGAACGCCGAAGCCCGCGGCCACGTTTGGTCGGACATGCGCATGGTCACGCTTCCGCGGGGCGCGCCGGTCAGGATCGATGCGGGCAGGACCGATCAGCGGGATCAGGAAGCGCTCACGGCGCGACGGCGCCGCGATCTGGATCGTGCTCGCCCTCACCTACATGGTCTTCGCCGGCTCGGTGAGCCTGAACGAAGGGATGGCCGCGGTCGGCTGCGCCAGCCTCGGCACGCTCTGGTGGTGGGGCGTCGCACGGCGCGGCGGGCTGCGCTTCCGTTTCGACTCTGCGTCGCTCCGTCCACTCGGTCCGGCCATCCGCGCCGTGCCGCGCCGGACCGCCCGCGTCGGGCTTCACCTCCTCCGCGCCGTCGTCGGGCACGCCGGCGGCGGCGCGATACGGGAGCGGAGCGCCGTCGAGATCGCCTGGGCCACGCCGGACGGTGAAACGGCGCCGGCCGCGCGGGCCGTCGGACTGCTGGCCGCATCGCTCGCCCCCGACAGCTACGTGCTCACCCTCGACCGCGCGCACGGAACAGTGGTGACGCACGGCCTGGAGGAGGCGCGATGAGCGTCTGGACGGTCGCCATCCTGGCGCTGCTGCCGCCGCTCGCCGTGGCCGCGGCGCTCGCGTGGCGGGGCCGGCCCGGCCAGCGTTTCGCCGCCTACCAGCTCGCCGGAAGCGTCACGGTGCTGATCCTGACGCTCATGGCCTTCGCCACCGATCAAGCGTCCATCACCGATCTGGCCCTCACCCTGGTCCTGCTCAACCTGCCCGGCACGATGCTGCTCGCGGTCTTCCTGGAGCGCTGGATATGAGCGTCGTGATCGGCTCCGTCCTGGCCCTCGCCGTGGCGGCCGCGTGGCTCGCGGCCCTCGCCCTCTGGCGTCTGCCCCGGGCGCTCGACCGGATGCACGCCCTCGCGTTCCTGAACGTCACGGCCTCGATCCTCGTGACGGTGGCGGCCTTCCTGGCCGACGGCCTCTCCGGGCGCTCGCTCAAGATCCTGGTGATGATGGTCGTGTTCCTCGCCTGGGCGGCGGTCCTGTCGCACGTCTCCGGCCGGGCCGTGCTGATGCGCGAGGGCCGCTCGGCATGACGGTGATCCTGCCGCTGCTCTTCCTGTTCACCGCGATCTCCGGCACCGCCGTGGTTCTGGTGCGCGACCCCGCGCGGCAGGTCTTCGCCATCGCGGTCAACGGGCTCGTCCTGGCGATCCTGTTCGACGCCCTCCAGGCCCCCGACGTCGCGCTCTCGGAGCTGGCGGTGGGCTCGGCGGCGGTGCCGCTCCTCTTCCTCGTGGCTCTGATGGCCGTACGGGCGCAGCCGCCCGAGGAGGAATCGTGAACCCGCGCGTCCGCGTCGCGCTCCTGGCCCTCGCGGGCCTCGTCCTCCTTCCCGGCGCGGCCGAGGTGATCGCCGGCCTGCCGCCCTTCGGGTCGACGATCGCCCAGTACGGCGCACGCATCAACGCGATCACGCCGGAAGCCCGGCACGTCGCCAACATGGTCAGTGCCATCAACTTCGACCTGCGCGGCCTCGACACCCTCGGCGAGGAGTTCATGCTGCTCGCCGCGATCACCGGGACGGTGGTGCTGCTGCGCGGACGGCGCGGCGAGGGCACGACCGAGCGCGCCATGCGCCGGCCCGGCCGGGCCGTGATCCCGCGCTCCGAGGCCGTGGTGCTCGCTTGCCGCATCGCCGGCCCGCTCACCGCGCTGTTCGGCCTCTACGTCGTGCTGCACGCGACGGTCACGCCCGGCGGCGGCTTCCAGGGCGGCGTCATCCTCGCCTCCGGGACCCTGCTGATCTACCTCGGCGAGGGCTATGCCGGCTGGCGCGACGCCATCCGCAGCCACTGGCTCGACGCTCTGGAAGGCGGTGGAGCGCTGCTCTTCGCCCTGTGCGGGCTGGCGCCGATGCTCACCGGCGCCGCCTTCATGCAGAACATCCTGCCGCTCGGCACCTTCCGCGACCTGTTCTCGGGGGGGCTGATGCTGATCGAGAACCTCGGCGTCGCCCTGGCGGTGACGGGCGGCTTCACGCAGCTCTTCCTGGAATTCATGGAGGAGACCCGCGAGGCCGACGCGCCCGAGGAGCCGGGGGAGGAATCGGCGTGAGTGCGGTCACCAGTTTCCTGCCCTACGCGGTCGCCGCGTGGCTGTTCGGGATCGGCCTCTACGGCATCGCCACGAGCCGCAACTTCATCCACCTCGTGGGCTGCCTCGGCGTCTGCCAGTCGGCGACCTACGTGCTCCTGCTCGGCCTCGGCTATCGCTGGGGCAGCATCGCGCCGATCTTCTACGATCACCCGCCGGGAACGCCCGCCGTCGACCCGGTGATGCAGGCGCTGGTGCTCACCGACATCGTGGTCGGCGCGACGCTGACCGCCCTCCTCCTCGTCCTGACCATCCAGGCCTACAAGCGCGGCGGCAGCCTGGACCCGGAGAAGCTCCGGCCGATGCGCGCGGGCGGCAAGTCCGGGCGCGACCCGGAATCGAGCCGGGTGCGCGGGGCGGAGCGAAGCGCGCCGTGACCGCCTTCCCGGCCGCCCTCCTGCCCCTGCCCGTCGCCATACCGCTCGTGATCTGCGCGGCGATGCTGGCCACCGCGCACCTCCTGCCCGGCCGCCTCCCCGACATCCTGGCGACGCTGTCGGCTCTCACCGTCGCGGCGCTCTGCGGTGTCATCGCCACCCACGCCGCCGGCGAGCCTCTGGTCTACTGGTTCGGCGGCTGGGCGCCGCGCGACGGCGTCCATCTCGGCATCGGCTTCTCCGTGGACGAGGCCAGCGCTTGGGTCGCGGCCTTCATCGGGCTGCTCTACGCGCTGACCTTCGTGTTCGCCTGGGGTTTCTTCGACCGCACCCACGGCCACTTCCACATCCTGATGCTGCTGTTCCTGGCCGCCATGGTCGGGTTCTGCTTCACCCGCGACATGTTCAATCTGTTCGTGTGGTTCGAGGTGATGAGCGTCGCCGCCTTCGCGCTCACGGCCTACCATCTGGCGGAATCGTCGCTGGCGGGCGCCATCAACTTCACGGTGGTCAACAGCCTCGCGGGCTTCCTGATGCTCGGCGGCATCGGGCTGATCTACGCCCAGACCGGCACGCTCGACTTCGAGGGCATCGCGGCCGCGGTGGCGCGGGGCGGCCGGGATCCGGTGGTGGCCGGGGCGTTCTGCCTCGTGGCGGCCGCCCTGATGATCAAGGGCGCGATCGTGCCGTTCCAGTTCTGGCTCGCCGACGCCCACGCGGTGGCGCCGAGCCCGGTCTCGGTGATCTTCTCCGGATCGATGGTCTCGCTCGGGCTGTTCGGCCTCGCGAAGGTGAGCGCCGTCGTGTTCGGCGGCTCCGATCAGGTCCAGCACGCCCTGCCGGCCCTCCTCATCGGCCTGGGCAGCTTCACCGCCCTCCTGGGTGGCTGGATGGCGCTGCTGCAGCGGCACCTCAAGCGCATGCTCGCCTTCTCGACGATCTCGCATGCCGGGATCATGCTCACCGGTCTCGGCGCCCTCACGGTGGACGGGACCGGCGGGATGCTCGTCTACGTGGTGGGGCACGGGCTGGTGAAGGGGGCCCTGTTCATGATCGCCGGCATCCTGCTCGCCACCCAGGCCAGCATCGACGAGATCGCCCTGCGCGGCCTCGGGCGGGGGATCTGGCCCGCCGGGGTCGCCATGGCTCTGGCCGGGCTGCTGCTCTGCGGCCTGCCCCTCGGGGTGCTCGACCAGGGCACGCGCCTCGTTCAGGGTGCGCTGGCGCAGCAGGGCCACGGGATCGCCCTGGCGGCCGGCGCCATCGGTGCGGCGCTGACCGGGGCCGCGGTGCTGCGCGCCGCGGGCCGGATCTTCCTCGGGCTCGGGCCCGATCCCGGCGACGAGGCCGGGGCCCCGAGCGAGGACGAGCGCGAGAAGGCCAACCGGCCGCTCTGGCTGATGCTGGCGCCGTGCTGCCTCCTCCTCGCCCTCGATATCGGTCTGCCGGCTGGCCTTATCGAGCACGCCCTCCCGCGGGCGGCGTCGGCCTTCATGCATCGGCCGGCCGTGGTCGCGCTGGCGGAGGGGCCGGTCTGGCTTCCCTGGGCCTCGCTCGCCGCCGCCCTCGCCGGCGCGGGCTACGGCCTGTTCCGGAGGCACCTGCCCGCATCGGTGGTCCGGCCAGTCAGCGCCTCGCAATCGGCGCCGACCCGCGCGCTGGAAGTGCTCCACAGCGGCTTGATCGGCGACTACGCGGCGTGGCTCGCGGTCGGCGTGGCGGTGATCGCGGCCGTGCTGGCCATGGCGTGAGGGCGACCCGCGACAGGGCTTCGCGGGCTCGTGCCGGCGCGGGTCGTCGAACGGAGGTCCGGCCGCGCCAGACCTTCCAGGAGGAGGATTCGGTTATCGAGGAAAGTGGTGCCGCAAGAGGGATTCGAACCCCCGACCCCCTCATTACGAATGAGGTGCTCTACCAGCTGAGCTATTGCGGCCCTGGCCCCGACGGGACCGTCAGCGACGCGCGGTATCCGGCGCCGGACGTGGCAGGCTCATAGCGGCCCGGCCCGCGTTAGGCAAGGCCACAGCCGGCCCTCGCGGGCGTCAGACGGCCCGGTCCGCCGCCAATTCGTCCCGCAGGAATGCCGCCACCTCCGCGCGGTCCACGCCGGGGGCGATGAAGCTCTGGCCGATCCCCCGCGCGAGGATGAAGGTCAGCGCGCCGTCGCGGACCTTCTTGTCCTGGGTCATCGCGTCGAGGAGCGCCTCGACGTCGCCGCACCCGCCCGGGACGGCCTGCAGACGGGTCGGCAGGCCGGCGAGCGCGAGGTGGTTGGCGACGCGGCCGGCATCCTGGCCGGCGCAGAGCCCGAGCCGGGCCGAGAAGCGGAAGGCGAGGGCCATCCCGATCGCCACGCCCTCGCCGTGGACCAATCGGGCAGAATCGTAGCCGGTCAGGCGCTCCAGGGCGTGGCCGAAGGTGTGCCCGAGATTGAGCAGCGCACGCTCGCCGTCCTCCCGCTCGTCCCGGGTCACCACCGCGGCCTTGGCCCGGCAGCAGGACGCGACCGCCTGCTCGCGCTCCGGGCCGCCCGCGAAGATCCCGCGCCAGTTCGCCTCGCACCAGTCGAAGAAACCCGGATCGGCGATCAGCCCGTACTTGGCGACCTCGGCGTAGCCGGCGCGCATCTCGCGCTCGGACAGCGTGTCGAGCGCCGCCGTGTCGGCCAGGACGAGGCGCGGCTGGTGGAACGCGCCGATCAGGTTCTTGCCCAGCGGCGCGTTGATCCCGGTCTTTCCGCCGACCGAGGAATCGACCTGTGCGAGCAGGCTCGTCGGCACCTGCACGAAGCGCACGCCCCGCCGAAGAGTGGCGGCCGCGAAGCCCGCGAGGTCGCCGACCACGCCGCCGCCCAGCGCCACGACGAGGTCGCCGCGCTCGACCTTCAGGGCCAGGAGCCCGTCACAGACCTCCGCGTAGCCCGCGTAGGATTTGGAGGCCTCGCCCGGCGCCACCGTCACCACGCCCGCCTGAAGGCCGGCGCGCTCCAGGCTCGTCCGCAGCCGCGCGGCGTAGAGCGCGCCCACCGTCGCGTCCGTCACGATCGCCGCCCGGCGGCCCCCGAGCGCGGCGACGGCGGGGCCGGCCGTGTCGATCAGCCCCCGCCCGATCTGGATGTCGTAGGCGCGGCCGGCGTCGAGGGGCACGTGGACGGTCAGGAGGTCCGGACGGGGCTCGGTCATGGGTCGGTTCGCTCGGGTCTCACTGGGCGGCTACGGGGATGGATCCTTCGCCGCTGAGATGGGCGTCCAGCGCCTCCAGCACGTCCTGGACGACCCGGTCGTGCGACACCTCCCGCGAGATGACCATCACGTCGGCGGCGGCGTAGACCGGGTGCCGCACGGCCATCAGGTCCCGCATCGTCGCCTCCGGATCCTCGGTCTGCAGCAGCGGACGGTTGCCGCGCTTGCGCACGCGCCGCATCAGCACGTCCAGATCGGCCTTCAGCCAGACGGAGACCGCCGATTCCGCGATGCGCGCGCGGGTGGCCTCGCGCAGGTAGGCGCCGCCGCCGGTCGCCAGGACCAGCGGGCCGGCCCGCAGCAGGCGCGAGATCACCCGCTCCTCGCCGTCGCGGAAGCTCGGCTCGCCGTAGATCGCGAAGATGTCGGGGATCGTCAGGCCGGCCGCGGCCTCGATCTCGATATCGGCATCCTTGAAGATCAGCCCGAGGCGGCTCGCCAGGCGCCGGCCGACGGTGCTCTTGCCCGCCCCCATGAGGCCGACGAGCACGATCGAGCGCAGGCCGAGCGCGCGGCGCAGACGCGCCTCGATCGGTTCCCCCGCCTCCTCCCCGCTCATGGCCTCCTGCATCGGCTCCTGCATCGCATCCGTGCGGCGTCCCCGCCTCTCCACCGGCCCCCGCGCGCCTGTCGCCCGGGCAGCCACACATCCTGCGGCAGGCTCTTAGCGCGATTCAAGCGGCCTGCGAAACGCATCGCTGTGTCGTCGCGGGCCTTGTCAGCGCCTTGTTCACGTGGTCGAACCCGGGCACCGGCGGCGGCTCGCAGAAGGCCTTCGCCCGCCCCCTCTCCGCCGCCAGCGCCCGTCTGCCCGAGGTTCGACCGACGTGCCGACCCTGTTCCGTTTCTTTGCCACCCTCGCGATCCTGGCGGGTCTGGTCTACGCGGCCATGTTCGCGCTCGCGCATTTCGTCCAGCCGACGCCGCGGGAGATGAGCGTGACCATCCCCGCCTCGAAGCTGCAGCCGGGCAACCGTTGAGCGGGGCGGAGAGCGGCGGCGACGCCGCCCGGGCACCCCGTCCCGAGGTCGCCGAGTACCTCGACATGCTGGCCGCCGAGCGCGGGGCCGGCCTCAACACCCTGAGCGCCTACCGGCGGGACCTCGACGACTACCTCGGTTATCTCGCGCGCTCGGGCACGGCGCTCGGCGACGTGGATGCCGGCACGCTGCGAGCCTTCCTCATCGACCTCGAGACGCGGGGCCTGAAGGCGTCCTCGGCGGCGCGGCGCCTGTCCTGCGTCCGCGGTTTCCACAAGTTCCTGTACGCCGAGGGCGGTGCCGAGAGCGATCCGAGCGTCGCGGTGTCCGGTCCGCGCCGGGGGCGCGCGCTCCCCAAGGTGCTGTCGATCGCGGAGGTCGACCGGCTGCTCGCCACGGCGCAGGCCGCCGCCGGCGCCGACCAGCCCCCGGGCCCGGCCCGCCGGGCGCGCCGGATGGTGTGCCTGCTCGAGCTGCTCTACGCCACGGGCCTGCGCGTCTCGGAACTGGTCGCCCTGCCCCGCACGGCGGGCGCGAGTCGCGAGCACTACCTGATCGTCAGGGGCAAGGGCGGCCGCGAGCGCCTCGTGCCCCTGACCGAGGCGGCCCGCGCCGCCATGGCGGCGCATCTTCCGGCCGTGCCGGAGGATTCCCCGTGGCTGTTTCCCGCCGACAGCGACAGCGGCTATCTCACCCGGCAGGCCTTCGCCCGCGATCTCAAGGTGCTGGCCGCGGCGGCCGGTCTCCACCCGGACCGCGTGAGCCCCCACGTGCTCCGCCACGCCTTCGCCAGTCACCTCCTGCAGAACGGCGCCGATCTGCGCATCGTCCAAGAGCTTCTCGGCCATGCCGACATCTCGACGACGCAGATCTACACGCACGTGCTCGACGAGCGCCTGAAGGCGATGGTCCGCGATCTGCATCCGCTGATGGATCGCTGAGCGGTCCCGCGCGGAACGCCTGGCAACTCCTGGTGGGTCGCCCCAATTGTATAGGTTTAGCGAACTGCCTAAGAGTAGCCCCTCGCCATACCGGTACGCGAGCCCGTCTTTACCAGAGAGAGTTTTCCTATGTCAGGCCCCACGGCCTCGCAGGTCGGCATCGAGCCGGACCGGGCGGGGCACACGCGTGCCGACCAGCTTTCCCAGCAGGAGCGGCAGCGCCTCGACAACCAGCTGTGCTTCGCGGTCTACGCCGCCGCTCACGCCTTCGGCCGCGCCTACCGCAACCTTCTCGGGCGCCACGAACTGACGTATCCGCAATACCTCGTCCTGCTGGTTTTGTGGGAGCAGGACGGATTGTCGGTCAAGGAGATCGGGAACCGCCTGTTCCTGGACTCGGGGACGCTGACACCGCTCCTGAAGCGCCTGGAAGCCTCCGGGCGGGTGCGCCGCGCCCGCGACCGGGTCGACGAGCGTCAGGTCAGTATCTTCCTCACCGCCGCCGGCGAGGCCTTGCGCGATGAGCTCGCCTGCCTTCCCGACGAGGCGGGCGGCATGACCGGCCTCGATATCCAGGGCCGCAAGGATCTGCTTCACGATCTCGTCACCCTCAGGCTGAGCCTGCAGGCCGGGCTCATGCCTGATTGAGGCCGGCGCGCCTGGGCCGGGAGCGGCCGGGTGGCCGCTCCCGTCTGCGCGCGAGCCTGCGCCTCAGGACTGCGCCTCAGGACTGCGTCTTGAGGTAGGCGATGACGTCGTTGATCTTCTTGTCGTCGGGGTAGCCCTGGAAGATCATCTTGGTGCCGGGCACCTTCGCCTTCGGGTTCTTCAGCCACTCGTGCAGGTTGGCCTCGTCCCAGGTGATGCCCGAGTTCTTCAGGGCGGCCGAGTAGTTGTAGCCCTCGTAGGTGCCCGCCTTGCGGCCGACGACGCCCTTCAGGTCGGGGCCCACGCCGTTCTTCTGGAAGTTGTGGCACGCCTTGCAGGGGGCGAACGCCTTCTCGCCGGCGGCGGCGTCACCGGCCTCCTGGGCCTGCGCGGCGAGGGGCATGACGACGGCAAGGACGGCGCCGAAAACGAGTGAACGCATGGATTTCCTCCTGTTGGCCGCCGCTGCGGCAGCGATGCGGGCAGAGCGTGGCTGCCTGGAACAGCTCTAAATGAATCTGCCCGGCGGGCGCAACGGCCTAGTCTGGGATGGCCGTCGGCCACGGGCCGATCTGCGGCCGTTCCAGGTCGCCGCTTCCCTCAACACCGCGTGATCGGATTGGCTCCGCGGGACGGCCGCGGCGTCGCTCTCTCAGGCCCCGTGATAGGTCCGGTACCAGTCGACGAAGTGCCCGATCCCCGTCTTCAGCGGTGTGGCGGGCCGGAAGCCGGCATCCCGCACGAGATCGTCGATGTCGGCGTAGGTCGCGGGAACGTCGCCGGGCTGCATCGGCAGAAGGATCTTCTCTGCTTTCCGGCCCAGCGCGTCCTCGAGGAGGGTGATCATCTCCAGGAGTGCCACCGGCTCGTTGTTGCCGATGTTGTAGATCCGGTAGGGCGCGGAGCTCGTTCCGGGATCCGGCGCCGCGCCGCTCCACGCGGGGTCCGGCGCGGCCGGCCGTTCCGCCAGCGCCTGGATCCCCGCGACGATGTCGTCGATGTAGGTGAAGTCCCGGAGCATCCGCCCCTCGTTGAACACGCGGATCGGCTCGCCCGCCAGGATGGCGCGGGTGAACAGGTACAGCGCCATGTCCGGCCGACCCCAGGGACCGTAGACGGTGAAGAAGCGCAGACCCGTGGTCGGCAGGCCGTAGAGGTGGCTGTAGCTGTGCGCCATCAGCTCGTTCGCCTTCTTGGTCGCGGCGTAGAGGCTGAGCGGATGGTCGACGTTCTGGTGCACCGAGAACGGCATCGCCGTGACGCCGCCGTAGACGGAACTGGAGGAGGCGTAGAGCAGGTGTCCCACACCGCCGTGGCGGCAGGCCTCGAGGATGTTCAGGAAGCCGACGAGGTTGCTCGCCGCGTAGGCGTGCGGATCGGTGAGCGAGTAGCGGACGCCGGCTTGGGCGGCGAGATGGATCACCGTGCGGAACGCGTGGCGGCGGAACAGCGCGTCGAGCCCGTCGCGGTCGGCGAGGTCGAGGCGCGCGAAGCTGTAGCCCGGGAAGCCCGCGAGGCGCTGCAGACGGGCTTCCTTGAGCCGCACGTCGTAGTAGGCGTTGACGCTGTCCAGGCCGACCACCGGCCGCCCGGCCTCCAGGAGGCGCAGGGCGAGCTGGTTCCCGATGAAGCCGGCGACGCCGGTGATCAAAACAGGTGGCAGGGACATGCGCGCGGACCGACGGGCTGACTGGCCGCCCCGGGATCGAGCCGCCCCGGGATCGAGCTGTAGCATGGGGTCGGTACGCGAGAAATCGGTCCGCTGCCGTGGACCTGCTCATGCCCCGCGCGGCTTGTCGCGCGGGCGCGTGACCCGTTAGGCTCGCGGCTGCCGTGCAGCCCGACCCCAGACCGCTCCCCGACAGCCTGACGCGCCTGCTCGCCGCGCCGAAGCCGCGCCCGGTCCGGGCGCGTCCGAAGCCTTCGCGGCAAGACGGTGCGCTACGGGCGCGGGAGCCGCACTCCGCGCACGCCGCACTCGAGACGGCGATCCTCCGCGGGTTCGTGTTCGGTCTCACGGGCCTCGTCTGGCTCGTCGTGCTGGCGCTGTCGGTCCGGCACATCGCGCACTGAGGACGGCCGTGGCCCTCGCGCGGGGCTGTGGATATCGGTAGTGCGCCGGTTCGCCCGCGTCTTCATCAGTACGCGAACGGCCAAGTTCGCTATTGAGGCGGCCAGACCGGGGGCGGCTCGACGGCGAGGATGGGACGATGTCTCTGACGGGGCGTTTCTGGTTCCGGAAGACCTGGACGGGACGGCTGGTACTCCTGGTCGAGGAGGAGCGCCCTCGCTGGTTCGGCCGCGGGGCCGGCAAGCCGCGCTGGCGCAACGCCAAGCTCCTCGACTTCGCCGAGCCCGAATTGCGGCCGCTGATGGCGATGGAGAAGCAGCACCGCGCGGGCGGCGTCACCGGCCAGGTCCGGTCGCTCCGCCCGGTCCCGTCCGCGCCGGAGGCGCGGGCCGCGAACGGCTGAGGGCCGACGGGGCGGGTTGCGCCGAGGGCTGGTCCGGCGCGCGGCCGTCACCACCTGTAGCGGGTCGCTCCGCTCCAAGTGGCGCCCCCGCAACCGGTGAAGGCCATGCCGCGCTACTTCTTCCACACGCAGATCGGCGAGGACGTCATCTCCGATCCGACCGGGATCGAGCTGCGGGATCCGGACGCGGCCTGGGAGGCGGCGCGGGAGACGATCCGCGCCGCCCTGCGCCACCCGCAGGATCAGGCCCGGCTGATGAGCGCGTGCCTCGTGGTCACGGACGCCGACGGCGAGGTCGTGCTGGAATTCCCGTTCAGCGAGGCCGTGGCGCTGCCCGCGGACGGGACCCCGACGCGTCACTGAGATCGACGACGCGCGCGTTCCGCGCCCTACATCGCGCCGCAGCCAACCGGAACGGAGCTGCGCCCGCATGGATACGCCACCGAACGACCTCGATGCCCGCGCCCTCGGCCGGGCCGCGCCCGCCAAGGGGCTGGCCCGGGAAGCCTGCCCCTACGCGGAGGGGACGGAGGCGTGCACGCTCTGGTTGTCCGGCTACGACGAGGCGATGGCTGAGGGCGAGACGCCCGTCTCCGGCGGTCTCGCCAAGCACCCGGTCGACGGATCGTCCCGCTGATGGACGCCCGGACCGCACCGCATCCCGGCGCGCATCATCCCGCCCTCGACCGCAAGTCGGTCGGGGCCGTCGTCCTGGGCAACGCCCTCGAGTTCTACGATTTCACCGTCTACGCCTTCTTCGCCAAGCCGATCGGCGAGGCCTTCTTCCCGGCGAACGACCCGACCCACAGCCTGCTGGCATCGCTCGCCCTGTTCGGCATCGGCTACGTCATGCGGCCCATCGGCGGCGTGCTGATCGGCGCTTTCGCGGACCGGGCCGGCCGCAAGCCCGCGATGCTGATCACCATCGCGCTGATGGCGGTCGGCATGGTCCTGCTGGCCGCCTGCCCCTCCTACGCGACGATCGGCGGCTGGGCGCAGGTCATCGTCATTGCCGGCCGCCTCGTGCAGGGTCTCGCCCTCGGCGGCGAGGTCGGCCCCTCGACGGCCTTCCTGCTGGAAGCCGCGCCCCCGGACCGGCGCGGCTTCGTGACGAGCTGGCAGATCGCGAGCCAGGGCTGCGCGGCCCTGTTCGCCGGGATCGTCGCGACCGCCCTGGCGCTCGCGGTCGGCGATCAGGCGATGGCGCAGTGGGGCTGGCGGCTGATGTTCGCCCTCGGCCTGTGCGTCGTGCCGGTCGGCCTCGTCATCCGCAGTCACCTGCCCGAGACGGCCGGCGCCGGGGAGGATCCGCACGCGGCGGCCTCGACGACGGCGGTGGTCGGCCGGCTCCTGCGCGAGCACGGCCGCCTGCTGGGCCTGACCTTCCTGGTCATCGCGGCCTCGACCGTGTCGAACGCGGTCGGCACCAACATGCCGGTCTTCGCCGGCGCAACCCTCGGCCTGAGCGAGACAGCCGCCACGGCGGTGCCGATCGCGCTCGGGCTCGCCTCGGTGATCTTCCCGCTGCTCGGCGGCTGGCTGGCCGACCGGTACGGGCGGCGACCGGTGATGATCTGGCCGCGGGCGCTGATCCTGATCCTGGCGATCCCGGCCTTCGCCTGGGTGGTGCGGGCGCCGAGCGCCGCCAGCGTCTACGCGGTCACCTTCCTGCTCTCGGCCCTGTCGTCCATCAACGCCGCGGCGGTGATCGTCGGCATCCCCGAGGCCCTGCCCCGGGCTGTGCGCAGCGCCGGATTGTCGATCGTCTACGCGGTCTCCGTCTCGGTGTTCGGCGGCAGCACCAACTACGTGGTGAACTGGCTGATCGCCGCGACCGGCGACCGGCTCGCGCCGGCCTACTACCTCGCCGCGTTCAGCCTCGTCGGGACGATCGCGGCTGTCCTGCTGCCCGAGACGCGCGGGCGCGACCTCGACGCCGAGTCCGAGGCGTGATCGGCGGGTTCGGGCCATCGCGGATTATGTATGCATGGATCGCATCGCGGCGCCCCATCCATGCGTCCGACGCGGAGCCCGCGCCCCGGGTATGTGCGCTCGCGCACGGATCTCGCCGCGGAGGAGCCGGATGCCGTGTTCAACGCTAGGTAGGCAGGCGCGGCGGGCCTAGACCGGCGCGATGCCCACGCCCTCAGAGACGCGCCGCCCGCTGGTCCTCGCCGCGGTGATGGCGGCGATGTTCATGATCGCCATCGAGGCGACGATCGTCTCGACGGCGATGCCGCAGATCGCCGGCCAGCTCGGCGACCTCCACCTCTACGCCTGGGTGTTCGCCTCCTTCCTGCTGACCCAGACGGCCACCACGGTGGTGTTCGGCAAGCTCTCGGATCTGTACGGGCGTCGGCCGGTGCTGCTGTTCGGCATCGCGGTTTTTCTGGCGGGCTCACTCCTGTGCGGGCTCGCGTGGTCGATGCCCTCGCTGATCCTGTTCCGCCTCATCCAGGGCGTCGGCGCCGGGGCGATCCAGCCGGTGAGCCTGACCGTCGTCGGCGACCTGTACGCGGCGCGGGAACGCGGCCGGGTCCAGGGCTATCTCGCCAGCGTCTGGGGCATCTCCTCGGTGGCCGGCCCGCTGGTCGGCGGCCTGATCATCGGTCACCTGAGCTGGCCCTGGATCTTCTGGATCAACCTGCCGGTCGGCGTGATCGCGGCCGGCCTGTTCCTGCGCTTCCTCCACGAGGGCGTCGAGCGCCGCCCTCGCCAGATCGACGCGATCGGCGCGGCCCTGTTCACCGCCGCCATCGCGGCGCTGATGATCGCGCTGACCGAGGCGGGCGAGTCGGCCGAGGCCGCCCTGTGGCCGGCGCTGGCCTTCGTGGTGGCCGCGCTCCTGTTCGTCGTCCAGGAGCGGCGCGCGCCGGACCCGATGCTCGACATCCGCCTGTGGATGCAGCGCCCCATCGCCACCGCCAACACCGCGACGCTCCTCTCCGGCATGACGGTGATCGGGCTCACGGCGTTCCTGCCGATGTACGTGCAGGGCGTGCTGCGGCAATCGCCCCTGATCGCCGGCCTGACCCTGACCCTGATGGTGCTCGGCTGGCCGATCGGCGCCACCACGGCGGCGCGCAGCTTCGTCCGGTTCGGCCTGCGCCCCATCCTGCTGGTCGGCGCGACGCTCCTGCCCCTCGGCGCGGTCGCCTTCGTGGCGCTCGGAACGGACACCTCCCCGGTGGTGGCGGCCTGCGGCTCGGTCGTGATGGGGCTCGGCATGGGCTTCCTGTCCACCGCCGCCATCGTGATCATCCAGGACAGCGTCGCCTGGGCGCAGCGCGGGGCGGCGACGGCCTCGAACATCTTCTCGCGCAACCTCGGCTCGACGCTCGGCGCGACCGTCCTCGGGGCCGTGCTGAATTACCGGCTCGCCAATCCGTCGAGCGGCCCGGCGGTGAATTCCGATCAGCTCCGCCGCCTGCTCGACGATCCGGCAAGCCTCGGGGCCGGCGGGGAGGCGATCCGGGGCGGCCTGCAGCACGCGCTGCACGGCACGTTCTGGACGGTGTTCGCCGTGGCGGTGCTGACCCTGCTCCTGTCGCTGCTGGTCCCGCCGGTGGCGATCTCCGACCGGCCGCGCGAGCTCGCCGTGGAGTAGGCGGCGGAACCTTCCGATAGGACAGACGGCGCCGCTGTCGCGGCCAGCCCGGCTCGGGACGCGCACGAGCCCGTCTCCACAGCGGCCCTTTGACTGTCCCGCCGGAGCCCCCTAGCGTCCGGCCATGCCCCTCGTGCCGCCCCCGCGCCCCGCAGCCCAGCCCGCGGCGGACATCCCGCCGACCAGCGTGCTCAACGCGAACCAGCCGGAATGGTCGGTGGGCGAGCTCGCGGGCGCCCTGAAGCGCACCCTCGAGGACGCCTTCGGGCACGTCCGCCTGCGCGGCGAGATCTCGGGGTATCGCGGCCAGCACGGCTCGGGCCACGCCTACTTCTCCCTGAAGGACGGGCAGGCGCGGATCGACGCGGTGGTCTGGAAGGGCGTGTTCGGACGACTTCGCCAGAGACCTCAGGAGGGTCTGGAAGTCGTCGCCACCGGCCGTATCACGACCTTCGCGGGCAAGTCCTCGTACCAGATCGTCATCGAGAGCCTGGAGCCTGCCGGGCTCGGCGCCTGGATGGCGCTCCTGGAGGAGCGCAAGAAGCAGCTCGCCGCCGAGGGTCTCTTCGCCCCGGACCACAAGCGGCCGATCCCCTACCTGCCGCGGGTGGTCGGCGTCGTCACCTCGCCGACCGGCGCGGTGATCCGCGACATCCTCCACCGGCTGGAGGACCGCTTCCCCCGGCCGGTCCTGGTCTGGCCGGTGCGGGTTCAGGGCGACGGCGCGGCCGAGGAGGTCGCGGCCGCGATCCGCGGCTTCAACGCCCTCCCGGCCGAGGGCCCGATCCCGCGCCCGGACGTGCTCATCGTGGCCCGCGGCGGCGGCTCCATCGAGGATCTCTGGGCCTTCAACGAGGAGTGCGTCGTCCGCGCCGCCTTCGCGAGCGCGATCCCGCTGATCTCGGCGGTGGGGCACGAGACCGACACCACGCTGATCGACTACGTCTCGGATCGCCGCGCGCCGACCCCGACGGGCGCCGCCGAGATGGCGGTGCCGGTCCGCGCCGACCTGATCGCCACGGTGGCGGACCTGGCGGCCCGCGGCAGGGGAGCGGTCGGGCGCCGGATCGACCGCGACCGCTCCGACCTGCGCGCTCTCGGGCGCGCCTTGCCGAGCGCCGACGCCCTGCTGGCGGCCAAGCGCCAGCGGCTCGACCTCGCCGAGGCGCGCCTCGCCCCGGCGCTCGCGGCGGGCGCGAGCCGCCACCGCGCGCGGCTCCAGCTCCTGCTCGACCGGATGGCCCGGCGCTCGCCCGACGTGGCCCTCGCCAACGCACGCGCGCGGCTGGCGCGGATCGACCACCGGCCGCTCCACGCCCTGCGCAACGATGTCCAGCGCAAGGGCGAGGCCCTGATCCAGCTCGGGCGACGCCTCGTCGTCGCGCGCGAGGCCAGCCTGGAACGGGCCCGGGCGCTGCAGGCGCGCCGTACCGACCGGCTGCTCGCCCTGTCGGAGCGCCTCGCCCAGGCGGGTGCGCGCGGCATCGAGCGGCGCCGCGACCGGCTCGACGGTCTCGCGGGCCTGCTCGGCTCCCTGAGCTACCGCGCGGTGCTCGACCGGGGCTACGTGCTGGTGCGCGACGCCGCGGGGCTCCCCGTCCGCCGCGCGGCGGCGGCGGCGGCGGCGCAGCGTCTCAGCCTGCAATTCGCCGACGGGACCGTGACGGCCGTGCCCGACGGGACGGACGATCCGTCCCTGCCGGTCGATCCGTCCCGGCCGGCGAAGCCCGGACGTCGCGGCGGCGCGGCCGCACCGGCGGCGCCGGGCAAGCGGACCGGCACGCGCCCTGCCGCGACGCGGCAGGGATCGCTGTTCGACGCCTGAGACGACGGCCGGGGCCGGATGAAGGAACTGGGCCGAGCCCCCCACCGCGTCTCAGCTAGGCTCCGGGCCGACCCGATAGTGATAGCGGTACAACTCGTGCTCGAAGCCGAGGGTGCGGTAGAGCGCCCGTGCCGGCGTGTTCGCGGCGACGACCTGCAGGCAGGCGGCCCGGGCGCCCTCCGCCCGGCCCCAGCGCAGCAGCGCGCCGACCGCGCGCCGGGCATGGCCGCGGCCCCGCAGGGGTTCGGGCGTCGCCACCGCCTCGATGACCATCAGCTCGCGATCGAGCACCCCGAAGGCGATGGCGCCGATGCCGCCCTCGGCCGCGGCGGCCGCGAAGGCCCGCGGCAGGGCCAGGGCGTTGACGGTGTCGCGGAACACCTGCGCGGCCGCGGCATCGGCGCGGTTCACCGCGTCGCGCAGGGCCAGCCAGTCCGGCCGCGGCGCCGCGGCGACTGCCACCGTTGGATCGGGCGCGGTCGGCACGTCGTCGAGGGCGCGGATCAGCGTGCAGGTCTCGTCGACTACGGTGTAATCGCCGCCGGCGAGGAGCGGCTCCATCTGCGGCGCAATCGCCGGCACGCGGAAGATCGGGCGCTGTCCCAGGCGTCCGTAGATCGCGCGCGCGGCCTCGACGGCCGGTCCGGGCGCGCCGCTGCCGCGCATGGGGTTCACGGAATTCTGCCGCTTCGAGCGGCCTCCGGCGGCGCGCAGCAGATAACCGTGCACTAGGAGCTCGCGCGGGCTCGGCCAAGCGTTGAGGCAGGCCTCCTCCACGCGCCAGGCCTGTTCGAGATCCGCCATCGCCGCCTCCTCCGACCCTCCTGATCGCACGCGGTCACGACTGGGCCAACGGGTCCGGGACAAGACTTCGCGCATGCGGCGTCGCGTACGCTTGAAGCATTGTGGCGCCGCGCGATGTCTCGGCGATGTCTGAACCCGAAGTCCTGTTCTGCCTGCACTTCCTGGGCGGAAGTGCCCGAAGTTGGGAGCGTCTCGCGCGCGCCCTCGACGGGATGCCGTTGACTTGCGTGCCGGTAGACTTGCCGGGATTCGGCGACGCCGCGGACACGCCGGGCTATTCCGTCGCCGCGATGGCCGATCACGTGGCCGAGGCCATCCGCGCGCGGGCACCGGCGCGGTTCGGAATCGCCGGGCACAGCATGGGGGCCAAGGTGGCCCTGGCGCTCGCGCGCCGGGCCGAGGATGGCGAGGCGGGACTGACGGGCCTCACCGACCTCATCCTGGTCTCCGGCTCGCCGCCGAGCCCGGAGCCGATCCCGGAGGACCGGCGTGCCGAGATGCTCGCCTGGATCGACGCGGACCCCGAGACTCGGCGCCGCGAGGCCGAGGCCTTCGTGCGCGCCAACGTGGGCGACGGCCTGGATCCGGAGACCGAGGCGCGGGCGGTGGCCGACGTCCTGCGGGCCGAGCCCGCCGCCTGGAAGGCGTGGCTCGAGGAGGGCGCGAACGAGGATTGGTGCCGCCGCATCGGGATCCTGCGCACCCCGGCGCTGATCCTGGCCGGTTCCGAGGATGCCGACCTCGGGCCGGACGCGCAGCGGGCCCTCACGGTGCCCCATCTCGCGCACCATCACCTCGTCACCGTCGACGGCGTCGGCCACCTCCTGCCGCTGGAGCGACCCGCCGCCCTGGCCGACCACCTGCGCGCCCATCTCGGCGACCGGCCACGCCGGTCCGTGGAGGCCGGCCCGGCGGTCCCGCCGGACTACGCGGCGCTGATCGCCTCCGAACGGGTGAACAGCCGCCTGCGCGGCACCCTGGCGGCGCGCGTCGCGCCGGACGATCCCGCCTATCAACCGGCGGCCCTCGACGCGGTGGAGCTCGCGATCCTGCGGGCCGCCCTCGCCCGCGCGATGCCGGTTCCGCACCTCGATCTGGCCGCCCGCCTCGACCGGCGGCTGGCATCCGGCGACGGCGATGGCTGGCGCTTCGCGGCGCTGCCGCCGGACGCGGAGGCCTACCGCGCCGCCCTGCGCACCCTCGACGCCGCCGCCCGCGTCGCCCGGGACCGCCCCTTCGTCGCCCTCGACGCGGCCGAGCAGGACGGGCTGCTCACCCTGTGCGAGCGCGCGGGGCTGAAGGTTCCGGAGAGCCTCGGTGGACGCCTCGACGCCGACCGGATGCGGTTCTGGTTCGAGGATCTCCGTGCCGACGCGGTCCGTCTCTGGCTCGGCCACCCGGCAGCGCTGGCGCGGATCGGCTTCTCGGGCATCGGTGCCGGCGGCGACCGGCCGGGCGAGATCGCCGACGACCTGCCGGGCTTCCGCGCCGTCGGGCTCGACGCGCCGGAACCCTGGGAGCCACGGGCGCTGCGGACGGAGGCGGGACGATGAACCTCGCGGGGATGCGGACCTACCGCGCGGACGAGGTCGTCGACGCGGTCGTGGTGGGGACCGGCGCGGGCGGCGCGCCGCTCCTCGCGCGCCTCGCCGCTTCGGGGCTGAAGGTCGTGGCCCTGGAGGCCGGACCGAACTTCACGCCGGAGCGCTTCGCCTTCGACGAGACGCTCGCGGACGAGATCTACTGGACCGAGGAGCGGCTGAGCGGCGGCTCGACTCCGGAAGCCTTCGGGGCGAACAACAGCGGCACCGGCGTCGGCGGCTCGACGCTGCACTGGGGCGCCTTCGTGCCCCGGGCCGACGCCCGCGACCTGCGTCTGCACACGGAGTCGGGGGAAGGTGTCGACTGGCCGCTGACCTACGAGGACCTGCTCCCGTTCTACGAGCGGGTCGAAAGGTTCCTCGGCGTCTCGGGCGCGCAGAGCTACCCGTGGGATGCCGACCGCCGCTATCCCCTGCCCCCGGTCCCGCGCAACGGTCCGGCGCAGATCATGGCCCGGGCCTGCGAGGCCCGCGGCATCCGTTGGGCGGACGCGCCCGCCGCCGTGGTCTCGCGGGACTTCCAGTCCGAGGACGGACCGCGCCGCAACGCCTGCATCAATTGCGGCTTCTGCCACCAGGGCTGCCGCACGGGCGCCAAGGCCAGCATGGACGTGACCTACCTGCCCTACGCGGTCGCCCGCGGCGCCGAGATCCGGGCCGAGGCCTTCGTCCACGGCCTGGAGCGCGGCGCCGACGGCCGGATCACCGGCGTGGTCTACCGGCAGGACGGCGCGGAGCGGCGGCAGCGCTGCGGCGCGGTCTTCCTCTGCGCCGGGGCCGTGGAGACGCCGCGCCTGTTGCTCCATCTCGGGCTCGCCAATTCCAGCGGCCAGATCGGGCGCAACTACATGGGCCACGTGGCGACGCAGGTCTGGGGTACCTTCGACCACGAGGTGCGCATGAACCGGGGCTACCCGTCCTCGCTGATCACCGAGGACTTCGTCCGCGCCGGCGCCGACTTCGCGGGCGGCTACCTGATCCAGAGCCTCGGCGTGGTGCCGGTGACCTTCGGCAACTCGGCGGCGCGGGGGCGTGGCCTGTGGGGGCAGCCGCTCCTCGACTACCTCGACCGCTACAACCACCTCGCCGGCATCGGCATCAACGGCGAGACGCTGCCCTGCGACGCCAACGTGCTGACCCTCGCCGACGAGACCGACGCGCACGGGATGCGCAAGGCCCAGATCAGCTTCGGCTACAGCACCAATGAGAACCGCCTCAACGCGCACGCCACGAAGGTCATGCGCGGACTCTGGGAGGAGGCGGGGGCGGACGACATCTGGGTGCTGGAGCGCGTCGCCCACACCCTCGGAACCTGTCGGATGGGCCGCGACGGCTCGAGCGCCGTGGTCGACCCGCACGGCCGCAGCTTCGATATCGACAATCTGTGGATCTGCGACGGCTCGACCTTCCCGAGTTCGCTCGCGGCGAACCCGGCCCTGACCATCATGGCGCTCAGCCTGCGCAGCGCGGAGGCGTTCCTGGCCGGCGGCCCCTGAGTCGGCTCAGCCCGCGGCGACGCGCAGGTCCGCGAGCCCGCGCCGCTGGCGACCCGCCCCGTCGAAGTTCGACGGGTCCAGCCACGCCGCGAAGCCGGCGCGGACCCGCGGCCACTCGGCGTCGGTGATGGAGAACCACGCCGTGTCGCGGGAGCGGCGCTTCACCACCACGGCGTTGCGGAAGATGCCCTCGAAGGTGAAGCCGAGCCGCAGCGCCGCCGCCCGGGACGGGGCGTTGAGGCTGTCGCATTTCCACTCGTAGCGTCGGTAGCCGAGCTCGTCGAAGGCCCGCATCATCATCAGCGCCATGGCCTCCGTGGCGGCGGGCGCCCGCTGCAGCCGCGGGCCGAAGTGGAGGTGGCCGACCTCGATCACGCCGTTGCCGGGATCGATCCGGAGATACGAGGCGATCCCGAGGGCGTCGCCGCTCGCGGGATCCAGGATCGCGTGGAACAGCGGGTCCTCGCTCGCCTGCTGCGTCGCCAGGCGCGCCCGATAAGCCTCCGCGCTCTCCGGCATCTCGTCGCCGAGATAGGTCCAGCCGCGCGTGTCGGGGGCGGCGCTGTAGGTGGCGTAGAGCGCGTCCGCGTGCGCCGCGGCGTCGAGGGGTACCAGCCGGCAGAACCGGCCCTCCATCGGCGCGCGGGGCGGACGCGGGCGCGGGCTCCAGTCCGGCAAGGCCGGGCCAATGGGCTGGCCGAAGCCGTTGAGGCGCGCGCTCACAGCCCGCTCCGCTCGGCGACTAGCCCGGCGAGACCCGCCTCGCCCTCGGCGCGCAGCCCCGCGATGACCCCGTGTCGGTCGGCCTCGGGCCTGTTCTGGCTCATCTTCCACTTCCCCTCGATCCGCGTGATCGGAATCTCGATGCCGAGGATCCCCCGGACCTGCGCGGCCACGAAGGGCGCCGGCGCGTCCGCGACCGCCCACGGCTCGGCCCGGGGCGCCTCACGCAGAGCGGTGAGGTCGGCGATCTGGCGCCCGAGCCAGTCCGCATCCTCGATCACCCGCGGCCGGCCCCAGGCGTGGACGGTGGCGTAGTTCCAGGTCGGGACCACCCGGCCGTGCTCGCTCTTGCTCGCGTACCAGCTCGGCGTGACGTAGCCCTGAGGCCCCTGGAACACGACCAGGCACTCTTCCGCCGCGGCGAGATCCTGACCCTGCGGGTTGGCGCGGGCGAGGTGCGCCCGCAGCACCCCGTGGGGACCGGCATCGTCCAGCAGGAACGGGATCGGGTTGGCCGTCAGGCCACCCGCCCCGGCGGTCACCAGCAGGCCGAGCGGGTTGGCGCGGATCAGCGCGTGCTGCGCGGCGCGGGAATCGTCCCGGAAATGCGGCGGCTGGTACATGGGCCTGTCCTGCGGCGGTCGTGCGGACCCGTGCTTGACCGTTCGGCGGTCCAGGCGAAAGGTCCAATTCTCGAACTGCGACTGGACCAATTTGCTGCATGGCCCGGGCTCCCCTGCCCCTGACGCTGACCCTCGACGCCGCGGCCGCGGCGCCACTGCACGCCCAGCTCCGGGAGGCTCTGCGCGCGGCGATCCTCGAACGCCGGCTGCCGCGCGGGGCCCGGCTCCCGGCCTCGCGGGTCCTGGCCGCCGACCTCGGCTGCGCGCGCGGCACCGTCGTCCTGGCGCTGGAGCAGCTGACCGCCGAGGGCTACCTGACGGCGCGGCCGGGCTCCGCGACGCGCGTCGCCGCGACCTTGCCGGACGACGCGCTGCCGGCGCCCGGTCCGCTCCGGCGGCCGGGCACCGAGCCGGCCCCGAACCTGTCCCGGCGGGGCACCCGCCTCGTGGCCGCGCCGCCGCGGCGCTACATGGCGGGTCCGGCGGTGCCCGACGCTTTCGCCCTCGGCCGGCCGGCCCAGGACGCCTTTCCGTTCGAGGTCTGGGGCCGCCTGCTCCAGGCCGAATGGCGCCACGGCCCGACCGAGCGGCCGGACCCGCGCGGCTCGCCGGCCCTGCGCGGCGCCATCGCCGCCTATCTGGGCCAAGCGCGCGGCGTCGCCTGCGAGGCCGACGACGTCATCGTCACCGCGGGCATCCGCCAGAGCCTGCGCCTGCTCGCCGAGCTGCTCCTGGATCCCGGCGAGGCCGCCCTGGTCGAGGAGCCCGGCTTCCCCGGCATCGCGCAGGCCCTCGCCAGCGCGGGCCTGAACCCGATCCCTGTCCCGGTCGGTCCCGGGGGCCTGTCGGTGACCCCGGCCGCCGCGCGGACGCCCGGCGCGCGGCTCGCGGTGGTGACGCCGGCCCACCATTACCCCCTCGGGCACGCCATGAGCCTGGAGAACCGCCTCGACCTCCTGGCCTGGGCCGAGGCGGTCTCGGGCTGGGTCGTGGAGGACGATTACGACGGCGCCTACCGCTATGCCGGGCGCCCGCTCGCGCCCCTGCGCACCCTCGATCGCGGCGGCCGGGTGATCTACGTCGGCAGCTTCTCGAAGCTGCTGCTGCCCGCCCTCGGCCTGAGCTACCTCGTGCTGCCCCGCGGCCTCGTGGCACCCGTCAATCAGGCGCTGGCCGAGACGGGCCCCGCCCCGCCCGGGATCGGCCAGTGGGCGCTGGCGCGCTTCATCGAGGACGGACACCTCGCCGGTCATCTCCGGCGGACCCGCCGCCTCTACGCCCTGCGCCAGGAGGCGCTGATCGAGGCCGCGTGCCGCCACGCCGGGGACGTCGCGGCGGTCGCCGCCATGGAGGGCGGGATGCACGTCATCGCCCGGCCGGGGCCGGCCTGGGGCCCGGCCCTGAGCGACGTGGCCGCCGCGGCGGCGCTCGGGCGCGCGGGGATCTCGGCGGTCGCGCTCTCGGCCTACCACGCCGGGCCGGCGGAGCCGGGCCTGCTCCTCGGCTACGCCGCCGTGCCGGAGCGGGCGATCGAGCCGGCCGTGCGGCGCTTGGCGGAGACCCTGCGCGGTGCGCCGGATCCCCGTCCGAACGGCCACCCTCGAGACGCGCTCAGTGCACGATCGCGCCCGTCTCCATGAACCGGTTCAGCCGCTCGATCAGCGGCGCGACCATCACCCGCTCGAGCTGCGGCAGCAATCCGCGCCGCGCGTGGGCCACGTTGGCCTCGGCCTGTTCCCGGGCGAGGCGATGCCAGTGTGCCCGGTCGTCCCGGCACGCGGCCCAGGCGCGCTCGATCGACCGGAACACGAGCGGCAGGCGCTCGGCCGGGTCGGGCACGAGGTCGTAATGGTGGTCGATCAGGCCGCCGAAGGTCTGGAAGCCCAGCTCGGACAGCCGCTCCACGGCGCGCGGCGCGCCCACCGTCACGAAGGGCAGGCCCGTCGCCGCCGCCTTGAGGGACTTCTCGGTGATCCGCTCGACGCCCGGCTCGAAGAAGTCGGTCTCCGAGATGACCGTGAGGTCGCACGCCGCGTAGGCGCGGGTGTCCAGGGTCATGACCATGTCGGTGCCCTGATCGGCATCGATCCGCCGCGCCCGGCGCGGGATCCAGCTGCCGACATCGGCGAGCAGCGGCCCGAAGGCCGCCTCGATCTCCGGCGGCGCGTGGAAGACGTTGATGCCGCCGGCCTTCGGGTTGTCCTCGCCGATGCCGTGGAAGGAGATCAGCCCGTCCCGGTCCAGCCCGCTGAGCTGGAACCAGCGGTAGAGCAGCACCCGGTGCCAGCGCAGGGCCGCGTTCTGGCAGAGGAACCGGGCCGGGCCGGCGGCGCGGGCGAAGGGCGCGTAGCCGGTGCGGTCGAGGGGATGCTGGGGGAAGAGCCGCGGACCCGCGGCGTCGTCCAGCCAGAGGGCGACCTGGAGCGGGAAGAACTCGAAGATCCAGAACCGCAGGCCCTCGCCGTAGAGGCGCTCGTAGTCGAGCCGCAGCAGCCGGTTCTGCGTGACCAGGATCACCCGCTCGCGCGGGATCGCGCGTTCTTCGAGGTTCCGGTGCAGTGCCTCGAAGGTCGGCGCGTGCAGGCCCGGCCCCTCGTTCGAGAGGTCGAGGAGCAGCGCGGCGCGCCCGGCGCGGAGGTTCTCGGCATCCCCCGGTTCGAGGAGGTCGAGGCGCCCGTTCGCCTCCGGGAAGCCGAGGCGCACGAAATCGAGGACCGGCAGGCAGAGGACGTGGTTCGCCGGGCCGGGTTGGGCGGTGACGGTGACCCGCTTGCCCAGCCAGCCGAGGGCCGCCGGCAGGAAGTGCCCGGCCTCGCCCCGGGGAACGAGCAGGATCTCGGACGGGACTGGCCCGGATAGGACTTGGCTCATCGTGACGCCCGCGCGGCCGGTTCGGACGCGGTCCGCCGCCGCGGGACCGCGCCGAGCCGGATAATGCCTCGGCGCGGGGGCGTCGAGGTCAGGCCGGGACCGGCTCGGCGGCGCGCACCGGGGTCGGCCCGGCCCGGTAGGCCGCCGAGGCCTCCTCGGTCCGCCAGCAGGCGACGCGGTGGCCGGGCGCGATCTCGGCGACCGGCGGCATCTCGCGGCGGCAGCGCTCCTCGGCCAGGAAGCAGCGCGGCGCGAACGGGCAGCCCGGCGGGCGGTTCGCGAGATCCGGCGGGCTGCCCGGGATGGTCTCGAGCCGCGAGCCCTTGGCGAGCGCCCCTTCCGCCCGGCTGCGCAGCAGGCCGATCGTGTAGGGGTGGTGCGGGTTCAGCACCACCTGATGCGCCGTGCCGGTCTCGACGATCTTGCCCGCGTACATCACGGCGATCCGGTCGGCGACCTCCACGGCCGCGCCGAGGTCGTGGGTGACGATCACGATCGACAGGCCGAGGTCGCGCTGCAGCTCGCGCAGGAGCAGCAGCACCTGGATCTGCACCGTGGCGTCGAGCGCCGTCGTCGGCTCGTCGGCGAGCAGCACCTGCGGCCGGCAGGCCAGCGCGAGCGCGATCATGGCCCGCTGGCGCATGCCGCCCGACATCTCGTGCGGGTAGTTGTCGAGGCGCCGCTCCGGGCTCGGGATCCGCACCCGCTCGAACAGGGCGAGCGCCCGCTTGCGGGCCTCGTCCTTGGAGATCGTCTCGTGCCGCAGGATCGCCTCGGTGATCTGCCGGCCGACCGTGTAGACCGGGTCGAAGGCGAGCAGCGGCTCCTGGAAGATCATCGAGACGTCGCCGCCGCGGAAATCGGCGAGCTGGCGCCGGGTCAGCGCCTGCACGTCCTTGCCGGCGGCCCGGATGCCGCCCTCGATCCGGCTGCGCCCCTCCGGGAACAGCCGCAGGATCGCCCGCAGGGTCACGCTCTTGCCGGAGCCGGATTCGCCGATGAGCGCCAGCGCCTGACCGCGCTCCAGGGTCAGGTCGACGCCGTCGACGACCTGGACCTTGCCGAAGGCGACGCGCAGGTCCTTCAGGGCGACCGCGGGTTCTGAACCGGACATCGGGGTGCTCATGCTGCCAGCGCGCCCGCGGGGGCCGCGGAGTGGCCCGAGCCGGGCTGCCGGGCGAGGCAGGCGACGCGGTGCAGCGGCCGGATCGTGTCGAGGGGCGGCTCCGTCCGGCCGCAGACGTCCTCCGCCAGGGCGCAGCGCGGGTGGAAGCGGCAGCCCGCGGGCGGGTCGATCGGGTTCGGCGGGTCGCCCGCGAGCAGCGCCGCCTGGGTGCGGTTGTCGGGATCGAGCGACGGCATCGAGGCGAGCAGCGCCTCGGTGTAGGGGTGCGCCGGCGCGTCCAGTACCGTGTCGGACGGGCCGATCTCGGAGACCCGGCCGAGATACATCACCATGACCCGGTCGGAGATGAAGCGCACGACGTTGAGGTCGTGGCTGATGAAGATGTAGGTCAGGCCGAACTCGGCCTTGAGGTCGAGGAGCAGGTTCAGGACCTGCGCCTCCACCGACTTGTCCAGCGCCGAGACCGCCTCGTCGAGGAGCACCAGCCGCGGCTCCAGGGCGAGGGATCGGGCGATGTTCACCCGCTGGCGCTGGCCGCCGGAGATCTCGTGCGGGTAGCGGCCGGCGAAGCGCTTCGGCTCCAGGCCGACCCGGGCGAGCAGCCCGCGGGCGCGCTCCACCGCCTCCCGGGCGGGCACGCCGTTGACCTTCGGGCCGAAGGCGATCGACTGCTCGACGGTCATGCGCGGGTTGAGCGACGCGTAGCTGTCCTGGAACACCATCTGGGCCTGGCGGCGGTAGGACCGCCAGGGCATGGCGCGCTCGCCGACCGCTTGGCCGTCGTACAGCAGCGTGCCGGAATCGCGCTCGATGAGGCCCATCAGCAGCTTGGCGGTGGTCGACTTCCCGCAGCCGGACTCGCCGACGATGCCGAGCGTCTCGCCCTTCAGGACGTCGAAGTCGACGCCGTCGACCGCGCGGACCACCTGGCGCTTGCCGCCGGCCTTGCGGACCGGGAAGTGCTTCACGAGGCCCGAGACCGAGAGGAGCGGCTGGGCGGGTCCGCCGCGGTCGCGGGCGAACGGGTCGGGGGCGTCCGGGATGACGCTCACTGGCGAATCTCCATGGCGGACCGGAGGCCGTCCGAGAACAGGTTGAAGGCGATCGAGACGATGAAGATGCAGACGCCCGGGAGGGCGGCCACGACCGGGTTGACGTAGATCGCCGTGCGCAGGGTGTTGAGCATCAGGCCCCATTCGGGCTCGGGCGGCCGCACGCCGAGGCCGAGGAAGGACAGGCCGGAGGCCAGGATCATCGACACCGAGATCAGGCTGGTCGCGTAGACGAAGATCGGCCCGACGACGTTGCCGAGCACCTGCACGCGCATGATCGTCAGGGCCGAGGCGCCCGACAGCTTGGCGGCGTCGATGTAGTCGCGCTTGCGGATGCCCGTGGTGACGCTCTCGGCGACGCGGGCGATCTGGGGCACGAACACGCAGGTCAGCGACACGATCGAGTTGAAGATGCCGGCGCCGAGCGCGCCGGACAGCGCGATCGCCAGCAGCACCGACGGGAAGGCGAAGAACACGTCGATGGTGCGCATCAGGATCGTGTTGGTCCAGCCGCCGACGTAGCCGGCGAGGATCCCGATCCCGGAGCCGATCACGAAGGCGATCAGCACCGGGGTGACGCCGATGAACAGCGACAGCCGCGAGCCCAGCATCAGCCGGCTGATCATGTCGCGGCCGAGCTCGTCCGAGCCCAGCCAGTAGGTGGCGTCGCCCACGTGCTTGAGGCGGCGCAGCATGGAGCCCTTGTAGGGGTCCATGGGCGTGATCCAGGGCGACAGGATCGCGATCAGCACGACGATCAGGATCACGGCGCCCGCGCCCATGGCGACGGGGTCGCGCACGAGCCGGTGGCCGACATGGCCCCAGAAGCCCCGCGACGGGGCGAAGGCGGCCTCGGGCCCGTGGGCCACGTCCTCGGCGGCGAGCACGCCGCCGTCGAGGGCGACGGAGGCCGCGGTGACGGGAGCGGTCATCATCGGGCTCCGGCTCAGGCGCGCTCGATGCGCGGGTCGAGGGCGGTCTGCATCACGTCCACCAGCAGGTTGAGGACCACGAAGAACATCGCCAGCACGAGGATCGAGCCCTGGAGCAGGGGCAGGTCGCGCTGGAAGATCGCGGCGTTGAGGAGGAAGCCGGTGCCGGGCCACGCGAACACGGTCTCGACCAGGATCGAGCCGCCCAGCAGGTAGCCGAGCTGCAGGCCCATGATGGCGAGCGCCGTCGGGGCGGCGTTGCGCACGACGTGGCGGAACACGCCGCGCTCGTCCATGCCTTTGGCGCGCAGGGCCTCGACGAAGTCCTGGGACAGGATGTCGGCCACGAGCGCCCGGACCGTGCGGGCGATGATGCCCATGGGGATCACCGACATCGTGATCGCCGGCAGGATCAGGTAGCGCAGGTGCTCGAAGTCGGGGCGCCAGTTGCTGGAGCCGTCGGGCCCGGCCCCGGTGGGCGGCAGCCAGCCGAGATTGGCCGAGAACACGATCACCAGGACCATGCCGAGCCAGTAATGCGGCACGCTCACGCCGAAGACCGACACGGCGGAGGCCGCGCGGTCGGCCACCGAGTTGCGGTGATAGCCCGCCACGAAGCCGAACAGGGTGCCGAAGGTGAAGCCGATCACGGTCGCCACGGAGGCGAGGATCAGCGAGTTCACCACGGCGCGGCTGACCTCGCCGAGCACCGGCCGGCCGGTGGCGATGGAGGTGCCGAGATCGCCGTGCAGCACGTGCCAGAGCCAGATCAGGTACTGGACCGGCAGGGGCTTATCGAAGCCGTAGGCGGCCCGCATCTCGTCGATGGTGGCCTGGGTGGCGTCGGCGGGCAGGACCGCGCTGAGGGGATCCCCCGGCGCGAGGTGGACGAGGAGGAAGCAGACGACGCTGACCCCGAACGCCACGGGCGTCACGTAGACCAGCCGTTTGAGGATGTAGAGCAGCATTCAAGGCCCTGTTGTCACGCCCGACCGTAAGGGCTCTCCTCCCCGCGCGAGGGAGGAGAGCCGCGTCTCGCTACCGCCCCGCGGTCGCCATCGTGATCTTCGAGAAATCTTGGAACCAGTTCTGCGCCTGGACGAAGCCCTTCACCTTGGGGCTCATCGCCCGCGGATTGACGTCGTGCGTGATCATGACGAACAGCGCGTCGTCGACGTACTTCTCGTGGACCTTTTCCAGGACTTTCGTCTGCTCGGCCTTGTCGAAGGTGTTGCGGACCTGATCGAACAGCTTGTCCATCGCCGGGTCGCAGTAATAGCCCCAGTTCGTGCCGTTCGGCGGAGCGAAATTGCACTGCAGGTGGCGGATGAAGCCGGTGAACGGGTCCTGGATGAAGTAGGAATAGTTGATCGCCGAGACGCCGCGGGAGATGTCGGCCTTGGCGCCGGCCCGCCAGATATTGATGAGGGTGTTCCACTCCACGACCTCGTAGTCGACCTGGATCCCCACGTCGGCGAGGTTCTGCTGGACGAACTCGTTCATCGGAAGCGGCTGCATCTGGCCCGAGCCGGAGGCCGAGATCGCGACCTTGATCTTCAGGGGCTTGGCCGGGCTGTAGCCGGCCTCGGCCAGCAGCTTCTTGGCGGCCTCCGGATCGTACTTGATGTCGAAGGTCGGGTGGCCGAACCACTGGTGGCCGGGCGGCATGAAGCCCTTGGCCGGGATGGCGAGGCCGCCGAGCAGCTCCTTCAGGCCCTCGCGGTCGATGGCGAGGTTCGCCGCCTTGCGGACGCGGATGTCGTTCCAGGGCGAGCCCTCGACCCGCGACAGATGCCACGTCCAGTTGTGCGGGTAGGCGTTGGTGACGATGGTGAAGCCGGCGCTCTTGAGCGAGGCCACGGCATCCGGCGCGGGCGCCTCGATCCAGTCCACCTGACCGGAGCGCAGGGCCGCGGTCCGGGCATTGGCCTCCGGCAGCGGGATCAGCACGAGCTTGTCGAGCTTCGGGACGCGGTCCTTGTCCCAGTACTCCTTGAACGGGACCATCTCGGCGCGCTCGCGCGGGGCGAACAGGGTCAGCTTCCACGGGCCGGTGCCCGAGGGCTGCTTGGCGAAGGCGTCCCAGGACTTGCCGAGCTTCTCCCACTGGGCCGGCGACGACATCATGATCCAGGCGATCTGGTAGGGCAGCGTCGCGTCGGGGGCCTTGGTGGTGATCTCGACGGTCAGCGGGTCGACCGCGCGGTAGCTCGCGACCGCCGGGATGCGGGTCTTGCCCTGCGCGGACTGGCGCGGGTCGTATTGCGGCGCGTCGGCCTTCAGGAGCTTGTCGAGGTTCCAGACCACCGCGTCGGCGGTGAAGTCCGAGCCGTCGTGGAATTTCACGCCCGGCCGGAGCTTGAAGGTCCACTTGGTCTTGTCGGCGGCGTCGACGCCCCAGCTCGTGGCGAGGCCGGGCACGAGGTCGGAGGCCAGCTCGGCGCTCGACAGGTCCCAATTGATGAGCCCGTCATAGACCGTGTAGCCCATGAACCGCATGCCCTCGCCGCCGTTGTCGGTCTGGCCGGTGGTCAGCGGGATGTCGGAGGCGGTCATGCCGATCCGCAGCGTCCCCTGCGCGAGGGCAGCGGTGCTCGCGGAGAGCGCCAGGGCGCCGGCCAGCGCCGCACGGGCGCCGAGTTTTCTCAGACGGGACAGCATCTTGGGTCGGGTACTCGCGTTGGTCCGCGCCAGACGGCACGGAATACGCTCGACCTTATGCAAGCCCGCGGCCACACGCCCCGCCGCGGGGGCGCGGGCCGGTTGCGCCTACGCGGCGTCGATCAGGCTCACGTGGGCGGCGACCACCCGCCAGCCCTCCGGGAAGCGCGCCCAGGTCTGGCTCTGGCGGCCGATCTTGCCCGGCGCGCTGGCGCGGGTGAACAGCGTCATCGCGGTGGCGAAGTCGCGCCCGTAGGTCGTGATCTGCGTCTGCGCCAGGGTCCTCTCCAGGCCCACCGGGGAGCGGGCCCGGCGGAAGGCGCGGATCGCGTCCATGCCGTAGAGGTTCTCGCCGATCCCGTAGCGGACGGTCAGCGGATCGTCCCGGAACAGCGCCTCCAGGGTGGGGACGTCGTTGGTGGTCAGCGCCGTCTCGTAGGCCCGGAACGCGGCCTCGACTTCGGCCTTCACGGCGGGATCGTCGATGATCATCGGGCAAGCTCCGCGACGGGCGACGCGCTGACGCCCATTCGTTCGAGGTGGTGCGCCACGCGCAAGGCGAGATCCTCGCGCCAGGGGGCGGCGATGACTTGGACCCCCAGCGGCAACCCGGCGTCGAGCCGGATCGGCGCCGCCACGACCGGGAGGCCGATGAAGGAGATCGGCTGCGTGAAGACCCCGATATTGGCGCGCACCGGCAGCGTCACGCCGTCGAGGACGAAGTGGGTCTGGCCGCCCCGCGGGGCGCGGCAGGGCGTGGCCGGGGCCAGGATCACGTCGACGGTCTCGAACAGAGCGAGCACCCGCGCCCGGTACCAGCGGCGGAAGCGCTGCGCCCGCTCCACGTGGGGCGCCGGGATCATCGCCCCGGCGATCAGCCGGTCGCGCACCGCCGGGTCGAAATCCTGCGGCCGGGTGCGGAGACGGTCGAGGTGGAGCGTCGCGCCCTCGGCCGCGGTGATCAGGTACGCGGCCGCGCGGGCGCGGTGCGCCTCCGGCAGCTCGACCGCGCGCCGCGCGCCCAGGGCCTCGGCCGCGCGCGCCACCGCCGCGAAGGCCTCCGGATCGCCGCCGCGGGCGAAATAGCCGCCGGCCACCGCGACGCGCAGCCCGTCCAGGCCCGCGTCGAGCCCGGGCAGGACCGGCTCGGCCGGGCGGAGCGTCGCCACCGGATCGTCCGGATCGGGACCCTGCATGGCGTCGTAGGCGAGCGCGAGGTCGGTCACGCTCCGCGCCATCGGCCCGAGATGATCGAGGCTGCCCACGAACGGGAAGCTCCCGGCCCGCGACAGGCGGCCGTAGGTCGGCTTGAGGCCGAAGCAGCCGCAGAAGGCGGCCGGGACGCGGATCGAGCCGTTCGTGTCGGAGCCCAGGGTCAGGGGCACCATCCCGGCGGCGAGGGCCGCGCCCGAGCCGCCCGACGAGCCGCCGGTCATGTGATCCAGGGCGTGCGGGTTGTGGGCGTCGCCGTCGTGGATGTTCTCGCCGGTGAAGTCGTAGGCGTACTCGCCCATGTTGAGGGCGCCCACGAGGATCGCCCCCGCGGCCTCCAGGCGCCGGACCAGGGCGCCGTCCCGCTCGGCCGGCGGCCGCTCCCGGTTGATCTTCGATCCGGCGCGGGTGGGCAGGCCGTCGATGTCGATCAGATTCTTCACCGCGAAGGGCACGCCGGCCAGCGGGCCCGGCGGCGACCCGTTCCGCAGCGCCGCGTCCTGCGCGTCGGCCCGGGCCAGGGCGCGGGCGGACAGCACGTCGGTGAAGGCGCCGACCCGGCCGTCCAATCGGCCGATCCGGTCGAGCGCCGCCGCGACGACCTGGCGCGCGGTGGTTCGACCCTCCGCGATCGCTGCGGCGATCGTGGCGGCCGTCGCGGGGCTGCTCGCGCTCACGCTTCGAACCTCGGCGCCGCGTCGATCTCGTCGGCGAGCGGGAAGGCCTCCACCAACTCGGCCGCGGCGGCCAGGACGCGCAGGTTCGCGGTCACCGGCGCGATCCACGCCGGATCGAGGGTGAGGCCGAGAAGGGCCGCCGCGGCCGCGGCGTAGCTCTCGGGTTCGTACGGGGGGGATGTCTCGGGCATGGCGTTCCTCAAGCCGACCGCACGGGTCGCATCGATCGCGGCTAGCAGGCCCCGTGCCGCGAGCGCCCCGGCGCCTCCGCCCGCTGGCCGGGCGATCTGCCCAGAACGTAGGCAGTTTCCCGGGTGCTGGCGATCGATTCGAAGGGCTTCACGGCACGTGCACAGAAAATAGGCTGTGGCGGATGGGCAGATCCTGGGCAGATGGTCGCCCCCGGGCGGGAGCCGGGCCGGGGCCGGGCGTCGGGGGAACCACGAGGAATACTCTGTCGAATTTGCAGGTCTGCTTTGTGATGGAAGTATAGGTCCATCCCTCAGCCATCGGTTCGGCGCTCGCCGGGCTGCGGCGCGCGTCGCTCGGCCAGGATGCACCCGCGGGGACCCGCCGGCGAATCTTGTCGTCGTCCCGTGCGCGACCTATCTGCCGCGTGCAGCGAAGTCCTCGGGACGGATGCAGACCCGGGCAGCGGGCCTCGGCCAGACGCCGGTCTGAGGTTTTTGCGCATCGCCGGCCAGGACTCTTACAGAGAGGGCCGGGATTGTCGCTGTGCCGGCCGCCTGCGCAGGTCTCGCCGATTGCATCTGGCGTGAAGCTCTGATTAAGGGCTTTGCGATCTTCGAACAATGGTCCGACCCGAGCGTTCAGACGCAGGCGAACGCTCGGGTCGGACCATCGGTACAGCCGGTGGATCGGTGCGGTTCCGGGGCGCGGGGATGGCGTCGGAACCTGCAGACTCAGTACGTGCCCGGCCCCGCCGGATGTCCCCGCGACACGCGAGACGTACCCAACTGAGAAAGGTCAGATGAGCGCATTCGACTACAGGAATTTCGACGACCGTCGCCAGAACTCGCAGAACGCCAAGGCCGCCCTGCTGGCCAAGTTCAAGGCACGCCCCGCGGCCGATGACCCCGAGGTGATCGCCAAGGCCAAGGCCCGCGCCGAAGTGGCCAAGGCCCGCGAGGAGCGCTCCCGCGAGCGCGAGGCCGCCCGGATCGCCGCCGAGCGCAAGGCCGCCGAGGAGAAGCGTCAGCGGGAGGAGGCGGAACTCGCCGCCCAGCTCGCGCGCGAGGCCGCCGAGCTGGCCGCCGCGCAGGAGCGCAAGTCGGCCGACCTGGCCGCCAAGAAGGCCCAGCGCGACGCGCGCTACGCGGCCCGCAAGGCGAAGGTGAAGACCAAGCGCTGAGCGCCGGCCGTCGGCTCCCCCGAGCTTCGGACGCCCACGACGCCCGCCCGCAAGGCGGGCGTCGTCGCGTCCGGGGTCCGCTTCCGCCGCCGGCAACCAACGCGCGCGACGACGCGTTGAGGGCGTCCGAACCGCGACGCGCCCGTGCGGCGCGGGCAGCCGAGGCCGCGATGCGATCCCGATCCCCGCTGGCGCCCATCGCGGCGCTCGTCCTCCTCGCCCTCCCCCTCGGCCTCGCGCCCCGGAACGCCCGCGCCCAGGGGACCGACTCGGTGATCGCCTGCGAGACTCTGATCGCCGCCCGCCGGATCGACGCGGCCTCGGGCAGCGGTGGCCCCGCCCCATCGGAGGCCGGCTGCAGGCGGATCCCGCGCGGCGCGATCGGCACCGTGGAGCAGCGGGCCCTGATCGGCGGCGCGCCCTACGAATGCCTGACCGTGTCCGGCGGGGGTCCGTGCCTCTGGATCGTGCCCTGAGGCGCGCGCCGTCGATTTTTGCCGGAGCCGGCACTCTGACCAAGCTTCACGGGTGATCGAGACGCTCTATCTCGGTCCTGAGCGAGTGAGGTCCGAACGTCCGTATGCCGAGTACCCTGGCAAGCACACGAGTATCGATCATCGCAGCGACCTGGATCGTCTCGGCCCTGGCCTGCGGGGCCGCCCGCGCCGAGCCGCCGATCCGGAGCCCGGAGGACGCGGCCTGCCGCAATGAGGCCCGCGCGAAGGTGTTCTCGGCGCCCAACCCGCAGGGTCTCGAACTGGAGGAGATCGGACGCCGCATCTACTTCGCCTGCATGGACCGCGTCGCGAAGGCGGCCGCACCGGCGGCGAGGAGCGGTGGCCGGCGCCATCGGCACCGGCGGCATTGACCCGCGGCGCGGGCGTCAGGCGTCGAGCGGCGCGCCGATCCGGGCGCGGAGCCGCAGCCGCAGGGCCTCGTTGCCGCCTTCGGCATCGAGGGCGGCCATCAGGCGGAGCAGCTGGCTGAGCGGGGTCGACCGGCTCTCGACCGCGTCGGCGATCTGCTCCGGCAGCGACTTGGCGGCCGGTACGAAGCGCGGTGCCGGGCCGGCCTGGTGAGTCTGGGGCATGCGAGGCGCTCGTCCTTCGAAGGAGTCCAGATTGGCGGGCGGGTCGCTACGCCTTTCGATCGACCGACACCAGTCCCTTTCGCGTGAATACGTAGCCGGCATCGCTCCGCGTCACCGCGCGGCAACAGCGTGGCGGGAAAGTGTGGACGACGTCGGGCCGGTCGCGGAATCCGCTTGCCGGTCTGCCGCTCAGCTGTCCGCCAGCGGCGACTGCGCGAATCGGTTGAGCAGATCCTCGGGGTCCCGGTAGATCGCCACGCAGCCGGCGCTTCTCAGGTCCGCCTCCGGGAAGCCGCCGCAGAGGAGGCCGACGGTGCGCAGCCCCGCCTTCGCGGCCGCCTCGGCATCGTAGGGGGTATCGCCGATGACGATGATCGCGTCGCGGGGCGCGCCGTCGAGCTTCTCCAGCGCGGCTTCGAAGATGTCCGGATGCGGCTTCGACCGGTCCGCGTCGTCCGAGCTGGTGGCCACATCCACGAGGTCGCCGATCTGCAGGATCTCGGTGTAGTGCTCGACCTCGGAGCGCTTCCCCGACGATGCGAGCGCGATTGTCAGGCCGGCGGCGCGGATGTGCTCGAACAGCGGCCGGACACCGGGGAAGGGTCGGACCTCGGACAGGTAGCGACGCTTGAACAGGTCCGAGCGGTAGGCTTCGATCGTCTCGCCGTCCCGCGCGATCCGCTCCTCCGACAGGAAGACCGGCATCAGCTCGTCGCCGCCCTTGCCGATCTGCCGGCGGACGTCCGCGAAGTCGGTCGTCACGCCGAAATGCGCGAAGGCCTCCACCCAGGCGCGGGCATGCAGGTCGACGCTGTCGAGCAGGGTCCCGTCGATGTCGAAAATCACCGCGCGCATCGCAGCCCCGTCGCGGAGCCCGGCGCCCGCGTCAGGGCGGACAACCGATCGGCGCCGGGCCTGTTCCGTCCGGGCGCCGCGAACGCGGCTCCCTTCGACGACGGAAGCCCGCCCCTGCGCGAGGGACGGGCTTCGGAGAAGGTCCTGGCGGCGCCGGGGCGCCGGCCGTCAGTGCATCGAGGCCGGGGTCCGGGCGGGCTTCGCCTTGGCGGCGAGGCCGGCAGTCACCGCCGCCTTGGAGGCGCGGGCGGGCTTCGGGGCGGCCGGCTTCGCGGCGGCCTTCACGGTCGCGGGCTTCACGGTCGCGGGCTTGGCGACCGCGGTCTTGGCGGCCGCAGGCTTGGCGGTGGCCTTCGACGCGGCGGGCTTCGACGCGGCGGGCTTGGCGCTGGCAGGCTTGGCGCTGGCAGGCTTGGCGGCGGTCTTCGCCGGCGCGGCCTTCGGGGCGGCCTCGGCGACCACGACCGTCGCGGCGGCAGCGAGCATCGCGTTGGCGCGCAGCTCGGCCTCGGCGCGGATCCAGTGGGCGGCGGCCTGCCCGTGGATCCGGCCCTCGTTTTCCCAGATGTAGTAGGCGCACTCGCGCACGTGGTGCTCGCTGATCAGCATGCGATCGATCTCCTGTCCGTCCCGGGACGACGATGGGAGAGCCGGGTTAAGCGTCGGTTAACCCTGCCGCCCGCGACCGGTCGCGGCGCGTCGGAGCCGTCGGAGCGGGGGCTACTCGGCGATCCCCAGCACCCGCCGCGCCTCGGTCAGCAGCACCGCGTGCCGGGCCGCGCCCGGGCCCTGATCCGGCGCCTCGCGGCCGGCCCGGGCGATCAGGTCCTGGAAGCGCCGCCGGTCGAGGGCCCGGTGCCCGATGCTCGCGAGCACCGCGCCGAGGACCGTCCGGACCGCCTCGGTGCGCTCGTCGGCCATCGCGGCGGCTTCGGACGAGGCCGCGCTCGCCTGGGCCTCCGCCCGCGCGACGGTCGCCGCCTCCGCGCGGGCCTGCGCATCCGCGAGCGCCGCGGCGAGGCGCTGTCCCTCCTGCCAGGCCTGGTCGTGCTGATGCGTGCGCAGCGCCAGCAGCACCTTGAGCGAGGCCGCTTCCGCCCGCGCCGCGTCCAGCTTGGTTTGGGCCTCGCGCAGATCCTTCAGCAAGTCCTGCGCGAGGGTCTGGTCCGCGGTCACGTCCACTGCCGGCTCCTCTGGCATTCGATGGCATTCGTCCTGTCGCGCCGCCGTCCGAATGTCCACTCTCGCGGGCCGGCGGGACGGGGCGACAGGTTGAGAAAATCCGCTCGCCGGTCCACATGGACAGTGGCGCCTCGGGCGCCTGTCCCGGCCGGCCTTGAACCGGCGCAGCGGAGTGTTGCCACCATGTTCATCCAGACCGAAGCCACGCCGAACCCGGCCACCCTGAAGTTCCTGCCCGGCCGCGTCGTGCTGGCGGAATCGACCTTCGAGGCGCGGGACGCCGAGGCGGCCGCCCGGTCGCCCCTCGCCGCGGCGCTGTTCACCGTCCCGGGCGTGGCGGGCGTCTATTTCGGGCACGATTTCATCTCGGTGACCAAGGCCGAGGACGGTTCGGAATGGGCGCAGGTCAAGCCGGCGGTGCTCGGCGCGATCATGGAGCACTTCCAGTCCGGCGCGCCCGTGATGGCCGAGGGCGGCCACGGCGAGATCGAGCCGGGCGACGAGTTCTACGACGAGGCGGACCACGACACCGTCGTGACCATCAAGGACCTGCTCGAGACCCGGGTCCGGCCGGCGGTGGCCGGCGACGGCGGCGACATCACCTTCCGCGGCTACAAGGAGGGTGTGGTCTACCTGGAGATGAAGGGGGCCTGCTCGGGCTGCCCGTCCTCCACCGCGACCCTGCGGCACGGCGTGCAGAACCTGTTCCGGCACTTCCTGCCGGAGATCCGCGAGGTCCAGGCGATCTGAGGGTCGACGCCCGCGCGGCGGCGTGAGCGGCCGAGCGGCCATGCCGCGCGGCCTGCTCCGCGTCCCTGAGATTCCGCGTCACTGAGGCGGCAGGCCGACCGGTCGGACCGGTCGGCGTGCCGCGTTCCGGTCCCTGCCCCGGCGTCGGAGCTTCGGGCCGACGCGGCGGCCCCGTCCGGGGCCGCGGGCGCGCACCGGCGCAAGCCGGCAACACTCCGCCGGTGATCGGCGCGGCGCGGTCGCCCCGACGCTGACGAGGCGGCGGCTTTGTTCTAACACTGGAGGCTCTTGGCGCCCGTCGCGGCGCGGGGAGGCAGCGGCCGGTGCGGACCGGCTTGTGGGAGTGAGCGTGCGTATTCTGGCCATCGACACAGCGCTGGACACCTGCGCCGCCTGCGTCATGGCGGAGGAGGTCGAGGCGCCCCTCGCCGCCGAGTCGCTGCCGATGGCGCGCGGCCACGCGGAGTCGCTGCTGCCGCTGATCGAGCGGGTGATCGCCCGGGTCGAGGGCGGATTTGAGGCGATCGACCGGGTCGCCGTGACGGTCGGGCCGGGCAGCTATACCGGCCTGCGGGTCGGCCTGTCGGCGGCCCGCGCCATCGGCCTCTCGACCGGCAAGCCGGTCGTCGGCGTCGGCACCCTCTCGGCGCTCCTCGCGCCGCTCCTGGCCGAGACCGTCGAGGGGACGATCGCCGCGGTGATCGACGCCCGCCACGGCGCCGTCTACGTGCAGGCGCTGGGACCGGGCGACGGCCTCGCCCCCGCGCACCTCGCCGTCGAGGCCGCGGCCGAGCAGCTGGGCGCTGGCCCGGTGGTGCTGACCGGCTCGGGCGCGCCCATGCTGGCCGCCGCGCTCGCCGCGCGCGGCGTCGCGGCGCGCGTCGCCCATGTCGGCGGTCCCGATATCGCGTCGGTGGCCTCCCTCGGTCTCGTCGCCGACCCGGCGCAGGCGCTGGCCCGCCCCCTCTACCTGCGGGGACCGGATGCCCGGCCGCAGGACCACGCGCGGATCGCACGGCGATGACGCGCCCGCTGCCCTTCTGGCCCTTCGACTGGTGGTTCGCGTGGTGGGACGCGCTGACGCCGGAGCCCTACGTCGCCCCGCTCCGCGACGCCGCGCAGGCCCCCGCCCTCGCCCGTCTCCACGCGACCGCCTTCGCGCGGCCCTGGGACGCGCACGAGTTCGAGCGCATGCTCTGCGAGCGCTCGACCCACGCGCACGCCCTCTGGCGCGCGGGCGTGCTCCAGGGTTTCGTGCTCTCGCGCCGGGCCGCCGACGAGGCCGAGATCCTGACGGTCGTGCTGTCCCCGGCGCTGCGCGGCGGCGGCCACAGCCGCAAGTTGCTCCGCGAGCACCTGGCGAGCCTCGCCCTGGACGGCGTCGCCCGGGTTCATCTGGAGGTCGACGAGGGCAACGCCCCCGCCCTGCGGCTCTACGCCCGGCACGGCTTCCGGCAGGTGGGCTCGCGCACCGGCTACTATCTCAAGGCCGACGGCAGCCGGGCGACCGCGCTGACGATGAGCGCCGACCTGTGACGCCGTGAGCCGCCTCGGCATCGCCTGGCGGGTCGCGGCCCTCGCCCTCGCCTTCGCTGTGCTGGGACCGCCCCACTGGATCGCCCTGCGGCTCCTCGGCCGCCGCGCCACCCTGGCGCCGATCCTGTTCCACCGCGTCTTCCTGCGCCTGTTCGGCGTCCGCGTCACGCAGAGCGGCACGCCGCCGGCCCCCGGCGAGGCGGCGCTGGTGCTCGCCAACCACGTCTCGTGGCTCGACATCATCGCGGTCGGCTCGCTGCGGCCGCTCTCCTTCGTGGCGAAGTCCGAGATCGCCGGCTGGCCGCTGATCGGCGCTCTCGCGGGGCTGCAGCGGACGATCTACATCGACCGGCAGCGCCGCGGCGCGACCGCCGCGGTCAGCACCGCCATGGGCCACCGCCTCGCCGAAGGTGAGCTGGTCGTCCTGTTCGCGGAGGGGACGACCGGCGACGGCACCCGGCTCCTGCCGTTCCGCTCCTCCCTCGTCGGCGCGGCCCGCGCGGCGCTCCAGGCCGAGGCCGGGCGCGGCCGGGTGCGCCTCCAGCCCCTCGCCATCGCCTATCCCCGGCGCAATGGCCTGCCGGTGACGCGCGCCGAGCGCGCGGAGATCGCGTGGTACGGCGACATGGAGCTGGTGCCGCACCTCGCGGCCTTCGTGCAGGGTGGACCCATCGACGTGCACGTGGTCTGGGGGGCGCCGATCGCCTTCGAGGCGACCACCGACCGGAAGGCCGCCACGGCGGCCGCCGAGGCGGAGGTGCGCGCGGCCCTGCGGGGCGCCGGCAGCGGCGTCGGGACCCTGCCGGCGCCGGATCCCAGGCCGGCGGCCCCGGGGATCGGCCTCCAGGGGCCGGAGATCGCGACGGTCTGACCGGTCGGCGCCGCGGGAGCCGCGATGCCCGCGCTGCTCAAGGGCTAAGGTCCTGAGCCGGCGGGGAATCCGGTCTCAGGGCTTGGATGTAGGCCCGCGCTGGACGGGTCAGATCCGCTATCACCCGGAGAGGCGCTGTTGCGCCGGGTGAATCCGGGGATCCGCGCAAGAGTAATGTGTAGGAATCACCGCCAGAATACATGATGCAACGCATTGAGCGGTCGGAACGCCTCTGCTAGCTAGGCCGCAACCCGGAACAGACGGGACTTTGTGGAGGACGCCCGGTGCAAACCTGGAACCAGGTTTATGATCCGTTCGGGAGCCCGTGGCTCTCGACGCTCGCCGCTTCAGTGCCGGTCATCGCACTGCTCGCCATGATCGCCAGCGGGCGCGTGAAGGCCCATATCGCGGCCGTCATCGCTCTCGGCCTCGCCATGCTGGTGGCCATCGTCGGCTTCGGCATGCCGACCGATCTCGCCACCCGCGCCGCCATCCTCGGGATGGTCACGGGCTTCTTCCCGATCGGCTGGATCATCCTCAACGTGATCTTCCTCTACCGGCTGACGGTGGAGAAGGGCTGGTTCGCGATCCTGCAGCAATCGGTGGCCGGCATCACCGCCGACCGGCGGTTGCAGCTGCTCCTGGTGGCCTTCGCGTTCGGCGCCTTCTTCGAGGGCGCGGGCGGCTTCGGCACGCCGGTGGCCGTCACGGGCGCGATCCTGATCGGCCTGGGCTTCTCGCCGCTGGCCGCCTCCGGCCTGTCGCTGATCGCCAACACCGCCCCGGTGGCCTTCGGGGCGCTCGGCGCGCCGATCCAGGGCCTCGCCTCGGTCACCGGCTACCCGCCGGAGATCCTCGGCGCGATGATCGGCCGGCAGCTGCCGCTGTTCTCGCTGATCGTGCCGTTCTGGCTGATCTGGGTCTTCGCGGGCTTCCGCGGCATGATCCGGGTGTGGCCGCCGATCCTGGTCTGCGGCGCCTCCTTCGCGGTCGCGCAGTTCCTGATCTCGAACTACGTCAACCCGTGGATCGTCGATATCGGCGCCTCGCTCGCCTCGATGCTGGCCCTCGTGCTGTTCCTGAAGGTCTGGCAGCCCAAGGAGATCTGGTCGTCGCCGGCCCTGCGCGGCCACGATCCGTCGCTCGCCGTCGCCGGCCCGCGGCCCGTGGCGCTCGGCGCCGGCGTGCCCGGCACGCCCCCCGTCCATGTCGGCGCCCGCACCGCCTCGCAGGGCGAGATCCTGATGGCCTGGGTGCCGTGGATCGTCCTCTCGGTCATCGTCGCGATCTGGGGGACCGGCTGGTTCAAGGGCATCGTCAACCCGCTCTTCACCTGGAAGTACGAGGTGCCGGGCCTGCACAACGTGATCATGAAGGTGCCGCCGGTGGTGGCCAAGCCCGTCCCGGAGGGCGCGGTCTTCCTGTTCACCTACATGTCGTACACCGGCACGGGCGTGCTGATCGCGGCGATCATCTCCGGCCTGATCATGCGGTTCTCGCCGCTGCGCCTCGTCACGGCCTACTTCGAGACCATCTGGGCCCTGCGCTACTCGCTGATCACCATCGCGGCGATGCTCGCGCTCGGCGTCCTCACCCGCTACGCGGGCGTCGACGCCACGCTCGGCCTCGCCTTCGCGGGCACCGGCATCCTCTACCCGTTCTTCGGGACGCTGCTCGGCTGGCTCGGCGTGGCGCTCACGGGTTCGGACACGGCCTCGAACGTGCTGTTCGGCGGCCTCCAGAGGATCACCTCCGAGCAGCTCGGCCTCTCGGGCGTGCTGATGGCCGCCGCGAACTCGTCGGGCGGCGTGATGGGCAAGATGGTCGACGCCCAGTCGATCGTCGTCGCCTCCACGGCGACCGGCTATTTCGGTCAGGAAGGCAAGATCCTGCGCTTCGTGTTCTGGCACTCGATCGCGCTCGCCTGCCTCGTCGGCCTGTTCGTGATGCTGCAGGCCTACGTGCCGTTCTTCCAGCAGATGGTCATCGACCTGCCCGCCGCGGCACCGGCGGCCCACTGAGGCGGACCGGGGAGCGCCCCTCCCCGGGAGCCGCGCGCCGGACCGGGCGCCAGACTATGCGCCAAGCCATGCGCCGGCCGCCTGCGGGCGGCCGGTCGCGTCTCGAGGGCGCCGCGACGGGGCGCGCGAAGCGTGCTACAGGCCTCCCGCCGGCCCCGTCCCCGCGGGCCCGGCGCGGAGTGGGGCGGATCGGTTCGGGACGGCGCGCGTTGAAGAAGGCTTTCGTCAAATCCTACGGTTGCCAGATGAACGCCTACGACGCGGCCCGCATGGCCGACGTCCTCGGCGCCGAGGGCTACACGGCGACCGACACGGTCGAGGACGCGGACGTCGTCGTCCTCAACACCTGCCACATCCGCGAGAAGGCCGCCGAGAAGGTCTATTCCGAACTCGGCCGCCTGCGCGTGCTCAAGGGTGAGCGGAAGGCGCAGGGCCTCGACACGCGCATCGTGGTCGCGGGCTGCGTCGCCCAGGCCGAGGGCGCCGAGATCCAGGCGCGCCAGCCCGCCGTCGACGTGGTCGTCGGCCCGCAGAGCTATCACCGGCTGCCGGACCTGCTGGCGCGCTCCCGCGAGCGCCGCGTCGTCGACACCGAGTTCCCGATCGAGGACAAGTTCGACCACCTGCCCCGCCGGCGGACCCTCGGGGCGTCGGCCTTCCTGACCGTGCAGGAGGGCTGCGACAAGTTCTGCGCCTTCTGCGTGGTCCCCTACACGCGGGGCGCGGAGGTCTCGCGCTCCGTGGCGGCGGTGCTCGCCGAGGCCGAGAAGCTCGCCGACGGGGGCGTGCGCGAGATCACGCTCATCGGCCAGAACGTCAACGCCTATCACGGCGACGGCCCCGACGGCGCGCCCGCGGGCCTCGCCGATCTGGTGCGCGCGGTGGCGAAGATCCCCGGCATCGCGCGGATCCGCTACACGACGAGCCACCCGAACGATTTCGACGACGCCCTGATCCGGGCCCACGCGGAGGTGCCGGCGCTGATGCCCTACCTGCACCTGCCGGTGCAGTCGGGCTCCGACCGGATCCTCGCCGCGATGAACCGCAAGCACACCGGCGACGCGTACCGCCGGCTGATCGAGCGGATCCGGGCCGCCCGGCCCGACATCGCCCTCTCGTCCGACTTCATCGTCGGCTTCCCGGGCGAGACCGACGCGGACTTCGCCGAGACCCTGCGGCTCGTGCGCGACGTCGGGTTCGAGAGCGCCTTCTCGTTCAAGTACAGCACGCGCCCCGGCACGCCGGCCGCGGACCGCACCGATCAGGTGCCGGAGGCCGTCATGGCGGCGCGGCTCGCCGAGCTGCAGGCACTCCTCGACAGCCAGCGCCACGCCTATCAGCGGGCGGCCGCGGGCCGGGTCTTCGAAGTGCTGGTGGAGAAGCGCGGGCGCCATCCCGGCCAGGTCGCGGGCAAGACGCCGCACCTGCTGGCCGTCCAGTTCGACGCCGCGCCTCACCATATCGGGCAGGTCGTGCCGGTGCGGATCACCGAGGCGGGGTCCAACAGCCTGTTCGGGGAACTCGTCTCCGAGGCTGCGGCGGCGTGAGGATCGGAGCGGTGGGGATGATGGCGAGGATGACGGCTTGAGCGCATCGGACGGTGCGGGCGCGCGCGGCGCGCTCCGGGGTCGCGGCCCGGCGGCGCGGCCGACCGGATCGGACGAGGTGGTCGAGGTGCCGCTGACCTTCGACGACAACCGCCTCGCGAGCCTCGTCTTCGGACAATACGACCAGAACGTCGCCCATATCGAGCGCCGGCTGGAAGTCACCGCCACCGCGCTCGGGAACCACCTCGTCATCAAGGGGCCGGCCGACGCCGCCGAGACGGCGCGGCGGGTCTTCCAGAAGCTCTACGCCCGGGTTCGGACCGGCGGCAGCACGCTGACCCTCGGCGAGGTGGACGGCGCCATCCGCGAGGCCACCGCGCAGGCGACCCTGTTCCCCGCCGAGGCGATCGCCGCCGAGGCCGACAGGCCGCATTTCGAGCAGATCGCCACCCGCAAGCGCGGGGCCGTGCGCGCGCGCAACCCGGCGCAGGACGCGTACATCAAGCTCCTGCGCACCAACGAGCTGGTCTTCGCCGAGGGCCCGGCCGGGACCGGCAAGACCTGGCTGGCCGTCGGTCACGCCGTCTCGCTCCTGGAACAGGGCCACGCCGAGCGGCTGATCCTGTCCCGACCGGCGGTCGAGGCCGGCGAGCGCCTGGGCTTCCTGCCGGGCGACATGCGCGAGAAGGTCGACCCGTACCTGCGCCCGATCTACGACGCCCTCTACGACTTCATGGAGGCCCGCCACGTCGACCGCGGCCTGCAGACCGGCACGATCGAGATCGCGCCGCTCGCCTTCATGCGCGGCCGGACCCTCACCAACGCGGTGGTGCTCCTCGACGAGGCGCAGAACACGACCTCCATGCAGATGAAGATGTTCCTCACCCGCCTGGGCGAGGGCTCGCGCATGATCATCACCGGCGATCCCAGTCAGATCGACCTGCCGCCGGGTCAGAAATCCGGCCTCGTGGAAGCGGTCAGCGTGCTGGAGGGCGTCGAGGGGATCGGACACGTGCGGTTCAAGGACGTCGACGTGGTCCGCCACGACCTCGTGCGCCGGATCGTCACCGCCTACGAGCGCGCCGCCCACGGCAGCGAGGAGGCCGACCGCAATCCGAATCCCCGCCGCCGGCCCCTGGCGTGACCATGCCCCACGAGATCGACCTCGCCGTCGAGGACGCGCGCTGGGAGACGGCGGTCGCCGACCTCGAGGCCCTCGTCACCCGCGCCGTCGAGGCCGGGCTCGCCGTGGCTCCCGAGAAGCCGGACGGACCCGTCGAGGTCAGCGTCCTGCTGACGGACGACGCCGCCGTCCGGGAGCTCAACCGGACCTGGCGCGGCAAGGACAAGCCGACCAACGTCCTGTCCTTCCCGGCCGCCCCGCAGCCGCGGCATGCCGGCACCGCCGCGCCCCTCGGCGACGTGGTCCTTGCGTACGAGACCCTGGTGCGCGAGAGTGCGGAGCAGTCGAAGCCGCTCCAGAATCACCTCGCCCACCTCCTCGTCCATGGCACCCTGCATTGTCTCGGTCAGGACCACGAGATCGGCGAGACCGAGGCCGATGCCATGGAAGCCCTCGAGGTCGCGGCACTCGCGACCCTCGGCATCCCGGATCCCTATGCCTGAGCGCGCGACGTCCGAGCGACCCCAGACCCGAGAGACATGAGCAACGATCGAAGTCGCGGCGCGGCCCTGGCCGCGCCCAGTTCCACCGAGGGCGAATCCCAGCACCGGGAGCCCTGGTACGACCGCCTGCTCCAGGCGCTCCACCTCAAGCCGCGCGATTCGCTGCGCGAGGGTCTTGAGGAGGCGCTGGCGGAGCCGGATGCCGGCGAGAGCGGCCTCACCCCGCTCGAGCGTGTCATGCTCAAGAACGTCCTCGGCCTGCACAAGGTGCGCGTCGACGACGTGATGGTCCCCCGGGCCGACATCGTCGCCGTCTCGAACGACACGAGCCTCGGCGACCTGCTCAAGCTGTTCCGCACGGCCGGCCATTCCCGGCTGCCGGTCTACGGCGAGACCCTCGACGATCCCCGCGGCATGGTCCACATCCGCGACCTCGTCGACCACATCGCCGCCAAGGCCGAGCCGGCCCGGCGCAGCGCGCCCGCCGTCGCGAAGCCGGTCGAGGTCGCGGTCGACGGCGCGGCGGACACGCCGGCCGCCCCGCGCCCGCGCCGGCCCGCGGCGCGCCTGCCGCGCGGGCTGGACCTCGGCAAGGTCGACCTGACGACGACGCTCGCGGCGGCCCGTATCCAGCGGCCGGTCCTGTTCGTGCCGCCTTCCATGCCGGCGATCGACCTGCTGGTGCGGATGCAGGCCACCCGCACCCACATGGCGCTGGTCATCGACGAGTACGGCGGCACAGACGGGCTGATCTCCATCGAGGATCTGATCGAGGTCGTGGTCGGCGACATCGAGGACGAGCACGACGTCGCCGAGGACAAGCACGTCCAGCGGGTCGAGGGCGAGGGCGAGGTCTTCGTGGCCGACGCGCGCACGCCGCTGGCCGAGGTCTCCGAGGTGACGGGCGTCGACCTCGTCGCGGCCGTCGGCGAGATGGCCGAGGAGATCGACACGCTGGGCGGCATGATCGTGACCCTGGCGGGCCGCGTTCCCTCGCGCGGCGAGCTGATCGCCGGCCCGGGCGACCTCGAGTTCGAGGTGCTCGACGCCGATCCGCGGCGCCTGAAGCGCCTCCGGTTCCACAAGGGCGCGGCGCGGATCGGCAACGTCGTGCCGCTCGCCCTGCCCCCGCCCGCGAACGCCCCGGTCGCCGAGACGCCGCACCCGTGACGGTCGCGGCGTGACGAGCTTGGCGGACGGTTTCGCCCGGTCGCCCGCGGCGGCCGGCGCGCCGATGCGCGGGCCGGTTCCGGGTCCGATGTCCGATCCGGAGCGGGCGCGCGTGCCCGGCGCGGTGCTGGCGATCGCGCGCCTGACCGGCTGGCGCCGCCTCGGTGTGGCGTGGCTCGCGGGCGCCCTCGGGGCGCTGGCCATGCCGCCCTACGGTCTCCTGCCGGCCCTCGCGGTCTCCCTGACGGTCGCGGTCTGGCTGCAGGACGGTGCCGCCGCCGACCGGACCACCCTCCGGCGGTTCTGGCCCTGCTTCCTGATCGGCTGGGCCTGGGGCTTCGGCTACCTCACGGCCGGGCTCTGGTGGCTGGGCCAGGCCTTCCTGGTGGAGGCCGACGAGTTTCTCTGGGCTCTGCCGCTCGGCGTGATCGGACTGCCCTTCGTCCTCGGCCTGTTCTACGGCGCCGGTTTCGGCGCCGCGGGCCTGCTGTGGGGCCGCGGCGCGGCGCGGATCGCCGCCCTCGCCTTCGGGCTCGGCGCGGCGGACTGGCTGCGCGGCCACCTGTTCACGGGGTTTCCCTGGAACACCCTCGGGATGGCTCTGGCCCAGAACCTCTGGCTGATGCAGTGGGCGGCCGCGATCGGGCTCTACGGCCTGGGCATCCTGGCCGCCCTGATCTGCGCGGCGCCCGCGACGATCGCCACCGGGGCGAACCCGCGCACCCGGTTCGGGCCGAGCGCGGCCGCCGCGATCGCGCTCGTCGGCATGGCGCTCTACGGCGCCGAGCGGCTCGGGCCGCCCGACCCGGTGGTGGCCGGTGTCCGGCTGCGGCTCGTTCAGCCCAATTTGCCCCAGGACGCCAAGTTCAGGCCCGAGAACCGGGCCGACATCGTCGACCGCTACATCGAGCTGAGCCAGCGCCCGACGGAGGCCGGCGCGCCGAAGCCGACCCACATCGTCTGGCCGGAATCCGCCTTCCCGTTCCTGATCCAGCGCGATCCCGACGCCCTGGCCAAGGTGGCGGCGGGCCTGAAGCCCGGGCAGCAGCTGATCACGGGGGCGGCCCGCGCCGAGGAGCCGCTGCCGGGCGAGCGCCTGCGCTTCTACAACGCCGTCATGGTGATCGGTCCGGACGGCCGGATCTCCGACAGCTACGACAAGGTCCACCTCGTCCCGTTCGGGGAGTACCTGCCGGGTCCCCTGGACGCTGCCCTGCGGGCCGTGGGCCTGCGCCAGTTCGTGGCGGTACCCGGCGGGTTCTCGGCCGGGTCGCTCGCCGGCCAGCGGATCCTGACGGTGCCGGGCCTGCCGCCGGTGGCGGCGACGATCTGCTACGAGGCGATCTTCCCGGGCGCGATCCTGCCGGCCGGCCACGCCGCCCCGGCGCCGCGGCCGCCGGGGCTGATCCTGAACGTCACCAACGACGCGTGGTTCGGCGACACGCCGGGACCGCGCCAGCACCTGGCCCAGGCGCGCCTGCGCGCCGTCGAGGAGGGGCTGCCGCTCGTGCGCGACGCCAATACCGGGATCTCCGCGGTGATCGACCCGCATGGCCGCGTCGTCGCCCGCACCGCGCTCGACGCGGAGACTTGGCTGGACGCGGACCTGCCCGCCCGCATCGTCGGCGGCACGCTCTACGGCCAGTTCGGCGACGCCGCCTTCGCGCTGATGCTGGCCGCCTGCCTGGGCGGGGCCGTGATCGCGCGGCGGCGGCCGTGAGTTCGGACAGGGCGACCGCGAACCGGTTCCTGCTCGGCCTCGCGCTGATGCTGGTCGCGTTCAACCTGCGCCCGGCGCTCAGCACGGTCGGCCCCCTGCTGGCGACGATCCGGGACGGCACGGGCCTCGGTGCCGGCGGCGCCGCCATCCTCACGACGCTGCCGGTCCTGTGCCTCGGCATCGCCTGCGCGCTCGCCGCCCCGCTGATCCGCCGGATCGGGCCCGACCTCGCGGTGCTCGCCGGCTCGACGATCCTCGTCGCCGGCCTGACGCTCCGCGGTCTCGGCGGCCTCGTGCCGCTCTTCGCCGGGACGGCGCTGGCGGCGATCGGGATCGGGCTCGACAACGTCCTGCTGCCGGCGCTGGTGAAGCGCGATTTCGCCGGCAACGGCGGCCTGATGACCGGCCTCTACACGATGACCCTGTGCCTCGGCGCGGCCGCGGGCGCCGGCGCGTCGGTGCCGGTGGAGCACGCCCTCGGCGGCGGCTGGCCCTCCGCCCTGGCGGTCTGGTCGCTGCCCGCGCTGGTCGCGGCCTTCGTGTGGATCCCGTTCGCCCGCCGGACCGCCTCGACGGCCGCGCCCTCGGCCGGGCGGCTGCTCCGCAACCCGCTGGCATGGTGGGTGACGGGCTTCATGGGCCTGCAATCCTCGCTCGCCTACATCCTGTTCGGCTGGCTGCCGCTGCTGCTGCAGGGCCGCGGCCTGACGCCGCTCAACGCCGGGTTGTACGCCTCGCTGGCGACGCTGGTGCAGGCGCCGGGCGCGCTGCTGGTCGCCATGCTGGCGGCCCGAGCCCGCGACCAGCGCGCCTGGATCGTCGTGATTCCCGGCCTGACCGCCGCGGCCTTCGTCGTCCTCGCCTTCGGGGCGGACTCCCTCCGGATCCCCGCCGCCTGCGCGCTGGGCTTCGGGATCGGCGGCTGCTTCGGGCTCGGCCTGACCTTGATCGTGCTGCGCGCGGCGGACGCGGCCAGCGCCGCCGGCCTCTCGGCCATGGCGCAGGGCATCGGCTACACCTGCGCCGCGCTGGGGCCGCTGGTCTTCGGTCTGGCCCACGAGGCGACCGGCGGCTGGGCCGTCCCCGGGGCCCTGTTCGTCGGCATCACCGTGGCGGCGATCCTGATCGGCCTCGCCGCCGGGCGCGACCGGAAGGTCAGCGCGGCCGAGCCCGAGCCGCGGGATGCGGCCGCTCAGCCGCTGCTCAGCCGCTGACGGTGCTCCAGCCGGCGAAGCCGGCCAGCGGTTCCTGATCGTAGCGCGCCATCAGGTCGGTCATCGCGGCCGGATCGGCGAGGCGTCCCTCCGCGGCCAGCCGTGCCAGACCCTCGAAGAAGCCCTCGCGACCGAGAGCCGGCGCGAAGCTCAGCGTGAAGCGCACCGGCCGGTCGCCGGGGTTGGCGAAGGCGTGCGCGATGCCGGGCGGGATCAGCGCGAAGTCGCCCGGGCCGAGCTCGTGGTCCGCACCGTCGACGCGGAGCGCGAGCCGGCCCGCCTCGACCGAGAACGTCTCGGTCAGCCGGGCGTGGCGGTGCAGCCCGGCACCCGGTGTCCGGGGATCCATCGCGACCCGGTAGATGCCGAGGCCGTCGGCCGTCTCGTCGCTGCGCGCCAGGTAGGTGACCCGCATGCCGCCGATGACGGCGTTCGGGCCGGGCCCGCGGTGCACGACACTCGCCATCTTCGCCCCGTCCGTTCCCCAAACGAGAACCCCGCGCGGCCGGGTGACCGCGCGGGGCTGCATCGGTGAGCGCGCGCCCGAGGCTTACTCGGCGGCGACCCGGTGGGCCTGCGAGCCGTCCGTGTAGGTCTCGGACTGCAGGCGCTTGCCCGGGGCGGCGCGGCCCGGCAGCGGCGGCAGGGCCTTGGCCTTCTCCAGATCGATCCCGGCGCCCTCGGCGACGCGGCGGCCGTAATCCTCGTCGGCGTGCCAGAAGTGCCAGACCATCCGCAGCTGGATCGGCTCCGGGCACTGCTTCATGTCGGCCACGAGGTTGGCGATCAGGTCGTCGCGCTCCCAATCCGCGAAGGAGCGGTAGCGCACGCCGGCCTGGGTGTAGTCGTCCTCGGTGCGCGAGGTCTGGTAGCGGCCGAGATTGCCCTGGACCGGCTGGTGGTAGTCCTTCGCGGGCTTCGGCGCCTCGCGCAGGCCCTCGGCCAGCGTCGACGGCTCGTAGTTGATGTGCTTGTTCGGGCCGGTGCCGTCGACCGTGTAGGCCATCTGACCGTCGCGCTGGTTCGAGTAGACCTTCACGCCGGGCTGCGGCGCGTTGATCGGCAGCTGCAGGTAGTTGGCGCCGACGCGGTAGCGCTGCGTGTCCGAGTAGGACAGCGTCCGGCCCTGGAGCATCTTGTCGTCCGAGAAGTCGATGCCGTCGACCAGCACGCCGGTCCCGAAGGCCGACTGCTCGACCTCGGCGAAGAAGTTGTCCGGCACCCGGTCGAGGACCATCCGGCCGCAGGGCAGCAGCGGGAACTGGTCGACCGGCCACAGCTTCGTGTCGTCCAGCGGGTCGAACGACAGGTGGTCGTTCGGGCCGTCCGGCATGATCTGCACGGCGAACTCCCACTCGGGGAAATTGCCGGCCTTGATGTTGTCGTACAGGTCGCGGGTCGCGTGGCCGACATCCTTGGCCTGGATCTCGGAGGCCTGCTGCGAGGTCAGGTTCCGGACGCCCTGCTTGGGGATCCAGTGGAACTTGCAGAGCACCGCCTCGCCCTGGTCGTTGACCAGCTTGTAGGTGTTGACGCCGGAGCCTTCCATCTCGCGGTAATTGGCCGGGATGCCCCAGGGCGACTTCAGGTGCGTCACCATGTGGATCGACTCGGGGTGCTGGGCCACGAAGTCGAAGAAGCGCCACGCCTCCTGGCGGTTCGTGACCGGATCCGGCTTGAACGCGTGGATCATGTCGGGGAACTTGATCGCGTCGCGGATGAAGAAGACCTTGAGGTTGTTGCCCACGAGGTCCCAGTTGCCGTCGACGGTCTTGAACTTGACCGCGAAGCCGCGCGGGTCGCGCTCCGTCTCCGGGCTCTCCTTGGCGCCGGCCACGGTGGAGAAGCGCACGAACATCGGCGTCTTGACGCCGGTCTCGTTCAGCACGCGGGCGCGGGTGTACTTGGAGGCCGGCTCGTCGCCGATCTTGCCGTAGGCCTCGAACCAGCCGTGGGCGCCGGCGCCGCGGGCGTGGACGACGCGCTCGGGGATCCGCTCGCGGTCGAAATGCGTGATCTTCTCGATGAACTGGTAGTTCTCGAGCGTGGCCGGGCCCCGCTCACCGACCGTGCGGGTGCTCTGGTTGTCGCGGACCGGGTGGCCCTGGCGGGTGGTCAGGATCGGGCGTTGATCGCTCATGCGTACCGTCTCTCCGTTCTGCGAAGGCTCTCGGTGGACAGCGGGGTCAGCCTGGAACCGTTCTGGTGAAGGGTTATGACCGCGGCATGACCCCGAGGCAAATGCATCGTCACAAAGGTTCTGATAGACGCAGCCTATGAACCTGGCCGGTCTCTCGCTCCGCGATCTCGAATACGTCGTCGCCGTCGCCGACGAGGGGCATTTCGGCCGGGCCGCCGAGCGCTGCAACGTCAGCCAGCCGACGCTGAGCGTGCAGGTTCGTAAGCTGGAAACCGCGCTCGGCCTGACTTTGTTCGAGCGGTCGAACCGGCGGATCCTGCTGACCGAAGCGGGGCAGGCCATCGTCCGGCAGGCGCGGGTCGTCCTGGCGGAGGCGCAGCGTCTGCTGGCGCTGGCCAGCGAGGGCCGCGGCTCGCCGCTCACCGGGCGTCTCGTGCTGGCGGCGATCCAGACGCTCGGTCCCTACTTCTTCCCGCTGGTGCTGCGGCCCCTGCGCGAGCAGTACCCCTTGCTGATGCTCTCGCTGTCGGAATCCCGGACGGCCGACATCGTCGAGGGCCTGCGCGACGGCCGCATCGACGCGGCCCTGGTCTCGCTGCCGCTGCCGTCCCACGGGCTCGCGGTCTCGCCGCTGTTCGTCGAGCCGTTCTGGCTCGCTTGCCCGGCCGAGCACGCCCTCGCCCGGGGCGGCGCGCTCTCCGCGACCGAGATCGCCGGCCCGGATCTGCTGCTGCTCGACGAGGGCAACTGCCTGCGCGACCAGACGATCGCGGCCTGCGGCGCCGGCTCCTCGGTCGGCCGCCACGCCACCAGCCTGGAGACGCTCCGCTCGATGGTGGCGGCCGGCGCCGGCTACACGCTGCTCCCGGCCCTGGCGGTGCCGTCGAATCCCGATCCCAGCGGCCTGACGGTCACCCGCGCCTTCGACCTCGACGGTCCCGGGCGGACCATCGCGCTGGTCTGGCGCGCGAGCGACCCGCGGGCCGCCGGGCTCGCGAGCCTGGCCGCCTTCTTCCGCGCGCACGCGCCGGCGGGCACGGCCGCCTGCCGCGACGGCGAGACCGTCGCCTGAGCCGCCGCAAACGCCCGCATTATACAGTTGTGAATAGGAAGGCGGGCCGCGACGGGTCTATCAGGACCGAGACGGCAGGGAGCGGCTCGATGCGGCGCACGATGGTCTGGGTCGCACTGGCGCTGCTGGTGCCCGCGGGGGCCCGCGCCGAGCCGAAGGACAGCTTCGCCCGGATCGACCAGATCAACCGCGCCTCTCTGGTCATGACGGTGGAGACCGGCATCGTGCCGCGGGCGCTGGGCGCGACCATCGCCCGCGCCCTCGACCGGGTCGCCGCCGACGCCGCGAAGCCGGGTGCGGAGCGGCCGGACGACTACCTGCGGATCGAGCCGCTGATCACCGCCATCGCGGGCGCCGACGCGACCCGGATGCATTCCGGGCGCAGCCGCCAGGACATCATCCCGACGGTGCTGAAGCTCGAGCAGCGCGACCGCCTCCTGAACCTCGCCAAGGCGCTCGACGAGACCCGGGCGGCCCTGCTGACCGTGGCCGAGCGCGAGGCCGACACGATCGTCCCGGCCTACACCAACGGCGTCCAGGCCCAGCCGACGACGCTCGGCCACATCTATCTGGGCTACGCGGCCGTCCTCGCCCGCGACGCGGACCGTCTCCGGGAGACCTGGGCGCGGCTGAACCTGTCGCCCCTGGGCGCGGCCGCCCTGGGAACGTCGAGCTTCCCGGTGAACCGCGAGCGGCTGGCGGCGCTGCTCGGCTTCGACGCGCCGGTGGAGAACAGCTACGATTCCGGCCAGCTCGCGCCGATGGATATGGGGATCGAGCTGACCGGGCTCGCGGCGAACCTCGCCACCACGGCCGGCAGCTTCGCGCAGGACCTCTACGCGCAGTACCACCAGACCCGGCCCTGGATCCTGCTGCGGGAGGGCGCGCTGACCGGGCCCAGCAGCATCATGCCGCAGAAGCGCAACCCCGTCGCGCTCTACAGCCTGCGCATGAAGGCCAGCGACGTCGTGGGGGCCGCGCAGGCCTTCGTCATCATGGCGCACAACGTCGATTCCGGCATGCCGGACTACAAGCGCAACCAGGCCGAGCCGCCCGGGCGGACCCTGGCCGAGGCCGCCGAGATGTGCCGGCGCTGGACCCGCGTCCTCGACGGGCTGGTCGTCGACCGGGCGCGCGCCGCCGACGAGGTCGCGGCGGACTATTCCACCACCACCGAGCTCGCCGACACGCTCCAGCGCGAGGCCGACGTTCCGTTCCGGCTCGGCCACCACTTCGCGTCCGAGCTGGTGAGCTACGGCCGCAGCCACGACCTGCGCCCGGCCGACCTGCCCTTCCCGGAGGTGCGGCGCATCTACGCCGAGGCCGCGGCGGGGTCGGGGCTGACGCCGGACCTGCCCCTCGACGAGGCCCGCTTCCGGGCGGCTCTCTCGGCCCGCGGCATGATCGACGCCGCGAAGGGCCTCGGCGGTCCGCAGCCCGCGGAGGTCCGGCGGATGCTGGGCGCCGCGCAGGCGCGGCTGCGGACCGACCGCGACTGGCTCGACGCCCGCCGCACGGGCCTGGCCGACGCCCGGGCGCGGCTCGACGCCGCCTTCGCGGCCCTGACGCGCGAGCCCTGAGCCCGGCGCGGGGGCGCCGTGCCGAAACTCTGCCGTGACAGGGCCAATATTGCGGTATAGCGCGCGCCTGACGCCTGCCGGCTGAAGCGGGCCTCTCCCGATCGGTCGCCTTGCCCCCTCTCCGCACTCTCGGCCTCTGGGCCGCCCTCGCCGCCGCGTCGGCGGCCGTGTCGTACGGCCTGATGCAGGCGCAGTTCCCGGCCGCGCTGCTGCTCGGGCCGATGATCGCGGCCATCGCCTTCGGTGTCGGCGGGTCGCGCCTGCGCGTCCCGCGGGCCGCGTTCCAGGCCTCCCAGGCGGCGATCGGTTGCCTCGTCGCGCACGCCGTCACCGGGCAGATCGCCCAGACCCTGCTGGAGGACGGGCCGCTCATCGTCGCCGTCGTGCTGGTCACCGTCGCGGTCAGCGGCCTCGTCGGCTGGATCCTGACCCGCCTGCGCGTGCTTCCCGGCACCACGGCGGCCTGGGGATCTTCCCCCGGCGGCGCCTCCGCCATGGTGGCGATGGCCGAGGATTTCGGCGCCGATCCGCGCCTCGTCGCCTTCATGCAGTACGTGCGCGTCGCCGCCGTGGTGTTCTCGGCCTCGCTGGCGGCCCGCTTCCTGATGGAGACGCCGGTCGCGGGCGCGTCGGCCGGCGTCGGCGAGGTCACCGGCCCGCTCTCGCTGCTCGCGACGCTCGCGGTCGCCGTCGTGGGCGCGGGCGCGGCGCTCGCCCTGCGGGTTCCCGCGGGCGCGCAGGTCGGGCCGATGGTGCTCGGCAGCCTGCTCCACGCCACCGGGCTCGTGCGCATGGCGCTGCCGGTGCCGCTCCTCGAGCTCGCCTACGCCTGCATCGGCATCTACGTGGGCCTGCGCTTCACCCGGGAAACCCTGCGCCTGACCGTCACCGCCCTGCCGGGCATCCTGGCGGCGACCTCCTCGGTCATCGCCCTCTGCGCGGCCTGGGGCTGGGGGCTGACCCTGCTGCTGCCCATCGACCTGCTGACCGCGATCCTCGCCACGAGCCCGGGCGGGCTCGACTCGGTGGCGATCATCGCGGTCGGCTCGAAGGCGGACGTCTCCTTCGTGCTCGCCGTCCAGACCCTGCGCCTGTTCGTGGTGCTGCTCACCGGCCCGCTGCTCGCCAAGTGGATCAGCCGGTCCGTGCCGGAGGCCGCCATCCGATGAACGCCCTGGTCCTCGCCTTCCTCAACTCCTGGCGCGGCCTGCGCCACGGCGCGCGCACCGAGCGGGCCGTGCGCCAGGAACTCGTGCTCCTGGCCCTGGGCATCCCGGTCGCCCTGTTCCTCGGCGCGACGCTCTGGGTGCGCGTCGCCCTGATGGTCAGCCTCCTGCTGATGCTGGCCGCGGAGTTCCTGAACACCGCCGTCGAGAAGCTCTGCGACCACGTCCATCCGGGGCATCACCCGATGATCGGCACCGTGAAGGACCTCGCCTCCGCCGGCACCTTCATGGCGCAGATGGCGGCGCTGCTCGTCTGGGTGGCGGCGCTGGTGGAACGCCTCGGCTGACCTGCCGCGCGCGGGCCGCGCTCGCATCCGCGGGCCGGAGGGTCTATCTGGCCGGCATCGCCCCGCGCATCGGCCGAGACTCCACACCGTGACGGACTACATCCGCAAGATCCTCACCGCCCGCGTCTACGACGTGGCGATCGAGAGCCCCCTCGATCCGATGCCGCGCCTGACGCAGCGGCTCGGCCGGCCGGTCCTGCTCAAGCGCGAGGATCTCCAGCCGGTCTTCTCGTTCAAGCTGCGCGGCGCCTACAACAAGATGTCGGGCCTGCAGCCCGACCAGATCGCCCGCGGCGTGGTCTGCGCCTCCGCGGGCAACCACGCGCAGGGCGTCGCGCTCGCCGCCGCCAAGCTCGGTGCGCGGGCCGTGATCGTGATGCCGCGCACCACCCCCTCCATCAAGGTCGATGCCTGCCGGGCCCGCGGGGCCGAGGTCGTGCTGCACGGCGACGCCTTCGACGAGGCGCTGGCGCAGGCCAAGATCCTCGAGGCCGAGCAGGGCCTGACCTTCCTACATCCCTTCGACGATCCGGACGTGATCGCCGGCCAGGGCACCATCGGCAAGGAGATCCTGGAGCAGCATACCGGCCCGATCGAGGCGATCTTCGTGCCGGTGGGCGGCGGCGGGCTCGCCGCCGGGATCGCCACCTTCGTGAAGTACCTGCGGCCCGGCACCAAGGTGATCGGCGTCGAGCCCGAGGACGCCGCCTGCATGGCCGCCGCGCTCGCGGCCGACACCCGGGTCAGCCTGCCCAGCGTCGGCCTGTTCGCCGACGGCGTCGCGGTGCGGCAGGCCGGCGAGGAGACCTTCCGGCTCTGCCGCGAGCACCTCGACGAGGTCATCACCGTGGACACCGACGCCATGTGCGCCGCGGTGAAGGACATCTTCGACGACACCCGCGCGGTCTCCGAGCCGTCCGGGGCGCTGAGCCTCGCCGGTGCCAAGCTCTACGCCGAGCGCGAGGGCGGCGACGGCACGCTGATCGCGATCTCGTCGGGGGCGAACCTGAACTTCGACCGCCTGCGCCACATCGCCGAGCGCGCCGAGATCGGCGAACAGCGCGAGGTCCTGATCGGCGTGACGATCCCGGAACGTCCGGGCGCCTATCGCGCCTTCATCCAGGCGCTCGGTCCGCGCGCCGTCACCGAGTTCAACTACCGCCACGCCCCGGGCTCCGAGGCGCAGATCTTCGTGGGCATCAACGTCGGCGGCGGCAAGCGCGAGAAGCAGGAGCTGATCGGCTCGCTGCGGGAGGCCGGCTACCGCGTCCTCGACATGAGCGACAACGAGATGGCGAAGGTCCACGTCCGCTACATGGTCGGCGGCCGGGCCGTCGGCGTGGCGCACGAGCGCCTGTTCCGCTTCCAGTTCCCGGAGCGGCCGGGCGCGCTGATGAAGTTCCTGGAAGCGCTGGGCCCGGACTTCGACATCACGCTGTTCCACTACCGCAACCACGGCGCCGATTACGGCCGGGTGCTCGCCGGGATCGCGGTGCCGCCGGCCGAGCGCGCCCGGTTCGACGCCGTCATCGAGGCGCTCGGCTACCCGGCCACCGACGAGACCGAGAACCCGGCGTACCGCCTGTTCCTCGACGGCGAGGGCGCCGGGGCGCGCTGAGCACCGCGTCGGACGCGGTCAGCTCTCCGCCACGTCGACGGAGGTGACGTCCGGCATCGCCCGCAGCTTCGCCGCGATCGTCTCGAAGCTCGTCCGCGACAGGCGCACGAAGGTGATGGTGACCTCGTCGTGGTCGGGGTCGGGGCCCGGACGGACCGTGAAGGTCCGGACGCGCGAGGCGCGCTCGCCCGTCGCCGCCTGCAGGGTGTCGATCGACATGGTGCCCCGACGGGCGGTCAGCCGCAGCGTCTGGGCGCGCATCCGGTCGCGCCAGCGCTCCTCGAAGGGCTTCACGCCGGCCAGGATGCCGACGATGAGCGCGGTCGCGGCCAGCGCCGGAACGTAGAGGCCGCTGCCGATCGCCAGCCCGATCGCCGCCACGCCCCACAGGCTCGCCGCCGTGGTGAGGCCCTTCACGACCTCGCCCCGCAGCAGGATCGTCCCCGCGCCGAGGAAGCCGATGCCGGAGACCACCTGCGCGGCGATGCGGGACGGGTCGAGCACGACGTGCTCGGCGCCCAGCACGTCGGCGAAGCCGAAGGCCGAGACCAGCATGATCAGGCAGGAACCGACGCAGACCAGCATGTGGGTCCGCAGGCCGGCCGCCCAGAGCAGCCGCTCCCGCTCCAGGCCGATCACGCTGCCGAACAGGGCCGCCATCGCCAGCCGGGCCACCATCTCGCCGTTGCCGATCAGAGCCGCCTCCGTGCCTCCGCCCCGTGCGGATGGCGCGGATCCTTGCGGCTTAACCGCGGGCGGATCAAGCGATCCCGAGGGCCGCCTTCTCGACCTCGTAGGCGGCCCGCACGGCGGCGGCACCGTAGGCGCGCTCCAGTCGCCGCACGGTGAAATGCGCCCGCGCGGTCAACTGGAAGTGATTCATGAAGGCGGTGTTGACCGCCGCCCCGCCGAAGGCGCCGAGGATCGGCACCGCCTGCGCGGCGACCTTCTGGGAGACCACCAGACCGAAGCGCGCCGCGATCTGGGCGGTGAAGCGGATCAGCGCCGGCGCCGACTGGTCGAGGAGCGTCTTGCTCCCGGCGTAGCGGGCGGCCTCCGACAGCGTCTTGGCCAGGGCGGCGCGGACCGCGAAGTAGCCGCTCTCGGTGAGCGCCGAGCCCGCCTCGGTCTCGGCCATGGCCCGGCCGCCGAGGGCGAAGACCTGCACGCAGGCGAGCGCGCCCTCGGGCGTCTCCAGATTCTCCCCCTCCTCCCGGGCGATCTCGGCGATCGAGCGCAGCATCAGCGTGGTCGAGACCGGAAGCTCGACCGCCAGCGTGGCGAGGCCGAACGCGCCGCCGACCGCGCCCGAGAGCGCCGCCATCGCCTTGTGCTTGGCGTCGCCCGAGCCGAGCAGCCGCGCGAGACGGCCCTCGGCCTTCGCGGCGACGGCGCCGAACCCCTCGCCCTCGGCCGGGACGAGCTCCTTGCGCGGCAGCGTCGCCAGGGCGACCCGCAGCGCCCCCCGCATGGCCACCTCGGTGCTGCGGCTGACCGCCTCGGTGACCGGGGCCGGCAGCGATCGGCCGATGATGTCGAGGGGCGCGCCGGCCGCCGCGGAGAGCCGCGCCGCGAGGCTCGGTCGCTCCAGCACCTGCACGGCACGGCGCAGGGCGGCGAGATCCGCGTCGCTCAGCACCGTCTCTGGCGTCTCCGCCGGCAGCGTCTCGCCGGCGAGGGTGAGGTCGCTCGTGCTCATCCGTCGATCCCTGGATCTGTCCCGCTCACGCGGCCCCCGGGGCGCGCGCCGTGGTAGGAAGCTCGGGCCCCGGGATGCGGTTCCCCGGCTCCTGGGCGTCCCGCGCCGGCGCCGCGGCCTCCGTCCGCCCGCTCCGCCGCCCGACCGCGAGGCAGAGCGCCAGGACGGGGATTCCCACCAGGGAGGTCATGACGAAGAAGGCCGGATAGCCGATCGCCGCGACCACGAAGCCCGACGAGCCGGCGATCAGCTTGCCCGGCAGCGCGTAGAGCGAGGAGAACAGCGCGTACTGCGTCGCCGCGTAGGCCGGGCTGGTGAGGCTCGACATGTAGGCGATCAGCACGATCCCCGCGAAGGAGCCGCAGAAATTCTCGATGGAGATGGCTACCGTCAGGCGCCAGATCTCGGGCGCGCCGGCCGCCAGCCACGCGAAGGCGAGGTGCGAGGCGGCGGCCAGGAAGGCGCCCAGCAGCAGCGTCGGGAACAGGCCGAGCCGTGCCAGCGCCCAGCCGCCCGCGAAGCCGCCCGCGATGCCGACCCAGATGCCGTAGAGCTTGGTGACGGTGGCGATCTCCTTCAGGTCGAAGCCCAGCGTCCGGTAGAGCGGGCTCGCCATCACGCCGGACAGGAAGTCGGGCAGCCGGAACAGGGCCACGAGCAGGAGGATGCCCCAGAGCGCGCCGCCGAACCGGCCGTGCAGCTCGGTCAGCGGCTCCAGGATGGCGCGGCGCATCGACCAGAACCGGGACCGGCCGGGCGTCTCGGCTCGCGCCGCGCGCGGCGCGTCGAAGGCCGGGGCCAGCAGGGCGGCGATCATCCCGACCAGCATGAGCGCGGCCATGATCAGGTAGGCCAGCGTCCAGCCCCCCGCCGAGGCGATGAACAGCGCCCCCGCGCCGGCGGTGATCAGGCCGATGCGGTAGCCGAGGTTCGAGGTCGCCGCCAGGATGCCCTGGAAGTCGCTGCCGGCGGCGTCGATGCGCCAGCCGTCGATCACGACGTCCTGGCTGGCCGCGCAGAACGCCACCAGGAAGGCCCCGAGGCCCAGGAGCGCGAGGTTCGTCTTCGGATCCGAGAAGGCCATCAGGATCAGGCACAGGGCGACCGCGGCCTGCGTCGTCACCATCCAGGCGCGGCGGCGCCCGAGGCGGGCGCTCAGCACCGGCACGTTCAGGCGGTCGATGGCGGGCGCCCAGAGGAACTTCAGCGAGTAGGGCAGCGCCACGTAGCTGAACAGGCCGATCGCCCGCACGTCGATGTCCGAGAAGGCGAGGCGGAGCGTGAAGGTCCCCAGCACCAGGAGCAGCGGCAGGCCGGACGAGAATCCGAGGGCCAGCATGAGCACGATCCGCCGGTCCTCGACGATGTCGCGGAGCCGGAAGCGACGCGTCGCCTGTGGCTGGTTCGCCATGGCATGGAACTCCTGAGCGTTCGTGGCCTTGATCCCGCGAAATCGTGGCAGCCTTACGCCGCACCTGTTCTCGCTGGATCGTGCTGTCTTGCGCCCCAATCTTGGTAGAAGCTTGCTTAACGCGGTGTCCACGTCCCGCGGTCGGAGCGCGATGGTGGCGCCGCCGGACGAACGGGATCACCGCCTGACTGTGGAATGATGCGTTGAGTGCCCGATCCGAGACCGGTCCGCCCCTCGCGACGCTCGTCGACGCGTTCGCGTCGAGCCCGTCGCCGATGGTCATCACCGATGCCCGCGCCCCCGACAACCCGATCGCCTGGGCCAACGACGCGTTCCTGACCGCCACCGGCTACGCCGCCGACGAGATCGTCGGGCGCAACTGCCGCATGCTGCAGGGCCCGGCCACCGACCGGTCGACGGTGCAGCGCATCCGCTCGGCCGTCGAGGCCGCCGAGCCGATCTCCGTGGAGCTGCTGAACTACCGCAAGGACGGGTCGTCGTTCTGGAACGCGATGACCATCACCCCGGTGCGCGACGCGGAGGGGCTCGCCTATTTCTACGCCGCCCAGGCCGACATGACCCACGTCCACCAGATGGAAGTGGCGATGCGCGGCACCAACGACGAGCTGGAGCGCCTCGTCGCGGCCCGGACCCAGGACCTGACAGCGGCCCTGGAGCAGAAGACCGCCCTGCTGCACGAGGTCGATCACCGGGTGAAGAACAATCTTCAGGTGATCTCCTCGCTGATGCTCCTGAAGGCGCGGCGTACGCCCGAGGGCGAGGCGCGGGACGCGCTCCAGGGCATGGCGGAGCGGATCGGCGCCCTCTCGACGGCGCACCGGATGCTCTACTCCGAGGGCGACTGCACGCACTTCAACCTCGGCGACTTCGCGGCCGAGTTCCTGGCCGACATGAATGCCGGCCTCGACCCGGAGCGGCGCCGGGTGGAGGCCGATGTCGAACCGATCGCGGTGGCCGCCGCGATGGCGGCCCCCCTCGCGCTGATGATCCACGAACTGACGGCCAACGCCCTGCGCCACGCCTTCCCGGACGAGCGGGAGGGACGCGTGTCGATCGTCGCCCGCCGCACCGATGGCGGGATGCACATGACGATCCGCGACAACGGCGTCGGCGTCGCCGCGGCGGCGCCGAACCCGGCGGGTTTCGGTCGCAATCTCGTGGAGATGGTGGTCCGGCAGATGCGCGGGACGATCGCCTGGGCGGATGCCGGTCCGGGCACGACCGTCGAGATCGACATCCCGCTCAAGCAGCTGGCTTGAGAAATCGACGTGGAGGCATCAAGCTCGTCGGCCGCGGGGCCGGAGGACGAGGAGCGCATGGGGACCGGGAACGCCGCCGCGGACGCCGCGCTCCGCATCCTCGTCGTGGAAGACGAGGCCCTGATCGCCCTCGAGCTGGAATCCCTGCTGGACGATCTCGGGCACGTCACGGTCGGCGTCGCCGGCAACGCGACGGAGGCCATCGCGCTCGGCCGGTCCACGGCGCCCGACGTCGCCCTCGTGGATATCCACCTCGTCGACGGCCCGACCGGGATCGACGTGGCTCGGGCGCTGTCGGCCGACCGGCGCACCACGGTGGTGTTCATGACCGCCAACGCCAAGCGCATCCCGGCCGATTTCGCCGGCGCGATCGGGGTGATCGCCAAGCCCTATTCCGAGCGCGTCGTGGCCAGCACCCTCGACTACGTGGCCGATCGTCGGGCCGGCCGCGACGGGCCGGCCTGCCCGGACGGGTTCTCGCCCGCGCCGGCCTGAGGTTCTTCGGGCCGAGCCGCCGCGGCGCGGCCGCCGGGTCTCAGCCCCGCGCCGCGCGCTCGCGCTTCAGGCGGTAGAGCGCGTCGAGCGCCTCGCGCGGCGTCAGCGCGTCCGGATCGATCGCGTCGAGCAGCGCGCCCAGCGGATCCTCCGGCGGAGGTTCCGGTGGCGGCGGAGGAGCGAGCGCGGCGAACAGCGGCAGGTCGTCGATCCGGGCGCGGGCCGGGCGGCCCCGCTCGGCTTTCTCGAGGCTCTTGAGGATCGCCCCGGCCCGGGTCACGACGCTGCCCGGGAGTCCGGCGAGCCGGGCCACCTGCAGCCCGTAGCTGCGCTCGGCGACCCCCGGCACGACCTCGTGCAGGAACACGACGCCGTCCCGGTGCTCGGCCACCTTCAGCGTCGCGTTCTCGAGGCGCGCCAGCCGGTCGCCGAGGGCCGTCAGCTCGTGGAAATGCGTGGCGAACAGCGCCCGGCAGGCGTTCACCTCGTGGAGATGCTCGAGGCAGGCCCAGGCGATCGACAGGCCGTCGAAGGTCGCGGTGCCGCGGCCGATCTCGTCCAGGATCACCAGGGAGCGCCGCGTCGCCTGATTGAGGATCGCCGCCGTCTCGACCATCTCGACCATGAAGGTCGACTGCCCCCGGGCGAGGTCGTCGGCGGCGCCGACGCGGGAGAACAGCCGGTCGACCCGGCCGATCCGCGCCTCCGCGGCCGGCACGAAGGCGCCCATCTGGGCGAGCACCGCGATCAGCGCGTTCTGGCGCAGGAAGGTCGATTTGCCGCCCATGTTCGGGCCGGTGATCAGGCGGATCCGGCCGCGCGTGTCGCCGGACAGGTCGCAATCGTTGGCGATGAACGGCTCGCCGGCCCGGCGCAGGGCCGCCTCGACCACCGGGTGGCGGCCGCCGACCACGACGAAGCTGAGCGATTCGTCGACCACGGGGCGCCGCCAGTCGAGCTCGACGGCGAGTTCCGCGTGGCTCGCCGCCACGTCGAGCCCGGCCAGCGCCTCGGCCACCTCGGCGATGGGCTCGGCCCGGGCCAGCACGCGGGCCGCGAGGTCGTCGAAGACGGCGGCCTCCAGGGCCAGCGCGCGGTCGGAGGCGCCCGAGATCTTCGACTCCAGCTCGCCCAGCTCGACGCTGGTGAAGCGCATGGCGTCCACCATGGTCTGGCGGTGGACGAACTCGCTCTGCAGGCCCTTCAGGCAGGCCTCGCCGACGGATTGCGGGACCTCGATGAAGTAGCCCAGCAGGTTGTTGTGCTTGATCCGCAGGGTCCGGCAGCCGGTCTGCTCGGCGTAGCGCGCCTGCAGGGCCGCGATCACCTTGCGGGAATCCTGGCCGAGGGTCCGCGCCTCGTCGATCTCCGGGTGGTAGCCCGCGCGCACGAAGCCGCCGTCGCGCCGGCTCAGGGGCAGCTCGTCGGCGAGCGCCGCCGCCAGCGTCGCGATGAGCTCCGGGTCGGCCTCGGCCAGGTGCTCGGCCAGCCGGGCGAGATCCACCGGGAGACCGGGGATGGCGGCGAGGCGGGCGCCGAGATCCGCCGCCACCGCGAGGCCGTCCCGGATGGCCGCGAGGTCGCGCGGGCCCGCACGGCCGAGCCCGGTCCGCGAGAGCGCCCGGGCGAGGTCGGGGGCCCGCGCCAGGGCGTCGCGCAGGCCGCCGCGCAGGCGCGCGTCCTCCACCAGGTACGCCACCGCCGCGTGCCGCCGGGCGATGGCGTCGAGGTGGGTGAGCGGGCCCGCGAGGTGCTCGGCGAGCAGCCGCGCTCCGTTCGCCGTCACGGTCCGGTCGATCGTGGCGAGGAGGCTCCCGGCGCGCTCCCCCGACAGGGTGCGGGTGAGTTCGAGGTTGGCCCGCGTCGCCGCGTCGATCGCCAGAGTCGCGCCGCCATCCTCGCGGGTCGGGACGGCCAGGGGCGGACGGGCCGCGAGCTGCGTCCGGGCGATGTAGAGGAGCGCCGCCCCGGCCGCCGCGATCTCGGCTCGGGTGAACTGGCCGAACCCCTCCAGGGTCGAGACGCCGTACTGCTCGCGCAGGCGCCGTTCGGCGGCGGCGGGCTCAAGCTCGGCCTGTGCCAGGGGCACGACGGCGGCGCGGCTCTCCTGCCAGAGCCGCGCGAGGGCCGGATCGGCGTGGATCGCCTCCGACAGGACGATCTCCCGCGGGTCGTGCCGGGCGATGGCGCCGGACAGGTCGCCGCCCGCGACCTCGCTCAGGGAGAAGCGGCCGGTGGAGATGTCCACCGCGGCGAGGCCGTAGGCGACTGCCCCCTCCCCGGTCTTCCGGCGGCCGATCGCCAGGAGGAGGTTGGCGCGGGCCGGGTCGAGGAGCCGGTCCTCCGTGATCGTGCCGGGGGTGACGAGCCGCACGACCTCGCGGCGGACCACGGATTTGGGCCCGCGCTTCTTGGCCTCGGCCGGATCCTCGGTCTGCTCGCACACCGCCACCCGGTGGCCGAGGGCGATGAGACGGTTGAGGTAGTCGTCGGACCGTTCGACCGGCACGCCGCACATCGGGATCTCGCTGCCCGCGTGCTTGCCGCGCTTCGTCAGGACGATGCCGAGCGCCCGGGACGCGGTCTCCGCATCCTCGAAGAACAGCTCGTAGAAGTCGCCCATCCGGTAGAACAGGAGGCAGTCCGGATTGGCGGCCTTGATCTCGATGTACTGCGCCATCATCGGCGTCGCGCCGGCCGGGTCCAGGCCGGGCGGGGGCGTCGTGTCGGCGGTGGGGCGGACGGCAGTTCGGGCCATGCCGCGTCTTAGCAGAGCGCCGCGGGCGAATCAGGCCGCGCGAACCGACGCGGCTGGGGAGAAGGCGCCCGGACGGCGCATCGCCGGTGGATGGCGCCCGGATCCGGCGCAGCCTGTGCGGGATCCGGACGCGGGTCGGATGTCAGTAGCGCGGGCCGCCCGTGGTGTTGCCGAGCTGCTGCTGGTAGCCCGGGCGCGACGGATTGCGGGCGTTCGGGTTGCCGTGCCGCATCGTGTTCATGCGCCGCATCCGGCGCTCGTGCCGGGTCGAGTGATGGCGGTGCATCCGGTGATGATGCATGCGGTGGTGGCGATGCATCGCCACGGTCTCGACCATGTCGGATCCGGCGAAGCCGGGCTGCGCGATCGCGGGCGCGGCCTGCGACGCGACGGTTCCGGCCAGGAGGCCGCCGAAGACCACACCCGCGGTCAGGAAAGAACGAAAAGACATCGTGGAGTAGCTCCGATCAGCCCTCGTGGGCCACCACTAAGTGGCAAGTGCTCGTCATGTTCCGGATTCGGAGGCGAAAAATGTTGCGGGGCTCCCGGAAGGCGCACGGATTACCGCTGCGGCCGGCGCGTGCTCGAACGCGCCGGCGCCGAGACTTCCGAGAACCGTCCGTGCACTGAATAGCGTTCTGCAACTTGCCCGCGTGAACCGGCCGGCGTTCCTGCGCGGGGCCCCGGCGGCTAACGGAGGAACGCGGCGAGATCGGCGTTGACCGCTTCGGGTTCCTCGTGGGCGAGCCAGTGGCTGGCCCGCTCGTACCAGCGGAGTTGGCCGGCGTCACAGTACGCGAGGCTCGCCTCCGCCAGGCCGGGTTGCAGCGCGGTGTCCCGCCGCCCCCAGAGGATCAGCACCGGCACCCGCACCCGCGGCGGCCGCGCCCGGGGCAGCTGCACCAGGGCCCGGTACCAGTTCAGCATGCCGGTCATCGCGCCGGGTTGGAGCCACGCCGCGACGTAGTGGTCGAGATCGGCCTCCGCGAAGGCGCCCGGACGGCTGGAGCTCGTCAGCGCGCGCCGCAGGGCACGGCAGCGATCCGCCGTGAGCAGCCGCTCGGGCAGGCGCGGCAGCTGGAAGAGGCCCACGTAGGTGCTGCGCAGCCACTGGCCCGGATGGTGCCGCATGTAGGCGCCGACGACGGCCGGATGCGGCGCGTTGAGGATCGCCAGCCGGTCGATCCGCTCGGGGTGCCGGCTCGCCACCCACCAGGCGACGAGGCCGCCCCAGTCGTGGCCGACCAGCCGCACCGCGGGCGCGCCGCAGGCGTCGGCCAGCGCCAGGACGTCGCCGGCCAGCCGGTCCAGGTGGTAGGCGGCGATCCCCGCAGGCTTGTCGCTGAGGCCGTAGCCCCGCTGGTCCGGCGCGATGATCCGCAGACCCGTCTCGGCGAGGGGCCCGATCTGGTGGCGCCACCCGTACCAGGATTCCGGGAAGCCGTGCAGCAGGATGGTCGGCGGACCCGTCTCGGGGCCCGCCTCGGCCACGTGCAGGGCGACCTCAGGCAGGGCGATCCGGCGAAACTTCACTCCCGCGACGGTCATCCTCGCGCGCTCCGTCATGCCCGGCATCCCTCGCGGCGGGGAACGCGCGCGGCTGCCGGTCCGATCCGCTCAGAAGCCGAGCGCGGCGCCGTCGCCGGCTTCCGGGGAGAGCTGGTCGCGCAGGCGCTCCGGCGCGGTCCGCGTCCAGAGGCACAGCAGCACGAAGGCGGCGCCGTGCAGCAGGGATTGCGGCGCGGAATGGTCGGTCGCGGTGCGCCGATCTTGCGCGGAACCGGGCACGGTGCCGGTCAGGGGCGTGGCGAGCTGGGTCATGGGTCCGGTCTCCGAACGACGCGTTGCAGCGGAGATCGTCGCCGGACGCCCTGGGTTACAGGGCCACGGGCGCCGCGCGTGCGCCTGCGCACGCGGACATCTCACCGCACCGGGTCGAGCCAGCGCGCGAGGGTGCCGGTCGCGATGCCCGCGCGGGTTTCCCGGTAGCCCAGCTCCGCCGATTCCCGGAAGCGCGACCACGCCCGCAGGTCGATGCCGGAGAGCTGCGGCTTGAGCACCGCGGTCGCGTGGGCGGCCGCCATCAGGCTCTGCGAGTCGCTCGACACGGTGGCGGCGCGCAGCAGCAGCGGTGCCAGTCCCGGCATCGCCAGCGGCGAGCCGATCAGCTTGCGCATGAGCCGGCCGCTCCAGCCGCGCCGCGGCATGTCCTGGAACGCCCGGTCGGTCCCGACATCGACGGCCAGGACCGGCCCGCGCTCCAGCCCGGCGGCGACGTCGGCCGGAAGGTTGTTCATCATGCCGCCGTCGACCAGGACGCCCTCGTCGCAGAGCACGGGCGGCAGGAGGCCGGGGATCGCGATGCTGGCGCGCAGGGCCTTCGGCAGGTCGCCCGAGCGGTGAACCATGGTGTTGCCGGTCGTCAGGTTCGACGAGACGCAGAAGAACGGCAGCCAGAGGTCCTCGATGCGCACGCCGCCGTAGCGCGCCGCGAGGCCGGCATCGACCTTGGCGCCGCGGGTCAGCGCGTGCAGCGGCAGCGTGTAGTCGTTGATCGGGTTGCTGGTGGCGAAGAACGCCTCGATCTGCGCCTGGATCTCCGCGACGCTCCAGCCCATGGCGAGGCTCGCCGCGATGATCGCGCCCATGCTGGTCCCGCCGACGAAGTCCGGCGCGCAGGAGACCTCGTCGAGGGCCTTGAGCACCCCGAGATGGGCGAGCCCCCGCGCGCCGCCGCCGCCGAGGACGAGGCCCCGCGCCGACCCGCTGGCGAGCCGCGCGAGGCGATGCAGATCCGCGCGGTCGCCGTCCCGGACCTGGATGCGCATCGCCGCCGGCAGCGCGGCGACTTCCGGATGGAGGGCCTTCGGGCGCCGGGCCCCGGGATCCTGGCGCACGACGAGATCCATGCGGATCCAGTCGGAGCGCACCCGGTCGAGATAGGCCGCCGCGCCCGGACGCGGCGGCGCGCCGGGCTCGGCCAGGAGCAGGACGTGGTCGCCCCGCCGCTGGCTCTGCCGGCACCAGGGGCAATCGATGTCGTGCGCCGCGAAGATCGTGCGCGCGTGGTCGCCCTCGAAGGCCTGGAACCACGCCTCGTCGGCGCCCTCCGGCCAGTCGGTCAGGCAGCCGGTCTCCCCGGGCAGCAGGACGTCGAAGGCGGCGGCGAGCTGCCGCGCCACCCGCGCCGGATCCGGCCCCTCGGTCACCGCCAGGATCGTGAAGATCCGCGGCGCGTGGTGGACGGAGTAGCCGTCGTAGATCGCCCGCAGGCGGTCGGCGAGCATCCGGGCGAAGTAGAGGAGCGTGTGCGGGTGCTCGGCGATCACCGCCTCGAACGCGTCCCTGGTGAGCTGCAGGAGGTGCGAATCGCGCAGTGCCATCACGGTGGCCGCCCGCGGGGCGTCCGACAGCAGGGCCATCTCCCCGAACGTCTCGGGCGGCCGCAGGCGCGCGATCCGAGTCGGCCGCCCGGCATGGTCGCGGGCCGAGACGCCGACCGCCCCGGAGACCAGCGTGTACAGGGCGTCCCCGGTATCGCCCTGCTCGAACAGAGTGCGGCCGCCCGGCACCGCCACCGGCACCATCCGGGCCCGCACGGCCGCGACCGCCGGCGCGTCGAGCCCGGCCAGGAACGGGATCTCGGGTGCGCTCACGCCGGAACCGCCGCGTCGATCGTCCCGCGCAGGCCTGCCGACGAACCCAGCCCCATCGTTCCGTTCCCATCCCCGCGTCTTTCAGACCATCATAGCGCATGGCGCGCGCCGGTACGCCCCGTGACCGCGGCCCGCATCTGAAACGCCGACGCCTTCGCGCGGCGGCGGCCATCCGCTACAGGCGGTGCAACACCGGAACCGGAGGAACGCATGTCGGGGCTTGAGCGGATCGCGATCGTGACCGGGGCCGGGACGGGTGTCGGCAAGGCCGCCGCCCTGGCGCTCGCCGGGGCCGGATGGCGCGTCGTCCTCTCCGGGCGGCGTCAGGCCCCCCTCGACGAGGTCAGCGCGCAGATCGGCCACGGGGCCCTGGCGGTCCCCACCGACGTGACCGATCCCGACTCGATCGCCGCCCTGTTCGCGCGCACCAAGGCGGAGTTCGGCCGTCTCGACCTGCTGTTCAACAATGCCGGGATCGGCGCTCCGGCGGTCCCCCTCGAGGACCTGCCCCTCGAGACTTGGCGGCAGGTGGTCGACACCAACCTCACGGCGCTGTTCCTGTGCACGCAGCACGCCTTCCGGATCATGCGCGACCAGGATCCCCGGGGCGGCCGGATCATCAACAACGGCTCGATCTCGGCCCACGCGCCCCGCCCGAACTCCATCGCCTACACGGCGACCAAGCACGCCGTCACCGGGCTGACCAAAGCGACCTCCCTCGACGGGCGGGCCTACGACATCGCCTGCGGCCAGATCGATATCGGTAACGCCGACACGCCCATGGGCGGCAAGATGAAGGCCGGCGTCCCGCAGGCGGACGGGTCCCTGCGGGCCGAAGCGGTGATGGATCCGGACCATGTCGGTCAGGCCGTGCTCTCCATGGCGAGCCTGCCGCTGGAGGCCAACGTGCAGTTCATGACCATCATGGCCACCAAGATGCCGTTCGTCGGCCGCGGCTGACACGACGCGGTTCTCGGGTCCGCGCAGCGACGCGCGCCGACTCCGCCCGACGAGACAAGGCTCGACACAGCCCACCCCCGATCCGATCGCGCCGAGCGGCCGCGGCCGCCGCACCGATCGAGCGGCCGCGCGACCCCGACCGGCTGCCTGCCCCCGGGGCCGTGCGCCCCGCCGCGCCCGAACGGAGCGCGCCAGCAGGCGATCGAACCGCGCCCGAGCCCGCTTCGCACCCACCCCTGCCCGAGCCCGCGCGGCGTGCCGGCACCCTGTCCGGGCCGATTGACGGCCCGTTTCATAACTCATACAAATTTGGAGGCCGGCGAGTCCGGGGTCGCGGTCGGTCTCCCGAAGGGGACGTCGGCGGCGCCGGACTCTCGCTGCGCCTTGCCGATCCGGCGACGTCATCCGGGCCGGCTGGCGCGACGTCGGACGGGCCGACATCAGCTGAGGACTGTCCATAGATCCGGGCAGTCAGAGAGCAATTCGCAGTAACAAGAGCAACGCGTCGATAAAAACAAAAGCACGGACTCGCTTCAGCTCAGAACGAAGTCCAGCTGTGAACATGAGGGGGGCTTATGAACGCCAGGCAGACCTTTCTCACATACTTCCTGGGCCTGTCGCTCCTGGGAGCGTCGGCCGTGACATCGGTGCAGGCGGCCGGTGGGGATCCGATCGGGGTCGCCATGCCGACCAAGTCGTCGCAGCGCTGGATCGACGACGGCAACAACATCGTCAGGCTTCTGAAGGCCAAGGGCTACAAGCCGGACCTGCAATACGCCGACGACGACATCCCGACGCAGCTCGCCCAGATCGAGAACATGCTCACCACGGGCGCGAAGATCCTGGTGATCGCTTCCATCGACGGCACGACCCTCAGCGATGTGCTGTCGAAGGCGGGCGAGCGCGGCGTCCGGGTGATCGCCTACGACCGGCTCATCAGAGGGACGCCGCACGTTGATTACTACGCCACCTTCGACAACTACAAGGTCGGCGTTCAGCAGGCGACATCCATCGTCGACGCCCTCGGCCTGAAGGACGGGAAGGGCCCCTTCAACATCGAGCTGTTCGGCGGTTCGCCCGACGACAATAACGCATACTTTTTCTACGACGGCGCCCTGTCGGTGCTGAAGCCCTACATCGACGCGAGGAGGCTCGTGGTGCGCTCGGGCCAGTTCGGCATGGACAAGGTGTCCACCCTGCGCTGGGACGCGGCGACCGCTCAGGCGCGGATGGATAACCTGCTCTCGGCCTATTACGGCACCGCCCATCTCGACGCCGTGCTCTCGCCCTACGACGGCATCTCCACGGCGATCCTCTCGTCGGTGAAGAGCGTCGGCTACGGTTCGGGCGACGTGAAGCTGCCGGTGATCAGCGGCCAGGACGCCGAGCTGCAATCGGTCAAGTCGATCATCGCCGGAGAGCAGACGGCGACCATCTTCAAGGACACCCGGGATCTGGCCAAGGTGGCGGTGGCGATGATCGACGCCATCGAGGCCGGCCGACAGCCCGAAGTCAACGATGTGAAGACCTACAGCAACGGCAAGAAGGTCGTCCCCTCCTACCTGCTCACGCCGGTGATCGTCACCCAGGCCAACTGGAAGCAGGCCCTGGTCGATACCGGGTACTACACGCTCGACCAGCTCAAGTGATCGCAGCCGGGATGGAGCCCGGCGGCTCCGCCCGATCCCATCCCCGCGCCGCGATGGCCGGCGCGGGGGCCGAACGTGCAGTCCGAGCTGGTAGGCGCCGCATGCAGCCCGTCCTCGAAATGCGGGGAATCTCCAAGACCTTCCCCGGTGTGAAGGCTCTCGACGACGTGAATCTCACCGTCGAGCCCGCCGAGATCCTCGCCCTGATCGGCGAGAACGGGGCCGGCAAGTCGACGCTGATGAAGGTTCTGAGCGGCGTGTATCCCCACGGGTCCTACACGGGCGACATCACCTACGAGGGCCGGCCGGGCCACTTCCGGGACATCACGGACAGCGAGCGCCTCGGCATCGTGATCATCCACCAGGAATTGGCCCTGGTGCCGTACCTGTCGATCGCCGAGAACATCTTCCTCGGCAACGAGCCGGCCCGCTTCGGCATCATCGACCAGGACCGTGTTTACGCCCGCGCCCGCGCGCTGATGGCGACGGTGGGACTCGACGAGTGCCCCGACACCCTCGTCACCCATCTCGGTGTTGGCAAGCAGCAGCTCGTGGAGATCGCCAAGGCGCTCTCCAAGGAGGTCAAGCTGCTGATCCTCGACGAGCCGACCGCGTCGTTGAGCGAGACCGACAGCGCGGCGCTGCTGCAACTGCTGCTGCGCTTCAAGGCGCAGGGCATCGCGTCGATCCTGATCTCCCACAAGCTCAGCGAGATCGCCAAGGTGGCCGATCGGATCACGGTCCTGCGCGACGGCACCACCGTCGAGACCCTCGACTGCCGCGGCGGCCCGATCGACGAGGACCGCATCATCCGGGCGATGGTCGGCCGCACGCTGGAGAACCGCTACCCCGTCCGCACGCCGCGGATCGGCGCGGTGCTGATGGAGGTGCGCGACTGGACGGTTCATCACCCGGTCCACGCCGAGCGGGCGGTGGTGCGCGACGTCGGCCTGAGCCTGCGCAAGGGCGAGATCGTCGGGATCGCGGGCCTGATGGGCTCCGGTCGGACCGAGCTCGCCATGAGCCTCTTCGGCCGGTCCTACGGGCAGGGCATCCGGGGCACCGTCCGGATCGACGGTGTCGAGGTCGACGTCTCGACGATCGACCGGGCGATCGCGGCCGGCCTCGCCTACGTCACCGAGGATCGCAAGCAGCTCGGGCTGGTGCTCGGCGAGGACATCGCCCGGAACACGACCCTCGCGAACCTGCCGGGCATCTCCACCGCCGCGGTGATCGACGAGGCGGCCGAGCACCGGGTCGCGACCGGCTACCGCACCAAGATGCGCATCCGCTCCCTCGGGGTGACGCAGCCGACCGTGCACCTGTCGGGCGGCAATCAGCAGAAGGTCGTGCTGAGCAAGTGGCTGTTCACGCAGCCCAAGGTGCTGATCCTCGACGAGCCGACGCGCGGCATCGATGTCGGCGCCAAGTACGAGATCTACAGCATCATCAACGAGCTGGCCGAGGACGGGCGCGGCGTCCTCATGATCTCGTCCGAGATGCCGGAACTGCTCGGCCTCTGCGACCGCATCTACGTGATGAACGAGGGGCGGTTCGTGGGCGCGTTCGATCGCGGCGAGGCCAGCCAGGAAGCGATCATGCGCGCGATCATGCGCTCCAGGGGCCTGAACGGATGACCGACATCACAGCGAGCAAATCCATGAGACCCGGCAGCGACATCATCCCGGCCGCCGCGGTCGCGACGGGGGAGGTCCGGGCCCGGCGCGGCCGCCTGCCGGTGGCGCAGCTGCGCGCCTACGGGCTCGTCGTCGCACTGGCGGTGATCACGCTGTTCTTCGAGGTCGCGACGGGCGGCGTCCTGTTCCAGCCGCTGAACCTGACCAACCTGATTCTCCAGAACAGCTACGTCGTGGTGATGGCGCTCGGGATGCTGCTGGTCATCGTGGCCGGGCATATCGACCTGTCGATCGGCTCGGTGGTCGGATTCGTGGGGGCGCTCGCAGCCCTGCTGATGGTCCGCTTCCACGTCGACCCGGTCCCGGCCGCCCTCCTGTGCCTCGCGGTGGGGGCGGCCATCGGCGGTCTGCAGGGCTACTTCGTGGCCTACCTCGCCATACCGAGCTTCATCGTCACCCTGGCCGGCATGATGGTGTTCCGCGGCCTGACGCAGGTGCTGCTCCAGGGCACCTCCGTCGGGCCGTTCCCGGAGGTGTTCCAGCTCCTCGCCAAGGGCTTCCTCGTCAATGTCGCCGGACCCTGGACCTCCGCCCTGATCGCCCTCGCGCTGGTCGCGACGCTGATCGGGCTCGGCTGGCGAAGGCGGCAGGCGCGGCTGCGGAACGGGAGCCCGGCGGACTCCGTGGCGGCGTTCATCGGCCGCAACGGCGTGACCGCCATCCTGATCCTGGCCTTCGCCTGGCAGATGAGCGCCTACCGGGGCCTGCCCAACGTGCTCCTCGTGCTGCTGGCGCTGGTGACGCTCTACGGCTTCGTGACGACGCGGACGACGATCGGGCGCCGGATCTACGCGCTGGGCGGGAACATCAAGGCCGCGCGCCTCTCTGGCATCAAGACCGAGAGGCTGACCTTCCTGACCTTCGTCAACATGGGCGCGCTGGCGGGCCTCGCCGGAATGATCTTCGTCGCCCGGCTCAACACCGCGAACTCGAAGGCCGGCGTCGGCATGGAGCTCGACGTGATCGCCGCGTGCTTCATCGGCGGCGCCTCGGCGGCGGGCGGCATCGGCAAGGTCTCGGGTGTCGTGATCGGCGCCTTCATCATCGGCATCATGAACAACGGCATGTCGATCCTGGGGATCGGCGTCGACTGGCAGCAGGTGATCAAGGGCGTCGTCCTGCTCGCCGCCGTGTGCCTCGACGTCCACAACAAGAACAACCGGCTCTGACGGGCGCTCCGAGGCGCCGCGCCGCGTCCGCTTCGGAGGGCCTCGGTCGGGACAGCGCCGGGCCGCCCCACGAGGGCGGCGAGGCGATCCGGGAACGCCTGGACCGTCCGGGGCGCGCCGCCCTCGGTCACGTCGCGGCGCGCACGACGGCCGGGCCGCCGGGCCAGGATCGGCAGCCCGCCCGGGACGGCGGGCGGGTTATCCCGGCCGGCGCGATCAGGTCTTGCGGGCGACCGTGAAGCGGGCGGCGTCGCGCAGGACGCGGGCGCCCTCCCCCCAGGACGACACCGCGTCCTCGCAGACGCCGACGAGGCGGTCGCACTCGGCGCGGGCGCCGTCGATGCCGAGACGGTCGACGAGCGTCGCCTTGCCGGCATCCTTGTCCTTGCCGGTGGCCTTGCCCATGGCCTCGGGCGAGGCTTCCCGGTCGAGGATGTCGTCGGCGATCTGGAAGGCCTGCCCCAGGGCGAGGCCGTAGCGCAGGAGGGCGGCCCGCTGGTCCTTGTCGGCGCCGCCGACGATCGCCCCGGCCTCGACCGAGAAGGCCAGGATCGCCCCGGTCTTCATCGCCTGCATCCGCAGGGTGTCGTCCACGTCCATGTTGGCCGCGCCGAACCGGCCCTCGGCGGTGAGATCGAGGAGCTGGCCGCCGACCATGCCGCCCAGGCCCGAGGCGCGGGCGAGGCCGAGCACGAGATCGGCGCGGACGCGCGCGTCCGGCTGCCAGGCCGGGTCGGCGACGATCTCGAAGGCCAGCGTCTGCAGGGCGTCACCGACCAGGATGGCGGTGGCCTCGTCGTAGGCCTTGTGGACCGTGGGCTTGCCGCGGCGCATGTCGTCGTCGTCCATCGCCGGCAGGTCGTCGTGGACGAGGCTGTAGCAATGGACCAGCTCGACGCCGGCGCCGGCCGCCAGCGCGGCGGCCTCGGAGCCGCCGAGCATCCGGGCGGTCTCGATGGCCAGGAACGGCCGGAGGCGCTTGCCGCCGCCGAGCACCGCGTGGCGCATCGCCTCCATCAGGCGCGGCGGCCGGGCGATCTCGCCGGGTCCGACCGCGGGGCCGAGGCGCTCGACCAGGAAGGTCTCGACGGTGCCGGCGACCTCCGTCAACCTGTGGGTAAAATCGGCGGCCGGCGTGACTGCCTTGACCGAACCGGTCGGTGCCTGCGTTGAGGGGGTCGGGGTCATCGGGCTTACGTCCGGTCCTGGCCTTGCGGAAACCAATCGGGTGTCAGTTGGGCGGGGACGGACTCACGGTGGACGGGGCTCGACGCAGGCGGGAGACGGCAGGTCGCGACCTTCCGCTCGCGCGCCCGCGCCGTTCCCGCCGCGTCCGCCAGGCCGTGGGAGCGCTGCTGCTGCTCCCCGCCGTCGGGTTCGTCCTCGCGCTGACGTTGGCGCTCGTCTATAGCGCGGTGATGCCGCCGTCGACCCTGATGCTGGGACGGTGGTTGACGCTTCAGCCGGTGAGCCGCGATCCGGTCCCGCTCTCCGCCATCGCGCCGGCCCTGCCCCAGGCCGTGATCGCCTCGGAGGATCAGCGCTTCTGCCTGGATCACGGCGTCGATTTCGGCGCGATCCGCGACGTGGTCGAGGACGAGGACTCGCCGAGCCGCGGCGCCTCCACGATCGCCATGCAGACGGTCAAGAACGTCTTCCTCTGGCCCGGCCGCTCCTACATCCGCAAGGCCATCGAGATCCCGCTGGCGCTGGCGCTCGACACGCTCTGGGGCAAGCGCCGCATGATGGAGATATACCTCAACGTCGCCGAGTGGGGCGACGGGATCTACGGTGCGCAGGCCGCGAGCCGGCACTGGTTCGGCAAGGACGCGAGCCGGCTGACCCGCAACGAGGCCGCCCTCCTCGCCGCCGTCCTGCCGAATCCGATCACCCGCAGCGCCGGCCGGCCCTCTCCCGGCGTGCGCCGACGGGCCGCGCGGATCCACGCCATGATGGGGCAGATCGACGGGCTGACGGGCTGCCTGCGGCGGTAGCAGGGGGCGGTGCGCCTCTGTAAGACGGGCCTTCCAAGCGTGAGACCCGGGACCGACCCACGATGAGCGATGCCGTTTACGACCTGAGCCTGGAGCGCATCGCCCTGATCCGCCGGATGGTCGTCGCCTGGGGCGGCGCCGCGCCGGGCGCACCGACCATCCACCCCGCGGCGCCCTACGGCAGCCTGGATCGCGACGGCGACATCGCCAACGTTACCGGCGACGACGAGGGCGCCGAGGAGGAGCACCGGGCGCTGGAGGACGGCCTCGCGGTCTTCGTCCAGAACGCGCACTTGAAGCCGGGCCGGTACCAGTACCACAACGGCCTGGCGAAGCTCGACCCGAGCGCGGTCGGCGACGTCTTCCGCGACGCGGCGACCGGCGAGACACCGGACGTCATCACCTTCGCGGTGACGCCCGAGCACCTCGCCCTGATCCCGCGGCTGCATATCGGGTGGAATGCCGAGCAGGGGGTGCCGCGCGTCGATCCGGAGCGGCCCTACGGCGCGGACGGCGCCTACACGGACGCGATGAAGCGCCATCTCGCCGGCGTGCCGGGCGCGGCCGCGAACGACGACGAGGACGCGGAGACGCGGCTCGTGCGCCTCCACCGCGAGCTGCAGCCCGCGCTGCAGATCTTCCTGCGCTACGCCGATCTCGGACCCGGTGACTTCCGTCGGGCGGCCGAGCGCTGGCTGCCCGCCTGACGGCCGAGGCCGGTCGCCGCCCGCGCGGCGGCGACCGGAAGCGGGCTCAGCCCTCGCGCTTCTTCCGCTGGGCCAGCGTGCGCAGCCGCAGGGCGTTGAGCTTGATGAAACCGGCCGCGTCGCGGTGATCGTAGGCGACCGCGCCCTCCTCGAAGGTCACGAGGTCCTGGTCGTAGAGCGAGTGCGGGCTCTCGCGGCCGACGACGTGGACGCCGCCCTTGTAGAGCTTCAGCCGCACCGTGCCGGTGACCTTCTCCTGGCTCTTGTCGATCAGGGCCTGGATCATCTCGCGCTCCGGCGAGAACCAGAAGCCGTTGTAGATCAGCTCGGCATATTGCGGCATGAGCTGGTCCTTGAGGTGCGCGGCGCCCCGGTCCAGCGTGATCGACTCGATGGCGCGGTGCGCCGGCAGCAGGATCGTGCCGCCGGGCGTCTCGTACATGCCGCGGCTCTTCATGCCGACGAAGCGGTTCTCCACGAGGTCGAGCCGGCCGATGCCGTTGGCGCGGCCGAGCTCGTTGAGCTTGGCCAGCAGGCTCGCGGGCGACAGGGCCTCGCCGTCGATCGAGACGGCGTCGCCGCGCTCGAACCCGATCGTGATGATCGTCGGCTGGTCGGGCGCCTCCTCGGGCGAGAGCGTGCGCGAGTAGACGTAGTCCGGCACCTCGACGGCCGGATCCTCCAGCACCTTACCCTCGGAGGAGGCGTGCAGGAGGTTGGCGTCCACCGAGAACGGGCTCTCGCCGCGCTTGTCCTTGGCGATCGGGATCTGGTGCTGCTCGGCGAAGGCGATGAGCTGCTCGCGGGAGCGCAGGTCCCACTCGCGCCAGGGCGCGATCACCGTGACGTCGGGCTTGAGCGCGTAGTAGCCGAGCTCGAACCGGACCTGGTCGTTCCCCTTGCCGGTGGCGCCGTGGCAGACCGCGTCGGCGCCGACCTTCTCGGCGATCTCGATCTGCTTCTTGGCGATCAGCGGCCGGGCGATCGAGGTGCCGAGCAGGTAGACGCCCTCGTAGACGGCGTTCGCCCGGAACATCGGGAAGACGTAGTCGCGGACGAATTCCTCGCGCAGGTCCTCGATGTAGATGTTCTCGGGCTTGATGCCGAGCAGCTCCGCCTTGCGGCGGGCGGGCTCCAGCTCCTCGCCCTGGCCGAGATCGGCCGTGAAGGTCACGACCTCGCAGCCGTAGGTGGTCTGCAGCCACTTCAGGATGATCGATGTGTCGAGGCCGCCGGAATAGGCCAGCACGACCTTCTTCACGGGGCTCTTCGCGGGGACGGACATGCGGCTTCCGGAACTGGGACGGGGCGTCTGCGGCTTATCGCGGGTGTCACCGGCCTGCAACCGGCGCGCCATCTCGCGCGTAGGCCAAATGCCGGAGGATCGGCCGCGTTTCGCCTCACGGCGGCCTTGCGGCTGTGTCAGAAACGGCGCGGGCGTTGCCAGTCGTCATCGCCGCGAGAGTGCATCGGAGAAGCGAAGTCTATGGCGCGCCAGCCAATTCTGGAGTTCTGGTACGAATTCGCCTCCACCTACTCCTACCTCGCGGCCATGCGCGTCGAGGCCGCCGCCGCCGAGGCGGACGTGGCGATCCGGTGGCGCCCCTTCCTGGTCGGGCCGCTCTTCGCCGCGCAGGGCTGGACCACCTCGCCGTTCAACCTCTACGCGGCCAAGGGCAAGAACATGTGGCGCGACGTCGAGCGCGAGGCCGCCCGCCTCGGCCTGCCGCCGGTGACGCGCCCCGCCCAGTTTCCACAGAACAGCCTCAGCGCGGTGCGGGTCGCGATCCTCGGCCAGGACCAGGCGTGGCTGGTGCCGTTCTCGAAGGCGGTCTTCACCGCGAGCTTCGCCGAGGGCCGCTCGATCGCGGAGCCGGCGGCCGTGGCGGAGATTCTCGATTCGCTCGGGCTCGACGGCACGCAGACCGTGCGGGCCGCCGCCGCCGAGACCAACAAGACCAAGCTCCGGGTCAGCGTCGAGGAGGCGCGCTCCCGCGGGATCTACGGGGCGCCGACCTTCCTGGCCGACGACGGCGAGCTGTTCTGGGGCAACGACCGGCTGGAGCAGGCCCTGGCCTGGGCGACCGGCGACCGGCCGAAGGGGCTGCGCTAGGCCGCGCCGGCCACGCGGTAGGGCGACGTTCACGCCGCTCGGCCATCAAACCGACTCGACCCCCTGGTTCTGGTCCGGCTCCGCTTCGGCGCGGCCGGAGCGGGACAGCCACGCCCCGGACGAGTCCATGCCTGTTTCGAAGCCTGTCTCGCGACGCCTCCTCCTCGCCGCGGCCGCCGCCCTCGGGGCCGGCCTGACCGGCGCCTCCGCGCAATCCTACGGCCAGCGCGTCGCGGTCACCGGTGACGACGGGCGCGCGGTGGCGAACTCGATCCTGCCGGGCGAGATCACCGGGCAGATCCCGGGCCTGCGCGGCGTGACCTATGTCGGGCCGCGGGATGCCGGCACCACGCTCTACGAGTTCTTCGACTTCAACTGCCCGTACTGCCGGAAGGCGGCCGCCGACGTGGTCACCCTGCACGACAGCGACCCGGAATTGCGGATCGGTCTTGTCCACAACCCGATCCTGTCGCCGCAATCGGCGCAGGCCGCCAAGGTGATGCTGGCGGTGCAGCGCAAGCTCGGCTCCGAGGCGGCGTGGCGCTTCTACCAGACGCTGCTGGGCAAGCCCGGCCGCATCGACGGGCCGGGCGCGCTCACGGCCGCGGCCGCGCTCGGGATCCCGCAGGCAGAAGTGGAGGCGATCGCCGACAGCGAGGAGGTGCGCGCGGCGCTCAAGAGCCAGATGCGGATGGCCGCGGATCTCGGCCTCTACGCGACGCCGTCCTACGTCCTCGGCAACAGCGGCATCCTCGGCCATCCGGGCGCCGGCGCCATGGCCAAGATGATCGCGAGCGTGCGGCGCTGCGACCGGCTCGCCTGCTGACGCGTTCCCCGCGTCACACTTCCGCCGTCCTGACGCGCAGCGACGCGCGCCTGCCGTGTTGCGCGCGGCCATGCTGGCATGCTAGGCGGTCGCCGCGCCACGAGGACAGTTCTCGACCTGTCCGCTGTCGGCGCGATCCCACGTCCCGAACGGTCTCGCACCGCGCTCCAGCCGGAGCGCGCGGAGCGGGCGGGCAACCAGAGAAGAGAGCGACGGGTGGCGCAGAACGGTTCCGAGGCTGGTCCCCTGGTCGCAGGCGTGGCGGGCCGGTACGCTTCCGCCCTGTTCGAACTCGCGCGCGACGAGCGCCAGGTCGACGCGGTCGCCGAGTCCCTCAATCAATTCGATGGGCTGCTGAAGGAGAGCGCGGATCTCCGCCGCCTCGTCCGCAGCCCGGTCTTCAGCGCCGAGGAGCAGGAGGCCGCGATCGGCGCCGTGCTCGACAAGGCCGGGATCGGCGGCCTGGCCGGAAACTTCATCCGCCTCGCGGCCTCGAACCGCCGGCTCTTCGCGCTCCCCGACATGATCGACGCGTTCCGGGCCCTGGTCCAGGACTCGAAGGGCATCGTCCGGGCCCAGGTGCGCGTGGCCGAGAGGCCGTCCGACGCGGTGATCGAGGAGATCAAGGCGTCGCTGCGCGACATCGCCAAGGCCGACGTCGACGTCGACCTCGTGGTCGACCCGAGCCTGATCGGCGGCCTCGTCGTGAAGATGGGCTCGCGCATGGTCGACGCCTCTCTCAAGACCAAGCTCAACGGTATCCGCCTCGCGATGCGGGCCGCGCGATAAGCGCCCCCATCCGAACCGAACACGCATAGACGCATCAGCGACAGAGGCCCGAGTATGGACATCCGCGCCGCCGAGATCTCCGCGATCCTGAAAGACCAGATCAAGAACTTCGGCGAAGAGGCCGAGGTCTCCGAGGTCGGGCAGGTCCTGTCCGTCGGCGACGGCATCGCCCGCGCCTACGGCCTCGACAACGTCCAGGCCGGCGAGATGGTCGAGTTCGAGTCGGGCGTGCGCGGCATGGCCCTGAACCTCGAGCAGGACAACGTCGGCATCGTGATCTTCGGCTCCGACCGCGAGATCAAGGAAGGTCAGACCGTCAAGCGCACCGGCGCCATCGTGGACGTGCCGGTCGGCAAGGGGCTCCTCGGCCGCGTCGTCGACGCCCTCGGCAACCCGATCGACGGCAAGGGACCGATCCAGTCCACCGAGCGTCGCCGCGTCGACGTGAAGGCCCCGGGCATCATCCCGCGCAAGTCGGTGCACGAGCCGATGGCCACGGGCCTCAAGGCGATCGACGCCCTGATCCCGGTGGGCCGCGGCCAGCGCGAGCTGATCATCGGCGATCGCCAGACCGGCAAGACCGCCATCGCCCTCGACACGATCCTCAACCAGAAGCCGGGCCACACCGCCGGCGGTGACGAGAAGGCCAAGCTCTACTGCATCTACGTCGCCATCGGCCAGAAGCGCTCGACGGTGGCCCAGTTCGTGAAGGTGCTGGAGGACCAGGGCGCCCTGGAATACTCCATCGTCATCGCCGCCACCGCGTCGGACGCCGCGCCGATGCAGTTCATCGCGCCCTTCGCCGGCTGCGCCATGGGCGAGTACTTCCGCGACAACGGCATGCACGCCGTGATCGTGTACGACGACCTGTCCAAGCAGGCCGTGGCCTACCGCCAGATGTCGCTCCTGCTGCGCCGCCCGCCGGGCCGCGAGGCCTATCCGGGCGACGTGTTCTACCTCCACAGCCGCCTGCTGGAGCGCGCCGCCAAGATGGGCGACGCCGCCGGCGCCGGCTCGCTGACGGCCCTGCCGGTCATCGAGACTCAGGCCAACGACGTCTCGGCCTACATTCCGACGAACGTGATCTCCATCACCGACGGCCAGATCTTCCTCGAGACCGACCTGTTCTACCAGGGCGTGCGCCCGGCGGTGAACGTCGGCCTCTCGGTGTCGCGGGTGGGCTCCTCGGCCCAGACCAAGGCGATGAAGAAGGTCGCCGGCAAGATCAAGGGCGAGCTCGCGCAGTACCGCGAGATGGCGGCCTTCGCGCAGTTCGGCTCGGATCTCGACGCCTCGACTCAGGCGCTGCTGAACCGCGGCTCCCGCCTCACCGAGCTCCTCAAGCAGCCGCAGTTCTCGCCGCTGAAGATGGAGGAGCAGGTCGCGGTGATCTACGCCGGCGTGAACGGCTACCTGGACAAGCTCCCGGTGACCAAGGTCCGCGCCTTCGAGGACTCGCTGCTGAGCACCCTGCGCTCCAAGCACAAGGACCTGCTCGACTCGATCGCCGCCTCCAAGGACCTGTCGGACGAGAACGCCGGCAAGCTCAAGAGCGTCGTCGAGAGCGTCGCCAAGTCGATCGGCTGATGTGAGGCCCCTCCCCGCGGGGAGGGATCTCGGGTGGTGCGGGGGGATCCCGGTCCCCGCTGCACCGCCCGCACTTCCGGCTCCTTCCCGCCGAGGGAAGGAGAGGCCCATAGAACGGACCTGGACCTCACCCGATGGCGAGTTTGAAGGACCTGCGCAACCGCATCACCTCGGTGAAGGCGACGCAGAAGATCACCAAGGCCATGCAGATGGTCGCCGCCGCCAAGCTGCGCCGGGCGCAGATGGCCGCCGAGGCCGGCCGTCCCTACGCCGAGAAGATGTCCGCGGTGCTCGGCAACCTCGCCGGCAACCTCGTCGGCGGCGTCGGCGCCCCGAAGCTTCTCTCCGGCACCGGCTCGGAGCAGACGCACCTGCTGGTGGTCTGCACCGGTGACCGCGGCCTCGCCGGCGCGTTCAACTCGTCGATCGTCCGCCTCGCGGTGCGCGAATACGCTCAGAAGCTCGCCGCCGAGGGCAAGACCGTCAAGATCATGACGGTGGGCAAGAAGGGCCTCGACGCGCTGCGCCGCCAGTACCGCGACCAGATCGTCGAGAGCATGGATATCCGCGGCAACCGGCCGGTGGATTACGAGTTCGCCGCCAGCATCGCCGACAAGATCCTGACGCGCTTCGAGGCCGGCGAGTTCGACGTCGCGACCCTGTTCTACTCCGAGTTCCGCTCGGTGATCTCGCAGATCCCGACCGCCCAGCGCCTGATCCCGGCGGAGCTGCCCGCTGCCGACACGACCGCGAAGGCGGCTGCCGGCAACGCCGCCCTGGAATTCGAGCCGTCCGAGGAGGCGATCCTGGAGACCCTGCTGCCGAAGAACCTGACGGTGCAGATCTACCGGGCGCTCCTGGAGAACGCCGCCTCCGAGCAGGGCGCCCGCATGAGCGCCATGGACTCGGCCACCCGCAACGCGGGCGAGATGATCAAGAAGCAGACGCTGGTCTACAACCGGACCCGTCAGGCCATGATCACCAAGGAACTCATCGAGATCATCTCGGGCGCGGAAGCCCTCTGAGGCACCGCGACCCGACCGCACAGCTTGAAGGGTAGGTTTACCATGGCGAACACCGCACTCCCCGGCACCGGCTCCAACAAGGTCGGCAAGATCACCCAGGTCATCGGCCCCGTGGTCGACGTGCAGTTCGAGGGCCACCTGCCCGAGATCCTGAACGCCCTGGAGACCAAGAACAACGGCGCCCGCCTCGTCCTCGAGGTCGCCCAGCAGCTCGGCGAGAACACCGTCCGCTGCATCGCCATGGACACGTCGGAGGGCCTGACCCGCGGCCAGGAGTGCACCGACACCGGCGAGCCGATCAAGGTTCCCGTCGGCATGAACACCCTCGGCCGCATCATGAACGTCATCGGCGAGCCGATCGACGAGGCCGGCCCGGTCCAGGCCACCACCTACCGCGCCATCCACCAGCCGGCCCCCTCCTACGCCGAGCAGTCGACCGAGGCGCAGATCCTCGTCACCGGCATCAAGGTGGTGGACCTGCTCGCCCCCTACGCCAAGGGCGGCAAGATCGGCCTGTTCGGCGGCGCCGGCGTCGGCAAGACCGTGCTGATCATGGAGCTGATCAACAACATCGCGAAGGTGCACTCGGGCTACTCGGTCTTCGCCGGCGTGGGTGAGCGCACCCGCGAGGGCAACGACCTCTACCACGAGATGATCGAGTCCAAGGTGAACGTCGACCCGAAGGAGCACGGCTCCGCCGAGGGCTCGAAGTGCGCCCTGGTCTACGGCCAGATGAACGAGTCGCCCGGCGCTCGCTCGCGCGTCGCCCTGACCGGCCTGACCATCGCCGAGCAGTTCCGCGACGACGGCCAGGACGTGCTGTTCTTCGTCGACAACATCTTCCGCTTCACGCAGGCGGGCTCCGAGGTGTCGGCGCTCCTCGGCCGCATCCCCTCGGCGGTGGGCTACCAGCCGACCCTCGCCACCGACATGGGCGCCCTCCAGGAGCGCATCACCACCACGACCAAGGGCTCGATCACCTCGGTGCAGGCCATCTACGTGCCGGCCGACGACCTGACCGACCCGGCGCCCGCCGCCTCCTTCGCCCACCTCGACGCCACGACCGTGCTGTCGCGCTCGATCGCCGAGAAGGGCATCTACCCGGCGGTGGATCCGCTGGACTCGACCTCGCGCATGCTGTCGCCGGCGATCCTCGGCGAGGAGCACTACGACGTCGCCCGCCGCGTCCAGCAGACCCTGCAGCGCTACAAGGCGCTCCAGGACATCATCGCGATTCTGGGCATGGACGAGCTGTCCGAGGAGGATAAGCTGACCGTCGCCCGCGCCCGCAAGATCGAGCGCTTCTTCTCGCAGCCCTTCTCCGTCGCCGAGGTCTTCACCGGCTCGCCGGGCAAGCAGGTGGCGCTGGAAGACACCATCAAGGGCTTCAAGGGCCTGGTGAACGGCGACTACGACGACCTCCCGGAGGCCGCCTTCTACATGGTCGGCACCATCGAGGAGGCCCAGGAGAAGGCCAAGAAGCTCAAGGCCGCGTAAGACGACACCACCCCTTCCCCGCGCGGGAAGGGGGCAGAGGCTGCGCGGGCGACCCTGACCGGTGCCGTCCGCGCAGCCTTTTCCGAGACGCTCCGCCCGCGAGGCGGGGCGCGCGCCGCCGATCCGGGAACACGTCAGGCCATGGCCACCTTCCACTTCGATTTCGTCGGCCCCGAGCGGACGCTGTATTCCGGCGAGGTGACCGCCGTTCAGCTGCCCGGCACCGAGGGCGAGATGACCGTGATGCCGGGCCACGCGCCCGTGCTGACCTCCCTGCGCGTCGGCGTCATCGTGATCACCGAGAGCCAGGGCAGCGGCAAGCGGATCTACGTCCGCGGCGGCTTCGCCGATATCGGGCCGACGGCCGTGACCGTGCTGGCCGAGCGCGCAGCCCCGATCGAGGAGCTGACCCACGAATCCCTCGACCGGGACATCGAGGCGGTCGAGATGCAGCGCGACGCCACCGAGGACCTGCAGAAGCGCGAGGAGCTGAACGGCCAGATCGTCCAGCTCCAGGAGACCAAGGCGCTCCTCAAGCTCTGATCCCGGTCAGCGGGCGCTCTCCAGCGCCCGCGCCAGCAGGTCGGCCCGCGCGGCGGCGTCCGTCGGGCAGCCCCGCTCCAGCCAGACTTTCCGCGCCGCGGCCAGCCCGCGCCCGATGCCGGGGCCCGGCGCCACCCCGGCCGCCACCAGGTCCGCACCCGCCAGGGGGAAGGCGGGCGACGCCCCCTCCCCCTCCAGGGCCCGCAGGGCCGCCCGCGCCGCCTCCGTCACGACGGGCCGCGGCTCCCCGGCCAGGATCGCCAGCGTGTCGGCCAAGGGCGACAGGCCGTACCGCGCCGCCAGGGCCCGCGCCGCGACGGCGTCCAGCGCCGCGCATCCGTGGAGATCGGCCAGCACCTCGGCGTAGCCGAGGAGGTGTCCGTGCTCGCTCTTCGAGAGACGCAGCCGCTCGCGCAGCCGGTCGGCATCGTGCCGGGCGCCGACGGCGAGAGCCGCGAGGCGCTTCACCGGGGGCAGGCCCGCCGCGGCGGCGCGCGCGAGCCGTCCGAGTTCCCCGACGCCGCCGGTGATCCGCGCCAGCAGGCCGGTCGCGCTCAGCGTCGTCATTAGTGCCGGGCCGCCGGGGGCCGCCAGCAGCTTCAGGAACTCCGCGCGCACGCGCTCGCGCGAGAGCCGGTCGAGGCTGTCCCGCGCGGCCACGCAGGCAGCCAGGGCCGCGGCGTCGGGCGCGCCGGCACCGAACCGGGCATGGAAGCGGAAGAAGCGCAGGATCCGCAGCGCGTCCTCGCGGATCCGTGTCGCCGGGTCACCGATGAAGCGCACCCGCCCGGCCGCGAGGTCGGGGCGGCCGCCCACCGGGTCGTGCAGGCTCCCGTCGGCGCCGAGGGAGAGCGCGTTGACGGTGAAGTCCCGGCGCTCGGCGTCGCGCAGGAAGTCGGTGCCGAAGCGGACGACCGCGTGCCGCCCGTCGGTCTCGACGTCCTCGCGCAGGGTCGTGACCTCGATCGGCCCGTCCTCGGTCACCAGGGTGACGGTGCCGTGCTCGATGCCGGTCGGCACCGCCTTGAGGCCGTGCGCCCGCTGCGCCGCCCGCATCACCGCCTCGGGCCGGTGCGTGGTCGCCATGTCGATGTCGGCGGTCTGCGCGCCGAGGAGCGCGTCGCGGACGCAGCCGCCGACCAGCCGGGTCTCCGCGCCCGGCGCGTCCAGGGCGGCGAGGACGCGGCGCACCCCCGGGCGTTCGAGCAGCGCGCTCAGGCCCGCCGGATCGAGGGCGCGGCTCACCGGAAGCCGCCGGGCACGAGGCGGCCGTTCTCCATGTGGGTCGGCACGTAGCCCCCCTGGCGGCGTTCGGAGAACAGCCCCTCGTAGACGAGGGTGCCGATCACCACCGCCAGCCCGGCCAGGACGAGGCGGAACAGGTGGGCGTCCCAGTGGACCCGCCGCAGGGGATTGCGGCCGGACAGCAGCAGGTAGACCAGGAACAGCGCGAAGGGGACGAGGAAGAGGCCGAACTCTTCGAGGACGCGGCGGAGCATGGGGCCAGCCTAACGCGCCGGGCGCCCGGCGTCGCCCGGCCCGGCCTCCGGGTAGAGCCGTTCGCGCAGATTATTCAGGATTCCGGCGGTGACGCCCCAGATCAGCCGCTCGCCGAAGGTCAGGGCGTAGAACCAGCGCTCGCGGCCCTGCCACGCGCGGGAGCGCAGGCGGTAGCGTTCCGGGTCCAAGAGGAACGCGAGCGGCACCTCGAAGACGTCGGCCACCTCGTTCGGGTTCGGCGTCAGGACCGCGCCGGGATCGACCAAGCCGATGACCGGGGTCACGAGGAAGCCGGTGCCCGAGAGGTACGGGTCGAGATAGCCGAGGAGCCGCACCGACTCGGGCGGAAGCCCGATCTCCTCGAACGCCTCGCGCAGGGCCGCGTCCGCGGGCCCGGGATCGGCGGGATCGATCTTGCCCCCCGGCAGCGCCACCTGCCCGGAATGGTCGCGCAGGTTGGCGGCCCGCATCGTCAGGATCAGGGTCGGCCCGTCCGCGCGCGGCACGACCGGCACGAGGACGGCGGCTCGGCGGTGCGGCGGCGGCGGGATCACGGCCGTCCCGTCCGGATCGAGGCTGTGGTCGCCTCGCGGATTGGAGGTCGGATCGTCCGGCCCGGGCGGAGCCGGCGACAGGCCGGCGGCGGCGCGGGCGAGGAAATCGGCGAGCGGGTCGCTCACGCGGCGGCGACCGGCGCGATCGTGTGGAAGGCGCCGCCGGCCCACAGGCCGAGCCAGGGCTTCCCGTCGACGACGCGCTCCTCGGCGAGATCCACGAGGTCGTAGGTGAGCGCCCGGGTCACGAGCGCCCACAGCCCGCGGCGGACATGGAGGTAGGGCTTCAGCGCCCCGTCCGGTGCCGCCTCGAAGCGAAGGGCGTGCTCGGCATCGACGCTGACCAGATCGTCGACGTTGGTCCGGAAGGAGACGCGCCGCTCCGCCCCGCTCCCGTCCACCGCCATCTCGACGGCCACGAAGGCCGCGTCGTCCACGGTGATGCCGACGCTCTCCACCGGCGTGACCAGGACGGTCCGGCCGTCCGGCTCGCGCCGCAGGATGCTGGCGAACAGCCTGACCAGCTTGTCCCGGCGGATCGGCGAGCCGTTGTGGAACCACGTCCCGTCCGCCGCGATGCGGATGTCGATGGCGCCGCAATAGGGCGGGTCCCACCGCTCCACCGGCGGCAGTCCGCGCTTCGGCAGCTCCCCCAGGGCCGCGCTGAGGCGGCTCAAGGTCGGGTCGGGGGCGGGATCCTCGCTCATGCCCGTGACAGATAGCGTCCCGATGCCCGCTCAGCCATGGCCGACCGGAGGATCGGCGCCGCTCCCTTGCCGGACCGCAGGGGCGGGATCCTAGGCCGGACCGGCACCCTGGGTGTTCACCGTCACGGCGTAGAGCGACTGGCTCGCCGCCATGAACAGGCGGTTGCGCTTGGGACCGCCGAAGGTGAGATTCCCGCACACTTCCGGCAGGCGGATCCGCCCGATGAGCTTGCCCCGCGGTGTCCAGACGGTGACGCCGTTGTAGCCCACGGCACGACCGGCGTTGCTCGACACCCAGAGATTGCCGTCGACGTCGGCCCGCAGGCCGTCGGGCCCGCATTTCACCCCGTCCACGACGCAGTCCGAGAACAGGCGCTTGTTCGACAGCGCCGCCCCGGTCCCGACGTCGAAGGCGTAGATCTCGCCCTTGCCGCCGGGTCCGGTATCGCCGGGCCCCTTCCCGGTGGAGCAGACGTAGAGCGTCCGGTGATCGGGCGAGAAGCACAGGCCGTTGGGGTCGGGCACCTCGTCGTCGGTGAGAATCCGGTCGACCCGCCCGGACGGGTCGATCCGGTAGACCGCGTTCGGCAGCACGCGGCGCCGCGGGCCGGTCCCGGCCGGCTGGCCGAGCCGCGGATCGAGATGGCCGTGCGGGTTGCTCGGACCGCCCGCCGCGTCGGGGAGGCCCTCGTAGAGGAGCGCGCCGTAGGGCGGATCGGAGAACCAGTACGCGCCGTCCGGGTGCTGGACCACGTCGTTGGGGGAGTTGAGCGGCTTCCCGTCGAACGAATCGGCCAGGACCGTCGCCGAGCCGTCGAGCTCGTAGCGGACGACGCGCCCGGTGGCATGCTCGCAGGTGAGCTGCCGCCCCTGGCGATCGAAGCTGTTGCCGTTGGAATTGTTGCTCGGCATGCGGAAGGTCGAGACGTGCCCGTCCTCCTCCAGCCAGCGCATCTGTCGGTTGTTCGGGATGTCGCTCCAGACGAGGTAGCGGCCGACGGCGTTCCAGGCCGGTCCCTCCGCCCAGAGGGCGCCGGTCCAGAGCCGGCGGATGGCGCTGTTCGGCACGATGTAGGGCTCGAAGGCCGGGTCGACCGTGACGATGTCCGGATCGGTGAAGTAGGTGGTCGGCGGCGCTCCCGGGCGGAAGTCGCGCGGCGGGCTCGTCACCGTGCTGGGCGGCGCGGGCTGCGCCGCCGCGTCGCCGGCCGTGACGGCGAGTGTTCCCAGGGCCGCGAGGACCGTGCGCCGGGAGGGCGGGACACGGCCGCGCTCGGCCGCGATCCCGGATGCATCGGTCCGCGACGGTCGCATACGATCCTCCCCCGCGCATCCTGCAACGGGCCGCGGCGCGCGCCGGCAGGCTAGGACACCTGTCCTGAGCCGGTCAACTGGGCCGGCGCCGCAGGATCTTCCAGACGCCGTCCGCCGAGGCGAGGAGACGGGTGCCGTCGCGGACGTCGCCGCGCATGAACACGAGGGAGCCGGTGCGCTTGACGACCTGCGGCCGGATCTCGATCCAGTCGCCGAGGCGGCCGACATCGATGAACTTCATCTCCAGCTGGATCGTCACGCAGTTGGCGCCTTCGGCGGCGCGCATCGCGGTCTCGCCGAGAGCCCGGTCGGCGAAGCTCATCAGCATGCCGCCGTGGACGACGCCGATCAGGTTGGCGTGCTTCTGATCGGCCCGGAACGCGTAGGCGCCGTCCGCGCCGCGGACGTGCAGCGGCCCGACATGGGCGATGAAGCCCTTGTCCTCCACCAGCGCCCAGCCCTCGGCGGCGGGATCGTAGGCATCCTTATCCGTAGTCATCGCGTCGGGTCCGTTCGTGTCGAGGTTTCGGTGGGCGGATGTCAGGTTCCCCGGGGCTTGGCCCGCCGGGTCGGCGCCTCGCTGAGCGGATCCTCCGGCCAGGGATGGCGCGGGTAGCGCCCGCGCATCTCGGACCGCACCGCCGCCCAGGAGCCGCGCCAGAAGCCCGGCAGGTCCCGGGTGATCTGGATCGGCCGCTGCGCCGGCGACAGCAGGTGCAAGACCAGCGGCCGGCCACCGGCCCGCGGGTGCCGGTCGAGGCCGAACAGCTCCTGCACCCGGACCGCCAGCGCCGGTTCCTCGGCCGTGTAATCCACGGGGATGCGCGAGCCGGTCGGCACCTCGACATGGGTCGGCGCCTCCGCGTCGAGCCGAGCGCGCAGGTCCCAGGGCAGCAGCGCCTGGAGAGCGTCCGCCAGATCGCCCGCCGTGACCGACGCCAGGCCGGCGCGACCCACGATGGACGGCGCCAGCCACGTCTCCGCCGTCCGGGCCAGCGCCTGGTCCGACAGGTCGGGCCAGGCAGCGCCCTCGGCGGCGCGGAGGAAGTTCACCCGGGCTCGCCACTGCGCCAGGGCCGGCGTCCACGGAAGCCGGTCGATCCCGAGATCGGCGATGCCGCGCGCCAGAATCGCGGCGCTGTCCATGTCTGACGGCACCGGCAGCGGCCGTGATCCGAGACTGACCGCGCCGAGTCGCCGGACCGCCCGCGCCCGCAGGGCGGCTGCCGGCGGATCGAAGGCGATCTCGGTGCGCGACTCGATCCGGTCGGCGAACAGCCGTTCGATCGCCTCGGCGCCGATCGCCGCCGCGGCGAGGATCCGGGCGTTCCCGGCCGATCCGGCGAGGTCGGCGATCACCAGATGGGTCTCGCGGGCGAGCGGGCTCGCCGGGTCGAGGCGCCCGGCCCGGCCGCTCGCCATCACGAACTCGCCCTCGCGGCCGCGCGCCCGGGCCACGCGGTCCGGATAGGCGAGCGCCAGGAGCGGCCCGGCGCCGGAGGGGCCGGCGTCCGGGCTCGCGGGACCTCCCGCCCCGGCGATCCGGGCCCAGCTCTCGGCGAGCCGGCGCATGTCGGCGGCGCGCCCGCCCCGGTCGCGGCGGAACCGCTCGACCCGCTCGTCGAGGTCGACCCCGTCGCCCCCGAGGCCCGTCCACCAGCACGGCGGCGAGGTCGGCGGCGCCCGGGCCTGACCGGTGCCGCGCCGCACCGTCACCATCCGGGCGAGCCGCGCGGCGCGCGGCAGCGCCCGCAGCGCGCGCGCCGACCGGCGTCAGGCGGCCGTCGGCGTCGAGCGCGCCCAGCTCGCTCAGCAGGGCGCGGGCCTCCGCCAGGGCGGGCGCCGGGGGCGGGTCGAGGAAGGCGAGCGCGCCGGGGTCGGTCACGCCCCAGGCGGCGCAGTCGAGGAGCAGCCCGGCGAGGTCGGCCGACAGGATCTCGGGCCGCGTGAACGGCTCCAGGGCGTTCGTGCCGGCCTCGGACCAGAGCCGCCAGCAGAGGCCGGGCTCGGTGCGTCCGGCACGGCCCCGGCGCTGGTCCACGGAAGCGCGAGAGGCGCGGGCCGTGACCAGACGGGTCAGGCCGAGGCCCGGCTCGTAGACCGGGACCCGCGCCAGCCCCGAATCGACCACGATCCGGACGCCCTCGATGGTCAGGGAGGTCTCGGCGATGCTGGTCGCGAGGACGACCTTCCGCGTGCCGGCGGATGCCGGCGCGACGGCGCGGTCCTGCTCGGCGGGCGTCAGCGCGCCGTAGAGCGGCGCGAGCTGCACGTCGGGCCCGACCGTCTCGGCCAGCAGGTCGGTGGTCCGGCGGATCTCCGCCTGTCCGGGCAGGAACACCAGGATCGAGCCCGGATCCGCCCGCAGGGCGCGCAAGGTGACCTCGGCGACCGAGTCCTCGACCCGCCGGTTCGGGTCGCGCTCCACGTACCGGGTCTCCACCGGGAAGGCGCGGCCCTCGGAGGCGACCACCGGGGCGTCGCCCATCAGCCGCGCGACCCGGGCGCCGTCGAGGGTCGCCGACATGACGAGGATCCGCAGGTCCTCCCGCAGGCCGCCCTGCGCGTCGAGCGCCAGCGCGAGGCCGAGATCGGCGTCGAGGGAACGCTCGTGGAACTCGTCGAACAGGACGGCGCCGATTCCGGACAGCTCCGGATCGTCCAGGATCATCCGGGTGAAGACGCCCTCGGTGACGACCTCGATCCGCGTGCGGCCCGAGATCTTCGAGCCGAGGCGGACGCGCAGGCCGACCGTGCCGCCGACCGGCTCGCCCAGCGTCTGGGCCATCCGCGCGGCGGCGGCCCGGGCCGCGAGGCGGCGCGGCTCCAGCAGGATGATCTTGCGCCCGTCGAGCCAGGGCGCCGCCAGGAGGTCGAGGGGCACGCGGGTCGTCTTGCCGGCGCCCGGGGGCGCCACCAGGACGGCGGCGTTCCGCGCGGCGAGCGCGCGGCGCAGATCGGGGAGCGCCGCCTCGATCGGCAGCACGGGTGCGGGACCGGCCATCGCGGCCGCTGATGGCGCGGCGCGGCGCCGAGCGCAACCGGCGCGAACCCGGGTCGGCGCCGCGTCCGGCGTCCCGTGACGCCGGGCACGATTCGACACGGGCTCCCCGTCCCGAGCTCTGGCAACTGCGCGGCGCCGCCGCGATCGTGCGGCGCGACTGCACAGATCCGACGGGAGCGAAACGATGACCCTCCGCCGCCGCGCGCTGACCCTGGCCGCCCTCTCCCTGGCCCTGCCGCTGGCGACCGGCGCGGCGCGGGCGCAGGACCGGCTGCCGACCATCCCGCCCCAGGACTACACGCCCGAGCAGAAGCAGGCGGCCGAGGCCTTCGCGCAGGCACGCGGCAAGCCGCCCTTCGGGCCGTTCGAGCCGCTCATGTACTCGCCGGAGGTGATGACGCTCGCCCGGTCGATGGGCGACTATCTCCGCTTCAAGCCGAAGATCGGCACTACGCTCTCGGAACTGGTGATCCTGATGACCGCCCGCCGCTGGACGCAGGACTACGAGTGGTACGTCCACGCGCCGATCGCCGAGAAGGCCGGCATCTCCGCCGACATCATCGCGGCGATCCGCGACGGCCGCCGGCCGGCCAAGATGAGCGACGACGAGACCCTCGTGTACGATTTCACCGCCGAGCTCCAAGACACGAGGCGCGTCTCCGACGCGACCTTCGCGCGCGCCGAGGCCCGGTTCGGCAAGCCCGGCGTCGTCGATCTGGCGGCGATCTCGGGCTACTACACGTTCCTGGCGATGGAGCTGAACGCGGCCCGCTACCCGATTCCCGCCGACGGCAAGCCGCTGCCGCGCATGCCCGAGTAAGCCGGCTTATCCACAGCTGCCCGGCACCGGAAACGGCGTTGTCCACAGGGTTTGGCCGGTCGAGCGCGGCCGGCCCGGCCGCCGTTGACGGAACGTTAACCCTTATGGCTTGTTCTCTTTTCGTTCCCGGACGCGACGAAGGAGAACCCGATGCTGACCCAGGTCCTGGCCCAGCGCGACGATCACGTATGCCCCGTCGAGGCGATCAGCTCCGCCTATCTCGGCTTCGCGGGCGGCGATGCCGGGATCGCCCTGCGCTGCGCGATCGCCGACGCCCTGTCCGACCTGATGGAGGCGGAGCGGCGCACGCGCGAGCGCAGCCGCCTGATCTCCCGCGGCTACGTCCGGACCGCCCCCGATCCGGAGGCCGGGCCGACAAGCTGAACCGTGGCTGCAGGCCGGCTTCAGCTTCGGTGCAGCGCGGGCGCGGCATTGTCCCTCGTGTGATCCGGGGCGCCCAGGCGCTTCGTGCTTCCTCTGGAGACAGGTCATGACACGCATCGCTCTGCTCTCGGCCGCCGCGCTGATCGGCGCGGGCACCCTGGCCTCCACCGCCGCCGAGGCCCGCGGCGGCGGCGCCATCGCGGCCGGCATCATCGGCGGCCTCGCGGCCGGCGCCCTGATCGGCGCCGCGACCCAGGCCCACGCGGCGCCCAGCTACGGTTACGGCGACGCGGATTACGGCTACGCCCCGGCCCCCGTGGTCGTGCGGCCGGCCCCAGTCTACCGCGTCTACGAGGAGGAGGCGCCGGTCTACGCCACCCGCCGGACCGTGACCTACGAGCGGGTCCCGGTCGGCTACGGCCCGGCCCGCCACTGGCGCGGCGAATACGAGGGTGGCTACGGCTATCGCGGCTGGTGAGCCGGGGGTTGCGCCGGGCGCCGTGACGGGGCCCGGGCGCGTGGCTTAAGACGGTGGCGGCGCCGGCCGAATCCGGCGGTCCGCACCCACCGACGGGTCATCGACGGGTCCATGCTGGTCCACGAAGGCGAGACGCGCACCCCGGAGGCCGACAGGGCGCTCGCCCTCTCCCTCGCCGGGGTGGCCGGCGCGTTGAACACCGCCGGCTTCTACGCCGTGGGCCTCTACGCCTCGAACATGACCGGGAACGTCTCGGCCATCTCCGACCGGACCGGCACGGGTGACCTTCTGCTGGCCTTGCAGGCGGGCCTGCTCGTCATCCTGTTCGTCCTCGGCGCCGCCACCGCGACGCTGCTGATCCGCCGCCGCCGCCGCGGGCGCCGTCCGGGCGCCTACGCCTACGGAGTCTGCGCGGAGGCGATCCTCCTCGTCGCCGTCGGCCTGCTCGTGCTGCCGCTCCACGAGCCGGCACGGAGCCACGCCCTCGTGCTCGGCCTGAGCTTCGTCCTCGGTCTCCAGAACGCGGCCGTGACCAAGATCTCCGAGTCGCGGGTCCGGACCACGCACGTGACCGGCATGATCACCGATATCGGCATCGAGCTCGCGCGCTGGCTCGATCGCGGCGCGCCGGGCGCCGACCCGCTGAAGGCCCACGATCCGGTGCGGCTGCGGCTGTACCTCTCGACCGTGGGCGCCTTCCTGGCGGGCGGCGTGGTGGGGGTCGTGGCCTACCGCCTCGTCGGCGTGACGCTGCTCTTCGCGGCGGCCGCGATCCTGGCCGGTCTCGCCCTCCCCGCCCTCAGGCGGTGACGTCGAGGAGCTGACCCATCATGCGGTCGGCGGAGCGCGCCACCGCGGCGTTCAGCGCGAAGGCCGACCGCGACCCGATCAGGTCCAGCGCGGCCCCCGACAGGTCCACCTGCGCGGCCGGCGGCAGGACCGCGTCGCCGACGGGCGCGCCGCTCGCCGCGATGGTCTCGGCGGCCTTCCCGAGCCGATCGGTGGCCCGGGTCATGCCGGTCGCGGCGGTCTGAAGGGCGTCGATCATGCCGGAATCTCCCGGGCCTGACCCTGGCAGGGAGGCGCGAAGAGCCGGTTTCGGCGATCGCTCGAATGCGACCGATCCCGCGCATTCCGGACCGCCCGGCGCTCACCCCTTCGGCGCGCACACGGTGACCGGGGAGGCGCCGCCATAGGGCCGTTCGGCGTCCGCGATCTGCTTCGCGGCGGCCTCGCAGGCCTGCCGGGTGTTGAACTCCACGGACCCGATCGCCGAGCCCGAGCCGGCCAGCATGATGATTAGCACGTAGACCACGCCATTCCCCTCCGGAGCCCCGGTCCGGCGTCGCGATGCGTGCTGGTGCGGACGGCGGGACTCGAACCCGCACGGCCTTGCGGCCGCAAGATTTTAAGTCTCGTGCGTCTACCGGTTCCGCCACGTCCGCATGCGCCCTCGGTAGCGGGGGCGGCGGGTCCGATCAAGCGGGGGGCGTCCAGCCGTACAGCCACGCGTAGCGGTCCCGCATGCCGTCCGGGCCGAGGCGGGCCATCACGGCGTTGCGCACGAACGCCACCACGCCGCCGGCGTGGTAAGTCCGGCCGTTGCTCCGCGCCGCCTTCTGGACCCGCCGCACCCGGGCGGTCCGCGCGCCCGAGAACGCCACGAGCGCGGCCGGCACGTCGGCGTGGTCCGCGAGGGCACGGGTCAGGACCGCGGCGTCCTCGATCGCCAGGGCCGCTCCCTGCGCCAGGTAGGGCAGCACCGGGTGGGCGGCATCGCCGATCAGCGCGAGCCGGTCGCGGGCGAGCGGGCGCGCCACGGCCCGGTCGGCGAGCGACCAGACCAGCCAGGAATCCGGCAGGCTCAGGAGGTCGCGCAGCGACGCGGCGCAGCCGCGCAGATGCCCGCGCAGCACGGCCGGCTCGCCGAGCCGGCCCCAGCCCTCGTCGCCCACAGCTTCGGGCACGACCGCCACCACGTTGAGGAACTGCCCGTCCCGCACCGGGTAATGCACCACGTGCCGGCCGCGGCCGAGCCACAGGCCGGTGGCGGCACCGCGCAGCGCCTGCGGGGCCGCCTCCATGGGGATCAGCGCCCGCCACGCCGCGGCCTGTCCGGGCCGGAGCGGGGCCGGATCGAGATGCGCGCGCAGGCGCGACCGCAGCCCGTCCGCGCCGATCACGAGGTCGAAGGCGGCCGGCTGGGCCCCGCTCGCGCCCTCGACGGTGAGGACGGCCTCCGAGGCCGTCCGGGACACGGCCGTGACGGTGCGGCCCATCAGCAGGCGGATCGTCGAGCGACTCCGGAGCGCGTCGAGCAGCAGCGTCTGCAGGTCGGCGCGGTGGATCACGTAGTAGGGCGCGCCGAACCGGCTCAGCGCCTGCGCGCCGAGCGCCACGCCGCCGATGCGGCGGCCGCTGTCGAGGGCGCGCACCTCGACGGCGGGCGGCTCGCTCGCCGCCCGACGCAGGGCCGCCGAGAGCCCGAGCCCGGCCAGGATCCGGCTCGCGTTGGGCGAGATCTGGATCCCGGCCCCGACCTCGCTGAAGCCGGTCCGGCGCTCGATCACCGTGACGGCGTGGCCGGCATCCGACAGAGCCAGCGCCGCCGTCAGGCCGCCGATCCCGGCCCCGACGATCCCGATCCGCAGAGATGGACTGCCAGAGGGCACGGTCGGCGGCGCCTACTCCGCCGCGACCTTGGCGTCGTCCCGCCACACGCAGGCCTGCGGCTCCGCCTGATCGGCCTTCAGGCCGGCCCTGTACCGGTAGAGCGTCGAGCAGTACTGGCAGATGATCTCGCTGTCGGCGCCCATGTCGAGGAACACGTGCGGGTGGTCGAACGGCGGCAGCGCGCCGATGCACATGAACTCCTTAACGCCCACGGTGATCACCGGCACGCCCGGCTCGTTGTGGAAGTGCGGTACCGCCTTGCCTGCCATCCGGCCCTCGCCTGCCCCGCGACCGACCGCGCGGCGAATCTGCCTGCGCGCACCCGGGCGTCTCGCGGCCGCTTATGCCGCCAGCCCCGCGACCGGCGCAAGCCTCGCCCGACCGGTGACCGATGCGGCTTGGACTCCCGCGCCCCGCGCCGTACATAAGGCGGAGCCCGATTGACGCCGCCGCGAAAAAAGTCCCGATCATGCAGCAGGAACAGGCCAGTGCGCAGGGTGCGCGCCGCGCCCCGGAACCGCCGATCCACGGTCCCGAGGGATTCGAGGGCATGCGCCGCGCAGGGCGGCTCACCGCCGAGGCCCTCGACCTGCTGATGGAGGCGACGCAGCCCGGCGTCACCACCGAGGAACTCGACAAGCTCGCCTACACCTTCGCGATGGATCACGGCGCCTATCCGGCCTCGCTCCTCTACCGCGGCTACCCGAAGTCGATCTGCACCTCGATCAACCACGTGGTCTGCCACGGCATCCCCAACGACAAGCCGCTGCGCGAGGGCGACATCGTCAACCTCGACATCTGCCTGATCCTCGACGGCTGGCACGGCGATTCGAGCCGGATGGCCTATGTCGGCGAGGTGCCCCGCAAGGCCCAGCGCCTGTGCGAGATCACCTACGAGGCGCTGATGCGCGGCGTCGCCGCCGTGAAGCCCGGCGGCTCGACCAACGATATCGGCCGGGCGATCCAGTCCTACGCCGAGGGCGAGCGCTGCTCGGTGGTGCGCGACTTCTGCGGCCACGGCCTCGGGCGCACCTACCACGACGCGCCCACGATCCTGCACTACGTCGAGGCCAGCTACGACGTGCCGTTCAAGCCCGGACAGTTCTTCACGATCGAGCCGATGATCAATCTCGGCCGGCCCGCCGTGAAGGTCCTGGGCGACGGCTGGACCGCCGTGACCCGCGACCGCTCGCTCTCCGCCCAGTTCGAGCACACGGTCGGCGTCACCGAGACCGGCGTCGAGATCTTCACGATCTCGCCGAAGGGGCTGCATCAGCCCGTCAACCCGGCCGCCTGACCGGCCGTGTCGCCGCGGCCGGACGACGGTGAGGCGGGGCTGTTCGCCGACAGCGCCGCCCCGTCCCCGGTCGAGAAGGAGGCGCCGCACTACCACGGCCATCGCGACCGCCTGCGGGAGAAGTTCGCGACGGCGGGGGCCGACGCGCTGCCCGATTACGAGCTGCTGGAGCTGGTCCTGTTCCGGGCGATACCCCGGCGGGACGTCAAGCCCCTCGCCAAGGCGCTGGTCGCCCGGTTCGGCAGCTTCGCCGAGGTGGTCAGCGCCGAGCCGGCGCGGCTGATGGAAGTGGAGGGCGTGAGCGCCGGGGTCGCGTCCGACCTCAAGGTGATCGAGGCCGCGGCGCGGCGGCTCGCCCGGGGCGCGATCCGGGAGCGCGCGCTCCTGGGCTCGTGGAGCGCGCTGCACGAGTACCTGCGCGCCACCATGGCGTTCGCCCCGCGCGAGGAGTTCCGCGTCCTGTTCCTCGACAAGCGCAACCACCTCATCGCCGACGAGGTGCAGGGACGCGGCACCGTCGACCACACGCCGGTCTATCCGCGCGAAGTCGCCCGCCGGGCGCTCGAACTGTCGGCCACGGCCATCATCCTGGCCCACAACCACCCGTCCGGCGACCCGGCCCCCTCCGCGGCCGACGTGGCGATGACCCGCGAGATCGTGGCGGTCCTGGCGCCGCTCAAGATCGTCGTCCACGACCACGTGATCCTCGGCCGAAACGGTCACGCCAGCCTGAAAGGCCTCAAGTTGATCTGATCCTCCGGCCGCCTTGAGCGTTATCGCCCGCGGATATAGCCATGAACGGGTGGCGCGCCTCTTGCCTCAAGAGCGGGAGCGTACGGGAGGAGCGAGATGGCGGTGACGGCCTTCGACGAGATGAACGGACTCGGCACCGGCGCCGCCGATCCGGCCGCCGTTCGCGACGCCTACGGCCAGCTCAAGGCGTGGCTGGACTCGACGCCGCCGGAGCACTTCAACACCCGCCGCAGCCAGGCCGAGCTGCTGTTCCGCCGGATCGGCATCACCTTCGCGGTCTACGGCGACAACGAATCGACCGAGCGGCTGATCCCGTTCGACATCATCCCCCGGGTGATCACCAAGCCGGAATGGGCCTTCCTGGAGCGCGGGCTGACGCAGCGGGTCACGGCCATCAACCTGTTCCTGAAGGACATCTACGGCGCCCAGGAATGCATCAAGGCCGGCATCATCCCGGCCGACCTCGTCTACCGCAACGCCCATTACCGCATGGAGATGCGGTCCTTCCGCGTGCCGCACGACCTCTACGTCCACATCGCGGGCATCGACATCGTCCGGACCGGCGAGAACGACTTCTTCGTGCTGGAGGACAACGCCCGCATCCCCTCGGGAGTCTCCTACATGCTGGAGAACCGGGAGGTGATGCTGCGCCTGTTCCCGGACCTGTTCTCGAAGCACCGGGTCGCGCCGGTGGAGAACTACCCGGACGCCCTGCTCGCCACGCTGCGCAGCCTCGCGCCGGGCTCGGCGACCCGCGACCCGACCGTCGTGCTCCTGACCCCCGGGCGCTACAATTCCGCGTTCTACGAGCACTCGTTCCTGGCCGACAAGCTCGGCGTCGAGCTGGTGGAGGCGTCCGACCTCTTCACCAAGGACGACGTCGTCTACATGCGCACCACCGAGGGGCCGCGGAAGGTCGACGTGATCTACCGCCGTCTCGACGACGACTTCCTCGACCCGCTGGTCTTCCGCCCGGATTCGGTCCTCGGCGTGCCGGGGCTGATGAACGCCTACGAGCGCGGCTCGGTGACCCTCGCCAACGCGGTCGGGACCGGCATCTCGGACGATAAGGCGGTCTACAGCTACATGCCCGAGATCGTGAAGTTCTTCACCGGCGAGGAGCCGATCCTGCACAACGTGCCGACCTACCGCTGCCGCGAGAAGGACGCCTTCGCGTACGTGATGGACAACCTGTCCGACCTGGTGGTGAAGGAGGTCAACGGCTCGGGCGGCTACGGGATGCTGGTCGGGCCGCACGCCAGCAAGCGCGAGCTCGACGACTTCGCCAAGAAGCTCAAGCACGCCCCGGACGGGTTCATCGCCCAGCCGACCCTGTCGCTCTCCACCTGCCCGACCTTCGTGGCCTCGGGCGTCGCGCCCCGCCACGTCGACCTGCGGCCCTTCGTGCTGTGCGGGGCCGACAAGATCCGCATCGTCCCGGGCGGCCTGACCCGGGTGGCGCTGAAGGAAGGCTCCCTGGTGGTCAATTCCAGCCAGGGCGGTGGCACGAAGGACACCTGGGTGCTCGACGCCTGAGGTCCAGGCCGTCCCGACGTTCCGAGGCGCGGACATTGTGGTCCGCACGACTTGGCTGAAGACCGATGCTCTCCAGGACTGCCGACAACCTCTTCTGGCTCTCGCGCTACGTCGAGCGCGCCGATTTCGTCGCCCGCATCCTCGACGCGGCGCACCGCTTCGCGTCGCTGCCGACGAGCTACGGCGGCGGCGGGAGCAACGAGTGGGAATCGGCCCTCGCCTCGGCCGGCGACCCCGACGCGTTCAAGACGCACTACAGCGCGGTCAACGCCGACACGGTCTGCGACTTCCTGGCCTTCAGCCCGCACAACCCGTCCTCGATCCGCTCCTGCATCGAGGCGGCCCGCGAGAATGCCCGCTCGGTGCGCACCGCGCTGACCACCGAGATGTGGGACGCGATCAACGGCGCGTGGCTGGAGCTGCGCAACTATTCCGGCAAGGACCTCAACCGCGACGAGTTCGGCCGCTTCCTCGACTGGGTGAAGACGGTCTCGCTCACCTTCGACGGCTCGGCCTTCCGGACGATGCTGCGCAACGACGCCTTTTGGTTCACGCGGCTCGGCACGGCGATCGAGCGGGCCGACAACACCGCCCGGATCCTCGACGTCAAGTACCAGATCCTGCTGCCGCACGACGAGACGGTGGGCGGCAGCCTCGACTACTTCCAGTGGACCACGATCCTGCGCGAAGTGTCGGCCTTCAACGCCTACCACTGGGTCTACCGGGAGAGCATCAAGCCGCTGCTGGTGGCCGACCTCCTGATGCTCAACAAGCAGATGCCGCGCTCCTTCGCGAACTGCTACGGCGTGATCGTCGAGTATCTCGACCTGATCGCCGACGCCTACGGCCGCCGGGGACCGAGCCAGCGCCTCGCGGGCAACATGCTGGCGAAGCTGGAGGGCGAGGACATCGACCGGGTCTTCGCCACGGGGCTGCACGAGTTCGTCGAGGCGTTCATCGCCGAGAACAACAGGGTGGGCGAGGCGATCGCCAAGCAGTATCTGGTCGGCTGAACGAGACGGACGGGACGGCGCATGCGCATCCGCGTGGTTCACGAGACCATCTACACCTACGAGCAGCCGGCCCGCGGGCTCGTGCAGGTCCTACGGCTGACGCCGCGGGATCATGACGGGCAGTACGTCCGCGGGTGGCGAATCGATACCACTGTCGACGGGCGGCTGACTGCCCGCGAGGACGGGTTCGGCAACGTCGTCCACTGGTTCACCCCGGACGAGCCGGCCGACGCCCTGACCATCCGGGTCACCGGCGAGGTCGATACCGACGACACGCACGGCGTCGTCCGCGGAACGGTGGAGCGCCTGCCGGACGAGTTCTACCTCCGCGACACGGACCTGTGTGCCGCCAGCCCGGAGCTGCACGCCTTCGCGGAGCGCGTTGCCGCCGAGGGCGACGGCGCCGTCCTCGGCTTGCTCCACCGGCTGATGGGGGCAGTCCACGGCGCGGTGGCCTACGAGGCCGGACCTGCGAGCAACGCGGTGCCGGCCGCCAAGGCGTTCGCGGCCGGAAGCGGCGTCTGTCAGGACCTCGCGCACGTCTTCATCGCCGCCGCGCGTCACATCGGCGTCCCGGCCCGCTACGTCGCCGGCTACCGGGCCCGGGACGACGGGCAGGCGGATGTCGAGGCGCCCCACGGGTGGGTCGAGGCCCTGGTGCCGGATCTCGGTTGGGTGGCGTTCGACCCGTGCTACGACGTGAGCCCGGCGGACAATTACATCCGCGTCGCCACCGGCCTGGACTACCTCGGGGCCGCGCCGATTCGCGGCAGCCGCACCGGCGGTGGCACCGAGACACTGGACGTGAAGCTGCGGGTCGAGCAAGGCAGGGCCGCCGCTCAATCCTGATCGTTCCGACACCGGTCCGCCGACCGCACGAGAGCCCGAAGACGATGACCTACTGCGTCGGTGTCCTGGTGGAGGAAGGGTTGGTCATGGTCGCCGATACCCGCACCAATGCGGGGCTCGACGATATCTCGACCTACCGCAAGCTCCACCATTTCAACGTTCCCGGCGAGCGGGTGATGATGCTCGCCTCCGCGGGCAACCTCTCGATCACCCAGTCGGTCCTCAGCTTGCTCCAGGAGGGTGTCCCCGGCGAGGAGGAGGGCGAGCCGCTGCAGAAACTCGTCGAGGCGCCGACCATGTTCCAGGCGGCACAGCTGATCGGCCGCGCCATCCGGCGGGTGCGCGCCATCGAGAAGGACGGGTTCGAGGCGGCCAACATCCGCTTCTCGATCTCGCTGCTGTTCGGCGGCCAGATCGGGGACGGCGAGATGCGGCTGTACCTGATCTACTCGGCGGGCAACTTCATCGAGTGCAGCACTGACGCGCCGTTCCTCCAGATCGGTGAGCACAAGTACGGCAAGCCGATCCTCGACCGGGCGGTGAAGTACACGACCGACCTCTACGACGCCCTCAAGGTGAGCCTCGTCTCGATGGACTCGACCATGCGGTCGAACCTCGGTGTTGGCCTGCCGATCGACATCGCGGTCGCCCGCCGGAACGCGCTGACGCTCGAGGTGAATCACCGGATCGAGGCCGGCGAGGGCTATTTCCACGATCTGCGCGAGCGCTGGTCGGCGGCGCTCCGCGCAGCGCACCGGGCGATCCCGCGGCCGCCCTACGGGCCTACCAGCTCCTAGTGCTGCCCCAGCATCGGCCGTTCTAGCGCGGCGCGGGCGATCGAGGGCCGCGCGGCATCGCCGGACGTCGCGCGTCCCCGGATGGCTTCGCTGTGCTCGCAGAGCCGGCGGCTGACTTTCACGGTGTGGCGGAGATCTACGTGGCGGTCCGAGCCGCCGACGTCTCCGCGGCGCCCCAGACCTTCAGGAGCGCCCGTGTCGCTTCGATGGGATCCGCGGCTCGCATCAGGCCGCCCATGATAGCGAAACCCGCCGCCCCTGCCGCGCGACAGGGCCCGACCGCCCCGGGACCGAGACCGCCGAGCGCCACCACGGGCAGGCCGGCGCCGACGCTATCCGTGAGTCCCTCGAGACCCAGCGCCGGCCCGTAGCCGGGTTTGCTCGCGGTCGCGTAGATCGGGCTGAGGGTGACGTAATCGGCGCCGGCCTGCGCGGCGGCCGCGGCCTCGCGCGGCGCGTGGACCGAGACGCCGATCAGCGCGCTCGGACCGAGCGCCGACCGCGCCGCGGCGATCGCCTCCGGCCCCGCGCCGCCGCCGAGATGCGCGCCGTCGGCCCTCAGCGCCCGCGCCAGCGCGACGTCGCCGCCGACCGTCAGGAAGCCCCCCAGGGCCCGCACGCGCGCGGCGACGCCCGCGCCGAGGCGCCGACGCGCCTCCGGCTCCATGTCCTTGTCGCGGAACCAGATCCAGCGCCCGCCGCCGTCGAGGACCGCCTGCACGGTCTCGGCGAGGGGCCGCGGATGCCCGTGCCGATCCGTCACCGTGAGCAGCGGCGACGGCAGCCCCCTCACGAGCCGACGAGGCCGAGCTGCGGGCTCGACGGCTCCGCCCGGCCGCGGCGGGGGATCCGCCCGGCGCGGTGCGCGTCGCGCCCGGCCTCCACGGCCCGGCCCATGGCGCGGGCCATCCGCACCGGATCGTCGGCTTTGGCGACGGCGGTGTTGATCAGGCAGGCGGAGGCGCCGAGCTCCATGGCGATCACCGCGTCCGAGGCGGTGCCGATGCCGGCATCGACCACCACCGGCACCGTCGCCCGGCGGCAGATCAGCTCGAGGTTGGCCGGGTTGGCGACACCCATCCCGGAGCCGATCAGCGAGCCCATGGGCATCACGGCGGCGCAGCCGAGATCCTCCAGGCGCTGGCACACGATCGGGTCGTCGTTGCAGTAGGGCAGCACCACGAAGCCGTCGTCCACGAGATGGCGGCAGGCCTCGATCAGCTCCATCACGTCCGGGTAGAGCGTCTCGCGGTCGCCGATCACCTCGACCTTGATCCAGTTGGTGTCGAGCGCCTCGCGGGCGAGTTCGGCGGTCATGATCGCGTCCCGGGCGGTCTCGCAGCCGGCCGTGTTCGGCAGGAAGCGCTTGCCCTTCAGGATCTTGACCGTGTCCGAGCCGTGGCCCTGGAGCGAGACCCGTCGGATCGAGGCCGTGACCACGTCGGCGCCGCTCGCCGCGACGGCGTCGCGCATGATCGCCTGCGTCGGGTAGCCGGCGGTGCCGATGAACAGCCGGGACGACAGCGTCACCCCGGCGATGGTCAGGCTGTCGTCCCCGCCCTCGGGGCGCGGTGGCGTGTGACTCTGGTCCATGCTCAACCTCCCTGCATGGCGCGGACGATCTCGACGCGGTCACCCTCCGAGACCGGGGTCTCGACCCAGTCCCGGCGGCGCAGAACCCGGCCGTTCAGCGCGATGGCGACGCCCTGCGGGCTCTCGATGCCGCTCTCCTCCGCCTCGAGGCGGAACAGGGCGTCCACCGTCTCGACCGCGCACTCGCGCGGCTCGCCGTTGACGAGGAGTTTCATGCCGAGGCCCTCAGCGCTTCCGGCTGGCCGAAGCGCGCGCGGGTGAAGGGACGCGCCACCGCCGGCAGCGCGCCGCGCAGCACCAGCGCGGCGACCGCGTCGGCGGTGACCGGGGCGAGCAGGTAGCCGTTGCGGTGATGCCCGGTGGCGGCGACGAGGCCCGGGGCGATCGCGTCCAGGATCGGCGCGTCGTCGTCGGAGGTCGGACGGTAGCCGCTCCACACCGCCTCCACCTCCATCTCCTCGATGCCGGGCAGCACCCGGCGGGCACCCTCGAGCAGGGCGTAGAGGCCGCCCGCGGTGACGCCGGGCCGGAAGCCGCAATCCTCGACCGTCGCGCCCACGATGAGTTGGCCGTCGCTCTTCGGCGCCATGTGGACCTGCTCGGTCCAGACCATCCGCGCCAGGGTACCGGTGCGGGCGGTCGTGCGCAGGGCCAGGGACTGGCCCTTCAGCGGGCGGACCGGCAGGGCGAGCGCGTCGGGCAGCAGGCCGCCCTCCCCGCTCCAGGCGCCGGAGGCGAGGATGACGGTCTCCGCCGCGACGACGCGGTCGCCGGCGCGGATCCCGGTCACGCGGCCGCCCGACCAGTCCAGGGCGGTGACGGGGGTCCGCTCCACCAGGATCACGCCGGCCCGGCGGCAGGCTTCGGTGAGGGCGTCCATCACCAGACGGGGGTCGACCTGATGGTCGAGCGGGCAGTGGATGCCGGCAGTGACGGAGGGGCGCAGGCCCGGCTCGAGGCGCCGCACCTCGCTGCCCGGCATCCAGGTCGCCTCGAGCCCCGAGCGGCGCTGCAGGTCGTAGCGGAAGCGCAGCCGTTCGACCTCGTCGCGGCCGACCGCCAGCACCAGGGTGCCGTCGGCCCGGTAGTCGATCGCGCGGCCGGACTCCGCCTCCAGGGCGTCGCGGAACTCGGGCCAGAGCCGGAGCGAGTCCAGGGCGAGCGGGAGCAGCGGGTCGGAGCCCGGCTCGTGCTCGGCCGCCGGGGCCAGCATGCCGGTGGCCGCGAGGCTCGCGCCCGCCCCGATCGTGTCCCGCTCCAGCACTGTCACGGCGCTGCCGGCCTGGGCGAGGCGCCACGCGATCGACAGCCCGATCAGCCCGGCGCCGACCACGGCGACGTCGGTCCGCGCCGGAAGGGTTTCGGGCGCGACACAGCCGTCGGGGCTGCGGCGGCGGCCGATCGGTGAGGCGGGGCGGTCGAGGGGCACGGGCATCTCCGCGAATTGCCGTCGCGGGGACCGGGCCGTCTGCTTCTGTGAGAAGCTGTGGCCTGCCTTTCGGGCGGCCGCGGTCCAATCCCTACGCCGGTATGAGCCGGATCAGGTTCGAAGGATTTCCGCGCCGCAGGTCCTGACGGACGTGCCAGCGGTTTCTCAGCCCCTTGCCGGGGATCTCCCTGGAACAGATGCAGATGTGGCCTCCCGGCCGGTGCCGGTCAACCCCGCGCCGCGTCCAGGACGGCTCTCCCGCGACAATCGGCCGATCGCGGTGACGGACTGGACACCAAGCGGAGCGGAATCCGTCCGCCGGTCGCGGCCGCGCTCGCGATCGCGCACCATCCCTTCACGGGTCTGGCATCTCATCGCCGGGATCCGGGAACTCCGCGGATCGCCGCCACTCCACGTCACGGGCGAATTCGCGTGCGTACAATCCTCTTGATCTGCATGCTCGGCTTCCTCGGTGTCACGGCACTTCTGAAGCTGCGTGACGGCGCGCGGTCGGTGCCGGTAGCACTCGCCATCGCGCCGGCGCCGGCGCCGGAACCGGATCTCGCGGGCGCTGCCGTCGCCGGCGTAGCCCTCCAGGCCGGCCGCAACGGCCACTTCTTCGTCAACGCCCTCGTGGACGGCCGTTCGCTACCGATGATGGTGGATACGGGGGCGAGCGCCTGCGCGTTCTCGGAGGAGGACGCCGCGCGGATCGGGATCCAGGTCGGACCGTCCGATTTCACGCGCGTCTGGAATACCGCCAACGGGACGGTCCGCGTCGCGCCGATCCGGATCGCGATCGTGCAGATCGGATCGATAACGGTGCGGGACGTCGACGCGGTCGTGATCCCGCGCGGGCTCCTGTCGACCAGCCTGTTGGGCATGTCGTTCCTGAGGCGCCTGCGCGATTTCGGCGTCTCCGGCAGCACGATGACGCTCAGGGGCTGAAACGCGCGCGATGCGTGCAGATCTCCGGGCCGCGGCAGGACGGCTGGAAGGCCGCCCGGCTTGCCTTCCGAGATCGATCAGGGGAGCCGGTCGACCGCGCACTCCGTCCTGAGCCGTTGGAGTTTCCGGCACCGGTCTCACGCTTCCACCAAATCGAGTCATCTCGAATCATGTATATATGAGCCGTAGTTCGCTATAATTCCGTATCCGGCACGCACTTATTTCGAAGATTGACCCGTTTAATCGAAGCTTTACCTACAATCTCGATCGATTTGTCAATGCATGTCGGCGGTGCTAGATGCATCGACGGCCGCGGATGCGAGTTCTGAGCGCGCGGTGGGGCAGATTCAGGATGAAAAATCGCGGATCGACGATCTGTTTGTCCATGATCGTGAAGGACGAGGCCCACGTTATCCGTCGGTGCCTCGATTCTGTTCGACCGCTCATCGATCACTGGGTCATCGTCGATACCGGGTCGACGGACGGAACCCAGGATATCGTCCGCGCGGCGCTCGCGGACATTCCGGGGGCGCTGGTCGAGCGACCGTGGGTCGATTTCGCCTACAATCGAAACGAGGCCCTGAAACTCGCGCGGCGTCATGCGCAGTACACCCTGATCATCGACGCTGACGATGAGCTGATCATCCCCGCGGACTTCACGATGCCGAAGCTGCGCGCGCCCGGCTATCGGTTCGAGATCATCGACGAGCACACGCGATACTGGCGCAACCAGCTCGTCAGCAACCGGGAGAACTGGCGCTACCGGGGCGTCCTGCACGAATTCCTCAGCTGCCCCGGCGTGTCGGAGACTCCGATCCTCCCCCTCGCGATGCGCCGGGGCGACGACGGCGCCCGGCACCGCGACACGACTGCGGACGCGCGGGATATCGCCGTCCTCGAGAAGGCGCTGGCGGTCGAGACAGACCCCTTCATGATCGCCCGCTACACGATGTACCTCGGGACCACCTACGATGCCGCCGGCGAGTACCGGAAGGCCCTCGCATGCTTCCTGAAGCGCGCCGATCTCGGCGGATGGGACGAGGAGATCTATTTCAACCTGCTGATGGCCGCGGTGAACGCGGAGCGCCTCGATGAGCCGGAGGACAGGGTGCTGCAGCTCTACGAGCGCGCGACCTCCGTCCGTCCGGCGCGGGCGGAAGCGCGCCACGGGGCTAGTCGGTTCTGCAGGCTCAGGAAGCGGTTCGCGGACGGGTATCGATACGCGGAGGCGGGCCTTGCGCTCGCGCTTCCGAGCGAGGGGATCTCCCTGAATCCGTGGGTCTACGAGTACGGCTTGCTCGATGAATTCGCCCTCAACGCGTACCATCTCGGCCAGTACAGCGCCTGCGGACACGCCTGCCTGAAGATCCTCGAACGGACCCACGTCCCGAGGGAGGTCGCCATACGCGCCGGCGCCCTGGCACGGGACGTGATGGCGAAGATGATCGACCCGGTCTGGGGATGCCGGCACACCCCCTACGCGATGCCGTTCGTGCCGACGTGGTGAGGCGGCCGGCGCACAGGCACGCTGCGGGCTCGCGAGCGGATGTTGGCGGCCGCCGCGCGACGTCGGGACCGGGCCGGACCGCGATCGGAGACCTGGTCAGCTGGATCTGCGCGGGCGCAGGAACTTCGGCCGGAACACCGCCATCGGCTCGTCGAAGCCGTTGAGCCGGTGCTCGCCCAGCGGGATCGGGTCGCCCCAGAGGAAGTCCACGAACGGCTTCGACATCAGCAGCGGCTCGCCGAGGGCGCGGTTCAGCTGCGCGATGCGGCTCGCGAGATTCACGTCGCGCCCGATCACCGTGAAGTCGAGGCGGGAGCCGGACCCGACATTGCCGTAGGCGGCCTCGCCGTGGTGGAGCGCGATGCCCGCGGCCACCGGCACCGGGAACTGGTGCAGGGCGTTCGCCTCGTCGAGGGCCGCCAGGGCGTGCTGCGCCGCGGTGAGCGCGCCCTTGGCCGCGCCGCCGAGGTCGTCGCCGGACTCCCGGAAGATCGCCAGCAGGCCGTCGCCGAGATACTTCAGGACCTCGCCGCCCTCCCGCTCGATCGGCGGCACGAGGCAGTCGAAGAACACGTTGAGCAGGCCCACGGCCTCCTCGGGCGTCATGTCGGCGGTGGTGCGGGTGTAGTCGCGCATGTCTGCGAACAGGATCGCCGAGCGGATCCGGGTCACCTGCCCGCGGCGGATGTCCCCGGCCAGGATCGCCCGGTGCGGCTCGTCGCCGACGTAGAGCCGGAGCACGTGGTCGAGCTGCTTGTTGAGGACGCGCATCTCCATCACGGCCGCCAGCGCCGGCATGACGAAGCGCAGGATCGCGATGTCGTCGTCCCGGAACCCTTCGGGTGCGCGGGTGGCGAAGGTGATTCCGTTCTGCGTGCCGTTCGTGAAGAACAGGGGCGCCACCACGTAGTGGGTGTAGCCGCCGGCTTTCAGGTCCGGAACGATCGCGTAGGCGTCGTCCGGGGTCTTCGGCAGGTCGAGGATCAGCCACTCGCCGGTCTCGTGGACCGTGTGGAACGGGCTGTTGAGATAGGCGTCCGTCGAGCGGGCGCCGTGCGGGAACAGCCGCACGGTGGTGCCGCCGTCCCGGGTCCAGATGCGGCCGACGCCGGCATATTCCGAGTGCAGGGTGTCGATGGCCGTGGAGGCCCGGTCCACCGGCACGCCGATCGCGATCAGGCGCTCGGCGAGCCCGGCCAGCATCTCCTCGGCGTTGGGCATCCGCGCGCCCTCGCCGAGCAGCCAGTCGCGGATGCCCACGGAGGGCTGGAGCGCGCCGAAGGGCACGTCGTCAGCCTCCGAGCCGTCCGCGAAGGCCGTCGGGGATCCGGGCGTTGGCGGGCGGCGTTCGAGCATGGCGCCAGACTGGATGCCGCGCGGCACCGGGGCAACGCGGGCGACGGGGAAGCGCCGCGCGATCCGCGGCGCAGGCTCAGTTGTCCAGGAAGCTCCTCAGCTTCCGGCTGCGCGACGGGTGCTTCAGCTTCCGCAGCGCCTTCGCCTCGATCTGGCGGATGCGCTCGCGGGTCACCGAGAACTGCTGGCCGACCTCCTCGAGGGTGTGGTCGGTGTTCATGCCGATGCCGAAGCGCATGCGCAGCACGCGCTCCTCGCGGGGCGTGAGCGAGGCCAGCACGCGCGTCGTGGTCTCGCGCAGGTTCGACTGGATCGCCGCGTCGATCGGCAGGACGACGTTCTTGTCCTCGATGAAGTCGCCGAGATGGCTGTCCTCCTCGTCGCCGATCGGCGTCTCGAGGGAGATCGGCTCCTTGGCGATCTTCAGGACCTTGCGGACCTTCTCCAGCGGCATGGCCAGCTTCTCGGCCAGCTCCTCCGGGGTCGGCTCGCGGCCGATCTCGTGCAGCATCTGGCGCGAAGTGCGGACGATCTTGTTGATCGTCTCGATCATGTGCACCGGGATGCGGATCGTGCGCGCTTGGTCGGCGATCGAGCGGGTGATCGCCTGCCGGATCCACCACGTGGCGTAGGTCGAGAACTTGTAGCCGCGCCGGTACTCGAACTTGTCGACCGCCTTCATCAGGCCGATGTTGCCCTCCTGGATCAGGTCGAGGAACTGCAGGCCGCGGTTCGTGTACTTCTTGGCGATCGAGATCACGAGGCGCAGGTTCGCCTCGATCATCTCCTTCTTCGCCTGCCGGGCCTCGCGCTCGCCCTTCTGAACCATGTTGACGATGCGGCGGTACTCGCCGATCTCCAGGCCCGTCTCGGAGGCGAGGTCGAGGATCTGCGCGCGCAGCTCCGCGACCTGCTTCGAGCCGCGCTCGACCAGGTTCTTCCAACCCTTGCCGCCCAGCGTCCCGACGCGCTCCATCCAGTTCGGGTCGAGCTCGTAGCCCTGGTAGTGGCGCAGGAACTCGTCGCGGGCCACGCCGTGGCTCTCGGCGAAGCGCATCAGCCGGCCTTCGTGGCCGATCAGCTGCTTGTTGATCGAGTAGAGCTGGCCGACCAGCGCCTCGATGCGGTTGTTGTTCAGCGAGAGGGACTTCACGTCGGCGACGACGATGTCCTTCAGCTCGGCCTGCTTCTGGTCCTGAGCGGGCGTGTTCTGCTCGCCGGCGGCCTTGCGCTCGGTGCCCTCGATCTGGAACTTGCGCAGCTTGCGGTAGTTCGCGGCGATCGCGTCGAAGGTCTCGAGGACCCGCGGCTTGATCTCCGCCTCCATCGCGGCGAGCGAGACGTTGTTCTCGAGGTCGTCCTCGTCGTCGCCGCCCTCCGGGGGCGCCGGCGGCTCGCCGTCCTCGGATTCCTCGCCCTCGGCGAGCTGCGGCGCGTTCTTGCCGTCCGGGCCCGCGTAGGTCGCCTCGAGGTCGATGATGTCGCGCAGGAGGACCTTGCCCTCCACGAGCTCGTCCCGCCAGATGATGATCGCCTGGAAGGTCAGCGGGCTCTCGCAGAGACCCGCGATCATCGCCTCGCGGCCGGCCTCGATGCGCTTGGCGATCGCGATCTCGCCCTCGCGGGACAGGAGCTCCACCGAACCCATCTCGCGCAGGTACATGCGCACCGGATCGTCGGTGCGGTCGGTCGGCTCCTTGGTGGTCGTGGCGACCGCGACGGCGCGCGCCGGAGCGACCTCGGCGACCTCGCCGCCCTCCGCCTCCTCCTCCTCGCCGTCCGCGGCCTTCTCGCCGGCGGCCTCGTCGGTCTCCTCGGCCTCGACGACGTTGATGCCCATCTCGGAGAGCTGCGACAGCACGTCCTCGAGCTGGTCCGGATCGGACTGGCCCTCGGGCAGAACCTCGTTGACCTCCTCGTAGGTCACGTAGCCGCGCTTCTTGGCGAGCTTGACCATCCGCTTGACCGAAGCATCCGTCAGGTCGAGGAGCGGCCCGTCGGTCTGCTGCTCGGGGGCAGCGTCCGTCTCGTCCCGTTCCGTTGCCTTCGTCGCCATGATCAGCCTATTGTTTCGCACGCGGCGCGTTGCGGAGGCCCTGATGAGGCCGGTCCACGCCGTCGGCGCCGCTGTATGAGGTCGGCGCCGGATCGCTCCAGTCGCCGTGAGTCGTCGGTTTCCGTATGCAAGCCCGAGGCTTGACCGATTGTTAACTATGGCGGGACCGGGTCCCCCGCCACCGCCATGACACAGGCATTACACGGCCGTCGAGTCGCTCGACACCGGTGTATCGGCCTCCGCCTCGGCGGCGATGACGGTCTCCAGCCTCGCCTTCACTTCGCAGAGCCATGCCCACCCGGCATCGGTCGGATCGTCCTCAAACGCCTGCCGTGCTTCGCGAAGTTCGCTATGTAGCGCTCCTGCCTGCCGGTGCAAGATCATCGCCTGTCGGAGCGCGTCTGCGCGGTGGGCCGGATCGGCGTGCGGAGCCAGGGTCGTGCGGTCCCGCGAGCGGGCCAAGGCGAGGATTCGGTCGGCCGCCCCTGTGAGTCCGGCGCGATTGATGCGGTTCTGCAACACCTCGGGCGCCGCGTGCTCGTCCTCGGCCGCGCAGGCCAGCAGGACCGACAGCAGCGCCCGCGCGTCCGGATCCTCGAAGTCGAGTTCGGCCGCCTCCTCGCCGAACTCCGCCATCATCTCGGGATGGGCCAGCAGGGTACCGACGATGACCGCCTCGCGGACCGAAGCGGCGCCCGTGAAGCCCGCCGAGGCCGTGACCGAGGGGCTCGGACTCCCGGTGATGCGCGGCGAGACGGGCTCGCCGGGGCGGGTGAAGCGCTGCCGCCCGCGCGGGGCCGCGCCGGCGGCGCGGTTGCCGCGGGGCGACAGGCCGCGCAGGCGCTCCTCGATATCGTCGCGGTAGTAGCGCCGCACGGTCTCGTCGCGAATCGTCGCGACGGTGGTGCGCAGGGTCTGCGTCAGGCCGGCGCGGCGCTCCGGCGTGTCGACCGGTCCCGCCTCGAGGGCGCGCCGCCACAGCAGTTCCGACAGGGGGAGCGCCGCCGTCAGCACCTGGTCGATGGCCGTCGGGCCGCCCGAGCGCAGCAGGTCGTCCGGGTCCTGGCCGCCCGGCAGCAGCGCGATCCGCAGCGAGCGGCCGGGTTCGAGGAGCGGCAGCGCGATGTCGAGGGCCCGGTAGGCCGCCCGTTGGCCGGCCTTGTCGCCGTCGAAGCAGAGAATCGGCTCGTCGGCGTGGCGCCAGAGCAGGGCGAGCTGGTCCTCCGTCAGGGCGGTGCCCAGCGGCGCCACCGTCTCGGGGTGGCCGGCGAGCGTCATGGCGATGACGTCGACGTAGCCCTCGACCGCGATGATCGATCCGCGCTCGTGGGCGGCCTTGCGGGCGCCGTGCAGGTTGTAGAGCGTCCGGCCCTTGTGGAAGAGCGGCGTCTCCGGCGAGTTGAGGTACTTGGCGCGCACCTCCTTGGCGAGCGCCCGACCACCGAAGGCCACGACCCGGCCGCGGGTGTCGGTGATCGGGAACATCACCCGGTCGCGGAAATAGTCGTAGGGGACCGAGACGCCCTCCCCGGCCGCGAGCAGGCCGAGTTCGACCATCAGCGCCTTCTCGACGCCCTGCCCGGCGAGGTGGTCGCGCAGGGCGTAGCGGTCGTTCGGAGCGTAGCCGAGGCGGAAGGCCCGCTGAGTCTCGTCCCGCAATCCGCGGCGCTCGAGGTAGGCACGGGCCTCGCTGCCCTGGCCCGACCGCAGGCGCTCCTCGAACCAGCGGGCGGCCATCTCCATGACCTCGATCGCCCCGGCGCGCTTCTGCTCGCTGGCGCGGTTGTCCTCGGTGGGCGCCGGCAGGCTGACGCCGGCCTCGCCCGCCAGCCGCTCGACCGCCTCGGGGAAGCTGAGGCCTTCCGTCTCCATGAGGAAGGTGAAGATGTCGCCGTGCTTCGAGGACGAGAAGCAGTGGTAGAACTGCTTCTGGTCGTTCACGTAGAAGGACGGCGTCTTCTCGGCGTTGAACGGCGAAAGGCCGCGCCACTCGCGGCCGGCCTTCTTCAACTGCACGCGGCGGCCGACCACCGACGAGGCCGGCAGCCGGGAGCGGATCTCTTCCAGGATGTGGGGCGGATAGCGCACGGGGCCTGGGACGGGTTGCGTGAACCCGCTCCTATAGCGCGAGAGGCGTGACCGAGTCCCTCACATCCCCGGAACTCGGCGGAGGATTGCGGGGAGAGGCTCGGCCCTAGAGGGTCAGCCCTTCGCCGCCAGCGCCGCCTTCACGAGCCCGCTCGCCTTGCCGAAATCCATGCGGCCCGCGAACGTGCCCTTCAGGGCGGCGATCACCTTGCCCATGTCCTTCGGCCCGGCCGCGCCGGTCTCGAGGATCGCCGCCTCGACCGCCGCCTTCATCTCGGTCTCGTCCATCTGCTTCGGCAGGAAGCTCTCGATGATGGCGATCTCGGCGCGCTCGTTGGCGGCGAGTTCCGGGCGACCGCCCTGCTCGTAGACCGAGGCCGATTCAGTGCGCTGCTTAACCATCTTCTGGAGAAGCGACAGGATCTCCTCGTCGGAGATCGGCTCCTTGCCGTTGCCGCGAGCCTCGATGTCCCGGTCCTTGAGGGCGGCCTGGATCATCCGGATCGTGGCGAGCCTGTCCTTGTCGCCGGCCTTCATGGCCTCCTTCATCTCGGTGGTGAAACGCGCGCGCAGCATCTCGGTGACCTTCCAACGATCGAAGCGGGGGGCTGGCCTGCGGTTTGCGGGTGTTGAGCCCTGCGGGAGGCGGAGCCACATTGACCCCATCGCGGGCCGCTCGCTAAGAGCGCCGCACACGATCATGCCGCAAGCCGAGAGCGCCGAAACCCGGCGCCCGCCTTCGGCCGGACATAAGCGAGACTCAGCCCATGCTGCAAGACGCCGCCGCGCATGCCCCCGAGCCTCAGGCTCCCGAGCCCTGGGCCGAGCCCGTCGCGACGGCTCTGCTGGTGCTGGCCGACGGCACCATCCTGGAGGGCTTCGGCATCGGCCAGACCGGCGTGGCCGACGGGGAGGTCTGCTTCAACACCGCGATGACCGGCTACCAGGAGATCCTGACGGACCCGTCCTATGCCGGTCAGATCGTCACCTTCACCTTCCCGCATATCGGCAATGTCGGCACCAACGACGAGGACCTCGAGAGCCTCGAGGCGGCGCCGGCCTCGGGCGTCCGCGGCACCGTCGTCGCCTCGGCGGTGACGAACCCGTCGAACTGGCGATCCTCGTCGCATCTCGACGGGTGGCTCAGGGCCCGCGGCATCGTCGGCATCACGGGGGTCGACACCCGGGCACTCACGGCCCGCATCCGCGACCAGGGCATGCCGAACGCGGTGATCGCCAACGATCCCGAAGGCAAGTTCGACCGCGAGGCCCTCAAGGCCCGCGCGGCGGCCCTCGCGCCCATGGAGGGGCTCGACCTCGTGCCGCCGGTGACCAGCCGCGCGTCGTCGGAGTGGTCCGAGACCGTCTGGGCACTCGGCAACGGTTACGGCAAGCGCGCACCCGGCGAGGGCCTCAAGGTCGTGGCCATCGACTACGGCGTGAAGCGCAACATCCTGCGCCTCCTCGCCCAGGCCGGCTGCGACGTCACCGTGGTGCCGGCCACCACGACGGCCGACGAGATCCTGGCGCTGAAGCCGGACGGCGTGTTCCTGTCCAACGGTCCCGGCGACCCGGCCGCCACCGGCGCCTACGCGGTCCCGGTGATTCGCAAGCTGCTGGACGAGAAGGTGCCGACCTTCGGCATCTGCCTCGGCCACCAGCTCATGGGTCTGGCCCTCGGCGGCCGGACCGTGAAGATGGGCCAGGGCCATCACGGCGCGAACCACCCGGTGAAGGACAAGACCACCGGGAAGGTCGAGATCGTGTCGATGAACCACGGCTTCGCGGTGGACCCGGGCAGCCTCCCGGAGACGGCGGTGGAGACGCACGTGTCGCTGTTCGACGGCTCGAATTGCGGCCTGACCCTCACCGACCGCCCGGCCTTCTCGGTGCAGCACCACCCGGAGGCCTCACCCGGCCCGCGCGACAGCCACTACCTGTTCGAGCGCTTCGTGACGCTGATGCGCTCCGGCGCGCCGGAGACCGCGAAGGGCGCCTGAGACCCGGGCGCCGGCATCGGCCCGCCGTCATCGCTCCGCAGCGCGGTGACGGCCGGGGACAGATAAGCCGGCGCCGCGATCCCAATCGGGCCGCGGCGGGGCCATAAAATCCGCCAGATCGGACGGCTTAAGAGAGCCCACGACGGTCCCTGAACGGCGGCGCATCCGCGCCCGGCGACGGCGGTCCGTTGCAGGGGATTGCCGGATGACCATCGACGAGGCGCGCGACGATTTCTCCCGCCTGCACCGCAGCTTCACCTTCCATCTCGGCGTCGCCGTGGGCCTGTCCTGGCTGACCGCCCTCTACGCCGCCTTCTACGCTCCGTGGGTGCGCAACATCCGGGCCCTGATCGATCCGACCGGCGGCTTCGACCGCGTCGAGAGCACGGTGTCCTACCTGTTCGCCATGCCCGCCGTCCTCGCCCTCGCCTGGGTCTCGGTCTATTTCGGCCGCGAGGCCCTGCGCCGCGCGCAGACGCTCTCGAACGTCGCCGTCGAGTTTGCCGCCGCCGCCGTGGTGGCCTTCGGTGTGTTCTACCTCTCGATCGACCGGGCGGTCGCGGCGCTCCACGCCGGATTCTGAGGCGGGACGGGGCGGTTCGCGCCGCCCCGACGGCCGACCTACTGGATCTTCTCGAATAGCGGCTCGAACCGCTTGGCGGCCAGCTTGTTCTGCGGCACCGCCTTGGCCGCCTCCAGATTGTCGGGTCTGTCGCCGACCTGGACGAGGCCGACCATCCCCATGATGTAGTGCGGCGAGCACTTGATGCCGTAGAGGCCGGGCTTCTCGAAGGCCACGGTCTCCTCCTTGCCGACCACCGTCTTGAACGGCGCCGCGCCGTCGGGCGCCATGCCCTTGATCAGTTCGGCATTGTGGCCCTTGTCGGTCGGCACGAACCGGACCGTGTCGCCGGGCTGGATTTTCACGAAGGCCGGGTCGAAGACCATCATCCCGCCCGGGCCGCTGTTCAGGGTCTTGATGGCAACTTCCGAAGCGTTCGCGCTCACGATCGTGCCGATCAGAAGCATCGCGGACAAGGGGGTTCGGCTGATCATCTTCTATCTCGAATAATTACGATATCGATCGGCGGGATGGCCGGTCGGCCGAGTCCTACGTTCGGCTCCGAAGTCCGCCAAGAACTTCGTGCAATCGTGCGCGCGTTTATAAATACTCCACTTCGACGGACTGCCGGCGCATCCATGCGCCGGGCGCGCGTCCAATCTGCGCGGTCGTCCCGGCCTTCCAATGCGCCCGTGGCCCGTGTAAACGCGGGGCTCAACGACATTCCCGCCACGCGCGTCCGGGAGCAGGGCCTCAGTCGAGCCGTGCCCGATCGGGCGCGCTTGGCCTGAGAAGGCCCACGATGCCCAAACGCACCGACATCTCCTCGATCCTGATCATCGGTGCGGGTCCGATCATCATCGGACAGGCCTGCGAGTTCGATTATTCCGGCACGCAGGCGTGCAAGGCGCTCCGCGAGGAGGGCTACCGCATCGTCCTGGTGAACTCGAATCCCGCGACCATCATGACCGACCCGGACATGGCGGACGCGACCTACGTCGAGCCGATCACGCCGGAGATCGTCGCCAAGATCATCGAGAAGGAGCGCCCCGACGCGATCCTGCCCACGATGGGCGGCCAGACGGCGCTCAACTGCGCCCTGTCGCTGCAGAAGATGGGCGTGCTCGCCAAGTACGGCGTGCAGATGATCGGCGCCACCGCCGAGGCCATCGACAAGGCGGAGGACCGGAGCCTGTTCCGCGACGCCATGACCAAGATCGGGCTCGACACCCCGAAATCGGCGCTCGCCAACGCCTCGGCCGCGAAGAAGGCCGACCGCCAGGCCTACCTGGCCGAGATCGCCCGGATCGAGGCGGCCAACACCGATCCGGCGGCGCGCCAGGCGGCGCTGGCGGCCTACGAGAAGAGCTGGGCGGCGGGCGAGACCGAGCGGCGCAAGCGTTACGGCGAGCACGCCCTCGGGCAGGCGCTGATCGCGCTGGCCGAGGTCGGCCTGCCGGCCATCATCCGACCGTCCTTCACCATGGGCGGCACCGGCGGCGGCATCGCGTACAACCGCGAGGAGTTCCTCGACATCGTCGAGCGCGGCATCGACGCGTCTCCGACCAACGAGGTGCTGATCGAGGAGAGCGTGCTCGGCTGGAAAGAGTACGAGATGGAGGTCGTTCGCGATAAGAACGACAACTGCATCATCGTCTGCTCCATCGAGAACATCGACCCGATGGGCGTCCATACGGGTGATTCGATCACCGTCGCACCCGCGCTGACGCTCACCGACAAGGAGTACCAAGTGATGCGCGACGCGTCGCTGGCAGTGCTCCGCGAGATCGGCGTCGAGACCGGCGGCTCGAACGTGCAGTTCGCGATCAACCCCGAGAACGGGCGCATGATCGTGATCGAGATGAACCCGCGCGTGTCGCGCTCCTCGGCGCTCGCCTCGAAGGCCACCGGCTTCCCGATCGCCAAGGTCGCGGCCAAGCTCGCGGTCGGCTACACCCTCGACGAGATCGCCAACGACATCACCGGCGGCGCGACCCCGGCCTCGTTCGAGCCGACGATCGACTATGTCGTCACCAAGATCCCGCGCTTCGCCTTCGAGAAGTTCCCGGGCGCCGAGCCGACGCTGACCACCGCCATGAAGTCGGTGGGCGAGGCCATGGCGATCGGCCGCTGCTTCGCCGAATCGCTGCAGAAGGCCCTCCGCTCGCTGGAGACCGGCCTGACCGGCCTCGACGACATCGAGATCGAGGGGCTGGGCAAGGGCGACGACCACAACGCCATCAAGGCGGCCATCGGCACGCCGACCCCGGACCGGCTGCTCAAGGTCGCGCAGGCGCTGCGGCTCGGCGTCAGCCATGAGCAGGTCTACGCCTCCTGCAAGATCGACCCGTGGTTCCTGGAGCAGCTCCAGGCGATCATCGACCTGGAGAACCGCGTGAAGGCCCACGGCCTGCCGAAGACGGCCGGCGCCTTCCGCCAGCTCAAGGCCGCCGGCTTCTCGGATGCCCGCCTCGCGGTGCTGGCCAAGATCGACGAGGCCGCCGTCCGCGCGGCCCGGCGCGCCCTGGCGGTGCGCCCGGTCTACAAGCGGATCGACACCTGCGCGGCCGAGTTCAAGTCGCCCACCGCCTACATGTACTCGACCTACGTGGCGCCGTTCGCGGGCGCGGTGGTGGACGAGGCGCAGCCCTCGGACCGCAAGAAGGTCGTGATCCTCGGCGGCGGCCCGAACCGGATCGGTCAGGGTATCGAGTTCGACTATTGCTGCTGCCACGCCTGCTTCGCGCTGTCGGACGCGGGCTACGAGACCATCATGGTCAACTGCAACCCGGAGACGGTCTCGACCGATTACGACACCTCGGACCGGCTCTACTTCGAGCCGCTGACCGCCGAGGACGTGCTGGAGATCATCGAGACCGAGCGGCAGGCCGGCACTCTGCACGGGGTGATCGTGCAGTTCGGCGGCCAGACTCCGCTGAAGCTCGCCCGCGCCCTGGAATCCGCCGGCGTGCCGATCCTCGGCACCTCGCCCGACGCCATCGACCTCGCCGAGGACCGCGACCAGTTCAAGCGGCTCCTCGACAAGCTCGCGATGAAGCAGCCGAAGAACGGCATCGCCTACTCGGTGGAGCAGAGCCGGCTGGTCGCCGCGGATCTCGGCCTGCCCTTCGTGGTCCGCCCGAGCTACGTGCTAGGCGGCCGCGCGATGGCGATCATCCGCGACGAGACGCAGTTCGCCGACTACCTCCTCGACACGCTGCCGAGCCTGATCCCCTCCGAGGTGAAGGCCCGCTACCCGAACGACAAGACCGGCCAGATCAACACGGTGCTGGGCAAGAACCCGCTCCTGTTCGACCGCTACCTGTCGGACGCGGTCGAGGTCGACGTCGACGCGGTCTGCGACGGCAAGGACGTGTTCATCGCCGGCATCATGGAGCACATCGAGGAGGCCGGCATCCATTCGGGTGATTCGGCCTGCTCCCTGCCGCCGCGCTCGCTCTCGACCGAGATCATGGACGAGCTGGAGCGGCAGACGAAGGCCATGGCGCTGGCGCTCAACGTCGTCGGCCTGATGAACGTGCAGTACGCCATCAAGGACGGCACCATCTACGTGCTGGAGGTGAACCCCCGCGCCTCGCGCACGGTGCCGTTCGTCGCCAAGGTCATCGGCGAGCCGATCGCCAAGATCGCCGCCCGGATCATGGCGGGCGAGCCGCTCGCGACCTTCGGCCTGCGGCCGAAGACCCTGCCGCACATCGCCGTGAAGGAGGCGGTCTTCCCCTTCGCCCGCTTCCCCGGCGTCGACGTGCTGCTCGGACCGGAGATGCGCAGCACCGGCGAGGTGATCGGGCTCGACGCGAGCTTCGGCGTGGCCTTCGCCAAGAGCCAGCTCGGCTCGGGCACGCAGGTGCCGAAGGCCGGCGCCGTGTTCGTCTCGGTGCGGGATGCCGACAAGGCGCGCATCCTGCCGACCATGAAGCTCCTGTCGGACCTCGGCTTCACCATCCTGGCGACCGGCGGCACGCAGCGCTATCTGGTGGAGAACGGCGTGCCGGCGGAGCGGATCAACAAGGTTCTCGAGGGCCGGCCGCACGTGGTCGACGCGATCAAGAACGGCGGGATCCACCTCGTCCTGAACACGACCGAGGGGGCCGGCGCCCTGTCGGACTCGCGCTCGCTCCGGCGCGCGGCCCTCTTGCATAAGGTGCCGTATTACACCACTCTAGCCGGCGCGATGGCCGCGGCCGAGGGGATCAAGGCCTATCTAGAAGGCGATCTCAAGGTCCGCGCGTTGCAGGAATACTTCGCGGCCTGAACCTCAGGGTTCCGCTGACTTCATTTCATGGCCCGGGGAGAGTGCTTCACTCTCGGCCGGGCCTCTTCATTGTGGCGCGAGACGATGGCGATAGACAAGGTTCCGATCACCGTGCGCGGGCTGGCAGCCCTCGAAGAGGAGCTGAAGCACCGCCAGCAGGTGGAGCGCCAGCGCATCATCCAGGCGATCGCGGAAGCCCGCGCGCTCGGCGACCTGTCGGAGAACGCCGAGTACCACGCCGCCAAGGAGGCGCAGTCCCACAACGAGGGCCGCGTCCTCGAGCTCGAGAGCATGATCGCGCGGGCCGAAGTGATCGACGTCACGAAGCTCTCGGGCGACAGGATCAAGTTCGGCGCCACCGTGAAGCTCGTCGACGAGGACACGGAGGAGGAGAAGACCTACCAGATCGTGGGCGAGCCGGAGGCCGACGTGCGCTCGGGCCGCGTCTCGATCACCTCGCCGATCGCCCGCGCGCTGATCGGCAAAGGCGTCGGCGACACGGTCGAGGTCACGACCCCCGGTGGCGGCAAGTCCTACGAGGTCGTCGCCGTCCAGTACGGCGGCTGAGCCGATGCGCCCGCGTTCCTGGGGCCGGCTCGCCGGCCTGATCCTCGGTGCCGTCGCGGGATCCGCGGCGGCGAGCGACTTCCCGCCGACTCCGGTCTTCTCCGACGTCCGGGTGGACGTGCGGCCGCTCCTCGACAAGGGCGCGGGGCTGCAGGCCGAGGCGCTGGCCGGCGACCTGACCGACGCCCTGCGGAAGAACTTCGCCGGACGGATCGGCGGACGGGGGCCGCGCCTCGTCGTGGTCGTGACGAGCCTGTCGCTGCGGCCCTATGCCGGCAGCGGTGCCCTGCGCGGCTACGGCGGCAATTTCCAGACCGACTATATGGAGGGCGAGGCGCTGCTCGTCGGGCCCAAGGGGCAGGTGCTCGGGCGCTACCCGCAGATGACCGCGACGCCGTCGAGCTACGGCGGGGCGTGGTACGATCCGCAATTCGAGCAGCGCCGGCTCGCCGCCATCGCCGACATCTACGCCCAGTGGCTCGCCCGCGACCTGCCGCGGGACTAGAAGACGGCCGCCGGCCCCGGCCGGCGGCGTGGGGCGTATCCGGTGAGGAGCATGGCAAGCATCGACGTGTCGGAGGCGCAGACCGCGCCGGTCAGCAGTCCGGATCCGCGGCGTGCGCGCCTGCCCGAACTCGCCCGCGCCCGCGCCTGGATCGTCACGGACGGCAAGGCCGGCGACGAGAACCAGTGCGTCGGCATCGCCGAGACCCTGGGCCTCGACTTCGAGATCCGGCAGGTGCCGGCTTCCGGGCCGTTCGGCTGGATGGCGCCCTGGGGACCGATCGACCCGCGCGAGGGGCCGCGCCGCCGCGCCGGCGCCCTGTCGGGTCCCTACCCCGACATCCTGATCGCCTCCGGGCGTCGGTCGGTCCCGTACCTGCGGACGGTGCGGCGCGCGACCGGCGGCCGGACGTTCACGGCCTTCCTGAAAGATCCGCGGACCGGCGCGGACAGCGCCGACTTCATCTGGGTGCCGGATTACGACGACCTGCGCGGCCCCAACGTGTTCACGACGCTGACGGCGCCCCACCTCGTCACGGCGGCGCGCCTGGCCGCGGCCCGGGCGCGGCCGGATCCCCGGCTCGCGCGCCTCGACGGCCCCCGCGTGGCGGTGCTGGTCGGCGGCGACAGCCGTCACCTGAGCTATCGCAAGACCGACATGATCCGCCTCGTGGAGGATCTGCGCGGACTGGCCGAGCAGGGCTGCCGGCTGATGGTGACGATCTCCCGCCGGACCCCGAACCCGCTGCGCGAGGCCGTCAAGGCGCTCGCCGCCGAGACCGGCGGGTTCCTCTGGGACGGCAGCGGCGACAACCCCTACGTGGCCATGCTGGCGCTCGCCGAGGCGATCGTCGTGACCTCCGACTCGGCCAACATGGTCAGCGAGGCGGTGGCCACCGGCGCGCCGGTCCTGCTGTTCGACCTGCCCCGTACCTATATCCGGCACCGTCGCATGTTCGCCGGGTTGGCGATCGCCGGAGCGCTGCGGCCGTTCACCGGTCAGTTGGCAGATCTGACGTACAAGCCGATCGACGCGACGCCGGTGATCGCCCAGGCGCTCGCCGACGCCTATGCCGCGCGCCGCGCGGCCGGACCGGCCTGAGGAGACCGAGACAGATGGCCCACACCCACGCCAAGCTCGTGATCATCGGCTCGGGACCCGCCGGCTACACGGCGGCGATCTACGCGGCCCGCGCCATGGTCGAGCCGCTGCTGATCTCCGGCTTCCAGCCGGGCGGCCAGCTCATGATCACCACGGACGTCGAGAATTACCCGGGTTTCGCCGAGGCGATCCAGGGCCCGTGGCTGATGGAGCAGATGCGACTCCAGGCCGAGCATGTCGGCACTCGGATCGTCTCGGAATACATCACGAAGGTCGACCTCAAGCAGCGGCCCTTCCGCCTCGAGGCCGATTCCGGCGAGACCTACTCGTGCGACGCCCTCGTCATCGCCACCGGCGCCCAGGCCAAGTGGCTCGGCATCCCCTCCGAGGCGGCTTTCCAGGGCGGCGGCGTCTCGGCCTGCGCGACCTGCGACGGGTTCTTCTTCCGCGGCAAGGAGGTCGTGGTGGTCGGCGGCGGCAACACCGCGGTCGAGGAGGCCCTGTACCTCGCCAACATCGCCAGCAAGGTCACGGTGGTCCATCGCCGCGACAGCTTCCGCGCCGAGCGGATCCTGCAGGAGCGCCTGTTCAAGCACCCGAACGTCGAGGTGCTCTGGCACCGCGAGATCGCCGAGATCTGCGGAGTGCAGAAGCCGGCGCCGACCGTGACCCACGTCCGTCTCAAGGATCCGCGCTCGGGCGAGATCAGCGAGGCGAAGGCCGACGGCGTGTTCGTGGCGATCGGTCACCAGCCGGCCACCGCGATCTTCGAGGGGCAGCTGCCCATGCGCCACGGCGGCTACCTCACCGTGAAGCCGGGGACGACCGAGACCGAGATCCCGGGCGTCTTCGCCGCGGGCGACGTCACGGACGACGTCTACCGCCAGGCGATCACCGCCGCCGGCATGGGCTGCATGGCGGCGCTCGAGGCCGAGAAGTTCCTGGCCAACCTCGACATCGGCGAGAGTCCCGTCCAGGCCGCCGCGGCGGAATGACGGCTGCGCCGGTCTCCGCGCCCCCCGCGCGGAGCCGCCGCGCCTAGCATTTCAACAAGTTCGCGCTGCTCGCGCTTGCGCAGCACCATGCACCGTGTGCATAGGAGTGCTGACTGCGCCGGGATGCACGGATTGCATGCCCGCGCGGTGCCGCGAGCGGCCATCCGCGCGCGGCACCGCGCAGTTCGCCCGGTGATCTGCCCGCCGCTTCGCGCCCACTCCACCCCGGGCGCGTCCCGCGGGCGCGCGCTGGTAGGGGTTCTCGCCTTGGACTGGGACAAGATCCGGATCTTCCTCAACGTCGCGGAGGCGGGGAGCTTCACCAAGGCGGGTGACGATATCGGGCTCAGCCAATCGGCGGTGAGCCGCCAGATCAGCGCCCTGGAGCGCGAGCTGAAGGCGCCGCTGTTCCACCGCCATGCCCGCGGCCTGCTGCTGACCGAGCAGGGCGACCTGCTGTTCCGCGCCGCGCGAGATATGAAGCTGCGCCTGGAGAATACCCGGGCCCGGCTCGTGGAGACCTCCGAGCGGCCGACCGGCGATCTCAAGGTGACCACCACGGTCGGCCTCGGCACGTCCTGGCTGTCGCAGCGTGTGGGCGAGTTCCTCGACCTCTACCCGGACGTGCGCATCGAGCTGATCCTGACCAACGAGGAGCTCGATCTGGCCATGCGCGAGGCCGACGTGGCGATCCGCATGCGGCGCCCGGCGCAGCCGGACCTGATCCAGCGGCGGCTGTTCACCGTGCACTACCACGCCTTCGCGAGCCCGGATTACGTCAAGCGCTTCGGCGAGCCCAAGACCATCGAGGAGCTCGACGACCACCGCCTCGTCTCCTTCGGCGGCAACGAGCCCTCGTACCTGCTGGCCGCCCACTGGCTCGCCGATGCCGGCCGCGAGGGTCGCGAGCGTCGCCAGGTTCACCTGACGGTGAACAATATCGGCGCCCTGCAACGCGCGATGGAGGCCGGCGCCGGCATCGGCATCCTGCCCGACTACGCGGTGGATGGCGGGCAGCAACTCGTGCAGGTGTTGCGCGAGACCGAGATGCCGAGCCTCGAGAGTTACCTCGTCTACGCCGAGGAGATGCGCTCGGTCGCCCGCGTGCAGGCGTTCCGCGACTTCCTCGTCTCGAAGGCGCAGCGCTGGACCTACTGAGCATCCGATGGTTGACTCCGCCTCCTCACGGAGACGATTCGATGCGCGCTGCTCTCTACGCTCTGATCCTCGTCGCGGGACCGACCGGCGTGATGGCGGATGACTGCGCGGAAGCTTGGTACCAGCGCAACCTGATCTACAAGCAGGCGGGCTACTGCTTCAGCACGCCGCGGGCGATCCGAACCTTCGGCAACGCCGATTGCCGGTACGACGCCATGGATCGCGTGCCGCTCTCGCGGCAGGAGCAGGCGACCGTGGCGGATCTGCAGGCCTTCGAACGGGCCCACGCCTGCCCGCGCTAGTCCGCGGGCCGTCGAGGGGGACGGCTGGGCGGCGTCGGGGCCGCGTTGTCGAAACGGGAGCCACCCCGGCGCCGACGCGGCTCCACCGGGTCCGCCTCAGACGAACAGGCGCTCGCCTTCAAGGCCCTTGTAGAGGCCGGCGACCTGCTCGCCGTAGCCGTTGTAGATCAGCGTCGGCACCCGCTGGTCGGTGCCGAGGACGCGCTCCGTCGCCTGGCTCCAGCGCGGGTGCGGCACGGCCGGGTTCACGTTGGCCCAGAAGCCGTACTCGGAGGCCTGCAGCCCCTCCCAGAAGGTCTTCGGCCGATCGGCGGTGAACGAGATCTTCACCAACGACTTGGCCGATTTGAACCCGTATTTCCACGGCACCGCGAGGCGGATCGGTGCGCCGAACTGGTTGGGCAGCGACTTGCCGTAGATTCCCGTCACCATGAAGGCGAGGTCGTTGCCGGCCTCCGCCAGAGTCAGGCCTTCCGTGTAGGGCCAGGGATAGAAGAAGGCCCGCTGGCCGGGCGCCATCGCCTTGTCCAGGAAGGTCTCGAAGCGGATGTACTTCGCGCCGGAGGTGGGCTTGGCGAGCGCCACGAGCTTCGCCAGCGGGAATCCGGTCCACGGCACCGCCATCGACCACGCCTCGACGCAGCGGTGGCGGTAGAGCCGCTCCTCCAGGCCGACCTTCCGGATCAGGTCGTCGACGCCGATCTCGAACGGCTTCTCCACGAGGCCGTCGATCTTCAGCGTCCAGGGTTGCGTCTTGAGGGCGTTGGCCGCCGGCAGCACGGTCTTCGACGTGCCGAACTCGTAGAAATTGTTGTAGTCGGCGCTGAAGCGCTCCGGAGTCAGCGGGCGATCGAGCGTGTAGGCGGAGTTCTGCGGCGCCGGGTAGAGCGCCTGGTCGCCCGCGGCCGCCCAGGCGGCGCGGCCGCCCAGGAGCGAGCCGGCCGCCAGACCGGCCGCGCCGCCGATCAGGGTCCGCCGATCGAGGAAGACGGCCTCCGGTGTCGCCAGATGGTCCGGTATCTCCCAGCCGCGCCTGCGCTTGATCAACATGGCCGTCTCCTCGGATCTCCTGCGCGCACAACCCACAGATCGGCCGCGGCCGACAGGGGCACAAGCGCCGCAGCCTCACCTTTCGGCGAACGGCCCGCAGGGGTTACACCGCCCGCGAGCGGCACGGGGCCGCAGGCGCCGAGCCGCCGCGCCGGCGACTCTCAGGCCGGCGGCGTCTCGTCGCGCAGCATCCGCCGCAGCACCTTGCCGACATTGGTCTTCGGCAGGGTCTCGTGGAGCACCACGCGGCGGGGCACTTTGTAGCCGGTGAGTTGTGTGCGCGCGTGCGCCCGCAGGACATCGATGGAGACCGCCGGGTCCTTCAGGACCACGTGGGCCACCACCATCTCGCCGGTCTCCTCGCTCGGCGCGCCGACCACGGCGCATTCGAGCACGGCCGGATGAGCCGCCAGCACATCCTCGACCTCGTTCGGATAGACGTTGAAGCCGGAGACGAGGATCATGTCCTTCATCCGGTCGACGATCCGGACCTGCCCGTCCGCCTGCAGGATCGCGACGTCGCCGGTCCGGAAGAACCCGTCCGCGGTCATCGCCCGCGCGGTCTCCTCCGGCCGGTTCCAGTAGCCGCGCATCACCTGCGGGCCGCGCACGCAGATCTCGCCCGGCTGCCCGTTCGGGAGGGAGGCACCGGAGATGTCGCGGATCGAGACTTCTGTCGACGGCAGCGGGTAGCCGATCGTGCCGGAGAAGTCGCGCATGCCCCGCGGGTTGACGCACACGACCGGCGAGGTCTCGGACAGGCCGTAGCCTTCGATGATCGTGTTGCCGGTCAGGGCCTTCCAGCGCTCGGCCACGGCGCGCTGGACGGCCGTGCCGCCGCCGACCACGAAGTCGAGGTTGGCGAAATCCACCGTTCCGATCTTCGGGTGGTTGATCAGCACGTTGAACAGGGTGTTCACGCCCATCAGGTGGGTGAAGCGCGTGCGACTCAGCGTCTTGACCATGCCGTCGCAGTCGCGCGGATTGGGGATCAGCAGGCAGGAGCCGCCGCTGCGCATGAACTGGAAGAAGCACGCGGTGAGCGCGAAGATGTGGTAGAGCGGCAGGGCCGTGACCACGCAGCGCGTGACGCTCGGATCCTTCGAGTTGAACCAGAGCTGCGACTGCTCGACATTCGCCATGATGTTGCGGTGGCTCAGCATCGCCGCCTTGGCGATGCCCGTCGTGCCCCCGGTATACTGCAGGAAGGCGAGGTCCTCCGGCTCCACCGCTGCCGAGACGCGCGGCAGCGACCGGCCCCGGCGGAGCACCGTGGCGAAGGGGATCGCGAGGCCCTCGGGCAGGCGGAACGCCGGCACCGCCTTGCGGACGTGCCGGCTCGCGAGGTTGATCACCTGCCCCTTGAGCCCGAGCCCGTCGCCCGGGCCCACGAGGACGACCCGCTCCAGAGCCACGTCCGGCAGGGCCGCGGCGATCGTGGCGCCGAAATTCTCCAGGACGATCAGGATCCGCGCGCCGGAATCGCCGATCTGCTGGGCGCATTCGCGGGGCGTGTAGAGCGGGTTGGTGTTGACCACCGTACCGCCTGCCAGGAGCACGCCGAAGATCGCCACCGCGTAGGCGGGGACGTTCGGCAGCATGATCGCCACGCGGTCGCCCTTCGCCAGCCCCTGCCCGCGCAGCCAAGCAGCGAGGTCGCGCGCCTGCTGGCCGAGCGTCGCGTAGGTCATGGTCGAGCCGAAGCACAGCATCGCCGGCCGGCCCGCGAAGGCGGTCACGCTGGTCTCGAACAGGTCGACCAGGGTCCCGAGGCCCGCGACGTCGATCTCCGCCGGGACGCCGGGCGGATAGGCGGCCAGCCAGGGCCTGTCGGAGGCCCCGTTGCCCAGCGCGCCCGGCATCGCTCCGGCGGTGGCGGCTTGAGCGCCGTGCTCCATCACGTTCGCCTGATGCATCGCGATGCCTCCCGCGGGCCCGACTCTCGGGGGCCGAGTCCCGCAACGCCTGTCGCGCCGACTCTGCGGGAACGGAGGCCGGCCCGCAAGGCAGGCGGCTCAGCGGGCTGGACGATGCCGGAGCAATGTCGCCAGCGCGGCGTGCGGCAGAGCCGCGGCGACCAGCAGGCCGGCGGCGAGTGCGGCCTCCTCCGGCCGCATCGCGCGGCGGGGCCAGGGGCCGACACCGAGGTCGCCCGCGAGTCCGATCAGGATCGCGCCGAACCACAGGGCCAGGAAGGCGAGCGCCCCGTACACGATCCGGCGCAGGCGCGGCCGCAGGGGCCGGTTGGCCGCGATCGCGAACAGGCCGAGGACGCCGCCGAACATCAGGGCGCCGACGGCTGTGCCGAGCCCGTAGGCCAGCCACAGGGGCTGGTGGGTGAGGAAGGCCATGCCGCCGGTCGCGAAGGCACCGCGCAGGACGAGGCCGCCGAAGGTCGGGTAGAGCCCGGCGGCGAGGAGCGCGGCCGCGCCCGCGAGGCCGAACACGAGCCGGCGCGGTGCGGAGGCCGGGCCCGGGCCCGTCGCCACCCGCGCGAGGTGCCCGAGCCCGTAGACCAGCGCGAACGCGAAGAGCGGGTAGCGGCCGATGAAGTAGCCGAAGATCCAGGGCTCGAGCGCCTCCGGCACGGCGTCGCGCTGGCTCAGCCCGGTCGCCGCGACGAGCGCCAGGGCGGCCAGCATGGCGAGGATCGGCCCCGCCGCCGCCAGCGGGCCGCCGGCGCGGCCCCCGGACGTCCCGGCGACCGGGCCGGCCCGGTCGAGCGCGGCGTTGGCGTGTGCGGCCATGCTGGGATCGCCCGGACAGGCGCGCGGCGTCAGGAGCGCCGCGGCCGCCTCAGCGGGCCTCGTAATGGTCGCGGATCAGCCGGTCGAGGAGGCGCACGCCCCAGCCCGCGCCCCAGCTGCGGTTGATCTCGCTGGCGTTCGACGACATCGCGACGCCGGCGATGTCGAGATGCGCCCACGGCACGTCCTCGACGTAGCGCTTGATGAACGAGGCCGCGGTGGCGGCGCCGCCGTGGCGGCCACCGGTGTTCTTCATGTCGGCGAACTTGGAATCGATCGCCTTGTCGTAGGCAGGGATCAGCGGCATCCGCCACACCTTCTCGCCGGTCGCCTCGCCGGCGGCGTGAATGTTGCCCGCCAGCGTGTCGTCGTTCGAGAACATGCCGGCGATGTCCTGACCGAGGGCCACGATGATCGCGCCGGTCAGCGTCGCGAGGTCGACGATCGCCTTGGGCTTCGTGCTGCGGATGACGTGGGTGATCACGTCGGCCAGCACCAGACGGCCCTCGGCGTCGGTGTTGATCACCTCGATGGTCTGGCCGGACATGGAGGTCAGGATGTCGGACGGGCGGTACGCGCCACCGTCCGGCATGTTCTCCACGATGCCGATGGCGCCGACCACGTTGCAGCGCGCCTTGCGGGCCGCCAGCGCGTGGAGCGCCCCGACCACGGCGGCGGCGCCGCCCATGTCGCCCTTCATGTCCTCCATGCCGCCGCCCGGCTTGATCGAGACGCCGCCGGAATCGAACACGACGCCCTTGCCGATCAGGGCGACGGGCGCCTCGGCCGCGGGGCCGCCGTTCCAGCGCATGATCACGATCCGCGGCTCCCGGGCCGAGCCCTGCGCCACCGCGAGCAGCGCGCCCATGCCGAGCTCCCGCATCCGGGCCGGCTCCAGCACCTCGATCTCGACGCCGAGCTTGGCGAGTTCCGAGGCGCGGCGGGCGAATTCCGCCGGGAAGAGCACGTTCGGCGGCTCGTTCACGAGGTCGCGGGCCAGGATCACGCCGTCCGACAGGCTCCGGGCGCCCTCGCCCTCGCGGGCGGCCGCGCCGTGATCGGCGAGCAGCAGGGTCAGCGCGGTGACGGACTTGTCGTCGGCGTCGGGCTTCTTCTTTGTCTTGTAGCGGTCGAACGCGTAGGTCCGCAGGCGCGCGCCGAGGGCGAACTCGCCGGCCTGCGCCGCCGTGACCGTCGTGCCGGGCCAGTCGAGCACGACCCGGGCGGTCCGTCCCGCCACCTTGCTCGCGGTGAAGCCGCCGAGCGCCGGCCAGTCGGTCTTGGCCCGGTCCTTCTCGGAGCCGAGACCCACGACCACGAGGCGGTCGGCACCGACGCCCGCCGGCGCCGGCAGGGACAGGGCGCTGAGCGAGCGGCCCTTGAACTTCTCCGAAGCCGCCGCGCGGGCCACGAGATCGGCCCCTGAGGCGCCCAGCGCCTCGCGGGCCGCCGACCCGAGCGACAGGTCATCGCCGACGAAGACCACGAGATCGCCGGATCCGCCGGGGCCCTGGCCGCTCTGCTCCAGGGGACCGAAACCGATCTCGATACCGTCCGCCATACCCGTCGCCCTGCCCGTTATCCCGGAGCCGTACTACGCACCCGCGCGCCACGGCGCGGGCCATCCGCCCTGTGTAGCCGCTGAGACGGAGAACGCAACGCGGCGTGACAGCCCTGGAATCGCCCCTTTTGTCGGGTCCCTGCCGCCCCGAGGGCGCGAGAGGACGAGCGGGACTGCCGGGCCGATGAGGCAGATCGAGCGCTACATCTTTCGGATCGCCCTGGGCGCCACCCTCGCCTGCCTGATCGGGCTGACGGGCACCATCTGGCTGACGCAGGCCCTGCGCGAGCTCGATCTCGTGACCGCCAAGGGCCAGACGCTGCTGGTCTTCCTCTTCGTCACGGGCCTGTCGCTGCCGACCCTCGTCGTCGTCATCGCCCCCGTGGCGCTGTTCATCGGCACGATCTACGCGCTCAACAAGTTGAACGGCGATTCCGAGTTGATCGTTATGTCGGCGGCCGGGATGCCGCCGCGCTCGCTGCTGCGGCCCTTCCTCACCCTGGCGCTGTTCGTCAGCTTCCTGGTGGGGTTCCTGGTCGTGGTGGTGATGCCCGCGAGCTTCCAGGAGCTGCGCGACGTGATCACCCGGGTGCGCGGCGACTTCATCGCGAACGTCGTCAAGGAAGGGCAGTTCACCCAGCTCGACAACGGCATCACCTTCCACTTCCGCGAGCGCGGGCCGGGCGGCACCCTGAAGGGGCTGTTCATCCAGGACCGGCGCGAGGCCGGGAAGACCAAGGTCTACCTCGCCGAGCGCGGCAACGCGGTCGACGTCGACGGCCAGAGCTACCTGATCCTGGAGAACGGCAGCGTCCACCAGCAGCAGAGGGAGTCGCGCGATTCCTCGATCCTGACCTTCGAGCGCTACACGATCGACCTCGCGGCCTTCGCGCCCCCGGATTCCGACACGATCTACAAGCCGCGCGAGCGCTCGACGGCGCAGCTCCTGTTCCCCGACACGACGGAGGGCTACTACAAGCTGCAGAAGGGCCGGTTCCGTGCCGAGCTGCACGACCGCCTCTCGGCCTGCCTCTACCCGCTGGCCCTGGTCTTCATCGCCTTCGCGGCCCTGGGTGATCCCCGCACGACCCGGCAGGGGCGCGGCGTCGCGATCGCGGGCGCGATCGTCGCCGTCGTGGCGCTGCGCATCGGCGGCTTCGCGGCGGTCAGCGCCGCCGCGCGCAGCCCCGCGGCAGTCCTGGCGGTCTACGGCGTGCCGCTTGTCGCGATCCTCCTGTCGAGCCTTCTCATCTTCTACGGCCCCCGGGTGCGCGCGTTCAACGCCGCCCTGGCCCGCGCCGTTCGCGGGCGGTTCCGCGGTCCGCGCCTCGCGCCGGCGGCCTGATTCCGATGATGCTGATCGGCCCCACCCTCGGGCGGTACTTCGCCGCCCGCTTCCTCCGCACGGTGCTCGGCGTCTTCGTCACCGTGTTCGCGCTGGTCTACACCCTCGACTTCGTCGAGCTGCTCCGCCGCGCCGGCGAGGCCCAGGGCGCGTCCGCGGGCCTGATGGCGCAGCTCTCGCTCTACCGCACCCCCGCGGTGGCGGAGGGCGTGCTCCCCTTCGCGGTCCTGTTCGGCTCCATGGCGGCCCTGCTCCAGCTGTCGCGCAAGCTGGAGCTGGTGGTCGCCCGCGCGGCCGGGATCTCGGCCTGGCAGTTCCTGCAGCCCGGCCTCTTCGTGGCCCTCGCCCTCGGCGCCCTGGCGGTCGGCGTCTACAACCCGGTCTCGGCGATGCTGAAGCAGCGCTCCACCGAGATCGAGGCGAAGATCTTCGCCAAATCCACCAAGGCGAGTTCGGGCAAGGACCTGTGGATCCGCCAGAAGGGCCTCGACGGCGAGGCGATCCTCCGCGCCGAGACCGCCGTCGAAGGTACGACCACCCTGGCGGGAGTATCGGTCTTCACCTTCGACGCGGCCGGGAAGTTCGCCGAGCAGCTCGTCGCGGCCCGCGCCATGCTCCACGACGGCTACTGGGAGCTCTCCGATGTGCGCGTTCTCACACCGGACGCACCGCCCGAGTCGTTCGACACGTATCTGATCGCCTCGAACCTCGACCCCGGGCAGGTCCGGCAGCGCTTCACCCCCCCGGAATCTGTGCCTTTCTGGCAACTTCCCACAACCATCGCGCGGACCGAGCGGGCCGGTTTGGACGCCACCCGCTACCGTCTCCAGTACGACGTCCTGTGGGCGCGGCCGGTGCTGTTCGTGGCCATGGTCATCGTCGCCGCAACCGTTTCCTTACGGTTCTTCCGCTTTGGTGGGGTCGGTAAACTCGTCCTCGGTGGCGTCGCGGCCGGCTTCGCTCTCTACGTGGTCCGACAGGTCATGGAGGGGCTCGGAGCGTCCGGACTCGTCGCCGCACCGGTGGCGGCCTGGTTCCCGGCCGTGGTAGGCAGTCTTCTCGGTACGCTCACGCTTCTGTACCAGGAAGACGGCTGACTTCCGCGATCCTTCGCGGGACGGGAGACGGGTGTTGAGGTTGGTGGCGGCAGACGTCACAGGGGTTGGGACGCGCGTTGCGTAAGGTCGCCGACATCCTGCGGAAGGCTGGTTTCCGGGCCGCGCTGGCGCTCGCCGCGCCGCTGGCGGGTGGCCTGTCCGCCCATGCCCAGGGCCTGCCCGCCGTCGCGGCCGGCAAGCCCGGCGACAAGCTGCTCGTCGAGGCCGACGAGCTGATCTACGACAACGACCGCGGCACAGTGACGGCGCGGGGCAACGCCGAGCTGCATTACGGCCCGCGGACCCTGCAGGCCGACCGCGTGCGCTACGACCGGAATTCCGGCCGGGTCTTCGCCGAGGGCAATGTCCGCCTCACCGAGGCCGACGGCGGCGTCGTGACCGGCGCGCGCATGGAACTCACCGACGACTTCAAGACCGGCTTCGTCGACGCCTTCCGCGGCCAGCAGACCGTCCAGCGCAAGTTCGAGACCGTGCGCACCCGGTTCTCCGCGCCGCGGGCCGAGCGCCTGAACGGCGAGCAGACCAGCTTCGAGTCCGGCAGCTACACGGCCTGCGAGCCGTGCAAGGACAACCCTGAGACGCCGCCGCTGTGGCAGATCAAGGCGAAGAAGATCATCCACGACAACGAGACCCACACGGTCTACTTCGACGATTCGACGCTCGAGATCGCCGGCATCCCGGTGGCCTACCTGCCGTATTTCGAGGCGCCGGACCCGACGGTGAAGCGCAAGACCGGCTTCCTGACGCCGCGCTTCGTCACGACGACCGCGCTCGGCAACGGCGTGTCGCTCCCGTACTTCATCAACCTCGCGCCGAGCTACGACCTGACGCTGACGCCGACCCTGCTCAGCCGCCAGGGCCTGCTCGCGCAGGGCGAATTCCGCCAGCGGATCGACAACGGCTTCTACAACATCCGCCTGTCGGGCATCTCGCAGACGACGCCCTCGGCCTTCCTCCCGAGCCCGCTCGGCGCCGGCGAGCGGGACTTCCGCGGCTCGGTCGAATCGCAGGGCCGGTTCTACATCAACCCGCGCTGGCGCACGGGCTGGGACCTCGTCGGCGTGACCGACAAGTGGTTCCTCGACAATTACCGGATCCGCAACCAGAACATCACCACGGACTATTTCCGCGAGGCGACCTCGACCGCCTTCCTGATCGGCCAGGGCGACCGCTCGTGGTTCGAGGCCCGGGGCTACTACTTCAAGGGCCTGTCGAGCTTCGATTGGCAGAAGCAGCAGCCGATCGTCGCGCCGGTGATCGACTACGACAAGCGGGTCAACGGCCCTTCGGAGATCGGCGGCGAGGTGCGCTTCCAGGCGAACATCACCAGCCTGACCCGCGAGACGACCCAGTACCAGGGCCTGCCGCGGACCTCGAGCTACCTGTTCTCGCCGAGCGTCAACGGCGTCAGCTTCCCGCTTTACCAGACCTGCACGGTCTTCCAGCGCGGCCTGTGCGCCATCGACGGGCTTGCCGGCACCAACACCCGCGCCTCCGCGGAGCTGTCCTGGCGCCGCAGCTTCATCGACGACTGGGGCCAGAAGTTCACGCCGTTCGCGTACCTGCGCACCGACGCGTTCTTCACCAACCCGAGCTTCTCCGGGTACCAGAACGACCTCGCGCCGCAGGTGGCGAAGATCGACGACGGCTTCGCCGGCCGGGTCATGCCGGCGATCGGCCTCGACTACCGCTACCCGTTCGTCGCCAATTTCGGCGCGCTCGGCGTCCACACCCTGGAGCCGATCGGCCAGATCATCGCGCGTCCGTCCGAGACCCGGATCGGCCGCCTGCCGAACGAGGACGCGCAGAGCCTCGTCTTCGACGACACCTCGCTGTTCGAGTGGGACAAGTTCTCGGGCTACGACCGGGTCGAGGGCGGCGTGCGCACCAACCTCGGCGGCCAGTACTCCGTCGTGACGCCGTCGGGCTGGTACGCGAACGTCCTGTTCGGCGAGTCCATCCAGCTCGCGGGCGTCAACTCGTTCCGCCGGGGCGACATCGCCAATGTCGGCCTGGATTCCGGGCTCGAGACGCAGCGGTCGGACTTCGTCGGCCGCTTCCAGGTCTCGCCGAACCAGAACATCACGTTCATCAGCCGGGCCCGGTTCAACCAGTCCGACTTCCACGTGGCGCGGTTCGAGACCGGCGCGACGGCGCGGTTCGCGCCGTTCCTGCCGCTCACCGTCTCGGCCTTCTACTCGTACTACGAGGCGCAGCCGCTGCTGGGCTACAGCCACTACCGCGAGGGCATCACCGCCACCGCGACCTACAACATCACGCCGAACTGGTTCGTGTCGGGCTCGCTGCTCGTCGACCTGACCCACTACCTCGACGTGCGCAACACCTACACGGACGCGCTGAGCTCCTACCTGGCGAACCCGATCGGGACCGTGCCGATCTACCAGAACCCGGGCCGCTTCTACCTGTCGGGCGCGAGCTTCGGCGGCGGCTACCAGGATGAGTGCACCACCGTCTCGCTGAACTACATCAACTCGCCGATCGCCACCGCGACGGGCGTGCGCGAGCGCAACCAGACGGTGCTGCTGCGGGTCGAGCTGAAGACGCTGGGTGAGGCCGACCTGCGCCAGAACGTCGGCACCGCCACCACCGCGGACGGCATCGCCTCGGTGCGGTGAGGAACCGGGACCGGCGGCGCTCCGTTTCGGCGCCGCGTCCGTCGCGGTCCCATCGCGCGCCGGGCGGCGGGATCCGGCTCCGCGCACGGCCGCGCTCCGCGGAGGATGCGCCCGCGCCGCGCGGGCGCTATAGAGCGCCCATGCCGCCCCTCGCCCTCACCCTCGGAGATCCCGCCGGCATCGGTCCGGAGCTGGCGCTCAGCGCGTGGCTCGGTCGGGGCGGCGCAGATCCGCTGCCGCCCTTCTTCCTGGTGGCCGACCCGGACTTCGTCGAGCGCCTCGCTCACCGCCTCGACCGCCCCGTGCCGGTGGCGGAGGTGGATCCCGAGACCGCCGCCGAGGTGTTCCCGCGCGCGCTCCCCGTGGTGCCCCTGCCGAGCGGCGCCCGCGTCGCCGCCGAGCCGGGGGTACCCGATTCGGTGAATGCCGGCGCGACCATCGAGTCGATCACCGCGGCGGTGGAGTTCGTGAAGGCCGGGCGCGCGGGCGCGGTGGTGACCAACCCGATCGCCAAGTTCGTGCTGACCCGGACGGGCTTCGCCCATCCCGGCCACACCGAGTTCCTGGCCGCCCTCGCGGTGCCGCCCGGCGTGACGCCGCCCCGGCCGGTGATGATGATCTGGAGCGCAGGCCTCTCGGTGGTGCCGGTGACGATCCACGTCCCGCTGAAGGACGTGCCGGACCTGCTCACCCAGGAGCTCGTCGAGGAGACCGCCGCGATCGTCGCCCGCGACCTGCGGGAGCGGTTCGGCCTGCCCGAGCCGCGCCTCGTCCTCGCGGGTCTGAACCCGCACGCGGGCGAGGCCGGGACGATCGGCCACGAGGACCGCGACGTCCTCGCCCCCGCGGTGGCACGGCTGCGGGCGCGGGGCATCGACATCCGCGGGCCACTCCCCGCCGACACCCTGTTCCACGCCCGCGCCCGTGAGACCTACGACGTCGCCCTCGCACCGACGCACGACCAGGCCCTCATCCCGATCAAGACGATCGCGTTCGACGACGGCGTGAACGTCACCCTCGGCCTGCCGTTCGTGCGCACCTCCCCGGACCACGGCACGGCCTTCGACATCGCCGGTAAGGGCGTCGCCCGGCCCGACAGCCTCGTGGCGGCCCTGCGCCTCGCCGACCGGCTGGCCGCCAACGCGGCGGCGCAGGACGAGGCCCCCGGCGGGGCCGAGATCATCCCGTTCAGCGTCTATGCCGGCCGGCCGCGCCCCGCGGGGGCCCGCCATTTCGATCCCGAGGACGAGCTGTGAGGGACCCAGCATGAGCGCCGGGGACGGGCTTCCGCCGCTGCGCGAGGTGGTCGCCCGCCACGGCCTGGAGCCGAAGAAGGCGCTCGGCCAGAACTTCCTCTACGACCTCAACCTGACCGGGCGGATCGCCCGGGCCGCCGGTCCCCTCGCGGGCGTGACGGTGGTGGAGGTCGGTCCGGGACCCGGCGGCCTCACGCGCGCGCTCCTCGCCGAGGGGGCCGCCCGCGTGGTGGCGATCGAGCGCGACCCGCGGGCGCTCCCGGCGCTCGCCGAGATCGCCGCCCACTATCCGGGACGCCTCGAGGTGGTCGACGCCGACGCCCTCGCCTTCGATCCGCGGCCGCTGGTGGGCGACGCCCCGGCGCGGATCGTCGCCAATCTGCCCTACAATGTCGGCACGGCCCTGCTCACCGGCTGGCTCGACGGGGAGGCTTGGCCGCCCTGGTGGGATCAGGCCGTGCTGATGTTCCAGCGGGAGGTGGCCGAGCGGATCGTCGCCGGCCCGGAGGAGCGGGCCGATTACGGCCGGCTCGGCGTCCTGTGCGGCTGGCGCACGGAGGCCGAGATCCTGTTCGACGTCAGCCCCTCGGCTTTCGTGCCGCCGCCGAAGGTCACGTCGAGCGTGGTTCGGCTGGTGCCCCGCGCCCAGCCCCTGCCGTGCCGCGCCGGCGCGCTCGAGGCCGTCACCCGCGCGGCCTTCGGCCAGCGCCGGAAGATGCTGCGCCAGAGCCTCAAGGCCTTGACCCCCGCGGCCGGCGACCTGCTGGCCGCCGCCGGCCTGTCCGAGACCGCGCGGGCCGAGGAGATCCCGGTGGCGGGCTTCGTCGATCTCGCCAATCGGTGGGACGCGCACAGAAAGGCCGGCGCCCCGGTGGGGACGCCGGCCTGAATGAGCATCGTGACTCCGGCCCGAAGGCCGGAGCGCGATCGGATCACCGGGTCTGCTGGATCGCCGAGAGCACCCAGCCGCGGCCGGGCTGGCGCAGGAACGTCCAGAGCTCCGTCGCCTCGGACGAGTCCGTGGAGACGACGCGGCCGCTCGACCGCTCGATCATCACGTCCTTGAGGGCGTAGCGCATGGCCACGGTCGCGTAGTCGGTGCGGTCCTCGCCCCAGGCCTCCGCGAGGTCGCCCTGCAGCAGCTTCACGTCCGAGATCTTGTTCACCACGCCGCGGGCCGCGTTGCCGCGCAGCTCCTCGTCGAAGTAGCCGACCATCTCGGGCGTCGACAGGTTACCCAGGGTCACCCGATCCTCGCGGGAATAGGCGTCCTGAATGTCGCCGAGCAGGCGCTCGAAGGCCTGGTAATCGGCCGGTCCGATCTGCACCGGGCGCGTCTGCGGCGGGCGCTGCCCACCGCCGAACATGCCGCCGGCGGCGGGGCCGCCCGGAGCGCCGCCCATCGGGCCGCGGGCGCCCGGCTGATCGTCGAGCGACGTGCGGGCGTAGGGCGCGCCGGCGCCGGCCGGCTCGTTCCGGCGGCGGAAGAACCGCAGGGCCAGCATCACCACCAGCACGACGAGCCCGACCTGGAACAGCAGGCCGATCATCGAGGCGAGGCCGCCGAGGCCGCCGAAGAAGCCGCCGCCGAGCAGCGCGCCGATCAGGCCGGCGCCGAGCAGGCCCGCGAAGAACCCGCCGCCGAAACGGCGACCCTGCGCGGCCGGAGCCTGCATGCCTGGGCTGCCCATGCCGGGCGACGGCGCGGTCTGGGAGCGCTGCATCGTCATGCCGCCGCCCGGAGCGGTCGGCGTGGCGGAGGGCGCCGTGTAGGTGCGCGATCCGCGGGACCCGAAGGACCCACCGCCGCCCGGACGGGCTTCCGCGACGGGCGCCGCGACGGTCAGCGCAGCGGCCAGCGCCAGGAGGGCGGCCACACGCCGGCGGCGCGAAATCTCAGTAAACATGTACACGCCTCAGAGGACGAGAACCGGATGGCGCGGAGCGCCAGTGACGATATGGGAACGGTCGGGCGGCGGTTTTAGTCCAGCCCGCCGTCGCTCGGACGAGGTTTTCCACCGGATCCTCGCGCCGCCCGGACGACGCTCTCGCCGAGGCCGCTCTCCGGGACGGCGCGGCTCTAGTGGAGCGTGCGCTCGGGCGCGGCCGGGAAGGACAGGCGGACCTGCGTCCCCTCCCCGCTCCGGCTGTCGAGGGTGATGGTCCCGTTCTGCCGCTTCATCAGCCCGTGCACGATCGCGAGGCCCGCGCCGCGCCCCGCCTCGTGGCTGGTCTGGAACGGTGCGAGGGCCCGGGCCAGCATCTCGGGGGACATGCCCTGCCCGGTGTCGCCCACCGCGATCCCGACGCTGCCCTGGCCCGGCTGCTGCAGGGACCGGTCGCCGGGATCTACCCGGAAGGTCGACAGGGTCAGGGTCCCGCCCGACGGCATGGCCTCGCAGGCATTGGCGACGAGATGACGCAGGGCGAACTCGATCTGCGTCGGATTGCTGATCGCCCGCGGCAGGCCCGGCGTCGCCGCCACAGTGAGGCGGATGCCGGGCGGCAGGTCGGGTTCGAGGCGCCCGGCGAGGTCGGCCACGATGGCGTCGAGGTCGACCGACCGGACGTCGGGCGCGATGCGGCGGGAATAGGCGAGCAGGTGCCGGGTCAGGATCGCCGCGCGCTCGGTGGCGTCGGCCGAGCGGGCGATCGCCCGCTGGACGAACGGCTCCTGCCGGTCCCCGAGCCGCCGCTTGAGGCCGTCGATGTAGCCGATCAGGATCTGCAGGAAGTTGTTGAACTCGTGGGCGACGCTGTTGGTCAGGAGCCCCAGGGCCTCGCGCTGGCGGGAGAGCGCGAGCGCGCCCTCCGCCTCCCGCCGGGCCGTCTCGTCGCGGATCTGGCCGATCCGGAACGGGGTCCCTGGCAGGGGCGCGGTCTCCAGGCGGGCCCAGAAGCTCGTCCCGTCCGCGCGAGCCGCCAGGAAATCCTGAGGCTTGGCGCCGGCGGGATCGAGCGGCGCCGTGCGCTGCGCCAGGATCAGGTCGAGCCCCTGCGCCACGAGTCGCTCCGCCGAGTAGCCGGCGAGCTCCTCCAGGGCGGGATTGGCGTGGCGGACACGGCCCTGCGGATCGAGCAGGAGGCTGGGCGTCGGCAGCGCGTCCAGGAGCGTGCGGGCCTCGTCCGCGAGCGGCGCGGCTTCGGCCGCGCTGTGATCCGTCCCGGGCTGCGCCATGCTGCGTTCGCGCTCAGCGGATGCGGAAGGTCCGCGACGGGCCAGCGATAGCGATGAACGGCCTCACGGCCAAGCGCCGAACCACCGTGACCCGTCCGGGCACCGCCTACTGGCGCACCCACATCACCCGCGCCATCCAGGCCACCTCGCCGAGGTTCAGGACCCGGTCCTCGTGCTCGGGGTTCAGGGAGGCCAGTTCCACGGTCCGGGCGGTGCGCCGCCGCAGCTCCTTGGCCAGGACCTCGCCGCCGTGCAAACGGACAACGACGCGATCGCCCTTGCGGACGCTGGCCGTGGGCGACACGATCAGAACGTCGCCGTCCCGGAACAGCGGCAGCATGGAATCGCCCTGGATCTCCAGCGCGAAGGCCCGCTCCTCGCCGAGATCCGGAAACTCGATCTCCTCCCAGCCGGCGCCGCCGGTGGGCATGCCCTCGTCGGTGAACAGGCGGCCGGCCCCGGCCTGCGTCAGGCCGATCAGCGGGACCATCGTGCGAGCGGGGATTTCGCGCGCCTCGATGAGCCGCAGGAACTCGTCGAGGCTCGATCCGGTGGCGGCCAGGACCTTCGACACGGATTCGGTGGACGGCCAGCGCTTGCGGCCGTCGGCGCCCACGCGCTTCGACCGGTTGAAGCTGGTCGCGTCGAGGCCGGCACGGCGGGCGAGGCCCGAGGCCGAGTAGCCGTGGCGCTCGGCGAGCCGGTCGATGGCGTTCCAGATCTGCTCGTGCGACAGCATAGCGGGCTCGGAAGCTCACCCTGAGCGGGCCGGCACCCCCGTCTCACCAGCCGGAATCCGGCTGCCTCGGAGGCACGGAGACGGTTCGCCCGCCGGGTCCGTTCGACACCCGCCGGGTACGCGCGGAGATACTTGACAATTTGCTTTCCGGATCCGCTCTGCCGGTCCGGACAGGGCAGTGTGACGTCCAGCCTAGTCGTAGGAAAGTAGAACTACGGGCGGCAGATTGCAATCGCTCCTCGAATCACGCGCGGCGCGGCGCGGTTGCCGCCGCGGCCGGGCGCCTCTATCGCAGCGTCGTTTCGGGGGAGCTTCGATGCCGCTCATCTACAAGATCTGTCCGCGCGCCCTGTGGCGCGAGGCCGAGGCCGCGGGCCGGTTCACGGGCGCGCCGGTCGATCACCAGGACGGCTTCATCCACTTCTCCACGGCCGCCCAGGTCGCCGAGACGGCGGCCCGTCACTTCGCCGGCCAGGACGACCTGCTCCTCGTCGCGGTCGAGGCCGGCGCGCTGGGCGACGGCCTGCGCTACGAGCCGTCGCGCGGCGGCGACCTGTTCCCGCACCTCTACGGCCCGCTGCCGCTCTCCGCCGTGGTCGCGGTGGACGAAATGCCGCTGGACGCCGACGGGCGGCACGCCTTCCCGGCCGGGATCCTGCCGGCATGATCGCCGCCGCCTTCCCCCTCGTCCGGCCGCTGCTCCACCGCCTCGACGCGGAGCGCGCGCACGACCTGACGCTCCGCGCCCTGGCGCTCCTGCCCGCCGGCCCCCGGCCGGCGGACGACCCGCGCCTCGCCGTCGACCTGCTGGGCCGCCGCTTCCCCAACCCGGTCGGCCTCGCGGCCGGATTCGACAAGGGCGCGCGCGTGCCCGACGCGCTGCTGGGCCTCGGCTTCGGCTTCGTCGAGGTGGGCGGGGTCGTCCCGCGGCCCCAGCCCGGCAACCCCCGGCCGCGGGTGTTCCGCCTCGCCGCCGACCGCGCCGTGATCAACCGCTTCGGCCTCAACAGCGAGGGGCTGCAGGTGGTGGCCGACAGGCTCCGCGTCCGGAAGGGCCGGCCCGGGATCGTCGGTGTCAACATCGGTGCGAACAAGGACTCCGCCGACCGCCTCGCCGACTACGCCGCCTGCACCGCCACCCTGGCCCCGCTCGTCGACTTCGTCACGGTCAACGTCTCCTCGCCCAACACGCCGGGCCTGCGCGACCTCCAGGGTGAGGCCTTCCTCGACGAGCTGCTCGCCCGCACGGTCGAGGCCCGGGACGCGGCGGGTGCCGGCGCGGCGATCCTCCTCAAGATCGCCCCCGACATGGCGCTGGACGCCCTCGATACGGTCTGCGCCACGGCGCAGCGGCGCGGTGTCCAGGCCCTCGTCGTGTCGAACACCACGGTGGCCCGCCCGGCGAGCCTGCGCGAGCAGGGTCTAGCGCGGGAGACCGGCGGCCTCTCGGGGCGGCCGCTCTTCGGCCCGGCGACGCGCATGCTCGCCCAGACGCGCCTGCGCGTCGGGGACGCGCTGCCGCTCATCGGGGTCGGCGGTGTGGATTCGGCCGAGGCGGCCTGGACCAAGATCCGGGCCGGCGCGAGCCTCGTGCAGCTCTACTCGGCCTTGGTCTACGAGGGGCCGGGCCTGGTCGGGCGCATCAAGGACGGGCTCCTGCGGCGCATGAGCGAGGCCGGTGTCGCCTCTCTCCGGCACGCCGTCGGGCGTGACGCCGCCGATCTGGCCCGCGGAGATTGAGCGGCCGCGGCGCGGTGCAGCCGGTCTCGCACCGCCGCGGATCGCGTCGCCGGCCATGGCGCGCGTGAACGGGACCGGGCAGACAAATTTTTTGCGGGGGCAGTTTAGAAAGGCTTTGCACAGCGGGAGCTTAGCCTGTGCCCCGTGCATGAGGGGCCTGCGCCGGCACGCCGTTGTGAGAGACCTGGAGAGACGCTTATCTCGCGCTTGCGAGACACGTCGCGTCAGCCAATCCAGGACGGTTCATGGCCCAGTCTGAAGGGTCCACCAAGCGCTCCTCCGCCGCCGGCGGGTGGGGTGCTCTGAAGAGCTGCGGCAAGCACCTGCTCGGCAGCCGCGCACCCCTCACCGGCGCCCGCGCGCTGCTGAAGGCGAACCAGCCCGACGGGTTCGACTGCCCCGGCTGCGCCTGGGGCGACCCGGAGCACGGCTCGTCCTTCGAGTTCTGCGAGAATGGCGTGAAGGCGGTCTCTTGGGAGGCGACCGACAAGCGCACGACGCCGTCCTTCTTCGCCAAGCACACCCTGACCGAGCTGCGCGGCTGGAGCGACTACGCCCTGGAGGGCCAGGGCCGCCTCACGCATCCGATGCGCTACGACGCGGCGAGCGATCGCTACCTGCCGGTTGGCTGGGACGAGGCTTTCGCGGAGATCGGCGCGACCCTGCGGGGGCTCGACCGTCCCGACCAGGCCGAGTTCTACACTTCGGGCCGGGCCTCCAACGAGGCGGCGTACCTGTACCAGCTCTTCGCCCGCGCCTACGGGACCAACAACTTCCCCGACTGCTCGAACATGTGCCACGAGGCCAGCGGCGTCGCGCTGATCGACGCGATCGGCATCGGCAAGGGCACGGTCCTGCTGGAGGATTTCGAGAAGGCGGACGCGATCTTCTGCGTCGGCCAGAATCCCGGCACCAACCATCCGCGGATGCTCGGCGACCTGCGCCGGGCAGCTGAGCGCGGCGCCAAGGTGGTGGTCCTGAACCCGGTCCGCGAGCGCGGCCTGGAGCGGTTCGCCGACCCGCAGAACACCGTCGAGATGCTGCGCGGCGCCAGCCGACCCATCGCCAGCCACTACCTGCAGCCGCGCTCGGGCGGCGACATGGCGGCCTTCCGGGGCATCGCCAAGGTCGTGTTCGCGCGCGACGCCGAGGCGCTGGCGGCCGGCCGGACCTCGCTCCTCGACCGCGCCTTCCTGGAGCACCACACCGCCGGGCTCGACGCGTATCGCGCCGCCGTCGAGGCGACGTCCTGGGACGCGATCCTCGATCAGTCGGGCCTGACCATGGACGAGATCGCCGCGATGGCGGACGTCTATCTCGGCGCCCAGCGGGTCATCGCCACCTGGGCCATGGGCGTGACCCAGCACCGGCACTCGGTGGCGACGATCCGGGAGATCGCCAACCTGCTGTTCCTGCGCGGCCATATCGGCCGGCCCGGCGCGGGCCTCTGCCCGGTGCGCGGCCATTCCAACGTGCAGGGCGACCGCACGGTCGGCATCAACGAGCGCCCCTCCGCCGCCTTCCTGGATTCCCTGGAGCGCCATTTCGGGCTCGCCATGCCGCGCCGGCACGGCCACAACGTCCTGGCGGCGATCCGCGCCATGCGGGACGGCACGTCGAAGGCCTTCATCGGGCTCGGCGGCAACTTCCTCCGGGCGACGCCCGACACGCCGGTCGTGGCGCAGGCGCTGGCCTCGTGCCGGCTCACCGTGCACATCGCCACCAAGCTCAACCACGCCCATCTCGTGCCCGGCGCGGTCGGCTACCTGCTCCCCTGCCTCGGCCGCACCGAGATCGACCGGGGCGCCGAGGGCAAGATCCAGATCGTGACCGTCGAGGATTCGATGAGCATGGTCCACGGGTCGGGCGGCATCAACAAGCCGGCCTCGAAGGAGCTGCGCTCCGAGATCGCCATCATCGCCGGCATGGCGCAGGCCACCGTCGGCTCCGCCGCCATCGACTGGGCCGGGTTCGCCGCCGATTACGACCGGATCCGCGAGGCGATCGCCGCCACGATCCCGGGCTTCACCGGCTACAACACCCGGGTGCGCAAGCCGCGCGGCTTCATGCTGCGCAACCTCGCCGCCGAGCGGGTGTTCGAGACGGCCACGGGCCGGGCCAACTTCTCGGCCGACGCCCTCCCGACCGAGACCGAGCATCAGGCCGCCCGGAAGACCCGCGACACCTACGTGTTGCAGACCTTCCGCAGCCACGACCAGTACAACACGACGATCTACGGCCTGGATGACCGCTACCGCGGCGTTTACGGCGAGCGCCGCGTGATCTTCGCCCACCCGGACGACCTCGCGGAGATCCGCGACCGGCTCGGCGATCGGGTCGACGTCGTCGGCACGCACGACGACGGCATCACCCGCCGGGCGGAGGATTTCCGCCTCGTGCCGTTCGACATGCCGCGGGGCGCCCTGGCTGGCTACTACCCGGAGCTGAACGTGCTGGTGCCGCTCTCGACCTTCGGCGAGAAGAGCGACACGCCGACCTCCAAGTCGGTTCTGGTCACCCTGCAGGCGCGCGCGGCGGCGTGAGCGGGGGGCCTGACGAGGCGGCGTTCGTCGCCGCCCTCGACCGGGTCTCGGCCGCCCGGCCGGATCTCGACCCGCTGGCGGCGGGCCTCGTGGCGGCGCTGGACCTCGGCCTTCCGGGCGACAGCCGCGCCTTCGCCCGCACCTTCGGGGTGGAGCACGCCCTCGTGCTGCGCGCCCTCTCGGGCCTGGAGGAGGCCGGGCTCGTCGCCGTCACGGCGCGCGACGGGCGCACGCAGCGGACGCGCTACACGACCTCCGGTTCACGAGCTTCGGTGCCGTCGCCTCCGGCGTCATCGCGCGCGTAGCGCAGTGACCTGGGCAGCGCGATGCCGCAGAGCGTGGCGCTGCTGGATGGCCTCGTCCCGCTCGCAGGGTCGGATGTTAACCGACATCGGACGGAGCCGCGCTCAGAACCCCTTCGCCCTGATGGCCTCGGCCCAGGTGACCGCCCGGCGGTTCACGCCGAGATGCTGCCGCTCGTAGAGCCGGCCCTCCAGCTTGATCGCGCCGCGCTTGGCGTATTCCGGGCGCTCGAACGCCTCGATCACCAGCTTGGCGCGGCGCACCTCCTCCTCGGTGGGGGCGAAGGACGTGTTGGCCGGCTCCAGCTGCGTCGGGTGGATCAGGGTCTTGCCGTCGAAGCCGAGGTCGCGCGCCTGCCGGCACTCGTCGCGGCAGCCCTCGGTGTCGGCAATGTCGTTGTAGACGCCGTCGAGGATCGCGAGCCCCTCCGCCCGGGCTGCGGCCAGCGCCATCATCATCCAGGGCAGCATCGGCACGCGGCCGGGGACGATCTTGGCCCAGGTGTCCTTGGCGAGGTCGTTGGTGCCGAGGACGAGGCAGGTCAGGCGGTTGCGCGGGTCGCGCTTCGCCCGGGCAATCTCCTGGATGTTGAGGATCGAGGCCGGGGTCTCGATCATCGCCCAGATCGCGATGCCGTCCGGCGCGTCGAGGGATTCGAGCCGGTCGGCGATGCTCTCCAGCACGGCCGGGGACGAGACCTTCGGCATCAGGATCGCGTCGGGCTTGGCCTCGATGGCGGCGTGGAGATCCGCCTCGCCCCACGGGGTCTGTGGGGCGTTGACCCGGATGACCAGCTCGCGGCTGCCATAAGCGCCGCTCTTCACCGCGGCGCAGACCTGCTCGCGGGCGATGTCCTTCTCCTCCGGGCCGACGGCGTCCTCGAGGTCGAGGATGATGCTGTCCACCGGCAGGGTCTTGGCCTTGTCGAGCGCCCGCTGGTTCGAGCCGGGCATGTACAGCACACTCCGGCGCAGGCGCAGATCGGTCGTCGTGGCCATCGGCTTCTCCCTCCTGGGCCGTCGCGCGGCCTCCCGTCGTTGCGCTGCACCCTAAAGCACGAACCCGGCCGCGCCACACCCTAAAGGTCGGGGCGGGTGAGTCCCCGCGCGGTTTGATACCGCGCCGTCTCTCCGCAGATCGAAGCCCCGGTTTGGTCATGTTCCGCCGCTTAAAGGCCGACCGAAACCAATTCTCGGAGTCCGGGATCTCTACGATGCGCAAAGTCTTGGTCACCCTCGCCTTGCTCGGGACATTGGCTGCACCCGAGGCGGCCCGGGCCCAGAGCCGGACCACCCTCGGCGTCGGCTCCGGCGCGGTCGCCGGGGCGCTGGTCGGCGGGCCGATCGGCGCCGTCGCGGGGGCCGTGGTCGGCGGCTTCGTCGGGAACTCGACGGAGCGCGGGCGCCGCCACGTCCGCCGGGGCCGCCGCTACGGCTACGCAGCGCCGCGCCGCTCCTATCCGCGGCGCGCGGAGGCGGTCGTGCCGCGGACGACGGGCTCCGTGGCCCGCGCCGCGCCGCCGGCCCAGCCCACCACCTGGAAGGACCCGCGCTAGCAGGCCTCAAGGCCGCGCGCGGCTGCCGCCTAGGCTGCCGGTTCGAGGGCGGCCGGGGCGGGCGTCCGGAACGTGTCCCGGGCGAGGCGCGGGAAGGCGATCGCCTGCCCGAGACCGCGGGCGCCCAGGAAGCTCACGAAGGCGAGCCACAGCCCGGTATTGCCGAAGCCCAGGCTCTCGACCAGCGCGAGGATCGCGCAGTAGGCGGCGAGCGCGCACACCATGAGGTTGCGCATCGCCCGCGTCCAGGTCGCGCCGATATAGATCCCGTCATACGCGAAGGGCGCCGCGGCGGCGAGCGGCGCCAGGGCGGCGAGGACGAGGTAGGACCGGGCCGCCTCGCGGACCGGACCGTTCGTGGTCACGGCATCGATGAAGGCCGGGCCGCCCGCCAGAGACACTAGGCTGACCGCGAGGCCGAAGCCGAGGCACCAGCGCAGGCTCAGGGCGGCGGCCGCGTCGAACGCCTCCCGGTCCCGGGCGCCGACGGCCTGGCCGCACAGGGTCTCGGCCGCCGTGGCGAAGCCGTCGAGGAAGAAGCCGCCGATCAGGAAGAGATTCCACAGGACCGAGTTCGCGGCCAGGACCACGTCGCCCTGCCGGGCGCCGAGCGCCGAGAACAGCACGATGCCGGTGATCAGCGCGAGCGTCCGCAGGATGACGTCGCCGTTGACGCTGAGCGTCCGGCGCAGCGCCGCGGCGTCGCGGAGGTCGCGCAGCGGCACTCGGAAGGGCCGGGAGCCGAGCCGCGCCAGGAGGGTCAGCCCGAGGCCGAGTCCGAGCGCCTCGGCGCCGAGGGTCGCCAGCGCCGCGCCGGCGAGGCCCAGGCCGAAGCCCAGGACCAGGGTGAGCGTCAGCGCGACGTTGGTCAGGTTGATGGCGATCTGCAGCAGCAGGCCGAGATCGGTGCGCCCGCGCCCCAGGACCGAGCCGAGCACGCCGTAGCTCGCCAGCACGAAGGGCGCTGACAGGATGCGAATGTGGAAGTAAGTCGCGAGACCGGCGATGACTGCCGCGCTCGCCCCGCTGATCGCGAAGGCGAGCTGCGCGAGAGGGCCTTGCAGGGCCACCAGGACGAGGCCGATCAGGGCGCCCGCCGCCAGCGCCCGCGCCAGGATGCGGTCGACCTCGGCGTCGTCCCGTCCGCCGACCGCCTGCGCGGTCAGGCCGGCGGTCGCCATGCGGAGCGCCCCGAACGACCAGAAGATCGCGTCGAAGATCACGGCGCCGAGGGCGATGGCGCCGAGCAGCGCCGCGTCGCCGAGCCGCCCGATCACCGCCGCGCCGACGAAGCCGAGCATCGGCGTCGTGACGTTGGCGATCGTCATGGGCAGCGCCAGGGCCAGGACGCGGCGGTTCGTCGGGCGGGCCGAGCTGGCGACGGTGTGCATCATGCCGCACGCTAAGAAGCCGAGCCCTCCGCGCAAAGCGGGGTGATCGCATCGGCGGGTTGCGATGGCGGGCGGCCGATCTGCCCGAACCCACGGCGCGCCGGGCCGTCGGGGCGCGACCGTGTCGGATCGGCCCCCGACTCCGTCAGCGGGAGACGGCGAAGAGGCGCGCGATCAGCCAGAGCGGTACGACCACGATCGCCCCGGCGACGATCCAGCCGCCGAAATCGTGGAGCGAGGCGAGCCCGACCTCCACCAGCGCCCGCGCCGAATCGTAGACGTGCCAGAACAGCCGCCCCGGCGTCAGGCCGAGCATCGACATGAAGGCGCCTACCAGCACCGACAGGAACAGCAGCCGCAGGAACACGCCGGCGGGCGAGCCGCCGAGGAACCGCCGCAGCGCGGAGGGATGGGACCGGTAGCCCTCCGCGCCGTAGGGGGCGTTCGGCGGGGCGCCCTGCTGATAGCCTTGCCGGCGCCGGTCGTGATCGACGAGCATTGCGTCCTCGTGAAGCCTCAGGGCCCTCGGATCGGCGACGAAGCGGGCGGAACCGTGGCCGGCACACCACACCGCTTCGAAACCCGAGCGCGGATCAGGCGTTGGCGGGTTTCTCGCGCGCCGTGCACATGGCAAGCGGCGTCGCGCGCGCCAAGATGCGGGACGGGGTGGATTGCGACGCGCGACTCGCGCGGCGCGGCCTCGACCAAAGGGAGAACTCCCGGGAATCGGGATTGGTGTGAGAGGCTCTGAGTGCCGACGGGACCATACGCACGATGATCGACCACGCCCTGTTCGACCCGGCGACGATCGATCCCGAGACGCTCCGGCTCAATGCCGAGATCGTCGCGGCGCACGCCGCGCTGCCCGATCCCTGGTCGCTGCCGATCGCCGAGGTTCGCGAGCGCCGCCGTCTGGGCACCAAGGCGGCCCCCGCCATGCCGCAAAGCGCCCGGGCGGAGTGGCTGACGATCGACGGGCCGGGCGGTCCGCTCAAGCTCCGCGTGGTCCGGCCCAAGCCCGGCGTGAAGCTGCGCGGCGCCTACCTGCACATTCACCGCGGCGGCTGGGTCTGGGGCTCCGCCGACGAGCAGGATCCCTGGCTGGAGCGCATCGCCGACACCTGCGGCTTCGTCGCCCTGTCGGTCGAGTATCGCCTCGCCCCCGAGCATCCCTATCCGGCGGCCCTGCTCGACTGCGAGGCCGCGGCCCTGTGGCTGGCCGGTCCGGGGAAGACCGAGTTCGGCATCCACGCCCTGACCATCGGCGGCGAGTCGGTGGGCGCGCACCTCGCCGTGATGGTGCTGCTGCGGCTGCGCGACAAACACAACCTCCCGCGGGCCTTCCGGGGCGCCAACCTCAACGCCGGCTTCTTCGATCTCGGCCTCACCCCGTCGGTGCGGAACTGGGGCGAGGAGCGGCTGGTCGTGAACACCCGCGACCTGACCAAGTTCGCCGACGGCTACGTCCGCGAGGGCATCGACCGGCGCCGGCCGGACGTGTCGCCGATCTACGCCGACCTGAAGGGCCTGCCGCCCGCCCTGTTCACCATCGGCACCGCCGATCCCCTCCTCGACGACACGCTGTACATGTCGGCGCGCTGGGCCGCGGCCGGCAATGGCGGACACACGGCGATCTATCCCGGCGGCTGCCATGTCTTCGCCCGCTACCCGAGCCCGATGAGCGAGCGGGCGCTGGAGCTGATCGACCGCTTCCTGATGGCGCTCGCCTGAGCGTCCCGTCCGAGATCCTGCCGGAAGGATTCCGCGCCTGGTTCGCGGGCCGCGGCTGGGCGCCCCGGTCGCACCAGCTCGATCTCCTGCGGATCGCCGGCGCCGGCCGCTCGGCGCTGCTGGTGGCGCCGACCGGGGCCGGCAAGACGCTGGCCGGCTTCCTGCCGAGTCTCGTCGACCTCGCCGAGCGCGGGCCGCAGAAGAAGGCGGCGGGCCTCCACACCCTCTACGTCTCGCCCCTGAAGGCGCTGGCGGTGGACATTGCCCGCAACCTCGACGCGCCGATCGCCGAGATGGCGCTGCCGGTGCGCGTCGAGACCCGCACCGGTGACACGCCGGCCCACAAGCGCACCCGCCAGATCAGCCGGCCGCCGGACATCCTTCTGACCACGCCCGAGCAGCTGGCCCTGCTGATCGCCCACCGCGAGGCGGCTGAGTTTTTTGCCGGACTGCGCTGCGTGGTGCTCGACGAGCTGCACGCGCTGGTCACCTCGAAGCGCGGCGACCTGCTGGCGCTGGCGCTGGCGCGGTTGCACCGGCTGAGCCCGGGACTGGCGGCGATCGGGCTTTCCGCGACGGTGCGGGAGCCGGACGAGCTGCGGAAGTATCTGGTGCCGCAGGGGCCGCTCCCCCCTCCTCCCTCTGCGAGCAGGCAACCGGGATCGCATCGCGACGAGGGTCATACGGCTGCGGAACATGACGGGGACCCCCTTGCCGGTGCAGGAGTGGGAAAGGGTGAGGGTCGGAGCCTTCCGGGAGGAGGCTCGGCCTCCTCGCGACTTTCTCCCGCACGGGAGAGGGCACCCGTCGAGACGCCCATGGCCGACCTCGTCACGGTGGCCGGCGGCGCGAAGGCGGATCTTCGCATGCTCGACCTCGGCCGGGCGCTGCCGATCTCCGGCCACACGGCCTGGCACTCGATGCCGGCAATCTACGAGCTCATCAAGGAACACCGGACCACGCTTGTCTTCGTGAACACCCGGCTCCAGGCCGAGTACACGTTCCAGGAGCTGTGGCGGCTCAACGAGGACGCGCTGCCGATCGCGATCCACCACGGCTCGCTCGATGCCCAGCAGCGCCGCCGGGTCGAGGCCGCCATGGCGGCAGGGCAGCTCCGCGCGATCGTCTGCACCGCAACCCTCGACCTCGGCATCGACTGGGGCGACGTCGACCTCGTGGTCAATGTCGGCGCGCCGAAGGGGGCGAGCCGGATCATGCAGCGGATCGGCCGCGCCAACCACCGCATGGACGAGCCCTCGAAGGCCTACCTCGTCCCGGGCAACCGCTTCGAGATGCTGGAGTGCCAGGCGGCGCTGGACGCCGTCGAGGAGGCCGCGCAGGACACGCCCGACGCCCGCCAGGGCGCCCTCGACGTCCTCGCCCAGCACGTGCTCGGCATGGCCTGCGCCGACGCCTTCGACCCGCTCGAGCTCTACGACGAGATCGTCTCGGCCGCGCCCTACGCCGGTCTCTCCTGGGAAGCGTTCGAGCAGGTCGTCGACTACGTCGCGACCGGCGGCTACGCGCTGCGCGCCTACGAGCGGTTCGCGAAGATCCTGCGCGGGCCGGACGGGCTCTGGCGCGTCCGCGACGCCCGCACCGCGCAGGCCTACCGGATGAATGTCGGCACCATCGTGGAGGCGGCGCGGGTGAAGGTCCGGCTCGGCCGGACCCTGCGCGGCAAGCCCGGCACGGTGTTGCCGAAGACCGGCCGGGTGCTCGGCGAGATCGAGGACGAGTTCGCCGAGACGCTCACCGTCGGCGACACGTTCCTGTTCGCGGGCGAGACCCTGCGGTTCGAGGGGCTCTCCGAGGACGAGTGCCTCGTCACCCGCGCGCCGGCCGGCACCGATCCGGCGATCCCGTCCTACGCGGGCGCAAAGTTCCCGCTCTCGACCTTCCTGGCCGCGCGGGTCCGGGCGCTCATCGCCGACCCGTTCGCGTGGGACCGGCTGCCGAAGCAGATCGGCGAGTACCTGCTGCAGCAGCGCCGACGCTCGGTCTTGCCGGGCGAGCGCGACCTCCTCGTGGAGACGTTCCCGCGGGGCAAGCGCTTCTACCTGACCGCCTTCCCGTTCGAGGGCCGCCTCGCCCACCAGACGCTGGGCATGCTGCTGACCCGGCGCCTGGAGCGCGCCGGCCTGCGGCCCCTCGGCTTCGCGGCCAACGATTACGGCATCGCCATCTGGTCGACCCGCGACGTCTCGGAGCGCGCCGCGATCGATCCGGACTTCATCGGCGACCTGTTCGCGGTCGACATGCTGGGCGACGACCTCGAGGCGTGGCTCGACGAATCCGCCATGATGAAGCGCACGTTCCGCCAGTGCGCGGTGATCGCCGGCCTGATCGAGCGCCACCATCCGGGTCAGAAGAAGTCCGGCCGGCAGGTCACGATCTCGACCGATCTGATCTACGACGTGCTGCGCAAGCACCAGCCCGACCACCTCCTGCTGCGGGCGGCGCGGCAGGATGCGGCAACCGGACTCCTCGACGTGAGGCGCCTCGGCATGATGCTAGAGCGCATCCAGGGGCGAATCATCCACAGGTCTCTCGACCGGGTCTCGCCGCTCTCCGTGTCCGTGATGCTCGAGATCGGGCGCGAGCGGGTCTACGGCGAGGGCGCCGACGAGATCCTGGCCGAGGCCGAGGCGGAGCTTCTCCAAGAGGCTCTGTCCTGACCGCCGATCCGCCCTCCCCCGACGACACCGAGGATGCGATCTTGGCGGCCGGCCTGAGACTCGAGAAGACTCACAAGCACCCCACCCTGCTTCTCGCGGGCGAGACCCTGGTGCTCGACCTCTGCGGCGGCCTCTGGCTGCCGGAGCACCGGACGCTGATCGTGTCCGATCTCCATCTGGAGAAGGGCTCGTCCTACGCGGCCCGCTCCGGCCAGTTCCTGCCGCCCTACGACACCCGCGAGACGCTCGCCTGCCTGCACGAGGCGGTGGTGCGCCACGATCCCGCCCGCGTGGTCGCGCTGGGCGATTCCTTCCACGACGCCCGCGGTCCCGAGCGCATGGAGCCCGGCGACCGCGCCCTGGTGGCGGCCCTGCAGGAGGGGCGGGACTGGGTCTGGATCGCCGGCAACCACGACGCGGCCGTGAACGAGGGCGTGGGCGGCCGTTACGCCGACGCGCTCACGCTGGGCGGCCTCATCCTGCGCCACGAGCCGAGCCCGGAGCCCGTCCCCGGTGAGATCGCGGGCCATCTCCATCCCTGCGGGAAGGTGGCGATGCGCGGGCGAGCGGTGCGCCGCCGCTGCTTCGTCACGGACGGCACCCGCCTCGTCATGCCGGCCTTCGGAGCCTACGCGGGCGGCCTGAACGTCCGCGGCAGGGCGATCGAGAGCCTGTTCCCCGACGGGTTCACCGCCCATCTCCTCGGAGACGGGCGGGTCTTCGCCATCGGCCGGGCGCAGCTCGCCCGGGATTGAGCCGCGCGGATCAGGCCGTCTTCATGAAGCGGATCACGCTCTCCGACAGGCTCGTCGAGTGGCCGGCGAGGCTCTCGGCGATGCCCTGGACCGTCTGCGCCAGCTGACCGGTGGCGTTGGCGGCCTCGGAAACGCCGCCGATATTGCCCGCCATCTCGTGGGTCGAGACCGCCTGCTCCTCGACGGCGCTCGCCATCGCCAGGGTAAGCTTGGACAGTTCGTCCACCGCCGCGGTGATCATCTCGATGGCGCCCACGGCGTCGCCGGTGGCGCTCTGGATCGCCGAGACCTGCTGGGTGATCTCGCCGGTCGCCTTGGCCGTCTGCTCGGCGAGTGCCTTCACCTCGGAGGCGACGACCGCGAAGCCGCGTCCGGCGGCGCCGGCCCGGGCCGCCTCGATCGTGGCGTTCAGCGCCAGCAGGTTGGTCTGGTCGGCGATCGACTTGATCATGCTCACCACCGCGTCGACCTTGCGGGCGTTCTCGGCGAGCTGGCGCATGGTCGCGTCGGTCGTCCCCGCCTGGGCGGCGATCTGCTGCGCGCGCTCCGAGACCCGCCCGACCTGGCCGGAAATTTCCTGGATCGCGCCGTTCATCTGCTCGGAGCTCGACGCGACCGACGAGGCCTTGTGGCGCGCGGATTCGGCTGACTGCATCAGGCCCTCGGCCGAGCTCTGCATCTCCTGGATGGCGGAGCCGACGGCCTCCACGACGCGCTTGACGTCGGTCTCCATGTTCACCTGCGCGGTGACCACCGCCCAGGTCAGCATCGGGCCGAGGTACTGCCCCTTCTCGTCGTTCACCGCCGTGACCCGCAGGTTGAGGGTCTCGGGCCCGACCCTGATCTTGGTGCTGTGCGGCAGCCGGCTCGCGTCCGCCAGCATGGTGCGCTGGTGGCTCGGGTTCTTGTGGAAGATATCGAAGGAGCGGCCGAGCATGTCGTCGACTCTGACCGGCAGGTGCTGGTCGATCGTGCCGAGCGTCTTGCGCGACGTGGCGTTCATGTAGTCGATCTTGAAGTTGTCCTTCAGGTCGGCCGTCATGACGGCCACCGGTACGTTGTCGATCATCGTCAGGAGCCGATTGATCTCCTTCTTCTTCGCGGAGATGTCCGCGGCGAACTTTACGACCTTGATCGGCTTGCCCCGCGCGTCGAGGACGGGATTGTACGTCGCCTCGAGCCAGACCGAGTCGCCCTCCTTGTCGAGGCGCAGGAACTCGCCCGTGACGTACTGACCGTCCTTGAGCTTGTCCCAGAACGCGGCGTACTCCGCGGTCTCGGCATAGCTCTTGTCCACGAAGATGCGGTGATGCCGGCTCTGGACGTCGCTGAGGCTGTACTTCATCAGCCGCAGGAAGTTCTGGTTCGCGTGGAGGACGGTCCCGTCCATCGAGAATTCGATGATCGCGAGTGAGCGGTCCAGGGCGTCGATCTTGGCCTGGGCCTCGTTGAAGACAGTACGATTGAACATGGTCCCGCTCGCGTTCCCCCCGCGCCGGGTCTAGCGCCGCATCGTTAATGAATTGCTTATTTCGGAATTCGTTCAGGTTAAGCGCGGGCGAAGATCGAACGAATGCTTGCGACGCCGTGTCCGCTCTGTGCTCGTGTCCGGACCGGCGCCGCCCTCGGCGGCTGAGATGCGATGTGGTGTTTCCAATGCTATAATTTTTCGGTCAATATTAGAACCAGCCCCGCATGCGGAAGTATATGATCGGCGCGACCGCGCTCAAGAGGATCAGGCCGAGCGCGTAGGGATATCCGAGAGCCCAATCCAGCTCGGGCATGTGCTTGAAGTTCATGCCGTAGATCGACGCGATCAGCGTCGGCGGGACGCCGACCACCGAGACCACGGTGAGGACCCGGAAGACGTTGTTCTGCTCGATCGTGATGAGGCCGAGGGCGGCGTCGAGCAGGAACTGGACGTTCTCGGCGAGCCGCGTCTCGAACTCGTCGAGGGACTCGATGTCCCGCTTGATCGTCTCGAAGCGGGAATCCTCCGGCAGGCCGAGGCCGTCGCAGGCCGCGGCGACGAACGGGATGATCCGTTCGAGGCCGAGCAGGCTCGACCGGATCTTTCCCAGAACCTTCCCGCGGTTGCTGATGCCGCGCAGGATCCGGCGCAGGGCGAGATCGCGGCGCCGGGGCGGGGGGCGCTCCAGGCGCCGCCGCTCGGCACCGCGGACGTCGAAGTCGAAGATGCGGGTGGAGAGCGTGTCGAGCTCGGATCCCATGTCTTCCAGGGCGTCGGCGAGGCTGTCGACCAGCTCTTCCAGGACGACGAGGAAGATCTCGCTGGGTGTCGTGCTGCCGTCGCCGTCCGCGATGCGCTTCGCGGAGGTCTCGAAGGCGCGCAGCTCGTGGAAGCGGATCGTGACGAGGTGATCCTTGGTCAGCAGGAAGCCCAGCGGCTTCAGCTGCGACGCGCTCTGCTCGAAGGTGATCATCGGCGTCGAGAGCGAGAGCCCGCCCTTCACCCGGCGCAGGCGGCTCGACGTCTCCACTTCCGAGAGCGCCGCCCGGGACGGCACGCGCAGACCGGTCGCGGCCTCGACCGCTGCGGCCTCTTCCGGCGTGGGATCGTTCAGGTCGAGCCACACGGTGTCGCGCGCGACCGGCCTGCCGGGTTGCAGCGCCACCGGGCCTTCGGGTCCGTGCAGGCTCAGCATGAGAGCGCGTTATCCATGAGGGGGAAAGGAGCCGCCGGCGCGTCATCGCACCGTCGCGCGGGGGTGCGACAGCCTTGACTCGGAACCCGCCCGCGCCTATCTCGCGGCCGTCTTTGGCACTCGCCGAGACAGAGTGCTAACAGTCGAGTTCGCGAGCGGTCCCGCCGGCCGCATCAACGCCAACTCCAGACCTGAAGCAAGAGGGCAGCTCATGAAGTTCCGTCCGCTGCACGACCGCGTGGTCGTCCGTCGCATCGAGAGCGAAGAGAAGACCAAGGGCGGCATCATCATCCCGGACACCGCCAAGGAGAAGCCGCAGGAGGGCGAAGTCGTCGCCGTCGGCCCCGGCGCCCGCGACGAGCAGGGCCGCGTCAACGCGCTCGACGTGAAGGCCGGCGACCGCGTCCTGTTCGGCAAGTGGTCCGGCACCGAGGTCAAGATCGACGGTCAGGACCTCCTGATCATGAAGGAATCCGACATCATGGGCGTCGTCGCCCTCTGATCGGATCACCCGTCATCGCCCTTTGAGGCCGTCCCGGCCTTGGGGTTCAACCAGTAGCTAAGAGGCACACAATGGCAGCGAAAGACGTTCGTTTCTCCGCCGACGCCCGCGATAAGATGCTGCGCGGCGTCGACATCCTCGCGGATGCGGTGAAGGTGACGCTCGGCCCGAAGGGCCGCAACGTCGTGATCGAGAAGAGCTTCGGCGCCCCGCGCATCACCAAGGACGGTGTGACGGTCGCCAAGGAGATCGAGCTCGCCGACAAGTTCGAGAACATGGGCGCCCAGATGGTGCGCGAAGTGGCCTCGAAGACCAACGACATCGCGGGTGACGGCACCACCACCGCGACCGTGCTGGCCCAGGCCATCGTCCGCGAGGGCGCCAAGTACGTCGCCGCCGGCATCAACCCGATGGACCTGAAGCGCGGCATCGACCTCGCCACCCAGGCGGCCGTCAAGGACATCACCTCGCGCGCCAAGAAGGTCTCGACCTCCGACGAGGTCGCCCAGGTCGGCACGATCTCCGCCAACGGCGACAAGGAGATCGGCGAGATGATCGCCCACGCCATGCAGAAGGTGGGCAACGAGGGCGTGATCACGGTCGAGGAGGCCAAGACGGCCGAGACCGAGCTCGACGTCGTCGAGGGCATGCAGTTCGACCGCGGCTACCTCTCCCCGTACTTCATCACGAACGCGGAGAAGATGGTCGCCGAGCTCGAGGACCCCTACATCCTCATCCACGAGAAGAAGCTCTCCTCGCTCCAGGCCATGCTGCCGGTGCTCGAGGCCGTTGTTCAGACCGGCAAGCCGCTCCTGATCATCGCCGAGGACATCGAGGGCGAGGCGCTCGCCACGCTCGTCGTCAACAAGCTCCGCGGCGGCCTGAAGGTCGCGGCCGTCAAGGCGCCGGGCTTCGGTGATCGCCGCAAGGCGATGCTCGAGGACATCGCGATCCTGACCAAGGGCCAGATGATCGCCGAGGATCTCGGCATCAAACTCGAGAACGTGACGCTCCCCATGCTCGGCCGCGCCAAGCGCGTGCGCATCGAGAAGGAGAACACCACGATCATCGACGGCGTCGGCGAGAAGTCCGACATCGAGGGCCGCATCTCGCAGATCAAGGCGCAGATCGAGGAGACCACCTCGGACTACGACCGTGAGAAGCTGCAGGAGCGTCTGGCCAAGCTCGCGGGCGGCGTCGCGGTGATCCGCGTCGGCGGCGCGACCGAGGTCGAGGTGAAGGAGAAGAAGGACCGCGTCGACGACGCCCTCAACGCCACCCGCGCGGCGGTCGAGGAAGGCATCGTCCCCGGCGGCGGCACCGCGCTGCTGCGCGCCAAGAAGGCGGTCGCCGAGCTGAAGTCCGACATCCCGGACGTTCAGGCCGGCATCAAGATCGTCCTCAAGGCTCTCGAGGCCCCGCTCCGCCAGATCGCCCAGAACGCGGGCGTGGAAGGGTCGATCGTGGTCGGCAAGATCACCGACAACACCTCCTCGGAGACCTTCGGCTTCAACGCCCAGACCGAAGAGTACGTCGACATGATCCAGGCCGGCATCGTCGACCCGGCCAAGGTGGTGCGCACCGCTCTGCAGGACGCGGCTTCGGTCGCCGGCCTGCTGGTCACCACCGAGGCGATGGTCGCCGACGCGCCGAAGAAGGACAGCCCCGCTCCGGCCATGCCGGGCGGCGGCATGGGCGGCATGGACTTCTAAGTCCGCGCCACCGCGCATGACGGGGGAAAGGGGTCGCCGTGAGGCGGCCCCTTTTCTTTTGATGGCGGCACGCTCCAGCGGCGCGCGAGGCGCAGTCCGGTCAGCCTCATCGGCCGTGACGCGGCGAAGCCCGCGCCGCGAGGCGCGCCCACACAGTAGCGATCAAGGATTGCCGGACGCGGCCGGTCGCCCGGACCGGAATTTCGAAGTTCAGGCTGTGGTCGATCAGGTTTCGGATCCCGTCCTGATCGGGGCCTTCCCCGCCGACCTCGATGAACTCCAGGATCCAGGCATGGATCGCCGCGTGATCCGATGGATCGGGATCCGCAGCGAGAATAAGCCGGCCACCGTGTATCCAGTCATCGCGGAGGGCAGCCGAATCCCTGGCGGATGAAGTCATGGCCTGACCTCGCGGTCGCGCTCGACGCCGCCGCTCCATCCTCGCGTCCGCAGGCGGTACTTGGGGCGCCGATCACGCTTGGCGGAGGCTCGACGCGGGCGAGGACGCCGCGTCCGCGGGGAGATCAAGCCTGCTCCCGCCGCGTGATCGCGCGGAGGTCGAGGGAGGGGGCAGCAGCGCGGATCGCGTCCGCGCGGCGGGCTCGCCGACCGTTTCGGATCCGGGGAGCCGAGGCCCGGCGCCGCCCCGCGGCGGGTCGGGCGGCCGGCCCAAACGAGAAACGGGACGGCTCGCGCCGTCCCGTTCAGGGGCCTACCTATCGGCCAAGGAAGATCGAAGCCAGTCGCTGGAGCAGGCCCCGCGGTGCGGGCGGAGGCTCGCTCTGCCCAGGACCGTCCCCGATCTAAGCGTTGGCGGCGAAGGGGTGCTGCGCGGAGTTGCGCTGCTCGGTGACCGTCGAGGCCTTCGGCTCGCCGTTGACGGCGCGCTGGATCGACAGCTTGGTGGCCTCGTAGTTGTACTTCTGGATCTTGGCGTCGTCGGCCGCCTCCCAGTGGATGAACACGCCGACCAGGATGTACAGGTCGTCGGCCTCGTCCGCCGGGATGATGCCCTCGGCCACCGCGTCCTGCACAGCCTTGGCAACGCCGTGCTGGGCCGGGCCGAACATCTGGACGGCCTGACGGGCGTCGTTGATGGTGACCTTGTTGAACATCAGGGTGTTCGGCTTGCACGGCAGGTTCGGCGCGATGACCGCGAGCAGGCTGGTGAAGCCGTGCTTGTTGTTCACGAGGCCGTTGCAGAAGGCCGTCTCAGCCGGCGAACCGCGCGGTCCGATGATGAGGTCGATGTGGGCGACCTCGTTGCCGTCGCCGACGAGGGCCTCGCCGACCTGAACCTTGGTGATCTTCGCCATTCGGTGTCTCTCCCTGGATTCCGAAATAGAGCCGCGCGCCGGGCGGTGCCGCGGCCGGGAAGCCATCCTTGTTATCGGCGCCCGACCATGCCGGCCGAGCCGGATGGGCCGAGCCGGTTGGGCCGGACAGCGCGGCGGACCCTACAGCGGGGCCCTGCGGCTCACAACCCGCGCAAGGCTCTGACACGGAGGAATTTCCATCCGTCCGGCGCTATGAACACCGGATCGTGCACGCGGCTCAGGCCAGCCGGGCACCGGCGCCCGCGAGCGCGTCCCAGAACAGCGTCGCGACGGTGAAATCCGCGCTCGTACCGGGATTGATCGACCGCCCTTTCAGCGACGCGTCGAGGGCCAGCAGCGCGTCCACCGGCCGCGCGGCGAGGTCGATCCCGGCGAGCGTCGCTTCTACCTCCCGGCGGACGCCCTCGGCCGCGGCCGCGCCGTGCTTGCGGGCGACGTGGCTGTCCGGGACGGCGCGCAGGAAGGCGAGGTGGATCGCAGTCGTGCACCAAGTCGGGTCGAGCCCGGCGGTGCGGGCCTCGCGCAGGGCCGCGAGCCCGATCGCCGGCACGTCCGCGAAACCCGTGACGTAGGCGCGGGCGATCCGGTCCCGGTCGGCGGCCTCCGCCATGGCGTCTCGCAGCGATCCGGGCGCCGGCTCGGCAACGTCGTGCCGGGCGGCCTCGCCGAGGCCGCCCGGATTGGCGCGCCGGATGCCCGCGAAGACGGCCTCCGCATCCGCGCCGTCCAGGGTGTCGAGCACCGAGGCGACGGTCCGCCCACGCTCGGCCGCGACCGCGAGCGGCGCGCAGAGCAGCAGGATGCCGAGATTGGTGTTCTGGCCCACCGCCGCCATGGTGGCGGCGACGCCGTCGCGGACCCGCGTCCCGACGCCCGCGCCCGCTCTGGCCAGGGCGGGCGCCGAGACGTCGGCACTCGTGACGAAATCCGCCAGCACCATGCGGTGGCCGGGCGCGTGGGCGTGGACGTTGCCGGGCTTGAGGGCGTCGAGCTCCGCGAGGCAGGCCGCTTGGTACAGCGTGCCGATCAGGGCCGGATCGAGGCCGCCCCCGCTCATGCCACCACGAGCCGAGGACGGCTGGCACCGCGGGCCGCGGCGAGGAAACCGCGCACCACCGCGGCGGCGATGTCGGTCTCGCACACGGTCTGCAGGCCCGACCAGGCCGGCATCGAGTTGACCTCGAGGACCGAGAACCCGCCCTCCCCGTCCTCAACGAGGTCGACGCCGGAATAGTCGACGCCGACCGCGGCGGCCGCCGCCTCGGCCAGCTCGGCGGCGCCGTGCGGCATCGCCCAGGGGAGCGGCCGGCCGCCCCGGTGGACGTTGGTGATCCAGCCGTCGCCCTCGCGGATCATGCCGGCGATGGCCCGGCCGTCGCAGACGAACACCCGGTAGTCGCGCCACAGGCCGTCCCGGCGCGGCACGTAGCGCTGGAGGTAGTAGACCCGCGCCACCGACTCCTCGTCGGGCAGGTCCTCCGGGCGCTCGATCAGGGCGAGCCCCTCCCCTTGCGAGCCGAACAGCGGCTTCAGGACCAGCGGCGCGCCCGGACGCGCCTCGGCGGCGACCAAGGCCGCGGCCGCCTCGCGCTTCGAGAACACCCAGGTGGCCGGCGTGGGCAGCCCGGCGCGATCGATGAGCAGCGAGGTCGCCGCCTTGTCCACCGAGCGCTCGATCGCGGTCGGCGCGTTCCAGACGGTGACACCCGCCGCGACCAGCGCGTGCAGTACGCCGAGCCGCATCGTCGTCGCCTCGAAGGTCCCGCCCGCGATGGTTCGCATCAGGACGCCGTCCGGCAGCGCGTCCGGGAAGCCCGGAACGCGGAGAGGTTCGGCGCCGCCCGTCACGACGGCCACGTCGGCGAGCGAGAACAGCACCGGCTCGACGCCGTTCGCGCGCAGGGCGGCGAGCAGGCGGCTCTTGTGCCAGGTGCCGTTATCGGCCGCGAGCCCGATGCGCATGGGTGTCCTGATCGTCACGGCGCCGCCCGCCTCCGGGGCGGCCCAGGGAGATGTCACTGAGCGGGGCCGGACTCCCCGTCCCGTGCGGGAGAGCGAGCCCGGCTCGCCTCTCAGGCGAAGGACGCGTCCACCAGCGTCGGCTCCAGGCGGCCGCCGCGATAGGTCGCGCCGGAGCGCACCGACGTGACGATCGCCTCGGCCGGCGAGAACAGGGCGCCGTCGATCTTGTAGAAGTCGCCGTTCACCCGCGCAAAGATCTCGGCGAAGGGCGCGCCGTGGTCGCTCGACGTCGTCGAGGGCAGCTGCTCGGCGAGCTGCTTGGCGTCGGCATCGTCGGCATCCACGAAGAGCTGGACCCGCCCGCCGTAGATGATCGCGTCGTTGGTGCGGCCCATCGCCTTGATGAAGTCCGGGTGCGGCGGCGACAGCGGCGCCGAGCCGATCCCGTCCACGATGGCGTGCAGGTCGAAGCCGACCGTGTGAGCCTTGTGGAGGGCGACCTCGAGGACGCGGGCGACGACCTGGGTGGAGCCCGCGAGGCTCTGCGTCGGCGCGTAGATGAAGGTCAGGTCCTCGGGCTTGAGGCCGGAGGCCTCGGCGACCTTGGCGACGACGCTCTCCGGCGGGCCGCCCGCCGCCTCCAGAACGAGGGCGGTCTTGGTGGCGGAATCGCGGAAGCCGAGCTCCTGGTAGAGATCCTCGACGGCCGCCACGGCGCGGCCCGGGCCCGAGCCGAGGGCGAAGAAGCCGGAATCACCGGTCTCGTCCGCGAGGCTCCAGCCGGCGTACTGGCTGCCCAGGCAGGCGAGCACCGGGTCGGCGGAATGCACCGTCACCGAGTAGGGCCAGGACGCAATCGGCCCGCTCGGCGCGATGGTGACGGTGCCGAGGCCGCCGAGGCAGATCTCGGCGATGCGCCGCCCGGCCTCGATCGAGCCCCGCGCCTGCGCGCCGGCATCGACCATGCGGGCGCCGCCGGCGGCCTGCGACACGGACAGCCGCAGCGTCGGCGCATCGGCTACGAGCCGCTCGACCAGGGGGCCTGAGAGCGCGTTGATGCTGGGATAGGACTGGCTGGCACTCATGACGGGGCTTCCTCGGGGTGTGTTTTCTTCGCCGCGCAGACGGCCCGCAGGTGTGCCGTCCGCGTTTCCAACAGGGCGAGCACCTCCGCCCGGTCCGCGCCTTCGGCCAGCACCGTGCAGAGCGGCGCGTCGCGGCGGACCGCCGAGCCGGGGCACGGGCGGTCGCGCACACAGTCCGGCCAGTCGATGTCCGGCACAGGCGCAAGCTCACGGTCCGCGTAACAGATCTGCGCGGCCGCCGCACCCGCCGGATGCGGTCCGGGATCCGGCATCGTGCCCAGGCAGGCGGCGATGTGGGCCGCGAGCAGCGGCGTCCCGCGCCGGTCCAGGACGTCGAGGGTCGCGCCGGGCCGCGGGTTGATCTCGGTGAGCCACCAGTCGGCCCCGTCGACCAGCAGGTCGGCGCTGGCGAGGCCGCGCAGGCCCGTCGCGGCGACGATCCTCTCGATGCCGGCGGCGACGGCCTCGACGACCGAAGCGGGAAGCGCCGGGGCTTCTCCGGCGCCGCGGACGAGCGCCCCGGCATAGCGGAACGGGCGGATCGGCGACGGCGCGCACCACTGCTCGGTGACCGCGAGGACGCGGATCGTGCGCCCGTCGGCGAGGACGTTCAGGGCGTGCGGCCGCCCCGGCACGCGCGCCTGGAAGTAGTAGCCCGGCGGCGCGAGCGACCGCGTGGCCGGCCGGATGTGGCTGCCGCCGGAGCCCCCGGCCCGCTTGAGCAGCCAGAACGCGGGATCCGCCGGCGGCCCGGCCGCCAAGGCCGGATGCGGCACGCCGAGGCGCGCGCACAGGGCCGCGAAGGCCACGGGATCCTTCAGGGCGGCGACGGTCCCGGCCGAGGCGCCGATGAGCCGGTGCCGCGCGGAGAGGCGCGCGATCAGGTCGGGCGCGTCCTCGAAGCCGCTGCCCAGGATCAGGCCGACCGGGTTCCCGGCCCGCGCCGCGAGGTCGTCGAGCGCCGCCAGGGTGGCGTCGGCGGCGGGGGCGGTGCCGAAGCGGCCCGGCAGTTGCCGGTAGGCCTCGGCCAGCACGCGGGTGTCGGAATCGCCGAACAGGTCGGCGACGTAGGGCCGAAGCCCCGCGCGTCGCGCCGCCTCGGCCAGGGCGCGCCCGGCCTGCGCGGCGATCAGGACCGCGTCCGCCATCGGCATCCGGTCCGGGAGCGGCCTAGCCGGCGATCTCCACGGCGAGCTCGTAGGCGTCGCGGAAGTCGAGGCACAGCGGCGTGTCGGAGGCGAGCATCCGGTCGAACAGGCGCCGCTGCGTCTTGTACTTCACGTCGCCGACGGCCAGCGCGCCGATGCCGACCCCCTTGCCGGTGGGCAGCGCGACGTCCACCGCGTTGACGTCGATCCCCGCGATGCCGGCGGGCGGCACGGCGTTGACGTCGGACGCCACGAGCAGCTTCGGCGCGGATTTCAGATCCTCCGCGGTGAGGATCGGGATGCCCGCCGGGCCGGCCGAGAGGATGACGTCGGCGTCGCGGATGGCCGCGCGCCGGTCGTCGGGCGTCGTGCCGTCGACGGCGCCGACCTCGATGCCGAAGCGCCACTTCATCGTGAAGGCGATCTTCGAGACGCGCTCCTCGCCGTCGTGGCCGACCAGGACGGTGGTCGCGCCCTGCAGGGCGCCGATCACCGCGGCCACGTAGGCGACGACGCCCGCGCCGCCGAAGATCACGATGCGCTTGCCCTTGAGGTCGGTGTTGAACTTCTGCCGCAGGGCGCGGGAGACCTGCGCCACCATGGCGGCGCCGGTGGTGAACGAGCCCGCCGGGTCGGCGAACACGTGGTTCACGAAGGGCGGCACGAAGGCCTTCTTGGCGCGGTCGACCATGTCGAGGGCGTCCTCGGCGTTCTTGCCGCCGATGAAGATGCCCGTTCGCGTCCCGTCGGCCGGCGACCGCGAGAAGATCGAATCCTGGGTCAGGGTGACGACGTCGGCGAGGCTGACCTCCGCGTAGGTCACCACCGTCTCGAAGCCGGCATCCACGGCCATGTTCACGTCGAACGGGCTCATGTGCCGGAGCGGCGTCAGCATGTGGAGGATCGAGCGGGCCATGGAATCCTCGTGCGGCGCGCGAGAGAGGCGCCTTCCCTCCGTCCAAACCCGGAGCGGCGCCCCGGGTCAAGCCCGGGGCGGCCGGCTCACGCCGGACCGGTTACCGAAGCGCCACCGTTGCGGCCGCGGGCGATGACGAACCGGAGGGGGCCGCCGCGATCGAGGCTGGCCACCAGGGCGCGGGCCTCCGCCTCGGACGGGACCAGCGCGAAGCCGGTCGGCCCCCAGGAGGACTGGCCGTAGCCCGCGACGCCCCGCGCGGCGACGCTGGCGAGCGCCTCCGCCACCGCGGCGCTGGCGTAGCGACCGCCCTGATGGGGCGCGAAATGGTCGCCGATCAGCGTCTGGATCCGGGTGATGCCGGCGCCGAAGCCCTGCGGCTCCGCCAGGGCGACGGCGGGCAGCACCTGCATCAGCGCGATCCGGCAGATCTCGGCGGCCTGGGCCTCGGGGAAGCGCGGCAGGTCGCGGAAGGCCTCGACCTCGCGCGTCCCGTGCACGCCGGCCATGCTCGGATCGAGGATCAGGACGATCCGCCAGGCCTCGGGATAGGGCAGGCGCGCGATCACCGGCGGCGGCCCGCCATCCGCGCCGCGGCCGCCGTCGACGATGAGGCCGCCCTCGGTGAAGGCGCACAGGCCGACGCCGGACCGGTTGCCCCGGTCCAGGGTCGCCGCGAAGGATTCCGCCGCGAAGGGCTCGCCGTTCAGGCGGGCCATCGCGGCCGTCACCGCGAGGGCGAGCTGCGTGCCCGAGCCGAACCCGGCATGGGCCGGGATCACCCGCTCGACCGCGATGGCGACGTCGCCGCCGCGCCCGAGATGGGCGGCGGCGGCCCCGACGTAGCCGCGGACGCGGTCGGCCTCGGGACCCGTGACGTCGGGCCGGGGCGCCCGGCGGGCGGTCAGGACCAGCGACGGCGCGTCGATGGCCAGCCCGATGCTGCCGAAGCGGCGGCCGAGCCCGCCGTGCAGGTCCAGGAACCCGAAATGCAGCCGCGCCGGCGCCTCGACCCGCACGGCACCGTCCGCCGCCGCCTCGTTCCGTTCGGGGACCTCGCCCAACGCACTTCCCTCGAATCCCGCAGGTCCGGCGCCCGCGCGGCGCGCTTTTCACACGCGTCCCCGGACCGGGCAACGTGGGCGCGCGCGGATCGTGCCCGCCGGCGGCGCAGAACAGACCGCCCGGAGCGACCGCAAGGCCGTCCCGCGGCGCCGATGCCCCGCGATCCGGGGCCCGGTCGCGGCGCCGCGCGCGGCGGCGAACCGATACCCGCGATTCACTTCCCGACGCGCAACGCCGCCGGACCCCCTTGCCGCGGTGCGCGGATGAATGCAAACCTAAGGCCGCGACGGCGCGCCGAGTTTGCCGCCTGCCCGGACACGCCGGGCGGATGAGCCATTCCGATTCGGTGGGGAACCCTCGGGCTCGAGGGGCACCCGCTTCGTCCGGTCTTACGGCCGTCGCCCGCTCCGAAACCAAGCAAGAACGTTGCGAGAGGGAGCATGGCAGCCTGGGTGAAGGGTGGCGCGACGGACGCTGGCACCGCCATCGAGGCGGCCGCGTCCCTGCTCGCCAAGGCGCGCGCGCCGGTGATCGCCGGCCTCAGCGCCGACGTGGCCGCGATCCGCGCGGCCTACGATCTCGCGGGCCGCATCGGCGCCTCCGTCGACACCGCCGGCTCGGCCGGCACCTACGCGGAACTCGGATCGCTGAGCCGGGTCGGGGCGCTGACCTCGACGCCCGCCGAGGCTGTCGGCCGCGCCGACGTGGTGCTGGTGGTGGGCGCCGCCCCCTGGCAGGCGCCGCTCCTGAAGCGCCTCGTCGACGGCAAGCCGAGCCGCGGTCGCGCCGCCGGGTCGGACCGCACCCTTCTGGCCGTCGGCGCCAACGCCACCGCGTCGCTGTCCTGGCCGGCCGAGGGCGGGCTGACCGAGGCGGTCGGCGTGCTGCGCGCCCACGCCCGCGGCCACCTGGCCGGCGACGATCTGCCCGGCCAGATCGCCGCCCGGCTCGCCGCCGCGCAGTACGGCGTGCTCCTCTACGACGCGGCCGAACTCGGCGAGGTCGGCATCGAGATGCTCCAGGGCCTCGCCATGGAGCTCAGCGAGACGACGCGCTGCTTCACCCTCGCGGTCGGCGGCACCGGTCAGGACCGGGTGGTGGTGCCGGTCTCGGCCTGGCTCACCGGGCAGGCGCCGCGCAGCGGCTTCGGGCGCCGCGTGCCCGAGCACGATCCCTGGCGCTTCGACGCCGCCCGGCAGGTCGCCGCCGGCGAGGTCGACGCGGTCCTCTGGCTCGGCGCCGTCCCGGTGTCGCGCCCGGACTGGTTGTCGAACATCCCCTCCGTCGCGCTGGTCGCGGACGGTGAGGCCAAGGCCGCCGAGGTGGTGATCTCGGTCGGCCAGCCCGGCCGCGACCACGGCGGCGTGTTGTGGAACGAGCAGCGCGCCGCGCTGACTTTCTGGCCGGCCTCGGCGCCGTCGGATCTGCCGTCGGCCGCGTCGGTGCTGGGCGCCCTCAGGGAGCGCCTGGTCACGGGCCCGGCCGCGTCGAGGAGTGAACCCGCATGCTGAGCGTGATCCGGGGCGGGCGCGTCGTCGATCCGACCGCGTCCCGCGATTCCGTGGGCGACGTCTGGATCGAGGACGGCCGCGTCGTCGATCCGCCGGGCCGCGAGCCCGACGCGGTGATCGACGCCGCCGGCTGCGTGGTGATGGCCGGCGGCGTCGAGGTGCACTCGCACATCGCCGGCGGCAACGTGATCACCTCGCGGCTGCTGCTGCCGGACCTCTACGTCAGCGAGGCGGCGCCCGACGGCCATCCCTTCGCCCACGCGGGCGGCGCGGCGGCCTGGATCGGCTCGACCTACGCGCGGATGGGCTACACGACGGCCGTCGAGCCGGCGATGCCGCCGACCCACGCGCTGGGCACGCAGCTCGAACTCGCCGACATCCCGCTCCTCGACCGCGGCGCCCTGACCGTAATGGGCAACGACGACCAGCTCCTGCAGCTCCTGCGCGAGCGCCAGGGCGGCAACGCCGTGCGCGACCTCGTCGCCCTGTCGGTCGCCCAGTCGCGCGGCCTCGGGGTGAAGTGCATCAACGCGGGCGGCGCCTCCGCCTTCAAGGACGGGGCCCTGCGCCTGTCGCTCGACGACGAGATCCCCTGCTACGGTCTCTCGACCCGGCAGATCATGGGCTCGCTCCTCGACGCGGTCGAGGAGATCGGCGTCCCGCACCCGCTGCACGTCCACTGCAACAACCTGGGCCTGCCCGGAGCCGACGACAGCTTCATGGCGACGCTCGACGCGGCGGAGGGGCGGCGCATCCACTTCGCCCACGCGCAGTTCTACGCCTACGGCGCGGTCGACCCGGCCAATCCCGGCACCGGCGGCTTCCGCTCGGCCGCCGAGCGGATCGCCCAGGCGATCACCGACAACCCGAACGCCACCCTCGATATCGGGCAGGTCGTGTTCGGCCAGACCGTGACGGTGTCCCTCGACATCCTCCGCCAGTTCGCCGGCCGCAAGGGCGCCAAGCCGAAGAAGTGGGTCCTGAACGCGGGCGACGCCGAGGGCGGCGGCGTGGTGCCGTTCCTGTACCGGCCCCGGGGCCCGACCAGCTCGCTGCAATGGGCGATCGGCCTGGAGATCATGCTGCTCTCCACCGACCCGGAGCGGACGATCCTGACCACCGACCACCCGAACGGCGGCCCGTTCACGCAGTACCCGCGCATCATCCACCTGCTGATGGACAAGTCGGAGCGCGACCGCGAGATCGCGACGCTGCCGAGCGTCGTGGGGGAGCGCTCGAGCCTGCCGGGACTGGAGCGCGAGTACACGCTCTCGGAGATCGCGCAGCTGACCCGGTCCGGACCGGCGAAGCTCCTCGGCCTCGCCGACCGCGGCCACCTGCGGGCCGGCGCCCGGGCCGACGTCGCGGTCTACCGCGACGACGCGAACCGCACCGCGATGTTCACCGCGGCCAAGCTCGTCCTGAAGGACGGCGTGCCGATCGTCGAGGACGGCGAGGTCGTGGAGTGGCGCGCCGGTCGCACGCTGTCGCTGACCGTCGAGTCCGACAAGGCCATGGCGAAGCGCGCCGACACCTACCTCACGGAGCGGTTCGGCGAGGGTCTCGACAGCTTCGCCGTGCCCGACGCGGCCTTCGGCGAGGGCCGGGAGACTTTCGAGGCGGTGCCATGCCGGGCGTGATCAGCGGGGCGAGCCGCGGGAAGTACGATGTCTGACCTCACCCTCAACGGCATCCCGGTCGTCGACACCTTCGCGGAGGCGTTCGACGTGGCCGGCACGGCCATCATCGTCACGAACGACACCGCCAAGTGGGCGATGATCGCCGCGACCACGATGACGGGCTTCGCCACCTCGGTCATCGGCTGCGGCGCCGAGGCCGGCATCGACGCCGAGCTGTCGCCGGAGGAGACTCCGGACGGGCGGCCCGGCGTGCGCATCCTGCTGTTCGGCTTCGAGCCGAACGGCCTGAAGGACCAGCTGATCAAGCGGGTCGGCCAGTGCATCCTCACCTGCCCGGGCACCGCCTGCTACGCGGGCGTCGACGGGCCGACCAAGATCAAGCTCGGCGGCGCGATCCGGTACTTCGGCGACGGCTTCGCGGTGGCCAAGCGCCTGCACGACGCCACCGGCAAGGCCCGGCGCTACTGGCGCATCCCGGTGATGGACGGCGAGTTCCTCTGCGAGGACGCGGTCCGGGCCGTCGACGGCGCGGTCGGCGGCGGCAACCTGCTGTTCCTCGGCCGCACCCACGCCGAGACACTCAAGGTCGCCGAGATCGCCGTCGAGGCCGCCAAGGCGGTGCCGGGCGCGATCCTCCCGTTCCCCGGCGGCATCGTCCGCTCCGGCTCCAAGGTCGGCGGCCGGACCAAGGGCATGATGGCCTCGACCAACGACGCCTACTGCCCGACCCTGAAGGGCCGCGCCGGCTCGGCGCTGCCGGCCGAGTGCGGCGTGGTCTTGGAGATCGTGATCGACGCCCTCACCTCGCAGGGCGTGTCCGACTCGATGCGCGCCGGCCTGCACGCCGCCACCGAGATCGGCGGCAAGCACGGCCTGATCGCCGTCACGGCCGGCAATTACGGCGGCAATCTCGGCCGCCACCACTACCACCTGCGCGACCTGATCGCGCGCGACGACGCCAAGCCGGAGGGCTGAGCCGTGAGCACCCTCACCCTGCGCGCGGCCCCGCCCGAGCGGCTGGACCTCCTGAACATCAACCCGCTCGCCCTGAGCCGCTTGTCCCAGGGCGAGGTCGAGCGCCTCGAGATCGGCACGACCCGCACCGGCGTGCGCCTCGGCGACTGCTTCGCGGTCGCGCTGGACGGTTCCGACACCCTGACCATCGAGGGCGGCCACGAGCGCCTCGACCGTGTCGGCGCGTCGCTGGCCGAGGGCACGATCCGGGTCACCGGCGATGTCGGCCAGCGCCTCGGGGCCGGCATGGCGGGCGGCAGCCTGATCGTCACCGGCAATGCCGGGCCCTACGCGGCCTCCGGCGCCACGGGCGGCACGATCACCGTCGAGGGCGACGCCGGTGACTATGCCGGGGGCGCGGTCTACGCCGCGAAGGCGGGCCTCGACGGCGCGACGCTGATCATCCGCGGTGCGGCCGGCGCGCATCTCGGCGACCGGATGCGGCGCGGGACGATCGTGGCCGGGCGCGCGGGGGCGTACGCCGGCTCGCGCATGATCGCCGGCACGCTGGTGGCGCTCGCGGTCGGCGACCACCCCGGCTTCGGCATGCGCCGCGGGACGCTCCTCGTCGGCGCCCACGGCCGGATGTCGCCGACCTTCGTGGAGACCGGGACGCACGACCTCGTGTTCCTGCGGCTGCTGGCCAAGGCCCTGCGCGGCCTGAGCGCCGAGCACGCCGACCTTCTGGGCAAGCCGCTGCGCCGCTATTCCGGCGACCTCGCGACGATCGCCAAGGGCGAGATCTGGGTCGCGGCCTGACGTCGCCTGGGCAATGGGCGTGGGCGCGTCCTATTCTCCCGTCCAAGCCGGCCCGCTCGAGGCCGGCAGCCCGGGGAGGCGCCCATGCTGCTGCTGCTGTCGATCTGTCTCGTCGCCCAGCCCTCGACCTGCCGCGAGGACCGGATCGAGATGTCCTTCGAGAAATCGAGCCCTTTCGTGTGCCTGCGCAACTCGCAGAGCGCGCTCGCGACCTGGCAGGCCGCGCATCCGGAATGGCACGTGGAGCGGTGGCGCTGCGCCGCCAAGGGCAGCCTGCCGAAGGACCTGTGACGACGCCCTCGACGGCACCTTGGTTCGGCGACCCGGCGGTGCCATGCTCGGGCTCGCCCGCGGAGCGGGATTGAGGGCGGGACGGGGACGATGCGCTCGCTGAAGGTCCGCTTCGCGCTGCTGCTCGGCGGCACCGCCATCGTGGTGGTGCTGGCCGCCGCGGCCGCGCTGGCGGCGATCGGGGCGGCGGAGCGGACCGTCGACCGGACCCTCGAGGCTCAGCGGCGCCTGGAGCTGCTGGCCGAGCTGTCCGGCCGCCTCACCCAGTTCGGTCTCGCGGCCGTGGAGACCGTCGGCAACCCCGACGGCCAGCCCGAGGCGATGGCGATCGCCCGCGACAACGCCGATCGGGCCCTGACCACCGTGGACGAGGCGCTCGCCAAGAGCTTCCCGCCGAGCGACGACCCGGCCGACCGGATGCAGTACGCCGCGCGCACCCGCCCGATGGCGCAGCTGCGCGCGGCCCGCGCGGTGCTGGACCGGCAGGTCTCGCTGATCAGCCGCCAGACCGATCAGGAGCGGCGTCAGGACGCGATCAAGGGCGCGCTCAACGGCTTCGGCGCCATGACCGGCCAGCCCCTCTCCTTCCTCATCGAGGCCGAGCGGCGCAGCATGGCGCTCGGCTCCGAGCAGGCCCGGGCGCTGTCCGAGCGCCTGCGGGTGGCCGCCGCGGCCGCGGTGGCGGCGGCCCTGGTGCTGCTGGCGATCCTGTACCGGGGCGTCACCCGGCCGACCCTGGCGCGCATCGAGGAGGTCCGCCGCGCCGCGAGCGCCATCGGCCACGGCGCCCTCGACACGCGCCTCTCCGTCGCCACGCGGGACGAGCTCGGCCTGCTGATGACCAACGTCAACCGCATGGCCGCCCGGCTGGCACGGCGGGAATCGCGGGTCGCGGCCGACCGGGCGGCGCTGGAGGACACGGTGGCGGCGCGCACCGCCGACCTGCGCGCCGCCAACGCCCGGCTGGAGGCGGTCGATCAGTCCCGCCGCCGCTTCTTCGCCGATGTCAGCCACGAGCTGCGCACGCCCCTGACGGTGATCCTGGGCGAGTGCGACCTCGCCCTGCGCGGCGCGTCCCGGGGCGCCGATCCGGGGCCGGTCTTCGCCACAATCAAGAAGCGGGCGCAGCGCCTCAAGCTGCGCGTCGAGGACCTTCTCCGCGTCGCCCGCTCGGAGTCCGGCGAGATCGCGTTCGACAAGCGCCGTCTGGGGCTCGCCCAAGTCCTCGCGGAGGCCGTGGACAACATGAGCTCCGAGGCGGCGCGCCGCCGGGTCGGTCTCACCCTCGATCCGGGCAGCCGGGACGTCGAGAGCCTCGCCGACCGCGAGTGGATGCGCCAGACGGTCGAGAGCCTCGTCGACAACGCGCTCCGCCACGCCGCCGGCCTCACCCGGGTCGAGGTCGCCCTGGCGGCAGGTCCGGGACCGGTCGGGCGGATCACCATCACGGATGATGGTCCCGGCTTCGGTGCCCCGGAGGAGGCGCTGTTCGAGCGCTTCAAGCGCGGCACGGGCGCCGGGCCGGACGAGACCGGGTTCGGCATCGGGCTCGCCCTGGCGCGCTGGATCGTCGAGCAGCACGGCGGCACGATCCGACTCGGGCCCGGGCCGGACGGACGCGGGGCCCGGGTCACCCTGGACATCCCGGCCTGCGATCCGGCATGGGAAACGGGCGCGGCCGACGGCGCTGCTGTCGGTGCCCGAGTGGGCGCGCAGGTGAAGGAGTCGGCCGCATGACGCGGATCCTGATCGTCGAGGACGATATCGACATTCGCGGCCTCCTCGCCCGGGGTCTCGAAGCCGAGGGATTCGAGGTCGGGACGGCGGCCTGCGTCGACGAAGCGCTGAAGGCCGCCCACGATCCGGCCCCGGGCGCCGTGCTCCTCGACATCAACCTCCCGGACGGATCGGGCCACGACGTCTGCCGGTCCCTGCGGGAGGGCGGCTTCCCCGGAGCGATCCTGTTCCTCTCTGCCCGGGACGAGATCCGCGACCGCGCCGAAGGCCTGGCGCTCGGCGCCGACGACTACATCGTCAAGCCGTTCGAGTTCGACGAATTGGTCGCCCGCCTGCGGACCCATCTGATGCGGCGCGAGCAGGCGGAGGCGCCGCGCTCGCGCATCACCGCCGGCAAGCTGATGCTCGACCTCGAGACCCGGCAAGCGAGCTGCGGCGAGGCCAGCGCCCGCCTCACGCCCCGCGAGGCCGACCTGCTCGCCATGCTGATGGAGAATATCGGCAAGCCGGTCTCCCGCGCCGACATCTTCGACCGGCTCTGGGCCAGCCAGGGCGGGCTCTCCCTCAACGTGGTCGACGTCTATATCGGCTACCTGCGCTCCAAGATGGCCGATTTCGTGCGCTACGGCGGGCCGGGCCTCGTCACCGTGCGCGGCAAAGGATTCATGCTCGAACTGCGCGGTCCCGACTTCCGCCAGTGAGCCACTGTACTTTAGTCGCAGGGTCGCCTGTTTCGTGATGGTTTCCTGACGCTTAGGAAGTCTCTCACGAAAAATTTGGGAGGATCCGGCAACTTAGTGCTTGAAGCCCGCGCGTGAATCGTCGATACCTCTCTCGCGCCGGAAATGAGAGCGCCATCAGTGTCTTAGGGTCCTCTTAGGATCCGCGCGACACGCGGTGATGATATCGCCTGAGGAGAAACACCATGAAGTGGGCTGCCCCGATCGTGTCCGAGATCTGCGTCGGCATGGAAGTGACGAGCTACGAGTCGGCCGAGATCGACACCTTCAACTGAGTTTTACGGGCCGGGGATCTCGGGAGCCGCACCATGCGCGTCGTGATCCTCGGTTCCGCGGCCGGCGGCGGCCTTCCCCAGTGGAATTGCCGCTGCCCCATCTGCACGCTGGCGCGGTCCGAACCGGACCGGGTGCGGCCCCGAACCCAGTCGAGCATCGCGGTCTCTGCGGACGGGTCGGATTGGCTGCTGATCAACGCCTCGCCGGATATCCGGCAACAGCTCTTCGACAATCCGCAGATGCATCCGCGCGAGGGCCTGCGCCACTCGCCGATCCGCGCGGTTCTCCTGACCAACGGCGACGTCGACCATGTCGCGGGTCTCCTGACCCTGCGCGAAGGTCAGCCCTACACGCTCTACGGCACGCGCGGGATCCTCGACTCCGTCAATGCCAACCGCGTCTTCGACGTGATGGCCGAGGGCGTCGTCGCCCGGCAGCCGATCGGCATGGACCAACGCTTCGAGCCCCTGCCCGGCCTGTCGGTCACCCTCTTCCCGGTGCCCGGCAAGGTGCCGCTCTGGCTGGAGGACGAGACGATGGAGATCGGTGGCGAGACCGAGACCACCGTCGGGGCCTTGATCGAGGCCGGTGGCCGCCGCCTCGCCTACATTCCCGGTTGTGCCCGGGTGACGGACGGTCTGCGCGCGCGGATCGCGGGCGTCGACGCTCTGCTGTTCGACGGAACCGTCCTGCACGATGACGACATGATCCGGGCCGGCGTCGGTACCAAGACCGGATGGCGCATGGGTCACGTGCCGATGCGCGGCGCGAACGGCTCGATCGACGCCTTGGCGGCGGTCGAGATCGGGCGGCGCGTCTTCGTGCACATCAACAACACCAACCCGGTGCTGGTCGAAGGATCGCCGGAGCGGGTGGATGTCGAGGCGGCCGGCTGGACCGTGGCGCACGACGGGCTGTGTCTGTCGCTGTAGGCGGTGCGCGGTCGGGATCCCCGACCCGGACCCCACCGGGAAGGGCCCGCGCGGGCGAGCCTCGAACGAGGGCTGAGGTCGAAGTCCGGTCGCACCCGAGGCTCGATGATCGGCACTTCCTGGTCAGGTCGGCACGACGACGATCAGGGCCCTGTGCCGCAGGCATCGGCGCCGCGAACGGGCGGTCCGCAGGCGACCGACGGTTGGGCCCGTCGGTTGCCGGCACTATATCGTCCCTGAGCCCGGACATTCGCCCCACAGACGAGGGCGGGATCAGGATACAGGAAACGCAGGTCGAGAACGGACGCCGGACACGCCATGAACGCCATCTTCCCGACCCCGGACACCGCCGACAGTCAGCGTCTCCTGAGTCCCGAGGAGCTGGAGGCGGCCCTGCGCGATATCGGCGCGCGCCGCTACCACAACCTGCACCCGTTCCACCGGCTGCTGCACGACGGCAAGCTGTCGAAGGATCAGGTCCGGGCCTGGGCCCTGAATCGCTACTACTACCAGGCGATGATCCCGGTGAAGGACGCGGCCGTGCTGGCCCGCATGACCGACGCGTCGCTGCGGCGGATCTGGCGCCAGCGCATCGTCGACCACGACGGCGACCACGAGGGTGACGGCGGCATCGAGCGCTGGCTCAAGCTGGCGGAGGGCGTCGGCTTCGACCGCGACTACGTCCTGTCCACCCGCGGCATCCTCTCGGCCACGAAGTTCTCGGTGGAGGCCTACGTCCACTTCGTCTCCGAGCGGACGCTCCTGGAGGCGATCGCCTCCTCGCTGACCGAGATGTTCTCGCCGACGATCATCTCCGAGCGCGTGGCCGGGATGCTGAAGAACTACGACTTCATCACCAAGGACACGCTGGCCTACTTCGACAAGCGCCTGACCCAGGCGCCGCGGGATGCGGACTTCGCCCTGGACTACGTCAAGCAGCACGCCACGACCCCGGAGCTGCAGCGGCAGGCGATGGCGGCGCTGACGTTCAAGTGCACCGTGCTCTGGACGCAGCTCGACGCCCTGTACTTCGCCTATGTCGCCCCCGGCATGGTCCCCCCGGACGCCTGGCAGCCCGGCGAGGGTCTCGTGTCCGAGGCGTCCCAGGCCAAGCCGGGCGCGTCCGGCGGTAAGATGGCGGCCGGCGATCGCCCGCGGCTGCCGCGCGGCGTTCGGCTGCGCAACGACGAGACCCGTGGGAAGTGGGTCCTGCTCGCCCCCGAGCGCACCTTCGATCTCGACGACAACGCCGTCGCGGTCCTCAAGCTGGTGGACGGCGCGCGCAGCGTGTCCGACATCGCGGACGAGCTGGGCAAGACCTACGCGGCCGATCCGCGCGCCATCGAGGCGGACATCCTGGTGATGCTCGACGGCCTCGCGGAGAAACGGGTTCTCGAGCGATGAACGCGCCGACGCCGAACCGCCCCGATGCGCCGGCACCGGTCGGTCTGCTCGCCGAGCTGACCCACCGCTGCCCGCTGCGCTGCCCGTACTGCTCGAACCCGCTGGAGCTCGACCGCCGGTCGGGCGAGCTCGACACGCAGACTTGGCAGCGCGTCCTCGGGGAGGCCGCGGCGCTCGGCGTCCTGCACGTGCACCTGTCCGGCGGAGAGCCGACCGCCCGCAACGACATCGTCGAGATCACCAAGACCTGCGCCGATCTCGGCCTGTACTCCAACCTGATCACCTCCGGCGTCGGCGGGGCGCTGGCGAAGCTCCAGGCGCTCTACGACGTCGGGCTCGACCACGTGCAGCTGTCGGTGCAGGGCGTCGACGCGCAGAACGCCGAGAAGATCGGCGGCCTGAAGAACGCGCAGCCGCAGAAGTTCGAGTTCGCCGCCAAGGTGGTCGAACTCGGCCTGCCCCTCACGCTGAATTCGGTGATTCACCGCGGCAACATCCACGAGGTGGCGGGCTTCATCGATCTCGCGGTGAAGATGGGCGCCAAGCGGCTCGAGGTGGCGCACACGCAGTATTACGGCTGGGCCTACGTCAACCGCGCCGCCCTGATGCCCGACAAGGCGCAGGTCGACGAGTCGATCCGGATCGTCGAGGCGGCCCGCGAGCGCCTGAAGGGCCAGCTCGTCATCGACCTCGTCGTGCCCGACTACTACGCGAAGTACCCGAAGGCCTGCGCGGGCGGCTGGGGCCGCAAGCTCATGAACGTCACGCCGCAGGGCAAGGTTCTGCCGTGCCACGCGGCTGAGACGATCCCGGGGCTGGAATTCTGGAACGTCAACGACCACGCCCTCGGCGAGATCTGGCGCGACTCCCCCGCCTTCACGGCCTATCGCGGCACGGACTGGATGAAGGAGCCCTGCCGATCCTGCGACCGGCGCGAGAAGGACTGGGGCGGCTGCCGCTGCCAAGCGCTCGCGCTCGCGGGCGACGCGGCCGCCACGGATCCGGCCTGCTCGCTCTCGCCGCTCCACGCCAAGGTGCGGGCGCTGGCCACCGAGGAGGCGGCCGAGAACCCGCCCGACTACGTCTACCGGACGATCGGCAGCAACGTCCGGTCGCCGCTCAAGGAGGAAGTGAACTCGTGAGAAGTCTTGTCGTGAGGAGCCTCGCGGCGACGTCGGTCGCGCTGGTTCTGGCCGCGCTGCCGGCCCTCGCCGAGGACGCGCCGAAGCCCGCCACCGTCACCCAGGCGAACGCCGCCGCCCCGCCCTCCGCGGCGGATCTGCTGTTCGACCAGCCGCACATGAAGAACACGGCGCCGGGCTCGACGCTGACCTACGATTACCTGCGTCGCTCTGGGATCTCGAAGGGCCCGTTCGGGGCGCCGCTGGAGGACACGGTTCAGCTCAAGGTGACGCCCGGGAAGAGCGCCGAGGGCCGCGACATCAGCGTCGTGATGTTCTCCGGGCTGAACCGGATGCCGGCCGGCCCGTTCGAGGACATGTCGGGTAATCCGGTCGTCTCGCTGTTCCTGGAGAACCACCTGCGCGCCGTCGCGAAGGTGCTGGAGGCGAACCCGCGCTACCTCAAGCTCGCGATCCGCAAGGGCCTGCGCGAGAAGGCGACCGTGACGCCAACCAAAGTGGATATCGGCGGCCGCGAGGTCGACGGCTGGCGCGTGGTCACGAAGCCGTTCGCGGGCGACGCGATGGCGCAGCGCATGCGCGGCATGGACGACATGACCTATACCTTCGTCACCGCCCCCTCGGTCCCGGGCGAGATCGTCTCGATCGAGGCGTCGTCGAAGAGCCCGGACGGGGGCGAACTGCTCGAGGAGAAGCTGAGCTATGATCAGAAGGCTGGCTGAACGGGGCGCGCTGGCCGCCCTCGCCCTGACGCTGTCGGGCCTGGCCGGCTGGGCCGCCGAGGAGAACGACTACCCGACCGACGCGCGGGTCGACTACGTGTTCGGCTGCATGGCCGCCAACGGCCAGACCCGCGAGAGCCTGCAGAAATGCTCGTGCTCGCTGGATCAGCTCGCCGCGATCCTGCCGTACGATAAGTACGTCCAGGCGAGCACGGTGCTCTCGATGCGACAGGGGATCGGCAACCGGGCGAACGAGTTCAAGTCGACCAAGATCTTCGACGACAAGGTCGCGGAGCTGCGCCGCGCCCAGGCCGAGGCCGAGATCCGCTGCTATCGCGGCTGAATCGAACGGCGAGGCCGGCGTTGCGCCGGCCTCCCGATTCGCGCACACCGGCTCCCGAACCGCGTTCGTGAACGGGACCCGCCTGTGACCCCCTCCTCCCGCCTGTCCGACCTGCTGCCCGCCCTCGGCGGCCGCACGCTGGTCATGGGCATCCTCAACGTCACGCCCGATTCCTTCTCGGATGGCGGCCTCTTCGCCGGGGAGGCCGAGGCGGTGACCCAGGCCGAACGGCTGGTCGCTGAGGGGGCGGCGATCCTCGACGTCGGGGGGGAATCGACGCGGCCCGGCCACGTTCCTGTCCCCGCCGAGGAGGAGCAGGCCCGCGTCGTGCCGGTCATCCGGGCCGTGGCGCCGCGGCTGCCGGTGCCGATCTCCATCGACACCTACAAGGCCTCGACCGCGCGCGTCGCGCTGGAGGCGGGCGCGCGGATCGTCAACGACGTCTGGGGCCTCCAGCGCGAGCCCGACATCGCCACCGTGGCGGCCGCGCACGGCGCACCGGTCATCATCATGCACAACCGCGAGACGATCGAGCCGGATCTCGATATCGTCGCCGACATGCTGGCCTTCTTCGAGCGGTCGCTGGCGATCGCCCACCGCGCGGGTCTCGCCGATTCGGAGATCGTGCTCGACCCGGGGGTCGGCTTCGGCAAGACCTGGAATCAGCATCTCGAGGCGCTGCGCCGGCTGCCCGAGATCCGCGCCCTCGGATTCCCGGTCCTGGTCGGCGTGTCCCGCAAGTCGCTCCTCGGACGCCTGCACGACCGTGAAACCCGTCCGGCGGATCGCCTGCACGGATCCATCGCCGCCCACGCCGTCGCGGCCACCCTCGGGGCCGACATCGTGCGCGTGCACGACGTCGCGGCGCATATCGACGCGATGCGCGTCGTCGACGCCGTGATGCGGCCGGAGGCGCGCTGAGCATGGCGGGCGACCTGATCCGCGTCACCCGGATCGCCGTGTTCGGCCGGCACGGCGTGCTGGCCGAGGAGGCGGTGCTCGGCCAGCGATTCTACATCTCCCTGGAAGCCGAACTCGATCTCGGCCCGGCGGGACGCTCCGACGACGTGGCCGGCACGGTGAGCTACGCGGATCTCACGGCGGTGGCCGTCGAGATCGCCACCGCGCGCCGGTTCAACCTGATCGAGGCCCTGGCCGAGACGATCGCGGCGGAGATCCTCGCGCGCTTCGCGCGCGTCGCGGCGATCACCGTGCAGGTCGACAAGCCGAGCGCGCCCGTCCCCGCCATCCTGGACAGCGTCGGCGTCGCGATCACGCGCCGCCGCGGGGCGAGCCGATGAGGGCGTATCTCGGCATCGGCAGCAATGTCGGCGACATGGCCGCGATGCTCGACCGCGCGGTCACCGGCCTCGCGGCGATCCCGGGCATCGACGTCGTGGCGCGCTCGGCCGACTATCGGACGCCGCCCTGGGGCAAGACCGATCAGCCGTGGTTCCTCAACGGCGCCGTGGCGGTGGAGACGGAGCTGGATCCACACGGCCTGCTCGACGCCTGTCTGCGGGTGGAGCACGACCTCGGCCGGATCCGCGAGGAGCGCTGGGGGCCGCGGGTGATCGACATCGATGTCCTGGCCTACGAAGGTGCCAGCATCGACGACGCTCGCCTCGTGCTGCCGCACCGCTACGTGCGCGAGCGGGCCTTCGTGCTGGTTCCCCTGGCCGAGATCGCGCCGGACCTCGTCATCGGCGGCGAGCGCGTGGTGGATGCCCTGGCGAAGCTCGACCGGACCGGCATCGCGCGCGCCTGACCGCGGCCCGCGGCGGCGCGTCAGCGCTCGCCGGGGGCGACGAGCTTGTTCTCTTCCTCGTCGAGGAGCGGCACGTCGTAGTCGCGCAGGACCTTGTCGATGTCGGCCTTGCGCTTGCGCAGGATGGTGTTCAGCGAGCGCTTCCAGTCGTTCTCGCCGATCCGGACGCCCATGGCGATCCGGTACGCCATCGGCGGGCGCTCCGGCTCCTTCAGCAGCGGCACCACGTTCATGGGCGTGCCGGACTGCTTGGCGAGCCAGCCGGCGGCCGGCCCCCAGAGTACCGCCGCGTCGATCTCCTTGGCGGCCAGCGCCGCGATGATCTCCGCGCTGACCGTCTGGTACTTCCGCGACGGATCGAGCTGGTAGGGCGCGTAGGCCTTCATGGCCGAGACGAGGCCGACTTCGCCCATCCGGTTGACGGGCGGCGTCCCGGCGATCACGCCGATGCTCTTGCCCTTCAGGCGCGGGTCGTCGAGGGCCGTCACGCCATCGAGCTCACCGGCGCGGGTGACCAGCGTGTAGGCGGAGCGGTAGTAGGGATTGGTGGTCTGGACGAGGTCGCTGCCGAAGGCCTGGCCCATGATGACGTCGCAGAGGCCGGTTCCGAGCGTGTTGCGCACGAAGCCGGGTCCCTGGGTCAACCAGTAATAGCGGACCTTGATCTTCAGTTCGTCGGCGATGATCGCCGCGATCTTGTTTTCGAAGCCGTCCTCCTTGCGTTCGGAGAACGGCATGTTGCCCGGATCACCGCAGACGCGCAGCACGTCCGTGGTGACGGTATCCGGCAGATGCTGGGCGAGAGCCCCCTGCGCCCCGGTCAGTGTCAGGGCGCAGAGAATGGCGATCCGGGCAAGAGACGACATCAGCCGCCCATGCATTCCTTCTCCGCCTTCTTGGCGGTGTCAGGCTTGTCCTCGTGCTCCGAGGGACGGATACGCCCGATCGCTCCGGCGGCGCGCGCCTTGAGGTAGACGTAGAGGTCGTCCGAGTAGCACATGACGTTCTTGTTGTCGCCGAAGGCAGGCATGACCTTCTGCTCGGCGGCGTTCACGTCCTGCTTGCCGCCCGCCAGGATGCCGATGAACTCCTCGTAGGAGAGGTGCTTCAGCGAGTCCTTGAGCGCCGGCGCGTAGGTCGAGCCCATGCCGTCCGGACCGTGGCAGACGTGGCACTCGGCGTGATACCGGCGGTAGCCCGAATACGTGTACCAGTCGAGCATCTTGCCGTCCTGGGTCACGTGGAACGTCGGGTGGCCTTCGGCATCGAAATACTTGCCGTCGTCGACCTTCACGGCAGCATCCTGCTTCAGCAGCTTGGGATCCTGCTCGGCGGTCTTGTCGTTCGCGTTCAGCGAATTGGCGAGCTTGGGGTCGGCAGGCTTGGCATCCTCAGCATGTACGGCAACCGTCGAGACGGTCGCTAGGGCGAGGGCGGCGATAACCGGCCGCGTTACGATCTTGCTGAGGTTGAGCAACGCATGTGTCTCCCTGGATCGAGGCTCTTCGTCTCCCTCCGAGCCGCAGCCTCTTGCGAGAAAGTCTAATCACAAGGGTGCCGGCGCGGGAACCCGCGCCGGCACCGTTTTTCACGTCAAACCCTGCGGCCGATTAGTTCGGCAGGGCGAAGACCGTCAGCTGACCGCCGAGGTTGGTGTACTGCGACAGAGCCGCGTAGCCGCCCACCGCGCCGAGACCGGCATTCGGGTCGGTCAGGCCGGCCGCGAGGCCGATGCCGGCCCAGCCGCCGACGCCCGACAGGACGCCCACGTACTGCTTGCCCTTGTGCTGGTAGGTCATCACGTTGCCGATGATGCCCGACGGGGTCTTGAACTTGAACAGCTCCTTGCCGGTCTTGTCGTCGACCGCCTTCAGGTAGCCCTCAAGCGTGCCGTAGAACACGACGTCGCCAGCGGTGGCCAGAGCACCGGACCACACCGAGAACTGCTCGGGGTTGGACCACTTGATCTTGCCGTTGACGCCGTCCCACGCGATGAAGTTGCCCATGCCGCCGTGCGAGTTCGGGGCCGGGTACATCGAGAGGGTCGCACCGACGTAGGGCTGGCCCGGGGTGTAGGTCACCCGGAACGGCTCGTAGTCCATGCAGACGTGGTTGGTGGGCACGTAGAACAGGTTGGTCTTCGGCGAGAAGGCCGCAGGCTGCTGATCCTTGGTGCCCAGCGCCGCCGGGCAGATGCCCTTGGAGTTGGTGTCCTCACCGTTCTGCTCGGTCGAGTACTTCGACACGACCAGCGGACGGCCGTAGTTCTTCGAGCCCTTGTCCATGTCGACCTTGGTCGCCCAGTTGACGGCCGGGTCGAACTTCTCGGCGACCAGCAGCTCGCCCGTGGCGCGGTTCAGCGTGTAGCCGAAGCCGTTACGGTCGAAGTGCGTCAGGAGCGGCTGCTCCTTGCCGTCGATCTTCTGATCCGTGAGGATCATCTCGTTGATGCCGTCATAGTCCCACTCGTCGTGGGGGGTCATCTGGTAGACCCACTTGGCCATGCCGGTGTCCGGGTTACGCGCCCAGATGGTCATGGACCACTTGTTGTCGCCCGGACGCTGCTTGGGGTTCCAGGTCGAGGGGTTGCCCGAGCCGTAGTACATCAGGTCGAGCTTGGGGTCGTACGAGAACCAGCCCCAGGTGCAGCCGCCGCCGGTCTTCCACTGATCGCCTTCCCAGGTCTTCAGCGAGGAGTCCTTGCCGATCGGCTTGCCGAGCGAGGTGGTCTTCTCCGGGTCGACGATCAGCTGATCGTCCGGGCCCTCGGAGTAGCCGCGCCACACCTTCTTGCCGGTCTTCAGGTCGTAGGCGGTGACGTGGCACTGCACGCCGAACTCGCCGCCCGAGATGCCGACGATGACCTTGTCCTTGACCGGCAGAACCGTCGCGGTGTTGGTCTCGCCCTTCTTCGGGTCGCCGTTCACGACCGACCAGTTGACCTTGCCGGTCTTGGCGTCGAGCGACACGAGGGTGGTGTCGGCCTGATGCAGGAGGATGGCGCCGTCGGCGTAGGCCAGGCCACGGTTGACCGTGTCACAGCACATGACCGGGATCACGGACGGATCCTGCTTCGGCTCGTACTTCCAGAGGATCTTCGCCTCGTGGTCGAGGTCGAGGGCATACACGATGTTCGGGAACGGCGTGTGCACGTACATCACGTTGCCGACGACGAGCGGCGAGCCCTCGTGGCCGCGCAGCACGCCGGTCGAGAACGTCCAGGCGACCTGCAGGTCCTTGACGTTCTTGGCGTTGATCTGGTCGAGCTTCGAGTAACGCGTATTCGCGTAGTCCACCGTCTGAAGAACCTGTTCCGCCGGGTTGGCGATGCCCTTCATGACGCTTTCATTGGCCAGCGCCGGCGCGGCGACGGCCGCGACACCTGCGCCGAGCGCAAGGAGATGTACCGCTCTCATGGGTTCCTCCGACAAGTCTTGAGAGTTCTCGCGGCGCGCGACGAGAGTGGCGTCGCTCGGACTCCGACCTGACTGTTTGCGACAGGGATGGACGCCTCGGTAGCGGGCATAGTGGACTTCGAGGAGATCTACTGATCCCCTAGCCAGGAACCGCCATCCCTGAGGCGGCTCCCTCGAAACCGAGGCTTGCCCGGACCTTAAGAGATTTTTGAGCGCCGTCAACTCGCTGTTCCGCGCCTGTGGGCACACGGTGAAAGCTTCTTTTAGGGTGACACGGGCCCCGCCGATGTCATGCTTTTGCGAAAAGAAATGTTGCGACGCACAAGCGTTCTTCGGTCGTCTCGCCCCGATCTCACGGGCACGTGTGCGTGTCCCATGCAGACCTTGCACACGAACGAGCTTTGCTGGGCCTGAGCATGCGTCGTCCGCGCGGACGAGGGTCGCAGGGGCATCGGGCGCCCGCGGCGGAGGCCCCCCGCTTGACCGCACTGCGAGACGCTTCGGTGGCTATTCGTTGCCGAATTTTCCCAAAACCCGGCCGTGCGCCCAGTCGCCGCATCCGATTTTTTTGAGGATCCCCTCCCGTTCGGTGGGGTTCGCGCGCGACAAATTGCCGAATCGTCCCGTTCTCAAGAATCGCTGCCGGGACGCGCGCATTGATCCGTGACGCCGTCCGGGATTCCGCAGAAGGTCCCCGGCGGCGTCAGAGCGCCCCGACCGGCCCGGTGCTCTCGAAGTCGGCGACGTCGCCGATCAGATCGGTCACGGAGATGTTGAGGCGACGGCCGCTGGACAGACGGAGTTGGGCATCCGGCTCGAGCCAGACCGGTCGCAGGCCCGCGTAGCTGCCGTAGAGGTTGCCGTAGGCGACGACGCCGCCCTCGCGCCGCTCGATGACAACCCGGTAGCGGACGCGCACGGACTCGCACCCTTCAGCCGATACGAGACCGCGCCCGGTCAGCGTCTTCAAAATCTCGTTCGGCTCGAACATACGCGGGACGCAGGGCGGGATTAAGCGGCAATCCAATTGCCATTTAATCCCGGACCTGCGGCGAGTCACGCCCGACCGCGGAGTTTGTGCCGTCAGCGTCGCCCCGGCGTCATCCGTTCGCGTCGGCGCCGGCGGCCGCGGGCTCGGCCTCGAGAGGGCGGACCACGATCCGGCCCGACTCGACCGACAGCGCCAGCCGGCCCTGCTTCAGCGCCAGCGCCTTCTCCCCGAACAGCGTCCGACGCCACCCCTGCAGCGCCGGTACCTCGGCGGCATCGTCGTCAGCGACGGCTTCCAGGTCGTCGACCGTGGCGATGATCTTGGGCGCGACGCCCTCGGCCTCGCAGACCGCCTTCAGCAGGACCTTCAGCAGTTCGACGATCGCGCCGTTGCCGCCGCTCCGCCGCACGCGCTCGGGCATCCGGACGGCGCTGGTGTCGCGGGCGAGGCCGCGCTCGACGGCGGCGACGATGTCGGCGCCCGTCCGGGACCGCTCGAAGCCCGCCGGGATCGTCCGCAGGCGCCCGAGCGCCTCGGCGCTCCGCGGCGCCGCCGACGCGATGTCGATGACCGCCTCATCCTTCAGGACGCGCCCGCGCGGGACGTTGCGCGTCTGCGCCTCGCTCTCGCGCCAGGCCGCCACCTCCATCAGCACGGCGATCTCGCGCGGCTTGCGCATCCGGCCGGAGAGGCGGCGCCACGCCTGGGCGGGATCGGCGCGGTAGGTCTCCGGCGAGGTCAGCACCGCCATCTCCTCGTCGAGCCACGCGCCGCGGTCTGTCCGCAGCAACTCGGCGACGAGGACCTCGTAGATCTTCACCAAGTGGGTGACGTCGGACAGCGCGTAGGTCAGCTGCGCCTCCGACAGCGGCCGCCGAGACCAGTCGGTGAAGCGGGACGACTTGTCGATCTTGGCCTTGGCGACGTCGTTGACGAGCTGCTCGTACGAGACGGAGTCGCCGTAGCCGCAGACCATGGCGGCGACCTGCGTGTCGAAGAACGGGTGCGGCAGGATCCCGCCGATCAGCCAGATGATCTCCAGGTCCTGACGGGCGGAATGGAACACCTTGACGGTGCGCTCGTCGGCCATGAGCGCGATGAACGGATCCAGGTCGATCCCGGGCGCCAGAGGGTCGACCAGGACGGCGGTCCCGTCCGGTGCCGCCATCTGGATCAGGCAGAGTTTCGGATAATACGTCGTCTCACGCATGAACTCCGTGTCGACGGTCACGAAGGGCTGCTCGGCGAGACGTGTGCAGATCTGGCGCAGCGCGTCAGTGGTGGTGATCAGGTCCATGCACCGGCTATACGCAACCGCGGCGGACATGGGGAGACGCGGCTTCGCAGGTCCCCATCTTTCGCGCTTTCACGCGCGGCTCGGCGACCGCGGTCACGCCACGGCCGCGACCGCCGCCTTCCGGCGCGCCCGGGCCTGCCGGCGGATCCGCAGCGCGTCGGCACGGCGCTGCGCCTCGGCGCGGCCCAGCAGGCGGTCGAGGATGCCGGTCTCGATGCGCTCGCCGGTGGCCCGATCGACGAGACGCCGGATCCGGTCGACGCGGAACCCGCGATAGCCGCCGCGCCGGGCGTCGATGCCGCCGAGCAGCGTCCGGCCGGGACCGAGCCTGAGCTCGCGCGCGTCGAGGGACCGGTTGCTCCAGGCCCCGGTCGCGTCCTCGTAGACGAGGTCGAAACGGCCCTCGAGGGGCAGCGTCCGCCACCCGGCGGGGACGCGTTCGGGCGCCGGCTTCGCGGGCCGCTCCAGATCGAAAAAGACGTTGTCGTTCATGGAGTTCATATGGGGATCGGGAGCCTCTTCCGGTAGGCCGGCGGGCGAGTCGCGCGCGGCTTTCGGCGCCGTTCTGCGCGCCCCGCGCTTGACTTGGGGGGCCTCGCGTGAATGGTGCCGGCCTTCCCACAGAAGAAGCCCGTCATGCACCGTTACCGTTCCCACACCTGCGGGGCGCTCCGCCCGTCCGACGTCGGGCAGAGTGTCCGCCTCTCCGGCTGGTGCCACCGCATCCGCGACCACGGGGGCGTGCTGTTCGTGGATCTGCGGGACCATTACGGCCTGACGCAGTGCGTGATCGATTCCGATTCCCCGGCCTTCAAGGCCGCCGAGACCGTCCGCTCGGAATGGGTCGTGCGGATCGACGGCCGCGTCCGCACGCGACCGGCCGGTACCGAGAATGCCGAGCTGCCGACCGGCGCGGTCGAGGTCTACATCGACGACCTCGAGGTGCTGGGTCCGGCCGGCGAGCTGCCGCTGCCGGTCTTCGGCGACCTCGAGTACCCGGAGGAGACGCGGCTCCGGTACCGCTTCCTCGACCTGCGCCGGGAGAAGCTGCACGCCAACATCATGAAGCGCGGCGCGATCATCGACTCGCTCCGCCGCCGGATGCGCGAGGGCGGCTTCTTCGAGTTCCAGACGCCGATCCTGACCGCGTCGAGCCCGGAAGGCGCGCGCGACTACCTCGTGCCGTCGCGGGTCCATCCCGGCAAGTTCTACGCGCTCCCGCAGGCGCCGCAGCAGTTCAAGCAGCTGACGATGATCGCGGGCTTCGACCGCTACTTCCAGATCGCGCCCTGCTTCCGCGACGAGGATGCCCGCGCCGACCGGTCGCCGGGCGAGTTCTACCAGCTCGACATCGAGATGAGCTTCGTCACCCAGGAGGACGTGTTCCAGGCGGTGGAACCGGTGCTGCGCGGCGTGTTCGAGGAGTTCGCCGAGGGCAAGCGCGTCACCAAGGAATTCCCGCGGATCACCTACGCGGACTCGATGCTGAAGTACGGCGTCGACAAGCCGGATCTGCGCAATCCGCTGATCATCGCCGACGTCACCGACCTGTTCGCCCGCGAGGACGTGGCCTTCAAGGCGTTCAAGGGCGTGATCGCTTCCGGCGGTGTGGTCCGGGCGATCCCGGCGACCGGTGCGGCGGCGCAGTCGCGCTCGTTCTTCGACAAGCTCAACGACTGGGCCCGTTCGGAGGGCGCGCCGGGGCTCGGCTATGTCGTGTTCGAGGAGGAGAACGGGCAGCTCACCGGCAAGGGGCCGATCGCCAAGTTCATCCCGGCCGAGGTCCAGGCGCTGATCGCCGAGCGGGCCGGTGCCAAGGCGGGCGACGCGGTGTTCTTCTCGGCCGGCGCTGAGGGCAAGGCGGCCGGCCTCGCCGGCAAGGCGCGCATCCGCATCGGCGACGAGCTAGGCCTCTGCGACAAGGACCAGTACGCCTTCTGCTGGATCACCGACTTCCCGATGTACGAGTGGAGCGAGGAAGAGAAGCGGATCGACTTCTCCCACAACCCGTTCTCGATGCCGAACATCGACCGCGAGGCGTTCCTGGCGCTCGACCTCGACGCGCTCTCCAGCGAGGACGAGAACGGCGCGAACACCAAGCGGATCCTGGACATCAAGGCGTTCCAGTACGACATCGTCTGCAACGGCGTGGAGCTGTCGTCGGGCGCGATCCGCAACCACCGTCCGGACGTGATGGAGAAGGCCTTCGCGATCGCCGGCTACGGCCACGAGGTCCTGGAGCAGAAGTTCGGCGGCATGCTGAACGCCCTGCGCATGGGCGCTCCGCCGCACGGCGGCATCGCGCCGGGTGTGGACCGCATCGTCATGCTCCTGTGCAACGAGCCGAACATCCGCGAGGTGGTGCTGTTCCCGATGAACCAGCGCGCCGAGGACCTGATGATGGGCGCGCCCTCCGAGGCGACGCCCAAGCAGCTGCGCGAGCTGCACATCCGGCTCAACCTGCCCGAGAAGAAGGCCTGAGGCGGCGCGAACCGCCGCCCGGTGCCGAGTCTCGTCGCGATCGTCGTCGCGCATGACAGCGCCGACGTGCTGCCCGGCTGCCTCGCGGCGCTGGCCGGGCAGCATGTGCCGGCGATCGTGGTCGACAATGCCAGCCGGGACGCCTCCGCGTCCGTCGCGGAGGCCGCGGGCGCCCAGGTGATCCGCAACGCCCGCAACGAGGGCTACGGTCGCGCCAACAACCGGGGCGTCCGCGCGGCCGAGACGGCGGAGCACGTCCTCATCGTCAACCCGGACGTCGTGCTGCGGCCGGGCGCCGTTGACGCCCTGCTGGAGGCGGCCCGATCCTGGCCGGACGCGGGCCTGCTCGCCCCGCGCCTCGTCGAGCCCGACGGGCGCTTCTTCTTCCAGGCGCGGTCCCTGCTCGCGACCTACCTGACCAATCCCGCCGGCCGGCTCGCGCTCCCGCAGGGCGATGCCTGCGCGCCGTTCCTCTCCGGGGCCTGCTTGCTGATGCCGCGCGCCCTGTTCCTCGACCTCGGCGGCTTCGACGAGAACATCTTCCTGTTCTACGAGGACGACGACCTGTGCCGGCGCGTGGCCGATCGCGGTCGTGCGCTGATCCATGTTCACCGCGCCGAAGCGCTGCACGGGCGCGGCCGGTCGTCGGCGCCCGAGCCGGGACGGGTGTTTCGCGCGCGCTGGCATCAGGCGTGGTCGCGCGCCTATGTCAGCCGGAAATACGGCCTCGCGGACCCAAGCCTCGCCGCGCTGGCGGCCAATGTGCCGAAGGCGCTGCTGTCCGGGCTGGTCCTGCGTCGGGCGGGACTGGAGCGCTACGGCGGCTCGGCCGCCGGCGCCCTCGCCTTCCTGCGGGGCCGGACCGCGCTGGCCCGCGAGGGGCTGACCGGATGAGCGCGCCGACGATCGCGACCGCGCTGGAACGCGGGCGCAACGGCTTTACCGGCTTGCGGCTGCTGCTGGCTCTCGCCGTCGTGGTGTCCCACGCGTTCAGCGTCGCGACCGGCGCGGCCGGCGACGAGCCCCTCGCCCGGCTCACCGGCTACACGCTGGGCGAGCACGCGGTGAACGGCTTCTTCGCCGTCTCGGGATTCCTGGTCACGATGAGCTGCGACCGCCGCGGCATCCGGGACTACGCCCTCGCCCGGACCTTGCGAATCCTGCCCGGATTGGTCGCCGCGACCCTCGTTGTGTCGCTGGGTCTCGGGGCGGCGCTGACGCGCCTGCCGGTCGCCGAGTACCTGCGCGATCCGGCCTTATGGTCGTTCATCCGCGGGACGCTGACGACCTTCAAGAGCAACGCCGCCCTCCCCGGCGTCTTCGAAGCCAATCCCTACCGGGCGCCGCTCGGCACGGTCTGGACGCTGAAATACGAGGTGCTGTGCTACCTCGGCGTTCTCGTGGCCGCCCTGTCCGGCCTGCTCCGGCGCCGGTGGTCGGCCCCCCTGATCGTGGCCGGACTGGCACTCGCCCTGTCGATCGCCTGCGGCCTCCGCGGTCCCGACCTGCCCAAGGGCACCGAGACGGCGCTGCGCCTGCCGCTGATCTTCGCGGCCGGCGCGTGCCTCTACCTGTGGCGCGACCGCCTGCGGGTCTCGGCCGCCGCCCTCGCCTGTCTGGTCTTCGGCGCCTTCGCCCTCGCGCGAACGCCGGCCTACCCGGCCCTGCTGTTCCTCGCCGAGGCCTACGGCGTGGTCTGGCTAGCCCTCTGCCCCCTCGCGCGCGGCCTGTGCGACCCGTCGGCCGATCTCTCCTACGGGATCTATCTCTACGGCTGGCCGATCCAGCAGAGCTTGAACGCGCTGTGGCCCGCTGCCTCCGGACCCGCGCTCCTGGCGCCGGCCCTCGCCCTCACCCTGCCGGTCGCGGCCCTGTCCTGGTACGGGGTCGAGCGGCCGGCCCTGGCGCTCAAGGCGCGGGCGCTCGGGCGGCGCCGCCTCGGCACGATCGAGCCGGCCGGCCCATGACCGCCGACAGCTCGCTCCCGCCGCTCGAGGCGCTGGGGCTCGCGGCGCGGATGCTGCAGGCGCAGGGCTTCGCGATCGTCGCCCGGAACGAGCGCGGCGACAGCCTGTACCTGCGGCGACCGGACTGCGCCTGGCACCTGCGCGTCTCGAACCACGCGCGCACCGCCAAGCAGCGTGCCCGCCGCTCCGACATCCTCGCGAGCCTCGTCATCGACGGGCCGCGCTCGCCGGATCGGGTCGGGAAGCTCGTCCGGGAGGCCGTCCGGAACTTCGAGGCCGCGCTGGCGCGGGTGGCGGATCAGGCGTCCGCGGCGGGGTCGCGGAAATAGGGCTCCACGGTGCCCTTCAGCTTCACCGTCATCGGATTGCCGGCCCGGTCGAGAGCCTTGCCGGCCGAGAGCCGGACCCAGCCCTCGCTCACGCAGTACTCCTCGACGTTGGTCTTCTCGACGCCCTTGAACCGGACACCGACCCCGCGCTCCAGCACCTTCTCGTCGTAGAACGGGCTGTTCGGGTTGGAGGCGAGGCGGTCAGGGGGGGTGTCGGTCATCGTCCGGATCTCGGATGGTCTTCGTGATGTGCCCCGCCGGTACGGGAAACCGCGCCGGCGCGCAACGCCGCGAGCAGGTCCGTGATCCGCCCGCTCTGGAGCAGCGGCACGAGCCGCGTCACCGCATCGTGCGGCAGGTCCCACCACGCCGACCCCACGAGCGCCTCGGCGGTCGCCGCGTCGAAGCGGCGGCGCACGACCCGGGCCGGGTTGCCGGCTACGACGGTGTAGGCCGGCACGTCGCGGGTCACCACGGCGCGGGCGGCCACCACGGCGCCGTGGCCGACCGTCACGCCCGACAGGATCATGCAGCCTGATCCCAGCCAGACATCGTTGCCGATCACCACGTCGCCCCGGGAGGCGTGGTAATCCTCCGGCGCTTCGGCGTCCGGGAACAGGCCGCGCATCGCGGCGAACGGGTAGGTCGACGCCCAGTCGAGGCGATGATCGCCGCCGAGCAGGATCTCGACCTTGTCGGCGATGGAACAATAGCGGCCGATCGTCAGCCGCCGTCCGCTCTCCGGGAAGCGGACTTTTGGACGCCCGTACGAATAAGCGCCTATGGAGAAGCCGTAGGTCCTCGCCAGCTTGGCAAGGTGGATCCGGGTCTCGTTGTGCGGGTTGCGCCCCCTGCGCAGCCGGTGCAACAGACCGGTCATGACGCGAGCCTGCGCGATGCGCGGCCGCGTCGTCCTCGGTGAAGAAGGTGAGCGGGAGCGTGGGCGATGGCCGATAACATGTCCGAGGACCTCAAGGCCGGGGCGCTCGTCTACCACCGCCTGCCCAAGCCCGGGAAGCTGGAGATCCAGGCGACCAAGCCGCTCGGCAACCAGCGCGACCTCGCCCTGGCCTACTCGCCCGGCGTCGCCGCCGCCTGCATGGCGATCCACGACGACCCGCAGCAGGCCGCCGAGCTCACGATCCGCCAGAACCTCGTGGCGGTGCTCTCCAACGGCACGGCCGTGCTGGGCCTGGGCGATATCGGCCCGCTGGCCTCGAAGCCCGTGATGGAGGGCAAGGCCGTCCTGTTCAAGAAATTCGCCGGCATCGACGTCTTCGACATCGAGGTCGACCAGAAGGACGTGTCCAAGCTCGTCGACGTGGTCTGCGCCCTCGAGCCGACCTTCGGCGGCATCAACCTGGAGGACATCAAGGCGCCCGAGTGCTTCGAGGTCGAGGAGCAGTGCCGGGCCCGGATGAACATCCCGGTTTTCCACGACGATCAGCACGGCACAGCGATCATCGTGGCGGCGGCCGTCCTCAACGGCCTGGAACTCGCCGGCAAGAACCTGTCCGACGTCCGGATCGTCACGTCCGGTGCCGGCGCGGCGGCCCTCGCCTGCCTCAACCTGCTCGTGTCGCTCGGCGCGACCCGCGAGAACATCACGGTCACCGACATCAAGGGCGTCGTCTACAAGGGCCGCCCCGAGCTGATGGACCGCTGGAAGGACGTCTACGCGCAGGAGACCGACAAGCGGACGCTCGCCGAGGTGATCCCGGGGGCGGACGTGTTCATCGGCCTGTCGGCCGGCGGCGTGCTCAAGCCCGAGTACCTGAAGGAGATGGCCGAGAAGCCGCTGATCATGGCGCTCGCCAACCCCTATCCGGAGATCATGCCGGACCTGGCCGAGAAGGAGCGGCCTGACGCGATGATCTGCACCGGCCGGTCGGACTTCCCGAACCAGGTCAACAACGTCCTGTGCTTCCCCTACATCTTCCGCGGCGCGCTCGATGTCGGGGCCCACAAGATCAACGAGGAGATGAAGAAGGCGGCCGTGAAGGCGATCGCGGGCCTGGCCCACGAGACGACCTCCGACGTGGTCGCCCGCGCCTACGGCGGCGAGGCCCGGCCGTTCGGGCCGAAATCCCTGATCCCGAGCCCGTTCGACCCGCGCCTGATCCTGCGCATCGCCCCGGCCGTGGCCAAGGCCGCGATGGATTCGGGCGTCGCCGGCCGGCCGCTCCCGGATCTCGACGCCTACGTCGAGAGCCTCGACCGGTTCGTGCACCGGTCCGGCCTGATCATGAAGCCCCTGTTCTCGAAGGCGAAGGCCGAGCCCAAGCGCGTGATCTACGCCGAGGGCGAGGACGAGCGCGTGCTCCGCGCCGTCCAGGCGATCGTCGAGGACAAGGTCGCCTTCCCGATCCTGGTCGGCCGGCCGCGGGTCGTGGAGACCCGGCTGAAGCGCTTCGGCCTGTCGATCGAGCACGGCCGCGACTTCGAGCTGATCGATCCCGAGGACGATCCCCGCTACCGCGCCTACGTGCAGACCTATCTGGAGGTGGCGGGTCGCCGGGGCATCACCCCCGACGCGGCGCGCACCCTGGTGCGCACCAACAGCACGGTGATCGGCGCCATCGCGGTCCGCCGCGGCGAGGCCGACGCACTGATCTGCGGCCTCGAGGGCCGGTTCGAGACGCGGCTGCGCATCATCCGCGACGTGATCGGGCTCGCCCCCGGCGTGGAGCAGTGCGCCGCGATGAGCCTCGTCGTGACGCATAACGGCGCCTACTTCCTGGCCGACACCCACGTCCGCCAGAACCCGACCGCCGAGGAGATCGCCGACGTGGCGCAGGCCTGCGCCAGCCATGTCAGCCGCTTCGGGATGACGCCGAAGATCGCGCTGCTCAGCCACTCGGATTTCGGCCAGTCGGATTCGCCCTCCGCGATGAAGATGCGCGACGCCCTCGCGCTCCTGCACGCGCGGGATCCCGAGCTGCAGGTCGACGGCGAGATGCAGGCGGATTCGGCCCTCAACGAGATGGTGCGCGAGCGCGTGCTGCCCGGCTCCCGCCTCAAGGGCGCGGCCAACGTCCTGATCTTCCCGAACCTCGACGCGGCCAACATCGCCTTCCAGTTCGCGAAGGTGCTGGCGGACGCCCTGCCGGTCGGCCCGCTCCTGATCGGTCCGGCCAAGCCCGCCCACATCCTGACGCCGTCGGTGACGGCGCGCGGCATCGTCAATGTCACGGCCGCCGCCGTGGTCGAGGCCCAGGCGGACGAGGCCGCCCCGCGAGCCGAGGAGCGCGGTGTCGGCATGATCTCGGAATGAGGCGTGCCCGTCGGCGGCCGCGAGCGTGGCCGTCGATTTGCTTTCCGGTCCCGGTGCCACGAAATCACCGGGAGACGACGCGATGTGCGCGGGCGACGATCCAACCTGCCACGCCTTCGAGGAGCACCGCCGCCGGTTCCGGCGGGATCTGGAGCCTGAGCGGCGCGCCTTCCTGAAGAGCGGCTTCGCGGCGACCGGCGCCGCCGCTGCGGCCCTCGCGGCCGGCGGCCCGTCGCTGGTGAGCCCGGCCCTGGCCCAGGCGAGCGGGGCCAAGATCGCCGCCACGGCGCATTACCACCTGCCGGCGAATGCCGAGACCGTCCACTGGGGCTTCTTCAGCCGCAGCCTCAAGCCCAAGGTCGAGATCGGTTCGGGCGATTTCGTCACGATCGAGACGCTCACGCATCAGGCGAGCGACGACGCCGAGCGGATGATCCAGGGCGATCCGGGCGCCGAGAGTGTCTATCTCTGGACGAAGGACAAGATGGGCGTCTCGCCCCGCGGTGCCGGCGCCATGGACGCCAAGATCGGCCCCGGCGGCGGCCTCGGCGTGCATATCTGCACCGGCCCGGTGGCGATCCGCGGCGCCGAGCCCGGCGATGTCCTGGAGGTGCGCATCCTCGACGTCGCTCCCCGCCCCTGCGCCAATCCCAAGTACAAGGGACTGGCCTTCGGCAGCAACGCGGCGGCGTGGTGGGGCTACCACTACAACGACCTGATCACCGGCGATAAGCCCCGGGAGGTCGTGACCATCTACGAGGTCGACGCCACCGGCGAGCGCGACTGGGCCCGGGCGGTCTACAGTTTCCGCTGGCCGGGCGTCACCGACCCGTTCGGCGTCTCTCACCCGACCATCGACTATCCCGGCCTGCCGGTCGATCATTCCAAGACGCAGAAGACCTTCGAGGTCCTCAAGGGCATCCGTGTGCCGATCCGGCCGCATTTCGGCACGATGGGCGTCGCACCCGCCGAGGCCGACCGGGTCAACACGATCCCGCCGAGCTACACCGGCGGCAACATCGACAACTGGCGGATCGGCAAGGGCGCGACGCTGTACTACCCGGTGGCGGTGCCGGGCGCCCTGTTCTCGGTGGGCGACCCCCACGCCAGCCAGGGCGATTCCGAATTGTGCGGCACCGCGATCGAGTGCTCGCTCACCGGAACCTTCCAGTTCATCCTGCACAAGAAGGCCGACCTGCCCGGCACGCCGCTGGAGGCCCTCGACTTCCCGATGATCGAGACCCGGGACGACTGGGTGCTGTCCGGCTTCAGCTACCCGAACTACCTGCGCGACCTCGGTCCGGACGCCCAGAGCGCGATCTTCCAGAAGTCCTCCATCGACCTCGCCATGCGCGACGCCTTCCGGAAGATGCGCCAGTTCCTGATGCACGCGAAGGGCCTCACCGAGGACGAGGCCATCTCGCTGATGTCGGTGGCGGTCGATTTCGGGATCACGCAGGTCGTGGACGGCAACTGGGGCGTCCACGCCGTGGTCAGGAAGGCGATCTTCTCGGATCGCGTCGCCTGACGTCGGGCCGGATCACGCGGCCTTCGCGGTTCCGGCCATCGTCATCAGGCCGGTGATGACCCGGTAGGTCTCGACCCAGGCCTCCCGGAGTTCCGGAGTGAAGTCCGGGCCGAGCTCCTGTTCCAGCGTCCAGATCAGGGCCGCGCCGACCGGCTCGTAGTGCGCCTGCAGCGCGCCGTAGCCGGCGTGCCGGTCCCCGAGATCGCGCACGGTCGCGACCAGGGCCTCGGGCTTGTCGAGGTTGGACACCGCCAGCGCCAGCATGGCGACGAGCTTCCGCTTCTGCGCGGTCATGTCGTCCGGGAAGAGCGACCGGACCTGCGGCGCGATGTCGAACAGGCGTCCGTAGAACAGGTCCGCCACGGCATCGCCCAGCGTCTGCACCGTCTCGAAACTGTCCCGGACCAGCGCGACCTGCGCGGCGGAGACCGCGTAGGAAACGCGGACGCTCGCCAGAAACCGCCCGACCTCCGCGGTCAGGCGGTCGGACTGGTCCGACAGGGCGGAGGCCGCGTCGAGAACCTGGCCGGCGGCCAGACCGGTGCTCTCGGCCGCCTGCGCGACCCCGGTGATGGTGGTGGTGACCTCGCCGGTGCCGACAGCCGCCTCCCCGACGTTGCGGACGATCTCCTGGGTTGCCGCACCCTGTTCCTCGACGGCCGCCGCGATCGAGGCCGCCACGCCGTTGATCTCGCGGATCCGCGCGGTGATCGCCGCGATGGCCTCCACCGCTTGACCGGTGGAGGCCTGCACCTGCGCGATCTGTCCGGAGATCTCGTCGGTGGCCTTGGCCGTCTGCTCGGCCAGCGCCTTCACCTCGGAAGCCACGACCGCGAAGCCGCGGCCGGCGACGCCCGCGCGCGCTGCCTCGATGGTCGCGTTGAGCGCCAGCAGATTGGTCTGCTCGGCGATCGATGAGATGAGCCCCACGACGGCGCCGATCTTGTTCACGGCGCTGTTCAGGTCCTGCACGCGCGCGGCGGTCCGATCGGCCTCGGCCGCGGCCTGCCGTGCGAGAGCCGCCGAGCCGTCGGCCTGCCGCCCGATCTCCTGCACGGAGGTGCCGAGCTCCTCGGCGGCCGCCGCCACGGTGTTGACGTTGCTGGAGGCTCGTTCGGCGGCGGTCGCGACCGTCGTCGACTGTCCCGCCGTCCGTGTGGCCGTCGCCGTCATCGTCCGCGCCGTGACCTGCAGCGCGGTGGCCGAGGCCGCGACCTGGCCGATCATGCCCCCGACCGCCTGCTCGAACCGTTGCGCCATCTGGCGCAGGCTGTCCCGCCGCTGGTCGTCGGCGTCCAAACGCGCCCGCTCGGCCTCGCCTTCGAGCTCGCGTGTGCGGATCAGATTGTCCCGGAACGCCTGCACGGCCACCATGATCGGCGCGAACTCGTTCCGGTAGGCCTGCACCGGGAGTGCGACGGCGGTCTCACCCCCGGTCAGCGCGCGCATCGCCGTGGCGATGATCCGGATCGGCCGCAATACGCCCTCGAACAGGGCGACGAGACCGAGGCCGACGAGCAGCAGGACGGCCAGCAGCGCCGCGGCGTTGTGCAGGAGAACCCGGTCCGCTGCCGCAGCGAGGGTCTCGGCCCGTCCCACCATCTCGTCGAGGGCGGCATCGGCCAGATCGACGATCGTCATCTGCTCGAGGGTGTTCCGTTTGCGGATGTCCTGGAAGGTGTAGGGGGACGCCCGCTGCTGACTCAGGGCATCGAAGACCGCCCTCGCCGCTTCCGCCGCCTCGCCCTCGAAATTGCTGCGCTTGGCTCTCTCGAACGCCGCGCGCGTGGCGTCCGAGAGTTGGGCTGCGGCCTCGCTGGTGCTCGACCAAGCCGACTGGAGTCGCGCCCGCTCCTCGGCCGCAGCCACGGTCTCGGGCAGCGACCACGACGTTCCGGCGGCCAGCGACGTCTGGACGCGCAGGGCAACGTTGCCGATCGCGACGCGGGTCGACCAGGCTGACCGCTTGAGGACGAGGTAGCGCTGCAGGATCGCGTCGGAGCGCGGAATGGCCGAATCCACGGCATCCGTGGTCGCCGTCAGCGCGTCGAGGAGATCTTGGAAAGCCGCCAGCACGGCGGGTAACAGCGCCGGGTCCCGCTTCGGCTTCGCGACGCGCAGAGCCTCGTCGATGCGGGGGCGGAGCCGGTTCGCGGCGTCCTGCGCCGCGTTCAGCCTCGCCAACGTCGCCGACACGGCGGGCAGATCCTGGTTCTGCAACAGGTCCTGAAGGCTCTTGAAGCCCGCGATCATCGCCTCCCGGTTCACCGCGTAGGCTCTCAGGCCCTCCGCGTCGGCGGCCGCGTCTCCGCCCAAGGCGAGGGCTGCCCCCCGCTCGAGACGCGCTGGGAGGATCGTCTTGAGGAGTTGGCGGCTCGCGCGAGTCAACGTGACCGCAGACTGGGCCTGCTGCGTCTGGTGCCGCGCATCGATCAGAGAATTTCCCGCATATCCCAGTAACATCAGCGCCATTGCGAATATCGTTGTGCACATAGCGGCACGAATTGAGAGATAGCTAAGCAATCTCATTGCGCGAACGCTCCAGCGTGCGAGTTCGGTCAGTTGTCCGGTCGCATCATAGGACGAAGTTCGCGCACAATCACGCTGTGTGCTGCCGTAATTCTAAAGTATACCGAACCTGATTACTGTTAAAATGGCGTTGCTTTTCTTGGAAACTGTATAAAACCATCATTAACAATCAGAAAAATTACTTGAGAAATTAAATAGGCGTTACGGCGCCTTTATCTATCCGCCGGTGGGCGGACGACACTGGGGGCGCGCGGTGTCCACCTTCGCGACTGTCACGATGCCGTCGTCGGCCCCTGCGGGCGCGGCGCGCACTCGGCAAGCCGGCTCTCGAACGCGAGAGCGGAACGTGGCTTCGAGCGAGATCATCCCTGAACCGGCGGCCATGGGCCGCCGTGCAACGCCGGATCCACGTCTCACTGCTCTCGGGGCGCCGGGGCCGCGAGGCGCGGTTCAGGCGGCGGCGCCCGTGATCTCGACACGCCCATCGAGACCAACAACGCGCCCGAGGCCGCGAACACGGTTCAACAGGCGATCCCCGTTCAGGGCCTCCCACTCCTGCGGCAGACGCAGCACCACGCGGCCATCCTCGACGGTGAGCGGCGCCCGTCCGAGCGCGCCGTCCATGCCGGCCGAGATCGGGAAGGCGATCCGGAGCAGCGCGCCCAGGAGGCGCGCGCGCTCGAACAGGCGCGGACCGGCCACGCTGCGGAGCATCGCGTTCGCCTTCTCGGGCGCCAAGCCGATGTGTTTCAGGGACACCGCCAGGGCGAGATAGGCCCGCCCCGGATGATCCACGCCCACGAAGGCGGCGTTCTGGATCACCGCGATGCTCTGCTCGCCGCGGTAATCCGGATGCGCCCGCCAGCCGACATCCGACAGCAGGCAGCCCGCGTGGCGCAGGCGGCGCTCGTCGGCGGTCTCGTGACCGTCCAGGGTCGCGACGAACCGATCCGTCCAGGCGATCAACTCCTCGCCGTGGCGCGGCGAGCGCGCGCGCAGGACGTTGAATTCCGACGCCGAGGCCAGCAGCGGATCGACCAGCCTTGTGTCCCGGTCGAGCTGCTCGAACAGCAGGCCCTCGCGGACGCCCGATGCCGAGATCGCCACCTCGCGCGGGCGCCCGACCCGGATGATCTCCTCCAGCACGACGGCTCCGTAGGCGAGCAGCGGGCGCCGCGCCTCCGAGATCGCGTCGACGTCCTGCAGCAGCGCCACGTCGGTCTGCTCGACGACCTGCAGGAAGCTGAGCTCGTCGGTGGGCTCCACCGCGTAGCCGTGCATCACGTGGACGGGGTAGCCGCGGGCCGCCTGGTGGAGCCGCGCGATCGCCCGCCACGTGCCGCCGACCGCGTAGAAGGTCCGCCCGCGCAGGGTCTCCAGCTGCGGGGCGGCCTTGCGCATGTACTCGCGGACGATCTTGGCGGCCTTCTTGACCGAGCCGCCGGACAGGTCCTGCAGGGCGAGACCGCCGAGGGGCATGGTCACCCCCTGGCCGACGACGGCCCCGCGGACGTCCACGAGTTCGAGGGAGCCGCCGCCCATGTCGCCCACCACGCCGTTCGGCGCGTGGAAGCCCGAGACCACGCCGAGCGCGGACAGCTCCGCCTCCCGCCGTCCGGAGAGCAGCTGGATCTCCTGACCGCAGGCTGCCTCGGCGGCGCGGAGGAAGTCGGGACCGTTCTCGGCGTCCCGCGCCGCCGCGGTGGCGAGCACGAAGACCTGCCTGACGCGCATCGTCTGGCACAGCACCCGGAATCGACCCAGGGCGGCGAGTGCGCGGGCCACCGCCTCCTCGTTCAGCCGGCCGGTCGTCAGGACATTGCGGCCCAGGCCGCAGAGCACTTTCTCGTTGTAGAGCGGCGTCGGCGCCCGGGTCAGTCCGTCATACGCGACGAGGCGGACCGAGTTGGAGCCGATATCGATGATCGCCACCGGATGGTGCGCGGCGCGGTCGATCGCCTCCGCGTCCCGCGCGAGGGTGAGATTGGCAAGAGGGCTGCCCAAACGTCCGAGTCCTTCATCAGCCCGGCGTACCTGCCGGCGCGCCGTGCGGGAGGTTTAACCCAGCGACGGCGCGCGGCGAAACTCAGCTGCGTTGCGCGCGTCGGCTGAGGGCCCGCGGGCTCGACTTCTTCGAGGCCTTGCCGCGTCCCGAGAGGCTGGGATTGGTCATGAAATACTTGTGGGCATTGAACGGCTCCTCGCCCTCGGCGGGCTGGATCCGTTCGCAGCCGCCCGAGGCGAGGAGCCGCCAGCTCTGACGGTTGTCGAGAAGGTTGGCCAGCATGATCTGGTCGAGCACCTGCTGATGCACCGTCGGGTTCGTGATCGGCAGCAGCGCCTCGACACGGCGGTCGAGGTTCCGGCTCATCAGGTCGGCCGAGGAGATGTAGACCGTGGCCTTGGGGTGCGGCAGCCCGACGCCGTTGCCGAAGGCGTAGATGCGCCCGTGCTCGAGGAAGCGCCCGACGATCGACTTCACCCGGATCGTCTCCGACAGGCCGGGGATGCCCGGGCGCAGGCAGCAGATGCCCCGGACCACGCAGTCGATCTGAACGCCGGCTCCCGAGGCGTCGTAGAGCGCGTCGATGATCTGGCCGTCGACTAGGGAGTTGCACTTGATCCAGATCGCGGCCGGGCGCCCGGCCTTCGCGTGGGCCACCTCCGCCTCGATATGCTCCAGGAGGCGGTTCTTCAGCGTCAGCGGCGAGACCGCCATGCGCTCCAACTCGGCCGGCTCGGCGTAGCCGGTGATGAAGTTGAAGATGCGCGACACGTCCCGCGCGATCGCGGGATCCGCCGTGAAGAACGACAGGTCCGTGTAGATGCGCGCGGTGATCGGGTGGTAGTTGCCGGTGCCGACGTGGCAGTAGGTGACGAGCTTGTCGCCCTCCCGTCGGACCACCAGCGACAGCTTGGCGTGCGTCTTGAGCTCGACGAAGCCGAACACGACCTGCGCGCCCGCCTTCTCGAGATTGCGCGCCCAGCGGATGTTGGCTTCCTCGTCGAACCGCGCCTTCAGCTCCACGAGGGCGGTCACGGACTTGCCGAGCTCGGCGGCCTCGGCGAGGGCCGCGACGATCGGAGAGTTCGACGAGGTGCGGTAGAGCGTCTGCTTGATCGCGACGACGTTCGGGTCGCGCGCGGCCTGGGCCAGGAACTGCACCACCGAGTCGAAGGATTCGTAGGGGTGGTGGACGATGAAGTCCTTCTGGCGGATCGCCGCGAAGACGTCGCCGCCGCTCTCGCGGATGCGCTCGGGGAAGCGCGGGTTGTAGGGTTTGAACTTTAGGTCGGGCCTGTCGATGCCGACGACCTGGGACAGCTCGTTCAGGGCCAGCATGCCCTCCACGAGGAAGATCGCGTCCGCGGCGATCTCGAGCTCGTCGGCGACGAAGCTGCGCAGATCCTCCGACATGCCCGCCTCGACCTCGAGGCGGATCACGACGCCGCGGCGGCGCTGCTTCAGCGCGGTCTCGAAATGCAGGACAAGGTCTTCGGCCTCCTCCTCGATCTCCAGGTCGGAGTCGCGGACCACGCGGAACGCGCCGCTGCCCTTCACGAGGTAGCCCGGGAAGAGCCGGCCGGTGAACATCCCGATCACCTGCTCGATCGGCATCAGCCGCGCCGCGGTCTCGCTCTCGGTCACCGGCAGGCGCACGAAGCGGTCGATGACGCCAGGCAGGCGGATGAGCGCGCGCAGCAGCCTTCCGTCCTTCGGCCGAACCAGCATCAGCGCGATGGTGGTGCCGAGATTTGGGATGAACGGGAACGGGTGGGCCGGATCGATCGCCAGCGGCGTCAGGACCGGGAAGACGTGGTTGAGGAAGTACTCCTCCAGCCACGCCGCCTGCTCGGCCGTGAGGGCGGCGGGCTCGACGATGTCGATGTCGGCCGCGTGCAGCTCCTCGCGCAGCTCCCGCCAGCGGGCCTGCTGGTCGGCGGCGAGGCGCGAGACCTCGGCGCCGATCCGGACCAGCTGCTCGGACGGCGACAGGCCGTCCTGCGACGGCACCGTGATCCCGGCCCGGACCTGATCGATCAGGCCGGCGACGCGGACCATGAAGAACTCGTCGAGGTTGTTGGCCGAGATCGACAGGAAGCGGAGGCGCTCCAGGAGCGGGTGGTTCGGATTCGACGCCTCCTCCAGCACGCGCCGATTGAACTGCAGCCAGGACAGCTCGCGGTTCACGAACCGCTCCGGCGTGTGACGCAGGGACCGCCCCGCTTCCAGAACCGACTCACGGGCCGCCCCGACCGACGGCTCCGCCGGGGCCGCGGCGGCCGGCCACTCGTCGTTGGCATCGGCCGCCGGCGCGGCCGCCGTGCCGGACGGGTCGACCGGCACGCGCCGGGCCGCCGGCACGCGCCGCGTCGCCGGATTGGCCGCCGCGCGCCGACGGGGCTCGGCGGCCTCGTCGGCGGCGTCGCGGTCCACGGGCTTCTGCGTCGATTCCATCCCGGATCCCTGTCTCTGCTCCTCGCGGCGGCGGAGCGTGTATCACCCTAGACGGGCGGCCTTCACGACGGTTTCGTGACGACTGCCGCATTCCGCGCTCAGCCGGTCGGGTCGGGCTCGTCCTCCAGCCCCATGCGCCGCAGGACGGCCAGCGCGAGCGGCCGGCTGATCCGCCGACCGCGCCCGAGGGCGTCGCGGTCGAGCTCGGCGACGACGTCCCGGGCGCGACCCAGCGACCGGTCGATCCGCAGGGCCAGCGCGTCGATGACGCCGAGATCGACGACCAGCTGCCGGTCCACGAACAGCTTGACCAGCACGGCGCGCAGCAGGGCGTCGTCCGGCGCCTCGATGGCGCTGCGCGGGGCGAGGCGAAGCCGCGAGCGCAGGTCCGGCGTCGCGAGTCCCAAGGCGTCGATGCCCGTGGCGCTGGTCAGCAGGACCGGGCAGCGTCGCTCGCGCGCCCGGTTGAGCAGGTGGAACAGCGCCGCCTCGTCGAGCCGCTCCGCCCGGTCGATGTCCTCGACGACCAGCGCCCCGTTGGAGACGAGGTGCTGGACCGCGTCGCCGCCCAGCTCGGCGGCCGGGAGGGTCCAGGCGTGGGCGCGCTCGGCCCAGATCGCCGCGAGGTGGCTCTTGCCGCTGCCCGAGGGTCCGGTGAGGACCAGGACGCTGTCCGGCCAGTCCGGCCACGCCTCGATCAGCGCGTAGGCCGCCTCGTTGGCCGGTCCCACGAGGAAATCCTCCCGCCCGAAGCGAGGGTCGAGCGGCAGGTCGAAGGCCAGCTGCCGGGGTGGGGCGTTCTCGCGCATGTGCCGCTCAGGATCATCCCGCGCCCGCGGAGGTCAAGGCCGAAGGGGTCTTGCCGTCGTGCTCGATCAGGATCGGCTGGCCCGCGTGGTAGAGGCGGCTCTCCAGGTAGCGGGCCAGGGCGAACCGGACCAGCACGCCGATCGAGGCCGCGATCGGGACGGCGAGCAGCAGCCCGACGAAGCCGAACAGGGTCCCGAAGGCGAGCAGCGCGAACATTAACCAGACCGGGTGCAGCCCGGTGGAATCACCGACGAGCTTCGGCGAGATGACGTTCCCCTCCAGGAACTGGCCGACGAGGAACACGCCGACGGTCAGGCCGAGGTGCAGCCAGTCGGCGGAGGGCCAGAACTGAACCAGCGCGACGCCCACCGAGAGCAGGAAGCCGGTGAGCGTGCCGACGTAGGGGATGAAGGTGAGGAACCCCGCGATCAGGCCGATCAGCACGCCGAAGTTGAGGCCGACGAGCCAGAGGCCGATGGCGTAGAAGCTGCCCAGGATGAGGCAGACCAGCGTCTGTCCGCGCACGTATCCGGTGACCGCCCCGTCGATCTGGCGCGCCAGCTCGCGCACCGTCGCCCGGTGCCGGGGCGGTACCCAGCCGTCGATCGCAGCGACCATCCGGTCCCAGTCGACGAGGATGTAGAAGGCGACGACCGGCGTCACGACGAGCAGCGAAGCGATCGAGATCAGCGCCTGGCTGCCCGACCAGAGCGACTTCAGGAAGGCCAGGAGCCACGTCCCGGCCTGGGTGGCGAGCGTGCCGACGGAGGATTGCAGCTCGTTGAGGACGTTCGCGCCGCCGACGCGCTCGAGCAGGGTCCCGGACCGCTCGGCGATGATCGCCTGGAGCCGCGACACCATCCCGGGCAGCGCGTTGACGAGCGCCACGACCTGGTTGGCCGTGAGCGGGATCAGGATCAGCAGCGTCACGACGAGGGCGACGACGAACAGCGCCAGGATCAGCAGGCTCGCCGCCAGACGCCCGAGGCCGAGCCGCTCCAGCCGGTCGGCCAGGGGGTCGAGGAGATAGGCGAGCGTGATGCCGGCCACGAAGGGCAGCATCACCTCCCGGAGGAGGTAGACGATCAACCCGAGGGCGACGACAGCGGCCAGCCCGATCACAGCCCGTGCGCGCACGATGACGCTCCCCCCGCAGCACACCACGCCAGCGGGCAGAGTGGGTATGCGAGGCGCGCCGATCAAGGCGCCGCCGTGCCGACTCGCGCGCCGCGCGCGAAGTCGCTAGAGCGGGGCCTGGATAGAACGAGGTGGCGCGGGCATGACGGCCAAGGACGGCAACGAGCCGAAGACGGGGCTGACCTACGCGGCGGCGGGCGTCGATATCGATGCCGGCAACGCCATGGTCGAGACGATCAAGCCGCTGGTGCGCTCGACCCGGCGCCCGGGCGCCGACGCCGAGATCGGCGGGTTCGGCGGCCTGTTCGACCTGAAGGCCGCGGGCTTCCGCGACCCGATCCTGGTCGCGGCCAACGACGGCGTCGGCACCAAGGTGAAGATCGCCATCGAGACCGGCCGCCACGACACGATCGGCATCGACCTCGTGGCCATGTGCGTGAACGACATCATCGTCCAGGGCGCCGAGCCGCTGTTCTTCCTCGACTACTACGCCACCGGCAAGCTGGTGCCGGGCGTCGGCGCCGACATCGTGCGCGGCATCGCCGAGGGCTGCCGGCAGGCCGGCTGCGCGCTGATCGGCGGCGAGACCGCCGAGATGCCGGGCCTCTACGACGGGTCCGACTACGATCTCGCGGGCTTCTCGGTCGGCGCCGCCGAGCGCGGCGCGCTGCTGCCGCGGCCCGGCATCCGGCCCGGCGACGTCGTGCTCGGCCTGCCCTCCTCCGGCGTCCATTCCAACGGCTTCTCGCTGGTGCGCCGGATCGTCGCGAAGACCGGCCTCGGCTGGGACGCGCCGGCGCCGTTCGCCCCGGGCCGGAGTCTCGGCGAGGCGCTGCTGGAGCCGACCCGGATCTACGTGAAGCCGCTCCTCGCGGCTCTGGGGGCCACCGACGGGATCCGGGCGCTCGCCCACATCACGGGCGGCGGCTTCCCCGACAATCTCCCGCGGGTCCTGCCGGACGATGTCGGCATCGCCGTCGACCTCGACGCCGTGACTCCGCCGCCGGTCTTCAACTGGCTCGCCCGCGAGGGCGGCGTCGCCGAGGCCGAGATGCTGCGCACCTTCAACTGCGGGATCGGCATGGTGGTGATCGCCGCCGCTGACGCGGTCGACGACGTCGACGAGGCGTTGACCCGGGCCGGCGAGACCCCGGTCCGCCTCGGGCGGATCACGGCGCGCGGGCCCGAGCCGGTCACCTTCGCCGGCCGCCTCGCCCTCTGATGGCGGCCGCCCGCAAGACCCGCGTCGCCGTCCTGATCTCGGGGCGCGGTTCGAACATGGTCGCGCTGCTCGAGGCCGCGAAGGATCCCGCCTTCCCGGCCGAGATCGTGCTGGTCCTGTCGAACCGCCCGGCGGCCGCCGGCCTCGCCCGGGCGGCCGCGGCTGGCATCCCGACGCAGGCGATCGATCACCGGGCCTTCGCCGACCGGGCCGGCTTCGACGCCGCCCTCGACGCGGCGCTGCGGGCGGCCGAGATCGACCTCGTCTGCCTCGCGGGTTTCATGCGGATCCTCACGACGGAGTTCGTGGCGTCCTGGGCCGGCCGGATGCTCAACATCCACCCGTCGCTCCTGCCCCTGTTCAAGGGCACGCACACCCACCGGCAGGCGCTGGACGCGGGCGTGCGCCTGCACGGCTGCACGGTCCACTTCGTCGTGCCGGAGCTCGATGCCGGCCCGATCGTCGCCCAGGCCGCGATCCCCGTCCGCCAGGACGACGATCCCGACAGCCTCGCCGACCGGGTGATCGTGCAGGAGCGCCGCCTCTACCCGGCGGTGCTCGCCCTCGTGGCGGGCGGCCGCGCCCGCCTGGAGGGCGAGCGCGTGGTCATCGCCGACGCGGCGCCGGACGGCGCGCTGTTCAGCGTCTAGCGGGCGGCAGCACGGGCGTTTCCGTCCTGGCGCGCGGGGCGAAGCTATCCGGTAACGCCACGCTCGCCGACGTCTTGCTCAACGGGTTGCTGCGCTCCGCGCGCCAGGACGGTGCGCGGAGCCGGGAGCCTTCGGGCGCTCAGACCGGGCGCTGCAGCTTGCAGCTGTCCAGGGCCGAGAGCGCCTTGGCGCGGGCGGTGTCGTTGAAGTAGCCGGTGGTCCGGTAGGCCTCGATCTCGGAGGCGTCGAGGCTGCGCAGGGTCTGACGGGCGTAGCAGCCGCAGGGGCGCTCGAGGGACGCCTCGGTGGCGCTGGTCATGCGCGCCTGGACGACGGTGCAGGCGTGGCGCACGCGGCCTTCGAGATTGGTCTTGCTGGCGGTCTTGAGGGCCGGGTCGGGCTCGTACTGCTGGAACGGGGCTGAGGATCCGCCCGCGAGGGCGGCGGTCGCGCCGAGGGCGATCAGGCCGGTCGCGATCAGCAGGGGCAGGCGGCGCATCGTCATGGTCGGGGTCGTCCGGGGGCTGAGATTGGCTAAGCTCGGCCGTTGGACGCTTCCGGGCTCTGTCCCGTCAAGGACGACCCGGTCACACAGGGCGGCATTCCCGGCGGCACCGGGTCCGGGGCGCGCGAATGGCGGGCCGGTGTGCCCAACCCGCCACCGCGCCGCGCCTCAGGCGGCGATGTCGGAATCCTTGAAGAACTGCGCGATCTCGAGCTTGGCGTTCTCGGCGCTGTCCGAACCGTGGACGGTGTTCTCACCGACGGACTCGGCGAACTTCTTGCGGATCGTGCCCTCGGCGGCCTGGGCCGGGTTCGTGGCGCCCATGACCTCACGGTACTTGGCGACCGCGTTCTCGCCCTCGAGGACCTGAACCACCACCGGGCCGGAGGTCATGAAGGTCACGAGCTCGCCGAAGAACGGGCGCTCCTTGTGCACCTCGTAGAACTTCTCGGCCTGCTCCTTGGTCATGCGGATGCGGCGCTGGCCGACGATGCGCAGGCCGGCCTCCTCGATGACCGCGTTGACCGCGCCGGTCAGGTTCCGCCGCGTCGCGTCGGGCTTCAGGATCGAGAAGGTGCGCTCGGTGGCCATGGTGCGTCCGGTCTGTCTGTGGAAAAGATCTGCGGCGCGCCGGCGATCCGGACACGCCGCGGCAGCGAGAATTTCGCTTCGGCGCCGGGCTTATAGCGGGCGCCCCCCGGTGTCTCAAGCCGCGCGGCGGGACCGGGCGGGACAAGCGCGGCCGTGGCTCTGCCGCAACACCGCCGAAAAATCGCCCGAATGCGACGGCTCAGTCGCGCACCAACCGACTTCGTCCACCCCTCGGGCGTCCGCGGACGCCCCAACACCGGAGACGAACCATGCGCTTCGCTCTCAGCGCCAGCCTGCTTCTCGCCGGCCTCTCCGCCGCCGCCGCCGACACCGCCAAGGACCCGTCCGGCACGTGGCTCACCGGCGACGGTCGCGCCAAGATCCGGATCGATCGCTGCGGCCCCGGCCAGAAGCTGGTCTGCGGCAAGGTCGTCTGGCTCAAGACGCCGACCTTCGACAACGGCGCCCCGCGCACCGACCTCAAGAATCCCGATCCGAAGAAGCGTGCCCGTCCGGTGATCGGTCTGCAGCTGATCGATGGTCTGAAGCCGGACGACGCGAAGTTTACCGGCGAACTCTACAATATCGAGGAAGGCAAGATCTACACGGTCAGCCTGGAGCGCGAGAACGAGGCCGAGCTCAACGTCTCGGGCTGCATGCTCAAGATCCTGTGCGGGTCGCAGACCTGGACCCGCGTCCCGGACGTGAACCAGCAGGCCGCCAACAAGAACTGATTGCCCGTCAGATCGCCGCGAGGCCGCGCTGCACCGCCGGCCTCGCCAAGATGCTCTCGAGCCAGCGGGCGACGTTCGGCAGGGTGTCGATGGCGACGCCCTGCTTGAAGTTGAGCTTGGCCCAGGTGAACGTCGCGATGTCGGCGATGGAGTACTCGTCGGCCAGGAAGGCGCGGCCCTCGAGCCGCCGCTCCAGCACGCCGTACAGGCGTTTGGCCTCGGCGGTGAACCGGTCGATCGCGTACGGCACCTTCTCGGGCGCGTAGATCTTGAAGTGGTGCGTCTGCCCGAGCATCGGCCCGAATCCCGCCACCTGCCAGAACAGCCACTCGTCGACCTGCACGCGGGCGCGCTCGTCGGCCGGGTAGAATTGTCCGGTCTTCCGGCCGAGATACTGCAGGATCGCGCCCGATTCGAAGACGGAGATCGGCTGTCCGCCGGGCCCGTCCGGGTCGACGATGGCCGGGATCTTGTTGTTGGGCGAGATCGCCAGGAAATCGGGCGCGAACTGCTCGTTCTTGGCGATGTCCACGGGAACGATGCGGTAGGGCAGCCCGCACTCCTCCAGCATGATCGGGATCTTCCAGCCGTTCGGCGTGCTCCATGTGTGGACGTCGATCGGCCGCCCGGACACCGCTGCCATGCTCTGCCTGCTCCTGGACCCGATCGTCGGCGGCGCGGTGGTCCTCCGCCATTTCCAAACAACCCCGGCAGTGAAGACGATTTCCCGGCCGCGCTCAAGGGCAGCGGCCCGGGAGCCCGACGATTCGGCGAAGCTGCGCCGGAGCTGTCGTCGGCCGCCGGGGCGGGCTTGCCGGCCCCGCGCGAGAGCGGCGAGATTGCGGCTCGGGCGTGGTACGTCGCCCGAGGGGGAACATCCGATGATCGATCGTCTCGTCAGGATCGCGGTCCTGTCCGTGCCGCTGCTCGCCGCCTGTCCGGTCCTCGCCAAGGACCCGCCTGCCAAGGATACGCCCGCCCGGGACGCGGCGGCCAGGGAGGCACCCGCGAAGGCGCCCGCCGCCGAGGCGCCGGCCGCCAGGACGCCGAGTCAGGGCCAGTCCGCCACCCGCGAACGGCAGAAGACCTGCGGCGCCGAGTGGCGCGCCCTTACCGACGCGCAGAAGGCCGCGCAGGGGCCGAAATGGCCGCAGTTCTGGAGCAAGTGCAACAAGCGCCTGAAAGGTGGCGACAAGGCCTGACCGGCTAGAACCGCGGGGCGTCCCGTTCGTTCAGACATCCGCGGCGCGTTGGCGGGAGACACGAGGCGATGACGGACCCTTCTCCGTCCGGACGGGCGGTGGACAGCGCGCCGCGCCCGGTCCGGCATGGCTGAGGCCCCCGCCGCATCCGCCGCGGATCGCCGCGCCGAACCGTTCGTCGACCGCGTCGTGGCGTTCCTCGATGCCTGGGTGCCGAAGCCGGCCGCCTGGGCCTTCGCGCTGCGGATCTGGATCGCCATGATGCTGGCACTGGCCGCCGCCTTCTGGCTCCAGCTCGACAGCGCCTCGTCCGCCGCCACCTGCGTGGCGATCCTCGCCCAGCCCAAGCGCGGGCAGGCGATCTCGAAGGCGGTCTACCGCCTCCTCGGTACGCTGATCGGCGCCGTGGTGGCGCTCGTCTTCATGGCCCTGTTCGGCCAGGACCGGGTGCTGCTGCTCCTCAGCTTCACCGTGTGGCTCGGCCTCTGCGTCTTCGTCGCCCAGTTCCTGCAAGACACGCGGGCCTACGGCGCGATGCTGTCCGGCTACACCGTGGCGATCATCGCGCTGGGTCAGATCGACGAGCCGCAGGGCACCTTCGACGCCGCCGTGTCCCGCGTCGCCGTGATCGTGCTCGGCATCGTCGTGATCACCTTCATCAACGACGCCCTCGCCTCGCCGAGCACGTGGCGGGCCCTGCTGCCGCAGTTGCGCGAAGCCTGGGACGAGACGCGCGGCTACGCCCGCGAGACGCTGGCGGTGGGCGACCTCGGCGCCACGCGCACCGCCGCGCTGATCCGCGCCATCGCGCCGATGCGGGCCGATGCCAGCGCCATCGCGGGCGAACTGGACGATGGCCGGTACCGCGCGGCCGGCGCGCGCAGCTGCATCGCCGCGCTCTACGTGATGGCGGCCGCGATCCGCAGCCTCGGGGCCGCGGCGGCCGGCCTGCGCAACCCGAGCCCGGCCGTCGCGGAGGCGATGGCGATCTGCCGGCGGGTGGCCGACGCACCGGATCCCGACGCCCTCGACCGCGACGACGAGCGCCTGCGCGACCTGATCGACGCGGCCATCCGCGACGGGACCCGCCCCCTCGACGAGGTGGTGGTGCTTCAGCGCGCCCTCGACTTCGTCTGCGCCGCGACCTTCGCGCAGGACGGCATTCGTGCCGTCGCCGACGGCCACCGGCCGCTGCGCGACGCCGCGCTGCCGACCCATCGCGACTTCCCGGTCGCCGTGCGCGGTGCCCTGCGAGTGGCCCTGAGCTTCGCGGTGACCGCCGCCACCTTCGTGGCGCTCGGCCTGCCGCAGGCCTCCTTCGCGCTGGTCCAAGTGGCCGCCACCGCGGCGCTCTCGTCGGTCACGCCGGATCCGAAGAAGTTCGCCAACGGGGTCGTCATCGGGATGACCCTCGCCGCCACCTTCGCGGGCATCGCCCGGTTCGCGCTCCTCAACGGTGTCCAGGGCTTCCCGATGCTGGCCATGGTGATGGCCCCCGTGATCTTCTTCGGCTGCTTCCTGTCGCTGAACCCGAAGACCTTCGGCATCGGCTTCATCGTGATCGTCTTCTTCCCCGTGCTGCTCGGGCCCTCGAATCCCCAGTCGTACGATGCGCTGACCTTCCTCCTGAACGCCTTCCTGGTGGTCGTCGCGGCCGTGATCCTGTCGATCGTCGTCCGCCTCATCCTGCCGATCGCGCCCGCCCAGCAGCGGGTCTTCGCCCTGGATTCGGCGCGGCGCGCGCTCGCCGACGCCCTCGTCGGCCAGGGGGGCGACGCCACCACCCGCACCAGCCTGAACGCCGACCGGCTGTTCCAGTTCGCGAATTACAGCTCGGGGAGCGGCGCCGTACGGCGGGCGAACCTGCACCACGCCTTCGCCCTCGCCCGGCTGGAGGCCGCCGCCGCCCGCGCCCACGCGGAGCTGCGCCGCCTCTGGTCGATCGGGGCCCTGCGCGGCGCGATCCCGCGGGCGCGGGACGCCCTGGCGGCCGGCGACGATCGCGGCCTCGAGACGGCGGCGCGCGAGCTGATCCGCGCCGCGTCCGGCCAGGACCGGGCGGTGCGGCTGACGACGGCCCGCGCCGCCAGCGACCTCGTCACAGCGTCGCGAACCATCACCCGCCACCGGCGATTCCTCCATCGCCTCGACGTCGCGCTATTCTGACGGCCGCTTCTTCCGGAATCACCATGCACGAGGACATCCATGTCGGCGGAGTGCTGGTCACGGCCTTCGTCGCTTACGCGCTGGCCGCCTTCGTGATCCTGGTCGTCCTGCGCCTCGTCTTCGCCCGCATCCACTTCAGCCGCTACGTCGCCAACGCCCCGCTCGCCGAGGCCGGCCTCTACGTCTGTGTCCTCGCCCTCCTGATCGCGTTCATCTGATGCCCGACACGACCGCCGACGAGGACGATCCGAAGTCCGCCTCCCGTGACAGCGCCCCCGGGCGGAGCGACCCGCTGCCCGCGGTGCCGCGCCGGGGCCGCGCCGCCAAGGTGTTCCGCCTCGCGGCCACGGGCGCGATCCTGCTGGCGGCGATCGTCGCGGCGGCCTTCGTGTGGGAATTCTACGTGGCGGCGCCCTGGACGCGCGACGGCACGGTCCGGGTGCAGGTCGCCAACATCGCGCCCCAGGTCGCCGGGCAGATCGTCGAGGTCCGGGTTCAGGACAACCAGACCGTCCGCAAGGGCGACGTCCTCTACGTCATCGATCCGGTCGACTTCGAGGTCGCGGTCACCTCGGCGGACGCCGAGGTGAAGAACCGCGAGGCCGACCTGCAGGTGAAGAACGCCCAGTCAGCCCGCCGGCAGGCGCTCACGACCGTGTCGACCTCGATCGAGGAGAAGCAGCAATTCGCCGGCGCCGCGAAGATCGCCGAGGCGTCGCTGGAGAGTGCCCAGGCGCAATTGCGGCAGGCCAAGGTGAACCTCGAGCGCACCCAGGTGAAGTCCACCGTCAACGGCCGGGTGACCAACCTGCTGATGCGCGTCGGCGACTACGCCCGGACCGGCACCTCGAACATCAGCGTAATCGACACCGATTCCTTCTGGATCGACGGCTATTTCGAGGAGACGAAGATGCCCAACATTCACGTCGGCGATCGCGCCGACGTGAAGCTGATGGGCTTCGACCCGCACCTGACCGGCACGGTCCACAGCATCACGCTCGGCATCTCCACGGCGAACGCCGCCGCCAGCACGCAGGGATTGCCGGACGTTAACCCGGTCTACACCTGGGTCCGCCTCGCTCAGCGGGTGCCGGTCCGCATCCGCATCGACCATGTCCCGGCGGGCGTCCCGCTCATCGCCGGCATGACCGCGACGGTGTTCGTCAATGGTGGCCGCGGCCCGGCGCCGAACTGGTTCATGGACTTGCGCGACCGCGTCTCCGCTCTGACCACGCCGGCGGCCGGGCCGGCCCAGGAGGCCGAGCGGCGCTGAACCGTCGCCCGGGCGACCGCGCCCGCAGGCGCGGCGCCGGCGTGGTCGGCCAGGCAACACGTCCGATACGGCCGGCGGCGACGACCTGCGCGGCGGCACGGAAGAGGCCGTCGACCGCAGGATCCGCCGTCCCATCGAGGACGATATGGGCGCCGACAAGTCGCTCGCGCGCGACACAATATTTCGCAGTGCCGCAGGATCGATCCAAGTCCTTGAGCCGGCACGCGCTGCGGCGCGGCGGCGCCGCGAAGTGAAGCAAAAAGGTCCGTTGCCGAGAAAATAGCTATTGACCGACCCGGATGACGGGCGCAGTTTCTCACTGTGCTTGGCGAGAGCGGGCACGGGCCGGCAGGAAACCTTGATGAGATCAGGTTTCGCAGCGGTGTCGGTCGCTGGAAGCTGGAGGAGACAGGGATGACTCCACCGCAGCGGAATGCCGCCTAGACGGTCCAGGGACAGGTTCGGCCCGAGACCTAGCGGCGCAACACGGACAGCCGGACGGACGCGGCTCCAGGGGCGCAGAAGCGGCCACGCATGGCACGCCTTCGAATGCGCGAAAGGCCCCACTTCGAGCCGTTCCGCCGCGGTTTCTCGCCGAGGGATTCGAATGCCCCACCTGCCCGGCAGCGCCGCGGCGGGATCTCGTCGTGGTCGAGGCGATGACGGGATCCGTCGAGCCCGCCGGATCCGCCGACTTCGACGTGAGTGCCGTCCGCTCGCGCCCCCGCGGCGAGGTGCGAGCGCGGCGAGCCGCGACGGAGTCCTCTGGCTGGTCGCCCCGTCCCTGTAGCTCCTCCTCGAGGCCCGCTGATGCGGGTGCTTCAGGATGAGGCCACGCGCGGGATGGCCGGTCGCCGCGGAACGCTCACTCGATCCCGAGCTTCGCCTTGAGCAGCGCGTTCACCGCCGCGGGGTTCGCCTTGCCGCCGGTGGCCTTCATGGTCTGACCGACGAACCACCCGAGCAGGGTCGGCTTCTCCTTGGCCTGCGCGACCTTGTCGGGATTGGCCGCGATGATCTGATCCACCGCCGCCTCGATGGCGCCCGTGTCGGTCACCTGCTTCATGCCGCGGCTCTCGACGACGGCGCGCGGGTCGCCGCCCTCGGTCCAGACGATCTCGAACAGGTCCTTAGCGATCTTGCCGGAGATCACGCCCTCGCCGATCAGGTCGATGATCGTGCCGAGCTGATCCGCCGAGACCGGGGTCGCTTCGATGGACAGGCCCTCCTTGTTGAGGCGCCCGAACAGCTCGTTGATCACCCAGTTGGCCGCGGCCTTGCCGTCCCGGCCCTTGGCCACCGCCTCGTAGTAGTCGGCGGAGGCGCGCTCGGCGACCAGCACGCCGGCATCGTAGGGCGAGAGGCCGAACGCCGAGACGAACCGCGCCTTCTTGGCGTCCGGCAGTTCGGGCAGCCCCTCGGCGAGGGCGTCGACGTAGGCCTGGTCGAATTCGAGCGGCAGCAGATCCGGATCGGGGAAGTAGCGGTAGTCGTGCGCCTCCTCCTTGGAGCGCATCGAGCGCGTCTCGCCCTTGGTCGGGTCGAACAGGCGCGTCTCCTGGTCGATCGTGCCGCCGTCCTCGAGGATGGCGATCTGGCGCCGCGCCTCGGTCTCGATCGCCTGCCCGATGAAGCGGATCGAGTTGACGTTCTTGATCTCGCAGCGGGTGCCCAGCGGCTCGCCGGGGCGGCGCACCGACACGTTCACGTCGGCGCGGAGCGAGCCCTTTTCCATGTCACCGTCGCAGGTGCCGAGATACCGCAGGATCGTGCGCAGCTTGGTGACGTAGGCCTTCGCCTCCTCGGAGGAGCGCAGGTCGGGCCGGGAAACGATCTCCATCAGCGCCACGCCCGACCGGTTGAGGTCGACGAAGCTCCGGGTCGGATCCTGGTCGTGCAGCGACTTGCCGGCATCCTGCTCGAGGTGCAGGCGCTCGATGCCCACGGTGATCGACGCGCCGTCGGCCAAGTCGACCAGGACCTCGCCCTCGCCGACGATCGGGTCCTTGTACTGCGAGATCTGGTAGCCCTGCGGCAGGTCCGGGTAGAAGTAGTTCTTCCGGTCGAACACGGAGCGCAGGTTGATCTTGGCCTTCAGGCCGAGGCCGGTGCGCACCGCCTGGGCGACGCACTCGGCGTTGATCACCGGCAGCATCCCGGGCATCGCGGCATCGACCAGCGAGACGTGGTCGTTCGGCTCGGCCCCGAACTCCGTCGAGGCGCCGGAGAACAGCTTCGCCCGGCTGGACACCTGGGCGTGGATCTCCATGCCGACGATCACCTCCCAGTCGTGGAGGCCGCCCTTGATCAGCTTCTTGGGGTCGACGGGTGCGTTCATGGTCGGTCCGAAAGGCGGCTGGCATTCGAGGCGTCGCCGTCTCGGCGAGCGGAGCGAAGCGATCCGGGGAAGCGCACGGTTCTCGCACGCGGCGCCGCTGGATCGCTTCGCTCCGCTCGCCGAGACGGTGGCGTCGTCGGGTGCGTCGAGCGAGAGATTTTCTAGGAGGCCCCTGCCCGCAGGGTCAAGCGCGGCGTCCGACCGCCTGCCGGGCGCCGTAGCCCAGGATTGCCCAGAGCAGGGCCGCGACGGCGCGCACCGGGAAGAAGGTCGGGCCGTCGTGGGTGATCGGCGCCGGCCAGGGGATGCCGGCGGCGCTGACCGCGTAGGAGAACAGCACCGAGAAACCGAGCGCCGCGATCGCCGCGATGAAGACCTTGCCGAACTGGCTGGCGGTCCAGCCGAGATAGACCGCCACCACGATCAGCGCCGGATCGAAGCCGGCCCAGATCCAGACCGTCCAGGGATAGTACGGGACGGTCATGACCACCACGGCTCAGGAAGGACCGTCCGGCCGGCGGAGTCCTCGATCACCTGCGCGACCGCGAACAGCGTCTCCTCATCGAAGGGCCGGCCGATGAGTTGCAGGCCCAGCGGCAGGCCCTGTCCGTCGAGACCGGCCGGCACGGCGATGCCGGGAAGCCCGGCCATGTTCACCGTCACGGTGAACACGTCGTTGAGGTACATCTCCACCGGGTCGGCCGAGGCCTTCTCGCCGATGCCGAAAGCGGCCGACGGCGTCGCCGGCGTCAGGATCGCGTCGACGCCGGACGCGTAGGCGGCCTCGAAGTCGCGCTTGATCAGCGTGCGAATCTTCTGAGCGCGGACATAGTAGGCGTCGTAGTAGCCGGCCGAGAGCACGTAGGTACCGATCATGATCCGCCGCTTCACCTCGCGGCCGAAGCCGGCAGCGCGGGTGTTCTCGTACATCCCGGCGATGTCCTTGCCGGGCACGCGCAGGCCGTAGCGGACGCCGTCGTAGCGGGCGAGGTTCGAGGAGGCCTCGGCCGGGGCCACGATGTAGTAGGCCGGCAGCGCGTAGGAGGTGTGCGGCAGCGAGATCTCCTTGATCGTCGCGCCGGCCGCCTTCAGCCACGCGGCCCCCTCGTCCCAGAGCTTCTGGATCTCGGCGGGCATCCCGTCGACCCGGTATTCCTTTGGGATGCCGATGGTCAGGCCCTTCACGCCCCGCGACACCGCGGCCTCGAAATCGGGTACCGCGAGGTCGGCGCACGTCGTGTCCCGGGCGTCGGAGCCCGCCATGGAGCCGAGGAGGATGGCGCAGTCGCGCACCGTGCGGGCGATCGGGCCCGCCTGGTCGAGGGAGGAGGCGAAGGCCACCGTGCCCCAGCGCGAGCAGCGCCCGTAGGTCGGCTTGATCCCCACAGTGCCCGTGAAGGCGGCGGGCTGCCGGATGGAGCCACCGGTATCGGTCGCGGTGGCGCCGAGGCAGAGCCGCGCGGCGACCGCCGCGGCGGAGCCGCCGGAGGAGCCGCCGGGCACGATCGGTGCGTCCGATCCCGCGCGCCGCCACGGCGAGATCACGTTGCCGTAGGCGCTGGTCTCGTTGGACGAGCCCATGGCGAACTCGTCGAGGTTCAGTTTGCCGAGCATCACGGCGCCGTCGCGCCACAGATTGGCGGACACGGCCGATTCGTAGTGCGGCTCGAAGGTCTCGAGGATCTTGGACCCAGCCGTGGTCGTCACGCCGTGCGTACAGAACAGGTCCTTGATGCCGAGGGGAATGCCCTCGAGCGGCCGCGCCTCGCCGGACGCGATCTTCCGGTCGGAGGCCTCGGCCATCGTCAGGGCCCGGTCCGGGGTCTCCCGGATATACGCGTTCAGGACTCGGGCCTTCGCCATGGCGTCGAGATGCGCCTGGGTCAGCTCGCGGGCCGAGATCCGCTTCGCCTTGAGGGCGTCGCGCGCTTCGGCCAGGGTAAGTTCGTTCGGATCCACGCTGTTCACGTCCTCGCGCGCGCCGCGCGCCTGCCCGCCAGAAATCCGGTCCGCAAGGTCCGGGCCGCGCTCGGCCTACTCGACCACCTTCGGGACCAGGAAGTAATTGTCCTCGGTCTCGGGCGCGTTGGCGACGACGTCGGCGGCGCGGCCGCCCTCCGTGACGACGTCCGCGCGCTTCTTCATCGCCATCGGCGTCACCGAGGTCATCGGCTCGACGCCCGCGACGTCGACCGTGCCGAGCTGCTCGACGAAGGCCAGGATGGCGTTCAGCTCGCCCTGCAGGGGCCCGACTTCGTCGTCGGTGACCGCGATCCGCGCCAGATGCGCGATGCGCCGAACCGTCTTCTCGTCGACCGACATGCCGTCCCGTTCGTCCCTTGCCGGGAGCACTTTCCCGAAGTCGGTCGGGCTATAGCATCGGCTCTCGACGCGCCGCAACGCGGGTGGACACCGCCACACGCTCGGGGCCGACGGGCGGCGCGCCGCCCGAGGGCATCGGGTCGAGCCGAGCGGTGCGGCGTGATGCGGGGCGGGTCAGGTCACGACGTGGTGGGGCGTCACCGACATCTCGATGGTGATTCCCGGTTGCCGGACCGGCTGGATCATGGCTTGGGTGAAGCCCGCGACCAGGACCTCGAAGGCGAGGAGAAGCATCCAGCGGTGCTTGCGCGGCATCGCCCGCCGGCGCCCGTGCGGTGCGGAACAGGAGAGCTGGCCGTTCGTCGACAAGGCGGGCCCCTTTAGCGTGGTTTAACGGAACATTAACCTACCTAGACGCGAACGGCTCCGCGCGCACCGGGGGGCGATCTGCGGAGGAGCCGAAGCCTGTGGACGGTGGAGCGGGAGCGATGTGGGACAAGGTTTTCGAGGAGCTCGCGCCGGGCTTCGTACCGGACGCGGCCGCCCTCGACCGCGCGTCCGAGGCGCTGGGCTTCGCCCTCCCGGCCTCCTATCGCGACTTCTGCCGGAGCTGCGGCGTCGGCCTCGCGGGGGGACAGTTCCGCGTCGCCGTGCCGGCGCCGTTCGAGGCCTGCGATCTGGTGAGCCAAGCGGCCCTCATCGCCCACAGCGTCGGCGCCGCGGTCGCCATGCTCGAGGACGGCGCGGAGCCGCATCGCTTCGACGTCGAGGGCGGCGATGCCGGTATCGTCGAGCGCGCCTGCTTCTTCGGCACCGGCGAGGATGGCAGCTTCCTGTTCTGGGACGTCACCGGGACCGACGGGGAATACGACGTCTGGCTGCTCGCGCCCGACCTGGAGACGGTGCGGTTCGGCGGCGAGAGCCTCGACGACTTCTTCACCCGGGTCACGGCACCGTCCGCGGCGCTGGTCCTGGGACCGGGTTCGGAGCCCCTCCCCGCCCGCTTCGAGGGCGTCACCGAGGCCACCCTCGCGCGCGCCGCGCAGGCGGAGTCATGAACTTCGACGCGATCCGCGCCTTCGCGGCCGAATCCCGCGGCGGCGCCCGCCTGATCGGCATCGATCTCGGCACCAAAACGATCGGGCTCGCCCTGTCGGATCTCGGCCGCCAGATCGCGACACCGCTTGAGACCATCCGCCGGGTGAAGTTCACCCCCGACGCGCAGCGGCTCGCCGCCCTGTGCCGGCAGCACGCGGTCGGCGGCCTCGTGGTCGGACTGCCGCTCAACATGGACGGCAGTGAGGGGCCGCGGGTGCAGTCGACCCGCGCCTTCATGCGCAACCTCGCGCCGATCCTCCCCCTGCCCCACGTCTTCTTCGACGAGCGCCTCTCGACCGCCGTGGTCACCCGCGCGCTGATCGAGGCCGACGCCTCGCGGGCGCGGCGCGGCCAGCTCGTCGACAAGCTCGCCGCCGCCTACATCCTCCAGGGCTGCCTCGACGTTATGCGCAACCTCGCGGACGCCGACGCGGACGACGACACCGAGGACGGGTCCCTCAGCCGCTGATCAGAGAGACGGTGCCGCTGCCGTGGCGCTCGATCCGTCCGTCGAGCTCCAATTCCAGCAGCACGCTCTGCACGATCCGGGCACCGACCCCGGCGCTCCGCGCCAGCTCGTCGGTGCCGACCGGACTCGGGCCGAGCAGCGCGACGATCCGCGCCCGGTCGTCCTGCGGCTCCGGTGGCCGGTCGTCCCGGGCGGGGCTCGGGGCGGACGCGCCGGCGCGCCGCTGCGGGAGCGGGTGAAGCGGCGCGTCGTCCGCGTCGAGGGCGATCTCGTCCCAGAAGTCCGGCTGCTCGGCGAGGTCCGGCCGCGCGCGCGCCGGCGTCGCCTCGGCGTCCGGGCCGCGCTCGATGATCGGGCCCAGCACCTCGAGGACGTGGGACACCTCGGCGACCAGGGTGGCGCCCTGGCGGATCAGGTCGTTGGTGCCCTCGGCGCGCGGGTCGAGCGGCGAGCCCGGGACGGCGAAGACCTCCCGATTCTGCTCGAGGGCGTACCGCGCCGTGATCAGCGAGCCGGAGCGCCGGGCGGCCTCCACCACCACGGTCCCGTAGGACAGGCCGGAGATGATCCGGTTGCGCCGGGGAAAGTCGCGCCCGCGGGGCTCCCAGCCCATCGGCATCTCGGCGAGGACGGCGCCGCCCTCCGCCAGGATCGCCTCGACCAGGGCCGCGTGGTTCGCCGGGTAGATCCGGTCCTGACCACCGGCCATGACGGCGATCGTGCCGGTCCGCAGGCTGGCCTTGTGGGCGCGAGCGTCGATCCCGCGAGCGAGGCCGGAGACCACCGTCAGGCCGGCTTCGCCGAGACCGCGGGCGAGCCGCTCGGTGAAGGCGAGCCCCGCCGATGAGGCGTTCCGCGAGCCGACGAGGGCGGCGGCGGGCCGGTTGAGGATCGGTGCGCCGCGCAGGGCCAGGAGGGGCGGCGCGGCGTCGACCTGGGCGAGGAGCCGCGGGTACTCCGCCTCGCCGGTGGCGACCAGCCGGCCGCCGAGGCGCGTCAAGGCCGCGAGTTCGGCCTCGGCTTCGCCGCAGGTGGGTGGCACGACCCTCCGTCCCTGGCGGCCGGTGAGCTCAGGCAGGGCCTCAAGGGCGGCGGCCGCGCCGCCGAACCGGTTCACGAGCCTCCGGAAGGTGCGGGGGCCGACGCCCTCGGTCCGGATCAGTCGCAGCCAGTCGAGCCGCTGGGCCTCGGTGAGCTGCATCAACCACCCCCACCCCTGCCCGAAGGTCGGCGCGGCGCGCCGGCACTCAGCCCTTCTGGCCGATGCGCCCCTCGGTGCCGGACGCGAGTCGGCGGATGTTGGGCGCGTGCTTCCACCATAGCAGCAGGCCGAGGAGCAGGAACAGCAAGGCCTGTGTCGGGGCACCGAGCGCCCAGAGGACGAGGGGCGTAGCCGCCGAGGCGGCGAGCGCCGCCAGCGACGAGTACCTGAGCGCGAAGGCGAGCCCGAGCCAGATCGCCGCGAACGCCGCGAGGGCAAGCGGGCTGAAGGCGAGCAGTACCCCGATGAAGGTCGCGACGCCCTTGCCGCCCTTGAAGCCCAGCCAGACCGGGAAGAGGTGGCCGAGGAAGGCGCCGAGCCCCGCGGCGAGCGCCGGGCCCTCGCCCAGCTGGCGCGCGATGAGGACGGCCGCCGTGCCCTTGAGGGCGTCGCCCAGCAGCGTCGCCGCGGCGAGGCCCTTGCGGCCGGTGCGCAGCACGTTGGTGGCGCCGATATTGCCGGAGCCGATCGCCCGCACGTCGCCGAGGCCGGCGAACTTCGTGAGGATCAGCCCGAACGGGATCGAGCCCAGGGCGTAGCCGAGGGCGAGACCGCCGAGGGCGGCCGGGGTCGCGAGATCCGGCGGCATCATGCGGCCGCCGCGAGGTCGTCGACCGCGTGGACGATCCGGCCGCCGACCAGCGTCAGCACCGCCGCGCCCTGGAGGCGCGCCTCGTCGAAGGGAGAGTTCTTGGAGCGCGACTTCAGCCGGCGCTTGTCGAGGACGTAGGGGAGGTCGGGATCGATCAGCACCAGGTCGGCGGGGGCGCCCACCGCCAGCCGGCCGGCCTCGCGGCCGAGGATCCGTGCCGGATTGACGGTGAGCGCGGCGACGAGCTTGGGCAACGCGAGGTCGCCGGTGTGGACGAGGCGCATCGCGGCGCCGAGCAGGGTCTCGATGCCGAGCGCCCCGTCCGCCGCCTCGGCGAAGGGCAAGCGCTTGGTCTCCACGTCCTGCGGGTTGTGGTCGGACACGACCACGTCGATCACGCCCTCGCCGAGGGCGCCCACCACCGCCTGCCGGTCGGTCTCGTGGCGCAGGGGCGGCGAGAGCCGGCAGAAGGTGCGGTAATGGCCGATGTCGTTCTCGTTGAGGACGAGGTTGTTCACCGAGACGCCGCAGGTCACCGGCAGGCCGTCCTGCTTGGCCCGGCGGACGATCTCCACCGAATCCGCGCAGGAGATCATCGCCGCGTGGTAGCGGGCGCCGGTCAGCCGCACGAGGCGGATGTCGCGCTCCAGCATCACGGTCTCGGCCTCGCGGGGGATGCCCATCAGCCCGAGGCGCGAGGCGAGCTCGCCCTCGTTCATCACGCCCTCGGCGACGAGGGCGGATTCCTCCACGTGCTGCACGATCAGCGCGTCGAAATCCCGGGCATACGTCAGGGCGCGACGCAGCACCTGGGCATTGGCCACGGCCCGGAGCCCGTCCGTGAAGGCGACCGCGCCGGCCTCCTTGAGCAGGCCGAACTCGGTCATTTCCCGGCCGGCCAGCCCCTTGGTGATGGCGGCCGCCGGCAGGACGTTGACACTCGCCGTGTCGCGGGCTCGCCGGAGCACGAAGTCGACGATGGCCGGCTCGTCGATCACCGGGTTGGTGTCGGGCATGCAGACGAGCGTCGTGACGCCGCCCGCCGCCGCCGCGGCGCTCGCCGAGGCCAGGGTCTCGCGGTGCTCGGCTCCCGGCTCACCCACGAAGGCGCGCATGTCGATCAGCCCCGGGGTCAGCACGCGGCCGGCACAGTCGACGCGCTTCGCATCGGCCGGGGCGCCCGGCGCCGCGCCGGCGGCGATGTCGGCGATGCGGCCGTCCCGCACCAGCACCGCGCCGGCGGTCTCGCGGCCGGTCGCGGGATCGAGGAGGTTGGCGTTCGCCAGAAGGTAGCTGCTCACAGGGGCGCCCTCGCGGAAGAGGCCGGACCGTCGAGGCGCATGGCGAGACCGGCCGCCGCCATGTGCGCCTTCGCCTCGGCGACGCTCGCCTGCCCGAAATGGAAGATGGAGGCCGCCAGCACGGCGCTGGCGCCGCCCTCGGCCACGCCGGCCACGAGGTCGTCGAGGCCGCCGACGCCGCCCGAGGCTATCACCGGCACGGTGACGGCGTCGCTGATCGCGCGCGTGAGGGCGAGGTCGTAGCCGGAGCGGGTCCCGTCCTTGTCCATGGAGGTGACGAGCAGCTCGCCCGCGCCCTTCTCGGCGACGAGGCGCGCGAAGGCCACGGCGTCGATCCCGGTCGGGTCGCGGCCGCCGTGGGTGAAGATCTCCCAGGCGGCCGGCGCGCCGGGGGGCGAGACGCGCTTGGCGTCGATCGCCACCACGATGCACTGCGCGCCGAACTTCTCGGCGGCCCGGGCCACGAGGTCGGGATCCTTCACGGCCGCGGTGTTGATCGCGACCTTGTCGGCGCCGGCGAGCAGCAGCGCGCGCACGTCCTCGACGGTGCGCACGCCGCCGCCGACCGTGAGCGGCATGAAGCAGGCCTCGGCGGTCCGGCTGACGATGTCGAGCAGCGTGCCGCGGGCCTCGCGGCTCGCGGTAATATCGAGGAAGCACAGCTCGTCGGCGCCGGCCGCGTCGTAGACCTTGGCGGCCTCGACGGGATCGCCGGCGTCGCGCAGGCCCTCGAAGCGCACGCCCTTCACGACGCGCCCGTCCTTCACGTCGAGGCAGGGGATGATGCGGGTCTTCAGCACGGGCGGCGTCTCATGTCGCGAGTCTCTGGATATCACGCCACCGGGCCGCGCGCCGCAGCGATCGCGGCCAGGGCCGCCTCCGGATCGATGCGGCCGTCGTAGAGCGCCCGGCCGGTGATCGCGCCCGCGATCAGGGCGCAATCCGGCTTCAGCAGGCGGTGGACGTCGTCGATCGACGCGAGGCCGCCCGAGGCGATCACCGGGATGCGCACGGCCTGGGCGAGCGCCAGGGTCATCTCGACGTTGAGGCCCTTCAGGATCCCGTCGCGGGCGATGTCGGTGTAGATGATGGCCGCGACGCCCGCGTCCTCGAACCGGCGCCCCAGCTCCTCCGCGGTCATGCTGGAGGTCTGCGCCCAGCCCTCGACCGCGACGCGGCCGTCCTTGGCGTCGATGCCGACCGCGATCTTCCCGGGATACTTGCGGGCGGCCTCCCGGACGAAGCCGGGATCGCGCACCGCCGCGGTGCCGATGATCGCCCGGGCGACGCCCTTGCTCAGCCAGCCCTCCAGGGTCTTCATCTCGCGGATCCCGCCGCCGAGCTGGACCGGGATCTTCACCCGCGCGAGGATCGCGTCGACCGCCTCCGCGTTCCGCGGCGCCCCCGCGAAGGCGCCGTCGAGATCGACCACGTGGAGCCAGGAGAAGCCCTGCGCCTCGAAGATCGCGGCCTGCGCGGCCGGATCGTCGCCGAAGACCTTGGCCTGCGCCATGTCCCCCTGGATGAGGCGGACGCAACGCCCCTCTTTCAGGTCGATCGCCGGGTACAGGATCACGGGCGCTTCCGTCCTTCTTGCCTGGGCCGAACGGCGCTCACGGGCGCCAGTTCAGGAAGTTGGCGATGAGCGCGAGGCCCAGCCGCTGGCTCTTCTCGGGGTGGAACTGCGTGCCGGCGACGTTGTCGCGTGCGACGAGGGCGGTGACCGGGCCGCCGTACTCGGCGCGCGCCACCACGTCGTCCGGGCGCTCGGCCTTCAGCGCGTAGCTGTGCACGAAGTAGGCGTGCAGCCCGTCCTCGCCGGTGGGAATACCGGCGAGCAGCGGGTGGTCGCGCTCGGTCCGCAGGGTGTTCCAGCCCATATGGGGGACCTTCAGCGCCGGGTCCGACGGCCGGATCGGACCGACGTCGCCGGGGATCCAGCCGAGCCCCGGCGTGGTCGTGTACTCGAGCCCGCGGCTCGCCAGCAGCTGCATCCCGACGCAGATCCCGAGGAACGGGCGGCCGGCCCCGTGGGCGACCTGCGTCATCGCCTCGACCATGCCGGGGACGGCGTCGAGACCGCGGCGGCAATCCGCGAAGGCGCCAACACCGGGCAGCACCACGCGGTCGGCCGCAGCCACCACGTCGGGGTCCGAGGTCAGGCAGATCCGCGCGTCGCGCCCGCTCTCGCGAGCGGCGCGCTCGAAGGCCTTAGCGGCGGAGTGGAGGTTGCCCGACCCGTAATCGATGATCGCGACGGTCTCGGTGCTCATGCGCGTCTCGCCCGGGAACTCACCGGGCGCCTTCCTGGGCGGGGAACAGCCCGATCACCGGCTCGGCCCGCCGGCTGGGGCCGCTCGGGAACGGGGCCCGCGGCGCGGCCGGGCTCGCCTCGAGCCAGCGGTTCAGAGCCCGGGCTTCGGCCTCCTCGGGCGTCGCGGCGACCACCGCGTCGCGCGCCGGCCAGCCGCGCCGCGCCAGCGTCCAGCGGCGCAGGCTCGAAGCCTCGAGGCCGATCAGCCAGCCGGCCAGCAGGGTGACGATCAGGCCGGCGCCGGCCGGCAGCCCGAGGGCGATACCGGCGGCGGCCAGCGCCACGAGCCCGACGAGCACGAGCAGGGCGGCGAGCCAGAGCCGGTGGAACAGGAACCACAGCACCGTGAAGGCGAAGGCCGGCCAGGAGAAGCCGTCCCGCACCAGCAGCGCCCGGTCGAGCCCGAGCGATTCGCCCGGCCGCGCGTCGGCTGGCAGGTGGAGCGTGTAGCTGCGCATCCGCATCGCGAAACTCCGACAGCGTGCGCCGCGACGGCCGCGTGGCCGATCCGGGCGCCCGGCGACAACAGGTCTACAGGGAGCCCTTGGTGGAGGGAACGCGCCCCTCCTCCCGCGGATCGATCGCCACGGCCTTCCGCAAGGCGCGGGCCAGCCCCTTGTAGCAGCTCTCCGCGATGTGGTGAGCGTTGTCGCCGTAGAGGGTCTCCACGTGCAGGGTCAGGCCGGCATTCATCGCGAAGGCCTGGAACCACTCGCGCACCAGCTCGGTGTCGAAGGTCCCGATCTTCTCCACTCGGAAGGTCGTGCGGAACACCAGGAAGGGCCGGCCCGAGATGTCGACGCAGACCCGGGTCAGCGCCTCGTCCATCGGCAGGTGGATGTCGGCGTAGCGCGTGACCCCGCGCTTGTCGCCGAGCGCCTTGGCGAACGCCTGTCCCAGGGCGATGCCGCAATCCTCGGCCGAGTGGTGCTGGTCGATATGCAGGTCGCCGTCGACCTTCACGTCCAGGTCGAACAGGGCGTGCCGCGCCAGCAGATCCAGCATGTGGTCGAGGAAGCCGATCCCGGTGGCGATGTTCGACCGCCCGGTCCCGTCGAGATTGACGGAGACCGCAATGTCGGTCTCCGCGGTCTTCCGGCTGATGGAGGCGCTGCGCATTTCGGTCTGGACTTCGCGTCGGGGGCGGCCAGGGCCGCCCGCGCCTTCTAGAGGGACTCGTCGCCGAATGGAAAGGGCGGCCGGCTAGCCGTTGAGGACCCGCCCCGCCACGGCGTCGAGCTTGGCGAGCAGTGCCGGGTCCCGGACGGCGGGCGCCGTCATGATCGCGCCGGCGAGCGCCCGGTGCGAGCCCGCCGGGCACGGCTCGCGCTCGGCCGGGAAGTCGCGGGCGAGGCGGGCCACGAGGCGCGCCGCCTTGTCGGCGTTGGCGCGGGCGACCGCGATCACCGAGGCGACGTCGACCGCGTCGTGGCCGGGGTGCCAGCAATCGTAGTCGGTCACCATCGCGATCGTCGCGTAGGTGATCTCCGCCTCGCGGGCGAGCTTGGCCTCGGGCATGTTGGTCATGCCGATCACGTCGAAGCCCTGGGCCTTGTAGGCGCGGGACTCGGCGAGGGAGGAGAATTGCGGCCCCTCCATGCAGACATATGTGCCGCCGCGATGGACCGCGATGTCCTCGGCCTTCGCGGCCTGGGCGATCCGCGCCTGCAGGCCGGGGCCGACCGGATGGGCCAGGGACACGTGGGCGACGCAGCCGTCGCCGAAGAACGACGAGGCGCGCCCGTGCGTGCGGTCGACGAACTGGTCGACGAGCACGAAGAGGCCTGGGGGCAGATCCTCGCGGAACGAGCCGCAGGCCGAGAGGGCGACGAGGTCGGTCACCCCGGCCCGTTTCAGGGCGTCGATATTGGCGCGGTAGTTGATGCCCGACGGCGAGAGCCGGTGCCCCCGCCCGTGGCGGGCCAGGAACACGACCTTGGTGTCGCCGATGCGCCCGATCCGCAGGGCGTCCGACGGCTCGCCCCAGGGCGACACCACGCGCTCCTCGCGCACGTCCTCGAGACCCGGCAGGTCGTAGACGCCGGAGCCACCCATGACACCCAGTACCGCTGCGCTCATGCCGGAATCCCTCAACGCGCGACGCCTCGGCAGCGCGGCTTATCCCACCCGGCACCTCATCCTGAGGTGCCGGAGCAATGCGGAGGCCGCGAAGGAGACCTCCCGAAGCCGCTCTGATCCCTGGAGCCCGCCTTCGAGGCCCGCTGACGCGGTCACCTCAGGATGAGGTGGTGCAGGGGACGGGCAGTGTCGGAAGGAGGACCGTCGCGGCGGGCGAGCGGTAGCATGGAGAGCCGACCAAAAAAAAGATGGACCTCCCGAGGGAGGCCCATCCGAACAGCGGACTGATCTGGCCGGCCTCAGTAGGTCTTGTGCAGCTCCGGCTGGAGGCCGTGGACCTCGCCGCCAACATCGGCCCAGATCTTCTTCTTCACGTAGTAGAGCAGCCCCGACAGGATGATCAGGAACAGGATCACCCGAAAGCCCAGGGCCTTGCGGTCCATCATGTGCGGCTCGGCCGCCCACATCAGGAAGGCCGAAACGTCCTTGCCGTACTGGTCGACCGTCTCGGGCACGACCGGCTGGCCCTGATCGTTCTTCGGGTACGAGACCTGCCCGTCGGTGATCGGCGGTGGCATCGCGATGATGTGGCCGGGATAGTACTTGTTGTAGTGGCCGCCCTCCGGCAGCGCGAAGTCCTTCGGCGGATCCTCGTAGCCGTTGATCAGGGCATGGATATAGTCCGGCCCCTGCTCCGAGTAGCCGACGAAGGGCAGCCAGTCGGTCAGGAAGTAGAGCGAGCCGCGGGAGAAGGTCCGCGCCTTGGCGATGACCGAGAAGTCCGGCGGTGCCTTGCCGCCGTTAGCGGCGGCGGCCGCCTGGTCGTTCGGGAACGGCGGCGGGAACGTGTCGGCCGGCCGGCCCGGACGGTCGAACATGTCGCCGGCATCGTTCGGCCCGTCCTTCACCTGGTAGGTCGCGGCCAGCGCCTTGACCTGCCCGGCCGAGAAATGCGGCCCGCCCTCCTGCGCGAGGTTGCGGAAGGAGACCAGCTTCATCGAGTGACAGGCGGAGCAGACCTCCTTGTAGACTTGGAAGCCGCGCTGCAGCTGCGCGGTGTCGAAGCGGCCGAACACGCCGGCAAAGCTCCAGTTCACGCGGGCCGGGATCGGCCCGCCATGCCCTTCCTGGGCAGAGACCGGCACGGCGCCGATCAGCAGGGCCGCCAGGGCGGCCGCGGCGGTCGTCGAGAGGACGCGGGTCATCATCATGGTCCTGTCGTCAGCCCGTCAGCCTTTGGTGGTCGGAGCGGCGGCGGCGCCGGCCGGCATGCCGGACCCGCTCACCTGCTTGCCCGGCCCGGTCACGCTCTCGAGGATCGAGCCCGGCAGCTTCTTCGGCGTCTCGAACAGGCCGCAGAGCGGCATGACGATCAGGAAGTGCGCGAAGTAGTAGGCGGTGCAGACCTGCGCGGCGAGCACGTAGCCGCCCTCCGGGGGCTGCGAGCCGAGCCAGCCGAGGAGCAGCGTGGCGCCGACGAAGACCCAGAAGAACTGGCGGTAGAGCGGCCGGTAGTTGCACGAGCGGATCCGCGACGTGTCGAGCCAGGGCGCGAAGGCCAGGATGATCACCGCCGAGAACATCAGGATCACGCCGCCGAGCTTGCTCGGGACCGCGCGCAGGATCGCGTAGAACGGCAGGAAGTACCATTCCGGCACGATGTGCGCGGGCGTCACCGCCGGGTTCGCCTGGATGTAGTTGTCGGCGTGGCCGAGATAGTTCGGCTGGTAGAACAGGAACCAAGAGAACAGGATCATGAACACGCAGACGGCGAACACGTCCTTGATCGTCGCGTATGGCGTGAACGGGACCGCGTCCTTGCCCGACTTGATCGGGATGCCGACCGGGTTGTTCTGGCCGGTGACGTGCAGCGCCCAGACGTGCAGCACGACGACCCCGGCGATCATCCACGGCAGCAGGTAGTGCAGCGAGAAGAAGCGGTTGACCGTCGGATTGCCGACCGAGTAGCCGCCCCAGAGCAGGGTCTGGATCGTGTCGCCGACCACCGGGATCGCCGCCAGGATGTTGGTGATGACGGTGGCGCCCCAGAAGCTCATCTGGCCCCAGGGCAGCGTGTAGCCGAGGAAGGCCGTCGCCATCATCAGCAGGTAGATCACGACGCCGAGGATGTAGAGCACCTCGCGCGGGGCTTTGTAGGACCCGTAGTAGAGGTTGCGGAACATGTGCAGGTACACGGCGACGAAGAACATCGACGCGCCGTTGGCGTGCGCGTAGCGCAGCAGCCAACCGTAATTCACGTCGCGCATGATCTTCTCGACGGAGGTGAAGGCACCCGTCGCCGAAGGCTCGTAGTGCATCGCCAGCCAGACGCCGGTGACGATCTGGATGCCGAGGAAGGCGATCAGGATCGCCCCGAAGGTCCAGAAGTAGTTCAGGTTGCGGGGAACCGGGAAGGCCACGAACGAGGAGTGCACCAGCCCGACGATGGGCAGGCGCGCCTCGAACCATTTGGCCACGCGGCTCTTGGGGACGTAGGTGCTGGCTGTCGCGCTCATGCTTCCGTCCTCCTCAGGCCGCTTCCTTGCCGCCCTCGCCGATCCGGATCTTGGAATCCGTCTCGAAGGCGTAGGGCGGGATCGGCAGGTTGATGGGCGCCGGTCCGTGGCGCACGCGGCCCACCGCGTCGAACTGCGAGCCGTGGCACGGGCAGGCCCAGCCCTCGAAATTGCCCTGGTGGCCGATCGGCACGCAGCCGAGATGCGTGCAATTGCCGTAGACGACGAGCCACTGGTCGTGGCCGCTCTTGACCCGCGTCGGGAAGGCGGCCGGATCGATCATCGCCGAGAGCGGGACCGCCTTCATGTCGGCCACTTCCTTGGCGGTCAGCTTGCGCACGAAGATCAGCTTGCCGCGCCAGAAGACGTTGACGATCTGGCCGTCCTGGATCGGCGTGAGATCGACCTCGATCGGCGCGCCCGCGGCGATCGTGTCGGCGTCGGGCGCCATGGAAGAGATCAGCGGCCACACGGCGGCCCCCGCCCCGACCGCCAGCCCGGCGCCGGTCGCCAGGAACAGGAAGTCACGGCGGCTGCCGTCATGACCAGAGACCGCGGGAGCGGCGGCTGATGTGTTCGCCAAGGTTCGGAACTCCATGCGTCGGCGTCAGGGCCGCAGGTGCCCTCGTCCCGGCTCGGTCCGGGAACAAAGCATTATGGTTCTAATCTGAGCAATGAGACCGTCTGCCGCCCCCGAGTCAAGCCGCTGTGTGCGGCGCGGCGATAAGGTCGCCCCTCGATCGTAGCGGTATGTTGCCGGCAATCGCGCCAGCGCACCACTCAGGCGACCACGCTGTCGTACCGCGGCGTCCCGTCGTCGAGGAAACCGCCCGACTGGCGCGACCAGAGGCCGGCGTAGACGCCGCCGGCGGCGACCAGCTCGGCATGCGTCCCCTCCTCGATGATCCGGCCGCGGTCGATCACGACCAGTCGGTCGAGGGCCGCGATGGTCGACAGGCGGTGCGCGATCGCCAGCACGGTCTTGCCGGCCATCAGCGTGTCGAGGGAGTCCTGGATCGCCGCCTCGACCTGGCTGTCCAGGGCCGAGGTCGCCTCGTCCAGGATGAGGATCGGCGCGTCCTTCAGCATGACCCGGGCTATGGCGATGCGCTGGCGCTGCCCGCCGGATAGCTTGACGCCGCGCTCGCCGACCTGGGCGTCGTAGCCGCGCCGGCCCTTGTGGTCGACGAGGTCGGCGATGAACGCGTCCGCGTGGGCGAGGCGGGCCGCCCGCTCGATCTCCGCCTGGGTCGCGCCGGGGCGGCCGTAGGCGATGTTGTCGCGGATGGAGCGGTGCAGCAGGGACGTGTCCTGGCTGACCATCGCGATCGCTTCGCGCAGGGATTGCTGCGTCACCGTCGCGATGTCCTGGCCGTCCACCAGGATGCGCCCGCTCTCCACGTCGTAGAGCCGCAGGAGCAGGCCCGCCAGGGTCGACTTGCCCGCGCCGCTGACGCCGACCAGCCCGACCTTCTCGCCCGGACGGATCGTCAGGGAGAAATCCTCGATGACGGTGGCGTCGCCGCGCCCGTAGTGGAAGCCGACCTCCTCGAACCGGATCTCGCCGCCGGTGACGGTCAGCGTCCGCGCGTCCGGCGCGTCGACGAGGCCGTGCGGCCGGGCCATCGTCTGCATGCTCTCCTGGACCACGCCGACGTTCTCGAAGACGCCGCGCACGGTCTGCATGACCCAGCCCGACATGGCGATGAGGCGCAGGACCAGGGCGAGCCCCGCCGAAGCCTCGCCGGTACTCATGCCGCCGTCGCGCCACAGGACGAGGCAGGCGGCGCCGGTGGCGATCAGCAGCGCGCTGTTGAGCAGCCCGAGAAGGCTCGTGGTCAGGGTCACCAGCCGGAACTGGTGGAGGTAGGCGGCGGTGTGGACCTCCACGGCGTCCTGGACGGCGGCCCGCTCCTCGCGATCGCGGGCGAAGAGCTTCACCGTCAGGATATTGGTGTAGCTGTCGACGATGCGGCCGATGAGGGTCGAGCGGGTGTCGGCGGTCTTGTGCGAGCGCGCCCGGGCCCGGGGCACGAACCACGCGGTCAGGGCCGCGTAGGCGGCGATCCAGAGCAGCACCGGGACCGCGAGCCACGGCGAGATCGCGCTGAACAACCCGACCGCGGTGATCGCGTAGATCGCCACGTACAGCAGCGTGTCGATGAAGACGACGGCGAGTTCCCGCACCGCCGGGCCCACTTGGACGACGCGGTTGGCCAGACGGCCCGAGAAGTCGCCCTGGAAATACGAGAGCGCGTGCCCGAGGGTGTAGAGATGCGCCCGCCAGCGGATCTGGCTGGTGGATTGCGGCACGACGAGCTGGTTGGACAGCACCTCGTGGGCCCAGATCGACAGCGGTCGCACCACGGCGATCAGCAGGACCACCAGCCCGAGCTCGACTGCGTGATCCGACAGCACCGTCGCCCGGTCGGCCGAGCCGAGCAGGTCGATGAACCAGCGCATCACGAGGTAGAGGGAGGCCTCGACCGTGCCGGCGACCACCGCGATGACGAACAGCGCCGCCAGGGCGGCGCGGATCGGGCGCAGGTAGAACCAGGCGAAACCGAGAACCGACCGCGGCGGCATCCGCGCCTCGTCGAAGGGCGCGAAGGGGTCGACGCGGCGTTCAAGCCAATCGAGGAACATGTTTACGGAGGCGTGACGCGGCGGGAGCCCCTCATGTAAGCGCCTCCCGCCGCGCGCCAACCGCGCGGCGTGGTCGCGCCGCGCGGCCTCAGCGGTTGAGGGCGAGCGCCGCGCCGGACTTGGTCAGGGCGCCTTCCAGGCCGCCGCCGCCCTGGCGAAGCCGCGCCGCCACCGAGCCGCCCGGCTGGTAGAGGTAGACCTCGCCGTCGCGGAAGTCCCAGGCCGAGACCCGCGCCAGATCCTTGTTGGCGCAGCCCGAGGCCGTCGCCCGGTAGAGGTCGAGGGCCGGCGTGCTCGAGAGCGTGACCTTGCAGTTCGCCCCTGTCGCGTCCCGGGCATCCCAGCTACCGACCACCGCGGAGCGGCCGCCCGTGGCGACCGGTGGCGGCGGCGGCGGCGGCGCGACCGGCTCGGCGATCACGGTCGGACCACCGGGCGGCGTCGCGGCCGCCTGGGCGCCGGGTGGGGGCGGCGCGTCGGGGCTCGCGGCGACGCCGGGCGGCGGCGCCAGCGGGGCCGCCGTCACGGTGCCCGACGGCATGGCCGGCACGGTGTCGAGGGACGCCTGGGGCGACGGACCCCGGGTGCGCGGACCGTCGAGGCGGCTCGAGGCGCAGGCGCCGAGGCTGGCGCTCAGACAGAGAACGGCGAACGTCGACAGGCTCGGGCGCAGCATCGGTCCACTTCGGATCAGGCTTCAGAGCGCGGAGGCGCTTCGACCCTGACTCCGTGCCAATTGCGCTGACCGCAAGGCAGCGCTCCCAGCCCGGGCCGACTCCGCTGCGGAGAGCCGGCCTTTTCGGCCGAGTGTGGCCCTCAGGCCTCATGCCCGGCCGGACTCTGCAATCAGAGCGTGCGCTCGACCATCATCTTCTTGATCTCGGCGATGGCCTTCGCCGGGTTCAGGCTCTTCGGGCAGGTATTGGCGCAGTTCATGATGGTGTGGCAGCGATACAGCCGGAAGGGATCGTGCAGCCCATCGAGGCGGTGGCCTGTGTTCTCGTCGCGCGAGTCGATCAGCCAGCGATAGGCCTGGAGCAGGGCCGCGGGGCCGAGGAACTTGTCGCCGTTCCACCAGTAGCTCGGGCACGACGTGGTGCAGCACGCGCACAGGATGCACTCGTAGAGGCCGTCGAGGCGGGACCGGTCCTCCGGCGTCTGGCGCCACTCCTTCTCGGGCGCGGGCGTCTCCGTCTGGAGCCAGGGCTCGATGGCGGCGTGCTGGGCGTAGAAATTCGTCAGGTCCGGCACGAGGTCCTTCAGGACCGGCATGTGCGGCAGCGGGTAGATGCGGATCGCCCCGTCCTTGTCCTTGCGGGTCATGACCGGCAGGGCGTTGTCGGGGCTCTTGCACTCGTCGATGCCCATCGTGCAGGCGAGCGCGTTCTGCCCCTCGATGTTCATCGCGCAGGAGCCGCAGATGCCCTCGCGGCAGGAGCGGCGGAAGACCAGCGTCGAGTCGACCTTGTTCTTGATCCACAGCAGCGCGTCCAGGACCATCGGGCCGCAATCCTCACGGTCGACCTGGTAGGTGTCGATCCGCGGATTGGCCCCGTCGTCCGGGTTCCACCGGTAGATCTTGAAGGTCTGCAGGTTCCTGGCGCCGGGCGGGGCCGGCCAGGACTTGCCCTGCGTGATCTGGGAGTTCTTCGGAAGGTTGAACTGAGCCATGGTTCTCGACGGCTTCCGCTAGAGCAGGACGCGGCGGCCGGAGGGGCAAGGCCCCGCCGCCGCAGTCGTGGTGCAGAGTTGCAGATCAGTACACGCGCGCTTTCGGCTCGATGTACTGGATCTCGTTCGACATCGTGTAGGTGTGGACCGGCCGGTAGTCGATGTTTACCTGATGCCGGCTCTCGTCGAGCCAGGACAGCGTGTGCTTCATCCAGTCCTTGTCGTCGCGGTCCGGGAAGTCCTCGCGCGCGTGGGCGCCGCGGGATTCGGTGCGGTTGGCGGCCGATTCCATCGTTACCACCGCCTGACCGATCAGGTTGTCGAACTCCAGGGTCTCGAGGAGATCGGTGTTCCAGACCAGCGACCGGTCGGTGACCTTCACGTCGGCGGCGGCGTTCCAGACCTTGTGGATCAGGCCCTTGCCCTCCTCCAGCACCTCGCCGGTGCGGAACACGGCGCAGTTGTTCTGCATCGTCTTCTGCATCTCGGCGCGGAGCTCGGCTGTCGGCGTCGAGCCGTTGGCGTAGCGGAACCGGTCCAGGCGCTCGAGCGCCTTGTCGGTCGCGCCCTTCGGCAGCTCCATGGCCCGGCCGTTCGGCTCGACGATCTCGGCGCAGCGCTTGCCGGCGGCGCGGCCGAAGACCACGAGGTCGATCAGCGAGTTCGAGCCGAGGCGGTTGGCGCCGTGGACCGAGACGCAGGCCGCCTCGCCGATCGCCATCAGGCCCGGAACCACCGTGTCGGGGTTGCCGTCGCGCAGCGTCAGCACCTCGCCGTGATAGTTCGTGGGGATGCCGCCCATGTTGTAGTGGACGGTCGGGATGACCGGGATCGGTTCCTTGGTCACGTCGACGCCCGCGAAGATCCGCGCGGATTCCGAGATGCCCGGCAGGCGCTCGTGCAGGATCTTCGGGTCCAGGTGGTCGAGGTGCAGGTAGATGTGGTCCTTGTTCTTGCCGACGCCGCGGCCGTCGCGGATCTCCATGGTCATGGAGCGCGAGACGACGTCGCGCGAGGCGAGGTCCTTCGCCGACGGCGCGTAGCGCTCCATGAAGCGCTCGCCCTCGGAATTGGTGAGGTAGCCGCCCTCGCCGCGGGAGCCTTCCGTGATCAGGCAGCCCGCGCCGTAGATGCCGGTCGGGTGGAACTGCACGAACTCCATGTCCTGCAGCGGCAGGCCGGCGCGCAGCACCATGGCGTTGCCGTCGCCCGTGCAGGTATGGGCGGAGGTCGCCGAGAAGTAGGCGCGGCCGTAGCCGCCGGTCGCCAGGATGGTCATCTGGGCGCGGAAGCGGTGGATCTCGCCGGTGGCCTGATCGAGCGCGATCACGCCGCGGCAGCGGCCCTCGTCGTCCATGATCAGGTCAAGGGCGAAGTACTCGATAAAGAAGTCAGTCTGGTTCTTCACCGCCTGCCCGTAGAGGGTGTGCAGCATGGCGTGACCGGTGCGGTCGGCCGCCGCGCAGGTGCGCTGGGCGGTGCCCTTGCCGTAGTCCGTGGTCATGCCGCCGAACGGGCGCTGGTAGATCTTGCCTTCCTCCGTGCGGGAGAAGGGCACGCCCCAGTGCTCCAACTCGTAGACGGCGGCGGGCGCGTTGCGCACGAGATACTCGATGGCGTCCTGGTCGCCGAGCCAGTCCGACCCCTTCACGGTGTCGTACATGTGCCAGCGCCAGTCGTCCGGGCCCATGTTGCCGAGGGAGGCCGAGATGCCGCCCTGCGCTGCCACCGTGTGGGAGCGGGTCGGGAACACCTTGGTGATGCAGGCGGTGCGCAGGCCCGCCTCCGAGCAGCCGACCGTGGCGCGCAGGCCGGCGCCGCCCGCGCCGACGATCACGACGTCGAAGGCGTGATCGTGGATGGTGTAGGCAGGCCCGCTGCCGTTGGTGCCGTTGGCGGCCATGTTCGGCTCCTCGAGATCGTTGTTGGCGGGGTCAGGCCGGCTGTCCGAAGCCGATGCGCAGGACCGCGTAGAGGCAGGCGACGGCCACGACGACCGCGTAAGCGTTGTTGGCGAACACCGCCGCGATCTTCGTCGCCGGCGCGTGCACGTAGTCCTCGATGATCACCTGCATGCCGAGGCGCATGTGGACCGTCACCGACAGCAGCGCCAGGATCAGGAGGATCGAGACCAGGGGGGTCGCGACGAGGAGCCGCGCCTCCGCGTAGCCGCGGCCCGCCATCTTGGCGATGATCACCACGAAGCTCAGCATCAGCACGACGTTGGCGACGGCGGTCAGCCGCTGCAGCCACCAGTGGTCGGCGCCGTGATGGGAGACGCCGAGGCCGCGCACCCGTGCGCGCGGGGTGCGGATCGAGACGCGCGTGTCCTGCCGGACCTCTTCCTTAGCCATGTCGGCCTCCTCAGCGGACCAGAAGGGCGACCGCCCAGATGACGAGGGTGAGGGCCACCGAGCCGATCAGCGTCAGCCGGGCCATCGAGAGACGCTTGTCGCGGTCGAACCCGACGCCGGTATCCCAGATCAGGTGCCGGATGCCGCCGAGCATGTGGTGCATCAGGATCCACGTGTAGACGAACAGGATCAGGCGCCCGAAGATCGAGCCGAAGAAGCCGGCCACGTAAGAGTAGCCCACCGGGCCCGAAGCCAGAGCCACGAGCCAGATCGCGACCAGAGCAGTCCCGCCATAGAGCGCGGTTCCGGTGATGCGGTGGAACACCGACATCGCCATCGTCCAGGTCCAGCGATAGATCTGGAGATGCGGCGACATCGGCTGTGCCACTGTCGGGCGGGCGGTGGGTGCCATCGGGTTGAAGCCTCGCAGCTGCGAACTGGACCGTCTCTAATCTGGTAGCGCTAGTGGCTGAGCGGGCAACCCGCAATCCGCCATGGTGCGGCGCAATGTGCCGTCCGGGGCGACACTTTGCCGATTCTGTCACTTTAGCTGTCCCAGGATGCGCCACCACGCGTAGTCGAGCGGCGCCGCCACCAGCAGCGACAGCACCCCGAAGCTCAGGGTCAGTCGCGTCGCGTCCCGGAGGCGGACCCGCCCGAGTTCGCTCGCGAACACGATCGGGGGCGCCTGATAGGGGAAGAACACGGTCGAGTAGCCGATCACCTGCAGCGAGACGACCGCCAAGGGTGACAGGCCGCTCGCCTCCGTCATCTCGCCCGCCAGAGCCGTGTAGAGGGCTGGGGCGCCGTTGGCAGTGACGAGGAGGGTCACCACCGTGGCGATGCCTGTGAGCACCGCGAAGTTCTGCGTCGGCGCGTCGTGCGCCAGCGGCGCCACCGTCAGAAGCAGATGGCCGAGGCGCTCGCCCAGCCCGGTCTCATTGACCAGAGCGACGAGGCCGAGGAGCGCCGCGATGTAGAAGCAGGTCCGCAGATTCACCTGCTGGAACGCCTCCGGCGGAAGCACGCCGATCCGGGGCAGCAGGCAGACCACCGCGGCGGCGAGGCCGACCCAGGCGGGCGCGAGGCCGTGCAGGCTGTCGGTCATCCAGAGGATCAAGGTGCAGGCGAGGATCACCGCGAGGCGCCGCTCGGGCGCCGAGAGCGGCGGCCGCTCGGCCAGCGACGGAGCGGCCGAGGCGAGGTCGTCGGGGAATAACCGGACGATCAGCGCGACCAGCAGCACGCCCTTCACCAGGGCCAGGACCGGGGCGTGCAGGAGGAAGTAGGAGAGGTAGGAGAGATGCAGGCCGAGCAGGTGCTCCGCCGAGCCGGCCATGACGAGGTTCGGGACGTTGGCGGGAAGGATCGCCGCCGACAGGATCGGCGTGGCGAGGCCGACGGCCAGGACCGCGCCGGTACGCCCAGGGCGCCCGGCCGCGAGCCCGAAGGCGTCGCAGAGTGCCAGGGTCACCGGGATCATCAGGGCGATGCGGCCCAGATTCGACGGCATGACGAAGGCGATGAGGAAGCTCAGCGTCACCAGCCCGGCGATGAAGCGCCCGTAGGAACCCGAGAGCCGCAGCGCGAGCGTCCGCGCCATCCGGGCGCCGAGGCCGGTTCGGGTCATGCCCTGCCCGACCACGATGCCGGACAGGACGAGCCAGAAGGCGGAGGACGAGAAGCCCGAGAACACCGTGGCGGCAGAGCCGAGCCGCAGCAGCATCGCCATCCCGAAGAAGGCGAGCGCCGTGACGATCTCGGGCAGCAGCGCGGTCGACCAGAGGCCCATGCACAGCACGAGCAGCGCCGCCGTCGCCGCAACCAATCCCTCGCCGCTCACCGCGATCGTCCCCGCACCACGCTACACCGGAGGCGGCATCGTCACCGGATTGGAACGGTTCGCAATTCGGCAGATGTTGAGCAAGCCTTCGTGGACGGCGAAGGCTGTGGGCGCCACCGCTTCCTCGGTCGGCAGGGAGGGGTTTGCTCGGCACGGCTCTATCGGCAGGCGAACGCGGCCCGCTTCACATCGCGGCCGCGCAGCGGGATCCGGGCGCCTCGGAAGCCGGCGGAGACACGTGCGGCATCGACAGGGGTTCTCGGATCTGCGTCCCGCAGTCGACGCTCCGGGATGCCGGCGCGGAGCGTACCGTCACCCGCGGCATGACGGGCACGGGTGTCCCCGAACGGTATCGCCCGGCCTCGAGGGCCGGGCGCGGACGCGTCGCTAAGCCGGAGCGCGGGCACCGCGCCCGCGCGGCGGACTCAGTAGCCGTAGCCGTAATAGCTGTCGCAGGCGGCCGGATCGTAGGCGCCGTAGCCGTAATTGTAGGCGCAGTGGTCGTAGCCGTAGTCGAGACCGCCCAGGCCGTACCCGACGCCGAGGCCGAGCCCGAGGCCGGCGAGTCCGTAGCCGACACCGCGGCCGTAGCGGTGGCCGTAATAGCCGCGGTTGACGAAGCCGCGACCGGCGAGGCCGCGGTTTCCGACCCCGCCGAACCGGCCGGCCTGATTGTATCCGCCGGTCCGGACGCCACCGACGCCGGCCGCGCCGAGCCCCGCACCGCGGAAGCCGCCGCCCGATCCACCGACCCGCGCCCCGCCGACGCCGCCGTTCTGGAAGGCGCCGCCGCCGAAGCCGCCGTTCCGGAAGGCTCCGCCGCCGACCCCGGTCCCGCGGAAGCCGCCGCCGAAACCGCCGCCGTGGAATCCGCCCCCGCCGAAGCCGCCGCCGTGGAATCCACCCCCGCCGAGGCCGCGGGCCTCGGCGCCGGACGGCGCGAGAGCCACGGCCGCCAGGAGGGCGGTGGAAACGAGTGCCATACGGGTCATGGGAAATCTCAGCTTGGTGTGTGGTGTCTTAACCTCTCAACACCGCTCACAGAGGCTGTATCCAAGCTTGAGTATTGTTGACGGCGTGGCGGTCGGTCGCTGAGACGGGGCCGTGCACGCCGCGACCCTGCGCTCCTCTCCGGTTTTCGCGAGACTTTACCGGAAGGGCGGTTCGTCGAAGCTTCGCAGCTTGCGCGAGTGGAGACCTTGCCGGTCGGCCCGCAGCACGTCGAGGGCCGCCAGCCCCACCTGGAGATGCTCCGAGACCGCCCGATCGTAGAAGGCGTTGGCGGCGCCTGGCAGCTTGATCTCGCCGTGGAGCGGCTTGTCGGAGACGCAGAGCAGCGCGCCGTAGGGCACGCGCAGGCGGAAGCCCTGGGCGGCGACCGTGCCGCTCTCCATGTCCACCGCGACCGCGCGCGACTGGTTGATCCGACGCCGCTCCTGGCTGAAGCGCAGTTCCCAGTTGCGGTCGTCGTAGGTCACCACCGTGCCGGTGCGCAGGCGCCGCTTGAGCGCGTCGGCCTGCTCGCCCGTCACCGCGGCGGCGGCATCCTGGAGGGCGACCTGCACCTCGGCGAGGGCCGGCACCGGGACGTCCGGCGGCACGAGCTCGTCGAGGATCCGGTCGCGGCGGAGGTAGGCGTGCGCCAGCACGTAGTCGCCGATGGTCTGCGACTGCCGCAGGCCGCCGCAATGGCCGACCATCAGCCAGCAATCCGGGCGCAGGACGGCGAGATGGTCGGTGATCGTCTTCGCGTTCGACGGCCCGACGCCGATATTGACCAGCGTCGTGCCCTGCTGGGTCCCGTCGGCGTCGCGCGCCACCAGGTGGTAGGCCGGCATCTGGTGCCGGTGCCAGGGCGAGGCGGCAATGACCGCCGCGGGGTCGGCATCGGCCGCCTCGGCGCGGGTCACGGACACGCCGCCCGGCAGGACCAGCCGCTCGAACCCCTCCGCGCCCGAGGCGAGCCGCTCCAGCCCGTGGCGGACGAACTGGTCGACGTAGCGGTGATAGTTCGTGAGCAGGATCCAGGGCTGGACGTCGCGCCAGTCGCAGCCGGTGTAATGGACCAGACGCCGAAGCGAGTAATCGACCCGCACCGCGTCGAACAGCGCCAGCGGCAGCGGCTCGCCGGCGATCTGGTCGAATGTCCCGTCGGCGATCTCGTCGCCCACGAGAGACAGGAGCGGGACCGGGAAGTAGGTAGCGAGGTCGGCGCCGTCGACGGTCCGCCCGCGTGCGTCCAGCCCCGCCTCCAGCACGTAGGGGTAGGGAATCTCCTGCGCGCTCAGGCCGACCTCGATGGCGATGCCGTAGTCGGCGATCAGCGGCTCCAGCTGGCGGGTCAGATAGGTCCGGAAAAAGCCCGGATGCGTGACCGTGGTGGCGTAGGTGCCGGCGGCCTGGAGCTTGGCGGTGGCGCGCCTGACCCGCGGCAGCGGTCCGTCCGGGCGGTAGCTGATCCGCAGCTCCGGGTAGCGGAAGGCGAGCCGCTCCGTGGCGTCAGGCGGCGGCCCGCCGGCGAGGTATCGCTCCAGCGCGGTCCGCAGGGCTCCGGCCGCGTCGTCGTAGAGCTCGACGAGCCGGTCGATGGCGGTCCCGGCGTCGGCCACCGCCTGCATCGGCCGCAATTCCCGCTCGATCATGTCGCCTCCGTTCCTGCTGCCGGATCTACACCCCGCGCCATCCGGGGGCGAGATGCGGGGTTGCGGGCCGCGAACACATGGCCGACAAGCCGGCCGGCGCGGAGCGAGGCGGCATGGACGCGGATGAGTTCGGGACCCGTCCCGGTGAAGTGAGGGCCGCGCTGCCCGCGGCCTTCGACGCGGGCATCCACTTCATCGGTCGGCTGCGGACGCCCTGGCTGACGCGGTCCGACTGTCCCAAGAACGGGCTCCAGACGGACACGGTCTGCACCGTGGAGGTCGATCCGGCCTACGCCCCCGCCCTGCGCAATGTCACGGGCTGCACGCACCTGATCCTGCTCTACTGGATGGACCGGGCGACGCGCGGCCTCGTGGTCCAGCGTCCGCGCCACGCCGACGGCCCTCGCGGCACCTTCTCGTTGCGCTCGCCCGCGCGTCCCAACCCGATCGCCCTGTCCGTCGTGGAACTGCTCGGCCGCGACGGCGACGCGCTCCGCGTGCGCGGGCTCGACTGCCTCGACGGCACGCCGCTCCTCGACATCAAGCCCTACTACGCCACCACGGACGCGCGGCCGGACGCCCAGGTCGACCGAGCCGGGGCCGAGCCGTGAAGCGCGCCGTCCTCCTCGGTCTCGGCGGGCTCGCCCTGCTGGCGATCGGCGGGTTCGCCGGGTGGCGCCTGCATCGGCCAGGGGCCGACGCGCGGGCCTACGCGGAGATGCGCCTGATCGCCGTGCAGGTCAGCCTCGACGAGGCGCCGCCGGACTACGTGTTCTGGGCCGGCGATTCGCAGGTGGAACTGCAGCCCGGGGGCCAGCGGCCCTGCGGCCTCGAGTTCCTCAACGGCGGCATCAGCGGCGCGACCGCGGCCAGCTACGCGGACTACCTCGCGCGCCTGTCCTTCAAGGTGAGTCCCCGGCTCGCCGTCCTGACCATCGGGACCAACGACATCCTGGTGAAGAACAACCCGCAACTGCACAAGCCGACGGAACAGTTCGAGGCCGCCGCCGAGACCATCGTCAGGCGGCTCCAGACCTTGAGCCCGCGCGTCGTGGTGACCGCCCTCCCCCCGGTCGGTCGCGAGATCGGCAAGCTGGTCGACGCGGGAGCGGTCGCGGATTACTCGCGTCGATTGCAGAACCTCTGTGGGCGGCTCGGGTGCATCTTCACGGACCCGTTCGCGGCCCTGCGCGACGGCGACACCGGCTACGCGAAGCCCGGCGCGCTCCGCGACGGGCTGCATCTCGCGGCGTTCCGGCCGGCGATGAAGGCGGTCGAACCGGCGCTCTGCAATCCGTGACGACCGAGCTGGTCGCGCTCCGCCGCGCCTGTGCCGACCGCTCGGCGGCCGCTCACTCCCACTCGATCGTGCCGGGCGGCTTGGAGGTGATGTCGTAGGTCACCCGGTTGATGCCCTTCACCTCGTTGATGATACGAGTCGCGACCCGGCCCAGGAAGGCCATGTCGAACGGGTAGAAGTCGGCGGTCATGCCATCGACCGAGGTGACGGCGCGCAGCGCGCAGACATGGTCATAGGTGCGGCCGTCGCCCATCACGCCGACAGTCTTCACCGGCAGGATCACCGCGAAGGCCTGCCAGATCGTGTCGTAGAGGCCGGCCTGCCGGATCTCATCCAGGTAGATCGCGTCGGCCTTGCGCAGGGCCTCGAGCTTCTCGCCGGTGATCGTGCCGGGGCAGCGGATCGCCAGGCCCGGACCCGGGAACGGGTGGCGGCCGACGAAGCCCTCGGGCAGGCCGAGTTCCTTGCCGAGTACCCGGACCTCGTCCTTGAACAGCTCGCGCAGCGGCTCGACGAGCTTCATGTTCATGCGTTCGGGCAGGCCTCCGACGTTGTGGTGGCTCTTGATCGTCACCGACGGGCCGCCGGTGAACGACACGCTTTCGATCACGTCCGGGTACAGCGTGCCCTGCGCGAGGAACTTCGCCCCGCCGATCTTCTTCGATTCGGCCTCGAACACGTCGATGAACAGGCGGCCGATCGTCTTGCGCTTGACCTCGGGATCGCTGACGCCCTCGAGTGCCGCGAGGAACATCCCCGAGGCCTCCACGTGGACCAGCGGAATGTTGTAGTGGTCGCGGAACAGGGCCACGACCTGCTCGGCCTCGCCGAGGCGCAGGAGCCCGTGATCGACGAACACGCAGGTGAGCTGGTCGCCGATCGCCTCGTGGATCAGCACCGCCGCCACCGCCGAGTCGACACCGCCCGACAGGCCGCAGATCACCTTCTCGGAGCCGACCTGCTCGCGGATCTTGGCGATGGCTTCCTCGCGGTAGGCGCCCATGGTCCAGTCGCCCGAGCAGCCGGCGACGTCGCGCACGAAGTTCCGGATCAGCAGGGCGCCGTGGGGAGTGTGCGCCACCTCCGGGTGGAACTGCACCGCGTAGTAGTTGCGTGCCTCGTCGGCCACCGCCGCGAAGGGTGCGTTCCGAGAGATCGCCACGGTGGTGAAGCCGTCCGGCAGCTTGGTGACGCGGTCACCGTGGCTCATCCAGACCGGGTACTTCTCGCCCTTGTGCCACACGCCCTTGAACAGCGGGCAATCGGCCAGGATCTCGACCTCGGCGCGGCCGAACTCCGCGTGGTGACCGCCCTCGACGGCACCGCCGAGCTGGGCCGCCATAGTCTGCTGGCCGTAGCAGATGCCGAAGACCGGGACGCCAGAATCGAACACGAGCTGCGGCGCGCGGGGCGATGCCTCCACGGTCACCGATTCGGGGCCGCCGGAGAGGATCACGCCCTTGGGCTTCTGCTCGCGGAACGCCGCCTCGGCCTTCGTGAAGGGGACGATCTCACAGTAGACGCCCTCCTCGCGCACCCGGCGGGCGATGAGCTGCGTCACCTGAGAGCCGAAATCGACGATCAGGATCTTGTCGTGGTCGGTGTTCATCGCGGGCGATTATCCGAAGGCCGCGGCGCGTGCAACGCACAAGTCCGGGTTGTCCGACCTTCCGACGTGCCGTCACCGAAGGAATGCCGGACGCCGGTACTCAATCGTGCGCATTTCTGCCGGTCCGGCGCCGCGCGGCGCGGCCAGCCGCGCGCGGCGGTCTCGGCTGGCCAAACGCGTCGGCTCTCAGTCGAAGTTGCGGACCTTGGCCGAGCCGCCGAGGCTGATCGCGGGCTTCGCGGCGGCACCGGCGAGGCTCACCTTCTTCTGGCCGGGCGGAGTCTTGGCGCGCAGCTGCGGGGCCGCCTCGGGCGCCGGCCGCGACGGCTTGAGGTGTGCCTGCCCGTGGATCACCGAGCCGATCTCGCCGGCCACGCGGATCAGGTCGTCGCGCTCGCAGGAGCGGGCAACCTTCAGCCCGAGCTTGTGCATGTGGCTCTTGCCGTAGAGGTAGGCGGCGAGCTGCGCGCGCTTGAGCGGCGGAATCTGCTCCAGAATCAGCGGTAGGTCGAAGTCGTCGGCCCGGTACACGGAGCCCAGAACCTCGAGGGTCACCGGGCAATCGACTTCGGGCTCGGCGCCGCTGGTCGGATGCGCTTGCGTCATGGATGCCTCTCGGAGGTCGATGAATCGGGATGGGGCCCGGATGCCCCGGAGCCGGGGTCGAGTTCAACCCCTAACGAAACGGTGAGGTTCGCAATCCTGTCGTCGGCCGGCGCGGGAGTCGGGGCCGGCGCCGGCTCGGGCTTCCAGGCGCCGAGGCAACCGGTGCACACGGACTCGATCACCGCGCGGGCATGGGCCTGCCTGCGGGCCCAGAGCATCTCTCGAGCGACGCGTGCCGCCTCGGCGTCCGCCAGCGGGCGGATGCGGATGTAGAGCGGCTCCTGCGCGGCGGCCGGCGCCGGCGACAGGGCGAGGAGCCCGAGGACGGCCATCGCGGGAGCGGCGGCGCGCCACCCGCGCCGCGGCGCCGACCATGCGGGTCCCGCCATGTCTCTCTCTCGCGCCCGGACCGAGCGCGATACGTCGCCCGTCAGGGTAAACCGCGTCTTAACGGGGCGCCGCGGCCGAACGGAACTTCACCCGGCCACACCGGTAGAACCAGGGGAGCGAGCGGGAGACGGCTTGATGCCTCAGATGTTCGACTGGATCTTCTTCGCGATCATGCTGCCGTTCCCGGCCTATCTGGTCTGGGACTTCATGCGGCACCGGTAGGCGGGGGACAGCGGTCCTCACCCGCTGGACGAGGCCGCGGCGCGGACGATAGGCGGGGTCCGCTCGGGCTCACTGCCCGACAGCGCCGCCTGCTCGGCCCGGCGACGCTCCTGCGCGCGCCCGAGCCAGACGCTGTTCACGAGCCATGCCATCGACAGCGGAATCGCGGCGCCGGCCACGCTGGCGCTTCCGAGCCCTATTCCCTGGATGCCGGTGAACGACCAGGCGCCGACCTGATCACCCAGCCGGTAGACCACCGTGTCGATGAAGCTCTTGGCCTTGTAGCGATCCTCCCGCGGGACGACGGTGAACAGGACCTCCCTGACCGGCCGGGCTATGGCGAAGTTGCCGGCCCGACGCAGCACTTGGAACGCCACGATCACGCCGATCGTCGGCCAGAGGGCGAGTGCCGCGAAGCCGAGGATGCTGAAGGCCGGGAGGATCGCCAGAGTCAGGGCGACGCCGATTCGGTTCACGATCCGGCCGGTGAGGAACAGCTGGATCCCTAGGGTGAGGACGTTCACCGCGAGGTCGACGCTGGCGAAAAACGCCGTCTGCGCGCCGCGATCCGGGAAGCTCCGCTTCGCGATGCCCGCCTGCTCGAAATAGAGGAAGGTCGATGTCACCGAGAACAGCAGCAGGAACAGCGAGATGTTGATCAGATAGGGCGACGCGAGGGTCCGGGTGACGCCGGCAAGCACGCTCCCGCCGATCGTCCGATCCTGCCCGTCCGCGACGCCCCCGTGGCTGCCGGGCACCTCGTGCAGCTGCGTCGACAGCGCGGAGAGCCCGCGCATGCAGAACACCGCGACCTCGAGAAGTACCACCGCGCAGAGCATCAGGCCCCAGGTCGGGACATTCTTGGCCAGGATCGCGGTGGTGGCCGAGCCCGCGATGGCGCCGAGCGTCGCGCCGGCCGCGATGAAGCCGAACAGCCGCTTGCCCTGGGCGTTCGAGAACACGTCGACGATCGTCGCCCAAAAGATCGACACCACGAACAGGTTGAAGATCGACAGCCAGACGAAGAACACCCGGCCGATCCACACGCCCCACTCGGGGGGCGCGAGATAGAGCGTCAGCGCGAAGGCGAGGATGTTGGCCGCGAAGAACCGGTAGGTGATCGGCACGAACCGCGCCCGCGGCATCCGCTTCACCAGGTAGGCGAAGGGCAGGTTCAGGGCGAGCATCCCGACCAGGGTAGCGGTGAACAGCCAGGGCAGGTTCTCGATGCCGCCAGCGACGCCCATCTGATCCCGGATGGGGCGCAGGACGTAGTAGGCGGCGAGGATCGAGAAGATGTAGGCCCAGGACCATGCCAGCGCCCGACCCTCCCCGGGCTGAACGTCGATCAGGCGCGCGAGGGTGCCGCGGGCGGGGGCGGATTCAGGCATGGGCCGATCTCACCGAGACGAGCGTCTTCCCCGGACAAGTCTCCCTCGGGGAGACGCGGTCGCACCCCTCGCCGCCGCAGGGCGCGGCGAGGGGTCGGGCGAAGCGCCTATTTCGCCAGTCCGAGTTTCCCGCGCATCTCAGGCGCGGTGACGTCGTGGCCGAAGCCCGGGCTGCCCATGGCGAACTTGTCGGCGTCCTTGAGCGGGCCGACCACCACCGGATCGAATCCGGCGTCGCGGACAAGACCCTCGGCGACCTTCAGCGCCTCCGGGTCGTCCCCGGCGATCGGGATCGCCATCCGACCGCCCGCGCGCCCCTTGCCGCCGTCCGCGCCCTCCTTGGCGAAGACCTTGTAGTTGGCCGCGTTGAAGGCGCGCACGAGCTTGGCGCCGGCGAAGTACTTGGCCGAGGTGGCGCCGATCCCGCTGGCCTGGACCTCGTCGTAGAGCGCGCCGTCGCGCTTCTGCGTGGCATTGCCGGCGTCGAGGACGACCTTGCCCTTGAGGGACGGGCCGATCTCCTTCGCGAGGTCCGGATAGGCCTTGTAGGGGACGGCGATGAAGACCGCGTCCCCGAACGTGATCGCCTCCTCGGGCGTGCCGGCCTTCGCCTTCGGCCCGAGCTCCGAGACCATGGCGGCGAGCTGCTCCGGGTGGCGGGAGGCGAACATCACCTCGTGGCCGTCCCTGACCCAGAGCGTCCCGATCGTGCCACCGATATTCCCGGCCCCGATGACGCCGATCCGGATCTTTTTCGGGCCGTCCTGGGCCAGGGCGGGCACGGCCGCCGGGAGAGCCGCGGCCACGGCCAGTCCGCCCGCGAGGGCGAGCGCCGCGCGGCGCGAGGTGAGATCAGACCGCATCGATGAACGTCTCCATCTGCTTGCGCTGCGCCGCATCCGGGAGCTTGCCCCGCGCGGCGCCGAGGTTGTCCTCGACGTAGGCAGCCTTCGCCATGCCGGGGATCGGGCAGGTCACGGCGGGGTTGCCGAGGACGTATTTCAGGAAGAATTGCGGCCAGCTCGCGCAGCCGAGATCCTTGGCGACCGCCGGCAGCTCCTTGCCCTGGACCGCCTTGAACAGTCGGTCGCGGCCGAAGGGCACGTTGGTCATCACCGCCGTGCCACGATCCGCGGCCAGCGGGAGCACGCGCTCGGCGGCGGCGCGGTTGTCGATGGCGTAGTTGACCTGGATGAAGTCGAGACTCTCGCGCCTCATGACGGCTTCCAGCGCGTCGAGCTGGTTGTCGCGCCAGACCGTGACGCCGACGTATCGGATGCGCTTCTGCGCCTTCAGGTCGCGCAGGGCCGCCAGATTCTCGGTCACGTCGATCAGGTTGTGGACCGCTACCAGATCGAGAGTGTCGACCTTCATTCGCTTGAGCGACCGGTCGAATTCCGCGAGCGTCGCGTCGCGGCCGGTCGTGTCCACCTTGCTGGCGAGGAAGATCTTCCGACGCAGGCCGGGCTCCGCCAGGATCAGGCCGAGGACGTCCTCGGCGGTGCCGTAGCTCGGGGCCGTGTCGATCACCGATCCGCCGAGATCGACGAAGGTTCTCACGGCCTCCCTCAAAGGCGCCACTGCCTCGGGCGCCGGTTCGACCTCGTAACGCCGGGACGTACCGATCCCGATGGCCGGGAGCATCTCGCCGGTCGATGGAATCGGCCGACGGATCAGAGGCTCCGCCGGCGCGGCGAGGCGGCCGGCGAGCGGAGCGAGGGCGGCTGCGGCGATGACGGCGCGACGGGATACGGGCATGGCCGGCCTCCGACGAATTGAGGACCCGCCGGGAGATAGGGCGCGCCCGTAATGTGTGTATTCTAAATTCTCACGCTTCCATGAGCGCGGTGAACCGTGCCGATGAGGTGAGGTTAATCTTCCTCGGGAGGGTCCTCGAATTCCGCGCCCTCGGTGTCGGGGGCGATGCGGAACCGGTACTCGTCGATCGCCAGGAAGGCCCGGTGGGCGACCTGGGGATCGATCCCGTCGCGGACGACCACGGTCTGGAAGTCGATGAAGAGGCGCGCGATGCGCGCTTCCTCTGACAGGGTGGCCAGGGCGGACGAGCTGGCGCCGGCGCGCATCATGTAGCGCTTGGCCTCTCCGGCGGTGTCGGGCGCGGGCAGGATGACGACCTGCCCGGCGGTTTCCGGCTTCAGCTCCGCCCAGCGGACGGGTGTCCAGGCGATGATGGCGTCGGTGTGCTTCATCGAAGGCTCCGGCAGGTGGACGGGATCCGCCTACCGGGCGCGGCCCGGATCGTCGAGGCTTCCGCTGTTCCGGATCAGGGTGCGCGTTCCAGCTGGCCGCGGATTTCGCCCTTCGGGTTCGCGGCGGTGTGGAGGTTGAAGTACAGCTTGCCGGCCGCGAGATCGGCGGCCTTGGCGTCGTCGAGGGTCGCCTCGCCGGTGAAGGGACTGCTCGCCGCCGTCACCGGAACAAGCACGCCGGCGTTCTCGCCCACCTTGGCCGGCCCGTGGAAATGGGCGGCCGTGACCGGACCGGTGAGGCCGCTGTACCGGCCTGACCAGCTCAGGCGCTTGGTGGCGGGATCGAAGGTCGCGGTGACCTCGCCCTCGCCGTGGGACGCGGTCGCCGGGACCTCGCTGCCGCCGTTGAGGGCGGCGCGGTAGGTGACCTCCTTGCCCGCCGCGACGGCCGGACCGGCGGCGAGCGGCAGCCCAAGGACGAGAAGGACGGCGATGCTGGTCGTCCTGCGATGGCTCATGCGCGCTGTCATCGAACGCTCCGTGATCTCACGGGCCGTCGCGCGGCCCGTGCGGCAACCTAGCGGCCTCGGGCGAGTCGGACATGGCCGCCGCGTCGGCGACCGTCGGCTCCGGGTGACAGCCGAGCATTTCCTTCCGCGATCCGTGCGGCGCGGAACGCGACAGTTCCGCGTCCGCGATTTGCGCACGGAGAACCGTTGACACCGAGCGCCCGCTCTCCCTATACCGCCGCCACTGCACGCATCGTCCTCGCGGACGATCGCTGCTCGTGGCGGGGTAGCTCAGCTGGTTAGAGCAGAGGAATCATAATCCTTGTGTCGGGGGTTCAAATCCCTCCCTCGCTACCAAAAATACTCTCAAAATCGCAGGAATTTACGTTCTAGGCCCTGGACCCATCGTCCGGGGCTTTCTCGTTCTCGGGCGGATCTCGGGCGGACTTTTTTGCACGCTTGCCGGGCGATCCGCCCGATTCCGAGCGTTCGGGCGGACCATCGGGCAGCCTCGCACCGCCCCTGTGTCCCGTTCCAGGGCACGGCCCAGCCGAACACCTCCAAAAACCTCGCGGTTTGAGGGGTTTCGTGGTGTGATGGCGTCGGCGGTCGGTGAGGTGCTGCGATGCGCGGTCAGCCCGGTTTTTCGACGTCGATGAGCGTCAGAAGGATCTCTCGGCCAAGGGCGACGCGCGGGAGCGGTTGAGCCGCATCGTCGATTTCGAGCTGTTCCGGGACGACCTCGCCCGTTCCGTGTCTCGTTCAGACGGATCGAAGGGCGGTCGCCCACCGTTCGACCTCGTCTTCATGTTCAAGGTGCTGATCCTCCAGGCCAGCCACTCGCTGTCGGACGAGCGCACGGAGTTCCTGATCACGGACAGGCTCTCCTTCATGCGCTTCCTTTTCATGCGCTTCTTTGGGCTCGGGCTGTCCGACCCGGTGCCCGACGCCAACACGATCTTGACCTTCCGCGAGGCGCTCACCCGGGCAGAAATTGCGGGAAAGCCGGCCATCGCAGTGCTGTTCTCGGTCTACGAGGCGGCCCCGCGGCACGCCGGTTTCCTGGCGATGGGTGGGCAGATCGTCGACGCGACCGTGATGGCCGCGCCCAAGCAGCGCAACACCGAGGCCGAGAAGGCGGATCTGAAGGCCAGCCGTGTGCCCGACGCCTGGAAGGCCAAGCCGGCCAAGCTCGCTCAGAAGGACCGCGACGCGCGCTGGACGATCAAATGGTCGAAGGCCACGCCGGCCGAGGACGGGGCGAAGCGCGTGGACATTGCCGTGCCGGCCTTCGGCTACAAGAACCACGTCGGCATCGACTGCCGTCATGGGCTGATCCGGGCCTGGACCGCCACCGACGCGGCTCGCCACGACGGGGCGCAGTTGCCCAACCTGGTGTCGAAAGCCAACACCGCCGGCGACGTCTGGGCTGACACCGCCTACCGCTTGAAGGCTAACGAGGCACACTTGGCGGGCAACGGCTTCCGCTCCCGCATCCATCGCAAGAAGCCGCCGGGCAAGCCGATGGCCAGGAACGTCGCCCGGGCCAACGGCGAGAAGTCGAAGGTCCGCGCGGCCGTCGAGCATGTCTTTGCCCGGCAGAAGGGGCCGATGAGGCTCGTGGTGCGGCCCATCGGCTTGGCGAGAGCTCGGACGAAGATCGGCTTGGCCAACCTGTTCTACAACATGACCCGTGCGGTGTGGCTCATCGGCTACCACGCGAGGACTGCCTGAGGGTCGGGATCGAGGGCTTATCGCCCCGCCTGGGACCAGCGTGAGGACAGCATCAGATCGCCAAAGCGCTCAGCGTCCCGCTGAACCCTCCCAGGGACCGCCGTCATCACGGTAATTGGAGGTCCCCAGCCGGTTGCCGGCGACGATCTGCGGTCACTCAGTCCAAGTGAGGCCGAGGCCGAAGGCGCGCCCGTCCAGATGCGCCTCCACCCACCGGGCGTCCGGATGCCGGTCGTAGACGTCGGCCGCGAACGTGGCCGCCTCCGCCGACTCGAACAGGTAGTATGCCACGGGGAGGTGCTCGGCCTGGCCCCGCTCCAAGATACGCTGGAGGTGCGCGACACCCCTGACGACAAGATAGCCGATCCCGCCGCGCTTCTTGCGGTACACGCCGATGACGACGGGGGCGCCGAAGAGATCGTTCATGTACGCGGCTGGGTCGCCGCCGGACCTCCTTAGCTCAGCGACGCGGCCCACGTGTTCGGCCCCCGTCGAGAACATGTCCGTCAGTTGCTGTTGGGTGAAGGGCATATCTGTCAGCCTCTTTAGACCGGCGGCGCCGGCGAGGCCTGCTGATATAAACACATCCCCTTTCACGAAGCTTAGCGAGAAAATGGATTTATTTGCGATAAATTGTAGTGATCTTGTCAGTTCATAGTATTTGGTCAAATTTGAGCGATGCTTCTAAATATTCGTTCATTTTCGCGGGCGCACAGGGGGCACACAGACCGGTGGCGTGATCCCTTTTTAAGGCAACCTCCGGATTTGACTTAAACAGGCTTCACCCCGCCGGTGACCTCAGCCACGATGGAGTCCAGCGTCGAGAGCCTGGACGGCACGACGATCCGGGCCTCCGGATCCCCGGCGAGCGACAGGCCAAGCTGGCCGCCCCCGGGGGCGTAGATTACCACCGGGTCGAGCTCAGATACCCATGCCCCCAGCATCCGGATGACCTCCGCCGCGAGGGCGGCGACCAGGCGCGCCTTGACGACCTCGAAGTCCGCGGGCCGGGTGACCGGTGGCGTCGGGCGGTCCCAGTCGGGATGGATAACTACGGCCTGGGGCAGCGTGATCCGCACGGGCGTCTCGGGGTAGATCCGCATCGCCATACCTCTGCCTGGAACCGTGCCCTTCGGCATCTTGCTGAACTTGGCTCACTCCACAATCCGCATCATCCCCTCCCCTCAGCTTTAGGCCGACCAGACGGCGGGCAGGGCGGCCCCCGTCCGGATTCGAGCGCCCCGGACCGCCAGGCGCTCCAGCGCGAGTTCGGTGTGCCCGCCCCGCGGGGTCGGGGATCTCGCCTCGCCGTCTACGTGCTCTGGCACGTGCCGTGGCACGTGCCGGGCTTGCTTCTCCGAGGGGGCGGGCCGAGAATCCGTGGCATGCCCGACGACGAGTATCCACCCGAGTCTATCCGCGTCCTCGCCGGCTTGGAGCCCCCGGTCCAGGACCCGAATGACCCCCGAGTGCGCTGGTGCCGGGAGTTCCTGGAGGACCCCCGCGAGCCCCTCCTTCCGGTCACCTCGCCCCGGGTTCGGGCTGCCCTGGAGAGCATCATGCGCGACATCGGGTTCTCGGAGGACATGATCCGGGGGCGGTTCCCCACCGCCCCCGGCGAGCGTGTCGCCCGGCCGATCGGGCCCGACTACAGCCTCGACGACATCCCCGACGACCCGCGCGCGCCAGGCGGCGTGAACGGGGGATCCCGGAAACCTGCGGGCAAGCCGATCGAGTAGGTCGGCGGAGGGTGCGGGGCGGCTCATGGGCAGGCCTCCCCCGCGGGAGTGGTCGCCCCGCTCGAATCCGAGCGGTCCAGCGCCGAGAGGATCCCCGTCGCGAGGACGCCCATCAGAAGGACGGCCGAACCGGCCGAGCACACGAAGAGGGTGAGCTCGCCCATCAGGCCGGGTCCCTCTGAAGGAGCCCGTGGCTCTCCAAGACGACCGTGACCGCCCCGGCGATCTGGCGGTCGTTCAGGCCGTCCAGCCGGGCGCGGTCGAGGACCTGGCGAACGAGGCGGATGGGCGACGTCTGCCCGTTGAACTGCCCGAAGAGCACCCGCTCGACGTCGGGGCGCGCGTCGGCGGGCAGCTCGGCGAGCCCGTCGCTGACCAAGTCGTGAAGGGTCACGACCGGCCGCATCAGGTCGGTGACGCTGGCCTCGACGAACGCCTCGACCGCCTTCTCGTCGCCGCAGCGCGCATCGCGGACCGCCTCGCGGAATGCCGTCTGCGCGGCCTCCGGCATGCGGTAGAAGTCCCAAGCCGACCTGTGCTCCCAATACTTGTGCGCCATCACCCGCTCCCGCCATCGGCATCGCCAGGATAGCACTCTGAGCGATTCGGAACGGGACGGCGCGGTCGCCCATCGCCCAGGGAAAACCTAACCTTCTCTGGGACTTCCGATTGCGCACCGGGGCCGCCCCAGGCATGGTGGAGCCTCACCGGAAGGACGACCCCCGTGACCCTCGCTCGCTGCTTAAAACGGATAGCCCGCACCGCCTGAGCCCTGCTCGGCGCCCGTCTGCGCGTGCCCTCCGTTTCCAGCGAGCCTCCCCATGACATCCGACGACTTCCAGCGCCTTGCCCGGCGTGCTGCCCGGCAGGCTGCCTACAAGGAAAGTGAAGAGCATTTCCGGCGCGACATCGTCTACGCGTCGAACGGATTCCCCACGCTGGGGCAACTGTTCGCCGGAGCGATGCCGGCGGGCGGGACAGTGACGGAGGATGCCCGACGCTGGACGTCAGACCTCCTGAACTCGGCCATCGGCAAGCAGCTGTCAGATGCGCTCAAGGACGCCCTGGAGCTGCTCGGGAGCGAGCCGTGCCCCCGTTATGCCGAGGAAGTCGAGGCCCTCGCGCTGCAGGAAGGAAAGTTCAATCCGAACATCGCGCTGGAGGACCTGTGCGGCGAGATCGCCGACCGTGCAACGCTCTACGGCGCCATGCTGGCTAACCCTCAAGCGGCCGCCCGGGCCGTCGCGCTGCTGAGCGACACACTGCACAGCTACGCACACGTGGCGCAAAGCGATCCCGTCGCCGTGCGCGAGATCGCCGTCACGATGCTTCAGTGCGTGGCGCTCTGCCAGCGCGACCTCGTCCCGCCGATCGACCTTGAGCTAATCCCGTCCTGGCAGCTGACGCGATCGACCGCCCGCCGCGTCCTGGAGATGATCGCCAGCGTGGCCGCCCCGCCGGAGGAGCTGCTCCGTGCGGCCGATCCCCCTGACGATAAGTATGCGGATGCTCGTGTCATCCCGGACGACAGCCCTGTCCCGGGGTTCGTGGACGCGCGGCATCCCACGCGTGTCGTGCTGCCCACAGCTCTCGAATCGAAGAAGCCGGCCGGCGCCGCGCGGGCACTTGTCGGCCAGGCCCTTCCGCTGCATCGCATGCCAGACATCACCGTACTGGGCGAGCACCTCGTGGCGCGGCGGCCATGGCTCGCGACGCAGATCGCCCGCATTCTCGGTACGCTCGCTGGGCGGGACACCGTAGCCGTCCCGAACCTGCTCCTCGTCGGAGCGCCCGGAACGGGAAAGACCGAGCTTGCGCGGGACATCGCCGAAGGCCTGGGCGTGCCAACGGTCGTCTACGGATGCGCCGGGATCGCGGACTCCTCGATCTCGGGAACGTCGAAGCAGTGGTCTACGGCTCGGCTCAGCCTGTTCACGCAGCTCCTCGTCGATAACCAGTCCGGCGATGGCATCGTCATCCTCGACGAACTGGACAAGAGTGGAGCGACGGGTGGACACAATGGATCCCTCAGGGAGGCGATCGTCGCCGTGGGCGAACTATCGGCCCGCCGCCGCTTCTTCGATCTTGGGGTCGATGGGGTCGTCGACATCAGCGGTGTGTCGCTCGTTGCCACTGCCAACGACGTTGCAAGCCTTCGGGGCCCCCTGCTCGACCGTTTCGCGGTCGTCGAGATCCCCGGCCCCCGGCGGCAGGACCTCCCGATCGTCGCCAGAGGCATTATCGAAAAGATGAGGTCCGAGATGGGGGACGGCAGGTGGCTCGGCGACCTAGACGCAGCTGAGCTCGACAGCCTCTCGTCCTGGCGCGGCGGCTCGATCCGTCCCCTCCGCCGCGCCGTCGAGCATCTCGTCGCGCTTCGTTCAGACCGTCGCTTCGCGCACTGAGGAGGCCGCCATGGACATGCGTGCCCGCCGGGCCGCGCGCGAGCTGCGCAGCTACCTCGAACTCCTATACGGCAGCCAACCCGCGCTGCGCATCGTGCAGCACCCCACACCGGAGGGCCAGACCTTCATTCGTCTGTCCTGCACGGGACTGGAGCCGCCCATGCCGGGGGACACCGGGGACGACGGCCAGACGTACTCGGATGTGCCGCCTCATGCCTTCACGCGGCGGCACATGGACGTCGTTACGCAGATCGCTGAACGATACGTGGCCATCCGTTCAGACAGGTACCTCCCGGGGGGCGGCCTGGTCCCTGAGGACCATGGCGACATGTGCGACCGCATGTGGGCGGAGTACGGAGAGCTATTTCCATCCGGCACAGTAGAAGTTGGCGTACCATGGCAAGAGCTTGCCTGCGCCGGCGCATCTACCATGCGGTTTCACGGTGTCCTGAACGGCATCGTGACAACGCAGCTCAAGAGTAAGTTCGCCAGCCTACGCTGGTACATGAGCGGCAAGAACAACGTCGATACCGAAATGCTGGAGTTGATCCGTTCAGCTCTGGAGACGCTGTCCGTCGTCGTCTGCGAGCATTGCGGTGCGCCGGGCATTCACCGCCCGGGGGGATGGCACATCATCCTCTGCGACTCCTGCCACGAGGTACGCGAACAGGAGCGCAAGGCGGCCAAGGCCAAGAACAAGAAGGGTGGCTGATGTCTACTGGAACCTCACCCGCCGCTGTTGGTCGGTCCGCGACGGCGGCCGAGTCGTCGACCACGTCGCGGAAATTGCGCTCGTCGGCGTGAGGTTCCGGGCGAGCGAGGCCAGCCGCCTTCGCTGCCTCGGGACCGCGGTCCGAGACGTCCACGCCTGGGCCCGCGGGATCCCGCTCGCAGGCGTGCCGCGGCCGGCCGGGGCCATCCCTTTCACGTATCGTCTCGGCCAACCGGGATTCCGCATCCCGGACGACAGCATCCTCACCGCCGCGGCCGCCGCCTGGTTCGATCAGGACGGCCGGGCGTGGTGCCTCGCCCCCCGTTCGGAAGAACCTGTCATGCGTGCCGTCGCCCTCGCCATTGCCCTGGCCGCCCTCGCCGTCCCGGCGGCCGCCGACACGACATGGCTCCTGCCGCCGCCCGGGCTGTACTGCCCGAGCGCCGGAGAGAACGTCTTCGCGATCGTCGTTGGTGATGATCGGGGGCTGGGGATCGACGGGCTCGACTGCAAGGCTGTCCGGTTGCGACACGGGCGGGTGACGGCGGCCACGTGCTTCGCGAACGGCGGCTCGGAAGTGAGCCTGGACACCGACCTGCTCATCCTACCGAGCGGCGCGATGCTCCACGACTCGGTCCTCTTCCGGCGGCGTCAGGGGCCGCCCCCCTGCCCGACGAGGTGACCGCTAGTCCCTCTCACGAACCGATCCGATGATGGCGCCGAGGAGATCGTCATGCGCCCCCTGTCCCTTCGTGACCTCGTCCGGCGGCGGGCGGATGCCAGCCGCGACATCGACTTGCTGAGCTCGGGGTGGATTCCGGACGCGCGAACGCTCGCCGAGGCACCGTGCCTGTCCGACTACGTAGAGACCACGTACCCGGGCACGGACCTGCCGTGCCTCCACGGCTATGTCAGCGGGCATCCCCTGCTGCCCCCGGGTCCGGTCACGACCAGCCCGATCCTCGCCAGGGGGCCGGGATGGATCCGAACGGAGTCGCGGTGGTACGTCATCGGGGATCCACTCCGGATCCCCCCAGAGCCCGCGGCTCCGGACGCCCAGCCCAAGCCTGCCCCGGAGCATCATGACCTGCCCAACGGCGGGGTCACCACGCCCGACGGGTTCGTGGGCTTCTAGCCCTTGGCGGCCTCGCGGAGGCTGGCGGCATCGAGGGCAAAGGAAGCGAAGTACGCTTCGGTATCATTTTGCCGCATCGGTCGGCGGGGGCGGCGCGGGGCCGCCCCGGCGCAGATTTTCTAATGGGTCAGACGCCCGGGATGAGGGGCTGGCGGGTCGCCTGCGCGCCCCGGCAGAAGTGCTCGGCAAGCCCGGCTATTCCCGCAGACGTGAGGTGCGGATGGAACGCCGTGACGATACGGCCGTCCTCGCGCCGGACTTCCTTGGGGCACTGCCGGATCCATCCAGCCTTGGCGCCCGCCATCGTGGAGCGGAGCCGTTCACGCTTCCCGACGCCGATGCCACCGAGCTTCGAGAGGGTCTGGCGGACCCGGCGGACGTTCACGCCGCGGCGAATGAGCTCGGCCAGCGCCGAGGTGTCGTCCATGCCCTCGTCGACGATGACCCCGACGGCACGCTCGGCGAAGCGCCGGACGGCGTGGTCAGTGGCCCGGGCGCGGATCCCCCGGGGATTGCCGCGCTGGGGCTGGCTGACGAATGTGGGGGAGGCTGGGACGGACGTAGGGGCTGGCGGCACGGGGATCGCTCCTGTGCCCCGAGCGTCCCCCGACCGCGGTATTCGGATAGCCCGGGTTCCCCATGTCGTGGGGCTGTCGGTCCCGGCCGGGCAGCCTCAGCGGAGGTAGGTGCCCTTCTTCATCATGTGCGCCAGGTTGTCGTTGAGCTGCTGGCTCATGATCTCGGGCACGCGCGAGGCGGCATCGGAGCAGGCCTCGTCCCACGGCTTCTGCAAGATGGGCTTATACAGGGCCTTGTCGACAGCAAGGAACAGCACCCTGGGGTGGTCGACGTCCTTGAGCTTCCGGCCGATCCGGCGCAGGTCCCCGCCCCGGGTCTGGATGACCTGGTCCAGCGCCGAGTGCCCCCGATGGAGGACGTCCTGCTCGGTCACGGGCACCCGGGGCGGCCGGGCGATGTAGCCCTCATGGGCCTGCCCGTGGATCTTGATGGCCCCGTAGTAGACGCCCCACCGCCCCTGCGTGCCCGAGCGCTTCGGCGAACGGTCGGCCGAGACCTCGCGCGCCAACCGGGACAGGAATGCCCGGGGCACCCCGCCATCCTTCGTGGGGCGGACGCCCTGCGTCTTCGTGATGTTGTCCCACCACGGGATGAGGATCCGGTTCCGCGCGAGCCCGACGTCGCCGGGAAGGCGGATGTTCGGCTCCATGCCGAAGAGATACTTCAAATAGACCGACTGCTTGGCCTTCACGAAGAAGTGGGCGTAGACGTCCTCCGGGCTGCGCTCGCCCCTTTCCAGAGCGTTCAGCTCCGCCTTGCTCAGTCGCTTGTAGGCGACCGCGGATTCGGTCCACGGCGACCTGCGCTTCATGGTCGAGTGGAAGCGGTAGCGGATGTTGAGGACGGCCTGCCGGGCAACCTCGTCCACTGCCCAGCCCGCGGCACGCCTGTACTTGGCCATGCCCCGGTTCGGGTCGGTCATGCCGACCGTTCGGACGAACTCATCCCTCCAGCGGTCGATCGCCTCGCCGAGGTCGAGCGCGAGGTCGACGCCATCGAAGCCGTCGAGGTTGAAGCCGGAGGAGGATTGCTTGCGGCGTGCCATGCCGGGGAGGCTGCCACGGGGCCCGTGTCCCGGTCAGCGCCACGCAGGGGCCCGAAATAGATGAAGGCCTCCCCGGCGATCCGGAGATGCCTTCGAGATGTGCTGCATCTCGCCCGAACCCCAGGCGTCCCGACAATACCGCGTCGCCTAGGCTGCCACAAGCGCCAGGGAGCGGCGAGGCGTAGTCCAGCCCCCGGAGGCATCCGCGTAAGCCTCGGCCTCGCGAGAAAGGTCCAGCTGGGGCAGCGGGGCGGCCCTGGAAGGGGGCGCGAGGCGGCACTGACCCCGAGCGCCATCTCGCCGGGCAGACCGTCTGGCGGGCCCGACGATGGGCCTGGAGAGGTCCTGGAGAGCCGCCTGGGCAAGCACCGCATCGGCGGGGTCGACGCAGCCGGGATCCCCGACGAGGTCCCATGCCGCATCCCTGTGCCACTCCCACGTCCCGCTGGCCGTGGTCACGGTGGCGAACCAGTCCGACCAGCGCTGGACCACGACCTCTCCGGGAGCCGGCAGGGGCGCCAGTGAGGCGGGGCGGGCCTCACGCGAGGCAGAGCCCACAATATAGCGTGACGCGAACCCGACAGGCTCGACAGCCTCATCGATCCCGGTGGCGTTAGCCAGGACCTCGGACTGCGTCTCGGCCACGATGGAGGACCGCTCCAGAGCCTCGGCATCCCGGGCGGCCCTCAAGGTCTCGGCATCGATCGCGCCGTCGAGCCCGTAATCGGCGGAGGCGAGGCGCATGGCGAAGAGGACCGCCTCCTTGCCCAGGTCGTGGCAGGCGCAGATCTCGGCGAGGCTCATGCCGGCCGCTCGCTGCCCCATCGCGTACATGCCGATCGCGAGCCGTTGATCGGCCGAATCCGAGGCGCTCTCGATCCCGAGGCGACGTCGGCGTGCCGCTTGCCGCTCAGCCGGCGTCATGGCCTTGCCGCCGCCGGGGAACAGGGCGCGCAGACCGAAACGCTCCGCCTGCTCCACCTGGATGTCAAGAAGGTCGACGATCGTCGCGGCCTTGTGGTTGTACAGGATGGACTGCTCGACACCCTCGAACTCGTCGGTCTCGCCAGCCTCGTGGCGGCGCTGGCGCCGGTCGAGCGTCCCGAGGGCGCTGAGCGCCTCCTTCTCGGTCAGGCCCGCGAGAGGCGCGAGCTCGGCGGCCCAATCCTCACGCCGTCCGCCCCGGACGTGCGCGGTGGCGTTCGCGGTCAGGAACAGCCACAGCTCGCGCCTGCCCTGGGGCGGGCCGCCCATGCCGTCCCGCCACGCGTACAGGTCGCGCAGGATCCCGACCCACCGACCGGCCGGACCGGCATGGCGACGGGGACGCGCAGGAGCCGGATTGTCGTTGGCGGCCGCGGCGGTTTGGGCCTCGGCACGGGCCCTTCGGCGCTCCTCGATCTCGCGCCGGGACACGGGCAGGATGGCGTCGGCCAGGGCGTGGAACGAGTAGCGCGTCGCGTCCGCAAATGCGGCGGGCGCGATGAGCCGGGCCATAGTCCTGCTCTTCACGTTCATGCTCCCGACGAGCCGCACGACGCGGGCGCTGTCGCGGCAGACGCGGTCGAGACCGGCGTCGCGGAACAGGCGCCACATGGGCAGGCGCTTGGCCTCGATCGCATCGAGCTCGGGGTCGGCGTGCCTGCGCCGAACCTTGGGCATGCCGTTCGTGGCGAGGTCCGGCCCATGCAGGGCATCGTAGACTGCGCGCACACGCGCCCACGCGGCAGCCTTCACGCCGTCGCATGCCCACGTCCCCTGCAGGCCGCATCCCGAGGCGACCCAGATCGAGGGCAGCGGGATCCCGGCGGCGACCATCGCCTCGATCAGGAGGTCGCGCACGGCCTCGGGCGCCCATCCATAGAAGGGTTGGCTCTCGTTCTTCTGGTAGTCCCAGTCGAGAACGAGCGAGCCGACCGCCTTGAGGCACTCACCCGTGCGCCGGCGACCCCAGAAGCGGTTGAGGCTGCTGTACCGGTCCTCGGCGCCATGCTGCCTCAGGACGGCATCGGCCGGGTCGAGCGTCTCGCCCTCGAAGCGCTCGCCGTCGTCGTCGGCAACCTTCGTCCCGACCCAGGCGCGCCCGATCGACCCCTTGGGGTGCAGCCATGCGACATGGGCTGCCCGCAGGTGGGCTCGGGTGGCCTGGCAGGGTGTGGTGGAGGTCTGCGCGTCGGGCGTCATCATCTGGGGTCGGATCGAGTTGACGATGGGGCAGCACACCCATCGACGAAGCTACGGTACGCGCGTCGCTGGCCAACTCCAAACCGGGCATCCTGCGGCCGACTACCGAGCCTGCCCGCTCCTAAGAGGCGCACCGTGGCGGGGGGCCGCCCATCCCACGCATGGGCCATCGCGCGCGCGAATCGGACGCCTCGCATGACGGGCGCGCCGTGGCTTGGATCGGGACACGCCTCGCCCGGCACGGTCGCCCCCGTTGTCAGGGGAGACAGGGTCGAGGGCATGCGCGCGTGGAGTAGACGGCCGCCGTCGGCGGAGGGTGCCCCTGCCTCCGCGAGGGTAGCCTGCCCCCGGGGCACCCCCTCCCCCCGGGGGGGGCAGTCGGGTCACAACGTTTCCTGCCGATATGTAAGGAAGATGTCCCGTCAGGTTGTTGCCGAGTTCAAAAACGAACTGGTCTTCACCGCTCACTATTCCTCGGAATAGGATGGTTTCGGACCACTTGGCCGACGGCTACACCGTCAAGTGGGTCAGATCGACGTACGGGCGGAAAATGCTTGCGCGTAGTGATCGTCCGCGGTGACGATCTTGGAATGTCGTCGGCTCGCCCTGGTACACAATCGCTGCGTCGGCCAAATTCGGAGCGTCGATGACTGAGTTCGTCAGCGATCGGATGCGTATGCTTGCAAGGATCCGCCTCTGGTCTCCGAAATTAACGTCCATTTAAGCCCTAGCCTTGGCCTACCAAGAGCTACCACGGCCGATGCCGGTCTGGCAGCTTCGGACGTCGCTCGGTCCCCAGTGGGCTGCGTCGCCACCAAGATCCACCGGCGCCGCCGCCAGCGGGTCGCTGCTGTGCTCGGTCGCGGATCACGATCCCGGTCTGGTCCAGCCTGGCGTGCTCCACGAGATGACCCGAGGCTTCGTTGGCAGAGGCTCGGGGCGAGGAGGCACGGGGTTCGGCTTGCGGGGGCTCAGTGGCGCGATACCCATCAGCGTCTCCACCTTCTCCAAGGTGAACGACACCTCCGTAAAGCCAAGGCGCTCGACGGCCTTTTGTGCCTCAAGGAGGAGCTTCGGGGCATCCGGGTCGCCGGCTAGGTGCGCCTCCCGAGCCAGGAAGACGCGAGCATGGGCGCTCGGCATGGGCATGTGTGCTTTTCGGAAACCTTCCGCGGCCTCCAGGTAGAGCTGACGGCCCTTGGCCAGGTCCCCGGACCGGAAAGCCACCATTCCGTTGTTCGCCCCGGTCAGGTGCCTGAAGGCAGGGGACGCTTTTTTGGCGTCGATCTGGCGCAGGAGCTTGCTGGCCTCGGCCAGACGGTTCTGGGACGCCATGACGAAGGCACGGACGTTCAGCAGGATTGGCGAATCCGAGTTGCGTTGAAGGCCTCGGGCCGACAGCTCCTCCGCCTTCGGGAAATCCTCCGTGAAAGCGGCCGTGCTCGCGCCGAACTCGTAGGGCCGGAGCGAGAAGGGATCGACACGGGACCAAGCCTCGCAGGCGCACGGGACGTCGTCGAAGCGGGCCCTTCGATAGAGATGGAAGGCCTGGGCCTCGTGAGCCTCCGACACCGTGTCCAGTCGCTCGTGCGGGACGAGATCGACGCCGAGGTGCCGGGTCGCCCACTCACCCTGCGCCAGCGAGCTGCCGGTCGGGTCGACCATGCTCGTGCGGAACATGCGCCTGGATCGCTTCACTCCACCGCCGAGGAGGTCGGCCGTACCGATCGCGCCCGCGAGCTCGGTGATCTGGTGGGGGAACATTCCCCCGTCATCGACGAAGCGGACGCCTTGCTTGAAGAAGGTCGGATCCCGGTCGGCAAGCTCGGCCAAGGCGATCTCCGCGGCGAGCAGCCACGGGTCCCCCCGGGTCGCGGCACTCCTTCGCACGATGTCGTGCGCGCGCTCTGGGTCCCCCATGTGCAGGAACAGCCGCGACGCCGAACGCAGCACGTGCCGGTTGTCGGGTGAGAGCTGAAGGGCGACACGCATCGATCGCTCCGCCCGCTTGTCCCGCCCGGCAACCGTCTGGTGAAGTGCCAGCTCGACCCATGCCAGCGCGTCGTGCGGGTGCAGCCTCGTCAGGTCCCGCCACGCGGTGGCGTCGGTCGGCCGCGCATGCACCAGCTTGTCGGGCACCTCCTCGCCGTTGCGGCGGAGGAGTTCCGCCGCCTGGGCCCTGACGAGCGGCGCGGCGGTGCTGGCGGGGGCAATCAGCCGGCGCGCTGCGTTGAGGGCCTCTCCCTCCCGGCATTCGACGATCGCTATCTCGACGAGCTCGGATGCGGAGACGATGCTGGGAAACATTCGCCAACGTTCGAGACGTTGCACCATTTCGGGCGAGAGGTGGGGCGCCGGCTTCGGGGTCCCCCTTAGCCCGAGCTCGCGCGCGCGCAAGGTGAGCGCAAGGCTCCTCCACCGTGGGACGAGACGACGTTGCGTCGCGAGGGATTCCGGCGTCATGCGGCCCTCCCGGTACGCATGAGGATGCTGAGCCGCTTCGCAGCCAAGTCCATCCTCGAAACGTACCGTTCGAGCGAGAACTGGGTGGACTGGCCGAGGTGGTCGGGATGCCCCCGGCGCTGGAGGTCCGGGTCGCAGAACTCGCGCACCAGGCCGAGCACGTCGGCGCGGACGCGCTCGTCGATGAGCGGGCTCACATCCGCCAGGACTGCGGAAAAGGCGTTCCGCACGTATGGCAGGACCTGCTCGTAGGTCCCGCCCCAGGCGCGGGGATGATGCTGCGGATCCAGCTTCGAAAGGAGGAGGGGCGTGATGTTGACCCCGGAGAACAGGAAGGCGGCGAGGTTTCCCAGCATGTAGAGATCGCAACCGATCCGGCGGTTGGTGAACTCGGGGTGCACGAAGCCGAACAGCTGCTCGGGCGGGGCATACCCGCGGTCGCCGGCGATCTTGAAGTCGTCGTGGGCGGCCGGCTGGCCCTTCCGCGAGGACCGCCCGAAATCGGCGACCTTGAAGGAGGGGCCCGGATAGGCGAGCACGTTCGACGGCTTGCCGTCCTGATGGGCGATCATCTCCTTGTGGACCTGCCAGAGGCCGAGCGTGATGTCCTTGAGCGCATGCATGCACCACAGGGCGTCGCACGCGGTGCTGGTGTCCATCTGCACCCGGACGTCGCCCTCGGCCATCTCGAAGATGAGGTAGAAGACGCGTCCCTCCATGGGGCCCATGCCGGGCACCTGGACGTCGCCGTGGTCGAGGGCGATCACGACCTTCGAAAGCCTGCGCCCGCGGCAATGATCGAGGATGGCGCGCTCGTGGTTGTAGCAGGCGATGAGCTTCTGGATCTCGTTCGCCATGTCGACGTCCGGCTGAAGGGCCGGCGAGAAGTCGAACGCCTTCAGGAATCCGACGGCGGCGCCCTTCTCCGCGATGTAGCTCTGCGAGAACATCCCGCCGGTCGCGGCGGGACCGCGCTGGAGGTGCCTCGTCACCTTCCACCCGTTCTTCAGTTCGAGGCCGAGGAGCTTGTCGGCTGCCGACATGTCAGTGTCCCTTCGAGTGGCGGGTTGAAGGCCCGGGGCCCGTCATCCTGGTGACGAGATCCCGGCCGGCGGGTGTCAGCGTGAGCGCTCTCTTGCGCGGATCGGTCAGGGAGACGCCCTGGTCGATCAGCGGCTCCTTGGGGCCGGCGCCGGATGCAGACTGGTAGCGCCCAAGCAGCACGGCGACGAAGCGGCTGGCCGATTGCTGCGGAACGCCCATCCGCTCCGCCAGGTCGTTCACCGACAGGTTCGGCTCCGCCGCGATCGTCAGTAGCGCCAGGAGCTGCGGCAGCGACAGCTCGTCACCCGCGGCGGCGATGGCATCGCGCAGGTCCCTCAGTCGCTGCGTATCGTCGGCTTCAAACGGCGTGCCCACACCAACCTCTTGTTCTTACCCATTTTTGGGTGCATATCACCAAAACGAGTACGAACACAAGCGCGATGTCCATGATCCCGTGGCGTCGGGCGTCACGCAGAGGCGGTCACCCTATGAAGATCTTTGTCAGCTCACTCATCTCCGGCCTGGAGCCGATCCGCGACGCGGCCCGCTCCGCGATCGGCGATCTCGGCCACGGGGTCATTATGGCAGAGGATTTCGGCGCACGTCCGGCATCGCCGCAGGTCGCCTGCCTCGAAGGAATCCGCCACGCCGGCCTCGTCGTGCTGATCCTCGGCAAGTCCTACGGGGCGAAGCAGGAGTCCGGCCTCTCGGCCACGCATGAGGAATACAGGGAGGCGCGCCAGACCAGACCCGTGATCGCCTTTGTCCAAGAAGGCGTCGATCGGGACGATGACGAGGCCGCCTTCGTGGCAGAGGTTCAGGGTTGGAGCGGCGGTTTGTTCCGCGGCGGGTTCAGCGGGCCCGACGACCTGCGGGGCAAAATCGTCCGGGCCGTGCACCAGTACGAGATGTCCAAAGCCGCCGGGCCGGTCGACGAAGGAGCAATGCTCGATCGCGCGATTGGCATGTTGCCTAAGGATAGCCGAAGCCACTCGACCGGCCAGAAACGCCTGTCCATCTCGGTCGTCATGGGCCCGGAGCAGTCGATCCTGCGGCCGAGCCAGATCGAGGATCGCGACCTGGCGGAGCAGCTGCTGCAGTGGAGCCTCTTCGGCAGGACCCAGATCCTCGACCGAGGCAAGGGCATCGGGGATGTCGTCGAGGGCGGTGCGCTCGTGATCCGTCAGGAGCGCGATGCCGCCGTGACGATGATGCCGCAGGGGCACATGCTGTTGACGCTGCCGCTCCCGCGCTCGGACGATATGATGGGGGCGGTCATCGAGGAGGATGTCACCGACCTGGTGACGCGGATCCTCCGTTACGCGGTGGCGGTCCTGGACCGGATCGATCCGACCCAGCGTCTCACGCACGTCGTCCTGGCGGCCTCGATCGCCGACGCCCAGTACATGATCTGGCGCACCCGCAGCGAGGCGAACGCGAACAGAGGCTCCGTCAGCCACGGTTTCGGCCACAAGGAGCCGGGTCCGGTGACCCTGTCGCCGGCCCTGCGTACCCGGGCCGCCATCAAGCATGACGAGCGCGACCTAGTTGAGGATCTCGTGACGTTGCTCCGCCGGGAATACCGGACGAACACCAACTGACGTCGGCGTGTGGGGCCGCAGGGTCCCTTCCCTGGGCCCGCAGTGACATCCGGTGCGCGCTATGAGCGGAGCCGCCGGAGGCTACGGGGCCGTCGATCGGATCCCGGATCGCGGGATCCCATCCGATTGCCGTGCGAGGGTTCGGTAGACGGTGGGCCGCGAGACGGAGAACAGCTCGGCGAGGTCGGCGATCGCGTATTCTCCCGTGTCGTTCATCCGGCGCAGCTCTCGCTGCTGCTTCTCGGTGAGCTTGGGCTTCTTGCCCCTGAGTTTTCCCCGGGATCTGGCGATCGCCATCCCCTCGCGGGTGGGCAGGCGGATCAGGTCGCTCTCGAACTCGGCGAAGGTGGCCAGGATGTTGAAGAACATCTTCCCCAACGGATCGGCCGGATCGTAGACGCTCGCCCCCAAGGCCAGCTTGATCCCTCGCCCGGCGAGCGCGTCGGCGATGGCACGGGCGTCCGGAACCGAGCGGGCCAGCCGGTCGAGCTTGGGGACCACGAGGGTGTCGCCTGTCCGGGTGGCGGCCAGCGCCTGCGCCAGGCCCGGGCGATCCCTGTTCGTGCCGGTCAGCCCGTGGTCGGTGTAGACCCGTTCCGGTGCGACCCCGAGCCCTTCGAGGGCGGCGCGCTGGGCCGCCAGATCCTGCCGGTCGGTCGAGCATCGGGCATAGCCGATCAGAATCGTCATGGCGAGAAGTGTACGATTGGCCCCCCGCCACTGAAAGGATCAGCGTACGGGTCTTGTGAGACGGTCACCCGCTCGGGAGGCCCGTATCACCGGCGGCGGATCCCAGGCGTCTGTTGGACGATCCCGTTACGGACAGGCGTTCTGACCGGTAGTGGCCGTAAGCGGAATGGCTGCTTCAGAGGAGGTTTTCTGGGAAAGCAGACGGCCTCCTGAAACCCCGTCGCAGTCGTTCACGACCGACGCGGTAGCCCTTGAAAGCGGAGGTGACAGGGCTCTTGAGGCCACATGCTCGTGGTCGTTTGCGGAATTCCTGGCACAGGCAAGACGACCCCGGGGATGGCCCTCACGGTCTGGCGTCTCGCCGCCTCTGGAGGACAAGAGAGCGGCGCTCTTCAATCGCTGTGGCAGGTTTGAATGGTTAGGGTTCTCTGGGCGGGTGTCCGTTGGCCGATGCAGGCATAGGTCATCCATGGCCGGCGGGCGCGAGGCCAGCTACGTCGGCGTTCCGCCCGGACGCTAGGTGCCGATCATGTTCGACATGACGAAAGTGGTCGCTAACGCCCTGGGCGAACACCTCGCGCTCACGTACCAGCGCACCTTCGGCAGCCGAGAGCCGCGGTACGCCGAGATCATCGAGGCCTCCGCGCGGCTCATGATCGAGCGCATCGTCGGCAGCGACGCCCTCTACCACGACGGCGACCACACGACCCTCGTCACCCTCGTCGCCCAGGACATCCTGCGCGGCCGCTTCCTCCAGCGGGGCGTCACGCCCGAGGACTGGCTGCACATGATCGTGGCCGCCCTCTACCATGACATCGGATACGTGCGCGGCGTCTGCTCGGGCGACCGGGCGGACGCCTTCGTCATCGACGCCCAGGGCACGACCGTGAGCCTGCCGCGCGGCGCCTCGGACGCGGCGCTGGCGCCCCACCACATCGAGCGCTCGAAGCTGGTGGTGAAGGAACGCTTCGGCACGCACGACCTCGTCGATGCGGGACGGGTGATACGCGCCATCGAGCTGACCCGCTTCCCGGTCCCGCAGGACGACGAGCACCGAGAGACCGGCACGGAGGCAGGCCTGATGCGGGCCGCCGACCTGATCGGGCAGTTGGGCGACCCGCTCTACCCGCGCAAGCTGAACGCGCTCTTCCACGAGTTCGCCGAGGTCGGGCTCGACCGCCAACTGGGTTACGACAGCCCGGCCGACCTGGCTGAGCGCTACCCGGTCTTTTTCTGGGCGAAGGTCGAGCCGGTAATCGGCGATGCGACCCGCTTCCTGGACCTGACGGTCGAGGGGCGTGGATGGATGGCCAACCTCTACGCCCACGTGTTCGCGATGGAGCACGACCGCCGTCGAATGGGTCCGCATCCCGGCTGAAAGCAAGGAGGCCTGCCGTAGACTGCAATGCGCGCTTGTCTGGCAGCGGTCAGACCACACTCCGTCGCGGCGCGAACGTGTAACAAATACCGGGTAACGCTATGCGGCGCCCACTACCCCGACGGTCCATCTCCCTCAGGTTTCGTGCCGTGGACTAGCACGTCGAGCCGGTACTCGTCCGTCCTGTTCTGCCCGAAGACGCGCAGGAAGGCCCGTGTCTCTTCGATGAAGCGATCCGCCGCCTCGTCGCCAGTCAGCGGATAGTGGGTCTCCCCGGTCCAGTGAACCAGCACCACGTCCCCGCCCGGCCGGAGGCAGCCATGGACGCGCTTGGCCAAGCGCGCCACGTCGCCTGCGTCGAGGTAGTACACGACCTCCGAAAGCAGGATCAGGTCGAACGCGCCCTCCGGCCATTGGCCGGGCACCTGCGTGAGCTCGAATCGTACGTGCGACAGGTCCCTGCACCGTTCGCGGGCCCGCGCCAGAGCGCGTTCGGCCAGGTCAAGGCTGACGAGGGCATCGCAGCGTCGGGCGAGGGCCTCGGTCAGCACGCCGATGGAGCAGCCGACCTCCAGGGCAGAGGAGTAACGGTCCCGCGGCAGGGCATCGAGGGTCGCCGCGTACTTGGCTCGCTCGTAGTCGCTGGTCTCGAACTGCCAAGGATCCGGATCTGCGGCGTAGCGTTCGTCGAAGTAGCTCGACGGCAGGGAATGGGCGTGCCGGCTCATCGCGTTGACCTCAATTCGAACAGGTCGCCGGCGATGCCCCCGGCCCCGAGGATCTCGGCCGCCGCGGTGGCGAGCGCCCGGTCCGGTGCGGGCTGGCGCAGGTAGGTGGCGAGGTCGCGGGACAGCCGCTCCAGGGGATGCTCGCGCATGAAGCCCTGAAGGCCGACCGACCGCTGGGCGAGCTGCAGCACGTCGAGGCCGGCCTTCTCCACCGCCAGTCTCGCGAGGTTGACGAAGGCGACGATGCGGTCAGGCGCGAATTCGTCCTCGGCGACAAGACAGGCGGCACGCTCGACCCATCCCCGTGCGCCCTCCAGTGCGATGGCGCCTTCGCCGAGGCGGGCGAGCTGGTGCGGGTCGCCGCCGCGGCCGGTCGCGGCGAGATGCCCACGCCACGCGTCGAACACCGCCTCGATGCCGCCGAGCTGCACCGCCGCGAACCGCCACGCGCCGCCCGAGAAGACCGGCTGGCGATGGTAGTCGTCCCAACCGCCCAGGATCTCCTCCTCGGTGACGACTATATCCTCGAAGTCCACGGTGCCGGTCGCGGAGGCGCGCATGCCGTGCGCGCGCCAGCCAGTGAGGTCGGCGCGGCTGCCGGGCTCCAGCGGCACGACCAGCATCAAAGGCGAGGCGCCCGGCTCGTGCTTGACCGTCACCAGGGCGCGGGTGACGAAGCCGGCGCCCGACGCGAAGGTCTTCACGCCGCGGAGCCGGCGATCGTCCCCGAGCTTCAGGCAGTCGCCGGGCGGGTCGGTGTTCCAGACCCCGAACAGATGTCCGTCCCGCACATCCGCGAACAGGCGCGCGCGCTGCGTGGGCGTACCATACCGGGCGACGAGCTGGAGCGCGTTGACGTGCCCCTCGTAGATTCGGCCGAGCGCGAGGCTGCCGTACCCCACGAGCCGCAGCACCGTCGCGAACTCGGCCATGTCCGGTTCCTCGCCTAGGCCGAGGCCACCTTCATCGGAGGGAATGGGCGCGGTGAGCAGGCCGAGGCGAGCGAGGTCGGCGACGTCCTCAGCCGGGAAGCCGTCGTCGCGGTCCTGCCCGTCCGCGCGTGCCGCGGCCGCCGTCGCCACCTGCCTAGCGGCCGCGACCGCGTCGTAGGCCAGGTTAATCGGGATCCTCAGGTCCATCCGCCTTCCTCCCGTCAGGCCGCCGCGGCGGCGATCTCCTCGACCGTGCGTCCGGTCACGACCGAACGCGGTCGCTCCACCAGAATGTCCGGGTCGTCAGGTCCGCGGGCGGCCGCGTCGCGCGACTTGACCAGCAGCCAGGAAACATGCCGCTCGCGGGGCCGAGGTTTCATCCGCGTGAGACGCCAGCGGCCGGTCAACTTCTCGCCGTGCAGCGCGAAGGCGAGGGATCCGGACGCGAGTGCCGTCTCGGGATCGCCGTCCGGTGCCCAGGTGCCTTGGTCCCACAGCAGCACGACGCCGGCACCATAGTTGCCCGGCGCGATCACCCCCTCGTAATCGGCGTAGTCCAGGCCATGGTCCTCGACCTGGACGGCCAGGCGGCGCTCGCCCGCGACGAGGCTCGGGCCGCGCGTGACCGCCCAGCTCTTCAGGACGCCGCCGAGCTCCAGCCGGAAGTCGTAGTGCAGCCGGCGGGCGGCGTGCTTCTGCACGCGGTAGATCAAGGCACCGCCCTCAGGCATCGCCGGTCCGCTCGAAGGACGTCACGCCCAGGTCGCCCGCGGCGGTCCTTGCCCCCGTTGATCGGACCGAATGGCCGAGGCGTCGAGCGCCGCGCAGCAGGCAGGAGACCGCGTTCGCGAGGCGCGTGTGCCTCGCGAGTTCCCGCGGGCGAAGCGGGCGATAACCGAGCCGAGGGCTCGCGGCCTCGACCGCGGCGAGGATGGCGCCGAGCGTGGGCAAGCCGGCGATGATCCGCGCATCTTCGGCGCGGATGCCGAGCCACGGCGCCCAGAACGGGGTGCGGGCCAGCCGCCCGGTCGCTTGGAGCCGCCGGAGCCGTCGACGCCAGGCATACCGGAACACGGCCCGGGGCAGCGGCTCCAGGCGCGGGTCGCAGGGGCTCTCCGGCACCTCGCAGCGGAGCTTCATCGTGTCCGCCGCGCCGCCGGGCGCCCGGCCGTCGAGGCGGCCCGAGGTGACGACGAGGATGTCCGGGTCGTGACGCACCCGCGCGTCGCTCGACAGGAGCGAAGACACGAAGGCCTTGTCCTCGCCGACCGCCAGCGGCGGCATGCCCCCGACCTGTCGGTAGGTTTCGAGCCGGACCGCGAGCGTCGCCCCGGAGGTGGTCCAGTGCCGCGGCCAGGGATCGTGCGGCAGCGGGTCGATGAGGGCCTCGATCTCGATCAGCCGCGTCTCGTAGCCGCCTTCGAGGCGACCTCGCGCGTGCAGGGCGGCGGGCAGGCGCGCCGCGTCGGCCTCGTCGAGGGCGATCCGGCCGGCCACCGCATCGACCCCAGCCGCGACCGCGGCGAGGTTGCGGGCGACCCAGTCAGTCGGCACCCGGCTGTCCGCGTCCGTGGTGAGGATCAGGCCGTCGAAGGGCTCGCCCTCGTCCAACCAGTCGGCCGCTGCCTCCATCGCCTCACGCCGGGCCCATCCGGCGTTCGCTTCCGCATACTCGCGCTCGATCATACGGACGGGAATGCGCAGCGAAGGCAGCAGGCCTGCGACCACGTGTGCCGTCTCGTCGGTGCAGTTGTTGAGGAACAGCACCACGCCCAGCGCGCTTGCCCCGATGCCTCGCTGGGCGGCCAGCGCCTCCAGGCACGCGGCGATCCGCTCGGCCTCGTTCCGGACCGGGATGGCGACCACGCACCTGAGCGCGGGCGTCGGGTCCTGGCTCCCGAAAGCGTTCCCAGTCTCCATGTCACGACGGTCTCCGGCGGCCGCGTCAGGCTTGCTGGCGACCCGCAAAGCTAACCTGGGACAGGCGACTCCTTTCCTGGGGTTCAGTGCGACCAATACGACCGCGGTCCAGGGCAGCAGATGCAACCAGTCACGAGCCTTCTCGCCCTCAACTTCGCCCTGGCCGGTGCGCGCGAAGGCTTCGGGCCCTTCCTGGGCGTTTACCTGCAGCAGCGCGGCTTCGACCCGGCCGCGACCGGCTTCGCCATGGGCCTTGCCGGGCTCGCCGGCCTATTGGCGACGACGCCGGTCGGCGCGCTGATCGACCGTACGACGTACAAGCGTGCCGCCCTGGCCATGGCGGTGCTGGGCATCGCCGCGGGGGCGGTCGCCCTGGTCGCGACGGACAGCCTCTGGCTCATCGGTCTGTCGCAGTTGGTCATCGGTGTCGCCGACACCAGCATCGCGCCCTTGGTCGCGGCCGTGACGCTTGGCATCGTCGGGCAACAAGCCTACGGTCATCAGGTCTCCCGCAACGAGGCGTTCAACCACGCCGGCAACGCCGCCAACGCCGCCCTCTCCGGCGTGCTCGGCTACGCGCTCGGGCTCGGCTACGTGTCCATCGCCATCGTGGTCATGGCGGTCGCCTCGTGCGGCGTCCTGCTCGGCATCGACAAGGGCTGCATCGACCACGGCACGGCGCGCGGCGGCGAACAGGACGAGCGCTCGACGCTGCGCGTCCTGTTCGGGACTAAGCCGCTCCTGCTCCTGGCGGCCGCCGTGTTCGCCTACCAGACCGCGAACGGCGCCATGCTGCCGTTCCTCGCGCAGGCGCGCACAGCCTCGGGCGCCGACCCGAGCCTGACCACCGGCGTGATGACCGTCGTGTCCCAGGCCACGATGGTCGGCGCGGCGCTGCTGGCCGCGCGGGCTGCGCAGGGGCGTGGGCACGCCGGCGTGCTCTCCCTCGCCCTCGGGCTGGTCGTGGTCCGCGGCCTGCTAGCCGCGTTCGCGACATCCTGGTGGCTGGTCATCCCAGTCCAGGTCCTCGAAGGCCTGGCGATGGGGCTGGGCGGCGTCGCCATCCCGGCGCTCGTGGCCGAGATCATGGACGGCACCGGCCACGCCAATGCCGGGCTCGGCGGCGTCATGACCGCCTACGGCGCGGGCGCGACGGTAAGCCCGTTGCTGGCCGGCGTCGTCGCCCAATACCTCGGCTTCGCGGCATCGTTCGTCGTCCTGGCCGCCGTCGCCGCCGCCGGCTTGGCGGTGTGGATGGTCGGTCGCCGCGCGCTGGGCATGCACGGTCCGGCAGGTCAGACTGGCCGGGCGTCCGCCGAGCCGGCGTGACGGCTGGGATCTGGCGGCATGGATGCGCGGACCGGAGCGACGAGGTCGTGGGCGCGCGTTATGACGGGCTCCTTCCCGGCCTTCGTGCTGCTGCAGGGCTCGCTCTACGCTGCCTACGGCACCGAGTCCCCGTTCCTGCCGAGCTTCCTCGGCGAGCGCGGCCTGACCTCCGGTGAGATCGGCGTCGCGCTCGCGGCGGGTACGCTGATGCGCCTCGCCGCGGGCCCAGTGGCCGGGTACCTCGCCGACCGCTACGACGCCATGCGGGCCGTGCTCGGCGTCGCGGCCGCCGCCTCAGGGCTGATCGCCTTCGCCTACCTCGTCGGGTACGGCTTCTGGCCGCTGTTGGGAGTGAGCGTGCTGCACGCCAGCGCCATCGCCGCCCTGGCGCCGCTCGCCGACGCGCTCGCGCTCGGCGCCGCGGAGCGGGAGGGCACCTTCTCGTACGGCTGGGTCCGGGGCGCGGGCTCGGCGGCCTTCGTGCTCGGGACCCTGGTCTCGGGCCTGCTCGTCGCCCGGGCCGGCTTGGCGAGCATCATCGTGTCAAGCGGCCTCCTGTTCCTCGTCATGGCCGTCGCGACGGCTCGCGTCCCACCCGCCCCGGCGCGGGTCGGGCTGCCGAGCCTCGGCCTCGGCGGCCTCGGCGAGCTCTTGGCCCTCAAGCCGTTCCGGCGGATGCTCGTGGTGGCGGCGCTCGTGATCGGCAGCCACGCCCTGAACGACGGCTTCGCGGTGATCCGCTGGCGCGAGGCCGGGATCGGCCCGAGCGCGATCAGCCTGCTCTGGTCCGAGGCGGTCACGTCCGAGGTCCTCGTCTTCGTGCTTGCCGGCCCCTGGCTGCTGGCGCGCCTTGGGACGGCCCGGGTCGCGATGCTGGCCGCCGGCCTCGGCGTGGTGCGCTGGGCGGCCATGGCCTCGACGGCCGCGGTGCCGGTGCTCGCGGCCATCCAGCCGCTGCACGGGTTCACCTTCGCGCTTCTGCACCTCGCCGCCATGCAACTTATCGCCAGGGTCGTGCCGGAGCGCCTCTCGGCCAGCGCGCAGACGCTCTACGGCACGTTGGGCCTGGGCGTAGCCTCGGCGGTCCTAACCGCGGCGGGCGGCCTCCTCTACGGCGCGTTCGGCGCCGGAGCGTTCTGGGGCATGGCCGCGCTGTGCGCGCTGGCGCTGCCGCTCGCGGCGGGATTGGATGGCGCGATCCCTGGGCACCCGGAGGCCTGACGAACGCGATCCGGGCGCTAGCTGTCCGGGTGCGCATCCCTGCGCGGCCGGAGACCCGTGCCATGTTCATGAAGATCGACAAGCTCCTGACGGAGTTGCCGGAGCCCAAGAAGCCCGAGCCGAACGCCGCCGCCGCCCTGCAGGAGCTGCTCGGCGGCAAGTACGGCGAGATGTCGACGCTCGGAAACTACATGTTCCAGAGCTTCAACTTTCGCAACAAGGAGAAGCTGCGCCCCTTCTACAGCCTGGTGTCGAGCATCTTCGCCGAGGAGATCGGTCACGTCGAGCTCGTCTCGACCGGCATCGCGATGCTGAACAACGGTCCGGGCAACCCCAAGAAGGACGTCGACATCTCCAAGGCGCCGTTCGCCGAGATGCAGGACATCCGGCTCGCCGGCAGCTTCCTATCGAACGGCGGCGGCGCCATGCCGATGAACTCGAACGCCGCGTCCTGGAACATGGACATGGTCACGACCACCGGGAACCTGATCATCGACCTATTGCACAACTTCCACCTGGAATGCGGCGCGCGCATCCACAAGCTGCGGGTCTACGAAACCATGACCGAACCGACCGGTCGCGAGGTCTGCGGCTACCTGCTGGTGCGCGGCTCGCTGCACGCCCACGCCTACGCCCTGGCGCTGAAGAAGCTCACCGGCGTGGCCATCGAGCAGATGCTGCCGACCCCCAACATCGACCTTTCGCGCATCCCCGAGTGTCAGAAGTACCTCGATGAGGGCAAGCACCGGCGCCTCTACACCTTCAGTGAGTCGGACTACAAGGAAGCGGCCGGCGTCTGGTCGAACGACGAGGTGGCGCTACCCGGCGACCCGCCCGGCAACCTCGAAGTCGTTGACGGCGCGCCCGAGGGCGGCAAGATCCCGGAGCTCGACGGCAACTACGGGGCGTTCGCGCCGGACTACGCGCCGGAGGAGATCTTCGAGATCGCCAGCAAGCTCTACAAGAAGGGCCGCTGAGGTCATCCCGCTCGGTGCCGGCGTGAACCTGGTCGGCACCCGGCCGAAGTTTTCCCCGTGACACAAACGCCGCGAGGGCACCTTAGGGCGCCATCCACGGTTGTGCCTCCGTTGAGGTTCCCGGAGGCACAGCCGTCCTGGACGCAGGTTCGCCGTGCCAACACGGCGTCCAGGGGGGTCGGGTGTCGCGTCGAGATGAAAACGGACCGGACCAAGTCGACCTGCGGCTTCTCAAGGCTGCGGTCGAGGCGGCCGGCGAGGCCATCCTCATCACCTCTGCCGACCTCGACGAGCCTGGCCCGAGCATCCTCTATGCCAATCCCGCCTTCACCCGCCTCAGCGGATACGCCACGCACGAGGTTACCGGACGCAGTCCGCGCTTCCTGCAGGGGTCGGGGACCGACCGCGCCACGCTCGACCGGACGCGCGCCGCGCTGTCGGCCGGAGAAGCCTTCCAGGGCGAAACGCTCAATTACCGCAAGGATGGATCAGCATACTGGGTCGAGTGGCTGATCACGCCGGTCAAGAACGCCGACGGCCACATCACCCACTGGGTCTCGGCCCAGCGCGACGTCACCGAGCGCCGCGCCTACGAGGACCGGCAGGCGCTGATGGTGCGTGAGCTCCACCATCGGGTGAAGAACACGCTGGCCACGGTCCAGGCCGTCCTGAACGCGACCGTGCGCTCGTCACTCACGATGCCGGAGTTCACCCGCGCCTTCACCGGTCGGATTGTCTCGCTCGCAAGGACGCACGCGCTGATCACCGAGGACCAGGGGCAGGTTGCATCGTTCGAAGGGCTGCTCCGGGCCGAGCTCGACCCCTACAACGAGAACGGCCGCATAATGCTGCGTGGACCGCGGGTGCGGCTCCCCTCCGAACTAGCCGTGCCGGTCAGCATGGCCTTGCACGAGCTAACCACGAACGCGCTTCGCCACGGGGCGCTGGCGCACCCGGACGGCCGGGTCTCGGTGACGTGGACCGTCGAGGAAGGCGAGACGCGGCCGTGTCTGTCCTGGACCTGGGACGAGCACGACGGTCCTCCTCCCACGCTGCCAACCCGCGAGGGATTCGGCTCGCGCCTCCTCAACAAGATCTTGGTCGCGCAGACGGCGGCTCAGGTCGATGTGGCTTTCGATGCCGATGGCTTGCGGGTCAACGTCCGCGTCCCGCTCGAACACGTCTAGCGGTCCTGCGCGAACTCGACTGTGATGGGCGTTCGACGAAAAACGATTTGTTCTCCATCGCTGCTAATCCATGCTAATTTTCGACCACGACGGGTTTTCGTCGGTGGAGCGACTCCGATGTTTACCGCGTCCGAGCACCCGCTGTCGCCACTGCTGAAAAAGCTCGGAAGCCTCACCCGCCTCTCCGACCGAGACGAGCAAGCCATCCTGCACCTGCCGGCGTCGCCGCGGGTGTTCGCGGCAGGCCAGGACCTTGTGGGCGAGGGTGACCGACCCACCCGATGCTGGCTGATCGTCGAGGGCTGGGTGCAGCGCTACAAGGTACTTGACGAAGGCAAGCGCCAGATCTCCGCGTTCCACGTGGCCGGCGACATGCCGGACCTTCAGGGCCTGCACCTCTCGGTCATGGACCACAACTTGGGCGCGCTCACCAGGGTCACGGCCCTCTCCGTGCCGCACGAGGCGCTGCGCGAGCTCCTGCTGCGCATCCCCGAACTCAACGCCCCGTTCTGGCGCGACACCCTGGTGGACGCCGCCATCTTCCGCGAGTGGGTGGCCAACGTCGGGCGCCGACCGGCCTATCAGCGGCTCGCGCACCTGTTCTGCGAGCTGTACTTGAAACAGGTCGCGGTCGGCTTGGCCCGGGACGGCCGCTGCCCGATGCCGGTCACGCAAGTCGACCTCGCCGATGCGACCGGCCTGACCAGCGTCCACGTGAACCGCACGTTGCGCGAGCTTAGGCGCGATGGGTTGATCGAGCTCAGGGGCAAGCGGCTGGAGATCCCGGACTGGCCGCGGCTCGTGGCGGCGGCCAGCTTCAATCCCGCCTACCTGCATCTCGCCAGCCGCCCGACGGCCTGAATCACGGACGCAATCCAAGTTGTTGTGTCGTCTGGTGAGGCGGGGCAGCATTGGGCATCGCTCACCGGATGACCGGGCGTGGGCGGCTGAGAGACGCGCCGTGCTCCCGCCTGGATGAGCGCGGAGCGTTCGGTGCCTCGATACTATTTCGATACCTGCGACGGCGATGACGCGATTTCGGACGACGAAGGCATCGACTTGCCGGACGCGGAGTCCGCACGCCGCGCCGCGATAGGCGTCCTCCCCGACATGGCGCGCGACAAGCTCCCGGACGGTGACCGGCGCATCTTCGCGGTCAGCGTGCGCGACGCGGACGGATCGGTCGTCTACTCCGCCACGCTCGCCCTGACCGGCGAATGGCAGGTCCAGAGCGCGGGTTCGTAGGCCGGATCGGCCGGAACGCCGGATGGGCGCAACCATCCACCGCACGGATGCGAGCTTGGCGGACGCTCACGCCTCGACGACGCGGAGCGCTCGTCCGTTCGCCTGCTCACGAAGCCTGGCCGGCGCGCATCGCGTCCGGTTCCGCCCGTTCGCCTTGGCCTCGTACAGCGCCGCGTCGGCCCGGCCGTAGAGGTCGTGCACTTGGTGGATGCCCGAGGCCAAGCCGATGCTGACCGTCACGGTACCCGGCTCGATGCCGGCCGAGCCGACCGCCAGCCCGGACACCTGGGCGTGCACCTCATCGGCGACCCGCAGGGCGCCGGCCTCGTCGGTGCCGGGTAGGATCAGCGCGAACTCCTCGCCGCCGACCCGGCAGGCGAGATCACCGGGTCGGTGCACGCTCGCGGACAGGCAGGCGGCGAGACCCTTGAGCACCTCGTCGCCGACCGCGTGGCCGTAGCGGTCGTTGAAACGCTTGAAGTGGTCGGCATCGACGACGAGCAGCGACAACGGATTGCCGGTGCGACGTGCGTCCGCGCCGGCATCTGCCAGGGCAGCCTCGAACCGGCGCCGGTTCGCCAACCCGGTCAGGGGATCGGTCCGAGAGAGCCGGGCCATCTCGGCATGCATCTCCGCGCGTCGCCGGAGCTCCCGCCCGAACAACAGCGACAGGGCGACAGTCAGGCCGCATAGGACCAGCACGACCGTGGCGATGACGAGCGCCTTCGCCCGCCATTCCGCCTCGATCTCGCGCGTCGACCGGGCGACGTTGAGGACGAGCGGCAGGTCGCCGACCTCGGTGAAGGCGTAGTGCCGCTCGATGCCGTCGCGGACCGACGTGCCGACGAACGTGCCGCCGCGCTCCCGCACGAACCGCTCGAAGTTCGGGGTGCCGGCGAGGTTCGTGCCGATGTCCGCGTCGGCGTAGGGATGGCGCACGATGCGCGTGCCGTCGCGCAGGTAGAGATTGATCGCGCCGTCGCGCCCGAGGCCGATTTGGTCGAAGAGGCGTGCGAAGTAGGACAGCTTCAGGCTGCCCAGAACCACCCCGCCGAACGAGCCGTCCGGCTTGTCGATGCGGCGGCTCAGCACGACAATGGGCGCGCCGAGCAGGCGCGAAACGACCGGCTTGCTGATGAGGAGCCCGAGATGGGCATGGGCTTTGTGAGCCTGGAAGTAGTCGCGGTCGGCGTTGTTGACCTTCCGGGCCGGCAGCGAGGAGGCGTCGAGGATGCTATCGCCGTTCTCGTCGAGAACCAGCATGACGCCGAGGTCCTTGGCGCTGGCGGCGCGGTCGAACAGGATCATCTGGCGCGCCCGCGGGCTCGCCGCCGCGGTCTCAGGGGCGCGCAGGTTATCGACCACCGCTTGCAGGGACAGGTCGATGATCTCGACGTTGCGGGCGATGTCGCGCTCGATCACCTGGAGCAGGTTCTGGGATGTCTGCTCGGCATTCCGCCAAGCGTCACGGCGCAGATCGAGCAGCATCAGGCCGGACACGACCAGCATGCCAGCGGGCGCAAGCACGCCGAGCACCCCCAACACAACCCAGGTGCGGCCAGACCGGAGGACATGCGACAGGCTGCGCAGCAGGATCATCAGCCCGCTCCCTCCATTAGTTCTATCCTTGAGGGACTTCTACCGCTTTCAAACCTTAGGAATGGCTCCCGGACGCGTCGTCACTGGGCATTGAACATGGTCGTGGCTAACGCCCGGTTGAGAGCATGGCCTAAGATCCGATGGGCTGGGCGTAGGCGCACCCGAGGCGAGGCCGATGTCACCCGGGAACCCTGTCGGTCTCCGGGTGAGGTCTCAAGAGTCCCGCTTCGGTCGAAGGGCGACGATGTTTCCCGTCTCGACAGAGTGATTGGCCCCAATCACCTCGGCGACCTTGAGGGCGAGCTGCTCGCGCTTGAACGGCTTGCCGATCAGGTGAACGCCATCGTCGAGCCGGCCGTGATGGACGATGGAATTCTCGGTGTAGCCGGACATGAAGAGCACCCTCACCTCCGGCCGGACCGCCTGGACGCGTTCCGACAATTCACGGCCCCTGACCTTCCCGGGCAGCACCACGTCGGTCAGCAGCAGGTCGACGGCCGCGGCGTTCGCCCCGAAGACGCGCAGGGCCTCCTCGCCGTCGGCAGCGTCCAGCACGCGGTAGCCGAGGTCGGCGAGGATCGCACAGGCGATCTCGCGCACCGCCGCCTCGTCCTCGACCACCAGGATGGTGGCCGAGCCGCGAGGAAGCTCGACCGGCGCCGCAGTCCGTCCACCGACCGCGGCGAGCTGGCCGATTGCCCGGGGCAGGTAGATCTTCACCGTCGTGCCATGACCAGGCTCCGAGTAGATCTTCACATGGCCGCCGGACTGCTTGACGAAGCCGAACACCATCGCGAGGCCGAGCCCGGTGCCCTTGCCGTCGGGCTTGGTCGTGAAGAACGGCTCGAATACCCGGGCGGCGACCTCCGGCGTCATGCCGTGGCCGGTGTCGGACACCGCCACCATGGCGTAGTCGCCCGGAACCACCTCGGCGTGGTGGCGGGCGTATTCGCGGTCCAGAACCTTGTTGCCGAGCTCGATGGTGAGGCGTCCGCCGCCCGGCATGGCGTCGCGTGCGTTCAGCGCAAGGTTGAGCACCGCGCTCTCAAGCTGCGCCGGATCGGCCATGGCCGGCCACAGCCCGGCGCTCTCGACGTAACGCACCTCGATGTGCTCGCCGAGCGTCCGCCGGAGCAGCGGCACGAGGTCCGGCATCGTCGCGGCGAGATCGATGGCGGCCGGTGCCAGGGGCTGCTTGCGCGCGAAGGCGAGAAGCTGGCCCGTGAGCGTCGCGCCGCGCTGGGCGGCCCATGCGGCGCGCTCGATGCGGGTCTGCAGCTTGGCGTCGCCGTCGAGCTTCGCCCGGACGAACTCCAGGTTCCCGAGGATGACCTGCAGGAGGTTGTTGAAGTCGTGCGCGATGCCGCCGGTGAGTTGCCCGATGGCCTGCATCTTCTGCGCCTCGCGCAGCACCCCCTCGGCCTGGGCGCGTTTGGTCATGTCGGAGATGGTCAGGACGAACCCACCATCCGGCATCGGCGTGCGGCGCAGCTCCAGGTGATGGCCGTCGGCGCGGGAGCGCTCGTACACGACCGCCTCGCGCGGGCCGGTGCCGCCATGGCTGACCTGGTCCCAGGTCTCCAGCACCGGCCGCCCTGTCTCCGCCGTGTGCTCGGCGAGGGCGGCGTACGACGTGCCCGGCCGGATCATGGCCCTGCGCAGGTCGAGCAGCACCTGGAAGCATTCGTTCCAGTTCGTCAGTGCCCGGTCCGGACCGAACACCGCGACGCCCTGGCTGAGGCTGTCCAGTGTCGTGCTCAAGCGCAATGCCAGGGTGCGCTGCTCGGCCTCGGTCCGGTAGGACCGCGACCAGGCCTGGTTGAGGAGGCGGGCCGCCCAGAGCAGCGCCAGGACGGCGAGGAGCGAGCCACCCAGGGTCGTCCAGCGCACCCAGGCGGCGCGGGCGTCGTTCTCGCCCAGGCGTCGGGCGAGCAGCGCCTCCTCATCGGCCAGCATGGCCGCGAGCGAGGTCTCGGCCTCCTTCATGTAACCGCGGCCGACGTCCGTGTTGACTAGGCGCCCGGCGGCCTCGACGCCGACGTCGCGGCGCAGCTGCACCGTTTGCGCGAGCTCCTCCAGCTTGTGCTGGATCACCGGGGCAAGGGCGCGCAGGCGCTCCTGCTGGGCGGGGTTGTCGGCGGTGAGCTTCTGGAGCTCGCCCTGGAGCACCCCGAGGCGGTCACGGGCGGAGTCGTAAGGGGCGAGGTAGTCGTCCTTGCCGGTGATGACGTAGCCGCGCTGCCCGGTCTCGGCATCACGCAACGCGATTGCGAGATCCTTCATCGTTCCCAGAACGCGGTAGCTGTGCTGAGACCATTCCCGGGCCTCGCGCGAGGCGTTGAGGCGCTCCCAGGTCACAATCCCGACCAGGGCGAGGATGGCGAGCAGCACCCCGAAGACGAGGAGGTTCGCGCGCGCGACGATGCGCTTCGACATGGATCTGGGTCCGCCGCCCGCGCCGTAGCCCGGGGTGGGCCGCGCCGCCGCGGAGCTTGCTCGAACGCCAAGGACTTGGAGTCGCGTGCGCGCTTGCAGGTACTGTCTAGCACGATGGCCGACGATTGCGTGCGTTTTGCGGAAGCGTCGCCGTTGCGACCGGACTAGATCCTCGTCTCCCCCGTTCCCGCCGGGATGACGTTTCGCAACTATGGGACCAGGGAGTCCAGGGGCCTCAGGCGCTCTCGCCACCTAGCACGAGCCGCAACGACCGGGCGAGCTCGTCGCGGCGGTAGGGCTTGTTCAGCACCGGTAATACGCCGCGCCCGATCACCTGCCCCTCGTCGAGGTTCGCCACGTAGCCCGAAGTGAGCAGGACCTTGATGCCGGGCCGCAGGCTCTGCGCCTCGACGGCCAGTTGCGAGCCGTTCATGCCCCCCGGCATCACCACGTCGGAGAACAGGATGTCGATGCGCTCAACGCCCCGGAGATGCTCCAGGGCCTCGGCGGCGTTGCGGGCGACGATGACCCGGTAGCGCAGCTCCTCCAGGCTTTCCACAGCCATGCCGAGCACCTGCTCGTCGTCCTCAACAAGCAAAACCGTCTCGCCCTCGCCGGCGCGGCGCAGGGGGATCGAACTCGCCGCACCGACAGCGGCCTCCTCGTCAGCCGGGTCGGTCGAGCGCGGGAAGTACAGGCTGACCGTCGTGCCCTGGCCGACCTCCGACTCGATCTGCGCGAACCCCCCAGCGCTGCGGGTGAAGCCGTAGACCTGGCTCAAGCCGAGCCCGGTCCCCCTGCCGACCTCCTTCGTGGTGAAGAACGGCTCGAACACCCGCTGGAGCTTATCCGGCGGGATTCCGGTGCCGGTATCCGACACAGAGATGACGACGTAGGCCCCGGGCGCCACCCCCCTATCGGCGACTGCGGCGGTCCCGAGGTGGACGTTGCGGCTCGTCACGGCGATGCGCGCATGGCGATCCTGGCCTTCCATCGCGTCCCGTGCGTTCACGACGAGGTTCAGCACCGCTGCCTCGAACTGCGCCGGGTCGATCCGGATCGGGTCGAGCGCAGGGTCGAGATCGAAGGTGAGCTCCACCGTCCCCGTCGCCGCCCGCTCGGCCAAGGGCCGGAAGTCCAGGAGCAGGCGGTTCGGGTTGAGCGTCTGCGGCCGCAGCATCTGCCGGCGGGAGAAGGCGAGGAGCTGCTGGGTCAGTTGCTCGCCGCGCCGGGCCGCGCCCATCGCCGCCTCGGCCAGGCGCTTGACGCGGTCGAGCTGCTCGGGCCGGCGCAGGATCATGTCGAGGCCGCCGACGATGACGGTGAGCAGGTTGTTGAAGTCGTGCGCCACGCCGCCGGTCAACTGTCCGATGGCTTCCATCTTCTGGGCTTGGCGCAGAGCCTCCTCGGTGATGCGCTGGTCGGTGCGGTCCATCAGGATGCCGGCGATGCGCAGCGCCGCACCGGCTTCGTCGCGCTTGACCTGCCCGCGCATGGCAACCCAGCGGACGGTCCCATCCGCGCGCCGGACGCGGCATTCCAGGTCGAGCCTGCCCGTCTCGGCGACCGCGGCGAAGGCCGCCTCGACGGCATCGCGGTCCTCGTCGACGACGTGGGCGAGGAAGCTGTCCCGGTCCCAGCCGGGTGCGCCCGCTTCGTAGCCGAAGATGGCGTCGAAGCGGGGCGAGCGGCGGGACGTGCCCGTGACGTAGTCCACGTCCCAGGACGCCATGCCGGCGGCATCGAGGGCGAAGGCCAGCGTCTCTCGCGCGGTTTCCACTTCCTGCGTCCGCTCGACGACGCGCCGCTCCAAGTCCTCATTGGCGTCCCGGAGCTGCTCCTGCGCGCGCTCGCGCTCCAGCAGGTGCTCGCGAGCCTGGTACTGGCGACGCCGGGCCCTCAGGGCCGAGGCCGCCGCGCTGGCCAGCGTCTCGGCGTTCACCGGGCGCTCCAGCAGGATCACGTTGCCGAGCCTTCCGAGCAGGTTCGCCGCGCGCTCGGGCCGGCGACCCACCTGGCGGGTGGCGAGGACGATGAAGGGGAAGTCCGACCAGGGCGGCTGCGCGTCGAGCCAGGCGAACAGGTCGTCCGGCCGTCCGTCGGCGAGCGCCTCCTCCGTGACCAGCGCGGCACCCGCGCCGGCCTGGAGGCAGGCGAGCCAACCCACCATGTCCGGGCAGGCCTCGGCGCGCGTGCCCGCCCGGTCCAGCACCTGCCCCACGACCTGGGCGTCGCGCCCGCGGGGCGACAGGATCAGGACGCGTTCCTCGTCCGCGACGGGGACGCTCACGCCTTGCCGCCTTCGGACGCGCCTGACAGCATCGCGACCCGCCCGTGATAGGCCGGCAAGCCCGTGAGCACGCCCTCGAAGTCGTCGAGCGCCTCGCCGACCTGCAACCCACCCTGGGACAGTTTCAGCTCGCGGATGGTGCGCTCGTGCGCGTTCACCCGGCTCTTCACCACTGATAGGGCGGTGCGGACCTGGCCCTTCGCCTCGAAGAACCGGAACAGCAGGATGCAGTCGCTGAGATAGCTCAGGTCGACGTCGCTGCGCACGTCGCCGACGATGCCGTGCTGGCCCAGTACCAGGAGCGTGGTGACGCCTTGCTGGTTCAGGTAACTCAGGAGCTCGTGCATCTGCAGGATGAGGTACTCCTCGCCCGGCATGGCATGCAGGTAGGCGTTCAGGCTGTCGACTCCCACGAAGGTCGAGCCACGCTCCTCCACCGCAGCCCGGACCTTCGAGGCGAACTCCCCTGGAGAGAGCTCGGCGGGATCGACCTGCGTGACGGTCAGCCGCCCGGCCGCGATGTGCGGGGCCAGATCCATACCGAGCGTCGCGGCCCGGACCAGCATGGTCGCGAGCCCCTCGTCGAACAGGTAGTAGGTCGCCGTCTCGCCGCGCTCCAGGGCCGCCAGCATGCAACGGATCGCGGTCGTCGTCTTGCCGACGCCGGAGGGTCCGAGCAGCAGCGTGTTGGTGCCCGGCACGAGCCCTCCGCCCAGCAGCAGGTCGAGCTCGGCCGAACCGGTCGACGTGCCCCGGGGATCGAAGCTGGCGTGGTGCTCGGCCGCGATCAGGCGCGGGAACGCCTGGATGCCGCCGGTCTCCAGCACGAAGTCGTGGTAACCGCCGCGGAACTTGATGCCGCGCATCTTGACGATGCGGAGCCGCCGCCGCTCGGCGCCGTACTCGCGCGGTGCCTGGTCCAGCGACACCACCCCGTGAGCGATGCTGTGGAGTTGCACGTCCCCCGTCTCGGAGGTCTTGTCGTCGAGCATCAGCACGGTGCAGGCGCGCTTGGCGAAGAAGCGCTTGAGGGCCAGGATCTGGCGCCTGTACCGCAGCGGGTTCTGGGCCAGCAGGCGGAGTTCCGAGAGGCTGTCGAACACGACCCGGTCGGGCTTCGTCCGGTCGACCAGCGCGATGACCTCCTTCACCGTCTCCCCCAGTTCGATATCGGAGGGGTGCAGGATCGACTGCTCGCTGTCGGGGTCCAGGCCCATCTCGTCGACCAGCTCGAACACCTCGATGCCGTCGAGCGTCCAACCATGGGTCGCCGCGGAGGCGCGGAGCTCGTCCGCGGTCTCCGACAGGGTGATGTAAAGGGTGCGTTCGCCCCGGGCAACGCCCTCACGCAGGAACTGCAGCGCGAGCGTCGTCTTGCCCGTCCCCGGCGTGCCCTCCAGCAGGTAGAGCCGGCTCGGCGTCAGACCGCCGCCGAGGACGTCGTCGAGGCCCGGCACGCCGGTCGAGATCCTGATCTCTCCACCAGGCGGCGGGCTGGTCGATGTGTCGCTCATCATGTCGGTCGGGCTCCGTGGCGACGGGCGGATCCCGGCGGGCTGACACCGTAGCGCTCGGCCAAGCCCTTGTCAGCGCTCGCTGCGCCGCATGGTGGGGATCCCCTGGAACGTAACGCGTGGCGGGTTGCGTCACCCGTTACGCGGCCCGCGCGAAGTCGTCCTTCGGAACGGGGCAGACACTCCGGGCATTGGGAACCATCCCGGAGGAGGCGACGATGACCGAGAAGAAGGGCCGCGGCAGCGACACGGCCAAGAAGGCGAACGCGAAGGCGAGCCACGAGGGCAAGTCGAACCCGCGCACATCCTCGTCGGCCCAGGCCGAGCTCGGCAAGAAGGGCGGCAAGTCGAAGTAGGCCACCTCGCCAGAGGGCCCATCCGCCGCAGGCCGCCCTAGGAACGGCGGTACCCATCCCACGTTGGCCGGCGAACCCGACACCAACGAGGAGCTACGACGGCATGGCCAACATGGACATCGGTACGATCTACGCAGGCGCGCTTCGCAATACGCGCGCCCTGGAGAAGCAGGGCCTGGAGCAGATGGAGCGCCAGCTTTCCGGCCTGGAACGCTACCCCGACTACGCCGCCGTCCTGCGCCGCCATGTCGAGACCACGAAGGGGCAGATCGACCGCCTCGACAAGGCGCTGGCAGCCGTCGGCGAGAGCGCCTCGACCCTCAAGGAGACGGTGACCAGCGTTGCCGGCTCCATCGGTGCCGCGGTGCACGCCACCGCCCAGGACGAGACCCTGAAGAACCTCTACGCGGGCTACGCCTACCAGTATGACCAGGTCGCGGCCTACCGCTCGCTCGCCGTCATCGCCGAACGCGCCGGCAAGTCCGACCAGGCTTCAGCATTCCGGGCATCCGCCGAGGAGGAGGTCAAGGCGGCGGAGGAGATCGCCGCCCTGATCGAGCGGGTGACCCAGACCTACCTCGACCTGACACTCGGCGGCTCCAAGGCCGATAGCTGACCTCGACCCTAAGGCGGCCCCGAGCGGGGTCGCCCAACACCCGAGCGGAGGCGAAAAATGGCCGGGACGGACGACCACGAGACGACCTACAAGGCGTTCAAGGAGGTCGTGAACATGACGGCTGCGGCCCTGGAGAAGCACCTCAAGAGCAAGGACAGCCAGTCGGTCGGGCAGAGGAAGGACGGCGGCGAGGCGACGGGCCATGTGGAGGGGCGGCGCATCGTCGAGATGCTTCACAAGAACAAGTCCGAGTTGTCGGAAGACGATTACGGGCACATGCGCAAGGTCGTCGGCTACGTGCACCGCCACCTCAAGCAGGGCGGCCCGAAGGACAAGGACGCGGTGAAGGACTCGCCCTGGCGGCTGTCGCTGATGAACTGGGGCCACGACCCGCTGAAGGAAGCCTGAGGCATGGACGACCCGACGCCGGTGGCCGTCACCGTCGAGGCCTGCGGCGAGAGCCACGGTCAGTATCGTTGGCACCTGACCGACGCGGACGGCGTGTCCATCCGCGTCTCCCCGGAAGCTTATGCTTCCGCCGAGGATGCCTCCGACGCCGGGCGAACGGCCCTGGAAGCGTTCGGGTCGGTTGCCCAGGCTTGAACGACAGGAACGAAGTTGCGACGGCGCGCCGCAGCAAAGCTTCAGGGCCTTGCGTGTGGATCCATATACCGGTCGCGCGCCATTAAATCGATCTACACCGACATGGCCCAACATGGGGATTCGAACGTCCCCGGGGCCGCCTCATGCTCACCGTCGTCGGATGCCTTGTCGAGGCCCATGATTTCCGCCTCGTCGCGCTCGCGGCGGCCATCTGCGCGCTCTCGGCCCTGACAACGGTTTGCCTAATCAGCCACGCGAGCCGGGCGAGGGCTTGGGCGCAGGCCGGCTGGCTCGCCGTGGCGGCAACCGCCGGCGGCTCCGGCATCTGGGCGACCCATTTCATCGCCATGCTGGCCTTCGCACCGGGCGTGCCGAGCGGCTACGACGTCGCGCTCACCGGCATTTCCCTCGTCATCGCCGTCGCGCTGGCTGGGTCCGGGCTCTCGCTCGCGGTGCTGGTGGGAGGGCGCACGGCCGCCTGGGCCGGGGGCGCCATCCTCGGCTTCGGCATCGCCGCGATGCACTACACCGGCATGGCCGCCTACGACGTCGCCGGGCACAAGACCTGGGACCCGGCCACCGTCGCCGTCTCGCTCGCGCTCGGCGGCATCCTGGGCGGCGCGGCGCTGGTGGCACAGGTAGGGGCCCGCGGCCTCGTCCGGCAATTGCCGGCGGCCCTGCTGCTGCTGCTGGCCATCTGCAGCCATCACTTCACCGCCATGGGCGCCGTCACCATAACGCCCGACCCGACGCTCGCCGTTTCCGAGGCGGCGGTCCCGAACGCATGGCTTGCCGTCGCGGTCGCGCTCGCGAGCTTCGCCATCCTGCTCCTGGCGGCCGCCGCCCTGACCCTCGACGTGCGCGACCGAGGTCACGCGCAAGTGGAGGCCGACCGCCTGCGCAGCCTCGCCAACGCAGCGGTCGAAGGGCTCGTCGTCTGCACCGGCGACACCATCGTCAGCGCGAACCGGGCCTTCGCTAAGCTCGTCGGCCTGCCGCAGGCCGCGCTCGCGGGCACGGCGCTGTCGGCGCACCTGCCCGGCGACACCGCCCGCCTCGCCCTGGCGAGCCATCCGGAGCGGCCGGTCGAGGCCGAGCTCCGGCTGGCCGACGGTGCCCTGGTGCCGGTCGAGATCATCATGCAATCGGTCGAGTATGGCGGGCGCCCGCACTTCGCCGTCGCCGTGCGCGACCTGCGGGCCCGCCGCCAGGCCGAGAGCCAGATCCAGTTCCTTGCCCACCACGACGCGCTCACGGGGCTGGCCAACCGCGCCAGCTTCGCCAAGCGCATCGACCAGGAGCTGCGCGCCGCGGACGCGAGCGGGCGCAAGCTCGCGGTGCTGTGCCTCGACCTCGACCGCTTCAAGGAGGTCAACGACTTGTTCGGCCACGCCGCCGGCGACGCCATGCTGGAGAGCGTCGCCCGCATCGTCTCAGCCGAGCTCGACGACACGCAGATGATGGCCCGCCTCGGCGGCGACGAGTTCGCCGTCCTGATGCCGTGCGCGGGGCCATCCGAGGCCGGCCGCCTCGCCGAGCGCATCCTGGAGGCGCTTCGCGCCGGCAGGACGGACGGTGGCGGGCCACAGATCGCGACCAGCATCGGCATCGCCCTCTATCCGGACGATGCACAGGAGCGGGCCGCTCTCCTGAGCTACGCCGACACCGCTCTCTACCGCGCCAAGTCGGAAGGGCGTGGCACCTACCGCTTCTTCGAGGCGAAGATGGGCGTCGAGGTGCGCGAGCGCCGCCTGCTGGAGCATGACCTGCGCCACGCCGTGGCTCGCGGGGAGATGCAGCTCGTCTACCAGCCCCAGACCGACGTCGGCACGGGCGAGGTCATCGGCTTCGAGGCGCTGCTGCGCTGGAAGCACCCCGAGCGCGGCTATGTCTCGCCAGCGGTGTTCATCCCCATCGCCGAGGAGAGCGACGCCATCCTGCAGATCGGCGAGTGGGTTCTGCGCGAGGCCTGCCGCGAGGCCGCGACCTGGCCGCAACCGCTCGCCGTCGCGGTCAACGTCTCGGCGGTGCAGATCCACAGCCCCCACCTCGTCGGCCTGGTACACGAGGTGTTGCTCAAGACCGGGCTTGCGCCATACCGGCTTGAGGTCGAAGTGACCGAGACGGCGCTGATCAGCGACCCGAACCGGGCGCTGCTGACCCTTCGGCAGTTGAAGGCGCTGGGCCTCCGCATCGCCATGGACGATTTCGGCACGGGCTACTCGTCCCTTTCGAACCTGCGCTCGTTCCCGTTCGACAAGATCAAGATCGACGGCTCGTTCGTGCGCTCGGTCGACAGCAACGAGCAGACGGCGGCCATCGTGCGCTCGGTCCTTGGCCTGGGCCGCGGCCTCGGGCTTCCGGTCCTAGCCGAGGGCGTCGAGACGGAGGCGGAGCTCGGCTTCCTTGTGGCCGAGCGATGCCACGAGGCACAGGGCTACCTGATGGGACGGCCGTCGCCCATCGGCGAGTTCGCCCAATACACGCATGGCACGATTCCGCTCATCGCCGACGCCCGAAAACGCGCCTGAGCATACCGGCGAGGGGCAAGCGTCAACCTCGCTCGCGTAAGGAGAGGGATCTCAGGGTCGGTTCGGGCAGCAGGCGGGCCTGGGGAAGCGGAAACACGACATCCCCCACGATCCCCCACGCGCGCCCCGCACCTGAGGAACGCCGCGTCGGACCCGGCCAGGGCCATGCCCTGCGGCAGCGCCGCGTCGGCGTCGGCCGGCATGACCCTGTCGCAGGCGGCGCCCGGCGCGAGCCGGCTCAGGATGTCGAGGTAGATCTCACCGGAGGAGCGGCCGACGCTCCCGGGCACGAGGGATCGAATCCTCGAACGGGATGGGTTCACGGGCGCAAGGTTCCCTCGGTGTCCGCATGGCAGGCCGATCCATCACCGCAGGTCGTCGGTCCCCACGGCAGAGCGGGCGGCCGCGATGACGCCCAACGTCTCGCGCCAGGCGCCGGACCTCCTGGCCTCGACCTCGAAGGACTGGGACCTCCGGAACGGCGCGACCTGCAAGTCCAATATGGCCGACGACGGTCGGAAGGCCGTCATTTCGTCCAACTGCCGTATGTAGGGGCGGCCCACCTCAATCCTCTCCAGGCGACCCCGTTCACCCGGTTCGTCTCGATGCCCTCCGCCATGGGACGTGCCAACATCAACCTCGGTCGCGCCCGGATGTTTTGCCCCGGGCGAGCGGCGTCATGCTCGGGATGGCTACGGCTTCAGGACTGGCCTTCCGCCACGCCGAGCCCTCCCGTCACCACGCCCCGGACGCATTCAGTACGCAAGCGGACCGCCGGTCATCCTGGCCCTGCGGGACGAAGGAGCGCATCCCCGGCCGCCACCTGCCGTTGCAACCGGGTCTCTGGTCGGCGGTTCTGCAAACGTGTGCCTGGACGCGGCTTCGCGCGAGGTTTTTCGAGCCGGTTCACGACGGCTGATCCTGGAGGGGCGGGGTGGCCGTGCGAGACGGGTTGAAGCTGGGTACGGTCGACCTCAGGCTGCTGCAGGCGGCCGTCGAGGCGACCGGGGAAGCCATCTTGATCACCTCGGGCGACCTCGACGAGCCAGGCCCGCGCATCGAGTACGCCAACCCGGCCTTCACCCGCATGACCGGCTATGCGGCCGACGAGGTCGTGGGGCGCTCACCCCGCTTCCTACAGGGTCCCGGCACCGACCGGTCCGTCCTGGACGGACTGCGCGCCTCGCTTGAGGCCGGCGAGACGGCCCAGGGCGAGGCGCTTAACTACCGCAAGGACGGATCGGCCTACATGGTCGAGTGGCTGATCACGCCGGTGTGCGACGCCGGCGGTCAAGTCACGAACTGGGTCTCGGCGCAGCGCGACGTCACCGGGCGGCGCGCCGGCGAGGACCGCCAGGCGCTGCTGGTGCGCGAGCTCCACCACCGGGTGAAGAACACGCTGGCGACGGTGCAGGCGGTGCTGAACGCGACGATGCGCTCCTCGCTCTCGGCCACCGAGTTCACCCGCGCCCTGTCGGGCCGGATCTCCTCCCTGGCCCGGACGCACGCGCTGATCACCGAGAATCTCGACTAGGCCGCCTCGTTCGAGGGGTTGCTGAGGGCCGAACTCGACCCCTACGACGAGCGCGGGCGCCTGACCCTGGACGGGCCGAGGGTCGTCCTGCCGTCCGAACTCGCCGTGCCCGTGGGCATGGCCCTGCACGAGTTGACCACCAACGCCCTGCGGCACGGGTCGCTCGCGGACCCGAACGGCAGGCTTCAGGTGACCTGGCGCATCGAGGACCGGGGCTCCGGCCGAGGCTTGCGCTGGGACTGGGCCGAGCACGACGGCCCACCGGCCATGCATCCCACCCGCGAGGGCTTCGGCCACCGCCTCCTCAACAAGATCCTGGCCGCGCAGACGGGCGCCGAGGTCGACGTCGCCTTTGCCCCGGACGGGTTGCAGGTCTCCGTCCGCATGCCGTTGCCCGCACTGGCGGAAGGAGGATCAGGGACGGATGACCAAGGCACCTAGGACACCCGCTCGGGCAATGGCGCCTCAAACGTGAACACGACGCCGCCCGGTCGGTACTCGATCCTGGCCCGGCCTCCGAGTTCCATCGCGAGCGCCCGCTCGATCATGCGCGAACCGAAGCCGTTCCGCGCCGGCTTCGCGACGGGTGGGCCTCCGAGCTCCTCCCAACGCAGCCACAGGTGGGCCAGATGCCGCCCTTCGTCGAGGCCCCAATCCAGGACCACGCGGCCCGCGTCGTTCGATAGCGCACCGTACTTCACGGCGTTCGTCGCCAACTCGTGCAGCGCCAGCACGAAAGCGAGGCTGGCGCGCGGCGACAGCCACACCTGCGGGCCGGCGACGGTGAAGCGCCTGGCCGACCCGCTCCGGAACGGCTGCAGGGCGCGCTCGACGATTTCGCCGAGGGTCGCCCCTTCCCAGCTCTCGCGGGTCAGCGCGTCATGGGCCGCCGCCAGGGATGCCAGGCGCGCGTCGAGCGTCTTGCGCGCCTCGTCCAGGCTTGCCGCGTTACGCAGCGTCTGGTGGGCGATGGATTGCATCGTCGCCATCGAGTTCTTGACCCGGTGGGTGAGCTCGCCCGCCAGCAACTGGCGCTGCTCCTCGACGCGCCTGCGCTCCGTGACGTCGATGGACACTCCGGCCATGCTCACCGGGCTGCCGTTCGCGTCGTAGAACGTCTGCCCGCGGACGTGCACCCAGCGCTCCTCGCCCGACGGCGTGCGCACCCGATACTCGATGTCGTAATCCCCGTGCCCGGCGATGGACTCCCGCACCGCCTCCTCCATCCGCTCCCGGTCGTCGGGTACGACGGCGGCCAGCAGGTCATCGTAGCCGAACGGATCGGCGACGTTCCGGCCGAAGTTCTCCTTGCAGATGTCGGAGGCCTCAAGCCGCCGGTCGGCGAGGTCGAGGGTCCAAGAGCCGATCCGCCCGGCCTTGAGGGCGAACCGCATCCGCTCCTCGGTGCGGGCGAGCTCGACCTTGCGGCGCGCCACCTCCCGCCCGCGGACCGCAAGGTCGTCCTGGAGACGCACCAGCTTGTCCCGCTCCAGCGTGACGTCAAATTGCGAGGCGAAGAAGTGGGTCAGCACGCCGGCTCGGTCGAACACCGGCGAGACCAGCAGCCGGTTCCAGAAGACCTCGCCGGACTTCTTGTGGTTGAGCAGTTCGAGCTCGATGGGCTCGCGCCGCTCGATAGCGTCCCGTATGCGGGCGACGTCGTACCGGTTGGTCTCCGGACCTTGGAGGAACCGGCAGTTCCGGCCGAGGATCTCCTCGTTCGCGTAGCCGGTGAGTTTCGTGAAGGCGGCGTTGGCGAACACGATGGGGTTGTCGGGCCGGTTCGGGTCCGTGACGATCATCGGCATCCGCGTCGCGCGTACCGCAGCGGCGAACGGATCGGAGCTAGCGTCCGAGCGCGTCAGTTCGGCCGTGATGCAGTCGTGTTCCCGGAAGTCGGTCAAGACATCGTCGCCTGACGTGGCGCCACCTCGGGCCCGCCGTTCGGCGTGACCGTAGCACAGGCGAGCCCTGGGGCGGAGAGCCCCGACGTGATCGCGCACGTCATGCACAAGGCTGGCTTCGCCCGGCCGCAAACGGGCGCTTGCTGGCCTTCCGACCCTGCGCGCCCCGGCACCGGCCTCGGGGACGGCCGGGCCAGGGAGGCGGACCTGCCCTTCGGCTCGCCATGGACGGTCCCCGTCCGTCAGGCGCCGGAAACCTGGACGGCCACGGTTGGTTGTAAGTCATGCCCGGGTTGGGGCCGGCTTGGCACCCAGGACGCGCCTGGCGCCGAGGTTCGGGAGCGGTGGACGTGCGAGATCGGAACGCGACGCAACGGGTTCCGACGGATGCCGGTCTCCTGCTCGCCGCGGTCGAGGCCAGCGGGGAAGCCGTCCTCATCACCTCCGCCGAGCTCGAAGAACCCGGTCCGCGCATCGAGTACGTGAACCCGGCCTTCACCCGCATGACCGGCTACAAGGCGGAAGAGGTCCTGGGCTAGAACCCCCGCCTCCTCCAAGGCTCGGGGACGGGCCGCGCCGTCCTCGACCGGATGCGCGCGGCGCTTGCGGCCGGCGAGCCGTTCCAGGGCGAGGCCGTAAACTACCGCAAGGACGGCTCGACCTACACGGTCGAATGGCTGATGACGCCCGTGCGCGACCCCGACGGGCGGATCGCCCACTGGGTCTCGGCGCAGCGCGACGTCACCGAACGGCACGCGGCGGAGGAAAACCAGGGCCTGCTCGTCCGCGAACTCCATCACCGCGTCAGGAACACCCTCGCGACCGTCCAGGCGGTGCTCAACGCGAGCCTGCGCTCGTCGATGGGGCTGGCGGACTTCCGGCAGGTGTTCGCCGGCCGCATCGCCTCATTGGCCAAGACCCACACCCTGATCACCGACGCGCGGACGCAGACCGTGTCGTTCGAGGGACTGCTCCGGACGGAGCTTGAGGCTTACCTGGAGCCGGGCCGCTCGCGCGTGTCGCTGCAGGGCCCCCCGGTTCCGCTCGCGTCCGAACTGGCGGTCCCGGTCGGGATGGCGCTGCACGAGTTGACCATCAACGCCATCCGGCACGGCGCGCTTGCCGACCCGGACGGTCGCCTGGAGGTGACCTGGACGATCGACGAGAGCCCCGCCGGACCGGTCCTGCGCTGGACCTGGGACGAGCATGACGGGCCGCCCGTGGCGCTGCCGAGCCGGGAGGGGTTCGGCATGGAATTGCTCGACGGGTTGCTGACGTACCGTCTCAAGGCGAAGGTCGACGTCGCCTTCGACCCGGACGGCCTCAGGGTGAGCGCCGCCGTCCCGCTGCCGCGCGTGCGGTGAGGGAAGCGCGGCGGCCGTCGGAACGTCGCCAGGCGCAAGTGGCGGACTTCGGCATCCTGGCCCACCCCACACCGGTCTCCCCTCGCCTCAGCCGCTCCCTCCCTATCGACCATGAGGACGCTCCCATGCCTGCGTCCGGGCACCACGGGCGACGGTGTCGCGGAGAACAACACGCGAGGGCCACCTGTGCTAGGTGTGTGGCATGCCCGCCCGACGCGACCGCCCCACTGCCTTGACCGCCCCCGTCGCCGCCCGCAACGGCAGCCCATCGGCCAAGCGGATGCACACCCGCACGGGCGAGCCGACGCGCACGGCCGTGCGAACGTTCCGCCTTCGTGCGGAGGCACCCGGGCAGCCCGGCTCGACGGTTCGGCCGTCACGACGCCGGGACCGAGCCTGAACCGATGACCACGAGGGCTTCGCTGTTCGCGGCAGGCGGCTCCATGGGCGCGCTGATGGGCGGCCACGACTGGGCGACCACCTCGCTCGGGCCGCCGCGGCACTGGCCGCAATCGCTCGTGACCCTGATGCGTGTCATGCTCAACTCGCGCCAGCCGATGTTCATCGCCTGGGGGTCCGACCGCACGCTGGTCTACAACGACTCCTACGCGCCCATGCTGGGCGCACGGCATCCCGCGGCCCTGGGCCGCCCGTTCTTCGAGACCTGGCCGGAGGTCCGCGACGAAGTCGGCGCGCTGATGGACCGCGTGTTCGCGGGCGAGCCCGTGCACATGGACGACCTGCAACTCACGCTGCACCGGAACGGTTACCCGGAGGAGGCCCACTTCTCCTTCTCCTACACGCCGGTGCCTGGGGACGATGGCCGGACCGTCGGCCTGTTCTGCGCCTGCACGGAGACGACCCGGCAGGTCCTGACCGAGCGCGAGGCCGCGTCCGAGCGGCAGCGGCAGCAGGCGTTGCTCCAGCAGATGCCCGGGTTCGTCGCCGTCCTGGGCGGCCGGAAGCATGTCTTCGAGTACGTCAACGACGCCTACATCGCCGTCGCAGGCCAGCGGGACTACATCGGTCGACCAGTCCAGGATGTGTTCCCGGAGTTGCGCGACCAAGGCTTCTTCGAGCTGCTCGACCGGGTCTATGCGACCGGCGAGGCCTTCGCGGCTCGGACCGTCCCGATCCGCTTCGTCGAGGATGACGACCGGTACCTCGACTTCCTATACCAGCCCATCCGCGATGAAGCGGGGACGGTCACCGGCATCTTCGTGGGCGGTTACGAGGTCACCGAGGAGGTGCGCTCGCGGGCCGCACTCGCCGAGAGCGAAAGCCGTTACCGCACCCTGTTCGAGACCATCGACGTCGGGTTCTGCATCATCGCGATGAAGTTCGACGAGACGAACCGGGCCGTCGACTATCGCATCACCGAGGCCAATCCGGCCTTCGAGCGGCAGACCGGCGCGAACGTGACCGGGCGCTGGGTCAGCGAGTTCGCACCGAACCTTGAGCCCCAATGGCTGGAGACATACGGACGCGTCGCGCTGACCGGCCAGCCCGCGCACCTTGAGAGCTGGGCCGAGGTGTTCGGGCGTTGGTTCGACGTGCGCGCGCTGCGCGTGGGCGACCCCGCGGCCCACCGGGTCGCCGTCTTCTTCACCGACATCTCCGAACGCAAGCGCATGGAGGAGGCGCTGCGCGTCCTGAACGCCAGGCTTGAGCAACAGGTCTCCGAGCGCACGGCTGAGCGCGACCTCCTCGCCACCATCGTCGAGCGCACCGACGTGATGGTGATGGCGGCGGACCTCGACTACACCATCCTGGCCATCAACAAGGCCAACGCGGACGAGTTCGAGCGCATCTACGGCGTCCGGCCCAGGGTCGGCGACAACATGCTCGACCTGCTCGCCGACCAGCCAGAGCACCAGGCCCAGGTCCGTGCCGGTTGGGGCCGTGGCCTGGCCGGGGAGGAGGTCACGATCATCGAGGATTACGGCGATCCCGACCGTGTCCGTCCGTACTACGAGATCAGCTTCCGGACCCTGCGCAACGAACGGGGCGAGCGCATCGGCTGCTACCAGTTCGTGACGGACGTCACAGAGAGGTTGCGCGACCAGGCCGAGCTCGCGCAGGCGCAGGAGGCGCTGCGCCAGTCCCAGAAGCTGGAGGCGGTCGGGCAGTTGACCGGGGGCGTGGCGCACGACTTCAACAACCTGCTGACCATCATCCGTTCCTCGGTGGACTTCCTTCGAAGGCCCGACCTACCGGAGGAACGCAAGGGCCGCTACCTCGACGCGGTCTCCGAAACCGTCGAACGGGCCGCCAAGCTGACCGGCCAGCTCCTGGCCTTCGCGCGGCGGCAGGCGCTCAAGCCCGAGGTGTTCGACGTGGGCCAGCGGGTGCGCGGCATCGCCGACATGCTCGATACGGTCACCGGCGCCAGGGTTCGCGTCCTCACCGAGGTGCCGGACGAGCCCTGCTTCATCAGGGCCGACCTGAGCCAGTTCGAGACCGCGTTGGTGAACATGGCCGTCAATGCCAGGGACGCCATGGACGGTGAGGGTACGCTGACCCTGCGCCTCGTGCGCGGCGCGGCCCTGCCCGCCATCCGCGGTCACGCCGGCTCGGACCAAGCGTTCGCGGCCGTATCGCTGACCGATACGGGCCTGGGAATCCCACCGGAGCGGCTCGGTCAGATCTTCGAGCCGTTCTTCACGACCAAGGAGGTCGGCAAGGGCACTGGCCTCGGTCTGTCCCAGGTGTTCGGCTTCGCCAAGCAGTCCGGCGGCGACGTCGACGTGCGCAGCACGGTCGGAGAAGGCGCGACGTTCACGCTCTACCTTCCGGAGGTCACGCCGGAGGAGCGGCCGGCGAATGCCTCGCGCCCGGACGACGGAATGGCTCCCCTCGGCGCTGGGCAGTGCGTCCTGGTGGTGGAGGACAACGTCGGGGTCGGCCAGTTCGCCACCCAGATCCTGGAGGACCTTGGCTACAGCACGACCTGGGCGGCCAACGCCGAGGAGGCGCTGGATCGGCTCGGGCGGACCGGCAACGGGTTCGACCTGGTGTTCTCGGACGTGGTCATGCCCGGCATGGGCGGCATGGCCCTTGCCAAGGAGCTGCAGCGTCGGCTGCCCGGCCTGCCGGTGGTGCTGGCCTCGGGCTACAGCCACGTGCTCGCCCAGGAGGGCACGCACGGGTTCGAGCTATTGCACAAGCCGTACTCGGCCGAGCAGTTGGGCCGCATCCTGCACCAGGTCCTCGGGCTCCGGTCCGGGCATCGAACGCGCGTGACCGAGCAACGAACGTCCTGACGCCGCGTTCTGCGCTCATCCCCCGACGGCGGCATCATGGGACCGCGGATCGGTGGAGGGCGGGAAACGGTTGGAACGGTGGCCGGCGAGACGGTGCAGTTCAGCGCGACGCAGCGGGAGGCCGGCGACGGCGCGCCCGGGGCGACGGCGGCCTTCCCGTACGACCGGATGACCATGGAGCGGTTCCGCGCCGCGTTCCTTTCTCAGGATCCACACTGGGACTCCAGAGCCCACGGGACGCCGCGTCGCGTCGTAACCTGCCCTTATGCAAATGGGCCGCCGCAGCAGTGACGGTGAATGTCCGTTATTGGGGAGCGGGCGAGGCCGCCTGAATGACTGGGGTGGGCGCCAAGCCGAATGTCCGGTTCTGCGCGCGATCGAGATCCGGCAGGACTCAGTCTGGCCGAAAGCGGAATGGTTGCTTCCAAGTGGGGGCGCTTAAAAAGCGGACGGCCTTCTCTCGACCCAGCTAAACCGAAAGGTACCGGTCTGCTTCGGTGATGATGGGCGCCTTCCGCGCGGGTGGTGCACTTCATTGGAACGAGAGTTCCTGGCCCGAACCGGTGACCTTGCCGGTATGTACCGTTATGGCCAGACGGACTAGACACGCTATATTAGGAGTCTCTAAATAATCTCGAATGTCTGATTCAGGAGCACCGCGAATGGACGCCGTCACGCCGAACGACCTGATGCGGCTCCAGGACAAGGCCAGCGACGCGGCGCGCCTGCTTCGGCTCCTCGCCAACGAGAAGCGCCTGCTCATTCTTTGCCTGCTTGTCGCCCGCGGCGAGATGGACGTGACGAGCCTCGCCGAGGCGGTCGAGCTCAGTCAGTCGGCGCTCTCGCAGCATCTCGCCAAGCTGCGCGAAGACGGGCTGGTCGCGTACCGCCGCGAGAGCCAGACGCTCCACTACCGGCTCGAGGACCCCCGCGCCGCCCGGGTGCTGGCGACGCTCAAGGACATCTTCTGCCCGGAACTCGGCTGACCGCATCAGGCGCGAAGGATCTCCACCTCAAGCCCCGGGCGATCCGGCCGGTTGCGCAGCCGCAGGCTCAGACCGCTCCTGCGGGACGCCATCTCGGCGATGGCGAGCCCAAGCCCGCTCCCGGTGGCGCTCTTGTGGCGGCCGCGGAAGAAGCGCGTCGTGACGTGCGGCAGTTCCTCGGCGGGGATCCCCGGCCCCTCGTCGCGCACGAGCATGCCCTCCCCATCGGGACGGGCCAGCCATTCCACCGTGCCAGCGTCCATGTGGTGCACGGCGTTCTCGTGCAGGTTGCGGACCGCCAGGCGCAGGCTCTCGGCATCGGCCCGCAGGGTGTAGCCGCGCAGCCCTGGGTCGATCAGGGTTCGGACCCCCGCGGGCATCCGCATGCCATCCACGGTCTCGGCGACCAGCGCCCCTACGTCGACCTCCGCCAGGGTCGGCGACTCCCCGGCGGCGTCGAGCCGGGCCGCGTCGAGCAGTTGCCGGACGAGGCGGGTGGTACGGTCCACGGCCGCCAGGATCTGGCGCAGCGCCGCCTTGGCAACGTCCGGGTCGGTGGTGGCCATGGCGACCTGGGCCTGGGTCTTCAGCCCGGCCAATGGCGTGCGCAGCTCGTGCGCCGCGAAGGCCGTCACCTCTCGTTCGTGCCGGCGCGCAGCCTCGACCTTGAGGAACAGCCCGTTGAGGGCGTCGGCCAACGGCCGGACCTCGGCGGGGGTCCGCCCGGCGTCGATGGCGCTCATGTCGTCGGCGTCACGGCCCGCGAGGTCCCGGGCCATCAAGCGCAAGGGGCGCAGGCCCCGCCCGAGGCTCGCCCAGATCAGCATGCCGAGGAACGGGACGACGAGGAGCGCAGGGGTGACGAGGCCCATGATGAGATCGGTCACGAGGCGCTCACGCAGGCCCAGGCGGTCTCCGACCATGACCCGCACGCCCTTCTCGGCGTCCTCGACCGTGAAGACCCGCCACGTCTCGCCGTCGACCTCGCGCTCGGAGAAGCCGGCCGGCGCGTCGGTCAGGCGCCGCTCCGGGGCTCCGCTCGACCGCGCCACCATGCGCCCGTCGAGCGACCAGATCTGGCAGGACAGCTGCCGCTCGTAGGCCGTCGGCCCCGGGAAGGTGGATGGTGTTCCGTCGGAAGTCGTGCCGCCGACCGCGCCCACCAGGGAGCCGACCATACGCGCGGCCTCCTGCAGTCGGGTGTCGAGGACCTGCTCCACCTCGCGCTTGGAGCCGAGGTAGATCCAGGCGACCGCACTGAGCCAGATCAGCCCGGTCGCGAGGAGCAGGATCGCGAAGAGCCTGACGCGCAGGGATGTCATGCCGACGCCCTCATCCGGTAGCCGAGGCCGCGCACCGTCTCGATGGCATGCTTGCCGATCTTGGCGCGCAGGTTGTGCACGTGGACCTCGACGGCATTGCTCTCGACCTCCTCCTGCCAGCCGTAGAGGCGTTCCTCCAACTCGGCCTTGGAGCGGAGCACGTCCGGGCGTTCCATCAGCGCCGCCAGCACCATGACCTCGCGCCGGGACAGGCCGACCGGCACGCCGTCGACCGTCACGGCGAGGCTGCCGGGATCGAGCCGGATGCCCCCGTGCTCCAGGACGGCGGCGGCCCGCCCCGAGGCCCGGCGGACGACGGCGCGGATGCGGGCCGAGAGTTCGTCGAGGTCGAAGGGCTTGCCGAGATAGTCGTCGGCGCCGCCGTCGAGCCCGGCGATCCGGTCGGCCACCGCGTCGCGAGCGGTGAGCAGGACGACGGGCGTGCGGTCCTTCCGGCCGCGCAGGCCGCGCAGCACGTCGAGGCCGGAGCCATCGGGCAGCATCAGGTCGAGCACGATGGCAGAGAACGCGCTCGTGGCCAGCGCCGCCTCGGCGTCAACGCAGGTCCCGACGCAATCGACCGTCGCCCCGCCGAGGCCGAGCCCCGCCCTGAGCCCGTCCGAGAGGATGGGATCGTCCTCGACGACGAGGATGCGCATGCGTGTCTCCCCTGACCGTCCCGCATCCTCCGGGCCCGGCTTAAGCCTGGCTTAAGCTGCGTTTCCGACCTGCGGCGGGCCGATCCGGACCCCGCCCATGCCGAACGTATTAGCCCACCTCTTCCTCGCCGCCCTTGTCTGGGCGGGCGCATCGCCCTGGTTGCCGGTATGGTCGCAGGACCTCGCCGGGCGGCAGTCGCCCTTCACTCTCGTCGCGACACGGGACGCGCACCTCTCGCTCCACCTCCGCTGGACCATCGCGCCCGGCACCTATCTCTATCGCGACAGGATCCGCGCCGAGGCCGGTGCCGGCGCGGAGCTTCCCGTCACCACGCCGACCGCCGAGACAAAGGACGACCTGAACTTCGGGCCGACGGAGGTCTACCACGACTCCGTGGAGGCCATCGTGCCCGGCGCGGCGCTGGCCAGCCTGCGGGAGATCCGGGTCATCTACCAGGGCTGCGCCGAGCGGGGCATCTGCTACCCGCCGGTCACGAAGCGGCTGGACCTGGCCTCCCTGGCGAACGCCGGCGCATCACCGGCCGGCGGAGCCGCCCCCGCCGCCGAGCCGGCAGACGCGACGGTCGCCGCCGCCTCCCGCCAGGACGTCTTCCCCGCCGGGCCGGCCGCCCTCCTCGTCGGCAACCTCGTCGGCGTCCTGGCGGGCATGTTCGGGCTCGGCCTCCTGCTGGCGTTCACCCCCTGCGTGCTGCCGATGGTGCCGATTCTGTCGGGCATGATCGTCCGCTCGGGCCAGGGCCTCACGCCGGGGCGGGGCCTGGCGCTGTCCGGAAGCTACGTCCTCGCCATGGCGGCGGCCTATGCCAGCTTCGGCGTCGCGGCGGCGTGGCTCGGCCGCAACCTGCAGGTCGCCCTCCAGACCCCTCTCGCCCTCGGCCTGATGGCCACCGCCTTCGTCGCGCTGGCACTGTCGATGTTCGGCCTGTTCGACCTGCAGGCGCCGCGCTGGTGGCGGGACCGCTTCGGCGCCCCGGCGGCGGAAGGTGGGTCGGTCGCCGGGGCCGCGTTCCTCGGCTTCAGCTCGGCCCTCGTCGTCGGTCCCTGCGTGACGCCACCCCTTGCTGCCGCCCTGCTCTACGTCGCCCAAACGGGGGATGTCCTGCGCGGGGCGCTGGCCCTCTTCGCCCTCGGCCTCGGGATGGGTGCGCCGCTGGTGCTCGTCGGCGCGTTCGGCGCCGGCATCCTGCCCCGGTCCGGCCCCTGGCTGGTGCGGGCGAAGCAAGCATTCGGCCTCGTGTTCCTGGCTCTTGCGGCCTCGCTCGTGACACGCTTGCTGCCGGACGTGTTGTCCCTCCTGATTTGGGCGGCGCTCGCCATCGGCACCGGCATGGCGCTCGCGGTGCTGACCACGAACGGTCGCCCGTCACCCGCCGGTCGCGCGGCGGGCTTGGTCGCCGTCGCCTATGGCGGCCTCCTCCTCCTCGGGGCTGCCACGGGCGCGGACGACCCGCTGCGGCCGCTTGCCGGCCTCGCCCCGTCGCATCCGGGCCACATCGCCGAGGCGCGGACGGTCTCCACGCTCACCGCCTTCGAGGCGGCCCTCCTGGCGGCCCGAGCTGAGGGCAAGCCGGTGCTTGTCGAGTTCGCCGCCGACTGGTGCACCGTCTGCAAGACGAACGAGCGGACGGTCCTGGCGGACGCCGGCATCCGGGAGAGGCTCAAGGCCGTCTCGGTCATCCGGGCCGACGTCACCCGTGACGACGACGCCACCCGCGCCCTGATGCGTCGCTTCGAGGTGGTCGGTCCGCCGACCCTCATCCTGATGCGTCCCGACGGCGGCGAGGTCCGGGAGGCCCGCACCGAGGGCGAACTCACGGTCGAGGACCTGAAGCGCCGCCTCGCCCTCGTCGGAGCCTGAACTGCCTCTTCCGAGCCACCCATACCCACGGAGACCGTCATGCACCGCCGGACCCTGCTCGCCCTAATCCCCGCCATCGCCCTCGCGCCCGCCCTGCTATCGCCGCACACGGAAGAGGCCTTCGCCCAGGGCATCGACCAGAACGCCATCCTCAATGACCCGGAGGCGCCGGTCTCGGGCAACCCGAAGGGCGACCTGACCATCGTCGCCTTCCTCGATTACAACTGCCCCTTCTGCAAGAAGGCTGAGCCCGACCTTCTCCGGCTGGTGAAGTCGGACGGGCGCATCCGCCTCGTCCACAAGGATTGGCCGATTCTCGGCGACGCCTCCGTCTACGGCGCCCAGCTCGCCCTCGCGGCGCGGTACCAGGGCCGCTACGACGACGTGCATCGCGCGCTGATGGGCATCCCCGGCCGTAAGATCCCGAAGGAGCGGATGCTGGAGGCGGTCTCCGCCTCGGGCGTCGACATGGCCCGCCTGGAGGCGGATCGGACGTCCCACCAGGGCGAGATCGCCGCCCTGCTCCAGCGCAACCTCGACCAGGCGGACGCCCTCGGCCTGCAGGGGACGCCGGTCTTCCTGATCGGCCCGCTCAAGGTCGCGGCCGCCCTCGACTACGACGGCTTCAAGCAGGCGGTGGCCCAGGCACGCGCCAAGGGCCGCTCGTGATGCGGCGGGTGATGCGCCTAACGGCGCTCCTCGCGCTCGCCGCGGGGGTCGGAGCCTGCTCGGCCTCGATGGGCGCCCCCGGCCCGGTCGCCGGGGCGGGGGCGCGCCTTCCGGCCGATGCCGTTCGTCGCTACGCGGCCATCACCGACGAGCCGTTCCCGGTCGATGCGGTCGAGCCACGCGACCTGAAGGCCCGCAACGTCCGCCAGGTTGTCGACTATCCGACCAAGCAGCCACCGGGCACGCTCGTGGTCGACCCCTACCGGCGCTTCCTCTACCTCGTCATGGAGGGCGGCAAGGCCATGCGCTACGGGGTCGGCGTGGGCAAGGCCGGCTTCGAGTTCACCGGGGAGGCGACTGTCGCCCGCAAGGCGTCCTGGCCGCGCTGGACGCCGACCCCCGACATGCTCAGGCGTGACCCGGAGCGGAACGGGCGCTGGGCCGGCGGGATGCCAGGTGGCGCACGCAATCCCCTCGGGGCCCGCGCGCTCTACCTGTTCAAGGACGGCAAGGATACGCTCTACCGCATCCACGGCACCACCGAGCCCTGGAGCATCGGCGAGGCGGTGTCCTCGGGGTGCATCCGCATGCTCAACCAGGACGTCATCGACCTGCACCGCCGCGTACCTACGGGCACGAAGGTCGTCGTGCTTGGGTCGCACGGCACCGCCCAGGCCGCGCGGCCGGCCGCGCCGGAGACGACCGGCAGCCTCGACCGTGCGCGCCTCGACGACCTATCCCGCGGCGCCTCGGAGGCGCCCGAACCCCTGACGGACGACGGAGTGGCGGATGACGACGGTCTTTAGGAGCCTGGCGCTGGCGGTCGTCCTCGCGACGATGGGCATCGGAACGGTTCGTGCCGGCTCGGAGGCGCCGGCCGGCTACTACGCCGACCAGAAGGTGGTCTACCACAATGGCGGAAGCGGTCCGGACGAAGCAGCCTACTTCAAGCGCCTGCTCGCCAACCTGCGCAACCACGTCGAGGCCGTGGGCAAGGCGCATGTCGAGATCCGCGTGGTGAGCCTCGGTTACGGCGTCGGCCTCTTCCAGTCGGCCGCGAACGACAAAGAACTCGCCGGCCGCATCGACGCCCTCAAGGGGATGGGTGTGCGGTTCCTGGTCTGCGCCAACACCCTGCGCGAGCGGAAGATAGACCGCACCACCCTGTACGGCGTCGGCGAGGACGACCTCGTGCCGAGCGGCGTCGCCGAACTGGCGCGCCTGCAGGCCATGGGGTTCGCATACATCCACCCCTGAGGCCTTACACCGCTTCGGCAATCGACCGCGAAGACCTGATCGTGTGCCGCCGCACCTGACTCTAGGGCGCTTGTCCGCCGGACCATCTTTCCGCTTGTCATTACATTAGAAGATGCTAATTGAGTGTCATCTAATGTTTTGCGTGGGGCAGTAGTCCCCGCGGCCGGACCGGGCGCTTCCCGGACCGCACTTTGGGACAGATTGAGATGGAAGGCTTCACCCCCGTCAGCGCAATTCTCGGCGGAGCGATGATCGGCGGGTCCGCCTCGCTGCTGCTCATCCTCAACGGACGCATCGCCGGCATCAGCGGCATCCTCGGCGGCATCCTGGCCCCGCCCTCGGGTGAGACCGCTTGGCGGGCGGCCTTCGTGGCAGGCCTCGTCCTCGCACCACTCGCCTATGCCGGCCTGGGGGGCAGCCTTCCGCCGGTGACGGTCGAGGCGTCATTCCCGCTGCTGATCCTCGCGGGCCTGCTGGTCGGGTTCGGCGCGCGCCTCGGCTCAGGCTGCACCAGCGGCCACGGAGTCTGCGGCATCGGCCGCGGCTCGCCCCGCTCGCTGGCCGCGACCGGCATCTTCATGACCGTCGCCGTCCTGACCGTCCTCGTCATGCGCCATCTCGTCGGAGCCTGAGCCATGGCCAAGACCGCCTCCGCCTTCGCCGTCGGCCTCCTGTTCGGCCTCGGCCTCCTCGTCTCGGGCATGGCCGACCCGGCCAAGGTCCTCGCCTTCCTCGACGTGACCGGACGCTGGGACCCGAGCCTCGCCCTCGTCATGGCGGGCGCCGTCGCAATCTCGGCCGCCGGCTACCGCTTGGCGAGGCGGCGCGGACGGCCTTTGCTCGCGCCCAGGCTCGACGTCCCGACCCGGCGCGACCTCGACGGACGCCTGTTCGCCGGGGCCGCGATCTTCGGCCTCGGATGGGGCTTGGCCGGCCTCTGCCCCGGGCCCGCCCTCACCATCCTGACGGTGGCCCCGGCCGAGGCCGTGACCTTCGTGGCGGCGATGGTCGCCGGCATGCTGCTGTTCCGCCTGGTGCCGGCGGCGCGCCTGAAGCCGACCGCCGCGCTGGGAGCCGACGCATGATGCCCGGCCCCCTCACATCCGGCCTCGCCGCCGGCTCGGGCGGGGTCGTGGGCGTGATCCTCGGCCTCGTCGGCGGGGGCGGCTCGATCCTCGCGGTCCCACTGCTGACCTACGTGGTCGGCGTGTCCTCGCCCCACGTCGCCATCGGGACCAGCGCCCTGGCGGTCTCGGTCAGCGCGGCGGGCAACCTGGTCCCGCAATGGCGAGCCGGGAACGTGAAGTGGCGTTGCGCGGCGGCGTTCTCGCTCGCCGGGGTCCTTGGCGCGCTCGTCGGCTCGGCGGCCGCCAAGGCGGTCGACGGGAAGAGCCTGCTCGCCCTGTTCGGGGTCGTCATGCTCGTGGTCGGGGGCCTGATGCTGCGCAAGCGACGCGGCGAGGGCGACCCGGACGTGCGCCTGACCAAGGCCAGCGCGCCGGTGCTCCTGCCTTGGCTCCTCGGCATCGGCCTCGCGGTCGGCCTGTTCTCCGGCTTCTTCGGCATCGGCGGGGGATTCCTGATCGTGCCGGGCCTGATGCTGGCGACGGCGATGCCGCTGCCCATGGCCATCGGCACCTCGCTGGTCGCGGTCAGCGCCTTCGGGGCGGCGACCGCAGCGAGCTACGCCGCCTCCGGCCTGATCGACTGGCCGCTCGCCGGGCTGTTCATCCTGGGGGGCGTGCTCGGGGGCCTCGTCGGATCGAGGCTCGGCCAGCGCCTCGCCGGGCGCAAGCGCGCCCTGACCGTCACCTTCGCCGGCCTCGTCATCCTGGTCGGCCTGTACGTCGTCGCCCGCGGGGCCCTGCCGCTCCTCGGCCTGAGCGCCTGATCCCGGACAGGAGGAGATCCATGTCGAACCAGACCGCCGGAGCCCTGCGCGGGCATCCCATCGTGACCGGCTTCCACGACGAGCCGACCGGGAGCATCCAGTACGTCGTCGCGGACCCCGCGACGAAGCGCTGCGCGATCATCGACCCGGTCCTCGACTTCGACCCGAAGTCCGGCGCGACCGCGACCCGCTCCGCCGATGCCCTGCTCGCCCATATCGAGCGGGAGGGCTACGAGTTGGAGTGGATCCTCGACACGCACCCGCACGCCGACCACTTCTCGGCGGCAGGTTACCTCCACGACCGGACGGGCGTCCCGACCGCCATCGGCGAGAAGGTCATCGACGTGCAGCGGCTCTGGAAGGGGCTGTACAACCTGCCGGACACGTTCCGGACGGACGGTTCGCAGTGGTCCCGGCTCTTCGCCGACGGCGAGCGCTTCCGGATCGGCGACCTCGAAGTCGAGGTGATGTTCACGCCGGGCCACACCCTGGCCTCCATCGCCTATCGGATCGGCGACGCCGCCTTCATCCACGACACCCTGTTCATGCCCGACAGCGGCTCGGCGCGGGCCGACTTCCCCGGCGGCAACGCGCACGCGCTGTGGCGCAGCATCCGGCGCATCATGGCCCTGCCGGACGACACGCGGCTGTTCACCGGGCACGACTACCGCCCGGGCGGCCGGGCGGCGGCCTGGGAGAGCACGGTCGCCCGGCAGCGGAGCGAGAACCCGCACCTCGTCGAGACACCGACCGAGGAGGCGTTCGTGGCGATGCGCGAGGCCCGGGACCGCGAACTGCCGATGCCGAAGCTCATCCTGCACTCCCTGCAGGTGAACATCCGCGGCGGGCGCCTGCCCGAGCCCGAGGCGAACGGCCGCCGCTACCTGAAGATCCCGCTCGACTCCCTCGACGGTGCGGCGTGGGGCGATTGACGGAGGTGACCATGACCACGATCAGCGCGAAGGACCTGGTGGCGCAGGCCAACCGGGAGGTGGAGACCCTGTCGGCCGCGGAGGCGCTGGCGCGCCTGGGCCAGCCGGGCTCGGTGCTCGTCGACGTGCGCGAGGGCGAGGAGTTGGCCAAGACCGGCAGGATCGCCGGCGCCGTCCACGTGCCCCGCGGCTTCCTGGAGTTCCAGGCCGACCCCGCGAGCCCGACCCACCGGGCCGAGCTCGGCGAAGGCAAGTGCCTGGTGCTCTACTGCGGCTCCGGCAACCGTTCGGCCCTGGCAGCCAAGACCCTGAACGACATGGGCCTCGGACCGGTCGCCCATGTCGCGGGCGGCTTCCCCGCGATGGCGAAGGCCGGCGGCACCGTCGAGCCAGCCTGATCGGGACTGGCAAGCCGACAGGCCGCAGGTCACTTGCGACCGGCGGCCTCCAAGTTTGGGCGGTCGACGATCTCGACCGCGCCGCGCCGGACCTCGATCAGGCCGGCCTCGGCCCATTGCCCCAGGATGCGGCTCACGACCTCGCGCACGCTGCCGATGTCATCCGCGAGCTTCTGATGGGTTACCGAGGCCACCCCACGCGGGTCCGCCTCGGCCAGAAGCCGTTGCGCGAGGCGCTGCTTGAGCGGGGCAAACGCGACCTCGTCGATCAGCGTGAATAGGCCGGACATCAACCGCGTATAGTCATCCATGACGAAGCTGCGGAACGCGGCGCTCTCGCCCATCAGGTGTTGGAACGTGCTCACCGGCAGAGCCGCCAGTTCGGTCCGCTCCTCGGCGATGCTTTGCGCCGGAAAGTTGCCGCCGGAGAGGAGGCACTGTGTGGTCAGGGCGCAGGTGCCGCCCGGCCCGACTTTGTAGATCAGCACCTCGCGCCCGCCTTCAGACATCCGGAAGATGCGCGTACGGCCCTCCAGACACATCAGGTAGTTGGCGCACTCGCCATCGAGTTCGTAGGCGATGGCGCCCGCGTCCAGTACCGGAAAATGCACAGTTCCCCGGGCGATCTGGAGGTGCGCTGGGCTGAGCGCCTGCAGGAGCGGAAACCGGTCGATCCATCGCTCGACCTTCTGGGCATCCGTCATGGCGGCGTAGTCCCCCCGGCCATGACGACGGGCTGATCGTCCGGCTCGCGTTGCGTTTTTCTCCCGCCGCGCCGGACTTGTGTGACCTGGGTCACCGACCGGGTGCAGCGGCCCGGCATAGCATCGCATCACAAAGAACACGATAAGGGCATCCGCCATGCGCGGCGCCCACCGGGAGTGAACCGATGCACCGCCTCGCCCTGAGCTTCATGCTCGCCGTACTCGCCGCCGGCCCCGCCGCGGCCGAACAGGACCTCCTGCTCGGGGCCGACATGTCCTCGCCCGCCATGATCAAGGCCGAGATGAGCCGCGCCGACGTCGAGGCGCTGATCAAGGCCGCGGACGGCAAGCCGGTCGACCTGCACGACAAGTCCCTGTCTGGCCTCGACCTCTCCGGGCTGTACCTCCGGGGCGCAAACCTGCGGACCGCCCGCCTGAACAAGGTCAATTTGCGCGGCGCCGACCTCAGCGGCGCGAACCTCGAACAGGCATGGCTGCTGAAGGCCGACCTGTCCGGCGCCAAGCTCGTGGACACGAAAATGTTCGGCATCACCGCCCGCGACGCCAACCTCAGCGGCGCGGACCTCAGCCGGTCCATGCCCATTGGCGACTTCAAGGGCGCCAACATGAGCGGCGCCACGCTGGTCGACCTCAGGGGGGGCGCCGACATCAAGAACCAGTCCATGGGCCTGATGCGGGCCGTGTTCGTGTCGGTGAACCTCTCCGGCGCCAACCTGAAGGGTGCCAACCTCGGCCGGTCGCGGCTCGAATACGCCAACTTGAAGGATGCCAACCTCACCGACGTGGTGTTGATGGGCTCGGACCTGTCCGGGGCCAACCTGACCGGCGCGACGGTCACAGGAGCAGACTTTAAGAACGTCGACGTCAGCGGTGCCCGGCTGATCGACCTCAAGGGTCAGTCCGAGGCCAAGGACTGGGCCGAGCGCGTGAACGTAGACCGCGCCGTCACCCAGGCAACCAATTGAGCCGCCCGTAAGCCTCGACCCATCACAAGGACCCAGACAGCCCATGACCACCCGTCGCTTCCTGCTCGGCGCCCTGGCCGCCGCTCCCCTGCTGTTCGGTACCGCTGCGAATGCCGCCGAGGCCGTCTTCACCCCTGAAGCCTTTGAGGCGGCCCAGAAGGCGGGCAAGCCGATCCTCGTCCATGTCACCGCGCCCTGGTGCACCGTCTGCGCGTCGCAGAAGCCGATCCTCGCTAAGCTGGAAGCCCAACCCCGGTTCAAGGACCTGCAGGTGTTCGACGTCGATTTCGACAGCCGCAAAGACGTGCTGAAGCGGTTCGGTGTGACGACGCAGAGCACCCTGATCACCTTCAAGGGTGAGAAGGAGACGGGGCGCTCGGTCGGCGACACCCAGCCGGAGTGGATCGAGGGCGCTGTCGAGAAGGCTTTGTAGGTCGGCCATGGCCACGACGTTCGGCCTCGCGTTCCTCGCCGGCATCCTCTCGGTGATGTCGCCCTGCGTGTTGCCCTTGCTGCCGCTGGTCCTGGGCGCGGCGGCATCGGAACACAGGCTCGGCCCCGCTGCCCTGGCCGCCGGCCTCGCGGTGTCCTTCGTGGCCATCGGGCTGTTCGTAGCGACCGTAGGGTTCGCCCTCGGCCTCGACGCCGATGTCTTCCGCACCGTGGCGGCCATCATGCTGGTCCTGATCGGGCTCGTCCTGATGGTTCCGGCCGCCCAGACCCGGCTTGCTGTGGCCGCCGGCCCGGTGAGCAACTGGACCGAGAGCCGGTTCGGTGGCTTCTCGACCACCGGGCTTCTGGGACAGTTCGGCGTCGGGCTGCTGCTCGGCGCGGTCTGGAGCCCCTGCGTCGGGCCGACCCTCGGGGCCGCGTCCCTCCTCGCCTCGCAGGGGCGAGACCTGGGTTCGGTGGCAACGACGATGCTTCTGTTCGGCCTCGGCGCCGCCCTGCCACTCCTGCTCCTCGGCACGCTGTCCCGCGAGGTGCTGATACGCTGGCGCGACCGGATGATGGGGCTCGGCAAAGGGCTGAAGGTCGCCCTGGGCGCCATCCTCGTGGCCACCGGCCTGATGATCGCCACGGGCTACGACAAGGCCGCGGAGACCGTCCTGGTCAACGCTTCGCCGGCTTGGCTCACCAACCTGACGACCCGCCTGTGACCTCGATAGCGTCTGCCTCCAAAGCCCGCCCCATGCGACCCTACCGTCTTCGAACCTGCCTGCTCTACGCTGCCATCCTTCTCGGGATTGCAGGTCCGGCGCAGGCTTGGGAATTGGTCGGCACGAAGCAGCTTGAGCTACGCACTCGCGACGGTACGTCCATTCCAATCGGCACCGTGACGTTCACCCCAGGGCCGGACGCCACGCGGTTCGTCGTCACCCTCGACCGGACGAAGTTCAAGGACTTCTTCCTGTCGATGCGCGAGTTCAAATGCGTCGAGGGGCCCGAGGTCCAGTGCCACGTTCCCTATCCCTACGCGAACCCGGGAACGGTCCGGCCGGGCGATTATGCGTGGCTGGAGCACGCCCTGCTCTTCCTCTACAAGGCGCCGGCCGACTACGGAGCCAAGTTGAGCAACGGCCTCTACTACGCTCTTCAGAAAACGGAGGACGGGCTGGTTGGAAGGCCGATGGCGGTGGATCTCAACGACATCGCGGCCCCGCCTCAGGATCCCTCCGTGCCCCCGTTCGATCAGGCTGCCCGTGCGGACATTGTTCCAGGCGCCCGCTGGATCGAGGCGCTCGTCATCCGCTGAGACGAGTTCGTCGCCCCACCGGACCCAGTTAAACGCGCAGGTAGCTCCATCCTGCTTCCTGAAGGGTCACGAGACGGACCGCCCCCGCCGGAACGATGCCGACGTGGGGCAGCAATTCCAGCGAATGCCCCTCGGCCTTCTCCATGGCCTTGACGGTGTTGCCGCAGGCCGAGAGGACGATCCCCGGCACGCTCTCGCTGATGGAATGGATCCTCGCCGTGACGGGCGATGTGTCGGCCCGCAGCATGTGCAGGCCTGGGCCATAGGCGACGATCTCGACTTCCAGTTCCTCGGCCTGCTCGCTGTATTCGCGCGCGAGGTTGACCGCATTGTTGAGGGCGAGATCGAACACGCCGCCCTCGCGGGAACTGACCTGCATCGCGACCCGGTGGGTCTTCGGGCCGGTTGCCGGAGCCGCCGTGGCCCTGCTCGCTCCGAGCCCAGCCAGCAGTGCGGCCAATCCGGACACGCCCCTGCGCGACAGCATCATCTCGTCCCCTCCGTTGTCGAACGATCCTGATCCGAGACGCGCGCTCCTCTTGGAGCCGTCTCGTCAGGTCTGCAAGAATCGATAGCTGTCGCCGGCACGCTCGACATGTCCGACGCCCGAGCCCGGGAGATGAAAGCCAACGAGCGTCATCCGCTCGTTCGCCAACCGGTCCAGCAGGGTCAGGCGGGTGCAGGAAGCGAGGTCGCGGTCGAGATCGCTTCCGAACGCCCAGGCGGGACGCCGGAACGACAGAACTGCATGGCTCAGGGCATCTCCGCCGATCAGTACCTGATCCCGTCCCGCTTCGACGAGTACGGAGGCGTGGCCGGGTGTATGCCCCGGCGTCGCGACGTAAGTGAGGCCGGGGGCGATGCTCTCGCCGGGCCTGCGGCGCTCCACCTTCGCCTCAAGGCGGCGCAGGGTCCGTCGCGAGCCCACGGAGAGACCCTTCAGCCAGTCGGGCACCAGGGTCTCGACGTCGTCGCGGGTCCAAAAATCCCATTCCGCCGCCGGCACCACGTAGCGGGCATTGGGAAACCGTTCGCTGTCGTCGAAATCGTCGATCGCGCCCCAGAGATGATCGGGATGGGCGTGCGTGAACACGACCTGGGTGATCGCCTCGCGCGAAATGTTCCGGCTCTCCAATGTCTCTCCGAGCTTGCCCGCCGTCGGCTGGAAGGAGTTGCCCGAGCCGGCATCGATCAGGATGATCTCAGAGCCGATCCGCACGAGGCTCGCGTTCGTCGGGATCGGCGCGGCCTCCGCGCGCTGGCCCTCGGCCCTGAAGACGGCCTGCATCTCGTCGCGCGGCGTATCGGGCAGCATGAAGGCGAGGGAGGAGGACAGCGTGCCGTCGCTCGCCGTCTCCACGGAGGCGCCGCCGACCGTCAACGCCGCCGCCGGGTTGGCGGACGCGCGGCCGGTCGGCCACGCGCCCGCGAGACCCGCCGCGAGCCCCGCCATGAAGAGACGCCTGTCGCAGCGCGATCCGGGGACGGCGGCGCCAGTCGTCATTGGACTGGCGGCGCCTTCTTCGCGGAGTCGGGGGCCTTGTCGGGCGTCACGTCGAGGATGCGCGCATGGCTCGTAATCGTCGCCTCTTTGGGCAGGCAGTTCGTCATGCAGGGCTTGGCCGTCCAGAACTCCTTCTCCGCCGTCTGGCGGTCGTCCATGAAGAAGTTCTTCTCGTTCGGCAGGCGGATGCTGGCGAGGTTCTTCTCGTTCACCTCGAAATCCTGATCCTTCAGGATGTCGTTGAGATAGAGGAGATAGGCCGTGACCGAGTAGGTCTCATCCGGCGTCAGGGTCTGGGCCGCGCCGAACGGCATCGCCCGGTGCACGAAGTCGAAGACCGTCGAGACATAGGGCCAGTAGGACCCGATGGTCTTGACCGGGTTTTCCGACTTCAAGGTCCCGGATCCGCCCGCGAGTTCCGGCCACCGGCCCGCGCCTTCGCCGAACTCGCCGTGGCAGCTGGCGCAGCGCTCCTGGAAGATGGTCTCGCCCAGCGCCGCCGTGCCCTTGCCGACCGGAAGCCCCTGGCCGTCCGGCCGCACGTCGATGTCCCAGCCCTTGATTTCCTCGGGCGTTGCCGCGCGGCCGATGTTTAGGCGCTCGGCCGCCACCGGCGTCGCGGCCAGGAGGGCGGCTGCGAGCGCGGCCGGAATGAGGTTACGCGACCTCGACATTCTCGATCTCCCCGCTGGGCAGCACGTGCCAGGTCTGAATGCCGTTGTTGTGGTAGATCGAGTTCAGGCCGCGATGCTGGCGCAAAGCCGCCTTGGTCGGCTGCACATAGCCGGTCTCGTCCCTGGCGCGGGACTGGAGCAGCAGCGGCTCACCGTTCCAGTCGAACTCGTAATAAAAGCGCGTCAGCGCCTTATCGAGGACCGGACCGTCGAGGCGGGCGGCGCGCCAGTTGCGGCCGCCATCGAGGGAGACGTCCACGCCCTTGATCGCCCCGCGTCCCGACCAAGCGAGGCCCGAGAGCACGGTGAAGCCCTTGCCGTGGATCGGCGCCTGCGGGCTTGGATTGGTGATCACGGACTTCGCGTCCATGGCCCAGGTGAAGCGCCGCGCCTGTCCGTCCGGCATGAGGGCCGTGTACTTCGAGGTCTCCTCGCGGGTGTGCCAGGGCTCGTCGCCGACCTTGATCCGGCGCAGCCACTTCACCCACATATTGCCCTGCCAGCCGGGCAGGACGAGGCGCAGCGGGTAGCCGTGCTCGGGATAGAGCGCCTCGCCGTTCATGGCGTAGGCGACGATGGCGTCGTCGAGCGCCTTCTCGATCGGCACCGAGCGGGTCATCGCCGCGGCGTCCGCCCCCTCCGGCAGCAGCCACTTGGCGTTCGTCTTGAGACCCGCCTCTTCGAGGAGGCGCTTGAGCGGCACGCCCGTGTACATGACGCAGTGGATCATGCCGTGGGTGAACTGGCAGCCGTTGAGCTGCGCGCCCTTCCACTCCATGCCGGAATTGGCCGCGCATTCGAGGAAGGCGATCCGGTTGACGCGGGGGAAGCGCTTGATGTCCTCCAGCGTCAGCATCAGCGGCTTCTCAACGAGGCCGTGGATCATCAACCGGTGCTCGGCCGGGTCGATCTCGGCGATGCCGCCATGGTGGCGCTCGAAGCCGAGACCGTTGGGGGTGATGATCCCCTCAAGCTGGTGCAGCGGCGTGAAGCTCACCGAGCTCTGGCGAGAGGCGGTCAGCCATTCAACGTCGCGGCGGATCACGTCCGCCTCGAACTTCGAGGGGCGGCCATAGGGCCGGCTCACGACACCGTCACCGAGGGATTGCGACCATTCCGGCACGTTCGGCGGCAGGTTCTTGGCCTCCGGCGCGGCGGCGGCCGCACGGCCCGCGAAAGCGCCGGTTCCCACCCCGGCGCCGACCGCTCCGCCCAAGGCGAGGCCGGTGCGCAGGAAGGATCGGCGGGAGGTCGGCCCGGACGGATCGGGGCGCGGCTTCGGTTCAGACATCGGTCTCTCCGAACTGTTTCAAGTATGGCAATGTGTGAATATCTTGAAGACGACTAGGCGCCACGGACGGTGACCTGCGCGGGCGTCGGGTTCACCGTCTTCTTGGCCTTGATGTGCGAGGCGACGACGTCCCAGATCGGCGGACCCTCGGTCCCCTCGTTGACGCTCGCCCAGCCCGCCACGGTGTAGCTGCTGCCGGCCTCGATGGGTTTGCCGGTGCGCAGCAGGGTCAGGTCGGAGATGCGGCTTCCGGCCGGGCGGGCGACATCGATGGCGTAGGACACGCCCCCCACCCGCACCATGTCGCCCCCCTGCTGGTAGTAGGGATCGGCGTTGAACAGGTTGTCGGCCACGTCCTCCAGCACCTCCTTCAGCCGGGCGCCGGTCATGGGCATCCGGTAGGCCGCCGGGTAGGTGATGGCGGTGGCGTTGTAGACGTCCTCGTGGGTGATCGCTTGCCCGGGCAGGAGGGTCGTGCCCCAGCGGAAGCCGGGCGAGAGGGCGATGTCGGCCTCGCGCTCGGACAGGAGCGCGTCGCAGATCAGGTCGTCGAGGGTGCCGTTGAAGTTGCCGCGCCGGTAGAGCAGGGCCTCGGTCCGCCCAAGTTCCTGGCTCAGCATCGCCTCGTGGGGCGCGCGGATCGCCTGGATCTTGGCCGCCATCGCCTTCTGCGGGGCGATGACATCGGAGAAGATCGGGATGAGCTTCGAGCGGTAGCCCTTCACGGCGCCGTCCCGCACGTCGAGGTCGACGCGGGTGAGGAACTTGCCGTGGCTGCCCGAGGCGATGAGCAGGGTGTTGCCGACCTTTACCGCCTGCGGCAGCGCATCGTGCGTGTGACCGGTCAGGACGACGTCGATTCCCTTCACCCGCGAGGCGAGCTTGCGGTCGACGTCGAACCCGTTGTGAGAGAGCAGCACGACGAGGTCGGCGCCCTCTTTCCGGGCGTTGTCGACGCTCGCCTGCACATCCTCCTCGCGGATGCCGAAGGACCAGTTCGGGATCATCCAGCGCGGGTTGGCGATGGGCGTGTAGGGGAAGGCCTGCCCGATCACCGCGACCTTCGCGCCGCCGCGCTCGAACATCTTCGTGGACTCGAAGGCTGGCTCGTTCCACTCCGCGTCGCGGACGTTCTGGCCGAGGAACGGGCAGCCGAGCCCGTCCACGATCTCCTTCACCCGCTCGGTGCCGAGGGTGAACTCCCAGTGGCCGGTCATGGCGTCGGGCTTCAGCAGCGCCATGCAGTCGACCATGTCCTGGCCCTTGCTCACCATCGAGGTGTAGCTGTTCTGCCAAGTGTCGCCGCCGTCGAGGAACAGCACCTTGTCGCCGCGCTCGGCGCGGATCGCGTCGAGCACCGTGGCGATCCGGTCGAGGCCGCCCATCCGGCCGTAGCTGCGGGCGAGCGCGACGTAGTCCTCCGGCGTCAGCGCATAGGCCAGCGGCGAGCCGCCGGGGATGCCGTAGAGGTCGAGGTAGGCGCGTCCGGTGACGTGGGGGACCTGACCGCGCGCCTCGCCCACCCCGAGATTGGTCGAGGGCTCGCGGAACAGCACGGGCCGCAACTGCGCGTGGATGTCGGTCAGGTGGACCAGGGTGACGTTGCCCATCGGCTCGAAGGCCAGGAGGTCGTACTGGGTCAGGCGCTGCTGGGCGAAGGCGCGGATCCAGCCCGTCGGCACCAGGGCCGCGGTGGCGGCGGCGATCTGCAGGAAGTCGCGGCGTGAGGTCATGGGACGATCCGACCCTCAGTTGCGCACGGCGGGCGTCTCGACCGGAAGGCCGAGGCCGCGCCACGCGACGTAGGTCTCCAGGGCGAGGAACTCGTCGGAGAGCGGCTTGAACGGCGTGGCCCGGACGTCCTGCATGCAGCCCTCCATGCGCTCGTGCAGCGGCACCAGCCGCTGGTCACGTAGGCGGTAGACGGGGAAGCCGTTGCTCTGCCCCTGGCTGAGGAAATCGGCCCGGAGATACTTGCCGTGGTTCTTTTCGTGGCAGCTCGCGCAGGCGAGATCGAGCTGGCCGTTCCGCTGGTAGTACAGCGATTTGCCGCGCTCGAACCAGGGCGTCATCGGCCCGTCCACCTTCACGGCGACCGGCATCCCCCGGGACTGGTTGCGGATGTAGGTGGTCATGGCCGTGAGTTCGGGCGAGCCGAAGACGAAAGGCTCGGCCTTCAGGGCGCCGCTGCGGCAGATGTTGATCCGCTGCTCCAGATTGATTGGCTTCCCGAGCTTCTCGTTCCACTTCGGATAGGCAGCCGCGACGCCCTTCATCGAGGTCGAGGCCTCGTTGTGGCAGCTCGCGCAGGACTTGCCGGCCGTGCCATCGACCTTCGACCAGAGTTCCTCGCCCTGCTCGACGGCGAGGAAGCCCGGATTGTTGAAGTCGTCGGCCTGCATCTCCTGCGTTTCCTTGGAACGGAAATACAGGCCCGAGACGACTTCCTCGAACGGAGAATTCGGGTTCTGGGGCTTCATGCCGTGCGCCTGCCACGCCGGGCGCTCGGACGGCTCCTTCGCGGCGGGCGCCGACGGCATGTCCTGCGCGTGCGGCGCGACGGCCAACGCGACGAGCGCGAGCGCTGTAAAGGCGAGAGTTGGGCGGACCATGGTGAGGGCTCCGGCGCGGCGGGGGGAGGCGCTCCGGGGCGAACGGCCCCGGGCGCGCGTCAGGCGACCTTGATCTGCTCGGTGGCCTGGATCTTCGACCCGTCGTCATCGACCCAGGTAAAAGTCAGCGCTCCGGATTCTTCGGGCTTGATCTTGAACTGGAAGTAGGGATTGGCGGAGACTGCGCTCTCGATATCGGCGCTGAAGATCGTCTTGCCGTTCAGGTCACAGGTGAACTTGTTCAGGATCTTGCGCGGGATCGTCTTCCCGTCCTTGTCCTTGCGCTGGCCGGACTCCATCGTGTGGGAGACGAGCGTCTTCACCTCGATGATGCCGCCCTTGGCGACCTCCTTCTTGTCCAGTTTGATCCGCGGCTTCACGTCGGCCATGTGGTCCTCCCGTCCTCGTTCGATGCTGTCGCGTATGGGTTAGCCGCCGCAGCCGCCGATGGTGACCTTCACCTGGCGGACGTCGCTGAACACCGAGCCGTCGTTCATGCGGGCGACCGCGATGACGTTCTGGGTCTCTGCGAGACGGATCCGGGTGTTCGCCTCCGCGACGCTCGACGGCGTGAAGTGGAAGCTGATGACGCCGGGGTTCGGATTGCCCTCGGCGACGATCATCACCTCCTCGACGTAGCTTTCCGCCGTCATCGGCCCGTCGACGCTCACCGTCATCGGCACCGTGTTGCCGTTCTCGGCGATCTCGGGGAGTTCGAGCTTGACCCTGCCCTTCACCGGCTCCTTGCCGCGGGTGAAGGCCTTGATGGCCTCATCGGTCGCGGGCTTCGCCGCCAGGGCCGGGCCGGCGCGGAAAGCGAAGGCGGTGGCCACCATGGCGCCGGTGCCGAAGGCCAGGGCTTGGCGGCGGCTCATTGCGGGGATCTTGGCAGAGGTCATGGCAAGCGGCTCCTTCAGCCCGCGAGATCACTTCAAGGTCGTGAGGTAGGCGACGACGTCCTCGACCTGCTGCGCGGTCAGGATCGGCTTGCCCTGGAATTCGGCGCGCACGCGGTTGAGGCCGTCGATCCGGTAGAAGGCCGGCATCACGGTCGCCTCGGTGAAGACGTGCTTCGGGTTGACGACGATCATCCGCAGGTGGGCCGCGTCCCACCGGCCCGCGACGCCATCGAGGGAGGGCCCGACCTCGCCGTGGAAAGATTCGCCCTTGAGCGACGAGACCTGATGGCAGCCGAGGCAATTGCCCTGGCGCCGGTTCACGACGACCTTCGCGCCGGCCGCCGCATCCCCCGGCTTGTCGGTGAGCGGCTCGGGGATTGAGTCGCTGCCATCGATGGCGACGATCTTGAACGGGGCGAGCCCGGTGGAAGCCGTCTCGGCTCCGGCGGCGGTCGCGAGGACGCAAAGTCCCGCGAGCGCAAAGGCTGTGATCGGCCTGCGCATCTGGCGTTTCCTCGGTGCGCCGTCTTTGCGGCGAGTGCGGTCGTCTCGAACCGCTCGCTCTGCCGGCGGGCAAACCCATCGACATATGCGAATTATTGCAAGTTTGACGTGGATCGCTCTCAAGTCAAGCTGGAATTGCGAGGCCGCTGACTATCGCGGCGGGACTGTCAGCCCCGCTGCGCCGCCTCCGGCGAGCGGAGGTAATCCTGCAGGGTCGTCCGCTCGTCGGCACGCTCGGCCACGAAGGCGAAAGTCCGGCGGAACTCCTCCGGCGGCACGTAGCCCCGCACTCGCAGGACCTCGCGCTGCTGGGGCGTCTTGCCCGCGAGTGCCGTCTCCTCCACCGGAAAGAACTGAATGGTCGGCGTGGACCGGATGCCGTACTTCTCCGCGAAAGCCTTCTCGGGAAGGATCTGACCGTCGAAATCGGTGACCTCCCGCGAACCGATGAAATTCAGTTGCAGGATCTCGAAACGCTCGCGGATGAAGGCGCTCGTCGCCGGATCTGCGAAGTTCACGAGGTGGATCTGTTTGCAGAAGGGACAGCCCTTCAGCTCCCACAGGATGGCGAGGCGCTTGCCGTGCTCCCGCGCGGACTTCAGATCGTCGGGGAGATCGAGGAAGCTTTCGAGGAACCAGGGCTCCCGGTAGAGGCCGTCATCGCCCTGGATCGCTTGGGCCATGGCCCTGGAGGGCAGGCCGAGCGCGAGGGCACCCGCCAGGAACCGGCGCCGGGTCGACATGGCGTCCCCTCCAAATATTCTAGTTTCTGCATGTGTAGAGCGATTGTCCTGCCCCTGGCAATCTAGTCCTCCTGACATCCGGCTGCCATTGAAGCCGCGCGGACGACGGCGGCTCCGCGCCGAGGGCGATCACGATCCCGGCGGCTGCGCCGATGCCCCTCGAACACATTCGTCTTTTGCTATATAAGGATCAGTGGTCCTGGGCTTGGGAAGACCGATGCGGGGAACGAGGCGAGCCGTCATGGCGGGGGCGTGGGGGTTCGCCCTATGGCCCGGCATCGTTGAGGCCGCCGAGCTGATCAAGTTCGAGCGGCGCGGCTGCCCGTGGTGCAAGGCCTGGGACAAGGAGATCGGGCCGATCTACCCGAAGACGGATATCGGGAAGCGGGCGCCGTTGCGCCGTGTCGATCTCGACGCAGGCCTCCCTCCCGGACTCACGCTCAAGCGCCCGATCCGCTACACACCGACATTCGTCCTCGTCGAAGACGGGTCCGAGCTCGACCGGATCGAGGGCTATCCGGGTGAGGATTTCTTCTGGGGACGGGCCGAGCGGTTGCTCGAACGGCTCCCCGGATCCCCGTAACGGGCTTCGGGCGGCGAGGAAAAGGGTGGGATGATGCCGTTGCAACAGGCGCAACCGGTGACGAGCGTCGAGGCCCCGGGCAGCCTCGACCTGGATCTGTTGCTGGCCAATGCCCGCGATGCCAGCGAACTGCTCAAAGCCCTCGGGCACGAGGCGCGCCTCGTCATCCTCTGTCTGCTGGTCGAGGGCGAGCGCTCGGTCTCGGAACTGGAGCAATTGCTGAATCTGCGGCAACCGGCCGTGTCCCAGCAACTGGCTCGGTTACGGGCCGACGATCTCGTCGAGGCCCGCCGTGACGGCAAGAACATCTATTATGCGCTGGCCCGGCCCGAGGTTCGCGAGATCATCGCCGCCCTGCACCGCGCATTCTGCAACGGACGGACACCGTAACCGGCGAAACCCTCAAGTGTGCCGGTCCACGAGGTAGTAGAGCCCCGCGCGAGCCCCGACGAGGATCGCGCCGAGGGCGAGAATCGAGCCGACCGACAGCGTCGAAAGCCCGCTCAATCCCTGGCCGATGGTGCAGCCCAGCGCCGTGACGCCGCCGGTGCCCATCAGGAAGGCGCCGAGCAGGTGGCGCTTCACCTCGCGGGCATCATCGGGCGCCTCCCAGTGAAATTCACCCGCAGCGCGCGCCGCCGCGAAGGACCCGAGCACGACGCCGAGGACCGAGGCCACGCCGAAATCGATCCGCGTGCCGCTCGCGAGCATGGCATAGAGGAGGGTATCGCCGACCGGCCGTGCGAAGCTGAAGGAGCCGACCGCCCGGGTTTCGAACTCGTCGAAACCCGCGCTCCCGTTCGTCCACCACCCGGCGACGATGACGAGCCCGATGGCGATGGCGCCGATGAGGAGCCGCTGAGTCCGACGGAAGTCTTTGCCCGTCAGCGCCACGAGGCAGAAGCCGATGCCTGCAATGACGCTGAAGGCCACGCGGCCGGTCTGATCCAGCTTCAACAAGGCCCCGAGCCGCTGGCTACCGAGATCGAGGCTGAGCGGTGCGGTGAGCGTCACGCGCAGAAAGGCTGTCACGCCGCTGATCGCCATGTAGGCCGAGAGGCCGAGCACGAGGAGGACGAGGAGGGCGCGCAGATCTCCCCCGCCGAGCCGCAGCAACGCGCCGAAGCTGCAGGTGCCGACGAGCGCCATGCCGAAGCCGAACATCGTTCCGCCGAGGATCATCGCGCCCCATTCGAAGCGCGGCCCCGCATAGATCGACCGGGCGAGGTCGAGACCGAATTCGGATTCCAAAAGCTGCGTGCCCACCACGGCGATGCCGGTGGCCAGCAACCATGCCCGGGCGCGGCGCGTGTCGCGCGCATAGACGGCATCTTCGATGGCGCCCAACGTGCAGAACCGCCCCCGGCGCGCGACCATCCCGAGCACGGCACCCAGCACGAGGCCGAGGGCCGCCCGGAGGAGATGCGCAGGCAGGAGGTCCATCATCGGCTCAGGTACGCCCAATACCGATGAGCCCTGTCAAACGCCCAATTCCGCTCCGCCTTTCAGTTTGACCGGAATGGTCAGGTAACGAACGCCGTTCGCCTCGGCCGGGGGGAACTTGCCGGCGCGGATATTGACCTGGATCGACGGCAGCAGAAGGCGCGGCGCAGCCAGCGTCGCGTCCCGGGCGGTGCGCATGGCGGTGAACTCCTCCTCGCTCACGCCCTCCTTCACATGAACGTTGCGCTCGCGCTGCTCGCCGACCGTGGTCTCCCAGGCGTACACGTCGCGGCCCGGCGCCTTGTAGTCGTGGCAGAGGTGAAGCACCGTCGCCGGAGGCAGGGCCAGCAACTTGCGGATCGAGCGATAGAGGGTGCGCACGTCGCCGCCGGGGAAGTCGGCCCGCGCGGTACCGAAATCGGGCATGAACAGCGTATCGCCGACGAAGACGTGGCCGCCGATGCGGTAGCAGATGTCAGCCGGCGTATGGCCTGGCGTGTACAGCACCTCGACGGCGAGATTGCCGATGGCAAACGTCTCGCCGTCCACGAAGAGGTGGTCGAAATCGCTGCCGTCGGTCTTTAGGTCGGTGGCGTTGAAGACCGGGCGGAAGATCTTCTGGACCTCCTTGATGTGCTCGCCGATGCCGATCTTCGTGCCGGTCTTGGCCTTCACGTAGGGCGAGCCGGAGAGGTGGTCGGCGTGCGCGTGGGTTTCCAGCGTCCAGACCACCGTGTAGCCCGCCTCGTCGGCGGCCGTCAGCATCGCCTCAACGGAGCGAGTGTCGACGCTGCCGCCGTTGTGATCGTAGTCGAGCACCGGATCGATGAAGGCCGCCTGCTTCGTCTCGGGATCGGCCACGATGTAGCTCACCGTGTTGGTGGGCTCGTCGAAGAAGGCTTGGATGACGGGTTCGGGGCCACGGGCTTCGGTCATTGCTTGTCTCCTGTCGGTCGTCCTTGGACGGGTGGGGTCACGCGCCGGGAAGCCGGCGTCGGCAGGTGTTGATCCCTAGGATCGTGTAGGCTGGGCAGAACCCGACGAGGGCGGTCAACGCCATCACGGCGCCGATGCCGACGGCGGCAAGGGCCCAGACTCCGGCGAGCATCGTGTAGCCCAGGCCTGCGATCAGAAGGCCGACGACGAGGCGCAGGATGCGATCGATGCTACCGACATTGGGGGTCATGGCGGTTTTCCTGAAAGGTGCCGTCCGGTGGTCATCGAAGCGGGTGCGGCACCGGGCGCCCGCCTCGGCGACGGTCAAGGCGTCGCGGCGAAAGCGCCGGCGTTGCGGTAGAGCATGTAGCCGGCGACACCGAAGATGACGGTGGCGAATACCGTGTCGAGCGCGCCCTTGTAGCCAGAGAGCCGGTTGGCCAGCCGCATACCCAAGAAACCGCCGACGAGGCCGCCGGCGATGAATTCCCCGGCGACGGCCCAATCGACCATTCCGGACAGGGCGTAATTCGTTGCTGTGGCGAGGCCGAAGGCACCAACGGCGAGCAGCGAGGTGCCGACCGCAGTGATCAGCGGCATGCCGGTGGCGAAGACGAGGCCCGGCACGATCAGGAACCCGCCGCCGATCCCGAAGAAGCCCGACAGGACCCCGACCGCGAAGGCGACGGCCACGACCTTCCAACTCGGTACCGGACCGCATCCGACAGGCTCCGAGGTTCCACTCTGAACCTTGCGACCCCGCAGCATGTGGATGCCCACGACGACCATCAGCATCGCGAAGAGGAAGAGCAGGCGCTGGCCGTCGACCGCCTTGCCGAACGTCGAGCCGACGAGGGCGCCAAGGATGCCGACTCCGGCGAACACGACGGCGCAGCGCCAACGCACGTTGCCGGACCTGGCGTGCCCGACGAGGGTCAGGAACGCGTTGGCCGCGACCGCCAGAGCGCCGGTTCCAATGGCGAGGTGCGGCTGGGCCATGCCGACCACGTACAGCAGAAGCGGCGTCGCCAGGATCGAGCCGCCGCCGCCGATGAGTCCGAGCGTGAAGCCGACCCCTGAGCCGGACAAGATGGCGGGAAGCGCATTCATCGGCGGTGACCTCCGCGTCCAGGGGCCTTGTCGACGACCGGTCGAGCCGGTCGGCGGCCGGCAAGCCCCGATCCCGACTGTCATTCATTTAATAAAAAAACAAAATGAAAGGATCGTCGCTTTCGTCACTGGTGGACCTTCTTGCGGTGGAGGTCAACGTATGATTTATAGAAATCGCAACTCATAATATAAATCTATCAGATGAGGATCTAGCCATGGACGTCAAACGCCTCTCCCCGGACCTGTCGGTGACGGGTCAGCTCGCTCCCTCCGATCTCGCGGCGGCGGCCGAGTCGGGCTTCCGGGCGGTGATCTGCAACCGCCCCGATGGCGAGGGCGGCGACCAGCCGGGCTTCTCGGAGTTGGAGGCCGCCGCGCGTGCGGCCGGCCTGGAGGCGCGGTACCTACCCGTCACGTCGGGCAAGGTGACGGATGGGGATGTGATGGCCTTCCGCGGCGAGCTCGCGGCCCTGCCGAAGCCGGTGCTCGCCTTCTGCCGCACCGGAACCCGCTCCGCGACGCTGTGGGCGCTCGGCGAGGCGGCAGCTGCGCGGCCGCTTCCGGACATCCTGGCTGCCACCAAGGCGGCCGGATACGAACTGAGCGGCGTCGTCCGGCGCATCGCGGCAGGCGGCCGGGTTCCTACTGAGCACGCCGACCAGTTCCACAGTGTGGTCGTCGTCGGCGGCGGGGCCGGCGGCATCGCCGTCGCGGCGAGCCTGAAGGCGCGCAAACCCGACCTCGACATCGCCGTCATCGATCCGGCGGACGTGCACTATTACCAGCCGGGCTGGACGATGGTCGGCGGCGGAGTGTTCGAGCCCGCCGCCACGGCCAGGACCATGGCTTCCCTGATCCCGAACGGCGTGCGCTGGATCAAGGCGGCGGTTGCGGCCTTCGAGCCCGAGCGCAAGGCGGTAATCTTGGAAGGGTGCCGGGTGGTGCGCTACGACCGCCTCGTGGTCGCGCCCGGCCTCAAGCTGAACTGGGCCGGCATCGAGGGGCTCGCCGAAACCCTCGGGCGGAACGGGGTCACCTCGAACTACCGCTACGACCTCGCCCCCTACACCTGGGACCTCGTGCGGAACCTGCGGGCGGGCCGCGCCGTCTTCACGCAGCCGCCGATGCCGATCAAGTGCGCCGGCGCCCCGCAGAAGGCGATGTACCTTTCCGCCGACCACTGGCTGCGGCAGGGGCGGCTCGGGGACATCGCGGTCGAGCTCTACAATGCCGGTCCAGTCCTGTTCGGCGTGAAGGAATACGTCCCGGCCCTGATGAATTACGTGAAGCGCTACGACGCGAACCTGAATTTCAATCACACCCTGACCCGGATCGACGGTCCGGCTCGGCGCGCGTGGTTCTCGCGCAAGACGGAGGAGGGCGGCAGCGAGACGGTTGAGACCGGCTTCGACATGATCCACGTCGTCCCGCCGCAGCAGGCGCCCGACTTCGTCCGCGTCTCGCCCCTGGCCGATGCCGCCGGCTGGGTCGATGTGGACCCCGGGAGCCTGCGACACCGTCGCTTCCCCGAGGTCTACGCGCTCGGCGACGCCTGCAACGCGCCCAACGCCAAGACCGCCGCCGCCGCGCGCAAGCAGGCGCCCGTGGTGGCCCACAACCTCCTCGTCGAGATGGGCCACCTGCGCGGGGCCGAGGTCGCCTACGACGGCTACGGCTCGTGTCCGCTCACGGTCGAGCGAGGTAAGATCCTGCTCGCGGAGTTCGGCTACGGCGGCAAGCTCATGCCGAGCTTCCCCGCATGGCTGATCGACGGGACGAAGCCGAGCCACCTCGCATGGCTCCTGAAGGAGCGGATGCTGCCTCCAATCTACTGGAAGGCCATGCTCAAGGGACGCGAATGGATGGCTAAGCCGGAGAAGGCAGCCGCCTGAAGCTAAGCGGCGCCGGCTTTGTCCCGGCGCCGCTCGCTGTGCGTCGACGATGCGGGCTCAATCGCATGCCCTCAGCCGACAGCTAGGGTTCCGGACCGTGAGGCACGTGTTCGGAGCGGCGCGCCAGCGCCAGCGAGCGGCGCTAGGAACGGAGCGACAGCGTCCGTCAAGGTTCTCCGACCTGACCGAACATCGCCGCTTGGCCGAGCGCCCGCGCTCGCGCATCCGGGCTGCGCGCAGGCAAGCTTCTCCGCGGTCGACCCGCGATCAGGATGTCGTCGAACGCGTCGAGGAGGGCCTGCATGCGGGCGTCGCTCAGGCTGTAGAACACCACCTTGTGCTCGCGCCGCGTGGCCACGACCTCAGCGTTGCGCAGCTCCCCGAGCTGCTGCGACAGCGTTGGTTGGCGGATGCCGAGCTGCTGCTCGATCTCAGAGACGGATCGCTCTCCCTCCGCCAGGAGATACAGGATGCGCAGCCGGTTCGGGTTGGCGGCGACCTTGAGCAGGTCGGCGATCAGGATCGCCGTCGCCTCGTCCGTGCCGGAGGCCATCACAGGCTTCCCAAGCGGTAGTACCAGTCCTGCCCCGCAGCGCCTGGCTGGGCGATCTCGTCGCTCGTCAGAGGCGGGTTCACAAGCACCTGGTCGCCGGGTTGCCATCCCTCCGGCGTCGAGACGTCCGATGCGTCGCAGGCTTGGAGCGCCTGCACCAGCCGAAGGATCTCGGCGATGCTGCGGCCCACCGTCAGCGGGTAGGCGACCAGCGCCCGCACGATGCCTTCAGGATCGATGACGAACGTGGTCCGGACGGTGGCGCTCGACGTCGAGCCAGCCGGCAGCATGCCGTAGGCCCGGGCGATGCCCATGGCGGGATCTTCGACGATAGGGAATGGCACCCGCACGCCGAAACGCTGCTCGATGCTGTGCTTCCAGGCCAAGTGGGAGGAAAGGCTGTCGACGGACAGGGCGAGCAGGTCGCAGTCGGTGTCCCGAAAGGCCTCGTAGGCCTGGGCGAACGCGACGAACTCGCTGGTGCAGACGGGGGTGAAGTCGGCCGGGTGGGAGAAGAACACCAGCCAGCGTCCGCGATACGAGGCGAGCGTCCGCGGGCCCATCGTCGTCCGCGCGCGAAAGTTCGGCGCGACGTCGCCGATGATCGGCGGGCAGGCGGGCGGCGGCACGGGCGGATCGGTGTCGGTTTCGATACTCATGGAACAACTCTCGACGTTTCAACAGTGTGGTCAGCACCGTGGACCTCGCTACGATGCCGGTCAATATGCAAATTCATATCGAGTAGGTCTTCGCATCATAAACTTGTATTGACACGCCCGAGCTGTGGCATATGAAGGCGGGGCGACATTCCGGCGGCATGCTTGGTTCGGTACGGTCCATGGCGGGCCTCCCGGATGTCCCCATTCCCGCCAAAGGCAGCGCCCACGGATGCTGGCCAACCATCTCCCGAGCGCGCTCGACCTCGCCCGCAGTCAGTTCGCCTTCACGGTCGTCTGGCACTTCCTGTTCCCGGCTTTCACCATCGGGCTGGCGAGCTATCTCGCGGTGCTGGAAGCCTTCTGGCTCGCCACCGACAAGCCAGTCTATCTCGACACCTACCGCTACTGGCTGAAGGTCTTCGCCGTAGCCTTCGCCATGGGCGTCGTGTCGGGGCTGGTGATGAGCTACCAGTTCGGCACCAACTGGTCGGTCTTCTCGGACAAGACCGCTCCCGTGCTCGGGCCGCTGCTCGGCTATGAGGTGCTGACCGCCTTCTTCCTGGAGGCGGGCTTCCTCGGGGTGATGCTGTTCGGGATGGAGCGGGTGGGCCCCCGCCTGCACTTCCTGGCGACCTGCCTCGTCGCGGGCGGCACGCTGCTCTCGGCCTTCTGGATATTGTCCGCCAATTCCTGGATGCAGACGCCCGCGGGCTACTCGCTCGATGCCGACGGCCGGTTCGTGCCGGAGAGCTGGACGGCGGTGATCTTCAACCCGTCCTTCCCCTACCGCTTCGCCCACACCGTGACGGCGGCCTATCTGACGACGGCGATGATCGTCGGCGCGGTCGGCGCGTGGCACCTGCTGCGCGACCGGACCAATCCCCGCGCCCGGCTGATGTTCTCCATGGCGATGTGGATGGCGGCGATCGTCGCCCCGGTGCAACTGGTGCTCGGCGACCTGCACGGCGGGAACAGCTACCACCACCAGCCCGCCAAGGTCGCGGCGATGGAGGGCCACTTCGACAGCGTGACCCGCGCGCCCTCGATTCTGTTCGGCTGGCCGGACGCGCAGGCCGCCGAGACCAAATACGAGATCGGCATCCCGGGCCTCGCCAGCCTCTATCTCGCGCATGATCTGAACGCGAAGGTCACGGGCCTGAAGGACCTGCCGCGCGACACGTGGCCGACCAACCTGCCGCTGGTGTTCTGGGCCTTCCGGGTGATGGTCGGGCTCGGCATGCTGATGATCGGCCTCGGCCTGTGGTCGCTGTTTCTGCGGTACAAGGGCCGCCTGTTCGAGACGCCCTGGCTGCACCGCTTCGCCGTGGCGATGGGCCCCTCGGGGCTGATCGCGGTGACGGCGGGCTGGGTGGTGACGGAAACCGGCCGCCAGCCCTTCACGGTCTACGGCCTGCTGCGCACCGCCGACAGCGTCTCACCCATCGCCGCCCCCGCCGTGGCGGCCTCCCTCGCGGCCTTCGCGCTGGTCTACTTCGCGGTGTTCGGGGCGGGCATCTGGTACCTGTTCCACCTGTTCAACCAGACCCCGCGACCGCACGAATCCGGCCCGCCCGTCGGCCAGCCGGTCCGCACGGCGGGCATTACTCCGGCGCCGGCACTCGCCGGTGACGCGCACCTGCAACCGGCCGAGTGAGGGGAGGCTGTCATGGACCTCGATCTAACCCTCATCTGGGCGATCCTCATCGCCACCGCCGTGTTTCTCTACGTGGCGATGGACGGGTTCGATCTCGGGCTCGGCATCCTGTTCCCGGCGGTGCGCGGCAAGGCCGAGCGGGACGTGATGGTGAACTCGGTCGCCCCCGTCTGGGACGGCAACGAGACTTGGCTCGTGCTGGGCGGCGGCGGGTTGTTTGCGGTGTTTCCGCTGGCCTACGCCACGATCCTGCCCGCCCTGTACATGCCACTGATCCTGATGCTGCTGGCGCTGGTGTTCCGGGGCGTCGCCTTCGAGATGCGCTTCCGCATGGCGACGCCGCGCGGGCAGCTGTGGTGGGACCGTGCCTTCTCCTGGGGCAGCTTCGTCGCCGCCTTCTGCCAGGGGATCGCGCTCGGCGCCTTCGTCCAGGGCATCAGGATCGAGGGCCGGGCCTATGCGGGCGGCTGGTGGGACTGGCTGACGCCGTTCTCTGTGCTGACCGGCTTCGCGCTCGTCGTAGGCTACGGCCTGCTCGGGGCCTGCTGGCTGATTTGGAAGACCAGCGGCGAATTGCAGATCCGGGCGTATAACCTCGCCAAGCCCTTGGCGGTGGCGACGCTGGTCCTCATCGCCGTGGTCTCGGCGACGACGCTGGCGATCAGCGCGCCCTTTCGCGCCCGCTGGCTCGGCCTGCCCGGCCTGTTCGTCGGCGCGCCGGTGCCGATCCTGGTCGGGCTCCTGGCGTGGCGCTTCGCCCAGGCCCTAGGGCGGCGGGAGGAGGTCACGCCCTTCCTCTGCGCGCTCGGTTTCTTCCTGCTGTCCTATGTCGGGCTCGGCATCAGCATGTGGCCGTACATCGTGCCGCCGAGCGTCACGATCTGGCAGGCGGCGACGCATCCGAAATCGCAGGGCTTCCTGCTCTACGGCGCGGCGGTGCTGGTGCCCCTGGTCCTGGCCTACACAGCCTACGTGTACTGGCTGTTCCGCGGCAAGGTCACGGCGGAAGCGGGGTACCACTGATGCGCAGGTTCGGCTGGTTCGTGCTGATCTGGGCGATGAGCGTGGCGAGCCTCACGGCTGTCGCCCTGCCGCTGCGGTGGCTACTCAAGGGGGTGTGAAGGGTGTCGGTCTGCCCATTGCAACCGTGATCCTGCACGCCACCCCTTCAGGATGCTTCGGTCCTTGGTAAGTCCCCTTGCGAGGTCGGGCCGAGACCTACCTTTGCCATAGCGAAGCCGGAGCCACTGCCGGTTCGGCGGCTGTCGCGCTCCCGGAAAAGGTCGAGCGGACGTTGGCGCGTTCGACCAGAGGAATGTTCGTGCCGACGTTCTCGACAGTGCATCCTCCAGCCCGGGATGCCAGCGCGCCGCCGCGATGACGGATATTTGTGCTGAGTGCCTTTCCATTGTTCGGCGGGGGGCAGCCCCCCTTAAGCCTGGCTTAAGCAGGACGGCAAGGATGGCGGAATGCATGCACCGTCGGTCAAAGTTTCTCACCTTGCCTTTTCTGCGCTCGTCGCTGTGCTTCCGATGAGTCGCAGGTTGGCTCTGGCGGCGAGCAGGAGTGTCCGCATCGCGTTCGGCGGACTGTTGATGTGTGCTTCTGTCTGCCCAGCACGAGCCATGGACGGTGGTGAAATCGCCCGTAACGGAACACAGGCCGGCGTGCCGGCCTGTGCCTCGTGCCACGGGGATTCCGGGGGCGGAAATGCCGAGGGCGGCTTTCCCCGTCTTTCAGGCCTCGCGGAGGACTACCTCGCACACGAGCTCGACAGCTTCGCCGACGGCAGCCGGGACCATGAGATCATGGGTCCGATTGCCCAAGGCCTAGCACCGGAGGAGCGGCGGGCGTTGGCCGTCTTTTATGCCGGGCTCCGCGCCCCGCCGCCCGACGGGACACCCCAGCCGGACGACACGGCATACGACCGCGGCCGAATGCTGGCGCAGACTGGTGAGTGGACGAAGGCATTGCCCGCTTGCGCACAATGCCACGGCCCAGCTGGGCAGGGCGTCGGCGCCGCCTTCCCGCCGCTGGCCGGCCAGCCGGCCGCCTATCTCGCGGCGCAGCTCTCCGCCTGGAAAGCCGGGACACGCCACAACGATCCCCTCGGGCTGATGAAGGGGATCGCCGACCGGCTGAGCGATGACGACGCCACCGCCGTCGCTGCCTACTACGCCGCTCTTCCTGTCACGGCGATTGGAGGCGGCCGATGAACCTTATGACGCGCTTCACCGGACGGTCCGCAGCCCGCCTCGCGCTGGCAACGGCGATGGGGGGCCTCGCGGTCCTGACGCCCCTCGGTTCCGTAGGGGCCGAGACAACCGCGCCGCCCTTCGTGCCTCAGCCCGATTCCGCCATCTCCGACGACGACTTCGGCCAAGTCATTCGCCTGGGCGAGCGCATCTTTCGCGATACGGGCGCCGAGGCGCGGGCCTTCGTCGGCAACGATCTGCGCTGCACGAACTGTCACCTCGACCGGGGCCGCCTCGGCCATTCCGCTCCCCTCTGGGCGGCCTATCTCGTCTACCCGGCCTACCGGGCGAAGAACCGTCACGTGAATACCTTCGCGGAGCGGCTTCAGGGATGCTTCCGCTACAGCATGAACGGCAAGGCGCCCCCGCTGGGCGATCCCGTCCTGGTCGCGCTGGAGACCTATGCCGCCTTCCTCGCCCACGGGGCTCCCGTAGGCATGAAGCTTCCCGGGCAGGGGTACCCGAAGCTCGCCAAGCCCAAAGGCCTCGATCTGGCCCATGGGCGAGAAGTCTACGCCGCGAAATGCGCCCTCTGTCACGGTGGCGACGGTGCCGGGCAGGCGAGCCCGGACGGGACGATCGTGTTCCCGCCACTGTGGGGAGCCCGCTCCTACAATTGGGGCGCGGGGATGAGTTCGGTCGTCAACGCGGCAGGCTTCATCAAGGCCAATATGCCGCTGAGCCAGGGCAACAGCCTCACCGATGCCGAAGCCTGGGACGTCGCCGCCTATATCGACAGTCGCGAGCGACCGCAGGACCCACGCTTCACCGGCGATCTCGCGGCGACCCGCAAGGCCCATCACGACAGCCCTTACGATTTCTACGGTCAGGCCGTGGACGGCGTGACGCTCGGTGAGGGGGCACCTCCTGCCGGGACCGTGCCGCACTGAACAGCAACTGGCCCCCTGGGAGCACGATCATGACCCTCGAACGCCGCAGCCTGCTTGCCCTGGGCGCCGGCCTCGCCGCAGGCTTGGCGGACGCGCGCCCGGCCGGGGCGACCACCGCCGCCGACCTACCCGAGGGCAGCCGAAATCTGCGGGACCTCACAGACCGTCTGGCGAGGGCCCCGCGCCGGCGGGATTTTAAGATCGTGCCGATGATCCTCGACCGACCAGATTTCTGGGACCACGAGGCCCTGTCAGAGGTGATCGCCTACAAGGGAGGCCCCCGCCAGGTCTGGGACAACACCGACATCGGCGGGCCGTGGCTGAACCTCATGCGCAACGCCCTGAACAATCAGGTCTGGTCATTCAAGCATCCCGATTTTCTGGCCGCCTCGGCGACCCACGGATCGGCGAATGTCGCCCTCTACGACCAGGCGATGTGGGACAAGTACCAACTCACCAAGCTCGCGGGCGAGGCGTTCAAGACCAACACGCTGATCGTGCGGAAGAAAGCGGCTCAGGCGGGGGCCGCGAACTACCAGGACCCGGCGGGGATGTTCTCGCCGGAGAACAACACGATCCCGGCGCTGATGGCCCGGGGCGTCGTATTCCTCTCGTGTCACAACGCAATCTGGGAACAGGCGGGGACGCTCATCCGGCGCGATCTGAACCCGGACAAGCTCTCGCACGATGCGCTGGCGGAGCTGACGAACCATCTCATTCCGGGCGTCGTCCTGACCCCCGGCGCCGTCGGCACGCTGCCCGAGTTGCAGCAGGCCGGCTTTCATTACGCGAAGTGAGGCCGACAGTGCAGGGTCTGAGTGTCGGATGTCTCGTCGGAATCCTTGTCCTCAGCGCGGTGACGGCGGTCGAGGCCGCCGGCCGGACGAAACGATCGGCGGAGGCGGCCTATCTGGAGGAGGCCTTCGCCCACGATCTCTGCACCCGCGACGACCGCGCCTTGCGCAAGCTCAACCGCGCCCTGTCCCGCAGCCCGAAGGCCTCGCCGGTCCGCCGATGAGGCGAAGCGGCCCGGCGTCACGACGATAGTCCGCAGTCCTCACGGCCGGTATTGGCCAAAACCATAACGGGAGAAGACCGCTCGCGCGTCGTCGCCCATGAGGAAATCCAGCCAGAGCTTCGCCTCGGCCGGATGCGCGGCGTCCTTCACGACCGCTCCGGCATAGATGCCGGTGGCGTTCTGCTCGTCCGGGATGTCGATGCGCTCGGTCGGTAATCCAACCTGCTCTTCGAACAAGGTTTCCGAACGCCACGTGACCCCGGCCTGTGCGCGTCCCTGCATTAGCCAGACCGGCGTCTGGCGATGATGCATCCGCGTCAGAAGCGTCGTCCCGTCGGCGACCTTTGTCTCGTAGACGGCCTTCACCAAATCATCGTCCCCCGCCTTGGCCAGGGAGGCCTTGATCTGGCGAGCGACACCTTCGAATTCGGGATTGGGCATGGCGAGGGTCAGCCCCGGCCGCGCAAGATCGGCCAAGCCCTTGATGCCCGCCGGGTTGCCCTTGGGCACCATGATCGCAAGCTGATTTGTCGCGTAGATCGTCGGGGGGCCGAGAAGATCGCCCGCCTCAATGAGCCGATTTACCGCCATGAGGCCCGAGAAGTACGCATCGGGCTTGGCCGTCCAAGTCATGTTGCCGACGGTAATGCGCCCGCCGGCCTTCATTTGGCGGACGAGCAGACCCGGCGGAATCGTCTCGTAGTAGATCCGGCCCTTGAGCTCAGGGTGCTTCGCCTCGAAGGCCGCCACCAGCGGCGCCATCGCGAAGAAGTAATTGCCGCCCACGTAGAGCACGAGGCGCGCGTTGGTCAGGTCGCCATGGAAGTCGGCGAGGTTGTCGGCCTCCTTAACCGTGAATTCCAACCCCTTGTCGACTGCAGGGTTGTTGGCCCCAGCTTGCCATGGGGGAAGCCGGCCTACGTGGGAATCGATCGCGTGGCTCGGGGAGGCTTGAACTACAAGTAAACAGCAACCCAAAGCAAGGCTGAGAAACCTGATTTGAGGCATCGAAATCGCCTTCCTTTTACGCCGGACGGAGACGTCGCCGTTGGACCCTGTAGCTTAAGTCAAGCTTAAGGATAAGTTGTGGAGCTCAAACCAGCTCTGATCCGGCTTGCCAAGCTTGGAGCTTGCACCGGGCCACAATGGCGTCCCCTGATACGAAGACGTCAAATCCCCTGGCGACGTGGCTGCGGGTGAGATCCGCGGAATGATGAGGCTATCATCCAGGACAGTGAAAGCGGCATTGTGAATGGTAGCTGGGTATCCCGTAGAGCTACAAACGAAATTGCTGGATGGTCCGCTTTGAAGAAGGTGCCGGAGCGTTCTGAACGGCCGTGTTGGGCGCTAGGCGGAATGGCCGCTTTTGGCAGCCGGCTTGCGATAGGAATCCGCGGCAACCAGTTGATGGCCAGCTACGACGCCCCCGGGGCCAGGCCGACGCCGCCCGAGCCAAGGACGGCCTTGCCGCGCAGGTCGCGGCGGCCCACGCCGGCCCCCTCCAGGCATTCCTCGACCGGCTCATGCCGGCTGTCCCCTCAGCCAAGCCGTGCCGCCTCACCCGAGCGACCGGCTTCCCCGAGGGCATGCGGGACAGCCACGCGCGCACGCAGCTTCGGGCCGGTGACATCGCCGGTTGGGGGTGGGACCGCCTCTGCGCCGCCGCGGCCTCGCTGGACCACGAAGTCGTCGTGACCCTCCGGCCGCGAGTTCGCGCCGAAGCGTAGTCCGACGTGCGCCCACCGTCGGGCGCTGTGCGCCCCCTGTGCGCCCTTCAAAATTAACAAATGTTCAGGTTTGGCGGACATTTCACGTTTCGGGGGCATCCTGGCGTGACATGTCTTGGACGTATGCATCGCCCCGGGGCATCCTCCAGCATCGAGGAGCCACCCCATGCGCATGAAGATCTCCACCCTGTCCGAGGCCCAGCGCGTCGCACACGAGCGAGACCTCGGCCGGCGCCGGAAGGCCGGTGAGCGGGAGCGCTTGCGCGACATGGGGCGGCCCGACGCGGCGACGCTGGACAGGGCCCTCGGGGACGCCGTCCGGTCGATCCTATCCCGGGGCGGGGACGCCTTGACGCGCCCGGTCACTCCAGCGGCGCTGCTTAGGCTCACGCAGGAGCATCTCCTCTTACGGTCCGTGCGGGCGGAGGAGGCTGGCCGGGAGCCGGTCCGCTACCGCTCCGAGGCCGTCCTCGCAGCGATCCAGGACCGCCTGCTGACCCCGCCACGGGGCGCACCAGGACCTGCAAAGGCCGCCTAGGATCCCTCGAAATCCGCGTTACCAAGATCGCGACAGCCGATTCCGTGGAATGGAGTAACGGTAGGACAGCCCCTCGGCCCCAAAACCGCTCGCTGGACACGTCCCGGTTAACCGGAGGCCAGGGATACCGCTCGAAAGGCGGGCCGGCCCTCTGGACGAGGGAGTCCGCCCAGGCCCATCTTGAGGGTACACACCGCCGCCAAGGAGGCCCCCATGAACGCGATCGCCGCCGAGGTCATGATGGACTGCGGGGGGAGGCTCGCCTCGATCGGCAGCGCGATCCACCTCGGCGTGCAGCTCGCTGCGGCTGAGCGGAGGGCCCGGCGGGACGAGGCAGTCGATTCGGTGACCCGGCTGGCCTACAGGCTGCAGGACGCCCGCGCCGACCAGCGCGAGGCCGAGGTCCGCGCGGTGGCTGCCGAGGCCCGCATCGAGGTCGTGGAGCGGGCCCTCGCCCGGGCCGTTGCAGAAGCGGCCGCGCTGCGTGAGGCTCTGAGCGTGGAGCGGGAGTTCTCGGCCGGCCTGCGCGACATCATCGGCGCCTGAGGACGCCCGCTGAGATGCGAGGGGCCGCCGGGATCGCCGGCGGCCCTTTCCGTTCTTGTCGCAGACCTCAGCCGAAGGCGGGACGCGCCCCCCCACGGCGGCGGTCATAGGCCTCGTCGTCGTCCTCGGTCGGCAGAACCGCCGGGCGGGGGCCGCGCGTCGCCATGGCCGCCACCTCCGCCCGGTCGTTGGCCGCGGCCCTGCGGATCTGGGCCAGCATCGCCCGCATGTCGTCCCGGGCCGGGGCAGCCACGGGCGCGGCTGGAGCCGGCGGAATCCCGGGGATCGGGGTGCGGCCCTGGACGTGGGCGGCGACGACCCACGTGGTCAACTCACCGAGGTGACGCAGCTGGTTCGGCGAGAGGCCACCCAGCCACTGGACCAAGTGCGGCGGCAGGTCGGCATCGTGGAGCGGGATCATCCGGACGTCGCCGGCTGCCCGGGCCCCGGCGGAGGCCTGTACGGCGTTGCCGAGCATGGCGGCGGCATGGAGCTCGGCTCGGGCGGCGGGAGGCACCTGGGTCAACGTCTGCGCCGCCATGCTGTCGTCCCGGCCGACGGCAGCGTCCGCGACGTCCCGGGGTCCGACGGGCCGGCGGGGCAGTAGCGCGCCGAGCGTCGCACCGAAGGCGCCGGCTGCGTAGTCCAGCACCTGCGCCGGACCGGACAGCCCCCGGCCGGCGACGTGGGCGACGTGGCTGGCGCCGTCCCTCACGCCTCGGCCGACCATGCGGACGTCGGCCGCGATCGCGGCACCGGCCTCTTTCACGCCGCCGAAGATGGCGCGCAGCGCGGCCATGATCATCGCGGCGATGGCCCGGGCGATCCGGGCGAACCTGTCAGAAACGGACATCTCAACCTCCATCACGGCCTGTGCCGCGAACGGAGCCTCCCCCCGCGGCATGAAAGTTACCAGGACAAGTCACGCCTCAGCGCCGCGGACCGCCGTACCCGCGCGCGTTAACCTCCGTCATGATGGCCTCGACGTGCTGCTCCCATGCCCGGCCCGGGCCACCCTTGCCGGACCGGCCTTCCCGACCGTCGGATCCCTCCGTGAGCGAGGAGAGCCGGAGCGGTACGACGTATCCGAGGTCGTGGCATTGGCCAGCTGTGCCGGCGAGGACGTGGTCCTGGATTTGCCAGTCGGCCGTCCGGATGATGCGGCGCAGCTGGCTGTCGTCCATCTTCGCGAGCCACGCCCGGACCTCGGGCGGCAGCGGGGGCGGCGGCCCGAGTGCCAGCTCGTACTGGTCTCGCTGGATCGTGCGCACGTGCCGGCGAATTAGGTAGCCCAACGGGGCGGCCGTCGACCTGAGCGGCTGCCGTGGGGGCGCAGCCGGTGGGGGCGGCTCAGGCACGGCTGCCGGCGCCATCAGGCCGTACCAGCGAAGGATAGCGACGAAGATCTTTCGCAGCGTGGTCATTGTCACTCTCCGAAAAGGCAGGCGCGCAGCGCCGGGGGGAGCTGCCTCCGGTGCGCGTAGACGAGCGCCCGGGCATGCGCGGCCTCGACGACGTCGAGCGAATCAGTGCTGGCGAGGCGGTGCCCCTCTGCCAACGCCACGGCGCTCCAGCCCACCCCATTCCGCTCCCGGGCCTGGTCCCCATCCAGCCCTGACAGGTGCCGGCACGCCACGAGCAGGTCGGCCCGGACGTCAGGATCCCTGACGGCGGCGACGTCCTCCGGCGCGGCAGGCTGGGCGAGCCGGCGATCCACCGCCGCGACGACGTCCCGGGCCTCGGCGAGGAGCGCGTGAGCGAGGCGAACCTGCCCGGGCGTGAGCCGCCGGGCCCCGGCCAGCCCCCAAGCCAGGGGACCCTTCGATCTGAATGCCCACGCGTGCCTGGCGAGCTCGTCTGCGAGGGCGTCTTGAACGGCGGAGAGGGCGTCCTCCTCCACGCCGCGGTTCGCCTGCGCGACGCGGGCGTGGTGGGCTAGGTCCTGCCGAACGTCCTGCTCCCACCTGGAGATCCTCTTTGCGAGGTCGGGCACCCCCGCGGCGGATGCGAGGTCCCACACGACGACGCGGTCCTCGATGCGCAGGCCGGCCTTGGCGGTGGCGTTGGGGAACCGGCGCAGGAGGTGATCGGACAGCTCGGTGCGCCCAGCGATCCAGCGCCCGTGGCCCGCCCGGCGCCACGAGAGGTCAAGCAACTCGGGCGTTTCCGCAAGAGTTGACGCGGTCTTCGCGCCAAGGATCGGGCAATCTATCCTTTGAAGCATCGGCGTCCCCGATCTTTTGCAAATGATACCGAGCGGCAGTTCGCTTCTCGAACCGAAAAAAACTGCGCGTACCCTCATTTTCGCTCTTGCGCGCAAATTCGCAAGTGGCTTAATAAGAGGAATATCAATAAATTTATCAGGGATGACTTGAATGAATGCCGCACCCTTCTCAGGTGCAGGGAGCCTCGTGCCCGTCGTGAGCTACGAGCACATCGTCGCCTTGCTGCGCGCTGGCGTGGCCGAGGCCGGGAGCCAGCGCGCGTTTGCGCAGGCCTGCGGGATCCACGAGGGAGACCTGGGCCAATGGCTCAAGCTCCGCCGGCTCCCGAGCGAGCGCGCGATGCATTTCGTCGGCGTCGAGCGGCACCTCGTCCTCGTCGGGGATCCGATGCGGACGCTCTGGACGCCTGCCTCCCCCGCCCGCCCGGTCCCCGCTCCGGAGGCCGCGCCTTGCAGCTGACCGCTCGCCAGATCCGCGCCCGCATCGCTGCGGCCGCTCAGGAAGCCGGGACCTCCAAAGCCTTGGCCACCGCCGCCGGCATGAGCGAGAGCCGCGTCTCGAAGAGCCTGCGGTCCGGGGCCCACGTCCCGGATTCGCTCCTCGCCGCCGCGGGCATGTGGCGGGACGACCAGGGCGACGTCCGCCTTGTCGGCGACCCCGGCCCGGCGCGGGTGCAGATCCTCGTCGTGCAGGCGACCGGCGTTGCCGGCGTGACGGCCGCGATCGCCCTCGCGTCGGCCGCCCTCGGCCGAGAGGAGCCGCCTAGCTGACCGGCTCCCCCGCCGACGCGCCCGGCGACAAGGGCGCCCCACCCCGCTACCCGCCCCGAAACTGATGGTGCTGCATCATGTTCAAGACGCTCCCCCTCCACATCCTCATGCACGGCCACGACACCTCGGCGCCCGAGGGCGTCGTCAACGTGCGCCTCGCCGGCCGCGAGGATGGCATCGACCAGCTCGCCGCCTCGATCCACGCCCTTGGCCTGCTCCTGCCGCTCACGGTCGTCCCCGGCGCCGGCCAGGCCCACTACGTCGTCGACGGCAACCGCCGTCTCGCGGCCCTCCGGACGCTCGCCTGCGACGGCCGAATCCGCACGGACGCGCCGGTGGCCGTCATCGAGTGCGACGCCGAGACTGCCCGCGAGCGCGGGCTCAGCGCGAACATCACCCAGTCCCGCATGCACCAGGCCGACGAGTACCGGGCATTCCACGCCCTCCAGCAGGAGGGAATGGATGAAGCGACCATCTCGGCCCGCTTCGGCATCGACGCCGTCCGTGTCCGGAGGATGTTGGCCCTGGGCAAGCTCGCCGACGAAGTGCTGGATGCCTGGCGTGCCGGCGACTTCGGCCGGGACCCTGTCGACACCGTGAGGGCTTTCACGCTCGCGTCGTCGCTCGACGAGCAGCGCGCAGTCCTGGAGAGGCTGCGCGGCGCCGGCCGGCTCTACGCTCACTGCGTGCGGACAGAGCTCGGCGTGGGGGACCATGACCTGAGCCGCAACCTCGGCTTCGTCGGCCGGGACGCCTACGTCGCGGCGGGCGGCGGGATCGTCGAAGACCTGTTCGGCGAGAACCACCGGGTCCAAGATCCTGCGCTGCTGAAGCGGCTGGTCGACGAGAAGATCGCGGCCGAGGTCACGTGGCTCGTCGCCGACGGGTGGTCTTGGGCGGCCAGTGACGAGCACCTGCCGGACAACTGCCGCTGGTCCTGGCAGGTCATCCGCGCCGAGCCTCGCGCGGCCACCGACGCAGAGACCGCCCGCCTTGAGGAGCTCCAGGCGATCATCGACGCCGACGGCGACCCCGTCGGCGTCGCCGCGGCCGAGCAGGAGGCCGAGGACATCGAGACGGACATGAAGCAGGACGGCTACACGCCGGAGCAGAAGGCTCGCTCAGGCGTGATCCTCCGGATCGGCCGGGACGGCAAGATCGACATGACCTTTGGCGTCGTCCGCCCGGCAACGGCTGCCGTCGCGAAGGCTTTCGCCAAGATCGAGGGCGGGGACGCCGCCAAGGCTCTGCAGCAGGCGCAGGCCGAGCAGCCCGAATCCGTGGCGATCTCGGCGGCTCTGACGCTCCGGCTGTCGCAGCAGCGCACGCTCGCGATGCGCGACGCGATGCTGGCCTCGCCGCAGGTCGCCCTCGCCGCGCTGCTCGCCACGGCGATCTCCCAGGACTCCTACAGCTCTCCGGTCCGCATCACCCTCAACGGCTACAACGAGGCGCCCGGCGGCCAAGCCTCCGACGCTGAGAAGTATGAGGCGGCCTTCCAGAGGCTGGCGGACCTGCCGCTCGATGCGCTGCTGACGGTCGCCGCCGGCGTGGCCGGGAAGGCGCTCGACCTGCAGATCCACTCGGTCGGCGCCGTCCCGTCCAGCGCCAAGGGGGCCAAGGCCCTGGAGGCCCGCCTCGACGCCACGCGGATGGCGGAGGCGACTCGGGAGCGCTGGGACGCGGCCAACTTCTTCAAGTCGGCGCCCAAGGCCGTGGCGCTGCGCGCCGTCGCGGAGGCCCTGGGGCAGCCCGAGGCGGACCGGATCGCCGGATCGACGAAGCTCGAGATTGCCGCGGTCGCGCTGGCCCGGGTCGTCCCGACCGGCTGGCTGCCGCCCGAGATCCGGCCCGTCGGCTACGCGGTGGCCCCGGCGGCCGAGGCGGCCCCCGCGCCGAAGCCGGCTCGCAAGAAGGCCGCCTGACCCCCGCCGGAGCGGCCGCCCGGTCGCCCCGGATCCCCCGTCACAGGAGATCGCCCCCATGATCGAGCCCGCCTCCGACACCGCCATCCCCGCCCTGATGCAGGGCCTCATCAACATCGACGATCCCCAGGCCCTGGTGAACGCCCATGCTGCCGCCGTCGCCGCCGGGCAGGGTCCCCTCGCCGAGCAGGTCGCCCGATTCGCCGCCCACCTCGGGCAGGAACTCCGGGCGACGACCGCCAGGGTCGACCACGACGTCCGGCACACACACGAGAGCTCACACGAGGAGCTTTGGGCCGAGAGCGACGCGGCCGTGGACAAGCTCCGGATCCTGGAGGGAGTGCCCGCCCTCAAGGCCGCCATCGACATGCTGCCCGAGGATGACGTGGCGGAGATCTGGGGGATGTACGGGCCCTACGACGACGGGGAGGACGAGTGATGCCCCGCTACGTCGAGGACCTTGATCGCAATCGAGACGACGACGACGGACAGGTGCGCGAGTTCCTCTGCCCCTGGTGCAACGAGGCCCTCGATCTAGGCGAGGGCGTCTTCCTGGAACGGCACCCCGAGCGGTTGTTCGTCTGCATCGACTGCGCCTGCAGCAGCTGAGCACCGCCGGAGGCCCACGCCTCCGGCCCCTCCACCGGCCGCCTCAATCCGGGGCGACCCGTCGAGGGGCCTACCCACCGCCCGACCTCGCGGGCAGATCTCGGAGCACGCCGACATGGCCATTCAGATCACGCATGACGGTATCAACCTCATCGTCCAGACCCCGCACGCGAACCTCAACTTTAACCGCCGGATCAAGGACATGGGCGGCCGGTGGGAAGCCAGCGCATGGCGGGTCGACGCTCGCAACGAGGCCATCGTCCGAGCCGCCCTGAAGAGGTCTTACGGGTGGGATGGCACGGGGAGCCGGACACCGTGTCCATGCAGTGCGACATCGACAAGGACAGCTGGCGGTCGCCGGTCGAGGTAGCGGGCCGCCTCATCGCCCGCGCCTTCGATCGCGACTCCGGAGCCAAGCTGGGCGACGGCATCGTGCTCCTGTCCGGGAACGTCACGTCCGGAGGATCCCGGGCGAACTGGAAGACGATCGTCAGCGCAACCGTCGTGATCCACGACACCCCCCGGAAGGTCTACGAGAAGGCGCTCGTCATGGGCTACACCGGCGTCACCGACGTCCGGCTGTTCGTGCCCGACGTCGAGGAGCTGGCCGAGGGCGTGGACTGACCCATTCACCTACACGCAACCTCGACGACGTAGGATGGCCCATGACCACCAGGATCATCATCGACGAGTTCGACCGCCAGCTCCGTAAGGCGCGCATCCATGGCGTGCCCGAGCGTCGCGATCTGCGCCGGCGCCGGGCCCGGCTGATGGTGCAGGTCTCTGCGTCCACAATGCCCGAAATCCCTCGCCTAGCCGAGGACGTGCAGCGGGCCGTGGCGGGGCCGCACTACACCCTGGGCGAGATCTTCCAGCTCGCGCTCATCCGCCTGCCCGCCCGAGTCTGACGGGCCGCCCCGGGCCCTAGCGGAGCTCTTGCGCCTGGGGCGTCAGGGAGTGGAGCGCGTCGATGTCCGGGGCGGCCCGGACCTCTCGGCAGGCGTAGATGTCGTCGGCGAGCTGCTCGAATCCGTTCTTCTCGGAGCCGCCCCACACAGCCGATGCGGTGTGCCGCGTGAGCGCGACGACGGAGAAGCACCTGTTGATTGCCCCGTGCATCTTGTCGTCGGACAGCCGGATCTCGATGTCGTCCGGCCAGGCAAAGAAATTGAGGACGAAGGCCGAGACCTCCGTCTCCTCGGGCAGCCGGGCCTCCCAGGCATCGCAGGTGGACGCCAGGACGACCAGCGTTTTCTTGTCAAACGGGGGGAGCTTGACGTGCTTCCAGAGCGGCCGGTCGTAAAATTTCTCCCCAGCCGGGATCCGGCGGGCGACGAACTTCATCGGCGGCCGTCCGTCGGGATCGGCCTCGTGGAACCGGTGGCTGATGGGTCGGGCGGTGCGGGTGCGCCAGGGCATGCCCCATCGTGGCAGCCTGACCTTACCGCCTCATCTACGCCGCTTCGGCAAGGGCGGCGGCCGCCTTTGCCCCCGCCTTCCGGGCGGCCGTCTCCGCCAGGGCCTCCCGGATTTCGCTGAGCTGGACGGGGGCCCAGGCCCAGCAATCGACCCCGACGTCCAGGCTCGCCGACGTACCGGGCAGGCTGCCGTGCGAGTGCCCGTAGAGGTGCAGGTCGCCTCGGTGCATGCCGTACCACACGCGCTGCGCGTAGTGCCCCAGGACCATTGAGACGCCGTCGACCGTGACGAGAGCCCGCTCCTGCTGGCTTGCCCAAGACAGTGCCTTCTCCCGCGCGTTGTCGTGGTTGCCCCACACCAGGTGCTTCTTGCCGGCGAGGCGCGAGAAGATGTCCCGGCACCTCTCGGCTGACGCGCCGTAGGCGAAGTCGCCGAGATGCCAGACTTGGTCGCCCGGGCGGACGCGGCCGTTCCAGCGCGCCACGAGGACCTCGTCGTGCTCCTCGATCGACTTGAAGGGGCGGGGCCGGGCCATCCTCGATCCGAGGATACCGACGTGGCCGAAATAGGTATCGGACGTGAACCAGACCGTCATGGCGGCCTCCGGGCATAGGGGAACGCGTGCCGGCCGGGGCGTCCCGGCGGCGGTGGCTGGCCTCAGGCCAAGGGGCGTTTGCCTATGCGGAGGAGCGTGTTCATGGCGGCAAACTCGGGCATCTGGACCGGCCGGGCAAGGGGGGGGCGACCGGCAGGATAGGGGTTATCCCTGGGCTACGCGGCGGTGGCGAGCTCCTCGGGTATGTCCTCCTCCCCCGCCTCGGGCTTGCTCCGCTTGCCCTTGCCGGCGAGCTCGCGCTCCCGGCGCCGACGGGCTAACTCGGCGCCGAGCTCGATGGCCGGGGGGAGCGCCGAGGCGGCGGCCGCGGCCTGCTCATCCGCCCACGCGCACCAACGCGCCATGAGGGGCTGCTTGATGTCGAGACGATCGTCATCGGTGTAATGGCGCTCCAGGACGTCGTCGCTCCTGTAGCCCTCATTGTGGTCAAGGATCATCTTGACCGTGTCGCGCGGGATCCTGAGCGTCGCCTGACAGACCGTCGACAGCCCGCGGCGGAGGTCGTGCGGTGAGGCGGCGATGCCCATGTCGAGGATCCTGTGATTGATCGCCGCATCGGAAAGGTGGCCACCGAAAGCGGCGCCGATCCGGGCCGCCCGGACCTGCGGGAATAGGAAAGCGCTCCCGGCGGCCGTGGCCCGAGCCATCTGCTGCTGCACGAGATCCCACAGGGCCGGGGGCAGCGGCAGGGCGTGCCTATGCTTGTCCCCGCGCTTGGCCGCGGTCTTCCGGTGCGCAGGTCCCATCGACCAAACGCCCCAGCCGGGCACTTCCTCCCACGGGACGAAATCCTTGACCAGGGCCTCGACGACGGGACGCCGCCGCTGCCCGGTCAGGACGAGAAGCTGAAGGGCCGAGGCGACCGTCGGATTGAGGACGCCGGTCCGGGCCACCGCCAGGATGCGCCCGATCTCGCCGGGCTTGGCCGTATACCCGCCCGGGACCTTACCGTTCGCCCGCAGCTTGTCGCCCGGCGTCCGCTCGGGCGCCCGCAGGGTGGGGATACCGGCCTCGACGCCGGAGCGCTTTCGGTGCTCATGCCGCGCCAGGTAGCTCCACATTGGTCTCAGGACGGACGCCAAGTGCTCGGCGTGTCGCTCTCGGCCGCTGGCATGCACCGCGTGGACGACCGTCGCGAGGTCCTCGATCGTGATGCGCCGGACCCGCCGTCCGGCAAAGGTCGCGAGCTCGGGCGAGTGGAGCAGCTTCCGGTAGTCCGTGTACGTGGCCGACCGCCTGGTGCGCGCGACCTCCGCCAGGAACGCCGCAAGGGCCTCCTCCCAGGTCCACTCGCCGGCTCGCTGGATCTGGTCCTCCCAAGCCTCGACGAGGGCGGGGTCCCGAGGCGCCGGGTTCGGCTCCTTCGGGGGGAGCTTGTGCATCTGCCGGAGCCGGCCCTCCAGCCAGCGGTCGTCCGGGACCCCGAGCCGGTCGACGAGCCGGCGCCTGGCCTCCGTGGCGATCGCGCGCGCATCGGCGAGCCGGAGCATGTCGGTCGAGCCGAGAGTCAGCCTGTGCGTCCGATGTCCGGATTCGAACTTGAATGCGTACTTCACCCCACGGGGCCCGACGCGCATCAGCAGCCCGGGGCAGCCGGCGTCGATCAGGTCGTACGCCCGGCCCTTGGGGACGGCGTCGGCGATCCCCTGCTTGACCAGGGCCTCGGTGAGTTTGACGGGCATGCGAGCGGCTCGGGCGGATCTCGGGCGGACGTTCTCGGGCGGATCGCCGCCCGGGCTCATCCCCTCCGCTACCAAGCTTCCCTTGCCAGATCCTTGATCGAATACGATAAATACCTGGGCTTCGTCGTTTTCCCGTGCATGTCGATGCGCCCGGATGGAGCCCAAAACCGCCCGTCACGAGGAATCATAATCCTTGTGTCGGGGGTTCAAATCCCTCCCTCGCTACCAAAAAAATCAGTATGTTAGGTCCAGAGATCCAAGCGACTTTATAGCGCTTCGGCCTCTGGGTCGCAGTTGGAACTCCGACCCTGAAGGTCGCAGCTCCTTCTGACAGCGACCGAGCTGCAGAAATCCGTTCCTTCGCCAGTCCTTGCCGGTAGCTTGCTGAGCTGGCGGCTATCGCTCCTCTGGCGCTTGTGGCGAAGCAATGAACGGCGGCCGCCAGCGGACGCCGACACAGCATCGGCGCGACCCGGTGGCCCTCTATCGGTCGGAGCAACGCCCGGTCTGGACTTGCCCCGAGAAAGTGGAGACCTCTCTTCTTGAAGGAGGTGGGTTCCGCAGGCAGACCTGAAGCAGACCTTTACCCCCGAGTTTCGTGCTGAGGCGGTGCGATTGGTGCAGACGAGTGGGCGGTCGCGCCGCGAGGTCGCCGCCGATCTCGGCGCCGGGCTCTCGACGCTGCGCAACTGGATTGACGGTCGACGTGAGCGGGAGATGGACCATCCGCCGGCCGATCGGCGGAGGACATAGCCGCCGAGCTCGCGCGCCTGCGGCGCGAGAACGAGGTGCTACGCCAGGAGCGGGAGATCCTGAGTGATCCGCCCCCAGTGAAGTGGTCCGCCCTGAGGTATGGCCTTGGGGCCAGGACGAGGACGGACAGACGGGAACGAAGCGGCACAAGCCGGAGGATGTCGTCGCCAAGCTGCGGCAGGTGGATGTGCTGGTCTCCCAGGGCCAGAGCGTCGGGGACGCGATCCGCACGATCGGCGTGACGGAGGCTACGTACTATCGCTGGCGCAAGGAGTACGGCGGCCTGAAGAGCGACCAGGTCCGGCGCATGAAGGACCTGGAGACCGAGAACCACCGGCTCCGGAAGGCGATCGCAGATCTCACGCTCGACAAGCTGATCCTGCAGGAGGCTGCCCGGGGAAACTGACCAGCCCCGCGCGCCGACGCGCCTGCATCGAGCATGTGATGGACGTCCTGAACGTCTCCGAGCGCCGCGCGTGCCGTACGCTCGGTCAGCATCGTTCGACGCAGCGCAAGGTGCCGCGGGGCAGAGACGATGAGGCGGCGTTGACCGCCGATCTCGTAGAACTGGCGCGCCGGTACGGGCGCTACGGCCACCGGAAGATCGGCGCGCTGCTGAAGGCAGCTGGCTGGTTGGTCCACGACAAGCGGGTCGAGCGGATCTGGCGGCGCGATGGGCTGAAGGTGCCCGGCCGCCAGCCGAAGAAGGGCCGGCTGAGGGACGGGGATGGTTCCTGCATCCGGCTCAAACCGGAGCGGCGCGACCACATCTGGGCCTACGGTTTCGTCGAGGCGCGCACCCATGACGGGCGCAAGTTCCGGATGCTCAACGTCGTCGACGAGTTCACCCGCGAATGTCTGGCGATCCGCGTTGCGCGCAAGCTGAAGGGAGCTGACGTGATCGACGTGCTCTCGGACCTGTTCATCCTGCGCGGCGTGCCCGAGCACGTTCGTTCAGACAACGGGCCCGAGTTCATCGCCAAGTCGGTGCAGTCCTGGATTGCGGCTATTGACGCGAAGGCCGCCTACATCGCGCCAGGCTCACCGTGGTGAGAACGGCTTTGTCGAAAGCTTCAACGCGCGATTGCGGGATGAACTCCTGAACGGCGAGATTTTCTACACCCTGAAGCAGGTGCAGATCATCATCGAAAGCTGGCGTCGGCACTACAACACGATCCGCCCGCACGGTGCGCTTGGCTACAAGCCACCAGCGCCGGAAGTGTTCGTGCCAGCCATGACCGCTTGGCCGACTGCGCTCGCCCAACCGGCTCCGTCGGCCAAGCTAGTCGTAGAGCAGAGGCCGACCCTGCACTAATCTTGAGCTCGGACCACCTCGTGGGGGCAGGTCATTCCGGGATGCCTAGGGGCTCGTTCATCGGCGGCATGTCGTCCTGTCCTGGCATGGGCACCCCGACCGGCTCGGGTGAGGGGTCTTGACCCTGGTCCGGGGGGACGCGTGGGCGAAGGTGGCGAGAAACCCAGTTCGCCTCGATCCAGATTGCCCGGGCTGGCCATCGAAACGCCCTCCGGTCAGTGGGACAGCAGGCAGCAGACGGACGCCTGCGCCAGCAGGTCCCGCGTGACCCCGCCGAAGAACCACTCGCGCATGCGGCTGTAGCCGTAGGCGCCTGCCACGATCAGGTCGGCGTCGAAGTCGCGCGTCGCTTTCCGGACGTCGTCGGCGACGGTCCAACCCGAGGGCTTGGCCAGATGCGCGGTCGCGTTTACGTCGTGCCGCGCCAAGTAGCGGGCCACGTCCTCGACCTCGGCCTGGTCGTCGCCGTCCGAGACTTGGAACACCTGCACCGCCTCCGCACGCCTGATCATGGGCAGGGCGTCAGACACGGCCCGGCGCGTTTGCGGGGTGTTCTTCCAGCCCACGAGCACGCGCCTAGCCTCCAGGTGCTCGACGTCGGACGGGACCACCAGGATGGGCTTTCCCAACCGCATCAGGACGTCGCCGGCGTCGACGGACATGCCGATCGTCACCCCCTCGTCATCCGCATAGCGCCCGACCACGACGAGGTCCGCCGCCCGCGACTGGCCTTCGAGGAACGAAGCCGGTGACCCGAGGTCCGCGCGCCACTCGACGCGGTCGTTCAGGGCGGAGGCATGGCGAAAAGCCTGCTCGACGCCCGCGAGCCGATCCAAGACTGCCTGCCGGATCTCCTCGATGACCATGCCCATGGGCACGGCGGTCTCGCCATAGCCCCGGGGATAGTCCGGCATGCAGGCGGCGGCGCCGACGAGACCCGCGCCGAGACGATGCGCCAGTTCCGCGGCGAGACGCACCCGCGCCGGCGCGTGACGCCCGTCATCTGCCGCGACCATGATGCTGGCATAAGACATGATGATCCCCTCGAATTGAGTCGCCTGCCGTCACCGTGCGGGTGCCTGGACTGACCGACCTTGACCTGGCTCAAGCCCGCCAGTCATGAGCCGGGAACAGGAAGCGGTCCTCGTCGGCTAAGAGCGCCGCGAGACCGTCGATGGCCGGCTCCGGATGTAGGATTACGGCGCGCGGGACCGCCCGCATGGCCTCGCGGAACGGAGCCTTGTCCTCGAAGGCATGACCGAACGTTTCGCCCCGCAGGACGTCGACGATTCGTGGCGCGATCCCGCCGGCGAGGAAGACGCCGCCCGTGGCCGAGAACATCAGCGCCATGTCGCCCGCGAACCTGCCGAGGAGGCGGGCGAACTGATGGACCGCTTCCCTGGCGACCGGGTCCGACCTCGCATCTTCGAGGACCTCGGGCGGCGCGCTCCAGCCGACGGCAGCTCCGCGCGTAGCCGCGAGGGTTCGCACGAGCCTGACGAGACCCGGACCCGACAGCACGGTCTCGGCCGTGAGCCTACCCTTGGCCGCCATCAGGGCCGACCAGGGCAGCTTGTCGTCGGGCTCGCAGGGGCCGAACCCGACGTGCCCGGCCTCGGTCGTCTGAATCAGGAGGCGGTCGCCCGCCGGAATCAGGACGGCCGCGCCCAGGCCCGTGCCCGGCCCCAGGACGAGCCGTGGTCCAACCCCTTCGACAGCCGTCCCGATCCGCGCCAAGTCGGCCGGGGCGAGGACGGTGATGGCGGCGAGCGGCACGTAGTCATTGACCAGCCGCACCGCTTCCAAGCCGAACGCCTCGCCGATCCCGCCAGAGTCGAACCGCCACGGCGCGTTGGTCAGGCGCGTGATGCCGAGGGTCATCCGCCCCGCGACGGCGAGGAAGGCCGAGCGAGGCCGGACCGTGTCCTGTCGGTTGGCATAGGCCCGAATGGCGTCGACCCGGCCGGGGAAGCTGGCCGTCGGCACCTACCGGATCGGGCCTGGACGTCCTCCCGGCTCCGGAAGGACGGAGAAGCGAGCGTAGGTGCCGCCAATATCGGCCAGCAGCACGGGATGCGGCAGCGTCACCCTCAATCCTCCGAGGTGATGCCTGGAGGCGTCGCTGCCGTTCGGGCCTTGAGGCTGAGGATGTAGTCGATGACCGCGTCCATCTCGTCCCGGTCGAGCCTCAGGCTCGGCATCCGCTGGTGATGGCTCTGCAGGAACACCGCGAGCGCCGGACCGGTCGTCGACGGCATATTGGCGACCCGCAGAAAGGCCGGGCCGGCGAACGCGCCGGGCTGCGAGGTGCGGCCGATGACATGGCACTCGCTGCAGTGCTGCGCGGCGATGGCCCACCCACGGACGCGATGGTCTTCCTCGGGACCGGCGGCCGGAGCGCCGGCGCAAGCCGCCAGGGAGGCGGCCAAAACGGCCGCGTGGCTGGCGGCCGACTGAAACGTCATGGCCGCCTCGCGATCCGGAGCAGTGCAACGGCGGTCGCGATGGCCACGCCACCGAGCGCGACGTGTGACCAGGTCGCGCCGTCGTTCGCAGCGAACCCGAGCGCCCAGGGTGCGACGAGCGTCCAGGCCCCGACGATCAGCACCGCCCTTTCGAGCACCGCCCGGAAGCGGATCTGGTTGGCGCCGTAGAGCGTGACGATGAGCAAGCCCGGCAGGAGCGCGGACCCGGCCGCGCGGGCATGATCGGTGAAGACCAGCACCCACGCCGCCAGCAACAGCGCGACGCCGGCGGCGTGCTGGATGCCGCCGATCAGAATCTCCTGCGTCCGCCAGGTCGATGACGGCGTGGCCGCGTTCGGTTGAGACATGGTTCGCCTCCCTGATGTCAGGCGTGGACCTCGGCGATGATGCAGCCGGGGTCGACGAGCTCGTTGACGGGTGCCAAGACCGTGAGGTGGCCGCCGGTCGGCGCGGCGATGTCGTGCAAGGCCTCGCCGATACGCACGGCCGCCACGGCCTCTCCGGCCCGCACACGCGCCCCGTCCGCCACGAGCCACCGCTCCAAAATGCCCTCGGGCAGCATCCCCGTCGACCAGAGCTCCTCGGCAACATGCACGTCGGCCATGATCATCTCCCGAATCCCGACGCCCGGTTGGCGGCGCTTCGATGAGGAAATGCCGTTCCGTGGAGGACGGCGTTGATCTCGGTCAAAGGCGCCTCGACGCCTGCCCACTAGCGCTACGCCAAGCACGCGCTCGCTCTATCGGGCAGGCTCGGGCCGCCACGCTCACCCGGGGCCGCGCATGCTCCTCGCCATGACAGCCAGCGTCGTCCTCGTCACGACCACAATCCTGATTCTCTACGAGACGTTGCGGCTGACCTCGGAGCACCTGTCCGAGCTGCCGGTCCCGCCCCGCGCCCGGATCCTCGCCGTGGTGCTGATGACCTTCGTCGGGCACACCGTCGCGGTTTGGATCTACGCTGGCGCCTACTGGCTACTCGTCCTCCGCCTCGGCGTTGGCGCCTTTGCAGGCACTCCGGTAACGTCCTTCGAGGACTGCCTGTACTTCTCGGTGGTGGCCTACACCTCGCTCGGCTTCGGCGACCACTTCCCGACATCCCATACCCGGCTGCTCGCTGGCGTCGAGGCGCTCAATGGCCTGCTCCTGATCGGCTGGTCGGCCTCGTTCACCTACCTGGCAATGGAGCGGTACTGGCCACTGCACGGCAAGGCGCACGCGCATCGAACCGCGCGGACCAGCCACGACAACGGGGCCGATCCGGGTCGGGAACGCTTCTTCCCGCCGGCACCGGGTGTCTGATTGCGCATCGAGCCTTGCGCTGGATCAAGGCCGCCGCTCCCGCGGGCGCCCAGCGTCTCCGCAACATCGCAATCGGAGGCGCGCCATGCACAAGTACCTGGTCACCTTCCACAAGGTCGTGCCGGACGACAGCGGCCACGAGCACCCCGCCATCCAGCGGCAGACCGTCGTCTCCGCCCACTCGGAGGCTGCCGCAGCCTGCGCGGCCCAGGCGTTGTTCTGCCAGACGGCGGGTATCGTCGACTGGCGCATGCGGGCCGACACCTGCGAGGTGGCCGAGCTCGACGGGCAGGCGGCGTGAGGAGGCGGGAATGAGCCACGGACTCACCGAACCCGTGCACTGGGAAGGGCGGCAATGGGCCGTCACCGGCTACGGCATCGAGGCGCTCGACGGCATGTACCACATCCCGTTCTCCGAGATCCCGGACTCCGAGGCCGGACGGCCGGAATGGTTAGACGGCCTATGGCGGCGCTACGGGACGGCCCGCAACGACCTTGACGCGGCCCTGAGGGTCGCGCGCTCGATCAGGCACGACGCGGCGGAATCGGCGTCCTGAGCGCACCGGCCCGCTCGCGGCGCCCCGGCGTCCTTTGATCCAGCGCAAGGCGAGCCGGCCCGGCGGATCCATCCTCCTCCCATCGCGATCAGGAATGAGGATCGGGCGATGCGGGCGAACGCAGGTGAAAGGCGGCCGGTCGTGCTTGTCGCCGAGCCGCAGGCGCTACCGGGCATGTGGCTGGAGGACGCCCTCGCGAACGCCGGCTGTGCGGTGAGTGGCCCCTACGGAACCGGCGGCGAGGCCATCGGAAGCCTCGACGCGAAGCGTCCGGACTTCGCCGTGGTAAGCGTCGACCTGACTGAGGGGCCGTGCTTCCCGCTCGCCTGCGACCTTCGCCGGAGGGGCATCCCCTTCGCCCTGATTGCCGGGAACGCCCGGGTCCCGAAGGCCTTCGCGGACGTGCCGCTGCTCGGCCGACTGTTCGATGCCCGGGACATGGTCTCCGCCGTGACCGCCGGCTGCGCCATCTCAGGTTGCCCCCGGGCCTGCCCGATGCTGGGTCGTATCGCGGCCGGGGAAGAGCTTGCGCTGGATCAATGTCCGACCGCCTGCCGGGCATAGCCTCGGGCTCGGCCAGGCGCGACCTGGACCTCATCGAGGAGACTTACGATGGGCGACAAGCTGATCCGCCAGAACGTCATCGACGAGCTCGACTTCGACCCCAGCATCGATGCCGCCCACATCGGCGTCGCCGTGGAGAAGGGCATCGTCACGCTAAGCGGCCACGTCGCCAGCTTCGCGGCGCGCGTCGCCGCCGAGAAGGCGGCCCAGAAGGTCCGCGGCGTCCGCGGCGTCGTCGAGGAGATCAAGGTGCGTTTCGGCGGCGAAACCCCGCCGCGCGACGAGGACCTCGCGCAGCGCGCGGTGCAGATGCTCGATTGGTCCGCGACCGTGCCGAAGGATGCCGTGCAGGTGAAGGTCCAGACCGGCTGGGTGACGCTCTCCGGCAAGGTCGACTGGCAGTACCAGAAGGAGGAAGCCTATCGGGCTATCCGGCGCCTCGCTGGCGTGACCGGCATCATCAACACCATCGAGGTGGCGCCGAAGGCGAGCGCGCCCGACGTACGCGCGAAGATCCTGGCGGCGCTCAAGCGCAACGCAGAACTTGAGGCCGACGCGATCAAGGTGACGGTCAAGGACGCGAAGGTCGTCCTGCAGGGCAAGGTCAACGCCTGGCACGAGCGCCGCCTCGCCGAGACTGCCGCGTGGTCGGCGCCGGGCGTGCGCGCCGTCGAGGACCACCTCACGCTTGGCTGAAACCATCGGGATGGGCGAGGCCGCAAGGCCCGCCCGCAGCCATTCCATCGCCTGCCGATCCGGAGACGTTCCATGACCTACGCGAGCATCATGGTCGCCGTGGACCTGTCGGAAGGGGCGCGAAGCCGCGTACGCTTGGCCGCGCTTCTCGCCGACGATTTCCACGCCCGCCTGACCGGCGTCGCGGCGGAGATGCCGGATTACAGTTGGGCTCCGGCCGGTCCGACGCCGGGGGGGGCGTTCGGCATCCCCTCGATCCAGGAGGCTGTCCTGAACGACCTCCGGGTGGCCCACGAGGCCTTCGAGGAAGCCGCCGGCGGACGCAGCCGCGTCGAGTGGCGCTCCGACCTCGATTCCCCGCTGGCGTTCCTGGTCGTCCAGGCGGCGGCCGCCGACCTCGTGGTGGTCGGCCGAGGGACGGACCCCGGGCCCGCGCTGTTAGCGGTCGATCCGGCCGACGCGGTCATGCATCTTGGGCGCCCGGTATTGGTGGTGCCGCCGGGCGTCGACCATCTCGACGCCAAGCGCGTCGTGGTCGGCTGGAAGAACACCCGCGAGGCGCGCCGCGCGGTGCTGGACGCGCTACCGTTCCTGAAGCGGGCGTCCGAGGTGCTCGTCGTCTCCGTCGACGATGGCGCCGGCTCCGAGGGTCAGGACACCCTCCGTCTCCTCCAGGCGCACGGCGTCTCAGCCATCCGCGTCAGACACGATGCCCTGGGTGCCTCGACCTCCGAGGCACTCGTCGAAGCGGCCACCGAGCACGGGGCCGACCTGATCGTCGCGGGCGCCTACGGTCACGGGCGCCTCCGCGAGTGGGCGTTCGGCGGCGTCACTCGGGAGTTGCTGTCCTATGCCCCTCTCTGCTGCCTGATGAGCCATTGATGCCCGGCATCATGCGCAGCACCACGTCATGTGCAGCCCTCCTGATTCTCGCCGCGGTCGTGGTAAGCGCGTCGCCAACGCAGGCGCGACCGAGGGCCGACTCGCCTGATGCGAAAGGCACGTTCGTCGAGCCTGCAAACGCGCCCCATCGGCATTGCGGAGGGTCCTGCCTGAGAAGCGGGGCCCTGCAGTGGTTCTGCAAGCCCCACCAGACTTGCAGCCTGGATTGCGGCACGGCGCCTCCTCGCATGCACTGCCACGACCCGAGGCGTTGAGAGCGGGGCCGCCAAGGTCTCGCGACGGGACGACCCCAGCAAGGCCGTCCCGCAAGCGCGATACGTCAGTGGGCCATGAGTACCGGGATGCGCGCGTGCTCGACCACATGCCGGGTGACGCCACCGAGCAGGAACTCGCGCACGCGGCTGTGGGTGTAGGCACCCATCGCCAGCATGGAGGCGTTCCGGCGCCCGGCCTCGTCCAGGATGGCCGCGCCGACCGAGATCCCATCCCCGACCGGCAGGGTGACGGCCTCGGCCACGATCCCGTGCCAGCGCAGGTAGGCGCACAGGTCCGCGGCCCGCGTCTCCTCGAAGCATTCCGTCCGCGCATGCACGACCGTGACGCGGACGGCCTCGTGCAGCAGCGTGATGGATTGCCCGATCAGGCGTGCCGCTTCGAGACTGCCGTTCCAGGCGATCACGACGTGGTCGAGGAGGTCGTACGGGACTCCCTCGCCAACCATCAGCGTCGGTCGTCCGACCGAGAACAGGGCCGTGTCGAGCGCCCGCCCGGTGAACGAGCGCGCCGGATCGGGTCGGTCGACGATGATCAAGTCGTTCACTCGCCCGGCCAGCGTCAGGAGCGGCTCGACCTCGCCCGACAGCTCCGTCCAGGTCGCGAAGGTGGCATCCAGGCGCGCGGCCTTGTCGACCAGCGGCACGCCCTCGCGTCCGCACCAGGCTTCCAGCGCCGCTTTGCCTTCGGCCGCGGCCTCGCGCACGCCCCGCTCGATGGCCTCGATGGTCGCGCAGTCCATCGACATGACGCTGGCCAGACTGGCTATGCCGACCATGCCGGCCATGCTGGCCATGACATAACCCGGGTCCGGCGCCATGAAGGCGACTCCGATGTGCGCGTGCAGGCGCCGCCCGAGGCGCAGGGCCGCGTCCAGGCGGCGGGTGGCGTCGATGCCTGGGGCTGTGGGGACGAGAAGACAGCGGAGGTACATCGAGGCTCTCCCTCAGCGTTCGAGCGACTTCATGTAGGCGATCAGGTCCTGCGCCTGTTCAGGGTCGAACCGGAACTCGGGCATGCTCGGATGACCGGTGCGGATGCCTTCCGTGAGCGCCTCGCCGAGATCCTCGACGGGGTAGCGCTTGTGCAGCTCGCGGAAGGGTGGCGCGGCGGGCAGCGGGCTCGTCCCGACACGCCCGACGGCGTGGCAGCGGGCACAGTTGGTCCTGGCGAGGGACTCGCCCTGCTTGACCTGCCGGTCCCAGGCCTGGGCGGAGCCGGTGCCGATAAGGATGGTCAGCAGCACCAGAGCGCCCGCGTAGATGGTGGTCGCCGAGCGCATCAGTGGCTCATCAGGCAGCAGACGGGGGTCGATTGCAGGACGTCGCGAGTGGCGCCGCCGAAGACCCACTCGCGCAGCCGGCTATGCCCGTAGGCTCCCATGACGATGAGGTCCGCGTCCTCCCGCCGGGCGAACCGAAGGATCTCGTCCGCGGGGCCGATCTCCGGCTTGCGCAGTAGGTGGGTCGTGGCCTTGATTCCGTGCCCGGACAGGTACTCGGCCGCGCCCTCGGCGCCCACGTGCTGCGCGTCCGGTCCCACGGCCACCACGCAAACCTGCTCGGGCTGTCTCAAGAACGGTAAAGCGTCGTGCAGGGCTCGACGGGCCTCGGGCGTATCCTTCCAAGCCACCACGACCCGCTGGACCGCGAGGTGCTCGATGCCCGGCGGGACCACCAGCACCGGACGCCCCACCTCCATGAGCAGCCCCCCGGTGGAGGCCGCCATCGGACCGGGATCACCGTCCGCAGGTCCCTGTCGGCCGACGACCACGAGGTCGGCGGTGCGCGCCTGCGCACCGAGGAAAGCCAACGGATCGGTCGGTGCGGAGCGCCAGCTCGTCCTAGGCGCCTGCCCGGCCTCGCGCTCGAAAAGGGCCTTGGCCTCCGCGAGCTGCTCGTCGGTCAGGCGCTCCTCAAGGGCCCAGACACGCTCGACCTCCAGCATGTCGCCGACCGGCATGGGTCCGAGGACCGGACGTGCGGCGACGCCGGTCAGCTTGGACCCGAACCGTTGGGCGAGGCCGGCCGCCAATTGGACTCGGTCCGCCGCCGCGGGCCCGAGGTCGACCGAGACCATGATGTTGGAGATCTTCATGACCACCTCCCTTGGCCGGGCTGCCGGCGCGATGGAGGTACTCTGGCCCCGGTTCGCGGGGACGACCTTGATCCATCGCAAGGGCACTCGATGGGCAGTCCAAATGCAGCGGACGAGACCGGTTCAGGGCACGAGAACGGCGGCGCCCTGGAGGGCGCCGGACCGGTGGGCGGCTATCGCCGCGTTGGCCTGGACGAGCGGGAACATGCGGGTGCGGGTGACGATGCCGGCCCGCGGCACGACTTCGAAGAAGCCGCGCGCATCCGCGCGGGTGAGGTTTGCCACCGAGCGCACCGAACGCTCCTCCCAGAGCAGTTCGTAGGGGAAGCGCGGGATGTCGCTCATGTGGATGCCGCCACAGACCACGCATCCACCCTTGCGCAACTCCGCGAGCGCGGTCGGCACCAGCCGGACGTCGGGTGCGAAGATCAAGGCCGCGTCCAGCGGCTCGGGCGGCGCCCCGTCCGATCCGCCGGCCCATTCAGCCCCAAGGGAGCGGGCGAAATCCTGGGCTTTCCTGTCGCCGGGCCGGGTGAGCGCGAACACGCGGCGGCCCTGCCAGCGGCAGACCTGGGCGACGATGTGCGCGGCTGCCCCGAAGCCGTACAGGCCCACAGTGTCGGCGTCCCCCGCCATTCGCAGCGTGCGCCAGCCGATCAGCCCTGCGCAGAGGGGCGGCGCGCTCGCGACCGGGTCCAGGCTCATGTCGAGCGGGACGGTGAAGGCCGCCTCGGCCAGGAGATGGGTCGCGAACCCGCCGTCGCGCGTGCAGCCGGTGAAGCCGGGGGCATCGCACAGGTTCTCCCGCTCGGTCTGACAGTAGCCGCAGTGGCCGCAGGCGTGCCCGAGCCAGGGCATCCCGACGCGCCGACCCGGTGCCGGATCGGTCACGCACTCGCCGACGGCCTCGACGATGCCGACGACCTCGTGGCCGGGCACGATGGGGTAGACGGCCTGCGGAAGCTCGCCGTCGATGACGTGGAGGTCGGTCCGGCAGACCGCGCAGGCCTCCACCCGAATGCGGACCTCGCCGGGGCCGGGGATTGGGTCGGGCCTCTCTTCCGGTACGAGAGGACCGCCGTCTCACGCAGGACCATCGCCAGCATCGGCACCCCCGGTTATGCGAGCGTCAGGCGGTCCTCGACGGCGCGGACGCCGGGCGCCGACCACGCGGCACGCTCGGCGAGCTTGCGCTCGCTCCAGACGTCGACGCAGCCGTCCAAGATCACCCTGTCCCCGTCCACGTGGACGCGGATCGTGTCCGGGTCCCGGGCGCTGCGCCTCAGGGCGGCGAGGATCCTGTCCTTGACCTCGGTGGGTTGGACCGGCGGCTTCACCGTGATGAGGTTGACGATGTCGGTGACCCCGGCAAGCCGCCGCAGCGCCTCATCGACCGCCGCCTTCTGGTGGTAGTACGGCACGCATCCTTCGAGCGTGACGCAGCCCTTCTCGATCTTGAGCGAGACCGACCGCTCCGGGATCTGCACATCCCACTCCAGAACCCGGGCGCAGCGTTCGGCCAGGGCCTCGTCGCCGACGCGCGGATTTTCTGGATACCGGACCTCGATCCGCTCGATCACGGCCCGGACGCCGCGCACCCGGAGCGTGACGCGCTCGGCGATGCCCTTCTCGGCGTAGTTCCGGACGTGGCCGGTCAGCGTCACGACGCCGTCGTCGACCGCGACGCCGATCTGCGCCGCGTCGACCATGGGGGCGTATTCCAACTCGTCGAGCACGTGCCGGCGTACGGTGATGTCGTCCATCGCGGGTCTCCTCGGTTCGCCGGGGTTTTTGATCAGAGAGCCAGCCAAAGCAGCGCCGGCGTCGCCACCGAGGCCGCGATGGCGAGCGCCAGCGCCTGCAGGCTGCCGATGGACCGGTAGCGCGCCGCGTCCGTGACGACCCGGGGTTCGGCGTCGTTCGTCGGGGCCAGCATGACCGGCACCCGCGCGCGGCGTACCGTCGTGATGAAGGTGGTTCGAAGTACCAGGGCCATCGTTCGCTCCCGTCCTGCTGACGGAAGTCATCCTGCCGGCCTGCCGGAGAGCCGCCTTGATCCAACTCAACGCGGCCGGCCTCGGCTGCCTGCACGGTCGTCCGGGATCCGCAACCGGGAGGCCGACATGGACGCGAGGCGCGAGCCGACGAAGACCCGCCAGGAACGCCGCGATGGCGGCCGTGCGGACGACGGTCACGACCTAACCTTCGTGCCGGGGCCACTCGGACCCGACAGCCTGCAGCGGATCCACGCCTACTGGCGGGCCGCGAACTACCTGTCGGTCGGCCAGATCTACCTCATGGCCAACCCGCTCTTGCGAGAGCCGCTGAAGCCCGAGCACGTCAAACCAAGGCTCCTCGGCCACTGGGGAACGACGCCGGGCCTCAACTTCATCTACGCGCACTTGAACCGGATCATACGGCAGCGCGCCCTCAACATGATCGCGGTCTGGGGACCGGGTCACGGCGCGCCGGGGCTCGTCGCCAACGCCTACCTGGAAGGCACCTACAGCGAGATCTACCCCGACGTTGCGCGGGACGCGGAAGGGATGGAGCGTCTGTTCAGGCAGTTCTCGTTTCCCGGGGGCATCCCGAGTCACGCCTCGCCGGAGCTGCCCGGCTCCATCCACGAGGGCGGCGAGCTCGGCTATTCCCTAGCCCATGCGTTCGGCGCAGCCCTGGACAACCCCGGCCTGATTGTCGCCTGCGTGGTCGGCGACGGCGAGGCGGAGACGGGGCCACTCGCCGCGTCCTGGCACTCCAACAAGTTCCTGAATCCGACCACCGACGGAGCCGTACTGCCGATCCTGCACCTCAACGGCTACAAGATCGCCAACCCGACGCTCCTCGCCCGGATGCCCGCGGACGAGCTTCGCAGCCTCCTCGTCGGGTACGGCTACGAGCCGACCTTCGTCGAGGGCGACGAACCGGCCGCCATGCACCAGGCCATGGCGGCGGCCCTCGACGCGGTCCTCGACGAGATCGCAGCCATCCGGCACTCCGCGCGCTGCGGCAAGGTCTGGCTACCGCGCTGTCCGATGATTGTGCTGCGCAGCCCCAAAGGTTGGACGGGACCGAAGGCCGTCGATGGCAAGCCGGTCGAGGGAACCTGGCGCTCGCATCAGGTTCCCGTCGCGGCTACGCGGGAGAACCCGGAGCACCGCGCGATCCTGGAAGACTGGATGCGCTCCTACCGGCCGGAGGAGCTGTTCGCGGAGGACGGCTCGCTCGTACCGGAACTCGCCGTCTTGGCACCGAAGGGGCCGCGGCGCATCTCGGCCAACCCGCACGCCAACGCGCACAAGAGCGCGTCCTTGCGGCTGCCGGACCTGCAAGACTGCGCCGTCCCCGTGCCGGGACCCGGCCGCTCCCGAGCCGAGGCCACCCGCACGCTCGGCGGCTACCTGCGGGAGGTCCTGTCCCTGAACAAGGACGCCCGCAACTTCCGGATCATGGGTCCCGATGAGACCGTCTCAAACCGGCTGGACGCGGTGTTCGACGTGACGGGCCGCGCCTGGCAGGAGGCGATGTTGCCGGGCGACGATCACCTTCTGCGCGACGGCCGGGTCATGGAGGTGCTGAGCGAGCACCTCTGCGAGGGGTGGCTCGAAGGCTACGTGCTCACCGGACGCCACGGCCTGTTCGCGACCTACGAGGCCTTCGCGCACGTCGTCGATTCGATGGTGAATCAGCACGCCAAGTGGCTGAAGTCCTCGCGCGACCTGCCCTGGCGCCGGCCGGTGCCGTCCCTGAACATCCTGCTCTCGTCCCACGTCTGGCGGCAGGACCACAACGGCTTCAGCCACCAGGACCCGGGCTTTATCGACTTCGTGGCGAACAAGCGCGGTGACACGGCGCGGATCTACCTGCCGCCGGACGCCAATACCCTTCTGTGCGTCACGGACCACTGCCTCCGGACCTATGACCGCATCAACGTCGTCGTGGCCGGCAAGCAAACCGCCCTCCAGTGGCTGACCCTCAACGAGGCCGTCACACACTGTGCGGCCGGCGTCGGCATCTGGGAATGGGCCTCGAACGAGGGCGAGACGGAGCCCGACTTGGTGATGGCCTGCGCCGGGGACGTGCCGACGCAGGAGACCCTCGCCGCGGTGGACTGGCTCCGTCGACACGTTCCTGAACTGCGCATCCGGGTGGTGAACGTCGTCGACCTGATGACGCTGCCGGCGCCCGAGACGCATCCGCACGGCCTCGACGACCCGACCTTCGACAGCCTGTTCACCCGGGACCGTCCGGTGGTGTTCGCGTATCATGGCTATCCGTGGCTCATCCACCGACTGACCTACAAGCGGACGAACCACGGCAACTTCCACGTCCACGGCTTCATCGAGGAGGGCACGACGACGACGCCCTTCGACATGTGCGTGCTGAACCGGCTCGACCGGTTCCACCTCGCGCAGGCCGCGCTGCGCGCCGCGCCGCGGCTGGGCGCCCGGGGTGAGCACGCCGAGGAGGCGCTCCGGGACGCGCTGGCCGCGCACCGCGCATATGTCCGTCAGACCGGCGACGACCTGCCTGAGGTGCGGGATTGGACCTGGCCGGAACGGCACGCCCCCGGGGATCACGACCGCCGGACCGAGGGCGACATCATGCAGTGCGGCCCGACCGACACGGCCAAGCCTGGGCAGGCGGGGACGGTGGACGGGTGGGCGGTCGTAAATTGAGGTCGGGCGATGATCCTCGTCCTCAACGCCGGCTCCTCCAGCCTGCGCTGCGCCCTGTTCCAGCGGAGCGCGGACGGGCCGGCCTGGCGAGCGCACGTCGCCGGGATCGGGCATGAACCAAAACTCTCGATCAACAGCGTCGCCGTCGCGGGCGAGCGTCCCCCGGCGGCCGACCATGCCGCCGCAGCCCGCTGGCTGTTCGCGCGACTTCCCGCGGCGCCGACCGCGGCGGGGCACCGCGTCGTCCACGGCGGCCTGCATTACGCGGCGCCGGTGCGGCTCGACGCGGAGATCCTATCGGCGCTTGAGGGGCTTATTCCGCTCGCGCCCGCGCACCAGCCGCAGGCGCTCGCCTGCATCCGCGCGTTCGGGGAGGTCTGGCCGGATCTGCCGCAGGTCGCCTGCTTCGACACTGCCTTCCATCGCACACAGGACCGGTTGGCCCAACTCTACCCGCTGCCGCGCGCCCTCATCGACGACGGCCTCGTGCGCTTCGGCTTCCACGGCCTGTCCTACGCCCATCTCACCCGGGCTTACCCGAAAGGGCGGATTCTGGCCGCCCATCTCGGGCACGGGGCGAGCCTGTGCGCGATCCGGGACGGGCGAAGCGTCGCCACGACCATGGGCTTCACCACGCTCGACGGGCTGATGATGGGCACCCGCAGCGGGGCGGTCGACCCGGGCCTCGTTCTGTACCTGATCCGGGAGCGTGGCCTGTCGGCCGACGCGGTGGCCGATCTCCTGAACGCGCGGTCGGGCCTCCTCGGCGTCTCCGGCATCAGCGACGACGTGCAGGTTTTGGAGGCGAGCGACGCCTCTGCCGCGCGTGAGGCCCTGGATCTGTTCACCTACCGGATCGTGCGCGAGGCGGGCTCCCTGATCGCCGCCCTTGGCGGGGTCGACACCCTCGTGTTCACCGGCGGGATCGGCGAGCACGCCGCGCAGATTCGCGCCGACGTCTGCCGGGGGCTTGCTTTCGCAGGCGTCGCGCTCGACGAAGTGGCCAACGCCGGCGGCAGCCCGAAGATCGAGGCGTCCGGCTCGGCGGTCGCGGTGCGCATCGCGCCCGCGAACGAGGAGCGCGAGATCGCCCTGTCGGTGACCGATGCGCTGGGGCCGTCGTGAGCGCGCCTATCGCCAAAGCATCGCCGGCGCCTTCCGACCTGTTCGGTCAGGGCGTCGCGCGCTCCGGCTTGAGTTAGGCGGGGTCGAACTCGGCGACCTCCGTCAACCCATCCCAGTCTTCGATGGTGATCCACCGGCCTCGCCACGACATGAGGTTGGCCGAGGTAAGCCTTTTCACGATACGGTTTGCATGGACCGACGTCAGGCCAAGGGCGCTGCCGAGTTCCGTCTGCGTCAACGGCATGGGAAATCGGGACGCCTCGGCCAAGCCGGCGGCTGCCGCCCGCGTGAAGAGTTCGCAGACCAGGTGCGCCATCCCCTCGTACGCTTGGCGATGGCCGGCGTTCAGGAGCCAGCGACGGGCCGTGGCCAACTCGACGACCGTTTCGATCTGCACCATGCGGCCGATGCGCGGATGCCGCTCCATGAGGCGTTTGAAGGCATCATGCGGGATGACGCCGATGCGACAGGGGGTGAGCGAGGCGACCACATGATCCATCCGCCGCCGAAAAAGGCTCTGCAGGTCCAGGAAGTCGCCGGGAATTTGCAGGCTCAGAATCTGCGGCCTGAAGGTTTCGAGGGGGATGTACTTGCAAGTCCAACCATCCAGAAGACGCCGGCATTGAGCCATCACGTCGTCCTCGCGTAACATCTCCCGGTCGGCCTCAAATGTTGCAACCCGGGATACGGACGCGGCGAGGGCGTCGATCTCCGGGGCCGAGACACCGCACCGGTCCAGCCTGCGCCTGAGGGTCAAGGTCCAATCCACATCTGACCCGCGTGCATCTTCGCTTGCGGTCTTAGCCTTGCTCGATTTCGGGTCTCGCAAGAGTGCCGGGGGGCGCGTCGAGCTGGGTGCGATTGCGCGGCATCACCTCTGTCCGGCGCCGCCGCTCGGCTCGGCCTCGAACGCGTATCCCATCGGTGTCGGACATGTGCGCCCCCCGGTTCCACAGGACGGATGGCAGGTTGGCGGCGCGATGCCCTCGCGCCTTGCGATGAATCAAACAATCATGGTCGGGAGCACCATCCGCCTCGGCGGATCCGATGCCGGTTGGACATCCGTCGGGGCAGGCCGAAGCAGGCCATCGTGGTGCGGACGGCTTTCCCGCGTCTCCACACTACGCCGAACGCCACCGCGGGCTGGCTTGACGGTCAGGATCGATTGCATGGCTTGACCGGTTCCAACCCAATATCGGCAGTCACTGACGCTCACTGTCCTCCACCTCGCCGATACGATCCGCGTTTCCGACATCACCGACGAGAAGACGGTTCCCGGTATCTGCAGGCTGTATCCATCGGTACAGGAGTCGGTCGACTTCGCTCGCCCAGGCCAGCGGGAGGTCGAGCCAGAACGTGTGCCAGAGCGTCAGCAAGGCATTCTCGGCGAGGTCGAACTCCGAGGACGGAGGGCGCGCCGGAAGGTCCGACGACCCGCGCGTCATGACTTGATCCTTGCCTCGACGCGGCTGACGTGAGCGACCCGGAAAGTGCGCTCGGTTCCGTCGCCGGCATCGCGGATCGAGACGTACTCGCCCTCGACGAGGGCATGGGTACCGAGGCGATAGCCGGGCTCGTCGTCCTCGTCGGTGCGATCGTCATAGTCGATCAGCCAGGTCGCGCCGCCCTCGCCGCCGGCGCGGTGCACGAGCCGGCCATGCCGGTCGCGCTCTCCGATCCAAAATCGGCGAGCGCGGCAATGGTCCCGGGTTTCCCGCCATAGCGCCGCGTCGAGGCGGCCGTCCGGTCCGAGCGGTGCCACGATCTCGTAGCCCCGTCCGCCGCTGCCGTCGGGATGCTCCGGGCAGCGCGCCAGAGTCAGGGTCACGCGCTGCAGCGTGGCGGGCGCGCTCGGTTTGCCCGTACGCGGTCCCACCCCCGGGGCGATGGTGTCCGCTCCATGCGTTCCTTGAGCCATTGCGAGCCTCCTCGTTTCAGGACGATGTGCGTCTCGAGAAACCGGACGCAGAGCACCTGTCAGGCGGATCCTCGATGTGGCACCACCGCCGTGGCGCAAACGGAGGGTCCGGCGTCAGCGCAGGCAACCGGCACAGATGCCCCGCGTGACCGCATCGTCGCGCTCCTGTTCGCGCGTCCGCCGCTGGATGTCGCTGCCCGGCCCGAGGTCGAGCTTGTCCGGCCTCGGCACCGTCTCGCCGCTCTTGGTCACGTATTCGGAGCGGCTCGATGCAATCCGGTTCGATCCCGAGCCGTCGGCGTCTTGTCCCAGCACCGGCGGCGGAACACACAAGCCAAGGAGGATCCCCGCAACGCCGAGCGGGAGGGATAGCCGCTCAGCCTTCGTCTCCATCGTGGCGCCGCCGCGAAAGCATGTGCCGTGGAACATGGTAGCTCTCCTCAACTCAGGGCGACGATGCGGTCCTCGACGGCACGCACGCCCGGGACCGACCAGGCAGCCCGTTCGGCGGCGTCCCGCTCCGCCCAGGCCGACACGGCGCCCTCCAACGTGACCTTGTCGCCGGCGACGGTGACCTTAATCCCGTCGGCCTCGAACATGACGCTGCGCCTGAACGCCTCCAGGATCTTGTCCTTGACCGCCGTCGGCGGAACCCGCGGCCTGACCTCGACGAGGTTCGTCACCCCGTGCACGCCCGACAGCTTCCGGACCGCCGCTTCGGCGCCCGCCACTTGGTACTGCCAGTCCACCGTGCCGGTCAGCGTGACCCAGCCGCCGGCGACCTTAACCTGGATGGCTTGCTTCGGGAGGTGCACCGACCAGTCGATGATGGCCAGGGCGCGGGCGGCGATCTGGTCGTCGGCGACCTTCTTGTCGTCGGCGTAGCGGACCTCGATTTCCTGGGCGATGGCGCGCACGCCCCGAACGCGGCGAACGGCGCGCTCGGCCTCGACCTTCTCGGCGTAGCTGCCGACGTGGCCGGTCAGGGTCACGACGCCTTCCGAGACGGCGACGCCGATGGCGCCTGCGTCGAGGCTGGGGTCGAAGTCTAGCTCGTCGAGCACGTCGCGGCGCAGATCCTTGTCGGTCATGGCATCCTTCCTCATGGCATGTGTCCAATCGGTGCGGGGTGGCTGCCGGGTAATCCTGCGCGGCCTAGACGAAGGTGCCTTGATCCAGCGCAACCCCGACGCGCCGCTCGGCCTGCGCCAGCGCGGCGCACCGGGTCATCTCCGTGCGCAGGCGATCTACCGTCGCCTCGATGCCGGCGGCCTTCAGGTCGGATTGAAGCCTCGCGATCAGCGTCTCGTCGCTGGTCACGACCGCGCCCTCGGCGAAGGACATGACGTAACCCTCGGCCGCCGTGCCGGTCAGGCGCATCCGCTCACAGGCCCAGGTCGCCAGGAGCCGATTGCGCCGGTTACGGGCATGGAAGCGCGCCTCCTCCTCCTGGACGAAGCGGCGCTCGGCGGCCCGCTCGCGCTCGTCGAACGTCGTGGTCATTGAAGCCTCCAACCCGGTGCGGCGCCGGACCGTACCGGCGGCCGATCAGCTATTGTTCGACCGGTCACGGCGGACAGCCTTGAGGCAGATCAAGCTCACGGACGTGGGCCCTGAATGCGTCGCCGCGGACGGACGACCCATGGCTTCACGGCCTCGACCGCCGCTAGATACGCGAGGGTGATCAGCCCGATGGCGAACAGGATCGGCAGGTCTGGGATCTGGAAGCCAAACCAGCTTCCCAGCGGCGAGAAGGCAAGAGCCAGCGCGGCCGCGAGTGCGGCGAGCGATGAACCGGCCAGCGCCGCGCTCGGACGGTCCTCCCAGGGACGCCCGCTCGTCCGTATGACGAAGATCACCAGGATCTGCGTCGCCATCGACTCCAGGAACCAGGCCGTGCGGAACTCCTCGGCCGAGGCGCTGAAGACGAGGAGCAGCACACCGAAGGTCAGGAGGTCAAACAGCGACGACAATGGACCCATCACCGCAGCGAAACGGAGTACGGTCGCCATGTCCCAAACTTGGGGTCGGGCAGTCGCGGACGGGGGCACACGGTCGAACGGGATGCCGACCTCCGAGAGGTCGTAGAGCAGGTTGTTGAGCAGGATTTGCGTCGGCAGCATCGGCAGGAATGGCAGCGCCACCGAGGCGACCGCCATGGAAAGCATGTTGCCGAAGTTCGAGCTCGCCCCCATGCGGACGTACTTCAGGATGTTGGCGAAGGTCCGCCGTCCCTCCTCGACGCCGTCGGCGACGACCTCCAGGTCGGAGGCGAGCAGGATCATGTCGGCGGCGGCCTGGGCCACACCGGTCGCGCCGTCGACCGAGAGGCCGATGTCGGCCTGCGCGAGACCCGGCGCGTCGTTGATGCCGTCGCCCAGGAAGCCGACGACGGCGCCCTTGGCCTGGAGCGCGCGCACGACGCGCGCCTTCTGGTCGGGCGTCAGCCGCCCGAAGGCGTCCATCTTCCGGACCCGCACCGCGAGGGCCGCGTCGCTGAGCGCCGCGACCTCGGGGCCGGACAGGACCGTGCCGGCATGCAGCCCGACGAGGCCTGCAAGCCGGCGCACGACCACAGGATCGTCGCCGGACAGGATCTTCAGGCGCACGCCCGCCCGCGCGAGCCGCGCGATGGCGGCCGCCGCCGTGGGTTTCGGCGGATCGGCGAAGGCACAGAATCCTTCGAAGACCAGGTCGACCTCGTCCGCGGCCCCGGGCGGTGTCAAAGGCCCGGACCAAATCCGCGAGGCGACGGCGATGCTGCGCAGTCCGTCTTCTGCCAGCGTCCGGACCTGCCCGAGGGCCTCGCCGCGCGCAGCAGGGTCCATCGCTTCCGTCCGCTCGACGGCACGGCGCGCGGTGCACAGCGCGAGGACGGCTTCCGGGGCGCCCTTGAGGATCAGCAGCGTCCCTTCCGGTCCCTGTGCGAGGACCGACCCGGTGCGGCGCCCGTAGTCGAACGCCCTCCGGCCGGAGAGGACCCACCCCTGCCCGGCGTTCGGATGAGCGTTGGCCAAGGCGGCGTCGAGCGAACCACGGTCGCCGCCGAGGTCGGCGGCGACGGCCGCTAGCTGCGCCGGCCGCGCATTCTCCCGGCCCGCCGGGTCGAGGCTGCGCGCCAATGCGATCTCGGCGGAGGTCAACGTCCCGGTCTTGTCGGTGCAGAGCACGGTCATCGCGCCGAGGTCGTGGATGGCGGCCAGGCGTTTCACGATGACCTTGCGCGCCGCCATGCGCAGCGCGCCCCGGGAGAGCGTCACGGTGGTGACCATCGGCAGGAGCTCCGGGGTCAGGCCGACGGCGAGGGCCACGGCGAACAGGAGCGAATCGAGCACCGGCCGGCCGAGGACGACACGGAATGCCAGGACGGCGAGCACCAAGCCGATGGTGAGCCGCGCGACGACGAGCCCGAACGCGTGCAGGTCGTGCTGGAAGGGCGAAGATGCCTGAGCCTCGGCCAGCATTGAGGCTGCCGCGCCGAACATCGTGGACCGACCGGTCGCGACGACGAGGGCGGTCGCCTCGCCCGTCTGGGCGACGGCGCCGCGGAAGAGGGCGTTCGAGGCCTCAGCCGGCTCGGAGGCCGTCACCGGTCCGGGGCGCTTCTCGACCGGGTAGGGCTCACCGGTCAGCGCGGCTTCGGCAGCCGTGAACGCATCGCTCTCGATGATGACGGCGTCTGCCGGAACGATGTCGCCGGCTCGAACGCGCAGGAGGTCGCCCGGGACCACCTGTTCCACCGGGACGGTGACGAAGCGGCCGTCGCGCCGTACTTCGGCTTTCAGCGCCACCGCGTGGCGCAGAGCCTCCGCGGCCCTCGTCGCATGACCCTCCTGCACGGTGTCGAGACCGACGGACAACCCCAGGATGGCGACGATGATCGCGCCTCCGACGACGTCGCCGGTCGCCACCGACACGAGCCCGGCCGCGAGCAGGATCAAGGCGAGCGGTTCGAGCAGGCGGCACAGCACCGCTCGCAGAGCGCCACCGGCCTGCGCACCGGCGTCGCTGTTCGCCCCGTAGCGTTCGAGCCGGCGCGCCGCGTCGGCGGAGCCGAGCCCGTCGAGCCCGCACCTGAGCTCGGCGCAGAGCGCCTCGGATCCGCGCGTCCAGAAGGTCGCGGCGGACACGGAGGGCGGCTGGTCCGGCAGCGAGGAGATGTCCCGGGCGAGGACCGGAATCGCTGTCATTTCCATGGGTGCAGGTCCATCGCCTTCCGCTCGTGGCGGACGACATCATCGGCGGGCGATGGGGTCGTTGCGCTGGATCAAGCCGCCGCCCTGGCCGGCGGCCCGTAGGTACTTCAGGCCGGCGGTCAGCTGCCGGTCCGGCGACGGGTCGATAAAGCCATCCTCCACGATGCCATCCTGCATTGACCCGCCGCTCCCGTACGGCCTCTCCGACGGCCTTCCGTTATTCTCCGCCGCGGTTGCGTCCTCCGGCACTACGCCGTCGGGCTCGATGCCGTTGCCTTCCACGCGGCGGCCTGCGGGCGTGACGACCCAGGCCGTGGTCAGCCGCAGACCGCGCCCGTCCCGGTGCGCGTAGGTGGTCTGAACGGCGCCCTTGCCGTAGGTGCGCGTGCCGATGACGGTCGCGCGTCGGTGGTCCTGCAGCGCACCGGCGACGATCTCGGCCGCGGAGGCCGTGCCGCCGTCCACGAGCAGGACGAGCGGAAGTCCATCGATCAAGTCACCTCCGGTCCCGTCCAACGCGAACCGCTCGACCTTGTCGGGACCGCGTCCGACCAGGCGCACGATCTCACCGTGCCCAAGGAAGGCTCCGGCCACCGCGACGGCCTGCACAACAAGGCCGCCTGGGTTGCCGCGAAGGTCCAACACGAAGCCGCGGAGCCGGTCCCGGCCAATGCGGGCCTTCAGGGTCTCGACCGCGCTGACCAGCCTGCCAGTGGTGAACTCGTCGAAGTGATCGACACCGACATAGGCGATGGCATCCAGGACCCGTATGCGGACCGGGTGCAGCGGTAGCCGTTCCCGTGTCATGATCACGTCGACCGGGGCAGGCGCCTCCATTTGCACGACCTGGAGGCGCACCGTGGAGCCCGGCTCGCCCCGCAAGCGGTCGGCGACTTGGTCGACCCCGAGGCCTTCGACGGCGTCGCCATCGATGCGCTCAATCACGGTTCCGGGCTTGAAGCCGGCTCGCGCCGCGGGGGCGCCGGGAAGCGTGCTCCGAACCCGCCCACCTGCCTCGACTTCCACGCCGATGCCGACGTAGCTCCCGGTATTCTGCTCATCGAGCCGGCGAAACTCGGTCGCCGTCAGGTAGCGTGAATGCCGGTCCAGAGAGGCGACCATCCCGGCGATGGCCGCGTCGACCAAGCGGCTGTCGGCTGGCATGTCGACCGCTCGTGTCCGGACGACGTGGAACGCAGCCCCGAAGGCGAGCAGGTCCCGATACGAGGACTCGCGCGCACGGTCGGGCCAAACGACGGCATCGGGTGAGGCCGGCGTCACGAGGGCCGTGCCGATCATCCCGGCTAACCCGGCCAACCCGACGATCAAGCACGCGACACCGCGACCGGGCGTTGACCGGTCGCGTGCCGGCTCGCCTTCGGTCGATCTGAACGGCATCGTCTGGCCCGGATTGCTGATGTGCCTTCAGGGTGGCTATGCGCGTCTGGCATCGCCTTGACGTGCGTCAACGGACGCCGGTGCGCGCCCCTCTCGACCGTCCCTGGCCGGATCTCGGGACCGCCTGAGGAGGACGGGCGGTCGGCTGCCCCGTCACGCCGACGCTCCCGTCGAGAGACAGGACAGTGGAGCGCAGGATGTCCAGCGGCAGGTCTGACTGAAGACGATGCCACGCGAGCGCGCCGCAACCGTTTGCGACCTGGGCCTTCAGGACTGCCGCCGTCGCGTCCGATGGGTCACCGACGCGCTTCTCGATGCGGCTTGCGAGCGTGGCGGCCGGCGCTTCCAGCCAGACGCCGAGGAACCCGGCATCAATGTCCCGGGCGACCGCCTCGATGCCTTCCCGTTCCGCAGGGCGGTCGAAGACCGCATCGGCGACGGCGCAATGGTCCACGGCCAGAACTCGTGCCGCCTCCGACCGCAGGATCTCGTAGACCCGACGTGACACGGCGGGAGCATAGGCCGATGCCGGCAGCCGCGTGAGGGCGTCGACGCCAAGCAGGCGCTTGCGGATGCGGTCGCTCGACAGAATCCGGGCACCCGGGGCCGCCCCGATCCATGGGGCAACTGCGACCGCGACGGTCGACTTGCCTGAACCGCTGAAGCCGCCGACTGCCAGGACGACGACTGGCTTGTCGGTGAGCAGGCTCTCCGCGAGGACCAAATAGGCTTGCGCCTCGGCCGTCTTCTCGGCGGCGGCATCGCCGGTTCCATCCGCCGCTTGCGCCGCGGTGACGTGGGCGCGGATCACCGCGCGCAACGCCATCAGGAACGGCAGCAGCCCGATCCCGTCGGTCTCGTCCGCCGAATCGAGGTACCGGTTGAGGAGGAGGTTGGCGAGGTCGAAGCGGTCACGGTGCCAGAGATCCATGAGGATGAAGGCGAGGTCGTACAGGACATCGGTCGTCGCGATGGTCTCGCTGAATTCGATGCAGTCGAACGGCGTCGGTCTTCCCTCGAACAGGCAGATGTTGCGCAAGGTCATATCGCCGTGGCAGCGGCGGACCTTGCCGGCCGTGCGGCGCGCATCGAGCAGGGGGGCGTGCCGCGCCAGGTGCGACCGGAACCGCGCCGTGAGAGCCTCCGTCCCCTCGACCGTGAGGAGCCCCATTGATCGGAGGGCGGCCTCGTTCATGTCGACGAGCGTCGCCATGGCGGCGGTCCCGCCTCCATCCAGGTAGATCTCCGCGCTGGCATGGAAGGTCGCGATGACCTGCGCGAGCTCCGCGACGTGGCTGGGTTCGAGGCGGCCGTCGCGAGCCATGACGTCGAACAAGTCCGCCTCCGGGAAGCGACGCATCTCCACGACGGCGTCGACGAGATCTCCGGCCCCGTCGAAGGCCAGTGTCCCGCCCGGGTCGTTCGTGATCCGCCGGGCTCCGAGATAGAGCGCGGGAGCCGTGCGCCGGTTGAGCGCGACCTCCGCCTCACAAGCCGCGAGCCGGCGCTCGGGCGTGGAAAAATCGAGATAGGGGAAGCGGACCGCGCGCTTGAGTTTGAACACGCGGTCCCCAGCCAGGAAGAGCTTGGAGATGTGCGTGGTCGCGGTGTCCACCTTTCCCGCGCACGCCAGGCAGCGTGTCAGGAACTCGACGACTGCGTCCTGATCCACGGCTGACATGCGGGTTGATCCTCGGGCAGGGCGATCTCGGAAACTGCGCGATCTGACAGCGACGCGTCGCGGTGGTCAGACCTCGTGGGGGCCCGCGAAGGTGCGGGCCGCGAGGCTGCCGCGCCGACCGTGATATCCGCCCGGGCCGCTCTGTCGACGTTGAGATGGGTCAAGGAAGCCGCGACCGCCGTGGGGCACGCAGGGGCTTTCAGGAGGCCTCAATGGCTGCGCCCGCCGACAGATCCGAACCGTTCGACCCGTTCGGCATCGCCGCCTCGATGACCGAGTGGTGCTGCCTGTTGAAGGCGGCCCGGGAGCTCAGGGACATCGACGCGGAGATGATGGAGACGATGATGGAGGCCGACGTCGTCGCCTCCGTCACTCCGTCCCCGGAAGCCGCCGCGAAGGTCTGCAGCGTCGCGAGGCTGATGCGAAGCCTCAACCTCGACCCAGAGGCCGTGCGGCGGCGTGAGCCCGAGGTCATGCGGGCACTTGAGGCGGCCTGCCTGGGCTGCTCGGAGCGCAGCCGGTGCACGCGCGAGCTGTGGTCCGGGAAGGCCGCCGACACATACCCGGAGTTCTGCCCGAACGCGGCATGCCTCGACCGGCTGCGCCATGCTTGAACCGGCCTTGGCCATCGAACCAGCACCGTTCGACGCGCAGGTCGCGGCGCATCGTGCCAGGCCGGGAGCGAAGCAAGCCCACGCCATGCCGGTCGGGGACGTTCCCGGGCGCTTCGGGACGAGCCTGCACGCGGGCTTGACGGGAGCGGAGGCTCGGCGCCGGCTCTCGTGGGCGGGTCGAAACGTTATCGCCCCGAAGGAGCCGACCGGCGCGCTCGTCCTGTTTCTGCACCAGCTTGCGAGCCCCGTCGTCTACCTGCTGGCTGCGGCCGGGGGACTGGCGCTCTACTTCGGCGATTGGCGGGAGGCGGTCGCGGTCGTAGCGGTCCTCGCCGTCAACACCGGCCTCGGCTTCTTCACCGAGCTGCGGGCGGTGCGGTCCGTCGAGGGATTGCGGGCACTCGGGACGCACTCGTCTCGCGTCCGTCGAGACGGGTACGTCCGGGTGCTGGCAGCCGAGGATCTCGTCCCGGGCGACATCGTGCTGGTGGAGGGCGGGGATGCGGTCCCAGCAGACATCCGGCTGGTCGAGGCTTCCAACCTGGGCGCTGACGAGTCGATGCTCACGGGCGAATCCGTGCCCGCGAACAAATCGGCGGACCCGGTCGCTCCGGACGCGCTCCTGGCCGAGCGCTCGTCGATGCTCTTCCGAGGAACATTGATCACTCGCGGCAGCGGTACCGGTATCGTCGTGGCGACCGGCGCCGAAACCGAGCTCGGCGGCGTCTCCCGCCTCGTGGAGCAGGCTGAACCGGAGAGATCACCACTGGAGCGTCGCCTGGAACACCTGTCCCGGCAGATGGTCTGGCTCGTCCTGATGGTGGTCGTTCTCCTCGCAGGCGTCGGCGTAGCGACCGGGAAGGATCTCCGCCTGATGACCGAAGCCAGCATCGCACTGGCGGTCGCGGCCATTCCGGAAGGGCTGCCCATCGTGGCGACCCTGACGCTCGCGCGCGGAATGTGGAGGATGGCGTGCAGGAACGCGCTCATCCAGCGACTTTCGGCCGTCGAGACGCTCGGGGCCACGACCCTCATCCTGACCGACAAGACGGGCACGCTCACCGAGAACCGGATGACGGTGCGGCACCTGTCGTCGCCCTCGGGCGATTTGCCCGTATCCGAGGGAGGCTGCGACGCGTCCAGCGAAGCCCAACGCCTGCTCCGCGTCGCCGTGCTCTGCAACGATGCCGCCCTTGGAGCAGGCGTCCGAGAGGGCAGCGGCGACCCGACGGAACAGGCGCTTCTGCGTGCGGGTCGGTCCGCGGGCCTCGACCGCGACGCCCTCCTGCACGAGTGGCCGAAGGTGAAAAAGCACGCCTTCGAGGCGGACACCCGCATGATGGCGACCGTCCACCCTTCGGGTCCACGCTACTGGGTGGCGGTCAAGGGCGCCCCCGAGGCCGTGCTCGCCGCCTCGCGGCGCACCGGCGTTGGGGAGTGCGACCGCCTACTCGACCACAACGACCGCGACCTGTGGCGGCGACGCGTCGAGGATCTCGGCGCACGAGGCCTGCGGGTCATCGCCTGTGCCGAGAAGATGGCGGACGACAGGGACATCCATCCGTTCGAGGACCTCACGTTCCTCGGGCTGGTCGGGTTGGAGGATCCCGCCCGGGAGGACGTGCCGGCGGCGTTGGCAGCCTGCCGCGCTGCCGGCATCCGCGTCGTGATGGTTACCGGCGACCACGCCATCACGGCGCGAAGCATCGCGTGCGCAATCGGGCTCGCCCAACCAGAAGACCGCGTTGTGGAAGGGGCTACCGCGGGCGGCCTGCCGAACGGACACGAGGACATCGCGGTCTTCGCCCGGGTGAGCCCGGTCGAGAAGCTGGCGCTGGTGCGTGCCTACCAGGACATGGGTGAGGTGGTCGCCATGACCGGTGACGGCGTCAACGACGCTCCCGCGCTGAGGCAGGCGGACATCGGTGTCGCAATGGGTCTACGGGGGACGGACGTGGCGCGCGAGGCCGCCGCAATGGTCCTCCTCGACGACGCGTTTCCGACCATCGTCGGCGCGATCCGGGAAGGGCGGATCATCTTCGACAACATCCGCCGGTTCGTCGCCTACCTCCTGGCCTGTAATTTGAGCGAGGCGATGGTGGTCGGGCTGGCGGTCGTGTCGACGTTGCCGTTGCCGATCCTGCCTTTGCAGATCCTCTACCTGAACATCGTCACCGACGTCTTCCCGGCATTCGCGTTGGCGTTGGGAGAGGGTCGCGACGACATCCTCCAGCGGCCGCCGCGGGACCCCAAGGAGCCCATCCTTGGGCGAAATCAATGGGGCTGGATCGTCCTGCACGCCGGCGCGATGACGGCGTCGACCTTCGGCGCCTTGGCCGTTGCCGAGCTCTGGCTCGCCTTCGACCGAGCGTCGATCGTGACGGTCACGTTCCTGACCCTAGCCTTCGCGCAGCTCTGGCAGGTGTTTAACATGCGCGCCTCCGGTTCGAAGTCCTGCCGGAACGAGGTCATGCGCAATCCCTGGGTCTGGGCCGCGTTGCTCCTGTGCACGGCGCTCCTCGTCGGACCGACCTACCTTCCTTCCGTCGGCACCGTGCTCGGCCTCGCCCCTCTTGGCTGGAACGGCTGGGCAGTCGTTCTATCGGCGAGCCTCGCGCCGCTCCTGGCCGTCCAATTCGCGACCCTGGTCGCAGGAGCAATCAAGCAGTCCGCGCGCGAGGGCCGATCCGTTTAATGTCCGATGAACTCGACACCAGCGACGGGGGCATTTTTGCGAGCTTTCACACTGGAGCAGGATAGCGATGGACCCGATTGCGGCGGATTGGGATGCACGGGTCGAGCGGCTGGCCGGTCGCCTTCCCGCGCGTCTGCGCGATGCGGTCACCTGGCTGAGAAAGCCATCGCGGCGCCCGGTGCGGCTTGCGGCGGCGCTCGCGCTGATCGGAGGCGGCCTGCTGTCGTTCCTGCCCATCCTTGGCCTCTGGATGCTGCCACTTGGCCTCGCCCTCCTGAGCGAGGACGTTCCGTCTCTGAAGCCGCGGCTTGAGACGCTCGCCAGGGCGGTCGAGCGCGCCGTTTCCCGATTCCGGAAGCCATGACCGAGCCGGCTGCAAATGACTGGCCGCGGTCGTCGGAAGACCCGGCGTTGCGCTGGATCAAGGTAGGTCCGCCGCTACGATGAAGACTTAGCCGACAAGGCAGCCCGGACCCCTCCATGGCCCTCCCATCCTCCTCCCCCCTCGCAGCATTCCGTGACATTCTGGTCGCCGTCACCCAGGAGGGCCGCGGCGACGAGCCCGAGACGGCGCTCGGCTATGGCCTCATGCTCGCCGCCACGGCGGGCGCCCAGCTGACCGTGCAGTCCGCCGCCCGCCGTTTGACCATGGTCGGCGGAGCGGGTTTGGGGTTCGTCAACGACCTCGTCGCGGGCGAGAACCGCCGCCTGCGCATCCTGGCCCAAGCCGTGGCCGAACGCGTCGCCGGGGACGCAGCGAGGGCGGGCGTGACCTGTACGACCGAAGCGCCCGCGCTCGCCTACCCCAACCTGGTCGCGCGGCTAACCGCCCGCGCCCGCCTCGCCGACCTGACCGTCCTGGATGCCGAGACGCGGGAGGTGGATCTCGATCGCGACCTGATCGACGGGGTTCTGTTCGGGAGCGGTCGTCCGCTCGTCGTCGTGCCGACGGGCCGCTCGGCGTTCTCCGCGCGGCGGGTCGTCGTTGCCTGGGACGGAAGCGCACAGGCTGCCCGGGCCGCAAACGACGCGCTGCCGTTCCTGCGCGCGGCCGAGGCGGTCGAGATCGTATCGGTGGTCGGCGAGAAGGACTTGTCGGCCTCGGCCGCCGGCGTGGAATTCGCGCCGCACCTCGCGCGTCATGGCGTGAACGTTTCGGTGAACGTCCTGCCTGTCGTCGCTGACGTTGCGGAGACGCTCAGGGCTCAAGTTGGACTGTTCCGCGCGGACATGCTGGTGATGGGAGCCTACCGACACTCGCGCCTGCAGGAATGGTTCCTCGGCGGCGTGACGCGGTCGCTCCTGACGCGAAGCCCGGTACCGCTGTTCCTTGCCCATTGACCGATGGCGCGGCAGGCGCGCCGCGAGCGCTGATCCCTCCGCCGCCCGGGGACATCCGCCCTTCAGTCCGATGCCCGCACCCTGCATCGGCCAGCGGGGAGCTTCGCCCGACAGGCCCGGATTGCCAGAGGCATCCACAAGTCCGTTGGGCATCGCCTCCATTGCGGTCCGACGAAACCGGGCGTGCGCTGGGGCAGCTCAGCCAGAGGAATTGCAATCGCGAGGGCTGCGGCGGAACCGTGTTTCGACACCTCCTCGGTGGCAGTTACCCCTTCAGTCCTCGACCACGCGGCGGAGGCGGGCACGTCGCAGGATGACCTGGCGGCCGCCGACACGCCGCAAGGCTCCGTCCTCCTCAAGCTGCGAGAGCGTGCGCGAGACGGTCTCGATGGTCAGGCCGAGGAAGTCGGCGATATCGCGCCGGGTCATCGGTAGGGCGAACGTCCCGGTGCCGCCCAGGCGCTCGTCCACCTCCATGAGGAAAGTCGCCACGCGCTCCGCCGCCGAGCGGCGCCCGAGCAGCAGCATGTGGTCCTGGGCGTGCCGCAGGTCGTTAGTGGCCATACCCCAGAGCTGGCAGGCGACCTCGGCACTTCCAGTCGCGGCACGCTCGACCTGCCGCCGCTTGAAGATCAGCACCTTGGTATTGGTCAGGGCCTCGGCGGTGTGACGGTTGCACGCGCCCTGCTCGAACCCGAACAGGTCGCCGGGCAGGTGGAAGCCGGTGATCTGGCGGCGGCCGTCGCTTAGCACCTTGTGGGTGCGCACCGCGCCGCTGATGACCTTGTAGACGAACTCGGCTTCCTCGCCCTCGCCGTAGACCTCCTCCTCGCGGGCGTAGGAGAAGGGCGTACCGATGAACTCGGGGCAACCGGCGAAAAGGACGCTTTCGTTGATGCCTGGGACGGAAGCGGAATGGCCGACCGGCACCCGGGTGGACGTCCGTGCCGTGTGCTCGGTGCTCATCGGTTCGCTCCTCACCTGCGTCGGTGGGAGGAGATTGGCGGCGGTCGTGGATCGACGAAATTCCGGTCAGTCTCTTAAGCGGGTCCGCTTAAGGGGAACTACGTAGCCTCGCTGGCCGCGATCAGATGCCCGCGGTCGCCACGAGCGCCCACGCGGGATCGGGGTCGGACAAACGGAGCAGACCGTTGCGTCCCGCGAGCATCCAGCCGACGGCGGTGGTAAGCCCGTACGCCAGCCCGCTCAGGACGAGCGTGACGACGTCGGCGTGGCTGCGGAGGGCGTGGATGCCGGCGCAGCCGGCCGTAAAGGTCGCCGCGGCGGCGAGCGCGACCGGGTCGAGTGGCATGGCGGCCTCCGGGTAGCGTTGCTTTAGGGAGATCGGCTACCGCCGCACTGGGCGAGGTACCAGCGCGGCCGCTGCGGCGACGGACGGTCGGTCAGACCGAGCGCGCCTGGGGCGACACGAACAGCCGCCAGATCTCGAATGCGGCCAGGGCGGCGACGGCAAGCCCGATCCCCACGTGCGTCCATGTTGGTATGGCCGAGTCCGCGAAGCCGAGTGCCCACGGGGCGATGGACACCCAGAGGCCGACGGCGAGGTTTATGTACTCCTCCCAATCGTAGGACTTGCTGAGGGCGAGCACCGAGATAATTGCGATGGCCATCCCGCACACGAAAGCGTTTCGGGCCGCGGCGGTCTCGCTTCCGAGGCTCAGGTACCAGGGCATCATGAGCAGAGCGACGCCGAGTAGGGCATTGAGGGCGTTCGGGATCATGTCCTCGGTTCGGTTCTCGATGGTTCGCATCGTCGCCTCCTTACGGGACGGGGGCACCGGTACTGGGCACGCCGAATGCCGAGCCCTTGGCGGCAGACGGCCTGCCACCTCCTGAAGCCGAGCATCCGGCAATGTCGCATCGAAGCTTTGATGTGGCTCAAGGAGCGCGAGGGGCGCCCGTCTTCACACCCCATAGCCATATGACCTGCGCTAAGCCGGCGCCTGGACCGCGACTGATCATGGCGACGGAGGAAGGTGACCATGCATGCAGCCCGCCGCGGGACTTCGCGGGCGCGGCGGCTTACGCGGAACGGCCCAGGGCCCACGTAGAGGGGACCGCGTGCGCCTTCCCCGTTCCGGCTAGCTCACAGCTTGGCGCGAAGGCCTCGCGAGGACCTTGATCTGACGCAATCCAGCAAGGACCGACGAAGTCAGGAGCCGACCGTCGCAGGGACCGCGACGCGACGCTCCAACGCCGCGACAATCGTCGTCGACAAAAGCTGCACCGCCGGCGAGACGTGGCCGGGAGCCTGGTAGAGGACGATCTCCGTATCGGAGAGCTTCGGCAGCCGAAGACGAGCCGAAACCGATACCATGTCCTCGGGGACCATCTCCGTCGGCAACACGGTCACCCCGAGCCCGGCCTGCACGGCGGCCTGCAATCCGGCCAGGCTCGGGCTGGTGTAGACGATGCGCCAGTCCCGGCCGGCGGCGTCGAGAGCCGACAGCGCGCGCTTGCGGTAGACGTCTGGCGCGGGTGACAGGACGAGCGGGATCGGACCGTTGCCCTCCGCGACCAGACGCGGCGATGCGACCCAGTCGAGCACCTCCCGCCAGACCTTAGTGCCGCCGCTCGGTCCCTGTGGCTCCCGCTTGAACAGGATCATGTCGTACCGGCCCTTGGAGAAGTCATCGAGCAAGTTGACCGTGAAGTCGCAATTCACTTCGAGCGCGACCTGCGGGTGGGCGCGGGCGAAGCACGCTAGAACCTCCGACAGGTGCGTGGTCGCGAAATCCTCCGGCGTGCCGAGCCGGACGACGCCTGTCAGTTCCGGCGTCACGATCTTGGACAGAACCTCGCCCCCGAGCTTGAGGATCTGCCGCGCGTAGGTGAGCAGTACCTCGCCCTCGGACGTCAGCTTGAGTTCTCGACCGTCACGGTCGAACAGGCGACGCGTGAGGCCGTCCTCCAGCCGTTTGATCTGCAGCGATACGGTCGATTGCGTCAGGCCCAGCCTGCTGGCCGCGCGCGTGAAGCTTCCGTTGTCGACGATGGCGACAAAGGTGCGCAGCAGGTCGAGGTCGAAAGGCAGGGACGGCCCGGGCATCGACCTCACGTCAGGTCACACGGGTCGGATCTCAAGCTCCTCGGTTGAGAATCCACTCATCCGGAATGGATCGCAAGGGCGTTGGGTGACAAAGCACACAGCACCTATTGAGAGTATACGGCGATTGAGGATTAAATCAGGGGAGCATATCCTAAATATTTGGTTTCACAATGATCTCCATTGAGAGTGTGAAATTGTAGGCCGAAGCTCAATACTCCAAATCAGGTTTGTGGATGGGGCGAACGCAAGCCGCCGATGCGGGTCTGCTCCAGCCGTTTGATCCACGGATAGGTCCCCACGACCGCAAACTTGATTGGAGACGAGTGATGAATGCGTCGAAGAAGTTATCAGCCGTGGCCATCACGGCCGCGCTCAGCGTCGCGCCGCTCTCCGCCGCGTTCGCCGATTTGCGCCTAGGTCCGGGATCGCGGCCTCTCCCGCAGACGACCTGGGACGGGCTCTCGACCGGTTCGCTCCTCCCGGCCGAGATCCTGACCCCGACCGTCGACGGCTGCCGCCGGAGCTCGGCTCAGGAGGGCAACGCCGACCAACAGCACTTCCCGGTGAAGCAGTACGGCCAGACGTCGGGCGGCTACCGCTGCTGAAGCGGGTGCCCTGCCTCGACCCGGCCGCCGTCCGGATAGCCGGCAATCGCTGTCGCCAACGCGGTCCGCCATGCAACGAACCATGGCGGACTGCGCTTGCGGTCCCGGCCTTCAGGGCATCCGCCGCACGCCCGGCGGCGGCGGCCCATCGCTTCGATCTAACACCGTGAGGATCGAGCACCGCCCAAGGCGGCTACCCTGTGTCGGTTCCGTGTTCCTTCCCCCCACGCATCCCACGGTTTTCTCCTCATTCTGAGGCCGCGCCCCGCCTCCGGGCCGGGACCGTCGTCCTCGCCCGCCCTCAATCCGGTCTCGAAGGTCCTCGCTACATGGATGCGACGAAACACAAACCGCTGACGCTCGCGGAAGCCTGCAGGCTCATCGGCCGTTTCCTCAGGCCGGAGGCCGGTTTCGTCTGGACTGCGGTCGTCTACGGCATCGCCGTGGCGCTCCTGGGCCTCGCCGTGCCGGTGTCGGTGCAGCTCCTGATCAACTCGGTGGCCAACACTGCGCTGCCGGCGCCCCTGTTCGTCCTGTCCGGGCTGCTCCTCGGCCTGCTGCTCGCCGCCGCCCTGCTGAGCGCCGCGCGGATCTATGTTTTGGCGCTGTTCGAGAGGCGCGTGTTCGCGAGAACCGTCGCGGACATCACCCTGCGCGCCCTCCATGCCAGAAACCCGCATTTCGACGATGCACGCCGCGGCGACCTGTTCAATCGCTTCTTCGACCTCATGACGGTCCAGAAGGCGGTACCGCATCTTCTGGTCGGCGGCTTTGCGATCCTCCTGCAGTCCGGGATCGGCCTCGTCCTGACGAGTTTCTATCATCCGTTCTTCCTCGCCTTTAATCTGGTCGTGGTCGCCGTGCTCGTCGGCATCGCGTTCCTCTGGGCGGCGCCGGCGGTCCGGTCCGGCGCGGCGCTGAGCCATGCCAAGCATGAGACGGCACGCTGGCTTGAGAGCGTCGGCAGTTCGAACGGCTTCTACAGGCATGGTGGTCGCCTCACGACCGCGCTTGCCCGTTCCGAGGCTTTGACCGCCACCTACGCGAGGGTGCATCGCCGCCATTTCCGTCACACCTTCGCACAGACCATCGGATTCCTCATGGTCTACGCCATTGCGAGCGCTGGGCTTTTGGCGATGGGTGGGTGGCTCATCCTGCAAGGGCAGTTATCGCTCGGGCAACTCGTGGCGGCGGAACTCGTCCTGTCGAGCGCCTTCTATGGGATCTCGCAACTGGGCTCCCACGCGCGGACCTTCTACGACCTCGTCGCGGCGCTCCACGAGCTGTCGCTGTTCGAAGAGATCGAGCAGGCCGACGGCGGCGGGGGGAACGGCCCTGGTCCGGCCGACGGGAACCTGTGCTTGCGCGACGTCGAGCACGATGGCCTGCGCTTCGACTTCGCGGTCGAGCGCGGCGAGATCCTCGCCGTGGCCGCCGGCGAAGGTGTCGAGCAGGCAATTGCGGACCTCATCGAGAGGAGGGTCCGGCCCGTGCGCGGCTGGGTGATGGTCGGGGGAGCCGACATCGCGGCCTTCGGTCCGGAGGGTCTGCAGTCCGAGATCCTCGTCCTGGATCGGCCGACGCTGCCCGAGACGACCATCCGCCAGTACCTGTCGGGCGACGACGAGTCGTGCCCCGCTCGGATGCACGAGTGCCTTGAACGTGTCGGGCTGGCTGAGCGCATCCGGCGCCTGCCCTCCGGTCTCGACACCGCCTTGTCCAAGTCCGGCTTGCCGCTCTCAACGGGCGAGGTCGTCGCCCTAAAGCTGGCCGCCGCCCTCTTGCGGCCGCCAAAGCTCCTCGTCCTGCCGACGCTCCTCGACCTGTTGCCACCGGATCGCATCGGGGCTGCGCTCGCGGGGTTCCGGGAGGCGGGCACGACGGTGCTGCATGTCACCCGCCGCCCCCCGATGCCGGTTCACGACGACCAGATCCGCCTGGGCGCCCACGGATACGGGCGCGCGGCCGGACGTGTGGACCAGCTCGACAAGACGACGCCGACGGAGAGGCCCCATGCTGTCGCGGCCTGAACATCTCCATCGCTTTCCGACCCTGACCGCGATCCGGCCTCCGCGTGCGGTGGTCGTCCTCGGCTGGATCATCGGGCTCGGAACCGTCGTCGCAGTCCTGCTCCTCCTGTACGTGCCCTGGGTGCAGACCTCGGCCGGGACCGGGCGCGTCATCGCGCCCAACCCCGCCGACCGGGTGCAGACGGTCACGGCACTGGTCCAGGGCCGGGTGGAGCATTGGTACGTCGAGGATGGCCAGCGGGTCCGCGCCGGGGATCCCATCGCCCGCCTCGTCGACAACGACCCTTTCCTTCTCAAGCGCCTGGGCGCCGAGCGAGAGCAGATCGAGGCCGAGATCGCAGCGGCCGATCAGGCCGTGAAGGTGGCGGAGAGCCAGGTCAGCCAGACGCGCGAGGCCGCGGAGAAGGGGTTCGTGACGCGGCGCAACTTCGAGGCCGCGCAGATCCGCGTCGCGGAGCAACGGGCGAAGCTGGCCGAGTCCAAGGCCAAGCTCAGCCGGCTCGAAGTGACCTTGAACCGCCAGTCGGCGCAGCTCGTTCGCGCGCCCAGGGACGGCCGCGTTCTGCACATCAACGCCGCGGCGGCCGGCGCGCTGGTCAACGCGGGGGACACACTGGCCACCCTCGCGCCGCACGCGCCGGAACGCGTCGTTGAGCTGATGGTCGACGGGCGGGACGTCGCCCTGATCCGACCTGGGCAGAGCGTGCGCCTCGCCTTCGAGGGTTGGCCAGCCATCCAATTCAGCGGCTGGCCCTCGGTGGCGCATGGTATGTTCGACGGGCGGGTGAGGGCCATCGACCCGTCGGCCCAACCAAGCGGCCGTTTTCGCGTGCTCGTCGAGCAGGACGCCGGCAGCTCCGCGTGGCCCGACGTCGACTTCATCCCGCTCGGAGCTAAGGCGCGGGGCTGGATACGGATGGAGACCGTCTCGCTCGGCTACGAGCTGTGGCGCGTGCTCAACAACTTGCCGCTGGATTTTCCCAAGACGCCTCAAAACCCGATCTGAAGAGTTCAGTCACAAACCAATTCTCCGCAGACGCTCTGGAGAGCGTGCCAAGGGTCTGCTTTGTATTACTGGAGCGTAGGTGTGTGGCCGGGGCCATGCTGGCGCTATGCCTCAAGTTCGCGAAGCCGAAATCCCGGCGGCCTCCTCGCCGAGAAGTCCGAAGAGCGCGTCGAACACGAGGGGTTTTTCGATCAATGGAATGCCCGCAATCCGAGCCCACGTCCGGATGCCCGGGTCGGGATGGCCAGTGATCAGCACGACGGGGACATGCGCGTCGAGGTCGCGCAGGCGGCCGAAAACCTCAAGACCGTCCATCCCCGCCATGACCTGATCGAGCAGTACGAAGGCCGGTCGCGGGCCGGGAAAGGCCGCCAGCAGTTCGCTGCCGTCGGCGAAGGTCTCGACGCGGTGGCCTTCGCATTCGATCAGGCAGCGCGTGGAATGCAGGATGGCCGGGTCGTCGTCCACGACATCGATGAGGGTCTCGCGGGCCCATGGCATGGCGCGCACCGTTCAATGTGGCTCTGCGTTGAAGCCGCCACCAAGCGTTCGCGGATCGGGCGCTCGCCTTGACCTGCCTCAAGCCCGCGTCAGGCTAGCCCGGCCAGCACCGACCAGCGCACCAATTCCTGCAGGCTCTCCGCCCGCGTCTTGGCCATGAGCTTGGCCCGGTAGATCTCGACCGTGCGCGGGCTGATGTCGAGCGTCCGACCGATCTCCTTGCTTGTGCCTCCGGCGACGAGGTGGTTCAGGACCTGCCGCTCGCGCTCGCTCAGGGTTCCGAACCGTCGCACGAACTCCCGCAGCGTCGGGTCGACCGCTCCGGCGGCCCCGCCGCGCTCCAAGGCCGACCTGAGCGCTTGGATGAGCGCCTCGTCGTCGAACGGCTTTTCGATGAAGTCGCAGGCGCCGAGCTTCATCGCCTCGACAGCGAGCGGCACGTCCCCGTGTCCCGTCATCATCACCACCGGCAAGGCGTGCCCCGCCGCCCGCAGGCGGCGCAGCAGTTCCAGCCCGTCGATGCCGGGCATGCGGATGTCGGTCAGGACGCATCCCCCGGCCGGCTCCTTCAGCCCGTCGAGCAGGTCCGCCCCGGCCTCGTAGAGCCGGACATCGAAGCCCTCGGTCCCGAGCAGGAAGCCGACGGAGTCCCGCATGGCCGGATCGTCGTCCACGACGTGCACGAGGTCAGTCGCCATCGGGCGGGTCTCCCACGTGAGCGGCCTGGAGCGTCAGCCGGAAAGTCGCCCCGCCGGTTTCGTTGCGTTCGACGTCGAGGCGGCCGCCATGCGCCTCGACGATGGTGCGGCAGATCGAGAGACCGACGCCCATGCCACTTCGCTTCGTGGTGACGAACGGCTGGAACAGCCTGTCCGCGACCTCCGCGGCGATGCCAGGCCCGGTATCCGATACAGTGATCTCGACCGTCTCCCCGTCGACGGACCTCGCCTCCACGGTCAGTTCGCGCCTGTCGCCCTGGTGCATGGCCTCGCGGGCGTTGCGCAGGAGGTTCACCAAGACCTGCTGCACCTGCACCCGGTCGGCGAGGACGCAGCCGGCCCGCGGGTCAACGGCGACGCGCGCGGCGATGCCCTGCTCGCGCGCGCCGACCAGCGCCAGCGCGCTGGCCTCCTCGATCAGCCGCGCGACCGGCTCGACCCGCTTCTCCGCCTCGCCGCGGGCTACGAACTCGCGCAGGCGCCGGATGATCTGGCCGGCCCGCAGCGCTTGCTCGGCGGTCTTGTCGAGGACTTCCATCGTCCGAGCGATGGCCTCGGGATCGGCCCGAGCCAGCAGGCGGCGGCAGCCCTTGGTGTAGTTGGCGATGGCGCCGAGCGGTTGGTTCAGTTCGTGCGCGAGCGCGGAGGCCATCTCGCCCATCGCGCTGAGCCGCGAGACGTGGGCGAGCTCGGACTGAAGTTCCTGGAGGCGGGCCTGGGTGCGCTGGTGCTCCGTGAGGTCGTTGATGAAACCGGTGAAGTACACCTGCTCGCCCGAGCGCATCTCGCCGATGGCGAGCTCCATCGGGAAGGTGGAGCCGTCCCGCCTCCGGCCGGTCACGACCCGGTTGGTGCCGATGATGTGGCGTTCCCGGGTGCGGCGATAGCGGTCGAGGTAGCCGTCGTGCTCGCCCTGCATCGGCTCCGGCATCAGGATGCGGACGTTCCGCCCGACCGCCTCGCCGGCCGCGTAGCCGAACAGGCGCTCGGCCGCGGCGCTGAACGAGTGGATCAGGCCCTTCTCGTCGATGACGACCATCGCCTCGGGCACGGTGTCGAGGATCGAGCGCAGATGCGCCTCGCGGGCCCGGATGTCCTCCTCGGCCCGCTTCTGCTCGTCGATGCTCAGGACCACCCCGCGATGCCGTGCCGGCCGGCCGGCGTCGTCGAAGCTCACCCGCCCGCGCGAACGCAGCCAGCAGACGGACCCATCGGGACGAACGACGCGGTAGTCGGCCTCGTAGCTTCCGCCCTCACGCAACGCCCGCTGGATGGCGTCAGCGCGGGCCTGCCGGTCGTCCGGATGGACGAGCGCCTGTGTGTCGGCGAAGGTGGTGAGCCGCTCGGGCGGCACCCCGAACAGGTGTGCGCAGGTCGGCGAGGCGGTGGCCCGCCCGGTCTCGATGTCCAGCGACCAGACGCAGATGCCGACATCGTCGAGAGTCCGCCGAAGCTCGTCGCTCGCCCGCGTGACGTCGCGCTCAAAGTCGGCGCTGGGCCTGTCGACGGTGTCCGTCATCGAGCGCACCCGTGAAAGTCCTTCGTGCGGCCGTCGTGGAACTCGTCTGTGTCCGACCGCGGGGCGGCTGCATCGCGTGCCTGGTCATTACTGCGATTCCGGGGCGGGGAACAGCCGCCGGTGCGTATTCGCCGCCGGGGTCGAGTAGTTCTTTGGGCCGAACCGGCAATGATACCGCGTCACCCGAGACGCTTGAGGTGGATCAACGCGGCGCGGTCGCGACTAGAGGAACCATCGGACGGCGGAACCCGGAGAACATCCATGTCCAGACCTAGCCCTTCGCCCCTCGCGGGCATCCGAGACATCCTCGTCGGAACCGCCGTGGAGGGCGAGCGTGAGGAAGCCTCGTCGGCCATCGGATACGGCCTGACCTTGGCCAAAGCCGCCGGCGCTCACCTCACCGTTCAGTCGGCCTCGTGGCGCCTGTCGGGCGATGACGCCTGGCTCGGCGAGTTTGACTACGAAGGCGTGTCGGTCGTGGACCGACGGCTCGACGAACTGGCCCGCTCCATCGCCGAGCGCTCGGCCGGGGACGCCGCGCAGGCCGGCGTGGTCTGCACGACCGAGGCGCCGAGCCTGCCCTATCCGGAGATCGTGAGCCGTCTCGCCACGCGCGCGCGCCTGTACGACCTGACGGTCCTGGACATCGGTCCGCGGACGTACGACCTCGACCGCGAGATGGTCGAGAAGGCGCTTTTCCACAGCGGTCGGCCGGTCATCGCCGTCCCGCCTGGACGCGACGCCTTCGTCGCGCGGCGGATCATCGTCGCCTGGGACGGCAGCGCCCAGGCCGCTCGGGCCGCCAACGACGCCTTACCGTTCCTGCGTTCAGCCGAGGCGGTCGAGATCGTCTCGGTCGGCACCGAAGCGGAAATCCACGAAGCGGTGCCGGGCGCCGAGTTCGCGCCCCACCTCGCCCGGCATGGGGTGAATGTCAGCGTCAATGATCTTCCGGAGCGGGATAGCGTCGCCGATACGTTGCGCGTCCAGGCCGGCTTGTTCCGGGCCGACATGATCGTCATGGGTGCCTACCGGCACTCCCCAACCCGCGAATACTTCTTCGGTGGCGTCACGCGCTCTTTCCTCAGGGGTAGCCCGGCAGCCCTGTTCCTGTCTCGCTGAAGCCTGGAGGACGACGATGACGGAGCGAGATCCTCAACGGAACGTCGCGAAAGGCCGGGTTTTTCGGTCGCGTAAACGCGGGCGCCTCTCCGAGCCGGCTGCGACGCAGTCGAAGGCCGACGAAGCGCCACCCCAGGTCCGTGCACCGAACAGGATAGAATGGGCCGGCCCGCTGAACGAGGAAGAGCGCGCCGCGCTTGGGGCTGGCTGGAGCTTCGTTGAGTGAAGGGGCCGCGCACGGCCTACGGCGGCCCGAGCTTGCCGGGCCGCCAAATTCGTGCACGCGCGAGTTCCCCAATGGCCTGGATCAAGCGGTGCACGTCGCCTCGATGCGGCAGGGGCGTGGCGCGCTCGGTCAGAGTTCCGATCAGCCCATCGACGAAAACGGAGGCGCCGGAATAGGCCAGGGTCCAGTCCGCGAAGCGCCGCCTGTCGATGTCATCGTAGACTAGCACCTCCACGCCTGCATGGCGCCGATCGCGCTGGATGCTGTCCATCAGCGCGTCCACCGCGGCGCGGGGGCCTTCGAGTATCTGTGCGAAACGCTCGCGCGACGCGACGAGTGCTCCGGTGATGCCGAGTTGTGCGTTTCTGGCCAGCGACGTCTCGACGATGTTCCGGACCTCAACGTCGGAGGACATCCGCCGGCTGACGTAGAGAAGCGACCCTTCCATGGTGCTCGTCCCTTCGGGGCTCGGCGTCCCGTCGAACCCTCGCCCTTGGTGTCCGGCTGCCGGCGCTTTGACGTCCGTCTCACCGCCTCAGCGTCCGCATATAGGCCGTCAGGTCGGCCGCATCGCTCGGATCGAGCCGGAAGTCCGGCATGGCCGGATGCCGGCGTTCGACGCCTTCATCTAGGACGTCGGCAAGGTCGCCTATGGGAAAGCGCTCGGCGAGCGAGCGGAACGGCGGCGCCTCACGCATAGGGCTCGCGCCCGTCATGCGGACGGCGTGACAGCGCGCGCAGACGATGCCCGCCAGGGCGCGGCCGCGCGCGGCGGAAGCCTCTTCCGCCGCCGCAGGCCCGGCGAGCAGTCGGAGCGCGATGCTCGCGCCGATCAAGAAACGCCTGCTGGGCATCAATGGCACATCAGGCTGCAGAAAGGGGAGCGGTCCAAGAGGTCTCGCGTCACGCCGCCGAATATCCACTCCCGCAACCGAGAATGGCCGTAGGCGCCGAGGACGATCAGGTCGGCGTCCTGCATCAGGGCGAAGCGCAGGATCTCCGAGCCGTCGTCGTCCTTTGTGTGCAGGCGGTGCGGTGTGACGTGGGCACCGTGCCGCGCGAGGTGGTAGGCGACGTCTTCCACGCCCTTAAGGCGTGCGTCCGTGCCGACCGTCGCGACGAGGACCTGGTCCGCCTCCCGGATGAGTGGCAGCGCGGCCGACACCGCCCGTCGTGCTTCGGGGCTATCCTTCCAGGCGACCAAGATGCGCGCCGCCTTCAGGTGCGCGGTCCTCGGCGGCACGACCAGGACCGGCCTGCCTGCCTCCATGAGCACGGGCCCGGGCGGCACGCCGAGAGGCCCTGGATCCTGGTCTCCGAGACCCTTCCGGCTCACGATCACGAGGTCCGCGGCGCGCGCCTGCTCGATGAGATGTGCGGTGGCGTCGGCGAAGCACCAGCGCCAGTCGGTGGGAATGCCATTCCCGGCGAAGCGTTCGAACGACGCATGAGCCTGTTCCAGGATGGCTTGTATCTGCGCCTTGTTGCGGCCTTCCTGGTCGATGGCATCGTAGATGTCCCGCACCAGGATGGGCGCTGGAACGGTGTGGGCGGCCACACCTGTCAGGGTCGCCCCGAAGCGTCGGGCCAAGTCGGCGGCAAGCCGTATCCGATCCGGTGCGGCCTCGCCGAGGTCGGCGGACACGAGGATGTTCGCGTAGTCCATGGCGGCCTCCGTTGTGCATCGATGCCGACGAGGAAAGCCTGTTCTTGGTTGGAACGGGCCACCTTGATCCATCGCAAGCCCCGTGTTCCGTCGACCGGCCTCATGGATGCCGCGCAGCCTCCCGCGCCATCGGCTTGCGAGCGTCTCGGGGACCGCCGAGCGCCCGCATGGCGTTGAGGATAACCGCTACATCGATGAGCTCTTGGAGCAACGCGCCCTGGAGGGGCGTGAGGTGTCCTAGTGCCGCCGCGGTCATGCCGGCGAGCGACAGGCCAAGGCCGATCCATACGCTTTGAAGCGCGATGGCGCGGGCCCGCTTGGCAATGCGGATGGCTTGGGGCAGGGGCGCCAAGCTGTCGACCAGTAGAACGACGTCCGCGGCTTCGGCCGCGGCCGCCGCACCCCTCGCGCCGAGTGCCACGCCGAGATCTGCGGCCGCCAGGGCGGGCGCGTCGTTGACACCGTCGCCGACCATCATCACCGGACCGTTGCGGCGCTCGGCGGCCACGGTGTCCGTCTTCGCCGTCGGGTCGAGGTCGGCGGCGACGGCGTCTACAGGCAGACCAGCGACGAGCGCCTCGGCGACGATGCGCCGGTCTCCAGTCGCGAGTAACACCCGCTCGATGCCGCACGCGCGCAGTTCCAGAAGCGCGCTGCCGCCGTCCGCACGGAGCGGGTCGGCGAACTCCAGGATGGCGGCCGGCGCGCCGTCAATGGCGACCAGCACCGTCGCCGCGGCTGCCGCCAGGCCTCGCGCCTCGTCCGGTATTCGGAAGTCGATCCCGTGGATTCGCATCAGGTGCAGCCCCCCGACGACGAGGTGCCGCCCCTCCACGAGACCGGTCACGCCTTCCCCAGGCGTCTCCTCGACGGCTTCGGGTTGCGAGAGCGTCAGGCCGCGTTGGCGCGCCTCTTCCACCAGAGCCTGCCCTACCGGGTGGCCCGAGGCTTGTTCGAGGGACGCCGCGAGCCCGAGCACCTCGTCCTCGTCAACGGCGCCGAGGGTCCGCAGGGCCACCATCCGGGCGGTGCCGTGGGTCAAGGTGCCGGTTTTGTCGACGACCAGGACGCGGACCTTGGCCAGCATCTCAAGGGCACCACCGCCCTTGATAAGGACGCCGATGCCGGCGGCGCGGGAGAGGCCGGAGACGAGCGCAACGGGCACCGCCAGGATCAGCGGGCACGGGGTGGCGACGACCAGCACGGCCAGCGCCCGAGCGGGGTCGTCGGTGGCGAGCCAAGCGCCTCCGGCCAGCAGCAGTGTGAGCATGAGGAAGGCGAGACCGTACCGGTCCGCCAAGCGGGCCATCGGCGCCTTTCGGGCCTGCGCCGCATCCACGAGACGGATGATCCCGGCATACGTGCTCTCGGCCGCGGGCCGATCTGCGACCAGCGTGAACGGCGTGCCCGCGTTCACCGTCCCGCTCAGCACGGGCTCGTTCGCGAGGGCGGTGACGGGCAGCGCCTCGCCGGTCAGGCTCGAACGGTCGAGCACGGCGCGGCCTGCGGCGACCCGGCCGTCCACCGGCACGACGTCGCCGACGCGCACGAGGATGCGGTCTCCCGGGACCAACGCCGCAAGGGGCACCTCCGTCAGCACCCCGCCGTCCTCGCGCAGGGCGGTCCGGGGCTGGCGCGCGATCAGCGCGGTCATGGCCCTGCCGGCACGGCCGGACGCGTACGCCTCCAACGACTGGCCGCCGGCGTACATCAGGGCGATGACGGCGCCGGCCAGCGGCTGCGACAGCGCGAGCGCGCCGCCCATCGAGAGCAGGGCGACGAGGTCGAGCCCAACGTCGCCCTTCGCCAGGCTCGTAACAATCTGGAATACGAGGGCTCCGAGGACCGCCAGGGTCGCGAGGGTCCAGGCCGCCGCCGCGATATCTGCCCGACCGAAGACCTGCACAGCCAAGCCGACACAGAGGCCGGCAAGCGGCAGGGCTGCAAGCCACCCGTGCACGCCCGGCGTCCATCCGGCGGCCACCGGTCGATCCGTCTCGGGCGAGCTTAGGGCTGACGACTTCATGTCTGCCCCTCCCGTTCGAGCCTACGAGATGAGCTCGGTCCGGCTTTGCAGGCCTTGCGCTGGATCAACGCGTCGCGGCGGGACCGCAGATATCGTGCTCGCTCGCCGGCAGGCCTGGGCCGGTATCCTCCACGGCCACCTCGATCGCTTGGCCGGTCCAGGCGACCGCAACCTGGACAGTCCCTCCCGGGGGCGTGAACTTCACGGCATTGTCGATGAGATTCGAAAGGGCCTTGAAGCAGAGGTCCCGGTCGCCGTGGACGGTGAAAGGTCCCACAGCCGAGAGGACGAGCCGGACGCCGCTCTCTTCGGCCTCGGGCTCGAAGAAGCCGCGCACGCAGGGACGTGTGCTGAGCCTCGCCGTCCGGCCCGGGACCGGGTGACGGCGGGGCAGACGCTCGCGACCCTCGATGCCGCCTTCCTCCTCGACGCCCGCAACGGGCTCCAGGCGGCTGAAGCCGCCCTCGGCGAGGCGCGGGCCTCCGAGGCGGTGGCAGCGCTACAGGTGAAGCGTGGGCTGGAGCAGCTGATATTCGGTGGCGTGGCGCAAGCCGAGGTCGAGCGGCGGCAGGTCGATCTCGCCAAAGCACAGGCGGCGGTCAAGTCTGCGCAGGCGAACGCGGAGATGTACCGGTCGCAGTACCAACGCCTCGCCCCGGCCGAGGGCGCCGCGCCGGGCACCAGCGCCGTGGTCACGCCGATTGCCGGCGTAGTGACGAGCGTCGGCATCACCCTGGGCGAGGTGGTCGATACCGGGCGCGACGCCTTTACGATGGCCGATCCCACCCGTGTCGTCGTGCTGGCGAACCTCTACGGGGCCGATATCTCCCGGGTGAAGGCCGGGGATGCGGTCTCGGTGGAGAGCCCGGCCCGGCCATCCGCCCTTCGAGGGCCATATCCGTTCGGTCAACGCCGCCCTCGATCCGGCGACGAACACGGCTCCGGCGCAAATCGAGCTCGACAACCCGCAGGATCTCCTGCGCGCCAACCTTTTCGTCTCGGTGACGGTCGCGGCTTATGTCGGTCGCGACGGCGTGACCATCCCGGCGGCGGCCGTGCAGCAGACGGACACCGGCCCCATCGCCTTCGTGCGCACGGCCCCGGACAGGTTCGAGCGGCGGGCCCTGACGCTGGGCATCCAGCGCACCGACTGGGTGGAGGTGCGCCGAGGCGTGGCGGCGGGTGAGAGTGTTGCGACCGCGGGCAGCTTCGGCCTGAAGGCCATCCTGCTGCGCAGCCTTATCGGCTCGACGGATTGAGCGGCGGCGATGAAGAGCTGGATCGCCCTCTCGGTCCGCCGCCGCTTCCTCGTGCTGATGATCGCGCTCGCCGCGGCGTCGGGCGGGATCGCCAACCTCGAAGGACTCTCGATCGACGCGGTGCCGGACATCTCGCCGAAGCGGGTGATGATCCTCACCCTCTCGCCGGGGCTCGGTCCCCTGGAAGTCGAGCGACTCGTCACCTTTCCTGTCGAGAACGCGATGGCCGGCGCGCTGGGGCTCTCCAACGTCCGCTCGACGTCCCGGGCCAGCGTCTCGGCGGTCTACGTCACCTTCGACGAATCCGTGTCGGTCACAGCGGCGCGGACGGAGGTGTTCCAGCGCCTGCCCCAGGCCAAGAGCCTGATGCCCGCCGGAGTCGGCGATTCGCAGATGGGTCCGATGGCGACCGGCCTCGACGAGATCTACCAGTTCGAGCTGCGGGGGCCCGCCTACACGCCGATGCAGCTCAAGCGCATCCTGCAATGGACCATCGCGCCGAAGCTGAAGCTCACCTCCGGCATCGCCGACGTGAACATCTACGGCGGCCAGATGCCGACCGAGGAGGTCCGCGTCTCGGCGGACGCGCTGCGCCGCTACGGCGTGACGCTGGCCCAGGTCTACACGGCGCTCGCCGAGAACAACGCAGCCCGGGGCGGCGCCTACATCGAGCACAACGACCAGCAGGAGACGATCCGCTGCCTGGGCCTCGCCAAGAGCCCGGAAAACATCGCGAACATCGTCGTCGCGACGGGCCCCGGTGGTGTGCCGGTGACGCGCGGCACGCTGGGCACGGTGCAGGAGGCCCCCAAGGTCCGGCTCGGCGCCGTCACCCACGACGCGGAAGGCGAGACCGTCATTGGCATCGCGATGATGCGCGACGGCGAGAATGCCAGCGCCGTAGTCGCGGAGGTGAAGAAGACGATCGCCGCCCTGCGCCAGCAACTGCCGCCTGGGGTCGAGATCGTCCCGTTCTACGATCGCAGCACGCTGGTGGACCGCACCATCCGCACGGTGGAGCACAACCTCCTCGAGGGGGCGGCGCTGGTGATCGTGGTGCTGCTCCTGCTGCTCGGCCACCTGCGCGCAGGAATGATCGTCGCCGCCGCGATCCCGCTCTCGATGCTGATGGCGTCTGCCGGGATGCGGCTGCTCGGCCTGTCGGGCAACCTGATGAGCCTCGGGGCGATCGATTTCGGTCTGATCGTCGACGGCGCCGTGGTGATGATCGAGAACGTGCTCCGCGCCCGGGGCGAGCACCCGGATCGCCCGGCCCATGATCTTATCCGCGCCGCCGCCGCCGAGGTGGTCCGCCCGGTGATCTTCGCGGTGGCGATCATCATGATGGTGTACGTCCCGATCCTCGCCCTCGAAGGCGTCGCCGGCAAGATGTTCGCCCCGACGGCGCTCACGGTGATCCTGGCGCTCGGCGCGTCGCTCATCGTCACCCTGAGCCTCATGCCGGCGCTCGCGGCGCTCTTTCTCGCGCGGCGGACTGTCAATGAGCGCGAGACGCGCCTCGTCCACGCGGTGCGGCGTGTCTACACGCCGGTGCTGTGCTGGGCCGAGCGGCACGCGTTCGTCAGCGTGCTCACGACGGTCGCCCTGTTCGCCGGCTCCTGCGCGATGGCCACGCGTCTCGGGGGCGAGTTCCTGCCGAAGTTGTCGGAGGGCTCGATCGTTATCACCTCCGAGAAGCTGCCCAGCATCGCGCTGAACGCCTCGCTCGCCACCGTCACCCGCATCGAGCGGGTGCTGAAATCCTTCTCCGAGGTGAAGCGGATCGTCTCCCTCACCGGCAGCGCCGAGATCCCGACCGACCCGATGGGCGTCGAATCGACTGACAGCTTCATCACCTTGACCGACCCCTCGACCTGGAGGACCGCCCACAGCCAGGAAGGGCTCGTCGCGGCGTTCCACAAGCGCCTCCGGTAGAAGGTGCCGGGCGTCGCCTATAGCTTCTCGCAGCCGATCCAGATGCGGATGGACGACCTCTTGGAGGGCGTGCGCGGCGACGTCGTGATCAGCCTCTACGGCGACGACCTGAAGGTCCTGAAGGACACGGCCGATTCCGTCGTGCGGGTGGTCTCAGGCATTCAGGGCGCGGCGGACGTGAAGGCCGAGGCGCAGGCCGGGATGCCGGCGCTCTCGATCCGGGTCGACCGGGCCAAGGCCGCCCGCTACGGCATCAACGTGTCGGACGTGCTCGACGTGGTCGAGAGCATCGGCGGGCGCACCGCCGGCATGGCCTACGGCGACGACGATACCATCACCGACTTTGTGGTCCGGCTCGACCCGGCCGACAACAGCGACATCGAGCGCATCCGCGCCCTGCCGGTGGGGCGGCCGGGCAAGGAGACCGGTTCCGCCATGACGGTGCCGCTCGCGATGGTGGCCTCGGTGGAGGTCACCTCCGGCCCGGCCCAGATCAGCCGCGAGCGGCTGCAGCGGCGGAGCTCGATCCAGGTCAACGTCCGCGGCCGCGACGTGCAGAGCTTCGTGGACGCCGCGCAGAAGGCCGTGTCCGATCAGGTGAAGCTGCCGCCCCGCTACGCGCTGCAATGGAGCGGCCAGTACCACAACCTGCAGGAGGCTACCGCCCGTCTCTCGGTGGTGGTGCCGGCGGCGCTGGTGGGGATCCTCGTCCTCCTCGTCGTGATGTTCGGCGACATCCGCCGCGCCGGGCTGATCGTCCTCAACGTGCCGATAGCCGCGACGGTGGCATCCTGGCGCTTGCTTTACGCGACATGCCGTTCTCGATCTCGGCGGCGATCGGCTTCATCGCGACCTTCGGCATCGCGATCCTGAACGGCGTGGTGCTGACGAGCACCATCCGCGATCTCGAAGCTTCCGGCCTCGACCCGCGGGAGGCCGCCACCCGGGCGGCCGAGAGGCGCCTGCGCCCGGTGATAATGACGGCCCTCGTCGCAACGCTCGGCTTCCTGCCGATGGCCCTATCGACCAGCGCCGGGGCGGAAGTGCAGCGCCCCCTCGCGACCGTGGTGATCGGCGGGCTGATCTCCGCGACGTTGCTGACCCTCGTGGTCCTGCCGGCGGTCTATCCGGTGGTCGCCGCGATGCGCCTACCCTTCAGCAGTGCGCGAACCGGCAGATTGATCTTCCCTCGGCTTCGCGGATACCTCTGATACGCTCGTGCTGAGCGGGGAAGGTGTCGGATGGCGAAGACGAAACGCGAGTTCACGCCCGAGTTCAAACGCCAAGCGGTCGCCCTGCTGGAGAGCAGCGGCCGGCCGCCGGGCTCATCTGCTACCCGGATCGCGGCAGCCAGTACGCGGCGCAGGCCTACCGTAAGCAACGCATCAGCATGGGGGCGAAGCCGGCGATGAGCCGCACGGCTTGCTGCTACGACAACGTCCCGATGGAGAGCTTCTTCCACACGCTCAAGATCGAGCTCGTCCATCAGCGACGATGGACGACCCGAGACGAGGCGCGGCGCGATCTGTTCGCCTACATCGAGGGCTACGACAACCGGCAACGCATCCATTCGGCGCTCGGCTCTCTCACGCCCGAGCAAGCCGAGAGGGCCGCGAACCGATCTCCCCCTTGCCCGCGAAGTCAGGCGCGGATCAGGTGCCAGATGCACCGGATGGTCAAGCGGCCTCAAGTGCAGTCACGCCTCGCGCACGCCGGGCTTCTTGCCTGCCTCGAAGATGAATTCGACGCCCGCCTCTTCCAGAGCACGACGCACGGCGAGCAGGGTGTCCCAGCGCGACCTGACCGCCGAGGTCGGATCCTCCAGCCGGTTGAGGGTCGAGACCGAGACGTTGGCCCGCGCGGCAAGCTCATCCTTCGAGAGGCCGGTGATTGCGCGGGCCGAACGGATCTGGCTCGGGATCAGGGTCTCGTCGGCGACCGAACCCTGCGCGGTCCCCGGCGGCGGGACCGCCTCGGGCGGCGGGGCCCCGTAGCGGGTCCGTCCCGGAACGTTTAAGCAGACTCCGACCCATTCGCGGACGGAGCCGTCCTTGTTCAGCACCGGCGCGCCGCGCGCATTGAACCACCGGTAAATCCCGTCCGCGCACAGGACGCGATAGTCCGTGTTGTAGGGCGCCGTGTGCTCCACCGCCGTGGTCCAGGCCGCGAGCGTGCGGGAGCGGTCGTCCGGGTGGACGGCGTCGAGCCAGCCCAGACCCTGCATCTGCGCGTGAGACTGACCGGTCAGGGCCATCCACTGCGGCATCTCGCTCGGCTCGCCGTTCGCCTTGTTGACCCAGAAGACCGCTGCCGTCGCGGCGATCAGCGCGTTCAGGCGGTCATGCCGCTGCATGAGCGCGTTCATGGTCTCGTGCTGCGCCGTGACGTCGAACACGACGCCCATGCCCTGGCTCGGGCGCCCGTCCGAGCCGAGCATGACCTCGGCGTGGTGCAGGAGCCAGCGCTGGGTCCGGTCCGGCCGGATGATGCGGAACTCGCGACTGACCGGCTGGCCGGAGCGTAGCACGGCGATCTGGTCACCGTGCGCGGCCTGATCCTCCGGGTGGATCATGTCGAGCCCGAAGCCGAAGGTCATCTCCGTGGTCGGGTCGAGGCCCAGAATCCGGTAGAGGCCCGGCGACGCGTCCAGTCGCTCGGAGCGCAGGTCCGCCGACCAGAAGCCGATTTTTCCCGTATCCTCGATTAGCTTCAAGTAGTGGCGCGAGGAGAAGCCGCGCGGGGCGGCGCCGATCTCGGTCTTCGCCTGCGGACGCATCAATGCACGTGTCGGCATCGCCTCACCCCGATTGCCAGTGCTCCAGAGCTGAGATGCGGAATGGCATAAGCGTGGCCGTGAAAGCGTTAAGAAGACAGCATTTGATCCATATTGACTGACATTCGATGGCGAATGTCAGTGTCGTGCAGGCCAAAGATTGATTGGGAAAGGAAGCCTGCGGCGGATTCCTTCTTGGCGATCGATGGATACCAGAATGCGATGGGTTATCTATCGGGCGAGCCCGATGTATATGCCGAAGAATGGAATAAATAATCTCACTACGCTCGAAGCTTCGGATGTCTCCGGTGGAATGACAGGAAATTCGATTCCCTCGAGCGCGATTGAACAGGAATTCCGGCGATCGGCTTGAGACTCTGGCAGTCCGAAGCGGTCATCCTCGCACTGGAGACGCGGCGAGACGTCTCCTGCCTGGGTACCTGAATGTCGCTGCCGAATGCCGAATGCCGGGCGAAGTCGTGCACCCTCGACAGTGCACCGACGTCGATCCAGTTCGACCTCCGCGGCAGGGTGATCGCCGCCGACGCTTCGACGTCCTCGAACGGGCGCGGCCATGAGTGAGATCATCCTGCCGATGGGCGTCGACGACGCGGCGCACCTGCCCGACGAGGACGCGCGCCTGCGTGAGGCGATGCGCGCCACGATGCTCGCCGAGACGCTGCAACTCGGCCGTTACTCGGCGGTGACGCAGGCCGCCGTCGTGCTCGCGCTGGCCGTCATCTTTTGGGGCATCGTCTCGCACGCTTACCTGTCCGGTCTCGCGGTGGCGGTGACGGCGCTGTGCGCGGTGGCTATGATCGCGATGCGACGCTATCGCGGCCGCCTCGGCGACCGATCGATCGCCCGGGAGGCCTTCGCCGTCCTTCACGGCCTCGCGCTCGGCCGCGGTCTCGCCTGGGCCAGCATGCCGGCGATCCTGCTGCCCTCGGTCGACAATGCCTACCGGATCGTGGTCGGGGCCGTCTGCGCCGCCCTGATCTCGCACGCCTACGTGGCGGGCCCGATCTTCTCCCTGGCGCTCCTGGCCGTGGCGCCGGTGGTGGCCGGCATCTTCGTCGGGCTCGCCGGTTGCGAGAGCCCGGTCGGCGAGTACGTCGCCGTGCTGCTGTCGCTGTACGCGGCCTTCGTCTTCGTGAGCGCGCGTCGGATGTGCCGGCACTCCTACCAGCGCCTCTGCGACCGCGTCATGGTGCAGGCGCAGAGCGAGACCATCGGGTTCCTCCTCAAGGATTTCGCCGAGGGCACGAGCGACTGGCTCTGGGAAACCGACACGGTCGGGCGCCTTCGGCAGGCCCGCGCCGCTGTCGCCGCCCTGCTCGGCGTCGAGGTCGCCGGGCTGCGCCACCGGACGTTGTCTGAGCTCCTGCGCGCGTTCGCCGACCCGGACGGCGACGGCGCGGATGCCCAGGCCGTCGCCGCGGCGATCGCGGCGCGCGCGCCTTTCCGCGATCGCACCATCCGGCTCCGTACCGCGGTCGGCACGCGCTGGATCACGCTCAACGGCAAGCCCGTCTTCGACGCACAGGGAGCGTTCACGGGCTACCGCGGCGTGGGCTCGGACACCACCGAGAGCCGGGAGGCGCAGGCCCGCATCGCCTTCCTGGCGGGTCACGACAGCCTGACCGGACTGCCGAACCGCAGCGGCTTCCAGGACGCGCTGGGGACGCTCTGCCGCACGGTCCGCATGGCGGAGAGACCGAGTGCGCTGTTCTATCTCGACCTCGACGGCTTCAAGGCCGTCAACGACAGTCGCGGCCACCTCGTCGGCGACCGATTGCTGCGCGCGGTGACTGCACGCCTGCTCGCCATCGGTGAACCGCACAGCCTGTTCCGCCTCGGCGGCGACGAGTTCGCGATGGTCGTCCGCGACCTCGGTCGGCCCGCGGCCGAGGCCCTCGCCGCCCGCGTGGTGGCCGAGCTGCGCCGCCCGTTCCAGATCGACGAGGCCCGGCTGGAGGTCGGTGTCAGCGTCGGCATCGCCTACATGCCGGACGACGCGGTCGAGCCTGCCAGCCTGCTCATGCGCGCCGACCTCGCCCTCTACGCCGCCAAGGCGGACGGCAAGGGCTGCTGGCGGACCTTCGATCCGTCGCTGGAGGAGCGGGTCGTCCGCCAGCGGCAGTTCGACCTGGACATGCGCGCGGCCCTCGCGGCGGGCGAGATGGAGCTGCACTACCAGCCCCTGGTGGACATGCGGAGCGGTCGTGTAGCCGGTTTCGAGGCGCTGCTGCGGTGGAACAAGCCCGGGTACGGCTGGGTCTCGCCGGGGGAGATCATCCCCATCGCCGAGACGACCGGCTTCATCGTCGAGATCGGCCGCTGGGCCCTGCGCCGCGCCTGCACCGACGCCCGCACGTGGTCCGACCTGAAGATCGCGGTGAACATCTCCTCCATCCACGTGCGGATGCCGGGCTTCCACGCCGAGGTCGCGGCCGTTCTCCGCGAGACCGGCCTCGCGCCAGATCGGCTCGAGATCGAGATCACCGAGTCGGTGCTGCTCGACCACGGTCCGGAGGTTCTGGAAAACCTGAAGCGCCTGCGCGCGACGGGCGTGCGCATCGCGCTGGACGATTTCGGCACGGGCTACTCGAGCCTGAGCTACCTGACCGAATTCCCGTTCGACAAGGTGAAGGTCGACCGCTCCTTCGTGCGCGATCTGCAGGGCCGCCCCGAGAAGGTCGCCGTGGTCGAGGCCATCGCCCGAATGGCGCGGGCCCTATCGATGAGCGTCACGGTGGAGGGCGTGGAGACCCGGCAGCAACTGGACGTCCTGCGGGACAAGCGCTGCGACATCGCGCAGGGCTTCCTCTACAGCCCGGCGCGCCCGGTCCACGAGGTCGCGGCACTCATCGCGCGCATCGAGGGTGCTGCGCCGCCGCCGAGCGTGAGCGCCGGCGATCCGGACGGGAGCCCGACCGCCGACGCGCGCTCGGTCCTGTCGCTGGCCCGCGCCTCGTAGGCGACGGGCGGCGCATCGCGTCGCCGCCGAAAGGCAGAAAACCTCTCTCGTCGCGCTGAGGACGCCCCCGGCGCGCGCTTGCCGGGCAACGCGTCTTTAAATGCGGCGACTTCAAAATTCAGAAGTAGCGGAGCAACAGTACATGTCGCGCCTTTCCGACCTCAAGATTGTTACCAAGGTGACGATCCCGCTGCTGCTGGTCGCCGCCGTCGCCGGCGGGCTCGTGTATCGCGCGCACGGCGTCTTTGATGAGTTGAACGAGAAAACGCAGCACATCGTCGATGTCCAGTCCGCGCGACTTGAGAATATCCTGACTGTTCGCACGAACGTCCTCGAGGCGACGGTTCAGAATCGGAACATCCTCATCGAGGACCGGCCTCCCGAGCAGGCCATGTACCGATCGCGCTACGACGAGGCCGTGAAACAGGCCTACGTGGCGGTCGACAGGCTGATCGCGCTGTCGAACTCGCCCGAGCGGCGGGCCGTCAATCAGAAGCTGCGCGAGGCCGTCGAGGTCTATTTCCACGTCGTCGGGCGCGCGAACGCGGCGGCCCTCGACAGGGACGCCGAGACCGCGCGGAAAATCGTGCTTTCCGAGGGTCTCGCGGCCCGCAACAAGGTCCGCGATCTCGTCCAGCCGCGCATCGACAATCTCGCGGCCGAGCTCGCCCAGGCGAAGGCGGAGGCCCAGGCGAGCGCGGAGCGGGCGACGACGGTCCTCGTCACGGCCGCGGTCGCCGGGCTGCTCGCGGCCCTGGCCATCGCGTTCGCCATCGTCCATTTCGGGCTGACGCGGCCCCTGACCCGGTTGGTCGCCGTTCTGCAGCGCATGGCCAAGGGCGATCTCGACGCCGACATCGCGGAGGCTGCCCGTCGCGACGAGATCGGCCAGGTCGGCAAGGCCGTCGCCGACATCCGCGCCATGGTCGCGCGGAAGGCCGTCGAGGACGCGGAGACGAAGCGCGCCGCCGACGCGGCGCTAGGCGCCGAGCGACGGCGCATCATGATGGACCTCGCGAACGGCTTCGAGCGGACGGTCGGCGGCATCGTCGGGATGGTCTCGGCCTCCGCGACGGAGTTGCAGGCCACGGCCGCGACGATGACGGCGACCGCGACCGAGACGGCCACGCAGTCCACGGCCGTGGCGGCGGCGGCCGATCAGGCAGCGTCGAACGTCGGTACCGTGGCGGCGGCCTCCGAGGAGCTCGGGAGCTCGGTTCAGGAGATCGGCCGTCAGGTACAGGGATCGGCATCCCTCGCCCAGGCCGCTGTCGGCGAGGCCGACCGGACGGCCCGGCTCGTCGAGGACCTCACGACGGCCGTCGCGAGGATCGGTGACGTCGTCGCGATGATCTCGGCCATCGCCGGCCAAACCAACCTCCTGGCGCTGAACGCGACCATCGAGGCGGCGCGGGCCGGCGAGGCCGGCAAGGGCTTCGCGGTCGTCGCAGCCGAGGTCAAGGAACTCGCGTCGCAGACGGCCCGGGCGACGGACGAGATCGGCGGCCATATCGGCCGCATCCAGGGCGTGACGGGCGAGGCGGTCTCGGCCATCGGCGCGATCACGGGGCGCATCCGCGAGATCAACACGGTGGCGGCCAGCATTGCCGCCGCCGTGGAGCAGCAGGGCGCGGCGACCCAGGAGATCGTGCGCAACGTCGCCCAGGCGGCGACGGGCACCGCGGAGGTGACCGGCAACATCGCCGGAGTCGCCTCAGCGTCGGAGGCTACCGGCGCGGCGGCGACCCAGGTGCTGGCGTCGTCCGGCGAGCTGTCGCGACACGCCGAGCAGCTCGCAGCGGAGATGACGCGCTTCCTCACCACCGTGCGCGCGGCCTGAGGCGATCCCGATGGCGTGCAGCACAGCCAGCGTCTCGGGCCTCGGGGTCAATCCCACGCTTCGGCTGGGTTGCCGGGGAGATGCCCCGTCGGGGCACCGGCCTTGCGGCCCGTACCGGGTCGGGCTGGCTTGATCGCCATGGCCGACATCATTCCCCTCGGCACCATCCCGGGCGCCGAGAACGCCCGCGCGATGCTTCTAGACCTCCGCCGGCGCCTCGATTCCGGCGAGGACATCGGTCCGCGGATCGCGCAGATCCGTCAGGCCGCGGCGTCGATGCGGGCACTGGCTGGCGGCCTCCGGCGGGTCCTGCAAGCCCCGGACGAGAGGCTGTCCGCCGAGCCGGAGGTTCTCGTCGCGGCCTGGAAAGTCCTCGCCTTGGCGGAACGCAACGTCGCGAAACTCGAGGAATTCCTTCGGCTCGCGGACGAAGAGGATTTGGCGCAGGCTTCGCGCTAGCCTTCGGGCCAGCCTCGGGAATGCGGGCCAGCCGATCCGCATCACGGTCCTGACCCAGGCTGTCCGAGCTCCGCACACCGGACCGACGTGTCCGCGCGATCGAAGGCGCGCGGTGAGCGACCAGAGAGACCGCGCTCGACGTCACGCGCGGATCGGACCGTCGCCCGTCGCGGCACCGTGCGCAGCGGCTCTCGACGCGCGCTCGAACCGGCTCCGATCATTTCGTGACCGCCGTTCGCCTGTCGACAGTCGCGGAGACTTGAAGGCAGGGATCGATCTGACACGGAATGGGTCATAGCCCGACCATGATCTGTACTGGGCTCAAAAAATCCTTTTGAAATGGAACGTGGTGGCGCACGGTCCGAGCCGGATTCCGAGATGCGACTAAGACCAACTTATAGTCTCGGTGTCACGATACGGCGTCCAATGAGAGTTGCGCCATGTTCCGTAAGCCCGCCTTTGATGAGAACCAAGCCACCATCGACGCGCTGACGCGCTCGTTGGCCATCATCGAGTTCGGCATGGATGGCACCATCCTGCGCGCCAACCCGAATTTCCTGGCCGTCGTGGACTACGATCTCGCTTCCCTGCAGGGTAAGCACCACCGGATCCTGGTTAGCGAGGAGACGGCCAACGGTCCGGAGTATGATGAATTCTGGTCGAAGCTGCGGGCCGGCGAATTCATGTCCGGTGAGTTCCCCCGCCGCGCGCGGTCCGGCGCGAGGGTCTGGCTCGAAGCCACCTACAACCCGATCCTGGGCTCCGACGGCAAGCCGTTCAAGGTCATCAAGTTCGCCAGCGACATCACGGCCAAGAAGAGCGAGACCAACCGGCTGCTGCGCATGATCGACGAGATGCCGGTCGCCGTCATGACCGCGGATCCGAAGAACGATTTCAAGATCAATTACATCAACAACACCTCGCGCAAGACTCTGGAAGCCATCGAGCGGCATCTGCCGATCAAGGTCTCCGAGATGATGGGCAAGTCCTTCGACGTGTTTCACAAGAACCCGCATCACCAGCGGAACATGCTCGCCGACGCGCGCCGACTGCCCCACCGCACCAAGATCAAGGTCGGACCCGAGACCCTCGATCTGCAGGTCTCCGCCATCACCGACGCGGACGGAGCCTATGTCGGGCCGATGTTGACATGGTCGGTCATCACCGCACAACTCGCCATGGCCGCGGACGTCGCCGGCCTCGTCGAGGCGCTCGGGACCGCGATCGGCGAGATGAAGGAGTCGGCGGAGGGCCTGAACCGCTCGGCGGACGCGGCGAGCGAGCGCGCGAACTCCGTGGCGGCCGGATCCGAGGAGATGACCAGCTCGATCCACGAGATCTCGGGTCAAGTCGGGCGGGTCTCCGAGCGTACCCAGCAGATCGCCAACCAGGCGACGGCGACGGACGTGACGGTTCGCAACCTCGCCGCCAATGCCGGCGAGGTCGACGCGGTGGTCGGAATGATCAAGTCTATCGCCGACCAGACCAATCTTCTCGCACTCAACGCCACGATCGAGGCGGCGCGCGCGGGTGCGGCCGGTCGTGGCTTCGCGGTAGTGGCCACGGAGGTCAAGGAGCTTGCCGGCCAGACGGCGAGAGCGACCGGCGAGATCACGCACAAGGTCCACGCCATCCAGAAGGCGACCGGCGAGGCCGTGACGGCGATCCGCTTGATCACCGACGAGGTGGCCGAGCTCTCGAAACTCACGCTGGCCATGGCGAGCGCCGTCGAGGAGCAGGCCGCCTCGACCCAGGAGATGTCGTCCAACATCACCGGTGTCTCGGCCGCGGCCGGAGAGACGGGACAGCTCGCAGAGATGGTCCGGCGGATCTCCGACAAGCTCGAGGCGCATTCCGCCGGCCTCGGTGCCAGCATGGAGAAGTACCTCAAGGCGAGTTGATGAAAGCATAAGGAGGCCCTTCCAGCTATCTGATTTAGGCTCTCCGAGGGGAGCTGAAGCGAGCGCTGCTCCGTCGATCCTTCTGGGAGGCGCCGAGGTGGGCCTGCTTTGCGACGCGCAAGACTGTGATCGCGCATTACAGGATGTGGCAGTCGCCTCACTATTGGCGAGACAAATAATCTTTGAGCGAGGCGCTGAAATTGCGGGTCACAGTGCTGCTCTGTAAAGAGAGTTGAGCGCCTCATGATGATTGATTGCATCACGACCGCAAACATCATAACCGACTGCGAGGGAATGATCATTCGCTCTGACGAGCCTGTATTGCGAATTAGTGCGCAGCAAGAGGTAAGGCGATCACTGGCGGGCCCTTGTGATCTCAATCTGTGCCACCGACGCAGGCGAACAGGCCAAGCGGTGAGCGATCTCTTGAAGAGGACGCAAGGCGAACGCCTCGCTCTGATCGGTGTACGCAATCGCGAGATGGCGGCCGACGATACGAGGAATCTTCTCCTGGAACGTCTGGGGCTCATCCAGCGGATCGGAGGTCCGCGCCTGCATCATCTGCGCGGTCATCCCATTGTTGAGTGGACCATTACCGAGGCAGGCAAGACTGCGCTCTCTGAGTTCATGATCGCGACAAGATGGCTCTGAACCACGGGAAGCAGAGAGGTTCGCCCCACGTGTGCGCTACGGCGGGATCCCCGGATGCCGGCCGGATCGCTCCCACCTGTGAGGTTGGATCTGGAGGAGTTGGATAGCGTCTGTGATTGCCTCAGCCAGCGCACTCAGTGGCGGCGCAACCGAATGAAATTGACCCATCGCCTGCAAACGGCGCAGGGAAGACCTTCTTCTTAAAAGCTGAGCGATGGTACCAGTTTCGACCGGGACCGATTGCCTGCCAACAGGCGCCGACAGGGCCAGTATGAACTATTTGTCGATGATGGTCCGTGAAATAATCTTTAAACCTAGAGCATTCGAAAGGACTGAGAGGATCGAAAGGCAGGCGCCAATCGGGGCGATTTTGCTCAATTTTGGGGATGCAGGAGGAGCTTGCTGATTGCCTGGGATGGGCGCATCCCTGCCAAAGTGGTAGCGAAACCTGCATCCGCTCAGGTAAACCACATGGCCGCGCTTGAACCACTGCATTGGGACGATTGGAGGCCGTCCGCTCTTCCGGCAGCACCACTCCGAAGCCGACCGGCAGCTTTCGGCCAAGTCCAGCCCCGCCGGCATGGTTCTCTGAATGGCCGAGGTGGGTGGACTTCCGCCGGTCCGCTTCCAGGCGACAATGCACGAAGGCAGACGTCGTTAGCCCGACCTAGGACGGAGCGTGACCCACGGGCGCCCGGCAGGCCCCCGCTACACCGCCGCTGTTCTCGATTATGCGCCATTCTTCGGGAGGCGTCCCGCCACGCTATAGGCCGCGCACTCGCGCGCGGCTCTGCGCCCCTGTTCCCGGAGGTGAGCGCATCGAGCCGGCGCAGGGCGCAGTCGCTCCGCCGGACCCCGTGCCGGGCAGGCAGTCTGAAATGCACTCAGTTCCTTAAAGCCACCGCCAGAGACGCCCGGCATCCAGACGGCGCAAGTTCATAACCTTTCGCCGTCACACGTTTATGCATCAGATTTGTTTACAAATACTCATTTTGTCCATCGGACAAAATTTATGCTTGACGGGTTAAGGCAACGATGCTGATAAACGGAAATTGCAGCATCGATAGGTAGGAATACAGAGATGATGATTCGGTCGATCGGGCACGCTGTGCTGTTTTCAGCGATCACTCTCGGGTCGATCACTGCTGTTTCGGCGGCTCCCGGTAACAGCGCAGGCGGCGGCAACAGCGGAAATGGCACCATTCCGGGTCATTCCAACGGTCTCGGCGGCGGAGATGGCGGCGGTCGCTCCGGAGGCGCACCCTCACCCGAGGTCAACGCCATGCTGGGCCTCGCCCTCGCCGGCGGCACCCTCGCGTTCCTGCGCCGCAGACGAGCAGGCAAGGCCAAGTCGTAAGCTTGACCTGCAGGCCCACCCATGAAGGCGCAGACTTCGTCTCAGTCGGGGTTCGTAGCGGTGACCGGCCGGGAGCTGGCCTCACTCTTCGCCATGCCGGCCGCCAGCTGGGCAATGCTGGTGTTCGCCTGCGGCACGGCCCTCTCGGCGGCGCTGCAGCGCCTGCTGCTCGAGCACGATCCGGGCACGCAGCGCCTGATCGAGCTCGATCTCGGCGAGATGTTCGCCACCGTCGCTGTCGTCGCGCTCGTGCTCTCCTCGCGCAAGACGCGGTCCGCGCTGCAGCCGATCGACCTCGCTTTCCTCTGCGTCTGCGCCCTGCCCTGGCTCCTGCCCGAGGCCCACGCGGTCTATGCCGGCATGACGATTGTTGCCCTTTGGCTGATCGCCCGGCGCGCCCACGATCGCTTATTGGTCGAGGTCGGGCAGGTCTGGCTCGCCCTTTCCCTGTGCGAGCTGTGGAGCAAGCTCGCCTTTAAGCTGTTCTATCCCCTTATCGCCCCCGCCGAGGTAGCCTTCATGGCCTGGGTCGGGCGCTCGGCCATCCCAGGCCTGTATGCCAGTGGCCTCTACCTGAGCGGCCGCCCGGGCTGGTCAATCGTCATGCTGGAGGGCTGCTCAGCGTTTCACAACCTGTCGCTGGCGGCTCTCATCTGGCTGTGCGTGCTCAGGATCGCCGGCCGGCGGGCCACCCGTGGGGCGGCCGCAGCCCTGGCGGCGAGCGCCGCACTCGTCGTGGCGATCAACGTTGCTCGGATCCTGGCCATGCTGCCCTCGCAGGAGGCCTACTCGTTCTGGCACGATGGCATTGGCTCGGTCATCGTCGCCCTCGCGGCTGCCACGGCCTCGGTGCTGCCGATCGTTGTTGTCGTCGAGCGTGCCGTCGGAAGCGAGCCGTGCTCGGCCCCGCCAAAGGCCTGAGGCCGGCCGATCGCGCGGCGTTGGCCGTCCTTTGCCTGCTCCTCGTCATTTCGGTGTGTGGGCGCCTCTACGCCTGCTGTCTGCTCGAGCCGGCTCTGGAACCCACCACTATCGTAGCTGCGAATGCAGACCATTTCCTGCCGCGGGCGGAGGGCCCGCGCCGTGCGGTTCCGGTAGGCGCTTGCGCCGGTCCCGTCATGATCGAGTTCGTAGAGCCTATTTCACACGGCCGGGACACGCTTCTAGTGGCACCGCCCGACCAGGGCGACCGAGTCTTCTACGTATATCAGGGCTGGATTCTGCACGATCCGAATGGCGCGATGAAGCTGAGTGCGCTACACGTCCTGCGTCGCGCGATGGGTCTCGTCGGCCTCGTTGCGGCCAGCGAGCGGGACAAGCTTGCCATGAAGGTCATCGTGCCTGCCGGCTGCAGCGCTTCCCCCAACGCCGTAGTGGCCGCGCTGCCGGGCAAGGCGCGGCCCTGAGTCTCATCACTGCGCCGACCGGCTGCAGCCATTGCGGAAGCGGTGGTCGATGCCATGCCGCCGTAGCGGTTAGATCGCGCAGTATCGCAGATAGTCCATCAGTCCGCTTTCGACGGTGCCTAACAGGCTAACGCCGAATGACCTGAGGTCGAAATCTAGATGGTGGCTCAGGATCGATCCACCTGGTTCATTTTGGAGGATAATGCCTAGAACCGACACTGAGAAGGACATTAATCTCTTTCGCCGACACGCTGAATATTGCAATCTCGTTGATCCCTCAGTCGGAAAAGCCGCTTCAGCTTCGTCACTAACAACCCTGCGGTCTGAGATTTGTCCTGCCCCTCTTGGTGCAAGACGCGAAGACGACGCAACAGAGCGGTGACCTCCGCGTCGGCCGTCACGATGTCAGGGTTCTTTCGCAGCAGTTCTTCGATCCAAAAGTCCGACATGCTCCTACCGAAGCTGTTCGCGGCAGAGACCACCCGTTGCCTCAAGGAGGTCATCATCGCCTCACATCTCACGACTTCGTGAGGTATGGTACTTGCTGTACATGATATCTGTTCGGCATGGGGAAGCCAGCCATGCCTGATGAAAAGCCCGTTGCGACGGCTGTGGCTGTCCGCGAACTGATCGATATCGAGCTCATCGACGGGGGTGACACCGTAGCTGCCCGCTTCATCGCGGCAGATGGCCAGATCGTCGGCGTGGTCATCCCACGAAGGGTGTTTACCGAGTTGCAGGTGACGGTACCTGATGGCTCGGATCGTAAGCGCTAGGCCGGGCTTGTATCGAACAGATGGCCAGCGACCGCTTTGTAGATGCGCCCCTGGCCAATCGGGCGGCTGGGTTGGGTCGGTCCGAGGCCTTCCGCTTTTCCTGTCGGTCGTCTCCGAAGCGCCCGTTCTGCTTCCGGCCAGAATCCGTCGTACAGAATCGTTATGGCGCGCAGAACCGGACGTTCGGCTTGGCGCCCATCCCGACCTTTCAGCACGCTTCGTAGCCATCTCCGAAGCGGACGTCCCGGTAGCTGTATCTACAGGATGGGAGAAGGTGATTCGACTGAGACCGGGTACCGCGCGGCTTAGGCGGATGCCGCCGCGGCCAACAGCGGCGCGCGGACGCGTTTCATTTCCGTGGGCGCAGGCTCGTCAAGTGCAGTCCTCGCCAACCCGCGCGATGGCGCGAACTGCCTCCCGGTCTGGCTTGCCCTGCTCCGTGCGCGGGACCCGCGGCACTGGGAGGAACCGAACTCGCGACGCCATGCCGGGACCATGGACGGCATCGACCGCTCGCTGGCAGGCGAGGACATCCAGGGCGTCCTCCGGCCACGCCTCCACAACCGCGGTCCAGGTCGCGGTCCACAGTTCGTGACGACCACGGCGTACCGAACGGAGGTGACGCCACAGAGGGTGTCCTCGACCATCGTCGGCGTAAGCGTGCGTCCATCGACCGAGAGGGCGTCCACAGCTCGACCGAGAGTATGCAGGCGGCCGGCCGCATCGAGCCGTCTTAGGTCTCCGGAGCGGTACCAGCCATCGTGGAAGGCCGCCGCGTCCAGATCGGGCCGGTTGAGGTAGCCGCTGGCCATCGCGGGCGAACGCACCTCGACCGAGCCCCCCTCTTCGGGAGCCGCGAGGCCACCCTCGCCCCGCCGGAACCTGACCTCGACGCCGGGAAGGATGGGCCCGGCGGAGCCGAAGCTCTCGGCGTCGGAGATGTCGTGCCCAGAGGGCGGCAGGACGCTGATCAAGCCCATCTCGCTGGCCCCGTAGGTGTGGGCGACGACCGGGCCGAGGCGCGCGCGGGCTTGGCGGCGCAGCGTGGGCGGCGCGGACGCCCCGACATGCGTCAGGCAGCGCAGCGACGAGAGATCCCGCCGCGCGACGTCCGGGTGGTCCATGAGCTCAACAATTGCGGCTCGACCAGGAAGAGGTCCGTGATGCGCTCACGCTGAATGATGCCGAGGGTGTCGGCCGGATCGAAGCCGTCCCGCAGCACGACCGTTCCCCCGCCGAGCAAGGTCATGTCGACCAACACTTGGGACAGGTACGCGAGGCGTCCGTTGACGAGTTGACGCCTTTCCGCGGAACTCAGGACGTCGACAATGGCGGCGTAGGCGGCGAATGTGCGCCAACTCCCCTTGAGTACGCCCGTGCTGCCGCCGGAGGAGATCACGACGCCGAGGTCGTCCGGCCTGGCCGCGCAGGCGAACCACTCGGTGGCTTGGGCCCTCGGCCAGCGCATCGAGTGGCCTCGGCCGGAGCCGGCGACGCCGCCTCCGGCCGAGGCCACCCCGATGCCACCATCAACCGGGACGAGCTTCGCGGTCTCGGGGAAGACAACGAGGAGGTCCGGCGCCGTCAATCCCAGGAGTTCCGCCTGCGCGGCCGACGATGCCGTGACAGACAGGAAGGTCGTCGCGGCTGCGATCAAGTTCGCGGCGTAGCGCACGGCGAGGGCCGCCGGACAGTTCGGGGCCAGGAGGGCTAGGAGCGAGCTTCGCCGGATCCCGATGCCGAACAGGGCGCGGGCGTAGCGATGCACGGACGCGAGCAGTTCGCCAGCGGTAACGGTCGCACCGTCGTATCGAAGGGCCGGAGCGGAGATGTTCCGGCTCAGCCGCTTGATCGACTCGGCGACGTAGACCGAGGTGGTCGCCGGGTACCCTGACGGCACGGTGCCGCTCGTCACGACGCGGCCCGCTGTCCGGACACGAAGCGACCGACGGCCGGCCCGCGATAGAAACCGGACAACCGATCTCACCACCGGCGATCATATGTCGGTTCGAAATGTATAGCTTTGCGCCGTTTCGGAAAAGTTTTCGCAAACATCGTGCGGCTCGATGGCTTATGAAGACTTGCTAAGCCAAGCGGTTCGCTGCTTCAGTTCCAAGACGTCACGACGGAGTGGGGCATGAAGCGCACAATCGCGGGCGTATCGATCTGTTTCGGGATGTCCGGCCTGAGCTCGATACCGGCTCAGGCGCTGTCAGTCGTCACCTCTCCCGGCTCCGGCAGCCCGGTCGAGCTCATCGCCGAGATACATCAGCCACCTTCACCGGAGAGCACCCGCCAAAGGTTGCGATAGCCTTCGCCGGTCAGAACGGCATCGGCGGGTCGGCTCGCGTTCCAGTCCACGGCACCCATGGCGTTCAAGCACTGTCGTGCCTTTCCCACCGGGTACTGAGCATCGTCATCCTTTACGGTCGATCGATACAGCTCGGCGAGTTTTTCCGCTGCGCTTCGTGGTGCAGAGTTCATCCGCAATCAGCACGGCCGCCTCCGTACGAACTCCATGATAGATCATCGCAGGAAGCGCATCGAGACGGCGTCGACCCCGCTCGGTCAGCGCGTCGAAGTTCACTCCGGTCATGCGGCTGAGCGCTGAAATACCCCACGTACCATTGTTGACGATCGCTCGATAGAGCACCCTGAAGGGTTCAGCCAGGGCATCAGTATCTGATACATTTATTCCCTTCAAAAATTATTTTTTGGACATCTCTTCAAGAGCGTTGCTCTTGATTAAATCTTAATTGACAATAGATAATAGCGCATTTTCTAAACATTCGCCGCTGTATTTCTCCAGCTCCTCCTTGAGTTGAAGAATCTGCAACATGACTCCGGAGAGATCAGCCATTTTGCCGCTCTTTCCGAACAGGCCTTCCGGTGCCCAGTCGCTCGGCGTGAGCTTCTTCTCCAGATTCTGAAGGCCTTTGAGCGCTTCCCGAACGCCTTCGGGAGAGAACCCGGTCAAGTCTGCGAGGTCGGCAAAGCCGGAATTCTTGGCAAGGTTGCGGGCGTAGCTCTGCGTTGCGTCAAGCAACATGTCTGCCTTGGATCTCGCACTCGGATCGTTGCGCAACGTCGCGTAGCCGTAGGTCTGCCTGAGAAGCTGCTCGGACTTGGCGAGCACCGCGTCGAGGTTCTTCTCGGCCCAAAGATGCGCGACGTAACACCGAAAATCGACCCATTGGGGCGCATAGATGATGGATTGAAGTTCGTTTAGACGTCCGCGGGCCTCGAGATCGTCGATCAGAGAGACCGAGCGTGAGGCCAGCGCACCGGTGTTCCGGCCGACGTACTCGATGAGCTCGCGTCGGGAGGTGCCCTCCGCGAGTCCGACGACACCGACGCTATCGTGCCCGATGTGCCCTGCCCTACCCATTAGATTCCAGAACTCGCGCGGAGACATCTCGATCGAGCGTCCATCTTGCGGAACGTGACGCGATGCCGGGAATATGGACGAAACGGGGAAATTGATGCCTTGCGCGATGGTCGAGGTTGCACACAGACCCTAAGGTGACCGGCCTCGGCAAGCCATTCCATCAGCGTCCTGATCTCGTCCGACAGGCCGGCGTGATGGACTCCGACCCCGTGCTCAAGCGTCGCAATCAGTTCGAAGTCTGCACTGACCTCCGTGCGCAGATAGTCCTGCACGAGCCGAACTTCGTCGGGTTTTCTTGCGAATTCCGGAAGAGTGGCCGCCGCGTGACGGGCCATCGACCAGACGGTGTCGATCCTGTTTGCGACGCCAATGCTGCTACGACCGCGCTCCGACATCACGCAGGCTATCGCTGCCGTCTGCAGGCCAAGTCCGATCTGCGTGCCGCCGATGAGCACCTTGCTCTTCGGAACGTCGATCGGTTTCACGGGACCGGCCGAATGCGTGCCGCGGAGCGGCATGGCCTTTTCAGTGACGGTCAGGCTCTCGAACTGACTGACGCGCAGTGGGAGCAGATCGCCCCGCTGCTGCCTCCGCAGAAGCCGCGCACGGGCCGGCCTGCGGAGGATCACCGGCAAGTCCTCAACGGCATGCTCTGGATCGAAGCGCATGGGCGCATCCTGGGAGGATCTCCCGGCGCGCTATCGTGCTGTGGGAACGGTGTCGAGCCGGTTCTACCGGTGGCGCAAGGCCGGCGTGTTCGACCGGGTGCTGCGGCGGTTGCAGGCGCAGGCGGATGCGCGCGGCGACCTCGACTGGGACCTGCACTTCGTGGACGCCACGGTGGTGCGCGCCCACCAGCACGCCGCCGGGGCACGCCGGTCCGGCGCCGTCGGGGGGTGAGGCGACCGTCGAGGGCGTGGGCGAAGCGCGCGGGCGCAGCCAGGGTGGCTTCTCGACCAAGCTGCATCTGCGTGCCGAGGGCGGGGGTAAGCCGATCACGGCGGTGCTGACGGCGGGCGAGCGCCACGAGCAGTTTGCGTTGAATGCGCTCATGGACAAGGGCGCGGTGCCACGTCCAGGGCGAGGCCGCCCGCGCCTACGTCCCCGCCGGACGGCAGGCGACCGGGGCTACTCCAGTCCGCCGGCCCGTTGTCGCCTCTGACAACGCCGGGTCGAGCCGGTGATCCCCACCCGCAAGGATCAGCCCCGCCAGCTCGATTTCGACAAACCCGCCTACCGCCAGAGCAACAAGGTCGAGCGGTTGATCGGCCGGCTCAAGCAGTATCGCCGCATCGCCACCCGCTACGAGAAGCGAGCCGCAAACTACCTCGCTATCGTCACGCTCGGCATGACGATGCTCTGGCTCAGATGACTTTGCAGAGACGCCCTAGTGGCGCGCCATCTCGATCGTGCGCTGATCCAGGCCTGCGCGGGTTCGCCGGGCTGCGCGACGGGCGGCGCATGCACGACCTGATGTCGAGCGCGCGGTACCGGGCGCTCTGGCCGCACCGCGCGCTGTCCCGCTCGGGCGCGATCGCGTTCGCCAATACGGCGACCGGCTCGCGCGAGGGCATGCCATTCGCCACGCTGACCGCGAGCCGCGGCGACCGGGTCATCATCGACGATCCCCGCTTCACCGAGATGGTCGAGACCGAGCGCGAGCGGACGCTGCGGATCTTCCGCGAATCGGTGACGACGCGCCTCAACGACCCGGCGCTCCGCGATCGTGGTAATCATGCAGCGCCTGCACGAGCGCGACGTAACGGGCGAGATCCTGCGGCTCGGCCCGGGCTACGTTCACCTGATGCTGCCAATGGAGTTCGAGCCGGACCGCGGCTGCCGGACGCCGAGCTTTGCCGATCCGCGCACGCTCGACGGCGAATTGCTGTTCCCGGAGCGCTTCCCGCGTACGCGCCGAGCGCGACAAGATCCCGCTCGGCGCGTACGCGGTGGCAGGCCAGTTCGAACAGAGGCCCGCCCCGCGCGAGGGCGGGCTGTTCGACCGGTCGACCTTGTGCAGAACGTCCGAGACGCTCCACGGTCCCGCGCTCACTGAAATCGAGACGGTCGCGGGCTCCGATTCAACGACCGCGCCACCCACCAGCCCTGACCTCGGCCACGGTGCGCCACCGCGTCTCCGTCGGAGGCCTCATGCCCGAGCTGTCCCTATCCTGCCGCTGACGAAAGTCGATGCGGCCAACCAGCTCGACTACGACCTGGCTGATCGTCGCTCATCAAGGTCGGCCCTCGCGACGATGGAGGGCGATCAGCCCGGGCCGCGCCATCTCGTCGGCCTCGCGGTCACGAAGGGGGGTGAGGGTGACACCGGCGCCTCCGAAACATCCTCAGCGGGGGCGATCCGCGACCACGTGGCCAAGATGAGCCCGGAGTCGCGCGGATTTTCTGATCAAGGTCTCGCACCAGATCCCGCAGCAAGTCGCGCGCTGATGCGCTCGCACCCGCCCTCTGCGGACGGTCGCCCGCGACCACGTGTGATCCCATCGTGTTAAAGGAACGCATCAATGCTCTTCTCGAAAGCGGCGGCATCATGAAACGGTTAATGCGGCAATGAATGCCAGTATATAGACATTTCATGTCGAAGATTCTACAATTAAACGTCTGCTAACGCTCCGCGCCGTAAATCCTGCACCCAAGCCGCTGCGTCGCAAAATTCATTCTCTAGATATCTGTGGTCCACTATGAGATCTCCAAACCCAAGCGCCTCCTTGGCGTGCAGGAGAGGAGAACCTCTGTGGCATCAGCATACGTGATCGGCGGGATCTTAGTGCTCGGCGCGCTCACGGGCGCAGCAGATGGAGCGATAGCTGCCTGCAACGTCCAATTACATATAGCGAACACATGTCTGGGCAATTTCAAGTCCGCGACAGGCCGTGGCAGCGATCTTTTGAAATCGACGGAGGAGCGCATCGGCGCCGATGTGAAGATGGGGGCTTGTTCATCCACTGACCGGGCCGAAATCGGCCGCGCCTCGTGGAATGCCGGTGAGAGGGCAATGCAGCTCTCTCAAGATGGGCAGCTCAAATCGACCAGTGAGGTCCAAGAATTTTGTCTCAATCATGCTCGAAAATTTTCCAATTGAAATTATATATATTATGCGGACGACAAATAACTTTCTATAATACAGTTATAACTGTAATTTTCATTGCATTGCCGTGGAGCAAATTTGTAAATTACTATTTCCCGCCTGTCCGCTGCACGACAGACTTGCTGTTTGAGAATGCGCTGCCAGCTCGCGGCCAACTCAGACAGGGTCACTTCGTTCGTCGAAGGCAGTCCCACGTCTGGGTCGAGGCTCCTGAGGTTTATGGTCGCCTTCGGCACCTACGGCTTGCTGTGGAAAGCATACAGGATGACGTGCAACTCCGACGGCCGGACCGTCTCCACGAAAGCACGGCCGAGCGACCTGACGAGCCGCGCTACACCCGCGTCAATCGGCCAGCGACCGGGTGAAAGCTCGGATGCTGCCACCCTCGGTAAGATCGACTTCGTCAAAGCCTCCGCACGGCTCGGCGCGGAGGCGCGCTAAATGATCTCCGGGCTTTTGCCGAACATCCGCGACCATACCCCGCCTGCGATAGCCGACTTGTCGAGGTCGTGGATGTCCTGGCTGTAGCGGCCTGTGTAGAGCTTGACGATCATGCGGTCGCGGCATTCGCCCTCCAGCTTGAACCTGAATTTCACGCTGACCGGCTTGCCCGCCTTCGGAGCCGCGACCTTCTCGACTGTGCAGCGCAGGTGCGGGAAGGCGTCCATCTCGACCCACATGTAATCACCGGTGCGCAGGCCCGGGGGCGTGGCGAACTCAGCGATTCCCCCGTCCAGCGAGAGACTGACGATGCGCGCCTCGCGGTACGTCTCACTCACACCGAGCACGCGTGCGCGCTCGTTCGTGGAGAAGGACTCTACGAGGGGACGTGGCTTCTCAAAGCAGATCAGCGCAGCGATCATCAGAACCACGATATTGATTACCGCCCAGTAGGCTGACACCACCGAGAACTCGCCCTCACCGATCCGCGACCATTCGGGTACGATGTTGACGATAAGACCGAGCGACGTGATCGCGATCAAGGAGGCGATCCAGAGGAACGTGTAGGCGTCGAACTCGGACTCCTCATTGCCCGAGCCCTTCGGCGTCACCTTGAAGGGCACGCCGAAGGGCTTGATCAGGCTGGAGAGCACGACGGGCAACATGCGGAAAGTCGCGAAGGTGCCGACCGCCGAAGAGATCAGGGGCAGGTACCGCGTCGGCGTGAGCCAGCCCATCAGCAGGAAATAGCCGACCAGCACAGGAAGCTGGTAGCGCACGATGTCCTCGGTGCCGGTGAAGTAGAGCGGCGCCGATCCCGTCCACAGGTAGACGGCGGGCACGATCAGGATCACGAAGCGGACGGTGTACTGAACCAACCAGGACAGGGGTATGAACATCACCCGCTGGAACAGGTTGAGGCCAGGACCGCGCAGCGGGCCGTTATGGAGGTAGATCGTCTGGATGCCGCCCCGGCACCAGCGCCCGCGCTGCACGAAGTAGCCCTTCAGGTTCTCGGCCGCCAAGCCCATCGACAGCCGCTCGTTGAGGTACCGGGTCTTGTAGCCTTTGTTGAGCATCGCGAGCGTGGTGAGCAGATCCTCGGTGATCGAGTCGTGCGGGAAGCCGCCGATCGCGTCGATGGCGGCCCGCCGAGCGATGGAGCAGGACCCGCAGCAGAAGCTCACGTCCCAGGCATCGCGGGAGGTGGCCATCTCGTCGAAGAACAGCCGCTGCTCGTCGGGCCAGACCTTCTCGAGATTGAGGTTCGACTGTACCGGGTCCTTGTTGAAGAAGTGCTGCGGCGTCTGAACGATGCCGATGGTCGGGTCCCGGAAGAAGGGCAGCGTGCGGCGCAGGAAATTGCGGTACGGCACGAAGTCGGCATCGAAGATCGCGACGAAGGCACCCGACGAGACCTTCAGGCCGTTGTTCATGTTCCCCGCTTTGGCGTGGCTGTTGTCCGGGCGCGTGACGTGGATCGCGCCCTTCGACTCACAATAGGCGCGCAACCAGTCGCGGCGCTTGTCGTCGAGGACATATATTTTCAGCTTGTCTCGCGGATAGTCGAGCGCGAGAGCCCCGACGATGGTCCGTTCCAGAACATCCAGAGGCTCGTTGTAGGTCGGAATGAACACGTCGACGGTGGGCAGGCTGTCAGGGCGGGTGGCGAAGAACGATTGCTCCAGGCGGTCGGCCTCGGCGTGCCGATCGACGTAGCGGCTCATCGCCACCAGGAAGAGCAGGATGTCGGCGAAGGCACCCATTTCGACGCAGAACACGAACCACGTCCAGAAGAAGCCGAAGCTTCGATCCGCTGGGTAGGGCAAGACGGTGTGGAAGAAGCGCCACCAGAGATAGCGCACGGCGACGAGCAGCACGAAGGCGCAAGTCACCGCGCGCGTCCACGTGCGATCCCGCGGCCAGTTCAGGGCGAAGATAAAGAAGAAGGCCGCTACGAAAAGCGTCGGCCCGAGGCTCACGAGATGCTGAACCACAGGCCCTTCACCCAATTCATGACCGGATCGAGGGCGGTTTGAAGGGACGACCCGGCACGCGCGAACCGAACTTGAACCGTGCGACCCACCTGGCAGAAATTGGCGTAATCGGTCTGCATATCGCTCGGGTCGAGCGCGACCCGGATGCGGGCATTCTTGCCCCGGCTTTGCGGCGGGATCGCTGCCAGCACCACCTCTTCGACGGCGGCTGCCGACCCGCGCACCGACAAAACACGACCAGGGATCACCTGGGACGTTCCGAGCAGCCGTACATCGGCGCTGTCGCCCGGCTTGATCTCATCGTAGTTCACCTCGTCCACGAGGATGTCCACGAACAGGTCGCGACAGTCGAGCAGGCGCATCAACTCGTTGCCGACCAGCACGTTTGAGCCAGCCACGACGTTGTTGCGCCAGATGACACCCTTGAACGGAACCTGCACCGCGACGAAGGAGAGCCGGTCGTTCCGGGAGCGCTCCAAAGAAAGCTGGAGGCTCAACTGCTGGGTGCGAGCTTTCTCGATCCGGATCTGCGCCTCGACGTTGGCGAGCTGGATCGTGACCTCGTCGATACGCTGCTGCGAGTAGGGTACGTCATTGCGGCCCTCGCCGACGAAGGTGCCGCGCTTGAGCGCATCCAACTGGCGCTGGAGCCGCTCCAGCTCGGCCTTGGCGATGTTCTGCTCACTGCCGGCGCCGACTGAGGCGGCGCGGGCTTGTTCGACCGAACTCCCTGCCACCACGCCGGTCGCGCCGAGCGTCTGCTTGCGCGCAAGGTCCGCCTCGGCGGAGGTCTTGTTGGCCTGCGCCGTCGCGATGCGCTGCTGACGGATGATGATCTCTTGCTGAATGCTCACTATGCTCGCCTGCTGGTACTCTCTGAGGCGACCGATCAGATCAGTTTTGAGTGCAGATAGATCCTTCGCTTGCAGCTCGAGTGCCCGCAACTTTTCCTTGGATGCAGCCAAGTCAGCATCTAATTGCGCCTCGGCGGTTCGCGCGATGCGGCCATTGTTGATGAAGAACACCGAGGTATCCTCGGGCAGCGCCGTCCCGACCTTAGGCGGCGTATCGGAGACCACGCCCTCGATGGGCGCCGACACGACGGCGAAGCGCGCGTTCACGGTGCCGTCTAGGCTGGTGTAGCCTGTGAAGCTTGGAAGGACTGCTAGGATGGCAGCACTCAGGAGGAGCACGCCGACCAGCACGCGCATCCAGCGACTGTTCCAGGGCATTCGGCGCCTCAGTTTTGTATGATTGTTTTCAGATCCGGTATCGCTTCTGTCCGTATCGAGCACAACTACGCGAATTAGGCGCCAGTTCCGCCTCGAGATACATCCGGCGAGCTTTGAATCGCGCTCCGAATCTCCGAGATTGCTATAGTTCATGGACTATTAATTTGAAGCTCCGGAGCCGGCCCCGCGCTGATTGGGACGAGTTTGCGGGTAGCGCGTCGGTAGGTGAAGGAGCTTGCTCATGCCTTCGCCCCTGTTTCTGGACCTGCGCGAACGTGTTACGGCTGCCGTGGTGGCGGGTGCCTCCTGACGCTGCGCCGCGGCCCGCTGCGCGTCCTCGGCGACGGCGTTTCGCCTCGGAGAGAGCGACGTCGGCGCACTGCATCAGCTCTTCAGGGCTCGACCGATCCTCGCATCCGCTCAAATTAAGGCTGCAGCCAATGGAAGCGGCGCACTCGTTGAGCGCGTACGGTCTTTCGATCTCGGCGATGATGTCTTCTGCAAGGCGTGCGGCCGAATCGGAACCCGATCGGACAATCATCGCCATCTCGTTCGTCACTGAAGGCTCGCGATGCCGGACAGGTCTCCCGCCCGAGGCCCTGTTCGCGCATCCTCGCGGAGGATGACAGCGTGATCGAGCTATGCCGGAGCCGGCACGTCATCCGCGGGTTATATGCCGGCATCGCAACGGGCGGGTCACCCCGATAGGCAGGCACGCGAGAACGACATGAACGGGGGGCTCGAATTGACCGGTGACGAGTGGACGTTGGCGAATTTCACCGGCGCGATTCACCGGGGCGGCGTCGGCCTCTGGGCGTGGTCGCCGACCCAACGGGTAGCCCAGCTCGACAGCCTGTGTCGCGAGTTCTGGGGCGTCTCCGGAGCCGTCGTCGACATCGACGTGCTGTTCGCGCGCGTCAACGCCGCCGATCGCAGTGCGATGGTGAAGGAATGGGCGGCCAGTGAGCGGGACCCGCATCCTTACAGCTTCGACTTCCGTATTGGCGAGGGTGCGGACGCGCGCTGGATCTCGGCGCGAGGTGTCGGCGGGGACGCCGGTCGGGTCGGGGAATGGGTTCAAGCCATTTTCCTCGACATCACGGACCGCAAGCGGGCCGAGGAGGCCGAACGGCTTCTAACCGCTGAACTCGCGCACCGGGTCTCGAACATGTTCACCGTAGCCCGGGCACTGACTTCCATCGTCGCCCGAGACGCAACGTCGGCGGCGCTTTTCGCGGAGGACCTGTCGCGGCGGTTCGGCGTGCTGCACGAGGCGACCGTCCTGGCAACACGCGCTCAGCAAGGCGAGAGCGGGAACGTCTCGATGGGCATCCTCGCCGAGCGCATCTTGGCGCCTTATAGGCACGGCAACAATATCGAGATCGACATCGATGACGCCGTGGTTGCCACCCAAGGCAAGGTCAACGACTACGCGATGATCTTTCACGAGCTCGCCACCAATTCGGCCAAGTACGGGGCCCTTTCGGGCGGCGGGACCCTCAAGGTTCAGGGACAGATGGCCGCCGATGGGATGCACGTGACGTGGCGAGAGCGGTCAGCGCCTTCGGAGGTGCCTAAGGCCGATGGAACCGGGTTCGGGTCGCGGCTACTCAAGCAGACCATCGAGCGAAGCCTGGGCGGTCGCTTCGAGCGCGCCATCGACGGGAAGGGCCTGCGCTTCGCGATGGTTATCCCGCAAACCTGACGCGTGAACCACGCAAGGTGCCGCGCCGGCGACGTCGTCCGGCCGGCGGTACGTATGCCCTCGGCCGCCGTTTCATGGCGAATTTTGGCCCACCGCCCGGCATCCGCTTCTCAGATCTGACACCCGAAACCGGAACAGCAGGACTCTCCTCGTCGCGGACGGCGCGAAGCTTTCGTGCTGGGGTACGACTGGTGCCTTCGGCCGCCAAGTTGACAGCTCAGTGCTCGAATCGCAGCGCAGAAGCGAAGCACCGCAATCTCTATGTCGGGGATTCGAGTCCCTCCCTCGCTACCATCGAATCCAGCCCGCCTGGTTCCACACACGGCGGCCTTTCCGGGCGCCGACTCAACCAGAGGCACGAACTTTTCGGCAGTTCCGCACCCCTGAGCCTCAGCCGACGGGGCCGGCATCGAGCGACACCCGGAAGCGCATCCGCACCACGCCCGCGTCGTCGCGGACCGCCGCGATGTAATCCTGACGCCCGGGCCGGTCGGAGAGCCCCTGGGCGATGCGCGTCATGATCTTCACAGCCTGCGAACGGGCGGCTTCGAGACTGGGCAGGTCGTAGCCGTCCTTGTCGCGGACCAGTTCGGTTCCGTCGTGCAGATCGATGAAGAAGCGGGGCATGGGCGGCTCGGCGGGGGGATCCGTCAGCCACGCTAAGCAGTTTCCGCACCGGTCCACGTACCCCTTTTCGGCATGTCGCCGTCGCGGCGATCCCGCGCTGGAGCCGGGGCCGTCGCGGTCTCAGGACATGCCGAACCCGGCCGTCCTAGCGGTAGTCGCCCGGCGTCAGGCCGTGCCGGGCCATCTTGTCGTAGAGGGTCTTGCGCGGCAGGCCGAGAGCCTCGGCGGCGGCGCGGACATCGCCGCCGGCCATGATCAGCTCGTCGCGGATCAGTTGGCGCTCGAAGCGATCGACCTGATCGGCGAGGCTGCCGGCCGCCAGCTCGGCGGCGGGCTGCGCCGTCGCGGCGAGCCCCAGCGCGCAGCGCTCGGCAAAATGGCCGAGCTCGCGGACGTTGCCCGGCCAAGCGTGTCGGCGCAGGTGATCGCGGATTGCCGCCGTGACCGGCGGCACCGGGCGCCCGAACTTCTCGGCGGCGCGGCGCAGGAAATGCTGGAAGAGCAGCAGCACGTCGTCCCCGCGATCGCGCAGGGGCGGGATCGTGATCGTGATGACGTTGAGCCGGTGGTAGAGGTCGTCGCGGAAGGTGCCCTGCGCGGCCGCCTGCCCGAGATCGACCTTCGTGGCGGCCACCACCCGCATGTCGACCGGCCGCACCTCGTTGGTGCCGAGCGGTTCCACGGTTCGCTCCTGGAGCACCCGAAGGAGCTTGACCTGCAGCGGCAGCGGCATGCTCTCGATCTCGTCGAGGAAGAGCGTACCGCCCTGCGCGTGCTCGATGCGGCCGACGCGGCGCTTGAGGGCCCCGGTGAAGGCCCCGGCCTCGTGCCCGAACAGCTCGCTCTCGACGACGCTGTCGGGCAGTGCCCCGCAGTTCATCGCCACGAGGTTCCGCTCGGCGCGACGGCTCCACCGGTGCAGGGCGCCCGCCACAACCTCCTTGCCGGACCCGGTCTCGCCGAAGACCAGCACGTCGACATCGGCCCGCGCGACCTCGCGCACCAGGGCGCGCAGCCCCACGATCTCCGGGGACGTCCCGAGGAAAGCCGGATCCTCCCCGGTGGCCGCGTCGAGCCGGGCCCGCAGCGCCCGGTTCTCCATGACGAGCCGGCGCCGCTCGAGCGCCCGGCGAACGGACCCGACGAGCGCTTCGGCGGGATAGGGCTTGGCCAGGAAGTCGTACGCACCCTCCTGCATGGCGGCCACCGCCATGCGGATGTCGCCGTGGCCGGTGATGAGGATGACCGGCAGGTCGGGATCGACCCGGCGCAGTCGCGCCAGGAGGGCGACGCCGTCGAGCCCCGGCAGCCGCACGTCGGTGACGACCACGCCGGGCGGCGCGGCCAGGATCGCCGCGAGCGCCGGCTCGGCGGCCGCGAAGGTCTCGACGGTGAAACCTTCGAGTTCCAGGCTCTGGCCATTGGCCCGGCGCACGTCCGCCTCGTCATCGACGAACACGACGCGCTCGGTCTCCGCCTGCGCGTCTGCCGATCCGTTCACGGTGTCGCTCCCACGGGCTTGCCCACGCTCGGGACCGCGTCCCCCGCCCGGATCAACTCCATCCGGAAGACCGTCCCGGCGCCGTCGCCGCCGGCCAGGATCAGGTTCCCGCCGCAATCCTCCACGATCCCGCGGGATATGGCGAGGCCCAGGCCGAGGCCGTCCGCCTTGGTCGTGAAGAACGCGTCGAAAACCTGGCCGCACACCTCCGCGGGGATCCCGGGCCCGGTATCGGCCACCTCGATCGCGACCCGCTCGCCGCTCTCGACGAGGCGCAGGCAGACGCGGGCCTCCGCGCGCCCCGCCACAGCGTCGATGGCATTCTGCAAGAGGTTGACCAGCACCTGCTCCAGCCGCGGACCGTCTCCGAGGACGCGTAGCTCCGGGGCGGGCCGGTCCGCCTCCAGCAAGACCTGGAGCGCGGCGGCGCGCGCCGCCACGAGTTCCAGCGCGTTCGCCACCACCTCGCGCAGCAGCACCGGCTCCCGCCGCGGCGAGGCGCGCCGGGCGAAGCCCTTGAGCTGCCGCGTGAGGCCGGCGATCCGGTCGGTGAGCCGCCCGATGGCGGCGGCGTTCTCGGCCGCGTCCTCGCCCCGACCGCGGCGAATGAGGATCGCGGCGTTGTCCGCGTAGGAGCGGATCGCCGCCAGCGGCTGGTTGATCTCGTGGGCCATGCTGGCCGCGAATTGGCCCAAGGCGGCGAGCCGGCCGGCCTGCGCCAGTTCGCGGCCGAGGCGCTCGCGCTCGGCCTCGGCGCGCTGCCGCTCAGCGATCTCGGCGCGCAACTGGGCGTTGGTCTCACGCAGCGCCCGCGTGCGCGCCTCGACGCTGGATTCCAGCTCCGCCCGGCGCGCCGCGGCCTCGGCGAGCCGGGCCCGTGTCCGGCGCCCCCGATCGGCCAGGGTGAAGAGTCCGTACCCGGCGAGCGCCGTGACCAGGGCCGCGATGATCCAGGCCTGCAGGCGCTCCCGCTCGACGGCGGTCCCGACCGGCGTCAGTGTCCGCAGTTGCCAGTCCGTGCCGGGCACGGGCGCCTGCGACTGGATGGCGGTCCAGGCCGGGACCGACCCGCGTCCGACCCGCACCACGTCCGGTTCGCCCGCGACCGGATGGATCGGCAGCCGCTCGAGGCGCGCGGCGCCGAATTCCTGTCCCGCCTCGATCCGTGCGCGTTCGGCCGCGTCGACGGCGTGGAGGGTGTCGAAGCGCCAGTTCGGCTCGCTGGTGACGAGGACGATGCCCCGGGCATCGGTCACGAAGGTGACCTCGCGGGCGGCGCGCCAAGCCGCCTCGACCGCGTCGAACTCGACCTTCACCACCACCACGCCGGTCCCGGCCCCGATCCGGCGCGCGAGGTACAGGCCCGGCCGACCGCTGACTGTTCCCAGGGCGAACTGGGATCCGGCCCCGCCGGCCAGAGCCTGCTTGAAATAGGGGCGGAAACCGTAGTCCCGGCCGACGAAGCTGCGATCCTCCCCCGCGTTGCTCGCCGCGACCGAGAGACCGTCGGCGCGGATGACGTAGATGACCGCTGATCCGGTGGCGGCCGCGACCTGGGCGAGCCGCCGATCGACACGATCCAGGAGGTCGCGTCCGGGATCGGGGCCGACCGCGGCGGCGACCTCGGGGTCGGCGGCGAGCGCTAGCGGCAGGGACGCTTGCTTCTGCATCTCCGCGAGCAGCACGCCGACCTGCAGGCCGATCGCCGAGCGGGCGCCGCGCCGCAGGTCCGACAGGGCCCAGCGCTCTGCGGCCCGGCCGGCGAGCCACGCCGCCACGAGGATCGCGCAGAGCCCGACCAAGACGGCGAGGCCCCGGCGCGAGGGCTTGCCCTGGCCGGACAGCGTCAGCGCGCTCAACGGCGGCCGGCCTGTCCGGGAATCCGGACCGTTCCGGCTGGCCGCGTGCGAGAATCCGCATTCTGGCGCGCCTCGCCCACCGCCGCCTTCAAGAAAAAGCTCATCTTAATCAGCTGGTTAAAGAAAAGTAGCGGCCGGCGTCCGAGTGGCATGCCGGTTGCCATTCCCGTCACGTAACGCAGCCATGTCGCCAGTGAACGGCTGCGCGCCGAAAGGCCAACAGCAAGCGCGGACACCGTCGGCTCACGCCGACGCAAGCCGCCCCATCCGAAGCTCGCGACAGGGAGAACGCCCCATGGCTGCCGTGCCATCACCACTCACCGCCCCGCATCCGCCCGCCAGACCGAAGCCGCTGTACCGGACGCTCTACTTTCAGGTCCTGGTCGCCGTCGCGATCGGCATCCTGCTCGGACATTTCTACCCGCAGCTCGGCGCCGAGTTGAAGCCGCTGGGCGACGCCTTCATCAAGCTGGTCAAGATGATCATCGCCCCGGTGATCTTCCTGACCGTCGTCTCCGGCATCGCCGGCATGACCAATCTCGAGAAGGTCGGCCGGGTCGGCGGCAAGGCCCTGATCTACTTCCTGACGTTCTCGACGCTGGCGCTGATCGTCGGCCTCGTCGTCGCCAACGTGCTCCAGCCGGGCAACGGCCTGCACATCGACCCGAAGTCCCTGGATCCGAAGGCGGTCGCCACCTACGCCGGCAAGGCGAAGGAGCAGAGCATCGTCGACTTCCTGATGAACATCATTCCCACGACGGCGGTCGGCGCCTTCGCGGGCGGTGAGATCCTGCAGGTGCTGTTCTTCTCGGTGCTGTTCGGTTTCGGCCTCGCCTTCCTGGGCGACCGCGGCAAGCCGGTGCTCGACATCATCAAGGTCCTGTCCGAGGCGATCTTCGGCGTCGTCAACATCATCATGAAGGTCGCCCCAATCGGTGCCTTCGGCGCGATGGCGTTCACGATCGGCAAGTACGGGATCAGCTCGCTCGCCAACCTCGCCTACCTCGTCGGCGCCTTCTACCTGACCTCGGCGATCTTCGTTCTGGTCGTGCTCGGCGCGGTCGCCCGCTACAACGGCTTCTCGATCATCAAGCTCATCCGCTACATCAAGGAGGAGCTGCTCCTCGTGCTCGGCACGTCGTCGTCCGAGTCGGCGCTGCCCTCCCTGCTGGAGAAGATGGAGCGGGCTGGCTGCTCGAAGCCGGTCGTCGGCCTCGTGGTGCCCACGGGCTACTCGTTCAACCTCGACGGCACCAACATCTACATGACCATGGCTGCGCTGTTCATCGCCCAGGCGACCGACACGCCGCTGAGCCTCGGCGAGCAGGCGCTGCTGCTGCTCGTCGCCATGCTGTCGTCCAAGGGCGCCGCGGGCGTGACCGGCTCGGGCTTCATCACCCTCGCGGCGACGCTCGCCGTGGTGCCCTCCGTGCCGGTGGTCGGCATGGCGCTGATCCTCGGCGTCGACCGCTTCATGTCGGAGTGCCGCGCGCTGACGAACTTCATCGGCAACGCGGTGGCCTGCATCGTCGTGGCGCGCTGGGAGAACGAGGTCGACGAGGCCAAGCTCGCCGCGGCCCTGTCCGGTCAGACCCTGGCGCCGCTCGCGCCCGCGCCGGCTCTCCAGCCGGCCGAGTGACAAGTCGGCGGCGCGGGCCGCGCTTCGGCGAGGCCCGCGCACATCGTGCGGAACACAGATCGCGCCGCGCCCCGGAGGGATCCGCGGCGCGGCGCCCGTACGTCGGTGCGCGACGCAGCTGCGGCGGGACGCCGTCAGGCAGCGTTGAGGGTGTGGGGCGCGAAGGCGGCGACGACCGGCCGGAAGGCGCCGACGATCGCCGGGTCGAGCCGTCCCGCCATGCCCTCCAGGATCGCGTAGGCCGCCTCGCTGGCCATCGGCGGCTTGTAGGGCCTCTGCTCGATCAGGGCCGCGTGGATGTCGCAGACGGTGACCAGACGGACCAGGTCGGGGATCTCGTCGCCCTTGAGGCGGTCCGGATAGCCCGATCCGTCGAGCATCTCGTGGTGCGACCGGACCACGTGCAGCATCTGCTGCTCGAAGCCCTGATCGACCAGCATGCTATAGCCCTTCTCCGGATGGAGCCGCATGACGGCCAGTTCGGCGTCGTCGAGCCGCCCCGGCTTGTTGAGGATCGCGGCCGGGATATGGATCTTGCCGACGTCGTGCAGCAGGGCCGCCTTCGTCAGGCGATGGCGCTCCTGCTCGCCGAGGCCGAGGCTCGCCGCGAAGGCCGCCGCCAGCCCGGCGACGAGCAGGCAGTGCTGGTGCGTGGCATCGTCGAACTGCCGCACCGCCCGGACCCAGTCGCGGATCCCGGTCTCCCGGATCGCGAGGTCGATGGCCTGGGTCCCGTTGTCGATGACCTCCGGCGTGATCGGCTGATCCGGCACGAAGACCGAGGCGTAGAAGCCGCGCGCCGCCGCGGCCGTCCGTAAGGCGCAGGCGGGCACAGGCTCATCCGAGAAGGCCGCGACGCGCGCGGGTGCGCGCGACGCACCCAGCGTCTCCCGCAGGCGATCCGTGTCGAAGGGCGCGCAGAGCGTGTGCGTCGCGCCGAGGGCGACGCCCAGGAGCCGGGTCCGCGGGCTGTCCGTTTGGAGCAGGATGATGAGTGGGACGCCGTGCCGGACCTCGGCCAGACGGCGGCGCAGACGCTCGACGGAGGCCGATCCGAGGTCGAGGACGTCGGTGACGATCGCGGTCGCGCTGCCGAGAGGCGCCTCCGCGGCGCGCAGGTCGTGGACCTCGCAGGACAGGCCGTCGGAGAGATCCTGCGCCAATCCCTGGCTGCGCGCGGGATCGTCCGTGATGAGAAGTATCCGGCCCATCGGCACGCCTTCCGGACCGTGCCTTACGGGAACATCGCGTCGACCGTGTCCTGCGAGACCGAGGCGTCGCCGGGCAGGACGGGACCATTGAGCAGGGCCGCCTCACCGCTGCGCCTGTCGGGTGGCGGGCTCGTCGGCACCGACGCCTCGCCGGGCCCGGACCAGGCCCGTAGCATCTCGCCGATCCGCTCCTCGACGAGCACGATGGTGCGCACGACCTTCGAGATGCGCTGGCCGGTGAGGTCCTGAAAATTACAGGCCTCGAAGATGGTCTGCATCTCGATCTGGATCGCCGCGGCGTCGGCCCTGTTGGCGTCCTCGCCCGATCGCCGCACGATTCCGCGCGCGAGCGTGTCCACCTTCTCCGAGGCCGTCAGGATCGCGTTGGTGGCGTCTTCCGTGCCCTGCACGACGGCGTGGAGTTCGTCGCGGGCCCGGCTCGTCTCCTGTTCCTGCCGAAGTTCGGCGATCTCCTGACGGGTCCGCGCGATCGCGTCGGAGATCGACAGGAGCTGGGTTCGCAGGAGCCCGACCCCCTCTTCGATGGAGACAACGTCCGGCAGAGCACGGGCCATGATCGGGGATCGCCAGGCGGTTTATAGTGGCTCGCGAAAATATCGGCGATCTCTTAAGCTGCGCTTAATGCGATTTATCTCGATTTGGTTACCTATCTGCCAGGGAGATCACGACTTTAAAACGGCCTATTTCCGAACTGGGCGCCGCTCAAATCGCGTCGCTCGCGCACATTGTCTCGTGAAGTCGGAGAACAGGTGCTCACGTGTCCGTTACTTCGGCGCCGAACGGCGCTATTCCAGCGAAGCCCTGCTGCGTGACCGGGAACGCGATGTTTTCAACTGTTGGTTGACGATAAGAGACTATACCGTCATCTGCCGCGCAGGATTGTGGTGAGGAAGAGTCGACTTTGAGCAGTGATGCGCGGAGAAAAGTAAGCTTTTGATGCTTCATCGAGCTCGGTGGTTCCAACTTCGAGCTGGGATGTGAGCACGGCAATCCGAGCGGCGTGGCGCTCGCTCGTCATCCGGGAGCTTGCCTCGCGGTACGCGCAGGCCCGCGATGGTGCGACGGCCGTCGAGTTCGCTCTGGTGGCTTTGCCGTTCTTCGCACTGGTCGGGGCCTGCCTCGAGAACGGGATCGTTTTCTGGGAGCAGGAGATCCTGCAGCAGGCGGTGTCCGACGCCAGCCGGCAGATCTACACGGGCGCGTTCCAGACGACGAATGCGGGCACAACCGACACCGCGACGCTGATGAGCCGCTTCCGCACGGCGATCTGCACGCAACCGAATGGCACCCCCCGGGTGACGATCTTCACCTGCGCCAACGTCCGGGTCAGCGTGACCAAGGTGGCCGACTACGACTCCGCCAATCCGGTCTCGCCCGTCGCGGCCAACGCCAGCGGGGCGAGCGACTGGAATCCGAACTTCGCCGGCTACGCGTGCGCCGGAAACTCGGCCATCGTGGTCGTGCAGGCCGCCGTGGATATCCCGGTCTTCTTCCCTCTGCTCGGTGCCGGTGTGCCCAATCTGCCGAACAAGCGGCGAGTGCTACAGGCCGCGACGGTGTTCAAGGTGGAACCGTACACCGCACCGTCGGGGTGCTCTTGATGGACGGTCTGCCGGTCCGCCTCAGCCGCTTTCGCCGCGACGAGCGCGGGATCGCCGCCGTCGAGTTCGCGCTCGTCCTGCCCCTGCTGATCATCCTGTACTTCGGCACCGCCGAGCTGACGCGCGTCGTCGACGCGACCCGGAAACTGACCCTTTTCGCGCGCACGCTCGGCGATCTGTCCGGTCGCATGGACAATGCCCTGGCGACGCAGGACGGGATGACGAAGATCGCCGGTGCGGCGACCGCGATCCTGCGCCCGCTGGACGCATCCGGTTTGCAGATCGTCGTCAACGCGATGGGCGTGGAGTCGATCAACGGGACGCTCAAGGGCTTCGTCTGTTCGAGCTGGCCGCAGAACGCGACGAAGCGCCCGGCCAATCAGGCCAACGGGAGCAACGGGCTCCCCGCGACCCCGGCCGCCTATCAGTTCGACGGTGCCCGCTACATTTTGGCGGAAGTCACGATGCCCTACACCCCGATCATCGGGAGCGCCCTGTACCGTTGGATCTTCGGGGGCCGCGGCTTGACGTTCACGCGGCAGGTCCCGTGGTCGGAGCGAACGCCCAGCGAAATCGTCATGCCGGGCGGCGCCGCCTGTCCGGTCTACAACTAAGGTTCGAGGAAGGTCCGTGTCGGTATTCCGTATCCGGTTGAACCGTGCTCTCGAGATGGTCGCGACGGCGTTTTTTCGGGCGCGCTCCGGTCAAGTCGCGGTCACGTTCGCGCTCGTGACGCTGCCGGTCATGTTCGCCACGGCCGCGGCGGTCGATTACGGGCGCCGCAACGCCGCCAAGACCCAACTTGACGCCGCGCTCGACGGCGCCGTGCTCGCGGTGATGTCGCAGAAGACCAACACGATCCCGACGACAACCTTGCAGAACATGGAGACCCAGTTCCGTACGGAGGCCGCCAAGGTCCCGGGTGTGACAGTCACCTCCTTCACGCCCGGAGCGCCGGTCAACACCTCGAAGACGCTGAGCCTGACTGCGAGCTACACGGCGACGGTCAAGACCAGCTTGGCGTCGATGATGCAGATCCCGGCCATGCCTGTCAGCGGCACGTCTTCGGCGACCCGCAATACGTCACAATATATCAACTATTACCTCTTGCTCGACAACTCGCCGTCGATGGGTCTCGCGGCGACCGATGCCGACGTCCAAAACATGAAGATCGCGACCAACGGTTGCGCATTCGCGTGCCACCAGCACACGTTCGACAAGAAGGGCAACATTACCGGCGATGATCAGAACGACAATTATCACATCGCTTTGAGGAACAACATCAAGCTGCGCATCCAGGTCCTGCGGGAGGCTGTCTCCGCGCTCGTCGATCAGGCGAACGTCAGCATGCTGCTGCCGCAGCAGTTTCAGATGGAGATGTGGACCTTCAACGATTCGGTGACACAAACGAAATTGCAGGCGATGACGCCGACGTTGAACAACATCAAGAACGCGGCCCCGAACATCGACATCGCGTACGCATACTACAATCAGTCGGACAATCAGACCGATTTCGAGCGCGCGATTGCGAGAATGAACACGACGATCCCAGCCAGCGGCGACGGTCTGACACCGGATAAGCCGATCCGCTTTCTCTTCCTGGTCACCGACGGTGTCGAGGATACCGGTGGGAGCGTCACCAACCAGAGCGCGGGTTTCCAGATACAGAGCAACCGCTTCATCGGGCCCCTCAGCCCGTCGACCTGTTCGGCCCTTAAGAACAAGAACGTCAAGATCGGCATCATCTACACGCAGTACCTGCCGATCTACGACAACGATTTCTATAACCGGTACGTGAGGCCTTACGAGTCGCAGATCGGGCCGTCCCTGCAGGCCTGCGCATCCGACGGTATGTATTTCCCGGTCACCACGAACGGCGACATCACCGCCGCCATGCTGAAGCTTTTCAGCACCACGCTCGCGAGCGTGCGGCTGAGCAACTGACACGCTGCGTCGGGCTCAGCTCGGAGGTGGCGATCCGAGGACGTTGACCCACAGGACGATGGTCTGGCTGCGCGGGTCGGGATTGCTGAAGCGGTGCGGCCGCCGGCTCTCGAAGCGGAAGCTGTCGCCCTCCGCGAGCTGAAGCGTGCGCGACTCGACGATCAGGGTGAGCCGCCCAGCGAGGACGAGGCCGGCCTCCTCCCCGTCGTGACTGAACAGCTCGTCGCCGGTGCTCGCCCCGGCCTTCAGCACCATGTGGAACAGGCTCATCCCCTGCGTGCCGCCGGGCGGGGTCAGGAGCTGCTTGGTGATGCCGGCCCGCCAGAGCTGAAGTTCCGGCCGGTCCTTCCGGAAGACCACGATCGGGTCGGGGTCAGGCGCGTCGGGCCCGGGCTCGAAGAGGCCGCCGATCCCGATCTGCAGCGTGTCGGCGAGCAGCGCCAGGACCCGAAGGGACGGCGACGACAGACCCCGCTCGACCTGGCTGATGAAGCCGATCGACAGGCCCGTGCTGGACGCCACAGCTTCGAGCGAGAGACCGCGCGCGCGCCGCAGGCCACGCAGGCGCTGACCCACGGCCCGGTCGACCGGTTCCGGACCCGTTGCCTCGCTGCGGGGGATGCTCACGGTCACGCCAGCCTGCCTCTCCTGGGCTTCTTCATGCACGTGAAAGTCGCTTGCGTCGATACCGAAAACATGCGGTATTCTTCACGAGAATGAAAGCGGGCGCCGGCTTCCGCCGCGTGACCCGGGCAATGCACGGGAGCGGCACCATGAGAAGACGGTTGGCGAAGCTGTGTCTGTCGTCGGCGCTGCTCCTCGGCATCCTCGGGGCCGCCGTCGGCGCGCAGCCCCTGAAGGTGGGTTCGACGCCCACGGGTCTGCCCTTCACCTTCCTCGACACCAAGACGAACACCATTCAGGGCGTGATGGTCGACCTGGTCAACGCGGTCAGCAAGGAAGCCGGCTTCACGGTCGCGGTGGAGCCGCTGCAATTCTCCACGCTGATCCCGGCCCTCACTGCCTCGAAGATCGACATCATCGCGGCGGCGATGTTCATCACGCCGCAGCGCAAGGAGGTCGTGTCGTTCTCGGCGCCCGTCTACAGCTACGGCGAGGGGCTGATCGTGCCGAAGACCGACACGAAGGATTACACGTCCTTCGCCGACCTGAAGGGTGAGACCGTCGGCGCCCAGGTCGGCACCGCCTTCGTCGAGCCGCTGAAGAAGTCGGGGCTCTTCAACGAGGTGAAGATCTACGACGCGATCCCCGACATCATCCGCGACGTGAATTCCGGGCGGCTGAAGGCCGGCTTCGCCGACGCGCCGATCCTGGCCTACTACGTGAAGCAGGGGCTGTTCCCCGGCGTCCGCCTGGTCGAGACCTTCAAGCCGACCGTGGTCGCCTCGGTGGGCCTCAGCGTCCGAAAGACCGACACCGAACTCTTGGCCAAGATCGACGCGGCGCTCGCCAAGCTGAAAGCCGATGGGACGCTCCAGGCGATCCTCACCAAGTGGGGCCTGCCGCCGTCGGCCGACCGGTCCTGACTTTCATGCGCGAGTTCCTCGCCGACGCCCAGGACTACCTGCCGATCCTGCTTCAGGGCGTGCAGCTCACCATCCTGATCACCCTTGCGTCCCTGGTGGTCTCGACCCTCCTCGGGCTGGTCTGGGCGGTGATGCGGGTCTCCGGCATCGCGGTCCTTTCGGGCTTCAGCGCGGTGATGATCAACATCCTGCGCGGCATCCCGATCATCGTGCAGTTGTTCTACATCTACTTCGTGATGCCCGATTTCGGCCTGTCGCTCACCGCCGTCCAGGCGGCGATCATCGGGCTCGGCATCGCCTACTCGGCCTATCAGGCCGAGAACTTCCGCGCCGGCATCGAGGCGGTGGATCGCGGCCAGGTCGAGGCGGCGCTGTCGATCGGCATGGGCTGGGGCATGACCATGCGGCGGGTGATCCTGCCGCAGGCGATCCGGATCGCGCTGCCGCCCTACGGCAACATCATGATCATGATGCTCAAGGACTCGTCGCAGGCCTCGACCATCACGGTCGCCGAGCTGGCGCTCCAGGGAAAGCTGATCGCCTCGTCGACCTTCAAGAACACCAGCGTCTACACGCTGGTGGCGCTGATGTACCTCGCGCTGAGCCTTCCGCTGATCCTGATGGTCCGCCACTTCGAGGCGAAGGGGCGGCACCGATGATCGTGCTGGAGGACGTCCGGAAGCATTACGGCGCGCTGGAGGTGATCAAGGGCGTCTCGGCCGAGGTCACGAAGGGCGAGGTCGTCTGCATCATCGGGCCCTCGGGATCCGGCAAGTCGACCCTCCTGCGCTGCATCAACGGGCTCGAGGCCTACGACGGCGGCGAGATCCGCGTCGACGGGCAACGGGTGGACCGGGACAAGCGCGGCATCAAGGCGATCCGCACGCGGGTCTCCATGGTCTTCCAGCGCTTCAACCTGTTCGCCAACCGGACCGCCCTCGAGAACGTCGTCGAGGGGCCGATCCACGTGAAGGGCGAGCCCCGTGGGGAGGCCGAGGAGCGGGCGCGCGCCCTGCTCGCGCGAGTCGGGCTCTCGGGCAAGGAGCACGCCCGGCCGAACGAGCTCTCCGGCGGGCAGCAGCAGCGTGTCGCGATCGCCCGGGCACTCGCCATGCGACCGGAGGCGATCCTGTTCGACGAGCCGACGTCGGCCCTCGATCCCGAGCTGGTCGGCGACGTGCTGAAGGTCATGCGGGCTCTGGCCGACGAGGGCATGACGATGATCGTGGTCACCCACGAGATCGGCTTCGCCCGCGAGGTCGCCGACCGGGTCCTGTTCCTCGACGGCGGTCGCCTCGTCGAGCAGGGGCCGGCCGCCGAAGTCCTCAACCGGCCGCAGAACCCGCGCACCCGGGACTTCCTGCAGCGCGTGCTGCACCCGCTCTAGGACAAGCCGTGGCCGAACCGTTCCCGCTCGCACCCTCGCTCTGGGCCACCACGGCGGCGCCCGCGCCGGACACGCCGCCCCTCGCCAGATCGGGGTTGGCCGAGGTGGTGATCGTCGGCGGCGGGTTCTGCGGCCTCTCCACCGCCCTGCATCTCGCCGAGCGCGGCATCCGACCCGTCGTGCTCGAGGCGCAGGAGGTCGGCTACGGCGGGTCCGGTCGCAACGGTGGCCAGGTCATCCCGGGCCTCAAATACGATCCCGCCGACCTCGTCGCGCGGTTCGGTCGGGAGCGCGGCGAGCGGCTCGCGCGCTTCGCCGGCGGGACCGCCGACGTCGTGTTCGATCTCATCGCCCGGCACGGGATGGACGTGCCGCACCGCCGCTCCGGCTGGATCCAGGGCGCCCATACCGAGGTCGGGCTCGCCGAGGTCGCGAAGCGGGCGGCCCAGTGGGCGGAGCTCGGGGCCCCGGCCCGCGTCCTCGACCGGGCCGAGACCGAGCAGCTGCTGGGGACCGACCGCTATCTCGGCGGCTGGCTCGACGGCCGCGGCGGGGCGATCCAGCCCCTGAGCTACGCCCGCGGCCTCGCCCGGGCTGCCCAGAAGGCCGGCGCCACGATCCACGGCGCGTCGCCTGTCACCGCCCTCGAACGGACCGGGTCGGGCTGGACGGTCACGACGGCCCAGGGCGAGCGGGTGACGACCGGCCGGGTCGTTCTGTGCACCAACGGCTACACGGGCGGGCTCTGGCCGAACCTCGCGCGGACGGTGATCGCGGCGAATTCGTTCCAGGTCGCGACGGTGCCGCTGACCGACAACCTTCGGCGCTCGATCCTGCCCGAAGGTCACGTCTCCTCGGACACGCGGAAGCTCCTGCTCTATTTCCGTCTCGACCATACCGGCCGCCTGCTGATGGGCGGGCGCGGGCCGTTCCGGGAGCCGCGCAGCCCCGCCGACTGGGCGCATCTCGAGCGGATCGTGGCCAAGCTCTTCCCGCAGCTGGACGGGATCGCCTTCGACCATCGCTGGTGCGGCCGGGTCGCGATCACCCGGGACTACCTGCCCCATCTCCACGAGCCGGCGCCCGGCCTGCTCATCGATATCGGCTGCCAGGGTCGGGGCGTCGGCCTGCAGTCGGCGATGGGCCGGGCGATGGCCACCTACATCGCCACCGGGGATGCCGGCAGCCTGCCTTTGCCGCTCACGCCGATCGAGCCGCTTCCGCTTCACGGTCTCAACCGGCTGTACGTCTCGGCGATCATCGCGTGGTACCGCCTGCGTGACGGGGGCATTCGCTGATCGGTCCGGCGCGCCGTCGAACGCGCCGTCACCGCGGGTGCCACAGCGCCGCGCTGAAACCCAGAGCGACGGCGCCAGGGCGAGGAGCGCGCTCCGATGCGGGCCGGTGCCTACTGGAAGCGCCGCATCTCCGGTGCCAGCGAGCGCCCCGCGTCGAGCAGGGCGCGGACCTTGCGGGTGGCGTGCTGGAGAATGTCCGGCCGCGCGTCCTCGTAGGACGTCTCCTCGACGAAGCTCCGCAGCGCCTCCGTGATCCGGTCCTCGATCTCGTCCATGAGAGCCAGTCCCTCCGGACCTTCCCGCCGGAGATGCGCGTCCGCGAGCGTCAGGTAGGCCGCGCTCGCCAGCAGGAAAGCGATCCCGTTCGCTTCCTGCGCCGCCGCGGAACTCGCGTCGCCGCCGTCCATGCCGTCTGCGACGTCGTCGTCCATCGGCTCACATACTCCCCGTTCGTTGCCCACGCTGTGCCGCCCCCGCCGCGGCGCGCCAAGTAGAGAAAAAGGGTCGGTCCCCGTCACCATTCGGGCGACGTCGGGGGCCGATCCGACCTTCCGGTCCCGCTCCGGTCTCAACGGCCCGGATCGGCGCGGTCCTGGGCCGCGCGCCGCTCGCGCATCCGGTGGAGCGCCCGGCGCCAGGCATCCACCACCGCCTCGCGTGCGCGGGATTCGGTCTCGCGGGTGGACTCCGCCGGTCGGGCCTTGCCGTCGGGCTGCCTGCTGCGGGCTCTCGGATCTCGGTTCATGATCGCCTCCTGTCGTGTCGGGACCGAGAGACACCGGATCGGGCGACGCCGCGGTGAGCCGGCACACGCGGACCGTGAAAACCGCGTGCGGCGGAGCACAGGCGGCCGACAGCCCCGAGGAGCGCGCAATTTTTCTGATCGTGGACCGAAGAGTTTTTCAGGAGCGCCGAACTGCATTCTCGGAGTACTGTCACGAGGCCGGCATGTGCCCTCGTGCAGTGCCGCAAATATTGATGCGGTGCAATAACGATCGTATTCAAAACTCAGCCGACTTCCGGGGCCGAGACGTCCCGGCACCACGGGGGCGGCGCATGGCACAGTCGGAGGCGGCGGGCATCACGGCCGGCCGCTCCTGAGGTGCCGGGGAGGATCACGGGCTCCATGAGGAAGAACAAGGTCATCTCGGCGGAAGAGGCGATCGCGCTGATCCGCGAGAACGACGTCGTGACCACCACGGGGTTTGTCCAGAGCTGCATCCCGGAGGCCCTGCACGCCGCCCTCGAGAAGCGGTTCGTCGAGACCGGATCGCCGCGCGGCCTCACCCTGATCATGACGGCGGGCGCCGGCGACAGCAAAGGGCTCGGCACCGGCCGCCTGCACCATGACGGCCTCCTCTCGCGGGTCATCGCGGCCAATTTCGGCCGCATGCCGAAGGTGGCCAAGGCCGCCCAGGACAACCTGATCCGCGGCTACAACCTGCCCCAGGGCGTGATCTCCCAGCTCTATCGGGCCTGCGCGGCGGGCCAGCCGGGCCTGTTCTCGAAGGTCGGCCTGAAGACCTATGTCGACCCGCGACACGGGGGCGCCAAGGTCAACGAGCTGACCACCGAGGACATCGTCAAACTCGTCGAGGTCGATGGCGAGGAGTGGCTGTTCTACACGGCGACCAAGATCGACGTCGCCTTCATCCGCGCCACCTCGGCCGACCCGTCGGGCAATCTCTCCTACGAGAAGGAGGCGCTGACCCTGGACTGCCTCGCCCAGGCCATGGCGGCCCGAAACAACGGCGGCATCGTCATCGCCCAGGTCGAGCGCATCGTCGACGACGGCTACCTCCTGCCGAAGGACGTGCGTGTCCCCGGCATTCTCGTCGACTGCGTTGTGGTCGCCGAACCCGAGATGCACCGGATGAACTACGGCGTGATGCACGACGCCGCGCTGGCCGGCGAGATCCGGGTCCCGGTCACCGGCATCAAGCGGATGGCGCTCAACGAGCGCAAGATCATCGCGCGCCGCGCCGCCTTCGAGCTGCCGCCGAACGGCGTGGTCAATCTCGGCGTCGGCGCGCCCGAGGGGATCTCATCGGTCGCCAACGAGGAGAAGATCACCCCCTACATCACGCTCACCACCGAGGCGGGCGCGGTGGGCGGAGTGCTGGCCTCCGGTTCGAGCTTCGGCGCCGCCACCAACGCCGATTGCATCATCGACCAGAACCAGATGTTCGACTTCTACGACGGCGGCGGCCTCGACATGACCTGCCTGGGCATGGCCGAGTGCGATGCGGCCGGCAACGTCAACACCTCGCGGTTCGGCGGCAAGCTGAACGGCTGCGGCGGCTTCATCAACATCTCGCAGAACGCCCGCACCGTCGTGTTCGCCGGGACGTTCACGGCCGGCGGCCTGGAGATCGCGGTGAGCGACGGTCAGGTGCGCATCGTGCAGGAGGGCAAGGCCCGCAAGTTCGTGACCCAAGTCCAGCAGAACACGTTCTCCGGTCCCTACGCGGTCGAGCGCTCGCAGCCGGTCCTCTACGTGACCGAGCGCTGCGTCTTCCAGCTGACGCCGGAGGGGCTGGAACTGGTCGAGGTCGCGCCCGGGATCGATATCGAGCGCGACATCCTCGCCCACATGGACTTCGCCCCCGTGGTGCGCAATCCGGTGCCGATGGACCCGCGGATCTTCCGCGACGAGCCGATGGAGCTGATCTCGGACCTGCTCAACCTCGATCTCAAGTCCCGCGTCAGCTACGACGGCGAGCGCAACATCCTCTTCGTCAACCTGGAGGGCTGGTACTGCCGGGTGAAGGGCGACATGGACGAGCTGCGCATGACCATCGTCGAGGCCTGCCGGAAGGCGGGTCAGCGGGTCAACGCCGTGATCAACCACGACGGCTTCCGGCTCAATGAGAACTTGGTCGACGACTACGCCGGCATGGTCCAGTACCTGCAGGCCAACTACTACGCGACCACCACCCGCTACGCGACGAGCGCCTTCCTGCGCCTCAAGATGGAGGAAGCCCTGAACAAGCGCGGGGTCGCGCCGCACGTCTTCGAGCGCAAGGAGGAGGCGCAGGCGTTCGTGAGCAGCACCGCGGACAAGAAGGCCCGCAAGCGCATCTCCCCGGCGGTCGCGTCTGCGGCCTGACGACCGGCCGGTCTCACACACTCCGGGAGCGCGGGATGCCGGTCGCGCCCGCCGCGTGGCCGGTGCCGTAGTCGGATTCAGGCGATCGGCAAGCCGAGGACCCGCCGCGATTCCTCGGACAGCACCGCGTGGCGGGCGGATTCGGGTCCGTCATTCGGCGTCTGCGCGGCCGCCTGCGTGACCAGGTCCCGAAACCGCTTCTTGTCGAGGGCGCGGCCGCGCAGACTTCCGAGCACGGCGTCCAGCACCATGCGGACGGCCTTGGCACGCTGGCGCTCGCGATCGAGTTCTGCGGCGAGGAGCGGATCCCCGAACTGGGCCGCGCCGAGCGGCGCGACCAGCACGGCGCTGTCGATGACGGCGGGGTCCCGATCGTCCACCTCGGCGGCGGTATCCGCGATTCCTTCGAGGATCTTGGTCGCCTCGGTCAACAGGATCCTGTGCTGTACCGCTGCCGAGTGATTCCCCGGCACTTTCTGGCTGGCCGCGCCGATCAGGCGCTTGAACTTGGCCCGATCCAGCCCGAATCGACCGATGCTGGCGCGCAGCGCTGCCAGCACCGTGCGGAGCGCGTCGGTCCTATAGGTCGCCTTGAGGAGCTGGTCCCGCAGGGCCCCCGCCGAGGCCATCTCCACGAAGGACGTCTCGGGCAGTTGCTGCACCTGCTCCGCCAGCTCGACGATCGCGCGCTGCATCAGCGCGGTGCGCTGCTCGCGGATCTCGTCCGGCGCCAGGCGCTGGCGTCCCTTGCGGAGCCACACGAAGAATTCCGTCGCGTCCATGTCGAGGGAATCCTCGACGCGCAGATCGATGTAGCCGAGCTGCGACAGCTCCAGGATCATCAGGTTGAAGCTCGCCGGCACGAATACCCACGCATGGGCGTCGGCGTAGTGCGGCAGCTGCGCGGCGCCGAGCCACTGCGCCTCGTCGGTCAGCGGGTTGGCCGGGATGGCCGGCCGCGTGTCCCGGCCCGACCAGGCGCCGACCGTGCCGTTGTCCTTCAGCGCCATGTTCAGGGCGTAGTCGATGTGGGTCCGGACCGTGTGACGGTTCCGCTTCTCCAAGAAGGCCGCGATCGCGTCCGCCGTCCCGGTCAGGGAGCGGTAGAAATCGAAGCATTTGCGCTTGTCGGGCACGGCCAGGATCACGACGCCGTCCGGCCGGAGCAGCGTCTCGGCGGCGCGCAGGAAGGTCACCACGTCGGTGGTGTGCTCGATGACGTGGCTGGCGATGAACGCGTCGAACGTCCCGTGCTGCTCCACCGGGACCGCGTCGGCGATCGAGCCCCCCGTCCAGACGAAATCGACCTCCTCGATCCGGTCGACGGTCTGGTCGTGATACTTCTCGATGAGCTCGGCGCGCGGCGCGTGATCGATGACGAACGTGTTCCAGCCGTCGCGCTTCGGCGCGAGCGGGCTGAAGCTCGGGCCAACCTCGACGATGCGGGCATCCTTGGTCAGCGACCTCAGGAGTTGCTGCGCACGATCCATTGCATCTAAGCTCCGAACAAACGCTTCGCGAATGCGCTGTGGAAGCGCGGTGAATGCCGCGTTGGCGGGAAGGGATGCCGTTGCACAAGAGGCCGCTCGCCGCCGTGACCATGACCTACAATGAAACGACCATGCTTCCGCTCTGGCTGAAGCACTACGAGCGGCAGGTCGGGGCTGAAAACTGTTATATCCTCGACCACGGCTCCGACGACGGCTCGACAACCGGGCTGCGCGCGAACGTCATCCGATTGCCGCGACTGCCCCTGAACGAGTGGGAGCGCGCCCACACAGTCAGGGATTTCTGCGCATCTTTGTTCATCGGCTTCAAATATGTTCTCTATGCGGACAGCGACGAGCTGATCCTTCCAGATCCCGACGTGTCGCCGAACCTCTCAGACTATATCGCCGCGCGATCGCTGCCCCCAATCCTCGATCTGTTCGGAGCCGATGTCCTGCACGTGCAGGACGAGGCTCCCATCAACGTCGCGGCGCCCATCTCTGGCCAGCGGGGATTCATCCGTCCGATATCGACCCTGTGCAAGTCCACCATCGTGTCGGAGCGGGTCGACTGGCATGTCGGCTTCCATTGCCTGATCCAGGATCACCGCCCCGATTTTCGCGACCTGTTCCTGTTCCATCTGGCGTATTTGGATCACGACATACTCTTCAGGCGCCAGCAGAAGCGGAATGCGGCCGCGCCGATCGGCATCCCGAATTCGCACCACGCCATCGACCCGACGGAGTTCCTGACCTTCGTGAAGGCGGATGTCGGCCGGATCCCGCGCCGTCGCGTTCAGATGCGGCCGGGTGAGGCCCATTTCGAGACGACGAAGCGGATCTTCGCCGACGCGATCGAGCGTAAGAGTGTGGTCCAGGCGCCCGACCTCTGGCAGCTGCCCGAACGCTTCGTCGGTTCCTTCTAAGTCCGGATAGGCGACCCCGCGCGGAGACCGTCGCGGATGCGCGGGCGCCGCCATCCGGTATACGTCGGACCGCCCGACGCCGCTTCGGCTGCGCTGGCGAAGCCGGGAGGAGGCCCGACCCTGCGCGACGAACAGAGCCTGACTGCGCCGGATGCCGACGCGTGCCGCGCCGACGCGCCCAGCGCCGGTCGCGTCGCGGATCTTGCGCACGCGGCGCTCATCGGCGAATTGGAGACATGGCCCAAGCCCGGCCTCGTGAGCCCGGTCGATTCCGGCAGCCACGACGACATGGATGCGGAGACTCTCCGCCGCAGCGCGGCGGCGATCCGGCCGTTCTTCGCGGAGCTGGTCGCGGCGGGTGCCCGCGCGGCGGAGATGGCGGATTTGCGGGCCATCGGTCTGAAAGCCGAGATCGCGATGATGCGGGCGACGGGCGGCGTCAACGCGCATCGGGGCGCGATCTTCTCGCTCGGCCTGATCTGCGCCGCGGCGGGAGCGAAAGGTGAAGGGCACGGTGTCGGGCGGGCCGGGGCCGAGGCCCTGGCCGAGGCGGTTGGGCATCTCTGGGGGCCGGCGATCAGCCGGGCACCGGTCTCGGCTGTCAGCCACGGCGGCCGCGCGGCGCGGCGCTTCGGCGTCGGCGGCGCCAGTGCCGAGGCCGCTTCGGGCTTCCCGACCATCCGGGCCGTCGGCCTTCCCGCCCTCCGCTTCGGCCGTTCCTGCGCCCCCGGCGATCCCGAGGCGGCGCGCGTGCACTGCTTCTTCGCGCTCCTGGCGGTCGTCGATGACACGAATCTCCTGCACCGCGGCGGCGCCGACGGCCTCGTCGGCGCGCGCGCGGCCGCCGCGACCTTTCTCGACGCCGGCGGCATCGCGGCTCCGGCTTGGCGCGAGCGCGCGGCGGCGATCCACCGCTCTTTCGTGGCCGCGCGCCTGAGTCCCGGCGGGTGCGCCGATCTCCTCGCCGCGACGCTGCTGCTGGACGCCCTGGCCTCCGCGCCCTGACGCGCGAGCAGCCCCGGGTCGCGTCGGTCGCAGTTTCGCGGGTGCGGTCGATACCTACATCCGGATCCTGTTCCCCCTCCCCCGCCGGACCGCCCGTGACCCTGTTCAGGATCGCCCTCCTCGCGCTCGCCGCGCTCTTCCTCGTGCCGGTGGCGGTCTCAGCCCTGCTCTACGCGACGCGCGCGAGCGGCGACTGGCGTCTGGCGGATCGGTCCAGCGCCGGACTGCTGCCGCGCGCGGACGCGCATCCCGGCGCCGTGCTGCGCATCTTCTCGGCACGGACCGTGAGCTGGCGCGGCATCGTGGCGACGCACAGTTGGATCGTCCTCAAGGAGCGCGGCGCCCGCGCCTACAGCCGGTTCGACTACACGGCCTGGGGGCAGCCGATCTGGGTCGACCGGTTCGTGCCGGACGGGCGCTGGTTCGGGAACACGCCGACGACCGTGTTCGCGGCCGACGGGCCCGAGGCGGAGACGATGCTCCCGCGGATCCGGCAGGCCGTGGCCGAGTACCGCTACAGCCGGCCCGGCGACTACGTCGTCTGGCCTGGTCCGAACTCGAACACCTTCGTGGCCGCCGTCATGGCGGCGGTTCCGGAGATCCGCGCGAGCCTGCCGACGACCGCGATCGGCAAGGATTTCCCCTACGACGGGCGCTGGATCGGTCCGACGCCGTCCCGAACCGGCATTCGCCTCAATCTCGGCGGCTATGCCGGCCTGACGCTCGGCTGGGTCGAGGGCCTGGAGCTGAACCTGCTCGGCGCCGTCGCCGGGATCGACCTGCGGCGGCCCGGGATCAAGTTGCCGGCCCTGGGGCGGGTCGGCCTCTGAGCGCTCTCCGGGCAACCGCGAAGCCTGCAGAGTCGGAGTTGGGCCACCGCGTGGCCCGGGGCGCACGAACGGCAGCGCCCCGGGCCACGCCGCTCACGGAGCGAGGTCGTGGACCGGCTCCTTCACCGGCGTGGCGCTGCTGTTGAGCACGGTGCTGCCGGTCGTGACCGGCTTGAGCACGGCGCGGTCGATCTGCGGCGGGGTCGGGAGCCGGAGCTGCGCGCTCGTGTCGGCCCACGCGCGGGCGACACGGTCCGGATCGTCGTTGAGCTTCGTGCCGTAGCTGGGAACGATCTCACGGATCTTCGCCTGCCATTCCGGCGTGGCGACCTTCTGGGCGAACACCTTCTCCAGGACCTGGAGCATGATCGGCGCCGCCGTGGAGGCACCGGGCGAGGCCCCGAGAAGGGCCGCGATGCTGCCGTCCTTGGCGTTCACGATCTCGGTGCCGAGCTTCAGCACGCCGCCCTTGTTCGGGTCGCGCTTGATGATCTGCACGCGCTGCCCCGCCTGCCAGAGGCGCCACTCTTCTTTCCTCGCCTTCGGGAAGTACTCGCGCAGCGCCGCGATCCGGTCGTCGTCCGACAGCATCAGCTGCCCCGCGAGGTACTCGACCAGCGGGAACTCGTCGACGCCGACCTTCATCATCGGCCAGAGATTGCTGGTGGTGGTCGAGCTGAGGAGGTCGAAGTACGAGCCCTCCTTGAGGAACTTGGTCGAGAAGGTCGCGAAGGGCCCGAACAGGATCACGCGCTTGCCGCCGAGCACGCGGGTGTCGAGATGCGGCACGGACATCGGCGGGGAGCCCACCGACGCTTTGCCGTACGCCTTGGCGAGGTGGAGCGTGGCGACGTCGGGATTGTCGTTGATCAGGAACGAGCCGCCCACCGGGAAGCCGGCGTAATCGTCCCCTTCGGGGATGCCGGATTTCTGCAGCAGGTGCAGGGCGCCCCCGCCCGCGCCGATGAAGACGAACTTCGCGTCTAGCGTCCGGCGCGTCCGGTCCTTCAGGTTCTTCGCGCTCACCCGCCACGAGCCGTCGCCGTTCTTGGTGATGCTCTCGACCTCGGTCGAGAGCCGCAGGCTGAAGCTCGGCTGCTTCTGCAGGTGGGCGACGTACTGCCGGGTCACTTCGCCCCACTCGCAGTCGGTGCCGAGCGGCGACCACGTCGCGGCGACCTTCTGCTTCGGGTCACGTCCCTCCATCATCAGGGGAACCCACTTGCGGAGCTGCTCCGGATCCTCCGAATATTCCATGCCGGCGAAGAGCGGGCTCGCCTTGAGGGCCTCCCAGCGCTTCTTCAGGTAGGCGATGTTGTCGTCACCCCAGACGAAGCTCATGTGGGGCGTGTAGTTGATGAAGGCGCGCGGGTCCGTCATCACGCCGGTCTTGACCTGGTGGGCCAGGAACTGCCGGGTCACCTGGAACGCCTCGTTGATCTCCACCGCCTTGGCGATCTCGATCTGCCCGTTCTTCTTCTCGGGCGTGTAATTCAGCTCCGCCAGGGCCGAGTGTCCGGTGCCGGCATTGTTCCAGCCGTTCGAGCTCTCGAGGGCGACCTGATCGAGACGTTCGATCATCTGGATCGACCAGTTCGGCTCCAGCTCGTTCAGCCAGACGCCGAGCGTCGCGCTCATGATCCCGCCGCCGATCAGCAGCACGTCGACCTTGCTGTCCGCGCCATCGGCCAGGGCCAGCGGGCCCGGCAGGGCTGCCAGCGCCAGGCCGGTCGCGGCCGTGCCGAGGAGTTGCCGCCGGCTGAGGGGCAGCACGTTCGCGGCCCGGCGGTCGCGCTGGTGTTGGTTATCGTCGTCGCCACGCATGGGCAGATCCCGCTTTTGCGTACCGGACCGGCCGATTGGCCGCCCCGCGTACGGAAGACACTCGATGCGACGGGCGCGAACTCCGCCCGTCCGGCCTTCCGGATCGTTTCCCCGTTCCCGTCGCGGTACGCTCGCGGCCTCGCTCGACCCGACACGACGGTCCTGCGCTGGTCCGCATCGCTTCCATCGTCCCCGGCCCGCACGGATCGCGGGACGATGGGACGCGCTCGCGCGACGCAGGCCTTCCCTCCGCAATGGCGCGCGATCACGCCGGAGAACGGATCTCCGGTTCAAGACCTCGCTCGCGCGGTGGCGCGATTGCCGGGTGGGCGGGAAGATGCTGGCTGGCTTGGCTCAGCAGATTGATGGTGGCCTCATAGAGGACGAGGCTTCAGAGGACAATCACTGCCGGGGTTGCAATCACCGCCATCCTGTCAGTCCGCCGCGACGACCGGCGGCCACGGCGGCGACCCGCCGATAGACTTGCCCCGGCCGCTGGACCGCGTGTCAGCGTCTGGCGGCGCCGCCGGACGTGTCGCTACGGCATGTGCTTGAACCGGATGATGCTGCGCGACAGCCGGCCGTCATCCCAGTTGGGCATCACGCGCCAAGGGGTCGTGACGTCGGCGTAGTCGCCGTCGATGTGGATGGTGCGACGCTGCTCGGTGCCGACCCATTCGGGTGCCCAGGCCGTCTGCACGCTCGTGACCCACTGGTCGCCCTCGATCCGGTAACGTCCGATATAGGCGACGAGGGTCTTCATCAGCGCGGCCCGCTCGGCGTCGGTGGTCGCGGGCTTGCGCGCGCTGCCCTCGAGGTTGAAGGCGACCCAGCCGTCCTTGGTGAAGATGACGCGTCCGCGCGGCGTGCCGCCCATGGCGTCGATGAGCTTGCCGGTCTCCTTGTCCTCGACCTTGTAGGAGACGAGGTCCCAGGTGCCGACGATCCGGTCCGCCAAGTGCGCGCCCACCACTGCCGCTCCGACATGGTCCGGCGCGGACGCGCTCCAGGCCCGGTCGGCGGCCAGGAGGAGGGGAAGCCACAGGAAAGCGCGGACGGCCGCGGCGGCCGTTCGTTGTGCAGGCATGGTCTCGACCGAGTTTCGCGTGCCGCGGCGCCGGTACGCGCCGCCGCCGCGTTCTGCGGGCCGGCGCGGCCGGTTCCAAGCGCCGCGCGAGCAGTGCTGGTAGACCCTCAGCGCGCTTGCGGCGGTTGCCCCGCGGCGAGCCGTCCTCAGCCGCCGTTTCGGGCCATGCGGGTCGTCACCGTGCCGGCGGCGAGGCTCGGCAGCGGGTCCTGCGTGCCGCTGACGACCACCAGACGCTGCACCTCGCCGCGCAGGAAGGCTTGCAGGAACCGGTCGTAGTCGCGGAACGACACGCAGCCGTTCGAGTCGCCGCGCGGGCCCAGCATGTAGGTGTGCGCCAGCAGGCCGACGCGGCCGTAGACGGCTTCGTTGCCGCCGACCGGCGTGAGGCGGATCGCCCGCACACCGTGGAACGGCCGCTCGCGCTCGGTGAGGTCGTAGGTACCCGGCGGCGTCGGCCCGCGCATCCGCACATTGACGAGGCGCGGATCGTCCAGACCCTCGCCGAGCCCGGAATGGGCCTCCAGGCGTTCGCCGTTCGGCAGGGTCACGGTCTTGGCGGCGATGTTGTAGACCGCGATGCCGGCCGTGGGGCCCGGATCGCGGGTCGGGGCCAGCGGCGGCGAGACGCGCTGCGCCGGCGGCGCGACGTCGGCCGGCTTGCTCTCCAGGGCCGTGTAGGCCAGGGCCGGTCCGCGCTCGATGCCGAACAGCTTCTCGAGGAACGAGCGCTCCTCGGGCTGCGGCGTGGGCTGCGCGGCCGGCGGCAACTCGCGGCGCGCCATGCGCCGCTCGGACCGTCGGGCGAATCCAGGGCCCAAGGGGGCGCGGAATTCGGGCGGACGCGGGATTGGCAGCGGGACGACCACCGCGCTGAGCGGCGTCTCGGCGGCCTGCGTCCCGGGCTGGGAGCCGGCCTCGGCGCCGATCTCGGGCTCGGCTTCGGGCGTCAGCGACGGCGGGGCGATCTGATTCCACGCCCAGCGCGACTGCGGAGCGCCGATGGTCTCGCGGCCGGCATCGGGCGAGCCTGCAGCCCCTAGTTCGGCGGTGGCGGTCTCGGCCCCGTCCTCCGCAGCCGTTGCGGGCACCGGCGCTTCCGTCCGGGGGCTCTCGATTCCGGTCACCGGGACCGGGGCGCGATGCAGGACGCTGCTCCCGAGGGCGGCCATCGTCACGAGGCCGGTGAGCACCGTCAGAGGCGCGAGCCAGGTGTTGCGCGCGTTCCGGGTCTTGGCGCCGTCTAGCGGCACGGATTCGACAGCCATCGCGGTTGCCCATGCTCCTCGTCGCGAGGCGGGGCGTGCCGGCTGCCGCTCTCCGGAAAGGCGGAGACGTCGCGGCGGGCGGTCCGGCCCCGCTCAGAGTGAGACAGCGGGGCCGGGCCGGCTTTTCTGGGGCGACGCGATGATCGATCTTGGCCCGATCGGGACCATTTTCGGGCGCGCCGCCGCAGTTCTCGTAGTTCGAACCGGTCTATCCGTGACCGAAATACTGCTAATCGTTGTCGATCTGGCGCCCGAGCAGAGCGATCGCCTTCTCGTAGACCGGTGCCGCGTTCCAGCCCTGGATGGCCGCGAAGTTCGGCTCGCCGGGCTGGTAGCCCGCGCCGGCCCGCCAGCCATGGGCCTTGAGGAAGTTGGCCGTGGACGACAGGGCCGCACCGACGTTGTTCAGGTCGCCGGTGCCGTAGGCCAACACGTTCTTCGGCAGGAACTGGGTATGGCCGACCTCGCCGTGGGCCGCGCCTCGGGTGTTCGGCGTCAGGAGACCGCGATCGATCAGGGTCAGCGCGGCGTAGAGCTGGTCGGTGAAGTATTCCGAACGGCGGCAATCGTAGGCGAGCGTCGCCACCGCGGAGAGCGTGTTGACGTTGCCGCGGACGGCGCCGAAGCCGGTCTCCATGCCCCAGATCGCCAGGAGCGGGCCCGGCGGCACGCCGTAGCGCTGCTCAATCGAGTCGAAGAGGGCCGCGTTCTGCTGCTTCAGAGCCCGGCCCCGCTTGACGATGGTCGGGCCGCCGCGCTTGGCGAGGAACTGGTCCAGCGACAGCTTGAAGCTGTGCTGGCCCCGGTCCGCCGAGATGGTGGCGGTCGAGTAGGTCGTGTTCTGCAGCGCCGCGAGGCTGGCCGCGCTGGCCCGGCCGCGCGCCTCCTCGGCGAATTGCCGCTTCCACGCATCGAAACCGGCCGCGGTGTTGCCGCACTGCGCGGCCTGCACCTGCCCGGCGCTGAGAGCGATCCCGGCGATGGCCGCGACCGCGATGGTCTGACGCCGCAAATTCTCGATCACGCGAAACACTCCTTCGGCGCGTCGTCGCGCCCTGTCCTGCTGGGGATACCGGGTCACATCTCGTCGATATCAGGGCGAGAAGATGTCGAAGGCGCGACCTTGGGTCTCCTCACCCTCAAATCATCGCGCATCTCCGCATCCGCGACGAGGCCGCAACGGCGAGGTGTTCGGAGCATCGTGAACGCCGCGTGAGCGGCGGGCCAACACGCGGCTGCGCGGACCGCAGCGCGCCAAGATCAGGTTGGCCGCCGGAACGATTAGGTCGCCTTCAACGCAGCCGTTTTGCGTCTCAGATCAGTATGTTGCCAGCAAACCGATTGCAGATATGCGGATTTGATCGATCTGTCACAAGCTTGTCAAACGCGCGACATAGCTTTGCCGGCGGAAAGACTTGGGCGGAGATGCGGCGTGGGGTCGTTGATGGTCCGGGCGGCGATGCATGAACCGAGATCCCGCCTCCCGCGCCTCCGCCCGTCCTGACCGGTCCGCGGCATCGCGCGGCGCCGCCCTGCGACCTTGCGAGCCGGGCGAAGCGGGAGAGCGTCGCCGGCGCAGCGCTGAGCGGCACGACGGCCCGTGATGTGGACCGGGCCCGGGAACGCCAGCCCCAAATCCGCGACCGGCGGTCGGTCCAAGCCACCGTCGCGTCGACCCAGCCTATAACCGAACAGGACGCCCATGGCCCTCGGAATGCACGACACCGGTTCCACGCGCGCGGGCCCGCTCGGGCCCGATCTCGACCGCGACGGCGTCGCCAAGGCCTACGGTCGCTGGGCCCCGGTCTACGACCTGGTCTTCGGGCCCGTTTTCGCGCAGGGCCGCACGCTGGCGGCCGCCGCGGCCGAACGGATCGGCGGCCGGATCCTCGAGGTCGGCGTCGGCACGGGGCTGTCCCTGCCCGCCTACCGGCGCGCCCGCAGCATCGTCGGCATCGACATCTCGGCGCCCATGCTGGAGAAGGCGCGCCAGCGCGTGGCCCGGCTGCGCCTGCGCAACGTCGAGCGCCTCGCCGTCATGGATGCCGAGCAGCTCGACTTCCCGGACGCCGCCTTCGACGTGGTGGTGGCCCAGTACGTCGTCACCGCGGTCCCCAATCCCGAGGCGGCGCTGGACGAGTTCGCCCGGGTGTTGCGCCCCGGCGGCGAGATCGTGATCACCACGCGGATCGGTGCCGAGGCCGGCCTCCGGCGCACGGTGGAGCGCGCCCTCGCACCGGTGACCAGCCGCCTCGGTTGGCGGACCGAGTTCTCCTGGGAGCGCTACGCGGCCTGGGCCGCCGCAGCGCCGGTGGAGATCGTCGAGCGCCGCGCGCTCCCGCCGCTCGGCCACTTCTCCCTCGTCCGCCTGCGCAAGCGCGCCGCCTAGGCACGCATCAGCTTCGACCAGCCCACCACAACCTTCGATCGGGGACGCACATCATGGCGAGCTTTCTCGAGGCGCTGCGCATCCAGCGCTGGGACGACCACCGCTACTACCACCACAACCGCGTCAATCAGAGCTTGCACGTGGTGAGCGCGATCAGCTTCCTGGTGGCCTACGCCCTGGCGTTCAAGGACCCGGCCACGGCGGCCTTGATCGGCTGGCTGGTGGCAATGACGTCCCGGCAGGCCGGCCATCTGTTCTTCGAGCCCAAGGGCTACGACCACGTCAACGACGCGACGCACGAGCACAAAGAGGAGATCAAGGTCGGCTACAACCTGCAGCGCAAGATCGTGCTGCTGGCGATCTGGGCGCTGTCCCCCCTCCCGCTCTACTTCGACCCGAGCCTGTTCGGCCTGATCGCGCCCCATCAGAGCACCGCGGACCTGATCCGCAACGTCGGCTGGATCTGGCTGTGGCTGGCGCTTGCCGGCCTGCTGTTCCGGATGGTCCAGCTCTTCCTGCAGCGCGACGTCCAGACCGGCCTTGTCTGGGTGACCAAGATCCTCACGGACCCGTTCCACGACATCAAGCTCTACCACAAGGCGCCGCTCGCCCTGCTGCACGGCGAACTCGTCGAGGAGCAGGAGCCGCACGAGCGCGGCGCCTGAGATTGGATCCCGGGTGCCGGTCCCGCGCGGCCGGCACTCCAATCAGGCTTGATCCGGCGCGCGCAGACCCAGGCGGTCCCCGAGCCTGCCCAGGCGGACCGCCGCGACCTCGCGCAGGATCGACCGGCGGATCGCTCTGTCGCTCGGCACTTCACCCTCCCACCAGCCATCCGCACGCATAGCCTGAGCCGCCGCCACGAAGCGCGTCGCCACGGCCTCGAAAGCCGCGTCGTCGTAGGCGAGGCTGAAGATCATGCGGCCGGTTCCGACCCACGACAGGGCCAGCCCCTCGGCGCGCAGGTAGAATTGCAGCATCCAGTTGTAGCGCGACGGCTTGGTGTACAGGACCGTCCAAACCGTCGACATGTTGGCGACCCGGACCGGCAGGTCGGCCCCCGCCAGGAGGGTGTTGAGGTGCCGCGCGCGCGCGTCCCAGGTCGCGTCGAGATCGGCGTAGAGCGCGGCCACCGCCGGGCTGTCCAGCCGGTCGAGGAACGCGCCCATCGCGCCCATGACGTAGGGATGGGCGTTGAAGGTGCCCCGCGCGAAGCAGATGTCGACGGGGCGGTCGTCCCTGTACCGCCGCATCAGGTCGGCGCGCCCGCAGAGGACGCCGACGGGCAGGCCGCCGCCGAGAGTCTTGCCGTACGTGACCATGTCGGCGCGCAGGCCGAAATAGGCCTGCGCGCCGCCGCGGGCGAGGCGGAAGCCCATGAAGACCTCGTCGAGGATCAGCACGATGCCCCGGGCGCTGCACACCGACCGGAGTTCGTGGAGCCACTTGGTGTAGGCGGCGCGGTCGAAGGCCGCTCTGCGGCCGCTGTCGACCAGCGCGGAATCGGCCGGCGCCCCGGCATTCGGGTGCATGGCCTGGAGCGGGTTGACCAGGACGCAGGCGACGTCGCGGCGGGTGGCGAGCACCCGCAGCGTCCGCTCGGACATGTCGGCCAGGGTGAGCGTGTCGCGGGTCGGGACCGGGTTGCCGATGCCCGGCTGCACATCGCCCCACCAGCCGTGATAGGCGCCGCACAGGCGCACGATCCGGCGGCGGCCGGTGTGGTAGCGGGCGAGCCGCACCGCCTGCATCACCGCCTCGGTGCCGGACATGTGGAACGAGACCTCGTCGAGGCCCGAGATCGCCCTCAGCCGCGCGACGTTGCCGGTGACGACCGGGTGGAGCGGCCCGAGCACGGGGCCCAGCGCCGAGACCCGCGCGGCACCCTCGTCCAGGCAGGCCCGGTAGAAGTCGACGCCGAACAGGTTCACGCCGTAGGAGCCGGCGAGGTCGTAGAAGACGTTGCCGTCGAGATCCGTGACCGTGACGCCCGACGCGGCGGCCGCGAAGGCGCCGGTGCCGAGATGCGCGCGCACGTGCCGGGCGTACTGGAACGGTACCCGGTAGAGCCCGGTGAACTGGAGGTCCGAGAGCCCGGCGCGGACCGACTCGGTCTCGGCCCGTGTCCTGGCGAAGCGCGCCCGGAACAGGTCGGAGAGCCGCGCGAAGCCGGCCTCGCGGCGGCACGCCACCGCCTCGTCCGGATCGTCCGACCGGAAGAAGGCGCGCTCCGAATAGGAATAGTGCGGGATCAGCCGGGCGACGCGCCGGGCCATGCGGGCGTGGCCGGTGAGCGAGCGGTGCTTCGCCCGCGAGAGCTGCAGGCGTTCGGCCGCCCGTGGCAGCGCGAGAACCGCGGCGGCGGTGGTGGCGGACAGGGTGATGAGGAGCGCGGACATCGCCCCGCGCCCTACCGGAGACGGTTCACGGCATGATGACGGTTGCGGGATCCCGGCTGCGGACACTCCTGGCGCGGATCGGTGCGCAGGAGGATCTCAATTTTCTGCTGACGAACCGTCTGCCGCGCCGCCTGGCGACCCGCTTCATGGGCTGGTTCAGCCGGATCGAGCAGCCGCTGATCCGGGACCTCTCGATCGCGACGTGGCGGCTGTTCTGCGACGTCGATCTCCGCGACGCGCGGGAGACGCGCTTCCCCAGCCTTCACGCCGCCTTCGTGCGGGCCCTGCGCTCAGGCGCCCGGCCGATCGCGGCCGACCCGACTCTGCTGACGAGCCCCAGCGACGCGATCCTGGGGGCCCACGGCCGCATCGAGGCCGGCCGCCTGTACCAGATCAAGGGCCTGTCCTACCGACTCGCCGACCTGCTGGGCGGTGACACAGCGCTGGCGCGCGCCCACGAGGGGGGCTGCTACGCCACCCTGCGCCTGACGGCCGGGATGTACCATCGCTTCCACGCCCCGCACGACCTGCGCGTCGAGTCGGTGCGCCACATCTGGGGCGATACCTGGAACGTGAACCCGATTGCCCTGAAGCGCGTCGAGGCGCTGTTCTGCAGGAACGAGCGCGCCGTCCTGCGCCTGCGCCTCGCTCCGGGCGGGCACGCGGTGACGCTGGTGCCGGTGGCGGCCATCCTCGTTGCCGGTCTGCGCCTCGGCTTCCTGCCCGAGGGGCTCAATCTGCGCGAGACCGGGGGACGGCGCATTCCCACCGCGGCCCGGCTCGCGAAGGGCGCCGAGATGGGCTGGTTCGAGCACGGTTCCACCATCGTGGTGCTGGCGCCCGCCGGCTTCGAGCTCTGCCCGGGGCTCGCCGTCGGATCGATCCTACGGGTCGGCGCGCCCCTGATGCGCCTGCCGCAGCCTCCCGGATCGCCCGGCGGCTGAGCGCGCCGCCTCAGGCTGCCTGAACCGCCGCGAGGAATCCCGCGACCGCGGCGTTCAGGGTCTCCGATTGCCGCGACAGGGCGGTGGCCGCGTCCAGCGCCGCGGCCGCGGTCCGGCCGGTCTCGCCGGCGGCCTGCGTGATGGTTCCGATCGTGACCGTGACCGCCCGCGTGCCGTCGGCGGCTTGGCTGACGTTCCGCACGATCTCCTGCGTCACCGCCTCCTGCTCTTCCATCGAGGCCGCCACGCTCGTCGCGATGGTCCGAAGGTCCAGGACGGACGCGGTGATCGCCTGGATGACGTCGACGGCGCGGTGCGTCTCCTTCTGGATCGTCGCGACCTGATCGGAGATCGTCTCGGTCGCTCGGACGGTCTGGGCCGCCAGCTCCTTCACCTCGGTGGCGACGACCGCGAAGCCGCGACCCGCGTCTCCGGCGCGGGCCGCCTCGATGGTGGCATTGAGCGCGAGCAGGTTCGTCTGCGCGGCGATCCCGGCGATCAGGCTGATCACGGTGCCGATCCGCTCGGCGCCGTCGGCGAGGCTCATCACGAGGGTGTTGGTCTCCGTCGCCTCGGCCGCCGCGCGCTGGGCCATGTCCGAGGAGCGCGTGATCTGGCCGTTGATGACCCCGATCGACGTCGCCAGTTCCTCGCTGGCCGCCGCGACGGTCTGCACGTGGACCGAGGTCTGCTCGGCCGCCGAAGAGACCTGGAGCAACTGCGTCGCGGTCTGTCCGGCGTTCCGGTCCATGGTCGCGGCGGCACTTTCCATGGCCCCGGCGCTGGTCGCTAACGCCGCAGTCAGGCCCTCCATCTGCTGGCGGAACGTCCGCGTGGCGCGGTCCATGGTCTCGGCGCGGCGCGCTTTCGCGGCCGCCTCGGTGGCGGCGGCCACATCCGCCGCGCGCTTCGCGACGAGCGCATCCTTGAAGACCTGGACAGCCTTGACCATCGCGCCGATCTCGTCGCCACGGTCCGCGCCGTCGATCCGCGCATCGAGGTCGCCCGCGGCGAGACGGGTCATCGTCGCCGTCGTCCGGCCGATCGGGCGGGTGACTTGGGTGAGGATCACACGGACGCCGTACCCGACCGCTAGGGCGGCGCCGGCCAGTGTCGCCAAGAGCAGCATCCGCAGGCGCTGCGCCATCGCGTCCGCGCGTTCGAACTCGGCGCGGGCCTCGCGGACCTGCAGGTCGGACAGCTCGCCGATGGTCGCCGTTGTCGGGCTCATCGCCCGGAGGAGATCGATCCGGGACGCGGTCACAGCGTCAAGGTCCCCGTTCGTCAAGGCGCGGACGAGGTCGGCCACGATCGCCGCGTCGCGGTCGAATCGCGGCGTCAGCTTCGCGACGAGCTGTGTCTCCTCGGGCGTGAGATACGTGGTCAGGTAGGCGGCCCAGGCTTCCTTCGCCCGTGCCAGCTGGTGATCGAGGATCGTCACGGCTTCGGCCGCCTGTATCGCGTGGACCTCGAAATCTCGCGTCGCGGTGAGGATGGCATCGAAAGCATCGCGCATCGTGCCGAACTGGCTGAGCGGCATGACTCTGTCGGCGTAGATCGATTCGAGACCCCTGAAATTTTTATAGAGCGCGTAATTACTGAGCCCTGCTGATCCTATGAGGAGTGTACCCAGTACGGCGAGAAGTGCGAATAGCCTGCCCTTGATCGTGTTAATCATCGATGGCGACCGTATCGTTGTCGGAGCTCTGAGCGACGATGGCGGTCTAACACTCTGCCTGTGCAGTTCAAGATGTTTCTGGTGTCTTGGAATAGAAAATCAGTACCGTATCTGCGAGGTTGGCTCCGATATTATCTGGCAAATTACGTTTTTGTTGCAGTAACGATCTGAGCAATAAATCGATGGTGCGTGCAATGCTAATTCTGTTCCTCGGGTCGACGTTGGAGCCCGGGGGGTTCAGGTGATGCATCTCGTTCGATGCTGGGGGTGGCGCGAATGCCGCGCAGCCGCGCCGATACGCGCTCGCGAACATCTGTTCAGGACGCTGTCCTGATGGACTTCTCTGGATCGCGTGATTGGAGCATGCCGGCCTCGACCGGCGCGCTGGAGCGCCGTCGCGATCAGCGCACGCGCGGCGGCTGGGAGCGCCGCGTTGTGCCCGAAGATCCGCTGGCGTGGAGCGTCTTCAGCCGGACTGGGCGGTAGCCCGACCGCGAGCAGGTTCTTCAGCCAGGAGCATGCCGGCACCGCGTCGAGCCGCGAATATCGCCCCGCCATCTACGGAGCGAAGTCCCGCTGTAGCCCGGCGTACAGACCCTCGAGTGACGGGCCGCGTTCGACGACGGGGCCAGCCGCTCAGCGCTGTACCGCCTCGATATCATCCTCGTAGATCGAGTCCGGCTGGCAGGCGTGCCATTCCTTCTTCTCGTCCGCCTGTCCTTTGCGGCCCCAGCAATAGCCCGCCTGAGCCAAGCGCCCACTCAGCCGATCGCGCAGCCGACACTGCTCCCGGACGATGGCCGGATCCCCGGTGCCCTCACAGGCCCGCGCGGCGTTCGCCTCGGCCGTCAGCAACTCGGGAATGGTTGGAAGCTGCTGCTGGGCGCGCGCGCCCGTGGCAGCGAAGACCAGAGCGAGGACGGCGAGATCAGCGCGCATGGGGCGCAGGATAGACGCGCGTCGGCATCCGGCAATTGCAGGACGCTCCGCACTCCGGCGTTTTCTGGGTGGGGGCTCGCCGCGCCCAGGGCCGCCGCCTCGGCCGCGACGCCGATCCGACCGCACCCGGCATCGATCGACTTCCCTGTCCGCCTCGCGATCGGCCATCACCCCTTGGCGGCCGCGCGGACATGCGCGAACAGACCGCTCCCGCCGCGCTCGATATCCTCGCGCACCGCATCCCGGGCCGCGACCGGGTCGCGGTCGCGCAAGGCGTCGATGATGCGCCGATGAGGGTGCGGTTCCCAGTCGGGGACGCCGTCGTCGTAGAGGTGCGAGAGGATCGGGCCGCAGCGCACCCACAGGAGTTCGACGATCTCGTACAGGATCGGCATCTGCCCGATCTTGCACAGCGTCAGGTGAAACTCGGTGTTGACGTTCACCGCGCGCGCGAAGTCGCGGCTCGCGTGGCATTGCGAGATCTGCGCGTGGATCGCCTCCAGCACGTCGACCTCGGCCGATTCTCTGGCAGCCCCAGCGGCGGCGGCACGTCCCTCGAGATCGGTGCGGATCGCGCGGATCTCCAGGAGCTGATCCAGGGTCAGCCGAGGCACGACGACGCTGCCGCGCGCGTCGAGCGCGAGGGCCTTCTCGGCGACGAGCTTGAGCAGGGCCTCGCGCATGGGCGTCGCGCTGATGCCGAAGCGGGCCGACATCGGGCGAAGGCGCAGGCGCGTATCGGGTCGCAGCTGTCCGCGCATCAGCGCGAGGCGCAGCTCGCGGTAGGCCCGCTCGCTGAGGCTCTCCTTGACAATCGGACGAACCCAATCCGGCATGATTTCGCCGGTTTCCAGTTCGGACGCCGAGGCGCTTGACATATTCCTCCCCTTGGTCCGATGTCCGTTATAACAAATAACGGAATGCGTCGACGGCACGTACCGTAGGGCATGCCGCCGGGCCGAGAGGCTCGGCGGGAGACAGGGGACGGAAATGCTCGCGTTGCGCAAGGCGACGGCCGACTTCGGGGCTGACCTCGTCCACGTCGATGCACCCACCACTCCGGGGGCTGGCCGCGTGACCGTCACGGTCGCCGCGGCCGGCATCTGCGGCAGCGACATCCACGCCTACGAGTGGACCCCCGGCTACGGGTTCATGATCCCCTTCATGCCGGTCACCCTCGGCCACGAGTTCGCCGGGACGGTCCGCGCCGTGGGAGACGGCGTGACCGGGCTCGCTGTCGGCGACCGGGTCACCTGCTGCCCGACAGTGCCGCGCGGCGGCTGCGCGGCCTGCGCGCCGAGCGGCCGCAGGATTGCCAGGGAAGGCGAGTCGTCGGCCTGCACGCGGACGGGGCCTTCGCCGAGCAGGTCGTCGTTCCGGCCGATAATTGCCGCCGCCTGCCCGACGGGATGCCGCTGGCCGTCGCGGCGCTGGCCGAGCCGCTGGCGGTCGCGGTCAACGCGGTGGACGTGGCGGAGGTCGGGCCGGGCGACCGTGTGGCGGTGCTCGGCCCGGGCCCGATCGGCCTCTGCATCGCGTTCGTGGCGCAGCACCGGGGCGCGGACGTGCTGCTCGCCGGTCTCGACGACACCGCGCGCCTCGACCTCGCTCGACGAATCGGCATCCGCGCGACGGCCGATCTCGCCGGCGTCGGCCTGGACGACGCCGTCCGGCGCACCTTCGACGGGGAGGCTGACCGGGTGATCGAGGCGACGGGATCCGCCCGATCGGTGGTCGACGGGATGGGCGTGCTGCGTTCCGGCGGCGTGATGGTGGTGGCCGGCATCCACTCCGGATCCCTCGACCTCGACCTGACGGGTTTCGTGCGCAGCAAGAAGCAGCTGCGCGCGGCCCACGACACGACGGCGCGCGCCTTCGACGCCGCGATCGCGCTCCTCGCGGACCATGCCGGGACGTTGAGGGCGCTGATCACGCACCGTCGTCCCCTCGCGGAAGCCTGGGCGGCGTTCGATCTGGCGCGGAGCCGGCAGGCCATCAAGGTGCTGCTTCTTCCCGAAGCGGCGGGGAGCCAGGGGGCCGAGCGATGAGCACCACGATGCGAGCCGTGATCGCCGTCGGGCAGGGCGGCCCCGAGGTCCTCCGGATCGTCGAGCGACCGCGCCCCGAGCCGGGCGAGGGACAACTGCTCGTGCGGGTCGAGTCCGCGGGCATCAACCGGCCGGACGTGATGCAGCGCGAGGGCCGCTACCCGCCGCCGCCCGGCGCCTCCGACGTGCTGGGGCTCGAACTCGCCGGCATCGTGGAGGCGCTCGGATCCGGTGCCGGGCGCTTCCGAACCGGTGATCGGGTGATGGCGCTGGTCCATAGCGGCGCCTACGCCGAGTGGGCCGTCGTCGACGAGGGGGTCGCGCTGAAGGTGCCGGACGGCCTCCCGGCGATCGAGGCGGGGGCGATCCCCGAGACCTACTTCACCGTCTGGAGCAACGTGTTCGAGCGTGCCCGGCTAAGGGCGGGCGAGAGCCTGCTGATCCACGGCGGCGCCTCGGGGATCGGCACCACCGCGATCCTGCTGGCGAAGGCTTGGGGCGCCCGCGTGATCGTGACCGCGGGCTCGTCCGAGAAATGCGCGGCCTGCCTCAGGCTCGGCGCGGACGCCGCGATCGACTATCGGCGGGAGGATTTCGTCGCCGCGGCCCGGGCCGCCACCGACGGGGGCGGGCCCGACGTGATCCTCGACATGGTCGGCGGCCCCTACATCGCCCGCAACCTCGACGCCGTGGCGGTCGACGGGCGCATCGCCCAGATCGCCTTCCAGCAGGGCTCGCGGGTGACGGAGATCGATCTCCAGCCTCTCCTGACGAAGCGGGTGACGCTGACGGGCTCGACGCTGCGGGCTCGCCCGGTCGCCCTGAAGGCCCGCCTGGCCGAGGCCCTCGCGGAGCACGTCCTGCCGCTGCTCGCGGCCGGGCGCGCGCGGCCACCGATCGATTCCGTGTTCGCGTTCGACCGGGTGGCTGAAGCCCATGCCCGCATGGATGGGGGCCAGCAAGTCGGGAAGATCGTCCTCTCGATCAGTGACGCCGCGCGGGGGAGCCGCTGATGTCCGAGATGTCCGAGCGCGCCAACATGACCGGCGCCCACGCCCTGGCCGCGGCGCTCCACCGGCACGGGGTCCGCGACGTGTTCGGCCAGAGCATCCCCTCGGCGCTGTTCCTGGCCGCGCCGCACCACGGCATCCGCCAGATCGGCTACCGCACCGAGAACGCGGGCGCCGCCATGGCCGACGCCTACGCGCGGATCTCGGGCCGGGTCGCGGTGGTCGCCGCCCAGAACGGTCCCGCCGCCACCCTGCTGGTGCCGGGCCTCGCGGAAGCGCTGAAGGCATCCGTACCGGTGTTGGCCATCGTCCAAGACGTTCACCGGCAATTCACGGACCGGAACGCCTTCCAGGAACTCGATCACCTCGCCCTGTTCGCGGGCGTCGCCAAGTGGGTCCGCCGGGTCGCGGTCGCCGAGCGCATCGACGACTACGTCGACATGGCCTTCGCGGCCGCGGCCTCCGGGCGGCCCGGTCCGGCGGTGCTGCTGGTGCCCCTGGACCTGCTCGACGAGCGGCCGGATTTCGAGGCCTCGGCACCGCGCCGAGCGGCCAGCCTCGGCACCTTCCCCCTCGACCGCACGGTCGCCGACCCGGCCGGGATCGCGGAGGCCGCGGACCTGATCGCTGGGGCGCGGCGCCCCCTCGTGATCGCGGGCGGCGGTGTCCATTCCTCCGGCGCCTATTCGGAACTCGGCGCGCTGCAGAGCCTCGGACTGCCGGTCGCCACCACGGTGATGGGCAAGGGCGCCGTCGCCGAGACCGACCCGCTCTCCGTCGGCGTCGTCGGCTACTTCATGGCGCCGCGGGCGCGCTCGTCCCACCTGCGCGCGCTCGTCACGGAGGCCGACGTCGTCCTCCTCGTGGGCAACCGCACCAATCAGAACGGCACCGACAGCTGGTCGCTCTACCCGGCAGGCGCCCGATTCATCCATCTCGACGTGGACGGGGGCGAGGTCGGCCGCAATTACGAGTCCCTCCGCCTCGTTGGCGATGCCAAGCTGACCCTCGCTTCCCTCGCCGAGGTCCTTCGGCAACGCGACCTGTCCGGTCTGAAAGGCCGCCGCGCGGCGCTCGCCGACACCATCGCCCGCGCCCGCGAGGCCCAGGCCGGCGACATGGCCCGCCTCGTCGACATGGAGGCCACCCCGATCCGACCCGAGCGGATCATGGCCGAGATCGACGCGGTGACGACGCCCGAGACCGTCGTCGTCGCCGACGCGAGCTACGCCTCGATCTGGATCGCCAACTTCCTCACGGCGCGGAGGGCCGGCCAGCGCTTCCTCACCCCGCGCGGCATCGCCGGACTCGGATGGGGCCTGCCCTTCGCCCTCGGCGCCAAGGTCGCTCGCCCGGACGCGCCCGTGATCTGCGTGACCGGCGACGGCGGCTTCGGCCACGTCTGGTCGGAGCTGGAGACGGCGCGGCGCATGCGGCTGCCGGTCATCGTCGTCGTCCTGAACAACCAGATCCTCGGCTACCAGAAGCACGCGGAGCTGAGCCTGTTCGGCGACTTCACCGACGTCTGCGACTTCGAGGCGGTGGACCATGCCGCGATCGCCCGCGCCTGCGGCTGCGCCGGGACGCGCGTCGAGCGCCCCGGAGATCTCGCGCCGGCGCTGCGCGACGCACTCGCGAACGACGCCGTCACGGTGATCGACGTGATCACCGACCAGCGCGCCTACCCGCCGATCACCAGCTTCGAGGGCAAGGACGCCCTCGCCTACTGACGCCCCCGACTGGCCCCGACGAGAAGGCGCACGAAGCGCCGGGCCGACGACTGACACGGGAGGAAACGATGAGAGTTCTGGCGCGTGCACTCGCCGCCGCCCTCGTGCTGGGCGCCGCGGCCCAGGCGACGGCCGAGACGCCTGGAACATCGTCGGCGGCTACGCCGGCCAGCGCTCCCTCGGCCAAGGCATATTCTACGGCCTCGGCGCCTATTGCGGCATGCTGCTCGTCGGTGCCGGGATCAGCCCGTGGATCGGCATCGTGGCCGGCGCCGCACTCGCCGTGCTAGTGGCGCTGGCGATCAGCTTCCCGTGCTTCCGGCTGCACGGACCGTCCTTCTCGCTGGCGACGATCGCCTTCCTCGAAGTTTTCCGCGTGCTGGCCCTCCATTTCCGGGACCTGACCGGGGGTGCCACGGGACTGGTGATCCCGCTGAAGTTCGGCTGGGCCTGGATGATGTTCCGCGATCGCTGGCCACCGCTGGCCATCGCCTTCGGGCTCCTGCTGCTGACACTCGCGATCGCGTGGTGGATGCGGGCGCACCGGATCGGCTTCCACCTCGTCGCGACCCGCGAGCGGGAATCGGCCGCCCACGCGGCGGGCGTGCGCACGGTGCGCGTGCGGCTCATCGCCGTGGCCGTGTCGGGGGCGCTCACCGCCATGGTCGGCACCTTCCACGCCATGTACCTGACCTTCATCGAGCCGGCGGCGATGTTCTCGCTGACCCTGTCGATCCAGATCGCGATGTTCGCGCTGATCGGCGGCCTCGGCACGGTGTTCGGGCCGCTGCTCGGCGCGAAGGCCCTAGGGCTGCACGGCCTCGTCTACGGCCTTGTGCTGGTGCTCGTCGTCCTGTTCCTGCCCAACGGCCTGATGGGGCTCGTCACCCGCTTCGCGCGGTCCGGCGCCGGCGGTCGCGGCGTGAAGGCCGGTGCTGTTCCGGCCGCGCCGCGCGCCGCGGAACGGCCGCCGGTCGGCGAGGCCGTCCTCCGGGTCGAGGGCCTTCAGAAGCGCTTCGGCGGCCTGCACGTCACCAACGACGTCGGCTTCACCCTCCGGGAGGGCGAGATCCTGGGTCTGATCGGCCCGAACGGGGCCGGCAAGACCACCGTCTTCAACATGATCTCGGGCTTCCTCAAGCCCGACGCCATAACGGTGAGCGTGCGCGCGCCGGACGGGACGTGGCAGCATCCGGGCCAAACGGCGGATTTCGCGACGCTCGGCGTCGGCCGCACCTTCCAGATCGTGCAGCCCTTCGCCGCCATGACGGTCGAGGAGAACATCATGGTCGGCGCCTTCCACCGCCACCGCGACGTCCGCGAAGCGCGGGCGGTCGCGCGCGAGACCGCCGAGCGAATGGGGCTCGCGCCGTGGCTCGGAAGCGAGGCGCGCGGTCTCACCATCGGCGGTTTCAAGCGGCTCGAGGTCGCCCGCGTGATGGCGATGCGCCCGCGCGTGCTGCTCCTCGACGAGCTGATGGCCGGCATCAATCAGATCGACGTGCGCCGCGCCATCGATCTGATGCTGTCGATCCGCGATACCGGCGTCAGCATCATCGCGATCGAGCACGTCATGCAGGCGGTGATGGCGCTCTCCGACCGGGTGATCGTCCTGAGTTCCGGGCAGATCATCGCCCAGGGAAGCCCGCAGGACGCGGTCCGCTACCCGGCCGTGATCGAGGCTTATCTCGGCAAAGAGTTCGCCCATGCTCACGCTTGAGCGCGTGGATGCCGGCTACGGCGCGACCAGCATCCTGCACGCCGCCTCGCTGGAGGTGCGCGCCGGCGAGGTGGTGACGATCGTCGGCGCCAACGGTGCCGGCAAGACGACGACGCTGCGGACCATCGCGGGCTTCGTGACGCCGACGCACGGCCGGATCCTGTTCGAGGATGAGGACGTCACCCGGCTCTCAGGCCACGAGATGGTGGCGCGGGGCGTCACCCTGATCCCGGAGGGGCGCCAGCTCTTCCCCGAGATGACGGTGCGGGAGAACCTGCTGATGGGCGCCTACCGCCGCGCCGCGCGCGAGCGCCAGTCGGAGACGCTCGCGGACGTCCTCGACCTGTTCCCGCGGGTGCGCGAGCGCCTCGACCAGAACGCCGGCTCCCTGTCCGGGGGCGAGCAGCAGATGGTGGCCATCGCCCGCGGGATGATGGCGCGTCCCAAGCTCCTGATGTTCGACGAGCCCTCCCTCGGCCTCGTGCCGATCGTGGTGGCGCAGGTCTTCGCGGTGGTCAACCGGATCGCGAGGACCGGCGCCACCGTGCTGATCGTCGAGCAGAACGTGTTCCACACGCTGCAGGTCGCCGACCGGGGCTACGTGCTGGAGAACGGCGAGATCGTCCTCGCCGACGCGTCCGCGGCCCTGCTCGACAACGACCACGTCCGCCGCACCTATCTGGGGATCTGAGATGACCGAGCGGCAGACCAATCCCGAGGCGATCGCGCGGCGCCCGAGCCACGCCGGCCGGCGCGTCCTCGTCACGGGGGCTGGCCGCGGGATCGGCCGGGCGATCGCGGAGGGATTCGGTTCGCGCGGTGCCCTGGTGGGCGTCGCCGACCTGAACCCGGACGACGTTGCGTCGACGGTCGCGGCCATCGAGTCGGCGGGCGGCCGCGCCCTGCCGCTGCAGCTCGACGTCGCCGACCATGCGGCAGTCAAGACGGCCGTGTCGGAGGCCGCCGCCGCGATGGGCGGCGCCTTCGATACGGTCATCAACAATGCCGGCATCTCGCCGAAGCACGACGGGGCGGCCCACCGGGTTTGGGAGATGGATCCGGCGGAGTGGAACCGCGTCGTCGCGGTCAACCTGACGGGGGCGTTCAACACCGTCCGCGCGCTGACGCCGGCGATGTGCGCGGCCGGGCGCGGCTGGATCGTCAACATGTCGTCGGTGGCGGGCAAGACCCACTCGCCGATCGTCGCCTGCCACTACGCGGCGTCGAAGGCCGGGCTGATCGGGCTCACCAAGCACCTCGCGGCGGAGCTCGGCCCGTTCGGCATCCGCGTCAACGCGATCGCGCCCGGCCGCATCGAGACCCCGATGGTCCGGGCGGTGGGCCGCGCCGTCAACGACGAGCAGGTTCGCCTGACCCCGATGGGCCGCCTCGGCGCCCCCGAGGAGGTCGCGGATCTCGCCCTCTATCTGACCTCCGCCGAGGCCAGCTTCGTCACCGGACAGACCGTCGACGTCGCCGGCGGCCTCTACATGACGTGAGCCGGAGCCGGTCAGGACAGACATGGACGGGAGTACGGCCATGAACAGCGCGCTCACGGCAGCCGGGATCACCGGACGGACCCGGGTCTACGGGATCCTGGCTGACCCGATCTACCACGTGAAGGCGCCCGAGGTGATGGGGGCGCTCTTCGCCCGTCACGGCGTGGACGGCGTCCTCGTCCCGCTGCACGTGACGGCGGACGGCCTGGCCGCGGTGGTGGACGGGCTCAGGCACCTGCGCAATTTCGGCGGCTTCATCGCCACGGTCCCGCACAAGACGGCGATGACCGGCCTGTGCGACGCGCTCACCCGCGAGGCCGAGCAGATCGGGGCCGTCAACTGCGTCCGACGGGATGCGGACGGGCGCATGATCGGCACGATGCTGGACGGGATCGGATTCGTCGAGGCGCTGCGCGTCTCCGGCCTGGAACCGCGCGGCCGAAATGTTGCCCTCGCGGGGGCCGGCGGCGCGGCGAGCGCCATCGCCTTCGCGCTTGCGGCGGCGGGCGTGGCGCGCCTGACCATCCTTAACCGCACCGCCGACCGCGCCGAGGCGCTGGCGGCGCGCCTGCGCGCCGCCTACCCTGCCCTCGCGATCGCCGTGGAGGGCATCCAGGCGGAGCACGACCTCCTCGTCAACGGCACGTCGCTCGGCATGCGCCCGCAGGACGCCGCCCCCTTCGATCTGACCGCCCTCCACGCCGGCCAGTTCGTCGCCGAGGCGATCATGGATCCGGAGACCACGCCGCTCCTCGCCGCCGCGCTGGCGGCCGGCTGCCGCATTCAGAAGGGGCTACCGATGCTGGAGTGCCAGATCGCCCTCATGGCCCGCCACATGGGCGCCCTCTGAGGCTGGATCCGAGGACTGAGCATGGCGCGCACCGTGGGATCGACCGACATCGACGTCGTCGCGGCGGGCGTCTTCGACTACGTGATCGTGGGCGGCGGCACCGCGGGCTGCGTCCTGGCCAACCGGCTGACCGAGTCCGGGACGCGCCGGGTGCTGCTCCTCGAGGCGGGGGGGCGGGCGCGCAGCCCCTGGGTCTCGATCCCGGCCGGGTTCAGCCGCCTGCTCCAGCACCCCTCCTACAACTGGCGCTTCCGGACCGAGCCCGAGGAGGCGACCGGCGGCCGGGTGATCGCGGTCCCGCGGGGCAAGGGCCTCGGCGGGTCGACCCTCATCAACGGCATGATCTACGTGCGCGGGCAGCCGCAGGACTACGACGCCTGGGCGCAGGCCGGCTGCCGCGGATGGGGCTTCGCGGACGTGCTGCCCTACTTCCGCAGGCTCGAGGATTACGACGGGGCGCCCGACCCCCTGCGGGCCCGCGGCGGACCGCTGCCGATCACGGAAGTCGCCGAGCGGCCGGCGATCGCCGAGGCCTTCATCGCCGCCGCGCGGGCGGCTGGGCATCCGCGCAACCCCGACTACAACGCGGCGAGTCAGGACGGCTTCGGCTACTACCAAGTGAACCAGCGTCGCGGGCGGCGGGTCAGCGCCGCCGACGCCTATCTGCGGCCGGCCCTCGCCCGTCCGAACCTCGCCGTCGTGACGGACGCGCACGTCCTGCGGCTCACCTTCGACAGGGATCGGGCGAGCGGCGTCGCCGCTCTGGTCGGTGGCCGCGAGCGGCTGTTCCGCTGCCGCGGGGAGGTGATCCTTGCCGCGGGGGCGGCGCAGACCCCGCAGATCCTGGAACTGTCCGGCCTCGGCGACCCGGCGATCCTCGCCGGCCTCGGCGTGGCGGTGCGGCGCGCGCTCCCCGCCGTCGGCACCAACTACATGGACCATTACTGCACGCGCATGAATTGGCGCGTGCGCCTGCCGGTGACGCTGAACGAGCAGACCCGCGGCCTGCGCCTCGGCGTCGCCGCGGCGCGCTACCTCGCGACGCGGCAGGGTATCCTGGCGCTGGGGACCGGCCTCGCCCACGGGTTCGTGCGCACGCGGCCGGGGCTCGATGGGCCCGACGTGCAGTACTTCTTCATGCACGCGAGCTACGCCAACGCCGCCGAGCGCAAGCTCGACCGCCTGCCCGGCATGACGATCGGCGTCACGCAGCTGCGACCGGAATCGCGCGGGACGATCCACGCGGCGTCGCCCGACCCGCTCGAGCCCCCCGCCATCCGCCCGAACTTCCTCGCCACCGAGGAGGATCGCCGGGCGATGGTCGAGGGCATGAAGATCGCGCGCACCGTCGTCGCGCAGGCGCCGATGGAACGCTTTCGCGGGGCCGAACTCAATCCGGGGCCGGACTGCCGGACCGACGCGGACTGGCTCGATTTCGCCCGCCGCGACGGCCAGACGATCTACCACATCTGCGGCACGTGCCGCATGGGCGGCGATCCGGGTTCCGTGACGGATCCTAACCTGCGCGTGCGCGGCGTGGCCGGCCTCCGGGTGGCGGACGCCTCGATTATGCCGCGGATCGTCTCCGGCAACACGCAGGCCGCGGTGTTCATGATCGCCGAGAAGGCCGCCGACCTGATCCGGGCCGATGCCTGATGCGGTCTGGCCATCGGGCGCCGCGGCGCGTACGGCAGGTTCGCGCCAACCTCGGCCGTACTGCGCCGGTCCCGGCCGTGTCTCGGCCTCGACCGGCACTGTACGGCGCACCAAGTCTCACCGCGGGCGTGCTCGCCAAGACCGGCGGCAAAGGATCGACGTCATGCTCTACATGGTCCACATGCAGGTCAACATTCCGGCGTCCCTGCCGAAATCGGAGGCGGATCGCCTGAAGGCCGAGGAGAAGGCCTACGCCCAGAAGCTCCAGCAAGATGGCAGATGGCGGCATCTCTGGCGCATCGCCGGGCAGTACGCCAATTACAGTGTCTTCGACGTGGCGGGAAACGACGAGCTCCACCAGATCCTGAGCTCGCTGCCGCTCTACCCGTACATGGCGATCAGCGTGACGCCGCTGGCGCAGCATCCCTCCGCCATCGCGACCAACTGACGGGACGATCGTCATGCCCTACATGATCGAGACCTTCGACAGGCCCGGGAGCCTGGACGTCCGCAGGGCGAACCGCGCGGAGCACCTCGTCTACCTCGACCGGATCAAGGCCCGGCTTCTGGCCTGCGGCGCGAAGCTGAACGACGATGGCAGCGACGCCGGCGGCGGCCTGTACGTCGTCGATGTCGAGACCCGCGCGGAGGCCGAGGCGCTCATCCAGGCAGACCCGTTCTACAGGATCGGTCTCTTCGAGCGCGTCGAGATCCGGCGCTGGCGCAAGGCCTACCTCGACGGCCGCAGCTATCTCTGAGATCGGCGGAGCGCGTTTCCGGAGAGAAGAAGCGCTGCGGCGCGGAGCGGCCGCACGAGAACCAAAGAGTGGGGAGGATACAATGATCCGTCGCAGCTGGGTCGCGGCCGCCGCGTTCGGCGCCGCTGCTTTGACCACCCTGCCCGCCTCCGCGCAATACGCGGATGGCGGAATCAAGATCGGCATCCTGACCGACATGTCCGGCGGCTACTCGGACCTGGCCGGCCGCGGCTCCGTGACGGCCGCGCAGCTCGCGGTTGAGGATTTCGGCCGCCCGATCAATGGTCGAAAGGTCGAGCTGATCTTCGCCGATCATCAGAACAAGGCCGACATCGCCTCGTCGATCGCGCGCCGGTGGTTCGATACCGAGGGTGTTGACGCGATCTTCGACACCAATTCCTCGGTCGCGGGGCTGGCGGTGCGCGAGGTCGCGCGCAGCAAGGGCAAGATCGACATCAACTCCGGCGCCGGCTCCATGGCGCTGACCAACGCCGCGTGCTCGCCGACCGGCGCCCACTGGTCCTGGGATACCCACTCGCTCGCGGCCGGCACCGCCGCGGCGCTGGCGGATGATCCGAAGAACACGTGGTTCTTCATCACAGCCGACTACACCTTCGGGCACGACCTGGAGGCGCAGGTCACCCGCGTCGTGAAGGCCAAGGGCGGTACGGTACTCGGGTCGGTCAAGCACCCGTTTCCTAATCCGGATTTCTCGTCCTACCTGCTGCAGGCGCAGGCCTCGGGCGCGAAGATCATCGGCATGGCCAATGCGGGCGCCGACACGATCAACACCATCAAGCAGGCGAGCGAATTCGGGATCCTGCAGGGCGGCCAGAGGCTGGGCGGCCTCAACATCTTCCTGACCGACATCTATTCCGTCGGGTTGTCGGCAGCGCAGGGCATGATCCTGACGACGGGCTTCTACTGGGACATGGACGAGCAGACGCGCGCCTTCGCCCGGCGCTTCGGCGAGCGCATGGGCGGCCGGATGCCGACCATGGTCCAGGCCGGCGATTATTCGGCGGTGCTCCACTTCCTGAAGGCGGCCGAAGCTGCCGGCACGGATGACGGGCTGAAGGTGATGGCCGAGATGCGCGCGCTGCCCATCCAAGACTTCTTCGCACGCAACGCCACGCTGCGGCCGGACGGCCGCCTCGTGCACGACATGTACCTCGCCCAGGTGAAATCCCCGGCGGAATCGACGGGGCCTTGGGACTTCTACAAGATCCTGAAGACGATCCCGGGCGACCAAGCGTTCCAGCCGCTCTCGGAGAGCACGTGCAAGCTCGTGAAGGGCTGACGCGCCTCCGGCGGCCTCCCGGACCGTGACGACGGTCGACGCCGATGATCGCGGCGCCGGCAGTGCCGGTCCCCTCGCTCCCACGGGAGAGCCGACAGGGCGCGGCTGTCTCGACCGGTGTGCCCGTTCCGTGAGAGCGGCGCATCGCGATCGGGACGACGCTAGTGGGACGTGCTCTCGACCGCGGCGGCGAAGACGTAGCCGACCCCGCGCTCGGTCAGGATGAGCTTCGGGTCGCTGGGCCTGCGCTCGATCTTCCGGCGCAACCGCAGGATCTGCACGTCGATGCAGCGATCGAACACGTCGTCGTGGACGCGCGTGACCTGCAGCAGGTACTCGCGGCTGAGCGGCCGCTGGGGCGCGTCGAGGAACGCCGCCAGGAGCGCGTACTCGCGCTTGCCCAGGACGACTTCGACGCCATCCGGATTGATCAGGCGTCGGCGCCGGCGATTGAGGACCCAGCCGTCGAAGCGCCGGTACGGCGCCTCCGCCGGGCGGGACGCGGCCTGCGCCGCGACGCGGCGGAGGACGGCGCGGACGCGCGCCAAGAGTTCGCGCAGGCCGTAAGGCTTGACGATGTAGTCGTCCGCGCCGAGTTCGAGGCCGAGCACGCGATCGAACTCCTCGCAGCGGTGCGCCGTGGTCAGGATGACGGGAAGGTTGCTCCCCGCCCGCAGATCCCGCAGAAGGTCGAGCCCGTTCTCCGCGCCCGGGCGGAGGTTGAGCACGGCCAGATCGAACTGCGACGGATCCGCGAGCTGCGCGCGCGCCTCGGCCCGGGTCGTCACCGGAACCACGCCGACCCCGTGCTCGCCGAGGTAGCCGCATACGACGCGCTGCACGTCCGCGTCGTCGTCGACGAGCAGGACGCGTAGGGCATGGTGCTGCACGGGCGATGCTCCTCCGGGGTTTGGCCGTCGAATCTGCGGAGTAGCGCCCCGAGGCCGCCCGAGGCCGTACGGCCTCCCAGGGGCTGCCGGATGCGCGTGGTCTGCTTTCGCCGGCCGATCGATCTGTCCTGTCCTCCGATGACGGCGCGGCTCAGCGGCAGAGCCGCCCGAAGCGACGCCGGACGAGGCTGACGGTCAGGCGGCAGTCGCCGAGGTCGCTGTTCGCCGCGTAGCCGCCCGTCGGACTCCACCAGCCGCGGCCGCCGAAACGGTCTCGGAAGCCGTGGTGGAACCCGCCGTGGTGGAAGCCGTGATGGAAGCCGCCATGGTGACCGAAGCGTCCGTGTCCGAACTCGCGCGCTTCGGCAGGTCCGGGGACGGTCGCCGAGGCGGCGAGGGCGAGACCGGCCAGGATCGCGGTCGTAAACGAGGTGGTCGCCATGCTGAGTCTCCCGTTGCGATAGGGAGACGATGAACCGGCCAAGCAGGGTCGACTGTGATCCGGGTCACAGAGTCGGCGCGGGCCTGCGCGCTGGCGGCGGTCGCTCGGGGATGCGGCTAGGGCTCTGCCGCGCGCGGGTGGCTCAGCCAGACCTCGAGGGGCCGGCTGCGGCCGCGGATGGCCGCGGTCCGGCCCTCGAATGTCCCCGCCGACAGGTCGAGCCCGGCCGCAAGCGCCAGTTCGGCGCTGAGCGCCAGGCGGGCGTTGGCGTCCGCCGCGACCGCGAGCAGGCGGCTCGCGACGTTGACCGTGTCGCCCGTGGCGGTGACGTGCTGGTTGGTGTCGCTGCCGAGGCGCGAGAGGATCACCGGCCCGTAATGCGCGCCGATGCGCAGATCGAGGGCCGGCCCGGCTTCGGACAGGACCGGGCTGCGCGCGATCCAGGCGCGCGTGCGGGCGATGAGCTCCTCCGCGGCCTGGACGGCGTGCACGGCTTGCTCCGGGTCCGGATCGAGCGCGCCGAACAGGACCATGGCGCCGTCGCCCATGAAGTTCACGACGACGCCCCCGCGCAGCGTCACCGCCGCGTCCACGAGATCGTGGAACGTCTTGAGCATCGCCCGGGTGCGCACGGGGCCCAGTTGCTCGCTCCGGCGCGTGAAGCCGGTGAGATCGACGAACAGCACGGCAATGTCCCGCGCGACGGGCTCGGCGAGGTAGCCTGGGTCGCGGGCCAGCCGCTCGGCCAGAGCGGCGGGCTGCAGCCGCCGCAGCACCTCCTCGGAGCGCGCCACCCGCGCGCTCTGGCGGCGCTCGAGCGTCTGGCGGCCCACCGCGCAGGCGAGTGCCGGCACGCCCACCGCCGCGAGCGGCAGGGCGGCGCTGAACCAGATGCCGTGCGCGAAGGCTGCGGCGCCCGCGGTGAGCCAACCGGCCGTCGCGAGGAGTACAAGGATCAGGCCCGGGCCCGGCGGCAGCAGCGCGATGGCGAGCGCCGCCCCGACCGCCAGGAGGACGGCGGCCGCGGCGTCGCGCCGCCGCACGCCGGCATCGCGGACGAGGCCATCCCCCGTGGCGAGGTGGGCGATGCCAGTCGCGAGGAGCTCGACGCCGGGCATGACGGGATCGAACGCGGTGGCGAAGGTATCGCCGCCGCCGAGCGCGGTGACGCCGATCACCACGATACCGTCCGAGAGCGCCGCGGCCGGCGCCGTGCCGTCGAGAAGGGCGCTCGCGCTCACGGTGGCGATCGCGCGCCGCGCACCGTAGGGGCGCAGCGGGAGATGGTAGCCCAGGTCCAGGGGCAGCGCGCGGCCACCGATCTCGACCCGGCCCTTGCTGAGCACGGGGTCGCTCCGCGCCGCCAGGGCCGCAACCCGCAGCACAAAGGACGCGGCGACCCCGTCGGAGGTCCGCACCACCAGCGGGAGATGGCGGGGCACGCCGGACGCGTCCTCGGCGACGTTGACGACGCCCGACGCGACGTCCTTGCCGAGTTTCGGCGTCGGCCGATGGAGCGCGGTGGCGACCGGGATGCCGTCCTCGCTGACGTTCCCGTCGAAGACGGCCGCCGAGGCCAGGATCGCGGTCGTCTTCGCGAGGGCGGCGGCGAGCGCGTTGTCCGCGTCCGGCTGCCGTCCCGCGTCGAGGAAGAGCACGTCGACGGCGATCACGCGCGGGCGCGCCTCCGCCACCCGCTCGATGATCCGCGCCATCGTGGTGCGGGAGACCGGGAAGCCGCCCTCGCGCCGCACCGTCGCGTCGTCGATCGCCACGACCGTGAGGTCGGCCGGCGGCGTGCGCGGGCCCGCGAGCCGCAGGCGCAGGTCCGTGAGGGCGGATTCCAGACGGTCGAGGGGCGTCGCGCGACCGGCGATATGCAGCTGGCCGAGCCAGGCGCCCCAGGCGAGCGCGCCGAGCGAGGCGGCGAGCACGAGGGCGAGGCGCGCCCGGCGGAAGGCGCGGTCGTGCGTGGTATTCGCCGATCGACCGGCGTCGCTCAACGTGCGAACCGCTCGAGCAGGCTCCTGACGCGCTCCTGCGGCCAGCGCCGGACCTCCAGGGCGTCGCGACCGTCATCGACGTCGACCCCCTCGCCCGGCCCGAGCGTGACGGCGATCTGGGGGGCGTCGCGCCTGGCGACGTCGACCCGTCCCTGCGCCACGAAGACGGAGGTGCGCGCCCGGGTCACGTCGACGGCGTAGACCGTGCCCCGCACCGAGGCGACCGCGTGCGGCGTGAGGATCTGGAAGCCGTCCCGGCGGACGCGGCGGCTCGCCGGGATCGTGACGAAGACCGCGTTGCCGCCGATTTCCGCACCCTTGAGATGTCCGTCGCTGTCCGGATCCACAGGCCGCAGGCTGCCCGCGCGCTCGACTTCGAGCGTCAGGCCGTCAGCGCAGTGCAGGATCCGCAGGGGCGGATCGAAGCGCGTCGTCTCCGTGCAGCGCGTCTGCGCGGCGGCGCTCGACGCCGCGAGGGTGACGGCGGCGACGGCCGCCAAGCGCGCTGCGATGCTCATGCGATGAAGCCCTGTCGACCCGATCATGTCTGCGCCCGCGCCCCGAGCGCGACGAGGCGGTGCGAGGCCCGAACGGTGACGCGCGCGCGCCCGAGATCGATCAGGCCCGATCGCCGCCAGTCCTGCAGGACGCGGTTGACGCTCTCCCGGGCCGCGCCGACGAACGCCGCGAGTTCCTCCTGCGTCACCTGGATCTCGGCGCCGAAATCCTCCGACAGCGTGATCAGGCGCCGGGCCAGGCGGATGTCGAGCGGAAGCAGCGTCGCCTCCTCCATGCGCGCGCTCATCCAGCGCAGGCGCTGGCACAGCAGATTGATGATCTGGACCGCCAGAGCGGGATCCCCGGCGAGGAGCTTGAGAAAGGCCCGCCCCTCCACGACGAAGAGGTCGGCCGGCTCGAGGGCCACGGCCTCGGCGGTCCGCGGATGGCCGTCGAGGAAGGCGATCTCGCCGAAGACGTCGCCGGGCCCGAGCAGGTTGAGGGTGACCGCGCGCCCGTCGTCGGAGCCGGCCCCGATGCGGATCTGCCCGCGCCGCACCGCGTAGAGGGCGTCGCCCGGATCGCCCTTCTGGAAGAGGATCTCGTGGCGCGCGAGGCTGCGCGTCGTGCACAGGCCGGCGATGGTCTCGATCGCTTCCGGACCAAGCTCAGCGAAGAACGCGTTGGCCTTCAGGAACCGAATGAGCGTGTGCGGCGTGCTCACGACTGCATCTCTCCGGCCGTCGAGCCGGAGCTTATGCGCGTTTCGGGGCGCGATTAGCAAGGCTTGCACCGCGGGAGCGGAGGATGATCATGGATAGAGCCCGCAAGCGGGCTCGTCGCAGCGACGATTGTTACAGGCCGTGCGCCCGCTTCAGGATCTCCGCGGCCCGTTCGCCGATCACCGCGCACGGCGCCTGCGTGTTGCCGGTGGTCACGCGGGGCAGGATCGAGGCGTCGGCGACCCGGACTCCGTCGATGCCGTAGACCTTGAGCGCGCCGTCCACGACCGCCATCGCGTCGCGGCCCATCCTGGCGGTGCAGCTCTGGTGCCAGTAAGTGACGGCGGCATCGCGGATGTAATCCGCCATCGCCGCGCCCGACAGCGGGCCCGGCATCGACTCGGCGCGCACGTAGGGCCGGAACGCCCGCGCGTTGCCGAGGGCGCGGCAGAGGTCGACGCAGGCCGCGGCCGCGGTCACGTCGGCCGGGTGGGACAGGAAGTTTGCCTCGATGACCGGCGGCGTCGCCATATCGGCGCTCCGGAGCCGCAGGCGACCGCGGCTGGCGGGCTGCGCGAGGCCGGCGAACATGGTCCACCCATGGGCCGGCACGCCGCGCGCCGCGGTCTGCTCGCTCGGAACCGGGAACTCGACCTGGCAGAACAGCAGATCGGGTGCGTCGAGGTCGGGCCGGCTCGTCCAGTACAGGGTGGCCTCGCTGCCGCTGTTGCGCGGCGCGATCGGCGCGGCGTACTCCCAGGTGCAACCGAAGGATACGTGATCCTGAAGGTTCTGCCCGACGCCGGGCAGATGCTGAACCGACGGGATGCCGAGCGCTCCGAGTTCGTCGCTGTCGCCGATCCCCGAGAGCATCAGGACCTTGGGCGTGTGGATCGCGCCCATCGACAGCACGACCTCGCCCCGCGCACCGACCGTCCTGACCGCGCCCGCGTGGACGAACTCGACCCCCGTCGCGCGGCGACCGTCGAAGGTGACGCGGCGGACGAGGGCGTCCGTGAGCACCGTCAGGTTCGGCCGGTCAAGCCAGGGATGGACGTAGGCGCGGTAGAGCGAGACGCGCCGGCCGCCGCGGACCAGCATGTCGGTCAGCGCCGCGCCGCCGGGCCCCTCCATCATGCGGCCGTTGGGGTTGTCGAAGGTCGGGATGCCCAACTCCCGCGCGGCGTCGAGCATGGCGTGGGCCACGGGGCTGGGATCGGGCGCCGGCTGCACCCAGACCGGACCGTCGCTTCCGCGATGCGCCGGGTCAGGGGCACCGCGCCAGTTCTCGATGCGTCGATAGATGGCGCGGACATTCTCGTAGCCCCAGGCCGCGTCGTCCGCTTCGGTCGCGAAGGCATCCCAGTCAGACCGGTGGCCGCGTGCCCACACCATCACGTTGACGCTGGAGCCGCCGCCCAGCCCCTTGCCCATCGCCATGGAGAGCGCGCGGCCGTTCAGGTGCGCGTTCGGCTCCGCGCGGAAGCCCCAGTCCCGCGGACCGCCCAGGTTGGTGGGCCAGAGCGCCGGATCGAGTACGGACTCGGCCTCGTCCGAGCCGCCCGCCTCCAGCAGGAGCACCTGCACTTCGGGGTTCTCCGCCAGTCGCCGCGCGACGACCGAACCCGAGGCGCCGGCGCCGCACACGACGAAGTCGTAGGCCGGCTTCACGTCGGCGGTCAGCCGGGCCTGATTCTCCGCCGCGCGCCGCGCGAAATCATCCCGGACTCGGGCGTCAGAAGTGCTCATGATCTCGAGGGTCCCTGTCGGAGGCGGGTTGGGATCGGCCCGGCACTCGGCCGGGAGCCGGTGGCCCGTGCATCGGCCGCTCCCGAGCGTCGAGGCGGGCGCCCGTCCGGGGGCTGTGGCGGCAGCAGGGTTGGCAACGGCGATGGTGTGTGGCGCCTGTCACGTGAGGATCGCAGCGTCGCGGACGATCATCTGTCCGGGCGCGTCTTCCTCGGATCGTCCGAGGGATTGACGTAGTCGAGGCCGAAAGGCCCGGTTCCGGAGACTTGGATCACGGCCGGTTCGCGCGTCGTCCAGAGGGCGTGGGGCATACGGGCCGGCAGATGCAGGAAGGCGCCCTGCTGAAGCCGCTGGCCGCGGCTCGCGTCGATGGTCTCCCCCATGTCGTGGACGAGATTGCCAGATAGCAAGGTCACGCTCTCGTCGGTCGCGTGCGTGTGCGGCGCGATGACGTAATCCGGCGGGAACCGGAGTCTGAGCGTGAAGGGGCCGGGTCTGTCGGGATCGCCCGCGATGATGCTGATCTCGCTGCCCTTCGGCAGGGACGGCGGCGCGGCGCGCCACCGAACGGCGTCGTCACCGGTGACCATGATCATCTCGCCCGCGCGTGCGTGCGGCGCGAGGCCCGCGAGAAGGAGGACGAGACAGCAGCTTCGGCGCAGACGCATCGACGGTCTCCAGATCGGCGCGTGGGTGGAGCCGCCTGCAGGGCAGCCGGCGGGAGGGTGTGGTCCGGGATGAACCTGTTCGCTGACGCCGAGCTGGTGCCCGTTCCGGCGACGCTCTCGTCAGGTCGAGTTCTGTAGGCCGCGCGCCATCGGACCCGCTACGGCAGAACGCCCGCGTTGACCTGGGCAAATCGCACGACTTCAGCGCGGACCCTTCCGAGACGGTCGCAAGCTCGATAACCCTCGGCCTCTCGGGAGGACACGGGTGACGACCTTCAGCCTCAAGCACGTCCTGGCCGCCTGGAACGCGCGCGAGCTGGATCTCAAATGGGCTCTCGTCGGCCGGATCGCGCTGATCGCCATCCTCTGCGCCGCCGGAGCGGCCGCGTACGCCATGCACGACGTCGCGGCGAAGACCAGGCAGCGAAACGCCGAGACGGCCGGCGAAGTGCACAAGCAACTTCGCCTGCAGCTCCTGCGCATCGAGCGGGCCGCCGACATTTCCGTACGCTTTCCGGACTGGGAGATCGTCACCCGGTACGCCCTGCAACCCGGTCAGTGCGTGCAGCTGATCCCGGCGGAGACCGGCCCGACACGGTCGAGCTGCGTCGGCGTCGAGCCGCACGCGCTCGCGGCACCCGACTGGTTCGCGACGCTCTACAGGTCCCTCTTCTTCGCCGGATCCACCGTCCGTCTGCCGCTCGAGCATCAGGGCTCGCGGAGAGGGATCGTGGAGGCGGACATCGATCCGCACGCCGTCGTCGGTTCGGCCTGGATCGTGCTGAAGCAGGTCTCCGGCGCGCTCGCGGCCATGACAGTCGTCCTGTGCGTGCTGGTCTACGGCGCGGTCGCGCACGCCCTGCGTCCCGCCAATGAGATCCTTGTCGGTATCGACCGCGTCGCGCAGGGCGACCTCGCGTGGCGTCTGCCGAGCTTCCGCCTGCGCGAGCTCCGGCGCATCGCGACGGTGTTCAACGCGCTTGCCGGCCATCTCCAGCTGGCCACACGGGAGCGCGCCGAGCTCGCCCGCCGGCTGATCGATGCCCAGGAGCAAGAGCGCCGGTGGCTGTCGCTCGAACTGCACGACGACGTGGCGCAGAGGCTGACGGCCCTGAGTCTCCTCGCCCGCTCGATCCAGGACGGCGCGCGCTCCGCGGCGCCTTCGGTCTCGACCGAGAGCGCCGAACTCGCCAGCATGGCATCGGACGCGGTGCGGGCGCTCCGGATCACCCTGGCCTCGCTGCGGCCGCCGGAGATCGACGATCTCGGGCTGCGGATCGCGCTCCGCAGCCTGATCGCCGCGCAGGCGCAGCGGGCCGGCGGCCGGATCCAAGTCGCGCTGCGGGCCGACGCGCAGGTCGACCGCCTGCCCTCAGAGGCGGCGGCCCATGTCTACCGGATCGTCCAGGAAGGCCTCACCAACGCCGTCCGCCACGCGGCGGCGCGCAACGTGGCGATCGCGCTGAACGTCGTGGAGACCGACGGCGGTGCGGACGTCCGGCTGGACTTCGCCGACGACGGGAGCGGCGCGCCCGCGGAGGTGCTGGAGCGTTCGCGTCCCGGTCTCGGCCTGCTCGGCATGCGCGACCGCGTCCACGCGCTCGGCGGGCAGATCGTGACGGAAACGTCCCCGGGCGGCGGGTTTCGCCTGCGGGTCCGCTTTCGCGCCGCGCTCGCGGCCAGGGAGGTGTCATGACCGGACGGCGCATACGGGTGATGCTCGTCGACGATCACGCCGTCGTACGGGAGGGATACCGGCGGCTCCTGGAACGACAGCCCGATATGGAGGTCGCCGCCGAAGCCCGGGACGGCGCGGAGGCCTACCGTACCTACCGGGCCGCGGGGCCGGACGTCGTCATCATGGACATCAGCATGCCCGGCCGCGGCGGGATCGACGCCATCCGTCAGATCCGGCAGGTGGATCCGGACGCGCGCATCCTCGTGTTCAGCGTGCATGCCGCCGTCAGCTACGCGCTCCAGGCCATACGCGCCGGCGCCCGCGGCTACATCACGAAGAGCAGCGCTTCGGAGCTCCTGATCGACGCCGTGCGCAGCGTGTTCAACAACAAGCTGACCCTGTGCGCCGAGATCTCACACCTGCTGGCCGCGAGTCGGCTGGAGGAGCAGCCGTCCCCGATCGACCTCCTGTCGCCGCGGGAGTTCGAGATCCTGCGGATGATCCTCGATGCGCGGCACACGGATGCGATCGCTGTCGATCTCAGCCTCTCGCCGAAGACCGTCGCGAACTACCACTACGCCATCAAATCGAAGCTCGGCGTCAGCTCGGACGTGGAACTCGTCTACTACTGCATCCGGTGCGGCCTGATCGATCCGTTCTCCGTCGTCGGAGCGATCTAGGTCTCGCGACCGCGCCGCTCCGGAGCTCCACGCGGACGGCGCGCGGTGCCCTGCGGCGCAGAAGTCAGCACGGGCTGATCGACAGCTCGCCGGCGGCGACACACTTCCCTGACATAGACGCGTGACGCGAACACGCGGCCCGTCGCCGAAGTGTCCGTCGCCAAAGTGTCCGTCGCCGGCCCTCGGCGCCGTCCCCGGTTCGGCGACGGCGTTAACGGATCGTCAGACCCGGTTCGCGCCGATCCCGGCTCCGATTTCGCGCAGCGACGGAGGTGTGCTCCCGGTTCGCGCCGCAGTTCGGACCGAAGCCGGACGCGGAGGCTGCGGCCTCATGGACGTTCCAGGAGTTCCCGAGAGAGAAGATCGTGTATCTACGGTAGCTTGGAGGTGATCGTCTAGGCTGATTAGAAATGGTCGTGTAACAATAATTGAGAAATTTCGCCGTTTTTCCATCAATGCGTGCGAAAGGGTTTCTCGCCGCCCATAGATGAAATTCTAGCGTGATCCAGCAGGCCACTCGCAACGGCACCCCAACGCTTCCAGACCTGATATTTGCATCTCTAGCGGCCTCGCTTAGGTCATTCGCCGTTACTCTAACGACGTAGAGCCCGCTCGATTTGTACTTAACATTATCGGAGGGCGCTGCGCCCGGGATGCGTACACGGCTCGCTCGGAAGTCGATAGGCCGCTGACACCGTAGCTCGGATCCGTCGGTAGCGTTCAACGACGCGTTGCGCGTTAGGAATGCGGTCATTGCTCCTTGCGTCCCGCATTTCGAACGAGACGTGGTCTTCCGTACCGCCGTTCCAGAGCCGGCTACAATCTACTCGCCCTACCCGAACGCATGCTGAAGAGCATTGGAATCGCTAGCCCGCGCGGATAATTCGAAGCGATGAAGGAACAGGACGAGGAGAAACCGATGTCCGGGGCGGAGTTCCGCGAGCGCTTGCGTGAACTCGGTCGGTCGCATGCCGAATTCGCGCGCGAGGTCGGCAGTTCGCCCAGGAGCGTTGATCGTTGGATCAGCGGGCGGCCGCCGCCGGAGATCGCGTACATCGTTGATCTGCTCATGACGATTCAACTCGTCGCGCCGCAGCCATTGCAAGCGGATCGTCCCATCTCGGAACGCAGCTTCCAATCGGAACTCGATCGTATCTTCTCGCGCGCTGAGGCCGAGGGCCGTAAGGCCGAGTTCATAGCTGCCATTGAAGGCTGGCTGCGGGCCAACGCTGCCTAGACAAGCGGAATCGCTCTTGGAAAGTGCTCAGCCTCCGCAGTGCCGCCGAGTACTTGAAGGCCGCTAGACGGCGAGAGCTATCGCCGCAATCCACAGTTTCAACAGCGTCGGCGAGCTTTTCCGTCAGACATTTTGTCTGTACATTATTGATATCAATAATCGCAAGCTTAATATATGCTTTTATTTGATAAGCTTGCTATAATTATTATCTAAATTGGAAATCATCAAGGTTTTGCTGAACCAGATGCTCGCAGGGTTCGGCTACCTCCGAGTGCGGGCCTAGTGCCGGTTTATGCCGGCGAAGGAATGGGCGATGCCGAAGGTAGACTCCATCAAGTCAATCCATCCTGGCTTCCGATCTCACAAGACTCCCGCCGTCATTCACTATCCTCAAAGGTGGCATCGAGACGTTCTTCTGCAGCTTTCCCTCGACCCGAGCGTAGTGTCGGTCCGCCGCGGGCCATTCACGGATATCCCGAACGCGCTGACCCTCGACCTGCAGACGCGAGCGGGTATCGTCCATCTGATCGCGCTCCGCGACGAATGCGAGATGACCGAAGAGGCCGAAAAGGCCGGACTGGTACCGATGCACCGTTCGACATTCCTACGAGAGCCGAGAGCAGGTACCGCCCGCGCGGTCTGGGCAATGCGGAAACGCATCGTTCCGCCTGCAGATCGACTGAGGATTCTCGATCGCCTGCATGCCGACGGGCACGGGCTGCCTATCGCGGACCTGATGGTATGCGTCCGGTCGGGCGATGCGGCGGACGCAGTTCTGGCCATGGCCTGCGATGGATCCGTCGTACTCGATATCGATAGGCAACTGACGCCAGAGACGATCGTGCGTCTCCCTGACCGGCCGAACGGATGGAAGGTCAGCGAGGCCGACGATACGGAACGGCGCCACGGAGCGGAAACCGCTCCTTTCGGACGAGACATGTCGTCGACATCCGGACGTCCGTGGACGCGTCCATGTCTCATGGAGCGGCACGACGACGGTTCATCCACGACGCTTGCCTCAAGCGGCGAAGAGGGTAAATAGTAGATGTGCTTCAGGGTCGGCCGTCCACGAAGCGGGAGATAACGACGCTGTCCGACCGTGGCCGCGAGATAGAGACTCTGGACGCTGAGATCGCAGATCTCGAAGCGGAGATGTGGCGCATCGGAGCGCTTCGTGCCGCGAAGATCGCACACAGAAGTTTTCTTGCGGCAGCGGAGAACTTTCCGATGCCGCGCCCTCCGGACGTCGGCGGTGGCAACCGCATCGGGCGTCCGGCTCCATCGAAGGAGCACGGCGGTGTCATCGCGCGGCTTGGAGGTCGTCCGAAATCCGAGGCTGGCGGGGATGATCCAGCGTCGTCCATCGGGAGAACCGATTTGGCGCAAGTCATGTCCAATGCTTCGCCCGGTCAGAAGGCTGCCATCCCGATGATTGCAAGTTTGCTAGCCGAGTACGCGCCGGCCGGGGTGGCCGCCGAAGAATTTCAGAGGCGCATCGTCGACCGGGGAGTGGTGTCCAGCTCCGTTCTGTCCAAAGCTCTGACAGGAATGACGAAGGCTGGGTTGATCACTTTCTCGCGGAACTCGGGCCTGTGGTTTGCCGCAGGATCGTCAAGCGCATCAGGAGCGGGGCAACCAGGTCCTACGTCCGCGAGGATTTCGGGAGAACAGACGTGATGGCAGATCGCACATCCGGTCGCCGCATTTCCGTACAGGCTGTGCGGACTAGGCGACGCCCCCCATGAAAAATGCGCGGTCCGGTTAGGACCGCGCATTGCGGATCGTGGAGCCGCCCGTGGAAAGAACGCTCCAACGATCCAGGACCCTTACGTGTCCTGTCGAGCAATGCGGTCGCATGCGACCGCATTGCCCGGACCGCTTCTGTTTGCCACGTCCGCCCCGTCCCACGCAAGCTCGACGGGTGCTGGAACGTGCGGCGCGTGGATGATCCACGGCGGACCCGCGACGACACGTCCGCGCCCCGCACCGATCGATGGCTTCGAGTCGGCGCTCCACTCCACCACTTCTCCGGCGTCGAGACGCGTAAGAACGCCTCTCCGCCGATGCTTGGAGCCCCCCATGAGCAGGCGCTTAATGATGCTCGGCATTCACCCAGATCTGGTGCGAGCTACGCCATGGGGCATGGTTCCGCGACAGCGACCACTGTTCCATCCTCTCCGACCGGAGACGACTGCAGCCCCTTATACGCGCGATCCCCAGATCGAAGCGTGGCTGGTCGATGCGATCACTCACTACCCCGTTGCCGATTCCGTACGCTCAACCCCTTCGCCGGTATTGCACCGATATTGGCCCGCACCCGATCAACCGGAGCCGGTCGACGGTGCCGTCATCGTCTCGTGTCGTAAGGACATGGTGGACGTGTTTCCATATATCCCGGAAACACCCATTGCGCGATCGCCACGGAGCGCCCGGCAAGGAAGGCAGAGCAGGTTGCCCAGCCGAAAGGCCGGGCGCGTGATCCGATGCGCGTCGGATCCCGAGTTCGACCATGCGTTGGATTGCGAGATGAGCGCCTCGGTCCTGCGCTTCGTCGAGCAGCCCTGCACGCTGCGCTATCGTTTCCACGGCGAGTTGCGTATCGCGAGACCGGACGCGTTCGTGGTGGAGCTCGGCCTTCCGGAGTTCCGGGAGGTCAAGCTCGAGAAGGACGCAGCCCGTCCGGAGAATGAGGCTCGTTGGCCCGCCATCGCCTCAGCTTTTAACGGGATGGGTTTCGGTTACCGTGTGGTGACTGAAAGAGATCTGCAGGCGGGCGGACGACGCGACGCAATCTACACCGTCTACGAGCACCGGCACTCGCCCCTGCCTCCAGCCTCCGATATCGCCTCGCTGAGGCAGATCCTGGAGGTTGGGCCAGTCGACCTGGCAAGCATCCGAGACCGGATACCCGCTATCCGGCGCGAGCAAATCTTCGCGATGGTTCGGGCAGGGCTGTTCGCGATGGATTTCAACGCTGCGCCCGGGCCGGAGACGGTCGTGATGCTCCCGGACCACGTAAGGCATCCGCAGTACCACGGAGTGTGCTGATGGAAACGGGCAAATTCGAAACCGGGCAGCGCATTCTTTGGAACGGGACCCTCTACGTCCTCTTGAGTAAGGCGACTTTAGACGGAATCGATTTCTGGCATTACGTGCCCTCAACAGGGGATCATATATCTATATCGAGTGTTAGTTCTATTGTTCAACGCAGCTCAGAAGATGATCTGCAGCGGGAGTACTTCGAAGGACGTCTTACTTTCGACAATAGGCGAGAGGGCGAAACTCCGGAACAGTCTGCCGCACGCCGGGACCGTCCCAGAGTTCCGCTGTCCGATCTGCCTGAGAAGGACTACAAGGACATCTGTTTCCGGCGCGACCTCGTGCGACGTGTCCAGGCGCAGTTCCCGGACGGCGGGTACGCTCGGAGAGATCGTCGGACGCAAGGGGGGAAGTCGCTCGTCCTGGAGAAAGTGCTCGCCGAGCTCGGCCACGAACTAGGCATTCGATACTATGGCACGCCACGCAAGGTCAGCGTCGCTTCGTTCTATCGCTACCGTTCCAAGCTGGAGGTGCTTAACGAACCGCGCGACCTAGCGACCAATCGATCCGCCTGCGGCAACCGCAACCGCACCGTTACCAAGGTTCGCGAGATCATAAATAAGCACATCCTTGTAGAGCTGCAGTCAGCGCGGCGGCGCCGCAATGTCGGACAGTCCGCGCAAATCGTGATGGCGGATATAATTGTCAAGACTTATAAAGAGATCAAAGAGCTGAAAGAGCTGGATCCGTCCTTCAAAGATGCGAAACTTCCGTGTCGTGCTACTTTTTACAACTGCTTTGCAAAATTTCCTCAAGAAAGCCGGGATCACGGCTCGCTCGGGCCAACTCATACGCGTGCCCGATACCGATACCCGAGGGGGCACGACGAACCGGCCGCGGCGCTATCCCAGACTCAATACGACGAGACGCAAGCGGACGTGTTCTGCGTCGATGATTTTCTCGGCATTCCACTCGGTCGTCCGTATGCCTCGTGGATCGTCGACGTATATAGCGGCGCGATACTTGGTTTCTACATAGGATTTGAGCCTCCGGGCGACGTTGTCTTCGGTAGCGTTCTACGGCATGCCATCCTGCCAAAGACCTATGTACAGGCTGCGTTTCCCGACATCAATGCGCCGTACCCGATGGCCGGCATCCCGCGAGTGGTTACCTACGACAACTCTCTGAGCGCACACGGTGGATCAATCGCACGTTTGATGGGCGACTTCGACATTGCTTACGACTTTACTCCAAGCCGCATGCCGTGGGTCAAAGGTGATGTTGAGGGCATGTTCCGGAGGTTGAACACGGCGCTGCTCTCCCTGATGCCGGGCTACGTTCTCTCCGACAAACTCGCTCGATGCGATTATGACCCGGCACGTAACGGGGTAATCGGTCTCTATCATCTGATTTACATATTCCATAAGTGGCTGCTTGAGCATTACCACGCGACGACCAAACTGAACGGCCAGCTTCCCAGTCCAAACCATCGCTGGCGAGACGGAACACGTATTGTGAAGTCTGAATTCCCTGTAGCGGGCGGCGAGCTTGATTTTCTCTTCGGAATAATCCGTGACGGCAGGACATTGGACAATCGCGGGTTGATCTTCCAGGGCCTGCGTTACTACAGCGATGATGGCCACGATATCCGCCGGGCGTTCGGACCGAATGTCAAAGTCAAAATAAAAATCAACCCCCTTAATCTAGGTTCCATACACTGCTTCAACTCTGATCAGAATGTTTGGGTGAAATGTCTGGCCTTAGATCCTCTCTATGCAGGCGGACTGGATCTACATAGGCACAATCTGTACCGAAAATACGCACGCGAAAGGTGGGGCGGCGAGAGTCTCGAGGACTACGCCAGGGCGAGGATCGCACTGCAGGAGCTCATCGCTGCAGGATTGCCCGACGCGCTTGGCATGCGAACCAATTCGCTGATCGCGAGAGCCTTGGGCCTGGGTACACACACCATGTTCGAAAATCATCATGCTGCCGGGCCGTTGCGAGATGCACGCGGTGTTCTGAGGGTGCCGCCCACGGCTGCGGCGCTGCCGCCGCCAACGGTATCCGGCAGCGTCGATGCGCGTCGGTCGTCGGACCACATGCGGGCGCCGGTTGAGGTCCCGGTAGGCCGGCCGCCCAAATCTAAGGTGCCGGTCTTCAAAGCTTCTCGAATACTCATGCCGCGCTGAGGTGAACATGCTTGTACGCGATAGAAGCCCAAACAAGAGATGGAATCTCATTCGGGAATTCGATCAGCAGTTCGTCGAACATCCCACCTTCATGAGCGTTATCGATGAGATGAATGACCTCGTCGATGCCCATGGTTGCAAGAGCGAGGCAGACAATCTCTGTATCACCGGCGCTCCAGGCGCAGGTAAATCCACCGCACTGAAGATGCTCGAAGCCGCACACCCTCGCGAGAAAGATGCGGTCGAGATCAAGACGCCAGCGGGGATCGCAATTTGCGATCGGATCCCCATCCTGGCGATCGAGATGCCTGGACAACCTACGCCGAAGAAGATCGCGCGTGAACTTCTTAAAGCTTTGGGTGACCCGTTCTACAAGCGTGGTGAGCGAGAAGACCTCAGGGACAGGGTCGTGCATCTCGCCGGTCAATGTGGAGTCAAGGTCATACCGATCGACGAGGCTCAGCGGGCGGTCGACCGCGATGGCGAGGTGCGAAGCGAGGATATCGCGGAGTTCATGAAAGAATTGCACGGCATGATGAACGTGTCGTTTCTTCTGTTCGGTATGGGAAGAATCCGAAGGCTTCTGGATTTCGACGAGCAGATCGACAGACGATGGTGTTCGGAGAAGGAGATACTGCCGTACGAGTGGGGTGGATCCGAGGCCGATCCACCTGAAGATAGGCTCAATTTCATGGGCATTCTGGCCGCTTTGGCGGATAATTGCCCGTTTCCGTTCGCTGAAGAACTCGATATCATGTCGTACGACTGTGCCAAACGGTTCTATTATGCTTCCCGCGGATTGGTTGGCTTGTTAAAGAAGCAGTTGAACGCGGTCGTCTGGGATGCAGTAGTTCACGGCGAAAAACAAATCACTCAGGAACTGCTGGAGTTTTCGTACAATCGCGTCTTCCGAACTCAGAAAGCGCACGAGGTACTCATAAACCCTTGGGGCTGCGACTGGTCGGGCCAACTTCCGCCCGCACTACGCCACCATTCGCTTCCCCTGGCATCGAAGCAGCGCCTATCGGCGCTGAAAAGGAAATCGGCTCGGCGTACCGAACTCGTCTCCGCCCTGACGAAGGCGTGACTTCGATGTCTCCCCGCTTGGTCGTCCGCCCCCGGATCCATCCGCGAGAGTCGCTGCAGCAGTTCATCGTGCGGGTCAGCGAGACCAATGGCTTCGGCCATCCCGCTCGGCTCCTCGCCCTCGCCGCGCTGCCCGGCTCCATCCTGTCGCGGCGTTGCGATCTGACCTCTCTAGCGGCGCTGCTTGCGATGGACGATCCGGCCGCACTCTCCGACGCCGCTTATTGGGCCGACGAGAGCCGAGACGGCCTTTTGGCCTTCGGGAACTCCTTCGTGCCAACCTGGGCAGTCAACTTCAGCCGCTCACGCATCTGTCCATCGTGTGTGCGCGAGACCGGGACTTGCAGCCGACTTTGGGATCTTGGCGTCGTCACCGCCTGTCCGGCTCATGGAACTCCGCTCGTCGATGGTTGCGCCTGCGGCCGAGCCCTTTCACCGCTCAGGTCGGCCATTGCCGCCTGCCGCTGCGGCCGCGTGATCGAGGTGCCGGAGCAGGCCGCTCCCGCAACTCTCGTTGCCGTCGCCGCCACGCTGTCCCAGTTGGCTGACGATCGGCCGCCAACAGGATGCGCACCCGTTGCCGATCTGGCGGCAGGCCTTCGCCTGCTCCGGTTCGCGGTCGCGGCGAAGGTTCGTCATCCCTCGTCGAGACATGCGGCTACGGTGTCGAAACCCGGCACTACCGAGATGGCGGCACGCCTCGAACGATCCGCCGACGTGTTGCTGGACTGGCCTTCTGGCCTCCACGAGCTGTTGGCGGAGCACGCCACCGTCCAGGTCGGCCAATCCGGTCGAGTGGGCCTGGACGCGGCCTTCGGCACTTTCATACACCGTCTGAAGGCGGTGCTGTCGGAACCCGGTCTCTCGCTCGTCGCGGACGAGGTTCGGAAGTGGCTGAGCAGGCGTGTGGATGCACCCGCGATCAAAGCATGGGCGTTCTTCAGTCCATGTCGGGTCGAGCACGAACGCCTGACTGCGGCGGGTGCAGGCCGTATTCTAGGCATCTCGCCCGATAGGGTTGCCGCTCTCGTGGATCGGGGCGTGTTGGCGGGGCACGTCCTACCGGCCGGTTCTCGACGGGTCGTACTCGTCGAAAAGACTTCTGCCGAACGCATCTGCGCTTCGCGTGCATCGCTCATCACCGCCGAGGCCGCCGCGGCGTCGCTCGGCATCGGTGTCAAGCAGCTCCATAAGCTCCGACTACACAGTCTGCTGGTCGAGTTCGGCTTGATCCGAGATGGTCGCGGTACGCTTTATCCGCCGACCTTTGCAGCCGATCTGGACGCCAGGCTCGCCGCCCTGGCAAACGGTCCGGGCTGTACCGGATCCATTGACCTCGGAAGCCTCCCGAGGCTGAGGCGCGTCAAGCTACATGACGTTCTCCGCTCGGTTCTATCCGGTGACATTCCACTGCTGCACGCGCGCGCGACCGGAGATGGGGTTCCAGTCCTCGCCAGATATTCTGTTCCCGCGGACGCCACGTACAAGCTCGGCATCCGACCCGAGCAACCGGCGCTAGGCGCCGCACGAGCCGCCAGACTGTTGGGCGTCGCACCTCGGATGATCCCCGTCCTGCTTGCGGCAGGTTGCCTGACGTCGGCCGAGAAGCTTCGTGGCGGTCGAAAACGAGGTGTCACCTTAGAGTCGATCGAAGCGTTCAAACGGAAATTCACCCTTGCCCGGACCGTTGCACGTGAACATGGGACCAGCGCCCGAAGAGTGGCAGCAGAATTGGCGATCGCCAACGTAGCTCCAGTGATTGAAACGAACAGCGGACGCGGCATCTCCGCCGTCTGGACGGTAGATGCCATCGCCCACATCCGCCCCCTGTTGCAGCGATCTGTTTTGGTCCGCAGGAAGGCCGAGCGACCGCTCAGGGCTCGACGGATGCCCGCGGTGGAACGGCACGGCGATGCCCCGCACGGAAACGACCGCCCTTGACCTGGTCCAACATCCGTCTGGTCATCCGCTCCGACCCCCTACCTGGAGAAGGATTGCAGGATTGGGCGTTGCGCCTGTGCGAGCTCAACCGCATTCGAAACGTCTCTCAATTTCTGCTACCACCGGGCGTCCTCTCGCGCTGCGATGTCAGTCGCGACGAATGGATCACCTACCTGGTGGCTGCTACGGGCACCCCGGAGGACCTGATCGAGCTTCTGGTTGGGGAGGATGTCGGATCAGGTACATCCACCGCGATTCCGGGCGTGCCTCTTGCTCACAAATTCTTCAGGACGCATCCGGCCAGAGCTTGTCCGCTTTGCCTGCGCGAACAACCATACTCCAGAGCCGTCTGGCGGCTGAGGGCCTGGACTTGCTGTCCGCTTCATCGCGTCTACTTGGTGGATAGTTGCCCAAAATGTCGCAAGCATCTGGCTTGGCGGCGTCCCGGCGTCGATCGTTGCGTAGATACCGACTGCGATGGACGACCATCCGAAGCTTCAGCAGTCCCTGCCTCGTCCTTAGAACTGGAGTTGCTCGCCTTGATTGCGAGCGCACTCGGTCAAGCGGTTTCGCCAATCGTGGGTACAGAGAGCGACGTGTTTGGCCACCTTCCCGCTGAGGAGCTTCTACCGTTCGTCGGCTGGGTAGGCCGAATATGTGCAAAAGGCGTTCCTGACGATGCCGAGGTAGTTAGGCGAGCAGCCAACATCCTCGGCGACTGGCCGAACAACTGGCATGCGTTCATAAATCAAGATTATAGAGAGTGCAACGCGCGTCATGTTAATTTATCATCGCGGTATCCAACTATTTATTCGATGATATCCGCTCGCCATTGCTCATGGAAGACGTCACGAGCCGCTAGAAAGATCCTACATGACGAGTTCATCAACGTAGTTTGCTCTCTGGCGGGCAGCGAAGGCGTGGCTTACCGCAGTCATGGCCATAAGAGTCATTCTAATGGTACAATGATCTCTTTGAGGGAGGCGGCAAACATACTACATGTGGGAAGAGGCACTTTGTTGCGCATGGTGGATGCCGGCATCTTCAAGTCTGTCGAGGTGCTACACGGGAGCGGGCGAGTTTTACATTATCTCTACAGAAGCGAGGTGCACGCGCAGGCGGCGAGCATACTGGATTACGAGTCAGAGGGACTTATTAGTTTCGAACAATGTGTCAAGCAGCTGGAGATTAGTCCTGGCGTATTGAAATCGCTGATCGCCAGCGGGTATATAGAAATGATTAGTAACCATTTAACAAGAAAATTGTCAAACAGGTCGGTCGAAGTATTATATCAAAGACTCGATTGTTTGGCTGCTCCAATGGACTCGAGTTACAGCGTGCCAATTCATCACGCTTGTCGCAGACTGAAAGGTAAATCGATACCTGATATCATCGCACTCATGCTATCCGGCGGGCTAGTTTTTAGTATAGACCATAATCAGGGGCGCAGACTGCGGAGATATGTTTTTCAGGGGCGCAAACGATCTCAGAGGCAGTGTCAAGTTCGTTGAGTCGAGAGTCATTTGGGGGGCTTTCAGCTTCCTATGATTTCGAGACGCACTTTCATATTCCTAGGAATGGCGACCTGTGGACAAACGTTGGCGACGCTAGCCTTTGTTCTTGTTTTGTACCAGATTTGCTCATCGCCTATGAAGCAGGCGAACTCCTGAAGCCGACGCCTGCCAAGTGCTCCGAGTCGAGCCAGCCGCGTCGCCCCATCCATTCCAGCACCTGAGCTGACGGTCGACGTCCCTGTCGCACGGCCGCGGGAGATCTCGCATGCTTGCTTCACAAAAATCGGTACCGACGATCGTCTCGGATCCGCCGGACATGGCGCCGTCCGACCAACTCGCGCGCGCCTTCCTGCAGCAACTCGCCCAGGACGAGCGCAAGCGACTGAAGGGCCATCATCGGCTCCATTCCCTCGGCTTGGAGGACGACGCGCTCTTCGCCGAGAGCGACGCCGTCGAGAAGATCGTGGCTCGGGACGAGATCGAACGTCCCGAGACCACGCATGTACCCGTTCCCGCCGATCTCGCCGCCGTCGCCGTCATGCTCGCCCGTGCCGTCGCAAGCGAGCCCGACCTTGTCCGCCGTCTTCGCCGCGAAGCACCTGTCGTCACCGTCGCCACTCACGTTTCGGAACTCATAGAGCCGACCCGTATCGTCGCCGAGGCGTGCCTGTTCCGTCCGAACACAAAGGTCATGGATCTCGCGAGCGGACGAGCGCGCGAGCTGAGCCGGCGGCATGCCGCCCTTTTCGTTTGCGATGGAATCAGCCGCGATGCGCGGCCGGATAAAGGCAACGACATCATCGGCACGGCGCTGCATGTTCGGGTGCCGATCGTCGGCATTGCCCCCGACCCGAAGCGGCAGTTGCCGCGCGATCTGATGCGTTCCGCCGAACATCGGATCGCTCTGCAGAACCTCGACCAGGCCGGCCTCAATCTCGTCGTCGAAGCCGTCACCGGCGGCAAGCCGACCCGCTCGCTCGATCCAGATCTGCTCCGTATGATCGAGATCGCAGATCTGCCGGTCGCTTTGCGCAGGAGGGCTTCGCCGGACAGCTGCGTGGAAGCGATCGAGAGGATCATCGCCGCCAAAGCCGACTTCCTCGGTGCCGGCGCCGCACTCGAGGAACTCGACGGCTATGGGGCTGCAAAGACTTGGGGATTGGCGGTCGCAGCCGATCTGCAGGCTTACCGTTCCGGCCGTCTGTCGTGGGCCGAGATAGACCATCGCGGCCTGCTACTGTCGGGGCCGCCCGGCGTCGGCAAGACCAGCTTCGCGCGCGCGCTTGCCAAAAGCGCCCGGGTTCCCCTGGTGGCGACCTCCGTGGCCGAATGGAACGCAGCCGACTACCTGTCGGGCACGCTTCAGGCGATCCGCAAGGTTTTCGCACGGGCGCAGGCACAGGCGCCTTGCATCCTGTTCATCGACGAACTCGACGGAATCTCAGACCGAGGTCAGATCCGGGGCGAATACGTCCAATACTGGACGCAAATCGTCAATCTGTTCCTCGAGCTGCTGGCAGGCGTGGACGAACGGCCGGGTGTGGTGGTGGTGGCAGCCACGAACCACCCTGGGAAGATCGATCCTGCGGTAAAGCGGGCCGGGCGCCTCGACCGGGAGATCGCGATCGAGAAGCCGGACACGAACTCGCTTGCGCGGATCTTCCGGCACCATCTCGGTCGAGGGATCCTGCCCGATGCGTCGACCCTGCCGCTGGCGCTGGCCGCACGTGGCATGACGGGTGCTGATGCTGAGGCGTTCGTCCGGCGTGCCAAAGGAGCAGCGCGCCGCAATGGACGAAGCGTGACCCTGGACGATCTATTGGCCGAGATCCGCCAGGGACGTCGTCCACTCACGTCGGCGATCAGGCATCGAGTGGCAATCCATGAAGCCGGCCATGCAATCGTTGCCCGAGCACTGCGCTTCGGCGAACTTGTGGACCTGTCTCTTCACGACGACGGCGGGCAAGCCTGTCTGGAGAGCACCCGCGACGGCGGTGTGACGCTGACCCAATTGGAGGCGGGTCTGGCTGCGCTCGTGGCGGGTCGGATCGCAGAAGAGATCGAACTTGGTGACAGTTCCATCGGTGCGGGATCGGGGCCTAGCTCCGATCTCGCCATGGCGACCGGGATTGCCCGTGACATCGAGCTGAGATTCGGCTTCGGGATCTTTGGCAACATCTACCTTGAGGCCGTCGGGACCGAGACGGTCATGATCGCGGGCCTGCTTCCGGCGATCGTAGAACGGCTGCGTAGGGCGAGCGAGCGGGCACGCGGCATCCTGATGGAGCATCGATCGGCCCTGCAGACAGTCGGCCGCCTGCTTGAGGAAGCCGGCTACCTGACACGCGGCGAAATCGACCAAGTCCTTGAGAAGAAGATGCGGACGGATGCGATGCTGGTCGTACCGGCCGCGAGCGGCGGGGAGGTGTCGTGATGTTCGAAATCCCGCCTGCAGCCCCGGAGATCGACGACCTTCAGCCTATCTCCGATGCCATTGATGAATTGTGTGAGGTCCTCGAGGGGAACCGCGAGGCTGTCATCGAAGAATTGGCGGAAATCATACGGCGGCGAGCTGCCTTCGAACATTGTAGGCAGGCATGCGAAAACGATGGTGAGGACGGGTCATTCGTATTTTGATGTGGCCGAGCATGGCGGCGCTACCAGCTTCGCTTCCGTCGTAAGCGATAGAGTAACGCCGTCAGGCTTCCCGGCGTTCGATGCGTTGAACCACAACTGCTTTTTGGCATGTTGACGAGGCTCGATCGTAGCGAACCGGCCGTAGCAGAAGTAGGTCCTGAGCACGACGGGCGTACTGGATAGCGGCCGGGCCGGTCGGATGTCTTCTCCAGAAAATGTGTTGTGGCTGTCAGTTGCCCGCCACAACAGCCGCGGTTGCCGGACGCCTCTGGCAGGAACGACGCGACGGAGAGGGCATCGAAAGCCAGTTCTCCGCAGTGGAGATGGCACTAATGGTGCGCCGCCAGCATCCAGAGTGCCATGGCTATCATCATGACATTCTCGGTAAGCGAGACGAAGCCCAGCGGCACCTTGCTCGATCCGCCGACGCAGGCGCATTTGATGTCCCGCTTGTCGACATAGACCGCCTTGAACACCGAGACCGCCCCGATCGTGCCGATGAACAACGCCACCGGGATCGAGATCCAGTTCAGGGCGCCTGCCACCATCAGCACGCCGGCGACGCCTTCCAGGAACGGATACGCGTAGGCGTAGCGGACCCAGCGTCGGCCGAGCAGGTCGTAGCCCAGGAACATCGATGAGAAGCTCTCCACGTCTTGAAGCTTCAGGAGCGCCAACACGCACATGCTGAAGGCGATGAACCACTCGGCTGCGTGCATCGTCAGCGGCGTGCCGTAGACGGCGTAGCTGGCCGCCAAGGCCATCAGCGCCGTCATCGAGAAGACCGCGATGACGGGCGTGTAGGTCGTGGCGTTCGGGTCGTTGGCGGCCTTGCCGAAGTGGCGTTGCAGGTCGTCGAAGCCGCCGACGCGCTCGCCGTTGATGAAGGTCTGCGGCGTCGACTTCACCTGGTGCTCGGCCTTGAAGCGGTCGGTCTCCGCCCGGTCGGTCAGTAGGTGGTCCTCGACTTCGAAGCCCTGGCGTTCGAGGAGGTCCTTGGCCTTCAGGCCGTAGGGGCAAGTGTGTTCGGGGGTGACCATCCGATAGAGGACGGCCTTTCGGGTGGATTGCATTTCGGACTCCTGGGCGGACAGAAACTGCAACGGGGAAGCTGGCCGGGACCGCCCTGGCGGCGGTCCCGGGGTCGGCGGCTACTTTCCGTGCCGCTTCAGCCACGCCTCCATCTCCGAAATCTCCTTCTCCTGGTCGTCGACGATCTTCTGGGCCATCGCCTTAGTGGCTGGGTCTTTGGCGTGCTTCAGCGCGACCTTGGCCATGGCAGCCGCGCCCTTGTGGTGCGGGATCATGTGCGTGCGGAAGTCCACATCCGGATCGCCGGTGTATGGGACGTCCATGTCCTTCATCATCGCCATGTCGGCGGCCTTGAAGTCCCTTGTCGAGGCGTTGTCCTTTGGATCCGGCTTCATCGAGTCCATGTCCTTGCCGGGCATGGAGCCGTGGTCGTGCATGCCCTGCGCGAGGGCAGCGCCGGCCAGCCCGGCCGACAGAAGGGCGGAGGCGAAAAGGGTGCGGAATTGCGTCATGGATCTTCTCTCTCCGAGTGAGGATCAGTTGAATTTGCCGCTGGCGGCCGAGCCGTCCGGGCTGGTGATCTGCACGGCGCCTTTCGCGCTCTCACCCAACGCCGTCGCGGCCTTACCGGTCAGGCGGTTGCCGTCGGCGGCCTCCAGAGGCACGCGCGCAGGCTTGCCACCCACGACGAGAATCGCCGTGCCCCTGAATCCGGTCGATGGGACAGGCTTCTGTTCGCCGTCGGTTAGGAACACGTCGACGGTATCGCCCTTGGCGACAAGCTCGACGTGGAACTTGCCGGCGTCCGCCACCCGGCCCCCGTGCTGGCCGGCAGTCTCGTGGGCACACACGCCAGATGCTGCGAGAAGGGCAGCGATCAATGCCAGTCTGGGAAGGATCATGGAGGATCTCCTGAGGTATGCGGGTCAGTAGGCCTCGGCCGGGCGCGGGCGCGCGCTGTCCGAGAATGGTTGGGCCGGCGTCTCGGCATGGAGGACGCGCAGCCGCTCCAGCGGCTTGCGCCCGAAGCGTAGGAACAGGACCGGGGTCAGGAAGGAGTCGAGCAGCGTTGCGCTGACGAGTCCGCCGAAGATCGTCACAGCCACCGGGTGCAGGATCTCCTTGCCCGGGCTCGCCGCGTCGTAGAGAAGCGGCACCAGGGCGACGCCGGCCGAGAGCGCCGTCATGAGCACCGGAGTCAGCCGCTCCAGGCTGCCGCGCACCACCAGGTCGGGCCCGAACGGCACCTCCTCGTGCAGCGACAGGTTCAGGTAGTGGCTGATCTTCAGGATGCCGTTGCGCGCCGCGATGCCGGTCAGCGTGATGAAGCCGATCATCGACGCCACCGACAGCGGCTGCCCGACCAGCCACAGCGCGACCACCGAGCCGATCAGCGCCAGAGGCACGTTGCCCATGATGATCAGGGCGAGCGCCGCCGACCTGTAGCGGCTGAACAGGATGGCGAAGACGAGCGACAGCGACAGCGCGGAGAGCACCGCCATGGTCCGGCTCGCCTCCTCCTGCGCCTGGAAGGTGCCCTCCAGGCTGGTGAAGAAGCTCGGGGGCAGCGGCTCCTTAGCCACCGCCCCGCGAATGGCCGCTACGACGGTGGCCATATCACTCTCGCCGTTCGTATTGGCCTGCACCACGATGCGACGCCGGGCGTTCTCGCGCAGGATCTGGTTCGGGCCGTCGGTCTCGCGGATGTCGGCGACTTGGCGCGCCGGTACCCAGCCCGAGGGCGTCTCCAGCAGCAAGTCGCCCAGGCCCGTGGTGGTCCGGCGGTCCTCCGACAGGCGTAGCACCACGTCGAAGCGGCGCACGCCGTCGACCACGGTCGAGACCACGCGCCCGTTCGACAGGCGGCTGATCTGGTCGACGACCGCCGCCGGCTGGACGCCGTAGAGGGCGGCCCGGGTGTAGTCGACCCGAACCTCAAGCTGCGGGATACGAACCTGCCGCTCGACCTGGAGATCGACGAGGCCCGGGATCGCGGCCATCCGGTCGCGCAGGGAGTTGGCCACCCGGCGCAGGGCGTCGAGGTCCTCCCCGTACACCTTGAGCGCGATCTCGGCGCGCACGCCCGAGAGCATGTGGTCGAGCCGGTGGGAGATCGGCTGGCCCACGTTCACCGCCACCGGCAGGGCCGCGAGGCGCCCGCGGATGTCGGCGACGAGCGCTTCCTTCGGGCGTTTCGTCGCCTCGTCGAGGGCCACGTCGATCTCGGAGGCGTGGACCCCCTCCGCGTGCTCGTCGAGCTCGGCCCGGCCGGTGCGGCGGCCCACCGCCTTCACGCCCGGGATCTCCAGCAGCAGCCTTTCCGCGATCAACCCGACTCGGTTGCTCTCGGCCAGCGAGATGCCCGGGTTGAAGGTCATGTTGACCGTGAACGAGCCCTCGTTGAACGGCGGCAGGAAGGCCCGCGGCAGGTTCCAGGCGGCGACGCCGGCGGCGACCACCGCGACCGCGATCGTACCGACGAGCAGGCCCTGGTGATGGAACGCGACCCGTAGGAGAGCGGCGTTGCCGCGCTTGAGCAGCTTGAGGAAGCGGCTGTCGTGCTCCTCCAGGTTCCTCAGGCCCGGCAGCAGCAGGGACGCCAGCACCGGGGTCAGCGTGATCGAGGTTAGTAGGCTCGCCAGGATCGAGATGATGTACGCCTGCCCCAAGGGCGCGAAGAGGCGTCCCTCGATGCCTGACAGGGCAAACAGCGGCACGAACACCAGGATGATGATGAGCGTGGCGTAGACGATGCCGGAACGGACCTCGTTCGAGGCCTCCACCACCACCTGGAACACCCCCTTCGGATTGCCGGCCCGCCGGTTCTCGCCGAGGCGCCGGTAGATGTTCTCGACGTCGACCACCGCGTCGTCGACGAGCTCGCCGATGGCGATGGCCAGCCCCCCGAGGGTCATCGTGTTGATGGACAGCCCGAACAGGTGAAACACCGCCGCGGTCGTCAGCACCGAGACCGGGATGGCCAGCAGCGAGATCGCCGTGGTGCGCACGTTCAACAGGAAGGCGAACAGCACCACCGCCACCACCAGCACGGCCTCGACCAGGACGCGCTCGACGTTGCGGATCGAGGTCTCGATGAAGTCGGCCTGCCGGAACAGGACCTGGTCGGCCCGGATGCCGGACGGCAGGGTCGGGCCCATCTCCTTCAAGGCGGTCTCGATGCCTCGGGTGAGCTGCACCGTGTCGACGTCCGGCTGCTTCTCGACCGAGACGACGACCGCGGGCCGGGCCATGTAGCCGGCGTCGCCGCGCTTCACCTTCGCGGCGAAGGAGACCTCCGCGACCTGCCGCAGGTAGACCGGCGTGCCGTTGACCGTCGCCACGACGAGGTTGCGCAGGTCGTCGAGGCTCATGGTCCGGCCGATGTTCCGGATCAGGTACTCGCGCGCGTTCTGGTCGGTGAAGCCGCCGCCGGCGTTGGTGCCGAACTGGGCGAGCGCGGTCTCAAGCTGCGCGCTGGTCACGCCGAGCGAGCGCATGGCGGCGGGGTTCGGGCCGACCCGGAACTGGCGGACCTCGCCGCCGATGGGGATGACCTGCGCGACGCCCGGGATGGTCAGCAGCCGCGGCCGGATGGTGAAGTCGGCGACCTCGCGCACCTGCATCGGGCTCGCGGTGTCGCTCGTGACCGCCACCAGCAGGATCTGGCCCATGATGGACGAGATCGGCCCCATGACCGGGGTCACGCCCCGCGGGAGCTGGTCCTGCACCAGGGCGAGCCGCTCGGCGACCTGCTGGCGATTCCGGTAGATGTCGGTGCCCCAGTCAAACTCGACGTAGGTGATGGACAGGCCCACGCCCGAGACCGACCGCACCCGGGTGACCCCGGGGAGACCGTTCATCCGGGTCTCGATGGGATAGGTGACGAGCTGCTCGACCTCCTGGGGCGCGTAGCCCTCGGCCTCCGTCATGATGGTGACGGTCGGACGATTGAGGTCGGGGAAGACGTCGACCGGCAGCTTGGTCGCGGTGAAGGCGCCGTAGAGCACCAGCACGGCGGCGAGCGAGAGGACGAGCAGGCGGTTGCGGACCGACTGGCCGACGAGGAAGGTGAACATCGGACGGCCTCCTCAGCGGACCTGGTCGAGGAGTTCGGCGCCTTGGGTCACGACCCGCTTGCCGAGCCCGATTCCCTCGGCGACGAGCACGCGGCCGCCGTCGAGGGGCTCGACCCGCACGGGCCGCGCCTCGAAGCGCTCGGCTGAGGTGTGCTCGTAGACGACGTCCTGCCCGTTGCCGGCGCGCACGATTGCCGTGCGCGGCAGCGCCAGGCCGGCCTGCTCCGTGTCGGTCCCGGCAAGCACGGTGACGAACTGCCCGACCCGCAGGCCCGACGCGTCACCCTGGATCGCGAACTGCACCGGGATGGCCTGGTTGCGGTCGGCGAGCCCGGACCCCTGGTAGACGAGCTTCAGGGTGCGGCCGTCGGCGAGCCGCGCGGTCGCGTCCTGCGCCGGCGTCAGGGCGTCGAAGCTCAGCGCCTCGACCCAAAGCCGGTTCGGATCGACGACCTGGAAGACCATGGCGCCGGGCGCCGCCATCTGGCCGGCGACCGCGCTTGCCTGCGCGACGACGCCGTCGACGGGGGACACCAGCGTCTCGGGCTGCTGCCGGGCCCTGTCGAGGGCCGCGCGGCGGTCGTGCAGGCCGTTCAACTCGGCGACCGCGTCGTCGAGTTGGGTCGTCGCCACGGCGCCGGTGGTGGCGAGCTTGCGGTAGCGCTCGACCCGGCGCTCGACGATGGAGATCTGCTGGTCGAGCTCGCCCTGGCGTTGGCGCATGTCGGAGACGTCGACGGCCTGGACCGGTGGCGTCACGGTGGCGAGCACGTCGCCCTTCCGGACCTTGGTACCGAGGCGCGGGAACAGCCCGGACGCCGGCGGTGACAGGCGGCCTCCGACCGAGGACTGCACGACGCCGCTGGCGTTCGGGTCCGGGATGATGCGGCCGGGCATCTCGACCGAGCGATGGAAGCGGCCCTGCTCGGTCATGGTCGTGCGCAGGACGAGCAGCCGCTGTGTGGGCTTGGGCACGAACACGGAGCCATCGGGAAGGCGCTGGGCCAGGTCGGACGACGGGGCTGAGCCCCCACGCGGCTCGATCAGGGCGGCCCCTTGCACGGGCGGGCCGTGGTCCTCTCCGCCGTGCGCGAAGGCGGCGGTGCCAAGCACCAAGGTGATGCCGACGGCCAGCAGCGCCACGGCCGGAGCGCCACGGCGACCGCGGGCGAGCGCCGTCACGAGCACGCCGAGAAGGAAAGCCAAGGCGACCGCGGTCACTAGGATCGGGTCCTTCTCGCCGAGGCGCTCCCTGATCCCGCGCGCGACCTCGGAGAAGCGCGACATGGCGGCCTGTGCCGGATCCGGCTTGGCGGGCGCCGCGGCCGCAGCGGCCTTCGGGTCGGGCACGGTGACCGAGACGGTGAGCACGTCGACGGCGTCGCCGGCGGTGATGGTCGTGACGAACTCGTGCCGGCCGGGCTTCGACAGCCACGGTGCCGGCAGCACGTAGCCGCCCTCGCTCGTGGCGGTCGCCGTCCTCGGCCCGTCTGGCGTCTCGACCTCGACCGTCGCGTCCGGGACGGGCTCGTTCGTCCGGAAGCGGTCGAGGAATAGGTTCAGGGTGCCGTCGCGCGGGATGGCGACGAGCTCGAAGGCATCGGACAGGGCTTCGCCGCGGGGGGCGATGGACTTGGAGACGGGGGGTGGGGTCGCGTCGTGGTCGTGCCCGCCATGGGCAAGTGCGGGCCCCGCCATGACGGCGGCAAGCAGCGCCACCGCGCCGAGGGCGGCGGCAAATCGGGTGGACATGGATGGGAATCCTCGCGTCGGGGATGCCGGAAGCACGCCGCCGTTCGCGGACGCAATCCGGGTGTCGCGCGCCTCAGGCGCGCCTCATCTCACGCGAGGGTTCGTGGAGGCTCGGGCAGCGCCTCGGGGCCAGCGCCCGCGCGACCAAAGACGTCGTCCGGGATCAGCGTGATTGTCCGGAAGAAAGATGGCGATAGGGCGTAGGGACCGGACACGATGCCAGTGACGCAGCAGGCCATCGGCCCGCAGCAGCGCGTCTTGCAGGGCCCAGGGAAGTCGCCGCCGTCCTGGTCCGCATAGATGCGCGCGAACTCGACGTCAGCGATCGGGAGCGCGGCCGTCGACCAGGCAAGAGCCTCGGCCTTGGCCCCGGGCGTGAAGGACATGGGCGGGATGGCCGAAGTGCTCGCGGGGACCACCTTCGGCTGTGCCGCGGCCACGTGGTGGCCGTGATGCGCGTGCCCATCGTGAGCCAGGACGGTAGATGGCGCAGCGAAGGCGATGATCGCAAGGATCATCGCTGCCAACAGGCGCAGGATCTGCCGGTCAGAGCACATGGACAGGAGTTTACACCGGTTGGGGCGACGGGACTATATACGAGGCCGGGACGGGAACGTCGCACCGACGGTTTGGTTGCCGCGGCCTCGGTTCGAGCCGCCGCAGGCAGCGGCGTCGCCGGATAACCGGCAGCGATGATGGCGTCGGCAATCCGGTCGGACTGGATGGTGGCGGCGGATACGGCAACGAGCTTCGTCGCCAGGTCGACGTCCACGTGGGCGCCTGGCTCGACGGTTTGCAGGGCGCTGGTCACCGACTTGGTGCAGCCGCCGCACTCCATCTTCTCGACCTCGAAGCGGACCTTGACGCTCTCCTTCCGATGACGCCCGACGGGATAAGGCTTCCCATCGTTGGAAGGTCAAGGGCAGCGGTGAAGCGCGTCTCGTCCACTTGGTCACGGCCTTTGCTGCAGCACGACCCCGCCGGTCGTGTCGGAGGCTCCTCCAGACGCGCCGGCCGGCGTAGGGGCTGGTCGGTGCAATTCTGACGACCGAAGCAAAGAACCGAGAGGCAGCGACGCTAAATGGCTAATTGGGGTTGCCGCGACCTCTTTCGACTCTCCGCGCTCGCGCTGAGTGCATACAGGGTAAGCACACAGGCAACGAAAACCGCGATGCCGTTTCTGCCGCTCAGGAGAATCTGTGCGCCTTCGAGCACCGGCCACGTCGGTGAGACGACGAAAGGCACGATGACAGGCAGCGCGAATACCCAGAAAACGGCGCACCATCCTGCTGCAGCCATTATCCAGCGCCCTCGCTCTATCCGAGCCGTTGCTGGAGCACGCTGCGCGCACAAAACAGATCCGTAGAGGGCCGGCCAGATCAGGATCAAGTGATCACCTTCCAAAAGCGGGCCGCAACTCAGAGCGAGACCGACGGTAAGGCCGACTTCGGCGAGCTGTCTTCCGGCATTCAAGGTGTCATCGGCGGCCTCGGCGCGGTCGGGGTATGCCGCGATGGCGGTGAGGAAAATCGATACGGCGACTATGGCAGCTAGAACGCTGACGCACTGCGCCAGCACGGGCGCGTCGATCCATGGAATGCTAAACGGATTCTCGGTGAAGAGGCGCTTGGCGAGAGCCGGCAGCGACTGGTGATCGGGCCGCGCGCCTGCCGGAAGTGTGGTGTAGAAGGCTGATGCCGCAATCCAACCTCTGACCCCCGCCAGAGGGCTGCTGATCAACAGGAACGGTCCGGTAAATAGGACGGCTGCCATGCCTGCGGTCACTGCGGCCGCTCGCCACCCGCGCCGACATAGAAGGTAGAAAATCAGCACGCCCATAAACGGTTTGCAGACGATGACGAACGCCCAAGCGATCGCGCCCCGAATAGTCGCTCGATCGAGGAACGACCGAAGACCGATTAGAAGGACGAAAAGCAGGAGAATATTGATCTGGCCATGAAAAAGATCGGAGCGGATTGCACGGCTGCACAAGATTACGCCGGTCGCGAGTAGCAGCCATCCGTCAGACATGATGCGTCCGAAGCGGCGCAACAGCAGTACGCAGCCGGCTACGAGCACGACGTTCAAGCACGGCCAGAAAATCCAGAGCTTGCCGTAGCCTATGAACTGACCGATGGCAGCAACGATCACGCCGAGAAAAGGCGGGTAGGCAAATGGATCTCGGCCGTCAACTATAATATAGGGGTTCTGACCCTGCGTTAATAATTTGGCGGCGTCTAGATATAAATCCAGGTCCGCTGTGATAGGCCATCCGGGCTGCTTTGCGATAGAAAATAATGCGCTCGCGGTGCCTATTGCGAAAAGCGCCATGCCAACAAGCATTGCGCTGCGCTCGCTCTTCGTACTTTCTTTTTGTAGACTTGTGACGATGTTGGGCGCGACAAACGCGCTGCGTAGCTTGAGCATTGTTCGCTCCAGAGTCGCCTTAGCGATATGCGCCTTCAAACGTATTCCAAGATAATTTAGGCTTTTGACGTGGATCACGCAGTGTTGAATGTAATTGTTTTATGGCCGAGATAATTTGCGACTGCTCCTGCTGCGATGCCGATTGCATGAGAAGCCGGCGCCGCGGCAGCAAAACCGAGGGGTAAAAGTACATGATTGCATGTGAACATAGCTACAGCGACTGTCACCGCACCTCCGATTAGATTCACAACCAGAAATCCGCAAAGTTGCGCGATGAGCGGACGGCGTGAATCCGGGAACACGAGGTTCCGATAGGCGAAGAAGCCGAATATCATCCCCGTTGCGGTGGCTGCCGCAACAGCGGCCGGGTAAGGCAACGCAGTGCTGAAAAGGAAGCGTGCGACCCAACTCAATCCAGCGGCGGAGCCGCCGGCGAACAGGAACCGAACGCGCCGGTCGAGGTGCTCGAGACGCCACATCTCAGGCCGCAAGACCGGCCCAGGCCAGCACGAAGCAGACCGAGAGACCGCTTCCTGCCGCAAGCGCGAGCCTGTCTGTCAACGCGAAGACAACCGGATCGTCCTGCAACTCGCCACGCTGACAGGCGACCCAGATCCGTCCCACGATGATAGAGAGTGCAACCGGGAAACCCCAAAGCCAGGCGACATCGCCGTAGAAAGTCTGCTGGAACGCGTCGTTGATAATGTAGAACACGAGGACAAGAAGCGCTGATGTACCTGCTGCTACACCCGCCGCGAGAACCAGCGGCAGGTCTGCCGCGAAATAGCCGCGTCCGTTGATTCTCGCCGTGCCACGCTCGATGGCGCGTGCGATCTCCGTGTGTCGCTTGGCTAGTGCCAGCGATGTGAACAGAAATATCGAGAATACGAACAACCACGGTGACGCCTTGGCCGCGACCGCGACCGTGCCGACGGCCAGGCGGAGCGTGAACAAGAGGGCCAGCGTCAACGCGTCGAGAAGAACGACGCGTTTGACGTAGAAGGAGTAAAAGAGCGTCAAGACCGTATAGCAGGCCAACATCAGGACCACCTTGGGCCCGGCGACCGCTCCGAGAGCGAAGCCGGCAGCCAAGCCGATCGGGACTGCTGCAAAGCCGACAGCCATGGGCAATCGCCCGCTGGCGAGCGGCCGGTTCCTTTTCGACCAGTGCCGACGGTCGTCAGCGACGTCCCAGATATCGTTGAGTATGTATGTTGCGGAGGCAATCAAGCTCAGAGCTATGAAGCTAACTATAAGCTGCCAAACCGCGAGAACGTCGAAGATACGCCCAGCCAAAACAGCCGGCACCAGAACTAAAGCATTTTTAGCCCACTGATGGGGTCTCATGCTTTCGATGAGTGGCCCTAGATAAGAAGGTCGATGAAAGATACCAATGACATTCGCGACAGTACTAGCTGCTTTCTCGACCCGACTTGATGCTTCAACCACTATGGCCCGCCGGGCAGCATGCCATACGGGCAGGTCAGCTCTGCTGTCACCAGCGTAGTCGAAACCCATCGGGAAGCGGCGAGCGAGCTCAGCCGCCTTGGCGTGCCCCTTCAGATTTGTCGTACCGTCACTCGCGATGACTGTCGTTATGAACGGAAATCGTCGAGCGATTTGAGCGGCCGTCACGTTGTCGGTCGCCGTCGACATATGTACCGGCCGGCCGCCATTGGCCTCGGTCTGCGCAAATTCAATCAACTCAGCGTTGACCGGCAGTGTATCTATGTCCAGCTTGGCATCTTGTGCCATCCGCCGCTTCAGGTAGGCGCGGCCACCAAGGGACCAGTACACAATTTTGAAGATGTTCAGAGGGTCTGCCCGAACGAGGGACAGGGCTTTCTCGTAAAGGACATCTGCGCGCAGCAGCGTCCCATCGAGATCTAGGATCAGTGGAACTTGGTAGGATGTCGACGCTGTCGACTCCGCCGTCGTGACCACCGTGTTTGCCGGGTCGATTTGCGCCGTCAGCATTCGTTCGCCTCCGAAGCCGGATCGCACTCGACACGGCTCCTTCAAGGAAGGAAACGTATTCTTTGGCGGTACACGAATATGTTCCTATTGTAACTGGAATAGCGTCTCTCCACATATGAACGGTGGATAGTATGTGTCTGCCATATAGACTTCTGATGACCTCAAGGCATTCGGCGCAACGCGAGGATCCGAAACGCCTCCGGCGAAAGCTTTGATGCAGCTCAATAGGGGCACATCGCGAGCCAAATGGCCCTGCCGCGGTTGTGTCCCCTGCCGCTCCTGCTGGGGCGGCTCTTAAGCCAAAGGACGTACTTCGCGGTACGAACTTGTAGCCATACTTAAGCAACCGGGACCGGCGCGGCGGTCCCGAAGGTCGCCGTGGGCGAGACCGCTGCCGGACCTTTGCGACTCCGCGTGCTGTTCCGGCTCGGGCCGGCGGGCAGGCGTCCATGCTCCTGTCGAAGTGCGACCGCTGCGGGCGACCGATCCGCGCCAATGCGTCGAGGTGCCCGACGTGCTTGGCCGTCGCCGGGCCCGACCCGCGCCCGCCCCCCCGCGACGAGGTCCGCTACCGGATCGCCATGCTGGCGACCGCGTGCGCGATCCTCGTCTACCTCTTCTTGATCCGCCGGTAGGCGGCGGTCGGCCTACATCCGCTCCTTGATGCCAGAGCCGACGAGCCACCAGTTCACCGGGTAGCTGGTCAGGAATCCCGCGACCATGGCAGCTTGCATGGCGAACCAAAACTCCACCGAATTCACCGGTGCCCGCTGCCCGGCTAGATGCGGGTAGAGCCAGAACTGCACCAGCGCCATGAGACCGTACATGCCGATCTGCCACGCGATCAGCGAGGCGGTGTCCGCCTTCACGGCCGCCACGACGCCCTCGCCCGGCGAGAGGCCGCGCATCGGCACGATGGCGTAATACTGGAACACGATCCCGAGCGCGTAGGCGAAGACGAAGTCCAGCACCCAGACGGCGTACATCTTCTCCTCGAAGAGCGAGTGCCAACCGAACCACACCGCCACTTTCGGCACCAGGAATGCGAGCCACTCCGCGGCAACGTCGCCCAGCATGCAGCCGCTGCCGCAGTGGAGCGCGCCTTTGCCGACCATGACCGCAAATGGGGTGCCGGTCATGTTCGGTGGCTCCTCACCCCGCTCCTTGGCGTGGTGGTGCGCCTCCATGGTTGCGAGCCGTCCGTAGCGGAAATAGGCCCAGACCACGACCAGCGTTCCGAACAGCGCTGAGACCGGCCAGACCACGTTCATCACAGCCATGTGCTGCGGATGGCGGATGACCTGCACGGACAGAAGCAGCGAGCAGGCGGCACCCAGCAGCAACGCTGCGATTGAGAGGGCATGAAGCCAAATCGGGAACATCGGTACTCCTAGCGAGCGGAGAACGGGTCGAGCTTCGCCGCGCGAAGGCGAAGAGCGTTGCCGATCACGCTGACCGACGACAGCGCCATGGCGGCCGCTGCGAGGACCGGCGAGAGCAGGATGCCGAGGAACGGGTAGAGGATGCCCGCCGCAACCGGCACGCCGGCCGCGTTGTATATGAAGGCGAAGAACAGGTTCTGGCGGATGTTGCCCATCACCGCCCGCGACAGCCGCCGGGCTCGCACTATGCCGAGGAGGTCGCCCTTCAGCAGCGTGAGGCCGGCGCTCTCGATCGCCACGTCCGTGCCGGTGCCCATGGCGATGCCGACGTCCGCCGCCGCCAGCGCCGGGGCATCGTTCACGCCGTCGCCGGCCATCGCGACCACCTGCCCGGCCGCCTTGTGGCGCTCGATTACGTCGGCCTTCTGGTCGGGCAGGACCTCCGCCTCGACCTCCTCGATGCCGAGTCGGCGCGCTACCGCCTCGGCCGTCGTGCGGTTGTCGCCGGTCAGCATCACCACCCGGATGCCCTCGGCTCGGAGCGCGGCGAGCGCCTCCGCCGTCGTCGCCTTCACCGGGTCGGCGATGGCGATGACCCCGGCCGCTCGGCCGTCGACGCCTGCGAAGATCGCTGTTGCGCCGTCGCGCCGGAGTTCGTCGGCGGCGGCGTCGTGGGTCGAGACGTCGACGCCCTGCTCGCTCATGAAGGCGACGTTGCCGAGCGCGACGCGCCGGCCCTCAACCGTGCCGAGTGCGCCCTTTCCGGTCGGGCTGTCAAAGTCCGTGACGGGGGCGGTTGCGATCCCGCGCTTCCCGGCGGCCGCCACGATGGCGAGGGCGAGCGGGTGCTCGCTCGCACGCTCGACGCTCGCGGAAAGGCGCAGCACCGAGTCCTCGTCGAAGCCTTCGGCCGCCACCACCCGCGTCACAACCGGCCTGCCCTCGGTCAGCGTGCCGGTCTTGTCGACCACGAGGGTCGTGACCCGCTCCATCCGTTCCAGCGCCTCGGCGTTCTTGACGAGGACGCCGGCCCCGGCGCCCCTACCGACGCCGACCATGATCGACATCGGCGTGGCAAGCCCGAGCGCGCACGGGCAGGCGATGATCAGGACCGCCACCGCCGCCAGCAGCGCGAAGGTGAAGCGCGGCTCAGGCCCGAAGACCATCCAGGCGAGGAAGGCGAGCACCGCCACGCCGATGACCGCCGGCACGAACCAGCCCGCAACGTGGTCCGCAAGGCGCTGAATTGGCGCGCGCGAGCGCTGGGCTTCGGCCACCATCTGGACGATGCGGGCCAGCATGGTGTCGCGTCCGACCTTTGTCGCCTCGACGACCAGCGATCCGGACTGGTTGAGGCTGCCGCCGATGATGGAGGCGCCAGCCTCCTTGGCGACAGGCATGGATTCCCCCGTCACCAAGCTCTCGTCGACGGAACTGCGGCCCTCCACGACCGCGCCGTCGACCGGCACCTTCTCGCCGGGGCGCACCCGCAGGCGGTCGCCGACGGCGATGGCGTCGAGCTGCACCTCCTCGTCCGTGCCGTCGGGCCGGACGCGCCGCGCCGTCTTCGGCGCGAGGTCGAGCAGCGCCCGCAAGGCGCCGCCGGTGCTCTCGCGAGCTCGGAGCTCCAGCACCTGCCCGAGGAGCACGAGCACGGTAATGACGGCGGCCGCCTCGAAGTAGGCCGGCACCGCCCCGTCATGCCCGCGCAGCGCCTCGGGGAACAGCCTGGGGGCTAGCGTCGCCACCACGCTGTAGAGGTAGGCCGTGCCCGTCCCAAGGGCGACCAGGGTGAACATGTTGAGGTTGCGGGACAGAACGGAGTGCCAAGCACGGACGAAGAACGGCCAGCCGGCCCAGAGCACGACCGGGGTGGCGAGCGCGAGCTGGATCCAGTTGGAGGTCTGCTGGCCGAGGCGTTCCGTCAGGCCGAACAGGTGCCCGCCCATCTCCAGCACGAACACCGGCACGGTCAGGATCAGCCCGACCCAGAACCGGCGCGTCATGTCGACGAGTTCCTCGCTCGGGCCGTCGTCCGCGCCGACCATCGCCGGCTCGAGCGCCATTCCGCAGATCGGGCATGAACCGGGCCCGACCTGCCTGACCTCCGGGTGCATGGGGCAGGTGTAGATCGAGCTCTCGGAAACCGGTTCGGTCCTCGTCGCCCCTTGGGCTGGATCGACGTAGCGGAACGGGTCAGCCTCGAACTTGGCCCGGCAGCCGTTCGAGCAGAAGTAGTAGGGATGGCCGTCGTGCTCGGCCCGGTGCTCGGTCGCGTGCGGGTCGACCGTCATCCCACAGACCGGGTCCTTCACGCGTCGGGCGCCGGCTTCGTTCGCCACCATGCCGGCATTGCCGTGCGCGTGCGAGGCGGCGTGACCGGAGTGGTCGTGCCGGTGCCCACCGGAGCAGGCGTGGTTCGCCGTGGCGGGATGCGTTTCCGACGAATTGGTCATGGGTGGCCTTCGCGCGACTTCGTTGTCCGTGGTCCGCGCCTGACGGCGCAGGACGGGCCACGGACAGGCAATATTTCGGGGTTACTGCTTGCCTTCCTTCCGGGCATTCCTGTCGAGCCAGGCGGTCAGCTCCTTGATGCTCTTCTCCTGCTCTTGAATGCTCTTCTCGGCGATCTTCTTCGCCTCGGGATTGTCGCCGTTCTTCAGCCCGACCTGGGCCATGGCGATGGCACCCATGTGGTGCGGAATCATCGCGCAGATCCAGGCGACGTCGGGATCCCCGGCCATCATGCCCTGCATCATCGGGCCGTTCATCTGCATCATGGCGTGCTGCAGGCCCTTCTGCGTGTCAGTCGCTCGGCCGGACATGCCCTGCATCGCCATCGACATGTGGTCCTGCATAGCCTTCATCGAAGCCTCCTTGCCGGCCGACGCGGCCGTGCAGGCCGCGGGCAGCTCGAACGAGGGTGCCTGCATGGATCCGTGATCGTTGGAGCCGTGATCGTGGTCCGCGGCGAGGGCCGTGCCCGCTCCAGTCAGTGCCAGGGTCGCAGCTAGGGTCAGTGTAGGAACGCGCATGACGATCTCCTTCTGTGGACGAATGGCGACGGCCGGCTCGGCCGCCCCATAAAGTTCAGGCGGCCATCTTCCGGCAGCTCTCGGCGCAGCGGCGGCACTGCTCGACGCAGGCCTGCATGTCGCCGACCTGTTCGCAGCTGCGAGCGCAATCCTCGCAGACGTCGGCGCACTCGGCGCAGGTGTGCTTGTGGTGCGAGGTCCCGAGCAGCATGAAGTGCGCCGAGGTCCTGCAGATCTCGGCGCAGGCCAGCATCAGCCGGAGGTGACTCGGCTCGACATGCTTGCCGCCGGTCGGGAGGCAGTGGTTCGAGGCCATGCCGAGGCACGTCTGGTAGCATCGCAGACACTCGTCGATGCAGGACTGCATCTCGCTCGACATCTGATGCATTTGATATCTCCTCTTTTTGATAGAGCTTCCTCAAAGCGAGACTTAATATACCATCCTTATATAAGAACAGTATTGCAGTTATCGCGGCAGTTCAACCTACACAATCGTGTTAAGTTCAAAATTATATTTCCAGATAATCTCACCTAAGCCGGCGTGGTTCGGGAGCGGAGATGCACCACAACCGATGCCGGCCGGGCCGGGCCGAGCCGCTCACGATCCGCACGGCCGGGATGCCGGGAGGGTGCGAGGCTTCGATCCCTGGCAGCTCCCGAGCTGCAAGCCGGAGCGCACGCCGCCCGCGGGTTTGGGGCCGCTGAACCCGACCCGGCCATGCCGACGTGAAGCATGAACCCCAATGCGGTCCGTTGGGGCGGCCTCAAACGGCGCCGACGCGCCGAAGGCGGAAGGACGTTCCGGCATGCACAAGGAGGCCTCGCGGCAGGATGTCCGGGTGCGGACCATGTTGGCGGTCGCACCTCGGGCGTCGCGCGCCTCAGGCGCGCCTCATCTCACGCGAGGGTTCGTGGTGGCTTGCGTAGCGCCTCGGGGCCAATGCCCGCGCGACCGGGAAGGTCGTGCGGGATCAGCACGGCCGCCCGAAATACGGGGGCGACCAGGGATGCGGCTCCGGCGACGATGCCGACCGTGCCGCAGACCATCGCCCCGCAGCAGCCGCGCTTACAGGCGCCGGGGCAGCAGCCTCGGTCGGCACCGGCCGCCCGAAGCGAAGCGGTCGGCCGACCAGTCGCCGCCTGGAGGCGGGGCGTTGCAAGGAGCTTCACCGGCATTTCTGGGATGCGCGACGACGCGGCGGGAGCTAGGTTCTCCTCGGAAGCGGACGCCGTAGAGACCACCGATACCGCGCGCTTGTGGCCGGCGCAGTGGACGTGCCCCTCGTGCGCTTCGACGGCGAACGGCGCGACGAAGGCGATGATCGCGAGGACCATCACCGCCATCGAACGCACTATAAGCCTGTCGCAACCCATGCCGATCGCTGTTCTCGATCCCGGATGCCGGGGCGGCGTCGCCCCTGGCACGTGAATGCGCGCAGCCGGGTTTGGTTGCCCACCGGCCGTCTCACGTGATCGTGCCGAGCGTCTCGGCCGGGTAGCCCGCGGCGGCGATGGCCTGGGCGATGCAGTCGGCCGGACCGGCGGCGCCGGATACGGTCACCAGCTTGGCCCCCAGATCCACCTCGACTCGGGCGTCCGGCTCGATGCCATGGACGGCGCGGGTCACGGACTTGGCGCAGCCGCCGCAGCCCATCTTGTCGACCTTGTAGCGGTACATGACGCACTCCTCGTTGTAGCGTCCAACACAAATGGGGCTTCCAACGGTGGGAAGGTCAAGGACCCGGGAGCGCGCAAGGGCAGGTGGCACCAGTCTCGCTCCGAGCCCCGTCCCCCGACAGCTGACGGAAGCGTTGGACGCAGCTGTGCAGGGCCGGCGCGCGGCGGAACCAGCCTCGAGGCGATCATGGCAGAGTTCCGATGATCCGGATCCGAGCAGTCGATCCTAGCCAAGTTCCTGATATTGAGCTTTGAGAAAACGATTGCTTTTGGTAAAAGAGGCTCTGACGCTCTGTTCAAGCTCGTAGTACCATACTTCCTCTCGGGCATGCTCGATGCGGTCGACGTTCAGCGTTAGGATGTATTGTTGGTCGTCGTCGAACCTTGCGCGCGTGAGCACGAATTCCAAGCTCTTTTGCAGGGTATCGTCGTCCACATCGAAGATGTTGTCGTGAACCAGAATGCCGGGATGGCGTGATTTGGTGTACTCGTTCAGCAACAGCGCCATGTCGTAGATGAAGACTTTTTCTCTCTCGACGCTATGACTGCCGTCATCGTCGATCCGCAGGACGATGTCGACAACGTGCTTTCGGGAAGTGGTCCGTACCGCGAACGAAGCTTTACGATTGCCCTGGATGAACTGGTGGATGGTGAGGATCGTCCGTTCGAAAGATCGCAGGCGCTCCGCGGCGGCCGAGATGCTGGCCTGCAACGCCAAACGTTCGGCCTCGATCTCAGACCTCTTGGTCTGCCGTTCGATCAGCAGCTGGTCGTAACGGCTGAAGAAACTCCTAAGTTGTCCGAGCTCATCGCTCTTGGCCTGGAAGGAGGCGTAGGTCTGGCGAAGATTGCGCAGCTGCCCTTTCTGGTCGAGAACCGCAGTAAGTTTGGCGTACCTCCTGTCGAGCTCTGCGAGCTGTCTGTTCAGTCCTCGGATCTCGACGTCCACCACTCTCGACTTTTCATCCAGCAGGTGGCGCTGGAACTGCTCGATCTTGGACTTGAAGGCGATCACTTCCGTGAGTTCGCGGACGATGCTGGCACCCAAACCGGCGCGAAGCTGATCGTAGAAGGCGCGGATCTCGTCGCCGTCTATGCCGGGTTCGAGGGCGATCGGCGCCAGGTTCGCAGAGCGCCGAACCAGCACGTCCTTGCTACGGCGCAGCTCCGACATCCGGTCCTCGATCTCCAGGATTTCGCCCTTGACGATGTCGTAGGCCGGGGCGTTCTCCAGTGCATCGATGCCCTGACGGATCGTCTCGACCTCCTCGTCGAGGGCATTGAGGTCGGATCGGGCGTCGTCCAGGTTCTTCTGGCGGACGAGCTTCACGCTCTCCTTGATGCGAGCCTCCTCGATGGCGATCGCATCGAGTTCCTTCTGGATCCCCTTGATGGCACGGTAGATGTCGAGATCGATGCCCAGCAGCATGAGGTGGGGAGCGTAGTTGTCCGGGATGCGGGCCTTGGTGTCGAAGCAGGATACGATCGACTTGAACTCGGATCGTTCGTCGCGGATTAGCGGCCCCAGCATCTCCCGAAACCCCACCTGCGCCTCCTGGTCGGCAAAGAGCCTGCCTGTAAGGAAGTCGGTCGCATCCTTGAGCTTCGCGTAGACCGTCTCGCGTCCGTCCACGATGATGCGAGGGTGCTCTGCCTCTTCGAGGGATCGCTTGATGGTATAGTGGATCCCATGCAGCTCGAAATCGACGCAGATGAATGTGCGCGGGTCGAAACTCTCCCGCGGGATCTTGGCCACTCGGCTCTCCCCCTTGCGTTTGAGCAAGGCGAAATTCAAGAATTCGATGCAGAGCGATTTGCCGACGCCGTTGTTTTTTGAGCTTGTGGCATCGCTTTCACCAAGGATCACATTGATCCCCGGTGTAAAGACGATCGGGTCGATGGTGGCCGGCTCGGTGAAGAGGCGCTCAATCAACATCGCGGGCGATCAAATATGGCTCTTCGAATTCGATGAGGCCGACGGCGTACAGAAAGGTGATGCCATAGAAGAACGAATTCCAGGCGAACCAACTCTCGCGCTTGAAGCGCTCGACCACGTCGAAGATACTGATGCGGCCCTTGCCGGATTGTTTGATGTAACGTGCAATCTCGAACCCGACGATCGCGGGCGATTTCTCGAGGGCCTCGTCTTTTAGAAAGATGCTAGGCATCGAGCGCGCGCTTGTTCGGGAACACGTTGCAGGCGATCAACTGGTTGATGAGGTAGTATCGGATGGCGCCATCGTCGAAGGCAACCTCGCTGCTGCCCATCATCCTGAGAACCTTCCCGGCCAGCGCCTCGAGTGCGGCTTTGGGATCGCCTCCAAGCTCGCTAAGGACGCGGTCGCTCCAATTCATGAGGTAGACCTGGAGCTTGCGGACACGCACGTGTCCGAGGTCGGCATGCCTATTCACTTCAGCCAGCGCGCGTCCATATATCTCGTGCAGGTCGACGAACTGCTGCTCGAGAAACGCAGCGTGATCCGCGAAGCGGTCGCGGATCTTCCTATCGGGATCCGGGTCCTCCCGATTGTCGCCCGCCAGAATCCCTTCCTCGGCGGCGCTGAGAACCTCGATGAGACGGATCAGCGTACAAACCTCGTTCGACTGTCGGGGCTCGACGATGGCCAATTCGCTGCGCAGGAAGTCGCAGCAGCGCTCAAGCTTGCTTGATGGAAGATCGGCGACCTTCCTCAATAGTTCGTGAATGTCCCAGACATCGTCCACCAGCGACATGCTGAAGACGCCCTCGCCGCCTAGGGCCAACTCGCGGTATCGGAGCTTCTCTCCGATTATCAGGACCACCAACCGGTCGTATCTGCCATTGAGACCGCTCGCTACGAAGCCCTTGTGGGTATGCTTGATCTTTGCGAGTTCCGCGGTCGAGGTCACCTGAATGGCAATGCGCTCGTCTTCATCTCCGAGGTCAATCGCTCGTGCGTTCCTCTCGATGATGTTGATGTTCTTGAGATTATATCCGAGCGCAAGGTTCAAAAAGTCACGAAAGAATGTTTCCGAATGAACGTTGATATCTTGTAGGTTGAGGCTATTGAGCTGCCCAACCGACACCCTCAAGTGCGCCAGATAGTGCGAGATCACTCCAAGGAGGCTTGCGCGGTTCATGGTGTGGACAGAAGGTCGCCTGGAACTCACGAGTTCTAGCGGTGTAACGCGACCTTAGCTACGCCAATCATGCTGTTTTATGGAAGACGCTGCTCAAGGCCGAGATGCCACTCACCTAGCGAGCCTCTTCGTCGGCCGGCATGCTTTCGACGCCTAGTGGGTTCGGTTGTCCCAAGGTCTCCGCGGCGTCGATGAACGCCCGCGCCAATTCGCGACGGATGCTTCCTGCCGCAACGGCGACCGTCAGGACGAATGGCCGGCCCGCACGGTCGCGGCTGCCAACCTGGTCGACACTTAGGCGCCGTCAGGCGTGCGCGGTCTCGATGGCCCGGGAGAGTTCAGGCGTGGCCGCGAGCGGCGCGAAACAGTGTCCACCATCTCGTGGCCGGTCGGGAAGCCGTCGGTGGCCGGCACGTCCCGGCTCGCCGCCTCCAAGAGCGTTAGGTAGGCACGCCTCAGTCCGGAAAGCCGAAGGACTCGACCTAATCGGTTGGCTCCGCCTCCTCGTGCTCCACCGGAAGCGCGGGAGGATGCCCAAAGGGCCGGTTCACGATGGTGAGGACCTCCGTCGCGGCGAAGATGCGATTGCGTGCGTAGCCCGTGCGTTCGGAAAGGATCCCGGTCCCGACAAGTTGCTCGACCGCTTGGTTGGCCTGCGCGACGGTCACGTCGAGCAGGCCGGCGAGGCGCTTGACCGTAAGGACGGGATGGTCGGTGATCAGTTCAAGCGCGCGGGTCGAGGCCGCGCCCTTGCGGAACTTGCGGCGCCCGGACCAGTCCGCGCGCAGCGCGGCGAGTGCCGCGCGCGTGACCAGCAACTCGTCCACCGTGGCAACCACCGCGTCGGAAACGAAGCCGACGATGGCTTCCCATTCGAGCCGCTGCTGCGCGCGCTTCAGGGCCGCGTAGTAGTCGTCCTTGTGCGCATCGATGTAGGGCGAGAGGTACAGGGGCACTTGGCCCTCCGCCGCCATCATCAGCGGCAGCAGCAGGCGCCCGACGCGACCGTTGCCGTCCCTGAACGGGTGCACCGCCTCGAAGTGCGCGTGCGCCAACGCCATGCGGACCACGAGGTTCTGCGTCATGGACTGCATGCCCTCGTTCCGCAGGTAGTCGATGGTTTCGAGAAGGCAGTGGCGGACCTGGGCGGGCGGCGGGGGATTCCACGTGGAGTAGGCGATGTGGCCCTTGCCGCCGATCCAGACCACGCTGTCGCGAAGCTCGCCGGGCTCATCCTTGTAGTCCGGATCCGACCTCATCACCTCCGCGTGCAGACGCTGGATCAAGTCGAGGTCGAAGACCTCGTAGCCACGCTCCATCGCGTCCGGCAGCAGACGGTCCAAGAGCTGCGCATAGTCTCGGACCTGCCGCACCTCGGACCGACCGTCCTCGTCGGCATCCTCGACGACGAGGAGCTCGTCTAGCGTGCTGTTCGTCCCTTCGATGGAGGACGAACTCACCGCTTCTTGGCGCTTAAGGATGCGGCTGATCAGGTACGGGTCGGCCATCTCCCGTGCGATGGCCTGCACCTTCCCGAGGGCGGCGCTGGCCGCGACGAGGCGGTCCAACGCACCGTCGAGCGTTACATGGTTTTCCGGTGGGGAAATCGGCACCACGCCGTAGTGGCTGTCGTGCGGGGCCGGTAGGCGCACCAAGCGCTGCCGCACGGCGTGGATCAGGTGATCCCGCTTCACAAAAATCCATCCTATGGCGTCACTATCCCAGCCATATTATGGTTTTTTTCCAAAAGCCACAACACTAGCCGCCGTAGAGCGCTTTGATATGGCTTTTCCGGCTGTTGCCGTACAGCAGGTCGACCGCCGTCCTCAAAACCGGCAAGGAGCTGATGAAGTTCACGCTGCTGAACCGCGGATGGGCCGATCGCCTCGTCGCCCGCTACTCCGATCGCTAGGATCGCGAACCCGGACGCCTCAAGGCCGTCGCCGCCCACGTCGGGTTCGCCGAGCGTTGGCGCACATCCCGCATCGATGCCGCCGGACCGCCTCAAATCGCCTGGCCGCCGCGGTAGCGCGCGAAGGTCGTCCGGCCGTCAGGCCCGAACAGCACGACCTCGTAGGTGTCCGGCACCATGCCCTCGACCTCCATGCCGGGCGAACCGGCCGGCATGCCTGGCACGGCCAGACCCGTACCCTTCGGGTGCTCCGCCAGCAACCGCTTGACCGCATCGGCCGGCACGTGTCCCTCGACGACGTAACCATCAACGACAGCGGTGTGGCAGGAGGCGAGGTCCCGCGGCACGCCGAGGCGCGCCTTGACCGGGTTCACGGCTCCCTCGGTCACCGTCACCGTGAAGCCGGCCTCGCGCAGATGGTCCACCCACTTCCGGCAGCAGCCGCAACTCGGGTCCTTCGTCACTGCGACCGTCGGCAATCCCTCCGCCGCTACGGACCGCCCGACCGCCAGTCCCACCGCCAAGCCTGCGAGCACGGCTCGCCGGGACGGCGTCACATAAGATCTCATCGTCTGCTCCTGTCGGTTCCTCATTCGGCGGCCAGCGGCATCCGTGCTTCGTCCTTGGTCTCCGCGGCACCCTGCGGCAGCCCGCGCCCCTTCACCAGCGCGTAGACGGCCGGAATCACGACGAGGGTCAGCACGGTCGAGGAGACCATCCCGCCGATCATCGGCACCGCGATGCGCTGCATGACCTCGGAGCCCGAGCCGGTACTCCAAAGGATGGGCAGGAGACCCGCCATGATGGCGACCACCGTCATCATCTTGGGGCGGACCCGCTCGACGGCGCCGACCATGATGGCCCGCCGCAGATCTTCCCGAGTGAGCGGGCGATCTTCGCGCCGGCAGCCGGCCCGGACTTCGTCGAGGGCGTGGTCGAGGTAGACCAGCATGATCACGCCGGTCTCGGCGGCGACGCCGGCGAGCGCGATGAACCCGACCGCCACCGCGACCGACATGTTGAAACCCATCCACCACATCAGCCACACGCCTCCCACAAGGGCGAAGGGCAGCGACAGCATGACGATCAGCGTCTCGGTCAGGCGCCGGAAGTTCAGGTAGAGCAGCAGGAACACGACCAGCAGCGTCAGGGGCACCACGATCCTCAGGCGCGCCTCGGCCCGCTCCAGGTACTCGTACTGTCCGCTCCACTGCAGGGTCGTGCCCGGCGGCAGCTTGACTTCGCTGTCGACCGCGGCCCGCGCGTCGGCGACGTAGCCGCCGAGGTCCCGGCCCGCGAGATCGACGAAGATGTAGACCGCGAGCTGCCCGTTCTCGGTGCGGATCGAGGTCGGTCCCCGCGTGAGCTCGACCTTGGCCACCTCGCGCAGCGGCACCGTTCCCCCCGCAGGCAGCGGCACCTGCACCTCGTCGGCAATGGCCCGCGGATCCGAGCGGAAGGCGCGCGGGTAGCGCACGTTCACCGTATAGCGCTCGCGACCCTCGACGGTGTTCGTGACGGACTGGCCGCCGAGCGCCGTCGCGATGACGTCCTGCACGTCGCCGACGCTCAGGCCGTAGCGCCCGAGCGCCTCCCGGTCCGGCGCGATGTCGAGGAAGTAGCCGCCGATGACCCGCTCGGCGTAGGCGCTCGACGTGCCGGGTACGCTTCGCACCACGGCCTCAACCTGACGGGCCACCTTCTCCATGGCGCCGAGGTCGGTCCCGAGCACCTTGACGCCGACAGGGGTGCGGATGCCGGTCGCCAGCATGTCGATGCGGGCGCGGATCGGCTGCGTCCAGGCATTCGACACGCCCGGGAACTGCAGCGCTTGGTCCATCTCGGCCTTCAGGCTCGCCAGCGTCACGCCCGGGCGCCACTCCACCTTCGGCTTGAGGCTGATGATGGTCTCGGCCATCTCCATCGGCGCCGGATCCGTCGCCGTGTTGGCGCGCCCGGCCTTCCCGTAGACCGACGCCACCTCCGGGAAGCTCTTGATGATCCGGTCCTGGGTCGCCAGCAGTTCGGCGGCCTTCGTCACCGAGATGCCGGGCAACGTGGTCGGCATGTACATCAACGTCCCCTCGTTCAGCTCCGGCATGAACTCCGAGCCGAGCTGACGCGCCGGCCACACCGTGGCCGCCAGCACGCCGATGGCCAGCACGATGGTCAGGACCCGGGCCTGGAGCACGCCGGCGATGAGGGGCCGGTAGAGCCAGATCAGGAGCCGGTTCACCGGGTTGCGGTGCTCCGGGACGATGCGCCCTCGCACGAACAGCGTCATGAGGGCCGGCACCAGGGTCACCGACAGGAGCGCCGCCGCCGCCATGGCGAAGGTCTTGGTCAGGGCGAGCGGCCCGAACAACCTGCCTTCCTCGCCTTCCAGGGTGAAGATCGGCAGGAAGCTCACCGTGATGATGAGCAGCGAGAAGAACAGGGACGGGCCGACCTCGGCGGCGGCCTCGACCAGGATCTCGACGCGCGGCTTGCCTTCGGGCGCCCGCTCCAGGTGCTTGTGGGCGTTCTCGATCATGACGATGGCGGCGTCGATCATCGCGCCCACCGCGATGGCGATGCCGCCGAGCGACATGATGTTCGCGCCGAGCCCCAGAGCCTTCATGCCCGCGAACGCCATCAGGATGCCCACCGGCAGCATCAGGATGGCCACCAGCGCGCTTCGGACGTGAAGCAGAAAGACGATGCAGACCAGGGAGACGACGACGCTCTCCTCGACCAGCGTGTGCCGCAGCGTCTCTATGGCCGCGTCGATGAGCTGCGAACGGTCGTAGACCGGCAGGATCTCGGTGCCGGCCGGCAGGCTCTTGGCCACCTCGGCGAGCTTCGCCTTCGCGTTCTCGATGACGCTGAGGGCGTTCGCGCCGAAGCGCTGCAGGACGATGCCGCCCGCCACCTCGCCCTCGCCGTTCAGCTCGGTGATGCCGCGGCGCTCGTCCGGCCCGAGCTCGACCCGGGCTACGTCCCGGACCCGCAGCGGCGTGCCGCCGGAGGTCTTCAGCACGATGTTCTCGATGTCAGCGACGCTCCGCAGGTAGCCGCGACCGCGCACCATGAATTCGAACTCGGAGAGCTCGACCGTGCGGCCGCCGACATCGGCGTTGCTCGACCGGATCGCGTCCCGGAGCTTGTTGAGCGGGATGCCCTGGGCACGCAGCCGGTTGGGGTCGACGACCACGTTGTACTGCTTCACGAACCCGCCGACGCCGGCGACCTCGGCCACGCCCTCGGCGCGCGAGGCCCCGAAGCGGATCACCCAATCCTGCAGCGAGCGGAGCTCGGCGAGCGTCCGCTCTTTCGCCACCACCACATACTGGTAGACCCAGCCCACGCCGGTCGCGTCGGGCCCCAGTGTCGGCGTCACGCCGGCCGGCAGGCGGCTCGCCGCGCCGTTGAGGTACTCCAGCACGCGCGACCGGCCCCAGTACGGGTCGGTGCCGTCCTCGAAGATCACGTAGACGAAGGACACGCCGAAGAACGAGAAGCCCCGCACGACCTTCGCCTTCGGCACGGTCAGCATGGCGGTGGTCAGCGGATAGGTGACCTGGTCCTCGACCACTTGGGGAGCCTGGCCCGGGTACTCGGTGTACACGATGGCCTGCACGTCCGAGAGGTCGGGGATAGCGTCGAGCGGCAGCGTCCGCAGCGCCATGACGCCTGCTGCGACGGCGAACACGGTCCCGACCAGCACCAGGACGAGGTTGCGGGCCGACCATCCGATGAGACGTGCGATCATGGCTTGGTCTCCATGTTCGCGGCCTGCCGGTCGTCCGCCTTCGGGGACGCCATCGATTGCAACGCAGCCTTGAGGTTGCTCTCGGCGTCGATCAGGAAGTTCGCCGCCGTGACCACCCGATCACCAGCCGTTACGCCCTCGCGGATCTCGGTGTAGCCTGGGCCGCGTGCCCCGATCTTGACCTCGCGCGGCTCGAACCGGCCCTCGCCGCGGTCGAGCAGCACCACCTGTCGCGCGCCCGTGTCGATGACCGCGTCGTCGGGGACCGCCACGACGGGCTTTCCGGTTCCCGTGGCGATCTCGACCTCGGCGTACATGTCCGGCAGGAGCGCGCCGTCTGGGTTCGGCAGCTCGATGCGGACCCGTGTGGTGCGTGTGTCCGGGTTCACCTGCGGGTAGATCACGCCGACCTTGCCCGAGAACGTGCGCCCCGGGGCCGAGCGGACTCGGAGGGTCACCGGCTGTCCGACCCGCACCCCGGCGAGGTCGCGCTCGGGCACGTCGGCCAGCACCCACATCGTCGAGATGTCGCCGATGCGGAACAGCGTGTCGCCGGCCGCGGCCTTCATGCCCTCGATGGCGGTCCGCTGTAGGACCACGCCGTCCCGGGCCGACGACCAGGTGATGGCCATCGGCACCTTCCGGGTACGCTCCATCTCGTCGATCACCGCCTCGGAGACGTTGAGGTTCTGCAGGCGACGCCGGGCGCCGTCGAAGCCGGGATTGGCGATGAGCTGGGCGGCCGCGGCGTTGATGTCGGGCGAGTAGATGTGGACGAGGGGTTGACCCCTGCGGACACGGTCGCCGGTGGTGACGTCCTCGACGTGGTCGACGTACGCGTCCGAGCGGGTCGCGATGACGGTCACGCGCCGCTCGTCGAGGGCGACGGTGCCGGGCACGCGCACGGGCTGGGCGACGACCCGGCGCTCCACCGTCTCGGTCCGGACGCCTGTGCGCTGGACCTTGCCGGGCGACACGGTGACGACGTTGCCGCCCTCGTCCTCGCCCGCGTAGACCGGGATGTAGTCCATCCCCATCGAGTCCTTCTTCGGCACCGGCGAGGTGTCGGGCAGGCCCATCGGGTTGCGGTAGTACAGGATTCGCCGGTCGCCGGAGCCGGGCTTGGACGACCCGGCCGGCTGGCCGTCGCCCGCCATGCCGTGGGGGGCCATGTCGACGGACATGGCCTCCGCGTCCTCGCCGTCGAAGCGGACGTCCTCGCTGGCGCGGACGGCCCGGAACTCGCGTCCGTCCGTCGTGACCATCGGCGCGAGCGAGTAGACCGGCTTCCCGTCCGGGTCTTGGTAGTAGACGACCGGGCCGGACGGGGCGGCCCTCGCGGGGCCCGCCGCGGGGGGCAGGAGATGCGCGAGCCCGTCGCGAGCCCGGTCCGCGAACGCGGTCGGCAGCCCCGAGACCGCGCGTCCGGCGAGTTCGGACACGGCGGGGCCGTCGTGCCCCGCCCAATACCCGACGCCCGCGGCCGCGAACGCGGCGAGGGCCCCGGCGAGCCATCCGGACCGGCTCATTTCGCGGCCTGGACGGTCAGATCGCCCTCGACCGTGCCGGTCTCGCCCTGGACCTTGGCGGCCAGCGACAGTCGCCAGCGGCCCTGCATGCCGAGGTGGGCCTTGAAGCGGTAGATGCCCGGTTCGGTCGATGGCACCTGCTCGACCTTGGTGGCCATCTCCTCCATGGCGTCCGGAGCCATGTCGAGGCGCTTGGCGAAGATCACGGCGTCGGTCACCGGCTCGCCGCTGCGCTTGTCCACGAGCCGGACGGCGAGGACCGCGTCCCCGACCTTCGCCTCGGGCTGGACGAGCTGGAACTGATAGTCGTCGATGCCGGCGAGCGCCGGCAAGGCTTGGGCCGACATCGAGGCGCCGAGCAGCGCAGCCGCAAGGGCGCGCGCGAAGGGATTCCTGGTCACGGGTGCAGTCTCCTGAACGCGATGGTCGCCGGCGCGCGGTCGCGCGCCATCGTGCCGGCGCTCACGCCGGCGGCATCGGGTTCAAGCTCGGGGGGGCTCGGGTAACGGTGGCCCGTGCATGCTGGCGAAGAACGCGGCGTTGGGCCACGCCCGGCTCGTCCGCGTCGCGACCGGTGCCGGTACCGACACCGCGGACGGCGGGAGGGAAGCGATGCCGGCGAGGCAGAGCGCCAGCAGTGGGCAACCCGCCTTGGCACAGTCGGGCTTCGCCGTCTTCACTGGCGGACAGCATGGCATCTCGGCCATGTCGATGTCCGCCATGTTGGCGGGGTCCGCGATCGGCATCGCCTCGTGCCCGACGCCTGCCTGCGCCATCGCGGACGCGCGCATGCCCGCGACGGCCGCGGGGACGGCCACCGGCGTCAGGGCGAGGCTGAGAACCGCAAGCAGCGGGAGCAGCCGCCGAAAGGCGAGCCAGAACGTCACGGACCCACGATGCCAGTTTTTCGGTCCTGGCGGAAGGCCAAGTGATTCGACGGCATCAGAAGTCCCCGGTGGGACGCGTGGGCCGGTCGGCGGAAGGACGCTGGGGCATCCCGGTGATCGACCCGGTCGCCGAGCCGATCTCCACCGGTTCGACAGGACGGGGCGGCGTCCGGTGCGTCTGGGGTACGAAGCGGGACGGGACGTTGTCCATCCACCCCGCGAGCGCATAACCTGGCAGTGCGGCAAGCATTGCAATGCCGGCGAAGACGGGAAGGATCTTGGTTCTCATGGCGGAACTCGATCATTACTCGGAAGCTCGCGGCTCCTTTCCTTGAGTCCGTACGTCCCGCGCTCATCGTTACGACATTGCGCGAATTCTTTTTCGTGCTGCGGCCGGCGCCATGGGACCCAGTCATCTTCGCCGACCGCCTTGGTACGCCCTTGGCTTGTTCGCTACCATCGGAGCAGGCGCGGTCCCAGGAGTGCCCCCGCCAGCGTGCACAGCGCGATGGTCCCTCCGTACCAGACCGCGACGAACGGCACGGTGTCGTCCATGCAGTGCAGGGAATAGCCGAGCGCGCTGACCGCGCCCGAGGCGAGGCCAACCAGGGCCCCGGCCCGCACAAGGTCCGTCGGCGCCCCGAACCGCCGGACCGCCCACGTGACGACGGCGAACGGCACGACGGCGATCAGCGGGATCGAGACGAGGCATTCAAGCCAGGTGTGGCCCGAGATCAGGCCGTGCCAGTGCTCGCGCGGGGTCATCGACAGGCTCGCCCCCGCAAGCGCCGCGACCGCGACGAACGGCAGGGCGGCGACCCCGAGATGGACGCGGCTCTCGCCGCCGGGCCTCGCGGCCCTGACGAGATACCGGAGCGCGAGGCCTCCGACCGCGGCCGCGAACGCAAACTTGAACGCGAGGAACAGGAGCGGCCGGGTCTGCGTCAGGCCGGGGCGCACCCCCAGCACCACAAGTGCGAGGCATAGCGCGGCCGCGGCGCCGACGGCGACCGCCATCCCGAGTCGGCGGGTCATCCACGGGGTCCGGACCGGCTCCTGCTCGAAGCTGTTGCCCAGGAGGCCGATGAGTTCGTCGGTCTTCATCGCGTCTTACCCCCCACCAGGTTCGCCAGCGCCTTCAGGCCGCGATGGACGCTCACCTTGACCGCGGTCTCGGTCATGCCGGAGCGTTCGGCCGCCTCTGCGGTGCTCAGTCCCTCGACCTTCGTCGACCGGATCGCATTCCTCATCTTGGCCGGCAGGTGCGCGAGGAGGCGCTCGACGTCGTGCGAGCTCTCCGCCGCGACGTGATCGTCATGGGCCACCAGCACGCCTGCATCCTCGACCGGGACGTCGGTCGTGGACGCGCGCGTGCGCCGGAGATGGTCGATGAGCTTGTACCGGGCGATGGCGTGGATCCACGGCGTCACCGGTTGCGTGAAGTCATAGGTGTGCCGGCGCGTGTGGATCACCATCAGGGTCTCCTGGACGAGATCCTCCGCTTCGGTGTCGCTCCGTCCGGAACGGACCAGCTTGCCCTTGTAGTACGCGCGTAGGTGCGCGCCGAGACGCTCGAGGAAGCGCCGGTAGTCGGCCGCATTCCCCCCGAGGCTGGCGATGAGCAGCCCGCGCAGTTCCTCCTCCGCCCGGGGCACCTGCGCTAGGCGAGCCGGCTCGTGGATGCCGGGCCAAAACTCGAGTTCCGTCGCATCATCCACCACCCCGCAGTGCCCCTCGCGACCGCCGCGCCGTGCCGCGTGGGCGCATATGTCGTCCGACGATCCGCATCACGCAGTCGGTCGCCGGGTCGCGACAGGGAACCGCCCCACCGCTCGAAGGTCAGTCCGGAAACGAGGCCCGAAAGGTTACAGCGCCCTGGGCATGCCCGCACGCGCAGGCATGTGCGGCGAATTATTGCCAAGCCTGGGCGCCGATCCCTAGACCGTCCCGGGCACGACGAGAGGGGGGCGGGCACGGGGCTCCCGAGCCTTCCGGCCGGCATGCACCGTCCGCGATGATCGGTCTTACGGATCGCATCCCAAAGGGGCCTTTGCTCCGGTCCGGCGACTGCGGCGGGGTCGTCTTGGCGCGACGCCCCGCTCGCCTCCTTTCACGCATCCGAACTAGTCCGGGCCAAAACCGGCCATCACGCAATTGAAGCCTTTCTGGGAGTACGGCCATGATCGAGGTGATCCCGAACTGGCATCCGGTCGCGGTCCATTTCACGATCGCCCTCCTCATCACGGCCAGCGCGCTGTTCGCCGCAGGGACGCTGTTCAGGACTTCGCCGTCCGGGGCCGCGCTCACGACGGCCGCCCGCTGGAACCTCGCGATCGGCATCGCGGTCACGGTCGCGACCCTGGCCACCGGCTGGACTGCGTACAACACGGTCGCGCACGACGCGGCCTCGCACGCGAACATGTCCGTCCACCTACGCTGGGCCGTCGCCACCGCGTCGGTCTTTCTCGTCGCCGGGGGCGTAGCCTGGCTGGAGCGCCGGAAGGGCGCCGGCGCGGGCTTCGCGCTGCTGGCGCTCCTCGCAGGAGGTTCCGGGGCGCTCGCGGTCACGGGCTGGCTCGGCGGCGAGAACGTCTACCGCTACGGCCTGGGCGTCATGGCGCTTCCGAAATCGGGCGACCACGTCCATCCCGGAAGTGGCGGCCACTCTCATGATCATGCCCACGATCATGCTCACGACCACGCGCCCGCAAACGGGACAGCCGCGCCAGATGCCGCCTCAGGCCAGGCAGGGACCGCCCCGGCTCCCACCGTTCCGCACGACCACGCCAACGGCCATGAGCACAGCCACGAGCACGGCCAAGTACAGGATCAGGCCCCCGCGGAAGGTTCGGTGACGCCCGATGCCGCCGCCGGCAAGGCCGAAGCGGCTCCGGATGCCGCCGCTCCGCACAACCACGATCACGACCACGCGCACTGACCGGCGCGTCGCCGGTCCGGTTCCAGCTCGACGAAATGCGTCGTCGCACGTCGGTGCATTCGCGATCGCCTCACCGAAACTGGCTTGTGGCGCAAATCCAACAGACTGTTCTTCCACGGCGCATGTCCGGTGCCGCGGATTGCCGCTTCCGCCAAGCCGTGCGAATGTCCGCCAAGATTAGGCCGGAACCCTGATCATTGAACATCGTGCGCACATTGCTGCTTGCCGTGCTCGCCTTGGCCTTGGCCATCGCGCCGGCTGCGCCGTGCACGATGGGCCGGCATGCCGCGATGGCCGACCGCCTGGTCGCCCAGGTTGCGGGGGCGATGTCCCACGCACGTCACGCGCAGACACGCCAGGGCGACGATGGTTGGGATGACGCCGCGCTTCAGGCTGGATCCCAGGACGTGGCGGCCGCGACCGCCGGCGATGACGGCTGTCCGGGACATCGGCACCGTTCGAAGCGCCCGGCCTGCCCGTCGCCGTGTTGCACCCTCGGGTGTCAAGCGGCGCTTCCGGTGGCTGTCTGGATGGACACGCCTGCGGACTATCGTCCTTCCGACCGGGTCCTGATCGTCCAGGAGGACGGGGCCGTCGACGCGCATCCGCTCCGGATCGAGCGACCGCCGAGGCGGGGCGCCTGACGTAAGGGCGGGTCTAGCGACCGCCCACGGCCGCTTCGGCGGGACGAGCAACCATTCCGTTCGACGACCCGACGCCTCGGTCGGGCGCGACCCCGTCGCCGGCACAGGCCACGCGACCGGCGCCGCGCCGCGCCGGGCCTCGCCCGCGGCCGTCCGCCTCAGTCCGGGAAATCCACAATGTTCAAGTTGCCGAGACCGGCCGCGCTCGCGGCGGTCCTGCCGCTCGCCGGCTGCATGCCCGCCGCGGTGCCGGTTGGGCTCGTCCTGCCCTCGGAACCGAACGTGCCGGTCCCGCCACCCCGCTACGCGAAGGTGACCGCGGGCGTGCAGGATTTCCGCGTCGTCGAGCCGAAGGACTGGCGGGAACTCAACCGACAGGTCGCACCCAAGGCGGGGTCCGGCGGGATGGAAGGCATGCCGGGCATGGACGGGATGCCCGGAATGGGCGGCAAGCGCGATTCCGGAGGCCGATGATGCTCCGTCGCTGTAACCGAACCGGCTTGCATCCCGGACTACCCGATATGGGACGCACCACGACCGCGCCGGAACGAGGCGGCAGGACCGCGCGCGCGCCGGGCGACCCCGTCCGGGGGCATCCCTGGCGCACGGCCGCGAGCTTGGCCGTCCTGGCAGGGCTCCTGGGAGGCTGCGCGAGCTTCTCGCCGGACGCGGGCCTGTCGGTCGCGGGTGACTACGCGTCCCTCGAACTGCGCAAGGACATCGTGAAGGGGGATGACCAGGGGATCGCGCCATCCGCGGAAGCGCAGGTAAACGAGCTGCTGCGGCATCCCCTGACGGCGGATGGCGCCGTGCAGGTCGCGCTGCTCAAGAACAGGGGCCTGCAGGCCGCGTTCAACGACCTCGGCGTCTCCGAGGCGCAGTTCGTGCAGGCCACGCTGCCGCCCGCCCCGCGCCTCTCCATCACGCAGTGGGGTCTGGGGTTCAACACGGACATCGAGCGCTCCGTAGCCGCGAGCGTGCTGGAGCTGGCGACGCTGCCGGTGCGCGCCGAGATCGCGCGGCAGCGGTTCAGAGCCGATCAATACCGCGCGGCGGAGCAGGTCCTGCGGCTCGGGGGCGAGGCGCGGCGGCAATACTACCGCACGGTTGCAGCCAATCAGGCGACCGCCTTCCTGGAACAGGCGCTGGCGGCTGCCGGATCGGCTTCGACGCTGGCGAAGCAGTTGGGCGAGACGGGCGCGCTGAACAAGCTGGAGCAGGCGCGCGAGCACGCCTTCTACAGCGAGCTGGGCGCGCAGCTCGGAAAGGCGCGCGTCCAGCAACGAGCGGAGCGCGAGCGCCTCACCCGCCTGCTCGGCCTATGGGGGCGCGAGATCGACTTCCGGCTGCCGAACGGCCTGCCAGCCCTGCCGAAGCGTCTCGTGGACGGCCGCGCCATCGAGGCCGAGGCGGTGAGCAAGCGGGCCGACGTGCAGGCCGCCCGGTTCGAGCTGCAGTCGCTCGTCGGGCAGTTCGGGCTGAACCAGGCCAGCGGCTTCGTCAGCGTCTTCGACGTCGGTTTCGCGAACCAGTTCGAGCGGTCGAGGACGTTCGAGAGTGGCTCCGCCCCGAAGGTCGACAAGAGCAGCCTGAACGGGTTCACGGCAGATCTGGTGATACCGATCTACGATTTCGGCACGACAGCCGTCCGCGGCGCAAAGGAAAGCTATCTCGCCACCGCCAACCGCCTGGCGGAGCGCGCGGTCAATGCCCGCTCCGAGGTCCGCGAGGCGTACCAGCGCTATCGCGGGCAATACGACATCACCCGGCACTACCAGACCAGCGTCCTGCCCCTGCGAAGGACGATCCAGGACCAGGCGCTGCTCCAATACAGCGGCATGCTCCTCGACGTGACCACGCTGATCGTGGACGCCCGGGCCAGGATCCTGAGCAACATCCAGGCGATCGAGGCCCAGCGCGACTTCTGGATCGCGGCGACCGACCTCAAGGCAGCCACCGTCGGCGGCGGGTTCTCGGCGGACAACTACGGTGGCGAGCCCGCCGGAGGGAGCCCGGGCACCAGCCTCGCCGTCGCGACGCCCGGCGGCTGACGCAGGCACCCCGGTCCGCCCATGACATTCGGAGAGACATCATGACCGACATCTCGCGCAGAGGGATCTTGGGAGCGGGCGGCCTCGTGCTCGCTGGCACGTCCATGATCAGCGGGCGGGTCCAGGCCGCGGGCCTGCCGGAGGCCCCGATCATGGACAAGGCGACCATGCAGCCGCCGCTCTACCCGACCAGCGGGCCGGACTATCAGCCGGTGGTGACGCTCAACGGCTGGACGCTGCCGTGGCGCATGCGCGGCGACTGGAAGGAGTTCCACCTGATCGCCGAGCCGGTCGTACGCGAGATGGCCCCCGGCATGAACGCGCGGCTCTGGGGGTACAACGGCCAATCGCCGGGACCGACCATCGAGGCGGTCGAGGGCGACAAGGTCCGCATCTTCGTCACGAACCGCCTGCCGGAGGCGACCGCCGTGCACTGGCACGGGCAGACGTTGCCCAACGGCATGGACGGGGTCGCCGGGCTGACCCAGCCCGGCATCCCGCCGGGCAAGACCTTCGTCTACGAGTTCATCCTCCGGCGCTCCGGCACCTTCATGTACCACCCGCACTCGGACGAAATGGTCCAGATGGCGATGGGCATGATGGGCTTCTTCGTCGTGCATCCGCGCGACCCGGCCGAGCGGCGGGTCGACCGCGACTTCGTCTGGCTGCTGAACGCCTACGACATCGAGGCCGGGTCCTACGTGCCCAAGGTCAACACGATGCTCGACATGAACATGTGGTGCTTCAACAGCCGCGTGTGGCCGGGCATCGACCCCATGGTCGCGCGCCAGGGCGACAAGGTCCGTATGCGCTTCGGCAACCTGACGATGACCAACCACCCGATCCACGTGCACGGCGTCGACTTCAAGGTCACGGGCACGGACGGCGGTTGGATCAATGAGGGCAACCAGCTGCCGGAGGTGTCGGTCGACGTCGCCGTCGGACAGATGCGGGCCATCGAGTTCAACGCCGACAACCCTGGCGACTGGGCGATCCACTGCCACAAGTCGCACCACACCATGAACGCGATGGGCCACTCGGTCCGGACCTACATCGGCGTGAATCTCAAGAGCACCGCCAAGCAGATCCAGAAGATCGCGCCGGGCTACATGCCGATGGGCTCGACCGGCGGCGGCATGATGTCCGAGATGGAGATGCCGCTCCCCGAGAACACGCTGCCGATGATGACCGGCGCGGGCCCGTTCGGGTCCGTGGAGATGGGCGGGATGTTCACTGTTCTGAAGGTCCGCCCGGGCCTCGCGGCCGGCGATTACCGCGACCCGGGTTGGTACCGGCACCCGGAAGGCACCTTGGCCTACGAGTGGACCGGCGAGCCGATGCCCGAGCCGGCCCGGGCCCCGGACACGCCCAAGGGTCGGCGCGCCCGCCAGACCGATCTGCGGGTCGTCGATCCGCGCACGCGCCGCACCGCCTCGAATTCGGGCAGCCACGAGCACTGAGCGGGCGGCCACGGGCCGCCCGATAGCCTGCTGGGGCGCCTCGCGCGCGGCGGGCAGACCCGTTCGGAACGGGAGCACTCCCTTCCGAAGCCCGCCGCGCCGGTCGCCGCTCCCCCCCCTCGAGCGGCCGGCGCGGCGGTTCGATTGACCCAAGGAGAAGAGAAGCCATGAGACGCAAGATCACGCTCGCCGTCGTTTCGGCGGCCTTCCTGGCGGTCGCAGCACCGGCGTGGGCACAGTCGGTGAAGGGCACCGTGACCAAGGTCGACCCGGCCGCCGGCAAGGTCACGCTCGACCACGCCGCGATCCCGAAGCTCGACATGGACGCCATGACGATGGCGTACCCAGTCAAGGATCCCGCGATGCTCAAAGATCTCAAGGCCGGCGACAAGGTGGACTTCGACGTCGCCGAGACGGGCGGCTCCTACACCGTCACGAAGATCCAGAAAACGAAGTAGCGCCCTGGAACGAGGCCCTCCGCGCGGTCGTCGCTCGATCCCGCGCGAGGGCCTCCGGACCCTTGAGATGGAGCAACCATGCGACGCCTGATCCTGTCCACCGCGCTGGCCGCCGCCCTCCTCGGCCCCGTCCCGCAGCACGCCGGCGCGCAGCCCGCGAGGGGCGCGCCAGCGGCCCTGGAACGGGCGCGCGAGACGATGGCGAACCGGTTCCGGGACACGAAGCTGACCGGCGACCCGGACCGGGACTTCGCCGAGCTCCTCATCGCGAGCTACGAGGAGACGCTGTTCCTGGCCAAGACGCAGCTCGACTACGGCGGGGACCGGCAGCTGCGCGAGGCCGCCCAGAAGATCCAGGACGAGCAGCAGGCGAAGATCGATGCGCTGAAGCAGTGGCAGGTCCGCAGCCGTGAGGCCGGGTACCGGCCGCAGCCGAACCAGACGCCCTCGGGCGAGGGACCGCTGGACCGACAGGCGCAAAAGGCCCCGCCGCAAAGCCAGCCCGCATCGCCGCCCACCACCGAGAAAGCGACGCCGCCGGCACCGCCGTCCAATGCCCCTCTCGTCGCCGGGACCGTGAAGAAGGTCGACGAGAGTGCGGGCAAGGTGACCCTCGATCACGAGAACATACCAAACATCGGGATGGACGCGATGACGATGGCCTACAAGGTCCAGGACCCTGCCCTGCTCAAGGGGTTGAAGCCCGGCGAGCGGGTGCGGTTCTCCGCCGACCGCGTGAACGGTTCGATCGCCATCACGCGCATCCAGAAGTCCAAGTGATGGGAGCCGGCCGGTACCGCCCGAGCCCGGCTGCGGCGGCTCGCGCCTCTGGCGTCCTCCTCGACGTCGCGGCGGCCGCCGGCGCGGCATCGGCGGAGGAAGGGCCGAGGGGTACCGCGGGAGCAGCCATGGGCGGTGGCGTCGAGGACGTCACGGCCGGTGGGCAAGCCGTCTATGGCGAACTCCTGGCGCGGGAGGCTTCGGCCCGCGGGGTCCCGCCCGCGCTCGCCGAGGCGGTCGCGTTCGTCGAGAGCGACTACGACGCCGGGGCTGTCGGAACGGTCGGCGAACTCGGGCTGATGCAAGTCCGGCCGGTGACGGCGGCGATGCTGGGCCACCGCGGGCCGGCCGCGGAACTCCTCGACCGGGCCACGAACGCCCGCTTCGGCGTCGCCTACCTCGCACGAGCCTGGAGACTTGCTGGCGGCGACGTATGCCGTGCCCTCGCCAAGTATCGCGCCGGCCGCGGCGATGGAGCGCATGACGCCGCGCTCCATCGCCTATTGCCGGCGCGTCCGCGACCGGCTGGCCGCCGTGGGGTCGCCGCTCGCGACGGTCGCGGCGACGGCCGGCCCCGCCGTCCCGTGGGCATCCGCATGGAGACCCCGCGCGGTGCCGACAGCCGTCTCGCTCCTGGCGAACCGGTTCTGGGCCGCCCACGTCGCGCGGGTCCGCGCCGTCGAGATCCGGACCGCCCGGATCATGGGGGGCGGCTGATGCGGCCCAGAAGGGCGATGCCCCCGCGGTCGGCTCAAGTGCGCCGGAGACCGCCAGGGACCGGTACCCGTCGGTACACGGTCGCCTTCGCGCGTCTCCGGACAGGTGAGGCAGGCCCGGCATGACGTTCAAGCCCTACCCACAAGCGCGCGGCGACGGCTCACTCGGTGCTGGATGGGCCATGCTGCGCGCCAGGTTGGCCCGCCGCATGGCCCTCGGCCTCTACTCCGAGCGCGTGTCGATAGGTTTTGAGCGGAATCTGACGGTCCCCGTCGAACCGCCAGCTGCCAGGATCCCGGTCCGGCTGCGCGATTTCCGATCCGAAGACCTGCCGGCCCTCTTCCCCGTTTGCGACGAGGCGGCGGAGCGCGAGCGCGACGACGTCTTGTGGCGATTGCGCGCCGCCGCGCATGGCGTCCTGCCGAGCCGATGCTACGTGCTCGTCGACGCCGGATCTGACCGAGCTTGTCACATGCAGTGGCTTACCGGGCCGGGTTACGGCGACGCGGTCCGGCGGTCCGGCGCCCTGCCGGTCCTGGCGGTCGACGAGGCCATGCTGGAGAATGCCTTCACGCCGGTGGGCTTCCGCGGCCTGGGCGTCATGGCGGTCGCCGTGCACCTGATCGCCGAACGCGCCCGGTCGGAGGGCAAACGACGCTTGGTGGCCTTCGTCGACGCCGACAACGCCGCCTCCCTCAAGGCCATCGAGCGGGCGGGCCTCAAGCCCTGTTCAATCCGCACCAGACGCCAGTTCGCCTTCGGGACATTCCAGACCGTCCGGTTCGAACCGAACACGGGGACCGTAGGTCGATGGGCGCGCCTCGCTGCACGGGACGTGGGCGACCGCGTGCCCGTCGAGGACGGCATCGCCTTGGAGTGGGACGCACGAAAGGCAGAGCCGCCGGGTGCCGACTGAGACCATCTCGAACGCCGGACCACGAACCGCGCCCTCCCGTCCCGACATTTCGAACCGAGCTGCCCAGTGACGGCAATCGAAGCCATCCATGCCCTCGCCCACAGGCTCACGGGTCTCGACTACCCGCACGGCCACTGGTGGATCGTCGCCGACGCCGTCCTCATCTTCGTCGTGGCGCCCGCGTGGACCGCGTGGCTCGTCGGCCGCGCCGCAATGCGCCGCCATCGGCGGTCGGCGGCCGGCCTCGGTGCCGGGGGATCCACCGATGGCCAGCGGACCGCGCCATCCCGCGGCCGTCGGCCTCGCGGCGTCGGGCTCCGACCGGGCCGGCGCCTGGAGGCATACGTCCTGGACGCCACCCTGGGCATCCAGTTCCGCTTGGTCTTCCTGTCGCTGGCGACGCTGCCGGCGGCCTGGCTGACCCTTGAGATACCCAAGCACATCGTCAACCATGCGCTCGCCGACGCGCGGGGCGACGGTCATCCCGGCATGACCTTCCTCGGCCTTCCGCTGGGCCGCACGGAACTCCTGTTCGCCCTGTGCGCCGGCTACCTCGCCGTCCTCACTCTGAACGGGCTCACGAAGTACGCGGCGAACCGGGTCCGCGGACGCGTCAACGAGCGCGTCGTGCGCCGCCTTCGCCTGGCCGTCCTACGGCGCGCGCGCACGGAGCGCTCGGCCGACCGCCGGACGACGCTCGCCGCCGTGGCGGTCCAGGAGGTCGAACCCATCGGATATTTCGGCGGCAGCCTCGTCGCGGTCCCCATCGTGCAGGGGGGCGTGCTGATCACGAGCGTCGCCTTCCTCCTGCTTCAGGACGTCGCCCTGGGCTTCGCCGCGCTGATCATGCTGCCTGTGCAGCTCACGGTCCTGCCCCGCCTTCAGCGACGCCTGAACGCGAAGGTGCGGCAGCGCGTCCTCGCCACGCGCACCCTGGGGGCCTTCGTCACGACGCCCGAGGGCGACGGGGCGCCGAGCCCGACCACGTTCGCGGCGGGGCGCGATCGGCACGCCTCGTCGTTGCGGCAGCGGATGGTCCACGTCGAGGAGCTCGAGCGGGTGCGGGTCGCCATCAACGACATGAAGGGCGGCATCAAGAGCCTGTACAACTACACGTCCAACCTGACGCCGTTCTTCTTTTTCCTGATCGGCGGATATCTCGTCGTGCAAGGTCGCCTTTCACTCGGGGCCCTCGTGGCGGCGCTCGCCGCCTACAAGGAGATCGCGCCCGCCCTCAGGGAGCTATTCGATTTCGCCCAGGATTGGTCGGACGCCGCCGCGCGCTTCGCCGAGGTCACGCGGGCCGTCGAGCTCCCGGCCGGCGTTCGGCCGGGCCTCGCGAGGTCGGTGTCGACGCGGGAGGCGGCCTAGCCGATGCGCGCTCTCGTCCTGCGTTTCCCCGATTGCGGACATGCCCCTTCCCCCTGCCCGGTTGGCGCGCCGGACGCGGTTCCGGTGCGGCGGCACCCGAGCGTGAAAGCGGACGGGCGCGCGGCGCTCGGGGTTCCATCGCCCTCGATCCCTGCCTCGGCGACGCCGCGGGACCTGCGACCGCGCGGACCCGGTCGCCCGCCCGCGATGCGACCGCGCCTCGTGTTCTTCCCGGGTTCGCCCGAGCCGGGCGTTCGCGGGGCCGGGTCGATCGCGGCGTTCGGGCCCGTCCGGGCGGGCCAAAGGGCCTCGACGAACCGGGAGGACGGGCGATGAGGATCGGGGAGGCGGCACGCGCCTGCGGGATTTCGCCCAAGATGATCCGCTATTACGAGCGCGCCGGCCTGATCCCGGCGCCGACCCGGTCGGTCTCGGGCCATCGGGTCTACGCCGAGGACGAGGTGCGCACGCTGCGGTTCGTGCACCGGGCCCGCCTGCTCGGCTTCTCCGTCGCCGACACCGCCATGCTGCTGCGCCTGTGGCGCGACGAGGCGCGCGCCAGCGCAGGAGTGAAGGATCTGGCCATCCGGCGCGCGACCGACATGGAACGACGCGCCGCCGCGCTCGCGGAGGCCGCGGCCTCGTTGCGGGATCTCGCAGGGACCTGTCCCGGTGACGAGCGGCCGGAATGCCCGCTGCTCGACGCCCTCGCCCGCGACCCGGCGCGGCCGGGGGGTGGGCCCGCTCCAGCCCCGTCGACGCGCGTCGAGGCCGGCTCGACGAAATGACGGGCTCGGTCCGGATCGGCTGGCGATCCGGGGCTCCGGCGCGCCACCCGTACGTACTTGGCGGACATCCGCGTCGGCGGGCTGCGGCTCAGCGCCTTTGGGCGGTGTTGCCCGGCTGGGTCCGGAGCGAACGCCGGAGTTGGTCGCACCGCGCGGCCAGCAACTCCGGGGTCTCGCCCGGAGCGAGGGCGGCCTCGCCTCTGTCGGCGGCGGCGCAGCGGCCGAGCATCTCGGGAAGCGTCCTCCCTTCCACCGCCCTGATCCCGAAGCCCTTCATCCCCGGCTCCGTGACAGCCTGCGCTTGCGCGGAACAAAGGCCGGCCAGTAGCCACAGCGCAGAGATGATCGGGCGGGAGGCGAGCGGCACGGTCGATGTCCTTGGTTTTGTGGAGAGAGGCATCGCGTCGGGCGTTTCAGACGCGCCCGATGTAGACGCCTGACACGTCAGCCGTGGTCTTCAAACGATATGCCGCGGCCTCGAACGCCTTCGCGGCATCTGGCGGCCACCCGGCGCCCCGGCTTCGCGACACGGTGCGGTGCCTCGGGCCGTCGGGACGCGGCTCAGTACCAGAGGCGCAGACCGGCCAGCGCCCGCAGGTCCCCGCTGCCCTCGCCAGACCGGCGCCGGTAGTCCGCCGTTCCGCCGAGGAACTGCTGGTAGGAGAGGCCCACGTAAGGCGCAATTTCGCGGGTAAATTCGTAGCGCAGGCGCAGGCCCATATCGATGTCCGAGACGCCCGAACCGAGTTCCCGACCACGATCGGCCTTCGAGTAGGCGTTCATCTCGATCTGCGGCTGCAGGATGAGGCGCTGCGTCAGGTAGAGGTCGTAGGAGGCGTTGCCTCGGAAGGCGAAGCGTCCGTTGTCGCTGGCGTAGCCGGTCAGTTCGAGGTTCCAGAACCCGATGGCGAGGCCCTGGATGCCGAAGGCAGCCCAGGTCCGGTTGCGCAGGCTGTCGATGTCCGAACGCACGCCGACCTGCATGTCGAAGTAGGTCGAGATCGGACGGGCGTAGAGGGCCTCGTGGTCGCCGTCCGAGAAGCGGCCCCGATTGTCGGCGTTGTAGCGGCCCTCCGACTTCAGCCAAAGCTTGTTGTAGTCGTCGCCGATCCAGGCCTGACCGTCGTAGCGGAAGTAGCTCTCGCTCCCGAGGCGGCCCTCGAACTGGTCGAGGAAGGCGTGGGCGTAGACCCGGTCGTCGCGGATGGGATTGCCATAGGGCGCAGCACCTTGGAGCGTGTCCGGCCCGAGGCGAGTGCCGCCGTTGAGGAGGCCCGTGACGCTCTGGGCGAATGCGGCCGAGGGAGCGAGGGCGAGGAGCGAGACCGCAAGGGAGAAGGTTGCCGGCGCGCGCATCAGGCCCCCTTCGGCAGGACGCGGAGGGTGCGGAACATGCCGGCTTCGAAATGGTACAGGATGTGGCAGTGCAGCGGCCACTGCCCCGTCGCCACGGGCGTGACCAGCATCGACAGCTTCTCGGCCGGTGCGACGCTGACGGTGTGGAGATAGGGCCGGTGCCGGCCGTGGCCGTTCTCCAGCTCCATCCACATGCCGTGCAGATGGATGGGGTGGCTCATCATCGTCTCGTTGACCATCACGAGCCGGAACCGTTCGCCGACCGTCACGTCGATGGGGCCGACCTCGGTGAATTTCTTGCCGTCGAAGCCCCAGATCATCCGCTGCATGTTGCCGCTGAGCCTGAGCACGATCTCGCGGGTCGGCGGGCGGTCGTCGACCGCAGGGTTGATCGAGCGCAGGTCCGCGTAGGTCAGCACGCGGCGGTTCAGCTGATTCAGGCCGTCGCCCGGGATGCGGGTCCGGTCCGTCAGCATCTTCGGCTTCATCTGGACCTCGACGCCGGTCTCGTCGAGTTCGACGCCTGGCGGCAACTTCGCCATGGGTTGGTGGCCGGCGAGGCGACGCTTGTCGGGGACGATCTCGTGGGTGTGCTCGCCGAGAATGCCGCCGATGCGCGAGCCGTCGGGGTGCGACGCGCCGATCTGGTCGCGGCCCATCATGCCCTGCATGCCCATGTCGGTCATGGTCCGCAGGGGCCGCGGGTCGAAGGGCGGGATCTCGGCCTCCATCCCCGGCCGGGGCGCAAGCGTGCCGCGGGCGTATCCGGAGCGGCCGAGGTCCTGCGCGAAGATCGTGTAGGCCCGCGCCTCGCGCGGGCGCACGATCACGTCGTATGTCTCGGCCACGCCGATGCGGAACTGGTCGACCTGCACCGGGACGACGTCGTTGCCGTGGACGTTGACCACGCTCATGGCCAGTCCCGGGATACGCACGTCGTAGTACGTCGCCGCGGAGGCGTTGATGATGCGCAGCCGGATCCGCTCCCCGGGCCGGAACAGCGCCGTCCAGTTGGCCCCAGGCGGCTGCCCGTTCATCAGGTAGGTGTAGGTCTCGCCGGACGGCGCCTCCAGGCCGGAGGGGTCCATGCGCGACTCGGACTCGTGCCAGCGCTCCTTGATCGTGTCGGCGAGCCCGCTTCGCTCGGCGTCGGCGAAGAACGTCCGGACTGTACGCTTGCCGAAGTTGTAGTAGTCGGCCTGGTACTTGAGCTTGTTCTGGATGCGCTCGGGATCCTCGTCGGTCCAGTCGCTGAGGAGCACGACGTAGTCTCTGTCCGCCTGGACCAAGTCACGGCCGCGCGGCTCGATGATCAGCGCGCCGTAGACCCCCTTCTGCTCCTGGTAGCCCATATGGCTGTGGTACCAGTAGGTGCCGCTCTGAAGCACGGGGAAGCGGTAGGTGAAGGTCTCACCCGGCTGGATACCCGGGAACTCCAGGCCGGGCACGCCGTCCATGTCGTTGGGCAGGATGATGCCGTGCCAGTGCATGCCCGTCATCTCGGGCAGTTCGTTGCGGACGTTGATGGTGACGACGTCGCCCTCGCGCCAGCGCAGCACCGGCCCGGGCACGCCGCCGTTGATGGTGTTGGCCCAGGTCGGGGTGCCGGTCTTGTCGACCGTGCCGCGGGCCAGGGTAAGGTCGTACGTGGCCGCGCGCGGCACGATGGGCTCGCCAGGGCTCGTGAGGGCGAAGGCGGAGCGGTCGCGCGCCGCGAGGCCCACGGCGGCGCAGGCGCCGAGGCCTGAGACGAACCTCCGACGCGTCGGAGAGGTATTCTTTCTTAGGGTCGATGCCACCTGCGGTCCCCCAGATGGGCCGCGGCATCGGGCCGGGCGACATGTCAGGTTGCTGAGAGGCTGCCGCCTTCCCACGTGGGAGGATCAAGCCGGCCGTCGCGCCGCTGGCGCGTTCCGCGGTCGATGTGATCGCGGGGCAACACCGCCGCCGGCGGCGCGGCCCGGCGTTTCGGCGGGGTGCCGTGCATTCCCGCTCGACCCTATGCGTTCCCAGACAGGCCTGTCGGCGCGCGCCGCATCCCCACCTTCATGTCGTGGGAGACCGGGCGGATGACTGCACCGGTGCTTTGACCTGCGTCGGACCGGCGTCCACGCTATGCAAGGTACGTCCGTGGCCGCGGCCGATCCGGCGACGTCGCAGGTGACGGCCGACGGCGGGGTGCCGCGGGCTGACTACGGGACCTCAAATCCCTGGCGAGATCGGCTTGGCGATGGCGAGCACGCCCTTCAGGCCGCTGCCGAAGCGGGCGATGGCCTCGCGATGGCCGCGGAGCTCGCTGTAGGGCAGATAGCGCAGGTCCAATTCCGCGACACGGGAGAACGCCGGCCGCGCGAACTGGGCGCGGACATCACCCTCACGCTCGTCGGGTGCGACCAGGAAGAAGTTGCGGGCCGTGGCACCCTCGACGCCGAGCGCGAGGTCGAGCATTCGCACGATGCCCGAGTAGATGCTGGTCGTGTGCTCCACCTCGAACGCGGCCGCCACGTCCGCGGTCCCCTTGCCGATCCAGAGCACGTCGATCAGGCGCACCGTCTCCGTCGACCCCTTCGCGGCGAGGCTCGCCGGAAGGCGGTCCAGGCACCCGTCGGACAGCCGCCCGGACCCGTAGGGCCGGTTGCCGTCGTTCGAAGCGATCCAGACGTCGTAGCCGAGAGCGAGCCCGAGGTCGCGCAGCCAGCCCTGGACCTCGGTGTGCGTATGGTCGGCCTCGCGCCCGGCCTGGACCGAACGCGACGCCGTCGCCGCGGCTTCCGTGCGGACGCGGTTGAGATCCTCCCGCCAGCGCGCCAAGGCTTGGTCTCCATCCAGGTCCGGCAACGGATAACGTCCCGATCCGACGTCGAACAGGAATCCCGCGACGGCCCCGAAATCGTTGGACAGCAGCGCCCGATGTGTTTCGTTGAGCTCCACGATGCCGCGCCGCATCGCCAGATACTCGTCCCAGCGCCCGAGCTTCACCTTCGCGCCTGTGAGCGCGTTGTAACCCTTTACGATGGCGGTGTTGAACGGCGGTACCCAGGTCGGGTGTAGAAAGTAAAGGAGGTTCGCAGCGGCCGGTCCCAGGCCCTTGATCCGCGCTTGATCGAGTGCTTGAACTGCCGCCAAAACCTGCGCCTCGGCGTTGCAGCACAGGCAGGCGTCTAGGAAACGCCCGAATGCAAGTTGGTTGTGCCGATCCTCGTAGATATCGGGAATGCGCAGCTTCGGCTTCCAGAGGAATGCATGATCGGCACCTTTGAATACCTGACGCTGCTCGGCGATCGAGTGGACAACAGTCTCCAGTGAGGAGCCCCGGTAGGTATTGCCAAAAGTGTCTGCTTGAATCTCGTCCACCACGGCATGAAGGCCGCGTCGGATCGACCGGAAGTTTTTGATGCGCTCTTCCCACAGGAACCACGTCCGATAGGAAGCGCCGGGATCATCGCGCCAGCATCGAATAAGATTAGCTACCCATGCGCTATCCACGTGCCAACCTCTTCCTTCCGAATTGTCGATGGTGCCATCTTAGGCCGGGGCGGGACGTAGCGGTGGGACCTACCATGCGAGGAAGCTAAAGATGGACAGTCAATCGTGGTGTTCCCAAAACAGTCATGTTGCCATGACGAACATGCAGTTACTCATACGATTGGTAACACAGTTTGCCAGATATCAGCTTCAAACAATCAACAAAATGTAGAGGAAAAACGCGTAAGAACGCCTAAGCGAATGCAAAACGAGCATGTCATTCGGCGCCATAAACATGACACGACAGTATCGGCTGACTAACTCACTGAAAAGCCGATGATTCCGCGCCACCGCGACGCGGCGATACGTAGAGCCGGTCGCATAGTCTTCCCGATCTCGCCTCCTAGGCGATCAACGTACCTTTGTTTTGGAGGACCCGCTCCCGACTTTAGCCGGAGGCGGGTCAGCGGATAATTGCCCGAACGCTCGCTTTTATTGCGATCGAAGCGCACGCGTTTGAGGAGCCACGAACGCAATCTTGAATGCGGGCAGCCAAACCGCTCAGTTTGAGTGCTTGAGCGTGTTTAGACATTTCTCAGGTAGTCTCAGATCTTTCTCACAAACACGTAGAATGGCCACCTCATGCACGCCTCAAACGTCCAGATTCGCGACGCTCAGTGCGTTCTCCTGGATGAACTCGCGCCGCGGCTCGACGACGTCGCCCATCAGCTTCACGAACAGGTCGTCGGCGTCGGTGACGTCCTTGACCCTGACCTGCAGCAGCGAGCGCACGTCGCGGTCCAGGGTGGTCTCCCAGAGCTGCTGGGCGGTCATCTCGCCGAGGCCTTTGTAGCGCTGGAGCTGCAGGCCCTTGCGGCCGAAGGCCATGACGGCCTCGAACAGGGCCACCGGCCCGTGGAGCACGGTCTCGTCGGACTTCCGCATGAGCGTGGCCGGCTCGCCGTAGATCTCCCGGAAGGCGTCGGCTCGCTCGGAGAGGCGCCGGGCCTCCTGCGAGGTGATCAGGCCGGCGTCGAGGATCGAGACCTGGCGGACGCCCCGGAGTGTCCGGCTGAGGCGATAGCCGCCCTCGAACGACTCGCCCTGCCAGCCCCGCTCGATCTCGTCCGCGATGGCGTCGAGCCGGCGGGCGGTCATGTCGGCCAGCACCTCGGCCTCGCCCGCCCGCGACGCCGCCTCGGCATCGAAGGCCCCGGCGAGCACCGCCTGCTCGACCACGGAGCGGTCGTAGCGCGTGTGCAGGCCCTGCAGGATGCTCCGGAACGTCCGGGCCTCCTCGACGAGGCTCTTGAGCTGCGCGCCGGCGAATTCCGCGCCGGATGAGAGGCGCAGGACAGCGCCCTCGGTGCCCTGGTCGATCAGGTAATCCTCGAGGGCGCGCTCGTCCTTCAAGTAGATCGCCCGGCGGCCGCGCTCGGCTTTGTAGAGCGGCGGCTGAGCGATGTAGAGGTGGCCGCGCTCGATCAGCTCCGGCATCTGCCGGAAGAAGAAAGTCAGCAGCAGCGTGCGGATGTGCGAGCCGTCCACGTCCGCGTCCGTCATGATGATGATGCGGTGGTAGCGCAGCTTCTCCGGGTTGAAGCCCTCCCGGTCCGTGGAGGAGCGCCCGATCCCGGCGCCCAGCGCCGTGATCAGGGTGCCGATCTCGGCGGAGGACAGCATCCGGTCGGCGCGCACCCGCTCGACATTCAGGATCTTGCCGCGCAGCGGCAGCACGGCCTGGAAGGTCCGGTCGCGGCCCTGCTTGGCCGAGCCGCCGGCGGAGTCGCCCTCCACCAGCAGGATCTCGCACTTGGTCGGGTCGCGCTCCTGACAATCGGCGAGCTTGCCGGGCAGCGAGGCGATGTCGAGCGCGCCCTTCCGGGTCACGGTCTCGCGCGCCTTGCGGGCGGCCTCGCGGGCGGACGCCGCCAGGACGACCTTGCCCATCACCGACCGCGCCTGGCTCGGATTTTCCTCCAGCCACGTGGACAGGCCCTCGTTGAGGACGTTCTCCACGGCCGGGCGCACCTCGGACGAGACGAGCTTGTCCTTGGTCTGCGACGAGAATTTCGGGTCCGGCACCTGCACCGAGATCACCGCGGTGAGGCCCTCGCGGCAATCCTCGCCGGTCAGCGAGACCTTCTCCTTCTTGGCGATGCCCGAAGACTCGGCGTAGCCGGTGACCTGACGAGTCAGGGCCGCGCGGAAGCCGGCCATGTGGGTGCCGCCATCCCGCTGCGGGATGTTGTTGGTGAAGGGCAGGACCGTCTCGTTGAACGAGTCGTTCCACCAGAACGCGACCTCGACGCGGATCCCGTCGCGCTCGGAGCTGACGACCACGGGGCTGGTCATCCCGTCGATCGGCTTGCGGGAGCGGTCGAGGTACCGGACGAAGGCCTCGATGCCGCCCTCGTAATAGAGCTCCTCGCGCTTCTTCTCGGCGTGCCGGGCGTCGGTCAGGACGATGCGGACGCCGGAATTGAGGAAGGCGAGCTCGCGCAGCCGCTTCTCCAGCGTCGCGTAGTCGAACTCGATCATCGTGAAGGTCTCGGTCGAGGGCAGGAAGGTGACTTCCGTGCCGCGCCGGCCGTTCCCGGGTCCGATGACCTCCAGGGGCGCCACGGCGTCGCCATGGCGGAACTCCATCGCGTGCTCCTTGTCGTTGCGCCAGATGCGCAGGCGCAGCCACGACGACAGGGCGTTCACCACCGAGACGCCGACGCCGTGCAGGCCGCCGGAGACCTTGTAGGAGTTCTGGTCGAACTTACCGCCGGCGTGCAGCTGGGTCATGATGACCTCGGCCGCCGAGACGCCCTCCTCCTTGTGGATGTCCACCGGGATGCCGCGCCCGTTGTCGGAGACGGTGCAGGAGCCGTCGGCATTGAGGGTCACGGTGACGAGGTCGGCGTGGCCCGCCAGCGCCTCGTCGATGGCGTTGTCCACCACCTCGTACACCATGTGGTGGAGGCCTGAGCCGTCGTCCGTGTCGCCGATATACATGCCGGGCCGCTTGCGGACGGCGTCGAGGCCCTTCAGCACGCGGATGGATTCCGCGCCGTAGACGGCGGGCTCGGTCTGGGGGGTGTCGGCCATGAACTTCCTCGGGCAGGCGGGCCTGATCGCGGCGGTGGCAGATGCGCCGTCGGGCGCCCGCGCCTGAACTCTCGCTTGGTCCGCCTGATATAGGGGTTCCGCGTTGAGATTGCACGATTTTACGGGTCCGCGGTTGGCCCGTCCCGTCGCTTTTGTGACGCCCGCCGCTTAACGCTGCGTTAGCCCTCGATGCCGCCCGCGCTCGCCGCATCCAGGCGGTCGATCGCCTCGGGCGCGAGGGTCAGCCGGACGGCGCCGAGGAGCTCGTCGAGCTGCGCCACCGAGGTGGCGCTCGCGATGGGCGCGGTGATGCCCGGGCGGGCGATGATCCAGGCGAGCGCCACCTGGGCCGGGCTGGCGCCGCAAGCCTGCGCGACCGCGTCGAGGACGTCGAGCAGCGCGAGGCCGCGCGGGTTGAGGTACTTGGCCACCCGATTCTCGCGCGCGCGCCCCGCCGCGTCCCGGGCGCTCCGGTACTTGCCGGTGAGGAAGCCGGCCGCCAGGGAGAAATAGCCGATCACGCCGATCTGCTCGGCGCGGCAGAGCGGCTCCAGCTCGGCCTCGTAGCCGCGCTGGGCGAGGCTGTAATCCGGCTGGAGGCACTCGTAGCGCGGCAGCCCCGCTGAGGCCGCGATGCCCAGCGCCTCCGCGAGCCGCGCCGCCGTGTAATTCGAGGCGCCGATGGCCCGGACCTTGCCGGCCGTGATCAGGCGCTCGTGTGCCCTGAGGGTCTCCTCCAGCGGCACCGTCGCGTCGTCGAGATGCGACTGGTAGAGGTCGATCCGGTCGACCCCGAGGCGCCGCAGCGAGGCCTCGCAGGCCCGCTCGATATGGGCCGCCGAGAGGCCTTGGCCGGCCCCACCCAGATCCATGCCGACCTTGGTCGCCAGCACGATCCGGTCGCGCGCACCCGGCCGGGCCGCGAGCCACTTGCCGATCACCGTCTCGGACTCGCCCCCGACGTGGCCGGGGGCCCAGCGCGAGTAGACGTCGGCGGTGTCGATGAAGTCGAAGCCGCTCTCGACGAACCGGTCGAGGATCGCGAAGGACGCGGCCTCGTCGGCCGTCCAGCCGAAGACGTTGCCGCCGAGGCAGAACGGCGCGACCGTCAGGTCGGAGCGGCCGATGCGGCGCCTGTCCATGCGCGTCAATCCTGCAGGAAGGGGTTGGACACGCGCTCCGCGCCGAGGGTGCTGGTCGGTCCGTGGCCGGGAATGAAGGCGACGTCGTCGCCCAGCGGCAGGACCTTCTCCTTGATGGCGTGGATGAGCTGCTCGTGGTTGCCGCCGGGCAGGTCGGTGCGGCCGACCGAGCCCTTGAACACCACGTCGCCGACGAGGGCGAAGCGCGCGTCCCGGCTCACGAACACGACGCTGCCGGGCGAGTGGCCGGGGCAGTGGAGGATGTCGAAGGCGAGCCCGCCGACCGTTACGGCATCGCCCTCGTCGAGCCACCGGTCGGGTGTGACGGGTCGGGCGGCGCCGAGGCCGTAATTGGCCGCCGTCTCGGGCAGGGAATCGAGGAGGAACTTGTCGGCCTGATGCGGACCCTCGATCGGCACGCCGAGGCGCTCGCGCAGCTCGTCGGCGCCGGCGGCGTGATCGACATGGCCGTGGGTCAGCAGGATCTTCTCAACAGTGACGCCCTGCTCGCGGATCGCCGCCTCGATCCGGTCGAGATCGCCGCCGGGATCGACCACGGCGCCGACCTTGGTCGCGTCGTCCCAGATCAGGGTGCAGTTCTGCTGGAAGGGCGTCACCGGGATGATCCCGGCGCGTGGCGTACCTGGCATGTCGTCCCGCGTGTTGGCAGCGTCGCTCCCGACGCTCTCGGCCCGAGTCTACCGCAGAACGCGGGTGGGCGGCACCCTGTGCGAGACGCTCAGGCCACGTCGCCCCTGTGGCGGCGCAGGCCGTCGTGAAGCGCCAGCGTTTCGGTCATGCCGAGCGCCCGCGAGCTCCAGCGGGTCTCCACGGCGTTGACCTGCGTGAACCGGTCGTGGGACCGTCCGCCATAGGCCCCGAACAGGGTTTTCCCCGCCTCGACGGTCCCGTCGCCGCGCGCCGTCTCGTCCGGCCGGTCGATCCGGTAAGACGGCGTCGGCGATCGGCCGGTCACGCCGATCCGCACCCAGGCGTCGCCGTAATGCTTCTGGCACATCCGCATGGTGACGAGCACCTGGCGCAGGTAGTCCTCACCGTCGGCGAGGTCCGGCAGGACGTCGGCGATCGTCGCGTCCGGGGGGTAGTGCTTCGTCCGGGCCATGTCCCACCTCTCGGAGGTGTCCTACCGTGTCGGCCGGCCGAGGGCGAGCCGGGCCCCGGTTTCCCTCACGCCGGCCGCCGCTTCAGCAGCGCGTCGAGCCCGCCGACGCGGAACCAGTGGTAGCCGTACCCTTCCATGAACAGGCAGTGGCGGCCGTCCTCACCGACCTCGCTGCGCGAGCCGGTGAGCACGTCGACGAGGATGTCGTGCTCCGGATCAGGGGATCCCGACGCCATCGCGACCTCGACGGGCTCCGGCGCGAGGTTGTGGACGCACAGGATGGCGTTACCGCGCCATTCGTAGCGCAGTGCCAGGACCGAGGGGCGCCCCGTCTCCATCGCGACGACGTCGCCCCAGCCAATCTCCGGCGCCTCCTTGCGCTGCCGGATCATGCTCTGCATCCAGTTGAGCAGCGAGCCCTCCTCGTGGCGCTGATCGGCGACGTTCACGTGCGCGTAGCCGTAGGGCCCGTGATCGATCAGCGGCAGCACGGTCCGTTCGGCCGTCGAGAAGCCGCCCTGGTGCTCGCTCGTCCACTGCATCGGTGTGCGGGCGCAGTCGCGCTCGGGCAATGCCAGCTCGTCGCCCATCCCGATCTCGTCGCCGTAGCGCAAGACCGGCGTTCCCGGGAGGGTGAACATCAGCGAGTAGGCGAGCCGGATGCGGCGCGGGTCGCCCGCCAGCATCGGCGCGAAGCGGCGACGGATGCCGCGGTCGTAGAGTTGCATCCCCTTCTCGGGGCCGAAGGCGTCGAACACGCTCTGGCGCTGCTTGCCGGTGAGGCGCCCCAGGTCGAGCTCGTCGTGATTCCGCAGGAAGATGCCCCACTGGCAGGAGAGCGGACGGGGCTTCGTCTGCTCGATCGCCTTGACCAGGGGCCGGGCATCGTGGGCCGCCAGGGCGTAGAAGGTCGCCTGATTGACCTGGAAATTGAACATCATGTGCATGCGGTCGGCGTCGTCGCCGAAATAGTCGAGGTCCTGCTTCGGCAGGATATTGGCCTCGGCCAGGATGATGGCGTCGCCCTGGCGCCACTGGAGGAACTCGCGCAGGTCGCGGAGCATCTCGAACTGCTCGCGAGGCTTGCCGCCGACATGGGCGCCCTTCTCGGCGATGACGAAGGGCACCGCGTCCATGCGGAAGCCGGAGACGCCGAGCTGGATCCAGAAACCCATGATCTTCAGGATCTCGGCGAGCACCTCCGGATTGGCGGTGTTGAGATCCGGCTGGAAGTTGAAGAAGCGGTGGAAGTACCACGCCTTGGCCTTCGCGTCGTAGGTCCAGGTGGTCTCCTGCACGCCCGGAAAGACCATGCCCTCGTCGGCGGTCGCCGGCCGCTCCTTCGACCAGACGTACCAGTCGCGGTAGGGCGAGTCCGGGTCGGACCGCGCCGACTGGAACCACGGGTGCTGGTCGGAGGTGTGGTTGACCACGAGGTCGATGAGGACGCGCAGGCCCCGCTGCTTAGCGGCGTGCGCGAAGGCGACGAAGTCTCCGAGCGAGCCGTAATCCGGATCGACGCCGTAATAGTCGGCGATGTCGTAGCCGCCGTCCTTCTTGGGCGAGGGCTGGAACGGCATCAGCCAGACCGCGGTGGCGCCGAGTCCCTGGATGTAGTCCAGGCGTCGCTCGAGTCCGGCGAAGTCCCCGATGCCGTCGCCGTTGGCGTCCATGAAGGTGCCGACCGACAGGCAGTAGATGATCCCGTTCTTGTACCACAGGTCGTTGATCATGGGCCCCCCGGCGTCGTCGCGCCTGACGAACGTGGGAGCCGGCCAAAGCGTTGCCGTTCGGCGTCACCTTAAATCAGCCGCGTTGTGCACGCCCTGTTCAGGCGCGCTCCCGAAAGGTCCGCGCCCGCCCCGTCGCGTCCCCCGAACCCGGCCCGTATGAACGCCATCCTGATCAAGCTGTTCGCGACTGCCCTGACGCTGAGCCAGGTCACGACACGGCCGGACGCGGTCCGGACGCAGTTCGATCCCGCGACGGACGGCCCGGAGGTGGTGCGCCTGTTGCGCGACGGCTGCGCCCACATGCGCAAGGCGTTCGACATCGAGGACATCAATCTCGATGAGTTGATCACCACCGCGATGGAGGATCCGTCGACGGTCGCCGGGCCGGCCGCGCCGAAGATCCTGCACGGGCTCGATCTGAACGAGCTGAACACGAGCTACAAGCAGTTCTGCAAGGGCGAGAACCCGGCGAACTCGCCCTTCGACGCGAAGGCTGTGATCGAGTTCTACGACAACGCCACCAAGGACCTGCCCAGCGCCGAGGCCCTGCGCGACAAGGCCCTGCCGGGCATGACCCGGATCCTCGACGGCGCCGGCAAGCCCTTCGCGGAGGCGTCGGAGCCGAACGGCCGCCGCATCGTGGTGCCGATCACCGCCGTCCCGAACCTCGTGCAGAAGGCCTTCATCGCCGCCGAGGACAAGCGCTTCGAGACCCATCACGGCATCGACGAGCGCGGTGTGATCCGCGCCTTCATCGCCAACCTCGCCTCGCCGGGGCGGCCTGCGGGCGGCTCGACCATCACCCAGCAGGTGGTCAAGAACCTCTCGGTCGGCGACGACGTCACCTACGAGCGCAAGATCCGCGAGATGATCGTTGCGTCGCGTCTGGAGCGCATCCTCACGAAGCCGCAGATTCTCGGGCTCTACCTCAACGGCATCTATCTCGGCCGCGGCGCCTACGGCATCGAGATGGCGGCGCAGAGCTATTTCGGGAAGCCGGTGGGACAACTGACCCTGCCGGAGGCGGCGCTCCTCGCCGGCATGCCCAAGGGGCCGAACTTTTACAGTCCCGACAAGTATCCCGACCGGGCACGGGAGCGGCGCGCCTACGTGCTCGCTCGCCTCAAGGAAGAGGGCACGATCACCGAGGCCGAGATGAACGCGGCGATCAAGGCCGATCTCGGCCTGAAGCCGATCGAGACCGCGCGGCGCGATTCCGGCTTCTACGTGGTGGACTTCCTCAACCGGGAGGCCCGCACCTTCGCGGGGGTGGATTCGCTGACTTCCGGCTCCCTGACCGTCCGCTCCACGATCAACGCGGGCCTGCAGCGCGCCGTCGAGGAGGCCCTGCAGGACGGCCTCGCCAACTACGAGCGCGGCACCGGCCGGCAGGTCTTCACGGGGCCCGAACTCAACCTCGCCGACAGCGTCCGCCGGATCCAGGCCGCGACCCCGGCACCGGAGGCCTCCGCCTCGGCCGCGCCGGCCGTCACCGGCGCGCGGCCGGAGGCCGCGAAACTCGACGCCAAGCCGGACGCGAAACCGCGCCGCGGTGAGAGGGTCGCGGCCGTGCCGCAGAAGAAGCCGGCGTGGCTGCTGGCGCTGGAGAGCGCCCGTCCGGTGCTCTACGACGTCCACTGGCCGCTGGCGGTGGTACTGGAGACCGGCCGCGGCGGCACGAAGGTCGGCCTGGCCGACGGCCGCACCGCCTTCCTCGACCCCGGCATCGCCCGCGGAAAGCTGCAACTCTACGACGTGGTCCGGGTGAAGATCAGTGCCGGCAAGGGCGGCCCGCGCGCGCAGCTTCGCGTCCGGCCGACCGTCCAGGGCGCGGCCCTGGTGATGGAGAACCGGACCGGCCGGATCCTCGCGATGGCCGGCGGTTTCTCCTATCCGCTGAGCCAGCTCAACCGGGTCACCCAGACGGTGCGCCAGCCCGGCTCGACCCTGAAGCCGCTGACCTATCTCGCCGCGCTTAACGCCGGGCTGCAGCCGAACACCCTGGTGATGGATTCCGCCGTGACCCTGCCGCCGATCGGTGGGACCGGCGATTCCTGGTCGCCGAAGAACTACGAGGGCGGCGGCTCGGGACCCACGACCCTCCGGCGCGGCCTCGAATTCTCCAAGAACCTCGTCACCGCCCGGCTCCTCCAGGGCGGGATCGCCCCGAAGGCACCGGCGAGCCTGAAGCGGGTCTGCGACATCGCCCTCGAGGCGCAGATCTATGCCGAGTGCGAGCCCTACTATCCGTTCGTGCTCGGCGCACAGCCGGTGCGGATGCTCGACCTCGCGGGCTTCTACGCGGCGGTGGCCAACGAGGGCGCGCGTCCGGCCCCCTACGCGCTCGAGTCGGTCGAGCGGGACGGCAAGCCCCTCTACACGCACGCGATCAAGGAGCCGGTGCGTATCGCGTCGGCGGACCGTGTGGCCTTCTACCAGCTCAAGACCATGCTGCAGGGCGTGACCCAGCACGGCACCGCCGCGGCGCTCGCGAAGGTCTCGGCCTACGTCGCGGGCAAGACCGGCACCTCCGAGAACGAGAACGACGCGTGGTTCGCCGGGCTGACCAACGAGATCAGCGTCGTGGTCTGGGTCGGCTACGACAACGCCGACGGCACCCGCAAGACGCTCGGCCGCGGCCAGACCGGCGGCCACGTCTCGGTGCCGATCGCCTCGGCGATCCTGCAGGCGGCCTGGGCGAACGGCGTCGCCAAGACGCCGCTGCGAGGCCCCTCCCCCGAGGCGCGCCCGTTCATCGCCGACCTGCCGATCGACCCGCGCAGCGGTGTGCGGGTCGCGGGCGGCGGCTTCCTCGAGCATTTCCGCACCAGCGGCGACGGGCAGATGGCGGACACGCAGTACCGCCTCGTGCCCCGCGAGACGCTCTACGCCATGCGGCCCGACGCGCAGGACGGCGATCTCGCGGGCGCCGACGACGGCGCGAGCGTCGCCGGCGACTACTACGGCAACATGACCGGCGAGCGGCCGCGGGCCGACTTCCTGGATCCGTTCGGCGAGCGTCCCGCGCCGCGCAGCCGCCGCGCGCAGGGCGATGTGGATCTCTACGGGCAGGATCCCTACAAGCCGTGGCCGGGGCAGACGAGTCGCTCGCCCTTCGGCGGGGATGACGACGTGCGCCGCCCGCGCCGCCGCGATCCCGACTACCTGTTCGGCGAAGACCCCGGTTACTGACAGCCCTCCCCGACAGACGAGTATCCCGTTGCGCCAGCAGCTTCCCGCGGCCCTGGCGGCCGCCCTCACGGTCGCGCTCCCGGCCTCCTCGGCCCGCGCTCAGACGCCCGCCGCCAACACCGCCCCGGCGCCCGGGCCGGAGCGGATCAAGGAGGTGCCCTCCGTCACCGCCGTCGATCCGGCAGCGATCAAGCCGGGCCAGATCCTGTTCACCGACCACCGCGACAACCCGTCGGCGCCGGAGAACGGCCTGATCCCGTATCTCGACTGGCTGAAGGCGCGGCCGGCTGAGGCGGCGGCGCTCGCCCCCTATCCCGGCTACAAGGAGCCGGACTACACCGTGACGGTGAACGGCGTGACGAAGCCGCGGCACGAGACCCTGAAGGTCTACGTCGCCGAGGGACGCTTCGTCGTCCCGCGACCGCCCGAGGCGATCGACCTCCAGGCCTTCGCCAACCTCGCCTTCGTCCAGAAAATGGATCCGGCGATCAAGCACCACACCCTGGCGGTCGCCGACGTGACCCCCAACAAGGATCCGGCCGCCGCCTTCGCCAAGCGGCCCGACCGCGCGTGGTGCGAGGGCGCGGGCGCCTGCATCGAGTCGCGCTACGACCTGGAGGGCAAGCTGCCGCTGGGCGTGAAACTCGCCAACAAGCTGGAGGAGGGCTCGGCCAAGAAGATCGCCGAGTTCGTCTCGTTCCAGAGCGAGCTGCGGGTGCTCGGGCCGGACCAGGGCGACCGGCTCAGGGCGCTCACGAAGATCGATACCGCGGTGACCGGCGGCCTGGAGCAGACGATCTTCTGGGTCAACCAGATCCTGCGCTTCGGCAAGTTCCTGGCCGTGCTCCAGCCGATGCCGAACGACCCGACCAAGACGGTGGTCACCGCCTACATGGCGCTGGCGATCAAGGGCGACGTGCTCGACCGCAAGGCAGAGTACGCCCGCGTGCCCGTGCTCAAGAACCTGCTCCCGGCGCAGGTGCTGATGGGTAATTCCAGCTTCAACACCGGCAATTCCATCAGCGCCGGCCTGCCGGTCTACGCCCGCAACCGGATCGCCACCTTCGCGGACGCGCTCACCAAGCGGTGACGCGCCGCGCGCCTCACATTCCGCGGTTGCCGATCGTCGGCAGCGTCGGCTGGGTGTAGGCGCGGTTCACGTCGCGGCGGGTCTGCGTGCCGTTGGTGTTCCCGGACGCCCGGTAGTTGTCGAGGTTGAAGGTCTCGGCGAGGCCGCTGCGGGTATCCGGGCCCTCGCTGGTGGTGCAGGCGCAGAGGCCGCCGAGGGTCAGCGCGGAGAGGGCGAGAAGGGTCAAGCGCATCGTCGATCCTGAAAGCGGGCCGTGGCCGGGCCGTACCCGGCGAGGGCCGGACCGAACCCTCACGGGGCGTCTGGCGGCATGGTCAGCGCGGCGGAGCGTCCGTCAAGGTCGCGCGCAAGATGTAAATCGGTTCTGCCGTCTCCGATGCGCAGCGGCCACGGAAAATGCACCACACGCCGGGATTGCGGCGGATAGGGGCGGTCATTCGTGTTGAGTCCGGTCCTCTCCCCCTGGCGAATCCCGGTCGTTTCGGGCGACAACCCACGCGATGAGCAACGTCTTGCCCTTCCGTCCGCGCCCGACCGTCACGCGTCTCGCTCGCTGCGAAGTTGTGACCGTGGCCGGTGATCTCCTCGCCCTGCTGGAGCAGCTCGAGGATGTGAGCGCCCGCGCCGCCGCGATGGGGCGTCCGGCGATCGAGGTCGAGCGCACCGTGCAGCACCTCCTGGATGCGGTGAGCGCCGTCGAGCGCGCACTCGACTGCATCGGCGAGGGCGAGCAGTCGGCGCCGGGCTAGCCCGCGTTCTCCGCGCCCAAACGCGCCGCGATGGCGTCGTCGGAAGCGTCGAATCCTGCACCATCGGGCCACTGCCCGTCGTTCCTGAGTAGACGCTAAATCATCCGGAACCCTCCAGTACGCCTTGCGGTTGAGGGTCGGATGCTCACGTCGGGCGTCGGTTCCGGAGGGTGCTATGAGGCTTCGCACGAGCAGCTTGCTGGCCGTCATGGCGGCCGGCGGTCTCCTCGCCGGAACGGCGATGCGCGCCCAGGCCGCTGAGGTCGGCTTCCTCGAGATGCTGTTCGGCGCCCGGCCGCCCGCGCAGCAGGCCCAGCCGGCCCCTGCCCCGGCGCCCGCCTTCGAGGGCCGCGCCTTCGGCCGCCACGCCACCCCGCGGCTCGGGGCGGCGCGCCGACGTTTCCAGACCCGCTACGCGGCGCTCCCGCTCAAGATCCGCGTGAAGGAGCGGGAGATCAGCGAGCGCCAGACGCCCATCGACATGAAGGCCGGCGCGACGGCGGCGCTCCTCAAGGATGAGACGCTGCGGCCCGGTGACATCGTGGTTCTGAATACCGGTGCCCGGGTCTTCACCGGGAATCCCGAGAAGCGCCACGCGATCCGGGACTTCGAGCCGGTTCAGAACTCGCGCTTCGTGAGCCGGGGCACGCGGAAGGTCCTGGCGGGCCTGTTCACGCCGGTCGGTGCGGTGCCCGCGCAGGAGGCGCGTCGGATGATGGCGCGCGCGCGTCAGCCGATGCCCGAGGTGGCGACGCCGATCCCGGCGCAGAAGACCGCCATGCGGGTCATCAACCCGTGGCAGAGTGGCCAGTGACCGTCGGGGCGCCGCTCAGAAGAATCGTTCCTTGATGACGATCGTGTCACCCGGTCGGACCGCGTAGGTCATCGGCACGATCCCGGAGATCAGCGAGCCGCCTGCATCGCGGGTCAGGACAGCGTAGTCCCGCGCGGCCCGGGGGCCGAAGCCGGCCGCGATCGCGACCGCCGTCTCGACGGTCATGCCATTCACGAATGGGTACTGGCCGGATGTCGTGACCTCCCCGAGGATGTAGAACGGCCGGTAGGCGTCCACCTCCACGGTGACGTGCGGCTCGCGCACGTATCCGGCGGCCAGCTTCGTCTCGATCGCCTTGGCGGCCTGCGCGGTGGTCTGGCCGCCGACCTGCACGGTCCCGATCAGCGGCATGGCGATGCGCCCGGCGCCGTCGACCGCGTAGATGTTGGACAGGTTGTCCTGGCCGAACACGATCACCCGAAGCTTGTCGCCGGCCGCCAGCGTGTACCGCGCCGCGATCGAGCCCGTGCCGGTGGCATCGAGCTGATCGGTGCGGAAGCTCGGTCGCAGGCAACCGCCGAGCGCCAGAGTCGAGCCGAGTGCGAGGAGCAGAGCGCGCCGGTTCATCACCATCGCCGTCATGGATGCAGTTGCGGGATCATCTAGGCCGTTAAGGTTAATGAACCTTGATCGCCGTTCGGCCGGCATTGCCCCGCCACCGGTCCCCGCGCGCCTTAACTCTTGAGCAACCTTAACATCCACTAATGGCGGCGGGACGGCAGTAATGCCTGTTCGGTTTGTCTCCGCGTTCAGAGCGTCCGCATGTCCACGATCCGTCAGCGCTCGATCTATGCCGTGCCCGGACCCCAGCCGCGCGCCGAGGAAGGCCTCGGCCTCGCGCAGCTGCCGCGGATCCTGCGGCGCTCGATCGGCTGGATCGTCGGGCCGACCCTGGTGGTCGCCCTGGGCGCGAGCGTCTTCGTCAACGTGGTCAGCCCCCGCTACACCGGCGAGGCGAAGGTTCTCCTCGAGAGCCGCGACCCGGCCTTCGCCCGGACCGCGCAGGAGCGCGGCGACCAGCTCGCACCGATCGACGAGCAGGCGGTGGCGAGTCAGGTGCAGGTGGCCATGTCCCGCGATCTCGCCCGCGAGGCGATCCGCCGGCTCAAGCTCGTCGGCAACGCCGAGTTCGATCCCGGTGCGGGCAGCATCGGCGCGGTTCAGCGCGTTCTGATGATGCTCGGCATCGGCGCCAATCCTCTCGACCGCCCCGCAGAGGACCGGGTGCTCGACGCCTATTTCGATCACCTGCTGGTCTATCCCGCCGGCAAGTCGCGGATCCTGACGATCGAGTTCCGCGCGAAGGACCCGAAGCTCGCGGCCGAGGCCGCCAACACCATCGCGAAGCTCTACATCGGCTCGCTCGAAGCCGATAAGGTCGACACCGCCCGGTACGCCTCCACCTGGCTCGGCGGCAACATCGACGGGCTGCGCAACCGCGTCGCCGAGGCCGAGGCCAAGGTCGAGGCGTTCCGCGCCAGGAACGGCCTCGTGGGCAGCACCGGCGTTGCCGGCCGGCCGCTCAACGCCCAGCAGCTCGGCGAATTGTCGAGTCAGCTCTCCGCGGCGCGGAGCCTGAAGGCCGACCTCGACGGCAAGGTGAAGGCCATCAAGGATCTGATCAAGGACGGGCGCGCCTTCGAGATCCCCGACGTCGCCAACAACGAGGTGATCCGCCGGATCGTCGAGAACCGGATCGCCGTGCGCGCGCAGCTCGCCCTCGAGTCTCGGACCCTCCTGCCGGCCCACCCGCGGATCAAGGAGCTGAACGCCCAGCTCGAGGACCTCGACGCGCAGATCAAGGCCTCGGCCGAGCGCGTCGTGCGCACGATGGAGAACGATGCCAAGATCGCCGGGGCCCGAGTCGAGAGCCTCCAGGCCGCCGTGGACGGCCAGCAGGACGTCGTCGTCCGCGGCAACGCCAGCGAGATCCAGCTCCGGGCGCTGGAGCGCGAGGCGAAGGCGCAGCGCGAGCAGCTCGAGTCCTATCTCGGCCGCTACCGCGAGGCGGCGGCGCGCGACGGCGAGGCCGCGACGCCCGCCGATGCCCGCATTGTGTCCCGCGCCGTGACGCCCGAGCTCCCGTCCTTCCCGAAGAAGCTGCCGATCGTCGCCTTCGCGACCCTGCTGACGCTCATGCTGTCGGTCGGCGGCGTCATCGCCAGCGCGCTGCTCGCGGAGTCCGGCCGCCCCGCCGGCGACCGCGACGGCGACCCGGCGGACGATCGCCGCCGCCGCGAGCCGGTGCTGGATCGGCCGTCCTTCACCTTCCCGGAAGCGACGCCGGCCGCGCACTGGTCCGAGCCTCCGCGGTCGGCCGCCGAGACGGCGCCCGTCGCGCCGACGGCGATCCGCAGCGCCGACACGTTCGATCTCGCGCCCCTCGTCGCCCGGATCGCGGCGACGCCCCGGGCCCCGGAGGCGCAGGCCGGTCGCCGGATCCTGATCGTCGAGACCGAGGATCGACGCGGCGTCCCGACGCTTCCCGAGGCTCTGACCCGCGCCCTGGGTCGTGAGGGTAGCCTCGTCGCCGTCGACCTGAACCTGCCGCACGACGGTACGGCAGGGCTCGGCTTCTCCGACCTCGTCGCCGGCGAAGCCGCCTTCCTCGACGTGATCCAGGCACGCCGGGACAGCGGCTATCACCGGATCGAGGCGGGCTTGCAGGATTCCGCCGTCCTCTTCGACGAGTTGGATGCTCTGGCGCTGACCTTCGAGGCCATGGCCGAGGCCTACGACTGGGTGATCTGCCGGCTCTACGCCGCGCCGCGGGCCGTCGACCTCCTCGAGCTGGTCGCCGGTTTCATGGACAGCGTCGTCATCGCGTCGAACGCCGATGCCGAGGATCCGGCGCTGGCCGACCTGTACGCCTTGGCCGAGGAGGCCGGTGCGGGGCAGATCCTAGTGGCGCAGGATCGTGCCGCCGCATCCGAGGTCGCGGACGCCCGGGCGGAATTGCGCCTCAACGCCGCCTAGGCCGGGACGCCGGTCACGATCGGCGCAGAGTGCGGAGCCGTTTCAGGAGGGCGTAGAGGCGCGGGTCCCGCTTGATCCGCCGCTTCGTGCGGTTCAGGCCGCGGCGGAGCGCACCGTAGATCCGGCCCCGGAGGGTGACCGGAATGATCGTCTCGACGAGGCCGATCGTCTCGTCGCAGATGCTGGCTTTGTAGCGGGCCTCACCGACGCCGAGGTCGAAGCCCTGCCGGCCGCGCGCGGTCTGGTCGCGCACCAGGTGCTGGAGCAGCAAGTCACCGGGGCTGTAGCGAGCGATCTCGGGGTCGCCGTCGAACGCCGTCATCATGCCGCTGAAGCGCCGCTCACTGACGGCGCCGCCGAAGGTCGCGAGGACGCGACCGCTCTCGGCGAGGCACAGGGCGTACAGCTCCACCGCGGGTTCGGCGCCGGTCGCCGCGGCCGTCAGGAAGGCCCGGATCGCGGGGTCGGCGTAGGGGTCGGACACCCCCATGCCGGCGAAGCGGGCCGATTTCTGCGCGAAGAACGCCGCCAGCAGGCGCCCCGCCTCGTCGGCGGTCTCGGCGCGGCGGTAGGTGATCGCGCCGTGCGCCTCCACGAGGCGCTTCTCCTTGGACCGCAGCTTCTTGCGGGCATCCGCGCTGAAGACCCGGCGTACGGTTGCCTCAGGGTCCGGCCCGAGCATGAGGCCGTAGGCGTCGCTGGCCTCCGCCTCGCCGCTAGCGGCGAGCGGGTTCGCCGCCCCGTCCCACATCCGGGGCTGATGCTTCAGGGCGAAGGCGTCGATCCCGTCCGCGCGGCCGGCGCGGATCAGGGCCGCGACGATGCTGCCGGGCGCGATGGCCGCCGCGCCGCGGGTGGCGAAGAGCGGCAAGTGATAATTGGCGTGGGTGTCGCCGACCGTGCGCGCGAGGCGCAGGCCGTGCTCCCGCTGAAGCGTGAACGGGATGAGGATGCGTGGCCGGCCGTCCGCGTCCCGCAGGACCGCGACTCGCGCGCGTTCGGCCTGCCCCGTCGCCCGCAGGTAGGCGCCGATCCAGTCGAACCGCTGGTAGGGTGTGCCGAGGCTCGCCGGATCGGCCTCGAGGCGCCGCCAGAGCGCCTCGGCCGCGGCGAGGTCCGGCATGATCTCCGCGACGAGCCCCCCGGCGATGCGCGTATCGACCATGTCCGTTCCCGTTACTTGGACGCCGACCGCCATGACCCGATCTCCCGGGGACCGCTCACGGTCCCGTGGCGCCCCAACCCTGACGGGAGGCGACTGAACAGCCCGTGACTTCAATCGACGATGGTATGATCCCGGTGCCGGATGGTCCGGCAAAGCTCAGTCGTGGCTAATGACAGCTTGCGATGAGCGCCGCTGCGCGTGCTTTCGGGTTTGTTTACCCCGGCACGCCAAGGCTGTGCCGCGCTGGGCCTCGGGCCCGAACGGTTCAGGGCCATGCTGTCGTCGCGTGCCAAGCATCGGGTCTTCGCGTCGGGCTTCCGCGCGATCCAGGCGCTGGGGGCAGACCGCTGGCTCAGCCCCGCGGCCCGCGGCCTCGGCGTGATCCTCACGTTCCACCACGTCAGCCCCGACCCGGTGCCGGCCTTCGCGCCGAACCGGCTGCTCGGCATCACCCCGGACTTCCTCGACCTCACCCTGCGCGAGCTCGACGCCCGCGGCTTCGAGATCATCGGCCTGGATGCGGTGCCGGAGCGGCTGGCCGAGCCGGATTACGGACCGCCCTTCGCCGTCCTGACCTTCGACGACGGCTATCGCGACAACGTCGTGCACGCCCGTCCCGTGCTGGCCCGCCACGGCGCGCCGTGGACGCTGTTCGTCACCAGCGGCTTCGCCGATCAGGCCGGCCGGCTGTGGTGGGTCGAACTGGAGCGGGCGATCGCGCGGCTGGACCGGGTGCGCATCGAGATCGGTGCGCGGAGTCTCGACCTTCCTGCGCGCAGCCCGCAGGAGAAGGCGCTGGCGTTCGAAGCTCTGTACCGCGACCTGCGCCACGGCGACGAGGCGGACCTCCTCGAGCGGATCGCCGCCCTCTGCCGGCAGGCCGGCTTCCCGCCGGGGCGCCTCGCCGCCGATCTGTGTCTGTCCTGGGACGAACTGCGCGACCTCGCCGTCGACCCGGCCGTCACCGTCGGCGCGCACACGGTCAGCCACCCGATGCTGGCTAAGCACGCCGCCGCGTTCGCATCGCGCGAGATCGCCGAGGGGCGCGCGCGGATCGAGACGGAACTCGGCCGACCGGTGCGACACCTCTCCTACCCGGTCGGAGACCCGTCTTCCGCCGGCCCGCGGGAATTCGCGCTGGCGCGGGAGATGGGCTTCGCGACGGCGGTGACCACGCGGCCGGGCCACCTCTTCGCCGAGCATGCCGGCCATCTCCAGGCCCTGCCCCGGGTGTCGGTGAACGGCTGCCACCAGACGCGCGCCGCCCTCGCCGGACTGCTCTCCGGCGTCCCGTTCCTGGCCTGGAATCGGGGGCGTCGCCTCAACGTCGCCTGAAGCGACGACGCGCTCGCGACGGCGTCAGCGGAACAGCGCGTCGAACAGGTTCTGCGGCTGCTGCTGCGGCGGCGGGGCCGGCGCCGGGCCCTCGTTCGACGGGAAGAACTTGCGCGAGGGCTTCTGGCGGGGCTGCACCGGCACGCCGCGCGGCGCCTCCACGTCGACCTGGCCGTTGGCGTTGAGCTGCTGGGCGGTCTTGGTCGCGTCCTTGCCGGGGCGCTTCGCCTTCTCGGGCTTGGCCGCCACGGCCGGGACGTCCTCCTGCTCCTTGGCCTCGGCGATCACGTCGCTGCCGCCCTTACAGTCGACCAGCCACACGTCGTAGATCGGGTGTTCGATCGCGTGGAGGCCGGGGCTCGACGCGAACATCCAGCCGGTGAAGATGCGGCGGTACTTGTTGTCGAGGGTGACCTCGTCGACCTCGAGGAACGCCGTGGTCTTCGCGCTCTCGGTGGGCGGGCGCGTATAGCAGACCCGCGGGGTGAGCTGCAGGGCGCCGAACTGCACGGTCTCGTCGACCGCGACCTCGAAATTGACGATCCGGCCGGTGATCTTGTCGAGCCCGGAGAACACCGCGGTCGGGTTCTTGATCTTGTCGGCAGCGGCGGGGCCGGCGCAGACGAGGAGCGCGAGGCTCGGGGCGAGCGCGCGGCGTGCGAGGGCGGTGATGCGGCTCAAGGCTCGGACCCCTAGACGAGGGTGGCCGGCCGCGCCAACGGCTGCGCGGCGGACGATCGGGATTGGCCCGTCATGAACACCGGAACGGTGGCGGCAAAAGGGCGCCCGGCCCGAGGCGGCGCGCGGACCTACTCGCCCGGCGTCCAGGACACGTAGTCGCCGGTCGCTGCCGGCCGCTGGCCCCAGGAGAGCTGCGAGCCCGCCGGCCGGTACGCGTTCGCGGTGCCGGTCTGGTTCTCGATATGCGGCTTCTGCCACGCCTTCGGCTGGTACTTCTCCTCGCTCGGCGCGACGTCGACGTTGTGGCAGAGCCAGCCCCGCCAGCCGGGGGGCACCTTCGAGGCGTCGGCGTAGCCGTTATAGACGACCCAGCGGCGCTCCGAGCCCACCGAGCGGTCGATCAGCGCACCTTCCGCCTTGTAGTACTTGTTCCCGAACTCGTCCTCGCCGACGAAGATGCCGGTGCGCGCGGTCTGGAGCGCGACGGAGACGGTCTGACCGTTCCACCACGTGAAGATGCGCAGCAAAGTGTCCTTCAGCGCCATCGCCGGTCCCGGAATCGTGCCGCGCCGCGAGGGCGCTCGTCGGCGCCGTTATGGTGACCGCGCGCGTGCGAGTCCAGCCGCATGACGGAAGTGTCGCTGCCGGGCAACGCTCGACCGCGGTTTCGGCCCCCGGGTCCGGCTGTTCGCCAGGTCCGCTCCCTAGGGTTGTGAATCTAAAATTTTCCCGATCCGATTCCCGAAAGCCGGAAGGACACTTATCCCGGTCCGGGACGATATCCACAGACTTTTGCGAGCCGGCACAACATCTAGCGGGGAACAAGCCCGCCGAACACCACTTGTTGACGTGAGAGTGAAGGCGGCGGTAATCTCCCTGCATCGGTCGCGCCCCGCGGAAGTGGTGCGTTGGGCAGGGGCGACCGTTCCTAATTTTCGTTCGCGGGACCGGGGCACGTCTCTCAGCCGGGCGTGGTCGGCCGCGAATCCCACTATCGGGCTAGACCCCGCGTCGCGCGGGGCCGGGACGTTCGCGTCCCGTCGGGAGAGGTGTGTTTCATGCGGTTCGAGCGTCGCTACACCACGGCCGGACAATCGCCCTACGCCGGGATCCCTTTCCGCAAGGCGCTGAGCGAGATCCGCAACCCGGACGGCTCGGTGGTGTTCCGCCTCGACGGCATCGACGTGCCGGAGAGCTGGAGCCAGGTCGCGAGCGACGTGCTCGCGCAGAAGTACTTCCGCAAGGCGGGCGTCCCGGCCCGTTTGCGCAAGGTCGAGGAGAACGCGGTTCCGTCCTTCCTGTGGCGCTCCGTTCCGGACGACGCCGCCCTGGCGGAACTCCCCGAGGACGAGCGCTTCGTCTCCGAATCCTCCGCCACACAGGTCTTCGACCGGCTCGCGGGTTGCTGGACCTACTGGGGCTGGAAGGGCGGCTACTTCTCCTCGGAGGAGGACGCCTCGGCCTTCATGGACGAGCTGCGTTTCATGCTGGCCCGCCAGATGGTGGCGCCCAACTCGCCGCAATGGTTCAACACCGGCCTCCACTGGGCCTACGGCATCGATGGACCGAGCCAGGGCCACTACTACTGCGACCCGCAGACTGGCGTGCTGACCAAGTCGGCGTCGGCCTACGAGCACCCGCAGCCGCATGCCTGCTTCATCCAGTCGGTCCAGGATGACCTCGTCAACGACGGCGGCATCATGGACCTGTGGGTGCGTGAGGCGCGCCTGTTCAAGTACGGCTCGGGCACCGGCTCCAACTTCTCGATGCTGCGCTCGGAGAACGAGAAGCTCGGCGGCGGCGGCAAGTCGTCGGGCCTGATGAGCTTCCTCAAGATCGGCGACCGGGCGGCGGGCGCCATCAAGTCGGGCGGGACCACGCGGCGCGCCGCCAAGATGGTGATCGTGGATATCGACCACCCGGACATCGAGGCCTTCATCGACTGGAAGGTGAAGGAGGAGCAGAAGGTCGCCGCCCTGGTGACGGGCTCGAAGGTCGTCTCCAAGCACCTGACGCTGGTGATGAAGGCCTGCACGCAGTGCGAGGCGGAAGGGGATGCATGCTTCGATCCGGAGCGCAACCCGGCTCTCAAGCGCGAGATCAAGGCCGCCCGCCGCGCCTCCGTGCCGGATTCCTACATCAAGCGCGTGGTGCAGTTCGCGCGCCAGGGCTTCACCAAGATCGAGTTCCCCGTCTACGACACCGACTGGGATTCGGAGGCCTACCTCACGGTTGCCGGCCAGAACTCCAACAACTCGGTTTCGCTGACCGACGACTTCCTGCGCGCCGTCGAGGCGGATGCCGACTGGCAGCTCACCGCCCGCACCACCGGGAAGGTCACCAAGACCCTCAAGGCCCGTGACCTGTGGGAGCGGATCGGCGAGGCCGCCTGGGCCTCGGCGGATCCGGGCCTGCACTTCAACACGACGATGAACGACTGGCACACCTGCCCGGCGGGCGGGCGGATCCGGGCCTCGAATCCGTGCTCCGAGTACATGTTCCTCGACGACACCGCCTGCAATCTCGCGTCTGCGAACCTGCTGACGATGTACGACCGGGAGACCAAGCGCTTCGACGCCGAGGCGTTCGAGCACCTCAACCGCCTCTGGACGGTGGTGCTCGAGATCTCCGTGATGATGGCGCAGTTCCCGTCGAAGGAGATCGCGGAGCTCTCCTACCGCTACCGGACGCTCGGCCTCGGCTACGCCAATATCGGCGGCCTGCTGATGACCATGGGCCTGCCCTACGATTCCGACGCGGGTCGGGCCCTGGCCGGCGCGCTCACGGCGATCATGACGGGTGTCGCCTACGCGACCTCGGCCGAGATGGCTTCGGAGCTCGGCACCTTCCCGGCCTACGAGGAGAATGCCGACGCGATGCTGCGCGTCATCCGCAATCATCGCCGGGCCGCGCACGGCGAGGCCGAGGGCTACGAGTTCCTGAACGTCGCGCCGGTCGCCCTCGACCACGCCAACATCCCGCAGGCGGATCTGGGTGACCACGCCCGCGCCGCCTGGGACCGGGCGCTGAAGCTCGGCGAGGAGCACGGCTACCGCAACGCCCAGGCCACCGTGATCGCGCCGACCGGCACGATCGGCCTCGTGATGGATTGCGACACCACCGGCATCGAGCCGGACTTCGCCCTGGTGAAGTTCAAGAAGCTCGCCGGCGGCGGCTACTTCAAGATCATCAACCAGGCCGCGCCGGACGCCCTGCGGGCGCTCGGCTACCGCGAATCCGAGATCGCCGAGATCGAGGCCTACGCGGTCGGCCACGGCTCGATGGGTCAGGCGCCGGGCATCAACCCGACGACGCTGCGGGCCAAGGGCTTCACCGACGAGAAGATCGCCGCGGTGGAGAAGGGCCTGAAGTCGGCCTTCGATATCAAGTTCGTGTTCAACCGCTGGACGCTGGGCGACGATTTCCTGACCCAGACCCTGAAGGTCCCGGCGGAGAAGCTGTCGGACCCGACCTTCGAGCTGCTGCCGTTCCTTGGCTTCTCTAAGAAGGACATCGAGGCCGCCAACACGCACATCTGCGGAGCGATGACGCTGGAGGGCGCTCCGGGCCTGAAGCTCGAGCACTACCCGGTCTTCGACTGCGCCAATCCGTGCGGCCGGATCGGCAAGCGCTACCTGTCGGTCGAGAGCCACATCCGCATGATGGCGGCGGCGCAGCCCTTCATCTCGGGCGCGATCTCCAAGACCATCAACATGCCGAACGACGCCACGGTGGAGGATTGCAAGGCAGCCTACCTGCTGTCCTGGCGCCTCGCCCTGAAGGCGAACGCCCTCTACCGCGACGGCTCGAAGCTGTCGCAGCCGCTCAATTCGGCCCTCATCTCGGATGACGATGACGAGGCCGATGAGGGGATCGAGGCCCTGATCCAGGCGCCGGCCGCCGCCAAGGCCGCCGCCGCCGCGGAGAAGATCGTCGAGCGGGTGATAGAGCGCGTCGAGCGAATCCGCTCCCGGGAGAAGCTGCCGGCCCGCCGGAAGGGCTACACCCAGAAGGCGGTGGTGGGCGGCCACAAAGTCTACCTGCGCACCGGCGAGTACGACGACGGCCGCCTCGGCGAGATCTTCATCGACATGCACAAGGAGGGCGCGACCTTCCGGAGCCTGATGAACAACTTCGCCATCGCGATCTCGCTGGGCCTCCAGTACGGCGTGCCGCTGGAGGAGTACGTGGAGGCCTTCACCTTCACGCGGTTCGAGCCGGCCGGCTTCGTCCAGGGCAACGACGCGATCAAGAACGCGACCTCGCTCCTCGACTACGTGTTCCGCGAGCTGGCAGTCTCGTATCTCGGCCGCGCCGATCTCGCCCATGTCAGCCCCGCCGAGATCGGCGGCACGGTGATCGGCGGCGGCGAGAGCGGCGATACGACCCGCGAGGGTCCGAAGCCGGCGCCGGCCTCCTCGGTCGTCTCCCGCGGCCTGCTGCGCGGCTCGGCCGACCGGCTCACCCTGATCCAGGGCGGCCCGGCCGGCGCTAGCCTCGGCGTGGGTGCGGCGAGCGCCGGACAGTCGGCTCCGGCCGGCGGTACGGTCCACGCGATCCGCGGCAGCGCGGCGCTGAAGGCGGAGCCGGCGACGGCTGGTCAGGCCGAGACGATCGCCGACACCCTCCCCTTCGCCAAGGCCGAGCGGAGCGTCGCCGACCGCCGCGCGGAGGCGAAGATGAAGGGCTACGTCGGCGAGGCCTGCCCGGAATGCGCGAACTTCACGCTGGTCCGCAACGGCACCTGCCTGAAGTGCGACACCTGCGGTTCGACGACAGGGTGCTCTTGAGCCCCTGACACTTCGAGCCTGAAGCGGCGGGCGAGCCATCGGTTGCGATGGCTCGCCCGCCGCGACTCGGTCGCTTCCGAGACCGCGAGCCTGCCGTCGCCGTCGGCGCAATCGCGGAGGGTGGCGCGAGATGCTCGGCGCAGCTGTGCCTCGCGAACGCGGCGATCGCGACCTCGACCGCGGCATCCGCGGGTGCGGCGGCGGCCTGTGTGAAGACCGCCGCAGTCCAGCCATCGAGACGGCATGCCTCCCCAACAGCGCGCGGCGCGCCGGTCGGGTCAGCGCACGTCGTTCTGGCTGTAGGACGCCAAGCCGTTGCCGAAGGACCACTCGTCGCGCGCGTTCGGCGACAAGACGATGAGCACGTCTTCCGGACGCAGGCCTGGATCGGCGACGAGGTTGTCGGTGATCGCCCTGTAGAGCGCCTTCTTCTGCGCCGTGTCCCGCCAGTTCCCCGCGACGATGTGGATGATCACCACGTCGTCCGTGCGGTGAAGCCCGAGATAGTCGGGATCGTAGATCAACTCGTCCGGCGCGTGCTGGTGGATGAGGTGGAAGCGGTCGTCGGCCGGTACGCCGTAGACGTCGCGCAGCCCGCGATGAACGCCGTCGGAGAGGGCGCGGATGTGCTCCGATGACTTGCCCTTTATGAGCGAGATCCGAACGAGAGGCATAGGTGACGGTCTCCAGCGAAGTCTCTCGGCACGATCCGGCCGGCTTGACGCCTCCCCCGATACCTGCCCATCATCGTCCGGAATATTTGAATTTCTGAAACTAAAACTTCCGTAAAACCGAACGATGGCCGCGCGCACCAATCTCGACATGGACGTGCTCAGAACCTTCGTGACCGGGTTCGAGCTCGGCAGCTTCGCCCGCGCCGCCGAGCGGCTGGGACGGTCGCAATCCGCCGTCAGCACCCAGCTCCGGAAGCTCGAGGAGCAGGTCGGGCAGCCGCTCGTGCAGAAGGCCGGACGCGGCCTCGCGCTGACAGCCGCCGGCGAGAGCATGCTCGGCTACGCGAAGCGGCTTCTGGAGCTCAACGACGAGGCGGTCGACCGACTGCGCGGAACGGAACTCGAAGGCTGGGCGCGGCTGGGCCTCGTGCAGGATTTCGCCGAGAGCTGGCTTCCGGCGGTGCTCAAGCGGTTCTCGCGGGCCTATCCGAGGGTGCGCATCGAGGTGCAGGTCGGGCTCGGCGCGCAGCTCATCGAGAAGACCCTGAAGGACGAACTCGACGTGGCGCTAGTCTGGGGCGACGGCGGCGGCGCCCCTCACGCGCAGCGGGTTGCGGACGTGCCGATCCGCTGGATCGGCCCGCCGGACTGGCCGGGTCTCGCAGGTCTCGGGCGGGAACCCGTTCCCCTCGCGGCCTTCGCCCCGCCGTGCACCTTCAGGTCTGCGGCCGTGTCTGCCCTGGACGCTCGCGGCCTGCCCTGGCGGCTGGTCTTCACGAGCCCCAGCCTCTCGGGCCTCTGGGCCGCAGCCGAGGGTGGCCTCGGCATTACCGCGCGCACCGCGGTCGGCCTGCCGAAGACGCTGAGCGTCCTCGACCCCGCCGCGACCGGCCTGCCATCCCTCCCGAACGCCGCTCTGACGCTCCATCAGGCGGAAGCCGAGCTGTCGCCGGCCGTCGCGCGCCTGACCGACATCCTTCTCGAAACGATCGGCGCTCACGTGGCGTGAGGCGGAGACTTCCTTCGCTCAGTCCTCTCCGTGAATCACGAATGTTCCCGGGGAATCGGGAAGCGCCGTCGTGACGGGTGTCAACGGAGAGACCGAACTTCGGTGGAGGTGATCCGTCCCAGCGCGGTCGCGGACCCGGATCGCGACGACGGATCGCGTATCGATCGGTTGGAAGGGGCCCGCTCGTTCGCCGGTGCACCGCTGTCAGCCCGCGTCGCGACGCTCCGGCTCGATGCCGTAGCGTTCGATTTTGCCGAAGTATCTCCAGAGAAATTCCGAATTTTCCGAACTCGACCTCTCAGCTAGACCTGCGTCGCGGACCGCTCGGGCGGTCTCGAACAGCGAGAGCGGCGTCCATGCCCTTCATCAACGTCAAAATCGCGGGCCGGCCGCTGGAGCGAGACCAGATCGCGTCGATCCAGGCGGGCATCACCAGACTGATGGTCGACATCCTGCACAAGGTCGGCCCTCTCGTCGGGGTGCTGGTCGAAGAAGTACCCCTGGCGGGATGGCGCGTCGGCGGCGAGCCGGTTTCCCGCGTCGCGCAGGTGGATGCCACCGTCAGCGCCGGCACGAACACGGCCGACGAGAAATCGCGCTTCATCGTCGAGGCGAACAGGCTTCTGAAAACTGTGCTCGGGGCCGATCTGACCGAAGTGTCCTATATCGTCATCCACGAGGTGCCGAAGGACAGCTGGGGATACGATGGGCTGACCCAGGCGGAGCGAGCGCGTTCATGAGCGAGCGCCCGAAGCGTGAGACGCCTCTGAGAGTAGATCACCCCGGCCGGCGGCGCCTCCATCACGTACGCCCTCCGCGCTTAATCCGCCGTCAGCGACGACCTGCCGTAAATTTGCTCACCTGCAGCTTTTCGGTCGTCCCAGACCGACAATCTGTATTAATCGTCTGGGATCCAGCAAAATGGTAGCTTGACGGCTCGACCTGAGTCGGGAGATCAGCCTTCCAGAGTGCCACGTCGAAGGGCACACCGCGCGTGCGGAATCTTGGAGAGGAAACGATGGTCTTCGCAGGTCGCGCTGCAGCCGCGGTGCTGTTATTGACGATGGTGTCGGCCCCGGCGCGGGCCGCGGACCCGATCAAGATCGGGCTGAGCGGCCCCTTCACGGGTGGGTCGTCTTCGATGGGTGTCTCGATGCGGGACGGCGCCAAGCTCGCCGCCGCCGAGATCAACAAGGCCGGCGGCGTGCTCGGCCGGCCGATCCAGCTCGTGGAGCGCGACGACGAGGCCAAGAACGAGGTCGGCGCGCAGGTCGCTCAGGAGCTGATCAACAAGGAGAAGGTGGTCGCCACCGTCGGGTTCATCAACACCGGCGTCGCGCTGGCCGCCCAGCGCTTCTATCAGGAAGCCGAGATTCCCGTCTTCAACAACGTCGCGACCGGGACGATCATCACCAACCAGTTCAAGGAGCCGGATTACGACGCGAACTACGTCTTCCGGAACTCCGCCTACGACGTGCTCCAGGCCGGACTGATGGTCGACGAGGCGCTCGCCCAGGGCCACAAGAAGATCGCGATCCTCGCCGACTCGACCAATTACGGTCAGCTGGGCCGCGAGGACATCGAGAAGTACCTCGCGACCAAGAACGTGAAGCCCGTCGCGGTCGAGAAGTTCAACATCAAGGACGTCGACATGACGGCCCAGCTGCTGAAGGCGCAGCAGGCCGGCGCCGAGGTGATCCTCGCCTACGGCATCGGGCCGGAGCTGGCCCAGATCGCCAACGGCATGGCCAAGCTCGGCTGGAAGGTCCCGATGATCACCAGCTGGCCGTCCTCGATGCAGAGCTTCATCGACATCGCCGGCACGAACGGCAACGGCGTGATCATGCCGCAGACCTTCATCGAGGATCAGACCCTGCCGAAGCGCAAGGCGTTCCTGGAGAACTACTACAAGACCTACGGCGTGACGAAGATCCCGACACCCGTGGCCGGCGCCCAGGGTTACGACTCGATCTACCTGCTGGCCGCGGCGATCAAGCAGGCCGGCGGCACCGACGGCGCGAAGATCCGCACGGCGCTGGAGAATTTGAACGAGAAGGTCGAGGGCGTCGTCACTACCTACGACAAGCCCTTCACCGCCAAGGACCACAACGCGATCTCGCGCAACATGGTCGTGTTCGGGAAGGTGCAGGACGGCAAGATCGTCTACGCGAAGGACGAGGACGCCAAGAACGCGGGCGTGGTCCGCGTCAAGGAGAAGTCCTCGAACTGAGGCCCGGTGAGGCCGCGCCTTCCCGGGCGCGGCCGCCGCTACGCAGCACGGTTGCGCGGCCCTCGCCGCGCGACCGGACGTCCCTCCGGTGACAGCGATCCCATGGAAATCCTGCTCCAGCTCATCGCCTCCGGCGTCGCGGTCGGCATGATCTACGCCGCCATTGCCTTCGGCTATCAGCTCACCTTCGCGACTTCGAAGACGCTCAATTTCGGCCAGGGCGAGGCCTTGGCGCTCGGGGCCCTGTTCGGGCTCACCCTGGTACCGTTCGTCGGCTACTGGCTGATGATCCCGCTGGTCCTGGTCTTCGGCTTCGCCCTCGGTGCGGTGGTCGAGCGCCTCGGCGTGCGTCCCGCCGTGAAGATCAAGTCCGAGTACGGGTGGATCATGGCGACCATCGCGCTCGGCATCATCTTCAAGAACGTCGCCGAGAACATCTGGGGTCGCGACGACTTGAAGTTCCCCTCCCCGCTCCCCGAGACGGCGCTGCAGGTCGGCGGCGTGCGCATCCTGCCGATGGAGCTGCTGATCGTCGCCGGCGCACTGCTGATGATGCTCGCGGTGGAGATCTTCAATCGCAAGTCGATCTGGGGAAAGGCGGTGGTCGCCACCTCCAACGACATCGACGCCGCCGGGCTGATGGGCATCAACACCCAGAAGGTAATCACCCTCTCCTACTCGATCAGCGCCATGACGGCGGCCTTCGCGGGCGTGCTGGTGGCGCCCGTCACCCTGACCGGCGCCACGATGGGCTCGGTCCTGGCCCTCAAGGCCTTCGCGGTGGCGATCATCGGCGGCCTCGAATCCGGCCTCGGCGTCATCGTCGGCGGCCTGATCCTCGGCGTCGCGGAGACGCTGACCGGCTTCTACATCTCGACCGGCTACAAGGACGTGCCGGGCCTGATCCTGCTTCTCGTCGTCCTCTCCATCCGCCCGGTCGGCCTGTTCGGCAAGGCCGTCATCAAGAAGGTCTGACCGTGACCGCCCGCGCAACCCTCACGGCAGCCTGAGCCATGGCGCAGACTCTCGCCCCCACCGACGCGCCGATCCCGGCCGCCGCCCCCAGCCTGTCGCGCCACATGGGCGTCCTCGGTGCCGTGCTGCTGGTCGTCGGCCTCGCCGTGTTCCCACACGTGGTCACGAGCTCGTACTACATCCACCTGATGGTGGTGATCGCCATCTACGCGATCCTGATCCTCGGGCTCGACATCGTGGTCGGCTATACCGGCCAGGTGAGCCTCGGCCATGCCGGACTGTTCGGTGTCGGTGCCTACTCGGCGGCGGTGCTGTTCCTGCACTTCAAGCTCGGGATCTGGTGGGGCATCCTGGCCGGGATCGGCGTGACCTCCGCCTTCGGCGTGCTGCTGGCCGTGCCGGCCCTGCGGGTGACCGGCCCGTACCTCGCCATGGTGACGCTGGCCTTCGGCACGATCGTCCAGATCTTCATCAATGAGCTGACGCCGCTGACCAACGGCCCGCTGGGCATCACCCTGCCCCCGGCCCGCGTCCTCGACTTCTCGCTCCTCGGCCTGCAGGCCCCCTGGGGCGCGGCCGGGCGCAAGCTCGAGTTCTACTATCTCGTCTGCTTGGCGCTGCTGGCCACCATCCTGGTGGTCAATCGGGTGGTGCGCTCGCCCTATGGTCGCGCCTTCGAGGCTCTGCGCGACTCGCCGATCGCCTGCGACTGCATGGGCGTGAGCGTCTACCGCTACAAGGTCTACGCCTTCGTGATCTCGGCGGCGCTGGCGGGCCTCGCTGGCGCGCTGTTCGCGTGGTCGGAGCGCTACGTGGCGCCGAACTCCTACGGGTTCGAGCTGACCGTGCTGTTCCTGCTGGCCGTGACGATGGGCGGCCGCAAGTCGCGGGCAGGGCCGATCATCGGCTCGGCAATCATCGTGATGATGCCGAACGTGCTCGCCGATATCGGCCTCGTCCGGATCATGGCGGGGATCATCGCCGCCGCGGCGCTGGTGGTGGGCGGGCTCGCCTTCCTGCGCCGCCGGGAGAACCGGTACGCCCTGTTGGTGCCGGTCGGCCTCTGCCTCGCCTTCTTCCCGGCGACGCTCGCGCTCGAATCCGTCACCGACTTCCGGCTGACCGTGTTCGGCCTGATGATCCTGTTCGTGGTCTACTACCTGCCGGACGGGATCGTGGGCTTCCTCCGCGAGAAGATCCCCGCCCTGCGCCCGGCCCACACCGCCGAGGGCAAGAGCCTCCACGCCGAGGGCGCGGCGCTCAGCGTGCAGAGCGGCGACCGGGGCGCCGACCCGCTCCTCTCCGTCGAGCAGGCCCTGATGCAGTTCGGTGGCCTCAAGGCCCTGGCGGGCGTCGACCTCACCGTGCGGCCGGGCACGATCCACGGCCTGATCGGCCCCAACGGCTCCGGCAAGAGCACGATGATGAACGTGCTCACCGGCATCTACCGGCCGACCGGCGGCAGCGTGACGCTCGCGCGCGGCCAGGGGACGAAGCGCCTCGACGGGCGCACGCCTTCCGAGATCGCCGCCGCCGGCGTCGCCCGCACCTTCCAGAACGTGCAGCTCTTCCGCGAGATGACGGCTCTGGAGAACGTGCTGGTCGGGCTTCACCACAGCTTCCGCGGCACCCTGTTGGACGCGATCCTCGGCACGCCCCGCCGGCGCCGGGAGGAGCGGGAGCAGCGCGCCCGCGCCATGGCGATCCTCGACTTCGTCGGCCTCGGCGCCCTGGCACAGGTGGAGGCGCGCAACCTGCCCTACGGCAAGCAGCGCCTCCTCGAGATCGGGCGGGCGCTCGCCCTCGACCCGGTGCTCCTTCTCCTCGACGAGCCCGCCGCGGGCCTGACCGCCCCCGACATCGCCGAGCTGACGGCGATCATCCGCAAGATCCGCGACGCCGGGATCACCGTCATCCTGATCGAGCACCACATGGATGTCGTCATGGGGCTCTGCGACCGCGTCAGCGTCCTCGATTTCGGCCACAAGATCGCCGAGGGCAGCGCCCGCGAGGTCCAGGCCGATCCGAAGGTGGTCGAGGCCTATCTCGGCAGTCCCGTCGCCGACGAGGAGATGACCCATGCTTGAGGTCACGGGTCTGTCGGCCGGCTACGGCCAGGTCGAGGTCCTGCACGGCCTCGACTTCCAGGTTCCGAAGGGTCAGGTCGTGGCGCTGATCGGCTCCAACGGCGCCGGCAAGACCACCACGATGCGCGCCCTCTCGGGCATGATCCGTCCGCGGGCGGGCTCGATCCGCCTGAACGGGCGCGAGATCGGCGGCCTCGACAGCCACGATGTCGCCCGGTTCGGCCTCGCGCACTCGCCGGAGGGCCGGCGGGTCTTCCCGACGCTCTCGGTCGAGGACAACCTGACGCTCGGCGCCTTCCCGCGGCTCACCGGCTCGCGCCCGAAGGGCGACGTCGCGGCCGACCGCGAGCGCGCCTTCGAGATGTTCCCGCGGCTGAAGGAGCGGCGCACGCAGCTCGCCGGTACCCTATCCGGCGGCGAGCAGCAGATGCTCGCCATGGGCCGGGCCCTGATGCTGCGGCCCGAGATCCTCCTGCTGGACGAGCCCTCGATGGGTCTCGCCCCGAAGCTCGTGGAGGAGGTCTTCCGGATCATCCGGCTGCTCAAGGCCGAGCAGGTGACGATGCTGCTCGTCGAGCAGTTCGCCATGGCGGCGCTCGGCGTCGCCGACCACGCCTACGTGCTGGAGAACGGGCGGATCCGCTTCCAGGGCCCGGCCCAGCAGATGCGCAACGATCCGGCCGTGCGGGCGGCGTATCTCGGCGGCAGCCACTGACACCGCGAGGGGCGGGCTCGTGCCGCGGGGCAAGGGCGCCCCGAGTCTCGGCGCGCGGGGATGAACCGATCCCCGGAGCCGGCGGGCGATGCCCGGCGCACCGCCGTCTGCGAAGCTCGAAGCCGCCTCGCGACCGGCCGCATCACCCCGCTGATAGGTGCGCTCTCGATCACCTGCAGGATCGGTCTGGGCCAGAGGCAGCCCGCCGAGGTGTCCCGGGGTTCGTCGGCGACAACGCCGAGGCCGCTCGGGCCCGGAAGCCCGTAGGCCGCGCGGCCTCTCTCCTGTACAGACCGTCGGGACGCGGGCGGCATGATGGCCACACGGGAGGTGTCGATTTTGGACGACGGTTGGGCGACTGCCTTAGGGTTGTTTGCCGTCCTCGCCCTGGTTCTGGCGAACGGCTTCTTCGTGGCAGCGGAATTCGCCCTGGTCGCGGTGCGCAGGAGCCGCGTGGCCGAACTCGTCGCCGAGCGGCGCGTGAACGCGAAGGCGCTGCTCTGGGCCACGGACCACCTCGACGCCCACCTCGCGGCGACTCAGCTCGGCATCACCATCTCGTCCCTCGCGCTGGGCTGGGTCGGCGAGCCGGCACTGGCCCACCTGATCTTGCCCGCCCTGACGTGGGCGCCGGACATGCTCTCCACGGCGGCCGCGCACACGGTCGCGGTGGTGATCTCGTTCGTCATCATAACGGCGCTGCACATCGTGCTGGGTGAGCTGGCGCCGAAGAGCCTCGCGCTCCAGCGCAGCGAGCGCACGGCCCTCGCGGTGATCCGCCCGCTCAGCGTATTCCTGTTCGTGTTCCGCCCGGCCATCCTGTTCCTGAACGGCCTCGGCAACGGCGTCCTGCGCCTCTGCGGATTGCAGCCCGGCCACGGCGAAGGTGGACACCACTCGACGGCGGAACTCAATCTCCTGGTCGAGGCGAGCCGCGAGGCCGGCCTCATCCGCGAGGCGCAGCAGGAAGCGGTCGAGCGCATCTTCCGATTGGGAGATCGGCGGGTCCGCGAGATCATGACGCCGCGCCACGAGGTCGAGTGGGTCGACCTCGACGGATCGCCCGAGGAGATCACGCGGGCGGTCCGCGCCTGCAGCCACGCCCATGTCTTGGTGAGCCGCGGCGGCATCGACGAGGTCGTCGGCGTGCTGCGCAAGCAGGATCTGCTCGATCAGATCCTCGACGGGCAGCCCCTCGACATCGCCGCCGCCATGCGGCCGCCGAACGTCGTCCACGAGGGCATGACGGTCCTCACGGCGCTGGAGAGCTTCCAGCGCAACCCCGTGCAGCTGGCGGTGATCGTCGACGAGTACGGCAGCCTGGAGGGGCTCGTCACGCAGACGGATCTCCTCGAGGCCATCGCGGGCGACATTCCCGAGATCGGGGAGGATCCGGCCGTGGTCGAGCGCGAGGACGGCTCGCTCCTCATCGACGGCATGATGCCGGCCGAGGACGCGTTCGAGCGCCTCGCCTTCACCGACCCGCCCGATACGGACGACTACACGACGCTGGCCGGCTACGTCATCTTCCAGCTCGGCCGCATCCCGGCGGCGGGCGACGCCCTCGTCGCGGAGGGTTGGCGCCTCGAGGTGGTCGATATGGACGGCCGTCGCATCGACAAGGTCCTGGCCACCCGATTGCCGGGGCGGGCGCTGACCGGGACGGCGTGAGCGCGGGTCGTCGGGTTGAGGAGGGTGCGGCGCTCGCCCCGTTAGTCCACCCGGCCGTCGCCTGACGATCAGCCGATCATCCGCTCCAAGACGCGCATCCAGATCCCGAGCGCGGGGTTCCCAATCAGGGCCCGCCCGAATCCTCACGCGGCGAGGGCCCGGAAGGTCGCCTGCGTGCCGGCCATCGAGCGGATGGCGTTCGAGACGACGGCCCCGTCGAAGTCCGAGCCGAGGCCGGAGCGGGTCTCGCCGAAGCGCTCGACGAGCGCCCTTTGCCAGAGGGCGTGCCCGCGCGGCTGGAAGACGGCCGAAGCGACGGTGCTCGCCTCGTCCCGTCAGCGTTTTACGACGCAGCGCTGGTGTGCAATCGTCTGGTCGACGCGGCCAGGCGAGGCTGGATGCTCCGGGCAGCACCGCCGCGCGAGCGGCCCGTCGCTCAGTAACGATCGTAGCGGTAACCGCCGTAGCGTCGCCCTTCGTAGAACCGCGCATCCCGGCGGCCGTACCCGCCGAATTCGTGCTGGCGGCGATAGCCGTGAGCGGGCGCCCAGGGTGGCGGGCCGCCGTGCCGGAAGCCGCGCTCCCCGCGGGCCCAGGGCGGATCGGCCATGGCGGCCGACGAGGACCCGAGAATACCCCCGGCCAGCGCCAGTGTGCCGAGGAGGATCAACGTTGGCGTGCGGATCATGGATGGCTCCCTCGTAGCGGGGATTGCCCCGCGTCAGTCCAGATACGGCGTCCGGCACCGAACCGTTCCCGGGCGTAACGAAGGCGTGGCTAAAGCCCGGCATTCCCGCGAGCAACGCTGCAGTATTCGGTATCACGCGAGACCGAGCGCAGATCCGGACCGCGGTCTACCCGCATCGCGATGCCCGAAACGCGCGTGCTGAGCGTGACTGCGTGCCGTCACGACAGCGAAGGTGGCGCGGGTCCCTGGAACGGTCTCGGCGAAGCTGCCGTGAGTGCCTCCAGAACAGGAGATGCGCGATGCCACGCTTGCCGATTATCGTCCTCGCTACCCTGGCTCTCGGGGCCAGCGCAGGCGCTACGGAACAGGGCGCATCGTCCACGTCTCCAGGCCGCGAGATGCAGCATCGTGGGCGCTTTGCCGGAAGCCCGGGTGCGTCCGGCTGCGCAGCCGGCCACGAGACGAAGTTCGGCGGAACGGAGTCGACCGGCTTGACCACGCAGAGCGGCGGCGGCGGGGCTGGCAGCCTCGGAAGCGACACGACCGTCACCCGTCGCTGACAGAGACTTCGTCCCGTCCGGAGCTTTCGGCCGGATGGGTTGGTCTGAGCAGAGACCGGTCATTCGAAGATGTCGAACACGCGTGGCCGAGCTTGGGCTCGGAACCGGGGCGCGGATGAACATGAATTTCGGATGAACAACACTGGATGATGAAAATTGCCCTCGATGGAACGCGATAAGTGCCTTCTGCATTTGTTGTTTGAAATCGTAACTAGAGGATTGATCATGAAAAAGCTCGTCATGACCTTGACTGCCGGCGCGGCGGTCCTGGGCGCCGCCTCCGCCGCTCAGGCTCACGAGTGGGGTAGCGGCTACGGCTACGAACCGGGTTACGGTCATTCCCGCGTGATCGTGCGCGAGGGCTACCGCGACGGCTATCGCGGCGTCCGCTTCGGCCACCGTGACTGGGATCGTCCGGGTGTTCGCGTGATCGAGCGTCGCGGGTACGGCTACGGCCACCACGATGGCGACTGGGACGACTGATCGGACTGGAACACAAGTGGCTCAGAGGGGCGCCCAGCCGGGCGCCCCTTCGTTTTTTATGGTCGCGATCGGTTCATCGCATGCAACGGTTTCCCGCCCCTTCGGCTTTCTGAGCGGTTCATCGACGCGAGGAACAGCATCACCATGCCGGTACGTCTGATTACGACCGCCCTGCTTCTGTCCGTGGCGGCCACGGCGGCTCTCGCCGCCCCGATGTCGGCCGACGACAAGGCGACGCTTCAGCAGCAATGCATGGGCGACTTTACGACCTTCTGCGGTGACATGCCGCCCGACGAGGGGGCCGAGACGCAGGCCTGTTTCGAGAAGAACATGGCGAAACTCTCGCCGGGCTGCCAGGGCGCTATTCAGAGCTACAAGCAGGGCAAGAAGGGCTGACCGAACCGACCGGTCGGAACTCGAAGACCGGAGCGGCTGCCCTCACCGGGGTGACCGCGCCTCCGCGCTGGGCGAACCGGCACGCCGTCGGCTCGTCTCGGTGCATGGGATCAGCCTCACGATGGTCTGACGGCGTTCCCGCCGCGCACGGAACGTGCCGGTTCGACCACGAGGGGTGCGGGGCGGCCCGAGCCGCCCCCGCTGTCTGTCAGTAGCTGTAGGACCGGCGCGGGTAGGCCTGGGGCGCGCCGTAACCGGTGTCGCGCGGCTGGACCCGCGAGCCGTACTCGATCTCCCTGCGCCGCGCCTGCCGGTTGGCGAGGTAGCGGCCGCCGAGACAGCCGGCGACGGCGCCGACGACGCCGCGCTCGGCCAGGTAATGGCCCGCCAGACCGCCGATGATCGCGCCCTTGATGCAGCCCTTCGCCTCAGCCGCGCCGACGCTCATGAGTGTCACGAGAGCGATGACGGATGCTTGTCCAATGATGCGCATGCTGATGCTCCTCTTCGATCCGGAAGAGAATGCACCTGCGACACGACCGTTCCGGCCATCGCCGAACCGCCGGATGATCCCCTCCAAGCATCGGAACAGGACGAGCCTCCATCGCACGTGCCTGCCTCAACGATCGCCCCCAGACCGAGGCCGCGGTGTCGCCGCGCTCCGATGAGATCAAGCAGCGAACCGGGACGACGCCGACCTTGCCGAGGGTGACGGCGATCGCGCACCTCGGCGGAACACCTGTCTCGCCCCTCGCTCCGGCGGATGCGGCGGTTGCCGCGGAGCCCCAGAGCCTCGTGGAGCCTCTAGGGACTGTCGCAGAAGCCGGCCCGGCAAGCGTCCGACCTCCGCTACCGTGGCGACTCTGATAAGACGCTCCATCCGTATCCGCAGGACAATCACGCCGCCTGGGCCTCGGAGATCGGCGATCATCCGCCGCGCTCCCCACTGGGCGCTCTCGGCGAGAACGTCGCGGCGAAAGGCTGGACCGAGCGATACGTCTGTATCGGCGACATAGCCTGTGTCGGCTCCGCCCCACCTGCAAGTCAGCCAGAGGGCGCCGGACCGTGCTGTGGGCGCCGTCGCAGCCGACGACGTGGCGGAAGCCCGCCTCCGCGACCGCTCCGCCGTCATCCTGCAGTCGCACGCGGACACCGGCATCGTCCTGCTCCAGGGCGGTCAGGCGCAGGCCGCGCTCGACCCGCAGGCCGCAGCGCTCCAGGTGGCGGGTCAGGACACGCTCGGTCTCGGACTGCGGAAGTCCGAGCGACGCGTAGGGCAGGTCCAGGGGCGGACTGAGCGCGTCGACCGGCGGCTGGCCGTAGAGAACCGTGCGCAGACCCGTGAGCCAGAGACCCGCGTCGATCATCTCGCGGGCAAGGCCCATGTCCTCCCAGACTTCGAGGGTGCGCGGGGTGACCCCGATCGCGCGGCAATAGGGCGACGGCTGCGCCGCGCCGTCGACGATCCGGCAGCGCGCCCCGTGCCGGGCGAGTTCGCAGGCGAGTGTCAGGCCGACCGGTCCGGCCCCGACGATCAGAACATCCGCCATCGCACCCTCCCCGGGTCGACGCTGAAGCGACACGGTTCTCCGTCCGGTCCCGCGTCCTCGCGATCAGACAGTCGAGGCGCCGACTATAGGGGCCGTTCGCGAAATCCCATGCTGGGAGGGCCCGGAGCGATCTGAGCGAACCGGACGACGGTGTGCCCAGCCGGCGGCGATCGGCCTGGCGCCAGGTCTCGGTGTCCGGCGCGGCTGTCCATGCGCAGCACGACATCTTGTGGTTGATAGACTCTGTTGACTTCATGTCCCACAGACACTGAATTGGCGCCGCGGTCCGCGTTTCGGACGGAAAGTAAATACGTCCCGGCAAAGAATTGCCTGTATATGGAAGGAGCCAAGCAAGGGGCTATGTGCTGGTGCCTCGGGGTTGTGGGTGATGTCGGGTTTTGACGAGTCGGTCGCGCGCCAGCAGCGATTCATGGGGCCGCTCCTCGTGGCGGCGATCCTGTTCGGCCTGGTCGGGCTGCCGGTCGCGGTGTGGCTCGACCTGCGCGGCCTGTCCGAGCGCATGCTCGCCACGCAGGCGATCGAGACCGGCCGGATCATCGATCAGATGCGCAGCTTCTACGCCAGTGACGTGGTCCAGGCGGTCAACGCGGCGACGGGCCGGGTCGAGACGCGGCACGATTACAAGGGCGTACCGAACGCGATCCCGATCCCCGCGACGCTCTCCCTGGAGCTCGGCGAGCGGATCAGCGGCGGGGACGGCTCGGTGAAGTATCGCTTCGTCTCCGATCTCCCTTTCAAGGACCGCAAGCCGCACGATCTCGACGCGTTCGAGGTCCAGGCGCTGGCGGACCTCCGGGCCCGTCCCCAGACCGGATTCGTCAGCGAGACGACGGGATCGATCTTCGATCGGCAGGTGCGCATCGCGGCGCCGATTCGCATGGAATCCGCCTGCGTGCGCTGCCACAATGCCCATCCCCTGAGCCCGAAGACGGACTGGAAGGTCGGCGACGTCCGCGGCATCCAGGAGATCGTCCTGCACCAGCCGATCGCCGCCAACGTCTTCGCCTTCAAGTACCTGCTCGGCTACTTCATCCTGGCGGCGCTCGCCGGCACCACCGTCCTGCTGCTGCAGGCGCGACAGTCGCGCCTCATCGACCGGATGAATCGCGAGCTGACCGAGTCCAACGGCTTTCTGGCGTCGGTCTCGGTGCAGATCGCGAAGTACATCTCGCCCCAGGTCTACAAGAGCATCTTCAGCGGCGAGCGGGACGTGTCGGTGGCGACCGAGCGCAAGAAGCTGACGATCTTCTTCTCCGACATCAAGGACTTCACCGCCACCACCGAGCGCCTGCAGCCCGAGGAGCTGACCGCACTCCTCAACGAGTACCTGACCGAGATGACCGCCATCGCGGTCAAGCACGGCGGCACGGTGGACAAGTATATCGGGGACGCGATGCTGGTCTTCTTCGGCGATCCGGAGAGCCGGGGCGTCCGCGAGGACGCGCAGGCCTGCGTCCGGATGGCGATCGAGATGCAGACGCGCCTCGGCCAGCTCAATGCCCGCTGGCGGCGGTCCGGCATCGAGCGCCCGTTCCAGGCGCGGATCGGGATCAACACGGGCTACTGCAACGTCGGCAACTTCGGCAGCGACGAGCGGATGGACTACACGATCATCGGCGCGGAAGCGAACCTCGCCGCCCGCCTCCAGGCGGCCGCGATGCCGGGTGGCATCACCCTGAGCTACGAAACCTACGCGCTGGTGAGCGATATCGTCCAGGCGAGCCCGCAGGAGCCGATCCGCATGAAGGGCATCAGCCGCGAGGTCGTCCCCTACGCCGTCGAGGGCGACCTCACCGCCGAGGCGACCGAGACGATCTTCTCCGAGCACGCCCGGGGGATCGACTTCTACGTCGACGTGGACGCGCTCGAGTTGGAGGGTGCGGCGCGGCTCCGGAAGCGCCTGCTCGATACCCTCGCCGCCGTCGACCGCCGGATGATCGGCGCGGGCGCCCCACCGGAGGCCGGCCCCCGGCCCTCCGCGGCCAGCTGACGTCCGGCCAGCGGTCACGAGCTGCCAGGTCCCCGCGAGCCTCACGAGGGAGAAGAGATCAACCGACGGTTTGGCGCCGACCACGGAGGTGTCCGGTATGTTTCTGTGGCGCAATGGAAATCGGGTCTGATCCGGATCGTCGATGTTCTGGCGCTTCGGTGGCAGCCGGAGCCCCGGGTTGATCTGGATCCCCGGATCCAGCTCCATCATGGCCTGCTCGGGATCTCGTGGACCGGTCCCGGCGCGCTCCGCGTCCGGGCGATGCTGGACAGGGCGAGCGGGCCGCAGGTTCGCCTCTCGAAGACGACAGCGACCGCGTCGAGCGGCCGGCCCGCGAAGGTGCCGGTCTACCGGGCGCCGATCTCCAGGGAGGGCTCCCCGACGGGCCGGCCCGATGTGCCGGCCATCGCGACGCGGAGCGGCGTCAGGCCACAGATCTCCCCGGGATGCGGCCGCCACACGATCTGGTCGAACCGGGCTATGCCCGAGCGGCCGAACCGGATCATCGCCGACAGGCCGCTGAGCACCGCGGCACGCCCGGTCACAACCCGCGTCGGATCGACAGTCTGTTCGGATCGTCGAATTCGGCCGCGCAGGAGCGCCGCGCCGCCTATCTGGAGGCCATGGGGCGGCACGGTCTGGCGTTGCAGGTCCGCAGTGTCGCCCCGAACGCGGCGGCCGCGAGGGAGGAGGCAACGCGCTGGCTCGAGGAGCCCGGCCAGCCGGTGGCGCGCGTCGTCCCGAACGGGCTCATCCCGACAAGCGCCGTGCGGGCGGCCAAGGCCGTGAACCTCGTGCTCCCGCGCCACCTCGCACCTGCCGGCTTCGGCAACGAGCCCTGACCGAGTTCGCTGGGCCGGCCCTCACCGTGATCGAGCAGCCAGTCGCCGAGATCGGCACCCAGGCGATGCGCCTGCTGTTCGAGGGGATCGAGCGGCCGGATCAGCCGGCCCGGGAGGTGTTCCTCAGCGGCAGCCACCTTGCCCGCGAGTCTAGAGCGGTGCGGTGACGGTCGTCGCTCCGGATCCCGGAGGTTCAGAGGAGCGCGAGGATGTCGTCGAAGACGGCGTCCCATTGGCCCTGGTCCAACGCCACGAGGCCGAGACTGCGCAGGAAGAAGGCGCCCTCGGCGGCGAAGAAGGCCGCGCGGGCCCTCCGCTCCGCCTCGGAGCCGGGTTCGAGGCGCGTCAGCCACGCCGCGTACCAGCCGCGCGCCTGCTCCCGATGTTTCGGCGATTGCAGCAAGCTCACGAGCATGCCGGCGATCTTGGTCTGTGTGGCCTCGTCGATCCGTGCCGACGCCGTCACGTAGCCGCGCACGTGGTCCACGCGGGTCCCGTCGGCCGGTGTGTGGCGGGCGACCTCCGCGTCGAAGCCCGCCAGCCAGCGGTCGGCCATGGCGGCGACCAGATCGTCCTTGCTGCCGAAGCAGTATTGCAGGCCACCCTTGGTGATCCCGGCCGCCCGCGCCACGGCGTCGAAGGTCAACGCCGTCGCCCCCTCCTCGCGCACGATCCGCTCGGCGATGTCGAGGACCTTGTCCCGGTCGATGCTCCGCGGCCGCCCCATCCAGACCTTTCCCCTTTTCAATCCATACGGATGGAATTAAACAGCCGGCCGCCAAGGCGCAAGCGCCGGAGCGGCGCGACACCCTCGTGGCGCCGACGCGGGCCGGATTTCAGGGGCCGGCGGACCGGTGTGCCGGATCCCGCTCAGTGGAAGGAGCATTTTGGTCCATGTCGATCTCGACCGCGCGCGGCTTCCGGCGCCCGACCCTCGTCGCGCTCGTGGTGAGCGCGTCGCTGAGCGGCTGCAAGCCCGCCGCCACCGACACGGCCGCGGTCGAGACGCCACCGCCGGACGTGTCGGTCGCGACCGTGACGCCCGCGACCGTGCCGCGCCTCTTCGACCTGCCGGGGCGCCTCGCCTCGACGCGGGTGGCGGAGGTCCGGGCCCAGGTTTCGGGCATCATCCGGGAGCGCGCGTTCGAGGAAGGCAGCCTCGTCGAGAAGGACGACGTCCTCTTCCGCATCGACCCGGCCGTCTACAAGGCCGAGGTCGACGCGAAGGCCGCGTCCCTCGCCCGAGCCGAGGCGTCGCGGGTGCAGGCGCTGAAGCAGTCGGAGCGGACCGAGACGCTGCTGGAGCGGCAGGCGGCCAGCACCGCCCAGCACGACGTCGCCGTCGCGACCCTGCGACAGGCCGAGGCCGACGTGGCGAGTGCCAGGGCGCAGCTTGACCGGGCCCGGATCGACCTGGACTTCGCCACCGTTCGAGCACCCATCGGCGGGCGGATCGGGCGGGCGCTCGTGACGGAGGGCGCGCTCGTCGGCCAGGGCGAGGCGACGAAGCTCGCGGTCATCCAGCAGGTCGACCCGATCTTCGCCGACTTCAACGCCTCCGCGTCCGATTACGGGTTGCTGGCGGACCGCGGTGGGGCCGGAGGCGCCGAGGTCCGGCTGGTCCACGCGGACGGCACCCTGCACACCGATCCCGGCAAGCTCCTGTTCTCGGACGTGAGCGTCGATCCGGGCACCGGTCAAGTCAGCCTGCGCGCCGCCTTCGCAAACCCGCGTCTCTCCCTGCTGCCCGGCGCCTATGTTCGGATCCGCGTCGCGCGCGGGGTGCAGCCGGGCGCCGTCATCGTGCCCGCGCAGGCGATCCAGCGCTCCAGCGCCGGCGAGGCCCAGGCCTTCGTGGTCGGCGCGGACCGGGTGCTGGCCCTGCGGCCCCTGCGCACCGGCGCGATGACCGAGGTCGGCTGGATCGTCGAGGACGGGCTGAAGCCCGGCGAGACCGTCGTCGTCGAGGGCTTCCAGAAGATCCATCCCGGCCTGGCGGTCAATCCGGTGCCGTGGGCGGGCGGCCGCACGGCCACCGCCGCCCCGCAGCCCTGACTCCGTCACGCAGGCTCGACCCGCCATGACCCGCTTCTTCATCGAGCGCCCGATCTTCGCCTGGGCGATCTCCATCTTCATCGTGCTGGTCGGCGCGATCTCGATCGTCTTCCTGCCGATCTCGCAGTACCCGGACGTCGCCCCGGTCACGATCCAGACGACGGCCATCTACCCGGGCGCGCCGCCCGAGCGGCTCTACGACGGCGTCACCCGGATCATCGAGGAGGAGCTGAACGGCATCCCCGGGCTGATGTACTTCGAGTCCACGAGCGACACGTCGGGGCAGGCGCAGATCCTCGCGTCCTTCGCGCCTGGCTCGGACCCGTCGAGAGCCACCGTGGCGGTCCAGAACCGCATCAAGCGCGTCGAGGCGCGCCTGCCCCGGGCGGTCACCCAGCAGGGCATCATCGTCGAGGAGGCCAGCACGAGCTTCCTGCAGTTCGTCGTGGTCAGTTCCCGCGACGGATCCCTGAGTGAGAGCGATCTCGGCGACCTCGCCGCGCGGCGCATCCTGGGCGAGCTGCGGCGCGTGCCCGGCGTCGGGCGCGCGACCCTGTTCTCGTCCGAGAAGGCACTGCGGATCTGGGTCGATCCGGTGAACCTCGTCGGGCTCGGCATGGTGCCGGGCGACGTCACGGCCGCGGTCCAGGCGCAGAACGCCCAGGTCGCCTCGGGGACCGTCGGCGCCCAGCCGGCGGCGGAGGGCCAGCGCATCGCCGCGAACGTACTGGTCAAGGGCCAGCTGACCACGGTGGCCGAGTTCGCCGAGATCGTGCTGCGCGCCAACCCGGACGGCTCGCTCGTGCGCCTGCGCGACGTGGCCGAGGTCGAGCTCGGCGGCCAGTCCTACGCGATGCAGACTCGCCAGGACGGCCGCCCGGCCGCCGGCATCGGCATCCAGCTCGCGCCCGGCGGCAACGCCCTCGCGGCCGCGACCGGCGTGAAGGCGCGGATCGCGAAGCTCCAGCGCACGCTGCCGGCCAATGTCAGCGTGACGGTGCCCTACGACACGACGCCCTTCGTCGAGGTGTCGATCCGGAAGGTGCTGATGACGCTCGCCGAGGCGATGGCGCTGGTCTTCGCGGTGATGTTCCTGTTCCTGCAGAACATCCGCTACACCCTGATCCCGACCATCGTCGTGCCGGTGGCGCTGCTCGGAACATGCGGCGCGCTGCTCGTCGCCGGCTTCTCGATCAACGTGCTGACGATGTTCGGCATGGTGCTGGCCATCGGCATCCTCGTGGACGACGCCATCGTGGTCGTCGAGAATGTCGAGCGGATCATGGCCGAGGAGGGGTTGCCTCCGACGGCGGCGACCCGCAAGGCCATGGGCCAGATCACCGGCGCCATCGTCGGAATCACCGCGGTGCTGATCGCCGTGTTCGTGCCGCTCGCCTTTTTCCCCGGTTCGGTCGGGGTGATCTACCGCCAGTTCGCGGTCAGCATGGCGACCTCGATCGCCTTCTCGGCCTTCCTGGCGCTGTCGCTGACGCCCGCGCTCTGCGCGACGCTGCTCAGGCCCGTCGAGGCCGGCCAGGGCCACGCCGAGAGTGGCTTCTTCGGCTGGTTCAACCGCCGGTTCCAGGCTGGCACGCGGGCCTACCGGTCCGGCGTCGCCGGGATGCTGCGCCGGCCCGTGCGAGCGCTCCTCGTCTACGCGGCCCTCGTAGCGGCCCTCGGCTGGGGCTACCTGCGCATGCCCACGAGCTTCCTGCCCATCGAGGACCAGGGCTACGTCATCGTCGACGCGCAGACGCCACCGGAATCGGCCGCGGGGCGCACCCTCGACGTGGTCCGGCGGATCGAGGACCATTTCGGAGCCGAGCCGGCGGTGGCAGCGCGGACGACGCTGCTCGGCTACGGCTTCTCGGGCCAGGGCCAGAACGCCGCCATCGCCTTCGTCACCTTGAAGGACTGGGCGGAGCGCGGTCCCGGCAACGGCGCCGAGGCGGTCAGCGCCCGGGCCAACGCGGTGCTCGGCGGCCTGCCGGACGCCATCGCCATGGCGCTGTCGCCGCCGGCCATCGAGGCCCTGGGCAATTCGAGCGGCTTCGCCTTCCGCCTGCAGGACAGGGCGCAGCAGGGGCAGGCCGCACTGGCCGCCGCGCGCGACCAGCTGCTCAAGGCGGCCCAGCAGAGCCCGATCCTCCAGGGCGTCTACGTCGAGGGCCTGCCGACCGCCCCGCAGATCGAGCTGACCCTGGATCGTCAGAAGGCGAACGCGCTCGGCGTCACCTTCGCCGACATCAACGACGCGCTCTCGACGAGCCTCGGCTCGGCCTACGTGAACGACTTCCCGAACCAAGCGCGCATGCAGCGCGTGATCGTGCAGGCGGAGGCCGGGCGCCGCATGAGGGCCGAGGACCTGCTCGACCTCAACGTGCGCAACGCCAAGGGGCAGATGGTGCCGCTCCAGTCCTTCGCACGAATTGCCTGGACGATGGGGCCGTCGCAGATCGTCGGCTTCAACGGCTACCCGAGCATCAAGATCTCCGGCAGCGCCGCGCCGGGCTACGCCAGCGGCGACGCCATGGCCGAGATGGAGCGCCTCGCCGCGCAATTGCCGCCGGGCTTCGACTTCGCCTGGACCGGTCAGTCGCTGCAGGAGAAGCTCTCGGGCAGCCAAGCGACCTACCTGCTGGCCCTGGCGCTGGTCTGCGTCTTCCTCTGCCTCGCGGCGCTCTACGAGAGCTGGGCCATCCCGCTGGCGGTGCTGCTCGTGGTGCCGACGGGCGTGGTCGGGGCGATCTTCGCCATGCTCGTCCGCGACATGCCGAACGACGTCTATTTCAAGGTCGGCCTGATCACCGTGATCGGCCTGACCGCGAAGAACGCGATCCTGATCATCGAGGTGGCCAAGGACCTCGTGGCGCGGGGCCGCCCCGTCCAGGCGGCGGCGCTGGAGGCCTGCGAGCTGCGCTTCCGGCCGATCATCATGACTTCGTTCGCCTTCATCCTCGGCGTCGTGCCCCTCGCGGTCGCCAACGGCGCGAGCATGAACAGCCAGCGCGCCATCGGCACGGGCGTGCTCGGCGGCATGGTCACCGCGACCGTGCTGGCCGTGTTCGCCACGCCGCTCTTCTACGTGCTGATCGCCCGGGCCATGGGCGCCCGCACCGCCCCGAGTCCGGCGGATGGCGGCGCGCGGGCGGGCGCCCCAGGAACGCCGGAGACGTCGCGCTGAGCCGCGTTCGCGGCGACGGGCCCTCCCGGTGACCGTCCGGGAGTGGGCCGCCCCCTCCGGGCCGGCGCCCGGTGCCCTAGGTTGGCTGAAAAGGGAGCCAGCCGGTTGACGCAGGACATGAGCGAGCGAGGAGGGACGGATCCGGCCCCGCGGGAACCGTCCGTCGCCCGAGCCCTCGATCTGCTCAATCTCCTGCTCATCGACGTCAATGGGGCGATCAAGCCCTATCTGAACGTGTACCTCTTTGTGCATCGCGGCTGGGACGACGCCGCGGTCGGGCTCGTCGGCACGGTGTCGGGGATCGTCGGCATCGCGGCGCAGACGCCGATCGGGACCGCCATCGACGCCGTGGGCGACAAGCGGCGGATCCTGCTCGGGGCGCTCGTGGCCCTGTCACTCGCCACCGTGCTCGTCGCCGTGGCGCCGCACTTCTGGCCCGTCCTCGCCGCGGTCGGCGGGATGCTCAGCCCGACGATCGCGACGCTGACCCTCGGGCTGTTCCCGGCCGGGAAACTGCCCCGGCGCTTCGGCCGCAACGCGGCCTTAGAGCGGACAGGGAACGTGGCCATCGCGGGACTGATCGGCCTCGTGGGCTGGCTGTTCCCGGACCGCGCCGTCTTCCTGCTCGTCCCGGCCTGCGCGATCGTCTCCGCCGCAGCGCTCTACGCGATACCCCGCCGGGCGATCGACGCGCGGCGGGCCCGCGGGGGCGGCGAAGGCGGGGCGGACGCGGCGCCGACGCGCTGGCGGACGCTGCTGACCTGCCGTCCGCTGATGGTCTTCGCGGTCTGCGTGATGCTGTTCCACTTCGCCAACGCGCCGCTGCTGACGCTGGTGGCGCAGGAGATCGGCCAGACCCGGCCGGACTGGTCGTCCGTCATCGTCTCCGTCTGCATCATCGGCGCGCAGGCGGTGATGGTGCCGATGGGCCTCCTCGTCGGCCGCCTGGCCGAGCGCTGGGGCCGCAAGCCGCTGCTGGTGATCGGCTTCGCCGCCCTGCCCGCGCGGGCCCTGCTCTATCTCGTCTGGCGCGACCCGTTCTGGCTCATCGCCGTCCAATGCCTCGACGGCGTCGGCGCCGGGCTGCTGAGCGCGGTCAAACCCCTGGTGATGGCCGACATCACCCGCGGAACCGGCCGCTACAACGCCGCCCACGGACTGATCGGGACCCTACAGGGCGCGGGCGCGGCGCTGTCCTTCGTCATCGCCGGGAGCCTCGTCCAGGCGGCCGGATTCCACGCGGCCTACCTCGCCTGCGCCGCGGTGGCCGTTGCGGCGCTCGCGGTGCTGGTGCTGCTGATGCCGGAGAGCGCCCCCGACGCGCCGCGCGGCAGCCCGGGCGCGTGGCTGCGGGGTCTCGTGCCCGGCGGCGTGTCGAGAGGCGCGTAGGGAGGAATCATGAGGCGTCGAATCACCGGTGCGGAGCGCCGCGCGCGGGCTGCCTGCCTCGCCGGTCTCGTCGTGTTCGCCCTCCCAGCGGTTGCCCCGGCGGCCGCCGGCACCCTGCACAGCACCTACATCGACCCGGAGGTGCTGGCGCTGCAGCGGGTCTTGCCGCCGCCGCCCGAGGCGGACTCCGAGATGCAGCGGGCGGATCTTCGGGCTGTCGAGGCCGCCGTCGGTGCCCGCACCCCTGACGACGAGCGCCGCATCACGGCGAACCTGCCCTGCACGCTCGACCGCTTCACCGAGGTTCTTGGACCGGCCTTCACGGCACGGGCGATGCCCGTCACCGCCGCGCTGATCGAGCGCGTGTTCCAAGACGGCGAACTGGCCGTGCTCGCCGCCAAGACCGCCATCGGCCGGCCACGTCCCTACACGCTCGAGCCCGATCTCGCGACGTACGGGCACCGCTCCGACAGCACGTCCTACCCGAGCGGCCACGCGACCTTCGGCCACCTCGCGGCGACGGTGCTGGCGCAGCTCGTCCCGGCCAAGCTCCGGGCCCTGTTCGCGTTCGCGGTCGGCTACGGCGCCAACCGGATGATCGCCGGGACCCATTTCCCGTCCGATCTGGAGGCCGGGCGGATCGCCGCGGCCGTGATCGCGGAAGCACTGCTGCGCGATCCCCGTTTCCAGCAAGATCTCGGGCGCGCCAGGGCCGAGATCGCGGCGGCCGGCGCCGCCTCCGCGCGATGACGGCGAGGTTGCTTCGGCCGGATCACGAAGGCGGGAGGCGGGTTGCGAGGCCGCCCGACGCCGTTATTTCCCGCCGGCACCGCGTTTCTTCCTCGAGAGACGCGGGCCGCGCTCGCGAATTCCGGAGACAGGCCGTTCGGCAACCGAACCTCGGACAGCAGGAGTTCCCGCCATGCACTACGTCACCAAGGAGAAGGCTGCCGACGGGCACTTCATGGTCAAGGTCGCTGGCCGCGCTGTCACGGAGACGTGCGAGAAGCGGCAAGCCAAGCGCCTCGTCCGCGCGATCCGCGGTCTGCGGCGCCTGAAGAAGGCCAAGCGGCGGGCACAGGCCGTCTGACTGGCGCGGACGACCGGCTCAGAGCGGCAGTGCGGACATCGCCAGGGCTCCGTGGTGGCGAAGTGTGTTCGTGGCCGCTACCTGCCGCTCGAAGGCCGTCATCAGCTTGGCCGATACCCCCTGGCTGTCGGGCAGGCGGATCGCCATCGGATCCAGGAAGTGGCCGTTGACGCTCACCTCGTAGTGGACGTGGGGCCCCGTCGAGAGCCCGGTCGAGCCCATATAGGCAATCACCTGCCCCTGATGGACGGCGGCGCCGGCCTGAACGCCGTGCGCGAGCCGCTGCAGGTGATTGTAGGCCGTCACGTAGCCGTTGGCGTGGTGGATCTCGACGCGGTTGCCGTAGCCGCCGCGCGGACCCGCATACGCCACCGTTCCGTCGCCCGTCGCCATGATCGGCGTGCCGGCCTTGTTGGCCCAGTCGACGCCATTGTGGAAGCGGGCGTAGTGCAGGATCGGGTGAACGCGCGTGCCGAACGGCGAGGTGATCCGCCCCTCCGCGATCGGCATGCGCATGAGGAACTTGCGGAGCGAGCTGCCCGTCTCGCTGAAGTAGCTGGCCGCCCCGGCCTCGGGCGCCTCGAACCGGTAGGCGCGGTGTTTCACGCCGTCGAGCGTCAGGGCAACGTAGCGGACCTCGGGCGGTCCACCCGCCTTCTCGCTCGGACTGAACAGCACCTCTAGCCGGTCGGACGGGTTGACCCGGTGCTGCATGTCCAGGCCGAATGCGAAGATTCCGACGATGCGCTCGGCCAGGATGCCGGGCAGTCCGTTGCGCAGGACCGCCTCGTAGATGCTCCTGTAGAGGGTCGCGCCGGAGCCGTCGCCATCGTCGCCCGTACGCGCCGCCGCGAACTGCGCGGACGGCGGCGCGACCGTGACGAAGCCGCCGGAATCCCGTTCCGCGACGATCTCCTCGACGCCCCCCGCGCCGTAGAGCGTCACGCGGCTGATCTGCCGCGCGGACTGGCCGGCGCGCGACCGGATGAGGAGCAGGTCCACATGCTGCCCCTCGGAGAGGCCGGTGCGGGCGTGGTCGCTGAAGGCGGCGAGGATGGCCTTCACGCGCGCGGGCTCGGCGCCGTTCGCCGCCAGCGTGTCGGCCAGGGTCTCGCCGCGCTTGAGCACGACGTCGCGGGTCTCGGTGAGGCTCAGGCCGGAGGCGGGCTCGGTCTCGGCGAGGTCCGTGATGTTCTCCGGAACGACCCGCACCTCGATCGCGTGAAACGGGTCATGGCCCGCATCCGCGCCGGCGGCCTTCGCGGCCCCGTCGTCCGGCGCGGCGACCAGGATCTGGGAGAGCTGCCTCTGCGGCGCGAACGGCACGGCGATCCGCGAACCCGCCTCCCGCGCAACCTGCGCCCGCGTCTCCACGAGAGCGGTGACATCCTCGTCGCTCAGGCCGGGCGCGTCGTCCGGGACCGGCGCTCCCGCGAGACCGGAGCGCGTGATCGTGACCATGGTGCCGGACGGATCGTCCTCCGGTTCGTCGGAAACCGCGGCGACCTGCCCGTCCTCGGCGAGCTGGCGCGTGGGATCGAAGGGCGGGATCTGCCCGTCGACCTCGTCGCCGGACGACAGGCTGGTCACGAGCCGCACGAAGGGCTGGGTCCGGATGATCTCGCGCGCGCCGACTTGGTGAGCCACCGGCGCGGAGAACTCCTCCCGGTCCGAGGCGACGAGCTGGTGCCGTACGAGGCGGTCGCCGCGCCGTCCGGCCACACCCTGCCCTTCCGCCACCTGGGCGGGACCCTTGCGGAACGTCGGCGGGGCGGGCCTGAGATCGGTGTCCACGGACATGCGGAGCGCCGCCCCCATCAGGGCCGCGCCGCAAGTAGCGATCAGAGAGCTGGCGCAGAGCCAGCGCCGATTCAGGCGTCGCCGGTCGAGCGGCGTCGCGCCGTCAGCCGGCGGCGCGGCAGCGCTGCTCAGCAGGGACCGGTGCAGTATGGGCAGCTCGCCGCGCGGTGCTCGTCCGCCCTGGTTCATCCGGTCCCCTCACACTCAAGCTTGCCGCTTCGGCGGTGAGTGCGGCCTGAATGAGGCTGCGGAACGCGCCTGACGCCATCGTCCGCCGGCCATGCGCATGCCTGGGTTTCCCGGTGCTCGGGTCCACGGCGCCACGGCCTGGCCTCGCCTCCGACCGGGTTGAAGGCAGCGGATTCCGGGACGACCGCCGCGCACGCGGCCGGGGGCGCCGAGCCCCCCCCGACGGGTCCAGGACCAGCCGCACGAGGTCTCGGAAGTCGCGATGCCGGACAGCCCGACGGGGCGAGTGATCGCCGCGCGTCGCGTCGACGGCACAGCGACGGCCCGTGAGCGACGAAGTCGTCGCTTCAATAGGCGACGGAACGGGGGCCCCAAGCGAATCGACCGGTGATCGCGAGCGATCTCGGGAACGGGCGGAGGCGACCGCTGTTGCCCCAGTCGCCACAAAGGGATGGGTGTTCGGCCGCCGCGGCTCCGACACCGGTCCGCGACGGATTCGGAGAGCATGGCAATGGTCGACACCGACAGGATCACGGGCGCCGCACGCGAGCTCGGCGGCAAGGTACAGGGCGCAGTCGGCGACGCGGTCGGCTCGAACCGACACTCGGTCGAGGGGCGCCTGCGCGAGGCGCAAGGCACCGCCGAGACTCTCTACGGCCAGGCCAAGGACGCCGTGCGGCACGCGGCCGACGAGGTCTCGGACCGGGCTGCCGAGGCCTACGACCGGAGCCGGCACGCCGCGTGGGAAGGCCATCAGGCATCCGTCGCGTGGCCTCACGCCTCCCTGATCTTGGCCGGTCTCGTCGGCTTCGGGCTCGGCTTCCTGGTCAGCCGTCTCTGACGCCGATCTCCGCGCGCCGCCGTCGGCTCCGCGTCGAGGGGATAGCGGCGCGCGGCCCTGTCCGAGATGGTAGCGCCGTTCGCGATCGGGTTGGGACCGAGGCCTTGGCCGAGCCCCTGCCGTCTGTGGCGCGGATGCCCCATCGCCTGCGGGGCCGGGACAGGGTGAGGGATCAATTCGTGCCGAAGGAGGATGGCCTGATCGAGCCCGCGACGGCGCGCGATCGGGAAGCGTCTTCGCTCCGACCCCAGCCCTCTCCCTCACGCATGAGGCACGGCGCGAATGCCTCGACCGGGGTCGCCGGCTTTCCATTCCGTTGCGACAGGATCGGAAGCGGCTTTAGCGGGCGCAGGCACATCTCTCCTACTCCCAAGTCGCCCCTTCGGAAGCGCCCCTCAACGCCGCTCGGACGATCTTGCCGGTGCGGCGTCCGCGCCGGCCTCCGGCGCAGGGACAGATCGGGGCTCGAGCAAACGTCGGCGACAGCCCGCGAGAACCTCGGACCAGGTCCGAGATTGGGCCGGCCGTATCCGCGCCTGTATGAGTTCTTGTTCCGATATGGAACAAAGTTCTTGGCGCTATTCTCGCTTTTGACACCGCTCAGAGGTGTCTAATGCATCAGTTTATCGGCCTATTCGCCATCTTCGTGACACTGGCTGGAGTGCTCCACACCTGGGGCGTGCCGCGCTGGGCGATCGCCGGTCTGTGCCTGATCGGTCTCGCCGGCGCGTCCGCCACGCTCATCGGCAGTCAGCCCAGGGTGGCCCCGTCGCCGATGTCACGGGTGAACGCGCTCAACGACGCGATGCAGCCGGTTTTCGAGGGCGTCTGGGACCCGCTGAGGCCCGGCCGCCTCCTGACGACGTCGCGGTAAGGTCGCCGGTCAGCGCGGTCGCAGTGGCAGCGCGCGGGTCGCTCTCGAGAGCCCGCGCATCACCCTAGAAGGTCGAGCGCGCCTCGATGCTGGAATAGTAGCCGGAGCCCTGCACCCGATCCCGGACGTACCCGGCGGCCACCGACATCTGGACGGGTCCGAAGCGGACGCCGGTCAGATGGGCACCGATGCGGTACTGGCGGAAGAAGTCGTCGCCTAGGAACAGCGCTTCAGGCCCGATATAGACGCCGTCCGCGAGCATGTAGCCCACACGCAGGCGTGAGTAGTAGGCGTTGAATTTGGTCGAGTAGGAGCCGTAGGCCGAGATCATGGTCCGGTCGGTCGGCGTCGCGTAGAAGTTGCCAGCGACCTTGAGCCCGACGCCCGTACCGACGACCGGGTTGCCCGGGTCGGGGATGGACAGCTGATTGCTGCGGACGTTGAAGCCGATAAATCCGGCGAGAGCGGCGTCCTTCCAGACCCACTCGTAACCCGCCTGAAGGGCGCCTTCCTGCTGGTAGCCGGTCACCCGCGTCGCGACGGACCTGCCGGGATACGAGTAAGTTCCCCCGATGGCGTCGACGCGGACCCGCAGGCCGTCCCGGGTGGGGGAGCCGTTGGGTGCGGCGGTGACGGTCACGGAGCCGAAGGCCGAGCTGTTCGACGTGACGCTGGTCGATCCGTCGACCGCGACGGCCCAGCTGTCGTCGACCGCCTGCTGCGAGGCACCCGTGTACCAATCGGCGCTCGCCCCCCGGGCCGGCAGGTCGGCGGCGGTCGCGTGCGTGACCGATGCGGCGGCGCAGGCGCACGAGAGAGCGAGAGCAGTCGTGAACGGCGTGAAAGGACGTCGGGCAGTCGGTTCCGCAGTCCCGCCCATATTCGCCGGCTCCGTTCAGGTACGATTTACGCTTTAACCAACACTCGGCGACAATGGTTAACATCCGATTTTGTGGTGACTGCTTCTCGATATCGGCGGCGTCATCGAGGTCGGGCGACGCGCGCTCGCGAACCGCGCGTGGCGTGCCGGAGCGCGCCGCGGTCAGGCCGCGCGGGCGCGGCTCGCCGCGGCGTCGAGGACGACCTGCAGGTCCTCGTTGCGGAAAGGCTTGTCGATCCGCAGGAAGGCGTCGGCGGATTGCGGCAGCTGGCCGTGCGGGCTGGCGAGGATGATCCGAATCTCCGGATACCGCTCGACCACCGTGGCGGCGAGCTGGAGGCCGGCCATCACCGGCATGGATTGGTCGACGATCATCGCGTCGAAGGCGGGGTCGCGGGCGAGAATCTCCAGGGCGTGCGCGCCTGAGGCGGCCTGCACCACCGCGTGGCCGAGATCGGCGAGCACCTCGGCGACGCTGGCCCGCACGAGACCGTCGCTCTCGACGAGCAGGATCTTCAGGCCCGCCGCGCGGGCCGGCGGGAGCTTGGCGACGGCCGGGGACGCGGCGGGCAGCCAGAACTCGGCCAGGAAGGGCTCGGAGTCGGTCCCGTCGCGGATCAGGCGCCAGAGGCCCCCGCTCTCGGTCACGAGGGCGGCGGCCGACGTCAGGGTCGGTCCGGTGCCGGCCGGCAGCGGCGCGGCCTCGGGGCGGCGACCGCTACTGACGAGCACCCGCACGTAGGATGCAAACGCCGCCTCGGCGCCCGCGTCCTCGGGCGCGCCCTCGACCGCCGCGATGGCGAAGCCGGCGAGGCCGGCGTCGCGGATATGGAAGGCCAAGTTGAGGAGCAGCAGTTCCAGCACGCGCTCGCTGCACAGGACGGGCGGCAACCCGGCGGGGATGCGATTGAGGACCGGCATCTCGCCGAGGGCGTTCGCGGCCAGGAATGGCAGGTAGCCTTCGAAGGTGGTGGCGAGGTCAGTCTCGGCCAGGGTGATGCTGGTCTCGTCGCCGCGCACGAGGTGCAGCATCCGGCGGGTCAGCGCCGCGCCCCGGCGCGCGCCGGCCGTAGCCCGCGCGACGAGCCGTTCCTGCTCCGGCGCGAGGGCGTGGCGGCGCGTCAGCAGCGTGAGATTCGTCAGAACGACGGTGAGGACGTCGTTGAACTCGTGGACGATGCCGTCGGTCACCCGCCGCAGAACGAGATTGCGGCGCGGCTCGACCTGCTGCGGCAGGGGCGCCGCCTCGCCGCCCGGGAGCTTGCGCATGAGGGCGAAGAGCCGTCGGTCGCCCCGGGCATCGGCGAGGCTCAGCAGCCTCACCTGAACCTGCTGCTCCGGCCAGTCGCGCAGGTGCAGGACCACGTCGTGCGGGCCGTCGGCTCCCAGGGCGGCAGCGCGCGCCCGGTCGAGAACGGGGCGGTCGTCGGCAACGAAACAGGCGGCGAACGGGGCGGCGGACGGGTTTCCGTCGCTGCCGAGCGCGGTCCGGGCATCCAGGAGGGTCCGGCCGGTGTCGGGATCGATCTCGCAGCAGGCCCAGCCGGAGACCGCCTCGAAGGTTGTCAGCCGCGCCTTGAGCCGCGCGACCTCGGACCCGGCACCGGCCATCATCAGCCCGGCGCTCCGGCGATGACCCGCGAGGACGTCCGAGAGCGCCGCGAACTCGCCGATCCACGGCAGTGGCGCCTCGGATTCGCCCGCAGCTGTCCCGCCCTCCCCCTTCATGAGGCGGCGCAGCGGTCGCGTCAGCCGCTCCCCCGCGACGTAGCCGAGGGCCGCCGCGCAGGCCACGAGGACGAGGCCGATGCCGAGCATCCGCCAGTCCGGCGGCGCGGTCCGCGCCGCGCCGGAGGGGACGGCTTGCGCTGTCACCAGCCATCCCGGGGAGCCGATCTCGGCCGCGACGCGCATCGGCGTCGTGGCCGAGGCGCCCGTTGTCCGGAACGGGCTCGGGGTCCCGGAGAGAACCCGACTGTCCGGGGTGGCGACGAGGAACGCGAGCGTCTCGGGCAGCGCCCCGGCGCGCCGCACGTCCTCCTCGACCTTGGTGAAGTAGCTCGGGTCGGCGTCGAGGCGCAGCAGGCCGTCCTGTCCGCGCTCGCCCAGCGCGACGGCCGCCCCGAACGGCGCGTCGGCCTCCGTACCGTCGCTGACCACGATGACCCCGGCCGCGCGGCCGCGCAGGAACCAGGTCTGCCGCGCGACGCTGCTGCCGATGCGGTGCTCGTCTCGGGCCGCCAGCACGGTGCCGTCGGGCGCGACGAGCACCGCGTCCCGGTAGGCCGGGTTCAGGGCGAGCCACGCGCGCAGGCGCGCGGCGCGCTGGTCGGCGGAGAGCAGGCCGTCGTCGTCGCGGAGCGTCAGAGCAGCGTTGCGCGCCTCGCCCACGGTCTGCCGCAGCCGCGCCGCGATGGCGGCGACGTAGGCGCGCGAGGCCGAGTCGACCATCTCCTGCGGGGACGAGGCGGTTCCGGGTTGGGCGGCCGGCACCACGATCAGGAGGGCGGCCGCGAACCCCGCCGCGGCGGCAATCGCCACCTGCAGCGCGTTGAGCAATCCGAGGGAGATCTTCAGCGGCTTCGCGGTCATCCGTACGCCCGGGGGTCGGTCCCGAGCGAGGCTCGATTTTCGTTAAGGGTCGATTAAGGCCCGCGGCGCACCGAGACGGCGGCACCGGGTCCAGGCCCAGCCGGCCGGCCGGAACGCCTAAATCGCAACGACTATTTGTGGCGCTCTTCCTCGCATGCGCCGGGCCATCACCGATTATCGAGAAGTTTACGAACGGATCGTTAATGTATTCAGCGTGGCGGCGCGTCTCAAGTCCGCTGCTGCAGCCAGATCCACTTCGTGACGCCGGCTCCCGACTGGGCTGGCCGCATTCCTTAGTTAGCTGTAATTTTCGATCAAGTGCATCTTGCCGGATATTGCGAATGGGTTTGTTCATTGACCTTCGTCGCTGTACAAAGCCGGCCTTAGAGCCGTTGCACCTCGATCCGAGGGTTTGTTGGCCCGGGAGGCTGTAGCGTGAGGCAGGCGTTGCGTTGGCTGGCCTGGGTTGGGGCGACAGTCGCCAGCCTCGCCTTGCTCAGCCAGCCCGTCGGGACGCAGGCCCAGCTCGCCATGAGCCTCGCCGCCATGGCGGTGATGATCGTGCTGTGGGCGGTGCTCGACGGGCCGCGAACGCGGTTCGTCTTCATGGCGCTCGGCAGCCTCGTGGTGCTGCGCTACATCCTGTGGAGGCTCACCAACACCCTGCCCTCGCCGGGCGACCCGGTCAGCTTCGGGTTCGGCCTGATCCTGCTGGTGGCCGAGCTCTACTGCGTCTTCATCCTGTTCGTCAGTCTGATCATCAACGCGGACCCGCTGCGGCGCGACCCGCCGCCGGCGGCCCCGGCGGCCGACCTTCCCACGGTCGACGTGTTCGTGCCGAGCTACAATGAGGACACTTCGATCCTCGCCATGACCCTGGCGGCGGCGCGGCAGCTGAACTACCCGCCCGACAAGCTCACCGTGTGGTTGCTTGATGACGGTGGCACTGACCAGAAGTGCAGCGATGCCGACCCGGCCAAGGCCGCGGCGGCGCGCGCCCGCCGGGGCGAGCTGCAAGCGCTGTGCGACGAGCTCGGCGCCCGCTACCTCACCCGCGCCCGCAACGAGCACGCGAAGGCGGGCAACCTCAACAACGGCCTCGCCCAGGCCCGGGGCGACCTCGTGGCGGTGCTCGACGCCGACCACGTCCCGTTCCGCTCGTTCCTGACCGAGACCGTCGGCTACTTCGCGCAGGACCCGCGCCTGTTCCTCGTCCAGACGCCGCACGCGTTCCTCAACCCCGACCCGGTCGAGCGCAACCTGCGAACCTTCGAGCGCATGCCCTCGGAGAACGAGATGTTCTACGCGGTCACGCAGCGCGGCCTCGACAAGTGGAACGGCTCGTTCTTCTGCGGGTCGGCGGCCCTGCTGCGGCGCACCGCTCTCGACGAAGCCGGCGGCTTCTCGGGCATCACCATCACGGAGGATTGCGAGACCGCTTTCGAGCTGCACTCGCGCAATTGGACCAGCGCCTACGTCGACAAGCCGCTGATCGCCGGCCTTCAGCCGGACACGCTGGCGGACTTCATCGGCCAGCGCTCGCGCTGGTGCCAGGGGATGTTCCAGATCCTGCTCCTGAAGAACCCGGTCTTCCAGAAGGGCCTCAAGCCCATCCAGAAGATCGCCTACCTCTCCAGCATGACCTTCTGGTTCTTCCCGATCCCGCGGCTGATCTTCATGTTCGCGCCGCTGCTGCACATCTTCTTCGACCTGAAGATCTTCGTGGCAAGCGTGGACGAGTCGATCGCCTACACGCTGACCTACATCGTCATCAACCTGATGATCCAGAACTACGTCTACGGCAAATTCCGCTGGCCGTTCGTGTCGGAGCTCTACGAGTACATTCAGGGCGTCTACCTGGCCAAGGCGATCGTCTCGGTCATCGCCTCGCCGCGCAAGCCGACCTTCAATGTCACCAACAAGGGCGCGACCCTCGACCACGACCATATCTCGTCGCTCGCCCTGCCGTTCTTCCTGATCTACCTGCTCCTGATGCTCGGCTGCGCGGTCGCGGCGTGGCGCTACCTGTACGAGCCCGGCGTGACCAACCTGATGCTGGTGGTCGGGCTCTGGAACTTCTTCAACCTGCTCACCGCGGGCGCGTCGCTCGGGGTCTGCGCCGAGCGGCGCCAGCTCGAACGCACGCCGTCGCTGGCGATCGATCGCCGCGGGGTCCTCAGCCTCTCCGGGCACAGCGTCGACGTGGCGATCGAGCGGGTCTCCGCGGACGCCTGCACCCTGCGCCTCCTCAGCGGCGCCCTCGATCCGGGTCTCACCCGCCCGCCGCTGCGGGGCGCGCTCAGCGTCGAGCCGACGGCCGGGGCACGCCGGGCCGCGCCGCTGCCGGTCCATCTGGAGCATGCGACGCGCGACGGCCCTGAGCTCGTCATGCGGGTGAATTTCGGCACGCTGGCGGTTCGCGACTACCCGGCGCTCGCGGGCCTCATGTACGGCGACGCCGAGGCGATGCGCCGTTTCCAACTGCGGCGGCGGCGGCACAAGGACATCCCCACCGGCACGCTGCAATTCGCGTGGTGGGGTCTCGTCGAGCCGATCCGCGCCCTGCGCTATCTCCTGGCCAGCCGGCGCCCGCGGCCCGTCGAGATCGAGGAGGCTCCGGTCTACGACGCGCCGTCGGCGGCCGTCGCCCCGACGCCGTCCGTCCCGGCCGCGGCGACGGCCGGTGCGGCGCCGACACTGCCCACGGCCGCCAAACCCACCGACGTCGAGAGCGGGGACGACTGGGTCCGCCTGATGATGGATTACGAGAACGAGCGCACCCTGGCCGAGCTTCGCGGCCGGCGCACGAGCGCGGCGTGACGGCGATGGCGACCCGGCTGCGCCTCCCCGTGCTGGGGCTGCTGGTCTGTCTCGCGAGCGGGCCGGCCCTCGGCCAAAGCTTCCTGGGCACGGGCCCCGCGGAGCGGCTGACGGTCCCGCCCAGCGGCAACGCCCTGCGCGCGCCGTCCGAGGATGGGGCAAGCCCCGCGCGCCGGCCGGACGCCGCGGCGGCGGAGCCGAAATCGACGCCGCGACCGCCCGAGCCGCCGCGGGCCGCCGCGCCGCAGACGGTGCCGCGCGCGGTGATCCAGTCGACGATCGCGCCGGCGCGTCGGCTTCCGTCCGGCCCGCGCGGCTTCCGCCTGACCGGCGAGGAGGATTCCCTGCGCTACCCGGTCTACCTCACCGACGCGCAGACGCGGGGACCGGTGAGGCTGCGCCTCTCGTATCTCTCGGCGATCTCGGTGGCGCCGGAGAGCTCCGAGCTCGCCGCCTTCGTCAACGGCGCGAAGGTCGGCTGGACCCGCATCCAGGCGCCCGGCGCCGTGAAGGTGGTGGAGTTCGCCATTCCCGACGGCGTGCTGAAGGCCGGCTTCAACGCCGTGACCTTCACCGCCAGCCAGCGCCACCGGGTCGACTGCTCGGTCGGCGCGACCTACGAATTGTGGACGCAGATCGACCCGTCGCGGTCCGGCCTCGTGGTGGGAACGGCGACCGACATGGACGTCCGGTCACTCGCTGCCGCGGAGCCCGACGAGAGCGGCGCCCTGCCGATCCAGGTCATCCTGAATGAGCGTCCGAACCTGGCCCGCCTGGAGCGCATGATCGAGGCGGCGCAGGCCCTCGCGCTCGTGGGGCGGGTCGCCCGGCCGACCGTGACCTTCGGGCCGCCCCTGCAGGGCCGCAACGGCATCAACCTCGTCGTCGGCACCGCCTCCGAGATCGCCGGCGTCGAAGGCGTCTCCGAACTCGGCCCGATCACCGGGCCCCGCCTCGCCATGCTGCCGACGCGGCCGAACACTCCGCCGACCCTGGTGGTCACCGGGGCCCGCGATGAGGACGTCCGTCAGGCCATCACCAATCTCGCCGTCCCGGCCGACACCGGGACGCCGAACGGGCTGAAGGCGGTGCAACTCTTCCGCGGCTACATGGTACAGGGCGGCGAGAACCTGACGCTCGACCGGCTCGGCGCGACGTCCCGCGAGTTCTCGGGCCGGCTGCTCCATGTCGGCTTCGCCCTTCGCTTTCCCGGTGATTTCGTCCCGGCCGATTACGGCAAGGTCATGCTGCACCTCGCTGGGGCGTACGTGGCCGGGCTCTCCTCGGACGCCCGCATCGTCATCGACATCAACGGACGCAACGCGGCCAGCGTCCCGCTCCCCGACGCGCGCGGCGAGGTGTTCGACGACAGCGCGATACCCCTGCCCTTCAGCCTGTGGCGTCCTGGGGTGAACCACGTGGAGATCTCGGCGCAGCTGCCGAACGCCGCCGACCAGGTCTGCGACACCCTGAGCCCCGCGGCCAAGCAGGCGCGCTTCCTGTTCCTCGACCGCTCCCGGATCGAGATCCCGCACTTCGCCCGGGCGGCGCGCAGCCCCGACCTCGCGGCGATCAAGGGCGGCGCCGTGCCGTTCGTCGTCCCGGGACGGCGCCCGCGCCTCGTGCTGCCGACGCCCGACCGCGACAGCGCCGACGCGGCCGCGACTCTCGCGGCCCGGCTGGCCATGGCCGCCGAGCGGGTCATCGATTTCGAGGTGGTGACCCAGCAGCAGGTTGCGTCCGATACCAGCCAGCTCGTCGTCGCGCCCGCCCGTGCCCTCGACCCCGCGCTCCTCGAGGCGGTCGGTTTCGATCCGCAGCAGGTTCAGCGAGTCTGGGAAGGCCGCGCCGATATGGTCGCCACACCGGGCCAGTTCGGCCCCGAGGGCGTGCTCACCCTCGATCGCCTGCGTCGCAACCTGCCGATGCGCTGCGCCCTGCCCACCCTGATCCCGCAGGTGCGCCCGGCTCAGCCCGCTCAGGCACCGGCGTCCCAGAGCGAGGCGAGCGCCGCGCCCGCGCCGACCTCGGCTACCGTCCCGGCCACCGCTCCAGGCTCCTCCTCGGACCGTGAGCTCATCGACCGCTGGGAGGCGTCGACGCGCGGCTCGCGCCAGATCTGGGCCGCCCTCGACTCCGTCTGGAACGAGATCACCGGGACGGCGCGCTCCCTGCGCCAGACGGTGACGGCGCAGGTGAAGCCGGACGAGACAGTGGAGGTCCCGGCCACGGCCTCGCTGCTCATCGCCGAGGGTCCGCCGGTCCAGTCGAGCAACACCGTGATCGTCACCGCGCCGAACGCGTCCCTGCTGAAGGCGTCCGTCTCCTGCCTCGTCGACCCCGTGGTCTGGGCGAGGCTCGGCGGCAGCGCCGCCTTCCTCGACGCGTCGAACGGCACGCTGGTGACGTCCCGGTCCGAGCGGATCGAGATCGTCGAGACGCAGCCGCGATCCCTGGCCAACCTGCGCCTCGTGTCCGCGGCGTGGCTGTCGATCAACACGGAATACTACGTCGGCATGACCCTCGCGATGGCCCTCTGCCTCGGCCTCGCGACCACGAGCCTCGTGCGCAACGTCGGCAGGAAGAACTCATGAGCCGCCGCGACCGCGCCCCTCTCGCCGCGGCCTTCCTCGTCGCGGCGATGCTGCCCGCGGCCGCGGTCTCGACGCAGGACGAGCCTGCCGTGCCACCGAGTACCGCGCAACCGGGCACGCAGCCCGCTCAAACCGCCAGGGCGGCGAGCCCCGGCCTCGCCGGCAAGCTCGGCAATGACGCCGCATGGCGCGCCTACCGCTCCCGGTTCATCACCGATCAGGGTCGCGTGGTGGACACCGCCAACGGTCTGATCAGCCACAGCGAGGGCCAGGGCTACGGCATGCTGCTCGCCGTGGCGGCGGGCGACCGGGTCAGCTTCGAGCGGATCTGGGGCTGGACCCGCGCCAACCTGATGGTCCGCGGCGACGAATTGCTGGCGTGGCGCTGGTCGCCCGACAAGCGGCCGGCGGTGAGCGACATGAACAACGCCACCGACGGGGACATCCTCGTCGCCTGGGCCCTCACCGAGGCGGCCGAGGCCTGGAACGAGCCGAGCTACCGCACCGCGGCCCGTCGGATCGCCATCGAGTTCGGGCGCAAGACCATCCTGTTCCGTGACCCGCACGGGGCGCTGCTGCTCCCCGCGGTCTCGGGCTTCTCGGCCCGCGAGCGCCCGGACGGCCCGCTGGTCAACCTCTCCTACTGGATCTTCCCGGCCTTCCCGCGCCTCGCCCTGGTGGCGCCGGAATACGACTGGGCGGCCCTGACGCGCAGCGGCCTCTCCCTGCTGCGGCAGTCCCGCTTCGGTCCGAGCAACCTGCCCACCGAGTGGATCTCCGCCAAGGACGCTCCGCACCCCGCAACCGGCTTCCCGCCCCTGTTCTCCTACAACGCCATCCGCGTCCCGCTCTATCTCGCCTGGGCGGGGCTGGTGCGGCCCGACGACCTCGCGCCGTTCCAGGCCCTGTGGTCGAGTTCTGACCGGGAGCGGCTGCCGATCGTCGACACCGGCGACGGGCGGAAGGTCGAGTGGCTCACCGAGGCCGGCTACATGGGGATCCCCGCCCTGGTGGCCTGCGCCCTCGACGGCACGCCCTTTCCGGAGGATGCCCGGGGCGACATCGGCAACCAGAACTATTATCCGGCGACCCTGAGCCTCCTCGCCCTGACCGCGGCCCGCATGCGCTACCCGTCATGCCTGAAGTCCTGAAGGGCCCTCCGCCGGCCCGGGTGCGACCGGCCGCCCCCTGCCTCCTACTCCTCGCGCTCGCCGCCTCGCCGGCCGCGGCGCAGGTCGACGCGCGTTCCGGACAACCGCCGCAGCCCTCCGCCGCGCCGACGCGGACCGAGCCCCGGATCGTCTACGGCGACGGCCCGCGCGCGCCGGCGATCCTGGCCGACCCGGCCACGTCCCGCACGACCAACATGGTCGACGAGAGCGCGCTCCGCTACTACGCGGCCCAGAAGCAGACGGCGCGGATGAAGGCCGAGATCGCCCGCCTGAAGCGTCTCTATCCGGGCTGGAACGAGCCGCCGGACCTCGACGCGCTGCAGCCGAGCCCGGCCGAGGAGGCGCCCCTGTGGGATCTCTTCACCGCGGGGCGGTTCGACGACCTCCGCACGGCGATCGCCGCACGCCGCTCGATCGATCCCGCGTGGCAGCCCTCCGAGGAGCTGGCGCGCAAGCTTCGCCGGGCCGAATTCCGCTCCCGGATCACGGCGCTCACCGGCAAGGAGGCCGACGCGATCATCGACCTCTACCGGGCCGATCCCGGCGCCCTCGACCCCCTCGACGTCCAGAGCATCTGGACGGTCGCGGACGCCCTGGGCGATTCCGGCTCGGGCGACGAGGCGTTCGAGCTCTATAAGTCGATCCTCGACGGCAGCGCCGATTCCGGGGTGCGCCTCGCCACCATCCAGAAGGCGATGGCGCATCTGCGCATGGCGCAGGCGGAGCGCCTGATCGAGATGGGTCACCGCGGCGCGAACGGGGCCTCGGAGTTCGACGCGATCCGCCTCGACATCACCCGCGCGCGGATCGCCGCCTTCCTGCACGAGGAGAGCGCCGAGACCCCGTCCCCGGCCGATCTCGCGGCTTTCCAGGCCGTCGCGCGCAAGAGCGGAGATCCGAGCCAGACCAGCCTGCTCGGCTGGTACGCCTACAAGCGCCGCCAGTTCCGGGAGGCGCTCGAGTGGTTCAAGCAGGCGATCGCCCGGGGCGGTGACGCCATGGTCGCCCACGGTCTCGCCCTGACCCTGCGCCAGCTCGACATGCCGCGCGAGGCCGAGGAGGTCGCTTACGCGTGGCGCGACCGGTTCGTTGGCAACGAGCTGCTCTACATCGACATCCTGGAGCAGAAGCTGACGTTGCCCCGTCCGCCCGCGATCGAGCCGGCGCGCATCGCGCGCTACGCCCAGGTCGTGACGGCCTCCACCTCGGGCGAAGGCGCCCAGGGGCTCGCGTGGTACGCCTACAATTCCTGCCAGTTCGACACGGCGCTGGAATGGTTCCAGCGGGCCGTCGCCTGGATGCCCAGCGAGGGAACCGTCTTCGGCTACGCCCTCACGTTGCAGCGGCTGAAGCGGCAGCGGCCCTTTTTAGAGGTCGTGAACCGCTACGACGGCCTCTTTCCGAAGGTGGTCGACCTGCTGTTCCGCGAGACGACAGGCGGGCCGCCGCTGCCCTGCGAACCCGCGTCCTCGACCGCCGCGGCCGCGCCCGGGCGGCACGCGGCTCCCGCGACGCGTGCCGAGACGCCGACGGCCAACCGGGTGCCGCGGCCGGACCTGCCTTCGGTCGCGGCGGACACCAAACCGCTCGCCGTCCAGCGCGGCGAATTTCCCCTGGCGGTCTCCTTGGAGAACGCGCTCCGCTACCCGCCGCCGGGGCTCGTGCGCGCCCTGGCCGAGCCCGTCCCCGCGGGGACCTACGTCCGTGAGCCCGCGACCCAGGCGCCGCCCCTCGTGGCCCGGCGCGTACCCGGCGCGGGGCCGATGCCCTACGAGCGGTTCGGCTACGCCCTGCTGCCCGACTATCGTGGCATCGATAAACCGGAATTCCTGTCGCCGCCTGCCGCCGGGACCCTGTGGCAGGACCAGCAGGCCGAGCGCGGGCGGTCCGAGAACTCGGAAGGGAAGCGGTTCCAGATGCCCGGCCGCTCGGCCTACGACACATCCGCCACGACCGAGCGGACCACCCCGTGAGGCGCGCGGCGATCCGCTCGGTCCGGCTCTTTGCCGTGGCGTGGCTCCTGCTGCCTGCCGGCGCGCGGGCGCAGACGGTGCCGGTCCTGACGCTGCCCGGCGCCGGGGCGCTGACCGCGGTGATCGAGACCCGCGAGCGCGACGGGTTCGACCAGCGGTTGCGCTACGCCGGCGGCGACGGTCGCAATCACGCCGAGATCGCCCTGCGGCGGGAGACGGCGGACCTGCTCCTCGCCTTCCCGCCGCGGCTGGCCAAGCCCAGCGAGTTCGGGATCGCGGGTGAGATCGCCGTCCGGTTCCCCGGGCAGGCGATGACGGTGCGGCCGCCGCTCCGGAACGCCTACGGCCCGGTGGGCATCGCGCTGGGTACCGACTGCCTCTACGCGTGGCAGTGGATCGGGGGCGGCCGCGGCGCCGCTGTCGCCGGCGGGCAGCCGCCCGCTCTGTTCCAGGCGGAGCCGACCGCGCGCCGCGCGATCTCCCTGCGGATCCGGCTGTGCCGCACCGCCGACGCGAGCCTCGGGGACCTCGTGCGGTCGGTGGAGAGCCTCCGGATCACCTTGCCGGGCACCCGCCCGCCGCCGGCCGTCGTGCGCGAGCGGCCGCGCCGGGCCGTGCCCCGAACCGTCGTCCGGCGCCCGAGCCGACCGGCCGCGGCCGAGGCGCGGAAGGACGAGGCCCCGCCGCCCCGGGCGCCCGCCGCGCCACCGCCGCAGACGCCGGTGGCGCCGCCCGTCGCGCCGCCCGTCGCACCCCCTCCCAGCGCCGCGACGCCGGATCAGAAGCGGTACATCGTACCGCCAACCCCCCAGGCCCCCGCGGCGGTCCTGCCGGAGCCGGGCGGCCAGCGCTACATCACGGAGGGGAGCGGCAGCGGGATCGCGCCCAAGCCTGCCCCGGGGCAAGCCCCCGGCGAGACGTTCTTCCGCGACCTGCCGCCGGAGGCCTATCGGCCGCCCAATTGAGCCTGCCGGACTGCGTCATCAGAGCACGAAACGCCCCAGCTCGTTGGCCGGGAAGGTGCGGAAGCGCCGGTATCCGCTCTGCACGGCCTGGGCGACGGCCGCGATGCCCTCGAGATCGCCCCGGTCGGCCCGACGCGAATCCTCTTCGGTGAGGACGAGGCCCACCGTGATCGAGACCGCGCCGATCGCGACCGGCACGGCGAGAACGTGGCGGCCGGTCTGACCGTCGGAAGCGGCCACGTCGACCGCGTAGAGGCTGAACCGGTAGGCGCGCTCCGCGATCAGCGTCCGTGCCGCCGCCAGGACGTAGCGCGGCTCCGCTCCCGGGAGCCGACGGTATCGGGACATGTCCGGTGCTATCACCCCACCGCGAGACCTGACGTTGCTGGACGGGACGCGGGGCTCGGAAGCCCCCGTGCGGCCGGCGCCGCGACGATCAGGCGGCGATGCGCTCCGGCTTGTCCGCGCTCGCGTCGGGCTCCGGCTCCGCGCGGCCTTGGCTGGCGCGGAAATGATCGAGGAGGCTGTCGCCGAGGCCGTCGAGCACGAGGTCGGTCGCGGCCTGGACCTCCGGGTCCAACCCCTCCGGGCGATACCAGGCCAGGATCTGTTCGGGCAGCGCGTCGAGGATCGCGCCGACCGGGTTGACCGGCTCGACCTCGGGCGGGACGTCCGCGGTTTCGGGGACCGCGACGACGAGCGGGGCTTCCGTATCGGCCTCCTTCGCGAAGGCGGTCGAGCGCTGGGTCTCCAGGGCGGCGCGCCACGCGGCGTCGGCGGCCTCGGCCTCCCGGCGGGCCGTCTCGCGCGCCAGCGCCTGGGCGGCGATGGCGCGCGCCACCTCGCGGGCCTCGTCGCGCGCCGCCTCGGCCTCGTAGCGGTTGAGCAGCGCGATCACCGGATGCATGTCCGGATCCGACAGGTCACCGCAGGCCGCGATGGCGGACTCGATGAGGCGCCGGGACAGGCCGGTCCCGCGAACGGGGGCCGCCTCGCGGACGAGATCCTGCCACGCGGACAGCGCCGCCTGCATCGCCGGCAGGAGCGCGCCGGGCAGCCCGGCGCGGTCGTGCAGGTCGGCAAACAGGCGCGGGTCGCGCATGGCCCGGGCGACGCCGGCATGATCCTGGCCCGACAGGTCGGCCAGGGCGGCCAGGGCGAAGTCCGTCCGGCCGGACAGCACGGCGCGCAGGATCAGGCCCGCGGTCAGCTGGCGGGTCGCGCGCAGGTGCGTCACCAGCCGCGTGACGGCGGCCGCGCCGAAGCCGTCGCAGGCCTCGAGCGCCACCCGCTCGCCGGCCTCGCGGCTCATCCGGTCGCAGCGCTCGGCGCCGAGCCAGGCGCGGTCGGTGACGAACCCCGTCAGCGCCCGCGCCACCGCGATCCCGAGGGCGTGGCGCACTTCCGGAGGCAGGTCGGCGCGGGTGAGGAGTGCCTCGCGCAAGGCGGCCTCGTCGCCCCGCCGCTCGATCATGCGCAGCATCCGGCCCGCGGTGATCTTCGCCGTCGGATTGGCCGCGAGCACGACCAGCGTGTCGGTCTCGCCGATCTCGGAGAGCGCGCCCGCGACCGCGTGGGACAGGTGGTGCCGGGCGGCGATCACCGCGCGGGTCGATTCGTCGCCGAGGGCGGCCGCGTCCACGAGGTCGGCATCGGTGAGGACCGGCGACCGCGCGAGCACCGGCCGCGCCACTTCCGGAACGTCGCAGGACAGGGCGACGACCAGCGGCCGCGGTGTCCGCGCCGAGGCGGCGCAGGTCTCGGCGAGCGCCCGGCGCACCCGGGGCGACGGGTCGTCGAGGAGCGCGAGCAGCGCGGTCTTGGCCTCCCAGGCCGCCTCGGCGCCCAGGTCGCCGTACAGGTAGGTCCGGGCCAGCGTCGCGGTCGCCTCGGCCCGGCGCTCGGCCGAGGCGTCCTGAGTCCAGGCCAGAAAGTCGCGGATGATCATCGACCGCTCCGGGGCGCGAACAGGCTGGTCCTGTTGCCGGACATGGACGCTGCGGCCGCGAGTTCCGCGGGTCGGCGGGGCGGCAGCGGCGGATTGAGGAGGGCGGCGCCCGGCGGCGTCGCCGGTTCGCTGAGGGCGCCCGTGACGTCGGGCTCCACGGCGGCGACGCGCGGCGGCGGTTCCGAGTCGGAGCGCGGGAAGTAGGTGGGCGCCGCGTGCTGCACCGGCGCAGCGCCGTTGCGCGCCTGCCAGAGTCGGGCCGCGGCGTCGGAGGCCGCGCCGCGCTGGTCCGTCTGGAAGAGGCTGCGCAGATCCGAGGTCCCGCCGAAGGCGGTCGCCGCGCTGGCGTAGGCCGACACGGCATGCGGCGCCGCGGCGCCGTCCTGGCGCAGGCCGGTCAGGTCGGTGGCGGCGGCGCCCTGGGCCGCCGCCGCGAGGCTGGCATAGAGTTCGGCGGCGCTTCGCGGCCGGCCGGCGCGGTCGTAGAACAGCGCCCGGTTGGCGCCGGCCGCCTCCGGCAGGTCGAGGGCGGCGGCGCGCTCCGGAAAGGCGCGGGCGGTCGAGATCAGGGCGGCCGCGCCCTTCGCGCCCAGCACGTGCGCCGCGTAGAGATCGCCCGCGGTCGGCTCACGGCCGAGGGCGCTCGTGAGGGCGTCGGCGTTCTGCTGAGTCAGGGCGCCGGCCAGCGTCGCGGAGATCTTGGGATCGCGGCGCAGGTCGAGGATCGCCTGCCGCTGGCTCGCGTCGGGCACCGTGTAGGTGCCGTCCGACTGCCGGGTGATGGCGTCGGCCTGCGCCTGCAGCCCGAGCCGCGGCCCGGCATTCTTCATCACCCCGAGCCAAGTCTGCTCGATGAACTGGAACAGGCCGGTGGCCGAGGAGGTCCCGGCCTTGGCCGCGGGATCGAGGGCGGATTCGCGCCGCGCCGTGGCGAGGAGATAGTCGAAGCCGACGCCGCTCGCCGTCGCCCCGTCACGGATGGCCTGGACCACCGGCCCGGAGGCGGGCGTGCCCGGCAGCGCCCGCGCCTGGGGCGGCGGGTTCTCCGGTGGGCTCGACGGCGTGGTGAACAGGAACATCCGGGCGGGCACGGTGCTGGAGACCGCCCGAACCTGCGCCCGCTATGGTAAACAAGTCCTCAATCGGCCGCGCACAACCGGTTCCTGTTTCAGGACCCGGTGAACTCGCCCGCGCCCTTCGGCCGGCGCATCTGGAAGCGCGTGTCGGCGGTCGCGTGGAAGTAGTCGAAGTATCCGCCCCGCATGATCGGATGCATCGCCGCCGTATCGACCATGCCGTCCGTCACGAAACGTTCGTCGACGTAGATCGACACCACCTGTCCGATCACCAGGAAATTCTCCGCCTCGCCGCCCCCGAGAGGCACCAGCGGCACGGTCTGAAGCCAGCGGCACTCCAGAGCCGCCGGTGAGGCGGCCACACGCGGCGGCCGCACCTTCCGCGAGGGGGCGGTCTCCAGATTGGCGAAGGCGAACTCGCTCGTTCCCCGCGGCAGCGGCGCCGAGGAATCGTTCATCCCGTCGCGCAGGTCCCAGGTGGCGAGGCTGCAGACGAATTCCCGGCCCTCCTCGGCGAAAGTCATCGCGTCCTTCCGGCCAGAGGACGAGAACGCGACCATATTGTCGGCCACGGCGTTGAAGAACGAGTAGGGCGCGAGGTTGAGCGCGCCGTCGTGATTCATGGCGCTGATCCAGCCGATCGGACGCGGCGCGACGATGGCCTTGAGCGGGTTGTGCGGGAGGGCGCGCGCCTCGCGCGGCAGGTCGAGATCGTAGTGCACGGCCGGTCCCTTCAGAGGTAGGTGACGATCTCGTCGAGCGCCGGCCGCGGCCGGTCGGAGGGCACCTCGCGCGCCCGGCCGATATGGACGAAGCCCGCGAGTTTCTCGGTGGGCGCGAGGCCGAGGGCGTCGAGGACGCGGCGGTCGTAGGCGAACCATTCGGTCAGCCAGGACGTGGCGAAACCGGCGGCGTTCGCGGCGATCAGGAGGTTCATGGTCGCGGCGCCGGCGGAGAGCACCTGCTCCCATTCCGGGATCTTCACGTGCGGCCCCGCCCGCGAGACCACCGCGATGGCGACCGGAGCGTGGGTCAGGCGGGCCCGTTCCTGGGCGAGCCGCTCGGGTCCGGCGTCGGGATTGTCGGCCGCGAAGGTCGCCGCGATGACCTCGCCCACCTTGGCCCGGGCGTCGCCGGCGATGACGATGAAGCGCCAGGGCGCCAGCTTGCCGTGGTCGGGTACGCGCGCGGCGGCGGTCAGGATGGTGTCCAGCTGCGCCCGGTCTGGCCCGGGCTCGTCCAGCAGCACCGGCGGCACCGAGCGGCGGGTCTTCAGGAGATCGAGGGTGGCGGTCATGCGCTCCGTCCCGGTATCGCGTCCCGACCGGGATGTGGCATGCGCGGGCCGCCTGTGGAAGAGCGGCCTTGCCGCCGCCATGGTCGGGGGTCAGAGGCGGACCCGGACGATCCGGTGTCGCGACCGGCGTGACGAGCAGAGAAGGGCCGACCGATGCGCATGAGGCTTGCAGCGACCGCGCTGGCGATTCTCGCCGCCGGCCCGCCGGCCGCGCGCGCGCAGCAGGACCCGTTCCAGAACCGGCTCGGCGGCGCTCTGCCGTCGCCGTCGATCACCACCCCGAACCTGCCGCCGTCTCTTCCCCCCGCCGAGCCGGAGGCGCAGCTGTCCCTGTCCGCGCTCCTGTCGGGCCCTGGCACGGCCCTGCGCCAGGGGCTCGCGTGGCGGATCTACGAGGATCGCGGTGACGGCACGCGCCCGTCGATCGTCGCCCGCTCGACCGAGGCCGAGCCGCACTTCACCCTCGCGCCGGGCGCCTACGTGGCGACCGTAACCTACGGTTTCGCGAGCGCGTCGAAGCGGATCGTGATGGGCGGTCAGCCGACGACCGACACGCTCCGGGTGGCCGCAGGCGCCCTCAAGCTCGCGGGCGCGGTGGGCGACCAGAAGATCCCGCCCGGGCAGGTGACGTTCTCGGTTTTCGTCCCGGTCGGGACCAACTCCGAGGGCCGGCTCGTGCGCGCCGGCATCAAGACCGGCGAGCTGCTGCGCCTGCCGGAGGGTACGTATCACGTGGTCTCGACCTACGGTGAGTCGAACGCGATCCAGCGCGCGGACCTGCGCGTCGAGAACGGCAAGGTCACGGAGGCGACGCTCAACCACCGCGCCGCGACGGTGACCCTGAAGCTTGTGGCCGCTCCCGGCGCCGAGGCCTTCGCGGGCACCGCCTTCTCGGTCCTGACCCCCGGCGGTGACACGATCCGCGAGGCGATCGGCGCCTTCCCACAGGTGACTCTCGCGGAGGGCGACTACGTGCTGATCGCCCGCCACGACGGACAGGTCTACACCCGGGAGTTCAAGGTCGAGAGCGGCCTCGACCGCGACATCGAGGTGGTGGCCAAGTCCGGCTGACGAGGGCCGGCCGACGGCGCCCGGCCCGCTCTCAAGCGAAGCGCCGCGCCAGCGCCACGCAGGCCGCCACTGCCAGGGCGGCGCCGATCATCGCGGGCTCGATCCGCTCGCCCAGGATCAGCGCGGCGACGCCGAGGCCCAGGAAGGGCTGCAGCAGCTGGAGCTGTCCGACCGACGCGATGCCGCCGCGCGCCAGAGCCCTGTACCAGAACACGAATCCGATCAGCATGCTGAACAGGGCGACGTAGCCGAGGCCCGCCCAGGCCGGCAGCGGGATCGCGGCCAGCTCGGCAGGCCGGAGCAGCAGGGCGAGGGGCAGGCTGACCGGCAGCGACAGGACGGTGGCCCAGGCGATCACCTGCCAGCCGCCCAGCCTGCGGGCCAGGACGCCGCCCTCGGCGTAGCCGAGCCCGCAGAGCAGGATCGCGGCCAGCATGAAGGCGTCGCCGGCACAGGGTGGTCCGTCGAGCCCGCGCGCGGCGAAGCCGACCGTCACCAGCGCGCCGGTGATCGAGAGCAGCCAAAAGATCGGCGACGGCCGTTCGCCGGAGCGCAGCGCACCGAACAGGGCGGTGGAAAGGGGCAGCAGGCCGACGAAGACGGTGCCGTGCGCGGCGCCGACCGTCCGTAGGGCCAGGGCGGTGAGGAGCGGGAAGCCGACCACGACGCCCGCGGCCACGATGGCGAGCGCCGGGAGATCGGTTCGACGCGGGCGGGCCTGTCGGAGCGCCAGCAGAGCTGTTGCGCCGGCGAGGCCCGCGAGCGCAGCCCGGGCCGCGCTGAGGAACAGCGCGTCCATGCCGGTCAGCGCGAGGCGTGTCGCCACGAGCGAGGCGCTGAAGATCGTGACGCCGATGAGGCCGTCCACCCAGGCGCCGGTCGCCGATCCGCGCCTCGTCTCGAGCACTCCTCCCGCCACGGTGTCTCCTCCCGACCTCTGCGAGTCCCGGCATGCCGTCCCGGGGTAAGGTCGGCCAGGAACGATCGGTGCGCAGTCGGGCGATCTGTCCCGGCCGATCTTCAATACAGTTGCCGCTTCGCCCACGGCGTGGCCGCGTTGCCACCCTGCCCGCGCACCGGGCGAAGGTTCCATGTTCCGCGCATTAACATTTCCGTGTTGTCGCGGAACGATGCGATCGAGGCGACGATTTCCGAGCACCCATACCGGGCCATTGGAGTTCACTATGCGCCGCCTCGTCCTCGCTGCCCTCGCATCCGCCGCCCTCGCCGGCCCCGCCTTCGCCGCCAACGAGGCGCCCGCGACGGTCGCGCCGAAATTCGAGACCGTCCCGCAGGACGCGGTGCTCAGCTACAACCTGATCGGCCTCAACGTCACCGACGCGCAGAACAACACGGTCGGCGAGATCAAGGACCTCGTGATCGATCACGAGAAGCTGGCCGGATACATCGTCTCCGTCGGCGGCTTCCTCGGTATGGGCGAGCGCTACGTCGCGGTGGCCCCGAGCTCGATCGCGATCGGCTACGACGCCGACGCCAAGAAGTGGAAGGCCATTATCGGCGCCAGCAAGGATCAGCTGAAGGCGGCGCCCGAGTTCAAGTACGAGGGCAAGTTCAAGCGCTGACGCTCACCAACGCCGCGGCCGGGCGCAGTGCCCGGCCGACCCAGCGGTCCCGCGGCCCCGACGCGGCGCGACCGCGCCTAGAGGGGTGTGTCGAGGGCCTGACGCGCCAGCCGGGCGACCAGGGCCTCCCGCTTGGCCTGACGCAGCACGATCCGCGCCGCGGCTCGCGCGTTGGACGCGCGCAATTCGGCCCGCGGACCGCCGTCGCGCAGGGCCCGCCACGCCAGCGCGCGGAACCACCGGACGTTGGCCAGCGCCGCCGCCCGGCGGCTCAGCGGCCCACCGACATCCAGCGGCTTCTCGAGTGTCCCGGACATCATTGTCTCGATCCTGAAGCGCGACCCGCCGCTTGTCCGATTACGGAACAAGAGATGGCGATTCCACGGGAGCTGGGCAATAGTGTTGCCAACGTGAACTTTTGAATCGACAGCGAAGACTGCGCATCCACGAAATGTGGTAAGCGCGTCGCCACGAAGCGTACGGCGTCACGGCGCCGCGCGGCGGGCGCGGCGGCCGGTTGAGCGGGAACGCCGCGGCGGGCGGGCGAATTCCCGGAGCGGAAGGCCGGCGCGGCGTAGCTTCGGGTCGGTCGTTCTGGGGAGCCGGGTGCGTGCCGACGATCTTCGATGCCCATACCTTCGCCCTCACCGCGCATGCGGGCCAGCTCGACAAGGGCGGCGAGCCGTGCATGCGGCACTTGGAACGCGTCGCGAACGCCGCCCAGGCCCGGGCCGGTCACGCCCGACTCATCGACGGGCTCGACATTGACCCGATGCGAGTCATGCAGGCCGCGCTCCTGCACGATGTGCTGGAGGACACGCCGCGCACGGCAGCCGACCTCCGCGCCGCCGGCTTCGAGGCGGACATCGTCGAGACGGTGACGCTTCTCACCAAGCCGCCGAGCCGGACCGCCTATTCCGAGCGGGTCACGGCCCTGATCGCCGCCGGCAATTTCGCGGCGCTGCTGATCAAGATGTCCGATACCGAGGACAACCTCTGTCCGAGCCGGATCCCGCCCAACGCCGCGTTCCTGCGCGAGCGCTACGCCACGGCGTTCGAGCGCCTGAAAGAGGCGGCCGCAGCTTCGGGGTATACAGGTCGCTGACGGCGTGCGTCGGACGCGCTGACACGACGTCGGATGAAGGCGCCGGCCTCGTCGAGGGCGCGGGTCGCCTCGGGGATCGGCGCCCCGACGAAGACGTGGCACTGGCCGGGATACCGGTACAGCGCCACCTCGCGCCCCGCCCGCGCCAAGCCGTCTGACAGGCGCAGGGCATCCGGATGAAGGATGTCCCGCGTGCCGGTGACGATCGCCGTCGGTGGGAGCCCCTCGAGGGACCCGAACAGCGGGCTGATCCGCGGATCCGTCAGCGGCGTGCCGCCCGCCCAGAGGCGCGCCGCCTCCCGGCAGCCGGGCACCGCCAGCATCGGATCTCGCGGCGCGATGGCCGCCACCCCGGGATCCGAGAACGTCAGGTCGAGCGCGGGTGAGAACAGCAGCAGACCTGCGGGGAGCGGCTCCCCCCGCGCGCGCAGCCGCTGCGCGATTCCGAGGGACAGGCAGCCTCCCGCCGAATCGCCCGCGACGATCAGCCGGTCGCGCGCCTCAGCGCCGATCGAGCCCAGGAGCTCCTCGAGGAACGCGTAAGTTTGGCGCCAGGTGCTCTCGGGCGCCAGCGGGTAGCGCGGGAGGATCACCCGGGCACCGGTGCGCGCGATGAGGGCGTCGACGATACGCCAATGCGGACCGAGAACGTCGAACACCCAGGCGCCACCGTGAAGGTAGAGGATCGTGATGCCCGAGCTTCCGCCGCGCGGGCTGACCGTGATCACCTCCGCGCCGTCCAGTAGGTCGGTTCGGACGCTGCGCTCGCGGCGCTGCCAGAGGGTCGGCCGTGCGGGCTCGATCCGCCGGTGCCGGGCGATCTCGCGCCGCAGCCCCTGCGCGTCGCGCGCCCTGCGCTTCATGCCGCACAGCGGCAGCGCCACGTCGTTCACCAGCTTGGCACGGACGCTGACCCGGGAACGCCGGGCCCAGGCGACGAGGCCGACGGCTGCGAGCGTGACGGCTCCTGCCGTCAGCGCGGCGACACGCGACGAGCCGTCCAAGAGAATCCTCCTCTGCGCCGAACCCGCCGCTTTAATGAACGGCGGATCGGCCTGTTCCCGAGTCCGAACGTACCGCCGCGGCACCGCTCCCGCAGGAACACCGTCGGACCCGCAGGGTTGGCCAGACATCGCCGACCGGTTTCGTGCCGCGCGGATCTTCGGAGAGACGGCCAGCGCGGCGGGCGCATCAGCAGGAACGGTATGAGCACATCGAAGAAGACCCCCGCAGCCGACCGTCATCACGGCGGACCGGGCAGCAGCCATCAGGATGCCACGAAGCCGCACGACGCGGCGGAACACGGGCCCGCGCCGGGAAGCCCGACCAACGACTCGAAGTCCCACGTCTCCGGTGGGGGCGGCGAGCGGGACAGCCACCATACCCACAGCACGAAAGGCCGAGCACCGGATCGCGCCGATCGATCGCACTGACGCGGGAGCGGCGGGCATACGGCCTGGCGCACGCCCGTGACCGCAGGCGTCAGCGGAAGCGCGTGCAGATCGGCGAGCGGGCGTTCCGGCAGATCGGGCCGGGCGGCTCTGCTTTAACCACCGCCCATCCCTCTGCACAGGTCGTCGACAGAACGACCTCATACCGACCGACATCGCTCGGCCACGCGAGAGCGTAGGACCTCGCCTGGCGGCCGGAGCCGGGAACATTCGGCTCCGGCCGCCGGTACATCCTGCATCGAAGCAGCTCCGTCCGCCGAGGATCCCGGCTTGATCCCGAAGACCCCGCAAGCGACGGCCCGAATCGCAGGTCACCCCATCCACGTGATGCTGGTCCCGATCCCGGTCGTCTGCTTCGTGGGGACGCTGGTGACCGACATCGCCTACTGGCTCACGGCCAACATGCAGTGGGCGAATTTCTCGGCCTGGCTCCTCAGCGTCGGCCTGATCGCGTCGACCTTGGCCGCGGTGGCGGGGCTCATCGACTTTCTCGGCGATCGCGGTATCCGCCGCCTTCGGCCGGCCTGGATCCACGCCGCCGGCAACGCGGTGGCTCTGGTCCTGAGCCTCATCAACGTCTTGGTGCACAGTCGCGACGCCTACACGTCGGTCGTGCCGACCGGTCTGATCCTGTCGACCGTCGTCGTGCTGATCCTGCTGGTCACTGGCTGGAGCGGCGCCGCGCTGGTGCACCGGCACGGTGTCGGCATGCGAACGGAGGAGCCGGCATGATCCGGCGCGTCCCGCTCCTCGTCGCCGGCGTTCTGCTTCCGCTCGCCGCCTGCGGGCCCGATCCCATCGACCCGCAGACCCAGGTCGGACCGAACCCGCCACTGCCCGATCTGCATCAGTACCTGCTGCCGCCGATGCACGTCTCGAGCGCGGTCGGCTGGAAGGACGGCGAGACGCCCGAGGGCGAATCCGGGCTGCAAGTGAAGGCCCTCGCAACGGGCCTGAAGAACCCGCGCTCGCTCCTCGTCCTGCCCAACGGCGATGTCCTGGTGGCGGAGAGCGGCGGCCCGACGCCGCCGATCAACCGGCCCAAGGAGATCATCATGGGCTGGCTCGAGCGGAAGTCCCATTCCGCGGAGACCCCGGGTCAGCGCATCACCCTGCTGCGGGATGCCGACGGCGACGGCGTCGCCGAGCAGCGGACCGTGCTGCTCGACAAGCAGAACGCGCCCTTCGGCATGGTGCTGGTCGGCGGCGACCTCTACGTCGCGGAGACCGACGCGGTCGTGCGCTACCCCTACAAGTCCGGCGACACCGCGATCACCGAGCCGGGCGTGAAGCTCGTGGACCTGCCGGCGGGCCGCATCAATCACCACTGGACCAAGAGCCTGACCGCGAGCCCGGACGGCTCCAAGCTCTACGCCGGCGTCGGATCGAACAGCAACATCACGGAGAACGGGCTGGACGAGGAGAAGGACCGGGCCGCAATCTGGGAGATCGACCGGACATCCGGCGCGCACCGGCTCTACGCCACGGGCCTGCGCAATCCCAACGGCCTGACCGTCGAGCCGCAGACCGAGACCCTGTGGTGCGTGGTCAACGAGCGCGACGAGCTCGGGCCCGACCTCGTGCCCGACTACATGACCTCGGTGAAGGATGGCGGCTTCTACGGCTGGCCCTACAGCTACTGGGGCAACCACGTCGATCCGCGGGTGATGCCGCAGCGTCCGGACCTAGTCGCCGCCGCACTCATGCCCGACTACGCGCTGAGTTCGCACGTGGCGCCCCTGGGAATGACCTTCTCCAGCGGCGCGGGTCTGCCGCAGGCCTATCGTGCCGGCGCCTTCGTGGGCGAGCACGGCAGCTGGAACCGTGAGCCGCTGAACGGCTACAAGGTGGTCTACATCCCCTTCGAGAACGGCCGGCCGGCCGGTAAGGCCCAGGACGTGGTGACCGGCTTCCTCACGGATGACGGACACGCTCGCGGGCGCCCGGTCGGGCTGGCGATGGACGGTCACGGCGCGCTCCTCATTGCCGACGATGTCGGCGGCGCCGTGTGGCGCGTCACCGCCTCCGGCTCGCAGATGCGGGCCGAGCCGGCCCCGATCGTCCACTGACCCGGACCGCGATCGAGACGTCAGTGCTGGAGAAGTGCCGATGACGCCATCGACCCGTTCACCCGCCGCGATCAGCGACGAGGGGCGCCACGCCCGCGATCGCGGCGATCCGATCACCGCGAACCCCTATCCGCCGGACTCGGAGGCGTGGGCCACCTGGGATCGGGGCTACCGGATGCCGGACGAGCAGGCGCGTGTAGCTACCCCGGCGGCAGTCCGGCCGGACGCGCCGCCGGAGGCATCCTGATCCGGCACCCGCGCGGGCGCGTCGAAGACGTGGCCGGAACAGGCGCGGCGGCGTGCGGTTGCCCGGATGACCGGTAACGGCTCCGCGAGCGCGATTGCCGGACCAGAGGGAGATCCGCCATGAAGCTCACGAGTCTCGCCATCGCCGCCCTTCTCGCGGCCGCCATCCCCGCAGCGGCCGCGGAGAATACCGGCGGTGCGACCAGCCGGTCGGGCACGGCCAACAGCACCGGACCGAGCGATGCGGGGTCCGGCTCCACGCCGGGCGCCGCCGGGAGCGGACCGTCGACCGGCTCGATGAGCCGCTCCGGCACGACGAACAGCACCGGCCCGAACGATGCCGGATCCGGTTCCAAGCCGCCGGCCGGCAGCCGCTGACGGGACCGCGTCACGGCGCGAGCGGCGCTGTCCCGCCCGCGGACGGGCGCCGCTCACACGCCGCAGGGAGGATCCATGACGGTAGGAACGCGCATCGCGCTCGCCGGGCTACTGCTGCTCAGTCTCGCATGCTGCGATGACAAGCAGGCCCAGAACAGCACGCCGACCAAGCCCGACTCCACTAAGATGGAGCCGCAGACCGACCAGTCGGCACCGAACACGCAGAAGCGCTAGGCGCGCTCACGCTCGGATCGCATTTGCGCCGGTCTCGGGCGTGCCGGTATTCGAGCTCGCGGGCGGATCGCCGGACGGGTCGACGATCAGCGGCACGGCCGCGCCGAAACCGAGGGCGGCCTCGACGACGGAAGTCAGGAATCGATTCATCGGCCACCTCCCTCCCGCATCCCGGGGCGCCGTCGCCGGACGGCGGCGTCCCGGGATGCGGTCTTCATCCGCTTCGCACCCGCCGTCTCAGACGAAGTGCATCGGGAGGGCGCGGTCCAGGATCTCGACGTAGGTGCCGGCGAGAACCGCGACGGTGGCGGCGGCAGCGGCAGCGGCGAGGGTGAAGCGGGCAACGCGGGTCATCGAAGTCTCCATCAGGTCCGCGACTGTGTTCGCGGTATGACCCTGATGTAAGCTCAAGCTTTCCCCGCCGAGGTGCTGCGGCACACCCCGGCGATTGACTATCGAGCGCTGCCCTCGTCGCGCGGCGCGTCAGGCCGCGCGCACGGTGGCGAGGAACCGTCCGACCTCGGCCGACAGGTGTTCGGACTGGCGAGACAGCTCGGAGGCGGCGCCCAGAACCTGGCTCGCCGCGGCGCCGGTCTCCTCGGCGGCACCGGCCACGCCGGCGATGTTGCTCGTCACCTCGCCCGTGCCCTGCGCGGCCTGGGTGACGTTGCGGACGATCTCCTGCGTCGCCGCACCCTGCTCCTCGACGGCGGCCGCGATCGAGGTGGCGACGCCGTTGATCTCGCGGATGCGCCCGGTGATCGTCCCGATGGCGGAGACCGCCTGCCCGGTGACGCCCTGGATCCGGCCGATCTGGGTGGAGATCTCCCCGGTCGCCCGGGCCGTCTGCTCCGCGAGGGCCTTCACCTCCGAGGCCACCACCGCGAAGCCGCGGCCCGCCGCGCCCGCGCGGGCGGCCTCGATCGTGGCGTTCAGCGCCAGGAGGTTGGTCTGACCGGCGATCGAGGAGATCAGGCCGACCACGTCGCCGATCTTGGCGACGGCGGTGCTGAGTTCCTGCACGAGGGCCCCGGTCTCGTCCGCCTCGCCGGCGGCGGAACGGGCCAGCTCGGCCGAGCCCTGGACCTGACGTCCGATCTCCTGGACCGATGCGCCGAGTTCCTCGGCGGCCGCCGCGACGGTGCTGACATTCGAGGCCGCCTCCTCGGCGGCGGCCGCGACCGCACCGGACTGCGCCGAGGTCTGCCCCGCCATGGCCGACATGGAGCCGGCGGTGGCCTGCAACTCCGTCGCGGAGGCGGAGACTTGCCCGACGATGCCGCCAACCGCGGCCTCGAAGCTGTCGGCCATCTGGCGCATGCCGATCCGGCGCTGCTCTTCGGCGGCGAGGCGCGCCTGGGCGGTCTCGGCCTCCAGCGCCTTCATCTGGACGAGCCCCTGCTTGAACACCGCGACGGCGGACGCGATGGTGCCGATCTCGGTCTTCTCGCCCTGGTACGGGATCTCGGCCGACAGGTCGCCGGCGATCAGCGCCTGCATCGGCCGCACCACCGAGGCGATGCCGCGGGTGACGCCGAGGACGATGATCACGCCCGACAGCACCGAGACAGCCACGGCGAGACCGATGGCGACGAGGCTCAGCGTCCAGGTCTCGTTGAAGATCGCGGTGCTCTGAGCCTGCGCGGCGTCGGCGCCGGCGTTGTTGATGGCGATCAGCTTCTCCAGGGCCTTGGACGCGGCGCGACGCGGGATCAGTCCCTTCGTCTCGTAGAGCTGATAGGCCTCGGCCTTCTTCCCCGCCCGCGACAGGTCGACGACGTCGTTGCGCACCGTCTTGAAGGTCTGGGACTCCTGGTTGAACGCATCGAAGAGCGTCCGCTCGTCGGGGGAGCTGATCAGCCCCTTGTAGACGGCGATCCGGTCGGCCAGCTTCCGATCGAAGCTGTCCATGTCCTTCTCGATGGTGGCGAGCAGCGCCGGATCGGTCGCCTGTGTGTGACGCAGCAGGAGACCGCTGCTGCGTGCGGTGAGCGTGTCGATCTCGCCCAGCGCGCGGATGCTCGGCATCCAGTTCGTATCGATCTCGACCGCCTGCTCGCGGAGCTTGCGCGTACTCATGAGCCCGAGCATGCCGAGTCCGACCACGAAGACGGTCAGAATCGAGAATGCGACCACGAGTTTTGTGCGAATTGAGACACTCTGTAGCGACACGGCGGCCTCGCGGCAGCCGAATAGAACAATTCTGCGGCTGCAGGGCGCACGATTAGCCGAATGTATTTAATATCCCATAAATTGAGCTTGCTCGCCGGCGTGGGCCGGCGCCGGCCTCGCGGCATGGATCCTCGCCGCGGATCGGAGCCACTCGGACGCCGTGGCGCGCGCCGCAGAGATTAGGACGGGGTGCGACGCGCGTGCGGCGTGTGCGGAGCTCCCACAGCCTCTCCCACGCCCGACGAGCCTGTCGAGACGCCTATCGGGGCGCCGGCTGGGGCATCTTCACGATCTTGCCGTCGGGCAGGATGATGTCGCCGGGGCTCTGTCCAGCCTCACAGGGACCGATATAGGTGGCGTCGATGACCATCTGGCGCCGCATGGGCTCCTTGGCGTTCGGCAGGCCCGTCAGCGTCGTATCCACCTCCATGTGGATCTTGCTGTTGAAGTCACCGGTGATGACGGTGTTGCCCGCGGCCGAGATCGGGCCGAGCTTGCACTCCGTCTCGCCCTTGTAGCCGGTGCTCGTCTTCACGATGGTGCGCTTCGAGCAGTTCTGCCCACCGCCGAACGCGGCCTGCGCGATCTGATCGGTCTTCTCATCGATGCATTGGCGCGCCGTCGTGTTGCCGTCGGTCGAGGTGGTCTTGCTCTCCCACAAGCCGGCCTTGCGTGCCGGCAACGTTTCGGCGGATGCCGCGCCGGTCATCACCGATAGAGCCGTCGCGATCCCGACACCGACGATACGTCCTCGCATGGATAATTCCTGGGTCTCCGCGGCTCAGACGCCGCAACGGCGCTTGGCTAACCGATGCGATACAGGCGAACAAGCCGGGATCTGAACGAGGTACGACGCCGAACACTGGATCCCAACGGCGCTTCGGTGCTGCGGATACCCCGCATGTCCGGCCCGAATAGCCGCAATATCTGCGACGCGCGCCGGCGCAACTTTGCCCCGACGAGAACCCGGCTCACACCGCCCGCTTCAGACCGACCGCGCCGGCGCCGAGACGCGCCTGGATCACCTGCACGATGTACTCGGCGTCCCGGCCGACCGCGCCGAAGCGCCCCGAACCCCAGGTGTTCAGCCAGGGCAGGCCGACGAAGGAGATGCCCGCCTCTTGCGTGACGCCGCGCCGGTGCTTCGGCCGCCCGGCGCCGTTGAACACGGACGCGTCGAGCCACCGGAAATCCGGCGCGAAGCCGATGCACCAGACGATGCTGGTGATGCCGGATCCTTCGAGGGGAAGCGCGGTGACGGGCTCGCCCGGCTCCCAGACCGGGCTGTAGGGCGCCTGGACAGGCGCCGCGATGCCGGCCTCGGCGATGTAGGCGTCGATGGCCGCGTTGATGCCGTTGTAGGTCCGGTCGGCTTGGTCGAGCGAGCGCCGCAGGTTGTCGCGGAAGCGGAGCGCGCCGTCGGCGTAGTCGTCGAGAATGCCGTGCAGCGCCATGCCCTCCAGGGCGAAGCGGCGCAAGTCGATGTCCCGGCCACCGTCGCGACCAGTCACGTAGTGGTTGGTGTTGTCCCGGACGCCGTCGCGCAGCGGGTGATCGTCGACGGTCTTCTCGTAGTAGCCCATGTCGGCGAGCCACGCGACGACGTCGCGGCCGCGGTAGAATCGGGCGCAGCGGGGCGCGTCGCCGACGGCGAGGTGCACCTGCCGACCGGCGAGATGCAGGTCCTCGGCGATCTGCGCGCCGGACTGCCCGGAGCCGACGACCAAGACCGCGCCGTCGGGCAGTTGCGCCGGATTGCGGTACGCGTTCGAGTGAATCTGGGTGATCGCGGGCGGAAGCCTCTCGGCCAGGCGCGGGATGATCGGCGTGTGGTAGCCGCCGGAGGCCACCACGATCTCGTCCGCGGTGTAGTCGCCCTCCGAGGTCTGGACCGCGAACAGACCGTCGTCGCGCCGCGCCACGCGCGTGACCGCCACACCCTCGCGGATCGGCGGCCTCACCTTGGCGACGAAGGCTTCGAGGTAGGCGACGATCTCATCCTTCCTCATGAACCCGTCCGGATCCGGTCCATCGTAGCGGTGGCCCGGCAAGTCGCACTGCCAGTTCGGCGTGACGAGGCAGAACGTGTCCCAGCGCTGCGTCGCCCAGGTATGCGCGGCCGTGTGCTTCTCGAACACGAGGTGCGCGATGCCCCGCTGCTTGAGGTGGTAGCTGACCGAGAGGCCGGCCTGCCCCCCGCCGACGATGGCGACGGGAACGTGACGGGTCGTGGACGTCATGGCTCCAACTCCGTGAGGGCTGCCGGACCGGCGAGAGACTGGGAGCGCCCGGCGGCCGCGCCGCGGGCGCACCCGGCGTAGGCGTCGAGGTGGCGCGCGGCGCAGGCGCGCCAGGAATGGGTGGCCGCACGCGCCAGCCCCGCCGCTCGCAGGCGGGCGCGGGTCCGCGGCTCCAGCGCCGCCGCCATGGCGTCCGCGATGGCGTCCGGGTCGGCGGGATCGACGAACAGCGCGTCGGTCGGCGCGAGGTACTCGGTGAAGGGGGGGCGGTCGGAGACGATCGCGGGCGTTCCGCAGGCCATGGCCTCAAGCACGCACAAGCCGAACCCCTCCGTCCACGACGGGAAGGCCAGCAGGTCCGCGGCTCGGTAGAGCGCCGGCATGTCGGCCTGCGGGACCGGGCCCGTCGCGACGACCGCGAGGCCGCGACCGACCTCGAGGCCCGCGGCGGCCAGGGCCGCGCGGCAGCGGTCGCGATAGGCGGCGTGGTCGAGGAGCGAGGCGCCGCCGGCGACGACGAGCTGCGCGCCGGGGTGGCGCGCCCGCAGGCGCGCGAAGGCCCCGACGATGCCGAGCGCGTTCTTGCGCGCCTCGAAGCCGCCGACGCTCAGGATAATGGGCCCCCCGCCGAGACCCCACCGGTCCCGGAACGCGGCGTCCGCCCCGGTCGGCGCGGGCCGGTAGACCGACAGGTCGACCCCGTTGCCGACGATCCCGGCCTCCGCGCCGAGCGTGTCCCGGATCCAGTCGGCCCAGAGGCGGCTGACACAGAGCAGCCGATCGGCCTCGCGGATCGCGCGGTCCTGCCACGACGCGAGCACGGGATCGGCGAAGCTGTCGACGTGATGCACGGTGCGGACGAAGCCCGGGATCAGGCGCCGGTGCCTGAGCGTCGCGAGGGCGTTGCCGCCGATCCCGTCATGGGCGTGGAAGACGTCGAAGTCGCAGGCGGCCGGCGTCGCGAAGTGGCGCAGGTAGTCGTGGATGCGGGCCCGCACGAGATCGACCGTCGCACCCTCGACCGGCTCGGCCGCCACCGCCACCGTGGGACAGGCCGCGTCCCGGTAGAAGCCGCGGCCTGCCGGGTCGGGCGCGTGCACCACCGCCTCGTGGCCGAGGGCGCACAGGGCCTCGGCGAGCGCGAGGCTGTGGGCGACGCCGCCGCGCGGGTTCGTGGAATGGGTCAGGATCGCGACGCGCAGGCCCGTCACGGCACGGCCTCCGCTCTTTCGCGGCCGCAGCCGGTCAGCGCGTCGGCAGCGAAGTCCCAGACGACGGCCTCGTCGCACGTCCGGTCGCGCACCCGGGCGACCCGGCTGCCGTCGAGGCGCCCGATCTGCGCCGCCGCGATGCCGCGCGCGGCGAAGCGCGCCACCACGGCCGCCGTGCGGTCGGGTCGGACGCTCACGAGGTAGCCGAAGCTCGGGAAGGCGTTCACCCAGCGCGGCAGCGGGACGTGGTCGGGACGCGGGATCGCGTCGAGGTCGATGACTCCGCCCACCCCCGAGCACTCGAGCAGCATCAGCGCCGTGCCGACGATGCCGGCCATGCTGATGTCCTTCGCGGCGTGGGCCAGGCCGTCCTCGGCGAGGCCCGGCAGCAGCGCGAGGTCACCGCGCAGCCGCGCGCCCGGCGCGCCGGTGGAGGCGTCCCAGTACGGGTGCGGGTCGCGGAAGCGCCCGCGCAGGTCGATGGCGGCGACGAGGTCGTCGCCGGGCGCGGCGTCGAAGCTCGTCAGAAGGCGCGGCCCCGCCCGGCCGAGCACCGCGACCGCGAGGTTGCCGGCGGCCGCGCGCGTGTTGGTGTGGCCGCCGACCACCGGGACGCCGTAGAGCGCGGCGGCGTCGGACAGGCCGGCCAGGACCGGATCGGCGGCCGCTCCATCCGGGCTCCAGAGGGCGTCGACCACGGCGAGCGGGCGGCCGCCCATGGCGGCGACGTCGCTCAGGTTGACCATGATCCCGCAGTAGCCGGCGAAGTAGGGGTCGTCCGCCACGAAGCTGTCGAGGAAGCCCTCGATGGCCAGCAGGAGGTGCCCGTCGCCGTCGGGGATCGCCGCGCAGTCGTCGCCGACCGGCACGGCCGCGTGCCGGCTTCCGAGACCGAGCCGCCGCACGACCGCGTCGATGTCGCGCTTGTGGCCGACCCCGCGGGCCTCGCGGATCTGGCGGGCCAGCGCCCGTGTGTCGACCGCGGCGGTCACGCGGCCCTGCGGAAGGTGAGGAGCCCGTTCTCGGGATCGTGCATCGGCGGGTAGGCCGCGAGATCCGCCTCCATCAGGCGGTGGGGCCGCCCGTGCAGGTCCAGGGCGTCGAGGCTCTCCCAGTGCAGGGCCTCGAACAGCGCGACGTTGCCCTCCTGCACGTGCGCGAGGAAGCGGGTGCAGCCCCGCGCGCGGGCCGAAGACACCGCGACCCGGATGAGCCCGGTCCCGAGGGCGGCGGCGCTGCGGAAGGGCTTGGCGACGGCGAGGCGCGAGCCCCACCACGTTCCCGGACGCGCGCGGTCCTCGTGGATCCGCACGGTGCCGACGACGGCGTCCGCGTCGCCGCCGAGCGTCGAGAGGGCGCAGATCGGGAGGGCGTGCGCGTCGATCGCGTCGCAATCGTCCTCGGCGAAGATCCCCTGCTCCGCGCAGAAGACCTGCCGGCGCAGGGCCGCGCAGGCGCGCCGCTCCCAGGGCGCGACCGCGAACTTCACCCGGAAGTGGCTGGGCCGGTACGGCGGCACGGGGTCGAACATCACGCCGCCCCGCCCGCGCGCTCGTAGGTGGAGAGCGCCGAGCAGGCGCCGCACCGCCCGCAGCCGGCCTTGATGTCGGCGGAGCGCAGGTCCGCCCGGCCCAGCATCTCCGCGAGCGGCTTCAGGACGGCGTGCATGAAGTCGGGCCCGGGGGCCGGATGGCTCTCCAGCGGCGTGCCGGAGATCGGCACGAAGGGCACCACGAACGGGTAGACGCCCATCCCGATCAGACGGTCGGCCGTCGCCAGGATCGCGTCCGGCGCGTCGCCGAGGCCGGCGAGGATGTAGGTGGAGACCTGGCCGCGCCCAAAGACCGGCACGGCCGCCGCGAAGGCGTCGAAGTAGCGCTCCAGCGGCACGCTCGCCTTGCCGGGCATGATCCGCGCCCGCACCTCGGGCGTGACGGCCTCCAGGTGCATGCCGAGCGCGTCGACGCCGGACGCCCGCATCCGCTCGAACCAGCGGTCGTCGTCGGGCGGCTCGCACTGGGCCTGGATCGGCAGGTCGACGGCGGCCTTCACCGCGAAGGCGCTCTCGCACAGGATCGCGGCGCCGCGGTCGGTAGCGTTCGGCGTGCCGGTGGTCATGACCATGTGCTTCACGCCGTCGAGCAGCACGGCGGCGCGGGCGACCTCGGCGAGCTGCTCGGGCGTCTTGCGCGCCACGGTCCGCCCGGCGGCCAGCGACTGGCCGATCGAACAGAACTGGCAGGTCTTGGCGCGGCTCTGGTAGCGGATGCAGGTCTGCAGCACCGTCGTGGCGAGGACGTCGCGCCCGTGCAGCACCGCGATCTTCGCGTAGGGCACGCCGTCGAAGGTGGAGAGGGCATAGAAGCGCGGGCGCCCCGGGAAGGTGACGCGGCCGACCACGACGCCCGCGTGCTCGATCACCGCGATCCCGTCCGCGTCCGGCGGGCGCACGAGGAAGGGCGAGTCGAAGGCGGCCTCGGTATGGACCGGCACCATCACGGTGCGGCCCGCGATGGTCATCGCCTTGTGATCCGACGGCCCGGCGCCGCCGCGGCGGCTCGGCGCCCCGGCGCGGCTGTCGGCGAGCCTAACGCCGTAGGATTGCAACGCGTTGATCAGGCGCTCCGTCGGCATCCCGATGAGGCCCGTCGGGACCGGCGGGGACGCGCGACGACTCGTCGGAAGCGGGCTGCTGCTCATGGTCGAGGCTCCGGTGGGCGGGCTGCGAACGGGCCGGCCGCTGCACGGAGGCGGCCGGGCGGTCGTCGTGGAGCAGGCTGAGGAGTTCGGGCCGCGCGTAGTGGCCGACCGAGTCCATCATCCGCTTGCGCTTGGTCACCAGCGCGAGGTCCATGTCGGCGATCAGGATGCCCTCGCCCGGCCCGAGAGGATCAGCGAGGTGCTTGCCCTCGGGCGACACGATGGCGGTGCAGTTGCCGCCCCGGCAGGCGCCGCGCAGGCGCTCGTCCGGGCAGACCTGCGCGACCTGCTCGTCGGTGAGCCAACCCGTGGCGTTGACCACGAAGCAGGCCGCCTCCAGGGCGTGGTGACGGATCGTCACCTCCATCTGGTCGGCGAAGATCTGGCCGACCAGGGAGCCCGGGAACTGAGCGGCGTGGATCTCCTCGTGGCGCGCCATGAGGGCGTAGCGGGCGAGCGGATTGTAGTGCTCCCAACAAGCCAGCGCCCCCACGCGGCCGACTGCCGTCTCGACCACGGCGAGCCCGGCGCCGTCGCCCTGACCCCAGATCATGCGCTCGTGGTAGGTCGGTGTGATCTTCCGGCGCTTGAGCTTCAGGGCGCCGTCCGCGTCGAAGATCAGCTGCGCGTTGTAGAGCGAGCCGTGGTCGCGCTCGTTCACGCCCAGCACGATCACCGCACCGTGGCGCCGCGCGGCCGCCGAGACCGCCTGCGTCACCGGGCCCGGCACGGCGACCGCGCGCTCGTAGAGTCGCAGATGCTCGGGCCCCTGGAGCGCGGGCGGAAGGACGAATGAGAAGTAGGGGTAGTAGGGCAGGAAGGTCTCGGGGAAGACCATGAAGCGCGCGCCCTTGGCGGCGGCCTCGTCGACCGCATTGAGCACGCGCTCCAGGGTGCCGTCCGGGCGGTCGAGGTCCGGCGCGATCTGGACCGCGGCAGCCCGCACGATCTGCGTCTCTGACATGGGTGGTCCTCCGGCTGAGCCGGCGGCCGCGCGCGTCCCGCGCGGCCGCCGGGAGCGTTAGCGCGGTCGTCAGACGGTCCAGGTGTCGATGATCACCGCGTTGTCGCGCTTGTGCAGGAGGATGCAGTCGAGCACGTCGAGGGGGTTGATCATGCGGATGCCCTCGATGAAGGCCGCCTCGCCGTGCCCGTACAGGGCCTGTGTCGAGAAGCGGCAAGCGTAGACCTTGCCGCCTTCGGCCATGAACTTCTCGAGCTGGTTGTTGAAGTTGAGATGGCCCGGGAAGGCCTCGTCGCCGAGCCGCGGGAAGCCCCGCTGGACACCGAGGGTGATGCCGGGGCCGTAGAGCAGGATCGAGGTCTCGAAGCCTTTGCGCTGCAGGCGCGTGGCCTGGAGCAGGTTGACGAGGCCGATCGAGCCCTCGAACGCGACGGTGTGGAAGGTGACGAGCGCCTTCTGACCCGGTTCGGCCTTCACGTCCTCGAAGACCTTCTCCTCGTAGTCGACCAGAACGTCGCCCTTCTTGTGCGGCTCGCGATTCACGGCAGGCATTGCTCACGCTCCTCGGTGATCTGGACCGCTGCAGTCGGCGCTGCGCGCGATCAGCCGAGGCAATGGCAAGCGGTGTGCCAGAACAGCGCGATCATGGATCCAGTCAATGCGTCGCCCTGCGATACATACAATATTGCGATCAATGGACAGTCGGCGACCGGCGAAGATCTATTTCCTTTCGCACATTTCATCACCAAGTCGTGCGCATGCCATGGTCAATCGACGCCTGTTTCGGCGTCGAATATTGTACGCATTGAACGGATCGTATGAGCCGTGACACGCGATGCGGCGCCCGGTACGGTGCTTGCAAGCCATACAATCGATCATTGATCGCTTTTCACGACGCGGGTGCAGGACGGATGAGGGCGAGCGGGCGGGGAGTTCGGTTCGTCGATAGGGGCGGCGCGGACAATGTCTGGACGCCCGACCTCAAGCGCTGGGGCAAGCCCCATTACCTCGCTATCGCGGACGCGCTGGCGGACGATATCCGGACCGGTCACCTGCTGCCGGGCACGCGCCTGCCGACCCAGCGCGCGCTCGCCGCCACGCTCGACCTCAACTTCACGACCGTGTCCCGCGGCTATGTCGAGGCTCACAGGCGCGGCCTGATCGAGGGGCGGGTCGGCCGGGGCACCTTCGTGGTCGACCCGGCGGACACGACCCGTCCCGCTGAGGCCGCGCACGCCCGGCGGCCCGGACCGGTCGACTTCACCATGAACCTGCCCCCGGAGCCCGACCTGCCGGGCCTGCAGGCCCGCATGCGGTCGTCCTTCGCGGAGCTGTCCGGCAATCTCGCCGACCTGCTGCGCTACCAGGGCTTCGGCGGGACGGAGGCGGACAAGGAGGCCGCGCTGCGCTGGCTCGGGGGTCGCGGGATCGTCGCGGCGCGCGAGCGCCTCCTGATCTGCCCGGGCACGCACAGCGCCCTCTCCAGCATCCTGGGACAGGTCGCGCAGGCCGGCGATACCATCTGCGCCGAGCGCATCACCTATCCGGGCATCCGGACCCTCGCGGCGCATCGGGGCCTGCGCCTCGTCGGCCTGCCGATGGACCGCCACGGGATCGACCCCGACGCCTTCGCGGCCGCCTGTACCCGCGGCGCGCCGAAGGCCCTCTACCTCAATCCGCTCCTTCAGAACCCGACCACGGCAACCCTATCCCGCGCGCGGCGCGACGCCATCGTGGCCACAGCCCGCCGCTACGCGGTCACCATCATCGAGGACGACGCCTACGCGCGGATCTGCCCGGCACCGCCGCCGAGCTTCGCCGAACTGGCGCCCGAGATCACCTACTACGTGGCGGGCGTCGCGAAGTGCCTGGGCGCGGGGCTCCGCCTGGCCTTCCTGGTCGCGCCGAACGCGCGGGCCGCCCTGCCCCTCGGCGATGCCCTGCGCGCTGCGACCGTGATGGCGTCGCCGATCTCGACCGCGCTGACCACGCGCTGGATCGTGGACGGGACGGCGGACGCCATCGTGGACTTCGTCCGCGCCGAGTCGGCCGCGCGCCAGAGCCTCGCGGCCGCGCTGCTGCCCGCCGAGGCCTACGTCGCGGACCCGCACGCCTTCCACATCTGGATCACCCTGCCGGCTGGATGGACGCGCTCGGCCTTCGCCAGCCAGGGCCGCGCGGCGGGTCTCGGGGTGGTCGGCAGCGATCCCTTCTGCGTCGCCGGAGCGCCACCCGAGGCCGTCCGGCTCTGCCTCGGAGGCCCCTCGACCCGACAGCAGATCGCCCACGGCCTGGAGAGACTGGCCCACGCCCTGGACGGCTCGCCGGCGCTCGCCTCGACCTACATCTGAGCCGCCCGGCCGCGTTCCCACGCCCAAGGATCGTGGTCGGCAGAATCTTTCCGGCGTGTCGCGTCCAGCTCGCGTCGCGCGGGCGGTGCGCCGAGCTGGCCGTGAAGATCCGAAGTCCTATCCGGCGGATCGGTGTTGCCAAGCGCCACGGAAGGTACGCCGTGGCCGGCTCTCAGCGCCGAAATCCGTGCTCTCGACTGCACCAATCTCGGTCATTGAAGTCGAGAATTGGGTGAAAGTCTATCGCGATCGCAAAACACGGCCGCCCGCTGCGTCGGGACCATCGCGGGCGGCACGGCGGCGGTCGCGCGGGCCGACGAGCAGGTCGCCCCGTCCGGTTTCGTAAGCGCGGATTCGCGAGCCGGCCGCTTTGGCCGGGACCGGTCGCCCGTGATAGCGAGGGCGCGGCTCCGATGCCGACCCGGGTCGGCGACGCGACGCGCGGGAAACGACCTTGGCGGCGATTTGGCTGACGGCCCTGATCCGGGCGCTGACCTCCGGGACCGTGGTGGTGCTCGCCTCCGTCCTGGCCGAATGGCTGGGGCCGGTCTGGGGCGCGCTCGTCGTCAGCCTGCCGGTGTCGGCCGGGCCGGCCTACGTGTTCATGGCGATGGAGCACGACGCCGCGTTCGTCGCCGGGGCGGCCCTCAACGGCTTCGCGGCGAACGCCGCGACGGGCCTGTTCCTGATCGTCTACGCCCACCGGGCGGCCGGTCGCGACATGATCGCCACCCTCGGGCCGGCGATCCTGGCGTGGCTCGCGGCGGCCCTGCCGGTCTCGGCGCTCGCGTGGACGCCGACGACCGCGTTCCTGCTCAATGCCCTCGTCTACGGGGCCGGCGCCGTCTCGACCCGGCACGTGGTGCGCGCGACCCTTGTGCGGAGCGCCGTCGTCGCGAGGCCGCGCCCGCTGGATCTGCTCATCCGCGCGAGTGCCGTCGCGCTGTTCGTCGCGGCCCTGCTGGCGCTCAGCACCGCCCTCGGTCCTGCCCGGACCGGGGTGATCGCCGCCTTCCCGGTTACGATGACGAGCGCCTTCGTCATCCTTCATCGCCGAATCGGAGGCGCGGCGATGGCGCGCTTGGCGAGCGTCGCGATCCGCGGGGTGTTCGGCTTCGGCCTGACCCTGCTGACGCTCCACGTGATGATTCAACCGTTCGGTGCCGCGCTCGCGCTGACGGTCGCGCTCCTCGTCTCGCTGGTCTACTCGGCCGGACTCCTCGTGGTTCAACCCCGTCCCGGCCGGCAGGAGCCGAGCATCGTCACGCGCTGACGCGGCCCCTGCGGCCGCGACGGTGCCGTCTCCCGGTCCGGACGGGCGGGGGCTACGCGGGTTCTCGGTGACCGAGATCCTCGGCGAGGCGCACGAGGTACCCGTCGGGATCCTGGACGAGGAATTCCCGCTGGCCGCCCTCGACCGGACCCGTCCGGTACCAGGCCTCCCGCGGCGCCTCGAACAGCGGCCATCGCGCGCCGGCGAGCGCCGAGAGGATCGGATCCAGCCGATCGACCATGATCTGGAAGTTGACCCCGCGGCCGCAGGGCGGATCCAGCGGGCCCGTGCTCCAGCGGCCGTTGTGCTGGCACAGCATGATCTGCGCGCCGCCTCGCGTCAGATAAGCGAAGCGCGCGGCCGGTCGATCGTAGGCGACCGTGAAGCCGAGCAGATCGCACCAGAAACGCAGGCTCACATCGAGGTCCCGGACGCTCAGCTCGGGGGTCAGGGCGGCGAATCCGCCCTCCGGGGGCTGACCCGTACCGGGAGAGCGAGCGCGCGCGATCGGGTCGGTCAGCGGTTCCATCGCGCCGATCAGGCCACGCTGGAGAGACGATGGTCAAGGCGCGGGCAGGCGGTGTCGTCCGCCGCCGGCGCGCGCGCCCCGCCCGTCGACCGGGCGCCGTCGACGGTGCGCCGGCACCGCCGCCGCGTTGGCCGGATCGCCTCAGAGCCGACCGGCCTCCGTCTGCAGGGCCCGCTTGCGCCAAGCCGTGAGGAGCGTAGCGAGCGTGTCGGGATCCAGTCCATAGTTCTCCGGCAGCACCGCGTTGCGCCCGATCAGGCGACGGTTCATTGCCCCGAGGCGGGTCGTGATCGCGCTCGCGTCGTCGAACGTGACGAGACGTTGGCCCGAGCCGGCCGCGGCGACCGCCGCGAATTCGCTCACGTCATGCCACCGTACGCGCCGCGACCGGCCCAACTGCACGACGGTGAATCCGGTCTCGTCGAGGTGCAGCGCCGAGCCGCGGATCGCCGTGAGGATGAGGACCGGGACGCCTCCGAGGAAGAGCACGACACCCGGCCACAGCAGCAGGTGCATCGTGGTTGAACGCGTCTCGTGCAGCAGGATCCAGAGCGTCACCCCGCCGAAGCCGGCGGCCATCAGGGCGAGGAACAGGAGTCTCTGCAACGAGGCGCGCAAGGTCACTGGGGCAGGAAACTGGGCCGCCAGTGACCCCGCCGACCGGCTCTCCGATTCGAGGAGGTCCGGCCGCAGCTGCCAGACGGCGACGGCCGCGCAGACGCCGAAGAACACCGTCGTCGCGACGCCGCCATCCGCGCCGGTGACGATCATCCCGAGACCGGCGGCGACGAAGAGGAGGCTGATGCCGAGCAGCACGAGGTTCCGGCCGCGGTCGCCGCGCGCTTGTTCCAACACGAACGCCATGTCCTCCCGCGAAACCCGTGGCCTGCCGTCGCCACCGGATTCCGGAAAGCGACCATATCGGAGCGGGTCCGGCAATTCCCGGTCCTGCGGAGGCTGTCGCCCCGCAGCCTCTCGCGCTTCGCGCCGATCTCACACGCCGCTCCGCGAGGCCGCACTCACGCGCGCCGTGCCGCGTCGCCGTTCGCGCCCAACATCGCCAGCACCTGCGCGGCCCCCTCCTCCGGGGCGATGCGGGACGTGTCGAGGAGCGGCAGCCGCAGCTCCTCCGCGAGCGTCCGGTAGCCGGCGATCCGGTCCTCGGTCATGTGCTCCGACGGGTTGGGGACGCCGCGCGCGACCATGCGGGCGATGGTGGTGGGACGGTCGGCCCAGCACATGACGGTGAACGGGCGCGGCTCCCATCCCGGACGATAGGCCGGCGACAGGAGCTGCGAGGCGGTGAACCAGTGCCGATCGAAGACGACCGGTCCCGGCGGCGCGTTGGCGATCGCCGCCGCGACGGCCGCGTGCGCTACGTCGTCGGCGAGCGCGTGCTGCCCCGTCCGGGCCAGATGGACCAGGATCGCGCCGACCTGACCGCTGAAGGGATTGAGCACTGTCGCACCGAGCGCCTCGGCGACGCGACGCGCGATGCTCGACTTGCCGGAGCCGTCGAGCCCGTCGACCGCGAGCGCGATCCGCGATGCCTGGGCGGCCTTCTGCTGCGCCCGCGTCAGGTTCGAGGGGTAGATCCGGCCCTCCCGCCGGCCGTGCTCGAGGTAGTGCAACTGCCCCTGCCACGCGTGCTCGAACAGCGCCGCGAGGTCCGGATGCAGCCGGATATAGCCGAGCGCGTCGAAGTCCTCCGGCAGCGCCCCGTCCCGGCGGGCGAGGTCGGCGAGGCGCAGCACGGTCTCGCGGGGCGGCGTGCCGGACGGGCGCGCCGCCGTGGCCCGGTCGGCCCGCAGCGCGATCGCCTCTGCGACGGCGGCGAGCAGCCCGTCCGCGTAGGTGTCCCAGTCGAGCGCCCGGATCCGCGCCCGTCCCGCCTCGGCGCGGGACGCGGCGGCGGCGGGATCGGTGACGATCCGGTCCGCGGCCAGCGCGACGGCGGCACCGAGCGCCGCGTCCGGACCGTCCGGCACCACCAGGGCGGTCACGGCGTCCTCGGCGAAAGCCAGCGTGCCGTGCACGGTCGTGACGAGCGGCGTGCCGCAGGCCATCGCCTCCGCGGCCGGGTTGCACCAGCCGGCATGCGCCTCCGCGCTGCAGAACGCGTCGAGCCCGTGGTACCACGCGGGCAGGTCGGCCTCGACCAGCGGCCCGTGGACGACGAGGCGGCCCGAGGCCACCAGATCGGCGCGCGCGCCCACGAGCCCCCAATCCGGCCGTCCGAACCAGTGCAGCGCCCACGCGTCGCCGAGCCTGTCGAGCGCGGCGAGCTGCGCGGCGGGGCGCTTGTTGGCGATGCCGCCGAGCCGGTGCCGCGCGCCGCGCGCCGGCCTCGAGACGGGCGGCGCGAACAGGCCGGCATCGACTGCACCGACGAGTCGGCGCCACGGCAGGCCGAGGGCGTCGAGGGCCGCATCGTCCCAGTGGGCGTTGTTCGCCACGACGAGGTCGGGCGCGAAGGTCCGCGTGACGCGCGCGTAGGCGTCCCGTCGCGCCGGGGCGTTGAGGAAGTGCTGAATCCGGGCGCCGAAGTTCGGGGCCCGCAGGTCCGCGAAACCCTCGATCGTGGCATCCGGGAAACCGCCGCCCGGCACCATGACGGCGTCCCAGCTCTCGCGCGCGGCTTCCTCGGGGTGCAGGACGCGGTGACGCGTCTCGAACCCGTCCTCGCCCGTGCCGAACGTGAGGAAAGAGAACGTGTGCCCGCGACGCGCGAGCACGCGCCCGACCCGCTCGAAGCGCAGGAGGCCGCCCGTCAGCGCGAGGTGGTCACAGGCCACGAGCAGCCGCATCACGGGGTCCCTCTGAGCAGGCGCAGGAGGCGAAGGGGCAGACGGCGCCCGTAGGCGGACGAAGCGCGGCGGGCGTCGAGCGTGTTTTGGAGGTGGTCGCGCGCGCGGTGCAGTTCGGCCGCGTAGGCGATCACGCGGTCGGTGCGACGGGCGCTCTCGCACTCGGTGTCCGCATGCGCGGCGGCGTCGGCGGTGCGCGCGGCGCGCAGGGCCGCATTCTCCTCGCGCAGCCGGGCGATCTCGGCGGACGCCTCGACGAGCGCCGCGCGCGGATTCGCGCCGCTGCGGGCCGGACCGCCGGCCGGCAGGCGCGTCGCCGCCGCCCAGCCCAGACCGCGCTCGATCACGCGGTCGCTGACGATGGACTGGAACCGGCTCTCCCGGGCCAGCCGGTCGGCGAGCTGCGCATCGTCCAGGGCGTATCCGAGCCTCGGCAACAGGGTGCGCAGGGCGTCCAGCAGGATCAGGCCGGACCCTCCGCCGGGCCGCCAGTCCGGCGCGTCGGTCAGCGCGTTGACGAGGCCGCGCACGGCGAGATGACCCGCGTCCAGAGGGACGCCGAGGTCCCATTCCAGGTCTATGAACGTCCGGTTTGTACCCGAGACGAGGTTCTTCGGGATCGCGTCGAGCGCCCGTGCTGGGAGGAACGTGTCCGGTCCCATCCGCGCCCCGGCCGCGAAGCAGCGGGAGACGGCCTCCAGCCACGTCCCGGCCCAGGAGGCGACCGCGTCCGGGCACCAGCCCTCCCGCGCGAGCCGCGCCTCGAGATCCGCCGACCAGAGGGAACCGGGCGCGTAGGTCTCCGATGGCAACAGGTTCGTCACCCCTGCGACCGCGGCGGGAAGATCAGGGTTCACGCGCGCGCGGCGCACCGCGATCCGCGACCCGGCATCCGCGAAGGTCACCAGACGCTCGAATTCCGGGCGGCGGCGCAGTCCGAGGTGGATCGCCAGCCGGTCATCCGGCGGCAGCGGCGCTTCCGACGCCGCGACCGCGAAGGCCGGCGCCAGATCGCCGGTGAGCCCCAGATCCGCCACCGGCCCCCAGGCGCGCCGGGGCGAGAAAAGTGCGCCCGCGCAGGCTGCGGGTTCCGGGCCGGCTGCGCCGATCGCGAGCATTCCGGGGTCGAACCCACCCGGCCGCGCCAATCCGCGCTCGGCGACGAGGCTCAGGGGTCGCCCCTGGTCCGGAAACGGGAACCACCAGTCCTGATGGACCAGGCCGCGGGCCCCCAGGGACCGCTTCAGACCTGCCCGCGTCGGCAGCCGGGCGCCGTCGGATCGGGGGCGCCCTTCGAGGCTCGGGAAGCCGCGTTCCCCCGCCGTCTCGGACCCCGAGGCGAGGCCGTGGAGCGACAGCGCGTTGTCGACGACGAGGATCAGCCGCCCGCCGGGTCGCAGCCGCTCCTGAGCCCAGGCGATCGTCGCGTCGAGCGCGCACCCGCCCCCGTCGTCTCGTCGGAACAGGAGACCCAGCAGAACGACGGCATCGAAGCGCGTCGAGGCCGGAAGGTCGGCGCCATCCGCCGTGTGGACCACCGCGGCGGTGGGTGCCCAGCGCGCCCTGCTCCCCGCGTCGGGCCTCGGTCCCACCAGCAGAAGGCTGCCGGTCAACCACGGCAGGAAGGGGTGCAGCACCTCCGCGCACGGCTCACCCGGTGGGGTCGGCGCGCCTATTGCCAGTTTATCCCGTTCCATACTTCCTAATTGCCAACAGTAGACTGCCCGGAATTTCCCGCGCGACAGGAGAGTGGGGGAAATTAATGTCCGAAATGGACACGCGACAGTTGCGTGTCTACTTACAATTGGCGTTAACCTGCAAACAAAACTGGCCTGTCTCGCCGAGGTCAATAGGGATGAATTTCGTCAGCGCGATCTCGTTGGCCGGGCCGCACGTGCTGGTCACGAGCACCTTCCCCGATGCGCTCAATCGAAATCCCGGGATCCGGAGCGATCTCGCCGAGGGCTTTGCCGAACTTCTCGGTGCTGAGCGGGTCGCGCAGACGCCTCTGGAACTTGCGGACGCGGCAATCCGCGCGTCTCGCCCGGATGTCGTGGTCGCGGTCGGAAGCCTCGTGCCTGACCTGGCGGATCTGCGCGCGCTTCGCCGGGCGGTGGACGCCGTCGGTGGCGTGCTGATCTTCTGGCTGACCGATGACCCGTACGAGTTCGACTACGCCTTCAAGGCGGAACTCTACGCCGACATCGTCGTGAGCAACGATTCCTGGGCGGCGCAGCATTACCGTCACCCGGACGTCCATCACCTGCCCCTGGCGGCCGCGCCCAACCGGCACTTCCGACCGATCGTCCCGGTCGCGGAGCGGGAGACCGTCCTGTTCTTCTGCGGCGTCGCCTACCCGAACCGTATCGCCCTGATGCGTCGGATCGACGATCTCCTGTGCCGCCACGTCGTGGAGATCCTGGGCGCCGGGTGGCCGGACACGCTCCGGTGCGCGGTGAACCGCCGCCTCACGCCGGCGCAGATGGCCGACTACGCCGCGGCGGCCCGGCTGACGCTCAATATCGGCCGCGACCTCGACGTGGCCAATCGCCGGCTGTCGCTCCCGCAGGCGACGCCGGGGCCGCGGACCTTCGAGGTCGCCCTGTCGGGCTCGGCGCAGGCCTTCTTCGTCACGGGCCTGGAAGTCTGCGAGCATTTCGAGCCGGATACGGAAATCCTGCTGGTGGACGGCGCGGCCGACATCGCGCGCGCCATCGAGCGGTCGCTCGACGAGCCCGCCGCCATCGAGGCGATCGCGCGCCGGGCGCAGGCGCGGGCGCTGCGCGACCACACCTACCGGCACCGGGCGGCCCGCCTGCTCGATCTCAGCCGCCTGACGGTCATGGCCTGATCACGTCGCCACAGAGCAGACCCGACCGACCATGTCCGACCTGTCGATCCTGTTGCTGGACACCGAGCCGCAGACGCACAACCGCTACCTCGTGCTCGCCATCGCGGACGCGCTGCGGCGCCATCCGGCGGTCGGCCGGGTCCAGGTCGGCGGGCATGGCGATGCCCTGGTCACCTTCGTCGAGCAGGGCCTCGACACGCTGATCGCGTTCGGCGGCGCCCGCGCGCACGCGCCCCTCGTCGGGCGGCTCGCGGGGCTCGCCCGCACCAGCGTGCTCTGGACCACGGAGGATCCGTACGAGCGCGAGGCGAACGTGCGCGGGTCGGCGGCCTTCGATCTGGTCTTCACGAACGACCGGGCCACGGTCGCGGCCTATGGAGGTCGGGCCAACCACCTCGCGCTGGGCGCCTCGTCGCTCTTCCACGATCTCGCGGTGATCGAGGACGACGCGCGCTACCGCTACGATCTGCTCTTCATCGGAACGGCGTGGCCGAACCGGGTCGCGACCCTGAACGCGCTGTCGGCGAAGCTGCCGCGGGACGTGAAGTTCAAGCTGGCGCTGCCGTGGAACGAGCATATCGGGCCGCCCGAACTGGAGGACGAGGCGCTCGTCACGGACTGGCGCTGCGGCAACCGGGACTTCGCCCTTCTGGCGAACCGCAGTCGCGTCGTGCTGACCCTGCCCCGGATCTTCTCGTCGGCGCGCGCCGATCAGGCGACCGGCTCGACGCCGCCACCGCGGCTGTTCGAGACCGCACTCGCCGGGGGCTACCAAGTCGTCGTCTCGCCCGAGCCGGAGACGGCCGCGTACTACGCGCCCGGCGCCGAGATCGCCCTCTGCGGCGACGAGGCCGCTTCGATCGACGCGATCCTGGCGGCCCTGACTGACCCGGAAACCCGCATCGCGCGCGCCCGCGCCGCGCAGGCCCGGACCCGCGCCGAGCACCTCTACGACCACCGCGTGGCGACCATCCTGGACGCGGTCATCGACCACCGGCAGACGCAGACGCGTCGGCCGCACCGGGCGGCGACCGCGACCCGCACGGTCCTGATGCTCACCCACAACCGCCTGGGACATCGGCACGGGGGCGGGGTCGAGGTCTATCAGGAACTGCTGACTGAACTCGGCGAGCCGTACCGGATCCTGTTCCTGTTCCCCGTCTTCGGCGACGGGCGCTGGGCGCTGCGGCTCGAGGGTCCGGGGATCGCGGAGAGCTTCGCCTGCGGCGCCGTCACGCCGCCGCTCTCAACGGACCCGTTCGTGGAGGGGCTCTTCCAGCGATTGCTGTTCGAGCATCAGGTCGATCTCGTCCACATCCATCATCTGATGCACGTCCCGCTGTCCCTGCCCCTCATCGCGCGGGCCTGCGGCATACCCACCGTCTATCACCTGCACGATCACTTCCTCATCTGCGAGCGCTGGCTGCTGCTCGATCACACCGGCCGATTCTGCGACGTCGTCAATCGCGGCGCGGACCAGTGCGACGCCTGCCTGATCTCGGGCAACAACTATCCGCCCGGGTCGAAGGCGCGCCGCGACGGCATGATGACCCTGGTGACCGACGTGATCGACGCGTTCGTCACGAGCACACCGGAGACGGCGCGATACCTCAGGCGCTACTATCCCGCCATTCCGGCCGAGCGGATCGTCGCGATTCCGATGGTGGCGCCGAGCGCCGCGCCCGCCGAGGTGCGGTCGGTCGCCCGGCGCAAGCGCGACGCCGATCGGCTGACCGTGGCGATCCTCGGCAACCTCGCGGCCCACAAGGGCGGGCAGCAGGCGATCAACCTGATCCGCAGCTGCGAGGCCTATCCCATCCACTTCAAGGTGATCGGCCGGATCGACGACCCGTACCGCGACGCGGTCGCGGGCTTCGGATCGGATCAGGTGAGCGTCACCGGCGCCTACGAGCAGCACGCGATCGGCGGCCTGCTGGCCGGGTGCGATGTCTCGCTCCACCTCTCCACCTGGCCCGAGACGTTCGTCATCGCGCTGACCGAAGCGTGGCAGGCGGGCCTCGTCCCGATCGTCGCCGATATCGGGGCCCTTGCCGAGCGCGTCGCAGAAGGGATCGACGGATTCAAGGTGCCGCCTGACGACGCCGGCGCCGTCAGGGCGCGTCTCATCGGGCTACACTACGATCGCGCACGCCTGGGCCGGATGCAGGCCCTCATCGGCCGCAAATCCTTCCCCGACGTCGGCAGCCACCTCGTATCGGTACGCACCCTCTACGAGCGCCTGATCGAGGCCCGGCCCGTCCGCCACGGACGGGTACCCAGCCACCTGCGGCACGGGTTCGACCTCCGGCTCGAGACCTTGGGGGTGCGGACGAACGCCGCCTCGTGGACCAGCGGCGCGATCCAGTGGGACGAGGCCGCTCGTCCTCCGGCCGCGCCGTCCACCGCAACGGCGGGCGCACGGGCGCGCCCGCTGCCGGATCTGCCCGACGAAGTCCGGCGCCTGACATCGAGGCCGATCCGGCGCAGCGAGTGCGGATGGAGCCTCGACGTGCTGCGCACGGACGAGCGCCTCAACCGAAGCCTGGATCTCTCGTCGGTCGTCGCGCGGGCCTCCGTGTTTCTGCGCGGGTGGCTGCACGTCTCGGGACCGGCGCCGAAGGCGATCTACCTGCGGCTGACGGGTCGCAGCGGGACATCGTGGGTCGCGCTTCAGAGCGATCTGCGTCCGGACGTGGCCAAGTGGTATGGCGAACCCGCCGCCGCGACGTCCGGCTTCACCGGCCAGATCGACGTCGCGGGAATGACGTTCGGTCGCTACGCGCTCGCCATCGTCCAGGTCGCCGACGGCTGCCTCCGAACCCTGGACGACGTCGCGTCGATCTTCATCGCACCCGACACCGAGCCGCCGGCGCGCTTCGTTCCGGAGCCGCGCCAACTCGTCGGCGGGCCGCCGCACAGTCTGACCCTGCACCACAGTCTCCCGGACACCGACGAGGCACCCCAGGTCTCGCCGGGGCAGCTCTGGGCCGCGGAAGTCGCGTTTCCGGGAACCGCGCCCAAACTCGGCAAGGACACGCTGGCGGTGTTCCGGGCCGCCAACGGTCAGACGTGGCGGGCGCCCGTGCTCCAGATCGACGAGCGGACGGTGCGCATCACCGCCGCCGTCCCCCACATCGATCCGGGCGCCTACACGGTGTCGCTCGCCGAGCCGCACAACAGGACGTTGCGGAGTCTCGCGACGCTGTTCCGCGCGCAGGTCGCGCGTTCGGAGTGAGGGGAACACCGGGAAGCGCGGCGTCGCTCCCCGATCCCCGCCGACCAAGCCTCGACGCGCTGACCGCAGAAGATGCAGGCGGTCGGGAGCTCGAAGATGAAGCAGCGGCTGAGCTTCGGCGGAGCGGCGGCCTCGTCGAGGCGGGCCTGGGCTCGGCGGTCAGGCGCCCCGCCAGTCGCGGGCGACCTCGGCCGCGAAGGCGCGGTAGCTGCGGGGCCTGCGGCCGAGCAGGGTGGCGAAGCGCTCCACCTCGGCCTCGGTCGCGACGGCGCCGTCCTCCTGGTAGCGGCGCATCATCACCCGCAGGTCATAGGCGAGCCAGGCGGGCGCGAAGCCGCGGAGCCGCTGCTCCAGCCCGTCGAGATCGTCGCCGCCGTAGCGCACCGCGCGCCCGAGGGCCTGAGTCCAGATCTCCGCCAGCGCGTCGCCCGTCAGGGCATCCGGCCCGACGACGTCGTAGGTCTCGGCCGGCAGCCTCTCCGGCGCGCGCTCGCGGCGCAGCAGCGCGATGGCGGCCGCCTCGGCGATATCGCGCACGTCGACCATCGAGACGCCGGCCTGCCCGACGGGCACGCCGAAGATTCCCGCTCCGAGGAGCGGCTCCTTCTGGGCGAAGTCATTCTGCATGAAGTAAGAGGGTCGCAGCACCGTGGCGGGCAGGTCGAGGGCCGCGATCATCCGCTCGACGGCGTGCTTGCCGGTGAAGTGCGGGGCGTCGACGTAGGCCTCGCTCTTGAAGACCGAGAGATAGACGATGCCGCGCACGCCCGCGTCTCGGGCCAGGCTGAGCGTCGTGATCGCCTGGGTCAGCTCGTCCGGCACGTTGGCGACGAGGAGAAACAGGGTATCGACACCCGACAACGCCGCGCGCATCGCGTCGATGTCGGCGGGATCGCCGCGGACGGCCTCGACGCCCGACGGGAAACGCGCCGTCTCGGGCGCGCGCGTCAGGGCGCGCACGGCGGCGCCCTCCGCCACGAGGTGATCGACGACGGCGGAGCCGATGCGGCCCGTGGCACCGGTGACGAGGATGGTCATGACGAATCTCCTTGAAGCGCGGAGGCCCGGGGCGGGCCGCCGATGTCCCGAAGATGCGCCGTTCCTATTCTGAGCCATAGATGGCAGGATCGGGACTGGGTGTCCCGCATATGGAACAGCTTATGGACCTCTCGGCGCTCGCCGACTTCAACCTCGTCGCCACTCACGGCGGCTTCGGCCGCGCCGCCCGGGCGAGCGGGCGGGCGAAGGCGACGCTGTCGCGCCGCGTGTCCGAGCTCGAGGCGAGCCTCGGGGCGCGGTTGATCGAGCGGGGCGAGCGCAGCCTGCGCCTGACCGAGGCGGGCGCGCTCCTCCATGCCCGGACGGGGCCGCTGCTCAGCGAGATCGCGGAGGCCGGCGCGGTGGTGGGTGGCGGCCTGGACCGGCCCCGTGGGCGCCTCCGGGTGAGTGCTCCGCTCCTCCTGTCCGACACGCAGCTCGGCCGCGTCGCCGCGGACTTCGCCCGCGCCTATCCCGAAGTCGAGCTGGAGATCTGCGCCGAGGACCGGTTCGTCGATCCGATCGAGGAGGGTTTCGACGTGATCATCCGGGTCAATCCGAAGCCGGACGAGCGGCTCGTCGGGCGCTGCGTCCTGCGGGACGAACTCTGGCTGGTGGCGCCGCCGGATCTCCCGCGCCCCGATACGTCGGCCGAGAGCGACGTGACGCCTGTGCCGGCGGCGGTCCGCTGGACGCCGCGTCCGGAGGAGGCGTGGCAGGTCCATGATGGCCGGACACGTCGCGCCTTCGCGCCCGTGCCGGTCCTGCGGCTGTCCTCGCTGCCGACGCTGCGCGACGCGGTGGTGGCGGGCGCCGGCGCCGCCCTGCTGCCACGCTCGCTGGTCGGGGGTGACGTGGCGGCCGGACGGCTGGCCTGTTGGGGCTGGCTCGAGGGGCCGCCGACGGAGCTGTGGGCGCTCCACACGTCCCGACGTCTGGTCAGCCCCAAGGTGACCGCCTTCGTGGCCCACCTGGCGACCGCGCTGTCGACGGATCTGTCCGCCAACCGATAGAGCTTCCGTCCGGGATGAGGGGGCGCCGGGCAAGGCCGTCGCGCGTGCCGGACGCGTCCCTATTCGCGGTTCAGCGCGCCGTCCGGGAGGAACGGTTCGGGCGAGCCCGGCGGCCCCGCCATGCTCTGGCCGAGCCAGTCGACGAAGGCTGCCGCCGGCCCCGCGGGCGGCAGGGCACGCACGAGAACGAAGTACCGGAGCCCGCTCATGACGGCCTCGCCGCAGGCGGGCACCAGGCGCCCGTCGGCGCGATAGGGCGCGACGATCAGTGACCGTCCGAGCGCGATGCCCGATCCGCCGAGCGAGGCCCGCAGCGCCAGTTGCGCGAGGTTGAAGTAGAGGTTCTGGATCCGGCCGTCCCAGGGCGCCCCGTGGACGCGCAACCAGCGATCCCACTCCTCCGAGACGGTCGCCGCGGCCTCCCACGGTGTCGCGTCGTGGAGCAGGACGACGGCCCCGCCGGGCGTCGCGGCCGCATCCCGGTAGGCCGGGGCGCAGACCGGGTAGACGGGCTCGGGATGGTCGAAGACGACCGTCGCACCGGGGGGCGGCGCCGGGCCGTAGCGGATCGCGACGTCGATGCCGGACTGCGCCATGCGGTCCGGGTCCAGGTCGTGGGTCTCCCCGAAGACGGCGACGTCGATGCCGGGATGCCCGTCGCTGAAGGCTTTCAATCGGGGCGCGAGCCACTCCGATGCCAAGGAGGGTATGCAGCTGATCCGGAGCGTCTCCCGGCCCGCGCGCCGCTCCGCCCGGAGCAGGGCCTCGCCCATCCCGTCGAAGCCGTTCCGCGCCGCGGCGAACAGGTCGTGGCCCTCGGCAGTCAGGCGGATCTCGCGGGCGCCCCGCTCCAGCAACGGGTAGCCGAGGCGCTGCTCCAGCCGCTGGATCCGCTGCGTGACCGCGCTCTGCGTCACCGCCAGGCGGTCGCCCGCCCTGGCGAACCCGCCCGCCTCGACCAGAGCGCGGAAGAAGAACAGGTCGCCGACCAGGCGCGCATCGAGCCTTACGGGCATGCGCGATCATAAGCTGGCCTAATAGGCTGCACCAGAGAATATAATTGGCCGCCCGTCGGTCTTTCGCGCAGGTTCGGCGCGCACGTACCCAGCAGGATCGGAAGCGCCATGGCAGCGGCCGTCGAGATGCAGTCCCGACAGTGGGGCGACCGGATCCCGGATGCCGTCAGGCATGCCAGCCCCGCGATCTGGACGAACCCGTCGCTGACCGCCACCGCCTCCGTGCTGCCCGATCTGGCGATCGGCCGCGCCGACGTGGACGGGGCCGTGGCGCGCTGGAACCGGTTCGCACCGCTTCTCGCCCGGCTGTTCCCTGAAGAGGGTGCCGGCCGGATCGACTCGCCGCTCGTCCCGCTCGACGGACCGCTGGCCCGGGACATCCTGGACGGGGCCGCCGGGCGCGTGCTTGTGAAGGCCGACCACGCGCTGCCGGTGACCGGCTGCATCAAGGCGCGCGGCGGCGTCTACGAGGTCCTGGCCTACGCCGAGGAACTGGCCCTACGGGCCGGCCTGCTCGCCGAGGGGCAAACCTACGCGGCCTTCGCCGATCCGGACTTCCGCGCCCTGTTCGCCCGCCACATCATCGCGGTCGGCAGCACCGGCAACCTCGGATTCAGCGTCGGACTGATGGGCCGGGCGCTCGGCTTCGCGGTCGAGGTCCACATGTCCCACGACGCCAAGGCGTGGAAGAAGCAGCGCCTGCGCGAACTCGGCGCCCGCGTCGTCGAGCATCGCGGCGATTACGGCGCCGCGGTCGCTGCGGCGCGCGGCGCCTTTGCCGGCCGGGCCGACGCCCATTTCGTCGACGACGAGGATTCGGTCGATCTGTTCCTCGGCTACGCGGCCGCGGCCCTCGACCTGCAGCGGCAGCTCGCGGAGGCCGGTATCGCGGTGGGGCCGGCGCATCCCCTGTTCGTCTACCTGCCCTGCGGCGTCGGCGGTGCGCCGGGCGGCGTCGCCTTCGGGCTGAAGCTGCTGTTCGGCGACGTGGTGCACCCGGTCTTCGTCGAACCGGTCGCGTCCCCGTGCATGCTGGTCCAGCTGGCCGCCGGCCTCGACCGCTCAGTCAGCGTCTACGATGTCGGCCTCGACAATCGCACCGCGGCGGACGGGCTGGCCTGCGCCTCCGCGTCGATGCTCGTCGCCCGGACGCTGGAGAAGCTCGTCGCGGCCGTGGTCACGGTGCCCGACGACGCGCTCTATCGCTGGCTCAAGGTGATGTGGACCGAGGCCGCCGTTCGCCTGGAGCCCTCGGCGGCGGCCGGCTTCGCGGCTGCCGGGCGCTTCGCCGCCTCACTGCCCGCGGAGGCGCGCGCCGACGCCACCCACGTGATCTGGACGACCGGCGGCGCGCACCTCCCGGCCGAGGAGTTCGAGGCGGCCCTCGCCCGCGGCTGAGGCGCGAGCCGGCGCATCGATGCCGGCTGAGGATCGGAGAACGCGCGGCCCTCGGCGCCGCGTGCACGGGCGGCCGAGCCCGACTCGGCAACCTGCGCGGGGATTCGGCTCCGCGCGCGCTTTATCGAACCGGAGCCAGACCATGGACCCCGCCCAGCCCGCGCGACCGGGCCGACCCTATCTGGGTTTCGCGCTGCTGTACGCCGCCTACTGCATCTCCTACGTGGACCGCGCCGCGATCGCGCTGGCCCTGACCCAGATCGGGCGGGAGTTCGGCCTCAGTCCGACCGAGTACGGCGTGGTCCTGAGCGTCTTCTTCTTCGGTTACTCGCTGATGCAGCTGCCCGGCGGCTGGCTGGCGGACCGGTTCGGGTCGAAATACGTCGTCATCGGCACGGCCGTCGCGTGGTCGATCTTCACCGCGCTGACCGGGCTCGCGTGGTCGTTCACGTCCCTGATCGTCATCCGGCTGATCTTCGGTCTGGCCGAGGGCGGCTTTCCGGCGGCCTGCATCAAGGCGGTCTCGGAGCAGTTCACCGGACCGGCACGCCCGAAGATGTCGTCGCTGATGATCTCGTCGAACTACGTCGGAAGCCTGCTCGCGCCCCTGGTGATGGCCCCGCTGCTGATCTATTTCGGCTGGCGCCACGCCTTCTTCATCGTCGGCGCCGCGGGCCTCATCTTCGGGCTCGTCTATGACCGCATGATCCCGCACCGCCCCCCCGCAGAGGTCCCCGGCGCAGCCCGCGCCGGACGCGGCCCGTCGGCTCCGGCGCGCGAACTCCTGCGCAACCCGCTCCTGTGGCAGCTGATGCTCGTCTGGTTCGGCCTCGGCTGCATCAACAAGGGCCTCGACGCGTGGATGCCGACCTACCTGCTTCAGGCGCGCGGTCTCGACCTCAAGGCGGTCGGCCTGCTGACGCCCCTCCCCTTCATCATGGCGAGCATCGCGACGGCGATCGGCGGCTGGGTCATGATTCGATTCTTCGATGGCCGGGAAAAGTACATGATCGTGGTCAGCACGATGCTGACCGGAATCTTCCTCTATCTGATGTACCAGGCACCGACGATCGCGGGCGTGATCACCTTCCAGTCGATCACCTACTTCTTCAAATCGTTCGTCTTCGCCGCGGCCTTCGCCCTCCCGACCAAGCTCATGCGGGACGATCAGATCGGCACCAGCATCGGCATGGTCAATCTGGGAGGCCAGTGCGCCGGCTTCATCGCGCCCCTGGTGATGGGCCTGCTGGTCGATCACTACGGCACTTACGACGCCGCGTTCGACTTCCTGCTGACCGCCGCCGCCGTCGCGACCCTGGTCGCATTGACCATCCGGAGCCGCTCCACCGCCGTCGTGCCGCAGGCGGCCTGACGACGTTCCCATCGATCCGCGTGCCGAATTCTGACGGAGATGACGCCGTGACCGACCTTTGCGACATGTCCGCGGTGGACCTGCGCCGCCTCATCGGGCGCGGGGATATCTCCCCCGTCGAACTCCTGGACTCGTGTCTCGACCGGATCGCCCGGATCAACCCGGCAGTGAACGCGGTCGTCGCCCTCGATACCGAGCGGGCGCGGGCCGCGGCGCGGAGAGCCGAGGCCGCGGTCCGCGTCGGCGAGCCCCTTGGCCCGCTCCACGGCATCCCGGTCGGCATCAAGGATACCGAGGACACGGCCGGGCTGCGCACGACCTACGGCAGCCCGATCCACGCCGACAACGTCCCGGCGCGGGACCTCGGCCTCGTCGCGCGGCTGCGCGAGGCCGGAGCCATCGTGCTGGCCAAGACCAACACGCCTGAATTCGCGGCCGGCGCGAACACGCGCAACACCGTCTACGGTGCCACCGGCAACGCCTTCGATCCGACGCGCTCCGCGGCGGGTTCATCGGGTGGCTCGGCGGTCGCCCTCGCCTGCGGCATGGTCCCGCTCGCGTCCGGCTCGGATACCGGGGGGTCGCTGCGCAACCCGGCCGCCTACGCGGGGATCGTCGGGATGCGCCCGTCCTCCGGACTGGTCCCGAACGAGCGTCGCGGGCTCGGCTGGGCCAATCTTCCGGTGAACGGGCCGATGGCCCGGACGGTGGGCGATGCCGCCCTCATGCTCGGCGCGATGGCCGACGATGATCCGCGCGATCCCCTCGCCTACACGCTGCCGGGCGAGCCGGTGCGCGGGCGCGCGGATCGCTACGACCCGCACCGCGCGCTCGACCTCGGCGCCCTCCGCGTCGCGTTCACGGAGGATTTCGGCTTCGCGCCGACCGAGCAGCACGTCCGGCGCGTGTTCCGTCACCGGGTCGCCTCCCTGTCGCCGCTCTTCGCCACCGCCGAGACGGCGACACCGGACTGCGCGGGGGCGGATGAGGCCTTCGCGATCCTCCGGGCCGCGCAGTTCCTCGCGCTCCACCTCGACAATTACCGCACCCGGCCGCACCTTCTCGGACCGAATGTCCGCACGAACGTCGAGGAAGGCCTCGGCTACACGCTCGCTGACTATGCCCGGGCGGCGAGCGTCCAGACCGCCATCTACCGGACTTTCGTGGACTTCTTCCGTCGGTACGACCTGCTGATCAGCCCGACCATCACGCTCTCGCCCCGCCCCTGGACCGAGCTGTACCCGACAGAGATCGACGGTGCCGCCACCCGCTCGTACTTCCACTGGCTGGCCCTGGCCTACGGCGTGACCCTCGCAGGCCACCCGGCGATCAGCCTGCCGCTCGGTGTCGACGAGGCCGGCCTGCCCTTCGGCGTACAGGTCGTGGCCCGGCGCGGCGGCGACGCCGACCTGCTCGCGGCGGCGGCGGCCATCGAGGCCCACTGCGCCGGCCGACCGGAGCTGACCCGTCCGAGACCCGACCTCGCTGGACTGGCCGGGCGGGCGCCGATCGCCCGGAGCCCCGGCTTCTTCGATCTCGGCTGATCGATCGCGCCCCAGTGGAGCCGTCGGCACCGGCCGGCGGTCACTCCATCAGGTCGGTCAGAGCCCCGATCTCGTCGGCATTCTTCCAGACCGTCTCGCAGCCGATGACCTTGTCGGTGGCGTCGATGGTCAGCGTGAACGCGGAGGGAACCCGATCGGTCCCCACGAGCCTGAGGCGGACGCCCCACCGCGACATGTCGTGCACCACGCAGGGGATGGCGGGGTGGCCGGCCACCGAGATGCGTCCGTTCAAGTTGACGGATACGCGCCGGGCGTTGCGCTGGTTATCCATAAGTACTCCGCGCTCAAGCGCCGAAGACTAGACCGCCACAGTTCAATAAGCCGTTCACAAACTGACGCCAATTGCGCTTAGAACCCGCGTCGGGCCGCCTCATCCTGGGGCTTTCGGTTGCCGGTTGGGAAGCCACCGGGAGACGAAGGGTAGCGGCCGCACCGCCCCGGACCGGGTGCCGGCATCACCGTGCGCCTCGTCCGGAAGCAGCGACGCGATCAGATCGAGCAGCTTCTCCCGCTCCTCCCCGGTGAACAGCACGAGGAACGAGCCGAGATCCAGCTGCACCTCCGGCGCGTCATCACAGGGGCGATGGGAGACGTAGGGCTGCCCGGACTGGCCGTCGCGCATCAGCGCCCAGCGTTCGCCGCCGACACCGACATGGAATTCGCGCGCGATCCGTGGGGCCTGTTCAATCATCGCTCATCCAGCGCGCGATCAGCGTGCAATGTTCGATGAAATAGAGTGCACAAAGGCGACGAGATATAACCTGGTACAAGGATTCACAGTTTTCGGCGGCCGCCGCGTGGTCGCGCGGGACAGCGCGTCGTTTCCCAGGTTGCGCGCCGCCGTCGAGGGGTTTCCGCAGCGGCTCCGACCGGGCCGGCCGCGGTAGGGACGCGATGTTCGGCCCCGCGCGTGTCGTCGGCCACTGCAACGGCGACCATGTCGACCACGGCGCCCGGGATGGCATGCTCGGCTGGACTCCATCCCGCACGTCGATTGCCGGGGCGCGGACCGTCGGGTGCGCCGGATCGTGCGCGGGCGGCACCCGAGCGCCGGTTTCGCGCCCCGCTACGGCAAGGGGCTGCACGACTCTCTGACCTGATCGCCTCCGGTCCGGCGGGCTCTGTCGCGCGCTCGGCGCGGGCTCGTCGCCCGCTCTCGGCCCCTTCGACGAACGGCTCTAGCGATACGCGTGCGGGCGAGAGCGCTCGAAGGCGTCCGCGCAGGCGGTGTCGAACAGCTTGCAGGGCGGCTGAGCGTCGCCCGGCTCAGCCATCATCGGCTGTCCGCGGATGTCTCCGGCGGAGTGGACCTGCGCGTACCGCGATCGCGGATCGAAATAGGGATCCGCGGTGTAGCTGCTCATGAACGCACCGCCCGCCGGCATCTCGCTCTCGGACAGCGCCGGGCCGATCTGCAGCGGAAGCGACAGCGCCAAGACGAGGAGCCGTGAACATCGTCTGACCATGGGCGCGTTTCTCCCCGAGCGCGCGTGATCGGCAGCGCGCAGGCCGGTCGCCGAGTTTCTCAGGCTGGAATGACGTCGCCGCCGCGAGATAGGCGGCCGGTCTATTCAGGAGGGACCACCTTCACGCGGGCATTCCAGGGACAGCTTTCCGCTGCGCATTCAGCATAACCGCCCCCCCCCCGCCCCGACCGCTTTCGCCGGATCGGCCAGTCCCGTTTTCGGGACGATCGTACAAGATGACCTCGGGCCGCAAGAAAATAAGATTTACGCCAGCAAAGATCGAATTTCTTTTCAAAATCTTTTTTCAATACCCGGTGCGAGAAACGGCGATAGCGATCCGCTGCGCAGGATGGGCCGGTGGCGGATCAGTCTCACACTTCAGAGAACCGGTGTCGTTTTAAGTTTCTTAAAACCGCTTCAGTTTGTCGTGCCGAATTCATTCGAACAGCGATTTTACGAAGGCTATATCTGCGTCGCGCCGGGCTATTGCCCAGGCTTCTCTTCGCAAACGAGGCTCGATCGGCTCGTTGTCCAGCGGACACGCCGCGCGGAACGAGGCCAGGCCACGGCAGGACATCCGACTGATCTCATGGAACTCGTCCGGTTCGCCCTGAAATTTCGCAAGAGCTTCTATGTTCTCGCCGTCCTCATGTTCCTCACGGGGCTCGGCTCGATCGCCGTCGCGCCGAAGGATGTGCTGCCCGCCGTCGACATCCCGGTGGTGGTCGTGGTGTGGACCTACAACGGTCTCGACGCGACCGACATGGTCCAGCGCATCACGAACTACAGCGAGTTCTCGCTGTCGAGCAACGTGAACAACATCCGGCGGATCGAGTCGACGGCGATCCAGGGCACGGTCACCGAGCGGATCTACTTCGACTCTGCCGTCAGCATCGACTTGGCGATGACCCAGGTCGACTCGGCGATGAACGCGATCCGCTCGCGCATGCCGCCGGGCGTGCAGCCCCCGGTCATCATGCGCTTCTCCGCGTCCTCGGTGCCCGTCATCCAGATGGCGCTGTCGTCCTCCAAGCTGCCGCTCACCGAGGTCTTCGACTACGCCCAGTACCGGACCCGCCGGCGGCTCGCCGAGGTGCCGGGCTCCACGCTGCCGTCGCCCTACGGCGGGGCGCCGCGTCAGGTCATGGTCGATCTCGACCCCGCCAAGCTGCGCGCGATCGGCATGACACCGCTCGATGTCCTGAACGCGGTCCTCACGCAGAATCTCGTGGTTCCCTCGGGTCTCGCGAAGATCGGGACGCAGCAATACACGGTGCGGCTGAATTCGAGCCCGCAGCTGATCGATCAGCTCAACCGCATCCCGATCAAGGTCGAGAACAACCAGCCGGTCCTGCTGCGCGATGTCGCCCACGTCCGGGACGGCGCGCCCCCGCAGATCAACGTCGTCCGCGCCGACGGCCACCACTCCGTCCTGCTGCAGGTCCTCAAGAACGGCGCGGCCTCGACCCTGGACGTCGTCAACGCTGTCAAGGCCGCCCTGCCGGACATCCACGCCGCCGCGCCGAAGGGGATGATTATCACGCCGCTGTTCGATCAGTCGGTCTTCGTCTCCGACGCCATCTCCGACGTGGTGCGCGAGGCGGTGATCGCGGCGGGGCTCACCGGTCTCGCCATCCTGCTGTTCCTTGGCTCCTGGCGCTCGACCATCGTGGTGCTGGTCTCGATCCCGCTCTGCATCCTGACCTCCCTGTCGATCCTCGTCGCCCTGGGCCAGACCATCAACGTGATGACCCTGGGAGGCCTCGCCCTGGCCGTCGGGATCCTGGTGGACGACGCGACGGTGGCCATCGAGAACACCTTCCGGATGTTCGAGGAAGGCTTCTCGTTCCGGCGCTCGGTGGTGGAGGGCGTCGCCGGCATCGCCAAGCCGGCCCTGATCTCCACGCTCGCGATCTGCTCGGCCTTCTCGGCCGTCTTCTTCCTCACCGACGCGCCCCGCTACCTCTTCGTCCCGCAGGCCGAGGCTGTGGTCTTCGCGATGCTGACCTCCTACCTGCTGTCGCGGACGCTCGTGGCGATCCTCATCGACGTCCTCGTCGCCCCGGAATACGCACGGCACCACGGCGGCCCGATCGCTGAGACCGAAGGGGCGTCGCCCCGCCGCTCCGTCCTCGGCCGGATTCTCGGCGGCGTGACTCGGCCCCTCGCCTGGATCCTCCGGTATCCGCTGCGCGGGCCCCTCGCCTTCCGCAACGCGTTCGAGCGCGCTTTCGCGCGCTTCCACGCCGGCTATGTCGGCCTCCTCTCCGCCGTGCTCGGCCATCCCGCCCGCGCGCTGTGCGGCGCGCTCGCCGTCGTCGCGGTGACAGCTGCGATCTTCCCCTTCGTCGGGCAGGACTACTTCCCGCAGATCGAATCCAGCCAGATGACCCTGCACATCCGCACGCGGCCGGGTGAGCGAATCGAGCAGGCGGAGAAGACCTTCGCGCAGGTCGAGGACGTCGTCCGACAGGTCGTCCCGAAGGACGAGCTCGGGCTCATTCTGGACAATATCGGCCTACCCGCCTCGAACTACAATTTCGCCTTCATGGACGCCTCTTTCGTCGCGTACAATGACGGACAGATGCTGATCAACCTGAAGGGCGAGCACAAACCGATCTCCTACTACGAGAAGCGGCTGCGCCAGATCCTGCACGAGGCCTTCCCGGACGATACCTTCTATTTCCAGCCGTCCGACATCATCACGCAGATCCTGAATTTCGGGACGGTCGCGCAGATCGACGTGCAGGTGTCCGGGCGTCACGATGCCGAGGACCTCGCGCTAGCGCAGGACCTCGTCCGCCGCATCGGGGCGGTCCGGGGTGCGGTCGACGTCCACCTGCATCAGATCGTCGACGCCCCGCAGATGTACGTGAACGTCGACCGCAGGCTCGCCTCGGAGATGGGCGTGAGCGAACAGTCCATCGCGCAGAACCTCAACGTCTCGCTCTCCGGCTCCTTCCAGGTCAGCCCGAACTTCTGGGCCGATCCCAAGTCCGGCATGCCGTATCAGCTCTGGGTCCAGACGCCGGAATGGCGCAACGCCGACATCACGCAGCTGATGAACACGCCGGTCTCCGTGCACGCGACCGCGCATGACAGGCCCGGCATCCCGATCCTGCTGTCGAACATCGCCACCATGCAGCGGCGTCCCGAGCAGACGGTGATCAACCACGTCAATCAGCAGCCGACCTACGACATCCTCGCCAACGTCCAGAACGCCGATCTCGGCAGCGTCCGCAACGCCGTCGACCGGATCGTCGCCGAGGAGCAGGTCCGGCTCCCGGCTCCGGACAAGATTCTCGTGCGCGGCCAGATCGAGAGCATGGAGAGCGCCTTCTCGCGCATCGAGATCGGGCTCGGGATCGCGCTGGTCGCGGTCTATCTGCTGCTCGTCCTGAACTACCAGACCTGGGTCGATCCCTTCGTGGTCATCGCCGCCCTGCCGCTGGCCTTCTGCGGCATCGTGATGAGCCTGTTCATCACCAGCACGGCGTTCTCGATCCCCGCCCTGTTCGGCGCGATCATGTCGGTCGGCGTGGCGAGCGCGAACTCGATCCTGCTCGTCACCTTCGCCAAGGAGCATCGCGAAGCCACCGGCTGCTCGGCCAGCGAGGCCGCCCTGATGGCCGGCCATACCCGCCTCCGGCCGGTGCTCATGACCGCCTCCGCCATGTTCCTGGGACTGATCCCGATGGCGATCGGGGCGGGCGAAGGCGCCGAGCAGAATGCCGCCCTCGCCCGCGCGGTGATGGGCGGGATCGGGATGGGCACCGTCTCGACCCTGCTGTTCGTCCCCCTTCTCTACACCCTGCTCCGCCGCAACCCGATCAAGCCCCTCGAGGATTATTGATGACCGACTTCAACGACGCCCCCGGGAGCGGCGCCGAAGCCGCCGCGCGGGCGCACCGGCTTGCGGTCGAGATCGACCCGCTGCGGCAGGACCAGGCCGGCGAGGCGCTGGTCCACGCCGTGCCGCCGCCGCCGCGCAAGCGCCCGTTCCTCGTGGCGCTCCTGGCGCTCGGAAGCGCCCTCGGGCTCGGCGCGTGGCGCCACTGGGAAACCTATCAGGCCTCTCTGTTGACGCAGTCGGAGGCCGTGAACTTCGTGCCCAACGTCCGCACCGGGCCGGCGCAGGTGGATGACGGGCCGATGATGCTGACCCTGCCGGGCCAGACCGAGGCCTTCGACCATGCCGACATCTTCGCCCGCGCCACCGGCTACATCGCCGAGCGCCGGGTCGACATCGGGTCGCGGGTGAAGAAGGGCGATCTCCTGGTCCGGATCACCGCGCCCGACCTCGATCAGCAGGCCCGGCAGGCCGAGGCCCAACTCGGCCAGTTCGAGGCGCAGCTCGCGGTCGCGCGGGCCGACGTGGAGCAGGCCGAGGCCAGCGTGACGCTCGCGAACGTCACCGATGCCCGCACCGCGACCCTGGCCGGGCAAGGCTGGGCCTCGAAGCAGAATGCCGACCAGACCCGGGCCGGGATGCTGACCGCCACCGCGTCACTCGCCGCCGCGCAGGCGAAGGTGAAGGTCGCGGAGGCCAACATCACCGCCCAGCAGGCGACCGTCGACCGGCTCCGGACGCTGACCACATTCGAGAACGTCGTCGCGCCGTTCGACGGCATCGTGACCGCCCGCAAAGTCGATGTCGGCGATCTCGTCCACGGCGATGCCGGCTCCGGGACGCCGCTCTTCACGATCGACAGCACCGATGTGCTGCGCGTCGCGGTGCAGGTGCCGCAATCGGCCGCCGTGGGCATCCGCGACGGGGTGAAGGCGCGCGTTCAGGTCGCGCAGATCCCGGACCGCGCGTTCTCCGGCTCGGTGTCGCGCAGCTCGGTCGCTCTCCGATCCTCGGTGCGGACGCTCGACACCGAGGTCGACGTCGCCAACCCGGACGGGGTTCTCCGGCCCGGTCTCTACGTCGCCGTCACCTTCGCGGTGCCGCGCACGCATCCGCGCGTGATCGTGCCGTCCGAGGCGCTGATCTTCGACGCGGACGGGACGCGGGTCGCCGTGGTCGGGGCCGACGGCACCGTCCGGCTGCGCCCGATCACGATCGCGCGCGATCTCGGCACGCGCCTCGAATTGCGCAGCGGCCTCGAGAGCGGCGACACCGTGGTCCTCAACCCGCCCGCCGGCCTCCAGGACGGCAGCCGCGTCAACCCCAGGAGTTCCGTCGCCTCGCAGGGCCCGACAGCCAAGCTCTCAGAGCAGGCGAGCGCGGAGTGAGGCGCATGGTCCAGAGCCCCCGCTCTCCCGTAAGCTTCGCCGCCCCGATGATGCAGACCGCCGGCCGCGATCGGACCCCATTTGACTCCGGGACCGAAGAGGATAATTGCACTCCTCCCTCCGAGCCGCAGGAGACCAGACAGGGCCGGCGAATACAAAATAAGAAGGAAAAACGAATGGCCAACGTATTGGTAGTCGAGGACGACCGGCGGGTCGCCGCCGAGATCGGGTCGGCCCTCGCGGAATACGGATTTCAGGTAGACGAAGCGCCGAGCGGCAGCATCGGACTACGCAAGGCCCTCGACGGTAACTTTGACGTGATCGTGCTCGATCGGATGCTCCCGGAGATCGATGGCCTGTCGCTGCTCACCGAGCTGCGCGCCGCCAAGGTCTCGACGCCGGTCCTGATCCTCAGCGCCCTTTCGGCCGTCAACGAGCGCGTCGACGGGCTGCGCGCCGGCGGCGACGACTACCTCGCCAAGCCGTTCGAGTTCATCGAGCTGACGGCGCGCGTCGACGCGCTCGCCCGGCGCAAGATGGCGGCCGAGGCGGTGAACGAGCTGGTGGTCGGCGATCTCCGCCTGGACCTGATCGAGCGCGTCCTCTACTGCGCGGGGCGCGAGATCGAGCTCCTGCCCAAGGAGTTCGCGATCATCGAGTTTCTGATGCAGAACGCCGGCACGCTGGTCAGCCGTAAGATGATCTTCGAATCCGTCTGGGGCTACAGCTTCAACCACCAGTCCAGCGTCATCGACGTCCATATCGGCAAGATCCGCAAGAAGTTGGATCCCGACGGGCTGAACCCGCGAATCCACACGGTGCGCAACACCGGCTTCATTCTCCGTGCGCCTTCTTGAGATCCGGCGCACCAGCGGCTTCCGGGTCGCCTGCCTGTTCTTCGCGACCTTCGGGACCGCGTCGCTCGCGCTGTCGGGCTTCCTATACGTCGACACGCGCAGCTACGGCCGCAAGGCCGCGTTCGAGTGGGTCGGGTGGGAGTCGAAGCACCTCCTGAGCCTGTCGCCGCGGGCGCTGCGCGAGCGCATCGACGCCTCCGAGGATTTCGCCGAAGGCGGCCGTCCGCTCGTCCTGTTCGGACCAGACCACGTGCGCCGGGCGGGCGCGCCGATCGACTTTCCCGATCAGGCGCCGATCGGGAGGCCGTTCATCCTGTCGCAGCCGGTGGACCACCGCAGCCGCACGCTGTTCAGCCAGCTCACCGAGCTCCCGAGCGGCGAATACGTCCTGGTCAGCCGCTCGGCCCAGGATCTTCAGGCTCTCGAGAAGGCGCTGGTCGAGACCTTCGTCTGGGGGATGGCCGCCACCATCGTCATCGGCCTGATCGGTGCCGTGGTCTTCGGCGCCGGCTCACTGCGGCAGAACGATGCGATCACCAAGGCGGTCGAGCGCATCATGCGCGGCGACCTGAGCGAGCGCCTGCCGACGCGCGGCGTCTCGGCCGACCTCGCCCACCTGACCCGCGTCGTCAACGACATGCTGGATCAGCTCGAGCGGCTGATGCTGGAGATCAAGGGCGTCAACGAGAACATCGCCCACGACCTGCGCACGCCGCTGACCCGGGTGGTCGGCACGCTGGAGCGCTCGCTCCGCAAGGCCGACAGCGTGGAGACCTTTCGCACCTTCAACGAGGACGTCCTCGCCGAGGTCAAGACCATCGTCGTCCGGTTCTCGGCCCTCTTGCGCATCTCCGAAATGGAAGACCGTCTGCGCCGGTCGGGCTTCACGCAGGTCGATCTCGGTCGGCTGCTCGAGGACGCGGTGGAGTATTACGAACCCCTCGCCAACGAGCGCGGCATCGAACTCCTCTGGGACCGCCCGGAAGACACCTGTGCGATCGAGGGCGACCGCAGCCTGATCTTCGAGGCGGCGAGCAACCTGATCGACAATGCCCTGAAGTTCACGCCGGCCGGAGGAGTGGTGACGGTCGCGCTGATCCGGAATCCGCTGGGAATCCAGGTCACGGACACGGGCTGCGGCATCCCGGCCGAGGAGCTGAGTGCCGTCCGGGCCCGGTACCGCCGCGGGGCGCTGAAGACCGACAAGAGCGGCTTCGGGATCGGCCTGAGCCTGGTCGACTCCATCGCGCGGCTGCACAGCGCCGCCTTCGACATCGCCTCCGACGGGACCGGCTGCCGCGTGACCCTTAGCTGGACCCACACGGTCGGGACTGATCCGTCCGTCGATCTCCTGCCCGCCGCGTCCCACTGACGCCGTCGCGCCCGGCCGATCCCGTCCCGCGGGATCGGCCGGGCGCATGGCCTCGGAGGGGTCTCAGTAGGACAGCTGACCGCGCCGACGCTCGCGGCTGTTGAGGCGGCTCCACTGCCGATTGGCCGGGACGGTCTCGATCGCGCTGGGCCGCTGGACCGCGGCGCTGTAGCCGGTCGCGCCTTCCCACATGCCGCCCGCCTTGTCGTTGCCCTCGGACGCGGACCATGGGTCGAGGCCGCTGCCGTTCGTCCGGATGATGAGGCTCGGATCGATCGCCGCGCCCGCGTTCTGGGCGAAGGCGGGACCCGCGACCAGCACTGCGCCCATCGAGCAGGCCAGGACGATGTTCTTCATGATGTTCTCCCGCTTCTCGAGCTGTCGCCCAACGGCGACGTACCTGCAAGATGCCGCATGACTGATTTAAACTCTATATTTTATTGAATAATAATTCTTCTACTCTTTGGGTAGTTTTCAATATTACAAATATTTTTGTTTTCCCGGGTGCAGTGGTACAGATCCGCCAGGATCGCGACCACCGCGACCGCGTGTGGGGCTGCGCCGCTCGATTCTCGCGGACTGCCGCGCACGGCGGGAGCATGCAGCGGACATGAAAAAGCCGACCGGTTGCCCGGTCGGCGAAGTCTTATGGGTCTGAAGCTCTGGGTCAGACGGGCCATGCCCTGGTACCCGGGACAGCCACTCTGAAACCATAGCATCCGCTCGCTCGGCGGCGAAGCAGGCCGCTGAAGAGCTGCCCTCTTTGTAGATGATTCCGCGCGATGCGCAAGCAAAAGATCTTTTATTTGTTTAATGTACTCGAATTCATTCGACGATGTATGTCCGCAGCCAAATATAAAAGCCCGACCTCGCGGTCGGGCTCAAGATTAGATCGTGCGTTCGCGATGAAGCGTCACATCGGCTCAGAAATCTCGCTGCACGCGGAACCGGAATTGGGCCGCGTCCTGCGAATTGACGTAGCGTAGCGCGTTCTTCGAGATGTCCGGCGTGACGCCGCTATTCAGCGCCGTGCGGATGTACTCGCCCTCGACGCCGATATCGAGGTCCTTCACCGGGGTCCAGATAAGGCTGGCGCCGGTGATCATCTGGTTGTTGCCCCGCAGGATGGGGCTCGTGGCGAAGGCCAAGGCGTTGGACGCGCTGGCCCCGGCCGGGGCGAAGCCGAAGCCTAGCAGACCCAGCGCGTTGCGGCCCTTGGAGTTGTAGTCGATCTGCGCGTAGCTGCCGAAGAAGGCCGATCGCCAAGCGGGCGACCAGTAGTGGAGCAGGGACGCCACGGCGGAGAACGAGGTCGATAGCTCGAGTCGACCGGTCGTCGGGTTCAGCACCGCGTCCGCATAGTATTGCGCGAACGAGCCGCCGCCGACCGGCGCCGCACCGAGAGCGTCGTACGGCGCCGTGTAGTTCGAGATGCCCGTGTAGGCGATGGCACCCTGCCCGTAGGCGCCCTGCAGGTAGAGCGTGTCGCCCGTCGCGATGAACGGCAGGTTGACCTTCAGGCCGCCCTGAACTGCCCAGCCGTAGGCGTTGGAGGCGCGTCCCGTGGGCGAGATGCCAAGACCGGCCGTCGCGGTGGTAATGCCCGCGACCGTGCTGCCGGCGTCGCCGGCATTGATCTCGTGAACGGCGGCGGAAAGCTGTGCCGAGCCCCAGGCTTGGTCGATGCGGGCCACGCCGATGAAGTCCGGCATGCGGCTCTTCTGCGTGACGTCGACGAAGGCGACGTTGCCCGCACCGACGACGATCGGCGCGAGCCAGGTCGACGGGGTGAACGGGTTGAAAGCGTTGCTGTAGCCGGCAAACCCGCCGCCCGCCGTGAACGCACCGACCGCCGAGCCCGTGCCGAAGATCGGAAAGCGCCGGTAGGTCGGGTCCTCCATCGAGGCGGTCAGCGTGATGCCGTTTCCGAAGACTGCCGAGTAGGCGAGCAGGTTCGTGCTGAACGTATCGGAGCCGGCTGTACCGCCGATCAGCTCGAAATCGTGCGCGTAGAAGTCGAAGAACGAGGACGCACGGCCCGCGGTGAGTCCGGCGAACTGGATGAAGGCCTTGTCGGCATTGACGTAGGTCTGTGTGCGGCCGAAGGCGTCGGCGCCGAGGCCCGCAATGGCCAAGCTCTCGCGCTGCCGGGATCCCGAGGTCAGGAACGGCCCGCTGCGGTTGGCGACGTCGATGCGCAGGAACGCGCGCAGGGTTCCGTAATCGGTCTGGGTCCGCGAATCGAGATTCAACCGCATCAGGCCGAGATAGCCGGTGAGGTCGCCGCCGCCGCCCGTACGAACCTTGCTGGTCTGATACAGGAAGTCATACCGCGCTCTTCCGGACAGCCGGATGCAGGTATCGGTCCCTGGGATGTAGAAGAATCCGGCGCCATAGGCGTTGCAGACGCGTACGAACTCGACCGGCGCCGCCTTGAATGTCGGGAGATCGGCGGCGTACGCACCGCCGATCGGGATCATCAGGGCCGAGCAGCCCAGTAGCAGCGCCTTGATTCTGGTCATCATAACCCCGCATCCGACGCCGTGGACGTGCCACTGCAGGCGTCAACCCAACAATCCGCGTTCACGCACGTGTTCGGGTGCCGACACGATGCGACGTCGCAGTGGTTTGGAGAATTGGCCGCTCTATCGAGAGGCAGCTTGACCGTATCCGTCAAGGATTGATTTTACAAATAAATTGCGCTTCTATAATTCAACGGGAATTGACTTCATGAAATTTGTTTCGGTATCTTAAGCGATCGCGAGAAGGTGAGCGCGCGTTCGGCGCATCCCGGCCATCGCGGCCGCGTCGGATTGGCGGAACGGGTCGGGCCGCACGAGAGGAGCCGCCCTGCAAGAGGACCTCGCGGGCCGGATCGTGTTCAGATCTCGATGTTGAAGTGGCGCGGACCGAGACCCGCCGCGCTGCCCGTTGCGGGCAGCGGCGAGCGACCGTCCGCCACCCATCAGGGGACAACTGATCCGACGACAGAGTTGGGGGCGGCCTCGGAGAACGCGTTCCGAAACGGCCACGAAGAAGAGGCCGCTGCCGCGTACGGGTCCGCTATCGCGCGGATAGCGAGGCCTATCGGCCTCGTCTGACGATGTGCGCCGTCGGCGCGCCTTGTCCTGCCGGCGCTGCGGCGGGGCGGCAACGCCGCGGGCCCGCCCGACGCGCGCGGACGATCGCGCCCGTTAAGCATGTTCCTCAAGAGTTCAAGATTGCAAAGCTCGGCTATATCCGCGAGCCGTCATCGTGATTTACAAAGTTCTAACGTAGCGAGTCCAATTTGCGGCGACGGTGCGGAGAAACGAATGTCGGAACCGCTGACCCTCTCGCCGCATCCGCCCGGCGGACCCGACGCCGCCTCCGGTTGGCGCAGCACGCCCGCCGCGCGGGCCGACCGGCATCCTCGCTCCGATGTCGGGACGATCGTCATCCACTGGATCGTCGCTATCGCCATGGTGGCGAGCCTGCTCACCGGCCTGCGCATCTCGGCCGACGCGCCCGTGGCGCGGACCGCGAAGTTCCTGGCGCCGATGCTCCCGCAGGGAGAGGTCTGGACCGTCCATTTCGTGGCCGGCCTGACCCTGTTCTTCGGCATCACGGCCTATCTCGTCTACCTCGTGCGCGGGCGTCTCACCGACCGCAACAGCCTCTCGCGGCTCCGCGCCCTCCGCGTCAGCGGGCGGACGAAGGCGGCCCGGAAGGCCCGGTGGGGCGGCATCAACGTCGCGCTGCACTGGCTGATCTACGCGGTCACGCTCATCCTGACAGGCACAGGGGTCGCGCTCTACCTGGGCTACGGCGGCTGGGTGGTGTGGCTGCACGCCACCTGCGCGCTGGTGGCGATGGCCTACATCGCGGTCCATACCCTCGCGCACTTCATGTACGGCGGGCTCTGGCAGCTCCTGCGGTTGTTCCGTCCCGCGGCCCTGGCGGACGGCGCGGCGCGGCGGCGGCGGCCGCTCCTGGCGGCCGCCGTGATCGGTCTCCCCGTCGTCGGCGGCCTGGCCTTCGCGGACGTGAAGGGCCGCTCCACACTCGTCGTCGACAAGGTGTCGGCCGGACCGGACCTGTCCAAGCTCCTCGAAGACCCGGTCTGGCGCACGGCGCGGCCGGTCTCGGTCCGGACGATGCAGGGCGCCAATTTCGGCGGGACCGGCGAGACGACCGTCGAGATCCGCGCGGTCCGCGACGACGCGAACGTGTACTTCGCCTTCCGCTGGTGGGATCCGTCGCGCTCACTGAAGCGCGTCCCGATGATCAAGAAGGCGGACGGCTGGCACCTCCTCGACGCGGACGCCGCGCGCGCGGACGTGACCGCCTACTACGAGGACAAGCTGGCGGTGATCTTCTCGCGATCCGACGCCTTCGGCAGCGGCGGATCGACCCATCTCGGCGCCCGGCCCCTGCCCGACGCCCCCGCCCCGCTCAACGGCCGCGGCTACCACTACACCACGGACGGCAGCTACATCGACATGTGGCAGTGGAAGGCGGCCCGGGGCGGCATGCTCGGCGTCGTCGAGGACATGCATATCGGGCCGCCCACCGAGCCGACCGCCGCCGAGCGGGCCGTGAAGGGCCGCTATCAGGCCGGCTACTGGGGCGATCCCGGCACCAGCGCGTACCGCTACAACTTCAAGTTCGAGGGTCCCGGCGGTTACGCGGGCGCGGTCGAGCCGCTGCGGCTTCCCAAGGACTGGCGCGCGACGGTGGCCAAGCTCGGCACCGTGGATCTCGCCTTCGACGCCAGCACCTCGCCGGGCTCGGAATGGTGGATGGTCGAGAAGACCGACACGGTGCCGTACACAGCGGCCGCAGACGCGGAGATCCCGGTCGGGACCGTCATGCCGGGCGTCCTCATGACCGACGGCTATACGGGGGATCGCGCCGGGATCTCGGCGGCAGCCGACTGGGCCGACGACCACTGGACTCTGGTCGCCTCCCGCAAGATCGCGACCGGCAGCAAGTACGACGTCGATTTCCTGCCCGGCAACACCTTCTACCTGTACGTCTCGGCCTTCGATCACACGCAGACCCGCCACACGCGGCACATGCGGCCGGTCGAAGTCCTGTTGCGCTGAGGCGGGAGCGCGCCATGGCCGATCGCGTCGACCTCATCATCAACGGACGGCGCGTCAGCGCCGTCGCGGGACAGACCCTGCTCGACGCGGGTCTGGCGGCCGGACGCGCGATCCCGCACGACTGCGCCACCGGTCAGTGCGACACCTGCCGCGTCCGGATCCATTCGGGCTCGGTGGACGATGCGGGGACGCGCATCGGCGAGACCGTGCAGGCCTGCCGGGCGCGCCTGACCAGCGACACGGTCATCGAGTTCGACGAGGTTCCCGAGACCGTCCGGCGCGCCGGCACTGTGGACCGCGTGGTCGATCTCACCGCCGAGATCGTCGAAGTGACGGTCGCGCTGCGCAAGCGGCTGATCTACCTGCCGGGCCAGTATGTCCGGGTCTCCTTCGCCGGGCTGCCGGCACGGGACTACAGCCCGACCCTGCGCTCGGATGGATCGGGCGAACTGAACGAGTTGATCTTCCAGATCCGCCGGCAGCCCGACGGCGCGGTCTCGCCGCTGCTCGGCAACAAGGTCGGACCGGGAACGGCGGTGAAGGTCGAGGGTCCGTTCGGGGCCGCCTTCCACCGGCTCGGACGCGGTCGCCTCGTCGTCGTCTCGTCCGGCGTCGGTTGGGCGCCGGCCTGGGCGGTCGCACGCGCGAGCCGGCTGCGCGAGCCGGAGCGCGAGCTGCTCGTCGTGGCCGGCGCGCGGCACCCGCAGAACCTCTACATGCGCCCGGCGCTCGACTGGCTGCGCGAGCGCGGGGCAACGACGATCCTGACCTGCAGCGGCAGTAACCCACCTCCGGATGCCCGGGCGGGGCGACCGACCCTCCACATGCCGATGCTCACGCGGGACGACATCGTCCTCGCGGCCGGCGCCCCGGAGATGGTCGCAGCGGTCCAATTCCTGGCCGCGGCCACCGGTGCGACCTGCTACGCCGATCCCTTCTACGCGGCCGCGCGCGGCGCGGAGGAGAACCCGCCGTCCGACACGAATTTCCTGCAGCGCTTCCTGCAGCGCGTGGCGGGCCATCGGACCGCTAAAACGGAGCCCGTCGCCTAGCAGATCGTCAACCACACCTTCAATGTACGGTATCCGGTGACCTCGAGTTAAGCACTCAAGGCGCATTCTCCGGTCATGGCACTGTCATTCTCGAATCTTCGGCGCGTCATCGCGGGTGGAATCATCCTCCTCGCCCAGTCGGGCGGCGTCCGGGCGGACGATCTCCCGATCGTCGGCACGGGTGACGGGATCGAGATGCTCCAGGCGGTCGCGGCCGCCTACAATGCCGAGGGCGGCGACGCCCGCGTCTCGGTTCCTCCGAGCATCGGCTCCGGCGGCGCCGTCGCGGCCGTGGGCGGCGAGCGCCAGCGGCTCGGACGGGTGGCGCGCCCGCTCACCGAGGCCGAGAAGGCCCAGGGCCTGGTAGAGGTGCCGCTCGCCCGCATCCCCTCGGCCATCTTCGTCCACCGGGGCGCCGGCGTCACGAACCTGACGAGCGCGCAGGTCGCGGCCATCTTCGCGGGCACGACCGACAATTGGAGCGCCCTCGGCGGACCCGATCTCAAGATCCGCGTCGTCCGCCGCGAGGAGACGGACAGCACGCTGTCGGTGCTTCGGGCGACCATGCCGGGCTGGCGCGACCTCGTCCTGACCAGCCGCTCCAAGACCGCGACCACGACCCAGGACGCGATCGCCACGGTGCGCGAGACGCCCGGCGCGATCGGCTTCGGTCCGTACTCCCCGGCGCTCGCGGGCGATCTGACAGTGCTGACGATCGACGGCAGGGCGCCGCGCGATCCGGCCTATCCGAGCGCCGTGACCCTCGCGCTGATCTACAAGGCCGCCACGCGCGACGCCGCGGCATCCGCGTTCCTCGCCTTCGCGACGTCCGATCGCGCGGGTCAGGTCATGGCGGAGCGGGGCGGCGCCCCGCTCAGGCCGTGACGGGCACCGTCTTCTCGCGTTCCCTGCGCGCGCGCCTCGTCGGCGCGACGCTCTCGACGGCCGCGGTCGCGCTGGCGGCCCTGGTCTTCCTGGTGGTCCTGCGCTCCGGGCAGACGCTCCGCGAGCAAGAGCGAGAGGTCTCGACTTGGTCCGAGGCGCAGCTCTCCGACCGCCTGTTCAGCGACGCCAAGCTCGCCGCCGCCCGGCTACAGATGCAGCGCGAGGACGTCGAGCGGCGCTTCGCCACCATGGCCAAGCGCTGGGACGTCGCCAAGGCGGTCTTCTCCGGCAACACGGTGGCGGCCTCGGAGCTGCTCCGGCCGGCGCTGGCGCTTGCGGACCTCGACGGTGCCATCGCCTTCGACCTCAATCTCCGCGCATTGACGGCCGACCGCGTCGACGCGGATCTCCTCGCCGCCAACGGGGCGTTCGGGACGTCACCCGTCGCGACGGCCCTCCGGACGGTGCTCGCCCGCAACGATAGGGAGCACGCGGACGGGTTCGTGCTGTCGCTGCGCTGGGACGACGCGCTGGCGCGCGCGCTCGCCGCGAACGAGAGCGGCACGGTCGCCGACATCTTCGGCCAGCCGCTCTTCGACGATTTCGGCGAGGTGATCGGCGGCCTCGTCGGATACCGGGTCCTGCGTCCGCACGAGCCGACCTTGACGGCCTTCGCGTCGCTCAGCGGCCGCGACGTCCTCATCCTCTCCGGCCAGAGTCTGCTCTCCTCGGCGGGCGCGGAGGTCTCCCACGCCCAACTCGGACCCGCGTCGGGTGCTGAGCTTCACGCCGTGGTAGGAGCCGAGAAGGTAGCGCGCTGCATCGCCCAGCCTGCCGACATTCGCCTCTGCGTCGCGGCGCCGCTCAAGGAGCTGCAGCAGCTCACCGGCAAGGTCGTGGGCATCGGCGAGGAGAGCTCGCGCTCGCTCCTGCGGACGCTCAGCGTCGTGGCGGGTCTGACCCTGTGCCTGGTCGCGGTCGTCCTGCTCTTCCTGTCGAGCCGGATCACCCGACCCCTGGTGCGCATCACCCAGACGGTCTCCGAGGTCGCGCGCGGCAACTGGCACGTGAGCGTGCCGGATACCGACCGCGCCGACGAGGTCGGCGATATCGCGCGCGCCGTCGTCGTGCTCGAGCACTCCCTCTCGGAGCGCGATCAGCTGCGCGACGACGTGTTCCGGCAGAACACGATCCTGACGGAGCGCGAGCGGCAGCTCCAGGAGCAGAACGAGCGGTTCGACGCGGCCCTGAACAATATGTCCCAGGGCTTGTGCATGTTCGGGGGCCACGGCCGGCTCAAGGTCTACAATGCCCAGTTCTGCCGGATCTACGGCATCGCCCCGGGCGCGCTCGATACCGAACCGGCGCAGGCAGAGGTTCGCCGGCTCGCCGGTCTCGCGGACTGGCCGGACGCGGAGAGCGGGCCGAGCCGCCGGACCCTCACCCGGACGCTCGCCGACGGCCGCTGCGTCGAGATTACGGTCGAGCCGATGGCCGATGGCGGCTGGGTGGAGACCCACGAGGACGTCACCGCGAGCGTCACCGCGCAGGCGCGGATCGCGCATCTCGCGACCCACGACGCGCTGACCGGCCTGTCGAACCGGGCCCTGCTGGCCGAGCGTCTGGCGGCCGCCTTCGCGGATCATGCGGGCGGTGGCCGGGCAGTGACGGTGATTTGCCTCGACCTCGACGACTTCAAGGGCATCAACGACACCCTCGGGCATCCGGCCGGCGACGAGCTTCTCCGGCAGGTCGGGCGTCGCCTCACCGCCCTGTGCCCGCCCAGCGGCACGGTGGCGCGCCTCGGCGGCGACGAGTTCGCGATGGTCCTCTGTGAGGCGGATCTGCCGGACGGAGTCCTCGTCCTCGCCGAGCAGATCCTGACCCAGCTCAGGCGGCCGTTCTTCCTCGCTGGCCAGTTCGTTTCCGTGGACGGGAGCCTCGGCATCGCCGTCTCCGGCACGGAGGATGCCGACGGCGACGATCTCCTGCGGCGCGCCGACGTCGCCCTCTACGCCGCCAAGGCCGACGGCGGTCGGCGCGTCCGCGTCTTCGAGCAGGAGATGGAGGAGCGCCAGAACCAGCGGCGCTGGCTGGAACGCGAGCTGCGGCTGGCGATCGGCACCGCGCAGATCGAGCTGCACTATCAACCGCTCTTCGATCTGGCGACGAACGCGGTGACGAGCTTCGAGGCGCTGGCCCGGTGGCATCACCCGGAACGCGGGATGATCTCGCCCGGCGAGTTCATCCCGGTCGCCGAGGCGACGGGGCTGATCGACGCCCTCGGCGCCTACGTGCTCGAGCGGGCCTGCGCGGATGCCATGACGTGGCCCGGCTCCCTGCGGGTGGCCGTCAACATCTCGCCGATCCAGTTCCGCGAGGGCAATCTCGACCGCTTCGTCGAGGAGGTCCTGCGCAAGACCCGGCTGCCGAGCCACAGGCTTGAGCTGGAGATCACCGAGTCGGTGATCCTGAGCCAGGATCAGGCGAGTTTCGACATGCTGAGCCGCCTGCGCCGCCTCGGCGTGCGGTTCTCGATGGACGATTTCGGGACCGGCTACTCGTCCCTCAGCTCGCTGAACACGTTCCGCTTCGACAAGATCAAGCTGGACCAGTCCTTCGTCCGGAACCTGCTCGAGAAGGACGAGGCCGCGGCCATCGTCCACGTCGTGGCAGAACTCGGCCGCAGCCTGAAGATCACGACGACGGCCGAGGGTGTCGAGACCCCCGAGCAGCTGGCCCGGCTGCGAGCGAGCGGCTTCTCGGAGGTCCAGGGCTACCTGCTGAGCAAGCCGATCCCGGCTGCCGGCGTGGCCGCCTTCATCACAGCGCAGCAGCATCTCCACGTCGCGGCCTGACGGGGCGCAGGCACGGCTTGCGCGGAACGGCGCGGAGGACCGCGGTCAGCCGGGCACGCGCTCCACGCGCACGAGCAGGCACCCGGGTCGGGCCGTGTGGACGTTGACGAACCGGGTGCGCGGGTCGGCGAGGGCGCGGCGGAGCGGACCCTCGGCCTCGCTCCCGGCACAGACCTGTCCGAGATCGTAGAGACAGAGATGCTCCGCGTCGTAGGCGCGAACCGACACGAGCGCGTTCGCGCGGACGATCGGCGCGAGTTCGTCGACCGTCTCGGCGCGCGGGCAGTCTCGCGCGTGCAGGAAGATCGGGCTCGGGGTCCAGTAGATGCCGCGGGGCTCCGGCAGATCGTAGGATCCGAGCAGCATGGACTCGCCGGGCTGGCCGAGTCGCAGGCAGTGGCGGCACGGAAAGCCTCCGTTCGCCGTCGCGGCGACCCGCCGGATCGGGTTGCCCCGGTCGTCCAGGCCGGCGCTGCGGAAGCGATCGGCGGTCTCCGTCGGGATCGGAACGCATCGAAAACGGGTCATAGTGCACCTCCGGGACGGGCCCTAGGCCCCGTCCCGGCCCGCCGCATCCCGCTTCTTGCTGCGCAATCCGGAACGCTCCGCGGCCGCCGAGGCCGTCTCAGGCCCGGTCCGCGTCGCCGGCCGCGAGGGCGTGGCAGTACACGTCGACCGCGCCCTTGCCCTTCAGCGTCACGGCGCCGATCGGCCGGACGTCGCGTGGATCGGCCAATCGGTCGAAGGCCTCGCGCGACAGGTGCAGCGCGCACCCGTCGCCGAGCCCGGAGAGGCGCGCGGCGACGTTCACGGTGTCGCCCCACAGGTCGAAGGTGAACTTCGTCCGGCCGACGATACCGCCGACCACCGGCCCGATGTGGATGCCGCCGCGGATCCGCCAGCCCGGCTCGCCCGCCGCGGCGATCTCCACCATGTCGGCGGCGCAGCGGATGGCGGCGGAGACCGGGTCGTCGTGGGGCCGCAGCAGGTTGGCCGTGGCCATGAAGGCGTCGCCGATCGTCTTGATGTTCTCCAGGCCCCGCGCCTGCGCGACCACTTCGAAGGCTTCCGCCAGGCGCTGGATCTCCGCGACGACGACGTCCGGGCCCTGGTCGTGGCACCACGTGGTGAAGCCGACGAGGTCGATGAACAGGACCGCGACGTCGTCGAACAGCCGCGGCTTGACCTGCCCGGTCTCCATCAGCTCCGCCACCGCCGAGACCGGCAGGATGGCGTGGAGCAGCTCGTCGGCGCGCTTGCGCTCGCGCTCGATGGTCCGCAGATGCGCGACTTCACGGTCATGCGCCCGCTTCCGCTCCAGGCAGGAGCGGATGCGGGCCTCCAGGATCACCGGCTCGAAGGGCTTCGGCAGGTAGTCGAAGGCGCCGAGCTCGATGCACCGGACGATGCTGCCGATCTCCATCAGAGCGGAGATCATCACGACGGGCGTGTGGCGCCAAGCCTCGTCGGCCTTCATGCGCTCGAGCACGGCGTAGCCGTCCAGGGCCGGCATCATCACGTCGAGCAGGACGAGGTCGAACGGCTCCTCGCTCAGCCGGTCGAGGGCCGCCCGCCCGTTCGCGGCCCGCACGCTGGTATGTCCGAGGAGCTCCAGCTCCTGCTCCAGCAGGTCGAGGTTGAACGGCTCGTCGTCGACGATGAGGATGCGGGCTGGCTCCAAGGGTCCTCCCTTCCTGGCGTGCGACGGCCGCGCTCAGCCGAGCCAGTGCTGCAGCTTGGCGAAGAGGAGGTCCTCGTCGACGGGCTTGGTCATGAAGTCATCGCAGCCGGCGGCCCGCGCGCGGTCCTCGTCGCCGGTCATCGCGTTGGCGGTGATCGCCATCACCGGAATGGCGGAGGTGGTCGCGTTCGCCTTTATGCGGCGCGTCGCCTCCCAGCCGTCGACGAGCGGCAGCGACAGGTCCATGAGGATGAGGTCGGGCCGGTGCGCGATCGCCATGTCGACACCGGCGGCCCCGTCGACGGCGATCAGGATCTCGTACTCGTCCTCCAGCAGCTGGGTCAGCAGATCGCGGTTGAGCGCGACGTCCTCGACGATGAGTATCCGCTTCATGGGCGGATCCCGGACGATGCGGGCCGCCGCGCCCAGATTGTCCCGAGCCTCATCGGCCACCGTCGGCGGTCTCAGTCTCCAGGACCGGCAGCACGCGGCGGACCTCGCGAACCAGGGCGGCGCGGTCGAGCCCGCCCTTGTCGATCAGCCCAAGCACACGCTCCCGCAGCATGCCGCGCTCGGCTGAATCAAGCGACGCGGCGGTCAGGACCACGACAGGGATCGATCGGGCGGCGGGATCAGCCTGCAGGGCATCCAGGAAGGCCAGGCCGTCCATCCGCGGCATGAGCAGGTCAAGGAGGATGACGCTCGGCCGGGCCTGCGCGATGCGTTCCAGGCCGGCCGCGCCGTCGGCCACCCAGTCGACGGTGCAGTGCTCCGAATCCAGCAGCTGGCGCACGAGGTCGGGCACGTTCGGATCGTCGTCGATCACGAGGACGCGCTCGTTGTCGGGGGCGATCCGCGCGAGGGCGCCGATCAGGGCCTCCCGCTCGAACGGCTTCACGATGTAGTCGGTCGCGCCGAGCCGGAAGCCGAGCTCCTTCTGGTCGACGATCGAGATCAGCACCACCGGGATGTCGCGGGTCAGCGGATCGGTCTTCAGCGCGTGCAGCACCTGCCAGCCGTCGGTGCCGGGCATCATGATGTCGAGTGTGATCGCCCGCGGCTGCAGCTCCCGGGCCTTGACCAGCCCTTCCTGGCCGCTCGCCGCCCCGACGACCGTGTAGCCGGCATCGGCGAGATTCTCCTTCAGCAGGTAGACGACGTTGGGATCGTCGTCGATCGCCAGCACGACCTTGGCGCCCGAGCGCGGCGCGGTGACGGTGGCGGGCGCCGGCTTCGGGGGCGGCGCCTCGGCGCCGCCGGCGATCCGCGGCGGGATGGTGAGGGTGAAGGTCGAGCCCTCGCCCTCGCGGCTCTCGACGTCGATCCGGCCGCCGAGCAGGCGCGCCAGCCGGTGGCTGATCGCGAGCCCGAGCCCGGTGCCGCTGTGGGACCGGGTCGCGCTGTTGTCGACCTGATGGAACTCCTCGAAGATCGCGCTCAGGGCGCCCGCCGGGATGCCGATGCCGGTATCCATCACGGCGAACTCGATCCCTTCATCGACCGAGCGGACGCGGAGCGTGACCGATCCGGCCTCGGTGAACTTGATGGCGTTGCTGAGCAGGTTGATCAGGATCTGCCGCAGCTTCTCCTCGTCCGTGCGCAGCATCGGGGGCGGGTCCCGGACGTCCCGGACGAGGCGCACGCCCTCGTTCTTGACGAGGGGCTCGACGGTGCGGAGGCACAGGTCGAGGACCGGTTCCAGGGCGAAGTCCGAGGGCTTCACCTCCATGCGCCCCGCCTCGACCTTGGCGAGGTCGAGGATGCTGTTGATCAGCGAGAGCAGGTGCTCGGAACTCGCCAGGATCTTCTCGAGATTCTCGAACTGCTTGACCGGCAGGACATCCTTCGCCCGCCGCATCACCAGCCGGGTGAAGCCGATGATCGCGTTGAGCGGGGTCCGCAACTCGTGGCTCATGTTGGCGAGGAAGCTGCTCTTGGCGCGGCTCGCCTCCTCGGCCGCCTCCTTCGCCTGACGCAGGCTCTCCTCGGCCTGCTTGCGCTCGATCACGCGGCCGAGCTGCGCGCCGATGTTGCTCATGACCCGGAGCAGCGAGGCGTCCGGCGGGGACGCGTCGCGGGCGAAGAACTCCAGCACCGCGACGACGTCGCGCCCGACCGTCACCGGAAAGCCGAATCCCGCCCGGATGCCGTGCTCGACCGCCGCCGGCGCGCGCGGGTCCGCGGCCAGCGTCGGGTCCCCGACGCTCCATTCCGGCGCGCCCGAGACGAGAACGCGGCCGGCCAGGCCCGATCCGGCGGCCAGCGACGTGGCAGCCGTAGCGGCCTGGAATCGCGCGACATCCGCGCCGGGATCGCAGTGCCAGATGCCGGTCGGGAGCAGCGTCCGCGTCCCGTCCCGGGCCAGGATATGGGCGTGACCGACAGGCCAGCCGGCGTGCTGCGCGACGCGCTCGAGGCAGAAGCGCAGGGCGTCCTCGACCGTCGGCGCCTCGTTGGCGGCCGCGGCGGCGGCCTGGAGCAGCTCGACGAAGGCGGTCTGCTTCTGCAGCGCCAGCTCGGCTTCTTTGCGCTCGGTGATGTCGCTCCAGGACTCGACCACCTCGACGGGCTGTCCGCCCGGATCTCGCAGGAGGCGCTGCTCGTCCCGGACCCAGCGATAGGTGCCGTTCGCGTGCTGGAACCGGTACTCGATGACGTTGTGCCCGTCGGCGAGCAGGCGCGGGAACTCGGCGAGCACGCGGTCGCGGTCGTCGGGATGAAGCCGCTCCAGCCAGAATTCCGGCCCGGCCAGGTAATCGCCCGGCTCGTAGCCCAGGAGATCGCGCACGTTCTCGCTGATGAAGGTCGGCGCGTTCCTGCCGCCGACCTCGAAGCTGCAGATCATCGACGGGGACGCGGTGAGCAGGTAGGTCAGCCGCCCCTGCGTCGCTTGGAGCACCTGCTCGGCGCGCTTGATCTCGGTCACGTCGGTGTAGACGGCGACGACGCCGCCGTCGTTGGTCTTGCGCTCGTTGACCTGGACCCAGCGGCCGTCGACGCGCTGCTGGAGAAGCGGCCCTCCCGGCGCGCGGTAGTGGGCGATCCGCTCGGCAAGCCAGCCCTCGACGGTCATGCCGTTCGGGCGAACGACGCAGGTCTCGGCGACGGCGCGGGCGATGGCCTCGAAAGCTACGCCCGGCACGATGATCGTCGACAGGCCGGGATGGAGATCTTGGAAGTGCCCGTTGCATAGGACGAGGCGATCGTCCGAATCGAACAGTGCGAAGCCCTCGGAGCTGCACTCGATCGCCTCGATGAGCTTCTGCTTGGCGACGCCGACCTCGTCGAGCGGCCCGGCGTTCCGGACCGGGGCGGCGTCCGCGGCCCGGCCCGCTCCGTCAAGTGACCCGGCCGGCATGTGGGACATGACTCGAACCACTCCGACACCGATGCGCCATGGCGTGACGCCCTGCCCTAGAAGGCCTGATCTGCGCGATGCCCGAGGCTGCGCAATTCATTATTCGGCACCGTCGCATGGTCTATTTTGCGGATCAAGCTGTACGGAGACTGCTGTCCCGCTCCAGTCACGGGTTGACCGTTTCTGACCGATCTACCCGTATGTCGCCGCCGTTCCCGCCCGGAACGCATCGGTGCCATGTCTCGGCGCGACGTGGCGGCACGCCGAGAAGGTGTATCTTCCGTGAAAACGGAGGAAACGATGGCTTACAAAATCACTTTTCGCCGCGGGAAGCGCGAGAGCTTCACCAAACTGTGGCCGTGCGATCTCGAGGCGGCGACGGCCTACGCGCTCGCGCAGCTCCCCGTGCAGCAGCGCGAGAACGGGGCGACCTCGGTCAGCGTGGTCTGCGAGCGGACCGGCGAGGTCGTGTTCAACTCGACCGAGCAGCCAGAAGCCGCGACGGTCTAGAACCGCGCCCGGCCGCGTCGCGGCCGGGTCCGACATCCGGCGTCCGACGCGGCGCCCGGCCTGACGGCCGGCCGCGGACAGGACGCTTCCGGAGGGACCGCGTCATGCCGTCAGACCCGACCCGCGCGCCCGAGGGTGTCCCCGCGTCGCCGAGCCGCGACGAGCCGGACTTCGGCGCCTACAGCTCGCCGCCCTGCTTCCTGCACGAGCTCGACCCGAGCTTCCTGGGCCTTGCGGACGCGCCGCCGCCCGGTCCTGATGACATCCCTATGCCGGACGCCTCGCACGCGTCTTGGTCCCTCACGGCCGATGCGGACGTGGTCACGCCATCGGGCAACAGCCCGGATGGAGTCTCCGCATGCGAATCGTCCGCCACATCCTCGCCGAGTGCAGGGCCGACCACGTCTTCGCGCTGATGGTGGTCGCGCTCGGCGGGTGGTCCGCCGTGTCCCTCGCGCTGCTCGCACTGAACCTCTTCGAACCCCTGCAGGTCCGGTGAGCGCCGGAGTCTCCCCCGCCTGTCGCGGCGCCGCTGCGTCGCCGGCCGACGCGTCACCCTCGCCCTGCCCCATCGAGCCGCTCGCCGGACGCTGCGGCGTCTGCGGCCTCGGTTACGGCGGGATCCTCGGCCGAGAGGCCGGGGTGATCCGCCTGGACCGCGCCCGGTGGCGCGCCCTCTGCCCGGGGGCGGCTTGGCTGACCGTTCCGGCAGCCTGCGCGGGCCTCCAGGCGAGCTTCGGCCGACGCACCCGATCCTAACGCGACCCTTATATGTTCCGGCTCGGTCCTCGCTCGAACCCTAACGCGGTTCCCGGCGACACTGATGGTCGGCCAAGCCCGGTCGCGGAGCCTCCGCGGCCGGTCCGCCGAACCGGACCTGACCCCCATGCTCGACATCGTCTTCCTGGCCGGAGGGCTCGCCTTCTTCGTCGCGGCGGCCGGCTACGCGGCCGCCTGCGACCGGCTGTGAGAGAGGCCGCCATGACCCTCGACCTCGCCCTCGGCGCCTGCGTGACCGCCGGCCTCCTCGTCTACCTCACCTACGCCCTCGTCCGCCCCGAGCGGTTCTGAGCGGCCCGCAGGATCTCCCCCATGACCCTCAACGGCTGGATCCAGATCGCGCTCTACGGCGCGATCGTTCTGGCGCTCGTGAAGCCCCTCGGGTCGTACATGACCCGCGTCTTCACCGGAGAGCGCACCTTCCTCTCGCCCGTGCTCGGACCGATCGAGCGCGGTCTCTACCGTGTGTCCGGCATCGATGACCGCCAGGAGCAGCACTGGCTGGCCTACACGGGTGCGGTCATCCTGTTCCACGTGCTAGGCTTCGCGGTCCTCTACGCGATCCTGCGGCTGCAGGCGGTGCTGCCGCTGAACCCGGCCGACCAGACCGCGGTGGCGCCGGACCTCGCCTTCAACACGTCGACCAGCTTCATCACCAACACGAACTGGCAGTCCTACGGCGGCGAGACCACGCTCTCGTACCTGTCCCAGATGCTGGGTCTGACGCACCAGAACTTCCTGTCGGCGGCGACCGGCATCGCAGTGGCGGTGGCGCTGATCCGCGGATTCGCGCGCGCGTCCTCCGGCACGATCGGCTCGTTCTGGGTCGATGTGACCCGCGCCACCCTCTACGTGCTGCTGCCGATCTGCGTGCCCTACACGCTGTTCCTGGTCTGGCAGGGCATTCCGCAGACGCTCGGCGCCTACGCCGACGCCACGACGCTGGAGGGCGCCAAGCAGACCATCGCGCTCGGACCGGTGGCGAGCCAGGTGGCGATCAAGATGCTCGGCACCAACGGTGGCGGCTTCTTCAACGCCAACGCCGCGCACCCGTTCGAGAATCCGACCGCGCTGTCGAACCTCGTCCAGATGGTCTCGATCTTCGCGATCGGCGCCGCCCTCACCAACGTCTTCGGCCGCATGGTCGGCGACGAGCGGCAGGGCTGGGCCATCCTCGGCGCCATGGGGATCCTGTTCCTCGCGGGCGTCCTCGTCACCTACTGGGCCGAGGCCCACGGAAGCTCCGTCCTGAACAGCTTCGGGCTGACCGGCGGCAACATGGAGGGCAAGGAGACCCGCTTCGGCATCGCCGCCTCGGCGCTGTTCGCGGTGATCACCACGGCGGCCTCCTGCGGTGCCGTCAACGCCATGCACGACTCGTTCACGGCGCTCGGCGGCCTGATCCCGCTGCTCAACATGCAACTCGGCGAGATCATCATCGGCGGCGTCGGCGCCGGCCTCTACGGCATGCTGATCTTCGTGATCGTGGCGATCTTCGTGGCGGGCCTGATGGTCGGCCGAACCCCCGAGTACCTCGGCAAGAAGATCGAGGCGAAGGAGGTGAAGATGGCCATGCTCGGCATCCTCTGCCTGCCGCTGATGATGCTGGGCTTCACGGCGCTGGCGACGGTGGTGCCGGCGGGCCTCGCCGGCCCGGCCAATGCCGGCCCGCACGGCTTCACCGAGATCCTCTACGCCTACACGTCGGCGGCGGCCAACAACGGCTCGGCCTTCGGCGGGCTGACGGCCAACACGCTGTTCTACAACAGCACGCTCGCCATCGGCATGCTGGTCGGCCGGTTCTTCGTGAAGATCCCCGTGCTCGCCATCGCGGGCTCGCTCGCCGCCAAGAAGACGGTCCCGGCCTCGGCAGGCACGTTCCCGACCCACGGCGGCCTGTTCGTCGGGCTGCTCGTCGGGGTGATCCTGATCATCGGCGGCCTGACCTTCTTCCCCTCGCTGGCGCTGGGCCCCGTGGTCGAGCACCTCGCGGGCGCCGCCGGCCAGACCTTCGCGACGGGGGGCTGAGATGCCGCGCGCCCTCCCCGCCCGGCGCGTCGCGCGCCACCACCTCGTGCTGCACCGGCAGCCGCATCGCGCCGGCCGTGCCGGAGCCCCGCCCCCGCGGACGTCGGACCTCGTGCTGGCGCTTCTCGGCGTCGTCCTCCTCGGCGGCTTCGCCCTGCTGGCGGCCTACGCGCTGACCCTCGGCGTCGCGGGCTGAGCCCCTCCGCAACCGTCCTCGCGAGCGCAGCGCGGCCCTGGATCGCATCGCTCCGCCCGCGAGGACGGCAGCCCCACTTCCATCTCTCCTCCGGACATTTTCCATGTCTCGCCAGACGTCATCCCTGTTCAGTGCCGCCCTGATCGGGCCGGCCCTCATCGGCTCCGTCGGGAAGCTCGATCCCCGCGCCATGATCCGCAACCCGGTCATGTTCGTGGTCGAGGTCGTGGCGGTGCTCACCACGATCCTGTTCGCCCGCGACCTCATCACCGGCGGCAGCGATCTCGCCTTCTCCGGCCAGATCATCCTCTGGTTGTGGTTCACCCTGATCTTCGCCAACTTCGCCGAGGCCCTCGCGGAGGGGCGCGGCAAGGCCCAGGCCGACAGCCTGCGGCGCACCCGCACCGAGATGACGGCGAAGCGCCTCAAGGGACCGGGCCGCGCCTACGAGACGGTGCCGGGCACCGCCCTCAAGGTCGGCGACGTCGTGCTGGTCGAGGCCGGCGACCTGATCCCCTCCGACGGCGAAGTGATTGAGGGTGTAGCCTCCGTGAACGAGGCCGCCATCACGGGTGAATCCGCGCCGGTGATCCGCGAATCCGGCGGCGACCGCTCGGCGGTGACCGGCGGCACGCAGGTGCTCTCGGACGAGATCAAGGTCCGGATCACCGCCGCGGCCGGCTCGACCTTCGTGGACCGGATGATCGCGCTGGTCGAGGGCGCCTCGCGACAGAAGACGCCGAACGAGATCGCCCTGAACATCCTGCTCGCCGGGCTCACCATCGTGTTCGTCTTCGCGGTGGCCTCGATCCCGAGCTTCGCGAGCTACGCGGGCGGCGCGATCCCGGTGATCGTCCTCGTCGCCCTGTTCGTGACCTTGATCCCCACGACGATCGGCGCGCTGCTCTCGGCGATCGGCATCGCCGGCATGGACCGGCTGGTCCGCTTCAACGTGCTCGCCATGTCGGGCCGCGCCGTCGAGGCGGCGGGCGACGTCGACACCCTCCTCCTCGACAAGACCGGCACGATCACGCTCGGCAACCGGCAGGCCACCGAGTTCCGTCCGGTCTCCGGCGTGAGCGCGCAGGAACTCGGCGACGCGGCGCAGCTCGCCTCGCTCGCCGACGAGACGCCGGAGGGCCGCTCGATCGTGGTGCTGGCCAAGGAGAAGTACGGCATCCGCGCCCGCGACATGGCCGCGCTCAACGCCACCTTCGTGCCGTTCACCGCACAGTCGCGGATGTCGGGCGTCGACTTGGAGAGCGCCTCGATCCGCAAGGGCGCCGTCGACGCCGTGATCGCGTCGCTGTCCGGTCAGCCGGTGGCGAGCCGGGGCTCGAGCGCCGCCCTGGCCTTTCAGCCGGCTCCGGAGACGGCCGCCGTCAAGGAGACCCGCGCCATCGCCGAGGAGATCGCCAAGGTCGGCGGCACGCCGCTGGCCGTCGCCAAAAACGGCCGCCTGCTCGGCGTCGTCTACCTGAAGGACATCGTGAAAGGCGGCATCCGCGAGCGCTTCGCCGAGCTGCGCCAGATGGGCATCCGCACGGTGATGATCACCGGCGACAACCCGATGACCGCGGCGGCGATCGCGGCCGAGGCCGGCGTCGACGACTTCCTCGCCCAGGCCACGCCTGAGGACAAGCTCGCGCTGATCCGCAAGGAGCAGGCGGACGGCAAGCTCGTCGCCATGTGCGGCGACGGCACCAACGACGCTCCAGCGCTGGCCCAGGCCGATGTCGGTGTCGCCATGAACACCGGCACGGTGGCCGCCCGCGAGGCCGGCAACATGGTCGATCTCGACAGCGACCCGACGAAGCTCATCGAGATCGTCGGCATCGGCAAGCAGCTGCTGATGACCCGCGGCGCGCTGACGACCTTCTCGATCGCCAACGACGTGGCCAAGTACTTCGCCATCATCCCGGCGATGTTCCTCGGGCTCTACCCGCAGCTCCAGGCGCTCAACATCATGGGCCTCGCCTCGCCGCAGAGCGCGATCCTGTCGGCGATCATCTTCAACGCGCTGATCATCGTGGCGCTGATCCCGCTGGCCCTGCGCGGCGTCACCTACCGGGCCGTCGGCGCGGCCGCGCTGCTGCGCCGGAACCTCCTGATCTACGGCCTCGGGGGCGTCCTCGTGCCCTTCGTGGGCATCAAGGCCATCGACCTCGCCGTCAGCGCCCTCCACCTCGTCTGAACCGGTCCCTCGGAGACCCGCCATGCTGAAACAGCTTCGCCCTGCCCTTGTCCTGCTCACCGCCCTGACGGCGATCACCGGCCTCGCCTATCCCCTCGCGATGACTGGCCTCGCCGGCGCCATCTTCCCCGCCAAGGCCGCCGGCAGCCTGATCGAGCGCGACGGCACGGTCATCGGCTCCAGCCTGATCGGCCAGAACTTCACCGGTGCCGGCTACTTCCACGGCCGGCCTTCGGCGACCACGGCGCCGGACCCCGCCGACGCCTCGAAGACGGTGCCGGCGCCCTACAACGCGGCCAATTCCTCGGGCTCGAATCTCGGGCCGACCAGCGCGGCGTTGGCCGAGCGGGTGAAGGCCGATGTCGAGGCCTTGAAGGCCGAGAATCCGGGCGCCCCGGTGCCCGTCGATCTCGTGACGACCAGCGGGTCCGGCCTCGACCCGGACATCTCGCCCGAGGCCGCCTACTTCCAGGTTCCCCGCGTCGCCAAGGCCCGCAACATCCCGCAGGACAAGCTGCGCGACCTCGTGACCGCCCGCATCGTGGGCCGCACCCTGGGCATCCTGGGGGAGCCGCGCGTCAACGTGCTGGCGCTGAACCTCGCCGTCGACGATCTCGCCCGTCGCTGAACGGCGCTAAGTAGAGGGATCATGCCCGAGACCGGCCGCGACCCGACCCGCCCCTCGCCCGACGCCCTGCTCGAAGCGGCGCGCCGGGAAGAGCGGACGCGCGGCCGTCTCAAGGTGTTCCTCGGGGCCGCCCCCGGCGTCGGCAAGACCTACGAGATGCTGACCATCGGCCGGGCGCGCCTCAAGGCGGGGATCGACGTCGTGGTCGGCGTCGTCGAGACGCACGGCCGGGTCGAGACGGAGGCCCTCCTCGACGGCTTCAAGACGGTTCCCCGGCGGTCGGTGCCGTATCACGGCACCGTCCTCCAGGAGATGGACCTCGACGCCCTGCTCGCCCGCCGGCCGGCCCTCGCGCTGGTCGACGAGCTTGCGCACACCAACGCCCCGGGCTCGCGCCACCCGAAGCGCTACCAGGACGTCGAGGAGTTGCTCGACGCCGGCATCGACGTGCTCACGACGCTCAACATCCAGCACGTCGAGAGCCTCAACGACGTGGTCGCGTCGATCACCCGCATCCGGGTGCGCGAGACGGTCCCGGACGGCGTCCTCGACCGCGCCGACGACATCGAGGTGGTGGACCTCAATCCCGACGACCTGATCCAGCGCCTGAAGGACGGTAAGGTCTACGTCCCGACCCACGCCGAGCGCGCGCTCAAGCACTACTTCTCCCGCGGTAACCTGACGGCGCTCCGCGAGCTGGCCCTCCGGCGCACCGCCGACCGGGTCGACGACGAGTTGCTCGGCCACATGCGGGCCAACGCCATCGCCGGTCCCTGGGCGGCGGGCGAGCGCGTGCTGGTCTGCGTGAACGAGGATCCCCGCTCCTCCGGCCTGGTGCGCTACGCCAAGCGGCTGGCCGACCGCCTGCACGCCCCCTGGACGGCGCTCTCCATCGAGGGCGCGCGGGCGGCGGCCCTGAGCGAGGCGGAGCGCGACCGGATCGCCGAGGCCCTTCGGCTCGCCGACCGGCTCGGCGGCGACGCCATCACCCTGCCCGGCGGGCGCCGGATCGCCGACGACGTGCTCGACTACGCGCGCTCGGCCAACGTCAACCACATCGTCGTGGGCAAGGCGCACCGGTCCTGGCTGTTCGAGCTGCTCAACGGCTCGGTGGTGCACGACCTCGTGCGGCGGAGCGGCGCCATCAGCGTGCACGTCGTCCCCGGCGAGGCCGTCCCCGACGAGACGCCGCCGCGCCGCGCCGTGGCGGTGACCGCGCCGCGGCCGGGATTCGACGCGCGGCCCTACGCGATCGCCCTGGCGGCGATCGCCGCGGGGCTCGGCGCGGCCATCGTCGCGGAGCCCTACGCGGGCGTCGAGAACGCCGACCTGTTCCTGCTCACCGCCGTCGTGGCGGTGGCGGTGCGCTGGGGTCTCGGGCCGGCGCTCGCCGCGGTCGTGGCGGCCTCGCTCGCCTACAACTTCTTCTTCCTGCCGCCGGTCTACACGCTCACCATCGCCGACCCGACCAACGTCGCGGCCTTCCTGCTCTTCACCCTGGTGGCCGTCCTGGTCTCGAACCTCGCCTCGCGCGCGCGCCGCGTGGCGGTGGTCAGCCAGGGCCGCGCGCGGGCGACCGAGCGGCTGTTCGGCTTCTCGCGGAAGCTCGCCGCCTGCGGCACCCTCGACGACGTGCTCTGGGCCACCTGCGCCCAGGTCGCCGCGATGCTGAAGGTGCGCGTCGTCCTGCTGCTGCCCGACGGCCAAGCCGTGACGGTCAGGGCCGGCTACCCGCCCGAGGACATGCTCGACGAGGCCGACCTCGCGGCCGCGCAGTGGGCCTTCGACAACGACCGGCCCGCGGGCCGGGGCGCCGACACGCTGCCCGGTGCCAAGCGCCTGTTCCTGCCGATGCGGACCGGGCGCGGCACGATCGGGGTGATCGGCCTCGATTCCGACGGCACCGGGCCGATCCTGTCGCCGGAAGGCCGCCGCCTCCTCGACGCCCTGGCCGACATGGGCGCCCTCGCCATCGAGCGGGTCCGGCTCGTGGAGGATCTCGACCGGGCCGAGCGCGCCGCCGAGACCGACCGCCTGCGGCAGGCGCTGCTCACCTCGATCAGCCACGACCTGCGCACGCCGCTCGCCTCGGTGCTGGGCGCGGCCAGCACGCTGCGCGACCTCGACGCGGCGCTTCCCGCCGAAGCCAAGGCGGAGCTGCTGGCGACGATCATCGAGGAGTCGGAGCGGCTCAACCGCTTCATCGCCAACCTCCTCGACATGACCCGGCTGGAAGCCGGCGCGGTGGCGCCGAACCTCTCCGCCCAGGACGTGGCCGAGACGGTCGACACCGCTCTGCGCCGCACCCAGAAGATCCTGGCCGACCACCGCGTGGCCGTGGAGGTCGAGGCCGACCTGCCGGCCCTGGCGCTCGACCCGGTCCTGTTCGAGCAGGTCCTGGTCAACCTCCTCGACAACGCGGCCAAGTACGCGCCCGAGGGCTCGACCGTGACGGTCCGGGCGCGCCGCGCGGGCGACCGGGTCCGGATCGCCGTGCTGGACGAGGGCGACGGCCTGCCCGACGCCGATGTCGAGCGGGTCTTCGACAAGTTCTACCGCGTCCGGAAGGGCGACCGGGTCCGGGCCGGCACCGGCCTGGGCCTCGCGATCTCCCGGGGCTTCGTCGAGGCGATGGGCGGCACCGTCACGGCCGAGAATCGCCGCGACCGCGGCGGGGCCTGCTTCACCGTGAGCCTGCCGGTTCCGGCCCGGAATGCACCCAGGGACATCGCCGCATGAGCCCCGCCGTTCTGGTCGTCGACGACGAGCCGCCGATCCGCAAGCTCCTGCGCATGGGCCTGGCCACCCAGGGCTACGCCGTCCTGGAGGCGCCCGATGCGCGAACCGCCCTGGCGCTGCTCGGCCGCGAGGGGGTGGATCTCGTCATCCTCGACCTCGGACTGCCCGACATGCGCGGCCACGACCTGCTGCGGTCGGTGCGGGCGATCCATCCGGACCTCCCCGTGGTCGTCCTGTCGAGCCGCGACGACGAGGGCGGCAAGGTCGAGGCGCTCGATCTCGGCGCCAACGACTACGTGACCAAGCCGTTCGGCATGGCGGAGCTGCTGGCGCGCCTGCGGGCCGCCATGCGACACCAGCTCGCCGCGCGGGGCGAGCGGCCGATCTTCCGCGTCGACAACCTGTCGGTCGATCTGGTCCGCCGGATCGTGAAGGTCGACGAGGCCGAGGTGAAGCTCACGCCGCGCGAGTACGACTTCCTGCGCGTCCTGGTCCTGCACGCCGGCAAGGTGCTGACCCACGCGCAGCTGATGCGCTCCGTGCCGTCCTCGTCCGACCCGCAATACCTGCGCGTCTACGTGCGCCAGCTCCGCCAGAAGCTGGAGGCGGATCCCGAGCGGCCGCGGATCTTGCTGACCGAGACCGGCGTCGGCTACCGCCTGCGCGCGCCGGACGACGAGCCGGCCCCGCATTCCCGCGGCGCCGACGGCGCGACCGCCCACTGATTCCGAGGACGAGTTGATGCTTCGCAGCGCCCGCGATCCCGCGCTATGACGATGGATCGGATCCTCGCGCCCGCCGACGTACTCGTCGGCCTGCGCGCCGCCAGCAAGAAGGCGCTGCTCGAGGAGATGGCGTGCCGCGCGGCCAGCGCCCTCGGCCTCGCCGTGGAGACGGTCCTCTCGGCGCTGATCCGGCGCGAGACCCTGGGCTCGACCGGGATCGGCGACGGCATCGCCCTGCCGCATGCGCGGCTCGAGGCTGTCGCGCGCCCGTACGGGATCCTGGCCCGGCTCCGCGACCCGATCGAGTTCGATGCGGTCGACGACCGGCCGGTGGACCTCGTCGCTCTGCTCCTGCTCCCGACCGCCGCCGAGGGCGAGACGCTGAACGCGCTGGCCTGCGTGGCGCGGCGCCTGCGCGACCCGGGGGCCGCCGCGGCGATGCGCGGCGCGCGGGACGCGGCGGCGCTCCACGCGGCCGCGACGGGCCGTTAGGGGCGCCGCGCGGGCGTCAATGCGCGCCGCCGGTCTCCACGAACTTGAACAGGAAGACCGCGGCGATCACCCAGACGATCGGCTTCACCTCCCGGGCGCGGCCCGCGAACAGCTTGAGCGCGGCGTAGGTGATGAAGCCGCACGAGACGCCGGTGGCGATCGAGTAGGTGAAGGGCATCAGCAGGGCTGTGACGCAGGCCGGCACGACTTCGGTGAGGTCGTCCCAGTCGAGTTCCGTCAGCTCGCGCAGCATCAGGCAGGCGACGTAGAACAAGGCCGGCGCCGTGGCGTAGGCAGGCACCGCGCCCGCCAGGGGCGCGAAGAACAGACAGGCGAGGAACAGTACCGCCACGGTGGCGGCCGTGAGCCCGGTGCGGCCGCCCTCCTCGACGCCGGAGGCGCTCTCCAGATACGCCGTGGTGCTCGACGTGCCGAGGAGCGAGCCCGCGAAGACCGAGACGGAATCGGCCATCAGGGCCCGGTCGAGGCGGCGCATCCGCCCGTCGGTCAGTAGCCCGGCCCGGTTCGCCACGCCCATCAGCGTGCCGGTGGCGTCGAACAGCTCCACCAGGAACAGGACCAAGATCACGTTGAGCAGGCCCGCGGAGAGGGCGCCCGGAATGTCGAGGGCGAACAGCGTCGGGGCGATCGAGGGCGGAAGGGAGACGATGCCCTGAAAGGTGTTGCCGGCGAAGATGAAGCTCAATGCCGTGACGGTGAGGATGCTGGAGAGCAGCGCCGCCCGGACCTTCCGGGCGGAGAGGACCGCCACGATCAGGAAGCCGATCACCGCCAGGATCGCCTCGGGCTTGTGCAGGTCGCCGAGCGTGACGAAGGTCGCCGGGCTCGCCGCGACGAGGCCGGCGTTCTTGAGCGCGATGATCGCCAGGAACAGGCCGATCCCCACCGTGATGGCGATGCGCATGGATCGCGGGATCCCGTCGACGATGAGCGCGCGCAGGCCCGTCAGCGTCACGATCAGGAAGCACACGCCCGAGATGAACACAGCGCCGAGGGCCGCCTGCCAGCTGTAGCCGAGCTGCTGGACCACCACGTAGGTGAAGTACGCGTTGAGCCCCATCCCGGGCGCTAGGGCGATCGGGTAATTGGCGTAGAGCGCCATGATCAGCGAGCCGAGCGCCGCGACGAGGCAGGTCGCCACGAACACCGCGCCGCGCGGCATGCCGGCATCCCCCAGGATGCTCGGATTGATGAAGACGATGTAGGCCATCGTCAGGAAGGTGGTCAGCCCCGCCAGCAGCTCCGTGCGCACGCTGGTGCCGTGCTCGGCGAGGCGGAAGGTCCGCTCCAGGAAACCCGGCTTCGCCGTCGGCATCGTGTCCCGCGCGCGATCCATCACGGGAGCCCGGCCCGGCCGGCCGCCACGGCCCGGTAGATCCTGTCGGGCGTGAAGGGAGTCGCGGTCAGGCGGGCCCCGGTCGCGTCCCGGATGGCGTTGCCGAGCGCCGCCGCCACCGGGTTGAACGGCGACTCGCTCATGGACTTGGCCCCGAGGGGGCCGACGCTGTCGTGGGTGTCGGCGAACAGGACCTCGGTGTCGGGCACGTCGGCGCAGGCGGGGATGTGGTAGTCGCGGAACGTCTGCGTGACGAGGCTCCCGTCCGCGGCGATGCGGACGTCCTCGTAGAGAGCTGCGCCGAGCGCCTGCGCGATGCCGCCCTCGACCTGACCGCGGCACTGCATCGGGTTGATCACCCGCCCGGCATCGGCGGCGTGGACGCTCCTGAGAATCCGCACCGCGCCGCTCACCGGGTCGACCTCCACACGGAAGGCGTGGACGTTGAACGCCACCGAGCGCGGGCTGCCGTCGGCCCGGCCGGTCGCGTCGAGGGGACCGACCGCCGCCAGCGTCACCGGCCCCGCCGGCGTCTCGACCTGCTCCCCGTTCAGGCGGCACGAAGCTGGGGGCGCGCCCGCGATCTCCGCCGCCCGCGCGCAAATTCGCACCGCGAGCGCCTCGGCCGCGCGCAAGGTCGCCAGACCCGCCACCACGGTGCCGGTGCTCCCGTAGGCGCCCGTGTCGTGACCGACGATATCGGTGTCCGCGCCCGCGATGCGGACACGCTCCGGCGCGGCGCCGAGCGCCGATGCGGCGATCTGCCGATGCACCGTGCTGGTGCCGTTGCCGAACTCCGCCGTCCCCACGCGCACCGTGAAGTGCCCGTCGGCGTCCAGGCTGACCCGCGCGTCGGCGTGGTGGCCGCGCGGCGGGATCGTGTCGATCATCGCCATGGCCATGCCGGTCCCGGCGCGCCAGCCGGCCTCCGGATCGGGGCCCGGATCGGCCCGCAGCGCCTCCTCGACCAGGGTCAGGCACTGGTCGAGCCCGTAACTGCCGAAGATCACGTCGTGCGGTTCCAGGCTGTTCGACACCATGGCGTCGCCCGGCTTGACGGCGTTGCGCCGTCGCAGGGCGAACGGGTCGAGGCCGACTCCGCGGGCGACCTCGTCCAGGGCGGATTCGAGCGCGAAGATCGTCTGGCTCAGCCCGTAGCCCCGGAAGGCGCCCGCCGGCACCGTGTGGGTGTAGACGGCGCGGCCGCTCACCTGCTTATTCGGGCAGACATAGGCGGCCAGCACCTCGTGGCAGGCGTGGTGGATCACGCCGCCCGCGTGGTTCCCGTAGGCGCCGGTATCGGACAGGACATCGAGGCTGAGCGCCGTGAGGGTGCCGTCCCGGCGGGCGCCGACTTTCACGTCCACCCGCATCGGGTGGCGCGTCGTCGTCCCGACGAACTGCTCCTCGCGGGTCAGCTCCCAGCGCACGGGCCGCCCGGTGTACAGGACCGCCAGGGCGACGAGGTCCTCGGTCAGCATCTCCTGCTTGCCGCCGAAGCCGCCCCCGACCCGGGCGCAGACGACGCGCACCGCGTCCTTCTCCAAGCCGAACAGGTCCGCCAGCGCGTCCCGGGTCAGGAACGGCACCTGGGTGCTGGTGCGCAGCGTCAGGCGGCCGTCCTCGGCGCGCCAGCCGATGCAGCCGTGGGTCTCCATGGCAGCGTGCTGGACGCGCTGCGACCGGAACGTCCCCGCGTAGACGAAGTCCGCCTCGGCGAAGCCCCCGTCCACGTCGCCGACGGCGCCGTGCACCTCTCCGGCGAGGTTGGGATGGCGCCCGAGGGGCGGTGCGTCCTCGCCCGGGCAGTCGCGGGGGTCGTGAACCCGGGGCGCGTCGGCCTCGAGGGCGCGCTCCGGATCGAGGAGCGCCGGTCGGACCTCGTAGGTCACTCGCAGGGCGCGACATCCGGCCTCCGCGGCCGCCTCCGTCTCCGCCACAACGGCGGCGACGCGCTGGCCGACGAACCGCAGGATCGGGTCGAGCACCCGCGTGTCGGAGGCGTCGTCCCGCGGATCCTCGTGGCGGGCGGTCGAGAACCGGCGCGGCGGTGCGTCGGCGTGGGTCAGCACGGCGACCACGCCCGGCACGGCGCAGGCCGCCGACGCGTCGACCGCGACGATCCGGGCATGGGCGTGCGGCGAGCGCAGCACCTTGAGATGGAGCGTGTCGCCGAGCGGCAGGTCCATCGTGAAGCGGGCGCGCCCGGACACCACCAGCGGCGCGGCCGGCGCCGCGAGGTTGCGGCCCACGGGATCGCCGCAGGCCCCGCTCTCGACCGGATGCGTGCCGCCCACGATGGCCTCGCGCACGGCCCGGTAGCCGGTGCAGCGGCAGAGATTGCCCTTCAGGGCGGTGCCGAGATCCTGCTTCTGGCCCTGGTTGAGGCTCGCGGCCGTCATGATCATGCCGGGCGTGCAGAAGCCGCACTGGAAGCCCTGGGCCGCCAGGAACGCCTCCTGCATCGGGTGGAGCGCCGTCGGCTCGGCCGCGTCGGCACGGCAGGGACCGGCCAACCCCTCGATGGTGGTCACGCTCCGCCCCTCGGCGCGGAAGGCCGGCATCAGGCAGCTGTGCACGGGCTCGCCGTCCAGATGGATCGTGCAGGCGCCGCAATCGCCGGCGTCGCAGCCTTTCTTCACGCCGAACCATCCGGCCTCGCGCAGGTAGGTCCTGAGGCACTGCCCCGCCCGCGGCGCACCCTCGTGCGCGGCACCGTTGATCGTGAGCTTCATGACGCGGCTCCCGGCGACGGCGCCGCGTCGAGCGACCCGCGGATCTCCTCGGCGAAGTGACGGGTCATGTGGCGGCGCCAGTCGGGCCGCCCGTGAACATCGTCATGGTAGAGGGCATCCGGGACCGCGTCGTCGAGCGCCCGCACCAGCTCGGCCCGACCCGGAAGCCCCTCGAAGGCGAGGCGGAGCGGCCGCTTGACCGAGGCCGTGACTGTGAGCGCGAACGCGCCGTCGGCGCCGCGCGTCCCGATCAGCAGCGCGCCGGAGCGGCCGTTCGGGCTGAGGCTGACGCGGCGGAAAGCCGTGCGCCGCGCGAGCGCGGCGGCCGGCATCGACAGGCTCCGCAGGATCTCCCCCGGCGCGAGCGCGTTCCGCTGCGGCGCGAGGACGAAGTCGAGGATGGAGACGGTGCGCTCAGCTCCGTCCCGGGACCAGATCGTGCAGGTGCCGTCCAGGGCCGTCGCGAGGGCGATCATCGGGCCGGCCGGGAGGGCTAGGCAGATATTCCCGCCGACCGTGGCCACAGTCCAGATCTTGAAGGAGCCGAGCAGGGCGCGGCAGCACTGGCCGACAAGCGGCGCCGCGTTCCATCCCGACGGCAGCTCGAGCCGGTCGAGTTGCGCGATGGTGCAGGTCGCCGCGAGGGTGAGGCCGTGCGCGTCGATCGCGTGCGGAGTCCATTCCAGGGCCGCGAGGTCGACGAGGCGCCGCGTCCCGACCTGCGGCTCGGAGAACAGCCACGTCCCGCCCCCCAAGCAGGCATCGCCGTCCGCCCAGGCGGGGAGCTCGGAACGATTCTTCGGCCGGACGACGGTCTCGATCGTGTGGAGGTCCATGCCCGCTCGCCGGTCCGAGGCCGGTTCGGCCCGGCCCTGCACTATGCCGGTTTCCATGAGGCCTCGGTCAAGCCGCACCGACACGTTCGAACCTTGGCGCCCCCACGCGCGTCGGCCTAGGATGAATAAGATTTGCGTGAGATGGCCGGCGACGGTCCGGTCGGAGATCCCCATGGCCCTGACGGCATCGCGGTACGGCAAGGAACGGGTCCGGGTGCTGCGCCTCGCCCGTGACGGCGACCACCACACGCCGCGCGAAGTGACCCTGTCGGTCATGCTGACCGGGCGCTTCGAGGCCGCCTGGACCGGGGGTGACAACCGCGCTTCCATCGCCACCGACAGCATCCGGAACATCGTCAACGTCACGGCGGCGCGGAACCTCGCGCTCGACGCCGAGGGATTCGTCGTCGCGGTTGCGCGGGTGCTGCTCGAGACCTATCCCCAGGTCGAGACGGTGGCGATCGAGGCGGAGGAGGTCCGCTGGCTGCGGCACGCGATCGCCGACGCGCCGCACGGCCATACCTTCACGCGCGACGGGAACGGCGCCGGCTTCGCGGGTCTCACCGCCGATCGGAGCGGCTCGACCCTGCGCTCCGGTCTGCGCGGGTACACCTTCATGAAGACCACGCAGTCGGGCTGGACGGGCTTCGTGGCGGACCAGTACCGGACCCTGCCAGACACGACCGACCGCATCGCCGCCACCAGCATGGACGCGACCTGGACCTGGGCCTCGGCCCCGCAGGATCACGGCGCGGCCAATGCGCGGATCCTCGCGACGCTGCTGACTGTGTTCGGCACCACCTACAGCCGCGGGATTCAGGACAGCATGTACCGGATGGGCGAGGCGGCCCTGGCCGCCGTCCCCGAACTGGCCGAGATCGGCTTCGTCATGCCCAACAAGCACTACCTGCCGATCGACCTCGCGCCGTTCGGCCTCGACAACCCGGGCACGGTCTTCCTGCCGACCGACGAGCCCTACGGCCGCATCGAGGCGACGATCGGCCGGACGGGCTGACGCGGGCACCGACGCCGGCCTCGTCCCGCGGCGGGCGCGTCGGACCGACCGGACTCCGCACGTCATCGTGCGGCGTCGCCGGGCGAGATGCGGCGCTTCGCGCAGATCCTACAAAGGCGGGCCGGAAGGCCTCCCGGGTGGCGTCGGCCACACACAACGTAAAATAGTGGCGCCCTTGATCAAGGCTGTTTCGCTGCGCCTTACAGCTGTGTTTGTGGTCTTTATCGAACATCGCTGCACGCATCGTCCCACTCCACGCTTTTTGGTCAGGAGGCGAACCATCTTAACGGCCGCGCAACGGTGTCGTCCTATGCCAGACATCGCTATAGCAGGGCCTCGACAGACATCTGACGTCGCCCAGCCCGATAGAAAGCGGACTCGGTCAAGAAGATCTTGATCTGACCGCCCAGGTGCGCGTTTCGGCCGCACCCTCATCACGGGATGCGGAGGAATCGATGTTCGAGGGCGCGAAGGTTCGGAGAGATCAGGCTGCCAAGCTCGCGGCCCTCAGCCGGTCACTGGCCGCGATCGAATTCGCGCTGGACGGCACGATCCTCGACGCGAACCCGAATTTCTTGGCGACGGTGGGCTACACGCTCGAGGAGATCCGCGGCCGGCATCACAGCCTCTTCGTTCCGCCGACCGAGCTGGGGAGCGACGCCTATCGGGAGTTCTGGGACAGCCTGCGACGCGGCACCTTCGCCAGTGCCGAGTACAAGCGGCTCGCCAAGGGTGGACGGGAGGTCTGGATCCAGGCCTCCTACAACCCGGTGCTCGACGCCAGCGGCAAGCCGGTGAAGATCGTCAAGTTCGCCACGGACATCACTGACCAGAAGCTCCGCGCCCTCGATCTCGAAGGGCAGATCAGCGCGCTGCACCGCTCGCAGGCGGTGATCGCCTTCTCGCTCGACGGCACGATCCTGACCGCCAACGCCAATTTCCTCGACGCCGTGGGCTATCGGCTCGACGAGATCGTCGGTCGGCATCACAGCCTGTTCGTCGGCGAGGCGGAGCGCGTCGGCGAGGAGTACCGGATGTTCTGGGCCGCACTCGCGCGAGGGGAGTTCCAGTCCGGCGCGTTCAGGCGCACCGGAAAAGGGGGTCGCGAGATCTGGATCCAGGCGACCTACAACCCGATCACGGACGCGGATGGACGGCCCGTCCGGGTCGTCAAGTTCGCCACAGACATCACCGCCCAGGTCCACGAACGGCAGCAGCGCGCCGCCGCGCAGCGCGCCATCGGCGCGGAGCTGGACGCCATCGGCGACGCCGTGGCGGACGTGACCCGGCAAGCCGACGCGGCGGTCGCGCGCGTGGGCCGCGTGTCCGGCGACATCCGGTCGGTGGCCACCGGCGCGGAGCAGCTGTCGGCCTCGGTGGACGAGATCAGCCAGCAAGTGAGCCACGCCGCCGAGACGGCCGGGCAAGCCGTGGAGCAGGCGCAGCGCACCGGCCGGATCGTGACGGGCCTCAGCGACCAGGCCGCCCAGATCGGCGAGGTTCTGGGCCTCATCTCCGGCATCGCCGCGCAGACGAACCTGCTCGCGCTCAACGCCACCATCGAGGCGGCCCGCGCCGGCGAGGCCGGTCGCGGCTTCGCGGTGGTGGCGTCGGAGGTGAAGATTCTGGCGGCGCAGACCGGCCGCGCCACGGATCAGATCCGCCACCAGATCGCCTCGACGCAGGCGGCGACCCGCGAAGCCGTCGACGCCATCGACGCGATCCAGGGCACGATCCGGACATTGAACGCGGTCTCGTCGACCATCGCGGCGGCGGTAGAGGAGCAATCCGCGGTGATGCGCGAGATGTCGGGCAGCATGCAGACCGCCGCGGAGGACGTCTCGGCGATTTCCGGCGGGATGACCACGATCGCGCAGGCGAGCGGCCGGGCGGACCGAGCGGCGCGGCAGGTCCGGGAGACCGCCCGGGCCTTCGGGTGAGGCGATCCGGGCGGTCGACGCCGGCTCAGGGCGGTTCGGCGCCTTCGTCCGCGCGCTCGTCCTCGACCAGGCGCCCGATCCGCGGGATCAGCGGGCAGTCGACCGTGCAGCGCAACCCGTCGGGCTCGAAAGCGAGCGCGACGGTCGCGCGCAGCTCGTAGCTCAACATCTCGGTGAGCACCTGCATGCCGAAGCCGCGCCGGCTCGGCGGCGTGACGCCCGTGCCGCCCGTTTCCTTCCAGACGAGCGTCAAGTCGCCGGGCGCGCTCGTCCCGTCCCCCGCGACCGCCCAGGTAACGTCGACACCGCCCTTCGAGAGACCGAAGGCGCCGTGCTCGACCGCGTTGCTGCAGAGTTCGTGGACCGCCAGGGCCATCAGCTGCGCGGCCTTAGGCCTGAGGCGCACGGAAGGGCCCTCCAGCGTCGCCTGCTCGCCTTCGCGGATCAGGTGGACCATCAACTCGTCGGAGATCAGCGTGTGCAGGCTGACCTCGCCGAAGGTGTCGGCCGCGACCCGCACGCGCGCGATAGCGTCGAGCCGACCTTCGAGGTGCGTCGCGTAGCCGTCGACGGTCTCCGCGGTCTCGGCGGAGAGCCGCAGGACGGCCCGCAGCATCGCCAACGTGTCGCGCAGGCCGTGACGCAGACCGTCCGGTGTCCCGGTCTCGTCCAGGAGGCGGCGCAGACGGGCATTGTCCGCTTCGAGCTGCGCGAGGCGCGCGTCCGTTGCTGCAGGCTCTGCCATGTTCGCTCTCTCAGCGCCGAAAGCCGGGAGGGTTCGTGTATCTCAGATAACGTGCGACGGTCCTGCGCCAGCATCACAGGCCGGAGATTTTTGCTCAACCGGGCCGGCGAAGCCGGCACCAGAGCAGCTGATCTGAACACGGGCCGACGCGTCAGAGTCGTGCGGGACCGGAAACCGCCTAGGCCGCGAGCCCGGCCGATCGTCGCAGATATTCACCGCGTTGCCGGAGTCTGATCCGATCTGGGCACGCGGACCGGCAATGGTTCTCCCAGCTGGTCCAGAATTCTCAGACCTCCGATGAACGAGGCAAGCATCGCGCCAACATGACGCACCGGAATGCTCGCGGTACCATCGGGTATGCCCGGGGACGACGTGACCTTCGCTGAAGAAGCACGATCGACGCCCTTTGGGCCCGACGCGCCGGCCTCTCGATACTCCTGATCCTGCGAGTCCGCCGACGAGCGAGCGCCGGTTGCGTGAGAATCCAGGGCTACGGCCGCGCCCTGCGCGATACGGCCGATCCGCCGAGAGACGCGAAATCGCGAGCGGTAGGGCGACGCGTGCGCCTGCCCAGGGGGGCTCGCATACGCCCGACGCCGGGCCGGCGTCCGACCCTTGTTTCGGCCCCGCTAACCATCTTAGAGGCCCTCGCCTACCCGTGACCGCCTTTGATGCGCGGGAGACAGATGCGTGGCGGAACGTAGCTTGCGGAAGGCGGGACGGCTGAAGCGGCTCTGGCCCGGGCGCTCGGCCGCCCTTCCGCCTGCACCGCGCCCGCCGGGACCCGCCCTCCTTCCCGAGCCGCCGCCGCTCCGAAGCCTCACGGCCTCGGAGTTGATCGCTATGGCGCGGCAAGCCCGCGCCGCGTCCGCTGAGCGGGATCCGGCAAAACCCCCGAGCGTTTCCTGACGTTCACTGCGCTCTGCCGGGAGGTCCCATGGGACTGGTCGCTTTCATCGTCTTCGTCTGTCCCTGGATGGGCGTCGCCGGTCTGCTGTGGCTGCGCGCCCAGCAGGCCAAGCCGCTCTGATGGGCCCTCATCGCGGCGGCGCTCCGCGATGATCGCTGGCAAGTTTCTTCCGTCGACGCGTCCGCTCGGGCGCGCGCCACAGGGTGCGTCCACACCGCCCGCGGACCGGGGAGCGGATGCCCCGTGCTCCCGACCTGGGCTCAGGCCTTCCGCGAGGGGACAGAGAGGAGTCCGGCCTGCACTTCCGCGCGTACCGCGCGCTGACGAGCGAGGCCGGTGACCTGTTCCGTTCCAGTCACGGTCTCCGCAAGGCGCACCAGCACCGCCGAGTCGTTCTCGTTCGGTACGGTGAAGCGGGACAGAACATCCAGCTCGACCGCCGCCCAGTTGCCCGGCTCCCGACATCGCGCGTCTCCACACTGCTGCCCATCGATATTGATCTCTGATGGTCAAGCGGGCGGTCGAGATGCATTAGATGCGGGCCTGCCCGAGGTAAATACATGACAACTTTCGATCGATAATCTCAATTTTCGTAAATTCGAACTGTCGCGCCGGCGCGTGTAATTCTCGTGAGCGATTGATTTTCTGCGGCTCGTAAAATAGACGCGGTCTCGAGGTCATGCCTCGGACCGCATCTATGGTATCTTTCCCTATTCGGCGTGATGATCACTATGATTTGGGTTTCCGGACCGTCGTGATCGGCTTCACGGCCTCGATATTGTGTATTCCGTTCGCATTCGGTTGCGTTTCGGCATTTCAATTCGGCACCATCGACTCCTCCAGTCGGTCCCTGGTCAGAGAGATCGAAGTTGTCAGGCTTCTCGGCACCATGAAGCAGCTGACTCAGGAACTACGCGCGCTCGACCATCTGGCGCACGCCGCATCGACCGATCGGGCGCGCCGCGACGAGGCCGCCCGGACTGCGCAGGTGCGCGACGCATTCACACGGGCCTGGAGCGCCTATGCGCCGACCGTCCGGACGGCGGATGAGCGGAAGCGGGCGCAATGTCTGTGGGAAGCCTGGCAGCACTTCCTGACCGCGGAGGCCGAAGCAGCCGCCCTCGACCGAGCCGGGGAGCGCGATCTCGCCGAGACGGTCCTGATGACAGTGTCGCAGGCCGACGCGGCGGCCTTCACGCAGGCGGCCGACGCGGTGCTGAGCGACCACGAGGCAGGGATCACGGAGCTGATCGATGCTGTCGACGCCGCCGGCACGACCTATCGTCTGGCGCTCGCGATCGGCTCGTGGGGCGCCGCCCTCGCTGCCCTGGGGCTGATGCGTCTCGCCCTGCGCCGCGTCGCGCACCCGATGACCGCGCTGGCCTCCGCCCTGCAGCGACTGGCCGACAACGACCTCACGGTTTCGATCCCTTCGACGTCGCGTCCCGCCGAACTCGGCGTCATGGCGGCCGCGACGAGAGCCGTTCAGGAGACCCTGCGGAACGCGGCGCGGCGCGACGCGGAGGCTGCTCGGTTGCAAAGTCAGGGCGAGCAGCGCCGCATCGTGGTCGAAGAAGCGACCGTGCGGGTCGAAAGCGCGATCGCCGGCATCGTCGAGACCGTGAGTTCCAGCGCCGCGGCGCTGCGCGGCACCGCCGACGGCGTCGGCCGTTCGATCTGCGAGACGGCACGTCGATCGACGATGATGAACGACCTGCTCGCGCAGGCGCGATCCAGCGTCCGGCGGGTCGCCGACTCCGCCGGCCTGCTCGGGGCGGCGGTCGGCGAGGTCGGCGCGCAGGCGGAGGCCGCCGCAACCCTGGCCGAGACAGCCGCGGCGGAGGCGGAGCAGTCGACCGCCCGTGTGCAGGCGCTCAGCGGCGCCGCGGACCGGATCGGCGACGGAGTCCGCCTCCTCGCCAAGGTCACCGCCCAGACCGATCTTCTGGCGCTCAATGCCACGATCGAGGCCGCCCGGGCCGGCGACGCGGGCCGCGGCTTCGCCGTGGTCGCTTCCGAAGTGAAGGCGCTGGCCGCGCAGACCAAGGACGCCACCGACACCATCGGCCAGCACGTGGCCGAGATCCGCGGCTCCACCGCGGAGGCGGTATCGGCGATCGCGGGCGTCGCGGCGCGGATCGAGGGCATGAGCCGCGCCGCGCGTTCCATCGTGGATGCCGTGGAGCGGCAGGGCGCGGCCGCGCGGGAGATCGCGCAGACCATCGCGGCGGCGGCCGACGGCACCGACCGGTTGGACACCGACAGCGCGGGCGTCGCCGACACGCCGGAGGCGGTCGATCGGGCCGCGACCGCCGTGCTCACCGCGGCGGAGAGCCTGACGCAGGACGCCGCGCGTCTCGGCGACGAGATCGCCGGCATCTTGGAGAGCCTCCGTGCGGCCTGAATTGTGTGGCGCGGCGAGCGGGACGGAACACGCCTGATGACCTGGACCGTGTGGGTGCGCGGCCGCTTCGCCGGCGGATCGCTCCGAAGGGCAGCCCTCGTCCTCGTCCTCGTGGCTTGGACACTGCCGGCCTCCGCTACCACCATCGCGTTGCTGATGCCGCCGCCCGCCCTCGCCCGGCGCCTGCACGACGGCCTCGGCGAGCAGGCGCAGGCGCGCGGGGTGGCCGCCCGCTTCGCCCACGCGCCCGAAGGTGCGGGCGAGGTGCAGATCGCGCAGGCGCGGCGGTTCATCGCCGAGAAGGTCGACGCCCTCGTGGTGATGCCGGTCGACCCGACGGCCCGCGAGGAGATCACCCGGCTGGCCCTGGGGATGGATGTCCCGCTGGTCCTCATCGGCCAGGGCCCGCGCACGGACTGGTTTGCCGGACGCGTCACGCATGTCGTTCCGAACGACCTCGTTGCCGGGCGCCTGCAGATGCGCAAGCTCGCCCAGATGCTGGGCGGGGCCGGGCGCGTCGCGATCATCGCGGGCAGCCTCTCCGACCCCGGCTCAGTGCTCCGCCAGAGGGGCGCCGGGGAGGTGCTCTCGGTGAGCCCGGGCCTCCGTCTCGTCGCGGAGACGACCGCGGATGGAAGCCGCGCGTCGGCGCGGGTCGTCGTCGGCGGGTGGATCGCCCGCGGCATCGGCATCGATGCGATCGCCGCCGGCAGTGACGAGATGGCGCTCGGCGCCGCCGATGCGATCGAGGCGGCCGGGATCCCCGTAGGCCGAATCCTCATCGGCGGCGCGGATGCAACTGCGGACGGCATGCAGGCGATGCAGGACAAGCGCCTCGCCGTGACGATCTACCAAGACGCCGGCACCCAGAGCCGTCGCGCGATCGACGACGCTCTGGGACTGATCCGGCGCGAGCCGGTTCCGCAATACGACTGGGTGCCGTCCGAACTCGTCACGGACCGCATGTCGACCACCCATTTCTCGCGCTAGGACCGCTCCGCCCGGGCAAGCCTCGGGCGGCTGGTCGACGATTCGGTCGGCCGCCGCGCCGGTTCAGCCCATCAATGCGCCATCAGGCAGCAGAGACTGTTCGCCTGCAGGATGTCGCGGGTAGCGCCACCGAAAGCCCATTCCCGAAGGCGCGAGTGGCCGTAGGCACCCATGACGATCAGGTCGGCCTGCTGCTCGCGGGCGAAGCGCAGGATTTCCTCCCCGTCGCTCACCGCCGTGGTCAGCAGGTGGGTCGTGACCGCCGCGCCGTGGAGCTTGAGATGGGCGGCGACCTCCTCGGCCCCTTCGAGACGGGCGCCCTGACCGGTCGTAACGACGAAGACCTGGCCGGCGGAGCGCAGGAACGGCAGGGCGCCCGACACCGCCCGCCGGGCCTCCGGCGTATCCTTCCAGGCCACGACGATCCGGCGGCCCGGTTCCCCGGCATGGTGCTGCGGGACGACCAGGACGGGGCGTCCCGCCTCCATCAGGACGGGTGCGACCGCCACGCCGAACGGGCTCGGATCGATCTCGGTCTCGCCGGCCCCGCCCACCACGATCAGGTCGGCGGCGCGGCCCCGCTCAACGAGATGGGCGAACGACCGCTCCGTGCCGCCCCGCCAGGCGGTGCGGGGCGCCGCGCCGGCGCAGCGGGCGAAGACGGCCTCCGCGCGCTCCACCTCCTGCAGGATCTTCGCTTTCGAGCGCTCGTACTGGGCCTGCGCATCCCGGATGTCGTGGGCGAAGAGCGGCGCCGGCACCTCGGCGGCGGCGGCGCCGGTCAGCGTCGCGTCGAAGCGGCGCGCCAGCGCGGCCGCGAGCCGGACGCGGTCGGCCGTCGCCTCGGCGAAATCCACGGATACCAAGATGTTGGCGTAGGACATGGCGGTCTCCTCGCGGGCCGTGACCGAACCCCCGCGCCACTGTCGGCGGACGCGCGAGCGGCGGCCTTGATCCAGCGCAATCGCCTCGCCGCGCTCAGAATCGCGGCCCCGGCCTTGAGCTGAATCAACGCGTCCGCGTCCGGGCCGCGGCAGAGCTGCCGCGTTTGTCCCCCCTGGAGACCGCGATGTCCGCCCTCGAACTGCCGAGTGCAGTCAACCTCGCGCGAGCCCAATTCGCGCTCACCGTCGTCTGGCACTTCCTGTTCCCGGCCTTCACCATCGGGCTCGCGAGCTATCTCGCCGTGCTCGAAGGCTTCTGGCTGCGGACGGGCAAGGCCGTCTATCTCGACACCTACCGCTACTGGCTCCGCATCTTCGCCGTCGCCTTCGCGATGGGCGTCGTGTCGGGCCTGGTCATGAGCTACCAGTTCGGCACGAACTGGTCGGTCTTCGCCGACCGGACGGCGCCGGTGCTCGGGCCGCTCCTCGGCTACGAGGTGCTCACGGCCTTCTTCCTGGAAGCCGGCTTCCTCGGCGTCATGCTGTTCGGCTTGGAACGGGTCGGCAAGGGACTGCACTTCCTGGCGACCTGCCTCGTCGCCGTCGGCACCCTGACCTCGGCGTTCTGGATCCTCTCGGCCAATTCCTGGATGCAGACGCCCACCGGCCACGTCGTCGGGCCGGACGGCCGCTTCAACCCGGCCGACTGGTGGGCGATCGTCTTCAACCCGTCCTTCCCCTACCGCTTCGCCCACACGGTCACGGGCGCCTACCTCACCACCGCGATGATCGTCGGCGCCGTGGGCGCGTGGCACCTGCTGCGGGACCGGGCCAATCCCCGGGCCCGGCTGATGTTCTCGATGGCCATGTGGATGGCCGCCGCGGTGGCGCCGGCCCAGCTTGTGATCGGCGACCTGCACGGTGGCAATTCCTACGCGCACCAGCCCGCCAAGGTCGCGGCCATGGAGGGGCACTTCCGGACGGAGCGCCGGGCCCCCGCGATCCTGTTCGGCTGGCCGGACGCGGAGGCGGGTGAGGTGCGCGACCGGATCGGGATTCCCGGCCTCGCCAGCCTTTACCTGACCCACGAGCTCGACGGTGAGGTCCGCGGGCTCAACGACATGCCGCGCGACCTCTGGCCGACCAACCTCCCCCTGGTCTTCTGGTCGTTCCGGATCATGGTCGGCCTCGGCCTGCTGATGATCGCCCTCGGCCTCGCCGCGCTGTGGTTGCGCCATCGGGGGCGGCTCTATGACACCCCCTGGCTGCACCGCTTCGCCGTCGGCATGGGACCGTCCGGCCTGATCGCCGTCACGGCCGGCTGGACGGTGACGGAGGCCGGCCGTCAGCCCTTCACGGTCTACGGCGCGCTGCGCACGATCGACAGCGTGTCCCCGGTGGCGGCCCCGGCCGTCGCGGCGTCGCTGGCGGCCTTCGCGGCGGTGTACCTCGCGGTGTTCGGCGCGGGCATCTGGTACCTCCTGCACCTGTTCAATCAAGCGCCGCATGCCCACGAGCCCGGGCCGCCGCCCGGACAGCCGATCCGCACCGCCGGCATCACGCCCGCCCCCGCCCTCGTCGCCGGCGCGCAGGATGCCGGCCGCCCCCTCGCGCAGCCCGCGGAGTAGTCCCGATGTCCCTCGATCTCACGCTCATCTGGGCGCTCCTCATCGCCACCGCGGTCTTCCTCTACGTGGTGATGGATGGCTTCGACCTCGGGGTCGGCATCCTGTTCCCGGCGGTCCGCGGCAAGGCGGACCGGGACGTCATGGTCAACACCGTTGCGCCGGTCTGGGACGGCAACGAGACTTGGCTGATCCTCGGCGGCGGCGGGCTCTTCGCGGTGTTTCCGCTCGCCTACGCCACGATCCTGCCGGCGCTCTACATGCCGCTGATCCTGATGCTCCTGGCGCTGGTGTTCCGCGGCGTCGCCTTCGAGATGCGGTTCCGCGCGGCCTCGCCCGGGAGCCAACGGACCTGGGACCGGTCCTTCTCGTGGGGCAGCTACGTGGCGACCTTCTGCCAGGGCATCTGCCTCGGCGCCCTGGTCCAGGGCATCCGGGTCGAGGGCCGCGCCTACGCGGGCGGCTGGTGGGACTGGCTGACGCCGTTCTCGGTGCTGACCGGCGCCGCCCTTGTGGCCGGCTACGGCCTGCTCGGCGCCTGCTGGCTGATCTGGAAGACGCAGGGCGACCTCCAGCTCCGGGCCTACCGGCTCGCGCGCCGGCTCGGCCTCGTCACTCTGGCGGCCATCGTGGTCGTCTCGGCCGCGATGCCGATCCTGAGCGAGGCGTTCCGGGCGCGCTGGCTGTCCTGGCCGAACCTCGCCCTGGCCGCGCCGGTGCCGGCTCTGGTCGCGCTGCTGGCGTGGCGCTTCTTCGTCGCGCTCGATCGACGGGCCGAGGTGACGCCGTTCCTCTGTGCCCTGGGGCTGTTCCTGATGTCGTATGTCGGGCTCGGGATCAGCCTGTGGCCGATGATCGTCCCGCCCGCGATCTCGATCTGGGACGCGGCGACCCACCCGAGCAGCCAAGCCTTCCTGCTGGCCGGCGCGGTGGTCCTGGTGCCGATGGTCCTGGCCTACACGGGCTACGTCTACTGGCTGTTCCGCGGCAAGGTCGCGGCGGGCGCGCCGGGCTATCACTGAGGCCGCGGCCCGTCGCGGGCGCGGGCCGGCGTGGGCGCCCTTGACGAAGCGCGCGACGTCGTCCGCGACCGAGAACCGGAGATTGAACGGGAAGCTCATCGCGTGAACGATCTGCCCGTGGCCGAGACCGGGGTAGATCTTCACGGTCTCCTTGCCGTCGAAGCCCCGCAGCGCGCGGTCGAGCGCGAGGGTTCCGGCAGGGTTGACGTCGAGATCCGCCGCGCCGGTGGCCAGCAGCATCGCGGGATGGGAACCCGCGGCGTGGTTGATCGGCTGCAGAGCCGGGTCGCTGCCCACGAACACCTGGCGATCCAGCGGATCGGTCAGAGCCGACGTCGCGTAGGGCCCGGCCAGACCGACGATGCCGGCGAGCTTCGCGGGACTCGAGCCGGCCCTGTCGAGCCAGGTCCGGTCGAGACCCAGCATCGCGGCGGCCCAGGCCCCCGAGGAATGCCCCACGACGGTGACGCGGGCGGGATCGCCGCCGTACGCGGCCGCGTGCGCGATGGTCCAGGCGACCGCGGCGGCGTTGTCCGCGAGGATGTCGGGGAGGGTCGCCGCCGGGACGTGGCGGTACTCGGGGATGACCGCGACGACACCCCTGCGCGCGAACGCCGCGCCGACATAGGCGACCTCGTCCTTGGATCCGGTCCGCCACCCGCCGCCGTACAGGAACACGGCGACCGGCCGCGGCTTCCCCGCGGGTGGCCGGTAGATGTCGGCCCGGTGCTCGCTCCCGGCAGCGTAGGGGACGCCCTTGTCGACGTGCACGTCCAGCGGCGCGAGCGCGTTCAGGACCGCGAGGGTCAGGCCGACAATCGTGTCACCCAGGTAGCTCAGCATGGACTCGGCCTCCGTCGGGTCGGAGTTCAGGCGCGTCTCTGAACGGGCCGCGTGGGCGGTCGCTCTACGTCAGCTCGACGACGCCGAGGCGGTCTGTGACCGGGATCGGCACCCGCCTGCCCGCGGGAAGATCCACCACGCTCACGGCGCCGTCGTCGTCGAAGCGATGGAGGCGTGCCCGCCGGGGCTGCCGTGACAAGCAGAGCTCGGCGGTGCGCGCCGGCATGTCCGGCCGCGCTGCCCGGCCGCGCCGGTCCCAGCCGTCGAGGCCGAGCCAGATCGGGACGAGCGTCGCCCCGTCCCGCCGCACGAAGCGCGCGGTGACGAGATCGGGAACGGGGGCGGCGAGCGTGACGTCGCGGTCGGCCGGAACCGCGGCGATCTCCGCGGCGGGGGCGCCGAACAGCCGGACGAGGTTGCGCACCGCCGCGAAGGCGGGTGTCGGCCGGCCATCGTGGGCGAGGAGGCCGAAACGGCTCTCGGGATCCGCGTCGCCGCGGTCGAAACTGGAGATCAGCTCGTACAGGTAAGTCCGCCGCACACCTTGAAGGTAGCTCCAGAGCAGCATCCGCGGGAGGTATCGGGCGCGCAGGCCCGGCGAGATCGGCAGGTGGGCGCTGCCGGTGGCGAGCGCCGTGTGATAGCCGTTCTCGGTCGCGATCACCGGCGCGTCACCGAAGACCGGGCGCGCGGCCGCGACGAAGCGCGCGAGGCTGCCCCCACCGTCGGTTTCCGGGTGCTCGGCCCCCGGATAGGCGTGGATGTTCGCGAGGTCGACCACCGCGGCGAGGTTCTGCGCCGCCGCGACGTTGCCCTGGATGTAGCTCGGTCCGGCAACGCGGACGGCCCGGGCCCGGTCATCCGCCCGCACCGCGCGGAACAGGGCCGCCTGGTGATCGGCCGACAGCCGTGCGAGGCCCGGCCGCGCCGCTACCGGCGGCTCGTTGCCGCCCTCCGCCACGAGGAGCCCGTCGCCGGCCCAGCCGGCGATCTCGGCGAAGCGCTCGGGTGGCACCCGCGGCCCGGGCGTGAGCCCGTCGTAGAAGATCAGGCTGAAGCGGTAGCCCCGGTCGGCAAGATCGGCGATCCGCTCGAACTGCCCGGCCGGCTCGTCACCGATCAGCACGATGTCGTCGCGCAGGTGCCGGATCCCGAGTTCGTCGAGGGCCTGGGCGCAGGCGGCGAAGCGGTCGACGTAGGGGCTGCCGCGATGGCCGAGATGCACGTTGACGCCGATCGAGTCGATCAGCGCCTCGCAGCGGTGCAGCGGCTCGGCCGCGGCGGCGCGACCGGACGCGAGGGCGCCCGCCGCCAGGGCGAGGGCCGACCGGCGCGTGAGCCGGGTCACGTCCGGCCCGCCAGGGTCAGCTCGCCTCGCGGCGCGGCGGCGGCCGCGGTGACGCGCGTCGCGTGGGCGCGCCGGACAGCCCGCAGGAGATCCTGCAGCGCCTCGGTGACGCGGGCCTGAGCCTCTTGGGAGCCGAAATTGTGGTCCACGCCCGGCACCACCGTCACGGGTGCGCCGACGCGGCGGTCCGCTGGGCCGGGCGAGCGTCCGAGATGGCGGCGGACGGCCGCGAGCCCGGGGTCGCCGGCACTGTAGAGCAGGCGGATCTCGGCCCCCCTGCGACGCAGGGCGGCGATCCGCCGGGCGGGCGAGCCCCCGGGCGGTCCGGGGCGGAGAGCCCGGCGGATCCTGCGAAACGCGGCCACGATTCCGCGCCGGGCCAGGGCGGCGGCGATCGCGAGGATCCGGATCTCGCCGCGGATCAGCCGGCGCCACGTCGCACCACGCTTGAGCAGAGCCGCGTAGGTGGACGCGCTGCCGAAGGTCTGCCGGATGACCTGGTCGAGGTCCTGATCCGGATCCCAGTCGAAGCAGTAGAGGTTGAGCAGCAGCGCCCCGTCGACCCGGCGGTCCCGACAGAGCGCGTGGAAGGCCGCGTAGGCGCCGCTGCACCCGCCCACGAGCAGGATCGGGCCGCCCGTTCCGGCGATCGCGTCGATCGCCGCCGCGACGTCGGAGAAGCCGTCCGCGGCGAAGAGGGGCTTGCGGCCGTCCGACCGGTCGTCGCTGTCGCCGATGCCGCGCAGGTCGAACCGGAACGACGCGACCCCCTCAGCGGCGAGGCGCCGGGCCAGATCCGTGGTCTGGCGCCCCCAGCCGGAATGCACGCTCATGCCGGTCGAGACGAACAGGATCGTCGGCGCCGCTCCCTCCCCTCGGTCCGGCCGGCACCGGATGCCGAGCAGGCCGTGGCCGAAGCGGACCGGCACCTCCGCCCAGCCCGGCCCGGTCAGACCGTTCGCGAGCCGGCCGTCGGCGGCGGTGCCGCCGGATCGCGGCCCGGCGACCGGCATGCCTTCGGTCGCGAAGCCGATCACGCGGGCGAAGTCCGCGTCCGGGACATCGGAGAAGATCGGGTCGGCGACGAGCGCCGCGAGACCCGGGAACGCGCCCGTCGCCACGTCGCAACCGAGGGCGCCGAGGCGGGCGGCCAGCGCCTTGGTCTCGGCCGCGAGGAGCAGCGCGTGTCCGGCAGGCGCCCGCCGGAGCCGCGCGAGATTCAAGTCGGCGAGATCGGCCAGGAACGCGGCTTCCATCCGGAAGCCGCCGACGGTGAGGCAATCCGGGTCCTGCGCCGGGGCGGACCCGTCCGGCAGGCGGCCGATCGTCTGCGCCCGCAGCCGCATCTCGCGGAGATAGGCGCGTCCGGTGGTGACCGGCGCCAGCAGGACGAGGCGGTCCACGGCCTCGCCCTCTGCGGCCAGCGCCGCGAAGGTCGCGCCGAGGCGCAGGCCGACGACGACGATCTCGGTGACGCCGGTTGTCGCGCGCAGGAAGCGGACCGCCCGCCAGACCGCCGCGACGCAGGCATCGACCCGGGCCTCCCCGGGATCGGCCGAGTCCCCCTCGCCCGGATAGTCGAAGCGCAGCGTCGGGCAACCTGCCGCGGCGAGGCCTTCGGCCAGCGAGCGCCAGGGCCGATGCGCGGCCATCTGCTCGAATCCGTAGGCCCCGCAGAGGACCACGCCGCGCATCCCGGCCGCCGGATGAAGCCACCCGAACAGCCCCTCGAACGTCACCGGCACCGCGGCCTCGGACCGGACCTCACCTGTCATGACCGAAGTCCACGATCTCGCCGCTGTTGATCGCCCGCACGCACCCGCGCGGAAGCCGGGCGGCTTCCGCGAACCTGATGATCCGGCTCGACCCGGGCGCGAGATGGAAGCCGCTGTCATCCGGCCGCGCTCCGGGGGCCAGAACCTGAACGCCGAGGGCGAAGCGCTCGGTGCTGATCCGCAGACCCGGTCCTGCCCCGGTCGCCACCGGCTCGGCCCTGAGCCCGACGGCCGATTGGTCGACCGGCCGCGCGCCGGGGAAGTAGAAGCTCTCGGCGATCGCGCGCCCGTCGGCGTCGCTCAGCCGCGCGTGCGCGAGATCGTGGATGCGCGGTCCGAAACAATAGCTGTCGGTGGCGTCGAAGAAGCGGCCGAGCAGGGCGGCAGAGGTGAGCGTGAGCGCCGCCCGCGAGCCGACCAGAAGGTCGCGCTCGGCGCGCGCCGCGACGCGGCCCGCGACATCGCAGAAGGTCAGCGTCAAGGTCAGCGCACGCGCCGCGGCCGTCTCGTTGAGGACGTGGACGTGCAGGCCGTCGAGGCCCTCGTCGGCGAGGAGAACCTGGACCGGGCGGAAGGCGCGCTTCAACGCGTACCAGGCGGATTTCGGCCGCTGCGTCCAGTCGATCACGCCCCAGCCGGCGCCCGGCGCGAGGTCGCGCAGCATCAGGACGATGCCGCCGGCCGTCGGCGAGCGCGGGCGGCGCCACTCCGCGAAGGTCGCCTCCATGACCTCGGCCACCGCGGCGCGGCCGAGGTCGAGGTAGCGGTCCGGGTCGTCGGCGCGCAGCGCGGCCGGATCGACGTCGTAGAGCGCGGCGACGTAATGGTCGCGCACCCCCTCGAAGTCCCAGTCGGCACCCCGATCCCGCGGGATGCCGGCCTGCCAGAGCGGATCGGCCGGCCCGGTCGGGCTCGGCGTGCCGGGATCTGGCGGGTTGGCGAAGGCGAGGCACTCGCTGGCGAACCCGACCTCGGCCCGGCGGGCATCCTCGAGCGGACGACGATAGGCGCCGACACCGAAATAGTGGGTGCAGCCCGCGCGCGGCGAGAAGGGCAGGTCGCCACCCGAGGGGGAGTTCGGCGTCACGACGAGATCGGGGCGCCGCTCCGCGACGCGTTGTGGAAGCGTCTCCACGCAGAAGGTGTCGGCCCAGACGGCGCGCGGAGCACCGAGCATCGCCGCCTGCTGCCAGACCTCGCTGCCGCCGCAGACCACGCAGAGCGACGGTGCGGTCTGCGTCCGGTCGAGGAATCCCGACAGCTCGCGCTCGAGCGCGGCTGCGAAGGCCGGATCGTCGTGCGGGTAGTCGAAGTTGGCGAGCATCAGGTCCTGCCAGACCAGGATGCCGAGCTCGTCGCAGAGGTCGTAGAAGTCCGGGGCTGGATAGAGCGTCGTCCCCGGGACGCGCAGCATGTTCATGCCGGCCTCGCGCGCCAGCCGGAGCAGCGTCTCAGTGCCGTCCGAGCCCAGCCCGACGAGGTCCGGCGGCGTCCAGACGGCGCCCCGGCAGAAGACCGGCACGCCGTTCACGGCCAGCGCGAGGCCCTCCTCGAAGGGCCGCGCGAGCGACAGGGTCCGGAAGCCGACGCGGCCCAGGTCGATCCGCGCACCGTCGACGCGGATCTCAACCGGGTGGAGGTTCGGCGCGCCGTGAGTATGCGGCCACCAGGGCGCGATGCCCGGCAGCGCCAGCTCGCCCGCGAACAGCCCCGGCTCGACCGCGGCGAGCGGGATTTCCTCGCCGCCGCACCGGAGGATCACGGGGCCGACCGGCCTGTCGACCCGCAGGCGCACGGCGAGGCGCCCGACGTCGCCGTCGAGCGTGGAACGCACATCCGCGGCGCTCGCGCGGGGGCGGACAGGCTCGACTGTCAGCGGGCGGTAGGGACCGACGAGGTCGATCCCGGGGCACCAGCCCGGCATGAAGCCGAGGACGCTCGTGCGCACATGGCGCAGCGACCCGGGCGTGATCATCCGCGGCCGCCAGCGCCCGCGCTTGGCCGGACGGTCGAGCTCCGACCCGAGCGCGCGGAAGCAGAGGACGAGATCGGAGACGTCGCCGAGGACCGCGTCGACGGCGTGTTCCTCGAACATCGAGCGCACGCACAGGAGCGGGACGCCGTCGAGCCAGACCTCGGCGATCGTGGCGAGACCCGCGAAGCGCAGCCGGGCCGAGCCGGAACCGGTGATGCGTGTCCGATACCAGACGTCGCGATCGTGGATCGGCTCCGGCGTCGCCTCGCTCCAGCGTCCGGCCGCCCGCAGGGCGGACGCGGCGGTGCCGGGAACCTCGGCCGCGATCCAGTCGGTGACCCCGTCGAGCTCGCCGGGGCCCGCGCAGGCGCCCGGCGGCGTCACGGCGAGCCGCCACGGCCCCAGCTGGACCTCCGGCGCCCGGTCGTCGAGGCTGCGGATGCGGGCCATCGCGGCGCTCAGCGGTCCAGCGCGCGGTCGAGATCCGCGAAGACGCGGTCGTAGGTCGCCGCGAGGCGGTCGAGGCGCGGCGCCAAGCCGTCGGCCGAGCGGCGGTGGAAGGCGCGGGCGAGCTGGAACTGGAAGGCCTTGGCCTCGCGGCTCAGATCCGCCGCGGCCGCGGCGGCCGGCGCGAATCCGCCGGCCTCCCGGTCTTCGAGCCACGTGAGATGGCTGGCGAGCATCTCGAAATTGGCGCCGAGCTGGCGCGTCGTGTTGAAGGCGTAGGCGTGGAACACGCTGAGCGGCCGGACGACCAGATCCCCGGCGGTCGCCGCGAGGGCGTCGCGGAACGCCAGGACGGGGTTGCGCCGGGGTGCGCGTGCGCGATGCCGGACGAGCAGTTCGCGCGCCACCGTCGGCAGCTCGGCCGTGCCGAGCGGCGGGGCGACAGTCTTCACGAACTCGGCGTAGGGCGGCAGCGTCGCCGGCCCGAAGATGCCGCCGTAATCGTCCCCCGAGAGCCGGAAACGACCCGCATTGTGCAGGTAATCGAGTTCCCGGGCCGCCGGATCGAGGGCCAGGATGCCGATCGTGGTCTTGCCGTGCTCGCGGCCGTAGGTGGTCCCCTGCGTGTCGGGCAGGTAGATCGCGTCGACTTCGACCAGGACCGGCCGGCCGGCCGCGGCCTGGATCTCCGCGTGGTTCTCGAGGCCGCCGTAGACCGCGAGTTCCAGCACTTCCAGACCGTAGAGGCGCTCGATATCGCCGGTCGGCGGCTTGAAGAAGGTGAACTGGTCGCCCTCGAAATCCTGCCGCAGGGTGAAGCCCAGCATCGCCTCCGGCACGAGGCCGCGGCCGTGCAGGAGCTCGATCCAGAGGTCGACGTAGCAGTTCGTCTCCGGCCAGTCGCGGCCGGTATCGTGGAGCGGGTGCGGGACGTGGGGTCCCGCGGCTCCGAGACCGACCGGCAGGCGCAGAGCGGCGGTCACCGCCTCAATCCCACAGCTCGGCGCGCACGGCCTCCGGCCAGGCGGCGAGATCGAGCCCGTGGTGGCGCAGGAGCGCCAGGGTGATCCGCTCCAGGCCGAATCCGACGCAGGCCGTGTGAGCAACCGCGCCGTCCGCCTGGCGCAGCTCCCATGTGCTGCCGAAATGGTCCTGGTGATAGTTGAAGCTGAGGCAGGCCGTCGGCTTGTCGACGCTGTTGACCGGGACGTTCAGCTCGAACTTCAGCCCCTGAGCCCGCTGGTTGTTGGCGAGCATCCGGCCGGCGCGGCCGAAGAACGGGTCGTTGGCCGCGTCGATGGCGAGGGGCAGACCGAGGGCGCGCATCATGGCCGTGCCGCGCTCGAGCCAGGTTTCGCGGAAGGCCAGAACCTGCTCGGGGCTGCCCATGCGCACGTACTCGCGCATCCGGAAGAGCTGCATCCGGGTCGGCTCCAGCGACGGCTCGCGCCGGAAGCAGTAGGATTGCAGGTCGAACAGGCGGCCCTCGGTCGGCAGCGCGCCCCGCGCGGCGGCGACCGGATAGACCGGGTAGCAGGCCGCGGGCGTCAGCACGACGTCGGTGGCCTCCTGCTGGCCGGTCCAGTCGGTCCCGGCCTCGAGGCAGGCGAGGATCTCGGCGTGTCCGCGCGCGTCGCCGCAGAAGCTGTGCACGGTCCCGGCGAGGTTCGGGAAGCCCTTGAAATAGCCGCTGCGCTCGAAGGCCGGGCGGCTCATGGCCGGCGGGAACCGCAGCACCTCGGCCCCCTCGGCGGCCCCGAGGCGCGTGATCATCCGGTCGAGGGCGTCGACGACGCTCTCGAAGCCGCCGCTGCGGCCGTAGAGGCCGTCGACGCCGGTCCGGACGAGCAGGCCGCGGTCGAACAGGCGTTCGAGGAAGGTCGGGCCGCCGGCCGGCTCGTCCTCGAGCAGGACGACGTCGCCGGCGGGAGAGGAGATCGATTCCATCACGCACTCATGAGCTGGCCGCTGCCCTTCTGCACGAGCAGGAGCTTGGCGGTGTTGGCGAGGATGCGGTCGTTGCCGATCATCAGCGGCGCGGAGAGGACGTCGCGCAGCGGCCGTCCCAGGCTGAAGGGCGTGTCGTTCCGGTAGCCGGCGAGACCGACGATCGCGAGCGCCCGCCGCACGATGTCGACCGCCATGTCGGAGACGGTGACCTTCAGATTGTTGAGCATCACGCAGAAGCCGACGGAGCCGATCGTGTCGGCGTCCCCGTGGGCGTCCTCGAAACGGCGTAGGGCCGACGCGATGGTGCCGCGCATGGCCTGGTGCGCGTTGGAGACCTCGGCGAGGCGCGTCGCCGTCGGCGGCACCTGCCCGGGCCGGCGCCGCGCCTCGGCCTGCACGAAGGCGCGGGCGCGATCGACCGCGTAGGTCGCGATCCCGTACCAGACGCTGCTCCACAGCAGGTGCGAGGAGGCCAGCATCGACTGGGCGGCGATCTCCGCGAACGGCTTCGGCAGGATCTGCTCGACCGGGACGTTCCGGGCCTCCAGGCGGAAGCCCTCGCTGCAGGTCCCGCGCATGCCGAGGGTGTCCCAGTCGCCCGTGCGCACGAGGGAGACCTGGTCGGCCATCAGCGCGACGAGGACCTGATCGGACGTCGCCGCGTCCGGATGGCGCCGCGCCGTGGCGAGGATCAGGTCGGCGTGGGCGCCGTAGGAGATCACCGACGCGTCCTTGCCGAGGGCGAAGACCTCGCCGTTGGTTTCCACCGCGCAGAGGCTGTTCCGGAGGTCGCCGCCGATGCCCGCCTCGGTGGTCGAGGAGGCGACCAGCAGTTGCTCCCGCGCGATCCGCTCCATCAGGCGTCCGTGCCAGGGGCTGTCCAGGCCGTGGGTCACGAGGCTGGACACCTTGATGTGGTGCATCGCGAAGGTCATCGCCGCCGCGCTGCAGGCCTGCCCGAGCGTGCTGCACAGCTCGGCGATCTGCACCAGCCCGGCCCCCTCGCCGCCGAGCTGACCCGGGATCTGGAGGCCGAGCAGGCGCTCGGCCTTCATGGCGGCGACAGCCTCCACGGGGAAGCGGCCTTCGCGGTCGACGGCGTCGGCGTGGCGCGCCGCCACCGCCGCGGCCCGCTCGGCGCGCGCGGCGAGCGTGCTCATGCGGCTTCCTGCTGAATCAGGGAGGAGACGGCCTCGCGGATGGCGCGGATGGACGAGAACGACTTCCGATTCAGGAGCTCGTCGGGGAACTCGATGCCGAAGCGCTCCTCGAGGCCCAGCATCAGCTGAACCGAACCGAACGAGTCCAAGCCGAGATCGAACAGGCTGTCATCCTCGGAGAGGTGATCCGCCTTCCCTGCGAAGGCTTCGTTCGAGCCGAGAATCTCACGGATGTCCTGAGCGATGTTCAAGGCGGAACTCCTTATTCCAGTTGTCGAGACGCTATTGAACCGATCGGCCCGGCGTCAAATTATCTAATGATTAATAGTAAATAGCGGCTGGCACTGGGCAGAACGGGGTGGCGCACTGTGCAAGCGGGAGCTCCGTGCGGCCGGCGTCCCACATTTGACGGCCGCCTCTTTACGATCACTTTCCAGCTCTTGATTTCGTGATCTTCCGTCCAGAGATTTCGCGGATCTAGCAACTCATGCGTGTAATCGCTCCGCCTGAGCTTAATTCGAGACCCGGAGCCATTTAGGACGTTTCGGGACTCGTCGTGACGCGGTGGGGCCATCTCGGCCATAAGGGCGCGATGTCGCCCGTCCCGGGCGGGCCCAGCGATCAGCCGGCGCGCGATGATCTACAACCTTCAAATCCTGCGCGCCGTCGCCTCGTACCTCGTCTTCCTCACGCATTTCGGCCTCTATGTCGGCCCCGTCCTGCCGCGGCCTGACCTCCTCGCCTTCGGGGCGAGCGGCGTCGACGTGTTCTTCGTGCTCTCCGGGTTCATCATGTTCGTGAGCACGAGCGGGCGCCGCGAGAGCCCGGGGGAGTTCCTGCTCCGCCGCGCCTCTCGCGTCGTCCCGGTCTACTGGATCGTGACGATCGGCCTGGCGTTGATCGCGCTCACCGGGCTGAGGCCCATCGGGATCGTGGAGATCCGGACGGATTACGTCGTTCAGTCCCTGCTGTTCCTGCCGTTCTCGCGGGGTGGTTTCATCGAGCCGCTGAACTCCGTAGGCTGGACCCTCAATTACGAGATGTTCTTCTACGTGGTTTTCGCGGGATTGCTGCTGGTGCCCAAGCCCGCCGTCCGGGCGCTCGGCGCAGCCGCGGTCTTCCTCGCGCTGATCCTGCTCGGATTGCTGCCGGCGTCGGGCCTCTACTGGGCGTACTACACCAAGCCGATCCTGATCGAGTTCGCTGCCGGCATCGGGCTGGGCTACGCCTACCTGAGGCTCGGAGTGTTGCCCGCAGGCTTCCCCGCCCGCCGCGTCGCCGGCGCGGTCGTCGCGGCCGCGGTGCTGCTCATCCTCGGCGGCCAGGTCGTCACCGAGGCGCTCGGCGCCAGCCCCGAACTGTCGGGGTTCGCCCGCCCGCTGGTCTGGGGTTTCGCGGCCGTCCTGATCGTGGGCGCGATGCTGCTGCTGGAGCGGGCCGGCATCGTGTTGAAGTCGCGCTGGCTGCTCTCGCAGGGCAATGCCAGCTACTCCTTCTATCTGGTTCACAATCTGCTGCTGCACAGCGCCGCCAAGATCGCGGCGCTCGTCGTCGCGCCCGGCATCGCGCGCGCTGTCCTGATCTTCGCGATCGCGTTCCCAGCGGCGGTGGCCGCGGGGGAGTTGCTGTTCCGGTATGTCGAGGCGCCGGTGATCGCGGCCCTGCGGCGCCGGCTCGACCGGCGCCCCTCGCCGGGCCCCCTGCCCGCCCCGATCGCCTCGTAGATCGCGGCGTCGAGTCCGCAGGCAACCCCATTCCGGCGGCGCGGCGAGCTCCTGACCTTAACGTTAATCGTTCGCAAAAATTAAGTTTACACGTCAGGTTTAAGGCTCGAATCAGCACTATTTTCGATAGTTGCTGGCGCGGTGACCCCTTTTTTAGAGATCACGTCTCTATTACCCTCACATGTGTGCCTACGCTCGCTGCCACAGGCGGGGCCGGCAGGACGGAATGCATTTTCCAGCGTCCGGCGCACCGACGAGGAAGCTGTGATGCGCGTCGCGATTGTTCACGACTGGTTGTATATCGTCGGTGGCGCCGAGCGTGTCCTCGAGCAGCTGCTGCGGATCTATCCGGACGCGGACGTCTTCGCCCTCTTCGACTTCCTGCCCGACGCAGACCGGGCGCGGCTGGGCTACACGCAGGCGCGGACGAGCTTCATCCAGCGCATGCCCTTCGCGCGGACGCGGCACCGCAACTACCTGCCGCTGATGCCGCTCGCGATCGAGCAGTTCGATCTGTCGGCCTACGATCTGGTCATCTCGAGCAGCTACGCGGTGGCGAAGGGCGTCCTGACCGGGCCCGACCAGCTCCACGTCTCCTACATCCACTCGCCCATGCGTTACGCCTGGGACATGCAGCACACCTACCTGCGGGAGAGCGGCTGCGACGCGGGCATGAAGAGCCTGCTCGCCCGGCTGATCCTGCACCGGATGCGCGTCTGGGATTTCCGCACGGCGGCCGGTCCCAACGCGATCGTGGCCAACTCGGCCTTCGTCGCCCGCCGCATCCACAAGGTCTACGGCCGCACCGCCGAGGTCATCCACCCGCCGATCACGCTGCCGACCCTGCGGTACGACGGCCCGCGCGCGAACCACTTCCTCGTGGCCAGCCGCCTCGTGCCCTACAAGAACGTCGAGGCGGTGATCCGCGCCTTCGCGCTGCTTCCCGATCTCGAACTCGTGGTGGCGGGCTCCGGGCCGGATGCCGCGCGGCTGCGCGAGATCGCGGGGCCCAACGTGACATTCTCGGGCTTCGTGCCCGACGCGGAGCTGCGCCACCTCATGGCCACGGCCCGCGCCTTCATCTTCGCGGCCGAAGAGGATTTCGGGATCATCGTGGTCGAGGCCACGTCGGAGGGCACGCCCGTCCTCGCACTGGGCCGCGGCGGTGCCCGCGAGACGGTCCAGACCCGCGGCCCGCAGCGCACCGGGATGTTCTTCGACGTGCCCGAGCCCGAGGCGATCGCCGAGTGCGTCCGGCGCTTCCTGCTGCAGGAGAGCCACTTCACCCGCGAGGCCTGCTGGGCGCAGGCCGAGACGTTCTCGGCCGAGCTGTTCCGCAGCCGGTTCTCGAACTTCGTCGATGACCAGATGGCCCTGCACCGGGCCGCCTGCGAGACGCGCCCGCGGATCGTGCCGCGCCTCGAAGCCGTCGGCTGAGGGCAGATCGCATGTCCTTCCTGACTGTCGATCTGGCCGACCGGGCGCCGGTCCGGGCCCTCCCCCAGGAGCCGGCGCGCGGCGGTCCGCTGGCCGCCGCCCTCGCGCGGATCTGGCATCGCCGGACCCTGTTCCTGGCGGTGTTCGCCGCGGTCCTCGGCCTCGCCGTCACCGCGCTGCTGATGATCCAGCCGCAATACGTGGCGAGCGGCTCGGTGATCGTCGCCGAGGCCGAGCCGGGCGCCAACAACGCCTCGATGGCCTGGATCCAGAAGATCGGCGACCCGGCGGACATCGAGAGCCAGATCCTGGTGATCCGCTCGCCACGGCTCCTGCGCCTCGCCATCGACGACAACCTCGTCGCCGCGGTCCTCGCCGAGTGCCGCTACGCGGCGACCGGCGGTCATCCCGACCGGATCAGCGACAAGAAGGACGCCGCCTGCACGAAGCTCACGACCGACCGCAACGCGCTCGTCGAGTATCTGCAGAGGCGCTACACGGTCCTGAGCTCCGGCCGCTCGCGCATCATCACCATCGGCTACAAGTCGCCGCTGCCCGAGACGGCGCAGACCATGGCCAACGGCCTGATCAACGCCTTCCTGGAAGACCAGCGCGAGGCGCAGGCCTCGAGCCGCAAGGCGGCGGCCGACTGGCTGCACACCGAGATCAGCCAGCTGGACGCGTCGATCCGGGCCGACGAGACCCGCATCCAAACGTTCCGGCGCCGCAAGGGCCTGCTGAAGGGCTCGCTGGCCCCGATCAGCGCCGAGCGGCTCACCAGCATCAGCCAGCAGCTCGCCGCGGCCGAGACCGCCAAAGCGGACGCCGCCGCGCGGCTGAGCGAGATCGAGGCCAGGGGCGCCCGCGGCGCCGACAGCGCCCCGGCCGTCCTGGCGAGCCCGACCATCGTCTCGCTGAAGCAGCAGCTCAGCGGTGTCAGCGCGCAGCTCGCCAACCAGAGCACCCTGCTGGGCGCGAACCATCCGGTCATCCGGGCGCTCGAGACCGAGCAGGCGAGCCTGCGCGCGCGGATCGAGCAGGAGATCGGGAACGTCGCGCGGGGCCTGCGCAAGTCCTACGAGGCCTCGAGCACCCTCGCCAAGTCGCTGCGCGCCCAACTCGAGACCGCGAAGACGGACGCCGCCGCCGCCATGGACGACGAGGCCTCGATCGAGGGCATGGTGCGCAACGCCGAGATCAAGCGCACCCGCTACGCCGATCTGGTGAAGCGCGCGGGCGAGCTCGAGACCGAGCGGCGGATCCTCACCGGCAGCACGCGGCTGGTCAGCCTCGCCGAGCTGCCGCAGGAGCCGTTCTCGCCCAAGGCCGTGCCGTTCCTGGCGGGCGGCCTCGTGCTCGCCGGCGTGCTCGCCGCCGCCGCCGCGCTGCTGCGCGACTACACCGACCGGCGCGTGCGCACCTCGGCGCAGCTGATGGCGGGCACCGGCGCACCGGTCTTCGCGCAATTGCCGAGCCTGGAGACCGCCGGCCTCGTCGGCCGCTTCTCCGAGCGCCAGCGCGAGCTCGACCTCGCGGAGGCCCTGGCGCGGGCGCGGGTCTATCCGGTGATGCAGAACGTCCTGCGCAACCTGCACGCCCATCTCGTGCTGGCCGGCGCCGGCAAGTCCCGCGTCATCCTGGTCACCTCGGCGAAGCCGCGGGAGGGCAAATCCTTCACGGCCTTCGCGCTCGCCGGGATCGGCGCCGCCAGCGGCCGACGGGTGCTCGTGGTCGAGTGCGACCTGCGGCGCCCGAACTTCGAGGCCTCCCTCGGGCTCGGCCGCGGCGCGGGCCTCGGCGGCGTGCTCCGCGGCGAGATCGACCCGGCCGAGGCCGTTGTCCGGGCCGGACGCTTCGACGTCATCCCCGCGGGAACGCCGACGGCCGACTCGACCGAGCTCCTGATGGGCGACCGGATGGCGGACTTCCTCAAGTGGAGCCGCCGCTACGACCTCGTCCTCCTCGACACGCCGCCCACGAGTCTCCTGATGGACGCGCCGATGCTCGCTCGCCAAGTCGACGGCGTGCTCTGCTGCGCCCGCTACGGCCGCTCGCAGCTCTCCGACACCGTCGAGACCGTGGCGAACCTGCGCCGCGCCGGCGGACACGTCCTCGGGATCGCCATGACCATGGTCCGCCCGGGTATCCAGTCGACCTACGACGTGATGCCGCTTCCCGATCCCCGGGCGGCCGCGAGCGCGCGATGACCGACGTGCTTCCCGCCGAAGCGCTCGCCGAGCGCGGCCTCCTTGACCGGGTGCGGGCCACCCGCTCCGACGTCGCCGCTCGGCCGCGCGTCCTGTTCGTGAGTCACACCGGCACCATGTCGGGAGCCGAGCTGGTGCTCCGCGACGCCGTCCGGCCGTGGCCGGGCTCGACCGCGTTCCTGTTCGAGGACGGCGCCCTCACCGAGGCCCTGCGCGATCAGGGCCTGGAGATCCGCCTCGCGCGCCGACGGTCCGCCCTGGCGGGCCTCCGGCGCGATGTCTCCCCCCTGAGCGCGCTGCCGGTCCTGGGCCAGCTCGGCGCCCTGGCTCTCGAGATCGCCCGGGCGGCCCGTGTTTGCGACGTGGTCTACGCCAACTCGCAGAAGGCCTTCCTGCTCTCCGCCCCGGCGGCCCGCGCCGCCGGGCGTCCCCTGATCTGGCACCTGCACGACATCCTCGACAGCGCGCATTTCGGCCGGGCGCAGCGCGTCCTGCAGGTCCGGCTCGCCAATCTCTGCGCCGCCCGGGTGATCGTGCCCTCCGAGGCCGCCGCGCGGGCCTTCGTCGAGGCCGGCGGGCGCCGGTCCCTGATCCGCGTCGTGCCGAACGGCCTCGACGTCGACCCGGTGCCCTGCGGTGCCGCCGCCCTGCGCGCGGAGCTCGGCCTGCCGGACGGTCCCCTCGTCGGCGTCTTCAGCCGCCTCGCGCCGTGGAAGGGGCAGGACGTCCTGATCGACGCGCTGGCGACCCTGCCCGGCCTGCGCTGCGTCGTGGTGGGGGCGCCCCTTTTCGGCGAGGATGCCTACGCGGCGCATCTGCGCGACCTCGCGGCGCGGCGCGGCCTGTCGGACCGGGTCCTGTTCCTCGGCCAGCGCGACGATGTCCCCAGGCTGATGCAGGCGGTCGACGCGGTCGTGCACTCCTCGGTCGATCCCGAACCGTTCGGCCGTACCCTCGTCGAGGCCATGCTGGTCGGCGTGCCGGTGATCGCCACCGACGCCGGCGCGTCCGCCGAGATCCTCGACGGCGGCGCGGCCGGAACCCTGGTGCCGCCGCGGCGGCCGGACCGCCTCGCGGCGGCCCTGTCGGCGCTGTTCGCCGCTCCCGACGCCTTCAGGGCGCGCACGGCGCTCGCGCGCGAGCGGGCGCTGTCCCGTTACGGCGCGGACCGCATGCAGCGCGATCTCACCGACATCATCCTCCAGGTCGCCGGCCGGGCCTGACGGGCCCGCGTTTCCCTTTCCCGTTCGGAGCCGTCAGACCCGCCATGCCGCGCGTCCTCGTCAACATGCCGAGCCAGCATGCCGGTCGGCCGTCGGGCGTCGCGCTCGTCGCCTTCCGGGTGATCGCCGGCCTCGTCGCGCGCGGCACCTTCGCGGTGGTGCTGCGCTCCCCCTGGCGTCGCGATCAGCTGCCGGCGGCGATCCGCGACTGCGTCGAGGTCGTGACGGTGAAGCGGCCGCGGATCATGCTGCTCGACGTCCTGCGCCAGTGCCTCACCGTCCCGCGGCTGTGCCGCGCCCGCGCCATCGACGTGGTGCTGAACATCGATCCCTACGGGGCGGCGTTCGGCGGCCGCGCCCGCGTCAGCGTCGTGCACGACCTCTATTTCCGCACGCTGCCCGGGCGCATCCGCTCCCGCGAGGCCCTGACCACCGACCCGATCTTCCGCCTGGTCCTCGGCAGCAGCGCCCGGGTGATCGCCGTCTCGGAGGCGACGCGGCGCGATCTGGAGCACCACTACCCGCGACTCCGCGCCCGGACGCGGACCGTGCCGTCCGCGGCCATGCTCGACCCGACGGCGGGTGGCTCCGCCGCCGAGATCCCCGCGGGGCCGTACGTGCTCGCGGTCGGCAACGCTCTGTACAACAAGAACTTCGCGACGCTCGCGCGCGCTGTGGTCGGGCTCGGGCGGCCGGGACTCGGGATCGTCCACGTCGGCGAGGATCATGACGAGGCGATCGCAGGCGCGCTCGGCGGCGCGCCGGTCCCGCTGACCCGCCTGTCGCATATCGGCGACGACAGGCTGGCGGCCCTCTATCGCGGCGCGCTGTGCCTGTGCGTCCCGTCCTTCGCCGAGGGATTCTGCCTGCCCGTTCTGGAGGCGCAGGCCCTCGACTGCCCGGTGATCTGCTCGGACCGCTCCGCCACGCCGGAGATCGCGGGCGCCGGCGCCCTCACCTTCGATCCCGCCGACGCGGCGGCGCTGACCGCGTGCCTGCGGCGCCTGCTGGACGAAACCGGGCTCCGGACCGCGCTGATCGCCCGCGGTCGCGACAATGTCCGGCGCTACGACTGGGCCGAGACCGCCCGCCGCTACGAGACACTGCTGCTCGACGCGCTGCGGGACGGCGCGACGGCGCGTACCGCCCGGGAGGTGCCGCATGCGCATCCTGCACCTTAGCTCGCTCTACGCGCCCGAGCAGGTCGGCGGCGCCGAACTGATGGTCGAGACTCTCGCCCGGACCCAGGCGGAGCTCGGCCACAACGTCGCCGTCGCCTGCGCGGCGCGGACCGAGGGCGGACCGGTCCTGCAGGACGGCGTCACCGTCTACCGGACCGGGTACGGAACGCCGTTCCACATCCTCGACTGGTCCCAGCGCGGGCGGGTCGACCGCCTCCGCTACAAGCTCGCGGCGCAGTGGAACCGCCACGCCCTCGACCGGATGATGCGGGCGGTCAGGGACTTCGCCCCCGACCTCGTCAACACCCACTCCATCTCCGAGCTGCCGCCGGCGCTCTGGCCGCTGCTTCGGCGACTCGGGGTGCCGGTCGTGCACACGCTGCACGACTTCACCAGCCTCTGCACCAACGGCGCCATGGTGCGCCACGGGCGTTCCTGCGCCGGCCAGCATCTCAAGTGTCGCCTCTACGCGGCGCCGCACCGGCGCTGCCAGCGCGCCGTGACGGCCGTCACCGCCGTGGGCTCGGACATCCTCGATCGCCACCTCGCCGCCGGCCTCTTCGCCCACGTGCCGCCGTCGCTGCGCCGAGTGATCTGGAACCCGATCCGGCCCGGTTCACCCGTGGCGCGGAGGCAGCGCGCGCCCGGCGCGCCGGTCCGGTTCGGCTATCTGGGCCGGATCGAGGGCGCGAAGGGCTTCGACGTGCTCCTCGAAGCCTGCCGACGCCTGCCGGAGGCGGGCTGGCGCCTCGCCGTCGCGGGCCGCGCCGTGGACGGGCTGGACCGTTACCGCACCCTGGCCGAGGGCCTGCCCGTCAACTTCCTGGGCTACGTGGAGCGCGACGCCTTCCTCGACGGTCTCGACTGCCTCGTGGTCCCGCCGGTCTGGCCCGAGCCCTTCGGCCGGACGGTGGCGGAGGCCTACGGGCGCGGCGTCCCGGTGATCGGCACCGCCACCGGCGGCATCGGCGAGCAGGTCGGGCCGGGCCCCTGGCTGGTCCCGCCGGGCGACGCGTCAGCACTCGCCGCCGCGATGACCCGGATCGTCGCGGAGCCGGCCCGCCTCGCCGAAGGTCTCGCCCGCGCCGCCCGGATCCGCGCCGGCACCGATCCGGTCGCCGTCGCGACCGCCTTCCTCGACCTCTACGCCGCGACCCGCACCGAACCGCTTCCCGAGCTTTCCGCCCGCGCGGAGCGCCCGCATTTCAGCGAGTGCCGTCCATGATGACCCCCTCCCTGTCGTCGAACTACGCCCGGCTCCTGACCGAGGAGCCGCGCGCTCAGGGCCAGGACCGGCCGAGGGATCAGGCCACCGCGCGCGCGGTGACCGGACCGCTGCGGATCCTGCATCTGAGCGCCCTCTATCCGCCCTACATCGTGGGCGGCGCCGAGCGCTCGGTAGAGCATCTCGCCGAGGAACTCGTCGCGGCCGGCCACACGGTGGCGGCGGCCTGCATCGCGCGGGAGCCGGAGCCCAAGAGCGTGCGCGGCGGCGTCACGGTCTACCGCATGGCCCACCACAACGATTTCTGGCTGGAGGACTGGCCCCAGGCGAGCCGGTTCGGCCGCGCCTGGGCCAAGCTCAAGCAGCAGTGGAATTTTGCCGTGGCGGCCGAGTTCGGCCGCGTCCTCGACGACTTCCGGCCCGACATCGTCAACACGCACTCGCTGCTCGACGTCTCGACCCTCGTCTGGCGCGAGGCGGCCAAGCGCGGGATCCCGATCGTCCACACGGTCTGCGAGTACGATCTGATCTGCGGCAACGCCGCGATGTTCAAGGACGGCAAGCCGTGCGACCGCTGGCACCTCGGCTGCAAGGTGGTCAACGCCGCCAAGCAGATCACCAACCGGTCGGTGGACGCCGTCGTCAGCGTCGGCACCGAGATCCTCAAGACCCATGTCGACCACGGGTTGTTCGCGCATCTCGCGCCCGAGCGGCGCCGGGTGATCTTCTATTCCTGCACGGTTCCCGGGGGCGACCCGGAGGCACGGCGCCGGATCGACCGGACCGGCAGGCCGATGACGTTCGGATATCTCGGCCGGATCAACACCGAGAAGGGGGTCGGCACGATGATCGATGCCTTCCGGCGGATCGGTCCCGGCGACTGGCGGTGCCTCGTCGCCGGCCACGCGATGGACGACTCCATCGAGCGCTTCAAGGCGCGGGCCGAGGATCTGCCAATCGAGTTCGTCGGCTGGGCGAAGCCCGCCGAGTTCCTCAGCGCCGTCGACGTGCTGATCGTCCCCTCCTTCTGGGCCGAGCCGTCGCCCCGGACGATCTACGAGGCCTACACGATGGGCGTTCCGGTCATCGGGGCGGCCTCCGGCGGGATCCCCGAACTGATCGGCGAGGACAACGCCGACTGGCTGTTCACGCCGGGCGACGACGCCGACCTCGCCGCGCGGTTGCGGACGGTGATCGACCGTGGCCGCGGGAACCTGCCGGACGAGCGCGCCTTCCAGCACGTCATCCGCGAATCAACCTCGGAGCGCGTCGCCGAGAAGTATCTCGACCTCTACGCCGAACTCGTCGCCGAGCGTCGGGCGAGCCGCCCGTGACCGCCGCCGCGCCGGTCCTGTCGGAGGCCGCCGCCGCCGAGGAGGAGCCGGGGCTCGCCTCCGGCGCCGCCGTGACGCGCCGCTCGTTCGACGCCGCGCGCTGGGTTGCGGTCGCCTCCGTCGGCAACGTGACCTTGAGCTTCGGGGTTTTCCTCGTGCTCGCCCGCCTGATCGGGCCCGCCGAGTTCGGAATGGTGGCGATCGCGGCGGTCTTCATCGACATCCTGCAGATCGTCGCCCGCTGCGGGCTGCCCGACGCGGTGGTCCAGCGCGCCGACCTCGACGAGGACTTCGCCGCCACCGCCTTCTGGGTGATGCTCGCCACGGGCGCCGTCTGCGCCGCCGGCCTCGCGGCGCTGTCAGGCCCGATCGCCTGGATCTTCGACCTGCCCACGCTGCAGCCGGTCCTGTGCGCGCTCTCCGCCTGTTTCGTGATCACCGCCGCAGGCGCGATCCACGAGGCGCGGCTCCAGCGGAGCTTCGGCTTCCGCAAGCTCGCGCTGCGCGCGCTCGGCGCCAACATCCTCGGCGGGGCCGCGGCCCTCGTCCTAGCCCTCGACGGCTACGGCGTCTGGAGCCTCGTGGTGCAGCGGCTCGTCGCCGCGACCGCGACCACGCTCCTGACCTGGGCGGCGGCCCGCTGGATCCCGCCCCTGCGGCTCCACCTCGCCTCCGTGCGCGAGCAGATCGCCTTCGGCTCGCGGCTGTTCTGCACCTACCTGCTGCTCGTCGCCTCGATCCGGAGCCAGGAGGTGATCGCGGCCTACTTCCTCTCCGCGACCGAGGTCGGCTATCTGCGCCTCGCGTGGCGCTGCATCGACCTCGTGAGCCAAGTGGCAGTGATCCCGCTTACCACGGTCGGGCTGACAACCTACGCGCGCCTCCAGGACCGGCCGGGCGAGTTGGCCGCGGCCTTTCACCGATTCGCCGAGGCCTCGGCGTTCCTCGCGGTGCCCGCCTTCTTCGGCATGGCGGCCGTGGCCCCGACCCTCATCCCGTTCCTGTTCGGCGACCAGTGGCACGACGCGGCGCCGGTGCTGCGGACGCTGGCGCTCCTCGCCCCCGAATTCGTCGCGACCTCGATGCTGTGGATGGTCTTCACGGCTCTGGGCCGCAACGGCACCGCCCTGCGGCTCGCCGGCGCGCAGTTCGGCCTGAGCGCCGTGGCGGCGCTCGTGAGCGCACCCTTCGGCCTCGCCGCACTCGTCGCCGGGCACGTGGTGCGGGCCTACCTGTTCACGCCCGCGATCGTCGCCAGCGCCGGGCGCGTCGTCCCGGTCACCAACGGGCGGCTCGTGCGGCTCCTCGCGCCGATCACGCTCTGCGCCGGCGCGATGGCCGGGCTCGTGCTGCTCGTCCAGACCCCGATCCACGCCGCCTTCGGGGACCGGCTCGGCCTCGTCGCGGCCGTCGGTATCGGGATCGCGGCCTACGTGAGCCTCGCCTGGATCTTCATGCGCGACACGCTCCGCACGGCCGTCGGCCTCTTCCTGCGGCGCCCGGCCTGATCTGCACCCTCCGCCAACGATTGTGGGCGACACTGCCTGCCGGAGACCCCGCGGCCGGCAGGCGGCATCGGCGGCGGGTACGGGAGACGGTGCGGGGCGATGGCGGGACAGGCGTTGCCGATCGGAACGAGTGCGCCGGCCGCGTCCCTCTTCGCGGACCGCGTCGCCGTGCTCCTGCTCGGCGCCGCCCTGAACTTCAACGTCCTGACCTCGACCTTCGGGCTTCCGTTCCAGCGCCTGTCCGACCTGCTGCCGTTCCTGCTCATCCCCTGGCTGGGTCTACGCCGGGCCGTCGTGGCAGAGGCGGTGCGGCAGGCCGCGCCGCTGTCCGGTATCCTGGCGCTGATCGCGGCCTCGCTGGTGCTGAAGGCGCACAAGCAGGCGGGCGACGTCTACCTGACCCTCGTCCTGCTGCTCTACGTGGTCCAGGCGTTCATCCTGCTGGTGATGTTCCGCGACCGGCGCGTCGAGGACGCGTTCTGCGTCGGCCTGCTCGCCGGCATGCTCGCCTCCCTCGCCGTGCTGCTGCTCGCCGCCTCCGGCACGCAGCTCGACCGGCTCGGGCTCGCGGTCCCGACGGACGGGCTCGACGAGGAGCTGAAGCTGTTCGTGCAGGACAAGCAGGGCGGCCTCTGGGCCTCCGGCAACGAGACCGGCCACGTCTTCGCGCTGGCCGGGGCCGCGGCTCTGCTGCTCAGCCTGCGCTATCACCTCAAGATCATCTACCTCGCCTACGTCGCGGCCCTCCTGGCGAGCTTCCCGTTCACCAACAACCGCGCCGGCCTGTTCATGCCGCTCCTGTTCCTCGGCCTGCTGATGCGGCGGAACCTCAGGGCGCCGGCCGTGCTGGCCGCGCTCGGCGTCCTGGGCGTCCTGCTCGTGGCCTGGGCGGTGACGGGGGAGATCCCGCTGCCGGGAACCCTGTCCCAGGCGATCGAGCGGCGCTTCGCCGGGGACCACAACGTCACGGGCAATTTCGACGAGCGGTTCCTGTCCGGCGTGACCGCGCTCCAGCTCGTCGCCGAATACCCGTTCGGCGTCGGCGAGGTCGCTAGGCGGGAGGAGCTGCAGGCGCTGACCGGCCTCGTCACGCCCCATAACGGCTTCGTGTCTCTGGCGCTCCAGAGCGGCATCGCCACGGCGCTGCTGCTCATCGCAGGCCTCGGGCGGATCCTGCTGGCGCCCGCCGCCTTCGGGCCGTTCCTGACCTACAGCGCGGTGTTCCTGATCCCGTCGCTGATGTTCGAGGAGCTGTCGGTTAACCAGTACTTCCTCTTCTTCATGGGTTTCATTCTGGCGTCCCTCGCGCTGCCGCCGGACCGCGCGCCATCGGCCACGAAATAGGGGCGGGCCGCGCCGTACCGCAGCGCGGCCCGCTCGGTCACCGCATGACGAAGGGGTTTTCCGGCGCGTCGCGGCTCGTGGAGATCCAGACGCTCTTGGTCTCCAGATACTCGCGGATCGACTCGATCCCGCTCTCGCGGCCGATGCCCGAGCGTTTCATGCCGCCGAACGGCATCATGTAGCTCACCGCCCGGTAGGTGTTCACCCAGACGGTGCCGGCGCGAAGCCCCTTCGACATGCGCATCGCGCGACCGATATCCTGGGTCCAGACGCCCGCCGCGAGCCCGTAGATCACGTCGTTGCCGACCTTCAGCGCCTCGGCCTCGTCCTCGAAGCCGATGATCGACAGCACCGGGCCGAACACCTCCTCCTGGGCGATGCGCATATCGTTGGTGACGCCCGTGAAGATCGTCGGCTCGACGAACTGGCCGCCGAGCACGCCGGGACCGGAGGCGGGATTGCCGCCGAACACGCAGCGCGCACCCTCGCTCTTGGCGAGCGCGATGTAGTCGAGCACCTTCGTGTACTGGGGCGGCGTCGTGATCGGCCCGATGTTGGTGTCGGCCTGCATCGGGTCGCCGAGCTTGGCGGTGCGGGCGAGCTCGATCAGGCGCTCGGTGAATTCCTGGCGGATGCTGTTCTGCACCAGCAGGCGCGATCCGGCGATGCAGGTCTGCCCGGTGGCCGCGAAGATGCCCGAGATCGCTCCCGCGGCGGCGGCCTTCAGGTCAGCATCGGCGAAGACGATGTTGGGCGACTTCCCGCCGAGCTCCAGGGATACGCGCTTGATCTGCCGCGCGGCCGCTTCGTAGACTTTCGCCCCGGTGACGTCGGAGCCCGTGAAGGTGATCTTGGCGACGTCGGGATGCTCGACGATGGCGGTGCCGGCCTCACCGCCGAAGCCGGTGACGACGTTGAACATGCCGTCGGGCAGCCCGGCCTCCTTGGTCAGGCGGGCGAATTCCAGCGTGCTCGCGGACGCGAACTCGGACGGCTTCACCACGACCGCGCAGCCGGCCGCGAGCGCGGGGGCGCATTTCCAGGCGACGAACAGGAGCGGCGAGTTCCACGCCGTCAGCGCCCCGACCACGCCCACCGGCTCGTGCCGGGTGAACGCGAAGGTCTCGGGCTTGTCGATCGGCACCTGCGCGCCCTCGACCTTGTCGGCGAGACCCGCGTAGTACCACCACCATTCCGGCTGGTAGCGGGTCTGGCCGTACATCTCCGCGAAGAGCTTGCCGTTGTCGCGGACCTCGACTTCGGCGAGTGCCCTGGCTTCGCGCTCGACGAGATCGCCGATCCGGCGCAGGACCTTGCCGCGGGCCGAGGCCGTCATGGTGGCCCAGGGGCCGTCCCACATGGCGCGCTTGGCGGCGGCCACCGCCCGGTCGACGTCGGCGCGCCCGGCGCGCGGGATGCGGGCCCAGGGCTCGCCGCGATAGGGGTCGATGGACTCGAACCACGAGCCCTCGACCGGATCGACCGATTGCCCGTCGATGTAGAGCTGGTAGGTCTTCACGGCGCGCCTCTCCGTTCAGGGATGCGCGCCATATGGACCCGGAGCCCGCCGGCGGCGAGCCCGACGGCTCAGGCGTTGGCGCTGAGGCGCTTGATGTCGGCGTCGACCATCTCGGTGATCAGCGCCTCGAGGCTGGTCTCGGCCTCCCAGCCGAAGGTCGCCTTGGCCTTGGCGGGGTTGCCCAGCAGCACCTCGACCTCTGCCGGCCGGAACAGCGCCGGGTCGACGATCAGGTGGTCGTCCACCTTCAGGCCGACGTGCTTGAACGCGATCTCGCACATGTCGCGCACCGTCGTGGTCCGGCCGGTGGCGATCACGTAATCGTCCGGGCGGTCCTGCTGCAGCATCAGCCACATCGCCTTCACGTAGTCGCGGGCGTGGCCCCAGTCGCGCTTGGCGTCGATGTTGCCCAGCCGCAGCTCCTTCTGCCGGCCGAGCTTGATCCGCGCCACCGCGTCGGTGACCTTGCGGGTGACGAACTCGACGCCGCGCAGCGGGCTCTCGTGGTTGAACAGGATGCCGTTCGACGCGTGCAGCCCGAAGCTCTCGCGGTAGTTAATGGTCATCCAGTGCGCGTAGAGCTTGGCCACGCCGTAGGGCGACCGCGGGTAGAACGGCGTCGACTCGCTCTGCTTGGCCTCCTGGATCAGGCCGAACATCTCCGAGGTCGAGGCCTGGTAGTAGCGCGCCTGGGGCGCCGCCGAGCGCAGGCATTCCAGCATGTGCACCGCGCCGAGGCCGGTGACCTGCCCGGTCAGCAGCGGCTGCTGCCAGGACGAGGTCACGAACGACTGGGCCGCGAGGTTGTAGATCTCGTCGGGCTTGGCCGCCTGGACGATGCGCAGCAGGGCGGACTGGTCGAGCAGGTTGCCGTCGACCAGCTCGACATCGTCCAGGATGCCGAGCCACTTCAACCGGTGATCGAACACGCCGGCATGGCTGGAGCGCCGCACGATGCCGGTGACGGCGTAGCCCTTCTGCAGGAGCAGCTGCGCCAGATACGCGCCGTCCTGGCCCGTCACTCCCGTGATCAGCGCTCGCTTGGCCGTCATGAACCCGTCCCGTCCCGAAGATGCCCGGCTGCTACGACCGCAACGGGCCGCGCGTCAAGGCGAGGTGTCGACATCAGTATTGTGCCAAGCAAGCGGAGCCGGAAGGGCACATCACCAGACTAGCGCCGCCCAGGGACAACCATCCGCAAGGGTTGTGCGGCATCTGTGCGGCGCCGCTAAGGTCGCGCGAGCCAGTCCGCCACGCCGCCCAGCGAGCGGAATTCCTCGATGGCGTGAACGCGCGCCGCCGGGAGGGTGGCCCGGGCCATCGTGGCGAGGGCGTGGCCTGGCCCGAGTTCGAGCACGCGGTCCGCGCCGTACTCGCGGCATGCGTCGAGGCAGGCGGCCCAGTCGATCGTGCGCGAGATCTGGAGCGCCAGATTCTCGCGGCCGTCGGCGTCGCGGAACACCGTGCTCCCGTCCAGCCCGCTGACCAGCCGCGGCGCGCGGAGCGGCGGCCGACGCGGCGGCACTGCGGCGAGCGCGTCCCGGAAGGCCGCCGTCGCGGCGTGGAGCAGCGGCGTGTGCGACGGCGTGTGGACGGGCAGGACCACCGCCCTCTGGGCGCCCGAGCCGGTCGCCTCCCGGCACAGCGTCTCCAGCGTCGCGCGCGGACCGCCGACGACACCGCTGTCGGCCGCGTTGCGGATGGCGAGGTGGCAGCCGTGGCGGTCCGCGAGATCCGTGAGCGCGTCGAGGCTCAGGCCGCGGATCCCCGCAAGCCCGAACCCCGTGCCGGAAGCGGCGTCCATGGCCTCCGCCCGTCGGGCCGCCAGGGCGAGCACGTCGGCGGGATCGAGCCGTCCGGCGACGCCCCAGGCCGCGAGATCGCCGATGCTGTAGCCGGCCACGATCGACCGGTCCGGCGCCGCCTCCTCCAGCGCCCGCCACGCCGTCAGGGCGGCGACGCAGCACAGGATCTGGCCGGTCCGATTCGCGTGCAGGTTGTCGCCGCCCGCTCGGGCCAGGTCGCGCGGGTCGGCGCCGCCGAGGAGCGGCCTGGCGGCCGCGAACGCGTCCTGGGCCGCCGGATGATCGGCCGTCAGGTCGAACATCGCCGGGTGCTGGCCACCCTGGCCCGGAAGGAGGATCGCGAGGGTCATGCGGGGCCCGGGCCCCGCAGGCCCGCGACCGGCCGCAGGAGCAGCCGCTCCAGGCTCTTGGCGAGCACCGAGCCGTCCTCGGGCGCCGCGCGCAGCTCGCGCCAGTGCAGACCCGCGCCGTCCGGCAGCAGGATCTCCCCGTCGATGCCCATCGGCGCCGCCTCCGCCACCGCGGCGATGCCGTCGAGCAGGCCGACCGGCACCGGAGGTCGGCACGGCCAGAGCAGGTCGAGGTCGGAGGTGGCGCTGAGGTAGGTGAGGCCCGTGACCGCCTGCCACAGGAGGCTGCCGAAGGGCCGCGGCGCGAGGCCGTGCCGTCGGCCGAGCTCCGTCAGCGCGTCGAGGGTCGCGCTCCAGGGCACCGGCGCGTGGGCGGCGGCCTCGGCGAGGCTCACCACCGGCGCCGGCGACAGCGCGGATGCCGGCAGGGCGAGCCCGATCCGCCGCTTGCCGTCCGCGGGCGGCAGCGGCAGGCCGAGCGGCACCGCGTCGCCGGTCTCCCCGGGGATGCGGCGGCGGACGATCAGCGGTCGGCCCGAAGCGGCCCAGTGCTCCAGATGCGGGACGGCGCTGAGATCGGGCCGGCCAACGCGCCACGCCGCCCAGGCCGCCGGGTCGGCCCGGACGAGGTCGTGGCGTCGGAAAGGCTCAGCCAAGGCGGGCCTGGTCGGCGACGGCCGCCGCGACGGCGCGGGCGACCGGGCGGCCGCCGCGCTCGGCGCCCAGACGGTCGCGGATGTCCTGCGCCTGCATCGTGTCGATCGCCCCGCGGATCTGGCCCTCGAGGGGCTGGTCCGGGTCCAGGACCACGTGGACGGCGCCCGTCGCGACCATGTTGTCGAGGCCGGGCGCGAAGACCGGCGTCGTCTTCGCCATGTCCTGCAGCTTCTCGAGGGGCAGCTTGGTCACCCGGGCGACGGACGGCAGGTCCATCACGCTCGGATTCGCCCCGGGCAGTGCCGCGAGGACCCGCGTCGCAAGGGCCGTCGCGATGAAGGCGCCGGCGGCCGAGTGGCCGTAGATCAGCCCGATCGTCGGATGGCCCGACCGGTCCGCCAGGAGCAGCGCCTTGGCGAGGTGCGCGAGGCACTCGTTGAGGCCAAGCAGCTCGTCGCGGCGGCTCATGCGCTGACTGTCGGAATCCACAGTCACGAGGATCGGCGCGCGGTCGCCGGACCGCACGGCGTCGAGCACGGCCCGCGACAGGACCAGTGCCCCGTCGGTGCCCAGCGGCGTGTCGCCGTCGACGCCGACCACGTGCATCCGGCCGCCCGCGAACGGACCGGTGCCGGACACGAGACCGTCGCGCACCGCCACCGCGTGACCCTGCGGGAACAGGGAGGCGAGGATCTCAGCGAGCGTCATGGTCGGCCTCCGGACTCCGGGCCACGGTCTCGTCGAAGGCGGCCGTGTCCATCGCGGGCACGGCCTCGGGATCGTTCACGCCGAGGCGCGCCCAGACATCGGTCGCGTCGCGACAGTCGCCGAACCGCTCGATGCGGGCCTCCAGGCGCGCCTGCTCGGCTTCCAGGGTGTCCAGGTCGAAGGGCGGGGCGCGGCCGACGAGGTCGCGGGCGGCCGCGCGGAAGGCCGAGACCGTGTCGGCGCAGAAGGCGTCGGCGCCGCCGATCAGGCGGCGGTGCTTGCCGCCCATGGTCCGCCAGACCAGGGCGCGGTCGCGGGAATCGAACTCTTCGGCGCCCTTGTTGGTCTCGATCACCTCTGGGCCGGACACCGAGATCCGCCCGCCTTCCGACACGGCGAGCCGCGAGCAGGTGCCGGCGATCAGACCGCCGCCACCGTAGCAGCCGGCCCGGCCGCCGATCAGCCCGACGACGGGGATGCCGGCCGCGCGGGCCTCGACGATGGCCCGCATGGTCTCGGCGATGGCCGTCTCGCCGGCATTGGCCTCCTGCAGGCGGACGCCGCCGGTGTCGAACAGGATCAGGACCGCCTTCGGCCTCAGCTCCAGGGCCGCCCGGAGCAGGCCGACGAGCTTGCCCCCGTGCACCTCGCCGAAGGCGCCTCCCATGAACCGGCCCTCCTGGGCGGCTATCAGGACCGGCTCGCCGTCCAGGCGCGCGCGGCCGACCACGATGCCGTCGTCGAAGGCGCGGGGCAGATCGAAGAGCGGCAGGTGCGGGCTCATCCGCCGCTCCGTCGGCGGCAGGAACTCGCGGAAGCTTCCCGGATCGGTGAGCGCCAGCACGCGCTGGCGGGCGGTGGCCTCGTACCAGCTCAGGGCGTCCGGATCGGGGCGCGCGGCGCGGTCGCCAGCCATGGTCAGGCCTCCATCAGCCGCGCGCCCTGGAGCAGGCGCAGCGACACGGTGTCAGGGCGGGCGCCGCCGTCGTTGATGCTGATGCGGAGGCCGCCCGGCTGCGCCCGGGCAACGAAATCGGCCACCACCGCCTCCCAGACGCCGCCGTACCCGGCGATCGGGGTCTCGATGGCCACCTCGCAGGTATCCGGCGGCAGGACCCGCTCGAGCAGGATCTCGAGGTTGCCGGACGCCACGACGCCGGTGATTGCGCTCGGCGCCGAGCCGGAGAGCGGCTTCTCGGTGGTGTGGCGGAAGGTCAGGGATTCCATCGCCGTCTCCTCGCGTGCGGATCCGTCATCGCGCGACGCTCACCAGTTCCGGAACCGGGCCGGCGGCTCGTAGAGGCCGCCCGACCAGTGCACGAGATCCTTGATCGACTTCGCGGCGAGCAGCGCGCGGTCGGCGTCGAGCGGCTCGATGCCGAGATCCTCCGGGCGGCGGATGACGCCGCGGGCGCGCAGTTCCTCGACCTTCGCGCGGTCGCGGCCGCGACCGACCCCGGTGTAGCCCGCAACGCCCCGGATCGCCTGCTCGCGCTCGTCGGCGTCCCGGCAGAGCAGCAGGTTGGCGATGCCCTCCTCGGTGACGATGTGGGTGACATCGTCGGCGTAGATCATCACCGGTGCGAGCTCGAGTCCGATCTTCTTCGCCAGTTCGAGAGCGTCGAGCTTCTCCACGAAGGTCGGGACCAGCTTGTCCCCGAAGGTCTCGACCAGCTGCACCACGAGCTTGCGCCCGCGCATCAGCGCCGGATCGCCGACGATCTGGCCCTCGCGACCGGCCTTCATCCAGGCATCGGAGGGGTGGCGGCGGCCGTGCGGGTCCGAGCCCATGTTGGGCGCGCCCCCGAAGCCCGCCACCCGCGACTGGGTGATGGTCGAGGAATGGCCCATCAGGTCGATCTGGAGCGTCGCGCCGATGAACATGTCGCAGGCGTAGAGGCCGGCCGTCTGGCAGAACGCCCGGTTCGAGCGCAGGCTCCCGTCGGCGCCGGTGAAGAAGACGTCGGGCCGCTCGCGGATGTAGCGATCCATCCCGACCTCGGAGCCGAAGCAGTGGACCTGCTTGACCCAGCCCGACTCGATCGCCGGGATGAGGGTCGGGTGCGGGTTGAGCGCCCAGTGGGTGGCGATCTTCCCCTTGAGGCCGAGCTTCTCGCCGTAGGTCGGCAGCAGCAGCTCGATCGCCGCCGTGCCGAACCCGATGCCGTGGTTGAGCCGCCTGATGCCGTACTCGGCGTAGATCCCCTTGATCGCCATCATGGCGATCAGGATCTGCGTCTCGGTCATCGCCGCCGGGTCGCGGGTGAAGAGCGGCTCCACGTAGAAGGGCTTGTCGGCCTCGACCACGAAGTCGATCCGGTCGCCCGGGATGTCGACCCGCGGGACCGTGTCGACGATCTCGTTGACCTGCGCGACCACGACGCCGTTCTTGAAGGCGGTCGCCTCCACGACGGTCGGCGTGTCCTCGGTGTTCGGCCCCGTAAACAGGTTGCCGTTCCGGTCGGCCGAGACGCCGGCGATCAGCGCCACGTTGGGCGTCAGGTCGACGAAATAGCGGGCGAACAGCTCGAGGTAGGTATGGACCGCCCCGAGCTCGATCTGGCCGCCGTAGAGCATCTTGGCGATGCGGGCGCCCTGCGGGCCCGAGTACGAGTAGTCGAGCCGCTTGGCGATCCCGGTCTCGAACACGTCGAGGTGCTCGGGCAGAACGATTCCCGACTGGACCATGTGCAGGTCGTGGATCTTGGCGGGATCGCAGGCGCTCAGGCCGCGGGCGAGGCAGTCGGCCTGCTTCTGGTTGTCGCCCTCGAGGCAGACGCGGTCGCCGGGCCGCAGGATCGCCTCCAGCAGGTCGACCACGGCCGCGGCCGGCACGACCTTGCCGTCCGCGTGGGCGCGCCCGGCCGCGATCCGCGCGTCGCGTGCCTGCCTCTCACCGCGCCAGTCGCCCATCCGCGTGCTCCAATCGGTGTACCGGACTTTACATAGCCTTCAATTCGGTATTTTAAAACCCGTGCCATTGACAGTTTCGTATACGGAATTGCTGTTCCGCCAACCTCTTGCATACCTTCCGCGACAGCTCAAAGGCCGATCCGGGAAAGAAACGCTCCCCGACGCACGCGTCGACGCGGATTACACCGTGATGGCGCTGTCCATCGCCACCGGCGTGACCGAAGCGATCATGGTGATGTCGGGACGCCCCTGAGTGGCCCGGCTGATCGGCATCGACAACCCGCGCTCGGCCATGGCGTATGGTGGCCTGGCCGCGACCGATCCGAAGCTCGTTCCCTACGGCACGCTGACGGCGACGTTCCACACCGGCATCGGCTGCCTCGTCGGACCGTCGATCCTGTTCCTCACGGTCCGGGCTTTGGTCGACTGAAGCGGCGGTCTCCCGGTGCGCCCGGTCGAATTGCGGGCGCGCGCGCGCGGATTAGGGTATTGTTCCTCATCGTCTTCCCGAGGACTGGCAGGCGTCGCTGAAGGGACGATCGAGGAACGGCGGATGCACGGAGACTTCCGGAAGATCGACAGCGGGCTGCTCTCGGACCGGATCCGCGACGCCCTCACCGACGCCATCGCGTCGGGGACGATCGCGGCCGGCACGGCCCTCGACGAGCAGAACCTGGCCGATCGCTACGGCGCGTCGCGCACGCCCGTCCGGGAGGCGTTACGCCAGCTCGCCGCCTCCGGGCTCGTGGAGATCCGGCCCCGCCGGGGCGTGGTGGTGGCGCGCCTGACGCCGCAGCGGATCGCCGACATGTTCGAGACGACCGCCGAGATCGAGGCGATGTGCGCTCGACTCGCGACCTACCGGATGACGCCCCTCGAGCGCGGGGAGCTGATGGAGCTCCACGAGGAGTCCGCCCAGGCGGTCGAGGCGGGCGACGTCGACGCCTACGACCGATTCAACCGTGCCTTCCACGAGGCGCTCTACACGGCGACCCATAACGGCTTCATGGCCGAGCAGGCCCTGGCGATCCGCGAGCGGCTGGCCGCGTTCCGGCGCACGCAGCTCCGCCATGCCGACCGGATCCGCCGCTCGCGGGAGGAGCACGGCGAGATCCTGTCGGCGATCGCCGAGGGCGACGGCGAGACGGCCGCCCGGCGCATGCGCGCGCACATGCTCCGGGCCGCGGCGGCGCTGGGGCGCTACATCGCCGAGACGGAGTGACGATGCGGACAGTCGCGCACGGGATTCAGAGGCGCGCGACGGCGTCGTGCACCGTGGACCTGTAGGGCGTCGTCGGCCTGCCAATCAGCGCGCTCAGCTGACGCGTGTCGTCGTCTAGCGCGCCGCGGGCCGCGGCCGCGTCCGAGTCGGCGAGCAGCGCGGCGAAGTCTGACGGTATCCCGGCGGCCACGAGCGCCGCCCGGTACTCCGCCTGCGGCAGATCGCGGTACGCGACCGGTCTGCCTGCCGCGGCGGCGATCGCCGCCGCGAACTCGGTCAGCGTGTAGGACTCGTCGCCCGCCAGCTCGTAGATGCGGCCGCCCTGCCCCTCGGCGGTGAGAACAGCCGCCGCCGCCGCCGCGTAATCGACCCGCGCGGCCGAGGCGATCCGCCCGTCGCCCGCGCAGCCGAGGACGGCGCCGTGGGCGAGCGCCGGCGCGATGCCGGCGGCGTAGTTCTCCGTGTACCAGCCGTTGCGCAACACGACGAACGGCACGCCGGAATCCGCGAGCAGCCGCTCGGTCTGGCGATGCTCCTCGGCCAGGGCGAGGGCCGACGTGTCGGCGTGCAGGACGCTCGTGTAGGCGATCAGACCGACACCGGTCCGTCCGGCACTGTCGATGACGTTGCGATGCTGCGCCACGCGCCGGCCGATCTCGCTCGACGAGATCAGCAGGAGGCGCTGGATGCCCTGGAACGCCGCGTCCAGACTCGTCGGATCGGCGTAGTCGGCCCGGCGGACCGCGACGCCCAGGCTTCGCAGGCTGCGAGCCGACTCGCCCTCGATGTCCCGCGCGCCGGCCACCACCGCGCCGGCCGGGATGCGCTCCAGGAGCGCCGCGATGACCTGTCGGCCGAGCTGGCCCGTGGCGCCGGTCACGAAGTAGCTCGGATAATCGGTCTGCGTCATGCCTGTCTCCCATGGTTCAATCTCGGGACATGGTCACTAGATGAGACCACTTGGGCGGTGAAGGAGGCAGGATTTTGGGACCAGGTTACGCGAAGGAGACCGCGCTGCCGCCCGCCCGCGCCGAGCTGGCGGCCAAGTACGCGGTGTGGCAGGCCGGCACCCTCGATCCGGCGGCGTGCCCGGTCCGGGACGTGCTGGATCGGGTGGGCGACAAGTGGTCGATGCTACTCCTGATCGCCCTGGCCGACGGGCCGCTCCGGTTCAGCGCCCTGCTCCGCACGCTGCCCGACATCTCCAAGCGGATGCTGACGCAGACGCTCCGGGATCTCGAGCGGGACGGGTTCGTGGCGCGGACGGTGTTCCCGACGAAGCCGCCCAGCGTCGAGTACCGGCTCACGGACCTCGGGGGCGCCCTGCTCGAGCCGCTGGCGCGCCTCGTCCGATGGGCCGAGGAGAGCCACGGCGCGATCCAGGCGGCGCGGACCCGGTTCGATGCCGCGCCTTCCTAGGACAGGCGCTCACGGCCTGTCTCTGATTTATGGGGACGTCGGTCCTCGCGAGGCACGTCCGGGCGCCGCGGATCAGGCCCGCGGCGCCGACGCGCCGAGGGCGTCGGCGAGCCGCCCGATATGCTCGGCCGCCCGACCGATCCCGAACGCCGCGCGCTGGGCATCTTCCGTCCGCCCCCGCTCCGCGGTCTCGGCGGCGGCGCGCAATTCCGCGACGTTGCCTTCCAGCGTCGCGATCCGCGACCGCAGCTCCGCGAGCTCGTCGGCGATGGTCAGCGCCGCCATGACCTGCAGGCGCATGTCGCCGATCTCGCCGAAGCTCTTGCGCATCTCGGCGATGCGCCCGTCCAGGGTGGCGGCGAGACCCGTCAGATGCGCCTCCTCGCCCTCGCCGCAGGCCATGCGGTAGCTGCGGCCGTCGATGGTCACGTTGATCTGCGGCAAGGATGGCTCCGCTGGTCGCTCCGACAGGCGTGGGCGGTGGGGTCAGGCGCGTCCGAGCACATCCTGAACGGTCTCGATGGCCCGGTCGAGCCGGTGCCCGACCTCCCCGGTCGTCGCCGAGACCGCGGCGAGGCGGGCGCTCGCCGCGTCGAGGGCGGCGGCCAGCCGGGCTCGATCCTCGTCCATCAGGGCGAGCTCCGCGTCCCGGTCGTCGGGCTGCGCGTCGGTCTCGAGGCGGTGCTGGACGACGGCGTCGAGGCGGGTGATCGCCGCTTCGAGCCGGCTGAGCGCGTCGTCGATGGAAAGGGTCTCGGTCTCGTCGGCCATGGTTCTTCGTCTACCCCGACGCGAAGCTTTCGGTCGAATGCAGGCGGAATTCCAGCGCGAAATCGCGTTCGATCCCCGATCCGCCCGCTGACCGAATGGATCCTGGCAATCCCTGTTTATTGGTCGGTGGATCGAAGGTCTTTGTCACAGCGACGCGTTTGACAGGTCGAGGCTCCATGCTAGACAGCCGCGCGATCCCGAGAGGGACCGCGCGAGACATGCCGGAGGGCCGGTCCGCGACAGTTCCGAGGCCTCAGCCAGCACCGTCCGATCCGACGGTCACGGGCGTCGAAGCCCGGCCTCTCCCGGTCCGGTTCATCGCAGGTTCAAACCCGCCCGCCCAGATCCCGTCCGGCCCGGCCCGGACGGTATGGCGGGCCGCCGAGACCGCTTCGCGGACCGCTCCCGAGGTCCGGCGCGCGGCGAGCCGCATCAGGAAGGAGTCACGCCGTGACGAAGGTTGCCATCAACGGATTCGGACGCATCGGCCGCAACGTCCTGCGGGCGATCGCGGAAGCCGGCCGCAGCGACATCGAGGTCGTGGCGATCAACGATCTCGGCCCGGTGGAGACCAACGCCCACCTGCTCCGCTACGATTCCGTGCATGGCCGCTTCCCCGGCGAGGTCGCGGTCGACGGCGAGTTCCTGGTGGTGAACGGCAAGCGCATCAAGGTCACGGCCGTTCGCAACCCGGCCGAGCTGCCGCACCGCGACCTCGGCGTCGACATCGCGCTCGAGTGCACCGGCATCTTCACCTCGAAGGACAAGGCGAAGGCCCATCTCGACGCCGGCGCCAAGCGCGTCCTCGTCTCGGCCCCGGCCGACGGCGCCGACCTGACGGTGGTCTACGGCGTGAATCACGACAAGCTCACGGGCGAGCACCACGTCGTGTCGAACGCCTCCTGCACCACGAACTGCCTCGCCCCGGTGGCGAAGGTGCTGGACGAGGCCGTCGGCATCGAGCGCGGCTTCATGACCACGATCCATTCCTACACCAACGACCAGCCGTCGCTGGACCAGATGCACAAGGATCTCTACCGGGCCCGCGCCGCGGCGCTCTCGATGATCCCGACCTCGACCGGCGCCGCGAAGGCCGTCGGCCTCGTGCTTCCGGAGCTCAAGGGCAAGCTCGACGGCACCGCGATCCGCGTGCCGACCCCGAACGTCTCGGCGGTGGATCTCGTCTTCACGGCCAAGCGCGCGACCACGGTCCAGGAGATCAACGACGCGATCAAGGCCGCCGCTTCCGGTCCGCTGAAGGGCGTCCTCGGCGTCACCGACCGGCCGAACGTCTCGATCGACTTCAACCACGACCCGCATTCGTCGACCTTCCACCTCGACCAGACCAAGGTCATGGACGGCGTTCTGGTGCGCATCCTGACCTGGTACGACAACGAGTGGGGCTTCTCGAACCGCATGGCCGACACGGCCGTCGCCATGGCCAAGCTCATCTGAGCTGGACTGCAGCGGTCGCCGCCTCCTGAGAGGCCGGCGGCCGCACGTCTCTTCGGACGGCCTATCTTCGAACCAGGGACTCTCCAGGGATGACCGACGCTTCGCAGGGCACGTCGAGCGGGCCGGCAGCCGTGCCGCCCGCCCCCAGGCCGGCTCCGCCGCCGCCCAACGCACCCGCCGTGGCACCGACCGCCGCACCCGCCACCTCCGCGGTCCCGTCCCACACGCTCCCGGCCAACCAGCTCTTCGATCAGCTCGCGCGGATCGAGGACAAGTGCTCGCGCATCGAGGACAAGTACGCCCGCTCCGAGGCGCTCCTGTCGCGGGTCGAGGACAAGGTCGAGAACGCCGCGAACCGGATGAACGAATCCGCGCGGCAATCCGACCTCGCGGCGCTCCGGACGGAGATGCGCGGTCTCGCCGAGCGCACCCGGCGCCTGCCCGGGACCGGCGCCCTCGTCCTCACCGCCGTGATTACCGCCATCCTGACCGTGGTCCTGATGGTGGCCGTCCAGCGGCTCAACCTCGACCGTCTGCTGCCGCAGCGGGCCACCATCGGCACCACCGCGCAGTAACCGCCCCGCCTCGCACAGGACCGCACCAGACCGCATGAGCGCCTTCCGCACCCTCGACGATGCCGGCTCCCTCAAGGGCAAGCGGGTCCTCATGCGCGTCGACCTGAACGTGCCCATGGAGAGCGGGCGCGTGACCGACGCGACCCGCATCGAGCGCGTCGCACCGACGATCCGCGAGGTTGCCGAGCAGGGCGCCAAGGTGATCCTGCTCGCCCATTTCGGTCGACCGAAGGGCAAGCGCGAGCCGAAGGATTCGCTCGAGCCAGTGGTTCCCGCCCTCGGCGCGGCCCTCGGACGCGATGTCGCCTTCGCGGCTGACTGCGTCGGCGACGCCGCCGCGCAGGCGGTGGCGGCCCTCAAGGACGGCGACGTCCTCCTCCTCGAGAACACCCGCTACCACGCGGGTGAGGAGAAGAACGACGCGGCCTTCGCGGACGCCCTGGCGGCGAACGGCGACGTCTACGTCAACGAGGCCTTCTCGGCGGCCCACCGCGCGCACGCCTCCACCGAGGGTCTGGCCCACCGCTTGCCGGCCTATGCAGGCCGCGAGATGCAGGCCGAGCTCGATGCGCTAACCAAGGGCCTGGAATCGCCCCAGCGCCCGGTGATCGCGCTGGTCGGAGGGGCCAAGGTCTCGTCCAAGATCGATCTCCTGGAGAACCTCGTCGCCAAGGTCGACATGCTGGTGATCGGCGGCGGCATGGCCAACACCTTCCTGCACGCGCAGGGGAAGGCGGTGGGCAAGTCCCTCTGCGAGAAGGATCTCGCCGAGACCGCCACGCGGATCCTGGCGGCGGCCGAGAAGGCCGGCTGCCGGATCATCCTGCCGGTCGACGCGGTCGCCGCGAGCGAGTTCAAGGCGCAGGCCCCCCACGAGACCGTGCCGGTGGACGCCGTGCCGGACGCCAGCATGATTCTCGATGCCGGTCCGCGCTCGGTCGCCGAGATCAACGCCGCCATCGACGGGGCCAAGACCCTGGTGTGGAACGGCCCGCTGGGCGCCTTCGAGCTCGCCCCGTTCGACGCCGCGACCGTGGCCGCCGCCAAGCACGCGGCCGCGCGGACGAAGGACGGCCAGCTCGTCTCGGTCGCGGGCGGCGGCGACACCGTGGCCGCGCTCAACCATGCCGGCGCGGGGCAGGACTTCACCTACGTCTCGACCGCCGGCGGCGCCTTCCTCGAGTGGCTGGAAGGCAAGGCCCTCCCGGGCGTCGAGGCGCTGCGGGCGAAAGGCTGAGAGGGCCGCCTTGCTCTCCTCTCCCTGCGACACGACCCTATCTACATGGCCGGCCGTCGTCGGCCGGGGGGCCGAGGCCATGGGTGACCACGTGGAGACCGCAGCCTTCGAGATCCCGAAGGGCGTCCAGGCGAGCCTGGCGCATCTGCGGACCGAGACGGTGACGCGCCTCGACGGGCGGATCGACCGCCTCGATCTGGGCATGCGCGAGGACGACCGGAACGCGGCCGGGATGCGCGCGATATCGCGGGTTACGGCCGTGACTTCGTCGCGCGAGTCAGCGAGGGCGAGGAACGCGTCGTGGCACCGGTGAGCCGGATCGGGTGAGGATCATCCGCCGAAAGAATGTCCTGCGCCCTGCCGGAGATTGACCGAAAGCGAGGCACCCGGCAGAGCGACACGATACAGCGCAGCTGAGGGTTTCTTGATACCCCCGGCGATCCGGCGGACGACGAAACGGGAAACGGGAAGACACGCACGATGGCACGCATCACCCTCCGGCAGCTCCTCGATCACGCCGCTGAGTACGAGTACGGCGTGCCCGCCTTCAACCTGAACAACATGGAGCAGGGGCTCGCTATCATGGCGGCCGCCGACGCCACCGACTCACCGGTGATCCTCCAGGCGAGCCGCGGCGCCCGGGCCTACGCCAACGACGTCGTGCTGGCCAAGCTGATCGACGGCCTCGTCGAGATCTACCCGCACATTCCGGTCTGCATGCATCTCGACCACGGCAACAACGAAGCCACCTGCGCCACCGCCATCCAGTACGGCTTCACCTCCGTGATGATGGACGGCTCGCTGAAGGCCGACGGCAAGACCCCGGCCGACTACACCTACAACGTCGAGATCACCCGCAACGTCACCAAGATGGCCCACTGGGCCGGTGTCTCGGTCGAGGGCGAGCTGGGCGTGCTCGGCTCGTTGGAGAGCGGCCAGGGCGAGGCCGAGGACGGCCACGGCGCCGAGGGCACCCTCAGCCACGACCAGCTCCTGACCGACCCGGACGAAGCGGTGAAGTTCGTCGAGGCCACGAAGGTGGACGCGCTGGCCGTCGCCATGGGCACGAGCCACGGCGCCTACAAGTTCACCCGCAAGCCCGACGGCGAGGTGCTGGCGATGAACGTGATCGAGGAGATCCACCGCCGCCTGCCGACGACCCACCTCGTCATGCACGGCTCGTCGTCGGTGCCGCAGGACCTGCAGGACATCATCAACCAGTACGGCGGCCAGATGAAGCCGACCTGGGGCGTCCCGGTCGAGGAGATCCAGCGCGGCATCAAGCACGGCGTGCGCAAGATCAACATCGACACCGACAATCGCATGGCGATGACCGGCCAGATCCGGAAGGTGCTCACCGAGAACCCGTCCGAGTTCGACCCGCGCAAGTACCTCAAGCCCGCCATGGAGGCGATGACGAAGCTCTGCAAGCAGCGCTTCGAGGAGTTCAACACCGCCGGCAAGGGCTCGAAGATCCGCCCGATCTCCGTCGCCGAGATGGCCAAGCGCTACGCCAGCGGCGCCCTCGACCCGAAGATCGGGCCGCAGTAGGGCGCGGGTTGCCGGTTTCGATGAGCAATAGCGCCCGTCTCGCCCTGCTCGGACCGCACGGTCTCGAAGCGGATGGCATCGCCGCTTTCGTGACGGCCCTGAAGGTTGCGTGCGAAGCCGGCGATGTCGCCGCCGTGATTCTGCGGCTGGCTGCCACCGACGAGCGCGGGCTGACGGCCCGCGTCAAATCGGTCGCTCCGCTCGTGCAGGAGCGCGGCGCGGCCCTGGTCGTCGCCTGTCCGGGTTTCGCCGGCGATCTCGCCGCGGTGGCGATCCGGGGCGGCGCCGACGGCATCCACGTCGACAAGCCGCGCGACCTGAAGGACCTGCGCGGCCGGCTCCGGGAGGGGCGAATCCTCGGCGCCGGCGGCCTCGAGACCAAGCACGGCGCGATGGAGGCCGGCGAGGCCGGGATCGACTACCTGATGTTCGGTGGTCTGTACCCGGACGGCGTCGCGCCCGAGGCGGAGACCGTGCGGGCCCGCGCCGCGTGGTGGGCCGAGATCTTCGAGACACCGTGCATCGCGGTGGCGGCTGCCGCCGATGAGATCGCGCCTCTCGCCGCGACGGGTGCCGAGTTCGTCGGCCTGGAGAGCGGCCTCTGGCTGCCGGATCCGGGCGCGGTCGAGCGGGCCCAGCGCGCCGTCCGGGAGTCCGAGGCGTGAGAGGCCGCGACGTCCGTCGTCTGGCGGCCGTCGCCGGCGCGGCGCTGCTGGCGCTGCCGGCCTGGGCGGCCTCGGGACCGGCCGATCCGGCCCGGACCGCGGCGCCCGGCGCGATCGGGCCCGCGGCGCAGACCGGCAAGACGCCGATGCCGGAACTGCCGAGCCCCTACACGCCGAACTACTCGCGCGGCGCCGTGCCGCCAGCGGGCGGCCAGCCACCGGACTTTGCCTACGGCGCCTATCAGAAGGGCCAGTACGTCACCGCCTTCCGCGAGGCGACGAAGCGCATCGAGGCGAATCCGAAGGATGCCGCCGCCATGACGCTGCTCGGCGAGCTGTACAATCAGGGCCTCGGCGTGAAGCAGGATCCGGTCAAGGCGGCCGACTGGTATCGCTTGGCGGCCGCGCAGAACGACGCGTCCGCCATGGCCTCCCTGGGGCTGATGGCCCTCGACGGTCGCGGCATGCCGAAGGACCCGAAAGCCGGGCGGCGCTGGCTCGAGCAGGCCACGGCCCACGGCTCACCGACCGCGGCCTACAATCTCGGCCTGATCCTGATCGGCACCGGCGCCACGGCCGACGAGGCGGCGGCCGCCGCGCAGTTCCGCAAGGCGTCAGACGCCGAGATCGGCCCGGCCCAGCACGACCTGGGCGTGCTCTACCTGCAGGGGCGCGGCGTGCCGAAGGATCCGTCGAAGGCCGCGGAGCTGTTCCGGCGCGGCGCCGACAACGGCGATCTCGCCAGCGAGGTCGAGTACGCGATCCTTCTCTTCAACGGCACCGGCGTCACCAAGGACGAGCGTGCGGCCGCCCGGTACTTCCTGCACGCGGCCTCGCGCGGCAACGCCATCGCGCAGAACCGCGTCGCGCGGCTGTACGCGGTGGGCCGCGGCGTTGCCAAGAACCCCGTGGAGGCGGCCGCCTGGAACCTCGCGGCCGCCGGACAGGGCCTGTCCGACGCGTGGCTCGATCAGACCCTCTCCGGTCTCTCGGCCGACGAGCGCACCCGGGCGGAGCGTCTCGCCAACGAGCGGATCGAGCAGCGCTGAGACGCTAGGCCTCGGCCTTCGACCAGTCGACGCCCGCCTCGAGGTGCGGCAGCAGGACGACGCTCTCCTGCTCGTTCGGGTCCGTCCGGGCGATCACGGCCGTGACCGGCTCCGTCTGGCTGCGGTTGTAGGGCAGGTGCGGCACGTCGGCGGCGATGTAGACGAACTCGCCGGCGCCCGCGATCGCGTGGTTCTCCAGCCGCTCCCCCCAGAAGCAGCCCGACACGCCCGACAGCACGTAGATCGCCGTCTCGTGGTGCTCGTGCTTGTGGGCGTGGGCCCGCTCACCGGGCGGGATCTCCAGGAGCTGCATGTGCAGCGCCCGCGAACCCACGGCCTCGGCCGAGATCGCCGGCCGGTAGATGTGTCCCTGCTTGCCGCGGAACGGCGCACTCTCGTGCACCACCCGGAACCCCTGCTTCTCCGTGCCGGACGCGGAACTCATGGACCTTCCTCCACTCTGAAGGCGGCATCGATGGGGATCTGCATACCGTTGACCAGCGCGTTCGTCTGGTTGGCCATCCCGACCACCGCCAGGAATTCGCCGTGCTGGCCCTCCGTCAAGCCCTTGGCCCGCGCAGCCGCGGTGTGGGAGTGGATGCAGTACGGGCAGCCATTGGCGATCGAGACCGCGATGTAGACCAGTTCCTTGGTCAGGGGATCGAGGGTCCCCGGCCCCATGACGGTCTTCAGGGCGGACCAAGTCCGCTCGAGCAGCGCGGGATCGTTGGCGAGGCCGCGCCAGAAATTGTTGACGACGTCGGATCCCCGGGTCGCCCGGATGTCCGCAAAGACCGCGCTGACGCGCGCGTCGGCGTCGGCCTCGGCATCGGACCAGAGTTTCACGGTCGCCACGGCAATCGCCTCCCCGCTCAGCCCGTCCTCAGAGCTTGCACGCGCCCTCGAGCGCACGGTTCTCCGCCTCGGAGAACAGGCGCGAGCGGATATGGAAACGCTTCTCCCGGCCGTTCTCCAGCGAGAACATGCCGCCGCGGCCCGGCACCACGTCGAGGATCAGGTGCGTGTGCTTCCAGACCTCGAACTGCGACCGGCTGATGAAGAAGTCCGCGCCCCCCACCGTGCCGAGATTCACGTCGCCGTCGCTCACCAGAAAGTCGCCCACCGGGTAGCACATGGGCGAGGAGCCGTCGCAGCAGCCGCCCGACTGGTGGAACATGACCGGACCGTACTCGCGCCTCAGCTCATCGATCAGGGCGAGCGCCGCCGGGGTGGCGGTGACCCGCAGGGGTGTCCCGTCGACGCCGGCCTGCTCGGCGACGTTGGCGTCGATAACCTGGTCCGAAGTCATGCCGTCCTCCCTGTCGATGTCTGAATATGCTGTGTTCCCGGCCGGTTTCCACTGCGCATCGCGCCGGATGCCGGCGCCGAACGGTCGCGTCGCGCGTTGTGTCGCCGAAGGGCGGCGGACACCGCCCGACCGATCAGGAGCCCGCACGATGTCGGTTCGCACACGCGCTGCCTGCCTCATCCTGGCCGTGGCCGGTCTCGCAGGGCCCGCCGCCGCCGAGCCGCTCGTCCTGCGCGTTCAACCCCGCGAGCACCCCCTGTTCGTGCAGCACGCGTGGCGCGTCGCGGGGAATCCCAACGTCACTCCCGATAACCCGATGGGCGTGGTCGGCTGGGACGGCCCGCCGGACGACGTGCCGAGCGTCAGCGGCGATGCCGGGCCGCTGGCTCCAGGCTCCATCGTCAACGCGCCGTTCGAGGGCTACGGCTTCGGCCTCTACTGACCGCGCGATCCGGGATCGAAAAAGCCCCGGCCTCTCGGCCGGGGCTGAAGTTGTCTCGGGGGTTGACCCGGGAAGAAACTCAGAAGAACCCGAGCTTCTTGGCCGAGTAGCTGACCAGCATATTCTTGGTCTGCTGGTAGTGATCGAGCATCATCTTGTGGGTCTCGCGGCCGATGCCGGACTGCTTGTAGCCGCCGAAGGCCGCGTGGGCCGGGTAGGCGTGGTAGCAGTTCGTCCAGACGCGACCGGCCTGGATCGCCCGGCCGAAGCGGTAGGCGCGGGTCCCGTCGCGGGTCCAGACGCCGGCGCCGAGGCCGTAGAGCGTGTCGTTGGCGATGGAGAGCGCCTCGGCATCGTCCTTGAAGGTCGTGACCGACAGGACCGGCCCGAAGATCTCCTCCTGGAAAATGCGCATCTTGTTGTGGCCGCGGAACACGGTCGGCTTCACGTAGAAGCCCTCGGCGAACTCGCCGTCCTTGACGTTGCGCTCGCCGCCCGTGAGGAGCTGCGCGCCCTCCTGGCGGCCGATGTCGATGTAGGAGAGGATCTTCTCCATCTGCTCGCCCGAGGCCTGGGCGCCGATCATCGTGGCCGGATCGAGCGGCGAGCCCTGGGTGATCGCCTCGACGCGCTTCACCGCGCGCTCCATGAACCGGTCGTAGATGGACTCGTGCACGAGCGCGCGGCTCGGGCAGGTGCAGACCTCGCCCTGGTTGAGGGCGAACATCGTGAAGCCCTCGAGGGCCTTGTCGAAGAAGTCGTCGTCCTCGTTCGCCACGTCAGCGAAGAAGATGTTCGGCGACTTGCCGCCGAGCTCCAGCGTCACCGGGATCAGGTTCTGCGACGCGTACTGCATGATGAGGCGGCCGGTGGTCGTCTCACCCGTGAAGGCGATCTTGGCGATTCGCGGCGACGAGGCGAGCGGCTTGCCGGCCTCGAGGCCGAAACCGTTGACGATGTTGAGCACGCCCGGCGGCAGCAGATCGCCGATGATCTCGGCCAGCACCAGGACCGAGGCCGGGGTCTGCTCGGCCGGCTTCAGGACCACGCAGTTGCCGGCGGCGAGCGCCGGGGCGAGCTTCCACACCGCCATCAGGATCGGGAAGTTCCACGGGATGATCTGGCCGACGACGCCCAGCGGCTCGTGGAAGTGGTAGGCAACCGTGTCGTGGTCGATCTCGGAGATCGAGCCCTCCTGCGCCCGCACGCAGCCGGCGAAGTATCGGAAATGGTCGATGGCCAGCGGGATGTCGGCGTGAGTCGTCTCGCGGATCGGCTTGCCGTTGTCCCAGGTCTCGGCCAGCGCGAGCAGGTCGAGGTTCTCCTCCATCCGGTCGGCCATCTTGAGGAGGATGCGGGCGCGCTCGGCCGGCGCCGTGCGGCCCCAGGCCTCCCGGGCCGCGTGGGCGGCGTCGAGGGCCTTCTCGACGTCCTGCGCGTCCGACCGGGCCACCTCGCACACCACCTTGCCGGTGATCGGCGAGGTGTTCTCGAAGTAGCGGCCGGCCGCAGGGGCGACCCACTGGCCGCCGATGAAGTTGTCGTAGCGGGCCGAGAAGGGCGACTTGACCTTCGAGTCGCCGAGGAATTCCGGCTTGTTCATGGCTATGTTCCCTCCGTGGGCCCCGGCCTCGCGAACCGCGGCTCTTGGGCTTAAGCTGGCGCTCGGACGACCGATCGTGGGGGCCGCATCCGCTTCCGCTCTGTTCGCAGCCAATGGCTTTTGGCCTGTCGAATCAAGGTGGACTTTTGGCCAGTGCGCGAGTGGGGCGATCCTACGCGCTTCCCGCCGTCACCGCGAGCGGGCAAAAATTCCCAGCCCGGACCGTACTCCCGCGACGAGCGGCGTTTGGGACGTTCGGACGGCCGAATCACCGTGCGCGCCGAGAGTCGGCCCCGTCGCTCAGCCGAGCAGGGCGAGCGGAACGGTCGCCGCCGCGAGCGGGAGCGCCGCCAGGGCCGCAATCCGCAGCCAGGTCGGCCGATAGGCGACGATCGCCACCACGGCCAGGGCGGAGCCCGTCAGCGATCCGATCCACTGCACCGGTCCGAAATTCCAGCCCGCCGCCGCGACGGCCGCCGCGAACGAGAGGCCGAGTCCGCACCAGCCCGCCATCCGCAAGCTTCCGACCCGCGCCTTCGGCACACCGACGCGGTAGGCGGCCCGGTGATGCCGGTCGAGGCTGAGGGCGAGGGCCGCGAAGCCCGAGAAGCTGAGGAGCAGGCTGAGGATCAGCGCGGCGGATGTCATGCTTCGACCGTCCGTGACAGACTGGCTTTGGCGGGGCGCGCGGTCGCCAGCTTACGCCGCGCCGCCAGCCAGGATCCGACGCCGAGAGTGACGCCCACGGCCACCAGGGCGACGTCGAAGGCGAGGAAGCGCTGCTGGCCGACGAGGATCGCGTCCACGAAGGCTATCGCCAGGAAGGCGCAGGCCGGCACGGCCAGAGCGAGCGACCACGCCCGCTGCCGCGGATACAGGGCCGCGGCGAGGGCGGCGGCGACCCAGGCCGCGAAGAACGCGCGCACCTCCCAGTCCGCCCGGGCCCCGAGCCCGTCGGGCAGCAGCCGGTTCGCGAGGAGATACGCGGCGAGGCCCACCGGCAGGCCCGCGATGGTCCCGAGGTTGAGGAATCGCACGAGGCGCAGGCCGAAGCCCTCGGGATCCGCGCCCTTCGGCGCCCGCGCCACCGTCCAGAGGACGAGGCCGCTCGCGACCGTGGCGGCACCCATCACGCCGCAGAGGAAGAACAGGAGGCGCAGCGGCGCGGCGGCGAAGTGCGCCTCGTGCAGACCCGCCATCACGGCCCCGGTGCGGGTCGCCGCGCCGGCCTCGCCGACCCGGGCGATCTCCGCACCGGTATCGGCCGCGTAGGCGATCTGCGGATGCAGGTGCGCGAGCCCGTGCGGCTCCTCGAAATACGCCGTCACGGTGGCGCCGGCATCGCCCGGATGGGAGACGAGTATCACCTCGGGCGCCTCGCCGCCGGCAGCCGCGGCGCGGGCGACGATCTCGCCGAGCGGCAGCGGCCTGCCGGGACGGCCAACCGGGGCCGTGCCCGGCGTCGCGAGGCCGGCCTCGGCGTAGTAGCGCAGTATGTCGTCGCCGTAGACGGCCTTCATACCCCAGGGCATCAGCGTCGCCGACAGTGTGACGAGGCCCGTGTAGACGATCATCAGGTGGAAGGGCAGCGCCAGCACGCCGACCACGTTGTGGGCGTCCAACCAGCCACGCTGCGCCGAGCGGTCGCGGCGAAAGGTGAAGAAGTCGGCGAAGATGCGCCGGTGCGTCACGATACCGGAGATCAGCGCGATCAGCAGGACCATGGCGCAGGCCGACACGATCCAGCGCCCCCAGATCGGCGGCAGGCTCAGCTCGAAGTGGAAGCGGTACAGGAAGTCGCCGCCGCGCGTGTCGCGGACGCGCGCGGGCTCGCCCGTGGCGGGATCGAGCAGCGCGTGGTGGAACGGGCCGCTGAAGTTCGGCCACCAGTAGACCTCGACGGCCGAGGTCTCGGCGTTCGGCAGCTTGATCGACCAACCGGCCGCGTCCGGCATTGTCCTGCGCAGGAACGCGCCGGCCCGCGTCGCCGCCGCGGCGGGATCGGGGGCTCCCGCGGACAGCTCCGGCCGCATCCAGTCCGAGATGTCGGTGCGGTAATAGCTGGCGGTACCGGTGACGAAGATGGCGAACAGCACCCAGCCGACCACCAGGCCGGACCACGTGTGCAGCCACGCCATCGCCTGGCGGAAGCTCCGGGCAGGGCTCACGCGGCCGCTCCGGACACGAAGGCGCCGGCGAGCCACAGGGCGCCGGCCAGCAGGAGGGCGATCAGGCCGAGGACCAGGGCCGCGCGACCGAGCGTAGGGGCGGCGAACACCCAGATCACCGCGCCCGCCATGATGGCGAAGCTCGCCAGCGTTCCGGCCGAGACCGCCTCGGCGCGCGGGACGGGAAGAATCAGCGCCAGCAGCGCGCTCGCCAGGGCGGCGACCGCGTAGCCGCCGAGCGTCGCGAGCAGCACCCGCCCGGCGACTGCCGCGCGATCGGCCAGCGTCGGCATGGTGCGGGCGCTCATGGCGCCACCTCTCGTTCCCGTGAGCCCATGGCGGGACCTAGCAGCGGCCGAGGCCGCGGTGCAACGCCTATGTTCCGGAACGATTCCAGTGTGAAACGAGGTGTTTAGAACGGACCTCGGCCGCGCGCGCGGCGATGCTCTCCCGCGCTCGGAGCCTCGTCTCAGAAGCCGGCGGCTCCCGGTGCGCCGTCGCGTCCGGACCTGCGGATTGCCACGGCCGCGTTCCGGGCGCTCGGCGGCAGGTCGGCTCCGGGGTCCGGTTTGGTCGAGGCCGCGGCGGACCCGGGCACCGGACCGGCGGCACGGCCGTCGCGCGCGTGTCCCCATCCGTAGCCCGCGTTGATCCCGGCGTAGAAGCCCGTGAAGTCCTCCGCCCAGGCACTCCCCGCGAGCAACATCAGGGCCGTGGACAGCAGCAGGCGGCGCATGGATCGTCCCGAAACGAGGAAGGCGGCGGCCCCGCAGGGAGCCGCCGCCTCGCAGTCTTCGCGCGGATCGCGGCGGCAGAGAGGCCGCCGCGCGATCCTCAATCCTCGACGTTGATGCTCTGGGCCTCGCGGCCCTTCTGGCCCTCGACCACGCCGAGCGTGACCTGCTGACCTTCGGCGAGCGAGTCGAGACCGGCGCGGGACAGCGCCGAGCGGTGCACGAACACGTCCTTGCCGCCGTCGTTGACCGAGACGAAGCCGAAGCCCTTCGCGGGATCGTACCATTTCACGGTGCCGCTCATCTCCACCGACGGGCCGCTGGCGAAACGGCCACCGCCGCCGCCACCACCGCCGTAGCCGCCGCCACCGCCGCCGTAACCACCGCGGTCGCGGTCGCCGTAGCCGCCGGCACCGGCGCCGTAGCCGCCGGTGCGCGGGCGGAACTCACGCCGGGGCGCGGGCGCCTCGGCCGTGGAGGTGTCAACGCTGGTGACGCTCGTGACCTGCGGGCCCTTCTGGCCCTGGGCCGTCGTGACCGTCAGCCGGGTGCCCGGCATCAGATCGTCGTGGCCGGCCGCCTCGACAGCGCGGATGTGGAGGAAGGCATCGCCCGAACCGTCGCCGAGTTCGACGAAGCCGAAGCCCTTCTCCTTGTTGAACCACTTGACCGTCGCATCGCGCTCCGGCCCGGACGCGACCGGAGCCGCGCCACGCGACGGGCCGCGATCGAAACCGCCCCCGCCGAAACCACCGCCGCCACCGCCGAAACCGCCGCCGCCGTATCCGCCGCTGGGGGGAGCCTGATCAGGCCATCTCGGCTCGCCACTCTCGTCGAAGCCGCGCTTCTGCGGCCCTCTGAAATCACGACCACGTCCCATAGAAAGCTCGCAAAAACCGTCCGCCGCCCTTGTCTCGAATACCGCGTGCGCGCCATCCCAGACAGCCCACGCCCCGCACTATCATTACCCCAGGTCGCGGTAACCAAGAATAACGCCCCAGTCCTGACGCAATCGGGCCTTGACCGCAAGGACCTTCTTGGCCCAGAGGCGCCCGTTTCGTTACTTTCTTGCGGCAAACAACGGAACCCGACCCCGCCGCCGGGCCGGCCCTTTCCCATTCGAGGGAAGGCGTTAGCGAAACGCAAAGGCTGTCCGGCTACACTCGGCCCCGCGCCCCGCAGACTCGGCCGGCCATGATCGCGACACCGACTTTCCCCGATCTCTCCGCTCTTGTGGTCGACGAGAGTCTCTACATCCGCCGAATCGTGCGCGACATGCTGATGCGCGTTGGGATCAAGCGGGTGCTCGAGGCGCCGGACGGGGCCGAGGCGCTCGGCGTGCTCGCCGAGAGCAAGCCCGACATCAGCATCATCGACTGGGATCTGTCGATCCTGTCGGGCGAGGAGTTCATCCGGCTGGCGCGGACGCCGACCACTTCCCCCTGCCCCACGATCCCGATCATCCTGATGCTGGCCCAGCCGCGCCGGAACGTGGTCGACCGGGCGGTGGCGCTCGGCGTCAACGAGATCATCGCCAAGCCGTTCTCGCCTAAGACGCTGTGGTCGCGGCTGGACGAGGTGATCAACCGGCCCCGCCCCTACTCGCAGGTGAAGAGCCTCCTGCGCCCGATCCCGCGCCGGGCCAGCGCGATGAAGGCCGTGGCCTGACCGCGACCGCGATGGGACATTGCAGTTCGCCGCCGAGCCTGTAGGGTCGCAGATCAGCGAAGGCCGAGCGCGCTGCTCAAGGCCGACCCGAAGGATCGACGGCCGCGCCGATGAGGGACGAGACCGCCGCGGCCGCGCCGTCCCGAATTCAGACCGGCGCGGTGCCGCTTCAGACGCAAGCTCCTATACCGGGCCGTGATCGTCGGCGCGCCGCCTACGCGGCGCTCGACCTGGGCACCAACAATTGCCGCCTGCTGGTCGCGGAGCCGACCTTCAACGGCTTCCGCGTGATCGACGCGTTCTCGCGGATCGTGCGCCTCGGCGAGGGACTCGGCACGTCCGACCGCCTGAGCGAGGCGGCGATCGAGCGGACCGTGGAGGCCCTGCGGATCTGCCGGGCCAAGATGCAGGCGCGCGGGGTGCAGCGGGCCAAGATCATCGCCACGGAAGCCTGCCGCCTCGCGGTGAACGGCGCCGCCTTCGTGGAGCGCGTCCGCCGCGGCGTCGGCCTCGACCTCGAGATCGTCGACCGGCAGACCGAGGCCTATCTCGCGGTCACGGGTTGCGCGGCGCTCGCGGATCCGCTCGCCGAATCGGTCATCATCTTCGACATCGGCGGCGGCTCGACCGAGATCGCGTGGCTGGACGGCGCGGCCGCCAACCCGTCGACCGACCCGACTCTGCGGATTCGGGCCTGGGATTCTCTTCCGGTGGGCGTGGTGACGCTGGCCGAGCGCCACGGCGGCGCCGAGGTCACCCGACGGATGTTCGAGGGCATGGTCGAGGAGGTGGCCGAGAAGCTCTCGGCCTTCGCGCTCCGGGCCGCCCCGGCGGCGACGGCGCCGCACTTTCACCTGCTCGGAACGTCCGGCACCGTCACGACCATCGCGGCGATGCATCTGCGGCTCGCCCGCTACGAGCGCCGGCGCGTGGACGGCTTGTGGATGGGCGACGACGCGGTCTCGACCGCCATCGACGACCTGCTCGACACGCGGCTCGAGCAGCGCGCCGACAACCCCTGTATCGGCCGCGACCGCGCCGATCTCGTGCTCGCGGGCTGCGCGATCCTCGAGGCGATCCGCCGGGCCTTTCCCTCGGAGCGCCTGCGCATCGCCGATCGCGGCCTGCGCGAAGGATTGCTGATGAACATGATGCGGGAGGACGGGGTCTGGAACCGGAAGGCGGTCCGATGAGGGCGGCGCGATGAGCGACCGGCGCGGCGGCGCGAGTTCCGGCGGCGGTGTCCGGGGCGAACTGAAGCAGCGGGTGAAGACCGGCCGCGGACGGACCCTGTCCCAGAAGCGCTGGCTCGAGCGCCAGCTCAACGATCCCTACGTGGCCCGCGCCAAGCGCGAGGGCTACCGGTCCCGGGCGGCCTACAAGCTCCTGGAGATCGACGAGCGCTACAAGCTCCTGCGCCCCGGCCAGAAGATCGTCGATCTCGGCGCCGCGCCGGGGGGCTGGTCGCAGGTGGCCGCGCGGGTGGTCGGGCCGACGGGCCGCGTCGTGGGCATCGATCTCCTGGAGATCGAGCCGATGGCCGGGGTCGAGTTCATCACCCTCGACTTCCTCGACCCCGAGGCGCCTGACCGTCTGACCGGGATGCTCGGCGGCCCCGCCGACCTCGTCATGTCCGACATGGCCGCCAACGCCACCGGTCACAAGAAGACCGACCACCTGCGGATCATCGGCCTCGCCGAGACGGCGGCGGAGTTCGCCCGCGAGATCCTGGGCCCCGGAGGCGCCTACCTCGCCAAGGTGCTCCAGGGCGGCACCGAGGGCGCGCTGCTCACCGATCTGAAGCGTGACTTCGCCACGGTCCGGCACGTCAAGCCGGCCGCGAGCCGGGCCGATTCGAGCGAGCTCTACGTCCTGGCGACCGGCTACCGGGGCGCGCCGGGCCGGGCGGCGTCCGTCGACGAGGGCTGAGCCGCCCGGCGATGCTCCTCGCCTGGGCCCTGTCCGCCCTCAACCCGGCGCCGCTTCCCCTGCGCCGGCTCGGCTATGTCCGCCAGAGCGGCCTGCTCCACGCCCGCTCGCGCCGCTGCCGGGCGGCCTGGGCGCCACACCTCGCGCGGGCGCAGTCCGTGATCGCGGCGGCGGCCGGAGCGACCCGGCAGCGCCGGCACGCGGTGGTGCTGGGCTCGGGCCTGCTCGACGACGTGCCGCTCGACGCCCTCGCCCGCCTGTTCGACCGGGTCACCCTCGTGGACGCCGTCCATCCCTGGCCGGCGCGCCTCGCCGCCCGCCGATATCCGAACGTCGCGCTGGTGACCGCGGAGATCAGCGCCGGTCTCGCCGGGGCCTGGGCCGAGCTCTGCGCGGAGGCCGACCTGATCGTCTCGGCGAATCTGCTGTCGCAGATCCCGCTCCTCCCGATCGAGGCCCACGAGACCCGGGGCCGCGAGGCGCCCCCGCGGCTCGGCGCGCACCTCGTCGAGACTCACTTGGCGGCGTTCGACGCGCTCGCCGGGCGCGCCGAGCGAGTCTGCCTGATCACCGACACGGTGCAGCGCGAGGAAGACCGGGCGGGCCGGACCGTCGACAGCGCCGACCTGCTGTTCGGGATCGCGCTGCCGCCCGCGCCGGAAGCCTGGGACTGGGAGATCGCGCCGTTCGGCGAGATCGGCCCCCGTCGCCGCCTGATCCACCGCATGCACGCCTACCCGGACTGGAAGGCCGCGCGGCGGTCCGCGCGCTGAGCCGCGAACGAAGAAGGCCGCCCCGGTTTCCCGGAACGGCCTCGTTTCAGTCTCATCCGGGATGTCGGATCACTCGGTCGGCACGTCCGCCGCCGGCGTGGTCGCGCCGCCCTCGTCCGCGGCGCTCTCGAAGCGCGGGCGCCGACGGCGGCGGGGCTTGGCGGCCGGAGCTTCGTCGGCCGCCGCTTCGGGCTCGGGAGCGCTCGACGGCTCGACCGCGGGCGCGGGGCGCGCGGGGGCCATCAGGAAGGCCGGCAGGCCTGTGGGCTCCTCGGCCTCCGCCGCGGGCGCGGCCTCGCGGCGGCGCTCGCGGCGCGGCGCGGCCTCGGCACGGGGGGCCCGCTCCGGGCGAGCCTCGGGACGGGTCTCCTGCCGGCCCTCGGCGCGCGGGGCATCGCCGCGCCCGTTCTCGTAGCGGCCCTGGTCGCCGCGATTGTCCTGACGGTTGTCCTGACGCGCGTCCTGGCGGCCATCCTGCCGATTGTCCGGACGGTCCTGGCGATCCGGCCGACCCTCGTGCCGCTCCTGGCGGTAATCCGGACGGCCGTAATCCTGGCGGTCCTGACGATCCTGCCGGTTCTCCTGGCGATAATCCTGCCGCTGGTAGTCCTGGCGCTGATAATCCTGACGCGGCTGGTCCTGGCGCCGGTAGTCCTGACGACCGTTGTTGTCGAACCGGCGCTGGTCGCGGTTCTGGAACCGGTCACGGCCCTGGCGGCCGTCCTGATTCCCGTCCGGACGGCTCTCGTAGGGCTGCGGCTGCTGGCCGGGATCGTTGTCGTCGTAGCCATTGTAGGCGTGACCGTTCTGGGATCCGCCGTTGCCCTGGGCGTCGTCGTCGCCCTCGTCCATGTCATCGTCGTACGGACGACTGGCATAGCCGCCGGTGTTGGCCGGGCGATTCTGGTCCTGAGCGCCAGAGACAATACGGAAGTAGTGCTCGCCGTGCTGAAAGTAATTCTCGGCCGCCACCGGGTCGCCGGCCGCCAGAGCATCCCGCGCGAGCTGCGCGTACTTGTCGGCGATGTGCTGCGCGGTGCCGCGGATTTTGACGTCGGGACCGTTGGATTCGTAGGAGCGCGTCAGCGGATTCGGACCCTTCGGCCGATTCCGGCCGCGCATCCGTCGATTCTGGTTTGGTCTCATCGGTCTGTAATGACCCTCGTTCACGCAAACGACTGTCTACGGAGGCGCCCGGGCGGATCTCGTGGCGCAGTCCGGCCAAGCGCATCCGGCGGCGCCGCGCGTGGGACCGCTCTTCGGTCCGCGCGTCTGCCTGACCATCCCTCGAACCAGGCGCCCGGTGAAAGCCGCCGATCCTCAGTCGATTGTCAGGTTCGAATGTGTCGTCCCGCCGCGCTGGCACCGGCGCGTTCTGGTTCGACGGTCTAGGGGGATCAGCGAACCAGCCGGCGACCCACGGTCACCACCGACCTTACAGCCGTCCGTCTTAACGGACGGTTCGCGATCTTCAAGCCGACTCTAGCGTTCCCCGGTTGATGCAACAAGCAATTTTTCGGTGCCGGGATGGTTGACCCTGACTTAGGCATCCCTGTGGCCGGAAAAAAGACCCTCCGGCCGATCGAAACTCAGCACCCGGTCGTGACCGGCGAGGTCGCGGGTCAATCCGCGGGCGCGGTAGCCTGCGGCGCGCGCCAGATCCGTCACGGCCGCCGCCTGATCGTAGCCGATCTCGAGCACGAGCAGGCCGCCCGGGGCGAGACACGCCCCCGCGCCGCCCAGGATCCGCCGGTATGCCTCGAGGCCGTCGGCACCGCCGTCGAGGGCAGCGGCCGGGTCGTGCCCGCGGACCTCGCGCTCCAGGGTCCCGATGACGGCGCGGGCGATGTAGGGCGGGTTCGAGACCACGAGGTCGAAGCAGCCCCATAGGGCGTCGCACCAGTCACCGGCCACGAAGCGCGCCCGGTCGCCGACGCCGTTCGTGACGGCGTTGTCCCGGGCAACGCGCAGGGCGCCCTCGGAACGATCGAGCCCGACGCCGGTGGCGCGGGGTCGCTCGGACAGGAGGGCCGTCAGGATGCAGCCCGACCCGGTCCCCAGGTCCAGGCAGCGGAGCGGAGCGGCGCGGTCGGGCCGCGCCGCCAGCGCGACCTCGACCAGGATCTCGGTGTCCGGGCGCGGCACGAGCGTGTCGGGCCCCAGCCGGAACGGCAGGCCCCAGAACTCCCAGGCGCCCAGGATGCGGGCGACCGGCTCGCCGGCGAGCCGCCGGGCCAGCGCCGCCGCGAGGGACGCAGCGTCCGCTGGGCCCAGGCGCCGGCCCCCCTCGATCAGCAGGTCTCTTGTCTCCAGGCCCAGGATGCCGAGCAGGAGGAACCGGGCGTCGCCCGCGGCTTCGGCAACGCCGCCGGCGTGCAAACGCGCCGTCAGCGCGCGGAGCGCCTCGCGGCGCGACAGATCCTGGAGCGCGTCCGGCGTCACGGCGCGGATCAGGCCATGCCCTCGGCGGCCAGGAGCTCAGCCTGGTGCTCGGTGATGAGGGCGTCCACCACCTCGTCGAGGGCGGTCCCGGCCATCACCTCCTCGAGCTTGTAGAGGGTCAGGTTGATCCGGTGATCGGTCACGCGACCCTGCGGAAAGTTGTAGGTCCGGATCCGCTCGCTGCGGTCGCCGGAGCCGACCTGCGCCTTGCGGTCGGCCGCGCGCGCCGAATCCTTGGCGTTGCGCTCGGCCTCGTAGAGCCGCGCCCGCAGGAGCGCCATGGCGCGGGCCCGGTTCTTGTGCTGCGACCGCTCCTCCTGGACGAAGACGACGATGCCGGTCGGCAGGTGGGTGATGCGGATCGCCGATTCCGTCTTGTTGACGTGCTGGCCGCCCGCGCCCTGGGCCCGCATCGTGTCGATCTTCAGGTCGGCGTCGTTGACGTGGATGTCGACCTCCTCGGCCTCGGGCAGCACCGCCACGGTGGCGGCCGAGGTGTGGATCCGGCCCTGCGTCTCGGTGTCGGGCACCCTCTGCACTCGGTGAGCACCGCTCTCGAACTTGAGGCGGGCGAAGACGCCACGTCCCTTCACCTCGGCCACCACCTCGCGGAAGCCGCCGACGGTGCCCTCGCTCTCGGAGATCACCTCGACCCGCCAGCCCTTCGACTCGGCGTATTTCGCGTACATCCGGAACAGGTCGCCGGCGAAGAGGGCGGCCTCGTCGCCGCCGGTGCCGGCGCGGACTTCCAGGATCGCGCTCTTCTCGTCGGCGGCGTCCTTGGGCAGGAGCAGGAGCTGGAGGGCCCGGTGGGCGGTCTCGAGCGCCGCCAGCGCCTCCGGCTTCTCCTCGGCGGCGAGCGCGCGCATCTCCGGATCCGTGCCGGGCTCGTCGATCAGGGCCTCGACGCCCGCGAGGTTCTCCAGCGCGGCGCGGTAGGCGCGGATCGCCGCCACGACCGGGTCGAGGTCGGACAGCTCGCGGGAGAGCTGGACCACCGTCTCGGGATCGATCTCGCCGGAGGCGAGCTGCGCGGTGACGATGTCGTGCCGCGCCAGGATGGCGTCGAGGCGCTCGGTGGGAAAGGGGATCATCGCCCGTGTTTCTGCAGGTCTGCGCGCGCCGTTCCGGGCCGGGCGCGGGTCTCGTCCCGGGGACGGAGACGCGTGGCTTCGAGGGTGTAGGACCCGGTAGGACGTCCCCCAAATCCACGCCTCGTCCGTCCGAGAGCGGAAGCCGCGGCGCGTCGACCGAAATCGTCGTGGCGTTGCCGTACAACCCCGGCCGAATGTTCGGCAAGGGTCGCGTTCGCGCTTAGATAGGGATGCCGTGCGCGTGCGCGAAGGCCGTGAGCGCCGGGCGCAGGGAGTCGCCGTCGTGCATCCGCGCCATCTCGGCGTCGATGAGCTCGGCGACGGCGGCCGCGTCGAGGCTCAGCACCATCGCCTTGACGGGGCCGATCGCGGCCGGCGACATCGACAGCTGGCGGTAGCCGAGGCCGATCAGCGCCATGGCGTCGAGGGGCCGGCCGCCGATCTCGCCGCAGACCGTCACCGGGCAGGAGGCCGCGTTGGCCCGCTCGGCGATCAGCCGGAACGCGCGCAGCGCCGCGACACTCAGCGGATCGAACCGGTCGGCGACCCGCCGGTTCTCGCGGTCCACCGCGAACAGGAACTGCATCAGGTCGTTCGATCCGACCGAGAGGAAATCGGCCTCCTTGGCGATCTCGTCGATCTGGAACAGGAGCGAGGGCACCTCGATCATCGCGCCGAGGCGGCAATCGGTCGGGAGCCGGTAGCCGTGGCGTCGCAGGTAGGCCTTCTCGCGCTCGACGATGCCGCGGGCGCGCACGAACTCGTCCACCGTGGCGACCATCGGGAACATGATCTTGAGCGGGTCGCCGTCGGCGGCCTTGAGGAGCGCGCGCAACTGCATGCGCAGCAGCGCCGGCCGGTCGAGGCCGATGCGGATGGCCCGCCAGCCGAGTGCCGGGTTCTCCTCCTCGAGCTTGGCCATGTAGGGCAGGATCTTGTCGCCCCCGATGTCGAGGGTGCGGACCGTGACGGACTTGCCCGCCGAGGCCGCGAAGACCTTGCGGTACAGCTCCTCCTGCTCGGCCGCCGACGGCATGCGCTGCGCCACCATGAACTGCAGTTCGGTGCGGAACAGCCCGACTCCCTCGGCCCCGGTCTCCTGCAGGTGGCTGAAATCGACCAGCAGGCCGGCGTTGAGGTGCAGGCCGACCCGCACGCCGTCGCGGGTCTGGGCCGGGACGTCGCGCAGCGCGCGGTACTGCTCCTGCCGGCGGGCGCGCAGGCGCACCATCTCGGCGTAGGCGGCCTCGACCTCGGGGCCGGGCCGGACATGGATCTCGCCGGCCACGCCGTCGACGATGATGGCGTCGCCCGCGTCGCACAGGGCGGCGGCGTTCTCCACCTCGCCCACCGCCGGGATACCGAGCGCCCGGGCGACGATCGCCACGTGGCTCGTCGGACCGCCCTCCTCGAGGACGATGCCGCGCAGGGTCGACGCCTCGTAATCGAGGAGCGCCGCCGGCCCCATGGTGCGCGCCACCAGGATGGCGTTCTCGGGCAGGACCAGGGCGCCGGCCGCCTCGGGACCGATCAGGGTGCGCAGGACGCGGTTGGCGAGGTCGTCGAGATCGTGCAGCCGCTCGCGCAGGTAGGGATCCGACTGCCGCATCATGCGGGCGCGGTTGTCCGATTGGACCCGCTCGACCGCGGCCTCCGCGGTCAGGCCGGAGCCTACGGCCTCGCGCATCCGGCGGAGCCAGCCCTTGTCGTGGGCGAACATCCGGACGGTCTCGAGGACCTCACGGGATTCGGCGGTGCCGATCCGGTCGCCGCGCTCCACCAGCGCGTCGATCGCCGAGCGGACCTCCTCGATCGCCGCGTCGAGGCGGGCGACCTCGCGCTCGACGTTCTCGGCGATCAGCGTCTTCACCACGACGCGGGGCTCGTGGAGCACCACGTAGCCCAGGCCGATCCCGTCCGCGAGGGCGATGCCCCGGGCCAGGACCGGGCGCCGGGCCGCGGTGCCGGCGTCCGGCGCCAAGCCCTCCAGCTCGCCCGAGGCGATCATCTCCGAGAGCACCATCGCGGTGGTCTGGAGCGCCTCGATCTCTTCCTCGGAGTAGACGCGGTAGGTCTTGTTCTGGACCGTCAGGACGCCGAGCGTGTTGCCGGCGCGCAGCAGCGGCACGCCCAGGAAGGCGTGGTAGGCCTCCTCGCCCGTCTCAGGCCGGTACGAGAAGGCCGGGTGGTTCTGTGCGTCCGAGAGGGAGAGCGGCTCCGCCGTGCGCGCGATGAGGCCGACGAGGCCCTCGTCGGTGCGCATGCGGGTCTGGTGCACCGCCTCGCGGTTCAGGCCCTCGGTGGCGAACAGCTCGAGCGTGTTGTCGTCGCGCAGCACGTAGACCGAGCAGACCTCGGCCACGACGTTGGCGGCGATCAGGACGACGATGCGGTCGAGGCGCGCCTGGGGGCTGACCGGCTCCGCCATCGCTTCGCGGAGGCGGCGCAGCAGCAGGCGCGGGCCTCCGGGCGCAGCGGGCATCGGTTCGTCGTTCCAGCGTCGGTGAGTGGCCTTGGCGTCGACCACCCTGCAACCTTGGCGCCAAACCCGGGACGGGCCGGCGCCGGATGGACCGGACCGCTGATCCCAGAGGCGTTCTGGGATCGGCGGATCGGCCCGTGACTGTTCAGTTCACACCACGCGCCCCGCTCGAACCCGCGTCCCAGGCTCAGGCCTGATCCAGGCCGTATAGCGAGTGAAGCGTGCGCACGGCAAGCTCCGTATAGGCGGCGTCGATCAGCACGGAGAACTTGATCTCCGAGGTGGTGATCGCGCGGATGTTGATACCCTTCTCGGCGAGCGCCCGGAACGCCTTCGCGGCGACGCCCGCGTGGCTGCGCATCCCGACGCCGATCGCCGACACCTTCACCACGTCGGTGGCACCCTCGATCTGCGCGTAGCCGATCTGCGCGCGGGCCTCGTCGAGGATCTTCCGGGCACGCTCGTACTCGGCGGACGGAACCGTGAAGGTCATGTCGGTGGTCGACTGGTCACCCGACACGGTCTGGATGATCATGTCGACGTTGATGTTGGCGTCGGCCAGCGGCCCGAAGATCGCGGCCGCGACGCCCGGGCTGTCCTTGACCTTGCGCAGGGTGATCTGCGCCTCGTCCCGGGAGAAGGCGATCCCGGTGATGATCTGCTGTTCCACGATGTCGTCCTCGTCGCAGATGAGGGTACCGGGACGCGCGGCGTCCGGCGGATCGAAGGAGGACCGGACCGTGGTCGGCACCCGGTGGACCATGGCGAGCTCCACCGAGCGGACCTGCAGCACCTTGGCGCCGAGCGAGGCCATCTCCAGCATCTCCTCGAAGGTCACCCGCTCCATGCGGCGGGCCTTCGGGACGATGCGCGGGTCCGTGGTGTAGACGCCGTCCACGTCCGTGTAGATGTCGCAGCGCTCGGCCCCGATCGCGGCCGCCACGGCCACCGCGGAGGTGTCGGAGCCGCCGCGGCCCAGCGTCGTCACCCGGCCGGTCTCGTCGTGGACGCCCTGGAAGCCGGCGATGACCGCGACCTCCCCCTTGGCGAAGCCCGCCTCGAGGTTGCTCGGGTCGATCTCGGCGATGCGGGCCGAGCCGTGCGCGTCCGACGTCACGACCGGGATCTGCCAGCCCTGCCAGGAGCGGGCCTTGATCCCGTCCTTCTGCAGGGCGATCGCCAGGAGGCCGGCGGTGACGAGCTCGCCGGACGCCACGACGGCGTCGTACTCGCGCGGATCGTAGAGCGGGTTCGCGTCCTTGACCCAGTCGACCAGCTCGTTGGTCTTGCCCGACATGGCCGAGACGATCACGGCGACGTCGTAGCCGGCCGCGACCTCGCGGGCGACGTGGCGCGCCACGTTGCGGATACGGTCGACGTTGGCGACGGAGGTGCCGCCGAATTTCATCACCAGACGGGGCATGGTCTCTCGGTCGCGGGTTCCCGGTGGCGATTGAACGGGCCGCTGCAGCCCCGTCCGGACGGTGCCCGGCGGGTACAAGCGGCCCGGGGGAGTGTCAACAACCGGCCAAGCATGGCGCCCGCGCGCCGCGGCGACTTCCGGGCGATCGCCGTGCTAGAGCGCGGGCACGACGCAGCCACGAAACCGCGCGGCGGATCCCGGCCGCCGGCATGAGGACGGAACACGATGGACAGGTCAGCCACGGACCGGGTCACGGAAGGCTTCGTCGACCGCGCCGAGGTTGCGCGCTTCGACGCGCTCGCAGCCACGTGGTGGGACGAGACCGGCCCGATGCGCGTCCTGCACCGGTTCAACCCGGTGCGGCTCGCCTACATCCGCGACGCCCTCTGCCGGCGCTTCGGTCGCGACCCGAAAGCCCCCTTCCCGCTCGACGGGCTGACGATCTGCGACGTCGGCTGCGGCGGCGGAGTTCTCTCGGAGCCGCTGGCCCGTCTCGGCGCCCGGGTGACCGGGCTCGACCCGGCCGAGCAGAACGTCGCGGTCGCCCGAACCCATGCCGAGGCGGCCCGGGTGCCGGTGGATTACCGCGGGCAGACCATCGAGGCGGTGGTCGCCGGCGGCGAGAGCTTCGACGCGGTGCTGATCATGGAGGTCGTCGAGCACGTCTCCGACATGCCGGCCTTCGTGCGGACCGCCTGCGCGGCGGTGAAGCCCGGCGGCATGCTGTTCGGGGCCACCCTCAACCGGACGCTGCGCTCCTTCGCGCTCGCCATCGTCGGCGCCGAGTACGTGCTCGGCTGGCTGCCGCGCGGCACGCACGACTGGGAGAAGTTCGTGACGCCGGACGAGCTCGCCCGCGCGATCCGGGCCGGCGGCCTCGACGTCACCGACACGGTCGGCGTCGTCTACAACCCGCTCACGGACGGGTGGCGCACCGGCCGCGACAAGGCGGTGAACTACATGGTCGCGGCCGAGCGGTCGGCGTGAACCGGTCGCGTCCGCCGCCGTTGCCATCGCGGCGGAGGACGCGGCGATGCTCGAGAAGATTCCCGGTGTGCTCGGCGAGGCGCTGTCGGGGCTGAAGGCGGGCCTGGACAAGACGACGTCCCGCGCTGACTTCCCCGACGTGCCCGAGACCGTGACGCTGTCGAGCCCGGCCTTCGCCGACGGGGCGGACTTGCCCGCCCGCTTCACGGCCGACGGCGCGGGCGTGTCGCCGCCCCTCGCCTGGAGCGGGCTGCCGGCGGGCACCGCCGCCCTCGTCCTCCTCGTGGAGGATGCGGGCAGCCCGACGCCCCGGCCGCTGGTCCATCTCATAGCCTGGTCGGTCCCGCCGGAACCCGCCGGCCTGTTGGAGGGTGCGCTGCCGGGTCCCGGCCACGCGGGCACCGTGGAGGCCGTGGGCCGGAACAGCTTCCTGCGCGCGGAATGGCTGCCGCCGGACCCGCCCACCGGCCACGGGCCGCACCCATACCTCTTCCAGATCTACGCGCTGCGGCAGCCCCTCGCCCTTGCCGAGGCGCCGGGCCGCGGCGCGCTGATCGAGGCCATGCGCGGTCAGGTCCTCGCGAAGGGGATATTGACCGGCGTTTACCATCGTCCCTGATCCGGCCGATACCGATGCGATACAGCTCAGCCCTGCAGAACTCGCGCGTTGTGCCGCATTCGTGATCTCAGTATTGTGTCGACCAACGAAGCGGTCTGGGCAGACCGCCTGAAAAATGGCTGGAGGTCGGGCCTGTGGGCGTCGGCGTGCGCACGAAGCGGCGGGGCGGCAGCAGTGTGGCGCGCGCGCTCGCTGTGTCGGATGTCGGGACTTGGACCTGGCACATCGCCGACGATGTTCTCCGGTGCGACCCCGTCGCGGCGACGATGCTGGGCCTGCCCCGAACGAAGAGCGGCAGCGGGACGACTTTCGGGGCCTTCCTCGACCGCATCCACCCGGAGGATCAGCGGCGGATCGCGTCGATCCTCGACGACCTCCGCCGGCAGGGCGGCCTGTACATCGCGCAGTACCGGACGGTTCCGGCGCCGGGCGAGGTCCGGTGGATCCTCGCGCGTGGCCGCTTCATCCTCGACGCGCAGGGCGGCGTCAGCGAGGCCCACGGGATCGTCATCGACGTGACCGAGCGCGGCCGCGACGGCTTCCTCGACGAATCCGCCTTCTGCGCGACCGACGTGGCCGCCGGCGGCATCGACCGGGTCGCCGAGATGGCCCTGGCCCTCTACAACGCCGCCGAGGACGGCCTGCCCCGGCCGGGGTTCGAGCGCCTGAAGCCGCTGCTCGACGTGCTGCTGCACGAGATCGGCCGGCAGCTCGTGCTCGCGCCGGCCGTGCCGGATCTCGACAGGGTTCACTGAGCCGCCCCGCCTCCGCTCGATGCCCGTCGCGCCTTGCCTTCCGGGGGCGAATCCTGATATGGCCGCGCCATCCCGCGATGCGTGAGCCGTGATCGCCGGACGCGACGCCGCGTCCAGCCTCGTGACCACGTTCCCGACACCCTACACAACGGACGGCCCTCCGGGCTCGAGAGACCCATGAAGATCCGCAACTCCCTCAAGTCCCTGCGTGGCCGCCACCGCGACAACCAGCTCGTGCGCCGCAAGGGCCGGGTCTACGTGATCAACAAGACCCAGAAGCGCTTCAAGGCCCGCCAGGGCTGAGGCCGCTCCGCCCGGTCAGGCCGGGTCGGACGACGATCGACGTTGGGACGGCCGTACCCGAAGGGGCGCGGCCGTTTCCGCATGCGCGCGGCACCGCGGCACGTTGACGGATCCCGGGCCGGCGCACAGTCTGGCCGCATGACGCCGACCCGCCTCCTCGCCGCCCTGGTCTGCCTGTCGGGCCTCGCCCTGGACATCCCGGCGGCGCGAGCGGCTCCGGAGACCGGGCGTCCCGGCCGCACCGCTCCCGAGGGGAAGCCGGCCCCCAAGCCGCCGAGCCTCGACGACCTGTTCGCCCGCCTGCGCGCCAGCGAGGACCCGGCCGAGGCCAAGGGCATCGCCCGGCTGATCGAGCGGCGCATGGCCGGGTCGGGCAGCCCGACCGCCGACCTCCTCACCGACCGCGCCCGGCAGGCGGTCACCGCACACGACTTCCCCCTGGCGGCCGAGCTGATGGACCGCGTCACCGCCCTCGAGCCGAACTGGTCGGAGGGCTGGAACCGGCGCGCGACGGTGTTCTGGCTCCTGTCCGACAAGGACGACGCCCTGGCGGACCTGCAGCGGGCCCTGGTGCTGGAGCCGCGCCACTTCGAGGCCTGGGCCGCGATGGGCCGGATCTACGAATCGCTCGACGACAAGGCGCGGGCGCTCGCCGCCTTCCGGCGGGCGCGGGCGCTCTACCCGCAGATGGAGAAGATCGGCGAGGCGATCAACCGCCTCACTCCGGAGGTCGACGGCCGCGACCTGTGAGCCGGGTGACCGCCGTCCTCCTCACCCTCCTGGCCCTGCCCTTCGCCCTCGCCGGGCTCGTCCTCGCGGCCGGCGCACTGGCGACGCTGGCCATCACCCTGCGGGTCGGCGCCGCCCACCCGCCGGCAGGCCCGTTCGTGGCGGTCACCGGCGGCCGGCTCGCGACCCTGCAGGACGGGCCGGCCGACGGACCGCCCGTCGTGCTCCTGCACGGCGCCTCGGCCAACGCGTCGGATCCGATGGAGGGGATCGGCCACCGGCTCGCGGCGCGGGGTTTCCGGGTCATCGCCTTCGACCGGCCGGGCTTCGGCTGGAGCGACCGGATCGGTGGCGGCGACACCGCGCCCCCCACGGCGCAAGCCGCCTTGATCGCCGAGGCGCTGGAACGGATGGGTGTCGGCCCGGCGCTCGTCTTCGGCCATTCCTGGGCCGGCGCCCTGGCCCTCGCCCTCGCGCTGGATCACCCGGACCGGGTGTCGGCCCTCGCCCTCGCAGCGCCGGTGGCGATGCCCATGCCGGACCGGATGCCCGATCTGCCCTGGTACTGGCGGCTCGCCGTGACCCCGCCGGTGGCGTGGCTGCTCAGCCGGACGGTCGGGCCGCCCATCGCGCAGCACTTCCTGCCCGAGGCGGCGCGACGGGTCTTTCAGCCGCAACCGCCGCGGGCAGATTACCCGGAGCTGGCGCGGTCGGACCTGGTCCTGCGGCCCGGAACCCTGCTCGCCAACGTCCAGGACCTGCTCGGCCTGCCGCGCGCCGTCGCGGCGCAGGGTCCGCGCTACGGCACGATCCGCGTGCCCACCCTGGTGATCTCCGGCGAGGCGGACCCGATCGTCCGCGCCGACGCGCAGGCGGTGCCGCTGGCCCGCGCGATCCCCGGGGCGCGGCTCGTGCTGCTACCGGGCATCGGCCACATGCTCCAGTACGTCGCCGCCGATCGCGTCACCGAGGAGGTGGCCCGACTCGCCGGCGCAACGGGCACGGCCGGTCCGGAGGCGGCCGTCGCGCACTGACGCGCCGGCCGGTCTTGAACTCGTATCCCGGTGCCATCAGGCCTTCTCGGCATGCTCGCGAGTGATGAAGGTCAGACGCACGAGGTTGGTGGCGCCCGGCGTGCCGAACGGCAGGCCGGCCACCACGATCACCCGGTCCCCCACGGCGGCGAACTTCTCGCGCACGGCGAACTTGGCGGCCCGGAACGACATGTCGTCCACGTCGCTGGCGTCCTTGGTGACGATCGGGTGCGTGCCCCAGGCCAGGGCGAGGCGCCGCGCCGTCTCGCGCCGGGGCGTGAGGGCGATCACGGTGGCGTTCGGGCGCTCGCGCGACAGGCGCAGGGCCGTGGAACCGGAATTGGTCCAGGCCATGATCGCGTCGAGGCTCAGCGCGTCGACCATCTGGTGCGCCGCCGCCGCGATGGCGTCGGCCGCCGTCTCGTCCGGGGTCGCGCTCTGCGCCCGGATGATCGACCAGTAGATCGCGTCCCGCTCCACCTGCTCGGCGATGCGGTTCATGGTCTCCACGGCCCCGATCGGGTGGGCGCCCGAGGCGCTCTCCGCGGAGAGCATCACGGCGTCCGCCCCCTCGTAGACCGCTGTGGCGACGTCGGAGACCTCGGCGCGGGTCGGCACAGGCGCGGTGATCATCGACTCGAGCATCTGGGTCGCCACGACCACCGGCTTGCCGTAGCGCCGGGCGCCGCGGGTGATGCGCTTCTGCACGCCCGGCACCTGCTCCAGGGGCATCTCGACACCGAGGTCACCGCGGGCGACCATCAGCCCGTCGGAGATCTCGATGATCTCGTCGAGGCGCGCCAGCGCCTGCGGCTTCTCGATCTTGGCCATCACCAGGGCGCGGCCGGCGCAGACCTTCTTCACCTCGGCCACGTCCTCGGGGCGCTGGACGAACGACACGGCGATCCAGTCGGCACCGGCGTTCAGACCGGCATCGAGGTCGGCCCGGTCCTTGTCGGTCATCGCCGGCACCGGGATCACGGTGTGCGGCAGGGACACGCCCTTCCGGTTCGAGATCCGGCCACCGACCTCGACGCGGGTCACGGCGCGATTGTGCGCCGTCTCGAGCACGGTCAGCCGCAGCTTGCCGTCGTCGACCAGGATGGCGTGGCCCGGCTCCAGCGCCTCCAGGATCTCGGGATGCGGCAGGTGGCAGCGTGCGGCGTCGCCGGGCGTCGGGTCGCCGTCGAGCACGAAGGTGCCCCCGGCCTCGATCATCGCGGCGCCCTCCGCGAAGGTGCCGAGCCGCAGCTTCGGCCCCTGCAGGTCGACCAGAATGCCGATCGGCCGCTTCGCCTCGCGCTCGATGGTGCGGATCGCCTCGACCTTCTCGGGCAGCTTCTCGCGCGGCAGGTGGCTCATGTTGAGCCGGAATACGTCGACGCCCGCGCGGAACAGCCGCTCGATCATCTCCGGCGAATCGGAGGCCGGACCGAGGGTGGCGACGATCTTCGTGCGGCGTGACCGTTTCAAGCGTATTTCCTCCGTGTTCTCGTTGCCGCGCAGCGTCGAGCGCCGGCGGTTAGAAGATCTGGCTCAGGGAGCGCCGATCGGCTGTGAGCATCCCCAGCCGGACAGCGTCAAGGCCGCAATCACGGCCGCCGTCGTCACATTACGGTTTCGCCGGCGCGTCTGCCCGGTTCGGATCCGTGAGCTGGATGGTCCAGCTCTTCTGCTCGCCGGTGTCGACTTCGAAGAAGCCGTTCCGGTCGTAGCCGCGGGCGAGACAATCCTCGATCCCGCGAATCGTGAACTCCGAATCGCGGGTGCACATCAGCGAACGGCCGCTCCACTCGCCGCCGCGCGTGTAGTCGACCGCGAAGACGTAGTAGAACCGCGCCGCCAGCGCGCCCTTGAGCAGCGTCTCGCAGGCTTTCGGCGCCAGATCCCACCAGCCCTCCGTCACCCACCCCTGGGGGTCGCGGTAGCCGAGCGAGATCCCGACCTTGCTGGCGGTCTGGTTGCACAGGCGCAGGTCCGCCCTGGCGGGACTCGCGCCGAGGAGCGCGAGGCCGAGGACCGTGACTGCCGGGAGGAGCTGAGCCGCCGAGACGCGAGACCTAGTTGACGAGGATGATGCGGCAGTCGTTGACATTGGTGCAGGTCGGACCGGGGTTCACGAGGTCGCCGAGGGCCGCGAAGAAGGCGGTGGAGTCGTTCTGCTCCAGCATCGCGGCCGGGTCGAGGCCGGCGGCCCGGGCCCGCTTGAGGGTCGTGGGGTCGACGAGGCCGCCCGCCGGGTCGGTGGCGAGGCCCCGCCCGCCGTCGGTCCCGTCGGTGTCGGCGCTGATGCCGAAGATGCCGGGCTCGCCGTCGAGCGCGACCGCCAGCGCCAGGGCGTATTCCTGGTTCGGGCCGCCATGGCCCTCGCCGCGGATGGTGACGGTGAGCTCGCCGCCGGAGATCAGCGCGACGCGCTTGCCGGCCGCCTTGTGGCGCTTGGCCTCGGCCGCGTGCTCGGCCGCGACCTCGCGGGCCTCGCCCTCCAGGTCGGCGCCCAGCAGGATCGGCTCGTAGCCGGCCGCGCGGGCCGCCTCGGCGGCGGCGTTCAGGGCGTCGATCGGCCGGGCGATGATGCGGTACTCGGCGCGGGCGAAGGCGGGATCGCCGGCCTTCGGCGTCTCGTTGTTGGGGTCGTTCAGGAGGCGCACCGCCTCCTCGGGCAGCGGGATGCCGCGCTTCTCGCAGATGGCCCGGGCATCGGCCAGGGTCGACGGATCGGGCACGGTCGGTCCGGAGGCGATCACCGCCGGATCGTCGAAGGGCACGTCCGAGATCGCCAGGGTCAGGACGCGCCGGGCGTTGCGGGCCGCGAGGGCGAGACGGCCGCCCTTGATCCGCGAGATGTGCTTGCGCACGGTGTTGATCTCGCCGATGGGCGCGCCGGAGCGGAGCATCGCCCGGGTGATCGCCTGCTTCTCCACGAGGGTCAGGTCGCCGGCCGGGGCGATCCAGTTGGCCGAGCCGCCGCCCGAGAGCAGCACCAGCACCTCGTCGTCCGGGCCGGCCTCGGTGGCGAGCCGCAGCGCCTCCCGGGTCGCCGAGATGCCGGCCTCGTCGGGGACCGGGTGGCCCGCCTCGACCATGTGGATGCCCGGCGCGTCCTGTCCGTAGCCGTGGCGCGCCACCGCGAGGCCGACGATCCGGTCATCCCCGAGGCCGTGCTTCTGGCGGTAGAAGCGGCTCGCTACGGCGCTCATGCTGCCGGCGGCCTTGCCGGCGGCCAGGATGATCAGACGGCCCGGGCTCGGCTCCGGCAGGTGCGGCGGCAGGCAGAGATCCGGGTGGGCGGCGCGGATCGCGGCCGTGAGGATCGAATCGAGGAGCGCGCGCTGGTCCCGGGTGGCCGCGTCGGCGACGGGCGGAACGGTCTCGGTCATGGCGTTGAACGGGCTCCTCTCTCCATTGTGTCGCGCGATCCCCGCCCGTTTCTTCCCTGGGCGGCGGGCCCGTTTCTTGCCGTGAGCGCACGATCCTTGATAGGTGATCTGCCCGAGCGGCCGCGCGACGGCAAGCGCCATCGGCGCCCTCGCACAGATCTGAAGACCTCTCGGAAGACCTCGGAGCCCCGTGACCCGTCCGGAGACAGAAACGGCCGTCGCGCCCCCACATCCCTGCGAGATCATTCCCGGCGATCCCGCCTGCGGCCTCGTCATCGCCTGCGACCACGCCTCGAACTTCGTCCCGCCGGACATCGCGCTCGGCGTGCCCGCGTCGGAATATGCCCGGCACATCGCCTACGACATCGGCGCGGCGGCGGTGACGCGCAGCCTCGCGGCGCAGCTCGGCGCCCCGGCGATCCTGACGAACTTCTCCCGCCTCATCATCGACCCGAACCGCGGGCGCGCCGATCCGACCCTGGTGATGCGCCTGTCCGACGGTGCCGTCGTGCCGGGCAACGCCCGGATCGACGAGGCCGGGAAGCAGGCCCGGATCGCCCGCTTCTACGCGCCGTTCGACGCGGCCATCGACGACGCGATCGCCGCCGCCCAGTCAGCCGGCCGGCCGCCGGTGCTCCTGACCATGCACAGCTTCACGCCCTACTGGCGCGGGATCGCGCGGCCCTGGCAGGTCGGCATCCTGTACGACCGGGACGAGCGCTTCGCCCGCCCGCTCATCCGCGCGCTGGAGGCCGATCCGGCCGGGCTCACCGTCGGCGACAACCAGCCCTACGGCGGCGGCCTGCCGGGCGACACGATCGACCGCCACGCCACCGCCCGCGGCCTCGCGAACGCCCTCGTCGAGATCCGCCAGGACCTGATCGCCGGCGCGGACGGTCAGGCTGAGTGGGCCGCGCGCTTCGCCCGCATCCTGCGCCCGCTGCTCGCGGCTTGATCTCCGTCCGGCCGGTCCCGAAATCGGGAGCGGCCCGCCAGACCTGAAGAGAGTTGCGACGAATGAGCGAGATCGATCCCCGGACCCAGACGGAACTCGAGGCCGCGGTGTTCCGCCGCCTCGTCGCGCATCTGCGCGAGCGGACGGACGTGCAGAACATCGACCTGATGAACCTGGCGGGCTTCTGCCGGAACTGCCTGTCGAACTGGCTCAAGGACGCCGCCGACGGCGCGGGCGTGGCCCTGACCAAGGACGAGAGCCGCGAGGCGGTCTACGGGATGCCCTACGCCGAGTGGAAGGCGCGCTTCCAGACGGAGGCGAGTCCGGAGCAGCAGGCCGGCTTCGCGGCCGCGCCGCCCAAGGACCACTGAGGCTGCGCCCGCGTCGCGGCGGATCGGCTAAGCTTCCAGTAAGGCCGGCCCGTTAACCACGGGTCCAGGGCGCAACCGCGCCGCGCATTCGGGAGAGCCCCATGAACGCCCATTCGATGCCCACCGCCGCGCAGCGGCCCGGCGGCGACGTCTCGTCGGCCGAGGGCGTGGCCGCGGACGAGCTGAAGCAGTTCATCGAGCGCCTGGAGCGTCTCGAGGAGGAGAAGGCCGGCATCATGGGCGACATCAAGGAGGTGTTCGCCGAGCTGAAGGGCCGGGGCTTCGACGCGAAGGCGGTTCGCACGATCCTGCGCATCCGCAAGCAGGACCACAGCGAGCGCCAGGAGCAGGAGGCGATCCTCGAGCTCTACATGCAGGCCCTCGGCATGGCGTAGTCGGACCGGGCGGCGAAGCGGCCGCCCGATCTGCAGCCCCGCTTCCGACAGGACCGCATCGCAGCGGTGGCCGGAACCTGCACGGCAATGTCGATCGTGTCCCGACTTGGCCGGCCCCGACCACCCATCCGGCCGCTCACCGGCGCGGTGGTGTCCGACGCGGTGACGGCCGGGGACAGCGAGTGGGTGTCGGTGAGCCGCGCCCCGCCCCGCCTCCGGCCGTCGATGATCGGCTAGGTCGCGACGCTCGAGGGGCTGCCGTGCAGACTGCTGGTCGAGCACGCCGCGCATTCACGTCGCGGACGGAAGCGCGCGGCATCCGATCCACGGCATGAGCCCCGACACTGACAGACGCGTGACGGATCCCAAGGATCGTATCCCGAGGATCCGTCCGAAGGATCCCCCTCCCGCCGGGAGAGGGACCGATCTCAGGCCGCGCGCTTGGCCCGGTTCAGCAGCTTGCGGTTGACCAGCACCTCGGCGATCTGCACCGCGTTGAGGGCCGCGCCCTTGCGGAGGTTGTCCGAGACGCACCAGAAGTTCAGGCCGTTCTCCACCGTCGCGTCCTCGCGGATGCGCGAGATGTAGGTCGCGTCCTCGCCGGCCGCCTCGTGGGGAGTCATGTAGCCGCCGTTCTCGCGCTTATCGATCACCAGCACGCCGGGGGCGGCGCGCAGGATCTCGGTGGCCTTCTCGGCCGAGAGCGGCTGCTCGAACTCGATGTTCACCGATTCCGCGTGCCCGATGAAGACCGGAACGCGAACGGCGGTCGCCGTCAGCTTGATCTTCGGGTCGAGCATCTTCTTGGTCTCGGCGACCATCTTCCACTCTTCCTTCGTGTAGCCATCCTCCATGAACACGTCGATGTGGGGGATGACGTTGAAGGCGATGCGCTTGGTGAACTTGCCGCCCTGCTTGATCTCGCCGGCGGTGAACACGGCGCGGGTCTGGTTGAACAGCTCGTCCATCGCCTCCTTGCCGGCGCCGGAGACCGACTGGTAGGTCGACACGACGACGCGCCTGATCGTGGCCGCCTCGTGGAGGGGCTTGAGCGCGACGACCAGCTGCGCGGTCGAGCAGTTCGGGTTGGCGATGATGTTGCGCTTGGTGAAGCCCACGACCGCGTCGGCGTTCACCTCGGGCACGATCAGCGGCACGTCGGCGTCGTAGCGGAACGCCGACGAGTTATCGATGACCACGCAGCCCTGCTGGCCGATGCGGGGCGACCACTCCTTCGAAGCCTCGCCGCCGGCCGACATCAGGCAGATGTCGGTGTCGGAGAAGTCGTACGTGTCCAGCGTTTTGACCTTGAGCGTCTTGTCGCCGTAGGAGACTTCCTGACCCTGGCTGCGGCGCGAAGCCAGCGCCACGACCTCGTCGGCGGGGAACGCCCGCTCGGCCAGGATATCGAGCATCTCGCGGCCCACGTTGCCCGTGGCGCCGACGACGGCGACCTTGTAACCCATCTCTCGTCTCCGCGCGGAAAACCCCGACCGATCCGGGTGCCGCGCCTGTGCCAGTACAATCGGCCGAAGGATCGTTCGTGCCGGACGCGCCCGCCAAACGGGCGCGGCCGCAGACCCCGTCCTCCGCAGAGGTGGGGGCGACGGCCGGGTCGAGCAAGGCGCGCAAGGGCGCGCGCTGTCAAGGCCGCCGACAGCGCAACACTCGATTCACCCTGCCTCCGGAAACCCGGTGACGGCCTCCAGCCGGGAGAGGGAATTCAATCCTTCGGCGCGACCCTGACCGCCCATCCCCGCGGCCTCCCGCCGCCACGGAGCACGCCCCTGACCGGAACAGCGCACCTCGTCGATCGGATCGGGCTCGGCGTGCCGGGCGGCCGGGCCGCGCGCGGGCCGGACACCCCGGGCTCTCCGGGCTCTCTGGGCGTGCGCATCGTCCTGGCCTCCGCGGCGATCGCGCTGCTGTGGGCCCTCCCCCGCTGGCCCGGCGAGACCTCGACCTCCGCGCCCGCGCCGCCGCCGGCCGCGGAGACCGCCTTCGTCCCGTCGGTTCAGGCCTCGCCGGCACCGCCCGCGGCCTCGGTCGCCCAGTTCGGCCTCGCGGAGCCGGGGCTCGATCCGGTGCGTGTGTCCGCCCGCGTCGATCCGCGGACCGGGCTGCGCGAGGACACCCTGATCCGCGGCGACGTCGCGGCGATCGAGGCGCCGGCGCTGCGGGTCCAGCTCACCCGCGGGTTCCGCTCCGGCGCACCGCCGACGCTCTTCGTCCTCATGGCCCGGCGCGCCGCGAACGGTCCGGCCCTCGACCGGCCAGCCCTGGCCGTGGCCCGGACCGGCGCCCGCGACCAGATCCGCACCAAGTTCGGTGCGGTCGAGACCCTGGAGGTGACCTTCGCGGGCCCCGCGCAGCGGACCTGCACCGGCTTCGTCACCCGCGACACGGCGTTCCAGCTCGACGGATGGCTCTGCGCGCCCCTCGCGCGCCCGCCGGAGCCGCAGGCCCTCGGCTGCATGCTCGACGCGCTGAGCCTCGTCGACCTCGCCGATGCCGCCACGACGGCGGCCTTCTCGGTCGCGCCCGATCCGGCGGGCGCGTGCCCGGCATCGTCCGGGACAGAGCCGCCCGGGAGGGCCGGATCGTTGCTCCGGCGGCCGCAAAATAAAAAATGAGGCCGGAGTGTGGCAAAACGCACAAGCTCAGCCATAAGGGCGGAACAACAGCCTCGCCCAAGCGTCTTATCGTCAAAGGCGGCGAACTGTTAAGCTTCGGTCGCCATACTGATGGCACTCAAGGACAAGGTTGGCCATGCGCTCGCTCAAGATCGCCCTTCTCGGCGTCGTCGCCGCCACCGGCCTCGGCGCTCTGGCCTCCGCGCCCGCCCAGGCTCAGGATGGCTACATCACCGGCCCGATCTACCGGGTCAGCCGGCCCCTGCCGATCCGCGTGCGTCCGCGCAGCTGGCTCGACGCCGGCAACGTGCCGCTGACCTCGAACGTTCCGGGCGCCGGCGGCTCGCGTAACCCGGCCCTGAACCCCTACCTGATCGCGGCGTCGAACCAGCTGACCCCGCCCTACGGCCCGACCGACCGCTTCGGCCGCGGCATCCTTCCGGACCCGATCACCAACGGACCGTTCATCGGCGCCCGCTCCTCGGCGATCCGCAACGTCGACCTCTCCTTCGTCGACCGGCTGGATCCGACCTCGCCGCTCTACGGCCGCCCCTACTGAGCGGCCCGACCAGACAACATAATGTTCGCGAAGCGCGGGTCCTCGGGCCCGCGTTTTTCGTTGGCGGGCATGCCGGCCCACGCCTTCACCGGGGCTGGATATCCTGTATGCCAAGTGCCGCGGGAGCGCGTGGGCTGCCGAGGCCGGGAACTGAGCGATGAAGCCGTTCGACTGGGTGACCGGGTATCCGTCGCTGCGGATGCCGATGTTCGGGCGCAACTGCGTGGCGACCTCGCACGCGCTGGCAGCGCAGGCCGGCATTCAGATGCTCCAGGCCGGCGGCAACGCCGTCGACGCGGCGATCGCCACGGCGGCCACCAAGACCGTCACCGAGCCGTGCAGCAACGGTCTCGGCTCCGATGCCTTCTGCATCCTGTGGGACGGGAAGGCGTTGCACGGCCTCAACGCTTCGGGCGGGGCTCCGGCCGCCTGGAGCCGGGACTACTTCCTGCAGAAGTACGGCGCCGCCGAGCGGCCGCCGATGCGCGGCTGGGACTCGGTCACCGTGCCGGGCGCGGTCGCCGCCTGGGCGGCGCTGAGCGAGCGCTTCGGCCGGCTCCCCTTCGCCGACCTGATGCAGCCCGCGATCCGCATCGCCGAGCGCGGCTACCTCGCCCCGGTCGTGGTCCAGCAGAAATGGGCGGCCGCGGCCCGGATCGAGGCGATCACCCGCCAGCCGGGCTTCTCGGAGTTCTTCCTGCCGCGGGGCCGGGCACCGGATGTCGGCGAGCTGGTGACCTTTCCCGGCGCCGAGAAGACCCTGCGGCTGATCGGCGAGACCAAGGGCGAGGCCTTCTACCGGGGCGAGATCGCCGAGGCGATCGCCGCGCACGCGCGGGCCAACGGCGGCGCGATGACCGCCGCCGACCTCGCGGCGTTCCGCCCCGAATGGGTCACGCCGACCGCGAAGGATTACCACGGCTACACGTTGCACGAGATCCCGCCGAACGGCCAGGGCATCGCGGCGCAGATCGCGCTGGGCCTCCTGGAGCAGTTCGACCTCGGCGGCCTGCCGGTCGACGGGCCGGAGTCGCAGCACCTGCAGATCGAGGCGATGAAGCTCGCCTTCAGCGACACCTACCGGTACGTCGCCGACCCGCGCGGGATGGAGGTGACGCCGGAGGCCATGCTCGACCCCGCCTACCTCGCGGAGCGCGCCAAGCTGATCGACCGGAATCGCGCCCAGGTCTTCGGGCCGGGCAAGCCGCCCGCGGGCGGCACGATCTACCTCACCGCCGCCGACGAGTCCGGCATGATGGTGAGCTTCATCCAGTCGAACTTCATGGGCTTCGGCTCGGGCGTCGTCGTCCCGGGCTGGGGCATCTCCCTGCAGAACCGCGGCTACGGCTTCGTGCTCGATGCGGAGAGCCCGAACGTGGTGGCGCCCGGCAAGCGGCCGTTCCACACCATCATCCCAGGCTTCCTCACGAAGGACGGTGCGCCGGTGATGAGCTTCGGCGTGATGGGCGGCAACATGCAGCCGCAGGGGCACGTCCAGACGCTGGTGCGGATGATCGACCACGGCCAGAACCCGCAGGCGGCCTGCGACGCGCCGCGCTGGCGGGTCAACGAGGGCCTCGACATCAACGTCGAGGCGGCGATGCCGGGCGCGACGCTAGAGCGCCTGAAGGCCCTCGGCCACCAACTCGAGGTGATCGAGGACAGCTACCAGGATTTCGGCGCCGGCCAGTTCATCTGGCGGATGGGCGATCCCGCCGTCGAGGGCTACGTGGCCGCGAGCGACCCGCGCCGCGACGGGCAGGCCGTCGTCTGGTGACGCGCTACTTGACCTGCACGCTGTCCACCACTTGCCGGAACTTGGCGAGGACGCCGTCGCGCTGATCCTGCCGCACGACGCCGAGGGCGCGGATGTAGCCGTCCGGTGCGAACCGGATGGTCTGCATCACCACCACCGGCTGATTGGTCGGCTGGTCGAGGGCGCGGGCCACGATCTCGTGCCAGTCGACACCGTTCGAGCGGTAGCTCTGCGCCCGCTCGATGACGAAGTCCTTGAGGGTCTGATTGGACGCCAGGGCGGCGCGGGCGAAGCCGTCGCGCTGCTCGGCCCCGGGCGGCTGCTGCACCGCCTGCGCCAGGACCAGGATCGGCTGCTCCAGATTCTGCATCTGGTCCTTGGGCCCGCTGGTGAGGAGGACCGAGTTGCCGGCCATCACTCGCACCGGCCGGAAGCCCGCCATGTCGGCGATGCGGAAAGGCAGCGCGTCGACCTGCTGGGTCAGCGAGAGGGCCGGCCGGAGCGTGACGCCGGTCACCATCTTGCGCATCGAGGCCTCGGTCTCGGCGTCGGGCAGTGCCTGGGCGATGATCAGCCCGGTCACGGTCGGCGTGCCGACGACGAGGATCCACTTCCGGATCGCCGGCGCGGACGAGCCGGGATCGGCGGGCTGCTCACCGGTGTAGAGCATGCCCTCGTTGTCGCCGATCTTGACCTCCTCGCGCTTCTCGACCGCGAAGCCCTGGCTGAGGAGGTTGGCGTCGGTGAAGCCGCTGACGAGCTCCGCGAAGGCGTTCGCGGGCAGTTCGACGACCGACACGGTCGCGCCGCCCTCCTTCCGCTCGAAGCCCGAGAAGCGCCGCGACAGCGACATGTCGGCGGGCGGGTCGAAGCCGAAGCGCGAGCCCGCGGGATAGACGGGATCGCCGGCCCGGGCGGCCGAGCCGAGGCTGGCCGCGAGCGCGGCTGCGCACAGAACCCGTCCGAGACGCAGCGTCAGGTTGCGCATCCGCATCGAAAACCGGTTCTCCTGGTGGACCCAACTTTGGGTTAGTCCGCACCCGATGGGTCTGCCGGGCGACCTGTTCTGTCAAGCCGGCAACGCGGCGCGCCTGCGTTCACGATGAAGGGAAAGCGCGAGCGCGGCGGCGGCGGCGATTCCGACGCCGTAGGCGAGGAGATTCCACGGCGAGAAGATGGAGCCGAGGAGGAGCTGACCCGGCAGGGTCGTCCGGAAGGCGTCCAGGGCCGGCGTATGGACGAGCCGGCTGGTCTCGATGAGCGCGGCGGCCGCGAAGGCGGCGATCAGGCAGATGCGCAGGCCCCAGCTGCCGGGTCGCAGGGCCGCGACCAGAAGGAACAGCATCGCCCCCCACAGGAGGCCGCCACCGTAATGGTGGATCGCGAGCGGCAGGCGCCAGGGCGGCACGCGCAGCAGCAATCCCAGGGCGATCACCGCGGCCGCGAGGCCGAGATGGGTCGCCCGCGCCAGCGGCAGAGTCCGCCGCGCCGGCGCCGTCGGCGCGATCGGCCAGGTCGCGATGCCGTTCGCCCGGGCGACCAGGGTGTAGGACACGATCATCAGCAGGAACCAGGACGAGAGCTTGGCCACCGGGACGACCGACCAGTGCTGCCGCTGACTCGGGTAGAGCCACGTGCCGGAGAGCGTGCCGAAACTCTCGGCGAACCAGATGAACAGCGCGACGAGCAGCAGGCCGAGCAGCAGCGGCATGGTGCGGTGTTCCCGCCAGACCTTGAAGTACACGGTCGCGGGGGCGAAGGCCGCGAACGCGACCGCGATGAGGCCGGCGCGCAGGTCGATGCCGCGGTGATCGATGAGGAAGTTGACGTAGATCGCCACTGACAGGACCGCGAGCAGGCGCAGGCTCGGGTGCCGGGTGAAACGGAAATCGAACAGGCGCCAGACGCGGGCAAGATAGCTGCCGACGGCCGCCTACATGAAGCCCGTGAACAGCGGGACGCCGCCGAGCCGGAACAGGTTCGCCTCCGGGTAGACCCAGCTGCCGATCGCGGTCTTGTGGATCTCCATCGCCGTGCCGATGACGTGGAAGACCAGGATCACACGGGCCTCCGACCACGTCTCCATCCGCAGCCGCAGCATCGCGACCTGGAGCAAGAGGGCGGCGAGGAACAGCGCGTCGTAGCGGGCGATCGGCGCGTGGGCCGGCCAGACGAGGCGCGTGCCGAGCATCAGCGCCAGAAGCAGGCCCCCGAACAGGCAGGCCCAGCCCTGCTTGAGCCCGAATCGGACGAATTCGTAGAGCCCGGCCGCGGCGCGGCCGCGCGCAAGCGCCGCCTCCTGGAGGCGGCCCTCGGCCGCGACGAAGCCGGCGAGCGCCGGCCACTGCGCCGCCGCACTGTCGCGCGCGCGCGGGATCGGGACCGGCGTTACGGACGGCTCCGCGTCCGGGTCTCGCTCGCGCGTCATGCCGGGCCCGGCACCGTGACGCGCCGCAGGGTGAGATTGCAGCGACCGCCCGGCGGCAGGAACGCGGGGCCGTCCGCCGCAGCCAGCAGGTCGCCGTCCGCGTAGAGCCGGTCGATGCCGTGGAAGACCAGCCGCGACGCGCCGCCCATCACCAGCGCGTCGCCGGCCTGCAGGCGGATCGAGCGGGTCGGGCCCGACCGGCTCAAGCCGCCGTACCGGAACAGGGCCGCCGCGCCGAGGGACAGCGACACGACCGGCGCCGCGAGATCCGCCTCGTCGCGATCCTGGTGGAGGCCCATGCGGGTGCCCGGGGCGTAGAGGTTGATGAGGCAGGCTTCCGGCGGTGCCGGGTAGGCCGCGAGCGCCGCCCACGCCGCGCGGGCGGTCGGCGGCAGGGCCGGCCATGGCCGCCCGGTCTCGGGATGGTCCGGCTGGTAGCGGTAGCCCGCGACGTCCGAGACCCAGCCGAGCGGGCCGGCATTGGACATCCGGACCGAGAATGGCTTTCCGGTGCGGGGCATGCGCGGCGTGACGGGCGGTGCCTCGGCGAGGATCGCGGCGATCTCGGAGGCGAGCCGCGCACGGGCCGTCGCGTCGAGGAAGCCGGGGTGGTGGATCAGGCCCGGAGCGAGTTCCGTCGCCACTCAGCGGCCCGCGTCGACGTCCTGGTCCAGCACGGTCTTCGACGCGACCGTGGTGTCGGCGTTCAGGCGGTAGACCAGCGGCACGCCGGTCCGGATCTGGAGGTCCGGCACCTGCGCCTCGGTCAGGCCGTCGAGGACCATGACGAGGGCGCGCAGCGAGTTGCCGTGGGCCGCCACGAGGACCCGCTGGCCGGCCATCACGGGCGGGAGGATCGTCGCCACGTAGCAGGGCAGCACCCGCGCGGCCGTGTCCTTCAAGCTCTCGCCGCCGGGCGGCCGCACGTCGTAGCCCCGGCGCCAGGCGTGGACCTGCGCGTCGCCCCAGCGGGCGCGGGCCTCGTCCTTGTTGAGGCCGGAAAGGTCGCCGTAATCGCGCTCGTTCAGGGCGCGCTCGCGCAGGATCGGGATCTCGGAGAGGCCCATCTCCTCCAGCACCAGCGCGCAGGTGCGCTGCGCCCGGATCAGTGCGGAGGTGAAGGCCACGTCGAAGCCGTAGCCGTCCCGCTTCAGACCACGGCCGGCGGCCCGCGCCTCGGCGACGCCGCGCTCGGTCAGGTCCGGGTCGCGCCAGCCCGTGAACAGGTTCCGGAGGTTCCACTCGCTCTGGCCGTGCCGGACGAGGACGAGGAGCCGCTCCATCGCCGTCGCGCCGCCGGTCACAGGTCGAGCACGTCGGTCATGGTGTAGAGCCCCGGCGGCTTGGGATGGGCCCAGAGCGCGGCCTTGACGGCGCCCGTGGCGAACAGGCCCCGGTCGGCGGCGTGGTGGCTGATCGTCAGGCTCTCGCCGGTGCCGGCGAAGATCACGCTGTGATCGCCCACGACGCTGCCGCCCCGCAGGGTAGCGAAGCCGATGTCGCCCGGCCGGCGGGCACCGGTATGCCCGTCCCGGGTCGAGACCCGGACCGCCTTCAGGTCGACGCCGCGGCCCTCGGCGGCGGCCTCGCCCAGCATCAGCGCGGTGCCGGAGGGGGCATCCACCTTCATGCGGTGGTGCATCTCGGCGATCTCGATGTCGAACTCGTCGCCCAGGGCCTTGGCCACCCGGCGGACCAGGGCAGCCATCAGGTTGATGCCGAGCGACATGTTGCCGGACTGCACGATGCGGGCGTGGTAGGAGGCCGCCTTCAGCTTGGCGAAGTCCTCCTCCGACAGCCCGGTCGTGCCGACGACGTGCACGATGCGCGCCTGGGCGGCGAGCTCGGCGAAGGCCACCGTGGCGGCCGGCGCGGTGAAGTCGAGGACGCCGTCGGCGGCCGCGAAGGCCGTCAGAGCGTCGTCGGTGACGGGCACGTCGAGGGGCGGCAGGCCGGCGAGCACGCCGGCGTCCTGGCCGAGCGCCGGCGAGCCGTCGCGCTCGATCGCCGCCGAGAGCGTGCAGCCCTCGGCCTGCGCCACCGCGCGGATCAGCATTCGCCCCATGCGCCCGTCGGCGCCGACTACCACGAGCCGCATTCCGTTCCCCAGCTAGCCGTCACACGCAGGCGGGAACAGGACCGCGCCGGCCCCGCCCCTGCCCGCCACGCTGTCCGGGCGCCCGCTCCGCCGCACGGGCGGCGGGAGCCCGGTCGCTCTCACTCCTTCTCGGGAGCGATCTGCTCGAGCCCGCCGATATGCTTCTGCGCGTAGAGCGGCAGGCCGATCTGCTTGATCAACTCCAGCTGGGTCTCGAGGAAGTCGATGTGACCCTCCTCGTCCTCGGCCAGATCCTCGAAGAGGCGCTTGGACACGCGGTCGTTGATCGAGTCGCAGTACTTCGCGGCCTCGAGGTAGAGGCTGCGGGCCTCGTTCTCGGCGGCGAGATCGGATTCCAGGATCTCCTGGACATTCTGGCCGATCCGCAGCGGGTCGAGTTCCTGTAGGTTCGGGAACCCGTCGAGGAACAGGATCCGGTCGATGAACCGATCGGCGTGGTTCATCTCCTCGATCGATTCCTTGCGCCAGAACTTCGCCAGCTCGACGTAGCCCCAGTCATTGAGCATGCGGAAATGCAGCCAGTACTGGCTGACGGCGGTCAGCTCGCTGCGCAGGCCGCGATTCAGATACTCGATGACCTTGGTGTCGCCCTTCATGCCCCCGTACTCCTTACCGTGCTCTCAGGCGGGGGGTAGAAGCATCAGGCCGCGACTCCCTCATCCGCAGTTTGGAACTTCACCAAACTACACGCGCTGGCGCAAGCCGTCGAGCAAGCATGGCTGCTCTCCGCCGCCGCGGCCTCGCCCAACGCGTTCTGCATGATCGCCCGGATCGTACGGGCGCAGCGCCCGCATTTCGGGCTGCAGCCGAGGCAGGCATAGACCTGCGCGGGCGTGCGCGGGCAGCCGGGTCCGGGCGCCAGGCAGCCGCGGACCGCGCCGTCCGATATGACGTTACAAGAACAGACGATCATGCGCGCCGCAAATCCCGTCATCCCCGTGCCCGCCGCGGTCGTCGACGACCGTCCGGAGCACCCGTGCCAGTTTAGAAGAGTTGAAAAGTAGCTGACTTTTCAATACCTTATTGGCCGCGGTCGACATGGCACCGCGGGTCGCGCGGGTCAAGGGCGTGCGATCTAAGTGTGCCCCAACTGTCAGGCGGGCCTTCAGCGGGCGAGCTCGCGCAGGCCGAGCCGGATGAGCACCTTGGCCTCGGCGCCCTCCCCCGCGCCCTTCAGCGCGGCCGCGATGGCGGCGGCGGCCTGGACCTGCGGGTAGCCGAGATTGACCAGGGCCGAGACGGCGTCCGTCACCGGCTGCGGGGCGGCGCCCTCCTCGACGGCGCCCGCGAGGGCGACCAGCGCCGGGTCGACGGGCGCGAAGGCCGGGGCCTTGTCTTTGAGCTCGGCGGCGAGCCGGGCGGCGAGGCGCGGCCCGACCCCCGGGGCCCGGCTGATCGAACCCTTGTCGCCGGTGGCGATGGCGCTCGCCAGCGCCTCGGGCTCGAGCACCGAGAGCACGCCGAGCGCCACCCGGGCGCCGACGCCCTGGACGGTCTGGAGCAGGCGGAACCACTCCCGCTCGGCGTCCGAGCGGAAGCCGTAGAGGCGGATCATGTCCTCGCGGACGTGGGTCTCGATCGACAGCTCTGCGGGCTCGCCGACCTTGGGCATGCGCTGCAGGGTCCGCGCCGAGCAGTGCACGATGTAGCCGACTCCCGACACGTCGAGGATCACGAAATCCTCGCCGAACGAGTCCACGACGCCCTTGAGCTTGCCGATCATGCCACGCCTGCCGCTGTCCCGGGTTGCCTACAGAACCGCGGCGGCCTCCGCCAGACGTGCTTGAGCGCGCAGGGAGATCATGAAATCACGGGCCCGCGCCGGTCGAGCTTGGCCGGTCACGGGGGGATGACATGCGCGCGCCACTTCTTGTCCTGATCGGCCTGCTCTGCGCCGGCCCGGCCCGGGCGGCGGAAAACCCGGCGGCCCCGCCCGCACCGGTCGCCCCGAGTGCCGATCCGACCCAGGTCCGGCCCGGCAGCTACGTCCTCGATCCGGATCACGGCAAGGTCACGTGGTCGGTCTCGCATCTCGGCTACTCGACCTATTACGGCCAGTTCACCGGACTCAGCGGCACGCTCCAGCTCGACCCGAAGGCGCCGGAGAAGAGCCGCCTCGAGGTGACCGTGCCGCTCGGCGGCGTCATCACCGGCAGCGCGCGGCTGAACGAGCACCTCGCGGCCCCGGACTTCTTCGACACGGCCAAGTTCCCGACCGCCACCTTCACCGCCACCAAGGTCGAGCCGACCAGCCCGACGACCGCGCGGATCACCGGCGACCTCAACCTGCGCGGGACGGTCCGGCCGTTCGCGATCGACGCCACCTTCAACCAGGCCGGCATCCATCCGGTGGATCAGCGCTACACGGTGGGCTTCGACGGGCGCGCCGTCGTCAAGCGCTCGGATTTCGGCATCAACGCCTACCTGCCGCAGCTCGGTGACGAGGTCAGCCTGCGCATCGAGGGCGAGTTCAAGGCCACGCCCTGACGGCCGGTCCGCCGGCCGGCCGCGAGTTCTCCCGGGTGGCGATGCCGGGGGCGCCGGCGTCCCGCGGCGTCCGCGGCGGTGCCGGACAGCGGATGCGAGCCGGGGCGGCGGGTGACGCCCCGGCGCCGGGGGTGTAGTCAGCCGCCGTCGCGGCGCCGCGGCAAGGGGGCGGCCCTCACAGGTCCTCGTTCCTCACGGGCGACGCCCGACATTGTCCCGAGCGGGGCGCGCCACCGCGCCGATCGATGCTCACCCTGGAGGCCAGAGCCGTGCGGCGTGTCGGTGTCCCCACTCTTGCCCTGACGCTGTGTCTCGCGGGGACGGCCGCCGCGCAGGTGCCGGCGGCGCCCTCGCCCCTCGACAATTACGCGTCGGCGGCGGCCACGACCATCATCGCCGAGCAGGCCTGTCCGGGCGTGCAGGTCCGGGCCGGGCAGCTGACGACGCTCCGCCTCGCGGCCCGGGTCAATGCCGGGCAGGAGGCGATGCTGGAGGAGAAGCTGCGGACCCGCGCCACGCAGGTGCGCCAGCAGCTCGCCGCCGACGGCCGGGACACCTGGTGCGCGCAGGCGCTCGCCGCCTTCGGCCCGGAGGGAAGCGTCGCGAAGGGCATCCTGGCGACCGGCGCGCCGATCCGCTGACGCCGCCCGGCAGGCCGCAGCGGATTGACATGGCGCCGCCGCGCCCGTACTGACCTCGCACGGCGCGCGGCCTCTGCTGGGGTCCGCGCGTTTCGCGTTGTCCGGGCCGAACGCCCGCGCAATGACTTCAAACAAGAAGCCGGTCCAGGGGCAGCCGTCCCGGAGGCCGTTCGAGAACACGAGAGAACGATGTTCGCAGTCATCAAGACGGGCGGTAAGCAGTACCGCGTCGCCGCCAACGACACCATCACGATCGCCTCCCTGGCAGGCGAGGCCGGCGAGGCCGTGACCTTCGGCGAGGTCCTCCTGTTCGCCGACGGCGCGGGCGCGACCCAGGTCGGCGCCCCGACCCTGTCGGGCATCAGCGTCACGGGCGAGATCGTGCGCCACGGCCGCGACAAGAAGGTCATCGCCTTCAAGAAGCGCCGCCGGCAGAACTCCCGCCGCAAGCGCGGCCATCGCCAGGACCACACGGTCGTGCGCATCACCGGCATTTCGGCCTGACGCACGCCAGACGCTGGGCGCGTACGGTCCCCTGAGAGGGATCGATCCGCGACCGCATCCAAGCCACTCAGAATTCGGAGCTCATCCCATGGCACACAAGAAGGCTGGCGGCTCGTCCCGCAACGGTCGCGACTCGGAAGGCCGGCGCCTCGGCGTCAAGAAGTTCGGCTCGGAGGCCGTGATTCCGGGCAACATCATCGTGCGTCAGCGCGGCACCAAATGGCATCCCGGCGCCAATGTCGGCATGGGCAAGGACCACACGATCTTCGCGCTGGTACCGGGCCATGTCCGCTTCGAGACGCGCCGCGGGCGCGCCTTCGTAGGTGTTACCCCGCTGGCCGAGGCCGCGGAATAAGAGGCGGGCGCCCTGAGTGGCGAAGCTGGCGTCCCGCCCGGTGTCCCACACCGGACCGGAGACGTCGTTGCCGAGCCCCTGACGGGCCAGGTCGGACGGAACACCGGGGAGGATGGGACGCCATCCTCCCCTTCGTCGTCTTGAGGCGGTGGCCCGGAGCCGGGAACGCCGCCCTGCGAGGGCACGATGTTCCCCGATCTGACCCGCGATGACGTTTTCCGGATCGAGACACGGCGGCTGTGGCTGCGCTGGCCGACAGCCAAAGACAGGGACGCGATCCTGAAGCTGGCCGGCGACCCGTCTGTGGCCGCGATGCTGGCGCGTGTGCCGCACCCGCTCCCGGCCCCGGCGGTGGACGCGTTCCTGCTGCAGGCGCGCTCGCAGAACGCCGCCGGGTCGGCGCTCACGCTCGCCCTCGCGCCTCGGGCGGCGCCGGGCAGCCTCATCGGTGTCATCAGCATCGAGGAGCGGACCGACGCGGCCCCGGAGCTCGGCTACTGGCTCGGGCAGCCCTACTGGGGCAGCGGCCTGATGGCCGAGGCCGTCACGGCCCTGTGCCACGCCTTCTTCGCCTATACCGGCGGGACGGAACTCGCAGCGTCCGCCCGCACGGTCAACCCCGCGTCCCGGCGCGTGCTGGAGACCTGCGGCTTCGTGCAGGCCGGCAGCGCGACCCGGCCGTTCCCGGCGCGCGGCGCGGATCTGCCGGTCGATCTCTTCAGCCTCGACCGGCGGCGCTGGCAGGCTTCGCCGTCGGAGCCGGCGATGACGCGGGCCGCCTGAGGCGGTCCCGCGGCGCCGGGGCTGGCCGGCGGCCGCTCACAGGGTGATGGTGCGGGTCGCGAATCCGCGCCCGACAAAGGATTCAGGTCGTGAAGTTCCTCGACGAAGCCAAGGTCTATGTCCGCTCCGGTGACGGCGGTCCCGGCTGCGTCTCGTTCCGGCGCGAGAAGTTCATCGAGTTCGGAGGACCGAACGGCGGCGACGGCGGCCGGGGCGGCGATGTCTGGGTGGAATGCGTCGAGGGTCTCAACACCCTGATCGACTACCGATACCAGCAGCACTTCAAGGCGAAGAAGGGCGAGCACGGCATGGGCTCGAACTGCCACGGCGCCAACGGCGCCGACACGGTCCTGAAGGTCCCGGCCGGCACGCAGATCTTCTCCGAAGACGGCGAGACGCTTCTCGCCGACCTGACCGAGGTCGGCCAGAAGATCCGTCTCGCGAAGGGCGGCAACGGCGGCTTCGGCAACGCCTACTTCACGACGTCCACCAATCGCGCCCCGAAGCACGCCAACCCCGGCCAGGAAGGCCAGGAGATGTGGATCTGGCTGCGGCTCAAGCTGATCGCCGATGCCGGCCTCGTCGGCCTCCCGAATGCCGGAAAGTCGACCTTCCTGGCGAGCGTCACCGCGGCGAAGCCGAAGATCGCCGACTACCCGTTCACGACCCTGCATCCCGGCCTCGGCGTGGTGCGGTCGGACGGGCGCGAGTTCGTGCTCGCCGACATCCCGGGCCTGATCGAGGGTGCCCACGAGGGCGTCGGCCTCGGCGACAAGTTCCTCGCCCATGTCGAGCGCTGCCGGGTGCTGCTGCACCTCGTGGACGGCACGAGCGAGCATGCCGGCAAGACCTACAAGCTGGTCCGCGGCGAGATCGAGGCCTACGGCAACGGCCTCGCGGAGAAGCCCGAGATCGTGGCGCTCTCGAAGGCCGACGCCCTCGACGCCGACACCCTCAAGAGCCAGGTGGCGAAGCTGAAGCGCGCCGCCGGCCGCGCGCCGCTGATCCTGTCCTCGGCGAGCCGCAAGGGCGTTCCCGAGGCGCTGCGGGCGCTCCAAACCGAGATCGACGCCAGCGCCGAGGCCGAGCGGAAGCCGGTAGCCGCCTGGCAGCCGTAGCCCTCGACCGACTGTTCAAAGGGCGGCTCTTGGTTCACACCCGCCGTCGACGCGCCGTCCCGCAAGAATCATGATCCCTGCCCTCGAAGAATTTCGCCGTGTGGTCATCAAGGTCGGCTCGGCCCTGCTGGTCGACCGCAGTGCCGGCCGCCTGCGCCATGCCTGGCTCGCGGCGCTGGCCGAGGACATCGCGGAGTTGCACGGGCGCGGCGTCGACGTTCTGGTCGTGTCGTCCGGCAGCATCGCCCTCGGCCGGACGGTGCTGGGTTTGCCGCCCGGCGTCCTGCGCCTGGAGGAGAGCCAGGGCGCGGCCTCGGTGGGGCAGATCACGCTGGCGCGCCACTGGGCCGAAGCTCTGGGCCATCACGGCATCGTCGCAGGCCAGATCCTCGTGACGCCGCAGGACACCGAGGAGCGCCGCCGCTACCTCAACGCCCGCGCCACCGTGCTGAAGCTCCTGGAGATGCGCGCGGTCCCGGTCGTGAACGAGAACGACACGGTGGCGACCTCGGAGATCCGCTACGGCGACAACGACCGGCTCGCCGCCCGGGTCGCCACCATGATCGACGCCGACGTGCTGGTGCTGTTCTCGGACATCGACGGCCTCTACACCGCGCCGCCCAAGAGCGATCCGGACGCCCGCCACCTCGCCGTGGTCGAGCGCATCACCCCGGAGATCGAGGCGATGGCCGGCGGCCCGGCCTCCGAGCTGTCGCGGGGCGGCATGCGCACCAAGGTCGAGGCCGCCAAGATCGCCGCCTCGGGCGGCACGCACCTGGTCATCGCGGACGGACGCGGGAAGAACCCGCTCAAGGCCGTGCGGGACGGCGCGCGCTGCACGTGGTTCCTGTCGGGCTCCACGCCGACGGCCGCCCGGAAGACCTGGATCGCCGGCTCCCTCGAGCCACGCGGCACGCTGACGATCGACGCGGGTGCCGAGCAGGCGCTCCGGAGCGGGGCCAGCCTGCTCCCGGTGGGCGTGCGGGCGATCGAGGGCAGCTTCTCGCGCGGCGACGCCGTGATGATCCGCGATCCGGAGGGCCGGATCCTGGGCCGCGGCCTGGTGGCGTACGACAGCGCCGAGGCCGCGCTGATCATCGGTCATCCGAGCGCGCGCATTCCGGAACTGCTCAATTATCCCGGTCGCGCCTGGATGGTGCACCGCGATGACTTGGCACTGTTCTAGAAGTCGCGGACATAAGCTAATCTATATACAATTTTTCCTCTCAATTACCGTCACAATTCCCGGCCCGGCACTCTTGTCGGGACGGCGCTCGATGTGCAAATACGGCGCTTTCCCCCGTCCGGGTCGCGCGTGCGGCCGTCGACAACCGAGGACGCCAGCGTGCCCGTCCTGAACCTGAGATCGGACTTCGCCGAGGCCGATGCCCTCCCGGAGCAGATGGGGGCGATCGGCCGTCGCGCCCGGGCGGCGGCGCGGCGCATGGCGCTGGCCTCGGCGCGGACCAAGGACGCGGCGCTCAAGCTGATCGCCGAGCGGATCCGCGCGAGCCGCGACGAGATCCTGAGCGAGAACGCGCGGGACGTGGCCGCGGCCCGGAGCGCGGGTCAGACCGCCGCGCTGATCGACCGGCTCACCCTCGACCCTGGGCGCCTCGCGGCCATCGCGGACGCCGTCGAGAAGGTCGGGTCGCTGGCCGACCCGGTCGGTCGCCAGCTCGCCGCGATCGAGCGGCCGAACGGCCTGCTGATCGAGCGCATCGCGGTGCCGCTCGGGGTCGTCGGCGTGATCTTCGAGGCGCGGCCCAACGTGACGGCGGATGCCGGAGCGCTCTGCCTCAAGGCCGGCAACGCGGCGATCCTTCGCGCCGGTTCGGACAGCCATCGCAGCGCCATGGCGATCGCGAGGGCCATGAGCCGGGGGCTCGCCGATGCCGGCCTGCCGGAGGACGCGATCCAGCTGGTGCCGACCCGCGACCGCGCCGCGGTCGGGCTGATGCTCGCCGGCCTCGACGGCTGCGTGGACGTGATCGTCCCGCGCGGCGGCCGCGGCCTCGTGGAGCGCGTCCAGGCCGAGGCGCGCGTTCCGGTCTTCGCCCATCTCGACGGCATCAACCACGTCTACGTCGCCGCGGCGGCCGACCTCGACATGGCCCGCACCGTGCTGCTCAACAGCAAGATGCGCCGGACCAGCGTCTGCGGCGCCGCCGAGACCCTGCTGGTCGACCGTGCCTGCGCGGCGACGCACCTCGCGCCGCTGGTCCAGGCCCTGCTCGACGCCGGCTGCGCGGTCCGGGGCGATGCCGCGACGCGCGCGGTCGATCCGCGCGTGACGGCCGCTTCCGAGGAGGATTGGCACACCGAGTACCTCGACGCGATCATCGCGGTGCGGGTGGTGGACGGGATCGAGGCCGCCATCGAGCACATCGAGACCTACGGATCGCATCACACGGACGCGATCATCACCGAGAACGACGCCGAGGCGACCCGTTTCCTGGCCGAAGTCGACTCGGCGATCGTCACGCACAACGCCTCCACGCAGTTCGCCGACGGCGGCGAGTTCGGCTTCGGGGCCGAGATCGGCATCGCCACGGGGCGGATGCACGCGCGCGGGCCGGTGGGCGTCGAGCAGCTCACCACGTTCAAGTACCGGGTCCACGGCACCGGCCAGATTCGCCCGTGATCCGACCTGAAGGTCCGGCGTGCGGCTGACCCTGCCGCCGAGCGCCCCCGGCATGCGGATCGGCCTCTACGGCGGATCCTTCAATCCGGCCCATCTGGGCCACCGGCACGTGACCCTCTCGGCCCTGCGGCGGCTCGGGCTCGATCGCGTCTGGTGGCTGGTGAGCCCGGGCAATCCGCTGAAGAGCCGGAGCGCCCTCCCCTCCGTCGCAGCGCGGTGCGCCCAGGCGCGCGAGATCGCCCGGCACCCCCGGATCGCCGTGACAGGGATCGAGGCGGCGCTCGGCGTCCGCTTCACGGTCCAGACGCTGCGGTTCCTCACGCGCCGGTGTCCGGGCGTCCACTTCGTCTGGATCATGGGGGCCGATTCCCTCGGCACCTTCCATCGCTGGAAGGGTTTCGCCGAGATCGCGCGACTCGTGCCGATCGCCGTCATCGACCGGCCCGGCTTCACCATGACGCCGCTGAGCGCCCGGGCCGCGCAACGCCTCGCCGACGCCCGGGTCCCCGAGGCGGCGGCATCGACGCTCGCGCTACGGTCGCCGCCGGCCTGGGTGTTCCTCCACGGGCCCCGCTCGACCCTCTCGTCCACGCAGATCCGCGCGCGCAGGGGCGCGCCGACGCCGCGACCGCAGCCTGCGCGGTTGCAATCGGGGCGCGATACCGCCAATTTCACCTGATCCCGCAAGGCCCGACGTCGCCGTGCGGCAGAACGAGGAACCAGGACTCTGCCCGAGACCAGTCGCACGGAGACGATCCGCACCCCCGTCCAAGCCCCGGTCGAAGCCGGTCAGGCGCGCTCGGACGATCTGAAGGCACTCGCCCTCGAATGCCTCGACGACATGAAGGCCGAGGAGACGATCGCGATCGATCTGGCCGGCAAGACCTCGCTCGCCGACACGATGATCATCACGTCGGGTCGCTCGCAGCGGCACGTCGGGTCGATCGCCGACAAGATCATCCAGGAGATGAAGAACCGCGGCTTCGGCAATGCCCGGGTCGAGGGCATGCCGGCCTGCGACTGGGTGCTGATCGACGCCGGCGACGTGCTGGTGCACATCTTCCGCCCCGAAGTCCGCGGCTTCTACAATCTCGAGAAGATGTGGGGCGCCGACCGTCCCGTCGGGCTCGCGGCCGGCTAGGCCGGACCGAGGTCCATGCGCCTGATCCTGGCCGCGGTCGGACGGCTGAAGGCCGGGCCGGAGCGCGAGCTCGCGTCACGATATCGCGACCGCGCCGCACAACTCGGACGCGGCCTCGGCTTCCCGTCCTGCGACAACGTCGAGATTCCGGAATCCCGGGCCCGTCGCGCCCCCGACCGGTGCGCCGAGGAGGCGGCGGCGCTCGCGACCTATCTGCCCTCCGGCGGAGTCCTCGTCGCCTACGACGAGCGCGGCCGGGCCGATCTCGGCAGCGAGGCCCTGGCAGAACGCGTCGCCGGCTGGCGCGATGCGGCCCGGCCGGCTCTGGTCGTGACGATCGGTGGGCCGGACGGGCTGGACGCCTCAATTCGGACGCGGGCCGAGTTGATCCTGTCGTTCGGGGCCGCCACCCTGCCCCACGGACTCGTTCGCGTGCTCGCCCTCGAACAACTCTATCGCAGCCTCACGATCCTGGCCGGACACCCCTACCATCGCGGTGAGGCGGGCTGAACGGCCGTGGGGAAGTCCGAGACCGAGGCCGAGTCCAACCCCGTGCCGCGGCGCGGACGCGCGGCATTCGCCCTGCTGGCCGTGCTGTCGATCACCGTGGCCGCGCGCGCCGAGGCCCCGAAGCCCACGGACCCCGAGGCGATACAGCGGGCCAACGAGGAGCGGGAGCGCCGGGCCGAGAACCTGAAACGCGTGCAGGACGCCCTGGCCGCCAGCGCCGGACAGCGCGCGCAGTTCGAGGCCGAGATCGCCGCGATCGGGTCTGACCGCGCGAAGCTCGACACAGCCCTCCTCGACGCGAACCGGCAGGCGCAGGCGACGGAAGATCGCCTGAGCCGCCTCGAGGAGCGCCTGAAGGCGATGAGCGAGAGCGAGGCCGCGATCCGGCACTCGCTGCAGGGTCGGCGCGGCATCGTCGCCGAGATCCTGGCGGCGCTCCAGCGCATGGGCCGTCGTCCGCCACCGGCCGTGCTGGTGAGTCCCGAGGACGTGCTGGCCGCGATCCGGACCTCGATGCTGCTCGGCGCGGTGGTGCCGGAACTGCGCGGTGAGGTCGACACGCTCGCGGCCGATCTCGCGGAAATGATCAGGCTGCGCGGTTTGATCGCGCAGGACAAGGAAGGGCTCTCGAGCGATCTCGCCGGCTGGGCGAGGGAGCAGCAGCGCCTCCAGGCCCTCGTCGCGGCCCGGCGCGCACGGCAGGCGGAGGTTGAGAGCGGCCTGACCGCCGAACGGCGCCGGGCCACCGAGCTCGGCGCGCAGGCCAAGACCCTGAAGGATCTGCTCGACCGCACGGAGGCGGAGGTCGCGGCGGCGAAGCGCTCCGCCGAGGAGGCCAAGGCCGCCGCGGAGCGCGAAGTGCGCATCACCCAGGAGCGGTTCGCCGCGGCCGGCTTCCGCGATCCCGCGCGGCTGGCCCCCAAGGTGCACTTCGCCGAGGCACGGGGCGAAGTGCCGCGGCCGGTGAGCGGTCGCGTCGCACGGGGATTCAACCAGCCCGATGGCAATGGGGGGACGACGCGCGGCGTGTCGTTCACGACCCGCCCGAAGGCTTCGGTCTCCTCCCCGGCCGACGGGTGGGTGCAGTTCGCCGGGCCGTTTCGGTCCTATGGCCAACTCTTGATCATCAACGCGGGCGACGGCTACTATCTTCTGCTCGCGGGAATGGACCAGATCAGCGTCGAGGTCGGTCAGTTCGTGCTCGCGGGCGAACCGGTCGGCAGCATGGGCGACAAGGGTGCGGGTCCCGGCGGGTCCGAGGGTGATCCCACGCTCTACGTCGAGTTCAAGAAGGACGGCGGCTCCATCGATCCGGAGCCGTGGTGGGCGAAGAGCCCGAATAATACGGTACTTGGCGAGAAGGTTCGCGGCTGATGCGCAAGACTTCCCTGATCATGCTCGGCGCCTTCCTCGGTGCCGGAACGTCCATGGTGGCGACCCAGACCGACTTCCTGTCGGGTCCGCGGGCCGTGGCCGCCTCGGCCGAGACCTACCGCCAGCTCAGCCTGTTCGGCGACGTCTTCGAGAAGGTCCGCACCGACTACGTCGAGAAGCCGGACGAGTCGAAGATGATCGAGGCGGCCGTCAACGGCATGCTGACGTCGCTCGATCCGCACTCGAGCTACATGGACGCCAAGGCGTTCCGCGACATGCAGACCACCACCCGCGGCGAGTTCGGCGGGCTCGGCATCGAGGTCACGATGGAGGACGGCCTGATCAAGGTCGTCACGCCGATCGACGACACCCCCGCGGCGAAGGCGGGCCTGCTCGCGAACGACATCATCACGCAGATCGATGACGACCAGGTCCAGGGCCTCACCCTGAACCAGGCGGTCGACAAGATGCGCGGCCCGGTGAACTCGAGCGTGAAGCTCAAGATCACCCGCAAGGAATCGAAGGATCCGATCGACGTCACGCTCACCCGCGACGTCATCAAGATCAAGCCGGTGCGCTCGAAGATCGAGGGCGGCGACGTCGCCTATATCCGCCTCACCCAGTTCAACGAGCAGACCTTCGACGGCATGCGGGCCGCGATCGACAAGCTCACCGGCGAGATCGGTGCCGACAAGATCAAAGGCTACATCGTCGACCTGCGCAACAACCCGGGCGGCCTGCTCGATCAGGCCGTGATGGTCTCGGACGCCTTCCTCGATCGCGGCGAGATCGTCTCCACCCGCGGCCGCAACCCGGACGAGACCCAGCGCTTCTCCGCCAAGGCGGGGGATCTGACCAAGGGCAAGCCCATCGTGGTGCTGGTCAACGGCGGCTCCGCCTCGGCCTCCGAGATCGTGGCCGGCGCCCTCCAGGATCACAAGCGCGCGACCATCATGGGGACGCGCTCCTTCGGCAAGGGCTCGGTGCAGTCGATCATCCCGCTCGGCGGCTCAGGCGCCCTCCGGCTCACCACGGCGCGCTACTACACGCCGTCGGGCCGCTCGATCCAGGCCAAGGGCATCGAGCCGGACGTCGAGGTCACGCAGGACGTGCCGGACGAGCTCAAGGGCAAGGACGAGACGAAGGGTGAGGCCGGGCTCAAGGGCCACCTGAAGCAGAAGGACACCGACGAGCGCGGCGGATCCTCCGCCTACGTCCCGCCGGACCCGGCCAAGGACAAGCAGCTGATCTCGGCCGTCGACTTCCTCCACGGCATCCAGAAGGGCGCCGCCAACGGGACGCCCGCGCCGCAGCAGCAGAAGCCGAGCCTGCCGAACTGATCACGCGGCCTCGCGCTGCGCCAGGACCCGATCCCGCCCGGCCACCCCCGGGCGGGATTTCCCGTTCTGGGACCGAGCATTAGCGGAACGTTAACCATACCCGGCCGCAATGGATCCGAGGGTTGGGACCGCGCCGACCGGCGCAGGAACCGCGATCCCGTATCGAGAGCCGCTTGACCGAGTCCACCGACGATATCCTCACGCGCCCCCTCGGGGTGCCGGAGGCGGCGCCGGCGCAGCCCGAAGGCCGGATCGGACGCCTCGTCGCGGCTGGCCGCCGGCCCCGGGTCGCGGCCGCCGCGCTCGCGGCCAGCTTCGTGGTGGCGGCCGGCCTGGTGCTCGCGCTGGGGGACCCGCACGGCGGTGAGCCCCGCGTCCAGGTGGCGATCACGATGCGCGAACCCGCGGCCCGCCCGGCCGCGCAGGCGCCAGCCGCACAGCAGCCCCAGGTGATCACGACGGAACCCGGAACCGCGCCGCTCCAGCGCAGTGCCGAGGAGGTCGAGACCGCCTCCGGCGTCACGGTCGTGCGCCCGGCCGGCAGCGGGCCGAGCGAGGCGGTGGTGATCCGTGTGCCGCCGCCGAGCGCCCCCCGTCTCGCCCAGGCCCCGGATCCGCGGATCAGCGAATCCGGCCGCCACGGTCTCATGCCGAAGCTGGGCGAGGGCCGCATCCGCGCCCTCGACGTGTACGCCCGATCGGAAGAGGCCGGCTCGGGGCCGCGCATCGCGATCGTGGTGACCGGTCTCGGTGTCGGCCAGGCCGCCACCGCCGGCGCCACCGCGCGCCTGCCCGCCGCCGTGAGTCTCGCCTTCCTGCCCTACGGCGGCGAGGTCGAGCGCGCCGCCGCGCGCGCCAGGGACGCGGGCCACGAAGTGTTCCTGCAACTCCCGATGGAGCCCTTCGACTATCCCGACAGCGACCCGGGCCCGCAGACGCTGCTCACCGCGTTGAAGGGGCTGGAGAATGCCGATCGGCAGGCCTGGGCGATGGCGCGCTTCCCGGGCTATGTCGGCGTCGTGAACTACATGGGCTCGAAGCTCATGGCCGATGCGGCGTTCGAGCCGGTCCTGCGCGAGATCGGCGCCCGCGGTTTGGGGTTCCTCGACGACGGCACGGCTCCGAAGCCCGCGGTCGCGCCCGCCAACAAGGGGAAGACGCCGGTCGCCCGCGCCGAGATCGTCCTCGACGCCACGCCGCGCGCCGACGCGATCGACGCCGCACTCGCCCAGGCCGAGGCTCGGGCCCGCGCCAACGGCTTCGCCCTGGTCTCGGCGACCGGGACACCGCTGAGCGTCGATCGGATCGCGCGCTGGGCGAAGGAGATCGAGTCCCGCGGGCTGCGCCTCGTGCCGGCGAGCGTGGCGCTGCGCGGCGCCCGCGACAAGCGAGTCTCCACGGCTGATTGAACGCGACCGTGTCGAAAGTCAGCGCAAGTAGATCCGGCACCGTCCGGATCGGTGAAGACTTGGTCGACGTTGCCGCCTCGCCCACCCCTGACCTATGGTCGCCGCGATGGTAACGGATTCGGACCCAGGCACTGCCCTGCCCTATCGCCCCTGCGTGGGCATCGCCCTGATCGCGCCGTCGGGCGGCGTCTTCGTCGGGCGTCGCAGCAAGGAGGCGGGTCCCGAGCACGTCGACGGTCCGCACATGTGGCAGATGCCGCAGGGCGGCATCGATCCCGGTGAGGATGCGGAAGCCGCCGCACGGCGCGAGCTCTACGAGGAGACCAACGTCCCGCCGGAGGCGGTGAAGCTCCTCGCCGAGATCCCGGACTGGCTGCCCTACGACCTGCCCCCGGCGGTGATGAAGCAGGCCTGGAAGGGCCGCTACCGTGGCCAGACGCAGAAATGGTTCGCCTACGGCTTCGTCGGCAGCGAGGACCTGATCGACGTGCTCCGGCCCGGCGGCGGCGCTCACAAGGCGGAATTCGACGCTTGGCGCTGGGCGCAACTCTCCGAACTTCCGGACCTGATCGTCCCATTCAAGCGGCCGGTCTACGAGCGGGTCGTCGCGGCCTTCTCCGGCCTCGATCGCTGGGCGGCGCGGTCATGACCGCGCGGACGGGGCGCTGAGGCCGTGCGCTGGCTCGCGGTCCCGGTCGCTCTCGCCCTGGCGTGGCTCGCCTTCACGATGAGCCCGCTCTGGTCGCTCTACGACCTCGCTCAGGCGGTGCGTCGGCACGACGCCGCCTATGTCGAGAGTCACGTGAACTTCAGGACGCTGCGGCTGTCGCTGGTCCGGCAGATCACCGCCGCGATGCGCGCGGCCTCTGAGAGCGATCCCGACCTGGAGCCGCGCGACCGCCAGCGCCTGAACGACGCCGCCTACGGGCTCGCCCTGGCGCTCGCCGAGACGATGGTGACGCCGGAGACGGTGATGGATCTGCTGGCCAACGGCTGGCCCGACAAGCTCGACGTCGAGCGGCCGGACGGCACCCGGTCTGAGGGCTTGGTCATCCGCGGCCTCGGGCGGCTCATACCCTACTACGCGGCTCTGGAGATGCGCGGCTTCCGCGCGGTCGTGATCCCGATCCCGCCGGAGGGGCCCCGCCCGGAACGCACGCGGATCCGGCTGCGGCTGCGCGGCCTGAGCTGGCGCCTCGTGGATATCGAGATGGCCGACATGCTGCGCGAGCAGATCGCCGCCAAGCTCAGCCGCGCGCTGGCGCGCGCCAAGATCGGCGCCAGCGCCGGCGAGGAGCGCTGACGGGCGCCGCGCCCCGGACGGCCGCGGCTCGCTACTTCGCCTTCGGGGCGCCCGCCGCGTCCTTGGGCTCGCGCGCCTCGATCAGGTCCTCGGCCTTCTCCTCGTCGGTGTCGCCGCTCTGCTCGATGGTCTTGCTCGGATTGGCCAGGAGGGAGCGCACGATCCCGAGCAGGACCTCGCACTCGCCCGGAAACTTGTAGCTCTCGAGGACGATGGCGGCGTCGCGCAGGGTCCGGAGGTCGCGGACCAGCTGCGCGTTAGCGTCCTCACGGAGCTCGCTCTTCTTGGCGATCGCCTCCTCGATCTGCGCGCCCTTCACGTCGCAGGCCGCCCGGGCCGGCGATGCGGCGACCGCGGCGGCGAGCGCGAGGCCGATTGCGGGAAGAGAGCGCCACATGGCGGGTATCCTCGGAGGTCCGGTTCAGAAGGATCGGAGGGGCGCGGTGCGCAGGACATCCTGCGTCAGCGCCACGAGCTGGCTCGGACGGTAGGGCTTCGGCACGAAGACCGAGCCCGGAACCGCCTCGCAGGTTGCCAGGGAAGCCCGGCCCCCGGAGGTGTAGACCACCGGGAGATCGGGCGAGAGCCGGCGGGCGCACCGGGCGAGCGACAGGCCGTCCGTGTTGCGGGCCAGATCGATATCGGTGAAGAGCAGGTCGACGCTCTCCCGGGACAGGATCGCCTCGGCCTCCCAGGCATCGGCGGCGGTGAGCACCCGGTACCCCTCGTCGAGGAGCGCCTCGGCGGCCAGCTCGCACACGGTCGGCTCATCCTCGACGACCAGGATCGTGGCGACGCCCCGGTCCGGGACGGGCAGGGTCGGGCAGACGAAAGCGGCGGCGAACGGAACCATGACGCAACTCCCACTCACCCGGCGGGGGCACGATGTCCCCGAGCCGGATCGCTGGGGCAACGGCCCCTTCCGACGCGGCGTTCACCGTGTTTGCATCGAATTGCTCGGGTTTGGTGAGCGGCGCGTTAACCGCAGCCCGGCGTCCGTGAACGAAGGCGTTCGAATGGTTAACGGAGCGTTACCGGCCCGCGACGGCGAGGCCGAACGGTGAACCGCCGCTGGCAGCTGGGCGTCGGCCTGCTCCTCACCGGTATGGCGGGCTACGTCGACGCCCTCGGCTTCGTGAGACTGGGCGGCCTCTACACGTCGTTCATGAGCGGCAACACCACGCAGCTCGCCGTTCTCGGCGCCCAGGTCGAGCTGCACCGCATGATCCTCCCCGCGATCCTGATCCTCGCGTTCCTCACGGGATCGGTCCTGGGGAGCGGGCTGGCGATCCTCGTGCCGCCGCGGTGGACGACGCCGGCGGTCCTCGCCTACGAGTCCCTGCTGATCCTCGCCGGTCTGGGACTCGGCCTCCAGTCGCCCGAGCTCGGCCTCGCGGCCTTCTTCGTCGCCGTGGCGATGGGATCCCAGAACGCGGTGCTGGCGCAGGTGAAGGGGTTCAGGGCCGGCACGACCTTCGTGACCGGCGCGCTCTTCAGCCTCGGCCAGAAGATCGCGCAGGCCCTGACACGCACCGGGGATCCTCTCGGCTGGCTCGGCGACGCCTCCGTCTGGATCTCGCTGCTGTTCGGCGCCTATCTGGGCGCGCACGCCTACCAGCAGGTCGGCCTGTACGCGCTGATCGCCCCGGCGGCGATCTCGGGCGGGCTGGCGTTGATTACCGCGTTCCTGGTCTTGCGCACCGCGCCGCCGGCCGCGAAGGTCCCCCCGACATGAGCAGCCCCGTCAGCAACCCGTCCCTCACCAGTCACGTCGCCGCGCTGGAGCCCGGCGAGCACGTGCTCGCCGCGCACTTCCTCAAGGACGTGCCGGCCCTGGCGCTCAGCGACGGCACGGTCGCGCTGGTGCGGGCGGACGGGATCGCGCGCGTCGCCGCGCATCCCGACAGCGGGATCCTCGTCGCGGCCGGCGGTGTCGACCGGCTGGTCACGGGGGGCGACGACGGGCGCGTGGTGGCGATCCGCGCCGACGGGGGGATGGAGCAGCTCGGCCTCGCCAAGGGCGGTGCCTGGATCGACGCGCTGGCGGTCCATCCCGACGGTGGCGTGGCGTGGTCGGCCGGCCGCTCCGTCGTGGCCCGGGACGCCAAGGGCCGCGAGAAGACCTTCGAGGCGCCGTCCTCCGCGCGCGGCCTCGTCTTCGCGCCCAAGGGGTACCGGCTGGGTGTCGCCCACTACAACGGCGTGAGCCTCTGGTACCCCAATCTGGAGACGCCCGCCGAGGTGGTCACCTGGAAGGGCTCGCATATCGACGTGACGTGGTCGCCGGACGGGCGCTTCGTGGTGTCGACCATGCAGGAGAACAGCCTGCACGGCTGGCGCCTGCAGCCGGACCGCGGCCACATGCGGATGTCGGGCTATCCCGGCAAGGTCCGCTCCATGTCGTGGTCGTTCGACGGCAACTGGCTCGCCACGAGCGGGGCCGAGGCGGCGATCGTGTGGCCGTTCGACTCCAAGGAGGGTCCGACCGGCAAGGCGCCGCGCGAATGCGGCGTCCGCCCCGCCCGCGTCTCCCGCGTGGCCTTCCACCCTAGGGCGCCGGTGCTGGCCATGGGCTACGAGGACGGCTGCATCCTGCTCGTCCGCTTCACCGACGCGGCCGAGCTGCTGGTGCGCCCCGCCGTCCAGGGAAGCGGCGTGACGGCGCTCGGCTGGGACGCGCGCGGCGGCCGGCTGCTGTTCGGCTGCACCGACGGCAAGGCCGGCCTCCTGACGCTGCCGGGCTGAGCCCACGGAGGCGAGCGTCGTCGCGCCCGCGGCTGGAACCGGGGCCCCGTGCGTGCTCTTTGTCGGGGGTCGATTCCCCGCCGGAGGCCAGACATGTTTCGCGTGTTCCGCACCTTCGGCCTCGCCCTCGGCCTGCTCGGAGGCGTGGTCGCCGCGCAGGCCCCCGAATTCGCGCAGCAATACGCGCAGCGCCTCGGCGGCGCCGCCGACGAACTCCGTCGGCAGGTGGCGGTCCTCGAATCCGACGCGCAGGCCACCGGCACGACGCGCGAGGGCGCCATCGACCGGCTGCGCGCCAGCCCGGACCAGCTCGTCGCCCGCCGCGGTGAGGCCGCCCAGGCCGACATCGCCCGTCTCGCCCGCCTGCGCGCCCAGCAGCAGGCCCTGGCCGCGGCGACGAGCCCCCTCGGCCGGGTGGTGGCGATGCTGCGCGATCCCGACCTGCCGGTGGCCGAGGCCGCCTACCGCGAGTTCCGCCCGGCCGTACCCACGAGCGCCGACGGCCTCGCCGCGGGTCTGATCGGTTTTTTTGTCGCGTGGGGTGGCTGGCGCGTCGCCTCGGATGTCGGCCGACGAGCGGTCCGTCGGCGCCCGCGGGAATCCGCGACCGCGGCGTGAGCGCGGTTCGCGCGGGCAAGACTGTGGCGCAACGTCTACAGCGGCTTGCGCGAGCCTTGCGTATCGAGCAGGGATCCGGCCGTCCCGGTCCGGGAGAAGGCGCAAGATGCCGCGCGCGTCGAACTCCACCACCATCGATCCGGCGCTCGACGCCGCCGCGCTGCTGCGGCGCATCGGCTTCTTCGGCCTGTTCGTGGTTCTCCCGGTCCTGGCGCAGGTCGCGCGCCGCGCCTCGGTGATCCTCGCGCCGATCGCCGTGATCCTCCTGATCATCGCCAGCGTCATCGACCGGCGGCAGCGCCCGGTCCGCCCGGCGACCTACCGTCTCCTGACCGCTCCGGCCTTCCTGGCCGGCATGCTGGTCGTGCTGTGGTCGGCCCTGTCGCTCACCTGGACGCCCTTCCTCGGGCCCGCGCTGGAGCGGCTCGCCAATCTCGGCGCAACGATCGGCCTCGCCCTCCTGGGCTACCTCGCCCTCCCCGACCGGATGCGCTCGGCGAATCTCTACCTCCTGCCACTCGGCGTCGTGGCGGGGGCGATCGTGGCGATCATGCTCGGGCTGTTCGGCGCCCACCTCGCGCCGTCCGGCGTCGAGGATGACGGCGCGCTCGATCGCGGCCTTGTCCTGCTCATCCTGCTGCTCTGGCCGGCCCTCGCGTGGCTGCGATCCCGCCGCCGCGACCGGGAGGCGCTGGGCCTCGCGCTGCTGGTCGCCCTCGCCCTCACGGTCCAGCCGGACGGGACCCAGATCGCCGCCCTGTCGGTCGGCGCCGTCGCCTTCGCGCTGACGAGCTACCGCCAGGGGCTCGGCGTGATGCTCACCGCCACCCTCTCGGCCGCCCTGCTGGCCGCGGCGCCGCTGCTGCCCTTCCTGGCGCGGCCGGTGGGGGCCGCGCTGCTCGGGCCGGTCGCCCCCGCGGTGCTGTCGCTGAAGAGCTGGCAGAAGGTCGTGACCTCCGATCCGGTGCGGCTGATCACCGGGCACGGCTTCGAGACGGCCCTGCGCGGACGGCTGGTCGGCCTGCTGCCGGCCAACGCGCCGACAACGGCGCTCTTCGAGTTCTGGTACGAGCTCGGCATCGTCGGCGCGCTCGCTGCCGCCTTCGCCCTCTACGCCTCGATCCGGCGGGCCGGCCGGGACGGCCCGGCCCTGGTGCCCGGCGCGATGGGCTGCTTCGCGGCCGCCTTCACGGTGGCCTGCCTGAGCGTGGGGCTGACCGCGGTGTGGTGGCTGACCACCCTCGCCATCGCCATCGTGGTCTTCGTCGCGGTGGAGCGCGGCCAGTTCCGGACCAGTCGGCCGAAGGTCGCCAAGCTGCACCGCCTGCAGACGCGGGGGGAGTGAGCGGTCAGGCGCGCAGGAAGCCGTGCAGGCGGATCCAGGCCAGGAACAGGCCGGGCCACGCCGCCGCGGGTGTGCCGGGCGCGCCGAGGCCGAAGCCGTGGCCGCCGCGCTCGAACAGGTGCAGCTCGGCCGGGACCCGCGCCTTCCGCAGCGCCGAGAACATCAGCAGCGGATGGTCGGCCACTGCGACGGGATCGTCGATCGCCTGGACAAGGAAGGTCGGCGGCGTCTCCGGCCCGACCTGCAGGTCCACCGAGTAGGTCTTCATCTCGTCGGGGGTGACGTCGTCGCCGACCAGGATGCGGCGGGTCGCGGTCCGGTCGAACGGCTTGCGCATGGTGATGACCGGGTAGATCAGACCGGCCAGCGCGGGCCGGATCGGCTGGGCGTCGGTCGCGTCGACGCCCGCGTACAGGTCCCGGGCGCTCCCGACCGCGGTCTCGCCCATCAGGTGGCCGCCCGCCGAGAAGCCGAGGACGCCGACCCGCGCGGGATCGATGCCGAACTCCGCGCCGCGTGCCCGGACCAGCCGGAGGGCGCGCTGTGCGTCCTGACGCGGTGCGTCCGGTCCCGAGCCCCACCCCTCCGCCGGCAGGCGGTAGACGAGGAGGAAGACGGTGACGCCGGCGGCGTTCAGGACGCGGCCGACCGGGACGCCCTCGTTGCCGATGGCGATGAACTCGTACCCGCCGCCGGCCGCGACGATCATCGCGGCGCCGTTGGGATTGGCCGGCCGCATGACCAGCAGACAGGGTCGCGACACGCGCGTGATGTCGCCGAACGTCCCCTCGACGTAGCGGTAGCCGTCCGCGTGCGGTCCGTCACCGCCGCCCGGCGGCGCGCCGGGCCACAGCTCGATCACCTGCAGATCCGCGCCGGGGAGCGAGCGTGGCAGCGCCCGGACCGACTCGTGCGGGAGGGGCGGCGGTGCCGTCTCCGCGGCCCCTCCCGCCCCGGTGCCGCGCAGCCCGAGGGCGCTTCCGAGACCGGCGAGCAGGAAACGGCGGTCGAGGCGCAAGGGCATCTCCCGGATGCGGCCGCGGGCGGGACCGCCGCGCGGCGAACCCGGCTCCCGCAGGAGCGCGGGTGCAACGTCCGTCGGAGCGGCACGGGTTCCGTCGCGGCGGCGCGCCTCAGCCCTTCCGCGCGATGACCGCGACGTAGAAGCCGTCGGTCCCGGTCCGCAGCGGGCTCATCTGGATCCCGTGGGCCGTCTTCCGCACCGCTGCCCGGAGCGACTCCGGTCCTGCCGTCAGCACCTCATCGGCGGGGACGACGTCGAAGCGGCCGCGCCAGCCCGACAGGAGGCCGGAGACGGCCGCGTCGTTCTCGGCCGAGAGCAGCGAGCAGGTGATATAGACGATCCGCCCGCCGGGCCTGACCAGCCGCGCCGCCCGATCGAGGACCTGGGCCTGCTCGGTGGTCCGCAGCGCGAGGCTCCCGGGCCGCAGCCGCCACTTGGCATCGGGATTCCGGCGCCACGTGCCGGACCCGGTGCAGGGCGCGTCGACCACGACCCGGTCGACCTTGCCGTCGAGATCCGCGAGGACATCGGCCCGCGCCTTGCCGCTGCGCGGGGTCCGCACCTCGGCCTGCGCACCGGACCGGCGCAGGCGCTCGTGGATCGGCGCGAGCCGGCGCGGATCGCCGTCGGTGGCGATGAGGCGGGCGCTGTTCCCGGTCTCAGCCGCGAGCGCCAGGGTCTTGCCGCCGCCGCCCGCGCAGAGGTCGACGATGGTCTCCCCGGCGCGGGGCGCGGCGAGGAGCGCGGCGAGCTGCGAACCCTCGTCCTGGATCTCGTACCAGCCCTCAAGGAACTCCGCCTCGACGTGGAGCGCCGGACCGCGGCCGTCGGCGCCGATCGGGACGCGGAGGCCCGCCGGCGCGTGCGGTGTCGGCGCCGCGTCGAAGGCCGCGAGCGCCGGCAGGATCGCGTCGCGGTCGCCGCGCAGGGCGTTCACCCGGATATCGAGGGGCGCCCGCCGCGCCAGCGCCTTCAGCTCCGGGACGAGGTCTTCGCCGAGCGTGGCCGTGAGGTCCGTGAGCACGAAGGCCGGGGCGTCCCCCGCCACTTCCGGAGGCGCGTCCTGCAGCGACCCGCCTTCGAGGCGCGCGCGCTCGTCGCCGCTGAGGGGGGCCGGCGCGAAGCGCTCGCCGGTGAACAGGTCCGCGACCGAAGCGGCGGCGAGTCCCTGCTGGAGGCGCAGCGTCCCGATCAGGATGGCGCGCGGCGTGTCCGCGCCCATGATCCAGGCCGCCGAGGCCCGCCGCCGCAGGGCGTCGTAGACGAGGCTGGCGATGCCCGCGCGGTCGCCCGAGCCGGCGAAGCGGTGGGCGAGGCCCCAGTCCTTGAGGGCGTCGGCGGCCGGTCGACGGCGCTCGGCGATATCGGTCAGGACTTCGATGGCGGCAGAGCAGCGAGCGGCGGGAGTCAGGGGTCAGATCCTTCGGAATGCGTCGACGACGACGTGAAACGGCCACGCTTGGCCCACGATGCCGCCACGTTACGGCCGAGCTTCCTGCACCTTCGCGGCGCAGACCGTGCTGCGGGCGGCTCGCCGTGCGGGCCGCCGCGTGTCGTATGGCATCCGCCCGCGCCGGACCAGACCGGTCCGTCGCCGGGCGCATCCCGGGAGTACCCAGCCCATGACGTCCACCGTTCGCGTCGCCCTCGCGGCCCTGGTCACCGCCACGCTCGCCGCCTGCGCGAGTGCGCCCGCCGCCCAGCCGGAGCTGACGCCGGTGCCGCGTCCGCGCGTCGATGCCAAGACGCAGCTGGAATACGGCAACCCGCCCCCGCCGCCCGGCCGCTACTGAGACGTCCGCGCGGGGGTGCGGTTCAGGCCGCTTCCCGCGCCCGGCGGGCCTCGTACGCCTTGAGGCCCGTGTAGACCGCGGTCAGGAGCGGGAACGGCACTTCCGGTGCCAGCCGCTCGCCGCGGGCGATCAGGTCGCCGATCACGTGGTCCGCCTCGATCCGGCCCCTGTTCTCGATGTCGCGCAGCATCGAGGCCGTGAAGGTCGAACCCGCCGCCGTCAGCTGCGCCCGCGCCCGCTCCGCCACGACGGCCCGCGGCTCGAAACCGCTCGCCGCCGCGACGCTCGTGCACTCCGCGTGCAGCGCAGTGATCAGCGCGGTGCCCCCAGGCGCCGCCACGATGTCGCCGACCGCGGCGCGCATGAGCGTGGTCGCCCCGGCGAGCGTCGCCAGGAACACCCACTTCTCCCACATCTCCTGCAGGATCACGTCGCTCAGGCGCGGCTGGAACTTGAGGCCGCGCATCAGCGCGTCGACCGCCTCGATCCGCGACGAGCGCGACCCGTCGCGCTCGCCGTAGGTGATGCTGCACAGCTCGCTCATGTGGCGGATCGCGCCGTCCGGCGCGAGCGTCGCGGCGATCGCGCAGGAGCCGCCGAGCACCCGCTCGGCGCCGAACCGGGCGTCGAGGACGTCGAGATGCGAAATGCCGTTGAGCACGGGCAGGATCGCGGTGTCGAGCCCGACGGCCGGCGCCAGGTCCGCGACGGCGCTGTCGAGGTCGTAGGCCTTGCACGACAGCAGGATCAGGTCGAACCGCCCGGCCCCGGCCAGCTTATCGGCCGTGACGGTGGGCGGATCGGGCAAGTGCAGGTCGCCGAGCGGCGAGCGGACGTTCAGGCCGTCCGCCGCCAGCTTCGCCGCCCGCGCCGGCCGCACCAGGAAGGTCACGTCGGCGCCCGCCTCGGCGAGGCGCGCCCCGTAATAGCCGCCGGTCGCGCCGGCCCCGACGATCAGCGTGCGCATCGGTCCCTCAAGTCCGCGACGGGTAGTTCGGGCTCTCGCGGGTGATCGTCACGTCGTGGACGTGGCTCTCGCGCAGGCCGGCATTGGTGATGCGGATGAACTGCGCCCGCTCCTGGAACTCGGGGATCGTGGCGCCGCCGACGTAGCCCATGGCGGCGCGCAGGCCGCCGGCGAGCTGGTGAAGGACGTTGCCCACCGGGCCCTTGTAGGGGACCTGCCCCTCGATTCCCTCCGGCACGAGCTTGTGCGTGTCGTTCACCTCGGCCTGGAAGTAGCGGTCGGCCGAGCCGCGGGCCATGGCGCCCACCGAGCCCATGCCGCGGTACGACTTGTACGAACGGCCCTGGTAGAGGAACACCTCGCCGGGCGCCTCGTCGGTCCCGGCGAGAAGCGAGCCCAGCATCGCCACGGAGGCGCCGGCCGCGATCGCCTTGGCGAGATCGCCGGAATACTTGATGCCGCCGTCGGCGATGACCGGGATATCGGCCTCGCCGGCCGCCTCGACGGCCTCCATCAGCGCGGTGAGCTGCGGCACGCCGACGCCCGCCACGATGCGGGTCGTGCAGATCGAGCCCGGGCCGATGCCGACCTTGATGGCGTCGGCGCCGGCGTCGATCAGCGCCTTGGCGCCGTCCCGCGTCGCGACGTTGCCGGCCACGACCTGCACGGCGTTCGAGAGCTGCTTCACCCGGGCGACGGCGTCGAGCACCTTGATCGAGTGGCCGTGGGCGGTGTCGACCACGATGACGTCGCAGCCGGCGTCGATCAGGCGCTCGGCCCGCTCGAAGCCGCTGTCGCCCGTCGTCGTGGCGGCGGCGACGCGCAGGCGGCCCTGCTCGTCCTTGACGGCGTTCGGGTAGGCGACGCGCTTCTCGATGTCCTTGACGGTGATCAGGCCGATGCAGCGGTAATGGTCGTCGACGACCAGCAGCTTCTCGATCCGGAACTGGTGGAGCAGCCGCTTGGCCTCGTCCTGCGTCACGCCCTCGCGGACCGTGATCAGGCGGTCGCGGGTCATCAGCTCGGCGACCGGCTGGTTGGAGTTCGTCGCGAAGCGGACGTCGCGGTTGGTCAGGATGCCGACGAGCTTGCCCCGCGAGCCGTTGGGGCCGCGCTCGACCACCGGGATCCCCGAGATGCGGTTGAGCTTCATCACCTCGAAGGCGTCGGCGAGGGTCTCGTCGGGGTGGATGGTGATGGGGTTCATCACCATGCCGGACTCGTACTTCTTGACGAGGCGGACCTGCTCGGCCTGCTCCGGCGGCTCGAGGTTGCGGTGGATGACGCCCATGCCGCCGTTGGCCGCCATGGCGATGGCCATCGGCGCCTCGGTGACGGTGTCCATCGCCGAGGCGAGGATCGGCAGGTTCAGGGGGATCGTGCGGGTCAGCCGCGAGGCGACGCTGACCTCGGTCGGCATCACCGAGGAGGCGGCGGGCCGCAGGAGCACGTCGTCGAAGGTGAGGCCCTCGATGATCGATGCGGTTTCTACTCGGGCCATGTGCCAACTTTCCTCGGACGGCGGCGCGTTGGGGGTCGCGCTACGGGATCGGGTTGGCAAGTGCCAGTATCACGGGCTCCGCGAGGGCGCCAATGCGCGGTTGATGCGTCGCAGCGCGAAAACGCGCATGGCTCGGGGCTTATCCACGCCCGGTCGAGGCGCGCGGCGGCGTCCTGACGGGATCTCAGCCGTCAGGACCGAGGCCCCCCGCCGTCTACCGAGGGGAGCGGGCACGGCGGCGAGCGGCCTAGCGCATCGCCGGCGCGGCCGGGCCCTTGTCGGTGTACTCGGGCGGCAGGCCGATATAGTCGCCGAGCATGCCGTCGATGCCCGGAGCGCGGCCGAACGCCTCGCAGTCGGGGTCGAGGGGCGCCTCGCCGAGGGTCGTGATGCGGATCCGGTCCCAGGTCGGGATCGTGTTGGGGGCCGTGAACGGGTCGTCGCCGGTCGCCAGCATGTAGCCGAAATCCTGGCCGAACTCGCCGGCGAGGTCGTAGGCGTCGCTGGCGCGGGAGAAGCGCGGCTGGCTGGTGAAGGAGTTCGCCGCGCCGCCCCACACCATGGCGGCCCGCTGCTCGCGACGCCGGTCCAGCGCCTCGGCCTCGACGGTCAGGCTGCCGAGCCCGATCGGCACGCGCGGGATCGGCACGCGCCCGACGCCCTCGGCGAAGCTCAGGCCGAGCTGCGACGCCACGGTCACGCCCGCGGAGCCCGCGATGGTCGCGCCGGCCCCGAGGAGATCGGTCGGCTCGACGCGGGTGACCTGCGCCCGCACGGTCAGGTCGGCATCACGGCTCGTGACGATGTCGTACTTCAGCGACAGGTCGTAGCAGAGCGCCCGGTCGGCGGCGTTCGCGATGAGGCGCCGCTCGGCCGCGGTCAGCGGGGCGGCACCGGACACGTCCGCGTGGAACGCCGTCGGGATGATGCGCACCGTGCGGGCCTTCGCCAGGGCCGGCCGGTCGACGTAGATCCGCGAGGCCGAGGCGACCTGATCGCTGGACTTCAGCCGGTCGTAGCGCGTGAGCGAGCCGCGATCGTTGAGCAGGACGGTGCCGCAGGCGGCCACCATCGACAGGAGGGCGACGCCGGCGGCGATCCGCGGCAGGGAGCGGATCTTGCTGGGGCTGGACTGCATCGAGTTCCTCGCGCGCCGGCCCCGGGCCGGCTGAAGCGGCCTCACGGACGCGTGATGGAAACTTAGCCATTGGAGCACCCGCGAAAAAGGTGGCTCCGCGCCGCTGCTCAACCTCTGTTGCACGATGGATACATTCGCGAAACACGAGGGTGCGAGGTGGCCGCGCTGCCGTGCAACCGCGGCGGCGCGCCATGCGTCTGCTGTGTGATGCCTGCCACCGCCCAAAGACCGCTCTGGATCGTCCCCCTGACGGTCGCCACCGCGCTGTTCATGGAGAACACCGATTCCACGGTGATCGCCACGGCGCTCCCGAGCATCGCGGCGAGCCTTCACGAGGACCCGATCGCCCTCAAGCTCGCGCTGACCTCCTACCTGGTCAGCCTCGCGATCTTCATCCCCGTGAGCGGCTGGATGGCGGACCGGTACGGGTCGCGGACCGTGTTCCGCGCGGCCCTCGTGGTGTTCATGGCGGGCTCGCTCGCCTGCGCGGCCGCGAACGGGCTCGCGTGGTTCGTCGCCGCGCGGTTCCTCCAGGGCATGGGCGGCGCCATGATGGTGCCGGTCGGACGGCTCGTGGTGCTGCGCAGCGTGCCGAAATCGCAGCTCGTCACGGCGCTGGCCTACCTGACCTTCCCGGCCCTCGTCGGCCCGGTGCTGGGTCCGCCGGTGGGCGGCCTGATCACCACGTGGTTCGACTGGCGCTGGATCTTCTTCATCAACCTGCCGATCGGCTGCGCCGGAATCGTCCTGGCGAGCCTGTACTTCGAGGATGTGCGCGAGCCGGAGCGGCCGCCCCTCGATCTCCTCGGCTTCGTGCTGCTCGGGACCGGCCTCGCCGCCCTGATGCTCGGCCTCGCCTCCCTCGGCCGCCACCTGCTGCCGGCGGCCGTCTCGTGGGGCTGCCTCGCCGCGGGCGCGGTGCTCCTGCCCCTCTACTGGGCGCATGCCCGGCGGGTGGCCTACCCGATCGTCCGGCTCGACCTGATGCAGCGGCCGACCTTCCGAGTCGCGGTGCTCGGCGGCAGCCTGTTCCGGATCGGCACCGGTGCCATCCCGTTCCTGCTGCCGCTGATGCTGCAGGTCGGCTTCGGGCTCGACGCGCTGCAGTCCGGCCTGATCACCTTCGCGGCGGCGGCCGGCGCGATGTTCGTGAAGACCCTGGGTCCGCGAATCCTGCGCCGCACCGGCTTCCGCGCGCTGATGGTCTGGAACGCGCTGCTCGCCTCGGCCTTCCTGGCGGTCAACGGGTTCTACACCGCGCAGACGTCCCACTGGATCATGGTGATCCTGCTGTTCGTCGGCGGCTGCTCGCGCTCCATCCAATTCACCTGCGTCAACGCCATCGCGTACGCCGATCTCGAATCGAAGGAGATGAGCGCGGCCACGAGCTTCGCCAGCGTCTGCCAGCAGCTGTCGCTGAGCCTCGGCGTCACGCTCGGCGCGCTGGCGCTCGAGGGAAATGCCGGGTTTCACGGTCGGACGGAGATCCAGGCGTCGGATTTCGGGCCCGCCTTCTTCGCCGTCGCCGTGATCTCGGCGGCCTCGGCACTGGCCTTCCGCAACCTGTCGCCGGATGCCGGCGCGGAGATCTCCGGGCGGAAGATGGCTGCCGCGCCGCCCGCCCCGACGACCGAGATGAGGCCGCGGCACGGCTGATCAGGCCGCGGCGCGGGCCGGCGGCCTGCCGGCAGCGCGCTTGCCGCCGTTCCGCGGCGCGCTGCCCTTGCCGGACGCCTTCGCGGCGGCGGGCTTCGCGCTCGGCGCCGCCGCGCGGGTTCCGGCGCGCCAGCCCTGCCAGCTGAGGGCGCCCGGACCGCTCAGGGCGTACATGAGGAACCCGCCCGCGAGGCCGAGATCGGCCAGCATCAGCGCGCGCTCGGCGACCGCGGCGGGTCCCACATAGTACCAGAACGGGTGGAGCACGAAGGCCGTCACGGCGGCGAACAGCGCGAGCGCCAAGCCGGTGAGCCCGGGCAGGACCCCGAGGATCAGGGCGAGCGGTCCGAATACCTGGACCAGCACGGCGGCGGTGGCGACGCCATTGGGAAACGGCATCCCGGCCCCCGCGAGCGTCAGCGCGAATCCCGACACGTTGAGCGCCCGGGCGATCCCGGTCGGCAGGAGCGCGGCGGCCAGCAGCAGGCGCGCGACGAGGAGGGTTCCGTCCTGGGCGCGGGCGAGCATGGGCGTGTCCGGTCGGCGGGGATCAGGACCGGAGCTTTGCAACTTTCCGCTGAAGACCGCGTTAAGGGCGCCCGTTCAACCGCCGACGCCGCCGCGGAAGAGTCGGCCGCGCTCGGTCCAGGCGACCACGAGGAGCGCCAGGGCGCCCAGACTGGCGTAGCCGATCGCCACGGGAAGCACCGTGCCGTCGAAGGACTGGCCGATCAGGAAGCCGCAGAGCGCGCCCAGGATCGTCGTGTAGAAACCCAGGAACGACGAGGCCGTGCCGGCGATGGCGCCGAGCGGCTCCAGCGCGAGGGCGTTGAAATTCGGCATCGCGAAGCTGATCAGGAACTGGTTCACCGCGAGGATCGAGAGGAACAGCGCCAGCGGCGGGTGGCCGCGATAGGCGAGGCCGACGCCGACCTGCACCAAGCCGACCAGCGTGAACGCGATGACGCCGCTGTGCGACATCGCTCGCATCCCGAGCCGCCGGACCACGCGGGCGTTGATCAGCGTCGCCGCGCCCATGGCGCCGGCCACGAGCCCGAAGGCCAGCGGGAAGAGCGGGCCGAGGTGGTACAGGCCGGTATCGAAGACCTGCTGGGCCGAGCCGACGTAGCCCATGATGCAGCCGGTCATCAGCCCGAGCGCGGTGGCGTAGCCGACGGCGACGCGGGTCTTCAGCGTCAGCCGAATCGCCTCCCAGGTCGCGGCCGGCGAGAGCGGCCGGCGGTACTCCGGGTGCAGGGTCTCGGGCATCCGCAGGGAGAACCAGAGCGTCAGCCAGAAGGCGAGGACCAGCATCGAGACGAAGACGTAGACCCACGAGCCCAGCGCCAGCATCATGCCGCCGATCGCCGGCGCGATCATCGGGACGATCAGGAACACCATCATGGTGAGCGACATCACGCTCGCCATCTCGCGGCCGGCGAACCGGTCGCGCACGATCGCCACCGACAGCACCCGCCCGCCGGCGGCGCCGATGCCCTGGATGATCCGCGCGGCGAGCAGCCAGCCGAAACTCGGCGCCACCATGGCGAGGCCGCAGCCGACCACGTAAATGGCGAGGCTCGCCAGCAGCACCGGCCGGCGCCCGAGGGCGTCGGAGACCGGTCCGTAGACGATCTGCGCGAAGCCGAAGCCGATCATGTAGACGTAGACGAGGAGCTGCAGCCGGTTGGGATCGGGCACGGCGAAGCGCGCCTCGATGGCCGGGAACGCGGGCAGCAGGTTGTCGATGGAGATTGCCGTCACCGCCATCATCAGGGCGATGATGGCGACGAACTCGGCGAAGCCCGGCCCCGACCAGGGTCGCGGGGCGCGGACGTCCTGGACCGGCGGGACGGGCCGAATCGCGATGGTCACGGCGGGCTCTCGGAATGCGCTGGAACGCGCCGACCAGGGCTCGTCCTTCGCGGCGCAGTTGTGACAACCCTGCCCGCGCCGCGCAGTTCAGGCCGGCAGCGGGCGCAGGACCGGCTCGCTCGGTTTCCGACCGACGAAGGCGGCCATCATGGCGGCGACCAGGCAGAGCAGGCCGGCCGACACGAAGGCACCGAGATAGGTGCCGCTCTCGGTCCGGACCATGCCGGCGAGCCACGCCGCGGACGCCGCGCCGATCTGGTGCGCGGCCGCGATCCAGCCGAACATCAGCGCGGCGTTCTCCTCCCCGAAGGATTTGCCCGCGAGCTGGACGGTGGGCGGAACCGTGGCGATCCAGTCGAGCCCGTAGAAGACCGCGAACAGCGACAATCCGTAGAAGCTGTAATCGAACGAGTAGGGCAGGAAGATCAGCGAGAGGCCGCGCAGCCCGTAGTACCAGGCGAGGAGCTTGCGCGAGTCGAACCGGTCGGTGAGCCAGCCCGACGCCGTGGTGCCGATCAGGTCGCAGATCCCCATCAGCGCCAGAAGGCCGGCGGCCGTGACCTCGGCGATGCCGTGATCGATGCAGGCCGGGATCAGGTGGGTGCCGATCAGCCCGTTGGTCGAGGCGCCGCAGATGAAGAACGTCCCGGCGAGCAGCCAGAAATCCCGGGAGCGCAGGCCGATGCGCAGACCGCGAAGCGCCCGCACGGCCGGGTTCTCGGTCAGAACCGGCGTCGGCGTCACCGCGTCCTCGCCGTAGCGGGGTAGCCCGAGATCTGCCGGTCGGTCGCGCAGGAACAGAGCGGCCAGCGGGATCAACGCCAGGGTCGCGCCGGCGACCACCAGGGAGACGGACCGCCACCCCTGCCCCACCGCGATCGAGGCCAGCATCGGCAGGAAGACGAGCTGCCCCGTTGCGCTGCTCGCGGTCAGCAGGCCGAGCACGAGGCCCCGGCGCTTGGCGAACCAGCGACCTGCCACGGTGGCGCCGAGCACGTTGGCCACCATGCCGGATCCGGATCCGACGACCAGGCCCCAGAGCAGGACCATCTGCCACGGCGCGGTCATCAGGCTCGTGGCGGCGGTGCCGATCGCCAGTATCAGCAGCGCGCCGCAGACCGAGCGCCGCAGGCCGAACCGCTCGATGATCGCCACCGCGAACGGGCCGATCATCCCGTACAGGAAGATATTGAGCGCGATGCCGACGCCGATCGTGGCCGCCGTCCAGCCGAACTCCCGCTCCCAGGGGACGATCAGCACGCTCGGCGTGGCGCGGACCCCGGCCCCGACGAGCAGGACCAGGAAGGTCACCGCGACGACGGTCCAGGCATAGTGCAGGCGCGAGCCGGGGCGCGTCTCTGTCAGGGCGGTCATGGACGGGCTCCGGAAGCGGTGCAGATCGGTCAGGCGGCGGAGATCAGGGCCTCCGCCACCGCGGAGACGGTCGCGGGATCGACCCGGGCATTGATGCGGCTCTGCGCCTCGCGCCAGTAGGGCGTCGCGACCGCGAGAGCCTCCCGGCCCGACGCGGTCAGGGACACGCGGCGCTCGCGCGGATCCGCCGCGCCGGGGGTGATGGCGACGAGGCCGCGGCGCTTGAGCGGGTCGAGGTTGCGGCCCATCGTGGTCCGCTCCAGCGCCGCCTCGGCAGCGAGGCGCGAGACCGGGACCGGCCCGAGCCGGTCCAGATGGCGCAGGATCGCGAATTGCGTCACCCGGAGGCCGGTCGGCTTCAGGGCGGCGTCGTAGCTCGCCGTCAGCGCCCGCGTGGCGCGACGCAGGGCGGAGCAGGTGCACGGCTCGGGCGACGGGGCGCTCATGGCATAGGTGTATATGCACGCATCGCGCGCCCGGCAAGCCGACGCTGACGGTTCGCGACGATCGACACCCGTCGGCGCGGAAACGGCCGGGCGCCGTCATCGACACGGCCGGTCACGCTGCTATCGCTGGGGCGAGTGACCCGGTTCGGGAGAAGCGCGATGACACTCGAGACCGCGACGGCGTTGTCCTCCTCGGAGCAGAAGACGGCCCGCGCCGGGCTGATAGAGGCGGCCGCCGACATCGTCACCGAGCAGGGCGGCCCGGGCGGCTTCGTCCGCGACCTGTTCGGCCGCGTGACACCGGAGGATCTCGCCCCCTACGACGCCTCGGTCCTGGCGGACCTCGCCGCCCGCGCCCGCGCCTTCCTGTCCGAGCCCCGCAGGCCCGGCGACCCGGCGCGGATGCGCCTGAGCGACCGCGAGCTGGTGCGCGACGGCCGTCCGTGCGAGACGACGGTCCTCGAGGTCATCAACGACAACCGGCGATTCCTGCTGGACTCGACCCTGGCTGAACTGACCGAGCAGGGCCTCGCTCCGCAGCTCGTCGCGCACCCGATCCTCGGCGTGGAGCGGGACGGCGCGGGCGGGCTCATCCGGGTGGTCGGAGAGACGACCGCTGACGCGCAGGGGAGTCTCGCGCGCGAGAGCTTCATCCACATCCATCTCGACCGCCTGGCGGTTGAGACCGGCGAGCGGCTCCTGAACGCCCTCGCGGCCGTCTACCGCGACGTCGCCCTGGCGGGTGACGACCGCGACGCCATGCTGGCGCGCCTCACCGACCTCGCCGCCGATCTCGGGCGCGGGCCGACGCCGATGCCGGAAACGGAGACCGAGGAGGCGCGCGCCTTCCTCGAATGGCTGACGGACGGCCAGTTCCTCATCCTCGGCATGCAGGAGCACGGCATCGCCGGCGAAGCCCACCCACTGGTCGAGGGGTCGAGCCTCGGCGTGCTCCGCGATCCCGGCGCCACGCCCCTGCGCCGGGGCCGGACGCCGGTGGACTACACGCCGGAGATCCTCGCATTCCTGGAGGAGCCGCAGCCGCTGATCATCACCAAGGCCAGCGTGAAGTCGCGGGTCCACCGCTCGGCCTACCTGGACTATGTCGGCGTCAAGCTGTTCTCCGGCCTCGGCAAACTCTCGGGCGAGGTGCGGATCGTCGGCCTGTTCACCGCCTCCGCCTACACGAGCCCAGCCCGCGAGGTGCCCGTGCTGCGCCGGAAGGTGGAGGCCGTGGTCGATCGCGCCGGCCTGGACCCGACGAGCCATGCCGGCCGGAGCCTCCTCGCCGTGCTGGAGGGCTACCCGCGGGACGAGCTCTTCCAGATCGACAGCGAGCGGCTCTACCGGTTCACCCTGGCGATCGCCGCGCTGGCCGACCGGCCGCGGGTCCGCGTGCTGTCCCGCCCCGACCGGTTCGGCCGGTTCGTCTCGCTGCTCGTCTACGTCCCGAAGGACCGCTACGATTCCGCGGTTCGCGGCCGGATCGGCAGCTATCTGGCCGAGACCTACCGCGGGCGGCTCAGCGCGGCCTACCCCGACTATCCGGAAGGCTCGCTGGCCCGGATCCACTACATCATCGGCCTGCCCGATCAGGGCAGCCCCGAGCACGATCCCGCCTCCCTCGAGGCCGGGATCGTCGCCCTGGTCCGGACCTGGGGCGACGCGCTGCGGGCGGCGCTGGCCGAATCCCAGGGCGGCGACCGCGCGCGCCGGCTGGCCGCCCGATACGGCGACGCGTTCTCGGCCGCCTACCGGGACGATTTCCAGCCCGAGAGCGCCGTCGCGGACGTGCTGATCCTCGACGGCCTCGGTGAGACGCAGCCGCGGGCTGTCCATCTCGATCGGCGCCCCAGCGACGCCGCCGCGCAGGTCCGCCTAAAGGCGTTCTCGCGCGGCACGGCGATCGCGCTGTCCGACCGGGTCCCGGCGCTGGAGAATCTCGGCTTCCGCGTCCTCAACGAGCGCACGTACCAGATCGCGCCGTCCGGCACGGAGGAGGCCGCGCGGGTCTGGCTGCACGACATGCTGATCGAGCGCGCCACCGGCGCCCCGATCGACCTCGCGGCGCTGGAGCGGCCGCTGGAGGCGGCGATGCTCGCCATCGCGGACGGCATCGCGGAGTCCGACGGCTACAACCGGCTCGTCCTGGAGGCTGCCCTGCCCTGGCGGGAGGCGGCCCTGCTCCGGGCCCTCGGCCGCTACCTGCGCCAGCTGCGCATCCGCTACGGGCAGGACTATCTCGCGGGCACGCTGAGCCGCCACGCCGGGATCGCGCGCGCGATCGTGGCCCTGTTCCGCGCCCGGTTCGACCCCGCCCTCGCCGGCGACCGGACAGCCCAGGAGGCGGAGGTGCGCGCCGGCATCGAGACCGCCCTCGCCGGTGTCACGAGCCTCGACGACGACCGGATCCTGCGTCGGTTCGTCAATCTCGTCGAGGCGGCGGTGCGGACGAACTTCTACCAGACCGGCGCCGACGGGCAGCCTCGGGAGACGATCAGCTTCAAGTTCGCCTGCGCGAAGGTGACGGCGATGCCGCTGCCGCGGCCGTTCTTCGAGATCTTCGTCTACGCGCCCCGCGTCGAGGGCGTGCACCTGCGCTTCGGCTACGTCGCCCGTGGCGGGCTGCGCTGGTCCGACCGGCCGGAGGATTTCCGCACCGAGATCCTCGGCCTCGTGAAGGCCCAGCAGGTGAAGAACGCCGTGATCGTGCCGGTCGGCGCGAAGGGCGGCTTCTTCCCGAAGCGGCTGCCGCCGGCCTCCGACCGGGCCGGCTGGATGCAGGAGGGGACCGAGAGCTACCGGATCTTCATCCGCACGCTCCTCGAGCTGACCGACAACATCGTCGACAACGCCATCGTGCCGCCGCCCGACACGGTGCGGCACGATCCCGACGACGCCTATCTGGTGGTGGCGGCCGACAAGGGTACGGCCACCTTCTCGGACATCGCCAACGCCCTCTCGCTGGAGAAGGGCCACTGGCTGGGCGACGCGTTCGCGTCCGGCGGCAGCCAGGGCTACGACCACAAGGGCATGGGCATCACTGCCCGCGGCGCCTGGGAGGCGGTGCGCCGGCACTTCCGCGAGATCGATGTCGACGTGCAGACCGACCCCATCGTCACGGTCGGCGTCGGCGACATGTCGGGCGACGTGTTCGGCAACGGCATGCTGCTCTCCGCGAGCCTCCGCCTGATCGCGGCCTTCGACCACCGCGACATCTTCCTCGACCCGAACCCGGACGCCGCGCGCAGCTTCGCCGAGCGGCGGCGTCTGTTCGACCTGGGGCGGTCCTCCTGGGCGGACTACGACAGGAGCCTGATCTCGGACGGCGGCGGCGTGTTCTCGCGCAGCCTGAAGACCGTGCCGCTCTCGGACGCGATTCGGTCCGCACTGGGCTTCGATCGGTCCGAAGCGACGCCTACCGAATTGATGCTGGCGATCCTGAAGGCGCCCGCCGACCTGCTCTGGTTCGGCGGTATCGGCACCTATGTCCGGGCCACCACCGAGACCGACGAGGATGCCGGCGACCGCGCCAACGATGCCCTGCGCATCACCGGGCCGGAGCTGCGCGCGAAGGTCATCGGCGAGGGCGCGAATCTCGGCCTGACGCAGCGCGGACGCATCGAGGCGGCGCGCGCGGGCGTCCGGCTCAACACCGACGCCATCGACAACTCGGCCGGCGTGAACACCTCGGACGTCGAGGTCAATATCAAGATCGCGCTCATGACGCCGGAGCGGGACGGGAGGCTCAGCTACGAGGCGCGCAACGCCCTTCTCGCCGACATGACCGACGAGGTGGGGCGCCTCGTGCTGCGCAACAACGAGTTGCAGACGCTCGCCCTGTCCCTCGCCCAGCGCGGCGGCCTCGGCGAGACCGGCTTCGCGATGCGGACGATGCAGGCGCTGGAGGCGGAGGGGCGGCTCGACCGGGCGGTGGAGTTCCTGCCGGACGACGGCACGCTCGCCGAGCGCATGCGGCGGAACGAGGGGCTGACCCGGCCGGAATACGCGGTGCTGCTGGCCTACGCGAAGCTGTCGCTGCACGACGCGATCCTCGAGAGCGCCGTGCCGAACGACCCGTATTTCGACCGCGAGCTGCAGCGCTACTTCCCGAAAGCCCTGCGCGATCGCTTCCCGGACGCCGTCAAGGGCCATCGGCTGCGCCGCGAGATCATCGCCACGGCACTCGCCAACATCATCGTCAACCGCGGCGGCCCGTCGCTGGTGACGCGCCTCGTCGACGGCACCGGGGCCGACGCCGCGACCATCGCCAAGGCCTACGCGGTAACTCGCGACGCGTTCGGCCTGATGGAGCTGAACCTCGCCATCGACGGCCTCGCGGGCCGGGTCTCCGGCACGGGGCAGCTCGACCTCTACGCGGAGGTGCAGGATCTGCTGACGAACCGCATCGTGTGGTTCATCCGCAACCTCGACCTGAGCGGCGGCCTCGCGCCGGTGGTCGCCCGCTATAGGGACGGCATCGCCGCCGTGGAGGCGGCCCTGCCCAAGGTGCTCGGCGACGAGGCGCTGGCGACGATCGGCGCCCGCGAGTCTGAGCTGACCGGGCACGGCATGGCGCCGACCCAGGCGCGGCGCCTCGCCTCGCTCGGGGCGCTGGTCTCCGGCCCCGACATCGTCCGGGTGGCCGAGGCCAGCGGCCGGCCGGTCGAGGAGGTCGCGGCGACGCATTTCGCCCTGGAACACGCCTTCCGCCTGGACGATCTCGCCGCCGCGGCCCGGACCGTGCCGGTGGCCGACACGTTCGACCGCGTCGCCCTGGAGCGGGCGGGCGCCGGCATCGCCGCCGCGCACCGCAAGCTCACGGCCGAGGTGGTGGCGGATCTCGGCGCCGGGCCGGACGCGGTGGAGGCCTGGATCCGGGCGCGCGGCGCACCGCTCGCCCGGATCCGCGAGGCCGTCGACGCGATCAGCGCGTCCGGCCTGACGGTGTCCAAGGCGACCGTGGCGGCGAGCCTGCTCGGCGACCTCGTCCGGACCGACTGAGCGATCAGGCGCCGGGCGCGGATGCCGGGGCGGCGCCCTGGCGCCCGCGACTGACCGCGGTGAGCACCAGCCCGAGACCGGCGAGCGACACCGCCGCGGCGATCAGCGGCAGCTGGCCGTAACCGGCCCCGAGCGTCAGCGCCGTGCCGCCGATCCAGGCGCCGGCGGCGTTGCCGAGATTGAAGGCGCCCTGGTTCAACGTGGAGGCGAGGTTCGGGGCGTCGCTGGCCGCCTCCACGACCCAGATCTGCAGGGGCGAGACGAGGGCGAAGACCAGCCCCGACCAGAGCACCACCACCGCCACCGTGAGCACGGGATGGTGCGCGACCGCGGCGAGCACCAGCAGGGCCGCCACGATGCCCAGGAAACTGCCGATGATCGTAGCCATCGGACCGCGGTCGGCCAGATGGCCGCCCAGCAGATTGCCGACGGTCAGGCCTGTGCCGGCGGCGAACAGCACGCCGGTCACGCCCTGCGGCGTGAAACCGGTCACCCCGGTCAGGAACGGCGTGACGTAGGTGAACACCGTGAAGAAGCTCACCGAGGACAGGGTCGAGATCAGCATCGGCCGCAGCACCGGCCAGCGCCCGAGCGCGCGGAACTCGCTGACGAGCCGGCCGCGCGTCCCGGGGAGCCCATCCGGCACGCAGAGCTGGATCGCGAGCCCCGCCGCGAGCCCGATCACGACCACCGCCCAGAAGGTCGAGCGCCAGCCCGCCTCCTGCCCGAGGGCGGTGCCGAGCGGCACGCCGAGCACATTGGCGAGGGTGAGGCCCGCGAACATCAGCGAGACCGCCTGCGTCCGCTTCTCCCGCGGCACGAGATCCCGCGCCACGACGGCGCCGATGCCGAAGAACGCGCCGTGGGCGAAGGCCGTCAGGATCCGCGCGGCCATCAGGAGGCCGTAGCTGGGTGCCAGCGCGCAACCGAGGTTGCCCGCGAGGAACACGGCCATCAGCGCGAGGAGCGCGGTCTTGCGCGGCAGTCCCGCGGTAGCGATGGCCACGATCGGCGCGCCGACGACCACGCCCATGGCGTAGCCCGAGACCAGATAGCCCGCCTGCGGAATGGTGACGCCGAAGCTCTGCGCCACCTCCGGGAGCAGGCCCATGATGACGAATTCGGTGGTGCCGATCCCGAACGAGGCGACGGCGAGGGCGAGGATCGGCAGAGGCGGCACGGGGACGTCCTTCGGCGCGGGCGGGTTCCGATGGTGCAGAGCAGCATCGCAGCGCGGTCGCCGTTGGATAGCGTCGGGGGCGCGGCGCACAGTTGCGCGACGCGCAGGGGCACGGGACGTCGGTGCGCGTCCACCGCCGCGGCCCGATCAGGGTGCTGCCGATCGGTCGAGCGGCGCGCCGGGAACGCGGAACAGCCCAGTCCTTGGTCGTCCCCTTACTCGGCCAGCACCTTCTTCCGGCCCCGCGATTTGGCGGCCGGCGCGGGCGGCGCCTCGGGTGCGGCCGCGGTCCCGCCGCGGGTCTTGCGGCGCTGCTGTCCGAGGCCGAGGGCGCGGGCCAGCTCGGATCGCTGCGCCGAATAGCTCGCCGCGGTCATCGGATAGTCCCGCGGCAAACCCCACTTCTCGCGGTAGGCCTCGGGCGTCAGGCCGCGCAGCGTCAGGTGCCGCCGGAGCGTCTTGTACGGCTTCCCGTCCTCGAAGCTGACAATATGATCAGTCGTGACCGACTTGCGGATCTGGGACGGACTTAATTTTTCAACCGCCGAATTCGCGGCGCGACCTTGAGTTGTCAAACCGTTCAGCGCCGCGTGGATCCCGCCGATCAATCCGGGAAGTTCCGACACCGGAACGGAATTGTTCGACACGTAAGCGGCGACGATATCGACTGCGAGCCCGATCGCCGGGCCGTGCTCGCTGCCTGCGTTCTCACTCACGTCAAACCTCAGGAGTTACAGTTGTTCGGGTCGATCAATCCCTATCGGATGCGATCGAAGTCTGAGCGTCTTTAGCATAGTATACGCGAAATCTCAATCGTATTCGTGATGGACAAGTCAGATCGCTGCGTCGCTGCCGGATCCTGCCGCCACGAGGCCGTTGACGGGCCATTAACCACGTCGCCGCTAGGGTTCGTTAACCATGCCGGCAACCTGTTCTGGGGCGGCGTGACCTGTGATCTCCGCACGCGGGTGCCGGGGACTTTGGCGGAGACCGGGATCAGGTGCGGACGGCGGCTGACCGGTGGGAACGGCGGAGGATGCGGCTCGTCGCGGCGGCGCTCGGAGTCGCGCTCGCGGCGCCCGCGGCAGCCCAGCGGTTCGATGCGACGAGCCCTGTCACCGGGCAGCCCGACAATCCCGGTATCGGCCAGGACACGGCCCCGAACGGTCTGCCCGCGCTCAAGCGCAGCATCCCGGACGGCCTGAACCGCGACCAGACCCGCGGCGCGCTCGGCGGCGACGCGACCGGCGGCGAGCAGACCGGCGGCGACAGCCTCCGATCACCGCTCTCGCCCCCCGCGCCCACGCAGATCCCGGGTCAGCCCGGCTTGTCCCAGCTCAGCACCCGCGTCACCACGGGGGGACGGCGCACCGGCGGATCCTCGACGGCGCCGGCCAACCTCGCGCCGTCGACCCTCCTGCGCACGCGGGCCGCGCCGCCGCGGCGGATCGGCTCCGCGACGCGGCGAGTGACCCAGGACGTGACGCAGATCCCGCCGCCGGCGCTGCGGCTGACGCCGGTGGTCCAACAGGCAGTGGTCGGCGTTCCGAACCCGCAGGTCGTGACGCCGATCCGGCCGACCCTCCCGTTCCAGTCCATCGCGCCGGCTCTCGGGCTCCTGACCCCGGGCTTCATCCTTGGCACCGACCTGGCGCGCGCGATCCCGACCGACCCGGCCTACGCGCCGATCGGCTATCAGGTCGGGACCTTCACGGTGCTCCCGACCTTCGCGCAGAGCGTCGGCTACGACACGAATCCGGACCAGACCACCCGCCAGATCGCCAAGGGCTCGGTCGCGCTGCGCACCGACGCCACGGTCGACTTCCGCAGCAACTGGGCCTCCAGCTCGCTCCAGGGCTCTCTCCGGGGATCCTACCTGGAGACGCCGCAGAACGAGGCGGCGAGCCGCCCCGCGGCCGACGGCGTGGTCCGGCTGCGCATCGACGCCAACCGGGACCTGCGCATCGACGCGGAGGGGCGGTTCCTGGTGGACACGCAGCGGACGTCGAGCGCCAACCTCCAGGCCGCCACCGCCACGACGCGGCCGCTCCTGGCCGTCTACGGCGGTTCGCTCGGGGCCACGGAGACGTTCAACCGCCTGTCGGTCACCCTGCGTGGGTCCGTCGACCGCTCCGAGTTCGACAATGCGCGCCTCGCGGACGGGACGATCGTCAACCAGTCCGACCGCAACCTGAACCAGTACAGCCTGCAACTGCGCACGGCCTACGAGATCAATCCGGATTTCAGCCCGTTCATCGATCTGCTCGGCGATACGCGCGTCTACGACCAGCGCTTCGACGCGACGGGCATCCGACGGGATTCGGACGGCATCGCGGTCGCCTTCGGAACGAGCATCGGCCTCGCGCGCTCGGTGACGGGCGAGATCTCGGCCGGCATCCAGCACCGGACCTACGTCGATCCGAGCCTGCGCGACATCAACGCCCCGCTGCTCAACGCGGCCCTCGTCTGGGCGGCGAGCCCGCTCACCACCGTGCGGTTCACCGCCGCGACCGGCGTTACCGAGACGACGATCCCGGGCTCCAGCGGCGTGCTCACCGAGGTCGCCACGCTGGAAGTGCAGCATGACCTGCTGCGCAACCTCTCGATCGTCCTCGGCGGATCGTATCTCCGGAACGACTACCAGAGCAGCAGCATCCGCGAGAACGGCTTCTCGGCGACCGCGCGGCTCGACTACCACTTCACCCGCTGGCTGACCCTGCGCGGCACTTACATCTATCAGAAGTTTGACAGCACGGTCGCCGGATCCAGCTTCCGGGAGAACACCTTCCTGCTCGGCCTGCGGGTGAACCCCTGAGGCGGCGTCAGAACCGTTCCGTCCAGGGACGCAGTTCCAGCTCGGAGGTCCAGACGCTTCGGTCCTGACGCAGGAGGTCGCGATAGGCCCGGGCGATGGCGTCGGGATCGAGGTGGCTGTCGGGCGCCTCCGGCGGCTCGCCGCCGCGGGCCGGATTGCGGATCGCGCCGTCGATCACGATGTGGGCGACGTGAATGCCCCGGGGCTGCAATTCGCGAGCGAGGCTCTGGCCGAGTCCCCGCAGGGCGAACTTCCCCATGGCGAACGGCGACGACTCGGCGAAGCCCTTCACGCTCGCCGACGCGCCGGTCAGCAGGATCGCGCCGTGGCGGCGCGGCAGCATCCGGCGCGCCGCGGCCTGCGCCACCAGGAATCCGCCATACGCCGACACCATCAGGGCCCGGGCAACCGCGTCCGGATCGAGGTCGGCGACCGGGCCGCGGAGGCGGCCGCTCGCGTTGTAGACGACGACGTCCGGGGGGCCGCCGAGCGCGGGTTCGAGGCGGGCGAACAGGGCCTCGACCTCCGCGGGCTGGCTGGCGTCGCAGGCGTGGACCGCCGCGCCCGTCTCGGCCGCCAGCGCGGCGAGCTTGTCGACGTTCCGGGCGGCGAGGCCGACCGCCATGCCGTCGGCCGCAAGCACGCGCGCGAGCGACGCGCTGAGGCCGGAGCCTGCCCCGACGATCAGGGCTCTTGAATAGGTCGGGATCATCGTGCCCTCCTCCGCTGGCCCGCCCCGGGCCGATAGGAACCTTTTCGGTCGCCGGTCATCACGTCAGTCCCGGCGTTGCGCGAAGAACGCCCTGAGCAGGGCCGCCGCCTCGCGCTCGCGGAAACCACCGTAGACTTCCGGCGCGTGGTGACAGGTCGGCTGGTCGAAGACGCGCGGCCCGTGCTCGACCCCGCCCCCCTTCGGATCGGCCGCGCCGTAGTAGAGCCGCCGGATCCGGGCGAAGGATATCGCGCCGGCACACATCGGGCACGGTTCCAGGGTGACGTAGAGATCGCAGCCGACGAGGCGCTCGGTGCCGAGCGTGGCGCAGGCCGCGCGGATCGCCAGGATCTCCGCATGCGCCGTCGGATCGTGCAGTTCGCGCGGCCGATTGTGGGCGACCGCCAGGACGGTCCCGTCCCGGACCACCGCGGCGCCGACCGGGACCTCCCCGGCCGCGGCCGCGGCGCGGGCGGCCGCGAAAGCGTGATCGAGCGCGGTCAGGCTTCCGGACGCTTCCGCCCTGGCCGGATGGATCGGATCGGCAGCCAAGCTGTTCTCATTCCACTGACGCGACGGGCATCGGGCAGCGGGCTCGCCTGATCCAGGTCAATGTTAAGGCCTGGAACATTCCGCCGACCGTGACCGTTTCAGGAACCAGTGCGGCGTCGCCGCAGATCGAGCAAGAGGACAACGCCATGAGCAGCACCACCGACAAGATCAAGGGCGTCGCCAACGAGGCCCTCGGCAAGGCCAAGCAGGGCATCGGCGACGTGACCGGCAACGACAAGCTCAAGGCCGAGGGCGCCGCTCAGGAGCTCAAGGGCAAGGCCCAGGGCACGGTCGGCGACGCCAAGAGCGCGGTGAAGTCCGCCACCGACAAGCTCTGATCGTCGAGCGCGACCGGAACGGAACCCGCCGCGCGCGGGTTCCACAACTGAACCGACCCGAATAACGCGAGGATGCCATGATCGGTTGGGCTGTCACGTTTCTCGTCGTCGCTCTCGTGGCGGCGCTCCTCGGTTTCGGCGGCATCGCCGGCACGGCGATGGAGGCGGCCAAGATCGTCTTCTTCGTGGCGATCGCGCTGTTCCTGATCTCCGCCGTGTTCGGTGTGATGCGCGGGCGTTCGCCCAGGCTCTGACGCCGACGGGTCCCCGACCCGCGATCCGGTCTTCGAGGCGGTCCCAGCGGGCCGCCTCTTTGCGTTGAGGGCACCTGCCCCCGTGCACAACCCGTCTCGCCTGTCGAGACCGGCTCTGATAAGCGGCAAGCATGAGCGACTTGCCGAACGACGATAAGCCGGAGGGGACCGCCCGTCCGGCCCCCGAGTCAGCGCGCACCGAGGGTTGGGCGCCGCCGACCGATGCGGGCCGCGCCGACACCGAGGGCGACGGGTCCGCCAAGTCCGCCGCGAAGAAGGCCGCCCGAAAGGCCAAGCCGCAGCCTCCTCAGCAGACGGTCCCTGCGCCGGAGCCCGAACCCGCCTCGTCCGCCGACACCGAGGGCCTGATCGAGACGCCGCCCGGCGAGCGCATCGCGAAGGCGATGGCTCGGGCTGGCATCGCCTCGCGGCGCGACGCCGAGACGATGATTGTGGCCGGACGCGTGAGCGTCAACGGCGAGACGCTGACGTCCCCCGCCCGCAACGTCACCGAGAACGACCGCATCCTGATCGATGGCGAGCCGATGCCGTCGCGGGAGCGCAGCCGCCTGTGGATCTTCCACAAGCCGCGGGGCGTGGTGACGACCGCCCGGGATCCGGAGGGCCGGCAGACGGTGTTCGACGTGCTCCCGGAGGATCTACCCCGGGTCGTGGCTGTCGGACGGCTCGACATCAACACCGAGGGGCTGCTGCTCCTCACCAACGATGGTGGGCTCGCCAAGGTGATCGCGCATCCTGACACGGGCTGGCTGCGCCGCTACCGGGTCCGCGCCCACGGCGACACCGATCAGGCCCAACTCGACCGGCTGGCCAAGGGCGTCACCATCGACGGGATGGAGTACGGCCCCGTCGAGGCGACGCTCGACCGGGTGCAGGGCGACAACGTCTGGCTGACACTCGGCCTGCGCGAGGGCAAGAACCGCGAAGTCAAGCGCATCCTGGAGCATCTCGGGCTCTCGGTGAACCGGCTGATCCGGCTCTCCTTCGGGCCGTTCCAGCTCGGCGACCTAGAAGTCGGTCTGGTCGAGGAGGTGCGGACCCGCGTGCTCAAGGATCAGCTCGGCAAGAGCCTCGCCGAGCAGGCCGGCGTGGATTTCGACAGCCCGGTCCGCGAGCCGATCGCGCCGTTCGGCGGCACCCGCCCGGCGGATCGCGATGCCAAGTCCGCGCAGCCGGCGCCGGCCCGGCGCAACGCCGCGCGTCCCGCGCCGGCGCCGCGCGTCTCGACCGGAGGCGCCGGTCCCGGACCGCGTAGCTCCACGTGGCGCGATGAGGACGCGGCGAAGCCCCGGGGCACGCGCGTGCCCCGGCGCGGCGCGGATCCCCGGACCGCACAGGCGGCCGCGGCGGAACGCGGCCGCGAGCGCGTCGGCTCGATCCGCGCCGGTGAGCGCCGGGTCGTCGTCGAGCGGCTGTCCGCCACACCGGCGGAGCCGGCCCCCGTCGCCAAACCGAAGCGCCGCTTCGCCGACCGCGGAGCGCCGGAGCGACAGGAACGCCCCGCCGGTCCGCGCAACGAGCGCCGCGGCGACGAGCGCCCGCGTCGCGAGACCGCGCGGAGCGACGCACCGCGTGACGAGCGGCGATTCGACGAGCGCGGCGGCAAGTCCGGAGGACGGCGCGAACGGACGTTCGAGGCCGGGCCGACCGAGGGGACGTCGCGCAAGCCGGGCGGGTTCCGCGGCTCGAAGCCGGCCGGCGCTGGGGGCAAGCCCGCGTTCGGCGGCCCGAAGACGGGGGCGCCGCGTCCCGGCGGAAGTCGCCCCGGTGGCAAGCCCGGCGGATTCACCGGTAAGGCGGGCGGCCAGGGCACCGGCGGCGCGCCGAGCGCGGGCGGCCGTCCCGGTGCGCCGCGCGGCGGCGCCGGCCGGCGGCGGCCCCCGCGGGACGCGATGAGGATCGTCGGCGGCGCGTGGCGAGGCCGCCGGCTTGCCGCGCCGCGCACCGACGCCATCCGGCCGACCTCGGACCGGCTGCGCGAGTCGGTGTTCAACGTGCTCGCGCACGCCTATGACGACGCCGTGGCCGGCGCCCGGGTCCTCGACCTGTTCGCCGGCACGGGCGCCCTCGGCTTCGAGGCGCTGTCGCGGGGCGCGACCTACGCCCTCCTCGTCGACGAGGGCGCCGAGGCGCGCGCGGTGATCCGCGAGAATATCGAGGCCCTCGGTGCCGAAGGCGTGACGCGCCTGTTCCGGCGGGACGCGACCCGCCTCGGCCCGGCTTCCACAGCGGGCACCTTCTCGCTTGTCTTCTGCGATCCGCCCTACGGCCGCGATCTCGCGCCCCGCGCCCTGAGAAGCGCCGCCGAGGGCGCGTGGCTCGCGCCGGGGGCTCTCATCGTCGTCGAGGAAGTCGAGGCCGCTCAGCTCGTCTGGCCGGCCGGCTTCGCGGAGCTGGAGCGGCGCGTCTACGGCGACACGGCCGTGGCGATCGCCCGGTTCGCCGCCTGAATCGCCCCTAGTCCCGAATGCTCGGAGCCGGATCCGCAGCGCCGACCTGGGGCCCGAAATGGATCGCCAGCCAGACGGTGGGCGATTCGGTCCATTCGACACGGTGCCGACGATGGGGCGCGATCAGCACGGCGTCGCCCGCGACCAGGCGACGGGCCTGAGCCTCATCGGCGAACCGCAGGTCGGCCGCGCCCGTCAGGACAGCGACCCATTCGGCATGCGGCTGGTCGTAGTAGAAGCCCGGCGGGCTCGCCTGACCGGTTGAGACGATGCGCTCCACCCGCAGGCCCGCATCCGAGACCAGGACCGACACGATCTCGTCGTCCGCCCGGAGCGGCAGATCGGCGAGCAGACGGGTCACGCGTGTCGGGAGTGGATCCATGACCCCGCCTGGAGGGCGCGCGTGACGCCGGTTCGGCGCCAGGCGACGCCGCATGTCATGCGTTGCGCGACGGGCCGGGCGCCTGCGCTGCCGCCTCGTCCGCCGACCGGGTATGGCCGATCCGCGCCGCGGACTTCACGAGCGAGAGCACGTCGCGGCGCATCTGATCGTCGGCGATCTGATTGTACGCCCGGAGCAATTCGACGGCGCCGGCAACGCGCAGGAGCGCGGGACCGCTATCGGTCGTCGCCTCGGGCTCCGGCTCGAAGAAGCTCGAGACCGGAACCCCGAGCCGCTCGGCGATGGCCTGGAGGCGACCGGCACCGACACGATTCTTACCGGTCTCGTATTTCTGGACCTGCTGGAAGCTGACGCCCAGCGCGCTGGCCAGCGCGGACTGGCTCAGCCCGTTCGCCGCCCGAAGGAACGCGATGCGGCTGCCGACCCCGTGATCGATGGCTGTGGTCTGCTTCGGCTTGGGGGTTGGGTTCGCCATAGTTGGTAGTCCGGATGTTCTTGCTGTTGGCAGGCTTGCTCGCCCGGATCCGGGGCGCCAATCACAACCGACAGGTGCAACATTGCGCGGCCAAGATCCAGACCTGACATCTGTTAGTGCCACAGGTCAGCCGCGCGCGCAACGAATGGTTACGCTTTCGAAATCTTAGGTCCGGAAGACCGCGATCCGGGCCCTCCAATGCCCGCCAGCGGAACAACTCAAATACCGTGCCTAGTCAAATATAAGTGAGTTGGATCGGCTAAAAAATCACTTTCTAAGACTGTAGGGCGCGATCGGGTTGCCTACGCCGCGCTCGCCCATGGCGCCGATCCCTTCGAAGCCTGCGTGATGGGAAACGGTCGATTCACGGCGCGACGCCGCGCGATGCCGGCGGACTTACGCCGCCGGGCCGAGCCAGTCGGCGACGATTCGCAACTGCTCGTCGTCGAGCAGCGCCGGCGCGTGGCCGCAATCGGGGATCTCGACACGCCGCGTCGGCGGTCCCCGCCGGGTCATCTCGTCGGCGGTCGAGGCGAGGAGCAGTTCCGAGTGCGCACCGCGCAGGAGCAGGACCGGACAGGTGATCGCGTCCCAGTCGCGCCACATGCTCACGCTGTAGACGCGGCCCGGACGGAACGCGTCGCCGATGCCGGGATCGTAGTGGGGCCGCCAGCCGCCGTTCGGCTCCTGGAAGAAGCTGTGCTTGGCGATGTGTCGCCACTGCTCGTCGGTGAGCGGCCCGAAGGCACCCAGCACCGTGCGCAGGCGCGACTCGCCCGATGCGAGGTTGTGGTGGAGCCGGGGCGCGTCGCGCAGGCGCGATCCGATCTCGCGGATCGGCGCCCAGGGCAGGAACGGGCCGATATCGTTGATCACCATGCGGCGGATCGGGGACCGGGCGGCGGCGGCCAGGACCATGCCGGTCAGGCCACCGAGGGAGGTGCCGACCCAGTCGATCTTCCCGGGAACCCGGAGATGGGCGATGAGCGCGGCCATGTCGGCGGCGTATTGCGGCAGGCCGTAGAGTTCCGGATCCTTCAACCAGCCGCTCAGGCCGCGCCCGGGCAGGTCCGGGCAGATCACCCGGTAGCCGAGCTTCGCCAGCCGGTAGCCCAGGGCGTCGAAATCGCGGCCCTGGCGACTGAGGCCGTGGACGCAGACGACGACGTGCGGGCTGTCCGGGTCGCCCCACTCCACGTAGGCGATGCGGTGGAAATCGTGGGGTGCGTAGGCCTGGAAATGGCCGGTCCGGAACGGCACGTCGGCGCGGCATAGGTCGTCGAGCCGCGGCATGGTCTCGGGTCCGGTATCCGGCGCCGCGGTGCCGGCGGTCACGGGGTCTCCGTGCGCGCGGCAGCCTCGCGGGCGAGACGGCCGGTCGTCTGGTGGAGGTCGACCATCTGGTCGGTCAGCCGACGGGCCTGCTCCTGCAGGAACGCGATGTTCAGCGCCGCGACCTCGCGGGCGTCGGCCGCCTTGGCGACGCGGTCCGCGAAGTCCAGGCTCGCGCGGACATTGGTGTCGGACGCGACGAGCATCCGGTGACCGATCTCGCGCATCGCCGCCATGGCATGGACGGCGTTGTCCTCGAAGGCGTTGTATAGCCGGGCGCCGGCGGCATCCCACTGCTCGCGCATCCGGCGAGCACCCGCCACGTTGCTGTCGGTGAGCTGGTGCGCGGTCTCGCGGCTGGATCCCATCACCGAGCGCCAGCCCTCGAAGCTCTGCGCCATCGACGCCTCGAAGGCATTCAGAGCCATCTCGCCCGCCTCGGCGAAGCGCTCGTACGCCTCGCGCGCGCGGGCGACGCCGCTCTCGGCCACGGCGCGGCCGGTCTCCCCGGAGATCGTCGGCAGGTTGTCGTTCCCCACAATGGTCTCCCGGATGGGCCGGTCGCACGCGGCCTCGACGACGCATGGCTGGGATACGGGCATCCGCCAGCGCCGTTCCCCCGTCAACCGGGCCCTGTAACAGAATCCGCCCCCGGCCCACATTGTCCCGGCGACCGCGATTGACAGGCGGGGCGGCCGCGAAATCATCGTCGCGCGGAGCGCACGCCACGCCCGCCGCCCGATCAGAAGGCTGCACGATGACGGGAACCCGTCCGACCCGAGCCGAACTCCGTGAGAACGGCTCCCACCCGTTCGAGGCCGGGCTCGCGCGCCGGGCGGCCAACTACGTGCCCCTGACCCCCGTGAGCCTGCTGGCGCGGGCCGCCGCCGCGGCGGGCGCGCGGACCGCCGTGATCGACGGCGACCGGCGCCTCACCTACGCGGACCTCTACGCGCGCTGCCGGCGCCTGGCCGCGGGCCTCGCGGCCCGGGGGATCGGGCCGCTCGACACCGTGGCGATCCTTGCGCCGAACGTCCCGGAGATGATCGAGGCGCATTTCGCCGTGCCGATGCTCGGCGCGGTGCTGAACCCGCTCAACACCCGCCTCGACGCAGCGACGATCGCGTTCTCGCTGCGGCACGGGGGCGCCCGGGCGCTCCTCGTCGAGGCCGAGTATGCCGGTCTGGCCGCGCGCGCCCTGGCGGATCTCGCCGAGCCGATCCTCGTCGTGGCGATCGGCGATTCCGGGATCGACGGGGCGCTGTCCTACGGGGATCTGCTGGCGGAGGGCGATCCGGACTACGCCTGGGCCGGCCCCGAGGACGAGTGGCAGTCGCTCTGCCTGCTCTACACGTCGGGGACGACCGGCGACCCGAAAGGCGCCGTCTACAGCCATCGCGGCGGCTATCTTCAGGCCCTGGGCAACGCCGTGACCTTCGGCCTGACCGGCGAGAGCGTGTATCTCTGGACGCTGCCGATGTTCCACTGCAGCGGCTGGTCCTACCCCTGGGCGAGCGTCGCGGCCTGCGCCACGCAGGTTTGCCTCCGCAAGGTCGAGCCGGCGGCGATCTTCCGGCTGATCGCCGAGCACGGGGTGACGCATCTGTGCGGGGCGCCGATCGTCCTCTCGATGATCGCGCACGCCCCGGCCCAGGACCGGGTGCCGTTCCCACAGCGGGTGCGCTGCGCGGTCGGCGGCGCGGCGCCGTCCTCCACGATCATCCGCACCATGGAGGAGCTGGGCTTCCAGGTGACTCATCTCTACGGCGCCACCGAGAGTTACGGTCCCGCGACGGTCTGCCTGGCGCAGCCGGACTGGACCGACCTCCCCGATACCGAGCGCTACGCCCGCATGGCCCGGCAGGGCGTGCCCCTGGCGACCCTCGAGGCGGTGAGCGTGGCCGACACCGCGACCGACGTGCCGGTGCCGCGGGACGGCACGACGGTCGGCGAGATCCGTCTGCGCGGCAACACGGTGATGAAGGGCTACCTCGGCAACCCGGGGGCGACCGAGGCGGCCCTCGCCGACGGCTGGTACCGGACCGGCGACCTCGCGGTGTGGCATCCCGACGGGTCGGTGGAGATCAAGGACCGGGCGAAGGACATCATCATCTCGGGCGGCGAGAATATCTCCAGCCTGGAGGTGGAGGAGGTGCTCATGCGCCACCCCGCAGTGATGCTGGCGGCCGTCGTGGCGCGGCCGGATCCGACCTGGGGCGAGAGCCCGTGCGCGTTCCTGGAGGTGAAGCCCGGCACGAGCGTGCCGAGCGAGCAGGAGTTGATCGCGTTCTGTCGCGAGCACATGGCGCGGTTCAAGGTGCCGAAGACGGTCGTGTTCGGGCCTTTGCCGAAGACCTCGACCGGCAAGATCCAGAAATTCGTCCTGCGCGAGCAGGCGCGGGATCTCTGACCCGCGTCGGACCCGAGGACGAGCTCGTCCGGGGCGATCGCTACAGGCCGGAGACGAGGTGGCCGCCGTCGACCGCCAGGACGCTGCCGGTCATGTAGGCGCCGGCCTCCGAGGCCAGGAGCAGGAGCGGTCCGTCGAGCTCGGCCGCCTCCCCGAGCCGGCGCTGCGGGATGCGCCTGATCAGCGCCCGGCCGGCATCGGACTCGAAGAAGGCGTCGTTCAGCTCGGTCTTGATGTAGCCCGGCGCGAGGGCGTTCACCCGGATCCCGTAGCGGGCCCATTCGAGCGCGAGGCTCTTGGTGAGCTGGACCACCGCCGCCTTCGACGTGGCGTAGGGCGCGAGCCCGCCGGTGACGCGCAGCCCGAGGATCGACGCGATGTTGACGATGCTGCCGCCCGCGCCGTGCCGGACCATGCGCCGGCCGGTGGCCTGGGCGACCTGCCACACGCCCTTGAGGTTGGTGTCGAGCACCGCGTCCCAGTCGGACTCGGCAAGGTCGAGGGCCGGCTTCGTCGCCGTCACGCCGGCATTGTTCACCAGCACCGCCACCGGTCCGAACCGTTCCTCGGCGGCGTCAAGCGCGCGCTCGACGCTCGCGGCGTCGGTGACGTCCATGACGACGGCGTGGGCTTCACCGCCCGCCGACGCGACGCGGGCGACGGTCTCGGCGAGGGCATCGGCCCGGCGGGCGCCGAGCGACAGGCGCGCACCGGCGCGTGCCAGGGTTCCTGCGAAGTGACGGCCGAGGCCGCTGGAGGCGCCGGTGACGAGGACGTGGCGGCCGGCGAGGTCGAACGGGCCCGCCATCTCAGCGCACCGCGGCGAGGGCCGAGGCGACGCGCCGCGTGGCGGCCCGGCACGCGCCGGTGATGACGGGATCGGTCATGGCTCTGCGCCTCCCCTGAACGCGCCGCCGCCCTTGGACTGCGGCGTCGAAACCTGTTGTGGACCGGCGCCGTCCGGTCCGCCAGCCGGGCCGGTGCGCCCGCCCGCTCAACGACGTCCGAACAGCCGCTCGATGTCAGCGAGCTTCAGCTCGATCGAGGTCGGGCGCCCGTGATTGCACTGTCCGGAATTGGGCGTCGCCTCCATCTCGCGCAGGAGGGCGTTCATCTCCTCCGGCCGGAGGCGGCGCCCGGCCCGGATCGAGCCGTGGCAGCTCATGCGCGACAGGATCGCGTCGAGACGCCGCCCGAGCGGGCCGCCCTCCGTCGCGGCGACGCCGCTCTCCTCGTCGCCGCTGGCCTGCAGGGCGTCGAGGATGTCGGTGACGAGATCGCGCGTCGAGGCACCGATCAGCGCGGCCGGCACCTCGCGCACGAGCACCGCCCCCGGCCCGAACGCCTCGATGGACAGGCCCAGCCGGTCGAGATCCGGGGCGGCCGCGACGAGCCGGTCGGCCTCCTCGGGGCTCATCTCGACGACGTCCGGGATCAGGAGACCCTGCCGGGCGATGCCGCCGGCTTCCCGCTCAGTCTTCATCCGCTCGTAGACGAGGCGTTCGTGGGCGGCGTGCTGATCGACGATCACGAGGCCGTCACGGGTCTGGGCGAGGATGTAGGTCTCGTGGATCTGTGCGCGGGCGGCGCCCAGTGGATGATCGAGCGCCTCCGCGGCCTCGTCGGCGACGCGGGTATCGGCCTGGGGCGGGGCCGCCACGGCGACGGACTCAGGCCCGGTCCAGACGGCCTGAGCGGACTCGCCGAAGCCGGCCGGCTCGACCCGCGCCGGCTGCGGCGCCGGCCGCCACGCTGTGGACGGACGGTAACCGGACGGCGCCGCGACCGAGGGCGCGCCGCTGGGGAACGGGCCGGGACGGGTCGGCCGGAACAGGCTCGGTGCGGTGGCGCCGCTGTGGGTCGCGAGCGGTGGGCCGGCCGGCCGCAGGGCGTCGAGGGTCCGCGCGGCGCCCGTGGTGGCCGAGCGGGCGCCGCCGCGGCGCAGGGCGTCGTGGATCGCGCTCACGATCAGCGCCCGCACGAGGCCCGGCTCGCGGAAACGCACCTCGGTCTTGGCCGGGTGGACGTTGACGTCGACGAGGCTCGGGTCGCACGCGACGGCCAGGCCGAGGACCGGGTGCCGGTCGGACGCCAGGGTATCGGCGTAGGCGCCGCGGATCGCCCCGAGCAGGAGCCGGTCGCGCACCGGGCGGCCGTTCACCGCGAGGTGGATGTGGGTCGCCGCGCCGCGGTGGTAGGTCGGCAGGCCGACATGGCCGGTCACCGCGAAGCCCTCCCGGGCCAGGGAAACCGGCAGGGCGTTGGCGAGGAAGTCCTGTCCCAGCACCGCGGCGAGCCGGCGCAGCTCCGCTTCGGCCCCGGTCTCGGCCGGCAGGACCAGGGGCTGCCCGGCATCCGCCCTCAGGGTGAAGCGGATTCCGGGCTGCGTCGCGGCGAGGCGGCGCAGCGTCTCGGCGATGGCGGCGTTCTCGGCCCGGTCCGACTTGAGGAACTTGAGCCGCGCCGGGGTGGCGGCGAAGAGTTCGGTCACCTCGATCCGGGTGCCGCGCTGGGCCGGCGCCGGGCGGACCTGACCCTTCAGCCCCGCCTCGACCGTCAGGCTCGCCCCCGCCTCGGCCTCCGGCGTCCGCGTGACGATGGCGAGCCGCGACACCGCGCCGATCGACGGCAGGGCCTCGCCGCGGAAACCGAGGGTGTCGATCGCCGTGAGGTCGCCGCCCGGGAGCTTGGAGGTGGCGTGCCGCTCGACCGCGAGGTCGAGATCGTCCGGGGTCATGCCGCGGCCGTCGTCGACGACCCGGATCAGCCGGCGCCCTCCGGCCTCGACGGTGACCTCGATCGCCCGGGCCCCGGCATCGATCGCGTTCTCGACCAGCTCCTTCACGGCCGAGGCCGGGCGCTCGACCACTTCGCCCGCGGCGATGCGGTCGACGAGCACGGGATCGAGGCGGCGGACGGACGGCGCGGACAGGGATGTCATCGGCGCGCAGGATAGTCCCTGCGCGGCGGCGATCCAATCGCGGCGGCCGCGCCGTCTCTTCAGGCGCGGCGCTGCGACCCGCCCAGGGAGATGCGGCCGGTGCCGCCGCGCGCGCCGCGGCTCGCCGCCGCCACGGGACGGCGGGACAGGTCGTAGAGGACGTTTCCGACGAGGCCCGCGGTCCGCCGCAGGGTCGCGCCCTCGCAGGTCGCGGCGACGCGGACGCCGATCGCGTGGGTGTGGCTCCGGCCGTAGAGCCAGACGGCGAGTCGGGCGCGGGTCGCCTCCGGGATCCCGTCGAGCAGGAACGCGGCCCCCTCCGGATCGGCCTTGATCAGGCGGCCCACCACGTCCGGCTCGACCGGACAGTCGAGGGCGGGATCGTCGATGCTGAGCGTTCGATCCTGGTTCATGGCAGCCCCTGACAGTGCGGAGCCGTCAGGGTGGGCAGTCTTGGTTAACGAAAGCTCACCAGGGGTTGTGAGCCTTCATACCCTGGTGCAGGTCGCGACAGCGGCGTTGCGGCGGTGCAACCGGCACCTGCCCGGAAGCCCGACCCTAGAGCGGCCGGCGGATCATGCGGGCGATCAGTCCGACGATGCCCTCGCGGAACAGCAGAACGCAGAGCACGAAGACGCAGCCCTGGATGATCGTCACCCAGGCCCCGAACTGCGCGAGGTACGTCTCCATCGTGACGATCACCAGCGCGCCGACGATCGGACCGAACACCGTCCCCATGCCACCGACGAGGGTCATGAGCACCACCTCGCCCGACATCGACCAGTGCACGTCGGTGAGCGAGGCGAGCTGGAAGACGATCGCCTTGGTGGAGCCCGCGAGCCCGGCGAGCGTCGCCGAGAGGACGAACACGGCGAGCTTGTACTGGCTGGCGCGGTAGCCCAGCGAGATCGCCCTCGGCTCGTTGTCGCGGATCGCCTTCAGCACCTGCCCGAAGGGCGAGTGGATGATCCGGTAGATCAGCAGCATCCCGGCCATGAACACCACGGCCACGACCGCGTACATCACCCGGTCGTCCGCGAGGCTGATCGCGCCGAACAGGTTGCCGCGCGGCACCGCCTGGATGCCGTCCTCGCCGCCGGTGAACTTCGCCTGCAGGGAGAAGAAGAACACCATCTGGGCGAGCGCCAGGGTGATCATCGAGAAGTAGATGCCCTGCCGGCGGATCGCCAGGGCGCCGAAGACCAGCCCCAGCAGCGCGGCCGTGACCGTGCCGGCGAGGATCGCCAGCTCGGGCGTGAAGCCCAGGCTCTTAGCCGTGTAGGCGCAGAGGTAGCTCGCCATGCCGAAATAGGCGGCGTGGCCGAAGGAGAGCAGGCCGCCGTAGCCGAGCAGCAGGTTGAAGGCGAGCGCGAACAGCGCGAAGCACAGCACCTTCATCAGGTAGACGGGGTAGAGGACCAGCGGTGCTACGACGAGCAGCACGGCGATACCGACGAAGATGAGGCGGTGGAGCGCCTTGTCGTCCCGGCTCGTCGGCAAGGCGGCGGCGATCGGGGCGGCGTCGAGGGCGGCGGTGTCGGCCATGGGGGTGCCTCAGATCGCGATCAGGCCGTGCGCCCGAACAGGCCGGCGGGTTTGACGAGCAGCACCAGCACCATGATCACGAAGATCACGGTGGCCGACGCCTCCGGATAGAACACCTTGGTGAGCCCCTCGACGAGGCCTAGGGTAAAGCCCGTGATCACCGAGCCGATGATCGAGCCCATGCCGCCGATCACCACCACGGCGAAGACCACGATGATGATGTCGGCGCCCATGTTGGGATTGACCGAGTAGATCGGCGCCGCCAGCACCCCGGCGAAGCCCGCGAGCGCGACGCCGAACCCGTAGGTCAGCGTCAGGAACAGCGGCACGTTCACCCCGAAGGCCTGGACCAGGGTCGGGTTCTCGGTGGCGGCCCGGAGGTAGGCGCCCAGCTTGGTCTTCTCGATGACGAGCCAGGTGGCGATGCAGACGGTGAGCGACGCCACCACCACCCAGGCCCGGTAGTTCGGCAGGAACATGAAGGGCAGGCGCTGACCGCCGGACAGCTCGGCCGGGATCGCGTAGGGCAGACCCGAGACGCCGTACTGGTTGCGGAAGAGGCCCTGGATGATCAGCGCGAGACCGAAGGTGAGCAGCAGGCCGTAGAGGTGATCGAGCTTGTAGAGCCGGGCGATGAGCACCCGCTCCAGCACGATGCCGAACGCGCCCACCACGATCGGGGCGAGCCCCAGCGCCCACCAGTAGCCGAGTCCGACGTAGGTGAGCAGCATCCAGGCCACGAACGCGCCCATCATGTAGAGCGCGCCGTGGGCGAAGTTGATGATGTTGAGGAGCCCGAAGATGATCGCGAGCCCCAGCGACAGGATCGCGTAGAACGAGCCGTTGATCAGGCCGAGCAGCAATTGCCCGAACAGGGCCTGCGTCGGCACACCGAAGATCGTGGTCATGGCCGTTCTCCGCGCCCCGATCCCACCGTCAGCCCTTCACCAGCGGGCAGTTGCCCTCGTTGAGCGGCCGGAAGACCTGGTCGCCCGGGATAGTCTCGAGCTTCTTGTAGAGGTCCCATTCGCCCTTCGACTCGGCGGGCTTCTTGACCTCGAACAGGTACATGTCGTGGATCTTGCGGCCGTCCGCGCGGATCACGCCCTTGCCGAAGAGCGGGTCGTCGGTCGGCATCGCCTTCATCTTGGCGACCGTGGCGGCCCCGTCGGCGGTCGACTTCAGCTCGGCCACCGCTTTCAGGTAATGGAGCACGTCCGAGTAAACGCCCGCGTGGTTCGCGGTCGGCTTCGAGGCGTTCTTCATCTGCTTGGCGAACCGGTCCGAGAAGGCGCGGGTCTGATCGTTCAGGTCCCAGTAGAACGGCTCCGTCAGGACCAACCCCTGGGCGACCTTGGTACCCAGCGAGTGCACGTCCGACGAGAAGACCAGGAGGCCGGCGAGCGCCTGCCCGCCCTCGGTGATGCCGAACTCACCCGCCTGCTTGATCGCGTTGATCGTGTCGGTACCGGCATTCGCCAGCCCGATCACCTTGGCGCCCGACCCCTGCGCCTGCAGCAGGAAGGACGAGAAGTCGGAGGTCGGGAAGGGCGTCTTCACCGAGCCGACGACCTTGCCGCCGTTCTTGGTGATCACCGCGCTGGTGTCGCGCTGAAGGGTCTGGCCGAAGACGTAGTCGGCGGTGAGGAAGAACCACGTGTTGCCGCCGCGCTTCACCATCGCGCCGCCGGTGCCGTTGGCGAGCGCCACGGTGTCGTAGACCCAGTGGATCGTGTTCGGCGTGCATTGCGGCCCGGTGAGATCCGCCGTGCCGGCGCCGGTGTCGATGAAGACCTTGTTCTTCTCCTTGGTGACCTGGCTGATCGCCAGCGCCACCGAGGAGGTCACCCCGTCGGTGATCATGTCGACGGCGTCGCGGTCGTACCATTGGCGGGCGATCGCCGCGCCGACATCCGGCTTGTTCTGGTGGTCGGCGGAGACGATCTCGACCTTCAGGCCATGCTGCTCCGGCTTGAAATCCTCGACGGCCAGCTTCGCGGCGACCACCGAGCCCTCGCCGCTGATGTCCGAATAGGCGCCCGAGCGGTCGCCCAGGATGCCGATCTTCACGTTCGTCTGCGCGGCCGCAGTACCCATCATCAGGGCACCTGCGAGGGCAGCGAGGGTCACGGGCCGGGCGATGCGTCCGAACATTTCGTTTCCATCCTCCAGCGGCGCGGCGGATCTCCGCCGGCCGAGTATCGGGTCGCCGTTTGCTGGCGCTTCTACGGTTTTCGCGTACGGGATTCAGACGCCGAGATAGGCGTGCAGCTTGTCGATATTGGCGTCAAGCTCGGCATTGGGGATCATGTCGACCACCCGTCCCTGCTCGATCACGAAATGCCGGTCCGCCAAAGTCTGGGCGAAGCGGAAATTCTGCTCCACCAGAACGATGGTGTAGCCCTGGGCCTTCAATTGCTGGATGGTCCGGCCGATCTGCTGGACGATGACCGGCGCCAGACCTTCCGTCGGCTCGTCGAGCAGGATCAGCTTGGCGCCGGTGCGCAGGATGCGTCCGATCGCCAGCATCTGCTGCTCGCCGCCCGAGAGCTTGGTGCCCTGGCTGCCGGCGCGCTCCTTGAGATTCGGGAACAGAGTGTGGATCTCCGCCACCGACATGCCGCCGGGCTTCACCCGCGGCGGCAGCATCAGGTTCTCGTGGACCGTCAGGCTCGCGAAGATGCCGCGCTCCTCCGGCACGTAACCGATTCCGAGCCGCGCGATGTTGCGCGAGGCCATTCGGACCGTCTCGACGCCGTCGTAGACGATCGAGCCCGAACGCTTGCCGAGGATGCCGATGATCGCCCGCAGGGTCGTGGTCTTGCCGGCGCCGTTGCGGCCGAGCAGCGTGATCACCTCGCCCGCGCGCACGTCGATGTCGATGCCGTGGAGGACGTGGCTCTCGCCGTACCAGCCTTCGAGGCCGCGGACGGTCAGCAGCGCGCCGGTCGCGGCCGCCGGAGGTACCTTGAGAGCCGCCTCAGGCATGTCCCGCCCCGATATACGCTTCGACCACGCGCGGGTCCTTCGAGACCGTGGCGTAGTCGCCCTCGGCCAGCACCTGGCCGCGGGCCAGCACGGTGATCCGATCCGACAGGGAGGCGACCACGGAGAGGTTGTGCTCCACCATCAGGATCGTCCGATCCTTCGAGACCCTGCGGATGAGGGCCGCGGTCCGGTCAACGTCCTCGTGGCCCATGCCGGCCATCGGCTCGTCGAGCAGCAGCATCTCGGGATCGAGGGCGAGCGTCGTGGCGATCTCCAGCGCGCGCTTGCGCCCGTAGGAGAGTTCGACCGCCAGCACGTCGGCGAAGTCCGAGAGGCCCACCGCCTCGACGAGGGCGAGCGCCTCGCCGTTCAGCGCGCGCAGAACCCGCTCGGCCCGCCAGAAGTCGAAGGAATCGCCGCGCCGCCGCCGCTGCAGGGCGATGCGGACATTCTCCATCACCGTCAGGTGCGGGAACACCGCCGAGATCTGGAAGGAACGCACGAGACCGAGACGGGCGACGTCGGCCGCCTTCAGACCGGTGATGTCGCGATCCTTGTAGCGGATCGTGCCCGCGGTGGGGATCAGGAACTTGGTCAGCAGGTTGAAGCAGGTGGTCTTGCCGGCGCCGTTCGGCCCGATGAGGGCGTGGATGGTGCCGCGTTCCACTTGCAACGCCACGCCGTTGACGGCCCGGAATCCGCGGAATTCCATCGTCAGGCCATCGGTCGCCAGGATTACATCCCGTGCCAAGCGTGTCCCTCCCGGGTTTGATTTCTTGCCGCCATATCGCCGATCCGCGACGGCACAGTCCATCGCAAACGCTCGTGGCGGCGCGACAATCCCCCGGGAGTGATATCAGTCGCGGCCCGTGTCATGCGGGCGGCGGGACCGTGCTTGACCGCGCCGCGGCCCCCACTTAACTCAGACAATTCGAGACCACGGTCGTTAGAGGGATTTCAGCATGGTCGGTCGCGCGGCCTACATCGCCGTCGACTGGGGCACGACGAACCGGCGGGCCTTCGCCATGTCGGAAGCGGGAACCGTCCTCGACAGTTTGGGCGACGACCGCGGCATCCTTGCCCTGACGCCCGACGCGTATCCGGGGGAGATCGCGGCCCTGCGCGCGCGGTTCGGGGCGCTTCCCATCATCGCCGTCGGCATGGTCGGCTCCAACCGCGGCTGGCAGGCGGCGCCCTACGTGGCCGCGCCGGCGACCCTGGCCGCCCTGGTCGATGCCTGCCTGGAGCCCGCCCCCGACGTCCGGATCGTTCCGGGGGTGGCCCTGCGGGACGGTGCGCGTCCCGACGTCATGCGGGGCGAGGAGATCCAGGTCTTCGGAGCGATCGGAGCGGGGGCGGCGCCCGCGACGGCCCTGTTCTGCCAGCCCGGCACGCACAACAAGTGGATCGAGACGGTCGACGGGGCCATCACCGATTTCACCACCGTGATGACCGGGGAATTCTTCGCCCTCCTCCGGACACACGGCATCCTGGCGGGAACCCTCGACGGCGCCGTCGAGGACGGGACGAGCTTCCGCGCGGGCGTCCGCCGCGGTCTCGCGTCCCGGAACCTCGCCGCTACCCTGTTCGAGGTCCGCTCGGGCCTGCTGCTCGAACGGCTCGGGCCCGGCGATGCCGCCGCCCATGCCAGCGGCATCCTGATCGGCGCCGATCTCGGCACCCGGGACGACCTGCAGCGGCGCCCGGTCCACCTGCTGGGCGGCGGCCACCTCGCGGCGCTCTACGCGGCCGCCATCACCGAAGCGAATGGGGATCCGGTGATCGTCCCCGACGGTTCAACCACGGCCGGTATCCACGCCATCTGGAGTCTGCGGGCATGACGATCCTCGAGCGGTTCGAGGCGGCCTTCGTGGCCTGCCCGCTCGTCGCGATCCTGCGAGGCCTCACGCCGGACGAGGCACCGGATGTCGGCGAGGCCCTGGTCGGAGCCGGGTTCACCCTCGTCGAGGTGCCCCTCAACTCGCCCGACCCGCTGCGGAGCATCGCCGTGCTCGCCGAGCGCCTGCACGGGCGGGCGCTGGTCGGGGCCGGCACGGTCCTGACCCCGTCGCAGATCGGCGAGGTCGCCGCCGCCGGCGGGACCCTCGTGGTGTCGCCGAACGTCGATCCGGCCGTCATCGGCGCGACGGTCGCGGCGGGACTCGTCTCGCTACCGGGCTATCAGACCCCCACCGAGGCCTTCGCGGCCCTAGCGGCCGGCGCCACCGCGCTGAAACTGTTTCCGGCGGACGTCGCGACGCCGCTGGCGCTCAAGGCGCATCGCGCGGTCCTGCCGCCGGACACGCGGGTCCTGGCCGTCGGCGGGGTGATGCCCGAGAGCATCGCGGGCTGGCGGCAGGCGGGTGCCGACGGATTCGGGCTCGGGTCCAATCTGTACCGGCCCGGCAAAGCGGCGGCCGACGTCGCCCGCGACGCCGCGACCTACGTGGCGGCGTTCGAGCGCTCGATCTGAGAACACGGTCGGCTGTCCGCCCGAAGGTCGGCTCGTACGGTCGCAGCCGCCCGAACACGCCTGCGCGACGGGTCTATCGAAGGATCAGTGATAACCGGTCGCGGTCGGCCACGTCGCCGGCAGGAGAGGCGCCGCGCTATCGGCGATTCGCGATCTCGCGTGCCGGCCGCTCGGACCGGTCGACGACCGTCCGGCAGGCACCGCTCAGCGCCCCCCGCTTCTCGCGCAGGCAGAGGGTGATCGCTCCCGCGTTCGGGATCTGTGCCGCGCACAGGCGCATCACGTCCGGCGTGCAGGCAGCCCGGTCGGCGCTCGTCTCCGCCAGCGTCGGTGACGCGCCGACGAGGACGGCGACCAGAGCGAAGGGGGCAGATTTCATCGCGGTAGGTCTCCTGAGCGGATCGGGTGCAGCGAGCGGCCAAGCCTCGGCGTCCGGCGAGAACGCCGAGGCCGGAGAAGATATCCCGTCGCGCTTGTTTCAATCTGACGCAGGGCGTCGCCAGCGGCCCGGGACCGGCACCCTCAAGGCCGTCCGGCCGGTAGGATCGCTCCGGTCGTCGCGGGCTCGACCAAAGCTGCGCCGACAACCGCCTGTGTTTTCTGACGATCGAGCTTGTCCGCCGAGACGAGCGCGGCAGCGATCAGGGCCGACACTGCCAGCGTCGCCTTCACCACATCCCAGACCCGCGCCAGCATGGTCGAACCTCAACGGCGTCATCGAATGCGAGCGGCGGATCCGCCTCATCTATCCGCCCGACCTGCATCCTCGAACGCAGCCCTTCCCAAAACCTTTCTCGCGGAGCCGGAGACTGCATATCGACCATCGCGTGATGCAATCAGGTCTCACTCCACATCTCACGCAGGCGCCAGGCGCGGGGTCTCACCCGACCGTCGACTCCGCGGCCGCCTCGGCGGCCAGAGCCTCGAAGACCAGGGCGTGGCGTCGCGCCAGGGCATCGACATCGTGCGTGTAACCGCCGCCGATCACCGCGGCGAGGGCGATCCCGCGGGCACGAGCCTGGGCCACGACGAACCGATCGCGGGCGAGCAGGCCGTCATCGGTGAGGCAGAGACGGCCGAGGCGGTCGTCGCGATGGGGATCGACGCCCGCATTGTAGAAGACGAGATCCGGCGCGAACGCGTCGAGGAGCGGCGGCAGTCGGGCGCGCAGGACATCGAGGTAGCCGGCATCGTCGAGCCGGTCGGGCAGACCGATGTCGAGGTCGCCGGCGATCTTCTGGGCGGGATAATTGTTCTCGCAATGGATCGAGAGCGTGAACAGGTCGGGACTGAGCGCGAGGCAATCCGCGGTCCCATCGCCCTGATGCACGTCCAGATCCACCACGAGGACGCGCCGGACCAGACCTTCGGCCTGGAGGGTGCGGGCCGCCACCGCGACATCGTTCAGCACGCAGAAGCCGGCGCCCTGCTGGCGCCGCGCGTGGTGGCTGCCGCCGGCGGCGCTGCCCGCCAGCCCTTCCGCGAGGGCGAGGCGCCCGGCCAGGAGTGTGCCGCCCACCGACGCGCGCGAGCGACGGACCAGGGCGGCGTCGACCGGCAGGCCGATGGCCCGTTCGATCTCGCGGCCGACATCGCAGGCGAGCACCGCGTCCACGTAGGCGGGATCGTGCGCGCGCAGCAGGATGTCCGCGCTGGCCGGCTCCGGCGTGACGAAGCCCAGGGGTGCCAGGCCCTTGGCGACCAGCGTCTCGGCGAGCAGACCGTACTTGCGCATCGGGAAGCGGTGGCCGGACGGGAGCGGCGCCTCGTAGGCCGGGTGAAAGGTGATCGGCGGAATCACGCGGGGCAGCCCAGATCGGCCATGAGGCCCCGGGCCAGCGCCTCGCCGCTGTCGTAGGCCGCCTCGATCCGGGCTCCGAGGCACCAATCCCCGGCCGCGCCGACGCGCAGGTCCGGATCGTACAGGCAGGGCTTCTGGAGCGCCGTCTCGACCTGGGCGTAGCGCCAGCGATGCGCCTCCGCGTGCGACGGCCGGAGCCCGGTACCGAGAACGTCCTCGGCCGCCTCGAGAAGTTCGGCGACGACCGCCTCGCGCGCGGCCTCGAGGTGTCGGCGGGACCATTCCGGCGTCGCGTGCACCGTCAGCCGGCAACCGGCAGGTCGCCCGGGCTTCGAGGCATCGTGCGCGATCAGGCCGATCGGATCTGTCCGGGGCTCGATCAGGACATCCGGCGGCGACGCGTCCGTTGCCACCATGAGGGACCAGCAAGGCGCGTAGGAGGCGCGGCCGATGCCGGGCAAGGCGACACCCGACGCGTCGAGCAGCGTCGCGACCTGAGGGGCCGGGAAGGTGATCGCGATGCCGTCGAACGGGCCGTGGACGGTGCCGGACGCGTCCTCGACGTGCCAGCGCGGGCCCGCGCGTCGAAGCCGCACGACGGTCGTGGCGCTCGAGACCGGAAGCCCCCTGAGCAGGGCGCGGACGGGCTCGGTCATACCGGGCACACCCACATACCGGTCGGCGCCGGCCCAGGGCTTGACGATGCCCCGCTGCGCCCAGCATTCGAGCTGAGCCGCGAAGGCGGGACCGCGCGCCCGCATGAACTGCGCGCCATGATCGAACTGCATGTCACCGGCCCGCCGGGTCGCCATGCGCCCCCCGACCCCGCGCCCTTTATCGAGGACCTGGACGCGGAGCCCTGCCTGAGAGAGCCGGCGCGCTGCGGCCGCGCCGGCCATGCCGGCGCCGAGGACCGCGACAATTCCGTGCTGGTTCACGCCCTGCCCCGCCTCGCCGAACGGCCCTGACGACCGCGCGGCGGCGAAGATAGAGGACGCGATGCGCGACGTCAGAGCGACGGAATCGCGCTGCACGACGGATCGATGCGTCGCGACGCGGATCCGGTCGAGAAGTCCGACAGCGTCCCGCGTCGATCGGTGGCGCTCTGGTGCGGGTAGAGGGAATCGAACCCCCACGCCTTGCGGCTGGCGATTTTGAGTCGCCCGCGTCTACCAATTCCGCCATACCCGCGTGCCAGGGGCTCTTCGCATAGGTCGGCAGCTCCGGCCAAGTGTTGTTTTTGCGCGGGTCGTCGATCTGGCCAAGGTCTCGCACCTATGCTCAAAGGGCGGCCGATCGCTCAAATCGGGACCTTGAATGCTCCGCCGGCTCTACGCGTGGATCCTGGCCCTCAGTGACCGGCCGTCCGCGCCCTACGCGCTCGGCGCCGTGGCCTTCGCAGAAAGCTCCTTCTTCCCGGTGCCGCCGGACGTGATGCTGGTGCCGATGGCGGTTGCCCGGCCGGACCGGGTCTGGCTCTACGCCACGATCACGACGGTCGCCTCGGTCCTCGGCGGCCTCGTCGGCTACGCCATCGGGGCCCTGCTGTTCGACTCCGTCGGCGAGTGGCTCATCCGCCTCTACGGCCTGCAGAACTCGGCCGCGACGTTCCAGGATTCCTACGCGCGCTACGGCCACTGGGTGATCCTGCTGAAGGGACTCACGCCGATCCCCTACAAGCTCGTCACGATCACGTCGGGCTTCGCGCACTACAGCCTGTTCTGGTTCACGATCCTGTCGATCGTGACCCGCGGCGCCCGCTTCTTCATTCTCGCCGGATTGCTCGGGCGCTACGGTGTGCAGATCCGCGGCGTGCTCGACCGACACCTGAACGCGGTCGCGGCGATCTCCGTCGCCGTCATCGTCCTCGGCTTCCTGCTCTTTAAGGTAATCCTGTAGCGATGAACACGGCGGCTGCCCTGCGCCTCAAGACCGCTGGCCTCTGGCTCGCGATCGCCTCCGCCCTCACGGTCGGGGCCGCGCTCGTGCTCCAGTACGGATACGGCTACGCGCCGTGCAAGCTCTGCCTGACCGAGCGTCTGCCCTACTACGCCGCCGTACCGCTGGGCCTGCTGGCCCTGTTCCTGCCGGAGCGTCTGGCGCGGATCGCCCTCGGGCTCGCCGCTCTCGGCCTCCTCTACGGGGCCGGGATCGGGGTCTACCACGCCGGCGCGGAATGGGGCTTCTGGCCCGGACCCGCCGATTGCGGCGGCGGCACCGGCGCCAATCCGGGTCAGATCGGCGACTTCCTCAACAGCCTGCAGACCACGAAGGTCGTCGACTGCTCGGTGGCCGCGCTCCGGGTGCTGGGCGTGTCGCTCGCCGGCTGGAGCGCCGTGATCTCGGCCGTGCTGGCCTCGTTCGCGGGGACCGCCGCCCTGCGTCCCTGACGCGTCCCGGCCGGCGGAACCGCTCAGTTCCGGTCGTCGGGCAGGATCGGGATCGCCGCCACCTCGATGCCCTCGTCGATCAGGGCGCGCGCCTCCGCGGGGCTCGCCTCGCCGTAGATCGAACGCCCCTCCGCCTCGCCGTAGTGGATCTTGCGCGCTTCCTCGGGAAAGCGCGCCCCGACATGCTCGGAATTCGCCACGACGTGCTCCCGGAACGCGCGCAGCATCGCCCGCATCTGACGCTCCGGCTCGGCGACCATGGTCACGGGTGCGTCCGCCCTGGGAACCGGCGCGGGCGCGCGGTCCCGATCCGTGCGGGCGACGCTCGGCACCATCAGGGCCTTGCTGACCTTGGCGCTGTCGCAGACCGGACACGTCACGAGGCCGCGTGCGACCTGGGTGTCGTAGGAATCGGAGGACGGGAACCAGCTCTCGAAGCCGTGCCCGGTGTCGCAGACGAGACTGTACTGGATCATTCTGTTGCTTGCTGGGGTGCCTATTGCGCGGCCTGAACGCGCGGACCCACGCGGTCGACGGTGAACGGCCGGGCGTGCTGCAGCGCGGGGATGCGGGCGCGGGCCTCGGCGACCTGCGCGAGGTCGATTTCCGCCAGGATGATCCCGGGCTCCGCCCCGCCGGCATCGGCGAGGACGCGGCCCCAGGGATCGACGATCAGCGAGTGCCCGTAGGTCTCGCGCCCGTCCTCATGCTGTCCGCCCTGCGCCGCAGAGATCACGAAGGCGCCGGTCTCGATGGCCCGGGCCCGCTGGAGCACGTGCCAGTGAGCCTCGCCGGTCTGCCGGGTGAAGCAGGCGGGGGCCGTCAGAACGTCGGCGCCCGCCTCGGCGAGGGCACGGTACAGGGCCGGGAAACGGATGTCGTAGCAGATCGTCAGGCCGAGCGTGGCCCAAGGCGTCTCGGCGAGCACCGCGCAGGCGCCCCCGGAATAGGTCGCCGATTCCCGCCAGCGCTCGCCGCTCGGCAGGTCGACGTCGAAGAGATGCAGCTTGTCGTACGACGCCAGGATCTCGCCGTCGGCGCCGATCAGGTAGGCGCGGTTGGCGATCTTGTCGCCGGACTTGACCGCGATCGAGCCGATCTGGACGAGTGTCCCGGTCTGACGCGCGGCCTCGCGGAGCGCCGCCAGGGTCTGGTCCTCCTCCTCGGTGGTGACGTGCGCGAACAGGCGCTCGCGGCTCCGCTCGACCAGGGAGGTCATCTCGGGGGTCTGCACGTAGGCGGCGCCCCGGGCCGCCGCCTCGCGCACGCCCGCCACGGCCGCGTCGCGGTTGGCGACCGGGTCCCGCCCCGACCGCATCTGCACGCAGGCCGCCGTGAAGCGAGACTCAGGCATCGGCCGTGTCCTTGAGCAGCGGGTCGAGCTTGCCGGCCCGGTCCAGGGCGTAGAGGTCGTCGCAGCCGCCGACATGCGTGGCGCCGATGAAGATCTGGGGAACGCTGGTGCGGCCGCCGGCGCGCTCGACCATCGCGGTCCGGGCGCCCTGAACGCGCTCGACGTCGATCTCCTGGAAGGCGGCGCCCTTCTCCTTCAGCAGGCTCTTGGCCGCCGAGCAGTAGGGACACCAAGCCGTGGTGTAGATTGTGACCGGCTGCATCGCGATCGTCGCCCCGCCCGTGAACGCCCGACATATAGGAGCGCGGGGCGCGGCTTGCCTATGCCCCTGTGGTCACAGGGCAACGCGCGCGCCGTCGGCGACGCGCGGGCAGGATCAGGCGGCCAGGAGCTTCTCGACCTCGTTCACGAGGTCGCGGAGGTGGAAGGGCTTCGACAGGACCTTGGCGTCCTTCGGGGCCTTCGAATCCGGGTTGAGGGCGACGGCCGCGAAGCCGGTTATGAACATCACCTTGATGTCGGGATCGAGTTCGGTGGCGCGGCGGGCCAGCTCGATGCCGTCCATCTCGGGCATCACGATATCGGTCAGCAGCAGCTCGAACGGCTCCTCGCGCAGCCGGTTGTAGGCGGAGAGGCCATTGTCGAAGGACAGGACATCATAGCCCGCGTTCTGCAGCGCCTTGGCCAGAAACCGGCGCATATCGTTGTCGTCTTCCGCCAGCAGGATTTTCATCGGCCGGATCCGAGCCTTCGAGTCGAGAAGTTGATCCCATAAAGGGAGGCGATGGTAAACAAGGTGTTAGGATGGAGCGCGCAGCCGGCGCCGCGTGTCTCCCGGGCGACTGCGTCAGCCGCCGGTGCGGAGTGGACAGGCGATCGTTCGCGCACCACAGTGAGCGCCTGCCGTCCTCGTTCAACCGCTGGGGTGCCCAACAGCCGATGACTGCAACCGAACCGGTACAGCCAGACGCCTTCGGATTTGCCCCGGCCTTCGCGGTCGACGAGCCCGCGGCGCACACCCTGCCTTTCGTCTTCAATACCGGTCATTCCGGGGCCGTCTACCCCCCCGACTTCATCGCGGCCTCGCGGCTCGACGCGCTGACCCTGCGCCGCTCCGAGGACGCCCACGTCGAGCGCCTGTTCGCGTCGGTCGTCGAGTTGGGGGCGCCGCTCCTGCGTGCCAACTTCCCCCGCGCCTTCCTCGACGTGAACCGCGAGCCCTACGAGCTGGACCCGCGCATGTTCGAGGGGCGTCTTCCACCCTTCGCCAATACCCGGTCGATGCGCGTCGCCGGTGGCCTCGGGACGGTGCCGCGAGTCGTCGCCGACGGCCAGGAGATCTACGCCCGCCGCCTGCCGGTCGCCGAGGCGACCGCCCGGATTGAGAATCTGTACAAGCCGTATCACCGCGCGCTGCGCGGACTGGTCCAGCGCACGGCGCGCACCCACGGCCACTGCATGCTCGTCGACTGCCACTCGATGCCGTCCTCGAGCCTGGGCCGCGATCCGGACATGAAGGCGGACGTGGTCCTGGGCGACCGCTACGGAACGGCGTGCGCCCCCGTCCTGATCGACGGGTTCGAGGCTGCGTTCCGGGCGCGGGGTTTCCGCGTGGTGCGCAACAAGCCCTACGCCGGCGGCTTCATCACGGAGCATTACGGCGAGCCGAACCTCGACCGCCACGCGCTCCAGATCGAGGTGAACCGGGGCCTCTACATGAACGAGGCCAGCCTCGCGACGACGGCCGGATTCCCGGGCCTGGTCGAAGCCCTGCGCGCTGTCATCACCGACGTCGCCAGGGAGCTCGACGAGCTGGTCCCTCGCCAAATGGCCGCGGAATAGCGGTCCCGGCCCACCCGCTCCTAGAGAAGAGTGACGCTGTACCGGACAGAAAAAAGGCCACTCCCGAAGGAGCGGCCCGAAGTCTAGGGAGGAAACGCCCAAGAAGGGCAACGAGACCGCGACGCCATCGCGATCTCGCAACGCACAAATTAAAGTGCGCCGCACAAGAAGCAAGCGCAAAACGTCCGGACCGGCCGCACTGCGCGCATACCTGAACCGCGTTCGCCGTGAGCGTCGCCCCCGACGCCGCGAAGAGCGGGCTGATCTTTCGATCGATAGTGAAGAACCCTGACCGCCGCGGCCGGCGACCGGGGTTCCGAACCGTCGGAGCTGTCGCCGGAACGTGCCGGCGGCAGGCCCGCAATCGTCGGACCTGCGCCCGGCGTGCCGATCAGCCGTGATGCTTCAGCAGCTTCTCGATCTCGGCCCGCAGGGGACCCGCGAGATCGTTCCGCTCCAGGGCGTAGGCGAGGTTCGCCGTGAGGAAGCCGAGCTTCGAGCCGGTGTCGTAGGTCCGGCCCTCGTAGCGCATGCCGAAGAACGCCTGCGTCGCCATCAGGTCGATCATGGCGTCGGTGAGCTGGATCTCGCCGCCCGCGCCCTTCTTGCCGTGCTCCAGGATCCCGAAGATCTCGGGCTGCAGGATGTAGCGCCCGGAAATGATGAAGTTCGACGGTGCCGTGCCCTGCTTGGGCTTCTCGACCATCCCGGTGATCTGGAACGACTGGCCGTAGGTCTCGCCGACGCTGACGATGCCGTACTGGTGCGTCTCCTCGGGAGCCACCTCCTCGACCGCGATGATGTTGCCGCCGTGGCGATCGTAGGCGGCCAGCATCTGCTGCATGCAGCCGCGGCTCAGCATGTCGGGGAGCAGCACCGCGAACGGCTCGTCGCCGACGATCTCGCGGGCACACCACACCGCGTGGCCGAGGCCGAGCGGCGCCTGCTGGCGGGTGAAGCTGGTCTGGCCGGCCTTCGGCAGGTCCTTCTTGAGCTCCTCATAGGCGGCCGTCTTCCCCCGCTCCTGCAGGGTGTGGTCCAGTTCGAACGCGATGTCGAAGTGGTCCTCGATGACCGCCTTGCCGCGGCCAGTGACGAAGATGAAGTGCTCGATCCCCGCCGCGCGGGCTTCGTCGACGACGTGCTGCACCACCGGCCGGTCGACGACCGTGAGCATCTCCTTCGGGACCGCCTTGGTGGCGGGCAGGAAGCGCGTGCCAAGGCCCGCGACGGGAAGGACGGCCTTGCGGATCGGTTTCATCGAGCGGTAACCCCGGAACTGGATGGAACGACGTGGTCAGCTGTGCGGTCAGTGAGATAGCTTAACGCGAGCCGTCGCAAGCATGTACGTCGATAGTATGAGGTGGCGGGGCGTAAATTTCCCGTCTGCAAAAGCGTATGCCGGTGCCGGGGTGGGGGCAGAGGGGGTGAGATGGCGGTTCTGGTGACGGGTGGTGCCGGCTACATCGGCAGCCACATGGTGCTGGCGCTCCTCGACGCCGGCCATGAGGAGGTCGTCGTCCTGGACGATCTGTCCACCGGTTTCGACTGGGCGGTCCCGGAGGGCGTGAAGCTCGTCGTCGGCGACGTGGCCGACCAAGCCCTCGTGACGCAGACGATCCTCCAGCACCGCATCGACGCCCTGGCCCATTTCGCCGCCAAGATCGTCGTGCCCGATTCCGTAGCCGATCCCCTGGGCTACTACCAAGCCAACACGGTGAAAACCCGCTCGCTGATCGAGGCCGCGGTACGCGCCGGCGTCAAGCACGTGATCTTCTCCTCGACCGCCGCCGTCTACGGCGAGCCCGACGTCACGCCGGTTCCCGAGGATCTGCCGCTCAACCCGATCAACCCCTACGGCCGCTCGAAGCTGATGAGCGAGTGGATGATCGCCGACGCCGCCGCGGCGCACGGCTTCTCCTACGTGGTCCTGCGCTACTTCAACGTCGCCGGCGCAGATCCGGAGGGGCGGTCCGGCCAGTCGACGCCGAATGCCACACACCTCATCAAGGTGGCCACCCAGGCGGCGCTCGGACAGCGCGCCCGGCTCGACGTCTTCGGGACCGACTACCCGACCCCGGACGGGTCGTGCCTGCGCGACTACATCCAGGTGTCGGACCTCGCCGAGGCGCATCGCCTCGCCCTCGACCACCTGCGCTCCGGCGGCGAGAGCCTGACGCTGAACTGCGGCTACGGGCGCGGCTACTCGGTGCTCGAGGTGGTCGAAGTCGTGAAGCGGATCTCCGGCCGCGATTTCGAGGTGCGCCTGTGCCCGCGCCGAGCCGGCGATCCGGCCCAGATCGTCGCCGAGGCGGCGCGCATCCGCGAGCGCCTGGGGTGGCAGCCCCGGCACGACGACCTCGACGCCATCGTCGACCAGGCGCTCGCCTGGGAACAGCGCCTGGAGAAGCGCAATCGGATCTGACCGGATGCTCTCCCGCCGATGGTTTCTGGCCGCGGCGGCGTCCCTCGCCACCGGGGAGGCCCGCGCCGAGGACGCCTTCCGGGCGTTCATCGAGGCCCTGCGTCCGGACGCGGCGGCGCGGGGTGTCACCGCGGCGACTTTCGACGCGGCGTTTCGCGGGATCACGGGACCCGATGCCGGCATTCTGGCGCGCACCCGCCGCCAGAGCGAGTTCGTCCGGCCGGTCTGGGAGTACCTCGTCGGCGCGGTCTCGGCCGGCCGCATCGCGCGCGGACGCGCCCGTGCGGCGGCCCTCGCGTCGACCCTGACGGCAATCGAGGGCCGCTACGGCGTTCCGGGGCGGATGGCGATGGCGTTCTGGGGCGTCGAATCGGACTTCGGAGCGAGCGCGGGCAGCGTTCCGACGGTCCGGGCGCTGGCGACGCTCGCCGAGGCGCGGCACCGCGGCGGCCTGTTCCGCGACGAGCTCCTGGCCGCGCTCACGATCCTGCAGCGCGGCGACATCGCGCCGGACCGGATGAGCGGCAGCTGGGCCGGCGCGATGGGTCAGGTGCAGTTCCTGCCCTCCACCTACCTGGCCCACGCGGTCGACTTCGACGGCGACGGCCGCCGCGACATCTGGACCAGCGAGCCGGACTCGCTGGCATCGATCGCGGCCTACCTCAAGGATCTCGGCTGGAATCCGGCGCTCTCTTGGGGCTACGAGGTGCTCCTGCCGAAGGACTTCGACCTGAGCCGCTACGCGGGCGATCTCGGCAGCTTCGCCGAGCGAGGCGTTCGCCGCACCGACGGGAAGCCGCTGCCGGGGACCGGACGTGCCAGCCTGTTCCTGCCCGGTGGCCTGGGGGCGCCGGTCTTCCTGATCACCGACAATTTCGAGGTGATCCGAGGCTACAACACCTCGGATTCCTACGCGCTGGCGGTGGGACACCTCGCAGACCGACTCGCCGGCGGTCCGCCGCTGGCCGCGCCTTGGCCAGCCGCCGGCGCCCGCCTCGACGGGCCGGGCCTCCGCGCCCTGCAAACCGGCCTCGCGGCGGCCGGCTTCTACGACGGGCCGACGGATGGAAGGGCCGGCCCGAAGCTGCGCGAGGCGGTGCGGCGCTACCAGATCAGCGCCGGATTGCCGGCCGACGGCTACGCCACGCCGGCCCTGCTCGACCGCGTCACCGGCAAGGCGGCACCGCGACGCTGAGCCCGTCGAGAGGTTTAGACCCGCGTGCTGCTTCCGCCTATAGTGGCCGCGTTCCGAACGGGTCCGGTTCGGCGTGAAGCGTACGGAATGCGCATGGTCCTCGCTCGTCGGCGTCACTCGGAGCGTCCGCTGCTCCTCGGGCTCGCAGCCCTGCTGGGGCTGGCGGGGCTGGCGGCCATCGGCGGTCCGGCCCGCGCGCAATGGGGCGACAGTTACCAGCAGCAGCAGGGCGGCACCTACTACGAGGCACCGCCGCGTCGGCGGCCGCGGGACGCCTATTACCGCGACGACGGGACGTACGGGCGTCAGCCCCGTTACGCGCCGCAGCAGGAGGCGCCGCGCCAGTTCTACTGGCCCTGGGAGGACAGGCCGCAGCCGGTGGCGCCGCAGCCGGAGCGCACCTACCGGGCGCCGCGCCAGCGCAATCCCTACGCGACCGGCGAGGCGCAGCGACCGGCCCCCGCGGTGAAACGGCGGGTCCGTCCGGCCCGGGCACCGACGCCGCCGAAACCCGCGGTCGCCAAGACCGAGCCGAACGTCCAGATCGCCGTCTTCGGCGATTCCCTGGCCGACCACCTCGCCAAGGGCCTCGACGACGTGTTCGAGGACAATGCCGACGTCGCCGTGATCGACCGCGCGAAGGGCGACAGCGGTCTGGTGCGCAAGGACGTCGTCGACTGGCCGAAGGTCGCGCAAGACTACCTCCAGAGCAACGGGAAGGTGCGCTACGCCCTGGTGATGATGGGCGCGAACGACCGACAGCCGATCCGCGAGGGCGACGAGACGGCCGAGCCTCTCACGGACCGCTGGCGCGCGCTCTACCGCGCGCGGGTGGAGGCGCTCGTGAAGGTCTTCACCGACCGCAAGATCCCGCTGATCTGGGTCGGGTTGCCGCCCGTCCAGAGCGAGACGCTCAGCCGGGATCTCGCGTCCCTGAACGACATTGTCCGCGACACCGTCGGCAAGGCCGGCGGGACCTACGTCGACATCTGGCCGGGCTTCGTCGACGACCGGGACCGGTACGCCGCGTCGGGCCCGGATCCGGAGGGCCAGATCGCCAAGCTCCGCACCGCGGACGGCGTGCATTTCACCAAAGCGGGCGACCGGAAGCTCGCCCACTTCGCCGATGTCGAGCTGAAGCGGCTGATGGGCGCGGTGCCGGGCACGACCGAGCCGTCGCCGACCGCGACCGTGGCGCCGACCGCGCCGTCCTCGACCCCCGGGCCCAGCCTCGACGGCACCGCGCCGGCCACCGACACCGCGGCGATCGATCGTCAGATCACCGCGATGCTGCCGAGCCTGCCCGAGCCGCCCGGCGTGCCGGCGCTTCCGGTGAAGCCCGCGGCCGGCCCCGTGGTGCCGCTGAGCCGGAGCGAGGTGTCGCCCGGCGGCGCGCTTCTCAACGGACGGCCGCGCGACCCCGACAATTCCGGGACCGTGGAGCGGACGCTGCTGCGCGGCAACGCACCGATGCCGCAGCCCGGCCGCGCCGACGATTTCCGCTGGCCGCCCGGCTAAGCCGGGTGGATCCTCCGTGCGCCCTCAGCGCGGCAGGACGCTGGCGCCCATCAGGGTCTCGTCGATGGCGCGCGCCGCCTGACGTCCCTCGCGGATCGCCCAGACCACCAGGGACTGGCCGCGCCGCATATCGCCCGCGGCCCAAATCTTCGCGTCCGAGGTGCGGTAGTCCTCCTCGTTCGCCTCGACATTGCCGCGCTTGCTGACGCCGATCCCGGATTGCTCGAGGAGCCCCTTCTGCACCGAGCCGGCGAAGCCGATCGCCATGAAGACGAGGTCGGCGGGCAGCACAAACTCTGTCCCGGCGATCGGCTGGCGCTTGGCATCGACCCGGGCGCAGACCACGCCGGTGAGCTGGCCCTTCTTGTTGCCCTCGAGCCGCAGGGTCGCGGCCTGGAACTCGCGCTCCGCACCCTCGGCCTGGCTCGACGAGGTCCGCATCTTGGTCGGCCAGTAGGGCCATACGGTGAGTTTGTCCTCCCGCTCGGGCGGGCGCGGGCGGATGTCGAGCTGCGTCACCGACAGCGCCCCCTGGCGGAAGGCGGTGCCGACGCAGTCGGAGGCGGTGTCGCCGCCGCCGATGACGACCACGTTCTTGCCCGAGGCCAGGATCGGCTGCTCGCCGTTGCCGCGCATCGGCTCGGCGCTCACGCGCCGATTGGACTGGACGAGGTAGGGCATCGCGTAGTGCACGCCCTCGAGGTCCTGGCCGGGCAGCTGCGGGTTGCGGGGATCCTCGGCGCCGCCGCAGAACATCACGGCGTCGAACTCGGCCTTGAGCTCGTCCACCGACTTCGTCACGCCGATGTTCTGGTTGTAGTGGAAGACGACGCCCTCGGCTTCCATCTGGCGCACGCGCCGGTCGATGTGGCGCTTCTCCATCTTGAAGTCCGGGATGCCGTAGCGGAGCAGGCCGCCCGCCTTCGGCTCGCGCTCGAACACGTGGACGTCGTGCCCGGCACGGGCGAGCTGCTGGGCCGCCGCCATCCCGGCGGGGCCGGAGCCCACGATCGCGACGCGCTTGCCGGTGCGGGCCTGCGCCGGCTCGGGCTTCACCCAGCCCATGTTCCACGCCCGGTCGGCGATCGCCTGCTCGATCGTCTTGATGGCGACCGGCTGGTTCTCGAGGTTCAGCGTGCAGGCCTCCTCGCAGGGCGCGGGGCAGACGCGGCCGGTAAACTCCGGGAAATTGTTCGTGGAGTGGAGGTTGCGGGACGCCTCCTCCCAATCCGACTGGAACACGAGGTCGTTCCAGTCCGGGATCTGGTTGTGGACCGGGCAGCCCGTCGGCCCGTGGCAGAACGGGATGCCGCAATCCATGCAGCGGGCGGCCTGTTTCGTCAGGTCGTGCTCATCGAGCGGCAGCGTGAACTCGCGGAAGTGCCGGACCCGGTCGGCAGCGAGCTGGTACTTCTGCTCCTGCCGGTCGAACTCGAGGAAGCCTGTGATCTTGCCCATTGGTCAGCCCCTGGGCCGGCCAGTCTCTGACTGCGCTGCCCGCGTCGTCGTCTCGTGTCAGTGCGTGACCGGGCGGCAGACCGCCCGGTCTGAGGAAGCTGCCTACTCGGCGGCCACCGGCATCCGCGCCATCTCCATCTCGCGCAGGGCCCGGCGGTACTCCACCGGCATCACCTTCACGAACTTGGTGCGGTAGCCGCTCCAGTCGTCGAGGATCGCCTTGGCGCGGGGGCTGCCCGTATACTTGAGATGGTTGGTGATGAGCTGCGTCAGCCGCTCCTCGTCGTGACCGGACATGTCGGCCAGGATGTCGACCCGCCCCTTGGTCTCCAGATCGCCGTCCTGGTGGAAGCGACGCATCAGGTCGTCCTCCTCCTCGACCGGCTCCAAGTCGACCATCGACAGGTTGCAGCGCGCCGAGAACGAGCCGTCCTCGTCGAGCACGTAGGCGATGCCGCCGGACATGCCGGCCGCGAAGTTGCGCCCGGTCTCGCCGATCGACACGACCACGCCGCCGGTCATGTACTCGCAGCCGTGATCGCCCATGCCCTCGACCACCGTGATGGCGCCGGAATTGCGCACCGCGAAGCGCTCGCCCGCGGAGCCGCGGATGTAGCACTCGCCGGCGATCGCCCCGTACAGCACGGTGTTGCCGACCATGATGGTCCGGTCCTGCGGCGACTTCAGCGCGTCGCTCGGCCGGATGATCAGCTTGCCGCCCGACAGGCCCTTGCCGACGTAGTCGTTGCCGTGACCGGTCAGCTCGACGGTCACGCCGGCAGCGACCCACGCGCCGAAGCTCTGGCCTGCCGTGCCGGCGAGCCTCACCACGATCGTGTCGTCGGGCAGGCCCTCGTGGCCGTGCGCCTTCGCCACCGCGCCGGAGAGCATCGCGCCCGCGGCCCGGTCCGAGTTCCGGATGGTGTCGGTGATCACCACCGGCTCACCGGTCTCGATGGCGCGCTGCGCCTTCTCGATCAGGCGCCGGTCGAGGACCGTGTCGATCGGGTGGTGCTGCACCTCCACGTGGCGGATCGCCGTGCCCTCGGCCACCTTGGGCCGGTGGAACAGCTTCGTGAAGTCGAGCCCGCGCGCCTTCCAGTGGGCGATGGCCTCGACCTTGTCGAGCACGTCGGAGCGGCCGACCGCCTCCTCCAGCTTCGTGAAGCCGAGCGACGCCAGGATCTCCCGCACCTCCTCGGCCACGAAGAAGAAGTAGTTCACCACGTGCTCGGGCGTGCCCTTGAAGCGCTTGCGCAGCACCGGATCCTGGGTGGCGACGCCCACCGGGCAGGTGTTCAGGTGGCACTTGCGCATCATGATGCAGCCGGCGGCGATCAGCGGCGCCGTCGAGAAGCCCATCTGGTCGGCGCCGAGCAGCGCCGCGATCATCACGTCGCGCCCGGTCCGGATGCCGCCGTCGGCCTGGAGGGCGACGCGGCCGCGCAGGCCGTTGAGCACCAGCGTCTGCTGGGTCTCGGCCAGCCCGGTCTCCCAGGGACCGCCCGCGTGCTTGAGGGAGGTCAGCGGCGCCGCGCCGGTGCCGCCGTCGAAGCCCGAGATCGTGATGTGGTCGGCGCGCGCCTTGGCGACGCCGGCCGCGACCGTGCCGACGCCGACCTCGGAGACGAGCTTCACCGACACGTCCGCCGACGGGTTCACGTTCTTCAGGTCGAAGATCAGCTGGGCCAGATCCTCGATCGAGTAGATGTCGTGGTGCGGCGGCGGGGAGATCAGGCCGACGCCCGGGGTCGCGTAGCGGACCTTGGCGATCTTGGCGTCGACCTTGTGGCCGGGCAGCTGACCGCCCTCGCCGGGCTTGGCGCCCTGCGCGACCTTGATCTGCATCATGTCGGAATTGACGAGGTATTCCGTCGTGACGCCGAACCGCCCGGAGGCGACCTGCTTGATCGACGACCGGCGCGAGCGCCCGTCCGGCAGGGGCTTGAACCGCTCGACCTCCTCGCCGCCCTCGCCCGAGTTCGAGCGGCCGCCGAAGGAGTTCAGCGCGATGGCGAGCGTCTCGTGCGCCTCCTTGGAGATGGAGCCGTACGACATGGCGCCCGTGGCGAAGCGCTTGACGATCTCGGAGGCCGGCTCGACCGCGTCCAGCAGGACCGGCGCGCGGCCGATCTCGGTGGCGGACTTGATCCGGAACAGGCCGCGCAGCGTCTTCAGCTGGTGCTCCTGGCGGTTCACCAGCTCGGCGTATTCCCGGTAGCGCTCCGGCACGTTGAGGCGCACGGCGTGCTGCAGCGTCGCCACCGTGTCGGGCGTCCAGGTGTGGGTCTCGCCGCGCAGGCGGTAGGCGTACTCGCCGCCGACATCGAGGGCGTTGCGGTAGACCGGCGCGTCGCCGAAGGCGTCGCGGTGACGGCGCGCGGTCTCCTCCGCGATCTCCGCCATGCCGACGCCCTCGATGGTCGTGGCCGTGCCGAAGAAGTCGCGGCCGACGAAGGTCGAGTTCAGGCCGACCGCGTCGAAGATCTGCGCGCCACAGTAGGACTGGTAGGTGGAGATGCCCATCTTGGACATCACCTTCAGCAGGCCCTTATCGATCGCCTTGATGTAGCGGTAGATGATCTCGTCGTCGGTGAGGTCCGGCGGGAACTCGTCCTTCATGTCGAGCAGCGTCTCGAAGGCGAGGTACGGGTTGACCGCCTCGGCGCCGTAGCCGGCGAGGCACGCGAAGTGGTGCACCTCGCGCGGCTCGCCGGACTCGACCACGAGGCCGACCGAGGTCCGAAGTCCCTTGCGGATCAGGTAGTTATGCACGGAGGCCGTGGCCAGCAGCGCCGGGATCGGGATCCGGTCCGGCCCGACCGCCCGGTCGGTGAGCACGATGATGTTGTAGCCGCCGCGCACCGCCGCCTCGGCGCGGTCGCAGAGCCGGTCGAGCGCCCCGTCCATGGCCGCCGCGCCGGTCTCGGCCGGGTAGGTCATGTCGAGTGTCTTGGTGTCGAACCGGTCCTCGAAATGCCCGATCGAGCGGATCTTCTCCAGATCCGCGTTGGTCAGGATCGGCTGGCGGACCTCCAGGCGCTTGCGCCGGGACGCGCCCTCCATGTCGAGCAGGTTCGGCCGCGGCCCGATGAACGAGACGAGGCTCATGACGGCCTCCTCGCGGATCGGGTCGATCGGCGGGTTCGTGACCTGCGCGAAGTTCTGCTTGAAGTAGGTGTAGAGGAGCTTCGACTTCTCGGAGAGCGCCGAGAGCGGCGTGTCCGTGCCCATCGAGCCGACCGCCTCCTGGCCGGTGACGGCCATGGGCTGCATGAGCAGCTTGAGGTCTTCCTGCGTGTAGCCGAAGGCCTGCTGGCGATCGAGCAGGCTGACGTCGCCCCGCGACTCGCGCGGCTGCACCGGGCGCAGATCCTCCAGCACGATCTGGGTGTTCTTCACCCAGTCGGCGTAGGGGTGCGCGGCGGCCAGCTCGCCCTTGATCTCCTCGTCGGAGACGATGCGACCCTTCTGGAGGTCGATCAGCAGCATGCGGCCCGGCTGGAGGCGCCAGGACTGGACGATCTTCTCGTCCGGGATCGGCAGGGTGCCCATCTCGGAAGCGAGCACCACGAGGCCGTCGTCGGTCACGATGTACCGCGCCGGGCGCAGGCCGTTGCGGTCCAGGGTCGCGCCGATCTGGCGGCCGTCCGTGAAGGCCACGGCGGCCGGGCCGTCCCACGGCTCCATCAGGGCAGCGTGATACTCGTAGAAGGCGCGCCGCTCCTCGCTCATCAGCGGGTTGCCGGCCCAGGCCTCCGGGATGAGCATCATCATCGCGTGGGCGAGCGGGTAGCCGCCCTGCACGAGGAACTCGAGGGCGTTGTCGAAGCAGGCGGTGTCGGACTGCCCCTCGTAGGAGATCGGCCACAGCTTCGAGATGTCGTTGCCGAACAGGTCGGAATCGACGCTCGCCTGGCGGGCCGCCATCCAGTTGACGTTGCCGCGCAGCGTGTTGATCTCGCCGTTATGCGCGACCATCCGGTACGGGTGCGAGAGCCGCCACGTCGGGAACGTGTTGGTGGCGAAGCGCTGGTGAACGAGGGCGATCGCCGAGACGAAGCGGTCGTCCTTCAGGTCGAGGAAGTAGCCGCCGAGCTGCGTGACCAGCACCATGCCCTTGTAGACGATGGTCCGAGTCGACACGGAGACCGGGTAGAACTCCTTCACCCGCGGGTCGTCGAGGCCGTAGACCTTGTTGGAGATCACCTTGCGGGCGACGTAGACCCGGCGCTCGAACGCGTCCTGGTCGGTGACCGAGGCGGGCCGGCCGATGAACACCTGACGGTGATGCGGTTCGGTGGCCTTCACGGCGTCGCCGAGATCCTCCGGGTCCACCGGCACGTCGCGCCAGCCGAGGAGCGGAAGGCCCTCGGCGGCCAGGGCCGATTCGACGATCTCCTGGATGATCGCCCGGGGCTCCTCCGCCTTCGGCATGAAGAACTGCCCGATGGCGTACGAGCCCGCGGGCGGAAGCTCGAAGCCGAGACGCGAGCACTCCTCCGCGAAGAAGCCGTGCGGGATCTGCGTGAGGATGCCGCAGCCGTCACCCATCTTGGGATCGGCGCCCACCGCGCCGCGGTGATCGAGGTTCTCCAGGATCTTCAGACCCTGCTCGACGATCGCGTGGGTGCGGCGGTCGTGCATATCGGCGATGAAGCCGACACCGCAGGCGTCGCGCTCGTGAGCCGGATCGTAGGAACCCTGGGCTTTCGGAAGGGCGGGGTCGCGCACGATGAGCGGCATGGCGCCGCCGCGGGGGGCGGCAGCCTGGGCCGTGAACGCAGCAAACTCGTCGGCGGGTCTGCGTTGTGACATGCTTCGTCTCGTCCTTCCCTCGAACCCGTCCGCAGCCAAGAACCCGCGAGCATGTTTCATGCCCGCAAGCCGTCGGCGCCCCGCGCTCGGCCTCTTGCCGCAGGCCATCCGGCCGGTCCCGGAGGACCCGTCCGTCGGCTCGCGTTCATCGAGGACCCGGACCGCTCGAGGAGCGGCGCGCTGGCGCGCCCGTGTCCGTCTACCGTTCTCTCTCGCCCGCGCGCGAGACGGCGACGGCCGGGATGCACGGCCGATGGGACAGTTGTGCTGTCCTAAGTCGCGAAACTGCCAGATTGAAATGTTTTCAGCAAGAGACAGCCGACGGGCACGGTGTCGCCGCTCTGGATGACGGGTCGCGGCACGCATCGCGCCTCCGCAATCTCGCCCGAATCGCGGGGTCTACCGGGCAGGCCGAGCACAAGCGGCATGCGGGGCAACGACCTCGCCGGCATGGTCGAGGTCCGGGTCCACCGGCCCGGACCATGCCGGAACCGGACACTCTGCCGGGTCTCCAAACCCAAAACGCACAAGAGTGACGATGACGAGCAGAGTCGCTGCGCGCCTTCAATCCCCGATGATCAGAACGCTTCGCGCCGGCTTCATGTCGGTGCTCGCTCTCGTGGGAGCGAGCGCCGGCGCGCGCGCGCAGTTCGCCTTCGAGGACGAAGTCCTTCCGCCGCGCGTCGTGGCCTGGCGCCTCGCCGACCGCGGGTTCAGCGGCCTGAGCCGTCCGCGCTTCGACGGGCGGGTCTACGTGGTCGACGCCGTCGGTCCCGCCGGCGCGCCCGTCCGGCTGTTCGTCGATCCCATGACGGGTGCAATCGTGGGCCGCCGCCCGATCGGCGCGCCCGAGACGGTCGCGCGGCTGGAGCGGCCCGCACCGGGATTCGGCTGGACCGAGGACGAGGTGGTGCCCCGTCGCGCGATGCGCCCCGTCCCCTCCGAGGACGGCCCGGTGGCGCGGACGCCTCGCCGGCCGGCCGGCGAGGCGCTGCGGCCTGACGCCAACCCGGAAGGCGTGAATCCCGACAATGTCGGCCGGACCGCTCCGCCGAAGCGGGTCGCGCGCGGGGCGCTCGCCAGGACCCCGGAGTTGAAGCCGCCGCCCCGAACCTCCCCCCAGGCGCCGGCCCCCAAGCTCGCGCCGGCCGATGCGGCCAAGGCGGATCCGAATGCCGGGCCGGCGCCCGAGACCAAGGCGGCGTCGATCGAGAAGACGCCCGCCGCGGCTCCCGCTCCGCCGTCCGCCACGCCGTCGAAGCCGGCCGACGCCGCCGTGGCAGGAGCGCCCAAGCCGGCCGCGAAGGACTGGAAGGACCCGCCCACCGACAAGAAGCCGGTCCGGGTGATCGGGGGCGCGACCGTCGTCCCGGGCCAGGCCGAGTAGTCTCGGAGACCGAGGCGAGCGCGTCACGCGCCGTCGGTCAGCCGCTCGGCGCCCGTGAACACCGTGACCGTGTCGGCCCGCGCGATGGCGCAGAGCGTCATGCCGTAGGAGCGGGCGCGCTCCAGGGCCAGGGACGTCGGCGCCGAGATGGCAACGATGACGGCCGCCCCGAGGCGCGCGGCCTTCTCGACCATCTCGAACGAGCAGCGGCTGGTGATGACCAGGAACCCGGCGTCCACGGCCGTGTCCGTCCGCATCAGGGCGCCGATCAGCTTGTCCAGGGCGTTGTGGCGGCCGACATCCTCGCGGACCGCGGCGAGGCCGCCGTCGAGGCGAGCCCAGGCCGCGGCGTGGACCGCGCGGGTCTCCGCACCGAGCCGCTGTGCGCCGTCGAGGTCCGCCAGGGCGCGCGCGATGGCCGGCAGCGCGACCCGGACCTCGGAGGCCGCCCGGCCTCCGGCCCGCGGCAGCTGCGCCAGATCCTCGATGCCGCAGACCCCACAGCCGGTCCGGCCGCTGATGGCGCGCTTGCGTGCCAGATGCTCGCGGAGCCGTCCCGGCGCGAGATCGACGTGGAGGCGAAGTCCGTCCGGCCCGGCCTCCACCCGGGTCGCGCGGATCTCCTCCGCGCTGTCCACGATGCCCTCCGTCAGGCTGAACCCGTAGGCGAAATCCTCGAGGTCGGCGGGCGTCGCCATCATCACGGCGTGCGGCACGCTGCCGTAGACGAGGTTGACCGGCGCTTCGACGGCGAGCGGCCGCGTGCCCGATCTCGGCGCCGAAGCCGCATAGGGCATCACCTGCATCGGCGCCGGCACCGCGCAGGGCAGAGGACCGGACGTGAGGCTGCCGGTTTGCGTGGACATCGTGGACTCCGCAGGCGTGACACGAACGCGTCGCGACGCTTCATCCCCGGCGCGACGCGACGGGGAACAATTTTGCCGCCCCCCTAGTGCGCCGACGCCACGAGGCGCCGTCAACTGGCTGGAAAGCGCGCGATGCGACGCTTGTGCGGTTGCACGTGGCCGGCCCTTGTGGTCTGAAGCGCCGGTCGGATAATGCCGGGTAACACAACCGGTACTCCGTCACGTCGGTACAATCCCGCACGCGGTCAAGACGGGAAGGTCCGGCGGCAGCCAGATAGTTCAGGGGAGCCACGAGAGGCAGATGCGGACGGTGCGGACGATCAACCGGTCACTCTGGAGCCTCGCCGCTCTCGGCGCCCTGCTCTTCCCGATATCCGGCGCGCAGGCCGCGGGCTTCGGTCAGCCCGTGCCGTGGGAGATGGACCGGCAGATCCCGGTCACCGAGAACGCGCGCGACATCCTGAACTTCGAGATCGGACTGCACTGGCTGTCCCTTGCCATCTCGGTCTTCGTCCTCGGACTCATCCTCTGGTGCGTCTACCGCTTCGGCGAGAAGCGGAACCCGACGCCCTCGCGGACCACGCACAACACCGCCATCGAGATCGCCTGGACGATCGTGCCGGTGCTGATCCTGGTCGCCGTGGCGATCCCGTCCTTCCGCCTGCTGCGCACGCAGCTCTCGGATCCGAAGGCCGACATGATCGTCAAGGTCATCGGCCATGCCTGGTACTGGTCGTACGAGTACCCGCAGACGGAGGCCGGCGGCGGCTTCACGTTCGATGCCAACCTCGACGAGGACAAGCAGCCGCGCCTGCTCCAGACCGACAACGAGATGGTCGTTCCGGTCAACAAGATCGTGAAGATCCAGGTCACCGCCGCCGACGTGCTGCATTCCTGGGCGATGCCGGCCTTCGGCTTCAAGATCGACGCCGTCCCAGGCCGGCTGAACCAGATGTGGTTCAAGGCCGACAAGGAGGGCACGTTCCACGGCCAGTGCTCGGAGCTGTGCGGACAGCGCCACGCCTACATGCCGATCGTGGTTCGCGTGGTCAGCGAGCAGGCCTACGCCGACTGGCTGAAGGAGGCGAAGACCAAGTACGCCCGCATCGACACCGGCACGAGCGTCGCCGAGGCGCGCTGAGCCCCGGCTGACCGACCCGAACCCATCAGATCCACAAGGCATCCGAATCCATGGCTACAGCCGCAGCCCATGCAGAGGCCCACGAGGTCCACGACCATAAGCCGTCGTTCTTCGCCCGCTGGTTCCTGTCGACGAACCACAAGGACATCGGCACGCTCTACCTGCTCTTCGCCTTCTGCGCCGGCATGATCGGCGCGTTCCTCTCCTTCGGCATCCGGATGGAGATGGAGGCGCCCGGCCTGCAGTACTTCTCGAATCCCGCGACCTACAACGTCTTCGTCACGGGCCACGGGCTCATCATGGTGTTCTTCATGGTGATGCCGGCGCTGATCGGCGGCTTCGGCAACTGGTTCGTGCCCCTCATGATCGGCGCGCCCGACATGGCGTTCCCGCGCATGAACAACATCTCGTTCTGGCTCACGGTCGCGGGTTTCTGCTCGCTGCTCTGCTCGCTGTTCGTCGAGGGCGCTCCCGGCGCGTCCGGCGCCGGCACCGGCTGGACCGTCTACCCGCCGCTCTCGACCGCCGGCCATCCCGGCCCGGCCGTCGACTTCGCCATCTTCGCCCTGCACCTGTCGGGCGCGGGCTCGATCCTCGGCGCGATCAACTTCATCACGACCATCCTGAACATGCGCGCCCCGGGCATGACGCTGCACAAGATGCCGCTCTTCGCCTGGGCCGAGCTGGTGACCGCGTTCCTCCTGCTGCTGTCGCTGCCGGTGCTCGCGGGCGCCATCACGATGCTGCTGACCGACCGCAATTTCGGAACGACCTTCTTCGATCCGGCCGGCGGCGGTGACCCCATCCTGTACCAGCACCTGTTCTGGTTCTTCGGTCACCCCGAAGTGTACATCATGATCCTGCCGGCCTTCGGCATCGTGTCGCACATCATCGCTACCTTCTCGCGCAAGCCGGTCTTCGGCTACCTCGCGATGGCCTACGCCATGGTGGCGATCGGCGTGGTCGGCTTCGTCGTGTGGGCCCACCACATGTACACCGTCGGTCTGTCGCTGCAGACGCAGTCCTACTTCGTGTTCGCCACGATGGTGATCGCCGTCCCGACCGGCGTGAAGATCTTCTCGTGGATCGCCACCATGTGGGGCGGCTCCATCCGCTTCACCGCCGCGATGCACTGGGCGGTGGGCTTCATCTTCCTCTTCACGGTCGGCGGCGTCACCGGCGTCGTGCTCGCCAACTCGGCGGTCGATAAGTACCTGCACGACACCTATTATGTGGTGGCGCACTTCCACTACGTCCTGTCTCTCGGCGCCGTGTTCATCATCTTCGCCGGTATCTACTACTGGTTCCCGAAGATGACCGGCCACATCATCCCGGAATGGGCCGGCAAGCTGCACTTCTGGCTGGCCTTCATCGGCGCGAACATCCTGTTCTTCCCGATGCACTTCCTCGGACTGGCCGGCATGCCGCGCCGCTACGCCGACTACCCGGACGCCTTCGCCCAGTGGCACAAGGTGTCGACCTACGGCGGCCACATCTTCGGTCTCGGCATGTTCGTGTTCGTGATCGGCGTGGTCCTGGCCTTCCGCTCGAAGGAGCGGGCCGCGGACAACCCGTGGGGTGAAGGCGCCACCACCCTCGAGTGGACGCTCTCCTCGCCGCCCCCGTTCCACCAGTTCGAGACGCTGCCCCGCATCGTCGACGAGCCCGGCGCGCACTGATAGACACCCCGCGAGGGCCGCATCCGCGGCCCTCGCCCTTACCCGGAGGCCGGTCGGCCGACCTCCCGGCAAGGGCGAGCGATGAGGGCGATCCGCACGGGCCGAGGTAGACTCCCTGGGCCCCGCTCACGCCGATCCTTGGAACACGTCGAATTCGAGACACGACTCGGCCGTGACGCGCGCGGCCGGGCGCCGACACAGCAGCGGCAGACGCGATGACGAGCCTGACGAACACGATCGGACCGGACGTTCCGGGTCCGGCCCTCACGACCGCCAACGGCGACGTTCCGGACTACTTCGCCCTGCTGAAGCCCCGGGTGATGGTCCTCGTCATCTTCACCGCGCTGGTCGGCATGGTGGTCTCGCAGGGCCACGTGCAGCCGGCCATCGGCGCGATCTCGCTCCTCGCCATCGCGGTCGGAGCCGGGGCGTCCGGCTGCCTGAACATGTGGTGGGACGCCGACATCGATGCGGTCATGAGCCGGACCGCCACCCGGCCGATCCCGTCGGGCCGGATCACCTCGGAGGAGGCGCTGGGCTTCGGGCTGTTCCTGTCGGTCGCCTCGGTGGTCGTGCTCGGGCTCGCCGCCAATCTCCTGGCCGCCGCGCTCCTCGCCTTCACCATCGTGTTCTACGCGGTGGTGTACTCGATGTGGCTGAAGCGGGCGACCGCTCAGAACATCGTCATCGGCGGCGCCGCGGGCGCCCTGCCGCCGGTCATCGGCCAGGCGGTGGTGACCGGGTCGATCGGCATCGAGTCGCTGATCCTGTTCGCCATCATCTTCATCTGGACCCCGCCGCACTTCTGGGCGCTCGCCCTGATCAAGGCCGACGAGTACGCCCGCGCCGGCATCCCGATGATGCCCAACGTGGCCGGCCCGGCCTCCACCCGCCGCCAGATCGTGTGGTACTCGCTGCTCCTCGCGCCGCTCGGCCTCGTCCCGGTGGCGCTGGGCTTCGGCGGGCTCGTCTACGCTGTGGTCGGCCTGGTGGGCGGCCTCGGCATGGTGGCCTTCAGCATCCGGGTGCTTCGGAACCCGGAGGGCGATGCCGAGCGGCGCGCCGCCATGGGCATGTTCGGCTTCTCGATACTCTACCTGTTCGCGCTGTTCTCGGCGCTCCTGGCCGAGCAGAGCTTCGGCCTGTTCCGCCCGGTCCTGGGTTGAGCGCCATGGCGGATCCCGAGATCCAGTACCGGCCGCTCACGCCCGAGCAGGAGGCGCGGCGCCGCAAGCGGTCGATCGCGATCGCGCTGGCCCTCGGTGCCTGGGTTCTGCTGTTCTTCGTGCTGACGATCGTCAAGCTCGGACCGCAGATCCTGAGCCGGCCGATCTGAGGCGTTCGCGATGACACTTCCTCCTTCAGGACCGAGCCGGGCCGCGACGCGAACGGCCCTGGCGTGCGCGGGTCTCGCCGTCGGCATGGTCGGCCTCGCCTTCGCGTCGGTGCCGCTCTACGACGCCTTCTGCAAGGCAACCGGCTACGACGGCACGCCCCGGCAGGGGCCGGCGCTCTCGGCCTCAGCGGCGCGGACCGACGACAGCATGGTCGTCCACTTCGACACGAACGTCGCGCCGGGCCTGCCCTGGAAGTTCATCCCGGAGGTGAGCAGCGTCGAGGCGAAGCTCGGCGAGACCAAGACGGTCTTCTTCCGTGTGCAGAATACCGGCAGCACGCCCTCGGCGGGGGTCGCCACCTTCAACGTCCAGCCGGGGCTGATGGGCGGCTATTTCGTCAAGATCGCCTGCTTCTGCTTCAACGAGCAGACGCTCCAGCCGGGCGAGACGTTGGACGTGCCGGTGGTCTTCTACGTCGATCCGGCCGTGCGGGACGACTCGAACACCGCGCATCTCTCGGAGATGACGCTATCCTACACGTACTTCGCCTCCAAGAACGGCCAGCCGGTCAAGGCGACGGTGGCGAAATCGTCTTCTCCGGGCACGAAGGGCGATTTCTGATCGCGGCCTCGTGACAACACGGGGCTGCACCGACTAAAGCTGCGGGCAAGCTTGGGTGTGGTGCGTGCCGCGCCCGGCCAAGAGCAAGCAACGAACAGCGTAAGGCCGGGAACGGCGCAGGGCGCGAGGGTGAGGAGCGACGGGACGATGGCCGAGGCGCACGCCAAGAATCACGACTTTCACATCCTGAATCCGAGCCCGTGGCCGTTGCTCGGGGCCTTCTCGGGCTTCCTCATGGCGTTCGGCGCTGTGTTCTGGATGAAGAGCCTCCAGATCGGCACCCTGAGCCCGGGACCCTACATCTTCGGGGCCGGCACGATCGGCGTTCTCTACACCATGTACGCGTGGTGGAAGGACGTCGCGCACGAGGCCAATTCCGGCGACCATACCCGCGTCGTGCAGTTGCACCACCGCTACGGCATGATGATGTTCATCGCCTCCGAGGTGATGTTCTTCGTCGCGTGGTTCTGGGCCTACTTCGAGGCCGCCCTCTACACCGCCGACCCGATCCAGGTCTCGCGCGTGGAGTTCACCGGCGGTGTCTGGCCGCCGAAAGGCATCGAGGCGTTCGATCCCTGGCACCTGCCGCTCCTCAACACGCTGATCCTGCTGACCTCGGGCACCACCGTGACCTGGGCGCACCACGCGCTGATCGAGGGCGACCGCAAGGGCCTGAAGTACGGCCTGTGGCTGACCATCATCCTCGGCGTCCTGTTCACCGCCTGCCAAGCCTACGAGTACAGCCACGCCGAATTCGGCTTCTCGGGCAGCATCTACTCGTCGACCTTCTTCATGGCGACGGGCTTCCACGGCGCCCACGTGATCATCGGCACGATCTTCCTGGCAGTGTGCCTGTTCCGCGCCTACGCGGGCCAGTTCACGCCCCGTCAGCACCTCGGCTTCGAGTTCGCCGCCTGGTACTGGCACTTCGTCGATGTCGTGTGGCTGTTCCTGTTCGCCGCCATCTACGTGTGGGGCTCCGGCGTGTTCCACGGTGGCGGCGCTCACTGAGCGGAACCATCTCGCCGCTGCATGGCGGACCTGCGAAGGGCGGCTCAGGCCGCCCTTCTGCATTTCCGACGCCGCGCGATCCCCATATCGAGGGGGCGGCCCCGACGCGGGGCATGGCGCCCGCGCGGAACAGGTCTGGAGTGTGCCCGTGGACGACCGAACCTATTCGCCGCCGCCGCCGATCCCCACCGGCCTGCGCGGCCGCTGCCCGCGCTGCGGCGAGGGTCATCTGTTCAAGGGCTTCCTGACCCTGCGACCGTCCTGCGAGGCCTGCGGCCTCGACTACGCGCATTTCGACTCGGCGGACGGGCCAGCCTTCTTCGTCATGTCGATCGTCGGCCTGGTCGTCGTCGGCCTCGCCCTGTGGCTGGAGATCACCTACGAGCCGCCGATCTGGGTCCACGCCCTCGTGGCGCTGACGCTCTCGGTCGGACTCAGCCTGATCCTGGTGCGGCCCCTCAAGGGTCTGCTGATCGCCCTGCAGTTCAGCAACCGGGCCGAGGAAGGGCGCTTCAAGCCGTGACCGCGACCGAACCGCAACGGGCTGCCTGGCGCGACCTCGTCGCGCCGGGACTCGCCTCGCTGATCGCGCTGGCCATCTTGCTGGGCCTCGGAACGTGGCAGCTCGAGCGCAAGGCCTGGAAGGAAGATCTCATCCTCCGGCTCGTCCGTCAGACCCGCGCGGAGCCGGTAGCGCCGCCGGCCGCGGAGTCCTGGGATCCGGCACGCGACGAGTTTCGCCATGTCCGGGTCGCCGGTCAGTTCCTCAACGATCGTGAGACCCTGGTCCACGGATTGGCGCCCGGCGAGACGCCGGGGCGCGCCCTGCAGGGGTACTACGTGCTGACGCCGTTCCGCCGCGAGGATGGCAGCCTCGTGCTGGTCAACCGGGGCTTCGTTCCCACGGAACTGAAGGCGCAGGGCGATCGCCGGGACGGCCTGATCGACGGGCCGACGACGGTCACCGGTATCCTCCGCGCGAGCGAGGCCCGAGGGATGTTCGTGCCGGAGCCGGATCCCGCACGCGGGGAGTGGTTCAACCGGGATATCACCGGCATCGCGGCGGCGCGCGGTCTCGGAACGGTCGAGCCCTACCTGATCGAGGCGGACGCCGTTCCCGGACAGACGACCTGGCCGCGCGGCGGCCAGCTGCGGGTCGACCTGCCGAACAACCACCTGCAATACGCGTTCACGTGGTTCGGCCTCGCCGCCTGCCTGATCGGCGTGTTCTCGGTCTTCGCGTGGCGTCGCCTGCACGATTCGCCCGCGGCGCGCGCCGCCTAGAATAAAGCCGCACGCGCAGGATCTCGGCGAAGAAGAGTCTCGCCGGGATCAGCCCAAAAAAGGCAACCCGTTCCTTTGACCGACGGCCATCGCCCCGGAATACTTTCTGTGTTCTTGAGCGATCGGCCGCGCTCTGCATAGTGTATTCAGTTCGCGGCGATCATCCGAAGACGTCACGGCGCCTGACCGCCGTGCAACTGAGGTAACGCCGGATGACCAGCCATCTCGCCAACTCGGCGGCGCGCGCGCCGATCCGCTTCGCCTACTGGGTGCCCAACGTCTCCGGGGGCCTCGTGATCAGTAAGATCCCCCAGCGCACGAGTTGGGACGCCGCGTACAATCGGAAGCTAGCCCAGATCGCCGAGGAAGCGGGCTTCGATTACGGGCTGACGCAGATCCGGTTCACCGCGGGCTACGGCGCCGAGTACCAGCACGAATCGGTCGCTTTCAGCCACGATCTGCTGGCCGCGACCACCAAGCTCAAGGTGATCGCCGCCCTCCTGCCCGGGCCGTGGCATCCCACGCTCGCCGCCAAGCAGATCGCAACGATCTCACAGCTCACCGAGGGCCGCATCGCGGTGAACATCGTCTCTGGCTGGTTCTCGGGCGAATTTCGGGCGATCGGCGAGCCATGGCTGGACCACGACGAGCGTTACCGCCGGTCTGAGGAGTTCATCCGGAGCCTGCGCGGGATCTGGACGCGGGACAATTTCACCTTCCGCGGCGACTTCTACCGCTACAGCGACTACACGCTGAAACCCAAGCCCGTCGATCCGCTGCCCGAGATCTTCCAGGGCGGCTCGTCGCGCGCCGCGCGCGACATGGCGGCCCGGGTCTCCGACTGGTACTTCACCAACGGCGGCACGCCGGAGACCATCCGCGCCCAAGTGGACGATATCCGCGCCAAGTCGGCCGAGACGGGCAATCATCCGCGGATCGGCGTGAACGCCTTCGTGATCGCCCGCGACACCGAGGAGGAGGCCCGCGCCGTTCTCCAAGAGATCATCGACAACGCCGATCCGGACGCCGTGAAGGCCTTCGGCCACGAGGTGAAGAATGCCGGCAAGGCCTCTCCCGAAGGTGAAGGCAACTGGGCGAAATCGAGCTTCGAGGATCTCGTCCAGTACAACGACGGCTTCAAGACCAATCTGATCGGCACGCCCGACCAGATCGCCGAGCGGATCCTCGCGCTGAAGGATGCCGGTGCCGACCTCGCCCTGCTGGCATTCCTGCATTTCCAGGAGGAGGTCGCGTATTTCGGCGCGCACGTGATCCCGCGGGTCCGCGCCCTCGAGGCCGCCCGCGACCGGCGTGCCGAGGCGGCCTGAGCGCCGCAGACTCGATCGAAACTTGCCTGACCGGAGTGAGCCATGAACATCGCCGTGGATGCGCGCGCACTCGAGCCGGAGCGCCGCCCGGGCGCCACCGGCCCCGCGAGGCCGCCCTCCCCCGCCCACGTGATCCGTGACGACGCCGAGGCGCTGGCCGCGGCTCACCGGCTCGCGGCCGATTTCCGCGCCGGCGCCTCGGAGCGGGACCGCCACGCCGTGCGGCCGCTGGCGGAGCTCGACGCCTTCTCGCAGAGCGGGCTCTGGTCGATCAACGTGCCGCGAGCCTATGGCGGCCCCGAGGTCTCCTACCGGACCCTCGCGCAGGTGATCGCCATCGTGGCGGCCGCCGATCCGGCCATCGCGCAGATCGCCCAGAACCATCTCGGCATCCTGGCAGCCATCCGGACGGTGTCGGACGAGGCGCAGAAGCACCTGCTGTTCGGCGAGGTGCTGCGCGGCGCGCGCTTCGGGAACGCCTTCTCGGAGCGCGGCACCAAGCGGGCCGCCGATTTCGATACCCGCTTCACCGATCACGGCGACCACGTCGTGGTCCGGGGTCAGAAGTTCTACGCCACGGGCGCCCTCCTCGCGCATCTGGTACCGATCGTCGCCCTCGATGAGGAAGGGCGCGCCTGGTACGCTATCGCCGAGCGGGACGCGCCCGGGCTCACGGTGATCGACGACTGGTCGAGCTTCGGCCAGCGCGGGACCGCGAGCGGGACCGTGCTGATCGACGACGTGCGCGTGCCCAGGACGCATCTCGTGCCCGCCTGGAAGGGCTACGCGGCGCCCAGCGCCGACGGCGCCGTGTTCCAGATCATCCAGGCGGCGGTCGATGCCGGGATCGGCCGCGAGGCCCTCGACGACACCATCGGCTTCGTCCGCGAGAAGGCCCGGCCCTGGATCGACAGCGGGCTGGAGCGGGCCGCCGACGATCCCTACACGATCCAGGCGATCGGCGACCTGACCATCCGGCAGCACGCCGCCGAGGCGCTGCTCGACCGGGCCGGGCTCGCCCTCGACGCGGCCGTCGCGCGGCCAGACGCCGAGACGGTCGCCGCGGCGCAGATCGCCGTCGCCGAGGCGAAGGTGCTGACGACAGAGGTGGCCCTGGCGGCGTCGAACAAGCTGTTCGAGTTGTCGGGCACCCGCTCGACCCTGGCGGCGGAGAATCTCGACCGTCACTGGCGGAACGCGCGCACGCACACGCTGCACGACCCGGTCCGCTGGAAATACGCGATCGTCGGCAACCACGCCCTCAACGGCGTGAACCCGCCGCTCCACGCCTGGAGCTGATCGGCGGCCTACAGCACCGGCAATCCCCGCGCCTTGGCCTCCTCGCCAGGCTCGACGTGGATGGTCACCACCGCCCCGGGGATCGTCGTCTCCAGGGCGGATTCCAGCCGGTCGCAGATCGCGTGCGAATCCTCGACGGTCATCGCGCCGGGGACGACGAGGTGGAAGTCGATGAAGGTCGCCTGACCGGCAGAGCGCGTGCGCACGTCGTGCGCCTCCAGCGCGCCCTCGCCGTGCTGGGAGATGAGCGACCGGATCTGGCTCACCATCTCGGCCGGGGCAGCCCGGTCCATGAGGCCGTCCACCGACTCCCGAACCATGCGGAAGCCGGACCACAGGATGTTCAGGGCGACCAGCCCGGCCACCACGGGATCGAGGACGGGGTAGCCCGTCAGCACGACGGCGCAGACGCCGGCAAGCACGCCGCAGGACGTGACCACGTCGGCGAAGACGTGGCGCGCGTCTGCGATCAGGGCCGGCGACCGCCACCGCCGGCCCCAGCGCATCAGCGCCGCCGCCCAGACCGCGTTGACGATCCCGGCCGCGAAGTTGATCGCGAGGCCGATCGCGGGCGCGTCGAGGGGCTTCGGGGCGAGCAGGCCGAAATAGGATTCGCGCAGGATCAGCAGCGCCGCCACCACGATCAGCGCGCCCTCGATCACCGCCGAGAAGAACTCGGCCTTGTGGTGACCGTAGGGGTGGTCCTCGTCGGCCGGTCGCGCGGCGACCTTCAGGGCCACGAAGGCGCCCACCGCGGCGACCACGTTGATGATGCTCTCCAGCGCGTCGGAGTAGAGGGCGAGGCTGCCGGTGAGCCACGCCGCGTAGAACTTCATCGCCGTGACGGCGAGGCCGATGCCCGCGCTGAAGAGGGCAGCTTTCTGGGTGCGGTCCATGGTTCGCGCCGTTGGGGTGTCGCCGCGCCCATACGGCACCGGCCATGGGCAAGGCCACGGCAAAGGTTCGACGCCGTCGAAAACGTGTTAGCCGCGGCTAAGTCTCCGACGAACCACCGTTGTCCCGGGCGGCTTCGCGTCGGCGGCTCGGCTCCGCCCTGGCGCGCGCGGCCTCCGCCTTGCGCAGGTAGCGACGGCGCTGCCAGGCGAAGCGCGCTCCGGCGGCGAGGGTCTCCAGCCGGGCGGCCTCGCGCTCCCAGAACCCGAGGAGCTGCCCGTCGAGGGTGACCCGCCGGGGGCGACCGCGGGGCGTCACGCGTCGCTCCCCCGCGGCGCCGGCGGCACGCCCGTCTCGGCCACGACCAGGGCGTCCGGATCGCCGCGGAAGCTGCCGGCGCCGGTATTCGGCACCGGGATTCCGGGGCTGCCGAAGGGCGGGCTCGGGTAGGCCGATTCGAACTTCGCGCGGGCGGTGTCGGGATCCTCGGCCTTCAGCACGATCTCGGACGTGCCGGGGAGCGGCCAGCGGGGATCGGCGACGTCACGGGGGCGAACGGCGTACCAGGGCATGGGTCGGGTGCCTCGCGTCTCGGTGACGCGGAAAACGGACGCGCTCCTCCGCGGTTCCGCGGTTGAAACCGCGTCCCGTTCGGTGCAGGCAGCCGGCGATGCGCGTGGACCTCTTCGATTTCGAGTTGCCGGAGACCAGCATCGCCCTGCGCCCGGCCGAGCCGCGCGACGCCGGGCGGATGCTCGTGGTCCGCCCCGGTGCGCCGCTGGTCGACCGGACCGTGCGCGACCTGCCCGACGCTCTCCGGGCCGGCGACGCCCTGGTCTTCAACGACACGCGGGTGATCCCCGCCCGGTTGAACGGCGTGCGCACCCGCCCCGGCGCCCCCGGCCAGCGCACGGAGGTGATGCTCCACCTGCGCGAGGCCCCCGACCGGTGGCGCGCCTTCGCGCGTCCGGCCAAGCGGCTCACGGCGGGCGACGCGCTGCGCTTCGGCGATCTGACGGCGACCGTTCTCGAGAAGGCCGAGGCCGGCGAGATCGTCCTGGCCTTCGACCGGGCCGGGCCCGAGCTCGACGCGGCCATCGCCGCGGAGGGCGCCCTGCCGCTGCCCCCCTACATCGCGGGCAAGCGCGCCACGGATGCCCGCGACGCCACTGATTACCAGACGGTCTACGCCCGCAATCCCGGGGCGGTGGCGGCCCCGACGGCCGGCCTGCACTTCTCGGACGCCCTGCTGGCCGATCTCGACGCCGCCGGTCTGCAGCGCCATCACGTCACGTTGCATGTCGGCGCCGGGACCTTTCTGCCGGTCAAGGCCGAGGACACCGACGGGCACCGCATGCACGCGGAGATCGGCATCCTCGACGCCGCCACGGCGGACGCCCTGAATGCCGCGCGGGCCGCCGGCGGCCGGATCGTCGCGGTCGGAACCACGGCTCTGCGCCTGCTGGAGAGCGCGGCCCGCCCGGACGGGACACTCGCACCCTTTTCCGGACCGACCGAGATCTTCATCACCCCGGGCTACCAGTTCCGGGCGGTCGACGCTCTCGTGACCAACTTCCACCTGCCACGCTCGACGCTGTTCATGCTGGTCTCAGCCTTCTCGGGCCTCGAGACGATGCGCGCGGCCTACGCGCACGCGATCGGCGCCGGGTACCGGTTCTACTCCTACGGCGACGCCAGCCTGCTCTTCCCGGGCCCGCGCGCGGACACCCCATGACCGACAGCGCTAGCTTCCGCTTCGACCTGCTGGCCCGGGACGGCACCGCCCGGACCGGCATGATCGCGACGCCGCGCGGCGAGATCCGGACCCCGGCCTTCATGCCGGTGGGCACCGCCGCGACGGTCAAGGCGATGTATCCCGGCCAGGTCCGTGACCTCGGCGCCGATGTGGTGCTGGGCAACACCTATCACCTGATGCTGCGGCCCGGCCCGGAGCGCATGGCCCGGCTCGGCGGCCTGCACCGCTTCATGAACTGGGACCGGCCGATCCTGACGGATTCCGGCGGCTTTCAAGTGATGTCGCTCTCCGCCCTGCGGAAGATCGACGAGCAGGGCGTGACCTTCCGCTCGCACATCGACGGCACAGCGCACCACATGAGCCCGGAGCGCTCCATCGAGATCCAGGGTCTGCTCGGCTCCGACATCCAGATGCAGCTCGACGAGTGCGTCCGCCTGCCGGCGGATCACGCGGCCATCGAGAAGGCCATGCACCTGTCCCTGCGCTGGGCCGAGCGCTGCCGCGTCGCGTTCGGCGACCAGCCCGGGCGAGCCCTGTTCGGCATCGTCCAGGGCGGGGACGTGCCGGCCCTGCGCGTCGAGAGCGCCCGCGCGCTGACCGATCTCGATCTCAAAGGCTACGCGGTGGGCGGCCTCGCCGTGGGCGAGCCCCAGGCCGTCATGTTCGCCATGATCGAGACGGTGGAGCCGCACCTGCCGACCGCGAAGCCCCGCTACCTGATGGGCGTCGGCACGCCGGACGACATCCTCGGCGCGGTGGGGCGCGGCATCGACATGTTCGACTGCGTGATGCCGACCCGCGCCGGCCGGCACGGCCTCGCCTACACGCGCCACGGACGGGTCAACCTGCGCAACGCCCGCCACGCGGAAGACACCGCGCCGCTCGACGTGGCCTCGACCTGTCCGGCCGCGCGGGACTATTCTCGGGCCTACTTGCACCACCTCGTGCGCTCGAACGAGATCCTCGGGATGATGCTGCTGACGTGGAACAACCTCGCCTACTACCAGGACCTGATGGCCGGCGCCCGCGCGGCGATCCGCGACGGCCGCTACGCGGATTACTGCGCCGCGACCCGCGCGGGCTGGGCCAGCGCCGAGCGCGCCGCCGCTTGACCGGGCATCACGGGTGGGCGAGCACCCGGTAGACCCCATCCGGATCGTCGCGGCCGGTGGCGACGGCGCTCGCGAGATCCGAGACGATGCGCGCCGCCACGGGCAGGCGGTAGTGCAGCGCGTCCCAGTAATTCGCGTCCCGGGTCGTGAGCGGCGAGATTCGGCGGAAATCCACCACGACCGCGCCGTGACGCGTCCCGATCATCGCGGCGCGCGCCTTGCAGGCTTCCTCGCGCAAGCCGACCGCCGAGCCCGGTGATCCCTGCGCCGCCGCGTGAACCGGCATGAAGGCCACGATCTTCAGGGCCTCGACGGGCACGCGGCCGAGAAGATCGTCCAGGCGGTCGAGGGCCGGCATCGGCGCGTCGGGCGGTTCCGCGGCCGACGAATCGACGGCACCGGCGCGGATGTGGGCCTGGGCGCGAACGAGATCGTAGTGCGCCTCAGGTGGCGTGAACACCGCGTAGCCGTCGCCGCGGATCCGCGCCTGCGCCAGTCCGAGATCGGCGAGCCCGATTCGGACGGCCGTCGTGACCGCGCGCAGGCTGACCTGCCGCAGGACGTCGCCGGGCGCCCGGTCCGCATAGAGCCAGTCGGGGAAGGCGTGGGCGGTTCGGGCCGGCGGATCGGCGGCGCACCAGGAGGCGTCGAGGCCCAACAGGACCGCGCGGACCGGCCGGCGGGCCAGGAACAGCGCGGCGAGGCGAGCCTGCTCATCGGGCGTCGCGGCATTCACCGCCAGATTGGCGAACCGGACGCCGAAGGCCGCGTCGAGCGCCTGCGGGTCGAGCAGCCGCGCGGTCGAAGTGCCGAAGACCGCCGCGTCGAACGGCCCGCCGCGGGCGATCTGCGGATAGGAGAGCCGCTGATTGGCGTCCATGATCGGTCCCGGCGGATGCCCGGGCGCCGCCCGCAGACCGTAGGGATCGACCGCGGCCACGAAAACGACCAGCGCCACGCCCATGCTGACGGCGCTGACGAGGAAGCTGCGCGCGAAGCCGACCCATCCTGCGGGTCGGGAGCCGGCTTGACCGTGTGAAGGCGAATCCATCGGGCGGCTTCATACGCCGTTTGGCCGGCCACGTCGCAAGCGCGCAACCGGCCGGGCGCCAGACACCGTGCGCAGACCCCTGATACAACGGCTGGGTGTAGAGCCTGCGACAAAAGGGCTACGGAAACATGTTGTTCCGGCGCGACAGCGCTTCCTGCACTTCTGCTGCTATGTATATGAGTACGGGTCGATTGCCGGCGCTTGACGATTTGATTTCGATGAAATTGATGATGATCACGGCACGCAGCCCGCGCGAACAATCTAGCAACGACACTCAGTGATCCAGTAGCGATGTCGAAGACGCCGTCGATCCTCGTGTGCGGGAAAAACAAGGTATGCGCCGACACACTCGAGGTCCTTCGTCGTAAGCTGCCAGATCACACGATCGTGTACGTTTTCGCCGACAAGGATGAGACTTCCGCGCGGGTCGCGCGCGACGTGGCGCACCGCCTCGGGATCGAGAGCCGCGGCGTCCGAAATGCCGAGGCCTTCGCACGCACCTATTTCGAGATCGATCCCACCCTGCTCCTGTCGGTTCAGTTCTCGATCATCTTGAGACACGACATCATCGAGCACGGCGGCGACCGACTCATCAACCTCCACTTCTCGCCGTTACCGCGCTACCGCGGGATGGCGCCCATCACGCTCGCCATCCTTAACGGCGACGCGACCTTCGGCGTGTCGCTCCACATCATCGATGCCGGGATCGACACGGGAGCCCTCGTGGATCAGGAGACCTTCGCGATCGAGGGCCGATCCAATCGCGAGGTCTACAGCCTCTGCGAGCAGGCCGGCGTGCGACTGATCGAGCGGAACGCGGCCATATTCGGGGCCGTTACCGCGACGCGCGGCCTGTCGGGTATGGCCGCCGTCCAAGACGACGCGGCGGCGACCTATTTCAGCAAGACGGATATCGACTACGCGCGGACAGAGATCGACTTCAACCGAACGGCGGCCCAGATCGACCGGCACGTGCGCGCCTACCTGTTCCCGCCCAACCTGTACGCGCGTATCACGGTCAGCGATCGGCGCTTCCGGGTCTTGCAGCCTCCGGAGGTCGGCGCGCGCTGCACGGATCGCAAACCCGGTCTGGTAGTGCAGAGCGATCCGCTGACCGTGACGACGCGCGACCGGATCCTGATCTTCAGACAGACAGAAGAAGATGCCTGAGCGCATGTCGAAGCCCACCCTGTTGCTGATGGATGTCTTCGGCATCCTCGATGCGAGCCGCAGCGGGCTTATCGACGCCTTCGCGGCGGCCGGATGCGACGTCGTCGTCGCGAACTTTGCCTATACCCACCTCAGCCAGTCGGAGGAGCTTTCCGAGACCCTGCTCGCCTTCTTGGAGGCCGACGGCGTTGCGATCGACGGCGCCCTGAGCATCAATGCGGTCGGGCTTTCCGCGCCGATCTATGAGGGTCTCGCGCGGCGCGGCGCGGCGCACGCGGCGTGGTTCGTCGACAGCCCCTTCTACTTCTCCGGCCTTGAGATCCCCGAGAGCGTATTGCTGAGCGTCGCGTGCAGCAACTTCGCAGAGCATCCGCAGGCGACCCGGGCCGACTGGCTGCCCTTCGCGGGCTTCGAGCCCCGGCCATCCCAGAACCGAGCCGCGACCTCGGTCGGCTTCCTCGGGTCGCTGCATCACATCGCGCTCTACGCGGCGCGCTCGCAGGACGGCCTCGTCGGTTCCCGCACCGGCCCTCTCCCGGTGGGGGTCGAGCTCCGTGATCGTATGCGTTCGCCATTCTTCATGATCGACGAGACGTGGAGTCTACCCGACGGCACGCCGGTCAACGCGATGGAGTACTTCAATTTCCAGTCATCGATGCACCGACTGGAACTCCTCTCCTACTTCTCGGCGACCGATCTGGAGATCCAAGGACCGCCGAGCTGGTACAAGGAACTCTGGACGGCAGCCCCTCACCTCCTTCACAAGTTTTCCGTGAACAGCGTCGCCGGCGAGCGGGAGATGCGGGCCTACATGGCCCGCTACCGCATCTGCCTGAATATCTTTCACATTCAGAATATGAACGGTGGCCCGAACTTCAGAAGCTTCGACGCCGCTTCGCACGGCGTCCCGTGCCTGTCCCAATATAACCGCGACTGCACCGCCCTCTTCCCGCACGGTGAGGCGGCCCTGTACTTTAATAACCCTGCCGAGGCGCTTCATCTACATCGGGAGCTCGACGGCAGTAGTCGGCTGAGACAGAAGCTCGCGGCGGCAGCCGCGCGGGTCGTTCGCGACGGGAACACGTTCAGCCATCGCGCCAGCCGCTTCCTCAAAACGCTGGCGCTAAGACAGCGGGCCGGTACCGCCAGGGGCACAATCCGGCATCTGCGCTGGCAGGATGGCTGGACCGCCGAGCCGGAGGATGCAGCGCTGGCGGCAGCAGCTTCTCCGGAGCCTTCGCAGGCCGGAAGAGAGTTCCTGGCCCGAAATCCCATCCGTCGCTTCTTCGAACGGGCGCGCCGCTAACGCGCGCCGCCGCGCGCGCATTTCGAATCCGCGCGCGGGCCGTTCCACACGGGCAAATCCACAAACCACGTGAACCGATCGGCCGCGGCCCATATAGACTCAGGGCGTCCCCGCTCGGTGAGGGTGTGCGGCGTGGAAAGGCGGCATGACGTTCACGGCACACAACATCCGCCTCGCAGACGGGTCCGAGACCTTGCCAGAGGCGGGCTGGTTGATCGCCGACAGCCCCTGGACCCAGGCGGCGCTGCGCTCGCTCCGGCTGTTCTACGGGCACAGGCTGGCCGGCCGCTCGATCGTCGATCTGGGCTGCCTCGAGGGCGGGTACACGCTCGAGTTCGCCCGCGCCGGAATGCGCGCCACGGGTGTCGAGGTGCGCCGCTCCAATTTCGAGAACTGCCTACGGGTCAGAGATGGGGCCGGCGTCCCGGACCTCGGCTTCGTCAACGACGATGTTTGGAACCTCGCGGCCCACGGTCCCTTCGATGCCGCGTTCTGCTGCGGGCTGCTCTACCACCTCGACAGACCGGCCGCCTTCATCCGCCTCATGGCTGACTGCGTGCGCGACGTGATCATCCTGCACACGCATTTCGCGACTGACGAGAACCGAGACCTGTTCCAGCTCTCGCCGCCGGCGGAGAACGAAGGCCTGCCCGGCCGCTGGATGCACGAGCACGATCTCGACGACACCAGCCAGCTCGAAGCTCACAAATGGACCTCGTGGAGCAACAAGCGCTCCTTCTGGCCGACCAAGCCGGCCCTGATCCAGCTCCTGAAGGCGTGCGGCTTCGACATGATCTACGAGCAGTACGACATGCTCGGGCTCGACATCCGCGGTTCGATGGAGAGTGGCTACTACCACCAGCAAGGCCGGGGCATGTTCGTGGCCATGCGGACCTGAGCGACGCAGGCACCCGCGTCGATTCTGAGCTTCCTATCCACGAAGACTTGCGCCACCCGGGCTACCACGAACCTGATCAGCGATGTCCGCTTGATTACTGCGGCGAGCGAGTCGCAGCATCATCCTTATTTCGCGAAGTCCCGCAGTCGTGTTCGCGACGAGCGTCGCTCTGTGGGTGACAGCCATCCTGCTTCTGCTTGCTTGGCCGCATCTTCGCGTGCGCGTGAGGGAGCGGTGTCGCCGCACGACCCGAACGCAGATTGAGCGCCTGCTCGTCGAGAACCGTTGGATGGAGCGCCTTGCCCGGGATGCGGCCGCGTTCGTGGCGCTCTGGTAACGGGTACTGGTCCGGCTGCTCCGCGCCCATCTCTCGCGGCCGCTCCGCGCCGTCGTCCGGATCGGCAACTTCGGACGGTTGGTCCGGGCGGAATTCGCGTCCTTCCTGCCGGTCGGGATCGCGTCCTGGACCCTCGTCGACTGCGCCAGCTCCGCGCAAGCAGGCTACGAGGCGCCGATGCTGCGGCGCCTGAAAGCGGCGGCCTGGCGTCTGGAATACCAGTATCGAAACTCCTTCGTCCTCCTCCGGGCCCGGACGCGCGTCGGGGTGTGCCTGCAATCGGCGGATCGCGACGTCGCGTACCTCCCGATCTCGGGCGACGCGGCGGCGGAGCGTGCCGGATCGGCCGAGGCGTGCGTGATGACCACCGGCCGCTTCAGCGTCGCGGCGCGCGCCCTGGCGGAAGAGCAGACCGTCCTGGCGCTGCACTGCTTGCAGATGGACTTACTGCCGCCCCGGGACAGGTCGATGGTCGTGCCTCGCAGCGTCCGCGGCAACGGGCTTCGGTGCGCAGCCTGACCGCGCTCAGGCCCCCGTGGGGGACGTGAAGTGTGCCGCGCGAGACCGATGACAGCTCTCGGAGCCGCAATCGTGAGAGACCCGCCGTCAAGCGCCGCGATCTGTCACGCCGACGGGCTTACCGGTTCGCCTGTCACTGTTAGGAAGAGTCGCGGTGCTCGCCAACGCATCGAGCGCCCCTGACCTCGCCCGCCCGGTTCGCCGTGGCGGGCACATTTTTCCCCGATCGGGGCAACGCGCGCTTCACCATCCCGGGCAGACGCTGAGGCCGAATCGTGGTCCGCGCCGTTGAGGCGCATGGACCAGTCCGCGTTGCCCAGAACGGACCACCCCGCAACCGACCAGGACACCCTCGCCGAGTTGCCGGCGGGCGATTTCGTCAGGCGATGGCGGCAGATCACCGGCGAGCCGCCGGCCATTCTCCTGAATTCGCGGTCCGAGATGATCGCGCTTCTCGTGGAGAGCGTGCCCATCGCGCCGCTCACGCCGCCGGAGAGGATCCCAAGAATTGCGGAGGTCGACGAAGTGCCGTCTCAGAAACGCGGCCCGGCTGGTCCCGGCACACCTGATCCGGAATGAGACGCGCCCGATGACCTCCGGAGGCGCGACTGCGAACCGATCCGGGATGACGCGATACCGGCGAGCCTCGACGCCCTCGGACCTTTGCCGATGGCCGCGTTCGCGAGCACTTCGGAGCAGTGGCATCGTCGCGCGATCTGAGCTGGACGGTCGCGCATCACCTGCACGCGGACGCAGGGCAGCTTTCCGTTCTCACCGAGCTTGAGATCGCGGGAATTTTGGTCGGAGTGGCAGGATTTGAACCTGCGACCCCCACGTCCCGAACGTGGTGCGCTACCAGACTGCGCTACACTCCGAAGGCCGCCCCGCGTGTCCGTCAGGGCCGGCGAGCGGGTGTATAGCCGCGCCTTTGCCCCACCGCAAGCGCGGTCTCGCGCCTTTTCAGCCGAGATGATCGGGCCAGTCGTCCGAGAGCCGGTGGCAGGTGATCTCCGCCCCTGCGGATCGGACCGCCACCGTCGCCACGTGATCGCTCCCGCAATCGATCTCCGCCAAGCTCCACGGACCCTCCAGGTTCCAGGACACGTCGCCGGAAGCCCGGAGAAGGCGCGGCGGTTCGGGGGGGACGCTGACGCTGAAGCGGTCGAGCGGTAGCGACAGGCCGCTGCCCAGCGCCTTCACCACCGCCTCCTTGCGGGTCCAAAGTCCGAAGAAGCGACGCTCGACCGCGCTTCGGGGGGCGCCGGCGAGGGCCGACACTTCGTCGGCGGCGAAATGGGCCGCCGCGATCCGCAGCGCGTCGGCGATCGGCCGGACGGCCTCGACATCGACACCGATCGACGCGTCACGGGCGAGCCCGATCAGCGCGCGCGCGCCGGAATGGGACAGGTTGAAATCTGCGGCCCCCCGCGCCGCGCCCGCGAGCTCCGGCTTGCCGCCGGCTCCGGCCAGGAACTCCACGTCGGCCGGCGCGAGACCGAGCGCGTCGCCGAGGATCAGCCGCAGCGCGGCGTGGCTGGCGCGGAACCGCGCCCGATCCACCGGGCGCAGGAACCGGTCCGCCCGCCCGCGCTCCGCGGCGTCGAGAACGGCCTCGCACCGGTCGATCTGGCCCGGGGTCAGGGCGAGGTCGACGATCCAGACCTCGACCGCGCTCACGCGCCACCTCGCGAGGCGAAAGCAGTGGCGCTAGCGTCAGGGGAGCGAAACGGCACGGGCGGCGATCCGATGGAAGGAAGGAGCAGCATCGGATCGCCGCCCGTCTCCCGCAAGGAGCGCCGCGCTCCGTGACGGTGTCCGGCACGGATCTCCGCGTCGGCCTGTCCGGCAGACCGAGCCTCGGCCTGCGGCCGGTCCGCTACGGGGTATTCTTCGCCACCTATCTCTATCAGGGCCTCATCGCGGGCTTCTCGCTGACGGCGCTCGCCAATCATCTCGCGGCGCAGGGCGTCTCCTCCACGGAGGTGGGGACGCACTTCGCTCTGGCGGGCCTGCCGTGGACGTTGCAGCCCCTGCTCTGGGGGCCCTGGGTGGACCGGGCCGGGGACACGCGGATGGGACGGCGCCGCCCCTTCGCGGTGGCCGCCCTGGTCGGATGCCACGCGACGCTGGCGCTCCTCCTCGTCCCCGGGGGCCACGCCGTCGGAGCGCTCGGCCTGGTTTTCCTCGTCCACAGCCTGTTCGCGTCGCTCCTCGATACCGCCTGCGACCGGATGATCATGGATCACGTCCCGGCCCGTGAGCTCGGCCGCGTCAGCGCCTGCACCCGGGCGGGCTTCACGGCCGGAACGAGCCTCAGCGCCGCACTCTTCGGCTGGTCGCTCGCGAATTGGGGCTTCTCCGCGAGCGCCCACTGGCTGTTCGCCGCCGCGATCGTCGCGAGCTTGCCGATGCTGCTGGTCCGCGAGGCGCCGAGCGATCCGATCTGGTCGCTCGATCGCCGCGGACCGCCGCCGCGGCGCGTCCCGTTCCGCCGCTTCCTGCGCCGGACGGTCGTGGCTTTGCGCCGTCCGCGCGCCCTGCGGCTGCTCGCCCTGTGCTTCGGCGTCGACGCGGCGCTCGGCCTGTTCGAGTTGCCCTTCGCGATCGATCTCCTCCAGCGGCAGGGCTGGGAGGCCGCCGGCCTGTCGCGACTGCAGGCCGTGCTGACCCTGGTGAGCGGCACGGCGGGAGCCGTCGCGGTGGGTGTCTGGTCGGACCGCGCGGGAGCGGCGTCGCCGTTGCGCGCCCTGCTTCTGGGCAGCGCCGTCACCTTCGTTCTGGCCGGGATCCTGATCGCTGCCGGGCTCGTCGGGGCCGCGGCACCGGCCATCCTGGCGCTCACCAGCGTGCTGCCCGGCCTGCTGATCGTCGCCCTGATGCCGGCGCTGCTCGCGGCGAGTCGGGGCCGTCCGGGCGCGGCCACGCAGTTCGAGGTGTACATGGCGTCCATGAATCTCGGCTCGGTCGCCGGGACCGCGGTCGCGGGCTGGCTGGCCCCGGCTCTGCCGCTGCAGGCATTCGCCGCGCTGGTCGCCGCGACGTTCTTCGCGGCCTTCCGCATGGCGAGGCGCGGCGATCTGCTCAGCCCCCGCCCGTGAGGGAATCGGGGACTGCGCGCCGCGGCCGGCTCCCCGCCGGCCGCCGATGCGTTAGAACCCCGGCATGGCCGCAACGAAATCCGAACCGCTCGATCTCGACCTCACCGCCGAGGAAGCGCGCGCCGAGTACGCGCGCCTGTCGGACGCGATCCTGGAGGCCGATCGCCTCTACTATCAGGAAGACGCGCCCGAGATATCGGACGCCGAGTACGACCGGCTGCGCCGCCGCCTGGAAGACATCGAGGCCCGCTTCCCCGATCTCGCCGGTACCGGCGCCGCCAGCACGTCGGTCGGCGCGAAGCCTTCGGAGAAGTTCGCCAAGGTGCGGCACGCGGTGCCCATGCTCTCGCTGGGCAACGCCTTCGACGACGCGGAGGTGGCCGAGTTCGTCGCGCGCGTGCGCCGCTTCCTCGGCTGGTCGGACGACACTCCCCTCGCCTTCACGGCCGAGCCGAAGATCGACGGCCTGTCCCTATCGCTCCGTTACGTGAACGGCCGGCTCGACACCGCCGCCACCCGCGGCGACGGCGAGGTCGGCGAGAACGTCACGGCCAATGCCCGCACGGTGCAGGACATCCCGGCGGTGCTCGCGGGGGCCGGCTGGCCGGAGATCTGCGAGGTGCGCGGGGAGGTCTACCTGTCCCACGCCGACTTCGCCGCCATCAACGCCCGGCAGGAAGCGGCCGGCAAGCCTCTCTTCGCCAACCCGCGCAACGCCGCCGCCGGCAGCCTGCGCCAGCTCGATCCCGCGATCACCGCGTCCCGGCCGCTGCGATTCTTCGCCTATGCCTGGGGCGAGCTGTCGGCGCCGATCGCCGAGACCCAGACCGGCGTGCTGGAGCAGTTCGCGACCTGGGGCCTGCCGGTGAACCCGCGCACCGAGACCTTCACCGACACGGCGGCGATGCTCGCCCATTACCGCCGCATCGAGGCGGACCGGGCCGGGCTCGGCTACGACATCGACGGCGTCGTCTACAAGGTCGACGACCTCGCGCTCCAGAAGCGGCTGGGCTTCGTCTCGCGCTCGCCCCGCTGGGCGCTCGCCCACAAATTCGCCGCCCAGGAAGCCACGACGGTCGTCGAGGACATCGTCATCAATGTCGGCCGCACCGGCTCGCTGAACCCGCTGGCCAAGCTCCGTCCCGTGACGGTGGGCGGCGTCGTCGTGTCGAACGCCACCCTGCACAACGAGGGCTACGTGAAGGGCGTCGGCGCCGACGGCGAGCCGATCCGCGACGGCCGCGACATCCGCGTCGGCGACACGGTGACGGTGGTCCGGGCCGGCGACGTTATCCCCAAGGTCATGGACGTCGACCTCACGAAGCGCCCGGCCGACTCGCGGCCCTACGCGTTCCCGGAGTCATGCCCGGCCTGCGGCAGCCGCGCCGTCCGCGCCATCAACCCGCGCACCGGCCGGCCCGACGCGGTGCGCCGCTGCACCGGCGGCCTGATCTGCCCGGCGCAGGGCGTCGAGCGGATGAAGCACTTCGTGTCGCGCAACGGCTTCGACATCGAGGGCTTCGGCGAGACGTATATCGAGGTCCTGTTCGAGGCCGGACTGGTGCGCCAGCCCGCCGACCTGTTCCGCCTGGATTTCGAGGAACTTAAGGCTGCGATCGTGGCGCGGCGCGAGGCGCTGTCGGCCGAGCGGCGCGCGGAATCGGGGACGTCCGAGCCGCCCAAGAAGGCCGCCAAGAAGAAGGGCGACGAGGACGACAAGGCGATCAAGAACCTGCTCGCCGCCGTCGAGGCACGGCGCGCGGTGCCGATGAACCGCCTGCTCTTCGCCCTCGGCATCCCGCAGATCGGCGAGGCGACCGCCAAGGCGCTGGCGAAGCGCTTCGCCGACATGCCGACGCTGATCGCGGCGATCCGCGAGGCCGCGGCGGCGCAGCCGGGTCCCGACTGGGTCGAGCTCACCGCAGTGCCGCGCGTCGGGGGCACCACCCGGGACCGGCTCCTCGATCTCGGCTTCCCGGAGGACGACGCGGCGCCGGCCAAGGAGCGGGCGCGCCTGAGCGCCGTCCAGCGCGAGAACCTCCTCGCCCATTACGGCGACGTCGACGCGGTGCGCGCCGCGATCGCGCAGGCTGCGGCGCAGCGTCCCGGCGATGCCTACCGGGTCTTCGCCGACGACGGCGAGATCGGCCCGGTGGCGACCGATGCCCTGCTCCTGTTCTTCTCCGAGCCGCACAACGCCAACGCCGTCACCGCGCTGCTCGACGCGGTCGCGGTGCAGCCGATGGAGCGGGCCGCCGCGGCCTCCACCTTCGCGGGGAAGACCGTGGTCTTCACCGGCACCCTGGAGAAGATGACCCGCAACGAGGCCAAGGCGGTGGCCGAGCGGCTGGGCGCGAAGGTCTCGGGCTCGGTCTCGGCCAAGACCGACCTGGTCGTCGCCGGCCCGGGAGCGGGCTCGAAGCTGAAGGACGCCCAGAAGCACGGTGTCCGGGTCGTCTCGGAGGACGATTGGCTGGCGATGGTGGCGCAGGGTTGAAGCCCGAGTCCGGCCGGCCTAGACCTCTCGGGGAACACCCCGAGAACTTCCACCCGGTATGGTTGAACCGCGATGACGGTCCTGGCCCTCGACTTCGAGACGGCCAACGAGCGGCGTGACAGCGCCTGCGCGGTGGGGCTCGCCTGGATCGCGGATGGCCGGGTCGTGCGCCGCGAGAGCCACCTGATCCGGCCCCCCGAGATGCGCTTCGCGCCGGGCAACATTCGCGTCCACGGCATCCTGCCGGCCGACGTCGCCGACAAGCCCGACTTCGCCGCCGTCATGGCGCCCTATCTCGGCGATCTCGCGCGCGGGCTGATCCTGGCGCACAACGCGAGCTTCGATATCGGCGTCCTGCGCGCCGGCCTGACCCGGGCAGGCCTGCCGGTGCCCGATCTCGCCTATCTCTGCACGGTCCAGGTGTCTCGCCGGGTCTTCCCGGCGCCGGAGGGCTGCGGGCTCGGCAAGGTCGCGCGGCGCCTCGGCATCCGCTTCGAGCACCACGATGCCGGCGAGGACGCCTATGCGTGCGCGGAGATCGCGCTGGCCGCGATGCGCGAGCGGGCGGTCGCGGACATGCACGCCCTCGCGGCCGCGCTCGGCCTCCCGGTCACGCGGGCGGTCGGCGGTCCCGCCGTGCCGCGCCGCGCGCCGGGAGCGATCAGCGGCCGGGCCCTGGCGGCCTTCCCCGAGGAGCCGGCGGCCCTGCGCTTCGCCATGCGCGGGTCGACCGGCAACCGCTACCACGTCAGCCTCGAGGAGCGGCCGGGCGGCCCGGAGCTGCGCTGCACCTGCACGGCGGGCCGCTACGGCATGCGCTGCCGCCACGTGAAGGCGCTGGAGGTCGGCGACATCACCGACCTGCTCTCGGACAATGCCGGCGACGTCGTGCTCCTCGCCCGGATGCTCGGCGCGAAGACCCGGGTCGCGGGCGCGGCCTGACCGGTCAGGCCGCGTCGAGGCAGGCGCGGAAGGCCGCGACAGCGCGATCGACGTCGGCCGGCGCGATGTGCCGGTGCGTGACGAGCCGAAGCCGCCGCGCGCCGAGCGGGCGCGAGCGGATGCCGGCCGCGTCGAGATCGGCCACCCAGCGCGCGCTGTCCCACCCCGTCCGCGAGACATCGACCTGCACGATGTTGGTCTGCGGCGCGGTCGCCGCGAGGGGCGGCATGGCGTTCAGCCCGTCGCTCAGCTGCCGGGCCCGGTCGTGATCCTCGGCGAGGCGTGCGCCCATGACGGTGATCGCCTCCAGCCCGGCGGCCGCCACGATCCCGACCTGCCGCTGCGTTCCGCCGATCATCTTCCGCAGGCGCCGCGCCGCCGCGATCACCGGCCCGTCACCGGCGAGCACCGCCCCGACCGGGGCGCTCAGGCCCTTCGACAGGCACAGCGACACGGTATCGACATGGGCGGCGAGGTCCGCCGGCGCGACGCCGAGATGGGTCGCTGCGTTGAACAGACGGGCCCCGTCGAGATGGACCTTTATCCCGCGCGCGCGGGCGATCCCCGCCACCGCCGCCATGTGGTCCGGCGGCAGCACGGTGCCGCCGGCGGCGTTGTGCGAGGTCTCCAGGGCGATCATGGCCGTCCGCAGCGGGCTCGCACTGGGCCGGAGGGCGTCCTCCAGACGGTCGAGATCCATGGCACCGTCGGTTCCGGCGATCCCGTACAGGAACGCGCCCGTCAGGGTGGCGGCCCCGCGCTCGGTTTGGAGCATGTGGGCCTGGGCCTCCAGCAGGACCTGCTCGCTGCGCTGAACCTGGGCCAGGATCGCCAGCAGGTTGCCCATCGTGCAGCTCGGCACGAACAGGCCGGCCGCCTTGCCGAGCATGGCGGCGGCGGTCTCCTCCAGCGCGCAGGCGGTCGGGTCGGCGTCGAGCCCGTCGTCGCCCAGCGGCGCCGACCGCATCCGGGCGTACATCGCCTCGGTCGGCCGCGTGACCGTGTCGCTCCGCAGGTCGACGACGGTCGGCGCGTCCGCCGCTTCGCCGTGTTCGTTTCGCATGTCGATCCCGCCGCTTTACCGGTACGCCCCCTCGTCACCGGAATCGGTCGGGTTGGCGAGGGCACGTCTGAGAACGTCGCTCATCGGCAACTCCAAGTTGATACCCTTCGGCGGGATCGGCTGCTCGAAGTACTTGCCGTAGAGGCGCGCCACGGTCCCGTCCTGGATCAACTCGACCACCGCCTTGTCGACCGCCGCCTTGAAGGCCGCGTCGTCCTTGGGCTCCAGGATCCCGTAGGGGGCGAATTCCAGGCCTTTCGTGCCGATCTTGTAATCCGCCGGGCGCTTGGCGCCCGCCACCGTGGCGTGGGCCAGGGCGTCATCGTTGATGGCGCCCGCCGCGCGGCCGGTCTCCACGAGCAGGAACACCTCGGCGGTGTCCTTGGCGGGCATCACCTGGATGTCGAGCTTGTCGCGGACGTTGATCCGGGTGGCGACGCGCTGTGTCTCGCCGCCGGCCTGGGCCGAGATGGCCTTGCCGCGGAAGGACGCGATGTCGTCGACATCCACCGGCGTGTCCTTCTTGGCCACCAGCACCACCTGCGCCACGAAGGTGGTCGGCGCGAACGAGACCAGCTTGTGCCGCTCGGGCAGGTTGCTGGCGGTGCCGCATTCCAGGTCGATCGTACCGTTGTTGATCAGCGGGATCCGGGTCGCCGACATCACCGGCACGTGGCGCACCTCGAGCTTGTTCATGCCGAGAACGGCTTTGAGCTTCTGCGCGACGTGCTCGCATATCTCCAGAGAATAGCCCACCGGCTTGGCGTTCTGGTCGAGGAAGCCGAAGGGTGGCGACGCGTCCGGGAAGCCGAGGCTGATCTGCCCGGTCGCGCGGATCTTGTCGAGGCGCCCCTCGGCGGCCGACGGCGCGGCGAGCCCGGCCCAGCACAGAGTGGCCAACAGAAGCGGCAGCGTCCTCGACACGATCCGAACCCCCTCGCTATGTCTGAACCGGAGAAGCACCGGGCTGCCCCGACGGGGAGTCGGCCCGAAGCTTTGCCGGTCGATCCTAGGAGCGGCCGCGCGCGGGCGTCCAATGCCGATTCACCTGCCGAGCATACGGATCTGATATGGCCGAGCGGCGCATGACCTTCCGGCACATCGAGGCGTTCCGGGCCGTGGTCGCCACCGGGTCGATGACCGAGGCGAGCCGCCGGCTCCACACCTCGCAGCCGCAGGTCAGCCGGCTGATCGCCCAGTTGGAGACCATCACAGGCCTGCCCCTGTTCGATCGGAGCGGGAGCCGGGTCGTGCCCTCCCTCGACGGAACGCGGTTCCACGCGGAGGTCGAGCGCGCCTTCGTGGGTCTCACCAGCCTGGAATCGGCGGCCGCGCGGATCCGCGCCTTCGGGACGGAGCGGCTGCGGGTGGCCGCGATGCCGCGGCTGGCGGGCGGGCTCCTCGCGCGCGCGGTCGTCCGCTTCCGGGCCGCGCATCCGGACGTGATCGTGGCGATCCATTCCGGCGATGACGAGACCGTGAACCACTGGCTCGCCACCGGCTCCTGCGACGCCGCGCTGACGATGCTGTACGGCGACGCCCCGGAGGCGCGCGCCGAGCATGTCGAGACGCGCGCCTGCGTCGCCGTTCTGCCGCGGGACCACGCCCTCGCCGCGCGGGAATCGCTCGCGCCCGCGGATTTCCAGGGCGTGCCCTTCGTCGCCGCGTCGCTCGGGAGCGCCCTGCGCGACCGGACCGAGGCCGTCTTCGAGGCCGCCGGCATCGGCCTGACCATCACCGCCGAGGCCGGCCTCGGCGCCTCGATCTGCACCCTCGTCTCGGCCGGGCTCGGGGTCAGCGTGATGAACCCGCTGGCCGCCCACGAGGAGGCGAAGGTCTCGCCGATCGCGATCCGGCCCTTCGCCCCCGCCCTCCCGGTGCATTTCGCGCTGCTGTTCCCCCCGGACCACGCCCGCGGGCGGCTGATGCGGGCCTTCGGTGCCTGCGCGCGGACGGTCCTGCTGGAGGAGCTCGCCCAGCTGCCGGACGCCGCGGGCGGGCGTCCGGCCGACTTCGCTCAGGCGGCGCGCTTCTCGGCGCCGGCGTAGAAGGTGCCCCCGCGCTCGGCCATCGCGGCCAGGTTGTCGGGTACGTGGAAACGGGGCCCGTGCTTGGCCTCGAGCGACCGCGCGAGGTCGACGAAGGCCGCCGCGCCCATGAAGTCGATGTACGACAGGGTCCCGCCGGTGAACGGCGCGAAGCCGAAGCCGAGGATCGAGCCGACATCGGCCTCGCGCGGGTCGGTGACCACGCCCTCGCCGACCGTGCGGGCAGCCTCCAGCGCCTGGACCACCAGAAGCCGCTGCTTCAGCTCGGTGAAGTCGACGGCGTCGGGATCGAGCCGGTTCGGCTGCAGCTCCTTCAGGCCGGGCCAGAGGCGCTTCGGCGCGCCCTCGGGGTAGTCGTAGAAGCCCTTGCGGTTCTTGCGGCCCAGACGGCCCTGGTTCTCGACCATCTCGGCGAGGATCGCCTTCTGCGCCGGGTCGACGGCGCCCTGCCCCACCTGCGCCTCGGTAGCCTTGGCGATCTTGAGCACGAGATCGAGGGCGACCTCGTCGTTGAGCGACAGCGGCCCGACCGGCATGCCCGCCTGGCGGCCGGCGCTCTCGATCATCGCGGGCGGCACGCCCTCGGCGAGCATCTTGTGCCCCTCGAGGATGTAGGCGCCGACGCAGCGGTTGGCGAAGAAGCCGCGGGCGTCGTTCACGACGATCGGGGTCTTCTTGATCAGCCGCACGTAGTCGAGAGCGGCGGCGAGCGCCGCGTCTCCGGTCGCCTCGCCCTTGATGATCTCGACGAGCATCATCTTCTCCACGGGCGAGAAGAAGTGGATGCCGACGAACTGCGCCGGCCGCTGCGACGCCTTGGCCAGCCCCGTGATCGGCAGGGTCGAGGTGTTGGACGCGAAGATCGCGTCGGGGCGGATCACCGCCTCGACCTTCTGGATCACCTCGGCCTTCACGCGCGGATCCTCGAAGACGGCCTCGATCACGAGGTCGCACTCGGCGAGGGCGCCGTAATCCGCCGTGGCCTGGATCCGGCCGAGCAGCGCCTCCCGGTCGGCCGTCTTGGCCCGGCCCTTGTTGATCTGGCCGGTGATCAGGGTGTGGGCGTAGGCCTTGCCCTTCTCGGCGGCCTCGACGGACTGGTCGACGAGAACCACCTCGATGCCGGCCTGGGCGGTGACGTAGGCGACACCCGCGCCCATGAAGCCGGCACCGATCACGCCGACCTTGCGCAGGTCGGTGGCCGGCACGTCCTTCGGGCGGCGCGCGCCCTTGTTCAGCTCGCCCATGGAGATGAACAGCGTGCGGATCATCGCCGCCGCCTCGGTCGAGCGCAGGATATGCGCGAAGTACCGGCTCTCGACCTGCAGGGCGAGGTCCATCGGCAGCTGCAGGCCCTCGTAGACCGAGGCCAGGATCGCCTTGGCGGCGGGGTAGTTGTCGTGCGTCTCGCGGCGGTAGATGGCGTTGGCCGGCGGCCAGATCATCATGCCGGCGGGCGAGTAGACCTTGCCGGACGGGGCCTTGAACTTCGGCACGTCCCACGGCGCCACCGCGGAGCCGCCCTCGCGGATCCAGGCCTTGGCGCGCTCGACGATCTCGGCCTGCGGGGCCACGGCGTGGATCAGTCCCATGCCCTTGGCCATGGGCGCGCGGATCTGCTCGCCCTTGAACAGCATCTGGAGGGCATCGCCGGTCTGCATCAGGCGCGCGACCCGCTGCGTGCCGCCGCCGCCCGGGAACAGGCCGACCTTGATCTCCGGCAGGCCGACGCGGGTCTTCCCGTCGTCGGACGCGACCCGGTAGTGGCACGACAGCGCCAGCTCGAAGGCGCCGCCCAGGCACAGGCCCTGGATGGCCGCGGCGAAGGGCTTGCCGCAGGTCTCCAGCCGCCGGAACAGCAGTGACAGGCGCCGGGAGGCCTCGAAGAAGTGGCGCATCGCCACCTCCTCGCCCTGCTCGGCCTTCAGCTGCTCGTAGGCCCGACCGAGGCCCTGCAGCATGGTGAGGTCGGCGCCGCCGGAGAAATTGTCCTTGCCGGTGGCGATGACGCAGCCCTTGATCGTCGGATCGGACGCGACCTGCTCGACGATCTGCTCGAGCTGGTCCATCACGCCTTCGGTGATGACGTTCATCGAGCGGCCGGGCATGTCCCAGGTCGCCAGAGCGATGCCGTCGGGATCGGTCTCGAAGCGGAAATCGGTCAGCGTCACGGTGCCGTCCTCCCTGGATTCCGCCGACGATCCGCCGGCGCGCTTGCATTAAGGTTGTGTTGAGCGCGGCCGCCCATTGTCCGCCGGCCGGGGTCACTCACCGAAAGCCGCACATGACGAAGGATTCCGGCTGCCGCGCCTGTCGCGCCGGCACCAAGCTCGACTTCGACTTCACGATGGCGTTTCAGCCGATCCTCGACCTCGCGGACGGCAGCGTCTGGGCCTACGAGGCGCTGGTGCGCGGTCCGAACGGCGAGCCAGCCTACACGATCCTCGACCGGGTGACCGACGACACCCGCTACCAGTTCGATCAGGCCGCCCGCGTCAAGGCGATCGAACTCGCCGGCACCCTGTTCCCCCGCGACAGCGCCACGCGGCTGTCGATCAACTTCATGCCGAACGCGGTCTACGAGCCGAATGCCTGCATCCGCGCCTCGCTCGAGGCGGCCCGGCGCATCGATTTCGCCCACCGGCGCATCATGTTCGAGTTCACCGAGCAGGAGCGGTTCCGCGACCTCGAGCACGTGAAGGGCATCGTCGCCGCCTACCGGAAGCAGGGATTCCTGACGGCGCTCGACGATTTCGGCGCCGGCTTCGCGGGCTTGAGCCTGCTCGCCAACTTCCGCCCCGACCTGATCAAGATCGACATGGACGTGCTGCGCGGCCTCGACAGCGACGCCGGGCGCTACGCCATCGTCTCGGGCGTGGCCGCCATCGCCCGCGCCCTCGACGTCACGGTGCTCGCCGAGGGCGTGGAGACCGCCGGGGAGCTCGACGCCCTGCGAAACATCGGGATCACGCTCGTGCAGGGCTACCACTTCGCCAAGCCCCTCCTGGAGGGACTGCCCCCGGTCGCGGGCTTCGCCCCCGTGGCTGCCGCGCGCGCAGCCTGACGCCGGACCGACGCGCGCGGCCTTCATCGCCTACTTCGGAGCCGGGGTCGGCGCCGCGGCCGGCGGCACGGCCGGCACCGGCGGGGTGCCGGGCTTCGGCGCGTTGTCGGTCGCCGCGGCGACCGCCAGCATGTTGAGCAGCTTGGTGACGGAGTTCTGCGAGATCGCGGTCACCGACGAGTTCGGATCGGCGTTCATTGTCTGGAACTTGAGATAGGTCGGGTCCGAGTAGATCTCGTCGAGGTGCTTGAGCTCGGCGAGGCTGAACTTCTCGGCGTAGTCCTTCGAGAGTCCCTGCACCATGAGGGCGCGTTGCTTCTCGAACTCGTCCAGCAGTTCCTTGCGCACGGCCTCGGCGCGGGCCTCCGGCATCGGCGCCACGGTCTTCTCGAGGGCGACGTTGAACCCGGTCTGAAGGTTCTTGATCAGGGTCTTGTTGACGAGGTTCGTGGCCGCGGCGACGCGGTCCGCGGCGTCGTCGGCGCGGGCGGCCACCGGCAGGCTCAGGGTGACGCCCAGACAGAGCGTCGCAATCAGGCGGTTCAAGGGCTTGTCTCCCGTTGTTTTATCGTCCGGACCGCGAAAGGGCCGAGCGTCGCCCGCGCCTCTAGCAGCGTTCCCGGACTTTGGGGAGCGGCGCCGCGCCGCTCCCAGGCGCGCGGCGGTTCAAACCCGCTCGATGATGGTCGCGGTGCCCATGCCGGCGCCGATGCACAGCGTGACCAGCGCGCGCTCCTTACCGGTCCGCTCCAGCTCGTCGAGGGCGGTGCCGAGGATCATCGCGCCGGTGGCGCCCAGCGGGTGGCCGAGGGCGATGGCGCCTCCGTTCACGTTGACCGCCTCCGGGTCGAGGTCGAAGGCCTGGCAGAAGCGCAGGACCACCGCCGCGAAGGCCTCGTTGACCTCGAACAGGTCGATGTCCGCGAGGCTCAGGCCCGACTTCGCCAGCACCTTGCGGGTGACGTCCACCGGCCCGGTGAGCATCAGCGCCGGATCCGACCCGATATTGGCGAAGGCGCGGATCCGGCCGCGCGGGCGCAGGCCCGCGGCCTCGCCGGCTGCCCGGGAGCCGATAAGCACGGCGGCGGCGCCGTCGACGATGCCGGAGGAGTTGCCGGCGTGGTGGACGTGCTCGACCGTCTCGACGTCCGGATGCGCGTCGGTCGCCACGGCGTCGAAGCCGCCCATCTGGCCCATCTGCACGAAGGACGCCTTCAGCGCGGCGAGCGACTGCATGTCGGTGCCGGGGCGCATGTGCTCGTCGCGGTCGAGGAGCGTGATGCCGTTCACGTCGCGGACCGGAACCACGGAGCGGTCGAACAGGCCCTCGCCCCACGACTTCGCCGCGCGCTCCTGCGAGCGCACCGCGTAGGCGTCGCACTCGTCGCGGGTGAAGCCGTACTTGGTGGCGATCAGGTCGGCCGAGACGCCCTGCGGCATGAAGTAGGACTTGATGGCGATCGCCGGGTCGACCGGCCAGGCACCGCCCGAGGCGCCGATGCCGATGCGGCTCATCGATTCGACGCCGCCGCCCACCGCCATCTCGTGCTGGCCGCTCATGACCTGCGCGGCGGCGAAGTTCACCGCATCGAGGCCGGAGGCGCAGAAGCGGTTGATCTGCACGCCCGGCACGTGCGCCCCGTAATCGGCCACCAGGGCTGCGGCGCGGGCGATGTCGCCCCCCGCCTCCCCTACCGGATCGACGCAGCCCAGCACCACGTCGTCGACCAGGGCCGTGTCGAGGCCGTTGCGGTCCTTGAGGGCGCGGAGCGCGGTCTCGGCGAGTCGCAGGGCGGTGACTTCGTGGAGGGAGCCGTCCGCCTTGCCGCGCCCGCGCGGCGTGCGAACGTGGTCGTAGATGAAGGCGTCCGTCATCAGCACTCCCCCGGGGCGTCGGTCTTCGCCGGTCGGCGACGCGGCCTTACAGGGCCGTCTCGGTTCGCGCCAGTCTGCCACGGCGCGCGCGCCCTCGGCCAGCCCCGGAAGCGGGGAGCCGGCGAAGGGCGCGTGACAGCGGCGGAGTTTTGGCAGTGATCGTCCGGGACCGGCGCCGATCAGGCCGACGCTCGGACCGCTCCGGCGGCCATTCCGGGACGGACCCGATCCACTTTGAGCGGGTTGCTCCGGTGGATTGCCCGGTCTCGACTAGTCCTGAAGCATCCGCTTCAGCAGCTCGACTTCATCGCCGAGCACCGAATCTTCACCGATCTGCTTCTCGATCTTGCGCACGGCGTGGAGCACCGTGGTGTGATCGCGCCCTCCGAACCGGCGGCCGATCTCCGGCAGCGAGCGCAACGTCAGGACCTTGGACAGGTACATGGCGATCTGACGCGGCTTCACCACCGCGGCGGTGCGCCGTTCCGACAGGATGTCGGACCGCGAGACGTTGTAGCGCGAGGCGACCAGCTTCTGGATGTCCTCGATCTTGATCCGCTTCGGCTCGCGGTTCTTTACCAAGTCGCGGATCGCGCTCTCGGCCGTCTCCATCGTCACGGCGGTGCCGGTGAGCGTGGCGTGGGCCAGCAGGCGGTTCACGGCGCCCTCGAGGTCGCGGCCGTTGGCGGTGATCGCACGGGCCACGTAGGCCGCCACCTGCGGCGAGACGTCGAAGCCCGGATGGGACGCCCGCACCGCGGCGAGGCGGGCGGACAGGATCGAGACGCGCAGGGCCTCGTCGAGGGCCGTGATCTCGACCACGAGGCCGCCGCCGAGCCGCGAGCGCACCCGCTCGTCCAGGGCCTCGAGCTCGGTCGGGGGCCGGTCGGAGGCGACGACGACCTGACGTCCGGCATCGATGAGCGCGTTGATCGTGTGGCCGAACTCGGCCTGGATCGACTTGCCCTGGATGAACTGGACGTCGTCGAGGATCAGCAGGTCGATGCCCCGCAACCGCTCCTTGTAGGCGAGCGCCGACTGGGTCTTCAGGGCGTTGACGAAGCCGTACATGAACCGGTCGGCGGTCAGGTAGATCACCCGGCGCCCGGCCTCGCGGGCAGCGTGGCCGATCCCGTGCAGCAGGTGGGTCTTGCCCAGCCCGACGCCCGCGTGGAGGTAGAGCGGGTTGTAGAGCGCGCCCTCCCCCTGGTGATTGGCGACCCGCTCGGCGGCGGCGTGCGCCAGCGCGTTCGAGCGTCCGATCACGAAGCTCGCGAAGGTCAGCCGCGCGTCGAGCGGCGTGCCGCTGAGATCGCCCCCGGCCTCGCCGCCGCGCGCCTCGGGCGTCGGCGCGACCGCGGCGACCGGGATCGGCGCGCTGGTCGCGTGGAGGCGGGCGAGCGGTCCGCTGGCCGGGCCGGCCTTGGCGACCCCGGCGGCGACCGGACGGACCGGCGCCCCGGTCCCGCGCACGCCGACCTCGATCCGCGCGATCTCCTCGACCTCGGCCTTGAAGGTGTTGAGCACGCGGTCGAGGTAGTGCGACTCGATCCAGCTCTTGAGGAAGCGGGTCGGGACCGTCAGACGGGCCGTTCCGCCGGCCACGGTCTCCAGCTCCAGGCGGGCGAACCAGCTCGCGAACACGTCCTCGCCGAGCTCGGCCCGCAGCCGGCGCTTCACCCGGGCCCAGGCAGACCCGTAATCCGTGTTGCCGCCACCGTTGCGGCCCCCGTCGTCGTCGCTCGCCACCGTTCCGTCGACACGCATCACTGGCTCTCCCGACGCTGCCCACGGAGACCCGCAGGCGGCGCGTACGCACGATTTACGCCCTCAGCGTCCCGCAAGAACGGGCGGGACAGAGTCCTCTCAACGGAGTCAACCCCACCGCGAGGAACTTTTGCCGATTGGGAGAGCCTATCAACAATTACCTACGGTTCCTTTAACAGTGGGACTTGTGGGGACGGCGCGGATTCCCATTCGCAAGTGTTCCCGCCCGGGCTGAACACGGCCGCTAGAGTCTTGGCGAATCAGTTCGATTCGCTGGAGTCCCGAAATCGGCGTGTTTTGCTTGTCCAGGGTCAGTTTCTGTTAAGCTACACGCCGTTTCTGGACTCTGCAATCACGTTGATTCTTGGACAGGGTTAACGCTTTCGTGCCGGGACGAGGCGGCGGCGCGCGGCTCGCCCGGACAGCGCGCACGAAAAAGCCCGGCGCGAAGGCCGGGCTCGAGACCGTCTCGGTGGTGCGTGGCGGTTTAGGCGGCGAGCGCCTTCACGCGGGCGGCGAGGCGCGAGACCTTCCGCGAAGCGTTGTTCTTGTGAACGATGCCGTGCTGGGCGGCGCGCATCATCTCGGGCTCGGCGGCGCGGAGGGCGGCCAGCGCGTCCTGCTGGTTGCCGCTGGCGATGGCCTCCTCGACCTTGCGGACGAAGGTCCGCATGCGCGAGCGGCGCGAGCGGTTGATCGCCGTACGCTTGGCGATCTTGCGGGTCATCTTCTTGGCCGAAGCGGTGTTGGCCATGTACGTCCTCGTGTTTCTCGTCGGGCGATGCCGACGGGCCGGCTGGGCCGGAAATCGGTCGTCGCGTCAGGTTGTCTGGCGATGGCCGAGACGCAGCGCGCGCGAAAGCGCGGCCCCTCGGCGAAGCGGCTTCTATAGTCAGGGGGGCGCCGCGCGTCAACGCGCTCGGAGGCAAATCCGGAGCGCGGGCTTCGGCCTCGGCCCGGGAGCCGGGAAGCATTCGGCAGGCTTCAGCGAAGACGTCCGGCCGCGCGAGGCAGCATCGCCGGGACGATGACGAGCGCTGGCCGCTTCATGCAAGAGAGCGTCGGCTATTCCGGCCAGCGCAGAGCCGCCGCCGCCGCCAGCGTCCCGACCACGGCGGCGATCAGCGTCAGCGCCGCCAGCACCGCCAGCGGCACGAGGAACGGCACCGTCCCGCCGCTCGCCGCCTGCGCGGCCGAGACGCCGAAGATCAGCGTCGGGATCATCAGCGGCAGGACCAGCACGGCGAGGATCAGGCCGCCCCGGCGAATCGAGGCGGTGAGCGCCGCGCCCACCGCGCCGATGAAGCTCAGGGCCGGCGTGCCGGCCAGAAGCGTCAGGGACGTCGCGCCCATGGCGGTGCCGTCGAGGGCCACCAGCAGGCCGAAGAGCGGCGCGGCCAGCGCCAGCGGCAGTCCGGTTGTCAGCCAGTGCGCCGCGACCTTGCCGAGCACCACCAGTTCGAGGGGCACCGGTGCCGCGGTCATCAGGTCGAGGGAGCCATCCTCCTCGTCGGCCTGGAACAGGCGGTCGAGGCCGATCAGCGTCGCCAGCACGGCGGCGAGCCAGAGGATCGCCGGGCCGATCCGCGACAGCAGATTGAGATCGGGCCCGAGGGCGAAGGGCACGAGCGCGACGATCATCAGGAAGAAGACCAGCGACAGGGCGCCGGACCCGCCGACCCGGCCGGCGAGGCGCAGGTCGCGGGCGATGAGGGCGAGGACCGCGCGAATCACGCCCACTCCTCCAGAAGGTCCGCGACCGGTGCCGCGGCGGCGGTCTCGATGCGCAGTTCCGCAGCGCCGGCGAGGCCGAGGGACTGGTGGGTGGCGGCGATCACGAGGCCGCCGCCGGCCCGATGGCCCTCCATCAGCTCGGCGAGCACCGCCTGCGAGGCCGTGTCGAGGGCGGCGGTGGGCTCGTCCAGGAGCCAGAGCGGGCGGGCGCAGACCAGCAGCCGCGCCAGGGCCACGCGCCGCCGCTGACCCGCCGACAGATAGGCCACCGGCAGGTCGTGCGCGTGGCCGAGGCCGAGCCGCTCCAGCGCGGCGCGCGGGTCCAGACGCGGCGCGCCCAGGAGCCGCTGGGCGAACAGGAGGTTCTCGCCCGCCGTGAGAGAGCTCTTCAGCCCGTCGCGGTGGCCGACGGCGTGGAGGCACTCGGGCAGACTCGCCTCGCCGACATCGGCGACGTCGATCCGCCCGGCATCCGCCCGCAGTCGGCCCGAGAGGATGGCGAGGAGGCTCGACTTGCCCGCGCCGTTCCGCCCGGTGATCGCGAGGGCGTCGCCGGGTCCGAGGGCGAAGGACAGGTTGGCGAAGATGCGGCGGCCGGAGCGGCGGCAGGCCAGATTGTCCACGCTGAGCCGCACCCGATACCCCGCCCTCGTTCCGCCACCGCGCGGCCGCTCCGCGAATCGCCGACTCCATGCCCGATCGCGGCGCGGAACGGAACTGCACGGCTCAGCTGCGCTTTCGTTCTGCAACGGAGGATTGCCGATGGCCGAGGCGAGGAACCCGAGCGAGACCGAGGTGGCCGCGACAGCCGACGCGGTGGCCGGACGCGCCAAGGTCGAGGCGCGCATGGCGCAGTGCACGCCCGAGGAGCGGACGGCGTTCTGGGAGGCGGTCGGCCGCTGCTTCGGCGGCGGCAAGCCGCCGGAGATGAAGCCGGCCTCCGGCTGATCAGCCGCCCTTCCGCGTCAGGGCCCGCAGCGCCCCGCGGAACGTCCGCACGTCCTGCTCGGTCAGGCTCATGCGGTGGAGCATGTCGCGCATGTTGCGGGCGATGATCTCCTTTTTCTCCGGCGGGTAGAAGCCAGCCCCGTCGAGCGCCGACTCCAGGCTGCCGAAGAGCGCGATCAGCGCCTCGCGGTTCGCTGGCGGCGAGAGCAGTTCGCCCGTGAAGGGCAGCTGCGCCCGCCCGCTCGCCTGCCGCCACGCGTAGCCGACCAGCAGGACGGCCTGCGCGAGGTTGAGCGAGGGAAAGTCTGGGGAGACCGGGAAGGTGACGATCGCGTCGGCGAGCGACACCTCGTCGTTGGTGAGCCCGACCCGCTCGCGGCCGAACATCACCGCGGTGCGCTGCCCCTCCCGGGCCACGAGCTCGCCCATGGCCTCCTCGGGCGCGAAGACACGCTTCATCTGCCCGCGCTCGCGCGCCGTGGTCGCCAGGACGTACTGGCAGTCGGCGATGGCCTCGGCCACGCTGCCGTAGATCGCGGCCGCGTCCAGGACGTGCGTCGCGCCCGAGGCCGCCTCTCGGACGCCCTTCTTGGGCCAGCCGTTCTTCGGGTTGACGAGGCGCAGCTCCGACAGGCCGAAATTCGCCATGGCCCGGGCGGTCATGCCGATATTCTCGGCGAGCTGCGGCTCCACCAGGATCACCGCGGGGGCGATCCCGGGCGGCAGTTCGGTGACCTTCCTGGGGGCAACCTCGGGGGCGTCGCCCTGTGCGTCTCGGCTCGTCATGGCGGCCGTCTGGCACGGCGAGCCCGCGCCCGTCGAGGGGCGAGTGACGATGCCGCCCGGATGACAGCGCGCGCCTTCCGTCGCCGGAAGGGCCGCGCTATGTCGCGGGGCGATTCCGGCCCGGGGCGCCCCACAGGTCTCCCGGGACAACGACCGCACGGCCCTTGCATGCCGTGCGCGGGGACAACGCGGGAAGGCAGCGGTCCATGGCGAAGATCAAGGTAGCGAACCCCGTCGTCGAGCTCGACGGCGACGAGATGACCCGGATCATCTGGGCCGAGATCAAGAACAAGCTCATCCACCCCTATCTCGACGTCGACCTCGAGTACTACGACCTCGGCGTCGAGCACCGGGACGCCACCAACGACAAGGTGACGGTGGACGCCGCCGAGGCGATCAAGCGCCACGGCGTCGGCGTGAAGTGCGCCACCATCACCCCCGACGAGCAGCGGGTGCAGGAATTCGGTCTCAAGGAGATGTGGCGCTCGCCCAACGGCACGATCCGCAACATCCTGGGCGGCGTGATCTTCCGGGAGCCGATCATCTGCAAGAACGTGCCCCGCCTCGTGCCCGGCTGGACCCAGCCCTTCGTGATCGGCCGCCACGCCTACGGCGACCAGTACCGCGCCACGGACTTCAAGGTGCCCGGCAAGGGACGCCTGACCATCAAGTTCGAGGGCGATGACGGCACGGTCATCGAGAAGGAGGTGTTCAAGTTCCCCGAGGCCGGCGTCGCCATGTCGATGTACAACCTCGACCAGTCGATCATCGACTTCGCCCGCGCCTCGATGAACTACGGCCTCGCGCGCAAGTACCCGGTCTACCTGTCGACCAAGAACACCATCCTCAAGGCCTATGACGGCCGCTTCAAGGACCTGTTCCAGAAGGTCTACGAGGACGAGTTCGAGGCCAAGTTCAAGGCGCTCGGTATCACCTACGAGCACCGTCTGATCGACGACATGGTGGCCTCGTGCCTGAAGTGGTCGGGCGGCTACGTCTGGGCCTGCAAGAACTACGACGGCGACGTGCAGTCGGACACGGCCGCGCAGGGCTTCGGCTCGCTCGGCCTGATGACCTCGGTGCTGATGACGCCGGACGGCCGGACCGTGGAGGCCGAGGCCGCCCACGGCACCGTCACCCGCCACTACCGCGAGCACCAGAAGGGCCGCGAGACGTCGACCAACTCGATCGCGTCGATCTTCGCCTGGACCCGGGGCCTGTCGCACCGCGCCAAGCTCGACGGCAACGACGATCTGGCGAAGTTCTCCGCCACCCTGGAGAAGGTCTGCGTCGACACGGTCGAGGCCGGCTACATGACCAAGGATCTCGCCCTCCTCGTCGGGCCGGACCAGAAGTGGCTCTCGACCACCGGCTTCCTCGACAAGGTCGATCAGAACCTGAAAACCGCGATGGGCGTCTGAGGCATTAGCCACAACGTGGAGAGCGGCGGGCGTCCTACGGGACGCCCGCCGTTCCCGTATCCGCCTGCCGCCGGCGCCTCAGGCGCCGCTCGCGCGGTCCTGCGGTCCATTCTGGGCCAGGGCCCGGGCGACCTCGAGGAGCAGGAGATCGATGGCGGCCCGCATCAGCGGATCGCCGACCGTGTCGATGAGTTCGCGAACCCGCAGGCACTGCGCGGCGAGCGCGTCCAGCGCGGTATCCTTGCTGTCGAAGATCATGGTCAGGCCACCAGGTAAGCGGGTTCGGAGACGAGGACCGAGCGGCTGTCGCCGCGGACCGCGCGGAGCTTGGCCAGGGTGCGGGCGTCGAACCGGGCGGTCGCCGCCATGATCTCCTCGCCGGCGATCTGGACCGGCAGGCCGAGCGGCTGCGGGCGGAAATGCAGCTGGATGACGTGGATCATGTAGAGGGTTGGCATCTGCAGCAGCAGGCTGTGGACCCCGTGGGCGAGGCCCCACTCGACGATCCCGGTGAGCAGGGCGATCGAGACCGGATTGACGACGCGGCCCTTCGCCCGGTGCGAGCGGGCGACGCCCTGGCGGGTCCATTCCCAGATCTGCGGTCCGACCGGCCGCTCGCCCTCGCAGAGCTGTGGGAGCACGTCCGACAGGAGATGCGGGCGCGTGGTCGGCAGGAGTCGGCTGTAGCCGACGACAGTGTCGTCCTCCATAGCGAGGAAGTGGACCGCGTGCGGCGTGTCGAACTGGTCGATCTCGCGGCCGTCCGGACGGGCCAGCTCGCTCCAACCCTTCTCGCCGACGAAGATGGCGTGGCGCAGGCGCCAAGCCTGCTCCATCGCGTCGGCATAGCGATCCGCGTTGGCGGGTGTGACGATATGGATCACGGGAAAACCTCACGTTGGTCTGACGCGAGTTTTCGTCGTTTCACCGAGGGCTGTGTACTACGAGAAACCGTAGGGTCTGTGAGCCCGCCCTGCTGTGGCACCAAGGACTTGCTGCCATCCGGAACACGTCCGCCCGTGTTAGCCGAGACGGGCGCGGATCGGGTGGCGTGGTCTCTAGGTTATCAGACCGGACCGCAGCGCCTGCGCCACGGTGTGGGCGCGGTTGACGGTGTCGAGCTTCGCGCGGGCCGAGCGCAGATGGTAGTCGACGCCGGCGGCCGTGATGCCCATGACCATGCCGATCTCGACGTCGGTCTTGCCCTCCGCCGCCCACTGCAGGGCTTCGCGCTCCCGCGGCGAGAGGCGCGCCGGCGCCGGGGCGGCCGGCCGGCTGTTCATCAGCAGCAGTTGACCGACCGCGTAGGTCGCCACGAGGTTGACCGCGACGCGCTCGGCCGGATCGATCTCGATCCGCTCCCCCGAGACGCTGATCCCGCCCGGCTCGCCGTCGAGGGTCACGAACGGAACCGTGATGCCCGCGCGGATGCCGAATTCACCGGCCTCGTTCATGACGCGCCCGGCCGTCGGGGTATCCGGCAGCACGGCGCTCCAGTCGAAGGGCGTCGCCGTGGTGCACAGCCGCCGGACCGTGGGATCGTGAAGCGCGTAGCCCTGCGTCACGTACCGGCGGGCCCAGCCCTCCGGCATGGTGCTGGCGAGCACGAACCCGGCGTGCCGCCGCTTCGGCAGGCCGGGGTCCGGGACGATCCCGGCCATGATGTACGAGACTCCGTAGCGGCTGAACGCCTCGACCAGGAGCCGCGCGATCTCGTCGGGCGTGGCCGCACGTTCCAGGTCGCGCAACACGCTGAAGGTCCTGTCCAGGTGCTTAGAATGCGGCATGCCCTAACTCGAAATTGATGCACGCACTGCGACAAATGATGAGTCGAACGCAACCTGAGGATGGCATCGTCGCCCCTGAAAGGCTAGGCTGTCCGCGGAAAGCTCTGCCGTTCAAATCGGTCCAGCGGGCGGAGTGCGAGTTTCAACGGTATGACAGACGATGCGACCCCGCCGACGACACGCTGGCTACTGGAACGGATCGCAGCCACGCTGAACGTCTGTCCGACCTACTTTCTGCAGCCGGACCGGCCGGACGAGACCGCGGCGGATCAGGACGCGCGGGACTGCGCGGAAGTCGCCGCGCTGTTCCGTTCGATCAAGTCGCCGGCGCGCCGCAACGCCGTCCTGAACCTCCTGCGCGAGATGAGCCGCGAGACCTGACGGCGCTCGCCGCGCGGCTGCCGGTTCGCGCGACCCGTCAGGCCGCCACGAGGAGCGCGGCCCCGGCGACGCCCGAGAGAACCAGGCGCAGGCGACCGAGCCAGAGGGGCGCGAGCCCGCGGCGGGGCAGATCCTGATCGATGAGGCCCCAGGCGAGCACGAGTCCGCCGAGGATGCGCAGGTCCCACGGCGCGGGCGCGGCCATCGCGGCCCAGGCCACCAGGGACGGCACGATGGCCACGAGATAATCGCCGTTGCCGGCGTTGCGCGCCGCGGCTGCGCCCCAACGGATCCCGCCCAGGAACGAGGCGATCACCGCGCCGTAGGCCGACAGGATGGTGCGGGGCGACAGGCCGATGCTGCTCAGGCCGCCGTCGGTGCCCGACACCGCCAGGGCCGCGAAGCCCAGGAACGGGATGAGCCCGGCGACACCGAGGACGATGGCGCCGAGCGGGACAGAGTTCCGGTGCGCCATCCATCCTCCGGGCATCGGCAAGGGTTGGCGACCCGTGCGATCCGACCCCCGGTCCGACGCCGCCCTGCCGCAGCGTTCCCGCATCGCGGCGTGGCGGTCAAGGTCGGAGCCGCGGCCGAGCCCCGCGCCGAGACCGGCCTCAGCTCCGACGCGGCGGGGCCGTGAACGGAACGGCGCCGGGCATCGGCGCGCCGAGCAGGGACATCGGCGCGCTGGCCGGCAGCTTCGGCGCGGGCGGCTCGTTGACCGCCGCGTCGATCTTTCGCGGCTTGAAGTTCGCCGCGAGGCTCTTGGCGCTGGCGAGATCGGCAGGGCTCAGCTTGTTGGCCACGTCGTCGCGCTTCTTGCCGGCATCGTCGTCACCCTGGCTCGCGGCGGCGGAGAACCACGCGTAGGACTGGATCAGGTCCTGCGTCAGGCCGAGGCCGCGCGCGTAGAGGACGCCGAGATTGTACTGGCTGTCGCGGACACCGAACTCGGCGCCCTGGCGGAACCACGAGGCCGCGGAGGCGAAGTCCGGCTTACCGTTGGCGGCCGGGTTCTCGGCGTAGAGCACCGCCAGATTGTGCATGGAGCGGGCGTGGCCCTGCTCGGCCGCGCGGCCGTACCAGAGCTTCGCCTTGTCGAGGTCGCGAACGACGCCCGAGCCCTTCTCGTAATGTCCCGCGAGCTTGTACTGGGCGGGCGCGTAACCGGCCGAGGCCAACTTCTCGTAGAGCTTGGCGGCGATCGACAGGTCGCGCGGCATGCCACGGCCGTCGGCCTCGCGGGTGGCGAGGTCCCAGATCGCCGCGCCGTCGCCGTCGAGGGCGGCGAGCTTCACCTTGGCCAGCGCCGGCGGAAGGTTGCCGAGTTCGGCCTGCAGGGTGTTCATCCCGGAGACTTGCGGCACCGCCGACTTGGCGTTGGGCCGGGCTTCCGCGGGAACGGGGCTGGGCAAGGCCTGGGTCGTCGTGGGATCGGCCGGGGCCGGCTTCGCTTCCGCGCTCTCCTTGACCGCATCCTTGGACACGTCCGGAGCGTCTCTCTGGACAGTCGCCGCATCCCCGCGGGACGGCGCCACCTGGCTCGTCGGAGCCGCGGGCCGCGGCTCGTCCGCGCCGCGCATGGTGATCGCCTGGAGCGCCCCCAGGGCCAGCACGATGGCGGCGAGGCCGAGCAGCAGCGGTCGGCGCCGGCGGTCGATCTCGGCGCGCAGGCGGCCGAGGCGTCCGGTCGCGGCACCCTGGAGGGCCGCCACCCGGTCGCCCCTGGCTTCCCGGCGCTCGGCCGGTGCCTCGGCGGCCAGCTCCGCCTGCGCGGCCTGAGCCGCGCGGCGCGCCGCGGCGATGAAGCTGGTCTTGATGTCGGTCTCGGACTTGGCATCGGCCGCGGACCGCGCGGCGGCGACGTCGCCGAGACGCTCCTGCGCGGGCCGGCGGGCGGACGGCTCGCGGGCCGAGCGCGGCTCGCGCGGCGGCCGGCCGCTTCCGGGCTCCAGCAGGTCGTCGGCGAGGCGGGATGCCTCGGCACCGTCGCGCCGCGGCTTGGGGCGCGCCTCGACGGGCGCGAGCGCCACCTCGGGGCTCGTCGACGACATCAGTCGCTCGTCGAGGGACGGAGCCCGCGCCGGGACGGCCTCGGCGGGGCCGAGCCGGACCAGGAGTCGCTCCAGGGCCGACTGCACACCCTCCAGGGTGGCGCCGAGGCGCTGATCGGAGGCAACCTGCCGGGCCTGCATGTCCGCGAGGCTGGCGCGCAGGAGGCCGATCTCCCCGGACTCGGCCGTGCCGAGGCCGGACGTCTGGAGGGTCTGAGCGACCGCGTTGCGGGCGGCCCGCTCCACCACAGCCTCGCTCGGTGCCGTTTCCCGGAGCGCCGTCACCTGCCGCAGCAGGTCGCCCATGGTGCGCTCCAGCCCGGCCAGCGCCGGATCGGCGCTGTGCGGCGCGTCGAGGCGACCGGCCAGGGAGACCACCTGCCGCTCCAGGGCGTCGAGGCCCTCCTGCTCGGAGCGGGTGCCGACCTGATCGACCTTCTCGGCGAGGCTGCGCAGCATGGCGTGGATGGAGGCCATGTCGCCCGAGCGGGCGACACTCGCCTCGCCGGCGCGCTCGGACCAGTCGTCCCGCGCGCAGAGCACGTCGACCTTCTCGGCGAGCGCCTGGATCTGCTCCGCCAATGCCGCAGGCGCGGCGATCTTCACGTCGCTGCGGATCTCCTCCAGGAGCGGACGCAGATCCGGAGCGGCGGCCGTCCGCTGCAGCTGGGCGATCTGCGCGCTCACCGCCTGCAGGCTCTGCGCGAGGCCCTGGATTCGCTCCGGACCGGCGAGCGCGCCGATCTGGCGGCGGATCTCCTCGAGTTCGGCGAACAGGCCCGCGAGCGTGTGGTCATCCGGGCCGGCGGCGCCGGTCGCGGCCGCGGTGTCGAGGCGCTCGGCGAGGCGCCGGACATCCTCCGCGACGCGGCTGTGAACGTTCTCGGCCACCTCCTCGGCGAGGCGCTCGACCTGAGCCCGGACCTGCTCGATCGGCACCGCGATGGCGGTGAGATCGGTCCCCGCCTGGGCGCGCTCGATGCCGCTCGCGAGAGTGACGACGGCCTGCTCGAGGGCGCCGATATCCCGGCTCGTCGCCAACTGGTTGATCGCCTCCCGCAGGCGCGTGGTCTCCTCCTGGAGCTCGAGCAGCGCGGTCGACGGGGCGACGCCCTCCTCGATCCGCGCCTCCAGCCGGCGGGCGAGGTCCAGACGCATGCTGGCGACAACGCCACCATCGGCCGGAGCGGCGGCCGGCGCCGCCTCGGCGCTCTGCGCCAGTTCGCGCTGCCGCTGGCGGATGTCCTGGACGGCGCTGCGGATGTCGGCGGCGGCGGGGCGCGGGCGACGGCCGGGCTGGCGGGTCGCGGCGACCTGCTCGCCGAGCTGGGACATGCGGCGCTCGATGTCGCCGAGCCGCTCGGTCACCTGCTGGACGGGCGCCGCCTTCAGGGCGCGCTCGATGCGCGACTCGATCTCCGCGAGGCGCCGCGCCTCGGCCTCCTGGGCGGCGCGCCGCTCGTAGTCGAGGGCGCGGTCGAGGCCGTCGAGGCGGTCCATCAGAGCGGCGATGCCGTCGCCGTAGCCGTCGGCGCCCTGCGCCGTGCCGTGAGGCCGGTGATCGGGCGAGGCCGGCGGCGGGGATCGCTCGACCGACGCCTCGGGCCGGCTCCCGCCGAGGGCGAGCTGCTCGGCGCGGTGACGCCGCCGGTGCCGGCGATTGCCCTGGCCGGCCGATTGCTGCTGCGGCACCACCGACGCGATCCAGGTCTCGAGCGGCACGCCCGCCCGCGCCGCCACGTCGCGGGCCGCGTCGAGCACCTCGGGATCGAAACTGTCGAGCTGCGGCATCGCGTTGCGGGTCATCGGTGGCCTGTCGTCGGCAGCGTTCGGCGTCCGTTTCCTCGGCGCAGAGCGGGACCGGAATTCGGTATCCACGGACGCACGCGTCGGATCGTTCGAGCGTGACCATTAACTTTCTTGGTAAACACGAAGTTAAGGTTTGCTGGGCCCGGTAATGGCTGCGACCAACCCGCTGCGAGGAACGGCCGCGCGTGTCGCGCGATGGGCGGGCGGAGCCGTTGCTCCGCGGGCAGCGTGGCGTTTACATGCGGCCAACGCGGCGGGCCGTTCCGACAGGCCCGCACCAGACGGGGGAAGCCAGAGATGCCGCAGTATCGCGCTCCGGTCGAGGATACGCTGTTCTTGCTCACCGACGTCCTCGGCTTCCACGCCCGGGACAACTTGGCGGGCTTCGCCGACGCCTCGCCCGACGTGGTCGAGGCCGTCCTGCGCGAGGGCGCGAAGCTCGCCGAGGAGGTGCTCGCCCCGCTCAACCGCACGGGCGACGTCGAGGGCTGTCGCCGCGAGGCCGACGGCACGGTGCGCACGCCGAGCGGATTCAAGGCCGCCTACGACACATACGCCAGCGGCGGCTGGATGGGCCTGTCGGTGCCCGAGGCCTATGGCGGCCAGGGGCTGCCCCACACCCTCAACACGGCGATCCAGGAATTCGCCTCGGGCGCGAACCTCGCCTTCGGCATGTATCCCGGCCTGACGCAGGGCGCGATGGCGGCCCTGCTGGTCCACGGCTCGGAGGAGCAGAAGGCGCTGTACCTGCCCAAGATGGTCGAGGGCGCGTGGACCGGCACCATGAACCTGACCGAGCCGCATTGCGGCACGGATCTCGGCCTGCTCAAGACCAAGGCCGTGCCGAACGGCGACGGCTCCTACAGCATCACCGGCACCAAGATCTTCATCTCGGCCGGCGAGCACGATCTCGCCGAGAACATCGTGCACCTCGTCATCGCCCGGATCGAGGGGGCGCCCGCCGGCACCAAGGGCATCTCGCTCTTCGTGGTGCCGAAATTCCTCGTGAACGCCGACGGGTCCCTCGGGGCGCGCAACGGCGTGTCCTGCGGTTCCCTCGAGCACAAGATGGGCATCCACGGCAACGCCACCTGCGTGATGAACTATGACGGGGCGACGGGCTGGCTCGTGGGCCAGGAGAATCGCGGCCTCAACGCCATGTTCGTGATGATGAACGAGGCGCGGCTCGCCGTCGGCGTCCAGGGCCTCGGCCAGTCCGAAGTCGCCTACCAGAACGCGGCCGCCTACGCGAAGGACCGGCTGCAGGGCCGGGCTCTGACCGGCGCCAAGGCGCCCGAGAAGGCCGCCGACCCGATCATCGTCCACCCCGACGTGCGCCGCACGCTGATGCAGATCCGCGCCTTCAACGAGGCGGCCCGGGCCCTCATGCTCTGGACCGCGCTCCAGGCCGACATCCTGCACCGCTCCGAGGACGCCAAGGAGCGGCAGGCCGCCGACGACCACCTCGGCCTGATGACCCCGGTGGTGAAGGGCGTGTTCACCGATCGCGGCTTCGCCAACGCGGTCGAGGCCCAGCAGCTCCTCGGCGGCCACGGCTACATCGAGGAATGGGGCATGTCGCAGTTCGTGCGCGACGCCCGCATCGCCATGATCTACGAGGGCGCCAACGGCATCCAGGCCATGGACCTGATCGGCCGCAAGCTGCCGAAGGACGGCGGCCGGGCGATGATGACCTTCCTGGGCGAGGTTCAGACCTTCCTGAAGGACCACGGCGAGGATCCCGCCATGGCGCCGTTCACCAAGCCGCTCCAGGCCGGGCTGAACGACCTCCAGGGCGCCGTGATGTGGCTGATGCAGAACGCGTTCAGCAAGCCCGACAATGCCGGGGCCGGCGCCACCGACTTCATGCACCTCTTCGGCCTCGTGGCCCTGGGCTACATGTGGGCGCGGATCGCCAAGGCAGCCCAGGCCAAGCACGCGGAGGCACCCTCCCCGCGCTGGGAGTCGAAGCTGACGAGCGGCCGGTTCTTCATGGAGCGGATGCTTCCTGAGACCGCCCTGCGTCTCGGCCGGATCAAGGCCGGTGCGGACAGCACCATGGCGCTGGAGGCGGAGGCCTTCTGAGCCTCGCCGGCCGTCGCGCCACACGCGACGGCCGGCGAGGCGGCGTCAGCTTCGTTCCGCCGGCACCGTCGTCGCCCGCGCAGCGAACATCGCGCACGCCGCGAAACCCGGGCGGCGGGCGACGTCGAGCCCGGACGCGCCGCCGCGGTCGCCTCGCGGCGATCGCCGGTCTCGGCGCGGCCGGGCCGTCCGGCGTCGGCTCGTCAGCCCCCGAGAGCGGCGTCGAGATCGTCGATCAGGTCGGCCGGATCCTCCAGGCCGATCGACAGCCGCACCACGTCGGGTCCCGCGCCCGCGGCGGTCTTCTGCGCGTCGGTGAGCTGGCGGTGGGTCGTCGAGGCCGGGTGGATGATCAGCGAGCGGGTGTCGCCGATATTGGCGAGGTGCGAGAACAGCTGGAGACTCGACACGAGCTTGACGCCCGCGTCGTAGCCGCCCTTCAGCCCGAAGGTGAAGACGGCGCCGGCGCCGTTCGGCGTGTAGCGCCGCGCGAGCTGATGGTAGCGGTCGGTCTCCAGGCCGGGATAGCTCACCCACGACACCGCCGGATGCGTCGACAGGTGCTTGGCTACCGTCAGCGCGTTGTCGGAGTGCCGCTGCATGCGCAGCGGCAGCGTCTCGATGCCGTTCAGGATCAGGAAGGCGTTGAACGGCGACAGCGCCGGCCCGAGATCGCGCAGGCCCAGCACACGGCAGGCGATGGCGAAGCCGAAATTGCCGAAGGTCTCGGCCAGCACCATGCCGGAATATTCCGGCCGCGGCTGGCTCATCATCGGGTAGCGCGCGTCACCGGCCCACTGGAACGTGCCGCCGTCGACGATCAGGCCGCCGATCGAGTTGCCGTGGCCGCCGAGGAACTTGGTGGCCGAGTGCACCACGATGTCGGCGCCGTGCTCGAAGGGTCGGATCAGGTACGGCGTCGCCATGGTGTTGTCGACGACGAGCGGGATGTTGTGCCTCTTGGCGATCTGCGAGAGCGCCGCGAGGTCGGTGATGACGCCGCCGGGATTGGCGATCGATTCGCAGAAGATCGCCTTGGTGCGCGGCGTGATCGCCGCCTCGAAGGAGGCGGGGTCGTCGTTGTCGGCCCAGGCCACCGACCAGCCGAAGTTCTTGTACGAGTGGTTGAACTGGTTGATCGAGCCGCCGTACAGCTTGTTCGAGGCCACGAACTCGTCGCCCGGCTGCATCAGGGCGTGCATGGTCAGAAACTCGGCCGCGTGGCCGGAGGCGACCGCCAGGGCGGCGGTCCCGCCCTCCAACGCCGCGATGCGCTCCTCCAGCACGGCGTTCGTCGGGTTGGTGATCCGCGTGTAGATGTTGCCGAAGGCCTGAAGACCGAACAGCGACGCGGCGTGGTCGACGTCGTCGAACACGAAGCTGGTGGTCTGGTAGATCGGCGTGGCCCGTGCGCCGGTGGCCGCGTCGGGGGCGGCACCCGCGTGGATCGCCAGCGTGTTAAAGCCGGGCAGGCGGTCGGACATCGTCGGGTCTCCTCAGAGCACCCGAGCCTGTACGCCCGCCCGGGTTTGCGGCGCAAGACTCGCCCGCGGCCGCGCGTGCCGCAATCCCTAGGCGTCCGGCCGATGGCCGATATCGATATGCGGCTGACCCGCATCGACCAGGGCGCGGTCCACGGCCTCGATGGCGAGCAGGGTCCGGGTCAGGTCCTCCGCCATGGAGATCGGCGCCAGGTCGAGGCCGCCCAGGCGCCGCGCGATGGCGTTCCGCTGGCGGGTCAGAGCGGCGCGCGCCCGGTTCAGATCCTCGATCTCGTCGGCGGTCATCCGCGCTCCATCTCGTCAGGGGTCCCGTGCCGTGCTCAGGCGCCCGGCGTCCAGTCGATGTTCGGCCGCTGGGCCAACATGCGCTCGAAGTAGTTGGCGACGGCCTGCGCTCCGTCCGTGTGCATCATCGCGACGGGATGCGCGAGATAGGCGCGGGCGAGATCGACGGGGATCCGGCCAGCCTGGAGCGCGCTCAGCACCTCGTCGATGAAGGCGTCGTTGGCCTCGTTGAAGTCGTTCGACAGCTTCTTGCGGTCGTTGAGGGCCTTGATCGGCATGCAGCATCCTTGTCGCTCGGCGCCGGGGCCACGCCCGGCCGGAAGGCTCGGCCCGAACCGGGCCGCGGCGGGAAAGGTCCCGGCCACAGAGCCCGACAAACAGGCCCGATCCGCGTGCGCGGCCACACCGCTCGGTAACCGTCCACACGCGAGGTGTGGAGCGGAGTCGCGCCCTCGGGCGTTTATCGCGCATGACGACCGAAATCACGCGCTCTCACACCGTCGAGATCGTTCCGTGCGTGGACGATCCCCGCTGTTTCCGTTGGGTCATCCGGAGCCGCGGCGGCGCCGTGGTCGAATACTCGCCCTACGCGTTCGTAACGCAGAACGGGGCCCGGATATCCGGTGAATGCTGGATGCGCGAGCATTTCGCCGACGGCCAGCCGGCCTAGGCGCAAATCCGGCTCGCGACACACAGCCCTTGCCGCGTATCTCTCGGCGCGGCTCCCAAGGGGTGCCCCGCCCGGCGCGGCGGCCGGCTTGCCGCGCGCCGTCCTCCGATCCGGACGCAGAATACAACCTCGTCGATGCTCAAGACCCGTAAGGCATCGGTTAAGCATTGTTTCGTCGCGCGCGTTCCTTTGTCAGAACTTTAATCACGGCCACCCAGTATCGCACCGTTTCTGTTTCGGGCCAGGGTGCGAACGATGTTGAGCGGCGACGGAACGGTCCGGCACGACGATGCCGCGTCGCATATGGGCGCCGTGACGTCCATCGAGGGATCGAAGGTCCATCTGGAACTCACCGTTCTGAACGGGCGGCCGCGGGTGCGCGTCACCGTCGGCAACCTGGTCCGGATCCGGGCCGGCGACGCTGTCCTCGTCGGCATCGTCACCACGCTCTCCTCGGGCAGCGAGCGCGGCCATCGGCCGGGTGCCTACGCGAGCCTCGACCTGCTCGGCGAGATCGTCGCGGGACGCGACGCGCGCCGCTTCAGCCGCGGCGTGACCTGCTACCCCGCGATCGGCGACACCGTCGAACTCCTGTCCGCCGCCGACCTCCGGATCGTCCACCAGGTTTCTGCGACCAACACGGCAGCCGTCGGCGCGCTCTATCAGGACCCCGACACCCCGGCCTGCATCAAGATCGACGACCTGCTCTCCAAGCACTTCGCGGTGCTCGGCGCCACCGGCGTCGGCAAGTCCAGCGGCGTGACGGTCATCCTGGACGAGGTGATGCGGGCGCGGCCAGCCGTGCGCGTCTTCCTGCTGGACGTGCACAACGAGTACGCTGCCAGCTTCGGCGACCGCGCGAGCGTCATCAGCCCGCGGACCCTCAAGCTGCCGTTCTGGCTGTTCAACCTGGAGGAAATCGCCGACGTCATCTACGGCGGACGTCCGGCCGTGGACGAGGAGATCGAGATCCTGGCCGAGGTGATCCCCCTCGCGAAGAGCAAGTACGGGCAGTACAAGGAGGCGAGCGACCGCCAGATCGTCAAGCGGTCGTTCGGCAAGGGCGCCGGCTACACGGTCGACACGCCCGTCCCGTACATGCTGCAGGACCTGCTCGCGCTCATCGACGAGCGGATGGGGCGGCTCGAGAACCGCGTCTCCCGGATGCACTATCACCGGCTGATCAGCCGGATCGAGGCGATCCGGAACGATCCCCGGCACGGCTTCATGTTCGACAACGCCAATGTCGGCGGCGACATGATGGGCGAGATCCTGGCGCACCTGTTCCGGCTCGATCCCGACGGGCGGCCGATGACGATCATGCAGCTCGCCGGCTTGCCGATGGAGGTCGTGGACGCCGTCGTGTGCGTCCTGTGCCGCCTCGCCTTCGAGTTCGGCATCTGGAGTGAGGGCGCCGTCCCGCTGCTGTTCGTCTGCGAGGAGGCCCACCGCTTCGCCTCGGCCGACCGCTCGGTCGGCTTCACGCCGACGCGTCGCGCCCTGGCACGGATCGCCCGCGAGGGCCGCAAACACGGCGTCCATCTCGGCCTCGTCACCCAGCGCCCGGCCGAGCTCGACGCGACGATCATGTCGCAGTGCAGCACCCTGTTCGCCATGCGGATGACCAACGCGCGCGACCAGGCGTTCCTGGCCGCCGCGGTGTCGGACGCCACCAACCTGCTCACCTTCGTCCCGTCTCTGGGCACCGGCGAGGTCATCGCCTTCGGCGAGGGGGTCCCGATTCCGGCCCGCATGACCTTCCGGCCGCTGCCGTCGGCGCGTCACCCGCGCAACGACGCGAGCGGCCGCGCCGCCGAGGACGGCGCCACCGTCGCCGGCGCGGCCTTCGTCGGCGCCGTGGTCGAGCGCTGGCGGGGCGCCACCATGAACAAGCTCGCCGGACACGATGCGGATCCCGGCGCGGCGGCGCGCCTCGGTCGCGAGACGGGCCCGGACGGCGCCCAGGGCGCCGCCCTCGAGCAGATGCACCGCCGGCTGCTCCGTCGCCCCCCCGAGACCGGCGATCAGGCCCCGACCGGCGGCCAGGCCGGCGCCCAGCCCGCCAAGTCCCTGTGGCAGCAGGGCGGGGCATGAGCGAGCCCGATTTTCCGGAGCGTCAGACCCTGCTCGAGGCTGCCATCCAGGCGCTTCCGGTCGGCGTCGTGGTCCGTGATGGCCAGGGTCACTGCATCCTGGCCAACGCCGCCGCGCGCGCCCTCGGGGACAGGGCCGTCGCGGCGCTGCCCGCCGCGCCGTGTGACGCCCGGGATACCGCGGCCGTCGAGGCCGTCGACGACCGGATGTTCGAGGTGCGGACGCGGCCGGTCGCCGGGGGCCGGGACGCCTTCACGCTCACGACCCTGACCGACGTCACGCACCATCACCGGATCCAGCGTGAGCTGATCACCAAGGCCTTCATCGACGCCCTCACCGGCCTGCCCAACCGGACGATGTTCGAGCAGAGCATCGCGGATGTCCTGGCAGGATCGGCGCCGGGGGACCGGTTCGCCCTGGCGTTCATCGATCTCGACAACTTCAAGCACATCAACGACTACTACAGCCACGCCGCGGGCGACGCCCTGCTGCGCAAGATGTCCGACCGGATCGGCGGCGCCCTGCGCCCGAGCGACCTCCTGGCCCGGATCGGCGGCGACGAGTTCGTGCTCCTGCTCGCCCCGATCACCGATCGGGACGAGGCGCTGTCCGCCGTGCGCGCCATCTCGGAGCGCCTGAAGCAGCCGTTCTTCATCGACGGGCACGAGATCTTCGCCTCCGCCTCCATCGGACTCAGCCTCTTCCCGGAGCACGGCGACAGCTACGAGACCCTCGCCCGGCAGGCCGACAACGCGATGTACCGGGTGAAGGGCGAGTTGAAGGGCGGCGTCAGCCTCTTCGACGACGCGATGAGCCAGGCCGCCACGGCCCGCATGGCCGTGGAGCAGCGCCTCCGACTGGCGATCCGCGACCGCTGCTTCTGCTGCGCCTTCCAGCCGAAGGTCGACATGCGCTCCCACGCGGTCACGGGCGTCGAGGTGCTGCTGCGCTGGCGCGACGAGCTCGGCATGATCCAGGCCCCGGGCGACTTCATCGCCCTGGCCATCGAGCTGGGGCTGATCAACGAGATTACCCTCCAGCTCCTCTCCGAGACCGTTCAGGCGATGCCCGACATCGACGAGGTGTTCGGACCCGACGTCACCGTGAGCCTCAACATCGCCGCCAAGCAGGCCTGCGACGTGCCGTTCATGACCGCCTTCTGCGCCTCGCTGGGCGAGACCGGCCTCGCGGAGCGCTTCGTCCTCGAACTGACAGAGGAGGCCTTCTTCACGACAGGCCGCTTCCAGAGCGAGGTTCTGCCGAAGATCCGGGCGATCGGCGCGCGGGTCTCGATCGACGATTTCGGCGTCGGCTACTCGTCCCTCGCGGCCCTGGCCGACATCACCGCGGACGAGCTCAAGATCGATCGCTCGTTCATCACCGACATCGATAAGCGACCGCGCAGCCAGATCGTCCTGAAGGCGATCGAGTCGCTCGGCGCGGCCCTCGGCATGACGGTCGTCGCCGAGGGCGTCGAGACCTTCGAGGAAGTCGCCTACCTGCTCGGCGCGACGCAGATCCGCTGCGCCCAGGGCTACTACTTCGCCCGCCCGCTCCTGCTCGACCAGATCCGGCAGGCCCAGCCGCCGCGCGTGTCCGGGACGCGCGGCCCCGCCACGCGCAGCCGCGCCTCGGACCTGCGCGCACCCGGCCTGATGCGGCGCGCCTGACTTCCGCCCCGCGGCGCGACTGCCGACAGCCTCCGACCGGCGGCCGGATCAGCTTGCCGCTGGCGGCGTGCTACGCGGCCAGCAGCGGTCGCCACACGCCCGCCGCGTCGGCGGCCATGGCGCAGATCACCGCCTCGTCGGCCGAGCGGCGCACCTCGACCACGTGCGGCACCCCGGGGGCGAGGGGTGCCTCGACGCCGAGGTCGAAACCGTGCCGACCGTCGCCCACCCCCGCCGCAGCGATGTCGGCGCGGTACTCCGCCGCCACCGTCACCGCCACGATCGCGCCGTCGACCACGATGTCCAGGCACACGGGAGCGTCGGGCTGTGCCGGGTCGTGGGCCCAGCCGGCCACGCGCAGCGCACCGTCCGCGCGGAGGGCACAGCGATCCAGCCACGCCCGCACGGCGCCCGGAGGCGCGTGCGCGAACGACGCGCCGGCCCGCCGGATCAGGCGCCTGCGCAGCGCGGCGAGCTGGGGACCGAGCTCGGTGCGCTGCGCGTAGGGCTGCGGGACGATCGACGGATCGTCCGCGCCAGGGCCGTCGAAGAGCCGACGGATGCCGGGAGCGGGCAGGAAGCTCTCGGCCGGCGTGCCCTCCGCGATGAGGAGGTCGTGGCTTTCGAGCTCGACATGCCAGTAGGTGAGATCGGTCACGACCTCCCCGCGGGTGATGCTGGTGCCGTTGACGAGGTGGCCGGCGGCGACGAACAGCCCGTCCAGCCACACGGCGTGGTCCGGCGAGACGAGCAGGTCGCGGGCCGGAACCCCCTCGTGCAGAGCGCTGGCCCGGATACGCACCGGCCGCTCGCTCGGCGGGGCCGAGGATCCGGGATAGGTGCGCCGTCCGATCCATCGAATCGGGCGGCGCAGGCCCGCGGCCGTGACGACGCTGTCCCCGACCACGAGCCGCTCGACAGCCACGTCGCCGCGGTCGGTCCGGATGGTCGTGCCGGTGCAGTAGCACGGGGCGCTGTTCGGCGATCCGCTCGATTGAGCCGTTCCCGCGGGCGATGGGGTCGATCCGCTCGACCCGGTCGCGCCCGATGCGGGCCCCGTGGAGCCGGTCGCGCCCGCCTGCGTTCCGGCCGCGCCGGCGCTGGACCGAACACCGGCCGTCGCTCCGTACAGGCCCGGATCCCGGCCGTCCGGCGAAGACACGCGGTCCTGCGGTACCGCGACGGCATTGGGGTTGTTCGAGTAGACGCGGATGTAGTCGATGCTCGAGCTGAACCGGGTGCCGGTCGCCGCCGTGCTCTGCACGGCCAAGTTGGCCAACAGATACATGGGGCTGTGCAGGTCGGACGGCGTCGCCTGCGAACCGACGAGCTGACCGTCCACGTAGAAGCTGATGCGATCCGCCTGCCAGTTCATGCCGTAGGTATGATACCCGCTCGGGTTGGGCATCTCGCTGTAGACCTGGCGGGTCTGCTGCCACGTCGTTCCGGCCGCCTGCGGATCGGTCGTGTGAATCGTGCTGTAGACGCCGCGGTCGTTGTTTCCGTAATGCTCGACGACATCGAGTTCCTGGTGGCCATTGGTGCTGCTCGACTGCGGGCTCTGCTGATTCGGCAGCAGCCAGAAGGCGTCCCAGGCGTCGGGATTGTTGGAGAAATCCGCGCGGATCTCGAAGTAGCCGTAGGTCTGCGAGAAATTGCCCTGCGTGCTGATGAGGCCGGACTGCCAGCTCCCGGGATATCCGGACGCGCTCGTCCCGGGCGGCGCCGCCGTGATCGTCAGGACACCGTTCTGGACGCTGAAGGGATCGTAACCGGACGCGGAGTCGAGGAACGAGGACCGGCCGAAGCCGATGTCGGAATTGGCGTCGTACCGCCACTCGGCGCGGATGTCCCGGTACGTGGTCCCGACGCCGTTCTGCGAGATGCTGCGCGCGTTGAACTCGTCGTCGAAAGTCAGGCGGTAGCCAGTCAGATCAACCATCGACGCCGTCTCATCACCGTTCTGGTTCGCCGGACGTGGCGCGCTGTCAAATCAAGATTGCTTTCAAGCAATCCGGGTGTGGTTAATAATGCGTTGTTTCTCGCGGTACTGAAGTGAGTACCGGCGGCTCCAGACCGCTGCCTGACCTCCCGCCCACCACGGGGCGCGATCGAACACGGACAGATGACACGGTTAAGGCTGACTAACCGCATCGGCCGCGAGGCGCAAATCAGTCGCGGCGCCGCACGGCCGCACGCGATCTCACCGACGAACACTTGAGCCGCCGCGCTGGACGTCCGAAACCGGCCGGATCCGGCAGGCGCCGATCCGCGGCGGCCGGAGGGCTGATCCTAGCGCGCACGCCAAGTACCGGTGATCGCCTGCGACTTGGGGGAGGCGCAGCTCCGGCCGGACGGCGCGAACCCCGGCGGCGTGAGCGACGCGGGACCGCCCGCGATGTTCCGGCAACCGCATCGATCCCGCCCGGAGGCGGCGGAAGGGGTGGGATTCGAACCCACGGTGGAGTTGCCCCCACGGCGGTTTTCAAGACCGCTGCCTTAAACCACTCGGCCACCCTTCCTGGCGGCATCCGCGACCTCACGGTTACGGCCGCGGCGGAGGCTGCGTCAACAGCAGAACAACCGGTTGACCTCCCGAAGCATTCCGCCTATCTCACCGCCCACGCCCGGAGCCGCTCGATGCGCTGCGGGCTCTGCCCCGCCATCTCCGACACCGGATGAGCAGGGTTCACGGCTGATTGGGGGATAGTTTAACGGTAGAACGGTGGACTCTGACTCCTCTAGTCCTGGTTCGAATCCAGGTCCCCCAGCCACCGCGCCGGCCCGCCCGATCTCAGATCCGGCGGGTTTTTTCTTGCTTGCGGCCCAGCACGTCTCTCTCATCCTGCAGCGATCCGCAGAAATCGAGCGGGGTCGGGCACGGTCCGGCAGTCATCGCCCGTTGACGCGCCGCCGCGCGGCCGCCTAGATCGCCGGATGCGCCGGTGCCTGCCTCTCACGGTTCGAGGGCGCGCGATCATCGGCTTGGTCGCGCTCTACGCGCTGCTGCTCCAAGCGTTCCTGGGCTTCGCCACCCCGGCCCGAGCCTGGAACGATCCGGACGCGGTGATCTGCGCCGGGCACGCCTCGGGCGACCCCGCCGGCACGGTGGTGCACGTCCATCCCTGCTGCACGGTCGTGCAGGCCGGAGCGCTGGCGCTTCCGACCATCGACCCGACCGCTGCCGCCTGGCCCGCCGCGCCCGCGACGCGCTGCGCGTGGCGCCCCGAATCCGAGATCCCGACGACCGGGCCGCCGGCCTCGACCGGCACCGCGCGAGGTCCACCGGAAGCCTGACGATCCCGCTCCCGATCGTTCAGGCCCGGACCTCCCATCATGTCGATTGTTCTCCACGGCGACGCCCCCGCATACGGTGCGGCCGCCACGCGGCGACTGTCCCGCGACGCCGTCTATCGGGCCGTCTGGCGGTGGCACTTCTACGCGGGCCTGCTGTGCCTTCCGTTCCTGATCAGCCTCTCGGCCACCGGCGCGCTCTACCTGTTCAAGGAGGAGATCAACGGCAGCCTGTTCGCGTACCGGACCCGGGTCGCGCCGAGCGAGACGGCGCCGATGGGTCCGGACCGGCTGATCTTCAACGCGCTGCAGGCCGTGCCGGACGCCGCGCCCGTCACCTACACCGACCCGCCCTCGCCGGACGCCGCGGCGCGCGTCACCCTCGCTTCGGGCGAGCGCCGGATCCACGTCTACCTGAATCCGTATACCGGCGACGTGCTCGACCGGGTCGACCGGGACCGCGAGCTCATGGCGGTGGTCCGCGGGCTGCACAGCCTCGCGCTGGTCGGCCCCCTGGCGAACGCCGTCATCGAGATCGTCGCGGGCTTCGCGATCATCCTGGTGGTGACGGGCGCGTACCTGTGGTGGCCCCGCGGCCGGATGGGCGGCGTCGTGACCCTGCGCGCCGGCCCGCGCCGGCGCGTGTGGTGGCGCGACCTTCACGCCGTCACCGGGTTCGTCGCCGGCGGCGGGCTGCTCTTCCTGGCGCTGACCGGCCTGCCCTGGTCGATCTGGTGGGGACAGGAGCTGCGCGCGTGGTCCAACGCCGCCGGCCTCGGCCAGCCGGCCGCGCTCTGGGCGAACCGGCCGGTCTCGACGGTGCCTCTACGCGACCGGCTGGAAGATGCCGGCTGGACTCTGCAGGACGCGCCCGTGCCGCGCTCGGCGCCGGCCGCCGCGGCCGCGAGCGTCGGCATCGACGACGCCGTGGCGATCCTCCGAGGTCTGGGGATGCCCCGCGGCTTCGAGCTGGCGCTGCCCGTCGGCGCGGACGGCGTCTACGCCGCCGCAATCTACCCGCGCGACGTCACGCGGCAGCGGGTCCTGACCCTCGACCAGTATTCCGGCCGCCCGGTGGTGGACGTCCGCTTCGGCGATCTCGGACCCGTCGGCCGGGCGATCCAGTACGGGATCGGCATCCACAAGGGCGAGCACTGGGGCCGCGCGAACCAGTTCGCGATGCTGGGCTTCTGCCTCGCCACCATCCTGCTCGCCGTCACCGCCGGAACGATGTGGTGGAAGCGGCGCCCGGCCGGCGGCCTCGGCGTGCCGCCCTGGCCGCGCGACCGGCGGGTGGCCGCGACGGTGACCGTGATCATCCTCGGGCTCGGGGCGCTCTTCCCGCTGACCGGGCTCGCCATCGCCGCCCTGATCGGCTTCGACCTCGCCGCGGGCCGGCTCCGAAGGCGGTGGGCGCACTGATCCGGTACGAGCGGGCGCCGTGCCCGTGCACAAGCCTCCGCGCCTGAGACGCGGGCGTCCGGGTCTTCCGGGCGCGGTGCTGATCGTGCTCGCGCTCTGGATCCAGGCGCTCGCACCGGCCGTCGCGCTCCGGATGGCGCAGGCGGATCGGGGCGTGCTGCCCGGCCAGATCCTGTGCGGGCACGCGTCGGATCAGGTCGGGGACGTCGCCATCGGCCTGCACGCGCCGGCAACGGGGTCCTGCGCCCTCTGCGGGCTGTGTCGCGCCGGCGCCGTCCCGCCGCTCCTCCCGGCCTCGCCCGGCCTCGCGCGCCGCCTGCGCTGGACAGCGGTGGCGTGGCCGATCCCGCCCCCTGCCCGGGCCGCGTCGGTCCCCATCATCGTCGGCCAGCCCCGCGGGCCGCCCCGCTCCGCCTGATCGCCCTTCCTCCGGGTGGCGCCGCCGCTCGCCCCTTCGATCAGACGAGACCTCCGATGACCTCCGACCAGACCGTCCTGTGCGGCGCTGCCCTCGCGCTCCTGCTCGCCGGAAGCCCCCTCCCCGCCCTCGGCCAGACCGCCGTGACCCTCGAGGAACTCTCCGTGGAGGGCGAGGCCGCGCCCGCCGCGGGCCGGAGTGCCGCGCCGCCCTTCGGCGTGGCGGCGCCGCCGGGCTCGGCGCCCGCGGTCATCGAGCACCCTGTCGGCGAGATCGTGACCGGTATCGGCCGGGACGACACGATCGCGAACCGCCCGGCAACCAGCATCGGATCGGTCCTGGTGAACAGCCCTGGCGTCACGGTGCGGCAGGGGAACGGCGGCCGCGACGTCGTCATCTCGATCCGCGGCAACAACGCCCGCTCCACCGGGGTGATCAAGAACACCGTCGTCCTGGAGGACGGCTTCATCCTCACCCAGCCGGACGGCGCGTCGCGCTTCGATCTCACGGACCCCCGCGCCTACGGCCGGATCGACGTGTTCCGCGGGCCGCAATCGCCGCTCTTCGGCAACTACGCCACCGGGGGCGCCATCGCGTTCCGGACGCGCACCGGTCGCGAGATCGACGGCTACGAGATCGGGGTGGATGCCGGCAGCTTCGGCTACCTCAGCAACTACTTCACCGTCGGCGGCGTCAGCGGCCCGTTCGAGATCAGCCTGTTCGCCAGCGACGTCCGCGCCAACGGCTACCAGGACCACGCCAGCTACGACACGCAGACCATCAATCTGCTCGCGAGCTACACTCCGACGCCGGACAACCGCTTCACCCTGAAGGTGATCAACAACACCCTCGACGCCAACCTGCCCGCCCGCGCATCCCTGGCCCAGTACCGGATCAACCCGTACCAGCGCGGCTGCGCCGCCGCAGCGAGCGCGGCCCCGGGCTGCACCACCTTCAACCTGTTCCGGAACGGGGCATTCGGCGCGACCGTGCCGGTGACGGCCGACGAGGGCGGCTTCGGGCGCAACGACCGCCGAACCATCGTGGCCGCCCGCTGGGAGCACGACATCGACGCGTTCACCACCTGGCGCACGCAGCTCGGGTTCGACGAGCGCAACTTCGATCAGCCGTTCTACACGACCTCGTCGCGGGGCTCTTACCCGTCCTGGAACTTCTTGACCGACCTGACCCGGCGGGGCGACCTGTTCGGCCTGCCGGCAACCGGCTACGTCGCGCTGGCCTACAACACCATCGACAACCACATCACCACCTTTAACCGGGCCCCCTACGACGGCCCGCGCCTGGGGGCGCTGATCGGCGATCAGGCGGCGGTGCAGTCGAATCTCGGCGGCCGGGCGCGGCTCGAGCTGGCGTTGTCGGATCAGTGGACCGGCATCCTCGGCCTGAGCGCCGAGACCACCTCGATCACCGGGCGCAACATCGCCTACGCGTACGCGGCGAGCGGCACGACGCGGACGGTGGCGGACGCGAACCGGTCCTTCCTCAACGTCGCCCCCGAGCTGGCCCTGGTCTACCGGCCGGACGCGGCCTGGGCGCTGCGCGGCCGGGTCGCCACCGGCTACACCACGCCGGCCGCCAGCAACCTGTTCATCACCCCGGCCGGGCTGCCCGGAAACAACACGCAGCTCCAGACTCAGGAGAATCTCGGCTTCGATCTCGGCGCCGAGTGGAGCCCGATGACCGATCTCCGCCTGAGCGTGACCGGGTTCTACGAGTTCTTCCGCAACGAGCTGGTCTCGCAATCGCCGGGGGCCGGCCTCCTCGCCTACACGTTCAACGCGCCCGCCTCGGAGCATCGCGGCGTCGAGGTCGGCGCCGACTGGGCCTTCGCGCCCGGCTGGCGCGGGACGCTGGCCTACACGTTCGACGACCAGATCTACACCCGCTACACCGAGCAGCTCAGCGCCGGCAGCCTGACCCGGTCGTTCGACCGGGCGGGGAACCGGATCCCCGGGGTTCCGGCCCACCAGCTCCTGGCCCGCCTCGGCTACGACGTGCCGAGCGGACCGCTCGCGGGTCTCGGCGCCTTCGTGGAGACGGTCGTCCAGGGCGACTTCTACCTCGACAACGCCAACCTGCTGAAGGCCCCGGGCTTCGCGGTCGTCAACGCCAACCTGCACTACGCCACGGAGCTGACCGGCGGCTACGCGAAGCGGCTCAGCCTGTACGTCGAGGTTCGCAACCTGTTCGACACGACCTACGTCGCCTCCGCGCAGAACCTCGCCAACGGGATCAGCGGCACCACCGGCCTCCAGAACGGCGCCGCCGTGCTGGCGACCACCACGGGCTCGGTCTTCGCGGGTGCTCCGCGGAACATCGTCGGCGGCATGCGGCTGGCATTTTGATAACCGCGCGGGATCTCGCGCGTGGTGTCAAAGTGGAGCTTGCACTATGCTCCGGCGATCGATCGCAGGGGCCGGCCGAGGCGCGCGGTCCGGTCCGCGCGGCGGGGCCGTCGGCAGGGATGTGGCGCGATAGTCGGATGAGGCGGCGAACCGTACTCGCTGGTTTGCCCCTGGCGCTCGCCGGGTGGCCGCACGCCGTGCGGGCGCAGGGTCAGGCCCACGTCGCGGCCCTCTGGCCCTTCGTGGAGGGCGATCCCGAGGGCCGGGTGCTGGCGGAAGCGTTCCACGCCGGCTTGCGCGATCACGGTCAGCCGGATCAGCGGGTCGACGATCGCTGGACCGGGGCCGACCGCGAGCGCACGCGCCTCCTCGCGGCCGACCTCGTGGCCACACAACCGCAGGTGATCTTCGCCTATCTCAGCGCGCAGCTCACGGCCGTGGCGTCCCTGACGAAGCAGATCCCCATCGTGTTCGTCGGCGCCTCGAACCCGGTCCGCTTCGGGTACGTGGAAAGTCTCCAGCGCCCGGGCGGCAACATCACCGGCTTCACGCTCTACGAGGCGCCTCTGGGCGGGAAATGGGTGGCGGCCCTCAAGGAGGCCGTCCCGAACCTCCGACGCGTCACGCTCCTGTCCAACCTGAGCACCGAGATCCGGGGCGAGAACCTCTACGCCGAGCCGTTCCGCACCACCGCGACGGCCCTCGGGATCGAGCCCGCGGTGGTGAAGATCGACAAGGCGGTCGAGATCGAGCCCATCATCGCGGATCTCGCGCGGCAGGGAGACGGTGGCCTGATCGTCGCCCCGGGCACGTTCAGCGAGGCCAACGGCGACCAGATCGTCGCGCTCACCACGCGCCTCAGGGTTCCGGCCGTCTTCGCCATCCGGCGCTTCGCCTATCGGGGCGGGCTGATGTCGTACGGGCCGGACCCGGTGGAGACGGTCCACCGGGCTGCCGCCTATGTCGGCCGGATCCTGCGCGGCGAGAACCCCGCGACCCTGCCGGTCCAGGCGCCCACGAAGTTCGACTTCATCGTGAATCTGAAGACGGCCCGCACCATGGGCGTGACCATCTCGTCGGCGCTCCTCGCCCAGGCGGACGAGATCGTCGAATGACGGCGCCGCGCCCGCTCGCCTCCCCGCCGGCCGCGGCAGCGCCGCCGCGCTGGTTCCGCCTGCCGCTCGCGGGGAAGTTCGCGGTGGCCTTCGTGGGCCTCGTCAGCCTGGTGCTGCTCATCAACGGCGCCGTCGACCTGACGCTGAACTATCAGGACGCCAAGCGGACCGCGATCGAGACGCAGCGCACCAAGGCGCGCGCCGCCGCCGAACGCGTCGACGCCTTCCTGTCCTCGATCGAGAGCCAGATCGGCTGGACGACCCGGGCCGAGTGGCGGCGGGTCTCCCCCGAGCAGCAGCGCTACGACTTCATCCGCCTGCTGCGCCAGGCACCGGCCATCACGGAGGTGGCGTACCTCGATCCGGCCGGGAAGGAGCAGCTGCGCGTCTCGCGGCTGGAGCCCGACGCCGTCGCCAGCGGCAAGGATTTCTCGGCCTCGCCGCGCTTCACCCAGGCGCTCGCCCAGAAGACCTGGTTCGGCCCGGTCTATTTCCGGCGCGGCTCCGAGCCGTACATGACCGTCTCGGTGGCCCATGCCGGACGCGACCCCGGCGTGACCGTCGCGGAAGTCAATCTGAAGCTGATCTGGGACGTGGTCAGCGCGATCAATGTCGGCGAGCACGGCTACGCCTTCGTGACCACGGCGACCGGGCGGCTGATCGCGCACCCGGATCTGAGCCTCGTCCTGCGCGACACCGACCTGTCGGGTCTGGCCGAGGTGGCGGCGGCCCTGCCCGGCTCCCGCATGGCGGGTCAGGACTACGAGATCACCACCGGCCTCGACGGCGGCTGGGTGCTGGCGGCCCATGCCACGATCCCGCGGGTCGACTGGATCGTCTTCGTGCAGGAATCGCTGCGCGACGCCATGGGCCCCGCCCTCGAATCCGTGATCCAGACCACATCGCTGATGGGTCTCGGCGTGCTGCTCGCAGCGGTGGCGGGAACCTTCCTGGCGCGGCGCATGGTCGTGCCCATCCGCGAGCTCGAGGATGGGGCGGAGCGGTTCGGCGCGGGCGACCTGTCCGAGCGAATCGTGATCCGCACCGGCGACGAGATAGAGACCCTCGCGCACCGGTTCAACACGATGGCGAGCCGGGTTCAGGATTCCTACGAGACGCTCGAGGCCAAGGTGGAGGAGCGGACCCGCGACCTCAACCGCTCGCTCGACGATCTCCAGCGGGCGCAGAGCCGGCTCGTCCAGTCCGAGAAGCTCGCCTCGCTGGGACAGCTCACCGCCGGCATCGCCCACGAGATCAAGAACCCGCTGAACTTCGTCAACAACTTCGCGTCGCTCTCGAACGAGCTGGTGGACGAGCTTCGCGAGGTGCTCGAACCGGCGGCCCTCGATCCGGACACGCGCGCGGAGGTCGAGGAGCTCGCCGGCCTGCTCAAGGGCAATCTCGCGAAGGTCGTCCAGCACGGCAAGCGCGCGGACTCGATCGTCAAGAACATGCTGCTGCACTCGCGCACCGGATCCGGCGAGCATCGACCGGTCGAGGTCAACGGGCTGGTCGAGGAGAGCCTGAATCTTGCCTATCACGGGGCCCGCGCGGCGAAACCGAGCTTCAACGTGACCCTCGTGCGCGATTACGATCCGGCGTCCGGTCTCGCCGACCTCTACCCCCAGGAGATCACGCGGGTCCTTCTGAACCTGATGTCGAACGGCTTCTACGCCACCGAGAAGCGGGCCACCGACGGTGATCCCGGCTACGAACCGACGCTGTCGGTCGCGACCCGGGACCGGGGCGACAGCGTCGAGATCCGCGTGCGCGACAACGGCACCGGCATCCCCGACAGCGTCAGAGCCAAGATGTTCGACCCGTTCTTCACCACCAAGCCGGCGGGCGAGGGAACGGGGCTAGGCCTGTCGCTGAGCCACGACATCGTCGTCAAGCAGCACGGCGGGACGGTTGACGTCGCCTCGGAACCGGGTGCCTTCACGGAATTCATCATCACCCTGCCGCGCCAGAGTGTTACGCCGGCCGCGCCGCCTCGGCCGGCGACCGAGACGGCGGCCGAGACCGAGAGCCAGCCATGAACGTCCTGATCCTCGTCGTCGATGACGAACCCGACGTCAGAGACCTGTTCCGGCAGCAGTTCCGCCGCGAGCTGCGCGCCGGACGCTTCGCGATGGCCTTCGCGCACTCGGCGGCGGAAGCCCTGGAGCGGATCAACGGCGCCAACGAGCCGAGCCTGATCCTGATGCTGTCGGACATCAACATGCCCGGGATGACCGGCCTCGAATTGCTGCCCCTGGTACGCGCCGCGCGCCCCGACGTGCCGGTGATCATGATCACAGCCTACGGCGACGCCGAGACGCGCGAGAAGGTCCGCGCCGCCGGCGCCGTGGGCCTGATCACCAAGCCGATCGACTTCGCCGTGCTGAAGACCGAGATCGATCGCCGGCTGTCCGCCTTCGCGGGGACCGAATGACCCCCGGCGCCCCGAACGCCAAGATCCTGGTCGTCGACGACGAGCCGGATCTCGAGGCGCTGATCACCCAGAAATTCCGCCGCCAGATCCGCCAGGGCCTCGTCACCTTCCTGTTCGCCCACGACGGGCAGGAGGCGCTGGACCGCCTCTCGGAGAGCCGCGACGTCGATCTGGTCGTCTCCGACATCAACATGCCGCGGATGGACGGGCTGACTCTGCTCGCCAAGCTGCAGGACTTCCCGGAGCGCCCCTCGATCATCATCGTCTCGGCCTACGGTGACATGGCGAACATCCGCACCGCCATGAACCGGGGCGCCTTCGACTTCCTGACGAAGCCGATCGACTTCGCCGACCTGGAGACGACGATCGAGCGGACGCTGCGCCACGTCGAGGACCTGCGCGAGGGGCGGCGCCGGCAATCGCTCGCCGAGCGGGCCCACGCCTCCCTGGCCCGGTACTTCTCGCCGAACCTCGCCGAGCGGCTCGCCGGGGACGCGTCCGGTCTCGAGCTCGGCGGCCACCGCCGCGACGTGGCCTCGCTGTTCACCGACATCGCCGGCTTCACAAGCTTGGTCGAGAGCCTCGACCCGGTGCAGCTCGCCGAGATCCTCAACGGCTACTTCGCCGAGATGACCGACGTTGTCTTCGCCCACGAGGGGACGGTGGCCAAGATCGTCGGCGACGCCCTGCACGTGCTGTTCGGCGCGCCGGGGGACCAGCCGGACCACGCGGCCCGGGCCGTGGCGTGTGCCCTCGCCCTGGACGAGGCGGCCGAGGCCTTCCGCGGGCGCTGGCGCGAGCGCGGGATCGAGATCGGCGTGACGCGGATCGGCGTCCATGCCGGGCCGGCGATCGTGGGCAATTTCGGCGGCGGCCGGTACTTCGACTACACGGCCTACGGCGACACCATCAACACCGCCGCCCGTCTGGAGAACGCCAACAAGGCGTTCGGCACCCGGATCTGCGTCAGCGACGCCGTCGTGATCCGCGCCGGTCAGTTCCGCGGCCGCCCCCTCGGCGACCTCCTCCTGCGCGGCAAGCAGACGGCCCTGCGCGCCTACGAACCCCTGACCGAGGCTGCCTACGCGGACGCGCTGCTCGCCCAGTACCAGGACGCCTACGCGAAGCTCGACGCCGGGGAGGCGGGCGCCCTTCCGGCCTTCGCGGCGCTGGTCGGGCTGCGTCCCGACGACGGGGTCGCGGCCTACCACCTGAAGCGCCTGCTGAACGGCAGCAGCGGCAGCCGGGTCGAGGTCCGCTGAGCCCTGCACCCGCGCCGGGCGCCCCGATCGGCGGCCGCGATAGCCCTGGCATGAGGCAGCGCCTATTACCGTCCCCGGGGCGAGCGATCGGGATCCCGCCCGATCGGCGATGCCCGGAACGCGTTCAGACAGGAGACCGGCGCATGAGACGGCGCGACGTCATCGCGGGCCTCGGCGGCGCGGTCGCGTGGCCGGCCTACGCGGCCGCGCCGGCGAAGGGTCAGCGTCGCCTGGGGATCCTGCTGGTCTACGGCGAAGCGCATCCGGACAGTCCCGTCATCGTCGACACGCTCAAGGAGAGTCTGAAGCGGGCCGGCTGGATCTGGGGCCAGAACCTGGCCGTGGACCTGCATTACGGCAACGGCGACGCCGAGCGGATGCGCGCCCAGGCGGAGGAGATCCTCGCGCGCCAGCCCGACGTCGTGCTCGCGCAGGGCGTCGTCGGCGCGACCGCGCTCCAGCGGGCGACCACGACGGTTCCGGTCGTCTTCATGATGCTTCAGGACCCGGTCGGCGGCGGCTTCGTGACCAACCTGTCGCGGCCCGGCGGGAACCTCACCGGCTTCACCAATTTCGACTTCGTCCTCGTCGGCAAGTGGCTGCAGCTCCTGAAGGAACTCAGCCCCGGCGTCACGCGGGCCCTCGCCCTGATCAACCCCGATTACCGGGCCCGACTCGCGGGCTACACGGCCGAGATGGCCCGGATCGGCCCCGAACTCGGCATCGAGGCCCGGATCGCCGGCGTGCACGACGCCGCCGAGATCGAGGCCGCGATCACGGAGTTCGCCGCCCGGCCGGAGGGCGGCCTCATCGCCCTGCCCGACGCGGTGACCGGCGTGTACGGCCAGCGGATCGTCGATCTGGCGGCCACCTACCGCCTGCCGGCCGTCTACGCCTACGCGGCGCCGGTGCGCCTCGGCGGTCTCGCCGCCTACACGACCAGCGTCGAGCAGGATGTGCAGCGGGCGGCCGGGTACATCGACCGGATCCTGCGCGGCGCGGTGGTCGGCGACCTGCCGGTGCAGGCCAGCGAGCGCTTCATCACCCTGCTCAACCTGACGACGGCCGCTACCCTGGGATTGACCATCTCGCCCTCGCTGATGGCGAAGGTGGACGAGCTGGTCGAGTAGCGGCCGCCGGTCGTCGCGGCACCGCCGCGACGACCTCGACGGACCGGTCAGCTGAAGGCGGGCAGACGTCCGTCCGGCGAGTAGCGGTCGATGGCCGAGGGCAGGTCGCGCGAGAGGCGCGCCAGCAGCTCGCTCTTGCTCAAGCCGGTGCGCTGCTCCAGGGCCGCCAGCGTGTCCGGCCCGATGGCACGCTCCAGGTCGGCGGCCGGGATGTCGCGGTTCGGGCCGTGATTGATCCAGGACTGCGCCGTCTCGGCGTGGCCGCCCTTGGTGAAATGATCGACCAGTTCGCTCAGGCCACCGGCGATGAGGCCGCCGACGCCACCCGCGCTGGCGCCGCCGAGGAGGCGATCCAGGTTCGCCGGAATCGTCGATCCCGCGGGGGACGGAACCTGCGGGGCCGGCGACCGACCCGCCTCCTTGGCGTGGCCGCCGAGCCACTCGGCGATCCGGTCGCGATTCTGGTAGCCGGCCACTGCCAGCAGGCCCAGCAGGGCCGTCATCGAGGGGTATCCCTTGCTCATGGCGTCGTCCTTCCTTGATGCGGGCCGAAGCCCGGGTGATACGGCGGTGGGCCGCCGCAACGGGTCATGCCGGCGTCTGGGCGGCGTCGGCGGCGATGGCTCTGCCGGCCAGGGCCGATCCGTCATCCGCGCTCCGGCCGGCCGCGATGGCGCGCTTCACCGTCGAGCGGGCCGCGTCGATGGCGATGGCCGCCGCCGACATGGTCCGGGCCTCGGTCGGCCGCTCCAGGGCATGCTTGGCGATGTCGCCCGCGAGATCGTCGATCTCCCGGGCCAGGATCTCGAGACGCCCGGGATCCGAGGTCTCCTGCGCCTCCTGGCGGATCTGCAGCAGGCGGTCGGTCGCCTCTTCGACCCGCTCGCGGCGCAGGCGCGACAGGCGCTGGCCGATCCAGGCGAGCGCGGAGCCGATGCCGCCGCCCAGGAAGGCGAGCAGGTAGATCCAGGTCTCGTAGCGCTCGATGAAGCTCTGCTGCTCGCGCTCGTAATAGTCGACCGCGCCGGGATGGATCGGCAGCCTCGCGCTCGTCGCGCCGACGGTCCCATCGTAGGCGGGGGCCTGAACGTAGTCGGCGGCCGGCGTGACGTTCGCCATCGCGCTGCGCAGCTCAAACAGGTGCTGGGTGACGTCGGCCGCCACGGAGCGGGCGAGGTTCGAGCGCGCCATCAACCGGTAGGAGGCGCCGACCGTGTGTACGTCGTCGGCCGGCACCTTGGGGCTGCCGCCGAAAGTCTCGGCCGGCATGGTGACCACCTGCAGACGCGGCAGCCGGGCGACGATCGCGTCGGCGTTCTCGACATCCACGAAGGTGATCTTGCGAGTGCGGCTGGCGGCCTGAACGAGGCCGACGATCCGTTGGGCCGTCGGCGCGGTCGGCGCGATGACCGAGATCACCGCGTCGACCCGCTTGCGCGCGAGGGCCGCGCCCAGGTCGCTCTCGGCCATCTCGACCAGGGCGACGTGGCGCGGCGGGAGACCGCCGTCCGGCTCGGTGGTGACCAGCGTCAGCCCGTAGTGCTCCAGCATGGCGCGGATGAGCGCCTCGTCGGCGTCCCGATGGGCCAGGATCGCGAGGCGTTTGCGGTCGAGGTCGGGGAAGCGGTCGATCCCGGAGGCTTCCGGGGAGGCGATGATCATCGCCTGGTCGCGCAGGATGGCCAGCGTCAGGCCGTTGTCGGGGAGCTCGACGTCCGGCCGCACGATCGCCAGATCGACGCGCCCGTCGCGCAGCGCCTCGGCACTGTCGCGCACGTCGTCGAAGGGCAGGATCTTGAGGCGGATCTCCTTCTGGCGCTTGGCCAGGGCATCCGCGTAGGCCTGGATCAGGGCCGGCTCCGTCCCGTCCTTGGGAGCCACCGCGATGGTCAGGACAGTGGCGCGCGATACCCAGTAGGCCACCCCGGCGCCGACGCTCAGCAGAACGGCGAGCACCAAGAAGACGAGTTCCTGACGCAGGAAGAGGCTGGCGAAGCGCCGCATCGGCTCTGCTCTCGCGCGTTGACCGGTTCGGCAGACGTCGTGCCGAAGGCGGGCCGAGGGGCGGCGCCGGCGTGCCGGCGCCGCCGTGTCGGGATCAGTGCTTGCCGGTGACCTTGTCGGCGAGGTTCTTGGCGCCGTCCTTGACGTCGCCGACGGTCTTCTGCGCCTCGCCCTTCAGCTCCTGCGCCTTGCCCTCGGCCACCAGCTTGTCGTTGCCCGTCGCCTTGCCGGCCGCCTGCTTGACGTTGCCCACCGCCTCGTTGGCCAGGCCCTTGATCTTGTCGGTCGTGCTGCTCATCGCGTGCTCTCCTCTCTCTCGGGGTCGTGTCGTGGCTCGGGAGGTCCGGCCGGGCGCCCGCGCCCGCCGGGGTGGACGGCCCCCGCCGGGGCGGGAGCCGAGGGGATCACCGGGCGATCGCTGGACGATCGGCCGACGGTGGGCCGGCGATCAGACGCGCCGGGTCTCGTAGGCGCCCAGCAGGGTCGCGGGCTTGGGCGCGCCCAGCCGGCCGCCGACATACGCCGCCAGCGCACCCAGGATCAGCGCCAGCGCGGCGTAGAACGCGCCCTGCGTGGCCGCCGACTTGGCCGTCACCGCCGCCGCCTCCGCCTTCTGCTTGGCGCTGGCCACCGCCTGGTCGTACTGCTTCTCGTAGTCCTGGATCTGCTGGCGGGCCTGATCGACCGGGATGTTCTGCGCCTTGGCCAGGGCGTCGGCCGCCCGCGTCTCGGCCTGCTGCTTCTGCGACGGGTCGCCGGTGAACAGCGCCTTCACCGCCGCGACCGCCGCGTCCCTGGCCGCCTGCGGGTCCTGCCCGGCGGTCTGCTGCCGGACCTTGTCCTCGATGCCGTCCAGCGGGTTGGCGATCTTCGACAGCGACGGCGCCGCCGCCTGGGCCGCCGTCTGCACCGTGCCGCCCACCAGGCTGCCGGCCCCGCCCAGCGCGCCCGACACCGTGCTGAGCGTGCCGCCGACCAGGCCGCTGGCGGCCGAGGTCAGCAGGTAGAGGACGACCAGCGTCGTCACCGCCCAGGAGACCAGCCCGTGCAGGGCGGCCGCGCCCGGCAGGGTCTTGCCCGAGAGCCGCCCGGCGATGACGCCCCCGGCCAGCGAGGCCACGAGGCCCGAGGCGACGAACCAGAGCCCCGCGCCCATCGACACGGTCGAGGCGGAGGGGTTGTCGGCGGCGGTCGTGCCGACCGAGGCCAGCCCGACCCCGACGCCGACGAGGTTGACGATCACCTGGGTGACCAGCGCGGTCACGGCGCCAGCGAAGATCGCGCCCCAGGAGACTTGGTTGAGCAGGACGGCGCGCGTGTCGGCGTGCGCGTCCGGCGCGAGGGGCGTTGCAACGGTCTGGATGGTGGTCACGCTGTCACTCCGGGTGGTGGGTCGAAACTCGTGGGGCTGACGGCTCAGGCGCGGCTCAGGCGCGGCGGGCGCTGACGAGCAGGCCGAGGCCGAAGCCCGCGATGCCGGCGATCAGCAGGGCGGCGAGCGGGTACGCGGCGACCTGCTCGCCGACCTCGCGGGTGCCGCGGCGCAGGGCGCGGCTGCCGCGCGCGTAGGCGTCCTCGGCGACGTCGTAGGCCTCCTCGGCGGCGTGGCGGACGCCGCGCTCGGCGCGGGCGTACTGATCGTGCGCGGCGCCCTGGGCGCGGCGGGCGCGGGCCTCGACGTCGTCGGCCCCGAGATCGTCGACGGCGTCGCGGACCCGGCCGCCGAGGTCGCGGGCCGCGTCGGCCACGTGGTCGGCCGCGTCGCGCACGGTGTCCTTGGCCTGGCCGTAGAGGCTCTCGGCCTGTCCGGCGGCCGCGCGGGCGCGGCCCTCGACCGCGTCGCGCCGCGAGCCGGTCAGGTCGCCGAACGCGCCCTGCACCTTGCCGCCGAGTTGCCGGGCCGCGCCCGTGATCCGATCGGTGTCGACCATATCGTTCTCCTCCGTCGTCGCGTCGGCGATCGCCTCCGCGATCGCGCTGGTGGTGGGGGCGCCTCACCGTGAGGCGCCGGGTGACGTCCGTCAGCGCGGGCCGGAGCCCGCGGGCCCGGATCCGCCGGCCTTCGATCCGGGCACGTCCGATCCGGGCACGTCCGATCCGGGCACGTCGCGCTTCTGGCGCCGGCCCTCGGTCTGCGCCCGGGCATCGCCGGTCAGCTTGCCGATGGCCTCCTTCACCGAGCCCTTGAGGTGCTCGGCGGAGGGTGTCTTCCTGTCTTCGGTCATGGGCGCCCCGTCCTGCGTGAGAAAACCCTGGCCGACCGGAAGATGTGCGCCGGGCGTGGCCGATCAATGGTGTGGTTGTACCAGTATGGCGGTATCTATCCGTCAGAGATGTTCAGGGGAAAACCGTTCTCGCGCCCCCAGACGACCGCCTCGCTGCGCTTGTGGATGCCGATCTTGCGGTAGAGCGCGGCGCCGTGATTGCGCACCGTGTTGCGCGACAGGCCGAGCTTGCGCGCGATCGCGTCGTCGCTGAGCCCCGAGCAGATCAGGTTGAGGATCTGGCGCTCGCGCACCGTCAGGTTCGGCGCCGCCGCGTCGCCCGCCTCCCGGCCCGGCCGGCGCAGGTTGGCCAGCTTCTCGATCAGCCCGCGGCTGAACCACGACGTGTCGGCCATCACCGTCTCGATCGCGTCGAACAGCTCCCGCTCGGTGTGCTTGCGCTCGGTGATGTCCTGCAGCACCAGCAGCACGAAGGCGGTCTCGTTGATCGTGATCCGCTCGGCCGAGACCAGGCAGTCGAGGTTCGCGCCGCTCTCGTGGCGCAGGCAGACCTCGACGCCCAGCACGTAGCCCTGGCGCTCCAGCGCGGCCTCGACCTGCAGGCGCTGCTTGTCGGCGACCCACAGCCCGGCCTCCGCCAGCGAGCGGCCGACGACGCGGTCCTCGCCCAGGCCGAAGACCCGGCTGAACGCCTCGTTCACGCCCGTGACCTGGCCGTCGTCGGCGCGCACCAGCACGGTCGGCACCGGCGTCATCCGGAACGCCGTGGCGAAGCGCTCCTCGCTCTGGCGCAGCGCGGCCTCGGCTTTGCGGCGCAGCTCGAGGTCGGCGAAGGTGAACAGCATGCAGGGCTCGTCGCCCATCGCGATCGGCTGCCCGGCGACGATCACGAAGCGGCTGCCGCCGTCGGGCAGGTCGAGGCAGGCCTCCATCTGCGGGATCGTGCCGCCGGCGTTGAGGCGCGCGACGGCGAGGTCGCGGTTGCGGGCGCCGGCCAGGACGTCGACCTCGTAGACGCTGCGGCCGATGACGGCGTCGCGGGTGTGGCCGGTCATCTCCAGGAAGCCGTGGTTGACCTTGACGTGGCGCAGGTCGGACAGCCGCGTGATCACGGCCGGGGCCGGGTTGGCGTTGAAGGTGCGCTCGAACCGCTCCTCGGCCTCGAACTGGTCGGAGACGTCCTTGAGGATCAGGGCGAGGCAGCTCGGGTTGCCGTCGCGGTCGGTGGCCACGAGGCTGCGCAGGGAGTGGACGAAGTCCACGTCGGGTCTGTCGGCCCGCCGCACCTCGACCACGACGTCGTGGAAGCGCTCGCCGGCCACGACGCGCTCGATCGGGTACTGGTTGGGCACGATGTGGTTGCGGTAGCGCAGGCAGAAGCGGTCGCGGTAGGCGTCGACGGTGGGGCCGAGCTCGTCGAGGCTCTGGGCGCCGTGCATCGCCAGGGCGGCGGCGTTGGCGTAGGCGATGGTCTGGTCGGGCTCGACCAGGATCACGCCCTCGCTCAACCCGGCGATGATCTGCCGGAGCTCATGCCTGTCAACCCCCGCCGTCACAGCTCCCGCGCCCCCCGCCTGCCGTCACTGCCCTCGCGGCAGCGGGGCACAAACGGGTTGCGCACAAGCCGGTTCCACCAGATCCGCAATTTTCACTGGTATACCTGCACCATTGACGGCGTTGAGATCAACCAGAGATAAGTCCGCGTCCCTTCAGCGAGACATCTTGCCCGTCGCGGCGATGTCTCCGTCCCCACGAACCCAGAGCTTCACCGTGAAGCCCGCTGACGAAGAGCGCGATCCGACCGGCAGGTCCGATCCCGTCATCTCGCCTATCCACGCGCAGCTGGCTGAACGGCTGCGACAACACTATTCAGAAGTTGCACCGATCGAGATCGGCCCCCGTCTCGCCGCCGTGCTGAATCGGCTGTCCGCGGCGCTGGATGCCGCCGAGGTCGGGCGGCAGGTGCCCCATGCCTTCAAGGACGATCTGATTGCCCTGGCGCCACGCCTGCGTCGCTACGCCCTGACGCTGACGTTCGACGGCGTCGAGGCCGACGATCTCGTGCAGTTCACGCTGCTCAAAGCCTGGGAGCATCGGCAGCGCTTCCAGCCCGGCACGAGCCTCGTGGCGTGGCTGTTCACGATCCTGCGCAACGGCTTCATCAACGGACGGCGCAAGCGACGCCTCGAGGTCCCGGATCCCGACGGCGTGCACGCCACGGCCCTGTCGGAACCGGCCGCCCAGGAACACAGCATGGGCTTGTCGGAGGTCCGAGCCGCGATCGACCGGCTCGAACCAGCCTATCGCGAGGCGCTGATCCTGGTCGCCGTCGACGGCCTTCCCTACGAGGCCGCCGCTTCCGTGATCGGGTGTCCCGCGGGCACCGTGAAGAGCCGCGTCAGTCGCGCTCGCGACCGGCTGCTTCAGGAGTTGGGCGAGCGCTGATCCGGGGCCGCATGCGTCGGCCGTGCCGGACGCTGCCGGGACGCGGGCGCGGTCAGATCACCCGATGATCAAGCCGACCGCCGATCGGACCGCGCCTGCACGGGCGCCTGCTCGATGGGCAGGCGTGCGACCGAGGTCCCTCTGGCATCGCGCACGACCAGCACCCAGTCCTCCCCGTAGCCTTCGTCGGCAAGCTCCTGCACCATGTCCCGGATGACGCTGCGGGCGTCGTCCAGCGCCTGATCGAGGCTCGTCGCCTCGATCCCGATCTCGTCCTTGATGATCTCGCGATCGTGCTCGATATCGAAGTAGAGCCGCCGCGGCACGAGCCGGAGGTCGCGGCGATCACCGCTCTGAAGGCCGGCGATAGCGAAGATCTTCGCGGGATCATGCGCGTTTCGGGACGTTCCGATCCTCAGGAGCGCGAGTCCGCCACCCGCCAGCACGGCGGTCGCGCTGGCGACGCAGGGCGCCAGTACCAGAGTCTGGAAATCGAGCGATTGCCAGCCGAAAACAAGCACGGCCAGTCCGCTGCACAGAGCAGCCGAGATGACAACCAGCAGCATCCCCCCAGCCCCCGATCCCGCGCCGGCTCAATCACATCGGGGTATACGCCAACATTCGGGTCCGCAAGAAGGGATAAGCAATAGGTGCGCAATCGTCCGATCCGCCTCGAAGAACCGCACAACCAGCAAATCGAACCTCAAGGCCCCGCAGCCATGACGCTGGCGCGCGTAAATTCCAGCCTCGGTCCTGGGATGATCGATGGATCACCGACCGATTGGAGAAAAATTTAATATTCCACTCCCAGGGCCGCTCGCGCGCGTGCACACACTTTCGTGAACCCTCTGATCGACTGTCGCGATTGCGCGATCAGCGCTCCGTGCATCGCGACCCGGCGCCGGTCGGGATCCTGCGGCGAGCCGATCGAGCCAGCACGTGGCGCGACGATGCCGCGTTCAAGACCCAGCGGCCAGCGAATCATCGACATCACTCGCCACGACGGCAAAGCCCAATCCGCGCAGCGATGCGGTCGGAGTGTCGAAGGGAATCACAGTTGGCCACCTCAACAGTCGATTCACCCATCACGACGCCAGAAGACGCGGCGATAGGAAGCCGCATCAATCCCAGACGCGGCTGCAAGGCAACCACAATGCTCAGGTCTCGGTTTTGCTTGTCAACTTCTGAGTGAAAATTGACGAACAGGCAAGATTCCATTCACAGGCAAAGCAACCCAAGTCGTCGCGTAATTTTATGTTTTCCTCTGCTTGGCATAGTATCTTCTCGGACGCTGGACATATGCAACCATGCCTGTCGGCTCGATGGGCTCCGGCCCGGCAACGGAGAGAGTGAGTGGACAGCAGAGACGTGGCTCGTGAGCCGAGGTTCGAGACGCCCGACGACGCCCCCTTCGACCGTGTCGCGGCTATCGAAGCGAAGCTCGACGCGCTCGTAGAGCGGATCTCAGCGCTTCAAACGCACTTCTACTACGACGCACTCAATTGGAACGATTTCAGATCGCGCTTCGACCGATTCGTTCTCGAATGCGAGGATCGGCAGCGGGACATCTTGGAAGCCGTGATCAGGAGAAGCGAGGTGAAACCCGTGAACGTGCGTGTCGTGACCGCGAAAGCGCTGGCCGACGACACGCCCGATCATCTCTTTCCGAGAGGCACGGCCGTCGACAATACCCGGTCCCCGCGCTTCGTCGCAGCCTGCGAAACCCATTTCGGCAGCCGCCTGCGTCACCTCGATATCGGTTCGGCCGGTGGAGGGCTCGTCTGGGATTTCACCCAACGCGGACATTTCTCGATCGGGATCGAAGGCTCGGACTGGTCGCGGAAGGAGCAGCGTGCGGAGTGGCGCACGATTCCGGATCGTCTCTTCACCGCCGACGTGCGCTTCCCGTTCCGCGTCGAAGACGAGGCCGGAGAGTGCCAGAAGTTCGATCTGGTCACGGCTTGGGAATTGTTCGAGCACATACCGGAAGCGGACCTACCCACGCTGCTGCATTCGATTTGCCGACACTTGAGACCGGGTGGGGTCGTCGTCGCCTCCATCGCGACCTTCGCGGATCGCGACGAGGCGGGCCACGACTTCCACGCGACGATTCGCGACCGCGCTTGGTGGGAAGACGTTTTCATGGCGTCAGGATTGATCCCGATCGAGAGCCCCTTCCAGCTTCGCGATTATCCGCGCGGATCAGGCAATCCCCGCGCCCACGATTGGGATGCGCGCGCCAATCCGGAACTCGGATTTCATCTCGTCGCGAGACATCGCCCGGAGCAAACACAGAGAATTTCCGAGTGAATCATACCGCCGTTTCGCGGTTCATCTGCATTAGTCAGACAGTGCGAGAGAAAGCCTTCCGCGCAAGGACCGCGAAATCTGGTCCTGCGCGCTGTGGATTACGGGAACTACACCCGATCTCGCGCTCGAACACGCACCCGATGAAGGCTCGGCGAAGCCACCGACACCCGACATCATCGGGGCAGCACACATGGCGCGCGTTTCCGGCGTCTATGCCGAACCGACCGAGCCGCCTCGTGCGGAGAGTCCGCGACACATACGGTGCTGCCACGCTCATGCCGGCTCGAATTCCGCGTGCCGGGCTTGCGACGTCACGCGCTATGGTAGACCGAGGACGATCCCTGGCTGCGCGGATTGCCCATGAAGTTTCGATTGCCGATCTCGTCCAATCAGCGCCGTCCGCTGTTTGCTAACCCGCTTCCCGGCTTCGATCCGGCCTACTACCTGGATCGTAACCCCGACGTTCGTAGGGCCGGTCTAGATCCACTTCAGCATTTTCTGAACCATGGCTGGACGGAAGGACGCGACCCCAGCGCCGGCTTCAGCACGGCGGGTTACCTCGCGGCGAACCCGGACGTCGCCGCCGCGGGACAGAATCCGCTGATCCACTTCTTGCAGAACGGCCTTGCCGAAGGACGGAGCGGTTACACACCGGGCACCCCGCCGACTCAGGTGGGGCAGAAAGGGACCTCAGAGGCTCAGGGCGCGCCCGGCTCTCCGGAGTCGCACGATCACGTACCGCTGCAAGGCTTCATCGACGAGGCTGATCACAGCCGGATCCGCGGGTGGGCCTTCACACCATGTTCCCCGAATTCACCGACGGTGATCGCCATCGTCGTCAACCGATCACCCGTCAATACGGTCGTTGCTGGCAAATTCCGTCCGGATCTGCGCGAGGCTAATATCGGCAACGCGCATCACGGCTTCACATACGCGTTCTTTCCGCCCCTGAAAAAAGACGTGGAGCAGACGATCGTGATCCGCCGCTCCGCGGATGGCCAGGAACTGGCCCGGACGGTCCTGCCTCGGGAGAACCAGATTTGATAGACCAGTCATCAGTGCTCGGGGGAAACCTAGAGCTGGCCGGTCCGGCGTCTCTGACCGTCAGGAGATAGCATCGGCGTCAATCCTTGCATTCCAGATCGCCGGTGAGCAGCGGCTGAGCGTTGGCGTTCGCCGGCACTGTCCCGTCCATGCTGTAGATGTAGACCTTCGGATCGGCGAAACCGATCCGGCCCTGGACGGAGCGACCGGTCGCTCGGTCGAATCCAGTCAACACCGTGTCCTTGAACGGTTGGCAGGGAAGCGAGGCCGTGATGTAGCCCGAGCCGCCCGTGACTTTAATATCCAGCCGAATACCGAGGATCTCTCGACCGAATCGGCGGTAATCGGCCGTGGCCGAGACTGAGGCGGCGGCCGCACCGCCGCGTGCGACCGCGGGCGTGTAGACCGTTCGTGCGAGATTCGTCGTGAACCCAGTATTCCCGATGGACTGGCCGTTATCATCGGTGATGTTGACGCCCGCACCATCCTCCCATTTTGGCGGCGCCTCACCGCTCTCGGTATTGTACTTGGCCACGACATTCCTGACGCTCGGCCGTGGCCCGCCGCGCGCGACTAAGCCGCCCGTCGCCGAGATTGTCCCGAAGCGGTTGGCCCGGGCAGAGGACGGTGACGTCCAGACTCCGCCCTTCAGGTCGACCCCAATCCCGGTATGTCCTTCGCGATCGGCGCGTATGAAGATGAACTCGTTGGTATCCGCGTTGCCGATCTCGAACCCCGTCCCCTGTTGGGTCAATGTCAACACATTGATCCACTGGCTCGAGTTGGTGTCGAGCCACGGCGACCCCGGTCCGATGCGCACGCCCTGCGCCTTCAGGCTCGCTCTGCCTTGCTGCGTCACGCGGAGTTTCCACTCGTTCTGAGATGTGTCGAGGAACGAGGACGCGGCATTGCCGGAATTCGCGACGGTGATGGACACGTCCCGCGTTCCGCCGATGTCGGGGGGCTCGACGGTCAGGACGTCGCCCAGCACGTAATTGGCTCCCCCCTCCGTGACGTCGATCGCGGATACGGAACCGCCCTTGACCGTGATCGTCGCGCGGGCGCCCTCTCCGGCTCCCGCGCTCGCGTTCGCGAGGGGGACCCCGGTGTAGGTCCCGCTCCGTCCACCGGATCCCGGTGTGACCGCCGCCCAGACAGGTCCTGTGAGCGGGCCTTTCGCGAGAGGACCGCGGGCCTCATCGACATCGATATCGGCGCCCGGACCGGTCGTGTCCCGCACCATGATGTCGATCCTGGAATTTTTCAGCCCGCGCACGAACAATCCCGTCTTCGCGCGCCCATTCCCGTTGAGCGTCAGATCCGAAACCGCAACGGCGGTCACCGGTGTCTGAGCCGTCGTACTCCGCAGATCGACGATCACGGCTCCGGGCGCACCGGCCCATTTCAACTCGGTTCCCGCGATGGAGAAGGCACCTGCACCCTGGCCGATAATCTTGATGCGGGACATGTTGGGCGCACGCAATGACGTCGCGCAGCGAGCCGCGCCGGGAGGCAGCACAAGGGTTCCTCCCCCGCGCGCGTTGAGGAAGGCGAACGCAGCGTTGAGAGCCGGACACACGTCGGCAGATTCCGTCCAAGCCTTGCCATCGCCGTGGGCGGCAAAGTCATCGTAGGTCGCCAGAACGGTTCTGAACTTCGAGACGAGCGGGCTGTTGATCGGGTCCGCGAGGTCGGCGCGACTAACGACGCCGCTCGGTGGCGTAAATCCCAAAGTCGCGTCTGAGCGACCGGCACTGGTCTCTCCCTGCCGATTGCCATCCTCGACGGGATGATTCTGCTTCGTTCCGGGCGTCGGCGGTGTCGTTCCAGAATCGAACCCCCCTGCGCAGACCGTGCCCTGAGCGAAGCACAGAGCGATGAGAAGACCGCGACGCGTAAGTGAAATCCCGTATCCCAAGCGTCCCTCCGTGCGGCCTCGCGCGCCGCGTGGCGAGTCTTGCCGATCCCAGAGCGGCCCACCCATGATACGACGGGCCGCGGCGGCGCGACGAGGACTGGGTCGACCTGCTGACAGGACGCTGCCTTCCGTGAACAGCGTTCGACCAGCCGAATCGCCTCGGCAGACCGGCTGCGGTGGATTCGCCCGTCGAAGAGCCAGGCTGAGCCTCTCGCGTCGGGACGCGGAACCGGGCGATTTCCCGGTGACAAGGATGAGCGCGAACGGCGCCGCCGGGGAGGACCGCAGGCACTGGTTGTACGATAGCCGCCTGCTGGTCTGCGGCTTCTGCTTGGCCGCGGGTGTCGCCATCACTGGCAGGTCAGCCAGTTCGAGGCCCCCTGCCGCTCCTCTTTAGCGCCCACAGGGACGACACGGACGGTCAGTCGGTGTGCCTGAGGATGAATGCCTGCATGCGCGACGCGTGCTCCCGGTCGACACGCGAGGGCCTCCCTCGGACCGCCTATGGGCTCACCTGCACGCACGAGCGGAGGATTAGATCGGCCAGGCAACGGACCCGAGAACTCTTCGGAGAGCTGCGTCGGAAGTGATCGCCTACAGGAGGCCGCTCGACGCTCCACCACTGAGCGAACGGCTAGCCCGCGCGACCAGCTCATCGAAGGCCAGGGCCGCCGCGAGGGCCTATGTCCGAGAAAGGAACGGCCGATGAGATTCGGCTACCGTCATCTCGGTCTCGTCGAGCACTTCCCAGGTCCAGAGATGCTGTCCGACGGCTTGGATCTCGAAGTGCGCGGTGATCGCGCGGGTTGAGGCACCGTGCAATCACGCCCGACGGAAACCTACTCGACACAGTAGGGCACGCCGCACAACATCCCGTTTTTGAGGCGACCCCGATTGATCCCTGATTGCGTCGCTGATCGCAGGCCGTGCAGCCTCGCGGCCGTCGGCGATGGACCCGCGCCACCGGCGCGACCGGCGGCCGGCCTCACCGCAACGCATCTTTTGATGGGGACATCGACGGCGGATGTTGGTCGTAACGCGCCGTTGTCGCCGATTGCAACCACGGGGGCCTCCCGGGCTCGGGGCGAGGAGCCTCCGTGCTTACGATCGGCAGGGGATGCCGTTCGCCACACCCATGGATCAGATCACTCACGTCCGCCCTAGCCGCACGCGCAGGAGGCCCCACGCGGCCCTCGTCGTGGCATCGCTCATCCTGGCCGTCGGGCTGTGGTTCGTCATCTACGCGGTGTCGGGCCGCGTCATCTGGTTCTGGTAGGCGGAACGCCGATCCCGTCTCGCAAAGCGTGACCCCATCCGTCGGCTGCGCCGCGTGCTCGGCCCACGCCAAGGTAAACCCTCATCCGTGCCCTGATGATCACCATCGGGCTACATCGGCATGGCGACGGTTCGTGACTCGAGACCTCACGGTAGAGCCAGCGCGATCGTTCGACCGGTAGCGCCAGCTCGGCGGTAGCCCGCGAAACGACGAGCAGACACCGAAGGCGCAGAGCGCCGGCAATACACCGGCCCATAAGCCGCTAGCAATTTCTGATAAAACGATGCGCAGCCCGCGATGGCTGCCAGCGCGCTGGCGCTCCCAAGGGGAATCGAACCCCTGTTTTCGCCGTGAGAGGGCGACGTCCTAGACCGCTAGACGATGGGAGCTTTCCGGCGGCGCGGGGCTGCTATAGCCACCACCCGGCGGCGGAGCAAGTGCCTTTGTCAGGAAATCCGCCGCGGCGGGTCAGATCGGGAGCGAATAGGGGTCGTGGTGGATAACGCGCAGGACGAGCGGGCCGGGATCGTGGCCGAGGGAGGCGTGCGGCTGGATAGGGCACTGGTCGCGCTGTTCCCGGATCTGTCCCGGGCCCGCCTGCAGGACCTGATCCGCACCGGCCAGGTCCAGCGGGACGGCCTCCCGGCGCTCGACCCGTCGGGCAAAGTCGCCGCCGGCGCGCACATCGTGCTCAGGGTGCCCCCGGCCGCTCCGGCAGAGCCGGTGGCCGAGGCCTTGGATCTACCGATCGTCTACGAGGACGACGACCTGATCGTCATCGACAAGCCGGCCGGCTTGGTGGTCCATCCCGCACCGGGTCACGAGAGCGGCACGCTGGTCAACGCGCTGATCGCCCATTGCGGCGCCAGCCTGTCGGGGATCGGCGGCGTGCGCCGCCCCGGCATCGTCCACCGCCTCGACAAGGATACGAGCGGCCTGATCGTCGTCGCCAAGAACGACACGGCCCATCAGGGCCTCACCGCCCAGTTCGCCGATCACGGCCGGTCCGGACCGCTGGAACGCGCCTACGCCGCCGTGGTCTGGGGCCTGCCCCAGCCGCGGGCCGGGACGATCCAGGCCAACCTCGCGCGGTCGCGCTTCCATCGGGAAAAGATCGCCGTCGTGTCGGACGCGAGCGGGCGCCACGCGGTAACCCACTACGCCGTGGCCGAGGCGTATGGCGAGGCCGCCCTCGTGCGCTGCCGCCTGGAGACGGGCCGCACCCACCAGATCCGCGTGCACCTCGCCCATCGCGGACACCCCCTGCTCGGGGACACGGTCTACGGCGGCGCCTTCCGGACCAAGGCGGCCCGCCTGAGTTCGGAAGCCCGCGCCGCCCTCACCGCGCTCGGGCGCCAGGCGCTCCACGCGGAACTGCTCGGCTTCAGCCACCCGCGCACCGGCACGACGCTGCGGTTCGAGAGTCCGCTGCCGCCCGACATGACCGCGCTCGTGCAGGCACTGAGGGCGGAAGAGAACGGAGCGCCGCGCCTGTAACCGCCCCGTCGCGGCGTGCGAAAGATCACCCCGTACCGCGTCACATCGTGACATGGTACGACCAAAATCGCCGGTGGCGCGTTGTTGACGACGTGGGTGTCATCGACCGCAACCGGCTCCCCGGCGTCCCTTACGAGATGGGGGGCCGGCAGGGTCGGCTCAAGAGCGGCCCGAGTGGACGGCACTGTTGTCCGTCGCGTCCGCCCGACAGGGGGACATTAGGTCCAGGAGAATGCCATGGCCGGTACGCTGCCCGTGCTCGCCAACGAAGGTGGCCTCTCGCGCTACCTCGACGAGATTCGCAAGTTCCCGATGCTGGAGCCGTCGGAGGAGTTCACGCTGGCGAAGGCTTGGCGGGACGCCGGCGACCGCGAGGCCGCGCACCGGCTCGTGACGTCGCATCTCCGCCTCGTGGCCAAGATCGCCATGGGTTACCGCGGCTACGGCCTGCCGATCGGCGAGGTCGTGTCGGAGGGCAATGTCGGTCTCATGCAGGCGGTCAAGCGCTTCGATCCCGACAAGGGCTTCCGTTTGGCCACCTACGCGATGTGGTGGATCAAGGCGGCGATCCAGGAATACATCCTGCGCTCGTGGTCCCTCGTGAAGATGGGCACGACCGCGAACCAGAAGAAGCTGTTCTTCAATCTGCGGAAGGCGAAGGGCAAGATCTCGGCCCTCGACGAGGGCGATCTGAAGCCCGATCAGGTGAAGCAGATCGCCACCCGCCTCGGTGTGCCTGAGCAGGACGTGATCGACATGAACCGGCGCCTGTCCGGCGACACGTCGCTCAACGCGCCCCTGCGCGAGGAGGGCGAGGGCGAGTGGCAGGACTGGCTCGTGGACAACAGCCCGAGCCAGGAGACCGTGCTGGCGCGGGAGCAGGAGGGCCAGAACCGGCTCTCCGCGCTCAAGGACGCTCTCGGCGTACTGAACCCGCGCGAGCGCCGCATCTTCGAGGCCCGGCGTCTCGCCGAGGACCCGATCACTCTCGAGGATCTCTCCGGCGAGTTCGGCGTCTCCCGTGAGCGCGTCCGGCAGATCGAGGTTCGCGCCTTCGAGAAGGTGCAGGAGGCGGTCAAGCGCAACATCGCCACCCGCGAGTTGCCCCGGACCGGCATCGAGGCCCGCTGACCCGCACGCCCGGCGCTCGCGAGGCGCCGGGCTCGCCCAGCCCGGTCAGGGCTCGGCGGTCAGGGCTCGAACGAATGCCGACGCCGCGCGGTCACTGCCAGGCGTCGAACGCGTTCTGCATCACTTGGGCGCCGGCTGCGCCCTTCTCGAAGGTCAGCACCGCCCGGCGGCCGGACGTGTAGCGCAGTGCGATGTCGAACCAGTTCCGATGCAGGAGCAGGTCGGTGTTGCGCTCGACGTCGTTCTGCAGCGACGACAGGCCGATCAGGAACAGGTTGTCGCGTACGCGGACGGGCAACCCCGAGACGGGCGAGCCGCGGGCGCTCTGCTCGTCCTTGGCCTGGAGCAACCCGACATCCTGGACGGTGCGGGACGCGCCGTTGCTGCCGGTCTGGCTGAACGCCAAGCTGACGGTGTGGGACGCCGGCAGCGTGGCGTCGAGATTGCGCTGGATCGTCATCACCAGCGTCAGGCCGGCATCCGGAATGGTCACGGTGGCGATCACGGCGTTCTGAACCGGCTGCCCCTGATCCCCGTTCACACTCTCGAGCCGCCAAGTCACACGCCCCGGCGTCACGGTCGGCTGCCCGCCCTGGGCGCCCGTCGCCTCCTCGACCAGTTCCGCCCTCTGCGCGACGGCGACGCCCGCATCGGCGGGCGCGGGCGTGGCCGCTGCCCGCGGCGGCGCACTGTTCTCGACACGCGTCGGGGCCTTCGGGGCCGGCGCGGCGTCGCCGCCGACCCGGTCGCCGAACTTGGTCTCGCCCTCCGGCTGCTGCGTATCCCCGGCCTCCGTGCCGCTCGACGGCAGGTTCTGCGGCCTGTCGCGCAGCAGGAAGGCCGCGACGGCGATCAGGCCGATCACCACCGCCAGGACGCCGCCGACGAAGACGTTGCGCAGCACGCGGGACCGACCGGTCCGGGGCGGGACCACTTCGATCCGCGGCCGCTGACGCCCGCCGGCGCCCTCGGCGGCCTCGGCGTCCGGATCCTCGACGGCGGGCGCCTCCGTGGCTGATGTCTCGGCGACCGGCGGCGCCGCGTCGGGCGCGGCCGGCGGTGGCGTCCCGGGACGCGGCGGCGCGATCGGGATCGGCGGCTCGCGCGGACCGTCCTCAGGGTCCCGGTCACCCTCTCGGGCCGTGACCGCGAACGGCGGCCTCGCGGGCGGCAGGATGGGCGCCGGCACCGGTCCGGGTCCCGGTTCGGGGGGGGATGGCTCCGGGATCTCCGGCTCCGTGGCCGTGGGCACGATCGGCTCGGGCGCGGCGGGTACGGGCACGACCGGTGCCGCAGCGGGCGTCGGAGCTGGGGCCGTGGCCGGTGCGGGCTTCTCGGGCGCCCGCGCGGCATCGTTGGCAGGGGCCGGAAGACCGCCGTGATCGACCTCGAGCCGCTCGATCGCCGCGTCGAGCGCCCGGCGCTCGAGATCGATGTCGGCCTCTGACAGCGGCGGATCGAGGGAGCGCAGCTGGCTGATCA